>NZ_JAAMQU010000009.1 GCF_013522925.1 Pseudomonas japonica | reverse complement strand
TCTGCAGGCCGGCGGCGTCGTCTTTGGCGCTGTTGATTTTCAGGCCCGAGGACAAGCGAGTCATCGAGGTAGCGGTGGCGGACGAAGCCTTGTTCAGGTTGTTCTGAACGGTCAGGGAAGCAATGTTGGTGTTAACGGTCAACGACATGACGAAATCCTCAGGGCAGCGGTGATGTACTTGGCTTCCGGCCCTGGCGGTGCCGGGTGTGGCCTGGATAACCTTCGAAGTAGTTATCGTCGCTTTTGGCGTTTGCTTAAGGGTGAGGGGGTGCCGTTGATCGGATGCAAACGGGCTTGCGCATCCTGCCGCGCGAGCCGATGCTTCGAGCCCTCATTGTCAGGAAGGCAGGCGTATGGCAAACACGGTGAAGACCCCAGACCAACTGGCTACGGATGAAGCCTGGTGGGCCGACATTGCGGCGCGCTATCCGGAGCGTGACGGGCCGATCAACCTGGAAAACGGCTATTTCGGGCAGATGACGCACAATGCCCTTCACGCTTACGAAGGCGCCATCAGGGAGGTCAACCGAAGGAACGCCATACAGGTTCGGCGTGAATTCGACGAATACCAACTGCTCGACATTCGCCAGCAGCTGGCAGAACTCATGGGCCTGCCCGCCGAGAGCCTGGCCTTCGCGCGCAGCGCCTCCGAGGCGCTGTATTCCCTGATTCGGAACTACAGCCGGCTCAAGCCCGGGGACCAGGTATTGATCAGCGACCTTGACTACCGCTCGGTACAGGGCGCGTTCAGCTGGTTGCAGGCCGCCAGGGGGGTGGAGCTGATCAGGATCGTTCATCCTCACCCCCCCAGCCACGACGCACTACTGCGCGCTTATATCGACGCATTCGAGGCGCACCCCCGGCTCAAATTGATGGCGCTTACCCACGTGACCCATCGCACCGGGCTGGTAATGCCGGTAAAGGCGATCGCCCAAGCGGCCAAGGCTCGGGGCATTGATGTCATATTTGATGGCGCTCACTCGCTGGGCCAGCTTGAGGTAAACCTCGCGGATATCGGCATCGACTTCGCAGGTTTCAACTTGCAGAAATGGATCGGCGCGCCCCTGAGCCTAGGGGTTATTCACGTACGTGAGGAGCGGCTGGGTGACTTCACACCGGACATGGGCAACCCGAGCTTCAGCGCCGATGACGTCCGTTGCCTGGCGCCCTACGGCACGCCCAACGTGCCTGCGCTGATGGCGCTTCCCACTGTGTTTGCCGAGCACCAAGCCATTGGCGGCTGGGCGGTGAAAGGCGCGCGCCTGCGCTACCTGCGCAACCTCTGGGTAACCGAAGCCCGCAAGCTGCCCGGCATTGAAGTACTCACCCCGGATGATCCCCGGTTGTATTGCGGCATCACGGCGTTCAGGTTCGTAGATGCAGCAGACCAGCAGGTGCAGGTAGAGCGGTTGCTCAATGAGTTCAACGTGTTTACCGTGCTGCGCGAGGGTTCGGCGTGCGGCCCCTGCATCAGGGTAACGCCTGGTTTCACCACCACCGTGAGCGATATGAAGCAGTTGATCGAAGCCCTGCGGGCGATGACAAGGGGTAACGGTTGAACGAACACAGTTTGTCCATGCGGCTGGAGCGTGTGGCGGCGCTGGTACCTGCGGGCGCGCGCCTGGCCGACATCGGTTCGGACCATGCCTACCTGCCGGTGGCTTTGATGCACCGCGGTGTGATCACGGCAGCGGTGGCGGGAGAAATCGCGGGAACGCCATTCCTGGCGGCTGAACGCACCGTGCGCGATAACGGCCTGGGCGAGGGCATTACCGTGCGCCTGGCCAATGGGCTGGCCGCCATCGAGCTGCAAGATGGCATTACCGCGGTGACTATGTGCGGGATGGGCGGCGAGACGATCCGCGACATCCTTGAAGCGGGCAAGTCGCGTTTGAGCGGCACCGAGCGCTTGATCCTGCAACCCAACGGCGGCGAACAGCCTCTTCGCCAGTGGCTGATGGTCAATGGCTATTCGATACTCCACGAAGAGGTGCTGCGAGAAAACCGCTTCGACTACGAAATCATCGTGGCCGAGCGCGTGGGCCCTGTGGCTTACACGCCCCAGGAACTCTACTTCGGCCCGGTGCATTTGCAGGCACGCAGCCCGGCCTTCCTGGCCAAGTGGCAACGCAAGCTGCGCCTGCGCCAGCGCACCCTGGCCAGCTTCGCCCATGCGCGCCAGGCGGTGCCCGAGGATAAACTGCAAAGCCTCACGCGCCAGGTGCACTGGATCAAAGAAGTGCTGGCGTAACGGGGGTCAACCACGCACCTTCTGGAAGCCGTTCGTGAGCTAGCCTGCGGCTTCGCCGGATGGCCGGCCCGTTGCTACAGCGGCCGGGAATGTTCGCGCAGCCATTCTTCGCGGGTGAGCTCCCAGGTTTCCTTGAGCATCGGGCCGCCTACAAAGCTTCCCTCGCGTACATCGACCCTGCGCATGCCCTCGCGCTCCGAAACCCTGCGGGAGGCTTGGTTGCCCGCCGCCTTGGGCACCTGCATCAGCGGGCGCTTCAGGGTTTCGAACCAATAGGCGTTGATCACTTCGCAGGCCTCGCGTATGTACCCATTGCCCTGCCAAGGCGGGCTCAGCCAGAAGCCCCTGTGATTACCGGGCTGATCGTACAGGCAGATGCTGCCGATGCTGTGAGTGGGGTCTGCGGCAAGGCGAATCATCCAGTGCCATTCCTTCCCCGCTTCAATGGCCGGGAGGGCAACATCGCGCACATACGTGAGCGCGCCGTCCTCCGGATAGGGCCAGGGCACCCGGCTGTCCAGGTAGCGCACCACGTCCCAGTGAGGAAAGCAGCGTTGGATATCGGGCGCATCGCTCAGTTGCAGCGGCGTGAGCAGCAAACGGTCCGTGTGAAAGGTGGGCAGGCTTTCCATTGCGCGGGCTCCTTCGCGAAAGCGGGCGGTTCGATGCCCACTTTCGCAGAACCCGTGACGGTATTTCAAAGGTTTGGATTCAGGGGCCTGCGGCTGCGGGGAAATGCAACGAAGCCTCGGTAATCCCGCTTTCGCTGTGCAGGGCCGCACGCCCGTCGTGCAACGCCATGATCGACTGCACGATCGCCAGCCCCAGGCCGCCCGAGTCGCCAGGGTCGGTACGGGTTTCGTCGGCGCGGTAGAAGCGCTCGAACAACCGGGGGATCACGGCGGGTGGCAGTGTTTCCCCCCGGTTCATCACCACCAGGCGGGTTTCGTTGCCAGGCCGCTCGCTGCGTAGCTCCACCGTGGAGCCTGGAGTGGCGTGCTTTACCGCGTTGGCGAGGAGGTTGCCCAACGCCCGCTGGAGCAGTGGAAGGTCTGCCTGGAGCGTGCCGCTCATGGTGTTGTGCAGGCCAAGATTGCGGTCCTCCGCCAGCGCTTCGAAGTACTCGCACAGCTCGTCGCCCAGCTGCTGCAGGTCCACCGGCTGGCGAACGATGGGGCAGTCGCCATGGTCGGCCCGGGCAAGGAACAACAGGTTGGCGACCATCCGGTTGAGCCGCTCGAATTCCTCTACGTTGGAGGCGAGCAGGTCTTGATATTCGGTAACCGAGCGGGCCTGGTTGAGCATCTGGCCGTTACTGGTGAGCAGGGTGTGCAACGGCGTGCGCATTTCATGCGCCAGGTCCGCGGAGAACTGCGACAGGCGGGCGAAGCTGTCATCGAGGCGGTCCAGCATGCCGTTGAGGGCTTGCACGGGCTCGTACAGTTCCTGAGGTATTTGCGCCACGCTCAGCCGTTGCCCAAGGGTACGCGGGCTGATGCCGGCCACTTGCGCGGCAATCGCCCGTACCGGGCGCAGGGCGCGGCGCAACACCAGCACACCCAGCAACAGCGCCAACAACGCGCCAAGGCCCGCCGCGGCGTAAATCCTCAGGCGGTAGCTGGCCAGCATCGCGGTGCGCTCATCCAGGCGTTTGCCGACCGTCACCCGCAGCCGTTCACCGTTGCGCCCCGTGCCATCACCCGCCAACAGCAGCAAGCCGCTGCCACTATCCGGCTGCCATGTGACGACGTGCTCCCGGCGCGGCGCCTGGTTCACTGCCAGCGCCTGCAGGGCAGGGATGGCGTCGGTATGCGGGTTGATGTCAATGATATCGGCCTGAGCATCCCGCCCTACCAGCAACAGGCTGTCCCGGTTGCCCAGCATGTTCTGATACAACCGTGGGCGCGCCTGCAGGGCGCTGAGGTCATCGCTGTCCTGAAGCAACGCCCGTACTTGTTCCAGCCGGCCCATCAGGGCCACGTCGTCGCGGTAGGCCAGTTCGGCTTCCAGGCTGCGGTACAAGAACCACCCCGAAAAGGCGAGCACGCCGGCGCAGGTGACCGCCACGCCAAGCGCGGCTCGCCAGATCAACGATCCACGGCGGCCAGGGTCACTCATCGCTGGCCTCCAGCTGATAGCCGATGCCGCGCACGGTATGAATGAGCTTGGGGAAGAAGGGGTCGTCCAGCTTCGCCCGCAGCCGCCGCACCGCCACGTCCACCATGTTGGTATCGCTGTCGAAATTGAGGTTCCACACATGGGAGGCAATGAAGGTGCGCGACAACACCTCCCCGCGCCGGCTGACCAGCAGGTGCAGCAAGGCAAATTCCTTGTTGGTGAGGACGAGCCGTTGCCCGCCGCGGGTTACCCGACGGCGCATCACGTCCAGCTCCAGGTCGGCGACCCGGTAGTATTCCAGCTCACGGGGCGGGCCCCGGCGCAGCAGGGTGCGCACGCGGGCGAGCAGTTCGATAAAGGCAAATGGCTTGACCAGGTAGTCGTCCGCGCCGCGTTCAAGGCCTTTGACGCGGTCTTCCACCGAATCGCGCGCGGTGAGAAACAGCACTGGCGTGTCTCCGCGCTGGCGCACCTGCTTGAGCAACTGCCAGCCATCGAGGCCCGGCAGCATCACGTCGAGAATGATCAGGTCGTAATCAGCCTCTTCGATAAAGTGGCGGCCATCGAGCCCGTCGAGCGCAACGTCCACGGCGTAGCCGGCCTCGGTCAAACCCTTGGCCAGGAAATGCGCCGTCTTGGGCTCGTCTTCTACCAGTAATACACGCATGGCTACCTCGTTTGCAGTACGCATAGGCTATGCGGACTGGGCGCCGTTTCCCATTACAAACTTGTAATCCGTATGACGGAATTGGGAGCGGGGCAGGGGGTTAGGGTAGGCGCAGCCCAACCAAGGAGCCTGCCATGACCCCTATCAAAACCCTTTGCCTCGGCCTGTTGACGCTGGTTGCCGCCCAGGCCCAGGCGGCCCTGCCCCAACAGCCGGAACTGGACCTGGCCACCGCCCGGCAGCTTGCCGATGCCGCGCCGTGCACTGCTGCGATCGCCGTGCTGGACCGTGGCGGCAACCTGTTGCTGATCCAGCGCGACCGCAACACCGGGCCGCATAACGCTGACGCCGCCCGGCGCAAGGCGTACACCGCCCTGTCCACCAAAACGCCCACCCGTGCCCTGGCCGAGAAAGCCGCACAAAACCCCGAAACCGCCAACCTGAACACCTTCCCAGAGCTGCTGTTGCTCGGCGGCGGCGTGCCGCTGTACCAAGGCGCGGACCTGGTAGGCGCGCTCGGCGTTGCCGGTGCCGGCGGGCCTGCCCCGGACGAGCGCTGCGCAATGGACGCGGCCGCCAAGGTCGGCCTGGCCACTCATCCCTGAACCTTTGTTTCCACCTTCATTACAAGGAAGCCTCAGCATGAAACTTCGCACTCTGGCCTGCACCCTGGCGCTCACCAGCCTCGCCGGCCTCGCCAACGCCGCGCCGAACCCACTGAGCGTTCATGTGCTCAACCTGCAGACCGGCACCCCTTCGGCGGGCATTCAGGTCACCCTGGAGCGCCACACCGGTGCTACCTGGCAGGCGCTGGCCCAAGGCACCACCAACGAGCAGGGCCGAATCCCCGAGCTGTTCCCGGCCAACATGGCGATCGACAAGGGTGAGTACCGCGTGGTGTTCAAGACCGGCGAGTACTACCAGAAGCTGCACCAGGACACCTTCTTCCCGGAAATCCCGGTGATCTTCGAAGTGCGCCAGACCGACCAGCACTACCACATCCCGCTGCTGCTCAGCCCGTACGGCTTCAGCACCTATCGCGGGTCGTAGTCGCCATCTGTTGTGCGGGCGCCGACTCACGAATGATCACGTGTCCAGCCCTGACGTGCGTTCCTGAACGCCCTGGCGAAGCTGTTCGATGATCCTTCGCGCACGGTTGGCGCCCACGTCCACGTGGATGTCCACCATCGGCAACGGGCCGAAATCGAGCATGTTCCTGTACTGCGCCTCGATCACCACCTTGTCTTCGTCGAAGGTCATTTTGGTCTGGTCCACCACCTTGGCCTTGACCTCGTCGTGGTTGCTTTGCGGGTTGGTGGCCATCGTCCAGAAGTAGTGGCTGGTGGCGTCGGTTTCGGGCGTTACCCCATGGAAGCCGCGCATATGGAAACCGCGCCGGGCGGGGTCATCGAGCGAATCGGTACCTACGTCCACGGCGCCAGTCCAGATACGCAAGTGGCTGACGCAAAATTCGACTTCCTGCCAGCGGTCCACGTTGCCCTTGAACGGGTACGCCGCGGTATAGGTGGGCGGTGGCACCGAGTCGGGCAGATGGCGGGTCACCCGCACAGAGCGCTCATCGCTGGTTACCCGTACCTGGGCGTTCATGTGAATGCTGGCGTTGCCGCCGATGGTGCGCAGGTGCACATAACCCAAGTGGCTCAGGTCCAGCAGGTTGTCGTGGATAAGCTGGTAGGGCGCGTCGTAGTGGTACACATCGCCGTCGAACAGGTAGGCGGGATTGGTGTGGAACTCATACGCCGGCGGCTCGTGGTCGGGCACTGGGCAAGACGCGCTGCCAAACCAGATCCAGATGATTTTGTCTCGTTCGCGCACGTGATGGGCGCCCACCCGCGCCTTGCTGGGTACCTTGGCCTGGCCGGGTACTTCCAGGCACTGCCCGGCCCCGTCGAACAGCAGGCCATGGTAGCCGCAGCGCAGCCCGCGGGCTTCCAGCGTGCCCTGGGACAACGGCAGCGCCCGATGGCAGCAGCGGTCATCAAGCGCCGCCGGCGTGCCGTCAGCCGTACGGAACAGCACGATCGGCCTGTTCAACAAGGTGCGGGCGAGGGGCTTGTCCTCAAGCTCCCACGCCAGGGCGGCCACATACCATTGGTCGAGCGGGAACGCGGGCAGGGCCGCGGGCGTGCCCACGTCATAAGCCAGCGGTTGGGCGGTTGAAGCGCTCATGAAGGTCTCCTGTATCGGTTTTTATTGTCAGAGGTCCAGCACCAGGCGAGGGCTGCGCGCGCGGGAGCAACAGACGGCGAAGCGGTCGTTCGTCGCGTGCTCGGCGGCGGTCATGAACTGGTCGCGGTGGTCCGGCTCGCCGTCCAGCAGTGGCGTGATGCAGGCGCCACAGATGCCTTGCTCGCACGAGCTGTCCACGTCGATGCCATTGCGAAGCAGCACCTCCAGCACCGTTTCGTCGCAGGGTACTTCGAGCACTTTCCCGGACCGGGCGAGGTGGATGTCGAACGGAGCGTCCCCTGCCTGAACCTGCGGGGCGGCGGCAAAATCTTCCCGATGGATCTGATGGTCGGCCCAGCCGCAGGCCTTGGCGCTGGCTTCCACGAACGCCATGAAGCCAGCCGGCCCGCAGGTGTACAGCTGGTCGCCAGGTTGTGGCGTTGCCAGTACGCGCTGCGCATCGAGCTGCTGCGTGGGTGGGCCGTTGTCCACATGAAGGTGCAGATGATGGGCGAGCGTGGAAGCCTTCAGGTGGTCGGCGAAGGCCAGGCGGCCCAGGTCGCGGCCGCAGTAATGCAGTTCGAACGGCTTGCCGGCCGCTTCCAGCACATGGGCCATTGCCAGCAACGGCGTGATGCCGATACCACCCGCGAACAACAGATAACGCTCGGCGGTAAGGTCCAGTTCGAACAGGTTACGGGGCAGGCCGATCGATAACTGTGTGCCTTCTTCAATCCGTTGATGCAGGTGCTTCGAACCCCCGCGCGAGGCAGGCTCCTCGAGCACTGCGATCATGTAACGGTGGCGCTCGTGGGGCGGGTTGCACAATGAATACTGGCGGGTCAACCCGGAACCCAGGTGCACGTCGATATGCGCGCCAGCGGTAAACGGCGGCAGCTCGGCTTGATCGAGGGGCACCAGTTCGAAGCTGCACACGCCTTGGGCTTCGATGATTTTGCGGCTTACGCGAACTTCAAGCATGAGTGGACCCCCACAGGGATAGCGGGCGCGGCATGGCAGTCAACCTCGGATTATTATTGTTCGGCCCGGTGCGTTTATGATGCGGCTCGGGTCATTGCCTGGAATTCATCCTATCTCATTTAGTTGCGGTGTCAACCAATTGGTCGCACCGTTCAGGAACCTTTCGTCATGCCTCATGCCCCCCTGGACCTGGAGCGCTATGTTCCAGCCCTGCTGACGTTCCTCACCAACAAGCTGTCCAGCAGCGCCTCGGCGTGCTACCGCAAGCACTACGGTATTGGCATCGTGGAATGGCGCGTGCTTGCCATGCTGGCGGTGGAAAACCACATCACCGCCAATCGGGTAGGGCAGGTGATCGGGCTGGACAAGAGTGCGATCAGCCGTTCGTTGCAGGCGCTGGAGCGGGAGGGGTACGTGACCAGCGAAGTCGACACAAAAGATGCGCGCCGCTACACCGTGTCCCTTACCCCGAGTGGTCGGCAGTTGCATGACCGGGTACTGGAAACGGCGGTGCGGCGCGAAGAGGTGTTGCTGGCAGACCTGTCGGAGCGCGAGGTCGATACGTTGATCGACCTGTTGCACCGCATGAGCCGCCAGCTCGAGAAGGTGAACGCGGTAGAGCCTTAGTCCGTATCAGAGGCCGCCGAGGCTCACGTATTTGAGGTGCAGGTACTCGTTGATGCCGTGGGAGGAGCCTTCCGAGCCCAGGCCGCTGTCCTTCACGCCGCCGAAGGGTGCGACTTCGGTGGTGACCAGGCCTTCATTGATGCCCACCATCCCGCTTTCCAGCGCCCGCGATACGCGGAACACCCGGGCCAGGTCTCGGCTATAGAAATAGGCGGCCAGGCCGAACTCCGTGCCGTTGGCGGCGTCGATCGCTTCTTGCTCGGTGCTGAAGCGGAACAACGCAGCCACCGGGCCGAAGGTTTCTTCGCGGGCGATGACCATGTCGGCGGTGGCGTCCGCGATCACCGTAGGCTCGTAGAAGGTGGCGCCGAGCGAGGACCGCTTGCCGCCTGCCAGTATCCGGCCCCCCTTGGCCTGGGCATCCTCGACCTGGCTTTGTACCTTGGCCACGGCCGCCTCGTTGATCAGCGGACCTTGCTGCACGCCTTGCTCAAAACCGTTGCCCACCTTGAGCGCCTGAACACGCTCGGCCAGCCGGCGGGCGAATTCATCGTAGATGCCGTCCTGCACATAGAACCGGTTGGTGCAGATGCAGGTTTGCCCGCTGTTGCGGTATTTGGAGGCCAACGCGCCTTCGATGGCCTTGTCCAGGTCGGCGTCGTCAAACACGATGAAGGGCGCGTTCCCACCCAGTTCCAGCGAGAGCTTTTTCATGGTGGCGGCGGACTGCTGGTACAGCAGCTTGCCGATCCGGGTGGAGCCGGTGAAGGTCAGCTTGCGTACCCGGGCATCGGAAGTGAGCTCATTACCGATGGCCGCCGCGTCGCCGGTCAGCACGTTCACCACGCCGGCGGGCACGCCAGCCTTTTCTGCCA
Organism: Pseudomonas japonica; assembly: GCF_013522925.1. Classification (GTDB taxonomy): domain Bacteria; phylum Pseudomonadota; class Gammaproteobacteria; order Pseudomonadales; family Pseudomonadaceae; genus Aquipseudomonas; species Aquipseudomonas japonica_A. Next base: position 271,610 of record NZ_JAAMQU010000009.1, on the reverse strand, counting down.
GCACGCCCCACAGCAAGCCGCAGAACGGGGTGAATTCGGAGGGCTTGACCACGATGGTGCAGCCTGCTGCCAGGGCAGGGGCCACTTTGCGGGCGAGCATGGAGAACGGGAAGTTCCAGGGCGAAATAGCCGCGACCACGCCGACCGGTTCCCGGGTAACCTGGATCTGCCGGCCTGGCCACGGTGAAGGAATGATCTCGCCATTGACCCGGCGTGCTTCCTCGGCGAACCACTGAATGTAGTCAGCGCCCAGTTTGATTTCAGCCCGGGCTTCGGCCAGCGGCTTGCCTTGCTCCAGCGTGAGCATGGCGGCGAGCGTATCGAGGTTTTCCCGTACCGTGCGCGCCATGACCTGCAAGCGCTCGGCCCGCTCTGCGGCTGTGGTCAGCGACCATTGGGCGAAGGCGGCGTGGGCGGCACCGATGGCGCGCTGTGTGTCCACCGCGCCTGCCCAGGCGATAGTGCCGATCGGTTCGCCCGTGGCGGGGTCTTCAACGGTGTGAGTAGCGCCGTTATCCGCCGGGGCCCATTGCCCATCGATGAAGTTGGCTTGGCGCAGCCAGCCGTCAGCCTTGATCTGTTCGAGCGTGTTCGTTGCGTTGATCACGTGAGAAGTCATGGGAAGCCTCCATTGATTATGAAAATGATTAGACCGGTCGTCTATGCCAAGGGGCCAAAAAAAGCACTCAAAGGAAGTGCTTTTTATGGGAGTGTCAGCCAGCAGCGCGCAGTAACTGACGGGTTGCCACCATCGCCGTGTCGAACGGCAGGGTATTGCGATTGATCTTTACCATCACGCTGGCGCCCAGCCACATCTGGTACAGGCTTTTGGCGATGTCCTCGGGCGCGCCATCCACCTTGAGCGAGCCCTCGGCCAGCCCGGCCTCGATGGCCGCTGCCAGGCGCTCGGTAATGCCCGCCGTGCCGCGTTTCAAGGCCATGCGCATGGCTTCGGACAAGTCCGCCACCTCAGCGCCCAGTTTCACCGCCAGGCACTTGCCCTGGCAGTCGAAGAACGATTGGTTGGCCTGCCAGCTCTCGAAGTACTTCAGCAAGCGCTCGGCCATGTTCAAACCGGGCAGGCTCAGCGTTTGGTCGATCTCGGCGAGGTAGCCTTCGAAGTAGTCTTCGAGCAGCGCCTCGCCGAAGGCGTCCTTGGAGCTGAAATAGTGGTAGAACGAACCCTTCGGAACGCTGGCGGCGGTCAGTACCTCGTTGATGCCCACCGCGGAAAACCCTTTGCCGGCCATGATGCGTTGGCCATGGGCAAGGATGCTGTCCCGGACGTCGCTGGTTTGGAGTGCGTTTGATGTTTTCATGGCAGCGACATTACGCTTGATTAGACCAGTCGTCTACAGCTTTTTGAAAATCTTTTCAGGTAGTGAGCCAATAACTGTTTGATAGCGAGCCGGGGAATAAATCAGCCTCGTGGGGCGTCCGGCTGCTGATTCCACTTAGCCCGGAGCCTTAGATGACGTCCAGACCCCCACTCCTTGGTACCGCCGCCACGCTGGCACGGTTTGCCCTGATCGCGCTGCCGGTGCTGCTGCTGGGCATTACCTTCGCCTATGTGCGCGGCTGGCTGGACCCTACGCGTCTCACCCCGGTCAAGATCGTCGATACCCTGCAAGCCAGTGGTGGCGACCATCCGGGCTACCGCCGCAACCACGCCAAAGGGGTATGCGTAACCGGGTGGTTCGAGAGCAACGGGCAACTGGCGCAAGTATCCAAGGCCGAAGTGTTCGCACCCGGGCGCACCCCGGTGGTGGGCCGCTTCGCCTTGCCGGGCGGTAACCCTTACGCGCCGGACAACAGCGTGCCTATTCGCAGCCTGGCCTTGCGCTTCACTCAGGCCGATGGGCAGCAATGGCGTACCGGGATGAACAGCATGCCGGTGTTCCCGGTGGGCACCACCCAGGCGTTTTTCGACAGCCTGCAAGCCAGCCGCCCGGACCCCGCCACCGGCAAGCCGAACCCGGCAGCGCAGCAGGCGTTCTTTGCCAGCCATCCGGAAACCGCGGCCTTCCTGGCGTGGGTAAAAACCGCCAAACCGTCCGCGAGCTTTGCCACCGAGCGCTACGACGGCCTGAATGCGTTCTATCTGGTAGCGGCGGACGGCACGCGTCAGGCGGTGCGCTGGCGTGTGGTGCCTCAGGGCGTTACGCCGGCCCCGAGCGCAGGGGAGGGCGCCGACTACCTTGCGCAGGACATTGAGCAACGGCTGGCTGCCGGGCCACTGCGCTGGACCTTGCAGATGACCTTCGCCAACCCCGGGGATCCGGTGGACGACGCCAGCAAGGCGTGGCCAGTTGACCGCCGTACGCTTGAGGCGGGCACCCTGGTGCTGGACCGCGCCGTGGCGCAGAACGATGGCCCCTGCCGCGATATCAACTATGACCCGACCGTGCTGCCCCAGGGCATTGAAATCTCGGGCGACCCCTTGCTGCCGGCCCGCTCGGCGGCATATGCCGATTCGTACCTGCGCCGCACCGGCGAGGTGAACAGCTTGCACGCCGCCCAGGAGCCCCGCCCATGACCAAGCCTGTTGAACACTTTGTGCCCGTGGCCCGCTGGCTGCACTGGGCGATGGCGGCGGGCCTGCTGGCGATGCTGTTCATCGGCGCCGGCATGGTCGCCTCGGTGTCGGCACGTCACGAGCAGCTGATCGAGCTGCACAAGCCGCTGGGCATTGCCCTGCTGGCGCTGGCAATCGTTCGCCTGGCCGTACGCCTGTCTACCCGCCAGCCACCGCTGCCGGCAGATCTGCCCGCCGTTCAACGCCTGGCGGCAAAGGCTTCGCACTGGTTGTTGTATGGGTTGATGCTCAGCCTGCCGCTGCTCGGCTGGGCCATGCTGTCCGCTGCGGGCGACCCCGTCAGCCTTGGCGCGGGCATTCAGCTGCCACCACTGCTCGCCCCGGATGCCGCCACCTTCGCGCTGCTGCGCACCGCCCATGGCTACCTGGCGTACCTGTTGTTTTGCACGGTGCTGGTTCACCTGGCTGCGGCGCTGTACCACGGCTTGATCCGCCGTGACGGGGTGCTGCGCAGCATGGCGCGCGGGCGATAGCTGGAAGGGTTGGGGGCCGGGTGCGCCCCCGGCCGTTACCCTTTGCCCGCAGGCAGGAAGGACAACATAGCGCTGCAGTGGTCGCCGAACATGCCCACGATAAACACACCTTCCAGGACGATAAAGGCCACGGGAATCACATAAGGGATAAACAGTATCCACAGGGTGACAAACCGGTAGATAAACCGACGGACCTTGGGATATGCGTAGTAGTCCGGCATGGAGAGCAGCGCGAGGCGATAGTCCACGTTCGTATGGTTTTCCGCGTCTTCGGCAATGCGGGTATAGATATCCAAGTAATCGCGATGAGCGTAGAACAGCTCATTGGCGTTTGGAGCCGTTGTAAAGGCCAAGTAGCCGGAAATTTCCCCCGCCAGGCGCTTTAGTTCTCGGCCGCATTTGTTCAGCAGGTACGTACGTAGCTCGTATTGCGCCACACTCGTAACCGCCGAAAACACCAGCACGGCAGTTGCCAGAAACACTTCCATTGCGTTCAGTATGTGCTCGCTGAACGCCTCGTGGGCCCCGGACAGTTTATGCAGCGGGATAATGATCAAACCAAGGGACAGTAAAACTGTGGCGTAAAAGGAGAACCTCGACATCACGTTGATGCGGCTGGCAGCGCGATATCGGCACCGGGAAGTCAGCAGTGCACGGATGCGCAACTCATCGAGGGGGGTGTCTTCCGGAGCATGCCATGGCCTGCCCAACCAGGTATTGAAGCAATTACTCATGATCTGAACCCTCTGCCGTCAGCGGTTGCGCAAACCAGATCGGTCGATCTAGCCGCCGCTGCCCTTGCCTTGCGGTAGGGATCGGAGCCGGCACAGGTGAGCTGAAAGCATCGGTTGATAGTTCGGTAAAGCAGAGCGGGAGGCGCGGGGTACCCTCAATACCCGGTCATCTCCAGGTACCCCATGCCCTTGTGGCTACCGCTGAGCGTGATCGGCCCTTCCCAGTAGGGAATACGCAGGTTCATCCAGGCCTTGGGGTTCAGTGCGGCGGCGGTGATGTCTACGCCCTTGCCGGGGATTTTCACTGTCCAACGGGTAGGCATGTCATGGCCTTCGACCCGGGTGGTTTCGCCGGGCACCAGCACAATGTCCTTACTGGCCAGAGGTTCGGTACTGCCATCGGCGTTTATCCAGGTGCCTGTCAGGTAAGGCGCGCCTTCCTTTTGCCGCATGCGGTAGAGCATCACCTGCTCGCCGTTATCCAGATGCACGGAGAACCAGTCCCACCCGGTCTGGTTGGCCGTGAGCGGCTGGCTGCTCCACTCGCGGTCCAACCAGGCCGAGCCCGACACCTGGTAGGTTTTGTCGTCGATGGTGACGCTGCCCTCGGCTTGAAAGAACGGTTGGCTGTAGTAATAGGACGCTTGCCCTTCTTCGGACTTCTGGCTGAAACCCTGATTGCCTTGCAGCACCAGCGGGCGGCTTGAGGTGAGGTGCAGGCGGTAATTGAAACGAGGGCCTGCCGCCGTCAGCTGCATGCTGGTCAACGGGTCTGGCATGCCCGGTTGGCTGTTCAACGCCCAGTCGTCTATCCACGCGGCAAAGGGCTGTAACGCCACCCCTGCCTGGCCCACGCCGCCACGGGCATAACGCTCGGCGGCGTAGTGCCGGTTGGCGGCAGTCACGGCCGCATGGCCCATCCACAGGTTGCGATTGCTCCAGCCTGTGCTGGCGCCAGCCACTCCCGCCGCGCGGGGCAGGGCATTGCGGAACAGCGTCCATTGCACACCCAGGCGCTCACCTTCGGCGCTGGTAAGGTTGGCCGTGATGTACCACCACTCGATACGAAAGCCATCATGGGGGCCGTGGTCCTTGGGGAATTCAAAACGTTTGCCCGGGCTAACCTGGCTATAGCTGGCGGCATCATCGGCCAGCCCGGCGAAGCCTTTTTCCGCCTCGGGCTTGTTGTCGCAACCGGCAAGTGCCAGCACGGCCCAGGCGCACAGTGCCCATTCAATCTTCATTGGCAAAGGTCCTGAGGAGGTCGGCGGGCTGGGTGCGGAACAGCCGGTACAGCGGCCACGCCGAGGCAAGCAACGTTGCCAGCAATGCCAGCGCCAGCAGCTGCAATACCTGCAGCGGGAAGATCCGCAACGGCAGGCGCCAGCCGAAGGCCTGAACATTGATCACCGCATCCAGGCACCAGGCCAGCAGCCAGCCCAACGGTACGGCAAGTACCAGCGTGAGCACCGCCAGCAGCCAGGTTTGCGCCAGGTTCAACAGCATCAGTTGCCGCCGGGTAACGCCTAGCGCCCAGAGGGGTGCAAGCTGCCCGAGCCGGCTCTGGCTCTGGGTGAGCAGGCTGATAAACAGCGCTACGCCCGCGACCCCCAGGGTCAAGCTATTGAGCGCGGCGGTTGCGGCGAAGGTACGTTCGAACACCTGCGTGGACCAGGCTTTGAGTTGGCCTTGTTCGATGATGTGGCTGTCGTCCAGGGCAAATTGCGCATGCAGTTGCTTGAGCAGTGGGGTGACCTTTTCCGGGGCGATCCGCAGGTTGAAGCGGTTGGGCATAAGGTCGGGCCAGTGAGCGAGCAAATGGGCCGCGTTTACCAGAACGTGCCCCTTGGGGTTGCCGTAGTCTGCGTAAATGCCGACCACGCGCAGCGCCCAGTCGCCATCCGGGGCGGGCAATCTCACGGCGTCACCGATACCCACCTTGAGCCGCCTCGCCAACTGCTCGCTGAGCATCACAGCCTCGTCGCTCGCCAGTTGCGCCCAGGCATCGCCGCTGGCCGCCTCTAGCAACGGCCAATGCGCCCGGTAGTTGGGGTGATCGACAATGCCGTACAGCTCAGCCGGCCAGCCCTGCAATTGGAGGGACACTTGCCAGTTGGGGAGCACGGCGTCGATGGACGCCTGTTGGTTCAGCCAGCGCTGCAGCGGCAACGCTTGAGCCGCATCGGCGGGGTTGATGTACAGCTCGGCGGTGAGGCGTTGTTCCAGCCAGTCGCTGAAGGTTTGCCGAAAGCCGGAGGTCATGCTGCCGGCACCAATGTTCGCGGCCATGGCCAGCAGCAGCGCCATCAACGCCAGGCTGAGCGCTGGCAATTGCTGTCGGCAGTCGGCCAGAAACCATTGCCCCAACACCGAGCGGCTTCGCCCCAGCAAACCCTTGAGCAGCCCGTTGAGCAATACCGGCAACCCGAGCGCGGCGCCCAGTAGCAGGCCCGCCATCAGCACAAACCCCAGTGCCAGGCTGTTACCCCACAACGTAGCCGCCACCGCCGTTACCATCCCCACCCCGGCAAGCCAGCCCTGGCGGCGCAGCCAGCGGGCATGTTCTTCATGCCAGGCCTGTGCATTGCCCAATGCCAGCAGAGGCAGGCGGGCGGCGCGCAGCAAGCTGTTACCCCCAGCCAGAAAGGCCCCCAGCAAACTGACCCCCAGGCCGCTGAGCCACCACAACGGGCTGAGGGTAAGTTGCCCTGCCACCTCCGCGCCGTACAAGCCTCTGAGGCTGGCGGCCACATCGGGCAACAACAAGCTGGCCAGCCAATAACCGCTGACCACCCCCGCGATGCCACCGAGCAGCGACAAACCCCCCAGCTCGAGCGCCAGGCAGAGAATCAACGCCCGCGCGCTCACGCCGCAGGCCCGTAAGTTGCGCAGCAAACCGCGACGCTGCTCCAGGGCCAGGCCGATTGCGGCGTGGACAATGAACAGCCCCACCACGAAGGAGAGGAAACCCAGCGCGTCGAGGTTCAGGTGAAAGCTCTCGGTAAGCCGGCTCAGGTCGTTTTCTTCGCCACTCTGCTTGAGCACCAGTTGCCCTGCGGCGTTATCCGGCAATGGCGGCAGGTGCAGGGCAAAATCCCTGGGCGCCAGCAGGTACGACACTCGATCCGGCAGGTTCATTACCTGCTGGGCGAACCCGATGTCCATCAACAGCAGCCCGGGTGCCATATCCGCTTTCGCCCGCAGCGGCGGCAGCGGTTGGCCAGCTTCATTCAAGGGCTGGTCACCTTCACCCAGCCCCAGCGCGTGCAGTGTTTGCGGCGCGACCCAGGTAGCCCCCGGCGGGGTGAAGAATTCCACGATCTGCGCAGTGTCCAGCGCCTGCCCGGCGAGCGCGGTGCCGCTGGGCATGGACACCGGTTCGATCCCCATCACGCGCAGGCGCTGGTCAGGTTTGCCTTTCAGTACCACGCGCCCGCTGAGCACCGGCGACACCGGCCAGCCTGCGCGCCGCAGGCTTACGAACAGGGCTTGGGGCACCGTTTCGCCTTTTGCCGGTACCAGGCGGGTTTGTGGCGCGCCGCCGATCAACTGGCTGGCTTTGGCGTAGCTGTCCCGGGCTTGGCTGTTAAGCGCTTGCACGCCAGTCAGCAGGCTGGTGGCCAGCCACAGGCCGGTAAGCACGCTGAAAAACTGCACCGGATGGCGGCGCCAATGACTTACCAGCGCGCGCAGCGCCCAATAGCACACGCGCATGTCAGTGCTCGGCTCCGGCGGCCAGGCGCCCGTGATGCAGCACCGCCTGCCGCGACAATCGCCCCGCCACCCGTGGGCTGTGCGTGACCATCAACAGGCTGGTCGGGCTGTCGGCCAACAGGTCCAGCAGCAGTTGCAGCACGTCGTCGCTGGTGGCTTCGTCGAGGTTGCCGGTGGGCTCATCCGCCAGCAGCAGGGCAGGGCGCGAAGCCAATGCCCGACCGATGGCAACGCGTTGTTGTTGCCCGCCGGAAAGCTGTTCGGGGTAACGCTTGAGCAAGGGCCCCAGCCCCAGCCGCTCCACCAGTTGCGCTTGCCAGGGGTTATCCAACCGGCCCGCCAAGCGTGCCTGAAACGCCAGGTTGTCCTCCACCCGCAGGCTGCCGATCAGGTTGAACTGCTGGAACACCAGGCCGATTTGCGTGCGCCGCCAGTTGGCCAGCTGGGCCTCGCTCATACGGTCCAGCCGCTGGCCAGCGACTTCGATACTGCCGCTGTCCACCCGATCCAGGCCAGCCACCAGGTGCAGCAGTGTGCTCTTGCCGCTGCCGGATTCGCCCATCAGTGCCAGGCTCTCGCCTTGGCTCATCTGTAAATCCGCGCCGCGCAAAACGGGCAGCGGGCCCTGGGCGGTGGGGTAGCTTTTGAACACGGCTTGCACATGGAGCATTGGAAGGCGCTCAAGGAATGAAAAAGCTGAGGATAGAGCCTGGCTGCGCTTTCATCGGGAGATGCAGCCCACCTGGTTAACATCAAACCGGCGCAGGCCCATGAGGGTCTACGCCGAGGATGGAAATCGGCTGCTCATCCACATACAAGCCGTCCAGCGCGATCGACACGGTGGTGTGTTCCCCTGCCAAGGTGATCTGGAAATACCGGCCCTGATCATCCGCCTCCAACGAGTGCAGCAAGGTCTTGTCGGTGGCCCTGTCGTAGTCCAGCGCCAGTGTACGGCCGGTGCCATCGCCCAGGTCGTCGAAGCCCAGGTCGAGGGCGTAGAGAATGTCGCCCTTCTCGTAGTCGGTAATGGTGTCCGAGTGGTCGGCCGTTGCGGTACGGTAGCTTTCCTCGATGCTGTAGAACACGAAGTCGTCGCGGCCTTCGCCGCCGGTCAGGGTATCCGCGCCCTTGCCGCCCGCCATGGAATCGTCGCCGGTGCCGCCGTTGATCCTGTCGTTGCCGGCAAACCCGAGGATCTCGTCCCGCGCATCACCACCCACGATCGTTTCGCCTTTGTCGGTGCCCACGGTTTCCTGATCGTCGCGGGTCAGGGTGTTTATCACCTTGTCGCCTGTGGTGTTGGCGAAAATCACCGTATCCCGGTTCAGGTCGCCGGCAAGGTTGCCGTTGAAGAACACCTCGAAATGATTGCCCGCGCTGTCGGTTTCCGGTGACTTGAGCGCGGTTTTGTCGCCGGCGGCGTTTACCGACACTTTCAGCGTACCGTTCAGGCCATTACCGAAGCCGGTGAAACCCAGCGACGACAAATCCACCGTATCTCCCTCCGCGGCTGAAAAGTCTGCGATCAGGTCCCGGCCACCGGTCCCACCAGGCCCATCGGCTCGCACACTGTCGCCGATACTGTGGAATACAAAGGCATCGGCCCCGGTGCCACCTGTGAGCGTGTCCCCACCGGTACCTCCATCGAGGCGCTCATCGGCGCTGCCGCCAACCAGTGTGTCTCTTCCCTCGTAGCCAGCCAGCGTAGCGGCCTGATCGCTCCCGGTAAGCTGGTCGGCATGGGAAGTACCCGCAAGCAAGGCGACAAAATTGGCATCGCTGAAGGCGTAGTCGTGGCCGCCAAACCCCAGCTCGAAGCGCTGGCCGGATGCGTCGGCATCGAAACTTTTGAGGTAGGTGGTGTCCGTGGTTTCGTTGTACATCACCTTCAGCGTACTGCCGTGGCCGTCGCCGATCCCGGTGTAGCCCAGCGCGGTCAGGTCCAGCTTGTCGCGGGTGGTATCGAAGTTGTAAACGTAATCCCAGTGGCCGGTTGTGGCGTCCCGGTAACTGTCGGTCACGCTGTTGAACCGCAGGATGTTCACAGCACTGATCGCGTTCAGTTCATCGCGGCCGCTTCCTCCGATCAGTACCGATACGCTATCGGAGCTGAATCCGCCGTTGAGCTCATCATCACCCGTACCGCCATACATCACGTTGCGTACCCCGAACACATCTACAATAGCGTCGTTCCCAGGGGTGCCATACCAGTACACGGTGTTCTTGTAGGTAGCCATGGAGCCTCGCTTGATCAGGAGTGGTGGAGGTACAACCCGGATTTTTACAGCGCTGCCGGTTAATCCTTGCGGTGCCTTGTAGCGTGGAGAAAACACTGGAAAAATCAGCTGCGAACCGGCGGTAACTACACAAGACACACGTCCGACGTTCAGTCATGCTCCGGGGTTCGAAAAACCTGGTATCGCTCGACCTCTTCCTGACAAAGCGGCTTGCCTCATTAAGGTCACCATAAACATGGGTATTTCTCCGCCACGCCTGTTGGAAGACCAAGCCAGTGAAGGTTCGGCAGCCGACGCATTCGAGCGGTTGCGCCTTGCGCTGGATGCCGCCGCGATTGTCGGTACGTGGATCTGGGACGTTCCCAACGACCGGGTCACTGCGGATGATCGGTTCTCGAAAACCTTTGGCATCGCGGTGGAGGATTGCCGTCGCGGCCTGCCGTTGAGTGAAATGTTCATTTCGATTCATCCCGAGGATCTCCCAAGGGTTCAAGCGGCCGTTCAGGAAGCACTGATCAAGCGGGCACCTTACCGGTGCGAGTATAGAATCCGCGGAACAGACCAGACCTACCGCTGGATTGAAGCGTTGGGGCGGGTGGATACCGATGACCAGGGCGCGCCCACGCTTTTCCCTGGGATACTGCTCGACATCGAAGCTCGCCGGGCGGCTGAAGCGGAGCGTGACCGCGCCACGGCTTTACTGCGCATGTTTACCGAGGCGGTTCCGGGCGTGGTGTATGCCAAGGACCGGGAAGGGCGCATGTTGGTGGCCAATCGCGGTACAACGGCATTGATCGGCCGGCCCCCGGAGGAATACCTGGGCAAGACAGACGCCGAATTTCTTGCTGATACCGAGCAGTCCCGGATCATTACCGAAACCGACCAGCGCATCATGTCCACGGGTGTGGCGGAGGTTATCGAAGAACAGGTCAGCCAGCCTGACGGTACGGTCAGCGTGTGGTTGTCCACCAAGGAGCCGCTGCGCAGCGACGCCGGCGAGGTAATAGGGCTTATCGGCTCATCGGTGGATGTGACCGACCGTAAAAACGCTGAAACGGCTATCCACGAGCTCAATGCCACGCTGGAACAGCGCGTGAAGGAGGCGATCAAGGAACGTGAAGACGCCCAGGAGGCGTTGCGGCAGTCTCAGAAGATGGAAGCTGTTGGCCAGCTGACCGGTGGCATCGCGCACGATTTCAACAACCTGTTGGGCGGTATTTCCGGTTGCCTCGAGATGATGCAGGCCAAGCTTGCCCAGGGCCAGTACAAGGAGCTCGATCGTTATGTAAGCGTTGCCCTCGGGGCGGCGCAACGAGGGGCCGCCCTTACGCATCGCCTGCTGGCCTTTTCCCGGCGGCAAGCCCTGGCCCCCAAGCCAACGGACGTGCATGCCCTGATTAGCGGGCTGCAGCCTTTGGTAGAACGCACCGTAGGGCCTTCCATCCAGCTTCAGGTCGCCAGTAGCCAGCCCCTTTGGCTGGCCCTGATCGACCCTGGCCAGCTCGAGAATGCGCTGCTGAACCTGTGCATCAATGCGCGTGACGCCATGTCCAATGGCGGGCGTATTTCCATTGGGTGCGATAACGATGTGGTGGACGCCGCCGCTGCCCGGCAACTGGATCTGCCTGAAGGCCAGTACCTTCGAATCAGCGTAAGCGACACCGGTATTGGTATGCCGCCTTCGCTCATCGACAAGGCGTTCGAACCCTTTTTCACCACCAAGCCGATGGGCAAGGGCACCGGGCTCGGGCTTTCGATGGTGTATGGCTTCGCCCGCCAGTCCGGTGGCCAGGCGCGCATCACGTCCACGCCGGGCCGCGGGACTACCGTGGAGTTGTATCTGCCGCGCTTCGAGGGCGAGTTGGAACCAGCGCAACCGTTCAAAAGCGGCGAGCCGTTCCTTCCCGCCAGTCAGGCCCTCACCGTGCTGATCGTCGAAGACGATGCAGCGCTTCGCATGCTCCTGGCAGAGGTGGTGCATGGCCATGGCTACGCCACTATCGAGGCCACGGACAGCGTAGCGGGAATGCGCATTCTCGACTCGGACGTGCCGATCGACCTGCTTATCTCCGATATCGGCCTTCCGGGCGGGCGCAATGGCCTGGAGATGGCCGCTCACTCGCGGGAAAAGCGGCCTGAGCTCAAGGTGCTGTTCATTACCGGCTATGCCGACGACGCGACCGGTCATATCGGCCGGCTGGAGAAGAACATGCGGCTGATGGTCAAGCCCTTCGGCCTGGACGCCTTGTGCGACCGCTTGAAGGAGATGCTCAAGGGCTGAGCAATACCTGGCGCAGCACCCAGCCATGGCTAAGATCAAGGATTCACTCCACCTCAGGGCAGAACCATGGCAACCACTTACAGCGCCCCCGGCAGCATGATCGTCGACATTGCCGGGCATACCGACAACGCACAGGGCGTGGCTGTACTGGCTGACGGCAGCCTGCTGATCGCCGGTTTCAGCCAGTACAGCGACGACCTGGACGACGGCCGGGATTTCTCCCTCGTGAAGCTGCTGGCCGATGGCGCTGTGGACACCACTTACGGCCATGCCGGTCGGCTGGTTATCCACAAGCAGATCCCGCTGGAAAAGGACTACAGCCTGGACATGCAAGCGGACGGCGGCGTGGTTACAGCGCACGAAGGCCACGACGCTACCCCGATCGTTCAACGTTGGGGGGCGGACGGCAAGGCCGATGCGGTGTTCGACGCCAACGCCCAGGCCAGCCTGCCCGTGGGGTTCGGTGACACACCTTTGGTGGAAGTTCAGGAGGGCGGGGGCCTGTTGGTAGGGGCGGTGGAGGGCAACACCCTGGCCTTGGCCCAGTTGAACGCCGACGGCACCCGGGACACGAGCTTCGGCACGAACGGCCTGCTCACGCTCCAGGCTAACGGCACCTTCCTGTTTCTGGAAAACATCGTCAGCCTGGCGGATGGCAGCGTGCTGGTCCAGGGCGCCTTGCAGGGCCAGAACAGCCTGACCCACTACACCGCCAGCGGGGAACTGGACACGACATTCGGCGATAACGGGGCTGTGGCGCTGACCGACTTTGCCAGCTACCGCGCTGACGTGGCCGTGCAGGCCGACGGCAAGATCGTGATCGCCAGCACCAGCGCGTTCGACGACTTTGCCGTGCTGCGCCTGAACGCCGACGGGAGCGCCGACGCCAGCTTTGGAAACGACGGCCTGGCGAGCATGGACCTTCCTGGCGATTATGCACAGGCCAGCGGCATCGCAGTGCTCGACAACGGCAAGCTGTTGCTCACCGGCGATGCCTACGCCAATGGCGGTAGCGACTTCGCCGCCGTGCGGCTGAATGCGGATGGCAGCCTGGATACTACCTTTGGCAGTGCCGACGGCAGCACCAGGCTGGTGGGCTCATCCGGAACCGATGTGTTGCAAGGCTTGGGCAGCGACGAGATTCTGCGCGGGTTGGCCGGGGACGATGTGCTGCAGGGCAACCTGGGCCGAGACCTGCTGTCCGGTGGGGCAGGGGCCGATGTGTTCCGCTACGCCAGCGTGGCCGACAGTTTCCGCACCACAACCGGCAACAGCAGCGACCGCATCCTCGATTTCGATGCCAGCCAGGACCGGATTGATCTCAGCGCCCTGGGGTTCACGGGCTTCGGCGACGGGTATGACGGCACCGTCGCGATCCGCACCAACGCGGATGACAGCCGCACTTACCTGAAAAGCTTCGAGGCCGACGCCGAAGGCCACCGCTTCGAACTCACGTTCAACGGGGATGTATCAGGCGCGCTGACCGCAAGCGATGTGCTGTTCGCGCCGTCGGCGCCTGCACCTCAGGCGGAGGTTGAATTGTCGCTGCTAGGCGCGGTGGCGTCGGACACCCATACGCCAATCGGCTGATCCACCGCTTGTATATCAACCCGCCTGTCGGCCATCCGGCACTTGGGTTGGCGAACGCCGCTCCGATTGATAAGCGCAGATGCACTGCGTGTAACCCAAAAGGAGCGTCGTTATGGCGATCGAGCACAACACACCCGATACGGGTGAGGGCCACGACTCTGGCCTTGAACAAGCCGACTCCGAGCCCAAGCAAGGCACGGGCGAACGCCTGGAGGATTGGAACCCGCCGCCCGGCAACCCGGGCTCGGATCAGGATGCCCAGACCGACCGGGATAACGGTGGCGCCAAAAGCGAATAACCGCCTGGCCCTGCAGCAGCTTATTGCGCAGCCTGGAGTTGCCGCCGCGCCTGCCGTTGATAACTCCATGCACCGGCAACAAACACCAGCGCCAGTGCGCTTAGGGCCAGAGGCACCCCCTGTGGCCCGGCGCTCATCAAGGCGCCGCTGCCCAGTGGCCCCAACAGGCTGCCGAAGCCCCAGATCAGGCCGGCGCTCGCGTTGGCAGTCACCAACTCGGGCCCTTCGAATCGCTCGCCAATCAGCGTAATGGCCAGTGTGTAGATCCCTCCGGCCACAGCGCCCAGTAGCAACAGCGCCGGCCATAGCCAGTTGCCGCTGCCCATCAGCCACGGCAGGCCCGCGCCGAGGCCAAGCACCAGCAGGCCGCACCCAAGGTACAGCCCGCCGCGTTCACAACGGTCGGACAGCCAGCCCAAGGGCAACTGAAAGGCCGCGTCTCCAGCGAGGATCACGCTGCTCATCAGTGCCGCTACGGCCAGGCTATGCCCCAGCCCGGCGGCGTAAACCGGAAACATCGACAGCACTACGCTATCGAAGAAGCTGAAAAACAGCACGCCCATGCACAGCGCGGGCGCTACGCGCACGAACCCCAGCACCGAGAAGCCTCCTGCCTTCTCCTCGTGCACCGCCGCGCTCGCAGGCATGATCAAGGCAACCAGGCCCAGGGCCACGGCCAGGCTTGCTAGCACCAGCGCATTCACCCAGGGGCCGTCCGCGCCCAGCCACGCCACGGTCGCCGGGCCCAGCATCTGGAACGCGGTAAAGCTGGTGGCGTACAGCGCCACCACCCGGCCGCGTACGTTATCGGCACTGATCTCGTTGACCCAGGCTTCGCCGAGAATGATCACCACGCCCATTCCGATGCCCATGCCCAGCCGCGCGCATGCCAGCAGCCACGGCCAGCTCGCCAGTGGGTCGATGGCCGCCACGCTGGACGCGCACAAGCCCAGTGCGAGGAGGTAGATACCACGCCGGCTCAGCCGCCGGCACAAGCCGTCGACCATGAACGCCGAGATCATCATCCCCACCGCCGGCATTGCCGCCAGCAAGCCGATGGCAAGCGACGATGCCTGCGCCTGATACATGCGCAACGCCACCACCGGCAAGGTCGCGCCCATCCCCAGCCCCACCACCGACACGGCGAGGATCAAAACACCCAATACAGTTTTATTGCGGTTCATGCGGTTCCCACACGGCAAGCGAACGAATACCGGCGCAGGGTGCGCCAGCCGAAGATCGACGCTAGAGGGCGGGCGGGGAGAAGGTGAACGCGAACAGCACGCTGCGGCGCCGGCTGAGGCCGGCATCGTTGTGCCAAACACGGAAGGCGAGAAGCTCGATAGAAGGCATGGCGCGCTGGGGGGCCAGGGCCCATTGGACAAAGGGCGGGCAGTGTAGCCTTTGGGGGGTGGCGGGGCAATTATTCGCGAGCTCCGCCTACGGCTGCGCCGGATGGCCGGCCCCCCGTCTCCTACAAGGCGGTGCGGTGAGTTCACTGGCACGCCGTCACTGGCCTTCGAACCGTGGCGCGGCCTTGCGCCATGGCGCGTAGGTTGTCCACACCGTGCCGGCGGCAAGGCCATTGTCCGCAACCAGGAACCCCGGCATTTTGGCAAGGTTCATTCCCAGGCAGGCCTTCTGAAGGTTTGCCACCAGTTGAGGGTTCTGCTTGAACGCCTCTTTTCGCGCCTCGTTGGCCGTGATCTTCGCCGTACACGCGAGCACTCGCCCCTCGTGGTCGGCCACGTAGCGAAAGCCCGCTTCACCGACACTCCTGAATGCCACCCGGGAGATGCCGTGGTCCCAGAAGTACTGATTCTGGGCGAACATCGGGAACACCACGGCTTCGAAATAGGCGCGTTGTGTGGGGTTACCGTCATGGTTCATCCTTACCGATACCGGCGTACGCAGCTTTGCCTTCCCATCCGCTCTGAAAGCCTCGGGCGGCAGCGATGGAAGTACGGTAGCCCAGCAGGCTTGCTCGACCACTGGGACCAGCTCAGGCGCACCCTCCATACGCGTTCCCTTGCAGCTCAGCAATTGGTTATCACGGTCAATGACGAGGTCCAGGGTAACGGTGCCGTTGAGCCAACGCTTGTTAGCCGCCAGCATGAGCGGGATCAGGGCTGTGCTCACGCCCTTGTGGATATCCGCTATCTGCGCCGCACTCAGGGGGCCTGTGGGCGCGGTCGAGCAGCCTGCCAGCGCGGCGATGAAAGCACCCAGCACGCCAGCGGTGCCGAGGGGGAGCGAACGAACGGTGCGCATTGAAACCTCCTTGGAAAATGCCGCGCAATTCTAGGGACGCGCGGCATTCACACTCAAGGCGCTTTTACCTGTCGATCGGAAATCTTTCATCGAGCCTAACCCGAGACCGAATGCCCCAAGCGAATCACAACCCCAGCTCAGACAACCCCGGATGGTCATCCGGCCGGCGCCCGAGGGGCCAGCGGAATTTGCGCTCCGCCTCGGTGATGGGCAGGTCATTGATACAGGCGAAGCGGTGGGCCATCAGCCCGTTGTCAGCGAATTCCCAGTTCTCGTTCCCATAGGAGCGGAACCAGTTACCGGAGTCGTCATGCCATTCGTAGGCATAGCGCACGGCGATGCGGTTGTCGGTGAAGGCCCATAGCTCCTTGATCAGGCGGTACTCCAGCTCCTTGTTCCATTTGCGCCGCAGAAAGGCCTCGGCTTCGGCGCGGTTGGTAGCGAATTCCGCGCGGTTGCGCCAGCGGGTGTCGGGGGTATACGCCAGCGCGACTTTGCCGGCGTCGCGGCTGTTCCAGCCATCCTCGGCCAGGCGCACCTTGAGAATGGCGGTGTCGCGGGTGAACGGCGGAAGCGGTGGGCGGGTTTCGGTGTCGGTCATCGGTGGCTCCATGTCAGTGATTGTTTTCATACATCCAGCACTAGCGGCTCGCCGTTACTTTGGGCCGGCACGGCGCAGCAGATCAGCACCTGATCGGCAGGCGGCATTTGCGCGGGCGGGGTAGGGTAGTTCACTTCGCCGCTGATCAGCCGCGTGCTGCACGTGCCGCAGGAGCCGCCGCGGCAACTGAACTCGGGGTTGAGCCCGCGGCTTTCAGCCAGCTCCAGCAAGGTACCACCGCCGGGTATCCAGCGAGCTTCGGCGGCAGAGGCTTTGAACTGCACCGGTACCGGGTTGGTAGCCGCCGGTGGTTGGGCCAGCGTGGGTGGAGGCTCGGTCGCCGAGCGGCGCAGCGCCGAAGGGCCAAAGGCTTCCGCATGAATGCGCAGGTCCTGGATGTTGAGGCTGCGCAGGCCGTCGTACATGGCTTGTAAAAAGCTCGCAGGGCCGCACAGGTAGAAGTCGTAGTCATCCAGCGGCAACCGTGCCTTAACCTGAGTGAATTCCAGCCGCCCGGCCAATTGGTAGTCCCGGTCCAGCACGGCCAACTCACCCGGGCTGCTCAATATGCGATGGATGTGCAACTGGCCCGCTGAGCCGAGCTGAAGCGCCGCAAGCTCCTCCCGGAAGGGCAGTTCCTCGAGGCTGCGAGCGCTCTGGAACAGGTGCACAGGTCGGGCGCTCTGCCGCTGTTGATTCTGCGCAACCAGTGCCTTGGCCATGGCGATCATCGGCGTGATTCCCACCCCCGCGCCCAGCAGCACCACCGGCCGGTCGCTGTCGACCAGCGTAAAGCCGCCCACCGGGGAGCGTACCTCCAGCCGATCCCCCACTTGCACTCGATCATGCAGATGGCTCGACGCCGGGCCTTGCCGTTTGATGCTGATGCGGATGTGTTCCTCGCCGGGCGCGCTGGAAATGCTGTAGGTCCGGATCAAGGCGCCCTGGTCGGTATGGATGCGCATGGGCAGGTGTTGGCCCGGGGCGAAGGGGACCGGGATGGCGCCGGGTGTTTCGAGGTAGATGGAACGGATGTCGCTGCTTTCCTGTTCCACCCGCGCTACCCGCCAGCGCTGCCACTGCCCACGTTGTGCCTGCTGCCGAGTGCGTTCTTCCGTTTCCGCCCAGGTGCCGGTGGCCAGGCTGGTAGGGGCGTAGTCATGAAACAGCCAGCGCAGGTTGATCGCCGCTGGCCGCACAACCACCTGCTCCACCTCGACCGTCCACAGCCGCTCGGCCCCTTCGAACGCCAGGGTCAGCGGGCTGTCCAGCAGCAGCTCGGTGCGACCGCTCAGTTGCAGCAGGTCACCGCTGGCGAAGTCGATGAACAGCAAGCCTGCCACCGGGTTCGCCTGCAAATTACCCAGCGTGTTGAAAAACAGGTTGCCCGCGTAGTCGGGCACCGTCAGCCGATTGCCGTCTACCTTGATAAACCCCGCGCGCCCGCCACGGTGAGATACGTCCACAGCGCGGCCGCGATCCTCGTTCTCCACATAGCTGGCGACGAAGAACGTGTCGGCTGCACGGATCAACGCGCGGGTCTGGTCGTTGAGGGCCACAGCGTGCACCGCCGGCGGCCTGTCGCTCATCGCCCCGGGAACCCGGCTGTAGGCACGTTCCTGAATGTATTTGGGGCAGTTGCCATAGGACTGCTCCACCGTTACCTCTAGCCCGGCGGCCGAGGCGTGCTGAATAACACCGTTCACCCGGTTGCGTCGGCGGCTATGCAGTTCGATGCCCAGCATGCCGATGGCCTGGCCGGCTTGCAGGCCGGGGGTGGCGGGGTCTTGCGAGTCCAGCTCGGTGGCCAGGTTCAGGTGGTGTGGGTCGGCGCTGGTGATAAAACCTTCCGGCCCCTCCAGCAAGGTGGCCCAGGGGCGCCGGTTGGCATCCACTGCGCCCACCACCATAAACGGCAATTGCTGGTAGAAAGCGCGATGCTGGTCGGGCATGTAGTCCCGGATCACCCGGCGGCCGAGCTCTTCCATGCGTTCGGATGCGTTGAACGTCTGCTGAAGCTGTTTCTCGCCGGTATGCCAGGGCGATGCCGGCGGTTGGCGCACTGTGTCCATGGCTCACCTCCTTGAACAGGTTGCCGGTGGCCCCGGCAGTCAGGTGTTCGCGCTCAAGCGGCAAGCAAGCCGGCCGCAGTAGGCGCCATCGGCACAAAGCCAGGAAGGGCTTCGATGCGCGACAGCCACGCCCTTACATTCGGGTAGGGTTCCAGTGACACATTGCCCTCGGGGGCGTGGGCGATGTAACTGTAGTTGGCGACATCGGCGATGGTGGGTTCAGTGCCGGCCAGGAAGGGGCGGTCGGCCAATTCGCTGTCCATCAACTTGAGCAGGGTATGCGCGCGGGCAATCACTTCGTCGGCATTGAAGGCCGCGCCGAACACAGTAATCAACCGTGCCGCCGCGGGGCCGTACGCCACCTGGCCGGCCGCCACCGACAGCCAGCGCTGAATCCGCGCTTCGGCGAGCGCGTCCTCGGGTTGCCAGCTGCCGCTGCCGTAGGTCTTCGCCAGGTATACCAGGATGGCATTGGAGTCGGCGAGCAAGGTGCCGTTGTCGTCGATCACCGGCACTTGCCCGAAGGGGTTGATCGCCAGAAACGCTGGCTGCTTATGCTCGCCGCGGGCCAGGTCCACGTCTACCAGGTCTGTGGGCACGTTGAGCAATGAGAGCAGCAATTGCACGCGATGGGCATGGCCGGAAAGCGAGTGGCGGTACAGTTTCACTGGGTTTGGCATGCTCGTGGCTCCGTGGGGTAGGGAAGGGCTGGCAGCGCACTGGCAAGCCCGGCTGGGCGGCTACGCTGGTGAAGCCATGCTGCGCCTATCCCGGCCCCGGCAGAATCACCACGGTTGGCAATCCATAAGTCCACTTTGCGGAATAATCACCCGCCGGGGCTGTTCTGCCTCAGCCTGAAAACGCTGGGTGGCCGCGCAGCAGCGGGGTAGCGAAGTCGATGAAGGTGCGCACCCGGGCTTCGGCGCGGCGGCCGTGGCGGTAGATCAGCTGAGCGGGCACGCCCATGCCCGGATAGCCCGTAAGCACCTGGACCAACTGGCCCGTGCGCAGCTCTTCGTGAGCCTCGTAGCTGAGGCAGCGCACCAGGCCGGCGCCCAGGGTGGCTGCCCGGATGGCCCCGCGCTGTGTAGTGCAGCTCAATACGTGAGCGGGTTTGGCCGCACGGCTGGCACACCTTGACGAGAAGCGCCACTGCGCGTCGTAGCTCGCTGACGTGGCCACTGCCGCGCGATGGGCTTTCAAATCCTCCGGCGTAGCAGGGTGGCCCCACCGTGCGAGGTAGGCAGGCGCGGCGCACACGATCGGCCGAACCTCTCCCAATGGGATGGCAAACTCGGAGGAATCAGGCAATTGGCCTACCACGATGGCCACGTCGATCCCGTCCTTGAGTAGCCGGGGCAGCCCCTCGCTGGCCTGGATCGCCAGGCCCACCCCGGGGAAAGCCTCCAGATAGGCCACGGCGATGGGTGTGAACACCTGCAAGTCGATCAGCAGCGGCAAAGCGACGGTCAACTGGCCCTCGGGCCGGGCGTGTATACCCGCCGCCGAGCGCTCCGCGACCTCGGTTTGCGCCAGGATCTGCCGGCAACTGTGCGCGAACTGCTCGCCTGCGGGGGTAAGGCTTACCCCGCGTGGGCCCCGTAACAACAAGGTGTTTTGCAGGCGCGCTTCGAGCGCTGCGACGCTGCGCGCCACTGTGGCGAGGGATAGCTCCAGTTGCCGGGCTGCGGCCGCGAGGCTACTGCCCCGGGCCACGGCATCGAACACCTGCAGCTCGCGATAACGGACCACGGCTCAGGCAGCCGGCACGGTGTGCAAGGCCGCGTCGGCCAGTAGCCGGCGGGTGCAGTGGTCCACGAAGGTACGTACCTTGGCGAGCAAGGGCCGATCACCGTGAAAAAGAATGTGCACTGGCAGCGCCGCTGTCTGGAACGGTTCAAGCACGATTTCCAGCTCGCCTTTTCTCACAGCGTCCGCCACCTGATAGGAGAGTACCCGGGTGAGCCCCCAGCCCAGGCGCGCCGCGTTGATGGCCGCCTGGTTGGAGCTCACCAGCAGGCGCGGCTCGGGGCGCAGGGCCAGGGCACGTTCGTTGTCCATGAACTGCCACTCGGTCAGCAGGTTGCTCGCCGATGACATCACAATCGGCAGTGCCAGCACATCCTCGGGTGCCTGCGGCCGGCCGACTCGGTCGAGAAACGCCGGCGCGGCGCATACCACCGGGCGAATTTCACCCACCTTGATCGCCTGCAAGCCCGTGTCGGCCAGCCGCCCGATGCGCACCGCCACGTCGATGCCTTCGTCCACCACGTTCACCAGCCGGTCCAGCAGCACTGCATTGATTGTCACCTCCGGATGCTGGGCCAGGTACTCGGTGATCAGGGGCACCAGAAACAATTCGCCGAACATTACTGGTGCCGTCACGGTGAGGTTGCCCCGGGCGCGAATGCGGCTGCCGGTGGCCAGCTCCTCGGCTTCTTCAAGATCCAGCAGAATGCGCTTGCAGTCTTCCACATAGCGCCGCCCGGCCTCGGTCAACCGCAAGCCGCGCGTGTTACGTGCCAACAGCAGAGTACCCAGGCGATTTTCCAACCCGGCGATCACCCGGGTCACGCTGGGCGGCGACATACCCACCAAGCGCGCCCCGGCGGCAAAGCTCTCCGCTTCCACCACCGCGAGCAGCACTTTCATTTCCTGGAATCTGTCCACGCACATTACCGGTTGGCTGAGGGAAACGCTCTCAGCGTAGCGGTTAAGGGCAGGGCAGGGAAATCAAAGGTAGGTGAGCCTGGAACGGCTTCGATTGCCACTGCCGGTGCCTTGCCTATTTGCCCTGAAGGTGGTCCGCGTCAATGATCGCCTGGGCGAAGGCTTGCGGTGCTTCCTGTGGCAGGTTGTGGCCCACGCCGCCTTCGATCAGCCGGTACTGGTAGCCGCCGGTGTAGCGCTTGGCATAGGCTTCGGCGGGTGGGTGCGGCGCACCGTTGGCATCGCCCTCGAGGGCTATTGTGGGCACGCTGATGGAGGGGAAAGCAGCGAGTTTTTTCTCGAGTGGGGCGTAACGGGCTTCACCTTTTTCAAGGCCCAGGCGCCAGCGATAGTTGTAGACCGTGACGGCCACATGGTCGGGGTTTTGCAACGCCGCCGCGCTGCGATCATAGGTGGCGTCATCGAAGTTCCAGCGTGGCGAGGCGGTCTTCCAGATGAGCTTGGCGAAGTCATGGGTGTTCTGCGCATAGCCCTGGCGGCCACGCTCGGTTGCGAAGTAGAACTGGTACCACCATTGCAGCTCGGCCGCCGGGGGCAGCGGCGCCTTGCCCGCGTCCTGGCTACCGATCAGGTACCCGCTTACCGCCACCAAGGCCTTCACGCGCTCTGGCCATACCGCGGCCACGATATCGGCAGTGCGCGCGCCCCAATCGTAGCCACCGAGCACGGCGCGCTGGATATGCAGGGCATTTATGAAGTCGATCAGGTCGGTGGCCAGCGCTGCCGGCTCGCCATTGCGCAGCGTTTTGGCCGAAAGGAAGTGGGTGTCGCCATAACCGCGGGCATAGGGCACCAGTACTCGGTAACCCTTGGCGGCCAATGCCGGCGCCACGTCAGCGTAACTGTGAATATCGTAGGGCCAGCCATGCAGCAGGATCACCACCGGGCCGTCGGCAGGGCCGACCTCGGCATACGCCACATTCAGCAATCCCGCCTTTACATGCTTGAGCGGGCCCAGGTCGGTGTGGCCGCCCACGGTGACGGGCGCAACCTGGCTTGAATCGGCCTCGCTGGCCAGGGCATTGTTTTGCAGCCCCGGTTGAAGCAAGGCGGTAGCCATCACAGCGGCGGCGGTAAGGTGGCGGCGAAGGCCACGGGTGCGTGTGTGCATGATGGAATTCCTCGGGGTTCCAGCCGCCCTGTGGCGTGCCGGATAAGGGAGTGGGCGCGTTTTATCGAGCAGCGGAAGCGCGCTCAGCCAGCAACGTCTGGATTGCCTTTTCCTGGGTGTCGTAAGCCCCTTCTCCGAAGTGGCTGTAGCGCACCTGGCCATTGGCGTCGATGAGGTAATGAGCAGGCCAGTACTGGTTGCCGAAGCTTTTCCACACCGCGTAGTCGTTATCCACAGCGACCGGGTAGGTGATGCCCAGCTGCGCCACCTGTTGCCGTACATTGGCCAAGATTCGCTCGAACGGGTACTCCGGGGTATGCACACCGATCACCACCAGGCCGTCCTTGCCGTAGCGCTCGGCCCATTGCTTCACGTAGGGCAGGGTGTGCTGGCAGTTGATGCAGTCGTAGGTCCAGAAGTCCACCAGCACCACTTTCCCACGCAGCGCTTCGGGGGTGAGCTCAGGCGAATTCAGCCATTGCACCGCCCCGGCCAACGAAGGCATCTGGCCCATCGGCGTCAGGTCCGGCTCGCTCGCAGCCACGGCGGGAGCGGTGAGCCGATCCACAACCGCCGAAACGCCGCGCAGCACACCTTGCTCGATCCGGGCAGAAAAGGCTGAAGAGGTACCCGCCAGCAGCGCTCCGGTGCCGCCGCCGGCAATCCCGAGCGCCGCCAGCAACACCAGGCACCCCACACCTCGGCGCACCCACGCCATCACAGGAAGCGAAAACCGCAAGTGCTTCGCCATGCGCTTGCCGGCCAGCATCACAAGGCCCAGCGACACCGCACTACCTACCCCATAGGCCAGCAGCAATGCACTGGTTTGAGCGCTGGGGCCACTGAGCATGGCGCCGCTGAGGATGATCCCCAGAATAGGCCCGGCACAGGGTGCCCAAAGCAGCCCCGTGGCCACGCCGATCAGCACCGATGTGAAGGGGCTGGCCGATGAAGGCCCCGCCGGAGCCAGCCGGTTGCCCAGTGCCACGAACGGCTTTGCCAACCAGGTGCCAAGCCGGGGGGCCAGCAGGGACAGCGCGAACACGACCATCACC
Organism: Pseudomonas japonica; assembly: GCF_013522925.1. Classification (GTDB taxonomy): domain Bacteria; phylum Pseudomonadota; class Gammaproteobacteria; order Pseudomonadales; family Pseudomonadaceae; genus Aquipseudomonas; species Aquipseudomonas japonica_A. The sequence goes on along the minus strand of NZ_JAAMQU010000009.1, from coordinate 247,847 downwards.
GCCAGGGCGATGTGGCGCCCGGCGGCATTGGCCCGCACCACCCAGTTGCTGCCGACCACCGCCAGGCTGGACACCGCGGCGAAGGTAATCACCAGGCCGCTCAGGGTGAACACGATGGAAGCGCGGCTCTGGTGCAGCCGGGCGAAGAGGAACGGCACAACCGGCAGAATGCAGGGGCTGAGGATGGTCAACATCCCGCCCAGGAAAGCAATGATGAACATGGCGTTCTCCGACTTCGATGAAAGCGGTGGCCGCCTCGGTACATTCCGGCAGCGCTGGATGGCCTCGCACTTATTGCTGGTTGGTGCAGCCCGGGGTACCACCCAGGTAATCCAGCACGTGCTGCTGGCCTTGCGAGTCCTCATAGGCCATGTGATAGGTGGTCACGCCGCAAGCAGGGCCGTCGTCCGCAGTCACCGAATTCACGTGCTGGATATCCAGGTGGGTGCCGTACTGGTAGCTCTGGTGAAGGGTTTGCGTGTCGGCGTGGGCCATGACCGCACCAAGCGACAGGGCGACGGTGAACAGCGAGGTAGCGAAGGCTTTAATGTTCATGAGTGTTTCTCCAAGAGTGATGGGGTGGCCGTTCAAGCCTGGTTGCGGCTTGTTGAGCACATTTCACTCCCCGGAGGTATCTCGCTTGTGTCCGCTGCGGCCCTTTAATGTTGCGCCGAGTATCTGCCCGGTAGGCTGATACATAAGGCTACAAAGCGAGCTGTCAGCCAAAGGCGCTGCCGGTAGACTGCCAGCACCCCACGACTGCAAGGGCCCAGTGATGGACGCCAAGGTTGATCACGTTCTGATCGTCGATGACGACAGAGAGATAAGAGAGCTGGTAGGCAACTACCTGAAAAAGAACGGCCTGCGCACCACCCTGGCGGCGGATGGGCGCCAGATGCGGGCGTTTCTGGACACCGCGCAGGTCGACCTGATCGTGCTCGACATCATGATGCCCGGCGACGATGGCCTGGTGCTGTGCCGGGAGTTGCGCGCCGGCAAGCACCGCGCCACGCCGGTGTTGATGCTCACTGCCCGGGACGACGAAACCGATCGGATCATCGGCTTGGAAATGGGCGCCGACGACTACCTGGTGAAGCCATTCGCGGCCCGTGAGCTGCTGGCGCGGATCAACGCAGTGCTGCGCCGCACACGGATGCTGCCACCCAACCTGGTGGTAAGTGAGCAGGCGCGGCTGCTGGGCTTTGGCGACTGGCGGCTCGATACCACGGCCAGGCACCTGCTTGATGCGCAGGGCACCGTGGTGGCCCTCAGCGGGGCGGAATACCGCATGCTGCGGGTATTCCTCGATCATCCGCAGCGCGTGCTCAGCCGCGAGCAATTGCTCAACCTTACCCAGGGCCGGGAAGCCGACCTGTTCGACCGCTCCATAGACCTGTTGGTCAGCCGCCTGCGCCAGCGCCTGCTCGACGACGCTCGCCAGCCGGCGTACATCAAGACCGTGCGCAACGAGGGGTATGTGTTCAGTTTCCCGGTGCAGTTGCTGGAGAACCCATTGTGAGGCGTTGGCTACCGTGGCCCCGCACCCTGGCTGCCCGGCTGTCGCTGATTTTCCTGGCCAGCCTGCTGCTCGCGCAGGGGCTGTCCTTCGCGCTGCAAACCTATGAACGCTACAACAGCGCCAGGTCCTTGATGCTCAGCAACTTCGAGCATGACATCGACACCTCTGTCGCGATCCTGGACCGACTGCCAGCGGCCGAACGCGCCAGCTGGTTATCGCGGCTGGAGCGCTCCAATTACCGCTACCAGTTGGGCGCGGGGCAGGCGGGCACGCCCATGGGTGCTGGTGACGAACCCATGTCGGTGAAGTCGATCAAGGCAACGGTAGGGGCTCGCTACCCGGTGGCCTTCGAAACGATCGAGGACTCGCCGCCGCATTACCAGGCCCACCTGCGCCTAAGCGATGGCGAGCCGCTGACCATCGACGTGCGGCCTTCCATCATGCCGCTGTCGCCTTGGTTGCCCTTGTTGCTGGCCGCACAGTTGGCCCTGCTGGTGGCCGGTACCTGGCTGGCCGTGCGCACCGCGATCCGCCCCCTTACACGCCTGGCCCAAGCCGCGGAAAGCCTGGACCCGAACCAGCCTGCGGCATCCCTGGAGGAGCGTGGCCCCACGGAAGTGGCCCATGCCGCCGTGGCCTTCAACGCCATGCAGCGCCGGATCGCGGCCTATGTGAAAGAACGGGTACAGCTGCTCGCTGCGATCTCCCATGACCTGCAAACGCCCATCACCCGGATGAAACTGCGGGTAGAGTTCATGGATGATAGCGTCGAAAAGGACAAGCTCTGGAGCGACCTCACCGAAATCCAGCACCTGGTGAAGGAAGGTGTTGCCTTCGCCCGCAGTACCGAGCCCTCCCGGGAGCCCGCCATCCGCCTGCAGCTCAATGCGTTCCTGGAAAGCCTGGTATTCGATTACCTCGATACCGGCAAGGCGGTTGAGCTCTCGGCCCCGCACGAGCGGGTGATCACCAGCCGCCCCCAGGCCCTGCGCCGGCTGCTGACCAACCTGATCGACAACGCGCTCAAATTTGCCGGTGAGGCCCAGGTACAGGTCCAACATTACCCCGGCGGCCGCCTCGCCATCCAGGTACTCGACCGCGGCCCGGGGGTACCGGAAGAGGCATTGAGCGACGTGCTCAAGCCGTTCTACCGCCTGGAAAGCTCGCGCAACCGTGACACCGGCGGCACCGGGCTGGGCCTGGCCATCGCCTCGCAATTGGCCGGCAGCCTGGGCGGCCAGTTGCGGTTGTGTAACCGCGTAGGCGGGGGGTTATGCGCGGAGGTCGAGTTGCCAGGGGCAGGAGGGGCGAGCCAGTCGGCTACCTGACTGGCCCGCTTCTTCAATAGGGCGTGCCACCTGCCCGCTGGCGACGAAGCGCCTGCATGTACCACTCGAATTCGTCCAGAAAGCGGTTCATCTGGCTGGTGACGCGCGGCTCGGTGGGCTGGCCGTCATCGCCCAAGGCGCTACCGATACGTGGGATGGCGAACAGGCTAGGGATACTGGGCATGCCCAGCTCACCAACGATGGCGCGCAGTTGCATGGCTGCCCGCACGCCGCCATAGCCGCCCGCGGAGTAGCAGGCAATTGCCGAAGGCCGCCAGAAATACTCTTCCAGAAAATGGTCGAGCAGGTTCTTCAGCGCGGGCGGCACGCCGTGGTTGTATTCAGCGCTCACCAACAGAAAACCGTCGGCACGGCGGTACAGCGTGGCCAGGCGCTCCAGGTCTGCGGGCGCCGAGCCTTTCGGGTATTCCTTGTACATCCGGTCCAGCAGGGGAAGGCGGGTGTCCATCGGGTCCACCAGCACCGCTTCATGCCCCCGGGCTTCCAGTGCCGCCAACAGCAGGCGTGCCGCCTTGATGCCTTGGCGCTCGGTACGCACGGAGCCGAGCAGTACCGCGATGGTGAGTGGTTCGGTATGGGGCATGGTCTGGGCCTTGGGGAAGCTGGGGTCTATCCAGCCTAGCTCAGTGCGTCGGCGTGGCGGGCGACCGATCCCGATAGCCAACGTCAACCTACCGCTTGACTTAGAGTACGCTCGAAGTTCTAGCCTTCGGGGTGTCTGGACGACAGGGTGCTTATGAAAATCGGTGAACTGGCAAAACGCTCGGGGCTTTCGGCCCACACACTTCGGTATTACGAACGCATCGGGCTGTTGCCTTTTGCCGACCGTGACCACGCCGGCCAAAGGGATTATGCCCCCGCCATCCTAATGTGGATCGAATTTCTCGACCGCCTGAAAACGACGGGAATGCCCATCCGGGAAATGCTGCGCTACGCCGACCTTAGAGCGCGTGGCGCGCAAACCGAAGCCGAGCGGTGCGAGTTGCTTGTGCAACACCGCGAACGTGTTCGCGCCCATGTCGCCGAACTCAGCCACTGCCTGCTCGTCCTTGACCAAAAGATTGCCGGCTATGCCGGTCACACCTCGAGGATAAATGACCATGACCAAGCACCTTCCCAACGCCAGCGAGAGCCGGCTGGAACGCGGTAAACGAGCCCTGGCACAGATCGATGGCGAGGCCGGCTACAAGGTCGTCAGCGCACTGGCTGACATCGCCCCTGATTTTGCCACTTACTTGTTCGAATTCCCTTTCGGCGATATCTATTCCCGCCCTGGCTTGAGCCTGCGTGACAGAGAGATCGCCACGGTGGCGGCACTTTCGGCGATGGGTAATGCAACGCCGCAATTGAAGGTGCATATCGAGGCGGCGTTGAACGTCGGGCTTACCCGGGCAGAAATCACCGAAGTACTTATGCAGATGGCAGTGTATGCCGGCTTCCCGGCCGCGCTGAACGGATTGTTCGCGGCCAGGGAAGTGTTCGCAGCTCGGACGGATCAGGGGTAGGGGGCCCCATGGGGTAGGGCCTTATGGGCGAGCCGTCCCCGAATTCACGGAACAGCCCGCAACCTCGGCTAGTACGCGCGGATCAGGGCTTGAGCACTACCTTCACGCAGCCGTCTTTCTTGTCGCGGAAGGTCTTGTACATGTCCGGGCCGTCTTGAAGGCTTACGGTGTGGGTGATCACAAAGCTGGGGTCGATCTGCCCTTCCTGGATACGGTTGAGCAGGTCATCGGTCCAGCGATTGACGTGGGTCTGCCCCATCTTGAACGTGAGGCCCTTGTTCATCGCGGCGCCGAACGGAATCTTGTCGATCAGGCCGCCATACACGCCTGGGATGGACAGCGTGCCAGCCGGGCGGCACACATACATCATTTCCCGCAGCACGTGAGGGCGATCGGATTCCATCATCACTGCTTGCTTCACTCGGTCGTAGACGGAATCGAAGGAGCGGGTAGCGTGGGATTCCATGCCTACCGCGTCGATGCATTTTTCCGGGCCCTTGCCGCCGGTGAGTTCGGCGAGGCGATCCAGTACACTTTCTTCATCGAAGTTAATGGTAATAGCGCCTCCAGCCTTGGCCATCGCCAGGCGCTCGGGCACATTGTCGATGCATACCACTTGCTTGGCGCCGAGGATCACCGCGCTGCGCACAGTGAATTGCCCCACCGGGCCGGCGCCCCATATCGCCACGGTGTCGGTGGGTTCGATATCGCATTGCACAGCCGCTTGCCAACCGGTCGGGAAGATGTCGCCGAGGAATAGCACTTGCTCATCGGTAAGCCCGTCGGGAATCACCACCGGGGTGAAGTCCGCGTACGGCACGCGTACGTATTCAGCCTGCCCGCCCGGGTAGCCCCCGGTCAGGTGGGTATAGCCAAACAACCCCGCCGTGGTATGGCCGAAGGCTTTATCGGCCAGGTCCTTGTTACGGTTGCTGCGCTCGCAAACGGAGAAGTTGCCCCGGCGGCACTGATCGCATTCCCCGCAGCAGATCGTGAAGGGAACGACCACGCGATCGCCGATCTTCAGCTTCTTGTTTTCCGAGCCCACTTCCACCACTTCGCCCATGAACTCATGGCCCATGATGTCGCCATGCTTCATCCCGGGCATAAAGCCGTCGTACAGGTGCAAGTCCGAGCCGCAGATCGCGCACGAACTGACCTTGATGATGGCGTCCCGCGGGTGTTCTATCGTGGGGTCGGGTAGATGGTCATCACAACGGATGTCTTTTTTTCCATGCCAGCGTAATGCTTTCATCGATAAACCTCCTGGGTTGTGGTCGGTACGGCGGCCAAGGTCGAGGCCACCTGTTATTTTCGGTGAAAAGGCCCTCCGATAAGTTCCAACCCAGTACCGCTTGCGGTGTTGCGGGGTGATGGATGGTTAGTGCAGTGGTTACTCCCCGCTGCGCTGTGCGCCCGGCTCACCGCCGGCCTGTAGGCGTGAGGTTGGCACCCAGATACGCTATCAAGGCGCTCACTTTCGGCAGGGCCTCTCGGCTTTTGAGCCATACCAGGTTCATCGGCTGGCCCTGAGTAGCCAGATGAGGAAGCACCTCCACCATTCGCCCGCTTTCCAGATGGGTATGAACCAACCATGTGGGCAGCTGAGCAATGCCCAGCCCTGCCAGCACGGCCATCACTTCTCCCTCTCCGTCCCCTACGGCGATATGGGGATGCATGATTCGGCGCTCGATGTCGCCTTGCTGGCGCCCTTTGAAGTACCAAGGGATCGCCATTCCGTCATTCAGCCCATAACCCACACACAAGTGCCGGTCCAGATCCGCCTCTGACTCAGGCTGGCCGTGGCGTGTGAGGTAATCCGGCGAAGCGCAAAAGATGAGCTTGGGTGTTCCGAAGAACCTGTGCCCTACGGCGGCGGGCCATGCACCTGCTCCGCCGATCCTGACCACGATGTCGATATTTTCGTGGACCAGGTCAACGTAGCGATCAGAAAAAGAAATATGTGGGGACAGCCTTGGATGCTGCTTCATGAACTCGATGATCAGCGGCAGTACATGCAACCGGCCATAGGAGGCGGGCAAGTCGATGCGCACCTTGCCCTGAGGCTCGGTGTGGGTCGAAGTCAAGGCTATCTCGGCTTCTTCCAGGTCAGCCAACACGGTGGCGCACGTTCGGTAAAAGGTCTCCCCGGCTTCGGTGAGCGACAGCCGCCGGGTAGTGCGCTGGAACAGGCGGGTGCCAAGCCGAGCCTCCAGCCGCGCGATCCCTTTGCTGACCGCGGAACTGGTGAGATTCAGCCGCTCGGCCGCTGCGGTAAAGCTGCCCAGGTCGGCAACGATCACGAACACGTCAATGCCCTTCAGGCGTTCGGATGAAAACACTGAACCTCCAATTGATGAATCCACTTCCAATCACTTCGTAAAAAACAGCCGAGATCACTCCCTATTTCTCCAATAGGCTATGCCAAAACCTGTTTGGAGTTAAGTTGTATGCAATCCTCAGCCACAGCAGAGGCCACAGCCGCCGCTGCGGACACCTCACGGTCAGGGGTTCAGATCCTGATCATGGCGGTTGCCGCCTTTATCATTGTGACTACTGAGTTCCTGATCGTGGGGCTGTTGCCCGCGCTCGCTCGGGACTTGAACATTTCCATCGCCCTGGCGGGGCAGGTAGTCACCTTGTTCGCGTTTACGGTGATGCTGTTCGGGCCGGTGCTCACGGCAAAGCTGGCCCACGTGGAACGCAAAAAGCTGTTCACCGTCATCCTCATGGTGTTTGCGGCGTCCAACGTTCTGGCAGCGGTGTCCACGAATATCTGGGTATTGGCGCTTGCCCGTTTCATCCCAGCCTTGGCGCTGCCGGTGTTTTGGGGTACCGCCAGCGAAACGGCGGGGCAGCTGGCAGGGCCGGGCCAGTCGGGCAAGGCCGTGGGCCGGGTATACCTGGGCATCACTGCGGCGCTGGTGTTCGGTGTACCGCTGGGTACCCTGGCGGCAGATGCCGTGGGCTGGCGGGGAAGCTTCTGGATACTGGCGGCGATTGCGCTGTTCATTGGTGCCTTGATGCATCTGGTGATGCCGACACTGCCCGTGTCTGCCAGCACGAACCCCGACCAGAAGCAGACCGCGATCCTGCGCCAGCCGCGCTTCCTGGCGCATCTGCTGTTGTCGATCCTTACTTTCACCGCGCTGTTCACCGCCTACACCTACCTGGCCGACGTGCTCGAGCGGCTGGGCGGGGTGCCTGCCAGCCAGGTGGGATGGTGGCTGATGGGCTTCGGTGCAATCGGCATGGTGGGTAATCACCTCGGTGGCAGCATGGTCGACCGTAAGCCGCTGGCCGCCATGGTGGTGTTCCTGGTGCTGGCGGGTGCCGGCATGCTGGCGGCGGTACCGCTGGCACCGCATCACCTCTGGCTGATCGTCGCGCTGGTCGCGTGGGGTATCGGTTACACCGCGTTGTTTGTGGTGTGTCAGGTTCGGGTCATGCAGGCCGGTGCGCAGGCACAGGCACTGGCGGCAACCATGAACATTTCAGCGGCCAACGCAGGCATCGGCCTGGGCGCCATCCTTGGTGGTATCGGCATCGGCCACTATGGTTTGGGCTCCATCGGCATCATCGCTACGTTGATCGCCGCCATGGCGGTGGTGGTCGCGCTGTTGCTGATGCGCCGCGCGTAATCTTCCTCGTAGCCGCGCATCTAGTAACCTGCGGCGGCTCCATTCCCGCGAGGGTCGAAAGCGCCTTCGAACGAGCCGTTAGGCAAGCGCACCGCGGCGCCGGCATGCCCCATGGTTTCGGTGAAAGGGCCGAGAATTTCGACGTCATGGCCGCGCGCCTTGAGCTCGTCGATCACGGCGCCGTCCACCCGGGACTCGATCTTCAGGCTGTCGGAGCTTTCGCCCCAGGTGCGGCCCAACAGCCAGCGCGGCGCGGTTACGGCCTGTTGCAGGGGCTGACCGAACACGGCGTAACGGCTGAATACCGCGGCCTGGGTTTGGGGTTGGCCGTCGCCGCCCATGGTGCCGTACACCAGCATGCTACCGTCGTTCAAGCGAGCCGCCGCGGGGTTGAGGGTGTGGAAGGGCTTCTTGCCGGGCTTGAGCACCAGCAAGTGGCTGGGGTCGCGGCTGAACGATGCACCCCGGTTCTGCCAATTCAGCCCCGATTCGGCCAATACGATGCCACTGCCAAACTCGTGGTAGATACTTTGAATGAACGACACGGCCAGGCCGTCGTTATCAATCAGGCCCATCCAGATGGTATCTCCCGGGCCCTTGCCCTCACCCCAGGGCGCAGCGTACTGCGGGACGATCCGGCTCGCCAGTGCTTGCAGGTACTCCGGCACCAGGCAGGCTTGCGGGTCGATGGTCATGTGCTCAGGGTCGGCGATGTGTTCGTCCCGTACGGCGAAGGCGAGCTTGGTGGCTTCGACAAGGGTATGGATATGGTCGGCGCCGTCTGCCTGATATTTGCCAAGGCCTGCGTGGTCGGGCATGCGTTTGAGAACAAAGAACGCCAGCAATGCGGTAACAATGTCGAAGGGAATGGCTACGGCAAATACCGGGTACCAACTATCCGTGTATTGATGCAGCAGGGCGGCAACCGGCCCGCCGTAAATGGCCCCAATGCCTTGGGCCATGCCATGGTGTTCTCGCGGCCGTAGCGGTCGGAAATCCAGCCAAACAACGGGCGGGTAAGGCCGTTGCATATCCGGTCGATGGTCATTGCCAAGGGCAGGGCAGCCATACCCATCACCATGACCGTTGTCATGCCGAAGTCTTTGGCAAAGCTTGCCATCTGTGAGGTCACCATCAGGCCCGAGGTGGACATCAAGGTGAACATCAAGAACATCAGCCAGAATACCCTAGTCTTTAGACTGGCTTTCTTCCGTTCAGCCCGTAGTCGAGCGGCCGTATCTCTTATCCCCTCAAGGAAAAATCGTTCATGACGACGATCTTCAATGTGTTCGACTACGGCGCCAAAGGTGACGGCGTCAGCGATGACACCCTGGCCATTCAAAAAGCTATCAATGCCGCCGCGAAGGCGGGAGGCGGCGAGGTTTACCTGCCTCACGGTACCTATATTGTCAGTGGCCCCAACAGTGATGGTGGGTGCCTGACCCTCAAAAGCCATGTGACACTCAACGGCGAACGCATGGGGCTCACCACGCTCAAGCTGGCCGATGGTTCCAGCAATGACGTGGCGGGACTGATCCACACCGCAGCCCACTTCAATACCACAGACACAACCATCAGCAACTTGACCCTGGACGGCAACAAGGCCAACACCAGCGGAACGGTTGACGGCTTTGTCACCGGCAGCGCGACCGATAACACAGCACATACCGTATTCTTTCAGGTCGCCGGCGTTGAGTTTCAGAACTTCAGTGGCGACGGGCTACGTGCCCAAGCGCTTACCACTGCTGGATATGTATATGACAGCGTGTCCCATGACAACGACGGCGACGGCTTTGCCACCCAATTCAAAGATGAGCAGGCCCGTCGGGATGACATCAGTTTCACCGACAACAAGGCCTATGAGAACGGCGGCGACGGCTTCGATCTGAAAACGAGCCAGGATTACGCTGGCCCCCCTGTGTTCGACAATAACGATGCGTACGACAATGCGGGCAATGGCATCTTGCTGGCCGGCCTGGAGACGGACTGGGTGTCGATCCAGGGCGGTATTGTCGGAGGGACCGTGCACGGCAATGGCGGGGCGGGTATTGAGCTCCAGGGAATCAAGGGTATGGGTGTCAGCCATACCGAGATTTATGGCAATGGGAAAGAAGGTGTTGCCTTGCTCGGCACCTACCTGACGGCGGTTTACCAAAATTACATCCACGATAATGCCCAGAGTGGCGCTGCCGCAGAGATCCTTGTGGACACCTTCACCAGCGCTCAAGGGCAGACCTACGCTGCAGACACACACTACGACCTGGTCGACAACGTTATCGTGGGTAGCGATCAATCGACTTACGGCCTGGAGGATCGTTATGCCGCCACTGGCTACCAATACCGCTCTTTCTACGGCAATGTCATCAGCCATACGCAGCAAGGGCAGGTGATCAGTGATTTTGACCATGTGAACAGCAGATCGCAAAAAACCACGTTTACGTTTCTGGGCAGCGACGGCGCCGACCACCTCGTGGGTACGCCCAGCGCCGAATTGATACACGCGGGTGGCGGCCGCGACGTGCTGGACGGTGGCGCGGGCCATGACGTGCTGGACGGGGGCCAGGGCGCGGATCGCCTTACCGGCGGCGCGGGCGACGATGTGTTTGTGTATGCCCGTCTGCAGGACAGTTACGCCAGCACGGCCGGCGATACTCATGACCGCATCCTGGACTTCGGCGCGGCTCACGATCAACTGGACCTTACCGCACTCGGCCTGAGGGGCCTGGGGAACGGCCACAAAGGTACACTGCTGCTCAGCTACAACAGCAATACCGACACCACCTACCTGCAGAGCCTGGATGCTGATGCCGATGGCTACCGTTTCAAGCTGGCGCTGAACGGCCACTACCAGGGCAGCCTCCTCCGCGACAACTTCTATTTCCGCCGGGACGGTGGCAGCGATGCCGATACCTTCACTACCACACGGGAGGGCGGTGCGCTTCTGGTAGGCCATGAAGGTGACGATACTCTTTACGGCGGCCCAGGTGACGATCGTTTGCAAGGCGATATTGGCGCTGACCGTCTGACAGGTGGGGACGGCCACAACACGTTCGTCTACAAGGCGCTGAGCGACAGCTATGTCAACGATACTGACGTCACTCGTCACGTTGACCTGCTGATGGACTTCAGCCAGGACGAGGGCGACCTGATCGACGTCTCTGCGCTAGGTTTTATTGGCATCGGGAATGGCCACGACGGCACACTAACCCAGTCCTATGACAGTAATACAGGACTGACCACGATCGAATCCCTTGATGCCGATGAGGCCGGTAACCGTTTCGCGGTGACACTGCTAGGATATGGTTTTGGAGGCGATGGCCGGTCGACCTACGGCGACGCCTTCATCCTGGCACCCTCGACACCTGATCCCAGTGGCTTCTTCGACAGCCATCGTGTGGGCGGCGACGGCTTTGACACTTTGTGGGGCAGTACCGGTAACGACGTGCTGATAGGTGGCGGCGGCGGTGACCGGCTGTATGGTGAAAGTGGGGCCGACACCTTCGTGTACCAGCAGATCAGCGACAGCTACCATGGTGCCTCAGACTTGATCGGTGACGACTTTCTGGTGTCAGTGGACCGTATCGATGTGTCTGCCCTGGGGTTCACCGGGCTCGGCAACGGTGATAACGGCACCTTGAAGCTGGCATATAGCGCCACTACCGATCGTACATACGTGCAGTCGAACCAGGTGGACAGTGACGGCCATCGGTTCGAGCTAAGGCTGGAGGGTAATTATCGGGATACGCTTGCTGCCGACAACTTTGTATTCAGTACCTCCTCATCGGTGCCAGACACAAACCACGCCTCTGTCCTTGCTGACCACAGCGTTGAAATTCTGCCAATAGGAATAGCCGCCGCCGAGCATGCCTGATGTCGGCCCTAATACTGTCAGCGAGAACTGTACTGCATCCCTCCCGTCTTGGGAGCGACTAGTGACCAGCCGCCTTGAGCTTTTCAAAGCTCAGGCGCAGGTCGCTGGCCCAGCCATCGAGCACTGGCTTCACGGCTTCCAGGGTGAGTTGGGTCTTGTCATTCTCGAGTGCCTGGCCGGCCCCTTTGCGCACTACCTGGGCTAAAACCTTGTTGCTGTCGGCATCGAGGACCACCGCCTCGGTCGCTATTTCGACATTCTGATCACGGCCGCCGGAAGCCGTGTTCACCGCAGCGGCGACCAAGGCGAGGGGTATGACTTCATAGGGCTTGAGCCCCTCGGTGCTGGTGGACACAGCGGTGATTGCCGGTCGGATAATCAGCGTATGTGGCCCAGGTGCGCTGGCCAGCGGTATCTCTTTCCCAAGTTCACGCTTGAGGGCTGTGTCGTAATAGGCACTGATCGATTGAAGTGCCTGCGCCGAGATCACCGGGCTGGGCTGGGGGCGGGGGTAGAACCATCAAGGATGCTCGCATGGCTGGGTTGCTGGCCCTTGCCGACGTCCAATCGAAGCAAATGCGTTGCATGTCAACGCAGTTTAGATGCGTCGCCAGAAGGCGCTGTGAATTTTATTTGCGTCACGCTCAATGATGGCCCTTATCGCTTCGTTAGCGTGCGAACGCCGCGTATCCGGCCCGGTCTAACGCCTCGCCATTTGATAGGTGACCAGGGTTGATATGAATATTTTCGAAGCACTACGGGAAAGCCACGACCGCCAGAGGGGTTACGCTGAATCGCTGCTGCAAACCCATGGTGACAGCAGCGAACGCAAGGAAGCCTACCAGCGGCTGAAGGCCGAGCTTCAGGCGCACGAAACGGCGGAAGAACGCTGCTTTTATATTCCATTGATGGCCCATGACAATGGCGTTGACCTCAGCAGGCATGCGATCTCCGAGCATCACGAAATGGACGAGATGATGGAGGAGCTGGACGCCACCGAGATGTCCAGCCCCAGCTGGCTGGCTACTGCCAAAAAGCTCTCCGACAAAGTGCACCATCACCTGAAGGAAGAAGAGCACAAGTTCTTTCAGGCGGCGGGCAAGCTGCTTGATCCTCAGCAAAAGGAAGCATTGGCTGGCTTGTACCTGGCTGAGTATGAAGCCCAGCTGGAAACGGCCTGAATGTTCACCCTGCGCGTGCTAGCCAGGCTGCAGGGTTTGGACGAGGTCCACAATTGGTGCGGTATGGGCTCAAAGCAGGGCACCACGCACAGCTGAAATGTTTTTTAACTAAGGAAAATGTGCTTGTTGCACAGGGTTCCCAGTCGGTCCTGCTTCGTTTTACCTGTATTTCAGGCTTTTCTCAAAACGGCCTGTGATTTGCTCTCTTCTCGATGCGCTTCGTTACCTACCCCGCACTTGAGAGGAGAACAGAATGAGCTCACCCGGAGATTTCCCATTAAGCGAGGCCCCCGCGTCGGCCAGGAAAGGGCTGCTGTCCATTTCCATGGTGCTGTTCAGTTTCACCTTTTTCACCGGCACCATGTTCGCCGGTGGCAAGTTGGGCATGGCCTTCGCTTTCACCGACATGCTGTGGATCGCCTTTATCGGCAATAGCCTGCTGGCGCTTTATGCGGCGGGCCTTGCCTTCATCGCCTCGCGCAGCGGTTTGAACACGGTGCTGATGGGGCGCTTCTGTTTTGGCGAAGCGGGCAGCCGGCTTTCGGATTTTTTGCTCGGTTTCGCCGAGCTGGGCTGGTACGCCTGGGGCACCGCGACCGTCGCGATCGTGCTGGTGAAGATACTCGGCCTTACCGAGGGCCTCACCACGCCCCTGATGGTGCTGTTCGGCTTTGGCTTCAGCATCACCGCCATCGTGGGCTATAAAGGCCTGGACGTACTCTCCCGGGTGTCGGTGCCATTGATGTTTGTCCTGCTGATGGTTTCCATGTACATCGCCACAGGCCATGCCGGTGGCTTTCAGGGGCTGGCCGCTGTTATCCCGCATGAGACGATGACATTCTCCGCCGCCGTGACCATGGTGTTCGGTACCTTCGCCAGCGGCGCCACCCAGGCCACCAATTGGACACGCCTGTCGCGCACCGGGCGTGTGGCGATCATCGCAAGCGTCGTGAGCTTTTTGATCGGCAACGGTTTGATGGTGGTCGCCGGCGCCTGGTGCGCGATCGTGTACCAGCAAGCTGATATCGTTGAAGTGATGATCCTTCAGGGCTTGTCCTTCGCGGCGGTGATCATGCTGTGCCTCAACCTCTGGACGATCCAAGGGCCGACTATCTATAACGTGTCTGCCGCGGCATGCCATCTGCTGCGCAGTGAGCGCCGTCGCACCATGACCCTCCTGGCCGCCGCGCTGGGCGTGGTGCTCGCGATCGGCGGCATGTATGAAATGCTGATCCCGTTCCTGGTATTGCTGGGCTCGATCATCCCGCCGGTGGGTGGCGTGATCATGGCGGACTTCTGGTACCGCCACCGCGGTAAATACCCGTTGCTGGCTACTGCCAGCCTGCCGCGCTACAACGTCAAGGGGCTGGCTGCCTATGGTGTAGGGGCGGTGCTTGCGTACTGCTCGCCCTGGGTCGCCCCGTTGGTAGGCATTGCAGTGGCGGCGGTGTGCTACATCGGGTTGCTCCAGTTCACCGGCCGTCGCGCTGAAATGCCGGCCCTGCAGGGGGATCAATGAGCCTCACGGTTGCAGAAATCCTCAAGCTGCCTGGGCTGGAAGAGCTGGCCGTGCGTGCCGGCGCCAACCAGTTGCACCGCAGCGTGCGCTGGCCCTACGTGGCCGAGAACGAGGGTATCGCCGAGTGGGTGATCGGCAACGAACTGGTGTTTGTCACGGGCATCAACCACACCCGTGATGAAGCCAACCTCCTGGGCCTGGTCGAGGACGGTGTTGCCGTGGGCATCGCCGGCCTGGTGATACTCACGGGAGGGACGTTCATTCAGCGCATTCCGGCGGCGGTGATCAAGCGGGCAGACGAACTCGGCTTGCCGCTGATCGAGCAGCCCTACCTGTTGAAAATGGTGGTGGTCACCCACGCGATCGGTACGGCATTGGTGCACATGGATCAGGCGCAGCGGTCCCGGCACGATATCCTCAGCCAGTTGCTCAGCGGCGATTACCCGAGCCTGGCCATCGCCCGGCAACGCGCCGAGCACGCGCAATTGCCCGTCGATGGGCCGCGTCGCCTGGTAGCGCTGCGGTTGTCGTCGGTGGCTATGCTGTTCGAACGCTACACTCCGGCGGTAGCGGAGCAGCGCTTGCAGCACATCCGGCAGGCGTTGCGCGATGAACTGGAAGCCTGGAACCGTGCCTTTGCCGCGCCACTGCCGGTGGTGCAGCAGGGCGACCTGTTTATCGTGTTATTGCCTGACGCCGATACCCTGCGGGCCGAGCTGCTGAGGCTTTACAGGGCCCTGGCTCCGGGGATCGGTGACCTCACGCTGTTCATGGGCGTGGCGAACCCTGCAGGCGATTGCGGCCAATATCGCCAAGCCCTGAACGAAGCGCGCCAGGCGCTGGATGTGGCCGAGCACCTGCAGCCTGCCAATGGGTTCTGCGATTTCAGCGAGCTTGGGGTGTTGCGATTGCTGCAAGCCATCGGGGACCGCTCGGTGATCGACCACTTTGTGCAACGCACCCTTGGCGCGTTGATAGAAACCTCACGCAAGCAACCCTTTACGCTGATCGAGACCCTGGATGCGCTACTGCAGGAAAACGGTAACGCCCTGATGGCGGCCGGGCGGCTGGGCATCCATCGCAACACCCTCAACCAGCGCCTGGACCGTATCGAACAACGCAGTGGCCAGTCGCTGGACGACCCTCTTTTCCGAATGAATGCCTCTGTCGCGCTGCTGGTTTGGCACACGACCGAAGCCCCGACCAAGGAGTTAGCATGAATATTTTCAACGCCCGCCTGCGTGGCAAAAGTGGCCTGTATCGCATTGAACTCGACGGCGAGCGGATTGCGGCCATCGTTTCCCAACCCGCGGCAATCCAGCCGAACGACGGCAGCGACCTGGACGCTGGCCAGAACCTAGTCACCGCGCCCTTCGTCGAGCCGCATATTCACCTCGACGCTACCCTGACCGCGGGTGAGCCGGCCTGGAACATGAGCGGTACCTTGTTCGAGGGCATCGAGCGCTGGGCCGAACGCAAGGCGGTGGTGACCCACGAGGACACCAAGGTCCGTGCGCGGCGCACCATCGACATGCTGGTAGACCATGGCATCCAGCATGTACGTACCCATGTGGACGTCACCGACCCTTCCTTCGCCGCGCTCAAAGCCATGCTGGAGGTGCGTGAGGAGGCGCGGCACCTGATCGACCTGCAGATCGTGGCGTTTCCCCAGGAAGGCATCGAGTCCTTCAAAAACGGCCGCGCCTTGATGACCGAAGCGATCGCCATGGGCGCGGATGTGGTAGGGGGTATCCCGCATTTCGAAAACACTCGGGATCAGGGCGTGGAATCGGTGAAGTTCCTGATGGACCTGGCCGAGCGCACCGGTTGCCTGGTGGACGTGCATTGCGATGAAACCGACGACCCACAATCGCGGTTTCTCGAAGTGCTGGCCGAAGAGGCCCGGGTGCGGGAGATGGGCGAAAAGGTGACGGCCAGCCACACCGTGGCCATGGGCTCGTACGACAACGCCTATTGCTCCAAGCTGTTCCGGTTGCTCAAGGCCTCGAAGATCAACTTCGTCTCTTGCCCTACGGAAAGCATTCACTTGCAAGGGCGTTTTGACACGTACCCGAAACGCCGCGGCGTTACCCGGGTGGCCGAGATCGACCGCGCCGGCATGAACATCTGCTTCGGCCAGGACTCGATCGTTGATCCGTGGTACCCGCTGGGCAACGGCAATATCGTGCGCATCCTCGAAGCGGGCCTGCACATCTGCCACATGCTTGGCTACGAAGACCTCAAGCGGTCGCTCGACCTGATCACCGACAACAGCGCACGCACCCTGCACCTGGGCGAGCGCTACGGGCTTGAAGTGGGCCGCCCGGCGAACCTGGTGATCCTGTCTGCCCCGGACGACTACGAAATGGTCCGCAGCCAGGGGCAGGTGCTCACCTCGATCCGCGGCGGCAAGGTGCTGATGCAACGCACCCCGGCGTGGGTGGAGCGGTTCGGGGGTTGAATGCGAGAGTAGCCGCCGGGCCGGGCCGCGCCGGCTTGCCCGCGACTGGCGTACCACCGAATCTACGGGCCTGCCGGCCCGGTCGCCGCCAAGGCGTGCTGCTACGGAACGACCAGCTACGGCGCCTTCACTACCGGTGTGTATTGTCGATCGTCAGGCTCACGCGGTTGGCTCGGCAATACAGTTCGGAGCAGTGCACGGGGCGGCCGTCCTGGTCGTAGGCGGTTTTGCTGATGCGGAACAGCGGCTCGCCAAGTTCGCAGCCCAGCCACCTGGCCTCGGCCTTGGTGGCGGTGTAGATGTCTATGAGCTTGCGGTCGCTGCGCACGCAGGTTTCATAGCCTTCATCGAACAGCTGGTACGTGGAGCCCCCGGGTCGGTAGCGCTGGTCGAACTCTGGGTAGCGAGCCAAAGGAATGTAGGAATGGTCGATGAACAGCGGCTCGTCTTCGAGGTACATCACCCGCACCAGCTTGAACAGCCGCCCACCGTCGGGCACGTCCAGCCGCTGGGCATAGTCGTCAACCGGGATCAGTTCCTGCTTGATCACTTCTTCACGAGTGTTCTTGCCCTGGGCCACGCCGAAATCGGTAAAGCCGCTGACGGTGAGCAGGGCGTTCTCTACCTTTCGGCCTTGCACAAAAGTGCCTTTGCCTTGCAGCCGGGTGAGCACACCTGTTTTCACCAGGTCGGTAATGGCTTTGCGCACGGTAATCCGGCTCACGCCGTGCAGTTCACACAGTTCGGGCTCTGTGGGGATCTGCCCGTCCACCGGGTACACGCCCTGCTCGATGGCCTCGAGTATCCGCTGGCGGACCACCGCGTAAAGCCGCTGGGACGAGTTGCGTTGCAAGCTGGGCATGGACCATCCTTGTTGGATCACGAACACAACGGCCAGTATAAAGGCCGGCGCCCTTGCCGCCAGTTTTTCCCCGGCCGGCGTTCAGCCCCAGGCGCCCTGGCACTGCAAGGTCAACGCTGCGCCACAGGCCCCTTGCCTCATAGCCTCCTCGAGAGCAGCACCCTTGGCGACTGCGCTTAGAAAGCCGGCAATAAAGGCGTCACCGGCGCCCATGGTGTCGACGATGTTCACGGGGAGCGCGCACTGGTGGTAGAACCGCTCACCGTGATAGGCCAGGCTACCTCCGGCACCGAGCGTGGCGATCACAGTGCCTGCTCCCATGCACGCCACTTCGCGCAAGCGAGCGCGCAGCTGAGGCGTGTCCTCGTGCGCCGAGGCGAATACGTAATCCAGGTTTGGCGGTAACGTGCCCCATAGCGGGCTGTCCCACTTGTCGGCGAAATCAAAGCTGATGATTTTGTTCCACGATTTAAGCGTGGGCAGGTAAGGCTCCACATGGCCCCAGATGCCGGCGTGCACCATGTCGAACCGTGCGATCCAGGCCAGGTCTTCATCGGTCAGATAAAAGCTGCTCATCACGCCCTCATGGTAATCGCCCAGCACGCGATCGCTGCCCTGCAGCTCCACGAACGTTTGCGCGGTGCTGCCAGGCTGGCTGTGCACGTGGCTCACATCCACCCCTTCAGCCGCCATCTCACGGCGCAACTGCCGGCCATAGTCGTCCTCGCCCACCCAGCCCACATAGGCAGGGCTTAACCCATGCCGGCTGCAGTGCACCGCGACGTTGACCGCATTGCCCCCCGAAAACCCTCGGCCCAACGCCGGGTACACGTCGATACAGTTATCCCCAACCGTTACCAGGCTTTTCATGACTGTTCCCCCCTCGCGGAAAAGATACGGGGCGACCCACGCCGCCCCGAGCCCCCTTAGTACTGCACCAGGCCACCGTAGTAGCGGCGGTCGTCCGGGTTATGGTCCTTGTAGATCGAGAGGTAGTAGCACAGCCATTCCATCGGCACGAACATCAGGAAGGGCGCGAGCCAAGGGTGCAAGCCGTGGCTGATCTCGGCGTAGTCCACCACGATCACGGCGTCGGTGTATTGCTTCACGAATTTGATGGCGCGTTCAGTGGTATGGCGGCTTTCATCGGTACCCAGCAGGAACAGGAAAGGCACGCCGGGCTCGACCACTTCCAGCGGCCCATGGCGGAACTCACCACTCTCCAGCACGCTGCCATGGGTCCAGGTGAATTCCATCAGGGTCACGATGCCTTCCTTGTAGGCCAGCGGCCGCAATGGGCCGGCCGCAACGGTGTAGATCATGGGCCAGGCGGCAGCGCGCTCGCCCAGCGCACGGCCTTTTTCTTCCCAACCCCGCACCAGTTCCCCCAGTACCGTCGGCAGTTGCTGAAGCTCACGGGCAATCCGGGCGACGTCGGGGTGGGGGGTGGGCTCCAGCCGGTTGATCATCTCCAGTGCCACGGTGTAGCAAAGCAGCAGGTGGATTTCCCAGATGCAGTCGGCCTCATAGGCCACTACCTGTTCCGCCACTTCGGTGATGGGGCTGTCGGGGCGCTTGGTGAACGCTGCGGTCAGCGCGCCGCGCGCCTTGGCGATCCGCAGCGCCTCGATCACCTCTTCGGTCTTGCCGTAATCCGACACACCGATCACCGCGCAGCGCTCGTCCAGCCGGTGAGGGGTGTTGTCGCAGAATTCCCAGCCCGAATAAGCCATGCACTGCAAACCCGAATAACGGTCCACCAAATGTTTGGCGGTTTGCGCGGCGTTAAGCGGCGAGCCACAGGCCACGAAATAGAAGCGGTCCACGCCGCGGGCGAGCATCTGCTCGACGATGGCCTTGACCTTGGGTACGTCCACGGCCAGCACCTTCTGGACCTCCTGAACCATGTTCTCGGTGACCAGAAAATCCACGGTGCTTTTATCGATATCCAGCATGTCGTTCTCTCCAGGGGTGATCAGGTCGGTTGTACTTCGAGGGCGGCAAGGCGCTTGTTCCGCCGCTCCCAATACGCGTAGGCAGGCAGGCCGGTCGCAATCACCACAAGTGCGCACACCAGGCCGGGAACCGGCGCCCATACGAATGTGGAAGCCACCAGAATCAGGCTCGACGCCAGGGCCAGGAAGGTCATCAGGCCAAAGGCCGGGGTGCGCCACAGGGGGTTGTAATCCGGTTGGCGGCGGCACCAGATGATCGAGCCGAACGTGAGGGTGTTCTTGAAGCACATCACCAGCGTGAAGTAGCCCAGCAGCGCGGTGAGGTTGGAGGCATAGATGAACACGATACCCAGCGCGCACTGCAGCACGATGGAGTAGTCCGGCGTGTGGAAGCGCGGGTGTACGTGGGCGAAGCACTTGAAGAAGAGGTTATCCTTGGCCATGGCGTACTCCAGCCGTGGCTGGTACATCACGCAGCTGGACAGCGAGCCGAGGATCACGATGATTGCCGTGACCGCGATAAATATCCCCGCCACGTTGCCCAGGGCAGGAAGGTAGGTCACCGCGTCGGAAAGCGGCGTTTCAGACCCCAGCAGCCGGTCGAAGGGCATCATTCCGGTGATCACCAGCGCCAGCAACGAGTAGAGCACCAGCACCAACAGGCAGGAGCCAATCAACGCACGCGGCATGGTCTTGCCTGGCTGTTTGATCTCGCCCGTCATGTAACAGATCGAGGCCATGCCGGTGTAGGACCAACTGGTGGCAGAGATGCCGGCCAGCAGTGCCATCAAGCCTGCACCTGCGCCCAAGGTAGGCCCGGAAACTACGGGAGCAGTGAGGTTTGCCCCGTTGATATAGAAAATCCCCAGGCCGATAACGAGAGTAAAGGGGATGATCTTGGCCACGGTGATCAGCGTTTGGAAGGTTGCCCCACCTTCTACGGAACGCAGATGCAGCAGCATGAAGCAAAGGATCAAGGCAGTGGCCAGCAGCTTCCCTGCCAAGGGGCTCACGGGCAGGATGAAGTTCAGGTTGCTCACAATGGCCAAGGCCATGATCGACAGCGAAGGCGCGTCGTTGGCCCAGAAACTCGTCCAGCCGGACAAAAAGGCCAAGGGCCTGCTGCCGGCTTTCTTCAGGTAGATGTAGTCGGCGCCGTTCTCGGGGTATGCGGTAGACAGCTCGGCGTACACGCACATCTGCGGGATAACGATCAGCCCGCCAATCACAAAGGCAAGGATGGTGAGCAGCGGTGTGCCTGCCGCCTTCGCTACCTCACCCACCGAAACGAAAATACCCGAACCCACCGTCGTGCCCACCGCGATCGCCAGCACAGGCCAGAAGCCCAGCTTGCGCGCGAGTTCTTTGGAATACCCTTCTGAAACCTGCATATGCCCACCCGATTGTTTTCGTTATTGGGGGCCGCCGTGACAGGCGGCAGTGACACGCACTGTAAAGCCAGTCAATACGCTTACTCGAAAGCATGACGATATATAACGTATTTATGATGAATGTAGCAGGCAGGCACAGGTGCGCAAATTTATTTTTGCTGAGGGGCGATAGGGGTTCCCAAGCCTCGCCTGGTCCTACATCCCCGCTGTGAACAGAGATATCGGGATCGACGCGGTAGTAGTAGGCGGCAGCCTGCGAACAGGCATTGCGCCTGTTGTATGCAATTCCCAGGCTTCGCCTGGTCCCTCAAGCCCCGCCGCTTCCCACAGGTCCGCTGTCGCACCGGGAACAACTCTGTTCCATGAGAGTAGGCAGCAGCCTGCGAAAAGGGCGTTGAATCAGATGTGACCACGCATGGCCAAGGCGCTTATCGAACTAGTCGGCAGCAGCGACATTCGCGTGGTGCTGACGAGAGGCTTCGCTGTCTGTAGCCGGGGCGGCGTTGGCCATTACTTGCTTTTTCTTGTATTCGCACACGTAAACGCGCGTGGGGTCGTTCTGGTACAGCGTTATGTTTCGCTTGGCATCTTCACATTCACGCATCTGCTCTTCGCGTGCAGAGCCCGAGCTGGGCTTGTAGGCTATTTGCCGTGGCTCGCAATGGCCAGGGGAAGCGCAGAGGCTGACGTACATGATCGCGGCTAAAGGCATGGTCATTCATTCCATTGTTACGGCGGGATCTTCCAGGGATCTCTGGCTGAGCAGGCCTGATCGTCAGGCCGCTGAAGGTACAGGCGGGTTACTGCGCCACTACGGTGCCTGGGTAAGGAACGACAGAGCCGGTTACGCGCATACCAGGATCGCGTGCGCGAACCGCAACCCCAGCAGAAGAATCATCGTGTTGAACGGGTTGCCAGATACGCCAGGCCTGGCCTGCATCCATATCCGGGACTTCAACCGTTTCCCGGGCGACAACCTTGCCTTTGCGGGTAATTTCGAGGTCCAGATAGCCACCCTTCACCATATGGTCCGAAGCGTTGACCACGGTTCCAACGATGCTCGTGACGTGCCCGGCATCCACCAACTGCACGTTGCGTAACCTCAAGTCGGCTGCACCGGCAGAAGAGACAAACGCACTTAGAGCCACCAGCGCTACTATTTTCGAGTTCACGTTCTCCCTCCTTGGGAATCGAATGATGGCAAGATGATACCTGCCCCCGAGCCCTCTGCGTAGAGGTTTTTGACGCTTTATTAAAAAGTTCAAAATAAAGTCAATAATTTGTCGAACGCGCGTTTGATTGCTCGACGGCTATATGGCGCGGAGCCATTAGTGTCGGGCTCAGAGATAAGGCGAGGAGGCGAGGAGGAGAGGAGGAGAGGAGGGGCATACCAAGCCACTGCTTCCAGCGGGCAGCGGGTGCTACAAACAGGCCGTCCGTTCCCGGGCTGGCAGCCAGTGCCGACCCGAGAACAGTTACGCCGGTTGCTACGCCATAAAGTCGCTCTGGTGCAACGTAGTCACGCCCACCAACTGGATTTCAAACTCGGCAGTGGCGTCGGCGTTCACGCTGCCGTACAGGACGCCGTTTTCGAGGCGCAACTGGCCGGCTGCGTTGTGGCTGTCGAACGCCGCGCTGCCGATGAACGTGAAGCCTTCCTTGGCTGCGGTGGCCGTGTCGCCATCGAGGCCGCTGAGGTCGATCTTGTCGCCTTCGCTGGTTTTGAAGCCCGAGATTACATCGCGCAGGTTGCCCAGCCCCAGGTCGCCCAAGGCATTGAACTTGTAAACGTCCGCGCCCGTGCCGCCGGTGAGGGTGTCCTTGCCGGCGCCGCCGATCAGGGTGTCGTCACCGGCACCGCCATTGAGTTCATCGTCGCCCGCACCGCCGTCCAATACGTTAGCCACAGCGCTGCCGGTCAGTTTGTCGTTGTACAGGCTACCGATCACGTTCTCCATGTACTTGATCGTGTCCAGCCCCGAACCACCGGTGTTCTGCTGGGCAGTGGTGTTCAAGGCCAGGGTGATCCCTTGGGTGGCGTACGCGTAAGACACGGTGTCGATCCCGTCGCGGCCATCCAGCACGTTGTTACCGGCGCCCGCCACGAAGGTGTTGTCCAGCGCATTGCCGATACCGTTGGCGGCGCCGATGGTATTGATCACCAGGTTTTCCACGTTGCTGCTCAGCGTCCAGGTGGCGAGGCTGGTGTACACGGTGTCGATGCCGCCGGTGGCGCTGTCGCTGTTCTTCTCCACGGTGGTGTCGTCGGCGTTGTCGACGTAGTAGGTATCGGAACCGTCACCGCCGGTCATGCTGTCGGCGCCGGCTTTGCCGTCTAGCACGTTGGCCGCGTCGTTGCCGGTGATGAAGTTGCGCAGCGCATTCCCCGTACCGTTGATGGCCGAATAGCCGGTGAGCACCAGGTATTCCACGTTATTGCCCAGCGTCCAGCTCACCGAGGCCTGCACGGTGTCGATCTGGCTGGTGGAGGCATTGGTTTCGATCACCACATCACCGGCGTTATCGACGATATACACATCCTTGCCGTCGCCTCCGGTCATGGTGTCCGCACCCAGGTCGCCGTCCAGCGTGTCGTTGTAGGCGCTGCCTACCAATGTGTCGTCCAGGTCGGTGCCCAGGATGTTGCCGCCTTTCTGGGCGGCCACCTCGTCGTACACATCTTGCGCGGTGCGGTTGTCGGTCGCATCGCCCTGGAAGCCCAGGTCGGAGGCGATGTAATCCGCCAGCCGCTGGCCCACGATTTCGGCGGACTCTTCATGCAAGTGCCACACATCGTCCGGGTAGGTCACAGGGTCCGCTTCCTCGCGCAACGGCAGGTCGGTGTAGTCCACCGCCAGCGCTACGTCGGCGCGCTCCGCCGCGATCGCCTCCTGAGTCGCCCGCACGGCCACCAGGCCGTTCTGGATCTGCGCGATCGTGGTTTCGTCATAGCCACGCACTCGCGCGGCGTCCGCGTCGTAGTGGCCGGTTTCCATGATGTACACCTTGAAGTCGCCCAGCTGCGCGTGCAGGTAATCGAACACCTTCAAGGTGGCGGCTTTGTACGCGGCGGTGGCGGCTACGACGTCAGCCGACCGGCCGATTTCCCCGGCGGCTTCTTCGCCTTGGCCCCAGATGATGCCCATGGTCACGTTGTCGGTTGCCGTGAGGCTGGCCAGCTGTTCTTTCAGCAGGCCAACGGCGCGCAGCAGGGCAGGGCCCGGCTGGTTGGTGTCGGTCAGCCACCACGACAGCCGCAGCTGTTCCTCGTTGCCAGTCGACAAGCCGTTCACCGTACTGCCGCCCACAGCGATGTCGATGCCGTTGCCATCGGCGTCGGTGAACTGGCTGCGCACGTCATAGGTGGTGTACTTGCTCAAGTCCTTGACCAGTTCGGTGATGCCAGACTGGTCGTCGTCATCGGTCATGCGCAGCATGCGCGCGTTGGATTGCCCCAGGGTTGGCAGGAACAGAATGTCTTGCTGGGCGCGTTCGGCAAACACAAAGTCGCTGGCGCTCAGGGTGGAAGAATAATTGCCCTGCAAGGTCACTTCGAAACGGTTGCCGTCGGCATCGGACTCGGCCGACTTGATGTAAGTTTTGCTGCCGTCGGCGCTGGTGGTGATGTACAGCGTGTTGTGGCTGCCATCCCCCAGGCCCAGGATGCCCAGCGCGCTCACGTCGATCTTGTCCACGCCCACGGTGAAGTCGGTAATGGTATCGCTGGCGGTAATGCCGCCAGTGTCGTAGTCCCGGTAGCTGTCGGTGAGTGCCGAGAAGCGGAAGGTATCCGCACCGTCGCCACCGGTAAGCGTATCGCGGCCCGCACCACCATCCAGCACATCGGCGCCGGCGTTGCCTTTAAGGGTATCGGCGCCATCCAGCCCCAGGATCAGATCACTGTGGGTGGTCCCGTTCAGGGTTTCCCCTGAGGCAGTGCCGGTGATGGTGGTGGGGAGCGCGGCGGCTACGGTGAGGGCGAACACGTCACTGGCGGATGCGCCCTTGGGGTCGGTGGCGGTCACCAGCACGTTATAGGCGCCCGCGGCGTCGTCCACCGGTGTACCGCTGAAGGTCAGGGTATTGGCATCGAACGTCAGCCAGGCGGGCAGGGCGGTACCGTCTTGCAGCGTGGCTTTGTAGGTGAGGGTATCGCTGTCGGCGTCGGTGAAGGCCGTCTGCGACAGGGTGTAGGTATAGGGGCTGTTTTCGGTCGCTGCGCTGTCCTGCAGCGGGTCGGAGATCACCGGGGCCGCATTGGCGGGTACCGAGCCGCTGTTGAAGATAACGTTCGCGCCAGTGAGGGTGGCAGCGTAGTTGCCCTGCAACGCGAGCTCGAAGCGGTTGCCGCTGGCGTCGGCATCGTAGCTTTTCAGGTAGGTGCGGCCATTGCTGCTGTTGTACTGCACCAGCAGGGTACCGTTGTAACCGTTGCCAAGCCCCTTGAAGCCCAGGCCCGCGAGGTCCAGCCTGTCCTGGCTGACATCGAAGTCTGTGATCAGGTCGCTGTAGCTGGTGGTGGCGCTGCGATAACTGTCAGTGAGGTTGGTGAAGCGGAAAATATCCGCGCCAGTGCCGCCGGTGAGGTTATCCGCGCCGGCGCCGCCAACCAGAATGTCATTGCCGCCAGCGCCATTGAGGGTGTCCACCCCGGCGAGGCCGAGCAGTTGCTCGTTGGCTGCGGTACCGGTGAGGGTGTCTTTGCCTGAGGTACCAGTGATGACCTTGTTTCCGGTGTCGGGGGTATCTTCCACCGCCAGGGTAAAGGTATCCGTGATGGTGCCGCTTTTGCCGTCGCTGGCGGTCACGGTCACGTTGAAGGTACCGGCGGCATTCAAGTCCGGCGTGCCGCTGAAGGTGCGGGTGGAGGCATCGAAGGTCAGCCAGCTTGGCAAGGCGCTGCCGTCGGCCAGGGTGGCGATGAAGGTCAGGGTGTCGTTATCGGCATCGGTGAAGCTGGTGGCCGGGATCACGTAGCTGAACGGCGTGGCTTCCTTGGCGCTCTGGTCGGCCAGTGGGGCGGCCACGACGGGGGCATGGTTGACCGGAGGCGTGGCGTTGAGGATGAAGTCCGACGCCGTGAGGGTGCCCACCAGGTTGCCGGTCAGCCCCAGCTCCAGGCGCTGGCCGCTGGCGTCGGCGTCGTAGTTCTTGATGTAGGTTTTGTTGGCGCTGGCGCTGTACTGCAGCAGCAACGTGCCGTTGTAGCCGTTGCCCAGCCCGGTGTAGCCCAGGCCGGAGAGGTCGATCTTGTCCACGCCTACGGTGAAGTCGGTGATGGTGTCGGCGTAGCTGGTGCTGGCGGTGCGGTAGCTGTCGGTTACGCTGGTGAAGCGGAAGGTGTCCGCCCCGGCGCCGCCGGTGAGGGTATCGCTCCCGGCGCCGCCGATCAGCACGTCATCGCCTGCGCCGCCCACCAGAGCGTCCTTGCCGGAAGTGCCGGTGATCACCTTCGGCGTAGTATCAGGCGCGGCAGGTGTGTCTTGCACCGCCAGCGCGAAGGTGTCGGCCACGCTGCCGGCCTTGCCGTCGTTGGCGGTGACAGTCACGTTGAAGTTACCCGCCGCGTTCGAATCCGGTGTGCCGCTGAAGGTGCGGGTGGCGGCGTCGAACTTCAGCCAGGCCGGCAAGGCACTGCCGTCGGCCAGGGTGGCGGTGAAGGTCAGTGTGTCGTTGTCCGCGTCGGTAAAGGCACCGGCCGGGATGGTGTAGCTGAACGGCGATGTTTCGGTGGCGCTCTGGTCGGCCAGAGGGGCGGCTACCACTGGCGCATGGTTCACCGGCGCCGCGGTGGCAAAGATAAAGTCCGTCGCCTTGAGCGTGTTCAGGAGGTTGCCCGCCAGTGCCAACTCGAAGCGGTTGCCGTTGGCATCGACTTCAAGGGATTTGACGTAGGTTTTGTCGCCTGCGCTATTGAGCGCGAGGTAAACGGTGCCGTTGCGGCCATCGCCCAGGCCGGTGATGCCCAGCGCCGACAGGTCGATGTGGTCCTCGCCAGCGGCAAAGTCGCTGATCAGGTCCACCGCGGTAACGCCACCGGTGTTGTAGTTGCGGTAACTGTCCAGGCGGTCCGTGAATGCGAACGTGTCGGCCCCGGCGCCACCGGTGAGGGTGTCCACGCCGGTGCCGCCGTTAATGATGTCGTTGCCGGCGCCGCCGTTGATCTTGTCTGCTCCCGCCAGGCCCATCAGGGTATCGTTGCCCGCGGTGCCGACCAGCGTGTCGTCGCCAGCGGTGCCCTGCGGCGCGGTATCCGGCGGTGTGGTGCCCACAGTGGTGCCGTCGCCGTAGGTCAAGGTCGAGCCCTTGGTGGTATTGGCGATGCTGTTGTCGGTGATGGTATTGCGGTCCGTACCGTCTTCGTTACGCTCGGCCACCCCATAGGTGGAATTGGCGCCGCCGGTGATGGTGTTGTCGGTAATGAGGTTGTCGCTGCCGGGGAAGAACTTGCCGGACACGCCAGCGGTGTCGTCATAGCTCTGGATGACCACTTCCGGCACCGGTGCCTTCAGCCCGTTGTTGGTCAGGGTATTGCCGGTAATGGTGACATCCGTGCTGCCATAGATGCGCACGCCCGAGCCGCCGTTGTCGTGGATATTCACACCGGTCACGGTCACGTCGCTGGACAGCTTCACCAGCACGCCTTCGGCGCCGTTGTTGTACACGCTGCCGCCTTCGATGGTCACGTCGTACGGCGAGGGGATGTTCTCGCTGCCGCGCTGCACCACGATACCGTTGCCGCCGTTGCCGTAGGCCACGTTGCCGGTCATGGTGAAATCGTTGGTGCTGGTGACGATGTTGAAGCCGTGGCGGTCGTTGTCGTACGCCACGTTGTTCACATACTTGGTGTCGATCATGTAGTCCGCGACAAAGCCGTCCAGGCCGTTGCCGTGGGACACGCAATTCTCGATCAGCATGTTGATCGTTTGCTCGTGGGGGTCGAAGCCGTAACCCGAGCAGTCCTTGATTTCCACGCCGCTGAGGGTGACGTTGCTGTCGTGGCCGTCCTTGCCAGGAATGTAGCCGTTGAACCAGCCGTCGATCTTGCCGGTGGTGTTGTCCCGGTTGCCGTCGATGGTCAGGTTGCTGAGGCCGAAGTCGTGGGTTTCCTCGCCGTAAGCCGAGCGGATCACCCCGGTGATCTTGGTGTCGGAGCCGTCCGCCACCTTGACTGTGGTCAGGCCAGCGCCCGCGCCCTCCATGTACACGTTGCTTTTGAGCATCAGGCAACCGTCGGAAGGCTCCTCCCCGGCGGAAACGATAAAGGTCCCGGTTGGTACGAAAACGGTGCCGCCGCCTGCCGCCGCTGCGGCGTCAATGGTTGCCTGAATGGCCGCGGTGTCGTCCGTTACACCGTCACCTACCGCGCCGAAGTCCTTTACGTTGAAGATCATGTGCTTGGTCCGCCCGGGGAGGAAAATAGTGATCAATGCCAAAATGTCGACAATTGGTACGACTTTGTATGACGGAGTTCACACGCGGATTGTGGTTATCAGACGGGCGCGTCAAAGAAATCGCGAAATTGGGCATTTGGCCATTAAAGCGGCGGTATGCTGGCGGCGGTTTTGCTCTAAGGAGGGTGTGAAAAGCTCGTTGAGTCATATTTATGTCGTGTGGGTCGGATTTTTGGCGCGGTGAATTTCGCTTGGATATGTAACCTATCAATAGTCAGAGAATGTTCGCGGCCGTTGCTGGTGATCCAAGGACCGCGATTCGCGAGCTTCGCCCGCTTCCTACAGAGGTACACGCTCCTCAGGGTGTCAGGATGACCTCTGTGGGAAACGGGGGCCGGCCATTCGGCGATAGCCAAGGGAGCTTTGTGCCGATTCGCTACAGCAACACCCCATCCACCGCCTTCAACCCCTCCGGCGCGGGCTCGTCGAGCAATTCCAGCACGGCGATCTCCAGGTTCCGGCACATGGCATCCAGCGGCAGGTCGTTGGGCAAGGTGTCGAACGGGTCGGAGATCTGGTCGCCCAGTGCGTCCAGGCCGAAGAAGGTGTAGCTGAGGATGCACACCGCCAAAGGGGTGAACCAGCCGATGCTGTCGACCAGGCAGAACGGCAGCAGGAAGCAGTACACATACACTGTGCGGTGCAGCAGCAGTATGTAGGGATAGGGGATGGGCGTGCCTTTGATGCGCTCGCAGCCGCCGAGTACATAGCTCAACCGTGACAGTTGTTGGTCGATGTTCATCTGGGCCACGTCGCTGGCCTGGGTATGGCGCGCTGCGCCAAGGTACTGCTGGCCCAGCCGGCCCAGTTGCGCGCTGGCGGGGTTTTGCCTGGCCAGCAGTGCGGCGTCCACTTCCAGGCGCGCGAGCAGCGCCAGGTCGGCGTTCTCACCCCTGAGCTGGAATTTGAGCAGGTACCCGAAGCCCACCAGGCCCAAGGCAAGCGCCTTGCGAGGCGCCGCGCTCAGGGCTGGCATCAGGCTGAGTGTCTGGCGGGTGAGGTTACGGCTCACGATCAGCAACTCGCCCCACAATGTGCGAGCTTCCCAATAGCGCTGGTAGGCCACGGTGTTGCGAAACCCCAGGAAGATCGCCAGCGTAAGCCCCCATAAAGTGAAGGGGGTGGCGGTAAGGATGAACTTGAAACTGAAGAACGTGCCATGCACCGCCACCACCCCGGCGCTTACCAGCACGGTAAACAGCACCTTGCGCCAGATGGCCGGGATGATGGAGCCCTTGAGTGAGAACAACAGGGTGGCGGCGGAGGGGTTTTGCGGGCGAATGATCACGGTGGTAGAGCGCTCCGGTGGCTGGCCCGAGGGGCCTGACTGCCCGGAATGTTAGCGGCTTTTCCGTCGCCAAGCCGCGCTTGAAGCCGCACAGGCCTTCGCATGCCCAGCACACCCTCACTCCATTGCCACCCAATGGTCGGCCCCCACCGGCGAGAAACGCTGTGGCGGGGCGGTGAAGCCGGCGTCCTTGATGGGGTTGGGCGGCACGAACTCCTTGAGCAGGCTTTTGAAGTCGCGTCGGCGGCTCACCTGAGGCACGGGCACCGCGGCCAGCAGGCGTTGGGTATAGGCGTGCTGGGGGTTGTGCAGCACCTGGTCGCGGGCACCAATCTCGACGATCCGCCCGGCATACATCACCGCCACGCGGTG
Source organism: Pseudomonas japonica (assembly GCF_013522925.1). Lineage (GTDB taxonomy): Bacteria > Pseudomonadota > Gammaproteobacteria > Pseudomonadales > Pseudomonadaceae > Aquipseudomonas > Aquipseudomonas japonica_A. The sequence goes on along the minus strand of NZ_JAAMQU010000009.1, from coordinate 217,479 downwards.
GCAGATCCGCTCCACAACCGCTATGTCGTGGGAGATAAACAGGTAGCTCAAGCCATGCTCGGCGCGCAGGCGTTCGAGCAGTTCCAGCACCTGGGCCTGCACTGATACATCCAGCGCGGAAACGGATTCATCGGCGATGATCACCTTGGGGTTCAGCGCCAGTGCCCGAGCGATGCAGATACGTTGGCGCTGGCCACCGGAGAACTGGTGCGGGTAGCGCTCCATGGAGGCAGCGGGCAGGTCCACTTGTTGCAGCAATTGGGCGACGCGTGCCCGCCGCTCAGGCTCTGGCGTACGGTCGTGGATCAGCAGGGGCTCGCCAACCAGGTCGAACACAGTCTTGCGCGGGTTGAGCGCGGCGTAGGGGTCCTGGAACACCATCTGCACATCACGGCGCACCCGTTGCAACGCATCGCCGGTGAGGCCGTTGAGTTCCTGGCCCAGCAATTTGATGCTGCCCTGGTAGGCCAGCATGTTCATAACGGCTTTGCCGGTGGTGGATTTGCCACAGCCGCTTTCGCCCACCAGGCCCAGGGTTTCGCCCTTGCGCAGCTCGAAGCTCAAGCCCTCCACCGCGTGCACGGTGCGTGGCCGTTCGAACCAGCCATGGCGCAGGGCGAAGCGCACATTCAGGTCTTGTACGGCCAGCACCACTGGTTTCTCGGTGAGCGCGGCCGGCGGCGGCGCAGTGCCCAATACCGGCACGGCGGCCAACAGCTTGCGGGTATACGGGGCCTGTGCAGCGGTGAACACCTCCTCCAGGCTGCCGTGCTCTTCCACGCGGCCCTGGTTCATCACCACCACTTCGTCGGCCATTTCGGCCACCACGCCCATGTCGTGGGTGATCAAGAGCAGGCTGGTCTTGAACTGCTGTTGCAGCTCACGCATCAGCTCCAGAATCTGCGCCTGGATGGTCACGTCCAGCGCGGTGGTGGGCTCATCTGCGATCAGCACTTCGGGCTGGCACAGCATCGCCATGGCGATCATCACCCGCTGGCGCATGCCGCCCGACAATTCATGAGGGTATTGGGTGAGGCGCTTGTCCACCTGGGGCATGCGCACCGCTTCCAGCATCTCGCGGCAACGCCTGCGTATATCGGCGCGGCCCATGGCTTCGTGGCGGCGCAGGGTTTCGGCCAGTTGCTGGCCCACGGTAAGCAGTGGGTTAAGGGAGGTCATCGGCTCCTGGAAGATCATGCCGATACGCTTGCCACGCAAAGCCTGCATGTCTCGCTCGGGCAGGCTCAGCAGGTCCCGGTTGCCGAACAGGATCGCGCCCGCCGGCACGCTCGCGGCCTTGGGCAGCAGGCCCATGATCGCCAGCGACGACAGCGATTTACCACTGCCCGATTCCCCGGCGATGCACAAAGTACGCCCCGGGTACAGCGCGAAGCTCAGCTCATCGACCACCCGCCTGCGCGAGGCACCGCCGCCCACGTCGATGCTCAGGCGTTCAACGGCAAGGCTGGGTACGGGCGCGGCCATCAATTGAACACCACCTTCGGGAAGTAGAACGACACCACCCAGTTGGGCAGGTCAACGATTTCGCTGATGCGCAGGTCGCCGCATACCGAGCACAGCATGTAGGCCTGTTCGGCGGGCATGCCGTGTTCGCGGCACAACCAGTCCACGGTGTTGGCCACCGCCTGGCGGGCGGCCTGCATCAGGTCCGGGCCGATGCCGGTGAAGGCCTCATAGCCGGCGCTGTCAAGGTGGCGAGTCACCGGGCCGGGCGTGCTGAAGCGCGGGGTAGCCAGTGGCGTCTGCTTGATCAGGTCCAGTTTCACCACCACGTCCATGGCGCTCTCGATCGCCGTGCCGCACACCTCGCCGTCGCCTTGCGCCGCGTGGGTGTCACCGATGGAGAACAGCGCGCCTTCCACTTCCACGGGCAGGTACAGCACGCTGCCTGCGGCCAGGTCGCGGATGTCCAGGTTGCCGCCTACACGGCGCGGCGGCACGATCGAGTGCAACCCGGCCTCGGCGGGCGCCACGCCCACGGTGCCGGCGAATGGCTTGAGCGGCACCTTGGCGAACTCGCCGAACGCTGCGGGCGCCAGGGTTTGTGTGTCGTAGTGCCACAGCGCCAGGGCGGGCTCGGGGAATTGGTCCGCCAGCAGGCCAAAGCCCGGGATGTTGGCCGTCCAGCCGAAGCCGCCCGGTTTGAAACTGTCCAAGGTGATCTTGAGGATGTCACCGGGCTGAGCGCCTTCCACAAAGATGGGGCCGGTGACTGGGTTGATCTGATCGAACGGCATCGTGCTCACGTCCGCCACTTGGGACTGGGCCGTGAAGTAGCCGTTGGATGAATCCCGGCAGTTCATTTGCAGCATGGCCCCGGGCGCCACACGCTCCACCGGGGCGAAGCTGTTGTCCCAGCCAAAGTGGCTGTTCACGCTGTGGATGGTCTTGACCAGGCAGTTCTGGCACATGGAGCGGTCCTCGTTACGATGATGGCAGTGGCCTGTACGCAGGGTGATCCCGACCCAGGCCAAGGCAAGCTTGCGGCTTACAAAAAGGGCTTATTTCACCCAGATGTAGTCGTAGTTCACCGGTACGTGTACCGGGTCTACATAGAGCGCGTCGTCCCCGCCCATGCGCTTGGAGCGCACGGTGAAGCGCTGCTCGTTGAAGATCGGCACCCAGGGGGCGTCAGCCATCACGTCGGTGAAGATCTTTTTCCAGGCCTCGGTGCGTTCGGCCTGCTGTTCAGGGGCTGCCATGGCATCGGCCTTGGCGGCGCGCTCATCCAGTGCCTTGTTGCAATACAGCGCCCAGTTCCAGCCACCGTCCACCGCACCGCTGCAGCCCAGGATCGGGCCGTAGAAGTTGGACGGGTCGGGGAAGTCCGCAATCCAGGCCATGCCGCCCGACCACACCATCGGTGCCTGGTCCTTCGAGCTGCCCGCCGCGATCACGTTGGCCTGGGCCAGGGATTTGATCTGCACGCGGATGCCTACCTTGGCCAGGTCCTGCTGGATCGACTGGGCGATGCGCGGCTGCGGGTCGGTGTTCATCACGTACAGCTCGGTGTCGAAGCCCTTGGCGAAGCCGGCGTCGGCCAGCAGCTTCTTGGCGCCCTCCACGTCGTAGGGCAAGCCCTTGTATTGGGTGTCATAACCGGGCATGGCGGGCGGCAACGGCTGGTTGGCGGGCACCGCGCGGCCGTTGATGATGCGCACGATGCGCTCCTTGCTGATGGCCATGTTCACGGCCTGGCGCACCTTGAGGTTATCGAACGGCGGCAGGGTGGTTTTCAGCGTGACGTACCCGGTTTGCAGCTGGTTGCCGGTGACCACGAGAGATTTGGATGCCGCGTCGTTCTTGAACTGCAGGAACTGCGCGGGTGGCACGCCGTCGCCGGCGATGTCCACTTCGCCCTTTTGCAGGCGCAGCAGGGCCACGGTGGGGTCCTGGCCGATTTCGAAGGTGATCTTGTCTACGTAAGGCAAGCCCTTCTGGAAGTAGTCCGGGTTCTTCACCAGTTCCAGCTTCTGCCCCAGCTGCCAGTTGGCCAGGCTAAACGCGCCGCTGCCCACCGGATGCTTGCCGAAATCGGCGCCCCATTTCTCCACGGCTTCCTTGGGCACCACCGAGGCGAAGTTGATGGCCATGATGTGCAGGAAGGTGGCATTAGGCGCGCTGAGGGTGATGGTGAGGTGCTGGTCGTCGATCACCTTGATGCCGCTGAGCGTCTCGCTCTTGCCGCCGGTAACGTCCTCGTAGCCCACGATGGAGCTGAAGAACCCTGCGCCGGGGCTCTGGGTTTTCGGGTTGACGGCGCGCTCCAGCGAGTACTTCACATCGCTGGCCACCAGCTCGCGGCCGTTCTGGAATTTCACGCCCTTCACCAGGGTGAAGCTGTACACCGTGCCGTCGGGCGATACGCTGTAGTCCTCGGCCAGGCTTTTCACCAGTTCGGTGGTGCCGGGCTTGTAGTCCATCAGCCGGCCGAACAGGCTTTTGATCATCGACCAGTTCTGCCAGTCGTAACCGATGGCGGGGTCCAGGGTGGCCACATCGTTCTGGTAGGTCACCACCACATTGCCGCCACTTTTAGGCGTTTCGGCCCACAGCGGCGTGGTGAACAGCGTGGCCGCAATGGCCAGGGTCAGCGCTTTGATCTTCATGTTTGCCCCCGTTTTATTGACAGATTCAGTGCCGCTTGATGTCGATGCGTGGGTCCACCAGCGGGATTACCAGGTCCGCCAGCAGGTTGCCCAGAACGATGGCGACCGCCGACAGCGTGGTAACGCCGACGATCACCGGAATATCCACTTGCTGGATCGACTGCCACGCCAACTGGCCGATGCCCGGCCAGCCGAACACCGACTCGACCACTACCAGGCCGCCCATGAACACGCCGATGTCGATCCCGATCATCGGGATCACCGGCACGATGGCATTGGGCAGTACGTGAACGAACACCACACGGGCCCGGCTCAGGCCCTTGGCGCGGGCGGTGCGAATGAAATCCTGATGCAGCACTTCGATCATCGAAGAGCGCACCATGCGCGAGTACCAACCGCTGCCCAGCAGGCCGAGGGTCAGCGCCGGCAGCATCAGGTGGCTCACGCCGCCATAGCCTCCCAGCGGGAACCAGCCCAGCTGCACCGCGAAGAAGTACAGAAACAGCATCGCGGCAATGAACTGGGGCGCAGACACACCCACGAACGAGAACGCCATCAGCAGTTTGTCCGCGAAGCTGTCGCGCTTGAGCGCCGCGAGCATGCCCAGGCTGATCCCGATCAACAGCTCGAAGCCGATGCCCGCCGCCATCAGTTCCAGCGAAGGGCGCAGCCGCGCGCCGATCAGCTCACTCACCGCGGTGCGCTGGATGTACGAGCGGCCCAGGTCGCCGTGCAGCAGGTTGCCCAGGTAGCTCAGGTATTGGTGGTAGAAGGGCTGGTCCAGCCCCAGTTGCGCACGGATCGCCGCGACTACTTCAGGGGTGGCGCTGCGGCCGGCGATCTGCCGGGCAGGGTCGGCGGGCAACAGGAACAGCAACAGGTAAGTGATCAGGGTCACGCCCAGCAGAATCAGCAGGGCATAGCCCACCCGGCGGCAAATGAACGGCAGCATCAGCGGCGCCCCTTGAGGGTGGGGTCGAGTTCGTCGCGCAGGGCGTCGCCGACCAGGTTGAACGCAAGCGACAGCAGAATGATCGCCGCGCCCGGAATGAACACTAGCCAGGGCGCCGAGGTGAAGTAGGTCTGGCTCTCGAAGATGATGTTGCCCCAGCTAGGCGTAGGCGGCTGTACGCCCACGCCCAGGTACGACAGCGTGGCCTCCAGCAGCACCGTGGTGGAAATGCCCAACGTGGCCCACACCAGGATGGTCGGCAGCAGGTGCGGCAGCAGGTGCGAGAACAGAATCCTCAGCGAGCTGGCGCCCAAGGTACGTTCTACCGCCACGAAATCACGGGCGCTCAGCGCTACGGTTTCGGCGTAGATCACCCGCGCGATCTGCACCCAGTTCACCATCGCGATCACCATGGCCACGATCCACACGCTGGGCTGGAAAATCGCCGACAGGGCAATCGCCAGCAGCAAGGCAGGGAAGGCCATCATCAGGTCGGTGAGGCGCATCAGTGCGCTGCCCAGCCAGCCGCGCACAAAGCCTGCGGTGAGCCCCACCAGTGTGCCGATCAGCACGGCCAACCCGTTGGCCAGCACGCCGATGAACAGGGAGGTGCGTGCGCCGAAAATCAACCTTGAGAAAAGATCGCGACCCAGCAGGTCCGTGCCCATCCAGTACGGGGTGGCAGGGGCCAGGGGTGCGCCTTCCAGCGACAGGCCCTCGACGAATTGCTCGTCCGGATCGAAGGGCGTAAGCCAGGGCGCCAGCAAAGCCAGCACCACCACGGCGGTAATGAACAACAGCGAGATGGCCACGGTCGGCCGGCGCAACAGCGCCTTGAGCGTGTTCATGCCCGGCCCTCGTCGCGTACTGCAAGGATGTCTGCGCACAGGGCTTCGATGGGGCGGTTGAGCTGCATCGACAGCGTGCGCAAGCGTTCGTACGCGGTGGCCTCGTCGATGTGCTGAGCCACCATCAAACGCGCCAATGCCTGGCCCAGCAACGGCCGCTGCGCCAGGCGGTGGCGCAGTGTTGCCAGCTCCTCGGCGTCTGCACGCTGCCGGTCGCGCAACCCCACGGCCATCATCAAGGTGGTATACACCGAGCCCTGGCTGATGGGCTTGTTAAGCAAAGCAGTGGCGCCCAGTTGCAGTGCCCGCTGGATCTGCGACAGGGTTTCGTGCGCCGTAAGCGCGACGATAGGAATGGCGGCTGCATTCAGTGCCTGTACGGCCAGGGGGCTGGCGAAATGCTCCACTTCCAGAATGGCGGCGAAGCAGCCGGCGGTGTCGCAGGGGGCGTCCTGTTCCAATGCGTGGCTTTGAATGCCCAGGCGCTGCAGGCTTTTACCAAGGCTGGCCTGGCTGCGTTCATCACAGTCGATCAATAGCAGGTGGCCTTGCCCCAGGTTGGGAAGTGCGCGTGCTTTCATTTGACGATCCTCAAATGCGGTGCCCCGCGAACGTGTCGGTCGGCCACATCCGCGTGTAGATCTGTAACGGTCAGGTAGGGATCGGCGGCCAGCGGTTGCGCCGCCGAATGCACGATTTCGAAGCTGCCTTCGCGCAGTTCGGCAATGTGGCTGCCCAGCGCGCTGTGATGATTGCGCGGTGACACACTCAAGGTGCCGAGCACGCTGGCCATCGCGTGGCCATGGAGGTGTTCGCAGATCGCGGCCGGCGTGGCGCCACCACAGGCTTGCAAGGCATCGGCGAACAACCGCAACGCAGCGTAGGCCCCAGCGTAGTAGTGCGAACAGCGGCGCGGGCCATGGGCCTGTTGCCGGGCGCAAAAGGCGGGGTCGAGCGCTTCGAAAAACGGCCCGCACGACAGCAACCGCAGCGCGTACATCGGGCCCACGGCATCCAGCTCGGCTTCGGTAAGGTTGCAACTGAGCACTGGCAGGCGCAGCCCCTGTTGCGTACAGGCGCGGTCCAGCTGCTGCAGAAATGCGTAGGAGGATTCGCCCACCAGGTTGTTCAGCACGAAAGCCGGCTGCTCTCGCATCAGCGTTTCCACCAGCGGCTCGAAGCTGGTGGCGCCCAGGTGCGCGTATTTTTCGCCCAGCACCTGGGCGCCGTTGGCTTCCAGCACTTCCCGGGCGATACGGTTGCTTTCCCAGCCCCAGACATAATTGGAGCCGAGCAAAAACGCACCGCGCCCGAAGTGGGTCAGGGCATACCGTAGCAGCGGCAACAGTGTCTGGTTGGGGCAGCCGCCCAGGTACAACACGCTCTCGCTGCTCTCATAACCTTCATAGGGGCTGGAGTACCAAAGCAGGGCGCCGTGCTGGTCCAGGTCCGGAATGATCTCCTTACGGCTGGCCGAGAGCGTGGTGCCGAATATGTGTCTCACCCCGGCGCCCAGCAATCGCGCTACGCCGCAGCTGTACTCGGCGGGTTCGCCTTTGGGGTCCACACAAATGGCCTGCAGCCGAACATCGCGGTGTGCTTCGGCGTTGAGCTCGGCAAGGGCATCCTGCAGGCCCTGCAATGCACTGCGGCCCATGCGCCGATAGGTGCCCTCGGTGGAAAGCAGAAAGCCGACAGGGACAGCGGGGCGAGCATCGAGCATGGCCGTTATCCATAAAAAAAAGCCCGATCTACCCGGCAAAGGGTTGATCAGGCTTCGGTACCTGGCGCAGCAGGCTGCGCGGATGTAGCAAGGCTTAAGGAGGTGAGTCCGGCTTGCGGGGTTGGTGAAATACTATGAAATATCTGTGCCAGTCTGTAGAGCGTCTGTTTTTCGCTTGAAACCTGGCGGCTGGTGAGGATCGCTGCCCCTTGTCAGTGCCGCCTGCATTACCTTGCCTCACCAAGGCGCACCGTTTCGCCCATTTTCCCCTGCCGTTGTTCCCGGCCCCACCAGGCAAACGCCACGACCATCACCAGGCCCAGCGCGGCCATTACCGCGCCAGCCACCGAAATCGCCGGATACCCTAGCCCCGCGTCGATCACCGCGCCGCCCAGCGCCGCCCCGATCGCGTTACCCAGGTTGAAGGCCCCAATGTTCACAGCGGATGCCAGGTTGGGTGCAGCCTTGGCGGCCTCCATCACCCTCATCTGCAACGGCGGCACCAGCGCAAAACTTGCGACGCCCCATACCAGCACTGCCAGCGCGGTCGGCAGTGCCCATCGCGTGATCACCGAAAACGCGAGCAATACCACGACCAATACCGCCAACGAAACGATCAGGGTACGGTCCACGGAACGGTCCGCCGCCTTGCCACCCCAGATATTGCCCAACGTCAAGCCCACGCCAAACAGCACCAACATGCCGGTGATAAAGGTCGTGGAAGCTCCCGTCTGGCTGTGCAGGATAGGCGCGATGTAGGTGAACACGGTAAACATCGCCCCGGAGCCCACTACTGTCAGTGCCAGTGCTGCCAGCACGGGCCCGCGACCCAGTACACGAATCTCGGCCAGTACGCCGTCGCTTTTCGGCAGCGGTACATCGGGCAACGCGATCCACAGTGCTGCCATCGCAATCACCCCAAGGCCCGCGATCCCGGCGAACGCGGTGCGCCATCCCAACAGCTCGCCGAACCAGGTGGCCAGGGGCACGCCGCCAATCGTGGCGACGGTGAGCCCCATGAACATCGCCGCTACTGCGCCCGCGCGTTTGTCGGGCGGCACCAGGCTGGCGGCCACGATAGAGCCCACGCCGAAGAACGCGCCGTGATTGAGCGAGGTCACCAAACGGGCGATGAGCAGGCTTTGATAGTCGGTGGCCAGTGCGGACATCAGGTTGCCCAGGGTGAAAATAGCCATCAGCCCGATCAACAACCACCGGCGGGGGATCTTGCCCGTGGTTAGGGTCATCAACGGGGCGCCAACCAGAACGCCCAGGGCGTAGGCACTGACGAGCAGGCCAGCCGAGGGGATGGACACCCCCAGGTCGGTCGCGATGCTGGGCAACATGCCCATGGGGGCAAACTCGGTGACACCGATGCCAAAGGCACCGATGGCAAGGGCTGTGAGCGGTGGATTAATGTGCATGAGCGGCTCCTTATCTATGCGCCAGATGGTACGATCCGGGCAAATGGCGCGGTAGACCGCCAAAAAGGGAAGTACTTTTGCGCTGGAGGCACAGATGGATTTCAATGGCCGGTCCGGGGAAATGGAAGTGTTCGCCCGGGTGGTTCAGGCGGGCAGCCTGTCGGCCGCCGGGCGTGCGCTGGGGCTGACGCCGTCGGCGGTCAGCCGCATCATCGCGCGCACCGAACAGCGAATCGGCACCCGGCTGCTACTGCGCACCACCCGTGCCCTTACGCTTACCGCAGAGGGGGAGGCTTATTTACGCGGTGCGCGGCGCATCCTGGCAGACATGGCGGAAGTGGAAGAGGCCATTGCCGCTCAGGGCGTACCCAAGGGCCGGCTGCGGGTCAGCGCCGCGCTGGGTCATGGCCGGCTTGCCGTTGTACCGCTGGTGGCCGCCTTCACGCAGCGCTATCCGGAAGTGCGCGTGGACCTCGCGCTGGGCGACGAGGTGGTCGATATCCTTGCCGGGCAAGCCGACGTGGCCCTGCGGTTCGGCCACCTGCCGGACAGCCCGCTCACCGCCCGCTACATTGGCGATACCGGCCAGGTAGTGGTGGCCTCGCCGGATTACCTTGAGCGCCACGGTACACCGCAACAGCCCGAGGACCTTGGCCGGCACAATTGCCTGCGGTTCAACTTTCGGCGGGCGACAACGGATTGGCCATTCGTGCGGGATGGGCAGGCCTTTTCGCTCAAGGTCGCTGGCACCATCGAATGCAGCAGCGGTGAAGCGCTGGCGCAACTGGCCGTGCTGGGAGCGGGTATCGCGCGCATCGGTACCTTCACCGTGGCCGACGATTTGAAACACGGGCGCCTGGTGCCGCTGCTGGAGGCCTTCAACCCGGGTGACCGGGAGCCGATCCATGCCGTGTTCGTGGGCGGCCCAGCGATGCCCGCGCGGGTAAGGGTGTTCGTGGACTTTCTACTGGAGCACCACCGCATGGGCGACCCTTGACCGCCGACATCCCGCTGCCGGCCCGCTTGGCATTTGCCGTTTGAGAATATTCCCCGGCCCTCTGTAGAATCCGCGCCTTTTACTGCCCGGGCCTTCCCATGCAACCTGCCAACACCCCTAACAAGCCAGCCACCCAAAGTGGTGAGCTGATCTATGGCCTTGATGATCGGCCGCGGCCGCTGGCGGCTTTTTTTGCCGCGCTGCAGCACCTGCTGGCGATCATCGTGCCGATCGTTACCCCTGGCTTGCTGATCTGCCAGGCGCTGGGCGTTTCGCCGCGGGACACCAACCTGATCGTTTCGCTGAGCTTGATCGTGTCCGGTATCGCTACCTACGTGCAATGCCGCCGCTTCGGGCCGCTGGGTGCGGGCCTGTTGATCGTGCAGGGCACCAGTTTCAATTTCGTGGGGCCGCTGATTGCCGGCGGTGCGTTGATGGTGAAGCAGGGCACTCCGGTGGAAGGGGTGATGGCAGCCATCTTCGGCGTAGTGATCGCCGGCTCGTTCGTGGAGATCGGCATCTCACGCATCCTGCCCTTCATCAAGAAGCTGATCACCCCGCTGGTGACCGGCATCGTGGTGCTGATGATCGGCCTTACCCTCATCAAGGTGGGCCTGATCAGCATGGGCGGCGGCTTCGGCGCCATGGCCAACGGCACCTTCGCCAATGGCGAAAACCTGCTGCTGTCGGGCGTGGTATTGGCCGTGATCGTGGTGCTCAACCGCATCCCGCTGGTATGGATGCGCAGCGCGGCGATTGTTATCGCGTTGCTGGTGGGCTACGGCCTGGCCGGCTATCTGGGCCGCCTGGACTTCACTGGCATGCACCAGGCCGCGCTGTTCCAGGTGCCTACGCCGCTGCACTTCGGCCTGAGCTTTTCCTGGGGCCTGTTCATCCCGATGCTGGTGATTTACCTGGTCACTTCGCTGGAGGCTATCGGTGACGTGACCGCCACCAGCAAGGTGTCCCGCCAGCCTGTGGAAGGGCCTGTGTGGATGCAGCGCATCAAGGGCGGCGTGCTGGTGAACGGTGTCAATTCGCTGTTGGCCGGTGTGTTCAATACCTTCCCCAGCTCGATCTTCGCCCAGAACAATGGCGTGATTCAGCTCACCGGCATCGCCAGCCGCAGCATTGGCGGGTGGATCGCCTTGATGCTGGTGGTGCTGGGCCTGTTCCCCACCGTGGCCGGGGTAATTCAGGCCGTGCCGGAGCCGGTGCTTGGTGGTGCCGCCATGGTGATGTTCGGCGCCGTAGCGGCGTCGGGCATCAATATCCTGGCGGGCATCGACCTGGACCGTCGCGCACTGTTGATCATCGCCGTGTCCCTCGCGCTGGGCCTGGGCGTGGCACAGGTGCCGGAGTTCCTCGCCCACATGCCAGCGGCGCTGCGCAATGTGTTGGAATCGGGCGTTGCCACCGGTGGTATCTGCGCGCTGGTGCTGAACTGGTTCCTGCCGCAGCAAGCCGCTGCCCGCGAGTAAGGCGTGAGCGGGGGGCTTTTGTGGGAGCCGGTGAAACCGGCGAAGGGGTGTGAAGGCCATCTGTCCGAACAGGCGGCGCGGGGGCAGAGGTCTTCTACCGTATAAGCACCTCGCTCGCTGCGGTGTCACCCCCCTTCATGCCGCGCGCGGTGGCCCGGGAGAGACACCATGGCAACAGTATTCAACGCGAAAGACTACGGCGCCAAGGGCGACGGCTTCACCGACGACACCCAGGCCCTGCAGGCGGCCATCGACGCCGCCGCAGTCGACGGCGGCACGGTGCTGCTGGGGCCTGGCACGTACCGGGTTTCGGCGTCGGCCGCGGCTCAGGAAGGCTGCCTGCTGCTCAAGGCGGGCGTCACCCTGGCGGGAGCCAGCGCTGCGACCACCCAGCTCAAACTGATGGACGGCGAAGACGGCGCGGCCGGCCTCGTGCGTGGCGCGGGAGAGGGTATAGGCATCACGCGCCTGACGCTGGACGGCAACAATGCCTCTACCACCGGCCGCGTGGACGGATACGTGAACGGCGACAGCAGCCACGTGCTGATCGACAGCGTGGAGGTGCGCGAAGCCAGCGGCTATGGCTTCGACCTGCGCAGCCTGGGCAGCCAAGTCGAGGTGCGGGCCTCGAGCGCGTTGAACAACGGCAGCGACGGCTTTATCGCCGACGGCCTGGTGAACAGCCTGTTCGAGGACAACCTCGCCACTCTCAACCTGGGCAATGGCTATACGCTGGCGGGTGAGATTCGCGTGCAGGACAGCGATGCCACCTACAACGCCCTCGACGGGTTCTCCCTTGGGGCGGGTGGCTTGGGCGACAGCGAAAACAGCGCCCTGGAATTGAACGGCGGCCTGGCCCAGTGGAATAGCCAGGTAGGGGTGCGCCTGGAAAACATCGGTGGTTATCGGATCAATGGCTTGGAGGTGACCCTCAACCTGGCTCAGGGGATCTACGCCATGAACACGCACGATGGGGAGATCACGCACAACCGCTTGCTGGGCAACAATATTGGCAGCGCCGGCAGCGAAATTCAGCTGGGGGGCGGTGATTACGTTTCCGCTGCGCGCAGCCATGACAACCTGGTGCAGTGGAACCAGATCAGCGGGCTCAATTCACCGGGCAGCGTAATCGGTATTTCCGAAGACCACCGCAGCTACGCGACCAATACTGTCACAGATAACGTGATCAGCCTGATCGCAACGCCCATCTCGCCCAATGGGCCTCATAGTGTATTCGCGCGCAACCAGGCCTTCGTCGATACCTATGGCGGAGATGGCAAAGATGCGCTGGCCGGCACGGGTGCCCGGGACCGGCTGTTTGGTGGCGACGGCGATGACCATTTGGGTGGCCGCGACAACATGGATGTGCTCGTGGGCGGCGCCGGGCGGGATCGCCTCACCGGTGGCTGGGAGGGCGATGTGTTCCGCTTCGACAGCCTGAGTGACAGCTATCGCACCGCTACTTCGGCCCACTCGGACCTGATCGTCGACTTCACCGGCTTCGAGGACCGCCTCGACCTCACCGCGCTGGGTATCAGCGGCATGGGGGATGGCCATGACGGCACCTTGGCCGCGCTGTACGACAGCGCCAGGAACGTGACCTACTTCAAGAACTACGACGCCGACGAAGACGGGCGGCGCTTCGAGTTCCAGATGCGCGGCGACAAATCCCGCATGAACGACTTCCCCTTCGTTCAGTTCGAGCAAGGCACCGACAGCGCTGATTCGCTCAAGGGCACTGCGGCGGGCGAGTCCTTGTTCGGCGCAAAAGGCGCGGACACCTTGGACGGCAAGGCCGGCGAAGACCGCCTGTTCGGCGATCAGGGCGGCGACCGCCTTACCGGCGGTGATGGCAGTGACACCTTCGTTTACCGGGCCTTGAGCGACAGCCTGCGCGGTGCCGACGGCAGCATCGCCAATCGTGACCTGATTGTCGACTTCGACCTTCAGGGTAATGACAGCATCGATGTGAGCGCGCTGGGCTTCACCGGGTTGGGCAATGGCTACGGCAACACATTGCTGCTGGAGCAGGACATCGGGCGCCGCTCCACCTTGCTCAGGTCCCTGGAAACCGATGCGAACGGCAATGCCTTCGAGATAGAGATCGACCACTACGTGCTGGACGTGCTCGCCGCCACCACCAGCGTGATCTTCGCCAAACCGGCCGGGGAGGGGACCACCAGCAGCTATCCCACGCAGGACCGTACATTGACCGGCAGCACCGCGGACAACACCTTGAACGGCGGCTCCGGCAACGACCGGCTCAGTGGCGGCGCGGGTAACGACCGCCTGGCAGGCGGCGTAGGCGATGACGTGCTCACCGGAGGCAAAGGCGCCGATCAGCTGTCGGGTGGCTCGGGCGAGGACGTGTTCCGCTTCACCAGCATTGCCGACAGCCAGCGCACCGCCAGTGCGTCCAGCGCCGACACGGTGCAGGACTTCACCGCCAGCAAGGACATGCTGGACCTGCGGGCGCTGGGCTTCACCGGGCTGGGCGACGGGCACGGCGACACGCTGAAGGTGACCTACCGCGCCGACACCGATACCACCTACCTGCAAGGCCTGGACCCCGACAACCAAGGCGCGCGGTTCGAGCTCAAGCTGCTTGGCGATCAGGGTGGGTTACTGAATGCGGAGAATGTGATGTTCGCTGTGGTGTAGGCCCCCGCGGCGGGAAGTATGTGGCAGTCCTTTCCATGGCTTACGCCAGGTTCCTGGTAGGAGCTGGCGCCAGCCAGCGAACGAGGCCCATGAGTCCGGTGTAAAGCCTGTTCTGGACTGCCCTGTGACCCACCATTGCGCACCACGCTCAGGTGCGTTGCGCCAGGTTCGTATTCCCACATTCGCCCTGCATCCCTAGGCTTGTGACTCAATATTCACTCAAGCCGGAGAGATGGTGATGCCCGCGAGCAGCCCTCACACACTTGCTTCACCCTCGGTGCATACCAATGCCCCAGCCACCTTGTCCACGGCGTTGGTTGTATTCCTGGCCTTCTGCTGTGGCGCGGTGGTGGCGAACCTTTATTACGCGCAGCCGATCGTTGAGCTGATCGCCCCCAGCATCGGGCTTTCTCCCGAGCATGCCAGCCTGATCGTTTCGCTGACGCAGTTCGGGTATGCCGCCGGCTTGCTGTTCCTGGTGCCGCTGGCCGACCTGATGGAGAACAAACGGCTGGTGATCGGCTTTACCCTGGCGGTCAGCCTGTTTCTGGTGGCGGCGGCCAGCGCGACGGCGCCTTCGGTGTTTCTGGTCGCTTCGTTGATGATCGGCCTCACCTCGGTAGCCGTGCAGATCCTGGTGCCGCTGGCAGCGCACATGGCGCCGGAAAGCAGCCGGGGCCGGATGGTGGGCAACATCATGAGCGGGCTGCTGCTCGGTATCCTGCTGGCACGCCCGATCTCCAGCCTGCTGTCCGAATACCTGGGCTGGAGAGGGGTGTTCTACAGCGCCGCCGTGCTGATGGTGGTCATCGCAGCATTGGTTGCCGCGCTGCTGCCGCAACGCCTGCCGAACCATCACACCAGCTATGCCCGGCTGATTGGCTCGGTGTTCAGCCTGGCCCGGCGCTATGCAGTGCTGCGTGAACGCTCGCTCTACCAGGCGCTGCTGTTTGCCAGCTTCAGCTTCTTCTGGACCATCGTTCCCATCGAGCTGATCCGCCATTACGGCTTCAGCCAGAACGGCGTGGCATTGTTCGCGCTAGTGGGGGCAGTGGGTGCCATCGCCGCGCCCATTGCTGGTCGGCTTGCCGACGCCGGGCACGGTCGCATCAGTACGCTGTTCGCGCTCGTGCTCGCTCCGGCGGCATTGCTGATCGGTGGCGTTCCGGGCCTGGGTTACCTGGGGCTGGTGGCTGCGGCGATCGCGCTGGACTTTGCAGTGCAGCTCAACCTGGTGCTAGGGCAGCGCGAGGTCTACGCCCTGGACGCCAACAGCCGGGCACGCCTCAACGCGGTGTTCATGACCAGCGTGTTCGTGGGCGGTGCACTGGGTTCGCTGCTGGCCAGCCCGATCTACGAGCACTTCGGTTGGGTCACGACTGAGCTGTGCGCGGCGGCGATGCCAGGCCTGGCGCTGCTGATTTTCCTGCTGAAGAAAACCAACAGGCCTTGACACTCGATAGCATCCATTTCAGCCTCGGGGCCCTCAGCAACCGGGGCACACAGATGGATAAGTTTCTCGCCTTGAGCATGTTCGTCGAAACCGTGCGCTGCGGCGGTTACTCCGCAGCCGCACGCAAGCTGGGCGTGGCCACGTCGTCCGTTACCCGCCAGGTGGCAGCGTTGGAATCGGAACTGGGGACCACGCTGCTTACCCGCAGCACACGGCAGAACAAGCCAACGGACCTGGGCCAGGCTTACTTCGAAAAAGTCGTGGCCATCCTCGATGCTCTCGCCGCCGCCGACAGCGTAGTGACGGACCGGGGCAGCGAAGCCAAGGGGAAACTCAGGATCAGCGTACCCGTGGAGTTCGGGCGCCGCGTGATCGCTCCACACCTGGGGCGCTTTTTGGCGGACCACCCGGCGCTGGACGTAAGCCTCAACCTCAGCGATGACCGCGTGGACCTGTTCAAGGACCGCATCGACTTGAGCGTGCGCCTGGGCTCTACCGTCAATAGCGACGACGTGGTCTGCACCCCGATCGGCCATTTCCAGCGCTGGCTCGTGGCAAGCCCCATATACCTCAACGCACACCCCGCGCCAATGGCGCCGAACGACCTGGCCGGGCATGCCTGCCTTCAGTTCGATTATGGCGGGCCCATGAAAGGTTGGGATTTTGAAGTGGAGGGCGAGGCGATACCGGTGGTGGTGCAGGGGCGCATCCATAGCAATAACGCCGACGTGCTACGGCAAGCGGCGATAGCGGGGCAGGGGGTGGCGTTGCTGGCGGATTGGCTGGTAGCCGAGGACGTACAACAAGGCCGGTTGACCCGCTTGCTTGCGCAATACGAGATCAATCCGGCCTCTGTCGATGCATCCATCACCCTGGTGTACCTGCCGATCAACCGTGAGTCGGCGCGCATCAAGGCGTTTGCTCAGTTCATCAAGGGCTTGCTGGCCGCTGCCTAGCCGCTAGCCGGCGGCAGCGCCGGATCACACGCTTACATGCAGGCGAACGTCAACGTTGCCGCGTGTGGCGTTGGAGTAAGGGCACACCTGGTGAGCCGCTTCTACCAGCTCCTGCGCCTCTGCCTTGTCCAGGCCTGGCAGGTTGATTTCCAGGTCGATGTCCAACCCGAAGCCGGCGGGGATCTGGCCAATGCCCACTTTTGCGGTGATCGACGCGTCGGCCGGAATGCTGCGCTTGCGTTGGCCGGCAACGAACTTCAGCGCGCCAATGAAGCAAGCCGAGTAACCGGCGGCGAACAGCTGCTCGGGGTTGGTGGCTTCGCCGCCGGCACCGCCTAGCGCCTTGGGCGTGGCCAGTTTCACGTCGAGGACTTTGTCGCTGGAAACAGCACGGCCATCGCGGCCACCGGTAGCGGTTGCAACTGCGGTATAGAGAACGTTCATGGTGCCTCTCCTTGCTGATAGTCGTAGGGAAAATAGTGAGCGTTGGTAGCGCTAAAGTTTTGTTCGCTAACCAGATGGCTTTAATCTAGCTCGCAATTATTTAGTACGCAAGCATTATTTTCGAGTGCACCTCCATTGGCTGCGGCCGACTGATAGAAGGCACCACCTTTGATTCGTAAATCGGCTATGGCGAGGTTGCAAGGATCTACGCTGAGCTGACGGCGAAGCCACCGAACGACTACAACCAGGCGGTCGCCTCAGGAGGAATACGACATGCGCCATACAGCAGCATCGAACAACAAAGCGCAGGGGACCACCGGCGCGGTTCTGGTAGGTGTGGCAGGGGCGGACAACGCCGCCGGCCTTGCGCTGGACCCCAACGGGGAGATCTGGCTTGCAGGGTATAGCCGGCTGGGCCTGGGCGGGGAAGAGGACTCGGCGTTCACCGGCAGCCTCGTCAAGTTCACCGCCAAAGGTGGCGTGGACACCCGTTTCAGCGAGGACGGTAAAACCCTCTTGCCGGTAGAGCTGGACCTGGAGTCCGGCGGTAACGGCGCGGTGCAGCCGGGCGGCAAGTACCTCCAGGCCCACTACGTTCGCCAGGGCGATGAATACGTTGCCGCCGTAAGCCGCATTCTCCCCGACGGCAGGCTGGATTCAAGCTTTGGGGAGGCGGGCACCGCGACGGTGCCGTTCAACTGGGAGGATTCGCTCGGGAACCAGGCGTCTTTCAGCGCGCAAGGCGATGGCAGTTTCTTCGCCGGGGCGACGTATTCCTCCGGCGAGGTGTACATTGCCCGGTTCGCGTCAAACGGTGTGCTGGATGCGTCTTTCGGGGCGGCAGGCGTGCTGAGCTTGCCCGCCTCGTTGGGCATCCGCAGCCTCAGCCCCATTGATGTGGCGTTGCAAACCGACGGTAAAATCCTGATCTGGGCATCAGCGTTCGATTCCACCGATTCCACCTGGAGCGCGACGCTCACCCGGGTAAATTCCGACGGCACCGCCGACCCCACCTTCGGCAGCGACGGAACACTGGCCCTGGACTACCGCGCCGATGCCATGGCGTTACAGGCTGACGGCAAGATCCTGGTGGCCGGCAGCGAGGACGGCGTGGCGGTGCTCACCCGGGTGAATGCCGATGGCAGTGTGGATAGCCAATTTGGCAACGACGGCAGCGTGGCCTTGCCGTTCGCGGGGGACGGGTTTTCTATCGCGGACATGACCCTGCGGGCCGACGGCAAGGTACTGCTCGCCGGCAACCTGAACACCACGGCCGACGGCAGCGTGCTGGCGTTGGTTCAGCTGAACACCGACGGCAGCCTGGACACGACCTTTGGCAACCCGAATGACGGTTACCAACACTTGGTGGGAAGTACCAGCGCCGACGTGCTGATCGGCACAGCATCTTTCGATGATGTGTTGTCCGGCGGTGGCAGCCGCGACCTGCTCGATGGCCAGCAGGGCCGGGACGTGCTCAGCGGAGGGCTGGACGCTGATGTGTTCCGCTTCCAGGAAATCACTGATAGCTTCCGGACCGCAACTACCGCCCACAGCGACCGTATTACCGACTTTGACCCTACGGTGGATGTGCTCGACTTGTCCGCGCTCGGCTTCACTGGCCTGGGCAACGGCCGGGACGGCACCTTGACCCTGCGGGTAAACGAGGCAGGCACCCATTCCTACTTGAAAAGCCTGGATGCCGACGCCGATGGGCAACGCTTCGAGGTAGTGTTGAACGGGGACCTGAGCGGCGCACTGACCGAGCGCAATATCCTCTTCAGCAAGGCGTTGCGCGAAGGCACCGACGCAGCGGACCACCTTACCGGTAGCGCGCGGGCCGAGATCATCGAAGGCCTTGGCGGTGCAGACAGACTGCTCGGCGGCTTCGGGGATGATGTGCTGGCCGGTGGAGCTGGCCGCGATTGGCTTGGAGGCGACAGCGGCAAGGACGTGTTTCACTTCGTGTCGCTGACCGACAGCTACCGTACGGGCACGCAAAGCCATGCCGACCGGATCGTCGACTATGCGGCCTACGACGACGCGATCGACGTCTCCGCGCTAGGCTTCACCCGCCTGGGCGATGGCCACAACGGTACGCTGGCGGTGGTTACCAACGAGGCCAAAACCCTGACCTACTTGAAGAGCTACGATGCAGATGCCAACGGGTCACGGTTCGAAGTGGCGGTGCTTGGCGATCACTCGGGGTACGGCAGCTTGAATATCACCTTCGCCGGGCTCGTTGAAGACGAAGCGATCCAGCTGATCGGCGCAGCGGCGCCGGTGGCGGCTTAGCCCTGCAACCAATGGAGCGTTACACCGGCCTGGCCCAGGCGCTGCACTGGCTGACGGCTGCAGCG
Organism: Pseudomonas japonica; assembly: GCF_013522925.1. GTDB lineage: Bacteria > Pseudomonadota > Gammaproteobacteria > Pseudomonadales > Pseudomonadaceae > Aquipseudomonas > Aquipseudomonas japonica_A. The sequence goes on along the minus strand of NZ_JAAMQU010000009.1, from coordinate 198,053 downwards.
CTTTGCCTGCTGCTGCCGTTTGTATGGGTAGCGGAGAATTTTCCTCCGGGGCCGGTGCGGGTGTTCTGGTACATGGCCCATGAGTCCATGGGCATCAGTGTGTTTCTGATGGTGGTGCTGCGGCTGACCTGGCGCTGGCGCCATCGACCCCCAGCCATGCCAGCTGGCATCGGCCGCGTAATCTCACGGGTCGCCTGGCTCAATCACGCCCTGCTGTACGCTGTGCTGCTGGTGATGCCGGTTACCGGCTATCTCATGGCCGGCAATGGGCAGGGCGTGCCGTTCTTTGGTGCGATCACGCTGCCCGGTTTCGCCCGCAACGACGGGCTGGGGCTGATTGCCGACAAGGTTCACGTGTGGTGCCAGTTCGCGGTGTATGGATTGATCGCGCTGCACGTGCTTGCCACGGTCTGGCATGTGGCGGTACGCCGCGACGGTATGCTCGAGCGCATGCTGCCGCCTCAGCGCCGCCTGTGAAACGGCTGATCAGGCGTGCCCGGCCCACACCGCAGGCCGTCGGGATTGCCAGGGCAAGGCGCGCTCCAGTTGCCCCGCGAGCGTCAGCAGCAGGTCCTCGCGCCCGTATCCCGCGCCGAACTGCAGCCCGATAGGCAGCCCTGTCGAGGCACTTTGTGCCAACGGCATCGACATGGCCGGGCAACCGCTCACGTTGAATACCGCGGTGAACGGTGAGTGGCTGAAAACACGGCGCATCCAGCCACGCCCGTCGAGCTTTTCCTGGCCGCTGTTGTATTGACCCAGCGGTGCCGCAACGTCTGGCAGCGTGGGCGTAAGGAGTACGTCGTAGTCACTGAATAACTGGCCCATGTGCCGGGTAACCAGGTTGCGCTCGTGCATGGCGCCCAGCAGTTCGACGGCGGTCAACTCTCGGCCCAGTTGGTAGAGGGCCAGCGTAGCGGGTTCCAGGGTGCTGCCATCGATGGGGCGAGCAGTCGCCCCGGCGATCGCGTCGATCCACGCGGCGGTGTTGCTGGACCAGAAGCGGGCATTGAGCTCCACGAACGCCTCCCAGCTCACGCCGATGTTGGCGGCCACCGGCGTGACGCGGTGGCCCAAGGCTTCGAGCGCATGGCATACCTGATCCAGGGCAGCGCCCACCTCGGGTGCGATCGCCTGGCCGCTCAGGGGCCGATCCTGCACAGCGATCCGCAGCGGCCGGGACGCGTTGTCGAGCAGAGATGCGTAGGCCCGGGCTGGCAGGGCGATATGGAACGGGTCCCCCATGGCCGGCCCGTGAAGGCAATCGAGCAAAGCGGCGGTGTCCCGTACCGAACGGCTGAGCACGCCATGCACGGCCAGCCCCGCCCATACCTCGTCCACCGCAGGCCCCATGGGCAGGCGCCCCCGGCTGGGCTTGAGGCCAAACAACCCGCAGGCGGCTGCGGGCACGCGGATCGAACCGCCGCCGTCGGTGGCATGGGCAATCGGCACCAGCCCCGCCGCCACAGCCGCGGCCGACCCGCCGCTGGAGCCGCCAGCGCTGCGGTTCAGGTCCCAGGGGTTGCGCGTGGGGCCATCCAGGCGGTTTTCAGTGGTGGTGCTCGCCGCCAGCTCCGGGGTAGTAGTTCGCCCCAATGGCACCAAGCCCGCCCGGCGAAAGCGCGCCATCAGCTCCGAATCCTCAGCGGCGACACAGCCGTGTGCCAGCCGGCTGCCCAATTCGTTTGGCCGGTTGCGTACGGTCAACCCCAGATCCTTCACCAGCAGGGGGACACCTTGGAACGCACCGGATATCGACACGGCTTCGTCATCCCAGGTTTCAATCACGGCGTTGATGGAAGGGTTGATGGCGCCAATGGCGGCCAGCGCAGCGTGTCGGACTTCCTCCATGGTGACCTGCCGATCGGTGATTAGCTGTGCCAAACCTACGGCATCGTGTTCGGCGTATTCGTGCGGGTTCATAAGTGCTCCGGTGTGATACTGGTGGGTATCGAGAGATACTTGTTAGTATCATGCGATACTGGGTAGTATCTGTGTCAAGCACAAAAGGTCGCCGAGACAGTCCCTCATGAATCAAATCGCTCGCCCCGCCCGCGTCGCCCAATTGCCGCCCCGGGAACGTATCGTGGATGCCGCCCATGCCCTGTTCATGGAGCAGGGGATCGCCCGAGTGACTGTGGACGCCATCGCCGCCGAAGCTGGCTCGACCAAGATGACCCTTTACCGGCATTTTCAGACCAAGGATGTGCTGGTCGTGGAGTGGCTGCGGTTGCTCACCGAGCATTACAGCGCGGTACTGGACGAGCTTGCCGCGCGATGGCCCGAGCAGCCCGTTGAGCAACTGCTAGGGTTTGCACAATTCATTGCTGCGGACCTCGCGGCGGCGGGTTACCGGGGTTGTCCCTTCACCAATAGCCTCGCCGAGCTCGCAGACCCGCAGCATCCCGCACGCCTGCTGATCGAAGCCCACAAGCAGCGCCAGTTCGAGCGGTTGGTGGGGCTGTGTGAGCAAGCGAAACTGCCCGGGCCTGAGGCTGTGGCCCGGGAGCTGACGTTCTTGCTGGAAGGGGCGCAAGTGGTGGCGCAGAACAAGGGGATAGCCGACGTAGGGGAGCACCTGCTGGACATGGTGCGGGCGCGAATCAGCCGCTGATGGTCAAAGCGGGCGCGCCAGGTTGCGCGGTGTGCAGTTTGCCGTTCAGCACGCCCCGGCGCACCTTGAGGTGGTGAGGCTTGAGAAACGGCGTCACTACCAGCATCAGCGCACTTACGCCTGCCATCAGCCATTGAGACACTTCGAAGCCCCCCGTTACGTCCCGCAGGTACCCCATCAACAGCGGACCAGCCGCGGCAACAACGTAGCTGATCAGCAGGATGAAGGCGTTCCAGGCGTTGGCTTCTTCGGCATTTTTAGCGTTGTCCAGCGGCAGCGTCATGCCCAGGGTGAACGCGCCGCCTGCACCAAACGCCACGATGGGTATTGCCAGAAACGGCATGGCATTGGGGGCGATAGCGATAGCCAGGGTGCCAATCAGAGAGATACCCGAGCTGATCGCCAGGGCGATGCGGCGGTCTTCCTTGCGGCTGAGCAGGCCGAAAGCCGGGTTGGCGATCATGAACGCCAAGGTAAAGCTGGCCAATATCAGCCCGGCCATGTTCGGTGTTCTGCCGTATTCCACATACATCGGCGCCACCCAGGAGATGTAGGCATAAAACACGATATTGTTGCTGGCGAAGAACAACGCGATCAGCCAGGCGGTAGGGTTGCGCAGCGGCATTGAATAGCGCGGGCGCTGCTGGCCATCTTGCCTTGGCGAAAGCCCACGGCGCTCCACGAAACACCAGGCGGCGATCGCACCGATTGCCGGTAACGCCCATAGGCTCGCGCCGAGCTTCCAGCCCCCGGTGGCGACGGCGACCGGGCCGGTGATGGCGGCCGCCGCGGTGCTTCCCAGCGCCAGGGCGGTGGCGTAAATGCTCATGAGCACAGCGGCCTGTCGCGGGTAACTGGCTTTGACGAAGCCGGCCAGCAGCGCGCCGGCAACCGCGATGCCCGCGCCAATACCCACGGTTGTCAGAAAGAGTGTGGCGATTGTGCCGGCAAAGGCGCGCAAGGCTGTGGCGGCAAGCAGCACCGCCAAGGCGGCCAGGATCACCCGATCGCGCCCGAAGCGCCGTGCCAGCCAAGGCGCCGGCAGGGCCATCACCCCCATCAACAGCGTAGGGATGGCGGTGAGCAGGGAGGCTTGAGTATGGGAAAGGCCAAACGCCTGGATCATCGACGGCAACAGCGGCCCGATCGAGACGATCGCGGGGCGCAATGTGACGGCGACAAGGGTGATACACAGGATAGCGACGAGCAGCGAGGGCGCTTCTGCTGGCAGGCGCGCCGGCGCGCAGAGGGTCAACTGCGGGGCGGCTTCTTTTGCGGTAACGGGCACGGGCTCGGCGAGCGGTAGTTGGGCGGTAGCCAGCATGATTCGGTCTCCAGGCAGGGCAAGGTAGCGAACGGCCCCCGCGAGAGGGGCCGTGCACAGGCTCACTTCTTGATCAGCACGGTTTTGGGGTTGGTGAACAACAGGCGCCCTTCGTGCCCGCCCTCGGTTCCCACGCCGGATTGCTTATGGCCGCCGAAAGGAACGTCCACGCCTTGGGTATGTATTTCGTTTACCCACACCATGCCGGTTTCCAACCGATTGGCGACGGCCACTGCAGCCCTGGTATCGCGGCCCCACACCGAACCGCCAAGCCCGTACGGGCTGTTGTTGGCGCGCTCCACCACATCATTGACGTGGTCATATACGATGATCGGAACAATCGGGCCGAACTGCTCTTCCTGCACAATCCGGGATTGTTCCGGCGGGTTGTCCACCACAGTGACAGGGATGAAGTAACCCGCCCGGCTTTCATCGATTTCGCCGCCCAGCACGATCTTCTGGCCGTTGGCCTTGATGTCGTCCAGGAACTCGCGAACCTTGTCGAACTGCATCTTGTTCTGCACGGGGCCTACAGTGACCTGCGGGTCCAGGCCATCGCCCATTTTCTGCTGCCGCGCATAGTCCACGAATGCAGCGACAAATTCCTGGTGGTACGAGCGGTGGATATACAGCCGCTTGATGCCGACACACCATTGGCCGGAGTTACCGATCGCGCCCCAGAACAGCTGGGGGATGGCGGCCTTCCAGTCGGCGTCGGGGAGCACGATGGCTGCGTCGTTGCCGCCCATTTCCAGCGTAAGGCGCTTGACCGTGCCCGCCGCCGAACGGATCACGTGCTTGCCGGTTTCGGTAGAGCCGGTGAAGCTGATCTTTGCGATGTCCGGGTGTGCGGTCATTTGCGGGCCGAGCTCATTGCCGCCAGACACCACGGACAGCACGCCGGCAGGCAGCACCGATTGAGCGATCTGGCCGAAACGCAAGGTGGTCAGCGGGGTGAACGGTGAGGGCCTAATGACCATGGTATTGCCGGTCAGCAACGCCGGCGCCACTTTCCACAGCGCCAGCAGCACAGGGAAATTCCACGGTGTGATCGCGCCGACCACGCCCAATGGGGTGTGGTGCAACTCCACGATATGGCTGTCGTTCTCTTCAACGATCTCTACCGGAATGCGCCGCGCCGCGATCTGGCGAATCCAGGAAATCGACTGGTCAACCTCAGGCTCGGCCATGGTTTTCAGGGGCTTGCCTTGCTCCAGCGTGAGCAGCACGGCGAGCTCGTCCCGATGTGCTTCCAGCGCATCGGCGTAGGCCACCAGATAGGCTTCGCGCTCGTCATAGCTCAGCGCCGACCAGGACTTGAACGCTAACTTGGCCGCGGCTACCGCGTCGTCGAGTTGCTGTGGCGTGCCGGCGGGGGCCTTGGCCAGCACCTGGCCGGTGGCCGGGTTCATGACGTCGAACGAATCCTCGGCCTGGACCAGCTTGCCGGCGATGCTGAGGTAGTACGGGCCGTCGAACAGGCTTGTGAATGCTGCGCTGCGGGATACGTTAGTCATTTGCTTGCTCCCAGTTGGTTGATCAGCACGTTCGCAGCTTCGCTGGAGGAGCCTGGGTTCTGGCCAGTGATCAGCAGGCCGTCACTGACCACATAAGAAGCCCAGTCCGCACCCTTGGAGTACACACCGCCGTTGGCCTTGAGCACGTCCTCTACCAGGAAGGGCACCACGTTGGTGAGGCCTACCGCCTCTTCCTCGGTGTTGGTGAAGCCGGTGACTTTTTTGCCCTGCACCAGCGGCGTGCCATCGGGGTTTTTCACATGGCGAAGCACACCAGGCGCATGGCACACCAAAGCCGTAGGTTTGCCGGCCGCCTGGAACGCCTCGATCAGCTGGATGGAAGTACGGCTTTCAGCCAGGTCCCACAGCGGGCCGTGGCCACCGGGATAGAACACGGCGTCGAAGTCGGCTACCGAAACGCTGTCCAGGCGCACGGTGCTGGCGAGCAATGCGGTGGCGGTGGCATCGGCTTCAAAGCGGCGGGTCAGGTCTGTCTGGAAGGATGGCTCGTTGCTCTTCGGGTCAAGCGGCGGTTGGCCGCCCTTGGGCGAGGCCAGGACAATGTCCGCCTTGGCGTCGAGGAACGCGTAGTAGGGCGCTGCCAGTTCTTCGAGCCAGAACCCGGTTTTGCGGCCGGTGTTGCCGAGGGTGTCATGCGAGGTCAGAACCATGAGGATTTTCATTTTGCGTTTCCTGTAGTGAGTGATGTGCAGTAGGAGAAGTGTTTCAGGGTTTGAATAGACCGGTCGTCTATAGATCGGCCAAATAAAAAGTCATTTGGCGGCCTTGATGATCAGGTCTGCGACTTGCTGGGGATACGACAGCATCGCGACGTGGCTGGAGGGCACTTCCACGGACACGGCGTTCATGCGTTTGGCCTGGTCGGCTTGCTGTTGGGGGGAAATGATCGCGTCCTTGGTGGCGATCACGGCGTAGGAGGGCACATTGTGCCAGGCCACATGCTGCACCGGTTCGCCCAGCGCGTGGCTGTTCAGCGCGCCTTGGCCAGCAGCGACGAGGGCTTGTTCCGAGGGCGACAGGTCGGGAGCGAAGAATTTGGCCACGCCTTCATCACTGACTTTCACGTAGCCGGCCTGGTCCTTCACGAACGAAGCCTGTCCGGGGCTGTGCGGGTAGCCTTTGGTAGTGTCCAGCGCAGATTGGCCGTCAGCGGGTGCGAAGGCGGCGACATACACGAGGGAGTGAACCTTCTCGTTCGCACCGGCATCGGTGATCACAGCGCCGCCCCAGGAATGGCCAACCAGCACCACGGGGCCCTCGGCGTCTGCGATAGCGCGGTTGGTGTAGGCCACATCGCCTGCCAGCGAGTCCAGCGGGTTCTGCACCGCGATCACCTTCAGCCCGGCTTGCTGCAGCAAAGGGATGACTTTGTTCCAGGACGAGCCGTCGGCGAATGCCCCGTGTACCAGCACCACGGTTTTGGCGGGTGTGCTTGCCGATGTTGCTTGTGCGGAGGCGACGCCCATGTGGGCCATGAAGGCCAGTGAAGAGATGAAGGCAGCCAGCCTGGTCGGGGTTTTCATCGCGGTTTCCTTTCTGCTGTGAGGTGGTGTGTGGGTTACATTAGTCCTGATTAGACCGGTCGTCTAGAGATTTTTTAAATCTTTTTCGAGGGCTGCTCCACCTCGCCGGTTGAAGACCGTGTGAGAGCTGGCGGAGGAGGCCTTCGCCCCTCCGCTTTGAGCATTACTGGGCCTGAGCCGCCAAGCTATTGCTGACGTTACGCCCTAGCACCAATACCAACACAAAACCGCAGCCCACCAAGGCGGTAGCCAGGCTCATCAGCACCGAGCTGCCGAGCTGGTCGACAATCTGCCCGCCAAAGAACGAACCTACAGCAATGATCACCTGGAACAGGGCCACGAACAGTGGCATCCCACGTTCCACATCCTTGGGCGCTACCACGAACATCCAGATACTGGCGCAGGCCGGGAAGGCGCCGAAGGCAAAGCCCCACAGCGCGATTAACATGGCAGCGCCGGTAAGGCCGGTGGCGAAGTAGGGGAACAGGGCGGTACTGGTGGCGATCATCAGGGCAACCAGCAACAGGGTGTAACGCACGCTGCGGTTTGCGGCGAAGCCTGCGAACACATTACCGGCAACCCCGGCGATGCCGTAGAGCAACAACAGCGAGCCGATAGTAGGCCCGTCGAACCCACCGCTTTGTTTGAAGAAGGGGGCCACATAGGTGTACGCGGCGAAGTGCGCCAGGCCAATCAGCAATACGGCGATCAGCCCAACCCGCGCTTGCGGATTGATGAACAAGGCTGGCAGGTCACTGATGCGAATGGCCTTGTCGGGGTTGAGCCGCGGCAACAGCAGGATTTGCGCCAGCAACACCGGCACACCCACCAGCGCAGTAACCAGGAAGGTCATGCGCCATCCCATCAGGCCGCTTAGCCAGGTGCCCACAGGCACGCCCAGCACGGTCGCCAGAGTCACCCCGGCCATGATGAATGAGGTGGCCTGGGCCACACCCACGCCTTTGGGGGCCAGGCGGCCGCTGAGCGCAATGGCCGTGGACCAGAAGCCGCCGATACTCACACCCAGCAGCACACGACCGAACAGCAGCAGGCTGAAGTCGCTGGCGTAGGCGACCACCGAGTTGGCGATCACCATCAACAGCGTAAGGCCGATCAGCAGATAACGCCGGTCCATCGCGCCAATGCCCACGGACAGCAAGGGCGCCGCGAGGGCGGCGGCTATGCCGGGCAGGGTAACCATCAAGCCGGCGTGGCCGGCGCTGATGCCCAGGTCGCTGGCCACATCGTTGAGTACGCCTACGGGCAGAAACTCGCTGGTCACCAGGGCGAAGGCGCCCACGGCGACCGAGAGGATCGCAAGCCACTGCTGTTTGACGCTCTGTTGGCTATGTTCGGGTAGGCCGCGAGGGGCCTGACTGGAGGTTGGCATGGTGCGGTTCCGGTAAAGAATGTCGCCCGAGGGCGAGCGGGGAGCGGGGGAGAAAAGGGTAGGGGATTATAGAGGGCACTCAGGCAAGGCCAGAGGCGGGCCGCTCGATAGTAATCATCAGCGCAGTCGATGCGAGGCGCTGGATAGAGCGGCTGTATTCGCCCGCTTTGGAGGCGCGCCTGCTGAGGCGGGCCGTCAGCCAAGCCTGCCGGCCAAGCTTATCAGCATGTTTTCCGAACCGTTGGTGACCAGGCCAATCCGAGTATCAGGGTACAACGCGTGAATCCATCAATGGTGTCGGAACGGTAGAACCGCGGCGAATGCAGGCGCCCTCGGCTAGCGAATCAAAGCGCATCGAGCCATTCGGCACAGAGAAGGACCTTACCTATGACAGTGCTATTGAACCTGCAGTTACCATCCCATGCCCTCGAACGGGCGCAAGCCTTGATGCATAGCGGAAGGCGTGCGCTGCTAGGCATCGCCGGCACGCCTGGCTCGGGCAAGTCCACGGTAGCTCACCTGCTGGCCGCCGCGTTGGGACCGAGGGCCGTAGTGGTACCTATGGACGGGTTTCATTTGGCTAATCAGGAGCTGGTACGGATCGGACGGCAAACGCGCAAAGGCGCGCCCGATACCTTCGACGTGGACGGCTACCGGGCCGCTCTGCTGAGGCTCAGGGCCTGTGAGGATGACATCGTCTACCTGCCGAAGTTTGCCCGGGAGATAGAAGAACCCATCGCCAACGCCATCCCCGTAAGCTGCGAGGTCCAATTAGTGATCACCGAAGGCAACTACCTGTTGCTGCCTGAAGGGCCCTGGGCGCGGATCGCCGAGCTCTTCGACGACCAATGGTATGTTGAGGTGAACAGCGCCACGCGAATGGCGCGCCTGGTAGAGCGCCATCAGCGCTACGGGCGTACCCGTTCCCAGGCACAGGCATGGGCTGAAACAGTGGACGAACCTAACGCCTGTTTAATAGAGCGCTACAAGGACCGGGCGGACTTTGTACTGCCTTGGGACTGATGCCACACGCCTATAAAGCCCAGCCCTGGCGACAGCGAGATGCTGGGGTGGGGGTGTCAAAGCCTCGGTGGCGCCTCCTTTGCCATCGTTCAGGAATCAACCGCGCCAGCCGTCGAGGAATTTCAGCAACAGCCCGTTGACCACTTCCGGTTGTTCTTCCTGTGGAAGGTGGCCGCTCTCGGCAATAGGGTGCGCCTCAAGGTTGTCGGCCATTTCCGCCCATACCTTGGCCATGTCGAACAGCTTGCCCACGGCATGGAAGTCCGCGCCCCACAGCGCCATGACCGGGCAGGCGATCTTCACGTCGGCGTCTTCCTGGTCCTGGGCGACGTCCACCGCATTGGCCCGATAGTCAGCCATGGCGCCACGTACCGCGCCGGGTGCCTTGTACGCCCGCACATAAGTGTCGAAGGCTTCGCCGGAGATGGTCGTGGGATCGAAGCACCAGTCCGAGAAGAAATAGCGCAGCCATACTTCTTCCTTGCCAGCAATCAGGGCCTCTGGCAGGTCGGGGACCAGGTGGAACAGGAAGAACCAGTACGCCTTGGCCACTTCGGCGTTGAGGTCTCGGGAGACGATCCGGGTGGGCACGTTGTCCATCACCACCAAGCGGTCCACCAGCTGCGGATAGTCCTTGGCGAAGCGCGTGGCGACCCGGGCGCCCCGGTCATGGCCGATCAGCGCGATTTTAGATACGCCCAGCTCGCCGAGCAGGTCGTGCAGGTCCTTGGCCATGTTGCGCTTGTCATACCCGCCTGCGGGTTTGTCGGTTTCGCCGTAGCCACGAAGGTCGGGGGCGATCACTCGGTAATGTTTGGACAGCGCCGGGATCTGGTAGCGCCACGCATAGTTGGTTTCCGGAAAGCCATGAAGCAATACCACTGGCGGGCCGTCGCCTTCTTCGATGACGAACTGGCGGATGCCATTGGCCGATACCGTGTACTTTTTCATTGCGCGCCTCGCTGTTTTTCAGAACATGTGGCCACGGGCATCAACAAAGGTGCCGCGTGAAGAATGAGATCAGGATGGCAGTGGAACATCGAGAAAACAGTGGTGCCCAGCGAGCCTATCTGCGGCCTCGTATGGATTCACGTCCCAGGGCGTTTGCACTGTAGGGCGCGCCCGAACGGTCCGGATAGACACTCTGTGCTATAGCCTGCCGTGAGCAAAATCGTTCCTGAAGGCGGCTACCTGTCCCCGGTAAAGGCCGACCCCGCATCGCCCCAGCGGGCACGAATGAAGCGGCTGACTGCTGCCACCTCCCGATCAGCCCCCCGGCTGCTCCTCGATCCGAAGCCTGCCGCGCTCGAATAAAAGCAATCGGCTTCCATCCTCAGCACAAACACGCTAAGGGCGACGACAGGGCTGCACGTACAGTGGCGTATGCAACAGCCCAGAGTCCGACCTTTGCAGGAGTGAGCCAGTTGGTCCAGTTGATGATCAATGGAAGCACGCGTGAGTTCGACGTCATTCCCGATGTACCGCTGCTGTGGGTGCTGCGAGACGTGGCTCAGCTGACGGGCACCAAGTTCGGCTGTGGCATGGCACTCTGCGGGGCCTGCACGGTGCAGGTGGACGGCCACGCCAAGCGCGCCTGCGTGCTGCCGGTAGGTTCGCTGGAAGGCAAGCACATCGTCACCATCGAAGGCATTGGCGCCACTGCGACAGGCCAGGCGGTGCAGGCCGCCTGGCTGGCCGTCGAGGTAGTGCAGTGCGGGTACTGCCAGCCAGGCCAGATCGTCGCGGCCGCCACGCTGCTGGCCAGCACCGCCCAACCCACCGATGCAGACATCGACAATGCCATGAGCGGCAACATTTGTCGCTGCGGTACCTACCCTCGCATTCGTGAAGCCATCAAGCACGCGGCCCGGCTGCAGGCGTCGAAGCAGGCATGAGCATCATGAACCTTCCCGAAGTGAACCTCAGCCGCCGCGGCTTGCTCAAGGCAGGTGTCGCGCTCGGCGGCGGGCTGATGGTGGGGTTTGGCTTCATGCCTTCGGGCGTGGTGGCGGCGGAGTCGTCGCCGTTTCAGCCCAGCGCCTTCGTGAGCATCGATCACGACGGCCGTATCACGCTGACCATGGCGAAGATCGAGATGGGCCAGGGCACCTATACGTCTCTGCCGATGCTGATCGCGGAGGAGCTTGAAGTCGACCTTGACCAGGTACAACTGCGCCACGCGCCGCCTGATGCCCGCTTGTACGGAGGGGCGCGCATGGATCAGTTCACCGGAGGATCGCTGACGATCAGGACACTCTGGCAGCCCATGCGGGAGATCGGGGCCGCCGCGCGCATGATCCTGATCGACGCCGCTGCCCAGCGCTGGGGTGTTACCGCCGGCGAATGCCAGGCCCGCCGGGGCGAGGTCATCCATCCCGCCAGCGGGCGGCGATTGCGCTATGGCCAATTGGCGGACGCTGCCGCGCGCTTGCCGCTGCCGACCGCGATCACCCTCAAGCCCGCCAGTGAGTTTCGCCTGATCGGGCGGCCAGAAAAGCGCCTGGATACCCCCGGCAAGGTCGACGGCAGCGCGCTGTTCGGGATCGACACCGTGCTGCCCGGGATGCTCTTCGCCATGGTCCGCGCCTGCCCTGAACTGGGCGGCACCGTGGCCGCCGTGGACGAACAGCGCGCGCTCCGGCTTCCAGGCGTGCGCGCGGTGATCAAGATCGTCAACGCTGTGGCGGTAGTGGCAGACAACACCTGGTATGCCGGCCAAGGGCTGGCGGCGCTGGACATCACCTGGGCGCCCGGGCCAAACGCCGGGCTGACAACAGCCGACCTGCTGGGCACCATGCAGGCCGCGCTGAACCGGCCGGGGGTGCTGGCGCGTAACGACGGCGACGCCCTGAAGGTGATTGCCGCAGACCCCCAGCGCGTGGAAACGGCCTACTACAACCCCATGCTCGCCCATGCCCCCATGGAGCCGATCAATTGCACCGTGCACATAGAAGCCACGCAGGCGCGCATCTGGGTGGGCACCCAGGTTCCGGCACGGGCCCGGGACGCCGCCGCGCGAATCCTGGGCCTGCCTGTGGAGCAGGTCAGCCTCCAGGGGTATCTATTGGGCGGTGCTTTCGGTCGGCGGCTGGAGACGGACTACGTCGAGCAGGCCGTGATGATCGGTCGCCAGGTAAACGCGCCGCTGAAGATCACCTGGAGCCGCGAGGAGGACATCAGCCAAGGGATATTTCGTGGGCTGTATGCCCACTCGGTGCAAGCCTCCCTGGGCCCGGACGGCTTTCCGGTCGCGATGTCTCACAAGATCGCCGGGCCGTCCAACCTGGCGCGTTGGGCGCCGGGAGCGCTTAAGGATGGCCTGGACGGGAACTCCGCCGAAGGTTCTACGCAGTTTTCCTATGATATTCCCCACTACCGCTCCGAATTCATCAAGGAAGACGGCCCCGTGGTCACCGGCTTCTGGCGCGGCGTAGGGGCTACCCGCAACCTGCTGGTGCTGGAGAGCTTTATCGATGAGCTTGCCGCCCGCGTCGGCCAGGACCCTCTGGCCTACCGATTGGCGATGCTGGGAAAAAACGCCAGGGCTCATGAAGTGCTCAGGCGTGTTGGCGAGTTGGCCGGCTGGGCCAAGCCCTTGCCGGCGGGCAGTGGCCGTGGCATCGCCTTGCTCAATGCCTGGGATACCTACATGGCCCAGGTGGTTGAGCTCACGGTTTTACCTGGCGGCACCATCAACGTGCAGCGTGTGATCTGCGTGGTGGACTGCGGTGTGGTGGTAAACCCCGACACCGTTGTGGCGCAGATGCAAGGCGGCATCAATTTCGGACTGAGCGCGGCGTTGTTCGGGAACATCACGCTGAAGAACGGCCAGGTCCAGCAAAGCAACTTTCACGATTACCCGGTGCTGAGGATGAATCAGGCGCCGCAGATCATTGTGGACATCGTTGCCAGCACTGCGGCGCCGGGCGGGGTGGGTGAAGCCGGTACGGCGGGGGTCGGCGGCGCCTTCGTCAACGCTGTGCACGCCGCCACCGGCAGGCGCTTCTATACGTTGCCCATACGCCTTGCGGCAAAGGTATGAGCCGTTGACTCTCAAGGGCGTGTACATGAAAACGACCTTCAAATGGCTGGCGGTAGGCGGCGTTCTAGTGCTGGCGATTGCGGCCGCGCTGATGCTGGCTGGATCGCCGCAGTCACAGGCCAGCTCGGCCATGGCGGCGGTGGACGGCGCGCCGCCGCAGCTGCGCACGGACGTTGAGCGCGGTGAGTACCTGACACGGGCGGCCGACTGCGTGGCGTGCCACACAGCCGAAGGCGGGCGGCCGTTCGCTGGTGGCCGCGCGTTCGCATTACCCTTCGGCACGCTCTATTCGACAAACATTACCCCAGACCCTGTAACCGGGATCGGCGCCTGGTCAGATGGGGCCTTCATTCGTGCCGTGCGGCAGGGGGTAGGGCCGGAAGGCCACCTCTACCCGGCAATGCCGTATACCTCCTACTCCGCCATGAGCGACCGCGACCTGCTGGCGATCAAGGCTTACCTCTTCAGCCTGCCGCCGGTTGACCAACCACGACGCGCCAACGCCATCGGCTTCCCGTTCAATCAGCGCTGGGGCCTGCATCTCTGGGACATGGTATTTTTCCGCGACCAGCGTTATCAGTCGGTCGACAGCCAGGGCGCCCAGTGGAACCGGGGTGCCTACCTGACCGACGCGCTCGGCCACTGCGGTGAATGCCACACGCCGCGTAACCTGGGGTTCGCGATGAGCCGCGGGCGATACCTGGCGGGTGCCGAAATCGAGGGCTGGGTCGCGCCCAACCTCAGCGCCGATCGTGAGGCCGGGCTGGGCAGTTGGTCCTTGGCACAACTTGAGCAATACCTGAGCAGTGGCCATGCGCCGGGCCGGAGCACCGCCTCCGGGCCTATGGCGGCCGTCATCGAAAACAGCCTGCAGTACCTGAGCGCCGAGGATATTTCGGCAATGGCGCATTACCTGGCCTCGGTGCCGGCTCATGCCTCGGGGGAGGGCAATGCGGTCAACCTGCAGCCCTCTCGCCAGCTCATTCCGGGCAGTGGGCTACCGATGGCTGTTGAAGGCAACGCAGATCCCGCCGAGCGGTTGTTCGCTGGCGACTGCGCTGGCTGCCATTTGTGGGATGGCCAGGGGCGGCAATCGAACTATGCCGACCTGCTAGGCACGCGCTCAGTGAATGACCCCTCGGCGCGCAGCGTGGTTCAGGCGATCCTCGACGGCAGCAGGCTCCGGGTAGGCGACCGCCAGGAGGCGATGCCGGCCTTCGCTGACCGATACTCCGACGCCGAAATCGCTCAACTGGCCAATCATGTCATCGCACTGTTCGGCGCGCAGCAAGGCCAGGCCACTGCCGAGCAGGTCGCCAAGCAGCGGGCCGAGCGATAGCGCCCCGGTGGCTACCTCATTGGAAGGTCCGGTCAGATCACGCAGGCAGCAGTTCAGCGACCCAGTCTATGAAAACCCGTAACTTGAGGCTGATGTGCCGGTTGGGCGGGTAGGCGATATACATCGGCATGGCATCCAGGCGCCAGTCCTGGAACAGCGGCACCAAATCGCCCCGAGCCAAAGGCGCCTTGGCCATGTAGTCCGGCAGCCACAGCACTCCCAGCCCAGCTAACCCTGCGGCGAGATAGGCATTGCCGTCATCCACCGACAGTACTGGCTGGCCCTGCACGTTCACGCTTTCCGCACCGCGGTGCAGGGTATAGGTCAGGGCCTTGCCGGTGCGCGCCCATAGAAAACCGATCACTCGATGGTCCGAGCCGTCCAGGTCGCTCGGGTGGTTGGGCGTGCCGAGCCGCTGCAGATAACTCGGCGCTGCGTATACCCCAAGCTGTAGGTCACCCAAGCGGCGCGCCATCAAGGATTGGTCGGTCAGCTCGCCGCCGCGTACAACGCAATCGACGTTTTCGCCAATGATATCGACCATGCGATCACTCACGCCCATATCGATCTGGATATCCGGATAGCGCCGGTGAAATTCCGGCATCGCCGGCACCAGCACATGGCTGGCAAACGGGCTGGGCACGTCCACGCGTAGGCGCCCGCGCGGCGCGGTAGCGGCACTGGATAGCCCGGTTTCGGCGTCGTCCAGATCGGCCAGCAGGCGCACCACGCGCTCGTAGTAGGCCGCGCCGTCGGCGGTGATATTCACTTTGCGCGTGGTGCGGTTCAGCAGTTTTACCCGCAGGCGCGCTTCAAGTTGCTGCACCAATTGCGTCACCGTGGTCTTGCTCATGTGCAAGGTAGTGGCCGCCTTGGTAAAACTGCCCGTCTCTACCACTCGAGCGAAGGCCTGCATTGCATCGAAACGGTCCATCGACACCTCGCTTGAACGGGGATTGTTTGGCATATGCAAATAGTGCTGGTGAGGGTTGCGCGTTTATCCCGGGGTAGCAAGCTTCTACCGTATCTCCATTGTCGATAACGGGTCAGCCGACCCCCTGATGGAGCTAACGCCATGACCCAGCGCGATGTTGTTTTCCCAGCCGGCCGCCAAGCGCTTTACGAGCGCAATCGTTACTCGCCGGCCGTGCGCAGCAATGGTTTGCTGTTTGTTTCTGGCCAGGTTGGCAGCCGCGAAGATGGCTCACCCGAACCGGACCTGCGCGACCAGGTGCGGCTGGCTTTCACCAACCTGAACGCGGTACTGGCCGCCGCCGACTGCACGTTCGACGACGTGGTCGACGTGACGGTATTTATCGTTAACCCCGAGTCGAGGTTCGAAACCATATGGGAAGTTGTACCCGAATACTGGGGGCAGGCGCCGTTCCCGAATATCACCTGCGTAGGGGTGACTTGGTTGTACGGCTTCGACTTCGAGATCAA
The DNA here is from genome assembly GCF_013522925.1 of Pseudomonas japonica. Classification (GTDB taxonomy): domain Bacteria; phylum Pseudomonadota; class Gammaproteobacteria; order Pseudomonadales; family Pseudomonadaceae; genus Aquipseudomonas; species Aquipseudomonas japonica_A. Next base: position 181,817 of record NZ_JAAMQU010000009.1, on the reverse strand, counting down.
GGTGGTGGCCAAACTGCCCGCGTTTTGAAGCCTGAGGTAACACGGCGTGGCTTTCGTGTCGTAATTGGCAGCGTTGACCCGCTCAAGGCCCCGCCGTTCAAGACCCCTTCACGACCAGAATCCCTTGTGGGGTTCACTGGCCTCGGCCTCGAGCATCGGCCCCAATACACTCACCTTGCGCTGGCCCCTGGCAAATACTTCGCGACAGGGCAGGGCGAAGGTCGGGTTCTCGGGATGATCACCCGTCAGCTCCAATAGCGCGTGCTCTGACAAGGCATAAACCACTCGCCCAATCCCGGTCCAATACACCGCGCCGGCGCACATACAGCAGGGCTCAGCGCTGGTGTACAGCGTGCACAGCTCAAGCTCCTGCGGAGATAAAAGCCTGGCGGCGGCGGCTGCCGCGACCAATTCGGCGTGCTGGGTAGGATCGCCCTCCGGGGGCATCGAATTGTTGCCCGCTTCGACAATTACCTTGCCGTTGCGGTCAGCGACCAACGCTGCGAACGGATGACGACCGCGCTGTTTCGATGCCTGCGACAAGGTGATGGTCTGGCGCAGCAATGCCAGGTCCAGCTCGCTGACCCCAGCGGGAATGAGCTGAGTGAATTGATTCATGGGTAACTCCGGGCAGTGGGAAAACAATCATTCAATCGGCCAGTTCAGCCGTTGAGACGCCGACGTTGTCGGTCAATTTTTTTTCAGTGTTAAGCAGTACGTTGAGCACGATCGCAGTGAGCGCGCCAAGAAATATCCCGCTGTCGAGAACCAGTTTCAGTGTGGAGCCGGCGTGTTCGAACAACGCCGGAAAGGACATCGGCAGCACACCCACACTGACCGAGACCGCGACGATGATGCCGTTGCGAGTACCCTCGAACTGCACGCGCGACAACTCCTGAATCCCCGCCACTGTGGTCATGCCAAACATGACGATTGCGCAGCCACCCAGCACCGGGGTGGGCACCGCCGCGATCAACGCGCCAAGCTTGGGGAACAGTCCCATCAGCACCAGGATCGCGCCGGCCGCGGCCACGACGAAGCGGCTCTTGATATTGGATAGCGCAATCAGGCCGGTATTCTGGGTGAAGGCGTTGTAGGGGAAACTGTTGAACAGGCCACCGACCATGGTCGACAGGCCGTCGGCGCGGAACGCATTGCCCAGCGTTTGCTGGGTGGTCGGTTTGCCAGTCAGTTTGCCGATGGCCAGGCAGTTGCCGGTGGTCTCGGCCATGATCACCAACATGGCCAGGGTCATGATCAAGATGGGCGCCAGCGAAAACTCTGGCGCCCCGAATGCCATCGGTGCACTGAGTTCAAACCAGGCTGCTTCGCTCACCCGGCTGAATTGAGTCATGCCACAGGCTGCGGCGATCAGGCTGCCGACCAACAAACCGATCAGCACACAAAGGTTACCGATGAAGCTTTTGAACCGGGCGTAAACCACCAGCGTGACACTGACCGTGGCCAGGCCCAGCAGCAGGTTGGCCGGGCTGCCGAAATCCGCTGCGTCCGGGTTGCCACCCCCCAGCCAGATCGCCGCAGCCGGCATCAGCGAGATACCGATGATTGTGATCAGGCTGCCAATGACCACCGGCGGAAAGAAGCGAAGCAGGCGGCTGAATACGGGTGCCAACGCAATGGTAATGAAGCCTGCGACAATCACCGCGCCGAAGATCTGACTGAGCCCGAACTCTTTGCCGATCATGATCATGGGTGCAAGCGCAATGAACGAGCAGCCTTGGATCAAGGGCAGGCGCGCACCGAACTTCCAGAAGCCGAGCGTCTGAACCAGCGTGGCTAAACCGGAAGTCAGCAGGTTGGCATTGATCAGCAAAATGATCTGCGCCGAGCTCAGCCCCATCGCGCTTCCCAGAATCAACGGCACCGCAACTGCCCCGGCGTACATCACCAGCACATGCTGCAAGCCGAACGTGAACAACTGCCGCAGGGGCAGAACCTCGTCCACCGGATGAATGCGTTGTGTATTCATGTCACAAGCTCCTGAAGTGCAGCGTATGGAGTGATTGGGCACAGTCTCGGGGTGCACGTTGGCCCCGGGAGCTCAATGGATGCGGGGCCATGGTTGAGCGTTTCCAGCGATGAAACAAATTGGCAACTATCGCTTTTTTCGATGGCGCGCACGCGGCACAATCAAGCGGCCCATACAGGAATCGCCCTTTGCGAACAGGAGTCATTGCGTTGCGCTTCTCAGTCGACCAACTGCAGATGTTTATACAAGTGGTTAAAAGCGGATCGTTCTCCGCGGCGGGTCGTGCATTGGGCAAGACTCAATCGACCATCAGCGCCGCGATTGCCAACCTGGAAACCGACCTTGGCGTCGACCTGTTCGACCGCACCAACCGCAGCCCGCAACTCACCGCCAGCGGCCATAAACTGCTGATCCAGGCCGAAGCCGTGCTCGAGCGGTGCATGACCTTCGAGGCACATGCCCAATGCCTTTCGGAAAACGTGGAGCCCAGCCTTACGCTTGCCATTGAAACGCCGTACGGGCCGGTCATGCCGGCCCTCAAGGCGTTCGAGCAGGCGTTTCCCTTCGTCGACCTGATCATCCGCCATCCGGTCCATGGCGACGTCAGTGAGTTGGTAAGCAGTGGCGAGGCGGTGCTCGGCGTGGCGTTTTCACAACCGGGCTATTCCAAGGAGCTGGAGTTCCAGCAATTGGGCAAATTGATCATGCTGCACGTGTGCCATCCCAGCCATCCGCTGGCGCAGCTCGATACCGTGACGTTCGACGACCTTCACGTCCATCGGCGTCTGGCCTTCAGTGCCCACGCAAGCAAACTGCCCAGCAGCGAATACCTGCGCTCAACCCAATTGTGGCAAGCGGAAAGCTACCCGGTGCTGCTGGAAATGGTTCGGGCGGGGCTCGGCTGGGCAACGTTGCCCCGTCAACTCATACAGCGCGAGTTGGCCGACGGCGAATTGGTAGAACTGCAACTCTCGGCCTACCCGCATACCGACTGGCAAATTGGGGTCGACCTTTTATGGGCCCGCCAAAGGCCCTTGGGCAAGGCTGAACGCTGGTTGAAGGAGACATTGCAAGGCAACAAGGTGTTTGAACTGGATCGCAACGGAAAGACCACCACGCTGTGATTGCGGGGCTTCGAGCGATCCGGCTGGCCGCTCAGGCAAATGGCAGTGGCCCGGGAAACGTGCCGATGGGAACCCAGTGGGTAATCAGCCCCGTGTCCGGTTTCTAATGATGGAGCAGCAGCGCAGGCGGTTCGATATAGGAAGCCTCTTCCGCTTCAGCATCCAGCGCCAGCCCGATTGCAGTGGTGGTACTGGGGGCGGTGCACAGGACTGTTCCGCCAAAACGTAATTGCATCGAGCGGTGAATGTGCCCGCACACCACACGCTCTATCGCGGGATAGCCCTGCACGACCTCGCGAAGCCTGTCTGCGTTTCGGCAGGCATAGGTGTCGATATAGGGAATGCCGCTCAGGAACGGCGGTTGGTGAAGCATGAGGAGGGTAGGGCGCGCGAGCTCCCGGGCGAGTGCTGTATCGAGCCAGAGCCGAGCCGCTTCGGTCATGTCGCCGTAATGTTCCCCTGGCACGGTCACGTCTACTCCAATGATCCGCACCGGCCCAAGGTCGTCGGCATTGAAGTGCATAGGCCCTCCGGTTGAAGAGAGGTACGGTTGCGAAAAGCTAGAACGCAGCAACGCCCGATCATCATGGTTACCGGGAATCATCAACAACGGCTGCTCGATACCCGCCAGCAACGCCCGCGCCATTTCGTATTCTTCCGGTAGGCCCTCATCTACCAGGTCGCCGGTAATTATCACAACGTCCGGTCGGGGCCTGAGCAGATTCAGGTGTGCAATCGCCTGCTCACCCATCCTGTTCGAATCGACCAAGCCCTGATAGAGCAAACCCTTGGGCCTGATGTGCAGATCTGAGAGGTGGGCAATCAGCATTGTGCAGTGTCCTTGTCAGCGGTTCAAAAAGAGCCATAGGTTGCTGGCGTCAACCACCCCTGGGCGGAATCAGGGGCTCATTGGTTGAAATCGAGCGACTCGTGCTTGCCTGAACTAGAGTGCCATTTTGTTATGGCACAGCCTCCAAGAGGTCTCCTTGGAGGTCTGACATTTCCCGGATAGGGGGCAAAAGCGGGCGTCGAAAGCTCCGCTTATTTCTCTTTAATAGTCGTGCACATGCTCAACCTGATAACGGCCAGGGCCAGCATTAACCAGGAACGCCGATAGTTCGGTCACCTGCATCAGCATCCCGACCCGTTTGGTATGGTCAGGGGTCTGAATGTCTTGGGTGAACAGCACTCGGCCTTGGGGCAAGGGTTGAGAACTGTCCACCCAGATGGTTACCAAGATGTCGCCCTGGTTTCCCGCTATGTCAGTTATATGCGCGCCTTGTTGCGCCAGAGCCGCGGCAGCCAGCCGAAAGTCGTAATAACGCGGCAGGCTCAGCAATTGGCTTCCGTCCGCGTAGGTTTGCAACAAATCGACCTTTGGCGGTAGATGTAAAGGCTGAGAAGGTGCATCAATGACAACATCGGTGTTCATCAATGCCACGTCATAGGTAGCACGCGTTGCCGCTTCGATCGCTTTGGCGTAAAGCGCCTTGATCACATACTCCGATGTCAGCGCGTAACGGCGCTCCCACTTGCGCATCAGGCCGGGGCCCCACAGCGGTACTTCAGTCCAAAGCGCCTTGAGCCGGGCGCTGAAGTCGAACAGGTACCAAGGTTCTTGACGGATGAAGTCGACGTATTCCTGAGCTGCGGTGGCGGCGAAGCGATCTTCAGCCGTTAGAGCGTTGCCTGCCAGCGCCCAGCTGGTTCGGCCCAAGGTGTTTTCGTAGGCCGAACGCAGGCTGTACTCGACCGTGGTGCTGGTCGCGAGAACCAGAATCATGGTGTGGTAACCCAGGTTGGCGGGGTAATCGCCGCGAATTTGTTCGTGGGTAACGGTCCCATAGGCAGACCAGAGCTGGCCTGTATGGGCGAGGAACGGAAATGCGTGGGGCGGGCTAGCGCGCAGCGTCCGGGCATATTCTGCAGGGCTATGAACCAGAAACCATTCTGGATAGGTAAGCAAGGTTTGCTCAGCGCTGCGCCTTGCCTCGGATGGCACCAGACTATCAGCCGCGTTGGCCTGCTGGAATGTAAGAGCATGCAGCCAAGCGACAAGGAGGACGCGGCCAATCATGCTGAGGCCTCTTTGACGAACGCCATCAATGTGTTGAGCGAGGGATCGCCCTCTTGCAACAAGCGCTCACCGGTATGCCGTAGGCCGCACGCTTCGATGTTCTCGATCCAGTAGGCGACGCTGTTGAAAAAGCGTGGTTCAGCCTGGTTGGTCTCCCAGCGCTCACCCAGCCCGGCGTTGAACACGGTATGCGCCAATGCAACGAAGCGGTCAAGCTCAGGGGTGGTCACGTCATGATCGCGAACGACGAAGTAGCCGCCAGGGCGCAGGACGCGGGCAACGGACTCCAGGAACGGTCGAAGGCTTTCCTCTGGCATGTGGTGCAGGCCGATATAGCAGCTGATCAAGTCCGCACTGGCGTCGGGTAACGTCAGAGGAGCGAAGGCAATCAACTGCACATGCTCGCCAAGCCGGCCCAGTTGCCCGCGTTCGACGATATCTACCGGTGACATGCCTGGCGCTTGTTCATGTGCCAAGGTGACGCTCCCCCGAATGCCGAGGTGCTTCTTCAGTGCTTTGACGTAGCGGCCAGTCGTGCCGATCTCGACATAATCGGTTAGCTGGCGGTTGCTGATCAATCGCGCGGTCTGGCGGCCCATCTCTTCTTTTTGCGTGGCCAACGACGGCAAGGCGTGGGTCAGCATGGCAAGGGGCGGTGTAATCGTCGGCAGGGCCGCCTGGATGGCGCGGTATACCGATTCATCGTCACGGTGCACCCTTAGTGTTGCTTTGATAAGGCTGTGCAAGCGGTCTTCGGGTATTACGTTAAAGATGTTCTGCAGGAACCTGTAAAAGCGGTCGGCTTGCTCGGTATCGTCGTACACCGCAGCGAACAAACCTGCTTGTGGCGTTTCTGCTGCGCTTTTCTGTCGATTGTAGTAACGGTCCCAGAGGCTCCCGCGCAGGCGATAGCGTGGGTCCAGACGTGCTTTGAGTGCAAACAGCTCGACTGCTCGCGGATAAGCCCGATGGAATTGCTGGTCGGTAGCGTGTAGTTGGTACGGCAGGTAGTAAGTGCCGCCTACGGCCAATGCGTGGTCGATCAGCTCACGCGTCCATACTGCAACCCGGTCTCGAGCGCTTTGACGGGTACGCTGTTTGTAATACAGCACGAAGGCAAAGGTTTCGCCGCGGGCCCACGCCATCAGGCTTTCGTCATCGCTATAAGCGTGACGTACCGAGACGTTTACGGTGTTCACACGATATTTGCTCAACGTTCTGCTCAAAGCATCGGCGAACCGCTCGAACTGAGCAACGGGGACGAAATATTCCTGCAGTACATAGGTACGCCGGTCACGGTCCACCGGCTCGAGTTCGGCTACGTCATAGCCCGCTTCGTAGTTGCGCCAGTGCACCGGTGCCTTGAGGTACAGCAAGGGATCGTACAGGTACTGACGGCGTAGCTTGCCTAACGGGGTTTCGGTTATCGCCCATAGCAGGTAACGCGCTAACCAGAAGCGCCGTTGGAGCGGTTGTAAACGTGGGGCAGTCGCAGGCTTGTCGGTTATCGACCAACTGACGGCACGGCCTTTCCGGTAATGCGGCGGGTACAGGTCGAAGTTATGAAACACAACGTCAGCCACGCCTTTTGTCTTTGCATCGAACCAGCTGCCATATTGGCCAATACTGAGGCGTTGATGTTGTCGCTGAACCCTGTTGTTTTCCGCAAGGTCCAGCTCGACTTCGGTAATGATTCCAATGGCCCCGTAGCCCCCGATGGCTGCGCTGAAGAGTTCCCTGTTCACGCTGCGGGAGGCCTCAATGACGGTGCCGTCTGCCAATACCAGTGTGATCGCCCTTACACACGAAATTACCGGGCCAAGCCCCATATATCGGCCGTGTGCGTTAACCGAGAGCGCGCCTCCGACGGTCAAGTTGGCGTAGGTCTGCATCACCTTGACTGCGAGCCCGTGGGGGTCGATGAATCGTTGAATGTCGCACCAACGAATGCCGGCCTGTACACGAAGCCGCCGTTCCTGCGGGTCGAAGCGGAGCACGGTGTTGAGCTTGCGCAAGTCTAGATGCAGGGTGCCGGCGCTTGCGGTTTGGCCCCCCATGCTGAAATGCCCGCCGCCTACCGATATCGGTAAGCTGGTGCTTTGCAGGGCATCGACAACAGCTTGGGTAGAGGTCGGGCATGCGATGGCGAATACAGGGATAGGGTTCAGGCGCGTGACGTCGTTTACGGTGGTCATGTACTTAGCGCTCGATATCGACAGTCAGGTAACCGGTACGCACGGACGGATCGGCGCCATAGCGGTTGCTGCCAACTGCTCCACGTTTGAGTAGTTGTACACCAACCCAGAGTGGCCCGAGCACCGGAAGCAACAACCACAGCAGCGCCCAGCCACTACGGCTGGTGTCGTGAAGCCGCTGGCAGCTAAGTGCGGACGCGCTATAGACGAAGAAACCGGAGAATAAGGCGCTGGCGTTATTGCCTAACCAGCTGGCGGCTACCGTACCGAGTGCCGCGCAGGCGACCCCCAACAGCACTAGCCTTGAACAATAAGTGGAGCGGCTAATACGCCCCCGGGCGATAACAAACGGCGTTATCAGTGGCATGCTAACTTCCTTGCGTTTAACAAAAGGCTTCCTGTGCTCGCCAGTGTACCGCTATCGGGCGGCCTGGGCGTAGCCCGTCACGTAGGCCTGATCGGCACAATGCCCCATAGGAACAGCCTCGCTGCGGCTGATCTAGTGATTTCCGAGGCTACCCCTACCTTCGGTCGATCCCGGCATTGCCTTCCCAATGCTTTTTCCGATGCCAAGCTGAGCCCCACACACCATGCTCAAGGGCCAACCCCAACCTCTGAATACAACAGGTGTAGCGGTGAATCCACGCGCCGCTGTACGGTCCCGCCGCGCACGTTGTGAGGTACTGTCAACGCTACAACGCCTAGAGAACATACGGATATGCTCCTCGATCTATTGCCTGCCTTCGCGCTCTTCGCCCTTGTGTCATCGATCACACCAGGCCCCAACAACACCATGTTGCTGGCCTCGGGGGTGAACTTCGGTTTCCTGCGCACCATTCCCCACGCCCTGGGCATCAGCCTGGGGTTCATGCTGCTGGTGGTGGCGGTGGGGCTGGGCCTGGGGGAAATCTTCAACGCCGTGCCCTGGACCTACACCGCCCTGCGCTGGGCAGGCGCGGCCTACTTGCTGTACCTGGCCTGGCGCATCGCCACCTCGGGCGGCATGAGCGAGGCGGGCGGGCAGGGCAGCAAGCCGGTGACCTTCCTGGGCGCTGCCGCCTTTCAGTGGGTGAACCCCAAGGCCTGGGTGATGGCCGTGGGGGCCATCACCACCTATGTTCCGGCTCAGGGCTACGTTTATAACGTGTTGGTGATTGCCGCGGTGTTTGCGCTGGTCAACCTTCCCAGCGTGTGCGTATGGGCAGGTTTCGGCAGCGCCTTGCGTAACGTACTGCGGGTGCCGCGCTGGTTGCGCCTGTTCAATTGGGGCATGGCAGCGTTGTTGGTGCTATCGCTGTATCCGCTGCTGCAAAGCCAACCCACGGCCTGAGCCCTGTCTGGAGCTGTGCATATGAGGCGTTCCACCCTGGATCATCTGGTCGTCGTGTCGCCTACGCTTGCAGCAGGCGCGGAACTCGTGGAGCAGGCGCTGGGTGTTCAGTTGCAGCCCGGTGGTAAGCACGCGCGTATGAGTACGCATAATCTGCTGCTGCGGCTGGGGGAGCATTTCTATCTCGAAGTCATTGCCGCTGACTACGCTGCTCCCGTACCTGCCAGACCTCGGTGGTTCGCCCTGGATGAGCTGGATGCACATGCCGCTCCTTCTTTAGCCCACTGGGTAGCGCGAACAGAACATCTGGCTGGCATAGGCGAAAGTCTTCGCAAGGTTTTTGGAGAGGTCGAGCCGATGAGCAGGGGAGCGTTGTCCTGGACTATTTCGATTCAACCTGACGGGCATTTACCTCAGGGAGGGGTTATCCCCAGCCTGATCGACTGGGGGGCATCGACGCATCCAGTGCAGGGGATGGTTGATAAAGGCTGTGCATTGCGACGCTTGGAAATCACTCATCCTGACCCAGAGTTAGTGGAACACCGTTTGGAGGCTATCGGCTTTTCCGGGCCGGTCACTGTACTGCGGGGGGAGCGACATGGGTTGCAGGCATACATCGAGACACCGAACGGCCTGAGAAGCCTTTAGTGAAGGTTTAGGTGGTCAGGCTGCATTCAGCTGTACCTTGCCTCGATATCCCAGGTTTGATTGGCGCGCCACGGCTAATAAGGATATCGACCCTTAGCGAGCTCTTCAGCAAGTCGCAGCAGTCGTCTGATTGCCGTTCACCCCCAGGCAGGCTCATCTCCTCGCCTGGACTACAGCTTCAGCACCAAGCAATACGTGCTCAATGGCCGGGACGGCGACGATACGCTGTATGCCGGGAAATGGTTCAGCGTACTGGATGGCGGCGCGGGTGCGGAACACATGATCGGCAGCTGGAACGAGGAAAATTACCTTTATCATGAGCTCAGCGACAGTTTCGTCAACGACGCCTCGGGTGTATCCAGCATTGACTTTATCAGCGATTTCGACCTGTTCCGCGGGGACGTATTGGACGTTGCCGCTCTCGGCTATACCGGCCTGGGCGACGGCCACGATGGCACCTTGAAGCTGATCGCACCTACCTCAAGGACTACGATCTGAATGTCGAGGGGCAGCGGTTCGAAATCGGCATGGAAGGCGGTTACACCAGAACATTTTCTGCTGACAACCTGATCGTCGCGAGCAATGTTCCAACCGCCGAGCACGCCGTGGACGCCGCCATTCAACTGGTCGGTGTTGCGCCAGTTGATGCCCATGGGTAACTCACAAATGCCCTACACCCCCAGCAACGTCAGCTCAGGACCGGCATCGGCGAACACGAACTGGTCCGCGCCCAGGTCGTGGCTGTGGTCCCCGCTCAAGACAATCTCGAAGCGTTGGCCGTTGTCGCCGGTGGTGGTGAAGTCCTTGATATACGTGCGGTCTCCCGCAGCGCTGTAGCTGACTTTGAGCGTGCCATCGTGGCCACTTCCCAGGCCGGTATACCCCAGTGCCGACACGTCTATCAGGTCTCGCTGGCCTGCGAAGTCCTCGATGATGTCGCTGGCGCCGCGCAGGCTGTCAGCGCTGCTGATATAGCGGAACGTATCAGCGCCCGAACCCCCAAACAGCTGGTCTACGCCAGTATTTCCCGTAAGCAGGTCGTCCCCGGCACCGCCGCTGAGCGTGTCATTACCGCTGCCGCCGGCCAAGGTGTCATTGCCACTGCCGCCGTCCAGGAAATCGGCTCCGGCATTGCCGGCGAGCGTATCGTTACCGGCCATACCGCGCAGGGTGTCGTTGCCTGCCAGGCCACTGATACGGTCGTCGCTGAAATAGCCGACGATGGTGTCGTCCCCGGTGGTTGGCGAGTCGATGGAGTAATCGTCGTAGCTGGCGGGTTGCTGATTGAAATGGGTGGCAACCGGATCGCCAAACCGGATGGCCGCGTTATTGATGTAGGTCTCGTTTTCGAGCACCAGCTTAAAGAAGTTGCCGTTCGCATCGGCATCCAGCGATTGCAGGGTAATGGACTGTGACGAGCCGTTCCGGGAATAGGTGAGCGTGCCGTCATGGCCGTCGCCCAGGGATGTGAACCCCAGGGCCGAGAGGTCGAGCACGTCGGTGTCATAGTCAAAGTCGGTGATGACGTCGCTGGCCTGCACACCCAGCGTGGGGTTGGTGTAACTGTCGGTCACCGCGCTGAAGACGAAGGTGTCCACGCCTGCCCCGCCCGTGAGCCGATCCGCGTCGGCGCCCCCGATGAGGTAATCGGCGCCCCCGCCGCCGCTGAGGGTGTCAGCCCCGGCAAGGCCGGCGAGGGTTTCATTGGCGGTGCTGCCAGTGGAGACATCCGCGCCGGAGGTGCCCTGGATCAGCGTTTCAAAGTCACCGGCATGCAGCCGCGTCTGGTAATCGCCCGCCAGCGCCAGTTGGAAGTAGTGGCCTTGGCTATCAGCGTCCAGGCTGCGCAGGTAAGTGCGGTCCAGGCTGGCGTTATAGGTCAAACGCAGGGTGCCATCGTGGCCATTGCCAAGGCCGCTGAAGCCCAGGCTGGCCACATCGAGCTGGTCCTCGCCGGGCTTGAAGTCAGTGATCACGTCGTTGGCACCGCGCACGCTGTCGCCGGCATTGGTGTAGCGGAAGGTATCCGCGCCCGCGCCGCCGGTCAGCCGGTCGATGCCGGCGCCGCCGTAAAGCAGATCGTCATAGGCAGCGCCAACCAGGCGGTCATCGCCCGCGCCGCCGTAGAGCAGGGTGTCGGCTATCGGGTTCGCGCGCAGCAGGTCGCTGCTGGCGGTGCCGGTTACCACCAGGCCAAGGTGGTTACCGAAGGCGTCGCTGTCGGTGCCATAAAACAGCGTGGCGGGGTCGCCCAGGCGGCTGAAGTAGTTATCAAACACCGTGTTGAAGCCAATAGGGTCTTCATTGCGTTCGGCCACCGCATAGCTGGCGCTGCCACTGCTGATGATGTTGTTGTACACCACGTTGCCCTGAGCCGCGCCCAGGGCGGTCACATCGGTGTCGTCCGAGGCCTGTATGAGCACCTCCGCGTTGCCATGGTCCAGCACGTTACTGTAGAGGGTATTGCCGGCGATGGTGTTTCCCGAGCTACCGACCACGCCCACGGCCGCGCCGCCATTGTCGTGCACGGTCACGCCGCTGACCCGGCTCTGGTCAGTGAGCTTGAGCAGCACCCCTTCGTCCCTGTTGCCATACACCTCGCCACCCGTGATCTGCACCCGGCCGTTGGGCTCTTCGCCCGGAGGGCCCTGGATGAGCAGGCCGCGGCCATTGTTGTTGGCAGAATCGTTGTCGGCCAGGGTGGTCTCGTAGTTGTCCAGCAGCAAGGTGAAGCCGTTGCGGCCGTTGTTTTCGCTGCGGTTGTCCTGGAAGCCGCCGGCGTCTACGTATTCGCTGAACTGGCCAACCAGGTGGGCAAAGAAACCATCCAGGCCATTGCCCCTGGCCACGCTGTCGGTAACGCTCAGGCCGTAGGTGTTCTCCTGGGCGTTGAGCCCGTTGCCGCTGCAATTGACCAGCGCCACGCCGCTGAGGCTGACGCCCGTGTCCGGGTTGTCACGCAGGTTCTCCCCGCCGGTGGTAAAGCCATCCACGCGCCCGCTGGTGCCCGCGCTGTTGCCATCGATGGTGAGGTCATGGGCGCCAACGTGCTGTGTTTCGCCGGCGGTTCGCACGATACCGGTAACGGGCTTGTCCCAGCCATCGGCAAGCTTGAGGCTGGTGGCGTCGGCCCCGTCACCGCCAAGCGTCACCCGGTTATACAGCTGCAGGCAGCTGCTGGCGCTCAGCTCGGGGTTGCCGCTGACGATGTAAGTGCCTTCAGGCAGGTACACCTCGGCATCGATTATCTCGTCGGCGGACTCGACGGCGGCCCTGGCGGCATCAATGGCTGCCTGAATAGCGTGGGTATCGTCGGTAACACCATCGCCAACCGCGCCGTAGTCGCGGACATCGAAATAGGTAGTGGCCATTGGAACTCCCGGGTTCGCCGGCTGCTGCCTGGGTACCTGTGCACCGGTGGCGTGGCCTGGCTTGTTGTATGAAGGTGGATACAAGGGTAGTTCAGGTTTACCCCGTGCTGCGGCCTTCTGATCCAATCCACGATTTTGTCGATGCCGGTGCTCTGCGAGAGGCGGCTATGGGGCGGTCGAGACCAACCGCTGGCGCGTAAATATGTGGCAATGCGGCCACAATGTCCGCATATGGCCAGCGTCATACTTCAAGTATTGAGCAGTCGCCACTGACCGGGTGACACCTTTTCCCACTGCCGAAACGCCCGATAGTAAGAGTTGACGTCCTCGTAACCGAGCAAATACGCCACTTCTTTGAGCTCGAGGGCCGTGTTCGCCAGCAGATGAAAGCCCACTTGGCGCCGGGCCTCGTTGAGCATCGCACTGAACGATGTGCCCTCCGACGCCAAGCGTCGTTGCAACGTACGCTCGCTCTGCAACAGTTCTCGGGCGAGGTACTGCAAACTTGGCCGTCCGTCCCCTAACGCTTTTTTCAGCGCTTCGATTACCTGCTCGCCGAATCCAACGGGGCTTTCTATCTCCCTCAGTGCGGCAGTCAGGCCGGGCGCCATCATGTCCATCACTTCCGGATTGTGCTCCAGAAACGGTAGATCGAGGTCGGCGGCGCTCACCGTCAATTCATCATGAGCCGCGCCGTAGTGAATGGGGCAAGCGAAATAGCTCGAGTGAGTTTCCAGGGTTTGCGCCGGTCGTCTCAAGCTCAACGCCAGAGGTTTGATGTGTTTACCAGTGCCTCGTCGACCGAGCTCCAGTACCAACGCGAAAGAGGCCTCGACCGAGAGATAGGGCGCCGGCCCTGTGCCAGAAGGCCACTCAATGGTGAATGACACCTTGCCCTGACGCTCTTCGATGCGAATCTGGTCGGGGCTGCATAGGCGCTTGAAGCGTGAAAGCCTTGCAAGCCCATCGCGAAAGCTGGCCGCATATAACGCCGCCAGAAATGCCAGTTTATGTTTCGAACTGGGCGTATCGCGGACCATCCTGATCGCGAACGCAGGGTCTGCAGAAAGCGCCTCAATGGCGTTCCAGATGGCAAAGAGCTGATGCGTGCTGACAGCAGCGGCTTCGTTCAGGTGAAGGTCGTGGGGCAGTTGGGCGTGCCGCTGAATCAATGAGGGGGCCAACCCCAGTTGCTCTATCGATTGCCAGAAAACCCGGGGCAATTTACACCGCTCGGCGCTGGTGTGAAGGTGCGACATTTCTATGCTCCGAACCGCAGGTGAGCGGCAATGCGTAATGCGACGCCCCACAGATGGCGCGTTTGGCGAGTATTCTGGCGTACACCGCCGAAGGGGTGGTGCAGCTTCGCCCTTACCATTGTTATCGACCAACCGAGCCAGGAGGGGCTCTCGATGACAATGACGTTTTATACCAACCCCAATTCTCGCGGCCGCATGGTGCGCTGGATGCTCGAAGAAATCGGCTGCGCGTATGAGTCGGTCGTTCTGGATTACCAGCCGACCAGCCAGGCTGATCAGTGGGGCGGTGCTTCGCTGGCAGTGCCAACGGTGGATAACGCAGATGATCCACGAGTCGTTTTTTTTCGCGACGTGAACCCGGTGGGGAAGGTTCCTGCCCTCGTGCATAACGGGCAAACCATAACAGAAACTGCCGCCATCTGTGCGTACCTGGCGGACGCCTTCCCCGCGGCCGAGTTGGCGCCTGCAGCGGCGAAGCGAGCGACCTACTACCGCTGGTTGTTTTTTGCCGCGGGGCCTCTGGAGCAGGCTGTGACCAATCACCGCGCCGGCTTCAACCCGAAGCCGGATCAGGAGTTTTTCTTCGGTTACGGAAGCTACGAGCGTACCGTTGACCAACTTGAGCGCGCGGTGTTGGCGCATCCGTTTATTGCCGGAGAGCGCTTCACTGCTGCCGACGTCTATGTTGGCTCCCACATCGGGTGGGGTTTGGGGCTGCAAACATTGCCGCACAGGCCTGCGTTTCTCGCTTACGCCGAGAAGTTGATGAGCCGTGATGCCTATAAGCGTGCAGTGGCGAAGGATGAAGCGCTATTGGGTGCAAGGGGAGAAAGCGCAAACCTGGCTACAGGAAATGATCGCTCGTGAAGGGGCAGACCTGCACATCGGTTTCAACCTGCATGGCATTTTTACGCAGGCAGGCTTGACCGTGGAAAGCGTGCGGGCCGAGTGCGTGGTCCAAACGCCCGACACGCCTTACGGCCTAGGCAACATTGTGCGTGCCTGCCTGCCGCGAATCGTTGCACTGGGAGTAGCCAGTGCAAGCGAAGTCGACATTGAAACGCTGCAAGAGCGGCTGGATCAGGAGCGTTCAGCCTCTTCAGGTGTGTACATTGGCGATGTGATGTTCGGCAGCTGGGCACGAAAGGTTTGACGTTCAAATGCCAAGCGCGGCTTGGCTGCTTCGTCTTTGTCATAACCACCGGCAAAAAAAATCGAACCAGCGCTTGAAGCGTTCGGTGGCCTCTCTTCCGTAAAAGAAGTTTGGCCAAACCATGCTGATGCCCAGTGATAAAAACACCATCGCACCCACCCAAGCGTGAATACCCAGCATAATAATGGCTAATATCCACAACGCCGCCGCAATCAGAACGAAGGGCCAGCGTGCCTCGTTTTTTCCCGGGTAGCGGTCAGTCATCTGGCCTTCCTGAAAGCTTCCAAACATCATTATTCGGGGATAGTACAGCGTGACTGTGCGTGTCTGATCTCGAGAGTACTTCGACCTACCTGATAAAGAGATGAGCAAGTGAACATTCATATAGCTCTGCTAAGGTCATAAGCTCATCCATTCAAAGGCTCGGCCCTCGTGATGACTTCCAATAGCGCGTCTGCGAGCACTCATACCGTCAGAACTGGCCCGGGCACTGTCCAGGTCGACCTCACTGGCCAGTTTGACGACAACCAGAGCATCGTTATCCAGCCCGATGGCAAGATTTTGCTGGGAGGTTATACCGAGTACCTGGCATGGGGTTACCCCGGCGCGCCTGGCGAAGAAAGCTACGGCTATGAGCAGAACCATTCGGTTGTCCGCCTGAACGCAGACGGTAGCCTGGACACCCGCTTTCATGAGGGTGGCGTCGACATCGTTCCCGCTGCGATTGCCCCAGCGTCACGCTACGAGGTGACGGCGGTGCAACCCGATGGCAAGGTACTGATCGCCATAGATCAACCTGAAAGCGTGCGAATGGAGCGCTTCAACAGCGACGGGAGCCGCGACTTTACCTTTGGCCAGAACGGTGTTAGTACCATCGACACTGGCGCTTATTTCGTAGGGATGGAGCTGAAGGTCGGTACGGACGGCACCTCCCTGCTCAGCGTGCGTGGGTTTGACGAAGCGGCAGTGATCAAAGTCGCCAGTGACGGCACCTTGGTCAAGAGCTTTGGCGACAAGGGCATCCTGACCCTGCCTATTCCTATCGACGACTACTACTACACCGAAGAGATTTCCACTGCGGTGCAAGCCGATGGCAGTGTGGTGTACGGCGGTTCGTACAGCCCTCTGCTCCTTGCGGATCCTCTGTTTATCCTCAAGCGCTTCAATCCTGACGGTCAGGTGGATACCCGTTTCGGTGAGAATGGCCGGCTCTTTCTCACCCCAAGCATGGGGTTCGGCGACGACTCGGTGCTTGCCGTGCAGGAGGATGGCAAGATCATCCTGATGGGCCATGGTGACAGCGACACCAGGGCCACCGTGGCGCGGTTCAATACGGACGGTTCCTACGACAACAGTTTCGGCGACCACGGCAAAGTAACCTTCGAGACCGACGCGCCGATGGCGCTGACCGTACAAGCCGATGGCAAGATCCTCGCCACGGGCACTACCAACGGTGATTTCAGTATCGTGCGTTTCAATACCGACGGCAGCCTGGATACCAGCTTCGGCAGCCCGGACGGCAAGCTGCATATCGACGGCTACACGGGCGAAGAAATCCTCAAGGGCACCGATGCGGCCGAGGTGATTCATGGCCTGGCGGGCAACGACGTGCTCCAGGGCAACGACGTGCTCCAGGGCAATGGCGGCCGCGACCTGCTGCAAGGCGGCGCTGGCGCAGACATCTTCCGCTTCACCGCACTCAGCGACAGCTACCGCACCGCGTCCCAGAACGGCAGCGACCGCCTCCAGGACTTCGACGCTGCCCATGACCGTATCGACCTGATCGGCCTGGGCTTCACCGGCATCGGCGATGGCCATGACGGCACCCTCGCCGTGCAAGCCAGCGCCGACGGTAGCCGCACTTACCTGAAAAGCTACGACGCCGATGCCTCCGGCCAACGCTTCGAACTGGCCCTGGACGGCAACCTGGTAGGCCAATTGAAAAGCGACAACCTGGTGTTCACCCCAGCTACCCTTGACGGTACCTCGGGCAAAGACACGATTACGGGTTCTGCCCTGTCGGAAATCATCTACGGCTTGGGCGGCAATGACCGGATCAATGGTGGCGCTGGTGCGGATGTCATCATCGGCGGCGCTGGCGCCGACCGCCTCGACGGTGGAGACAGAGCCGACATCTCCTTGTGGACCGACAACCACCAGAACGACGACGTGTTCCGCTACACCTCCACCGACGACAGCTACCGCACGGGAAGCCAGAGCTTCGTCGACCTGATCGCCCACTTGACGGTGGACGACAAGATCGATGTGGCCCACCTGGGTTATACCGGCTTCGGCGACGGCACCGGCACCACGCTTAAAGTGGCCTACAACAGCAACCTGGACCGTACCTACTTGCAGGATGTTGAAGCAGACGCACAGGGCCACAAGTTTCAGATCGCGATCAGTGGTGACTGGAGAGAGAGCCTGGATGAGCGCAACGTGGTGTTTGCGGGTGGCGATCAGGTTGGGTTGATAGGGGTAGCGGAGGAGGTTGATCAGGGGCATGTGTTGGGCTGACAGGAACTAGCGGCCTGGAGGCGAATTCAGGCGCCCGACACCGCGCACGTGGCCGAGCCGGAGCGGCTTGGCCACCCACGCCGCGGAACTGGCCCGGCTGCAGGCGCAGGTGAGCCGCCAGGCTGTAGCAGCGAATGATATCCCTTGTGGAATAGTCCAGCCTGGCAAGCTCCTGTAGCCCGGGAGTTACCTTGCCTCGCCGAATCCGGGAGGGTCTGGAACTTAACGCACCCGACCCGGCCACTTTCTTCGGAGGTGACGGGCGAGGCTACATTGACTACCCAAGCATTCAAAAAACGCCTGAGAGAAGTCACTTGGCGGTAAGCCAACCCGCGAGCCAGCGAGTGACATAAGGCATGATTGCGAACGTCACTAGCCCGACGATGCAGAAGGTAATGATCAGGTTGCTCGCAACGACCCCGCCCAGCGCAGGGTGCTGCTGGAACAAGGGGCTCCAGAGCTGGGGGATAACCATGGACAATGGCGCGATCACCACATAGCTGAGTACCGCCTGTTTCCATTTGGGCGGCTGGCTTTTGTCAGCATGCGTAGGAGTGAACCAGAACTCCGGGTCGTTGCTCACCTCAGGTGCATCGATGTCTTGCAGCAAGGGCGTGACCTCGACGATGAGTGAACGCCTCACCGATGAGTTGACCCAAGCCTGCAGTTTCTCTGCCTTGGCAAAACGAACCACAGTGGTGAAGGTGTGATCCTCTTCGGTAGGGCGTATGACATTCACACCCAGGTGACCGTCTTGTGACATGGCGGTGCGAACGGATCGCTTTAGCCATTCTTCATAGGTGTGAAGGGCATCGGGACGTACCTTGTGGCGAACGACGAGGGTCACGATGTCCGTCAGGGGAGCGGGGCTGGCCATGTTTGTTTTCCTTGGAATATAGCTGTGCTCGAGGCAGCGATGCCCGGCGGTGAAATATTGGATGCCTGTGCTGGTAACCAGCACGATCGACGCGGTTGGGGCTACGAGTAACCCCATTGCGTGTTCAGCCTTTCATCTGGCCGTCAATGCCGCGTAGCTGTTCATGAGGTTGCGGTAGTTGGGGATGCGCTGCGACAACAGGTTGCCCAGGCCCTCGATGTCGTTGCGCCAGTCGCGGTGCAGTTCGCAGGCCACACTGAACCAGTTCATCAGCTGAGCGCCGGCGGCGGACATGCGGGCCCAGGATGCCTGCTGAACGGTTTCGTTGAAGGTGCCCGATGCATCGGTGACCACGAACACATCGAAGCCTTCAGCCAGTGCGGACAGGGTAGGGAAGGCGACGCACACGTCAGTCACCACGCCAGCAATGATCAGCTGCTTGCGGCCGGTGGCCTTGATCGCCTTGACGAAGTCCTCGTTGTCCCACGCATTGATCTGGCCAGGGCGCGGAATGTAGGGCGCGTCGGGAAACATTTCCTTCAGCTCCGGAACCAGCGGCCCGTTCGGGCCCTGCTCAAAGCTGGTGGTCAGGATGGTGGGCAGCCCGAAGAACTTGCCGCAATCGGCCAGGGCCAGCACGTTGTTCTTGAACTCGTTCGGCGAGAAATCCTGTACCAGCGAGATAAGGCCTGTTTGGTGGTCAACCAGCAGCAGTACGGCGTCGTCTTTGTTCAGGCGGTTGTAGGCAGGCATCAGGGCATTCCTTTGAGTAAAGAGTGTTCAAATTGGGGGATGGCAACTGAGTAGAAGTACGTCGCCGGTGCATGTGAGCCAATGTACTTAGCGACAGCTCTCGAAACAATTAGGCGCTGTAGAATATGTTTGTTTCTAAATAAGGGACAATGGTGCCGCTTAACGGCGGACGTCGGTTAACCGGAGCTGCCGGATGTTGTTGTGTATTGTTTAGGGAGTGAGGGGTCGTATAGGGATGACAGAACTTGAGTCCATTGAGGTCCGTTTGCAGCGCCGAGGGCGGGGGTGAGATTGCCAACGGGCCTGCCTCTGACGCTTCTGTATGAAAGTCTGGAGAAGGGGAGCTCCATCCTTCGCACCCTTCTAGCCGTCACCCGTTGCTTGGCCTTGATCTGACCATCCGTTCTCACCGGCTTCAAGAAGCTGGAAGCGCGTGACGCCAAATGCATGGCACGGGCATGCATTTGGGATCGGCGCTACCGACCCATAGCGGACGGTGGCGGCAGATAGAGGTCGGCCATGAGCGGACTGTAGACGGCTCGCTACTCAGCCCATACGCTGGCTAGCCTGAATTGAATCATTCAAGGGATCATGATGCTGGCCATTGCCATTGATCGAGACAGCGTCCATGCAGGAGACGATCTGAGCGGCCATGCCAGCTCAATCAAGCTCGATCCGACCGCAACTTTGCGCGCACTGTTCGAAGCCATACAAACCATGCACTACCTGCCCTGTATCAAAGGGGATGAAGCTACCTGGGTTATCTCCGCGTCGGGCAAACAAATTGGTGTTCTCGCACAGCAATGGACGGCCCCCAAACTGGTCGTATCCCTTGAGAGCTTGGTAAAGCAGGTTTTTGGAGAACACGAACCTCGCCTTTTATTTAAATACTGGTGCCAGACGAATCCTGACGTTGTTTTCTCACGCATTGAAGCAGGAGAACTGTTGCCTTCTCGATATTAGGGTAGATCTCTGGAGATCCAGCTGGATATCCGCTTTGGGTTGGATGTCGTCGGTCGAGAGCGACATCTGTCGACCCAATGTGCCATCACGTCAACCGCCATCGGTATACTCAAGCCAAACGAAGAAAGCTGCAAATGGGCTAAGCAGAACCAAGCCACCGACGACGACTGCCCAGCCCCAGGCATAGCCGCTTTTTCCTTTGAAGCGGCCACCACTCAGCAGTTTCAACACACAAACGCCAATGCTGTGTGCTATCCAATCAACTAAGAAGTCCATTCAATCTTCGAGTCTCTTAACTGGTTTCCTGAATGCATTATAACGACCGGTACTGCCGATTGCCGCCCAATGCGAAGGGCAGCAATGGGTCGGTAGGGGCCCGTTCCCACCGGCCGCAGCCGACCCATTGCGGCCCTTCGCATTGACCGGCTAAAGCCAAACGCGGCAGCGTGAGGATGTGCATCAACCCCAGGCCCTTATTACCCCTTCGTCGATACCGGCCCATTGCCTTTAAACGAAACGGCATTAATGGCGTCACGCTATATTCCTAGTGGCCCAACCGCAGGCAAGGAGCACGCATGACCCAGGTTCCCGACATCAAGAAAGTCACCAGCCATACGGATTTACAAGTCCCAAGCGCCAGTAGCCAGGTCAGCAGCAACCCGATCGAACTCATCGTGCAGGGTACCCCTGGCAACGACTACATACGTGGTGGGCTAGCCAATGAGCTGCTGATGGGTGGGGGCGGCAACGACCAGCTAGTCAGCGGGGGTGGCAACGATGTGATGGTCTCCAGTGCCGGATACGACGGCATGGACGGCGGCGCCGGCAACGATGTATTCCGCTTCGACCGCATCGGCGACAGCTATATCAAGGGCGGAGGCGAGTATACCGACACCATCGACTATTTCGATCCCGCCCACGATATCCTCGACGTGTCGGCCCTGGGCTATACCCATTTGGGCAATGGCTATGGCGATTCCCTGCACATCCGTAGCGAGCCCCTGCGCGGCATTTACATTTTGGAAAGCTACGAGCGAGACGGTAATGGCAAACATTTTGCCGTGCAGTTCCTGGCCAATAGCGGCCTTATTACCAATGCCAACTTCCAGCCGCTGATCAACGGCACCTCGCACAACGACCTGCTCGAAGGCACAGACGCCAGCGAATCCCTGAAGGCCGGCGCTGGCCGCGATACCGTCGAAGCAGGTGTGGGCAATGACCGGCTATTCGGCGGCGCCGGCGGCGATACCCTGAGCGGCGGCGCAGGTGCAGACAATTTCGTGTATACCCGGCTTAGCGACAGCTACCGTAATGATGCCAGTGGCAGCTACAGCAGCCGCGACCTGATCACCGACTTCAGTGGTAACGGCCATGACATGATCGACGTGTCCGCGTTGGGCTTTACCGGGCTGGGTAACGGTTACAACGGTACGCTGAAGGTGGTGCTCAACCTGGCCGGCAATGCCACCGCGCTTAAATCCCTGGAGCCCGATGCCAACGGTAACCGCTTCGAAATTCTGCTCAGTGGGAACCACGTCAGTGAGCTAAATACCAGCACCGTGTTGTTCGCCCCGCCCAGTGACGCGACTGCTGTGACCACCCCGCAGCCGATCACACCAGTGAATCTGGTCGGCGACGACAAAGCGAACATTCTGTATGGCTACTGGGGCAACGATACCCTGGGCGGCGGCGCCGGAAACGACACTCTTGAGGGTAACGCCGGTGACGACATGCTGACGGGTGGGGCGGGCGCGGACAAGCTCACCGGCGGCACGGGCAACGACCGTTTCGTGTTCACCAGCAGCGCTGATAGTTATGCCGGCAGCAGCGACCTGATCACTGATTTCATCTGGGGCGAGGACAAGCTTGATGTCTCCGCACTCGGCGTGACCGGTTTGGGTAACGGCCGCGATGGCACCTTGAGGATGACCTACGATGAAATCCACGACCGTACCTACCTGCGCAGTAGCGAGCCAGGTGCCGATGGGCACGCCTTCCAGGTCACGCTAGCCGGGTTCGACTACACGCAAGTGCTCACCGATGCCGACCTGGTGGTTGCCGATACGCCAAAGGTGGCGCTCATAGGACATCCCGCTGTAGACCACGTGAGCTAACACTTCCTCAACAGCCGGGCTATCAGCACCCACCTTTACTTTACGCAACCGCTACGGTGTGGTGCTGAACGGTAGCTATGGATAGCAGCGTCAGGTGAACCCTATCCAGCACCGTCCTATGTAGTCGAACCCTTCGTACTCTCGATACCGCCCCACCAGCAATAAAGCATCGCCAGGCTTCGCTATCTACCTCTATGACAGTAGGCGATGACCGTACAGCGACTGTCATGTGCCTCGCCAGGCCTGGCCGAATGCAGACTGCCAACGGTGAACTACAGTGGAGGATCCAATCGGCATCATTAAAGGATTAAACAGTGGAAACCAGCGATAGCAAGTCGGTACTCACCCACACTGTCACCACCGGCGTCGGCACGGTCACGGTCGATCTTACAGGGCAGCTGGATTACGCAGAAAGCGTATTGGTACAAGCCAACGGCGAAATCCTGGTAGGTGGCTATAGCCAGCACCTTGCCTGGGGTTACCCTGGCGCGCCAGGCGAGGAAAGCTATGGCTACGAGCTTGATCATTCTGTGCTGCGGCTCAACACGAACGGCAGCCTGGACACCGCGTTCGGCGTGGGAGGCGTAGATGTCGT
This sequence comes from Pseudomonas japonica, assembly GCF_013522925.1. Classification (GTDB taxonomy): domain Bacteria; phylum Pseudomonadota; class Gammaproteobacteria; order Pseudomonadales; family Pseudomonadaceae; genus Aquipseudomonas; species Aquipseudomonas japonica_A. The sequence goes on along the minus strand of NZ_JAAMQU010000009.1, from coordinate 158,851 downwards.
TCCGGCCAGCGTAGATCTTGATTGGGACTATGAAGTCATGGCTGTTCAGGCCGACGGCAGAGTGGTGGTCGCGAGTTCGATAGACAGCGGCATACGGGTAGAGCGATTCAACAGTGACGGTACGCTTGACCGTACATTCGCCACGGGCGGCGCACTGACGATCGCTAGCGGCCTCTACGGCGGCATTGATATCAAGGCCCAAGCGGATGGCACCCTGTATGTAAGCATTCGCGACGACGGTCAAGCCGAGGTTACTAAACTGAGCGGCGACGGTACCGTGATCACAGGCTTTGGTGACAAGGGGACACTGACATTGAACACCACGCCAGACCCAGGGGCTGGTGATATTTCGACCACTGTCCAGCCTGATGGCAGTGTTCTTCTCGGCGCGCTCTATTCTGTCGAGGTTGCGCACGATTCGCCTACGGACATCCGCTTTGTTGACATGTATGCACTCCAGCGCTTTACGCCGGACGGTGAGCTGGACACCCGCTTTGGGGATCAGGGGATCCTCTACTTCGATCCAGCCTTGGGTTTCAGAGGCGATTCTGGTGTGGCCATTCAAGCGGACGGCAAAATCATTGTGGCAGGCCATAACGTCGAAACTTCGGTGGCGAGTGTACTGCGGCTCAATGCCGACGGTTCCTTTGATACCAGCTTCGGCGAAAAGGGCATGGTCACTATCGACGATAGCTCTCCAGATGCTGTGACGGTACAAGCAGACGGCAAAATCGTGATCGCGGGCCTGCACAACCGGGACTTTAACGTCACGCGTCTCAATGCAGACGGCAGCCTTGATACCAGCTTCGGCAGCCAGGACGGCAAGGTCCATATCGACGGCTATGTGGGGCAGGACATCCTGCGAGGCACGGAGGCCTCCGAACTCATTAACGGCTTTGCGGGCGACGATGTCTTGCAGGGCAGTGGCGGGCGGGACGTGCTCACCGGCGGTACCGGGGCAGATATATTCCGCTTCACTGACATAGCGGACAGCTACCACACGAGTACCGGCCAAGCCGGTGACCGTGTTGTGGATTTTGATGCGTCCCAGGACCGGATTGACCTGATCGGGCTTGGTTTTACTGGCCTTGGCAATGGCCACAACGGCACGCTCGCTGTACAAACGAATGCCGAAGGTACCCGAACGTACTTGAAGAGTTACGATGCCGACGCCTCCGGGCATCGCTTTGAGCTGGTACTGGACGGCAACCTGGCCAGTCAGCTGAACAGCGATAATGTGGTGACGGCACGCCCTGTCATCGAAGGCACCTCGGGCACGGATACCATTACCGGATCGGCCCTGTCGGAAGTGATTTATGGCCTGGCGGGCAACGACCGCATCAACGGCGGGGCAGGGTCCGACATCTTGATTGGGGGGCAGGGCGCTGACCAACTCAATGGCGGTGACAGAGGCGATTTCTCCTACTGGGTCGATGACCATCAAGACGACGATACCTTCCGCTACCTGTCTACCGACGACAGCTATCGAACCGACTCGAAAAGCTTTGTCGACCTTATCAAAGGGTTCGCAGGCCCTAGCGACAAGATCGATGTATCGCAGTTGGGCTACACCGAATTCGGTGATGGCACAGGGACTACGTTAAAGATGGCCTACAACCGGGATCTGGACCGTACCTACCTCAAGGATGTGGAAGCAGACAGCCAAGGGCACAAATTCGAAATTGCCTTGGCCGGTAACTGGCTTGATGTTTTGAACGACGACAACATGATATTCGCGCCCCCAGTGGCAGTTGAATTGGTAGGGGTGGCTACAGCTGCGCCGGAGCATGACCAGCCTATTGGCTAACTGAGCGCGGCATCACCTCACTACGCTGCCTAAGGGCGGCGTAGGTCGCTTTGGGTCGGTTGCTGACTACTGCTGTTGGCTGCAACCGACCCGAAGCGGTCGGTGATGACAGGTAGAAGCCGACACAGGGCAAACGTTCGAGCCAAGGTAATGCGATGAAGAAAAAAGCAAGAATGGTTGCTGCACTTCTGGCCAGTACCGCAGCAAGCCAGCCTGGGCCCGACTGGACCTTTGATCCTGACCGAATGGTCCGCATAGCCGATTGTCATTCGATCATCGGAGTACTTCGACACATCAAACACAGTGGACCGGAATGGGCGAATCGTTACGTCCACCTGTGCTTTCCTGGCCCATCAAACGCTTGGGCTTTGATGTACCCGCTTCATGATACCAGTGCCCCATACTTTGACTTCATGTATACCCACAGGGCGCCGCCTCAGGCGGCGCTGTCCGCACTGCTGGAGCAATATACACAGTGTTCCGTCATCGACTGGTCACCCGGACGCTCGGCCTGCATCGAAGCTCAGGGGGTGAATGTCGAGACGCTGGCTGAAATCATCCAGGATTTAGCTGAAGCGGCTTGGGGCGAACACATCACGTTCGTCGATGCCTCGTACGAGGAAATGGGTAGAGCGTAACCCAAGAGCAGGCAGTCGAACTTAGCTATCCAATTGCCTGGACAAAAACCTGGTTTTGGGCACCGGTCGACCAAGCAAGAACGGAACCCAGATCACCTTGATCGAAGAGATATTTGTGATGAGCCACCTTGGCAACGACTTGAGGGCCGATTTCGTTGAAGCACTTAAGGAGATCTCGACGCTGATGTCCATGGCATACGAACAGCTTGGCCCAGTACCGCAAGACCATGCTTTAGCTCAAGCAGGCTTGGAGAACGGGGGTGAAATCGTTCTTGACTATGTCGATCACCACGAAACTGGCTTAGCGTTCGAGCACCTGCTTTACATGATTGGCGAACCACCGCTTGTTGTTTCTGAAAAGTGCATGGTCATTCTAGACCGGATCGCAAAGTGCTTGGAGATGTCATTCACGAGGTGACACAGGTTCACCTACCTGAACGTCAGCTATGGGTCGGTAGGAGCCTTTCGTCTTCGGCGTAAACCGACTTTAGCTGCCCTTGCTAAGGTCAGCCTGAAGTGATGATGGACTACTAACCGCTAGCTAAAGCGACCTCTCACCTAAGCAGCATGGATATCACTAGGCGCAACGCCTACCAATTCAATAGGCGCATCAAGAGCATGCTCGGCTGTTGAAACGGTGCTGGCAACGATCAAGTTGTCTGCGGTGAAGGTCCGGGTGTAGCCGCCTTCGAAGCCGATTTCGAAGCGCTGACCCTCGGCATTAAGGTCGTAGTCCTTGAGATAGGTGCGGTGCAGGTCTGTGTCGTACACCAGCTTCAAGGTACCGTTGGTGCCATCGCCCAGGCCCGTATAGCCGAGGGCTGCCACGTCGATCTTGTCCTGGGTCACATCGAAGTCCGTGATCAGGTCAGCGGCACCATGAACGCTGTCGCTGCTGTCCAGATAGCGGAAGGTATCTACCCCAGTATTAATACCCGTCAGCGCATCGCCGGCACCGCCGCCGATCAGAATACCGCCGTCCGATCCCGTAAAGAGAGCATCCCAGGTCGGCTTTCCGGTCAGGGTCTGGTCAGCAGCGTCAGAGTAGTCATCACCTGCGAAGATAAAACCATCGGCATCCTGGTAAGAGGCGCTACCGTGGCGGTAGTCCTGGTCGATATACACCTTGAAGCGGTTGCCTTGGGCATCGGCTTCGAACGACTGAGCCACAAAATGCCCTGCGGTTTTGTCATAGGTATAATTCAGCGTGCCGTTGTAGCCATCGCCCAGGCCAGTGAAGCCCAGCGCGGAAACGTCCAACACGTCCCCACGGAACAGGTTAAAATTGCTGATAAGGTCAGCGCTGGACTCACCCGAGGCGTCGTTGACGAAACTGTCGCTGAGCTGGTGGTAGAGGAAAGTGTCGTAGCCGCTATTGCCGATCAGGTGATCAGCACCCGCGCCGCCATCCAGTACGTTGGCTGTTTTCCCGCCGGTCAGCGTATCGTCACCGTCCAGGCCATTGAGCACGTACTGCTTGGTGCTGAAGCTGTAGTCCAGGGAATCGTTGCCGGCTGTGCCATCGTGGCGCAGTTCAAAGTTGGTCGTGCTTAGCTGGCCTTGAAAATCGCCCGCTAGGCGCACCTCGAAGAAATTGCCGCTGGCGTCTTTGTCCAGCGAACGCACGTAGGTAATGTCCGTGGCAGCATCATAGCTGACGTCCAGATCGCCATTGTGGCCGTTACCGATCCGCTCCAGGCCAAGGGCGGTCAGGTCCAGTACATCGTCTGAGCCAAAGAAATTAGTAATCAGGTCGGAATGGGAACCCTCGGCATTGGCGTAACTGTCGGTAAGCGACGTGAACACGAATTTCACCGGATATCCATCGACTGCGCCGCCTGTGAGGGTATCGACTCCAGCACCGCCTACCAATACGTCACTGTTGCCGCCTTGGCCATTCAGGGTGTCGTTCCCGGCACCACCAAACAAATGATCCCGTCTATAGGAACCATTAATTACGTCGTTACCCGACGTTCCTTTGTACGTAGTGTAGGAAGTTTGAGTGTGAACTATGACTTGCTCTTCAGCCGGTATCAGCGGAGCAATTGTTGGAGCTGTAGGCATGGTATTATCCTGTTTGGTATGGGGAATTTCACATGCAAAATCATAAAGTTGACAAATTTTTATTTTAAAAGTTCCTCTTTATTTTAAAAAAGACGAACTGCAATTCACTTTAATTCGAATCACAACCTAATTTTAAATATTGAAAACTGAGAACATTAATGCATTTAACGCACTGTATTTATAGACCGCTTCTGATTGCGCGATTACTATAAAAAGTCAAGCATCAGCCAATTAGTATAATTATAATAAAATTCATTTTATGAATTTATCAATAAAACAGGCTATTGGGAGCTAAGATATAATTAGTAAATACATTAGTGTGCATTGACTGTCCACAACTGATCAATTCGCGTTGTGTAACTCTGGCTCATCAGCTCGCGGCGCATGCCCCAGTCGGGCGCGATAGGCACCGTGGCTGAACGCAGCGTTCCGCGGCCCCAACGGCCGTTGATCGTGTCCAGCACCTGCATCAGCTGTTCGCATTTCTTCGGCTGGGTCTGGGCGAACAGGTCGTCGGTGTATTCACCGGGTTGGCGCAGGTCCAGCAACAGCACCTCGGCCTTGCTGTAGCGGTAGCCTGGCCGGTAGATCCGTTCCACGGCCTGGGTGGCGGCGTTGGTCATCAAGAGCGTGTCATGGGTAGGGTAGGGCAGTTCGATCAGCACGCCGTTCGCGTATTTGGCCTCGTCCGGGTTTAACATGCCGGTGCGCACGGCGATGCGCATCTTCTTGCACATCGAGCCCTGGGCGCGCAGCTTCTCGGCCGCGCGCGCCGTGTAGCTGGCCACCGCTTCCTTGATCGGGGCCAGGTCAGTCAGCCGCTTGCCAAACATGCGGCTACAGCAAATTTCCTGCTTGGGTGGGTCGGGGTCGTCCAGTTCCAGGCACGGCACGCCGGCGAGCTCGCGGGCCGTGCGCTCCAGGACCACGCTGAACTTGGCGCGTAGGGTCACGGGGTCGGCATTGGCCAGGTCCATGGCGGAGTGGATGCCCATGCCCTGCAAGTGCGCGGTCAAGCGCCGGCCCACCCCCCACACCTCAGCCACGGCAGTATTACGCAGCACCCAGTCACGCTTGAACGGGTCGCAGATGTCGACCACGCCTCCGGTGTGCTGCTGCAAACGCTTGGCGGTGTGGTTGGCCAGCTTGGCCAGCGTTTTGGTGCGGGCAATGCCGACACCGACCGGAATGCCGGTACAGCGCAGCACCTTCTCCCGGATCGACCGGCCCAGGACCGTCAGGTCGCCCGGCTGGCCAGTCAGGTCGCAGAACATCTCGTCGATGCTGTACACCTCGGAGCCGGCCACCATGCCCTCGATGAGGGTCATCACCCGTTGGCTGATCTCGCCATAGAGCGCGTAGTTCGAAGAGAACGCCACGATGCCGTGCCGGCACAGCGTGTCCTTGATCTGGAAGTACGGCGCGCCCATTTTCACGAAGGGCTTGGCGTCGTAGCTGCGGGCGATCACGCAACCGTCGTTGTTAGACAGCACCACAATCGGCGTCTTGGCCAGGTCCGGCCGAAACACCCGTTCGCACGACGCATAGAAGCTGTTGCAGTCCACCAGAGCAAAGGTGGGTTCAAGCGTAGGCATGATCGCGCACGCTGTAGCGCACCACACCCCAGATGGCCATCTCGTCGCTTTCCAGGATGAACCGCTGGGGATAGGCCGGGTTTTCGGACTGGAGAATGATTTCGCTGCCTTTGCAGTGCAGCCGCTTGCACACGGGTTCACCATTGAGCGCGGCAATCACGATGTCGCCATGACGTGCTTCTCGGCCGCGATCCACGATCACCAGGTCACCGGAAAACAGGCCGGCGCCTTTCATGCTGTCGCCGTCGATCTTCACCAGGTAGATATGCGGTGCGCGCAGGTCGAACAGCTCATCGAGGGAAATGTGTTTTTCCAGATGATCTGCTGCCGGCGACGGAAAGCCTGCGGGTACCCGGTAGGCGAAAAACGGCAAGGGATAGACGGAAGGCTCAAGCGGCCCCAGGACAACAATGCTCATCGTCAATCGTCCTGCAGCACGGTCCAGAAAATCTGGATATGGCCATCGTCCCGGTAAGCCAGGGTCACGTTATCGTTTTCGCCCAGCTCTTCCATGATCCGCTCCCAAGCTTCTTCCGAGTCGCCGTCCAGCCGTTCAAGCAGGGCCGTTTTGGCCTGTTGCGCGGCGGGATGGTTAATGGCGCGCTGCAGGCGCGTCGCCAAAAGGTCATAGGGCTGGGGTTGTACGGGCGTGGAAGGTTGCTTGGCCATAACGATGACTCTTAACTGTATGTATTTACAGTATTACAGGCGAAACCTGCTCAGCAAGAATTTTTCTTTCCAGTCATCGGGTTATAAGCCCCGTCATTACTCGGTGACGAGCGTTTATGCCCAGCGTCGTCATTGACCGCAGCCTCTGCCGTCATGTCCGCGCCGGTGGCGTTTGGCAGGCAAAGCGCCGCAATGAACGCGATCACGTACGAGCTGATGGCAAACGTCCCCATGGCGGCGGGCAGGCCCATGCTGGTAGACGCAAAGCCGACTGCGGCGGGCATGATCGAGCCGAAACCGCGACCGAAGCTGGTGCAGAACCCGGCCCCATTGGCACGGATGCGGGTGGGATAAAGCTCTGCAAACGCCACCGGCAGCCCGGAGGCCAAGCCGCCCTGGAAGGTTCCAAGTAGCAAACCCAGGCCCAGGGTGACGCCCATGTTGATGGGGGCGAAGGTATACACCCCCACCACGCAGGCCTGGCACAGGAGAAACAGCATGAATGCCCTGCCGCGGCTGATGTGGTCGCTGATACGGCCGTAGATGAAGGGGCCTAGCAGCGAACCCAGGATGTTCACCGCAAGATAACCCGAGGTAGACGTCACCGGCAGGTTGAGCACCATCCTCATATAGGTCGGCAGCCAGGTGATCATGATGTAAGCCCCGCCGAATATACCGCTGGCGAGGATGGTGCTGATCACTGTGACCCTGCGATGATCCCGGCCGAAGATCTCTCGAACGTTCAGCGCTTTCCTGGGGCCCTTGTTCGCCTGGGTAAAGGCGTGAGATTCCGGTACCAGGCGGCGGATGAACCAGATGAGCAGGGCGGGCAACAAACCAATGGCGAAGAACGCGCGCCAGGCGATTTCCTCGGGCAGCCAGGCAAACACGACCGGCATCAAGGTCAGGGAAATTGCATAGCCCACCGCGTACCCGCTTTGCACCGAGGCGGCAACCCGGCCGCGGAGCGCTGGCGCAATGGCCTCGCTGATCAGCACCGCGCCGACGACGGCTTCGCCGCCATAGCCGATGCCTTGTAGAAAACGCACAGGCAGAAATTCCCAGAAGCTGCTGCAAAGCCCGGCCAGGCAGGTGAAGGACGCTACCCACAGCACGGTCCCTTGCATCACCCGCACGCGGCCGAAACGGTCCGCCAGCAACCCGGCGGCCCAGCCACCCAAGGCGCTGCCGATCAGGGATACCGACCCGAGCAGGCCCGCATCGGACTTGCTCAGGGACAGTACCGTCATCAGCACTGGCATCATGAGCGAGTAGATGGTGGAGTCCATCGAGTCTAGCGTGAACCCACCGAAACACGCCCAGTAGGTACGCTTTTCAGTGGGCGTTAGTGCCGAATACCAACCTAATCGCATGCCAGGCCTGCCCTTGTTCTTGTCGAATTGGTACTCAGGATGCTAACGGCATGGCGATCGCCACAGGCTGCGAAGGGGTAAACCAGCCAACGGTTCTCTTTATGTTGTGTGAGGTAGTTGCAGGCCAAAGCAGGGCGCATCAGCCGCTCTGGGCAATGAGCGAATTTCGGCTGTGGGGGGATTGGTGATGCGTGGTGGTGCAGTTCCCCGGCTACGCCGGGTCCTGCGGGGGGCAGCCGTGGGTCGAGCTAGAAGTCGGAATAACAGGCCAGCCCGGAACACGATGGCACCTGACGATTGTCAGGGCATCCGTTCCGGGCTAACCCGCGGGGCTTGGTCCCTTACGCAGCGAAATCGCTCTGCTGCAGTTGGGTCACACCTACCAGCTGGATCTCGAACTCAGGGGTGGAGTCGGAATCTGTGCTGCCGTACAGCACGCCGTTCTCGAACCGCAACTGGCCGGCAGCGCTGAACGCCTGGCTGCCGATGAAGTTGAAGTTGTCGTGGGCGCCGGTGGAGGTGTTGGCGTCCAGGCCGGTAAGGTCGAGCTTGTCACCCTCGGTGCTCTTGAACCCGCTGATCACGTCCCGCGAGTTGCCCAGCCCCAGGTCCGTCAGGGCCACGAACTTGTAGGTGTCGGCACCCGTGCCGCCGGTGAGCGTGTCGGTACCTGCGCCGCCGATCAGGGTGTCGTTACCGGAACCCCCCACGAGGGCGTCGTTACCAGCGCCGCCGTCCAGCACATTGTTTGCACTGCTGCCGGTGAGGGAGTCGTTGAAACGGCTACCGATCACGTTCTCGATGTACTTGAGGGTGTCCAGGCCAGAGGCGCCGGTATTCTGCTGGGCACTGCTGCTCAGGTTCACAGTTACCGCGCCAGTGGCTGAGGCGTAAGAAACAGTGTCGATCCCGTCGCGGCCGTCCAGCACGTTGTTGCCGGTGCCGGCGAACAGGGTGTTGTCCAGCGCGTTGCCGATGCCGTTGGCGGCGCCAGCGGTATTGATCACCAGGTTCTCCACGTTCGCGGCCAGGGTCCAGGTGGCCAGGCTGGTGTACACCGTATCGATCCCGCCCACGGTGCTGTCGCTGCTTTTCTCCACCGTCGTGTCGTCGATGTTGTCCACATAGTAGGTGTCGGAGCCATTGCCCCCGGTCATGCTGTCGGCGCCGCCCTTGCCGTCCAGCACGTTGGCCGCGTCGTTGCCGGTCAGGAAGTTGCGCAGCCCGTTACCCGTGCCATCGATGGCCGAATAACCGGTGAGTACCAGGTACTCCAGGTTATTGCCCAGGGTCCAGCTGACCGAGGCTTTCACCGTGTCGATCTGGGTGGTGGAGGCATTGGTTTCGGTGACCACGTCCTGGGCGTTGTCGACGATGTACACGTCCTTGCCATCGCCACCGGTCATGTTGTCCGCGCCAAGGTCACCATCCAGGGTATCGCCGTAGGCGCTGCCCACCAGCGTGTCATCCTGGTCGGTACCGAGGATATAGCCACCGTTCTGGCTCGCCACGTCGTTGTACACGTCCTGAGCGGTGCGGTTGTCGCCAAGGTTGCCCTTGTAGCCGAGGTCGGCGGCGATGTAGTCGGCCAGGCGCTGGCCCACGATCTCGGCCGACTCTTCGTGCAGGTGCCATACGTCGTCGGGGTAGGTGACGGGGTCGGCTTCCTGGCGCAGCGGCAGGTCGGTGTAGTCCACCGCCAGGTCCACGTCCGAGCGTTCCGCGGCCATTTGTTCCTGCGCCGCCCGCACCGCTACCAGGCCTTTCTCGATCTGGGCGATCTTGGCTTCGTCGTAGCCACGCACCCGCGCGGCATCGGCGTCGTAGTGCCCGGTTTCCATGATGTACACCTTGAAGTCGCCAAGCTGCGCGTGCAGGTAGTCGAACACTTTCAGGGTGTTGGCCTTATAGGCTGCGGCTTGCGCCGCCGGGTCGCTCGCCCGGCCGATTTCCTGGGCGGCTTCCTCGCCCTGGCCCCAGATGATGCCCATGGTCACGTTGTCGGTGGCCTTCAGGCTGGCAAGCTGCTCCTTCAGCAACTCAACGGCGCGGAGTAGGGCAGGCCCCGGTTTATTCGTGTCACCGAGCCACCAGGACAGGCGCAGCTCCTCCTCGGTACCGGTGGAGAAGCCATTCACCGTGCTGCCGCCCACGGCGATGTCGATGCCATTGCCGTCGGCGTCGGTGAACTGGCTGCGCACGTCGTAATCGGTGTACTTGCTCAGGTCCTTGACCATCTCGGTGATGCCCGACTGATCGTCATCCTCGGTCATGCGCAGCATGCGCGCGTTGCTCTGGCCCAAGGTCGGAAGGAAGAGAATGTCCTGCTCGGCCCGCTCGGCGAACACGAAGTCGCTGGCGCTGAGGGTGGAGGAATAGTTGCCCTGCAGGGTCACTTCGAAGCGGTTGCCATCGGCATCGGACTCGGCCGACTTGATGTAGGTCTTGCTGCCGTCGGCGCTGGTGGTGATGTACAGCGTGTTATGGCTGCCATCCCCCAGGCCGAGGATGCCCAGGCTGCTCACGTCGATCTTGTCCACGCCAACGGTGAAGTCGGTGATGGTGTCAGTGGCTGTGATACCGCCGGCGTCATAGTCGCGGTAGCTGTCGGTGACGGCCGAGAAGCGGAAGGTGTCTGCCCCCGCGTCGCCGGTCAGGGTGTCGGCGCCAGCGCCACCATCGAGGATGTCTGCCCCGGTGTTGCCTTTGATGGTGTCCGCGCCGCCCAGGCCCAGCATCAGGTCATCGTGGGTGGTGCCGGTCAGGGAATCCTTGCCCGAGGTGCCGGTGATGGTGGTGCGTGGCGCATCGGCGACGGTCAGCGCGAACAGGTCGCTGGCCGAGGCACCCTTGCTGTCCGTGGCGGTGACCAGGAAGTTGTAGACGCCGGCGGCGTTGTCGTTCGGGGTACCGCTGAAGGTCAGGGTTTTCGGGTCGAAGGCCAGCCACGAAGGCAACGCCGAGCCGTCCTGGAGGGTGGCGGTGTAGGTCAGCGCGTCGTTGTCGGCGTCGGTGAAGGCGGTCTGTGACACGGTGTAGGTAAAGGCGCTGTTTTCAGTCGCCGTGCTGTCCTGCAGCGGGTCGGTCAACACCGGCGCGCTGTTACCCGGCAGGTTGCCGCTGGTGAACACAAAGTTGCTGGCTTTCAACGTGGTGAGGTGGTTGCCTTGCAGCACCAGCTCGAAGCGGTTGCCGCTGGCATCAGCGTCATTGCTCTTGAGGTAGGTGCGGTCGTTGCTGCTGTTGTACTGCACCAGCAGGGTGCGGTTGTTGCCGTTCCCCAGGCCGGTAAAGCCCAGGCCGGCCAGATCGAGGATGTCCACGCTCGCGTCGAAGTCAGTGATCAGGTCACTGTAGGCCGTGCTGGACGTGCGGTAGCTGTCGGTCAGCGTGGTGAAGCGGAAGGTGTCCGCGCCCGCGCCGCCGGCCAGGTTATCCGCCCCCGCGCCGCCCACCAGCAGGTCATTGCCGGCGCCGCCTTTGAGGGTATCGATCCCGGCCAGGCCGAACAGTTGGTCATTGCCGGCGGTGCCGGTGAGGGTGTCCTTGCCGGACGTCCCGGTGAGCACACTGCCGTTGCCTGCCGGCGTGTCCTTCACCGCCAGGGCAAAGGTATCGGTGACGATCCCGGCTTTGCCGTCGTTGGCGGTGACGATCACGTTGAAGCTACCGGCGGCGTTCGAGTCTGGCGTACCGCTGAAGGTGCGGGTGGCGGCATCGAACTTCAGCCAGGCGGGCAAGGCGCTGCCGTCGGCCAGGGTGGCGGTGAAGGTCAGGGTGTCGTTATCGGCGTCGGTGAAGGCGCCGGCCGGAATCACGTAGCTGAACGGCGATGTTTCGGTGGCGTTCTGGTCAGCCAGCGGTACCGCGACCACAGGAGCGTGGTTAGCCGAAACAGGCGTGTCCTGGACCGCCAGCGCGAAGGTGTCGCTCACGGTACCGGCTTTGCCATCGTTGGCGGTGACGGTCACGTTGAAGTTACCCGCCGCGTTCGAATCCGGCGTACCGCTGAAGGTGCGGGTAGCCGCGTCGAACTTCAGCCAGGCCGGCAGGGCGCTGCCATCGGCCAGGGTGGCGGTGAAGGTCAATGCATCATTGTCGGCGTCGGTGAAGGCGCCGGCGGGGATGGTGTAGCTGAAGGCCGTGGTTTCCTTGGCGGTCTGGTCAGCCAGCGGCGTGGCCAGTACCGGCGCGTGGTTCACCGAAGGCGTGCTGTTGAAGATGAAGTCCGAGGCCTTCAGGGTGTTCAGCAGGTTGCCGGTCACGCCCAGTTCCAGGCGTTTGCCGCTGGCATCGGGTTCGTAGTTCTTGATGTAGGTGGTGTTGGAGCTGGAGCTGTATTGCAGGAACAACGTGCCGTTATAGCCGTTGCCCAGCCCGGTGAAGCCCAGCCCGGAAAGGTCGATCTTGTCCACGCCCACCACGAAGTCGGTGATGGTGTCGGAGTAGCTGGTGCTGGAAGTACGGTAGCTGTCGGTCAGCGCCGAGAAGCGGAAGATGTCCGCGCCTGCGCCGCCGGTGAGTTTGTCGATACCGGCGCCACCCACCAGGATGTCATTGCCGCCACCGCCGTTGAGCGTGTCGGCGCCCGCCAGGCCAAGCAGCTGCTCGTTGGCTGCGGTACCGGTGAGCGTGTCCTTCCCGGAAGTGCCGGTGAGGGTTTTGATCGGTGTGGTGTCCGGGGTGTCCTTCACCGCCAGGGCGAAGGTATCGGTGACGATCCCGGCCTTGCCGTCGTTGGCGGTCACGGTCACGTTAAAGCTGCCCGCGGCGTTCGAGTCCGGAGTGCCGCTGAAGGTGCGGGTGGCGGCATCGAACTTCAGCCAGGCCGGCAGGGCGCTGCCATCGGCCAGGGTGGCGGTGAAGGTCAGGGTATCGTTATCGGCGTCGGTGAAGGCGCCGGCCGGGATCACGTAGCTGAACGGCGATGTTTCGGTGGCGTTCTGGTCCGCCAGCGGTACGGCGACTACAGGGGCGTGGTTAGCCGAAACAGGCGTGTCCTGGACCGCCAGCGCGAAGGTGTCGCTCACGGTACCGGCCTTGCCGTCGTTGGCGGTGACGGTCACGTTGAAGTTACCGGCCGCGTTCGAATCCGGCGTGCCGCTGAAGGTGCGGGTAGCTGCGTCGAACTTCAGCCAGGCCGGCAGGGCGCTGCCATCGGCCAGGGTGGCGGTGAAGGTCAACGCATCGTTGTCAGCGTCGGTGAAGGCGCCGGCGGGGATGGTGTAGCTGAAGGCCGTGGTTTCCTTGGCGGTCTGGTCAGCCAGTGGGGTAACCAGTACCGGCGCGTGGTTCACCGAAGGCGTGCTGTTGAAGATGAAGTCCGAGGCCTTCAGGGTGTTGAGCAGGTTGCCGGTCACGCCCAGTTCCAGGCGCTTGCCGCTGGCGTCGGGCTCGTAGTTCTTGATGTAGGTGGTGTTGGAGCTGGAGCTGTATTGCAGGAACAACGTGCCGTTATAGCCGTTGCCCAGCCCGGTGAAGCCCAGCCCGGAAAGGTCGATCTTGTCCACACCCACCACGAAGTCAGTGATGGTGTCGGAGTAGCTGGTGCTGGAAGTACGGTAGCTGTCGGTCAGCGCCGAGAAGCGGAAGGTGTCCGCGCCGGCGCCACCGGTGAGTTTGTCGATGCCCGCCCCGCCCACCAGGATGTCATTGCCGGCACCGCCGTTGAGCGTGTCGGCACCCGCCAGGCCAAGCAGCTGCTCGTTGGCTGCGGTGCCGGTGAGCGTGTCCTTCCCAGAAGTGCCGGTGAGGGTTTTGATCGGCGTGGTGTCCGGAGTGTCCTTCACTGCGAGCGCAAAGGTATCGGTCACGCTGCCAGCCTTGCCGTCGTTGGCGGTGACGGTCACGTTGAAGTTGCCCGCCGCGTTCGAATCCGGCGTACCGCTGAAGGTGCGGGTGGCGGCATCGAACTTCAGCCAGGCGGGCAGGGCGCTGCCGTCGGCCAGGGTGGCGGTGAAGGTCAGGGTGTCGTTGTCGGCGTCGGTAAAGGCACCGGTCGGGATGGTGTAGCTGAACGGGGATGTTTCGGTGGCGTTCTGGTCGGCAAGCGGTGTTGCCACCACAGGGGCGTGGTTGACCGGAACCGGAGTGTCCTTCACTGCGAGCGCAAAGGTATCGGTCACGCTGCCAGCCTTGCCGTCGTTGGCGGTGACGGTCACGTTGAAGTTGCCCGCCGCGTTCGAATCCGGCGTGCCGCTGAAGGTGCGGGTGGCGGCATCGAACTTCAGCCAGGCGGGCAGGGCGCTGCCGTCGGCGAGGGTGGCGGTGAAGGTCAGGGTGTCGTTGTCCGCGTCGGTAAAGGCACCGGCCGGGATGGTGTAGCTGAACGGGCTGGTTTCGGTGGCGTTCTGGTCGGCCAGGGGCGTGGCGAGGACCGGCGCATGGTTGACCGGTGTCACGCCAGCGAACACGAAGTCGGTCGCTTTCAAGGTGTTGAGCAGGTTACCCGAAAGGGCGAGTTCGAAACGGTTGCCGCTGGCATCCACCTCCAGGGATTTGACGTAGGTTTTGTCCCCGGCGGCGTTGAGGCTGAGGTACACCGTGCCATTGCGGCCGTCGCCCAGGCCAGTGATGCCCAGCGCCGACAGGTCGATGCGGTCCTGGCCCGTCGCAAAATCGGTGATGGTATCCACCCGTGTTACGCCGCCGGTGTTGTAGTTGCGGTAACTGTCCAGGCGGTTCGCGATCACGAAGGTATCGGCACCGGCGCCACCAGTGAGCGTGTCTACGCCAGCGCCGCCGTCCAGGGTGTCATTACCCGCGCCGCCGCTGATGTTGTCGTTGCCGGCAAGGCCTTTGATCGTGTCATTGCCCGCCGTACCTACCAGGGTGTCATCGCCTGCGGTGCCTTGCGGCGTGGTCGTCGGCGGTGTGGTGCCCACAGTGGTGCCGTCGCCGTAGGTCAGGGTCGAGCCCTTGGTCGTATGGCTGATGTCGTTGTCCAGGATGGTATTGCGGTCGGTGCCGTCTTCGTTACGTTCGGCCACCCCGTAAGTGGAATTGGCGCCGCCGGTGATGGTGTTGTCGCTCACCGTGTTGTCGCTGCCGGGGAAGAACTTGCCGGACACGCCGGCGGTGTCGTCATAGCTCTGGATGACCACTTCCGGTACCGGCGCCTTCAGCCCGTTGTTGGTGAGGGTATTGCCGGTAACAGTGACATCCGTGCTGCCGTAAATGCGCACGCCCGAGCCACCGTTGTCGTGGATGTTCACGCCGGTCACGGTCACGTCGCTGGACAGCTTCACCAGCACGCCTTCGGCGCCGTTGTTGTACACGTTGCCGCCTTCGATGGTGACGTTGTACGGTGAAGGGATGTTCTCGCTGCCGCGCTGCACCACGATGCCGTTGCCGCCGTTGCCATAGGCCACGTTGCCGGTCATGGTGAAATCGTTGGTGCTGGTGACGATGTTGAACCCGTGGCGGTCGTTGTCGTACGCCACGTTGTTCAAATACTTGGTGTCGATCATGTAGTCCGCGACAAAGCCGTCCAGGCCGTTGCCGTGGGACACGCAATTCTCGATCAGCATATTGATCGTTTGCTCGTGGGGGTCGAAGCCGTAACCCGAGCAGTCCTTGATTTCCACGCCGCTGAGGGTGACGTTGCTGTCGTGGCCGTCCTTGCCAGGAATGTAGCCGTTGAACCAGCCGTCGATCTTGCCGGTAGTGTTGTCCCGGTTGCCGTCGATGGTCAGGTTGCTGAGGCCGAAGTCGTGGGTTTCTTCGCCATAGGCCGAGCGGATCACCCCGGTGATCTTGGTATCGGTGCCGTCCGCTACCTTCACGGTGGTTTTGCCAGCACCCGCGCCTTCCATGTACACGTTGCTTTTGAGCATCAAGCAGCCGTCCGAAGGTTCTTCCCCGGCCGAGACGATAAAGGTCCCGGTTGGTACAAATACCGTTCCGCCGCCCGCCGCGGCAGCCGCGTCGATACAGGCCTGCATGGCTGCCGTATCGTCTGTCACACCGTCACCTACAGCGCCGAAATCCTTTACGTTGAAAATCATGTGCTTGTCCGTCCGCGGAGAAAATGTAGGGGACCGGTGCCAATCGCTCGGCGTCCGGTTGGGACGTTTTATGACAGAGTTCACAAAAGGAATTGGTCCAAATGGGATCACTTCGTCAAATATTCTTATCTTTTGGTGTTAGGAACCTGTAAACGTCGGCTTGCTGGCGGCGGTTCCTTTGTAAGCCGTCTGTTACTTTGCGTTCGCGTCAAAACTCAGGCGCTGCAAATGCTTTTCTGGCGCTTCTGCTGGCGGCCGCGCCTTGGTCACCCCCACCTTTCCACGGAGCATCGCAGCATGGCTATTTCTACGCAGGCACCGCTGATAGTGATTACGGGAGGAAGCCGCGGCGTTGGCGCGGCGACGGCTCGCCTGGCGGCCGCACGGGGTTACGACGTGGCGATCAGCTATATCCATGACCAAGCCAGTGCCGAGGCGGTGGCGGCAGACGTTCGCGCCTTTGGCCGCAACGCCCTGGCGATGCGGGCCGACAGTGCAGACCCCGAACAGGTCGGGGCGTTGTTCGCGGCCATCGACCGGGATTTCGCGCGGCTCGACGTGCTGGTAAACAACGCCGCCATACTCGCCCGGCAGTCCCCCATGGAGGATCTGGATTTCGAGCGCATGCAGCGCATTTTTGCCGTCAACGCCATCGGCCCTATCCTCTGCTCGCAGCAGGCGGTGCGGCGAATGGCGACCCGCTATCAGGGGCGAGGGGGTGCCATCGTCAATATCTCCTCCGGCGCCGCCAGGCTCGGCAGCCCCAACGAGTATGTGGACTATGCGGCCTCCAAGGGGGCACTGGAGACGTTCACCATCGGCCTCGCCAAAGAAGTCGCGCGCGACGGCATACGGGTGAACTGCATCCGCCCGGGGCACATTTACACCGACATGCATGCCAGCGGCGGCGAGCCCGGGCGGGTGGACCGCGTGAAAGCGTCTATCCCGATGGGGCGGGGCGGCCAGCCAGAGGAAGTCGCGCGGGCGATCCTTTGGCTGGCCAGCGAGGAGGCGAGCTATACCACCGGCACTTTCCTCGACGTTACCGGTGGCAGATAACGCACAAAGTGGGCTGTGGTGAATGCCGCTAGGTCGCCTTGGATACGGCGGCCTTCGGCACCTTCATACGCGTGACCAGCCGGATACCCGCACACACCAGTAACAGCGCTATCAGGTTTTTCCATTCAAGGATGGTCTCACTCAGGAACAACGCGGACAGCAAGGCGCCGAATACCGGTACCAGGAAAGCGAAAACGGTGATCCTGCCCACCGGGTTGTGTTTGAGCAGCAGGCTCCACACGGTGAACGCCACTGCCGACAGCAACGCCAGATACACCAGCAACGCCATGGCCGCCGGCGTCATTACCCCGATGGTACCGCCGGTGGCATAGCCCGCTATCAACAGGGCCAAGCCACCGATAGCCAACTGCCAGGCAGTCATGACCATGGCATCCATGCGGTTGGAAATGGACTTGCCATAGATTGAGGCAGCAGACAGCACGAACGCGGCGATGATGATAAAGCCTTCGCCTTGCAGCGATGGCGGTGCATCGAGCGGGCCGGCGCCAGCATTGACGGTCAGCACCCCGGCAAAACCGAGCAGGCAACCCAGCGCCTTTGGCGTGGACAGCTTGTCATTGTGATAAATGAAATGTGCCAGCAATACGCTGAAGAACGTGGTGGTGGCATTCAATATCGAGGCGCGAACGCCAGTGGTATACGCCAGGCCAATATAGAAGAACACATACTGCAGGCTGGTCTGCGTCACGCCCAGCAGGGTCAATTGCCAAGCCTCACGCGTGCCCAGCCGGAATACGGGTTTGCGCATCACCACCGCCACGGCGACCAGGCACAGCCCGGCTATCAAAAAGCGATAGCCCGCGAACACCAGTTTGGACGGTACGTCCTGCGCGGCAATCTCGAGCATTTCATAGCCGCTCTTGATTGCCGGGTAGGAGCTGCCCCATAAAACGCAGCACAGTGTGGCCAATGCCAGCACGACCTTGGGTTGAGAAAAGAACGGCAGCGCAGGGCGCGTAGCGGAAGGGTTCATTGCATGGCTCTTTTTTTAGAATGAGAGGAGCAGGCCGTGCCATAACGCTGATGACATTGGCCAAAAAGCTTTTCTCGCCCAGGTTGAGTGGGCGCACCGGCTCAAGCGAAGCTCACCGTATGAACGATGGTCTGCGCGGCAGCCGGTGTGGCAGGAAAAGCTTTCAAGAGATACGTACAGTCGGGAGGTTCTAGGACATCGTACGACTGCTTCGTTGCGGTTGCAATTTGTTGCGTGGTAGCAGGCTGGCTGCGGCCCGGGTCAGACCAGATCTTCAGGCTGCATCGTCAGAATGATTTTCCCCACATTTTCCGAGGCTTCCATCCGGCGATGCGCATCCGCAGCACGTGATAGCGGGAAGGTACTGTCCACCACGGGCTCCAGGCTACCCGCACCCTCGAAGCGATCCAGCCAATGCTCGCGGAAGCGCTTGATCATGGCGTGTTTTTCCGGCTGCGATCGGGACTTCATTACCGTACCCATGATCTGCACATGGCGGTAAAGCAGTTGCTCCAGTTCCAGGGTTACCTTGCCGCCGCCTCCCAGAATACCCACCTGCACCATACGGCCACCGTGTGCGAGTGAGGCGACGTTACGGGCAAAGTAGGGCTCACCTACGAAGTCGATGATCACGTCCACGCCACGGCCCTCCGTTTTATCGGCGATTACCTCGGCAAAGTCCTGAGCCTTGTAGTCGATGGCAACATCGGCCCCGAGGTGCTCCACCCGCGGCAACTTGCTGCCTTCGGTGGTGGCATACACCGTTGCGCCTGTGGCGTAAGCCAGTTGAACAGCAGCCGACCCTACGCCCCCTGCAGCGGCATGGATCAATACCGAATCGCCCCGGGTGAGCCGGCCCAGATGCATCATCGCCTCATGGGCCGTCACGAATACCTCGGGTATCGCCGCCGCATGTACATAACCCAGCTGCGCAGGAATGTGCATGGCCATGCGGTAGTCGATGCGTGCCAGTTCGGCGTAGGCGCCGCCGCCCACAACCCCCATCACTCGATCACCCACCTCGAAACCTGACACCTCGCTGCCTTTCGCTATGACCTGGCCGGCGATTTCAAGCCCCATGATCAACGAGTCGCCGAAATCAGGATGGCCATAGCCACCGGTGCGATGGGTCAGATCCGCACGGTTCACCCCTGCCGCATACACGCGCACCAACAGGTCGGCCGGCCGTATTACAGGGTCGGGCGCCTCGCCAAGTTCCAGTACGTCTACCGCACCAAACGCTTTGAGGTTGATCGCTTTCATGTCAGTGCTGCTCCGATTCGGTGAAGGTAGCGTTGGCAAGCGCGGACGCGGTAATGGCGCCGGGGAAGCCCACGTAAAAGGCCAGGTGGGTAATGGCGGCGGCAATCTCGGTGTGGGTGACTCCATTGGCCACCGCGCGCCGCAAGTGCGAGGGCAACTCCTCCGTGTGACCACCGGCGATCAGCGCAGCCACGGTGATCAGGCTGCGGTCGCGAGGGGACAGCGCCGGGTCATTCCACACCTGCGGATAAAGCGTTGTTTCAACGAACTGGGACAGCTTGGGGGTGAACGCACGGGCGGCTTCACGCGGGCTGCTGAAATCCAAAGTCGACATAGTTGCCTCCTCAAACCTGGCTGATGAATTTATGGGTGAGGTAATGCTCGATGCCTTCGATGCCGCCTTCGGAGCCATGGCCGCTCTCTTTGAGGCCGCCGAAAGGGAGCTCGGTGGCGACGATGCGGTACTGGTTGATCCCGATCATTCCGGCCTCCAGGCCGTCAGCCACATCGATCGCCGTGCGCGCACTGGACGTGAAGGCGTAGGCCGACAGGCCGTAGGGCAGCCGGTTGGCTTCCTGCAGGCCATCTGCAAGTTCATCGAAAGGCATCAGCACGGCAATGGGGCCGAAGGGTTCTTCATGCATCACCCGGGCAGTCATGGGCACATCGGCCAGCACGGTGGGCTGGAAGAAGAAGCCTTCACCGGGCAGCGCTTCACCGCCCGCCAGTACCCGCGCGCCTTTTGCAACGGCATCGGCCACCAGTTCTTCCATCTTTGCCAACTGCCTGGGGTTGGCGAGGGGCCCCACCTGGGTTGCAGGGGCCAGCCCATCGCCGATCCTCAGCGCCCGGGTTGCGGCCACGAAATGTTCGACGAAGGCGGGGTAGGCGCCTCGCTGGACAAGAAAGCGGGTGGAGGAAATGCACACTTGCCCAGTGCCCCGGAATCGGTTGGCAACACCTTCCACGGCAGCCTTTTCAATGTCTGCGTCTTCGAACACCAGCACGGGGCCGTGGCCTCCCAGTTCGAGGGTGATCGGCTTCACGCCCTCGGCGGCGCGTGCCGACAGCAGCCGACCGATGGGTACGGAGCCGGTGAAGGTCACCTTGCGAATGATCGGAGACGCAATCAGGTGGCTGGACACCTGATCTGGAACGCCGAACACCACTTGCAGTACGCCTTTGGGCAGCCCGGCATCGTCAAGGGCGCGCGCCAAGGCCAGGGCGGTGGAAGGGCTTTCTTCCCCCGGCTTGAGAATCACGCTGCAGCCAGCGGCCAGGGCGGCGGAGAGCTTGCGAGCAGGGGTGATGGCCGGGAAATTCCAAGGGGTGAAGGCAGCGACGGGGCCAATGGCCTGGCGTTTCACCAGTTGCAGTACGCCGGGGCGGTTGGCGGGTACCACACGGCCGTCGATACGGCGGGCGCCTTCAGCGAACCATTCGAAATACTCTGCGGCACGGGTCACTTCATCCAGGCTTTCGGCGAGCGGCTTGCCTTCTTCCAGTGTCATCTGTGCCGCGATGTGAGGCGCGCGCTCCAGGATCAAGTCGGCGGCCCGTTTCAGAATTTTCGCCCGCTGGTCCGGCACCACATGGCGCCAGGTTTGAAAGCTGGTGTTGGCGACTTCAAGGGCGTGATCGAGATCAGCCACGGTAGCCAGTGGCACCTGGCCGATCCCCTGGCCGGTGGCGGGGTTAACGACTTCAGCGGTGTTACGCTCGCCGGCGCTGATCCATTCGCCACCGATAAACAGATAAAGCGGATCGTAAGTAGTGTTCATGGGTTTCGCCTCCATTGGGTGTCAGGGGTTCGCATGAATGTCGGCGCCTGAGTGACGGCGCCGCTGGGGTTCAGGCGATCCATGGGGCCCAGTTTATGGAGGGGCAGCGCTTTGATTTAGCCGGCCATTTGGGAATCAATGTTGTCCCCAGGGGTAATATCGGGCACAGGCAGTAGCGTGTAGCATCCGCTGGAACCCATCGTTATCACGGCCAGGCGTCAGGCCTGCGGGAAGGTGAAGTGGATAAACTCTCGAACATGTCGGTGTACATAAAGGTCGTGGAGATGGGCAGCTTCACTGCCGTGGCGAACCATCTGGACTCCACCGTCGGTAACGTATCGCGTGCGGTGTCCGCGCTGGAGAGCGTGCTGGATGCGCGCCTGTTGCAGCGCTCCACGCGGCGGCTCTCGGTGACCGATGCGGGCCGGCGATTTTATGAGCGCTGCGTGAAAATTCTCGCGGACCTGGAGAGCGCCGAAGCGGAAGCGAGCAATGCGGCCCTGACCCCCCGCGGTACCCTGCGGGTGCACTGCGTACCCGGGTTGGCTCGACAGTTGGTCACGGGGGCCGTGCTGGAATACCGCCAGGCCTTCCCCGACGTTACTGTGGATTTGCTGCTGTCCCAGCGAATGCCCAACTTGCTGGAAGATCAGCTGGACCTCTCGATCCTGATTGCTCGCACCCTGCCGGATTCAGCCTATGTGAGCCAGAAGATCGGTGTAAGCCACTGCGTGTTGGTGGCATCGCCAGGCTATCTGGAGCGGCACGGCGCGCCGCAGACCCCGGAGGATCTATGCGATCACCCATGCGTTCTATTAAGCACCGTGGATTATGCGAAAGATGAGTGGCAACTCAAGAGCAGCGCAGGGGACGCGACATTCGTTCCCACAGGGCCAGGCTTTAGCGTGAACGACATGGATGCGATGGCGGTTGCCCTGAAAGAGGGGGCCGGGATAGGCCTGCTGGCGGGATTCACCGCCATTGACGACCTGCGCTCAGGCGCTTTGGTGCGGGTGCTGCCGCAGTACCATACGTATGAACGCAACGTGTACGCGGTCTACACCTCCCGGCAGTTTGTGGACGCGAAAATAACCCGTTTTATCGACGCGTTGAAAGATCGCGTCGGCGGCCGGCTCGCAGCCACTGCGCAGGCGCTGATCGGCTAAGCCGCGCAACGGTGTGTGCGCCTTTGGCGGGAACCCGCCGAGCCGCAGGGTGACGCGTCGCTGGTTATCCGTTGTCGCAACCATTGCCGGCCACTTCATATTCCAGGACGTGACGTTTGCCTTTGGAATCCAGGTACGTCATGTGTACCGGCGCAACACCACATACATTGGGTATCGGGTCTTCAGAAATTACCTTGGCAACGTCCAGATGAGTGGCATAGGTGTAGTGTTCGACGGGCGGTTGCCCCTGGGTGCGGGCAGCACCGTCCTGGGCCATGGCTGCGGTACTGAAGGCGACCAGTGCAAGCATTGTCAAAGGCATTTTCATAGCGGGTTCCTTACGAGCGTTCTATCGATGGGTTGGCCAGGTGGCAGAACGAACTCTAGGGGCGAGGGGAGTAAGGAAACAGGCGCGGATGTGGTAAAGAATGTTATGAATTCGAGCCACAATCGGCGCCCAATGCGGCGAATATGAATACTTGCCCCCTGTGCTGAACCATTTCGGCGCCGGCCCGGTCGGCTGTAGATCGTTTTCTCTTCGGAAGAGTCAGCTATGCAGCCCTACGTAATCTGTCACATGATGTCATCCCTCGACGGCCATGCCCTTACTGACGGCTGGGACCGCGAATTCAAGAAGTCCGCGAACGCGCTGTATGAAAACCTGGCGCAAACCTTCGCTTTCGATGCCTGGATCTGTGGGCGCGTAACCATGCAAGAAGTCGCTCATGACGAGGGCTACCCCAAGGGCATGGCCAAGGCGCCCATTGCGCGTACGCCTCACTTCGCCGACCGAACGGCCAAGACCTACGCCGTCTCCATCGACCCTGAAGGGAAGGTGGGCTGGAAAACCAACCAGGCGTTGGGTTCGCATGTGGTCGAGGTGCTCACTGAACGCGTTTCGGACGACTACCTGGCGTACCTTCAATCCATAGGCGTGTCATATGTGTTCGCTGGCGAAACCGAGATCGACCTCGCGCGGGTCGTGGACATTCTTGCCACGGAGCTGGGGCGCAAGCGGCTGATTATCGAGGGCGGGCCTCACGTCAGTGGTTCGTTCGTCAATGCCGGCCTGGTCGATGAAGTGAGCGTGGTCATCCTTCCGCTGGTGGATGGCCGTGGCGAGCATCCCGCTTCGTTCGAGATATCACCCAATGCCTGGAAGCAACCTATCCCCCTCGCGCTGGCGTCCGCGGAGGCGCAGGAGGGGGGCGCCGTATGGCTGCGTTATAAAAAAGCGTAAAGGCAAAACGGCGCGTGGAGTGTGCGATCTGAAGCCTTACGCAGCAGCGCCATAACTAACGCGAAGGCGGCTCGGCGTTTCCTTGGAACCAAGGCAAGGTGTAGTCAGTCACGTCATCAGGGCTATCTGAGAGAAGGCTGGTGAGCATAATGTCGAACGGATCAGGTTCAAGAAATGTCAGCGTTGTGATCGCCGCGTTGTTCGGGCTGGTACTGCTCATAGGGGGGGTATGGTTGGCAACCCTGGGTGGGTCGCTGTATTACCTCGTGGCCGGGGTGGTATTGCTGGTGATAGCCGGGATGCTGGGTCGCCGCTCCACTGCAGGCATCTGGCTGTACGCCCTGCTGATGATCGCGACGGTGATCTGGGGCCTGTGGGAAGCGGGGACTGACTTCTGGGCCCTGGTACCTCGCCTGGACATCCTCGGCGTGCTCGGCCTCTGGTTGCTGATACCTGCCGCTACCCGCGGCGTCGGGCCTGACGCAAAGCGCAGTCGTGGCGTTCTCGCCCTGACCCTGGCGTTTGCCATTGCGGTGCTGATCTACTCGATCTTCAACGACCCGCAGGAGATCAACGGTAGCCTGGCCGCCACCCAGCCTCCCAAGCCCCAGCCGGTGGCAGGCGTCAACGACGCTGACTGGCCTGCGTACGGCCGCACCCAGGCGGGAACGCGCTACTCGCCGCTGAGCCAGATCAACGACAGCAACGTCAAGGACCTGCAAGTTGCCTGGACCTTCCGCAGCGGCGAAGGCAAAACCGACAAGGATTCGGGGGAAACCACCAACGAACTGACGCCTATCAAGGTGGGCGACAACATGTTCATCTGCACCACTCACCAGATTCTGGTGGCCCTGGACCCGGCAACCGGCAAGGAAAAATGGCGCTTCGATCCCCAGCTGCAGTCCGAGCCTTCGTTCCAGCACCTGACCTGCCGTGGCGTCGCTTACTATGATCAGGCCAACACCACGGAATTCGCCGCCAGCCTGGCGAACGTGGCGCCTGCCCAGACCGCCTGCCCGCGCAAGGTTTTCCTGCCCGTCAACGACGGTCGCCTGTTCGCCATAAACGCCGATAATGGCCAGCGTTGCAGCGATTTCGCCGAGAACGGCGAGCTGGACCTCAAGCACATGCACCCTTACACCTATCCGGGTGGCCTGGAGCCGACCTCTCCGCCGGTAGTGACCGGCACCACCATCGTTATCGGCGGCTCGGTTACCGATAACCTCTCCGTGCATGAGCCGTCGGGTGCGCTGCGCGGTTACGACGTAAACACCGGTGCACTGCGCTGGATCTTCGATACCGGTGCCGAAGACCCGAACGCGATGCCTGGCGAAGGCCAGACCCTGGTCAACAACTCGCCCAACGCCTGGGCACCGCTGGCCTACGACGCGCAGTCGGACGTTGTGTACATCCCGACCGGTAACCCTACGCCGGATATCTGGGGCGGCAACCGCACCCCTGTGATGGAGCGCTACGCCAGCTCCATCGTGGCCCTCAACGCATCGACCGGTAAGCTGGCCTGGAGCTTCCAGACCACGCACCACGACCTGTGGGACATGGACGTACCTGCCCAGCCGACACTGGCCCAGGTGAAAACCAAAGCCGGCGAAGTGCCTGCCGTTTACGTGCCTACCAAGGCCGGTAACCTGTTCGTGCTCGACCGCCGCGACGGCAAGCCCATCGTGCCCGTGACTGAAATGCCGGTGCCGGCGGGGGAGGCCGCCCCGGGTGACCGCGTGAGCCCGACCCAACCGCGTTCGGCGCTTAACCTCACGCCCATCCAGACACTGGCAGACAAGGACATGTGGGGCGCCACCATGTTCGATCAGCTGATGTGCCGGGTGATCTTCAAGCGGCTTTCCTACAAGGGCCAGTACACGCCACCATCTGAACAAGGCACCCTGGTGTTCCCGGGTAACCTGGGCGTGTTCGAGTGGGGGGGCATTTCAGTCAACCCGGATCGCCAGGTGGCGCTGATGAACCCGATGGCGCTGCCGTTCGTGTCCAAGCTCATCCCGCGCGGCCCGAACAACCCCCTATGGCCCAAAGAGGGCTTGACCGGTGCGGGCACGGGTACCGAGCTGGGTATCCAGCCGCAATACGGCGTGCCTTATGGTGTTGAAATCAATGCATTCCTGTCGCCATTGGGCCTGCCGTGCAAGGAGCCAGCCTGGGGTTATGTGGCCGGTGTGAACATGGAGAACCATGAGGTGGTATGGCGCAAGCGTATTGGCACCATCCGCGACAGCCTCAAGGGCATCCAACTGCCTCCGTTGAAAATTGGCGTGCCCATGCTGGGTGGCCCCATTTCCACGGCGGGCAACGTGATGTTCATTGCGGGTACTCAGGACAACTACATCCGTGGTTACAACGTGACCAACGGGGACTTGCTGTGGCAGGCCCGCCTGCCCGCCGGTGGCCAGGCTACCCCCATGACCTACGAGGCCAACGGCAAGCAGTACCTGGTGATCATGGCAGGTGGCCACGGCTCCTTCGGGACCCAGATGGGCGACTACCTGATCGCGTATGCCTTGCCGAAGTGATTTGGCTCTGACATGAGCCGTAGTACGCAAACCCTCCTCGAACAGGAGGGTTTGCACTCAATGGCCCTACAAACGCCACAGCGGATCTGCCGCCATGGTCGCGCAGGCCCAATCGGTGAATGCGCGCACCCGCGCCGACAGCCGTCGCGCGCTGGGGTAAACCAGGCTCATGGGCATGCTTGCCAGGTGCCAGTCGGGCAGTAGCTGTACGAGCTTGCCAGCCGCCAGCAGGGGGGCTGCTTCACATAACGGTACCCCGACAAAACCCAAGCCTGCCTCCGCCGCCGCCAGGTACGCGCCGCCGCTGTTGAAGCGCATGGCAGGCGTTTGTTCAATGAGCACGCTGTTGTCCCCGCAGCTCAAGCGCACCGGGTTCTGCCGACCCGTCGCGGGAAACACGAAGGCCAGGTAACGGTGCGCGGCAAGGTCGGCCGGGGTGTGGATGGCGGGCTTTGCATCCAGATAAGCCGGCGCCGCACAAAGCACGAACCGCATCTTGCCGATGGCACGGCACACCAGATCCGGATCGGTCACTACCCCACCGCGAATCGCGCAGTCGATACCTTCCTGAACCAAGTCCACCACCCGCTCGCTGCAGCCGATGTCCAGTTGAATGTCCGGGTAGTCGGCAACGAATTCTGGAAGCGCCGGTATCACCAGAAAGCGCCCGACGGGGGAGGGCATGTCTACCCGCACTTTGCCCCGGGCCACGGTGCGAGTCAGCGACACGCTGGCTTCCAGCTCATCCATGTCCTCCAGCAATGCCCGGGCCCGCTCGAAGTAGGCGGCGCCATCAGTGGTAGGTGTCACGCGGCGCGTGGTGCGGTGCAGCAGTTTCACCCCAAGTTGCCGCTCCAGTGCCTGGATCTGCCCAGAGAGCGTGGTCTTGGCTGTAGCCATGGCATCGGCGGCTCGGGTAAAGCTGCCCAGTTCCACGATTCGGCAAAACGCACGCATCGCCTCAAGTCGGTCGAAAGCCATGATTGTCCGGTTACTCGTCTAATGTTTCCGGTTTCGGCTGGTTTATCCGGGCCAGGCGCAAGCCTACAGTAGGTTCATGCCCGGCATCCAGCCGGTAATTACTGAGGAAACCGTCATGACCGAAGCACGCGTGAACTATGCCCAAGTTGCTCCCCATGCGTTCAAGGCGCTGCTGGGGCTTGAGAAAGCCATGGGCGAATCGTCCTTGGAAAAGTCCATGCACGAACTGGTGAAGATCCGCGCCTCGCAGCTCAATAACTGTGCCTACTGCATCGATATGCACACGGCTGACGCGATCAAGCTGGGTGAAACGCCACGGCGCATTTTCGCGATCTCGGCGTGGCATGAAACACCGTTTTTCACGGAGCGCGAACGGGCTGCCTTGCTGTGGACCGAGACGCTGACCCTGCTGGCCGACCGTGGCGCCCCAGAGGCTGTTTACAATCATGTGGCCGCCCAGTTCAACGAGCGCGAACTGTCTGACCTCACCTTCGCCATCGCCACCATCAATGCCTGGAACCGCTTCGGTGTGGGCTTTGCCATGCAGCCGGGGGTGTGACCATGCGCGCCTCCATTGGATTGGCCGCATTGGCCCTCGCCCTGTGCAGCGGCTTGGCGAATGCCCACGGCGGCGGTGCCGGCGATGAAACGGTAACGCCCGTGGCCCAGGCGCAACTCCCCGCCACGGTGGGTTCTGATGCAAAAGCGCTGCGAGTGGCGTTCGCCCCGGGTGCTACGTCGCGGCCGCACAGGCACCCTGGGCCGGTGTTCGTGGTGGTGGTCAGCGGCGCGGTGGAGTCTTCCCTGGACGATGGGCCGGTGCACACCTACCAGGCCGGGGATGCCTGGTACGAGGCGCCGGGGCAGGAGCACCGCGTAACGCGCAACCCGAGCAAAACCGAGCCCGCGGTACTGGTGGCGTGGCTGTTATCGGACGGCAAGGCGCCGTTGGTGCAGCCACTGCCATTGCGTCCGCATCCGTAGGCCAAATACCCGCGTGGTCCGGTTTGTTATCCAGAGGCTGTACCGGCCCCGCTAATGTTGTACAAACCCGTCCATTAGTCGTATGTGCCCTCACAGACAGAACTTCGTAGCGGTTTTTGTCATCCACAGCATAAGCTTGGGAGGGAAACCTGATGTGTAACGGCAATCTGCTTCTTTGGAATGAACGGTGGAAACTGCTGGGCGGGAACGCCATTTGCCGCGCGTGTGGGTCTGTTCAGCAAGAAAAAGATCGGGCCCAGCCGTTCCTTCACGCCAGCACGTGCAGGCGCGCAGCCGATGGCGCTCAGCCCTGGGATGTGCTTGATAGCGCTATAGCTGAAGCGCAAGGCGGCATGCCAGGTCAATTTTCCGCACAGGGTACCCGACACACACTGGCCAAGCGCACCGGCTAGCTACCGGGCCCGATCACGATGTACTCGTTACGCTGCATCACCCCGTTATGCGGCGCCTCAGCCAAGTGCACATAGTGCCCGCCCACCTGGTTGATCGGCACGCAATCGTCCACGTCTATTACTGCATCGGTATGGGGCTGGTGCCAGTGCTTGAGCGCTTGCCGCTTGCCCTTTGCCTTCGCCTCTCGCGCGTTTTGCGCCACCACTAGTAAATAGTGGTGCGCTTCCCCGAACGCCTGGGCCTCGTAGCCGCCCAGGTTGATAAAATACAAACGCGGCGCTCCCGCTGCAGGCGCCAGCGGGCTGAGCTCCACTTTCCATTGCTCTATGCCATCCACCGCCATCCACGCGTCGATATGCAACCCTTTCGGGCTGCCAAACCATGCAGCTCGCAGCTGTGGGTAGGTCGCTTCCAGCGAGTCGCCTACGGCGCAGGCGATGTCGTGCACCTCGATACGAGCCCTCGGGTGTTTGCCTCCGAGCAGCACAATGTAAAGCATGGGTTGAATCCTTGACGCTTCCAAAAGCTGGAAGGTAAGGCAAACGCGCTCGACCAGCCATCGCATTGTGGAAAGCGCTTCCCACAGTCTGCACCGACCCCTGTGGGAGCAAGCGGAGCCGAAGGCGGAGCTCGCGAATAAGGGCGCGGCCCTGAGTCCGATAGCAGCCCTTCCCCGGGCTACACCTGCGGCGCCGATCTACAGATCGAGGCTCGCCGGTATACCCCGTGGGAAGGGCCGGGCTATCACGCCTGCAGGTGCGCCTGATCAGCTTCGGGCGCTACGCCTACCAGGGTCACTTCCGTCTGCGGAGCGAACACCACGTTGGTTTCATCGAGCTGCTCCAGCCAGTTGCCCGCCAGGCCGATCTGGAACTTGTGGCCTTGGGCGTCGGCTTCGTCATCCTTGAGGTAGGTACGGTCCAGCGCCTTGTTGTACACCAATTCCAGTGTGCCATCGGTCCCGTCGCCAAAACCGGTGTAGCCCAGGGCCGACACGTCGATCTTGTCGCTGTACGCAACAAAGCCGCTGATCAGGTCCACGAAGCTTTGGCTGTCGGTACGGTAGCTGTCATCGGTAGAGGTGTAGCGGAACACGTCGTCGTTTTCGTGATTGTCGGTCCGCAGGTTGATGTCCGCCCGGTCACCGCCATTCAATTGGTCGGCTCCCGCCCCGCCAATGATCACATCCGCCCCGGCGCCGCCGTTGATACGGTCATTGCCAGCGCCGCCCTGAATGATCTCCGACAGGGCCGAGCCATTTATAACATCGCGCCCGGCCGTGCCTTCGACGGTAGGCGGGGTAAACACCAGGTTGGTGCTGTTCAACTGGCCGACCAGGTCGCCGTCCAGCGTGAGCTGGAAGCGTTGCCCGGAGGCGTCGGCGTCGAAGCTTTTCAAGTAGGTGCGGGTGCCGTCAGCGCTGGCCTCCACGGCCAGGGTGCCGTTGTGCCCATCGCCTATGCCAGTGAAGCCCAGGCCGATCAGGTCGATGCGGTCATGGGTAACGTCAAAGTCCCGAATGCGGTCGCCGCCGTTCTGGCTGGCGGTGCGGTAGCTGTCACTGACGTCGGTGAAACGGAAAATGTCCGCGCCGGCGCCACCCTGCAGAACATCATTGCCGCCGTTGCCTTGCAGCACATCATCCCCGGCCAGGCCACGGATGACTTCGGCGGCGTCGGTGCCGCGAAGGATTTCGTCGCCGGTATAGCCCGTTACATGCAGCTTGCCGTCCGGGCTACCGAAGCCGGTATCCACGCTGCCATCGCCGTTCAGGCGAATAACCGTGAAGTCTCCATCGCTCGTGCCCGCGGCCAGGATTTTGCCGTCGGCCTGGACGGTGAGGGAAGTGGCGTAATCAGCCTCGAAGGTAAAGGTGCCATTGGCCCCGAAGGTGTTATCCACCGAGCCGTCGGCGTTGAGGCGAAGCAGGCTGGCCTGGCCGTCGTTGCCGCTTTGGCCCAGCACAAGGATTTTGCCGTCCGGTTGCACGGCCACCACCGCGTCCTCGCCGAAGTCCAGCGCGGGATCGAGATTGAGTACGCCGTTGTCGCCGAAAGCGGTATCCAGCTTACCGTCGGCCGCATAGCGTTGCAGCGCATACACGGGGTCACCAATGCCGGTGGCATTGTACGCGGCGCCCACTATCACGCTGCCGTCGGCCTGCAATGCGGTGGAGATGCCACCGTTGTAGTACTGGTCCTCGGCAATGCCCACCACCAGCACGCCGTTGTCGCCGAAGGTATCCACCAGGGTACCGTTGCTGCCGATCTTGCTCACGGTGGCTTGATCGAACCCCCGGGCACTGACTTGCAGCGTGCCGTCCGTGTTGGCACTGATGTCGATGTCCTTGAAGCCATGGGCGATATCCACCACGACCGCACCATTGGTGCCAAAGGTTTTGTCAGGGGTGCCGTCGCTGTTCAAGCGCTCCACCCGCACGCTGTTATCGAGGGAAATCGCCACAACCACTTTGCCATCGGCTTGTACGGTAGTGACCTCGTAGCGGGAGTCCGGCGCTACAGCCGCGGGCACGATGTCCACGCCGTCTTCGTGAAAGCGGGTGTCCAGGCTGCCGTCGGCGTTCAGGCGGATCACCGAGTGGTTCTGCTCGTAGCCGTAGCTTTCCTCTCCGGGCGCACCGGGGTAGCCCCACGCCAGGTAGTCGGTATAGCCGCCGACCAGTATCTTGCCGTCCGCCTGAACAGTAATGCTCTGGTTGTCATCGTACTGGCCGTTGAGGTCCACCTGAACGGTGCCTGGGCCGGTTCTCACGGTATGGGTATTCACCGAAGTGTCAGCAGTGGTCGCCATGGGGTTAATCCTTTAAATGTGTTGGATCCGTTACTTTAGAAGCGCATCGGATTTTTGCACGGGCGCCCATCCTTGGTGCGCTGGCGAGCCGACAAGCGGCATTTTGGGGCAGGGCAGGCAATGCATCCCATGGCAGGCTAGACTCCATTCGCTGCACATTCACCACACGCAGTACCGTGGTTTATCCGACCACCGCTAACAGTTTTCAGGTTCATATGCCCGTGCCGACGGTGGCCTTCTCAAGAGGAGGGTACGTAATGGACGAGGCAAAGCTGCATGAATTCATGGGCAAGGTGGTATCCGACATGGGCGCCGCCGCCATGTTGGCCAATGTGATCCTTGGAGACGAGCTGGGGCTGTACAAGGCCATGGCCGATAGCCAGCCCACTAGCCCCGAAGCGCTTTCCAACCTTACCGGCTGCAATGCCCGGCTGATCCGCGAATGGCTGAGCGCCAATGTGGCGTCGGGGTACGTGGAGCATAGCGACGGAATGTTTGTATTACCCGAAGCGCAGGCGCTGGCGCTCGCCATCGAGGATTCGCCCGTGTACGTGGCAGGCGGCATGCTGGTGGTGGCGTCGATGTTCCACGACAAGGACAAACTCGTGGCTGCCATGCGCGGTGATGGTGGGCTGCCCTGGGGCGATCACCACCCTTGCATGTTCAGCGGCACTGAACGGTTCTTCCGGCCTGGGTACAAGAATTACCTGGTACCTCAATGGCTGCCTGCGCTGGAGGGCGTGGTGGACAAGCTCAATGCCGGTGCGCAGGTAGCTGACATCGGCTGTGGGCACGGAGCCTCGACCATCGTCATGGCCCAGGCCTTTCCAGCGTCGAGTTTCATGGGCTTCGATTACCATGCCCCTTCTATTGCGACCGCCACGGCGCGGGCCGAAGAGAGCGGGGTTGGCGACCGAGTCCGTTTTGCCCAAGGCACTGCCGCAGGCTTTCCTGGCAATGACTTCGACCTGGTGTGTTACTTCGATTGCCTGCACGACATGGGCGACCCCATTGGCGCGGCGCGGCAGGCCTACCAGGCGTTGAAAGCCGACGGCACGGTGCTGCTCGTGGAGCCTTACGCCCATGACACGCTGGACGAAAACATTACGCCGGTAGGGCGTTTGTATTACGCGGCGTCCACGTTCATTTGCACGCCTAACTCGCTTTCGCAGGAGGTAGGGCTGGGCCTGGGCGCGCAAGCCGGGGAAGCCCGGTTGCGTGAAGTATTCCGCGCCGCCGGGTTCAGCCATTTCCGCCGGGCGGCGGAAACGCCGTTCAACCTTATTCTGGAGGCGCGCAAGTAGCTAGAACGGCATCACCACTTTCAGTGCGGTCACCTGGTCGCTGAAATCGCCGCGCTGCTGCGCCTCTTGACTCACCGACACCTCGTTGCCATTGCGCCAGCGCGCGACCAGCCCCAGGCTACCGGTGACTTCCCACGGGTTACTGCCTGAAGACGTGACCGTAAATCGTTCCCCCGGGGCAGCGGCGTAGGCTGCCGTGGTCGCCGATGGCTGGTCGAGCAGATCGTAGCCCACGCCCAGGCCTAGCCGCAGATGGGCCAATGGCGTGAGCGCATGCTCCATCGTCCCGTCCAGGCCGAGCACCAGTTGGTCGCTGTCACGCTCATCCACGCGAAGCAACAGTGGCTGCAGCGCGCCAGTGCCTCGCTCGCGATAGGCGCCCTCATGCACGTGGTTGTAGTCCAGCCGCAGTGATGGCCGGAACTGCGTGGCTTCGCTTATTGCCAAGGTTTGGCCCAGGCGTGCCCCAACAGTGGCGATCATCGCGTTGTAGTCGGCGCTGGCGGCGCCCGCAGTGCCCGCTATCGCAAAGTCGCGCTCGGTGCGCACGCGATTGTTGCCGGCACCGGCATACACGTGCAGGTCGGTGCGTTCATCCAGCGCATGGCTCCCGTAGGCCATGAATTGCCATAGGTCCAGGCTGCTGCCTTGGGCGCTTGCAACCTGCGCGGCCGCCTCACCCTGTGCATAGGCGAACGCAAAGCCTACGTGGTTGCCGTTGGCCAGCCGGGTGTCCGTGCCGATGACAGTGCCCTGCGCCTGTTCGCTCTGGCCACGGCTCACGCTGCTGAAATTGAACGGCTCAGCCCAGAAAGGCGCAAGGGTCTGGCCGCCGAGCGCACCGGGTGCGAAGCCGGCAAGCCGCTGGTCCACTAGCCGGTTGATCGATGCCAGGGCGCTCTGGCTGGCGCGCACGGCATGGTTACCTGCCGGCAGGCTGGCCGCCAGCGCAGCGGCGACTTCACGGTTGTCGGTTGCCGTGGCGAACAACGGCGTAAGCGGGCTGTTGCTGCCCTTGGCCAGTTGCGCGTCCACCACCGCTGCCGCCGCGATCGTATCGCCCAGGCCCGCAGCCTGCACAGCGGCTTGCACGCCGCGATTGGAGCGGGCAACGGGCAACAGGTCCACGGTATTGCCATCTTTCACCGCCGAGAAACCTAACAGCGCCGAGTTGCTGGTGACCGCGAACGTACCATTCGATACCAGCGTGCCGGCGCTCAGTACATCCTGCAGGCGGGACAGGCTCAAGGGTTGGCTGGCCTGCGCCACGTCTACCTCGATACGTGCCTGAGCGGGCAGGGTAGCGGTGCCGGTTACCGCCAGCTGGCCATAGTGCGTGGCGTCGAGCACTTCGGTGCGCAACACCCCATCTGCGGCCTGGCTGAAGTTTCCAACGATGGTGGCCGGCGCCGCGGCGTTATCCGCCGGGGCAGCCAGCACCAGGGTGCCTTGGTTTGTGAGCGAGCGTACCGCCATCACATCGTTAGCGATAAACCTGTAGCTGGCGCCCGGGTTCACGAAGAACGGCACGGTGGGGGCTTGGACCCGCCCATCGAACCGCGCATGGTTGCCAGCGATCTGAACCGAGCCTACCTGGGCAGCTTCGCTTATTTCCAGGGAGGTCTCGCTCCCGCTGAAGTCGGCGTAACGGCTGATGGTACCGCTGTTGATGAGCGTGCCGATCCTGGCGTCGTCGCTGATAAATAGCCCACCGGACAGGCCGGAAATCGTTCCGGTGTTGACCACCACGGGGGCCTGTGCAGAAAGGGTGGCACCGGTCGAGAAATCCCCTCCGCCGGTAATCGAACCGCTGTTATAGAGGCCGCCGCGGATATTGCCTGAAATGCCGAACGGCCGTGCTTGGCCCGATAAAATGCCGGTGTTGACCAGGCGGCCCTCGATATCGGCGCCGATTCCCGTGCCCGACGCGGCGGTAATGGTCCCGGTGTTGATCACGTCACCGCTGATATGGCTGTCGCGGATATACGCGAAGTCCCCGCCGTCGATCACCCCGGTATTGATGAAGTTGCCCTTGATGGTCACGTTGGTCAACGCGAAGGTACTGGTGACCTCACCGCTGTTGATGAAGTCCTGGCCGATCGTTGTGTTGTACACGCCTACGGCGGAACCGGCGAAGATCGTCCCGCTGTTATGAAACGAGCCGTCAACCGTGCTGTTACCGATGATCAGTCCATAGTAATAGCCGTTGATAGCGCCGCTGTTTTTGATGTTGCCCTTCACCCGGCTGCCGTCGATAACCAGAGCGGAATAGGCCGAGTCGTTCACTACTTCAATCGTGCCGGCGTTATTGATGTCTCCATTGACGGTACTGTTCTCGATCGTCACGGCGGGGAGGTCCACGCCGGGGCCACCCGACAACGACAGGCTGCCTGCATTGGCCAGGGCACCTACGGTGCTGTTCCGGATATGCACCGCCACTTCTGTACCGGTCACTTGGCCCGTGCGTGCGTTGAACACCGTGCCGACCAGGCGTGCATTGTTCACCAGCAAGCCGGTTTGGCCGGAGATTACTCCGCCGTTGAGGACCTGCCTGGCAGTGGTGCCTTCATTGACCATCACCGCCGGGCCGCTGGTCACGCTGAGCTCTCCGCCGGTTTGCACCTGCAGCTGTTCGCCATTATCGAGCACGCAGGCCGCTTGGCTCGTGCCCGCGAGCACTGTAGTACGGCTAGTGCAGGCATCTGCCAGCGCGCCCTCCATCGGCAGGCCAAGTGCTGCAAGCATCACTGCAAGGCTTAACCTGCACAGCGGTGGGTGGGGGTTGAGGCTGCCGGGTGACACGGCCGACTGCAAACGCTGGCCAGGGTAGAGGCGATCCATGAGAGTACCCTGAGCGAGAGGTGTAAGTTCTGGGTATAGCCAGCGTGTGCCGGAAGTCAACGCCGACAGACCACGCGGTACCTCAAAGGTACTATCGACTTCGATGATTTACGCCAGTGACGTGTTCAATTTCTCCAGGAACGGTTAGGCGCGGTTTACTGAACCCACAGCCAAACCACACCGTTATCACTTAGAGGAATTGAATCATGAAAAAGACTTTCGCCATCGCCGCCCTTGCCGCAGTCGTTACCACCGGTGCCTTCGCTCAGGACGGATCGGACCGTAGTGTCGCCGGTAACCTTCCCGTGGAGACTTACCAGTACGGGATGAAGCTGGATGTTCAGAAGGTGATCTCGGAAACCGACGTGAGCAACAAAAGCGGCGTTGTCCCTGTGACCATGGTGTACCAGGACAGCCACGGCCAAGTGCATAAAGTGCAGTTCCTGCAGCAGGGCGGTTACGACGATAACGCCAATGGGTAAACCCAAGCGCTCAGTGCGCCCCAAGCAGCATCCCCAAAGCCCCGACCCGTTCGGGGCTTTTGCTTTTCTAGGCAAACGTCAGCGCCTGGCAAGGCACCTATCTTGTACAAAACACCATTGGCGTATCGTCTCCTGATGTGCCATCAGGCTCGCCTTTTGTGGAATGTGGATCCGCTTTCACCCCACGCTATCGGGCTGATAGGGACATATATCTATTCGGATACAAAGTAGATTGCTATCATAATGCCACTGGTCGGAATTGTACAAATGCGCTCATGTGTACAGGATTTCGGCCGATGGCTATCTGTCATCTCCTTCCCGCTCCGTATAGGTGCATACATGCTCTTCAATAAGCAGAACAAAGCTGAACTGGCTGCCCTTCGCGATGAATTGGCAACCGTTGAACAGATTCGAGCCGGCCTCGATCAGGACATGATTGTCATGCGCCTGGACGCCGCCGGACGGGTAGAGCATGTGAACGCCAACTTCGAGCGGGAGATGTTGCACCTCAATAGTGAGCTGCAGGGCCGGCTGCTGTCGGAGCTGGTACCTGAGGACGTGCGCCAGGACAACTTCCACCGTAGGGTGTGGGCTGCCTTGCAGCAGGGCGGAAATTTCAGCGGCGCCCTGCGCCTGCTGCGCAAGGATGGCCGCGAAGCCTGGCTGCGAATACTGCTTCACCCGATCCGCACGGTAGAGGGCAAACTCAGTTCGTTTGTGATCTATGCCAGCGACCTTACCCGCACCATTGAAACCTCGCGGGAGCAGGAGGGCATGATCAAGGCGTTGCAACGCTCCACGGCAGTGATCGAATTCGACCTACAGGGGCACGTACTGGTTGCCAACGATCGTTTTCTGCAGGCCATGGGTTTTCGCCTGGAACAGATCAAGGGCAAGCACCACCGCCAGTTCTGCACGCCCGAAGAAGCTGCTTCGCAAGAGTACGCGGCGTTCTGGGAGCGGCTGCGCAAGGGTGAGTTCGTGGCCAGCCGGTTCAAGCGCATCGATGCCGGCGGCCGTACCGTATGGCTGGAGGCGTCGTATAACCCGGTGTTCGATGCCAGCAACCGGCTGGTGAAGGTGGTGAAGTTCGCAACCGTGATCACCGATCAGGTCAAGCAGGAAATGGCCGTGGCCGAAGCCGCCACCATCGCCTATTCCACCTCGGTGCAAACCGATACCACCGCTCAGCGCGGCGCGGAAGTGGTACAGCAAACGGTGTCCGTGATGCGCGGGCTCGCCCGCCATATGCAGGATGCCGCCGAAGGGATCGAAGCACTCGACCAGCAAAGTCAGATCATCACGACCATCATCAAGACCATCAGCAGCATTGCCGAGCAAACCAACCTGCTGGCCTTGAACGCCGCCATCGAAGCCGCTCGGGCGGGCGAGCAGGGCAGGGGCTTTGCGGTAGTGGCCGATGAAGTGCGCCAGCTGGCCTCGCGTACCACCACGGCCACTGCGGAGATCGCTGGCGTGGTTCAGCAAAACCAGCGCCTGGCCTCCGAAGCGGTAACGGTGATCGGCACTGGCCGCAAGCAAGCAGAGGATGGCCTGGACCTGGCCAGCCAGGCGGGCTCGGTGATCGTGGAAATCCAGGATGGCGCGCAGAAAGTGGTCAGCGCCGTGGAGCAGTTCGCCACCCGCCTGGGCCGTTGAGGCCTAGACTCTCCGTGGGCGGCGCATCTCGTGTCGCCACTGCCGGGAGCGCAACGTGATGAACGTTCAGCCCTACCTGTTCTTTGCTGGCACCTGCCAGCAAGCCATGGATTTCTACTGCGAAACACTGGGTGCCGAGGTGCAGTTCAAGATGACCTTCGCCGAAGCGCCAGAGCCTTCGGCCGGCTCCGACTGCCCCGCCGCGCCACCCGACGGCATCATGCACGCCAACCTGTTGATTGGCGCCAGCCAGCTCATGATGAGTGACGACCCCAGCGCCGACCAGAAGGCCCATTCGGGCTACGCGCTTTCCCTTGTGAGCGAAAACCTGGAGCAGGGCAAAGCCTGGTTCGATGGCCTGAGCGATGGCGGCAGCGTGCGCGTGCCCTTTGGCGAAACCTTCTGGGCCCAAGGCTTCGGCATGCTCACCGACCGCTTCGGCGTGCCCTGGATGGTCAACGTGGAGAAGAAGGCTTAATTGTTGGTGGGCTTCGCCGCACTCTCATGGAACAACACTGTTCTGGCGGCGACAGCGGACCTTTGTAGGAAGCGGCGGGGCCGGCCATCCGGCGTCTGGCCCGGGAATGGACACGCCGCTCCAGCCCTTCAGCCCTCTGGAAATCACCAGCAACCGATTGCCTGCGCCCTCGGTAGAAGCCACACACTGGCCCAGTTCATCCCAGAACGCGCTTCGCCCGGCCGCCGCCCAGCCTCCCGTCGGCCCGCCATGGTTGGCCATGAGGACGGCCATGCCATGCCGCTGCGCGTAGCCTTGCAGTATCGCGCTGTCGTAGGGATAACCCGGCTCTCCAATAAGTACGCTGGCCGCATACACATCGGCGCCTGCACTCGCTGCATTAGCCGCATGCTCTGGCTCGGCAAAATCGGCACACACAGACAAGGCGATAGGCTGGCCCGAAATGGATAACAGCTCGCCGCCATTTCCCGCAGAGAAGAACTGGTCTTCTCCAGCATGCAAATACTGCTTGGTATAAGCAGTGACCGATCCATCCGGGTGAAGGGTACAGGCTGCGATCTGCGGCTTCGCCCGCCCAGGTACACGCAGCGGCAAGCCGACGATCGTGGTCATGCCCGCCTGCTGCGCGAGCGCTTGCAGCGGTGCGAGCAGCGGAGTGGCCAAGGGTAGAGCCAGCGCGCTGGCGATCGAAGGCTCATAGCCGGTGAGAGACAGCTCGGGGAACAGCAGCAACCCTACGCCCAGTTCGGCTGCGCGCTGCATGAACTGCAAGTGCAGCGCCACATTGCCTTCGAGATCTCCATCACGTATCGCGCATTGGGCGGCGGCCAGAACAGGTATCGGCATCACGAGCTCCGCAAAAGCCGTGGATGCTAGCCTGACGGCGTTTGGGTTACTACACCCTGGCGCCACATACCTTGGTCATGTTGCGGCGAGTACACCGCGGGCAGGACGAGGGCGATGTGGCAGCAGCTCAGTGGGTTGTGATTTGACGGCGCGGTGCCCTTCAGCAAAGGAACCGAAGGGCGGCTACGCCACTATGCGGTGCGCGACGGTGAGTTCGTCGATGCGTTCACCATGGCGCGCTTCAAGGTACGGCCCCACTAGCCCAGCTTCACATTCATGGTGATGTTCGCCGGAGGCTCACCGCCTTGATGCTGCCTCAACCTGCCCGCCGTAGGCCCTATCAGGTTCGTCCAGCTCATCCATTTCCCGGTGGGCGGTTTCTCGAAGCGCCAGGGTACAGATCGCGACCAGCGCCATCGCCGCCGCGCCGTACAGGGCTACATAAACCGGTTGATGGCCGCTGAGGATCAGGATTGCGGTCGCTGCGCTTGATGCTGTACCGCCGCCCAGGGCCGCACCCAGCTGATAGCTGGCCGAGATGGCAGAGTAGCGCATTGCCTGCGGGAACTGCTCGGCAAGGAACGCCGGGATCGGCCCCTGGGTCGCGCCCATGAACAGGCCCACGAGGAGGTAGGCTACCAACGCCAGCCCCAGGTGGTGCGTGCCCAGGAGCGGGAAGAATACGAACAGCCCCACGGCCATGATCGCCGCGCCGAAAATCATTACCGGGCGGCGGCCGTGGCGGTCGGAAAGATGGCCGAAGAGGGGTGCGGACAACACGATGGCAATGGACAACGCAAAGTCGAACATCAAAGCCTGGCTGCTGGTGTAGCCGATGTCAGTGGCATACGCCAGGAAGAAGGTGCTGATGTACGCAACGGTGATGTAGCCGAAGGCAATGCCGGTACACAGCAGCAGCTCGCGTGGTCGCTGCCGCAGCGCTCCCAACAACGGTAGCCGGGTGGTGGGCTGACGGCGGGCGGCGCGAGGCGCGTGCTGGAGGCGCGCATACAGGCCGACCAGCACCAGCACACCACCGAGCCAGAACGGGATGCGCCAGGCGATACCGCTGAGGTTATCGTCAAAGGCCAGGCTGAGTAGCGCAAACACTGCAGAGCCCAGGATGCCGCCGATACCGATGCCCATACTGGTGAAGCTGCCCCACAACCCCCGCCGGCCACGCGGTGCTGCTTCGATACCGAACAGCGCCGCGCCGCCCCATTCGCCACCGGCCGCAAAGCCTTGCACCAGGCGTAGCGCCACTAGCAGTATCGGCGCCGCCGCGCCTAGCGTCGCGTAGGTGGGAAGAAAACCGATCAGCAGGGTACTCAGGCCCATCAGCAAGAGGGTGACGACCAATGCCTTTTGCCGCCCATGGCGATCCCCCATATGACCGAACACCACGCCGCCCAGCGGACGGGCCAGGAACCCGGCCCCGAAGGCCGCGAACGCCACAAGCACGGCGGTAAGGCGATCCAGGTCAGGAAAGAACAGCTTCGGAAACACCAGCGCGGCGGCGTAGCCGTAGATCACGAAGTCATAGAACTCCAGCGCCGTGCCCATGCCCGATACCGCAAACGTCTTCAACGCAGCGCGCCAGTCGGGCTGTACAGCAGGGTAATTGTTCATCAGGTTTTGCTCTTGTTTTTGTGGCGATGAAGGTGAGTGACCGCTGCCTTTGAACAGTTGCGGTCGGAGTGGACGACAGCTAGAAACGTCGCGACGCGTCGCGAGCCAAAGCGATCGGCGTACCGGCGCCGTACTCAAGGGTGCAGCCCGCAGTGTCCAGGCCGATGGTAAGCAAGGTTTCCCAACGCTCGGTGGCCGGTTGCGACAGGTCCGGGTGGAAGCACACCACCGCCTGGTCGCCCTCGCTGCCACAGAAGGCATCGGCCCGTTCAGCCAGTGCCTCCCGTGCCATGTCTGGGGCCACGGCGGCCAAGTGATCGTGGCGCGCATATGTAGTGGACACATCTGCGGTGCGCTCACCCTGGGCCAGGGCCGGGTCGAGGAAATGATTGGTGTGCAGCACCCAACCGTCACTGCGAGGCGGCACTACGGCAATGCCGGCAGGGCTCATTTCAATGCTTGCGGCGCGAAGCTCGGCGGGGTGATGACTGAATACAGTCAATACGGTGGACGCACTCACGCAGGCTGAACCTATCAGGTCGATGGCGTGCTCCACGCTGGTGGCTTCCTCCAGCACCCGCCGGGCCACGGCATGTACGGGCACCCCGCCCTGGGCGTTATCGCTTGCATGGTGGAGGATATTGAAGTGCACACCCAGGCCCGCGCTGTTGACACCAATCTTGCCCAGCATGCCGAACTCGGTGAACAGCTTGACGGTGAGGCCACTCCGGGCATGCAGTTGCAACATCAAGCCATGGGGCACCAGGCTGTCATGCCAGTCCCAGGTTTGAATACTCAACGGCACGGCGGCGTTGGCCGGCGCATAAACTGCCGTGGAGCATTCGCCTTCCACAGGCCGCGCGGGCATCACTGCGAGGATCTCGGTGCGGCTGTTGAGCGCGGCCAGCTGCCATAACGGCACCCCGGCACCTACCGCCATACCTTCGATTTCCCGCGCGAGCGCAGGGCACCAGGCTGCCAGGGCGACGAGGCTGGCCTCGGCGATTTGCCGGACTTGCCCGGCTGCGATGCCCACCTGTGGGAAGAATTCCAGATAGAGCGCTACCGTGCGGCCAATCTGGGTGCCCCACCGGGCACCCAGTTGGCGGCCCCGCTCGTAGGGTTCATGGGTATCGCTGACGAAGGAATGGATAATCATGGGAGGGTCCTTGAAGGGTTCAATCAGGGCTTGCGTGCTGGCGGCTGGCGGTACACTTCGCGCCCGGCGAACCAGGTCGCCACCACCTGGGTGTCGCGCAGGGCCTCGGGCGGCGCGGTGAACACGTCCCTGTCGAGCAGCACCATGTCGGCCTGTTTGCCTGGCGCCAGCGAGCCGATGCTGTGTTCCAGGCGAATCATCCGCGCGGCGTTGAGGGTGTAGGCCTGGAACATCACCTGCCGATCGACCGCCTCGTCGGCATTGAGCACGCCCTTGGGGCCCTTGCGGGTAAGGGCCTGATAGATTGCTTTCCAGGGATTGGGCGTGGTGATCGGCCAGTCGCTGGCCCCGGCCAACGTAGCGCCGTGCGCGAGCAGGGAATGGGCGGGGTAGGTGTACTTGAACACCTGTTCGTCCACATAAGGCTTCACCAGGTCGATGCTCGACTCATCTGCGCTGGCCCAGTACAGCTGCATGGAAGCGATCACGTTCAACTGCTTGAAGCGGTCGAAATCCATGGGGTTCACCATCTGCAAGTGTGTGATGGAATGCGGTATGCCGCTGTTGCGATCCTTGCGCGCCTGCGCCACCCCATTGAGGGCTTCGTGTACGGCGCGGTCGCCGATGGCGTGCACGTGCACCAGCCAGCCCCGCGCGTCGGCAGCGCTCACGAGTTCGCCGAAGTGTCCCGGATCAATCAACAGCTCGCCGGATGCGTGGGAATTGGTGTAGGGCTCGAGCATGGCGGCGCTCTGTGCCGGCACTTCTGCCACGCCGTCCGCGAACACCTTGATGCCCGGGAGGGTGAGGTTCGGCACACCGAGGAACTGCTGTCGCACCTGGTCCAGCGCGTCCAGGTCCTTGGGGGTGGCCCTGGAATCGGCCATCAGCAGTGCAGCCACGTGGGCCGAGAGGTCGCCTTTCTCGGCCACGGCCTTGTAGATCGGCAGCACGCCCGTGGAGGCGTTTGTGATATCCGCGCCCGGGATCTCGTTGGCGAGGGGGTCCAGCCAGGCGGTAATGCCCAGGCTGTTGTAATAGCGCAGGGCGGCATACGCTGCTCGGGTGAGCGTCTCGGTAGAGGGCCTCGGCAGCAGGGCTTGCACAGGGTACAGGCCGCTGTCTACCAGAAAGCCATTGGGGGTGCCGTCGGGGTGACGGCCGAGGGTTGCGTTCTCTTCACCCTGAAGTGAGGCGACTTTGGCGGCGTCTACCCCGGCTGCGGCAAGCATGGCCTGGTTGGCCCAGCCAGTGTGCAGGTCCCAGCCTAGTAACAGTATTGGCTGTTCGGCCCATTGGCCGCGATTGAACGTGTTTTCGAGCGCAGCGATGTCACCCCAGTAGGTAGAGGGCAGCCCGCCGATGCTCAGGTAAGCGCCACGTTGTGCCTTGCCATTGGCGCGCCATCCCTGCAGGCGATTCTCCAACTCGGCAACAGGCACCCACTCG
Organism: Pseudomonas japonica; assembly: GCF_013522925.1. Classification (GTDB taxonomy): domain Bacteria; phylum Pseudomonadota; class Gammaproteobacteria; order Pseudomonadales; family Pseudomonadaceae; genus Aquipseudomonas; species Aquipseudomonas japonica_A. Next base: position 115,616 of record NZ_JAAMQU010000009.1, on the reverse strand, counting down.
CCATCCAGATTGGCCTGCAGCATCTGCAAGCCGCCTTTCACGGTGTGGCTATGGGAGTCGATAAACCCGGGCATCAGCACTTTGCCATGCAGGTCCACCACCCGGGTATGGGCCGCTTTCAGGCGCAACACCTGGTTATCGCTGCCCACCGCTACCACCTTGCCGTTTTCGATGGCAACCGCCTGTTGCAGCGCTTGTCCTGGCTCTGCCGTGTATACCCTGCCGCTGTGCAGAATCAGATCCGCCGCCGCTATACTTTCCCCTGAGGAAACAAGCCAGGCCATGGACACCAGTGCTGGAATCAGTATTTTCATTGCGGCGCCTCGGTTGTGTGCCAGTGCACGCAGCTTAAGCAAAGCTTGGGGCAACCAGAACGCAGACTTCCCGCACATCTTTTGTGCCTGTCAGGAACAAGTACATGGACAAAATGACTGCCATCACCATGTTCGTCGCCACCGCCGACCACGGTGGTTTCAGCCGCGCAGCCGAACATCTGAACAAAACCCCATCAGCCATCACCAAGGGGGTGGCACAGCTGGAAGCGGAATTGGGCGCGCGATTATTCGAGCGTACTACCCGACGGATGACGCTCACCGAAGCCGGGCACATCTACCTGGCCGGCGCGCGGCAGGCAGTGCTGCATCTGCAGATGGCAGGCGCGGAGGTGGAGCAATTGCAGACAGACCTGCGCGGCACACTGCGCATCGCCGCCCCACCTTCGTTTGGCCCAGCCTTCCTGCAGGAGGTGTGTCGTGCCTTCCTGGACGAGTATCCGCAAGTTCGCCTGGAAGTGGACCTGCAGGATGAATTCGCCGACCTGGTGGAAGGAGGCTACGACGTCGCGCTGCGGGATGGGCCCACCGACTTGCCCGGGGTGATCGCCCAACCGCTGATGGAAAATCACCTGATGCTTTGCGCCAGCCCGGCGTACCTGGAGCGCAAGCAGAAGGGTGTGACGTTGGAAAATTACGCCGAACATGATTGGTTGATTTTTCGCCATCCCTTGCTGAACCGGAACTTCTGGTGGGTCACCCGGGATGGCGAACGCATCCGGCTCAAGCAACCGGTGCCGCGCGTGGCTAGTAACAATTATGACTTTCTTCTAGGTTGCCTGCTGGCGGGGCAGGGCGTGCAATTCCTGCCGCAATGGAGCGCTTTGCCCTACCTGACGCGCGGCCAACTGATAGAGCAATTACCGGAATGCTGGCGGGACCCCAGCGCTTTTGGGGCAACGGTCCATGTTTTGTACCTGCCTCACCGGCGCCACACGCGTAAGGTAAAGGTATTCATCGACGTGCTGAAACGGCACCTCCAGCAGCGGGGGCTGGTTTGAGTACACCCCCTTAAGCAGCCATCGGCCACCTATCGATTAAACCGAACGCCCCCTTCGCTATTTCGTATTTGTAGTTAGCCGCCCCGCTTACTAGGCTGCAACCCATCGTAAACACGCTCTTGACCTGGCCGCATCGCGCCAGGTGCGAACGGGCGTCAGGCACTCATTTTTACAACAAGAAAACGCCCGGCCCGCCAGCAGTGCGCTCGGCCCCAATACCGGATGACCCTGCCGCCCCTTTCGGAGCAAACCTATGAGCACGCCGCATAACCCCGCGTTGGCCAGTGCCGACAGTGATGCAGAACAGCTGAAAAAGCTGGGCTACACCTCTAACTTCAACCGCAGCATGAGCCTGTGGCAGAACTTTGCGCTGGGCTTCACGTATCTGTCGCCAGTGGTGGGGGTGTACACCCTCTTCGGTTTATGCCTGGCCGCCGGCGGGCCGCCGATGTTCTGGGCGTACCTGTTGGTGGGGTTCGGCCAACTGCTGGTGTGCCTGATTTTCGGCGAAGTGGTGTCGCAATTCCCGATCTCTGGCGGCGTTTACCCCTGGGCTCGCCGTTTGGTGGGCAAGCGCTGGGCGTGGATGGTGGGTTGGGTGTATGCCATCGCGCTGTGCGTGACCATCGCCGCCGTAGCGGTAGGGGCAGGGCCATACCTGGCCGTGATGCTAGGGTTCGAGCCGAACAACGCCACCAACATCTGCATCGCCCTGGTGCTAACCCTGCTCGCTACGCTGGTGAACCTCAGTGGCACCCGCATCCTCGCCCGTATCGCCATGTTTGGGTTTCTCTGCGAGCTGATCGGTGCGCTGGTCGTAGGCATTTACTTGCTGATCTTCGAACGGCATCAGCCCTTCAGTGTGCTGTTCAGTACCTTCGACATCCGCGTGGACGGCTCCTACCTGCCGGCGTTCCTCACGGCGTCGCTGGCGGGGATGTTCCTGTATTACGGTTTCGAAGCCTGCGGCGATGTGGCCGAGGAAACCCCGAACCCCAGCAAGCGCATCCCCGTGGCCATGCGCATGACCATCTACATCGGCGGCATTTCGGCCATGTTCGCCTGCCTGGCGTTGATCCTCGCCGTGCCGGACATGGCCGCTGTGATCAATGGTACCGACAAGGACCCGGTCACCACCGTATTGAACAATGCCTTCGGCAGCGTGGGCTCCCGTGTGGTCATGGCCGTGGTAATGGTGTCGTTCGTGTCCTGCGTGATCAGCCTTCAAGCCGCAGCCAGCCGATTGCTTTATGCCTATGCCCGGGACGAGATGGTGATCGGCAGCGCGGTACTCAAACGCTTGTCGGCCAGCACCCAGGTGCCGGTGAATGCCTTGTTCGTGGCGGCGGCGCTGCCCGCGTTGATCATCGTGGCCGGGTTCTTCCTGCAGGATGCGGTGGCGACCATCGTGAGCTTTGCGGCCATTGGTATTTACCTGGCCTTCCAGATGATCGTGCTGGGGGCGCTGTATGCGCGGGCCCGCGGCTGGCAACCCAGTGGGCAGTTCAGGCTGGGTGAATGGGGGATGGTGGTGAATGTGGGCGCACTGGTGTATGGCGTGGCGGCGATCATCAACATGGCTTGGCCGCGTACCCCGGATGCGCCCTGGTACGTGAATTACGCCATGGTGGTGAGCACCGCGCTGGTGATCGGCCTGGGGCTGCTGTACATGTGGCTGGCCAAGCCTTACGACACCGGCACCGCCCCGGCGGGCGATGCCTGGACCATAAGCCGATAGCCCATAGGCGTAAGCGTCAGGGCTGCCCCATCAGCATCAGGTCCAGGTTCTGCACCGCAGCCCCTGCCGCGCCCTTGCCCAGGTTGTCGAAGACGGCCGCCAGCAGCACTTGGCCCTGAGCGTCGTTGCCGAACACGTGCAAGCGCACGTCATCGGTACCGTTCAACGCTTCCGGGTCCAACTGGCTCACCTGGGAGGAGGGCGCGGCCACCTGCACATGCGCAGCGCCCTGGTAGGCCTGCTCCAGGCATTGTTGCAAGCGCTCCGTGCTAACACCCGCGGGCAGCAGGCGGAGCATCAGCGGAATGGTCAGCACAATGCCCTGGCGGTAATTGCCATAGCCCGGCACGAAGAACGGCCGGGTGCCCAGCCCGGCCCTTTGTTGTATTTCCGGAACGTGCTTGTGCTCCAGCGACAGCCCATAAACACGCACACCGGATTCCTCGCCGGCCTCATGCCGCTCGACCGTAGCGCGCCCAGCGCCCGAATAGCCGGAGATAGCATGGATCGCCATTGGATAGTCCGCCGGTACCAGCCCTGCCTGGATCAGCGGCCGCAGCAGCGCAATGGCACCGGTGGGGTAACAGCCCGGGTTGCTCACGCGAGAGGCATGGGCGATGCGCTCGGCCTGGTCGGCGTTCAGTTCCGGAAGGCCGTACACCCAATCGGGATGTACCCGGTGCGCCGAGCTGGCGTCGATCACCCGCACGGCCGGGTTATGAATGCTGGCCACGGCCTCAAGAGCAGCGTCGTCAGGCAGGCAGAGCAGCGCGATGTCGGCGCTGTTGATCGCTTCGGCACGCTGCGCGGGGTCCTTGCGCAGCGCTTCGGGCAACGTCAGCAACTCGATGTCCTGGCGCCCGCCCAGGCGTGCATGGATCTGCAACCCGGTGGTGCCTTGGTCACCGTCGATGAACACAACTGGCTTGGACATGGTGTTACTCACTATGGGTAAAGGGATACCGCTATCGTCAGGGCTACTGCAGCAAAAGAAAATTTGAATATACTGCAGCGCTCATTCAAGAAATCCGAACGATGCGCGAACTCAGCCTCGACCGCCTGCGTACCCTCGTAGCCATTGCCGACCATGGCAGCTTTGCCGCCGCTGCGCGTTGGCTTAACCTGGCGCCACCTACCGTTACCTTTCACATTGCCGAGCTGGAAGCTCGCATTGGCGCGCCATTGCTTACCCGCAAGCGTGGCCAGGTTCATCCCACCGCCATCGGCGACAGCCTGCTGGGCCGGGCGCGGCGGCTGCTGGCCGAGGCCGATCAATTGATCGAGGACATCCAGGGGGAAGTGAAAGGGCTCACGGGCCGGGTACGCCTGGGCGCATCCACCGGGGCATTGGCTTACCTGCTGCCCGAAGCACTGGCCAGGCTGCGGTTGGAACACCCAGGCGTGGATGTGCAGGTTGAAGTGCTTACCTCGGGCGAGTCCCTTGCGCGGCTGCGCACTGGCACCTTGGACATTGGCCTGGTGGCGCTGCCCCAACCGATCCCGGCGGGCGTGGCGGTGAAGCCTTGGCGCAGCGACCCGATCATGGCGTTCGTGCCGTCGGCCTGGCAGGCGCCCGATCCGGTGGACGCCCGGTGGCTGGCGGAGCGTGCGCTGATCCTCAATGACCCCGGCACGCAGCTGGCGCGGGTGACTAGTGAATGGTTTGCAGCGGCAGGTCATGCGCCGCGCGCGCGAATCCAGCTCAACTACAACGATGCCATCAAAAGCCTGGTTGCCGCAGGCTACGGGGCCGCGCTGCTGCCCCACGAAGGTGGCTCGCCCTTGCTCGACACCCGCATCGACGTGCGTACGGTGCAGCCGCCCTTATGGCGGCCCCTGGGTATCGCGCACCGGGCTGGGGCCGTTGAGCGCGCGACCGAGCATGTGCTGGGCGCGCTCGCGGCCATTGGCGAACAGTAGGGAAGGCGGCCGCTACACCAGCCACACCCACAGCAGGGAGGCGCCGATCAAGCCCACCACCGACACGATGGTCTGCAGCACCGACCACACCCACAGGGTTTGCTTGAGCTGCAGCCCGAAGTATTCACGGACCATCCAGAAGCCGGCGTCGTTCACATGGCAGAAGAACACCGAGCCCGCGCCGATAGTCAGCGCCACCAGCGCGCTTTGGGTAGGTGCCAGGCCCGCCATCAGTGGGGCGAGAATGCCCGCAGTGGTGGTGGTCGCCACCGTGGCGGAACCGGTGGCCTGGCGCAGCGCCACAGCAATCAGCCACGCCAGCAGCAGGTAGGGCATGTGCGCGCCTTCGGCCACCTTGCTGATGGTCTGGCTCACACCCGCATCGAGCAGGGTTTGCTTAAGCCCACCGCCGGCGCCGATGGTCAGCAACAGCACGGCAATGGGCGCCAGGCTTTTGCGCAGGGTGTTGCCTACCTGCTCGCGGGCCATGCCATTGGCCCAGCCCAGCAATACCACAGCCGCCAGCACCGCCAGGGCCAGCGCCACCAGCGGTTCGCCGACGAACTTAAGCCCAAGGGCCAGTGAGCTTTCGGCGGGCAGCGCGATCTTTGCCAGGGTGCTGCCTAGCATCAGCACCACGGGCAACAGGATAATCCCCAGCGACACGCCAAACCCAGGCTGCCGCGCGGCGGTGGGACGGGCGCTGAACACGTCGCCCAGCTCGGCGGGAATTTCCAGCGGCATGCGGCGCGACAGCCACAGGCCATACAGCGGCCCGGCGAGGATCACTGCCGGCACCGCCAAGGTAAAGCCGAGCAACATGGTCAGGCCCAGGTCGGCATGCAGGGCACTCACGGCGATCAGCGGGCCGGGGTGCGGGGGCATCAGGGCATGCAAAGTAGTCATGCCGGCCAGCGCGGGGATAGCTATTTTCAGCAGCGGCTGACCGGATTGGCGTGCCATCACGAAGATGATCGGCACCATCATCACCAGGCCTACCTCGAAGAACAGCGGCAGCCCGATGATCATCGCCACCAGTGCCATCACCCAGGGCAGGGCGCGCCCCTTGCCCAGTTGCAACAGGGTGCTGGCGATCCGGTCGGCTGCGCCGGACTCGGCCATCACCGCCCCCAGCATGGCGCCCAGCGCAATGATGATACCCGCCTCGCCAAGGATGCTCCCGGCGCCTTTGCTGAACGCCTTGGCCACCTCTTCCGGCGCCAGGCCAGCGCCGATGCCGGCGATAAAGGTACCAACCAGAATGGACAGGAACGGTGGAAGGCGGGTAGCGCTGATCAGTACCACGATGCTGGCGATGGCGAGCACGCAGCAGAAGATCAGGCGGCTGTCATGGGCCAGCCAGGCCACGTGGTTCAACTCCACGGAGGTACTCCTTTGTTATTGGTGTGAATACCGCTGCAACAGGCGTTGCAAAACCCACCGAGACTAACGGAGCCAACCTTTCGCGAAGCTTTCGCGCCCATGAAAGTTTATTCAGTGCATGAGCCTGCATCAATACAGCGCTAGTACGGCGTTCCGTCCGTGTGTGCGAAGAACCAGCCGCCATCCGTGGTTTTCACGGCCTGTAGATCATCGTCGGGGTAGTTCACCGTGTCGCCCGAGGTGCGGTCACCGACTTCCAGAATCACACATACCGCATCGGTGTGGTTTTCCAGGTGATGAGGTTCGCCGTTGGCGGCAAAGCCGGCCACCTGTCCGGGTTCAAGCACTGTAACCACTTGCCCGGTGAACAGCGTGGGCCTGCCTTCGAGCACATAGATAAACTCGTCCTGGCGCGAATGCTGGTGATGCAGCGCCGAAACGCCTCCAGGCGCGAGGTGCACCAGGTTCACGCCAAAGTTTCTCAGCCCGAAGAGATCCCCCAGCGGCCGCTTGATCCGCTGGCCCATGGCCGAGGCGAAGGGTTCGGGGTAGTTGCTGGGCTTGTCGCGCGCCGGTGCCTGCGCTGCGGTTATGGCCTTGGGCGTGTCGTTCATGCGGGTTTCTCCGGGTAAGGACTACGAGCCGTGAAGCACAACCGCTTCAACGTAGCGGCCCGGTAAGCATCGGGAGACACATCACTGCGGAATGTATCAATAAAACCGTAATATCGCCTTGCCATAGTGGCCAGCTTCAAATTGCCCCTCATGGTCCCCTTCATGCTTTTTACGCCCCACCGTCTGGCCCTTTCTGTCGCCTTGGGCAGCGCTGCCTTCGCACCATTCGCCTGTGCTACGAACTACGAGATCACCGGCGCTCGCACAAGCACCCTGGAGCTGAACAAGGTCGATAGCCTGCAGGTAACGCCAAGCGCAAGCATCGTGGCCAGCGATGACGACGGGGTGATCCTGCCCAAGCACACCAGCGGCAACACCCTCACGGTCACCAACGCCGGGATCATCCGCTCCACCGATGGCCGCGGGATCGACACCAAGGACAACGGCACCGACGTCAGCCATTACGTGATCAACAACCTGGCAGGCGGGTTGATACAGGGCACTAACGACGGCATCCGCTTCCAGACCAACCCCACCGCCGGCGGCACGCTGGCCATCGTCAACGCGGGCACCATCCAATCAACGGAAGAAGGCCAGGCCATCGACCTCGAAGCGCTGGACAATCCGGCGTTCACCACCACCGTGGTCAACCAGGCCACGGGGGTAATCCATGCCGTGGGCAATGACGCCATCAAGACGGGCTCCAACGCGGTGGTCACCAATTACGGGCTAATCTATACCGACACCGCGCCGCAGAACGCCAACGGCCTGGACCAGAAGTACGATGGCATCAAGATCGACGAGTCCACCGGCGTGACCGTCTACAACTACGGCACCATCAGCGCCGATCGACACGGCATCGATCTGAAAACCGACGCCACCCTCTACAACTACGCCAGCGCCAGCATCACCGGGCGTAATGGTTCGGGCTTCGGCTCCGACGGCAGCGGCACCGTGTACAACTACGGCACCCTCACTGGCGCTGTCGCCGACGGCAAGCTCAACGGTGACGGCGACGGCGTAGACATCGACCTGGTGGGCTACGTGTACAACGAAGGCACCATTCAGGGCCTGGGCGCCAAGGGCGTGGACAGTGGAGGCCGCCCAAACAACAGCGAGGGGATCGCCATGGGCGGCGGTACCCTCATCAATACCGCCAGCGGGGTGATCCGCAGCGTAGACAACGGGATTCTGGTGGATGACGGCGCCGAGGGCTCCGGCGTGGCAGCTACCACTATCACCAACGCTGGCCTGATCGAAGGCGAAAGCGGCTTCGGCATCAAACTGATCGGCAACTATGCCGACACCGTGAGCAACAGCGGCACCATCACGGGCGGTAACGGGTTGGCACTGAGCATGGGCGCTGGCGACGACAGGGTTATCCTCGATACCCGCGGTGTGTTCAGTGGCCTGGTCGACGGTGGCGAAGGTATCGATACCCTCACGCTCGGCGGCATGGGCAGTGGTGCCTTTGGCAACAGCGCAAATTTCGAAACACTGTGGGTGGCCAGTGGCAGCTGGACCCTGACCAGCGTGGGCGACTTCAGCCAGGGTGGGGAAGTCAAAGCCGGCGCCACGTTGATCAACCAAGGCAGCGTGCTTGGCGAGTTGCTGGTGGATACCGGGGCAACTTACGCGGGGGGCGGCTCGGTGGGCGGGCTGACGGTCAATGGAACGCTGCTGAGCAACACAGGGCTGGGTGTGGCCACGGTCACTCGCGACTTGAACATGAGCAGCGGCGCCACCCTGGCCTATGGCGTGAACGCCGATGGCAGCAGCGCGCCCCTGAACATCGGCGGCACCGCCAACCTCAACGGCGCAACGTTGCGCATTCAGCCTTCCGTAGGGGATTACCCATGGCAGAGCCAGTACACCGTGTTGACCGCAGTCGCTGTCAACGGCACCTTCGGCCAGGTCACCAGCGACTATGCCTTCCTCACGCCTACGCTTACCTACGCCAGCACCTCGGTGGGCCTGCGCTACACCCGTAACGACGTTGCCTTCGAGCAGTACGCACGCACCGGTAACGGCGGCGCCGCCGCGCGTAGCCTCGCCACGCTGGGCACGGGCAGTACGCTCTATAGCGCCTTGCTAGGCACGTCCACCGCGACGGCCAGCACTGCCATTGAGCAACTGGCCGGGAGCAGCAGCGCCAACCTGGCCGCCGCTACCCTCAGCGGCAGCAGCCAGGTCGCTACTACCATGCTCGGTGCCATGCAATCCATGGGTAGCAGTGGCGGCTTGCTTGTGGGCATGAACGACGAACAAACACCCACGCTTGCGGCTACCGGCGTGCCCGAAAGCGTGCGCAACCTCAACGACCCCAACGCACGCGGCCGGCTGTGGGCCCAAGGGTTGAGCAGCTATGGAAAAGTGGATGGCAGCCATGGCAGCAGTGGCCTCGAACAACGTACTGGCGGTGGGGTGCTGGGGTTGGATTGGGCTGCGGGGAGCGATTGGCGCCTGGGTGTGCTCGGCGGCTACTCCCGCACCCGGCTGGATGCCACTGGCGCGGACGGCCATCTGGACAGCTGGCATGCCGGTTTGTATGCCCTGCGCCAAGCCGGCCCGCTCGCCCTGCGGCTGGGCGCGGCCTACAGCAGCCATGACGGTGACAGCACGCGAAGTGTGCGCTTCGGCACTTTCGACGAGCGCCTGAAGAGCAACTATGACGCTGACAGCCAGCAGGCCTTCGCCGAACTGGGTTACGCCATGGGCAGTGGCCGCCTGAGCGCCGAGCCCTTCGCCAACTTGGGCTACCAGCGCTACCACCGCGACGGCTACCGGGAAAAAGGCGGGGACGCGGCGCTGGCAGTGGAGTCCGATACCCAACACAACTTTTCCAGCACCTTCGGCGTGCGGTTGGCGCATCTGGGGTATCTGGACAACGGCATGAGCCTCACCCCACGCGCCACCCTGGGCTGGCGCCACACCTATGGCAGCGTGAACAGCCAGACCCGCCAAGCCTTTATTGCCGGCGGCGATGGGTTCAGCGTAGAAGGCAGCGCCTTGGACCGCGATACCCTGGTGGCCGAAGCGGGCCTGACCCTGGGCGTCAGCGCCCGGCAAACGGTGGGCCTCGGATACAGCGGCGAACTGGGCAGCAACAGCCGCAACCACGCCGTGGTAGGGGAGTGGTCGCTCAGGTTCTGAGCCTGGTCCGCTTCCGCGCCTTGCTTGTTCCCGGGCTTCGCCCGGTCCTACTCGGGTTCAGCGCGGGCCCAGGTAGGAGCTGGCGCCAGCCTGCGAACGGTGGCTATCGCCTACCGGCCCGGGTACTCACGTCCACCCACACCGCCAGCACCAGGATGCTGCCCTTGACGATCATCTGCCAGTAGCTGTCCACGTCGAGCATCGACATGCCGTTGTCCAGGCTGGTGATCACCAAGGCGCCGAGCAGCGCGCCGTACACGGTGCCGGAGCCGCCGCGCATGGAGGTGCCGCCGATGAAGCACGCGGCGATGGCGTCCAGTTCGCCCATGTTGCCGGCCGACGGTGAGCCCGCGGCCAGGCGCGCAGTGTTTACCAGCCCGCCCAGGGCGCACATCACGCCCATGATGCCGAAGATCCACAGCTTCACCGCCTGCACGTTGATGCCTGACAGGCGCGTGGCTTCCATGTTGCTGCCTACCGAATAAATGCGGCGGCCGAACACGGTCTGGCTGGTGACGTAGCTGAACACGCCGAACAGAATCAACAGCAGCAGCACGGGTACCGGGATGCCGTCGTAGTGGTTAAGGGTGGTTACGAACCCCGCCAGCACCGCGCCGATCGCTACCACCCGGGTAACGTCCCGGATCAGCGCGTGTGGCGCCAAGCCGTGAAGCGCGCGGTTGCGCCGTTGCTTCCAGGTGAGGAACACCGCCAGTACAAACAGCAGCACGCCCAGCGCTACGCCTGCCGTGGGCGGCAGGTAACCTTGGCCCACATACACCAGTGCCGGCGACACCGGGGCGATGGTGGTACCACCGGTGATCCCCAGCAGCACGCCGCGGAAGGCCAGCATGCCGCCCAGGCCCACGATGAACGAGGGAATGCGCAGGTACGCCGTCATGGCGCCGTTGGCGATGCCGATCACCAGCCCGCACAGCGCCACTATTCCCAGGTTAGCCACCAGCGGAACGTGATAGATCACGTCCAGAATCGCCGCCAGCCCGCCCAGCAGACCAAGCTGCGAGCCCACCGACAGGTCGATCTCGCCACTGATGATCACCAGCACCATGCCGCACGCCAGGATCCCGGTGATGGACATCTGCCGCAGCAGGTTGGAGAGGTTGCGCGGCGTAATGAAGCCGCCTTCGGTTTGCCAGCTGAAGAACAGCCAGATGATCGCCACGGCAATCACCAGGGCGAGCATCTTGTAGCGGGTAAAGAGTTGTTTGACCTGGTTCATCTACGCAGACTTCCGGTTGTCAGGGTTCTGGCCGTCGGGGTGGCTGAGCGCGGCGGCCAGCACCTGTTCCTGGCTCAGTTCATGGTTGATGAAGTCGCCGCGCAGCTGGCCTTCGCCGATCACCAGCACCCGGTCGGACACGCCCAGCACTTCGGCCAGCTCCGAGGACACCATGATGATCGACACGCCCTGGGCCGCCAGCGCGCCCATGAGCTTGTAGATCTCGTACTTGGCGCCCACGTCTACGCCGCGGGTGGGTTCATCGAGTATCAGCACCTTGGGTTGGGTGAGCAGCATCTTGGCCAGCACCGCCTTCTGCTGGTTACCACCCGACAGGCTGGTGATCGGCAGGAAGGGGCTGGCGGTCTTGAGGTGCATGCGGGCGATTTCCTCGTCCACGCTGCGCAGCTCCGCCTCGGCGTCGATCCGGGTGAGGCGGGCGTAGTTATCGAGCACGGCCAGGGTGATGTTATGGCCCACGCCCAGGTCCGGGATGATGCCCTGGCGCTTGCGGTCCTCGGGCACCATGCACAGGCCGGCGCGGATGGACTTGAGCGGCGTGCGAGTATCGATGCGTTGCCCTTCCAGCCACACTTCGGCCTCATAGCGCCCGGGGTAGGCGCCGAACAGCGCGGACACCAGTTCCGTACGGCCGGCGCCTACCAACCCGGCAATCCCGAGGATTTCACCGCGTTTTAGCTTGAACGAAATGTCGTCCACGCGTTTGCGCCGGGGGTTGTCCACGTCGTAGCAGGTCACGTGGCGCGCCTCGAAAATCACCTCGCCCACCTCATGGGGCTCGGTGGGGTACAGGCTGCTCATTTCGCGCCCCACCATTTGCGTGATGATCTGCGCAATGTCCATGTCCGCCATGGCGGTGGTCGCGATGTGTTTGCCGTCACGGATCACCGAAATGGTGTCGCACACCGCCGCCACTTCATCGAGCTTGTGGGAGATGTACACGCAGGCCACGCCCTTGGCCTTGAGGTCGCGGATGATATCCAGCAGCACCTCGATCTCCGACCGGGTGAGGGCAGAGGAGGGCTCATCGAGTATCAGCAAGCGCGCCTGCTTGTTCAGCGCCTTGGCGATTTCCACCAGCTGCTGGTAGCCGCCGCCATACTGAGACACCGGCAACGCCACGTTCATGTCCGGCACCTTGAGCTCGCGCATCAAGGCTTCGGCGCGGTGGAACATCGCCGGGTAATTCATACGCCCGCCGGGCAAGGTGAGCTCGTGGCCCATGAAGATGTTCTCGGCCACCGACAGGTCGGGCACCAGGGTCAGCTCCTGGTGAATGATCACGATCCCGGCGGCTTCGGTTTCGCTGATCGACTGCGCCCTCAGCGGCTGGCCGTCCCAGAGGATCTCGCCTTCCCAGGTACCGTAGGGGTACACCGCCGACAGCACCTTCATCAGCGTGGACTTGCCGGCGCCGTTCTCGCCGCACAGGCCCACGCATTCGCCTGGTTTTACCCGGATGTCGATGCCATTGAGGGCTTTCACACCGCCAAAGCTTTTGACGATGCCGTTCATTTGCAACAGGTAGTCAGGCATGGCAACTCACTCGCGCATAGGCCACAGGGGGTGCGCTCGGCAGGGCGCCGAGCGTGTCCGCTAACAGGTCATTGCCCGGCGATCTGCGCCTTGGTGTAGAAGCCGTCCTTTTCCAGCAGGTCGATGTTGTCCTTGGTGAGCGGGGTAGGGGTGAGCAGGATGGTGTCCACCTTCTTGGCGCCGTTGTCGTATTGCGAGCTGTAGCTGGGCTTCTCGTTGCGCGCCAGTTGCACCGACAGCTTGGCGGCCTCGGAGGCGATCAGCTTCAGCGGCTTGTACACGGTCATGGTCTGGGTGCCATCGAGTACACGCTTCACTGCGGCAAGGTCAGCGTCCTGGCCGGAAATAGGCACCTTGCCGGCCAGCTTCTGCGCCGCCAGGGCCTGGATCGCGCCGCCGGCGGTAGCGTCGTTGGAGGCGACGATGCCATCAATCTTGTTGTTGTTCCGGGTAAGGGCGTTTTCCACGATGCTGAGCGCTTCGGTGGGGTTCCACTCTTTCACCCACTGCTGGCCTACAACCTTGATATCGCCGCGGTCGATGGCCGGCTGCAGCACTTTCATCTGGCCTTCGCGCAGCACCTTGGCGTTGTTGTCCGTGGGGGCGCCACCGAGTAGGAAGTAATTACCCTTCGGCGCCGCTTGCAATACACCGCTGGCCTGCATCTCGCCGACCTTTTCGTTATCGAAGGAAATGTACGCGTCGATATCGGCATTGAGGATCAGCCGGTCGTAGGACACCACCTTGATCCCGGCCTTCTTGGCCTCGGACACGGCGTTGGTGAGCACGGTGGCGTTGAAGGGCACGATCACGATCACATCCACGCCACGGGAGATGAGGTTCTCGATCTGGGAAATCTGCTTCTGCTCGTTGGCATCGGCGGACTGCACGAACACCTTGGCGTCCATCTTCTCTGCCGCGGCCACGAAGTAGTCCCGGTCCCGGGCCCAGCGTTCCAGGCGCAGGTCGTCGATGGAGAAACCGATTTTCGGGTGGGCGGAATCCGCCATCACCGGTAGCGACAGCAAGGCCAGCGCGCTGGCGAGCAAAGTACGTTTGAGCGTATTCATAAAGGTGCGTCCTTTTATTGTTGTTGGAGACACGTGCGAAACAAACTCGAGGTGCCGCTGAAACTGTAGAGAGTAGCGAAGCGCCGCGCGCAGAGAATTGTCGCGACAATGTAACGGCCCGCGGCAGGCCTCGCTATGGCACTTATGGATAGATAAACCGGTTTACCACCCCTTCGAGCATTTCCTGGCGGCCGCTCACGGCGTGTGGATCGATCGCGTTGGTGAACGCATGCTCGGCCAGGGACTCGAGGCTGAACTCGCCTGCCAGCACCTTCTGGCCGAACGGGGCTTTCCAGCCGGCGTAGCGCTGATCCTTGAAGCGTTGCAGTTCATCGTTCTGCACCATCGCCGCCGCGCGCTCAAGCGACAGCGCGAGCACGTCCATGGCGGCGACGTGGCCGTAGAACAGGTCGACTTCGTCCAGGCTCTGGCGCCGTACTTTCGAGTCGAAGTTGAAGCCGCCGTGGGTGAAGCCGCCGGCCTTGAGGATTTCATAGGTGGCCAGGGTCAGCTCTTCCACGCTGTTGGGGAACTGGTCGGTATCCCAGCCGTTCTGCGGGTCGCCGCGGTTGGCGTCGATGCTGCCGAAAATCCCCAGGGAAGCGGCCGTGGCGATTTCGTGCTGGAAGCTATGGCCCGCCAAGGTGGCGTGGTTAGCCTCGATGTTGACCTTGATCTCTTTCTCCAGGCCAAACTGCTGCAAAAAGCCGAATACCGTGGCGCTGTCGTAGTCGTATTGGTGTTTGGTGGGCTCCTGCGGCTTGGGCTCGATCAGCAGGTCGCCCTTGAAGCCGATCTTGTGCTTGTGTTCCACCACCATGCGCATGAACCGTCCCAGCTGCTCGCGCTCCTGTTTCAGGTCGGTATTGAGCAGGGTTTCGTAGCCCTCACGGCCACCCCACAGCACGTAGTTGGCGCCTTTGAGCCGCTGGGTAGCGTTTAGCGCGCTGCACACCTGGGCGGCGGCGAAGGCGAACACTTCAGGGTCGGGGTTGCTGGCGGCACCGGCGGCGAATCGCGGGTTGCTGAAGCAGTTGGCCGTGCCCCATAGCAGCTTGATGCCGCTCTGCTCCTGATGGCGTTCGAGCTGGTCGACCATTTCTGCAAAATTGTTGCGGTATTCACGGATCGAAGCGCCTTCCGGGGCCACGTCCGTGTCGTGGAAGCTGTAATAGTCCACGCCCAGCTTGGAGAAGAACTCGAACGCTGCCTCGGCCTTGGCGATGGCCATTTCCATGGGCGCGGCGGGCCGCTGCCACGGGCGTTTGAAGGTGCCCGAGCCGAAAACATCCGACCCTGGCCATACGAAGGTGTGCCAATAGCATACGGCCATGCGCAGGTGCTCGCGCATGGGCCTGCCCAGCACCAGCTTGTCGGCGTCGTAATAGCGGAAGGCGAGCGGCGCGTCGCTGGACGGGCCCTCATAGCGAATCTTGTCTATACCCGGGAAGTGCGCCATTGCGATGTCCTTGTTGTTTTTGTCGGTGGGCCAAGGCTAACAATGCGCCGGTGGGGCGCGATTATGAAAATCACCAGCGCAGGGTTCGATTTTGCGTATTGCCGTTGCCCACCGGCGGGCCTAGGCTGTGCGCATCGGCCCAGGGTACCCACAATGAAAACAACGCCCCCCGTTCACCGCATTGCCCTGTTGTTCAACGGCAGCAAGATCTACGACCGCGGCATCATTACCGGCATCGGTAACTACCTCAGCAGCACCCGCGCCTCCTGGGACCTGTTCCTGGAAGAGGACTACCTCTGCCGCCTGCGGGGTATAGAGCGCTGGCAGGGCGACGGCATCATTGCCGACTTCGACGACCCGCTGATCGGTGAAGCACTGGCGGGTAGCACGCTGCCAGTGGTCGCGGTGGGGGGCTCCTACCAGGACGCTAGCGCTTACCCCCGGCACATTCCCTACGTAGCCACCGACAACGCGGCCATGATCAAACTGGCCTACGACCACTTGATCGAAGCCGGGCTTACCCGCTTTGCCTGTTTCAGCTTGCCGCCGGTACAAGCCAACCGCTGGGCACTTGAGCGGGAAAACGCTTTCCGCCAACTGATGCAGCGCGATGGCTTACACGCCGAGGTGTATCGCGGCCTGGGCACCAGCGCACCGCTGTGGGACAGCGCCGTGGAACAGCAGATTGCCTGGCTGCGCAGCCTGCCCAAGCCGATCGGTATCATCGCCGTGACCGACGCCCGCGCCCGTCAGTTATTACAGGCCTGCCTTACCGCTGGCATCGCGGTACCCGAGCAGGTGGCGCTGATCGGCATCGACAACGACCCGCTCACCCGAACGCTTACCCGGGTGCCGCTGAGTTCGGTGATCCAGGGCACCGAAACCATGGGCCGCACCGCCGCGCACCTGCTTCACCAGATGCTCCACGGCATGCCATCCACCGGTACCCAGGTGCTGGTGCCGCCCGAGTCGATCAACGTGCAAGCGTCCAGCCTGCATCAGCCATTGGAAAACCCCTATGTGATGCAGGCGCTGCACTTTATCCGCCAGTACGCCTGCCAAGGCATCAAGACCGCCCAGGTGGCCGGTTACGTCGGTGTGTCGCGCTCTTCGCTGGAGGCGCACTTTCGCAAGGTGCGAGGGCGCAGCGTGCACGACGAAATACTGCGCTTCAAGCTGGCGGCGGCCGGCACCGAGCTGAAGAGCGCTGACCTGCCCATCGCCGATATCGCCCAGCGCTGCGGGTTCAAATCCGCGCAGTACCTGCACACAGTGTTCCGCCGGGAGTTCGGTTGCACGCCGCGCGAGTACCAGCAATTTCGCGGGCAACCTGCCTGAGGTACGCTGCGCGCCCGGCCATTACTACACAGAGGTACCCACATGGCGCTGCGGTTGACGCTGGTATGCCACGCCGCCACCCAGGCGCAGAAAGCCGCTTGTTTTCCTGCCGATGACCCTATCGTGTTCGATGGCCCGCTGCCGGCCGCCTTGCAAGCCATTGCCACGGGCAAGCGCACGCGCTTTATGCACGCACCCGAAGCACGGGCGCGGCAGACCGCCGAGCGGTTATCGGCCTGGTCGGAATGCGTGGATGCATTGCGCGACCTGGATTTCGGCCGCTGGCGGGGGCAAAGCATCGACGAGGTGGCCACCGCCGAGCCCGAGGCGCTCCAGGCGTGGCTTACCGGGTGGGAGGCCGCACCCCATGGCGGAGAAACCTTGGCCCAGTTGAACGGGCGGGTGGAGCGGTGGCTGGGCGAGCTGGCCGGGGAGGGCCATATCTTTGCGGTGACCCATCCCTCAGTGATGCGAGTGGCGTTGATGCGGGTGTTGAGTTGCCCACCACAGGCGTTTCACACCATCGACATCGCGCCATTGTCCACGCTCGACCTGCGTTTCAATGGCGTGTGGAGGCTGCGGCTGTAACCTTGAGTGTGCCTGTTCGGGAAAGCGCAGAGCATTTGTCATCCCACTAAGCCCGGCGTGCGGCGCGGCGCGAACTGCACTAAGCTGCGCCTTCCTTTTACCGCCCAACCTCAACAGGCCATGACCCAGACACCCAACAACCCCTTGCACGGCATTACGCTGGAAAACCTGCTTAACGAACTGGTGGCCCATTACGGCTGGCCCGAGCTGGCCAAGCGCGTAGACATCCGCTGCTTCAAGAGTGACCCCAGCATCAAATCCAGCCTCACCTTCCTGCGCAAAACCCCGTGGGCGCGCGAAAAGGTGGAAGCGCTGTTCGTGCAGCTTCGGCAGGGGCGATGACGAGCCCCAGGGGCTTATTTGTGTGCTGTCACTGAGGGAGTAGTGAGCCATGGCCAGGCGCCGCATTCTCATGACCATGCCTGCGTCCGCGCAGGCGACATTCGATGCTTTCCACGACCATAAGGCTCGACTGGCCTGGGATACCCTTTTGGACGGTGCCGACATCGAGGGCGGCCAGCGCTTTCCTGAGATCGGGGCAATCAGCCGCAATCCCGGGCGAGGCCTGGCGCGCTTTGTTGTGTTGCGCACCCGCTTCGTCAATTACGTACCAGGCAAGATGGCAGCTGCGGTGATCGTCGAGCCGGCCGGGCCCTTCGAATGGTGGGCCGCGTCTCTGCACCATCGTGATACTGGCGCGAACGAGTCGGAGCTGGCGTACACCTTCGACCTGCGCCTGCGGCCGCGGTGGATTGGGCGGGTGATGGACCGATTCGCCGCTGGCCTTTTCGAACGGGCGACCCGCAGGCGTTTCCGGGCCTTGGCGGAGTATTTACGAACGACGGGTGCCTGACCGCAGGCTCATTCATTCCCGTAGCAGCACGCCTTGGCGGCGACCGGCCCGCCAGCGGGGCCGATTATGCGGTGCAAGGTCGCAGGCCGGCCGCGTTGCTACATCGCACAGCGTGCATCCGCTACCCTGTTTCGGAATGTAAACAGGAGGCGCTATGAAATTTACCAAACTGGGCACCACAGGCCTGGACATCTCGCGGCTGTGCCTGGGCTGCATGACCTTCGGCGAGCCCGATGCCGGCACCCACCCCTGGACACTGGATGAGGACGCCAGCCGGCCGATCATCAAGCGCGCGGTGGAGCAGGGGATCAACTTCTTCGATACGGCCAACAGCTACTCCGCCGGCACGTCCGAACTCATTGTGGGCAAGCTGCTGAAGGCCTTCACCCGGCGAGAGGAAATCGTGGTGGCGACCAAGGTGTTCTTCCCGCCCGCCATGCTCGGTGGCTCAAGCCGGCCGAACGAACAGGGCCTGTCACGCAAGGCCATCATGGCCAATATCGACGCCAGCCTCACCCGCCTGGGCATGGACTACGTGGACCTCTACCAGATCCACCGCTGGGACTACCACACGCCCATCGAGGAAACCATGGAAGCGCTGCACGACGTGGTGAAGGCCGGCAAGGCCCGCTACCTCGGCGCGTCGTCCATGTTCGCCTGGCAGTTCGCCAAGGCCCAACAAGTGGCGAAGGAGCACAACTGGAGCCGCTTCGTCTCGATGCAGAACCACCTCAACCTGCTGTACCGCGAAGAAGAACGCGAAATGATCCCGCTGTGCCTCGACCAGGGCGTGGGCCTGATGCCGTGGAGCCCCTTGGCACGCGGCCGCTTGACCCGCCCTCATGGCCAGGAAACCGAGCGCACCCGCACCGACCTTTCCGGGCAGTCGTTCTACAACGCCACCGAAACTGAAGATGCCCGAGTGATCGGCGTGGTGGAGCAGATCGCCGCCGAACGCGGTGTGCCCATGGCGCAGGTCGGATTGGCGTGGGTGTTGGCCAAACGCGGCGTGTCGGCCCCTATCGTGGGCGCCTCGAAAGCCAGCCAACTGGACGATGCCGTGGCCGCGCTCGACCTTGAACTCACCGCCGACGAAATCCAGCGCCTTGAAGCGCCGTATGTGCCCCATGCGGTAAGCGGATTCAGCTAAGAAGGGATGCCTTTCGAGTAGGTCACGCTTGCGCAGGGGCAGGGGTGACCAGCTCATCGAAGGCAGACTGCTTCTGTAGAAACAGAATGTAATTTTTAGCTTAATGTCACGCTCTTGATACGTGTATGGCACTATGCTATAAAGCGCGCCATTTTTGTATCTATACGGATATAATCGGGCGTGAAAGTGGAAGGATATTCTCAGCTTTGTCATGAGCTACGCTTCACAACTCGGCTAATCAAGGAGCGCATGCGTTCTACGGCGCAGCCCCGCCATGTAGTGTTCGGGGTTGATTCCGCCTATTGCCCCCACGCGTGGGTGACGCTGTTGTCGGTGATACGCCATGAGCCGCCTGCTTCATGTCACTTTCATTTCATAACCTCAGATGAGCTCGGGCCATTTTTTGATGGTATAGCCTCGTTTGTTAATGAACTTTGTTGCAGTATTTCATTGCACAAAGTTGAGCTGGATGTGTTCGCAACACTGCCCGCCTGCCAGATATTCCCGCCTTCCATTTATCTTAGACTGTTAGCGCCCTATGTTTTAAAAGATGTCCAGCAGGCGCTTTACCTGGATGCTGACGTAGTATGTCTGAGGCCGCTGATAGAATTGTGGGCCGCATTGGAGGGTACCTGTGCGGTGGCGGCGGTTGCCGATGACACCCCCGTGGCTGCGGTCGAGCGCATCGACGCGCTAGGCTTGCAGGCACGGCGTTACTTTAATTCCGGCGTACTCTTCATGCACCTTGAGCGGTGGCGGGACTCCTGTGTGACCGAACAGGTTCTGGCGTGTGTAGGTGAATGGCAGCACGCCCTGAAGTACCCGGATCAGGATGCTCTGAATATCGTCCTTCAGGGGCGGATTAAGTATATTGATCCAAAGTTCAACACCCAGCTTCAGTTGGGTCGTCAGCGCACGGAGCTTTCGCCGGATACCGTGCTTTTGCACTACACAGGGGTGGATAAACCCTGGCAGGCATGGAATGACCAGCCTGCGGCAAAGTATTACCGGGAGGTCCGGGAGCAGTTGCCTTGGCACGATCGGCCTTACGATGTTCCTCATACCGCGCGCCAACTGAAACGGATGCAGAAATCTCGAATGCGCCAAGGCCGGATCGCGTCGGGTTTGTTCTGGATGATAAAACGCGGATTTCGAAAATTTGTTACACAGTAGAGAAAACATGATGCCAGCAGTCTTGTCCGACACCCGCCATCTCGTCTCCGTTGTGATGCCTTGTTACAACAATGCTCGTTACATCGAGGAGGCGCTGGCATCGGTTTTCGCTCAAACCTATCCTGAAATCGAGGTCATTGTAGTCGACGATGGTTCTACAGACGCCAGCCATGAGCTGCTGGTGGCCTTGCAACAGACGTACAGCTTCACGCTGCTGCAGCAACTTAACCAAGGCGTGAGCGCGGCGTTGAACCTCGGGCTGTCCGTAGCCAAAGGGGAGTACGTGGTTACTCCGGACTCTGACGACGTGCTATTGCCCGATGCGGTGGCCGTGCGGGTCGACTATCTGGAACGCCATCCCGGTGTGGGGCTGGTAGGCGGCAAGGTCATCTATACCAACGTCGCAGGTATTGAAACCAAGCGAGAGGCATTGCGAGGCATCGAGACCTACGGTTTTACGGAGGTATTAGGCTCGGCGATGGCCGTAGGGGCACCAGTGACCATGTACCGGATGGCAGCGCTGCGAGCTGTCGGCTTTTATGACCCGGCCATCCGCATCCAGGACTTCCAGATCACCCTGCGCGTGGCCAATGCTGGCTATGGCGTTGCCTGTCTTCCTGCATATATCACTCGGTATCGCCGCCATCCCGACAGCCTCTCGCGCAAATACCGACAGCAGCTGGATTACGACCTGGCAGCGATTGAGCCCTACCGCGAGCATCGTGCCTGGTCGGCCGGTCGCATGGCCGTGATCAATAAAGCACTCAAATACAGCGTGCGCCAGGATGCTGAGCTCAGTTGGATGCTTCTGCGATCAGCACCCTTGGGGGAATGGAACAGCGTGACAGTCAAGCGTGCAAAAGGCTTGCTGGCGTTCACGTTCAAAGTGCCTTTTACCCGAGCGGTCCAGGCGCTGGCTAGCTACGTACTAAATGGTCGAAGGAGTAACCAGTGACATTGCCGAATTTGTAAGAAACGTGCGGCATTCACCATTGGCAAATTGGCGCACCCCAGGTTGATGTACTGCACGTTGTATTCGGGGTGGATCAGCGTTTTTCACGACATGCAATGGTGACGCTTTTGTCTGTGCTGAGGGCTAATCCGGCAGAGGCTTTCCATTTTCACTTCATCAGCTTCGATCCTCTCACGTTCGACGATGTGCTGTCGGCGGTGTCCGAGTTGCGCTCTCCGAGATGCGCTATCACCAGCTACCAGGCACCGCCTCACATTTTCGCCGCATTACCAGAGTCTCCACATTTCCCGAAATCCGCCTGCCTACGGCTACTCGCGCCTTTCCTGCTGAGAGGCTGCGGCCGTGTGCTGTATCTGGATGCCGATATTGTCTGCCTGGGCCCCGTCCGACCTTTGTGGGATGCGGTTGAGCACAGCGAGCAGATAGTGGCAGTGGTAGAGGACTGTGCCGAAACAGTTGATCGCCAAGTGGCCGCGTTGGGGCTTGAGGGTCGGCGTTACTTCAATTCCGGCATGCTGTGTATTGATATTCCACGCTGGCTGGAGGGTACGGTTACCGAGCAGGTGCTGACTATTCTGCAAGTAGATGGCGGCTATTTGCGGTTTCCGGATCAGGACGCGCTCAATCAAGTACTCGAAGGCCGCAGCAAATACGTTGCCGGCTGCTACAACCAGCAATTCACGCTGGCACACGAGCCTCAGGATGAAGTGCGGCGTGTACCAAGCGGCACCGTCCTGTTGCATTACAGCGGCGTCGACAAGCCTTGGCAGGCCTGGAACGAACAGGCAGCGGTCGTTCACTACAGGCGACTACGGGCGAGCCTGCCATGGGCTGGTGAAGCGTTAGACATGCCACGCACTGGCCGTCAGGCGCGGCGTATGTACAAGCTCTGCTTCCGTCGCAAACGTTTATTGAAAGGGTGTTACTGGCTCGCTGTGCGGTGGAAGGCAGCACGCAAGCCCAGGACGGGTCGGTAGCCCCCTGCACCCAGGGGTTTGATGCTGAAGCGAGCCTTGAACGTCAACCCTAACGCAGCCCCCCGAAGCGTTCGTAGAACGCCGCCGACGGCGCCGGCACCGGGCCGTCGGCAGTTTCCAGCGCATCGTCGAGCCACTGCTCAGCGCCTTCATACAGCGCGCGGTAGAGGTTGCGGCACAGCTGCCGCGCCGCGCGCCCCTCCCACCCGCTGGGCAGTAACTCCTCTGGCAGCTCAGGGTCGCGCAGCACCAGCTTGCGATACTCGTGGATAAGCAGCAGCCGGGCGAGATAGCACGCCTGCGGATCGGGCGCTGGCGCCTCGCGCACGGCGGCCCAGAGCGGACGAAACAGGCCGAGGAATTCCTCGTAATGCTGGCCCAGCACATCTAGGTTCCAGCTTTCCCGTACCTGCAACTGTAGCGCCTTGGGGGCCAGCGCCTCGATGGCTTCGGTGCGGAACACAATCGCTTCGTCTTCCACGCCCAGCTCGCGCAGTGTGGCGAGCAGGTCGGCGCGATCGGCCCGTGGGCAGGCCATCACTCCCGCCGCCAGCGGGCCAAAGCCTTGCCATTCCAATTCCTGGCGCACTTCCTTGCGTTTTTCCGGCGTGGCCTGGGGCAGCATCACCAGGCTCCAGCGGCCGTCCCAGCCAGGTACCGCCGGGCGGTAAACCCGGCGGAACGCCTTCTCGAACCGGCGGCGGCCGGTGCCCGTGAGGCTGTAGTAACTGCGCCGGCCCGATTTCTCCGCAGTGAGCCATTGGTCCTTGGTCAGACGGAACACTGACGTGCGCACCAGGCGCTCGTTGATACCCATGGGCTCCAGCAGGCCGAACAAGCTGCCAAGCCACACCGTGCCGCCTCGCGGTTCAATGGCATCCCCATAAAGCGTCATGATCAACGAGCTGGCGCGAAGGGGCGTTTGCTGCGCGAAGCGCTGAATCAGGGTGTCGAGGGGCGCGAGGGTGCTCATGGGTCGTCTGCGTGGTGCGGGAGCGCGCACTATATCAGCTGAACCTCGATATGCCGTTTGGATGGTATCGCTTCGGTGCGCGCAAGGCCCCGGTGCGCAAGATTCAGCAACCGGTATACTCAGTAAAAAGATACAGAAACCGTAATTGTATGTTGAATAGCTGTATCGGATCTGGCAGCGTTCATCACACTGGGGCAATGGCTGCCTCCGATAACAATTCCAAGAGAGCGCGGCATTGACCGCGACAAGCCAGGAGGTCGCTATGCCTCACCCTCACGCCTATGAACATATTCTGTTCACGCTCGACAACGGCCTGGCCCATCTGAGCCTGAACCGGCCGGCCCAGCTCAACGCCTTCAATAGCCTGATGCAGGACGAAGTACGCGCGGCGCTGGAGTACGTACGCGGTGATGCCAGCGTGCGGGTGCTGTTGCTCACTGCTGAAGGCCGCGGCTTTTGCGCTGGTCAGGACCTGGCTGAACGCGCCGTTGCGCCGGGGGAGCAGGTGCCCGACCTTGGCGCGTCTATCGAGCGGTTCTACAACCCGTTGATCCGCACCCTTACCGAGTTGCCGCTGCCGGTGGTGTGCGCCGTCAATGGCGTGGCGGCGGGCGCCGGGGCGAACATTCCGCTGGCCTGTGACCTGGTGCTCGCCGGTCGCTCGGCCAGCTTCGTTCAGGCCTTCTGCAAGATCGGCCTGGTACCCGATTCTGGCGGCACCTGGATGCTGCCACGGCTGGTGGGCATGGCGCGGGCGAAGGCGATGGCCATGCTCGGTGAGCGGCTGTCGGCCGAGCAGGCGCTGGACTGGGGCCTGATCTACAAGGTGGTAGAGGACACGGCCCTGCGAGAGGAGGCCGTGGCCCTGGCCCGCCACTTGGCCACGCAGCCGACCTTGGGGCTGGGCCTGATCAAGCAGGCCCTGAACGCCAGCCTGGGCAATGGCTTTGAAGCGCAACTGGCGCTGGAGCGAGACCTGCAGCGCCAGGCCGGGCGCAGCGAGGACTACCGCGAAGGCGTGAATGCGTTCATGGCCAAGCGGCCCGCTGTGTTCAAGGGGTGCTGACATGGTGCTCAAGGACGATACCCTTGTGGCCGTGGTGGGCGCAGGCGCCATGGGGGCCGGCATCGCACAGGTAGCGGCACAGGCGGGCCACCGCGTGGTAGTGCATGACGCTCGGCCCGGCGCGGCCGCCCAGGCCATCGAAGGCATCCATGCGCAGCTTCAGCGCCAGGTGGCCAAAGGCAAGCTCAGCGGCGAGCGTTGCGAACAGGTGCGCATGGCACTGACCGCCGCCGAGCACCTCAGCGATGTAGCGGATGCAGGGCTGGTGATCGAAGCCATCGTAGAAGACCTCGGCGCCAAACGTGCGCTGTTTGCGGAGTTGGAGCAGCTGTGCCGACCCGATGCGATATTGGCCAGCAACACCTCTTCAATCGCCATCAGTGCCTTGGCGGCAGGGCTGCAACACCCGCAGCGGGTGGCCGGGCTGCACTTCTTCAACCCGGCGCCGGTGATGCCGCTGGTGGAAGTGGTGTCTGGCCTTGCCACGTCGCCTGCGGTCGCACAGGTGCTGTTCGACATGGCCGTGCGCTGGGGCAAGCGGCCCGTGCACGCCAAGTGTACCCCTGGCTTTATCGTGAACCGAGTGGCGCGGCCGTTCTATGCCGAGAGCCTGCGCCTGCTACAGGAAGGCGCCGCCGACTGCGCCACCCTCGACGCTGTACTGCGCGAGGCGGGTGGCTTTCGCATGGGGGCGTTCGAGCTGATGGATTTCATTGGCCACGATGTGAACTACGCCGTGACCTGCTCGGTATTCAACGCCTGCTATGGCGACACTCGTTACCAGCCTTCGTTACTGCAAAAAGCGCTGGTGGATGCCGGGCGGCTGGGCCGCAAGCGTGGCCAGGGCTTTTTCGATTATGCGCAGGGCAGCGCCCCGCCGGCGCCTGCCTGGATGGCGCCGTCCACACCAGTGACCGAATGCACGGTCGAAGGCGACCTCGGCCCAGCCCAGGGGTTGGTCGAGCGGCTTCGCTGGGCAGGCGTAACCGTGCACAACCGCCCTGGCGCGGGGCTGCTGCGGGTAGGCAGCGCGACCGTGGCGCTGGCTGATGGGCGGCTGGCCAGCGAACGGGCACGGGAGGAGGGCATCAACAACTTCGCTACCTTTGACCTGGCATTGGATTACCGCACCGCCAGCGCCCTTGCGGTCAGTTTCGGGCCGATCGAGGCGCACCCACGCGCCCAGGTGATCGGCCTGCTACAGGGCGCCGGCTTGAAGGTGGCAGTGCTGAGCGACACGCCGGGGCTGGCCGTGCTGCGTACCGTCGCAATGCTGGCGAACGAGGCCGCCGATACCGTGCTGCACGGTGTGGCGAGCGCTGCGGACGTCGACCTGGCGATGCGCGCCGGGGTGAATTACCCGCAAGGCCCGCTCGCCTGGGCAGATGCGCTGGGGCCCGGTTTCGTGCTGCGCACGCTGGCCAATCTGCAGGCGGCCTATGGCGAAGAGCGATACCGGCCTTCGCTGCTGCTGCGCCGCCTGTGCGCCACAGGCGGGTACTTCCACGCAGGCGCCCTCCTGCAAAACGCACAGGGTGAAGCATGAACATGGAGCTGAACGCCGACCGAGCCAAGCTGGACCCGCTGGAAAACTGCCAGTGTCGATGAACTGCGCCATCATCAATTGGCTCGGCTGCGCTGGAGCCTGGCCCATGCCTACGAGAACGTGCCGTTTTACCGCCAGCGCTTCGATGCGCTTGGCCTGCGGCCAGAGCACCTTGCCTCCCTGGACGATCTTGCACTGTTTCCGTTCACCGCCAAGAGTGACCTGCGCGACCACTACCCCTACGGTCTGTTTGCCGTGCCCCAGCGGGACATTGTGCGGTTGCACGCCTCCAGCGGTACCACCGGCAAACCCACCGTGGTGGGTTACACCCAGCATGACATCGATACCTGGGCGGGGCTGGTGGCACGGTCCATACGGGCCGGCGGCGGGCGCAAGGGCGACAAGGTGCATATCGCTTACGGCTATGGCCTGTTCACCGGCGGCCTTGGCGCTCACTACGGCGCCGAGCGGCTGGGGTGCACGGTAATCCCCATGTCAGGCGGACAAACCGAGAAGCAGGTGCAGCTTATCCGCGACTTGCAGCCAGACATCATCATGGTTACGCCGTCGTACATGCTCAACCTGGCCGACGAGATCGAACGCCAGGGCGTAGACCCCCGCAGCCTATCGCTACGCCTGGGCATTTTTGGCGCCGAGCCATGGACCGACGTCCTGCGCCAGGCGGTGCAGGCGCGCATGGGCATCACCGCGCTGGACATCTACGGCTTGTCGGAAATCATGGGGCCGGGCGTGGCCATGGAATGCCTGGAAACCCAGGATGGCCCCACGGTATGGGAAGACCACTTCTACCCGGAAATCATCGACCCCATCACCGGGGCTGTGCTACCGGACGGCCAATATGGCGAACTGGTGTTCACCACCCTGAGCAAGGAAGCCTTGCCGATGATCCGCTACCGCACCCGCGACCTCACCCGGCTGCTACCAGGAACCGCTCGCCCCATGCGGCGGATTGAGAAGATCACCGGCCGCAGCGACGACATGCTGATCGTGCGCGGGGTCAACGTATTCCCCACCCAGATCGAAGAGTTGGTGCTCAAGACGAAACAGCTGGCCGAGCTTTACGAAATCCACCTGTATCGGGATGGCAACCTGGATCATATGGACGTGCATGTGGAGTTCAGGCCCGAGCAGGCGCCTACGGATTGCGATACAGAGCAGCGCGTTGCGTTTGATCTTGCACGGCGGATCAAGACGTATGTGGGCATTTCGGTGCAGGTACGGGTGCAGCCTTGCCTGTCCCTCAGGCGCTCTGAAGGCAAGGCCTGCCATGTGTTCGATCGCCGTTCCAGCCGTGATACGCTTTTAACGTGATACGCCAATAAAGCATTTGATTGCTGTGAGTGTATCGCTTAATAATAGGGTCACCATCCTGGAGGCCATCCATGTACGCGCAATTGGTTGAAACCGGCATCAAGCGCTTGAAAAACCTGGACGAAATGGCCCCGCAAGAGCGGGCGTTCCAGGAAAAGATCGACGCTGAAATCAAGATCGAAGCCAAGAACTGGATGCCCGAGGCCTACCGGCAAACGTTGATACGGCAGATCTCCCAGCATGCCCATTCCGAGATTGTCGGCATGTTGCCCGAGGGCAACTGGATTACCCGGGCGCCCACGCTCAAACGCAAGCTGCAGCTGATGGCCAAGGTGCAGGACGAAGCGGGCCACGGCCTGTACCTGTACAGCGCCATGGAAACCCTGGGCGCCGACCGCGACGAAGAAATCGCCCGGTTGCATGCGGGCAAGGCCAAGTATTCGAGCATCTTCAATTACCCCACCCTCACCTGGGCCGACATGGGCGTGGTGGGCTGGCTGGTGGACGGCGCGGCCATCGTCAACCAGGTGGTGCTGCAGCGCACTTCGTACGGGCCCTATGCGCGGGCAATGGTCCGGATCTGCAAGGAGGAAAGTTTTCACCAGCGCCAGGGCTACGAACTGCTGCTCACCCTGATGCGCGAAGGCAACGACGCCCAGCAGGCCATGGTGCAGGATGCGATCAATCGGTTCTGGTGGCCCTCACTGATGATGTTCGGCCCCAGCGACGCGGATTCCCCCAACAGCGCGCAATCCATGGCCTGGAAAATCAAACGTCAGAGCAACGACGAACTGCGCCAGCGCTTCATCGACCAGACCGTGCCCCAGCTGGAGCTGTTGGGCTGCACCGCGCCCGACCCCGATTTGAAATGGAACGAGGAACGTGGGCACTACGATTTCGGCGCCATCCAGTGGGAAGAGTTTTACCAGGTGCTCAAGGGCAACGGCCCTTGCAACCGCGAGCGCCTGGAAACACGCCGCGTGGCTTATGAGGACGGCGCCTGGGTGCGCGAAGCCGTCGTTGCCTACGCCCGTAAACAACAGCAACGCCACACCGCCGCCTGATCGGCAGGGGAGAACGCCATGGCTGAATGGACCCTCTACGAAGTGTTCGTGCGCAGCAAGCATGGGCTTAACCACAAGCATGTGGGCAGCGTGCATGCCGCCGACGACCGCATGGCCATCGAGAACGCTCGCGAGCTGTACACCCGCCGCAGCGAAGGCGTAAGCCTGTGGGTGGTGCCCTCGGCGCTGATCACCGCCTCGTCCCCGGATGAAAAGGACCCGTTGTTCGCCCCGGCGGACGACAAGGTGTATCGCCATGCCAGCTTCTATGAGCTGCCCCCCGAAGTCGGCCATATGTGAGGCGCTGCCATGAACCCCTTGGACGACAAGATTCACTGGCTGCTGCGGCTGGGAGACAGCGCCCTTATCCAGGGCCAGCGGCTGTGTGAATGGTGCGGCCACGCGCCAGCCATCGAAGAAGAACTGGCGCTGATGAACGTGGGGCTGGACCTGATCGGCCAGGCCCGCAACTGGTATGAATACGCCGTTGTGCTGCTGGCCGATGGGCGCACTGCCGATGACCTGGCCTTGCGCCGCGATGACCGAAGCTTTCGCAACCTCCTGCTGGTGGAGCAGCCCAACGGCGATTACGCGGTGACCATGGCCCGGCAGTTTTTCTACGACGCCTGGCACCACGCGGCCTTGAGCGGCATGGCGGCGAGCCGCGACGAGCATATCGCCGCGATTGCCGGCAAGGCGCTCAAGGAAGTGACCTACCACCTCACTCGCTCCGCCGAGTGGGTGCAGCGCCTGGGCGACGGCACCGAGGTGAGCCACCAGCGCATGTGCGCGGCGGTGGAGCGCTTGTGGCGGTTCACCTTCGAGTTGACCGAAGTGGACGACGCCCAGGCGCGGCTCGCCGCCAGCGGCATCATTGGCAACCCGGCCCAGCGTGCCGAGGCCTGGAACGCCACCGTGGCCTTGGTGTGCGAGAAGGCCACCGTGCCGCTGCCGGCCCCCGCAGTGCCCAATTACCTGAGCGGCCGCAACGGCCTGCACACCGAGCACCTTGGGCCATTGCTGGCGGAAATGCAGTACCTGCAACGGGCGTATCCCGATGCGCGCTGGTGAGCTGATCGGCAGCGACCGCGGCGCCCGCGCAGGCGGGGCGGCGGACATCGCCCGAGCCTGGGCGGTACTCGATGGCGTGATGGACCCGGAAGTGCCGGTGGTGAGCGTGGTGCAGCTAGGGATTGTGCGGGAGGTGGGCTGGGACGGCGGCCATGTGTGGGTGCTGATCACGCCCACCTATTCGGGCTGCCCGGCCACTGAAGTGATCGAGGCGGATATCCGCGCGGCGCTGGAAGCGGCCGGGTTCGAGCTGCCGCGTATCACCGCTCGGCTTGCGCCTGCCTGGACCACTGACTGGATCACCGAGCTTGGCCGCCAGGCGCTGTTGGCCTATGGCATCGCTCCGCCCAGCGGCAGCGCCAGCAAGCGGAGCCTCTTGGGGCCCGCACCAGTGATTGCCTGCCCTCATTGCGGCGCCGCCCACACCGAACGGTTGAGCGAGTTTGGCTCCACGGCGTGCAAGGCGCTTTACCGCTGCCTGGATTGCCGCGAACCCTTCGATTACTTCAAGTGTATTTGAGCGGCGCGCACGGAGAACAACCATGAGCAAGTTTCACAGCCTGCGGATACGTGAGGTTCGCCCGGAAACCCGTGACGCGGTGTCGATCGTGTTCGACATTCCGCCTGAACTCAGCGAGCAGTATCGCTTCACCCACGGCCAGCACGTGGTAGTGCGCGCCCTGGTAGACGGCGAGCAGGTACTGCGCTCCTATTCCATTTGTAGCGGCGCCAATGACGGCGAGCTACGGGTAGCGGTGAAGCGCGTCGCCGGTGGGCTGTTTTCCGTGCATGCCAACGAGGCCCTCAAATGCGGCCATACCCTTGAGGTGATGCCGCCCGCCGGGCATTTCGGCCAGCCGCTGGAGCCATCCCGCCATGGCCATTACCTGGCAGTGGCCGCTGGCAGTGGTATCACGCCCATTTTGTCGATCGTGAAAACCACCCTCGAAGGTGAGCCCCACAGCCGCGTGACGCTACTGTACGGCAACCGGTCCAGTGGGTCGGCCATGTTCCGGGATGCGCTCGAGGACCTGAAAAATCGCTACCTGGATCGCCTGAACCTGATCTTCGTGTTCAGCCGTGAGCAACAGGACATTGACCTGTACAACGGCCGCATCGACGAAGGCAAATGCCGCCAGCTGTTCTCCCGCTGGCTGGACGTCGCGCACCTGGACGCGGCCTTTATCTGCGGCCCACAGGCATTGACCGAAACGGTGCGCGAGCAGCTCAAGGCCAATGGCATGGCGCCAGAGCGTATTCATTTCGAACTGTTCGCGGCGCAAGGGGATGAGCGCAAGCGTGAAGCCCGGCAGGCTCGCGCCGCGCAGGCCAGCGCGGCTGAAACCAGCGAAGTGACGGTGATCAGCGATGGCCGGGCCGTAGCGTTCACCATGCCGCGCAACCGTCAAAGCATTCTGGACGCTGGCAACGCGCAGGGTGCCGAGTTGCCGTATTCGTGCCGCGCCGGTGTGTGCTCCACCTGCAAGTGCAAGGTGCTAAAGGGGGAGGTGGAAATGGACAGCAACTTTGCCCTGGAGGACTACGAAGTGGCCGCCGGCTATGTGCTGTCGTGCCAAAGCTTCCCGCTCTCGAACAAAGTGGTGCTGGATTTCGACCAGCTGTAAACCCACCTCTGGAGAAACAACAACAATGCCCCAGGCCCCTGTGCTGCAGAGTTTCATTGCCAACCGCTGGCTGGGCCAGCACGCCGCTCAACTGCTGCGTAGTGCAGTGGACGGGCAGGCCGTGGCCTATGCCCACGAAGAAACCCCCGATTTCGCCGAAGCTGTGCATTACGCGCGTGGCAAGGGTGACGCGAGCCTGATGAACCTGGATTTCCAGCAGCGTGCTGCGCGGCTGAAAGCCGTGGCGCTGTACCTCAACGAGTACAAGGAGCAGCTGTACGCCATTTCCCGCCATTGCGGCGCCACCCGCGCGGACAGCTGGGTGGACATCGAAGGCGGTACCGCCACGTTGTTCAGCTACGCGGGCGTAGGGGCACGGGAATTGCCCTCCGGCAACCTGATGCACGAGGCCCCGGCGATTCCCCTGGGCAAGCAGAACCGCTTTGCAGGTACCCACATCCTGGTGCCCCGGGGTGGCGTGGCCGTGCACATCAACGCATTCAACTTCCCCATCTGGGGCATGCTGGAAAAGTTCGCGCCCACCTTTCTTGCCGGCATGCCGTGCATCGTCAAGCCGGCCACGGCCACCAGCTACCTGACCGAAGCGGCGGTGCGCCTGATGCAGGCTTCCGGCCTGCTGCCCGAAGGCAGCCTCCAGTTGGTGATCGGCAGCACCGGCAACCTGCTGGACCTGCTCGACGGCCAGGACATCGTCACCTTCACCGGCTCGGCGGACACGGCCGCGCGGCTACGGGTGAACCCCAACCTGGTGCGTAACGCGGTGGCCTTCAATGCCGAAGCGGATTCGCTCAACTGCGCCATTCTGGCCCCGGACGTGACTCCCGATGACGAGGAGTTCGACCTGTTCGTGAAAGAGGTCGCCCGGGAAATGACCGCCAAGGCCGGGCAGAAGTGCACCGCGATCCGCCGGGCCATCGTGCCCATGCGCCACCTGGACGCAGTAGCCGAGCGCCTTAGCCAGCGCCTGGCTAGCGTGGTGGTAGGCGACCCGTCAATAGATGGCGTGAAGATGGGAGCGCTTGCTTCCCATGCGCAGCAGGCGGATGTGCGCGAGCGTGTGGCCCAACTGTTGGAAAGCAGCACGGTGCTGTTCGGCAATGGCCAAGGCTTTGAGCCGCAAGGGAAGGACGCCAGCGAGGGCGCGTTCTTCCAGCCAACCCTGTTGCTCAGCCGCGATCCCCATGCGCCTGGCGGTGCCCATGACATCGAAGCGTTTGGCCCGGTGAGCACGCTGATGGGTTACGGCGATATCGACGAAGCCGTTGTGTTGGCCGCTCGGGGCCAGGGCAGCCTGGTGGCCACCCTGGTGACCCGCAGCGCGGCCACTGCGGCGCGTGTGGTGCCCGCCATGGCGCGCCTGCATGGCCGGCTGCATATTCTCGACCGCGAAGCCGCGCAGGAATCCACCGGCCACGGCTCGCCCTTGCCCATGCTCAAACACGGCGGCCCGGGGCGTGCCGGCGGTGGAGAAGAGCTGGGCGGCCTGCGCGCCGTGAAGCACTACCTACAACGTGCCGCCGTGCAGGGCTCGCCCAGCATGTTGATGGCGGTGACCCAGGAGTACGTGCGTGGCGCAACGGTAATCGAAACCGAGGTGCACCCGTTCCGTCGCCATTTCGAGGACGTGCGCATCGGCGAATCACTGCTCACTCACCGGCGCACGGTTACCGAGGCCGATATCGTCAATTTTGGTTGCCTGTCGGGAGATCACTTCTACATGCACTTCGACGAGCTGGCGGCAAGGGAGTCCCAGTTCGGGCAGCGCATCGCTCATGGGTATTTCGTGCTCTCGGCCGCCGCCGGGCTGTTCGTCTCGCCCGCCCCCGGGCCAGTGCTGGCCAACTACGGGCTGGACGCCCTGCGCTTCATCAACCCGGTACACATCGGCGACACCATTCAGGCGCGGCTGACCTGTAAACGCAAGATCGACCAAGGCAAGCAAAGCCCCAAGGGCGAGCCACAGGGAGTAGTCGCCTGGGACGTGGCCGTCACCAACCAGCATGGGGACATGGTCGCCAGCTACGACATCCTCACCCTGGTGCTCAAGCGCGGCGGGTGAGGCCCTGTTCGCCGGCTTTGCCGGCTCCTGCGGTCAGGCCAGGGGCGGGCCGCGGAAGTGGTCCAGGCCTTCGATGGGCGCCAGTTTCACCGGCTGGCCGGTGCGGGCACTTTCATAGATGGCTTCCATCAGCTTGTGGTCTTGCACGCCTTCCTCTCCCGGCGTGTAGGGTTCGCGCCCGGTGAGTACGCAGTCGGCCATGTGGTCGATTTCCTGGGCGAACTGGTCCTTGGGCTGGAGCGTCAGCTCGGCATTGCGGGTGGCGTCGTCGTCGCGGTCGATGATGGACATCCGCTGGCCTTCGTAGAGGAACGCATTCGGCATGTCGATGGCCGCGCCCTCAAGGTTCAGGTGCTGGTGCTTGTCATCCCTTGCGCCATAACTGGTAAGGCAATTGGCGACGGTGTGGGAGGGAAAGCGCAGCGTGAACTGCACGGTTTCTTCCACCTCGGCGAACCGCGGATCGCCGGGCGGGGACCAGATATTGGCATACACTTCCACCGGCTCCTCGCCGGTGATGAAGCGCGCCGTATTCAGGCAGTACAGGCCAATGTCCACCAGCGAGCCGCCGCCGGCCATCTGCTTCTTGTGCCGCCATTGGCGATCGCCATCCGCCGCCACCGTTTGCGTGTTGATGCCCTGATAGGCCACCAGCCGGCCGTATTGCTTGCTGCGCACCAGCGTCATGGCCCGGCGGTTGTAGGGCTCGTACTGAATGCGGTAGGCCACCATCAGCTTCACGCCGGCCTTGCGACAAGCGTCCACCATGGCCTGGCCATCTTTCGAGGACACTGACATGGGTTTCTCGGTGAGCACATGCTTGCCGGCCTTCGCCGCCCGTTCACAGAATTCCCGGTGCATTGCATTGGGCAGCACGATGTACACCACCTTCACGTCCGGGTTGTCGCGGATGCGGTCGAAATCTTCATAGCTGTAGCAGGCTTGAGGTTTGATCCCGTATTGCGCCGCCACTGTTTGCAATTTCTCCGGGGAGCCAGACACCAACGCCACCGGCCTGGCCTTGAGGGATTTGCCAAAGGCCGGAAGGATTTCCTCCAGCGCAAGGCGCCCCAGCCCCACGATGGCAAAACCCACCCGCTGGTCCGGCGGCAGGGGCTTGGGGGGCGGTGCCGAGGGTGTATCCGCCGGGCCGCGCCAAGCGGGGAACTTCACCGCGCCTTGTTCCACCTTGCCCGTATCGACCGGGGAGGGCGCGGCGAAGGTTTCGGCCATGGCCCGTGGCACCACGGCCGCTGCAGTGGCGGACACGGCGACGAGTTTGCAGAGGGTACGGCGATTGAACGTGGGCGGGTTCTCGCTCATGTGAAGGTCTCGCTGGCGGGCACGTTGAAAAGTCGACCGCCCGGGCCAAGCGTTGGTTTCACCGAGTTGCCACCAGGCGGGTTATTGCCCGGGGCGGCACTGATACCCTTTGGCCTGCTCACGCTTCACCTGGGCCTTGGCTTTTGCCTCGCACGCCTCCGGGTTTTGCTGGGCGTTCCATAACACCGCCGTGGTTTTGTCGATCCGGTAAAGGGTGCGGCACACCGAGCGCGGCTGATTGCCGGGTTCTACCCAGATGGCCCGGGTATCGCCGCGTTTCTCGCACAAGTAACGTGTGGCCCCAGCTGCGGTAGGCGGCAGCGTGTCGGGCTCTACCGCGGGCACGGCGGGCGCGATGGCTGGGGCGCGGCCGTGGGTCAATACCACCATGGGGTACAGTACGCCGCTTTGCAGGCTGGCGGGTACATGCCAGCCGAGTGTATAGCCACGCTCCAGTGCAAGGCTGCCCGCCGGGCGCGGCAGGGTAGCGCTTTGATTGCCAGCGCCCCCGGCTTCGAGCATGCCTTCGTAGGCGGCCACCGGTTCCAGCCCAGCCACAGGCTTGCCGGGCGTGCCTTGGCACTTCACCGTCGCGGACAGGCAGTCCAGCCTGGAGCCCTCTTGCAACAGCACGGCTGCCCCTGATTCGAAAAACAGCGACCGCACCGCCTGCTCATCTCCGCCCGCAGCGGCAATGGCCAGCCCGCCAAGCGCGGCGGCGAGGCTGGTACGGCGTACAACCTGAGGCGAAACGCCGGCGCCAGTGGCGTCCTTTTGCGTGTCCCACAGCGCAGCGGCGCTGATCACGCCTACCCGCAGGGCCTCCAGCGGGGTGGCGTTGGGTTGGTGATAGGCCCACCAGGCGGCGTAAGCAGCCGCTCCCGGCGGGCCGCCGTAGACGCTGCTGGCCAGTTGCGAGGTGGCATTGCCCAGTGTGAAAGCACGGGCCACCCGGTCAGCGCCGTTCTCCTTGCCCACTTCGCTGCCCACGCTGGCCTGCCACAGCGCAGTGAGGTCCGAATCCCCAGCGCCAGCACCACCGCGGCCAGTCATCCAGGCTTCGATGGCCGGCCGGGCAGTATCGCCCCCTACCGCGGCTTGGCCGTCGCCCGGAGGCAGTTGCACCGCAGCGGCGCGGATATCGTTCAGGGCCTGCTCGGCCACGGGGCCCCAACCGGGCCTCAGCATGCCATCAGCCAGGGCTGCGAAGGGGGCGAACAACAAGGGAATGCACAACGATAAGGTAAGGCGTGGGGTCATGGCAGGGCCGGGGCTTGGAACGCTGAAGGGTGTCGTCGACCGCAGCCTGAAGACGTGATGGCCAACAGCTTAGCTCACATACCCCGACCTGCAAGTTGCGGCCGGCATGCAGTAACCTTCAAACCTTGCGCAAGGCATCCCCATGGTGCATCGCACTATGGCCGGTCTTGTCGCTCTTTACTTCGTATTGCGGATTATCCTTCGACGCCGGGCGGTGTTTGCCCATGAACTCCACGTCTTTCACATGCACCTTGGTGACCTTGCCATGGGTTTCTCCGGCCTGGGAGTTCCACGCCACGTTATCGCCCGCCTTGAAGTGTGTGCTCATCGATTGGCCTCCAGATAGGTGCTGTGCCCGTTACCTATGGATGCGAGGGCGTAAGGAGAATTCCCTGAAAATCCGGTACGGCCTGAACGGCGCCGAGCTGTTCGTGGACGGCCAGGCGCAGATCTGAACGTGCAGGAGCAAGCCGGCCTAGCCCGTTACCCGCGCCGAGGGCAGTTGCCCGGCGAAGGTGGCGGCCAGGCTGGCCAGCACCATCCGCCCCATGCGGGTTCGGGTTTGCACCGTAGCGCTGGCGCGGTGAGGTTGCAGCACCACGTTCTCCTGCCCAAACAACGCGGGCGGCACGTCGGGCTCATCCACGAACACGTCCAGCCCGGCACCGGCGATACGGCCCTCCACCAGTGCCGCCACCAGGTCGGGTTCGTTGACCAGCTTGCCCCGGGCGATGTTTATCAGATAACCGCCCTTGCCCAGCGCGTCGAGCACGGCAGCATTGATGATGCCCTGAGCGTTATCGGCCGCCGCAGCGACGATCAGCGCGTCGCTCTCCCTGGCCAGTTCGATCAGGTTGGGTACGAAGGTGTAGGGCACATCGTCCATTGCCTTCAGGTCGGTATAGCGGATGGGGCAACCGAAGGCGCTTGCGCGCGTGGCCACCGCACGGCCTACCCGGCCCAGGCCCACAATGCCTACGCGCATGCCGCTGAATTGCCGTGCCAAGGGCAGCGGGGCCAGCGGTGTGGCGGTGGTTTTCCACAGGCCGGCGCGCACGTAGCGGTCACCCGTGCACAGCCCGCGGCAGGCAGCGATCAGCAGGCCGATGGCCAAGTCCGCCACGTCTTCAGTCAAGGCGCCCACGGTGGCGGTCACATGAATGCCACGGTCCCGGGCATAGGCCAGGTCCACCGCATCGGTGCCTACTCCGTTCACTGCGATCACTTCAAGCTTTGGCAGTTGCTCCATCACTTCACGGGTAATCCCGGTATGGCCGCCGGTGACCACGCCACGGATGTTCGCGCCGTGCTGCCGGAGGAATTCAGCTTTGTCCGCCTGCTCGTAATAGCGGTGAACGGTGTAGTGGGCGTTCAGCTCTTCGAGGATTTCGGGAATCAGGATGGCGCTCAGTTGCAGCACTTCAGGCTTCATCGGGTGTTCTCCTAAAGGGGCTGGCTCAGCCGCGGCCCACGAAGGGCATGTTGGTGGCCATCACGGTCATGTTCAGCACGTTGGCGCTCAGGGGCAGCGCGGCGATGTAGCGGACGGCGTCGGCCACATGGCTCACGTCCACCATGGGTTCCACGGCAATCTGGCCGTTGGCCTGGCGCACACCCTTGGTCATGCGCACCGACAGTTCGGTAAGCGCGTTGCCGATGTCGATCTGGCTGCAGGCGATGTTGTAGTCGCGGCCATCCAGGGCCAGCGCCTTGGTCAGCCCCAGCACGGCGTGTTTGCTGGCGGTATAAGGCGCGGTGAAGGGGCGGGGTGTGTGCGCGGAAATGGAACCGTTATTGATGATCCGGCCACCCTGCGGTTGCTGTCGGCGCATCAGCCCGAACGCGGCGCGGGCGCACAGGAACACGCCGGTCACGTTGGTATTGATCACGTTGAGCCAGTGCGACACGTCCAGCTCATCCACCGGCACGGCCGGTGCATTGATGCCGGCGTTGTTAAACGCCACATCCAGCCGGCCGTACACCTCTTCAATGGTAGCGAACAGGGCATCGACGCTTGCCGGGTCGCGTACATCGGTCGGCACCGCCAGCGCCTGCTGGCCTTGGGCCTCGGCTTCGGCGACCAGTGCCTGCAGCGGCTCGGGGCGGCGGCCAGCGGCGACTACGGTAAAGCCGTCCGCCAGCAGGCCCAGCGCGACGGAGCGGCCGATGCCGCTGCCGGCACCGGTCACCAGGGCGACTTTCACAGGGGCGTTGGTTGTCATTGTTGGGTGCTCCTTGTGTGGGAAACAGGCTGTGACAAATCAGGTCAGGGGCGCGGGCCAACGCGCATTTCCAGGGAACCGATCCCATCGATAATGGCATTGACCACATCTCCCGGTTGCAAGGGCGCGACCCCGGGTGGGGTGCCGGTCATGATCAGGTCACCGGGCTGCAAGGTAATGTAGGCCGACAGCTGGCTGATCACATCCGCCACGGGCCAGATCTGCCGCGAAAGGTCCGAGCGCTGACGCTCCTGGCCGTTCACGCTTAGCCAGATCGCTCCCGCCTGCGGATGGCCGATGCGCTGGGCTGGCATTAAAGCCGTTATCGGCGCGGCGCCGTCGAATGCCTTGGCGGCTTCCCAAGGCTGGCCCACGGCTTTGGCGGCCATTTGCAGGTCGCGACGGGTGAGGTCCAGCCCGGCGGCATAGCCCCACACGTGGTCCAGCGCATGTGCCGGGTCAATGTTCGAACCCCCCTTGCCAATGGCGACTACCAGTTCGATTTCGTGGCAGAACTCCTCGGTGAGGGGCGGGTAAGGGATTTCACCCGTGGCGTCGATCACGGCGCTGGCGGGCTTCATGAAGTACAGCGGTTTCTCCCTCGATGCACCGGGTACCGCATCCCAGGAATAGTTGCGCCCCAGGCAGAATACCCGGGCCACGGGAAAGCGCAGTTCGCTGTCGCGAACCGGCAGGGTGGTCACAGGCGGTGCCTCGAAAGCCAGTCCAGCCATGGTGTTGTTCCTTGTAATCGCGGTTGGGCAGGGCTCATCCTACGGCGGCGGAGTAAGCGAAAGTTGGACAAAGCGGCGTTGCGAGTGGACGAAACCGGGCAATGCGTGCGGGGGTAAAAAAGGAGCCGCGCGCTGGCGGCCCCAAGGGTGGATGCGCTGTTACCGGGCCTGCAACTCGATGCGGTGCAGGCGCCCCAGCAGGAAGGAATACGACAGGGTGCCGATGGCGGCCACCGCGCCGATGAACCAGAAGGCATAGGCGAACTGGTGGGTGGTTTGCACGATGGCGCCAATCACGATGGGCGTGACAATACCGCCGATGTTCGCGGCCAGGCTGGTGACCCCACCGGTGAGCCCGATCAGCTCCTTGGGCGCCACTTCCGACACCGCCGCCCATGAGGAGGACGCAATACCTTGAGCGAAGAACGCACAGGTCAGCACCGCGATACACACCACGTTGGAATCTGTGAAGTTGACCAGCACGATGGACATCCCTAGCGCGGAGCCCACCACCAGCGGCAGCTTGCGAGCGAACGACAGCGAGTGGCCGCGGCGGATCAGCAGGTCGGAGATGATCCCCGCCAGCAGAATGCCCACCGTGGCGCCAATGAACGGCAGCACGGCGAAGATCCCCACCTTGATGGTGCTCATCTGCCGCTCTTCCATCAGGTAGGTGGGGAACCAGGTGAGGAAGAAGTACAGCGCCGAGGTGCTGGCGAACTTGCCAATGCAGATAGCCCACACCTGGCGATAGCGGAACAGTTCGGTGACCTGGCGCCAGTTGAACCGCGTACGCTGTTGGCTGCTCTTCACCAGGCCGCCGCCGTCTTCGATGTATTGCAATTCTTCCTTGCTGACCTTCTTGCAGTTGAGCGGGTCGCGGTACACGAACAGCCACACCACACCGAACACAATGCCCACGATACCCGTGCTGTAGAACACATGACGCCAATCGTAGGTGGTGGCGATCCACAGCAGTGCGCCGGTGAACAGCGCGGTGCCCAGGTACTGGCCGCACACATAGATGCTGCTGGCCATGCCACGCTCACGGGCCGGGAACCACACCGTCACCGCACGGCTGTTGGCCGGGAATGCCGGCGCCTCCATTGCCCCCACGGCCAGGCGCAGGCCGAACAGCGAAGCAAAGCCGCCCACCAGGCCCTGGCACACGGTAGCGGCCGACCAGGTGATCAGTGAGGCCCCATAGGTGACCCGCGAGCCGAAGCGGTCGGCAATAAAACCAGCCGGCACCAGCGCGAAGGCGTAGGTCCAGGCGAAGGCCGAGAAAATCAGCCCCATCTGGATTTTGTCCAGGCCCAGGTCCTTGGCCATGAACGGCGCGGCAATGGAGATGTTTACCCGGTCTACATAGTTGATGATGGTGGCGATCAACAGCAGGCTGAGCATGAACCATCGCCTGCGGGTGGGAAGGGCGCCGGCTCGGCTGGCCGGGCTTGCCGACGCGGTAGCGCCGGTAGCGGCGGTCGCGCTGTCGGGACCGGGAGGAGGGGCAAATGCAGCGCCGCGCGGTGTATTGAGCATGGGCGAACACCTTCTAATTATTGTTGATAGATGTTGGTGGTGCAGGTTTCAGGTTATCGTACAACTGGCCAGGGTCAACGCCGGTAGGGGTTAAAAACAGGCCCGTTGGTGCAGGTCGTTAAATAAGTGCAAGAAATCCGGCCGGTGCGATTTTCCGGGTCCCTGGGGGTTTGCGCGGTAGGATGTCTGCGCCAGAGCGGTTTCATAACGTGCGGCGCGCTGGCGTTTTTTGGACTTGGCGGTAAACCCCTTCGCAGTGATGACACCGCCAGAAATTCGAGTTGTCCTACATGTTGGGGCAGGCCGCATCTTTCACGGTCGCAGAACAGGAGTAACGATGCCGCCACCTTCTACCCGTGTGCCTACGTTCGGTATGCAACAGCGCAGCGAGCGGCCGGATTTTTATATCCGGGAGAAAACCGCGGAGAACGCCGAAGCGACAGCGCACCGTCACGAATATTTCCAGATCCAGATCAACCTGGGCGGGGACACGGTGCACTACGTCAGCAATGTGGAACGGCCGTTTCCACAGCATGCCGTGGCGTTCATCTTGCCCCACCGGGTTCATCTGATTCCGCCTCCAAAGGGCGGGCGGTTCGTGTTGATCAATTTCGATCAGAATTTCTTACTGCCGCATTTGCAATGCTCACCGCTGGACCTGGAAGACGTATCGATCCAGCAAGCGCCGGAACTCACGCCATTCCGGTTTCAGGCCCAGGTGGATTTCGTGCTTGAAGGTGAGCCGCTGGCCCAAGTGCTCGCCCTGCTCGAGCAAATGCGCAAGCTCGACGGCAACCGGGAATTCGGCACCCGCGAGCAGCTCAAGGGGTGCCTGCTGCAACTGATCGGCATCGTGTGTCGCCGTTACGCCCAACCCCTCACGGCCCTGGCCGCCGGCAATACGGCCCAACGCAGCCGTCGCGATGCGCTGGCACGCATGACCGACTATGTACGCAAGCACCTGGCCGACCCCGACCTGGACCTGAAAACCGTGGCAGCCGCCACGTACCTCTCGCCCAACTACCTCACCCACTGGCTGCGTAAGGAAACCGGCAAGACCTTCAGCGAACTGGTGCTGGAGCGGCGCATGCACTTGGCCCGCAACCTGCTGCTCAACAGTACCCGCCCGGTGGGGGAAATCGCCATTCTGTGCGGCTTCGCCGACGAAGCCTACTTCTCCCGCCGCTTCCGCCAGGCCCACGGCCTGCCGCCGGGGCAATTCCGCCGACGGGATGCGGGGGTGTAGAAGCGAGCGGGCCACGCCTCACCGCAGTGTCAGCCCGCCATCCACGGTCAGCACTTCCCCGGTGGTAAACGAGGAGGCATCGCTGGCCAGGTAGACCACCGCGCCGGCCAGTTCATCTACGCTGCCAATGCGGTTCTGCACGGCGCCTTTGGCCCAGTGTTCGCTGACCACATCCGGGTGCTCTCGCAGTACCTCTTCGGTCAGTTCGGTCATGATGTAGCCCGGCGCCAGGGCGTTTACGCGGATGTTGTGCTCGGCCCATTCCACCGCCAGGCACTTGGTGAGCATATGCACGCCTGCCTTGGAGACGTTGTAGGCCGCGTGGCGAAACGGCCAGTTGACGATCCGCCCGGACATGGACCCGATATTGATGATCGAGCCGCCGCGCTGGTGGATCATGTGCTTGCCCACTTCCCGAGACACCAGGAACACACCGTCCAGGTTGACCGCCATGGTCTGGCGCCAGGTGTTGAGGGTGCAGGCCTCAGCGTGGGCGGGAAGTACGATGCCAGCGTTGTTGACCAGGATGTCGATGCGGGCCCAGCGGGTGATCACGGCCTCGACCATGCGCACCACGTCCGCTTCCACGGCCACATCCGCCTGTATCGCGAAGCTGTCCACGCCTTGGTCGCGCAACTCGGTTGCCAGGCGTTCGGCGCGGTCCAACGAGGAACGCACCACTATCGCAACGTCTGCCCCCTGGGCCGCCAGGGCTTGCGCCAGCCCTTTGCCGATCCCGCGGGAACCGCCCGTCACGATGGCTTTGCGGCCTTTGAGGTTGAAGAGGTTGGCGTAGTCTTTTTGTTGTTGTCCGCTCATGTGCGTTCTGCCTTGGAAATGGGTTAAATGTGAGCCGTCGCCACCTCTTGCGGGATCGAGACGCTCATGCCCCAGTCGCGCAGCAGCTTTTCGCCAGTGCGCAGCGCCTGGGCGACGATGGTCAGCGAAGGATTGAGCGCGGTGGAGGACGGCAGGAAGGACGCGTCTACCACGTAAAGGTTTTCGACGTCCCAGACCTTGCAGTACGGGTCCAGCACGGACGTGGCCGGGTCATTGCCAAATCGTGCCGTGCCGCATTGATGCATCGCGACTTTCACGTCCATCTTGTTGGTGATGATCAGCGGATATCCCAGCGCCCGCATGTGTCGGGTCCACACGTCCACCAGTTCCTGGTGCGCCTTGAGGTTGTTGGCGGTGTAGCTCACGCGAATCTTGCCGTCTTCATCCACCGTGATGCGGTTATCTGGGTCGGGCAGGTCTTCGGACATGATCCACCAGTCCACGCTGCGCTCGGAGAACAACCCCATCATCCATTCAGGCGCCCATCTGGCATTGGCGGTAAGCATGCCGGACTGGAGTTTGCCCAGGCCCTGCACGTTGCCGAGTGGGTAGGGCTTTTCTGTATTGGCGAGGTAATAGTCATTGATGGCCATGGACTTTTGAAACACCACGCGGTTCTTCTTGAATGGCGAAATCGCCATCATTGCGGTGTTGTTATGGGCCATGTAGTTACGGCCCAGCTGGTCGGACAGGTTATTGCCCAAACCGCGAGGGTGCATCGCGTTGGCCGAGCGCAGCAGCAAGGCAGCGGAGTTGATCGCGCCAGCAGCACTCACGAACAGCTCCGCGCTGAGCGTGCGCGCCATGCCCTCATGCTGGATGTCCACCTCCGTCACGCGCTGGCCGCTGGGGTCGGTGACCAGCCGTTGCACATAGGTGTCGGTGATCAATTGCACATCGCCCTTGGCCAGTGCCGGGTCTACCAGGCGCACCTCGGCGTCGCCCTTGGCGCCCAGCTTGCAGGCGAAGCCGTCGCAGGTCGCACAGCGGATACACGCGCCGCCGGGGTGATAGTCGATAGCGATGGGCAGCGGGAACGGGTGCAAGCCGCGGGCGCGCAGCTTTTTGTCGAAGGCCTGGATTTCTGGCTCGTGGCCGATAGCCGCGTGCGGCATGGGCCCAGAGCGCGGCGGTTCGCAGGGGTCCATGCGGGCGGTGCCGTGGGTGCCCAAAAGGCGTTCGGCCTGGTCATAAAAAGGCGCGAATTCGTTGTAGCTCACCGGCCACGCCGGCGCGATGCCGCCTTCGTGTTGCAGCGTTTCGA
The DNA here is from genome assembly GCF_013522925.1 of Pseudomonas japonica. Classification (GTDB taxonomy): domain Bacteria; phylum Pseudomonadota; class Gammaproteobacteria; order Pseudomonadales; family Pseudomonadaceae; genus Aquipseudomonas; species Aquipseudomonas japonica_A. The sequence continues at coordinate 71,909 of NZ_JAAMQU010000009.1, read as the reverse complement.
AGTCCTGAGCGCGAAAGCGCAGGGTTGCCGCGCCGAAGAACTTGCTGTTACCGCCTACGTAGTAATAGGTGCCGGGGTTGAACAGTTTGCCGTCCTTGTCCCGCCATTGCTCCTTGGCCGCGTATTTACGCTTGTGGAATACCGCGTCCACGCTCCAGTTATCGTCCTCGCGAGGCAGCCTTGGGCCGCGCTCGATCATCAGGATGCGCTTGCCGTGACCGGCAAGAATGTTGGCCAGCGCACCACCGCCCACGCCCGCGCCGATGATGATGACGTCGTAATGGTCCTGGATTGTTGTCATTGTTATTTCCTCCGTCAGGCGGTTGCGATCTGCGTCGCATGTGGTGTGTTACATGATCGCGCCTACCTGCCACGGCACGAACTCGTTGTCGCCATAGCCGAACAGTTCGCTGGCGGTGTGTTCGCCAGACGCTGTCGCCAGGATGGTTCTAAAAATGCGTTCCCCCACCTGCTCGATGCTTTCTTCGCCGGTCACGATGGTGCCGCAGTTGATGTCCATGTCCTCCTGCATTCGTTCGTACATGGAGGTGTTGGTGGCCAGCTTCAGCGAAGGGGCGGGCTTGAATCCGGACACCGAGCCGCGCCCTGTGGTGAAGCAGATCACGTTGCAGCCGCCGGCAACCTGCCCGGTCACGGCCACCGGGTCGTAGCCAGGGGTATCCATGAACACAAAGCCGGGCTGGTCGATACGTTCGGCGTATTCGTACACGGCATTGAGGCGGGTGGTTCCGCCCTTGGCCACCGCGCCGAGGGATTTCTCCAGGATGGTGGTCAGCCCGCCCGCCTTGTTGCCGTGGGACGGGTTATTGTTCAGCTCCGCTTTGCTGCGGGCCGCGTAATCGCGCCACCACTCGATGCGCGCGAGCAGTTTGTCGGCAACGGCCGGAGAGGCGGCGCGGCGGGTGAGCAAGTGCTCGGCGCCGTAGATTTCCGGCGTTTCCGACAGGCATGCGGTGCCGCCATTGCGGATCAACAGGTCGGCGGCATAGCCCAGCGCGGGGTTGGCGGAAATACCTGAATAGCCATCCGAGCCGCCGCACTCCAACGCCAGGCGCAACAGGCTGGCCGGTTGCGGTGTGCGCTGGATGTCATTCACCGCGGGCAGCATGGCGGTCAGCGCGGCGATGCCTTCTTCGATGGTTTTACGGGTGCCGCCGCTGTTCTGGATGGTCATGGTGCGGAACGTCGGGCCTTCCTCCAGGCCGTGAGCCTCGAGAATCGCCGGGATCTGGTTGGTTTCGCAGCCCAGCCCGATCATCAACACGCCACCTACATTGGGGTGGGTCGCGTAACCGGCCATGGTGCGGGTGAGGTACAGGTAGCCCTCGGTTTGCGTGTTGATCGCGCAGCCGCCCGCGTGGGTGAGTGCAATCACGCCGTCCACATTGGCGAAGGCATCCAGTGGCCCCGGGCGGGTGAAGTGCGCGGCCACGGCCTTGGCCACGGTGGCCGAGCAATTCACCGAGGAAAGGATCGCGATGTAGTTGCGGGTGCCGGCCTGGCCATTGGGGCGCCCGTAGCCCATGAAGATGGCACGCTCGGCCGGGGCGATCAGGTCAGGCTCGCGCGCATCCACGCAGAATTCGTGCGTGAGCACCACTTCACCGATGGCCAGGTTTTGCGTGTGTACATGTTCACCCAGTGCGATGTCGCGGGTGGCGTAGCCGATGATCTGGCCGTATTTGATGACTGCGTCGCCCTCGGTGATGGCCCGAATGGCGACCTTGTGGCCCTGGGTAATGCGCTCGCGGGGGCTGGCGCCACCCAATTCGTCCAGCGGCACCGGATCCAGCGAAAACCGGGCGATCGCGACGTTATCGTCAGGGTTCAGCCGGATCAACGGGGATTTCCCAACAATGGCTTTCATATGAGCTCTCGTTTTGTTTTAGGGACATCGTCTTGGAACAGGCTGATTTTCTCCTCGTACAGGCCGGCCATGACCGCGAAGGAGGAATCCAGATGAATCCGCATCGCCAGTTCTGCCTGATCCGGGCTGTGGTTCTTCAGCGCGTGATAAATGGCTTCGTGCTGGTCGGTGACCATCGCCAGGTGCCCCGGCACCGGGGCGCTCAACTGGCGCATGCGGTCCAGGTGCACCTTGGCCAGCGCAATGAATTTGCCGATGCGCGGGTAGCCGCTGCTGCTGGCGATTGCATTATGAAAAGCGTCGTCCACATCGATGTACTGGTTGAGCGTGTTGCGCTCCAGGATCACCCGCATGTCATCGATGATCAGTTTCAAATCGACGATGCCCTGGTCAGTAATCTGCCGGGCGGCGCTGCGCGCGCTTTCGATTTCCAGTGCCCGGCGAATGATGAAACCCTCCTGCGCCACCTTGAACGAGATGCGGCTTACGTATGTGCCCGAGTGCGGGAATATCTCCACCAGGTCCTCGTCGGCCAGCCGCTGCAGCGCTTCGCGAAGCGGCGTGCGAGACACGTTGAAGCTCTCGCACAGGTCCTTCTCGGAGATCACCGCACCCGGTGGCATGTCCAGATGAACAATGGCCTGGCGCAGGGAAAGATATATCTGTTCAGCCTTTGGAATTCGTCTGCCATTCATGCGATTTACCGTTAATTCTCTATAAATCAGGCATTTATATAATTATTTCAATTTACGTTGACACGTGATTGGTGGTCTGTCTCTAATAACTCATATATTAGTTGGCGGCACAAGGGATATTTACAGCGCCCTTCGACCCGCGACAACCCATCCCTATGGGCCATAACGAAAACAAGAACGAGGCCGGGCACGCTCCGCGCTCAGTATCGCGGAAGGCGTAGATGGCCCTGATGAGGGAGTCCGCCGTATGCCAACGATCAACTACGTCACCCGTATCGAATTCGACGAAGGCGCTATCAATCGCCTGCCGGCGCTATTGGGGGAGCTGGGTGGCAAGCGCCCGTTGATCGCGACCGATCGTGGGCTGGTCGCCACCGGCCTGGTTGCCAAGGTGCTGGCGTTGTTCCCCGAGCCGTTGGCGGTGTTCGACGGCACCCCGCCCAACCCCACCGAAGAAGCCGTGACCGCGGCGTATGCGATGTATCGCGAGGGCGATTGCGACAGCGTAATCGGCTTAGGTGGCGGTTCTTCCATCGACCTGGCCAAGGCCGTGCGCTTACTGTCTGGCCACCCTGGCCCGCTGGACCAATACACCGCCGTGGCGGGCGGCGTGGGGCGGATCCACGGGCGGATTTGCCCATTGATCGCCATTCCCACCACGGCCGGCACGGGTTCGGAAGTGGGCCGGGCAGCGGTGATCGTGACCGCCGAGGGGCGCAAGCTGGGGATACTTAGCGCGCACATGCTGCCCAGCATTGCGTTGTGCGACCCGGAGCTCACCTACGGCCTGCCGCCCTTGCTCACTGCCGCCACCGGCATGGACGCGCTGGCTCACTGCCTGGAAACCTACATGGCGCCGTCCATCAATCCGCCCGCCGAGGCCATTGCGCTGGACGGCCTGCGCCGTGGCTTCCCGGCCATTCGCGAGGCAGTGGCCGACGGCGGCAACAAGCAGGCGCGTTGGAACATGATGATGGCGGCGCTCGAAGGCGCCATGGCCTTCCAGAAAGGCCTGGGCGCCGTGCATGCCTTGACCCACCCACTGGGCGCAATCCGTGAACCCAACCTGCACCATGGCACGCTCAATGCCGTGCTGCTGCCTGCGGTGCTGCGTTTCAACCGGCCCGCCATCGGCGCCAAATGGGACGTGCTGGCGGGCATTCTCGGCGGCGCGCCAGATGAAGTGATTGCCCGACTGAACCGGGATATCGGCCTGCCGGCGGGCCTGGAGGCCATGGGGGTGACGGAGGAAATGATGCGCAAGATTGCAGGCGAGGCCCTCAAGGATCACTGCCATGCCACCAACCCGCGCCTGGCGACCGAGGCGCAATACCTGGAAATACTGCGCGAGTCGCGCTGAGTTCGAACAGCGTTGGAACGGGCCGTGCCGGCCCGGCCAGATAACAAGAAGAGGGCTGCGTGATGTCTGTGAGTGATGACGAAAAACAAAAACAAGATGTTTTCCTGGCAAACCTCAAGCTCAGCCGTCGTGGGGTGTTGGGCGCTGGCGCGTTGCTGGCGGTGGCTGCGGCACTAGGCCGCCCTGGTATGGCATTCGGCAAGGACATGCGCTTCTGCGCGTCCCTTGGCTGGACGGTGTGGGAGTCCGGGCGGCACATTGTCACCGGCTACAAGGATGCGATTGCGCTGTTGGGCGGTACGCTGACCATCGCCGATGCCAACTACGACATCAAAAAGCAGGCGGACCAGATCGCGGCGTTCGTGGCCTCCAAGCCCGACGCGATCTTTATTACCCCTGCTGACGCCGCCGCGATTTCCCCGGCGGTGCAAGCGGCAGTGGCGTCGGGCATCCCGATCTTCTGCGGCGACAGCTATGTGCCCAACACCACAGTGACGTCCACGGCCATGTCCAACAACTTCGGGCTGGGCGCCTATACCGCGGACTACATCGTCAAACGGCTGAACGGCAAGGGTAACGTTGCCATCGTGAGCCTGCCGTCCAACGAGTCCTGGGACCAGCGCACGCTAGGGGCCAAGTCGGTGTTCATCCGTAGCCCCGACATCAAGGTGGTTTCGGAGATCGCCTTTGCCCTGGGTGGCTCTACCACCCCGCGCCAGGTGGTGGATAACATCCTCACCGCCAACCCCGACCTGGACGCTATCTGGTGCGCGTGGGATGGCGCGGCCTCGGAAGGCACCCTGGCGATCCGCGCCGCCGGGCGCAAGGTGTTCATCACCGGCATTGACGGCGGCCGCCAATCCTTCGAGTACATCAAGGCCGGCTCGCCCTTCGCGCTGACCGTGGCGCAGAGCTTCTATGAAATGGCTTACATGAATGCGTTCTACGCCCACGAGGTGATCGCCGGGCGCCCGGCGCCGCGTTTCGTGATCACCCCCAGTTACGCCGTTACCCAGGACAGCCTGAAGGACCTGGCGACGCTCCCGGACGATTACGACAAGCCAGGCGAAGCGCAGAAGGTCGGCTGGCAGCGCGTTCTGTAGGGGCCCGCAGCAGCGCAGTGTGCTGTTGGGCGTCTGCGTACGGCTCGATAACAATAATGACAGACGCGCAGGTAAGAACATGGCGACCGTATTGAACATGCGCAAGATCGAAAAGCGCTTCGGTGTTGTGAAGGCGCTGGATGCCGTCGACTTTGCGGTGGAAGCGGGTGAAATTCACGCGCTGCTGGGCGTGAACGGCGCGGGCAAGTCAACCCTGATCAAGATCCTCTCCGGGGTTTACTCGAAGGATGCCGGGGTTATCGAGATTGCCGGCGAGCCCGTTGACCTGGGCAGCCCCGCGGCCGCCATTGCCTGCGGCATCGCCTCGGTGCAACAGCATCCGGAACTGGTGGATGACTTCACTGGCGTGCAGAACATCTTCCTCGGCGAAGAGGCGCACCGCCCCAACCTGTTTGGCCGGATCGACCGCAAGGCATTGCGCGGCGCCGCGCAGAAGCTGCTCAAGCGCTTCCCGATCGAAGTGGACCTGGACCAGCGCGTGGGGGAGATGGCGGCGGTGGATCGGGAAATCATTGCGATCCTTCATGCCTTGCGCCGGGACGACATCCGCATCCTGATTCTCGATGAGCCGACCTCAACCCTCACCGAACGGGAAAAGGCCTCGCTGTTCCAGCTGATGCGCACCCTTCAAGCCGCCGGTATTGCGATTATCTACATCACCCACCGCCTGGAAGAAGTGTTCCAGATCGCCGACCGCTTCACGGTATTCCGGGGCGGGCGCAATGTGGGCACCCATGCCGTGGCCGATGTGGATCGCCTGGGTGTGTCCATACCCGAGCTGATGCTCGATGAAAAACCCGGGGACATTTACCCCGAGCGCACGGGCCGCAGCGACGGCAAGGTTTTGCTGCACGTTGAGGGGCTGAGCAAGCGCAGCCACTTCAATAACGTTAGTTTCGAGGTGCGCGAAGGCGAAATCGTCGGGATTTTCGGGTTGATTGGCTCGGGCGCGGACGAACTCTCCAAAGCGCTGTTCGGGGTAATTCGCCCCGACGCGGGGCACATGACCCTTGCCGGGCAAGCCGTGCAATTGAAGGGCCCTCATGACGCCTTGAACCGGGGCATGTTCCTGGTGCCGGGCGACCGCCGCACCGAAGGCTTGACCATGACCGAAGACGTCACCTTCAACACCACGCTGGCGCACCTGGACAAGGCGTCTTCGCTGGGTGGGCTGCTGCGCTTTGGCAAAAACCGCAGGCTGGCCGGCGATCTTGCCGAAAAAGTTGGCTTGCAGCCTATGAAGCTGGACCGCCCTGTCAGTGCCTTCAGCGGCGGCAACCAGCAAAAGGTGGTGATTGCCAAAGGGCTGTTTCGCAGCGCCCAGGTGTACATCTTCGTGGAGCCTACGGTTGGAGTGGATATCGGCGCTCGCGCCAAGCTTTACGCGCTGATGCGCGAGCTGAGCGAGAACGCCGCGGTGCTGGTTATTTCCTCCGATTGCGATGAGGTCCATGGCGTCGCGGATCGCACCCTGGCCCTGTACCGGGGCAACCCCGTTTCCCTCTCGGCGCCGGCGGCCAGTCGGGACCAGCTGATGGCCGCCGGTATCATGGGGAGTCGTGCATCATGAAAAATCTGCTCAATCGCTCACCGGTCTTTTTCCGCTGCCTGGCGTTCGTGATTCTGCTGGCTGCGGTTGGCGGCGCGTTCACCTGGTTTGTGCCCGCTTACACCAGCAGCGGCAACCTGCATGCGCTGCTGCGGCATATGTCCGTGCAGGGGCTTGCGGCACTTGGGCTGACGTTCGTGATTGTGGTGCGCCATTTTGACTTGTCGTTCCCGGGTGTTGCGTCGCTGGGCGCGATGACCATGGGCTACCTGATTGCCGGCGGCCACGGCCTGGCGTTTTCCATTGCCGGTGGGGTGGGCGTGGGGTTCATGGTGGGCGTGATCAATGGCCTGGCGGTGTCGCGCTTCCGGTTGCCCGATATCGTCACCACCATCGCCACGGGCGGGGTGGCCCTGGGCTTGTCCTACCTCTACAGCAACGGCAGTTCGATCTCGGAAAACTTCTTCATGTCCGGGATTCTCGACCTCAACGATTCCAGGTTGCTGGGTCTGGACATGCCCGTGTTCATCCTGTTTGCCGCCGCGATCGTCGCCGCCATCGTGCTGCATGCCTCGCGGTTCGGCCGCTCGTTCTACGCTACGGGGCAGAACCCATTGTCGGCGCATTTCTCTGGCGTACGCACCCGCCGCTATGTGCTGGCGGCGTTTGCCATTTGTGGCGCCTTCGCTTGCACGGCCATTGTGCTGCTGGTGGCCTCATCCGGGGCGGCCAACGTGAGTGCCGGCAACCAGTTGTTGATGCCGGCCTTCGCGGCGGTGTACCTGGGCGCGGCGCTGTTTGGCCGGCCCTCGGTTCCAGCGACCCTGGCGGGCACTTTACTGATGTCGGCAATGCTAAATGGCTTCACCCTGATGGCTATCCCATATTTCTACAGCGATGCCATCGTCAGCACCGTGCTGATCGGCGCCATCGCAGCCTTCGATCCCAAGGTCACAGCCATGCTGCGCGGAGTGATCGGCGGATCGAACACTTCGCGGGGAGCGGTACGCGCATGACAGTCATGACCCAACCCTTGAAAACCCAACGCCAGCGCGTGGACCTGCGCAGGTCGCTGGTTGGCTACGGGCTGTTCGTATTGCTCGCCGCCACGCTCGTGACCTTCGCCTGGCTGCGGCCAAGTTTTGCCAGCGAAGGGAACATCACCGACATGCTGCGCTCGGCGAGCATCGGCGCGATCATGTTCCTGGGGGTGACCTGGATCATCGCCGCAGGCGAAATCGACGTGAGCTTCATGTCAGTGGCGGCATTGGCGAACATGCTGGTGGCCGGGCTGGTGAAAGCGGGTTTCGGTTGGCCGGAAGCCGTGGCGCTGGGCATTGGCGCGGGTGTGGTGTTTGGCCTGATCAACGGAGCGCTGGTAGCCCTGCTGCGGTTGCCGGCCCTGGTGATTACCATCGCCACGGGCGGGCTGGCCGGTTCGATCGCCGCGGCCATTGGCTTGGGTACCTCGATTTCCCTTTCCAATACTGGCTTCGTTGGCGCCCTGGTGAACGCCAACCTTGGCATGGTGCCGCTGTTGGCGATTATTGTGCTGGTGCTGTACGGGCTGGCCTACTACGTTCAGGAACACCTTACCTTCGGCCATTACCTCTATGCCATGGAGCAGAACCGCGCTGCCGTGATCGAGGCGGGCGTGCCGGCCAATCGCATCCTGTTCCTGCTGTATATCCTCTCCGGCGTGCTCTCGGCGGTGGCCGGTATTCTGCTGGCGGCCAACCTGTCTTCCGGCCAGCCCTATATTGGCGCCTCGTACTTCCTGGATGGCCTGACCGCCGTGCTGTTGGGCGGCATGGCCTTGAAGCTGGGCAAACCGAATGTGATCGGTACCCTCACCGCCGTGCTGCTGTTGACTGCGCTGCTAAGCGGTTCGGCGCTGCTGGGCTGGACTGACTCCCAACGCCAGATCGTGCGGGGTTTGATCCTGCTGGTCGGCGTTGCCATCGTGGTGCGGGCACGGCGCAAGAATAGGGCCGAGCTTTGACCGACCAACAACAAGGAAACCCTATGACCAGCCAGAACAAAGCCCCTTGGCTACGCCCCGTTGGCAGTACCGGTTTGAGCGTGACGGCGCTGGGGGTAGGCAGCGCGCCGCTGGGCGGGCTATACGCCCCGGTGAGCACCCATGACGCCCTGGAAATGCTGGGCGCCGCCTGGGACGCCGGTATTCGTTATTTCGATACCGCACCCATGTATGGCAACGGCCGCTCCGAACACCTGGTGGGCCACATGCTGCGGAGCAAGGTAGAAGAGGGTGGCGAAGAACGCAGGGGCCAAGGCGAAAAATGGGTGTTGAGCACCAAGGTCGGCCGCTTGATGACCACTCAGCGCGCCGGAAGGGTACTGCCGCCCGAGGCGCCGAAAAACCCGCTCGACCCTGGCTGGTTCAACGGCTTGCCGTTTCGTGAGGTGTTTGACTACAGCTACGACGGCATCCTGCGCAGCTTCGACGACAGCCAGCAGCGCCTGGGCATTCCCGCGCCAGACCTGCTTTACGTGCATGACATCGGCCAGGTCACCCATGCCGACCAGCATGCCCATCACTGGCGCGCGCTGACCAAGGGCGGGGGCTTCCGTGCGCTGGAAGAGCTACGCGCTGCGGGGAACATCAAGGGCTTTGGCCTGGGCGTGAACGAGTGGCAGGTGATCCGCGACGCCCTCCAGGAAGCGGACCTGGATTGCTCGATGCTCGCCGGCCGCTACAGCCTGCTGGACCAAGGCGCGGCCGATGAATTCCTGCCGCTGGCCCAGGCCCGCGGCATGGCAGTGGTAGTTGCTGGCGTGTTCAATTCGGGGATTCTCGCCTCTACTACTACGGGCCGGCACAAATTCAACTACGCCGACGCGCCGGCCGCCATCATCGAAAAAACCGAACGGCTGCGCGCCATTTGTACTAGTTTCGACGTACCGCTAGCGGCTGCTGCCATTCAGTTTCCGCTGCGCCACCCGGCCGCAACCTGTGTGGTGATCGGGGCCAAGACCGCGCGGCAGGTGCAGCAAAACGTCGAGTGGTTCGAACGGGAGATCCCCGACGCCCTCTGGCAAGCGCTGGCGGCCGAAGGGCTGATCCGGCCGTAGCCGTTACGCCTCATGCACTGTTTTCAAAAACAACAAGGACAGATTCATGCTGAAAACCATCGATCCACTGCTTACTGGCCAATTACTGCAGATTCTCGCGGACATGGGCCACGGCGATGAGTTGGTGCTGGGCGACGCCAACTTCCCCGCCGCTGCGGTTGCGCAGCGCCTGGTGCAATTGCCGGGGCATACGGCAACCTCTGTACTGCAGGCCGTGCTGTCATTGCTGCCGCTGGATGATTTCGTTGAACAACCGGCCGCGGTCATGGCGTGCCCCGATGGGCAACCTGCGATTTACAGCGAGTTCACCACGCTTATCCATGACAGCGAAGGCCGTGCCCTGACGCTTGAGCCGATCGACCGCTTCCAGTTCTATGACCGCGCCAAGCTGGCTTACGCCGTGGTGTCCACCGGCGAGCGCCGGCTGTACGGCAACATTATTCTCAAGAAGGGCGTCATTCGCGCCTGATCGCCAGATCAGCACCTCGGAGGCACCATGCTCGATTGTCATCAGCACTTCTGGAAAATGGACCGCGGGGACTACAGCTGGATGGGGCCGCACGTGGCGCCTTTGCTGCGGGACTTCCTGCCGGATGACCTGCGCAGCGAAATGCGCCGCGCCGGGGTCAGCCGCACGGTGGTTGTGCAAGCGGCGCAGACGGAGGCCGAAACCGACTTCCTCCTGGCGCTCGCCGCAGAGACAGACTTCATTGCTGGGGTGGTGGGCTGGCTGGACCTGGAAGCGGCGGATTTTCCGGAGAAACTGGCTCGCTATCGGAGTAACCCGTTGCTCGTGGGCTTGCGCCCCATGCTGCAGGAGCTGGACGACGACGCCTGGATTCTTCGCCCGCAGGTGCTGGCCAACCTCAAGCGAATCGCCGTGGCCGGGCTGGGGTTCGACCTGCTCACGTTCAACCGCCATTTGCCCTATGTGATCGAAGCACTGCAGCAAACCCCAGGGCTGCGGGCGGTGATCGATCATGTGTCGAAACCCGCGATCGGGGCGGGGCCTGCAGGCCCGGACTTTGCGGGCTGGGCGAGCAACATGCAAACCGTCGCGGGGCTGGCGAACGTGTGCTGCAAGGTCTCCGGCATGGTGACCGAAGCCTCGGCGGACTGGGCGCTGGAAGATTTCCGGCCCTATATCGACGTGGTGGCCAACGCCTTCGGCCCCCAGCGCTTGATGTTCGGCAGCGATTGGCCGGTGTGCACCCTCGCCGCCAGCTATGCCGAGGTGCATAACCTGGCCCGGGTACTACTGGGCAGCCACTTCGGGCCGGAAGAAATGAGCCAGGTATTCGAAGGCAATGCCGCGCGGTTCTATGGGGTTTGAGGCTTTGGAATTACGCGCCTGGCGCCGCGCCCAATAGGCTTTGCCCGGGATTCATGGGCCACGTTCGCAGGCTCTCGCCGGTTGCCGGATTTGCCGTCAAGCGGTCACATGCTCCGGCGCCGCCACGCCCAGGGTGGTCACTTCGGTCGCATCGGCAAACACGAAGTTTTCCGGCCGCAGCCGGTTCTCCACCAGGTAGTCCCCCGCCAGGGAAATTTCGAAGCGGTGGCCCGAAGCATCGGCGTCGTAGTCTTTAAGGTAGGTACGGTCGAGCTCGGCGTTGTAGGTCACTTTCAACGTGTGGTTAGTGCCGTTTCCAAGGCCGGTGTAGCCCAGCGCCGATACGTCGATCACGTCCTGATAGCGGGTGAAATCCTGGATCACGTCGGTGGAGCTTGCGCTGGCTGTGCGGTAGCTGTCATCGGCGCTGGTAAAGAGGAAGGTGTCGTTGCCGCTGCCGCCGGTGAGCAGGTCACGCCCGCTGCCACCGATCAGTACGTCGTCATCGGCCCCGCCGTCCAGGCGGTCGTTACCCGCCAGGCCTCGCATAATTTCCTGCACCGGGGTACCGATCAGCGTATCCGCGCCCGCGGTGCCGGTAATTGGCGCCGGCTCGAACAGCAGGTTGCTGGTATTCAATTTTCCGGAAAGGTCGCCGTCCAGTGTCAGCTCGAAGCGCTGGCCGTCCGCGTTGGCATCATAGCTTTTGAGGTAGGTGAGGGTGCCGGCGGCGTTCACCTGGATGGCCAGAGTGCCGTCATGGCCATTGCCGATGCCGGTGAAGCCCAGCGCAGTAAGGTCGATGCGGTCCTGGCTGGCATTGAAATCCAGTATGCGGTCGCTGACATTGGTGCTGGCTGTGCGGTAGCTGTCGCTGATCGCGTCGAAGCGGAACACGTCCGCCCCCGCGCCGCCACTCAGCTGGTCCCGGCCGCCGTTGCCTTGCAGCACGTCCGCACCCGCCAACCCCTTGATGATTTCCCCTTCGCTCGAGCCCAGCTGCACATCGGCGTTCGGTGAACCGTCCACATGGTGCTTGCCGTCCGGACTGGCGAAGTGAGTGTCCAGCGTGCCGTTGGCGTTCAGGCGGATCACGCCGTAATCGCCACCGCTGTCGCCAGCGACGATGATCCTGCCGTCCGCCTGCACGGTGATCGACCGCGGTGATTCGTAGCCGTCAGACGTACTGATGGTGACCACGCCATCGGTGCCGAACGTGGTGTCGTAGCTGCCATCAGCATTGAGCCGCACGATGCTGTAGCCGCCGTAGCCTTCGCCGTTGTTGGCCAACAGGAGCTTGCCGTCCGCCTGCACGGTAATGCCGCCGCGGGGGTCGGTCAGCGTGCCGGGATCGAGTGCCAGTACGCCCTGGTTACCGAAGGTGATGTCTGGCGAGCCATCGGCGTTCACCCGGGCGAGGGTGTAGGGATAGTCGCCGCCATATTGCAGGCCAGCCAGCAGCCATTGACCATTGGCGAGCGCACGCACTTCCACACCATCGGCACCGATGTCGAACGGGGCGGCGAAGCTGAATTCGCCGTTGTCACCGAAGGTGGTGTCCAGTGTGCCGTTGGAATTCAGGCGTACCACATTCACGTCGCCCTCGTTCAAGGTGGTCACCAGTACCGAGCCGTCGTCGTTTGCCATCACCGTTGCGCTGGAATCACCGGTGTCGCTTGGGAAGCTGGCGGCGGCGTTGGTGTTGAACGTGGTATCCAGCGCGCCGTTGGCCTTGATGCGAATCACGCCGTAGTCGCTGCTGGTCGGCCCGAAGTGAATGCTGCTCACCAATACCGAACCGTCTGCCTGCACCGCCAGGCTGTAGCCTTCGTCGATGGACACCTCGGCGCTGATCACCGTGCGCCCGTTGGTGCCGTAGGTAGTGTCCAGGGTGCCGTCGGCGTTCAAGCGCACAATCGAATAGTCGTAATCGGTTTCGAAAACGCCGCCGTAAAAGCTGAAGCCTGCTACGAGGATCTTGCCGTCGGCCTGCACGCTCACACTTTGGTTTACCTCCTCGAAACCGGCAACGTCGATCACGGCGATCCCGGGAGATGTTCGGGTGGTGTAGGCAGTAGTCGATACGGTGGCCATGGGCATTCCCTTGCTAGCAGAGCGCGCCGAAGCGGCGGGCGGAAACCTCACCCTAGCCGTGAATCGCCGGTTAGCCAGAAGCGATCCAATACCGCCGGTCGGCCACTTGTGTAACCACCCCGATACACGGCTTTGACAGCGCACATGCCGCTGCCTATACCCACTTCACACGCCTCTACACCCGGGTGCCCTATGGACAGCTGCAACCCCGGTCAGCCTCGGCAGTCGGCCGCCCCTTCGTATGTCTATGCCTGTGCAAACCTGCATCCATGCTCACGTAGGCAGGCGCTTGCCATTGCGGTAATGGTTGCCATGGGCAGCCCCTTGACCGAGGCGCGAGCGGAGGACACGTGCATCCGCCGGCTCACCGTAGTAGAGGGGCCAGTCACGGCCGGGTGCCGGCTGAGCGCGGGCGAGAGCCTGGTGGTAAGCACCACGGGCAGCATCGCCGTTGCGCAAGGCGCCGCCGTGGCGATGCAGGGGGCGAACTTCTCTACGGCGCGCATCCTCAACGCCGGCACGCTGAGCAGCGAAGGCCTGGATGACTTCGTGGTGAACATCGACCGCTCGGTACTGAGGCAGCTCAGCAACACGGGGCTTATCCAGGCGCTGGGCGTCAGCGAAGGTGCTGTGCTGATCCGCGACAGCAACCTGGCCGGCGATGTGCGCAACAGCGGCAACCTCGAAGGCCGCTACCGTGGTTTGGTGGTGGAAGGCAGTTCGGTGGCAGGCTCGATCATCAACAGCGGCAGCATCACTGCGGGTAGCACACCCCTGCAGGTGGTGGGCACGCTGGTGTACGGCGACGTGCGCAACAGCGGCACCATCGCCAGCCGCAGCGGCGGCTCGGAAATCGCCAACAGCCATGTGCTGGGCAGTTTCGTGAACAGCGGGGTGTTCACCAGCGGTATCACCTCGTTCTTCATGAGCAATACCGTGATCGACGGTGGTTTTGTGAACAGCGGCACCATCGAGTCGGGCTCCAACATCAATATCGACGATAGCGTGTTCGGCAGCTTCACCAACACGGGCACCCTGCATGCGTATTCCGGCGATGTGTCACTGAGCGACACGCTGGTGAAGGGCGACTTCATCAACCGCGGCACCATTTCCACCGGGCAGACGGGCTACGCCGGGCTGTCGCTGTACGGTGGGATGATTGGCGGCAGTTTGATCAACCGCGGCACCCTGGACGGCGGCCACTTCGCCCCTGCGCTCAATGCCGACCAAGGCGCGGTAATTGTGGGTGACCTGCGCAATCAGGGGTTGATCCAGGGGCGCACAGGCGTGCGACTTAACAGCAGCCATATCATCGGCAGCCTGATAAACACCGGGCGCATCGTTGGTAATGTGGCCGAGGACGACCAACAGGGCGTAGGGCTGCGGGTCACTGGCGGTGACATTGGCGCAGACTTGCGCAACAGCGGCACCATCCTGGGCTACGACCAGGGCATTCGGCTGGAAAATGTGCGCATTGGTGGCAAGGTGGTGAACAGCGGGACCGTACGCGGCCAGACCGCGATGGCCCTGTTGGGAACCACCACTGTGGATACGCTGGAAAACCGCGGCGCGTTGGCGGGTGAGGCGATTGGCTTGCGGATAGGCGAGGGTGCTCATGTGCAAACCCTGTCGGCGTACGGCACGCTGTCCGGCGCCGACTATGCCCTCTATGTGGATGACGACAGCCGCCTGGATACGCTGACCATCGCCGGCCGCTACATCACCTGGTTCGACGCGCCCGTGCATGCCCCGGGCACCCGCGCGTACCTTTACAGCAACGCTGCTTACATGATGGAAGGCGGCAGCGTGTTCGAGGTAGAGCGCTTCGTGAACCGAGGTACGTTGGCGGTAAACACCCCGATCACCGGGCTGAACCCCGCGCGGATCGACGGTGACTACACCCAGGCCGGTACTGCCGTACTACAGACATGGGTCGCCAGTGCCCAGAGTTATGGTCAGTTGAAGGTCAGCGGCACGGCAACGCTGCCCAGCAATGCCCGCCTGGACGTCGGCCTGTACAGCGCAGATACCCCCTTTAACGTCAGCAGCCTGGCGGACGTGATCAGCGCTGGGCGGCTTGTGTCCGATGGCACGTTTGACGTGACCAGCACTTCAGCCTTGTTCAACTTCGGCGCGGTGAAGGATGGCAACACCGTGGACCTTACACTTTCGCCCAAGGCCTCTGACGGCGTCGCCAGCGCTGTTCGCCAAGCCGGGTTACGCGGGGCGGCAGGCGCCGCGGCGGTGGTTGACCGGCAATTGGCCAAAGGCGCTGCAAGCCCGCTGACCGGTTACTTCGTGGGCGCCAGCAGCAACACCCAGGTGGCGGCCACGCTAGCCCAGGCGCTGCCGATGGATAACGCGGCGTTGCGCACCAGCCAGGCAGCCTTGGCTTCCATTGGCCAGGCGGTGCAAGGGCGCATGAGTACCGGCGCCTTGGGCCTGAGCCGGGCTGGTGACAGCGGCGCTAGTGAGCTGTGGAGCCAACCGTTCAGTTACAGTGGCAACCGCGACAGCGGCGTCGACAGTGCCGGTGGCACCGTGATCGGCCTGGACACTGCGGTTTCCGCCACGCACCGCGTAGGGGTAGCGTTTGCCTACGCCAGTGGCGGCACCGCCGGGGGTGTATCGGGTGGGCCGCAACAAAACGAACTCGACCTGTGGCAATTCCTCGGCTACAGCGCCCATGCGTTGGATGCGCGAACGGAATGGATGCTGTACGGCGGCGCGGGTAGCCTCCAGGTGGACGGGCAGCGGGAACTGTTGGCCGGCGCGGCACATGCCCGCTATGACAGCGCAGTGGCGACACTGGGCAGCAGCCTGGCGCAGCGCTACGACCTCGGCGAGCGCACGCGGCTGATGCCGTCGCTGCGGCTGGATTACAACCATGTGCACGAGGGGCGTTATCAAGAGCGGGGCCCGGCAGGCCTGCAACCGCTGCTGCTGAACGTGACGGCCCGGGACACCGGGCAGCTGATTGCAGGCTTCGACGCCCGGCTGGAGCAGGACATGGGGCCTGCAACCCGGCTGCGGTTGAACCTGGGCATGGGGTATGACCTGATCAATGATCCAGGCACTCGCACCGCCGCCTTTGCCGGCGCCCCCAACGACAGCTTCACCGTCACCGGCGAACAGCCCAGCCCTTGGCTGTTGCGAGGCGGGGCAGGGGTAGTGAGCATGCTGCGCGGTGGCACTGAGGTGTCGCTCACTTACGACGCTCAAAGCCGCAGCGATTACACCGATCAGAGTGCATCGCTGCGGGTGAATGTACCGTTTTGAAAGCCTGTGGGAACGGGGCCCGGCCGCTTCCCACAGGTGAGCGAGCCCCGCGGGGTGTCAGGATGGACCCTGTGGGAGACGGGCGGAGCTCGCGAATAAGGGCTTAGGGAAACCGCGCAAGACAGTTGCTTCCCACAAGGGCTCGCGGTAGAGCGCGGCAGTTACACCCCGTTGCGCACCAGCTCGCGGGCGATCAATAGCCGCTGGATTTCGCTGGAGCCCTCGTAGATCTGGGTGATGCGCGCATCGCGGTAGTATTTTTCCACCGGGTAGTCTTCCAGATAGCCGTAGCCGCCATGGATCTGTAGCGCCTTGGAGCATACCCATTCGGCCATTTCCGAGGCGAACAGCTTGGCCTGGGAGGCTTCGGACAAGCAGGGCAGCCCGGCCGAGCGCAGCCGGGCAGCATGCAGCACCAGCAGCCGGGCGGCGTTTACCCGGGTGTGCATGTCGGCCAGCAGGTTGGCGACGCTCTGGTGCTCCACGATGGGCTGGCCGAACTGCACCCGCTCGGTGCCATAGCGCAGCGCTGCTTCCAGCGCCGCCCGGGCGATGCCGACCGCTTGCGCGCCGATGCCGATCCGCCCGCCTTCCAGGTTCGACAACGCGATGCTCAGCCCCTTGCCACGTTCCCCAAGCAGGTTCTCGGCGGGTATGCGGCAGTCGCTGAGGGTAATGGCGCAGGTGTCCGAGGCCTTGATCCCCAGCTTGTGCTCGCTGCGGTCCACGATAAACCCGGGCGTGGAGGTGGGCACCAGAAACGCCGACAGGCCTTTTTTCCCCAGCTCGGGGTCGGTAACCGCGAACACGATGGCCAGCTCGGCGCGGCGGCCGTTGGTCACGAACTGTTTGGCCCCGTTGAGCACCCACTCGTCACCCTGGCGCTCGGCGCGGGTGCGCAGGTTGTGGGCCTCGGAGCCGGCGTGGGGCTCGGTCAGGCAGAAGCAACCAATCGCCTGCCCGCTGGCCAACCGTGGCAGCCAGGTATCCTGTTGGGCGGCCGTACCGAACTTGAGGATCGGCCCGCACCCGACCGAGTTGTGCACGCTCATGAGGGTGCCAACAGCACCGTCGGCGGCGGAAATTTCTTCCACGGCCAAGGCATAGGCCACGTAGTCGAGGTAGCTGCCGCCCCATTGCTCGGGAACCACCATGCCGAGCAAGCCCAGCTCGCCCATTTGCGCAACGACCTGGTCGTCGATCCAGCCCGCCTTTTCCCAGGCCTGGGCGTGGGGCGCGATCTGCGCCTGGGCAAACTGCCGGGCCATATCCCGGAACATGACCTGCTCTTCGGTAAACTCGAGGTCTTGCATGTGTCACTCCCTGCGCGGCCTGCTACGCCCCTATCGCCCGCAGCGCGGGCCTGTAGGGTCAGAGGCCTTCGAATAGTTCTTGTAATTGTCGTTGCCCGGGTGCGGGTTTCCACCGGGGCCGGTTGTCCTTGTCAATCAATACCGCGCGAACGCCCTCCAACAGGTCGCCGCGCTCGAACCACTGAGCCGCCAGGTGCAGCTCCATGGCAAAGCAACTCTCCAGGCTCAGCTGCCGGCCGAATACCAGCATCTCACGCGTGACCGCCATGGCCAGGGGCGAACGCAGGGCCATTTCATCGGCGGTGCGCAAGGCCCAGTCGCGGCTGTCGGCCACATTCACCTGGCGAAGCTGTTCAATGATGCTGGGCACCTCCGGTTGGTTGAAGAAATGATCGATGGCAGGCCGCAGGCGATCCAGCGGAGGTTCGGGCAGTGCTTGCACGCCAAGCTTGGCCAATATGTTCTGGATATCCTTGAGCGGCATCGGCGACCAGTCCGCCTGGCCCAGCCGCTCCTCGAACTGCGCCAGCCGGTCGTGTTCCACGAACCAGTCGGCCAGCCCGCAGTACAAGGCATCGGCGGCCTGGATACGGGCGCCGGTGATGCCCAGATACAGCCCGATGGCACCTGGCAGCCGGGACAGGAAATAGCTGGCGCCCACGTCGGGGAAGAAACCGATGGCGGTTTCCGGCATGCCCAGCCAGCTGCGCTCGGTCACGATGCGCAGTTCGGCGGCTTGCGCCAGGCCCATGCCGCCACCCAATGTGAAACCGTCCATGATCGCGACCACCGGCTTGCGGAACTGATGCAGGGCCAGGTCGAGTTCGTATTCTTCGGCGAAGAACGCTTGATGCACGGTGTCGTGGTGTTCGTAGCTTTTACACAGGGCACGTACATCGCCACCCGCGCAGAAGCCCTTGCTCCCGGCACCGCGCAACACCACGGCGAACACCTCCGGGTCATCCGCCCATTCGGCCAGGCGGGCACGAAGGGTACGGACCATCTCCAGCGTCAGGGCGTTGATGCCCGAGGGACGGTTGAGTGTGAGATAGCCCACATGATTGCGCACCTCGATCAAAACGGTGTCATCGGTGACGCCAGCCTCCTGGCCGTTGGCGGAAATAGCCTGTGCAGACATTAGCGAGGTCCCTGCTTATTGTTTAGGCGGGCCCGAGGGCGCGCGTGTTGCCGGGATGGCAAGCATCCTGACAGCCACCTTCGCGCGCTTCAACGGGCATTGGCGCAGCCACGGCGTGCGTATTTGCACGTGGCTGACCACCAGATTCAGACCGGATCCACGCCCCTTGGTTCGGCTGTGGTGCAGGCGCCTGAAAAGGCGTGGCTACGCGGGTTACAGCTGAGCGGGCGGGGCCTCTGATGGTGGGTCGCCGACGCCCGGCTGGCTACCAGGTAACGGCGGCGAATTGTCGGGGTCGTCCACGGGCGGTGGCAATGCTGGCTCATCAATATTCGGGTCGGGTACGTCAAGCGGTTCAGGCAATGGCAGTGACATGGCTATGCTCCTTTGGCGCTGGGTTTCACATCGTGACCTCAGCGTAGCCCTTAAGGCTCAACCGAGCCGCCAGGAGGTTGCATATAGCGCGCAAAGCAGGCTGCTTGAACTTTCATTTAGGGCCAGCCTCCGAATTCAAAGGTCGTGGCCGCCCGGCTTCGGCAAGGCATACAGCGAACGCAACGCGTCCACGGGGCGTAGGGAGCGAAACTCGATGACGGTGGAACAAACCTTTGAAACGGGCCCGGGGGCCCCTCACGGTGAGCATCCGGAGCACCGTTTGAGTGTGTCCGAGGCGCTGTTGTTGCCGCGCATAGCGATCGAAGACGTAACCCCGGTGCTTGACGATGGGGCCTGGCCGATCAAGTCCTTGCCCGGGCGCACGCTTACCGTGGACGCCAAGGTATTCACTGACGGGCACGAGAAGCTGGCGGTGCTGCTGCGCTGGCACAAGGTGGGCGACGGCCAATGGCACAGCACGCCCATGCAGGACCTGGGCAACGACAGCTGGCAGGCTGAGATCAGCTTCGACGAAGTGGCCCGTCACAGTTTCATGATCGAAGCCTGGCGCGATGATTTCGCCAGCTACCGCTATGAGCTGGAAAAGAAATACGGCGCCGGGGTGAACATCGACCTGGAACTGGAGGAGGGGCGGCTGCACCTGGTGCACGCCATAGGCCGCAGCGAGGGTGAACTGCGCGACCGCCTGCAGGCTGTCCATGACCGTCTGGAGGGACTCGATCAGGATCACCGCGTTGCTTTGCTGCTGGAATCGGCCACCGCCCAGGCGATGCGTGAGGCCGACAACCGCCCGTTCCTCAGTCGCAGCCCTGAGTACCCGGTGGAGGTGGAGCGCAAGCTGGCGGAGTTCGCCAGCTGGTATGAGCTGTTCCCCCGGTCCATCACCGACGATCCCAACCGCCATGGCACGTTCAACGACGTGCACACCCGGTTGCCGATGATCCGCGACATGGGCTTCGACGTACTCTACTTCACGCCCATCCACCCCATCGGCCGTGCGCACCGCAAGGGCCGCAACAACTCGCTGGAAGCCGGCCCGGATGACGTCGGCAGCCCTTACGCCATCGGTAGCCCTGAAGGTGGCCACGAGGCCATTCACCCACAATTGGGTACCCGTGAAGACTTCCGCCGTTTGGTGAAAGCCGCAGCCGAGCATGGCCTGGAGATCGCCCTCGACTTCGCCATCCAGTGCTCCCAGGACCACCCGTGGCTCAAGCAGCACCCGGGGTGGTTCTCCTGGCGCCCGGACGGGACTATCCGTTACGCCGAAAACCCGCCGAAGAAGTATCAGGACATTGTCAACGTCGACTTCTACGCCGCCGATGCAGTGCCTTCTCTCTGGACCGAGCTGTGCGAGGTGGTGTGGGGCTGGGTACAGGAAGGGGTGAAGATCTTCCGCGTGGATAACCCACACACCAAGCCGCTGCCGTTCTGGCAGTGGATGATCGAGGAAATCCGCAGCCGTGACCCGGATGTGATGTTCCTCGCCGAAGCCTTCACCAAGCCGGCGATGATGGCCCGCCTGGGCAAGGTCGGTTACAGCCAGAGCTACACCTACTTCACCTGGCGCAACACCAAGGCCGAGCTGGAGAAGTACTTGACCGAACTCAACCAGCCGCCATGGTCGCTGTGCTACCGCCCGAACTTCTTTGTGAACACGCCGGACATCAACCCGTTCTTCCTGCATGAAAGCGGGCGCCCCGGGTTCCTGATCCGCGCCGCGCTGGCCACCATGGGGTCGGGGCTGTGGGGGATGTATTCGGGCTTTGAACTGTGCGAGTCGGCGCCCATTCCCGGCAAGGAAGAGTACCTGGATTCGGAGAAGTACGAGATCCGCGTGCGGGACTTTACCCAGCCGGGGAACATCATCGCCGAGATCGCCCAGCTCAACCGCATTCGCCGACAGAACCCCGCGCTGCAAACCCACCTCGGGTTCGCCTTCTACAATGCGTGGAACGACAACATCCTGTATTTCGGTAAACGCACCCCGGACAAAAAGAACTTCATCCTGGTAGCGATCAACCTGGACCCGTACAACGCTCAGGAAGCGCAGTTCGAACTGCCGCTGTGGGAACTGGGGTTGGACGACGATGCTTCGGTGAACGGCGAAGACTTGATGACCGGGCACCGCTGGACGTGGCATGGCAAAACACAATGGACCCGCCTGGAGCCGCATATGCCGTTCGGTATCTGGCGAATGGAAAAAGTTGCCTTCTGACGGATGCGTATAAATGGCCAAGAAATCGCGCGAGGCGTTCTTGAATGACCCGCTCTGGTACAAGGATGCGGTGATATACCAGGTACACGTAAAGTCGTTTCACGATTCCAACAATGACGGCATAGGGGACTTCCCTGGCCTTATCGCCAAGCTCGACTACATCGCCGAGCTTGGCGTAAACACCATCTGGCTGTTGCCGTTCTATCCTTCGCCCCGGCGCGATGACGGCTATGACATTTCCGAGTACAAGGCCGTGCACCCGGACTACGGCACCATGGCCGATGTACGCCGGTTCATCGCCGAGGCGCACAAGCGCAACCTGCGGATCATTACCGAGCTGGTGATCAATCACACGTCCGACCAGCACCCGTGGTTCCAGCGGGCGCGGCGAGCGAAGAAGGGGTCACGGGCGCGGGACTTCTATGTATGGTCCGATGACGACAAGAAGTACGACGGCACCCGGATCATCTTCCTGGACACCGAAAAGTCGAACTGGACCTGGGACCCGGTGGCCGGGCAGTACTTCTGGCACCGGTTCTACTCTCACCAGCCCGACCTGAACTTCGACAACCCGCAGGTGATGAAAGCCGTTATTGCAGTGATGCGCTACTGGCTGGACCTGGGTATCGACGGCTTGCGCCTGGATGCCATCCCGTACCTGATCGAGCGCAACGGCACCAACAACGAAAACCTCCCTGAAACACACAAGGTACTCAAGGAGATCCGCGCCGAAATCGACGCCAACTACCCGGACCGGATGCTGCTGGCCGAAGCCAACCAGTGGCCTGAGGATACCCAGCTGTACTTCGGCGACCGCAAGGGCGATAACGGCGACGAGTGCCACATGGCATTCCACTTCCCGCTGATGCCGCGCATGTACATGGCGCTGGCTCAGGAGGACCGCTTCCCCATCACCGACATCTTGCGCCAGACGCCGGAGATCCCGCCGAATTGCCAATGGGCAATCTTCCTGCGCAACCACGATGAATTGACGCTGGAGATGGTGACCGACCGCGAACGGGATTATCTGTGGAATCACTATGCGGCCGATCGCAGGGCGCGGATCAACCTGGGCATTCGTCGCCGCCTGGCCCCTTTGCTGGAGCGTGACCGCCGCCGTATCGAACTGCTCAACAGCTTGCTGCTGTCCATGCCGGGGACGCCTACCCTGTATTACGGGGACGAGATCGGCATGGGCGACAACATTTACCTGGGCGACCGCGACGGGGTACGCACGCCGATGCAATGGTCGGTGGACCGCAATGGTGGCTTCTCCCGCGCCAACCCCGCAAGCCTGGTGCTGCCGCCGATCCAGGATCCGTTGTACGGCTACCAGGCGGTGAACGTGGAAACCCAGGCCAGCGACCCGCATTCGTTGCTGAACTGGACCCGGCGCCTGCTGGCGGTACGCAAGCAGCAACAAGCGTTCGGCCGCGGCTCGCTGAAGATGCTGACCCCCAGCAACCGGCGAATTCTTGCGTACCTGCGCGAGTACACCGATGCCGAGGGCCGCACCGAGCACATCCTGTGCGTGGCGAACGTGTCCAGGGCCGCCCAGGCCGCCGAGCTGGAACTGTCGCCGTATGCCGGCATGGTGCCGGTGGAAATGCTCGGCGGAAATGCCTTTCCCCCCATCGGTCAGTTGCCGTTCCTGCTGACCTTGCCCCCTTATGGGTTTTACTGGTTCCTGCTTGCCCCGGAAAACCAGATGCCTAGCTGGCACGTGGAGGCCGCACAACCTATGCCTGATCTGGAAACGCTGGTGCTCAAGAAGCGCCTGGAAGAATTGCTCGACGGCCCGGCCCGTCACACCATCGAGCACACCACCTTGCCTCAGTACTTGCCCAAGCGCCGCTGGTTCGGTGGCAAGGGCAATGCCATCGACAGTATTCGCGTGGCCTATGGCGTGCGCTTCAGCCAATTGCCGGTGCCCGTACTGCTCAGCGAAATCGAAGTGAGCAGCGGGGGCGTACTCAGCCGGTATCAGTTCCCGTTCGGGTTCGTCCCGGAAGACCTGATCAGCAGCGCCTTGCCCCAGCAACTGGCGCTCACCCGGGTGCGCCGCAATAACAAGGTAGGCTTGCTGACCGACGCCTTCGTGCTCGAAAGCTTTATCCGCGCCGTAGTGCGTGGGCTGAAGGCGGACAGCGTATTGCCGTGCGCCGAGGGCCAGTTGCGCTTCACCCATACCGCTCAAATGGACGCCTTGAACGTGGCGGACGAGCCGCCGATCCGCTACTTGTCCGCCGAGCAATCCAACAGTTCGGTGGTGATCGACGGCAGCATGGTGCTCAAGATGATCCGCAAGGTAAGCGGTGGCGTCCATCCGGAGCTCGAAATGGGCGCCTTCCTCACCGAGGCAGGCTATCAGAACATTTCGCCGTTGTTGGGCTCGGTGGTGCGCGTGGACGAAGCCGGCGTGCCGCACCTGTTGATGATTGCCCAGGGCTACCTGAACAACCAGGGCGACGCCTGGGAATGGACCCAGAACAACCTCGAGCGGGCCGTTCGCGATGAGCTGGACGCCGCGCGGTCCGAGCAGGAGCAGCACTACAACGCGCTCGAAGAACTGAAGGCGTTCGCGGGCATGCTCGGCCAACGCCTGGGTGAAATGCACGTTGCACTGGCAGGGGACACCGACAATCCGGACTTCGCCGCCCGGGTGAGTGATGAAAAAGATGCCCAGGCATGGAGCAAAAGCGTAACGGCGCAGGTCGAACGCGCGTTGCACTTACTCGAACAACACAAGGACACCTTCACGGATGACGCCAAACCCAAGGTGGCAGAGCTGCTGGGCCGGCGCGAAGCCTTGCTTTCCCACGTGGAACGGCTTGCCCGTACCGCCGTGGGTGGCCTGGTGATGCGGGTTCATGGCGACCTTCATCTGGGCCAGGTACTGGTGGTGCAGGGCGATGCTTACCTGATCGACTTCGAAGGTGAGCCGGCACGGCCGCTGGAAGAGCGCCGTGGCAAGTACAGCCCGTACAAGGACGTGAGCGGTGTGCTGCGTTCATTCGACTATGCCGCGGCCATGGCGGTGCGCAGTGCCCAGGCTGTGGACAGCTCCTCGGAGGCCGCCGATGCTCGCCAGCGTGTAGCCGACCGCTACCTGGCGGAAGCGCGTCAGGCCTTTATCGAGGCGTATGGCCTGGCCAGCGCCACCTTGGCTCATGCCTGGGAAGACCCCGAAGGCGAGCGTGCCGCGCTCGAACTCTTCAGCCTGGAAAAGGCTGCCTACGAAATCGCTTACGAAGCCGAGAATCGCCCGAGCTGGTTGGCCGTGCCCTTGCATGGCCTCTTCGGGCTGCTGGCTATCAACGGAGACAACACATGAGTGCGCAACAGGGACAGGGCCGCGCCCAGGGCGTATTTCCGCCAGACGCGGACATACAGGCATTGGTGCGTGCAGAGCACCCCGACCCGTTCGCGGTATTGGGGCCGCACGGAGATGGAGCGGATGGCCTGTACGTACGGGCGTATCTGCCTCACGCCATGCGGGTGGAGCTGGTAAGCATCCACGGTGAAGACACGATCGGGCACCTCGAAGAGCACTCATCGGTACCCGGCTTTTTTGCCGGGCGCCTTGAGGGTACCCGCGACTATCGGCTCAGGATTCATTGGGCCACCGGGGTACAGATCGCTCACGATCCCTACAGCTTCGGTGAACAGCTTGGCGAAATGGACCTTTACCTGTTCGCGGAGGGTAACCATCGCAACCTCAGCGACGCCATGGGCTCGCAGGTGATCAACGTTCACGGCGTGGAAGGCGTACGGTTCTCGGTGTGGGCGCCCAACGCCCGGCGTGTCTCCGTGGTAGGCCATTTCAACGGCTGGGACGGCCGTCGCCACCCCATGCGCCAGCGCCATCCTAGCGGCGTCTGGGAGATTTTCATTCCCGCGCTCAGCGCAGGTGAAATCTACAAGTACGAAGTACTAGGGCAGCACGGCGTCTTGCCGCTCAAGGCAGACCCGTTGGCGCGTTGGACCGAATTGCCGCCCGCCACCGGCTCGCGAGTAGCTACGCGCTTGCGCCATCAATGGGGTGACCAGGCCTGGATGGAAGGGCGGCAGGCAGCGGCGGGTGCGGACAAGCCGCTGTCCATCTATGAGCTGCACGCCGGCTCCTGGATGGTGGAGACCGACGAGGCGGGTGAATTCAGCCGGCACTACAGCTGGAGCGAGCTGGCCGATCGGCTTATCCCCTACATCCAGCAGCTTGGCTTTACCCACATTGAGCTGATGCCGGTGATGGAACACCCGTTCGGTGGGTCGTGGGGCTATCAACCCCTGAGCCAGTTCGCGCCTTCGGCCCGATTCGGCGAACCGGATGAGTTCGCGGCGTTTGTAGACGCCTGCCACCAGGCGAATATCGGGGTGATCCTGGACTGGGTGCCGGCGCACTTCCCCACCGATGAACATGGCCTGGCCCGGTTCGACGGCACTGCGCTGTACGAATACGACAACCCGCTGGAAGGCTTCCATCAGGACTGGAACACCCTGATCTACAACCTCGGGCGCACCGAAGTGCACGGGTTCATGATTGCCTCGGCGTTGCACTGGCTCAAGCATTACCACATTGACGGCTTGCGAGTAGACGCTGTGGCGTCGATGCTCTACCGCGACTACTCGCGCAAGGCCGGCGAGTGGGTACCCAACCAGTATGGCGGCCGTGAAAACATCGAGGCGATCGAATTCCTCCGCCACCTCAACGACGTGGTGGCCCAGGAAACCCCTGGCGCGCTGGTGATCGCCGAGGAGTCCACGGCCTGGCCAGGTGTGAGCCAAGGCACCCAGCAAGGCGGGCTGGGCTTCGCGTACAAGTGGAACATGGGCTGGATGCACGACACGCTGCATTACATTCAAAACGACCCTATCCATCGCCAGCATCACCATAACGAACTGAGCTTTGGCCTGATGTATGCGTTCTCGGAGCACTTTGTGCTGCCGATTTCTCACGATGAAGTGGTGCATGGCAAGCATTCGCTGATAGACAAGATGCCGGGAGACCGCTGGCAGAAGTTTGCCAACCTGCGGGCCTACCTGGCCTTCATGTGGACCCACCCCGGCAAGAAGTTGCTGTTCATGGGCTGCGAATTCGGTCAGTTCCGCGAGTGGAACCATGACCACCAGCTGGACTGGTACCTCACCCAGTATTCAGAGCATAAGGGCGTGCAGCAGGCCATCAGCGACCTGAATCGGTTGTACCGCGAGGAGCCGGCGCTGCATGAACAGGACTGCAAGCCGCAGGGCTTCCAGTGGGTGATTGGCGATGATGCAGTGAACAGCGTGTACGCCTACCTGCGCTGGAGCCGCCACGGTGAGCCGCTGCTGGTGGTGGCGAACTTTACCCCCGTGCCGCGTGATGGCTACCGCATTGGCGTGCCGGTGGCGGGCTTGTGGGACGAGGTGTTCAACAGCGACGCGGAAACCTATGCCGGTTCCAACTACGGCAACGGCGGCGCGGTGGCGAGCGAGGAGATCGAAAGCCACGGGCAGGTCCATTCGCTGAACCTCAAACTGCCACCTCTTGGCGTGTTGATCCTGCAGCCTCAGGTAGTCAAGCAAGCGAGGTCTTTGGGGTCGGATGCACCCCACGGGTGAGCGCCTTTGAATCTGTAGGGGCTGTCGGAGTCGGGTAATTCGCAGGCTCCGCAAGCTCCCACAGGTTAAACGTGGGCATTTAAAGGTGGATTTCTACCGCCAGCGGCAGGTGATCCGACAGGTGCGTCCATGGCCGGGTGCCGAGGATCCTGGGTTGGTGGCTGGTGGCGTTGCGCAGGTAGATGCGGTCCAGGCGCAGCATGGGGAAGCGGGCAGGGTAGGTTTTAGGTAACTGGCCCAGGTTGCGCTCGAATGCCTCGTGGAGGTCGCCATATTGCGCCAGGGTTGCATTGCCCTTGAGCTGCCAGTCGTTGAAATCCCCGGCGATGATCACCGGTGCATGCGGTGGCAGCGAGTCCAGCAGTTGGCGTAGCAGCCGTAGCTGCTGCTGACGGTGGTGCTCCATCAACGACAAATGAACGCAGATGGCATGGACGCCGTCTTCGTGCCCAGGCACCTGCAGGATGCAATGCAGGAACCCGCGCCGCTCCGGCCCTGTGATGGACACATCCAGGTTGCGGTAATGAAGGATGGGGTATTTGGACAGCAGGGCGTTGCCGTGATGGCCATCGGGGTAGACAGCATTGCGGCCATAAGCGAATTCGGGCCACATGCTGTCGGCCAGAAATTCGTATTGGGACACCTGCGGCCAGTTGGCGAAGCGGGAGGCATGGCGGTCATGGCCCCCCAGCACTTCCTGCAGGAACACGATATCCGCGCTGGTGCTGCGT
The DNA here is from genome assembly GCF_013522925.1 of Pseudomonas japonica. Classification (GTDB taxonomy): domain Bacteria; phylum Pseudomonadota; class Gammaproteobacteria; order Pseudomonadales; family Pseudomonadaceae; genus Aquipseudomonas; species Aquipseudomonas japonica_A. The sequence goes on along the minus strand of NZ_JAAMQU010000009.1, from coordinate 44,094 downwards.
ACCGCTTCACGCAGCTCTGGCAGGATGAATCGGCGGTTGAACGCAGTGAAGCCTTTGTGCGTATTGACCGTGAGGACACGTATGCGGTGAACCTCACGGTCGCGTTTCTCGCCCCCATGCGGGTTGCTGGCACCCTCGGCTGGCTCGGCGTACACGGTGGCTCCTTGATTCGAAAACGGTCACAGCTTCAGACCGGCCACAGGCTATAGCAGTTCCGAAGGTAGGCGCCTGTTCCCGGGTTTCAGCGCAAAGCCGGCCCCTCTGTATCACAGGGCCGGGCGAACCTCGGAATGCGCCTTACAGGCCGGCTCAGTCGTCTACTTCGTGGTGCGCTTCGAACAGCAGGAACGAACGGCCAGTCACCATGAACTCTGTGCCGAAGTCCAGCGCTTCTGGGTCGCGAAGGGTAGGGCGATTGGTGTCCACCAGGCAGTTCCAATGGGTGCCCTGAGGCACTTCCGGCAGCGTGAAGTTCACCACATCGTGGTGGGCGTTGACGATGATCAGCAGGGTGGCATCGTCCCCGCGTTTGCGGATACCCGTGGGCTGTGCGCGGCCGTCCAGCAGCATCCCAAGCGCGCGGCCATTGTTATCCTGCCACTGCTCCGGCGTCATCTCGTTGCCGTGCGGGTCCAGCCAGGTCACGTCCTTGACCCCCAGCTCCTCGTTGTAGGTCCCTACCAGGAACCGATTGCGCCGCAGCATCGGGTAGGTCAGGCGCAGCTTGGTGAGCCGGCGCACGAACTTCATCAACTGCTTGCCGTCCTCGTCCAGCTCCCAGTTGATCCAGCCGATCTCGCTGTCCTGGCAGTAGGCGTTGTTGTTGCCGTTCTGGGTACGGGCGAACTCGTCGCCGGCCACCATCATGGGCGTGCCCTGAGAGAACAGCAGCGTGGCGAAGAAGTTACGCATCTGGCGCAGGCGCAGCTCGATGATATTGCGATCATCGGTGGGGCCTTCCACACCGTGGTTCCAGGACATGTTGTTGCTGGTACCGTCCTGGTTGTTCTCGTCGTTCTCTTCGTTGTGCTTCTCGTTGTAGGACACCAGGTCCTTGAGGGTGAAGCCATCGTGGGCGGTAACGAAATTCACGGAGCTGAACGGCCGACGCCCGCGATGGTTGAACAGATCGCCGGAGCCGGTCATGTGCGAGGCGAATGCTGCCAGCTTGCCTTCGTCCCCTTTCCAGAACGAACGCACAGTGTCGCGGAACTTGTCGTTCCATTCCGCCCAGCCTGGCGCAAAGTTCCCTACCTGATAACCGCCCGGGCCGCAGTCCCAAGGCTCGGCGATCAGTTTTACCGAGCGCAGTACCGGGTCTTGCCGGCAGGCCACGAGGAAGCTGTGACGCTCACTGAAGCCGTCGTGGTAACGACCCAGTATCGTTGCCAGGTCAAAGCGGAAGCCGTCCACGTGCATTTCGCTGGCCCAGTAGCGCAGCGAGTCCGTAACCATTTGCAGCACGCAAGGGTGGCTGAGGTCCAGCGTGTTGCCGGTACCGGAATCGTTGATGTAGTAGCGTTTGTCGTCGGGCATCAGGCGATAGTACGAGGCGTTGTCGATACCGCGCATGGAAAGCGTGGGACCGCGCTCGTTGCCTTCGGCGGTGTGGTTGTACACCACGTCCAGAATGACCTCCAAGCCTGCTTCATGCAGGTGGGCGACCATTTCCTTGAACTCGGCGATCTTGCCGCTGGCCAGGTATTTGGAATGCGGCGCGAAGAACGCAATGGAGTTATAGCCCCAATAATTGTTCAGCCCTTTCTCAAGCAGGTGTTGGTCATTGAGGAAGCCATGAATTGGCAACAGCTCTACAGACGACACCCCCAGTTTCTTGAGGTGGTCCAGGACGTCGGGGTTGCTCATGCCCGCGAATGTGCCGCGTACCGACTCGGCCACCGAAGGATGGCGCATGGTCAGCCCGCGTACATGGGCTTCGTAGATGACCGTCTTGTCCCATGGCACCCGCACTGGCTGATCCTGGCCCCAGGTGTAGGCCGGGTCGATCACCTTGCACTTGGGCACGAAGGGCGCGCTGTCACGTTCGTCGAAGCTCAGGTCATCATCGGGGTGGCCGATGGTGTAGCCGAACAGGGCTTCGGACCACTTGAGCTCGCCCACCAACTGCTTGGCATAGGGGTCGATCAGCAGTTTGTTGTGGTTGAAGCGGTGGCCGTTCTTCGGATCGTACGGGCCGTACACCCGGTAGCCGTAGATCAACCCGGGATGTGCGTCCGGAAGATAGCCGTGATAAATCTCGTCGGTGTATTCCGGCAGCTCGATACGGGCGATTTCATGTTCGCCACTGGGATCGAACAGGCACAGCTCCACCTTGGTGGCATGGGCCGAGAACAGCGCGAAGTTAACGCCAAGGCCATCCCAGGTTGCGCCGAGTGGGAAGGGCAGGCCTTCGCGGATACGGGACGGATCAATGGGCGATTCTGGAATATCAGGGGTGGCGGCCGCTTCAGCGGGTTCGGTTTTCTTTTGCCGGCTCATGGGGAGTCCTTCACGTTTCAAACGCTTTAATAAAAAAGAGATGTCGAGGCGGCTGGACCGCTAACTACGCACGCTACCCGGAAGGGCCGCGCTGGCGGCCTGGGTAGAGTTGCTGCAAGCCCGGCGGCGGGAAGCTGGCCGGGCGGGGGTGGGGGTCAGCTCGCTGCGGGCTTCTTGGCGCTGCGAGGTTTTTTCTCGGCGCTTGCTGCCTTGGCGGCAGGCTTCGGTGCCTCGGCAGGCTTGCTGGCCGCAGCCTTGGGCGCGGCCTTCGGTGCAGCCTTGGCTTTGGTCGCGGCGGCAGGTTTAGCTGCCTCCGTGGTCACCTCATCCTTGGGCTTTTTCGGGGCCTTGCGGGGCAGCTTTGCAGGGGCCTTGTCTTCAGCCTCGGCCAGCTTGCGCGCCATTTCCCAGTGCCGCTGCGCATGGCCTTCCGGGCGGCCTTCCGATTCCCAGATGTAGTAGGCAAACTCTTCAACGCGTTTATCGCTAACACTCATAGCCATGCTCCTGATCACGAGTCACTTTGTAGATAGAGGTTGACGGGGAATGCCTTCAGCGCCGTGCTCATCCGCAAGTCCTTGTCCAATGTGACTGCCTGAGATGAAAAAAGTCCCTTAAATTCAAGCCGCGAAAGGTTTTCAGGAAGCCGGACACACGTATCCCCCCATTTTTCGTCCGAAACGAGCAACTTGCCCTCGGCCAGCAATTCGCTGCACAGGCGCGGCACGATCACGATCGCATGGCGGCCCTGGTGGTGGCGGGCAAACGCCAGCACTCGACTCGCCTGTTCGCCATGAACCTCCAGCGGCAGATAGTCGCCTTGCAGGAACAGGGCCGGTTCCTCGGCCCGGATATTCAGCAAGGCGGCGATCAGTGCTTGCTTCACATGCCCGTCGCTCCAGTTTTCGAGCAGCGCGAGCGGGTCGGTGGCGGTGGCCAACGCTTCGCTCCGGGCAGTGTAGTCCACGGGTCGGCGGTTATCCGGATCGACCAGGCTGAAATCCCAGAATTCGGCGCCCTGATACAAGTCCGGGATGCCTGGCACAGTGGCTTTCAGAGTGGCTTGTACAAGCCCGTTCAGCGCACCTGCCGGTGCAAGTACGTGTACTGCCGAAACGATGGACTGGCGCAGCGCTAATGTACTATCGGCCGTGAGCAGGTTCTGCAGGAAGTCCCGGCAGGCACTCTCATACGCTTCGTTCGGTGCGCTCCAGCTACTGACCAGCTTGGCTTCGCGCAGCGCCTTTTGTTGCCATTGCTGCATACGTTCGGCGTAGGCCGCGAGGCCTGCGGCGTCGTCGGCTTGCAGGTCGAGCGGCCAGCTACCCAGCAGCGCCTGATACAGCATGGCTTCATCGCCACCGGACGGGGCGGGGCCATCGGCATATTCGCCGCGCAGGCTGCTCGCCAGCGCCTGCCAGTGGGTGATCAGCGCACCGTACCAGGTACTACGTTCGCTGATCACCGCCAGCCGTGCGCGCGTGTCTTCACCTCGCTTATGGTCGTGGGTCGCCGTTGCCAGCAGGTTGCGCGGGAACGCCGCGGCTCGCATCTGGCACGCTTCATGGAAAGCTTCCGGGGGCGCGCTGAATACTTCAGGATCGAAGCCCACGTCGTTGCGCGAGATCAATCTGGCGCTCCGGTAGAAAGCTGTGTCTTCCATGGCCTTGGCGGCTGTAGGGGAGCTGAGTTGCTGGAATCGCACGCAGGCGTGGCGCAGCGTTTGCCTGCGACGCCCCACCGGCAGGCTGCGCCACGGCTCGCCGCCCAACCAACGCACGAGGAAGTCCAACACCGGCCAGTCGCCCTCGCTGAGGTCGGCGCGGGCGCCTTCCACCGCTTGGGCGAAGAAAGGCTCGTCCTCGGCGGGCCGGCCACAGGGCGTGATGTAGGTACGGTAAACGGTGTAATGCACGATCAACCCTTCGAGCGCCCGGCGGATGCTGCCCAAGGTGAAATCCCGGCTCATCAGGTCACTGCGGGCCACTTGCAACAGGGCCTGGGCCACGGATTCGAAATCGCCCGCCAAGGTGCCGTGGAGCACGAACCGGCGGCCGGCACGCACCTCTTCCATGAAGTCGGCACTGCGTCCGCTCATCCGTACCCACAGGTCACTGAGGTGCTGCTCGCCACGCGGGTCGTGCTGCACCAGAGATACCTGGTTCATGAATTCATAGCCGGTGGTGCCGTCCACGTTCCAGTCGCGGTGTAGCTGCTCGCCATTGCCGAGGATCTTTTCCACGAAAATCGGGAAGTGCTCCACCTTGGCTTCAGCGGGGCGCTTTGGCAGCAGCCGCTCTACGCGGCGGCGCAGTTTGCGGCAGTAGGCGCGAGGGTTCGCCAGGCCGTCCACGTGGTCGATACGCAGACCGTCCACAAGGCCTTCCTCTACCATCTGGAAGATCTTGGCGTGGGTAGCCTCGAACACCTCGCCGCGCTCCACGCGCAGCCCGCCCAGTTCGTTGATGTCGAAGAAGCGCCGCCAGTTGATGTCGTCTGCGGCGGTGCGCCAGCTGGCGAGGCGGTAGTGCTGCCGTTCCAGCAGGCGGTGCAGGCGATCGAAACCTTCTGGCGTAGTGGAGTCGTACAGCTTGAGGACGGTTTCCAATGCCCGGAACACTGCACCCTCGGCTGCCAGGTTAGCCAGCTCCTGGCGCAGTGCCGGTGCCTGCGCATAGGCATCGGCGTCATGTGCCAGCGCGCCGAAGCGTTCACCTATGGCCTCCAGCCGGTTGTCCACTGCAATGCTCAGAATGCTTGCGTAATCAGGCGGGCAGATGGGGAAGCGGTGCTCATAGTGCTCCACATAGAAGCTGCCAGCTTCAGCGTCGAAGCGCAGGGGGATATCACCCTGTTGCAGGGCGGTTCCGTAGTCGCTGCCCAGGAATGGAATCAGCAGCTGGCCCTCGAGCAGGGGGTCGGGCGAATGCCACTGGATATCGAAGAAATTCGCATAGGGGCTGCGACGGCCCCACTCCAGAAGGTCCAGCCACCAAGGGTTACTGGCGCCACCCACCGCCATGTGGTTGGACACAATATCCAGTACCAGCCCCATTTGCCGTTCCCGCAGCGCGGCAACGAGCCTGCGCAGGGCAGGTTCGCCACCCAGCTCGGGGTTCACCACGGTGGGATCGACCACGTCATAACCATGCATGGAGCCAGCGCGGGCTTTGAGCAAGGGGGAGGCATAGACGTGACTTACGCCCAGTTGCTCGAAATACGGCACCAGCGCAACAGCGTCATCGAGGGTGAAATCTTTGTGGAATTGCAGGCGAATACTCGCGGTAAATGGCTTCATCGGTCACGCTCATGAGCTTGTCGGCGGGCTACGGCAAGGAGTTCCAGGCGGCGCGCCGGGTCGGGCAGGTCTAGCAGGGCAGCACCGGTCGCCTCCAGGCGCCGACGCCAGTTGGGGTGTTCGTCAATGGTGCCGGGCAGGTTGGGCTGTTCCACCAGCCCCAGGGCGTCTTCGATGGGCAGCAGCACCAGGGGGGCCCGGGTATGGCCCACGAAACGAACGCTGCCATCGATGACCTGGTCGGCAATGTCCGGGTCCTGGCGCTCTTCAACGAAGTTCTGCGGGTCCTGCTTGAGAATGTGCTCCAGGCCACGCTTTTCCTTCACTCGGGTTTCCCGCCATTCCCGTTCGGTTTTCTCGTCGATCAGCGCCAGGCGACGGGTCCAGCCGATTTCATTGGTGTGCCACCAACCCTTGAGTGGCGGCAGGTCGTGGGTGCTGGTGGTGGCCAGGGCATTGTCGGGCCACTCCAGCAGCTGCTTGAAATCACCCGGGTGGTTTTGCTCAAACAGCAGCACCCGCATGCCGAGGATGTCCCGGGCCGCGAGTTTTTCCCGCAGCCCATCCGGCACAGTGCCGAGGTCTTCGCCCAGCACGATGGCTTGGTGGCGATGGGATTCCAGCGCCAGCAGGCGCAACAGGTCGTCCAGCGGGAAATGCAAATAAGCGCCTTCGGTAGGCTTCTCGCCCTGCGGGATGACCCACAGGCGATTCAAGCCCAGCACGTGGTCGATCCGCAGCCCGCCGGCGTGGGCGAAATTGGCCCGCAGCATCTCGATGAAGGCCCGGAAGCCATTGCGTTTGAGGCCCTCAGGAGAAAAAGCCGAGATGCCCCAGCTTTGGCCCGAGCGGTTGAGGATGTCCGGCGGAGCGCCTACGGTCACTGCTGCCAGCAGTTCATCCTGCCGGCTCCAGGCCTGGCTGCCGGCACCGTCCGCGCCCACGGCCAGGTCTGCGATAAGGCCGATGCGCATGCCGCTGGCTTTGGCGGCGGTTTGGGCGCGCTCAAGGCTGCGGGCGATCAGCCACTGGCCAAAGGCATAGAATTCGATTTCCTGCTCGTGGGCCTTGGCAAATTCGGCCACCCCCGGGCTGCGTGGGTGGCGCCAGGCTTCGGGCCACTGCCGCCAGTCCTGGCTTTCGCCCTTGCGGGCGCATTCAGCTTGCAGGGCTTCAAAGCAGCAATGGTCGGCCAGGGCTTCGCCGCCTTTCTGGCGGAAACTGGCGAAGTCTTCCTGCATAGGGTGCGCAGCACGGGTGAAATCTTCGTGGAGCGCGCGCAGCAACCTCAGCTTGGCCTCGGCGGCCCTGGGCCAATCCACCAGTTCGAGCTTTTCAAGTTCTGCCAGCGTGCCCTCAAGGTTCAGGTGCTCAATGGCGGCACGCACCGTGTGCTCACCCAATACCGCGCCGGGTGCGGCATACAAGGCATTGAGGAACAAACGGCTGGACGGGGAGTACGGACTGTAGCGGGTGGTATCGCTGCTGAACATGGCATGCATGGGGCTTATCGCCAGGGCGTCGGCACCTCGCTCGCCGGCGGCGCGTACCATCTCTTCCAGCGCTTGCGTGTCGCCAAAGCCGCCGTCATGCGGGCGACGCAGTGAATATAACTGCACGCCCAGCCCCCAGGCGCGAGGCGCATCGACACCCAGCGCATCGGCCACGTTGTAACAACGGGCCGGAGCCACGGCAACGGTGAAGTGCTGATCGCCCACCCGAACCTGCTGATAACCCACCGGGAGCATGCCAGGCAGTGCCGCCTGGGCGTCGAGCTTGAGCTCGAGTTCGCCGCCGTCTTCCAGATGCACCGTGCAGGCTGCTCCCGGTGCCAACCAGCGGCTCAACGGCAGAGGCTTGCCATAATCGGCAGTGAGCAAGGGAGGAAGGCGGTGATTGTCTTCTTCTGCCTGCATCACGCGCAGGCTTTCGGTCACATCCTCGTCGCTGTTCGCCGGGTGGCCCAACGCGCTCAGCACGTTGCGCAGCACGTCAGGGCTTACGGTTTGCGGGCGGTTGTTGGCGTCGGTCCATTCCACCGCGATACCGACTTTTTCGGCGAGGCTTCTGAGCGCTTGGTCACTCATGAAATGGCCTCCAGCGGGTCGCGGGGGATAAGGCTGACCAACGCGGTGTACGCCGGGAGCTCGCCGGCTTCATCGAAGCGCGCGTTCGGGCCGCGGCTATCGAACAGCCAGTAGCGGTCGAAGGGCAGCTCTGCCGCCACTGCCTGGTCGCTAAAGTTCAAGTCGATCTGCCAGGTCGAGCCATCGCCCAACTGCCAGCGCGCCGAGACGGCCTTGTCGGCCAGAATGGTCACCCCGAGCGAGCGGCTGCCTGGCAGCCGTGGCATCAGGTCGCGGCGGCGCATGCTCAGCAGGTGAACGTACAACTCCACCCAAGGGCCGCGCTGGTGTTTCTCGAAGTCATCGAAGGCGGGCCGCGAGTGTTTGAACGTGGACTCCGCATTCGGGTCTGGAATCTTGTCGCGGCGCTCCGGGTCCTGGAAGGCGCTGAAGGACTTGAATTCAGAACGGCGGCCGTTGCGTACGGCCTCGGCCAGTTCCCCGTGGAAGCTGGTGAAGAACTGGAACGGCTCGGCCGCGCCCCACTCGTCGCCCATGAACATCAGGGGGATCATCGGCGAGGCCAGCAGCAGGGTAGTGGCGGCGCGCAGGGCAGGTTCCGGCGCCAGCTGAGACAAGCGTTCGCCAAACGCGCGGTTACCGATCTGGTCGTGGTTCTGCAAGAACAGCACGAACGAGGTGGGGTTCAAGTGCCCGCTGGGCTCACCCCGCGCTACGCCGTGGCGGTTGGTATGGCCCTGGTACACAAAGCCTTCGCCCAGGCATCGCGCCAGCTTGGCCGTAGTGTCCTGGGCGTAGTCTTCGTAATAGGCCTCGGCTTCGCCAGTAAGCAGCACGTGCAGCGCATTGTGGCCGTCATCGTTCCATTGGGCGTCGTAGCCTTCCTGGAGCAGGTGAGCCTGGTTATGTTCGTTTTCCAGGTTAAGCCACACGTGACGGCCGGCCGGGATGGCTTTGCGGATGCGCCGGGCCATCTCCTGGAGAAAATCGGGGTCTTCAATGGCGTGCACGGCGTCGAAGCGCAGGCCGTCGAAGCGGTAATCGAGCAGCCACATCAGGGCATTGTCGATGAAGAAATCCCGTACTTGCGGGCGGCGGAAGTCGATCGCCGCGCCCCAGGGAGTGTGTTTGTCTTCGCGGAAGAAGCCCTTGGCGTAGCTGTTAAGGAAATTGCCGTCCGGCCCGAAGTGGTTGTACACCACGTCCAGAATCACCATCAGGCCGTGCTCATGAGCGGTATCGATCAGTGCCTTGAGCTGGTCGGGGGTGCCATAGGAGTGCTCGGGTGCATAGGGCAGCACGCCGTCATAGCCCCAATTGCGGTCGCCGGGGAATTCGGCGATGGGCATCAGTTCGATCGCGGTGATGCCCAGCGCCGCCAGCCGTGGCAGTTGCCTGGCCACGCCTTCGAAACCACCCATCAGGCCAACATGCACCTCATAGATAACTGCTTCATGCCACGGGCGGCCCTGCCATTGGGCGTGGCGCCAGGGGTACGTGGCATGATCGACCACTACGCTGGCGGAATGAACATCACTCTGCTGCGCCCGCGAGGCAGGGTCGGGCACGGTAAGGTCGTTATTGATCTGGTAGCGGTAGGTCGTACCTGCGTCGCAGGCAGCTTCAGCGGTGAACCAGCCCTCGGCTTGGCTGATCATGACGAGCTGTTCACCGTCATCGAACACCACCCTGACGTTTTCCGCGTCAGGGGCCCAGAGCGCAAAGCGGGTTAGATTATCGCCCACACGGGTGGCCCCGTGTGCCCAGGTAACAGGTTGCAGGTCAGCCATGTCGGCGCTCCTCGATCAGTAATGCCGCCCGGCCCGCCCATGTGAGCGGTTGACCAGCTTTGTATAAAGTTCGGCGTAGGGTTCAACGGCCTGCGACCAGTTGAACGGTTGGGTCATGGCGCGGCAGCGCATGGCGTTCAGCAGGTCCGGCTTGCTGAAGGCGTAGAAGGCGCGCTTCAGGGCCTCTTCGTAGGCCGCCACCGAAGGTTCGTCGAACAGGAAACCGGTCACACCGTCTTCGATGGTGTCGGCCAGGCCGCCCGTTTTGCGTGCCACGGGCAGCGAACCGAATCGCTGGGCGTACATCTGGCTCAGGCCGCAAGGTTCGTAGCGGGAAGGCATCAGCAAGAAGTCGCTGCCAGCGAACATGCGCCGGGCATCGGTTTCGTTGAAGCCGATACGGGCTGACACCTGCCCCGGATAGCGCTTGGCCAGGTCGCGCATGGCCTGTTCTTCTTCAGGCTCGCCTCGGCCGATGATCGCGATCTGGCCGCCGTTGCGTACGATGTAGTCAGTCACCCCTTCGGTGAGGTCCAGGCCTTTCTGGTACACCAGGCGCGACACCACCGCGAACAGCGGGCCAGTGGAAGGCTCCAGGCCGAACAGGTTGCGCACATGCTCGGCGTTCACCGCCTTGCCGTCCCAATCGTTCAGGCTGAAGGGGCAAACCAGGTGAGGGTCGGTGGCCGAATCCCAGCTGGCGTCGATGCCGTTAGGGATACCGCTGAGCAAGCCCTGATGCGCCTTGCTGGTGAGGAAGCCGTCCAGCCCGCAGCCGAACTCCGGCGTGGTGATCTCTTCGGCGTAGGTAGCACTCACCGTGGTGATATGGCTGGAGTAGGCCATGCCGGCCTTGAGGAACGACAGCTTGCCGTAAAACTCCATGCCTTCCTGCTGCAGGGCGTGCTCGGGAATACCCAGCTCCGGGCAGCAGGCCAGGCTCACGACGCCCTGGTAGGCCAGGTTGTGGATGGTAAACAGGGTGGGGACGTTCACGCCGCGCCAGTGCATGTAGGCCGGGGCCAGGCCGCTCGGCCAGTCGTGGGCGTGAACCAGGTCGGGTTTCCAGTGCACCATGCCGTGGCCGGCGGCGATGTCGCAGGCGGCCAGGCCGAGGCGGGCGAAGCGGATGTGGTTATCGGGCCAGTCCCGGCCGTTGACGGCGCCGTAGGGGTTGCCGTCGCGCTCATACAGTTCGGGACAGATCAGCACGTAGATCACCAGCCCATCGGCAGTGTCCATACGCCCGACCTTGCAAGGTGGCAAGGCGGCGTGGCCGCCCAGTTCGCCCACGATGTGGATAGGGTTGTCGCTTTCCAGCACTTGAGGGTAGCCGGGGATAAGCACGCGCACGTCGTGCAGGTGGCTCATCGCGCGGGGCAATGCCGCCGACACGTCGCCCAGGCCCCCGGCCTTGATCAGATCCGCCATTTCCGATGTCACGAACAGCACTTTCTTGCGGTTCGGATTCGCCGTGTGGTCCGGTTGCAGCACCCTGCTGGTCGAAGTGATAGCCGGCAGCGAGGCAACCTCGCTGACCTGCTGATTGAAACGCTCTCCATGGGTTTCGACAGCGGCACTGATCATCAAACTCTCTCCCGTAGCGTAAATGACTTCTGGCAGATCTATGGTTTTTCTAATCCGACCCCAATGCCGCTCGTATGGCCGGCCCGCGGGTGAAACACGCGGTATGAATCGCTCCTGGAGGGGTGGGTAAGGGCACGCTCAAAACCGCGCATCACTCACTGTTTACCTGACCCGGGCGGCACTCAGAAGTTTCGGATTTCTTTGCATTGGCACTACGGACTTGCCCCAATGAGTGTAGGCGTGAATCAGCAACCCGCTGGGTTGAAGCGAAGCGGTACTTGCGTACCACACAACCTGCCCCCGTCTACGGTTGCATGGTGGCCTCCCAACCCACCAGGAGCCTGCAATGCCTGTGCCTCTAAGCCTTCCCAGTGTTATCACCCGTTACTCCCCGGTCGCCGGGGCCGCAGTTAAACGTTTTCGCCGCCAACCGAGCTTGTTATCTACCGCTTCGCGCCTGGTCGGGCAGGCGCTCTTGCGGTTGCAGCCACCTGTCGAGGCTGACCCCGGCAGCCTTGCTCTGGCGTGGCCTCTAACCGGCGGGGCAGAGGGGGAGTTGAACTATGTGGTGCTGCCCGAACTGCTCATTGACCTCTTCGTACGTGAGACGGCGCTCACGGTAGTGCCCGGTTATCAAACCTTGATCCAGAAGCAGGGTGCCCAATGGACGGAGCTTGCAGTCGACCTGCAATGCATGGCTCAAGAACTGGACGCGGTGCGGCCGACCCTGATCGAATCGTTCGAGGAGGCCCTTGCCCTGTTCTGGAGCGAAACGGATTCCCAGGGCGAGACCCACTGGAGATGGATGGCTGACTATGCGCGAGCCAGCTTTATCGAGGGCTTGCATAGCGGGCGCAGCGCTGAAACCTTGCCGATGCACGCCTATGAAGCAGGCCTGACGGTTGCCACATGGCGCAAAAACGAAGCCATCCTTGGGCAGCGACCTGCCGATCCGGTCAGGGTATACCTGCTGCAGATACAGGAAGGCGATACGGCATTGCCGTTCGATGCGAGGCTCGATCCGCAATTATTGGTCAGCTTTACCGGGGACGGCCAGGGCGATGACCACCTGCTGTTTTCGCAGAATGGAGGGCTGCGGTATTTTCCCTCCACCCGGGCATTGCGGGACGCCATCGACGCGATGCTGAGCCGTTGGGACGGGGCTGAGGATGCGACCCTGCAACGGGTGGAGGCGACCGGTGATGTGTTCTGCGCGCTGGCCCGCAGCCTGTTGCAAACTCAATTGATCCAGCTTAGCGGAGTAACAGGCTGGGTTCGTATGACAGAGTCCTTGTCAGCGACCTCACTTTTGAAAGCGTCGAGCGATGTGGTCACCGGTTTCTTTCAGATCGATGCCAGAAGGCAGGAGCGCAATGCTCGCGACTTGCAACGAGCGCTGCCCGACTGGCTGCGTCGGGCGCCGGCGGTCGACCGCTGGCATTTCGCGGGCGCACTTGCACAGCTTGCTCTGAGCTGGCCACAAGTGACGGGGAGCTGGTTTCTCCATGACATTCCCACCCTTGAAGCCTACGTATACCAGCGCCTTCGCGACGAGGCCGCCCGGTTGCACCCGGAAGGGCCGGCATTGGTGCCGGAGCACCTCGTACTGACGCTTGTTTCTGTGGTACCCGATCCGATTGCAGTCACAGGGGGGCCGTCGGAGCCGCACTTCTTGAAGGAAGCACTAAGCGTGACCGCGCTGGCCATCGATAACCTGACTGCCCATGAAGCAGCCTGGTTGGATATCGCGGCCCGCCCCGGTACAACCGTGCCCGCCTGGTTGAATGAGGATGAACTAAAGGCCCTGGTCCGCGCTATCGACGTTGGTGAGCAGTACCCCGCGATGCTTCGAAGGCGGCTGGTAGAAGGGCCTGAATCACAAGCCCGGCAAACCCTGTTCGGCCATCAGGTTACCCTTCAGCTACCCCTGCTGGCCTGGGAGTTGATGCTGCGAGGCGAATGCGCCATGGACCGCGACGGTTATCAATTGGTGGAGGAGGGCCTTGGGGCGCTACCCACACCAGAGCCCGCCCATCTTGTGGGATTGGGTGTGACCGCCGGCGCGCAGTACGGTGTCGATATTATCGCTGGCACCTACCTTTTTACCCGGGATACCGATCCTTCCGCGCCCTGCGTACTGTACCGGCCCTTGCACGCCAAGCCGCTTCGCCAGTTCAGCTCACTTGATGCGTTATGGGATGAGCTGTGCGCCCCTGGCGAGCTTCAAGAGAGCGCACTGCTCTGGATGACCGACCTGGGTCGTTCGCGCTATAGCCGGGGAGGCCTGCGGGAGCCACGCGTCGCGCGTTTTGGCCAGGGTGATGAGTTCGCGCCGTTACAGGTTCCGTCGCCGGCCCGCCCGGTACTGGTGCCGCTGGCTGCTCCGCGATTGCACACACTCTATGAGCAGGTGGTGAAGGCCCTGATTGATATGGCCGAGCGGCGCTCGGTTTCAAATGCCGAAGACCGCTGGGTTTCGCTTGGCCACCTTGCGCAAACGCTATTTACCGGCTTGATGCCCGTGCTGAACGGCCCGCTGGCGACCGCGGGTTGGCTGGTTCAACTCAGCGATGCCTTCAACGTTTACCTCAACACCCTCGATCAGTCGCAAAGCGCATCGGCAGCGGCCCGAACCAACCTGTTGTTCAGCGTTGCAATGCTGCTTCTGAGCGAAGCTGTCCATTGGCCGGTGGATGAACCCGAGCGCCTGCAGGAACCTGAGCCCAGCCCAGGTGGAGCGATCGGCGACGGTGCGGTCGACGAGGCATCCGAGCCGCCAGAGGCGCCAGCTCCGCAGCCTCCCAGGCCGGTGGCTATGCTGGGCTGGGCTGAAACGGCGGTCGCGGAAGCGAAAGCCGTGAGCCGGCCGCTTGACCTGGACCTGAGTTGGTCCGCCGTCAGCCTGGTGCCTTCGCCAACCCAGACACAAGCGTTGGCCGCGCTGCGCGCCAGCCCGCCCAGCGAGCCGCTGAGCCCCATCCCCCATGGGCCGTATCAAGGGCTTTATCTGGACGATCGGCAATGGTTGATGAAGTGGCAGCACAATTACTACGCGGTCAGCGTCGAAGACGTCGACCTCAGGATCGTTGGCCCTGAAGGCCAGGAGGGGCCGTTTATCCGCCGGGACGAGGCCGGGCGCTGGGCCCTTGATCTGCGGCTACGGCTGCGCGGGGGCGGGCCAAAGCGGCGGATCGAGGCGCGTCGACACCAGAACGAAGTGGATCGCCAGCAGGGCGAACGCCTTTACGCTGAGATCGTAGGCTACTACGAATCCCTGCGCACACGCGCAAACAGCGTTGCTGAGCGAGTCGAGCATGCCTCACAGCACGACGAGCCGGCCATGGACGACAGGGAGGCCCTGGATAAGCTACTGCGAGAGGGGCACGAACACGGCGCCCAGCTCATTTCGGCCTACGAAGGGTTGAACAAGGCCACGCCCCTTACCGATTACGCCGAGCGGATCTGCGAAGTGCTTGCCAGGCAATTGCACATCAGCCGGACCATCACGGACAACCTTTCCCAGCTCTCGCGTTTGTGCGTTCAGGACTCGCCTTATCTGAAAGTCAGCGAAAAGGCGCTGAACGAGCTGGTGCTTCGTGATCCTGCAGGGTGGGTCAATTTCATCGAGCGCTACCGGGACCTGACCGAGCAATCCCTGATCTATGTTCAGTTGCATCATGATACGGTCCGGCAGATCGAAGCGATTCCACGGCTCGGCGCTCGTACACTGGAACACAATGCCCGGGCCGTGGACACCTTCCACTCGCCAATGGAGTTGCGATCCTCCCTGGCCTATTGTGAACTGGGCCTGGTGATGGAGCCGCTTCGTGGCAATCCGGCACTGGCCGAGCAGGTGCACCGAGCGCTGGAGCCGCTGTTGGTCCACGGTACATCCCATGCCGACCTGATCGCCGACCCCTCAGCTACACCCCAGCAAACGATGGAAGTTCTTGATACCGCCCTTCATCACTATCAGCGCGTGGAAGATGCGCTGCGTGTGTTCAAGGAACTGCTCGCCGCCGAAGGGGTGATGCCGGCCCTGGAGCGCTTCGAGCGCATAGCCGTGGCGATGCGAGAGGATGCTGAGGCCCGCATGGGAGAGCTGGTGCGCAGTGCCGTAACGCCTGTAGTGTCCAGCGCAAGCGCCCGCCGGAATGCGCCGCGTCGGCCCCGTCCGCGGCCGGCCTCCGCAACGAGCGTTCCGCGCCCTGCCTCAAGCACGCCACAGCCTGTCGCCACGGAGGTCATTGTTACCGCTGAAGGGGAGTCGGTGATGGCTCATACCCATACCGATCACCGGACGCAACAAAAGGTGGCGCAGGTTATTTCCAATGGCCGGGTATTGGCGACCTGGCGCCAGGACTCCACCACGGGCGCGTGGAACAAGCCAGCGGTGCCCGTGCGCCAGCCGGCGCAAGGATTGGGCGCACGCCTCGACAGCCTGGTCGCCGAAGCAGATAAAGCGATGCGCCAGGTACGAGAAGAAGTGAGTACGCTGGCACGGTTCAAGCTGGCCACCCGGGTGCCGGTCGAGATCGAGGATCTGTATCACGGCAGCGCACGACGACTGGAGGCGGCGGCCGAGGACATCGAAGAAGCACTCACCCAGCTCAACGAAACCGATGCGGCAATACAACAGCGTGGGTCGGCCGAGCGCAAGGCTCACGAACTTCGGGACCTGGCGGGCATTGCCCGGCGCACGGGGACACACGCACGCGTGGAGATCAGCAAGAGCCTGTTGCCTACGGTCGCGCGGCTCGATTTCCTGGTGGAGCAAGGGGAGGTCACCATCCGCAAGCTCGGCGGGCGCACGCCTCTAGGGCGCGGCGGGCGGCGTGACTTTGTTCAGGAGTACGAGATTCAGGACCGCCAGCGGCATCCGCTTTGGTACGCTCACTTTCACTACGACACCACGACCTCGTCAGCGGAACGGTTTACTGCCGCTCACCTCAAAACCGTGACCCAGCGGTTCGACGGGTATCAGAAACAACTCCAGCAAGCCCGTGACAATGAGGAAGTCATCGGGATCTACCGCAGCAGGATCGACCTGACGGCGGCCCGACGGCTGTTCCTCTCTCTGCCCTGACAAGGGCCTGGCCGGGGCGGTATTCCTGTATCGCCCCCGCCTGCTGGAACGCAGCGACACTCCGTGCTCCTTTGCCATCAGGAGCCTCACCATGCCCGATCCGTATACTGCCGTCTCTCGTTCCGTTCCACTTCACTGGCTACCCGGCCCGGTAGCCCGCCGACTGGCGGATGGGCCGACCCTCGAAAATGCCGCAATGGACCTGCTGGGTCCCGCGCTCGCAGCGGCCTTGCCCGCACAAGGCGCTAACCACACGCTACCCGATACCCTGGCGCTCGGGCACAGCCTGTGGCGCCAGGAACAGCGACAGCTGGCGTTCGTGCGCTATCAGATTCAGCCGCTGGCGGCGGCCATTCTGGACCGCTTCATCGCCGGCGCACCTCTTCCGCTGTCCGCCGAGGAAACCTTTCTCACCCTGGAGCGGGGCAGTGAATACCCCGCTCGGTTAGCCGGTGACATGAACAGGGTCATCGAGGAAATCGATCTTGTCAGCCCCTTCGTTGTGGACGCCTGGTGCGAACGTTGGATGGAATATTGGCAAGCTCCCGACGAAAACGGCGAAAGCCCTTGGGCCTGGATGGCTGCGTACCTGAAGGAACGGGTGAATCAGGCCATGGGCGATAGCGAAGCTGCGGGCCTGCTGTCGGCTTCGGAGCGGGCCATGGTTCGCGTGTCGCTCGGCCTGCCGCCTTCGGCAGCCCCAGCCGCCGAACCGGAGCGGGGCCAGGTACGGTTACTGCGTACTGTTGGTGAATCGGCGCCGACGCTGCTAGTGTCGGGCCCGGCCACTGCATCGGCATGCATAGCCTTTAGTGCGGACACCGGATTTCGGCGTTTCCCTGACGCGGCGGCGGCTACTCGCTATTTCGGCGATCCCTTGCCAGTGGTAGGCGAAGCCATTGTAGCGGGAGACCCGTTTTCCGCCTGGGCCGTCGTGATACTGGAGGATTATCTGGCGTGTGCGCTCGACAAAGCCGAAGCGTTGCGTGAATCCAGCCTCGACGCAGACACGTTCTCTGCAACGATGGAGGCTACCATTCCCGGGTGGACGCTCGACAACGGGCATCGGCTTGCCCGCCGCAATACCCTGAAGCATCAACTGCCGCGCTGGCTGACCGAGGCCAGCAAGAGCGACCGCCTACGCTATGCCCTTGGCCTTGATGCGCTGCTCGCTGCCCGGCGTACCACCGGCGATGACGGCTTCCTCTCGGGCATTCCGACGGCGGCGCAGTACGCCCGACAGCGGTTGATCGAGCAGGCTGCAAGAGAGCATCCCCTTGCGCCATTGGCCGACCCGGACGACGTGGTGGTGCGCATCTTCACCCGCACCGACGATGACCTCCTTTCCATTGCCGGGGGCGGCGGCAGTATTCATTTGAGTGAGCAGCAGATCAGCCTGGTGGATCTCAGCTTGCTGAACACTGGCGGGCGCCCTGCGGGGTGGATGGCGATCAGCCCTCGGGAGGGTAAGACAATTCCTGCCTGGCTGGACGACGATAGCGCGATAGCCCTGGTCAAGGCCGTGGATGTGGGAGGCGCCTATCTGAAGTTGCTGCACGGGGCGCTGACAACTGGCGAGGAGGCGGCTCGGCGGCGGCACACCTTCAAGGCAATGGTCGCGGCGCAAGTGCCGTTGCTGGCGCTGGAGCTTCGGCTCAAGCAGGAATGTGGCTTCGACGAGCAGGGTGTCGCGTTGGTGCGTCGCAGTTTCGTGCCTGACAACGAACTACCTCGCCCAAAAGTTGCCAGGTTAGGGCTTGAAGCTGCTATCGGCCTCCCTCCGGACATCGCTACCGGGATGTTTTTACTGCACCAGCCCGAAGCCAGCGATACCGTCGTGCTTTACGCTCCACTGGCTTCGCAACCGCTGAGGCAGTTTCAAAGCCGTGGAAAGCTCATGGAGGCCATCATGGACGAACCGCAACTTCGTCAAATGGTTCTGAGCTGGCTGAGCGAAATGGCCCAGACGCGTTATCGCAACGGCGGGTTGCGTGCCCCACACTGGCTGCGCTTTGGCCAGGGCGATGAATTTTCCCCGATGCCCACTATCACGCCCGCCACGGTGACGCCGGTGCCGGTGCAAGGCAATCCGCTGGATGCGTTTTATGAAGGGGTAGTGGACGCACTCACGCTGGCCGCCGACCGGCAGACCGTGTCGAACCAGGAAAGCTTCTGGATTTCCGCCCGAGAGGTGGGTTGGCTTATGTTTAATCAAGTCACGCCTTTTCTCAGCGGCCCCGCCGCCACGGCTGGCTGGCTGATACAGATAGGGCATGCACTGGATGAGCATTTCAATGGGGTTGGCACCGTCGACACTCCGCCGGATTCCGGTGTGGATGAATTGCTGTTTGATATTGCCCTGGCCCTCGTCAGCGAAGCGTCAACCCGAACCCTCGGAACCCCTTCCTCGACGGGCAATGTTGAAATGGTAACTGGCCATGCGTCCCCCACTGCTTTGCCGGAACGCGTGGTGCTTGAAGCAGGCTGGGGTACGGCGACCATGGCATTGAACGCGGCGCTGCGGCAGCGCCTGCACCAGCTGGCCACGCCTCGCCCCACAGACCTCCCGCCACAGGTGCCTGCCGGCCCGCTGAAAGGATTGTTGCAGGATGATCGCCGTTGGCTTGCCTGGATCGATGGCGCGTTGTTCGAGGTGGCACCCGGGAATGGCGAAGCCGTTGTGCTGGACCCAGTGTCAGGGGAGGCAAATGGCCCTTGGCTGCGTCGCGACGAAGCGGGGCGTTGGCGCCTGGACCTGCGGCTCCGGCTACGGGGCGGAGCCCCCAAGCGCAGGATCGAGCAGCAGCGTGAACTCAATCGACAAAGGCGTGAGCGCGCGAGGCAATGCCTCAGCGAAATTGAACGGACCTATCGCGTGGTGCGTGCAGCGGGAGTGGAGGGTGATAAGGCCATCAGCGCTGCGATCAGTGCCGGCAACACCGGTGCCGCCCACGCTCGCCGGCTCGAAGAAGCAGCCCGCGTGTCGCAGGCACTGGATACGTGCGCCGGCCTGCGAGAAGAGTATGAGGGTATCAGTGCCGAGGTCGCCATGCCGGAGCGCGGCAAGGAACTGACTGTCGCTCTCACTGCCGAAGCCAACCTGTGTGCTTACTACCTTAGCCTTAACCGCGACCTGTTGATGGACCAGCTGAACGCAGCTCAAGTGAGCGCGCCGGCGTTCCAGGGGGATGAGGTCATGCAGCCGGCCGAGGTTACGGCCTGGTTTGCGTTTCTTCATGAATACCAGGACGTTGCCGATGCAGGTGTTCGCTGGCGCATGCGGCTGGATGAACGGATGCGCAAGCTGGGTGAAATACCGGTGGCCGGTCGAGCCGCCCTGGCAGCACTGGAACCGAAGATGGCGACGTTTCGGCAGCTTATCGAATACAGGGCTTTGAGCGTATACACCGAATTGAGCCTGATGGAAGAACCGATGGTGGGGGATGACAGCGTTCGGCGAAGTGTTCACGAGGCCATGAAGCCGCTGACGCTGGGGCTGAACACCCACAAGGAAATGACGCTTGATACCGCGCTTGCGCGCGGCGCTGCCCTGGAGCTTCTCGATGGGGTGATCCATACCTATCAGGCGGCGGAAGACACCCTGCAATGGCTGCGGCAGACCCTGCGCCCCGAATATGTTTCTTCAGCATTGGATAGGCTGTCCGAGATGCTCGCGGCTCTGCAAGCAGACGCTGAAGCCTGGCTTGGACGCCTGCTTCGGGAGGCCACCGCGCCCACTCCGGCGCCGGCCCACCCTTCTGCCGGGGCGGCCCATGGAGGGCGCAGGGTGATCCGCACCCGCACGCGGGGCGCCGTGGTCGCCAGGGTGCGTGCCAAGCCTGAAAAGCCTGCCGAGGAAATCGCGGAGGTGGTGTCCCCGCTGGATAACACGGTGGTTGCCCGCTTTGAACAAGACCCGGCCCACGGTGATTGGGTCGAGCAGCCGCCTGCCGCAGCGTCACCCTCCAATCGAGGGCCGCATGACGACCTGGAGCGCCTCGCCGAGGAGGCTGATCGCCAGCTCGAAGGCGCCACCCGACAACTGCAGCAGGCGCCAAGATTGGCCCGGGTTACCCGCATCCCGCTGGAACTGGAAGAGCTATTGACTGGCTCTGCTCGAAACCTGGCGGATCTTGCCGACAGGATCGAGGGCGGGCTCACCCATCGCAATGAAACCGATGTGGCGGTCGAAGCCTGGGGTAGTGCCGAACGCAAGGCTCGGGCGCTTCGTGACATGGCGGCGCGGTTGATCAGCCAGGGACGGACCTTGCGGATCCGGCTTACCAAGGCGGCCCTGCCAACGGCAGAACGAGTGCGCTACCTGGTGCAGGAAAGAGAAGCGCGGGTGGAACGATCAGGTAGCCGGGTTGCGCTCAAGGGGCAGGGCAAGCGGAAAGACCTTGTGCAGGAATACGCCATACGGGAGCCGAACGGCACTGTGCTGTGGTATGCGCATTTCCACTATGCCAGCCTTGATGCAGCGGATAGCCAATATGTGGCGGGCGCATTTGAAAACGGTGAGCCAGCGTTTTACCGGGCTACAAGCCCAGCTGGCGCAAGCGGCCTCGGATGCAGACGTGCTTAAGATCTATCGAAGCCGAATCGATCCTGTAGCGGCAAGGGAGTTGTTTCTGAACCGCCCCTGACTGGCGAGCGTCCGGCACGGCAGTAGATGCCGTGCCGGCTTCGCGGCATCAGGCGATACGCGCGGTGGGCACGAAGTCGAGAGCGCCGTGGGTAGCCTGGGAGAGCATGGCGCTCAACTGGGCGACTTTACGCTTGAGCTGGTCGCGCTCGGCCTTGAGGTCGTGCAACTCGTCACGACGGATTGTGACGTACAGCGTTTGGGGTTGTTTGGCTACGACTACGTTACCCATTGCACACCTCGATGGCGGATCACTACGTTAAGGGCTGACCTCGTGGGGTGTTCCCCGCCGGGTTATGTCCTTGATCGGCTCCGATTCTGATTTCTTTAGGGCCGCTTGGGAACTTTTTATTTCAACGTTGTCGCGGCTTCCGGCAGGTAAATGACGCCAAAGCCACGTCGCGCGCGGGTTTGAGACGGTTTACCGCTTGTCGGGAACTTTTACGCAGAGGGCTGAAACCTTCCGCAGGCGCTTCGGACTAACCTTCAGCGGCGGGCTGCTATAAGCTGTTACGGCTTTTCTTACATTTTCTGGAGTTACCGGCATGCAATTGGGAATCGTGGGACTGGGTCGCATGGGTGGGAATATTTCACGACGCCTCATGCGTAACGGCCATCACACGGTGGTATACGACCGCAACGCGCAAGCCGTGCAAGCGCTCGAGCCGGAAGGCGCCAAGGGGGCGCACAGCCTGGAAGACCTCGTCGCCAACCTCGAGCGGCCTCGCGCGGTATGGGTAATGCTGCCCGCCGGCGCGCCGACCGAAGACACCATCAATGAACTGGCCGGCCTGCTCGAGCCGGACGACGTGATCATCGACGGTGGCAACACCTTCTACAAGGACGACGCCCGCCGCGCCAAGGCCTTGCTGGAGAAACAACTGCACTACGTGGACGTCGGCACCTCGGGTGGCGTGTGGGGGCTGGACCGCGGCTACTGCATGATGATCGGCGCCGAGACGGCTGTTTTCGAACGCCTCGAACCGCTGTTCGAAACGCTCGCGCCGGGCGTGGGTGAAATCCCGCGTACCAAGGGCCGCGAGGCCGACCACATTCGTGCCGAGAAGGGGTACATCCACGCAGGCCCTGCTGGCGCTGGCCACTTTGTGAAGATGATTCACAACGGCATCGAGTACGGCATGATGCAGGCCTTCGCCGAAGGCTTCGACATTCTCAAGACCAAGAATTCGACCCAGCTGCCGGAAGACCAGCGCTACGACCTGAACCTGGCCGACATCGCCGAGGTATGGCGCCGGGGCAGTGTGGTGTCCTCCTGGTTGCTGGACCTCACCGCTGACGCGTTGGTGTCGGACCCTGAACTTGCCGGTTACTCGGGCTCGGTGTCCGACAGCGGCGAAGGCCGTTGGACCATCGACGCAGCCGTGGAACAGGCCGTTCCGGTCCCGGTGCTGGCCAGTTCGTTGTTCGCGCGCTTCCGCTCCCGCCAGGAAGCCACCTATGGCGACAAGATGCTGTCGGCCATGCGTTTTGGCTTCGGTGGTCACATCGAAGTGAAGAAGTAGTTCCAACACCCGGGCTCTGGCGGCGCGCCACAGCCCGGGTGACTTGCCGTTGCTCGCGCCACTGGCCGTGCAGCGTATGCCCATCAGCGCTGGAGACAGCTGTATGAAGCGAGGCAAAACCACGGCCGAGCCGGCACCCTCGGCTACCCTGTTTCTCTTTGGCGCCCATGGCGACCTGGTAAAACGCCTGCTGATGCCGGCGGTGTACAACCTGGCCCGTGATGGGCTGCTGGACCCCCACCTGCATATCGTGGGCGTTGACCACAACGAAGTCAGCGATACCGAGTTCGCCGAACGTCTCAAGTCTTTCATCATCGATCAGGCCCGTGCCCGCCACCCTGAGCAAGCCGAAGACACCATCATCGATCCTGCTGTGTGGGAGCCCTTGGCCAAGCGCATCAGTTACGTGACCGGGGACTTCACCAACGACGAAACCTACCAGACCCTGGGTCGCACCCTTCAGGCCACCGCCACGGGCAATGCGGTGTTTTACCTGGCGACGTCGCCGCGGTTTTTCACCGAAGTTTCACAGCGCCTGGCGCGTGCCGGCCTGCTCTATGAACAGCCCAATGCCTACCGGCGTGTGGTGGTGGAGAAACCGTTCGGCTCCGACCTTGAAACCGCCCAGGCGCTCAATACCCAGCTGCTGGACGTGATGAGCGAGTCCCAGATCTACCGAATCGACCATTACCTGGGGAAGGAGACCGTGCAGAACATCATGGTCAACCGCTTCTCCAACGGTATCTTCGAGGCCTTCTGGAACAACCATTACATCGATCACGTACAGATCACTGCGGCCGAAGCCGTGGGGGTGGAAACCCGCGGTGGGTTCTATGACAGCATTGGTGCGCTACGGGACATGGTCCCCAACCACCTGTTCCAGTTGCTCGCCATGGTTGCGAT
Organism: Pseudomonas japonica; assembly: GCF_013522925.1. Classification (GTDB taxonomy): domain Bacteria; phylum Pseudomonadota; class Gammaproteobacteria; order Pseudomonadales; family Pseudomonadaceae; genus Aquipseudomonas; species Aquipseudomonas japonica_A. The sequence goes on along the minus strand of NZ_JAAMQU010000009.1, from coordinate 20,676 downwards.
GGAACCCCCGGCTGCGTTCGGGGCGGACGCCGTGCGCGGCGAAAAGGCCAAGGTGATCGGTGCCATCCGGCCCTGGACGACCGAGGAAGCGCTAGCCAATTCCGTGCGTGCGCAGTATGCGGCCGGGGACAAGGGCATGAAGGGTTACCGTGAAGAGGACCGGGTAGCGCCCGACAGCCGCACCGAAACCTACGTGGCCCTCAAGGTGATGATCGATAACTGGCGCTGGATGGGTGTGCCCTTCTACCTGCGTACCGGCAAGCGGCTGAGCGTGCGGGACACCGAGATCGCCATCTGCTTCAAGCCGGCGCCTTATGCGCAGTTCCGCGATACCAACGTGGACTACATCAAGCCCAACTTCCTGCATATGCAGATCCAGCCTGACGAAGGCATGTGGTTCGACCTGCAGGCCAAGCGCCCAGGCCCGGCCCTGATAATCGACAACGTGAAGCTGGGCTTCGCCTACAAGGACTTCTTCCAGATGCAACCCTCGACCGGCTACGAAACGTTGCTATACGACTGCTTCATTGGCGACCAGACGTTGTTCCAGCGTGCGGACAACATCGAGAACGGGTGGCGGGCCGTGCAGCCGTTTCTGGACGCCTGGCGCGAGCAGGGCGGTTTGAGCGAGTACCCTGCCGGCAGCGATGGCCCGGCGGCCGCGGATCAATTGCTGGCCCGTGAAGGCCGTACCTGGCATTCCCTCGGATGAGCGCGCCGATCAGGCTGGTCCTCAGCGACATGGACGGCACCTTGCTGCGCCGCGATCACAGCCTCACGCCAGCAGTGGTGGAAGCCGTACGCAAACTCCAGGCGGCCGGCGCGACTTTTACCCTGGCCAGCAGCCGCCCACCGCGGGCGATGCTCGAACAGGCCCGCTTGCTGGGTGTGACCGCACCGATCGCCGGCTTCAACGGGGGCAACCTGGTCTACCCGGACGGCCGCTTGCTGGAAGCGCACACCATCGCGCCCCAGGCGGTGCGGGCGGCGTTGGCCTTCTTTGCAGAGTACTCAGTGGATGTATGGCTGTTCGCAGACGGCGACTGGCTGCTGAAAAACCGGGACGCGGCGCATCTGGAAACGGAACGGCATGCCTTGGGCTATGACGCTGTTCAAGTGGCCGATTTTGAGCCCTACCTGGACCGGGTGGACAAGATCGTCGCCACCACCGCGAACCACGCGCTGCTGGAACAGCTCGAAGCGGCAATTCAGCCAGTGCTCGGTGGCCAGGCGCATGCCGCCCGCTCCCAGCTTTACTACCTGGACATCACCGCACTGGAAGCAGACAAAGGCAAAGCGTTGGCCCGCCTTGCGCGGCACCTGGGCGTGCCGTTGGAGGAAACCGCGGTGTTGGGCGATGGGCATAACGACGTGGCGATGTTCGAGGTAGCGGGCCTGGCGATTGCGATGGGTCAGGCCAGTGCCGACGTACGCGAGGCGGCGGATGTAGTCACTGATAGTAACGAGCAGGACGGGGTGGCCAGCGCGATCGAACGGTTCATTCTGCCGCGCGTGCTCCGGTGACCCGGCCGGTAGCGATTGCTATAGTCCGCGCTCCATAACAACAAGGACCTGGCGATGACCGAGTACAGCGCGTTTCGTGTAGAGCGACGAGGGGCGGTTGCCCATGTGGTGATCAACCGGGCGGAAAAGCGTAACGCGATGAACGCTGCGTTCTGGGTGGAGATCGAACAGATATTCGATACCCTCGATGCCTCCGATGACGTGCGCGCGGTGGTACTCAGCGGCGCCGGCGAACATTTCAGCGCTGGTATCGACCTGGCGATGCTGGCCCAGGTCGCTGCCGAGCTGGGCCCGGATGTGGGCCGCAACGCACGCTTGCTACGGCGCAAGATCCTCGCGCTACAGGCCGCCTTGACCGCAGTAGAGCGCTGCAGCAAGCCGGTACTTGCCGCCATCCAGGGCTACTGCATTGGCGGGGCGGTAGACCTGATCGCCACGTGCGACATGCGTTACTGCAGTGAGGATGTCCGCTTCTCGATCAAGGAAGTGGACATGGGGATGGCGGCGGATGTGGGCACCTTGCAACGCCTGCCGCGCATCATCGGCGACGGCATGCTGCGCGAGCTGGCGTACACCGGGCGCGAGGTCCGCGCTGAAGAAGCGTTGCGGCTGGGCCTGGTGAATCAGGTATTTGCCACGGCGCAGGCGTTGGAAGAGGGCGTGTTCGCTGTTGCGCAGCAGATCGCGGAGAAGTCCCCGCTGGCGGTGACAGGCACCAAGCGCATGCTGAGCTACATGCGCGACCATTCGGTGGAGGATGGGCTTGAATACGTGGCCACCTGGAACGCGGCCATGCTACAGGGAAGCGACCTCAGGGTGGCATTGGCTGCGAGCCTGAGCAAACAGGCCGCGCGCTTCGAGGATTGACCGCACGGCATTACCAGGATTTTTGACCATGGCGCATCGCTGGACTACCGCAGTACTGGATACCGAACCCACCGGGGGCTGGGCCGTGGCCCGAAGCCCCGAGGGCTTCATGTTCGACAGCAAGGGTGTGTTGTTCGCCCGTGACTGGCTCAAAGGCCTGGGCCTGCCGATACTGTTCGAGCACGGCATAGGTTACCTGGACGATCAGCCGGTGTACTTGCTGGAGTTCGAAGGCCCTGTAGCGGTGAGCAATTGCCAATGGCAGGGGCTGCGGCAGTTCATGCTGCAAACCGACTTCGAGCATTACCGCATGCTGGCCTATGCCGCGCAGATCGGCACCTGGGCACGCGAGCACCGCTTCTGCGGCAGCTGTGGCAAGCCCATGGTGCAGGTGGCCGGCGAGCGGGCCATGTACTGCGACCGCTGCGAGCTGCGCGCCTACCCGCGCATTTCGCCCAGCATGATCGTGCTGATCACCCGAGGCGACGAGATACTGTTGGCAAGGTCGCCGCGGTTCGTCACCGGCGTGTACAGCACCCTGGCCGGTTTCGCCGAGCCGGGCGAAAGCGCCGAGGAATGCGTGATCCGCGAAGTGCGGGAAGAGGTAAGCCTGGAGGTGCGTAACATCCAGTACATGGGCAGCCAGTGTTGGCCATTCCCCCACTCGATGATGCTGGGCTTCCATGCCGAGTACGCCAGCGGGGAGATCATTCCTCAGCTGGATGAGATCGAGGACGCCCGCTGGTTCCGCATCGACGCGCTGCCACCATTGCCGGCGTCGCGCTCCATCGCGCGCTATCTGATCGACCTGTACGTTGCGCGCCGGTCAGGCTTGCCCGAACCAGTGCTGCCAGGCTAGCCGTACGGTCAGCGCCAGCACCACGGTAATGAACACCGGGCGAATGAAGGCCGCGCCGCCGTTGATGGCGGTGCGGGCGCCCAGGAACGCACCCACCATCAGGCTGGTGCCCATGGTAAGGCCGATGATCCAGTCCACCTGCCCCGAAGCGATGAACACCGCCAGCGCGGCGGCATTGCTGACGAAGTTCATGCTGCGCGCCACACCGCTGGCTTTCACCAGGTCGATCGGATAGAGCAACAGGCTGCTCACCGTCCAGAACGCACCGGTGCCGGGCCCCGCCACGCCATCGTAGAACCCGAGCCCGAGCCCCTGCGGCGCTTGCCATTTCTTGCGCACCGGTGCGTTGCTGTCCAGCGGCGCCTTGGGCGTGCCGCCGAACAAGAGATAGAGGCCACAGGCGAACACGATCACCGGCAGCATTTTATTCAGCCACTCGGCCGGCAGGTAGTGAGCCACGCCAGCGCCAAGCAGTGAGCCTATCCCGGTGCATACCAGCGCGTGCACCCATTGCCGGGGCTGGAACAACTTACGGCGGTAATAGGTGAAGCTGGCGATGCCTGAACCGAACGTGGAGCTGAGCTTGTTGGTGCCGAGCACCAGGTGCGGGGGCAGGCCGGCAGTAAGCAGGGCAGGCGTGGTGAGCAAGCCACCACCGCCAGCGATGGCATCGATGAAACCGGCAAGGAACGCCACCCCGGCGAGGATGGCCAGGGTGGTGGGGGCAACGCTGAGATCGAAAGGCATGGCGCGCTACTGCGTCGGAACGGGGTGCGCATTCTAGCTTGAATCGTCGTGGGACCGGGCGCGGAGCCCGGGAATGTCTAAGAAAGTTTCACAGCTGCCAGCTATGCCGCAGCCGTGAGTAGCACCCGCGGCTGCTCAGGCCAGATACCCGCCATCCACATTGAGCGCTGTGCCCGTGGTGTAGCTGGAGGCGGCGCTTGCCAGGTACAGCACCGCCCCGGCCATTTCCGTGGGTGCTGCCACGCGCCCCAGCGGAATGTGGGTAAGCGCCTGGGCCAGAATCTTCTCGTTGCTCACCAGCGCGGAGGCGAATTTGGTGTCAGTGAGCCCTGGCAGCAGCGCGTTGCAACGAATGCCCAGCGCTGCGCATTCCTTGGCGAACACCTTGGTCATGTTGATCACTGCGGCCTTGGTGATCGAGTACACCCCCTGGAACGCACCAGGCGATACCCCATTGATCGACGCTACGTTGATGATGCTGCCGCCGCCATGGGTACGCATCAGCTTGCCCGCTTCCACCGACATGAAGAAGTAGCCGCGAATGTTCACGTCCACGGTTTTCTGGAACGCCGCGATGTCGGTGTCCAGCACATGGCAGAACTGTGGGTTGGTGGCGGCATTGTTGACCAGCACGTCCAGCCGGCCGAAGCGCGAGCGGATGGTCTCGAAAGCCTGCTGAATCTGCTCAGGCTCGCCGATATGGCACGCCAACGCCGTGGCCTGGCCACCCTGCGCGACGATCGCGTCGGCCACCGCCTGGCAGCCCTCGAGCTTGCGGCTGGAAACGATCACGTGGGCGCCTTGGGCCGCCAGCAGCCGTGCAATGGCTTCCCCAATGCCGCGGCTGGCACCAGAAACAAAAGCGACTTTGCCGCCAAGATCAAATAGATCGGTGGGCATGCAACCTCCTCTCAAAGGGTAGAACGGCCGATCACCTGCAGGCTCATCTGCTCAAGCAAGGCGTTCATGGCGACGAATTGAGCGAACCGCGGATCGCGGGTCTGCCCATGGAAATAACGGTAATAGATTTGCTGGACGATCCCCGCCAGGCGGAACAGCCCCTGGACGTAGTAGAAGTCGAAGTTGCCCACGGTGAGGCCCGAGCGCTGCGCGTAGTACGCGACCATTTCCGAGCGGGTAAGCATGCCGGGGGCGTTGCTGGGCTGGCGACGAGTGAGTTGCACCGCGTGTGGATCGTCGGCTTGCACCCAGTACGCCAGGCAATTGCCCAGGTCCATCAGCGGGTCGCCCAGGGTGGCGAGCTCCCAGTCCAGTACGCCCGTGATGCGCATGGGGTTGGCAGGGTCGAGAATCACGTTGTCGAAGCGGTAGTCGTTGTGGATCAGGCTGGCCCGGCCACTGTCGGCGGGGCGCTTGTCACGTAGCCAGTCCATCACTGGCGTCCACACCGGGGCATCCGGTGTTAGCGCATTGGTGTAACGCTCGCACCAGCCTTCGACCTGCCGCTGCACATAGCCTTCGGGGCGGCCGAGGTCTTCCAGGCCACAGGCTTTGTAGTCCACCTGATGCAACTCTACCAGGCGGTCGACGAAGCTCTTGCACAGGGCAGTGGTAGTGTCGGCATCCAGGCCCAATTCCGGTGGCAGGTCTTTACGCAGGATGACCCCGCGCAACCGCTCCATCACGTAAAACTGCGCGCCGATCACGCTTTCGTCGGTGCATAGCAGTACTGGCCTGGGGCAATAGCTGAAACTACGGCTGAGCTTATCCAGGATGCGGTATTCGCGCGCCATGTCGTGGGCGCTGCGGGCTTTGTGACCGAACGGCGGGCGCCTTAGCACCAGCTCCCGGTCCGGGTAGGCAAGCAGGTAAGTAAGGTTGGACGCCCCACCAGGAAACTGGCGGATCGTGGGTGCGCCGTTGAGGCTGGGCAGGTGCGCCTTGAGAAGGGCATCGACAGTGGCGCCGTCGAGTGCTTCGCCTTCACGCAAGCTGATGGTCTGATCAGTGAGCGCCATGCGGGTCCCTTGAATAAATGGCTCTTGGCTGGGCAATCTAATTGCGCAGGGTAGCCGGGACAAGACTAGCAGGCGTGTTATCAGTGAAGCTGTTGGCGGGGCATACAGCACAGATGATGCCCGGGGGTACGATCACCCCCGGGCGGTGTCGGTTTAATTCAGGCCGAGCTTGCCGCGCAGGGTGGAAAGGTCTTCAGCCAAGGTGTTTACCGGGCCGATCATGGCCTTGCGGTCACGTTCCTTTACCTTGTCGTAGGTTTCAAAGCCACCGTCCTTGGTCTTGTACTTGGCCAGGATGGTTTCCACTGTGGCGAAGTTCTTGTCCACCTTGGCAACGAACGCCTTGTCCTGCTTCTCGATTTGCGGGCGGAACAGGTCAACGATCTTCTTGGCGCCGTCCACGTTGCCCTGGAAGTCATACAGGTCGGTATGGCTGTAGCGATCTTCTTCGCCGGTCACCTTGGTGGCGGCCACTTCTTCAAGCAGCGCCGCGGCGCCACCCACTACTTTTTCCGGCGGGAAGGTCAAGCCGTCGATGCGGGCCTGAAGGTCTTTTACATCCTTGACCAGCTGATCGGCGAAGCCTTCGTAGCCTTTGGTGGTGTTTTGGTCGAACAGGCCGTATTCGATACGGTGGAAGCCGGTGAAATCATCCGCCGTCACGCCTTGCTCGTGGTCGTCCACGCGTGAGTCGATGGAGGCATCCAGGTCGCTGAACAGTTCGGCGATGGGTTCGATCGCTTCATAGTGCACGCGCGTAGGTGCGTAGAGCTTTTTCGCCGTCGCCAGGTCGCCCGCCTTGACCGCATCGGTGAACGTCTGGGTTTCACTGACCAGCTTGCCCACTTCTTCGGTGACGTAGATCTTGTAGTCGGAAATCGGCTGCACCAGGTCCAGGCCTGCCGGCGTGGCGGCAAAAGCCGGGGCGGCGAGGGCGGTCATGGCAATCATGGACGCGAGCAAGGTTCGTTTCATGTGGTGCATCCCAGGGTCAAGTAGTGGTGTTGTTGTGAGGCGAAGCGAGCAGCGCGCGGCCGATGAAGTCCTCGGCGTTGCGCACCCCCGGCAAGGTGAAGAAATACCCCCCACCGGTGGGTTTGAGGTATTCCTCCAGCGGCTCGCCGTTGAGCCGGCGTTGAACCGTGATGAAGCCTTGCTCCAGGTCGGCCTGATAGCAGATGAACAGCAGGCCCATGTCGAGCTGGCCGTTCTTGTTCACGCCATTGGAATAGTTGAACGGCCGGCGCAGAATCAGGTTCGCCTCGCTGCCGGGCGTGCGTGGGTTGGCCAGGCGTATATGCGCGTCAAGGCGAGTGAGCTTGCCTTCCGGGTCCGTGCTGTAGTCGGGGAGGGCAAACTCATCGCCGCCTTGCATGGGCGCGCCGCTGGCCTTGCGGCGGCCGAAGATACTCTCTTGCTCCTGCAACGGGGTGCGGTCCCAGCGCTCCACGAAGTTGCGGATGACGCGCACCACCTGGTAGCTGCCTTGGGCAGCCCAGGCAGGCTCGTCATCGCCCGGCTGTACCCACACCAGGCGATCCATGGCTTGGGTATCGGTGGAGTCCGGGTTGGCGCTGCCATCGCGAAAGCCCAGGAAGTTACGCGCGTTCTGTGCAGGCTCCCCCGGCTTGGTCGGCGCCTGGGGTGGTACCGAACCCTCCTGCTTCCAGCGCACGAACAGCAGGTCTGGCAATGCTTTGATAACGTCCCGCAAGGCATGAATGTTGGTATCGGGCGTGTTGGAGCAGAACTGCAGGCTGAGGTCGCCGTGGCAGCGATCCTCCTCCAGCGCGTCGTTGGGAAAGCCCACCATTCGGCTCAACCGTTTTGGTTTGAGCGCCTCTAGCCCGTAGCGGTCATCGAACAGCGAAGCGCCCACGGACACCGTGATGGTGAGGTTGTCCGGGCTTACCACTGGGCCAAGAATCCCGGAATCGGCCGGCGGCAGTTTCGGGTCCAGATTGTCCACGGGGCCGCCACGGGTGAGGAACCGAATGCGCTCGTCCAGCGTACGGAACAGGCGCTCAAGGTCTGCGCGGTCGTTGGCAAGCACGTCGAATGCCACAACCATGCCCGCGGCAGGGCGTGGCGTAACGATCCCGGCCTGGTGCACGCCTTCATAGGGGTGGCGGTCTTCGGTGCGTTCGCTTTTCGGCGCCTCGGTCACCTTGCCTTCGTTGGCTTGCGCCATCATCGGGCAGCCCAGGCCGCTGCCAGCGAGCGCGGCGCCCGCAGCGCCCAGGCCAAACAGCACCCGGCGGCGTTCAAGGGAGGGGAGGTGGCGTGTATCGGTCATTGCATGTATGCCTTCAGAGATCGGACAGGCCAAGGGCCGGATCGATGCCATCCAGGGCGTCGGCCAGATCACGGGCGCGATCGGCGATTGCCTGGCGCTGCGTCTGGGTAAGTTGGGTATAGGCAGGCCACTGGCCCTCGCTGCGCACCGCCTGCAACGTGTCATTCAGGGCTGCGCTGGCGCTATCAATGCGTTGCTGCACGTCAGCAGCGGTTTTTTCCACCAGAGGGCGCATCAGCGAAACAACCTTGTTCGCCCCCTGCAGGTTGGCGGCGAAGCCATTGAGGTCGGTGTGGCTGTAGCGCTCTTCCTCGCCGTTGAAGCGGTGGTCGGCCACGCTGCGCAGGTTGCGCGACACCATGGCCACCAGTTGCTCGGGCGGAATCGGCTGGGCGAGCAGCTGGGTTTTCAGCAGGGTTACATCAGCCAACAACTTGCGAGCGATGGGTGCCAGCGGCTGGGCAGCCTTGGCGCTGGCATCGAACAGTTCATACTCCAGCCGATGGAAGCCTGCGAAGGCTGGGTCCTGCTCGCGGTGTTCGTAGTAGTCAGCCCGGGCATCAATGGCATTGTTCAATTCGGAGAAGCGTTGTGCTGCGCCAGCGATGCGTTGATAAGCCGCCCTGGCTGGCGCATACAGTTCGCGCGCCTTGCTGAGGTCTCCGGCATCGATAGCGGCGGACAAGGCAGTGACTGCCGCCACCAAGGCTGTGCCCTGCTGGCTGAGGTACACCCGGTACTCGGACAGCGGGCCAATAAAGGTAGTGAGCGAAGGGCGCGCCTTGGCGCGGGCGTCGGACTCTGCGGTAGCCGTAACAGTCAATGTGCCACGGGGGTTGCTGAGCAGGCCGCAGGTGATCGCGTAGTGGCCGGGTTCAAGGTTGGCATTGATGAGTTGGCTCATGCCAGGCGCGATGTTTTCCCGCTCCTCGAGTACCAGCACGCCATCGAGGATTTCCCATTCCACGGCACGGTCGGAGGCATTCACGATACGGAAGGCGGCCTTGCCCGCCGGCACGCTCAGCGCGGCGGGCTCACAGCTGTGGTCGTGGATAGTGACAACGGTTTCCTGGCCGGCATGGGCCTTGCGTTTTTCGCTGGCTACTTGCGAGGCGTAATAAAACAGGCCGCCAGCGGCGATCATCAGGATCACCGAACCGGCTACGGCCACGCGCATGAGGCGTGGCGGCCGAGGAGCAGATGTGGGCATGAAGAACCTTAAGAATGGCTTACAGTGGGTGCGGTGTTGCGGGCAGGGCGCACCGGTGCGAAAAACAGCGCCAGCGCGATCACCAGGTAACCGGCCCAGGCGCCCAGCGTGCTGACGGTGGGCGTGTCCTGGTAGCCGAACATGCCCGCCAGCACCGCGCCGGCAGGGCTGTCGACAGGCAGTTGCGCGCTCCAGTCGAACACCACGTGCTGCAAGCCATTCCATACGCCGGCCTCATGCAAGGCCTGCACGGAATTCGCCAGGATGCCCGCTGCCACCACCAGAATGAACAGCCCGGTCCAGCGGAAGAACCGCGACAGGTTCAGTTTCAGGCTGCCGCGGTACAGGGCGACCCCCACGGCCACCGCACCCATCAGCCCCAGCAGCGCGCCTAGCGGGGCGCCAGTGCCCTCGCTCTGCTGAAACACGGCCAACAGGAAGAACACGGTTTCCAATCCCTCGCGGGCTACGGCGAAGAACACCATGGCGATCAACGCAAAAACCTGATTGCGCGAGCCGGCCAGCGCCGTGTCGAGCGATGCATGAAGCGTGTGCTTGATCGAGCGCGCCACTTTGCGCATCCAGAACACCATGGAGCTGAGAATTCCCACCGCCAGCAGCCCGATCACGCCTTCGAACAGCTCTTGCTGCTTTTGCGGAAATTCAGCGCTAGCCAGTTCCAGGCCACCACCGGCCAGCAACGCCACGGCCACGGCGAGGAATACACCCACCCATACGGCAGGCATCCATTCGCCCCGGCCCGTTTGCTTGAGGTAGCTGGCGATGATGCCTACGATCAGCGCGGCTTCGATGCCTTCGCGCAGCATGATCAGGAACGGAACGAGCATTAAGCACCGCGTCAATAAAGAATGAGATTGCGTTTTGTAACATAATGAGACTCATTATTGAACGTGCGTTCCAGCATGTTTCATGAAGCTGTCATGTTCACCGACGGTCGGCGCCCTGCGCTCGGTATTCCGGCAATTGGGCCCGTGCTATTGCTGCATGCTGCTCACGCCCGTAGACTCCCGCCCCTTATTTGATTTTACCCGTCGCCCGGCACCGCTGGCGCGACCGGCCAACGATCCGTCTCACGCAGGTTTATCGAGATATCAATGACGAAGGAAAAGTTGCTGGCCATGCCGGCCGATGACTACATGAACGCCGAACAGCAGGCTTATTTCACCAAGCTGCTGCAAGCCATGAAGGTCGAAACCCAGGCACGTATCGACGAGAGCCGTATTGCGATCGAAAGCCTGGACTCCCCGGCCGACCCGGCGGACGCTGCCTCCGTGGAAGAAGAACGCCACTGGCTGGTAAATGCCATCGAGCGCGACCAGCGCCTGTTGCCGCAACTGGAGCAGGCCCTGGGGCGTATCGCCGAGGATACCTTCGGCTGGTGCGAAGACAGCGGCGAGCCTATCGGCCTCAAGCGCCTGCTGATCAGCCCTACCACTAAATACTGCATCGAAGCGCAGGAGCGCCACGAGCAGATCGACCGGCATCAGCGCCAGGCCTGATCCCGCCGCCTGGGTGCCAGTCATCGAGTGAGACGAAGGCAGCATGGCTGGCAACGCGACGATAGACCAAGATGGGGAAAGCCAATAATAAGCCCCAGCAGGAGTCGCAGGCATGAACCTTCCCGGAGCAGTGCAGGGTTTGTCGTCTACCCCGGATAGCCCCTCGGTCCCGGCCCGGCCATGGCGCCGGGCCCTGTTGCAAAGCCTGTTGGTGCTAATGGCCGTCGTTGCCAGTGAGCTTGCGGGCTTTGCTCCGGCCATCACCGGGCTGCTGGCGCTGGTTGCACTGTGGCTGCCAGTGCTGCCAGCCGGCAGGTCCGCCCCGGCTACGCCTGTCGCGGCCGCACCCATGGCCACCCTTACGCGCGATCTTTCCCGCGCCACAAGCCATAACGCCCTTTCCGCGGCCGGGGTCGCCTGGTCGGTTCGCCTGCTGGCCGGCCGGGTGCAATCACAACTGGCTGGCGCTGCCCGCATCGTTGGCAGCGCCGAGGCCATGATCCGCACCGAGCACCTGGCCAGTACCTTTAGCGAGCAAGCCCTGGCGGCGTCCTCCCAGGCCCGACAGAGCAGTGCCAGCGGCCGCGGCGTGCTGGCACAATCCATCCAGCGGATGCACCAGCTCAGCGAACGGGCGACGGCCAGCCGCGCATCCATCGAAATGCTCAGCCAGCGCAGTGAGGATATCCAGCGCGTGGCGCTGGTTATTCAGTCGATCGCCAGCCAGACCAACCTGCTTGCCCTCAATGCCGCCATCGAAGCCGCCCGCGCCGGGGAGCACGGGCGCGGTTTCGCGGTGGTGGCCGACGAGGTGCGAAGCCTGGCCGGGCGCACCGCCACGGCTACGGAAGAGGTGGGCAAGATGGTTGGCGAGATTCAGCAGCGTACCGCTGACGTGATGGAGCAGATTGCCTTGCTCAGTGACGACCTGCGCCAGGGCGTGGAACAGGTAGAGCACACGGGTAGCGAGCTGTCACGGATTGCCGAGCTATCAGAGGGCGTGGAGCGGCAGGTGCAGACCATCGCCGAAGGTGCGCGCGGGAATCAACAGCAGCTGGAAGCCTTGTTCGAAGCAATCGCCGGCATGCGCGAAGATTTGGCCATCAGCGACGAACAAACCCGAGCGCTGGCGCAGGCTGCGGAAAATATGGAGCGGCAGGCGGAGGTGATCAGCGAGCGCCTGGCGGAAGTGGGGCTGGATGACTATCACCAGCGAGTGTACAGCCTGGCGCTGGAAGGTGCGCGTGCCATCGAGCAGCGCTTCGAGCAGGACCTTGCCGCCGGCCGTATCAGCCTCGATGACCTGTTCGATCGCCAGTACCGGCTGATTCCGGGTACCATGCCGCCCAAGTATCAGACCCGCTTCGATCGTTATACCGATGACACCCTGCCTGCGATCCAGGAACCATTGCTCAAGCGTCACGAGGGGATGGTGTTCGCCATTGCCTGTACGCCAGAGGGCTATGTGCCTACTCATAATCAGGCCTTCAGCCGGCCGCCAATGGGTGACCCGCAACAGGACATGGTGTATTCACGCAGCAAGCGCAAGTTCGACGACCGCACCGGTATCCGCTGTGGCAGCCATCAAAAGCCGCTGTTGCTGCAGACCTATACACGGGATACGGGCGAATTGATGCACGACCTTTCCGTCCCGATCACAGTGCGGGGCCGTCATTGGGGAGGGTTGCGCCTGGGGTACAAACCCCAGGCGGCAAGGGGGTAAACGCGGTCAAACAGCCGGGGGAGTGGCCTGCTGGTTGGCGTCGTGATGCAGGCGGGTATTAAGCTCGTCGACCCACATGGCTTCTTCTCCATCCGCCATGATCGACTCCTTCAGCAGGGCGGCCTGGGAGTTGTTCCAGAATTCGGCCTCTGACACCTTTACGTCGGCTGGAAGTTGGTGTTCGTCGATGAACTTGTCTATTTCCGGCCCGCTGGTACCCAGGCCGAGTTGGGCGAACAGGCTTTCCAGGTCGTGATGGACGTCTTCCATTGGGGGCTCCGATTCAGGTTCTGTAAACACGGTTACGTCGCTGGATTTGAACCCCGTATCTTGCGCGGAGTTCGCCCTTTTCGTGACTGTTTTCGACAATGATCGGAAAGGGCTTTTCTTTACCGGGGGTTTTGGCAGAGAATCCCGGATTACCGGCAACCGCTTCAGAGGGATGATCCATTCGCGATCGTTGCCCATCTGCCGGGCCATTTGTTCATGTCAGGGCTTTGCCCCGTATTTTCATGGTTGGCGCATGCCGGCCACAAACCGGGAGCGACCGGTTCTACCATCGGGTTGAGGATCTTTCGTTGGCAGTCAGCAATCTGGATATGCACGCTCTTTTTGTACTGGGCGATTTGCGCGCTAAGTTGGTCAAGTTATTTCAATCTCGTTTTGTGTACATCACCGAACAGTCCGCGGACAGCCTCTACATGGCTGAAGTGGATACCGAAACCGCTCTTGTAGTCGATGACAAGCCGGGCTTGCAGTTGAAAGTAGGCGATCATTTTCGGGCCGCCGTGCTGCCAAGCCGCGAAGGCGGCAAGTTCGAGATCAAGTTCCGCGACCTCAAGTTCACCATCTATGGCCTTGGCGAATACGCCTTCGTGCAAACGCCCATGGGCAACGGCGTGGTGTTCCGCCAGGGCCAGAGCGTAATGCTGGTGTTCGCGGCCAACGAGCAACTTGTGGGAGGGCTGACCAAGCCTCTCAAGGCTGCAGTGGCCAAGGCAGCCAAATGGCGAGCCGGTGAGCTCACGTTCAAGGCAAGCGAGCAGTAAGCGCAGCGTTTGGTGCAACCTCGGCTAGGCTGTGGCTGTCATCTGCCTACAGCCCAGGAGGTACCCATGAAACGACTCCATAGAACCCTGACGGGGTTCTGCGCCGCGCTTGCGTTCGGTTATCTGTCGAGCGCCAGCGCCAGCGCCAACGACACCGTCCGGTTCGCTGATCTGAACTGGGAAAGCGGTAGCCTCATTACTGAAATGCTCCGCTATGTAGTGGAGAAGGGCTACGGCCTGCCCACCGAAACACTGCCCGGTACCACGGTTACCCTGGAAGCGGCCCTTGCCAGGAACGACATCCAGGTGATCGCCGAGGAGTGGGCTGGCCGCAGCCCGGTGTGGAACGACGCCGAAGCCAAGGGCCAGGTCAAAGGCCTGGGCGATATCGTGAAAGGCGCCACCGAAGGCTGGTGGGTGCCGGCCTACGTGATCAAGGGCGACCCCGCCCGGGGTATCAAGCCGCTCGCGCCGGACCTGCGTAGCGTAACGGACCTTGCCCGGTACAAGGACGTGTTCAAGGATCCGGAGAGCCCCGGGAAGGGGCGTTTTCTCAACAGCCCCACCGGCTGGACATCCGAAGTGGTAAACGGGCAGAAGCTCAAGGCCTATGGCCTGACCGACAGCTTCACCAACTTCCGGGCAGGCTCGGGCGCGGCCCTCGACGCCGAAATCAGCTCTTCGGTTAAGCGGGGCAAGCCGGTGCTGTTCTATTACTGGAGCCCCACGCCACTGCTCGGCCGTTATGACTTCATTCAGCTGGAAGAGCCGCCGTTCGATGCCGAAGCCTGGAAGACCCTCACCGATGCCAGCAACCCCAACCCGCGGCCCACGCGGTCTTTGGCCTCGAAGCTGTCGGTGGGCGTTTCCACTGCGTTCGAGCAGGCGCATCCTGAAATCGGCGCCTTCCTTGCCAAGGTAGACCTGCCCATTGCCCCACTGAACCAGGCGCTGGCGACCATGAGCGAAAAACACCTCGAGCCGCGCAAGGTGGCGGCCGAGCTGCTCAAGGCTCATCCCGAATGGCTTCAAGCCTGGCTACCCGCAGACATCGCCAGCAAGGTCCAGGGCACCCTCTGATCCCCTGTTTCAGCAGCCCTCGCGCGCCTTGGCGCGGGGGTTCCATGGCCATACCGTTGCTTGGGCAATAGCCACTATCAAACCCGGTGATTTTTCTGTGAACGAGCGTGGGCTTAGCCTGAACTCATTCCCGAAACGTAACCGCCCGATGGGGCTGGAGGTTCCCATGAAACGCTCGCTGCTGCTGATTCCGCTGATGTCCGTTGCCGTTCTGGCCGGTTGCACCACCGCTGGCCCTGAAACCCGCCCGTATTCCGCTGAAGAGCGCTTCGAGCTGTCCATGGAAGCTCTGAACAGGCAAGGGTTGCCTTTCGATCAATACGTTCAGGCCCGGGCCAAGCTGGTCCGTGGGCAGAACGCCAATGCCACTGGCCTGGCTCAGGATGCCGTACCCGCCACCCAGGCAGGCCGCGAAAGCTGAGGTACAGGCCTTGTCAGGAATACACCGCCGAATGGTGGGGGTAGTTTTCCAGCCGAGAGCCTATGACCATTTCGCTGATCCAGTTGGTAAGGATGCTGCTGTAAGCCTTCTGGCAAGCTTCGCTGGTAAGGGCATGATCGCTGCCATCGACAATACGATGGGTCAGCGAGTGAGCGCCGACGAAGGCAGAGCGATAACTCATGAGGGTGGTGTGCGGCACGTAGTCGTCATGCTCTGACTCCACCAGCAATACATCGCCGGCAAACTCGGCGCACGCCGCCAAGGCGCGATTGTCGGCCGGAGTGAGCACGGTACGACGGTAATGGGCCAGGCCTTCCCGGTTCAATGCAGACTTGGGCACGTCCCACTCCTTGTCCCAATACAAGGCAGGCACCCGAAGGGCGAGCCAGCGGACCTTGCGTTGCGCGGTGAGCAGGGCGGCCAGGTAACCGCCGTAACTGCTGCCGACAACGGCAATGGAATCGGGGTCTACATCCGGGTGGCTGACCAGCCTGTCATACGCGGTCAATACATCCTTAAGGTTTTGTTCCCGATTCACGGTCTGACGCTGGCTTTCGGTTCGCGCATGGCCACGCAGGTCGAAAGTCAGACATACACAGCCCAGGCCCGTTATGCCTTTGGCGCGGCCGAGGTCGCGCTGCTGGCTGCCGCCCCATCCGTGCACAAACAGAATGCCAGGTAGCTTTGGGCTGGGGCTCAACAGGGTGCCGGCGATGCTTTGATCGTCGACGGGAAGTTCGATGGGTTCACTCACTATGGCCATAAGGTCGGATCCGTGCGTATTTGGTGATGAAGCCTACTGCGGCGTCATCGCCCTGGAAAAACAGCTCGGCGCCTTCGGGCACACTGAAAGGGCCGAACACTTCGTGGGTGGAGGCGATCACCTTGTGCAAGGTCGGGTCCTGCTTGAATGCCAGCAGGGCCAGGATTTCCGCGCTGCTGGCGCCGCCCACCCGCCACGACTGCTCCAGCACGCCGCTCAGCCGACGGCCGTCATGGGTAGTACCCACCGCAATGTCGTAGTTGCGCCTGGAGGCAAAGAAGCCGGGGTAGCTCTTTTCCACGGCCTGTTCATAGGCCCGGGCCTGACGTATCGCTGTTTTCAGCGCGGGCGCCAGGTTGTCTTGCAGCAGGGCGTCATAGTCGCCCTGGTAAACGTTGAGGTCGGAGCCGCCGTAGACCCATTCACCCTGGTTGTCTTCGGTCAGCCGTTGGGTGCCGTAATAGCTGGCTGTCTGACCCCCCACGCGTACTTGCCCAACGCTGAAGGTTTCGACGTCTGTAAGGTTTTCTTCAAGCACCAGGCCCCAGTTGTTCAGCTCCTTTTCATCCATGGGTGCCAAGGCCCTTTCGAGCGCCGCAAGAGAGTCGATCACTTGTTGTCCTCGGCCCGCCGTCGCCCGTACCGGCTTGAGCCGGAATGCCGCCTGTTCAAGCATGGAGCGGCCCGCACGTATCGCGTCAGCCTTGCTGAAAACAGTCCAGCCCGGCAGCAGCGCATCGCCTGCCAGCCGTGCAAATTCGGGCTGCCAAGTCGAAGGCGCCTGGCTGTCGGGATATAAAGGATGGGAAATTGCCTTAGTGGCGATGAAAGGGTCACTTACCCACCCGCCGAAGAAATCTGCCTGCGAGTGCACATTCAACTGCATCGCGGCCTGCCCTGTGAGCGTGCGCGCAGGCAGGTAGTAAGTGTGTGGCGCGGGCGCGTCATCTGTCGGGAGCACCCGAGCAGGCCGGATGCCCAGCAGGTCGCATAACATTGCGGCGAGCTTCTGGTGAACGTCACGTTCGTGTTGCGGGGTGGCCGTATCGCCCGCCAGAAGCTTCACCGCATCATAGGCCGAAACTGCATTCATGGTCGGCTTCCGCGTCAGGAGGCTTTGTGCAATGCGTCGATCAACGCCTGTTTGTCCATGGAGGAGCGGCCGGGAATATTCCGGGTACGCGCTTCGGTCATCAGCGACGCTTTGGTTTGCGTGGCGAGCGAGGCGTTGGATGAGCGCGATTCACCCTTGCGGCTCGCTGCAGCGCGCTCCGCGCTGTCGTGTCGGGCACGGGATTTAGCCTTGGGGCTGGTACTTTTCCCGCCGCCAGACTTTTCCCCGCCGCCGGACTGCTTGTTGACCGTGGCCCAGGCACGCCCTTCGGCTGCCTTGGCGGGTACTCCCTTGGCCTCATACTGCTTCTCGATGGCTGCAGCCTTGTCTTTTTGTTTGTCGGTGTATTTGTCTTTGCTTCCACGGGGCATGATGCACCTCCAGCTTGACGAAGTCGGAACACTAACGCTGGCCTTGAACGGCCATCCTCTCAAGTTATGAAGAGCGCAACCGCCGGAAGTTCAGCGCCAACGCTTGGGCCCTGACTTGCTGCTGAGGCCGGGCGTGCCGCATGATTGCTTCTTTATTCATGGTGCTGGAGCTTCAATGACTTCCTCTTCTTGCCCTCACGGCTCGGTTCCTGATCGCATTGCCGCCGTTCGCGCACTGCTGGAACGCGAGCGTGTGGATGCCTTGCTGGTACCGTCGGCCGACCCTCACCTGTCCGAATACCTCCCGGGCCATTGGCAGGCGCGCCGCTGGCTCTCCGGCTTCGAAGGCTCCGTGGGTACCTTGGTGGTCAGTGGTGCGTTTGCCGGGCTATGGGCAGACAGCCGGTATTGGGAGCAGGCTGAGCGGGAATTGAACGGTAGCGGCATCAGCCTGATGAAGCTGCAACCGGGTGCCCCCGGCCCACTGGATTGGCTTGCCGAGCATGTACCCAATGGCGGCAGCGTTGCGGTGGATGCTCGTGTGCTGGCGTTGCAGGCCGAGCGCAGCCTGAGGCAGAAGCTTGAGCCCAATGGCATTCAATTGCTGGGTGGGCGCGACTGGATCGCCGAGGTGTGGACCGACCGGCCAGCGTTGCCCGGCAAGCCCGTGGTTGCCCATGCGGTGCCTGAGGCCACCGAAGCCTTGGCCAGCAAACTTCGTCGGGTACGCCAGGCGATGGCCGAGGCCGGGGCGAATGCTCACTTTATCGCCACTGTTGACGACATCGCCTGGCTGTTCAATCTGCGCGGCAGTGACGTCAGTTACAACCCGGTGTTCCTTGCCTTCGCGATGGTGCGCGAAGACAAGGCGGTGCTGTGGGTGGGAGAGGGCACAGTCGCTCCCCCTTTGCAGGCCATGCTGTCCGCTGATGGAGTGGAAGTACGGGATTACGAGCAGGTGATGACGGACCTGGCGGGGTTGGACCCTGAGACGTCGTTGTTGATCGACCCGGCAAGGGTCACTGCGGGTCTGGTCGCCAAGCTGCCCACCTCGGTCCGACTGATTGAGCAGATCAACCCCAGCACCTTGTTCAAGGCGTGCAAGAGCGAAGCGGAGCTGTCCCATGTACGGGAGGCGATGGAACGGGACGGCGCTGCGCTTTGCGAGTTCTTCGCCTGGCTAGAGAGCGCACTGGGTAACGAAGTAGTGACTGAGGTGGCCATCGATGAGCAGCTGATTGCCGCACGTGCGCGTCAAGCCGGCTACGTATGCCCCAGTTTCGCGACGATCGCGGCCTATGGCCCGAACGGCGCGTTGCCGCACTATCGCGCCACGCCATCGTCACATTCAGTCATTGAAGGTGATGGCCTGCTGCTGATTGATTCAGGTGGCCAGTACTTGGGCGGTACCACCGATATCACGCGCATGGTTCCGGTTGGCACGCCCACCGAGGAGCAGAAGGCAGACTGTACTCGCGTGCTGCAAGGCATGATGGCACTGTCCGCCGCGCGCTTCCCTGAAGGCATACTCACGCCGCTGCTGGACGCGATCGCGAGGGCGCCGCTTTGGGCAGACAACGTCAACTACGGCCACGGCACCGGCCATGGGGTGGGCTACTTCCTCAATGTGCATGAAGGCCCTCAAGTCATCGCCTATCAGGCCGCGCCCGCGCCTCATACCGCAATGCGAGAGGGCATGATTACCTCCATCGAGCCTGGCACGTATCGGCCAGGTCGCTGGGGTGTTCGCATCGAGAACCTGGTAGCGACCCGGGCGGCTGGGCGGAGTGAGTTCGGTGAGTTTCTGCAGTTCGAAACCCTGACCTTATGCCCCATCGACACCCGTTGCCTGCTACCGGAGCGCCTGGCACCGCATGAGCGCGAGTGGCTTAACCGGTATCACGCCCAGGTGCGCGAGCGCCTTGCCCCGAGGGTGAACGGCGATGCCTTGGCTTGGTTGAATAGCCGCACAGCCGCAGTGTGAGGCCTTGCCCTAGTCAGCCGCCGCTACCGCGGTTGGCTGGCGCGGCAGAGTGAGCGTTGCACCCGCCGAGGCGGCGATAATGGCAGCAATCGCCAGCCATTGGTTCAAGGTAAGCGCCTCGCCCAGGAACAGCAGCCCCGACAGCGCGCCGATCGCGGGCTCCATGCTCATCAGGATACCGAACGTACGCGCAGGCATGCGGGTGAGCGCAACCATCTCCAAGCTATAAGGAAGTGCCGTCGATAAAATGGCCACGCCGATGGCGGCGGGGAGGATCGACGGATTCAGCAGCGCAGCCCCGGCGGAGATAACACCGAACGGCGCGATACAAATGGCAGCCAGGGTAACCCCAAGCGCGGCGGTCTGAATGCCATGGGCGGCCCCGGCTTTCTGCCCGAACACTATATAAAGCGCCCAACATGCACCGGCGGCCAATGCGAACAGCGCGCCGGTGGGGTCTACCGCCCCGGCGCTGGCAGCACCTGGTACCAGCAGTAGCAGGCCGGCCAGCGCCAACCCTACCCAGCAGAAGTCCACTTTGCGCCGGGACGACAGTACCGCTACCGCCAATGGGCCGGTGAACTCCAGCGCAACGGCAATACCCAGTGGAACCGTGCGCAACGACATATAGAAGAGGAGATTCATCCCCCCCAGCGCAAGGCCATAGACGAAGACGTGGCGAAGCCCGTGAAAGGACATCTTCGTTTGCCAAGGGCGCAAGGCGATCAGCAGGATGACGGCGGCGAATACCAGGCGAACGGCGGTCGTACCCGGCGCGCCTATCAGCGGGAACAGCGATTTTGCCAGTGAGGCGCCAGACTGTATGGAAGCCATGGCTATCAAGAGAAGGCCAATGGGGAACGCAAGCGTACGGAGAGAGGCGGGGGAGGGCATGACAATCCTGAAACAGAGGGCAGCTGTGCATGATCCTGCAAGGCCTCGACCTCGGCAACGGGCTTTATTGCCGGTAGGTGTTAAATAAGTGTTGACGCCCTCTCGAAAGCCCTTATAATGCGCCCCGCTTCCAGCGACAACGGAACGGCAAACTTCTTGAGAATCAACGAGTTAGCAGTTCGGGTAAGCGGGAAGTGGCTTCGATCTCCGGATCGGATGCGGTGAAAAAGGGGGTTGACAGCAGGTGGTAACGC
>NZ_JAAMQU010000008.1 GCF_013522925.1 Pseudomonas japonica | reverse complement strand
GCATCGAGAATAAATCCGAACAGTAAGCGCGCTGCCTTAATGCGATCATCCGAATATACTCTGTAGGAAGTGGGCGAAGCTCGTGAAGAATTCATAACGCGAATAGGCAAAAAGTTGTTCGCGAGCTTCGCCCGCTTCCTACAAGTTGATCGGTAATAGCGCTACCTCTGTGCCCGCAACACCACGAACTTGGGAGTCGCCGCTACATGGTCCACGCCTCGTAACTAAATGGCATCGAGAAAAATCCGAACAGTAAGTTCGCTGCCTTAATGCGATCATCCGAATATACTCTGTAGGAAGCGGGCGAAGCTCGCGAAGAATTTATAGCGCGAATAGGCAAAAAGTTGTTCGCGAGCTCCGCCGCTTCCTACAAGTTTATCGGTAATAGCGCTACCTCCGTGCCCGCAACACCACGAACTTGGGAATCGCCGCTACATGGTCCACACCTCGTAACTAAATGGCATCGAGAAAAACTCCGAACAGTAAGCGCGCTACCTTAATGCGATCATCCGAATATACTCTGTAGGAAGCGGGCGAAGCTCGCGAAGAATTTATAGCGCGAATAGGCAAAAAGTTGTTCGCGAGCTTCGCCCGCTTCCTACAAGTTGATCGGTAATAGCGCTACTTCCGTGCTCGCAACACCACAAACTTGGGGTTCGCCGCTGCATGGTCCACGCCTCGTAACTAAATGGCATCGAGAAAAACTCCGAACAGTAAGCGCGCTACCTTAATGCGATCATCCGAATATACTCTGTAGGAAGCGGGCGAAGCTCGCGAAAAATTTATAGCGCGAATGGGCAAAAAGTTGTTCGCGAGCTTCGCCCGCTTCCTACAAGTTGATCGGTAACGGCGCTACCTCTGTGCCCGCAACACCACGAACCTGGGATTCGCCGCTACATGGTCCACGCCTCGTAACTATATGGTATCGAGAAAAAATCCGAACAGTAAGCGCGCTGCCTTAATGCGATCATCCGAATATACTCTGTAGGAAGCGGGCGAAGCTCGCGAAGAATTTATAGCGCGAATGGGCGAAAAGTTGTTCGCGAGCTCCGCCCGCTTCCTACAAGTTGATCGGTAATAGCGCTACTTCCGTGCTCGCAACACCACAAACTTGGGGTTCGCCGCCACTTGTTCCACACCCCGGAACAGCCGCGCCAGTTTGGTGTGGTAGCCCAGGTGGCGGTTGCCCACGATGTACAGTGCGCCGCCGGTAACCAATGCATCCCGCGCCTGCTGGAACATGCGCCACGCCAGGAAATCACCCACCACCTGTTGCTGGTGGAAGGGGGGATTGCACAGCACTACGTCCAGCGAGCTTGCCGGTTGGCCCGCCAGTCCGTCTGCGGGCTGGATGTTCGCCTCACGCTCGCCGAGGGCTGCGTGCCAGTTCTCTCGCGCCGACTGCACCGCCATATAGGATTCGTCGACCAATGTGTAATGAGCGTCAGGGTTGCTCAAGGCGCTGACGATGCCGAGCACGCCGTTACCGCATCCCAGGTCGGCGACGCGCGCGCTGCCCAGGTTACGCGGCAGATGGGGCAGGAAGGCGCGGGTACCGATGTCTAGCCCGTCGCGGCAGAACACGTTGGCGTGGTTGACAAGCTCCAGCGCCGGCGTGTCCAGTTGGTAACAGGTAGGGTAGGGCGAGCGGGCCGGTTCACGATGCTGATAGGTCGCCGTGAGCAAGCGGGCTTTCTTTACCGCCAGCGAAGCCTGCACGGGCCCGATGTACTTTTCCAGCAAATCCCCCGCGGCCCGAGGCAGGTGCTTGATCATCGCGCCGGCCACCACTTGCACCCCGTCGCGCAGGTGCGGCTGAAGCCGGATCAACTGTTCTTCCAGCAGTGCCAAGGTTTTGGGAACGCGCACCAGTACATGGTCGAAGGCGCCTTCGAAGGGCTCGCTCGACGGCAGCAGGTTAAGCGCGTCGTAAGCGTGCCCGTTGCCAGCCAGGTTCTTGCCCAGCGCCAACGCCCCCAGATGCGAGTCCCCGCTGGTCACCACATCGAAGCGCCCCAGCAGGCTGATCGCCAACGCACCGAAGCCGTCGTTCAACACCAGCACGCGTGCCGCGGACGGAAGCTGCTGCTCGGCCAGATGAGCGAGCAGGTAGTCATCGGCGGCATCGAAGGCATACAACGGTTCGTTGGCCATTTCCGGCTGGCGAACCAGGTCGAGTTGGGCGAAGGCGTTGTCGAAGCGGGGCATGTGCAGGCTCGGGCAGGTAAAAAAAGGGCGATTCTACGGGGTTTCCACACGCACCGTCGGTGTTTGTCGGCGCGCAATTGCGCCAAACTACGCGGTATTAAACGTGGAGGCCCCATGACCGACGAGAAGTTCACCCGCCAGCGCCTGTTGGCCGTGCACACCTTGACCCCCAACTTGTTCACCCTGCGCACCACCCGTGATGCAGGCTTTCGCTTTCAGGCAGGGCAGTTTGCGCGCCTGGGCGTAACCAAGCCGGACGGCACCGTCGCCTGGCGGGCCTACTCCATGGTGTCCTCGCCGTACGACGAGTTTCTTGAATTCTTCTCGGTGGTAGTGCCTGGCGGCGAGTTCACCAGCGAACTGTCGCGCTTGCAGGTGGGCGACGAGCTTCTGATAGAGCGTCAGACATTCGGTTATCTCACACTGGACCGCTTCGCCGATGGCCGCGACCTTTGGCTGTTGGCCACAGGCACAGGCCTGGCGCCCTTCCTTTCCATCTTGCAGGGCTTTGAAGCGTGGGAGCGTTTCGAGCGTATTGTGCTGGTGTACAGCGCCCGGCATGGCCGCGACCTCGCTTATGGAGAGCTGATCGCGGACCTGGAGAAACGCGAGTACCTCGCCGAGTATGCCGGCAAGCTCACCTTCATCCCTCTGGTCAGCCGGGAGCCGTGGCCAGGCGCCCTGCAGGGGCGGATCACCGACCTGATCGCCAACGGCGAGCTGGAGCGCGCGGCGGGTATCGAACTCACCCCTGAGCATTCCCGGGTAATGATTTGTGGTAACCCGGAAATGATCGACGACACCCGCAAGCTGCTGAAAAGCCGCGACATGAACCTTAGCCTCAGCCGCCGGCCAGGTGCAGTCGCGGTGGAAACCTACTGGTGATTACACCACTGGCGGTTGTACCGATACCGCCGGGGCTGGCTTGCCATTCTGTTCCTTGAGAATGTCGCGGATCTCGCCCAGCAATACTTCTTCCTTGGTAGGCACTGGCGGCAGGCTGGGTGCCTTGGCCTCTTCACGCTTGAGCCGATTGATCGCCTTCACGCCGATAAAGATGGCGAAGGCCACGATGATGAAGTCGACCACGGTTTGAATGAATTTACCGTAGGCCAGCACCACCGCCGGCGAAGCCCCCTCGGCGGGGCGTAGCGTGACGGCAAGGTCGGTAAAGTTGATGCCACCGATCAGCAAGCCGAGCGGCGGCATGATGATATCGCCCACGAAGGACGACACGATCTTGCCGAAGGCCGCGCCGATGATGATACCCACGGCCAAGTCGACCACGTTGCCTTTGACTGCGAAGGCCTTGAACTCTTTAAGCAAGCTCATTGAGTGCATCCTTTTTCAAGTTGAAGAAACGGGTAAGTTTTTTACCAAATGCTTGAAAATCAGCGCCTTGGCATTTGGGTTACTGTTTTACCAGACCGGCAACCCACCGATTAGTTTTGTTTCGGCAAGCCCCGGCTGGCCGAGCCGAGGAGTATGATAAGCGCCCTTTCGTTCGATGGAGGCACCATGGCCAAGGCCAAGCGCATGTACGGCTGCACCGAGTGTGGCGCAACTTTCCCCAAATGGGCGGGGCAGTGCGCCGAATGCGGTGCCTGGAACACGCTGGTGGAAACCATGGTGGAAAACACCCCAGCCGCCGGCAGCAACAGCCGTACCGGCTGGGCGGGCGAGCAGGCCACGGTAAAAACCCTTGCAGAAGTGAGCGTGGAGGAAATTCCACGGTTTTCCACCGCCTCTACCGAACTGGACCGCGTGCTGGGCGGCGGCCTGGTGGATGGGTCGGTGGTGCTGATCGGCGGCGACCCGGGTATTGGCAAGTCCACCATCCTGCTGCAAACCCTGTGCAACCTGGCCGAGCGCATGCCGGCCCTGTATGTGACCGGGGAAGAATCCCAGCAACAAGTGGCCATGCGCGCGCGCCGGCTTGGCTTGCCGCAGGACAAACTCAAGGTGATGACCGAAACCTCGATCGAAAGCATCATCGCCACCGCTCGCAGGGAAAATCCCAAGGTGATGGTGATCGACTCGATCCAGACCATCTTCACCGAACAGCTGCAATCCGCGCCGGGCGGCGTAGCGCAGGTGCGCGAAAGTGCGGCCTTGTTGGTGCGCTTTGCCAAGCAGAGCGGCACGGCGATATTCCTGGTGGGGCATGTCACCAAAGAAGGCTCCCTGGCGGGCCCTCGGGTGCTCGAGCACATGGTCGATACCGTGCTGTATTTCGAAGGTGAGTCCGACGGCCGCTTGCGCCTGCTGCGGGCGGTAAAGAACCGCTTCGGCGCGGTGAACGAGCTGGGCGTGTTCGGCATGACCGATCGAGGCCTGAAAGAAGTGTCCAACCCTTCGGCGATCTTCCTCAGCCGCGCCCAGGAAGAAATCGCGGGTAGCGTGGTGATGGCGACCTGGGAAGGTACCCGGCCGATGCTGGTGGAGGTGCAGGCGTTGGTCGATGACAGCCACCTGGCCAACCCTCGGCGGGTGACGCTGGGCCTGGACCAGAATCGCCTGGCGATGCTGCTGGCAGTGCTGCACCGTCACGGGGGTATTCCTACCCACGATCAGGACGTGTTCCTTAACGTGGTGGGCGGGGTAAAGGTGCTCGAAACCGCGTCGGACCTTGCCTTGATGGCGGCGGTGATGTCCAGCCTGCGAAACCGCCCGCTGCCTCATGGCTTGCTGGTATTCGGCGAGGTAGGGCTGTCGGGCGAGGTGCGGCCTGTCCCCAGCGGGCAGGAGCGGCTCAAGGAAGCGGCCAAGCACGGGTTCAAGCGGGCCATCGTGCCCAAGGGCAATGCACCGAAGGAAGCCCCGGCGGGCCTTGAAATCGTAGCGGTAACCCGTCTGGAGCAGGCCCTCGACGCCCTTTTCGAGTAGCGTTGCAGCTTGACCTGAAGCACTCGCCCGGAGTATCACCTTCTTTTAAGCCGAGCGAGATTTCCCATGGTGAGCGCTTCAACCTCCGCACCGCAGGTAAAGGCTGTGATTTTCGACATGGATGGCCTGCTGCTCGACACCGAGGGCATCTACACCGAAGTCACCCAGTCCATTGCTCAGCGCTATGGCAAAACCTTCGACTGGAGCCACAAGCAGCACATCATCGGCCGCGGTGCGCGAGACCTGGCCACCTATGTGGTAGAAGCCCTGCAGCTGCCGATCACAGTGGATGAATTCCTGGAGATTCGCGCGCCCTTGATGACCGCCCGCTTTCCCGAGGCGATGGGGATGGCCGGCGCCGAAGCGCTGGTGCGGCATTTGAAGGCCAACGGCATTCCGATCGCGGTAGGCACCAGCTCTTCGAGCACGTACTTCAAGCTCAAGACCCAGCAGCACGAAGCATGGTTTTCCCTCTTCGATACGATCGTGACGGCTGATGACCCGGAAGTGGGCGCTGCCAAGCCTGCCCCTGATATCTTTCTGGTAGCTGCCCGCCGCCTGGGTGTGGCACCGGCAGACTGCCTCGTGTTCGAGGATTCGCCCTTCGGCGTGACCGCTGCCAAGGCGGCGGGCATGTACGCCCTGGCCGTGCCGGATTCGGCCATGGACCCGGAGAAGTACACCCACGCCGACGGCCGCCTTGGCAGCCTGCTTGAATTCGAGCCCAGCGGATGGGGGCTGCCGGCGTTCCCGTAAGGGATCAGCCCACCAGCGCGCCCAGCTCCCGCTCCAGCTCCGCCTCGTCGCCCAGGTTCAACTCCACCAGGCGGCGCAGGTGGCTGATGGAATCAAGGTCGATGTGGGTGCACTGGAAGCCCAGTTGGCCATCGTTGTCGTGCTTGAGCTCGGTTTCCATCTTCACCGGGGCGTCTTCACCCAGCTGCACAGTCACCTGGAACGGTGCGGCCGGGTTGCCTTGCCAGTCGGCTGGCCGCTCGACCAGTAGCCCCTTGAGGGACAGGTCGAGCAGTTTGACCTCCCAGCGATTGTCACCTTGGGTAAGCTCGGTGCGGGCATCGAAGGCAATACGTTTGAAGCGACGACGTTCTTCAGTCATGGGTACTTCCTCAATGAGGCCCGTCAGCGCGGGTCGCTCTCTATGCTGCCGTGCCATGGCGTAGCCGGCAATGCTTGTATACAGGTTTTGCCGAGTACCTCGCGAAACCTTGAAAGTCAGCCGGTAACGGCACAAAACCCCGTGCCATCGACCTTTGTGGGGGGTGTGCTTCCCGGCAAGTGTAGCTAGACTGGAGCCGGGTTTGTTCCGTTGCCATTCGCTGGAATATAAAACATGAAAAACAATAATAGTCTGGCCCGCCATCTGCCATGGCTCGCGCTGGCCGTCATTGGCGCCTGGGCGCTCGGGGTTGTCGCGCTGCGTCGCGGCGAAAGCATCAACGCGCTCTGGATTGTGGTCGCCTCGGTGGCGATCTACCTGGTTGCATACCGTTACTACAGCCTGTTCATCGCTGAGAAAGTGATGCAGCTCGATCCTCGTCGAGCCACGCCTGCCGTGCTCAACAACGATGGGCTGGATTACGTTCCCACTAACAAACATATCCTGTTCGGCCACCATTTCGCGGCCATCGCCGGAGCTGGCCCGCTGGTGGGCCCGGTGCTCGCCGCGCAAATGGGCTACCTGCCTGGCACCCTCTGGCTGATCGCCGGCGTTGTGGTGGCCGGCGCCGTGCAGGACTTCATGGTGCTGTTCCTCTCCACCCGCCGTAACGGCCGCTCGCTGGGCGACATGGTGCGCGAAGAGATGGGCCGCATCCCGGGCACCATCGCCCTGTTCGGCTGCTTCCTGATCATGATCATCATCCTCGCCGTGCTGGCGCTGATCGTGGTCAAGGCGTTGGCTGAAAGCCCGTGGGGCGTGTTCACCGTGATGGCGACCATTCCTATCGCGGTGTTCATGGGCGTGTACATGCGCTTTATCCGCCCGGGCCGCATCGGTGAAATCTCGCTCATTGGCGTAGCACTGTTGCTGGCTTCCATCTGGGCTGGCGGTCAAGTGGCTGCCGACCCGGTATGGGCCAAGGCCTTTACCTTCACGGGCGTGCAGATCACCTGGATGCTTATCGGCTACGGCTTCGTGGCTGCGGTAATGCCGGTTTGGCTGATCCTCGCACCGCGGGACTACCTGTCTACGTTCTTGAAAATCGGCACTATCATCGCCTTGGCCATCGGCATTCTGGTCACCATGCCAGAGCTGAAAATGCCAGCGCTCACGCAGTTCACCGACGGCACCGGGCCGGTGTGGAAAGGTACGCTGTTCCCGTTCCTGTTCATTACCATCGCCTGCGGCGCGGTATCGGGCTTCCACTCGCTGATTTCCTCGGGCACCACGCCCAAGCTGCTGGATAACGAAGTGAACGCCCGGTACATCGGCTATGGCGCGATGCTGATGGAGTCGTTCGTAGCCATCATGGCCATGGTTGCCGCCTCGGTCATCGAACCTGGCGTGTACTTCGCGATGAACAGCCCGGCCGCTGTAGTGGGTGGCGACATCAACGCCGTGGCAGCCGCGGTCAGTGGCTGGGGCTTTGCGATCACACCCGAAACGCTGCAGGCGGTGGCCCACGACATTGGTGAAAACACCATCCTGGCCCGCGCCGGTGGTGCGCCCACGCTGGCCGTAGGTATCGCGCAGATTCTGCACACGGTACTGCCAGGCGAAAACACCATGGCGTTCTGGTACCACTTCGCGATCCTGTTCGAGGCGCTGTTCATCCTTACCGCGGTAGACGCCGGTACCCGCGCGGGCCGCTTCATGCTGCAGGACCTGCTCGGCAGCTTCGTGCCTTCGCTCAAGCGCACCGAATCCTGGGGCGCCAACATGGTTGGTACCGGCGGTTGCGTGGCGTTGTGGGGTTACCTGCTGTATCAAGGCGTGGTCGACCCGCTCGGTGGCATCAATACCTTGTGGCCCCTGTTCGGCATCTCCAACCAGATGCTGGCGGGCATCGCGCTGATGCTCGGCACTGTGGTGCTGATCAAGATGAAGCGCCAGCGCTACATCTGGGTCACCCTGTTGCCAGCGGCGTGGCTGCTGATTTGCACCACCACCGCGGGCCTGATCAAGCTGTTCGACCCCAGCCCGGCGGTGGGCTTCCTGGCATTGGCGAAAAAGTACAACGACGCGCTGGCGGCAGGGCAGGTGCTTGCTCCGGCCAAGAGTATCGAGCAGATGCAGGCAGTGATCTTCAACGCCTACACCAACGCCACGCTTACCGTGCTGTTCCTGTTCGTGGTGCTGGCAGTACTGGTGTTCGCGGTCAAGGTCGGCTACGCGGCGCTGGGCAAACGCGACCGCACCGACAAGGAAGCGCCATTCCAGGCGCTGCCAGACGCATGAGGACCTGAGCCATGTTCAATGACCTGAGCCGGTTGGGCAAATACCTGGGGCAGGCCGCGCGCCTGATGGTCGGCATGCCGGACTACGATAATTATGTGGAACACATGCGAAAGACCCACCCGGACCAGCCGGTGATGGATTACGAGGCCTTCTTCCGTGAGCGGCAAGAGGCCCGCTACGGCGGTGGCAAGGGATCGCCCCGTTGTTGCTGAACCCCGCCTCGGCCTGATTCGCGAGCTGTCCCCGGCCTTCCGGGGACATGCTGATTCAGGTGCCTCGATCCTGATCCGGAGACGTACGTGCCCATCCCTGTCCCTGTAACGGTGCTGACCGGTTTTCTCGGCGCCGGCAAAACCACCTTGCTTCGCTACATGCTTCAGGCCGAGCACGGGCTGAAGCTGGCGGTGATCGAGAACGAATTCAGTGACGCCGGTATCGACACCGAACTGCTGGGCGACGAGCCCGTGCAGGTGGTAACGCTGGCCAACGGTTGTGTGTGTTGCAGCATCCATACTGACCTCACCAAAGCGTTATTTCTGTTGCTGGAACGGCTCGATTCAGGAGAAATCGCCTTTGATCGGCTGGTGATCGAGTGCACCGGCCTGGCCGACCCTGCGCCGGTTGCTCAAACCTTTTTCATGGAAGAAGAGCTGCGTGACCGTTATGTGCTCGATGGCATTGTGACCCTTGTTGACGCGGCCCACGCTGGCGAGCATCTGAAGCAAACCATCGCCCAGGCCCAAGTGGGGTTTGCCGACCGGCTACTGGTGAGCAAGACGGATCTGGTCACACCCGAAGCGTTCGAAGCACTCAGTAAGCGGTTAGCCCGCATCAATAACCGCGCCCCGATTCGCGTAGTGGACCACGGTGAGATCGACCTGGCGGAGCTGCTGGATATTCGAGGGTTCAACCTCAATGCGGAGCTGGGCGCGGGGTTCCGCCCACGGCCAATGCTCATCGGCGAAAGCACCGACCGTATCACCAGCATGGTGTTGCGCACGGATAGGCCGCTGGACATCGACCGCCTCAGCGATTTCATGAACACGCTACTGGAAGAACACGGCCGGCAATTGTTGCGCTACAAGGGTGTGCTCAATATCGCTGGCGAGCCCTGCAGGCTGGTGTTCCAGGGTGTGCTCAAGCTCTACGGCTTTGACTGGGACACCGCCTGGGAGGAGGGCGAGGCACGCGAGAGCGTGATGGTGTTCATCGCCGATGACTTGCCAGAACAGGCAATCCAAGAAGCGTTCAAGGGTATGCAGGCTTGCGAGGGCCCGTGAAGTTACTGCTCACCTGGCTCGCTGAGCCATGGGGCACTCACGTTACGCTCAATGATCAATAGCTTCCATATTTGAGCATTCGGATGCTCAACGCCCAGATATTGGTAGCCGGAATGAGCTCGACGGCGTGGGGTAATGGCAGCGCCTTCAGTGCTTAACTTGATAGCGTACTGGCTTGTGGAAACATCTGTCGGATCGAGTGGGCGCTCATTGAGGCAGTTCAGCTCTAACAAGGCAGGAGCTCGTTGGTCGGCGGGCAAGACACCAAGAAAACCTCCTTCGTCGAGCGCCACCCCTCTGCTGAAATACTTGCCTGGGGAACGCACATACAGTTGGTAGCCTTCGGTTGTCCATTGGAAGTAGAACGCCATGGGCTTGGGCGTTACGCCCGCTTGGCAACTGAGCAAGTGTGAATCATTGCGCACTGTGCTCGCCAGGTGCGGCGCGAGAACAGCCAGGTTTGGGAGGCGGTTGGCCCAGGCAGCTTTACCTAATAGTGCGCTTAGTGTGTTGAGTGGGTGGCCATTGAGCCATAAGGCTCCAACAAAGGATTGTTGCTGGACGGTAGGCATGGTTGATACTCCTGCAACTTGCGTGAAGGCCCGTTCGGGCCAGGAGACGGCACCTTAAGTGCGGTCCGCAGGTGGCTGGAAAGTGGAAGCGTTTCTCGAACCCATAAAAAAACCCGGCACTTGGCCGGGTTCTCGTTTACGCCTGGCGGATCAGTTGCCGTACACCGGCAGCCGCGCGCAGATAGCCTTGACCTTCTCGCGAACGGCATCGATCACCGCTTCGTTGTTCAGGTCGGCCAGGATGTCGCAGATCCAGCCTGCCAGCTCGCGGCAGTCAGCTTCGTTGAAGCCACGGGTGGTCACGGCTGGGGTGCCGAAACGCAGGCCGGAAGTCACGAACGGCGAGCGCGGATCATTCGGTACCGAGTTCTTGTTGACGGTGATGAACGCGCGGCCCAGGGCAGCGTCCGCATCCTTGCCCGAGATGTCCTGCTTGATCAGGGAGAGCAGGAACAGGTGGTTCTGGGTGCCACCGGAAACGACGTCGAAGCCGCGCTCGATGAACACTTCGGCCATGGCCTGAGCGTTTTTCACCACTTGCTGCTGGTAGGCCTTGAATTCAGGCTGCAGCGCTTCCTTGAAGCATACGGCCTTGGCGGCGATAACGTGTTCCAGTGGGCCACCCTGGGCGCCCGGGAACACGGCCGAATTCAGCTTCTTCTCGATTTCAGGATTGCTGCGCGCCAGGATCAGGCCACCGCGTGGGCCACGAAGGGTTTTGTGTGTGGTGGTAGTGACCACATCGGCAAACGGAACGGGGTTAGGGTACACGCCAGCGGCAACCAGGCCAGCCACGTGCGCCATGTCCACGAACAGGTAAGCACCGACCTTGTCTGCGATGGCGCGGAAGCGGGCGAAGTCCAGCACCTGAGAGTAGGCGGAGAAACCGGCCACGATCATTTTCGGCTTGTGCTCTACCGCCAGGCGCTCCACTTCGTCGTAGTCGATCAGGCCATTGCCGTCGATCCCGTACTGAACGGCGTTGTACAGCTTGCCGGAGGAAGACACCGAAGCACCGTGGGTGAGGTGACCGCCGTGGGCGAGGCTCATGCCCAGAATGGTATCGCCCGCTTGCAACAGCGCCAGGTACACCGCGGCGTTGGCCTGTGAGCCGGCATGAGGCTGCACGTTGGCGTAGTCGGCACCGAACAGCTCCTTGGCGCGATCGATGGCCAGCTGCTCAACCACATCCACGTACTCGCAGCCGCCGTAGTAGCGCTTGCCCGGATAGCCTTCGGCGTACTTGTTGGTGAGCACCGAGCCTTGAGCTTCCATGACCGCCGGGCTGGTGTAGTTCTCCGAGGCGATCAGCTCGATGTGCTCTTCCTGACGCAGGGCTTCTTGCTCCATCGCGGCAAAGAGGTCGGCGTCAAACTTGGCAAGGGTCAAATCACGGCTGAACATTGGCGGTCCTCGAGGATCGGCAGAGAGAAAGCCGCCATTCTACCGCATCCACCGGAGGCTGGCACATGAGCGCCCGTCATCCTGGGGATGACCGGGGTTCAGCTGAGGGCCGCGAGCTGCAAGCTGCAAGCCAAAAGCCACGGCAGATCTTCTTGCCGCTTGAAGCTTCGAGCTTGCAGCTCTCGCTCAATCGAACATGAACAAGGCGTCGTTGCTGAACTGCGCTTCGAACCGGTTGGCTTGCATGGGCCGGCCGAACAGATAGCCTTGCACTTCATCGCAGCCGTGTTCGCGGAGGAAGTCCAGCTGGTCGTGGGTTTCCACGCCCTCGGCGATCACCGAGAGGTTGAGGCTGTGGGCCATGGCGATGATTGCGCGGGCGATCTGTGCATCCTGTTCACCCTCAGGTAGCCCATCGACGAAGGTGCGGTCGATCTTCAGCACGTCAATCGGGAACTGCTTCAGGTAGTTGAGCGAGGAATAGCCCGTGCCGAAGTCGTCAACGGCAATGCTCAGGCCGAGCATTTTCAGGCTGTCGAGGATCTGCATGGCCTCGTTCACGTCCCTCATCAGGATACTCTCGGTCAGCTCCAGCTCAAGGCACGCAGGCGGTACGCCGGTTTCCGCGAGGATGCTCGCAATGCGCTTGCCCAGCTGGCCGTCGGAGAACTGCCGCGCCGATATGTTTACCGACACCTTGGGCACCCGTACCCGGGCCTGATGCCACGCTTTCAATTGGCGGCAGGCCTCGGTCAGTACCCAGTCGCCCACATCTACCACCAGCCCAAGCTCTTCGAGCACGGGGATGAAATCCTGAGGCGGAACCAGCCCACGCCTCGGGTGCCGCCAGCGCAGCAAGGCCTCGGCGCCAGTAAGCCGTTTTCCATCCCCGCTGAGCTGGGGCTGGTAGTACAGCACGAACTCTTCCTGCTCCAGGGCGTGGCGCAAATCGCTTTCGAGTTCCAGCCGCTCCAGCGCACTGGCATTCATGTCTGCCTGATAGAACTGGAAGTTGTTCTTGCCGCGTTCCTTGGCGTGATACATCGCGGTGTCGGCGTTTTTCATCAGCTGGCTCAGCTCGCTGCCGTCCTGCGGGCTAAGGGCAATGCCGATGCTGGCCGTGACGAAGAACTCCCGGTTCTCGAGCACGAAAGGCGCGTGAAGATTACCGAGGATTTCCTCCGCTACGTGGATAGCTCGGGTAAGCGCCGCTTCGCGGCTGCCGCGCGGCTGCAACAACAGGGTGAATTCGTCACCGCCCATGCGCGCAACCGTGTCGTCTTCATCCACGCAGGCCAGCAAGCGCATGGCCATATCCTTGAGCATGCGGTCGCCCGCTGCATGGCCCAGCGAGTCATTGATGGGCTTGAACCGGTCGAGGTCCAGGAACATCAACACCACCCAGGCCTTCTGCCGTTCGGCTTGCTGCAACGCAGTGAACAGGCGGTCCTGGAACAATGTGCGGTTGGGCAGGTGGGTGAGGGCGTCGTAGTAGGCGAGCCGGTGGATACGCTGTTCGCTGGCCTTGCGCTCGCTGATATCGCTGAAGAAACAGACATAGCTGGCCAGGTCGCCTTCTTCATCCAGTACCGCGGTTATGCCCACCCAAGCCGGGTAGTGTTCGCCGTCACGCCGTTTAAGGCGTATTTCCCCTTCCCAGCTGCCATTGAGGTGAAGCTGCTTGACCACGTATTGCAGGTGGGCTTCCTGCTGTTCGATGACCGTGAGCAGTGTGGGTAGCTGGTCCAGCACGTCTGCAGGCTGATAACCGGTGACTCGGCTGAACGCTTCGTTCACCTGCACGATATAGCCGGCCGGGTCGGTGATGAGGATCGCGGAGGTGGAGTGCTGGAACACCGTAGCCGCCATGCGCAGGTCTTTCTCGGCACGTCGCTGTTGGCTTACGTCGCGGCCTACGCCGAGAATCCCTTCGAAGTTGTCGTGTTCGTCCCAGATCAATACCAGGCGCAGCTCGATGGGGATCTTGCGGCCATCCGCGCGCAGGCAGTCGAGCATGAACGTCTGGCTGCGCACCTGCGTACGCAACTCTGCCAGCAGGGCCGGCTCGCCCAAGGCGGCGCGTACCCGGTCGAGCAACGCCTCCAGGCCGGTGACCTGGCTGGGCGTGGCGATGGTGGATTGCCAGCCGTTATCGAACACCGATTGCACGTCATAACCGAGCACGGTTTGAACGGAGGGGCTGACGTAGTTGAGCTTCAGGCGGCTGTCGGTCGAAAAGATGACGTCACTGATGCTTTCAGCAAGCATGCGATAACGCTGTTCACTGTCGCGTAGCGATTGGCTCGCCTCGATCTGCTCGGTAACGTCCTTGGCCACGCCGATGATCCGCGTCACCCGCCCGGCGGTATCCTCGGTGAGGCTTTGCTCGCGGATGTCGAAACGCCGCCAGCTGCCGTCCCTGTGCTGGAAGCGCAGCTGGCATTGCAGTTGACCGGCATAGCTGGTGTCCCGCTGGTACTGGCGCAGGGCACGGTATTGCTCGGCATCCACCGGATGCATGAGGGCTTCCCAGAACTGGTCGCCCAGGTCCTGAACTTCGCTATGGGTATAGCCCAGCGTCATGCCCAGGTGATGGTTGCTGTAAAGCATCTTGCGCTGGAGCACGTCGGCCACATAAAGATGGTCCGGCACCGCCCGTACCACGTCCGACCAGAACCGCTCGCGCTCTACCAGCGATACCTGGGCCTGCTTGCGTTGCGTGACGTCGTTGAGGCTTAGAATCACTTCATCCACGCTGCCATCTTCGGGCACGCGGATCTGTGCCCACACATGGCGGGCAGCGCCGTCGGAGCCAGGCAGCGAAAACTCGAGTTCGACCGTGGCGGGTGCGAGCAAGGCGACCAGCAATTCGTAGGGCAGGTTTTGCGGCACCAACGTGCTGCTGCCAACCAGCCGCGCCCACACCGCGCCGGCGTCCTGAAGCTGCAGCAGGTTTAGTGCAACCTGGTTGGCTTCGGTCAGGTGCATGGCTTCGCGCAACACCCGATGCTGGGCTGGGTGTGCTTCGAGCCATGGCAGGATATCTTCGATGCGCCGCAAGCCCGCAAGCGTGACCAATTGGCGCAGGTCCCGCAGGTCGAACACGCAAAGGCCAACACCGGCACCTTCGAAAATATCCTGATAGCGACGCCGTTGCGCTTGCACTTCCTGCTGCCTGCGGCGCAAGTCACGCAGTACCAGCAACGGCAGAATGGTGCAGGCGAGCCCAAGCGCAAGCTTGCTGAACAGGCCGGGAAGCAGCGGCAACCGCGCAAGCTGCGGATCAAAAAGCCCATCCAGGCGCCAGCCGCTCCCCGGCAGCGAGTAACTGGCGACGCTGGTACGTTGCTCCTCGGCGGACAATGCCAGAACCGGAGCAGGGGAGGTACCTGCGGTTGCGTCACCCGAGGCCCGGTAGATCGGTCGGCCTTCGGCGTCCTTGACCAGCCACTGGGACCAACCGTGGTCGCCCAGGTGGGGCGCCAAAAGGCCATAAAACGACGGAGCGAAGCGCAATATCCAGAAGCCTTGGCTGCGAGGGTCACGCAGGGCCAGCCAGGTTTCAGCGCCGTCCGGGCTGTTGCTGTACCAGTAGCGGGTGTTGCTGGCGTGCTGTGTCAGCTCGGGCAGCGCATTGGATAACGCCGCTGAAGGGCGCTCGCCGGGCAGGGGCTGGCCATTGGCGCCCAGATGCACCGTGCCGATCAGCCCGGCCGGCACCCCCTTTCCACCCGGCGGCGTTCCAAGCAACAGCGCGTTGAGGCTGCTCTCGGCGAACAATGCCATGTTCAGGCCCAGGCGGTCTGCCAGGCTGGCGCTATGCTCTACGGCAGCGGCGCGTTGCTCGTCCTGATTGCGGTGATATTCGTTCAGTACCTGCCATACCAGCAGGCCGAAGAGGAGCAACACCAGCACGGCGAGCGCGCTTTTCAGCGAGCCAGAAAAAGAACCACTGGCCGCAGGGGTTCGCTGGCGCAGGGACGACGACTGATCGAGGTTGCTCAAACTGAAATCCTGCGGTGTTGCGCCGAGACCGCCAGTGGCGCTGCGCGCGTGCCATGGGCCGCGAAAGGCCCATGATAACAGGCGCTGCTGCCGTTGACAGGCTAGCATGCCGCCATGTCTGGCAAAGTGCCAGCCCCCGGGCTCTAAGTTTGCCCTCAATCACGCATTCCGGTAGTTTTGACCGTCTCCCGAAACGCGCTTTTCATCTGTGCGCGCCATCATCGTTACCAGTCAGGTTTACCCATGGCCCAATACGTCTACACCATGCATCGGCTGAGCAAGGTTGTTCCGCCGAAGCGGGAAATCCTAAAGAACATTTCCCTGTCTTTCTTCCCTGGCGCCAAGATTGGCGTGCTGGGCCTGAACGGCTCGGGTAAATCCACGCTGCTACGGATCATGGCCGGGGTAGACAAAGAGTTCGACGGCGAAGCCCGCCCGATGCCCGAGCTGAATGTGGGTTACCTGCCTCAGGAGCCCGAGCTGGACCCGAACAAGAACGTTCGTGAAGTGGTGGAAGAGGCCGTGTCGGCCATCAAGGACGCCCAGGCGCGCCTTGACGAGGTGTACGCCGCCTACGCCGAGCCGGATGCCGATTTCGACAAGCTGGCCGCCGAGCAGGCCAAGCTCGAGTCCATCCTTCAGGCCTCCGACGGGCATAATCTCGAGCGCCAGCTGGAAGTGGCCGCCGATGCCCTGCGGCTGCCGCCATGGGATGCCCGTATCGAACACCTTTCCGGTGGTGAAAAACGCCGTGTCGCGCTGTGCCGCTTGCTGCTGTCGGCCCCTGACATGCTGCTGCTCGACGAACCCACCAACCACCTGGACGCGGATTCGGTGGCCTGGCTGGAGCGTTTCCTCCATGACTTCCAGGGCACTGTGGTAGCCATTACCCACGACCGTTACTTCCTGGACAACGTTGCCGGCTGGATCCTCGAGCTGGACCGTGGCCACGGCATTCCATACGAAGGTAACTACTCCGGCTGGCTCGAAGCGAAGTCCGAGCGGTTGGCGCAGGAATCCAAGCAGCAGTCGGCTCACGAGAAGGCGCTCAAGGAAGAACTGGAGTGGGTGCGCAAGGGCGCCAAGGCGCGGCAGTCCAAATCCAAGGCCCGCCTGCAGCGCTTCGAAGAACTGCAGTCGCAGGAATTCCAGAAACGCAGCGAAACCAACGAGATTTACATCCCGGTGGGCCCACGCCTGGGCGACAAGGTGATCGAGTTCAACAACGTCACCAAGAGCTATGGCGACCGGGTACTGATCGACAACCTTTCGTTCGCCATGCCCAAGGGCGCGATCGTGGGCGTGATCGGCGGCAACGGCGCGGGTAAATCCACGCTGTTCCGCATGATCATGGGCAAGGAGCAACCGGATTCGGGCACCATCGACATCGGCGATACCGTGCAGTTGGCGTGCGTGGACCAGAGCCGCGAGGACCTGGACGGCAGCAAGACGGTGTTCCAGCAGATCTCCGACGGCTCGGACCAGATCCGCATTGGCAACTATGAAGTGCCGTCCCGCACCTATGTGGGCCGGTTCAACTTCAAGGGCGGGGACCAGCAGAAGTTCGTGAAGGACC
This sequence comes from Pseudomonas japonica, assembly GCF_013522925.1. Lineage (GTDB taxonomy): Bacteria > Pseudomonadota > Gammaproteobacteria > Pseudomonadales > Pseudomonadaceae > Aquipseudomonas > Aquipseudomonas japonica_A. The sequence goes on along the minus strand of NZ_JAAMQU010000008.1, from coordinate 267,417 downwards.
TCTCCGGTGGTGAGCGCGGCCGCTTGCACCTGGCGTTGACCTTGAAGGAAGGCGGCAACGTGTTGCTGCTCGACGAACCGTCCAACGACCTCGACGTAGAAACCCTTCGTTCGCTGGAGGAAGCGCTGCTGGACTTCCCGGGCGCCGCCATCGTGATCTCCCACGACCGGTGGTTCCTGGACCGTGTGGCCACGCACATCCTGGCCTACGAAGACGACTCCCAGATCGTCTTCTTCGAAGGCAACTACACCGAGTACGAAGCCGATCGCAAGAAGCGCCTGGGCGAAGCCGCGGCGCAACCGCACCGCGTCAAGTACCGCAAGCTGGCGTAATCGGGCCTCGCTGCTACAGGTGTCCTCTGTAGCAGCGAGGCTTGCCTGCGACCTGCGCTCAGTCAGGCGTAGCGGAGATAGCCAGTACTTCCAGCACATGTTCACCTGCCGGGCGGCGCCATACCACTTCGTCGCCCACTTTCGCGCCCATCAGGGCGCGGCCGAGCGGAGAGGCCCAGTTGATCAGGCCAACACCTACGTCAGCCTGATCCTCTCCCACCAGGCACACTTGCCGGTGCATGTTGTGCTCATCCACATAACTGACCCAACTGCCGATCTGTACCGTGTCGGTCGCTTGAACCGGCGGCACGACCTTCGCTGTCTGCAAGCGTTGATGGTAGTAGCGTAGGTCACGCTCCAGATCCGCCAGCGCCTGGCGGTCGGCGCGTTCGCCCAAGGCACTCTGCTCCAGGTGTAGCGCCCGGAGCTCATCGGCCCGGGCGCGTAACTGCACCAGGCCCGACTCGGTCACGTAGTTGGGAAGGGTGCTTACCATCCGCTCCACTGGTTGGCTGGCGTGGGCGGCTGCCTGATCTTCATTGACGAATGCGCGGCTCATGAATATCCCTCCTGGTACGTCTCCTTTGAATAGGCAATAGCTGACCGCCTGGAGTTTCCATTCAATGCCGAACAGTGATCAATTGGAGTGGTAGGCCCGCGCCTTGCCGTTGTCCACGTCGCGCTGCCAGTCCCGATCGCGGTCGTTCAACACTTTGTCGTGAAGATCCTGCCGTTCCTGGTTGGCCAGCGCAGCCTGACATTGACGGAACCCATCGTCCCAGCCGCTGCTGTAGAGTTTGTCGGACAAATAGCGAGGCACGTTCTTGGTATAGGTGCCTGTGATGGAGCCGGCGGCGCCGCGGCCGCTGCCACATCCGTCCTGGTAACCGTCGGCGAAGCCCGGCGGATAACCCTGCTGCAGCAACTGTTCGTGAGTCGTCGTACAGCCGGCGAGCATGATTACGCCGAAGACCACACACCACTGCATCTTCATGTTGGATACCTCAGGCGCCAGGCCAGCTGCCCGGCATAGGTATCAGTTTAGGTGTGTTTTTGTAGATTAAATGTCAATCGTCGGTCAGTGTTTGGTTGGTGCGTCAATAGTGGTACCACTTGAGCTCCAGCAGCACTTCGTTCACCGGCCCGCCGAGGTGGCTGAAGTCTGTCTGCGCCGCGAGCCGCACGCCGAGAGTAGGGCTCAACTCCCATTGCTGGGCCAGGCTCAGCTGGCGCCGCGCTTCACCATTGGTGAAGTAATCGCCCTTGGCTTCCAGGCGCAGATTGCCCAGGCCGTTGCGCCACAACAGCCCGGTGTCAAAGCCTGCCGCTGGCGCCGCGAACGCCGCGAAGTCATTGTTATGCTCTACCCGCAGCGTACCCAGGGCAAAGCCGAGTACCTCCGGCGCGAGCTGCCAGGTTCCTCCCGCGCCACCATTCAAATGCGTGACCAGCACGTTATCGCCATGCTTTCCCAGCACGCGTTCCAGGCCGCCGCTGACCTGCCACGACCAGGGTTTTAGCAGGTCGTTGCGCGGGGACAGCGAACGGATCGTTGCAAGGTTGAACTGTTGCAACTGCCACTCGCCGCCTTCGTACTGGCGAACTTTCAGCCCACCGAGTTCGATCTGCGCGCCCAGCGGGAAGCCGTAGGCGTTGTCCTGCAGGTCGTGATACGCCATGCGCAAGCCATATTCGGCAAACGCGCGATCATCGCGGGTACCCAGCCCCAGCTCCCAGGTTCGAGAGGGGTGGCCTTCTTCTGGCAACCCCGGGCGTTCCACTGCCAAGGCAGGCGGAGGGTTGCGGTTGATAGCCTGCAACAAGGCGAAGCTGCGCTGGCTTCGCTCGGCATCCCGGGGCTGGCCGGTTGCCTCGTAGCGCTGCAGCCGGTAGGCCGTGTCGAGCACCAGGGCCTGTTGCGCGCGGGGCAGGGCGTTGAACGCTGGATCGCCCGCGGCCGCTGGCGTGTCTGCCATGCGCTTGGCAAGCGCCTGCTCTGAAGCGCTCAAGGGGGCAGCTCGGGCCAACAACTCCCGTTCGCGGGAGGGCCTGTAGTCGGTGCGCTGTACCAGCCCGGCGGCCTTGACCGCTTTCACCGTATCGGTAGGGATTGCCGCCAGAGGGAATTGCTCGGTCAGCTGCAAGCCGGGCCTCGCCACTTGCAGTAGCTCCAGTAGCCGGTACGAACAGTTTTCGTCGAAGAAGTAGTAATCGAAACGTATCTGCTGTAGCTCCCACACATGCTCTACCAGCCGGCCGGTTTCTTCCGGGGTGAGGTTAAGCTGGTATTCCCACAGGTCCCGATTTTCCAGGCTGCGGTATTCGGCCAGTTTCTGCTGATACGGCACCAGCGAGAACAGCCCGGGGTAGCCACCGGCCAGCCCTTTCCAGGCATAGAGCATGCTGTTGTCACTGCCTTCTACATAGGCGCCGAAGTTGATCGCATAGCTGAGCAGCGCCGTCTGGTTGGCCTGTGTGTCGGCCTGATCGATGCGCAGCAAAGTATGCCCGAACATCGAGGAAGGACTGTTGAGGTAGGCGGCCGGGAACACCAGCACGGCCGAATGAGGCGAAATGTCGCCGTACCAGTGCTGGAAGTCCGGGCAATCCACCTGGGGCAAATCGTCAAGGTTCAAGCGGGCGCGCAGCCACCGCGTACGTGCAGGAAATACACACTGGGCATGCCGATTGCCCAGGTTGGCCGGGGCATACAGCGCCCGGAGCGTGGCGGCCAATTCATCGGCAGGGCTGTAGCGGCCGTTTTCTGCCAGGAAAAAACGGCGATCATCCACGTAGCTGTGCCAGCCACGGAGGCGTTTGTATTCGTAATGCCCCAAGGCGATCCAGTTCGGGTCTTGAGCCAGGCGATCCAGGGTGGCGGGGGCTATAGACGGAGCGGCGTTGAGCGAGGTGCAGGCCAACAGGGCCAGCCATAGAAAGCGGGTGAGCATCCCTTGCATCCGGCAAATGACAGAACCCGCCCCAAGCGGGGCGGGGACACGCAGCGACCTTACGCCTGGGTGGCGTACTTGGCCAGACGTGGATCGTTTTTCAGTACATTGAGGGTGTTGGCGTGAACGTCTTCGGCCGTCACGTCAGCGGTTTTGAAAATGTCATTGAAGTGCTGGTGGGTCACGCTGGAGAAGTAAGCGCGATCTTCAGGTTTTACGCCCAGTACCACTGCATAGGTGGTCAGCGCTTCGCCTTGGCCTTGCGCCATGTCTTCGGAGAGTTCGTTCATCATGCCATTCATGGCAATCCACGACTTGCCGCCATAGGTCAGCGCGCCGCTGGTGTTGCAACCGTTGGTTCCGGAGGTCATCCCGAACGTGGCGTTCCCGGAAGTGCCGTTGGTGGTAGAAGCCAGGAAGTGAGCCGGGGTGCCGCGCTGGCCTTCAAACAGCATGTTGCCCCACCCGCAGTCCGGGCCGCCGGGGGCCTGGGCAAATGCCTGGAGGGAAGCGACGGTAAACAGGGAGCCAAGCAGAATCCGTTTCATAGCATTGTTCTCGCATGTCGATCAAAATGGCCTGTGCCCTTTCGAGCACCAGGTGCACGCCTGCCGTTGGGCTGGGCGCGCATGTTGGAGTTTAGGCAGGGTTTGCGGTTCCGTCGGCCTTGCTACGCATTTAGCGTACACCGTGCGAGCCATGTGCTTGTCTGGGCAGCGCTCCCTTGCCAGCCGCGCCTTGCGAGCGCCAGAATGCTCAAAGTTTGTAAACCTAAGGAAGCCTGATGCCCGATTCCGTTGCCGCCCGCCTGCGTCTCGCACCTGAAGCCCTGGCGCGGCCGTTCACTGCCGAGCAGTTCAGTTTCGCCAGCACCGAGGACCTGGAGCCCTTCCGCGGTGTGCTGGGGCAGGAACGCGCTGTGGAAGCCTTGCAGTTCGGTGTGGCCATGCCCCGCCCGGGGTATAACGTATTCGTGATGGGCGAGCCGGGTACCGGTCGCTTTTCCTTCGCCAAGCGTTACCTCAAGACTGAAGCCAAGCGCATGCAAACGCCTTGCGACTGGGTGTACGTCAATAATTTCGATGAGCCGCGTAATCCGCGCGCGCTGGAAATGCCGCCTGGCAGCGCTGGCGCGTTCATCAGCGATATCGGCGGGCTTATCGACAACCTGCTGGCGACGTTTCCGGCAGTGTTCGAGCATCCCTCCTACCAGCAGAAAAAAAGCGCCATCGACCGCGCCTTCAACCATCGCTACGACCGTGCGCTGGATGTGATCGAGCGTGCGGCGCTCGAGAAGGACGTGGCCCTGTACCGGGACAGCAGCAATATTGCCTTCACTCCGATGCTCGAGGGCAAGGCGCTGGACGAGGCGGAATTCGCCGGGCTGCCCGAGGCGGATCGCGATCGCTTCCATAGTGACATTGCCGCCCTCGAGGAGCGCCTCAACGAGGAGCTCGCCAGCCTGCCGCAATGGAAGCGCGAGTCCAGTAACCAGCTGCGCCAGCTCAATGAAGAAACCATCACCATTGCGCTCCAGCCTTTGCTAGGCCCCTTGTCCGAGCGGTATTCGGAGCAGGCCGGGGTATGTGCCTATTTGCAGGCTATGCAGGTGCACTTGCTGCGCACGGTAGTAGAGCAGCTGGTCGACGACCCCAAGGGCGATGCCATCGCTCGCAAGATGCTTGAAGAACAGTACGCGCCCAACCTGGTGATCGGGCACCACGCCAGCGGGGGCGCGCCTGTCGTGTTCGAGCCGCACCCCACCTACGACAACCTGTTTGGCCGCATCGAATACAGCACGGACCAAGGCGCGTTGTACACCAACTACCGCCAGCTGCGGTCGGGTGCGCTGCACCGGGCCAATGGCGGTTTCCTTATCCTTGAAGCCGAGAAGATGCTGGGCGAGCCGTTCGTGTGGGATGCGCTCAAGCGCTCCTTGCAATCGCGCCGCCTGAAGATGGAATCCCCCCTGGGCGAGTATGGCCGGCTGGCGACCGTAACCCTGGCGCCGCAGATGATCCCCCTCAATGTGAAGGTGGTGATCATCGGCTCCCGTCAGCTGTATTACGCGCTGCAAGACCACGATCCGGACTTCCAGGAGATGTTCCGGGTACTGGTGGACTTCGACGAAGACATCCCCATGGACGGTGACAGCCTTGAGCAGTTTGCCCAGCTGCTTAAAACGCGTACCTCCGAGGAGGGTATGGCTGCCCTCAGTGCCGATGCAGTCGCTCGGCTGGCCACTTACAGCGCTCGCCTGGCCGAGCACCAAGGGCGTTTGTCTGCCAGGATCGGCGACCTTTTCCAGCTGGTGAGCGAGGCGGATTTCATTCGCCAGGTGGCGGGCGACCCGGTGACTGATTCGGGCCACATCGAGCGCGCGCTCAAGGCCAAGGCTACGCGGACCGGCCGAGTGTCGGCACGCATCCTCGACGACATGCTTGCGGGCATCGTGCTGATCGACACCTCCGGCGCCGCCGTGGGCAAATGCAACGGGCTCACGGTACTGGCGGTGGGCGACTCGGCGTTTGGCGTTCCCGCGCGTATTTCCGCCACGGTGTACCCCGGCAGCAGCGGCATCGTGGACATCGAGCGCGAGGTCAACCTGGGGCAGCCCATTCACTCCAAAGGCGTGATGATCCTCACGGGCTACCTTGGCAGCCGCTATGCCCAGGAGTTTCCGTTGGCGATCTCCGCCAGCATCGCGCTGGAGCAATCCTATGGCTACGTGGATGGCGACAGCGCTTCGCTCGGCGAAGCGTGCACACTGATCTCGGCGCTGTCGCGCAAACCGCTCAAGCAGTGCTTCGCCATTACCGGCTCGATCAACCAGTTCGGGGAAGTGCAAGCTGTAGGCGGGGTGAACGAGAAGATCGAGGGCTTCTTCCGGCTGTGCGAAGCGCGTGGGCTTACCGGCGAGCAGGGCGCGATCATTCCCAAGGCCAACGTGGCTACCCTTATGCTCGACGAGCGGGTGGTGAAGGCCGTGCGCGACGGCACCTTCCACGTGTATGCGGTCAGCCAGGCGGACGAAGCGCTCAGCTTGCTGGTCGGCGAAGAGGCAGGCGAGCCTGATGCCAACGGCAACTTCCCGGAAGGCAGCGTGAATGCTTTGGTGGTGGATCGCTTGCGGGCTATTGCCGAAGTCATCAGCGAAGAAGAGCTGCGTGAAGCCGAGCGAGACCACAAAGTGGAAGCGCTAGCCGAGGTCAAGCCCTGCTCCTGAGGCGTTGGCGCCGGGCGAGATGACCGCTCGGCGCTCATCTGCCCGGTGTACGGATCTTTTTGCGCGAATGCGGTCTGAGGAGAATCCACCCAGCGGAGGGACCGCAGCATGGATCACTCGCTTAGCCTCACTCGCCAATGCCTCGGGCTTGAAACCCGCATCGAGTGCATCATCCGCCCTGTGGCTGGGAATGTGGGCCACTGGACGCTATTGTTCGCGGCCGGAATGGCGGGCGAGCAGCCCACGGCAATCAAGGCACAGGGCCCGTTCCATGGGGCCAAGGCCGCGGAATCGGTACTGGATGCCATCGTCGATAGCCTGACCCTCCACGGCTACCAGCTACGGCACGACCCGCAAATCTGGGACATTCACTTGCACGGCCAATTGCGCAAGATCAACGCCGAGCGCGGTCGTCACCTGGGCGATCACCTGGCCCGGCCGGACGCCTGAGCTCATCTGATAGCGAGCGTGCAATCTCTTGGGGCATTCGACCGCATCCCGCGGCCCGGCGGACATTGGTATACTCACGGCCGATTTTTAAGCTACCTGTGAGTTGCAATGGAACGTCTGATCGAAAGAACCATGTACGCCTCGCGCTGGCTGCTGGCACCGATTTACTTTGGCTTGTCGTTGGGTTTGCTGGCCCTGGCGTTGAAGTTTTTCGAAGAAATCTTCCATATCCTGCCCAATGTGTTCGCCCTCGCGGAGTCTGAGCTGATCCTGGTCCTGTTGTCGCTGATCGACATGGCCCTTGTAGGCGGGCTGCTGGTGATGGTGATGATCTCGGGCTACGAAAATTTCGTGTCGCAGCTGGACATCGACGAAGGTTCGGAAAAGCTCAGCTGGCTTGGGAAAATGGACTCCTCGTCGCTCAAGATGAAAGTCGCGGCTTCCATCGTCGCCATCTCCTCTATCCATTTGCTGCGCGTGTTCATGGACGCCCAGAACATCGGTGCCGACCACTTGATGTGGTATGTGATCATTCACATGACCTTCGTGATTTCGGCGTTCGCCATGGGCTACCTGGATAAGCTCACCAAGCATTGATGTGCTAGGCTGCTCCCCTTTTTGGCTGGCCGGCTTGCCGGCCTTCAACGGAGCAGTGCAATGCCTGAATTGAACTTCACTACTGACGAAACCCGCGTCAGCTATGGCATCGGCCGCCAGCTTGGCGACCAGATCCGCAGCAACCCACCACCCGGCGTAAGCCTGGACGCGCTGATCGCTGGCCTCACGGATGCTTTCCAGGGCGAGCCTAGCCGTGTGGCACCGGAAGAGCTGAACAACGCCTTCCGCGCCATTCGCGAAATCATGCAGGAGCAGGAGCGCGTGAAGGCCGAAGCCGCCGCGGGCGAAGGCCTGGCGTACCTGGCCGAGAACGGCAAGCGCGAAGGCGTTACTACGCTGGCGTCCGGCCTGCAGTTCGAAGTGCTGACCGCTGGCGAGGGCGCCAAGCCTACCCGTGAGAGCACCGTGCGCACTCACTACCACGGCACCTTGATCGACGGCACTGTGTTCGACAGCTCCTACGATCGCGGCCAGCCGGCTGAATTCCCCGTTGGCGGCGTGATCGCTGGCTGGACCGAAGCGTTGCAACTGATGAACACCGGCAGCAAATGGCGCCTGTACGTGCCAAGCGAGCTGGCTTACGGCGCGCAAGGCGTGGGGTCGATCCCACCGCACAGCGTGCTGGTATTCGATGTAGAGCTGCTCGAGATTTTGTAAGTTCGCGGGCGGATCTGGTCGCGGGCGAGCCCGGCTGCTACGGGGGCGCCCTGTCGCGGGCAAGGCGACCCGGTAAACACCGGGTTCAGGCTTGCCCCGATCAAGGCCTCAATGCAACTCACCCGCCGGGCGCAGTGCCCGGGCGTAGCAGAACAGGAACAGATTGCGCACCAGCTCCTTCTGTACATGCGGTTCGGTAGAGTTCAGCCCCTCGTAATCCAGCTCACCCTGCTCTCGCAGCTCGTCCAGGGCGTCTTCGTGCAGCACCGCGCACACCTCGCCGGTTTCCCGATGAAGAATGCGCAGGTAGGGATGAGTACGGTCGAGCCAGGCGTCGATGAGGTAGGTCACGATCATTCTCCTTGATGGGGTTCATTGAGAATAATTCGTATTTGCAGTTTTGCAAAGGCCGATCTCGCCCGGCTGTCGTTACGCCTTGCGAACGAACTCGGACTTGAGCTTCATCGCGCCGATACCGTCGATCTTGCAATCGATGTCGTGGTCGCCATCGCACAGGCGGATGTTCCGCACCTTGGTCCCCACCTTCACCACCAGCGAAGTGCCCTTGACCTTCAGGTCCTTGATCACGGTTACGCTGTCGCCATCCTGGAGCAGGTTGCCAACCGAATCTTTCACCACGCGTGCGTCATCGTCGCTGCTGGCGGCTTCGCCCGCTGTCCATTCGTGTGCGCATTCCGGGCAGATCAGCTGTGCGCCGTCTTCGTAGACGAACTCGGAGCCGCATTGAGGGCAGGGTGGCAAAGACATGTGGGTTCCTCGGGGTAATGGCGCACATGGCCGTTACCTCGCCAGCCTGTCGGGCAGGCAGGTAACTGCCACTGCGGGGGAAGGTATCAGTAGGTGCGAGCGACGGCGAATTCGCTCAGCTCCACCAGCGCGTCACGGTACTCGCTGGCGGGAAGAGCGTCCAGGCACGCGATGGCGCGGTTGGCGTAACCTTGTGCCATCTGGGCCGTATAGGCGAGGGCGCCGGACGCCTCGACGGCTTCGCGAATGCGTTCGAGGTCTTCGATACCGCCTTTCTGGATCGCCTGCCGGACCAGGGCCGCCTGCTCGGCGGTGCCTTCGCGCATGGTGTAGATGAGGGGCAGGGTAGGCTTGCCTTCGGCGAGGTCGTCGCCCACGTTCTTGCCGAGCGTGTCAGCGTCGCCCTTGTAGTCGAGCAGGTCGTCCACCAGTTGGAACGCCACCCCAAGGTGGTCGCCGAACTGGCGCAATGCTTCTCGGGCCTGGTCGCTGGCGCCGGCCAGGGCAGCCGCGCTGTGGGTAGCGGCTTCGAACAGCATCGCGGTTTTGCCGCGAATGACCTCCATGTAGGTTTCTTCGGTGGTGCTGGCGTCCCGCACCTTGGACAGCTGCAGCACCTCGCCCTCGGCGATGATGCGCGTGGCCTGGGAGAGGATCTGCATGACCGGCATGGAGCCCAGCTCGACCATCATTTCGAAGGAACGGGAATAAAGGAAGTCGCCCACCAGCACGCTAGGCGCGTTGCCCCACATGGCGTTCGCCGTGGAACGGCCGCGGCGCATGCCGGACATGTCCACTACGTCGTCGTGAAGCAGGGTGGCGGTATGCAGGAACTCGATGGTTGCGGCCAATAGCCGCAGGTTGCCGCCCTCGTAGCCCAGGGCTTTGCCGCCCAGAAGCACCAGCAGCGGCCGGAGGCGCTTGCCGCCAGCGGAGATGATATAGTCGCCGATCTTCGATACCAGCGGCACCCGCGAGGTCAGCTGCTGCTTGATGATCTCGTCGACGGCGGTGAAATCTTCCGCCACCACACGATAAAAGGCTTGGGGTTGCATCAGCGACTAACGCTCCATAAAGGTTGCGCGGCATGCTAGGTGTCAGGTCCCGACCTGTCAAGGCGGCGCCCCCGCGCCACGGGGCCTGAGAGCGCAGGGCAGGGTGCTTCGCTCGTCCAGCGGCCCTTGCGCGGCTACCTTGCGTTGCGTACAATCGCGCACCCTGAACTTCCTGGGCATCACCTGCCTTACGCAATTGCAGTTGGGTCCCCCTGGGGTTTCCCGCCCGCTGCAGCCATGCCAGCCGAGACCTCTTCCTATAAAGCGCTGGGTGAGCAGGATTAACGGAGAAATATCATGTACGCAGTAATCGTTACCGGTGGCAAGCAATACAAGGTCGCCGAAGGTGAATACCTGAAGATCGAAAAACTGGAAGTCGCCACTGGCGAATCCGTTACCTTCGATCGCGTTCTGTTGGTTGCCAATGGCGACGACGTGAGCATCGGCGCACCTGTCGTTGAAGGCGCCAAAGTGGTTGCAGAAGTAATCGCCCAAGGCCGTCACGACAAGATCCGGATCATCAAATTCCGTCGTCGTAAGCACCACATGAAGCGTATGGGCCACCGCCAGTGGTTCACCGAGATCAAAATCACCGGTATCCAGGCCTGATTTTTCCAGCCTGATCCGCACATTGGAGTATTGAACTCATGGCACACAAAAAAGCTGGTGGTAGTACCCGCAACGGTCGCGATTCCGAAAGTAAACGCCTTGGCGTGAAAATGTTCGGCGGCCAGGTCATCAAGGCCGGCAACATCATCGTGCGTCAGCGCGGCACCCAGTTCCACGCCGGCTACGGCGTTGGCATCGGCAAGGACCACACCCTCTTCGCTAAAGTCGAAGGCGTTGTGAAGTTCGAAGTCAAAGGTGCGTTCGGCCGTCGTTACGTAAGCGTCGTCGCAGCCTGATCGCGACCCCGCTGAAAAGCCCTGTCTCGCGACGGGGCTTTTTTGTTTGTAGTGAGTCTCTTGCAAAGCTGTCTGCTTGAGCTCCAGCGCTGTTCTACTCGGTCGTTGATTGGGGCGCTGCGCTCATTTTTGCAAGAGCCTTATGTTTTCTGGCTTATAGGCTCGCCCTGGTGGCGAGAGGCATGATTTATGAAGTTTGTAGATGAAGTATCCATCCGCGTGAAGGCGGGTGACGGTGGTAACGGTTGCATGAGCTTCCGTCGTGAAAAGTTCATCGAGAACGGCGGCCCGAACGGCGGCGACGGTGGCGATGGCGGCTCGGTGTTCCTGGTGGCCGACGAGAACCTCAACACGCTGGTGGACTACCGCTACACCCGCCATTTCGACGCGCAGCGCGGCGAGAATGGCGGCAGCACCGATTGCACCGGCGCCAAGGGTGAGGAGTTGGTATTGCGCGTGCCCGTAGGCACCACGGTGATCGACGCCAGTACCCAGGAAGTGATCGGCGACCTGGTAAAGCCAGGGCAGCGCCTGATGGTCGCCCAGGGTGGCTGGCACGGCCTCGGCAACACCCGCTTCAAGTCCAGTACCAACCGCGCGCCGCGCCAGACCACGCCAGGCAAGCCTGGGGAGCAGCGTGACCTCAAGCTGGAAATGAAAGTGCTGGCAGACGTAGGCCTGCTGGGTTTGCCGAACGCTGGCAAAAGCACGTTCATTCGCTCCGTTTCGGCCGCCAAGCCGAAGGTGGCCGACTACCCGTTCACTACCCTGGTGCCAAACCTGGGCGTGGTCAGCGTAGACCGTTGGAAGAGCTTCGTGATCGCCGACATCCCCGGCCTCATCGAGGGTGCTTCGGATGGCGCTGGGCTGGGGATTCGCTTCCTCAAGCACTTGGCGCGCACGCGCCTGCTGTTGCATCTCGTGGACATGGCGCCGTTCGATGGCAGCAGTGCCGCCGATGCTGCCGAAGTGATCGTGAACGAGCTGGTGAAATTCAGCCCCTCCCTGGCTGAGCGCGATCGTTGGCTGGTGCTGAACAAATGCGACCAGTTGCTCGAGGAAGAGCACGAAGCCGCCGTGAAGGAAGTGGTCGACCGCCTGCAGTGGGAAGGCCCGGTGTACGTGATCTCCGCGCTGGCAAAGGAAGGCACCGAGCGCCTCAGCCGCGACATCATGCGCTACCTGGAGCTGCGCGCCGAGCGTATCGCCCAGGAAGAAGGCTTTGCCGAAGAAGTGGCCGAGCTGGATCAGCGCATCGAAGACGAAGCCCGGGCACAGCTGCAAGCCCTGGACGATGCCCGTGCCCTTCGCCGTACCGGCGTGAAGAGCGTGCACGACATCGGCGACGATGATGACTGGGACGACGAAGACGACGAGGACGGTCCGGAAATCATTTACGTGCGCGACTGATTGGTTGCAGTACACTACAGCGCCCCGGTTCCGGGCGGGCAGGCAGGCTGAATGGCCCTGGCTCCCGATCGGGCCGGGGCGTTGTCGTTTGTGATTTTTCTGGGTTGGGCAGGCAAGGACAGGAAAGATGCGAAGCAAGGTAACGGGTGCGCAGCGCTGGGTGGTAAAGATCGGCAGCGCGTTACTGACCGCGGATGGCAAAGGCCTCGACCGCACGGCCATGGCGGTGTGGGTGGAACAAATGGTCGCCTTGCACGAAGCGGGTGTGGAGCTGGTGCTGGTGTCTTCCGGCGCGGTTGCCGCAGGGATGAGCCGCCTGGGCTGGGCGCAGCGCCCCACCGCAATGCATGAGTTGCAGGCTGCGGCCGCGATCGGCCAGATGGGGCTGGTGCAGGCGTGGGAGTCCAGCTTCGCGCAGCACGAACGCCGCACGGCGCAGATCCTGCTCACCCATGACGACCTCTCGGACCGCAAGCGTTACCTCAACGCTCGCAGCACGCTTCGTGCGTTGGTCGAGTTGGGCGTGATCCCGGTGATCAACGAGAACGACACCGTGGTCACCGACGAAATTCGCTTCGGTGACAACGACACACTGGCGGCACTGGTGGCGAACCTGGTCGAAGCTGACCTGCTGGTGATCCTCACCGATCGCGACGGCATGTTCGACGCCGACCCCCGCAATAATCCCGATGCCAAGCTTATCTACGAAGCCCGCGCCGATGACCCAAGCCTGGACGCCGTAGCCGGTGGTACGGGTGGAGCGCTGGGGCGCGGAGGTATGCAAACCAAGCTGCGTGCAGCCCGCCTCGCCGCCCGTTCCGGCGCTCATACACTGATCGTGGGGGGGCGCATTGAGCGTGTGCTGGATCGGCTCAAGGCCGGTGAGCGCCTTGGCACGCTGCTGTCGCCGGAGCGCGGCATGTTGGCGGCACGCAAGCAGTGGCTTGCCGGGCACTTGCAGACTCGCGGCACGCTCCAGTTGGACGAAGGCGCTGTGCAGGCGCTGCGCGCGGCCAGCAAGAGCCTGCTGCCGGTGGGTGTGAAAGCGGTGCAGGGTGGGTTCCGTCGGGGTGAAATGGTGGTGTGCCTGGCACCCGATGGTTCGGAAGTGGCGCGGGGCCTTACCAATTACAGCGCTGCGGAGGCCCAGAAGATCATCGGCCAACCGTCGGACGCGATTCATGGGGTGCTGGGCTATATGGCCGAGCCCGAACTGATCCACCGCGATAACCTGATCCTGGTATGAGGGCACACATGAGCGTACTGCGAACCGCGCTGCTGGGGCTGGCTTTTCTGCCCCTGCTGGCTACGGCCGACACCATTGGTGAAGTGTCCACGGTATTCAAGTTTCTTGGGCCCAACGATCGGATCGTGGTCGAGGCATTCGACGACCCCAAGGTCGAGGGCGTGACGTGCTACCTCTCGCGCGCCAAGACGGGCGGCGTGAAGGGTGGCCTGGGGCTCGCTGAAGATCGCGCCGAGGCGTCCATCGCGTGCCGTCAGGTGGGGCCCATCCGCTTTGCGCAGCCTTTGAAGGATGGCGAAGAGGTATTCAAGGAAAGAACCTCCCTGGTGTTCAAGACCATGCAGGTAGTGCGCTTCTTCGATGAGAAGCGCAACACCTTGGTGTACCTGGTGTACAGCGATCGCATAATCGAAGGCAGCCCGCAGAACGCGGTAACGGCCATCCCGATCCTTCCATGGCCCGTGGGCAGCGGGCGCTAGCTCGCAAATTCGGGGTAAAACCCGGACAACAAAAAACCGGCCACATGGGCCGGTTTTTCTTGAAGCGCGTCGCTTAGGCAGCGGCAGCGGTCTTCAGGGCCTTGATGTGGCCATTCAGACGGCTCTTGTGGCGAGCGGCCTTGTTCTTGTGGATGATGCCCTTGTCGGCCATACGGTCGATTACAGGCACAGCCAGGGTGTAGGCAGCTTGCGCTTTCTCGGCGTCTTTGGTGTCGATCGCTTTGACTACGTTCTTGATGTAGGTACGAACCATCGAACGCAGGCTGGCGTTGTGGCTGCGACGCTTCTCAGCCTGTTTTGCACGTTTTTTGGCGGAAGGTGAGTTGGCCACCGTCGAGCTCCTCGAAAGACTTGGGTAATAGCAAACAAATAAGGCCGCGAATCATGCCGATGCGCGGGTTCAATGTCAAGGGAAAGTGCCTTGCATTGCATGCCTTTTCAGGACGAACGGCAGTGTACAGAAAACCTTCCCTTCCGCCACGTGGGCTGTACACTTTCGGCTTTTTGGCTTGGCGGCATCTCCACCATGAACCTGCTCAAATCCCTCGCTGCGGTCAGTTCGATCACCATGATTTCGCGCGTGCTGGGTTTTGTACGCGATACGCTCGTGGCGCGGATTTTCGGTGCCGGCATGGCCACGGACGCGTTTTTCATCGCATTCAAGCTGCCCAACCTGCTGCGCCGCATCTTCGCCGAGGGGGCGTTCTCCCAGGCGTTCGTGCCTATTCTCGCCGAATACCGCCAGCAGCAAGGCGATGAGGCCGCACGTACCTTCACCGCCTATGTGGCGGGTTTGCTCACGCTTGCGCTGGCGGTGGTCACGGCGCTGGGCATGCTGGTGGCCCCTTGGGTGATCTGGGCCACCGCGCCGGGCTTTGCCGACACCCCTGAAAAGTTCGAGCTCACCAGTTCGCTGTTGCGGGTTACCTTCCCCTATATATTGCTGATCTCGCTGTCGTCCCTGGCGGGTGCGATCCTCAATACCTGGAACCGTTTCTCCGTCCCGGCGTTCACGCCTACGTTGCTCAACGTTGCGATGATCGGCTTCGCGCTCTTTCTCACGCCGTTCTTTCATCCCCCGGTGATGGCACTGGCGTGGTCTGTGTTGGCGGGTGGGCTGGCGCAATTACTCTATCAACTGCCGCACTTGAAAAAGATCGGCATGCTGGTCCTGCCACGGCTGAGCCTGCGCCACAGTGGCGCCCTGCGTGTGCTCAAGCAGATGGGCCCGGCGATCCTTGGTGTGTCGGTGAGCCAGATCTCCCTCATCATCAACACCATTTTCGCGTCCTTCCTCGTGGCCGGTTCGGTTTCCTGGATGTACTACGCCGATCGCCTGATGGAGCTGCCCTCCGGCGTACTCGGGGTGGCGCTGGGGACCATCCTGCTACCTACGCTGGCCCGCACATACGCCAACAAGGATCGCCATGAATACTCGCGCATCCTCGATTGGGGCCTGCGCCTGTGCTTCCTGCTGGTGCTGCCATGTGCGGTGGCGCTGGGCTTGCTGGCCGAGCCGCTGACTGTCGCGCTGTTCCAGTACGGTCAATTCGATGCCTTCGACGCCGCGATGACCCAGCGAGCTCTGGTCGCTTATGCCGTGGGCTTGCTCGGTATCATTCTGATCAAGGTGCTGGCGCCCGGCTTCTACGCCCAGCAGAACCTGCGCACGCCGGTGAAAATCGCTATCGCCACCTTGCTGGCGACCCAGCTGTTCAACCTGGCGTTGATTGGCCCGCTCAAGCACGCCGGCCTGGCGCTGGCGATCAGCGGCGGTGCCACCCTCAATGCTGCGCTGCTGTACTGGCAACTGCGGCGCCAGCAAATGTTCCAGCCCCAACCCGGTTGGCTGGGCTTCTTCGCCCGCCTGGGGCTGGCAGTGATTGCCATGAGCGGCGTATTGCTGGGCCTGATGGCCGTCATGCCGCCGTGGGCGGAGGGTGACATGCTGGCGCGGTTCCTGCGGCTGGGTGCGCTGGTGGTCGCTGGCGCAGCGACCTATTTCCTGGTGCTACTGGCAACCGGCATGCGCCTTCATCAGTTCGCCCGTCGGGGCCTGCATTGAAATTTCTGCCGGTTGGCCGAATATCGGTTTCATCCACCTGTGGCCCACTGCCTGCGCTGTTGCCTGTCGTCGGCGCCCGGGTGTGGTTATAATCGACGACTTTATGAGCAAGAAGCGCGCTATGCAGCTGGTTCGAGGCCTTCACAACCTGCGCCCCCGTCACCGGGGCTGCGTTGCCACCATTGGCAATTTCGACGGAGTGCATCGGGGGCATCAAGCCATCCTCAAGCGCTTGCGCGAGCGTGCCCAGGAACTTGGCGTGCCCAGTTGCGTGGTGATCTTCGAGCCACAGCCGCGTGAGTATTTCACGCCAGAAACCGCCCCGGCCCGGCTGACGCGGCTGCGCGACAAGCTCGAGCTGCTCGCGGCCGAAGGCATCGACCGCGTGTTGTGCCTGGCCTTCAATCAGCGGCTACGCAGCCTGAGCGCCAGCGAGTTCGTTGAAACCATCCTGATCGACGGGCTGGGTGTGAAACACCTCGAAGTGGGGGATGATTTCCGGTTTGGCTGTGATCGCCTGGGGGATTTCGACTTTCTGGTCGAAGCTGGGCGCCGCCATGGTTTCACCCTGGAGGCGGCAAATACCGTAGAAGAAGAGGGCGCTCGCGTGAGCAGCACCCAGGTGCGCCAGGCGCTGGCTTCGGGGGATTTTGCCCAGGCCGAACGCCTGCTCGGCCGCCCTTATCGCATCAGTGGCCGCGTGTTGCATGGCCAGAAGCTGGCGCGGCAGCTGGGCTGGCCCACCGCCAACGTTCAGCTGAAGCGCCGCCGCGTACCCTTCACTGGCGTTTACCTCGTGAGCACCACGGTAAACGGCCAAACCTGGCCCGGCGTTGCCAATATAGGGGTTCGCCCCACCGTTGCCGGCGATGGCCGGCCACACCTCGAAATACACCTGCTGGACTTCGCTGGCGATCTGTATGGCCGGCATTTGTCGGTGGAATTCCACCAGAAGCTGCGTGATGAGCAGCGTTTCGCCTCACTGGAGGCGTTGAAGTCGGCGATCGACGCGGACGTCGCCGCCGCCCGTGCCCATTGGCAGGGCTAACCGCCTAATGAAGAGCCTGAAATGACCGATTACAAAGCCACGCTAAACCTTCCGGACACCGCCTTCCCGATGAAGGCCGGCCTGCCCCAGCGCGAGCCGCAGATACTGCAGCGCTGGGACAGCATTGGCCTGTACCAGAAGCTGCGCGAAATTGGCAAGGATCGGCCCAAGTTCGTGCTGCACGATGGCCCGCCCTACGCCAACGGCAGCATTCATATCGGTCACGCGGTCAACAAGATCCTCAAGGACATGATCATCCGCTCGCGTACGCTGGCGGGCTTCGATGCGCCTTACGTACCGGGCTGGGATTGCCACGGCCTGCCGATCGAGCACAAGGTGGAAGTCACCCACGGCAAGGGCCTGCCTGCGGATAAAACGCGCGAGCTGTGCCGGGCTTACGCCGCCGAGCAGATCGAAGAGCAAAAGGCAGGCTTCATCCGCCTGGGCGTGCTGGGCGACTGGGGCAACCCCTACAAAACCATGAGCTTCGTCAACGAGGCCGGGGAAATCCGCGCCTTGGCCGAAATGGTTCGGGGCGGTTTCGTGTTCAAGGGCCTCAAGCCTGTGAACTGGTGCTTCGACTGTGGCTCGGCGCTGGCTGAAGCCGAAGTGGAGTACGCCGACAAGAAGTCCACCACCATCGACGTGGCCTTCCCGATCGCCGACCAGGCCTCCCTGGCCGATGCCTTTGGCCTGCCGGGCCTGGAAAAGCCCGCCGCCATCGTGATCTGGACCACCACCCCGTGGACCATCCCGGCGAACCAGGCACTTAACGTGCACCCCGAGTTCACCTACGCGCTCGTCGATATCGGCGACCGTTTGCTGGTGCTGGCCGAGGAGCTGGTTGAAAGCTGCCTGCAGCGCTATGGCCGCGAGGGCCACATCATTGCCCGTGCCCCGGGCGCCGCGCTGGAAAACATCAACTTCCACCACCCGTTCTACGAGCGCTTGTCGCCTGTTTACCTGGCCGAGTACGTGGAGCTGGGCGCGGGCACCGGTATCGTTCACTCTGCGCCGGCCTACGGCGAGGACGACTTCGTTACCTGCAAACGCTACGGCATGCACAACGACGACATCCTCACGCCTGTCCAGAGCAATGGTGTGTACGTGGACAGCCTGCCGTTCTTCGGCGGCCAGTTCATCTGGAAGGCCGGTGCCGCCATCGTCGAGAAGCTGGCTGAAGTCGGCGCGCTGATGCACACCGAAACCATCACCCACAGCTACATGCACTGCTGGCGCCATAAAACCCCGCTGATCTACCGCGCCACCGCGCAGTGGTTCGTGGGCATGGACAAGCAGCCGGTGACCGGCGATACCCTGCGCCAACGTGCGCTCAAGGCCATCGAAGAAACCCGCTTCGTCCCGGACTGGGGCCAGGCGCGCCTGCACTCGATGATCGCCAACCGGCCAGACTGGTGCATCTCGCGCCAGCGCAACTGGGGCGTGCCGATCCCGTTCTTCCTGCACAAGCAGAGCGGCGAACTGCACCCGCGTACCGTCGAGCTGATGGAAGAAGTGGCCCAGCGCGTGGAACAGGAAGGTATCGAAGCCTGGTTCAAGCTGGACGCCGCCGAGCTGCTGGGCGCCGAAGCTGCCGATTACGAGAAGATCAGCGACACGCTGGACGTGTGGTTCGACTCGGGCACCACCCACTGGCACGTGCTGCGCGGCTCGCACCCGATGGGCCACGAACAGGGGCCGCGCGCCGACCTGTACCTGGAAGGCAGCGACCAGCACCGAGGCTGGTTCCACTCCTCCTTGCTCACCGGCTGCGCCATCGACGATCACGCGCCCTACCGTGAACTGCTCACCCACGGCTTCACCGTGGACGAGAACGGCCGCAAAATGTCCAAATCGCTGGGCAACACGGTCGCGCCGCAAAAGGTCAGCGACACCCTCGGCGCTGACATCATGCGCCTGTGGGTTGCCTCCACGGACTATTCCGGCGAGATGGCGGTTTCCGAGCAGATCCTGCAGCGCAGCGCCGATGCCTACCGGCGTATCCGCAACACCGCGCGCTTCCTGCTTTCCAACCTCAGCGGCTTCGACCCCGCGCGGGACCTGCTGCCGCCGGATCAGATGCTGGCGCTCGACCGCTGGGCGGTGGACCGTGCCTTGCTGCTGCAGCGTGAACTGGAAGAGCACTACCAGGCGTACCGCTTCTGGAACATCTACTCCAAGGTGCACAACTTCTGCGTGCAGGAGCTGGGCGGCTTCTACCTGGACATCATCAAGGACCGCCAGTACACCACGCCGGCCGACAGCGTTGCCCGCCGTTCCTGCCAGACCGCGCTGTTCCACATCGCAGAGGCACTGGTGCGCTGGATCGCCCCGATCCTGGCCTTCACCGCCGACGAGATCTGGAGCTACCTGCCAGGCGAGCGCAACGAGTCGGTGATGCTCAACACGGCCTACACCGGCCTGAGCGAGCTGCCGGAAGGCTTCGAACTGAACCGTGCGTTCTGGGAGAGCGTGATGGCCGTGAAGGCCTCGGTGAACAAGGAACTGGAGAACCAGCGTACGGCCAAGGCCATCGGTGGCAACCTGCAAGCCGAAGTCACCTTGTATGCGGACGAGGCCGTGCAGGCCGACTTGAGCAAGCTGGGCAATGAGCTGCGCTTTGTGCTGATCACCTCCAAGGCCACCCTGGCGCCGTTCGCCGCGGCACCGGCCGATGCGGTGGTAACCGACGTGGCCGGCCTGAAGCTCAAGGTGGTCAAGTCCAGCCACGCCAAGTGCGCCCGTTGCTGGCACTTCGTCGAAGACGTGGGCGCCAACCCGGCTCATCCGGAAATCTGCGGCCGTTGCGTGACCAACATCACTACCGGTGGCGAGGAGCGTCACTATGCCTGACGTGGCGGGGC
This sequence comes from Pseudomonas japonica, assembly GCF_013522925.1. Lineage (GTDB taxonomy): Bacteria > Pseudomonadota > Gammaproteobacteria > Pseudomonadales > Pseudomonadaceae > Aquipseudomonas > Aquipseudomonas japonica_A. The sequence continues at coordinate 247,322 of NZ_JAAMQU010000008.1, read as the reverse complement.
GCTTCGGGCGCCTGGCTTGGCTATGGCTGAGTGTGCTGGTGGTGGTACTGGACCAGGCCAGCAAGTGGTACTTTGAAAACACGCTGGAGCTGTATCAGCAGATCGTGGTGATCCCCAGCTACTTCAGCTGGACGCTGGCCTACAACACCGGCGCGGCCTTCAGTTTCCTGGCCGATAGTTCCGGCTGGCAGCGCTGGCTGTTCGCGCTTATCGCCGTGGTGGTGAGCGCCGTGCTGATCATCTGGCTCAAGCGGCTGGGCCGCGCCGATACCTGGCTGGCCATCGCGCTGGCGCTGGTGCTCGGCGGCGCCATCGGCAACCTGTACGACCGTATCGTCCTCGGCCATGTGATCGACTTCGTGCTGGTGCACTGGGACCGGCAGTGGTACTTCCCGGCCTTCAACCTCGCCGACAGCGCCATTACCGTTGGCGCGATCATGCTGGCCCTGGATATGTTCAAGAGCAAGAAAAGCGGAGAAGCGGTTCATGAGTGATGTTCGGATCGGCCAGCACACCGAGGTGACGCTTCACTTCGCGTTGCACCTGGAGGACGGCAATACCGTGGACAGCACCTTCGACAAGGCGCCGGCCACCTTCAAGGTCGGTGACGGCAACCTGTTGCCCGGGTTCGAGAATGCACTGTTCGGCCTCAAGGCCGGCGACAAGCGCGACCTCACCGTGCCACCGGAGAACGCGTTCGGCCAGCCTAACCCGCAGAACTTGCAGGTGATGCCGCGCAAACAGTTCGAGGGCATGGAGCTGGCCGAAGGCCTGCTGGTGATCTTCAACGACGCCGCCAATGCCGAGTTGCCGGGCATTGTGAAAGCGTTCGATGATCAGCAGGTCACCGTTGACTTCAACCACCCATTGTCTGGCAAGACCCTGCGTTTCGAAGTCCAGATCCTCGACGTTCGGGCGCTTTGAGCCCACCCAACCGGCGCAGCGCCTCGGAGCCCAGCATGCACATCAAACTCGCCAACCCTCGCGGCTTCTGCGCGGGCGTGGACCGAGCCATCGAGATCGTCAACCGCGCCCTCGAGGTGTTCGGCCCGCCGATCTACGTGCGCCACGAAGTGGTTCACAACAAGTTCGTGGTCGAAGACCTGCGCAGCCGTGGCGCCATTTTCGTCGAAGAACTCGATCAAGTGCCGGATAACGTGATCGTGATCTTCAGCGCTCATGGCGTGTCCCAGGCCGTGCGCCAGGAAGCGGCCGGCCGCGGGCTGAAAGTGTTCGATGCCACCTGCCCGTTGGTGACCAAGGTGCACATCGAGGTCGCGCGCTACAGCCGCGATGGCCGCGAAACCATCCTGATCGGCCATGAAGGCCACCCGGAAGTCGAAGGCACCATGGGGCAGTACGACGCCAGCAATGGCGGCGCGATCTACCTCGTGGAGGACGAGGCCGACGTGGCCACGCTCGCCGTGCGCAACCCGGACAACCTCGCCTTCGTCACCCAGACCACACTGTCCATGGACGACACCAGTCGGGTGATCGATGCCCTGCGCGGGCGCTTCCCGAACATCGGCGGGCCACGCAAGGACGACATCTGTTACGCCACGCAAAACCGCCAGGACGCGGTCAAGCAGCTGGCCGACGAGTGCGACGTGGTATTGGTGGTAGGTAGCCCCAACAGCTCCAACTCCAACCGCCTGCGCGAGCTCGCCGAGCGCATGGGTACCCCGGCGTACCTCATTGACGGCGCCGAGGACATGCAGCAGGGCTGGTTCGACGGGGTAGGGCGGATCGGCATCACTGCCGGTGCTTCCGCGCCCGAAGTGCTGGTGCGCGGTGTCATCCAGCAACTTCAGGCCTGGGGCGCCACGGGTGCCGATGAATTGGCCGGGCGCGAAGAGAACATCACGTTCTCCATGCCCAAGGAACTGCGGGTCAAGACGTTGGTGTAGCGGGGCACAGCGGTGTGGGCGGCGGCGACGTGGCTACCCGCACGCGGCCGGAGCGGGCAAGCACTACACGTCGATGGCGATCACTACCTTTCGGGTCGCAAAAGTGTATCGAACCGTTAAGCGCCGCGTGGCTGCTCGACCGTGGAATCCCTAGATAGTTGAATGCGACCTGAGCTTGCATGTTCTTTGTGGCAACAGCCTGTATGCGGGCGTTGCCCCGGCGAATGACAAGGGTGGGATTGTTCGAATCGGCCGACCCTTTTCCGGTTTCATCCACGATGATTCTCCAGCCCTTCGCCCAGTCTTCCTCCATGGCCTGGACGATGACAGTTCTGTTTCGGTTGATGGCTTCCATGCGCGCGGCCCGCAGGCTACTGGACAATTCGTCAGCCAGAAGCTGCCGTTCATGCGTCGCGATAAGTACCCTGAAATTTGGCACGGCAAGCCCTGCGATGGCGACAAGCACAGCAATGGCTACCAAAAGCTCCAGCAACGAATAGCCAAGGCTGGCGGTGTCTTGAGGGTGCATGGCGATCATCCTTGAAATATTCCTCCACAGCGCTTCCTTGCGCTGATTAGTGGGAAATAACCGTATATGCTTTGCTGAGTGGTCCGGCGCCGAAGCTGGTTTATAGTCGGTGCGTCGAGGGGGAGCGTCCAATGCGGCACGGTAACAAGGGATTTACGCTGGTCGAGTTGCTGATTACGGTGGCCGTCCTGATTATCGGCGTGACCATGGTGGTACCTGGCTTCACTACCCTGATCGCCCGCAACCGCAGCGAGGCTGATGCTGCGGAAATCGCTCGGGCACTGAGCTACGCACGCCTCGAAGCGATCAATCGTGGGCTGCGGGTGCGTGTGGCACCGGTCAATACAGGGATATGGACGGGTGACCTGGCCGTACAGGTCATCAGCACCTCTGTAACCGAGTTGCGCCGGTTGCCCGGGCTCGGCGGCAGCCCTACGCTCACCATTGCCGCCGGCACTGTGACTCCTGACTACATTGAGTTCAATAGCCTAGGGGCGCTTGCCGTCCCCACCGCCCAAACCTTGCTTACCTACAAGAATGGCACGATTGTGCGAACCATTCTGGTCTGCGTGAACGGGCGGGTTGTACCCAACGGAGCGGCCTCCGGATGCTGAGCAGGCAGCAGTCAGGTATTTCCCTGATCGAGGTGCTTATTGCCCTGTTGATCATGACGGTGGCACTCCTCGGCGCTGCTGCGTTGCAGATCAATGCCTTGAAATACACGGACAGCGCCGACCTGCGCACCAAAGTCAGTTTCGTTGCCTATGACATGATGGACCGAATCCGGGCTAACCCGAGTGGAAAATACGCCCTTACCAGCCTGGCGGCCGCGCCGACCGGAACCACCTCCGCTACGGTGGCCACCCAGGACCTGATGGATTTCAGGCAAAACGTGACCGACCTCGGCGGCACTAATGCCACCATCGTACTTACCGACACCGTGGTCTACACCATTACCATTACCTGGGACGATTCTCGTGCCGGCAAACAGGTAACGGCCAATGGCTCGGTGGCTGACAGTTCAACGGCCCAGACCTTCGTGCTACGCAGCCGGGTTGCCACAGGTGGAGTGACAACCCAATGACCGGCCGCAGCCAGAGTGGGCTCACCCTTATCGAGCTGATGGTCGCCTTGGTGCTTGGCTTGATCATCGTACTTGGCGTGACCCAGACGTTTATCTCCGCCAAAAATACCTACCTGACCCAAAACGCCGCCTCTGCCATGCAGGAGGACGCCCGCTACCTGCTTTCACGGATGAGCCAGGAAATCCGCATGACAGGAATGTTCGGATGTTTGAGTACAGACAGCATCACATTGCCGGCTACCAGCCCCGCCCTGTTTACTGCTGCCTTGGCGACGCCGATCAGCTGGACGGTGGACGGCACCAACGGTAACCGCCTGCAAATGGTGACCGCTGACGTGGGCACTGCTGGCACAGCCCCAACATGGACCATTCTCACTGACTGTCGAAGCGTCGCGACCGCGACCAACGGTGCGGCCGTGGTGCCCAGCGGGCAAATAGCCTTTCCGTTACGTCAGGTGACATATTCCTTCAAAGATAGCCAGATCCTCACCGGAGCTGTCGGCGCCCAGCAGCCTCTCATCAGTAATGTGAAGGACTTCCAGGTACGCTTTGGCCTGTCGGGCAGTGCCAGCGATACCACGGTCACCAGCTACGTGACAACGGTAACGGCTGCCCAGCTGGAGAGGATCCGGACCGTGCGGTTGACCCTTGTGCTGACGGACACAGCGAACCGAACCCGCGACCGTACGTATTCGGTAGTGGCTGCGCTGCGGAACCGCCTGCAATGAGCGGCGCGCGCAAGCAGGGCTCGCCGGTGGCCCCATCCCGCCGCGAACAAGGTATGGCACTGATCGTGGCCTTGGTTTTTCTTTTGCTGCTCACGCTTATTGGTCTGAGCTCCATCCAGAATTCAACCCTTCAGGAAAAAATGAGTAGCAGCGTGCAGTTCCGTAACCAGTCCTTCCAAGTGGCGGAAGCCGCTTTACGCGTTGGGGAAACGGCAGTCAGCAAGGCTACCTATGTGCTCGCCGCCTGTGGCAGCGTAGCCGCCTGCGCGCCACCTTCCGACTCCGCCACGCGAGAAACAGCAGGGCAGGGGGTGAATGCACTTTGGGTGCAGGCGGGTACCGGTGGGCTATATGCTGTGCAGCAGTTGGGGCTTGCCAAAACCGCACTGGGCTGTACCACGGCTGGCTCCGACAATGAATCTCAAACGCTTTATCGCATTACGAGTATCGGCATGGTTGGCAACGCCCGCACTGCGCTGGAGAGCATTTATGCAAAAAACTGCAACTAGGCCGCAGCCCTTCAGCTGGCGCGCCGCGCTTGCTGGCGTGCTATTAGGGCTTTATGCCTCCGTACCCGCGTATGCTGCGTTTACACCGGCAAGTGCCCCGTTGTTGAGCTCCGCCGCAGTCGCGCCGAATGTGATGCTGCTCGTAGACGACTCCGGGAGTATGAACAACATTATACGGGCGACGGCCTTCGACCAGTCTGTCACTCGTACTCAGTTGTACACCTGTACCCGAGATGATAACTGCAGCAATATCGCTGCCCAGGACATGGACAACGAAAACCTATTGCTGAGCAGCCTGTACAAGGGGGGCTGTAGCACTGGGTACTATGGTTTTTATCGATACAGTCTCGGCAGCCGTATCTGCCTCAAGTTGCCCGATCCGGTGGGTAGCGAGGGTACCCGCTATTCAACACGGTACATTGCCTATCTGATAGGTTTGTTGTCGAACTCAACCACCAGCAAAGACTATACAGACGGCAGCGTCCCCACGGACTATCGCATCAACGTCGCCCGTACCGTATCCGCCTCGCTGGTTACCGCCAACCGCGCGTTGCGCATGGGCCTGGCGACCTTCAACTCGCCAACCAACGCCGACCGTGGGCCTGGCGGATACATTGTGCGGTCCATTACAGACCTGCAGGCCACCACGAGCACCACCAGCTCCCAAGCCACGACCAACTACAACAACCTTGTAAGTTCTATCAACGCACTAGGTGCGGTAGCCAACACGCCGCTAGCGGAAAGCTACTACGAAGTCACTCGCTATTTCCGGTCAATGGCCCCGTATTACAACAGCTCACCGAGCACCTACACCAGCCCGATACAGTACCGATGCCAGAAGAATTTCGGGGTGGTCATCACTGACGGCTTGCCCACCTATGACCGTAGTTTCCCGACCAATGATCCGGCAATAACGTCTGCGAACAAACTGCCCAATTGGGATAACGTAAGCAACGACGGCGACAACCCTACCAGCGGAGATGCCGAGGGCGATTCGCTCTACCTCGATGACATCGCCAAGTTCGGGTATGACATAGACCTTCGCACCGCGACCAACACCAGTAACGGTACTGACCTTTCTGGCAAAAGCTGGGACGCCACGGATTTTCCCAAGCAAAACTTGGTGACCTATACCGTCGGATTTACTGCGGCAAACCAAATGTTGTCCGATGCGGCCACCTATGGTTATGGCAAGTACTACCAAGCCACTGACAGCGCTACCCTTACAGCGGTATTAACCCAGGCTTTGAACGATATCAGCTCACGCTCGGGCTCTGGGGGCGGTGGCACCACTGCGTCGTCTACCACCTATAACGCCAACTATTATTACCAGAGCCTCTACGACCCCACGGACTGGCGGGGCACCATCCGGGCGTTCGCCTTCGCCAGCGATGGCACCTTGAACACCACCGGCACACCGGCATGGACCACCAATACCACGATGGCTGCTGGCACCACCGGGGGCAGTTTCGAGTCGTGGAATACGGCTACCAACGCCGCCGTAACCTTGGCCTATGCCAACCTCGCCACAACCCAACAGGCATCTTTAACGACAAGCTTGTCTAGCTTGAGTACGCGGAGCAGTACGGGCGCAAGCGTGACGGGCTCCGATTTGATCGAGTGGGTCAAAGGCACCAGCAGCAAGGCGGGGCTGAAGGTTCGCAGCGTGTTACTCGGGGATATTGTCGACTCCCCCGTGGTGCTGGCCGCACCCACGGACCAGACCGCCACCGATGCAACAGGTGAGTACACCTACAGCAGCTACCTCACCACCAAGGCCGCTAACATGACAAGCAGCCTGATCGTGAACGCTAACGATGGCTTGACCAACGTGCTGAATGCTAATACGGGCGCACGGCGCTATGGCTTCTTGCCGTCCCCGGCCTTGCCAGGGTTAGTCACCGTTGCTGACCCGACGTACATCAACGGCACCACCCACAAGTTCCTGAACGACGGCCAACTGGCTGTGTTCGATGTAAAGCCCGGCAGCACCTGGAAAACCGTCGCGTTCGGCGGTATGGGGGGGGCAGGCAAGGCCTTCTATGCGATCCAGCTGTTTGATGCAACCGCCGGTAATGCGCTGAAAGCACTGTGGGAGATTCGCGCGCCTGCCGCTGCTAGTGCTACTGACAGTTGGAACGACCTTGGCTACGCCTATGCCAAGCCAGAGGTCGCGCGCTTGGCTGACGGGACTTGGGCAGCCTTTATTTCCAACGGCTACGGCAGTAACAGTGGAGTGGCTGCGCTCTATGTTGTGAATGTGGCGGACGGATCGCTAATCCGCAAGATCGTGATCAATACCAGCGAAACGGACAATGGCTTGTCGTCGGTCAAGCTCGTGGTCAATGCCAACAATGTGGTTCAGGCTGCCTATGCTGGCGACCTTAAAGGCCGGATGTGGAAGTTCGACCTGACTAGTACCAATCCGTCCAGCTGGAAGACGGCGTTTTCCGGCAACCCGCTGTTCACCGCCCCCGGCGGCGCAGCCCAGCCTATCACCGCACCACCCTTGGTGACGACCTACAGCGGCAAAGGCTACATGGTGTATTTCGGCACGGGCAAACTTCTTGAAACCAGCGACAAAACCACCACCGCCACTCAAAGCTTCTACGCAGTGCTCGATGCCACCAGCGCTTCGGGGAACCTGACCGTCAGTAACCTTCAGGCCCAATCCATCACCGGGTCGTTCAGCGCAACTGGGGGGCAGTACCTTACCGTGTCCCAGAACTCGGTCGATTACACCACGAAGAGCGGGTGGTACCTGCCATTAAGCTACAACAACACCTTGGTCGGAGAGCGCGTGATCTACCAGGCTGCTTATACACGCGGGCGAATCCTGTTCACCACTGCAGGGGTCGATACCACCGACCCCTGTGCCAGCCAAGGCTTTGGCAGGCTGGTAGAGCTCTCGGCGCTTACCGGGAATATGTTGACCTATGCTGTGATCGATACCAACGGCGACGGCGTGGTTGATAGCTCCGACGCCATCTCCGCAGGCATGATCTTCGGGGCGGGCATTCCCACGCTGAATGGCGTGGTGGAAGATGCTGCCGGAAATCCGGACACCAAAGTTGTCAACTCCTCCTCCGGATCAGTCACCACGCTCAAGGAAAAGGGACCCCGCAATCCGGCAGATGACCCTAACCCCCCTCCCGACGATGGCGACGGTACCAGCAGCCCCAACAGGCGCATCATGTGGCGACAGATACAGTAAGAGGTAAACATGAAAGGCTCATTGAAGGGTTTTACGTTGATTGAGCTGATGATTGCCGTTGCGATCATCGGCATCCTCGCGGCGATCGCTTACCCGAGCTACACCAAATATGTGCGAAAGACGCACCGGGCGGAAATCGTCCAATTGCTGACGGAATCTGCCCAGACGTTGGAACGGCATTATTCCAAGGCTGGGCAATACAGCAACACCGACAGCATCACCACCGCGAACCCTACCGGAAACGCTTGGTACAACATTGCGGTTGCCCGGGATAAAACCACGTTTACCCTTACCGCAACGCCCGTCAACAACACCATGATGGCGACTGATGTCTGCGGGTCTTTCCAGCTTACCAATACTGGCCAACGGACCAATCCCGGCGCCACGACAGGCGTTACAACCGCCTTCTGCTGGGGCCGCTAAGGTAACGCAAGCCTGATGAGCGAAGAACACATCCTGATCGTAGGCGCCGGCGTGATCGGCCTGCTCACTGCCCTGAACCTGGCCAGCGCAGGCGCGCGCGTGACCGTGCTGGACCGTCAGCAGGCGGGAAAGGAAGCGTCCTGGGCCGGGGGCGGGATAGTCTCGCCGTTGTATCCGTGGCGCTACAGCCCGGCGGTTACCGCGCTGGCCCATTGGTCTCAGGATTTTTATCCACAGCTGGGCGATCACTTGTTCGGGCGTACCGGCGTGGACCCTGAAGTTCACGTCACCGGCTTGTACTGGCTGGACCTCGACGATGAAGCGCAAGCCCTCGACTGGGCGCGGGCTCAGGCCCGGCCGCTGAGCCAAGTACCGATCGAGGAGGTTTACCGCAAGGTCTCGGTGCTCGGGCCAGGTTTCAGCCGCGGCATCCATATGGCAGATGTAGCCAATGTGCGTAACCCCAGATTGGTGAAGGCCCTGCGGGCGGCGCTGGAGGCATTGCCCAATGTCACGCTGCGGGAGCATGTGCCTGTTACCGGCTTTATCGAGGATCAGGGGCGCATTGGCGGTGTGCTCACCGATGAGGGTGAGCTGCGCGGCGATCAGGTGGTGCTTACGGCGGGCGCCTGGAGCGGAAAGCTTCTGGGTACGCTGGGGCTGGCGCTGCCCGTTCAGCCGGTAAAAGGTCAGATGATCCTGTTCAAATGCGCTGAAGATTTTCTGCCAGCCATGGTGCTCGCCCGCACGCGGTATGCGATCCCTCGGCGGGATGGGCACATTCTGGTGGGCAGTACGCTGGAGCATGCCGGGTTCGACAAAACGCCGACGGAGCAGGCGCTGGCTAGCCTCAAAGCCTCGGCAGAGGAGTTGCTGCCCGCGCTACGGGGTGCTGAAGTGGTTGGCCATTGGGCGGGGCTGCGGCCCGGATCACCCGAAGGCATTCCGTTTATTGGCCCGGTCGCCAGCCACCCTGGGCTGTGGCTCAATTGTGGGCATTACCGGAATGGATTGGTGCTGGCGCCGGCGTCCTGTCAGCTGCTGGCGGACCTGATGTTGGGCCGAGCGCCGATTGTTGACCCGGCGCCCTATGCGCCGCGATGAGCTTACCCTGTTCGCGAGCTTCGCTCACTCTCATGGAAAAACACTGTTCTGGCGGCGACAGCGGACCCTTGTGGGAAGCGGGCGCCAGCTCGCGAATGGACTTTTTTTTCGCGAGCGGGCGCCCGCTTCCCACAAGGGTGGAGGCCTCCTACATATAGCGCCGGTTTCGTCGGCCGGTGAGGAGCCAGCGAAGCTGGCGAACGGGGTCGCACCTATTCGAGCCCTAGCTTTTTTAGCCTATAGCGCATCGACCGAAACGACATGTTCAACCGCTGGGCGGCGGCAGTGCGGTTCCAGCGGGTTTCTTCCAGGGCCTGAAGGATCAGCGTGCGCTCGATGTTCTCCAGGTAATCCTCGAGGTTGTCCACCTCGGCCAGGCTGTGCTCGCCGTTTTCACGGAGGGGGGCGGGGTCTTCCAGGCGCAGGTCGGCCGCTTCGATGATGTCGTTCTCACACAGCGTATAGGCACGTTCGAGCATGTTTTCCAGCTCTCGCACGTTGCCAGGGAAGCGGTACTGACGCAGCGTGGCCTGGGCGTCCGTGGCTAGCCGGGCAGGGGGCAGGCCGCTGCTGGCGGCGAGGCGCTTGAGCACGCACTGGGCAATCAGGTCGATGTCTTCGCGCCGCTCGCGCAAAGGGGGTACCCGCAGTTCGATCACGTTAAGCCGGTAATACAGGTCCTGGCGGAAACGCCCGGCCTGTACTTCCTGGGCGAGGTCTTTATGGGTGGCGCACAGTACCCGCACGTCCACGATCACTTCGCTTTGCCCGCCTACGCTGCGAATGGCTTTTTCCTGGATAGCCCGTAGCAACTTCACCTGCATCGCCAAGGGGAGGTCGGCCACTTCATCGAGGAACAGCGTGCCGCCGTCTGCTGCCTGAAACAGCCCGGGCTTATCCTCCATGGCACCACTGAAGCTGCCCTTGCGGTGGCCGAAGAACTCGCTTTCCATCAATTCGGTGGGGATCGCGCCGCAGTTCACTGGTACGAAGGGCCGCTCGCAGCGGGGGCCTTGGTCGTGGATCTGCCGGGCGACCAGCTCTTTGCCGGTGCCGGATTCCCCGCTGATATACACCGGGGCCTGGCTGCGGGCCAGTCGCGCGATCTGCTTGCGCAGGGCCTGCATGGGAGGTGACTGGCCGAGTAACCGGTCGTCGGCCGTAGCTGCTTCGGTGGCACGGTTTACCAGGCGCAGGGCGGTTGCCACCAGCTCTCGCAAGCGGGGCAGGTCCACGGGCTTGGTGAGGAAGTCGAAGGCGCCGGCCTTCAGCGCATTGATGGCGGTGTCCACGTTGCCATAGGCGGTAATCATGGCCACCGGCAGGTTGGGGTGTCGCTGTTGCATGTACTGAACCAGCTCAAGCCCCGTGCCGTCGGGCAGGCGCATGTCGGTGAGGCACAGGTCGAAGGCTTCCTTGCTCAACCAGTCGCGGGCCTCTTTGAGGTTTCGAGCGCCACGCGTGTCCAGCTTCATGCGGCCGAGTGTGATCTCGAGCAGTTCGCGGATGTCCGGTTCGTCATCGACGATTAGAATCTTTTGCCGTGCCGTCATGTTCAGGCCTGTCTTCGAGCGTGAGCGAAGGTAATACGCATGCAACTGCCGCCCTGTGCGCCTGGCCGATAATCGAGGTGAGCGCGGTTGCCTTCGCACAGCTCCCGAGAAATATACAGACCCAAGCCGGTACCTTTTGTTTCGGTGGTGAAGAACGGCTCGAAGATGTGCTGGAGCTTTTCCGGGGCGATCCCCGGGCCGTCATCCACTACATCCAGTATCGGCAAACCGCTGGCGCGCTCTACTCCCAACTTTAGCCACACCTGCGCCTGCGTGTGATTGAGGCCGCTGTAGCGCAAGCCGTTCTGAACCAGGTTGGTGACAACCTGAGTGAGGTGGTGCGGGTCCATGCGGGTTTCGATCAAGCCTTCGGAAATGTGCGCATGCAGCCGATGATGGCTGGGCGCCGTTGCCATGAATTCGGTCACGAAGGCGCTCAACCAGGCGGAGAGGTCAAGCATCTCGGGCTCGGCCGGGCGCCGCCTTGATAGCTGCAGTACGTTTTCGATCACCAGATTCATGCGCTTGGACTGGTCCAGGATGATCTGCACCAGCCGACGATCGGGGTCGTTCAGTGCGTCTGATTCCTGCAACAGCTGGCCAGCGTGGCTGATCGCGCCCAATGGGTTGCGCACCTCATGGGCGATACCGGCGGTAAGGCGACCCAGCGCGGCGAGTTTCAGTTGCTGGGCCTGCTGGGCGATCTGTGACAAGTCCTCCAGAAATACCAAGGTTTGCTGCCCCGCGCCGCGGCTCAACGCGATAAAACTCACCTGCACGGGCGGGCCGTCGGCTTGAAGCTTGATGCTCTTCACCCGCAAGGCAGGGTTTACCCGCCATTGCAGCAGCCGCTCGATCAGGTCGGGGGCATGCACGCTGATCAACTGGCCGCTGAGCACCGGCTTGCCAAACAACGCCAGCGCGCCTTGGTTCGCCAGTTGCACCCGATGCTGGGCGTCCAGCACAAGAATGCCCGTACGCATGCGCTGCAGGATGAGCGCGTTCAGTTCTTCAAGGTTGGTCACGTCGCTGGCGCGTTGCTCGGCCAGGGTTTCGCTGGTGCGCAGCAGGTGGCTGAGACCCTGCACGATCAACGCCACGGCAAAGCACAGCACGCCCAGCGAGCCGGCCTGAACGTAATCGTTGGCGGCCGAAGGGCGGGTGAAGCTCAGGTAGAAGGTCAGGTAGATTATACCGATGGAGGCCAAGGCGGCGATCAGCAGCCCAAGGCGACCGCGCAGCAACAGGTTACTCATCGCCACCGAGGCAATCATCAGGTTGCCAATGCCACTGGCGGTGCCGCCGCCTGCATAGAACAACCCGGCCAGCAGAATCACGTCGGCCGTGGACAGGCTGAACACCTTGGCGGAGCGGTGAGCGTTGCCGAAGGTGAGTGCTACCAGCAGGTTGAACACCAGGTACAGCCAGCTGCCTATGCGAAAGAGTTGGCCATCGGCCAGCTCCAGCAAGCGGTTGTCCATGTCACTCGAGATAAGCAGCACCAGGCTGATGCCGATCACCAGCCGATACAGGTGGTACAGCCGCAGCATCCGCCGCGCCTGGGCCCTGCCGCTGGCAGAGGCCTCAGTGGTCACGCCGGGCGGGCCCTTGCTCCAGGTGGGCGCGGCTGCAATACCAGTGTGTGCCACTGGCCAGCGCTCGGTCGCTGGGCAGGTGCACGCCGCATTGAGCGCAGCGCACCATTGGCAACGTGTTGCCCGAAGCGCGTGGTGGTTGAGCCTTGGGCGCCTTGAAGGTACGCCATGCCCACACGGCGACGGCGATGATGGCGATCCAGAAGAGCAGGCGAATCATGATGGCGGGGCTTCTGCAAGAAGGAGCGCGCAGTGTAGCCAAGGGAAGCGGGGGAGAGCCAGCGCGGTCGCTCCCGTTGCAGGAGCGACCGTTACATCGCTGATCAGTCGAACAGACCGAAGGTCAGGCGGCTGAGCCACGAACGGTGCGGCGTGGGCTCGGCGTTTTCGACCGGTGGCTCGTCGGCGGTACCGCCTTCGTCCGCAGGGCGCAGTTCAGCCGGGATATTGTCCTTCGCGTCCTGGTACTGCTTGGCCAACTCCTGGTTGGCGCGGCTTTCGCTCGGCGGCGGCGGGGTGTTATCGCCCTCGATCAGGCCCAGGGTTGCCTTGGACAGCCACGAACGGTTGTCTGCCTCTTCCTTGAGCGGCGTGAACTGGCCGTCCTGCAGGCTGGGGTGGTCCGGGTAGTTGTACTTCAGGGTTTGCAGGCTGGTATCGGCGAGGTCGTCCAGGTGCAGGTGCTGGTAGCTTTCGACCATTACCGCCAGGCCATCACCCACGGCGGGGGTTTCCTGGAAGTTTTCCACCACGTACCGGCCACGGTTGGCGGCGGCCACGTAGGCCTGGCGAGTGATGTAGTAATGGGCTACGTGAATTTCGTAGGCTGCCAGCAGGTTGCGCAGGTAGATCATGCGCTGCTTGGCGTCCGGCGAGTAGCGGCTGCTCGGGTAACGGCTGGTGAGCTGGGCGAACTCGTTGTACGAATCGCGAGCGGCGCCCGGGTCACGCTTGGTCATGTCCAGCGGCAGGAAGCGAGCCACGATGCCGCGGTCCTGGTCAAAGGACGTAAGGCCCTTGAGGTAGTAGGCGTAATCGACGTTCGGGTGCTGGGGGTGCAGGCGAATGAAACGCTCGGCGGCGGACTTGGCAGCCTCGGGCTCGGCGTTCTTGTAGTTCGCGTAGATGAGCTCCAGCTGTGCCTGGTCGGCGTAGCGGCCGAACGGATAGCGGGATTCGAGCGCCTTGAGCTTGGCCGTTGCGCTGGTATAACTGTGGTTATCCAGGTCGGTCTGGGCCTGCTGGTACAGCTCGGCTTCGCTCAGGTTCTCGTCGACCACTTCCTTGTTCGACGAACAGGCGGCGGTAAGGCCGACAATGGCGATCAGCAGCAGGTGTTTCACTTGCATGGCGGCTTGCGTCCCTTAACGGCCGCTGTCTTGGGCGCGGCCGTCCTGTTATGATGAGCGCCCCGCGAACCTCCGGGGCGAAAGACGCCGTATTTAACCACAAGCGCGCAGCTGAAACCAAAGGCTGTGCGGTCGCGCTGTTTCCCTGTGTAGCCAAGCATGTCTGAGATCATCCGGCTTAGCGCCGAAGTCACCCCCGACCTGGGAGGCCAGCGCCTCGATCAGGTTGCCGCGCAACTGTTCGCGGAATTTTCCCGTTCACGCCTGTCCGCCTGGATCAAGGAAGGCCGCCTGACCGTTGACGGCGCCGTGTTGCGCCCGCGTGACGTAGTCCACGGCGGCGCTGTGCTGGCCCTCGAAGCCGAGCAGGAAGCCCAAGGCGAATGGGTCGCCCAGGACATCGAACTGGACATCGTCTATGAAGACGACCAGATCCTGGTGATCAACAAGCCTGCGGGCCTGGTGGTTCACCCGGCCGCTGGCCACGCCGATGGCACCTTGCTCAATGCCCTGTTGCACCACGTGCCGGACATCGTCAACGTGCCGCGCGCGGGTATCGTGCACCGGCTCGACAAGGACACCACCGGCCTGATGGTGGTCGCCAAAACGCTACAGGCGCAGACGCAACTGGTCGCCCAGCTGCAAAAGCGCAGCGTCAGCCGCATCTATGAATGCGTGGTGGTGGGCGTTGTTACCGCGGGCGGCAAAATCAATGCCCCTATCGGCCGTCATGGTACCCAGCGCCAGCGCATGGGTGTGATGGACAACGGCAAGCCTGCCGTCAGCCATTACCGCGTGCTGGACCGCTATCGCTCGCACACCCACGTGCGTGTGAAGCTGGAAACCGGCCGTACCCATCAAATCCGCGTGCACATGGCGCATGTGGGCTTCCCGCTGGTGGGCGACCCGACCTATGGCGGCCGCTTCCGCATCCCGCCAGCAGCCAGCGCCAGTTTGGTCGATGCGTTGAAAACCTTCCCGCGCCAGGCGCTGCATGCCCGCTTCCTCGAGCTGGACCATCCGACCACCGGTGAGCGCATGGGTTGGGAGTCGCCGTTGCCTGACGACTTCGTATGGCTCACGTCCCTGCTCAAGCAGGACCGCGAGGCCTTCGTCGGATGACCGACCTTTCCGGCAGCCTGCTTCTGCCGGACTGGCCCGCGCCAGCCAACGTGCGGGCCTGCGTCACCACTCGCGCTGGCGGGTTTAGCCAGGCCCCGTTCGATAGCCTGAACCTGGGCGACCACGTGGGTGACCACCCTGCTGCCGTAGCCGAAAACCGCCGGCGGCTGGCCGGGCTGTACGGTATTCGTCCTGCCTGGCTGCGGCAGGTGCACAGCACCGTTGTGGTAGAGGCCGACCCCGCCCGGCAGCCAGAGGCCGATGCCAGTTGGTCAGCCACACCTGGCATTGCCTGCACCGCCATGACCGCCGATTGCCTCCCCGCGCTGTTCACCAACCGCGCGGGTACACAGGTCGCTGCCGCGCACGCGGGCTGGCGCGGGCTGGCCAATGGCGTATTGGAGGCAACCGTGGCCAGTTTTGGCGTGCCGCCCGGCGATATTCTCGTATGGCTCGGCCCGGCCATCGGGCCCAGTGCGTTCGAAGTGGGCGAAGAAGTCCGCGACGCCTTCACCTCCCAACACGCAGAGGCCACCGCCGCGTTCGTGCCGGGGGCGCACCCTGGAAAGCTGATGGCCGATATCTACGCCCTGGCCCGCCTGCGCCTGGCGAGTGCGGGCGTGCAAGCCGTGTATGGCGGCGGGTTGTGTACCGTGACCGACCCGCGTTGGTTCTCTTACCGTCGTGCGGCGCGTACAGGGCGGTTTGCTTCGTTGGTGTGGTTGGCTGGCGAAGGAACTGGCGCCGCCTGACCCTCTGATACTGCTGCCGACCATCCGGGGGCCGGCCATCCGGGGGCGTCCAGAGCCGTAGGCGTAGCCGGGAAAGTTCGCAGGCTTTCGCCTACTCCCACAGAGTCCGCGCTTGCCACACATCGGTACTCACACCGTGGCAAGCCCCCCTCCTGCAGCCAGTGTTCGCCGCCTGCTGCTTGAATCTTGAACAATCGCCCCTATCTAACCGGTATCTCGGGCAGGTTGTCTCGTCATCTATGCGGAGTTGGTTATCGCTCCGGCCTGCCTTTATCAGGAAGGACTTTCCATGCGTATAGACCGTTTGACCAGTAAGTTGCAGTTGGCGCTGTCCGACTCCCAATCCTTGGCGGTGGGCCTGGACCATCCCGCCATCGAGCCTGCGCACCTGTTGCAGGCGTTGATTGACCAGCAGGGCGGCTCGATCAAACCGCTGCTGATGCAGGTAGGCTTCGATGTGGCTGGCCTGCGTAAAGAGCTCGCCAAGGAGCTGGACCGGCTGCCGAAGATCCAGAACCCCACCGGCGATGTAAACATGTCGCCGGAGATGGCGCGCCTGCTTAACCAGGCCGATCGCCTGGCGCAGCAGAAAGGTGACCAGTTCATTTCCAGCGAACTGGTGCTCCTCGCAGCGATGGACGAGAACACCAAGGTAGGCAAGGTGTTGCTCGGGCAGGGCGTGAGCAAGAAAGCCCTGGAAAACGCCATCAATAACCTGCGCGGCGGCGAAGCGGTAAATGACCCCAACGCTGAGGAATCGCGCAAGGCGCTGGAAAAATACACCGTCGACCTCACGCGCCGTGCCGAAGAAGGCAAGCTGGACCCAGTGATCGGCCGGGACGACGAAATCCGCCGCACCATCCAAGTGCTGCAGCGCCGTACCAAGAACAACCCCGTGCTTATCGGTGAGCCTGGCGTAGGTAAAACCGCCATTGCCGAAGGCCTGGCCCAGCGCATCATCAATGGCGAAGTGCCGGACGGGCTCAAGGGCAAGCGCCTGCTGTCGCTGGACATGGGGTCGCTGATCGCCGGTGCCAAATTCCGCGGGGAGTTCGAAGAGCGCCTCAAGTCCGTGCTCAATGAACTGTCCAAGCAGGAAGGGCAGGTCATCCTGTTCATTGACGAGCTGCACACCATGGTCGGCGCCGGCAAGGGCGAAGGCTCGATGGACGCCGGCAATATGCTCAAGCCGGCACTCGCCCGTGGCGAGCTGCACTGCGTAGGCGCCACCACGCTCAACGAATACCGCCAATACATCGAGAAAGACGCAGCCCTCGAGCGGCGCTTCCAGAAGGTGCTGGTAGACGAGCCAAGCGAGGAAGACACCATCGCCATCCTGCGCGGCCTCAAAGAGCGCTACGAGGTTCACCATAAGGTAGCGATCACCGATGGCGCCATCATTGCCGCAGCCAAGCTCAGCCATCGCTATATCACCGATCGCCAGCTGCCAGACAAGGCCATCGACCTCATCGACGAAGCGGCCAGCCGTATTCGTATGGAGATCGACTCCAAGCCCGAGCAGCTCGACCGCCTGGAGCGCCGCCTGATTCAGCTGAAGGTGGAATCCCAGGCGTTGAAGAAGGAAGAAGACGAGGCCGCTCGCAAGCGCCTCGAAAAACTCACCGAGGATATTGCCCGGCTGGAGCGCGAATACGCCGACCTTGAAGAAGTGTGGCTGTCTGAAAAGGCCGAGGTGCAGGGCTCTGCGCAAATCCAACAGAAGATCGAACAGTCCCGGCAAGAGCTGGAAGCGGCGCGCCGCCGTGGCGACCTGAGCCGTATGGCCGAACTGCAGTACGGGATCATCCCGGACCTGGAGCGCAGCCTGCAGATGGTCGACCAGCACGGCAAGACCGAGAACCAGCTGCTGCGCAGCAAGGTAACCGAAGAGGAGATCGCCGAGGTCGTGTCCAAGTGGACCGGCATTCCAGTGTCCAAGATGCTGGAAGGCGAGCGGGACAAGCTGCTGAAGATGGAAAGCCTGCTGCACAAGCGAGTGATCGGCCAGAACGAGGCCGTGGTTGCGGTTTCCAACGCCGTGCGCCGCTCCCGCGCGGGGCTGTCCGACCCGAACCGCCCCAGTGGCTCGTTCATGTTCCTGGGCCCGACCGGCGTGGGCAAGACGGAACTGTGCAAGGCGCTGGCCGAGTTCCTGTTCGACACCGAAGAAGCCATGGTGCGGATCGACATGTCCGAGTTCATGGAGAAGCATTCGGTCGCCCGGCTGATTGGCGCGCCTCCAGGGTATGTGGGTTACGAAGAAGGTGGCTACCTGACCGAGGCGGTGCGGCGCAAACCTTACTCGGTAGTGCTGCTGGACGAGGTAGAGAAGGCGCACCCTGATGTGTTCAACATCCTGCTGCAGGTGCTTGAGGATGGCCGGCTCACAGACAGCCACGGGCGCACTGTGGACTTCCGCAACACGGTAGTAGTGATGACCTCCAACCTGGGCTCGGCGCGCATCCAGGAGCTGGTAGGGGATCGCGAAGCGCAACGGGCGGCGGTGATGGATGCCCTCAGCTCGCACTTCCGGCCGGAATTCATCAACCGTGTGGACGAAGTGGTGATCTTCGAACCACTGGGCCGCGAGCAGATCGCCGGTATCACGCAGATCCAGCTGGGGCGCTTGCGCAGCAGGCTGGCCGAGCGCGACCTGGCGCTGGAGCTGAGCGACGAAGCCTTGGATAAGCTGATCGCGATTGGCTACGACCCGGTATACGGGGCGCGGCCGCTGAAGCGAGCAATTCAACGCTGGATCGAAAACCCGCTGGCGCAGCTGATTCTGAGCGGGGCTTTCCTGCCTGGCAGCTCGATTCACGCCAAGGTGGAAGGCGAGGAAATCGTGTTCGCGTAAGGTAAATAACGCCAGTGCGTGCAGACCCCTTGCACGCGCTGGCGATGTTATATATCATGCGCCCCGCTCCAGACGTCCTTGGGTAAGCCGGTTTTACCGGTGGCAGAAAAAAGATGGAAATCAGCATCTTACTGCTAAAACAGGGGTTGACAGGGTAAAACGAAGGTGTAGAATGGCGCGCCTCAGACAAGCGAACGTAGCGATACGCGACGCAAGTTGAGACGAAGGCCGAACCCTTCGGAAGCAACAAACGTAGTCCCAGTTGTACCGTTGTATGTAGTTCCGCGATAGCTCAGTCGGTAGAGCAAATGACTGTTAATCATTGGGTCCCTGGTTCGAGTCCAGGTCGCGGAGCCAACTTCGGGGTGTAGCGCAGTCCGGTAGCGCGCCTGCTTTGGGAGCAGGATGTCAGGAGTTCGAATCCCCTCACCCCGACCATTTTTGGGTCGTTAGCTCAGTTGGTAGAGCAGTTGGCTTTTAACCAATTGGTCGTAGGTTCGAATCCTACACGACCCACCATGTAAAGAAAGGCACCCAATAGGGTGCCTTTTTTTCGTCTGCAGATTTTCATTGCCTTATTGTAGACCCGCGTTCACACGGTGAACCCGAGCCACATCACTTAAGCCATGAAATACCGCCCCACCAACATCACCCCCGATGCCAGCACCACCAGGTTGATCACCTTCAGGAACTGTTCCCGCGACATGTTCAGGGTAATGCGGCGCCCCAGGGTAATGCCTGCGATCATCCCCGGGGCCAACAGCAGCGCCAGCCATAGCAGGCTGGTGTCCAGGTACACGCCCGCCAGCGCGAACAGCACCACGCGGGTGAGTGTGCTGAAGCCGATCAAGGTGGTTTGGGTGAGCCGCACCGAGGTCTTGTCCTGAATGCGGCCGCTCAAATAGATGATGTACACAAACCCGCCGCTGCCAAAGAGCGCGCTGAACACGCCGCCTACCAACCCGAAGGGCACCGCGGCCCGTGGTGTGAACTGATGCTGGGGCTTCACGCCGCTCAGTGAATACAGCGCATAGCCGATCGCGAACACGCCCAGGGCCAACAGCAGGATGGCAGGGTGGGCGTGCAGCAGGATCGCCGCCCCAACCAGGCTACCTATCACCATCAACGGCAGCAGCCTGCGCAGCTCCTGCCAGTTCGCCTTGCGCCCGTCGCGGCCCACGTTCACCACCGCCGCGCAGAAATCCAGCAACGCCAGCAGCGGCACGATTTTCGGAACGGGCACATACAGCGCCAGTACCGGGCTTACGATCAAGGCAGTGCCAAACCCGGCGATGCCGAAAATCACGTAGCCGCAGGTGAGCGTAATGAAAATAACCAGGTAACTGGTAAGGCCCATCCCTGTAAGGTCAAACAACGGCTCGCTCCTTGAAGTGCAGGTTTTTTACATGTCCAACCGGCCTTTTTGCCGCGCCCGGTGAAGCGCGGCCTACCTATACTCTGGCCAACCTCGATCACACAACAACAATAAGCAGGCCTTTTCCATGCACGCATCCGCATCGCTTTCGCCAGCCTTGGCGCCGGCCGCCGCCTTTATTCAGGCCCGGGACCTCTTGTTGCGCCATCGCACCGACTACGACGCCGCCATCGCCGAGTTCCAGTGGCCCGCATTGGGCCGCTTCAATTGGGCCCTGGATTACTTCGATGAGATGGCCCTGAATAACCCGGCCCCGGCGCTTCGTATCGTCGATGAACACGGCAACGATCACACCTATAGCTTCGCTCAGTTGCGTGCGCGCTCGAATCAGGTGGCCAACTACCTGCGCTCGCTGGGCGTGAAGCGTGGGGACCGCGTGTTGCTGATGCTGGGTAATGAGGTGGCGCTGTGGGAGGTGATGCTGGCGGCGGCGAAACTTGGCGCCGTGGTGGTGCCTGCCACCGCCTTGCTCGCCCGGGAGGATCTGGAAGACCGGCTGACCCGGGGGCGCATCCGCCATATTGTCGCGGCCGAGGCGCACACGGCCAAGTTCAATGGCCTTGGGGAACACTGTACCCGGATTGGAGTAGGAAGCGCGTCACCAGGCTGGCACACGTTCGAACAGGCCTATGCATTAAGCAAGGCATTCGAGCCGGATGGCCCGACCGAGGCGACAGACCCCTTGCTGCTGTATTTCACTTCCGGGACCACTTCCAAACCGAAAATGGTTTTACACAGCCATCAAAGTTACCCCGTGGGCCACCTGTCCACCATGTACTGGATCGGCTTGCAGCCAGGGGACCTGCACCTGAACATTTCCTCGCCCGGTTGGGCCAAGCATGCCTGGAGTTGCTTCTTCGCACCGTGGAACGCTGGTGCCTGTGTGTTTATCCACAACGTGGAGCGGTTCAGTGCCAAAGGCTTGCTGGCGGTATTGCAGGCTTACCCGATCACCAGCCTGTGCGCGCCTCCCACGGTGTGGCGCATGCTGATCCAGGAAGACCTGGCCACGGTGCAAGCCGGGTTATCCCTGCGCGAACTCGTAGGTGCAGGCGAGCCTTTGAACCCGGAAATTCTCGAGCAGGTGTACAACGCCTGGGGGCTGTGGTTGCGAGATGGCTTCGGGCAGTCCGAAACCACGGCAATCATCGGCAATACCCCGGGGCAGGTATTAAAGCCCGGTTCCATGGGCCGGCCGCTGCCGGGCTATCGCTTGAGCCTGCTCGATGCCGATGGCGAACTGGTTACCGAGGGCGAAGTGGCGCTGCCGCTGGAGCCTCCGCCGCTGGGCTTGATGTTGGGGTATGCCGACGCACCGGAGAAAACCGCCGAAGCGATGCGCGATGGCTACTACCGCACCGGCGATACGGCGCAGCGTGACAGCGACGGCTATGTGACCTTCGTGGGCCGTGCTGATGATGTGTTCAAGTGCTCGGATTACCGCATCAGCCCGTTCGAGCTCGAAAGCGCGCTGATCGAGCACCCTGCAGTGGTAGAAGTGGCCGTGGTGCCCAGCCCGGACCCGCTACGCCTGAATGTGCCCAAAGCCTACCTGATCATCGCCGCCGATCAGCTGGCTGACGTCAGGCTCGCCGAAGCTATCTTCGCGTTTGCCCGCGAGCAATTGGCGCCCTACAAGCGGGTGCGGCGAATCGAGTTCGTAAGCGAACTGCCCAAGACGATATCCGGAAAAATCCGCAGGGTTGAGCTGCGCCAACGCGAACAGCGCCGCCAGGCGCAGGGGCGGAGTGCGTTGGAGTTTTACGAGGAAGATTTCGCCCCGGCGCGCGTGGCCGTGCCGGGGGGGTGATCAGAAATGCTGTGGGACCGGCGGTCCCACACATCTTTCAAACGCGGCGGTTAAGCCACGAAATCGCTTTGGTGCAGCTCCTTCACACCCACCAATGAGATCTCGAACTCGGCGCTGGCGTCGGCGTTCACGCTGCCATACAGGATGCCGTTTTCGAAGCGAAGCTGGCCGGCGGCGTTGGTGCTGTCGAAGGCCTGGCTACCGATGAAGGTGAAGCTTTCCTTGGCTTCGGTGGAGGCGTTGGCGTCGATGCCGGTCAAGTCCAGTTTGTCCCCCTCGGTGGTCTTGAACCCCGCAATCACATCCCGCAGGCTGCCCAGCCCAAGGTCGCCAAGGGCTTTGAACAGGTAGGTGTCTGCACCCGTGCCGCCGGTAAGCGAGTCGGTGCCCGCGCCGCCGATCAGGGTGTCGTCACCGCCGCCGCCCACCAATGTGTCGTCGCCGTCGCCTCCGTCGATCACGTTCGCGGCACTGTTGCCGGTCAAGGTGTCGGCGAAGTGGCTGCCCGTCACATTCTCGATGGCCTTGAGGGTATCGAGGCCCGAACCGAGGGTGTCCTGCTGCGCCGAGGTATTCAAGGCGATGGTCACCCCCGCAGTGGCATACAGGTAGGACGCGGTGTCCGTACCGGTGCGGCCGTCGAGCAGGTTGTTGCCACTGCCCGCGAACAGCGTGTTGTCCAGGCTGTTACCCACGGCATTGGCGGCGCCATCGGTATTGATCACCAGGTTTTCCACGTTGCTGCCTAACGTAAAGGTCGCCAGGCTGCTGTACACCGTGTCGATGCCGCCGATGTCGCTGTCGCTGTTTTTCTCCACCACGGTGTCGTCGATGTTATCCACATAGTACGTATCGGAGCCGTTGCCACCGGTCATGCTGTCGGCGCCGGTACCACCGTCCAGTACGTTGGCGGCATCGTTACCGGTCAGGAAGTTGCGCAGGCCGTTACCGGTACCGTCGATGGCGGAATAACCGGTAAGCACCAGGTACTCCACGTTATCCCCAAGGGTCCAGCTGACCGAGGACTTCACGGTGTCGATTTGCGTGGCTGCGGCGTTGGTTTCGATCACCACGTCGAACGCGTTGTCGACGATGTACACATCCTTGCCGTCCCCGCCACTCATGGTGTCAGCGCCAAGGTCGCCGTCCAGGGTGTCGTTGTAGGCGCTGCCTACCAGGGTGTCGTCCTGGTCGGTACCCAGGATATAGCCGCCTTTCTGGCTGGCCACTTCGTCATACACATCCTGCGCGGTACGATTGTCGGTCGGGTCGCCCTGGAAGCCCAGGTCACCGGCGATGTAATCGGCCAGGCGCTGGCCCACGATCTCGGCAGACTCTTCGTGCAAGTGCCACACGTCATCGGGATAGGTGACAGGGTCGGCTTCCTGGCGCAGCGGCAGGTCGTTGTAGTCGGCAGCCAGGTCCACATCAGCGCGCTCGGCGGCGATGGCTTCCTGTACGGCGCGAACGGCGACCACGCCGTTCTGGATCGAGGCGATCTTGGCCTCGTCGTAGCCACGTACGCGCGCGGCATCGGCGTCGTAGTGGCCGGTTTCCATGATGTACACCTTGAAGTCGCCCAGCTGCGCGTGCAGGTAGTCGAACACTTTCAGGGTGTCGGCCTTATATTTTGCGGCGTAGGCGACAGGGTCGGCGGCGCGGCCGATTTCCTGCGCGGCTTCTTCGCCCTGGCCCCAGATGATGCCCATGGTCACGTTATCGATGGCCTTGAGCGAGGCCAGTTGTTCCTGCAGCAGGCCAACGGCGCGCAGCAGCGCAGGGCCTGGCTGGTTGGTGTCGGTCAGCCACCAGCACAGCCGTAGCTCCTCGGGGGTGCCCGTGGACAAACCACTGACGGTGCTGCCGCCTACCGCCACGTCGATGCCATTGTCATCGGCGTCGGTGAACTGGCTGCGTACGTCGTAATCGGTGTACTTGCTCAGGTCCTTCACCATCTCGGTGATACCGGACTGGTCGTCGTCCTCGGTCATGCGCATCAGGCGAGCGTTGGACTGGCCAAGGGTGGGCAGGAACAGAATGTCTTGCTGGGCCCGCTCGGCGAAAACAAAGTCACTGGCGCTCAAGGTGCTGCCGTAGTTGCCCTGCAGTGCAATTTCAAAGCGGTTGCCGTCACTGTCGGCTTCGGCGGATTTGACGTAGGTTTTGCTGCCGTCGTCGCTGGTGGTGATATACAGCGTGTGGTTGCTGCCGTTACCCAGCCCCAGAATGCCGAGCGCGCTGACGTCGATCTTGTCCACGCCCACAGTAAAGTCAGTGATGGTATCGCTGGCGGTGATGCCACCGGTGTCGTAGTCCCGGTAGCTGTCGCTCAGCGCGGTGTAGCGGAAGGTGTCCGAGCCGGCGCCACCGGTGAGGTTGTCACGGCCAGCGCCGCCGTCGAGCACATCCGAGCCACCGCCGCCGTTGAGTGTGTCGGCGCCCCCGAGGCCGAGGATGAGATCGCTGTGGCTGGTGCCGGTGAGGGTTTCACCTGCATCGGTACCGGTGACGGTAGTGGGCGGGGCATCGGCGACAGTAAGCGCGAAAACATCGCTGGCCGAGGCGCCTTTGGTATCGGTAGCGGTGACCAGGAAGTTATACACACCCGCAGCGTCGTCATCCGGTGTGCCGTTGAAGGTACGGGTGGCGGGGTCGAAGGTCAGCCAGGAGGGCAGGGGCGTACCGTCCTGCAGCGTGGCGGTAAAGGTGAGCGCATCGCCATCGGCGTCGGTGAAGGCGCTTTGAGCGATGGTGTAAGTGAACGGCGTGTTCTCGGTAGCGTTGTTATCCAGCAGGGGGTCGCTGACGACCGGCGCGTTGTTGAGCGGGATCGTTTCGGAGCTGAAGACGAAGTTCGATGCCTTCAGCGTGCTCAGGTAGTTGCCCTGCAAGGCCAGCTCGAAGCGGTTGCCGTTCACATCGGCGTCGCGGTCCTTGATGTAGGTGCGGTCGGTGCTGCTGTTGTACGAAATGTTCAAGGTGCCGCTGTAGCCGTTGCCCAGGCCGGTGAAGCCGAGAGTGGAGACGTCGATCTTGTCGGCGGCAACGTCGAAGTCGGTGATCAGGTCAGTGGAACTGGTGGTATCGGTGCGGTAGCTGTCCACGGTGGAGGTAAAGCGGAACACGTCCGCGCCTGCGCCCCCAGTAAGCTTGTCCGCCCCCGCGCCGCCTACCAGTATGTCGTTGCCCGCGCCACCATTGAGCGTGTCCGCGCCACCCAGGCCGAACAGCTGCTCATTGGCGGCGGTTCCGGTGAGGGTGTCCTTGCCGGAGGTACCGTTGATCACGCCGTTGCCCTGAGGCACGTCTTTAACCGCCAGGGTAAAGGTGTCGCTGGCGGTTCCAGCCTTGCCATCGCTGGCGGTGACAGTCACGTTGAAGGTGCCCGAGGCCGTGCTGCCCGGCGTACCGCTGAAAGTGCGCGTGGCAGCGTCGAAGGTCAGCCAGGAGGGCAGGGCGCTGCCGTCCGCCAGCTTGGCGGTATAGGTGAGGCTGTCGTTGTCCGAATCGCTGAAACTCGTAGCCGGCACTACATAGGAGAACGGCGTGTTCTCACTGGCGTTCTGGTCAGCCAAGGGGGTTGCGACCACTGGCGCATGGTTCACAGGGGTCACCGTGGAAAATACAAAGTTGGCCGCGGTGAGGCTGGTAGTGTAATTGCCGTTCAGGGCGATTTCGAAACGGTTGCCCGACGCATCGGCCTCAAGGGATTTAATGTAGGTCTTGGTACCGGCGCTGTTGAGCGTGAGGTACACCGTGCCGTTCTTGCCGTCGCCCAGGCCCGTGAAGCCCAGCGCCGAGAGGTCGATCTTGTCGTTGGCGACATCGAAGTCCGTGACCAGGTCGGTCACGGTATCGCCACCGGTGTTGTAGTTGCGGTAGCTGTCCAGCCGGCTGGTGTAGATGAAGGTGTCGGCCCCGGCACCGCCAGTAAGGGTGTCCGCGCCCGCGCCGCCATTGATGCGGTCGTTGCCGGCGCCGGCATTGATGCTGTCCGCGCCCGCCAGGCCGTTGAGGGTATCGGCGCCGCTGGTCCCGGTAAGTGAGTCACTGCCGCTGGTGCCTTCGATTACCCGTTGGAACACGAAGTTACTGGCCTTGAGGGTGGTGGCCAGGTTGCCTTCCAGAGAAAGCTCGAAGCGGTTGCCATTGGCATCGGCGTCGTAGCTTTTGATGTAGGTGCGGTTGGTGCTGCTGTTGTATTGCACCAACAACGTGCCGTTATAGCCGTTGCCCAGGCCTTTGAAACCCAGGTCTGCTACATCGATGGTGTCCTTGGTTACGTCAAAATCAGTGATCTGATCGCTGAAGGTGGCACTGGCGGTACGGTAGCTATCGGTCAGGGCCGTGAAACGGAAGGTATCCGCACCGGCCCCGCCGGTGAGTTTGTCCGCCCCCGCGCCACCGACCAGAATGTCGTCGCCCGCGCCGGCGTTGATAGTGTCCTTGCCGGCTCCCGCCAGGAACAGCTCGTTGCTGGCGGTGCCGGTCAGCGTGTCCGCCCCGCTGGTGCCTTCAATGGTCAGGGTGGGCAGGGTTGCGCCTACATAGGTACCGTCGCCATAGGTCAGCGTCGAGCCCTTGGTGGTCTGGCTGATTGCATTGCCCACGATGGTGTTGTGATCGGTGCCGTCTTCATTACGCTCGGCCACCCCATAGGTAGAGTTGGCGCCGCCGGTGATGGTATTGCCCAGTATCTGGTTGTCGCTGCCAGGGAAGAACTTGCCGGACACACCGGTGGTGTCGTCGTAGCTCTGGATAATCACTTCCGGCACAGGGGCGTTCAGCGCGTTGTTGGTCAGGGTATTGTTGCTGACTACCACGCCGGTGCTGCCATAGATCCGCACGCCAGCGCCGCCGTTGTCGTGGATATCCACCCCGGTCACGGTCACGTCGCTGGACAGTTTCACCAACACGCCTTCGGCGCCGTTGCCATACACGCTGCCGCCTTCGATGGTGACGTCGTACGGGGAGGGAATGTTCTCGCTGCCGCGCTGCACCACGATACCGTTGCCGCCGTTGCCGTAGGCCACGTTGCCGGTCATGGTGAAGTCGTTGGTGCTGGTGACGATGTTGAACCCGTGGCGGTCATTGTCGTACGCCACGTTGTTCACATATTTGGTGTCGATCATGTAGTCCGCGACAAAGCCGTCCAGGCCGTTGCCGTGGGACACGCAATTCTCGATCAGCATGTTGATCGTTTGCTCGTGGGGATCGAAGCCGTAGCCCGAGCAGTCCTTGATTTCCACGCCGCTGAGGGTGACGTTGCTGTCGTGGCCGTCCTTCCCAGGGATGTAGCCATTGAACCAACCGTCGATCTTGCCGGTGGTGTTGTCCCGGTTGCCGTCGATGGTCAGGTTGCTCAGGCCGAAGTCGTGGGTTTCTTCGCCATAGGCCGAGCGGATTACCCCGGTGATCTTGGTATCGGAACCGTCCGCTACCTTCACGGTGGTTTTGCCAGCACCCGCGCCTTCCATGTACACGTTGCTTTTGAGCATCAAGCAGCCGTCCGAAGGTTCTTCCCCGGCCGAGACGATAAAGGTCCCGGTTGGCACAAATACCGTTCCGCCCCCAGCTGCGGCTGCTGCGTCAATAGTTGCCTGGATAGCGGCTGTATCGTCCGTGACACCGTCACCGACAGCGCCAAAATCCTTTACGTTGAAAATCATGATGTTGCTCCGGTCCTGGGAAGGGAATTGGTATCAATGCCAATAACTCAGCGCGTGGTACCGGATTTGTATGACACAGTTCACATATCTCAATTCGCCCTTCCATCGACTGCCGTCGAAGAAAGTGAAAATTTCGTAAAAACGTCAGTTTCCTGTCGATTTGTTGGCGACGGCTCCTTTGTAAGCACCTCGATACCGAGCGTTGCGTCAAATAAACCTATGCCGGCTTATTCTTTTTCTGGCGCATTTGGGCCGGCGGAAAGCGAAGCGCTATGCCAAGGCGTGAGGAGGTCAAGCGCGGGGAACAAGAGGATTTCAGGAGGGAAGCGAGCCACTGCTAGGCAGGCGGAAGCGAAGGCCTGGATGGCCCCCGCGGGTTTATAGTCAGAAAATTGAAGATCGGTAAGTTGCCGAGATTCTGTCAGCGGTTACAAACCCATTGCCAAAGGACTGTCACTCGGCCGTCACGCCTGCCCGGCCCAGCAAGCCTTCGCAGCGCTGGGAGAGGTTGATGAGCTGCACGTCGCGCCCCAAAGCTCGGTAACGCCCCAGCAGCGCTTCAAGCGCCGCGATGCCGGAGTGGTCGGCCACCCTGAGCCCGGCGCAGTCGATCACCACCCGCGCCGGGTCGGCGGCCGGCGTGAACAGGGTCTGGAAGCGGGTGGTGGAGGCGAAGAACAGCGTGCCGTACAGGCGGTAGTAACGCTCTTCGCCGCCATCGGCGAACTCTGCCCGAATTTCGTGCGCATGCTGCCAGGCGAACCCGAGCGCACTGATCACCACCCCGCACAGCACGGCGGTGGCGAGGTCGGTGAACACGGTAATGATGGTCACGGCCACTACCACCACGGCGTCCTGCCGGGGGATCTTGCCCAGCACCCGCAGCGAGCCCCAGGCAAAGGTCTGCTGGGCAACCACGAACATTACGCCTACCAGCGCGGCCAGCGGGATCTGCTCGATCCACGAAGAAAGGAACAGGATGAACATCAGGATCATCAGGCCGCTGACCACCCCGGACAACCGTCCGCGGCCACCTGAAGACAGGTTGATCATGGTTTGGCCGATCATGGCGCAACCGCCCATGCCGCCGAACAGCCCCGATGCCAGGTTCGCCGCGCCCAGGGCAACGCATTCACGGTCCGGTTGGCCCCGTGTTTCGGTGATCTCGTCGGTGAGGTTAAGCGTAAGCAGGGTTTCCAGCAGGCCTACCGCCGCCATCAGTACGGCATAGGGCAGCACGATGCGCAGGGTTTCCAATGTGAGGGGCACGTCCGGGAAATGCCATTGCGGCAGGCCGGCGGCAATGTGGGCCATGTCGCCCAGCGTGCGCGTTGGCAAGCCAAGCCCTACCGTAAGCACGCCTACGCTCACGATAGCCACAAGCGCGGGTGGAACCGCACGGGTGAGGCGCGGCAACACCCACACAACCGCCATGGTGACCGCCACCAGCCCTATCATCACCCATAGCGCTGTGCCCTGCAGCCAGTGCTCGCCCTCCTTGAAGTGCTCCAACTGGGCAAGGGCGATCACAATCGCCAAGCCATTCACGAAGCCCAGCATCACCGGATGCGGAACCATGCGTATCAGCTTGCCCAGGCGCAGCGCGCCGAACAGCATCATCAGCCCGCCGCCAAGCACCACCGTGGCCAGCAGGTACTGCGCCCCATGCTGCACAACCAGTGCAACGATCACCACGGCCATCGAACCCGCCGCCCCGGAAATCATGCCCGGACGCCCGCCGAGCAGGGCAGTGAGCGTACAAATAAAGAAAGCGCCGTAAAGGCCCATCAGCGGATTGAGATGCGCAACCAGCGCGAAGGCGATGCATTCGGGAACCAGCGCGAACGCCGTGGTCAGCCCGGCCAATGCGTCGCGACGCAGGGAAGTGAAAGCCATAAAACCCCATCAAGCAAAAGGCACAAAGCCCCCGTGCACCGCTGGGAGGCCAGGGCGAAAGGAGGCTTTTGTTGGAATGCCCGCACTATAGGGAAAGGCGCGCAGCTTGAACAGCGCTTCAGCCCTCGAACGGGCCCGCCGCGACGAAGGCACCGCCCTGGTAAATCCGCAACGGGTCGTCTTCAGCCAAGGCCGGTTGCGCTTCGATAGCGGCACGCCACGGCTCGGAGCTGTCCTTCGGATGGTAAGCCAGGTGCTCGGCGTAGCGGTTGTCCCACCACACATTGTTGTTCGCTGAGGCGCCATACACGAGGGTATGGCCGACGTTCTCGGCGTACAGGCTGCGCTCGATCAGTTGAACCAGGTCGTCATAGCTTAGCCAGCTGTCCAGCATTCGGCGGTTTTGCGGTTCGGGGAACGACGAGCCGATACGGATGCTCACGGTCTCGATGCCATACCGGTCGAAGTAGAAGGTGGCCATGTCCTCGCCAAACGCTTTCGACAAACCGTAATAGCTGTCGGGCCGGCGAGGGCTGCGCGCATCCAGGCGCTCGCTCTGCTTGTAGAAGCCGATCACGTGGTTGGAGCTGGCAAAAACCACCCGCTTCACGTTATGGCTGCGCGCGGCTTCGTAAAGATGGAACACGCCGCAGATGTTCGCGCCAAGGATGGTTTCAAACGCATGTTCGGTGGACACCCCGCCAAAATGGAGGATGGCATCGCAGCCTTCCACCAGGCGATCTACCGCAGCCTTGTCCGCGAGGTCGCACGTTACAACCTCTTCGTGTGGGCCGGTCGCAGCGGGCATGTCGCAGATGTCAGACAGCCGTAGCACTTCAGTGAACGGCTGTATCCGCTCACGCAGCACCTTCCCTAGCCCACCGGCAGCGCCTGTCAAGAGGATGCGGTTGAAGGTTTGCCGCTCGGATGTGCTGGTTTGCGCCATGGGATGTGCTCTCGATTATTTTTCTAAGGTCGCGGTAGGTCGTCGTACAACTTGGCGAGATTATCAAAGTGCGGTTGCCGCGTGTCAATGAGTCCGCGCCATGGTCAAGGCAAACCACCGCTTTTACGGCGTTTCATGGTCCCTCTGCCTCAATCATGAAATCGTACAGGCGGTAGCGCCGCACGCCTAATATCCGTTTGACACCCTGACGGGTAAGCCCTATAAAATGCCGACAAGTACGACGACATATGTCGTTACGCTTTACCTCGACAAAACAATACAAAGAGTGTCAGCCTATGAAAATCAAAGGCATCCGTTGGTGGATGGTCGGCCTGGTGACGGCCGGGCTTATCGTCAACTACCTCGCCCGTAATACCCTCTCGGTGGCCGCGCCCACCCTGATGAAAGAACTCACTATTTCTACCGAGCAATACGCCCATATCGTGGTGGCGTGGCAGCTGTGCTATGCCTTCATGCAGCCGGTGGCGGGTTACGTCATCGATGCCATCGGCACCAAGATGGGCTTCTTCACCTTCGCCCTGGCCTGGTCGGCCGCGTGTGCCGCAGCGGCTCTGGCTACTGGCTGGCAGAGCATGGCGTTCCTGCGCGGGTTGCTGGGCCTTACCGAGGCCGCGGGCTTGCCGGCTGGTGTCAAAGCCACCACCGAGTGGTTCCCTGCCAAGGAGCGTTCTGTCGCCATTGGCTGGTTCAACATCGGTTCGTCCGTGGGTGCTTTGCTCGCGCCGCCGCTGGTGGTGTGGGCCATTCTGCAAAGCGGCTGGCAGCTGGCGTTCCTTATTGTTGGCGGGTTGGGCATTGTGTGGAGCTTCCTCTGGCTGGTGCTTTATAAGCACCCGAGAGATCAGCGCCGGCTGGGCGAAGCCGAGCGGGAGTACATCCTTTCTGGCCAGGAAGCACACTTCAAAGACGCACCCGCGCAGAAAGGCAGCTGGAAAAAGATCATCAGCAGCCGCAACTTCTACGCAATCGCTTCGGCACGGATTCTGTCCGAGCCGGCCTGGCAGACCTTCAACGCCTGGATTCCGCTGTACCTGATGACCGAGCGCCATATGAACATCAAGGAAATCGCGATGTTCGCCTGGTTGCCGTTCCTCGCCGCAGACCTTGGCTGCGTGCTCGGCGGTTACCTGAGCCCGTTCTTCCACAAGCGTTGCAACGTGTCCCTGTTTACCTCTCGCAAGCTGGTGCTGCTGTTCGGCGCTTCCTGCATGATCGGCCCGGCCTGCATTGGCCTGGTGGAAAGCCCGTACACAGCCATCCTGCTGCTGTGCATCGGTGGCTTCGCTCACCAGACCCTCTCCGGCGCGCTGTACTCCATCACGTCCGACTCCTTCGGCAAAAACGAAGTGGCCACCGCCACCGGGATGGGCGGCATGTTCGGCTACCTGGGCGCCGCAGCGTTCACCATGGTGTTCGGTGTACTGGTGACCAAGATCGGCTACAGCCCTCTGTTCGTGGTGCTGGCCGTGTTCGACATCGTCGCCGCCATCATCGTGTGGACCGTAGCGCGCGAACTGGTGCGGCCTCCGGAGCCCACCGTGCACACCGACGTTGAAGGGCGCCCTGCTGTCGCCTGACTGTATGCCGGGGCAAGGCGCGTTCTGTGCCTTGACCCCGGCGAACCGCTGTGAACTAATTCCCCTCGCACACGGCTTCGGCCAACCAAAATCACTAGAATGCCACCGAGCGTCGGTCAGGCAAGGCGGAGCCAGGCGAGGAAGCGGAGTTGACTGACTGTCAATGAGCATTCCGAGCCTGGCTCCAACACAGCATTACCGGCGCCCGGGGGTATTTTTCCCCTGAGGTGGATATGTTCGAACACTTGCCCCTGTACGCTGGCGACCCGATCCTGGGGCTGATGGGGGAGTTTGCTGAAGACCCACGGCCCAACAAGGTCAACCTGGGTGTCGGCATCTATTACGACGAATTGGGCCGCGTGCCGCTGTTGCCCTCGGTGCAGCGCGCCGAAGAGCTGCTCGTTGCCGAACATCAGCCACGTAGCTACCTGCCCATGGAGGGCGGCCCGGCTTATCGTCGAGCGGTCGAGCAACTGCTGTTCGCGGGTAGCGTGGACGCCAGCCGCCATAGCGTCGCGATCATCCAGACCGTAGGCGGCTCCGGCGCGCTGAAGGTAGGCGCCGACTTCCTGAAAACCGCCTGGCCCGATTCTCAAGTATGGGTATCGGACCCCACCTGGGATAACCACCTGGGTATCTTCCAAGGCGCCGGTTTCAAAGTGAACCGCTACCCGTACTTCGAGCCCAACCGCAAGCTGTTCGACTTCGAGGGCGCGGTAGAGGCGCTGGAGAAAGTGCCAGCCAAGGCCATCGTGTTGCTGCACCCGTGCTGCCATAACCCCACCGGCATCCAGCCGGAGCGCGAGCATTGGGTGAAAATCCTTGATGTGCTGCAGGCGCGAGACGCCATTCCGTTCCTGGACATCGCTTATCAAGGGTTCGGGAAAGGCCTGGACGACGATGCCTGGCTGATTCGCGAATGCGCGCGGCGTGGCATGGAATTCCTCGTGTCCAGTTCGTTCTCGAAAACGTTCTCGCTGTACGGCGAACGCGTGGGTGCGTTGAGCGTGCACACGGCTCGCGACAGCCATGCGCAGGTGTTCGGCCAGCTCAAGCTGCATGTACGCCGCAACTACTCCAGCCCGCCGATGTTCGGCGCCAGCATCGTGGCCCGTGTGCTGGGCGACGAAGCCCTGAACAAGCAATGGCAGGGCGAATTGGCGCAAATGCGCGAGCGCATCACGGCCATGCGTGCCGCGTTGGTGGAAGGTTTGACCAAGCGCCTGCCAGAGCGGGACTTCGGCTTCCTCGCTCACCAGGAGGGCATGTTCGCCTACACCGGCCTGAGCGCGGACCAGGTGCGCAAGCTCAAAGCCGAGCACGGCGTATACGCGGTGGAAACCGGCCGCATCTGCATTGCAGGGTTGAGCCCGAGCAACCTCGACCATGTGATCGAGGCGTTCGCGGCGGTGATGTAAACCGCATCTACGAAAAAGGCGCCTGCGGGCGCCTTTTTTGTATCCGGTTGAAATCAGTCGACTTTCACGATCCAGCCTTGTGGGCCTTCGATTTCGCCGGTCTGGATGCCGGTCAGTTCCTTGTACAGGCGCTGGGTGACCGGGCCAACTTCGGTTTCACTGTGGAATACGTGCAGCTTGCCCTTGTATTCGATGCCACCGATAGGCGAGATCACCGCAGCGGTACCGCAGGCGCCTGCTTCGGCGAAGCGGTCCAGCTGGTCGATATGTACGTCGCCTTCTACCACTTCCAGGCCCAGGCGGCTGGCCGCGAGTTCCAGCAGTGACAGGCGCGTAATGCCTGGCAATACCGAGGCGGATTTCGGGGTAACGAACTGCTTGCCGTCTTTGGTGATACCAAAGAAGTTGGCCGAGCCCACTTCTTCGATCTTGCTGTGGGTTTGCGGGTCGAGGTAGATGCAGTCGGCGAAGTTATGCTTCTTCGCTTCAGCGCCGGGCATCAGGCTGGCGGCATAGTTACCACCCACTTTGGCGGCGCCGGTACCGTTTGGCGCAGCGCGGTCATAGCCGGAAATCACGAAGTTATGGGGCTTCATGCCACCTTTGAAGTACGGGCCGACCGGTACGGCGAAGACTGCGAAGATAAACTCCGGCGCGGTGCGCACGCCGATGTTGTCACCCACGCCGATCACGAACGGGCGCAGGTACAGCGCGCCACCAGTGCCGAACGGGGGGATGAACCGCTCGTTGGCCTTCACCACCTGCTGGCAAGCATTGATGAACTGCTCGGTGGACACTTCAGGCATCAGCAGGCGCTGGCAGCTGCGCTGCATGCGCAGGGCGTTCTGGTCCGGGCGGAACAGGTTGATGGTGCCGTCTTTGGCGCGGTAAGCCTTCAGGCCTTCGAAGCACTGCTGGCCATAGTGCAAGGCCGTGGAGCCTTCACTGATATGCAGCACGTTGTCTTCGGTGAGCTCGCCGGGCTGCCAGGCACCGTCGCGCCAGTAGGAGAGGTAGCGCAGATCAGTCTTGATGTATTCGAAACCCAGCTTGTCCCAGTTGATGCTTTCGTTGCCCATGACACCCTCGATCGACTATTTCGGCCCGCTCACCACTGACCGTTCTTCACCTTGGGATAATAATGATTTCTGTGGGTTTGTCCGAGGGTTTCGCGCGCCAATCGGGCGATTGGCGCGGCTATCGCACCGAACGTGGGTCATTCGCCCCGTGATAGCGCCTGCGCACGTGCGGCGGCAGCGGTAGCGGCCTGCTGAACCAGTGAGCGCAGCGCGCCGTTGGCCTCGAAAACGTCAATGGCGGCAGCGGTAGTGCCGTTGGGTGAGGTAACCGCCTGACGCAGGGCAGCCAGGTCCGCGTCGGGCTGGCGTTGCAGGGTGGCCGCGCCGAAGGCCGTATCCACGGCCAGGCGTTTGGCCAGTTCCGCATCCAGGCCCAGGGCCACGCCTGCCGCAGCCAAGGCTTCGCTGAACAGGTGGTAATACGCCGGGCCGCTGCCGCTCAGGGCGGTCACGGCGTCCAGCTGATGCTCATGCTCCACCCACCAAGCACTGCCCACCGCCTGGAACAGCTCGCCCACAAGTGCACGCTTCGCTTCCGGCAGCCCGGGCTCTGCAAACAGCCCAGTGCAACCAGCGCCCAGCAATACCGGCGTATTGGGCATTGCCCGCACCAGATCGCAGCTATTGCCTACGGCGCTACGCAGGGTCGGCAGCGTGACCCCGGCAGCCACCGATACTATGACCGAGCCGGTGAGCAAGTGCTTGGGCAGCGTGCTTAGCACACTTCCGGCCAGGGCGGGTTTGACGGCCAGGATGATGCAGTCGACCGAAATGTTGCCCAGCTCGGCTGCGCTGCTCACAACCATGGCCTGCTTGCTGGCAGGAAGGCTGGGGTCGACGGCGTACACATCACTGGCCAGCCCGGTTGCCAGCCACGCTTCACCCATCGCGCTACCCATGCGGCCATAGCCCAAAAACAACACGTTCATTGCTGATCTCCAGCGGCCTGTAGCCGTATTTTTTATCAGCCTATAAGTAAATACCGACAAGGTGCAACCCGGTTGCTCGGGGTAATTTCGGCTTAATCCATTCAGCTCTACTGAGCTAAATTGGTGCGTGGCAGGCTTAAATCGGGAATTAACGGTTTACAACAGTGCATAAACCCATAAATTGCACTTGTTTTAAAAATATTTTCAGGACTATCGTTCCAGTCTATTGCAGGGCCTGCAAACGGATGAATACCATCGGCGCCCTCGGGTGCAACTGGATCAAGAGGATAGGTTGCGCCTAGGGTATTACTAATAACAGTCGGAGTGCTCCATGGCCTTGCCAAATTCGACAGCCGCCCTTGCAGGCGGAAGGCGTGCATTGATCGCCAGCCTTACCGGCAGCTCGATCGAATGGTTTGACTACTTTCTTTACGGCACCGCCGCCGCACTGGGCGCCGCTGCCTGAGGAGGATTTTCTGAGCTGGGGCTGGCGTGTGCCGTTCCTGCTGAGCGCGGGCCTGGTGTTTCTCGGCCTGTGGATTCGCTCGGGCATCGGCGAAACCCCGGATTTCGAAGCCGCGAAGGCTACTGGCAATGTGGCCAAAATGCCTATCGTGGAAACCCTGCGCAATCACTGGCGTGAAGTGCTGATCGCGGCGGGCTTGAAGGTGGTGGAAGCCGCACCGTTCTATATCTTCTCGACGTTCGTGGTCAGCTATGCCACTGGCAACCTTGGCTACAGCAAGGTGGATGCGCTGCACGCGGTGATGTGCGCGGCGGTGGTCGCCTCCGTGTTGATTCCGCTGATGGGCTGGCTGTCCGACAAGCTCGGCCGCCGCACGGTGTATACGCTGGGGATTGTGCTGAGCGCCGCCTTCATCTACCCGTATTTCATGCTGCTCGACACCCGTAGCGTGTGGGGCATCACCACGGCCACGGTCATCGCCCTCGGGTTGCTGTGGGAGCCGATCACTGCGGTATTGGGTACCTTGTCTTCCGAAATCTTCAGCACCCGTGTGCGCTATACGGGCATCACGCTCGGCTATCAGCTCGGTGCCGCGCTGGCTGGCGGCACGGCACCGCTGATCGCAACCTGGCTGCTGGGCAAATATCAGGGCGCTTGGCAACCGGTCGCGAACGCAAGGCCGAGCCGGCGGCGGTTCGCGTGCCGGCCCGGTAAGCGTCAGGCGTTATACAACCGCGCCACCGGCATCCACGCCTCGAAGGCGCCCCCTTCCACCCAGGCACGAGCGCAGGCGATGTCGGGAGCGAAGTAGCGGTCTTCGTGGTAGTGATCGACTTTCGAGCGGATCAACTCCATCACGGCCGCTAGCTGGGGCGAGGTTTTCAGCGGTGCCAGCAGGTCGATGCCTTGGGCTGCGCCAAGCAGCTCGATGGCCACCACCGCGCTGCTATTGCCGGCCATGTCCTGCAATCGGCGGGCGGCGAAGGTGGCCATGGACACGTGGTCTTCCTGGTTCGCGGAGGTAGGCAGGCTGTCCACCGAGGCCGGGTGAGCCAGGGTCTTGTTCTCCGACGCCAGCGCCGCAGCGGTCACCTGAGCGATCATGAAGCCGGAATTCAGGCCGCCTTCTTTCACCAGGAAAGCGGGCAACCCGGAGAGTGCAGGGTCTACCAGCTGAGCAGTGCGGCGCTCCGACAGTGCGCCGATCTCCGAGATGGCCAGCGCCAGAACGTCCGCCGCCATGGCTACGGGCTCGGCGTGGAAGTTACCGCCCGACAGCACATCGCCGTCTGCGCTGAACACCAGCGGGTTATCGGACACGGCGTTTGCTTCGCGCAGGAATACGCTTGCGGCGAAGCGCATGTGGTCCAGGCAAGCGCCCATCACCTGTGGCTGACAGCGCAACGAGTACGGATCCTGCACGCGCGGGCAATCCCGATGAGACTCTCGAATTTCGCTGCTCGCCAGCAATTCGCGGTAGAAGGCGGCCACGTCGATCTGCCCCGGCTGGCCGCGCACGGCCTGGATGCGTGGGTCGAACGGTACGTCCGAACCGCGGAGCGCTTCAACCGTGAGGCTCCCGGCCACCACCGCTGCGCTGAACAGCCGCTCGGCCGCGAACAAGCCACGCAGTGCCAGTGCCGTGGAAACTTGTGTTCCATTGATCAGGGCCAGGCCTTCCTTGGGGCCAAGCTCCAGCGGTTGCAGGCCGGCAATGGCCAGGCCTTCGGTGGCCTCCATTTCACGGCCTTCATGCCGTACCCGGCCCACGCCGATCAGCACGGCGGCCAGGTGCGCCAACGGAGCAAGGTCCCCCGAAGCACCTACCGAGCCTTGCGACGGCACGCAGGGGTAAACCTGCGCGTTATAGAGTGCGCTCAGCCCTTCGATCACCTGCCAGCGCACGCCCGAAAAGCCCCGCGCCAGCGAAGCGACCTTCAACGCCAGTATCAGGCCAACGGTCGCATCATCCAGCAGCGGGCCGGTCCCGGTGCAATGGCTGAGCAGCAGGTTGCGCTGCAGCTTGGTCAGGGATTCTTCCGGGATAGAAGTACGCGCCAGCAGCCCGAAACCTGTATTGATGCCATACACCGTACGCTTGCTGGCGATGATCCGGGTAACCGTCGCCGCCGCTTCGTCCACGGTTGCCCGGGCGCCCGGATCAAGCTCGAAAGGCACCCGGGAATGGTAGATGTCACGCAGTTGAGCAAGGTCGAACGAGCCGGGCTGGATGGTCAGGGGCGCAGGCATGGAGAAGTATCCTGGTACGTGGGCAATGCCTGTTATCTAAACCTGTATATACAGGTATGGCAAGCGGCATTTTTCCAGTGGATATCTCGAAGCATTAGGAGCCGGCGAGGCCGGCTCTCATGGAACAGAGTTGTTCCCAGTGCCACAGCGGACCTTGTAGGAAGCAACTGTCTTGAGCCGTTTTCTCAAGGGCCTTATTCGCGAGCTCCGCCTTCGGCTCCGCCCTGCTCCCACAGAGTTAAAGGCCTGCTACATCTCAGTGCAGCTTTAGCCGTGGTTCGGTGCCGCGCCCCAGGCGGCTGCCCAGCATGGACATGGCGGTACGGAACGGGCCATACAGCGCCATCTGGTGCATGCGGTACAGCGACACGTAGAACATCCGCGCCAGCCAGCCTTCCAGCATCACGCTGCCGGTAAGGTTGCCCATCAGGTTGCCCACTGCCGAGAAGCGGCTGAGGGAAATGAGCGAACCGTAGTCGGTGTAGCGGTATTCGGGCAGTGTGCCGCCTTCGAGCCGAGCCTTGAGTGACTTCACCAGCAGCGAGGCTTGCTGGTGCGCGGCCTGGGCCCGTGGCGGCACGTTGCGGTCGCTGCCGGGCTGCGGGCAGGCGGCGCAGTCACCGAAGGCAAAGATGTTGTCATCCAAGGTGGTTTGCAGGGTAGGGCGCACCTGCAACTGGTTGATGCGGTTGGTTTCCAGGCCGCCGAGGCTTTCCAGGAAGGCCGGAGCACGAATGCCTGCCGCCCACACCTTCAACCGTGCCGGAATCACCTTGCCGTCGGTGGTGTGCAGGCTGTCGGCGGTCACCTCGCTTACGGCGGCACCGGTGAGTACCGTTACGCCCAGTTTTTCCAGGGTGCGGTGTACCGGCGTGCTGATCCGCTCAGGCAAGGCAGGCAATACCCGCGGGCCTGCCTCGATGACCGTGATGCGCATGTTTTCCGGGCGAATACGGCCCAGGCCATAGGCGGCCAGCTCGTGGGCCGCGTGGTGCAGTTCCGCGGCCAGCTCTACCCCAGTTGCGCCGGCGCCGACGATGGCCACGGTGATCTCTTCCTGGTGCGAGTCCTCCTGCGCGTGGGCGCGCAGGTAGGCGTTCAGCAACTGCTGGTGGAAGCGCTCGGCCTGCTTGCGGGTGTCCAGGAACAGGCAATGCTCGGCCGCGCCCTTGGTGCCGAAATCGTTGGTGGTGCTGCCCACGGCGATCACCAGCGTGTCGTAGGCCAGTTCCCGCTCCGGTACCAGTTCGGTGCCGCTGTCGTCCAGCGTAGCGGCCAGGGTGATCC
Source organism: Pseudomonas japonica (assembly GCF_013522925.1). GTDB lineage: Bacteria > Pseudomonadota > Gammaproteobacteria > Pseudomonadales > Pseudomonadaceae > Aquipseudomonas > Aquipseudomonas japonica_A. The sequence continues at coordinate 207,816 of NZ_JAAMQU010000008.1, read as the reverse complement.
GCTGGTTGGCGCGGTCCAGCCCACTCATACGGCCCAGCTGGAACTCGAAGTGGTTCCACTTGGCCTGGGCGAGGTAATTGAGCTCGTCGCCGGACGAGTTCAAGGAGCCCGCCGCCACTTCGTGCAGCAGGGGTTTCCAGATGTGGGTCAGGCTAGCGTCTACCAGGGTAACGCTGGCCTTGCCGCGTTTACCCAGGGTTTTACCCAGGCGGGTCGCCAGTTCCAGGCCGCCGGCGCCGCCGCCAACGATCACGATGCGATGTTTCATGGAGGTATCTCGTAAGGTTGAAAAATCCGTGCTCCCTGGCCGCAATGGGCGGCGAGGGCGACTGGACGGGGCGAGCGCAAGGCAGCTTCGAGCGCCCATCCAGGCGAAGGCAGTGTTCAGGTTGCGCGAATAGACCGCGGCGCCGGGCAAAATGTTGCACGCAGCGAGCTGGCATTTTTCCAGGGCTGGAAGAGGAGGGCAGCGGTGCGGTAAGGCGAAGGGCGGGCATTCGACAGGCCGGCAGGTGTACGCAATGCGCTAGTTTTAACACTGTCCCGGGCGCGGCGCCATGGGCGCGGTTGTCACAGGGTTATCCCCACGTCGAACAGAATGCTTCGGCCCAGGTTCGCCCGCAGAAAGTCGGGCGCATCCGGGTGGGCGAACAGCACCCGCGCAAAGTTGGGCCCCACCAGCGACAACGACCGCCAGCCCTGGCGCAGGTACTCCGTGGGTGGGGGGAAATGGCTGTTGAGGTTGAGCACGTCGCGCTTGAGGCTGGCGAAGGCGATCATGTCCAGCTCGCCCAGGTCCAGGCCGCGTTCCAGGTAGTTGTGGGCTTTCTTGCGCAAGGTGGGCCCCAGCCGCGTCAGCAGCTCCGGGGCGCGGATGCGTTTGGGCCTGGCCTCGCGCCGCACCAGCTGGCTGAGGGAGAAGGCGCTGCGCCGGCGTTGCAACTCTTCGCGCCACTCATCATTGAGGCGGCGGCCTTCGTCCAGCACAAAGAACACTTCGAAGTTGGCATCCCGAAACAGCACGTCCGGCGGCTCCTGGCCTACCGGCAGGAACTCCTCCGTGCTGTAGGCGATATTCAGGCCCTGCAGTAGCCGCTGGCACACCCAGCGCTCGCGCTCCCACTTGCGCGCATTGGAGAGCAGCGCGTTCGCTTCTTCGGCCTGGGTGGTCAACAGGCGCAGGTAGTCGGAATCGTCCATGGCCTTGCCTCATGTGCGGCTTGGGCTATTCGTAACAGCCATGGCGAAGGACGACAAGCCCTGAACAGCAGGCTTAGTGATGGCTGGGCGGCAAATCGCCGGAAAACAGCTCATCCTCGGATTCTTCGCGGCCGGCAATCTTGTGCTCTTCGGACGCCCAGGCGCCCAGGTCGATCAGCTTGCAGCGGTCCGAACAGAAGGGCCGGTTGGGGGAGGCACTGCTCCATTCCACAGGGGCCCCACAGGTGGGGCAGTTGACGAGGGTGGGTTGGGTCATGAATGCATTCCAGCTAAAGGCAAGTAAACAAGGTGCAGGCGGTCTACCTCCGCCTGGAGGTATTCGAGGGTATTGTCGTTGACGATCACATCATCGGCCAAGGCCCGTCGATCCTCCCGGGTAGCCTGCGCGGCCAGTATGGCGTCGATCTGTGCCTGGCTGCTGCCGTCCCGACGTAACGTTCGTTCCACCTGAAGCTCCCGCGGGGCGTCGATCACCAGCAGGCGGTTGGCCAGGCGGTACTGCCCCGACTCGATCATCAATGGCGAAACAAATACAGCATACGGCGACTTCGCCGCCTGCAGGCGCTCGGCTATTTCCGTGGCAATCAAGGGGTGCAGCAGCTTTTCTACCCACAGGCGCTCGTCGGTGCTTTCGAAGATGCGCTTGCGCAGCTCGGCGCGGTGCAAGGTGCCGTCCGCCTGCAGAATGCCCTCGCCAAAGTGCTCCGCCAACGCCGCCAGCGCCGGCCGGCCGGGTTCTACCACCCAGCGCGAGGCCTGATCGGCGTCTACCACTTCCAGCCCCAGCTGGGCGAAGCGGTCCGCCGCCGCGCTCTTGCCGCTGCCAATGCCGCCGGTAAGGCCCAGTACCCAAGGGTGCGATTTGCTTGCGCTCATTGGCCGAACCCCGCGAACTGTAGATAGGACGTGGTTATTTCATCACCCCAGATCAGCGCGATCCAGCCGGCAACCGCCAGGTAGGGCCCGAAAGGAATGGGCGTGGCATGGCTGGCACCCCGGGCGCGCAGCATGAGCGTGCCCAGCACGGCGCCCACCGCACTGGAGAGCAGTATGGTCAGCGGCAGCACTTGCCAGCCACCCCAGGCGCCAATCAGCGACAGCAGCTTGAAGTCCCCGTAGCCCATGCCTTCCTTGCCGGTAAGCAGGCGGAATATCCAGAACACTAGCCACAGGCTGAGGTAGCCTGCCACGGCGCCCCACAGCGCATCCGTCAGCGGCACGAACAGCCCAAGGGCATTCACGATCAAGCCCAGCCACAACAACGGCAGCACCAAGGTATCAGGCAGCAGCTGGTGATCCACGTCGATCATGCTCATCGCCAGCAAGCCCCAGGTGAGCAGCAACATGGCCGCCGCCTGCCAGGTAGCGCCGAAGTGCCAGGCGATAAAGCCGGACAACAGCCCGCACGCCAGCTCTACCAGCGGGTAACGGCGTGGGATGTGTGCCTGGCAGCCGGCGCATCGCCCGCGCAGCCAGAGGTAGCTCACGATGGGGATGTTTTCCACAGCGCTGATGCGATGGCCACACTGCGGGCAGGCCGAGCGTGGCACCATCAGGTTATACACAGGCCCCGGGGTTTCCTCTTCAAGCTTGAGGTATTCCCGGGCCTGCTTGCGCCAGTCGGCGTTCATCATGATGGGCAAGCGATGAATCACCACATTGAGGAAGCTGCCCACCGACAGGCCCAACAACAACGCGCAGAGGGAGGTGGCCAGCGGTGAGCTGGCCAGAAGGTCGAAAACAGGCATTTAAACGACAGAACCGAGCTGGAAGATGGGAAGGTACATGGCCACAACCAGCCCGCCGACGAGTACGCCGAGTACAGCCATGATCATGGGTTCCATGAGGGTGGTGAGGTTGTCGACGGCGTTATCCACCTCGCCTTCGAAATAACTGGCAACCTTATCCAGCATGCCGTCCAGCGCGCCAGACTCTTCACCGATAGACGTCATCTGGATTGCCATGCTGGGGAACGCTCCGGTGTTTCGCATCGAGACATTGAGTTGCATGCCCGTGGAAACATCCTGGCGGATTTGATAAACCGCGCGCTTGAACACCACGTTGCCCGTGGCACCTGCGACAGAATCTAGTGCTTCAACCAAGGGTACGCCGGCTGCGAACGTAGTTGATAGGGTGCGGGCGAAGCGGGCCACTGACGATTTGTAGAGAATGCCGCCCACGATTGGGATCTTCAAAAGGAACTTGTCCACACCATCGCGGAACCGCTGATTGGTTTTATGCAAACGGCGGAACACGTATATCACCCCGACGATACCCGCCAGGACGATATACCACCACGCCTGCAAGGCCTCGGAAAGGTTGATGACCATCTGCGTAAACGCCGGGAGTTCGGCGCCGAACCCTTCAAATACACTTTTAAACTGCGGAACCACCTTGATCAGCAGGATCGCCGAAACCACACAGGCAACTACCAGCACGGCGATAGGGTAGGTCATCGCTTTCTTGATCTTGGCCTTCAAGGCCTCGGTCTTTTCCTTGTAGGTCGCCACCCGGTCCAGCAGCGTTTCCAGCGCACCGGCCTGTTCGCCGGCATTTACCAGGTTGCAATACAGGTCGTCGAAGTATTCAGGTTTGCGCCGCAGAGAGTTGGCGAAACTGTTACCTGCTGCAACTTCCTGCTTCAGTTCGTCGACCAGCTTCTTCATATTGGGGTTATCCACCCCCTCGATGATGATGTCGAAGGACTGCAGCATGGGCACGCCGGCTCGCATCATCGTCGCCATTTGGCGAGTAAAGAAGGCGATGTCCAGCGGCTTGATCTTCTTCCCTTTGCCGAACAGTGACGTCGCTTGTTTTTTAACCTTGCCAGGGTTGATGCCTTGGCGCCGCAGTTGTGCTTTTACCAGCGCGACGCTGGCCGCAGACATTTGCCCACTGACCTTCGCACCCTTGCGGTCGACACCCTGCCAGCTGAATACGGACGGCTTGATTGGCTTTACTGCTTTCACGGCCATGGCTTAGTCCTTGGTCACCCGGTTGACTTCTTCCAGGCTGGTTACACCCTGCATCACCTTCGCTAACCCGGACTGGCGCAGGTCATTGAATCCTTCCGCCCGCATTTGTACGGCAATATCGATGGAGTTCGCAGCTTCCATGATCAGCCGTTGTAGCGCCGGGGTGTTTTTCACCACCTCATAGATACCCTGTCGGCCGCGGTAACCATTGTTGCACTGGTCACACCCTTTGGGCTCGTACACCTTGAACGTGCCGATGCTTTCCGGCGGGAAGCCTTCCTCGATCAATACGTCACGGGGGATATCCGCCTCTTGCTTGCAGTGCGGGCACAACTTGCGCGCCAGCCGCTGGGCGATGATCAGGTTCACCGAGGTTGCGATGTTAAAGCCGGCCACACCCATGTTCTGCAAGCGGGTGAGGGTTTCCGCCGCGCTGTTGGTGTGCAGGGTGGACAGTACAAGGTGGCCGGTTTGCGCGGCCTTGATGGCAATTTCGGCGGTTTCCAGGTCGCGGATTTCCCCCACCATGATCACGTCAGGGTCTTGCCGGAGGAACGAGCGCAGCGCCGAGGCGAAGTCCATCCCCTGGCGCGGGTTCACGTTCACCTGGTTGATGCCTTCCATGTTGATTTCCACCGGGTCCTCGGCCGTGGAAATATTGATGTCAACCGTATTGAGGATGTTAAGGCCGGTGTACAGCGACACGGTTTTACCCGAGCCAGTGGGCCCGGTTACCAGGATCATCCCCTGAGGCTGGCTGAGCGCGTCCAGGTACAACTGCTTCTGGTTTTCCTCATATCCCAACGCGTCGATGCCGAGCTGGGCGCTGGTGGGGTCGAGGATACGCATCACGATCTTCTCACCCCACAGGGTGGGCAAGGTGTTTACCCGGAAGTCGATGGCCTTGCTCTTGGAAATGCGCATCTTGATGCGCCCATCCTGGGGCTTGCGGCGTTCGGAAATATCCAGGCTGGCCATCACCTTCAAGCGGGCTGCAATCCGCCCGGCCAGGCTGATAGGGGGGCGGGCAATCTCCCGCAGCATACCGTCGGTACGGAAGCGTACCCGATAGGCCCGTTCGTAAGGCTCGAAGTGAAGGTCGGAGGAGCCGCTGCGGATCGCATCCAACAGCATCTTGTTCACGAAGCGCACCACCGGCGCGTCGTCGGCGTCCCCACCCGGCGTGTCGTCGCGCTTGTCATCGGTGGATTCGATATCCAGGCCATCGAGGTCCACATCGGCCAGGTCCTCAAGGCCCGTGTTGCTCTCGAAGAAGCGGTCGATGGCGTCGCTGAGCTTGTCGTCCTCTACCAGGATGGCTTCTGCGTTCAGCCCGGTATTGAACTGGATGTCCGTGATAGCTTGCTGGTTGGTAGGGTCCGACAGGGCAATGAACAGCTTGTTGCCCCGGCGCCACAGCGGCAAGGCCCGATGCTGGCGTACCAGCCGCTCGTTGACTACACCTTGCGGGAACGCGTCCTTGTCGATGGTGGAAATATCCAGCACCGCCATGCCGAATTGGTCCGCCGCCAGCTCCGCGATGTCCCGCCCACGCACCAGCTTCGTTTGCACGAGGTAATGCACCAGCGGGATCTTGTTGCGTTGGGCCTGCTGGAACGCCTGCTGGGCGTTTTTCTCGTTCAACAGTTCTGCAACGACCAACTGCTTGGCCAGGCCGGTCAGGGCGATGTCATTCATGGGTAACCAGACTCCTTCGGTCGCTCGTTTATAGCCTAGTCCACCTGCGGGTGCCAAATGATTGGGGCAAAGTGACAAAAAACGTCAGTTAGCGACGAAGCGGAGGCATGGGCAAAATGATGGCCATTGCCGGTGTTGGGCCGGAAACGTTGCCCTCTGGCGCTTGGCATGGCGGTTGCTCCATGGGTTTCAGGTCACAAGGCCTTCTCGCATTAGGAGAACGAGTATGAAGAATCAGAAGGGTTTTACCCTTATTGAATTGATGATCGTGGTTGCGATCATCGGTATTTTGGCGGCGATTGCTATTCCGGCTTATTCGAAGTATCAGGCGCGGGCAAAAGTCTCGGCTGGGTTTGCCGAAATTTCTGCCATGAAAACTAACTTCGAAGATCTGCTGAATAACGGAGCAACAAGTGCCGACGCGGCAGCGTTAGGCGTAGCAGCTTCGTCCGCGAACTGTACTTATGGGATCACTTTCAGCCAAACGGGAACGCTCACTTGCACGCTGCTTAACGCTCCAGCTGCAGTTGCAGGCGGTACTATAACGCTTACCCGTACTGCGGCGGCGGGTTGGACCTGTGCTACCAACACCAGCATCGCTGAAGAATACAGGCCTAAAGGCTGCACCGGCAGCTAACTGGCAGATATCAAGGCTCGTTTCCGGGCCTTGATTCTTTGCAGGGAGCGCAGCCGTGAAAAGCGCAAAAGGCTTTACCCTGATCGAGTTGATGGTCGTAGTAGCGATAATCGGCATACTCGCGGCGATCGCGATTCCCGCATATACGTCTCACCAAGCCCGAGCCAAGGTGTTGGCAGGCGTGGCGGAAACGTCCGCGCTGAAAGCGGGTTTTCAGGACCGTCTCGAATCGGGCAGCAATGTAACCGCCCCAGGCGAGATCGGTGGCCAGGCGTCGACCGGAACCTGCGGCACTATTGCCGCAAGCGGTACGGCCGCCACTGGCCTTGGCACTATTGTCTGCACTATTACCAATGCCCCAGCATCGGTGGATGGCCAAACCATCACCTGGACACGGGACGCAACGCCGGCCTGGACCTGCGCTACCACCGCCCCAGCCGCCTACGCTCCAAAATCCTGCCCGGGCGCCTGAAAAAGTCAGCGGCTACAAGGGCTTGCCCGTGCGCCCGAGCGGTGATAGCGTACACACCCGAAACACGCCGGTGTAGCTCAGTCGGTAGAGCAGCGCACTCGTAACGCGAAGGTCGCAGGTTCGATTCCTGTCTCCGGCACCATCTCCCCGCGGCCTCGCTCGCAATCGCAACGCCCAATCTTCATCCCATCGCCAGTTCCGCAAACGGAACCACCTCGCCCGGCGGCGTAGCCCCATTCAACGCCCTGCGCCAATACCCTACGTCATGCCATCGGCCATGCTTGAACCCGACTTCCGGGTAGGTGCCGATATGCACGAAGCCTAGCGCTTCATGCAGCCCGATGCTCCCAGCATTCGGCAAGGCAATGCCCGCATAGGCCGCATGAAACCCTTGGCGTTCCAGCAAGGGCAGCAAGCGCTGGTAGAGCGCACGGCCGATGCCTTTACGGTGGGCATTCGACGCAACGTACACGGTCACATCCACAGACCACCGATACGCGAGCCTCGCCCGGTGTGCGCTGGCATAGGCATACCCCATCACGTGGCCATCCTCTTCGGCAACCAGGTACGGAAACATCGGCAACGTAGCCGTGATCCGCTGCGCGATCTCTTCGACAGAGGGTGGCGCCAGTTCAAAGGAGATCACCGTGTGTTCCACCACGGGCGCATAGATCGCCTGGATGGCCGCAGCGTCTGAAGGGGTGGCTACGCGGATCTGGCAATCAATGGCCATGGTTATAACGCCCCAATCCGATCCAGCGCCTGCTTCAAGTCGGCTGAGCTCATGCTTGTGAAGTCCAGCGCAAAGAACGCCTCGAAGCGTCGGCGAATATGCGCCACCGTTTCATCAAACGCTGCCTGCACTTGCTCATCATCTCCGGCTACCTCGGAGGGGTCTTCCAATCCCCAATGGCTTTTTACCGCTGGGCCAAAGTAAACAGGGCAGGGCTCGCCGCCGGCCTTGTCGCACACGGTAATCACGATGTCGGGCGGGCTGTGCTGAAAGCTGTCCGAGCCCTTGCTGTACAGCGGGGCTGTGTCCACGCCCAATGCCTGCAACGTGCTGATGGCGCGCGGGTTCAGCCGGCCGCTGGGAAAGCTGCCGGAACTCACGGCGGTCATGCCGGAGGGCGCCAGGTGATTGAACAGCCCTTCGGAGAGTACGCTTCGGCAGCTGTTGGCGGTGCACATGAACAGAATTTTCATCGCTTGCTCTCAGGGGTGGATGCTCAGCCGCAGCGCCAGCGCAGCCAGGGTAACCAGTAAAATGGGGAGGGTAAGTACGCTGCCCACCTTGAAGTAGTAACCCCAGGTAATGCGGATGTCCTTCTTCGCCAATACGTGAAGCCACAGCAACGTGGCGAGGCTGCCGATGGGCGTGATCTTCGGGCCGAGATCGCAGCCGATGACGTTGGCGTACACCATGGCCTGATGCACCACGCCGGTCGCATGGCTGCCCTGAATCGAAAGGGCGCCGATCAGTACGCTGGGCAGGTTGTTCATCACCGAAGACAGCAGCGCGGCGATCATGCCGGTACCCAGCGTGGCCGCCCATAACCCCTGTTTGCCCAGCGCGTCGAGCACCGAGGCAAGGGCATCCGTAAGGCCGGCGTTACGCAAGCCGTAAACTACCAGGTACATGCCCAGCGAAAACACCACGATATGCCAAGGCGCGTGCCTGATCACCTTGCGGGTGGAAATGCGGTGCCCTTTGCCGGCAATCAACAGCAGTATCACCGCACACACCGCAGCCACTGCACTCACGGGCACACCGAGGGGCTCCAGTGCGAACAGGCCCAACAGCAATAGCGCCAGTACCCACCAACCGGCCACGAATGTGGCGCGGTCATGGATAGCTTCGGCGGGTTTGCGCAGCTGCTCCGAGGCGTACCGGGCCGGGATGTCCTTTCGATAGAACACCCAGAGCATCAGCAAGGTAGCCGCCACGCTCACCACATTCACTGGCCACATCACGGAGGCGTATTCGCCGAACCCGACCTTGAAGAAGTCCGCCGACACGATATTCACCAGGTTGGATACCACCATGGGCAGGCTTGCCGTGTCCGAGATGAATCCCGCCGCCATCACGAACGCCAGCGTAGCCGCCGGGCTAAAGCGCAGCGCGGTGAGCATGGCGATCACGATCGGGGTAAGGATCAGCGCGGCGCCATCGTTGGCGAACACCGCAGACACGGCCGCGCCGAGCATCACCATCAGCGCGAACAACCGGCTGCCGTTGCCCCGGCCCCAGCGGGCCACGTGCAAGGCAATCCACTCGAAGAACCCCGCTTCATCCAGCAACAGGCTGATGATAATGATCGCGATGAACGTGGCCGTCGCATTCCACACCACATGCCACACCGCCGGCACATCGCCCAGGCTCACCACCCCTGTCACCAGCGCCAACACAGCGCCCCCCGCCGCGCTCCAACCTACCCCCAGGCCCTTGGGCTGCCAGATCACCAGCACCAGGGTGAACACAAAAATCGCTACGGCAATCAGCATTGTCAAACCTCAGCAACAGGACGTCTGGCGAACGGGGCGGCTTTGCATCGAGGCAAGCCTGTGAGCGTCATGGTCGATCCAGCCAGAATTGGCCTTTAGCGTTACAGCCAGCACTTCCCGCACCCAGGCGGGCAGTTGGGGGTGCAGCTGATAGTAGATCCACTGCCCTTGGCGGCGATCTTCGAGCAAGCCGCAATTACGCAGCTGCGCGAGATGGCGGGAGATTTTTGGCTGGCTATCGTCCAGCGCCCAGATCAGCTCGCACACGCAAAGCTCGCCTTGGGCCAACAGCATCAGCATGATCCGCGCCCGGGTTTCGTCTCCCAGGCATTTGAAAACAGTGGAAGGGGAGAGGCTCACGTCGGCGTCCTGTGTGTGCTAATTCGCATATTCGGATATGCGCATATTAAAGGTGAAACGAAAGCGCCGCTATCTGCTCGCCGCTTTGTATTGCTGAAAAAACTATCGCTGCGCCTCACACCTCAAACCGCCCGATCGACGCCTGCATGGCCGCAGCCGCCGCATTCAGCTGCGCAGCCGTTTCCTGCAGCAGATGCATCGAAGCGCTATAGCTGCGGGAGCGCTCGGCGATGGCGGTCACTCGGCGCGCCATCTCATCGCTGGCTGTGCTTTGCTCGCTGATGGTGCTGGAAATGTCTTCGACGCGCTCGGCGGCGTTATGGGCGCCGTTTCGTATCTCGTTGATGGACACACCCGCCTCCTGCGCCAGTGCAACGCCTTCGTCCACACGGGCCACGCAGGCCTGCATATTGGTGGCGGCGTCGCGGGCGCTGCCACGCAGGCGCTCGATCATGGCGGTGATTTCCTGCGTGGACTTGGAGGTGCGCGCCGCCAGCCCCCGTACTTCGTCCGCGACCACGGCAAAACCTCGCCCTGCTTCGCCTGCCCGGGCTGCCTCGATCGCGGCGTTGAGCGCCAGCAGGTTGGTTTGCTCGGCAATGCTTTTGATCACTTGGATGATCGAATGGATTTCCTCGGAGGAGGCGTCGAGCGAAACGATGCTGCTGGACGACTGGCTGACCACCTCGGCGATGCGCGTCATGCTGCCCACCACCCCGAGGATGACTTGGCCGCCGCTGCCGGCCAGCGCCTCCGATTGCGCCGACAGGCCGCGGGCAGTGTCGGCATGGTCCGCCACCTGTGTGATGTTCGCCATCATCTGTTCCATGCTGGCCGCTACGCTGGTGGCGTTATCGGCCTGTTCGTCCGCGCTGGCCACCACGTCTTCCGCCGTTTGGCCCAGCTGGCGCGAGGCCGTCAGCAGCGCCTGGCTTTCGTGCCGAACCGTGCCGATCATTTCCCGCAGGCTGCCCTGCATCTCTGCAATGGCCTGCAACAGGTCGCCCATCTCGTCCTGGCTGGCGTGCCTTGGCGGTGGCTGCCTGAGGTCGCCGCCGGCGATGGCTTTGGCCGAGGTAATGATGCCGGCCAGCGGGCGCAGTACGCCGCTGAGTACCTGGCGGCAGAGAAAGCCCAGCGCCACCACAATCATCACAATGCATAGCGCCAGCCAGCGTGCCGCAGCCAGCAGGGTGGCGGTCTGTCGCTCACTGCTTGCGCTGGCATTGGCCTCGATCAAATCGCTGAGTTTTTCGTTGTTGGCTTCCATCGCCTCAAACGCCTCGTTGAAAGCCGGGCGCAGTGGCTGAGCGCGTGCGGGGTCTGAAACCGCCACGTCGATCAATGCGCTGGCGCTCTGGATATATCGCTCGGCCTGCGCGGGCAATGATTGAAGCGCGGTGGAAAGTTCAGCCGGGAGGGGCGCCTGGGCATTGGCGCGGGTGGAATCGCGCATGCTTTGCGCATGTTCGTTGAAGCCTTCGCGCACCGCTGCGGTGCCTTGGTTATCCCCGGGCGCGGTGAGCAGCGCGGCCAGCACGTCGCCGCGGATGGCGTCATGCATCATGTCCGCCTGCATGTGCTGCCGTATCGCCAACAGGCTGGTTTCGTTCTCTTTCAGCGCGGCCATGATCTGCTGATAGCACAGCGTGCCGATCACCGACAGCAACACTACCGAGAACAAGGTGATCAAGCCTGAAGCGATGATCTTTGTGCGGATCTTCACGCGTGCCAGCCCCCGATTTACTCCATGTGGGGGAAGTCTAGCCGCCCGGCCCGCCGCCGCCAGCGCTCGCGGCGGCAGGGCCGGCCGGGATCAATTACCCAGGCGTGCCGTCAGGGCATTCAGTTGCCCAGACAAGTCATGCAGCCGCCCACTGGCGCCCTCCGTATCCTGCACGCTTTGCTGGTTGGCCACGGCGATGGTCGTGATCTCGGTGAGGTTGCGCGAGATATCCTCGGCCACCGCGGTCTGCTCCTCGGCAGCCGTGGCAATCTGCTGGTTCATGCCACGGATCGCTTCGATGGCGGAGGTAATACGCTGCAGCATCGCGCCGGTCTTGTTCACGTGCTCCACGCTTTGCTCGCTGCGTTGTTTGCCGCTCTCGATCGCCCGCGCCGCATCGGTGGTACCCAGTTGAACGGCATCGATAATCTGGTTGATCTCGCTGATCGACGAGGACGTACGCTGGGCCAGGCTGCGCACTTCGTCCGCCACCACCGCGAAGCCGCGCCCGGCTTCTCCGGCGCGCGCCGCTTCGATCGCCGCGTTCAACGCCAACAAGTTGGTTTGTTCAGCGATACCGCGAATCACCTCAAGCACCTTGCCCACGCGGCCGCTGTCGTTTTCCAGCTTGCGGATCACCGACGCCGTGGTTTCGATTTCCAGCCGCATATGGTCGATCGCCTCGATGGTCGCCTGCATCACCTCGCCGCCCTGATGAGCGGAGTGGTCCGCATCTTCCGCCGCCCGAGCGGCTTCCTGCGCATGGTGGGCCACTTCCTGGGCGGTGGCGGACATCTCATGCATGGCCGTGGCGACCTGGTCGGTACGGGTGAATTGCTCCTCGGTGCCGGCGGCCATCTGCCGGGCGATCTGGTGGAGCGCGGAGCTGGCGCCGTCGAGCTCGCTGGCGTTGCGCTTGAGCCGGGTAAACGTTTCATCGAGGAAATCGCGCAAAGTGTTGGCGGCGATCGCCAGCTGGCCCAGTTCATCCTGGCGGTCGTTATGAACGCGTTCCGCGAATTTGCCTTTGCTCAGGTCGGCTACGTATGCAATCAGCCGGGTAACCGGCGCTACCAGCCGACGGGTCACCAGCCACAGGCTCAGGCAGGCGACCAACAGCGTGGACACAACAAGAATCGTCAGGCCAAGCCAGAGGATTTGCTCGGCCCGGGCACTGATGACTGTGGCTTGGGTGCGGGCATCCTTGCTCATGTCTTCTGCCAGTTGGCTGAGCTGATCGGTGAGTGCCCGGTCGATCCCTTGCACGGCGCGGTCGCCGGCTACGGGGTCGGCGCCCGTGGCAACAAACGCATCGCGGCCTTTGCTGTAGGCCGCTAACAACGCCTGGTGGCCGTCGCGCACCTGGGTGGCGCGCTGCTTCAACGCTGCTGGCATAGCGGGTTCGGCGATCAGCTCGGCGAGCAACCCCTGCACGGCCCGGTCCCGGTCCTCGAACTGCCCCCAGTACTTGGCCAGGTCAGCCGGTTGCTTGCCGCGCAGCAGTACGTTTTTCCATTCCTGCACCTGCACCTTGAACTGCAGGTTGGTTTCTTCCACAAGCTGGGCGGCCCGCACGGGGCCATCCACCAGGGCGCGGTAATCCTGTACGGCGTGAGACAGGAATTGGAAACAGCCCAACGCAATCAACAGGATCGCTAACAAACTGCTGCCAATCAGCAGCAACATTTGGGCCTTCAGGGAGGTCTTCAAAGACATGGTGGTTTCTCGCGCGGAGCATGGGCCGGTTTCGTGTAGTCGGACCCTCCTTGTCCCTCGCTATCCACATCGGCCACAGGATGTTTCGCTTTAATACGACAGCCCCCGCCTGTCGGGCGGCATGCAAGAACTCGCGGCTGCGGCCGAGAAAGCTGAACGCAGGCGGGCAAGCTTTTAGCGCCCTAGGGGCTCGCCAAGATGATGCCTAAGTGACACTATTGAACGATTGTATCTGGAGGAACATATGGCCAGGCCCCTATTCGAACAGCCTTTCGTGCCGGTCGGGTGCGCACAATGTCGTGCGCTCGAGAAGCTCGATTTCGAGTTCACCATGGCGTTTCAGCCCATTCTGGACGTTCCCCGCGGGGTCCCGTTTGCCTACGAAGCCCTGGTTCGCGGCGTGCGGGGCGAAGGCGCAGGGCAAATACTGGCGCAGGTGAACGACACTAACCTTTATCGGTTCGACCAGGCATGTCGGATCAAGGCCATCGAACAGGCGGCCAGCTTGCGCTTGCAGGATTTGCCCGATTGCAAGCTGAGCATCAATTTCTTCCCCAACGCCGTGTACCGCCCGGAAACCTGCATCCGCGCCACGGTAGAGGCCTCGCGCCAGTTCGGCTTCCCGTTGAACAGGTTGATGTTCGAGGTGATGGAAGGTGAGCGGGTGGAGGAGCCTGACCACCTGAAGGGGATTTTCGCAGAGTACGAACGCCAGGGCTTTACCACGGCCATCGACGATTTCGGCTCGGGGTATTCTGGCCTGAACCTGCTGGCGACTTTCCAGCCTCACGTGATCAAGCTGGACATGGTGCTCACACGCAGCATCGATACCGACGTGGTCCGGCAGGCCATCGTTGCGGGGATCATTCTCGCCGCAGCCAAGCTGAATATCCGCATCGTGGCCGAAGGCGTGGAAACCGAAGCCGAGCGCGACACCTTGCTCGGCCTGGGTATCGAATTGATGCAGGGCTACCTGTTTGCGAAGCCGGAAATCGGCCGGTTGCCGCTGGCCAACTTCTGACCCGCGGCCACGCTCAGAAGTTGGCCGGGGTATTGGCGCTGATGATCTCGGCTTCGTCCGGCCCGATGTTCTTGAAGCTGTGCGGCAGGGTGGTAGGGAAGTAGTAACCATCCCCCGGCTGCAGAATGCTCACCTCGCCATTGATGGTGAGTTCGATGGTGCCTCGCGTTACCAGCCCGCATTCCTCCCCCTCGGGGTGAACGATGGGCTCGCCGCTGTCTGCGCCAGGCGCGTACAGTTCGCGCAGCATGCGCATTTCCCGATTTTTCACGGTTGCACCCACCAGCAGCAGGCGTACGCCGTGACGGCCGAGGTCTGGCTGGGTAGCTGCACGGAAGATATGCGGGTTTTCCACAGGCACTTCATCGGCCGTGAAGAAGTCCGCCAGCGACATGGGAATGCCTTCAAGCAGCTTTTTCAGCGAGCTGACCGAAGGGCTGACGCGGTTCTGTTCGATCAGCGAAATCGTGGCGTTGGTAACGCCGCTGCGCCGGGCCAGTTCTCGCTGGGAGAGCTGGTGGCGTTCACGCACCATTTTCAGTCGTGGCCCGATGTCCATAGCACCCTTATCGATGGGAAAGAAAACGCGGCCGGGGCCGCTTACAGGCTCAGGCGCATCGACAGGTCGACCGCCTTCACATCCTTGGTGAGGGTACCGATGGAGATGTAGTCCACCCCCGTTTCCGCCACCTCACGCAGCGTGCTGTCGTTGATGCCGCCGCTGGCTTCAAGTTTGGCCTTGCCTGCGACAATGCGCACGGCCTCGCGCATGTCGGCCAGG
The DNA here is from genome assembly GCF_013522925.1 of Pseudomonas japonica. GTDB lineage: Bacteria > Pseudomonadota > Gammaproteobacteria > Pseudomonadales > Pseudomonadaceae > Aquipseudomonas > Aquipseudomonas japonica_A. Next base: position 192,704 of record NZ_JAAMQU010000008.1, on the reverse strand, counting down.
CTCAGCTCATCGAGCATGATGATGTCCGCGCCGCCCGCCAACGCCTGGTTCAGCTCATCGAGGCTTTCTACCTCGACCTCAACCGGCTTGCCTGGCGCAATGCCACGGGCGGCGGTGATGGCGGCAGCAATACCGCCACAGGCGGCAATGTGGTTTTCCTTGATGAGGAAAGCATCATAGAGGCCGATCCGGTGGTTATCACAGCCGCCACACGTGATGGCGTACTTTTGCGCCAGGCGCAACCCAGGCAGGGTTTTGCGTGTGTCGAGCAGGCGCACCTGCGTGTGAGCGACCTGATCGGCATAGTGCCGTGCGCGCGTAGCCACGCCAGACAGCAACTGAAGGAAGTTCAGCGCCGAGCGCTCGCCGGTCAGCAACGAACGGGCAGGGCCTTCTACACTGAACAACACTTGGCCCGGCAGGGCGCGGTCGCCGTCGACTACTTGCCAGTGCACCGCAACGCGCGGGTCCAGTTGGCGAAACACCGCATCGACCCAAGCCGTACCGGCTACCGTGCAGGCCTCGCGAGTGATCACGCTGGCACGTGCCAGGCGCTCGGCGGGAATCAGCTGCGCGGTGATGTCGCCGGCACCTACGTCTTCAAGCAGTGCTCGCCGCACATTGGCTTCGATTTCCGCAACCAGGTCAGCGATCCGTACGTTCGGCATGAAACACTCCGGGGGCAAATTCGGGGGCGATTATAGGGCAGTGCCTTGCTGCTGCGTACCCCGCAAGCAGGCGGAGCGGCAATTTGGTTTTTTTAGGAGGTGGCTGGGAGCTTTTCCCATTCAGCGCGGTCTATGCGTCATTGAGCCATTGTTGAATCAGCGCCCTCTTCGGCATTCGGGATCTAGTTCACAACGCAGCACGTCTGGTAATTGACGTCACAACTTTGGCGCTTCATGCTCGTGGTAGCTGAGTTCGGCAGGCATCTTTCTTTACAGCCACGCCGCAATGAGTCTGCCAGGGGCAGTGCGTTGGACAATTTTGTATATCGAGTGCCCGACCTTTCTTACCAGGAGCCCGCCATGCCCACAGATGGCAAAGTGGTACCCCTCAAGGTACCTGCCGACCAGGCGGCGGTAACCCCTCTTGCCCGCTTGCCGGTCGTATTGTTGCAGGTGCGCGATAAAGCCGCGCAGCAACTCAAGGACGGCCTGCAGGCGTTGTTCGATAACGCGGATGACACCTTGTTCGAAATGGCGGACAAGGCCCAGAACAACGTGGACCAGAACACCTTTTTCGAAGCCATGCGTGACCTTCGTCTCAAGCGCAAGAATATTGAGCGCGGGTTTCTGGAAAAATTCTATGAATCGTTCGTGCGCATCGGCCAGTACGAAGTAGGGGACATGCCTTCGCCCACAGTGGCCTATGACAAGCTGGCGCTGGTCCCCCACGACGAACTGGAGCGCACGGTGGCGCTGGATGCCATGGTGGGCAAGGTATTGGCCCGCGATGGCCTGGCCCTCGGCCAGCTCACTACTCGCCTGAATACCCTGGTGCCACGCAAGCTGAACGACGAGAGCAACCCGCTGGGCCCTGCCATGTTGTGTGACTTTTTCCTGCAGGCCGGGCGTAGCCTGGGCGTGGAAATAAAGGTCAAGCTGATCATTCTCAAGCTGTTCGACAAGTACGTGCTCAGCGACACCGATCATCTCTACGCCGACGCCAACCAGTTGCTGATCGCCACGGGCATTCTTCCAGAGCTCAAGGCCGCACCCAGCCGCCGCGCCGAAGACCGCCCGGCCAGTGCTCGAAAGCGGGAGGCGGATGCATCGCCCCACGCTCCAGTCGGCCGCCAGCCCGCGCACACCCAGGCGCCGCTGGATGAGAGCGTTCGGGAGGTGTTTTCTGCCCTTCAGGACCTGCTGCACGCTGTGCGCGGCAGCGTCGCTCCCAAGCTCGATACCCCGGTAGAGGCGCAGCCCATCTCCACCAACGACCTGCTTCGCCTGCTGTCGCACTTGCAGCAATACGTGCCTACGCACCCCACCAGCCATGAAGACTACGACCTGCGCTACCAGTTGGAGCAGCTGCTTACGCGGGTAAGTGTTAAAAGCGGCAAGTTCCGCGTGGTTGGGGGCGTGGATGAGGACGTCATCAATCTGGTAGCAATGTTGTTCGAGTTCATTCTCGACGACCGTAACCTGCCGGATTCGCTCAAAGCCCTGATCGGCCGCCTGCAAATCCCCATGCTCAAGGTAGCGGTGCTCGACAAAAGCTTCTTCAGCCGTGGTGCTCACCCGGCAAGGCGCTTGCTGAACGAGATCGCCAGTGCCGCCATGGGCTGGAGTACCCGGGACGAATCCCAGCGCGATGCACTGCATGCCCGCATCGAGCAGATTGTGCAGCGCCTGCTCAACGATTTTGTCGACGACCCGGCGCTGTTCTCCGAGCTGCTGGTGGACTTCCTTGCGTTTACCGGCGAAGAGCGCCGCCGCAGCGAGTTGCTGGAGCAGCGCACTCGCGATGCCGAGGAAGGCAGGGCGAGAGCCGAAATGGCCCGGATGCAGGTGCAACACGAATTGAACCGCCGGCTGATGGGCAAGACCCTGCCGCAGATGGTGGTGAGCTTGCTGGAAGAGGCGTGGAGCAAGTTCCTGCTGCTGACCTGGCTCAAGCACGGGGCGGATTCGGAAGAATGGAAAGCTGGCCTGGCCACCATGGACCAACTTATCTGGAGCGTGGCACCTCACGACGACCCCCAGAGCCGCCTGCGCTTGCTGGAGCTGGTGCCGGGGCTGCTCAAGTCGCTGCGTGAAGGCCTTACCAGCTCGGCGTTCGACCCCTTTGCCACCAGCCAGTTTTTCAGTCAGCTCGAAAGCCTCCATGTACAGGCGTTCCAGCGCGAGACGCTCGGCGCCAGCCTGCCGGACCCGGCCAACGATCCGTCCATGGTGCAAGTGGTGGACGAGATCGTGCTGGGGGGCAGTGAGCCTTCCGCCCCTCGGGAGGTGGACACGCAAGTAGCCGAGGGTGACCCGGCGCTGCAACAGGTAGACGCGCTGCGGCCGGGCCTGTGGGTAGAGCTGGAAGAAGAGGACGATGCCCGCCTGCGCTGCAAGCTCACGGCAATCATCGAAAGCACGGGCAAGTATGTGTTCGTCAACCGCACCGGTATGAAGGTGCTGGAAAAGACCCGCATGGGGCTGGCGCTGGAGTTCCAGCAAGGCCGCATTCGCGTGCTCGATGACAACCTGCTCTTCGATCGCGCCCTGGATGCCGTGGTAGGGAAGCTGCGTCAGCTTAAAAGTTGATGCCCCGGCTGGTCGGCGCGCTGCGTTCGTTGCCCGAACAAGGCATACTGCGCGCCTGAACCAAGCCCTGCAAGGAACCCTTATGCGCCTCGATGAGGTCCGTCTGGATCCCGTCACCGGGTGGTGCGATGGCGTGCGCCGTTGCCCCTCGCCCAACTTCAATACGCGGCCCTGCGATGAAGTGTCGCTGCTGGTCATCCACAACATCAGCTTGCCGCCGGGGCAGTTTGGCACGGGCAAGGTGGTCGAGTTCTTCCAGAACCAGCTAAACCCTACCGAGCATCCCTATTTCGAAAGCATCGCCGCCATGACGGTCTCGGCCCACTTTTTGATCGAGCGCTGCGGTGCGATCACGCAGTTCGTCTCGTGCCGTGACCGCGCCTGGCATGCGGGCGTGTCGACGTTCGACGGCCGCGAGGGCTGCAACGATTTTTCCTTGGGGATCGAACTCGAAGGCACGGACGAACAGCCCTATACCGATGCCCAATACGCCAGCCTGCGACACCTGAGCGAGCAGTTGCTGAGTGTGTACCCGGCCATCCTGCCTTCGCGTATCCAGGGCCACTGCCACATCGCGCCGGGGCGCAAGACCGACCCGGGGCCGGCTTTCGACTGGCCCCGTTACCTTTCCAGCCTGTCACCTGTCGAGGAGGGGCGCGCGTGAGCTTTCTGGTGTTGCTGATCGTTGTATGGGTCGAGAAGTTTTCTGCCTGGCGCTCGCGCATTCAGCGTGATGGCTGGCTGATCAGGGAACTGAAAGCACGGGAACGCCAGCCAAAGGCTGAGCAACGGCCTTGGTGGCTGCTGGCATTGCTGGTAGGCCTGCCAGTGGCGTTGATAGCCGTGTTGCTGTGGGCGCTCAGCATGATTGCTTATGGCTGGCTGGCATTGCCGGTGCACTTGCTGGTGCTGCTTTACAGCTTGGGCCGGGGTGAGCCCAAGGCCGCCATGGGGCCGCTGCGTGACGCCTGGCGCCGCGGCGACGCCCAGGCGGCCTTGCATGTGGCCGAACGTGATCTGGGCGTAAGCGCGCAAAGCCCGCAGGGGCTGACCGAGCAGGTGGAGGGATGGCTGCTGTGGCAGGCGTTTCAAAGCTTCTTCGCGGTGGTGTTCTGGTACAGCCTGCTCGGGCCTGCGCTTGCATTGGCGTATCGGCTGACGGCACTGGTTGCCGAGCACAGCGAAACGCCGGCCCTGACAGAGCGGGCCCGGTTGCTGCGGCATGCCCTGGACTGGCTTCCGGCCCGCCTGTTGGCCGCAAGCTTCGCGCTGGTGGGCAACTTTGTAGCGGTGTGCCGCTGGATGCTCCATGAGCTATTGGACTGGCACGGCGCGGCCTCTAGGTTTGTGGCGCACACCGGCCGGTTGGCCGCAGACCTCGCTACGCCCGCCAGCGACGCCGAGCCGGTGGCCGGCCTTGATGCGCTCTGGGCCTTGCTGCAGCGGGCGGCGGTGTTGTGGTACGCGCTGTTTGCGCTGTGGACGTTGTTGTATCGGGGGTAGAACCCTACCGCGCCCAGCCCAACACTTCATAAGCGTTGCGGCTGCTGGCGTCGGCCAATTGTTCAGGGCTGATCCCGAGCAATTCGGCGAGCGCCCGACAGATGTCCGGCAAATGCACCGGGCTGTTCCGCACACCGGCGTGCATGCTTGGCGCCATGTCGGGGGCGTCGGTTTCCAGCACGATGCTGTCCAGCGGTAACCGGGGCACTACCTTGCGCAGGCGCAACGCCTGGGGCCAGGTAGGCGCGCCGCCAAGCCCCAGCTTGAATCCCAGCTTGAGGTACTCCCTGGCCTCTTCCCAACTGCCAGCGAACGCATGTATCACACCGCGCCGGGGCAGCTTGTAGCGCTTGAGCGTGGCGATCACCGCCGCGTGGCAGTGCCGAACGTGAAGCAGCACTGGCAGGTTGAAATCCACCGCCATCTGCAGTTGCGCCTCGAACAGCCATTGCTGGCGTTCGCGGTCCAGGTGTTTGAGGTAATAATCCAGCCCGAACTCCCCCAACGCACATAGCCGCGGGTGCCCGGCGAGCCGCTCAAGCCATGCTCGCAATTCATCCACATGCGCTTGGGTATGTTCATCGAGAAATACCGGGTGCAGCCCCAGCGCCGCATACAAGCGTGGGTCTTGCGTTGCCATGTTCCATACCCGGTCCCAGTTGGCGCGATGAACCCCTAGCACCACCACCCGCTGCACGCCCGCCGCTTGCGCGGCATCCAGCAGCGCGCCACGGTCGGCGTCGAAATCCGGAAAATCCAGATGCGTGTGAGTGTCCACCAGGTTCACAGGCTACTCGTCGATGCGTTTTTTGAAGGTACGAGGAATGGCGTGCAAGCCGGGCCGATACTGCTTTTCTTCCAGTGCCGTAAGCGCGACGTCCAATGCACGGGTGGCGATCAGTTCGTGCTGTTGGGCCATGGCATTGATCGGCAGCGGCAGAAAATCCAGCAACTGAGTGTCACCGAAGGTGCCCAGGCGCAACGCGCGCTCGGCGGGGGCTCGCTCTTTCAGAACATCGAACACCCCCTGAAGCAACACATACGAGGTGGTCACCAAGGCGTCCGGCAGGCCGCCGAGCTCAGCGATCAGTTCGTTCATCAGGCGCTGCCCGCATTCCCGGCTGAAGGCTTCGCCCTCACGCACCAGCACCTTGCCCGAAAAGTCGGCCAGCGCCTCCCTGAACCCACCCGCGCGCTCCTCGCTGATGCTCAGCTCCGGCCGCGCGCCAATCAACGCGATATGCCTGGGCGCAGGCTTGAGCAGGCTGGCGGTGAGCAGGCGCGAAGCTTCGCGATCATCACTGATCACCGAGCAGAACTGGGCGGGGTCCATCTGCCGGTCGATGGCAATCACCGGGGTGCCGCGGCTTTGAATTTCCCGGTAGCAGCCATCGTTGGCCGGCAGGCAACTGGCCACGAACAAGGCGTCGCAACGGCGCGCGCGGAACAGCTTCTGCAGCTGGCGCTCGCTGTCCGGGTCATCGTCAGAGCTGGCAATCAGCAACTGATAGCCACGGGCACGCGCCTGTTGCTCCAGAATCTTGGCAATGCGTGCATAGCTGGGGTTCTCGAGGTCTGGCAGGATGAAGCCCAGCGTGCGCGTGCGTTGGCTACGCAGGCCGGCGGCTTGCGGGTTGGGTGTGAAGCCGTGCTCATCCACGACGGCGCGTACCCGGGCAACGGTTGTCTGGCTGATGCGCTGCTGCACAGCCTTGCCGTTTATGACGTAGCTTGCGGTGGTCACCGAGACCCCGGCCAGCCGAGCAATATCGCTGAGTTTCAAGCAAAGGTTCCTTGTATGACGGCCCCGGCACCCCTGTGCTCAAAAGCCAGAGCCAGACCGCATTGTCGCTGATCCTGGGCCAGAGCGGCAGGGCCACGTATTCGATACTGCCCGACGGCGGGCTTTCCATTGCTGCGCGAATTCGAGTAACGTTCGCTGCTTGATAGATTAAACGTTTCAGCTTGAGCGTCCGCGATGAAATGCTGTCCTGCGGGTCTCAACTTTAGCGGCACGCCGCAGCGGTAGGGCGGGGCATTGCTCACCAATGAGAATAGCCTCGCGAACTGAAACACTCACAACAATACCTGAGCGCCCGTCCAGCGGCGCATGAAAGGAGTCAGGCATGCTCGAGCTCACCTCAGAGCAGATTTCCATGGGGCAGGCTGCCGCCGATAAACCTGCCGCGTTGCGCCTGCTGGCCGAGCGGCTGGTCGCCGATGGGCTGGTTGCTGAAGGTTACCTGCAAGGCCTGCAAGACCGGGAGGCGCAAGGGTCGACCTACCTGGGCCAAGGCATCGCCATTCCCCATGGCACCCCCGCCACGCGTGATCAGGTATTCACCACCGGCGTGCGCCTGTTGCAGTTCCCCGAAGGGGTGGATTGGGGCGACGGCCAGCAGGTGTACCTGGCGATCGGTATCGCGGCCAAGTCGGATGAACACCTGCGCCTGCTGCAGTTGCTGACCCGCGCGCTGGGTGAAACCGACCTGGGTGAGGCGCTGCGGCGTGCGAGCACGCCTGAAGCGCTGCTCAAACTGCTGCAGGGCGCGCCCCAGGCCCTGGCCCTGGATGCCCAGATGGTAGGGCTGAGCGTGCCCGTCGAGGATTTCGAAGAGCTGGTATGGCGCGGCGCTCGCTTGCTTCGCCAGGCCGATTGCGTGAGCTCAGGCTTTGCCGGCGTGCTGCAGCAGCTGGCGCCTTTGCCGCTGGGCGAGGGCCTGTGGTGGTTGCACAGTGAGCAAGGTGTGAGCCGCCCCGGCCTTGCCTTTGTAACCCCGGAGCGGCCGCTGGCCTACGAAGGGCAACCGGTGAATGGGTTGTTCTGCCTCGCCAGCCTGGGTGAGGCCCATGAGGCGCTGCTTGAGCGGCTGTGTGCCCTGTTGATTGCCGGTAGAGGTGAAGAGCTTTTCCATGCCGCCAACAGCCGCGCGGTGCTCGAAGTGTTGGGCGGCGATGTTCCACCGGATTGGCCCAGCGTGCAGGTAACCCTGGCCAATGCCCATGGCCTGCACGCGCGCCCCGCAAAAGAACTCGCACAGTTGGCCAAAGGCTTCGAAGGCGAAATACACGTGCGCCTGGTGGGCAGTGGCGAAGCGGCTGTGTCGGCCAAAAGCCTTAGCCGCCTGCTGAGCCTGGGCGCGCGTCGCGGGCAGGTACTCGAACTGGCGGCCGAACCTTCCATTGCCGCCGATGCCTTGCCTGCGTTGTTGGCAGCCATCGAGCAAGGGCTGGGTGAAGAGGTGGAACCCTTGCCGGTCGCCACGCCCGACGCGCTGGAAGCAGCCCCGAGTGTGCGCGTCGATGTTCCCGCCCCTGCGGCGGGCTCTATCCTCCGCGCCGTAGCGGCGGCGCCCGGCATCGCCATCGGTCCCGCCCACGTGGACGTGCCACAACACTTTGATTATGCACCCCGCGGCGCTTCCCCGGCCGCTGAACAGCAGCGGCTGGAAGGCGCTGTCGGCGCGGTGCGTACAGACATTCAACAGCTGGTTGAGCGCGGCACGGCGCAGTCGATCCGCGATATTTTTATTACCCACCTGGAAATGCTCGATGACCCGGCCCTGACTGAGGAGGTTGCCCAGCGCTTGCGCCAGGGGGACAGCGCCGAGGCCGCGTGGGTAACCGTGATCGAAACGGCCGCCAAGCGCCAGGAGGCCCTGCACGATGCGTTGCTGGCCGAGCGCGCCGCCGACCTGCGCGACATCGGCCGGCGGGTACTCGCCCAGTTGTGCGGAGTAGAAGCCCGCCGGGCCCCGGATGAGCCGTATGTGTTGGTGATGGACGAAGTAGGGCCATCCGACGTCGCCCGCCTGGACCCTGCCCGAGTGGCGGGCATCCTCACCGCCCGTGGCGGCGCGACCGCCCATAGCGCCATTGTTGCCCGCGCCCTGGGCATTCCCGCGGTGGTGGGTGCGGGCGAAACCGTACTGCGCATCGCCCCGGGCACCACGCTATTGCTTGACGGCCAGCGCGGCCTGGCGACCGTGGCCCCGGCCGAAGCGGTGTTGGTGCGTGCCCGTACCGAGCGTGACGAACGTGCTGCCCGGTTGGCGGCGGCGGCCGAGCGCCGGCATGAACCGGCGGTCACGCAGGACGGCCATGCCGTGGAAGTGTTCGCCAACATTGGCGAGGCGTCAGCCGTGGCCAAGGCGGTGGAGCAGGGGGCGGAAGGTATTGGCCTGCTGCGCACCGAGCTGATTTTCATGGCGCACCCGCAAGCGCCGGACGAAGCGACTCAGCGCGCCGAATACCTGCGCGTGCTCGAAGGCCTGGAAGGGCGCCCGCTGGTGGTGCGCACCCTGGACGTAGGCGGCGACAAGCCGTTGCCTTACTGGCCTATCGCGCCGGAAGAAAACCCCTTCCTGGGCGTGCGCGGCATACGCCTCACGTTGCAACGCCCGGATGTGATGGAAACACAACTGCGTGCCCTGCTGCAGGCCGGGCAAGGCCGCCCGCTGCGCATCATGTTCCCGATGGTGGCCACCACTGAAGAGTGGCGCCAGGGGCGGGCCATGGTGGAGCGCCTGCGCCTCGAACATCCGGTCGAGGATTTGCAGGTGGGCATCATGATCGAAGTGCCTTCGGCCGCGCTATTGGCGCCCGTGCTGGCCACGGAAGTGGACTTCTTCAGCATTGGTACCAATGACCTTACCCAATACACCCTGGCCATGGACCGCGGCCACCCTACGCTGTCTGCCCAGGCGGATGGGCTGCACCCTGCCGTGTTGCAACTGATCGACATTACCGTGCGCGCCGCCCATGCCCATGGCAAGTGGGTAGGCGTGTGCGGCGAGCTGGCCGCCGACCCCGTGGCGGTACCGCTGCTGGTGGGGCTTGGCGTGGACGAGTTAAGCGTGTCGGCGCGCAGCATCGCCGAAGTGAAGGCGGGCGTACGGGCCCTGACCCTGACCAAGGCCCAAGCGCTGGCGCGGCAGGCACTGACAGCCGCGAGCGCGGGCGACGTACGTGCCCTGGTGGAGAATGCATGATGGCAAGGATACTGACGATTACCCTCAACCCCGCCCTGGACCTCACGGTGGAGTTGGCCACCCTGCGAGTCGGCGAGGTGAACCGTGGCGACGCACTGCATGTGCACGCTGCCGGCAAAGGCCTGAACGTGGCACAGGTACTGGCGGACCTCGGCCATGAACTCACCGTGACCGGCTTTCTGGGCGATGACAACAGCGCACGCTTCGAAACGCTGTTCCGCGAGCGCGGTTTCACCGATGCCTTCGTTCGAGTGCCCGGCGAAACCCGTCGCAACATCAAGCTGGCCGAGCGTGACGGGCGCGTGACCGATGTGAACGGCACCGGCCCGGAGGTATCCGCCGACGCCCAGGCGCACCTGCTGGCACGGTTGCCCGATATTGCCAAAGGGCATGATCTGGCGATCGTGGCCGGCAGCCTGCCGCGCGGCGTGAGCGTGCAATGGTTGCAGCAACTGCTCGACACTTTGCGCGGGCTGAATATCCGGGTAGCGCTGGACACCAGCGGCGCCGCGCTGAAGGCCGGCCTGGCCTGCCAGCCCTGGCTGGTCAAACCCAACACGGACGAGCTGGCCGAAGCGCTTGGCGCCTGCGTCGAAAACCTCGCCCATCAGGGCACTGCCGCCAAGGCGCTGCATGCCCGAGGTATCGAGCACGTGGTGATTTCCCAGGGCGCCCAAGGCGTGAGCTGGTTCCGGCCCGGCCTTGCCCTGCATGCCTTGCCACCCACGGTGGCGGTAGCGAGCACGGTAGGGGCCGGGGATTCGCTGCTGGCGGGGATGGTCCATGGCCTGCTGACCGAGGCCAGCGCAGAGAACACGCTGCGCACCGCTACCGCCATTGCCGCCATGGCCGTGACCCAGATCGGGTTCGGCATTGCTGACCGTGCGGCGTTGGCCGGGCTGGAAAGCGGGGTGAGCGTTCGCCCCCTGGCAACTGTCGAGGAGGTGTCGCCATGAAGCTCGCCATTATCACCGCCTGCCCGAACGGGCGTATTTCCAGCGTGCTCAGCGCCCGCCTGCTCGATGGCGCTGCCCAGCGCAGGGGCTGGAGCACCTGCGTGGAAATCTACGATCCGCAGCATCCGGAACGGCACCTTTCGCCGCTCAACATCGAGGAAGCGGACTGGGTGCTGGTGGTGAATACCGGCCCGGTGGACCTCGCCCGACTGCGCGGCAAACGCGTATTTCAAAGCACGCCGGCCGAAGCGCTGGGCAATGTGGACGCCTTCCTCGACCGTGCAATGGCCGAGGCGAGGCCCTATGAGCCCGGCGCCGAAGCCCCTGCGGCCAGTGCTACCGAGCAGCCTCGGCTGGTCGCGATCACCGCGTGCCCTACCGGTGTAGCGCATACGTTCATGGCCGCCGAGGCGCTGCAACAGGCGGCAACGCAGCTGGGCTATTCGCTGAAGGTTGAAACCCAAGGCTCGGTGGGCGCGCGTAACCCGCTCAGCGCCGAGGATATAGCGGCGGCGGACGTGGTGCTGTTGGCCTGTGATATCGAGGTGGCCACGGAGCGCTTCGCCGGCAAACGGATTTTCCGCTGTGGTACCGGTATCGCTCTCAAGCAATCCAAGGCCATGCTGGACAAGGCCCTGGCCGAAGCGCGGGTGGAAGGTACCGCAGCGGCCGGTGGCGCCGCGCCTGCCAGCCAGGAAAAACGCGGCGTGTACAAACACCTGCTCACGGGCGTGTCGTTCATGCTGCCGATGGTGGTGGCCGGTGGCCTGTTGATCGCGCTGTCGTTCGTGTTCGGGATCGAGGCCTTCAAGCAGCCGGGTACGCTTCCGGCAGCCCTGAAACAGATCGGCGATGCCGCGTTCACCCTCATGGTGCCGTTGCTGGCGGGCTACATTGCATGGTCCATTGCGGACCGCCCCGGCCTTGCCCCAGGCCTGATCGGTGGGCTGTTGGCGAGCACGCTCGGCGCTGGCTTCATCGGCGGCATCCTGGCGGGCTTTATTGCCGGGTACAGCGCCAAGGGGATCACCCGGGCGGCGCGCTTGCCGGCCAGTTTGGAATCGCTCAAGCCCATCTTGATCATCCCCTTGCTAGCGAGCCTGTTTACCGGCCTGGTCATGATCTACGTGGTGGGCGCGCCGGTGGCCGGTATGCTCCATGCCCTCACAGACTTCCTCAACAGCATGGGCACCACCAACGCGGTGCTGCTGGGCATTCTGCTGGGCGGGATGATGTGCGTCGACCTCGGCGGCCCGATCAACAAGGCCGCGTATGCATTCTCCGTGGGGCTGCTGGCCGGGCAGACCACCGGCCCGATGGCAGCGACCATGGCCGCCGGGATGGTGCCACCGATTGGCCTGGGCCTTGCCAGCCTGCTGGCGCGCAGCAAGTTCGCCCAGGCTGAACGGGAGGCGGGCAAAGCGGCGGTTATTCTGGGGCTGTGCTTCATTTCCGAAGGCGCCATCCCGTTTGCCGCCAAGGACCCGCTGCGGGTTATCCCGGCTTCGATGCTGGGCGGGGCGCTTACCGGCGCGCTGTCGATGTATTTCGGTTGCAAGTTGGTAGCGCCGCATGGCGGTTTGTTCGTGTTGTTGATTCCCAACGCTATCAACCACGCCCTGCTGTACCTGCTGGCAATCGTGGCGGGCAGCCTGCTGACCGCAGTGGTGTACGCGCTGCTCAAGAAAGCCGAAACGGCCCCCTTGGTAGTGCCTGAAGCTGCATGAACCACGGCCGGCCTGGGCGAGCCTGGGCCGGCCGTACATGTTGCTGTCATCTTTGTGCCGTTAATTAGGCTCCTTCATACCCCGTGAAGGAGCACCCCCATGAGTGAATTCCCCATTGCCCGCCGTCGTCTGCTCCAAGGCGTGGGCGCGGGCTTGCTGCTGCCTGGCCTCGCCCCGGCGGTACTGGCATCGGTCAAGGATCGGCCGCAGCTGACAGATGGGGTGCAGTCGGGCGATCCGCTCGGTGATCGGGCCATGATCTGGAGCCGCTGCGACCGCCCCGCCAAACTCGTGGTGGAGTGGGATACCCGCAGCGTGTTCAGCCAGCCGAGGCGGGTGACCTCGGCGTTGGTAGATGCCAGCAGCGACTTCACTGGCCGCGTGGAATTGACCGGGCTGCCGGCGGGGCAGGCGATCTTCTATCGGCTGTGGTTCGAGGACGGCAACACCGGTGTAGCCAGCGAGCCATGGTTCGGGCACTTGCGCAGCGTGCCTGCCCAGCCGCGAAACATTCGTTTCGTGTGGAGCGGCGATACCGTGGGGCAGGGCTTCGGGATCAACCCTGATATCGGCGGCATGCGCATTTATGAAGCCATGCGGCTGCGGCTGCCGGATTTCTTTATTCACAGCGGCGACACCATTTACGCTGACGGCCCGGTACCCGCGCAGCTCACCACGGAAGACGGGCGCATCTGGCGCAACCTCACCAGCGAAGCCAAGAGCAAGGTGGCCGAAACGCTGGGCGATTACCGCGGCAACTATCGCTACAACTTGATGGACGAGAACGTACGCCGGTTCAACGCCGAGGTGCCGCAGATCTGGCAGTGGGACGACCACGAAGTGGTGAACAACTGGTCACCCAGCAAGCAGCTTGACGAGCGTTACCGCACGCGTGACATCCAGCAGCTGGTGGCGCCGGCACGCCAGGCCTGGCTGGAATATTCACCCATGCGCCCGCAGCGGGGCGATGGGGGCCGGCGGGTTTACCGGCGTATCCCGTACGGGCCTACGCTGGATGTGTTCGTGCTGGACATGCGCAGCTACCGCGGCGGCAACGATGCCAACCTGGGCGAAACCATGAATGCCGACAGTGCGTTCATGGGGCGCGAGCAACTGGATTGGCTCAAGGCAGAATTGGCAGCATCCCGCGCACAATGGAAGGTGGTCGCCGCCGACATGCCGATTGGCCTGGGTGTGCCTGATGGTGAGGTAAGCCCCGGGGTAGGGCGCTGGGAAGCGATCGCCAACGGTGACAACGGGCCGGCCAAGGGGCGAGAGCTGGAGATGGCCGAACTGCTCGGCCACCTGCGCCAACAGCAGGTGAAGAACACCGTATGGCTGACGGCCGACGTGCACTACTGCGCCGCCCACCACTACCACCCCGATCGCGCGGCGTTCCAGGATTTCGACCCGTTCTGGGAGTTCGTGGCGGGGCCGTTGAACGCTGGCAGCTTCGGCCCCAACCCGCTGGACCTCACCTTCGGCCCTGAAGTGGTGTTTCAGAAGGCACCCGCGAAACAAAACGCCTCGCCCTTTGCCGGGTACCAGTTTTTCGGCGAAGTGAACATAGAAGCCCAGAGCGGCGAGCTTACGGTCACCCTGCGCGACCTGGACGGCGTGGCAGTGTTCGAGCAGAGATTGCAACCCGCGTGAATCAGTAGCCTCCCTGATTGCGCAGCTGGATGCAGCGTCGACCGCCTGTAAAGGCGGAAGACCCCACTCCCCCAGCGCTCCAAAACCACCTACGGCCCAAGCTTGTAGCGCCGAGTCTGTTCCCAAATCACTGTCTCAATTTTCTAGAAAATTGAAATGCTATGCCTTACGCTGTCTCAAACCGAGGGATTTTTGAGATGAGCTTGATCAAATCGCCACCACCGCCACTGGGTAACCCCTTCAGTGTGCTACTGGAAAAGTATCCGGGCCGGCTAGGGGAGTACATGGAATTTAGCCATCCCCTTGACTCAAAGGGTCGGTATCTCCATTTCGACAGATTTAGGTTCAAGGTCAAGAAGGATATCGATGTAGAGCTTGCTTGGTCTATTACGAAGATGGCTAGGCGGCAACAGCTTTCACCGATATTAGAGCTGGGTGAGCCCCCTCGGATGTGTAATTTTTTATATACTCCCGCTACTCATATGGCTATATCGGCATGCGACCAGCATACAACCACAGCCGCTTTGGAATGGATGTGCTCTAATATTGGTGAGCGCAAGCATATACAATATTTGCTGAATGATCTCGTTGAGGACGAAGCTATAAGTAGTAGTCAGCTTGAAGGCGCCGCAACTACAACAAAGGCGGCCAAGGATCTATTGAAAAGAACGAAAGGACCTAGAACTCCTGACGAAAAAATGATCCTGGGAAATTTCAAAATGATGAACTGCGCATGGGAGGCGCGTAACAAAGATCTTACGTTGGAATTGATAGCCGAGTTTCATCAGACGGGGGTGGAAGGCATTGATGATGAGAAATACCATCCGGGAGAATTCAAGACTGACGATGATGTGGTCGTCGGGGATGGGAGCGGGGGTATCGCTCACCAACCGCCACCGGTGTCGAACCTTGACGGCCGCTTGGCTGCGGTCATTGAGTGGATAAATTTCAATCATACGGATATGAACACCAAGCATTACATTCACCCTTTGGTGAAGGCAATCGTCATCCACTTCATTATTGGCTACGAGCACCCATTTAATGACGGTAATGGCCGCGTAGCGCGAGCACTTTTTTATTGGTATTTGTTCAAGAGTGGCTTTGGTGCTTTCAGGTACATCGCTATCAGTTCGTTGTTAAAGTCTGCGCCGATACAGTATGGAAAGAGTTATCTGTATACCGAAACCGACGACATGGATCTGACCTATTTTATAGATTACCAATGTAGGATTATCGTCAGAGCGGTAACGCAATTCCGAACTGCATATGAGAAGGCAGTTGAAGGCATGGCGAATTTCAATGCGTTTCTCTATCAGTCCGGGCTGTATTCAAAACTTTCGGAGAAGCAGAGGGTGGTATTCAATGTCGCGAAATCAGGAGTTGCGCAGGAATTTACCATAACAAATGTAAAAGAAAATCTGGGGTGCGCCTATAATACGGCGGCGGCGGTGCTGAATGGCCTTGTTGACCTGAAGCTTTTTAGCAAGAAGAAATATGGTAATGAGTGGGTGTTTTCAATGAACGATGCTAGCCAGATTGTTAGCGGTTGGAAAACCGTATGAGGGCCAGCAGCAACCTACTCCGATCATTCGTTGCAGGCCCGGCCGAAGGCTGCATGCCTTAGGCCCTGTAAGTGGTATGTCAAGCAAGCACCGCCCCTATACTCCAGCCTACCCAGTTCTAGGGCAGTGCCTGCTTCTCAGAGGCAGGTATCAGTACACATCCCGCCGATACCGCCCACTGGCGATGAGCGCATCTACCTCGGCGTCGCCCAGTACTTCACGCAGGGCGGCGTCAACGCCTTGGGCCATGCCCTCCAGGCTGCCGCATACATAGATCGAGGCGCCGTCTGCAATCCAATGGCGAAGGCCGGTGGCGGCCTCTCGCACCACATGCTGCACGTAGCGTTTCTGCACCTGATCGCGGGAGAACACTGTGTCCAGGCGAGCCAGATCGCCACTGGCGTGCCAGCCCTTGAGCTGGGCCTCATGGAAGAAATCCGTAGCGCTGTTGCGCTCGCCGAAGATCAGCCAGGTACGGCGCTGGGCAGCCTGGATACGCGCCTTGGCCAGCCCCAGCAAACCGGCCAGCCCGCTGCCGTTACCGATCAGGATCACCGGCCGGTCATCCTCGGGTAGATGAAAATTGCTGTTGCGCCGTACCCGGGCCTCTATCACGGCGCCCAAAGGCGCTGCTGTAGTGAGCCAACCGGAGCACACGCCCAGGCGGCCGTCGCTCAGGCTATGCTGGCGCACCAGCAGTCGCACGCAGCCTTCGCTCGGCAACGACGCAATGGAATAGGCCCGGGGTTGGGTAGCCAGCGCCTGGCCTGGTGGCAGGATTTCCACTACGTCACCGGCCTGCCATGTGGCTTGCGCAGGCGGCGCGAGTTCCAGCTCGAACAGCGGGGCGCCAGCACTGCCGGGGTTAAGCAATGTACGCTGGGCCAGCCGCCACTGTTGCCATGGGGCGGGCCCTGTTTGTGTGGCGTCGGCCGCGCAATACGCCGCCAGGTGAGTGCTCCATTGCTCCAGGTTCGCGGGGCTGCCGCTGTCCACCTCAACCGTTGGGAACAGCGCCCGCGCGCCTTGGGCGTCGAGCCAGCCTGCGAGCCTGCGGCCAAAACCGCAGAAGTTTTGGTAACTCCGGTCGCCGAGCGCCAACAGGGCATATTCCAGTTGCGGCAACGGCCACTGACGTACCGCCAGCTGCTTTTCGAATAGCCGAGCCGAGTCCGGGGCCTCGCCGTCGCCGAATGTGCTCACCACAAACAACGCCCGTTGCGCGCTTTTGAGGTCGCTCTCGCTTACGGCCGCCAGTGCTACAACGCGCGCGCCCTGGCCTCCGGCCTGCAGCCTGGCCGCTGCCTGCCATGCCAGCTGTTCGGCGAAGCCACTCTGGCTGGCAAACACAACAAGCCAGCCTTCCCGGTGGCCGTCCAGCCCTTGCTGGCTGAGGCGGATGTGGCGCTTCTTGCGTCGGCGGTCCAGGTACAACAGCCAGCCGGTGATGAAAAACAGCGGCATGCACAGGCTGGCGGCGGTCATCAACAGCCGG
The DNA here is from genome assembly GCF_013522925.1 of Pseudomonas japonica. GTDB lineage: Bacteria > Pseudomonadota > Gammaproteobacteria > Pseudomonadales > Pseudomonadaceae > Aquipseudomonas > Aquipseudomonas japonica_A. The sequence goes on along the minus strand of NZ_JAAMQU010000008.1, from coordinate 175,560 downwards.
CCAGGCAGGCCGAAGAAGGCGCCGGTGTGTACCGCGTAGTTGCTCGAAAACAACTGCTCCCCAAGTGGTTTGTCGGCATAGCGTTCATGCTTGAGCACCGCACCGGTGACCGGGTTCAGTACCATTTGGTTGAAGGCACGGTCATGGGGTGAAGTCGTCAGCAGATAGAAGCCATTCGCGGGCTGGCCGGGCGCTGCCGGCAGGCGCAGGTTGATGCTGCTTGTGTGGGGGCCACCGGCCTGCTGGATCGAAGCCCAGATCGCATCCCAGTTCACTTGTGGCGCGGGGCCCGGGGCAGGGCGGCCTCGGGCTTCGCCACCACGTTGCGCTATCACCGCACCGGTCATCACGCGTGAGGCCCCATCGCGGAACCAGTCGTAAGACCAGATCAACCCGGTAACAGCTGCAATCAGATAGAACAGCAAACACCAGGTGCCTGCCACCGCGTGCAGGTCCCAGTTGAAGGCCCGGCCCTTTTTCGCCCAGTTGAACGTGAGCCAGGTACGCCAGCGCAGCGGGTTTTTCGGCCAGCGCAGGTACAACCCGGAGAGGCAAAAGAACAGCAGTATCAGCGTGCAGGCCGCGGTGATTTGCTTGCCGGTTTCACCGATGGCAAGGAAGCGATGCAGCTGCAGTACAAAGCCGAAGAAGCCTTGGCCCACTACACGGCCTTGCAGCTCGCCGGTGTAAGGGTCGAAGTACCGCATGGGCCCGCGCCGCTGGCCGGGCGCCGGGGCGTAGAAGGCCTGTGATGCCGGCCCGGTGCCGATATGTACCCACATCCCGGTGACCTTGCCGGCGCCCTCGGCTTCAAGCCGCTGCACCAGCTCGGAAGCGGGCAATAGGCCTGTTTCCCGGGCCTGTACTTGCGAGGTATCAGGGTTCAGCGCCTGCAGTATCTCTTCCTGGAAGGAATACAACGCGCCGGTAAGGCCCATCAGTGAAAGCACCAGGCCTGCGGTAATACCGAACAGCCAGTGAAGTTGAAAAATGGTTTTCTTGAACACGACGCCTGCCTGCTGGCTGCAATTTGCGAATGGCCCGAACAGCAAAAACCCCGCTGACCGAAGTGAGCGGGGTGGTTCGCCGGGTTGAGTTAGAAGTGGACGTTTGTGCTGAACAATACCGTCCGGCCGGCGGCCTGCGTGGCGAAGTGCGACGCGTAGGCCTTGTCGTAATAGGTTTTGTCGGTGAGGTTCTGCACGTTCACCTGGAAGTCTACGGTCTTGTTGAGCTTGTAGGCTGCCATGGCGTCGTAACGGGTGTACGAAGGAATGTACACGGTATTGCCTGTATCGCCGTACACATCATCAACATAAAACGCACCGCCACCCACGGTGAGTTTCGGCATCAGCTCGTAGGTTGTCCACAGGCTGAAGCTGTTCTTCGGGGTGTTGGGCATCTCGTTACCGGAAGCCTGCGCGGCGCCTGCTGTGACGGCCCCGTTACGGCCGGTCAGCCCTGCGTCCACCAGTTCGCTGTCCAGGTAGCTGTAGCCCGCGAACACCTGCCATTTATCGGTGATCTTGCCGCTGGCGGACAGCTCCACGCCGTCCACTCGGGATTTGCCCGCGTTTTGGTAACTGTTGGTGCTCACCAGAACGCGCGTGTTGTCCTTCTCTGTGCGGAAGATCGCGGCCGCCAGCGATACTCGCTCGTTGAACAGATCCCACTTGGTGCCGATTTCATAGTTCTTTGTGGTTTCCGGTTCCAGTTCGCTGGAAGCGGTGCCGGCGCTGAGCGGGTTGCCTTCGGAGCCATCGCCTACCAGCCCGCCGGGCGGGGTAGCCGAAGTAGCAAACGACGCATAAATGCTGCCGTTTTCCGTTGGCTTGAAGGTTATACCTGCCTGCCAGTTCCAGAAGTTGCTGTCGTTGGTCGCATGAGCGGTTGGCGAATTGGCCGTTGTATCGAAGCTGTCGTAACGCGCGCCCAGGTTGAGCAGCCACTGGGGGTCGAGCTCGATGGTGTCGAAGGCATACAGCGAGCGCGTGTTGGCTGCGGTCTCGGTGGTTACCCGGTTGCGGGTAATGCTGCCGCCGTAGGCGTCATTCGGATTGGGATCGCTCAACGAGGTGCAGTTGCCAGCAACACTGTTGCCGTTACCCGTGGGGGAGCAATTGGTCAGGCCGCTGGTGCTGTAGGTGTAGCCGCTGACCCGGGTTTTTTCCCGAGTGATTTCCAGGCCGGTGGAGTAATTGTTCTTGAAGCCCAGTGCGTGGAATTCGCCGAACAGGTCTGTCTGGTTAGTGGTCGTTTCGGTCACCGAAACACGGCTATTGGCGCGGCGCCACACGGTGCCGTACTGGCTCACGTTACGCTTGCTGTCATCAGGCTGGGTCAGGAAGTAGTCCTGGCCGGTGTTGCCATGGCGAAGGGTGTTCTTCAGCGTCATGGTGTCGCTGAAGTCATGTTCGAAGGCAATGGTGCTGATGTCGGCGCGGGTCTTGCGGAAGTCGCGGTCCTTGAGCCCGTAGAAATTGCTGCTGTCGCCGCCGTCATCAGGCTTGTCATGACCATGGGCCGTAGCAGTGGGAGAGGCGTAGCCATAGGGAATGCCGGAGTCCGGCAGATCGTCACTTTCCATATGGTAGTAACTGAGGTTCAGCCGGTTTTCAGTGCCCAGGCCAAAGGTCAGAGAAGGCGCCACGCCCCAACGGTCGTAATCGATTGCATCGCGGCCGGCCACGTTTTGCTCGTGGCTCATCAGGTTCAGGCGGAAAGCTGCGGTATCCAGGAATTTGCGGTTCACGTCGAGCGTGTAACGGCGGGTCTGGTCCGAGCCATAAACGAAGCCGCCATCGAGGAAATCATAGTCCTTGGGCAGCTTGCTGATCAGGTTCAAGCTACCGCCGGCACTACCCCTGCCGCCCATGGCGGAGTTTGGGCCCTTGCTGACTTCGATGGATTCGATATCGAAGATCTCGCGGCTTTGAGCGCCGGCATCCCGTACGCCGTCGATGTAGGTATCGCCCTGGGCATCGAAGCCCCGGATGATTGGGCGGTCCCCTTGAGGGTTGCCGCCTTCGCCTGCGCCGAAGGTAATGCCCGGCACGGTGCGCAAGGCGTCCTGCAGGGTAGAGGCAGCGGTATCCTTGATGACTTGCTGCGGAACAACAGTGACGGACCGAGGGGTGTCACGGAGGGGGGCGGTATACTTTTGCGACGCCGACTGTTCCACCTGATACGAATCGCTTTGAGCCTTCTCGGTAACCGAGGTAGCACCCAGGGTGACTGCGTTGTCTTCAGCTTCCGCGGCTTGCGCCATTTGCGCGGCGGAAAGGGACGTAATAGCGACCCCGACTGCAGAGGCGATCAGCCGTGGCGAGCCTTGGAATGGTTTGAAATGGCGTGACATTGGATTCCCTCCCCGGGTCTTGAGGCGGCGGAGGATAGGTCAAATGATTATTTGTAACAATTGAGAAAAGATATTGTTTGTCAAAAATTTACATTCTTTACATTTTGAGCAGAAACCTCCGAAACGCTTCACCCTGCGAGACCGCTTGCGGTTGTGAACTGGGAATCAATATCATTGCGCCCTGTTCGCACGAGGCGCCGCCATGCTCATTCAAATACCCGCCGTTTTTGCCCCGGATGAGGTCGCCCGCATCCGCAAGGCGCTTGCCGCCACCGATTGGGCGGATGGCAAGCTTACGGCCGGGTACCAGTCTGCGAAGGCCAAGCACAACCTTCAGTTGCCCGAAGACCATCCATTGTCGCGGGAGATAGGCGCCGCCTTGCTAGAACGGCTGTGGGCCCATCCGCTGTTCCTGTCCGCGGCGTTGCCCCACAAGATTTTCCCGCCGCTGATCAACTGTTACCGAGATGGCGGCAGTTTCGATTTCCACATTGATAACGCCGTGCGCCAGCCGCGAGGCGGTGGCGAGCGCCTGCGTACCGACCTGTCCTCCACGTTGTTTTTAAGCGACCCCGCCGACTACGACGGCGGCGAGCTGGAAATACAGGACACCTTCGGTACCCAAGCCATCAAGCTGGCGGCCGGGGACATGCTGTTGTATCCCGGTACCAGTTTGCACAAGGTTCGGCCGGTGACCCGAGGCGCGCGCTATGCGGCGTTCTTCTGGACGCAAAGCCTGGTGCGCGAAGATGCCCAGCGGGCATTGCTGTTCGAGATGGACGGCGCCATTCAGTCCCTGACCGCCGACGTGCCGGACCATCCCGCGCTGCTTCGGCTGACCGGCAGCTATCACAACCTCCTGCGCCGCTGGGTGGACGTGTGAGCAGCTGGACGCTTCGCCGCGAAGACACCCTCGATGCCGCCCAGTTGAAAGACCAGTTAGCGGATACACCTGCCCGCGCGGCACAGGCCATCCTGGCTGCAGCGAGTGCGGGTGCCGTGGAAGCGCAAGCGCTGCTGGGGCAGATCTTGCTGGACGGCCGTGGCATCGAGCGCGACCCCGCCCTGGCGCTGCGTTGGTTCCAGATCGCCGCCGATGCCGGGCACCTCATGGCCAGGAACATGCTGGGGCGTTGTTGCGAACACGGCTGGGGCTGCGTGCCAAACCTGGCCCGGGCGGCAGCGGAGTACCGCGACTGTGCTGAAAAAGGGCTGGATTGGGGGCTGTATAACCTGGCCAACCTGCTGGCCACCGGGCGCGGCGTGCTTAAAGACGAAGCCGCCGCCCTGGCGTGTTACCGCCGCGCGGCCGAGCAAGGGCATGCCAAGTCCATGAACCTGTATGGCCGATATCTCGAAGAAGGAAATGTATTGCCTCGGGACGTTGCAGCCGCTCATCGCTGGTATCAGCGTTCGGCCGAGAACGGGGATTTTCGCGGGCAGTTCAGCCATGCCGGTGTGCTGATTGCCCAGGGCAGGCTGGAAGAAGGCATGGCCTGGCTGGAGAAGGCCCGCCTCGGTGGTCACGAGCGGTTTCGCCGCACAGCCGCCGAAGCGTTGGCCCAGGCGTGCCAGCCGGAAATTCGGGCGTTGGCGGCGCGCTGGGCCGAAGCTGCTTCGAGCGAAGCTTAGAGGTAGTAGGACTTCAGCGGCGGGAAGCCATTGAATTCCACAGCGCTGTAGCTGGTGGTGTAGGCACCGGTGGACAGCCAGTACAGGCGGTCGCCGCTGGCCAGGTTCAGTGGCAGGCCGTACTTGTAATGCTCGTACATGATGTCGGCGCTGTCGCAGGTTGGCCCGGCGATCACCACTTCTTCCACTTCGCCCTTTTTCTCCACCCAGATCGGGAACTTGATGGATTCGTCGGTAGTTTCGATCAGGCCCGAGAACTTGCCCACATCCGTGTACACCCAACGCTCCACCGCGGTACGCGACTTGCGGGCCACCAGCACCACTTCGCTTACCAGGATGCCAGCGTTGGCAATCAGCGAACGGCCCGGCTCCAGGATGATTTCCGGCAGGTCATCGCCGAAGTCTTCCTTGAGGAAGCGGATGATTTCCTCGGCATAGGTTTCCAGGCTGTTGGTGCGGGTGATGTAGTTGGCCGGGAAGCCACCGCCCATGTTGATCAGCTTGAGTTCGATGCCGTCTTCTTCTTTCAGGCGCTCGAAAATCACTTTTACCTTGGCGATCGCGGCATCCCATACGCTGATGTCACGTTGCTGCGAGCCTACATGGAACGACACGCCATAAGGCACCAGGCCCAGGTCGCGCGCGAGGATCAACAGGTCCATCGCCATGTCGGTCTGGCAGCCGAACTTGCGCGACAGTGGCCAGTCCGCCGTGGTGGAGCCCTCGGTCAGGATGCGTACGTACACTTTCGAGCCCGGCGCGGCCTTGGCGATATTGCGCAGGTCGGCTTCAGAGTCGGTGGCATACAGGCGCACGCCCTTCTCGTAGAAGTAGCGAATGTCCTTGGCTTTCTTGATGGTGTTGCCGTAGCTGATGCGCTCTGGGCCAACGCCGCGGCCCATCACCTTGTCCAGCTCGTAGATCGAGGCGATGTCGAAGCTCGAGCCCTTGTCGCGCAGCAGGTCGATGATCTCCACGGCCGGGTTGGCCTTGACCGCGTAATACACCTTGGCGAATTCGAAACCCGCGCGCAGGTCGTCGTAAGCCTGGCTGATGATCTGGGTATCGATCAGTACGAACGGGGTTTCCTGAGTGTCGGCGAAGGCCTTCATTTTCTGGAAGGTTTCGCGAGGGTAGTAATCTTCAACGTTGATCGACATGGAGACTCCTCGGGGGAAGCGTGAATGAAAGTGGCTGTACTGAACGCCCTCCGTATCCCCACTTTGGTTCGCCTACTTCCCAAGGCTGTTCGCCGAAAGCAAAAAGGTCACCCCTGGAAGCGGCTGAGCTTGGCCTTGTGTGGCCTGCGCTCGCCGGCTTCCGAAATAAGGAAGTGACCTTGCTGTCTCGTCGTCAGTACTTGAGCCGGATGGATCGTTTCCAGCATGGACGTTCGGCGCGCACTGTAGGGCGTAAGGGGAGTGAGATCAACTAAAAATGTCGCGTTTAAATAAATTCAACGTCGCATTTAAATAAATTAAACAGCTCTGAGGCTTTGTTGTTACGACTGCGATCACAAGAGGGTGTTCTTGGTATCCGACCCCAGCGCCCTTTCCTACACTCAGGGGTGGCTTACCAGTCTTCGAACAGTGACGCGGCGGCGTGCAGATTTTGCGGCTCCTCACATACAAGGACGTTTTCCTGTGTTTATCAAAGACCCGAGCCGTTCATTCATTGCCACTGTTGCCACGCAAGCCTTGGGCAACCCTGGCTGGTGGGATTGCCGCGATGTGCAGATCGTCGGCGAGAAGGTCGCCTATACGGCAGTTCCCTGGCTCACCGTGCTGGATGCCCCGGGAGCCGAGCCGGCCAAGTTTCGTTTCGACTATTACCGGGACCCGGACACCGGCAAATGGGGTTACGAGGTGCTGTCCTGGGATTTCCTGCATGGAAGGGGCTTCGCATCCCTGGGTGTCAAGTTCGGCCTGAGCGTCAACAACTATGTGGGGCTTTACCCGGCGTCCTCTGAAGTTGGCGCACTGTGGAAACTGTTTGATGCCGACGGCCACGGCTTCGATCAGGTGCCGGCGCTTGGGCCCATTTCTGGCATGCACCTGCGCTCGCCGCGCAAACGAATGCTCGGCGCTCATGGCTGTGTTGCGGTAGGTGACCATTGGCTAAGCTATGTGGTCGATGACAGCGGCGTGCCGATGGACTTGACCCTGGATGTGGTGCTGGTGGGTGAGGAACCGATCGACGATCACTAGCGCGCTCAACCAGGGTCGCCCGGCCAGCCCGGGCGACCTCACAGCCTCACCCTACCGCCTGCTCGGCCGGCGACACGATGGAAGTCTTCATCCCGCGCGAACGCCCGGAGCTGAGGTAGGCGGCAATGGACTCTTGTGTGACCTCGCCCTGGAACACTTGCTCGGCGTTCATTACCGGCAACCACGAGCGGTTGAACTCGTACATGCGCGACAGCAGGATCCGACAGTTTTCCTGCGAGGCCGCCGTGGCCGTGAACGGGCGCAGGAAGCTTTCGCACTGGCCTTCCTGGCGGTGCAAGTCGCGGCGGCGCACGTAACCCAGGCCGCGGTTCTGTGCGTCGGTGACTACCACGTAGCGCCGATCGTGTTCGTCCATCAGCTCCACGGCGTCGGCCACCGGCGTGTCCGGGCTCACGGACGGCGCGTTGTCGGCCGCTTCTTCGGCCTTTACCAGCAGCAAGCGCTTGAGGGTGCTGTCCTGGCCCACGAAGTTGCTGACGAAATCGTCCACCGGGTGGGCGAGCAGGGTGTCGGGGTGGTCCAGCTGCAACAGCTTGCCCGCGCGGAATATCGCGATCTTGTCGCCCAGCTTCAACGCTTCGTCGATGTCGTGGCTGACCATGATCACGGTCTTGTTCAGTGCCCGCTGCATCTCGAAGAATTCGTTCTGGATCATCTCGCGGTTGATCGGGTCCACGGCGCCGAAAGGCTCATCCATCAGCAGCAATGGCGCATCCGCCGCCAAGGCACGAATCACCCCGATGCGCTGCTGCTGGCCGCCCGACAGTTCGCGCGGGTAGCGGCTCAAGTACTGTTTGGGCTCGAGCTTGATCATGCTCATCAGCTCCCGGGCTCGCTCGCGGCAGCGGTCTTTGTCCCAGCCCAGCAGGCGCGGCACCACGGTAATGTTCTCTTCGATGGTCATGTTCGGGAACAGTCCGATCTGCTGAATTACATAGCCGATCTTGCGGCGTAGCGTCACTTCGTCCAGCGAGCTGGTGTCCTCGCCATTGATCAGTACCTTCCCGGAAGTGGGCTCGATCAGCCGGTTGATCATCTTCAAGGTGGTGCTTTTGCCGCAACCGGAGGGGCCCAGGAATACGCAGATCTCGCCCTCGTTCACGGTCAGGCTCACGGCGTCCACGGCGCGAACGTCCTTGCCGTTGCTGTTGAACGTCTTGGTCAGGTTCTGGAGTTCGATCATTTGAGCAATCCTTTTGGTGTCAGCGAGCGTTGCAGCCATTGCAGGAAGAGGTCGGCGACGATGGCGAGCAGGCTCACCAATACCGCGCCCACCACCAGCATCGACATGTCGCTGCGGCTGATGGAAGTCAGGATAAGTACCCCGAGGCCGCCGGCCCCGATGGTGGCGGCGATGGTCATTACGCCGATGTTCATCACTACGGCAGTGCGCACCCCGGCCAGGATGACCGGTACCGCAATTGGCAGTTCCACCATGCGCAAACGCTGGCCGAAGGTCATGCCGATGCCCTTGGCCGCTTCACGGATGCCAGGCTCCACGCTGGTAAGCGCCAGGTAGGTATTGCGCAGGATGGGCAGCAGTGAATAAAGGAACACCGCAGTGATCGCCGGCAGCGGGCCGAGGCCTTGGCCGAACTTCGAATAAAACGGCAACAGCAGGCCGAAGAGGGCGATGGACGGGATGGTCAGCAACACCGTGGCGGCCGCCTGTAATGGGCCAGCCAGCACGGGGAAGCGCGTCATCACGATACCCAGCGGTACGCCGATCAGGATGGCCAGGCTTACGGCAATGCCTACAAGCATCACGTGCTGGCCGGTGAGGTGCAGCACCTGCTGCCAGTCGATGTGCTGGAAGGTCGCGAGCATGTTCATTTCGCCTCCTTCAGTTCAGGGTGCTGGGCGAGGAACGCATCGGCCACCGCGCCGGGGTTTTCATGGTCCACGTCCACGCGCGCGTTCAACTGGCGCATGGTGGCGTTGTCCAGCAGTTCGGCCAGGGGCTTGAGCAGCGTTGCCAGTTGCGGGTACTGGTCCAGCACGGCCTTGCGCACCACGGGCGCTGCGGTGTAGTCGGGGAAGTAATGGCGGTCGTCTTCCAGCACTTTCAGCTTGAAGGCATCCAGCCGGCCATCGGTGGTGTACACCAGGCCGGTGAACACCTGGCCGTTGCGCAGGGCGGTGTACACCAGGCCGGCGTCCATCTGGCGAATGTCACGGCGATCGAACGCCAGGCCGTAGGCTTGGGTAAGGCCTACCAGCCCGTCCGGGCGGTTGGCGAACTCGGTGTCCAGTGCAAGCACGTGGTCCTCGTCCTTCTCGCGCTTCACCAGCTCGTTCAGCTGGCTGATGGTGTTCACCTCGGGGTAGCGCTGGGCGACCTTGTCGGGGAACGCCAGGGCGTAGGTGTTGTTGAACTTCGAGGGCGCCAGCCACACCAGGCCCTTTTGCGCGTCCAATGCTTTCACTCGTGCATAGGTAGCGTTGCTGTCGAGCTTTTCGTTGACGTGGTTATAGGAAACCAGCGACACCCCGGTGTATTCCCACAGCAGGTCCAGTTGCCCGCTTTCCTGGGCGCTGCGGGCGATATTGCTGCCCAGGCCGCCGGTGATTTCAGTACGGAAGCCCTTGGTCGCCAGGTACTTCGAGGTGAGCGTGGCCAGTACGGTCTGCTCGGTAAATACCCGCGCGCCGATGCGCAGCAAGGGTTGTTCGTCTGCCGCCTGGGCAATGCCCGAGAACAGCAGGGCTGCCGCCAGCAGCCAGCCTGATTTGTTCATGTGCGTGTCCTTGTGTCAGCGGGCAGGGGCGAGGCCGCGTTCCAGCCAGGTACGGCTGATCACCAGCACCAGGCCATCGAGCATCAGTGCCAACAACGCGGTACAGGCCGCGCCCAGCACCAGCTGAGGCTGATTGTTCAGCGCAATGCCAGGGAATATCAGGCTGCCGAGGCTGTTGGCGCCGATCAGGAACGACAACGGCGCGGTGCCCACATTGAGCGCCAGCGCCACCCGTACCCCACCGATGATGATCGGCACGGCGTTGGGCAGCTCCACTTGCCACAGCACCTGGCGCGGGGTCATACCGATACCGGTGGCGGCTTCCTTCAGCGAGCCGGGAACGTTCTTCAGGCCTTCATAGGTGTTGCGCACGATGGGCAGCAGCGAGGCAAGGAACAGCGCCAGAATGGCCGGGCCGCTGCCAATGCCGAGAATGCCAAGGGCAATGGCGAGCACAGCGAGAGGCGGGACGGTATTACCGATGTTGAACACTTGCATGAAGCGTTCGGCGTGCCTGGCCATGGCCGGCCGGCTGAGCAGTACACCCGCGGGAATGCCGATCAACAGAGCGGCGAACATGGACACCAGCACAAGCACCAGGTGGGCTTGCAGGTAGAACAGCAGGTCTTGCTGGTAATGCAGCACGGTTTCAACGCCGATCCAGTGGATCAGCAGGGCCAGGACGGCGAGCACAGCGGCGCACCCTACCAGGCCCGTTCCATAGCGTGTGGCCATAGAAACTCCTGTTTATCGGTCTGCGCCAACACGCTCGGCGATGCCCTGGGAGGGATGCGTTCGGGTGTTGGCGCGAAGTGCGGTTCGGGCCTGGGCGGCAAGCGCCTGGCGAACCCTGAGCACGACCCCGTCAGGTCGCGAATTGCCAATATTGCTGCCGCGCAAGCGAAGCGGTTACGGGGCAATGGACGGCTCCAGTGTTTTAAAGGTTCCCATAGTTCAGGAGCAGTTGGCCAGCGCCTATTGGGGTTGGGTGGGTTTGCCGGACTTCCGAGCATGGGGTTCCGGCGCAGGAATGGGGTAGACTTCAAGGTACTGATTTGCAAGCCGTATAGCTCAAGCGGTAGCGCTTTGACGGCAGCCAACACGAGCAGGATGCTCCCAGACTATTCGTTTGACGGAATAGTCATTTAAAGGTATATACAGTGAAGTGGCTTATCGAGTTTTGTGATGAGTTTGACATTGAGTTCGAGGCCATGGCGGCAGGGGTTCAGGAAGAGTTACTAGCACAGCTCAGGGTGCTGGAACGGTTTGGACCTGAGCTGGGACGGCCCTACGTCGACACCCTGAACGGCTCGAGACATGCCAACATGAAAGAACTCCGGTTTAAGGCCGACGACGGAGTCTGGCGTGTGGCTTTTGCTTTTGACCCGCAAAGAAAAGCGGTCGTTCTGATAGCGGGCGACAAGTCGGGCAGCAGCGAAAAAAGATTTTATAAAGTTCTGATCAAGAGCGCGGATGACCGATTTCGTCGGCATCTAGCCTCTTTGAAGAAGGAGAACGGCAATGGCTAGGTCCCTTGATCAAGTAATGAGCACCTTGTCGGCTTCACGTAGGCAGAAGGTGGAGCAGCGTGGTCATGAACTCATTCAAGAGCAATTGACTCTGCAAGCGCTCCGCAAAGAGCTGAACCTCACTCAAGAGGCGGTGGCTGGGCTTCTGGATATGAAGCAGGCAAATGTTTCCAAAGTAGAAAAGCGCACCGATATGCTGATTTCTACACTGCGAGGTTACGTGGAGGCGATGGGCGGAACGCTGGAATTGGTCGCCCGGTTGCCCGGCCGCGAGCCAGTAAGGCTGGAAGGTTTTCGTGACTTGAAGGCTGATAGCAATTAGAGGCTTCAAAAAGCCGCACTGACCTGGCTATTGCTGGACAAAAGCGCTTGGGCATTTGCACTCGAAACGGCCCCAGACGAGGCGACGCCAACGTATCGGACAATAGAGGCTGCCCTTTGATAGAATGCGCGGTTTCCCGCGCGGCCTGTTGAACCAGCCAAAGGCGCCTTTTCAGCTGTGTACATACCAGCGTGCACAATCGAGATTTTCGCGATGTCCGACAGCAAAATTGTCAACGAAGTTAATAGCAGACGCACGTTTGCAATCATTTCCCACCCCGACGCCGGTAAAACCACCATCACTGAAAAGCTGTTGCTGATGGGCAAGGCAATTGCGGTGGCCGGTACGGTCAAGTCGCGCAAATCGGACCGCCACGCCACGTCCGACTGGATGGAAATGGAGAAGCAGCGCGGCATCTCCATCACCACGTCCGTGATGCAGTTCCCCTACCGCGATCACATGATCAACCTGCTCGACACCCCGGGCCACGAAGACTTCTCCGAAGACACTTACCGCACCCTTACCGCGGTGGACTCGGCGCTGATGGTGCTCGACGGCGGTAAAGGGGTAGAGCCGCGCACCATCGCCCTGATGGACGTATGTCGCCTGCGTGACACGCCCATCGTGAGCTTTATCAACAAGCTGGACCGCGACATACGTGACCCGATAGAGCTGCTGGACGAGATCGAGGCGGTATTGAAGATCAAGGCCGCGCCCATCACCTGGCCGATTGGCTGCTATCGGGATTTCAAGGGCGTGTATCACCTCGAAGGCGATTACATCATCGTCTACACCCCTGGCCACGGCCATGAGCGTACCGAAGTGAAAATCATCGAGAAGCTGGATTCGGACGAAGCCCGCGCCCACCTCGGTGACGAATACGAGCGGTTCATCGAGCAGTTGGAGCTGGTACAGGGCGCCTGCCATCCGTTCGACCAGGACGAGTTCATGAATGGCCAGCTCACGCCGGTCTTCTTCGGCACCGCCCTGGGCAACTTCGGTGTGGACCACGTGTTGGACGCGGTAGTGAACTGGGCCCCGCGCCCACTGGCCCGCGTGGCGCACGAGCGCACCGTGGAGCCTGTCGAAGAGAAATTCACCGGCTTCGTGTTCAAGATCCAGGCGAACATGGACCCCAAACACCGCGACCGTATCGCCTTCATGCGCATCTGCTCGGGCCGCTACGACCAGGGCATGAAGATGCGCCACGTGCGCACCGGCAAGGACATGCGCATCGGCGACGCGCTTACGTTCTTCTCCTCCGAGCGTGAGCAACTGGTAGAGGCCTTCGCGGGCGACATTATCGGGTTGCACAACCACGGCACCATCCAGATCGGCGACACCTTCACCGAAGGCGAAAGCCTTGGCTTTACCGGTATTCCGCACTTCGCTCCGGAGCTGTTCCGCCGCGTGCGCCTGAAGGACCCGCTCAAATCCAAGCAGCTACGCCAAGGCCTGCAGCAATTGGCCGAGGAGGGCGCCACCCAGGTGTTCTTCCCTCAGCGCAGTAACGACATCATCCTCGGCGCGGTGGGTGTGCTGCAGTTCGACGTAGTTGCCAGCCGCCTCAAGGAAGAATACAAGGTGGAATGCGCCTACGAGCCGATCACCGTGTGGTCGGCCCGCTGGATCTCCTGCGACGACAAGAAGAAGCTCGAGGAATTCGAGGTCAAGGCCATGGAAAACCTGGCCATCGACGGCGGCGGTCACCTGACTTACCTGGCCCCTACGCGGGTGAACCTGTCGGTGATGGAAGAGCGCTGGCCGGATGTGAAATTCCGCGCCACCCGCGAGCACCATTGATTCATCACCAATAGCGCTTATGCTTGGGCCTTTCTCAATGACGAAGGGCCCTCGCATGATCAAGGTTTCCGTTCTCTACCCCAACGCCAACGGCGCCACGTTCGATCACGATTACTACCTGAACAAGCACATGGCCCTGGTGAGCGAACGCCTCGGCCCCAGCCTGCTCTCGTACAGCGTGGACAAGGGCGTGGTGGGTGACGAAGCTGGCACCCCGCCGTTGTACGTGACCCAATGCAACCTGTATTTCGAATCCATGGCCAGCCTGGCCACGGTGATGGGCGCCCATGGCGGCGAGCTGAACGCCGACGTGCCCAACTTCACCAACATCACCCCGGTGACGCAGGTGAGTGAAGTGTTGGTGGACACCCGGGGGGCATAAGCCTGGCCCCGGTGCGATAGGCCACCCCTCCCGCGACAATGAAGCTGCCCAGCATCAGGAACATCCACGATGCTGGCGCGGCCCCGAGCACCCAGCCACACGCCGTGGGGGTGGGGTTAACCGCAGCTGCCCTGTATGCCCTGGCCAGCTGTTACCGGCTCATGCACGCTACCTGAAGTCGCTGGCGCCGGCGGATGCATTTCGATCTCGCCTTTTTCCGTAAAGATCCCGGTGAGCCGCTCGTTGATACTCGGCGCCACGCGGTGCCCCCAGTACGCCAGCTTTGCCTTGTATCCCACCCGGATCTCTTTGATGGGTTCGAGGCAGGCACGAATGATCGCGTTCACTACTTTCTCTGGGCCATCCATGGTTGGCATTCGAGCCTCATGGCCGGTGTAGTTGCCGGCATGCTCCCACAAGGGGGTATCCAGCGCCCAAGGCATCACGGTGCATACATGAATGTCGCGGCCCTGAGTGAGCCGCAGCTCTTCATTAAGTACCCGGCCCAGCATCAGCACACCGGCCTTGGAGGGCGAATAGGCACCTTGGTACGCATGGGGGATTTCACTGTCCACCGAGCCAACGTTGATCAAGGTGCCATGCCCCTGAGCGCGAAAGTGTTTCATCGCAAGGTAGCTGCCGATCACTTGGCCCTTGAGGTTGATGTCCAGCAAACGCAGATGGTCTTCCAGAGGGATGTCTTCAAAGCGCCCTACGGTGACGACGCCTGCGTTGTTGATCCAGCCGTCGATATTCCCGAACCGGCCTATAGCGCGCTCGGCCAGGTGCTTCATCTGTGCGGTATCGCTGACATCGGTTGCCACAGCCAAGGCTGTTCCGCCTGCACGCTGGATCTCGGCCGCCAGGCTCGTCAACGCGTCCAGCCGGCGCGCGGCAAGCACCACATTCGCGCCGCTTCGGCCAAGCTCCAGCGCAGCGCCGCGGCCTACGCCGCTGGAAGCCCCGGTGACGACAAATGTTCTGTCGGCGAGCCTGGCTTTGTCAGCAGGCCGGGGTGGGCGGGTGGTACGGCCGGAAAGCACAAGGGCGGCAGCCGGGAGGGCGAGCAACAGGGGCCAGGCACGCAAGGACATGGGTTTGATCTCTCATGACGGGGGCTATGCATCCTGACCGGCTCGGTTGGGTCGAGTTGTTCAGTTGAACGTACCCCGTCGACAGGCGGCTATACCCTGGCCGCCTCTAAAGCGTTCTTCCATCGTTATGACCGCAGATTGTGCGAAAAGCCATGCCGAACCGGCTTTTTGCCATGTTGCATAACACCATGGAAAAAGTGAGGGATCCCGCATTTTGCATGATCTGGCGCGCGCCGCCGCTGCTTAAACACCTGATTTTGCGAGGGGCAAGGATTTTCCATCGCTGGCACGCCCACTGCATTCGCCTTGAGTGACGGACTTATTGCTAACTAAAAAAGGCCTCACTAAATGATCACTTCTGCCGAATATCCATCTGCCGTTTCTGACGGCCCCAATCGCTCAGGAGTCTCCTGGGCAGCCATCTTCGCAGGCGCCGCAGGTGCCGCAGCGTTGACATTGATTCTGGTAGTCGCGGGCGCGGGGTTAGGCTTCGCCGCAACATCGCCGTGGGCGAACGAGGGGGCCAGCGCGAAAACACTGGGTATTTCCAGCATTCTGTGGCTGCTGGTGACGGCCATCCTCGCTTCTGGGCTAGGTGGCTACCTGGCCGGCCGGTTGCGTGTGAAGTGGGCCAACCTGCATGGGGACGAAGTGTATTTCCGTGATACCGCCCATGGTTTCCTGTCCTGGGCCGTTGCCACGCTGGTGACCACGGCAATGATCGTAGGCACCGCGGGTAATATCGCTGGAGCGGGCGCGCAGGCCGGTGCCAGTGTGGCATCCGGCGCAGCGAGCATGGTAGGAAGCGCCGCCGGCGGCGCGGCCGCCAATGCGAACGGTGGCAACCCGATGGATTATTTCACCGACACCCTGTTCCGTAGCAACGGGCCTGCTTCTGTGAGTGATGATGCCGCCAATGGTGTGGCTGGGCGGATCTTCTCCAAGGCGCTGTCGGGTGACGGCACACTGAACGCCGATGACCGTACCTACCTGGCGCAACTGGTGGCCCAGCGCACCCGCTTGAGCCAACCGGAAGCCGAAGCCCGTGTTGACCAGGTGTATGCGCAGGTACGCAAAGCGGCAGACGACGCCAAGCTCAAGGCTCAGCAAGCTGCCGATGCTGCTGCCAAGGCCGCTGCCTGGGCTTCCCTGTGGACCTTCATCACCCTGCTGTGTGGTGCCTTCGCTGCCAGCCTGGCGGCACTGTTCGGTGGCCGTCAACGCGATCAGGCCCGCTGGATTGAAGACCGCCACGCTACCCAAACCACCACCGTTCCCGTTCGCTAAGCCAACGGACCGACCAACGAAGGAGAAACATCATGCGCTCCCTACTGCTGTGGTTCCTGGGCATCCCGATCCCGATCATCATTCTGATTGCGCTGTTCGTCCATTGACGCAAATGCGCTGACAAAGAACGCCGCAATCCTCGATTGCGGCGTTTGCGTTTGCGCAGGTTATAAGCGCCTGGGGTTCGCCGCTTGCGCGCGCTCGAGTTCCAGCGCGTCATGGCTGCAGAACATGCGCACCTGCTGGTCGGCAGCCAGGGACAGCGCCCGCAAGCGGTTCTGGTTATCAACCCGCTGTTTGTGGTCGTACTCCATCATGCGCTGATAGAAGCGCAGCCCGGGCGTGCATTCCCGCCGATGGTTGCCGATTTCGCCCCGGTAAAAGTACGCATCGCCAGCATGCAGCAGCCAACCGTCCCCGGTGCGTACGGCCACGCCTGCGTGCCCTGGGGTGTGGCCTGCCAGCGGTACCAACAAGATATCGTGGCTGTTGGCGCCTATCAGGGTGCGCACCGCGTCGAAACCATTCCAGCGTTCACCTTGGGGCTGATAAAAGGCCCAATCGGTCACGCCGTTCCACTGCTTTTCGCGAAACCTGCGGGTGTCGCGCCAGCCTGCCGCCGAACGCGCCGCGTCCATTTCCGTTTGCATCACGTGCACCCGGGCATTGGGGAAGTCTTCAAGGCCACCGGCGTGGTCGAAATCCAGGTGTGTCAGCACGATATGTCGCACATCCTGGGGATCGAAGCCCAGTTGGCGCACCTGTTCCAGCGCGGTGTACCGGTGCTCGAAACGGATGTTGTTGAAGTATCGGAAAAAGGTGCTCAGACGCGCCTCGGGACGAGCGACGTCGGTGGTACCGAAGCCGGTATCGACCAGCACCAGGCCGTCGGTGTCGGTTTCGATCAACAGGCAATGGCACACCAGCCGTGCCGTAAGGCCACGGCTGAAGCCATCGAACAACGCCCCGCCGAGGGGGCACATGCAGCCGCAGTTAAGGTGATGAACGCGCATAGGGACCTCCGCACAGGGCTATACAGCAGCGACTGTGCGGGGCGACGGTGCGATCCCTTAGGGCGATAAGCGGAGCCTCTAGGAGACCTTTAATCCTTGTGGGAACTGTCTTGCGCAGTTTTTCTAAGCCCTTATTCGCGAGCTCCGCCCGTCTCCTACAGGATTCAGTTCAGTCTGTGGGAAGCGGCGGGGCCGGCCCTCCGGCGGCAGCTCGCGAATTGGGGGCAATTTTCGCGGGCTGGCGCCCTCAGGCTTTCAGAAACTGCTCCGCATAGTGGCAAGCCACTTGGCGGGTACCCACCGGGCGGAAGGCAGGCACGTCGGTTACGCATTTTTCCGTGGCATACGGGCAGCGTTTGTGGAAAGCGCAGCCCGATGGCGGGTTGAGTGGGTTGGGCAGCTCGCCAGCGATCTTGATCCGGGGCTTGTCCGGGTTGGGCTTGATGGTCGGGGTGGCCGACAGCAGCGCCTGGGTGTAGGGGTGCAGCGGGTTATGGTACAGGTCTTCCTTGGGGCCCATTTCCGCTGGCCGGCCCAGGTACATCACCAGCACGTCATCCGCCACGTGGCGCACTACCGCCAGGTTGTGAGAGATGAACACGTAGGCGGTCTGGTACTGCTGCTGCAGGTCCATGAACAGGTTCAGCACCTGCGCCTGGATGGAGACGTCCAGCGCCGAGGTCGGTTCGTCCGCCACCAGTACCTTGGGTTGCAACATCATGGCCCGGGCGAGGGCGATGCGCTGGCGCTGGCCGCCCGAGAACATATGCGGGTAGCGCTGATAGTGCTCAGGGCGCAGGCCCACCTGCTGCATCATCGCCTGCACTTTTTCGCGGCGCTCGGTGCGCGACAGGTTGGTGTTGATCAGCAGGGGTTCGGCCAGCTGGTCGCCGATCTTCTGCCGCGGGTTGAGCGAGGCATAAGGGCTCTGGAACACCATCTGCACGTCACGGCGCAATTGCTTGCGCTGTTCCTTGCTGGCACCCGCCACTTCCTGGCCGGCGATCTTCAGCGAACCGGAGCTCGGTTCTTCGATCAGGGTAAGCTGGCGGGCCAGGGTGGACTTGCCGCACCCGGATTCGCCAACCACGGCCAGGGTTTTCCCGGCTTCCAGTTCGAACGACACGCCATTGAGCGCTTGCACGGTCGCGTGAGGCTTGAACACCCCCTGGGAAACGTCATAGTGGCGAGTGAGCTCGCGGGCGGTAAGTACGACGCTCATTACGCCACCTCCTGGTTACGCGGGTAGAAGCAGCGGGCCAGGCTCTGGGCTTTCTGGTCCAGAGCAGGGCGCTGCTGACGGCAGTTTTCCTGAACATAGGGGCAGCGGGGCGACAGCAGGCAACCGTGTGGACGGTCGTAGCGGCCCGGCACGATACCCGGCAGCGTGGACAGCCGCTCGGCGCCTTCGCTGTGCTCTGGAATCGCCGCCAGCAGTGCTTCGCTGTAAGGGTGCGCGGGTGCGTCGAACAGCTGCGGCACATGGCCCACTTCCACTGCCTGGCCGGCGTACATCACGCACACGCGCTGGGCGGTTTCAGCCACCACGGCCAGGTCGTGGGTGATCAGGATCAAGCCCATGTCCTGGTCCTTCTGCAGGGCCAGCAGCAGTTCCATGATCTGCGCCTGAATGGTCACGTCCAGCGCGGTAGTGGGTTCATCTGCGATCAACAGCTTGGGCTCGGCGGCGATGGCCATGGCGATCGCAACGCGCTGGCTCATGCCGCCCGAGAGCTGGTGCGGATACGCGTCAAGGCGGCTGGCGGCTGCGGGGATCTCTACCTTTTGCAGCAGCTCCAGTGCGCGGGCGCGGGCAGCACGGCCCGACAGGCCAAGGTGCGCGCGCAGCACTTCCTCAATCTGGAAGCCCACGGTGTAGCTGGGGTTCAGGGCAGTCATCGGGTCCTGGAAGATCATCGCCAGGTCTTTGCCCACCACTTGCCGGCGCTGGCGCTTGCTCAGCTTGAGCATGTCATGGCCATCGAAGCGCAGTGCATCGGCGCTGACGATACCGGGCGCCTCTACCAGGCCCATCAGGGCCATCATGGTGACGGACTTGCCGGAGCCGGACTCGCCCACGATGGCCAGTACTTCACCACGGTCCACGGCCAGGTCCAGGCCATCGACCACAGGTACTGCATTGGCGTCGCCGAAGCGCACGCTCAGGTTCTTGATTTCGAGCAGTGACATGTAGGCGTCCTCAAATCGCGTTCTTGAGTTTCGGGTCCAGCGCATCGCGCAGGCCGTCGCCCATCAGGTTGATCGCCAGCACACTGAGCAGAATGGTCAGGCCAGGCAGGCTCACTACCCACCAGGCGCGCTCGATGTAGTCCCGCGCCGAGGCCAGCATGGTGCCCCACTCCGGGGTAGGTGGCTGAACGCCCAGGCCCAGGAAGCCCAGCGCGGCAGCGTCGAGAATGGCGGAGGAGAAGCTCAAGGTAGCCTGCACGATCAGCGGCGCCAGGCAGTTGGGCAGCACAGTGACGAACATCAGCCGAGGCAGGCTGGCGCCGGCCAGCTTCGCTGCGGTGACGTAGTCACGGTTGAGCTCGCCCATCACGGCGGCGCGGGTAAGGCGCACGTAAGACGGCAGCGAGACCACCGCGATGGCAATCACGGTGTTGATCAGGCCAGCACCCAGGATGGCCACGATGGCCACTGCCAGCAGCAGCGACGGCAGGGCCAGCATGATGTCCATCAGGCGCATGATCGAAGGCCCGAGGATGCGCGGGAAGAACCCGGCTACCAGCCCCATGAGAATGCCCGGGATCAGCGACATCACCACCGAAGACAGGCCGATCAGCAACGACAGCCGTGCGCCGTGGATCAACCGGGACAGCAGGTCGCGGCCCAGCTCATCGGTGCCCAGCAGGTATTGCATCTGGCCACCCTCGGACCAGGACGGCGGCGTGAGCAGCGCGTCGCGGAACTGCTCGCTGGGGTCGAACGGGGCGACCCAGGGCGCGAACAGGGCGCAGAACACCACTACAATCATGAACAGAAGGCCGGCGACCGCACCCTTGTTACGGGCGAAGGCCTTCCAGAACTCCTTGAGCGGAGAAGGGTAGAGCAGGCTTTGGTCAGCTGCCACGGGTTGAGCTTGGGTTGTCATGGTAGTGATCTCAGCGCTGGTGACGGATGCGTGGGTTGGCCAGGCCGTAGAGGATATCCACTACGAAGTTGACCAGGATGATCAGGCAGGCAATCAACAGAATGCCGTTCTGCACCACGGGGTAGTCACGGGCGCCAATGGCTTCGATCAGCCACTTGCCGACGCCCGGCCAGGAAAAGATGGTTTCGGTCAGTACCGCGCCCGCCAGCAGCGTGCCCACTTGCAGCCCGAACACCGTGAGTACCGGGATCAAGGCGTTGCGCAGGCCGTGCACGAACACCACGCGCGTGGGCGAGAGACCCTTGGCACGTGCGGTGCGAATGTAATCCTCGCGCAGTACTTCAAGCATCGAGGAGCGGGTCATGCGGGCGATCACCGCCAGCGGAATGGTGCCCAGTACGATCGCCGGCAGAATCAGGTGCCGAAGGGCATCCATCCACGCGCCTTCGTCATCGGTGAACAGGGTGTCGATCAGCATGAAGCCGGTTTTCGGCGGAATGTCGTAGAGCAGGTCGATACGCCCCGACACTGGCGTCCAGCCCAGCGTGACCGAGAAGAACATGATCAGGATCAAACCCCACCAGAAGATGGGCATCGAATAGCCGGCCAGGGAAATACCCATCACACCATGGTCGAACAAGGAGCCTCGTCGCAGCGCCGCGATCACACCGGCCAGCAGGCCGAGCACGCCGGCGAAGATCAGCGCGGCGATGGACAGCTCCAGGGTGGCGGGGAACAGCGAAGTGAATTCGCTCCACACGCTTTCCCTGGTACGCAAGGACTGGCCTAGGTCACCGTGGGCGAGCTGGGCGATGTAGTTGCCGTACTGCACGTACAACGGCTTGTTCAGCCCCAGGCGTTCCATGGCCTGGGCGTGCATTTCGGGGTCGACCCGCCGTTCTCCCATCATCACTTCCACCGGGTCTCCGGGGATGAGGCGTATCAACGCGAACGTCAGTAGGGTGATGCCGAAGAAGGTAGGGATCAACAATCCCACTCGGCGGGCAATAAAACTCAGCATTTCAGGGTCATACCTCGTCGGCCAGTACGGCCGAGGCGGGCAAAGGATGTCCCTGCCCGCCTCGGAGCCCGCCGCTGGCCTGGATGGGGCCGCGGCAGGTCGGTTTTACTTCACCTGGGTGGTGGCGAAGTTGTTATTGGTCATCGGGCTGATATGGAAGCCCTCGACAGTTTTACGCATCGCCACGAACAGCTTGGGGTAGGCCAGGCTGATCCACGGTTGGTCCTTGTGGAAGATCTCCTGGGCTTGCTCATAGAGCGCCGCCCGTTTGGCCGGTTCCGTCTCGGCCCGTGCCTGCGAAAGCAGGCTGTCGAACGCCTCGTTGCACCAGCGCGCGGCGTTTTCCCCGCTCTTGGCTGCATCGCAGCTGAGGTTGGGGGTAACGAAATTGTCCGGGTCGCCGTTGTCGCCGGCCCAGCCATAGAAAGCTAGATCGTGCTCGCCAAGCTTGATGCGCTTGACCAGCTCGCCCCACTCAAGAATGCGGATATCCGCGTTCAGGCCTACCTTGGCCATGTCCGCCTGCAGCAACTGCGCGGCCAGCGCCGGGTTGGGGTTGGTCACCCCACCGCCGTTGCGCGTGAACACCGTGAAACGGGTGCCTTCAGGCACGCCAGCTTCCTTCAGCAAGGCCCGTGCCTTTTCAAGGTCGTGCGGGCGGTCGGCGATTCTAGAGTTGAAACCGAGCAACGTCGATGGGTAAGGCCCGGTACCGACCGTTGCGTTGCCCTCGCCGAACAACGTTTTGACCAGGTTGTTCTTGTCCAACGCCAGGCCAATCGCCTCGCGCACCCGTACATCGCTGAGGTATTTGTGCGAGGTGTTCATGGCCAGGTAGCTGACCACCAGTGCCTCCAGCTCATCCACACGCACGTTCGGATCGGCTTTAAGGCCCTTCACGTCATCGGGCTTGGGGTACAGCGCTACCTGGCATTCATTGGCCTTGAGCTTTTGCAGGCGAACGTTGCTGTCCACGGTAATCGCGAACACCAGTGGGTCTGCTGGCGGCTTGCCCTTGTAGTAGTCCGGGTTGGCCTTATACCGGATTTGCGCGTCCTTGTTGTAGCGCGCAAGGATGAACGGTCCGGTGCCGATCGGCTTGGTGTTCAGGTCGTCGGTTTTGCCGGCCTTGAGCAATTGGTCGGCATATTCGGCCGAGTAAATCGACGCAAAGCCCATGGCCAGGTCCCGCAGGAACGGCGCCTCGGGATGGTTGAGCTCGAACGTCACGGTATGGTCGTCGACCTTGCTCACGTTTTTGAGCAGGTCCTTGAAGCCCATGGCTTCGAAATACGGGAAGCCCATCGAGGATTTTTCATGCCACGGGTGCTTGGGGTCCAGCTGGCGCTGGAAGCTCCACACCACGTCGTCGGCGTTGAATTCACGGCTGGGCTTGAAGTAATCGGTGGTGTGGAATTTCACGCCTTGGCGCAGGTGGAAGGTGTAGGTCTTGCCGTCTTCGGAGATATCCCAACGTTCCGCCAGGCCGGGCTCGATGTCCGTGCTGCCAGGGGTGAAGTCCACCAGGCGGTTGAATACCGTTTCCGACGACGCGTCAGCCGTGGTGGCCGCAGTGTATTGCACGATGTCGAACCCTTCGGGGCTGGCCTCGGTGCACACCACCAATGGTTTGGCGCTGGCCATCGCGGCCAGGCCGAACAAGGCGGCGCCGATGGCAACGCGCAAGGAATGGCTTTTCATGGAAGACCTCTCGCTATCAATGGCAGCGTAGCCGGGGCAGCGGATTCGTCGAACCCGCCGCCCCGGTTGCCGGGTTTACAGGATGTTGAATGGAACGGTGGTTACGATGCGCAGCTCGTTCAAGCTGCCGTCGGGCTGGAAGGTTTTGTTGGAATCGTCCTTGCTGCCACGGTGGATGGTGTAGGTGGCACGCACGGTGGTCGCTTTAAGCGGGCCGCTTTGCACGGCATAGGACGTACCCACGCCATATTCCTGGTGGTGTTCGCCGTCCATGTAGCTCAGGTCGCCGTAACCGGTGCTGCGATAGTGGGTACCGTCGATGCCCCAGCCGCGAGCGCTGTATGCACTGAATTTCAAGCCAGGCACGCCGTACTTGGCCATGTCCACGCCGTAGGCGATCTGGAAGGATTTCTCGTTCGGGGCGTTGAAGTCCGACAGCAGGGAGTTGGCCAGGAAGATGCCGTTGGTTTCGTGCAGGTAATCGAAGTACTCGTTGCCGTTCACTTCCTGGTAGGCCAGGGTCAGGCTGTGGGCCCCGTGGGTGCCGGTGAAGCTCAGGCTGTAGGTGTCGTTGTCGATGCTGCCCAGCTTGCTGGAGCCTTCGTCCTTGGTTTTGTAGTAGTTCAGGCCAGTGGTAAGTGCAAATACGTCGGCATCACCCAGCTCGTGGGTCAGGCCCAGGTAGTACTGGTTCCACAGGTCTTTGGCCTGGGTGGCGTACAGGCTGGCTTCTACGCTCTTGAACGGCTTGTACACGGCACCAAAGGTGTTCACGTGGTCGGCGCTGACGGAACGGTCGCCGTATTCGCTCACGAACTTGGTGAGGCTTTGTT
This sequence comes from Pseudomonas japonica, assembly GCF_013522925.1. Classification (GTDB taxonomy): domain Bacteria; phylum Pseudomonadota; class Gammaproteobacteria; order Pseudomonadales; family Pseudomonadaceae; genus Aquipseudomonas; species Aquipseudomonas japonica_A. The sequence goes on along the minus strand of NZ_JAAMQU010000008.1, from coordinate 151,507 downwards.
CGGTCCGTGGCGATACGCGGTCGAAGGTGCCAGCGTCGATGGCCAGGTTGTCGAACTCTGCGCTATGCAGGCTGATCCCTTCGAAGCTCGAAGGCAGGGCACGGTTGCCGATGGTCGCGACCATGGGCGTGTTCATGCTCTGGCGGCCGGCGGTAAGGGTGGTGTTGGAGTAACGCGCCTTGAGGTTGCCCAGGCCCAGCTTGCTCCACTGGTCCACGGCCTCGCCGTTGTTTTCGGCCAGCGTGCGGTTGCTACCACCGACAATTTGCCCCTTGCCTTGCTCAAGGGCGACTTCGTTATAAAGGGCGCCTTCTACCGCAAAGCCCACGGTGCCTTGGGTGAAGCCCGAGGTGTAGTTGACGATAGTGCCTTGGGTCCAGGTCTTGCGGTCATTGGTCTTTTCGACCACGCCGTTGTTTTTCGGAACCGTGAACTGACCACCGTTGGTGTTCTTGAATTTTTCCTGGGCGAAGAAGTTACGGGTAGTACCCGACAACGACTGGCCTTCAACGAAGCCAGTGGCTTCGCTTTGCGCGCTGGTGCTCTTCACGGTAAGCGGCACGAACTCCTGGCTGGCGGGTTCGGCGAGGGCATAGGTGCTGAGGCTGCCGATGGCAATGGCCAGCAAAGTGCGTTGTGTGGTTTTCATTAAGTGGTAGCTCCTGACTGCTTTTTTCCCCGGTAGCCAAAGCTCCGGGTATTTCTTTTGTGATTACGGTGAAGCGAAACCCGGCGCTGTGCGGCGTTCGGGCATGGCGTTGCCGCCCCGTTCTGCACGAACAGGTTGGCGAACGGCCGAAACTACGTTCGGTCGTTGAACAGGGGAATGCGAAATATCCGAGAGTGTTGTGGGAATGTTCGGCCTGCTGCGTCAAACAGCGACGCAGCCACCTCTCGCACCGTGGCCGTCCTGGCCACGGTGATCGAGCGATATGGGCTTACTTGGGGTCAGTCCTTGATGCCAACCCCATAGAAGGAGTTGAGGCCGAACGGGCTGATCTTGAAATCCTGCACGCTGGCACGCATCGGCTGGTACACCGTGGAGTGCGCGATGGGGGTCATCGGCACTTGCTGCTTGAGCAGTTGTTGCGCCTGCTTGTACAGCTCGGTGCGTTTGCTCTGATCCGGGGTAGCCTTGGCCGCCTTGATCAGCTTTTCGTAGTCCGGGTTGCAGAACTTGCCGAAGTTGTTGCCATTGACCGCGTCGCAGCTGAACAGGGTGCCCAGCCAGTTGTCGGGGTCACCGTTGTCACCGCTCCAGCCGATCAGCATGGCGTCGGTTTCACCGTTCTTGGCGCGCTTGATGTATTCGCCCCACTCGTAGCTGACGATCTTGGCCTTGATGCCCACCTTGGCCCAATCCTGCTGAAGCAGTTCGGCCATCAGCTTGGCGTTGGGGTTGTAGGGGCGCTGTACCGGCATGGCCCACAGCTGGATCTCGGTGCCTTCGGCAACGCCGGCTTCCTTGAGCAGCTCTTTGGCTTTTTCCGGGTTGTAGCCGGCATCCTTGATAGTGGTGTCGTAGGACCACTGGGTTGGCGGCATGGCGTTCACGGCCAGCTGCCCAGCGCCCTGGTACACCGCAGTGAGGATGGCCTGCTTGTTAACGGCCATGTCCAGCGCCTGGCGAACCTTGATGTTATCCAGCGGCTTGTGGGTCACGTTGTACGAGATGTAGCCCAGGTTGAAGCCAGCCTGGTTCGGCATCTGCAGGTTCTTGTCCGCTTCCAGCGGCTTGATGTCAGCCGGGCGTGGGTAAGCGGTGATCTGGCACTCGTTCTTCTTCAGCTTCTGCATGCGCACGGAAGCGTCGGTGGTGATGGCGAAGATCAGGTTGTCGACCTTCACGTCCTCAGGCTTCCAGTAGTCCTTGTTGCCCTTGTAGCGGATCTGGGCGTCTTTCTGGTAGCGGCTGAACACGAACGGGCCGGTGCCAATCGGCTGCTGGTTGATGTTCTCCGGCTTGCCTTCCTTGAGCAACTTGTCGGCGTACTCGGCGGATTGGATCGAAGCGAAGCTCATGGCCAGGTTCTGGATGAACGCGGCGTCCACATCCTTGAGGGTGAAGCGAACGGTAGCGTCGTCCAGCTTCTCTACCTTGGTGATGTTCGCGTCCATGCCCATGTCGGTGAAGTACGGGAACTCGGTGGGGTACGCCTTGCGGAACGGCATGTCTTTGTCGAGCATGCGGTTGAAGGTGAACAGCACGTCGTCCGCGTTGAAATCACGGGTGGGCTTGAAGTAGTCGGTGGTATGGAACTTCACGCCCTGGCGCAGGTGGAAGGTGTAAGTCAGGTTGTCCGGCGAAACGTCCCAGCTGGTGGCCAGCCCTGGCTCGACCTGGGTACCGCCACGCTGGAACTGCGTGAGGCGGTTGAACATGGTTTCGGCGGAGGCGTCGAAGTCCGTGCCGGTGGTGTATTGGCCTGGGTCGAAGCCTGCCGGGCTCCCTTCCGAGCAAAACACCAGGTTCGAAGCAGCTTGGCTCAGCGGGGTAACGGCGAGCAAGCCTGCGCCAACCAGGAACGGAATGACTGCGTGTTTGAGCATGGGGGCCTCATTGTTGTCTTTTTTTCGAAAAGAGGACGGCCTTGTGAGCCTTCCTGCGGATACTTATGCAGGGGCCATACCGAATGCAATGCCAAAGGGTAAGACAGGTCTGAAAATGCGGTACGAACGTACTCTAATGTCGCATGGATATAAATTTGAGATGAATTAACCAGTTGGTTGGTCATTTTCACCGCCGTTTCGCCGTTAGCGTGGGCGAGTTTTCGCCGCGGCGCACCTCTTTGGTGCGTCGCGCATGAGGGTTGCGCTACTGAAGCTGCAATTCGATGGTGCCGTCGGCGCTCATCGTTACCTCGGTGGTACCTGCCTCCACGTCAGGTGCTACCGCTTCAGCCCTGGCCGCCTTCATCATCATTGCGGGGCGGATATAAGGCTGCGGCACGCCGCTGCTGTTCAGGCTCAGGTTCACGATCTTGTAGCCCTGCGCGCCCATGGCCTGGCGGGCGATTTCCGCCCTGGCCTTGAAGGCCTCGATCGCATCCTTTATGAGTGCGTTCTCGCTCTGCTGCCGGGTCGCGGTGGCAATGCTGAAGTCCATCCCGCCCAGCTTGAGGCTTTGCTGCAACTCGCCGGTAAGGCCTGCCAGCGCCGCGAAATCCTGGCTTTCCAGGCGCAGTTCCGCCCGCTCGCGCCACGCTACGATGTTCTGGCCCTTGTCGTCATACACCGGGCTGCTGTTGCGGCTGCCCTGGCGAATGGTTACACCCTTGGCCTGGCGAGCCTTGGCAAGCGCCTCGTTCAGGCTTTTTGTCACGGTTTCGGCAAGCCGGGCGGGGTCGGTGTCCTGGGCTTCGCTGTAGAGGGTCACGCTCATCAGGTCCCGCGCCACTTCGCGGGAGGCCTCGGCGTGCAGTGTTACCTGGTTGTAGCGGGCCTCATCGGCAAGCGCAGGCGCAGCGAGCAGCGCCATGCAAAGGGCGAGGGCAGAATGGCGAAGGCGTGGGGTCATGGGTAATTCCTTGTTCGGTGTGTCTTTGGGACTGAGATCATCAAAGGCGGTTCCGGCGATACCCGGCTGTGGTGGTTTGACGCAGCGCTGCCGAGGGTAGGGGAAGGTCGTTATACTGCGGCCATTGTTCTGAATGCACGCTGGAGAACCATGCTCGCTGCCCCGCCGTTATCCGCCAGCCGCCAGAACCTCTGGCGGCTGACCTTTGTGCGTATTCTCGTACTGGCTGCCCAGGCCGGTTCCGTGGGCTTCGCCTACCTTACCCATTTGCTGCCGCTCCCTTGGTGGCAATTGAGCGTTACCCTGTGCTTCTCGGCCATCTTGTGTGCCCTCACGGCGCTGCGCCTGCGCACCAGCCTGCCGGTAACCGAAGTGGAATACGCCGTGCAGCTGGCCTGCGACCTGCTGATTCACAGCGCCCTGCTGTACTACTCGGGCGGCAGTACCAACCCGTTCGTTTCGTACTATCTGGTGCCGTTGACCATTGCCGCGGTGACCTTGCCGTGGCGTTATTCGCTGATGCTCTCTGGCCTGGCGCTCGCCAGCTACACGTTGCTGCTGGTGCGCTTCTACCCACTCGAAACCTTCCCCGTCGCACGGGAAAACATGCAGATCTACGGCATGTGGCTCAGCTTCGCCCTGGCGGCGGCGGTAATCACGTTCTTCGCCGCGCGCATGGCCGAGGAGTTGCGCCGCCAGCATGAGTGGCGCGCGCAACGCCGCGAAGAAGGCCTGCGCGATCAGCAGTTGCTGGCCGTGGCCACCCAGGCTGCCGGTGCCGCGCATGAACTGGGTACGCCCTTGGCAACCATGAGCGTGTTGATCAAGGAAATGCGCCAGGACCACGCCGACCCAGCCCTGCAGGAGGACCTGCAGGTGCTGCAGGATCAGGTACAGCTTTGCAAGCAGACATTGCAGCAGCTGGTGCGCGCCGCCGAAGCGAACCGGCGCCAGGATGTGATCGAGCTGGACGTCACGGCCTGGCTCGACGAGGCGCTCAACCGCTGGCACCTCATGCGGCCGGAGGCGAACTACCGCTTGCAGCGGTTGGCACAAGGGGTGCCGCCGCGGCTTGCACCACCGGCCGACCTCACCCAGGCCCTGCTCAACCTGCTGAACAACGCCGCGGACGCGTGCCCGAATGACCTGGAAGTACACCTGGACTGGGACGATGAAAACATCTTCATCAGGATTCGCGACCACGGGCCGGGTGTGCCTCTGGCCATCGCCGAGCAAATCGGTAAACCTTTCTTTACTACAAAGGGCAAGGGCTTCGGCCTGGGCCTGTTCCTGAGCAAGGCCAGCGTTACCCGCGCTGGTGGCTCGGTAAGACTCTATAGTCACGAGGACGGCGGCACGCTCACCGAGCTGCGCCTGCCCCGCGACGCCCGAGGAGATACAGATGACTGACGAAACCCAGGTACCCGACGGCGAAGAACTGCCGCACCTGCTGCTGGTAGACGATGACGCGACCTTTACCCGCGTGATGGCCCGCGCCATGAGCCGGCGCGGCTTTCGGGTGAGCACCGCCGGTTCGGCCGAGGAAGGCCTGGCACTCGCCCAGCAGGACCTGCCTGACTACGCCGTGCTGGACTTGAAAATGGAAGGTGACTCGGGGCTGGTGCTGTTGCCGAAAATGCTCGAGCTGGACCCGGAAATGCGCGTGGTGATCCTCACCGGCTATTCCAGCATCGCCACCGCCGTGGAAGCCATCAAGCGGGGGGCCTGTAACTATCTTTGCAAGCCCGCCGACGCCGATGACGTACTTGCAGCGCTGCTGTCCGAGCATGCGGATCTGGACAGCCTGGTGCCGGACAACCCTATGTCGGTGGACCGGCTGCAGTGGGAGCATATCCAGCGGGTGCTGGCCGAACACGAAGGCAACATCTCGGCCACCGCGCGAGCGCTGGGGATGCACCGGCGGACCTTGCAACGCAAGCTGCAGAAGCGGCCTGTAAGGCGCTAGCCCTTACCTCGAGCCGCCGACCTTTTGTTCTCTGCCCGCCATGCCAGGCGGGCGTCTGGAAGCCTTGAGCGAATTATGACGGATAACGCTGAATACTCTGCAGTGAACGACGCTGTACGCGGGCACTTTTTCCGGCGCGTCTGGGGAATGGTCACGCCGTACTGGCGCAGTGAAGAAAAAGGCAAGGCCTGGCTGCTGCTGATTGCGGTGATCGGGCTGTCGTTGTTCAGCGTGGCGATATCAGTGCTGTTGAATAACTGGTACCGGGACTTCTACAACGCACTTCAGGAAAAAGACACCGCGGCGTTCAGCCACCTGATTCTGTATTTCGCAGGCATCGCCGCGATAGCGATCCTGGGGGCGGTCTATCGCCTCTACCTCACCCAGATGCTGACCATCCGCTGGCGCCGGTGGCTCACCCATCAGCACTTCGCTCGCTGGCTGGGGCGCAAGAATTACTACCACCTGGAGACCGGTGCCTACACCGATAACCCGGACCAGCGCATCAGCGAGGACATCAATAATTTCACCAGTTCCACGCTGTCACTGGGGCTGGGGTTGATCCGCACGGTGGTGAGCCTGGTGTCTTTCTCGATCATCCTGTGGGGTGTGTCCGGCAGCATTGAAGTGTTTGGCATCACCGTGCCGGGCTATATGTTCTGGGCGGCGCTGATCTATGCCGTGGTCGGTAGCTGGCTGACGCACCTGATCGGGCGCAACTTGATCCCGCTGAACAACCGCCAGCAACGCTACGAGGCGGACCTGCGTTTCTCCCTTGTGCGGGTACGGGAGAACGCTGAGAGCATCGCTCTGTATAACGGCGAAGTGAACGAGCAAGCGCGGCTGGTGGATCGCTTCGGGCGGGTATGGGGTAACTTCTGGTCGCTGATGAAGGTGCAAAAGCGCCTCACATTCTTCACCGCTGGCTACAGCCAGATCGCGATCATTTTCCCGTTCGTGGTGGCGGCGCCGCGTTATTTCGCCGGCAAGATCCAGCTCGGCGAGCTGATGCAGATCAACTCGGCGTTCGGCAATGTGCAGGAAAACCTCAGCTGGTTCGTCGACGCCTATGCTTCCCTGGCCGAATGGCGCGCCACCTGCGACCGTTTGCTCAGTTTCCGCCAGGCCATGGATGAAAACGAAGCACGGCCCGAGGCTATCGACGTTCGCGAGCAGGGCCATATGCTGCATATCGCCGGCCTGGCGCTGGGGCTGGCCGACGGCCGCACCCTCCTGAGCGGCGCCAACCTGGATGTCGCCCCCACGGAGCGGGTGATGCTCAGCGGCCGCTCGGGCAGTGGTAAAAGTACCTTGCTGCGCGCATTGGGTGGGCTGTGGCCCCGAGGTGGTGGCGAGGTTCACATGCCGGTAGAGCGCTCACTGTTCCTGCCGCAAAAACCTTACCTGCCCATCGGCACCCTGCGTGAGGCGCTGAGCTACCCGTTGCCCGGCGACACTTATTCAGATGACCGTTATCGCGAGGCCCTGCAAAGCTGCCGGCTACCGCACCTTGAAAGCCGCCTCGATGAGAGTAACCACTGGCAGCGCCTGCTTTCGCCGGGCGAGCAACAGCGCCTGTCGTTCGCCCGTGCCTTGCTTTACAAACCTCAATGGCTGTTCCTCGACGAAGCCACCTCAGCCATGGACGAGGAAGACGAAGCGGTGCTCTACCAAAGCCTTATCGATCGGCTGCCGGGCTTGAGCATTATCAGCGTTGGCCATCGCAGCAGCCTGCGTCGCTTCCACCCCCGGTTGGTGCGTATCGAGGGCGGCCATTTGCAGCCGCAAGGGGAGGGCGTGCCTAGCGCAGTCTAAGGTGATCGTACAAGCACCTTTGCGCTATGATGGGGCGTGATCAACCCCGAGACCGGCTTTATCTATGGACAATCAGAGCGCCATACCACGCGCCCGCAAGAAACCCCGCAGCCTCGCTCAGGAGCTGGTAGCTATCCTGAGCGAGCGCATCCGTAACGGCGAACTCAAGCGTGGCGACAAGCTTCCTACCGAGTCCGCCATCATGGAAGAGCAGGGGGTGAGCCGCACCGTGGTGCGTGAAGCCATTTCCCGCTTGCAGGCCGCCGGTCAGGTCGAAACCCGTCATGGTATCGGCACCTTCGTGCTCGATACCCCCAGCCCGAGCGGGTTCCGCATCGACCCCGCCACCATCGTCACCTTGCGTGATGTGCTGGCGGTGCTGGAGCTGCGTATCAGCTTGGAAGTGGAATCGGCAGGCCTGGCGGCCCACCGGCGCAGCGACGAGCAACTGCTCGCCATGCGTGAAGCCCTCGATGCGCTAAACGAAAGTGCGGCTCACGCCACTGACGCAGTCGCCTCGGATTTCCAGTTCCACCTGCGCATCGCGCTGGCCACGGGGAATCGGTACTTCACCGACATCATGACCCACCTGGGCACCAGCATCATTCCGCGTACACGGCTCAATTCCGCCCGCCTGGCCCATGACGACCAGCAGCATTACATGAACCGGCTGAGCCGCGAGCACGAAGAAATTTTCGACGCTATTGCCCGCCAGGACGCCGACGCCGCCCGCGCCGCCATGCGCTTGCACCTCACCAACAGCCGCGAGCGCCTGCGCCAGGCCCACGAAGAAGCGGCTGCCAACCCGGTGTAACGGCAAGGGCCTGCGAATATGCGCAGGCCCCGCTGATCCTGTGGCGAACATGAAATCCGGAATCTTTCGCTCGCCCCCCTTGTCGTGTTCTGGATCTGGTTGTACGATGACTTACAACATCGGCACTCGCCGGTTTTCGTCCTACAGCGCACCAGGGTGTTCACAACAATGACTCCACAAGAACTCAAGTCCATCCTTTCCGCCGGCCTGCTGTCTTTCCCGGTTACCGACTTCGATGCCAAGGGCGATTTCAATCGCGCTGGCTACATCAAGCGCCTGGAATGGCTCGCCCCTTACGGCGCCAGCGCACTGTTCGCTGCCGGCGGCACCGGTGAATTCTTCTCCCTGGCTGCCAGCGAGTACTCCGAGGTCATCAAGACCGCCGTTGATACCTGCGCTACCAGCGTGCCAATCCTCGCTGGCGTAGGCGGTGCCACCCGCCAGGCCATCGAATACGCACAAGAAGCCGAGCGCCTGGGTGCCAAGGGCCTGCTGCTGCTGCCGCACTACCTGACCGAAGCCTCCCAGGACGGTGTTGCCGCCCACGTTGAAGCCGTGTGCAAGTCGGTCAACATCGGTGTGATCGTCTACAACCGCAACGTGTGCCGCCTCAACGCGCCGCTGCTGGAACAACTCGCCGAGCGCTGCCCTAACCTGATCGGTTACAAGGATGGCCTGGGCGACATCGAATTGATGGTCAGCATCCGCCGCCGTCTGGGCGACCGTTTCAGCTACCTGGGCGGCCTGCCTACCGCTGAAGTTTACGCAGCAGCCTACAAAGCCCTGGGCGTGCCGGTTTACTCCTCGGCCGTGTTCAACTTCGTGCCCAAGCTGGCCATGGACTTCTACCACGCCATTGCCGCGGACGACCATGTAGCCGTTGGCAAGATGATCGATGACTTCTTCCTGCCTTACCTGGACATCCGCAACCGCAAGGCTGGCTATGCCGTGAGCATCGTCAAGGCCGGCGCGAAGATCGCGGGCTACGATGCAGGCCCGGTGCGCACCCCGCTCACCGACCTCACTGGCGAAGAGTACGAAATGCTCGCCGCGCTGATGGACAAGCTCGGGCCGCAGTAACACCGGCTTTGTACGCCTGAAAAGCGCGCCCTTGCGGCGCGCTTTTTCGTTTCGGTGAATTATGATGCAGTACAGACAACCGATAACGGACTGCCCCCCGCATGCTCGGCATTTTCCTCGAAACCCTGAACATCACCGCACCGGTGTTCGCCATGCTGTTCATGGGCTTGCTGCTCAAGCGCGTTCACTGGATCGACGACGGTTTTATCAAGGTCGCGTCCGAACTGGTGTTCAACGTGACCATGCCCTGCCTGCTGTTTCTCGGGATCATCCATGCCAACCTCAATGAGGCGCTGCAGCTGGGGGTAATGGCCTATTTCGCGGTTGCCACCGTTGTAAGCTTCGCGTTGATCTGGCTATGGGCGCGCTGGCATTGCCCGGTGGAAGACCGCGGGATTTATGTACAAGGCGCCTTCCGGGGCAATAACGGGATCATTGGCCTGGCCCTGGCGGCCAGCATGTACGGTGACTACGGGATCGCGGTGGGCTCGATCCTGGCCGCCGTGCTGATCGTGCTCTACAACAGCCTCTCCTCCGTGGTGCTGGCCTATTACAGCCCAACGATGAAATCCGACCCGCTCAGCCTGGCGCTGGGGGTTATCCGCAACCCGCTTATCCTTGGCGTGCTGGCTGCGGTCCCTTTTGCCGCCTGGCGTATTCCGTTGCCGGGCTGGCTTGACCAGTCCGCCCAATACCTGGCGCACATGACGTTGCCGCTGGCGTTGATCTGCATTGGCGGCACGCTGTCGCTGTCTGCCCTGCGCGCTGGCAGCCGGATGGCCATCAGCGCCAGCCTGGTGAAGATGGTCGTACTGCCGCTGGTCGCCACAGCCGGCGCGTGGCTGTGCGGGTTCCGAGGCGCAGACCTGGGTATCCTGTTTCTCTATTTCGGCGCGCCCACTGCCTCGGTCAGCTACGTGATGGCCCGTGCCGCCAATGGCAACTATCGTTTGGCCGCCACCATCGTGGTGGTCACCACCATCGCCGCGATCGTGACCACCAATGCCGGGATATTCCTGTTGCATTGGGGTGGGTGGATTTGAGTAAGGATCACCTCAACCCAACCGTTGGCCTTGGCTATTGCTTTATCATAGATCGGCCCATTCCTGGTTTTTCACAAGTGCGTCCACCTTGTGAACTGATACTCCTAGGGTTATATTAGGCCTGCGGGAAAATAAGAGCAGGGCTCCGAGATCATCAGGCGTAATTGGATCTGGAGTGTGGATTGCACAGAGGCGCCCTTTGTGTGGTAGCGGCACCAGGCTTCAGTTTGGTGGCATGTGACCCAGCCTTCCGGCTAGCTAAGCAAGCGCTGCGACTACCGTCCCGCAATATCTTCGTTCAAAGGCGCCCTCAGGGGCGCCTTTGGCGTCTCAGGGTTGCAAACCTTCGATTACAGCCACCGCTTTGCCATTCGGTGTGCGGTTGCGGTAAGCCGTGACCACGCTGTAGTACACCTGATCTGCTGCGATTGGCCATGCCGCGAGGACGGCGCACCCCTTGCGGCCTCGCAGCACGATCAACCGCTCGTGACCCTTCATCGAATCGAACTCACAAACGATAGTTGTGCCGTGGACGATGATGTCTGCTACAAATCTGGGAACGTCATAGAATGTTGCGTAGCCCCATTTGCAGAGGTCATGACCGCGCTCTGCCCATATGTGGCGTACACCGAAGCCCTTGTGGGGGCCGATATGCTTGCCTGCTCGAAGGTATATTTTACCGCCCGGCTGCTCTAGTAGCTTACTGGTAACCTTCACCAGTCCCCAGCATGACAGGCCTGTGGTCGGATGAGCGATGTTGAAGTCTTCGTGATGGTCAAATTCGACCGGTATCGCCTGTGGCGGCGGTGCCTTAAAACGCGACATGCATGAGTCCTTCACTACTTGTTTCGGCTCACTGCTCGTCCCTGATAAGCGTGGCGGAACCGGCGTCGCATTTTACTGGCAGAGATGCCCCTTGCCCATCGGAAAGCGCGACGGTGTCACCGGTCAGGTCAAGGTTTGGTAGCTACCTGATGAAAATGTGAACCGACTTTGATCAACTCAAGCGCGCCGCCGATGGCGCCACGCCGCCAGCAGTACCAGCATCGCCAGAAGTGGCAGGGCATAGTGCAGCGCCAGCCGTTCCAGCCGTATCGCAATAGGCATGCCTGTACTGAAGCCGATCAAGTGCAGGGCGAACACGCTGTACAGGGCCAGTAGCAACAGCCCTTCCAGCCGGGTAATCCTGTAGCCCAGGCGGAACAAGGGCCACGACAGCACGGCAGCGCCCAGCAGCGCCGGTAGCTCATACGCCAACCCGTTCGGGGAAATGGACAGGCCGCCGGGGCTGGCGAGCACGGTCGCGGCGACTACGCCGGTGAGGGTGTAAACGCTGCCGCCGATAACGCTGCCCACGGCCAGCTCCCGCTCCCCCCGCCAAACGGCGAACAGCGCCATCAGTAGCTGGGGCAGCGAGGCGCAGACTGCCACCACGGTGAGCCCGATAACCCGCTCCGATAAACCCAGTTCGTTGGCGAACGTTACCGCTGCGGTGAGCAGCCATTGGCCGCCAACGGTCAGCAAGGTAATGCCGGCAGCCAGCCGGGCGAGCGTAGCCAAAACGGACCGTTGCCTGACGGGAGCGCTGGGAACAGGCCGGCCGGCATGGCGAAACTGCCAGCCTGCGACAGCCAGGTAGGCCGCGCCGCATACAAGCAGCAGTGCGGCTTCCCACGTACCGAGGTGTTGGTCCCAGGCCAGCGCATACAACAGCGCTGCGGCAATCACCACCATAGGCACGTCCAGCTTCACCACCGGGAGGGACACCCGTAGCGGCACCACCATCGCACACAGGCCCAGCGTCACCAACAGGTTGAACAGCGTGCCTCCGATCAAACTACCGATGGCCACGTCAGGCGCCCCTGCATCCACGGCGCCCAGGCTGATCGCCAATTGCGGCGCGCTGCTCCCCAGTGCCATCAGCAGCAGCCCTACGACCAGCGGGCGAACCCGCGCGCGCAGTGCCAGGCGCAAAGCATTACGCACCATCAGTTCGGCGCCCAGCAGCAGCATCAGTACGCCGGCGGCGAACTGAAGCAGGCTCAGGGGTGGCAGTGAAGCGAGCTCGGCGATACCGGCCTCCGTCAGTCCAGGCGTTCGATACGGACGCGGGCGATGCCGTCGTCGGTCATGCCCAGCCGTTGGGCTGCGCCACGGGACAGGTCGATGATCCGGCTGCGCGCGCGTGGCCCCCGATCATTGACGCGCACGATCACGGTGCGGTCATTGGCCAGGTTGGTAACGCGCACCTCGCTGCCGAAGGGCAGGGTACGATGGGCGGCGGTCAGGCTGTTCTGGTCGAACCGTTCCCCGCTGGCGGTGCGCAAGCCGTGATGCCGCGCACCGTAATACGACGCCATGCCTTCCTCCGCCTGGCCGGGTTCCAGCGCATTACGCTGGCCGGCGCAACCGGCCAGTAACAACAGGCTTAAAGCAGGCAACAACAACAGGCACCGCATGGTTGATCCTTGTGGCGAAGGTGGCCTGGCAGCCGATGAGGCCGCCAGGCGGCTGAAATCTCAGCCTTCGAGCTTGCGCTTGAGCAGTTCGTTCACCTGTTGCGGGTTCGCCTTGCCCTTCGACGCTTTCATCGCCTGGCCTACGAAGAAGCCGAACATCTTTCCACGCTTGGCTTCATCGGCGGCGCGGTACTGTTCGACCTGCTCGGCGTTGGCGGCCAGCACGTCCTCCAGTACTTTTTCGATGGCACCGCTGTCGGTTACCTGTTTCAGGCCCCGGGCTTCGATGATTGCGTCGGCGGTGCCTTCGCCATTGGCCATGGCTTCGAACACCGCCTTGGCGATCTTGCCGGAGATGGTGTTGTCGCGGATGCGCTGCAGCATGCCACCCAGCAATTCGGCGCTCACCGGGGACTGCTCGATGTCCAGGCCCTGCTTGTTGAGCAGGCTGCCCAGCTCGACCATCACCCAGTTCGCCGCCAGCTTGGCATCGCCGCACAGGGCCGCCACCTGCTCGAAGTAGTCCGCTTGCTCGCGGCTGGAAGCCAGCACCGTGGCGTCATAGGCGGAAAGGCCGTACTGGCTCTGGAAGCGCTCGCGCTTCTGCGGCGGCAGCTCGGGCAGCGAAGCGCGCACGCTGGCCACAAAGGCGTCCTCGATCACCACGGGCAGCAGGTCCGGGTCGGGGAAGTAGCGGTAGTCGTTCGCTTCTTCCTTGCTGCGCATGGAGCGGGTTTCGTCCTTGTTGGGGTCGTACAGGCGAGTTTCCTGGATAACCTTGCCGCCGTCCTCGATCAGCTCGATCTGGCGCTGGATTTCGCTGTTGATCGCCCGTTCGATGAACCGGAACGAGTTGACGTTCTTGATCTCGCAGCGGGTGCCGAACTCGGCCTGGCCCTTGGGGCGGATCGACACGTTGCAGTCGCAGCGCAGGGAGCCCTCGGCCATGTTGCCGTCACAGATGCCCAGGTAGCGCACCAGCGCGTGCATGGCCTTCACATAGGCCACGGCTTCTTTCGCGCTGCGCATGTCCGGCTCGGACACGATCTCCAGCAGCGGGGTGCCGGCGCGGTTCAGGTCGATGCCTGAAAAGCCCTGGAAATCCTCGTGCAGGCTTTTGCCGGCGTCTTCTTCAAGGTGCGCGCGCGTCACGCCAATGCGCTTGACGGTGCCGTCCTCGAGCGTGATGTCCAGGTGGCCCTTGCCAACGATGGGGTAATCCATCTGGCTGATCTGGTAGCCCTTGGGCAGGTCCGGGTAGAAGTAGTTCTTGCGGGCGAACACGTTCTGCTGGCCGATTTCAGCGTCGATGGCCAGGCCGAACATCACCGCCATGCGTACCGCTTCCTGGTTCAGCACCGGCAACACGCCAGGCATGCCGAGGTCCACCAGGCTGGCCTGGGTGTTCGGTTCGGAGCCGAACGTGGTGGCACTGCCGGAGAAAATCTTCGATTGGGTCGCGAGCTGGGTATGAATCTCCAGCCCGATCACGACTTCCCATTGCATGGTATTGCTCCTCAGAACCCTTCTGGCGACTGGAGATGCCAGTCGGTTACCTGCTGGTAGCGATGCGCGATGTTGAGCAGCCGCCCTTCCTGGAAGTACGGCGCCAGCAGTTGCGTGCCCACGGGCAGGCCATCGGCGAAGCCCGCCGGCATCGACAGCCCCGGAAGGCCGGCCAGGTTGGCGGTGATGGTGTAAACGTCCTCGAGGTAGGCGGCTACCGGGTCGTTGCCCTTGGCGCCCAGCTTCCAGGCCGGGTTGGGCGTGGTAGGCCCGAGGATCACGTCCACCTCCTGGAAGGCGGCCATGAAGTCGTTCTTGATCAGCCGGCGGATACGCTGAGCCTTCAGGTAGTAGGCGTCGTAATAACCGGCGGAGAGCGCGTAGGTGCCCACCATGATGCGACGCTGCACTTCCGGCCCAAAGCCCTCACCGCGCGAGCGCTTGTACAGGTCGGTGAGGTCCACCGGGTGCTCGCAGCGGTAGCCGAAGCGCACGCCGTCGAAGCGGGACAGGTTGGACGAGGCTTCAGCGGGCGCGATCACGTAGTAGGCCGGGATGGCATGCTGCATGTTCGGCAGGCTGATTTCCTTGATCACCGCGCCCAGCTTCTCCAGCTCGCGAATGCTGGCCTGTACCCGCTCGCCAATACGAGGGTCCAGGCCGGCGCCGAAATACTCCTTCGGTACGCCGATGCGCAGGCCTTCGAGGGAATCGTTGAGCGTGGCGCTGTAATCGGGTACCGCTTCGTCGATGCTGGTGGAATCCTTCGGATCGAAACCGGCCATGCCTTGCAGCAGCAGGGCGCAGTCTTCGGCGGTGCGCGCCAGCGGGCCGGCCTGATCCAGGCTGGAGGCGTAGGCGATCATGCCCCAACGCGAGATGCGACCGTAGGTCGGCTTCAGCCCGGTGAGGTTGGTGAAGGCCGCCGGCTGGCGAATCGAGCCGCCGGTGTCGGTGCCGGTGGTGGCTGGCAGCAGGCGAGCCGCCACTGCAGCTGCCGAGCCACCTGAGGAGCCGCCTGGCACGTGGTCCAGCTGCCAGGGGTTTTTCACCGGGCCGTAGTGGCTGTTCTCGTTGGCCGAACCCATGGCGAACTCGTCCATGTTGGTCTTGCCGAGGGTAACGGTGCCCGCAGCGGCCAGTTTCTCGACCACGGTGGCGTCGTAGGGGGCCTCGAAGTTGTCGAGCATGCGTGAGCCGCAGCTGGTACGGATGCCACGGGTGCAGAAAAGGTCTTTGTGAGCGATGGGGGCGCCCAGCAACGGGCTGTTTTCACCGGCCGCACGGCGGGCATCGGCGGCGCGGGCCTGCTCCAGGGCCAGGGCCTCGGTCACGGTGATGAACGCGTTCAGGCGCGGGTCCAGGGCCTGGATGCGGGCGAGGAGGGCGCGGGTCAGCTCTTCGGAGGAGAATTGCTTGGCGGCGAGGCCGCGGGCGATCTCGGCCAGGGTAAGTTGATGCATGGCAGGCGGTTATCCCTTACTCGATGACTTTGGGTACCAGATACAGGCCGCTGTCGACGGCCGGTGCGACAGCCTGATAGGCCTCGCGCTGGTTGTGTTCGGTAACCTGGTCGGGACGCAGGCGCTGGCTGGCTTCCAGCGGGTGGGCCAGGGGCGCGATGTTTTGCGTGTCCACGTTCTGCATCTGGTCTGCCAGGCTCAGAATGCTGTTCAGAGCGTCAAGGGTGCTGGGAAGATCGGCCTCGCGCAGCCCGAGGCGGGCCAGGTGGGCGATCTTTTCCACGTCGGAGCGTTCGAGCGCCATGGGAGATCTCCAGGGGAAAGACAGGCGGAAACGGTCCGCCCGGCGGGGAACACAGCCGCGAAAATGCGGTCACAGAGCCGCGATCGTGGGGCCGTGTGCCCGGAAAAACAGCCAATTTAACATATTGGCGCCTTGCCCAAAATCCCCGCCGTTGTTAGAGTTTGCCGCACTTTTTTACCCACGCGTTGCCAGGGTCACTTCTCCATGTTCAAGAAACTGCGTGGCATGTTTTCCAGCGATCTGTCCATCGACCTGGGAACGGCCAACACCCTTATCTACGTGCGTGAGCGCGGTATCGTCCTGAATGAGCCCTCGGTGGTTGCCATCCGTACTCACGGCAACCAGAAGAGCGTTGTGGCCGTCGGCACCGAAGCCAAGCGCATGCTCGGCCGTACCCCGGGTAATATTGCAGCCATTCGTCCGATGAAGGACGGCGTGATCGCTGACTTCAGCGTCTGCGAAAAAATGCTTCAGTACTTCATCAACAAGGTGCACGAAAACAGCTTCCTGCAGCCCAGCCCGCGAGTGCTGATCTGCGTTCCGTGCAAATCCACCCAGGTGGAGCGCCGTGCCATTCGTGAATCGGCCCTTGGTGCCGGTGCCCGCGAAGTCTTCCTGATCGAAGAGCCCATGGCGGCCGCGATCGGCGCCGGCTTGCCGGTCGAGGAAGCCCGCGGCTCGATGGTTGTCGATATCGGTGGCGGCACCACCGAAATCGCCCTGATCTCCCTCAACGGTGTGGTGTATGCCGAATCCGTGCGGGTGGGCGGTGACCGCTTCGACGAAGCCATCGTGACCTACGTGCGCCGCAACTACGGCAGCCTGATCGGCGAATCCACCGCCGAGCGCATCAAGCAGGAAATCGGCACGGCCTACCCGGGCGGCGAAGTACGTGAAGTCGACGTGCGCGGCCGCAACCTGGCCGAGGGCGTGCCGCGTGCCTTCACGCTCAACTCCAGCGAGGTGCTCGAAGCCTTGCAGGAATCGCTGGCGACCATCGTTCAGGCGGTCAAAAGCGCCCTTGAGCAGTCGCCGCCGGAGCTGGCTTCCGACATCGCCGAGCGTGGCCTGGTGCTGACCGGTGGCGGCGCGCTGTTGCGTGACCTGGATAAACTGCTGGCCCAGGAAACCGGCCTGCCGGTCATCGTCGCCGAGGACCCGCTCACCTGCGTGGCCCGTGGCGGTGGCCGGGCACTGGAAATGATGGACAAGCACACCATGGACCTGCTCTCCAGCGAATGAGCCAGGGTAGCGCCCGGTAGTTTACAGTAGCCCTTTGCGGGGTTGCGGTAACAGCCGGGCGTTTGTGTGTTCCTCCGTTTTTTCCGCGGCGCCGATCCATGACAGACCTTTCGTCCTCTTGCCCAGGAGGAACAGCTCATTAAACCGCTGTTCGCCAAGGCCCCCTCACTCGGTGTGCGCCTGCTGGTGCTGACCGTGCTATCGGTCGCCCTGATGGTGGTCGACGCCCGCTTTACACTGCTCAAGCCAGTGCGCAGCCAGATGTCGCTGGTACTGATGCAGTCGTACTGGATCACCGACCTGCCCCAGCGCCTGTGGCAGGGCGTGGCGAGCCAGTTCGGCAGCCGTACCGAACTGATCGCCGAGAACGAAAAACTCAAGACCGAAGCCTTGCTGCTGCAGGGGCGCCTGCAGAAGCTGGCGGCCCTGACCGAGCAGAACGTCCGGCTGCGGGAGCTGCTCAACTCGTCAACGCTCGTGAACGAAAAGGTGGAAGTGGCCGAGCTGATCGGCATGGACCCCAACCCGTTCACCCACCGTATCCTGATCAACAAGGGCGAGCGCGATGGCGTGTCCCTGGGCCAGCCGGTGCTCGATGCGCGCGGGTTGATGGGCCAGGTAGTAGAGCTGATGCCGTACACCTCACGGGTTCTTCTGCTCACCGACAGTACCCATAGCATTCCCGTTCAGGTCAACCGCAATGGCTTGAGGGCCATCGCGAGCGGCACCGGCAACCCGGAGCGGCTTGAGCTTCGCCATGTGGCCGATACCGCGGACATCAAGGAAGGGGACCTGCTGGTGAGCTCCGGCCTGGGCCAGCGTTTCCCGGCCGGCTACCCGGTGGCCACCGTGAAGGAAGTGATTCACGACTCCGGCCAGCCCTTCGCCATTGTCCGCGCCGTGCCCACGGCCGCACTGAACCGCAGCCGTTACGTGCTGTTGGTGTTCTCTGACAGCCGCACGCCCGAGCAGCGCGCCGCCGATGCCGCCCAGGCTGAAGACGGCACGGGGCCGACTACTGCGCCGGCTACCGCGCCGGCTACCACACCTGCCGCCACGCCTGCGACAGTGCCAGCCACGCCTGCCACCCCTGCGGCTCCGGCTACCACGAATAGCCATGAGCAGCACCCGGCTGCGTCAGGTAGCCACCCCGCAGCGCCGGCGGCCACACGCCCGGCCGCCACGGCCCCGGCACGGCCTGCCACGCCGGCCAGCCATCCCGCTCGCACCGCGCCGGCAGCACCTGCCACACCGGCCGTGCCGGCTGCGCCTCAAGGAGCCCACTGATGGTCAATACCCGGCGCAACCATGGCTGGATCATCTGGGTAACCTTCCTGATCGGCTTGCTGCTTAGTGTGTCGCCGCTGCCGCAGTTCATGGAAGTGTTGCGCCCGCTCTGGCTGTCACTGCTGTTGGCCTTCTGGTGCCTGAATACCCCGGCAAGGGTCGGTATGACCACGGCCTGGGTACTGGGCCTGGCCGAAGACGTGCTCTACGGCACGCTGCTGGGCCAGAACGCGCTTATCCTCAGCCTTACTACCTTCCTGGTGCTGTCTCTCCAGCAACGCATGCGCATGTTCCCCATGTGGCAGCAAAGCCTGGTGATCTTCGTGGTGCTTGGCGTGATGCAGCTGGTGCAGCTATGGCTGAGCGCACTCACCGGCAATCGCCAGCCTACTCTGGCGCTGGTGTTGCCGGCGGTGGTCAGCGCGTTGCTGTGGCCGTGGGTGAGCTATGGCCTGCGGGGCTTGCGCCGGCGCTTCAATATCAACTGACGCGCACAATGACAAGGAGCTGTTCCCATGAGAACGCTGTTACTGGCCTCCGGCTCGCCCCGGCGGCGTGAACTGCTGCAGCAGATCGGCGTGCCGTTTACGCAGGTGTCCGCGGATATCGACGAAACAACCTTGCCCCACGAAGCGCCCGAAGCCTACGTGCAGCGCCTGGCTCTCGCCAAGGCTGCCGCCGGGCTTGGCCATGCGAGTGCCGGGGCCGTGGTGCTGGGTGCCGACACTGCGGTAATCCTGGACGGGCAGATTCTTGGCAAGCCGCAGGGCGAGCAAGATGCAGCCCGCATGCTCACGGCCCTGAGCGCAAGCGTGCACGAAGTGTTCACCGCCGTGGCGCTGCACAGCGAGTCGCGCCGCGAAGTGTGCTGCGTGAGCACTCGGGTACGCTTTCGACACATTACCCCGCAGGAAATCCACGCATACTGGGCCAGCGGCGAGCCCGCAGACAAGGCCGGGGGCTACGCCATCCAGGGCTTGGGCGCGGTATTCGTGGAGGCGATAGAGGGTAGCTATTCAGCGGTGGTTGGCCTGCCGCTGTGTGAAACCGCTGCCCTGCTTGCACGCTTCGGGATTGCCTGCTGGCAACCGAGCACTTCCCGGTGAGCGTACGCTGGCGTCGCGCCGCGCCGCCAGTCCGGGCATCATGGGGCAACCATCCTGACGAGAGCCTGTCATGAGCGAAGAGATCCTCATCAACATCACGCCGATGGAATCCCGGGTGGCGGTGGTGGAAAACGGTGTATTGCAGGAAGTGCACGTGGAGCGCACCCAGCGCCGCGGCATCGTCGGGAATATCTACAAGGGCAAGGTGGTTCGAGTGCTGCCGGGTATGCAGGCAGCGTTCATCGACATCGGCCTGGAGCGCGCCGCCTTCATTCACGCGTCGGAAATCTCTCTGCGCGAAGGCTCGGCCGTGGAAACCATCAGCGCCCTTGTGCATGAAGGGCAAAGCCTGGTGGTGCAGGTCACCAAAGACCCCATCGGTTCCAAAGGCGCCCGGCTGACCACCCAGCTGTCCATTCCATCGCGTTACCTGGTGTACATGCCACGCACCAGCCATGTGGGCATTTCGCTGAAGATCGAAGAAGAAGCCGAGCGCGAGCGCCTCAAGCAGATTGTCACCGATTGCGTGGAGAAAGAGGGCATCCAGGAAAGCGGTGGGTTTATCCTGCGCACCGCCGCTGAGGGCGCAAGGGCGGAAGAAATCCTCATGGACATCCGCTACCTTCGCCGGCTTTGGGACCAGATTGCCACGCAGATCAAGACCGCCGGTGCGCCCTCGGTTATTTATGAAGACCTGGGCCTGGCCTTGCGCACGTTGCGAGACCTGGTAAACCCCAAGATTGAAAAGATCCGTATCGACTCGCGGGAAACCTTCCAGAAAACCACCCAGTTCGTGGGCGAGCTCATGCCGGAAATCGCCGACCGGCTGGAGCATTACCCCGGTGAGCGGCCGATCTTCGACCTCTATGCCGTGGAAGACGAAATCCAGCGGGCGCTGGAGCGCAAGGTGCCACTCAAGTCTGGCGGTTACCTGGTGGTGGACCCAGCCGAAGCCATGACCACCATCGACGTGAACACCGGCGCGTTCGTGGGCCATCGCAACCTCGAAGAAACCATCTTCAAGACCAACCTCGAGGCCGCCACCGCCATCGCGCGGCAACTGCGCCTGCGCAATATCGGTGGCATCATCATCATCGACTTCATCGACATGGAAGACGAGGACCACCAGCGCCAGGTGCTGCGTACGCTGGAAAAGCAGCTCGAACGCGATCACGCCAAAACCAACATCATCGGCATCACCGAGCTGGGGCTGGTGCAAATGACGCGCAAGCGCACCCGGGAAAGCCTCGAGCAAGTACTGTGCGAACCGTGCGCGTGCTGCCTGGGGCGCGGCAAGCTGAAAACCCCGGAAACCGTCTGTTACGAGATTTTCCGGGAAATCCTGCGCGAAGCCCGGGCTTACCAGGCTGAAGGCTATCGTGTGCTCGCCAACCAGAAGGTTGTGGACCGCCTGCTGGACGAAGAATCGGGCAATGTGGCCGAACTCGAAACCTTTATCGGCCGTACCATTCGTTTCCAGGTCGAGAGCATGTACTCCCAGGAACAATACGATGTGGTGCTGCTCTGAGTCATTTGCGTAACCGTACAAGGCCCTCCCCATGGCGCGTTTGACTCAAGTGGCTGGCGCGCTCGTTCGCTGGAGCCTCGGCGCCTGCGCGCTGTGCCTGATCCTGCTGGCACTTTATGTAAGCCTCGGGCGGCAGCTGTTGCCCTTGATAGGGGACTATCGCCCCGAACTCGTGGCCAAGGCCAGCCAGGCGCTGGGTATGCCCGTAGGCATCGGGCGGTTGGAGGGGGCCTGGAGCGGCTTGGCGCCGGTGCTGGTGGCCGGCGATGTGTCAGTAGGCAGCGGGCCGGGCGCCCTGCATCTGGAACGGGTACGCGTGGTGCCATCGCTATGGCGCAGCCTGGTGAGCCTGCGCCCGCAGGTCGATACCCTGCAAGTGGAAGGCTTGCAGCTTACCCTGGAGCAGGGCGAAGACGGCCGCTGGGCGCTACAAGGGCTGCCGAAGCACCAGGATGACACGCCCTTCGATCCAGGCCGCGCCCTCGCAAGCCTGCGCCAGCTTGGTGAGCTGAATGTGCTTGATAGCCAGCTGACCGTTCGGCCATGGCAGCACGACCCGCTCGCCTTTACCTACCTCAGTGCGAGCTTGCGTTCGATACTGGGGGAACAGCGCCTCGACCTGCGGTTGAGTTTGCCAGACGGCAAGCCCGTGGCGGCTCAGTTGCGCGCGCGGGTGCCGCAGGATCATTGGCAGGGCGCCTCTGGCCAGGCGTGGCTGAGCCTGCCTCAAAGTGATTGGGCGAAGTGGTTGCCTGCAGGCGTTGCCGGACAATGGCGCTTTCAGACGCTGCGCGCCGGCGGTGAGGTTTGGCTGGACTGGGCCGATCAGCATGTGAGCAGCGCCGTGCTGCGGCTCAATGCTCCGAGGATCGAGGGCGCCGTTGATGGCCGGGCGCTCACTGCGGTAGAGGATGTGGCGTTGAGCGCCTGGCTCCAGCGTAACGACAACGGCTATACCGCCATTGCCCAACCTGTGTCCATGAGCGTGAGCGGCCAGCGCTGGGATACTCGCCTGAAGGCGGTGCAAGCCGGCAATGAATGGCAGGTACAGGCTGACCGGGTAGACCTGGGGCCCTTGCAGCCTTTGCTGGATGCCTATGCGCCCTGGCCGGAGAAAGCCGCGCTCGCGGTGGACAGCCTCAAGCCCCGCGGCGCCCTGCGCAACCTCGCCCTTACGATAAGGCCCCAGGAAACCGGTGATCGCCGCCTGGAGTTCGCGGCCAACCTGGAACAGGTCGCCTTTGAGCCCTACCACAACGCGCCAGGCGCGGCGAACGTCAGCGGCAGCATCTCCGGCGACCTCGGGCAGGGCGAGTTGCGGCTGGCCACCCAGGATTTCATGTTGCACCTGTGGCCGATCTTCAAACAGCCGTGGCACTACAAGGAAGCCCACGCCCGGCTGGGCTGGCGGCTGAACAGCGAGGGCTTCAGCCTGGTGGCACCGGTAATTCAGGTGCTGGGCGAGGAAGGCAAGATCGCGGCGGATTTCATGATCCGCTTGCCGTTCGGTGAAGGCCTGGAACCCTACATGGACCTGCGAGTGGGGCTGCACGAGGGTGACGGGCGCTACACGCCCAAATACCTGCCGGAGGTTCTAAGCCCTCAGGTAGCTGACTGGCTGCGCACTGCGGTGCAAAAGGGCGCTGTGGATGAGGGCTATTTCCAGTATCAGGGCTCGCTGGCCCATGCCGCGCCCGATCATGCCCGCAGCCTGACCCTGTTCTTCAAGGTGCACGATGCGACGCTTGCGTTCCAGCCGGGCTGGCCATCGGTGAGCGGCGTGGACGGCAACGTCTACATCCAGGACGGGGATGTGCGCATCGAAGCCAGCCGAGGGCAGTTGCTGGATACGGCTGTAAGCAATGTTCAGGTGAGGGTCCCTCATGCGCCGGAAGGGCAAGTACCTCACCTCACGGTACAGGGCGACTTTGATGGGCCGCTGAGCGACGGCGTAAAGATACTGCAGACCGCTCCCATCGGCACGGGTGAGCTGTTCGCGGGTTGGCAGGGCGAAGGTCCGCTTCGCGGCGCGGTTAACCTGGATATCCCGCTCGCCCATGGCCAGGCCCCCAAGGTGGTTGTGGATTTCAATACGTCCGCCGCCCGCCTGAAAATCGCTGAGCCCGCCTTGGAACTCAGCGACCTTAAAGGCGCCTTCCGGTTCGACCTCGACAAGGGGTTGTCTGCCCAGGGCGTTGCCGGGCAGGCGCTCGGCAAGGCGTTCACGGGAAGCCTGGAAGCGGTGGGCGCTAATGGCACGCCGGTGACCCGAGTGAACGTAAATGGCCGCATGGACGTGGCCTCCCTTAGCCGCTGGCTTGGCAATCAACAGCCACTGCCCGCCAGCGGGGAATTTCCTTACCGCCTGCAGCTGGACCTCGGGCCAGATAGCCGGCTAAGTATCGACTCGGACCTCACGGGGGCGGCCGTGGACCTTCCGGCACCCTATGGCAAGGCAGCGGGGGACAGCCGTCCGACGCGCTTCGAGCTGGGCCTGAAGGGTAACGACCGGCTGATGCGCGTGGCCTACGCCAGCCTTGCAAGCGTTGTGTATCAGCCCGCCAACGGCCAGTTCTCCAGCCCGCCAGGCGCTGGCCGTGGCGAGTTGCTGTTAGGCGAGGGCACGGCAAGCCTGCCCGATGCGACAGGTTTGCGGGTGCGCGGCGTAATAAATTCGCTGGACCTGAAAGCCTGGCAAGCCGTGAAGGATCGGTACCTGCCGCAAGCCAAGGCGGCGGAGCAAGCGTCGGCGAACAGTTCTTCAACCCCTGCGCCTTTGAGCAGCGCGGACGTAACCATTGCGCACCTCAGCGCATTCGGGCAATCGCTTGAAAACGCCAGGGTGCGCCTTGATCGCGGGCCGGGCAACTGGATGGTGCGGGTGGACAGCCCTCAGCTGACCGGTAAGGCAACGCTGCCTGACCGCTCGACGGTGCCGCTGGATATCGACCTGCAGGATGTCCATCTGCCCGCCCCGGCGGTACAAGAGGCCACCGCGCAGGAGCCGCCGGATACGCCCGACCCGCTGGCGGACGTGGACCCCCACGGCCTGCCGCCAGTGAACGTGCGGATTGCCCGGCTGTGGCAGGGTGACGACCTGGTCGGCGCCTGGTCCCTCAAGCTGCGACCTTCCGAGCGTGGGCTGGCCCTGAATGATCTTGACCTGGGCCTGAAGGGGATGCAGTTACAGGGCAACGGTGGCTGGGAAGGCGCCCCCGGCAGCACGGTGAGCTGGTTCAAGGGCAACGTACGCGGTGGCAACCTGGCCGATATCCTCAAGGCCTGGCGCTTCGCGCCTTCGGTAACCAGCCATGATTTCGCGCTGGCGGTGGATGGTCGCTGGCCCGGCTCGCCGGCCTGGGCTGCCCCCAAGCGGTATTCAGGTAGCCTGGACGCTACCCTCAACCACGGCCAGTTCGTGGAAGTGGAAGGCGGCGCCCAAGCGTTGCGAGTGTTCGGGCTGCTGAACTTCAATGCCATCGGCCGCCGGCTGCGGCTGGACTTTTCCGACCTGCTGGGCCGGGGGCTCGGCTATGACAAGGTCAAAGGCCAACTGGTCGCCAGTGACGGTGTTTACGTGACCCGCGCTCCTATCACCGTGACGGGCCCTTCGAGCAATCTGGAGCTGGACGGTACCCTCGACATGGCCGCCGACCGGGTAGACGCCCAATTGCTGGTGACCCTGCCGGTGAGCACCAACCTTCCGATCGCCGCGCTGATCGTCGGCGCTCCTGCCATTGGCGGTGCGTTGTTTCTGGCCGACAAGCTGCTGGGCGATCGGGTATCGCGCCTGATGAGCGTCAAATATCGCGTTGAAGGCCCCCTCAAGGACCCGAAGCTGAGCCTCGACCGGCCCTTCGACAAATCCCGTTGATCGACCCGATAGTTAGCCGGGCGTGATCTAGTGGGTTAGGATGCAGGGAACGCGTTCCACGACAGCTTGGAGGAGCCAATGGAGCTGGCGGTGATCCAGATGGTGAGCCAGACAGACCTGGCGGCGAACCTCGAGCGGGCCAGGTATTTGCTGGAGCAGGCGGCCCACGCGGGTGCGCGGCTTGCGGTTCTGCCAGAAAATTTCGCTGCCATGGGCCGTCGCGATGCGGCGGCCATTGCGCGGGCGGAGGCAGTGGGCGAGGGGCCGATCCTTCCGGCACTTCGGCGCTGTGCGCGGGATTTTGGCCTGTGGCTGGTGGCTGGGACGGTCCCGCTGCCGCCCGATGGGCAACCCGATGGCAAGCCCTGCGCGTGCTCGCTGTTGATTGATGATCAGGGCGAAACAGTGGCCCGTTACGACAAGCTCCACCTGTTCGATGTGGACGTGCAGGACAGCCGGGCCCGTTACCGGGAGTCTGATGACTATGCCTATGGTCAAAGGGTGGTTGTGGCGCAAACCCCGGTCGGCCGTCTTGGGCTGAGCGTGTGCTACGACCTGCGTTTTCCCGAGTTATATACCCAGCTGCGCGAGGCCGGCGCTGAACTGATCAGCGTGCCCTCGGCCTTCACCGCCGTCACCGGTGCGGCCCATTGGGAAGTGCTGATTCGCGCGCGGGCAATAGAAACCCAATGTTATGTATTGGCCGCCGCCCAAGGGGGCGAACATCCCGGCCCCCGCCATACCCACGGCCAGGCGGCGATAGTAGACCCCTGGGGCCGTCTGATAGCCCAGCAGGCCACGGGCGAAGCGGTATTGCTGAGCTCACGCGACAGCGCCGAACAGGCGGCTATCCGTGAGCGTATGCCGGTGCAGGCGCACCGGCGGTTTTCCTCGCAGGGCGCCTTGCGGCCTGCCTCTTTCGCGGAGTGAACATGAGCGAGATGTTATCCACGGTCAGCGCGCAGTTGCTGACCCCTGGCGATTTGAACCTCGACAGCCTCAACAGTGTGCTGAGTGAGCTGGCGGGCCCTGGCATTGACGCCGCAGACCTGTACTTCCAGGCGCAAATTTCCGAGTCCTGGGCCCTCGAAGACGGCATCGTCAAGGAAGGCAGCTTCAATTTTGATCAAGGCGTCGGCGTTCGCGCCCAGGCCGGCGAGAAAACCGGCTTCGCCTACAGCAACACCATTACCCGCGAGGCGCTGGGCCTCGCTGCCCAGGCGGCGCGGTCGATTTCACGGGCCGGCCAGCAAGGGCGTGTGCAGGCGTTCCAGGCGCCGACTGTCGAAGCGCTTTACGCCCCTGACAATCCGCTGGACGTGATGACCCGCGCAGAGAAAGTGGAACTGCTCAAGCGCATCGACGCCTACACCCGCACCCTCGACCCGCGCATTCAGCAGGTCACCGTCAGCATGGCCGGCGTTTGGGAGCGCATTCTCGTGGCCGCCATGGACGGTAGCCTGGCGGCCGATGTGCGCCCGCTGGTGCGTTTCAATGTAAGCGTGATCGTGGAACAGAACGGCCGTCGCGAGCGTGGCGGCCATGGCGGCGGCGCCCGTACCAGCTATCAATACTTCTTGGACGAAGAGCGCGCCATGGGTTATGCGCGGGAGGCACTGCGCCAGGCGCTGGTCAACCTGGACGCCAAGCCGGCACCGGCGGGTACCTTGCCAGTGGTGCTCGGCTCCGGGTGGTCCGGTGTGCTGTTGCACGAGGCGGTGGGCCATGGCCTGGAAGGGGACTTCAACCGCAAGGGCAGCTCTGCCTACAGCGGCCGCGTTGGCGAGCAGGTGGCCTCCAGCCTCTGCACCATCGTCGATGATGGCACCCTGCAAGGCCGCCGCGGCTCGCTGAGCGTCGATGACGAGGGTACCCGCACCCAATGCACCACCTTGATCGAGAAAGGCATTCTCAAGGGCTACATGCAGGACAAGCTCAATGCCCGGCTGATGGGCGCTGCCGCCACGGGTAACGGGCGGCGTGAGTCCTACGCGCACCTGCCCATGCCGCGCATGACCAACACCTACATGCTGGCCGGGGAGCACGACCCCGAGGAAATCATCAAGTCGGTGAAAAAAGGCCTGTATTGCGCCAACCTCGGCGGTGGCCAGGTGGATATCACCAGCGGCAAGTTCGTGTTCTCCACCAGCGAGGCTTACCTCATTGAGGATGGCAAGATTACCGCCCCGGTAAAGGGCGCTACGCTGATCGGCAACGGCCCCGAATGCATGAGCCGAGTGTCGATGGTAGGTACCGACCTGGCGTTGGACAGTGGGGTAGGGACGTGTGGCAAGGACGGGCAGTCGGTACCTGTGGGCGTAGGCCAGCCCACGCTGAAGATCGATGCAATTACCGTGGGCGGCACCGGCGCGTGAGCCGGGCGCCCATGGGCAAGCTGGCGCGGCCTATCGCAGGCCGCGTTGTTGCTCGTCTATCTCGCGAATGTACTTGAAGATCTTGCGGCTCGCCGAAGGCGGGCGGTTATGCGTGGCTTCGTGCTGCGCATGGCGCACCAGCGAACGCAGTTGCTGGCGATCGGTTTCAGGGTACTGGGTCACGAAGCTGTCCAGCACCGTATCGTCGCCGGCGATCAACCGATCGCGCCAGCGCTCCAGGTTATGGAAGCGCTCGTTGTACTGGCGAGTGGACGCGTCCACCTGGTCGAGCAGTTCCAGGATCGCGTCGGTGTCCTGGTCGCGCATGAGTTTGCCGATGAACTGCCTGTGCCGCTTGAGGGCTGCGTTCGCGGTATGTTTCGGTGCTTCTTCCAGGGCCCGGCGCAGCGGCTCCGTGAGGGGCAACTTGGCGAGCAGGTCCGGCTTGAGCGTGGTCAAGCGCTCGCCGAGCTCGGTCAATGCGTGGAGTTCACGCTTGACCTGTGTCTTGCTTTTTCCCTCGCCGAGGGAATCGTCGTATGAATCAACCATGGGGGCCGTCCGCTGATAAACGCCGCCATGATAACCAGTCGGGGGCCGATTGTCCGGCCCGGCCAGCATCGGCCCTTGCCGCGATCCGTATTTGAAGTGTGGAGAATCCCATGAAAGCAGCCGAAAGCGTTGGCCCTCAGGCCCTGCCGCTCCTGCAGCAACAGGTCGAAGAGATCATTGCCGAAGCCCGTCGCCAGGGTGCCAGCGCCTGCGAAGTGGCGGTGTCCCTCGAACAAGGGCTGTCCACCTCGATTCGCCAGCGTGAGGTGGAAACGGTTGAATTCAACCGTGATCAGGGCTTTGGCATAACGCTCTACCTGGGCCAGCGCAAGGGCTCGGCAAGCACCTCGGCCAGTGGCCCTGACGCGATTCGGGAAACCGTGGCAGCAGCATTGGCCATTGCAAAGCACACGTCGGAGGACGAAGCCGCCGGGCTCGCGGATGCCGCTCTCATGGCCCGCGATCTTCCGGCCCTGGACCTGTATCACCCTTGGGATATCAGCCCTGAAGCGAGTATCGAACTGGCACTGGCTTGTGAAGCGGCAGCTTTCGACGCCAACCCGCTTATCCGCAACGCTGACGGCAGCCAGGTCTCGACCCATCAGGGTTGCCGGGTATATGGAAACAGCCATGGGTTCATCGGCGGCTATGCGTCGACTCGTCACAGCCTCAGCTGCGTGATGATCGCCGAGAAAGATGGCCAGATGCAGCGCGACTACTGGTACGACGTGAACCGCGAAGGCCATTTGCTGGCTTCTCCGGAGGCCATCGGCCGCAAGGCCGCAGAGCGAGCTGCCAGCCGCCTGGGTGCGCGCCCCGTGCCTACCTGCGAAGTGCCAGTGTTGTTCGCCGCCGAGCTGGCTGGAGGGCTGTTCGGCAGCTTCCTGTCGGCGGTATCCGGGGGCAACCTCTACCGCAAGTCTTCTTTCCTGGAAGGCACGCTCGGCCAACAGCTGTTTCCCGAGTGGCTGACACTCGATGAGCGGCCGCATATGCCTCGCGCCTTGGGCAGCGCCGGGTTCGACGGCGATGGCCTGGCAACCTACGCCAAGCCCTTTGTCGACGGTGGGCGGCTGGTTTCTTACGTGCTGAGCACGTATTCGGGCCGCAAGCTGGGCATGCCGAGCACCGCCAACTCCGGCGGCGTGCACAACCTCTTCGTGACCCATGGCAACGACGACCAGGCCGCATTGCTGCGTAAGATGGGCCGCGGGTTGCTGGTGACTGAACTGATGGGCAGCGGGCTGAACATGGTCACCGGTGACTATTCCCGTGGTGCCGCCGGCTATTGGGTGGAGAACGGCGAAATCCAGTTCCCGGTTCAGGAAGTGACTATCGCAGGGAACATGAAGGACATGTTCCGCCAGATTGTGGCCGTGGGTAATGACCTTGAACTGCGCAGCAACGTGCGCACCGGCTCGGTATTGATCGAGCGTATGACAGTGGCAGGAAGCTGAGCTTTTCATAAATATCTGGCCGCTCCGCTTGAAATGAGATTGATTATCAACTAATAGTCAATCTCATGAGGCGCTTTGCCTCTACGTCAGCCATTGAGCGGAGCGGCCATGGACCATTGGAAACAAACCATTCAGCGTGCCAATGCCCTCTTCGAACAGGGGCAGTGGGTAGAGGCGCGAGAGCATTATCTGCAGGCGCTGGCCCTGGCGCAGATCCTCTTCGAGCGTTGGAGCAATGCCGATGAGGCCGTGATGGCCTTTGTGGTCTCGCACCATAACCTGGCGGACCTTCACCTTCATCTGCACCAACCCGAAGAAAGCGCCGAATACTTGTGCGCCGCGCACGAGCATCTGCTCTCCACGGCCCGCCAATCGAACTTGCCTCAACCGCTGCGCGAAGCAGCGCTTCGTCACAGCAATCGCACCTATACGGAACTGCTGGGGTTCATCGCCGTCCATGGCGAATACCCCCGCACCTCGAGCCTGCTCGCTGGTGCCATGGGCCTACAGTCGCGCCACACCGGCGCCCATCCGCGATACGGAGTCCACTGACATGCCCCATACCTTGCCTGCACTGCCTTATGACTACAGCGCGCTTGAGCCGCATATCGACGCGCAAACCATGGAAATCCACTACACCAAGCACCACCAGACCTACATCAACAACCTCAACGCCGCCCTGGAGTCGACCGAGTACGCCGAGTGGCCGGTAGAGAAGCTGCTTGCTGAATACGCAACCCTTGACGAAAAACTGAAAGGCCCCGTGGCCAACAATGGCGGTGGGCATGCGAACCACACGCTGTTCTGGACCGTAATGGCGCCCGCCAGCGGTGGCCAGCCTTCCGGGAACGTGAAAGATGCGATCGAGAGTGAGTTGGGTGGCTTCGATGCGTTCAAGGAAGCCTTCACCAAGGCTGCGCTGACCCGCTTTGGCAGTGGCTGGGCCTGGCTGAGCGTAACGCCGGAGAAAAAACTGGTGGTTGAAAGCACCGCCAACCAGGACAGCCCGCTGATGAAGGGTAATACGCCGATCCTGGGCCTGGATGTGTGGGAGCACGCGTATTACCTGAAGTACCAGAACCGCCGGCCTGAATACATCGGTGCGTTCTTCAACGTGGTCAACTGGCCTGAAGTCGAAAAACGCTACCAGGCCGCTGTAAACGCGGTGTAACGCCTGGCTTTGTAGGAACCGCGGACTGGTGGGAAGCGGCGTGGCTGGTCATCCGGCGATAGCGCGCAAATGGTTTGTCTTTCTTCGCGAGCTTTGCCCGCTTCCCACAGGTGAGGCGAACTCCTGTGGGAGCTGGGGGGCCGGCCATCCGGCGCAGCCGGAGGCGTAGCTCGCGAATAGGGGCTTAAACAGCTTAAGACAGTTGCTTCCCGGCAGACCACTCCTACCGTTACTCGCCCTCGTCGAACTTGTCGTTGATCAATCCAACCAACGCGTCGAGGGCTTCCTGTGCTTGCTCGCCCTCGGTGCTGAGGTGGATCTGGGTGCCCTTGCCGGCAGCGAGCATCATGACGGCCATGATGCTTTTGCCGTCCACCAGGCTGGCTTCGGTGCGGCCTACACGAACCTGGCAGGGGAAACGGCCGGCAATGCCGACGAACTTGGCGGCGGCGCGTGCGTGCAAGCCCAGCTTGTTGATGATGGTGATGTCGAGTGCGGGCATTGCGTGGTAAGTCCTTGGGTTCAGGTAAGGTCCCGGTGGCGCACTTGCACGTTTTTCAGGGTACGTTGCAATAGCGCGCCGAGGCGCTCGGTAAGGTAGACCGAGCGATGGTGCCCGCCTGTGCACCCGATGGCAACTGTCACGTAGGCCCGATTGCTCGCGGCGAAGCGAGGCAGCCATTTGAGCAGGTAGGCTGAGATGTCCTGGAACATCTCCTCCACGTCCGGTTGCGCGGCCAGGTAGTCGATAACTGGCTGTTCCAGACCGGAATGCTCTCGCAGCTCGGGCTTCCAGTAGGGGTTGGGGAGGCAACGCACATCGAACACCAGGTCTGCGTCTACCGGCATGCCGCGCTTGAAGCCGAACGACTCCAGCAGGAAGGCGGTCCCCACATCCGGCTTGTTCAGCAGCCGCACCTTGAGGGTGTCCCGCAGCTGATAGAGATTGAGATTGGTAGTGTTGATTTTCAGGTCGGCCAGATCTGAAATCGGCCCCAGCAGGTCACTTTCTACCCGGATAGCCTCGGCCAGTGAACGGTTCGCACTGGTGAGTGGGTGCCGCCTGCGTGTTTCCGAAAAGCGCTTGAGGAGCGTTTCTTCATCAGCGTCCAGAAACAGCACGTCGCACTGAATGTGCTTCTCTCGCACTTCTTCGAGCAGTTCGGGAAAACGTGAGAGATGGCTCGGCAGGTTACGCGCGTCTATGGAGACGGCGACCAATGGCTGAGCCAGTTCGGTATGGATGATCGCACGCTCTGCCAGCTCGGGCAGCAGCCCGGCGGGGAGGTTGTCGATACAGTAGAAGCCATTGTCTTCGAGCACATCGAGGGCGGTACTCTTGCCGGAGCCGGAGCGACCACTGACGATGATCAGGCGCATGCGCAGGTCACGCGCCGCTCTGGGTGCGCACCACCACCTGATACAGCGCTTCGCTGTCGGGGGCGGAACGCAACTGGTCACGCACGTCCTTGCGGTCGAGCATGCTGGCTATCTGGCGGAGTAATTCGAGGTGTGCATCGGTGGCCGCTTCCGGGACCAGCAGCACGAAGATCAGATCTACCGGGGCGCCGTCGATCGCGTCGAAGTCCACGGGTGCGTCCAGGTGCAACAAGGCACTCATCGGGCCCTGACAATTGGCGAGTCGGCAATGCGGGATGGCAATCCCATTGCCGAAACCGGTGGAGCCAAGCTTTTCACGGGCGATCAGGGCTTCGAACACAACCTGCTGGCTAACCTCGGGAAGGTCCCTATGAATCAAGGCAGCGATCTGTTCGAGTACGCGTTTTTTACTGCCGCCCGGCACGCTCACGAGGGAGCGGCCGGGGGTCAGGATGTTTTCTAGTCGGATCATTGGGGGGTCAGCGAGCGGCCGCACCTTGCAGGTGGCTCTGCTGTTTTTCCTTATACTTGAGCAATTGCCGATCGAGTTTATCAGTGAGAAGGTCGATTGCGGCGTACATGTCGTCGTGTTCTGCCTGAGCTACCACGTCGCACTTTGGAACCCGGAGGGTCGCTTCAACCCGCTGTTTCTGTTTTTCCACTTCCATGATCACCTCTACATTGGTGATCTTGTCGCAGTGCCGCTCAAGCTTGGCAAGTTTTTCGGTCATGTAGCTACGCATGGCTTCGGTCACATCCAGTTGATGCCCACTGATGTTGACTTGCATACCGCTTCTCCTTATTGCCAGTGCATAAAGAGGCAGGCGAAACCTGCCACTGAAACGCTGGTGGCATCCCGAGGTGCGGCGCTGGCTTACGTGCCTTGTGCCAGCGACTACGCGCGCTTCGGAACCAGGCTACATCAACCGCTTGCGTTCGCTGGACGGCGCAATCCCGAGGGATTCGCGGTACTTGGCGACAGTGCGGCGTGCTACCTGAATGCCTTGTGCCTCCAGTAAACCAGCGATCTTGCTGTCACTCAACGGCTTTTTCTGATTTTCCGCCGCCACCAGTTTCTTGATGATCGCCCGGATGGCTGTGGACGAGCATTCACCGCCTTCCGAGGTACTGACGTGGCTGGAGAAAAAGTATTTCAGCTCATATATCCCGCGGGGGGTGTGCATGTACTTCTGTGTCGTTACCCGGGAAATCGTCGATTCGTGCATGCCCACGGCCTCGGCGATGTCATGCAGTACGAGCGGTTTCATGGCCTCGTCGCCGTAGTCGAGGAAGCCTCGCTGATGTTCCACGATCTGGGTGGCCACCTTCATGAGGGTCTCGTTGCGGCTTTGCAGGCTTTTAATGAACCAGCGCGCTTCCTGCAACTGATTGCGCATGAAGGTGTTATCCGCGCTGCTGTCCGCCCGGCGCACAAAACCCGCGTACTGGGGGTTTACCCGCAGCCGCGGCACCGACTCCTGGTTCAGCTCCACCAGCCAGCGATCGCTGTCCTTGCGCACGATGACGTCCGGCACCACGTACTCGGGCTCGCTCGACTCGATCTGCGAGCCGGGGCGTGGGTTCAGGCTCTGGATAAGCTCGATCACCTGCCGAAGCTCATCTTCCTTGAGCTTCATCTTGCGCATCAGCTGGCTGTAGTCACGGCTACCCAGCAGCTCGATGTAATCGGTGACCAGCCGTTGGGCCTCGGCCAGCCAAGGGGTTTTCGCAGGCAGCTGGCGCAGTTGCAACGCCAGGCATTCGCCCAGGTTGCGCGCGGCGATCCCGGCAGGCTCGAACTGTTGGATGCGATGAAGCACGGCTTCGACTTCATCGAGTTCGATGTCCAGTTCGGGGTCGAACGACGCACAGATTTCCTCGAGGGTTTCTTCGAGGTAGCCCTGGTTGTTGATGCAGTCGATCAGGGTGACGGCGATCAGGCGGTCATTGTCGGACATCGGTGCCAGGTTCAGTTGCCACAGCAAGTGGCTCTGCAGGCTTTCTCCAACGGACGTACGGGTAGTGAAATCCCAGTCGTCGTCATCCCCGCTCGGCAGGCTGCTGGCACTGGTCTGGTAGATGTCTTCCCAGGCCGTGTCCACGGGCAGCTCATCGGGAATCCGCTCGCTCCAATCCGCCTCTTCGCCGCCCTCGGGCGCGCTGGAGGTTTCCTGGAAGCTGGTTTCCTGGAAAGGCGTTTCCTGGGGTTCGGCCGGCCCGGAATGTTCGGCCTTGTCGGCCAGCGGGTCGACGTTATCGAAGTCGTCGCCGTCTTCCTGGCGTTCGAGCATGGGGTTGGACTCAAGCGCCTCCTGAATCTCCTGCTGGAGGTCCAGGGTGGAAAGCTGGAGAAGGCGGATGGCCTGTTGCAACTGCGGTGTCATCGTCAGTTGCTGGCCCATTTTAAGGACAAGCGATGGTTTCATGGCGTGAGCTTGACACCCTGTTTGCCGGCGCTAGGCGCCATCCACAACGGGCGCTCCATTGGAGCGCCTGAACTTAAGCAAATTATATGCCCGAAACTGCCATGTTTGCCTAGGGGTCTTTACACTTGGAGCCCTTAAAGCCGGAAC
Source organism: Pseudomonas japonica (assembly GCF_013522925.1). GTDB lineage: Bacteria > Pseudomonadota > Gammaproteobacteria > Pseudomonadales > Pseudomonadaceae > Aquipseudomonas > Aquipseudomonas japonica_A. Next base: position 116,995 of record NZ_JAAMQU010000008.1, on the reverse strand, counting down.
TCGTGCCCCAGGTACACTTCCTTCACCAAGTCATTGGCAAGGATAGTGGCCGAATCGCCCTCTGCAATCAATTGGCCATCGTTCACAATATAGGCGATTTCACAGATATCCAGGGTTTCGCGTACGTTGTGATCGGTAATAAGCACACCGATGCCCTTGGCCTTGAGGTGGTGGATGATCTGTTTGATATCGCCCACGGAGATCGGGTCTACGCCGGCAAAGGGTTCATCGAGCAGGATGAACTTGGGCGCGGTGGCCAGGGCGCGGGCGATTTCCACCCGGCGGCGCTCGCCACCGGACAGGCTCATGCCACGGTTGTCACGGATATGCGTGATATGGAATTCCTGAAGCAGGCTTTCCAATGCCTTGCGCCGACCGCTGGCGTCGAGGTCCTTGCGGGTTTCGAGGATCGCCATGATGTTGTCCGCCACCGAAAGCTTGCGGAAGATCGAGGCCTCCTGAGGCAGGTAGCCTATACCGGCCTTGGCGCGCCCGTGCATGGGCTGGTGGCTTACGTCGAGGTCGTCGATCAGCACCCTGCCCTGATCGGCCTGCACCAGCCCTACGATCATGTAGAAGCACGTGGTTTTACCGGCCCCGTTCGGCCCAAGCAGGCCAACGATCTGCCCGCTCTCGATGGAGAGGCTGACGTCTCTCACCACTTGCCGGCTTTTGTAGCTCTTGGCCAGATGCTGGGCCTTCAACGTCGCCATTACTGCGCCTTCTGCGGCTGGTCGGTTTTCTTCTTCGGCTGGATCACCATGTCGATGCGCGGGCGTGGCGCGGTGATCTTGGTGCCCGTGGCACGACCGGCATTTACCACCTGGCGAACCGTGTCGTACACGATTTTTTCGCCTTCGGAGGTGTTTCCGTCGTTGATGACCTTGGCCTTGTCGATCAGCACGATCCGGTCCTGGGACGCGAAGTACTGGATGGTCACGCCGTAGGCCTGCACGATGGGCTTGTCCACGGCAGGCTTCTGCTCGTAGTAGGCCAGGTTGCCGACGGCGGTGAATACATCCACATCACCATTGGCCGCACGTGTGACGGTCACCTTGTTGCCGGTGATCTTCATGGAGCCCTGGGTGATGACCACGCTGCCGGTATAGACCGCTACACCCTGCTTGTCGTCGAGTTGTGCGTCGTCGGACTGGATGTGGATCGGTTGGTCCCTGTCGGTCGGCAGCGCCAAGGCGTTCACGCTTCCCAGTGCCGCGCCCAGGCCAAGCAGGAAGGGGAGGGTTTTAACGAGCCTCATACTGTCCTCTTACAGTGGACAGCAAGTGGATCTTGCTGTCGTTCAAATACGCTTTCATTCCCTTGGCAGTCGTAACGCCACCGGCGCCGTCGATTCTAACGTCTTGGTCGGTTTCCGCATATTGCTTCTGCGGGAAGACCGTGGCGCGCGAGGTGGTGATTACGGTTGTGCGGTTCTTCTGGTCTGTGCGGTTGAGCCGCACGGCGTCGATGAGTTCGACCTGGGTGCCGTCCGGGTTCACCTCGGCACGCTCGCTCACCACATGCCAGGGGAAGGTGGTGCCTCGGTAGACGTCCATGACCGGCTTGGTCACGTGGGTGACTTCACTGGCCTTGAGGTGTTCGACCCTGTCGGCGGTCATTTCATACTGCATCTTGCCGTCGGGCAGGTACTGCACGGTGCGGGCGTTGATCGCATAGTAGTCGATGGTACTGGCGTCCACGCTCGCCCGGGGGTTGTCGAGGAACCGCTCGGGGCTGACGTTCCAGTAGCCGATGGCGATGAGCAGCGCCACCACCGGTACCGCAACGGCAAGCGCAAGCAACTTTCGGTTTTGCATGGGCACCTACAGGTATTTGTTCAGCGCGGCGTCCAGGTTTCCCTGGGCGCGCAGGATGAGTTCGCAATATTCGCGGGCAGCGCCTTCGCCGCCCCGGGCCTGGGTGACCCCATGGGCATGCCGGCGAACGAAATCGGCCGCGTTTGCCACCGCCATGCCCAGGCCTACCCGGCGCATCACCGGGAGGTCGGGAAGGTCGTCGCCAAGGTGCGCGACCTGCTCGTATGACAAGCCCAGCTGTTCCAGCAAGCCGTCGAGCACCACGAGCTTGTCCTCGCGGCCCTGAAAGAGATGGGGGATGCCCAGGTTGCGGGCGCGGCGCTCGGTGGCCGCGCTGGTGCGGCCGCTGATGATGGCTGTGGTAACGCCCGAGGCCATCAGCATTTTGATGCCCTGGCCGTCCAGCGTATTGAACGCCTTCATTTCGCTGCCGTCTTCAAGAAAGTAGAGGCGGCCATCCGTGAGCACGCCATCTACGTCGAAAATGGCGAGTTTGATCCGGCCAGCTCGCTCAAGCAGTGTGCGGTCCATTACACGACCCCCGCACGGAGGAAGTCATGCATGTTGACCGCGCCCACAGGGCGATCAGTGTGATCTACCACCACCAATGCGCCGATCTTGTGGTCCTCCATGATTTTCAGCGCCTGGGCGGCGAGCATGTCGGCGGTCACCGTCTTGCCATGGGCAGTCATGATCTGCTCGATCGGCGTAGCGTGTACGTCCAGGTTGCGGTCGAGGGTGCGACGCAGGTCACCGTCGGTGAACACGCCGGCAAGCCGGCCGTCCTCCTCCAGCACCACCGTCATGCCAAGGCCTTTTCGGGTCATTTCCATCAGCGCTTCCCGCAGCGGAGTGCCACGCGTCACGGTAGGCAGCGCCGCACCGGTGTGCATCAGTTGTTCCACCTTGAGCAACAAGCGACGCCCGAGCGCGCCTCCCGGGTGGGAGAACGCGAAATCCTCGGCCGTGAAGCCTCGCGCTTCGAGCAGGGCGACCGCCAGGGCATCCCCCAGCACCAGCGCCGCGGTGGTGGAGGAGGTGGGGGCCAGGTTCAGTGGGCAGGCTTCATGTTCTACCCTGGCGTCCAGGCTCGCTTCGGCCGCCTGGGCCAGGGTGGATTCCGGATTGCCCGTGAGGCTGATCAGCCGAATGCCCAGCCGCTTGATCAACGGCAACAAGGTGAGGATTTCTGCCGTGGTGCCCGAGTTGGACAGGGCCAGCACGATATCGTCGGGCGTGATCATGCCCATGTCGCCATGACTGGCTTCGGCCGGGTGAACGAAAAATGCCGGCGTGCCAGTGCTGGCCAGCGTGGCTGCGATCTTGCGCCCGATATGGCCGGATTTGCCCATCCCCATCACGACTACCCGCCCGCTGCTGCCCAGGATCATCTCGCAGGCGCGGACGAAGTCTGCATTTATATGCTCGAGCAGTCCTTCCACGGCCTTGATTTCAAGGCCGATGGTGCGCTGTGCCGACTGAATGAGATCGCGGGTCTGGTTCATGCGAGGCAGGTCGATCCGGAGAAAAGGCCGGGATTATATCCGGATTGCACACGTCGCGCACGAATCCCGCCACCCCTCTCGTGGCGGTTGGCGCCCCGCCGCGCGCTGTCACAAGCTGGGGTCGGTGATATAGTGCGCCGCTCGTCGATCCCGTCCGGCATGTGCCCTGGCCTCTGGCCCGCACGTCTGACTGGGGTGCCGCATCGCAAGGAGAACGAATGAGTGCCGAACAAGCCTACGCCGTGGAGCTGAAGGGGTTAACCTTCAAGCGAGGCGCGCGCAGCATTTTCCAGAACGTGGACATTCGCATCCCGCGCGGAAAAGTCACCGGTATCATGGGGCCGTCCGGCTCCGGCAAAACCACCCTCCTGCGGCTGATGGGGGCACAGTTGCGCCCCACGGCCGGCGAAGTGTGGGTCAATGGCCAGAACCTTCCGCAGCTATCGCGCAGTGATCTGTTCGATGCCCGCAAGCACATGGGGGTGCTGTTCCAGAGTGGCGCGCTGTTTACCGACCTGGACGTTTTCGAGAACGTGGCCTTTCCTTTGCGCGTGCACACCGACCTGCCGGAAGAAATGATCCGCGATATCGTGCTGATGAAACTCCAGGCCGTAGGCCTGCGAGGCGCCATCGAGCTGATGCCCGATGAGCTGTCCGGAGGCATGAAACGCAGGGTTGCACTGGCACGGGCCATCGCGATGGACCCGCAGATCCTCATGTACGACGAGCCGTTCGTGGGGCAGGACCCGATCGCCATGGGCATGCTGGTTCGCCTTATTCGCCTGCTCAATGATGCGCTCGGGATCACCAGCATCGTGGTTTCCCACGACCTGGCAGAAACCGCCAGCATCGCCGATTACCTGTACGTGGTCGGAGATGGTCAGGTACTTGGGCAGGGCACTCCGGCAGAGCTGATGGCCTCGGATAACCCGCGTATCCGCCAGTTCATGAAGGGCCAGCCGGATGGGCCGGTTCCTTTTCATTTTTCCGCGCCAGCCTTGGCCGACGATTTTCTGGGGAAGCGCTGATGCGCCACAGGTCATTATTGGAGCGGGTTCGCTTGTTGGGCAGAACCGTGATCGACGTGGTTGCCGGGCTAGGGCGCGCATCGCTGTTCCTGGGGCATGCACTGTTCAGCCGTGGCGGGATCTCGGGCGGCTTCGCGCTGCTGGTCCGTCAGCTGTATTCGGTGGGTGTGCTGTCCCTGGCCATTATCATCGTGTCAGGCATTTTCATTGGCGGTGTGCTATCGCTTCAGGGGTTCAGCATCCTTGCCAAGTACGGCTCGGAGCAGGCGGTCGGCCAGATGATCGCCTTGACCTTGCTTCGTGAGCTCGGCCCAGTGGTTACCGCGCTCCTGTTCGCCGGGCGGGCCGGCTCCGCGCTGGCGGCCGAAATCGGCAACATGAAGGCGACCGAGCAGCTTTCCAGCCTGGAAATGATCGGCGTCGATCCCCTCAAGTACATCGTTGCGCCACGCTTGTGGGCCGGGTTCATCTCGCTGCCTGTGCTTGCCGCGATGTTCAGCGTGGTGGGCATCTGGGGCGGTTCCTGGGTAGCGGTGGACTGGCTGGGCGTTTATGAGGGCTCGTTCTGGGCAAACATGCAGAACAGCGTCAGCTTCACCGAAGATGTGCTCAATGGCGTGATCAAAAGCGTGGTGTTCGCGTTCGTCGTCACCTGGATTGCCGTGTACCAGGGTTACGACTGCGATCCCACTTCCGAAGGGATCAGCCGAGCTACCACGCGCACCGTTGTTTATGCCTCCCTTGCGGTACTGGGGCTCGATTTCATTCTGACCGCTTTGATGTTTGGAGATTTCTGATGCAAAACCGCACCCTGGAAGTCGGTGTCGGCCTGTTTTTGCTGGCCGGGATCCTCGCCCTGCTGCTGCTGGCCCTTCGTGTCAGCGGGTTGTCGCCGGGCGCGGCACATGACACCTACAAGCTGTATGCCTACTTTGACAATATTGCCGGTTTGACGGTCAGAGCCAAGGTGACCATGGCCGGCGTGACCATTGGCAAGGTGGCTGCAATCGACCTGGATCGCGACACCTTTACCGGCCGGGTAACCCTGCAGCTGGACAAGAGCGTGGACAACTTGCCGGTGGATTCCACCGCGTCCATCCTCACCGCTGGGCTGCTGGGCGAGAAGTACATTGGCGTAAGCGTGGGCGGGGAGAGCGCTGTACTCAAAGACGGTCAGACAATTCACGACACACAATCCTCGCTGGTACTCGAGGACCTGATCGGCAAATTCCTGCTCAATAATGTGAGCAAAGAGGCGAAATAAGGAGTTCCAATGATATCCATTCTGCGTCGAGCCCTGGCCGCCATGTTGCTGGCCGTGCCCTTGCTGGCCACTGCCGCGCCCGCTACACCTGCCCATGATCTGGTGCAGAACACCACCCGTGAGCTGCTGGCGGACCTGAGCGCCAACCGGGAAAACTACCGCAGCAATCCCTCGGCCTTCTATGACGCACTCAACCGCATCGTAGGGCCGGTGGTCGATGCCGACGGCATTTCCCGCAGCATCATGACCGTGAAGTACTCGCGCAAGGCTACCCCCGAACAGATGGCGCGGTTCCAGGAAAACTTCCGCCGCAGCCTGTTCCAGTTCTATGGCAATGCCTTGCTGGAGTACAACAACCAGGGCATTACCGTAGACCCGCCCAAGGATGAAAGCGGTGACCGGACGTCTGTTGGCATGCAGGTAAAAGGCACCAACGGCGCGGTTTACCCGGTTTCCTACACCTTGGAAAAGGTGAATGGCGAGTGGAAGGTGCGTAACGTGATCGTGAACGGCATCAACATCGGCAAGCTGTTCCGTGATCAGTTCGCCGACGCGATGCAACGTAACGGCAACGACCTGGACAAGACCATCGACGGTTGGGCCGGTGAAGTGGCCAAGGCCAAGGATGTCGCTGGCGATCAGCCGCTTCAGCAGGGCCAGCAATGACTCTGGCCGCGGTCGAGCTGGCGCAAGGCGAGTTGCGCCTGTCGGGTGTTCTGGACTACCGCACCGGTGCCCGCTTGCGCCAGCAGGGGCAAGCCCTGGTCGGGCAAGTGCCGGGCAATGAGGTGCTGGTGGATTGTTCTGCGGTCGAAAAGGCCAGCAGCGTCGGCGTTTCGTTGTTGCTGGCCTTGAGCCGCGATGCCCGCGCCCTGGGCAAAGGCTTCAAGGTGCGTGGCCTTCCCCACGAGTTATGCCAGATCGCCGACGTGTGCGGCATCGCAGGCTTGCTCGAACGCGCGTAGTCTGTAAAACGAAGCAAAGCCCGCTTGGTCAGCCACCCTCGCAGCCAGCGGGCTTTTTTTGTATCATGGCCGACCCGCGCGCACAGGGCGCCGATCGAGGTTAAGCATGCAGGCCCTAGAAGTTAAAAGCTTCCTTGAAGCGAAGCTGCCCCAGGTCCAGGTGGAAGTAGAAGGCGAAGGCTGCAACTTCCAGTTGAACGTCGTCAGCGACGAGTTGGCCGCGCTGAGCCCGGTCAAGCGTCAGCAACAGATCTACACGCACCTGAACCCGTGGATCGCCGATGGCAGCATCCATGCCGTGACGATGAAATTTTTCACCCGCGCAGCCTGGGCTGAGCGCACCTGAGCCACAGGCTTCGAGAGTGTTATGGACAAACTGATTATTACCGGCGGCGCCCGCATCGATGGCGAAATCCGCATCTCCGGCGCGAAAAACGCTGCCTTGCCGATCCTTGCCGCCACCCTGCTGGCCGATGGCCCGGTCACGGTAGCGAACCTGCCGCACCTGCACGACATCACCACCATGATCGAGCTGTTCGGGCGCATGGGTATTGAGCCTGTGATCAACGAAAAGCTCGCGGTGGAAATCGACCCCCGGACCATCAAAACCCTGGTCGCGCCTTACGAGCTGGTGAAAACCATGCGCGCCTCGATCCTGGTGCTGGGTCCCATGGTGGCCCGCTTCGGTGAGGCCGAAGTGGCTTTGCCCGGAGGCTGTGCCATTGGCTCGCGCCCTGTCGACCTTCACATCCGTGGCCTTGAAGCCATGGGCGCGACCATCGACGTGGAAGGCGGCTACATCAAGGCCAAGGCGCCGGAAGGCGGCCTGCGTGGTGCCAACTTCTTCTTCGATACCGTGAGCGTGACCGGTACCGAGAACATCATGATGGCCGCTGCCCTGGCCAAAGGCCGCACCGTGCTGCAGAACGCCGCGCGTGAGCCGGAAGTGGTCGACCTCGCACACTTCCTCAATGCCATGGGCGCGAACGTCCAGGGCGCGGGTACCGACACCATCACCATTGATGGCGTCGAGCGTTTGCACTCTGCTACCTACAAGGTCATGCCGGACCGCATCGAGACCGGTACCTACCTCGTAGCGGCTGCTATCACTGGCGGCCGGGTCAAGCTCAAGGACACCGACCCTACCATCCTCGAAGCGGTGCTGGACAAGCTGCGTGAAGCTGGCGCGGAAGTGACCACCGGCAAGGACTGGATCGAGCTGAACATGCATGGCAAGCGCGCCCGGGCGGTCAACCTGCGCACGGCGCCGTACCCTGCATTCCCCACCGACATGCAGGCGCAGTTCATTTCCCTCAACGTGGTGGCAGAAGGCACCGGCGCGGTCATCGAAACCGTATTCGAAAACCGCTTCATGCACGTCTACGAGCTGCTGCGCATGGGCGCTCATATCCTCGTCGAGGGCAATACCGCGGTGGTTACCGGGGTCGATGGCCTCAAGGGCGCCCCCGTGATGGCCACCGACCTGCGCGCTTCGGCAAGCCTGGTGCTGGCTGCGCTGGTAGCCCAGGGCGACACGCTCATCGACCGCATCTACCACATCGACCGTGGTTACGAGTGCATCGAGGAAAAACTGCAAATGCTGGGTGCGAAGATCCGTCGCGTACCAGGCTAGGGCTAGACTCCGGGCCGGGTTCATCCGGCCCATTGTGAATAGGGATTCGCTTCTCCCATGCTGACCATCGCGCTGTCCAAGGGCCGCATTCTCGACGATACCCTGCCGTTGCTTGCCGCGGCCGGTATCGTCCCGACCGAGGATCCGGACAAAAGCCGCAAACTCATCATCCCCACAACCCAGGACGACGTTCGCCTGCTGATTGTGCGTGCCACCGACGTGCCAACCTATGTGGAACATGGCGCCGCCGACCTCGGCGTGGCCGGCAAGGATGTGCTCATGGAATACGGTGGCCAGGGGCTGTACGAGCCGCTGGACCTGAAAATCGCCTGCTGCAAGCTGATGACCGCCGGTGCCATCGGTGCGCCTGCTCCCAAAGGCCGGTTGCGGGTGGCCACCAAGTTCGTCAACGTGGCCAAGCGTTACTACGCCGAACAGGGCCGTCAGGTCGACATCATCAAGCTGTACGGCTCCATGGAGCTGGCGCCGCTGGTGGGGCTGGCCGACAAGATCATCGACGTGGTCGATACCGGCAACACCCTGCGCGCCAACGGCCTGGAACCCCAGGACCTGATTGCCACCATCAGTTCCCGCCTGGTGGTGAACAAGGCATCGATGAAAATGCAGCACGGGCGTATCCAGGCGTTGATCGACAGCCTGCGCCAGGCTGTGGAAGCACGACACCGCAGCTGACACCTTCAGCGCGCCGCTCTGGCGCGCTTCGCTATCCGCACCATAGCCAAAATGCTTAATGGCGGCGCGGTGGCCCTGCTAGATTAATCGTCCCGTTTCATTGCCCACTGTTTGAGGCCACTCATGACCACACCGACCGCCATCCGCCGACTTGACGCCACAACTCCGGACTTTGCGCGGCATCTGGATCATTTGCTGAGCTGGGAAAGCGTGTCTGACGAGTCGGTGAACGGGCGCGTGCTCGACATCATCAAGGCCGTGCGTGAACGCGGCGATGCTGCCGTAGTTGAATTCACCCAGCGCTTCGATGGGCTGCAAGCGGCCGCCATGTCGGAGCTGATCCTCCCTCGGGCACGCCTGGAGCAAGCGTTGGAGCGCATCACCGCTGCGCAGCGCGAAGCGCTCGAAACGGCCGCCGCCCGGGTACGTAGCTACCACGAGAAGCAGAAGCAGGATTCCTGGAGCTACACCGAGGCCGACGGCACCGTGCTGGGCCAACAGGTTACTCCGCTCGACCGTGCTGGCTTGTACGTGCCCGGCGGCAAGGCGAGCTACCCCTCTTCAGTACTGATGAACGCCATTCCAGCCAAAGTGGCCGGCGTGCCTGAAGTGGTAATGGTCGTGCCCACGCCACGTGGCGAGGTGAACGAGCTGGTATTGGCGGCGGCCTGCATCGCTGGCGTGGACCGGGTGTTCACCATCGGCGGCGCCCAGGCGGTTGCTGCCTTGGCGTATGGCACCGAAAGCGTGCCTCGCGTGGACAAGATCGTCGGCCCGGGCAACATCTATGTGGCGACCGCCAAGCGCCATGTGTTCGGGCAGGTGGGCATCGACATGATCGCCGGCCCGTCGGAAATTCTCGTGGTGTGCGATGGCGGCACCGATCCGGACTGGATCGCCATGGACCTGTTCTCCCAGGCCGAACACGACGAAGACGCCCAGGCTATCCTGGTGAGCCCCGACCAGGGCTTCCTGGATCAGGTTGCCGCGAGCATCGACAAGCTGCTGCCTACCATGGAGCGGGCCGAAATCATCCGCACATCGCTGACCAACCGTGGTGCCCTGATCAAAGTGGCAGACATGGCCCAGGCCATCGAGGTGGCCAACCGTATCGCACCTGAGCATCTGGAGCTTTCGGTTGAGGAACCGCGCCAGTGGTTGCCGCAGATTCGACACGCGGGCGCCATCTTCATGGGCCGCCACACCAGCGAAGCGCTGGGCGACTATTGCGCGGGCCCCAACCACGTATTGCCCACTTCCGGCACAGCGCGCTTCTCCTCGCCGCTGGGCGTGTACGACTTCCAGAAGCGCTCTTCCATCATTTTCTGTTCGGAACAGGGCGCGTCCGAGCTCGGCCGTACCGCCTCGGTACTGGCACGCGGCGAATCGTTGAGCGCGCACGCCCGTAGCGCGGAATACCGGATCAAGGAAGCCTGACCATGAGCAAATTCTGGAGCCCCTTCGTCAAGCAACTGGTGCCTTACGTGCCGGGCGAGCAGCCGAAACTGACCAACCTGGTGAAGCTGAACACCAACGAGAACCCTTATGGCCCTTCGCCTCACGCGCTGGAAGCCATGCGGGCGGAGATCGGCGATACCTTGCGGCTGTATCCGGACCCGAACGGAGACCGCTTGAAGCAGGCCGTAGCCGCGTTCTATGGCGTGCAGCCGGGGCAGGTGTTCGTGGGCAACGGCTCGGACGAAGTGCTGGCGCACATCTTCCATGGGCTTTTCCAGCAGGAGCGGCCGTTGCTGTTCCCGGACATCAGCTACAGCTTCTACCCGGTGTACTGCGGCCTGTATGGCATCGACTTCGAGCAGGTGCCTCTGAACGAAGCGTTCCAGATCACTGCGGCCGATTACGCCAGGCCCAACGGTGGCATCATTTTCCCCAACCCCAACGCGCCTACTGGCTGCCTGCTGGCGCTGGATGCGATCGAGGCAATCCTCCAGGCCAGCCCGGATTCGGTGGTGGTAGTGGACGAGGCGTACATCGACTTTGGCGGCGAAACAGCCATTTCCCTGGTCGACCGCTACCCGAACCTGCTGGTGACCCAAACCCTGTCCAAATCCCGCTCTCTCGCGGGCTTGCGGGTTGGTTTGGCGGTGGGCCATCCGGATTTGATCGAAGCGTTGGAGCGGGTGAAGAACAGCTTCAACTCCTACCCGATCGACCGGATCGCGTTGGCAGGCGCCGCCGCGGCATTTGAAGACCGCGCCTGGTTCGAGCACACTCGCAATCAAGTGATCGCGAGCCGGGAGGCGCTTGCCGCCGAGCTGCAGCAGCGCGGTTTCGAAGTGCTACCGTCCGGCGCGAACTTTATCTTTGCCCGTCATCCGCAGCGAGACGCCGCAGAGATTGCTGCCCAATTGCGCGAGCGCAGCGTGATCGTGCGGCATTTCAAGCAGCCACGTATCGCTCAGTTCTTGCGCATTACCATCGGCACCCCTGAGCAGAACCAGGCACTGCTGGACGCATTGCACGACTAACCCTTTCGCAGGCTTCGCTGGGTGGCCGGCCCCTGGCTTGCGCAAGGGGCCGGGCTGGCTTAATTGCCTTCCTTGGGAGCCGCCGCAGGGGCGGGCGGTGGGCGCAAGCCTACCTCGGCCGTAAGCTTCAGGGTTTTGCCATTGCGCATGACGTCGATGCCGATCCGGTCGCCCGGTTTGGTGCGGGCGACCTGGTTCATGGATTTGCGCCCATCCGCCGCAGGCTCGTTATCGATGCTCAGGATCACGTCACCCAGCTGCAGGCCTGCCTTCTGGGCCGGGCCGTCGCGGAAGATACCTGCCACGACAATGCCGGGCCGATCTTTCAAGCCGAAGGATTCAGCCAGGTCTTCGGTCAGCGGCTGCACTTCGATCCCCAGCCAACCACGAATCACCTGCCCGTGCTCGATGATGGATTTCATCACCTCCAGCGCGAGCTTGGTGGGAATGGCGAAGCCAATGCCCTGGCTGCCGCCGGATTTGGAGAAGATCGCGGTGTTGATGCCGGTAAGGTTGCCATTGGCATCCACCAGCGCGCCGCCGGAGTTACCCGGGTTAATCGCCGCATCGGTCTGGATGAAGTCCTCGTAGGTGTTGAGCCCCAGCTGATTGCGGCCGGTGGCGCTGATGATGCCCATGGTTACCGTTTGCCCGACGCCGAAGGGGTTGCCGATGGCCAATGCCACGTCGCCGATGCGCAGGCTGTCCGAGCTGCCGATGGTGATGGCCGGAAGGTTCTTGAGGTCGATCTTCAGCACCGCCAGGTCTGTTTCCGGGTCGCTGCCAATCACGCGCGCGAGGGTTTCCCGGCCGTCCTTGAGGGCTACCACGATCTGGTCCGCGCCGGACGTGACATGGTTGTTGGTGAGCAGGTAGCCCTCCGGGCTCATGATCACCGCCGAACCGAGGCTCGATTCCCAGCGGCGTTGGCGAGGGAGGTTGTCGCCGAAGAAGCGGCGAAATTGCGGATCCTCGAACATGGCCTGGGACGATTTGTTCACTACCTTGGTGGTGTAGAGGTTGACCACCGCCGGGGCGGCCAGGGTCACGGCGTCTGCGTAGGAAACGGGGCCCTGCATCACGGTCGCGGACTGCGGCGCCTGCTGCAGGTTGACGTCCTGGCTAGGTAACCCCACCCATTCGGGAAAGCGCAGGATAATCAGCAGTGCGACAAGAATGCCGGTCAGTAACGGCCAGCTGAAATAACGCAAGGCAATCGACATCAGGGGTTCCTAAAAAGGTAACAGCGTTTCCACCCGGCCGAGGGGCGGCTCATAATGGCGGCCATTATACGAGCGCCACGCCGCCCGCAAACTGCCTTTATGGAGACTTTTATGGCCGTATCGTTAAGCACCCTTGTGGAGGAGGCCGACCGCTACCTGGGTAGCGCGAAAATCCCCGACTATTGCCCCAACGGCTTGCAGGTAGAAGGGCGCCCACAGGTGCGCAAGATCGTCAGCGGCGTGACGGCCAGCCAGGCATTGCTCGATGCCGCCGCGGGTGCAGGGGCTGACCTGGTGCTGGTGCATCACGGGTACTTCTGGAAGGGTGAAAACCCCTGCATCACCGGCATGAAGCATCGGCGCCTCAAAACATTGCTCAGGCACGACATGAGCCTGTTGGCTTATCACTTGCCCCTCGATGTTCATCCCGAGGTCGGCAACAACGTGCAGCTTGCCCAGCGCCTGGGCCTGACGGTCGAAGGCCCGCTTGACCCCTCCAATCCAAAGGTGGTCGGCCTGGTTGGCTCGCTGGACGTGCCGCAAACGGGGCTGGAGTTCTCCCGCCGCGTGGCGCAGGTGCTCGGCCGTGAGCCGTTGGTGGTATGCAGCGGCCAGACCGTGCGGCGGGTAGGGTGGTGCACTGGCGGAGGCCAAGGGTATATCGACACCGCTATCGAAGCGGGGGTAGACCTGTACCTTACCGGCGAGGCCTCCGAGCAAACCTTTCACAGCGCCTGCGAAAACAATGTTTCATTCATTGCGGCTGGGCATCATGCCACTGAGCGGTACGGGGTGCAGGCGCTGGGCGAGTATCTGGCCCAGCGTTTCGCCATCGAGCACGTTTTCATCGACTGCCCGAACCCGGTTTAGGGCTAAAACCAGGGGGTATATGCTCATACCTTTTGGGTCTAAGCAGGGCCCCTTATATGCCAGGGCCCTGTGATAGAGTGGCCGGCTCGAACACGGCCCGCTGGCCGTCCCATCTGCAACGCAATCCGTGAGTAGCCATGGTCGATAAACTGACGCACTTGAAACAGCTCGAGGCGGAAAGCATCCACATCATCCGTGAAGTGGCAGCCGAGTTCGACAACCCGGTAATGCTTTACTCCATCGGTAAAGACTCCGCCGTCATGCTGCACCTGGCGCGCAAGGCCTTTTTCCCGGGCAAGCTGCCGTTCCCCGTGATGCACGTGGATACCCAGTGGAAGTTTCAGGAGATGTACAAGTTCCGGGATCGCATGGTCAAGGAAATGGGCCTGGACCTGCTGGTTCACGTGAACCCGGAAGGGGTGGCACAGGGTATCAACCCCTTCACCCACGGTAGCTCCAAACACACCGATATCATGAAAACCCAGGGCCTGAAGCAGGCGCTGGACAAGTACGGATTCGACGCGGCCTTTGGTGGCGCCCGCCGCGACGAAGAAAAGTCCCGGGCCAAGGAACGTGTGTATTCCTTCCGCGACAGCAAGCACCGCTGGGACCCCAAGAACCAGCGCCCCGAGCTGTGGAACCTCTACAACGGCAAGGTGAACAAGGGCGAGTCCATTCGCGTGTTCCCGCTGTCGAACTGGACCGAGCTGGACATCTGGCAGTACATCTACCTGGAACAGATCCCGATCGTGCCGCTGTACTTCGCGGCCGAACGTGAAGTGATCGAAAAGAACGGCACGCTGATCATGATCGACGACGATCGTATCCTCGAGCACCTTTCCGATGAAGAGAAGGCCAGGATCGTCAAGAAAAAGGTCCGCTTCCGTACCTTGGGCTGCTATCCGCTTACCGGCGCGGTGGAGTCCGATGCGCAAAGCCTGACCGATATCATCCAGGAAATGCTCCTGACGCGCACATCCGAGCGCCAGGGCCGCGTGATCGACCACGATGGCGCCGGCTCCATGGAAGACAAGAAACGTCAGGGCTACTTCTAAATCAGGGTCTAAACATGTCGCACCAATCCGAATTGATCAGCGAGGACATCCTCGCTTATCTGGCCCAGCACGAACGCAAGGAACTGCTGCGCTTTCTGACCTGCGGGAACGTGGACGACGGCAAGAGCACCCTGATCGGGCGCTTGCTGCACGATTCCAAGATGATCTACGAGGATCACCTCGAAGCCATCACGCGTGACTCCAAGAAGGTCGGTACCACTGGCGATGAAGTGGACCTGGCGCTGCTCGTAGACGGCTTGCAGGCCGAGCGCGAGCAAGGCATCACCATCGACGTGGCCTACCGCTACTTTTCTACCGCCAAGCGCAAGTTCATCATTGCCGACACCCCCGGCCATGAGCAGTACACGCGGAACATGGCCACAGGCGCCTCTACTTGCGACCTGGCGATCATCCTTGTGGACGCGCGTTACGGCGTGCAAACCCAAACCCGCCGCCACAGCTATATCGCCTCCCTGCTGGGCATCAAGCACATCGTGGTCGCCATCAACAAGATGGACCTCAAAGGGTTCGATGAAGGCGTGTTCGAAAGCATCAAGGCCGATTACCTGCAGTTTGCCGAGGCGATCAAGCTGGCGCCGTCGAGCCTGCATTTTGTGCCGATGTCGGCCCTCAAGGGCGACAACGTGGTCAACCGCAGCGAGCGTTCGCCGTGGTACACCGGCCCCGCGTTGATGGAAATTCTCGAAACGGTCGAAGTGGCTGCTGACCGCAACCTCACCGACCTGCGCTTCCCCGTGCAGTACGTCAACCGCCCGAACCTTAATTTCCGTGGGTTCGCTGGCACGCTGGCAAGCGGTGTGGTGCACAAGGGCGACGAAGTGGTGGTGCTGCCGTCCGGCAAGAGCAGCCGCGTGAAATCCATCGTCACCTTCGAAGGCGAACTGGAGCAGGCAGGGCCGGGCCAGGCCATTACCCTGACCATGGAAGACGAAATCGATATCTCCCGTGGCGACTTGCTGGTGCATGCCGACAACGTGCCCCCGGTTACCGACCAGTTCGACGCCATGCTGGTGTGGATGTCCGAAGAGCCGATGCTCCCGGGCAAGAAATACGACATCAAGCGCGCTACCAGCTATGTGCCAGGTTCCATTGCCAGCATCACGCACCGCGTGGACGTAAACACGCTCGAAGAGGGCCCGGCGAGCGCCCTGGCGCTGAACGAAATCGGAAAGGTAAAAGTGGCACTGGATTCGTCCATCGCCCTGGACGGTTACGCCAGCAATCGCACTACCGGTGCCTTTATCGTAGTGGATCGCCTCACCAACGGTACCGTTGGCGCGGGCATGATCATCGCGCCGCCTGTGGTGCCTCACGGTACGGCGGGTGCCCATGGTGCGTTGGCCCATGTGAGCGTGGAAGAGCGCGCCCTGCGCTTCGGCCAGAAGCCGGCCACCGTGCTGTTTACCGGGCTTTCCGGGGCTGGCAAGAGCACCCTGGCCTATGCCGTGGAGCGCAAGCTGTTCGACTCCGGCCGCGCCGTGTTCGTACTCGATGGGCAAAACCTGCGTCATGACCTGAACAAGGGCCTGCCGCAGGATCGCGCCGGGCGCACCGAGAACTGGCGCAGGGCGGCTCATGTTGCTCGTCAGTTCAACGAGGCTGGCTTGCTTACCCTGGCGGCATTCGTAGCGCCCGATGGTGAAGGCCGTGCCCAGGCACGGGACCTGATCGGCAGTGATCGGCTGATCACCGTGTACGTTCAGGCGTCGCCCCAGGTATGTGCCGAGCGTGACCCGCAGGGCCTCTACGCAGCCGGGCAGGACAACATTCCCGGCGAGTCCTTCCCCTACGACATTCCGCTGGATGCCGACCTTGTGGTCGATACCCAGGCGGTGTCGGTGGAAGAGGGCGTGAAGCAGGTCATCGAGCTGCTGCGCGCGCGCGGAGCGATCTGAGTTCGGGAAAGCTATTGCCGCAACGAAAAAGGGCCTCATCCGAGGCCCTTTTTCATTACTTGCGTTTCAACCCGTACTGCTCGTCGAGCATGCCCGGCGTGCCGGGCCCTTTGGGCGCGTAGTCCTTCGGAACTTCCTGGTCACGGGGCGGGGTGAGCCGGTCACGTGGCGGCTGGTTGGCGTCCGAATGCAGGGCGGCCAGCAGCCGCTGGCGAGTAAGCTCATCCAGGGCAAGGTGGTTCGCACCCTCGGCCAGATGATCCTGAACTTCCTGATAGCTCTGAGTGAGCTTTTTGACCAGAATGGCGGTGCTGTTGAAATGCGTCACCACCTCGTGCTGGTAGTTGTCGAATTTCTTCTGCAGGTCATCCAGCTGGCGCTGAGTGCCGCCTGGTACGGCGTTGGGGGCATGGCGAGCAATGAGGAAGCCCACGATGACACCCACAACCAGAGCCAGGGTGGGGAGCAACCAAACCAAGAGCGAGTGTTCCACGAGTCCTTCCTCTATAAACGGCTTTGCATTACGTTAACGGCTCGCACCCGCGCTGTATACCGCAACGGGCCTTGAAAAGCGCAGCGCTGCGCCGGGCCTTGCCTCAAGGCCTGTACAGGCACAAACCGATAGCTAGACGAGTCGACCCTCGTGAGGGTCACGGAGTTCATACCCTTGCTGATCCGCGAAAACCCCCTGATGCTCGACGGCCCGGTTGGCCAGCTCGAAGCACTCTACCTCGAAGTTCCCGAGCCACGCGGGCTGGCGCTGCTCTGCCATCCGAACCCGGAGCAGGGTGGCACCATGCTCAACAAGGTCATGTCTACCTTGCAACGTACCGCGCGCGACGCCGGTTACATCACGTTGCGATTCAACTACCGAGGCACGGGCAGCAGCGCCGGCGCCCATGACATGGGCCTGGGCGAGGTGGACGATGCCAACGCGGCCGCCAATTGGCTACGCATTCGTCATCCGGGCCTGCCGCTCACGCTGCTGGGCTTTTCCTTTGGCGGCTTCGTGGCAGCCACACTCGCTGGCCGCCTTGAGCGCCAGGGTGCGCAGTTGCGGCATTTGTTCATGTGCGCCCCCGCGGTGATGCGCTTGCGAGCAGAAGAACCCCTCCCGGAGCGCTGTCCTATCACGGTGGTTCAGCCGGAAAACGACGAAGTGGTCGACCCGTCGCTGGTCTATCAGTGGTCCGATGCGCTGGAGCGGCCCCACGAACTGTTGAAAGTGGCAGAATGCGGCCACTTCTTTCATGGCAAACTCACAGACCTCAAAGACCTGGTTTCGCCGCGCCTTGCCCCTTGAATGCAGCCTGATAAGCGATCACCCATGACCACCCGTATTCTCACTGGTATCACCACCACCGGCACGCCCCACCTGGGCAACTACGCCGGCGCCATTCGCCCGGCTATCGAGGCCAGCCGTCAGAGCGGTATGGATTCGTACTACTTCCTGGCCGACTACCACGCCCTGATCAAATGCGATGACCCGCTGCGCATCCAGCGCTCGCGCTTGGAAATCGCAGCCACCTGGCTGGCCGGTGGGCTGGATGTGGAGCGCGCTACCTTCTACCGGCAGTCCGATATACCAGAGATCCCTGAGCTGACCTGGCTGCTCACGTGTGTGGCCGCCAAGGGTTTGCTCAACCGCGCCCATGCCTACAAGGCTTCAGTGGACAAGAACCTGGAGGCAGGGGAAGACCCGGACGCCGGGGTGACCATGGGTCTGTACAGCTATCCGGTGCTGATGGCCGCGGACATCCTCATGTTCAATGCCCACAAGGTACCGGTCGGCCGCGATCAGATTCAACACGTTGAAATGGCGCGTGACATCGGCCAGCGCTTCAACCACCTGTTCGGCAAAGGCAAAGAATTGTTCGTACTGCCCGAGGCAGTCATCGAGGAAAGCGTGGCTACGCTGCCTGGCCTGGACGGCCGCAAGATGTCCAAAAGCTACGACAACACCATTCCGTTGTTCAGCAGCCCCAAGCAGCTCAAGGACGCCATTGCCCGGATCGTGACCGACTCCCGCGCCCCCGGTGAGCCGAAAGACCCGGACAGCAGCCACCTGTTCACGCTGTACAGCGCGTTCGCGACCCCGGCGCAAACCGAGGAATTTCGCGGCCACCTGCTGGGCGGGCTGGGGTGGGGTGATGCCAAGCAGCGACTGTTCACCTTGCTTGACAGTGAGCTGGGCGAAGCCCGCGAGCGCTATCATCAGTTGATCGAGCGCCCCGCAGACCTCGAAGACATCCTCCAGGCTGGCGCGATCAAGGCCCGCAAAACCGCCACCCCGTTCCTCGAACAGCTGCGCGAAGCCGTTGGCCTGCGCTCTTTCCGCGCGCAGGTTGTCGGGGCGGGCGAAGCACGCAAGAAAACCGAAAAGGCCGCCCGTTTCGTGAGCTTCCGCGAACAGGACGGCACCTTCCGCTTCCGCCTGCTCAGCGCCGACGGCGAGCAATTGCTGCTGTCCCGGCCATTCGCCGACGGCAAGCAGGCGGGTGCGGCGAGCAAGCGATTGCAGGAAGGAAATCCCGACCTGCGTGCTGAAGGCAGCGGCTTCGGCCTATGGCTGGACGACGCTTGCGTGGCGGACAGCCCTGAGTTTGCCGATCAAGCCACCCGCGATCTCGCCATTGATGCCGTACGTCAGGCGCTTCGCCCGCAGGCCTGAGTGCCCTGGGGGCCGCGGCGATTGGTCGCGGCCTTGATTGCCATCCCGAAGGGCCGCCGTTAAAGTGGCGGCCCGGTTTTAAAGCCTCGCAGACGACTTATGACGCCTCTTGAACGATACCAAGCTGACCTGAAACGTCCTGATTTCTTCCACGATGCGGCGCAGGAAACAGCGGTTCGCCATCTGCAGCGCCTGTATGACGACCTGATCGCCGCCAGCCAGGCCAAGCCGGGGCTGCTGGGCAAGCTGTTCGGCAAGAAAGAAGCAGCGCCGGTCAAGGGCCTGTATTTCTGGGGCGGCGTAGGCCGGGGGAAAACCTACCTGGTCGATACCTTCTTCGAAGCGCTGCCGTTCAAGGAAAAGACCCGCACCCACTTCCACCGCTTCATGAAGCGCGTGCACGAGGAAATGAAAAACCTCAAGGGCGAGAAAAACCCACTCACTCTTATCGCCAAGCGTTTCGCTGACGAGTCGCGCGTCATCTGTTTCGATGAATTCTTCGTGTCCGATATCACGGACGCCATGATCCTCGGCACCCTGATGGAAGAGCTGTTCAAGCATGGCGTCACGCTGGTCGCTACCTCGAACATCGTGCCGGATGGTCTGTACAAGGACGGTTTGCAGCGCGCCCGTTTCCTGCCCGCGATCGCCCTGATCAAGCAGAACACCGAAGTGGTCAATGTCGACAGCGGCGTCGATTACCGCTTGCGACACCTTGAGCAGGCTGAATTGTTCCATTTCCCACTCGACGAAGCCGCCGAGAAGAGCCTTCGCGACAGCTTCCGTGCCCTCACCCCCGAATGCACGCAAGCGGTCGAGAACGATGTGCTGATGATCGAGAACCGTGAAATCCGCGCCGTGCGTACTTGTGACGATGTGGCCTGGTTCGACTTCCGCGCGCTGTGCGATGGCCCCCGCAGCCAGAACGACTACATCGAGCTGGGCAAGATCTTCCATGCGGTGATCCTGAGCGGCGTGGAGCAGATGGGCGTTGCCACCGACGACATCGCCCGGCGCTTTATCAATATGGTCGACGAGTTCTACGATCGGAACGTGAAGCTGATCATTTCGGCGGAAGTGGAACTCAAGGACCTGTATTCAGGTGGCCGACTGAACTTCGAATTCCAGCGCACGCTCAGCCGCTTGCTGGAAATGCAATCGCATGAGTTCCTTTCCCGGGCGCACAAGCCCTGATACAGCGCTGTCAGGCGGTTTGCGCCACATAGCGCTGGCGGTACTGGTTCGGCGACGCGCCGGTGTGTTGCCGAAATAGCCGCGCGAAGAAGCTGGCGTCGTCATAGCCTACTTCGTAGCTGATGGTCTTGACGCTCTTCGCGCTGCTGGAGAGCAGCCCCTTGGCTGTCTCGATGCGCAAGCGTTGCAGGTAGTGAAGGGGTTTATCGCCCGTGGCGGCCTGGAACCTGCGCATGAAGTTGCGAATGCTCATGCCGTGGTCCCGGGCCAGGTCCTCGAAGCGAAACTTCTTCGCAAAATGCGCCTCCAGCCAGTGCTGTATCTGCAACACCTGCGGATCCTGGTGCAGCTTCTGGCCGCCGAAACCGATGCGGCCTGGCGCGTAAGTGCGGCGCACTTCATGGAGTATGTCCCTGGCCACGCCCTGGGCAACCGATGCGCCACAAAACCGTTCGATCAGGTAGATGTACAGATCGGAGGCTGAGGTCAGGCCTGCGGCGCAGTAGAGATTGTCAGCGTCGGTCAGGTGCTTGTCGCGGGTCAGCTTCACCTGCGGGTACCGTTCGGCGAACCGGTCGAAGAAGCGCCAGTAGGTGGTCGCTTCCTTGCCATTCAACAGCCCTGCCTCGGCCATCCAGAATACCCCGTTCGCCTCGCCGCAGATTACCGCGCCGCGGGCGTGCTGTTCGCGTAGCCAAGGCACTACCTGCGGCGCGCGGGCAAACATCGGGTCGATCCCGTCCGAAAATGCAGGCAGTACGATTACATCGGCGTCTTCCAGCCCGGCATCAACGCTGATGGAGGTGCCGCTGAAGGTCATTACCTGCTCGCCGCCTGGGCTGACCAGGCACGTCTCGTAGGCCGGGGTGAGGCCAAGACCCGACTCGCGACCGTATCGAAGGCTGGCAAGATGAAAAAAGTCCTTGGCCTGGGTGAGCGTGGAAGCAAATACCTGGTCGGTGGCGAGGATAGCGACACGGCGCAGCGGAAGAGCGGGCAGTACGGGCATGGATTGTTGTTCTTGTTAAGGGGAAACGGTCATTTGTTGGCACTATCGTCTTGGTTTTGCGCCCAGCTGTCCAGCCGGCCATTGCGTTAACGCCGGCACTGAAAAAGTCGCTTGATGTTTTCGCTGTAATCCGGATAATTCGCCTGCTCTGCACGCGGAGGAAGTGATGCCCCTCCACGAACAGGCCCTTTGCCGAACCCTGACGCGATGACCCGAGCCCCCAAAAGCGTCTGGATGCGGCTGCCTTTGACCTTGTCAAAGCAAGCACTATTCAGTAAGCTCCGCCGTCTATTTTTGTTGGACGGCCCCTGAGGCTATAAAGAATGAAAACTTTTACTGCTAAACCGGAAACAGTAAAGCGCGACTGGTTTGTCGTCGACGCCGCTGGCCAGACCCTGGGTCGTCTGGCTACTGAAATCGCGAGCCGTCTGCGTGGCAAGCACAAGCCTGAATTCACTCCGCACGTTGACACCGGTGACTACATCGTCGTCATCAACGCCGAGCAGGTTCGTGTAACCGGCGCCAAGTCCACGGACAAGGTGTACTACTCCCACTCCGGTTTCCCGGGCGGTATCAAATCGATCACTTTCGACAAGCTGATCGACAAGGCACCTGAGCGCGTGATCGAGACCGCGGTCAAAGGCATGCTGCCGAAGAACCCGCTGGGTCGCGACATGTACCGTAAGCTGAAAGTCTATGCGGGCGCTGTACACCCTCATACTGCTCAGCAGCCCCAAGAACTGAAGATTTAACGGAATAGTTCACTATGTCGGCGACTCAAAATTACGGCACTGGCCGTCGCAAGACCTCTACCGCTCGCGTTTTCCTGCGTCCGGGTACCGGTAACATCTCCATCAACAACCGCACGCTGGATTCCTTCTTCGGTCGTGAAACCGCGCGCATGGTTGTTCGTCAGCCTCTGGAACTGACCGGCACCGTCGAGAAATTCGACGTGTTCGTGACCGTTTCCGGCGGTGGCGTAAGCGGCCAGGCTGGCGCCATCCGTCACGGTATCACCCGTGCCCTGATGGTGTACGACGAAACCCTGCGTGGCGATCTGCGCCGTGCCGGCTTCGTTACCCGCGATGCCCGTGAAGTTGAGCGTAAGAAAGTTGGTCTGCGTAAAGCGCGTAAGCGTCCGCAGTACTCCAAGCGTTAATTCGCTGCTCAAGCTTCAACAAAAAGCCTGGTTCGAAAGAGCCGGGCTTTTTTGTTTTTACCGCTTTTTGCCCTTCCGATGTCGTTCTCGCGCTATGCCACGCCCTGCGCAGTGACCGCGGTCAGCCCCGCTGACAGCAAAATTGTTGTAAGATTCGCAGTTATCGCGCGCCTTGGGGTGTTTCCGTTCGCTGTTGCCTGGCTAGTGCCGGGCCCTGTGCGGGGGAAGTGCCTCGGGCGCGTTCGTTTATCTGTTTCCAGCGAGGAGATCGCCATGGGCGTAACCAACAGGTTGGCCTGCTACTCCGATCCTGCCGACCATTATTCCCATCGCGTGCGTATCGTGTTGGCCGAGAAGGCCGTTACCGTGCAAATCATCGACATTGCCCCGGGGCGCCCGCCGGCGGCGTTGATGGAAGTGAACCCTTACGGCAGCCTTCCCACGCTCGTGGACCGCGATCTGGCGCTGTATGAATCCACCGTAGTGATGGAGTACCTCGACGAGCGCTACCCCCATCCTCCGTTGCTGCCCGCCTACCCGGTGGCTCGCGCCAATGCTCGCCTGCTGATGCACCGTATTCAGCGGGACTGGTGCGGGCATGTGGATCTGCTGCTCGATCCGCGCAGCAAAGAGGCCGCACGGGTCGAGGCGCGCAAGCATCTGCGCGAAAGCCTTACCGGGGTTTCCCCGCTGTTTGCCGAGATGTCCTGCTTCATGAGTGATGAGCAAAGCCTGGTTGACTGCTGTCTATTGCCCATACTCTGGCGGCTCCCGGTGATGGGCGTCGAGTTGCCGCGTGCGGCGAAGCCCTTGCTCGATTACATGGATCGGCAATTTGCTCGAGAAGCGTTCCAGGCCAGCCTCTCGGCTGCCGAACGTGAAATGCGTTAGTTTTAGAGGAGCCCTTGATGAATTCCAGTCGTCCCTATCTGGTCCGCGCCTTGTATGAGTGGATCGTAGATAACGATTGCACGCCCCATATCCTGGTAAATGCCGAGTATCGCGCAGTGCAAGTCCCTGAGGGCTTTGCAACCGATGGTCAGATCGTGCTCAACGTTTCGCCCACTGCGGTGCGTCACCTGCACATGGATAACGAAGCCGTGAGTTTCGAAGGTCGCTTCTCCGGCGTTGCTCATACCCTGTATGTGCCGGTCGGGGCCATCATGGGTATCTATGCGCGCGAGAACGGGCAGGGCATGGTGTTTGACCCTGAAGTGCCTTCGTTGGAGGACGATGAGCTCGACATGGAAGAGGAGGGCCTGGATGGCGACCAGCCGCCGCCTGGCGGTCAGCCGCCTCGCCCAAGCGGGCGGCCCAGCCTGAAAGTGGTGAAATAAAAAAAGGCGACCATCGTGGTCGCCTTTTTTGTACCTGTGAAGCTGATCAGTCGATGTACTCGAACAGCTTCACGATCTTCTGCACCCCGGAAACGCTCTGCACCAGGTTGGTAGCACGGGTCGCTTCCTGTTGGGTTACCAGGCCAAGCAGGTACACGATGCCGTTCTCGGTCACGACCTTGATGCGCGAGCCAGGAATGGTGTTATCCGCAAACATCTGTGTCTTGATCTTGGTGGTCAGTACCGCGTCGTTGCTGCGTGCCAGCAAGGAGGACGGCTGAATGACCTGAAGCTCGTTCTCCACCTTTTTTACCCGCTGTACCGAAGCGGCGGCCTGCTCGGCCATGGCTTTGAGGTCTGCCCGCGGCGTCTGGCCGGCCAGCAGCACCACGCCGTTATAGCTGGTGACCACGATGTGCGAGCCTTGGTCCAGGTCGGGGCTGGCTTTGGCAACGTTGACCGCAACCTTGGTTTCGATCAGCGAGTCGTCGATCTTGCTGCCCAGGGTGCGGGTGCCTCGATCATCATCGATGGGTTTGTCGCGGGTGGCCGTCAGCACGGAGCTGCAGCCGGAGAGGGCAAGGCAAAAGGTGAGGGCCGCAAGGCCGACGCGGGTGGGGCTCATTCTTCACTCCCGAACAGTTGGCTGTCGATCAAATCGCAGAGGCAGTGGATAGCCAGCAAGTGGACTTCCTGGATACGCGCCGTCACCTGTGACGGCACGCGGATTTCGACATCTTCGGGCAGCAACAGCGAGGCCATGCCGCCGCCGTCGCGGCCAGTGAGGGCCACTACCGTCATGTCACGGTCATGCGCCGCCTGGATCGCCTGGATGACGTTGGCAGAATTCCCGCTGGTGGAAATGGCCAGCAGCACATCACCCGCCTGCCCCAGTGCGCGAATCTGCTTGGAGAAGATTTCGTTGTAGCTGTAGTCATTGGCGATGGAGGTGAGCGTGGAGCTGTCGGTTGTGAGCGCAATGGCCGGCAGGCCCGGGCGCTCGCGCTCGAAGCGGTTGAGCATCTCCGACGAGAAATGCTGGGCATCGCCAGCCGAACCGCCATTGCCACAGGCCAACACCTTGCCCTCGCTGAGCATGGCATTGACCATTACCTGGCTGGCCTGCTCGATATGCGGGGCAAGCACTTCCATCGCTTGCTGTTTGGTGTCGATGCTGGCCTGGAAAAGCCGGCGAATCCGGGATTGCATGTCCATCGTTTACCTTAGAAAACCTTGGCCCGCGAAGCGGGAGCGCTACCAGCGAGCTGGCGCGGAACTATCAGAGTGGATCGGCCAGCCGTAAACGGTATTCAACTCGAAAATGCGTCCTTGAGCCAGGTCAGGCCAGGGGCGCTCGGGTCGTTGCCTTCAATGGCGATGATGTCGAAGCGGCACGGGTGATCGGCCCATACAGGCTCTTCGAAGAGGTACCGTTCAGCGGCGTTGATCACGCGCGCCTGTTTGCGGCCGTCAATGCTTCCTAGGGCACCGCCCCATTGGCGGTGCCGGCGATAGCGAACTTCGGCGAATACTACTGTATCGCCATCTAGCATGACCAGATCCAGTTCACCTTCGCGGCAACGCCAGTTGCGCGCCAACAGCCGCAAGCCATGGTCGCTCA
The DNA here is from genome assembly GCF_013522925.1 of Pseudomonas japonica. Taxonomy (GTDB): domain Bacteria; phylum Pseudomonadota; class Gammaproteobacteria; order Pseudomonadales; family Pseudomonadaceae; genus Aquipseudomonas; species Aquipseudomonas japonica_A. The sequence continues at coordinate 91,546 of NZ_JAAMQU010000008.1, read as the reverse complement.
GGTGCCGCTCCGCCCAGGCCTCGGCTTGCTTGCCGTGTTCCCCGGGTGGCACCGGATTGTTCACTGGCCGCTGGCCGGCAACCGCTCGACCTTGCCATTGTTGAATTGTGCCCACTGCAGCTGCCGTTCGATGCGCTGGGCGTTATTAAGGCTGAGGCTGCCTGACAGGCCGTCGATGCGGTTGTCAGGCAGCGCCTTGAGCTGGCCCAGGCGTGGCGCAAGTGTGTAGGCATCGGCACCCATGGCGTATAGCCGGCCCAGGCTGCTGTTGGCCTGCGGCCACTGGCGCGCGACCTGTTGGCGCAAGCCATTGCTCGTATCCAGCAGCCAGGGGGTTTCACAGAAACGCACCCCGTTGAGGTCGTTGTACTGCGCCTGGTCCCCACTTGCGCTATAGACGTGCGAGGTGGCATAGACCGGCACGTCACCGGCGTACTGATAGTTGAGCGTAGGCTTTACCTGCTGGGCCTGTTGGGGTGTGGCCGTCATGTAGATGAAGTCGATGTCCTGGCGGCGGGTGCCCTGGCCACCTGTTCCGGTCTGCCGTACCTGCATCAGCTCGCCGATCTGTTGGGCAAGCGCAACAGGCTGATCGATCTGGATGGCAGCCACCAGTGTGCCGCCACTGGCTTGCCAGTCCTGGCGGAACGCGGCCAGCACACGGTCACCGAATTCGCCTTTGGGAACGATGGCTGCGGCGTGTTGCAGGCCATCGGCATGCGCACGCCGGGCCACCTCACGCGCTTCGTCTTCGGCAGCCAGGCCAAATTGGAACAGTTGCGAAGGGCCGGGTTGGTTGCTGTCGCTGTAATTGAGGGCCAGCGTGATGATTGGCAGCTGGGGGCGGCTGCTCAGTTGTTTGACCAGGTTCTTTTCCAGGGGGCCGACCACCATCTGAACGCCGGCCGCCTGCGCCTGGCGATAGAAGTCGTCCATGGACGTTACCCTCGAGCTGTCATAGAACTCGATGGCGGGCGCCGGCTGGCCGGCCTGCAGCGCCTGATAGTGCGCCGCCATGAAGCCATCGCGCAGCGCCCGGGCCACGCCCGCCAGTGGGCCTTGCTGGGGCAGCAGCAGCGCGATACGGTCCAGCGGCTGATTGGTTACGGCCATCAGTTGTTGCAATGGCAGAGGCAGCGTACGGGCCGCCGGATGGCTGGCATGCTGGGCACGCCAGGCTTCAATGGCGGCTTTCTGTTGTTCGAGAGTGCCAGGCGTTTTCACCACCTGGGAAAGGCTGAGCCAGCCCGCCAGGTCATCATTGCCGGCTGGCTGCGCCTGATCGGCGGGCAGGCTGGCTACCAGCTTCCAGATTTCCTCATGGTTCGCGGCGGCCGCATCCCCTTGCAGGGTCGGCGCCATGAAAATACGTTCGCGCGCGGCGGCGAGAACCTGGCCGTCTGCTTCAAGGGCCCGGGCGCGTACGGTCTGGGTACGGATCTGTTGATCGAGGGGAAGCTCGCCCAGGTGTTGCAGGCTGGGATGGCCAAGCGCGGTAACCGCCGCCCTGGGGTCGTTGCGGTTCAGCGCCAGTTCGGCCAGCAACGTGCTGGCGAACACCTGCTGGGCGGGCTTGAGGCGGTTCAGGTCGATGTCGCCGAAGATCTGCGTGGCCTGGGCGTCGTTATGTTGCTCCATTGCCTTGCTGGCGGCTGTGAGCCGCAGGAACGCAGCCTCCTCGGGGGACTGGCTCGCGCTGGCTTGTTGCAGCAGTTCCTCCACGCTGGCGGCAGGCGTTCGCGGCAGTTCGCCAAGGTTCGAGCCAGGCTGGCTGGCGCAGGCCGCGAGTAGCACGGCCATGAATAAGGCGATTAGCGAACGCAGGCAACCGGTCATGTACATCTTCCTGATACGAATCGTTGAACGGGCAATTGTACCCAAGCCCAGTCGCCGGTGCGACGCCACGGCGCGCTGCCCACGGATTCGGCAAAAGCCTGCCGAGGCCGCTACAATGGCCGCTTTCCGGCGTTTCCAAGGTGTGTGCTGTGACCCTCTCAGGCGCGACAGATTCAACTTTCGGCACACTTTATGTGGTCGCCACCCCCATCGGTAATCTCGACGACATGACCCCGCGAGCATTGAATGTGCTCAAGGACGTGGCACTGATCGCCGCTGAAGATACGCGTCACTCCCTGCGCCTGTTACAGCATTTCGGTATCCAGACGCCCTTGGCGGCCTGTCATGAGCACAATGAGCGCGAGGATGGCGGGCGGTTTCTCGGGAAGCTGCAGGCAGGCGAAAGCGTTGCGCTGATTTCCGACGCGGGCACGCCGCTGATTTCCGATCCGGGCTATCACCTGGTACGGCAAGCCCGTGCCGCGGGTGTAAAAGTGGTTCCGGTTCCTGGCGCCTGCGCCGTTATCGCGGCATTGTCCGCCGCCGGGTTGCCGTCGGACCGGTTCATCTTCGAAGGCTTTCTCCCGGCCAGGGCCGCCGCCCGTGCGAGCCGGCTGGAAGCGCTGCGCGAAGAGCCGCGTACGCTGATTTTCTATGAAGCGCCCCATCGTATTCTCGAATCGGTGCAGGCGATGGAAGCCGCCTTCGGCGGTGATCGGCCGGCGGTGCTGGCACGGGAGCTGACCAAAGCCTTCGAAACCCTCAAGGGCCTGCCATTGGCAGAGCTTCGCGCGTTCATCGAGTCAGATTCGAACCAGCAGCGCGGTGAATGCGTAGTGCTGGTGGGTGGCTGGATTGCTCCGGTGGGTGAGGACGCGATCAGTGCCGAAGCGCTACGGGTGCTTGACCTGCTGCTCGCCGAGATGCCGCTGAAGAAGGCCGCTGCCTTGGCTGCGCAGATTACCGGCGTGCGCAAGAACCTGCTTTATCAGGTGGCGCTGGAGCGGCAGGGTTAAGCGAAACGGCGAAAGTCACGGTGCTTGCGCTCCCGGCCCGGGATATAAAGAAGCTTGCGGGCTGGCGCCGGCTCCTGCCGGTCTGTATCCTTGGCGGCGGAGAGTCGGTTGGACAGTCGCTGCCGTTGCATGCTCGCATGCGCGGGGGAGGAAAGTCCGGGCTCCATAGGGCAGAGTGCCAGGTAATGCCTGGGAGGCGTGAGCCTACGGAAAGTGCCACAGAAAATAACCGCCTAAGCGCTTCGGCGCCGGTAAGGGTGAAAAGGTGCGGTAAGAGCGCACCGCGCGTCTGGCAACAGTTCGTGGTCAAGGTAAACCCCACTCGGAGCAAGACCAAATAGGGTTCCATAGGCGTGGCCCGCGCTGGAACCGGGTAGGTTGCTAAAGGTGTTCAGCGATGACCACCGTAGAGGAATGACTGTCCTCGACAGAACCCGGCTTACAGACCGACTCTCCACCTTTTTCCTCCTTCCCCGTTTCGCTTGATACCCCCTCCTGGCTATACCGAAAAAATCTTAATCCTCACAATCTACTTTAAGTATTTGACGTAATCCCCTGCCTCGGATGGGTATTCGCAGTCGATTTTGAGCGCTTTTTCAAGCATTCCACACCATCTGTGTCGTAAATCACCGATATGTAAAGGAAATCACTGACGGCGCGCCTTGACGGTGCAGGGAGGGGGTTCCTATAGTGTGCGCGAGTGGCGGAAAGTGGCAGGAAGTGGGAAATACAGGCGCATAAGGAACAATAGCGCGGCAGGGTCTTTTTTCGGGGAAGCTCAACAGTGTTTCGTGGAGCCAATGCTATCAGTCTCGACGCAAAGGGCCGTCTCGCCATGCCGAGCCGGTACCGTGACGAGCTGAATACGCGCAGCTCCGGCCAGTTGATCATCACCATCGATACTGTCGACCGTTGCCTTAACGTCTATCCACTCGACGAATGGGAAATCATCGAAACCAAGCTCAAGGCGCTGCCCTCGCTACGTGAAGAGGTCAAGCGCCTGCAACGGCTGCTTATTGGCAATGCCGTGGACCTGGAACTCGATTCGAGTGGCCGCTTTCTGGTGCCGCCGCGCTTGCGAGAATACGCCCGCCTGGACAAACGGGCGATGCTGGTAGGCCAGCTGAACAAGTTTCAATTGTGGGACGAAGACACGTGGAATGCAGTTTCCGCGGCGGACCTCGAAGCTATCCAACAACCGGGCGCCATGCCTGACGAATTGCGTGACCTGATCCTGTGACGACTGACAGCAGCTTCAACCACATTACCGTGTTGCTAAACGAGGCGATCGAGGCCTTGGCCGTGCGCGCGGACGGCTGCTATATAGATGGCACCTTCGGCCGTGGCGGGCATAGCCGCTTGTTGCTGCAACAGCTCGGGCGCGATGGCCGATTACTTGGCTTTGACAAGGACCCTCAAGCGATTGCCACGGGGCAAACGCTGGCGGCCGAAGACGGCCGCTTTGTCATTGTGCAGCGCAGTTTTGCGGAAATGGCCGACGAGGCCGAGCGCCTGGGGTTGAAAGGCAAGGTAAGCGGTATCCTGCTCGACCTCGGTGTGTCGTCACCGCAGCTGGACGACCCTACCCGCGGCTTCAGCTTCCTGAACGATGGCCCCCTGGACATGCGCATGGACCCTGACCGTGGCGTCAGCGCCGCGCAGTTCATTGCCCAGGCCCCCGAAGAAGAGATCGCTCGCGTATTCAAGGAGTACGGCGAGGAGCGCTTCGCCCGGCGCATGGCGCGTGCGGTGGTAGAGCGCCGCCAGGTTCAGCCCTTCGAGCGCACCGGTGACCTGGCGCAGGTACTCAAGGACGCCAACCCAGCCTGGGAAAAGAACAAACACCCTGCTACCCGGGCATTCCAGGGCTTGCGGATTCACGTGAACAACGAGCTGGCAGACCTCGAAGCCGGGCTGCGGGCTGCAATGGACCTCCTCGAAATAGGCGGGCGGCTGGCAGTGATCAGCTTCCATTCCCTCGAAGACCGCATCGTCAAACTTTTCCTGCGTCGCCTTGAAAAGGGCGAGGTGGACACGCTGCCGCGCAACCTGCCGGTGCAAGTGCAGCGCTTCGACCCGATCGTACGCACCCTGGGCAAGGCACGCTTTGCTTCAGAGGCTGAGCTCAAAGCCAACCCTCGCTCCCGCAGCGCGGTAATGCGGGTCGCGGAGAAGCTGCGGTGAGCAAGCTCTTCTTCAAGCCTCTGCCAACCGGTAGCTTCCTGATGCTGCTGATGTTCGTCGCTGTTCTGGTGTCGGCTATCGCCGTGGCCTACAGCGCGCACCTGAACCGTACGCTGCTCAATGCCCTGTACACCGAACTCAACGAGCGGGACAAGGCGCAGGCTGAATGGGGGCGGTTGATCCTTGAACAAAGTACCTGGACGGCCCATAGCCGAATCGAGGCACTGGCTACCGAGCAGTTGAAGATGCATGTGCCCGATGCCGCCGACGTGCGCATGGTGGCGCCATGATGAAGCTCGACGGCGCACTCTATCCGTGGCGTTTCCGCGTGGTGCTGGGTTTGCTCGGCATCATGGTGGCGGCGATCAGCTGGCGGATCATCGACCTGCAGGTGGTGGACCGGGACTTCCTCAAGGGCCAGGGCGACGCGCGCAGCATGCGGCATATCCCCATTCCCGCGCACCGTGGCTTGATCACCGATCGCAACGGTGAGCCATTGGCGGTGAGTACGCCGGTCAGCACCCTGTGGGCCAACCCCAAGGAGCTGCAGTTGGCCAAGGACCGTTGGCCCGACCTCGCACGCGCCCTTGGCCAGGATCCCGCCCAGCTGAGCGAGCGCTTCGAAGCGAACGCCAACAAGGAATTCCTCTACCTGGTGCGCGGCCTTACCCCCGAGCAAGGCCAGGCAGTGCTGGACCTCAAGGTACCGGGCGTTTACGGGCTGGAAGAGTTCCGCCGGTTCTATCCGGCCGGCGACGTTACCGCACACATGGTGGGTTTCACCGACCTCGACGACCACGGTCGCGAGGGCGTGGAGCTGGCTTATGACGAATGGCTGGCGGGCGTGGCAGGGCGGCGTCAGGTGATCAAGGACCGCCGCGGGCGGCTGATCCGTGACGTGCAAGTGACCAAGAACGCCAAGGCCGGGAAAACCCTGGCCTTGTCCATCGACCTGCGCCTGCAGTACCTGGCTACCCGCGAGCTGCGCAAGGCCATCACCGACAACCAGGCCAAGGCGGGCAGCCTGGTGATCATGGACGTAAAAACCGGCGAAGTGCTGGCCATGGTCAACATGCCTACCTACAACCCGAACAACCGTCGCACCATGGTCCCGGCGGCCATGCGTAACCGGGCCATCATCGACGTGTTCGAGCCGGGTTCCACCATGAAGCCGCTGTCCATGAGCGCCGCGCTGGAAACCGGCCGCTGGAAGCCCACCGACAAAGTGGATGTGTATCCCGGCTCGTTGCAGATCGGCCGCTACACCATCAAGGACGTGTCCAAGACCGAAGGCCCGGTACTGGACCTGACCGGTATCCTGATCAACTCCAGTAACGTGGGTATGAGCAAGGTCGCGTTCGACGTTGGGGGTGAGAACATCTACCGGGTAATGTCGTCGGTTGGCCTGGGCCAGTACTCGGGGCTTGGTTTCCCCGGTGAACGCGTGGGCAACCTGCCCAACCACCGGGAATGGCACAAGGCCGAAACCGCCACCCTGTCCTACGGCTATGGCCTTTCCGTGACTGCTCTGCAGCTGGTGCATGCCTACGCCACATTGGCCAACCACGGCAAGCTGGTGCCGCTGTCGATCCTGAAGGTCGATAACGAGCCCGAAGGCGCGCAAGTGATCCCGCAGAACGTTGCCGCCACCATTCAAGGCATGTTGCAGCAGGTGATCGAAGCGCCGCGCGGCGTTTACCGGGCGCAGGTGCCTGGCTATCACGTAGCCGGCAAGAGCGGTACCGCGCGCAAGGCTACCATCGGCTCGCGCGGTTATACCGAAAACGCCTATCGCTCCCTCTTCGCAGGCTTCGGCCCGGTGGCCAACCCACGCTATGCGGTGGTGGTGGTGATCGACGAGCCGGGTGCCGGCGGTTACTTCGGCGGCCTGGTATCGGCGCCTGTATTCAGCAAGGTGATGTCCGGCACGCTGCGCTTGATGAACGTGCCGCCAGACAACCTTCCCGCTACTCCGCAACAGCAGGCCAACGCTACGCCCGTAGCCCCGCCTGCGCCCGCCAAAGGACGGCAAGGCTGATGAGCATGCCATTGACCCACCTGTTCCCGGACGCCGGGCATGACCCGTTGATCCGCGAACTGGCCCTCGACAGCCGGGACGTGCGCCCGGGCGACCTGTTCCTGGCCGTGCCGGGTACCCGCGTCGATGGCCGCGAGCATATCGCCGACGCCCTGGCGCGAGGCGCCGCCGCCGTTGCCTATGAAGCGGACGGCGCAAGCGTACTGCCTCTCACCAGCACTCCCTTGATCCCGGTGCGCGGCCTGGCGCGGCAGCTATCCAGTATTGCCGGCCGCTTCTACTCGGACCCAGGCCGCCACCTTCGGCTGGTGGGCGTGACCGGCACCAACGGCAAAACCAGCGTTACCCAGCTGATTGCGCAGGCCCTCGACCACCTGGGGTTGCCTTGCGGGCTGATCGGTACGCTGGGCAGCGGTTTTCATGGTGAGCTGAAAAGCGGCCGCCTGACCACGCCCGATGCAGTGGTTGTGCAAGCCACGCTGTCGGACCTGCGCAAGGCCGGCGCCCGTGCAGTGGCGATGGAAGTCTCCTCTCACGCACTGGAGCAGGGGCGGGTTGCCGCGCTGGATTTCTCCATCGCCGTATTCACCAACCTGTCGCGCGACCATCTCGACTACCACGGGAGCATGCAGGCCTACGCCGAGGCCAAGGCGCGGTTGTTCGCCTGGTCCACGCTCCGTGCACGGGTGATCAACCTGGACGACCCGTTCGGCCAGGACCTGGCTTCCCGCCCCGGCGTATCCCGGGTGATCGGCTATAGCCTGGAAGACCCCACTGCCGCGCTGTATTGCCGCGATGCCCGGTTCGACGACCACGGCGTGAGCGCCACCCTGGTCACCGCGCACGGTACCTTCAGCCTGCGCAGCCGATTGCTGGGCCGCTTCAACCTGAGCAACCTGCTGGCCGCGATTGGCGCGCTGGTGGCGCTGGATTACCCGCTGGATGAAATTCTCAAGGCCGTGCCGCAGCTGCAAGGGCCTCAAGGCCGGGTGCAGCGCCTGGGCGGCGGCGATCGCCCGCTTGTAGTGGTCGACTACGCCCACACGCCAGACGCGCTGGAGAAAGTGCTGCAGGCCCTGCGCCCCCATGCCAGCGGTAACCTGGTGTGCGTATTCGGCTGCGGCGGCGACCGCGACCGTGGCAAGCGCCCGTTGATGGCCCGAGTGGCCGAAGACTTCGCCGACACTGTCATCGTTACCGACGACAACCCCCGTAGCGAAGCACCCGACACTATCTTTGCGGACATTCGCCCCGGTTTCGCCCGGCCCGAGCAGGCCCGGTTCGTGTCTGGCCGTGGCGCCGCCATCGCCCAGGCCATCAGCGAAGCCCGCGCCGGTGATGTAGTGGTGCTTGCAGGCAAGGGCCATGAGGATTACCAGGAAATCCTCGGCGAGCGCCAGCCATTCTCCGATATCCAACAGGCCGAAGCGGCGCTTGCCGCGTGGGAGGCAGACCATGCTTGAGCCTCTGCTCCTCAGCGCTGTGGCCCAGCCCCTTGATGGTCGGCTGGTGGGCGGCGACTGCAGTTTCGACGGCGTGAGCATCGATAGCCGGGCTATCCAGCCCGGGCAGTTGTTCATCGCCCTCACGGGGCCTCGCTTCGACGGCCATGACTACCTTGCGGACGTTGCCGCCAAAGGTGCGGTGGCCGCACTGGTCGAGCGCGAAGTGCCCGGCGTCGGCTTGCCGCAACTGGTGGTTCGCGATTGCCGCGTGGCCCTCGGGGAGCTGGGCGCGCTTAATCGCGCTGCCTTCGAAGGCCCGGTAGCCGCCATTACCGGTTCCAGCGGTAAAACCACCGTAAAAGAGATGCTGGCGGCCATTCTGCGTGTGCGCGGGCCGGCCTTGGCTACCCGTGGCAACCTGAACAACGACCTTGGCGCGCCACTTACCCTGCTGGAGCTGGCACCCGAGCATTGGGCCGCGGCGATCGAGCTGGGCGCGTCGCGCATTGGTGAAATCCGTTACACCGTAGGGCTTACCCGCCCGATGGTCACGCTGATCAACAACGCGGGCACCGCCCACGTTGGCGAGTTCGGCGGGCCGGATAAAATCGTCGAGGCCAAGGGGGAGATCCTCGAAGGCCTGGGCGCCACTGGCGTGGCAGTGCTCAACCTTGACGACAAGGCCTTCCCGATCTGGGCAGCCCGGGCAGGTGCCCGCGCGGTGCTCACCTTCGCGCTGGCCAACCCGGACGCCGACTTCCATGCCGGCCCGGTCACCGCCGATGCCCGCGGCTGCCCGGCGTTCGAGCTGCGCTGCAACGACGGTGTAGAGAGCATTCAGCTGAACCTGCTGGGCGAGCACAACGTGCGCAACGCGCTGGCGGCCGCGGCCGTCGCTCGCGCCATGGGCGCCACGCTGCCGGAAATCGCCCGTGGGCTGAACAGCGTGCAGCCCGTCAAGGGCCGTACTGTCGCGCAGGTTACCGCCTCCGGTACTCGTGTTATTGATGATACATACAACGCAAACCCCTCCTCGGTGAGCGCGGCCGTTGATATACTCGCCGGCTTTTCCGGCCGCACCGTCCTGGTGCTTGGAGATATCGGCGAACTGGGTGACTGGGCTATCGAGGGCCACCGCCAGGTGGGTGCCTACGCTCGGGGCAAGGTCAGTGCGCTGTATGCCGTGGGGCCGCTCATGGCTAACGCCGTCGATGCCTTTGGTGAACACGCCCGCCATTTCGAAACTCAGGCTGATCTGATCCAGGCCCTGGCCGTGGAACAGGTGGCCGACACGACCATTTTAATAAAAGGCTCGCGCAGCGCTGCGATGGAACACGTCGTAGCGGCCCTGTGCGGTGCCAGCGGGGAGACACATTAATGCTGCTGCTGTTGGCCGAATTCCTTCAACAGTTCTACAAGGGCTTCGCGGTCTTCCAGTACCTCACCCTGCGTGGGATTCTGGGCGTACTGACCGCGCTGGTCCTTGCGCTGTGGCTGGGGCCCTGGTTCATTCGTACCCTGCAGATCCGCCAGATCGGCCAGGCTGTACGTAATGACGGTCCGCAATCGCACCTGTCCAAATCCGGCACCCCGACCATGGGCGGCGCGCTGATTCTCTCGGCCATCGGTATCAGCACCTTGCTGTGGGCCGACCTCACCAACCGCTATGTGTGGGTGGTGCTGGTGGTCACGTTCGCCTTCGGTGCGATTGGCTGGGTGGACGACTACCGCAAGGTGATCGAAAAGAACTCCCGCGGCCTTCCAAGCCGCTGGAAGTATTTCTGGCAGTCGGTATTCGGCATCTGCGCCGCAGTGTTCCTGTACACCACCGCCAACAGCCCGATGGAAACCACGCTGATCATCCCGATGCTCAAGGATGCCAGCATCCCGCTGGGTGCCGGCTTCATGGTACTGGCGTACCTGGTGATCGTGGGCTCGAGCAACGCGGTCAACCTTACCGACGGGCTGGATGGCCTGGCAATCATGCCAACGGTCATGGTGGGCGGGGCGCTGGGAATCTTCTGCTACCTCTCGGGGAACGTGAAGTTCGCGGACTACTTGCTGATCCCTTACGTGCCGGGCGCCGGCGAGCTGATCGTATTCTGCGGCGCGCTGATTGGCGCGGGGCTGGGCTTTCTCTGGTTCAACACCTATCCCGCGCAAGTGTTCATGGGCGACGTAGGCGCGCTGGCGTTGGGCGCGGCCCTGGGCACCATTGCGGTGATCGTTCGTCAGGAAATCGTGCTGTTCATCATGGGCGGTGTGTTCGTGATGGAAACCCTTTCAGTGGTGATCCAGGTCGCTTCGTTCAAGCTGACCGGCCGGCGCGTATTCCGCATGGCACCGATCCACCACCATTTCGAACTCAAAGGCTGGCCCGAACCCCGGGTTATCGTGCGCTTCTGGATCATCACGGTGATCCTGGTGCTGATCGGCCTGGCCACGTTGAAGCTGAGGTAGCCCTGTGTCGCTGATCGCTTCCGACCAATTCCGCATCGTTGTCGGCCTCGGCAAGAGCGGCATGTCCCTGGTTCGCTTCCTGGCGAAGCAGGGCGTTGCCTTCGCCGTGGCCGACACGCGCGAGAATCCTCCGGAGCTGGCGACCTTGCAGCGCGATTTCCCTGAAGTGGAAGTACGTTGCGGGGCGCTCGACGCACAGTTCCTCTGCCGCGCCAGCGAGCTGTACGTCAGCCCTGGCCTGGCCGTGGCAACACCCGCGCTGGCTGAAGCGGCAGCCCAAGGGGTGAAGCTGTCCGGGGACATCGATCTCTTCGCCCGCTACGCCAAGGCACCGATCATCGCGATCACCGGCTCCAACGCCAAAAGCACCGTCACCACACTGGTGGGCGAGATGGCACAGGCAGCTGGCAAGCGGGTGGCGGTCGGCGGGAACCTGGGTACGCCCGCGCTGGACCTTCTGGCCGACGACGTCGAGTTGTACGTGCTCGAACTGTCCAGCTTCCAGCTCGAAACCACCCATCAGCTCAATGCCGAAGTGGCCACGGTGCTCAACCTCAGCGAAGACCACATGGATCGCTACAGCGGCATGCCGGCCTACCATCTGGCCAAGCATCGGATCTTCCGCGGCGCTCGGCAGGTGGTGATCAATCGCCAGGACGCGCTTACCCGGCCGCTGCTGCGTGACGACATCAAGGTGGGTTCATTCGGCCTGAATGCCCCTGATTTCAACGCATTCGGCCTGCGCCAGCAGGGTGAAGCCCGCTACCTGGCGTTCGGTCAGGAACTGTTGCTGCCGGTCAGCGAGCTGAAGGTACGCGGCGCCCATAACCAGGCCAACGCCCTGGCGGCGCTGGCACTCGGGCATGCAGCTGGCTTGCCCCTGGCACCGATGCTCGACGCCTTGCGCGCATTCACAGGCCTTGCCCACCGCTGCCAATGGCTGCGCGAGCGCAACGGCGTGGCCTGGTACGACGACTCCAAAGCCACCAACGTGGGCGCCGCCCTGGCTGCGATCGAGGGGCTGGGCAGCGATATCGACGGCAAGCTGGTGCTGGTAGCCGGTGGCGACGGCAAGGGCGCGGATTTTTCAGCCCTGCGTGCTCCGGTAAGCCGCCATTGCCGCGCGGTGGTATTGATTGGGCGGGACGCCGAGCGCGTGGCCACAGCCCTTGATGAACAGGTAATGAAAGTGCGAGTGAGCGACCTCGATGCGGCTGTAGCCCATTGCGCCGAACTGGCCCAGCCAGGCGATGCGGTGTTGCTGTCGCCGGCGTGCGCCAGCCTGGACATGTTCCGTAATTATGAAGAGCGCGGGCGCCTGTTCGCTCAGGCTGTGGAGGCGCTGGCATGATTTTCAACGTGATCAAGCCTTATCCATCGCCGCTCATCAGCAACCGTGGGATCGACATCGACTTTCCCATGCTCGCTGGCTGCCTGGCCCTGCTTGGCCTTGGGCTGGTGATGATCACTTCGGCTTCCTCCGAAGTGGCAGCGGCCCAGAGCGGCAATGCGCTGTACAACATGATTCGCCACTTGATCTATCTGGTACTGGGCCTGGGTGCCTGCGGCGTGACCCTGCTGATTCCTATCGCCACCTGGCAGCGTATGGGCTGGATGCTGCTTGTGGCGGCGTTCGGCTTGCTGTTCCTGGTGATTGTGCCCGGGGTGGGCCGCGAGGTGAACGGCTCCATGCGCTGGATCGGCTTCGGTGCGTTCAACGTGCAGCCGTCGGAGCTGGCCAAGGTGTTCGTGGTGATCTTCCTGTCCGGCTACCTGGTACGTCGTCAGCAGGAAGTGCGCGAAAGCTGGATGGGCTTTTTCAAGCCGTTCATCGTGCTGCTACCCATGGCTGGCCTGTTGCTGATGGAGCCCGACTTCGGCGCTACCGTCGTGATGATGGGTGCAGCGGCCGCGATGCTGTTCCTGGGCGGGGTAGGGCTGTTCCGCTTTGCACTGATGGTGGTGCTGGCAGTGGCGGCCGTGTTCGTTCTGGTGCAGGCGCAGCCTTACCGTATGGCGCGGCTTATCACCTTCACCGACCCCTGGGCAGACCAGTTCGGCTCCGGCTACCAGCTTACCCAGGCCTTGATCGCCTTCGGCCGCGGCGAGTGGTTCGGGGTTGGCCTGGGCAACAGCGTGCAGAAGCAATTCTACCTGCCCGAAGCGCATACCGACTTCGTGTTCTCGGTGCTGGCTGAAGAGCTGGGTGTGGTGGGCTCGCTGTGCACGGTGGCGCTGTTCGTGTTCGTGTGTATCCGGGGCATGTACATCGGCCTGTGGGCAGAAAAATCCAAGCAGTTCTTCGCCGCCTACATGGCCTACGGCCTGTCGTTCCTGTGGATAGGCCAGTTCCTGATCAACATCGGCGTGAACGTGGGCCTGCTGCCTACCAAGGGCCTTACCTTGCCGTTCCTCAGCTACGGTGGCAGCTCGCTGGTGATCTGCTGCGCCTGTCTCGGGCTGCTGCTGCGCATCGAATGGGAGAGCCGCACGCACCTGGGCAGCGAAGAGGTGGAATTCACCGAGAAGGACTTCGCCGAGGAGCCCTACCATGGCCGGTAACGTGCTGATCATGGCAGGCGGCACCGGGGGGCATGTGTTCCCCGCGTTGGCCTGCGCGAAGGAGTTCCAGGCCCGGGGCTACACCGTGCACTGGCTGGGCACGCCACGCGGCATCGAGAACGACCTCGTGCCAGCGGCGGGCATCACCTTGCATACCATCCAGGCAAGCGGCCTGCGCGGCAAAGGCCGGCTGGCCCTGCTGAAAGCGCCGCTGATGCTGGTGAAATCCGTGCTGCAGGCGCGGTCGATCATCAAGCGCTTGCGGCCGGTGTGTGTGGTGGGCTTCGGCGGCTACGTAACAGGCCCCGGCGGCTTGGCTGCGCGGCTGAGCGGCGTGCCGATCGTGGTGCACGAACAGAACGCCGTGGCCGGTACCGCCAATCGGCTGCTGCTGCCGTTGGCTACCCGAGTCTGCGAAGCTTTCCCACAGACCTTCGCCGCGTCCGCCAAATGCCTTACCACCGGCAACCCGGTGCGCAGCGAGTTGTTCCTGGCCACGCCTCGCCAACCCCTGCCGGGCCGCCGCGCCCGCCTGCTGGTGATGGGTGGCAGCCTGGGCGCCGAACCGCTCAACAAGCTGGTACCCCTGGCCTTGGCCAGCCTGCCCGAGGCCCATCGCCCGGAAGTGTTCCACCAGGCTGGCAAGCAACACGATGGCCCTACCGCCGAACGCTACAAGGCCGCTGGGGTAGAGGCTCAGGTCGCGCCGTTCATTGCCGACATGGCGCAGGCCTATGCCTGGGCAGACCTCGTGATCTGCCGAGCCGGCGCACTGACCGTGAGCGAACTTGCCGCCGCAGGCCTGCCCTCGTTGCTGGTGCCGCTGCCTCACGCCATTGACGACCACCAGAGCCGCAATGCCGAATTTCTGGCCCGCGAAGGCGCTGCTTTCGTCATGCCGCAAGCAACAACCGGCGCCGCTGAACTGGCCGCGCGCCTTGAAGAGGTTTTGATGCAACCCCACAAACTCGTGACCATGGCCGAGACCGCCCGCCGCTTGGCCAAACCCGATGCCACCCGCAGCGTCGTCGATGCTTGCCTGGAGGTGGCTCATGGTTGAAAGCCAACGCGCCATGCCGCAACCGGAAATGCGCCGCATCCGTCGTATCCACTTTGTGGGTATCGGTGGCGTGGGCATGTGCGGTATTGCTGAAGTGCTGCTGAACCTGGGGTATCAGGTGTCCGGCTCGGATCTCAAAGCCTCCGGTGTGACCGAGCGCTTGCGTGCCTTCGGCGCCGAAGTGTTCATCGGCCACCGCGCCGAAAACGCCGCCCGTGCCGACGTGCTGGTGGTGTCCAGCGCCGTCAACGTCAGCAACCCGGAAGTTGCCACTGCTCTGGAGCGTCGCATTCCCGTGGTACGCCGCGCCGAAATGCTCGCCGAGTTGATGCGCTACCGCCATGGCATCGCCGTGGCCGGCACCCATGGCAAAACCACCACCACCAGCCTGCTTGCCTCGGTATTCGCCGCCGCTGGCCTGGACCCGACCTTCGTGATCGGTGGGCGCCTGAATGCCGCGGGCACCAATGCCCAGCTGGGCAGCAGCCGCTACCTCATCGCCGAAGCGGACGAAAGCGATGCAAGCTTCCTGCACTTGCAGCCGTTGGTGGCCGTGGTCACCAACATCGATGCCGATCACATGGAAACCTACGAAGGCGACTTCAACAAGCTGAAGAAAACCTTCGTCGAGTTCCTTCACAACCTGCCGTTCTACGGTTTGGCGGTGGTGTGCCTGGACGACGCCGTGGTGCGCGAGATTCTTGCGCAGGTAGCTCGCCCCGTCGTCACGTATGGCGTACACGATGCCGCCGACGTGCGTGCGATCAACATCCGCCAGGCTGGCATGCAAACCTACTTCACCGTATTGCGCCGCGACCGCGAGCCGCTGGACGTGTCGGTGAATATGCCGGGCAATCACAACGTATTGAATGCCTTGGCCACCATCGCCATTGCAACCGACGAAGGCATCAGCGACGACGCCATCGTGCGTGGGCTCTCGTGCTTCCAGGGCGTGGGTCGTCGCTTCCAGGTATACGGCGAGCTGCCGGTAGACGGTGGTTCGGTGATGCTGGTGGACGACTACGGCCATCACCCGCGTGAAGTGTCTGCAGTGATCCAGGCCGTGCGCGGTGGCTGGCCGGAGCGCCGCCTGGTCATGCTTTACCAGCCGCACCGTTATAGCCGCACCCGTGACCTCTACGATGATTTCGTGCAGGTACTGGCCGATGCCAACGTGTTGATGCTGATGGAAGTGTACCCGGCGGGCGAAGAGCCGATCCCGGGCGCGGACAGCCGCCAGCTGTGCCGCAGCATCCGCCAGCGCGGCCAGCTGGACCCGATCTACGTGGAACGCGGCACCGACATCGCGCCGGTGGTCAAGCCACTGCTGCGCCCGGGCGACATCCTGCTGTGCCAGGGTGCCGGTGACGTCGGCGCCATCGCCCCTCAATTATTGAAAAGTCCGCTGTTTGCCGGTGCAGTAGCCACCCCGGGGAAAAGCCAATGAACGCCCGCGCGTATGAAAGCCTGAAGTCCAACGTTGCGCCGAGTGACTTCGGGCGCGTCGCTGTGTTGTACGGTGGCACCAGTGCCGAGCGGGAGGTATCGCTCAAGTCCGGCGCGCAGGTGCTGGGTGCATTGCAGGCCGCGGGCGTGAATGCGTTCGGTATCGACGTAGGCCCGGACCTCCTGCAGATCCTGCTCCGGGAGAAGATCGACCGCGCGTTCATCATCCTCCATGGCCGCGGCGGCGAAGACGGCAGCATGCAAGGGCTGCTGGAGTGCCTGAACATCCCGTATACCGGCAGTGGCATCCTTGCCTCCGCCTTGGCGATGGACAAGCTGCGCACCAAACAGGTTTGGCAAAGCCAGGGTATTTCCACGCCTCGCCATGCCGTACTGGCCAGCGAAGAAGATTGTGTGAACGCCGTCACGGAACTGGGGCTGCCTTTGATCGTCAAACCCGCCCATGAAGGTTCAAGTATCGGCATGGCGAAGGTGACCAGCAGCAACGAACTGGTCAGTGCCTGGAAAGACGCCAGCGCCTATGACTCGCAAGTATTGGTTGAACAGTGGATCGACGGCCCGGAGTTTACCGTGGCCGTACTGCGTGATCAGGTATTGCCTGCAATCGCCCTCGGCACCCCGCACACGTTCTACGACTACGACGCCAAGTACCTGGCCAATGACACCCAGTACCGCATCCCTTGTGGGCTTTCGCCCGAGAAGGAAGAGGAACTGATGGAATTGAGCCAGCGCGCCTGCGCGGCCATCGGAATCAGCGGCTGGGGCCGCGTGGACGTGATGCAGGACGCCAACGGTACGTTCTGGTTGCTGGAAGTGAACACCGCCCCGGGCATGACCGATCACAGCCTGGTACCTATGGCGGCACGCGCCGCCGGGTTGGACTTCCAGCAGCTGGTGCTGTCCATCCTCACCGACTCACTGCAGGCGAGGGGCTGATCATGCGCGGCGCGTCCCTTCGTCATCAGCAGCCCATGCCCGCTCGCAAGGCGCCGCCCCGCGGTGCCAGCCGCATGGTGGCCAAAGAGCCGGTATCGGTGCGCTTGCCGCGTGCCAGCGGCGGGTTTTTCAAGCGGCTCCTGTGGCCGTTGCTGTTGCTCGCCCTGGCGGCGGGTACTTACGAAGGCGCGCAGCGCGCCATGCCTTATCTGGACCGGCCGGTCTCGAAGATCAATGTGCAGGGCGACCTCAGCTACGTGAGCCAGCAGGCCGTGCAGCAGCGGATCGCCCCCTACGCCAATGCGCGCTTTTTCAGCATTGACCTCACGAGCATGCGCACCGAACTGGAGCAGATGCCCTGGATCGCGCACGCCGAGGTGCGCCGCGTATGGCCCGACCAGGTGGTGATCCGCCTTGAAGAACAACTGCCGGTTGCTCGCTGGGGCGAGGGGCAACTGCTGAATAATCAGGGCCAGGCGTTCGCACCGCGCGAGCTGGCCAATTATGAGCACCTGCCGCAGCTCTTTGGCCCGCAGCGTGCTCAGCAACAGGTCATGCAGCAGTATCAAGTGCTCAGCCAGATGCTTCGGCCTCTTGGTTTCTCCATAGCACGGCTTGAATTGCGTGAGCGCGGCAGCTGGTTCCTGACCACCGGCGCAGGAAGCGCCGGGCCAGGGCTCGATTTGCTGCTGGGGCGTGATCATCTGGTGGAAAAGCTGCGCCGGTTCATCGCCATCTACGACAAGACCCTAAAAGACCAGATCACGAATATCGCCCGCGTCGATCTGCGCTATGCCAACGGCCTGGCCGTGGGTTGGCGTGACCCGAACGCGGCGGCGCCAGCGGTACCGACCGTGGCGAAGAATTGACAAGAGGCAGGACATGGCAAACGCGCAAAGCGGCAAAATGATCGTCGGGCTGGATATCGGCACCTCCAAGGTGGTGGCGCTGGTAGGCGAAGTCGCGGCCGATGGCACCCTGGAGATCGTCGGGATCGGCACGCACCCGTCCCGCGGGCTGAAGAAAGGCGTGGTGGTGAACATCGAGTCCACCGTGCAGTCGATCCAGCGCGCGGTGGAGGAAGCCCAGCTCATGGCGGGCTGCCGTATTCACTCCGCCTTCGTGGGCGTGGCGGGCAATCACATTCGTAGCCTCAACTCCCACGGTATCGTGGCTATCCGCGACCGTGAAGTCAGCACCGCCGACTTGGAGCGCGTGCTCGATGCCGCCCAGGCGGTCGCGATCCCGGCAGACCAGCGCGTGCTGCACACCCTGCCGCAAGACTACGTGATCGACAACCAGGAAGGCGTGCGCGAGCCGCTGGGTATGTCGGGCGTCCGCCTGGAAGCCAAGGTGCACGTGGTGACCTGTGCCGTGAACGCCGCGCAGAACATCGAGAAGTGCGTGCGCCGCTGTGGCCTGGAAATCGACGACATCATCCTCGAGCAACTGGCGTCGGCCTATTCAGTGCTCACGGATGACGAAAAGGAGCTGGGCGTTTGCCTGGTGGACATCGGCGGCGGGACTACCGACATCGCCATCTTTACCGAAGGCGCCATTCGCCATACCGCGGTCATCCCCATCGCAGGTGACCAGGTCACCAACGACATCGCCATGGCCCTGCGCACGCCCACCCAGTACGCCGAGGAAATCAAGATCCGTTACGCCTGCTGCCTGGCCAAGCTGGCCGGTGCTGGCGAAACGATCAAGGTGCCGAGTGTGGGTGATCGCCCACCACGTGAGCTGTCGCGTCAGGCGCTGGCCGAGGTGGTCGAGCCGCGCTACGACGAACTTTTCACATTGATTCAGGCGGAATTGCGACGCAGCGGCTACGAAGACCTGATCCCGGCCGGGATCGTGTTGACCGGCGGCACCGCCAAGATGGAAGGCGCGGTAGAGCTGGCTGAAGAAATTTTCCACATGCCGGTGCGCCTCGGCGTACCGCATACGGTTCGGGGGCTGGAAGACGTCATCCGCAACCCGATCTATTCGACAGGCGTGGGTCTGCTGACCTACGGCCTGCAGAAGCAATCCGAAGGCGTGACCTTGACCGGCCTTACTGGCCGCGACAGCAGCTACGGCGACGAGCCCAAGGCGCCGGTACTTGAACGCTTCAAGCGGTGGGTTCAGGGCAATTTCTGATAACGGCAGTAGGCGAAAAAAACTAGAGAATTGAAGGAGAGGGAACATGTTCGAGCTGGTAGACAACATCCCGCAAAGCCCGGTCATCAAGGTGATCGGAGTCGGTGGCGGTGGCGGTAACGCCGTCAATCACATGGTTAAAAGCAACATCGAAGGCGTCGAGTTCATCTGTGCGAACACCGACGCCCAGGCGCTGAAAAACATTGGCGCGCGCACCATCCTGCAACTGGGCACCGGCGTGACCAAGGGCCTGGGTGCGGGTGCCAACCCGGAAGTCGGCCGTCAGGCCGCCATGGAAGACCGCGAGCGCATCGCCGAAGTGCTGCAAGGCACCAACATGGTGTTCATCACCACGGGCATGGGTGGCGGTACCGGTACCGGCGCGGCGCCGATCATTGCCGAAGTAGCCAAGGAAATGGGCATCCTGACCGTGGCGGTCGTGACTCGTCCGTTCCCGTTCGAAGGCCGCAAGCGCATGCAGATCGCCGACGAAGGCATCCGCGCGCTGGCTGACAGCGTTGACTCGCTGATCACCATCCCGAACGAAAAACTGCTCACCATCCTGGGCAAGGATGCCAGCCTGCTGTCTGCCTTTGCCAAGGCGGACGACGTACTGGCAGGTGCCGTTCGCGGTATCTCCGACATCATCAAGCGCCCAGGCATGATCAACGTCGACTTCGCCGACGTGCGCACCGTGATGAGCGAAATGGGCATGGCGATGATGGGTACTGGTTGCGCCAGCGGCCCGAATCGCGCCCGTGAAGCTACCGAGGCAGCCATTCGCAACCCGCTGCTCGAAGACGTCAACCTGCAGGGTGCTCGCGGCATTCTCGTGAACATCACCGCTGGCCCGGACCTGTCGCTGGGTGAATACTCCGATGTGGGTAGCATCATCGAAGCCTTCGCCTCCGACCACGCCATGGTCAAGGTGGGCACCGTGATCGATCCGGACATGCGCGACGAGTTGCACGTGACCGTGGTCGCCACTGGCCTTGGCGCCAAGATCGAGAAGCCTGTGAAGGTCATCGACAACGGCCTGCAAAACGCAGTCGCTCAGCAAACCCCGGCGCCTGCCCCGGTTCGCCACGAGCAAGCTGCGGTCAACTATCGCGACCTGGAGCGCCCGACGGTAATGCGTAACCAGGCTCACGCCGGTGCCGCCGCTGCTGCCAAGCTCAACCCGAACGACGACCTGGACTACCTGGACATCCCGGCATTCCTGCGTCGCCAGGCCGATTAATGGAATTTATCAGGGGTATAAGGGTGATTGGTGTTCAGCAAAGGCCGGGTCTGCTATTATCGCCAGCCTTTGTTGATACCAGTTCGCAACTTGCGCTGAAGCGGCCACTGCCATGATTAAACAACGCACCCTGAAGAACATCATCCGTGCCACCGGTGTCGGTCTGCATTCCGGGGAAAAGGTCTACCTTACCCTCAAGCCCGCGCCGGTGGATGCCGGTATCGTGTTCTGCCGTACCGATCTGGACCCAGTGGTCCAGATTCCCGCGCGTGCGGAAAACGTCGGTGAAACCACCATGTCCACCACCCTTATCCAGGGGGACATCAAGGTAGACACCGTGGAGCATTTGCTTTCGGCCATGGCCGGCCTGGGGATCGATAACGCCTACGTCGAACTCTCCGCGTCGGAAGTGCCGATCATGGATGGCAGCGCCGGTCCCTTCGTATTCCTGATTCAATCGGCTGGCCTGGAAGAACAGGACGCGCCGAAGAAATTCATCCGCATCCTTCGTGAGGTATCGGTGGAGGACGGCGACAAGCGCGCCACCTTCCTGCCTTTCGACGGGTTCAAGGTGAGTTTCGAGATCGATTTCGATCACCCGGTATTCAAGGATCGCACCCAGAGTGCCACTGTGGACTTCTCCAGCACCTCTTTCGTCAAGGAAGTGAGCCGGGCCCGCACGTTTGGCTTCATGAGCGACATCGAATACCTGCGCAAGCACAACCTGGCGCTCGGTGGCAGCGTGGAGAACGCCATCGTCGTCGACAAGGAAGGCGTACTGAACGAAGACGGTCTTCGCTATGAAGACGAATTCGTCAAGCACAAGATCCTCGACGCTATTGGCGATCTGTACCTGCTGGGCAACAGCCTGATCGGTGAGTTCCGCGGCTTCAAGTCAGGGCACGCCCTGAACAACCGGCTGCTGCGCAAGCTCATCGAACAGAAGGACGCATGGGAAGTGGTGACCTTCGAAGACGCGAGTACCGCGCCGATCTCCTACATGCGCCCGGTTGCGGCGGTTTAAGCTCGAACCTTTTCTCTCTGTTGTTTGAGGCCACCTTAGGGTGGCCTTTTTTATTGGGGGCCGGTTCGATTATTTGCGCCGGTGGCTGGCCAGCCGTTCCAGCGCCGCCCGCAGGTTGGGGTCGGTAATGCCTTCAGCCGTGGCCTGCAGGTTGTCCGCAGCGCTATCGGAGAGGTCCAGCCCTGGCCCTGTCGCGCGTTTTGGCCCAACGCTGGGTTGTACCTTGAACAGGATTCGGGTGAGCCCGGCAAATTCAGGCAAACCCTGTAAACCTTGCTGCAAGCGCCGCTGCTGGTAACGCAAACGCGTGGCCCAATGCCCGTCGGTAACCACCAGCAGCAAGCTACCCTCGCGCCAGGCGGCCACGTGGCAGTGCTCGCGAGCGGCGGGCTGAAGCTGGGTATCGAGCAGGCGCTTGATCGTGGCCAGGCGCTGGGCCTGGCTAAGCAAGGCCTTGAGCGGCCGGGCCTCGCGCAGCAGGACGGCGGGCGGGCGCGCCGGGTGAGGACGGAATGCCATGGAACGGGTTTCCTCCGGTGGGCCAGCATGGTAACAGATGGACACAAGCACGAAACCTCACGGTTTTGCCATGACGTTTGCTTCAGGCGCTTGAAGTTGAAAAAAAAGGCCTTATTGTAAACCCGCCCCGTAAAAGCGCTGTGCCAGCATGTGGCGTCGCCACTTTCCTCTCCATCGTTTCCGGGTAGAATGCTCGTTCGCATGCGGCCATGAGGGCTGCACGGGCGACTCCTTGGGGCCGCCCTCCATCCCTAAGTGTGGAAGATCCAGCCGATATGTTTGCGCCTTTGTTGAAAAAACTCTTTGGAAGCAAGAACGAGCGTGAAGTGAAACGCATGCTCAAGACGGTCGGTATCGTCAATGCCCACGAAGAGAAGATGGTCGCGCTCTCGGATGAGCAACTGCGCGCCAAGACCGCAGAGTTCCAGGCTCGCGTCGCCAAAGGTGAAACCCTCGACCAGTTGCTCCCCGAAGCCTTTGCCGTGTGCCGCGAAGCCGGCAAGCGCATCATGGGCATGCGCCACTTCGACGTTCAGTTGATCGGCGGCATGACCCTGCACGAAGGCCAGATCGCGGAAATGCGCACCGGTGAGGGTAAAACCCTGGTGGCCACGTTGGCGGTGTACCTGAACGCGCTGTCTGGCAAGGGCGTGCACGTAGTCACCGTGAACGACTACCTGGCCCGCCGCGATGCCAACTGGATGCGCCCGCTGTATGAATTCCTAGGCCTCACGGTCGGCGTGGTCACGCCGTTCCAGCCGCCGGAAGACAAGCGCGCCGCTTACGCCGCCGACATCACTTACGGTACCAACAACGAATTCGGCTTCGATTACCTGCGCGACAACATGGCGTTCAGCCTCGAAGAGAAGTACCAGCGCGAGCTGAACTTTGCGGTCATCGACGAAGTGGACTCGATCCTTATCGACGAAGCCCGTACGCCACTGATCATTTCGGGCCAGGCCGAGGACAGCTCGCGCCTGTACATGGAGATCAACCGGCTGATCCCGCGCCTCACGCAGCACATCGAGGAAGTGGAAGGCGAGGTGACCCAGCAGGGCCATTTCAGCATCGACGAGAAGAGCCGCCAGGTAGAGCTCAACGAAGCGGGCCACCAGTTCATCGAAGAACTGCTCACCCAGGCCGGCTTGCTGGCTGAAGGCGAAAGCCTTTACTCCGCCCATAACCTGGGCCTGTTGACCCACGTCTATGCTGGCCTGCGCGCCCACAAGCTGTTCCACCGCAACGTGGAATACATCGTCCAGGACGGCGGCATCCTGCTGATCGACGAGCACACCGGCCGCACCATGCCAGGCCGTCGCCTGTCCGAAGGCCTGCACCAGGCCATCGAAGCGAAGGAAGGCCTGAAGATCCAGGCAGAGAGCCAGACCCTGGCCTCCACCACCTTCCAGAACTACTTCCGCCTGTACACCAAGCTATCGGGCATGACCGGTACCGCAGACACCGAAGCGTTCGAATTCCAGCAGATCTACAACCTGCCGGTGGTGGTGATCCCGCCGAACCGCCCGCTCGCGCGCAAGGACTTCAACGACCTGGTGTACCTCACCGCGGAAGAGAAGTACGCGGCGATCATCACCGATATCAAGGAATGCATGGCCGTAGGCCGCCCGGTGCTGGTGGGTACCGCCACCATCGAAACTTCCGAGCACATGTCCAACCTGCTGCAGAAGGAAGGTATCGATCACAAGGTACTGAACGCCAAGTACCACGAGAAGGAAGCCGAGATCATTGCCCAGGCCGGCCGGCCCGGTGCGCTGACCATCGCTACCAACATGGCTGGCCGTGGTACGGACATCCTGCTGGGCGGCAACTGGGAAGTGGAAGTGGCGGCGCTGGAAAACCCCACCGAAGAGCAGATCGCCCAGATCAAGGCCGACTGGCAGAAGCGCCACCAGCAAGTGCTGGAGGCGGGCGGCCTGCACGTGATCGCTTCGGAGCGTCACGAATCCCGTCGTATCGACAACCAGTTGCGTGGCCGCGCCGGTCGCCAGGGGGACGCCGGTTCCAGCCGCTTCTACCTGTCGCTCGAAGACCCGCTGATGCGTATCTTCGCCTCGGACCGCGTGAAGAACTTCATGAAGGCGCTGGGCATGCAGTCCGGCGAGGCCATCGAGCACCGCATGGTCACCAATGCCATCGAGAAGGCCCAGCGCAAGGTCGAGGGTCGCAACTTCGACATCCGCAAGCAGTTGCTGGAGTTCGACGACGTGTCCAGCGAACAGCGCAAAGTGATCTATCACATGCGCAACAGCCTGCTGGCCGCCGAAAACATCGGCGACACCATTGCCGAGTTCCGCGAAGACGCGCTCAACACCATCGTTTCGCAGCACATCCCGCCGCAGTCGCTGCCGGAGCAGTGGGACATCGCCGGGCTGGAAGCTGCCCTGCAGGCCGACTTTGCGGTCAGCCTGCCGATCCAGCAGTGGCTCGACGAAGACGAGAAGCTCTACGAGGAAACCCTGCGTGAGCGCTTGTTGGCCGAGATTCTCGCGGCTTACAACGAGAAGGAAACCCAGGCAAGCGCCGAGGCTCTGCGTACCTTCGAGAAGCAGATCCTGCTGCGTGTGATTGACGACCTGTGGAAAGACCACCTTTCCACCATGGACCACCTGCGTCACGGGATCCACCTGCGCGGCTATGCCCAGAAGAACCCCAAGCAGGAATACAAGCGCGAATCCTTCACGCTGTTCCAGGAGCTGCTCGATTCGATCAAGCGCGACACCATCCGTGTGCTGTCGCATGTTCAGGTTCGTCGCGAAGACCCGGCCGAGGAAGAAGCCCGCCTGCGCCGCGAAGCCGAGGAGCTGGCGCAGCGCATGCAGTTCCGCCACGCCGAGGCCCCGGGCCTGGACGAGCCCGAAGTGCTTGTAGAGGGCGCGGAAGGCACGGTGGAAGCGGCACTGGCGCCGCTGCGCAACGAGCAGAAGCTGGGGCGCAACGAAGTGTGCTGGTGTGGCTCGGGCAAGAAGTTCAAGCATTGCCACGGGCGTATTGAATAGCCTGTTGGTTTGCTGTTGAATCACGCCGCGCCGGCTTTGTCGTCGCGGCGTTTATCTTTCAGGGCTCGTCCCTTTTTCAAGGAGTCATCAATGGCTGTCGGTCTCGGTCCCTTGCCCACCCTGCACCCCGTTCCCGGTTTTGAGTTGGGCATCGCCTCGGCGGGCATCAAGCGACCGGGCCGCAAAGATGTGGTGGTCATGCGCTGTGCCGAGGGCGCTACCGTGGCTGGCGTGTTCACCCTTAACGCCTTTTGCGCGGCGCCGGTTATCCTGGCCAGGCAACGCGTGGGCGGGCCAGTACGGTACCTGCTGACCAACACCGGCAATGCCAACGCTGGCACCGGCCAGCCCGGGCTGGAAGCCGCCGCCCGCACTTGTGAAACCCTGGGGCGCCTGGCGGGCGTTGAAGCGGCTGCCGTACTGCCGTTTTCCACTGGTGTGATCGGCGAGCCGCTGCCTGTGGAAAAGATCGAAGGCGCGCTTCAGGCTGCCCTCGATAACCTGTCCGAGAACAACTGGGCCGAAGCGGCCACCGGCATCATGACCACGGACACCCTGCCCAAGGGCGCCAGCCGGCAATTCACCCACGATGGTGTGACCGTCACCGTTACCGGCATCAGCAAGGGGGCGGGCATGATTCGCCCGAACATGGCCACCATGCTGGGCTACATCGCCACCGACGCCAAGGTGTCCCAGGCGGTATTGCAGGACCTGATCCGCGACGCCGCGAACAAGTCGTTCAACCGCATCACCATCGACGGCGACACGTCCACCAACGACTGCTGCATGCTGATCGCGACCGGCAAGGCGACGTTGGCAGAAATTACCGAAGCCAGCGGCCCGCTGTTCGCTGCCCTGAAAGCAGCGGTATTCGACGTGTGCATGGAAGTGGCGCAGGCCATCGTACGGGACGGCGAAGGCGCGACCAAATTCGTGACCGTGCAAGTGAATGGCGGCGGCAACCATCAGGAGTGCCTGGACGTCGGCTATGCCGTTGCGCATTCCCCCCTGATCAAGACCGCACTGTTTGCTTCCGACCCCAACTGGGGCCGTATCCTTGCCGCTGTCGGCCGTGCCGGCGTGCCAGAGCTGGATGTGAGCAAGATCGACGTGTACCTGGGTGATGTGTGCATCGCCAGCCAGGGTGGCCGTGCGGCCAGCTACACCGAAGAGCAGGGCGCCGCGGTGATGGCGCAGGCTGAGATCGGCATTCGTATCGAGCTGGGCCGCGGTGACTGCAGCGAGACCATCTGGACCACCGACCTGTCCCACGAGTACGTGAAAATCAACGCCGAATACCGCACCTGATCGCACGCACTGGCGCGGCATGGAGGATGTATGAAACGGGTTCATGTAGCGGCGGCGGTGATTCGCCGCTCCGATGGCAAGGTGCTGATCGCTCGCCGTAGCGCGGCGCAGCATCAGGGCAACCTGTGGGAATTCCCGGGCGGCAAGCTGGAGGAGGGCGAGTCGGCCCATGCCGGGCTTGCACGTGAACTGGCCGAGGAACTGGGCATCGAGGTCACGGCCGCTCGGCCGCTGATCAAGGTGGCCCACGATTACCCCGACAAGCAGGTGCTGCTGGACGTATGGGAAGTGGACGGCTTCAACGGCGAGCCTCACGGGGCCGAAGGTCAACCGCTTGCCTGGGTAGCACCAAAGGCGCTGGTGAACTATGACTTCCCGGCGGCCAACCTGCCGATTGTCAACGCAGCGCGTTTGCCCTCCACCTACCTGATCACGCCTGAGGGGTTGCCAGGGCCGGAATTGCTCGGTGGCCTGCGTACGGCCATCGCCCAGGGCACGCGGCTGGTGCAACTGCGTGCACCTAACCTCTATGACCCGCAGTATCGGGACCTTGCGGTCGATGCCGTGGGGCTGTGTGCCGGCAAGGCGCAGCTGATGCTCAAGGGCCCACTGGAGTGGCTGGGGGACTTTCCTGCCGCAGGCTGGCACCTCACGGCGGCCCAGCTGCGCAAATACGCAGCCAACGGCAGGCCTTTCCCGCCGGACCGGTGGCTCGCCGCTTCGTGCCACGGTCCTGAAGAGCTCGAACTCGCCGAGCGCATGGGCGTGGATTTCGTGACCCTGTCACCGGTGCAGCCCACTCAAACCCACCCGGAGGCGTCACCCTTGGGCTGGGAACAGGCCGAAGCGCTGATTGCCGGCTTCAGCAAGCCGGTGTTCCTGCTGGGTGGCGTAGGCCCCGAGGATCGCAATCGCGCCTGGAGCGCCGGCGCGCAGGGCGTGGCCGGCATCCGTGCCTTCTGGCCGGTGCCGCCGTCTCCGACTCAAAACCCAGCTGTGTAGCACCAGGCCAAGCCTGGGAACAGCTCACCTTGGAAGCGCGGCCGGCTTACAGGGTGAGTGGCCTACCTTGGCCCCTGTTGCTGCGCCCACAGCACTTCATCCACCCCTTCCAGCCTGGCGATCATTCTTGCCGCCACGAACAGCAGGTCTGACAGCCGGTTCAGGTAAGCCAGGCCTACGCCTTCCTGCGGTTCCTCACGGTGCAGGTGCTGGCAGCGCCGTTCGGCAGTGCGGGCCTGGCTGCGGCACAGATGAGCCTGAGCAATGCATACTGACCCCCCCGGCAGGATGAAATTTTTCAACGGGCCGAGCACCTCGTTCCAGCTGTCGATTGCACCCTCCACGCGCTGGATTTCGGTGTCGAACAGGGCCCGATGTCCAGGCATTGCCAGCTCGCCTCCCAGGTCGAACAAGCGGTGCTGGCAGGGGGCAAGGACAGTCATTACCTCCGCCAGGGCCGGCTTGTCTGCCAGGTAGGCCAGCAATAACCCCAGCTGGCTGTTGAGCGTGTCCACCTCGCCCATGGCCTCCACACGAGGATGGTCCTTGGCGACGCGGCGGCCATCACCCAGCCCGGTTTCCCCCGTATCGCCGGTACGGGTGTAGATCTTCGATAGCCTGAATCCCATTTCATGCTCCCAATGCGACGGCGCTGGCCACGGCTGGCTGCACCAGAGGCAAGCGCAGGGTAAAGCAGGTGCCTACACCTTCTTTGGACTGCACTTCCATCTGGCCCTTGTGGTTGTTGGTAATGATGAAGTAAGACACGGACAAGCCCAAGCCGGTGCCCTGGCCTACCTCCTTGGTGGTAAAGAAGGGTTCGAACATTCGTTTGCGTACGTTTTCCGGCATGCCCACGCCGTTGTCCTCAACCTGTAGCTCCGCCCAGCCGCCGTTGAGCCTGGTACGCACTACAATGCGCCCTGCTTCGGTGGGGTTTTCGCGCTGATGAATGGCCTGCGCGGCATTTTTGAGCAAGTTGAGCAACACCTGCTCAAGCTCGTTGGCGGTACCGGGCACCGGCCCCAGCCGCGGGTCGAATTGCCGCGTGATCGACTGCCCGCGAAAATCGAAGCCGATGCTCAAGTCGAAGTCGCTGCCAGCGATCTCGATCGCCTGGTCGATCAGCGCGGGGAGGTCGCACGGTGCCATCTGGCGATCGCTACGGCGGCTGAAGCTGAGCATGTGCGTTACGATTTTTGCCGCCCGCGCGCCCGCTCCCTGGATGCCATCGAGCAACTGTGGGATTTCCCTCGCTTCCAGGTACTGGGTGATCTTGTCGAACGGCACGCCGACGGTTTCGGCCTGCTCCCGGTTCTTCGGTAACTCTACCGATAGGCGCCGACGGATGTTCTGCACGTTATGCAGAATCGCGCCCAGAGGGTTGTTGATCTCATGGGCCATCCCTGCCGCCAGGCCACCCACTGACAGCATTTTTTCCGACTGCACCATCATTTCTTCAAGGGACAGGCGCTGGGTAATGTCGTCGATGCGGATGACCACGCCCCGCCCCGCGCCACCCGCCAAGGGATAGCAGGTGAGGGCGTAATGATGAGGTACGTCGTCCTTGAGCCAGGTTACGCGCTCCACCTTGACCACCCGATGCTGTTCCACGGTGGTCCTGAGTTGGGACAGGAAGGGTTTGAGGGGCTCGAAGGCCAGAAAGATCGGCTGGTTGAGGGCTTCGTCCAGTGGTGTGCCGGAAAGCGCGCTCGCTTCCTTGTTCCACTGGGTTACGTACAGCTGCTCATCCAATGCGATAAGCGCCGAAGGCATGGAGTCGATGATGCTGTTGAGGTAGTTCTGGAAGCCCGTGAGCTTTTTCTCGATCTTGCTGCGCACCTCCACTTCCAGCTCGAGCTTGCGGTTGGTATGGCGGGTTTCCTCGGCCAGGCCTTGGGCGGCGTCATAGGCCGCCTGGGAGTCGTCCCGGGCGCGCTTGAGCTGCTGTTCGCGGGCTTCCATGCGCGAAAGCATGGTGTTGAACGCTTCGGCCAGGCTGCCGATCTCGTCATGGTTGCCGGGCGCGGCGCGCAGTGAATAGTTTTCTTCGCGGGTTACCTGGCGGGTCAGTTCTTCAAGCTGGTAGATGGGCCGGGTGATCAGGCGGCGAATCTGCCGCGCGATCACCATCCACAGCAGCACGCTGAACACCAGGATGCCCAGGCTGGCGGTGAAAGTGCCGGTATAGAACGCCATGGGCAACTCGCTGCTGGCGACCAGCAACAGGTGCCCGGGCGCGCTGCCTGGCAAGGCCCCGGGGGCAGGTAGCTCGGCCACTTGTATGCTGCGGAACTCAGTGAGGCGCCAGTCATCCAGCGCGTCGAAATGCTTGGGCAGCGACAGCCTGGTGCCATGCTGCAGCTGCGCCAGGCGCTGCCCGTCGGCGCTATACACGGCTGCGGCGCGCAGGGGAGAGTAGCTGTCCAACTCGCGAAGCAGTGCGTTTGCCGCGTCGGCATCGATCGCTGCCCGCTGGGCCAGTTGGGGCTGGCTGACCAGCTTGCCAATGGTTTGCATGGCCTGAGGCGCCATGCTTTCGTGGGAAATCCAGTAGGCGGCAGTGATAAATGTGAGATTGGCCACTACCAGCACCGTCACCATCAGCACCAGCAGGGCGGCGAGCAGTTTTTGCCCGACGGGAAGGTTTTCAAGACGCTGTCGCAGAGGCATCGCAGATCCGGCTCACAGGGAACGGGCCGAGTGTAGCAAACACTGCACTCAGTCCGTTGGTAGCCCCTGGGTACGCAGCTTGGCCAGCAGCGCCTCGCGCATGGCATCCAGCGCGGGCACGGGCGTGCCTGCCTGCCGCGCCTGGGCACAGGCATAACCGATCAGGTAGTGAACCTCGGTACGCCTGCCAGCCGCCACGTCCTGATACATGGAGGAGTAGTTCTCGGCTGTCGCCTCGATAACCCTCTCCACGTCTTCGGCCAAGCCGCAGGCTGCGGTTGGCTGGCCAACGGCGTGCAGCAGCACTTCGAGTTCCTGGCACACAACGGCCAGCGTTCGCGGGTGCGCGCGCAAGCCGCCGTTGGGGCACTGTTCAAGCACCGTAAGGGGGTTGATGGCACAGTTGATTGCCAGCTTGCGCCACAGGCGCATCAGGATATCGGTGGTCCATTGATGAGGTATCGCCGCGCGAGTCAGGTCATCCAGCCAAACGGGCGCTGGGCCGCTCTGTGGCGTTCCCAGCCATGTGAAACCCTGGCCGGCGAAAACGACCGCGCCATCGGGGCGGGCCCAGGCGCCTTCGGTGGTTGAGGCGAAGATCACCTCAGCCTTTGGCAGCAGACTGGCCACCGCTTGTTGGCTGCCAAGGCCGTTCTGCAGCAGGACTACCTGAGCGCCATTCGATAACCGATGCCGCACGCTCGCCACTGCCGCTTCTGCATCGTAGGCCTTGCAGGCCACCAGCAGGCGTTGGATAGGGCCTGGCGCGTCGGCGGTTTGCGCTGGTAACGCGAAGCCCGTTTCACTGATGCCTTCTATCAGCCGCAAACCCGGCCCCTGCTGATAGCGGCCAAGGCGCGCGGCATCTCGCAGCAGTAGCCGCACGGGCAACCCGGCGCGGGCGAGCCGGCAGGCCCACAACGTACCTACGCTGCCCACGCCGAGTACGTACCACGGGGCATCGGTCATGAGGTCAGGCTTTAGCAGGCAAGCGCCGGGCGTTCACCAGCCCAGACTGA
Organism: Pseudomonas japonica; assembly: GCF_013522925.1. GTDB lineage: Bacteria > Pseudomonadota > Gammaproteobacteria > Pseudomonadales > Pseudomonadaceae > Aquipseudomonas > Aquipseudomonas japonica_A. Next base: position 60,598 of record NZ_JAAMQU010000008.1, on the reverse strand, counting down.
TACGCTTCCTGCAGCAGCCGGCTGGCTTCGCCGAACAGGCTCAGCGGCTCCACCGGCAGGCTTTTCTCATCCAATCCTACCAGGCTGATCCCCGCACGAAGGTCTACCAGGCCTGCGCTGGTCATGAAGCCTTTGAGGTTGAGGCCGTCATGCAGCCGCTTGAAGCTGCTCGGCGCGCACTCTTGCAAGCTGCGGGGGAGGGTGAGCAGGACAAAGTGGTGCTCGTCTACCCGAGCGAGCACATCGAGTGGGCGAACCATTTGTTGTAGCCGACGCCCTACACCTTGCAGCAATTCGTCGTAGAATTCCTCGCCGTATTCGCGCTGAAGTGCGTCGGCGTTCTGCAAGCCAATCAGCAGGTAGCACAGCGCGCCGCCGCGCGCCTGGATCTGTCGCAGGCTGTCTTCGAGCTTTTGCCGCAGGTAGCGGCCGTTGCCCAGGCCGGTGAGCGGGTCCACCAGGTTGCGCTGTTCAAGGCTGGCGATATTGTCGCGTAGCAGGCGGTTTTCCCGGCCGAAGCGCTGCAGCATGCTGTACAGGCGATCACCGGCATGAACTCGCGCCAGCAGCTGCGCGTCGATCAACGAGGGTGGTAACAGGTCATCGATGCCCAGGTCGGCCGTTTCGTCGAGCAACTGCTCGCTCTCACGGGGGTCTACCAGCACCACCCAGGTATGGTTTTCGGTGGCTTCGTCCAGCACCCGCACCTTGGAAGCCAGGCGCAGGCCCTCGTCGCCGGCAGTTACCAGCAAGTCGGCCGAGCGCTGGTCCATTTCGGCCAATGCGCCGGCAACCGCACAAAGGCGCACGTCGGTGTAACCGCCCTGCAACAGCAACTCGGCTGCGCCATCGCGCAAGCCGGCATCATCGATGGCCAGGAGGATACTCAGGTTGGGGTTCGACATCTGACGCTCGCAATAAAGGAAAGGCCGCTGTGTAACGGAAACAATGCTATCCATGGGCTTGTGACCGATTCGCGAGGAAAGCATGTCGCAATGCTGGCACTCGTTATAATGATCCGCGCTTTTGGTCGTCAAGCCAGGTGAGCAGGTTTATCGTGCTTAACCGACAAAAACACCCTGTAAGCTGCTAATGCGTAACATTTTGGAGAATATTCAATGCCCTCGTTCGACGTAGTGTCCGAGTTGGACAAACACGAAGTCACCAACGCCGTCGACAATGCCGTGAAAGAGTTGGAACGCCGCTATGACCTCAAGGGAAAGGCGCAGATGTCGTTCAACGAGAAAGACAAGACTGTGAACCTGACCGCTGAAGCGGAGTTCCAGCTTGAAGCCACGCTGGAAATCCTGCGCATGGCGCTGGTGAAGCGCAAGATCGACGTCCAGTGCCTGGAAGTAAAGGACCCTTATGCTTCCGGGAAGGAAATGAAGCAGGACGTGGTCTTGCGTGAAGGCCTGGACAAGGAAATGGCCAAGAAAGTCGTGGCCCGCATCAAGGACGCCAAGCTCAAGGTACAGGCTGCCATCCAGGGCGAGCAGGTGCGTGTGACCGGCAAGAAGCGCGACGACCTGCAGGAAGCCATGGCGCTGCTGCGTGGCGAGCAATTCGGCATGCCGCTGCAGTTCAACAACTTCCGCGACTGAGTACCGGGGAACCATCGGGGGCGGCAGGGCGTCGGACGGCTGTTGACTGAGGCGACCGGTTCGCCCCTCTCGGATAGCTGAAACAGGAGACGCCCCATGGATCTGAACGCTGAAGTAGATCACCTCGTCCGCGCCTCGCAGGCCTGGATACCCATGATCATGGAATACGGCAGCCGTGTGCTGCTGGCTGTCCTTACGTTGGTCATCGGCTGGTGGCTGGTGAACAAGGTCACCCGGGAGATCGGCAAGCTGCTCGCGCTGCGCCATGCCGACCTCGCGCTGCAAGGGTTCATCAGCACCCTGGCCAACATCATTCTGAAAATACTGTTACTGGTCAGCGTTGCCTCGATGATCGGTATCGAAACCACGTCCTTCGTTGCCGCCATCGGCGCTGCCGGCCTGGCGGTAGGGTTGGCGCTGCAGGGCAGCCTGTCGAACTTCGCGGGCGGGGTGTTGATTCTGCTGTTCCGGCCATTCCGCATTGGTGACTGGATCGAGGCCCAGGGCGTATCCGGTACCGTGGACGCCATCCAGATCTTCCATACGGTGCTACGTACCGGCGACAACAAGACCGTTATCGTGCCTAACGGCAATTTGTCCAACGGCATCATCACCAATACCAACCGCCAGCCTACCCGCAAGATCACCCTGGACATTGGCGTGGACTACGACGCGGACCTGCAAAAAGGGCGGGAAGTATTGCTCGGCCTGGCCAAGGACCCGCGCGTGCTGGAAACCCCCGCGCCCGAAGCCGTGGTGGCCGCGCTTGGAGACAGTGCGATTACCTTGTCGCTGCGCCTGTGGGTGAACACCGGGGACTATGGCGGCGTGCTGAACATGCTCAATGCCGAGGTTCGAGACCGCTTGCGTGCCGAAGGTATCGATATCCCGTTCCCGCAGCGCGTGGTGCGCGTAGTGCAGGAACAAAGCAACGCCGCGCCCGCGCCTGCCCCGCAGATCCTCACGCAATCCAAGGAACAGGGCCAGGCCTGACTGGCAGCTCCTAGGGCGGCGAGGGCTTATCCTCTTCTGCTTCGGCGATGTTGTGATATCGCCAATGAAGCAGGATGAGGATCAGCGTAGGTACGCCCATCAGCGCGGTAATGAGGAAGAACGTGTGGTAGCCATACTTCTCCACCATTACCCCTGAATAGCCGCCGATCAAGCGCGGCAGTAGCAGCATGATCGAGCTCAGCAGGGCGTATTGCGTCGCCGAGAACTTGAGGTTGGTGAGGCTGGAAAGGTAAGCCACGAACGCCGAGGTCGCCAGGCCGGAGCTGAGGTTGTCCAGGGAGATGGTCACCATCAGCATTTTCAGGTTCGGCCCCATGTCCGCCAGCATCAGGAACAGAATGTTAGTCGCCGCCGACGCCGCGCCGCCGATGAACAGGATCGGCATGATGCCGAACCGCACGATCAGCAGCCCACCCGCGCCCGCACCCAGTAGCGTCATGACCAGGCCGAACAGTTTGCTCACACTGGCGATCTGGTCCTTGGTGAAGCCCTGGTCGATGTAGAACACGTTGGCCATCACGCCCATGACCGTATCGGACATCCGATACGTGGCGATCAGCCCCAATAGCAGCAGTGCCTGCCAGCGGTAGCGCAGGATGAAATCGTTCACCGGCGTAAGCACCGGCGCCAACCCGCGCCTGCCGAGGGACGAGAGGCACAGCGCGGTGAGAATGGTGTACAGCAGTGCCCGCAGGAAGGCCCGGTCTTCGAGCAGCAGGTCGAGCGGGCTCATGTCACCGCTGAGCACACTGGCGAAATCGGTGTTGTACAGCTGCGTGAACATGGCTGGCACCGACACCAGCAGAATGATCAGCACCACCACCGAGGCCACCTGGTGAATGAACCCGTAACGCGCGGCAGACAGCTGCGTGCGCAGCGGAACCGGGGGCTCGCGCATCAGCAGGGTGGTCACCAGCGCCGGTACCATCATCACGCCGAATAGCAGGTAGGTACCGGCCCAGGCGCGGTGCAGGTAGGCAAAGCCGGTAGACCCGAACCATTCGGCGAAGAACAGCGCCCCGGCGGTTGCCAGAAGCGCGGCGACTCGATAGCCAGCCATATAACTGGCCGCCAGCGCGGCCTGCCGCTGGTCGCCGGCGATTTCCAGGCGGTACGCGTCTACGGCGATATCCTGGGTGGCGGAGGCGAACGCAACCACCACGGCAATCGCAATCAGCCACGGCAAGTGCTTTTGCGGATCGCAGAAGCTCATCCCGATCAACCCCAGGATTACCAGGGCCTGCGCGAGCACCAGCCATGAACGCCGCCGGCCCAGGCGCGCGAGCACCGGCAATCGCCATTGATCGAGCAGCGGCGACCATACCCACTTGAAGGCATAGGCCAGGCCGATGAGGCTGGCATAGCCGATGGTTTCCCGAGCGACCCCGGCTTCACGCAGCCAGACCGAGAGGGTAGAAAACACCAGCATGTAGGGCAGGCCAGAGGCGAAGCCGAGAAGCAACAGCACCAGTGTGGAGGGGCTGGCGTAGGCGGCCAGGGCGGCGCGCCAGGTTTTACCGGGCATGGGCGAAGCTGTGCCTCAAATCTGCAAAAACAAAGCGCGCACTCTAACCGCTGTGCTCGCCCGGGCGCCAGCCATGCCGCCGGATATCCACACGATTCCCGCTAATGGTCAATCCTTCGGCGCGCAAACGGGCCCGCTGCTCATCGCCGCTGGGGCTTCCCGCCGGCAGGCTCAGGCGCCCGCCAGCGGCGATCACACGGTGCCAGGGCAGGCTTGAGCCTTCCGGCAGCTGGCTTAACTGGCGCCCTACCCAGCGCGCAGCGCGAGCGAGCCCTGCCAGCTCGCCCAGTTGCCCATAGGTCACCACCCGGCCTTCGGGGATGGACGCCAGCGTGGCGTACAGCGCCAGCTTGCGGGAATCTGGTAACGGCTCGGTTACATTATTGCTGGGCATGTGGCGGAACTCGTTTCGCATAATCGGGTCAGTCCTGAGTCCTTCGTTATCGCAGGATAAGGCCGATCTTCCACGAAATAGAGTCCGTAGTTGCCTATGTTCCCCAGAACCCTGTTGTGTGTGGCTGTTACCTGCACCATGTCTTCGGCCTTCGCCGACACCGTCTGGATGAAAAACGGTGACCGCCTCACCGGCACCATCAAGGTGTTCGACGGCGGCAAGCTGATGCTCGACACGCCGTATGGCGGGTCCATCCCGGTGGACATGAAACAGGTGAAAACCCTGGAAACCGACCAGCCCTTGCTGGTGCGTCAGGACGCTTATGACAGCGAAGTGGCCAAGTCGCTCAAGCCCGCCGATGAGGGCAAGGTCATCCTGGCCAATGGCGACGCCCCCAAGACGGTCGAGCTGGCGAGCATCCAGCAGCTGATGAAGCCCAAGCCGCTGGTCCAGGACCTGAGCTGGAAGGGTAACATCGACGCCGCTCTGGACTTCAAGCGCGCTGAAACCAACACCGACGATTACAACATCGCCTTCAAGACCACGGCCCGTCATGGCCGGTGGCGGCATATCGCGGACGGAGAATACAACCGCGAAACCGAAGATGGCGTGACCGGCACCGACAACTGGGCCATGGAGTATTCCCTGGACCGGTTCATCACCGACCAGTGGTACTGGCAGGGCCGCTTGAATTACAAGCACGACAACATCGAAGACATCCGCCGCCAGCGGACCGTGGGTACCGGCCCGGGTTACCAGTTCTGGGACAACGAGCTGGGCGCCTTCTCGCTCGGTGGCCTGTTGAACCGTACCGATTACCAGTTTGCCGACGACACCAAGGAAAACTTCTACTCGGTGGCCCTGAAGTGGGACTACAACCGGTTCCTGATCGGGAAAACCGTCGAGCTGTTCAGTACCGGCGAGCTGGGCCGCCCGCTGAGCAACGTGGCTGACTACAGCCTGGATGCCGAGGTAGGGCTGCGCTACAAGGTTACCGAATGGGCCTCGCTCAACCTCAAGTATGAGAAAGACCTGATCACCGGCACCAGTGACAATAACGACCTGGACAGCAGCCGTTATACGGCGGGCTTCGGGGTTACCTGGTAAGCGCACAAGGCCCGGGGCAATACCTCGAAACATCTGCGCCAGCCCAAGGCTGGCGCGGCTTGCATGAGTGTTTACCCGCTTTGCGACAAGCACACGCTTGAAATGAAGCGTATCGTCGGCACATATACGGGTGACTTTCGCCGAGGATATTTCAATGCGTGCCTTTCTGTTGCTGCTGCTCCTGTTTCCGGTGCTGGAGCTCTACGTTTTCTTTCGGGTGGGGTTGGCCATTGGCTTTTTCCCGGCCCTGCTGTTGATCATCGCGGGCTCTGCCCTTGGCGTTCTGGTACTGCGCGTGGCGGGCCTGGCCACCGCCTTGCGTGCACGGGAAAGCCTGCGCAGCGGCCAGCTGCCCGCCGAGGATATGCTGAACGGGGCAATGATCGCCGCTGGCGGCCTGTTGTTGCTGTTGCCGGGCTTCATCAGCGACCTGGTTGGCGTGCTGCTCCTGCTTCCGCCAACGCGTAACCTGCTGGCGGGCAAGATCGGTGACCGCATGCAGGCCCAGGCGATGCGTCAGCGCGCGTTCAGCGACGCAGGCCCGGACGTTTCGCCTCCGGGGCCACGCCGGCCCAACGTGATCGAAGGCGAATACGAACACCGGGATTCCTGAGTACACCTTCCACGCCGCGCCCCCATTTTCGGGGGCGCGCTGCTTTTTGCCGGGCCATAAAGCGCAAAAATTTTTTTAAGCCGGCCTTGTAATTGAAGTGCGTGGCCTCATGTATGGGTCACCGCAAGGTTCCGGCCACAGCAGCCGGTCAATAATCCGCGTTGGGCATCTTGCGCAGCGCGCCCGGCGAAAGCCGGACTGCATCAAGTGGCCTGGGCGAACCTGGCCGATGGACAACCATAATTAGGAGAGATCGACAATGAAGCTTCGTCCTCTGCATGACCGCGTCGTCATTCGCCGCAGTGAAGAAGAGTCCAAGACCGCCGGCGGCATCGTTCTGCCTGGCTCCGCCGCCGAGAAGCCAAACCGTGGCGAAGTCGTCGCCGTTGGCACCGGTCGCGTTCTGGACAGCGGTGAAGTGCGCGCCCCGGCCGTGAAGGTAGGCGACAAGGTCGTGTTTGGTCCCTACTCGGGCAGCAACACTGTCAAGGTTGATGGCGAAGACCTGCTGGTAATGAGCGAGAACGAAATCCTCGCCGTTGTCGAAGGCTGATCAGCCCGCTGAGTGCCTCTGATATTCCGTCACGACTTCTGATTCAAGGAAAACGATCATGGCTGCTAAAGAAGTAAAATTCGGCGACTCCGCTCGCAAGAAAATGCTGGTTGGCGTTAACGTCCTGGCTGACGCCGTCAAGGCTACCCTGGGCCCGAAAGGCCGCAACGTGGTGATCGCCAAGAGCTTCGGCGCTCCGACCATCACCAAGGACGGCGTTTCCGTTGCCAAGGAAATCGAACTCAAGGACGCCTTCGAGAACATGGGCGCCCAGCTGCTGAAAGACGTAGCCTCCCGCGCTAACGACGACGCAGGCGACGGTACCACCACCGCTACCGTTCTGGCCCAGGCCATTGTCAACGAAGGCCTGAAGTCGGTCGCCGCTGGCATGAACCCGATGGACCTCAAGCGCGGCATCGACAAGGCGACCATCGCCATCGTCGCCGAGATCAAGAAGCTGTCCAAGCCATGCGCTGACAACAAGGCCATCGCTCAGGTCGGTACCATCTCCGCCAACTCCGACACCGACATCGGCAAGATCATCGCCGAAGCCATGGAAAAAGTCGGTAACGAAGGCGTTATCACCGTTGAAGAAGGCTCGGGCCTGGAAAACGAACTGTCTGTGGTTGAAGGCATGCAGTTCGACCGTGGCTACCTGTCCCCTTACTTCGTGAACAAGCCAGACACCATGGTAGCCGAGCTGGAAAGCCCGCTGCTGCTGCTGGTTGACAAGAAGATCTCCAACATCCGCGAACTGCTGCCAGTACTGGAAGCCGTCGCCAAGTCGGGCCGCCCGCTGGTAATCGTCGCTGAAGACATCGAAGGCGAAGCCCTGGCTACCCTGGTTGTCAACAACATGCGCGGCATCGTCAAGGTTGCCGCTGTCAAGGCGCCTGGCTTCGGCGATCGCCGCAAGGCCATGCTGCAGGACATCGCCATCCTCACCGGCGGTACCGTGATCTCCGAAGAAATCGGCCTCACCCTGGAAACCACCACCCTTGATCACCTGGGTACCGCCAAGCGCGTAACCATGACCAAGGAAAACACCACCATCGTCGATGGTGCCGGTTCCAAGGAAGACATCCTGGCTCGCGTTTCCCAGATCCGCGCCCAGGTTGCCGATACCTCGTCCGACTACGACCGTGAAAAACTGCAAGAGCGCCTGGCCAAGCTGTCCGGCGGTGTTGCTCTGATCAAGGTCGGTGCCGGTACCGAAGTCGAGATGAAAGAGAAGAAAGCCCGCGTTGAAGACGCCCTGCACGCTACCCGCGCAGCCGTCGAAGAAGGCGTGGTGCCTGGCGGTGGTGTTGCGCTGGTTCGTGCACTGCAGGCCATCTCCGAGCTCAAGGGCGAGAACGAAGACCAGAACGTCGGTATCGCGCTGCTGCGTCGCGCTGTTGAAGCACCGCTGCGCCAGATCGTTGCCAACGCTGGCGACGAGCCAAGCGTAGTCGTTGACAAGGTCAAGCAAGGTTCCGGTAACTACGGCTACAACGCCGCTACCGGTGAATACGGCGACATGATCGAAATGGGCATCCTGGACCCAGCGAAAGTGACCCGTTCCGCGCTGCAAGCCGCGACCTCCATCGCCTCGCTGATGATCACCACCGAAGCCATGATCGCTGACCTGCCAGACGACAAGGCTGGTGGCGGCATGCCTGACATGGGCGGCATGGGCGGTATGGGTGGCATGGGCGGCATGATGTAAGCCCGGCTGACCCCAGCCCCTGAAAAACCCCGCCGGTAAAACGGCGGGGTTTTTTTATGGTTTTTTTATGGCTCGGACTGGCTATGAACCGGTTGGCAGGCTGGCCGCTAACGCACGTGTTGCTGGCCGGCGGTACAGCACCAGCCGGTAGGCGCCCAGGCAGATCCACCAGCAAAACACGGCTGTCCATACGTTGTGCGAAAAGAAGTGCGCGCCCTGCAGCATCCGGCCCACGGAAAACACTATGCCCAACCCCAGGGCAACGCCAAAGGCTGCGCGTGCCAATCGAGGCCGCCGATCCCGGAGCGCAAAATACAAGGCAAACAAGGTAAAGCCGGTCGCGGCGTGGCCACCGGGCCAGCACCGGCCTGGGTGATCGGTTGCCGGGCGGCTTTCGAACACCTTGCTGTAGGTTTCGCTACCGCCGAACTGGGTCAGGCTCCAGGGGCACTGAACTTCGGTCACCGCCTTGAGCGGCGTCACGAAACTGGTGGATAGCGCCATCGACAGCACCACGCAGCCGAGTTCGCGTCGCCAGGGTTTAAGCCGGGCCAGTACCATCGAGCCCAGAAATGCCGCCACCGCCAGAAGGCCGATCACGATCACCGCTTGCTTGGCGCGGTCATGCAGTACATCTTCCAGAAAGGCGCTGTGTCTTCCCAGGAACTGCCTGGCACGGCTGTCATAGGCCAGCCTGGCCAGCCACATATCCAGGTTGGTGAACTCAAGCAACAGCAGGCCAAATACCAGCAGCGCGGGAATTCCCAGCGCCAGGGGCCAATTGAGCGGGCGTGTGTAGCGGGCAGTCATGAAGCCTCCAAAGCCGGGCGTGGCCGATGGCGCAGCACTTTCGCAAGGCTGCCGTAGCCCGACCGTCAAGGGCGCGTGAAAATTTTGCGGTGAGGATTTGCGCTAGCACTGGGCCGCGAACAGGGCGTAAGCTGCGCCGGTTTCCGGTCGTGCAGCGTAAAAAGAGGAACCATCCATGCGCATTCTCGTGGTCGAAGACAACCGCGACATTCTTGCCAACCTGGCCGATTACCTGGGCCTGAAGGGCTATACGGTGGACTGCGCCCAGGACGGGCTTTCGGGCCTTCACCTGGCCGCCACCGAGCACTATGACCTCATCGTGCTCGACGTGATGCTGCCCGGGATCGACGGCTACACCTTGTGCAAGCGCCTGCGCGAAGATGCCCGCCTGGACACGCCGGTGATCATGCTTACGGCCCGTGACCAGTTGGACGACCGCTTGCAGGGCTTTCGCAATGGCGCAGACGACTACCTGGTCAAGCCCTTCGCGCTGTCGGAATTGGCCGCCCGCATCGAGGCGGTAATGCGCCGCGCCCAAGGCGGAGGAAAGCGCACCTTGCAGGTGGGCGACCTGCATTACGATCTGGACACGCTGGAGGTGGTGCGTGAGGGCAAGCTGCTCAAGCTTAACCCGGTCGGCCTCAAGCTGCTGGCGGTGCTGATGCAGAAAAGCCCTCACGTGTTGCGCCGCGAAGTGCTTGAAGAAGCGCTCTGGGGGGATGATTGCCCCGACAGCGACAGCTTGCGCAGCCATGTGCACCAGCTGCGCCAGGTCATCGACAAGCCCTTCGCCAAGCCCCTGCTGCAAACGGTGCATGGCGTAGGCTATCGCCTCACCGAGGGCCGGGATGGAGTTTAAGCAAAGCCTTGCACAGCGGATCATCATCGCCTTCGCGCTGATGAGCGCGTTGGTGGCAGGGGCGTTCGCGGTGGGCATCGTAGCGACGGTGCACCTTGTGGAAGAAAAGCTGATTTCTGCCGGGCTGGGTGGGGACCTGCAGCGCCTGTTGCTCATGGACACCATGGACGACTGGAGCCATCGGCCCGAGCCGGACCAGCTGTTCTACTTCAGCAATGGCCGCGGCGATTTCGCACTGCCCAAAGACCTGCGGCACTTGTCTGCGGGTTTTCACGAGGTCTTTCGCGGCGACCTTTCCTACCATGCGATGGTAGAAATCATTGACGGCCGCCGTTACGTGCTGCTGCAGGACCAGAGCGATTTCGAAGAGCGTGAACGTATTCTTTTCGCCGTTGTGGTGGTGGGCTTCGTGCTCAGCCTTGCATTGGCGGCGTTCCTTGGCTGGGTATTGGCACGGCGGGTGATGGCCCCGGTCATCCGGCTGGCCCGGCAGGTTCGCCATCGCGATCAGTTGCTCGGGCTGGCCCCACCGCTGGCCCCGGACTATGCCGAAGACGAAGTGGGGCAGTTGGCTGTCGCCTTCGATGCCACCCTTGGCCGGCTGCGCCAGGCGCTGACCCGCGAGCGGCTGTTCACCAGCGATGTCAGCCACGAGCTGCGCACACCGCTGATGGTACTGGCGACGTCCTGCGAGCTGTTACTGGCCAATGACCGCCTCGACGAACGCGCCAGGGCCCAGGCAGAGCGAATCACCCGCGCGTGCGAAGAGATGCGCGAACTGGTACAGACCTTCCTGATGCTTGCGCGCGCCCAACGTAACGAGACCATGGCTGCACAGATCACTTTGGCCGAAGTGGCCCAGGACCTTCTGGCGCAATGGCGCCAGCCCATCGAGCAAAAGGGCCTGACGTTGCTGTACGAGCCAGGCGAGGCAACTGATCATCGCTACAACGCTACCTTCCTTCACACGGTGATGAGCAACCTGTTGCGCAATGCGCTGCATTACACGGATCAAGGGTTCATTCGCTTGAGCCTCAACCCGGCGGGCTTCAGCGTCGAAGACACTGGCGTGGGCATCCCTGAAGAAAAACGCGAAGCGATGTTCCAGCCATTCGTGCGCGGGAACGAGAAGCGCGGCGAGGGGCTTGGGCTGGGTCTTTCGCTGGTGCAGCGGATCTGCGATGACCAGGGCTGGACCGTTACGCTCACCACCAATGAGCCCCAGGGCTGCGTGTTCCATGTTGTGCTGGGAACACCCGGCGGTGCGTAAACAGGGTTTCACCTGCCTCTGATTGAAACATCTGGCAACGCACCCAGCGCCCTGTTAACGTCTTATTACAGTTTTTTCACATTTAGACGACTCGGTGATTACCTCCTGCAGCCTATGGTGCCCGGCATGTTCCAGGAGGTTCAAATGAGCGATCCGATCAAGCTCGAGTTTTCCGAAAAGTACGACGAAGCCCATGCGCGGCGATACTTCCACAAGCACCAGAACGGCTTGTCGCGTCGCCTCTCGCACCTGCGGGATGTGCAACTGGCGCGCAAGGCCCTGGAGCTGGCGGGCGATCCCAGCCTGGTGCTCGACCTGCCGTGCGGCGCGGGGCGGTTCTGGCCCATGCTCGCCGAGAAAGCGAACCGTGTGATCATCGGTGCCGATAACTCACCGGACATGGTCGCCACGGCTTGTAAAATGCAGCCGCCGCACGTGGTGGAGCGGGTTCGGCCGATGCAAACGTCGGCGTTTGACATTGATTTGCCAGATAGCGCTGTGGATTGCATTTTCTCGATGCGCTTGATGCATCACATCGGCGAGTCGAGCCACCGCTTGGCCATGCTTCGCGAGTTTCACCGTGTGAGCCGGGATTCGGTCATTCTTTCCTTGTGGGTGGATGGCAACTTCAAGGCGTGGAAGCGCCAGCGTTCGGAGCGCAACCGCGCCAGGCGAGGTGAAGCACCGAAGTACCAGAACCGTTTCCTGTTGCCGGTAAACACCGTGGAGGCCGAGTTTGCCAAAGCGGGCTTCCGGATTCAGGAGCGTCTCGACTTTTTGCCGCTGTATGCCATGTGGCGAGTGTATGTATTGCGTAAGGAGTGACCTTGATGGCGGTAGAACAGGCGGGTGAACCCAGCTTTGACAGTAGCCAGGCTGGCTTTGAACGCTATTGGCAGAGCCAGGGTGAGTGGGTGGAAGAACCCAACCGGCGCCGCGGCGGCGAAAGCGGTGTACAGCGGGTGATTCTGCCCGACCACAACATGATCTATGTGAAGCGGCAGGTGGGGCATATCTACCGCTCCCCGCTGCACCCGTTTGGCCGACCTACCGTGTTGCGCGAGCGCGATGCCTTGCAAGGCCTGAGCAAGCTTCAGGTGCGAGTGCCACGGCTGCTGTTCTGCGGCGCCCGACGCGACCAGGCAGTGGGTTGGAAAGCCTTACTGGTAACCGCATCGCTGGACGGGTTCGAGGAAATCACTCACTGGTACGAAAAAGGCGGGCGCGAACGCTATGGCGAAGCGCTGCACGACCAGTTGCTCAAAGACTTCGCCGTCAATCTGGCGCGGATGCATCAAGGGCGTTGGCAGCACAGTTGCCTGTACATCAAGCATGTATTCGTCCGGGTAACCGAAACGGCAAGTGGGCCCAAGGCCGAGGTGGCGCTGCTGGATCTGGAGAAGTGTCGGCGCCGGTTTACCGCAGCGGCGGCCTCGCAGCATGACATGAAACAACTGCGCCGCCATTCGTCGTTCAGCGATGCGGACTGGAAGAAACTGCTCTACTTTTATGAGACGGCGTTTGGCAGCGTTGTCAAAGGGTTAGAGCGATGAACCTACAAATTGCACGAAGTTTGTTTTTGTTGGCCTCGTTGGCATTGACCACCGTTGCGGTCGCGGCTTGGGATGAGCCTCGCCCGGGCGTATTACGGGCCGAAGATGGCCAAGGTATTTGCCCCTTCCCCAAGGCGCAAAAGGCCGGTACAGATCAGGTTCAGCCGGGCCATAACGCGTTGCTGCTTATGTTCGGCCTCGCCCAGGGCCTGCGTTCCGGCGCTTGAGCAAACCTTGTGCAACGAAAAATCCCGCTTCGGTCCCGCTTCGGCGGGATTTTTCGTTTCGGGCGCCTGTAGCTAGGGCTGCAACACGTGCAGGTGGTTATCCCAGTAGGCCGACGGCAGTGCCATAGGCGTGCCCAGCCATTGCCCCTTGCGGGCGCTGTAATAACGGCAGCGCCCTTGCCCGGACGTGACCACGAATCCCCCTTTTACCGCCGCAACCCCGGCGCAGTCGGGCATGGGCGCGTCCACCTTCACCTCAGCCGTGTCCAGGTCCCATACGAAGAAGCGGTTGGCCCGAGGGGCAGTTATTGCCACCAGGCGCAGCGCGTCGTTGATGGCCACACTGGCGGTGTAATTGCCCATGGAAAGTAATTGATCATCACGGACGGGGAAGGGCACGAAGGCTTGGCCGGGCCGCTTGATGGCCAGCAACTGCGCGACCTCATCACCACCGCCCATGAACTGCTGGCACGCCGCCACGGTGCCGTCGCCGGCCACAGCCAGGTGGCGAATGCTGTTCATGGGTTGGGCCAGGGTTTCCTGGCTGATCAAGGTGCCGTCCCGGCGCATCAGTACCAGGCTTGGCTCCATGGCATCAAGGTTCATGTCTACCCGGCTCTCTGCTTCCGTGCGGATACCGCCGTTGGCGACCACCAGCGTTTCGCCGTCCGGTAGCCAAGCCACTTCGTGAGGCCCTATGCCATGAGTGGACAACTCGCCGAAGTGCTCCAGCCGCTCGCCGGTGAACCGGTACACGCCCAGCAGGCCGCGGCCTGGCTGGGTGGTGTCGTTCTCCGTCGCGTATAACCATTCGCCAGCGTGGTGGATGACCGCATGGCCGTAAAAGTGCCGGCCGGGCTGCGAGCGCAGGGTTTGCAGCAGGCGGCCGTCTCGAAGATCCACCAGGTAGCTTTCAGTGCCCGGGCGGCGGGCCACGAACAGCGCTATCGGTTGATAAGGGTGCTCGATGATGGCATGGCACCGCTGCGCCACCGGGGTACTGAAGGCCAGGGTACCGTCGATACGATAACCCACGGCATAGTGGCTACCGTCGGCGTCATCGCGGGCGGACAACAGCAGCGCGCTTCGGCTTCGGTTGCCGATCAGGCGCCAGCCGCCGAGTTTCAGCGAGCCTGCCAACCGTTGAGCCAGTGCCGAAAGCGAGCGTTGCATGTCAGTCACCGTCATTGGCGTTGAAGCCCAGCTGAATGTTCAGCGCGCGGGCCAGTTCGCCTTCGTGGAGGCGGTGCACAGTATTGAGACGCTCGTAAATCCCGTCCAGCGTTTGCTGACCGGCTGGGTCGGCGAGCAGCTCGGTGAGGGTTTTCGGGTTGTCGTTCAAGGCCTTGGCGGCGGCGCCATAGGCGGCGTCGATCTTGTCGGCCAGTGGCTTTTGATCGCCTGGCAAAAGCGCGCGCAAGCCTTTTCCGTCTACCCCGTTCCATACGGCCTGGGCGGCGCTCAGGCTGGCCTGCAGGCTTTTGAGCGAGGACTGGCTGCGCCACGCTTCGGCCTGGTACGGCTGGGCAACGCCTTTGCTTTGCCGGCCCATGGGCGCGCCGAGTTTTTTCTTCAGGCTGTCGAGCGCGGTCACCTGGGCCCGCAGCAGGTCGGCGATGGCTTCGTGGGCATCGGCATACCGCTGGTTAGGGAATTTGGTGAGTTGCGCCAGCATGCCGTCATCGCGCTTCCAGGTGGCGAGGATGTTTTCGGCCAGTGCCTTCTGGTGCTCACCGATGGCGATCAGCAGGGGGCAATAGCTCGCCTTGCGGGCCGCGTCGGCAACCTCGGGCTTGCTGTCGAAGAGGATGTACTCATAGGCAGAAAGCCCCTGTACTACCACGCTGGCCTTGCTCAGTGCGGCGGCATCGAGGGCGCCGCCGGTGGCGACGAGCTGTTCCACTTGGCGCCCGACCAGGTTTTTCTTGTCCGGCCAGAACTGCACGGACCACGCACGGTTGCCCTCGGCCAGCGGCCCGATCAGCAGTGGCTGCAAGGCTGCCCAGGCTTTTTGCGCGGCAAGGAAGTCAGTGCGGGCCTTGTCCAGGCTTTCCGTGCCCTGACAGAACGCCAGGGCGCTCTGTGCGAGCTGCCGGTCGGCGTCTACCCACTGGCTGTAGGTGGGCAATATCACCTGGGTGGCCAGTGCGGCGCTGGTCACCGCTTGCGGGTCCTGGGGTGCGCAGGCACCCAGGGCGAGGGCGGCAAGGCTGGTGAACAGCAGCTTGGGACGGAACATGAGGGGCTCCACAGCAAAAGGTCGGGAATGTTATAGGGATTCGAGAAAGGCCAGCAATGCCGATCGCTGATTGGCGTCCAAACGCAACACTTTCGATTTTGCCGCGGCGGCTTCGCCGTCGTGCCACAACACGGCTTCGAGCAGGTTTCGTGCGCGGCCATCATGCAGGTAGCGGCCCCGAGGGTTTACGGTTGCGGACAGGCCGATGCCCCACAACGGTGGCGTTCGCCAGTCCTGGCCACGTGCTTCGAACTCCTCATGGCCATCGGCGAGGCCTGGGCCCATGTCATGCAGCAGAAGGTCCGTATACGGTCGGATCGACTGGCTGGCCAGCTCTGGTTCGGCGGCATCGGCGCGGGTGACGTAGTGCGGCACATGGCAGGCCTGGCACCCGGCCTGATGGAACAGGCTTTTGCCTTCGAGCACCTGCGCGCTTGCCTCGCCGCGCCGCGCCGGCACCCCAAGGTTGCGGCTGTAGAACAACACCAGCCGGCGAATGTTGTCGCTGACTTCAAAGGCCTCGCTCGCGCTCTGGTTGCCGTTGACCGCACCCAGGCACGCGGCCTGTGCCGGCGTGCAATCGTCGGTAGGGTGCAGCGAGGAGGTTATCCCCAGGTCCCCGGCGAAGGCATGGGCGTTCTGCTGGTCCAGGCTTGGCTGGCCGCCTTTCCAGCCGAAGCGCCCCAGCACTTTTTGCCCGCTGGCGTCATCGAACACCTGGTTGGGGCGGCCGCGCACGCCGTCGTCGGCGGCAGCCTGGGCCTTGGCGTTATCCAGAATGGCGCTTTCAGGGATGGCCTCAAGCAAGCCCAGGCCGATCATCGGCGGGGCGATCCGGGCGGACATCCGCACCTGCGGGTGCAGCGGCCCATAGCCCAACTGATCGATCTGCAGTTCCGGCTTGCGCAGTTCTACCGTGAACCCGTCGGCGAAGATGACCGGCACCGGCGTGTAAGCCACCCGCACACGGCCTTCCGGCTGCACGCCCGGGATGGCCATGTCCTGCAATTGCATGCCGTAGGTGGGTTCCGGGGCGAAGCCGAGCCGGCCCACGCTTTCGGCTGCTTCACCGGAGGGCGGTACGGACAACCTTACCAGCATGGACACCGCATTACTGGCCCCCGGCTCGGGCGGTTGGCCACGGCCATCACGAATGTGGCAGTTCTGGCAGGCATTGGTATTGAACAGCGGCCCCAGCCCATCCCGCGCGGTGGTGGTGGATGGCGCGATCACCCAGGGGTTGCGAAAGAAGCTGTTGCCCACGCTGAAGTCCACCCGCCGCGCCGCGCCGAGATTGCCCGAGGGCAGGGCATAGGCATTCACATCGCTGCGCTGCACAGTCGCGGAGCCGCCGGAGAGCGCTTCCCCCGGTTCGGCCGCGGTGAAGCGTGGCGCCTGGTCACAGGCCACCAGCCCCAGGCCTATGGCCAAGGCAAGGAATGACCTGTGAACCGCCATTGGAAACATCGAAACAACCCACGCTACAGAAATGCAAAAGCGAGCCACTGCAGGGCAGGGCTCGCCATGAAAGAGTCCTCGCTCAGCGCAGCATCACCGAGCGCCTTCCCCCTAGAACTCGTGTTCAGCGTTATCCGGATTCAGATCCGTAATCCCCAACTTCCCTGCGGCCTGCTCGATCGCGCCGGTCTGCTTCACCAGCGCACCGATCGCATCGCGTACGATCTGGTTGCCAGCGGTGTTGCCTGAGGCAATCAGCTGGTCGAAGTGCTCGCCTTTGTTGGCGTGATCGACGATCACCTGCATTTTTGCTTCGGTGTCCGCCAGGTCGGCCTTGAGGGCTTCGTCGGTGGCCGGGTCGATCTTCGCCACCAGCGACGACAGGCTAGGGCCGGTCAGGCGAGTGCCGTCGGCGCGCAGGTATTCGCCCAGGTAAACGTTGCGAATGCCCTTGGCATTGAAGAAGGCCGAGTTATGCGTGTTGTCGCTGAAGCAGTCGTGTTCGTCTTCAGGCGAGTTGGCTTCCAGGGCCACCTTCAGGCGCTCGCCGGCCAGTTCACCCAGCGACAGGCTGCCCATGCCGAACAGCATCTTGCGCAGGCCGCTGTCCACAGGCTCGGCTTCCAGGCTGGCGCGGTAGTTGTCGGCCACGCCCGGCTTCCAGTTGCCGACCATCTCCTTCAGGTCGCTGACCAGCAGGTCGGTCGAGGCCTTGAGGTAGGCGCGGCGGCGATCGTTGTGGCCGCCCGTGGCGCCCTTGCCTTGCAGGTAATCACTGGCGGGGCGGTTGCCGGCCCCCGTGCCCGTGCCGTTGAGGTCCTGGCCCCACAGCAGGAACTCGATGGCGTGGTAACCGGTGGCAACGTTGGCCTCGGAGCCGCCCAGCTCGTTCAGGCTGGCGAGCTTCTCCGGAGTGATGTCCTTCACGTCCACCTTGTCTTCGCCTACCTGGATCTCGGTGTTGGCAATGATGTTGGCGCTGCCGCCCGGGTTACCCAGGGCCGGTTCATACCCCTTGGCCACGTAGTCGATCAGGCCCTCGTCCAGGGGCCAGGCGTTCACCTGGCCTTCCCAGTCGTCGATGATGGTGTTGCCGAAGCGGAAGACTTCGCTCTGCAGGTAGGACGGGCGGGCGGCGAGCCAGGCTTCGCGCGCGGCCTTGAGCGTATTGGCGTCGGGCTTGGCGAGGAAGGCATCCACGGCTTGCTGCAGCGCCGTTGCGGTGGTGAGGGCGTCGCTGAACACCGCATAGACCATTTCGCTGTAATGGCCGACAACGGCCTTGGCCGCCGCCTGGTCCAGAGCAACCGCCGCAGGCGTGGCACTGGCGTTCGCCGCTGTCGGCGCAGGCGTTTGCGCGGCTGCCTTTTCCTTGTCGTTGTCGCCGCAACCGGCGAGCGAAATGGCAATGGCCAGCAGACTGGCAACCAACGGCGTACGGATCATGGGCAATTCCTGCATCAGAAGTGGCGATAGGCGCCCGTGGCGCCGAACGAAGCGGGCCACATGATGCGAAGGATTTGCATTTGATGTAAAGGCCCGGCTGAAAAATAATTCATCCAGGGCCACACCGTCAGGAATGGATTACCCGCCCACGCTCGGCCTGCTTGAGGAACGTCAGCAAGTCGCGGGCCGGCAAGGGCCGTGAGTAGTAATAGCCTTGGCCTTCGTGACATCCCTCGGCAATGATGTAGGCCTCCTGTTCTGCCGTTTCCACGCCTTCGGCGATCACCTGCATGCCCAGGCTCTTGCCCAGCTGAATCACGGCGCGAACGATGGTCGCGTCATCTTCGTCTTCCAGCAGGTCTTTCACGAAGCTTTTGTCGATCTTGATCTTGTCCAGGGGAAGCGAGCGCAGATAGCCCAGGGACGAGTACCCGGTACCGAAGTCGTCAATGGCGATCAAGGCGCCGGACTGGCGCAAGCTCAGCAAGTGCTGGGCGGCCGTGCTGATGTCTTCCATCAGGCCAGTTTCGGTGACTTCCAGCTCGAGGCTGCGCGGTGGCAAGCGGTACATCTGCAAGATGTTGCTCACCACCCGAGGCAGTTCGCTGTGGTGCAACTGCACCGTGGACAGGTTTACCGCCATACGCAAATGGGTGAAGCCCTGGTCATGCCATTCCCGTAGCTGCGCGCAGGCCTGGTCGAGTACCCATTCACCGATCGAAACGATAGTGCCGTTCTGCTCCGCCAGGGGAATGAACTGATCCGGCGGGATAAACCCGAATTCCGGGTGCTGCCAGCGCAACAGTGCTTCCACGCCCACGATACGATGGTCGCGATAGCTGATCTGGGGTTGATATACCAGGAACAGCTGGTTGTGTGCCAAGGCTTCGCGCAGGGCTTTTTCCAGCTCACGCCGGCGGCGCATCTCGCTGTCCACGCTGGCGACATAAAACTGATAGCGGTTGCGTGACCGGGTCTTGGCCAGTGTCATGGTTTGCTCGGCCTTTTGCAGCAGCTTCTCGGTGCTGTCGCCGTCTTCGGGGAAGAGGGTGATGCCGATAGTGGCGCGCAGGCGGATCTCGCGGGCGTCCAGGGCAAAGGGCGCGGCGAGGTCGTCAAGGATGTGCTGGGCCAGCTCCGCCGCCTTGTAGGGCTCCTCGATGTTGGCCTGCACCAGAGCGAACTGGTCACCGCCCAGGCGGGCCAGGGCGCCGAGGCGACCGCTGTGGGCCCGAAGCCTGTCGGCGGTGGCCAACAGCAACTGGTCGCCTGCCTGATAGCTGTACTGCTCGTTCACGCCCTTGAAATCATCCAAGCCCACGCAGATGACCGCCACGCGCCGCTGCATGCGGGCCGCGTCGGTCAGGATCTGGTCCAGTTGCTGCTGCAGTTGCAGCCGGTTGGGCAGACCTGTGAGGAAATCGTACTGGGACATGCGCAACAAACTGTCCTCGGCCTCACGCCGTAGCGTGGTATTGCGCTCGATGGACGTGAGCAGCTCGTTCGCGGTGCGCACCCACAAGCCCAGCTCATTCTTTTCGTGGCCCTTGGGAAGTGGCAGCTGATGCTGGCCGGGCCGGTCCGGCGTGATCTCGCTCAGGTGTTCCAGCATGCGCGACAGTGGCTTGGTGAGCAGCCAGTGATACACCAGGTACAGCACCAGCCCCATGAGCATGGCGCGCAGCACCCCGGAGACGAACAGCACCCATGAGTTGCGCACGAACTCTTCACCGTAGGTCGCGGTATCCAGCGTGATATTCAGGTCGCCGTAGTACTCGTTGTAAGGCGGGCGGCCGATCAGGCGAATGCTGAAGGTGCGCTCCTTCTCCAATACAGGGTCGGTGAGCCAGCGGGTAGCGGTGTTCGCCAGCGGGCGCTCGCGCTCGGCAAGCATTTCCTCGCCAGGGTGGCCAATGGAGGCGGCGCGCACGGCCGGGTCCTGGAACAGCCCTTCGATCACCTGCAGGGCCATTTCCTTGTCCAGGCTATAGACGGCCTGGGTGGACGGGTCCTGGAACATCTCGAGGATGCGCTCGGCATCGCGGGCGATCGTGTGTCGGGTCTTGTAGCCGTCAAGAATGATTTGCCCACAGCTGAGCACCACACCCACCACCAGCGTGGAGAGCAGCACAATCCTCAGCAATCTCAGCGACAAGCTGTGCTTGAGTTCCACCTTCAAAGGAAAATTCCTTGTTCCGAGCACGCGGTAACTGGTTGCCCGAGTATTGGCAAACCCTTAATGACCGTCAAAGGGTTCGAGCAGATTCATGGCACAAGCGGGCCATCGGCTCGAAAAAATATGGATCGCCTTTATATCGGGGCTGCGGGAAGGAACTTGAATCGAGCCGCCGAGAGGCAAGGAAGGGCGCCGGGCCGGTTGGCCCGTTTCCCACAGGATAGATGTGCCCCGTGGGAGCCGGACGGAGCTGCGGGCGCAGCTCGCGGAGTAGCGTTACGGCAAAGCGGGTCAGGCCTTGAAGGCGCTGCCTTCGAACTGCTGGGCCACGAAGTCCCAGTTCACGACATTCCAGAACGCTTCGACGTACTTGGGACGTACGTTGCGGTAGTCGATGTAGTAGGCATGTTCCCACACGTCGCAAGTGAGCAGCGGGGTGTCACCGTTGGTGATGGGGTTGCCAGCGCCAACGGTGCTGGCCAGGGCCAGGGAACCGTCAGCTTTCTTCACCAGCCAGCCCCAGCCGGAGCCGAAGGTGCCGATCGAAGTTTTGCTGAACTCTTCCTTGAACTTCTCGAAGGAACCGAAGGCCTGAGTGATGGCTTCGGCCAGCTTGCCGGTAGGCTCGCCGCCACCGTTGGGCGACAGGCAGTTCCAGTAGAAGGTGTGGTTCCAGACCTGCGCGGCATTGTTGAAGATGCCACCGGAAGACGACTTGACGATCTCTTCGAGGGTTTTGCCTTCGAATTCGGTGCCCGGGATCAGGTTGTTCAGGTTCACGACGTAGGTGTTGTGGTGCTTGTCGTGGTGGAATTCCAGGGTTTCCTTGGAAATGTGCGGCTGCAGGGCATCGTGTGCGTAGGGCAGCGGCGGCAGTTCAAAAGCCATGTGATTCTCCTAATCAGGTCTGGTGCATTATGCGCAAGGCCGATCACGGGCGGCCGTGGCTGCGCCCGCAGGGCGGGCACAAGCCCGGGATCATAGCACCGGGGGCCAGGCTTAACCACGCGGCAACTGTGTGGAATAGACGCTGCGCGCCGGCATAAGCGCAGCGGCATTCATCCCAGGATCAGCTGCCCGGCCACGGTGAACATCATCAAAGCCACGGCAAGGTCCAGCACCCTCCATGTGGCGGGGCGCGCCAGCCATGGCGCCAGCCAGGCAGCCCCCAGCGCCAGCGTGAAAAACCACACCGCCGAAGCACTCGCGGCGCCGGCCACATACGCGCCGGGCACTGTCTGGCGGGCACCGAAGCTACCAATAAGCAGCACGGTGTCGAGGTAGACATGGGGGTTGAGCAAGGTCACCGCCAACGCGCTGAGCAGCACTGCCTGGCGCGACCGTGGCGCTTGCCCTTCGGCTGACAATGCCTGCCGGGAAAAGGCCCGGCGCAGTGCGCTGCAGCCATACCACAGCAGGAACGCCGCGCCTCCCCAGCGTGCGATGCCCAGCAGGGTCGGGCTTTGCGCAAGCAGCGTCGCCAGCCCGAACACGCCCGCAGCCACCAACACCACATCGCACAGTACACACAGCGCCGCTACCGGTAGATGGTGTTCGCGGCGCAGACTCTGGGCCAGCACGAACGCATTTTGCGCGCCGATGGCCATGATCAGCCCAATGGCAATGAGCAGCCCGTTCAGATAGCTCTGCAGCATGATGTTCTCCCCTGGAAATACGTGACAGTGTCGCGCCCATGGGGCTATAAGAAAAACAGATCCTGCTCATGGGGCATTAGGAAAACTGATGTTTGATTACAAACTCCTGGTAGCGTTGGCGACAGTGATCGAGCAGGGCGGTTTCGAGCGAGCGGCCCAAGCGCTTGGGCTGTCACAGTCGGCGGTGTCCCAGCGCGTGAAGCTGCTCGAAGCTCGCCTCGGGCAACCTGTACTGGTGCGCGAATCCCCTCCCAGCCCTACGCCGGTTGGCCGCCAATTGCTCAACCATGTGCAGCAGGTGCGTTTGCTGGAGCGCGACCTGCAGGAAGTGGTCCCCAGCCTGGATGAAAGCCGGGCGCCCGAAAGGCTGCGTGTGGCGATCAACGCCGATAGCCTGGCCACCTGGTGGCCCGCCGCGGTTGCCAGCTTTTGCCAGCAGCGCCAGGTACTGCTCGATCTGGTGGTGGAAGATCAGGACGTAGGCCTGCGCCGCATGCGCGCGGGCGACGTCGCGGCCTGCTTGTGTGGTGAGCCGCGGCCAGTGGCCGGCGCGCGCAGCGAACCGCTCGGGGCTATGCGATATCGAGCGGTGGCCAGCCAGGCGTTTATCGACCGCCACTTCCCCACGGGCTTTACCACGGCGGCACTGGCGCGCGTGCCGGCGCTGGTGTTTGGGCCAGACGATTTGCTGCAACATCGGTTCATGGCATCGCTGGGGCTGGGCGGGGGCTTCGCTCACCATCTGGTGCCGTCCTCCGAAGGCTTTGTACGCATGGCCGAAGCGGGCCTGGGCTGGGGGCTGGTGCCGGAACAACAGGTTCGCGAGCAGTTGGCCAAGGGCTCACTCCATCAGTTGCTACCCGGGCACGTCAGCGATGTTCCGCTGTATTGGCACCACTGGCGCAGCGGCGGCAAGCTGTTGAGCGATCTTGGCGCGGAGCTGGTAAAACAGGCGGCCCGTGCCTTGGTGCCTTTGTCGAACGTCCGCAATGGCATTGGCGATAAGTAGTGGGAGGCACATGAACATACTGGTCACTGGCGCAACGGGGTTCATCGGCGCCAGCTTCGTGCGCTACGCCCTGGGGCAAGGGCTGGCGGTGCGTGCCACGGGCCGGCGCGTGGAACGCCTGGCGGGGCTGGAGCGTCTGGGCGCCGAAGCGGTGGAAGGCGACCTGGCCGATCCGGATTTCGCCCGCCGTGTATGCCGCGGCGTGGATGCCGTGGTGCATTGCGCCGGCCGCGGTGGCCACTGGGGGCGCCTGGCGGACTTCCAGCTGGCAAACCTTGGCACCACCGAGAACGTGGTCGAGGCCTGTATCAAGGAACAGGTGCGCCGGCTGGTGTACCTGTCCAGCGCCCAGGTGTATGAGCGGCCGCGCGGCGCACAGCCGGTGCGTGAGGACCAACTTGCCCCGCGCAAGCGCACGTTGCAGGCGCAAACGCGCTTCCGTGCAGAGCAGCGGGTGTTCGGCGCAGAGGAGTTCGGGCTGCAGGTGTTGGCGTTGCGCCCGGCGCCCGTGCTGGGCGAGGGCGAGCCCACGGTGTGGCCCGGCCTGCTCCGCTTGTGCGCGCGCAACCGTTTGAAAATCCTGGGCAACGGCCTGAGCAAAGTGGATTTCACTACTCAGGCCAACCTGGACCACGCCCTGCTGTGCGCGCTCTACGCCGATGACGACGCCCTGGGCAGGGTATACAACATCGCCAATGGTGCGCCGGTGCCGTTCTGGGACGTGCTCAACTACGCCCTGCGACAGCTGCAATTGACGCCCTTGCGTACGTATCAAGGCGTGGCCTCGGCTGCTTTTACAACTGGGCTTTCGGCGTTCGCCCGGGTGTATTGGCCCGGCCAGCCGCGACCGTCGCTGCTGCCAGCGGACATCGCCTGGATGACCGAAGATTTCATCCTCGATATCAACCGCGCGCGGCACCATCTGGGCTACCAGCCTCAGGTTTCGGTATGGGCGGGCATGGATGCGTTGTGCCACGGATGGCGTGCCCAGGATACCTCCGGCAAGTACCGCTGAGGCCATGGGTGCCGCCGCTTCGCAATGGTAGACTCGCACCCCTTCATTCCCCTGAACCGCTCCGGAACGCTTGCCATGCGCAAAGACGCTGCTGACGATTTTGACAACCTGCCAAGCCTCAGGGCCAATGACCTGGATGATGACGAGCCGTTACTCGAGAATCACCCCGGTGCTCGGCACGAGCCGGTGTATTCGCGCACCACGCCGGTGGTCACGGTCAAGGCGCCTGGGCTGGGCGGATTATGGGCATTGGTGGCGGCACTGGTTATTGCGCTGGCGGGGCTGGGCTGGTGGAGCTTCCAGCAGATATCGCTCATGGAGCAGCAACTGGTCGCCACTCAGGACAGCTTTGCCAAGGTCAGCGAAGAGGCCGCCGGGCGGTTGCAGGCGATCAGCGGCAAGGTGGCGGATGGCGAGAGCAGCGTGACCAGCGATACCGAAGCGTTGAAGCTGCAGGTACGCCAGTTGCAGGCGCGGCTGGACGACCAGGGGCGCCAGCAGCAGGGCGTGGCGGGGCAGCAGGGTGCTACCGACAAGCGCGTGGAGCAGCTCAATACCCAGCTCACTGCCCAACTGGCTACCGCTGAACAACTGCAGAACCAGCTGAAGGCGTTGAGTGGGGACCTGGCCACGCTCAAAGGGGCGCAAGCCGCGCAAGCGGCGGTGGATGCGCAACTCAAGGCCCTGAGTAACGACGTGGCGGCGCTGAAAAAGCAAGGGGACCTCAATGGCCGCCTCGAACGCCTGGAGCAGGACCTGATCGTGCTCAAGAGCGAACAGGATAACCGCCCGGCCGCTCAAGCCAACAATGGCCCGACCAACACCGAATTCGATGCGTTCCACGGTCAGACCACCCGCAACATCAACGGGCTGCAGGCGCAGATCCAGAACCTTCAGCAACAGCTCGACCGCAAGGCGCCCTGACCGCCAGGGCGCAACGGCTGGCCGGTATTACAGCCGTGGGTAATCGAGGTAACCCACCGCGCCTTCGGCATAGAAGGTTTCGGGGTGCGCTTCATTGAGCGGCGCGTCGGCGGCCAGGCGCGCCGGCAGGTCCGGGTTGGCGATGAAGGGCACGCCAAAGGCAACGGCGTCGGCATCACCCCGGGCGATGGCGGCGTTGGCGCTGGCTTTGGTAAAGCGCTCGTTGGCGATGTACACGCCGCCGAAGGCCTTCTTCAGTTGCGGGCCCAGGCTGTCGTCCGCTTCCTTCTCCCGGGCGCAGATGAACGCAATCCCTCGCTTGCCCAACTCGCTGGCCACATAGGTGAAGGTCTCGGCCCGGTTGGCGTCGCCCATGTCGTGGGAATCGGCACGCGGTGCCAGGTGTACACCCACCCGCCCCGCGCCCCACACGCTGATCGCGGCGTCGGTGACTTCCAGCAACAGGCGTGCGCGATTTTCCAGCGAGCCGCCGTACTGGTCGGCACGCTGGTTGGTGCTGCTTTGCAGGAACTGGTCCAGCAAGTAACCATTGGCGCCGTGAATCTCCACGCCATCGAAGCCGGCTTTCTTCGCGTTCTCGGCGCCTTGGCGATACGCCTCCACGATGCCGGCGATCTCGGCGGTTTCAAGCGCGCGGGGCGTGGGGAATTCAGTGATCGGGCGCACCAGGCTCACATGGCCTTTGGGCTGGATGGCGCTGGGTGCAACGGGCAGCTCGCCGTCCAGGTAGCTGGGGTGTGAAATACGGCCTACGTGCCACAGCTGCAGGGAGATGCGGCCACCGGCGGCGTGCACGGCCTTGGTGATGTTGGCCCAGCCCGCTACCTGCTCGTCGCTCCAGATGCCTGGGGTGTTGGGGTAGCCCACCCCCATCGGGGTCACGGACGTGGCTTCGGAAAGGATCAGGCCGGCGCTGGCGCGCTGTACGTAGTACTCGGCCATCAGGGCATTGGGCACGCGGCCAGCGCTCGCGCGGCAACGGGTCAGCGGCGCCATCACGATGCGGTTAGGCAGTTCCAGGTCGCCGATGCGGATAGGGTCGAAAAGCGTAGTCATCGAATAGCCTCTTTCAGTTAGTAGCGGGGGCAAGGTCAGCCTTGCCGCCCCGGGAGAAGGTAATCAGAGTGATAACCAGCGCCACGCCGGCCAGGGCGGCTGCGGCGAGTGGTACACGGGTGAGGCCCAGGCCGTGGCCGATCACCGCGCCACCCACCCAGGCGCCGAGCGCGTTGCCGATGTTGAAGGC
The DNA here is from genome assembly GCF_013522925.1 of Pseudomonas japonica. Classification (GTDB taxonomy): domain Bacteria; phylum Pseudomonadota; class Gammaproteobacteria; order Pseudomonadales; family Pseudomonadaceae; genus Aquipseudomonas; species Aquipseudomonas japonica_A. The sequence continues at coordinate 34,172 of NZ_JAAMQU010000008.1, read as the reverse complement.
GCTGATGTTCAGCGTGGACACAAGGTTAGGCGCGGCCTTGCCGAAGCTGACCACGTTCACCTGCAGCGCTGGCACCGCAGCGAAGGCGGCCATTGCCCAGATGAACAGCGTTACTTCGGTAGGTATCAGTGCCGCGCTGGTCCAGGCCAGTGCAGTGCACACCAGCGCCATGGCGATAAAGGCCCCGGCGAGCGTGCCGGCCAGTTGGCGATCGGCCAGCTTGCCGCCCACGATATTGCCCAGGGTCAGCCCGAGGCCGATCAGCAGCAGGGTGAAGGTAATGCCACGGTCTGAAACCCCCGTAACCTCACCCAGCAAGGGCGCGATGTAGGTGAACAGGGCAAACATGGAGGCGGAGAACATCACCGTCATGCTCAGCGATAGCCAGATCCCCGCGCCCTTGAGGCCGGCGAGCTCGGCAGCCATGTGCAGCTTTTGTTCGTCGTGGCGGTTCGGCAAGTAGCGCAACAGGCCGATGAAGGCCACTACGCCAATGAGCGTGACGCCCCAGAACGTGGCCCGCCAGCCAGCGGCCTGGCCAAGCGCAGTGCCGAGCGGCACACCTAATACGTTGGCCAGCGTGAGGCCGGTGAACATCAGCGCGACTGCCGAGGCCCGCTTGTTCGGCGCCACCAGGTTGGCGGCGACCACAGAGCCGATACCGAAGAATGCGCCGTGGCACAAGGCGGTCACTACCCGGGCGAACATCAGCACGTTGTAATCGGCCGCCACCGCGCACAACAGGTTGCCCACGATAAACACGCCCATCAGCACCACCAGCGCCAGCTTGCGCGGCAGGTGGGCTGTGGCCATGGCCATGAACGGCGCGCCCAGCGCCACGCCCAGGGCATAGCCGGTGACGAGCCATCCGGCGCCGGGGATGGAAACGCCAAGGTCCTGCGCCACATTTGGCAGCAGCCCCATGATGACGAACTCGGTGGTGCCGATGGCGAACGAGCTCAGCGCCAGGATTAACAGGGAAAGCGGCATTGGAGGTGTCCTTTCAGAGCTGATTGCTCAGTTGCTCGAGAAACAGCCGCAACTGTTCTTCGTTTCGTTGGAAGTAGTGCCACTGGCCGACCTTGCGGCTGGTGACCAGTCCGGCCCGCTGCAAGGTCGCCAGGTGCGCCGACACCGTGGACTGCGACAAGCCGCAGCGCTGGTCGATCTGCCCCGCGCACACGCCGTAGTCATGGTTGTGGTTCTGGTCGGGAAACTCGCCCTTGGGGTCTTTGAGCCAATGCAGGATGTCGCGCCGCACGGGGTGGGACAGGGCTTTTATTATGTCGTCGAGGTCGAGAGGCATGCTGGCGGTGCTCGAGTGGGATAACGGGATAACGGTATATCGCGATAGGCCGAAATATATATCGGTGTATCGCGATATACAAATATCTTCTGGCGATGGCCTTGCAACGCTGGGGTATATGCCCCGTGGCGTGAGTGCTACGCTGGCCTCATGAACTTCCTGGCACACCTTCACCTCGGCGGCCCTTCACCGCAGCAAATGCTCGGCAGCCTCTATGGCGATTTCGTCAAAGGGCCGCTGGACGGCCGCTTCCCACCGCAACTGGAAGCGGGCATTCGCTTGCACCGGGCAATCGACCGCTACACCGACAGCCACCCGCTGGTGCTGGCCGCGTTGGGGCGTTTTCCCCGTGAGCGCCGCCGCTATGCAGGGATCATCCTCGACGTATTTTTCGATCACTGCCTGGCGCTCCACTGGGAGCACTACCACCCGCAGCCGTTGCCCGAGTTCACCAGCCGGGTGTACAGCGTGCTGCGCCGCACACCGGACCTTCCCGGCAGGCTGGCAGCCATCGCGCCCTCGATGATCGAGCACGACTGGTTAGGCTCCTATCAGGAATTCGAGGTACTGGGGCGCGTGCTGCAGGGTATCTCGCGGCGCTTGTCTCGGCCGGAGGGCTTGCTGGGTGCGCTTCCCGAGTTGCGTGAGCTATATCCGGCCCTGCTGGACGACTTCCGGGCGTTTTATCCGCAATTGCAGGTGTTCGCCGAACAGTGGAGCGGCGCGCCTCATGCCGCCTCGCTGACCGCAGCAGGGCAAGGGCACAGTACCTGATCGATCGCCTGGCGGGCAGCGCGTGCCAGGCTTGAGCGGTCATGGCCCTGGCTGTCGAGTGGCGCAAGCAGGTGGATTTCCACTACCGCCGCTGGCCGGCCAAGCAGGCGCTTGAGGTGATCCCACAGGTCGTCGTCGCCAATGAATGCCGCCGATGGGTCGATGGCATCGTCTCGCAGGTATCTCACGGCCACAGGTTGTATGCCTGTTTGTGCTTCGATGGCGGCGCCCAATAGCCGGCCGTGGAAGGTGGCAGTGCCCCTGCCGTCGGTGGTGGTGCCCTCGGGAAATACTGCCAGTGAACTCCCGCGCCGAAGGTGCCGGGCCATCGTGGCTCGCAATTGCCCGCTTTCCCCGCCGCCCCTGCGAATGAACAGCGTACCGCCACGCGTTGCCAACCAGCCCATCAACGGCCAGCGGCGTACATCCGCCTTGGACACAAAGGTCAGTGGCGCGAGCTGGCCCAGCACCACTACGTCGACCCAGGACACATGGTTGCTCACCCACAGCATCGGTTTCGTGGGTGGCGCGCCGATCACGCGGTAGCGATACGGCAACGCCCTGGCCATGCCGGCCAGCACCCGTTGCGCCCATCGTGCTCGCAGCTGTCTGGCCCGGGGGATCCTCAGGCCTTCCAGCAACGCCAGCGCTAGCGCCAGGCCGATACCTAGCAATAGCGCGGGCGACAGGCGCGCCAATCCTACGGCCAGCCTCATACCGCTGCCTTGAAATGACGCGCGTAGCGGGGGCACAGATGGTCGCGCTGCAGCAAAATGAACAAGTCCGCCGTTTGAAACTGCTCGTCCCAACACGCTTCGCCGCAGATTTTTGCGCCTAGCCGCAGGTAGGCCTTGAGCAGGGGCGGTAGCTCGGCGATCACGTTTGCAGGCAGTTCCAGAGCAGGCAATGGCCTGCGGGGTTCGGCGCGCAGGTTCTGGTTGCACAGGTGGCCTTCCCGGATTCTCCGCATCACTGCTTCGGCTTGTACACCACCATCGCGCATGGATACGCTGGCGCAACCCATCAGGTAGCGGTAGCCGCCGCGGTTGAGCACCTCGGCCAGTTCGCTCCACAGCACGGCGATAGTTCCGCCGTTGCGGTAACCCGGGGCCACGCAGGTACGGCCGACTTCGAGGATGGGCCCTTGCAATGCCTGTAGCCCATGAAGGCAGAACTCCTCCTCGCTATAGAAACCACCCAGGCGGCCAGCGGCTTCATGGTCCAGCAGGCGCGTGGTGGCGACCAATTCGCCGGTGCTCAGGTCGCGCACGCCGATATGCTGGCAGTCGCTGTCGTAGCTGTCCTGGTCCAGCTGATGCTCGGCGCCCGTCATCCGAGCATCGAAGGTTTCGCTGAACACCCGGTAGCGCAAGGCTTGCGCTTCCTGAATAGCAGGCCCGAACAAATGTTCGGCTTGCAGGCGGCGTGGAAGGTGGCGCGGGCCCGTGGGTACGGTCTGGGTCATGGCGTTCTCCAAGGCATTGCCGGGGTTGCGAGCAAGGGGCTTTGTTCGGCAAGCTCAGCCTAGGCAGCGACGGTGTCAGCACCGTTACGCTTCGATGATGCTCAGATGACCACCAGGCAAACCGGAGGCGCGGCGCATGGGATGGCTTAGGGTGATGCAACAACGCGAGCCTTTTGCTCCGGACGAAAGCCTGACGGAGTTGTGGGCTGAAGCGGTGCGCCGCTGGCCGGGCGCTTCGCCCTTCGACCTGGCGGTGTTCGCCGCGCGCGCCGTGCCTTTGCCTGGCCTGGCCTTCGCCATGGGGTATCAGGCCGCGCTGCGTGTGTTGTGGCCGAGCGCACCGGCGGGGCTGGGCGCGATCTGCGTGACCGAAAACCGCAGCATCCGCCCTGCAGACCTGGCAACGAAAGTACAAGGAACACGGCTTTCCGGGCGCAAGGATTTCGTAACCGCGGGCGATCAGGCCGAGTGGTTGATGGTGGCCGCCCGTTGCGAAAGCTTGGGCCAGCCGCCTCGGTTATCCATGACCGTGGTGTACCCGGGCGAGCCTGGGGTTCGGCTCGAAGCGCTACCGCCAGCGCCGATCATGCCCGAGACCGGCCACGCCCGCGCATGGTTCGAGCATGCGCTGTGCGCGTTGTTACCTGGCGATGGCTGGGACGATTACGTCAAGCCATTCCGCAGCGTGGAAGACCTCTACATCCTGGCGGCACTGGTGTCCTGGCTGCTCGGCATCGCCATCGAAGACCCGTGGCCGCAAACCCTCCAGTTGCGCCTGCTTGCCGTACTGGGCGGTTGCGCCGAAGCCGCTCGGCAACCGCCACTGGCGCCGGCGACACATCTGTTGCTGGCTGGCTTGTTCGCTCAGTTCGAGGCCTTGGCGCCCGAAGTTGAGCACGCCTTCGACATTTCGCCCCGAGCACTTGGGCCAGTCTGGCGCCGTGATCGAGCCTTGTTCGAGCTCGCGCGCGGGGCAAGGGAAAAGCGTTTGGCGCGCGCATTGGCGGTATTAGGGTAGGGCGGTCGAAACGGCACGCCGAGGCACGGCGCACAAACCGAGCTTGGGCAACTGGCGCCGCCCTGTAGGAAAATTCCTTCCACGCAGTTAATGTGAGCCAGTCTTTCCTGTGGGCGCCTTACATGTTCAGTGGTGTGTGCGTGCAATCCCTTCCTTCCGGCCGGGCAGCCTGAGCCATGGCTGGGCCGATATTCCCCTGGCGTAATCACAACCGTTTCGAGCTGCTGATCGACGGGCCGTCGTTCTTCCCGCGCATGCTGGCTGCTATCGGTGATGCCCGCGAGCAGGTGGACCTTGAGCTGTACCTGGTGGAGGCCGGCCGCTGCGCGGATGCGGTGGTGGCCGCGTTGGTAGCGGCCGCCGAGCGTGGCGTGCGGGTGCGGTGCCTGTTCGATGGCTACGGCAGCCTCGCCTTTGGCGCGCCGTCGCGTGACCAGTTGCAAGCGGCCGGCGTGGAGCTGCGGCTGTACAATCCGGTGTCGTGGCGGCGCGGCGGGCGTAACCTGTTCCGTGATCACCGCAAGCTGTTGGTGGTCGATCAGGCGCTGGCAGTGGTGGGCGGCACTGGCGTCACCGATCAGTTCTGGCAGCCGGATGAAAGCCAAAGCGAATGGCACGAGGTGATGGTGGAGATGCATGGCCCGGTTGTGACGGACTGGCAAATGCTCTTCGACCGCCAGTGGCGCGCCAATTTGCGGCGCAGCGCCTGGCGCCCGGCTACACACTTCGGGCTACCGCGCTTGCCTCGCATGCCACCCAGCGGCGTGGGGCTGGCCCGGGTTGCTTACTGCGATGCGCGCCAGCACCGGGACATTCTGCGTTCGCTGGTGCGGGCCATCCACGCAGGCCAGCAGCGTATCTGGCTGGCAACGCCGTATTTTCTGCCAACGTTCAGCGTGCGGCGGTCACTGCGCCGCGCTGCCCAGCGCGGTATCGACGTACGCCTGCTGCTCACCGGCCCTCGCACCGATCACCCCTCGGTGCGCTACGCGGGGCATCGCTACTATCCGCGCCTGCTTCGCGCCGGGGTGAAAATCTACGAGTACCAGCCGTGCTTCCTTCACCTGAAGATGGTGATCGTGGACGACTGGGTGAGCGTTGGCTCGTGCAACTTCGATCATTGGAACCTGCGCTTCAATCTCGAAGCCAACCTCGAAGCGTTGGACCCTACATTTACCACGGCGGTGGCATCAAGTTTTCAGACAGACTTCGCCAATAGCCGGGAGATTACGCTTGAGCAATGGAAGGCGCGACCGCTCTGGCGCAGGGCTCAGCAGCGGCTGTGGGGCTGGCTCGACCGCATCGTGGCCAACCTGCTGGACAGCCGCGACTGAGCACCCGCGGCAGTAGCGGCTAGCCTTGAGGGACCGTTGATCCCTCAAGGAACCCCGCTCATGGCCTAGAAACAGATTCTTATGCTGGTAGGCGATTTCGTCGAAGATTACGAAGTGATGCTGCCGTTCCAGGCCCTCACAATGGTGGGGCATCATGTCGACGCTGTATGCCCGGATAAAAAGGCCGGCGACAAGATCAAGACCGCCATCCACGACTTCGAAGGCGACCAGACCTACAGCGAAAAGCCCGGCCACGGCTTCAGCCTTAACTACAGTTTTGAAAGCGTGCATCCCGATCTGTACGACGCTCTGGTAGTCCCCGGCGGCCGCGCCCCGGAATACCTGCGCCTGAACGAACAAGTATTGGCATTGGTGCGCAGCTTCGCCAACGCCAACAAACCTATCGCCGCCATCTGCCATGGCGCGCAGCTGCTCGCTGCGGCGGACGTGCTCAAGGGCCGTACCTGCAGCGCCTACCCCGCCTGCGCGCCGGAGGTGAGGCTGGCCGGCGGCCAATATGCTGACATCGACGTCACCAGCGCCCATGTGGACGGCAACCTCGTCACCGCCCCCGCCTGGCCCGCGCACCCGGCATGGCTGGCTGCGTTCCTGGAGGTGCTGGGTACGAAGATTGAGTTGTAAGGGGTTGGTGATTATGGTGGCGCGCGGCTAGCAGTACCGGTAGGCACTATGCGAGTCTCGGACTGATTTGCTCGGCGTTAGGGCCGGTGGTAGTATCCGTTTCAAGAATAGCCCCCACGCCTCGGGCGGGACCTTGTCCCGTACTGCGCACCAGGGGGTTAGTTATTTCTGGTCTCACCATGCCTGCAGGATGCCTTGGCGTGCCGCAAATCCCTGTTCACTTTCGCAAGCCTGCAAAGGCGCCTAATGCGTTGTTGCGTCATCTGAGACTCAAAGGCTTGGGTATCCGAGGGCAGAAAGACAAAGCGCTGCAGGCACTTGAGTTCATTGGCTATCATCGACTGCTGATCTACATGCGCCCTCTGCAAGATCCGCAGAAGCGGTTTTTCGCTGGCGTCCAGTTCGATGACATTCTCAAGCTTTACGACTTTGATCGACGGTTGCGCCTGGTGTTTCTGGATGCCATTGACCGCATTGAGGTCGCCTTTCGGTCCGCGATCATCAATACCTTGGCACTGGATAAAGCCTGCGGCAGCCATTTCTACATGGAAGCCGTCCACTTCAAGGACTGCAAGGCCCATCGTGACCTCTTGAAACAAGTATTAGGCTTGCGCGACAAGGGCAATGCTGCAATCAAGCATTACTACGACACCTATAACACACCAGCATTACCGCCTGTATGGATCGTGCTTGAGGCTATGACCATTGGCCAACTATCTTGCCTCTTTAGCGATCTGCATCTGGATCACCGCAAGACAGTAGCAGCCAAGTTCGGTTACGACGAGTCAGTGTTGGTAACATGGCTGAAAAGCCTGACCTTGCTGCGTAACGTTTGTGCTCACCACGGAAGGCTATGGAATGCTTCAATCACCGCTGATGCGCCAAGATATGCTAAAGCCATTAGCGACGAATTCCCTCATCACAATGACCGAGGTCGAACCTTCGCCCGAGCCGTTGTCGTCCAGGCACTCCTCTCGAGGGTCGATCCTACCTCGGACTGGAAATTTCGATTTAGAGAGCTCATGGCTACCCTGCCCGTGGATGTTTTAGCGAAGGCAGGGCGAAGTACTACAGATCTCGGATTGATTTCAGGTTGGGAAGCCCGCCCCTTCTGGTCCTGACGGCTCCATGCCCCCTGTTTGGCTGGCAGCCATGACAGTACCGGACGCGGATTGAGTTGTAAGGGGGGAATGATGACGGTGGCGGGCGGCTAATACTCCTTGCAGCTTGCAGCTTGAAATCCGCTATGCTCGCTAGCCCTATTGCCCGGAACCGCGCCCGATGCGCCTGCGTCGCCTGGACCTGAACCTGCTGATTGCCCTCGAAGCACTGCTCACCGAGTGCAACGTAAGCCGCGCGGCCGAGCGTTTGCATTTGGGGCAGTCGGCTACCAGTGCGGCGCTGGGGCGGTTGCGTGAGCATTTCGATGACCCGTTGCTGGTGCAGGTGGGGCGTCGGCTGGAGCCCACTGCCAAGGCCCTAGCGCTGTTGCCCAAGGTGCAACAAACCCTCGCGCTGGCGCGGGAGCTGGTGGAGGGGCCCGCGGCGTTCGACCCCGCCACCTGTGAGCGCACGTTCACTGTGGCGGCGTCGGACTATGTAATTGCGGTGCTGATGCCGCTGCTGGCGCTCGCGCTGGCTGAAAAGGCACCGAAGGCCCGGCTCAGCCTGCGGGACCTGCCCGTGCCGCGCGAGCAGGATGTGGTGAGCGAAGCGCTGGAGTATCGCCGCTGCGACCTGGTGGTGGTGCCGGAGCGGCGCTGCAATGCAGGCTTTGCGCAGTCGACGCTGCTGGAGGACCAATGGTGCTGCGTGGCGTGGAAAGGGGCGCAGGCTTACCGCAGCGGGATCAGCCTCGACCAGTACGGCAATGTTGAGCATGTGGTGCGGGCGTTTGCCGATGGCCGCAGCCTGGGCATGGACGCCATGCACCTGAACGAGATCGGGCTGGCGCGCAATGTTGCCATTCGTGTGGAGAGCTTTGGGCTGATACCCGAATTCATTGTCGGCACTGAGCGTATTGCTACGTTGTTCCGCCGGCATGCCGAACAAATGGCTCAGCGCTATCCCCTTGCCCTGTGGCCGGCGCCGGTGAACTTCCCCCGGGCGGTACAGGTAATGCAGTGGCACCCTTATCAGGACAGCGACCCCGCGCTGGCGTGGCTGCGGGGGGAGCTGTTGGGGATTGTGGCGTCACTGTCAAAATAGACACCCTTATTCGCGAGCTTCGCCTTCGGCTCGCCGGACGGCCGGCCCCTGCTCCCACAGGCCGGCGCCAGCTCGCGAAAAAGGCCTTTATTTATCCCCGGTATCCGCCACCAGCCCAGCCGCTTGAATTGCCGCCACAGCGCAGATTTCGTCGTTGTCCGAGGTGTCGCCGCTGATGCCCAGGGCGCCGAGGAGGGTGCCTTCGGAGTCACGGATCAGCACGCCGCCTGCTACCGGGATCACCTGCCCGCCAGTGAGGCTGTTGAGGGCGTCGAAGAAGGTCGGCACGCCTTGGGCGCGGCGTGCGAGTTCGCGGCCGCCGAAGCCCATGCCCACACAGCCTTTCGCCTTGGCGCTGGCGATCTGCGGGCGCAGGAAGCTGGCATCGGGATGGCGCAGCACCGCCAAAGGATGGCCATGGGGGTCCAGCACGGCGGCGCCGAGCGGGTGAAAGCCCCGTTCGATACCTTCAGCAATGGCGCGCTGGGCCAAGGTTACTGCGGTGTTCAGGTCCAGGCGGCTCATGCGCGCACCTCCCCGTTACGCGTGGCAGCCAGGGCCTGTACCCGGTCACGGGTATAGAGGTCGGTCCATTTCAGCGAGTTGAAATCCGATACTTGTTTGGGGTTGTAGGCGGTGCGTTCCAGGCTCACCGGTTTGCCCGCCTTGTACACGGCGCGCAGGCAATCGCGGTCGATCAGCCGGCGAATGTCCTCCAGCGGCGAGGCGTCGAACACCAGGAAGTCCGCCTGTTGGCCGGCCTTGAGCGTGCCCAGGCTTTCACCACGCGGCATGCAACGTGCGCCCACCGCAGTGGCAGCGTGCAACGCTTCGGCGGGGGTGAAGCCCAGGCGGGTGACCAACAGCTCCGCCTCGCGGCCATGCCATTCGCCATAGGGGGTAACCGCAAAGCCGCTGTCACTGCCGCACGCGAAAGGAATGCCCGCGGCCTTGGCGCGGCGCAGCACTTGCGTACCCACCTCCAGCGTTCGCTTGCAGTACCCGGCGTAACCGGTGGTGATGGCAGGGTCGTGAGGTTGGCAGAAGTCCACGGTGTTCTGCGGGAACGTCATGGTAGGGGCCAGGATGCTGCCGCTTTCCAGGATCGCTTCGATGCAGGCGTCGTCCATGTAGAACGCATGGAAAATCAGGTCCACGCCGGCTTTTGCGGCGTACATCACCGCTTCCCGGCCATACGCATGGGTGGCCACTTTGCAGCCCAGCCGGTGGGCTTCTTCTACCATCTCGAAGGTTTCATCAGCGGTGAAGGCCGCGATGATTTCGCCATTCGGGCGGCGGTGGGTGCCGTCCATGGCGATCTTGATCAGGTCTACGCCGTCCTTGGCCTGGGTGCGGATTTCCGCGATGGCCTCGGCGCGGCTGGTCACCAGGCGTGCGGTGAAATACTCCGGCGCGCCCACGCGGCTGGGGAACCAGTCGTTGAGGCTTTGCCGGTTGGTGATCACGCGGCTGCTGGCGGCCACGCGCGGGCCTTCGAACAGGCCGGCATTGATGGCATTGCGAACAGAGATACTGAGCTGCCCGCTGTCACCTGGGCACACCATGCTGGTGACCCCGGCCGCCAGAATGTGCCGGGCGAAGAACATGCCCCGCAAGGCGCGAAATTCGTCGCTGGTCCACAGGTCGATGTCTTCCTCGCTCTGGGCATTCCCGAAGGCCAGGTGGGTATGCACATCCACCAGCCCCGGCATCACGAAAGGCGCCACGCCTTCCACGCGCTGGTCGCCGGGCCGCGCCGCCGGGGCATTTGCCGTGGGGCCAACGTAGGTGAACAGGCCGTTTTCAACTACCAGGGTCTGGTCTTGCTGCGGGGTGAGGTCGACACTGTCGAAGAGGGTCTGGCAGCGCAGGTGAAGGGCGGACATGGGCTGATCCATTCTTGTTGTTAACGTAACGCTCACCCTACCGAGGGTAGCGTCACGCCAACAGCAGAACGCCTTGATGGCCAGCTATCGACGCTGTCGATACCTCAGGCGGCGCGGGCTTCCTCCTCCAGGTCACCGATGGTGAGGCTGATCTGGTCGCGTAGCCAGGCATGCATCGGGTCGCCTTCGAGGGTGCGATGCCACAGCATGTACTCGCCCATCACCGGGATTTTCACCGGCGGCGCAAGCAGCCGAAGCGGAAGGTGGTCGGCCTGCAAACGCGCCAGGCGGCTATGCATGGTGGCCACGCGGTTGGTGCCTACCACCAGCCGCGCCAGGGTGTTGAAGTCGTTGGTGATCACTTCCATCCGCCTGCTCACGCCGTACTGAGCCATGAACCAATCCTCGATGCTCATATGGCGGCTGCGGCCGAAACCCACCGACACGTGCCCCAGGCTCAGGTACTGCTCAAGGGTGATGCTATCGCCGACCTGGTCGTTGCCGGCCCATACCACGCACACGTGCTCTTCCTCGAACAGCAGCCGGGAAGGGTGGTCGGGCAGGATGTAGCGCTCGGGCACGATCATCAGGTCGATTTCGCCCCGTGACAGCAGTTCGCCGGAGTTATCCCCGGGGCTGAGCATCTCGAACGTGATATGCGGCGCATAGCGGTGGATCTTCTGAAGTACGTTCGAGAAAAGCACACTGATCAAGTAATCGGACGTGATAAGCCGGAAATGCCGCTTGCTGGTGGCAGGGTCGAACACCGGTTTGCTGGTGATGGACGAGCGGATTTTCAGCAGCACCTCGCGCACCGGTTCGGCCAGTTGCAGCGCATACGGTGTGGGCTGCATCTTGCGCCCCACCTGCACCAGCAGCTCGTCGTCGAAATACTCGCGTAAACGCCCAAGCACGCCGCTGGTTGCGGACTGGGTCATGTGCAGGCGCTCAGCAGAGCGGGTGATGTTGCACTCTTCGAGCAATACGTCGAGAGCGACCAGGAGGTTCAGGTCCAGGTGGTGGAATCGCATGGCACGGTCCCTGCGGGATGTTGTAGTTATTTTGCCGATACGTTGGGGTGTTGTTGCCGTTCCGTCAAGGGGCTATACGTCGGCCGGCGCCGCGCGAACAGGGCTGGCGCCTTGGCGGTTTTGCTGCTCCAATACGTCTGGCGCGGCATTGTGGACAGGCTTCACAGGGAAGCTGCCATCGCGCGGCAGCCGCTGGGCATCCAGCGAGGATAGGGGCATGTTCCAGATCGACCGCAACAGCAAAGTGCTGCTCGTGGACCAGATTCGCCGCGGCGTGCTTGAGCGCATCGAGGCGTTCCAGTGGGTGCAAGGTGCTCGCTTGCCCTCCGTGCGTGCCCTGTCGCGCCAGCTGGGCGTAAGCATATTTACCGTCACCAGCGCTTATGAAGACCTCGTTGCGCAGCACGTGGTGGAATCGCGCCCTGGTGCGGGTTATTTCGTACTGCCGGTGAAGCAGGCCAGCGCGGCCAGTGACAGCGACGAGGCCGTGGTGCCCAGCAGCTTGCATGGCGGTTTTCTTTACCGCGCGCTGGACCCTTCCCTCTACGACTTGCCGGTAAGCTCCGGCTATCTGCCGCCTGCGTGGCTGGCCGATGCCGTTCCGCCTTCGGTCACCGGCCGGCTGATCCGCAATGCACTGTCATGCAGCGTGCCGGCGCCAGCGGCAGGCAGCCAGGACCTGCGCCAGGCCATCTCGCGCAAGTTGCGAGAGGTGCACATTGCCGCCAGCAGCCAGCAGATTGTGGTCACCATGGGCGCCACCCACGCCTTTTCCATGATACGCAAGCTGATGCTCCAGGAAGGCGATTACCTGCTGGTGGAAGACCCCAGCTATCTCTTGCTGCAGCTCAAGCTGATCAAGCAGCGGGACTTCAACATCATTACCGTGCCCAGGCTCAATGACGGGCCGGACATGGCGGTGTTCGAAACCATGGTGGCGCGCTATCGGCCGCGGCTGTTCCTCACCCAGACGCTGGTGCACAACCCCACGGGCGGCAGCACGTCGCCAGCCAAGGGCTACAAGATTCTGTCGCTGGCCGAGAAGTATGATTTCCACGTGGTAGAGGACGACGTGTATGGCTCGCTCTCTTCCCAGCAAACCCTTCGCCTGGCCAGCCTCGATGGCTTTACCCGCAGTTTCTACCTGGGTGGTTTCAGCAAGGTGCTCAGCCCCGCGCTGCGCCTTGGCTATGCGGTGGCGCCGCTGCCCTTCGTGGAGCGGCTGGTGGAAGAGAAAATGTCCAGCCTGCTGTGCGGCTCGGCCATCGACGAAACCATCGTGACCGATACCCTGCAGTCCGGGCGCTACCAGCACCACCTTGATACGCTGGCGCAGCGGGTGATGCAGGCCAGGGCCACGGCGCGGGAGTGGCTCAGCGCGGCGGGCGTTACCTTCGACGATCACAGCGCCGACGGGATTTTCCTCTGGGGGCGCATGCCGGACTACATCGACCTGCGCCGGCTGATCGAGCAGGCCCACGACGCGCGGATTTTCCTGGCGCCCGGCTCGTTATTCAGCAACGGCCGGCAGTACGACCAGCACCTGCGTTTCAATGTCACCTACTGCAACGACCCGCAGTTCAAGGCGTTCATTCGCGCGCAGCTGGCCATCGCCCGGGCGGTGGAATCCTAGGCAGTATCGGTTACCCGCCCAGCAGGCTGCCCTGCAACCCCACCGCCGCGCGGTATCGCCGATCCGGCGCGGCACTGCGGCCAAGGCCGTTGCGCCACATCTGGAAGTAATCCTCCAGGGTTGCCACCTCTCCCAGGTGCTCATACGCATACACGAAGCCACTGAGGATATCGATATGGTCAGTGTCGGCCAGGGTAGGGATGTCGGCGTTGTCCAGCACATCGCCGTCGTTCACCACCAGCCCGATGTCGTCGATCCAGTACAGTGGCTGGCCATCACGGCCATTCCACAGGGTTGAGTCGGTGTAGAAGGTCTTGAGCTCCAGGCCCGTGGTTTTGAGTGTCATGTCGTAAGCTCCTGTTGAGCAGCAATCAGCCCGCCGGGCGCAAGGGTTTCACCGCGCGAAAGCGCAGCAGGGTGTAATCCACCGTCCAGCGGCCATCCGGCCTTTGCAGCGTAGCGGCCAGCTCCTCGGTGATTTCGGCGATGAAGCTCGGCCGACCCTCTACCGGCAACACGGTGAGGTAGGGGCTGGCGAAGGTTTCCAGCCATTCGCCGAGGGGGTAGTCGATCACTATTGGCCGCTCGTACCAGCTGATGTAGCTAAGCTGAAAACCTGCATTTTCCAAGACATGCTGGTATTCGCCCGCCGTGGGCAGGTACCACGGGTCCACGTCCTCAGGGTTGATCCCCCGGCGTATCAGCGCTTTGTTCACGGCCAGGCGGATGCTGGCAATATTATGAGCGCCGGCAAATTCGCCCACGAAGCGCCCGCCTGGCTTGAGTGCTTCAAAAGCCCCAAGCGCCACGCGGTCGGCCAGGCGCATCCATTCCAGTGCGGCATTGCTGAACACCGCGTCGAATTCCCGATGAAAATACAGCCGCTCTGCGTTCCCCAGGCGCACATCCAGCCCACGCGCCCGGGCGGCGGCCACCAGTTCGGGGCTGTAATCGAAACCCACCAGCTCCGCGCCCGCGCGGCACAAGCGCTCGGAGAGGTAGCCGTCGCCACAGCCGATGTCCAGCACCCGCTCGCCCGGCTGTACCGCCAGCAGGTCGAGCGCGTCGCTGGCCAGGTGCGCGACGAACCGCGCATTGACGTGATACTGGTCGGCATCCCACTGCTGCAACTCCGAGGTAGGCCTGAAAAAGCTGACGGATGACATAGTGGATCTCCCGCGAAGTGGGGCGGCCCGGCAACGGCCCGGCCGCCGGGTGGGATCAGCAGCGCTTGGCCTGCCACACCAGCACGATGACCGCCGCGCACACTACCGGCGTCAGCCAGTTCCAGGCTTCGCCCATCAGGAAGATCGAGAAGCCGAAGGTGAAGAAAGGTTGAAGCAGTTGCAGTTGGCTGATGCGCTGGATGCCGCCCAATGCCAGCGCGCGGTTCCAGGAGAAGAAGCCCAGCAACGAGTTGATCAGTGCCAGGAACAGCAGCGCGCCAAGGCCCTGGCCACTGAGGTGGGAAAGGGTATCGCCGTCGTACAGCCACAGGCTGGCGGGCAGCAGCACCGGCAGGCTGATCACCAGGGTCCAGCACATGACCTGCCAGCCCGGCAGTTCCTTGGACAGCGCGCCGCCCTGGGCATAGCCAAACCCGGCCAGCACTACCGCGCCCAACAGGGCGAGGTCACCCAGGTACAGGTCCGAGGCGCCGGTCATGAACACCGTGTAACTCATCACCACCAGGAAGCCCAGGCAGGACACCACCCAGAAGGCCTTGGAGGGCCGGGTGCCAGTGATCAGCGTGCCGAAGATCGCCGTGGACAGCGGCAGCGCCGCCAGTACCACGCCGCCATGGCTCACAGGCACGTAATGCATGCCTAGCGCTGTGAGGATCGGGAAGCCATACACGATCCCGGTGGAGGTAAGCAGCATGCGTTTGACCTGGGAACGGTTGGGCAGCCGCGCCCGGCCGATCACCAGGAAAGGAATCGCAGCGAAGGCCGCCAGCACCGAGCGGAATATCCCCACCTGCACGGCGCTCAGTTCGCCCGTGAGCATCTTCGCCGCGGGCAGTGTCATGGCGAAGGCTGCCACGGAAATCAGGCCCAGCAGGTACGCCTGCACGTCCTGGTTCTTGGCCTCGGGCTGGGTATGTGGAAGGTTCGCTACGTTGGCTTGCGTCATGCTGTGGTTTCCTTGTCTACGGCGGCGCGGCGCGTTGAGGCGCCGCGCGGTTTTCTCAGATCTGCTTGTTGTGCAGGTTGGGCTTGTGCAGCGGGCTGGTGCTGAGGAAAAACACCAGCGAGGAGCGTTTGCCGCTCTCTACCTTGCGCACCCCATGAGGGATCTCGCAGCGGTTGATCAGCACATCGGCGTAGCCGGTCTTGGTCTGCAGTTCCCCGCCCTGGTACTCCACGAAGAACTCACCCCCGTCGTACTGCTTGCCGAACTGGATCACTACCGAATAGCGGTATTCCAGGTTGCTGTAGGTGTCGATGTGCTTGCCGATGAAGTTGCCGGCTTCCAGCGTGTTGGCCTGGCAGCGGCGGATGTAGCAGGTGTTTTCCATCACCCCGTCGAAGAACGCCCGCGCCTTGCCTGAGGAGAGGATGTCCACTACCTGGCGGCCATAAGGATCGTTGCGGTACACCGGCAGCTGGCCTTTCTGGTCCTCCATGAAGCGCCCCACGGACAGGAAATTTTCTTCGCCCACGTCGCCGATTTCGATGATGGTCTTGGGGATCACCTGGCAAGCGTCGTCCATGTAGCGCAGCTCGTCCTCGGTAAACAGCAGCGAGGCTTTCAAGGACGCATAAGCGTAGGTGTCAAGTTGATGTTTGGCGGTGTCGATCGCCTGCGCCAGGTCATGCTCGGCCACTAATACTTCGTCAGCGACAAACGGGGCGCAGGCAGTGGCTGGCAGGTCTTGCTGGGCGGTACGGATAGCGTCTTGCATGTCATGCTCCTTGAATGTCGACCCGCGAACACGGGGCGGTAGTGGCGCTGACGGCCGAGGCCGATGGGTGAGCTGCAAAGGGTTCGTGAACGCCGCGGCACAGGTGATCGCGGATCACCCGCAGCCCGGCGGTAAAGCCCCACACTTCAATAAAAGGGCCGTAGGCGGAGGGCGCGCGCTCTACCGTGGCGCGGTAGTTGGCGATGTGCCGGTAATGCACATTCGGGCGCCGGTGATGGCAGTCGTGGTTGGGCAAATCCTGGGGGTACACATACAAGCGCACCGGCACGTCGCACACCAGGCACTGCACGGCCCACAGGCATTTCGCCCAAAGCCCCTGACGTGGCGGGCGGCGCCCCTGAAAGCGGCCCCAGGTGAGCCTGCCGTAATGGGTTTTGTCATCGCGGCCTGATTGGCGCGGGTAAAACCACAAGTGCTCGGTGAACAGCTGCAGCCACATGGCGTGCTCGAACCAGACGGCCCTTGCCACCAGGTACATCAGGGCAAAGGCCCCGAGGCCATCCACCGCCCACAGCAGGCTCAGTGCCGCCGCCCAGAACACCCAAGCGGCCTGGCGCTCGTGGGGCGCGGGGCGCACGAAGGTATCCAGCAGCGCGTCGTGCCACTGGCGCAGCAGGTAGCGGGGGCTGAAGGGTGTGATGCATACCCGCCACCAGTACGCCCGCTCAGGCATGCCGGGGTAAAACCCCTGGCGCTGAATGAACACCTGATCGGGGTCCACGTCTGTGCACAGCACATGGATGTTGTGGTGCTCGCGCACATGGGTACGGTTGTAGGTATCCCAGTCGGGGTACAGCAATGGTGTGGTGAGCAACCAGCGGGCATATCGCCGCGCCCGCTGGCGATCCTTGAGTACCGCGCCATGGGTAAGGTAATGGAAGGTCGCCTGCATGCTGCGCAGGCGGTTGACCATCAGCAGCCAGCCCAGGCCCAGCAACAGCGCGCCACCCGCCACACCGAAACTGCCCGCCAATATGTAGTGCCCCAGCACCACCAGCCCGCCGATTACCGCCCAGGTGAAGGCCAGGTGCGCCAGCAGAAAACCTTCGCTGTGGTCCGCCTGGGCCGCCTTGAGTTCGGCATCGGTGAGCGGCAACCCCTTGCCAGTGAGCCAGGTCCAGAAGGGCTGGCAGGGCAGGTGGGTGTAGCTGGCGCGGATGTCCTCAGCGGGCCCGTGCTGGCTATGAAGTACGCGCCCCGGCGCGTGAGGGGCGTTCATCAGTACACCCGGGTGAGGTACAGCACCGGGATCGGCGTGTACAGCCAGTAGAACGGTTGCATGCGGTTGTGATCGGCGCCGATCACGATGGGGTTCTCCCACTGCCGGGCGAACACCTGGCCCATGGCGGCATACTCCGCGCCCTGGGAGTACAGCACCTGCATCAATTGATCGTTGCTGCGGTGCTGGTGCCAGGCCTGATACAGCGGCAGGCGGGCATTGAAGATGGACCCGTAGTCGAGGTCCCCCTCCACGATATGGCCGTTATCACCGGCGGCCAGCCGTGCGCAGGCACCGGCGGTGAGGGCATCCCACGCAGCCTCGCCCCCGGCTGCTTCGGCGATGAACAGGGTTTCGGTATCAGCGCCCAACTGCTCGAGGATCTTGCCCTGGCTGATGCGCAGCTTGCGGGCGAAGCCCTCGCGGGTTTCTTTCAGCCGGGTGAGCGTGCCCGGGTCGAAGCCTTCGAAGTCCCCTGGTGCGACGGCTAGCTGGGTGCGAATGCCGTGCTTCTCCAGCACCTGCCGAATCACGGGCAGGGTTTTCACCACGCGGCCGGCCACCAGGCCGATGCCTTCGCCCAGTTGCTCGAAGGTGTAACGGAAGCGCCCGTTCTTCGCCTCGTAGCCGTAATCCGGGCACACCGGCGATATCAGCGTCACGGTTTCGCCTGCCAGCCCGCGCAGCAAGGCGTCAGCGAAGCGCGCCATGAAGTGCGGCGCCGGTTGCGCGAACGACAAGGTTTCAAAGGCCAGTTCCAGGTCTTGCACCAGCCCATCCGGCAACGCCTGGGTGGCGGGGTAGCGCACTTTCATCGCAGGCGTGGTGGTGGTGTTGTCGTTCACCGCGCACAGCAACAGGTTGAGCAGCGATGGCCGGCTCTGGTTGATGTAAGGCTTGTCCAGCACCAGCGTTCTGCGCCCCTCGTGCGTGCGCTCCTGCCACTGGAAACCGGGGAATTTAGACTGGATGAACCGGTAGAACGGCATGTAGCGCGGCAGGCCGACCTGCTCGTCGTCGTGGGCCTGGTACTGGTTGAACACCGCCAGCAGCTCGGCCACTTCGGCCTCGATGCTCAGGGCTTTCACCAGGTCGGCCGGCGGCGGCAGCGAGCGGGAAATCGGTGACAGCACGCGTTTGCTGATCAGCTTGTTGGTGAGTTTGTTACGCACGTAATAGTGGGCAAGGGCGTTCATGGCGGTCACCGGTAGGACAGCGATTGGTCAGCGGGCACCAGCTCGATATGGCTGATGTTCACGTGCAGCGGCTGGGCCAGCGCCCACAACACCGAACGCGCAACGTCCTCGGGCTCCAGCGGGGTAAGGGTGCTGTACACCTGATCCGCCCGGGCCTGATCGCCGTCGTGCTGCACCAAGGCGAACTCGGAGCGGGTTTTGCCCGGCGCCACGTTTGTCATCCGCACCCTGGCGCCCACCAGTTCAGCGCGCAGGCAGCGGCTGAAATGCTCCACGAAGGCCTTGCTCGCCGCGTACACATGGCCACCGATGTAGTGGTGGCTGGCGGCGATGGAACTGAGGTTCACGATGTGCCCACGCCCGCTTTCGATCAGCTTCGGGAGGAGGGTGTGGGTCACGTTCACCAACGCGGCGATATTGGTCTCCACCATGGTGGTGATCTGGGCAGGGGTTACGTCCAGCAATGGCCCGCGGCCCTGTAGCAGCCCGGCGTTGTTGATCAGGGTGGTTACCGCCTGGAATGGCGGCGGAAGGTCCAGCAACAAGCCATTCACTTCATCGGCATCGCGCAGGTCGCACGGCAGCGGCAAGAACTGCGGCCCCAGCTCCTGTTGCAGTGCCGCCAGCCGCGCCTCGCGCCGGCCGATGCCAATCACCTTGCTGCCACGCTCGATCAGCAGCCGGGTGCAGGCCAGGCCCACCCCGGCAGTGGCGCCGGTTACCACAACCGTATCCTCAGTCACCATTGGAACTCCTTGCGTATCGCGATTGCGGAGGACAACCCGGGGGCAAACCGACAGGAGAGGTACTTCAGCACCGGGACAACGCATTTAGGCTACGAGAAGCGGGACGGGCCGTACCGGTACGGTGAGGCGAAGCGGGGCCGAACTGTACTGTTGGCGGACCATGACAGTGGGGCGAAACGGGCGGCGTGAGGAGGGCGGCTCAAGGGAATGCAGATGCTACCGATAGCTTCAGGAGCGGCAATCGGTGGATCCATTCATCCGTGTAAAATTGACGTCAAAAATTGAACTATTTACACTTTCTTACAAATGATATCACCAAGGCATCATCGGGACGGTTTTGTGGCTCGCTTCGCTCCTCGCATCACGCTGCTCGGTTGGCTTACCGCTTTAGCACTGTTAACCACTTCCTCATTCACCTGCGCAGCGCCCACGCCCGGGGAGCAGGACCTTCTTCGTGACCGCCAGCAACGGCTGCTCGAAGAACAGCAGCGCCGGCTCGAAGAGCTCAAAACCTTGCCCGGCAAACAGGCTGAGCCGCAAACCTCGAGTGGCCTCGCTGATAGCCGTTGTTTCCCCATTGATACGATCGAGCTCAAGGGTGCAGACGCCCTTACCGAGAGCGAGCGTGCACGCCTGCGGGCGCCTTACCTTAAGCAGTGCCTGGGCGTTGCCCGGCTTAACGAATTACTGAAAGCCATTACCAACCTGTACCTGGAGAAGGGGCTGGTCACCAGCCGCGCCTACCTGCCCCAGCAAGACCTTTCCAAGGGCCAGCTGCAGGTGTTGGTGATCGAAGGCAAGCTGGAAAACCTCAAGCCAGGTGCTGACAGCGGGCTCACCGACCGCCAGCTGTCCATGGCGTTTCCGGGCGAAGAGGGCGCGCGGCTGAACCTGCGCGAGATCGAGCAAATGGTCGATCAGCTCAACCGCCTGCCATCCAACCAGGCGCAGATGGAGCTGACCCCAGGGCAGGCCGTGGGTGGCAGCGACGTGTTGGTGAAAAACACCGCGCAAAAGCCGTGGCGCGCCAGCCTGTCCCGTAGCAACGACGGGCAATCCGGCACTGGCGAGCAGCAGTGGGGCGCCGGCCTGGAGTGGGATAACCCCTTGGGCCTGGCTGACCAACTTACCCTGCGCGGCGGTCACGATGCCGTCAGCGATCACGCCCATGGCTCGCACAACACCTTGCTCGGCTACAGCCTTCCTTGGGGCTGGTGGACGTTCAGCTATAGCTACAGCGAGAGCGACTACCGCTCCCAGGCCCAGGCCAATGGTTTCAATTTCAAGCAAACCGGCGACAGCAGCACCCATCAGCTCCGGGCCGAGCGAGTGATCTACCGCGATGCGGTCAGCAAGACATCGCTGAACGTAGGCGTGTCCCACCTGCGCAGTAACAACTACATCGAAGACAGCCGCCTGGCGTTGAGCAGCAACCGCCTCAGCGAGGTGCAATATGGCCTCAACCATGGCCGCCGCATCGGCTCGGCTTTCGTGAACGTTGACCTTGGCATGCAACAGGGCATCGGTGCCTTCGGCGCGCAGGACAATAACCACCCCGGCCCCGGCGAGGCCGACGCCCGCTACCGCAAGTACACCGGCACCCTGAGCTACCTGCAGCCGTTTCAGCTGTGGGGCGAGCGCTTCGCCTTTACCAGCCTGGCCACCGGCCAGCGCAGCGAAGACGTGTTGTTCAGCCCGCAGCGGATGAGCCTGGGTGGTTCGGCCTCCTTACGCGGCTACAAGGATCAGTTTCTGTCGGGAGACAGCGGCGGCTACTGGCGCAATGAGCTGCGCCTCACCCGCCCGGTCACTCTTGATTGGCTGCGCCCGGCCTTCAGCGAATACGGCGCAGCGGCAGGCTACGACCAAGGCGTGATCCGCAACGATCGCTACAACGGCGATGTGCACGGACGCCTGACCAGCAATGCCTTTGAAGTGTTTGCCCGGGGCCAGCATGTGGCCGCGTCGGTGACATTCGCCCATTCCCTGGAACGCCCCGCCGGGCTGATCGAGCGTGAGTCGCCGATCTACTTCCGCCTCGACCTTTTCCTCTGACGCATCCACGAGAGCCCTGACATGGACGTTCGCTATTTCAACTTCCTCGTGCGCCAGCCCTCTGCCCGCCTCCTGGACCGCCCCACCTTCTGGGGCATGCCCAAACGCGGCATCGCGCTGCTTCTGGTCAACGCGCTGTTCTGGCAGCCGTTCTGGGCGCAGGCCCAAGGCATCGCGGTAAGCGGCGGTACTAACACCACTCTCGGTCAGGCAGGCAATGGCGTACCTATCGTCAACATTGCCGCGCCCAATGCCACCGGCCTGTCCCATAACCAGTACCAGCAGTACAACGTGGGCGCCGAGGGTGTAATCCTCAACAACGCCACCGGCCGCACCCAAAGCACCCAGCTGGGCGGCATTATCGTTGGCAACTCGAACCTCAAGGGCAACGCGGCCAGCACCATCCTCAACGAAGTGACCGGCGCCAACGCCACCCAACTGCAGGGTTACACCGAGGTGGCCGGCCAGGCGGCCCGGGTGATCGTGGCCAACCCCTACGGCATCAGCTGCAATGGGTGCGGCTTTATCAACACGCCGCGGGCTACGCTCACCACCGGCAAACCGGTGTTGGACGCCAATGGCCAGCTGGACCATTTGCAGGTTGATGGCGGCAACGTAAGCATCGACGGCAACGGCCTGGATGCCAGCACTGTCGACCAGTTCGAAATCATCACCCGCGCTGCCCAGATCAACGCACAGATCAATGCCAAACAACTGGCCATCGTGGCTGGGCGCAACGACGTCGACGCGCAAACCCTCAACGCCACCGCCCGTGCCGACGACGGCAGCGCCAAGCCCAGCGTAGCCATCGACAGCTCGGCGCTAGGCGGCATGTACGCCGGCGCGATCAAGCTGGTGGGGACCGAAGCGGGGGTAGGGGTGAAAGTGGCGGGCAACCTCGCTGCCAGCGCCGGGGATATTCAGATCGACGCCAACGGGCAGTTGAACATTGCTCAGGTGGCGGCCAGTGGCGCAGTAAACGTGAAGGCTGCGAACGCGGACTTTCAAGGGAAGGTGTACGCCAGTAGCGTGGATGTACAAACCGGCGGAGCGTTGAATGTTCAACAGGATATGGCTGCGCGTGACCGCATCAGCCTTGCCAGCGGGGGGCAGTTAACTAACACCGCCATCATTGAAGCTGGTGTAAACGTTGATAACGGCCGCAACGGTTCCGGGGATGTGGCCCTTAGCGCCCAAGGCATGCGCAATGCCGGTAGTGTCAACGCCAGCCGTTCGTTATCAGCCAACGTAAACCAAGCTTTGGACAACCGGGGCGGCACGCTTAGCAGCCAAGGCACTACACAGATCAACGCCGCGAGCCTCGACAACCGCGCGGGCCGCGTACTAAGCCAGGGCAACCTGAGGCTTGACGCTACACGCCTGGATAACCGCGACGGCGAGGTTTCCGCTTTGGGCGACTTGGCGGCCATTGGTAGCCAAGCCGATAACAGCGGCAATGGTCAGCTACTCGCCAACGGCGATATCTCACTGGCCTTCGAAGGCCTGAACAACCACAACAACGGCACGATCTCCAGCCAGCGGGATGTGACCTTGTCTGTCCAGCAACTCAGCAACAATGGGCAAGGCATCGTGTACGCCAAGCGTGGCCTAACGCTGACGGCCACGAGCGACGTGAACAACCGTCAGGGAGCACTGCGCAGCGACGGTACGCTTAACATTCACGCTACTACCATCGATAACACTGCTGGAAACCTCGCTGCCCTTGGCAGTGCCGAACTGACCGCTTCCGACTCTATTTACAATGACAGCGGCACTATCGCCAGCGGCGCCGGCCTGGCTGTAATGGCGGCCAACATCCTATCGAACCAGCACGGGGAGTTGACGGCGGGTGGCACCGCCACACTCACCTCTACAAGCCTCAATAACGCAGAGGGCCGTATTGCCGGCCAGGATGATCTACGGCTCCAAGCGGGGCGTGTTAATCAGCAAAAGGGAAAGATTGTTGCTCAAGGAGCTCTGAGCCTAACTGCCAATACGGTGGATAACCGAAGCGGCGGATTGATCGGAGGTTCCAAAGCACTGGCACTTGACGTTGCGGAGATCGATAACCGCGGCGGAGAGATTTCTGGCAAGCAGGGTGTCACGCTTAGCGGGCAGCAACTCGACAACAGCGACAGCGGGAAGGTAATCGCCGGCACCGACCTGGCGCTCTCCGTTACCCGCATCATCAACCACGACAAAGGCTTGCTGTTCGGCAACACGGTGCGGGTGCAGGGCGTCGCCCTGGACAACAGCGGCGGCACCCTCGCAAGCGATGACGGCCTCAAAATCGACCTGATCGAGGAGCTGCTCAACCGCGCAGGCCTGATCAGCAGCGAGGCGACCCTTGGCCTTACAGCCGCTTCCCTCGACAACCGCACCGGCAGTCTCTCCAGCGCGGGGGCTTTGAGTATTGATACCCGTAATACGCTGACAAACCAGCAAGGTGACATCAGCACCGACAGCATCCTGACCGTCGCCACTGGCAGCCTCGACAACCGCAACCAAGGCACTCTTAGCGGGAAGCTTGCCGCGACGGTGCGAACCGGCGCCTTTAACAACAGCCAAGGCGGCAAATTTACTAGCAACGGCACCCTGGCTCTGAATGCCGGCCAAGTCACCAACCAGGACGGCCGTATCGCTGCTGCGCAATCCCTCAGCGCCAGTGTCACAGGCCTCGATCAGCAGGGCGGTGAACTGTTCAGCCAAGGCACCCTTACCCTAGACCTGAACCACGGCCAGCTCAATAACCAGAACGGCTTGATCAACGCCCCCGGCGCGCTGTTACTAAGAAATCTCGCGGTCGTCGACAATCGTCAGGGCGAGATCTCCAGCGCAAGCACCTTCGATTTCGCTGCCCGTGACCTGGATAACAGCAACGGCAAGCTCTTGAGCGACCAAACCCTCATCGTGCGCGTAGCTCAAGCTCTGGCCAACGTCAGAGGGGCGATCTCTGCGGCGGCGATCAACGCTGACAGTGGCACCTTGGACAATACCGAAGGCCTCTTCAGCAGCCGCGGAATGTTGTCCCTCGACGTGGCCGATAGCCTACTCAATGACCACGGCACGCTGATCGCCGATGGCGCCCTACGCCTGGATGCCACTACCGTTGATAATGCGAACGGCCAGATCGCCAGCAAGCAAGCCCTTACCGCCAGCATCGGCAACTTGCAGCAAAACGGCGGCCAGGTGATATCCCTTGGCACACTGGACCTGACAGGCGCCCGCCTGGACAACCGCGCCGATGGCCTAGTGAGCGCAACCAGTGCCATGACCCTGAATGTCGACGACGTCGATAACCGGGACGGCGAGCTCTCCAGCCAAGGCGACATCAGTTTGGCAGGACAGCGGCTCGACAACAGCGATGGCGGCCGGATCATTGGACAGCAGCGCCTGGGACTGACCATCGATAAACTGACCAACCGAAATGGAGGCCTGGTATCGGGTGCTACGGGCTTGACCCTGCGCGGTACACGCCTGGACAACAGCGGCGGCAGTCTGCTCAGCCAGCATATGGTGGACCTGGGGCTCACTGGCGCCGTCCTTAATGATCTAGGCATGTTCAGCAGCGAAGGTACTCTGAACGTACGCGGTGACTCCGTCAGCAATCGCGGCGGCACTGTTTCCAGCGCAAGCACCTTGGCCGTGAACAGCAGCGGCATCTTCAACAACCAAGGCGGCAAGCTAGTCACCGATGGCACACTTGATTTACACAGCGGTAGCATCGATAACACCCTTGCCGGCAATATCAGCGGCAAGGGGCCGGTGCAGATTCAGAGCGAGGCGTTTGACAACAGCCACAACGGCCGCCTCAGCAGTGCCGATACCCTCCAACTGACCACGACACAGCTGAGCAACCGCGACGGCGGGAGTATCGGCAGCAACGGCGACTTGGTGGCGAGTGTCAGCGCGCTTGACCAGCAAGGCGCAAGCCTATTCAGCAACGCAAACCTCTCCTTGGACATGAACCACGGCCAGCTCGATAATCTCGGCGGCCTGATCAATACCCCTGGGGTGCTGCTGCTACGCAACCTCGCCGGGGTGAACAACCAGGGCGGAGAGATCTCCAGCGCTCAAGGCTTTACCTTCGAAGCGACTAGCCTGGACAACGCCGGCGGCAAGCTGCTGAGCAATCAGGATCTCATCGTACGAGTGGCCCAAGCCCTCGGTAACGTCAAAGGCATGATCGCGGCGACAAGCCTAGCCGCTAATGCAGGCTCGCTGGACAACAGCGGCGGCACCCTCACCAGCCGCGGTGCGCTCACGTTGAGCGTGGACGGCCTGCTGGCCAACCGTGACGCCGGCCTCATCCACAGCCAAGGCGCACTGGAGCTTGCCGCAACGAAGCTGGACTCCAGCAACGGCGGCGAAGTGTCGGCTATAGGCGACATGAGCCTCGCCTTGCATGGGCTCATCCAGAACGGCGGCCGCCTGCTGGGGGATGGCGCGGTCGCCTTAAACCTCAATGGCGGCGACTTTGATAACGAGAATGGCCTGATCAGCGCCAAGGGGCCGCTGACCGTTGCACAACTGCAGAACCTGAACAACCAAGCCGGGGAAATCTCCAGCACCCAAGGCTTCGCCCTGAATGCGCACAACCTGAACAACAACGGTGGGAAACTCATCAGTAGCCGCCAGCTCCTCCTCAGCGCCAGCCAGTTGCTCAACCAGGCAGGGCTGATCTCTGGCTGGGAAGGACTGGGCATCACCGCCGCTACCCTGGACAACCGCAACAGCGGCACGCTCTCCAGCCGCAGCGGCGACGTCAACGCGGCCCTCAGCGGCGTCCTCCTCAACGGCAATGCCGGCGCTCTGGTCAGTCAGAAAGCTCTGACCGTGACCGCCGACAGCGTGGACAACCGCGGCGGCATCCTCTCCAGCGGCAACGCCCAGGCCCTGAACGTGACCGGAATGCTGGACAACAGCCAGAACGGCCTGATCGACAGTGGCGCCGGTCTCAGCGTCGGCGCCACGACTTTCGAGAACACCGCAGGCGCCGTGAGCGCGCAGCGGGGTCTGGGCATTACCGCCACGGACCTGACCAACACCGCAGGCAGCATTGCAGGCAACGCCAGCGTTACCCTCGACCTGCTTGGTACCTTTAGAAATACCACCGGCAAGCTCGCCAGTGCCGGCGATTTGCTGCTCAAGCGCGCCGGCCAAGTGAACAACCAGGGCGGTCAGCTCGCCAGCCAGGGGGCGCTCACCCTGTTCACCGGTGGCTTGGACAACAGCAACCGCGGCACCGTCGCAGCCAACAGCGCCCTACTGGTTACTGCCACCGGCACGGTGCAAAACGATAATGACGGCCTGATGTACAGCAAGGGCGCCAGCGTTGACCTGACCGCTGCCGGCCTGACCAATGGCCTCGGAACCCTGCAAAGCCAGGGCGCGCTCACCCTCGCGGTTAACGGTGATATCGACAACCTCGACGGCAAGCTGATCGCCCAGAACGGTGACCTCAGCGCCAGCGCCCGCAACCTGCACAACCGCGGCGGCATCCTCTCGAGCCTGCGCAGCGCCTTCACCACGCGGATCACCGGCGTGCTCGACAATGGCTACGACGCCGCTTACCAAGGCGGCGTGATCCAGGCTCAGAGCCTGGACCTGCAGGCCTTGGCTGGTATCGTCAACTACGGTGGCCGCATCGCAGCGCAGACTGGGAATGCACAGATTGACACCGGCCGAGGCAGCTTCGATAACCGCAACGGCGGCCTCTATGCGGCCCAGCGGATCAGCGTGATCAGCAATAATTTTGACAACAGTGGCGACAACGACGGCCAGATTTCCGGCCAACAGATCGACCTGAGCCTCGCTGGTATGCTCAACAACCGACTTGGCATTATCGAAAGTGCCTCGACCCTGAGCATCACCGCCGCCAGCCTCGACAACCGGGGCGGCAGAGTACGGGCGCTGGGTGGTAGCGGCACTACGGCCCTGAGCCTCAGCGGCGCGCTGGACAACCGCAGCGGCATTTTGGAAACCGCTAACACCGACCTAATCCTGAACACTACGAACCTGCTCAACATAGGCGGCAGCCTGCTGCATGTCGGTGGGGGTAACTTCGGCCTGTCCACGGCCAATGTGCTGAACGCCGGCGGCAGCTTAGTAACTCGTGGTGTACTTACCCTCAACGCCGACAGCTGGACCAACAGCAGCGTGATTCAGGCCGGCACCCTGAACGTGAACGTGGGCACCTTCATCCAGACAGCCGCAGGGCAGCTGCTCGCAGCCAATGCATTGGTCGGGACGGGCGGTACCTGGGCAAACGATGGGGTGCTGGCCAGCGACGGGACCTTGAGCTTGAACCTAAGTGGCGGGTATTCGGGCAACGGGCAAACCACGAGCCTAGGAGCACTTGGGCTCACGGCCAGCCAACTCGCTTTGGGTACTGCAGGCAGAATCGCCGGTGGAGCACGCACCGATATGAGCGTTTTGGGGCAGATGACCAGCGCAGGTAGCGTGACCTCGGGCACCGATCTGTTCGTTAACGCAGGCGGCATCGCCAACAATGGGACTCTAGGCTCAGCAAGCCAGCTCACTCTGACCACCCCAACTTTGGACAACCAGGGGTTGCTGTTCAGCGGTAAAGACATGGTGCTCAACGCTGGCAGCTTCACTAACCATCAAGGTGATCTTTACGCCCTTGGGAGTGTAGCAGTCGCCGGATTCGGGACGGCCCAAGCGAACCAGGTTTCCAATATCTCCGGTTCAATGGAGAGCGGCGGACTGTTCGCGATCAATGCGAAAAACTTCGAGAACAGGACTCAGGGGGCGGACGCGGGGAACAACTTCGCGGTCGGGCGGACGTTGATATCCGGGTTTATTGCGGTGCAGTGCCTGGACTGCCTCAATAGGTATGAATCAATAAACTATATTGCCAGAGAAACGTTCACCGGTGGGCAGGATAATGATACCAGCGCCTCGTCTTTGCTAAGTTCAGGGGGGGAATTTTCTTTTGTAGGGGGAAATTTCCTTAACAGCAAGAGCACAATCAGTGCTGCCTCCAATATTAATATTCAAGCTGACAGCTTTCAAAATATTGGAGCAGTTAGTGGGAATATTGAACGCACAAGAATATACACTCAGGTCATAAAAAATACTGAGATTTCCCGATTTTTAACCCCAATTATGCAGTACAACCAGCGCAATAATCCTGACTTTCCAAATGTATATTATGTTGGGCAAGAAGGGGAGCTTAGGCTAGGCTCGCCAGGCTGGGAAAGCGTAGAAGGTGGAGGTGATATCGGCAATCCACGCATCTATCAGACCCTGAAGGATCTGGAAACTGGCAAAAAATTTCGGACTGAAAGGATTACTTATACCGGATATGAAACATATCAAACCCCTGTGTCCCAATACGATCCTTCACGTCTATTGGAACTACCTACAGCTCTTACGAACCTGACCCTCGTCAGTGACGTCGAGGTGGCTAAAGACGGCTCCGGCAATGCAGGCCGCAGCGCAGTCATTCAAGCAGGCGGCAAGGTTTCCATTACGGCAACGCAAGACCTGCAAAACAGCGTCATTCACGAGGACTATGCGGCAGCGGCCGGTACCAATAAAGCGTTGGACACGCATGCTAATGGCACAGGCTCCACGGTAGTGGTTCGCCTGAATGCGCAGCTTCCCCCGCAATTGTCGCAACAGCAAATAAACCCGCTGACCTTGCCTGGCTTTACCCTGCCTACCGGCCAGAGCGGGCTGTTCCGGCTCAGTAGCACTGTAGCAACCCAAGCGGATACAACGGCGCAGAATTGGGTAATTGGCGGTGCCAGTATAAGCAGCGCCCAACGGGGCTCGGCTGCTGAGGTCGCTCTTCAACGAAACATCCAGCTCGGCGCGACTGGCCAAGCGCCCGGATCTGTTGAGCACTTGGATACTCCCACCCGTAACGGCAGCTATATCAATGTCGATGCGACCGAGTTGGATACCTCGATACTCCTTCCTTCTGGGTCGAGCTCCACGATCTACCCATCCGGCACCGTGCAACCAGCTTTGAGCGCGACCGCGCAGACGGTCGCGAGGGTTCAAGGCCTCCCTGTTACCACCGGAGCCCCGAATGCCAACAAGTACCTGATTGAGACCAACCCCGTCCTCACTAACCTCAAGCAGTTCATGAGTTCGGACTACCTCCTCTCCGGCGTTGGATACGATCCCGACCAGAGCGCCAAACGCCTGGGCGACGGCCTTTATGAGCAACGCCTGGTACAGCAGGCCATCACTGCCCGCACCGGCCAGGCGTTCATCGATGGCCAAACCTCCAACGAGGCCCAGTTCAAGTACCTGATGAACAACGCCATCGCTAGCAAGGAGGCGTTGAACCTTAGCGTAGGTGTAAGCCTCACTTCCGAGCAGGTGGCGGCGCTAACCCATGACATCGTGTGGCTGGAAGAGCAGGAGGTTAACGGCGAGGAAGTACTGGTACCGGTGGTATACCTCGCTCAGGCCAGCGGTCGCCTTGGCCCGACCGGGGCACTGATCGCAGGTAACGATGTAACCCTTATTGCGGGGAATAACCTCGATAACGTCGGCACCCTCAAGGCTACGAACAACCTGGCCGCCACCGCTGCGGGCGACATGCTCAACAGCGGCGTGGTCGACGCAGGAAACCGGCTGGACCTGCTTGCGGGTAACACGATTACCAACAAGGCCGGCGGGATCATCGCCGGGCGGGATGTCAGCGCCACGGCGGTAAGTGGGGATGTGATCAACGAACGCAGCAACGTTGCGCTCGACAGTACCGCGCGCGGCCAGTTGCACAAGGACTACGCCGACAGCGCTGCGCGCATCGAGGCCGCCAACGACCTGAGCGTGTCGGCCGGGCGGGACATCAGCAACCGTGGCAGCGTGCTGCAAACCGGCCGGGACCTCACGCTCAGCGCGGGCCGCGACGTGAACATCGCGTCCACGGAGGTAGCCAACAGCCTGTACCTCAATAGCAAACACAACAGCAGCGACACCACCCAGCTTGGCTCGACGGTAACCGCAGGTCGTGATCTGAGCGTACAAGCCGGCCGTGACCTCAACGTTATTGCCAGCCAGCTGGAGGCCAAGCGCGATATTGCGCTAGCGGCAACCGGGAATCTCGCGATCAGCTCTGCGGCGGATGAGGAGCACTCGCTTTCCAAGAGCAAAAAGGTCACCCGCCAGGAAGACCATGTAAGCCAAGTAGGAAGCACGATCACAGCGGGCGGCTCGTTGGCAGCGAGTGCCGGTCAGGACATGACCATCACCTCCAGCCGCCTCGCCGCGAATGACGAAGCTTACCTTGTGGCCGGCGGCAAACTGGACCTGCTCGCCGCCCAGGACAGCGACTACTCGCTCTACAGCAAGAAGAAAAAAGGTCACTTCGGCGCGAAGAAAACCAAGCGCGACGAAGTGACCCAAGTCACTAACATCGGCAGCGAGGTCAAGACCGGCGCCGACCTGCTGCTGGTCAGCGGCGGCGACCAGACCTACCAGGCCGCCAAGCTCGACAGCGGCAGGGACCTGACCCTCAACAGCGGCGGCGCCATTGCCTTCGAAGGCGTGAAAGACCTGCATCAGGAGAGCCACGAGAAGAGCAACAGCAGCCTGGCCTGGACCAGCGCCAAGGGCAAAGGCAACACCGACGAAACCCTGCGCCAGAGTGAACTGGTGGCCAAAGGGGACGTGGCGATCAATGCGGTGAACGGGCTGCACATCGACGTGAAGCAGGTGAGCCAGCAGACGGTAAGCCAGGCGATCGATGCGATGGTGAAGGCCGACCCGCAGCTGGCGTGGCTGAAGGATGCCGAGAAGCGGGGGGATGTGGACTGGCGGCAGGTGAAGGAGATTCATGACTCCTTCAAGTACAGCCAGTCGGGGTTAGGGGCGGCGGCACAACTGGCAATTGCCATTGTGATTGCCTACTTCACTGCCGGTGCAGCCAGTGGGCTGGTTGCCAGTGCCGCTGGTGCAGGCGGAACGGCAGCAGGAGCTGCGGCCGGTGCCGTAAGCGGCGCGGCTGCAGGAGGTGCAGCGGGAGCTGCGACTACCGCTTCGGTCTGGGCAGCAGCGTCGGCAGGCGTATCGGCGGGCTGGGCTAATGTTGCAGCTACCGCAGCGCTTACCTCAGCCGCCAGCAATGCAGCTATAAGCACGATCAACAACCGTGGGAACCTCGCTCTTGTATTCAAGGACGTCACTTCCACCGAAGCCGTTAAAGGGTATGCAGTAGGCGCTATAGCCGCCGGTTTAACAGCGGGTCTCTACGACAAGTGGACTGGTACACAGACCGGTACAAGTACCGTATCTGCAAACACCGCCGCAGGGACAGGTGCGCTGGCTAACAGCGGCGCGGTAGCTGGCGCGCCACTGAATACATTGTCTGGCATAGGGAAATTTGCAGCGAACCAAGTACTGCAAAATGCGACGTCCACGGCAGTGGGAAAAGTACTGGGGCAGGAAGGTAGCTTCGGGGACGCCTTGCGGTTAAGCCTGGCGAACACGTTCGCTGCTGCCGGTTTCAATTGGGTCGGGAATACCGGCTTCCAGCACCAGTTTGCCCCGGGCAGCCTCGAGATGGTCGGGTTGCACGCCTTGGTGGGTGGTCTCGCCGCTGCGGCGACCGGAGGAGACTTCAAGGCAGGAGCTATCGCGGGTGGAGCGAGTGAGGCGCTGGTCAAGACTCTTGATGATCAGTTTGCCGGTCTCGATCCAGCGAAGCGCAATGATCTTCTAGTGCTCACTACGCAGCTGGTAGGAATAGCCGCTGCGGCCACGGTAGATAAGGGCGATGGAAAAGCCGTGGAAACAGGGGCCTGGGTGGCAAAAAATGGTACCCAATATAATTACCTTTCAGACCACCAGCAGCAATTAAAAGATAAGGAGTTGAAAGGCTGTAAATCAGCAAGTGAATGCTTGGACGTTACTGCGAAGTGGATTGCAATAGACCTTAAGCAGGACGCTGGTCTTGCGTTAGGTGCGGCTGCCAGTACTGGAATTGCCGCGAAGGAGACGGCTGAAGGAATAGTGAGTCTCATAAAAAATTGGTCGGATACAGAAGCCATTTTTGATCAGCTTTATGAATCTGATGAATTCCGGCAAAAAGTCGGCAGCGCGATCCTGAACGATTTCAAGCAGCGAGTTGAGCTGATGACCCAAGCCTACAATGATGCAGGCTGGGACGGATCAATAACAGCAGGTGTCGAGGCCGGAAAGCTGGCCGGTGACTTGCTGGGGCTGTTTGTAGCAGCCAAGGGCGTGGTGAGCATAACGGCCAGATTGCCTTCTGCGGCAAGTAAGGTGGTAGGCTCGGTCACTGATGCCATTGAGTCAACCAAGGCACCTGCAAAATCGGTGACAGCGGCCGACCAGACGGTGAAACCTGCGACGGGATCTCCAGCCTGGGATGGTACTGAAAGTGCCTATAGCGAAAATTTGTCTGGTAGCTATACTTCAGGATCGACTACAGTAAACGGTCAGGTAGTACAAAATGCGGGTGACTTTGGTGCTGAGTTAGGTAGAAAGGCAGTAGAAATTGCGCCGGGTAAGTTTGATTATCTGTTTGGCCGTGTCGCTAGCAGCTCTCATAATTCCGCTCGTTCAAACCAGCTTGCGCTCGAGATGAAGAGACTTGGCGTTCCGGACAATGCGGCTGGTCGTCAGATGCTGACTGAACACCTGAGTCTTTCTGCTAAC
Source organism: Pseudomonas japonica (assembly GCF_013522925.1). Taxonomy (GTDB): domain Bacteria; phylum Pseudomonadota; class Gammaproteobacteria; order Pseudomonadales; family Pseudomonadaceae; genus Aquipseudomonas; species Aquipseudomonas japonica_A. The sequence continues at coordinate 1,069 of NZ_JAAMQU010000008.1, read as the reverse complement.
ACTGACGGCAACGTGATGAGCACCTACTCGACTCAGTACGGAAAATTTGAGATTAGAGAGAGCTTGTTTATAGGTCCATCGGGTAAGGCTGCTAATTTCCAGAGCACATTCCAAGTTCTTGATAATGGAACCCGTAAGCTCAGTACAGTCATACCGCTTCACTGAGGAGGTTTTAATGAAATTCCCAAGCACCAGTGACTTTTTAATTGAGTTTGGAATCGAGCCTATTGAGGTTGATCCATCTTTGGCTTTGTGTCGCTATATAAAGAGATCTAAAATTAGTGAGCTGGAGATTGATGTTTCCTTTAGTGCTGTGATGAGGTCGTTTCAGGTCGTGCTTAGGCTTTCTATGCAAGAGTTAGCCATTATTTCTTCAGAAAACGTCAAGGCTATTGAGTTGGTGCGAGACGATTCGGGGGCTGGAATTCACGTTGTATTTGAAATTGGGGGAGTAATTTCGGAGGCAAGGGTAATATTCGAGCCTGAGGTTAGTTGTCGATGGTGGACGTTGCGTAACATATAATATGGTTCAAATTTATGTCGTAGCTTCTTCGAGAGGGGCATTAGGTTAAATCTCGAACGCTCAGCGTCAGGGCAAGTTTAGGTCCCCCGTAGGGCTTCACTCGACTCAAAGCTGTCATTCGTGGAGGGCATATATCAGCCAAAAGCGAATGTTTAGCCTTGATGGAGAAATGGGAAAGTCGACATTGCAGCTCTGCCCACTGCAAAGCATACGCAAAGCCAGCAGCAAACCTCGCTGCCAGCAGCGTGGATGTGGGACGCGCTATCGCACTAGCGGCAACCGGGAATCTCGCGATCAGCTCGGCGGCGGATGAAGAGCACTCGTTTTCCAAGAGCAAAAAGGTCACCCGACAGGAAGACCATGTAAGCCAGATCGGCAGCACGGCCACCGCCGGTGGCAGCCTGGCGGTGAGTGCCGGCCAGGACATGACCATCACCTCCAGCCGCCTCGCCGCGAATGACGAAGCTTACCTTGTGGCCGGGGGCAAACTGGACCTGCTCGCCGCCCAGGACAGCGACTACTCGCTCTACAGCAAGAAGAAAAAAG
>NZ_JAAMQU010000007.1 GCF_013522925.1 Pseudomonas japonica | reverse complement strand
TAGCCAGACCTGTCTGGCAGGAAGCGACGATGGCTGCACTGGCACTACAGATCTCCTACCGTAACTGACAGATATGGCGTAGGTGAGCTCAAGCGGCAAGAGGCGGCTGCAAGCGGAGCGCGCAGGCATGCAGGATGAACGCCCGTAGGGCCAAGATGCCTTGTCCTGGTTCACGACAGCCGTCCCCGGGAGGGGACACGCACCGCCCCAGCAGGCAATCTCACAACGCGTTCAATAGCCGCTCCAGTCTCTGCTCTCATCATCACGTCGAAGACAGGGAGCAACGCCAAGGGCCAGTAGGCTGATGCTGACGATCCGCAAGACTATCTTGAGCATATCTCACGCCCCTGCCAGTCCCGCACGGAAGGCATGGATTTGCACCGCCCTGCCGCGTCTGTAAGGTAGTTTTTCTCATGCAACAGCGTAAACGTTACAGTGCGAAATAAACGTTACATTCCGGTTCGACTAGCCGCTTAGGTGGATCACCGGTGGCTACCGAATGTCACCAACCAGGCCACAGATCTGTTGCAGGTCTTCCGCCACCTGGAAGCCGACGACATAGGGGATATGACTATTCCAGATCTACTGCACCACGCGCTTCTGGACGCCAGGCTCCGAGTAGACCTATACCGTTACCTCACACCAATTGCATCGCGCTGAGTATAGGGTTTGATGGATAGAAACAACGACATTCACACGCGCGAAACCCAAGGAGAAGGGCTCTCTGGCGCCTTGCAGGTCTACTATCTGGTGATCCCGCAGCGCTTGAGCTAATCCTGGCTCTCAATGAGATTGACCGGGCAGAGGCCGATGATGCCTCACTGGTAACGAAAATCCTGGATGCGGAGGAGCTTTTAGTGCAAGTACCCGCTGAAGATCATGCCTGCGGCCTTAGCATCGTCAGAGACCACAATATTCCGCAGCCTTGGCGCTCACGCTTTCTCGCCGCGAGCAGCGGCTCGACCCGTGTGGAGAGGGTTTTTAGACTCACGACTCATCTTCGTACAAAATGTTTGAGCTCTTCGCGAGCCGCAATGATTTGATCGCGAATTTCTTCAGGATCAATGGACATGCCCCCTCGGGGCGTGACTCGCAACGTCTTAAGTCGATTGGCGGCCTGGATAAATTCTCTCTCACGTCGTATCTCCCACTCAGGTCGTCTATCCCTGAAGAGTCGTTCCCGTATCGCATTCAGCCAACCCATATGCCACCTCTGAAGCTCGATTGATGGAGTCAGTAGCCACTAGCTTACCTCAACCGTAGGTAGGCCGTAAGCAACCCACTGAGGCTCGGACGGACACCAATTGCGGCGAAGCGGGTACCCGTCCAGGGATTGCGGCTCACAACCTGTCACAGGGCTTCGTTGTATCCGGCACACAGCAGCTATGCTTGCAATTGAGATCCCGCTAACTCTGTGGCGGCGGGGGTAGCAGGGTCGCCATGACTCCCATGCCTGACCGGGAGAAAGGATAGAGCGGAATGGCTACAGCAACGATTTCATCTGAAGGCCAAGTCGTGATTCCTCAGCAAATGAGGGTCGCGCTGTGTCTCGGCCCGGGCGATCGGGTTGAATTTGTCGAGACGGGGAAAGGGGAATTCCTCATCATCGCTAGGACGAAGTCAGTAAAAGCGTTGAAGGGATTGATTCGGACGCCAGATGCTCCGATCAGCATTGAAAGCATGAATGCTGCCATCCAACTTTAATGGATTTCGTCAAGAATTCTCCAAGCTGAAATGAATGGGGCGCTACGAAGCACTAATGTGCTATTCGACGTTGCCCTCACGATCAGCACGGCGGGCTTTCAGAGAGTTCCGCCGCTCACTTGTCATCACGGTAAGGGTCGTGATGCCGGCAACGCCAAGGCTCAGTTAACGACAGTCGGCCCCACCGGGCACGCCCAAATGACGTGCATGTAGGCTCTCACCGCATGTGCTCGGTTAATCCAGTAGGCAGTGTCTGAAGCGATCACCGAGTCAGTTGCCGTGATGACCGGACAGCTCCATCAGTTTTCTGGCCAGAGCCATCGCTTGCTGCGTGGTAAATCTGAATCCACAATCATCGATCCGCATGAATACAAGGCCGTCAGCTTCCCTATTCATCAGCACCGTGCAGCTGTTGGTCTCGTCCACTGGCTCAGTTTCCACCCAGTCTGGGTTAGTGAACGTGGCGAAAGACATCTCGCACAACAGATTATGAAGGACGAAGAAATCATTCGGGGGGAGTGTGGTGCTCACGGGCCTGGCTCTCGTAAATTTTAGCCTTATGACTAACTAAACGGAGCCGAAACAAGAAACTTGAGCGCGCAGACGGATTTCGAGAGAGTGCTTGCTCCGCCAGCAACGGTAGCAGGCAGACGCTACATGGAGCGGGATAGCTATCTCGCCACTCCCGATTCATACGCCTTACCTAGATCAGAGAGATGGACGGTGCAACAAGTCCTTGTGCTCTTCGCGGGCCGCGATGATCTGATCTCGAATCTCTTAGGGGTCTATAGATATGCCGCCGCGATCTGTAACCCCTGATATTTTGAGCCGATTGGCCACCTGTATGAACTCCCTCTTGGCGTATGACCTATTCTGGTCTCGTATCCCTAAAGAGCCTTTCCCGGACTGAAGTCAGCAAACGCATATTCTCACCACCACTCAGATTGTGTAGAAGCTGATCAAAGCGAACCTGTGGCCCAAACTTACCTAACTACGAGCAGGCTGGGACAATAAGACACCGATGGGTAACATCAAAGTCGTCAAGCTTAGGGTTCTGGTGCGATTGGCTCGGATACGGCCCTAGGAGCAGTTGGGATGCCAGATAAGGCCTGGGGGCGGGTGCTGTGTCAAAGCAAGCGGAGCGCGCAGACGTGAGGATGGAAGCCCAGCGGGCCAAGACAATGCGTTAGCAGAGGCTTGGTTCACGACAGCCGGCTCCGAAGGAGCATGCCAAAACAGGCGTCACTCGCACGAAGAGTTTGATTATCAACAACGAAGACACCAGATGGCCTTGCAGCTTCTATCCCTATGGAGCAGGGAAGCCATTTGCCACGAAAACCTTCACAATCACATCAAGATTCAATTTCCAATTCTGCATTTGCTCGCGTGCGGAGTAACCAGCCCATTCCATCTGCTGGTCAGAGTGACGCTTGGCATCTGAAACGAACTGTTCACTTGCCGTGACGCCCAAGCGCAGTTCACTGAGTTCAGTCTGAGAGTTTTGATGCACAAGCCCCTGGAGCAGTCCTTGGATCAGACCTGCATCCAACGTTCCTGGATACGCGCTCAAGCCGCCGAAGTAGGTGGCAAGTAGTGGCCTGAGGTGATCTTGGGATTGCTCACTCAGATGTGGGTGGATCGCGGCGAGGTTAAAGTGCACTCCAACGCTAGGCTCCGATGTTGCAAACCAGGATCGGTAGTGCTCCAACGCCGCTGCAGATGGGTTACAGGCTCGGTAGCTCTCGTCACACTGAATCGTGGTGGAATTCATAATCCAGAGCACGTCATCGTCCCCCAATACGCCTAGGTCTCTGAAGAAACTGCATGTACCCCAAGTGTAGTCGTCACTACCGACGGATCTTGCCGCAGTTCGACCGCCAAAGACCCTTTGAATGCCTGGAAAGCAGTGACGCTGCATGCATAGCCCTCAACCACCCCAACGATCACTAGGAACGCATCGTAGAGGGTCAGGCAGTCGAGGCTGTCATGCCCTCCACACTGGCCCTTGGCGGCCCCAGGGGTGAGCATTTCCTCCAGGGCCGCACGGTCGAAGTAGCACATCCCCTTAAGCTTGATTTGTTCCACTGTCAGCATGTTGATGTCCGCGTGTGATTCGACTGACGTAGCTACGACAGTAGGCCGAAATTAGTCGGAGACGTCCCTGGTAGGATCAGGTCTCGGGATCGATCTGGAATTTGAACGGGCCGCATGTGAGGCACCGACCTTGTGACAATTCGGACTTGGAAGAGGGGGCTGCGAGTCCGGAATGAACGCACACACCTAATGTAGGAAAGAACGGCCAGTCGTCATCGTTAGCCTCGATGCCATGATCAAACACAGGCGGTTCATAGTCGGCGATACCCAGCGAGTTCGACTCCAAAATCTGCTTCACAACCCCCCAATATGGATAGTCCGAACGGCCTGAATAAACGTCAGCCTCACTGGAAAAACTGACGTGATAAAATCGGATAGGATCGACCCCGACGAACCTCTCCCACATCGTCTCGAGGGCAGGAATCGTGTCGCTCATAGTGGTGCTTTCGAGAAAGACACTGAGGCAGTCGTCGTGGAACGCAATCAGTTTCACCGGGGACATGGCACCACGAATGTGCATGTGCTCCAGGGCTATGAGAAGGCTCTCATCTAAATGATCGCCGTACAGCAAGCAAAAGGTTTGCTTGGCGGCGTGCGGTAGCGCTTCGAGATTCGGGCCTTTCCACTGCAGGCAGCTGTAGATGATGTGGTTGGGGGCATCACCGGGTTCTACAGGATCGCACTCGGGGTAGAACAAAGCTGGAATAAACATTTCTCCTTTATGATGGGGGAAATGAAGCCGTAGGTATGGTTTTGGTCAAGCTGGTGGGCCGCGAAATATTATTTTTTCCGACGAAATATCAGTAACTTACGAGCATACCCATAAGATCAAAGGCTAGGTTTTGCCGCATTGCTTTGCGTAAAAAGTCGACCACGTTGTGAGTTCCCTCTCCATAGCCTGTAGAACAGCTCACCAGTTCTCCTCCATGCCATCCTGATCAAAGTTCGCCAGCTTCTACGCGCTAAGACCCAAGACGGTCGACTCCATGACCTCTTTGACCACGAGACAGAATGTTTAGTCAGAATGCCTGAATAGATCTCGTCCTCGCTTAGAGGCTCAAAGGGCCATCCAGGCATCCATGGCCGCACAAGCATGGAGCCCGGTCAGCTGCAGAGTGTCGGCAACCCTGCTGTGTGCTTCCGCATCAATCCAAGAAGATGCAGGGACAGCGAACTTACCCCACGCCAGGGATTGGAAGCATATAAAGCGGGTAACTGCTTCCGAGGGCCATCGACGCCAAGTAACCAGCTCAACGCACTCCAGGATGCTCCTGGTTTCCTCCCGTGTGAGCGCTACATGGTCGTCAGTCGCCGTTCCGGCTGGGTTGTGTACCAGATGGATCTGTAGGTATTAACTACGAGCGCGCGTCTCATCTGGGTCTACGCGAACCCTCCATGCTTTTCAGTAATATGGGGATTCAAGCTGTTCACTGCTGCGATAAAGCGACGCTGCTGCTGCCGTAGCCACGCAGGTCTTTAGTCTCGAGCGATCCAGGCTGCGATTCGCTGGAAGACGTGAAATATGGCTCTATTGGTACAAAATACGGTAGAGGCAGGGGTAACATCACCCTTTCCCTTTCCCTTTCCCTTTCCCTTTCCCTTTCCCTTTCTCATATCAGCGTTTTGCGCCTTGGTCGACTTTCGCTACTGCTGATATGAAATCGATAACGGGATCAGCATGGTACTGCAGCAAATCTTGCATCCATCCTTTACGCGCCATTATCAAAAGTCGAGCCATATCTATGTAGTATTTATATGTCACATGCATTGTTCCATGCCCCATCTGATGAATCATTGCTTGCTCTGCTGCTGCATTGTAGACCAAGGCATGATCTGTAAGGATATTTTCCCCGTGAATACGGATTAGGTAATAGGTCGGCCACCAATGGCGAGTGTGGTAAAAGGTAATATGAGTTCGAAACCTTTTGTCGGCTTTCACCGATTTTCTTTTGGCATCACCTGTTCTGTCTGAGATCATTCGCTGAGTAACAGGTTCGCCGCGCTTAGTCAGGAACAATATACTGGGAGGGCAAGGGTGGCCATAGCGCTTCTCGTAAAGTTTGGCACGGGCCTGATAATGCTTATCGGTATAAATCTCCTCGATTGCTTGTAAGTCTCTAATGTGTATCTTGACTGTGCGGGTCTTGCGACCTTTGCTCTGGATGATAAAATCAATGACTTGCTCTGAGCTATACATCATTGAAGCCGGCATAATATGAATGTTTCTACCATTGCCCACATATGGAAATTTGCATATATCCATGGGGCGCATCCCTGTGCCAATGGCAAGGGAAAAGAGCGCGACGTAAACGACGTCAGAGTATTGGTTCAGAAGTGTCTTTATCTCTGACTCTGTAATAAGTCCTGCATGGCGACGCTGTTCACGATCTTTGTCCATGGCCCTGATCGTAGAGCTGTCAATAACTGTTTTAGTGCGCCGTGATATGTAGCTAAGCAGACGGCTATCATTAAAGTTGGCTTTACTGGTTTTTAAAATAACGTTCACCCCTGTGGGGTAACCAGTTTTGCTGAGCCAGTGAAAATAGCTCTGTAATAGACTAGCCTCTACCGTTATAGTTTCTACGCTTGGCTTATCTGCCCCTGAATTGATGCGCTCTATAAGGCGTTGAGCTTGCCATGTAACGATACTTTCGTTTGTGGCATAGAGATGATATTGAGCAGCACCAATATTTTGAAATTCCAGCAGAGTTGAAAGGAAGCAATAGAAGCTGGAAATAATCCTAGCATAGCGTTCTGAAGTATTCTCCGATTGTCGGGTTTCGGCGTAAAGGTACAAATTTGGATGGCTTAGCAAGATTTTCTTATGCCCGCAGTCTTGCATGATGACATAGTGAGATACAATAAGGTTGGTTTGGGCTGATGTGTAGTTGATGAGTTTTATCTCGATCTTCATTTCAGTCACCTTGAGTTATTGTGTAGTGAGTGACTTGCGTGAATCCATGTTCTAATTTATAGGTTGGCGATTGGTCGGCCTGAGTGAGCTCAATTTCGGGGATTTGTCGAAAGTGGAATTTTCGCTGGGCAGACTTTTCGTGTTCCGATTTGCAGTATGGTACGTATAGAAAAATCGAAGAACTTTTTGCAATTTTTTTTAAAAAAAGGCGCATTTCTAGTACGGAAAATATAGGTAGCTTGATGTACACATAGGTTTTATCTGGGTCTCTTGGGTGATGCTCAGCAAATTTTTGGAAGTTGCATATGTATAGGTCTAAGAAAATTACGAGGCTATAGAGGCTGTCGTCGGTATACTGACTGGCTTTTGCAGCAAGCTTCTGAAGTTCAGTGTCCTTGAGTGCTTCGAATTTTTCTTTTTGGTCACCATCGTGGATGGCGTTGAATGCTGAAGTAAAATTTGGCTCGAGTAAAATTTTCGACTGTAGATTGACGCCTGATTTATAATTAAATTTTTCAAGCTCAACGTTCGTTAATTTAAGTTTTAAATCGGTAATTTGTTTGCAGTAATCGTCAATTAAGGTGTTTTGTTTTTCGACGGTGGCCCTTGTTTTATCTACCTGCCACAGCGTTATGTCATTATTCATCAAGGTGGTAACATAATTTTCGGTTACCTTCTTTAACTCTTTGGAGTGTATTGTCTTTAAATGTTCAACCTGCATTTCTAATGCGCTGATGGTCGATTGACTCTGTACCAGGTAATGCTCAGTGCTTCCGGTAGAGTCATTGCCTAGCAATTCACCGATGAGTTTCTCGCCATTGAGGTATGGCTTCAAATCATCGTAGTAACGGTTGAATGATTGCCTGGTAATCCCTACTGAGTCACAAATATGCCGGATCAGGATTTTTTTTTCTGATCCATCGAAAAGTCGTTCTGCGATAGCTCGGATCAAGCGGGCTCTGGTGTCTGATTTTGGTCTCATTCACCACCTCCCACAATGAGATCAACTTGTGGGTTGGGCCTGCTAAGGTTTTGGAGATGCAGTTCGAATGTGGCCAATTTCGCTGCCACGAGACGATGACCCCTAGCGCTAAGCTCAGCTCCACTGCTTTGGATTATATGTTTGCAGAATTTTATGTTTTCCATGATTGCCTGCTTTGCCTTAGGTAATACTACGATGTTCCTGCATTCATAGTGGCAATTGGACGGGTTCGGGATATCGTTAATAACTTGGCCTTTATTGTTCCGGGCACAAGGTGGCGCATTTTCTTCAGTGAAGTTTTCGCCGTTGACACAAAATGTGCCTACTGCAGTTCGTTGAATAAAAATGGGTTCGCCGGCCATTAAAAGGTGTGAGATGTAGCGCAATACCGTAAGTTTCAAGGATTTGCCCAAGAAGGCGCCCCCGTCTTTGGTGACGCTTGTGGCAATCCGATCAGCTGCTTCACCCGAGTAGTGCCCCTGATTAACTTCTCGAATGATGGCGTAAAGATCCTCTGAGTACGAGTTTTCAAAAGCAATTGCTATGTCCCGCACCATGAACGGGTTGCGTGCAATATATCTTAAGGTCATTTCGTAGCTATCGTGACCAAACAAGTATCTAATGATCTCTATATTGCGTTCGTCGCGGTTTATCAGGATCTCTGCAATTGTTTTCCTGAATCGATGGCAGTGCAGATTGTCAAGTTGCAGCTCCTCTTTAAGCTTTGAAATTATATATTGGACATGTTGGGCTTGGTGGTTCGAAACCCTCGTGGAAATGTTAGAGCCAAACAAATAGTCTGCGCGCGGGATCGAACGTTGAACTCTGAAATCCCGTAGCTCTTTGAATTTGGATACGATTACACCAAGAAATTTTGGAATGGGTATGTCTACTAGATCTCCGTGATAGTTAGGATCAGTAGATGTCTTCCAGCGACGAATTTTAACCCAATATTCTCCGTTTTCAGCCATCCGAATGTCAGAGATTCTCATGGGATTTAACTCTGAGATTCTGGCTCCCGTTAGAAGCGCCATTAGGATAAATATGGCGTTTCTTATATTGTCTAGTGCTATGCCATAATTGGTTAGCCAAGTGTAGGAGTATATAATATAGTGCGTGGCTTTTTTAGTGTATGTGGGATAAGCCCTCGGCCCTCGGTCTTTAGCAAATTCAGTTTTGTTTATGCTGAAAATCTCTATTCCATCGATTGAAGCCATAATGGCTTCTATGTCAGGGTCGGAAACTTGGCGATTTATATTTTGGGATTTACCCCAGCTAAACTTGGCTATCTGGTCTTTAATCTTGTCTAAAGCAGGAATGGCTTTTTCAGTCCAAAACAACGAGTGTGTCAGAAGGGATTCAAGCTCCACCTCTGAAAATGCTTTCCATGGCGTTAGGATGCTTAGGTAATGATCCTGTACGTCATTGTGACGTTCTTTGTAGGCAAAAGAATCAAGCGAGATGGATAATTTAAGTTCTGGAGGAATCAGGTTTTGCTCTGATAATGCCGCCCAGTAGCATAACATTCTATAAAGTTGGGCATAATTGGCGGGGCTGTCGCTTGCCTTGGCGACATCAAGTGCCTCATTCAACATTTTTGTAGTAATGAGCGCTAAGTGTTCTGGGGTGGCGGTGATTTGGTTTGGAGCTAACACTAAGCGTTCTATCAACTTGGCGTTATAGTGGTAGTATTTGGTAGTGATGTAACTCTTAATTGTGTTAAACGGGTTGAATTGAGGTAATGCGTAACCTGTAAGTGCTCGATTCAACTCCGTAAAGCCTGGCATGTCGCTGTTGAAGGCCAGATTAATGGGGGGGCGCATGCTTGAGACAGGGAGAAACCACCTAGGATCAAGGTAAGAAGAAACAGGGGATACAGGAAAGTCTTCAAGCATTGCCAATTTGTCGGCTAGCGAGATGGGGCGAATGGAGGGCGTGTGAAAGTCCTCTGCAAAAAGATCCTGCAGTTCTTCCGAGAGGCTGTCCTCAAAGTCTGCCTCGTAATCCGATAAGAGATCGAGGTCGTCAGTATTCTCAGTCATAGATCCCCCGTCTTGAATATCAGCTTGAGCACCGACAAATCAGGCGGCATTAATGGCCCGTTGACTTTCTGATATCGTATCGCTTCCCTAATGGCTTCTTCATCTTCCCATTTGTCCATCACTTCCATAATGGATTTTCTTTCGCTTGCTAAACGATTTTTGAAGGAAGGCTCAGTGTCACCATCAAGGAACTCCTCGATATATACAAGCCGCTCTATCATAAAAGGCAGAGAATCCTCGAAAACCATTTGGCATCCACAAAACCAGCAGTTTTCCAGAGAATAACATTTCCCTTCTTGAGATAAGCTTTCTGCTCCAGGCCAGTTAGGTATGCCCCCGCTACACCCCCATAGCGGACGCTCTATGCCTGGTATAGCGAAAATCCTCATGGAAGATATTTTTTTCGCTTCAGCTAACTTTTGATTGACGACTAAGCCTGAAAAAGCGCGTGCGCGAATAAGCCTCATCACCTCTTCCTGCTCTGAACGAAGCTTTACCTTCCTTTTTTGTTCGGCTTGAGAGGAGCTGTCGTAGAAGATATCTGTGGTTGTCCGGCTTTTATGATGCAACCTGCGAGAAAGAAAGCCAGTGTTATCGCCTGGCTGTTTGTACTTAACCCAGGTAGGTCGAAGGCGGAGTGTTAATTTTTTGACGTTTGTAACGCGAATCCCGTTGTCGAAAATTTCGTACTCTTTTAGAAACTCTTTTACGCCTTGCCTGAAGTATGGGCCAAAACTAATTGAGGTATGCCGACTTGATTTGCACCACTCCCCGGACTCTCGCAGGAACAAAAATAACTGGTTCAGTTTGCTTGTAGTTATGCGCTCCGGGCATGAGTCGAAGGGGATTCCTTGTAATGGCCGGGATAGCTTGTTGGCGAGACGTATCAGGCTAACGATGGAATAGGGATTTCGTCCATCACTCGGTGCAAATATAGGCTCTGGGTCAGGATAACTTTTTCCATAGCCTTGCGATCTAAATTTTTCTCCAAAAACTACTACCTGGTCAGCGTTAATTGCCCCGGTCAAAGCGTGCTCATATTTATCCTTGTCCAAGGACATAACGCTTTCTTGGTTCCATCCCGACTGCAGCATGATAAATACAATGATTGCGGACATATCGATAGATCGAGGGTAGTAATCGGCGAAATACCAATCTAAAGGCCAAAGTATCGTCCTTCGGTTTGCTCCGGAGCTGAAGCGGATGCGATTGACCAGAAGCTTTACGGTAGTATCGCAATCTGCAATGCGACTAAACTTGGGGTCTGCTATATTTTGTACTTCATCAAATAGCATACCTATGGGGTAGCCATTGACCAGAAATGTTTTAATTACGCGCGCATCGTCTGGGTACCATTCAGAGTAGTATTGGAGGTCATAGGCCACATTGTTCGAGATAAAATTATCTGGAAGGACATGGTCTCGCGTTAATTTCTCTACCGTCTTAAGAAGCTCTGGTTTATTTTGAGTCTCGCGCAATTCCCGGTCTGTACACAGCTTGAGGCGTCTAATTACCTCATCGCGACGGTGCCCCCTGCCCCAGTGAGTCGTAGTTCGCCACCAGTGGACAAAGTCATCCTTCGGTATCTGGCGAAGAGCTAGGTCAGCTAGTTCCTCGTATGTATATGGTTGAGCTCTCTCTATTGCTGAACGTGATTCCAGTTGGCCATACAGCTTGTCAATGTGTGTAATAAGCGAGGACTGTAAACTTTCATAGCCATCATCGTATAATGGCTCGGTCGGCTTCCCTTTTTGGCCCGGGAGTATAGGAAGGGCGAGTATAGGGATTTTCCCAGTTTCCAAGGCTGTCGCCTTGATTCCGGCTTTTAAGGAGGGTGGATAGCTTTTAGGAAATGCTTCCCTTTGGCAAAAGCTAACATAATCAAGGAAAATCTCAGCTGTGATATCGGAGATGTTTAAGACTTTAAGTTTTATGTGGGTGGCTATATTATATTGTGATAAATATGTTAGGAAAGCCAGGATGGCAGACTGGATTTGATAACCGATGGCATTGCACCGAGTGGTGCATACATGGATAAAAACAAATAGTAATGCGCTGCAAATATTGCCTTCGCCATTAAAATAAGGATGGTTTTTGATTGTGCATCTTACTTTTCGGCCATCTGATGATATATATATATCTTTCTTGTCTTGATCTGTAGAGCTCATTCTTAACTCCTTGTCTATGCGGCTTTGCGGCTATGCCGTTTGGCCTACAAGTGAGCAGAGGCTTTCGCTGGTTAATCTTGAGCGTTAAACTTTTTCCAGGTCTCTGCTACGTTAGCTCGAAGCTGATCAATGGTTCCGGTATTCTTAATTATTCGATCTTCAGCATGGTATTGAATACCAGCTTCAGATTCATGCGAGTTTACTTTCTGAGCATTCGGTCGAATGATGTGCCAGATCTCTCCATTGTGTTTGCGAATGTATTCCGCTTCGTTCTCGAAACGGATGTCTTTGATAATTATTACATCCGCGCCACTGATCTCGTTTTTGCGAGAGGGGGTGGTATCGAAATCATTTTCAGTACGAATTTCTTCCCAGTTTGGGAATGATTTTAGGGTGAGATCCCGAATCAGGTTGTGCATCTCGTGGGGTGTCACCCCCCACAACGTGTCCGGAATGTTAGCCTGCTGGTCGTCAAGCAACTGCTCGGCCTGGAAGCCAAAGAATGCTTGGCATGCCCTGTAGATCGCACCCGCTTCAGCCGAGATACCAGGAATGTGTTTAGGCAAAAGGTCTGCATGGGATCCATGAATTTCTCGATCAGCACGCATCAGCCAGAATTCGGGGTTATGATTGCGCATCCATTCGGTGCCCACCTCCTGAAAGAGTTGACGTGGCGACCGCGCCCAGCGTGGGATAATCACCTCTTTGCAGTTATCATCCCAAGTTTGAGCATCACTCAGACCGAAGAGGTGCTGGCACCCAACCTTCAGCGGATCCGCCAATGCGTAGGCGGCAACGTTGTCGTTCGAGAGCAGGATGCTAGCGACAGTGTCTTTACCCGAACGGGCTACGGCGGCTAAACCTATGATTTTTCTCATTTTCTCTCGACATCTGATTGCTTTAAAATCTAATGTGTGAGTGTAGTTTACGTTTCCAGAAATCGGGGAATAAATCTGCTTTGTTTACGTCAGTAGCCAACCCGAAATATGATGCCACCTATGCGTATCAAGGCGGTGGGCGCGGCGTACCAACAGAGCGCATCGCCCAGCTTGAAGCCTTCGTGCAGGGCGGCCTGCGCCCAGACCTCACCCTGGTGTTCGATCTTCCAGTCGAAGTGGGGCTGGCGCGTGCGGCGGCACGTGGCCGGCTGGACCGTTTCGAGCAGGAAGCCCGCAGCTTCTTCGAAGCTGTGCGCCAGGCTTACCTGGCCCGCGCTGCGGCCGACCCACTGCGCTACCAGGTGATCGACGCCAGCCTGCCCCTGGAAGAGGTTCAGGCGCGGCTGCACGATAGCCTGCCACATTGGCTGGAGCGCGCCCGTGGGTGAGCCCTACCCGTGGCAGGCCGGGCTTTGGCAGCAACTGAGCAGCCGGACCGAGCACGCCCATGCGTACCTGTTGCAAGGCCCCGCCGGGATCGGCAAGCGGGAATTGGCCGAGCAGTTCATGCGTTTGTTGCTATGCAGCGCCAGCGCAGGCAAGCCCTGCGGCCAATGCAAGAGTTGCCTGCTGTTAGCCGCAGGCAGCCACCCGGATAATTTCCTGCTGCAACCCGAGGAAGCAGACAAGGCAATCGTGGTTGACCAGGTGCGCCGGCTGGTGGATTTCGTGAGCCAGACCGCTCAACTGGGCGGGCGCAAAGTGGTACTGATCGAGCCGGTAGAGGCGATGAACCTCAACGCCGCCAATGCGTTGCTCAAAAGCCTGGAAGAGCCCTCGGGCAATACGGTGATGTTGCTCGTAAGTCACCAGCCCAGCCGCCTGTTGCCTACCCTTCGTAGCCGCTGCGTGCAGCAACCTTGCCCACTGCCCACACCTGAAGTGGCTGCGCAGTGGCTTGCAGCCGCATTACCGGAAGTGCCCGCCGAGGCAAGAGAAGAACTGCTTGCCCTTGCTAACGCGTCGCCTTTGGCGGCCAGGCAATTGCACGCTCAGGACGTACTCGTCCAGCGTGCCACGGTAGTGGAGGGGGTGAAACGCCTGCTCAAGCAACAGCAAAGCCCCACGCAGTTGGCTGAAAGCTGGAAAGATGTGCCGCTGATCTGGCTGTTCGATTGGTTCTGCGACTGGGCCCAGCGGTTGCTGCGGTACCGGTTGACGCAGGACGAGGACGGTTTAGGCTTGAGTGATATGCGCAAAGTACTGCAATATCTCGCCCAGAAAACAACAACTGGCAAAGTAATGGCTATCCAGGACTGGGTGCTTCAGCATCGCCAGAAGGTGCTCTCAAAAGCGAACCTCAACCGTGTATTGCTACTCGAAACCTTGCTGGTGTCCTGGCTGGCATTGCCAGATCAGCGCTAGGCGGGCACTTCTTCAGTAGTAAGGATGATCAATGAACCAGCCGATCGCTCCGGGTCCGCGTAGCGGTATCCTGTCGCTGACCATCAAGGACAAGGCAGTGCTGTACGCCGCCTATATGCCATTTATCAAGAACGGCGGGCTGTTCATCCCCACCGCCAAGAGCTACCGGCTTGGCGACGAGCTCTTCATGCTGCTCAACCTGATGGATGAACCCGAGAAGATCCCGGTGGCGGGCAAGGTCGCCTGGATCACTCCGCGTGGCGCGCAGGGCAACCGGGCAGCCGGCGTGGGCGTGCAGTTCAACGATGGCGACGACACCGCCCGCAACAAGATCGAAACCTACCTCGCCGGTGCGCTGAAGTCGGACCGGCCGACCCATACCATGTAGAGCCCAATGAATTCTTCCTCGCCGCTGCTCGTCGATTCCCACTGTCACCTCGATCGCCTCGACCTCTCCATCCACGGCGGGTCCCTCGATGCCGCGTTGGACGCGGCCCGGGCGAGGGGCGTGGGCCATTTTTTATGCATCGGTGTAAGCGCGGATAACGCACAGGCGGTACGCGACCTGGCGGACCGCTATGAGGACGTGGATTGTTCGGTGGGCATTCATCCGCTGGATGTGGCCCCCGAAGGCGCGCCTACCTTGCCGTGGCTGTTGAGCGAGCTGGACCACCCGCGCGTGGTGGCCATTGGCGAGACGGGGCTGGATTATCACTACGAACCCGAATCGGCCGAGGTTCAGAAAGCTTCGTTCCGCTTGCACCTGGAAGCTGCGGCGATTACCGGCAAGCCCGTGATCGTGCATACCCGCGCCGCCCAGGCGGACACGTTGGAGCTGCTGCGCGAAGCAGCCCTGCCACAGGGCGGGGTGCTGCACTGCTTTACCGAGGACTGGGCCATGGCCAAGGCTGCGCTGGACCTGGGCTTTTATATCTCCCTTTCCGGCATTGTGACCTTCCGCAATGCCGAAGCCTTGCGTGAAGTGGCCCGGCAGGTCCCGGCCGATCGCCTGTTGGTCGAAACGGACTCCCCTTACCTTGCGCCGATCCCCTACCGAGGCAAGCCCAACCTGCCGCAGTATGTTTATGAAGTGGCGGCTTTTCTTGCCGACCTTCGCGGCGAACCCTATGAGCAGTTCGCCGCGCAAACCACCGCAAACTTCCGGCAGCTGTTTCCACAAGCGAGGGTAGCTTGAAACAGGCAAAAAAAACCCGGGTTCTGGGGGGGAATCCGGGTTAAGACCATTAGGAGTAAAACAAAGGTGCGCGGTCCGTCGACACCTTTATCGGTTCACCCTATGGGGGGTAGGGTGTACCAACAGTTTCAGTATTGGCTAGCTTCTCTATTCGTCCAGCTGAAAATGATCGTTTTTTAAACAGTTTTGGAATCAACCGCCTCTTGCTGACAACTCACCTGCACAGTCGGGTCAGAATGGCCAAGGCTTCGGCGATCACGCTGTCGGTGGTATAGAAGTGAGGTGAAAAGCGCACGCCCTTCCCGCGCGGGATACAAACCACCCCCTCGGCCATCAATTGCTTGTGCAAGACAAGGCTGTCCTTGCCATCCACGCTGAACGAAAGTATGCCCGACCGGCGTTCAGCGGCGAGCGGAGAATGAATCCGGGCACCGGGGATACGCTCGATGCCGGCAGTCAGCGCTACGATGTGGTTTTCGATTGCCTGGGCTACGTTCACCATGCCTGCTTCTTCAAGCAGGGCCAGGCTGGCTTCGAGCGCCATGGTGCCCAGGATATTCGGGCTGCCGCATTCAAAGCGCCGCGCACTGTTGGCCGGCTCCCAGGTGTCACGGGTGTAATCGCCCATGTGCTCCAGCATATGCCAGCCATATTCCTGCAACCGCAGGGTTGAACGCAGCTCGGCACGGCAATAGAACACGCCAAGGCCCTCAGGCCCCATCATCCATTTGTGCCCGTCCGCCATAGCGAAATCGCATTCATAGGCCTGTACGTCGAACGGGGCAGCGCCCAGTTGCTGGATCGCATCGATGCAGAACAGTACGCCCTTTGACTTGCACCCTTGGCCCAGGCGCACGAGGTCCATTCTAAGGCCGCTGGCGTATTGCACCGCGCTGATGGCCAACAGGCGGGTACGTGGCCCGCAGGCGCTCAACAGCGCGGCTTCCGGGTCTGGGCCTGCCAGGCTGACCTTGATGACCTCCACGCCCTTGGGCGCCAGGGCTTCCCAGACGATGCGGTTGGAGGGAAATTCCTCGTCGCTGATCACAACCTGGTCACCTGGCGCCCAGTCCAGGCCGAAAGCCACGAACGAAAGCGCTTCAGAGGTGTTCTTCACCAGTGCGATGTCGGTGGCCGCCGGAGCATTGAGCAAACGCTGCAAGCGCTCCCGCAGGCGCTGCTCTACGTCCAGCCAAGCCGGGTAGTCGCGGGCGCCGACCAGCACGTTTTCCTGAGCGAAGCGGGTGACTGCCTCCGCACTGCGACGTGGCCAGGGCGAGACCGCCGCATGGTTGAGATACAGAAGCCCTGGGGCCTGGGGGAACTCGTCTACAAACCTGGACATAATCGGATGATCCGTGCAATTTGACGCAATTTAGGCATAATACCGGCTTCGATTCAGCCCCGGTCCGTGTATGCAGAAAGAACCTAGAAAGGTCCGCGAATTCCGCCGTAGGGAACAGGAAATCCTCGACACGGCGCTCAAACTGTTCCTGGAACAGGGGGAGGACAGCGTGACCGTGGAGATGATCGCCGATGCGGTGGGTATCGGCAAAGGGACCATCTACAAGCATTTCAAATCCAAGGCCGAAATCTACCTGCGGCTGATGCTTGATTATGAGCGTGACCTCAACGGCCTGTTGCACTCCGCCGACGTGGACCGTGACAAGGAAGCACTGTCGCGCGCGTATTTCGAGTTCCGCATGCGCGACCCGCAGCGCTACCGGCTGTTCGACCGGCTGGAAGAGAAAGTGGTGAAGGGTAACCAGGTACCTGAAATGGTCACCGAGCTGCACAGCATTCGGGCGTCCAACTTCGATCGGCTCACTCAGTTGATCAAGGGCCGTATCGATGAAGGCAAGCTCGAAGACGTACCACCGTACTTCCATTACTGCGCCTCGTGGGCGCTGGTGCATGGCGCCGTAGCGCTCTATCACTCGCCGTTCTGGAGCAATGTGCTGGAGGACCAGGAAGGGTTTTTCCAGTTCCTCATGGACATCGGCGTACGAATGGGCAACAAGCGCAAGCGCGACGGTGACGGGCCAGCCTGAACGGCGCTCGCTCTTTTGCATCCGCCAATACGGCTCTGTAGCAGCCCGCCTTGGCGGCGACCAGCCCGGCAGGGCTGCTGCAATCGCTACCCTGCCATTCCCACCGCCGTACCCACCCCCAGCAGCACTGCCGCCGCAACCAACTGCCAACGCACGATACGCGCCAGGCGAACAGCGCCATGGCCGTCAGCGGCGGCCAGTTCTCCGGCGCGCAACAGGCTTACCCGTGCCAGCAATGCGCCCGCCGCCAGGGTAGCCCCCAATTGCCACTGCACCGGCCGAGGCGCGGTCTCCAGGCTGGGAAAGTGGCTTTTGAACCAGGCGACCAGGCAACCGGCCAGCACTGCCAGGCATATCCAGGCAACCCCGTAGCCCAGGCGCAGCCGTAGCGGCTGACGTACGTGAATGGCGCCATACACCAGTGCCAGGCAGCACGCAGCGGCTGCCGCGGCAAGCGCGAGCGGGGCGTTGAAATGAAAAGTTGTGGAGTTCATCGGACTTTCGGTCGGCGCCTCAGGCAATAGCGGGTATGATAGCGACCTTCCCGAACTACTGATAATCCATCCAGCCCTTTGGGCCGCTCGGACTCCATGCTCAGCACTGAACTCAAATCAACCATCCAGGGCGCCTATAGCCGTTTTCTCGAGGCCAAGGGGCTCAAGGCCCGTTATGGCCAACGCCTGATGATCGCCGAGGTGGCCAAGGCGCTGGGCGCCGTCCCGTGCGACGAGGAGGGGCGGCGCGTGGGCGAACCGGCCGTGGTTGCGGTCGAGGCAGGCACGGGTACCGGTAAAACCGTGGCGTACAGCCTGGCGGCCATTCCCGCCGCCAAGGCTGCTGGCAAGCGGCTGGTGATCGCAACCGCTACCGTGGCGCTGCAGGAACAGATCGTCCACAAGGACCTCCCGGACATCATGCGCAACGCCGGGCTCAACTTCACCTTCGCGCTGGCCAAGGGGCGCGGGCGCTATCTGTGCCTGTCCAAGCTCGATGCCTTGCTGCAGGAAGGGGAGGCGCAGAACGCCACCGCCCAGCTGTTCGAGGACGAAGGCTTTTCCATCGACGTGGACGAGGCCAGCCTCAAACTGTTCACCAAAATGATCGAGAAGCTGGCCGGCAACCGTTGGGACGGTGACCGTGACAGCTGGCCCGAGGCGTTGGAAGATCCTGTCTGGGCGCGCCTTACCACCGACCATAGCCAGTGCACCAACCGCCATTGTCCGAACTTCCAGCAGTGCACCTTCTTCAAGGCGCGGGAAGGCATGGGCAAGGTCGATGTGATCGTCACCAACCATGACATGGTTCTGGCCGACCTCGCACTCGGCGGCGGCGCCGTACTGCCAGACCCGAAAGACACACTCTATGTGTTCGACGAGGGGCATCACCTGCCCGACAAAGCCATCGGCCACTTTGCCCATTTCACGCGGCTGCGCTCAACGGCTGACTGGCTTGAGCAAACGGCCCGCAACCTCACCAAGCTGCTCGCCCAGCATCCTTTGCCCGGTGACCTCGGCAAACTGATCGAGCAAGTGCCGGAGCTGGCCCGCGAGCTCAAGGCACAAATGCAGTTCATGTACGGCGCCTGCGAGCAACTGGCCGACTTCCGGCCCGGCGAAGACATGGAAGGCCGCGAACGGCCACGGCATCGGTTCGTGGGCGGGCTGGTGCCCGAGCATATCCGCGAGATGGGCCTGGAGCTGAAAAAGGGCTTCGCCCGGCTCACCGACCTCTATACCCGCCTGGCCGAGTTGCTCAAGGAAGGGATGGAAGGCGAGGTGAATATCGGGATTGCCAGCCACCAGGCAGAGGAATGGTACCCGCTGTTCGGCACGCTGCTCGCCCGCGCGCAGGGTAGCTGGGAGCTGTGGGTCGCCTTCACCGCCGAGGATCCGGAAGGCAGCCCGCCCATGGCACGCTGGCTCACCCTGGTGGAAGCCGGTTCGCTGTACGACCTCGAAGTGAACGCCAGCCCCATCCTGGCGGCGGAAATGCTGCGTCGCAACCTCTGGAATGTGGCCTTCGGCGCGGTGGTAACCTCCGCCACGCTCACCGCGCTGGGCCGCTTCGACCGTTTCCGCATGCGCGCCGGGCTACCCAGGGATGCCGTCACGGCCGTAGTCCCAAGCCCGTTCCATCATGCCGACGCCGGGGTGCTGCGGGTGCCAGACCTACGGGCCGACCCACGTGACGCCGCCGCCCATACCGCCGCGATCATCCGTGAGCTTCCCGGGCTGGTCGAAGGCTCGCGGGGCTCGCTCGTTCTGTTCTCGTCCCGCCGGCAAATGCAGGACGTTTTCGACGGGCTGGACCGTGAATGGCGCCGGCAGGTGTTCATTCAGGGCAACCTGTCCAAGCAGGAAACCTTGAACAAGCACAAGGCGCGCGTCGACGACGGGGAAAGCAGCGTATTGTTCGGCCTCGCCAGCTTTGCCGAGGGCGTCGACCTTCCCGGGGCCTACTGCGAGCACGTGGTGATTGCGAAAATACCCTTCGCGGTGCCCGACGACCCCGTGGAAGCAGCGTTGGCTGAATGGATCGAGGCGCGCGGGGGGAACCCGTTCATGGAAATCGCCGTGCCGGATGCGTCCCTGCGCCTGATCCAGGCCTGCGGCCGCTTGCTGCGCACCGAGCAGGACCGCGGAATGATCACCTTGCTGGACCGTCGCGTGGTTACCCAGCGCTATGGCAAGGCCATTCTCGATGCATTACCGCCGTTTCGCCGGGAAATCGGCTAGCAGGCGCCCGCCGAACGCCCTGCCGATTCCCTTCACAAAGCCGTGAATGGCTGAAACAATGCCAAATCATTTTTGCCGAACCCGCCGGGAGCTTCTGTGCTAGTCAAAGGCCATTATTCGCTGGAATTCGAAACAGTGCGCGATACGTTCGCCGCGCTGTTCGAGGATCGCCAGGAGCGTGGAGCGGCCTTGTGCGTGCAGGTAAACGGCGAAACGGTGGTCGACCTGTGGGGCGGCACCAGCGACAAGGACGGCACCGAGGCCTGGCACAGCGATACGCTGGTGAACCTCTTCTCATGCACCAAAACCCTCACGGCGGTGGCAGCACTGCAACTGGCCGCGGAGGGCAAGCTCGCTCTGGACGCCCCAGTGGCGCAGTACTGGCCTGAATTTGCCGTGAACGGCAAGGCGTCGATTACCGTGCGCCAGCTGTTGTGCCACCGGGCCGGCCTGCCGGCGCTGCGCGAGCTTTTGCCGGCAGAGGCGTTGTATGACTGGCCGGTGATGACCGCGGCGTTGGCGGCGGAGCGCCCCTGGTTCGAGCCGGGGACTGCCCACGGCTATGCGGCGATCACCTACGGCTGGCTGCTTGGAGAGGTGATCCGGCGAGTGGACGGGCGTTCGCCCGGTCGTGCGATCGTGGACCGGGTAGTGGCACCGCTGGGCCTGGACTTCCATATCGGCCTGAGCGACAGCGAATTCCATCGCGTCGCCCACGTGGCTCGCGGCAAGGGCAACCCGGGAGACGCCGCCGCCCAGCGCTTGCTTCAGGTAACGCTGCGCGAGCCGGAAGCATTGAGTACGCGGGCCTTTACCAACCCACCTTCCATTCTCACCAGCACCAATAAACCCGAATGGCGCCGCATGGAGCAACCCGCTGCGAACGGCCACGGCAACGCTCGAAGCCTTGCGGGTTTTTACCAGGGCCTGCTTGAAGGGCAATTGCTGGACGGCGAGTGGCTCGATGAGCTCACTCGTGAACATAGCCAGGGCGACGACCTTACCTTGCTCACCCCAACGCGTTTCGGCCTGGGGTGTATGCTCGACCAGCCAACGCTGGCCAACGCGACCTTCGGGATGGGGCCAGGTGCGTTCGGCCATCCCGGCGCTGGGGGCTCGGTGGGTTTCGCCGACCCGCACAGCGGCGTGGCGTTCGGCTTCGTCACCAATACCCTTGGCCCCTATATATTGATGGACCCGCGCGCGCAAAAACTTGCCCGCGCGGTTGCCCGGTGCCTGTAGTGCGACACGACCGACGGTAGCTCACTGGCGCTGGAATGTTCTACCATCCAATCAACGATTTATGTGGGTTTTCTAACCCGATTTATTGACTCCACTTTCCGGATCGACCATGTACGCCAAGAAGACTCTCGCTTTCGCCTTGTGCCTGGCCATTACAGGCTGTGCCCACACCTCGCAGGAAGCTCCCTCCACAGCGGATGCGGGCTGGTGGCCCTTCGGCCGGGAGGAAGCTGCCAAGGAAGTGGCCAAGGACAATGGCGTAGAACAGGCCGTACAGGATCGGGTGGCAAAGGCCGAGGCGGCCTCCGATGCCAAGGCAGCCAGCGAAGGTCATTGGTGGTGGCCGTTCGGCGGTGAAGCGAAAGCTCAGGCTGCGGCAGTCAATCCCAAGGGCGCTCCGGCGGCGGCCATCGCTGCTGCCGCGAAAGTTGATCCAGCGGTCACCAAGGCCTGGCTGGATGCGTACGAGCCCAAACTGCGTGAAGCGATCAAGGGCAGCAAGTTCCAGCTCGAGCGCCATGACGACATGCTGGTAGTCACCGCACCGGTGGACGGTTCGTTCAACCCGGACCGCCCGGCCATGCTGCTGCCGGTTTCCCTTGCGCCCATTACCAATGTGGCCAAGGCGCTGGAAGGTGACAGCAAAACCTCAGTGCTGATCCTTGGCCATGCCGATGGCACTGGCGCGGCCGATGCCAACAAAAAGGTCAGCCTCGAGCGGGCGCAGTCCGTGGCGGCGATCTTCCGCCTCAGCGGCCTGCAACGTAACCGCCTGAGCCTGCGGGGTATGGGTTCGGTAGTGCCCCGTGCCGCCAACGACAGCCCGGCGGGCCGTGCGCTGAACCGTCGCGTGGAAATGCTGGTAACCCCGGAAAGCGGCATGGCCACATTGATGGCCAAGTATGATCAGCCTACCCCGGTGGCGGCCGCTATCGTCGCCCTGCAGGACGTGAAGGCCGTTCCGGACGCACCGGCAGCCGCCCCCGCAGCCCCCGCGAAGAAAGCTACCGCGAGCAAGAAGGCCAGCAAGCCGGCGGCTGTGGCAGCGAAGAAAAAGCCAGCGGCCAAGAAGGCTGCCGCAGTGAAGAAACCTGCTGCAGACCAGCAAGCCAAGAACTGAGCGGGCCGCGACGATGAGTAAATCCCTGGCGGACATGCGCCGTGACTATACCCGGGATGGGTTGACCGAGAGCGAAGCTCCCGCCAACCCGCTGGTTTTGTTCCGCAAATGGTTCGACGAGGCCGTGCACACCGAGCAACTGCCGGTTGAAGCCAATGCCATGACCCTGGCAACGGTGGACAGTGAGGGGCGCCCTCATTGCCGTGTTTTGCTGCTCAAGGGTATGGACGACCAGGGGTTTACGTTCTTCACCAACTACGAGAGCGCCAAGGGCCAGCACCTGGCGCTCAATGCCTTCGCTGCCATGACCTTTTTCTGGCCTACCCTCGAGCGCCAGGTGCGCATCGAGGGCAGGGCGTTGAAAGTGGCGGCTGCCGAGTCCGAGGCGTACTACCAGGTGCGCCCGCTGGGCAGCCGGATCGGGGCGTGGGCGTCGCCACAAAGCCGGCCCATCACAGGTCGGGCCGAGTTGGAGAACCTTCTGGAAGTCACCCGCCAGCGCTTTGGAGATACCCCGCCCAGTTGCCCCGAGCACTGGGGCGGCTATCGTCTGGTTCCCGACCGGATCGAGTTCTGGCAGGGGCGCCCCAGCCGTCTGCATGATCGCCTGGATTACCGCTTGCACCAGGGTGCCTGGAATCGTCAGCGCCTGGCGCCCTGACCCCTTCAAAACCCTTCGGTTTCGTGACACGCTTCGTAGGACGGCGTCTAATAGCCGTCTGTCCTACGGAGTGTGATCCATGCGTAATTCTGTTGTTCTCGCCAGCTGCTTCACCGCCATGACCGTTCTGCTGAGCGGCTGTGCATCCAGCCTCACCGGCGACACGTATTCCCGTGATGAGGCCCGCCGCGTGCAAACCGTGCGCATGGGCACCATCGAATCCCTGCGGCCCGTGAAGATCGAAGGGACCAAGACGCCTATCGGTACCGGCGCTGGCGCCATCGTGGGCGGCGTGGCAGGCAGCACCGTTGGCGGTGGCCGCGGCAGCATCGTCGCGGCGGTAATCGGGGCAGTAGCGGGTGGGCTGCTCGGTTCGGCAACTGAAGAAGGCCTGACCCGTACCCAGGGCGTTGAAATCACCGTACGCGAAGACGACGGCAGCACCCGCGCCTATGTGCAGCAGGTTCAGGAGAATGAAGTGTTCCGCGTAGGCGAGCGCGTGCGCATCATGACCGTGGACGGTACCAGCCGCGTCAGCCACTGATACCGTTGCAAGCTTGGGGCCCCATTCAGGCCCCTCCGCTCAAGCAGCTCCCGGCGATTTTTTGCTGGTAAGTGCCATGATCAGGTAACCACCCACCGCCGCCAGGAACGAACCGGTAAGGATGCCCATTCGATCCTGGCCGGCATATACGCTGGTGGACGCATCGAAAGCCAGTGAGCCCACGAAAATGCTCATGGTAAAGCCGATGCCGCACAGCACGGCCACTCCCAGCAGCTGGCCCCAGTTGGCTCCGGCCGGCAGCGCTGCCAGCCGTAGCTTGACCGCCAACCAGGTAAGCCCGAACACGCCGATGGTCTTGCCCGCAAGCAGCCCCAGTGTGATCCCCAGCGGCACTGGATGAGTGAAGCTTTCGAGGGTCATACCGGCCAGGGGAATCCCTGCATTGGCGAAGGCGAACAGCGGCAGAATGGCATAGGCCACCCATGGGTGAAGCGCATGTTCAAGCCGAAGCAGTGGGGGCTCCGCGTTTTCCTTCTCTCCCCGCAGCGGGATGAACATTGCCAGCGCTACCCCGGCCAGGGTGGCGTGTACGCCGCTTTTGAGCACGCACACCCACAACACGATACCGATCAGCAGGTAAGGCGCAAGGTGCCTGACATTGGCGCGGTTCAACCCGAACAGTGCCAACAGGCAGCCGGCGGCGATCATCAGCGCCGTGCTGGAGAGCGCGCCCGAGTAAAACAACGCGATGATCACGATCGCGCCCAGGTCGTCGATGATGGCCAGGGTCATCAGGAACAGCTTGAGCGAAGGGGGCACCCGTTTGCCCAGCAACGCGAGTACGCCCAGGGCGAAGGCGATATCCGTGGCGGTGGGGATGGCCCAGCCCGCCGCAGCGGCGGGCTCCTGATAGTTCAATGCCCAGTAGATCAACGCGGGGACTACCATGCCGCCGATGGCGGCGGCACCGGGCAGGATGACCTGGGAAGGTTTGGCCAGGTGGCCCTGCAACATTTCGCGTTTCACCTCCAGGCCGATCAGCAAGAAGAACAGCGCCATCAAGGCGTCGTTGATCCACAGCAGCAGTGGCTTGGCGAGCTCCAGTGGGCCGATCTTCAGCCATACCGGTACGTCCAGAAAGGCTTGGTAGCCCGCTGAAGCGGCCGAGTTGTTGGCCACAAGGGCGACGACGGCGGCGATGATCAACAGCAGGCCACCAGTGGCTTCCATCGCGAAGAATTTGCGTAGTGAGAGGCGTACGGACAAGGGCTCCCTCCTTGGTCGTGTGTGGAAAGGAGGCGTACCCTAACCTGCAGTGGCCGCCCGGCAAACAAAAAGTATAAGCTTATAACCGTTTGAAAGTAGCCGCGGCCCCCGCACTCCGTGGCTTTCCGGACTATTCCAATAATGAGTTTCCGTTTGTGTCGGCCGGCTTGAGTCAGCGGTGGCACGCCAAAGGGTTTTATTCATGACCGACCGTAACTGGGGCCTGGACGCCATCCGCTTGATCGAGGCCGATTTCCAGCGCAGCGCCGACACTCACCTGATCCCCTTCGCGCTACCTGGGTTCCCGGGGATCGACCTTTATTTCAAGGACGAGTCCAGCCACCCGACCGGGAGCCTCAAGCACCGGCTGGCCCGCTCGCTGTTCCTCTACGCCCTGTGTAACGGTTGGCTCAAACCCGGCAAGCCCGTAATCGAAGCGTCAAGCGGGTCGACGGCCATTTCAGAGGCTTACTTCGCGCGCTTGCTGGGGCTGCCTTTTATCGCGGTAATGCCGGCCTCGACCTCCCAGGTGAAGATAGATCAGATCGCCTTTTATGGCGGCAAGAGCCACCTGGTGGACGACCCTACGCAAATCCATCAGGCATCGCTGGAGCTGGCGGCCGAGACTGGTGGGCATTTCATGGACCAGTTCCTGTATGCCGAGCGGGCCACGGACTGGCGCGCTAACAACAACATCGCCGAGTCGATCTTCCAGCAGATGCGCCTTGAGCGCCATCCCGAGCCCGACTGGCTGGTGTCCAGCCCCGGCACCGGGGGCACAGTCGCCACCCTTGGCCGCTATGTCCGTTATCGCCAGCACCGTAGCCGCGTGTTGTGCGCCGACGCCGAGCGATCGGTGTTCTTCGAGGCTTACCGCAGCGGTAACCGTGAGCTCACATTGCCTCATGGCTCGCGTATCGAAGGTATCGGGCGGCCACGGGTAGAACCTTCGTTCATGCCGGGCGTGATCGACAGCATGGTGAAGGTACCCGACGTACTGTCACTGGCGGCCATGCATTACCTCAGCGAGCACCTGGGGCGGCGGGTAGGGGCGTCCAGTGGCACCAACCTGGTGGGCGCGCTGGCCGCCGCCGCGCTGATGCGGAACGAAGGGCGCCATGGGTCGATCGTGACCCTGTTGTGCGACAGCGGCGAGCGTTACGTGAGCACGTATTACAACGCGGGATGGCTGGCCGGCCAGGGCCTGGACCTGGCCGAATCACTGGCAGCCATCAGGGATGTGGTGGAGCAGGGTGCGCCGCTGCCAGCATCCGTGCTGGCCCACCATGGGTGATGGGCGTCAGGCGCCCAGCATGTCTCGTGCCACGGCCTCGGCGATTCGAATGCCATCCACGCCGGCGGAGAGGATACCGCCGGCATAGCCGGCACCTTCCCCGGCCGGGAACAGGCCCTTGAGGTTCAGGCTCTGGAAGCTTTCGTCCCGGGTGATGCGCAGCGGAGAGGAGGTGCGGGTTTCGATCCCGGTCAGCACTGCGTCGTGCATGCTGTAGCCCTTGATCTGGCGGTCGAAGGCCGGCAGCGCTTCACGGATGGCCTCGATGGCGAAAGCCGGCAGGGAAGCCGCAAGGTCCACCAGTGCCACGCCGGGCTTGTAGGAAGGCTCGACGCTGCCCAGGGCGGTCGAAGCACGGCCCGCGATGAAATCCCCCACCAGTTGCCCAGGTGCATGGTAGCTGCTGCCGCCCATCACGTAGGCCGCGGCTTCGAGCTGTTCCTGCAGCTCGATGCCGGCCAGCGGGCCGCCGGGGTAGTCCTGCTCGGGCGAGATACCTACCACCAGGCCGGAGTTGGCGTTGCGCTCGTTGCGCGAATACTGGCTCATGCCGTTGGTGACCACGCGGCCTGGCTCGGAGGTGGCCGCGACCACGGTGCCGCCCGGGCACATGCAGAAGCTGTACACCGAGCGGCCGTTGCTGGCGTGATACACCAACTTGTAATCGGCCGCGCCCAGCTTGGGGTGCCCCGCATATTTGCCCAGGCGGGCCTTGTCGATGACCGACTGCGGGTGCTCGATCCGGAAGCCGACCGAGAACGGCTTGGCTTCCATGTACACACCACGCGCGTGAAGCATGCGGAAGGTGTCACGGGCACTGTGGCCCAGTGCGAGCACCACGTGGCGGGACAGCAATTGCTCGCCATTCGCCAGCTCCACACCTTGCACCTGCCCGTCTTCGATCAGCAGGTCGCTGACCCTGGATTCGAAACGGATCTCACCGCCGAGGGCGATGATTTCCTGCCGCATATTCTCAACCATGCCGGTGAGCCGGAAGGTGCCGATGTGGGGCTTGTTCACGTAGAGGATTTCTTCCGGCGCGCCGGCCATCACGAACTCTTCCAGCACCTTGCGACCATGGTGCTGGGGGTCGCGGATCTGGCTGTACAGCTTGCCGTCCGAAAAGGTGCCCGCACCGCCTTCGCCGAATTGCACGTTGGATTCGGGGTTCAGCTCGGCCTTGCGCCACAGGCCCCAAGTGTCCTTGGTGCGCTGGCGCACTTCCTTGCCTCGCTCCAGCACGATCGGCCTGAAGCCCATTTGTGCCAGCAACAACGCGGCGAAGATGCCGCACGGGCCGAAGCCTACTACCAATGGGCGCTGTTCCAGCGCTGCAGGGGCCTGGCCAACGAAGCGGTAGGCCATGTCCGGGGCGATCACAACGTTATGGTCGCCAGCGAAGCGCTCCAGCACGGCGGCTTCGTTGGCAACGGTCACGTCCACCGCATAGATGAACAGCAGCTCGGAGTTCTTTTTACGGGCGTCGTAGCTGCGCTTGAAAATGGTGAACGCCAACAGGTCTTCGTTGGCAATGCTCAACCGCTGGACAATGGCCTGGCGCAAGGCGTCGTCAGTGTGATCCAGGGGGAGTTTGAGTTCGGTAATTCGTAACATGGTGGGTCCAGTGGCCGGCCGCGCTGTCGCGGCGCTAATGCAAGCCGGCGATTATACCCGCTCACGGCGCCGCGGCCACAGGTGCACCCGCCGCGCGGCCTTACTGGCCTTGAGCACCACCAGGGTAGGCGCAGCCGCGCTGCACCTGATCCCCCAGCCGCAGCTCGGCGCTGAGGAAGGTCACCCGAGTGCCGTCTACGCAGCGCTGGGGAGCGATCCATAGCTCGATCCGTTGATGGTTCGCTTCGCTGCTCAAGCTGGTGCCACCACCGGGTATCTGTTCTTGCATGTACGGCACGGCGAGATCGGGCTGGCCTTCACGTTGCACTTTCATTCCGTTGGGGCTCACCCGCACTGCCCATTCGGGCCCATGCCCCTGCGCGTAATAACCGCTGAGCTTGAAATTCGGGTCCTTGCAGCCGCCACTGGCGCGCTCCACACGATACAGGGTTTGCAGGTTCAAATCGCCGGCGCTGCCTTCCACGGTATTGCCATCGAAGCGGCCGCGGACATCGGCGAACAATGCACCCGAGCCATCGCCCAACGCGGCGGCTTCTTCGGCAATGTCGGTACTGCCGTTATCGGTCACCTTGAACGTTCGCGACGAGTCGCACGGCGTGAACAGTAACCCGCCCTCTGCCGCGGTCAAGGTGCCCTGCATGCGGGTTTGCCCCGACAGCTCGGCTGGCGCGTCATGCCCCATGAAATCGAACAGTTGGCAACCGGCGAACAGGGGTAGCAGGGTGGCGAGCAGCAAGGGGCGAACAGCGTGCATCAGGTGGCCTCCATCAAACGGTCGGCCACGTTAACACGTAATTCCGCCGCGCTTAGTAACCGACGCGGTACGTTTGCCCGGTTTGCCGGCCCTCGACACTGCGCGCATAGGCCAGCGCGACGTCGGCGCCCGTTGCGGGTTTGAACCCCCGGAAGTATGGCCCGTACGACGGCAAGGCTTCTACCAGCACTGTGGGGCTTACCGAGTTGACGCGCAGGCCGCGAGGCAGCTCGATGGCGGCGCCGCGCACGAACGCGTCCAGTGCCCCGTTTACCAGGGCCGCACTGGCGCCGCTGGCAATCGGCGCTTCGCTGAGAATCCCGCTAGTGAGGGTGAATGAGCCGCCGTCGTTGAGCGCGGCCTGGCCCAGCATCACTAGGTTCACCTGGCCCATGAGCTTGTTGCGAAGGCCCAGTTCGAAATCCTCGGGGGTCATCTCCGTCAGGGCTTTGAATACCACCTGGCCAGCCGCGCAGATCACGGCGTCTACCGTTCCCACCTTCCGGTACAGCCCGCTGATGGACGCCGGGTCAGTGATATCGACGCGAACGTCGCCGTGGCTTCGGCCGGCGCGAATCAGCTCATGGCGCGGCCCCAACTCTTGCTCGATAGCAGTGCCTACGGTGCCGCTTGCACCGATCAACAGGATTTTCATAAGTGGCTCCTCTGTGGATGAAGTCACACTCTACGCCTGGCGTTGGGTGGGATAACCTACCGGATAAGTCATCTACTGTTTCTGTGAGGAAACAATGAGCACCACGCAAGACCTGTGTGCGTTTGCGGTACTGATACGCGAGGGCTCCTTCACGCGCGCCGCCCAACGGTTGGGCTGGAGCAAAGGGCAGCTGTCCAAGCGCGTCAGCGAAATGGAACGCGCGTGTGGTGTGCAGTTGATTCATCGCACTACCCGTCGGCTAGGGCTCACCGCAGCCGGCGCGGCGCTATTGCCCCAGGCCCAGGCGTTGCTCGAGCAAAGCGAGCGTGCCCGGCAAACACTGGCTGGGCTGCGGGACGATACTGCCGGGCTGGTTCGGCTCACGTTGCCAGTGTCGGTAGGGGAGGCGGTGTTTCAGCCCTTGTTCGGCTTCCTGCAGCGGGACTACCCGAACCTTCAAGTGGAAGTCGACCTTTCCAACAGTTACCGCGACTTGCTGCGGGAGGGCTTTGACCTCGCCGTCCGCGACCATGTGGGCACGGAAGAGCGGCTGGTAGCCCTGCCGTTTCTGCATATGGAAGAAGTGACCTGCGCCGCGCCGGGCTATGTTGCAGCCCATGGCAGCCCCGCTTCACCGCAAGCCCTGCAAGGCCATGCATGCCTGTTGCATAGCCATGCAAGCCATCCTGAACGCTGGAGCTTCCATGTGGCTCATCAACCCTGCGAGGTGCAGGTGAATGGCCCGGTGCGGACCAACCATTACACGTTGCTGCGCCACGCCGCGCTGGCGGGTGCCGGCATCGCGCGCCTGCCTGCGTACCTGATCGCGGAGGACCTGGCCGAAGGTCGGCTGGTGCGGTTGTTGAGTGGCTACAAGGCGCGGCGCCTGCCGTTGTATCTCGTGCATGGCTATACCGCAGGCTTGCCCCGGCGGGTAAAGGTAGTCGCCGATTGGCTCGGCGCCTGGGGAGCAGGCGCCGAGCAATAGTCGCTGGTCAGCCGCCCAGGTAGGCGTCGCGCACTTTCGGGTCGGTAAGCAGTGCCTCGCCGGTGCCGGTCATGACCACCCGGCCGTTTTCCAGCACGTAGGCACGATCCGCCACCTTCAGCGCCTGGTTGGCATTCTGCTCTACCAGGAAGACTGTCACGCCATCACGCCGCAGTTGCTCGATGATGTCGAAGATCTGCTGGATGATGATCGGTGCCAGCCCCAGTGAGGGCTCGTCGAGCAACAGCAATTTCGGCTTGCTCATCAGGGCACGGCCGATGGCGAGCATTTGCTGCTCGCCGCCGGACATGGTCCCGCCCCGCTGGTTGTAGCGCTCCTTGAGCCGAGGGAACAGCTGCAGCACTTTGTCCAGCTGGGCCTGGTAGTCGCCTTTCTCGGTGAAGAACCCACCCATGGCAAGGTTTTCCTCGACGGTCAGCCGGGCGAACACCCGGCGCCCTTCAGGTACCACGGCAATACTCTTGCGCATGATCTGCGCCGAATCCAGCCCAACCAGCTCCTCGCCCAGGTAGCGAATGCTGCCCGAGTGCGCCCGCGGCGAGCCGCACAGGGTCATCAGCAACGTCGACTTGCCAGCGCCGTTGGCACCGATGAGCGTGACGATCTCGCCTTGATTGATCTCCACGTTGACCGAGTGCAGGGCCTGGATCTTGCCGTAGAAGGTCGATACGTTCTCGAAACGCAGCATCTCAGGCTTCCCCCAGGTAGGCTTTGATCACGTCGGGGTTGTCCCGGATCTGTTCGGGTGTGCCATCGGCCAGGGGCGTGCCCTGGTTGATCACCACAATGTGGTCGGAGATGGTCATCACCAGCTTCATGTCGTGCTCGATCAGCAGCACGGTTGCGTTGTATTCCTCGCGCAGCACGCCGATCAATGCCTTCAGCTCGTCGGTTTCACGAGGGTTGAGGCCCGCGGCGGGTTCGTCGAGCATCAGAATGCGCGGGCGCGTCATCATGCAACGGGCGATTTCCAGCCGACGCTGCTGACCGTACGCCAGCGTACCGGCAGGGCGGTTGGCCACGTCCTTGAGGTTCACCCGCTCGAGCCAGTGCTCGGCGTATTCCATGGCCTCGCGCTCGCTGCGACGGAAACCGGGGGTTTTGAACAACCCGGCCAGGAAGTTGGTGTTCAGGTGCCGATGCTGGGCGATCAGCAGGTTTTCTACCGCAGTCATGTCCTTGAACAGGCGAACGTTCTGGAACGTGCGCACCACGCCCTTGCGGGCGATCACATGGCCGGGCAGGCCTTGCACCGGCTCACCGTCCAGCAGGATGGTGCCGCCGGTAGGCTTGTAGAAGCCGGTAAGGCAGTTGAACACTGTGGTTTTGCCGGCGCCGTTGGGGCCGATCAGTGACACCACTTGTTTCTCTTTGACGGTCAAGGCCACGCCGTTGACCGCCAGCAGCCCGCCAAAGCGCATGGACAGGCCGCTGACTTGCAGAATTTCACGGCTCATCGACGCAGCTCCATGTGGGGACGTTGCATGGGCAGCAGGCCCTGCGGGCGCCACACCATCATCAGCACCATCAAGGCGCCGAACATCAACATGCGGTAGTCGCTGAACTCCCGCATCAATTCAGGCAGCAGGATCATCACGATCGCCGCGAGAATCACCCCAAGCTGCGAGCCCATCCCGCCCAGCACCACGATGGCGAGAATGATCGCCGACTCGATGAAGGTGAAGGATTCGGGCGTGACCAGCCCCTGCCGCGCGGCGAAGAAGCTGCCGGCGAAGCCCGCGAAGGCAGCGCCCAAGGTAAAGGCCGACAGCTTGATCACGGTGGGGTTGAGCCCCAGCGCGCGGCAGGCGATTTCGTCTTCACGCAGCGCTTCCCACGCACGGCCGATCGGCATGCGCAGCAGGCGATTGATCACGAACAGCGCCGCCAGGGCCAGCAACAGGGCGACCAGGTACAGGTACACCACCTTGTCCGCCGCGTTGTAGTCCAGCCCGAAGAACTGGTGGAACGTCTGCGCCCCTTCCGCTGCCTTGCGCTCGAAGCTGAGGCCGAAGAAGGTAGGCTTTTCAATGTTGCCGATACCGTTCGGGCCGCCAGTGATGCTGGTGAGGTTACGCAGGAAGATGCGGATGATCTCACCGAAGCCCAGTGTCACGATGGCCAGGTAATCACCACGCAGGCGCAGCACGGGGAAGCCCAGCACAAAGCCGAACAGTGCCGCCAGCAGGCCCGCCAGTGGCAGGCATTCCCAGAAGCTCAGGCCCAGGTAATGGGAGAGCAGGGCATAGCTGTAGGCGCCCACGGCATAGAAGCCCACGTAGCCCAGGTCCAGCAGGCCGGCCAGGCCGACCACGATATTGAGGCCCAGGCCGAGCATCACGTAGATCAGCACCAGCGTGGCGATGTCCACCGCCCCCCGGGAGCCGAAGAATGGCCAGATGAACGCCAGCACGATCAGGGCGGCGAGGCCCCAGCGCTGGGTGCGCGGCAGGGTGAGCCAGTTGGAGACGTTGGCCGGCAGCAGCGGGGCCCGGCTTGGCTTGCTTGCGCCGCTGTTGCGGCTGGCCAGCAATACGCGTACGAACAGGGCCACCGAGCACAGGGCGATGATGAGCACAGTAGTAGGGTCGGCGCCCTGCACCTGCAAGGTTACGCCGGAGAACACCAGCTTGAGCCCGAATACCGGGTAGGCCACGGCCCATACCAGCAGCGCGCTGAAGAGCGCGGACTTGATTGACTTGCTCATACCTTTTCAACCTCCGGGCGACCGAGAATGCCGGTCGGGCGGAACAGCAACACCAGCACGAGCAGCCCGAAAGCCACCACGTCCTTGTATTGATCGCCGAATACATCGGCGCCGAACGCTTCGGCAACGCCTAGCACCAGGCCGCCAAGCATGGCCCCCGGGATGCTGCCGATACCGCCCAGCACCGCCGCGGTGAATGCTTTCAAGCCCACGAGGAACCCGGCGCTGGGGTTGATCACGCCGTACTGCATGCTCAGCAGCATTGCCGCGACCGCTGCCAGCGCGGCACCGATCACGAAGGTAAGGGCGATCACGCTGTTGGTGTTGATGCCCAGCAGGTTGGCCATTTTCATGTCTTCGGCGCAGGCGCGGCAGGCGCGACCCATGCGTGAACGGGAAATGAACAGGGTGAGGCCATACATGGCCGCCAGGGTGACCACGAACACCAGGATCTGCATGTAGGAAATCAGTACTTCCTGTGCGCCACCGGGGCCAAAGCTGACGCTGCCCGGCAGCAGGTTGGGAATCGCGAAGTTGCCCGACCCCTGTGACAGCTGAACAGCGTTCTGGAGAAAGATGGACATGCCGATCGCGGAAATCAGCGGGATCAGGCGGTTACTGTTGCGCAACGGGCGATACGCCACGCGCTCGATGCTGTAGCCATAGGCGCTGGTGACGAGAATGGCCGCGGCAAAGCCGGCGATCATCAGCACAGGCAGGCTGTGGATACCCATCATTGCCAGCCCTGCGAGCACCATGAAGGCCACGTAGGAGCCGATCATGTACACCTCGCCGTGGGCGAAGTTGATCATGCCGATGATGCCGTAGACCATGGTATAGCCGATGGCGATCAGGGCGTAGGTGCTGCCAATGGTCAAGCCGTTAACCAGCTGTTGCAGGTAGTGAAAAATATCGGGCATTTGCCGCGCTCCTAAAAACCTGTCTGCATTTCTCCGGCGAGCTGGGCGGGGTAGGCACTCTCAAGGAGCCTTCAGCCTCGGCTGGTCCGGCGAACCGCGTGTAACGGTTTTAAGATTTTCAGGGGAAGCCCTTGCCGGATCACGGCGCAGGCTTCGGTACTCGTAAAACAAAGCCCACTGCGCGAGGGCAGTGGGCTTTGAGGGGCCTTGGTGGGCGGATTACTTCGCTTCGGTCTTCGGCTTGCCGAAGTGCCATTCGTAGACCACGAACTGGAAGTTCTTCAAGTCGCCCTTGGCATCGAAGCTCAGGTCGCCCATCGGCGTCTTGAAGGAACCAGCGTGGATAGCCTGGGCCACTTTCTCGCTGTCTTCGCTTTTGGCGGCCTTGATGCCTTCTGCAATGACCTGCACAGCAGAGTAGGAAGGGAAGACGAACGGGCCGCTCGGGTCTTGCTTCTTGTCCTTGAATGCTTGAGCCAGCGCCTGGTTGGCCGGGTCCTGATCAAAGGATTTTGGCAGGGTAACCAGCAAACCTTCGGAGGCATCGCCAGCGATCTGCGAAATGGAGTCGTTGCCCACGCCTTCCGGTCCCATGAACTTCGCGTTCAGGCCTTTTTCCTTGGACTGGCGCAGGATCTGGCCCAATTCGGGGTGGTAGCCGCCGTAGTAGACGAAGTCCACGTTCGCTTGCTTGAGCTTGGCGATGAGGGAGGAGAAGTCCTTGTCGCCGGCGTTGATGCCTTCGAACACGGCAACTTTCACGCCTTTGCCTTCCAGGGTTTGCTTGACGGCGGTGGCGATGCCTTCACCGTATTGCTGCTTGTCGTGGACGACCGCCACAACCTTGGGCTTCACGTGGTCGGCGATGTAGTTGCCGGCTGCCGGGCCCTGGGCGCTGTCCAGGCCGATGGTGCGGAACACCAGCTTGTAGCCACGGTTGGTGATGTCCGGGCTGGTGGCAGCCGGGGTAATCATCAGCACGCCTTCGTCTTCGTAAATGTCGGAGGCCGGCTGAGTGGAGCTGGAGCACAGGTGACCAACCACGAACTTCACGCCGTCGTTGACCACTTTGTTGGCCACGGCCACGGCTTGCTTTGGATCGCAGACGTCGTCGTATTCGACAGCTTCGAGCTTCTTGCCATCCACGCCACCCTTGGCGTTGATCTGCTCGATGGCCATCTTGGCGCCATTGAACTGCATGGTGCCGTATTCAGCGACCGGGCCGGTTTTAGGGCCAGCGATGCCGACCTTGATGGTGTCGGCGGCGTAGGAATAGCTCGCGGCGCCCGCGAGTACCATGGCGGCGAACAGCTTGGACATCTTGGTAGTGTTGTGCATAGGGCTCCACTCTCGTGTTTTTAGTTCTTATAGTCCGTGCGGCGGGGGCCTCGGGACCGGTATCGCGAACCTGCTTTCGCAGGTGCACCAGAATCGACCAAACCCGGCCCGCCCCGTGGTATCACCGGCGCAGTGTAGATTGCACCTTGAGCCCTTGGAAAGCTGGCCAGTTGCCGTACCTTGGCATTATGTCGCTTCTGTGAAAGTTATTTATATATTGAGTGCAGGGCTTTGCCGTTCATCGCGCTCAAGCCCCGAAATTGCGGGTGTTTCCTGTGTGACGCGGATTTGAAACCGGGTTTTTCAGAACTGACGCACTCGCTATCATAGCCGCCACCTCAGTTTCCTAGGCCCGGCCAATGACACAACACACAAGCACCCTCTATGCCAAATTGCTCGGCGAGACGGCAAAGATCAGCTGGCAAGAGCTACAACCCTTCTTTGCCAAGGGCGCACTCTTGTGGGTCGCCCCAGAGCTGGACCTGGTAGCGGTTGCTGAAGCGATGGCCGAGAACGATAAAGGGCGGGTAAGCGCCTGGCTTGAGGCAGGCACGCTTGAAAAGCTGGGAGAACGCCGGGCGGCAGACCTGGTAGAGCGCGACCCGCAACTGTGGGCTGTCGTTGTATCGCCGTGGGTTGTGTTCCAGGAAAGGGCAAGCAGCTAGACCGCTGCGCTATAGCGGTGCATTGCAGCCGGTAGCGACCCGTTGCGGGCGCCACCGGCGGGTTGTTCAACGTTAACCAGCAACCAGTACGCGGATGGCTTCCAGGCGCAGGGCGGCCTTGGCCAGCATCGCCAGGCCCTGTTCGCGTTGATCGCGCAGCGCCTGGATTTCGCTCTCGCGTACGCTCGGGTTGATCGCGCGCAGCGCGGTCAGGCGGGCGATTTCCTCGTCCAGTTCGGCACCCAGACGGCGTTGCGCCTCGGCGACACGCTCGGCATGGCGTGGCGCCACTTTTGCCTCGGCGCCATTGATGCGGGGGGCCAGGGCGTCGCGCTGGGCCTGGATAAACTTGTTGGCGCTGCCCTTGGGCACGCTTTCAAGCTGATCGTTGAGCGTTTCGAACGCCACCCGTGGCGCCAGGTCATTGCCGTTGCCGTCCAACAGGCAGCGCAGCGCCATGGGGGGCAGGAAGCGACCCAGCTGCAGCGCCC
The DNA here is from genome assembly GCF_013522925.1 of Pseudomonas japonica. Lineage (GTDB taxonomy): Bacteria > Pseudomonadota > Gammaproteobacteria > Pseudomonadales > Pseudomonadaceae > Aquipseudomonas > Aquipseudomonas japonica_A. Next base: position 286,297 of record NZ_JAAMQU010000007.1, on the reverse strand, counting down.
GCGGCGCGACTGCTTCACTGACGTACAGCAACTCGAGCAGGACCGTGCCGGGCTTCAAGGCCTTGTTCTTGATAAGCGCCACGGCGGTGTTGCCCATCGAGCCGGACAGCACCAGGTCCATGCCGCCTTGAACCATGGGGTGTTCCCAGGTGAGGAATTGCATGTCCTCGCGCGACAACGCCTGTTGGCGGTCGTAGGTGATGGTCACACCTTCGTCGTCGCCCAAGGGGAAGCTGGCGTCGAGCATCTTCTCGCTGGGCTTGAGGACCAGCGCGTTTTCCGAGTGGTCCTCGCTGTCGATACCGAAGGCATCGAACAGGGTTTCCATATAGATCGGCAGCGCGAACTGGTCGTCTTGTTCTTCGATCGCCTCCACCAACGCCTGGCCTTCGCCAGCGCCGCCGGAGTTGAGCTCCAGCAAGCGGTCGCGGCCGCTGTGCAGTTCGGCTTCCAGCCGCTCGCGCTCGGCGCGTGCCTCGGCGATCAGCGCTTCGAATTCGGCTTCGCTGCCACCGTCCAGTTGCGCTTGCAGCCGCTCGCCAAAGCGATGCTGCAGCGTGTTGCCGGTGGGGCAGGTGTTGAGGAAGGCATTCAGCGCTTCGTGGTACCAGCGGAACTGCCGCGCTTGCGGCGTAGCGGCCAGGTAAGGCACATGCAGCTGGATGACGTGCTTCTGGCCGATACGGTCCAGGCGGCCGATGCGTTGTTCGAGCAGGTCGGGGTGCGCTGGCAGGTCGAACAGCACCAGGTGGTGAGCGAACTGGAAGTTACGCCCTTCAGAGCCGATCTCGGAGCAGATCAGCACCTGCGCGCCGTACTCTTCGTCGGCGAAGTAGGCGGCTGCGCGGTCCCGCTCCAGGATGCTCATGCCTTCGTGGAAGGTAGTGGCCGGAATGCCCGAGCGCACCCGCAAGGCGTCTTCGAGGTCCATGGCGGTTTCTGCCTTGGCGCAGATCACCAGCACTTTCATCTTCTTCAAGGTTTTGAGCGTGTCGATCAGCCAGGTGACCCGTGGGTCGAAGCGCCACCAGCGGTGTTCGTCGGTATCACCCAGCGAGCCTTGAAGCGCGAGCTCCGGATGCAACGCATCGTGCCCGGTGAGCTCGGCGTATTCCGCCGGTGCTTCCAGCGGGCTGGCGTGCAGTTCGCGCTCCGGGAAACCCTGAATGGCTGCACGGGTATTGCGGAACAGCACGCGGCCGGTGCCGTGGCGGTCCAGCAGCTCGCGGATCAGGCGGGCGCTGGCTTCCACGTCGCCATCCTGCACCGCGCCCAACAGGGCCTCGCCTTCGGCGCCGAGGAAGTCATGGATGGTCTTGTGCGCAGCTTCGGACAGGCGGCCCTGTTCCAGCAGCTCCTGCACCGCCTCGGCCACAGGCTTGTAGTGTTCGCTTTCGTGGCGGAAGGCTTCCAGGTCATGGAAGCGGTTCGGGTCCAGCAGGCGCAGGCGCGCAAAGTGGCTGTCCAGGCCAAGCTGTTCTGGTGTGGCGGTAAGCAGCAGTACGGAAGGGATAACCTGGGCCAGCTGTTCCACCAGGCCGTATTCAGGGCTGACGTGATCCGGGTGCCATACCAGGTGGTGCGCTTCGTCCACCACCAGCACGTCCCACCCGGCGGCGAACAGCGCGTCCTGCGCTTTCTCGGAGTGGGTGAGCCACTCCAGCGACACCAGCGCCAACTGCGCATCATCGAATGGGTTGCTGGCATCGCTTTCGAGGAAGCGCTCAGCATCGAACAGCGACACCTCAAGGTTGAAGCGCCGGCGCATTTCCACCAGCCACTGGTGCTGGAGGTTTTCCGGCACCAGGATCAGTACCCGGCTGGCGCGCCCACTGAGCAACTGGCGGTGGATCACCAGGCCGGCTTCGATGGTTTTACCCAGGCCTACTTCGTCCGCCAGCAATACGCGCGGCGCGATACGGTCGGCGACTTCACGGGCGATGTGCAGCTGGTGCGCGATGGGTTGCGCTCGCACACCGCCAAGGCCCCACAGGGAGGACTGGATCAGGCGGCTGCTGTGTTGCAGCGTGTTGTAACGCAGGGAGAACCATTGCAGCGGGTCGATCTGCCCGGCGAACAGGCGGTCGCTGGGCAGGCGGAACTGGATGAAGTTGGACAGCTGGGTTTCTGGCAGGGTGCGCGGTTCGTGCTGGGCGTTGAAACCGTGGTAAACGAGCAGGCCGTCCACGTCCTCCACTTCGCGAACCGTGAGCTTCCAGCCTTCGAAGTGCGTGATCAGGTCGCCGGGTGAAAACCGTACGCGGGTGAGGGGCGCGTTGCGCAAGGCGTACTGGCGCGTGTCCCCGGTCGAAGGGTAGAGCACCGTCAGCAAGCGGCCGTCCTGGGCGATCACCGTGCCCAGGCCGAGCTCGGCTTCGCTGTCGCTGATCCAGCGTTGTCCCGGTTGATACTGCTGCGCCATGCCTTACTCCGCCTGCAAAAGCCGAGGATTCTAACGGAACACCCCGCTGGAACCAAAGTCGCCTCGCGCAATTGTAGGCCAGCTTTGCCGACGGCTGGTCTCTATCCGGGCTCAACTTTACAAGCGGTCGGCCGATACGCTGGTCAGCCAGCCCTCCGTTCTCACCCCTGACGATCGGTAGCCGACCTGGCAGGCGCCTGGAGGCGAGATGATTCCACCCGTGACATTACAGCCCTTCGTGCCAGTGAACCCCCAGCTGGACCCGGTCAAGCCCAACCCGGAAATCCCACCGGTTGCCCCGGCGCAGCCGCCTTCGGCCGACACCGATATCGATTTGCGCAACCGTGAACGCGAAGACGCGGCGCTGTTGCTGCGCGAGCATGAGGAGCGCCGTCGCCGCAGGCAACGTGAGGGTGAGCCCGAAGCGGCCCTGGTGGTGCCTGGCGACGTGTTGAACGCCGATAACACCGTGCCTGCCGTGCCGCTGATGGACGCGCCACCTCGCCAAGGCCTGTGGGTGGACCTCGAAGTGTGACTGGCCATCGTGGCAGGGACGCGCCATGATAGGCGCACACCTTTTTTACGTGCCACGACCATGAGCCAAGACGACAACCTTCTGGATTTCGCCACTGAGCGCGCCCGTCGCCAGCATGATCTCAACGACAAGCGCCTGGCTGAAGTGCGCCGCGCCTTCGAGCAGGCCATGCCGATGACGGCGAAGAAGAAAGCCCGGAAAAAACCGAAAAAGCATTGACCCCGATCAGCTCGTGATGCGGCCCGGGGCGGTAAGGTTCGTACCTCGAGGCGGCTCCCCGCTGACCTCGGGCACGCAAGGCATATTGGGCGGCTTCGGCCGCCTTTTTTTTGCCTGCCCTCGGTGAAGCGCTCAGCCTACCGTGATCGGTGGCAATTGAGTGAGGGTCACGCTCTGCTGCTTGCGGGGCGCCAGGATCTCCGCTTCGCCATCCACGACCAGTTCGTCCCGCTGGTTGAACACGCGCGTGGCGATGCGCACCTTGAACTTGGGCAGCTTCTCGAGGATTTCCAGGCGCACAGTGAGGGTGTCGCCCAGCTTTACGGGTTTCTGGAAAGACATTTGCTGGCCCAGGTAGATGGTCCCCGGGCCTGGCAGTTCGCAGGCCACGGCCGCGCTGATGAGGGCGCCGCTGATCATGCCGTGGGCGATGCGCTCCTTGAAGATGGTTTTGGCCGCGTATTCGGCGTCCAGGTGCACCGGGTTGCGGTCACCCGAAAGCTCGGCGAACAGCTGGATATGGCGCTCTGTTATCGTTTCGCTGTAGCTGGCGGTCTGGCCGACTTCGAGGGCTTCATAGGGGGTATTGGTGCTGGCGGTCATGCAGAAACGGTCCTGTTCGCGTAAATGCCTAGTGTATCGCCTTGTGGCTTCGGCTAATCAATTCAGGATGTAAATAACGCCTGTTCCGGGATTGCCATCAACGCCTCAGCTGCTACTTTCGCCTCAAGGCTGCGCTGGCATGAAGCCCGCACCCAAGCAGGGGAAAACAACAATGCAACCTGACTTCTGGAACGACAAGCGCCCCGCCGGGGTACCCGCCGAAATCGACCTCACCGCCTGGCAATCGGTGCCCGAGGTGTTCGTGCATTCGTGCCGTGCCTTCGCCCACAAGCCTGCCTTCAGCAACATGGGTCGCACCTTGAGCTACGGGGAGCTGGAGCGCGAGGCTTTCGCCTTTGCCTCCTGGCTGCAACAGCACACCAGCCTCGTACCAGGGGACCGCATCGCGGTGCAGTTGCCCAACGTGCTGCAATACCCGATCGCGGTGTTCGGCGCCTTGATCGCGGGGTTGATCGTGGTTAACACCAACCCGCTGTATACCGCCCGGGAAATGCGCCACCAGTTCAATGATTCCGGCGCGCGGGCGCTGGTGTACCTCAACCTGTTCGGTGACCGGGTACAGGAGGTGGCTGCGGATACACCGCTTGAGTACCTTATCGAGGCCCGGATGGGGGACATGCTTCCCGCCGCCAAGGGATGGCTGGTGAACCTGGCGGTAGCCCGGTTCAAGAAGATGGTGCCCGACTATCACTTGCCCAACGCGATCCGCTTCAACGAAGCGCTGCGTATCGGCCGCAAGGGCGGGGTAACACCGGTGCCGCTGCAGCGAGAGGACATCGCTGTTTTGCAATATACCGGCGGCACCACTGGCCAGGCCAAGGGGGCGATGCTCACCCATGGCAACCTGCTCGCCAACATGCAGCAGATGCAGGCATGGTTCGCGCAGGTGGGCCCGGATGGCCAGCGCCTGATGCACGAAGGCGAAGAGACCGCCATTGCGCCGCTGCCGCTGTACCACATCTATGCTTTCACGGCGAACTGCATGTGCATGATGGTCACCGGCAATCACAACGTGCTCATCACTAACCCCCGGGACATTCCCGCATTCATCAAGGAGCTGAGCCGCTGGCGCTTCACCTCGCTGGTGGGGCTCAATACCCTGTTCGTTGCGTTGATGGACCACCCAGGTTTCGCCAGCCTGGACTTCTCCGGCTTGAAGGTCACCAACTCTGGTGGCACCGCGCTGGTGAAGGCCACCGCCGACCGCTGGGAAACACTCACCGGCTGCCGCATCTCGGAAGGCTATGGCCTGACCGAAACCTCGCCGGTGGTGTGCACCAACCCGTATGGCGAGGCCGCCCGCCTGGGCACGGTGGGTATACCGGCCGTGGGTACCGCGCTACGGATAGTGAACGAGCAGGGCGATGAACTTGCGCTCGGGGAGCCGGGGGAATTGTGCGTCAAGGGCCCGCAAGTGATGAAGGGCTACTGGCAACGGCCTGACGCAACCGCCGAAACCATCGACAGCGAGGGCTGGTTGAAAACCGGTGACATCGCGGTAATCGAAGACAGCGGCTTCGTACGTATCGTCGACCGCAAGAAGGACATGATCATCGTGTCGGGCTTCAACGTGTACCCCAATGAAGTCGAGGACGTGGTCATGGCCCACCCGCAGGTGCTTAACTGCGCGGCCATCGGCGTGCCGGACGACCGTACCGGCGAAGCTGTGCGGCTTTTTGTGGTTTCTCGCGAGGGGACGCTGGACGTGCCTGCACTCAGCGCATGGTGCCGAGAGAACCTCGCCGCTTATAAAGTGCCCCGCCAGATCGTGGTGCGCGACAGCCTGCCAATGACGCCCGTCGGGAAAATCCTGCGCCGCGCCCTCCGCGACGAAGCCCCCGCAGCGGTCCCTGAAGCCGCTGCGGCCCAGAACGTTTAGGGTAATTACTCTAAACGTGACCGAAGTTTCATATTCGGTTTCGAGTATGACCTTGGAGCCCGGTCGGGCTCTAGGCGGTCTTTCGCAAAGCTGATAATCTCGGCCCGCTTTTCACCATATCTATAAAAACCGCATCGAATGCGGTGATCTCGCTGCACGAGGAGCAGGGTTCCCATGGCCGACAATTTCTGGACAGACAAGTACCCGCCGGGGATCCCCGCCGAGATCGATCCAGACGCATACCCGAATATTCAGGCGGTGCTCCAGCAGTCGTGCCGGCGGTTCGCCGACAAGCCAGCGTTCAGCAACCTGGGAAAAACCCTTACCTATGGCGAGCTGTATGAGCTGTCCGGTGCCTTCGCGGCCTGGTTGCAGCAGCATACCGACCTGGTGCCCGGTGACCGTATTGCCGTGCAGCTGCCCAATGTGTTGCAGTATCCCGTAGCGGTATTCGGCGCCATTCGCGCCGGCCTGATCGTGGTGAACACCAACCCGTTGTACACCGCCCGCGAGATGGAGCACCAGTTCAAGGACTCCGGCGCCAAGGCGCTGGTGTGCCTGGCCAACATGGCGCATCTGGCACAGGCAGTTGTGCCAAAAACCTCCGTGCGCCATGTGATCGTGACAGAAGTGGCCGACCTGCTGCCGCCGCTCAAGCGGCTGCTGGTAAACAGTGTGGTGCGGTACGTGAAAAAGATGGTGCCGGCCTACCACATTCCCGGCGCCATACGCTTCAATCAGGCCCTGGCACTGGGCCGTGGCGTGGCGGTACGCGAGGCGTCCCCGGCCAGCGAAGACGTGGCTGTGCTTCAGTACACTGGCGGTACCACGGGCGTGGCCAAGGGTGCGATGCTCACCCACCGCAACCTGGTAGCCAACATGCTGCAGTGCAAGGCATTGATGGGGTCGAACCTGGCCGAGGGCAGCGAGGTGTTGATCACGCCGCTGCCGCTCTACCACATCTATGCCTTTACCTTCCATTGCATGGCCATGATGCTGATGGGTAACCACAACATCCTGATCAGCAACCCTCGCGACCTGTCGGCCATGGTCAAGGAGCTGGGCAAGTGGAAGTTCAGCGGTTTCGTAGGGCTCAACACCCTCTTCGTTGCCCTGTGCAATAACGCGGATTTCCGCCGGCTCGATTTTTCCACGCTCAAGCTCACCCTTTCTGGCGGCATGGCCCTGCAGGCTGCTGTAGCCGAACGCTGGCGCGAAGTGACGGGCTGTTCCATCTGCGAAGGCTATGGAATGACCGAAACCAGCCCCGTGGCCACGGTGAACCCCAAGCAGGCGGTGCAGATCGGCACCATCGGCATCCCGGTGCCGTCCACGTTGTGCCGGGTAACCGACGACGAAGGCCGTGAACTGGGCTTCGGCGAAACGGGCGAGCTCTGCGTGAAGGGCCCTCAGGTGATGAAGGGTTACTGGGAGCGGCCTGACGCAACCGCGGAAATCCTCGATGCCGACGGTTGGCTCAAAACCGGCGACATCGCCGTGATCCAGCCCGATGGCTACCTGCGTATCGTCGATCGCAAGAAGGACATGATCCTGGTGTCTGGCTTCAACGTGTACCCCAACGAACTGGAAGACGTGCTCGTGACCTTGCCGGGCGTGCTGCAATGCGCCGCCATCGGTATTCCGGATGACAAATCCGGCGAGGCGATCAAAGTGTTCGTGGTGGTCAAGCCCGGCATGACCCTTACCCGCGATCAGGTGCTGGACCACATGCGCGCCAACATGACCGGCTACAAGGTGCCCAAGGCCGTGGAATTCCGCGATACCTTGCCTACTACCAACGTGGGCAAGATACTGCGCCGGGAACTGCGTGACGCCGAGCTGAAGAAGCTGGGCCTCAAGAAAACTGCTTGAGCTCACGCCCAGCCTGTGGGGCCTGTGGCCCCACACCTTCTCTATCGCAACTTCTCCAGCATCTGGTAATACCACATCCCCGCCGCCAGCAACGGGTTGCCTAGCAACCTGCCGGCGGGCACTCGCACGTGTCGGCATTGTGCAAAGGTGTCGAAGCGCTCCAGCGTCCCGCTCACGGCTTCGGCCATGATCTCGCCCATGATATGGCTGGTTGCGATGCCATGGCCTGAGTAGCCCTGGCAGTACCATACGTTGCTGGACAGCTTGCCCAACTGGGGAATGCGATTGATCACGATGCCCATGGCGCAGCTCCACTGGAAGTCGATCTGTACGCCTTTGAGTTGCGGGAAGGTGCGCTCGATGCACGGGCGCAGCTCGCCGGCGATATCCCGCGAATCCCGCCCGGAATAGTTGGCGCCCCCGCCGAACAGCAAGCGGCCATCGGCGGTGAAGCGGTAGTAATCCAGCACAAACCGGCAGTCATACACTGCCAGGTCCTGCGGGTTAAGTGTACGGGCCAGCTCCCCTAGCGGCGCGGTGGTCACAATGCCGCCCATGGCGGGGAAGATCTTGCCGGCAAGCTTCGCCGGCTCCAGTTTGTGATACACGTCCCCGGCCAAGACCACCTGCGCGGCATTGATACGGCCGTTACGGGTAACAACCGCTGGCCGGTCACCGTGAACGATCTCCAGCACCTCGCTGTGCTCGAACACCAGCGCGCCCAGGCCTTGGGCCGCGCGGGCTTCGCCCAGGCACAGGTTGAGCGGGTGCAGGTGCAGGTTGCGGGTGTTTTTCAGCGCGCCGACGTACAGGTCGCTTTGCAGGTGGTCGCGCACCCCGGCCTGGTCCAACAGGGTCACGTCATCCCCCATGCCACGGGCCCGGGCTTCATCGAAGCTCGCCCGCAATTCGTCCATATGGGCGGGCTTCATGGCGGCATGCAGGTGCCCATGCTTGAGGTCGCAGGCGATGCCGTAACGGCGCACGCGTTCTTCGATGATGGCATGGCCCCGCCAGCGCAACGCCCAGATGAAGTCATCCACGTCATCGCCCAGGTGCGCACGCATCTGCTTGCGCATGGCTTCATCACCGGACAGGCTGCCTGTTACCTGCCCGCCGTTGCGCCCACTGGCGCCCCAGCCAATCTTGTTCTGCTCCACGATGGCCACGCGAAAGCCGCGCTCGGCCAGCTCCACTGCCGTGGCTACGCCGGTGAAGCCGCCGCCGATAATTGCGATGTCTACCTCATGGCTGCCCTGGCAAACGGGGTAGTCGCTCTCCTCGGCAATAGTGGCCGTGTAATACGAAGGGCTTCGAGCTGTCATTTCCATTTCTCCGGATACAGGCTCAGGCCTGGGTCAGATACCAGCGCCAGTCTTGTTCGCTGACTTCAGCCATGAACTGCCGATATTCGGCGCGCTTCACGGCCATATACACCTGCATGAAGCCAGCGCCGAAGGCCTCCCTCGCCCAGGCTGAACCACCCATGGCTTCCAGGGCGCTCAACCAGTCGGTAGGCAGCAAAGTGGTTGCCTGGGCATAGCCATTGCCCTGCACAGGCGCGCCGGGGGCCAGTTCCCGCGTTACACCGTCATGGATCGCCGCCAGGATCGCCGCAGCGGCCAGGTAGGGGTTGGCATCCGCGCCGCAGATACGGTGCTCGATATGTCGAGTGGGCGCAGGGCCGCCGGGTACCCGCAGGCTCACCGTACGGTTGTCCACGCCCCAGGTTGGGGCCAGCGGCGCATAGCTGTTGGCCTGGAAGCGGCGGTAAGAGTTGGCATTGGGGCAGAACAGCAGCAGGCTTTCGAGCAGGTGTTCCAGCATCCCGCCCAGGGACTGGCGCAGCAAGGGCGTACCTGCTTTATCTTCGCTGGCATACAGGTTGTGGCCCTGGGCATCAGTGAGGCTCACGTGCATGTGCATGCCGGTGCCCGCCAGGTGGTCGAACGGTTTGGCCATGAAGCAGGCTTGCATGCCGTGACGGTGAGCGATCCCTTTGACCAGGCGCTTGTAGCGCACGGCCTGGTCCATGGCGGCCAGTGCCGGCCCATGCTCCAAGGTAATTTCCACCTGCCCGGGGGCGTATTCTGAAATGGCGGTACGCGCCGGAATGCCTTGCAGCTTGCACGCGGCATAGAGGTCGGCCAGGAACGGCTCGATCTGCTCCAGCTCACGCAGGCCATAGACCTGAGTGCTGCGTGGGCGGCCGCCATCGGCGTCCAGCGCGGGCTGTGGCCGGCCTTGCGCGTCCCGGCGCTGGTCGAGCAAATAGAACTCCAGTTCGCAGGCCATCACCGGGTAATAGCCGTCGTGCTGCAAGCCCTCGATCACCTGCGCCAGCACATGACGCGGGTCGGCAACCGTCGCGGGCATGCCTTCTACCGGGTGCAGGCTTACTTGTACCGCCGCCGTGGGCACGTGGCGCCAGGGCAGCCGCACCAGGCTACCGGGCAAGGGATAGGCACGGCAGTCGATGTCGCCGACCTCCCACACCAACCCGGAGTTTTCCACGTCGTCGCCATTGAGGGTCAGGCCCAGCATGGTGCTAGGCAGGGGGCGGCCGCTGGCATAGGTGGCCAGCAGCTCCTCGCGGTGCAGCAGCTTGCCACGGGGCACGCCGTTGGCGTCAAGGATAAACAGCTCGAACAGTTCGATATCCGGGTTGTGTTCAAGGAACACCCGGGCCTCTTGCTCAGTTGCAAACATGGCTTGCTCGCTCGCGCCTCGTGGGCGCACGTTCACAAAGCCGCGCCAGGAAGCGCGGGGTTATCAGCTCTGAAGGGCGAGGGCGTCCGGCGGGCGGGCGTGGCGGCAATGCCACAACGCCCAGAAGGCGAGGATCACGTTGAACAGCGGATTTTCCCCAGGATGGCCGCCACGCTTCGAAACCGAAGGGCCAGTGGTAGAGCGGGGGCAAGGCGCGGGCGAAATCATGCCCGGATACTCCCATGGCCGCTTCGGTGCCTTAAACGGGTATTCGGCGATCTTTGGTTGCACGCTGGCTAAACTTTTCGAACAGGCGCGAAACCGGGGCAAATCTGCGACAATCCTTCGCACATTTATTGCCGTGCCCGCCCGGGCCACACTGATGACCGAACCCACGCCTTCTATCGATACGCTGCTACGTAACCTCGACCACGCCCAGACCGCCGACCGCCACCGGTTGCGGCGCCAGCTGCACGAACTGCGCAAAACGCCCGACGAAACTAAAATGGCCCGCTGGCTGGAGCGCTACCAGGCCTCCTGCGCGGCCGTGGAAGCGCGGCGAGCCAGCGTGCCGAGCATCCGCTACGATGATCAGCTGCCGATCGCCGCCAAGCGCGACGAAATCAAGAAGCTGATCGCCGAGCATCAGGTGGTAGTGATCGCTGGCGAAACCGGCTCGGGTAAAACCACCCAATTGCCCAAGATCTGCCTGGAGCTGGGCCGTGGCCAGGCGGGCCTGATCGCTCACACCCAGCCGCGCCGGATCGCCGCGCGCAGCGTGGCCACGCGGGTAGCCGAGGAATTGGGCACGCCCCTTGGCGCGCTGGTGGGCTATCAGGTGCGCTTCGAGGACCAGACAAGCGCAAGCAGCCTGATCAAGCTGATGACCGACGGCATCCTGCTGGCCGAAACCCAGCACGATCGCTATCTGGAACGCTACGACACCATCATCGTGGACGAAGCCCATGAGCGCAGCCTGAACATTGACTTCCTGCTCGGTTACCTGAAAACCCTGCTGCCCCGGCGCCCGGACCTGAAGGTGATCATCACCTCGGCGACCATCGACCTGGAGCGGTTCTCGCAACACTTCGACGGCGCCCCGGTAATCGAAGTGTCCGGGCGCACCTTCCCGGTAGACGTGTGGTACCGGCCTTTGGTGGGCGAGCAGGACGAAGACGGCAACGCGGTGGAGGAAGACCTCAGCATTGACCAGGGCATCCTGGCCACCCTGGAAGAGTTCGCCGAGCTGGAGCGTCAGGAACGCAAAAGCCCAGGCGACGTGCTGGTGTTCCTACCGGGCGAGCGCGAAATTCGCGATGCGGCGGAATACCTGCGCAGGGCACAGCTGCGCCATACCGAGATTCTGCCGTTGTACGCACGGCTATCGCCCGCCGAGCAGCAGCGTATTTTCCAATCGCACCCGGGCCGACGCGTGGTACTGGCCACCAACGTGGCGGAAACCTCGCTCACCGTACCCGGCATTCGCTACGTGATCGACAGCGGCACCGCGCGGATCAGCCGCTACAGCTACCGCGCCAAGGTGCAGCGCCTGCCCATCGAAGCGGTGTCCCAGGCCAGCGCCAACCAGCGCAAGGGCCGCTGCGGCCGGGTAGAGCCGGGCCTGTGCGTGCGGCTGTACAGCGAAGAAGACTTCAACGCCCGGCCGGCGTTTACCGACCCGGAGATCCTGCGTACCAACCTGGCCGCAGTCATCCTGCAAATGCTGCACCTGCGCCTGGGCGCGATCGATGCCTTCCCGTTCATCGAGCCGCCAGATGGCAAGGCGGTGAGCGATGGCTTCAACCTGTTGCAGGAACTGCGGGCCGTGAGCCGCGAAAACCAGCTCACGCCACTGGGCCGGCAACTGGCGCGGCTGCCAGTGGACCCGCGCCTGGGGCGCATGCTGCTTGAAGGCGCGCAGCAGGGTAGCCTGGCTGAAGTGCTGATCGTGGCCAGCGCGCTCTCGGTGCAAGACCCCCGCGAGCGGCCGCCGGAGCGCCAGCAGGCGGCCGACCAGGCGCACGCACAATGGAAAGACGTGGATTCGGATTTCGCCGGGCTGGTCAACCTGTGGAACGGTTTCGAGGAACAACGTCAGGCGCTGGGCTCCAACCCGCTGCGCAACTGGTGCCGCAAGAACTTCCTCAATTACCTGCGCCTGCGCGAATGGCGCGATGCGCACCGCCAGCTCTCGTTGATCTGCCGCGAACTGCAACTGCCGGTAAACCCGGAGCCTGCGGATTACGCCAAGCTGCACCGGGCCATTCTTTCGGGCCTGTTGAGCCAGGTAGGCCAAAAGACCGAGGAGGGCGACTACCTCGGCGCCCGCCAGCGGCGGTTCTGGGTTCACCCGTCCAGCGGTATAGGCCGCAAGCGCCCGCAATGGCTGATGGCCGCCGAGCTGGTAGAAACCACCAAACTCTATGCACGCGTGGTGGCCAAGATCGACAACCAGTGGCTGGAGCCGCTGGCCGAACACCTGATCAAGCGCAACCATTTCGAGCCCCATTGGGAGAAGAAACGCGGCCAGGTGGTGGCTTTCGAACAACTCACCCTGTACGGGTTGATCATCGTCGGCCGCCGCCCGGTGCACTTCGGGCCTATCGACCCGGTAGCGTCCCGCGAGCTGTTTATCCGTGAAGGGCTGGTGCGCGGGGAGATTCAGTCCCGCGCCCGCTGCCTGAGCGCCAACCGGGCGTTGCTGGAACGGCTTGATGAGCTGGAGGCCAAGGCGCGCCGACGTGACATCCTCGCCGATGAAGAAACCCTCTACGCCTTCTACGAGGCGCGGCTGCCGGAGAACATTCACCAGACCGCCACGTTCGACAGCTGGTACCGCACCGAAAGCCAGAAAAACCCCGACCTGCTGATCATGCGCGAGGAAGACGTGCTGGCGCGGGAGGCCAGTGAGGTTACCGCGGCGCTGTACCCCGATACCCTCAAGGTAGGCGACCTGACCTTGCCGCTCAGCTATCACTTCGAGCCCGGCAACCCCCGTGACGGCGTAACGCTGCGGGTGCCCGCGCCCTTGCTCTCGACCTTGCCGGCCGAGCGGCTGGCCTGGCTGGTGCCTGGCTTGATCGAGGCCCGCTGCGTAGCCTTGGTGCGAAACCTGCCCAAGGCGGTGCGCAAGAACTTCGTGCCGGTGCCGGACTTCGTCAAGGCGGCGCTGGCCCGTATGGTGTTCGGCCAGGGCGCGCTGCACCAGGCGCTGGGCGCCGAACTCACCCGCATGACCGGCGCAAGGGTGAATGAAGACGATTGGGCCGAGGCCGAGCGCCAGCTCGAAGGGCACCTGCGGATGAACCTGGAGGTGGTGGACGCCAACGGCAAGTTCCTGGGTGAAGGGCGCGACCTCGATGCGCTCATGGCACGCTTCGCCGAAGCCGGGCAAGCGGCGCTCGCCATGCCGGCCGCCGCCCGTGAGCCCGGGCCGGTGCAGGCCAAGGCGTTTTCCGCGGTGGCCGAAACCGCCCGCCACAGCGTAGCCGGCCTGCAACTGACCGTTTACCCCGCGCTGGTGGAAGAGCAGGGTGAAGTGCGGGAAGGGCGCTTCTCCACTGCCGCCGAAGCTGATTACCAACACCGCAGGGCCTTGCAGCGCTTGCTGTTGCAGCAGTTGGCAGAGCCTGCGCGGTTCCTGCGATCCAAGCTGCCCGGGCAAACCCAGATGGGCCTGCTGTACCGGGACCTGGGCCGCATCGAAGCGCTGGTGGAAGACATCCTTTTGGCCAGCCTGGACAGCTGTGTGCTGGATGGTGAGGCGACCTTGCCGCGCGACGGTGCCGGGCTGGCCAGCCTGGCCGAGCGCAAACGCGGCGGTTGGACGGAGCATGCCGAACGCCTGTCCCGGCTGGTGCTGGAAATCCTTACCCTCTGGCACGGGCTGCAGAAGCGCTTCAAGGGCCGGATAGACCTGGCCCAGGCCGTGGCGCTGAACGACATCAAGCAACAGCTGGCGGGGCTGGTCTATGCTGGTTTCGTGAGGGAAACGCCAGCGCAGTGGCTCAAGGAATTGCCGCGCTACCTCAAGGCGATCGAGCTGCGCCTGGACAAGATCGGTGCCCAGGTGCAACGCGATCGGGTATGGAGCAGCGAGCTGAGCACGCTGTGGGCGCAGTATCAGGCCCGCGCCGCCAAGCATGCCCAGGAAGGCAAGCGCGACCCTGATCTGGTGACGTACCGCTGGTGGCTCGAGGAGTATCGCGTGTCGCTCTTCGCTCAACAGTTGGGAACGAAGGTACCTGTATCCGACAAGCGCCTGGCCAGGCAATGGGCAATGGTGGAGGCCTGAGGCAAGCGGGCACGTTCGTTCCAGATATGGCAAAATTGCCGGTCATTGCCTGATCAGGCGCCCATTATTCAGAGGAACGAACGTGCATAACGTCGTTATCAGTGGCACCGGGTTGTTCACGCCGCCCCAGAGCATCACCAACGAAGAATTGGTGGAGTCCTTCAATACCTGGGTCCACCAGCACAATGCCGCCCATGCCGAGGCGATCGCCCGGGGCGAGCAGGAAGCGCTGGCCGAATCCAACGCAGCCTTCATCGAGAAGGCCTCGGGCATCAAAAGCCGCTATGTGATGGACAAGGCCGGTATTCTCGATCCGCAGCGGATGGTGCCCCGGTTGCCCGAACGCAGCAACGACGAGCCGTCGATCCTCTGCGAAATGGCGGTGGCCGCCGCGCGCCAGGCCCTCGAACGCGCAGGTCGCACTGCGGCGGACGTGGACGCGGTGATCGTGGCGTGTTCCAACCTGCAGCGCCCGTACCCCGCCGTGGCTATCGAAGTGCAACAGGCGCTTGGCATCCAGGGCTTCGGCTTTGACATGAACGTGGCCTGTTCGTCGGCCACCTTCGGCATCCAGACCGCCTGCAACGCTGTGCAGCTGGGCCAGGCCCGTGCGGTGCTGGTAGTGGACCCCGAAATCTGCACCGGTCACCTGAACTTCCGCGACCGCGACAGCCACTTCATTTTCGGTGACGCCGCTACGGCGGTATTGGTGGAGCGTGCCGACCTGGCTACCTCGCCGTATCAGTTCGAAGTGCTCAGCACCAAGCTGCTGACCCAGTTCTCCAACAACATCCGCAACAACTTCGGCTTCCTCAACCGCGCCGAGGCGCAAGGCGTGGGCGCCGACGACAAGCTGTTCGTGCAGGAAGGTCGCAAGGTATTCCGCGAAGTGTGCCCGATGGTGGCCGAACTGATCGGCAAGCACCTGGAAGAGAATGACATCGAGGTAAGCAAGGTGTCGCGCTTCTGGCTGCACCAGGCCAACCTGAGCATGAACCACCTGATCGTGAAAAAGCTGCTGGGCCGTGACGCCAGCCCGGAAGAAGCACCGGTGATTCTCGATACCTACGCCAACACCAGTTCGGCCGGTTCGGTGATTGCCTTGCACAAGCACCAGGATGATCTGCCCAGCGGCGCCCTCGGCGTGCTGAGCTCGTTCGGGGCAGGGTATTCGATCGGTAGCGTGATCCTGCGCAAGCGGTGATTGGACAGTTCGCGGGCCGAAGCCCGCGAACGTGTTACAACCGCATCAGAACTTCGCTTCGAGGTCCACTTGCAGGGTGTCTACGTCGGCGTTGGTCTTGTTCGCCACGTAGGTGTCGGACTCGGCCATGAAGTACGTTGCGCCCAAGGCAAAGTTTTTGTCGATGTCATACGACACTTTCAGCTTGTGGCCACGAGCGCCTGTGTAGCCGCCGCCGAAGTCCGAGTCGGTGAACGCACCCACAACGGCGTTACGCTGAACGTCGCGGTAGTTGTAGTCCAGGCCCCATTTGTCGAACAGCTTCGTCTTGGCACCGGCGAGCCAGGCGGTGTCCTGGTCGTTCACGGCGTCCGCGTTCTTCACGTACTGGCCATACACCGCCAGCGGGATCGGCAAGCCCGAGATGTCCATCTGAGCGAAGCCTTCATACAGCTTGAACTGCTGCTGTTGGCCAGCGGTGTTACCGTTCACGGACAGGGTGGTGGTGTCTTCGTCGCCGTCGAAGCCGTATACGCTGCCGCCCACGGTGAGCTTGAGGTTGTCGGTCACACCGAAGCGGCCGCCCAGCTGGCCGGCGTACATCTTCAGGTCGTGGCGGAACTGCACGCCTTCGCCGTCCACGTTGTCCTTGAGGTTGTAGTAGCCCGCGCTGCCGAACAGCTCCGACTTGCTGCCAATGGCATGCTTGTACGTAGCGGTGAGGCCTTCGGGGTTGATATCGCCGTCCCAGATCACATCGCCCATGTTTACCCACGGCTGGGCCATCTTGCCGCCGATCAGGTGCAGGTTGGGCAGGGCAGTGGGGTGATAGTCCAGATAGGCCAGGTCAACCCAGGAGCTCTTCTTCACGAAGTAGTTGTCCAGGTTTTCGTTGGTAGAGCGGGCATCGTTGCTGCTGCCGGTGGCCAGGCGGATGCCGGCGTCAACTTGCGGGTTGATTTCGCTGTACACACCGAAGCGGGCGCGTACGCGCTGGCGGTCGGTGTCCTTGCCGCTGTTGCTGGCAGCGCCGTCAGTGTTCTGGTCTTCGTAGCGCAGGCGAACATCACCTTTGATCTGGGTTTTCGCCGCCCAGGCCACTTTCTGTTCGAAGGCTGACAATTCCTGTTTCTTGGATTCCTGCGCCGCAGCCACCTGCTGCGCTTGCGCCTGTTTGTCGCGCGCCAGCTCGCCTTGCAGGTCGGCGTACTGAGCAGCGTTGATCGAACCGTTGGCGCGAAGTATTTCCAGCAGCTTCTCATCAACAGCAGCACTTGCGGGCAGGCTGGTGGCCAGCAACATGGCCGCGCAAACGCCGGCTCCGGTTCGTGTTGAAACAAGACGCATAGGTTTCTCCCTGGTTAAAGGCGGGATGCGGTTCACCCCAATTCAGGTCCAGAAGGACGGCACCGCGGGGTTATGCACTGGGCTCCCCGTCTTTGAAAATTGGCGCAAGTATTGCGGCCAAATGTGACAGGCGAGTGGCGCCTACATGGCAGAATGATGACAAGCGCAGCGGCTTCCGTGGCTCTAGCACGAGGGTTGCAGGTCAGGCAAGGGCAAAGTGCCGCTATTGCATGCCCTGCCGCCGGTAGGGCTTCACTGGGAATGCGCAGGGCTTTTACGCAATACTCGGCGCAACAGGCCGTGGGGGAGAGGGTTATGACAGTACAGATCGCGAGCAGCCTGGAGCAGGTCCCGGCTGCGGCGTGGGATGGCTTGCTGACAGGCGCCCAGCCGTTCTTGCGGCACGCCTTTCTCAGCAGCCTGGAAGCGAGCGGCAGTGTAGGCCCGGGAACCGGCTGGCGAGCCGAGCACTTGCTGCTGTGGGAAGGGGAGCACTTGCGAGCGGCGTTACCCGCTTACCGCAAAAGCCACTCCTATGGTGAATACGTATTCGATCACGGCTGGGCCGACGCCTGCCGCCGCGCCGGGCTTGCGTACTATCCCAAGCTGCTGTGCGCGGTGCCGTTCAGCCCGGTGACCGGCCCCCGCCTGCTGGCCCAACACCTTGAACATGGCGTGGAATTGCTGCAGGCCCTGCCTGAGTATCTGGCCAGCAGTGGCTATTCTGGCGCGCATGTGAACTTCACCGAGCCTGGCCTGGATGCCTGCATCGCCCAAGAGCCGGGCTGGCTGGAGCGGCTGGGCTGCCAATATCACTGGCATAACCGTGGCTATCGGGACTTTCAGGATTTTCTCGATACCCTCAGCTCCCGCAAGCGCAAGCAAATGCGCAAGGAGCGTGAGCAGGTAGCGGCCCAGGGCTTTGAATTCGAATGGCTGGAAGGTGGTCAGCTAAGCGAGGCGCACTGGGATTTTGTCTATGCCTGTTACGCCAATACCTACGAGGTAAGGGGCCAGGCGCCCTATCTGGAGCGGCCCTTCTTCAGCCTGTTGGCCGAACGTATGCCGCAGGCCATTCGAGTGGTGTTCGCGCATCAGGCTGGTCGCCCGGTGGCCATGGCGTTCTGCCTGGTCGATGAGCACACCTTGTATGGGCGTTATTGGGGGTGCCTGGCCGAATTTGATCGGCTGCATTTCGAAACCTGTTTCTACCAAGGCATGGACCAGGCCATCGCCATGGGGCTGGCGCGTTTCGATGCCGGGGCGCAGGGCGAGCACAAGCTGATCCGGGGGTTCGAGCCGGTGATTACCCGCTCCTGGCATTACCTGTTGCACCCCGGTTTACGGGCGGCGGTCGGTGAGTTCCTGGAGCGGGAGCGCGAAGGGGTCGCGCAATACGCGGTGGAGGCTCGTGAGGCCCTGCCGTATCGGCAAGGCTGAAATCACTTGCCCAGCTGGGTGGCGAACTGCGAGACCGCACTCACCACCTTCTGCGCCCCGTCCTGAATCTCCACGATCACGTTACCGGCCTGGCCGGCCAGTGCGAGCCCGTCCTGTGCCTGTTGCTTGCCGGTCGCAATCACGGTTACCGCGTCCGAGGCCAGCTTCTGGTTCTTCTGTACCACGCTGGCGATTTCTGCGGTGGCTTGGGTAGTGCGTGGGGCCAATTGGCGAACCTCATCGGCCACCACGGCAAAACCACGTCCCTGTTCGCCGGCCCGGGCGGCTTCGATCGCCGCATTCAGCGCCAGCAGGTTGGTTTGCTCGGCAATGCCGCTGATGGTCTTGATGATGGTGCTGATGATCTGGCTCTGCTGGTCGAGGGCTTCGATGCCTTCAGCCGCTTCTTGCATGTGCCGGGCGAGGTCGCGCATCACCGCAACGGTCTGCTGAACCACATCGGCGCCGCGATGGGCGCTGGTGTCGGTCTGCACCGAGGTGCTGTAGGCGATGTTGGCGGCATCCGCCACGGCTTTCTCACGGTTCACTTGATCGGTGATCACGGTGGCGAACTTCACCACCTTCACCAGCCGGTCGTTGGCATCGAGTACCGGGTTATAAGACGCTTCCAGCCACACGGGGCGCCCATGGCTATCCACTCGCTCGAAACGGCTGGCCACGTACTCGCCCCGGCGCAGCTGTTCCCAGAAGGCGTGATAGCGGGGCGAGTTCACCTCTTCAGCGGTGCAAAACAGCCGGTGGTGTTTGCCCTTGATCTGCTCCAGGCGGTAACCCATGCCTTGGAGAAAACGATCATTGGCGGTAAGTACGTTCCCCTGGAGGTCGAATTCGATCACCGCGGTGGACCGCAGCAGCGCTTTGATCACGCCTTCCTGCTCACGGGAGGTTTCGATGGTGCGGGTGAGGTCGTTGGCATAGAGCTTGAAACCGGTGAGTACGCCTTCGCCCGTCCTGAACGGAATCATCAGCACGCGCAGCCAGGCTTCCCGGCCATCACGGCGCAGCAGGCGCAACGCGCCGCTGAAGTGTTCGCCACGTTGCAGTGCCTGCCGCGCTCGCAGGTGGAAGTCATCGCGCTTCACATGGTCGGGCACGATCTCTTCCAGCGCCTTGCCGATAAGGTCCTGGCGACGGTAGAGCATCTCCGCCTCGAAGTTCGCGTTCACGTGCTCGATGCGGCCGTGTGGGTCAATGCGGATAATGATCATGTCGGCATCCAGGCCGTCCCTGATCTGCTGAACCGACGCGACTTCCTCGCGCAAGGCTGCCAATTCTGTTTTCAGTCCCTTATTGAACATTGGGCGCACCCTGACCATAGCTGGAAGAAAGATGTCAGGGCATCGGCACGGGATCCACGTGCTTTAGATTTTTCGCATGAGCCGACCGAAGGGCCGGCCTGTTCAGGCGGGGGTGGGCAGGTTGAAGGTGAACAAGGTGCCCTGCTCGGCGCTGGAGGTTGCCTGGAGCGTGCCGCCATGTGCGACGGCGATCTGGTAAGCGATGTACAGGCCCAGGCCCAGGCCATTACCGGGGCGGTTGCTGCCCCTGCGGGAAAACGGCCGGAACAACTGCGCCAGCACCTGGCTGTCCATCGGCACGCCCATGTTGTGAACGCTGATGCGCAGGCCTTGCTCGTCGCGGGTCGCGGTGACCGTCACCGGCTCGTTCTGCGCGCCGTGGAGCAACGCATTGCTCACCAAGTTGGATACCAACTGGGTAACGCGCTCCCGGTCACAATAAACGCCATCCACCGCGCCGATTTCCAGCTGTACCACGTGCTGGGGATGAACGCCTTGAAGCTCGGTCACTACCTGACGGAGCGCATCGGCAAGGTCCGGGCACGGCTCAAGCTTTACGGTAATGCCGCCGCCCAGGCGTGCCCGGGCGAAGTCCAGCACGTCCTCCACGAGGCGCGCGGCCCGCTGCCCACTGGACCTGATGTGTTCGATGATATTACGGGCGCGGTCATCTGGTGCCCGCCGCAGCAACAGCTCGGTACCCGCGTTGATCGCGAACAGAGGGTTGCGCAAGTCGTGCCCCAGCACTGCGATGAACTGATCACGCAACTCGGCGGTTTCCTGCTCGTCCGACAGGGCTCGCTCGGTACGCCGTTGGTGCCCCTCGGCCTCGATCATCACGGTCAGCAGCCTGGCGAAGGATTCGATCATGGCCGGGGCGGTGCTTTGGCGAAGCGCAACCGGCAGGGGATCGAACGCGCAGATGGTGCCGAACAGCGAGCCGTTCGGCAGGAACATGGGCACGGATACGTAGCTTTCGAAGCGATACAGGCGCGGCGTGTGGTGGTCACAGAAATCCGGATCGGCACTGGCATGGTCGATCACGATGGTGCGGTGGCTACCGCGGATCTCATCGCACAGCGTGGTATCGAGTGGCAACTCGTCGCCCGGGGCCAGCCCGAAGCCAAGCCGATCATCCACGGCACAGGCCGTCCAATGGGTATCCGTGACGCGGGCCACGACGGCGAAACGCAGGCCTGTGGTTTCGCACACCACACGAAGCATTGCCGGTACCGCCTGTATGCGCCCGATCAGGGCGACATCTTCATTGATGCTGGTCGCCATGGGCCACTGCTCAAAAACGTTCGATGGCTCAGTGTAACCATGCCGCCAGGGTTTGTAAGCAGCGCCGGTTCAATGGCACTTAGCGGGCAGTGGCACGGTCGGGCATGGCAGATTCGCTCTGCCGCTGAAGCAGCGTTTCCAAGGCCTGCCTGTCGATGGGGCGGCTGAGGAAATAACCCTGCACCTCATGGCATTTGTCGGACGTCAGTACGTCCAACTGCTGCTCGGTTTCCACGCCCTCGGCGGTTACGGTCATGCCCATGGCCTTGCCCAGGCTGATGATCGCGCGCACCACGGCGCGGTCGCCTTCTGCCGCGTTGCTGCCATTGAGCGCGGCAATGAACCGGCGATCGATCTTGATGCTGTCGAATGGATAAGCCCGCAGGTAACCCAGTGACGAATAGCCCGTGCCGAAATCGTCCATGTTCAGTTTCACCCCCAACTCCTTGAGGGCCGTCATGGTGGCCAGCGCATTATCGATGGCCGTGAGCATTACGTTCTCGGTGATTTCCAGCTCCAGCCGCTGTGCCGGCAAGCCAGTGGCGATCAAGGTGTCCCGGACATCCTTGACTACATCGCTGCGGGCGAACTGGGCTGGCGACAGGTTGACCGACACGATCAAGGGCTGTGGCCATTTGCACGCCGTTTCACAGGCCTCCTGCAGCACCCAACGGCCCAAGGGTACGATCAGCTCGGACTGCTCCGCCAGCGGAATGAACGTATCGGGGCCGATCAGCCCATCGATGGGATGGTCCCAGCGCACCAGGGCTTCTACTGAAACAATCGCCAGGCCGTTGACCTGATAGCGCGGTTGATAATGCAGTACGAACTCTTTGTTGCGTATCGCCAGGCGAAGCTCGCTTTCCAGACGACGGCGGTGCTGGATCTGCTCGCTCATTTGCTCGGAATAGTAACGCCAGGTGCTTTTGCCCTCGGCCTTGGCTTCGTAGAGGGCGATGTCGGCGCAGCGAATCAGCTCCTGGCTGTCGTAGCCCTGCAGGCGGCTTTGCGCGATACCCAGGCTGGCCCCTACGTGCAGGCTGTGCTCGCCATAACCCACAGGTTGCTGAAGGCTTTCCACCAGGCGCTGACAGAAGCGGTCGATCTCGAAGCGGTTTTCCGGGCCACAGAGGATCAGCACAAACTCATCCCCGCCCAGCCGTGCCACCAGGTCCAGGTCCCGGGTACAGGCCTTGAGCCGCTTGGCAATTTCCCGTAGCACCACGTCGCCGGCGGGGTGCCCAAGGCTGTCGTTGATGGGCTTGAAATTGTCCAGGTCGATCAGCAAGAGGGTCAGGGGAGGGCCCTCATTGCGTGTAGCCAGGGCCTCTTCAAGGTAACGCCCCAGCAGGTTGCGGTTGGGCAACCCGGTAAGCGCATCGTGCAAGGACAAGTGCTGAATCTGCGCGTGGGCGGCCACTTCCTCCGTGATGTCGTTGGCCGTGCCGCGAAAGCCAAGCACCTGGCCGCCTTCAAGGATCGGCCGCGCCGATACGCGGCAATGGCGGCGGTCGTTATTGTTGTCCCGGTAGGCACAGCGCAGGTTGGGCGGGTTGTGCGGATGTTCAGGCAAGGAGGCGAGCCATGGCCCGATGGGTGTGGTTTCGCAACTGAGTAACTGGTCGATTGGCACGCCCATCCAGGCCTCTACACCGTAGCCGGTCACCTCGGCGAAGCGGCCAGACAAGTACGTCAGCCGGCCCCGGCTGTCGGCCTCCCAGATCCAATCTGACGCGGCCTCGGCCACCGCCCGGAAGCGTTCCTCGCTGGCGGCCAGCGCCCGGTGACTGGCACGCAGGCCTCGAACGTGCTCGTCAATGTGCCGGGACGCGCGAATCGCGAAGTAAAAGAAGTAGGCCAGCAGCAGCGTGAGGATGACGCCAATGGTCAACAGCGCCGGCAGCACACTCCATAACAGCTCTCGTCCAGCTTCGGCCTGGGCCCAGGTCAGGTAGAAGCCGGTGTGGTCCAGTTGCATGCTGGCACGCTTGCCGGGTTGGCGATCGACACTCAGGTTCTTCAGGCCGAAACTTTCGCCCAGCAAGGCGAGCTTTTCAGGCGTCAGTTGGTCAACGAGCACCAGTACAGGCAGCTGCCGCAAATCCAGGCCCGCCTTCGGGCTGTCAGGTTGGATCGCCGCGGCCACCAGTAATGCCGGCCAGCCATTGAGTAGCACATATCGGCTGATGCCTTCCCGGCGAGGCGCCGCATCCAGAGCGGCGTCCACGATGTCGGCTTGGCGTGTATCAATGAACGAGGCGAACGGGGCTTCGCTCGGCTGGCCTTTGTATAGCGCATAGCGCGTGGCGCGCCGGTCGATTACGAACACCCCTTCATAACCGGAGGTGGTGTACAGCGCGCTGCCCATGTTGCGCTCATCGAATGCCCAGGCGCGGTTCAGTGGGCCGGCGGCGAGTTGTTCGTAGGCGGTGTCCCAGATCGCATTGGTCTGCACCATGGCCATGTTGGTGGCAAGGCGCGATTCAAGGGCTTTTTCAGTAAAGAATTGGCTCTCTTGCACATCGGCGACATCCAGCCGCCGGGCCAGGGTAAAGAGGGTTATCAACGCAGCGGCAAAGATCACGGCAAAGATCGCACCCACGATCAGCAAAAATCGCCGGGTACGCATGAACTGAGGCTGAGGGCTGACCACGGACGCGTTGGTTTCCATTTTTCGGCCGTTTCCTTTTACAGAGCCGTGGGCGCTCACCAGCTGGCCGATGTGAGCGACCGTTCTTCATTTGTTACAGAAGGCGAGGTGAGCCTGCGCGCGCAAGGTTCGTAGTTATCTCGACGCAGCGCTGCGCATAGAGGTTCCCGGTAAAACCGACCGACTGTCCGGCCGCGTGGCTTGGGCTGCGGGCCGCATAGGTGCGCTGGCCAGGCGGGGTCTGTATGCTCGGCCCAACTTGGCCCAGCCCCTTCCGGAGGCCGAATGAAATCAATCCTTGTGACCGGAGCGCTATTACTGATGGCCCTGCCTCCCTTGAATGCCAGTGAACACGATAGCCCCTTGCCGCGCTCACGCTGGGAGGACGGCCGATACCAGAACCTGACCGTGCTCCCGCGGGATGGCGTGTGGAAAAAAGTGCGGATCGGGTTCAAGTACCTGCTGTTGCGCAAGCCGCCCGAAACCCGCCCAAGCGCGCCGCTGCCCGTGCAGCCGTTGTCTCGCCAGGCACTGCTGGACGCGCCGGACAACAGCCTGTGGCGCCTGGGTCACTCCACCCTGCTGTTCAAGAGCCACGGTGATTTTTTCCTCACCGACCCGGTGTTTTCCGAGCGGGCTTCGCCGGTGCAGTGGGCCGGGCCGAAACGCTTCCACGAACCGCCGATCGCATTGGCCGAGTTGCCGCCGCTCAAGGCGGTGATCTTGTCCCATAACCACTACGACCATCTGGACCATGCCAGCGTAATGGCGTTGGCGGCCACGACCGAGCAGTTTCTGGCGCCTTTGGGCGTAGGTGACACGCTGGTGGAGTGGGGCGTGCCAAAGGCCAAGGTGCGGCAGCTGGACTGGTGGGAAGAAACCGAAGTGGCGGGCGTTCGTTTCGCTGCCACGCCGGCCCAGCATTTTTCCGGCCGCGGGCTGTTCGACAGCAACCAGACGCTGTGGGCGTCATGGGTGGTGATAGCCCCGCAATGGCGGCTGTTCTTCAGTGGCGACTCAGGCTATTTCGATGGCTTCAAGCGGATCGGTGAGCGCTATGGGCCGTTCGATGTGGCACTGGTGGAAACCGGTGCCTATAACGTCGCCTGGCCGAACGTGCACATGCAGCCGGAAGAAAGCCTCAAGGCGTGCCAGGACGTTGGGGGGCGCTGGATGGTGCCGATTCACAACGGGACCTTCGACCTGTCGATCCATCCGTGGCAGGAGCCTTTCGAGCGTATCACTCGCCTGGCCGATGCTGCAGGGGTGCCATTGGCGACCCCACGGTTGGGCGAGCGTCTCGACATGCTCCGGCCTCAACGTGGCACCCCATGGTGGCGTGAAGCCGAGCCGGTGGGCTCGCCCGAAGCCAGCTCGGCAACGGCCCAGCGCCCGTGATCACTTGCCTGGCGAGCTGGAGGCGTCGCTGCGAATCTGGGCGTGGCTGATCAACGCGAAGATGAAGCTGCCACCGATGATATTGCCGGCCAGGGTCGGGCCGGCGAAGCCTAGCCAGAACTCGCTCCAGGGCAGTTCGCCCGCCCACACCAGGTACGACACCTCGGCGGCGCCTACCACGATGTGGGTGAAATCGCCGAGCGCCATGAGGTAGGTGATCATCACGATGATCCAGATGCGCGCGTTGTCGAGCGCGGCGATCATCCACACCATAGTGGCGATCATCCAGCCTGAGATGATCCCTTTGGAGAACATCTGCCCGGGCGCGTTTTCCATGACCTTGCGGCCGATGTCGAGAAAGGCCGCATCGGTGCTTGCATCGAAAATCGGCAGCCGTAGCATCACCCAGGATACCAGCAAGGTGCCGATGAGGTTGCCGCCCAGTACCACCCCCCACAGCCGTAACAGCCGCCCGGCATTGGCCAGGGTAGGGTGGGTCATTACCGGGAGTACGGCGGTAAGGGTGTTCTCGGTGAACAATTGTTGCCGCGCCAGGATCACCGCCAGGAACCCCGCCGAATAGCCGAAGCTGGCGATCACATGGCTGGGGTCGCCGTCAGGAAGCCGCGCGTTGAGCAGCCCCATGGCCATCAGCGACAGGCCCATGGTGAGCCCCGCCGCCAGCGCTGACCAGAACAGCGCCGCTACGCTGCGCTCCAGTTCGTGGTCGCCCTGGCTGCGGATGATCTCGTGAAGTACCGCTGGGCGAGGCGGGGTGCTTTCGTCGACTTCCTGTTTTTCGTCCTGCGAAAGGCCGGGGGTTTTCTTGTGATGCTCTGAGTGGTTTGGGTCGATTTCGTCGCGGTCTGGTTCGTTCATCATTCGTTCGCTCCGGGCGTTGAGCTACTGACTGCCGCCCGTTGCGTTAGTTGCGCGCCGCGCTTACGCCGAACAACTCGCGCACGGCCAGTGCATATTCGCGGCTACCTACGCCCATGCTGTTGTTGTGCGTGCCGCCTGGAACCAGCAGCAAGCGCTTGGGCGCCACGGCGGCGGCGAACAGGGCCTGGCTGAAGCGATCCGGTACATATTTGTCGTCGGTGCCGTGAACGATCAGCACCGGCATGCCGATGTTGGCGATCTTGTCGACCGAATCGAATTTCTCCGAAAGGATCCAGCGAATCGGCAGCGAGGTGTCGATCACCGCTTTCGCCGCGTCCGCCATGTTGGTGAAGGTGGATTCCACGATCAGCCCTGACGCCGCTGGCGCTTCCCCCTCGCCGATTCGCTCTGCCAGCTCCACGGCGATTGCACCGCCGAGTGAATGGCCATAGATGAAGCGTTTGCCCGGGTCGGGCTGAAGGGTCACCAGGCGACTCCAGGCGGCCTGAGCGTCTTCATACACGCTGCGCTCGGAGGGCAGCGTGCCGGGGCTTTCGCCGAAGCCGCGATAGTCAATGGCGAGCACCGAGAAACCCATCTCCCGAAGCTGGCCGATGCGGCGCAGCTGTGCGGTGAGGTTCCAGCGCGTGCCGTGCAGGTAGAGCGCGGCGGGCGCACCCGGCGTTGCCGCCGGCCACCACCACGCGTGCAGGTATTGGCGGTCGCTTGCCAGGTCGGCCGCTACCGGGATGTTCATCTCCACCATGCCCTTGGGCACGCCGCTGAACCAGCTGGCCGGCCCGGGCTCGATGTTGAAGATAAGCTCGCGCTCCTTGTAGGCCAGGCGTGAGCATCCGTAGGGCGTGCCTACCGCGATGCACAGGGCAAGGAACGAGAGGGCCAGCCAGCGGCGGCGCTTTCCAGCAGGGGTCGATGCCATATGCCTGTGCCTTGAAAAGCCAAAGGTGCTGGCGTTAGGACTGTTCCACACGCCCTGGGTTGCACCCTCCAGGCGGGCGGCGTCATGAGCGCGCTTCGCTGGCCGTGCGGGCCTGCAAGGCAAGGTCGAGCAGCTCCAGTTCGTAGCGATAGCGGTCCGTGAGCAGGCGCAGCGCAAGGCTTCCCGCCGCCAGCCCTACCAGTAGCGCCGACACGATCGTGAGCCCGAGCATGAGCGGGGACTGCGTCAGCCCCTGGGTCAGCGCCGCGCGTATGAAGTCGAACCCGCCCAACGCCTGCAGGGCGGCGAAGCCTGTGGCGATGAGGGTGAACACCGCTACCTTTTCGCCGACAACGATGGCTGCACGGCGTTCGAGCCGGGCGATCTTCTGGGCCAGCAGCAGCTGTGCCTGCTCCAGTTGGGGGGTGGTGTGGCCCAGCAAGGTCTGAACGTATTTGGCCTGGATGTCGAAGTCGCTGAGCATCTGGACCAGCGTATCGCTACGCCAGAACCGTAGCGATACGGCCGCAGCCACTATGGGGAAGCACAACGCCAACAGTATCAGCACCATGCTGGTCAGCCCGGTGAACACGCCAATGAACCGCAGCACGCCGCCCAGCGGCTGCCCCAGCCAGGCCCATGCGGCGATGGCCAGAGTGATCAGGAATATCGCGATGCCCGCCCGCAGGCACCCTTTCGCGATGCGCTCGAGCAAGGCCACGAACGGCCGTTGCGGGTAGGGGCGATGAGCCCTGCATGTATTGAGAAAGCCAAGGATCGCTCTGACCTGCGGTAACAACATGGGCCACTGCCTGCTGAAGAAAAGGAACGTTTTTTTACCATCGGCGCCGGGGAGGGGACAGGGCGCCAGAGGTGTTTGGGAAATGTCCTACAGGAGTTTTCCTCTCTACACCGGATCAGGGAAAGATCCAGGAATTTAAGAGGGAGTTACCCGCGTGGGAAGCGGCTGGGGGCGATCAGCCTGGTGAAGCTCGCGAAAAGATGATCAGCGAGACGGTGTACCTATATACCGTTTGCGCATGACCAATAAGCCGTACAAACGCGCTCACGACACGCTGATTGCAAGGAGAGCATCCATGACTATTGGTTCAAGCTTCGATCACCCCGCACATCTTGGAGGGCACGCGCCTGAGCCAGACTCCTGGGCCGCCCGCTATCCAAATCCCCCAGACCTTTGTTTCGACTACCGTAGGTTATTGGAGCAGCCCGGGGGGATTGGGACGGCTGCTGACCTTCAGCGACGCATAGCAATTATTGGCGGCGGAATAGCAGGACTTTGTGCTGCGCGTGAGTTGGTTCGGATGGGGTTCGAACGTGTCACCCTGATTGAACAATCCACCCGCTTGGGCGGACGCCATTTGACCCTCGTTGATAAAGACGGCGGCTCGCCATTCGAGATGGGGGCTATGCGTATGCCCTTCTTTAATTTAACTGGTGAACCGGTGAAGGACGGGCGATCGCTCATGGCTTATTACGCCGGTCTTTTTGACCTGAAGTCTTCAAACTTCCCTAACCCTGGGACACCATGGGTAACACAGACCGGAATCTACCTGCGTGATGGCTGCCTTGAGGGATCTGTTCCGAAGATGCTGCTCTGGGACAACCCGACGGGAGATGTACCGCCGCCTACGGATACCTTGTATAGGGTCCATGAAAAGTGGCTTCGCTTTGCCAAGCGGATCTGCAACGTCGTTGCTCGGTACTTCGGTACTTCGAAGTGGGAAAGCTTTTGGGCAGCAATGGTTGATCGTTACGCTTCCCTTTCTTTTCGTGAACTGGTGTTACTTGATCCGACGCCTGAAAAGGGGACTATCCCGGCTGATTTTGGTGGTTTAGGCATGAGTCGAGAAGAGTCCAGAATCTTCTATTCAATCGGCATCGGAGACGGTAGCTGGGGGGCTTTCTACGACGTGTGTTGTCTGTACCCGATCCGTACGGCGATTTTTGGGTTCAGCAGCAATCTTCAGTTGGTACATGGCCGCGTGGATTCAAGTGAACACCCGCTACCTGCTCCACCTGATTCAGTACATCCAGCCGACTCGCGAGGAATGGCTTTTGATCCTCCAGCATGGCTGGGTATAGCGGCGCTAGATGACGCCATGATGTACCTACCCATTCCTGAAAAAAACGAATCGCTTTACCAGCATCTCAAAACCAGGCCCGACGGCCTTTATATGTGTACAAGCGTAACCGGCATCCGTCGCCAGCTCCAAGGCTCGGTCGAGGTGGCAATGGAGATGCCGGACGGTAGCACCTCACTAGAGTTCGACGAAGTCGTTGTAACCATTCCGTCCTGGGTTTTGGAAACGCAGGTGCGGGTGGAAGGTTTCGACGCCGACGTTCTTCCGTTCGAATTCATCGACGCTTGTAAGCAAGCGCATTGGGAAAGCAGTTGTAAAGTGTATTTGCCGCTCGACAAATCCTTCTTGACAGAGGGGCAGGCCATTCCGCAGATCATGGTGACGGACAGCTTTATTCATGATGTTTACGCCTACCAGTACGGGCCTGGGTATGAAACCGATTGTCTGCTGCTTAGCTACACATGGGAAGACGACGCTAATAAGCTGATGGCATTCAGTGATGTGGATCTGGTCGAGCGATGTTTAGCCGAGCTGGACCGAATCCTTATTAGGTGTACAAACATCGGAAAACCAGTGTCCCCCTATGTGGATGTATCCAAAGCGCGCGTGCAGCGATGGCTGAACGATCCTAGTTCACATGGGTGCGCAAGACTGTACCGCCCCGGAACCTATGGCGATGTCATACGGCTAATGGCCTTCAACCGCAACCATTCTGGCAAAGCACATCTTTATTTCGCAGGGGAGGGCTATAGCGCGGATGCCGGTTGGACCGAGCCTGCGCTTCGCGGGGCTGTTGATGCAGTGATTCATTTGGCCAGTAATACCGGTGCCGCTTTTGAGGGGGGCTTCTCCTTAGAAAGGTATCCCCGGTACTACGAACCCCAGGATTAAAGGGAGCGCACTTCTTCCCAGACATTTCGCACAAGCCCTTCAGAAACCGGCGGGTTTCAAATCCTTCTGGATGCGTATCAAATGGTGATCCATCCATTCGAATAAGAGTTCCTCTCATGAACCCGCCTTCTGTCCCTGCCATCAGTCCCGTACGCGTCGCGGTAGTGCAGTTCGACCCCCAATGCGGGGTCGACAACGGCCCTTCCAACCTGGCTCAAGGCTTGGCGCTCGCCGAAAACGCAGTAGCGAACGGTGCGAACCTGATCGTGCTACCCGAGCTTTGCAATACAGGCTATGCCTTCCGTGGCCGAACCGAGGCCTATGCCCTCGCCGAGCCGGTGCCCGAGGGGCCGACCGTGCAGAGCTGGGAGGCCTTCGCGAGCAAGCACCGCGTTTATCTGGCCGCTGGGGTGGCAGAACGTGAGGGTGCCCGGCTTTACGACACGGCAGTGCTTGTCGGCCCCGAGGGGTACATAGGTAAATACCGCAAGGCGCACCTCTGGAATGCTGAAAAGCTTTGGTTCCGACCGGGGGAACTGGGCTTCCCGGTATTCGAAACGGCCATCGGCCGAATCGGCCTGATGATCTGCTGGGACGTCTGGTTTCCAGAAGTGCCCCGGCTGTTGGCCTTACAGGGCGCCGACATCATTTGCAGCCTGAACAACTGGGTGTGGACGCCGCCGCCGTTGTTGATGAAGCCGGCAAATGCATGGCCAGCTACCTCACCATGACTGCGGCGCACGCTAACAACGTATTCATTGCGGCGGCTAACCGCGTTGGTTGCGACCGGGGAGATCGTTTCCTTGGATGTTCGCTGATTGCAGGCACCAACGGATGGCCCCTTGGGCGAGTGGCCGGTGCGCAAGAGGAGACGATCCTGTACGCCGACATCGACCTCGTATCCGCCCGCAGCGCTCCGATCTGGAACAGCTTGAACGACTTGCCACGGGACCGGCGTACCGACCTTTACGATCCGATGCTGGGCTACCGGCACCACCCGATGATGCCGCGCTGAGGAGGGTGGTCATGCACGTTTCTGATAGGAAAATCGGGACTTTCGGCATTTCTCTATTCATGGTCGCCCTGATCACTGCTTCGGCGCTTAGCGTACTGGCAGGCTTGGCCCTGCTGGACACGGCCGGCGCGACTATGGCTTGGCCGGGTTACGCGCAAATGATGGCTCATCTCGACCAACCAGAGGCCAGGTGGCGCTGGGTGCTTGGGGATATGAGCGAGGTTACCTTCTATAAACACGAGTTCGCGTCGCTGGGCCTGGTAGCGGGTGGCTTTCTCGCCTGGTGGATGGGGCAGAGGGGAAATCGCTGGCAGGGCTTCCCGATCGCGTATGGCAGTGGCTGCTGGCCCTGGGTGCTGCTCAGTTCCACGCTGGGGCTACTGTTGGGCAACCTGACCTGGGGCTGGGCGCTGAATGAAGGCGTGTGGCAGCCCACGTTCGTTGCCTTCGTTTCCCTGCCGGCGGCCATTGTGTTGCTGCACGGCGCAGGCTGGCGCGTGGCACTCAGCGGCGCCTTGATGGGCGCGTGGCTGGTTACGCCGGCCAGCCTGCTGCTGGTGGCCTACGTGTGTGTGCCGCTCGGCTTGCCGGTAGTAGTGGGTAACGTGGCGGGCATGGCCGTGGCAAGCCTGGTGGCGTTCGAACTGTGCCGGCGGTGGCCGGTACTGGTATCGGCACCTGCCACGCCAGCTGCTGCCCCGCAGCTACGTGAACCACAACGGCAGGGGCTGCGCTGGGGTGTGCGACGCGTGCTCGCGGACTTTTCCGAAGCACCTTTTTACGGAAATGAATGGGCGAGCGCTGGCCTGATTGGCGGGGCACTGCTGGCTTGGTGGCTCAACCCGGCCAGCCCTTTCTACGGTGCAGGCTGGCTGCCTCAACTCGTGCTGGGCCAGGCCTTGGCATCAGCGGCTGGGGTATGGATATGGCGCCACCAATGGGCAGAGCGGGGCTGGTATCCCACCTATATCCCCCTGGTATCGCTTGTCCCGGCTTGCATCCTTGTGCTCGGCGCTGCGCCTGCGGTGATTGCCCTGAGCGCGCTCCTGGGCGCGCTATTGATGCCACCCCTGGCTGTGGCAATCAGCGGTCGCCTGCCAGCGCATGTGCATCCTTATGTCGGGAATGTACTAAGCATGGCCATCGGTGTTGTGTCCCTAGTGCCCCTGGTGGGCTGGCTGGTGAATTCATGAGTAGCTTGCCACGCCTCGCGCTCGGGGCCTTGGGCGGCACGTTGAGCATGGCGGCCCGTGAGAGCGGGGAGGGGATAGTGCCAGCGGTAGGTGCCCAGGCTTGGGCCGAACGCTTGCCCGCACTGGCCAGCCTGGCCCAGGTGCAGGCTCACACGCTGTGCCTGGTGTCCAGCCCTTCGCTGGATTTCGAGCAGGTTCAGGCGGCGCTGGCCTGGGCTCGTCAGCAGGTTGGCGCCGGTGCCGCAGGGATAGTGCTCAGCCAGGGTACCGACAATCTGGAGGAAACGGCGTACCTGCTCGGCCTGCAATGGGCCGAGCCCGTTCCGCTGGTGCTGACCGGTGCCATGCGCGGCGCGGATGACGTGGGCGCTGATGGCCCGGCCAACCTGTTGGACGCCGCCCGCGTAGCGCTCGACCCCGCCAGCATCGGCCGCGGCGCGCTGGTGGTGATGAACCGGCAGGTGCACCAGGCGGGGGACGTGCGCAAGGTCAACGCGCTGGCACTGGAGGCGTTTGCGTCGCCCAACACCGGGCCGATCGGCCATGTGATCGAAGGGCGGGTCCGCTATCGCCTCCCGCCTGCGCCATTGCCCGAGCCGCTGGTGGTGCAGCGCTTCGATCAACGCGTCGCCTTGATCGAAGCCACGTTGGGAGAGGGGCCGGAGCTGCTGCAAGGCGCCTTGCGCGCAGGTTACGCCGGTGTGGTGATCGCAGGCTTTGGCGCCGGGCATGTGCCGGCCGGGTGGGTATCCACACTGGCGCTGGCGGCGCGGCACATGCCGGTTATCGTCGCCAGCCGCACCGGTGCTGGCACCACGGCGTTCCATACCTATGGGTTCGCCGGTGGGGAGATCGACCTGCAACGGCACGGCATTCATATGGCCGGCGAGTTGTGCCCGCGCAAATGCCGCTTGTTGTTATGGTCCCTGGTCGGGGCAGGGGCCGGCGAAAGCCTGCCGGCTCGCCTTGCTGCGGGTACGCTGGCGGTTTGAGAAACTGTCGAGCGCCATTCCACAGTGAAGTGCTGCAGGAATGGCGCTTACAGCGAAAAACTTCCCATCATTTGTTTCAGCTCACTGGCCAGCCGCCCCAGGGCTTCAGTGGCAGCACGGGTGTCGGTGGCGCCGCTGGCGGTTTGCAGCGACAGGTCGCGTATCTTCGACAGCGTGTTGTCGACGTCGCGCGATACCTGCGCCTGCTGCGCGGCGGCGCTGGCGATGAACTGGTTGCGGCTGTCGATACCCGCCACCGATTCGTAGATGGTGCCCAAGGTATTGCGGGCTGTTTGCGCGCGGGCGCGAGTGCGGCCGGCCTGGGTGGCGCTGTCGCTCAACGCCTTCACAGCCAGCTCGGTACCTGCGCGAATTTCGCCCATCATCTGTTCGATTTCCCGGGTAGAGGCGCCAGTACGGTGGGCCAACCCGCGCACTTCATCGGCGACCACCGCAAAGCCTCGGCCTACTTCGCCCGCGCGGGCCGCCTCGATGGCCGCGTTGAGGGCCAGCAGGTTGGTCTGCTCTGCCACGTTTCGAATCACGTCCAGTACCTTATGAATGCTCTGCGTCTGGCTGGCAAGCTGCCTTGCCTGGGTGGCCGCGCTTTCCACTTGCCCCGCAAGTTGATCGATGTCACCCATTGCAGCGTCCAGCTGAGCTTGCCCCTGGTGCGCTGCGGTCGCCGAGTCGCGGGAAGCGTCCGACGTGGACAACGCGTTCGCCGCCACCGCTTCCACGGCACTGCTCATCTGGTTAACAGCCGTGGCGGCCTGTTCGATCTCGGTGTATTGCAGCTGCAAGTCGCTTGCGCTGCCTTGCATTACTTCGCCCATATCCCGCGCCGCGCTGTTGAGACGGTCCACGCTCTGGCCGAGCTGGCTGAGCAGCTCGTGCAACTGTTCCCGCATATGCCCCAGGGTCGCTAGCAGCTGAGCAGGTTCGTCGTTGCCCTGCACGGCGCCAGCTGCTGCTGACACTCGCAGGTCACCCGCTGCCACACCCCGGGCAACCTGAACGGCCTGGCTTAGCGGGGTGGTGATACTCACCGTGAGCCGCCAGGCCAGCAACAGCATCAGCAGCAACGCCGCTGCCGTGGCCACCGGCACGATCAACGCGCTGCGTTCGGCTTGCTTCGCCGCCTGCAGCACCGCTTCGGCGGACGTTTGCTTGTTGAGTTCCCGCAGCAGCTGCACCTGCATGTCCATCAGGCCACCTTGAAGGCTCAACGCCTCGTTGGCTTTGCTGACGCCTGTCGCCGCTTGCCCTTGGTCGATAAGCGCAATCGCGTCCTTCACTGTGGCGAGGAAGGGCACATAAGCGTCACGCAGCAATAGCACCGAATCGCGCTCGGCACCGACGTGCAGGCTATCCAGGTAATCGCTGATAGCGGGTTCCAGGGAGGTAGAGAGCTGCTCCACCGCGATACGCCGATTGACCATCTCGCCCGGGTCGTTGGCCGAACTGAGCAGTAACGCCGCTTCGGTGCGAAGCTTGCCGAGGTCCAGGGCGATGGCGTCTGCCTGGGCGATGCTCGATAACGGCCCCCGTTCTATAAGCTCGGCCTGGGCGCGGATGGCGTGAATTTCACTCAGGCAAAACACCCCCAGGCTGGCTAACAACAGCGCGCAGACGGCAAAGCCGCCAAACAGGCGCAGCCCGATACTGACCTTGCGGAGAAACAGGCGACGTGGAGCAGTGAAGTTACGACGGAATCTGAACACGGCGTGCGGCCTTGAGCGCAAAAAGACTACGCCTTGTAACAGCCCAAGATGATGGCTTTATGACAGCGATCGCCAGCTGGCTTTTGCGGGTTGACAGCCGCTTCAATATCCGTAGAATGCCGCGCCACAGCAGGCACATAGCTCAGTTGGTTAGAGCACCACCTTGACATGGTGGGGGTCGTTGGTTCGAGTCCAATTGTGCCTACCAGCTTCCAGCTCCGGTTATCGGGGCACATGAAGGGCGATCCGAAAGGGTCGCCCTTTTTTGTTTGCTTTTCGGCGATGGCGCACTCTGCTTTTCTGCAATTGGTACAGCTCAGCTGTTTGGTCATATCCTGATACGCTACTGGCGAGCAGAGCGATTGCCCCTTCGGTGCTAGGTGCACATAATTCAGCTCAACGCCCATTAGGCACCCGTGTCTAACTAATAGACCTGGCTAGTCGGCTGAGAAGCACCGCTGATAGGGAAGCACCATGTCAAAGAACACTGTGGTGTCCTTCGCCAAGAAAAAGGCGGAGGCTCAGTTCGAGGCCGAGTTCCTCGACCTGCTTGATCATGATATTCGCAGTCTGCCGCAAAGCATCCAGCCCGTTCCTACAGGGCTGGTCGCACGTATTCGAGCTTTGCGGCAACAGGCAGACGATAACCGTCGCCGCGACCCTCTGGAGGGTTGACGTGTGGCGCAAGAGATTCTGAACAGAGTGAACGGGTGGGCATTGTATGCTCACCCGTTTTTCATTCGACGACTGGAAGCGTTGACGTCGGACGTTGAGCGGGCAGCGGTGAAGGAGCCCCAAAGGTTTCATCAACACCCTTCCTACAAGCTGTTGGACGCCGTCGCCGAGAATATTTTGATCAAGGTGCCTGCCGATCCTACTAGTCCTGCGTATCGCCAAGGAAACACACTTGGAAGAACGAACAGGCACTGGTTCAGAGTAAAAAAGCAGGGAATGGCACCGCGCTATCGACTGTTCTTTCAGTTTCGAGCGTATGGCCCGCAGGCAATCATCTACGCATGGCTGAATGATGATAGTACCCCTCGGAAAGAGGGTGATAAACGAGATGCCTATGCTGCATTTGCCTCTTTGCTGCGTAGTCAAAAAGTGGCCAGCAGCTTCAATGATCTACTCGCACAGTCCACGCCATATGAAGCTTGCTCGCAAAAACTGGAAGCAGAAGATCAGTTGCCGTGATTCCAGGGAAGCCGTCCTTGCGGCTTCCGGCGATCAAGATGCCGACGGTTGAAGTGTTTCTCCTAGTGAGGGCAGCTTATCCTTCGTCATGTGAAGCACATAAAGTCGATCTCAAAGGGTCGCCGTGAAACGCCGCCCTTTTTTGTTTCCCTGTCGCCTGCGAAATGTCGTGATAGCCGAAGCGGCCTGAGCCAGTATCCTTGGGTACCGTCTATTGCTTAAGGATGTTTTGCCGTGACCCTTCATATTCGTGATGCCACACGAAGCGATGCCGCTGTGATCCTCGGGTACATCACCGAGCTTGCGATCTACGAAAACGCCGAACACGAGGTCCAGGCGAAGCTGGCTGACATTGAGCGCAGCCTGTTCGACGAGCCCTCGCCCGCGAAGGCTTTGATCTGCGAAGTGGATGGCCAGCCGGTGGGCTTTGCCGTGTATTTCCTCAGTTATTCCACCTGGCAGGGCCGCAAGGGCCTGTACCTGGAAGACCTGTTCGTGTCGCCACAGCACCGTGGTATCGGGGCAGGCAAAGCGCTGCTGCGCCACCTGGCGAAGATCGCCCATGACACCGGCTGCGGCCGCATGGACTGGAGCGTGCTGGACTGGAACCAGCCGGCGATCGACTTCTACACCTCCATCGGCGCCAAGGCCCACGAAGAGTGGGTACGTTATCGGCTGGAAGGGGAAGGGTTGGAGAAGTTTGCCCTGGGGCGCGATTAAAGCAAACCGCCGGAAGCGAACGCCAGGCCCCGCGGGCACCATCGCTTCCGGCTTGCATCAACTTCTCAGAATGATGTGGTCACACTGGCGTATACCGCCTGGCCATGTTGGTTGTAAGTGGCCGCACCTGCGGAGTTGGAGTTCCCTTCGCGGTACAGCTTCTTGTCCAGCAGGTTGTTCACGCCGCCGCCCAACCGCACGTTCTTGGTGAGCTGGTAGCTGAGGTTGACGTTCACCAGGCTGTAAGCGCCCACTTCGTCCGTGACTACGCCGGCGGCGTCTACCTTGGTGGTGCCACTGGTGGGCGGCTTCTGGCGACCGAAGCTGGTCACGCTCAGTTGTGTCGACAGCTTCTCGGTTGCCTGCCAGTCCAGCATCGAGTTAACCGTATAGCGCGGGATCATCGACAGCACGTTGCCGGTATCCAGGTCCTTGTTTTCCAGCATATAGGTGGCGTTGGTGGTCCAGGTCACGCTGTCCGACATCGGCACCGTGAG
Source organism: Pseudomonas japonica (assembly GCF_013522925.1). Classification (GTDB taxonomy): domain Bacteria; phylum Pseudomonadota; class Gammaproteobacteria; order Pseudomonadales; family Pseudomonadaceae; genus Aquipseudomonas; species Aquipseudomonas japonica_A. The sequence goes on along the minus strand of NZ_JAAMQU010000007.1, from coordinate 248,972 downwards.
GTTGGCTTCCAGGCCTTGGGTCACCGCCTTTTTGGCATTTTCCCATTTTAGGATCATGTTGCCTCCGGAGGAGTAGCCGACCACGTCGGTGCCTGCTACCACTTTGTTCCGGTAGTCATTGCGGAAGAACGTCAGCCCCGCGATGTAACCGTCCCGCTTGAACTCGATCCCCAGTTCCTTGTTTACGCTGGTCTCGGCCTTCAAATCGGCATTGCCCAGGATGTAGCAACTGCCGGTACTGCCTATGGGGCAACCGTTGCCCGAACTCAGCAAGAGGTAATTGGGGTTCAGCTGATAGAGGTTGGGTGCCTTGAACGCCCGGGCAATGCCGGCCTTTATGGTGAAGTCATCGTTAAGGCGCTGGGACAGGTTGAAGCTGGGCGACCAGTTCACGCCAAATTCGCTGTGCTGGTCCATGCGCAACCCGGGGGTGAGCACGGTTCCCTCCCAGGGTTCGATGTTGTCTTCGGTGAACAGCGAACCAATGGTTGCCCCTGTTGCGCTGCTGCGGGTGCCGGATGCGACCCCTGCAATGGAATCCGCAGCGGTGGAACCGCTCCAGTAGCTGCCCGAAGACATCGCTTGGCTGGTGGAGGCGGGGTCGTCCAGCTCCTGGCGGTTCCACTCGCCGCCCACCGTCAGCGTCTGGTCCACGCGCGTGGCGAGCGGCAGGTTGAATTCGCCATGCGCCAGGTAGCTCTTCAGGTCGCTGGTGGAGAAGTCGGTCGAATCGATCGTGCCTTCCACGCCCCCGGTGAGGCCCTCGTCGAGGCGGCGGTTACGAGTATGTTCGTATTGAAGGAAGAACTTGCTGGTGCCGAAGTCCCAGTCACCGTTATGGGTGACCGCGAAATTCTGCCTGTACAGCTTGTTGGTTTCCCGGCCAACCCAAGGGCTTGCACTGGAAGCCTTGGGGTTGGTTTGCAAGTCGTAGTTGTACTGGGTGTCGCCGGCGTAAATGTTGCCCTGGCGGCTGAAGCCGGCGTCGAAATCGAGGCTTTGTCGGTTGTCCAGTTTCCAGCTCAGGCGGCCGTTGAAGTCAGCATTGCGAACGCCTTCGGCACCTGCGGCCGCGGCTTCCCCGTCGGCCTCGTGGCCTTTGTTGATGTCGCTGCTGTCGCGGTCCGTCTTGCTCATGTTGCCGTACACGCGGTACGTGAGGTTTTCTGTAAGCGGCCCGCTCAACCCGAAGTTTGCGCGCTTGGTCGCGCCTTCGTCGCTGTCTTTGGGAATGTCGGTATACACCGTGAAGGTCCCGTGGGTTTCCTTCGTAGGCTGGCGGGTAATGATGTTGACCACACCGCCTGCGGCGCCATTGCCGTAGCGGGCGGCGGCAGGGCCGCGGATCACTTCGATACGTTCTACCTGTTCCGCGGGCACCCAGTTGGTATCGCCACGGGTATCCCGGTCGCCTGTCCGGCCATAACGAATCGAGTTGCGAGACGTGACCGGCAGGCCGTCCACCAGGATCAGCGTGTTCTCCGGGCCCATGCCTCGAATGTCGATCTGGCGATTATTGCCGCGCACGCCGCTGGCACTGTTACCTGTCAGGTTGACGCCTGGCATTTTGCGGATGATGTCGGAAAGGTCATTGACCGGCGGTGCTTTGCGGATGTCCTCGGCGGTAATCACCGACACACCTGGTGCTTGCTTCAGTTCCTGCTCGGCGGTAACGAGGGTTTCGTCCAGCATCACAGCAGGCGCGGATTGCGCAGGTGATGGGGTAGCAGGTGATGGATTAGTGGCGTCCGCGGCAATCACGGCAGTGGAGAAAGAGGCTGCGATAACAGCCAAAGCGACAGGGCGCTTGGGTGGAAGCAGAAGCACGATGGGGTTCCCGAATACTGATATCGCCGAGTGCGTCGGCGCGCCCGGGCGCTCTACAGCGCCGTCTGGGCGGTGATGATAATTACTCGTATTCGGAGTTAAATCTTATTTACATATTTTACAGCGAGTGTCGATTTGTACGCTCTGGTAACGTTTTTGGTACCAGGGCGCCCGCGTCAGCGAGCAGCACCTGAGGTGATGCGCTGCAGCACCGCGTCATGCCCTGCGCGGTCCGCTTCTCTTGAAATGACCTGCACGATCGCCATGCGTGGCCCAGCACCCGCCATGAAGTAGGTGGTAAGGGTTTTACCGCCGCCAATCGTGGCCGTGGCGTCGATCTGCTGGGCGGCGAGGCCGTTCAGGCTCACCCGCTTGTCGCCGGTCTGATGGAAGTCGGGCAGGCCCTGGGCTTGTCGGCTAATGAAACCTTGGCTGGCACTGGCCAGAAAAGCATCGTTCTCCGCTTTGCTGGCATCAAGGGCGTTCTGAAGCGGCATCTCCGTCACCACCACGATGCGTTTTTGCGCTTCGTTCATGTAGAGCGTGCCCTCAGCCCCGGCCGTTCCGTTGCTGGCGTCCCCCGGAGGCAACGCGGCGCTTTCATAGCCCGACGGCAGGCTGAAACGCAGCTTGCCCGCCAGAAGGGAGATGGAGGTTGCAGCGCTGGCAGCAGACGGCGCGGTGGCGGCTTTCGAGCCTTGCTGGGCCGACCAGGCGGGGGCGTTGAGGGCACAAAGCGCAATCAGGCCGAGGGACCAGGCGAGGGAGCGGGGTAGGGACATTACAGCCTCCGAAGGATTCAGGCGGGCAATTCTCCTATAACTTCGCCACCCGCGACGGACTATTTCAAGTCACCAAAAGCCCATCGTGCTCCAATAATCAGCGTGCTGTTATTTTGGGCCGTTCGTCCTGCGGCACGGGCCCTCTTGAACTGGCCGGTCGCTGGCTGGTTCCACATTTATAGCCGCCGCCGGTCCCTTGAGGGTATGTGCCGTTACATCGCCCCCTCAACCTGCGGCCGAGGCCCAGCCTACGCGGCAGGCCAAGGGCTGTCGCCCAAGACGTACGGGCATGATCAGTTCGCTTTACTTTGCCGCATGGAGAGCAGTCACCCATGACCACACACATTGTGCATTTCACTTCATCGATCAATTCCACCTCCACAGGAGAGTTGATCGAGAAGTGTTCGCTGGCGGTGCAGAAAGGCGCTTCCGACATCGTGATCAAGATCGCAACCATGGGCGGCGAGTGCAGCTATGGCTTTTCGCTGTACAACTTCCTCATCGCATTACCCATCCCTGTGCACACCCATAACCTGGGCACGGTGGAATCCATGGGCAATATCATTTTTCTCGCAGGCGAGCGGCGCACGGCCTGCAAGCACAGCAAGTTCCTGTTCCACCCGTTCCACTGGAACCTGCACGGCTCGGTGGACCATGCGCGGATGTCCGAGTACGCCATGAGCCTGGATTATGACCTCGAGCTTTATTCACGCATCGTTGACGAGCGCACCTATGGCGCCAGCGTTCCGCTTGATGTTTCGAGCTGCCTGATCGCCGCTCCCCGCATTCTCAATGCCGAGGAAGCCTTGGGTGCGGGCGTGGTCCACGCCGTCGACGAACTGCCCATGCCGGCGGACGCTGTGTGCTATAGCGTGCACGGCTGACTGGCATCGGCCTGCAAGCGAAGCCTTCAGGCTGCTTCGGTGATATTTACCAACCCCGGAAACGAAGACGGCTCCCACTGAGGGGAGCCGTTTCTTTTATAACTGCCTTTTCCTTTGCCTGGGCGTTCTTGCCTGGACCTGAACAGTGGTTGGGCAACAATGCTCTTGGCCTTGTTGGGCCGTTTCTTGGGGGTTGCCATCGGGCATTCTCCTGGCGGTTGCTGATACGCGGTGGTAAGGGCTGGGTAGGGCCCTTGGCGGAGTCGATTTTAGCAAGATACCGGAAGCATCGGCCATCATTCCGGCCGATGCCGATCATCACCGAGTAACGCGGGCCAGCGGGGGTACGCCAGCCGCCGAGCTTGCGAGCCTAGGGAGCGAGCCCGTCAAACAGCATCTGCGTCATCTGCCTTACACGTTTGGCATGGGCTGTGAGGTCAGGGGTGTCCTCCTGAACCAGGCGCATGAACAGCAGGGTGCTGTAGTCATTGAGAAACCACGCCAGATAGTCTGCATCGAGCCGAGCGTTGAGCAACTGGCGGGCCTGCAAATCACGCAGCAGCCGGCCTATTTCTTCCACCAGCCTCGCGTTCAGTGGCAATACGGTTTCCGGGCGGGCGGCCAATAGCCCAAGGGGCAACAACTCGCGCCAGATGGTGGGAGGAAGGACCTTGAGTTCGTGTCGCACGATCAAGGCCTCGAGATGGCACATGGCGTCCACCGCGTTATCGAAGTCCGGCAGGCTCAACCGGGCATCGCTTACCGCCACCTGGTTGGCCTGCTCCACCACGGCCAGCAGGATCTCCTGCTTGCTCCCGAAGTAATTGAACACGGTGGGGGTAGAAACCCCCGTGCGGGTGGCTATCTGTTCCACGGTGGTGGCAGCGAAGCCTTGATCCTCGAACAGTGCCAGCGCGGCGGCAAGGATGGCCTGCCGGCGTTGTTCCTTCTGTCGTTCCCGTAACCCACTCATTCCCATTGGCTCTGCTGGTGGCCGAGTGGCGATTCTAAAACAAGTGATAGCTCGATCAAACTTTTTATTTGACTATAAAGTTTTATGACGATAAAAAGTATGCACGCCAACCCAGAGAAGCTTTCATGACTTCTGATCTCAACCAGGCCTTGCGCGGCGCCTATGCCGCCGCTGGCAGCGAGCCACACCTTTCCTTGATGCAAGGCTTTCCGCCCGCGCCGGCGGACCTGGTCACGTGGGGCAATTTCATGCGCCCGCCCTATAACCGTTGGGCGTTCCACAACCTGGGGCGCCTGCGGCCAACCATCAGCGTGGAGCGGGGCACAGGTGTTCCCGCCCCGTTGGATGCCAGCACGCCGCACCTCGAAAGCTTCGAATTCCTTGGCGCTCACGGGGAGGCCGTGAGCCTTGCCGCGCACCTGCAAGCGAGTGCCACAGACGGTTGGCTGGTGATGAAAGACGGCGCGGTGGTTCAGGAGCGCTACTTCAACGGTCACCAGCCACTCAAGCGGCACATCATGTTTTCGGTGACCAAGTCCCTGGTGGGCATGCTGGCGCAGGGGATGGTGCATTCGGGCGAGCTCAATGAGCAGGCCTTGGCTGCTGACTATGTGGGAGAGCTGGCAGGCAGCGCCTTCGGTGATGCCACGGTACGGCAGTTGCTCGACATGGCGGTTGCCATCGACTACGAGGAAATCTACGACGACCCTACTTCGGGTAGCTCGCAGTTCGGCTACGCCTGCGGGCTTACCCTGCCACCCGCGCAGGTGACGGCGACCTACGCCTCGCTCTATGAATACCTTCCCGCCACGCGCAAGAAGGGCGAACACGGTGGCTTCTTCCACTACGTGACGGCCACTACCGAAGCCTTGGCCTGGGTGATGGAACGCGCAAGCGGTCGCAGCTGTGCGCAGCAGCTGGCGGATACGTGGCAGGGGCTTGGCTGTGAGCGCGACGGCTTTTTCGTGGCCGACCCCTGGGGGCGAAATGTCGCCGGAGCAGGGTTCAACGCTACTTTGCGCGACATGGCGCGGTATGGGTCGATGTTGCTCAAGCGAGGCGCCGCCAACGGCAGGCAGTTGCTACCCGCAGCGGTGATTGACTCGGTGCTGGCAGGCGGCGACCCCGCTGTATATGCGAGCAACGAGGTGTTTTCCTCCTGGAGCCCCGGCGCGACGTACCGCAGCCAGTGGTACGTGTACCCCGGCGAGGCATTGCTGGCCGTGGGCATTCATGGGCAGTACCTGTATGTCGACTTCCAGCGCCAGGTAGTGATCGTGAAGCAGTCGTCGTTGCCCGTGGCCGAAAGCGTACTGGACATCGATACGCTGCGCCTGATCAGAGCATTGGCTGTAGCCCTTTGACGTAGCCGGCGCGCCGGCGTGACCCGATTCGGGGAGGTATTCATGAAACGTTTGCTGCAGCTTCACCTTGCCGCGCTGTTGCTCACCGGTACCGCGCTGGCGGCGCAGGCCGAACCCACCGGGGGGCAGTTGCGTATCTACAACTGGATCGAGTACCTGCCCAAGGATGTGTTGGCGGGCTTCACGCAACAAACCGGCATCGAAGTGGTGTACGACATCTTCGACAGCCCGCAAACCCTGGAGGCGCGCCTGCTCACGGGTAATTCGGGCTACGACGTGGCGTTCCCCAGCAGTAGCCAGCTGCCCGCGCTGATCAAGGCAGGCGCGGTCCAGCCGCTCGAACGCCAGCAGTTGCCGCATTGGCATGAACTGGACAGCACGCTGATGCACCAGCGCGAGCCGCTCGACCCGGGTAACCGCTACGCCGTGCCGTATCTGTGGGGCAGCACACTGTTGGGCTACAACCAGGCCAAGGTGGAGGCGGTGCTGGGCCAAGGCGTGGACATGCGTAACTATGACTGGCTGTTCAAGCCGGAAAACATCACCAAGCTCAGCCAATGTGGCGTCGCCATCCTGGATAGCCCCAGCGAAGTCTTCCCTATCGCGCTGAACTACCTGGGCCTGGACCCCAACAGCACCAACCCCGCCGACTACGACAAAGCCGCCGCGCTATTGCAGTCGATCCGGCCGTATGTGCGCTACTTCAATTCGGCGAAGTACCCGCAAGACCTTGCCAACGGTGATATCTGCGTGGCGCTGGGATGGTCGGGCGCCGTGCTGGCGGCGCGCAATCTCGCGCTGGCGGCGCACAACGGCAATGACATCAGGCTGGCTTTACCCGGCCAAGGCACCTTGATGTGGTCGGACGACATGGTAATCCCCAAGGGCGCGAAAAACCTTGCCCAGGCCCATGCCTTCATCGATTACCTCTTGCAGCCCGAAGTGATCGCCAAGGTAAGCAACGAGATCGGTTACCCCAACCCTAACCCGGCGAGTACTTCACTGATTGACCCTGCGCTTCGCGCCGAAGAAAACCTCTTCGTGCCGGAGAAAGACCGCGGCAAGTTGTTCCAGATCGAGCCGCCGGGATTGAAGGTGCAGCGATTGATGACCCGCTTGTGGAACAGGATTCGCTCTGATGTGTGAGTGACGCCGCCACCCACTGATCCACCCCAGTTGCAACGCCACACGAGGCCCATCGCACGAGGCCTCGGAGGGCTAGCCGTTGCCTGCGATTTGGCAACTGGCACTAGCCAGAACGAAACACCCATAACAACAACACCGCTGTCCGCGTTTCCTCTGCCATTCAAAACGAAAACAATCGGAGCAGAAGTACATGAACAAGTTGGTTTCCCTGGCCCTGGGCTTGGCGTCCATCGGCCTGTCAGCCCCTGGCTACGCCTTCGATATCACCCCCGAGACGATGCTGAGCGTCGATGTGATCGCCGCCAGCGATTATCGCGTGGGCGGGTTTTCGCTGACTCAAGGCAACCCGGCACTGATGAGTGCTGCGACGCTGGTACATAAACCCAGCGGCTTGTTCGCCGGCGTATTTACCAGCAATGTGGATTTCGGTACTGATACCCGGCGCGAATTCGACTACTACGCCGGTATTGCCCGGCCGTTGACGGAACATACCCGGTTCTCGCTGGAGTACGTGGCGTATGACTATCCCAAAGACAGCTGGGTGAACTTCCACGAATGGATCGGCACGGTCGGGTTCTACGGCGCCACGCTTGGAGTGAAGTACACCAATGACCTGCAGAACCCACCCGCCCGCGCGGCACTGGCAGCCGAGCTTGCGCCCTATGGCATCACCATAAAGCCCAGGGACAAGGAGCGCGTGGTGACGTGGCTGGAGTACACCGCGCCGTTGCCTTGGCAAGTACTGTTCAACGCCCGCTACGGCTACACCGATACCCACGATGACCTTGCCTACCAGTCGGGCAATGGCTCGTTCCGCAGCACCTACCGCGACTGGCAAGTGGCGATAAGCAAACCCTTCCTGGGGCTTACCTGGAAAGCAGCGTATATCGACACCGACCTTTCCAAGGCCGAGTGCTATTCAGCCTTCGGCGCTGCAGGCGACTGTTCTGCCACAGTAGTGGCTTCCGTCATCAAATCCTTCTGATCGCGCTGTCTAGTCGAGGCTTCACATGGTCGTTAGAACACTCAAACACACCCTGCGCCTGGGCGCCTGCGCACTCGCACTGTCCGCTGTCGCCAGCCTGCCAGCGCATGCCCAGGAGCCGGGCGCGGAAGCGGGACCACAGCGTAGCTGGCAGCCGTTCTGGGGCAAGCGGGTCACCGGTTACCTGAAGGCAGCCGACGGTACAGCGCTGCGCTACTCGGTATTGCTGCCCAAAGGGGAGGGCCGCTTCCCGGTGGTGGTGCGCTACAGCGGGTACGATTCGGGCAGCATCGGCGGGCCGGCTTATCTGCATGATGACGAGACCTTCTCCGTGGCGACCGACAAGGCGCTGGTCGAGCGGGGGTATGCAGTAATGGGGGTGCAGGCCCGCGGCACGGGTTGCTCGGAAGGTACCTTCGATTTCCTTGGCCCGGCTTACGGCACCGATGGCCGCGATGCGATCGAGTTTGCCGCGGCCCAAACCTGGTCGTCCGGGGACATCGGCATGTTTGGCTGGTCGTGGGCGGGCATGTCCCAATTGATGACGGCGGAGGCCCAGCCTGCGCACCTCAAGGCCATCGCCCCTGGCATGGTCATAGGCGATGCACGAAGCGACAGCTGGGCCCCGGGCGGGGTACCGAACCAGGCATTCACCACGTCCTGGCACTGGTTCGTGGACATGCGTTGGGAAGCGGTGAAGGCCAGTGCCAAGGCCGAGAACGACAGCCGCTGCCTGGCGCGGGTGAGCGAGAACCAGGCGAAGGTGGTGAGCACGTCGCTGATGTACAACCTGTTGCGCCATCCCCTGCGCGACGACTGGGCGCAGCAGCGCAGCCCGCGCGACCATGCCGACCGCATCAAGGTGCCGGTGCTGGCCATGCACACCTGGCAGGACGAAGCGGTGCTGGCACGCGAGGGGTATTACCAGGAGCGCCTGGCCCCGAAACAGCTGTGGCAGGTGGAGTCCAGCGGCGGCCATAACCTGTATGAGTCCGAGCGGTTCCGGCAGAAACTGATCGCGTTTCTCGATCACTTTGTAAAGGGTGAACAGAACGGCTTCGAGCACAGCCCCAGGGTAGAACTGTGGCAGGAAACCATCGCCGCCCAACGCGACGGCGGCCGTCATGAGCCTAATGAAACAGCGGCCCCGAGCTGGACGGTGGAACGCGACAGTTACCCGCTACGCGTGAAACCGGCCACCTTCGCGCTGGGTGAACACGGTGCGCTGGTAAGGGACGGGAAGGGCAGCGGAGCTGGCGATAGCTATGGCTACCCTATCCCCGGGCCGGACGTGAATACCTACCTCAATGACAACGCCTGGGGGCCGCAGCATCCGGCCTGGAAGCAAGGCAGCCTGGCCTACACCAGCGCCCCGTTCGAACGGGACTTCCTCAGCTATGGCACGGGCAGCGTCGACTTGTGGCTTACCACCTTCCTCGCCCCAGATACCGACGTGCAGGTGACGGTCACTGAAGTTCGCCCGGATGGCCAGGAGGTGTATGTGCAGCGTGGCTGGCTGCGTATGTCGTTGCGCAAGCTGGACGCTGCACGCTCCACCGCACTGCGCCCCTGGCTGCTGGATGACCCGGACGGCATCAAGCCGATGCTGCCCAATGTGCCCGCACTCGGCCGGGTAGAGATCCCGCCGTTTTCCCATCCCTTCCGCAAAGGTTCGCGGCTGCGCCTGTGGATCGACACGCCCTCGGGCACTGGCGGGTATGGCTTCGATTACTTCTCTATCCCCAGCCGCAACACCGTTTTGCATGACGACGCGCACCCCTCGCAGTTGGTGCTGGGCGAGCTGACTGACGTAGCCGTACCCCCAGCGCTTCCGGCGTGCGGCTCGCTGCTCAAGCAACCGTGCCGGCCAGACCCACTGAAATAACCACTGATACCCTGACCACAGGATTTGCACATGCACACGTACGCATCCGCTTCACGCTTGATCAATACCCTGGCCAGCCTGGGCCTGGCCGCCGCCTCGTTGGCCGCCCTCAGCGCGCCGGCGCAGGCGCTGGAATTGAAGGAAAAGATCCCGAACCGCCTGAGCCACGACCTGGCGTTGCAGATCGATGTGAACCTCGGCCCGCAAGAGGATATGGGTAACAGCCCGGACGGGCATCGCATCAACTACCCGATCATCGGTGGCACCTTCGTGGGCAAGGACCTGGATGGCAAGCCCATCGAAGGCACCGTGGTACCGGGCGGCGCCGACATGTCCGTGACCCGCGCCGACGGGGTCACGCTGATCAACGCCTTGTACCGGCTGAAAACCTCCGACGGCCAGATCATCCTCATCGACAACGCCGGCATCTGGCGCCTCAACGCATCGGGCCAGGCCAAGAAAGCCAAGGGGCTGGGGCTGCGGGACATGAAGGAGACCGACTTCTATTGCCGCACCACGCCGTCCTTCAAGACCCAGCCCGGCGCGCACGCCTGGATGAACGACTATATCTTCACCGGCACTATCGATGGGCTAAGCGAGCATGAGGTGCTGATCAGCGTTTATCGCGTAGACGGCCAGTAACACGGCCCGGTTCTGCACCGCAGGCCAGCACAGCGCTGCCTGATGGTGCACTTGAACAGCAACACACTCCTTGTGTTTACCGTTCAAGGCCCGTACCCCGGGCGGTTGCCGTGCATGGCATAGCCATTGCTACAACCTGCCCGTGGTCAACGTCGATCACCCCAACACGACAACGTCGCCGTGCTGCCCTCTGAAGCATTCAGAAGGGCCGCATGGCGTTTTCGTTTTTAAAGGGGGCGAGAAAAGGCCGTGACGGAACAAACGATTCGAAGTGTGTGCCCTTACTGCGGCGTTGGCTGCGGCATTGTCATGCAGGTGCAGGAGGGGCGGGTAAGCAAAGTGGTAGGGGACAAGCAGCACCCCACCAATGCCGGCCGCCTGTGCACCAAGGGGACTACCTGCCACCAGGCGCTGGAGGGCTCTGGCCGCATGGCCCACGCCTACCTGCGCGCAGGAAGGGCGCTGGAGCCGGCGCGTACGCCCATGGCCGAGGCAGTGCAAAATACGGCCGAGCGCCTGCGTGCCATCCTCGACACCCACGGGCCAGACGCAATAGCCTTTTATGTGTCCGGGCAGATGTCTCTGGAAGCCCAGTACCTGGTGAACAAGCTGGCCAAGGGGTACATCGGCACCAACCAGATCGAATCCAACTCCCGCCTGTGCATGGCCAGCGCAAGCAGCGGCTACAAGCTGTCGCTGGGCGCCGACGGCCCGCCCGGTGCCTATGACGACCTGGACAAGGCCGATCTGTTCTTTGTGATCGGCGCGAACATGGCCGACTGTCACCCGATTCTTTTCCTTCGCATGATGGACCGGGTGAAGGCCGGGGCGAAGCTGATCGTGGTGGACCCCCGCCGCAACGCCACGGCGGAAAAAGCCGACCTGTTCCTGCGGATCAACCCGGGCACCGACCTGGCCCTGCTCAATGGCCTGTTATACTTGTTGCATTGCAACGGCCACACCGACGCGGCGTTTATCGCCGAATTCACCGAAGGGTGGGGCGAGCTGCCGGAATTCCTGTCCCAGTACACCCCGCAAGCGGTAGCGCAGATCACCGGCCTGGCGCCCGAAGCGATTGGCCAGGCGGCGCAGTGGATCGGCGAGGCCGGGGCCTGGATGAGTTGCTGGACCATGGGCCTGAACCAGTCCACCCACGGCACCTGGAACACCAACGCGCTGTGCAACCTGCACCTGGCCACCGGCAAGATCTGCCAGCCCGGCAGTGGGCCGTTTTCACTCACCGGCCAGCCCAATGCCATGGGCGGGCGCGAGATGGGCTACATGGGCCCTGGCCTGCCAGGGCAACGATCGGTACTGGTGGAGGAGGACCGTGCCTTCGTGGAGCGCGCCTGGGGCATCCCGGAGGGCACGCTGCACACCCGGCTGGGGTCGGGCACCGTTGCATTGTTCGAAAGCATGGCCACCGGCAGCGTCAAGGCCTGCTGGATCATCTGCACCAACCCGGTAGCCAGCGTGGCTAACCGCGCCAAGGTGATCGAGGGGCTGCAAAGGGCAGAGCTGGTGATCACCCAGGATGCCTACCTCGACACCGAGACCAACCGCTATGCGGACGTACTGCTGCCCGGCGCGCTGTGGGCCGAGGCCGAAGGGGTGATGATCAACTCCGAACGCAACCTTACGCTCATGCAGCAGGCCGTGCAGCCGCCTGGGGAAGCGATGGCCGACTGGCGTATCATCGCCGAAGTCGCCTGTGCCATGGGCTATGCCGAGGGTTTTTCGTACAGCTGCGCGGCGGATGTGTTCGAAGAGATCAAACGCTTTCACAACCCGGGCACCGGTTATGACATCCGGGGCGTTAGCCATCAACGGTTGCGCCAAGGCCCCGTACAGTGGCCCAGCGCGGGGGAGGCCGACGGCAGTCGTTCACCGATCCGCTACCTTAACAATGGCATCAGCCAGGCGCTGGCCGTGCGCGAAGATGGCAGCCAACCGCGGCTGGCGTTTCCTACGGCAAACGGTAAGGCGCGGTTTTTTGCGCGGCCGTATATGCCGCCGGCCGAGCTGCCCGACGTGGCGTATCCGTTTGTACTGAACACCGGCCGGGTGCAGCACCAATGGCACACCCTGACAAAGACCGGGAAGATCTCCACCCTCAACAAGCTGAACCCGGGGCCCTTCATAGAAGTGCACCCCGAAGACGCCGAGCGCCTGGGCGTGAAGGGCAAGGATCACCTTGAAGTGCGCTCGCGCCGTGGCCGCGCGGTGTTGCCTGTGCTGGTGAGTGACCGCGTGCGCCCAGGTGCCTGCTTCGCACCGTTTCACTGGAATGACCTCTACGGCGAGAACCTGGCGATCAATGCGGTCACCAACGACGCGATTGACCCGATTTCCCAACAGCCCGAATTCAAGTTCTGTGCGGTCAGCCTCAGCCGCGTAGACCTGCTCGACCACCAGTTTCTGGAAACCTCGGTTCATGAAGAGGCACAGGCCCACCTTTCGCTTTCGTCCAGGGAAACCGACATGGCTGCTATCGACGCCTTTGCCAACCTGATCGGGGTACAGCAGTGTGCCCCTCCGCCGCTGAGCGATGCCGAGCGCACCTATATGGGCGGCTTCATCGGGGGGCTGCGTGCCAACCCGAACGCTGGCATACCGAGCTTGCCCGCAAGCGCGCCGTTAGCCGCCCCTGTGCGGCTGTGGCTGGATGGGATGCTCGCTGGAATGTTCAGTCGCACGGCCGGGCTGGCCGCCGAGCCCCTGGCGGTGCCTGCGGGCAACCCCGGCGCATTGCCGGTCACCCTGTTATGGGCTTCGCAAACGGGTAATGCCGAAGCCCTCGCCGCACGCTTCGCTCAGCGCCTGACTGTGGCGGGTTGCAGCGTGGAACTGGCGCCCATGGACAGCTACCCTGCACAACAATTAGAGAAGGCGAGCAACCTGTTGTTGCTCAGCAGCACCTTCGGTGACGGCGACCCACCCGATAACGGGCAGGTGTTCTGGGAAACCCTCAACACGGGGGCGCCAAACCTGGCGAAGCTGCGCTATGCCGTGCTGGCGCTGGGTGATACCAGTTACGACCGGTTCTGCCAGCACGGCAAGAATCTGGACCAGCGCCTTGCAGAGTTGGGTGCGCAGCGCCTGGTCGCGCGGCTCGATTGCGAGGCCGACGCCGATGACACCGCGCACCAGTGGCTGGACAAGTTACTGGACGGGCTAGGGCAAGGCCTTGGCGAAAAGCCCGATACACCCCCAGTGGTGGCCGCACCCGCCATTACCAAGGCATGCCCCGCCGCATTGCGCCTGGCCCATAGCGTAAAGCTCAATAAAGCAGGCTCCAGCAAAGACACCCGGCAACTGATTTTCTCGCTGGGCGACTCCGGCCTGCGTTATGAAGCCGGCGACGCCCTTGGCGTATGGCCGCGTAACTGCCCCGAGCTGGTCGAAGAAATCCTCGATCACAGCGGGCTCGATGGCGCGCAGCCAGTGGTCGTGCCCAGCGCAGGCGAAATACCCTTGCGCACAGCCCTTATGGACCACTATGAAATCGCCAGGCCAACCCCTGAAGCATTGGCGCTTGTGGCGCAGCGAAGCGGCAATACGGCGCTGGGCGAACTGCTCGGGCCGAACCGTTCCGCGCTCAAGGATTGGCTATGGGGCCGGCAGCTGGCCGACGTGCTTCGGGAGTTTCCCGCCAGCCATGCGGCCCCCGAGCTGCTGGCAAGCTTGAAACGCTTGCAGCCCCGGTTGTATTCCATTGCATCCAGCCCTCTCGCGCACATCGGCGAGGTACACCTTACGGTGGGTACGGTGCGTTACGGCCAGCGCAAGGGGGTTGCCTCGACCTACCTCGCTGACCGCGCACTCGGCCACGATGTGCAAGCGTTCGTTCAAGCGTCGCGCCACTTCCGCGTACCTGCACAGGGTGACACGCCGATGATCATGATCGGCCCCGGCACCGGCATTGCGCCGTTTCGTGGGTTTTTGCATGAACGGCGCGCCCTGGGCCACACCGGGCGCAACTGGTTGTTCTTCGGCGAACAGCACGCCGCGTCGGATTACTACTACCGGGAAGAGCTGGAGGGGATGCACAGCGATGGCTTGCTGACCTCTCTCAGCCTCGCGTTTTCCCGCGATCAGGCCAACAAGCTGTACGTGCAGGACCGCATGCGCGAGCAGGGCGCGCAGTTATGGCGTTGGCTGGAAGAAGGCGCTTCGCTTTATGTGTGTGGAGATGCCAGCCGCATGGCGCAGGACGTGGAAACAGCCCTCTGCGACATCGCTCGAACCCACGGTGGCTATACCAGCGAAATGGCCCAGGCTTATATCCGAACGTTGGCGCAACAGAAGCGATATCTGCGGGACGTGTATTAAAAGCTGTAGTGGGAAAGGCGGTTCCCACAGCCGAAACCGTGAGCCGACTAACGGCATTTTTTGAGGATCCAATAAATCAAGCACTTGGCGAGCACCGGACAGGCGGGCATGCGCCCATGCAGTCATTCATCTTTTGCTCATTCTCTAAACAGTAACGCACCTGGGACGGGCGTTCCCGCCCGCTGATGCGCCCCGGCTTCTTTCGATGGATACCTGCCTTGAAGGTGAATTTCCATGATCGACCTAACTGTTTGGAACTTGAGTGTGCCGGTTGGAAGCCCGGCGATGACAGTCGATACGCCAGCACTGGCCGCTGGCTACCGGGACAGCTACTTCCATAGCGACTCCGGTACGTTGTTCTTCTGGGCGCCGGTGACCGGTTCGGTGACGAAAAGCGCGAAGTTTCCACGTTCGGAATTGCGCGAGACCTTCCCGGACGGCCGGGTGCATAACTGGAAGTACCCCGATGCCGATAACTTCCTGCGCGCCAGCCTCAGCGTGAACCAGGTGCCTTCCAGTGGCAAAGTAGTGATCGGGCAGATCCACCAGTACGGCAGCAACGAGCCGCTGCTGAAGGTGGAATACCAGTACAAGGACGCCAAGCGCCTTGGCAATATTGTCGCCAAGCTACGGCCAACGCCCGAGCAGGATGAACCCACGGTGATCAACATCGCCTCCAACGTGCCGTTGGCCACGCGTATCACCTACACCATTCACCTCACGCCGAGCGGCCAGTTGCTGGTTAACGCCGCTGGCGCGCAATGGAGCTACAAGCTCGACCCCGGATGGAAAACCAAGGACCTGTACTTCAAGGCCGGTGTATACACCCAGGACAACACCGGCTATGCCACCGAAGGTGGGCAGGTGACCTTCTACAAACTGGTGGCCGAGCATAATGCCAAGGCCACGGCTGCACCGGTGGCGGCGCAATAGGGCGGCCGGGAAGCAGCGGATGGGCGGCGCAGCCAGGGAGTGGCATCTCTGGCCCGGCGCACTACTGTAAAGCGTGTCGTGAACGGCTTACTGTCCTCTACAGAAGGATCGAACCATGTCGACCGCTGACCTGCCTGCCGCTGCCTCCCATCTCAGCCGAACCGCGCCGGGCATTGCCTTGCTGGACATGGCGACTTCCGAGGATTTCTTCAATAGCCTGGCCGTGCGAGCCAATGGCAGCATCAACGTCGTCGGGCTCAGCGTGTTCGACGGTCCCCCGCGAGCCGCTGCCACAACGCAAGTAAGGCTTAATGCCGATGGCCGCGTGAGCACCGGCTTCGGCGACGACGGCCGCACAGCGCTCGACGCGACCGGCTACCGAGTAACAGTACTGCCCGATGACACCACCCTGGCGTTGCAATCCAACCCCGGCGGCGAATCCTGGGACCTCTCCGTGCTGCGTTTCGCAGCGAACGGTACGCCCGATGCCAGTTATGCCGCTAATAGCCGGGCGGCGATCCCGGATGAGTACGATCCGGACCTTACCCATCTTCATGCAAGCCCGGACGGCACGTTGCTGGTCAGCAGCACCACTGCAGGGCAGGTAGAACTGCTGCGGCTGAAGCCTGACGGCACGGCGGATGTCACGTTTGGCGATCAAGGCATCGTGGGCGTGGATCAGACCATAAACTTTGCGTTCAAGGCGTTTACCTTGCCGTTGGAGAATGATCAGTACCTCTTGGGCGGAGATCTGTTTGTAGACGGCACCTATCGGCCTGGGCTGGTGCGGGTGAACGCCGATGGAACACTCGATACCGGGTTCGGTGAGCAAGGGCGGGTGGTGTTCGACGCTCAAGACCTTGCGGACTTTCGCGGTGCCCTGGCGGTGCAGAACGATGGAAAGATCGTGATCGCCGGTAGCAATCCCGACGAGGCGTTCAGCGTGGTGCGCCTTGATCCTGATGGCAGCAAGGACACCGCCTTTGGGGCTGGCGGAGTGGCTACGGTAAACCCGCAAGGTTCGGCGCATTTCGCCTATGCGGTAACGGCGCAGGCCGACGGCAAGCTCCTGCTTGGCGGTGACACCCAGGTAAACGGAGGCAGCGACTACGCCGTGGTGCGGCTGACGGCCGACGGGCAATTGGACACGACCTTTGCCAGCCCGGATGGCAGGTACCACGTGGACGGCAGCCGGGTAGCGGACGACGTGCAAGGCTTGGCTGAAGGCGAGACAATTCGCGGCTTGGGGGGTGACGACCTGCTGCAGGGTAATGGCGGCCGGGATGTGCTGGTGGGTGGGGAGGGTGCGGATATCTTCCGCTTCGCCTCGGTCGAGGACAGCTACCGCAGCGCCACCCGGAACGCTGCGGACCGCATCCGCGATTTTGATCCGACCGAGGACCGCATAGACCTCATCGCTCTTGGTTTTGCCGGCTTGGGCGATGGCCGCGAGGGTACCTTGGCGATACACACCAACGCCGACGGTACCCGCACTTACCTCAAAAGCTTCCAGCCGGATGCTGAAGGGCACAGGTTCGAACTGGTGCTTGAAGGGGACTTCAGCGGGGCGCTGGATTCAAACACCTTGGTATTTGCGCCTGTGCTGAAGCAGGGCACTGCGGGGAACGACCGCCTGAACGGCACTGTGCTACCGGATGTGTTGGAGGGGCTCGCCGGGAATGATCGCCTGGACGCGGGAGAGGGAAACGACGTGCTGGTGGGGGGCAGTGGCCGCGACCGGCTGGTGGGAGGAGCGGGCGAAGACCTCTTTCGCTTCGTTGCCCTTGAAGACAGCTATCGCACCGCCACCACCAGTGGGGCAGACCTGATCATCGACTATGTGGACGGTGACGACCGTATCGACCTGGCAGCTATGGGCTTTACCAGGTTGGGCGACGGAACGGCCGATACGCTGCAAGTGAGTTACAGCGCAACGCTGGACCGAACGTACCTCAAAAACTTCCAGGTAGACGGGGCCGGGCATCGTTTCGAGGTTTCCCTGGCCGGCAACCACGGCCTTGAACTTGATGACAGCGATTTTCTGTTCGCCGCGACGGCGGTCGCCGAGCCCCGGATTGAAATGCTCGGTATTGCCAATCCGATGGGGTGAGCACTACCCGCGTTCATGTG
The DNA here is from genome assembly GCF_013522925.1 of Pseudomonas japonica. GTDB lineage: Bacteria > Pseudomonadota > Gammaproteobacteria > Pseudomonadales > Pseudomonadaceae > Aquipseudomonas > Aquipseudomonas japonica_A. The sequence goes on along the minus strand of NZ_JAAMQU010000007.1, from coordinate 231,089 downwards.
TACGACGTTTATCTGTGGGTGCCACCAATGGTTGTCATTCATTTGAATGGCGTTTGATTGCCCTAAGTTTTTGATAATTAACTCGCTTATTTCATGCATTACTGCATTTCAGCTTTTGCGCTATGCGAAGCGGCTACCGACTGTCTGAAATGGCTCCGCTTTTATAAATAAACCGTATTTAAAGTTCGCGTAAGCCTATGCTGCAATGGAAGTTGAACTAAATTCAGGAGGAATTTGCATGAGTTATAATGCCGGTATTATAAAGCGATTCGATGACGAAACTAACGGCCTGGAAGGGGATTATTGGCTGGAGTCCTTGAAGGACGACTCTCCGATACTTATCCGTGAGCTTGCTTCGTCGGATCGGGAACGGGACCTTCTTTTTTTCGAGGCCCTTGGCAAGGATACTCCGCATTTTCGGTTCCTCGCTTCGTTCAGCGACCTCCACGGAACGCACAATCAGCTTATGGATGTGGGCTCCCCCAATCGCATGGCCTACATCGCCCTTGCTTACGAGGGGAACAAGCTGGCACAGATCGGAACAGCCCGCTATGGGGCCTTTGAAGGCGATGCGCACTGCGAGTTTGCGATAGCGGTGTCCGAGGCCTGGCAGCGCCGAGGTGTGGCAACTGCGTTGATGCAACATTTGATGGACACTGCCACGCGCCAGGGCTTTCGGAAAATTTCCTCGATGGACGCTTCCGGCAACCAGGAAATGCAGTTTCTTGCCGACAGTATGGGATTCACCAGCCGGCAAGACGAGCAACATGGCCCCAGGGTATTTCATGAGTATGTCTTGCAGTAGGGCTTTAAGTAATAATTCCGGGCTATTTATTTATCCAGCTGTTCGATTGATGCGTTGTCGTGGAAGTTTCGGCAGGGCTTGTACTTCATCCGAAGTTGCTAGTTCCATGGCCATCAAATCCGGATATCCATCAACACCCGTGTGGGCCCGCTCTGGTGTTCGATATAGGCACTTACCCGATCCCCGACCCGTTGGAAGGTAATGTCCACGCTGTAGTCCCCGAACTGAAGGTGGCGCATCTTGAGCCAGTCGATCCCGGCCGGCAGTTGCGGGTCGGTGACGATTACCCGAGCCTGGCGGGCATCGATCTGAATGCCCAGGCACGCTTGCAGCAACATGAACGCCGACCCTGCTGCCCATGCCTGTGGCAGGCAGGCCACTGGATACGGCGTGGGTGCTTCGCATGGGGCGGTTCGGGCAAAGCCACAAAACAGCTCAGGCAGGCGCATGTCGAAGTGCACTGCCGCTTCGAAGATCCCGGACAACAGCTGCTCTGCCCCGGCCTGCCCGCCATATCGGGCGATGCCTGCGGCGCAGAGGGCCACGTCGTGTGGCCAGACCGAGCCGTTGTGGTACGACATCGGGTTGTACCGTGCTTCCTCCATGCCGAGCGTGCGCACACCCCAGCCACTGTGAAGTGGCGGGCTGAGCAGTTTGCGGGCCACCAGCCGCCCGCGTTCCGGGCGCGGCAGCCCAGTGAACAACAGGTGCCCGGGGTTGGAGCCGCACACCTGGCACTGCTTGCCCCGGCCATCCAGGGCCAGAGCATAAAACTGCTGCTCTTCCATCCAGAAGCAGCGCTCCACGGCTTCGCGCATGGCTTCGGCCCGGGCGGCCCAGTGCTGCGCAGGCTCGGGTTGCCCGCGCATTTCGCACAGCTGGGCCATGCTCAGGTAGGCGCCATAGGCGTAGCCCTGGACCTCAACCAGCGCAATCGGCCCTTCAGGTGAACCGCCGTTGGCCAGGGATACCGAATCATGGCTGTCTTTCCAGCCCTGGTTGGCGAGCCCGCTGGTTTCACCGCGGGCATAGCTGACAAAGCCATCCCTGTTGTTCACGGCGTTGCTTTCAATCCATTGCGCCGCCAGCTCGAGTGCCGGCCACAGCGTTTCGATAAAGGCATGGTCCAGGGTACGCCGTGCGTAAGCCCCCGCCAGCATCACGAACAGCGGCGTGGTATCGACCCCGCCGTAGTAGCGCCCAAAGGGCAATTCGTTGAGCGAGGACATTTCGCCCTTGCGGGTCTCGTGCATGATCTTGCCTGGCTCGGCGTCCCGAAACGTGGACACTTCCCGGGCCTGATGCAGTCCAAGATAGCCCAGCACGCCTTTGGCCATCGCTGGGTTGATCCACAACAGCTGATACGCCGTGATGACCGCATCTCGCCCGAACGGCGTCGAAAACCACGGGGTGCCGGCGTAGGGATAGGGGCCGGTGGGGAGGTCGGACGTCAGCAGCGCCAGGTCGGCGCGGGATTTGTCCAGCCAGCCCTGAAACAGCCTGCCCGACACCTTGAAGGTTGCGCCACGTCGCTGCTTGGCCTTCATCGCACTACGGGCCCGCGCCGCAGCGGCGCGGAACCGCAGCCGGGACGGTATTTCGGGCGCTGCGCCGATTTCGATGTACAGGGATTCCTGGGCGCGCGCCGCCACCTTGATGGCAAACAGGGCGCTGCGCTCATCAAGGCGAGCAGGTGACGTCGAAAAACTGATGGCGACGTCTCGTTTTTTGCGGTCCAGCCCTACATAGCCAAACTTCACCTGCCGGGCGCCCACCACAGGCACTGCCTGGGTCCCTCGGCTGGCCCGGCGCGCACCCCGGACTTCGAACATGTCCCTGAAATCGGCCGCGAATTCCAGCCGCAGAGGTACCACCGAAGAGCGATCGCTGTAATTGACCAGGCTGACGCACTCGAACAGGCGCTGGTCCCAGATCAGCCGTTTGCGTTCAATGTGCAACACGCCTTGAGGCAATTTGTCCTCTCCCAGCGCCGGGAGTGCATGGTTGGTCAGGTGCGAAATGAAATAAACATTGTCCTGGCTGACCTTTGCCGACAGCAAGGAAGGCCGTTGACCGGCCAGGGTGAGGCGGTAGCGGGACAATATCCGAGTATCGTCGCGGAACAAGCCGTCTTCACCGCCGTAAACGTCGCCGTAGGCGTCCGCCACGTGCAAGGTGTCATCGCTGAGCAGCACGAAGATACCCTCGGGCACGGCGGTGCCCGGCTCAGAGGGATGCAGCGCCGCCTCGCCATAGGTCAAGCGCGTGGGCATTGGCTCAGGCCGTCCGCTTGAAAGGGATCAGCGGTTGCGAGGCCAGGACTCTTTCGTAAGAGGCAACGTACTGCGTGGCCATCACCTGCGCCGAGAACCGCGCCTCGAACGTGCGGCGAACCTGACGTCGGTCCAGTTCCAGCGCATGGCTTATGGCACGAACGGCCTGGGGCTCGTTGTCGACGATAAAACCGGTTACGCCTTCGTCGATGATTTCGGGTACCGACCCGCAACGCCAGGCGATCACGGGTGTGCCGCAGGCCATGGCCTCAATCATCACCAGCCCAAAGGGCTCCGGCCAGTCGATCGGGAACAGCAACGCCTGGGCATTGCCGAGGAATTCGCTTTTCTGGGCATCGTCGATCTCGCCAAGGAACTCGATCAGCGGGTGGTCGAGCATCGGCTTGATCACGGCATCGAAGTAGTCTTTGTCCGCGTTATCCACCTTGGCCGCGAGCTTGAGCGGCATGCCGGCGGCAATGGCAATGGCGATGGCACGGTCGGGGCGTTTTTCTGGGGAAATACGCCCTAGAAACGCCAGGTAGCCGCCGGCTCGGTAACTGGGCGTATAGGCGTCCAGGGCGAGGCCGTGAGGAATGGTTTCGTGCCAGTTGGCATGCGGCAGCGCAATGCGCTGATGGTCGGAAATAGACACCAGCGGAAAGTCACTCCAGCGCTGGTACGCCCCGCTCAGGTCGTTCATGTCGAGGCGGCCGTGCAACGTAGTGAGCGTGCGATCGGCCATGGTTTCGAAAAACGGGAAGTGCAGCAGGTCGATATGGAAGTGCACGATGTCGAACTCATGGGCCCGGCGCTTGACGTCGTGCAGCATGCTGAGGTGGCTTGCAAGGTCGGACTTGAACGGTTCCGGGTCGAGCCTGAGTGGGTGGGCTCGCCCCGTTACCCGTGTGGCTTTCGTTCCTTCGCTGCCTGCGGCAAATAGTGTGACCTGGTGGCCAAGGTCGACGAGTGCATCGGTCAAATGAGCGACCACCCGTTCAGTGCCGCCATAGAGGCGTGGCGGTACTGCCTCGTACAGAGGGGCTATTTGCGCAATCTTCATTGTCTGTCTCCGTTGATGAGTAAACAGAGTCAGAAAAGGCAAAGGCGACCGGCGATTAGCAGGCTGGATTTTAGGGACGCTGCCAACAGGAGAGTAAGCGTACCGTCAATAGTTCAACCCAGCCTGCGGGGTGGCGTTGAACAGGGTCGGCGTGTGCGGCCGGGCCAAACCCCGGCCGCAGCTACCTCTGTCTTCGCAGTGTGTTATCCAGTCGGGTTCAGGCCTTGATAAACATCATCCACCGGTTGGTAGCCAAGCCAGGCCCGTGCGCCGCTGAGGTCCCAGACCGTGCCGTAGTTGGCGGATACGCCATTGATGATCACGTGCGAGGCTGGCCAGTGCGCGGCGCTGGCGCCCAGGGCCGCGAGGAACAGCGCCTCGAAGTCCCGGTTGGATAGCCACATACCGCGGAACCAGCGCAGTGCGCGCTCGGCGGAGCTGTCAAGGTGGTCCTGCCCGGCCTTGCTGCCGGGTGCGCCGGAATGCGTAATATCGGCGGGGTCATTCGCCCCCGGCAGCACCCATCCTACCCGAATCGACACGCAGCTGAGCGTCCCAGCCGTGGCCTGGGCAATGGCGCTGCAGAGCTTCTCGCAGGTGATCTTCGAGCTGCCGTAGGCCAAAGAGTGAACCTCACGCGCCCCGTCGAACCAGCGGGTGCCGGGAGCGGGGGATAGCTCGGTGGTGAGCATGCCCGGGCCCAGGCCGGCGGCATAGGGCTCGTCCTTGTACGCCCCCATCGCATGATTGGAAGAGGCGAACACCAGCCGGCGTACCCCGTGCTCGACCGCCGCCTGCAGGAGGTTCAGGGTCATGTCACAGGACGCCAGAGCGTCCTGCCAACTCGAATCGGGCAAAGGGCTGGCGGCGGCAAAATGCACCACGGCCTCAATCCCCGCCAGGGCGCCACGCCAGCTGCCATTGGCGTCGGCGAGGTCCGCTTGCAACAACGTCAGTCGCGCCTGGGCGGTGGTAGAGAATGCGACTTGGGCGGTATTCAAATCAAGCCCTACGATGCGCTCGCAGCCCGGTACCCGGGCCAGTGCCTCGATCATCTTTCGGCCCAGATTACCGGTGGCGCCAGTGACCAGGACGGCCCTTGGAAAAGGAGTGCTCTGCATCAGGGATGTACCTCTGTGGGCGATAGCGTGTAGGCCGACCATTGGAATGGGCGTTGTCGTGCGGGGGTGCTCCCGTGGGAACGGACGCTCTCGCAGAGTGCAGCGGGCACCGCAGTCAGCGCGCCGGGTAGGCCCTAACAAGCGTAGCCCCTCAGCCCCGGCTAAGTCTTCGCCAGTAGATTGTGCTGCACGCCTGCCGGCGCCTGTATTGAGGGGAAGACGATGAAGCAGCATGCAACCGCCTGGTTGAACAAGGTCCCAGAGGTGACGCTTTCGTTCTGGGTGATCAAGATCATGTCCACCACCGTGGGCGAAACCACGGCAGACTACCTGGCGGTGGATGCGGGGTTCGGTCAAGGGCCTACCACTGCGGCGATGTTCGCGCTGCTTGCCATAGTGCTGGCCAGCCAGCTGCGCACCCGGGCCTATACGCCCTGGCTCTACTGGCTGAGCGTTGTGCTGGTGAGCATTGTGGGTACCCAGATCACTGACATTCTCACAGACAGCTTGAATGTCAGCCTCTACACCAGCACGGCCCTCTTTGCTATCGCCCTCGCTGCCACTTTCTGGGCATGGTATGCGACGGAACAGACCCTTTCGATCGCGGCGATCACCACGCGCCGTAGAGAACTTTTTTACTGGTTGGCGGTGCTGTGCACGTTTGCGCTGGGTACAGCGGCCGGTGACCTGGCGACCGAAGCCCTTGGCCTGGGCTTTACGATAGGTGCGTGCGTATTCAGTGCCCTGCTGGCGGTAGCCTTTGCCGCGTATCGTCTGGGCGCACACCCCGTGTTCATCTTCTGGGTGGCATACATCCTCACGCGCCCCTTTGGCGCCTCCCTGGGCGATTTGCTGACCCAGGCGAAGCAGTATGGAGGCCTGGGCATGGGCGCCGCCCTGACCAGCGCGGTCTTTCTCACCGTCATTGTGCTGCTGGTCGCCGTTGCGCAGATCCACGCCAGCCAGCAAAAGCAAAAAAATACCCCCTGATAGCCCTCATCATCGGAGTTTCTATGTGCTTGTCGAAAACTACGTTCAACCGTGTTGCGATGCTGTCCCTGATGACAGCCATGATATTGTCCGGCGGCTGCTCCAAACCCCCCAGCGATACCAAGGCAGCCGCTGCGGTGCCATCCGTCCAGGCGGTTCAAGGCACCCAGCTCGGTGACCTGAGTGGATTCAAAAGCATTGCCCAGGACGTCGCCAGGCGGGTCGCTGAAAACGACCTCCCTGGGGCGAAAACCCGCATCAAGGATTTGGAACTGTCGTGGGATGAAGCGGAGGCGGGGATCAAGCCTCGCGCGGCGTCGGACTGGCACCGCCTGGACAAGGCGATCGACAAGGCCCTGGATGCGCTTCGGGCCAACAGCCCCGCGCAGAGTGATTGCGAGGCTGCGATGACTAACCTGCTGAGTACATTCAGCGATCTTGAGGGCAAGCATTAACTGGCCCGACAGTGGAGAGAGGCATGCGGGTATTGCTCGTCGAAGACGACCCCATGATCGGCGAAGCCGTCCGGGCGGCGCTCAAGGATCAAAGTTATGCGGCTGACTGGGTCAGGCATGGCGCCATGGCGATGGCTTCGCTGGACGCGCAGCGCTACGATCTGGTGCTGCTCGACCTGGGCCTTCCCGGCTGGGACGGGTTGGCGGTGCTGGCGCATATACGGGGGCGGGGCGACCAGGTCCCGCTGATTATCATCACCGCCAGGCACGGCGTCGACGATCGCTTGAAAGGCCTTGATGGCGGTGCCGACGATTACGTACTCAAGCCGTTTGAAATGGTGGAGTTGCTTGCTCGCATTCGTGCGGTCTTTCGCCGCAAAGGCGGGGACGCGCGACCGATGCTGAGCAACGGGGTATTGTGCCTTGATCCCGTATCCAAGGTGGCCAGCGCCGACGGTGGCATTGACGTCCAGCTCTCCAATCGTGAATTTGCGCTGCTGCAGGCGCTGATGATCCGGCCGGGCGCCATTCTTTCCCGTGGCGAACTCGAGGACCGGATCTATGGGTGGGGAGAAGAGGTCGAGAGTAACGCGGTGGAATACATCATTCATGCACTACGCCGCAAACTCGGGAACCATGTGATCAAGAACGTCAGGGGTTTGGGATGGATGGTCTCAAAAGGCGGCTGACCGACTCTGTCCAGCTCAGGCTTTCACTATCGCTTTCTCTGGTCATTCTGGTAATCGCCCTGGTCACAGGGGTGGTGAGCTATTTGTCCTCATTCAACGAGTCGTTGCAGATGCAGGACAAGGCTCTACGGCAGGTTGCGGTACTGTTCGAACGTCAGCACATGGCGTTGTCTTATCCGCGAGTGAACACCGCCATCCCGGACGATGACGAGGAGTCTCGGGTGATCGTGCAGTACCTGGCTGATGGCCAGAACGCCCCGGCCGCTTCCGAGGCGGGCGTTCCGATACCGTTGCCCCCTTCGCTGCCAGACGGGCTTTCAACCCGGGCGGTGGGTGGCGAGCCGTTTCGGGTACTGGTCAAAACCCTGGGCACGGGTGAACGCATCGCCGTGGCACAGGAAATTGACAGCCGTGACCGCGATGCCCGGGAAAGCGCCTGGCACAGCCTGCTCCCGTTTGCCATTCTCTTTCCCGCATTGTTGCTGGTAGTTGCCGACCTGGTGCGCCGGCTGTTTCGGCCAATCGCTACCTTGGCCAGGGAGATCGATGAGCGGGGCGAACAGGAGCTTCATCCGGTTGACCTGGCCCACGTACCCTTCGAGGTCACCCCTTTCGTGCTGGCCATCAACAGGCTGCTGGCGCGTGTGGTTCAGGCCAGGGAGATCGAGCGGCAGTTCGTAGCCAATGCCGCGCACGAATTAAGGTCGCCACTTGCAGCGCTGTCCCTGCAAGCGGAGCGCCTGGCCGCTGCACCTATGTCTGCGATGGCACAGGAGCGCTTCATCACCCTTCAAGGGGGTATTGAAAGGGCCAGGAACCTGGTTCATCAGCTTCTGGCGTTAGCGGGGGCGCAGGCGGGGGCGTCGACGGTGAATGAGCCGGTTTCAGTGAAGGCGGTGTACCGCAGGGTACTGGAAGACCTGTTGCCCCTTGCTGAAATAAAAAATATTGATATTGGCGTAGTCGGGGAACAAGACTGCCTCGTGATGATCAGCGAGATCGACCTGCTGACCCTCGTCAAGAACCTGGCCGATAACGCCATTCGATATACCCCGGCCGGGGGGCGCGTGGATCTGGCGGTCTATCCTCAGAACGCCGGGGCACTCCTGGAGGTCATCGACACCGGGCCTGGCATCTTGGGCGAGCATCTGGAACGGATATTCGAGCCATTCTATCGGGTGTTGGGCAGCAACGAAGAGGGTTCGGGCCTGGGGCTGTCAATCGTCAGAGCCATTGCGCAGCGCAATGGCGCGCGGGTTGCTGTAGACAACGTGGGCGACCCTGCCGGGCATGGGTTGCGGGTGCAGGTCTGGCTACCCTCGCACCGTTAGGCCCTCACCATAGTTTCGTCAGGTTCGCCGGCAGGAAGGATGCAGGCGTTTCCGTTCACCTGTACACGTACGCGGCTGCCAGCCGCCGGGGTGGTCATTTCTGCACTACGTACCACTACTGTCGGGTCGCCTGCTGCTTCTAACCTGACCGTCGACGTTGAGCGTTCACCGCAAAAATCGTGCTCCACTACCTGGCCCCATGCGCCTTTATCTCCAGGCTGGTTGCTCAGTACCAGTTGTTCGGGCCGCAACAGGATACGGCCCCGCCGGGCGTGCCCATAAGTGTGGGTGGGAAGCTCACCGAGGGCGCACTGTGCAACCCAGCCTTCAATGGCTGCCGGAAGAATGACTGCATCGCCCAAAAAGAGCGCTGTTTGTTCATCGATGGGCTTCAGGTAAAGGTCCCTCGGGGGGCCTGACTGAACGATCTGCCCTTGGCGCATAACTGCCAGCGTGTGTGCGAAGGACAATGCCTCTGCTTGATCATGGGTGACCAGGATCGTTGTAATACCTGCGGCTTCGAGCACCTGGCTAACCATCTTGCGCATGGTTGAACGCAAGCCCGTATCAAGGGCCGAAAAAGGTTCGTCCAACAACATCAGGCGCGGGCGCTGAGCCAGCGCACGGGCCAGGGATACCCGCTGTTGCTGCCCCCCGGATAGCTCATGAGGCCAACGATTGGCCAGTTCGGGCCCCAGTTGAACCTGATCGAGCAATTCCCTTATGCGTGCCTGCTTATCCTCACGGCGATCACGCAGGCCGAAGCCTATGTTGTCGCCCACCCGCAGGTGAGGAAAGAGCGCGCCGTCCTGCGGAACATAGCCGATCATGCGTTTGTGCGGCGCAACATCAATGTTGTCGTTCACCAGTATCTGGCCATCGACCTCGACACTGCCGGTATCGGGCTGTTCAAAGCCCGCAATGATCCGCAGCAGGGTGGACTTGCCTGAGCCTGAGGGGCCGACGATGGCCAGGCGTTCGCCGCTGTTTATCGAGAGGTTGATGTTGTGCAGCGCGGTACGCCCACCGAAGCGTTTGCAAATTGAAGTGAGTCTGAAAACATTCATCGGCCGGCTGTCCGCTTGGATTGCTGATAGAGAAGGGCAGTCATTGGTATAGACAGCAGCACCATCAACAAGGCGTAGGGCGCCGCTGCGGCGTAATCGATTTCGCTGGTCATGGCCCAGAAGCCAGTGGCCAATGTACGGGTGCCACTGGGCGCGAGCAGTAAGGTCGCGGTGAGTTCGTTGGCAATGGCCAGGAACACCATCGCCGCGCCTGCCGCGGCGCTCGGTGCCGCCAGGCGGAAGGTAATCAGGAACAGCGCCTGGTATCGGGGGCGCCCCAGGCTGCATGCCATGTTTTCAAGCTCTACCGGTGCCTGTGCAATGCCGACGCGCAGGCTTATCAATGCCCTGGGCAGAAATAGCAGGAGATAGGCGACCAACACAGTTGTGATGGTTTGATAGAGGGACGGCGCAAAGCGAATCGTCCAAGTGACCAGCGCCAATGCGACCGTTATCCCGGGAAGGGCACTGGTGAGGTAGTTGCATCCTTCCAGCAGCCGCTGCAGCCGGCCAGGCTTGCGCACACTAAGCCATGCGATGGGAAAGGCAGCAAGCGTGGTTACCGCTGCGCCAGCCCCTGCAAACAGCAGGGTTTGTTGCAATGCCTGCCCCAGCGCGGGTGACTGCCAGACCGGCAGGCCACCGGCCAATAGCCAGGAGCCGATCGTCAGCAAGGCCACGCCGAGCGATAGCAGCACAGTGATAGCGCACAGCCCAAACGCCGCCATATGCCACGGAAGGCTGAGCGCAATCGGCGTTTGCGCCCGTGCCGCACCGCTGCCGAGCCGCGCGTATCGCACGCGGCCACGTAATTGGGTTTCTCCGACCAGCAGCGGGAGGCACATAAGTACGAGAATACTGGTCAGCACTTGCGAAGCGGGGCCGTTGAAGGTGGTCTTGAACTGGTCGAGGATCGCCGTGGTGAACGTATCGAACCGGATCATCGCATACAGGCCGAACTCGGCCAGCAAGTGCAGCGCTACCAACAGCGCCCCACCGCCAATGGCCAGGCGAAGCTGGGGCAGCACAATGCGGAAAAACACGTGGACGGAGGTGAGCCCCAAGGTTTTGGCAACATCCTCTATGGCCGGATCAACCCGTCGCAGGGCAGCTGCAACCGGTAGAAATACGAAAGGAAAATAGGCAATCACAGACAGCAGCACGCCTGCTGGCAAGCCATGCAGCGCTGGAAACAGGCTGACCCACGCATAGCTTTGCACGAACGCAGGTATGGCCAGGGGGGCCACGGCTAAAACAGACCAGGCGCGCCGCCCCGCAATAGCGGAACGCTCGGTCAGCCACGCCAGCGCTACGCCCAGCGTCAGAGTAATCGGCAGTGCCAGCACCAGCAGCAACAGGGTGTTGATCAGCAACTCGCCAACGCGTGGTCGCAAAATCAACGCCATGATGGTTGGCCAGCCGCTTTCGAAGGTGACATACCCCAACATGAACAGTGGCAACAGCGCCACCGCCGACACGCAAGCAGAAAGGCTATAAAGGCTGGCATGGCCGAGTTTGCTCCTTCTGAACCGACGCCGTTGAGCGTTACCCGCTGATATCGCAGGCGTACCGGATACCTCGAGCATCGGTTACAGCAGCCCCGCTTCGGTCATCAGTGCCACCACCTTCTTGCTGTCGAGCCTGGACGCGTCGAGGGTCGGGGCGTTCAACTCTTTTAGTGGAACCAACGCCGTGTTGGAGCTGGCGTTCTCACCCACTGCATACTCGAACGAGTTGCCCTCGCGCAGAACAGCCTGGCCGCCCTTGCCGGTCACCCATTTCAAAAAAGCCTGCGCTTCGTCGCCGTGGTGGCTGGTTTTGAGCACGCCACCTCCGGAAATACTGATGAAAGCGCCCGGGTCCTGGTTGCGGAAATATTGAATCGATACGTTATTGCTGTTTTCGCCGGTTTTTGCCTGGTCGACAAACCGGTAATAGTGATAGATCACGCCGCTGTCGATCTGGCCGGCATTCACCGCCTTGAGCACCGCCGAATTGCCTCGGAACATAGTAGCGTTGGCCTTCATTGCCTTGAGCCAGCCGAGCGTTGCTGCCTCACCTTTGAGTTCGAGCATTCCGGCAACGATGGCCTGGAAGTCGCCACCGGTAGGCGATGCGCCCCAGCGGCCTTTCCAGGCCGGCTGGGCCAGGTCCATGATCGACCCCGGCAGGGCCTTGTCGCTGAGCTTTTTCGGGTTGTAGACAAATACCGTGGAACGCGCGGCGATGCCCACCCAATGGGCGTTCGCGGGGCGGTAAGGCGCCGCCACTTGCTCACGGGTTTCGGGTAGCAGAGGCGCGAACATCCCGGCGCTGTCAACCAGCACCATGGCGGGCGAGTTTTCGGTCAGAAATACGTCTGCCGGTGACGCAGAACCTTCCTGAAGGATCTGGTTCGCAAGCTCGGTATCGTCGCCATTGCGCACGGTGACGTGGATTCCTGTTTCCTTGGTAAACCCTTCCACCCAGGCCTTGGCAAGGCTTTCGTGCTGAGCGTTATAGATGACAAGCGAAGCGTTTTCAGCCGCCGAGGCCTGGCCTGCAGCCGCCAAGGCCGCGACTATCGCCGCAAGAATGCACGCGCGGGGTATACCAGAGCACATTTCAAAGGTCCTTTTTAACGGCATTACGAATTGTTTAGATTGACCGGCGCGCATTCTGGAGCGCGGAAAGTAAAAGGAATGTGATGGGGATCGTCATAGTTGGTTAACCCAGTCAGATCCGAGGGCGACCTTGGCGTGACAGTTACAGTGCCCTTCACAATGCTTAAATAAAGATGTGACAAAATTTTCATAACGGTTCGTAAAGCATCCATGGAGCGTTATACCCGGCCCAAGGACTTACTCGGTGGCTGGCTAGTTCTACGAGAAGAAAGACAGGGACTCATGGAATGAAAGTCACCGTTTTTGGAACCGGCTACGTAGGCCTTACCCAAGCCGTCTGCCTTGCGCAGGTGGGCCATAGCGTATGCTGCATAGACGTGGACGAGCACAGAGTCGCCTTGCTCAGTGACGGCGTGTGCCCCATCTACGAGCCCGGGCTTGCCCCGATGCTGCAGAAGAACCTGCAGCTCGGCCGTCTGCACTTCACCACGAGCGCGACTGCAGGCGTTGCATTCGCCCAGCTGATCTTTGTGGCCGTCGGCACGCCACCCCTCGCGGACGGCAGCGCAGACCTGCGCGCAGTGTTTTCAGTGATAGACACACTCTCGGCAAATGCCGAGGCTGCCAAGGTGATCGTGAACAAATCCACGTCCCCGGTCGGCACCGTAGACCGTATCAAAGCCAGGCTTGAACAGCTCGGCGGCCCTGCGTCGGGCTCCCAGGTGGTGTGCAATCCAGAGTTTTTGAAGGAGGGCTCGGCGGTAGAAGACTGCATGCGGCCGGATCGAATTATCATTGGCGGCGCAGCGGCGGAGGCTGTGGAGTTGCTGCGTGAGCTGTATCAGCCCTTTAGCCGCAACCGCGAGAAGTTAATGCTGATGGATGCTCGCAGCGCGGAACTTACCAAATACGCAGCCAACTGCATGTTGGCGACAAAAATTTCCTTTATCAATGAAATGGCCAACCTCGCGGATACGTTGGGCGCGGATATAGAAATGGTGCGCCGCGGTATTGGTTCTGACCCGCGCATAGGTTATGACTTTATCTACCCCGGTTGCGGGTTCGGGGGTTCATGTTTCCCCAAAGACCTGCGGGCCCTGATCCAGGCCTGCGATGCCCACGGCGTGGAGGCCCCTGTAGCGCGCGCAGTGGAAGCGGCCAACACCGCCCAGAAGCTGCGGATGTTTGAAAAAATCCACGCTCATTATCGGGGGGCGCTCAGCGGTAAAACATTCGCCGTGTGGGGCTTGGCATTCAAGCCCAACACCGACGACATCCGCGAAGCTTCAAGCCTTGTTCTGCTGCAGGCGCTCTGGAATGCCGGCGCGCTGATACACGCCCACGATCCCCAGGCGATGGAAGCGGTGCGGCAGCATTATGGTGAACGCTCCGACCTCAGGCTCGCACCCACTAAGGAAGAAGCTCTTGCGGGCGCCGATGCGTTGTTGATCGTGACCGAATGGCAGGATTATCGGGTAATGGATCTGGAAGCGGTGCCCAGACAACTGGCGGATCGGGTGGTGTTTGATGGCCGTAACCTCTTTGAACCCGAGCAGATGGCCGCCGTTGGCCTCACGTACTACGGCGTGGGACGCGGCGAGGCATTACCGCAATGACCGTGCTTATTACCGGCGTAGCAGGGTTCATTGGCTTCCATATGGCACGCAAGCTGTGCGCCCAAGGTATGCGGGTAGTGGGTATCGATAACCTGAACGGGTATTACAGCGTGCATTTGAAGCGCGCGCGCCTCGAACAGCTACAGCGCTATCCCGGCTTCGAATTCCAGCAGATGGATATCGTGGATAAAACCGCCTTGCTGGGCCTCTTTGCAAACCGGGGTTTTACGGAAGTGGTTCACTTGGCGGCACAGGCCGGGGTGCGCTATTCCATTGATAACCCCAGCGCTTATGCCGATGCCAACCTGGTCGGGTTCTTGAATGTGCTTGAAGCTTGCCGGGCCTACCCAGTGAACCACCTTGTGTATGCGTCAAGCAGTTCAGTGTACGGGGCAAACAGCAAGTTGCCGTTCAGTGTTGCAGATCCCGTGGAACAGCCCGTCTCGCTGTATGCGGCCAGCAAGCGGGCTAACGAACTCATGGCGTACAGTTATTCCCACCTGTACCGGATCCCGGCCACCGGGCTGCGGTTTTTCACGGTGTACGGGCCTTGGGGGCGCCCAGACATGGCGCTCTTCAAATTTACCGAAGCCATCGTGAAGGGTGAGCCGATCGACGTCTATAACCATGGCGAGATGGCCCGGGATTTTACCTACATAGACGACATCATCGAGTCGATGTACCGCCTGCTGCCCAGGCCACCAGCCGTGGCGGAAGGGATAGCGCCCTGCCAACTCTTCAATATCGGACGAGGGGCGCCAGTAAAGCTCCTCGATTTTATCCAGTGCCTGGAAACAGCACTGGGTATTACAGCCAGGCGTAACTATCTGCCCCTTCAACCGGGCGACGTTCTACAAACGTGGGCAGACGTAACGGGCCTCGCGCGCTGGATCGGCTTCAGTCCCCAGGTGGGCGTGGAAGCAGGCGTGGGCGAATTCGTGCGCTGGTATCGGGCGTTTTATCTAGCCCGGCAGGCATAACCAGAATCGGTGGGTTGAATGAGTGAAGCCATATTTGTATCAGTGCTGATACCTGCAAAAAATGAAGCGCAGAATTTACCGCTGCTGTTGAATGAAGTGCGTGCTGCGCTCGCCGGTGAGCATTACGAAGTGCTGGTGGTAAACGATGGCAGTACCGATGACACCCTGCGGGTGCTGAACCAGATCAAGGCGGGTGGCTATGAAACCCTCAGGGTGCTGCACCATGCGGTTTCACTCGGGCAAAGCACCTCTCTATGGCACGCGGCGCAGGCTGCACGGGGCGAGTGGCTGGCCACCCTCGATGGGGACGGTCAGAATGACCCCGCCGACCTCCCGGGCATGCTGGCGCTGATCCGCGCCGCCGGTGTAGCACAACCGGTAACACTGGTGGCTGGCCATCGGGTGAACCGCCGTGATACCGCCAGCAAGCGCTGGGCGTCCCGCTTCGCCAATGGCTTGCGGCGCCGGCTACTGAACGACGCAACCCCGGATACCGGTTGTGGGCTCAAGCTCATAAAGCGGGAGGCGTTTCTCCGGCTGCCTTACTTCGACCACATGCATCGGTTCATCCCTGCGTTGATCCGGCGTCACCACGGCCGGATGGTCGTGCACCCGGTGAACCATCGACACCGGCAGGCCGGCGTTTCCAACTACGGCAACCTTGATCGCGCTCTTGTGGGCATTCTCGACCTGTTCGGCGTGTGGTGGCTGGTCCGCCGTACGCGGCTCGATACCCAACCCCAGGAGCTGAACGGATGAACTTCACCCGCGAAACACTTTGGCTCACGGTAGGGTTTTTAGGCCAGGCCGTTTTCACTGGCCGTTTTGTCTTGCAGTGGCTTTACAGCGAATTCAAAAAACGCAGCGTGATACCTGTCGGGTTTTGGTACCTGAGCATGCTCGGGAGCGCACTGCTGCTGATCTACGCCATCTACCGGGAAGACCCGGTATTTATCATAGGCCAGGCATTCGGCTTTCTCGTGTACCTGCGTAACCTGCAACTGATCGCCAAAAACAAAGAGCTTAAGGAATAGCCCTTGCGCCATTTTCAATCGCCGATGGCGCAGTGCCTGGCGCTCGTCGCGCTCGCCGTATTGCTGGTAGGTGCAGGCTTTGGTCTGCGGCAACCTCTTAATGTGGACGAGGAGCGGTTTCTCGGTGTTGCGCTGGAAATGCTTCACAGTGGCAGCTGGCTGATTCCCCACCGGGCCGCTGAAATCTATGGCGACAAGCCACCGTTGTTCATGTGGACGGTTGCGTTCTTCACCTGGTTGACCGGGTCGGCGGTGCAGGCCCTGTATATCCCCGGGCTGTTGTCAGCCGCCACCGCAACGGCCGTGTTGTACGACCTGGGACGGCGCCTGTGGTGCCCGAAGGTCGGCCGGATCGCGGCGCTGCTGTTTCTGGCCAGCTATCAGACCTACAGCGTGCTGCGTACCGGGCAGATCGACAGTTACCTGTGCCTGTGGGTGGCTGTGGGCTTCTATGGGATGGTGCGCCATCTGCTGCTAGGGCCGGCATGGGGCTGGTTCTATCTAGCCTGCGTGGCGATGGGCCTGGGGATTATCAGCAAGGGCGTGGGCTTTCTACCGGCCTTGATGCTGGTGCCCTATGGCTATGCGGTGCGCAAGCGCTGGCCGGGTGTGCCGGCGATGCCGGGGGAAGGTCGCCGATGGGCCGCAGGTTTGCTCGCGCTGCTGGCGGGGTGCGCCATCTGGCTGGCGCCGCTGCTGCTTCATGTCTGGCTCCAGGGCGGCACGGAAGACGTTGCGTACCTCAAAGAGATTCTCCTTCACCAAACCGGTGGCCGTTATGCAGCAGCCTGGGATCACCGCGAGCCGTTCTGGTACTTCCTTACGGTAATACCGCAGTACTGGCTGCCGTTGGTGCTTGCCTTGCCTTGGCTGATCCCTGCGTGGCGCCAGCAGTTGCGCAAGCGCGATGCCCGGGCGCTACTGCTGCTAGGGTGGGTCGTGCTGGTGGTCCTGTTTTTCTGCCTGAGCACTGGCAAGCGCAAGCTTTATATTTTTCCCGCGCTGCCAGGCCTGGCACTGGCGGCCGCGCCGTTGGTCCCCTGGCTGCTCCGCCGGTGGTTCGCACAGCGTCCCAAATACCTGAGGGCCTTCAAGCTGGCGGCTTCGGCATGGTTTTGCCTGTGGTTTGCCCGGGGCTTCGCCGAGCCGATAATGGACGGCCCCAACCCCCACCAGCTACTGATGGTTCAAGCCGCTCGGCTGACCGGCGGGGCCGAGCTGGCATTGGTTGGCTGGCGCGAAGGGCATTGGCTGTATGCCCGTCAGCCGGTCGTTCATTTCGGCTTTGCCAACCCCTCTGCACTGGAGCAAACGGCGTTGTGGCTGCGCACGCACCCGGGTGCGTTTGCATTGATACCCGCCGCAGACCTGGACCGTTGTTTCAGTGCCGACAAGGCTCGCAAGCTTGGCTCGACCTCAAGGGCCGAGTGGCTGATCGTAGGGCCTGATGCAGACAACGGCCGCTGCCAGCCACAGCCACCCGCGCGGGTTTATCGCTATGAGTGGGGCGCCGACGCTTTGTAATACCTACCACCTAAATTGCCGTCACACACAGGGCGGGTACGTAAGGGGGCGAGCGATGCCATTGGATGGAACTTCGGTGGTCAAGGACCAGCGTATAAAAACTGCAGGGGTTTCACGGGGTAGGCGCAGGCGGGCAGGGGCAGCATTGGGGATTGCGATGGCGATTGCGCTGGCAGGCGGCTTTCTGTGGGCCGCCTCTTCGCGGTATTTCTGGCACCAACAGCTTTATGCCCATTGGCTCACCTACAGGGCGTCCGCCAGCACGGTGGATAGCACAATAGGGCTGTCTCGCTACTCCGTTGTTATCGACGGAAAAACCGTCGAGGCCAGCCTGCATAATTTGTCTGGCATCACTTATGACTATGATCACGATCGCTTGCTGGCAATCACCAACAATACTCCCATGGAGCTCCTGGTGCTGAGCAAAGCCGGTGATATCCGGGCACGGTACCCCTTGGTAGGGTTTGAAGACACCGAGGGGTTGGCCTACCTGGGCAACGGCCGGCTGGTGATCGTGGACGAAGAGCAACAGCAACTGGACGTCTTGAACATTCCGCAGGAGGTGCGCCCCATACACGTGGAAGAGGCGCAATACATTGCCGTGCAGATCAACGCGAGCCACAGCAACAAAGGTTTCGAGGGTGTGACCTATGATCCGGCCAACGACCGATTGTTTGCCATCAAAGAGCGCGACCCACGGGCCATGTACGAAGTGACCGGGTTGCTCAAGGCGCTCGACGCGCAGGGCGTACGCATCACCGTGCGTGACCTCACACCCTGGATATCCCGTAGCGTGTTTGCCCGGGACCTTTCGGATGGTTATTACGATCCTGCCAGTGGCCACTTGCTGGTGCTCAGTGACCAGTCCCGAAACATTACCGAGCTCGACGCTGATGGTCACTTCGTGAGCATTCGCTCATTACGTGCCGCATTCAGCGACCTGCACAAGGACGCGCCTCAACCGGAAGGGATCACCATGGATACCGCTGGCAACCTCTACATCGTCAGCGAGCCGAACCTGTTCTACGCGTTTCAGAAGCGGCAGTGAATGCCCCTCATGGTGCCTGGATGCCTATAAAACACCCGCTGCTCTCTATGCGCTGGGCAACTGTGGGCCTGGCCCTGCTTTTGCTGCTGTTGTTTTTCTGGGCTTTGGGCAGCTTGCCCTTCATGAGCGTAAACGAGGCACGGCGGGCCGTGGCCACGCGAGAGATGCACGATGCCGGTAGCTGGTTGATCCCTTATATGAACGGGCAGCCGTATCTGTCCAAGCCACCGCTGTTCTATTGGCTGGCACTGATAGTCGTCAAATGTACTGGAAGTTTATCCGAGTGGACCCTGCGCTTACCGTCGGCTTTGTTTGCCAGCTTGTGTTGCGCGCTTCTGTACTGGCAGGTGCGCAAAGCGGCCGGGCAGCGGCTTGCATTGTTCGCGGTATGCATACTGGCGACGAATGCCAGTTTCAGCCTGTTTGCGCGCCGTGCCGAAATCGAAATGGTACTCACAGGGCTCTGTCTCATGAGCATACTGTGCGCCTGGAAGTACATCTTCGCTCAGGGCCGAAGGCGGTGGGTCTGGTGCAGCTACGCCTTGCTCGGTAGCGCGCTACTGACTAAAGGGCCGGTATGCCTGTTATGGGTTACCGCACCCGTGCTCGTATACGCGTTACTGACAAAAGACACGCGCGCGTTCGGCTACCTGCGCAGTGGCCCGGGCTGGGCGGCCATGCTGGTGATCGGTAGTTCCTGGTACATCGCCGTCGGCGCTCAACAGGGGTGGGGTGTCTGGGGTGCGGTGGTGCAGGAAGACATCGTCAAAAAGATCGACGGCCAGGGTGCAGAGCCCTGGTATGCCTACCTGTTGTACTTGGCAGGCGACTTTTCCCCGTTCTGGCCGATCTTGCTGATACGCCCCCGGCGGTTATGGTTGCGGCTGCGCAACAACCCGGCGGGGTTAATGTTGCTGTGCCACGCCCTGTTCGCGCTCGCGCTGTTCTCGTGCTTCACCGAAAAGCATGCGAAGTACCTCTTGCCAGTCTACCCCGCCATCGCCGTGCTGTTGGCCTACCAGTGGGATCTGGTCTGGAGCACTACCAGTACACGCTGGGCAAAGCGAGCACTGGTACTTGTTCCAATCGTTACGCTGGTAGGTTATGTGATTTTCTACAGCACTGTAGAAGGCCGGGTGTTTGCTCACCGGGTTGCCGGGTTCCGGCAGATTGAAGCGCAAGCGCAGAAAAACCCGGGGGTGGCGGCCTATAGCCTTGAAACGGCGGACATGCGCCTTGTGTATTACATGGGGCGGCCCATCACAGTGCTAAGCGAGCAACAAGCGGTGCTGCCCCGCGAGGCTCCCGCACTCTTGTTTGTCCGCGGTGCCTTGCGCGGCCCGCTGCAAGCGTTGGCCCCTTGTAGCCTGGCCG
The DNA here is from genome assembly GCF_013522925.1 of Pseudomonas japonica. Lineage (GTDB taxonomy): Bacteria > Pseudomonadota > Gammaproteobacteria > Pseudomonadales > Pseudomonadaceae > Aquipseudomonas > Aquipseudomonas japonica_A. The sequence continues at coordinate 211,116 of NZ_JAAMQU010000007.1, read as the reverse complement.
CGATCAACCCCTACCTCAAACGCAACCGAAGCGCTGTTCTGGTTGGGCTTGGGTCGCTTTGCGGGCAGGCACCACGCCGGTAGCGGTCGGCAAACATTACATTTTTTTGTCACTGCGCCTGCTACTTTGAGGAGGCTACAACTGGCACGCCTTCCGGTAGCGACCTGGAAGGGCCTGAACTCGCCTTAAAGGAATAAGTATGTCTGCCTCACGCCCGGCGCCGGTGCGCTATCTCCTCTTGCTGACCTGCTGCTGGCTGGTCGTTTTCTCCCTCACCCGGTCAATCCTGCTGTTCTCGCACCTTACCGAAGCGGGTAGCGGTTCGGTGCTGAGCTACCTCGTGGGCTTTGCCTATGATGTGGCTTTTATCAGCTACGCGATGCTGCCGCTGGGTCTTTATCTCCTGGTGTGCCCGGCCAGGCTCTGGCGCTGGCGCCCCCATCGGTGGCTGCTGCGGAGCGTTTTTGCATTCAGCGTGTTTGTGATGCTGTTCGTTGCGGTCGCCGAATGGCTGTTCTGGGATGAATTTGGCGTTCGCTTCAATTTCATCGCCGTTGACTATCTTGTGTACTCCGACGAGGTATTGAACAACATCCTGGAGTCCTATCCTGTCGGGACGTTGTTGTCAGTACTGGCCGTGCTCGCCATGGCGATAAGCCTGCTGCTGCGCCGGCCGCTCGCAGAAGCCATGGGCGCCCCAATCGGTGAAGCCAGACTGCGCATGGTGTGGTTCGTGTTGCTGTGCGTAGTAGCGGGGCTCAGCGCCCTGCTTGCCGATCAACAATGGCCCCGCGGGCAGAACGGCAACGCTTACCAGCGCGAGCTGTCAAGCAACGGGCCGTACCAGTTCTTCGCCGCGTTTCGAAATAACGAACTGGATTATGAGCAGTTTTATTCCACGGTTGATGCGCAACGGGCCGGGACACTGATCCGCTCCGAGCTGGCCGAAACCCCGGACATTTTCGCAGGGGACGACCCGGAGGATATTCGTCGCAAAGTAACAGGCACGCGGGCGCTGCGTACCCCCAATATCGTACTGGTTACTATCGAAAGCCTGAGCGCAAAGTATCTTGGTAGCAACGGAGGGCCGGGTAACCTCACTCCTAACCTCGATGATTTGCGCAAGCAAAGCCTGTACTTCAGCAACTTCTACGCAACCGGCACCCGCACAGATCGCGGGCTTGAAGCGATTACCCTCTCCATGCCGCCTACGCCTGGGCGGTCCATCGTGAAGCGGGTGGGTCGGGAGAGCGGCTTTGCCAGCCTGGGCCAGCAACTGCGGGGTTTAGGCTATGACCCCGTATTCCTCTACGGTGGCCGTGGCTATTTCGACAATATGAATGCCTTCTTCAGTGGAAATGGCTATCGCATAGTTGATCAAAGCAGTGTGGCGGAGGAAGAAATAACCTTCAAAAATGCCTGGGGCATGGCAGACGAGGACCTCTACAGCCAAGCGCTTAAAGTGGCCGACGCCAGTTTCTCGAACCAGACCCCATTCCTGTTGCAGTTGATGACAACTTCCAACCACAGGCCCTATACCTACCCGGATGGCCGAATCGACATCCCCTCCGGCAAGGGGCGCGACGGCGCGGTAAAATATACGGACTACGCCATAGGGAAGTTTCTGGAAGAAGCCCGTAAAAAGCCATGGTTCGACAGTACGCTGTTCATATTTGTCGCTGACCATACGGCCGGCAGCGCGGGGAAGGAAGACCTTCCGGTAAGCAATTACCATATTCCCCTGTTCATGTATGGGCCAAAGTTGATCAAGCCAGGAGAGTACGCAGGGCTGGCCAGCCAGATCGACATTGCGCCCACTGTATTGGGGCTATTGAACGCAAGCTATACGTCAACATTCTTTGGGCGGGATATGTTTGCCCAAGCAAACCTGGCGCCTCGCGTACTGTTGGGTAATTATCAGCATCTGGGCCTGTTTGATGGCCAGGATCTGGCCATTCTCAGCCCTCGTGGCGAGCTGCGCCGGCATATCCAGGCCCTTGGCGAGAGCCAGGAGGTCACCGCCTCGGTGGACGACCCGCTTATTGCAAGAGCCATCGCCTATTACCAGACCGCAAGCCATGACTTCAAACAGCAGCTTCTGGACTGGGAAACGCCTCCAGACTCTGAAGCCGCAGTGCTACCGGCGAATAAGCAGTAGCATTCCCTGGTATCAAATCGGCAGGGTTCGGTTCAAATGAGCCGTTCGTTGCCGGTTCGATACGGCAGCTAGGCGGCGCGCAAAAGCGCTGGATGCTGACATCGTTCGGTTATATGCCTTTACAAGGGGGTGCCATATGGTGTGGCTAGCAATCAGGGCGCGGTCCATCAGCGCGTATTGGGGTGCGGCATGTATTGTTCTTGTCGCGTTGGCAACGCATGCGGGTGCGCAGGCTACGCCATCGTCCGAGGAGGAAATACACAAGTTGTTGGCCTTCGTCGAATACAGCGAATGCCAGTTTGTTCGTAATGGAAAGGAGTTCCGCGGCCCTGAGGCTCGGGCACATCTGGAGAAAAAGCTGGATTATCTTGAAGAGAAACACCTGATTGGCAGTGCCGAGGACTTTATTGATCTTGCGGCTACCAAAAGCAATGCAAGCGGCCTTCCTTATGAGGTCCGCTGCGCCGACGGCTCGCACCGGGCGAACGTGTGGCTCAGGGAAGCACTTGAACGGCTACGCCAGGCGCATTGACTTCGGCCGCGCCGCGCGGGAGCAAGGACGAGCGTGCGACCGGCCATGGTTTCCAAAAAGGGAAAGTGCGGCATATCGATATGATAACGAACGCTGTCAAATTCAGGCCGACCACCCCTAGGCATCCAGCACCAGGCGCTCACCGCGGCACCCGGATACGCACGGGGCTATCCATTCACCACTTGCCCGTTGCGCGGGCGTCAGGCAGTCATCCCTGTGGTCCGCTTCGCCTTCGATCACCCGCGTTACGCAAGCCCCGCAGATGCCCATCCCGCACGACAACGGCAGCAGGGTTCCAGCCCGGGCGGCGGCGTTCGCCAGGCTTTCACCTGGCTGGACCGACACCCGAGTGCCGCTACGGGCCAGTACCAGCTCACAGTTATCCTCCAGGGTAACCGCAGTACCGGGTTGGGCAGCCGGCTGGAAATGCTCGCGGTGCAGCGCATCCTCTGGCCAGCCGAGTTCAACGGCAGTGGTTTGCACACGGTCCATGAACCCCGCCGGCCCGCAGGTATACAGCGTGCTCCCGGCTTGCCAGGTTCCCAGCTGGAGCGGTAGGAGCTCGGCGATCCGGGCGGCAGCCAGCCCGCCATGCCACTGCACGTCGCCCGCCAGATCTTCCAGCAGGCGAGGGGCCCGGGGCGCGCGAGAAAAACCCAGTAGCCGTACTGGCCGACCCTCCGCCAGGCATTGGCGGTACATGGCCAGCAAGGGTGTAAGGCCAATGCCGGCGGCTATCAGCACTACCGGGCCGTTGCCGCTGGTGAGCTTGAACAGGTTACGGGGCGGGCCCACGTCCAGCAGGGTGTCGATCCGCAGCTGTTCGTGCAGCCATTGTGAGCCGCCGCGCGACTGCGCTTCGCGCTTCACAGCAATCAGCATCCGCCCGTCGGTTGGCAGGCCCGCCAGCGAATATTGGCGGACCAGCCCGCCGGGCAGGCGCAGGTCTACGTGGGCACCGGCCTCCCAGGTGGTAGCCAAGGGTTGCCCGTCTGCGGGGCTGAGCTCCAGGCCCAGGATGCCGGGCTGTTCCAGGCGCAGCCCGGTGACTCGCATGGCGTTCCAAGTCATGACCGTACCCCCGCCGCACGTTGCAACCGGTGAACGGCCTGGCGCGCTTGCTCGCCCAGTTCTGCCAGGTCCAGGCCAGGGATCCGGTCGTTCTCGACCCTCAATTCCCCGCCTGCCAGCAATGCCCGTAGCGTAGGCCTGCCGCCACCGACCACGGGGCCGATAGCCGGGTCGTGCAGGCCGAAATAGCGCGGCTCATCCAGGCGATAGATGGCAAGGTCCGCCGCCATGCCAACCGCCAGGCTGCCCACTTTTTCCAGCCCAAGCACACCCGCGCCGCCGGCCGTGCCCCAGCGCACCACGTCCTCGACGGTTGCCGCGTGCGCACCGCCTTCCTGTTGGCCACCGGCCCAAGCTGGCAGGGCGCGTTCGCCTGCCTTCGCCCGTTGCAGCAGCCAGGCGGCGTGGGTTTCACTGATCATGTCGCATGCCTCGTTGGAGGCCGCGCCATCAACCCCGATCGACACCTGCACGCCAGCGGCTTCGAGCGCCACTACGTCGGCAATGCCGCTGCCGAGCCGGCCATTGCTTTGCGGGCAATGGGCGATGCCGGTACGGGTTTGCCCTAGCAGCTGGATTTCCTCGGGCGCCAGCTTCACCAGGTGGGCAAACCACACATCGTCGCCAAGCCACTCATGCTCGGCGCAGAAGGCCACCGGCGACATGCCCCAGCGGCGCTGGGTTTCATTGGCGTATTCCACGGTTTCGCTGAGGTGGCTATGCAGCCGGACGCCCAGCCCCCGAGCCGCGCGGGCCGCTTCACGCAGGTGCTCCGGCGGCATCGAATAGGGTGGGCTGGTTGGGGCCATCACGATCCGCCGCCAGCTGTCGGCCGCCGGGTCATGGTAGCGCTGTACCAGCCGCTCAACGTCCTGCAGGTACTGGTCCAGCGTTTCCGCGCCCGCCCCGGTCACCGCCCCTTCGGCCTGCCGCGCCTGGGTAGCACCCCCACGGCACAGCACAAAGCGCAAACCCAGCCGCTCGGCCTCTTCGAACAGCACTGCCGCGCTGTCGAAGCCCATGCCGGGCAGGTAAAGGTAGTGATGGTCGGCTACCGTGACGCACCCGGAGCGCGCCAGCTCTACCAGGCCGATCCGGGCGGCGAGGCGAAAGCTGCCCTCGTCGAACAACCCGCGGTACCGGTAGGGTACAGCGGCCAGCCAGGCCCCCAGGCTGTGGTCGATGCCTTCGGGTATGCCTTTGAGCAGCGACTGGAACAGATGATGGTGAGTGTTTACCCACGCCGGGTAGATCACGCAGCCGCTGGCATCCAGCACGCGTTCACCGGGCATCGGGGAAAGGGCGCCAATTGCGCTGATGGTGCCTGCCGTGATGCGAATATCCGGGCCCGTATGCCGCGCCGCCGAGCCCTTCAGGCCGGTCAGAATTGCGTTGGCATTGCGCACCAGCCAGCTGTTGTTTTGAGTCATTTGGGTCGCGCCTCTCATTACAGTTCGCTCTCGTGCCAGTGCCGCAGGCTGAGCCTTGCCAGCAGCGCCATCAGGCTGAACAGTGCCACGCCAGTCAGGGCGATCAGCACAAGGGCTGCGAACAACCGGGGGATATTGAGTTGAAAACCTGCTTGCAGGATCTGGTAAGCCAGCCCCGCACCCGTGCCGCCGGTGCCGGCAACGAATTCGGCCACCACCGCGCCGATCAAGGCCAGCCCGCTGGCAATACGTAAACCGGCAAAAAAGCACGGCAGGGCGCTGGGAATGCGCAGCCGCAGCAGGGTTTGCCAGCGGCTGGCGCCGTTGAGCCGGAACAGGTTGAGCAGGCCAGGGCTGACGCTGCGCAGCCCCAGCACGGTATTGGCGATCACCGGGAAGATCGCCACCAGGGTGGCGCAAATCACCAGCGCCAGCGTGGTGTTGCTGCACCAGATGATGATCAGCGGCGCAATGGCGACCACAGGGGTTACCTGCAGCAGGATTGCGTAGGGGAACAGGCTGGCTTCGATCAACCGGCTTTGCACGAACACAAACGCGGCCAGGGTGCCGATGAGCACCGCCAGCGCAAAGGCCAGGCAGGTGATTTTGACCGTGACCCAGAGCGCGCCCGCCAGCATGGGCCCATCGGTGATCAGCGTGCGCAGGATATCCAGCGGCGCGGGCACCAGATACACCGGGACATGCCAGGCGATGCACACCAATTGCCACACGCCGAGCAACAGGGCACCGACGATCATGGGCGAAACGATGCCCAGCAGGCGCGGCCGCGCAAGCCAGGGAGTAGGGGATGCAGACATGGAAAGCCTCCTGGCGGGATCAATGATGGCCGTGGTTGGCTTCAACCAGCAGCCGGGAAAGGTGCGCGCATTGCGCGATAAACCCTGGCGATGCTCGAAAGGCCTCGTCACGCAGCGCGGGCCCGTCGATGGTCACGTCGGCGATCACCCGCCCCGGCCGCGCGCCCATCACCAGCACACGGGACGACAGGAACACAGCCTCATAGATGCTGTGCGTAACGAACACCACGGTGAGGTCTTGCCGGGCATAAAGGTCGCGCAAGTCACTGTCGAGCTTGTTGCGGGTGAATTCGTCGAGGGCGCCGAAGGGCTCGTCCATCAGCAGCAGGTTCGGCGTTGTAGCCAGCGCGCGGGCGATGGACGCACGCATCTGCATGCCGCCGGACAGCTCGCGGGGGTAGGCCGCGCCAAACCGGCCAAGGCCCACCAGCTCCAGCGCTGCGGCCACCTTGGCCTCGCTGTCGCGCCTTGGTACGCCCGCCAGGTCCAGCGGCAGGCGCACGTTATCGCGCACCCGCGCCCAGGGCATCAGGGTGGCTTCCTGGAACACCATGCCCAGGCTCTGGCCGGCCTCGCCGTCGCCCGGCGCGGCCTTGCCCCACCAACGCACGTGCCCGGCGGACGGCTGCTCAAGCCCGGCGAACATCTTCAGCAGGGTGCTTTTGCCGCAGCCGGAGGGGCCCAGCAGCGACACGAACTCCCCTTGCTGGATCAACAACTTCACCCGCTGCAGCGCCTGGGTGCCGTTGGGGTAGGTTTTCTCGACCTGATTGGCGAACAAGGGTGTGTTCGGGCCGGGCTGGTCAGGCACGGGCACGGCGGGCATCGCAAGGCTATGCAGCATCATAAGGGGCACCCCGGGGTCAGGAACGCAGGAACACTTCATGTTCGCCGTGGGCCTCGAGCAGGCCCAACAGTTGCCGGCGGATCATCAGGCCGGGTTTGTCGGACGGCATGTGCATCTCCACCTGGCGGCGGGTATCGACACAGGCGTCGTAGTCCGTGGCTTCGAGGATGTCGCGGTCTTCGGCGGTGATGGCCGCGTCCCAGTCGATCAGTTCCTGGGTGCCGCACTGTTCTTCGCTGTCGTTGCGGTACAGCCACTGCACCAGCATCAGGCGACCGTCGTCGATGGGCGTGGCGCAGTTGTAGATGATGTGATGGATGCCACTGTCCGGGTACATGCAGCCAAAGCGGCGCGAGAACGGCAGGTAATAGCGGTTGACCAGGTGACGCCGGGTGATGGGCTGCTGGCTGCCGGTGATGCGGTAGCTCGCTTCCGGGTTACGGATGGGCACCAGGGTTTCAGCCTCGAAACCGTAGTCGGTTTCGCGGAATTCGTAGGTGGCAGGTTCGGGTTGATCGAACAGGCCGAAGTTGGCTTTGTGCACGAAGGAGAAGTGCGAGTTGTCGAACGAGTTCTCCATCACCCGCAGCGGGCTGGTGTTCCATTGTTCATAGAACTGGAAAATCCGCCGGTAGCCAGGTGCGCCGTCTTCGGGGAAGTCCGGGATGTCGCGTAACGGGTCGTCCAGGGCCACCCAGGCGTAGCCGTATTTTTCCTGGCAATGGAACGCCTGCACGCTGGCCCCGCGGGGGATGGCGCCGCTTGGGTTTTGCGGAATCTTCACGCAGGTTCCGCTGCAATCGTATTCCCAGCCGTGGTAGCCGCAGGCGATGTTGCCGTCTTCGCTCACAAAGCCTTTGGAAAGTTTCGCGGTGCGGTGGCAGCAGCGGTCGCGCATGGCCACCGGCTCGCCAGTGGGGCGCTTCCACAGCACCAGCGGTTCGCCGAGCAAGGTAAATGGCTGAGGGCCGTTGTCCAGGGCGGTCATGGGTAGCAGTGCGTACCAGAAACGGCGCAATACAGGTTGTTGGGTTACCAGCATGGGGTGTACTCCAGAAAAATCAGTGGCTAGCGGCAAGGTCGGCGGGGTCGGGCAGCACGTTCAGGGCTTTCACGAATTGCGTGCTGTAGGCGCTTTGCCAAGGCGCTGCGGCGCCGAGCAGCCCGGCCTGCACCATGAAATCGCGGGTGGCCTGCCAGCGGCCGTCGGTCATCACGCCAATGCCTTGCGTGGTGGCGTCGCCGCCGGTCACCAGGCGGTATTTGCGCAAGGTGCTCACGCCCCAGGCCAATAGCTCATCGCTCATGTTGGGGTTGTCTTGCTGGATCAGCGCGTTGCCGCGGGCGGGGTCGTTCAGGTAGTGCTTCCAGCCCTCCATGCTGGCCCGCACGAAGCCGGCTACCCGCTCCGGGTGTTGTTCGATAACGTCCCGGCGGGTGACCACCGTGGAGCCGTAGGGCGGGTAGCCGTCGTCGGCGAAGAGGTAGAAGTTGGGCTTCTGGCCGGCCTTCATCGCCTGGAACAGCTCCGAGCTGGCGTACGCCTGTTGCGTGGCGTCGGGGTTGGCCAGGAAGGGTTGCAGGTTGAAGGTATAGGGCCGCGCCTGAGCATCATCCAGGCCGTATTTCTGCTTGAGCCATGGCCACCAGGTTTGCTGCCCCGAGGTGGACACCAGCACGCTTTTGCCCTTGAGCGACTTCAGACCATCGACGTTTTCGTGAGTGAGCAACCCCTGGGGGTCGCCCTGGAACGCGGCCGCCACCGCCACCACCGGCAGGCCTTGCTCAACGCTTTTGAGCACCTGAAGGTCATAGTTGAGGATGAAATCCGCTTGGCCGCTCACCAGCAGTTGCATGCCATTGACCTGCGGCCCACCCATGCGGATGGTCACCTCCAGGCCTTCCTTGGCGTAAAGCCCTTCGGCGAGCGCCTGGTAAAAACCACCGTGTTCGGCCTGCGCGTACCAGGACGTCAGCAGTACGACTTTTTCGCCGGCATACGCCAGTGGCCCCGTCAGGCCGGCAAGCACGCCAGCGCCCAGCAGGTTGAAGGCAGCAAACCGTTTATTCATGGCCATCGTCTCCGCATCCCTTTCCGAGTGGCCGGCGGGAGCAGAACGAAGGCAAGAAGAGGGGAGCAGGGCACAGCGGTGCCTGGGGCTATCGTCTCTCTTGCCATGGCCAGGGCTGGCCACGTTCAAGCATCCACACCGGATGTACGGCGCCATGCGCCGCAAGAGCAATGCCCTGCGTGGAAAGAGCCCACGCTGACCGCTTCTACTCAAAAGGGGTTTTAGCCAAAAGCGTGCCACATCGCCAAACCCGGCAGGTGCGGGGTTATCTCTTCCAAGTGGCAGGCTGCATGGGCAGTAATGGTGCGAGCGCCATATCCAAACGATTGAGAATGGTGCGCGGGAGGGCTGCGCCGTTGTACCGATCTTTGCCCAGGATCGTATCCAGGCCCGCTTCGCTCGGTTGGCACGCTGGCTGCTATAGCACCGCTTGAGTAGAAGCGGTCAGTGGGGCTCGGTATTTGATCAGCCCACCACGGGACATTGCTCTGCGGCCTGTGCCGCACACCCGGCAAGGGTGCCTGGCGCGGTAGGCCAGGGAGCTGCTTCTATTTGCCCAGGTATCCCCTTGCCGATGCCCGTTGGCCGCTCATGAAGGCGGCCGGCACCGTTGCTTGAGGGATCATCCATGACCTGTACCTTCGCTGCGCCCGCTTCGCGCTCTGCCGCCCTTCGCCTGTCGCTGCCACTGCTGGCGTTTGCCTTGTTCGGCGAGGCCAGCCAGGCCAGCTCGTTGATCTGGCAAGACAACAGCCTCAGCTACCTGTACGGCCATAACTACAAGGTGGACGGCACCGGCAACGACATCGAGAACACCATCACCTTCGAGCACGCCAGCGGCTGGAGCTGGGGCGACATGTTCCTGTTCGTGGACAACAAGTGGTCCGCCGGCCTGCACGGCAATGCCGGCCACAGCTATTACGGGGAATTTTCCCCGCGGCTGTCGTTGGGCAAGGTCAGTGGGCACAGCATGGCGTGGGGGCCGATCACCGATGTGTTGGTGGCCGCCACCTACGAGCGCGGCGAAGGCACCAGCCGCCGATACCTGCTGGGCCCAGGCTTCGATCTGAAAATCCCCGGCTTCGACTGGGTGCAGCTCAATACTTACTACCGCCGGCCAGACGGTATTTCCGGCAAGGCGTCCGGGCAGTGGCAAATCAACCCGGTATGGTCGATGACCTTCCCCTTCGGCGCCTCAGACATCCGCTTTGACGGCTATGCCGAGTGGTACGTCAATGACGTGGGCAACAAGGGCTCGTCCAATTACGTTGCCAGCAGCTTCCACTTCAACCCGCAACTCAAGTACGACCTTGGCAAGGCGTTGAAGGTGGGGCCGCGGCAACTTTATGTGGGGATCGAGTATGACTACTGGTCAGACAAATACGGTATCGAGGACAGCCATGGGTTTCCCACCGACCAGAACACTGCGAGCCTGTTGGTGAAAGCGCACTTCTAACGAGTGGGCATGCCGTACAAACCTCCTCGTGCCTGCTACCAGCGCCCAGGGTTTCATAAGCTGTCTCGCCTTGATGGCTTGATGGCCTGGGCGCTTGTCGCCTTCGGGCTTCGCTTACTCCGCCAAGCCTTCGACAATGTACGAATCGGTATGCCCGGAACGTTGCCGGAATGGGCGAATCCTGGCGTATTCGGGGGAGCTGTACCAGGCCCGTGCTTGTTCGAGGCTGTCGAACTTGATGATGATCAGGCGGTGCGAGGGCGGATTTCCCTCAAGCCGGTTCAGTTGGCCCGCTCGCACGACATAGCGGCCACTGTAAGGCTTGAACGTCGCATCCACCTGCTCCCGGTAAGGTTTGATTGCCTCAGGGTCCTTGAGATCAAAGTCCGCCACATAGTAGGCCGGTACTTTTTCCGCCTGGCTGGCAACCGCCAGGCTTTGCGCTTGCGCGACAGGCGCCATCAAGCTCCCCGCCACAGCGGCCAGCACTGTGAGGCGAAGCGTGTGTTTGAGCTTCATCTTTATCGTTCCCATGCGCGGAAAAAAGGAATGCAGTGGCTACCGGCCCTTGGCACTAAGCTGCACCGGGACCGTCTCGATCAACTTGCGGGACTGGATCATTGGCTGGGTGACGGCTACGTATTTCTTGAAGTGCGGCGATTCGAGGTGAGCCCGATACGCTTCATCGTTCGCGTAGACTTCAAAAAAGCGCAGGCTGTTCGGCTTGCCTTTCTCCGCAACTGAGTAAATCGCCAAAACACCTGGCTCAACGCGAATGGATTCTTCCATCTCTTCCTTCACCGCCGCTGTGTAAGCCTCAAGCTGAACAGGGTCGATGACCAGCTCGGCAATACGCACAACCGTTTGTTCGACGTCCTGCGCCTGCGCCATACCGGCGAGGCCCGCCACCAATGCCATCACTGATGCGGTAGCTTTCAGCCGGTTCTTTTTCTGTGCCATCAGGGGCCTTCCACGTTTCCGGTGGGTTGGTCATGGGCCTAGCATAACGAGACATAGAGCTTTCACGTAGCGGGGCCCTTTGCACGGTGTTGTGAGCCACATTCAGCATCAGCTGGTGAAACACTGGCTGCGGCCTATATTATCGACGGCTGGAATCGCCCTCCGAGCTGCGCATCTGCGGCGGGCAAAAGTGCGTGACACGACCATCATGTGCATAAGCGGGCACTCAAAGGCCTTGCTGGACAAGGGGGGCATATCAACATTCAAACACGCCGCGCCGACGTCGCCGATCTGATTTATTTCCTCACCATTGCGCGTCACCGTAGCTTCAGCCGCGCGGCCGTCGAATTGGGCGTGAGCGCCTCGGCGTTGAGCCATGCGTTGAAGGGGCTGGAAAGCCGACTTGGCGTAAGGCTGCTCAATCGCACTACGAAAAGTGTGACGCTTACTGCCGCAGGCGAGGCCTTGGTGGAGTCGGTCAGCCAGCCCTTCGAAGCAATCGATACTGCACTGGAGATGCTCAACCGATTTCGGGACACGCCAAGTGGGCGCGTCCGTATCAATGCGGCCGTCGAAGCGGCCAATCTGTTGCTAGCGCCCATCATGCCAGCCTTCATGGACCGCTATCCGGATGTGGAGATCGACATCGTGGCCAGCAATCGCTTGGTCGATGTCACCGACGGCGGCTTTGATGCGGGTATCCGTTACGGCGCAACGGTCCCTGAAGGCATGATCGCCCGGCGCTTGTCGGCTGATATCCGCTGGGTGGTGGTTGGAGCGCCGGGTTACCTGGACCGGTATGGAACACCTGAGCATCCCGAGGCCCTGTTGAACCACCGCTGCATCAGCAACCGCCTTGGCGATGATCGAATCTACCGTTGGGAACTGGAGCGCGAGGGCCAAGCGTTCGAGATCGCCGTGCCCACATCCGTCACGGTCGATCAGGCCGAAACGGGCCTTATTGCAGTGCTTGGCGGGGCCGGCCTGATGTATCTCCCGGAACCGCTTGTCGCGCCCTATGTGGATGATGGCCGTCTGAAGCTCGTGCTCACGCAATGGGCACCGGTGGAAGAGGGCTTTCATATCTACTATTCGAGCCGGCGGCAATTGCCGACCGGGCTGCGGCTGCTGATCGAATTCATTCAGGAACAGAAGCCGATGGGGCTTTAGCCGACCGTCGTCATGGTCAGTGACCGCCCCAACCGGGCAAGGCAGCGCTTCGAAGCCTGCGCTTGTTTGAATACAATCGAATCGGCAGCGTGTTGCATCATTGATGTACTTATTGCTTACGGAGAGGGCGAATGGGCTCACTGAGTCGAAATCACTCGCGCATCGACCGCGAGCTGACGCGAGAGCTGACCTGGGCCTGCGAACAGGCCAAGAGCGAAATCAGTGGTTTTGAATGGCTTACCCACCAGGCCGATTACAGCCGCTTGCCTTATAGGCTGGCGGTGACGTGGATATTCGATAGCGACGTGAACAGGCTCGCCGCAAGTGTTGGCGTGACCAATGCGTTGATCCAAGACCTCACCGTGGCAGCCATCCAGCAAGCGGGTATTGCCCGTTCGGATATCAGGTTAACTGTTGCACTCGACTCCGAGCAGCGCTGTGCAACCCAGCACGGCGGTGACTGGGCCGCGCGCCTTAATGCCCGCGCACGTTCTGGTGGCAAGCATGGCTAAAGACATCGAAAACCCTTGCGTATCGCTGTGTCAGCTCAACAGCGAAATGTGCGTGAGCTGCGGCCGCACTCGGGACGAGATCCGCAAATGGCGCAGCATGAAACGGCCCGAAAAAATGGCGGCCGTGCAAAAAGCGTCCGCGCGTATGAAGGCGATCCTCAAAAAGAAAAACAAGGATTCGCCGGGGGGTAAATGAAGCTGTGGCTGGCTACTGTTTCCAATCGTGGGGCTTTAGGAAGCAAGCGGGTATACCAGCGCGTCAGTTACTCCGCTGGGTAATCCGCCACCACTTGCTGCTGGCCCGTCTTCGTTAGCCCGATGATCTGATAGGCGCTTTTATGTCCACCCGCTTCCATGCCAGGTGACCCCATCGGCATGCCGGGCGCGGCTACACCCATCAGGTCCGCGCGGCCCTCAAGCTCAACGATTTGTTGCACTGGCACGTGCCCTTCGATGAATTTCCCATTCACCACGCCGGTATGACACGACATCAGCTTTTCCGGCACGCCCAGCTTGGCCTTTACCGCACTCATGTTCTCTTCCACATGGTCGTTGACCGTAAAGCCATGATCGCGCAGGTAAGCGATCCATTTGGAGCAGCATCCGCAATTGGGGTCGCGGTATACGTCGATCAGTTGAGCAGGGGAGGCTTGTGCAAACGAAGCGCTGGCCAACGTGAGAAGTATGGCAAGGCGTCGTGCAGGGGCGGCAAGGGCTTTGAAAGTCATGTGGGATCACCGGGTAGGGTCAGGAAGCTTTGGCGCAAAAAAAAGCCGCCTCATGCTGAGGCGGCTTCAGTATTTCAGGCGGTTGGGGTTTGAGCTAATCCGCGTTCGGCCAAATCGGCAAAACCAACCTCAACCTTGATCAATCCCAGCTCAGCGCACCGCCGGTCTGGTACTCGATCACGCGGGTTTCGAAGAAGTTCTTTTCCTTCTTCAGGTCCATGATCTCGCTCATCCACGGGAACGGGTTGCTGGTGCCCGGGTATTCTTCCTTCAGACCGATCTGCGACAGGCGACGGTTGGCGATGAACTTGAGGTAGTCCTCCATCATGGCCGCGTTCATGCCCAGCACGCCGCGCGGCATGGTGTCGCGCGCGTATTCGATTTCCAGCTGGGTGCCCTGCAGGATCATCTGGGTGGCTTCTTCCTTGAGCTCGGCATCCCACAGGTGCGGGTTTTCGATCTTGATCTGGTTGATCACGTCGATACCGAAGTTCAGGTGCATGGATTCGTCGCGCAGGATGTACTGGAACTGCTCGGCCACGCCGGTCATCTTGTTGCGGCGGCCCATGGAGAGGATCTGGGTGAAGCCGCAGTAGAAGAAGATGCCTTCGAGCACGCAGTAATAGGCAATCAGGTTGCGCAGCAGCTCCTTGTCCGTTTCCGGGGTGCCGGTGTCGAACTTCGGATCGGAGATGGCGCGGGTGTACTTCAGGCCCCAGGCCGCTTTTTTAGCGACCGAAGGGATCTCGTGGTACATGTTGAAGATCTCGCCCTCATCCATGCCCAGCGACTCGATGCAGTACTGGTAGGCGTGGGTGTGGATCGCCTCTTCGAAGGCCTGGCGCAGGATGTACTGGCGGCACTCCGGGTTGGTGATCAGGCGGTATACGGCCAGCGCCAGGTTGTTCGCCACCAGCGAGTCGGCGGTGGAGAAGAAGCCCAGGTTGCGCATCACGATGCGGCGCTCGTCGTCGGTCAGGCCTTCGGGGCTCTTCCACAGCGCGATGTCGGCGGTCATGTTGACCTCTTGCGGCATCCAGTGGTTGGCGCAGCCGTCGAGGTACTTCTGCCAGGCCCAGTCGTACTTGAAGGGCACCAGCTGGTTGAGGTCGGCGCGGCAGTTGATCATGCGCTTTTCATCGACCTTCACACGGGCGGCGGAGCCTTCCAGCTCGGCCAGGCCCTCGGCGGTGTCCAGGCTGTTCAACGCAGCCTTGGCACGGGCAACCGCCGCGCTGTCGTTGGCGCTCACTTCGCGGGCTTCGTGCGCGGCGGCGTCGCCAGCGCTGTCGAGTTTGTCCATGGCGCCGGCCGGTGCCTGGCTGCCATTGGCCTGTGCGGCGTCGCCGTCGTCTTTATCGAATTCGTCCCAGCTCAGCATCGGGGTTCGCTCCTGCTCGTGGCCGCCGAAACGGCCAGGTTAATTTGGAAGACTGCCGCGCCGCTCTGTTGAGCTACGGCGGCGGCGCAAGGAATCTGGATATTGCTGTTATGCCTGTGCAAAACCGCAAGGCGCACGGAATAACGTGAACCCCTTTAGCCAAGGCGAATAAAACCGCCAGTCGGTTAAATAACCGCTGTTTCGAGGCGCATGGTTGGGTCCCTTTGTAGGACGTGCAGTATACGGAAAAGTACGGCCGATTGCGCGTATTGACATGAGATTTTGATGGCATAAGCCAATCGCCTACGGCTGCAAAAATCTATATGTGGTGGCTTACACTTATCTCAGACACAGGATGCTGTGGTTGGTGCCGATCGTGAAACAACCGTCAATCGGGCTCGATGCGGCCTTGGATGCATCGGCGGAATATCGCTTCCAGCGGCTGATAATCGCAGTGCACTGCCGAGATATTTGCAGCTTTCCATTCGTCTGGAAGCACAGACGTCCAGTCCACCATATGGCCTGTGTGAATGATCAGATGATCGAATAACACGCGTTGTGCTCGGCCATTTCCTTCGCGGAAGGGGTGGATCATGTTCAGCTCACCAAACAGCTCCGCAACGGCTGGTATGAGTTCCAACCTGGGCAGGTTTTCGAACCAGTCGTTTCGGGCCGCTTGCGCAAAAAGCCTGTCTGCTTCGGCGACGATCCGCGTAGCCGTACAGAATCGGGTTTGCTCCTTGGCAATGTCCACGCTGCGCAACATTCCAGCCCATGCATAAACGTCTTCAAACAGCTGCCTGTGCAGACCTTGCCAATAAGCCAAATCATAGGGAGCGGGTTGAAATTCAATTCGGCCTGCAGCAATTGCGGAGAGATCACGCTCGGCGTCGCTCAACCGACCGGCATCGACGATATCCAGGCGATTGCGCAAGATGCGGGTGCCTGGGTAGCAATAAGTGTCCTGGCCAACCCCATATTTATCCATTATTCCGCACGAGTGCTCGAGCGGTACCGCTTGAGTACTTCTTCACGGGAAGGTAACGCCTTCGTCGCGGTGTCGTCAGGTACGTCGAAGCCTTCGAGACGCAAGCTGGCAGCGTAATTTGCCTGACGGATGCGGGCGTAATAGGCGCGTTTTGCTTCTAGCGAAAGGGGCATGACCTGATCTCCAGAGTTACACCCTGATTATATGACAGGGCAGTTGGCATGGCCATGAACGAACAGGGCGCCCGGAGGCGCCCTGCAGTCATTCAACCACGCTTACTGACACGCCTCGCAATCCGGCTCGTCGATGGCGCAGGCCTTCGGCACCGGGGCGGGGCCGGCGGGTGCTGCAACCTCGGGGGCTGCGTGCAGCGCGCCGTCGTTGCCGCTGGAGACCGCGTTCAGCTTGCCGGTGCTGATGGTGGATTTCTCGGTGCTGGTGGCTGCCAGGGCACGGAGGTAGTAGGTGGTTTTCAGGCCACGGAACCACGCCATGCGGTAGGTCACGTCCAGCTTCTTGCCCGAGGCGCCGGCGATGTACAGGTTCAGCGACTGGGCCTGGTCGATCCACTTCTGGCGACGGCTGGCCGCTTCCACGATCCACTTGGTGTCCACTTCGAACGCGGTGGCGTACAGGTCTTTCAGCTCTTGTGGGATACGCTCGATCTGCTGCACCGAACCGTCGTAGTACTTGAGATCGTTGATCATGACCGAGTCCCACAGGCCGCGCGCCTTGAGGTCGCGTACCAGGTAGGGGTTGATCACGGTGAACTCGCCCGACAGGTTCGATTTCACGTAGAGGTTCTGGTAGGTCGGCTCGATCGACTGCGACACGCCGGTGATGTTGGCGATGGTTGCGGTCGGTGCGATGGCCATGATGTTCGAGTTGCGCACGCCTTTCTGCACACGCTCGCGCACCGGTGCCCAATCCAGGGTTTCGCTGCGGTCGACTTCGATGTACTTGGCGCCGCGCTGCTCGATCAGGGTTTCCAGCGAGTCCAGTGGCAATACGCCCTTGGACCACAGCGAACCCTGGAACGTCTCGTAGGCACCACGTTCGTCGGCCAGGTCACAGGAGGCCTGGATCGCGTAGTAGCTCACCGCTTCCATCGAACGGTCGGCGAAGGTGATGGCCGCTTCGGAACCGTACGGGATGTGTTGCAGGTAGAGTGCGTCCTGGAAGCCCATGATGCCCAGGCCAACAGGGCGATGGCGCAGGTTGGAGTTGCGCGCCTGCGGCACCGAGTAGTAGTTGATGTCGATCACGTTATCGAGCATGCGCACGGCGGTCTTGATGGTGCGCTCGAGCTTGGCGGTGTCCAGCTTGCCGTCGACGATGTGGTTCGGCAGGTTGATCGAGCCCAGGTTGCAGACCGCGATCTCGTCCTTGTTGGTGTTCAAGGTGATCTCGGTGCACAGGTTGGAGCTGTGGACCACGCCCACGTGCTGCTGCGGGCTGCGCAGGTTGCACGGGTCCTTGAAGGTCAACCATGGGTGGCCGGTCTCGAACAGCATCGAGAGCATCTTGCGCCACAGGTCCTTGGCTTGCAGGGTTTTGTAGACCTTGATCTTGCCGTATTCGATCAGGGCTTCGTAGTACTCGTAGCGCTCTTCGAAGGCCTTGCCGGTCAGGTCGTGCAGGTCCGGGGTTTCCGAAGGGGAGAAGAGGGTCCACTTGCCGTCTTCGAACACACGCTTCATGAACAGGTCGGGAATCCAGTTCGCGGTGTTCATGTCGTGGGTGCGGCGACGGTCGTCACCGGTGTTCTTGCGCAGCTCGAGGAATTCCTCGATGTCCAGGTGCCAGGTTTCCAGGTACGCGCACACCGCGCCCTTGCGCTTGCCGCCCTGGTTCACTGCCACGGCGGTGTCGTTCACTACCTTGAGGAACGGCACAACGCCCTGGGACTTGCCGTTGGTGCCCTTGATGTACGAGCCCAGTGCACGGACCGGCGTCCAGTCGTTACCCAGGCCGCCAGCGAACTTGGACAGCATGGCGTTATCGTGGATGGCGCCGTAGATGCCGGAGAGGTCGTCCGGCACGGTGGTGAGGTAGCACGACGACAGCTGCGGGCGCAGGGTGCCGGCGTTGAACAGCGTAGGCGTGGAGGCCATGTAGTCGAACGACGACAGCAGGCGGTAGAACTCGATGGCACGCTCGTCGCGGTTCTTCTCTTCGATGGCCAGGCCCATGGCCACGCGCATGAAGAATACCTGGGGCAGTTCGAAGCGCACGCCATCCTTATGGATGAAGTAACGGTCGTACAGGGTTTGCAGGCCCAGGTAGGTGAACTGCTGATCGCGCTCGTGATCGATGGCCGCGCCCAGCTTGGCCAGGTCATAGTTGGCCAGCTCAGGGTTCAGCAACTCGTATTCCACACCCTTGGCCACATAGGCTGGCAGCGCCTTGGCGTACAGGTCGACCATCTCGTGGTGAGTGGCGCTTTCGGCAACGCCCAGGAAATTCAGGCCTTCGGCGCGCAGGGTGTCCATCAGCAGGCGGGCGGTGACGAAGGAGTAGTTCGGCTCACGCTCAACCAAGGTACGGGCGGTCATTACCAGGGCGGTGTTGACGTCACTGAGGGCTACGCCGTCGTAGAGGTTTTTCAGGGTTTCGCGCTGGATCAGCTCGCCGTCCACTTCCGCCAGGCCTTCGCAGGCCTCGGTGATGATGGTGTTCAGGCGGCCCATGTCCAGCGGCTCGAGATTGCCGTCGGCGCGGGTAACGCGAATGCTTGGGTGCGGCTGCGCGGGCTGGCCGGCGTTGCTGCGGCTGGCACGCTCCTTGGCGCGCTGGTCGCGGTAGATCACGTAGTCGCGGGCGACTTTCTGCTCACCGGCGCGCATCAGGGCCAGTTCTACCTGGTCCTGGATTTCTTCGATGTGAATGGTGCCGCCCGACGGCATGCGACGGCGGAAGGTCGCGGTGACCTGCTCGGTCAGCCGTGCCACGGTGTCATGAATGCGCGAGGAAGCCGCGGCGTTTCCGCCTTCCACTGCGAGGAACGCCTTGGTGATGGCCACGGTGATCTTGTCGTCGGTGTAAGGGACGACCGTACCGTTACGCTTGATCACGCGCAGTTGGCCGGGCGCGGTGGCGCTAAGCTCCTGAGTGGAGCCCACGCCCTGAGGCGCCTGGCCTTGCGGGTTCTCGCGAGTGGTGTCGGTGTGCATAGGTTCTCCACGATCTTGATGTGAATTTAGGCGCGGCAGGGTGGCTGCCGTTCCATGCGAAGCACGACAACCGACGAAAGCGACCTGGCCGTAAAGGCCATCAGCCGGCTTGGCCGGTATACAGCGACTTCAAAAATTAAGGAGGTGCGACAGGGCGCCTCCGTGGCATAACGGGTTGGTAGCCAGCGCGCGCGGGGGCGCCTGGCAGCCCGTCTTCGACGACCAGGGCATGACCGCGAAAAGGGCTTGAAATTTCTTTGAGAATTGTGTTCAAGCGAAGCGGCGAACCACTACATGTAGTGGGTTTAGCGCCAACGGGCTACACGATAATGCGGTTGGCCGGTCATTGCAACATGAAGAAATGTGGATAAGGTGTGGGCAAAATGTGGGAGAAATTGTGCGCCCGGCTGCGGGCCGCGCCGGCTGCGGGTTGTAGGAATACCTCAGCCAAATCGCCGCTCGTCATCTAGGGCAGGGATACAAACCAGGCTCAGCAGTCGGCTGCCCTGGACGCAAAACTGCCCTGGCAGTTCCGTGCCGTACGTCCAACCGGCGCCCAGGTCGGTGAGCAGCCGTACCCGCGCCTGGCCTTGCTCGGACCAGGCCAGCACCTCTGCCGCTTCGAAGTAAAAACGCTGGCGCACGAGGGGGTAAAGGGCCTTGAACAGGCTTTCCTTTAGCGAAAACGTGAGTGTGATCGCCAGTGCGGCCTGTGCCGGGTCCGTGGGCAAGCGCTCCAGCTCGGCGGGGGTGAGTATTTCCCCAGCCAGGCGTTGGGCGCGCCCGGGTTCGAGCAGTGCTTCCGCATCCAACCCCAGCCCGCGCTGGCAGCCTGCAGGCGCGACGATGGCTGCGGCCCAGCCCTGGCCATGGGTGATCGCACCGGTAACGCCCTGGGGCCATACCGGGGCGCGATCCTCGCCAATGGGAATATCCACCTCGGGTAACCCAAGCTGAGCCAACGCGGCGCGCGCGCACAAGCGGCCGGCCAGAAACTCGGCCTGACGCTTGGCCACCGAACGCTCGATGCTGGCGGGCTTGAGTATGCCGCTGCGCTGGAAGTCGTCGATCAACAGCCGGGACGGCTCGAAGCCACAACTGGCGAATGCACTGCCCGCTACCGGCGAGGGGAGCGGGAAGTGGTAGGCCAGTGGGGTGCAGCAGGCGGGGTGGAAAGGCATATCGGTCATGGCGGGTATTGTGCCGCCAAGCCCGGCCTATAGGAAGCTTCGCGAGCCGGATTCCCAGCTGAGTGGGAGCTGGCGCCCGCTTCCCACAGACTGAACTGAATCCTGTAGGAGACGGGCGGAGCCATAGGCGGAGCTCGCGAATAAGGGCTTAAGAAAACCGCTGAAGACAGTTGCTTCCCACAGGGTTGGAGGCCTCCTACCAGGGCCCGCATTGGGCCCTGTAGGCGAGCGCTATCACCGGATGGCTCGCACTGCCGCTTAGAAGAACACTTTAACCAGCAGGCTGGCGGTGTTCTGGTCGGTGTCGAAGTACGGGGTATCCTTGATCCCGTACTTGTCTTTCCAGTAGTCGTATTCGATGCCCACGTACAACTGGCGGTCGGCCATGTTCAACGCCTTGCCCAGGTCGTACTTGATCTGCGGGTTGAAGTGCAGGTTGGCGTGGTAGTCGCCACGGTTGTTGCTGTCGTTGCCCACTACCCAGTCCATGAAGCCGTCGATCAGCACGTCGGACTTGCCCACCGGAATGGTGTAGGACCATACCGGGGTAATCTGCCAGACGTTGTCGCCGGCGCGTGGGCCGTCGGTTATGCGCTTGTAGAAGTTCAGCTGGAAGTAGTCGAAGCCTGGCACGTCCAGGTCGAAGCCCGGGCCGAACAGGTAAGACTCGTTGTCGCCCTCGCCAAACTCATAGGTCAGCGCCAGCAACACGTCTTTCACCGGGCCGAACTTGATCGGGCGGTCGAGGATCTTGCCAGCGGAAATACGCGGGCTGAACTCACCGTACAGGGTGCTGTTACCCGAACTGGAGGAAGCCTTGCCGTTGAAGAAGATCTTGTCCACGAACAGGAAGTTGTCCCCGTACTTCCACGAATCCGCGTGCTCGAAGGTGAAGGTCTGTTGTATTTCCGGGTCTACCGTAAAGTCCCGCCCGTTCAGGTAGGTCAGGCTGTTGCTTTGCCATTGCAGCCAATCGCCCGCCGCCTGGGCATTGCCTGCCGCCAGCACACTGCCGGCGACCAGAAGGCTGGAAAGGGTACGGTTCATTGAAAGCTCCCTGGTGATTACAGCGGCGCTGCATTGGCGCCGCCTGGATAAATGTGCTGTCCGATCGGTCAGGTTCGCTGGCCGCCAGAACCCTTTAGCAATTGCTGCGCCAGCTTCTGGCTGGAGCCCTGAATGCCTGTCCGACAGGTCAGGAAAGGCACCAGTACGCGATACGCTTCAACAAGCGCAGGCGTAAAAAGAGAAGTGGGTAGGCCATCGGCAAAGGGCGCGCAGCATAATTAGGAGCATTCTGAAAGGCAATCGCCCTATGACGGGGCGTATGTCACAGCAGTATCAACGGCCAAGTGGCCTGATCAGGTGCGCCTTGGTTCGCTTTCGCGCCCGTGGCGATCCAGGCCTGAGCAACCTGGATGCGCCTCAGGCCCGAGTCAGGCATTGATGTGCGAAGGATCCAGCAGCCACTGCTCGGCCAGGGGGAAGAAATGCTCGTCGCAGTTATTGCCTGGGCCGCTGCGGTCCACCACCAGGAAATCGTCGAGCGGATGCAGCGCCAGCACCGGGTGGTGCCACACCCCCCGGTGGTAATTCACGCCTTGGCGGCCATCGCTGAGAAACGCGCGAATGGCCGCAGGTTCAGGTTGTTGCGCAGGCGGTGCCACCACGATCAGGAACGGGTGGCCGAGCAGCGGCACGAACGCCTGGCTGCCGTGGGGGTGGCGTTCCAACATGGTGACAGGCATCGGCATGCTCAAGGCCTGCGCCCGGAAGATGCTGATGATCCCGGTGTCTTCAGGGCCGCTCAGCTGCACATCGGCCAGCCGGTGGTAGCGCTTGGTGGAACCGTTGTTGATCAAAAAGTGATCGCGCCCTTCGGTGGCAATCACGTCACCAAATGGCGCGAAGGCTTCGCGGCTCAGGGGCTCGATGGTCAGCTGGCGCATGCAGAAGGTCTCCGGATAGAAAAGCGCGGCTCAGCGCGCAGGGCGGCCGATCACCCGCAGCCGGCTTACGCCGCCATCAGGGAACACGTTCAGGCGCAAATGGGTGATCGGGCCCAGGTCGCGGATCTGCTCGGCGAAGTGGTGCTCCTGGTGCATCTGCAGCTTCTGGCTGGGCAGCAGCTCGCGCCAGAACAGGCTCTGGGTTTCGATCTGGCTGTCGGTGCCACCTTTCACGAAAGCAGCCTGGATCGAGCAACTGTCCGGATAATTGCCCTTGAAGTGCAGGGTGTCGACCACGATCTGTTCCACCGTGCCGGGGTGGCCCAGGGCGATGATCACCCAATCGTTGCCCGGCGTACGGCGCCGCGCGGTTTCCCAGCCATCGCCCATGTTCACGCCGCGGCCGGGGTTGAGCAGGTTGCTCATGTGGCCGTAATGCTGGTCGGAACACGCCAATGCGCGGCCGCCGTTCAGTGCCGCGGCCAGGTCCAGTGGCTCGTCGCCGGCGCCTGACCAATCCACGGCCGGTATGCCGTGCACGCGCAGCCGTGCCACGCCACCGTCCGGGTAGATGTTGAAGCGCAGGTGGCTTACCGGTTGGTCATGGCTGATGGCGTGATAGTGGTGGCTGTTGCCCTGCAGTTCTACCGCTGGCAGTACTTCTACCCAGGCGGTGTGCTCATCCGGGTCGCCGCTGGCCAGGTAGCAGGCCTCCAGCGAAGCCGAGGGCGGGAAGTTGCCGGTGAACCAGGAGGTATCGATATCCACGCCCTTGAGCGTGCCCGGCACGCCAAGGCGGATCACCGCATGGTCGTACCCTTCGAAGCGTTTGCGTCGCGATTCCCAGCCGTCCATCCATTTGCCGTTGTCATCGAACACGCCTTCTTTCCACACCGCCGGGTGCGGCTGGAACAAGCGGTTCACGTCGGCAAACCAGTCGTCGCTTACCGAAAGCGCACGGGTGCCGAGACGGGCGTCGGCCAGGTTCAGGTATTTTTCGAAGGGTGCGGCGTAGGCTTTCATGCGGTCGGGCCTTGAGCAGTTAAAGGGCGTGAAGGCGGAACAGGGCGATCTTGTTGATTTCGGCCAGGGCGCAGCCGAACTCTACTTCGCGGGTGTGATGAATGCGTGCTTCGAAGGCGGCAAGAATCTGATGCCGGTCGCTGCCCTTCACCGCCATGATGAAGGGGAAGTCAAAGCGCGCCTTGTAGGCATCGTTGAGTTCCGTGAAGCGGGCAAACTCTGCCGGCGTGCACAAATGAATGCCCGCGCCGGCCTGTTCACTGGTGCTGGCGGCGGTAAGCTCGCCGGCCACCGCGGCTTTGCCGGCGAGGTCCGGGTGGGCGTTGATCAAGGCCAGCTGGCGAGCGGTGTCGGCGGCCAGCAGCGTTTCGCTCATTGCCGCATGCACGGCTTCGATGCTGTTCAACCCTTGGCCCTGCAGGCGGTCCCAGGTATCCGCGGCAACCCATGGGGAATGCTCATAGAGGTCGCCGAACGCCGCGATGAAGGCGTTTCGGTCCAGATCCTGGCCGGGGAGGGTAGTAAATGCAGTCATGGGGCCACCTGCGGCTGAAAAGGGTGCGTGGCGTGCCAATGGCGGGCGATGTCTACGCGCCGGGCGAACCATACCTGTTCGTGGCTTTTGGCGTATTCGATGAAGCGGCGCAGGGCGGCTAGCCGCGCCGGCCTGCCGATCAGCCGGCAATGCAGCCCGATGGAGAGCATTTTGGGCGCCTCGGCGCCTTCCTCGTACAGCATGTCGAAGGCATCCTTCAAATACTGGTAGAACTGATCGCCATTATTGAAGCCCTGTACCTGGGTGAAGCGCATGTCGTTGGTGTCCAGGGTATAGGGGATCACCAGGTGCGGGTTGTCAGCGGGAGAGGTTGGCTCCCAGTAGGGAAGGTCGTCATCGTAGGTGTCCGAGTCATACAAAAAGCCACCTTCCTCCATCACCAACCGGCGAGTGTTGGGCCCTGTGCGCCCGGTGTACCAGCCCAGCGGCCGTTCGCCGGTGAGGTCGGTGAGGATCTCGATGGCTTTGAGCAGGTGCTCGCGCTCCTGGGCCTCGTCCATGTACTGGTAGTCGATCCAGCGGTAGCCGTGGCTGCAGATCTCATGCCCTGCGGCGACCATTGCCCGAATGACGTCAGGGTGGCGCTGCGCGGCCATGGCCACGGCGAATACGGTAAGCGAGATGCCTTGTTGCTCGAACAGCCGCAGGATGCGCCACACCCCCGCGCGGCTGCCGTATTCGTAAAGCGATTCCATGCTCATGTTGCGTGCGCCTTGCAGCGGCTGCGCGGCGACCATTTCCGAAAGGAACGCTTCAGATTCCTTGTCGCCGTGGAGGACGTTGCGCTCCCCGCCTTCTTCATAGTTGAGCACGAAGGACAAGGCAATACGCGCCTGCCCAGGCCATTGCGGGTGTGGCGGATGTTCGCCGTAGCCAACGAGGTTTCGGGGGTAGTGGGCGCTCACGGCGGGTTCCTTTCTGGCTGGCGCGGTAGGTGTAAAGTGCTGATGTTTTTCCGGTCAGGTATCCTGCCTCGGCGGCTTTCCCGTTGCAAGAAACTTGCCCATGTGGTCAGTTTTTTTAGTACCCTCGGCGTTGCCATGCGTGGCGTCTGAATTCAGCGAAGCCGCTGCACGAAAGCGGTGCGCCAACCTCACAAGGAGGCCCTCATGGGGCGTTTGACTACACACGTACTGGATGCCTCCCGAGGCTGCCCCGGGGCCGGCATTCCGGTAAAACTGTACCGGGTCGACGGAGAGCGACTCGAGTTGCTATGTCGCACCCTCACCAATGAAGACGGCCGCTGCGATCAGCCGCTGCTCGACGGCCCTGGGTATGTTACAGGGGTATACCAGCTGCACTTCGAAGCCGGGGCCTACCAGCGGGAGCACGGAGCACAAATACCCGGCCAGCCTTTCCTTGATGAAGTGGTACTGCGCTTCGGCATCGACGCCCAGCAATCGCATTACCACGTACCGCTGCTGCTCTCTCCCTACAGCTATTCGACCTATCGCGGCAGCTGAACGCCCCTTCGGGCGCAGCGGTATCTACCACCGGCATGGCTGAGGCTTCAGCACACTGCGGCTCCTTCACCCAGGAGCCGTAGCCATGAATGAATTCGATAGCCTGCTCGACATCATCCCCCTCCCCGAAGCTCACCTTCCAGATAGCCAGCCTGAAGCAGAGGCCGCCGCCTACATTGCCGCGGCGCTCCTTCACGCCGAAGCACCGGTGGATTGGCTGAACCAGTTGGCCGACGCGCTGGAGGGGGTCAACCAAGGCGCCGATCCCTGCGCCGAATTCACCGAACTTGCCCCGCGGTTCATTGCCCACCTGCAAAGCTGGCGAACGGCCTTGGCGACTGCCCAGCGGCAGCAGGCGCAGGCCTACGCTGATCTGTTACCGCTGGGAAGCCAGCCGGACAGCTACCCACGGCAATGGCTGCTGGACCAAACCTCGGCTCACCGCGCTCTGCTCACGGCCCGCTTCGGCGAAGACGCTCCTGGCGAGGCCCGGCTGGCGAGCTTCCGCGCCGCGCTCTCCCAGCGCCAGCTCGCCTGGCAAGGGGCGGGGCGCCTGCTGTGGGGCATCGGTGATGCCGCTTCATTGCGCAACCAGCACGAGGGCTTACGCTCGCTGATTCTTCAGGCGCTGCTCGCCGAAGTGCGGCTCCAGTGCGAAGAAGGGCAGATCCCCGCACAGGCACTGGCCACATTCGAGCCTTTGCTTACCTCGGGCAGCGCGTCGGTGCTAGAGGTGCGCTGGCAGGCTGCGACGGTTCCCAACGCCTGGGTGATTGCGCCGGCGCGTGAATGGGCGGCCAACCTGAGCACACTGCCGCTGTTGCTATGGGTACACGGCGAGGGCGGAGGGCTGTTCCATACGCAGCACCCGCAAACACTGCGAGGGAGGTTGGCGTTCACGCTGACGGCGCCCTTCGCTACAGCCCTCGGCGGTTTGTCGGGCAATGCAGAGGCCGATTCGTCGTCATTAGGGCTGGCGCCTTTGACCGGAGGGCTGTGCGCAGCCATCGACGCGTTGATCGAGCACTGGGCTCAACGGCTGGAAGCGGCCGAGCCCGGCCTGGCGCTTGAACAAGCCTTGGATGAAGCGCGTGGCGCGTTGGCCATACCGGTAGACGCTACGCGCCAGCAGGCGCTGGCGTCGGTCGAACGACAATGGCAGGCCGATGCGTTGGCCCAGCACATGCCCGCCTGGCTATTGGCACGCACCCCAGAGGAGCGTGAAGCCGCCGCCACTGAGTTGGCGGCTTATCACCAGGCGGCCGCGGAACTGGAGCTGTGGCTCAGCGAGCAGCTACCGGCGTTTCCGGCCTTCGCCGGGCAGCTATTGGCCGAGCGGATCGAGCAAGACCTGGGTATCGCCGTCAATCCCGAGCAAGCGATCCTCACCCGGCCCGTCAGTGTCACCTTCCATTGGTTCAGCCCGGGCATTGTGCTGGAGCCGCCACCGATGGGGACGTTCCTGCCGCCGCTCGACACCGAACCCGCCGAAGGCGGGCTCCGGTGGATCCCCAGTGATGACTGGGAAACCCTGACCCTGGCTCAACTGGCCACTGAAAACCTCGATGCAGTCGACGAAGCTGAAGTCGAACGGTTGAATATGGCGCGCTGGCAGCTGGAGGGCATTTCGGCTGCTTATCTGCTAAGCGCCCTGCCAGCGCTGGACCCCCTCAAACAGTATGAGGAGCTTCTACGCCGCCTGCTCGATCCCGCCTTGGCCGAGCGCCCGGAACGGTTGCGCGTACCCTATGAGCGGGAACTGCTATGTCAGGCGCGCATGGCACACTGGCAGCATCGCCTGAGCGAAGAAGGCCTGGCGATGGTGCGTACGGCCGCCGCAATACATGACGCGAGCGCCCTGGCCGATCAGGGCCTGCGCATACATTGGCTGGTGATCCATGCCAAGGAAGAACGTGGCGAGCCCGTGCAAGGGTGTTGCGCGCTGGTTGACATTGATGCAGGCCGTACCGTGTTGTGCCTGCCGAGTGCGCCCGCCGAGTATGCGCTACTGGAACGGGACTCTCTTGCCGCTGCCCTCAGCACCCTATGTGACGGCATACGGGTAACGCCTGCCCTGGCCGACTATGTCGCACACCGCCTGGGGGGTGAGCCGCTACGATGGTTGTCCTATTTCCGCCAGGCCGCACAGCGGCGTTACGAGGGCTACCTGACCGTGCCAGCCAGCCTCGGACAAACCCTGGTCGGGATGCAATTGCATGACCGTCGCGCATGGCTTCAGGGCCGTGCCACACACCAGGGCCGAAGCCAGCGCCAGTTGCTCAAGGCACGTAACCTGTCGGCCCATCACCGCGATCTGGGATATTTGCGCGCGGGGCTGGCCGTGTTGCCTGGCGTGGGCACGCTGATCGGTCTGCAAGACATCTATGACAGTAGCCGTGCCGCTGCCGCAGCATGGCATCGGCAGGATGCCGAAGCCCTGGGTGCCGCTGCGCTGGGAGTGGCCGCCGGCGTGCTGGACGTTCTGCTCAGTGTGATACCTGTGGCAAGCACTGCAGTCAGCTTGCGGCAGGCGATACGCGCTCACGTAAGGGCACGCGGTGGCCTTCAGGTCGGTCGATCGGCATTCGCCGGCTACGAAGCGCCCCTTCGCCTGCGCGACGCAACGCCGCTTTTCGGGCGTGATGCCGGGAGTTGGCGCTCCGCCGGTGAGCAATATATATGGCAAGACGGCCGCGCCTATGCTGTGTATCGCCGCGCCGAGGAGAACACCCTTCGCTTGCGGGCGACCGCGACCCGGCGCTACGAAGCACCGGTTCGCAGGGAAGGTGAACGGTGGGTCGTCCACGCCGAGACCGGCCTGCGTGGGGGCGGTGGCAAGTTGACTGATGCCGAGCAAGTCTTCGCCACGTGGGGCCCTGGCAGCGCCCATGCGCCCTTCACCGGCGCCACGCGCCCGCAGGCGCTACAGCGAGGCCGCAGGCTACTAGGGCAATACCAGTTCCCTAATGCCCAGCAGGCCACCGAGTTCGCCTGCGCCTATCTGGCCGACGGTACTCCTCCGGCGTGGGCGTTAGGTTATCGCACCGGCGCTGGCGCTGCCCCGGCCCCCTCTGCAAGCGGGCAAGGGTGGCAAGCGGTTCGATGGTCGCTTGGCGAGGCAGACGAAGTGATCCCTGGCCTGCTGGGTGGAGAAGTGAGTGTGCGGTTCTTCGAAAACCCTCTGTTGCATAGAGGGGTTCGGTGGGAAGGGCAGTATTACCCCCTTGTGCCCCATGAAGCCAGCCCGGGTGCCGCGCGCTTCATCACACCTGCAGGCCGGCCCCCCGCGCACCTGCAGGACCTGGATGACCTCATCCGCGACGGCCGCGGCCCGGTGCGGGTGCTGTTGGGGCAAAGCCGTTCACAGGCGCCGCAGATTATTGGAGGCTACACCGAAACCTTTGCCGAGCGGCTTGCCCGAAGGTTCCCGGACATTGCCGCCGATAGCCGTCAGGCCTGGGGGCAAGCCATTTACCACCATGCCGACCCGCAAGCCCAAGGGCTCACACAGCGCCGCCTGCTTGCCCTGGAGGGCCTGCTCAACGACCCTGCGTCGGATCCCTTGCAGGCACTGGCCATTCGGCGAATTCACCAGATGGAAGTGGTTGTGGCCCGGCGCAATGCACCCAATCGCTTCGATCAGCTGCGCTGGGCGTTGAACCCGGCCGAGGAGCAGGCGATCCGCCGCGCCTTGGCCTACGACAGCGTTCCGGCGGCTCAGGCAGCGATTGGTCATATGATCACCCGCCGCGGCTACCAGCTGCTGCTAAGTCACGCAACGCCCATACGTTACCTTTCGGTATTGCGCAACCCGCGTACCCAGAGGATCTATATTCTGGTGCAGCATACCGCGACCGGCCCGCTGCAGATGCAAGCCAACAATGGCGTCAACCTGCTGAGCGCGGCCTGGATGGATCTGTTCATCTCTGGGGTGAAGAGCCCCGAGCTGGCCGCCCTGTTGCGCACGGCGAGGGCTGAACGCCGACTGCACCCACTGCTGGGCGGCGTGCTGCTCGATGGGCCCCGGCCCGAACTCGTGTGGGAGCGCGTCCGGATGCCGTCCGCGGTCCAGGGTGGGCCTTTGAATCTGCGCAGCTGGCGCGACAACGCCCGCGCGCTTCAGCCCACAGACCTCGAGACCACGCCGGGGTCCGGGCTGTACCGCCAGGAGGCAACGGCGCTGGTGGAAGGTGCGCGCGTGGAGGGTCGCTGGGTTCCCTTGTTTCCGGCCGAGGACGGTAACGGCATCATGCTTACACGGCCCTCAGGGCTACCGTCACCGCTCACCTTCGATGCGCTGGAACAGTGCCTGCGAGAGCGGTTCGCAGAACAGCCATGGATCGTGTCCAGGGCCGCGCAGGAATGGACGATTCGTCGGCCTCTTTTCCTCGCGCCGCTGGACCGTCAGGTGAGCCGTGTACGCCCTGGAATCACTCGGCCAAGCGCCCTCAACGCAGCGCGGGCGGTGTTTGAGCGGGCGCAAGGCCAGGATCACGCCCGGTTGTTGCGCCTGGAACATGTGCTGTTGACGTGGATCGGTGACAGTACGGTCTTCGGTGAGCTGGCCGACCCCTTGCTGATGCTGACCCGGCAACATCCCATAGCCTTGCCTGACGGCGCGGGATGGCAGCTTGCATTGCCGGGCGATATACAGGGAACAGGCAATGCGCTGAGTGTGGTGTACCTGCAGCCCGTGGAGCCCCATACCCGGAGCCTGGTAGCAGCGCTCGGCCGGCCGCGCATGCGGCATCACGCGCCCAATGTGATCGACGACATGTTACGGCGCTACGGCCTGGTACTGGACCATCGGGCGGGTGGCGTTGCCCAGTACCGGCAGCCTGCGACCAACCATCTGTACCTTGTGGCCTTGCAGGTAAGCGAGGGCGGGCTTACGAATGTGGCGCTGGACGGAGGGGTGCAAGCGCTGTCCAGTGCCTGGATCGCGCACTGGCAGCTACGACTGGAAGGGGCTCCAGCCGAAGCGTTGCAGCTGGCCTTGGCACAGGGGCGGGTAGTGCGCCTGGTGGCAACGCTGCGCCTGGATGCGGACCTGCATGGAAGTGTTGCGATACAGCGGCTGGCTGATCTATGAAGGCCGCTGGCCGATCAAGGCCACCGTGCCAGCCGTGGCGAACAATGCCGCGCTGGCGCGGTTGAACCATTGCTGGCCGCGGCCGCTACGCAGGTAACCGCCCGCGCTGCGTGCCAGCAATCCATAGCCGAGCTTGCAACACAGATCCAACGCCGCCCAGGTGAGGACCATCACCCCCAGCTGGGGGCCCAACGGAACATCCGCACGAATGAACTGCGGAAGAAATGCAGCAAAGAACAAGATGTCCTTGGGGTTGCTGGCACCAAGGGTAAAGGCACGGCCGAACAGCGAAGCGACGCCGGTTTGCGGCGGGCGTACGGGCGCAGCGCCCGCTGTCCGCGTACGTGCCTGGCGCCAGCTGGCCCACGCCAGGTAAAACAGGTAAAGCGCGCCAGCCACTTTCAGCGCCCCGAATACCGTGGCGGACGCCGCGAGCAGCGCGCCCAGCCCCAGGGCCGAGGCGCTGAGCAGGCAAAGCGAAGCACTCACCCCACCGACGAACGCAGGCCAGGCGCGAACGATACCCAGGTTCAGGCTGTTGCTGACCATCAGCAAGGACAGGGGCCCGGGAATGACGATCACCACGAAAGCTGCGGTGACAAAGAGTAGCCAGGTATCAAGGTTCATGGAGGGCTCCAGAGCGGGAGGGAATTATCTCCGCGTCGCAAACTTTGGCAAGTCGCAGCGCCCGATCCGGAATTTCAAATAGCCCGTTATCGGCGATGCACCACCTCGCCCATGGCGAAGGTTTGCTTGACCACGCGGTCGTCCCCCAGCGTCATCAACACGAAGAGGGTTTCGGCGATATCCCGCGCCTGCGCCAGGCGATACGACAACAGCGGCGTTGCGTTGAGGTCCAGCACCAAAAAATCCGCTTCATGGCCAGGGCTGAGGCTGCCGATCCGGCCTTCCAGCGACAACGCACGCGCGCCACCCAGGGTGGCCAGGTACAAGGATTTGAACGGGCTGAGCCGCGCGCCCTGCATCTGCATCACCTTGTAGGCCTCGTTCAGGGTTTGCAGGATGGAGAAGCTGGTACCGCCGCCCACATCAGTGCCAAGGCCCACTTTTACCTTGTGCTGCTCGGCCATGGGCAGGTTGAACAGGCCGCTGCCCAGGAACAGGTTGGAGGTTGG
Organism: Pseudomonas japonica; assembly: GCF_013522925.1. Classification (GTDB taxonomy): domain Bacteria; phylum Pseudomonadota; class Gammaproteobacteria; order Pseudomonadales; family Pseudomonadaceae; genus Aquipseudomonas; species Aquipseudomonas japonica_A. The sequence continues at coordinate 179,411 of NZ_JAAMQU010000007.1, read as the reverse complement.
GCAGAAGGCGATGGCCGAGCCGGTTTCGGCCAGGCGCGCGCACTCGGCGTCGCACAGGTGAACCCCGTGGGCAAACACCGAGCGCTCGCCCAGCAGCTGGTAATGGTCATACACATCCAGGTAGCCGGTGCGCTCGGGGAACAACGCCTTCACCCATTCGATTTCTTTCTGGTTTTCGCTCAAATGCGTTTGCAGGTACAAGCCGTCGTGCTCGCGCAGCAGCCGGCCCGCCAAGGCCAATTGTTCAGGTGTGCTGGTGGGCGCAAACCGCGGCGTCACCGCGTAGTGCAAGCGGCCTTTGCCATGCCAGCGCTCGATCAACGCTTTGCTTTGGGTGTAACTGCTTTCGGCGGTGTCGGTAAGGTAATCCGGGGCGTTGCGGTCCATCATCACTTTGCCGGCGATCATCCGCAGGTTCAGCCGCTGTGATGCTTCGAACAAGGCATCCACAGACTCAGGGTGCACACTGCCGAACACCAGTGCAGTGGTGGTGCCGTTGCGCAGCAGCTCGGCCAGGAAGCGCGCCGCCACATCGTCAGCGTGGGCCTTGTCCTCGAACTGGCGCTCGCACGGGAAGGTATAGGTATTGAGCCAATCCAGCAGTTGCTCGCCGTACGCGCCGATCATGCCGGTTTGCGGCAGGTGGATATGGGTGTCGACGAAGCCGGGCGTGATCAACGCATTTTCGAAGTGCTCGACCGGGGTATCCGCCTCCAGGCTGGGCAACAGGTCGGCGGCCTCGCCCATGGCGGCGATTTTTCCGTCCTCCACTACCAGCAGGCCATCGCTGATGTACTGGTACGAGGCATCGATGCCGAGTTCAACAGGGTCGCCCAGGCTGTGCAACAGGCCGGCACGGTAAGCTTTACGGGTTGAAGTCATGAAAGGTGCTGTCCTGCAGTGGAAGTACGCCGCGACTGCGGCAGCAACCGGGCAAGGGTTTCCCCGCCCTGGATGCCTTCGCCGAAGCGTGCGTTATAAAGTGAAATGATTTCGGCGGCGACAGAGACTGCAATTTCCATTGGCAGCTTGCCCTTCACGGGCGCCAATCCGACCGGGCAGCGCATGCGCGCAAGCGTTTCGGGAGGAATGCCGCGATCTCGCAGGCGGTGCTCGAAACGTGCGCGTTTGGTTTTCGACCCGATCAGGCCAAACCAGTGGGTGTCGTTGCGGCGCAGGATGGCCTCGCTCAAGGCAAGGTCCAGCTGGTGATCGTGGGTCATGACCAGGCAATAACTGCCCGGGCGCATGCGGTCTACTTCTTCTAGCGGGTCGTCGTTGACGATCGCTTCCACCCCCGCGGGCAGCACGGGCGGAAATTCCTGGGCGCGGGCGTCCACCCAGCGCACTCGGCAGGGCAGGCTGGCCAGCAGCGGCACCAGCGCGCGGCCTACATGGCCGGCACCGAATACGGTGATATGGGCCTGGGGCTGGCCCAGCGGTTCGAGCAATACCACTGCCGCGCCGCCACAGCATTGGCCCAGGCTGGCGCCGAGGCTGAAGCGCTCCAGGCGGGATTGCCTCGAGCCCTCGGCAAGCAGCTCCCGGGCCATGGCCAGGGTTTTGAATTCGAGGTTGCCGCCGCCGATGGTGTCGTAGGCGGTGGTGGCGGTGACCACCATCTTCGCCCCAGCGTTGCGCGGCGTAGAGCCTCGTTCCTCGATCAAGGTAACCAATACGCAGGGTTCGCCAGCGGCATGCAGCTCGGCCAGGGCGCTGATCCAGTCGGTCATGGTTCAGGCCTCCGCGGGTTGTTTGACGGGAACGGGGGAGGGCTGGATCTCGCGCAGCGCCTGGCAGGCCAACAGCACCCGTTCAGGCGTGGCAGGGGCGTCCAGCGCCGGCTGCACCTGATAGTTGGCCAGGCTGGCCACCGCGTCCTTGATCGCACACCAGGCGCTGATGCCCAGCATGAACGGCGGCTCGCCCACGGCCTTGGAGTGGAATACCGTGTCTTCGGGGTTCTTGCGGTTTTCCACCAAGTGCACGTTGAACGCTTCCGGTACGTCGGCCACGGTAGGGATCTTGTAGCTGGCCGGCCCATTGGTGAGCAGGCGGCCTTTGTCGTTCCACACCAGCTCTTCGCAGGTAAGCCAGCCCAGGCCCTGGATAAAACCGCCTTCCACCTGGCCGATGTCGATCGCCGGGTTCAGAGAGGCCCCTACGTCGTGAAGGATGTCTACCCGCGTGAGCTTGTATTCACCAGTCAATACATCCACCAGCACTTCACTGCACGCGACCCCGAAGGCGAAGTAGTAGAACGGCCGGCCTTTGGCCAGGGAACGGTCGTAGAAGATCTTCGGGGTCTTGTAAAAGCCTGTACTCGACAGCGACACCTGATTGAAATACGCCAGCTGCACCAACGCCTCGAAGGTCATCAGCTGTTCGCGCACCCGCACCATGCCGTTGCTGAACACCACGTCTTCGGCGCTTACCCGCCAATGGGTAGCGGCAAAGTCCACCAACCGCTGACGCAGAGTCAGCGCGGCATTCTGTGCCGCCTTGCCGTTGAGGTCGGCGCCACTGGACGCTGCCGTGGGCGAGGTATTTGGCACCTTGCCGGTATGGGTAGCGGTGATTTCGATCCGGCTGATGTCCACCTGGAACACCTGCGCGACCACCTGAGCCACCTTGGTATTGAGGCCCTGGCCCATTTCGGTGCCGCCGTGATTCAGCTGCAGGCTGCCGTCGGTGTAGATGTGCAACAGCGCGCCGGCCTGGTTGAGGAAGCTGGCCGTGAACGATATTCCGAATTTTACCGGGGTCAGCGCCAGGCCTTTTTTCAGCACCGGGCTGTGGGCATTGAACGCCGTGATGGCCTCGCGCCGGGTGGCGTAATCGGCCCGGGCTTCGAGGTCGGCGGTCATTTCCTCGATCAGGTTGTGCTCCACCGTCTGGTAATAGTGGGTCACGTTGCGGTCGTGCTTGCCATAGTAGTTGGCCTTGCGCACTGCCAGCGGGTCCAGCTGCAAGTACCGGGCGATGCGGTCCATCACCTCTTCGATGGCCACCATGCCCTGCGGGCCGCCGAACCCGCGATAGGCCGTATTGGAGGCGGTGTGGGTCTTGCAGCGGTGGCCATTGATGGTGGCGTCGCCCAGGTAATAGGCGTTGTCGGCGTGAAACATGGCCCGGTCGACGATGGAGGCAGACAGATCGGGCGAATAGCCGCAATTGCCGGCCAGGTCCATGGCAATGCCATGCAAGCGACCTCTGTCGTCGAAGCCGACGTCATATTCCACATAGAAGGGGTGACGCTTGCCCGTCATGGCCATGTCATCGCCGCGCAGCAGGCGCATCTTGGTAGGTTGCCCGGTAAGGCGGGCAATGATCGCGCACAGGCAGGCAGGGCCGGCAGCCTGGGTTTCCTTGCCGCCGAAGCCACCACCCATGCGGCGCATGTCCACCACCACCTTGGCCATCGGCACGCCCAACACTTCGGCCACCAGTTTCTGCACCTCGGTGGGGTTTTGGGTGGAGGAGTACACCAGCATGCTGCCGTCTTCGCCCGGCATTACCGAGGCCACCTGGGTTTCCAGGTAAAAGTGTTCCTGGCCACCAATGTGCAGGGTGCCTTGCAGGCGGTGGGGTGCGGTGGCCAGCGCTGCGGTGCTGTCACCACGCTGGTGGGTATGGCTGTCCAGTACGAAGTGGCGCTTGCGCAGGGCCTCCACCACGTCCAATACAGGCTCAAGCTCTTCATATTCAATCACCGCCGCCATGGCGGCGCGGCGGGCGGTTTCCAGGTCGCAGGCAGCCACTGCCAGCACCGGCTGGCCCACGTATTCCACCTTGTCGATGGCCAGTAGCGGGTCCCCTGGCACCAGCGGGCCAATATCCTTGAGGGCGGGCAGGTCTTCATGGGTGATGACCAGCCGCACGCCGGGGATCGCCAGGCAGGGCGAGGTATCCACCTTCAGCAATCGGGCGTGGGCGCGCTCCGACAGCCGTGCGTACACATGCAGCTGGTTGGGGAATTCCAGGCGGTCATCAATGTACTGGGCTTCGCCGCTCACGTGCTTCTCGGCGCTTTCATGGCGCACGCTGCGGCCAACGCCGGTAGCGATGCCCTGGCGGAACGCCTCGGCCAGCTCTTGCTCGGTCAATGCGTGAGTGTGGGAATCAGACATGAGCGGCCACCCGGGTCGGAAGGTCAGGTGTATGGGTTTCGATCAGGCATTTACGCAGAAGGTTCTGGGCCACCAGCAGGCGGTACTGGCTGCTGGCGCGCAGGTCGCTGAGGGGGGTGAAGTCTTCGGCGAGGGCCTGGCAAGCTGCTTCGATGCTGGCAGTGGTCCACGGCTGGCCCTGTAGGGCGGCTTCGCATGCGTAGGCCCGCTTGGGGATGGCGGCCATCCCGCCGTAAGCGATACGGGCGCTGATAACCTGGCCGTGTTCCACGGTGAGATTGAAGGCAGCGCACACGGCTGAGATGTCGTCGTCCAGGCGCTTGGACACTTTGTAAGCGCGGAACCAGCCGTCTGCAGCCGGGCGCGGCACCTTCACCGCCTCGATGAGCTCGCCGGGCTGGCGGGCCGTGATGCGGTAGTCCAGATAGAAGTCTTCCAATGGCAACTCCCGTTGTGTGTCGCCATGGCGCAACAGTAGCGAAGCGCCTAGCGCCAGCAGCAGCGGCGGTGCGTCCCCGATGGGGGAGGCGTTGCCAATGTTGCCCCCCAGCGTGCCCTGGTTGCGTACCTGCAATGAGGCAAAACGGTGCAACAGCGCGCCGAAGTCCGGATAATCCTCAGCCAGCGCGGCGTAGCAGTCGGTGAGCGGTGTGGCTGCGCCGAGGGTTAGTGTGTGTTCGGTGGCCGTGATCTGCCGCAGCTCAGGCACCTGGCCCAGGTAAATCATCGAGGTCAGGGGGCGGTGTTGCTGGGTCACCTCAAGTGCCAGGTCGGTGCCACCAGCGAATAGCCGGGCCTGTGGGTCGTCGGCGTAGGCATGGGCCAGCGTGGCAAGGTCGGTCGGTACCAGGCAGCGCGCGCTGCTGCCGCTGAGTTCGCCGGGACCCTGCGCAGCTATGGCCTGCAGTTGTGCGACCGTGGCGGCCTCGCCTGCATCGAAGCTGTCCGCAGCCGGGCTGGCGCAGGCTTGAGCTGCGGCTTCCACGATAGGCCGGTAGCCCGTACAGCGGCAGAGGTTGCCGCCCAGTGCTTCGTGAATGGCCGGTGTGTCGGCACCGGGGCAGTTCTTTTGCAGGGCGAACAGGCTCATCACAAAGCCCGGCGTGCAAAAGCCGCACTGGGAACCGTGGCAGTCCACCATGGCCTGCTGAACGCTATGCAGTTGCCCTCGCTGTTTGAGGTCTTCCACGGTGATCAGCTGTTTGCCATGCAGGGTGGCAATGAAGGTGAGGCAAGCATTCACGCTGCGATAGCGCAGGCCCGGCGTACCGTCTGCCTGGGCCACCAGCTCGCCCAGCACCACCGTGCAGGCGCCGCAATCACCCGTGCCGCAGCCTTCCTTGGTACCACGCCGGTTGCGCTGCTCGCGCAGGTATTGCAGTACGGTAAGGTTCGGGTCCAGGTGCTCCTCGGAACACAGCTGGTGGTCAAGCAGGAACTGGATCACGGGCGACCTCGCAAGCTGTGGCGGTATTCGTAAGGGCTCGGCGAATGTAGTAGCGGGTTGACTGGAAGGTCAATAATTTTCTGACCTTTGAGTCAGGTTCGACGGCCTGAAGGAGATCAAGCGTATTTCGTGCCAGTTCGCCCCCTTCAGCCGGCCAGTATTTGCTATACAATCGCCGCCTTGCGCATTTCCCGGACCCGCAGAGACCATCATGACGTTCAAGGCCTCGGACAGCCTCGCCGAGCAGATTGCCCGCCACCTGGCCGACCGCATCGTGCGCGGCGAGCTGCGCCCCGGCGAACGCATCCAGGAGCAGAAAGTAACCCAGGCGCTGGACGTGAGCCGCGGCTCGGTGCGCGAAGCGTTGCTGATCCTCGAGCGGCGGCACCTGGTGGTGATCCTGGCGCGGCGCGGCGCCCACGTGAGCGAGCTCAATGCCCACCATGTGCGCAGCCTGTGCACCCTCATGGGTGAGTTGTACATCCTGCTGGGCTACGCAGTGGCCGAGCATTGGCGCAGCGAAGCCGACCTCGCGCCCTTCCTGGCGCTGCAACAGCGGTTGCGGGCCAGCGCCGAGGCCAATGCGATCCAGGCCTTTGTTGACGATAGCTTCAATGTGATGCGCGCGGCGTATCCGTTCGCCAACAACCCTTACCTGCGCGAAACGGTCGAGAACCTGCAGCCGGCGATGAACCGCAACTACTACCTGGCTCTGGAACAGCGCAAGGCCGTGATGGCCGATTACCTGGAGCTGTTCGATGGCCTGCTGACGGCGGTGCGTGCCCGCGACCAGGCGAGCATTCGGCGCCAGCTGCAGGCGTACTGCGAGCTGAGCTGCCAACTGGTGCTGGCCGCCCTGGGCCCGGCCTGACATGCGCCTCAAATGCATCCGCCTGGCGGGGTTCAAGTCCTTCGTAGACCCCACCACGGTCAACTTCCCCAGCAATATGGCGGCGGTGGTGGGCCCCAATGGCTGCGGAAAGTCCAACATCATCGACGCGGTGCGCTGGGTAATGGGCGAAAGCTCGGCGAAAAACCTGCGTGGCGAGTCCATGACGGACGTGATCTTCAACGGCTCCACCAGCCGCAAGCCCGTCAGCCAGGCCAGCATCGAACTGGTGTTCGATAACGCCGAAACCACGTTGATCGGCGAATATGCCGCCTATGCCGAGATTTCCATTCGCCGCAAGGTCACCCGCGACGGGCAGAACACCTATTACCTCAACGGCACCAAGTGCCGCCGGCGGGACATCACCGACATCTTCCTGGGCACCGGCCTTGGCGCGCGCAGCTATTCGATCATCGAGCAAGGCATGATTTCGCGGCTGATCGAGGCGCGGCCCGAGGAGCTGCGCAACTTCATCGAGGAAGCCGCTGGCATTTCCAAGTACAAGGAGCGCCGGCGCGAAACCGAAAGCCGTATCCGCCGCACTCAGGAAAACCTCGAGCGCCTCACCGACCTTCGCGAGGAGCTGGACCGCCAGCTGGAGCGGCTGCATCGTCAGGCCCAGGCCGCAGAGAAGTACCAGGAATACAAGGCCGAGGAGCGCCAGCTCAAGGCCCAGCTGTCGGCCCTGCGCTGGCGTGCCCTGGACGAACTGGTCGCCCAGCGCGAGAGCATCATCGGTGAGCAGGAAGTGGGCTTCGAGGCGCTGGTGGCCGACCAGCGCAGCGCCGACGCCAGCATCGAACGGCTGCGGGACGGCCACCACGAGCTCTCCGAGCGCTTCAATCAGGTGCAGGCACGCTTCTATTCCGTGGGCGGCGATATCGCACGGGTAGAGCAGAGCATCCAGCATGGCCAGCAACGGCTGCGCCAGTTGCAGGATGACCTGCGCGAAGCCGAGCGTGCTCGCCAGGAGACCGACTCCCACCTGGGCCACGACCAGACGCTGCTCGCCACCCTCGGCGAAGAACTGGACATGCTGGAGCCCGAACAGGCCATCGCCGCCGCTGCCGCCGAAGAAAGCGCCGCGGCGCTGGAGGCCGCAGAAGCCGCCATGCAAGGCTGGCAGGAACAATGGGACGCTTTCAACACCCGCTCCGCCGAGCCGCGCCGCCAGGCCGAAGTGCAACAGGCGCGTTTGCAACAACTGGAGCAAAGCCTCGAACGCCTGGCCGAGCGCCAGCGCCGGTTGGCCGAAGAACTCGCGGGCCTGGCGGCCGACCCTGAAGATGCCGCCATCGTGGAGCTGAACGAGCAACTGGCTGCCGCCGAAATGCTGATGGAGGAGTTGCAGGCCGAGGAGCAGCAGCAAGGCGAACAATTGGAAGCCTTGCGCGAAGAACTGCACGCCCTCGGCCAGCAGCAACAGGCAGGGCAGGGCGAGCTGCAACGGCTGGGCGGCCGGCTGGCTTCGTTGGAGGCATTGCAACAGGCCGCACTGAACCCGGCCGGCGGCGTGAGCGACTGGCTGCGCGATCAGGGCCTGCAAACGCAACCCCGCCTGGCTGAAGGCTTGCGCGTGGAAGCGGGTTGGGAGCAGGCCGTGGAGGCGGTGCTGGGTGCCGACTTGCAGGCCGTGCTGCTCCAGGACCTGGCTGCCGATGGCCTACCTACCTTCGATGGCGGCGAGCTGCGGCTTGCCCAGGCGGTACCGACTCCGGCGTTGGCCGGCAGCCTGCTGGAAAAAGCGAGCGGCCCGGTAGACCTCTCGGCCTGGCTGGGCCAGGTACGCCCGGTCGATACCCTGGACGCCGCGCTTGCCCTGCGTGGCAGCCTGGCGCCGGGTGAAAGCCTGGCCACCCGTGACGGTTACTGGGTAGGCCGGCATTTCCTGCGGGTAAGCCGCGGCAATGATGCTCAAGGCGGTGTGCTGGCCCGTGCTCATGAACTGGAAACGCTGCACGCCACCCGCGAAGCCGCTGAAGCGGTGCAAGCCGAGCTTGAACAACGGTTGAGCGAAGCGCGCCAGGCACAGCAGGATGCCGAGCAGGCCCGCGAACACGTGCGCCGCAGGCTTCAGGACGAAGCCCGGCAATTGGGTGAACTCAAGGCGCGGCGCTCCGCCAGCCAGGCGCGCGCCGAGCAACTGGCCTTGCGCCGCCGCCGGCTCGACGAGGAAACCACCGAGCTGGCCGAGCAGCGCGCCATGGAAACCGAAGCCATCGGTGAATGCCGCCTGCTGTTGCAGGAAGCGCTGGATGCCATGGCCGAGGACACCGGGCAACGCGACACCCTGGCAGCCGCGCGAGAAAGCCTGCGTGAACGCCTCGATCAGGTGCGCCACGAAGCCCGGCAGCACAAAGACAGCGCACATCAATTGGCGCTGCGGCTGGGCTCACTGCGAGCGCAGCACAACTCTACGCGACAGGCATTGGAACGGTTGGAACTGCAATCGGCCAGGCTGGTAGAACGGCAGGAACAACTGAGCCTCAACCTGGAGGAGGGCGAGGCCCCGCTCGAAGAGTTCCGCCTTACCCTCGAAGGCTTGCTGGAGCAGCGCCTGGCTGCGGACGAGGACATGCGCACCGCTCGCGCCGCGCTTGACGACGCCGACCGCGAGCTGCGCGACGCGGAAAAACGCCGCACCCATGCCGAGCAACAGTCGCAGTTGCTGCGTGGGCAAATGGAGCAGCACCGGCTTGAATGGCAAGGCCTGAGCGTGCGCCGCAAGGCCTTGCAGGAACAGCTTCATGCGGACGGCTACGACCTGAACGGGGTATTGCAAACCTTGGCCGCCGACGCCACCGAGGCCGCCGCCGAAGAAGCGCTGCAACTGCTGGATGCGCGCATCAATCGCCTGGGGGCGATCAACTTGGCCGCCATCGAGGAGTATCGCCAGCAGTCCGAGCGCAAGCGCTACCTGGACGCGCAGGACGCAGACCTGGTCGAGGCCCTGGCCACGCTGGAAAGTGTGATCGGCAAGATCGACCGCGAAACCCGTAACCGCTTCAAGGACACTTTCGACCAGATCAATAACGGCCTGCAGGCGTTGTTTCCAAAGGTATTTGGCGGCGGTAGCGCTTATTTGGAACTGACCGGCGAAGATTTACTCGATACAGGGGTCACAATCATGGCCCGGCCGCCTGGCAAGAAGAACAGCACCATTCACTTGCTGTCCGGTGGGGAAAAAGCCCTGACGGCGTTGGCGCTTGTGTTTTCGATCTTCCAGCTCAATCCGGCACCGTTTTGCATGCTGGATGAAGTGGATGCACCGCTGGATGACGCCAACGTAGGACGTTACGCCCGCCTGGTGAAGGAAATGTCGCAGACCGTGCAGTTCATTTACATCACCCACAACAAGATCGCCATGGAGATGGCCGATCAGCTGATGGGCGTAACCATGCATGAGCCGGGCTGCTCAAGGCTGGTGGCGGTAGACGTGGAAGAGGCACTGGCAATGGTCGATGCCTGAGGCAAGCGGCAAGCGTTGGAGCTAAAACACATGACGCGGACGGTGTAAAGTTGCCTTTGGTCGTGCTAGTTTATTGTTCATATTTTTATACGCGTGGCAAAAACACCAACCAGAACATAGGCTTGGGGCTACGTTTTAAAGGGTTTTTTACCTAACCCATTTTTGACATCTTTTTCGAGGCACAGGACTTCATGGAAATCGGTCTGCGCGAGTGGCTGATCGTCATCGGCATCATCGTGATTGCCGGCATTCTTTTCGACGGCTGGCGCCGCATGCGCGGCGGCAAGGGTAAGCTCAAGTTCAGGCTGGATCGCAGTTTTTCCAACCTGCCGGACGAAGAGGGGCCAACTGAAGTACTTGGCCCACCTCGAGTACTTGATACCCATCAGGAACCGCAACTGGACGAAACCGACCTGCCGTCGATGACCGCGCCCAGCCGCGAATCGCGCCGGCGCAAGCCGCAGGAAGCGCCCCGGGTCACCGAGCTGGCCGTGGACGAGCCGCGCATGAACGCCCGTGAAGACTTTGGCCTGGATGACGCCGAGGGCTTCGGCGAAGAGCCGGCGCCCGTGGAAGAAGTGCTGGTAATCAATGTGATTTCCCGCGACCCGAACGGCTTCAAGGGCCCTGCGTTGTTGCAGAACATCCTTGAAAGCGGCCTGCGCTTCGGTGACATGGATATCTTCCACCGCCACGAAAGCATGGCCGGCAACGGCGAGGTGCTGTTCTCCATGGCCAACGCGGTGAAACCTGGCGTGTTCGACCTGGACGACATCGACCATTTCACCACCCGCGCCGTGAGCTTCTTCCTGGGCCTGCCGGGCCCGCGCCATCCCAAGCCCGCCTTCGAAGTGATGGTGGCGGCGGCGCGCAAGCTGGCCCACGAACTGGACGGCGAGCTCAAGGATGACCAGCGCAGCGTACTTACCGCGCAAACCATCGAGCACTACCGCCAGCGCATCGTGGAGTTCGAGCGCCGCGCCCTCACCCAGAAGCGCTGACCCGCGCTATGGTTGAAAAGCCAGACTCGCCCAACGGCGGGCTGGCTTTTTTGGTTTTTACCCCTTTCGTTTAACCGCAAGCGCACTTGTACGCTCGCGCAGGCCGGACCCTTTGCCGATGACCACTGCCCAGACTCGAATCCTTGAACTGCGCGCCGAACTCGACGAGCACAACTACCGCTATTATGTGCTGGACGAGCCGAGCGTGCCCGACGCCGAGTACGACCGCCTGTTCCGCGAGCTGCAGGCGCTGGAGGCGGACAACCCCACGCTGATCACGCCAGATTCACCCACGCAGCGGGTAGGCGGCAGCGCGCAAACGGCCTTCAGCCAGATCCGCCACGAAATCCCCATGCTCAGCCTGGGCAACGCCTTCGCTGAAACGGACCTGCTGGATTTCGACCGTCGCGTAGTGGAAGGCCTGGATGCCGACAAGGGGCAAGTGATCGAGTACAGCTGCGAGCCCAAGCTGGACGGCTTGGCAGTGAGCCTGTTGTACGTGGACGGGCAGTTACAGCGAGGCGCCACCCGCGGGGATGGCGCTACGGGCGAGGACATCAGCGCCAACGTACGCACCGTGCGCAACATCCCTCTCAAGCTCAAGGGCAGCGGCTGGCCCGCGACCCTGGAAGTGCGCGGCGAGGTGTACATGAGCAAGGCCGGCTTCGAGCGCTTGAACGCCACCCAGGCCGAGGCGGGTGGCAAGACCTTCGCCAACCCCCGAAACGCTGCTGCCGGGAGCCTGCGCCAGCTGGATTCGCGCATCACCGCCAGCCGCCCGCTGGAGTTCTGCTGCTACGGCATCGGCCAGGTCAGCCACGACATTGCCGACACCCATATCGGCAACCTCAAACAGCTGCAACAGTGGGGCCTGCCCATCAGCCATGAGCTGAAGCTGGCCAAGGGGCCGCAGGAATGCCTGGCCTACTATCACACCATCGGTGAGCGGCGGAACGCGCTCGCCTACGAAATCGACGGCGTGGTGTTCAAGGTCAACAACATCGCGGCGCAGCGCGAGCTGGGCTTCCGCTCACGTGAACCGCGTTGGGCCATCGCGCATAAATTCCCCGCCATGGAAGAGCTCACCGAGCTGCTGGGCGTGGAATTTCAGGTGGGGCGCACCGGTGCCGTTACACCGGTCGCCCGGCTCAAGCCGGTGAAGGTCGCGGGTGTGACCGTGGCCAATGCCACCCTGCATAACATGGACGAAGTGGCCCGACTGGGTGTGATGATCGGCGACACGGTGATCATCCGCCGTGCTGGCGACGTGATCCCGCAGGTGATGCAAGTGGTACTGGAACGCCGCCCGCCCGATGCACAGCCTGTCGCCGTGCCCACTCACTGCCCGGTGTGCGGCTCGGAGGTGGAGCGCACTCAGCTGATCAAGCGCAGCAAGGGCAAGCAGGTGGTGACGGAGGGCGCGGTGTATCGCTGTGTGGGCCGCCTGGCCTGCGCGGCGCAGCTCAAGCAGGCGATTATTCACTTTGTGTCCCGCCGGGCCATGGACATCGACGGCCTGGGCGACAAGATCGTCGAGCAACTGGTGGATACCGGCCTGGTGCGCTCGCCAGCCGACCTGTACCAGCTCACCCAGGAACAGGTACTTGGCCTGGAAGGCTTTGCCGAAATCTCCAGCCGCAACCTGATCGCCGCCATCGACGCCAGCCGCAAGCCTTCATTGGCACGCTTTATCTTCGCCTTGGGCATCCCCGATGTAGGCGAGGAGACCGCCAAGGTGCTGGCCCGTTCGCTGGGCAGCCTGCAGCGGATCATGGCCGCGCTTCCCCTGGTGCTCACGTACCTGCCGGACATTGGCAGCGAAGTCGCCTACGAAATCGGCCACTTCTTCGAAGAGGAACACAACCGCACCGTAATCGCCCAACTGCTGGAGCGCGGCGTGGTGCTGCAGGATGAGGGCGAGCTGCATGCGGAGTATGCGGCGGCTACGACCTTCGATGGCCTGGTGGCCAAGCTGGAAATCCCTTATGTAGGCCCTGGCGCTGCGCAGAAGCTGGCCGAGCGCTTCGGTTCGCTGCAGGCCCTGGCCGAGGCAGACTGGCTCGACCTGCGGCAAACCGTGAACGAACGCGCCGCCGAAGCCCTGCGCACCTACTTCGCCGACCCCGCGCGGCGTGATGCTGCCTTGGCGGTGGAGGCGCAACTACGAGACTTCGGCATGCATTGGAGCAGCGCCAGGCGAACGGTGGAAGGGCTGCCCCTGGCGGGGCAAACCTGGGTGCTCACTGGCACTCTGGAAACCATGACCCGCGAGGCGGCCAAGGAAAAGCTCGAAGCCCTGGGCGCCAAAGTGGCGGGGTCCGTCTCCGCCAAGACCCATACCGTGGTGGCAGGGCCTGGGGCGGGGAGCAAGCTGGCCAAGGCGCAACAGTTGGGAGTGCGGGTGCTTGATGAAGCGCAGTGGGTGGCGGATATGGCGGCTTACTAAATTGGCCCTGGCGTTACTTCAGAACAGAACCACATGGTTTCATGGCTCGCCAGGTCCAGGCCGGTAAGGAAGCGATTGGGTGATGAAAGCAGGAATGTCGGGCCGCGCATGTTTGGCCGCTCGCAAATGCTGTTGTGCTGATTGGTGTCGACCCAGCGGTTGCTTTCTCTTGTATCGGCGACGTTTAGTTGCAGTGTTCCAGAGGCATTTTTCAAACGGGAACAATTTAAGGTAGCGATCGCTGAGCCGAACTCTTCCCTCATTTGCATCCCCGTAACTACTTTACCGGCCGGGCAGTGCATCGGGGTGTCCTTGACATTCATTTGTACGGTACTGCTGTCGTATGCTACGAACGGCTAGTTATCAGCGCCTAGCAGGTCGGCGCATTGGTACTCGAAGCCAGTGGGCCGCCGGAAAAACGCAGCTAGCAGGACACCGTCCCCGCATTGGGCATTCGTATCCTCCGAATACGGCTTCCAAGCCCGCGGGCTGGTGTACAGCATGTCCTTCGGCTCCACTACAGGCAGCTGTACCAGCGCACAATCGATACGAGGCGTCGCTGCGTCCTTCACCCCTGCCCCAACAATTTTGAGATTGGGCGCAACGTAGGTGTCATTGGATGGGTTGGCGACCCAAGCGGCGGCGGCAGTCAGAATGTTTTGCATGGGCAATTGTTCGGTACTGGTACTGCGCGCGGTCGCCTGAAGCTTGATCCACCATTTCGATCGCTCGGTCGATTCGGTGCAGTCACTTTCGGTCAGCAGCAACGTACTCTGCGAAGGCATTTGCTCGACCAATACGGAAGTGGGGGAATAGTCACAGGCTCGATTGAACGCCGAATGGCCGGCTTTCTCTACAAGAATGGGGCAGTCCTGATTCTGACTGTTGTAAAGATGGACGCTGGCGGACAATTCGACGGCACTGGGGGCCTGGCCTGCCGATTGTGCAGCGGCAACTACAGCATATGAAGCAAACAGGCAGTTTGTGGCAGCAAGAGCGTGTAGGGCAGCGCAGCGGATATTCATCGTCGATTGCCTCTGTGGGAAGGATCACACTATCCGCAGGCTAACAACCGAGTGCGAGCACGTGTACCTGGCAAAGTTGCTAGCTTCAGGGCTGCCCAGGGTGGCGCATTTACTGCTTGGCAAACGCATTGAATTTTTCCACGGCCCGGGCGCTCTACCTTCCTTCGAAGCCTTCCATGGAAGCCTCCTGTCATGTCTCGTTCGTTCATTTATGCGGGCTCACGCCTATCCGAGCCCGGCGCTATGGCCGCCCCGGCGGCGGGCGCCTGGCACTGCCGCTGCGGCCAAGCGATATTTTTCGGCAACAGCCTGTGCCTGAACTGTGAGGCACCCCTGGGTTATCTGCCGGTCAAGAATCTGGTGTCAGCCTTGACGCCGGCTTTGTCAGGAGGGCAGTGGAGCCTCGACGCTGCTCCCAACGGCATAACAGTGCGCCGCTGTGAGAACTTCAGCACCCCAGCGGCCTGTAACTGGCTGATTCTAACTTCGGATGGCCATGCGCTCTGCCAGGCGTGCCGGCTGAACCGCACCATCCCGGACCTGTCGGTGCCGGAAAATCCCGAATACTGGTTCAAGGTGGAAACGGCCAAGCGGCGGCTGGTGGCGCAGCTGCTCAACCTCGGCCTTCCGGTGATCGCCAAGGTTGACAATGACGAGGCCGGCCTGGCCTTTGATTTCATCGGGGTGAGCGTGGACGGTACCCAGCCCACTACCGGCCATGCCGAGGGGTTGATCACCCTGGATATTCGCGAAGCAGACGACGCTTACCGGGAAAGCGTGCGCAAGAATATGCACGAGCCGTATCGTACGCTGCTGGGGCATTTCCGGCATGAGGTCGGCCATTACTATTGGGACCGGCTGGTGGCCAATACCCGTTGGCTGGAACCGTTCCGGGCACTGTTCGGAGATGAACGCGCCAGTTATGCCGACGCCCTGGAACGACATTATCAGCAGGGCGCGCCAGCCGACTGGGCCCAGCACCATGTGAGCGCGTACGCGACCATGCACCCTTGGGAGGACTGGGCCGAAACCTGGGCTCATTACCTGCATATGATGGATGCGGTAGACACAGCGTTGAGCTTTGGCATGAGCGGCCATAACGCAGGCCTGGACTACGTGTCCTACCCGATATCCACCTTGTATGACGCCGAGCACCCCACTGGGCCGGCGTTTCTGACTTTCATCAACACCTGGATCGAACTGGCGGGCATGCTCAACGAGCTGTCCCGTGCCATGGGCCAGCCGGATTTCTATCCTTTCGTGCTCCCCCCTGCGGTGGTCGCCAAGCTGCACTTCGTACACCTCGTGGTACAGGCCGCAGGAGGCAAGGCGGACGAGATCGTAGAGGTCGCTCAAGCGATCGCCGAGGCGGATCCGGCTCCATAGGCCGCCTAATGCGCTGAACCGCCGGGCTTTTTTCAGCCGGGCGGTTGTATCCAGCGGGCAAGCCTGTACAATGGCCCCCGCTTACCGGGCAACCCGGCGAGCGTGCGTTATGGCGACCCCATCGGTCCCCCCGCAACGATTACCCGTTAACCTGGTCAGGCCCGGAAGGGAGCAGCCACAGCGGGAACATTGTGTGCCGGGGTGTGGCTGGTGGGGTGGCCACCTATACCTTCTTCCCCCTTCCAGAATCGCCTTTTGCCTGACGTGCGAAACCTATCGCTGCGCTTGCTTGAACGGCGCTGGCCGCAGCATGCGCCACAGCCAGCTGACAGATCATTCGTACGTGAGCAAAAACCTCAGCGCGCCCGTGAGCGTGCCGGGTATTACGGGCCCAGTGTGCTTGACCACTCGCGCATTCAAAGGCAAATGGGCGGTGCCGGTTGGCATTGTCATGATTGGCACAGTTGTGCCGAGCGCCATGGGGTCGATGCCGTTCTGGGCCATTACCTGGAAGGCCACACCGCCCCCGGTTGTGCCGCTTCCCGTACTGAAAATACCGTTGGCAGCGTCAATGACGCTGGAACCGTTGTCCGGGTCCAGCTGGAGGTGGATGCGGGGCACCGTGCCTTGTTCCGGTGGCTGGCAGTCCACCAGGTTCAACTCGAAGCGCACTGGGCGGGTGCTGCTGTCGCCCTGTTGAAAATCCGCTACGTCGAACTCGCCCAGGTCCACCGGATTGGGCGTCACAGGATCAGCCGCGGTGCTACAGCCGGAGGACACCACCTCGCCCGAGAGCCGAAAGTTCAGCGCTGTGGTCACCTCCTGCCTGGGGTCGGTAATTTCGCCACGAATCATTTCCCAGCTGGGATCCAACATATATTGCCCTGCCGGGATGGCCCCGGTCTTGATCAGTGATACGTGATATCTGTGCCCGGCTACCTCGAAGATGCTCTCGTGATGATGATGGCGCGTGACCGAATCGGCCGGGTTGAATTTCCCTACCGTGCAGTGCTCGTTGGTGGACGGTACGCAGCTGTCCCTTCGACGGGTTCCCAGTGGCGGTGCGACGATCACCCTCGCAGCATGGCGATTGATGACCGATTATCAGTGCCTCATGGTACGCATCAATGGGGTGGACAGCGCCGGGCAGGTGCTCGATGAAGCCGTGGTATCAGGGCGCCGGGTGCAGGCCAGCGAAGTGGGCGTAGGGGTGGGCTACGCTCACGATTTGTTGATTCCACGGGCGTTACTGTCCCGGCTGCGGCTCAACACGCCTTTCTATGTGCAGGCCTATCTGAGCTTCGATGGGTCCGAACAATGGCCGCCCGCCCCTACGTTCAAGGATCTGGTGCCCACCCTCGTACCGTGAGCCGGTTGTCAGCTCGCCGGGGAGCCGCGCATTTACATCGCTCTGTCGCTGCTTCATATTTCACCGCTTTGGTGAACACGAAAACGTTACGGAGTATGCGCACGTGGAACAGTCGCTCAGCCAGCCCTTGGATACGGTGTATATCCTGCGTATCGACGGCACCCGCTTCGGCCCCTTCGAAACGCGGCTGGAGGCCAACAAGGCGCTGATCTGGGAAGAAACCCTCAACGCCGGCGCTGGCGATACCCTCGAGCATCACCAGCCTGGCGGTGAAGTGGCCAGTTACCTGATCAGCAACACGCACTTCCAGCCGAAGATGAAAGGCATAGAAGCACACTACACGGTGCGCTTGCGGCCGGAGTGACGGTCAACACCGCAGCGGATGGGCTGCCAGCCATTGCGCCACGTCGAAGCATGGGCAGGCCTTGCTGAATTCGTTCGGGGTAATCCGGCCGTTGCCATCCAGGTCCGGCGAGAAGTCCCGGTGCCCGCGGACCGTCGCCCCGGGATAGCGGCCTTTGAGTTCGGCCAGCAAGCGGTGAAGGCTGGCGAATTGCGCCGGAGTGAAGTTGTTTTCCGGCTTGCCCGCCGCATCCAGGCCGCCCACCAGGCAGATGCCCACCGATGCCTGGTTGAAGCCTTTCACGTGGGAACCCACGGTGCTTTCATCGCGGCCCGGGTCCACGCTGCCATCCCGGCAGATTACATAGTGATAGCCGATATCGGCCCAGCCTTGAGACAGGTGCCAGGCGCGGATGTCCGAAGCGCGTACCATCGCAGCCGCGCGGGTGGCTGAGCAATGCACTACCAGCCAGTCCGTGCGCGAGCGTTGCTTGAGGGAAATGGTGGTCATGGGCTGCGTCCTTTGCAGTGAAAACGGGCGCACAGCAAAGCGTGGCCGGGCGTGAACGCCAACCGGGAAAGGCTACCGGCTACGCCGGGGCGGATGCTTTTTCCCGCCCGCTCGGCTACGATTGGCGGTCCAAAGCTTCAGGTCGTGACGGTTTTCCATGAGTTATCAGGTTCTTGCACGTAAATGGCGGCCGCGTTCGTTCCGCGAAATGGTCGGGCAGGGCCATGTGCTCAAGGCCCTGATCAACGCGCTGGACAACCAGCGGCTGCACCACGCCTACCTGTTTACCGGGACGCGTGGCGTGGGCAAAACCACCATCGCGCGCATCATCGCCAAGTGCGTGAACTGCGAAACCGGCATCACCTCCACGCCCTGTGGCACCTGCTCGGTGTGCCGGGAAGTGGACGAAGGGCGCTTCGTCGACCTGATCGAGATCGACGCCGCCAGCCGCACCAAGGTCGAAGACACCCGCGAACTGCTGGACAACGTGCAGTACGCACCCAGCCGTGGCCGCTTCAAGGTGTATTTGATCGACGAAGTGCACATGCTCTCGTCGCACTCGTTCAACGCCTTGCTCAAAACGCTTGAAGAACCGCCGCCCTACGTCAAGTTCATCCTCGCCACCACCGACCCGCAGAAGCTGCCGGCGACCATCCTGTCCCGCTGCCTGCAGTTCTCGCTGAAGAACATGACCCCCGAGCGGGTGGTCGAGCACCTGGCCCACGTGCTGGGCGCGGAGAACATCCCGTTCGAAGACGATGCGCTGTGGTTGCTGGGCCGCGCTGCCGATGGCTCCATGCGCGACGCCATGAGCCTCACCGACCAGGCCATTGCCTTCGGCGAGGGCAAGGTGCAGGCCGCGGACGTACGCGCAATGCTGGGCACCCTCGATCACGGGCAGGTATTCGGCGTATTACAGGCGCTGCTGGACGGTAATGCCAAGGCGTTGCTAGAGGCGATCGGCCACCTGGCGGAGCAGGGGCCGGACTGGGCCGGTGTGCTGGCCGAAATCCTCAACGTCTTGCACCGTATCGCTATCGCCCAGGCACTGCCGGAGGCCGTGGATAACGGCCACGGCGACCGTGAGCAGGTGCTTGCGCTGGCACAGGCGCTGCCGGCCGAAGACGTGCAGTTTTACTACCAGATGGGCTTGATCGGGCGCCGAGACCTGCCGCTGGCACCGGAGCCACGCGGCGGCTTCGAAATGGTACTGCTGCGCATGCTGGCGTTCCGGCCAGCGGGCGAGCAGGCGCCGCCAGCGCAGCTAAAGCCGGCGGGGATCAGCCAGGCCACGGCTGATTCCCCTGAGGCGGTGGCCCCGGTCGCGTCGCCTGTAAAAGCACCTGCGCAGCCCGAGCCGATAAAGCCCAAGCCAACGCCCGAACCCCGGCCCATGACGACAGCGCCAGCGGCGCCAGCCATCGCCTCCGACGACCCGAGCCTGCCCTGGAACGAGCCCGCCGCCAGCGATGCCGAAGTGCCCATGCTGGCACCGGCACCCGCGCCCGAGGCTATCCTGGATACCCGCGCCGAACCGCCGGAACTGCCGCCCATGCCCGTGCCCACCCCGGCGAGTGTGGTGCCCCCGGCGCCTGAAAACGACGCCGAACTGGACGACAACGCGGGCGCGCCTATCGAATACCAGCCCGCCGGCATGCTGCGCGACGACGAGCCGCCGGCCGACGATGACTATTACCCGGGCGATGCCGACCCTGCCAGCTATGGTTACCTGGACGACCTGGCCAGCCACGCCGCCGAGCCGGTAACCCCGCCCGAGCCGGCCCCGGCCGCCGCGCCCGCTAGCGGCCTGGCGCTGCAGTGGCTGGAGCTGTTCCCGAAGCTGCCGGTATCGGGCCTTACCGGTAGCATTGCCGCCAACTGCAGCCTGGTCGCCGTGGATGGCGACACCTGGCTGCTGCACCTGGACCCGGCACAGGGCGCGCTGTTCAACGCCACCCAGCAGCGGCGCCTGAACGACGCCCTGAACCAGCACCTGGGCCGCACGCTCACAGTGAAGATAGAACTGGTGCGGCCGCAACAGGAAACCCCCGCCCAGGCCGCTGCCCGTCGGCGCGCCGAGCGCCAGCACGAGGCCGAGGAGGCAATCGCCGCCGACCCGTTCATCCGCCAGCTGATGGAACGGTTTGGCGCCACCGTGCGCAACGATACCATTGAACCCCTGGACGCCCTGGCCAACCAGGGCGAATGAAACCGAACGAGAGTGGAGAACCGTCCCATGATGAAAGGTGGCATGGCAGGCCTGATGAAGCAGGCCCAGCAGATGCAGGAAAAAATGGCCAAGATGCAGGAAGAACTGGCCAATGCCGAAGTCACCGGCCAATCGGGCGCAGGCCTGGTGAGCGTGGTGATGACCGGCCGTCATGACGTCAAGCGCATCACCCTGGACGACAGCCTGATGCAGGAAGAGAAGGAAGTACTCGAGGATCTCATTGCCGCCGCCGTGAACGACGCCGTGCGCAAGATCGAGCAGAACAGCCAGGACAAGATGTCGGGGATGACGGCGGGGATGCAGTTGCCCCCTGGCTTCAAGATGCCGTTCTAAGCGGAAAAAGAAACACCTTCCCGCCAGCGCGGTCTTCCTTCAACCCCCTTTGAAGGAGCCGCGCTTATGGCCGCCGACGCCATCCAGAATCACCGTTTCGTCCTCGCCTCCCGGCCGAAGGGCAAACCGGTCGCTGAAAACTTCCGCAGTGAAACCCAAACCTTGCCTCCCTTGGAGGACGGTCAAGTGCTGCTGCGTACGCTCTGGCTATCGCTGGACCCGTACATGCGTGGCCGTATGAGCGACGCGCCGTCTTATGCACCACCGGTGGAAATCGGCGAGGTGATGACCGGCGGGGCTGTGAGCCGGGTTGAAGTGTCGCGCCACCCGAAATTCCAGGAAGGCGACCTTGTGGTCGGTATCACGGGCTGGCAAACGCACTCCATTTCCGACGGTACCGGGCTGCTGCCATTGCCGGCTGGCATTCCCCAGCCTTCGATGGCGCTGGGTGTGCTGGGTATGCCGGGCATGACCGCGTTCATGGGCCTGACCCACATCGGCCAGCCCAAGGAAGGTGAAACCCTGGTAGTGGCCGCCGCTTCCGGTGCAGTGGGCTCGGTGGTGGGCCAGGTGGCCAAGCTCAAGGGCTTGAAGGTGGTGGGCGTGGCCGGTGGCCCGGACAAATGCCGCTATGTGGTGGATGAGCTGGGCTTTGATGCCTGTATCGACCACCGCAGCGACAGCTTCGCCCAAGACCTGGCGGCAGCCTGCGACAAAGGCATCGACGTGTACTTCGAGAACGTGGGCGGCAAGGTGTTCGAGGCGGTGTTGCCGTTGCTCAACGCCCATGCCCGAATTCCGTTGTGCGGCCTGATCGCCCACTACAACACGGACGAATTGCCCGAGGGCAAGGACCGCTTCAGCCTGCTGCCGCGGGTATTGCTCACCAAGCGAGTGCGCATGCAGGGCTTTATCGTGATGGATGATTTCAAGGACCGCCAGGCCGAGTTCTTCTCGGCCATGGTGCCGTGGGTCCGTGACGGCAAGATCAAGTTCCGCGAGGACGTGGTCGAGGGCCTGGAGAAGGCCCCGGAGGCATTCTTCGGCCTGCTGGAGGGCAAGAACTTCGGCAAGCTGGTAGTCAAGGTGAGTGATTGATCGGGGAACGTTGACCCGTTGCAGGGGCGCGGGTATAACCCGCGTCTCCGCCGTTTTTTGTCAGGTTGTTTCTGAATGAGCTTCAGCCCACTGATCCGTCAACTGATCGATGCCTTTCGCATTTTGCCCGGCGTCGGTCAGAAAACCGCCCAGCGCATGGCGCTGCAATTGCTGGAGCGCGACCGTACTGGCGGGGCCCGGCTGTCCCAGGCGCTGGCCCGGGCCATGGATGGGGTAGGGCACTGCCAACGGTGCCGTACCCTTACCGAGGAGCAACTGTGCCCGCAGTGCGCCGACCCACGCCGGGATGACACCCTGCTGTGCGTGGTCGAAGGGCCAATGGACGTGTATGCGGTAGAACAGACGGGCTATAGAGGCCGCTATTTCGTGCTCAAGGGGCACTTGTCACCGCTCGATGGCCTGGGCCCGGAAGCCATTGGCATTCCAGAGCTGATCCAGCGTGTGGAGGCGCAAGCCAGCCTGGCCGAAGTGATCCTCGCCACCAATCCCACTGTGGAAGGCGAAGCCACCGCCCACTACATCGCGCAACTGCTCAGCGAAAAAGGCCTGGTGGTGTCCCGCATCGCCCACGGTGTGCCCCTGGGCGGCGAGCTGGAAATGGTCGACGGCGGCACCCTGGCGCACTCATTTGCCGGGCGCAAGCCGATGGCGCTTTGATCGCCGTACCTTGAATTCCCTATAGCCCGTGTAGGAGGGGGCAAAGCCCCCGAACCTTCAAATAACGCTCACATCTCATCCAAAGCGAACGCGGTAAGGCTGAACACCGGCACGCCGGCTTCGATCAGGCGTTGCCCTCCGCCCAGTTCGGGCAGGTCGATGATGGCAGCGGCTTCGTGCACATGGGCACCCATGCGGCGAGTGAGGTTCACTGCGGCCAGCAGGGTGCCACCCGTCGCGATCAAGTCGTCGAACAACACCAGCGAGTCGCCTTCACACAGGCTGTCGGTGTGCACTTCCAGGAAGGCTTCGCCGTATTCGGTCTGGTAGCCCTCGGAAATCACATCGGCCGGGAGCTTGCCCTGCTTGCGGAACAGGATCAGCGGCTTGTTCAGTTCGTGGGCCACCACGGCGCCGATCAGGAATCCGCGGGCGTCCATGGCGCCGATGTGGGTAACGTTCTGCTCCACATACCGCTCCACGAAATGATCGATCACCGTGCGCATCGCCCTTGGCGATTGAAACAGCGGGGTGATGTCGCGAAACACCACGCCGGGCTTGGGGAAGTCCACAACGGGGCGGATCAGGGACTTGATGGTCGAATCGTCGAAGGACATGGTACGTCTCGGCAGGCACAAAAACGGTGATTATACCCGCCTGGTGCCGGTCATGGTCAGCCCTGCATCGCCCCGCCGCCCAACGCGCACAGTTCCGCAGGCTGCAGAATGCGTACTTCCTTGCCCTCGGCGACGATCAGCCCGCTCTGCTGGAAGCGGGTGAATACCCGCGACACGGTTTCCACCGCCAGCCCGAGGAAATTGCCGATGTCGTTGCGCGACATGCTCAAGCGGAACTGATTGGGCGAGTAGCCCCGGGCGCGGAAGCGCGCCGACAGGTTGATGAGGAACGTGGCGATCCGCTCGTCGGCGCTCTTTTTCGACAGCAACAGCATCATCTGCTGGTCATCGCGGATCTCGCGGCTCATCAGCCGCAGCAACTGGCGCCGTAGCTGCGGCAGTTGCGCGGCCAGGTCTTCCAGCCGATCGAAGGGGATTTCGCACACGGAGGTGGTTTCGAGCGCCACCGCCGACACCGGGTAATAATTGGTGTCCACGGCGCATAGCCCGACCAGCTCGCTGGGTAAGTGGAAGCCGGTGATCTGCTCTTGGCCGCCATCGCTGAGGTTGAACGTGCGCAGGGCACCGGAGCGCACCGCGTACAGGGCGCCGAAAGGATGGCCCTGGCGGAACAGAAACTCACCTTTCTTCAGCGGGCGGCCGCGCTTGACGATAGCGTCCAGCGCGTCCATGTCCTGCAGGTTCAGGGACAATGGCAGGCACAAGGGGGCCAGGCTGCAATCCTTGCAGTGCGCCTGATGGCCTGCCCCTTGTTTAAGTGGCTCGGACATCTTGAAATTCCTTGAATCACTTGTAAAACGCAAGGGTAACCGATTTTTTCTGGCGCAGGGGCAGGGCGGGCGTGCCCGGCCGCTGTTAGAGGATCCACGCTAACAGTGCAGCCTTCGCCTAGGAGCAACGCCTACCCAAGGCTAACCCGCGCCATCACCCAGTGTTGATGCGGCCCTGGCACGCTCCATAGCCCAAAGGCAATCACCAGCACGCCAGCGGCCATGCGCACCCCCCGGCGTCGCAGCCAGGCCAGCAAGGTATGGCTGGCCATGCCCGTGACGAACATCATCGGGCAGGTGCCCAAGCCGAACGCCAGCATGGCCAGGGCGCTCTTGAGCAGATCGCCCTGAGCGGCGCTCCATAGCAGGGCGCTGTATACCAGCCCGCATGGTAGCCAGCCCCACACCGCACCTAGTGCCATGGCCTGAGGTGTGCTGCGCGGTGGCAACAACCGCTGGCTCAGCGGCCGCAAATAACGCCATACCCCACGGCCCAGGGCTTCTACCCGGGTAACGCCGTGCCACCAGCCAGCCAGGTACGCGCCCAGGGCAATCAACAGCAGCGCCGCCAGAGTGCGCAGCAGGTTGAACGCAGGGCTGTGCGCCACGGCCATGCCAAGGCCACCAAAGGCCAGCCCGGCCAGGCCATAACTGCTGACTCGGCCCAGGTTGTAGCCCAGCAGCAAGGCGAGCCGAGGCGGCCGGCCAGGCGTGGCTGCGGTGGCAAGCGCGCCCATCAGCCCGCCGCACATGCCCAGGCAGTGGCCGCTGCCCAGCAAACCCAGCATGAAGGCCGTGGCCACAATGGAAACCATCTCAGTCATCGGGCGCCTCGCGGCGTCTCTGGGGGGTGCTGTCCTCGTCCATCAACAGGCGCCGCGCAGGCGAGTCCAGGTCGTCATACTGCCCGCTGTTCACGGCCCACACGAACAGCCACAGGATCGCACTGACGATCAACAATGCGGCGGGGATGAGGTAATACAGCGCGCTCATTCGGTGTGGCTCATGGGCGTGCTCAAGCGCAGGGCATTGAGGGTCACCAGTAGTGAACTCAGCGACATGCCTACGGCCGCCCAGGCCGGCGTGACCAGCGCCATGGCCGCGAACGGCAGCACCAGCCCGTTGTAGACGCTGGCCCAAGCGAGGTTTTGCACGATCACGCGCCGACAGCGGCGTGCCGTGCGCAGGGTGCTCACCACTGCGGCAAGCCGGTTGGTGAGCAATACCGCGTCTGCCTTCGTCCGCGCCAGGTCGGTCCCTTGGCCCATGGCGATTCCAACGTCTGCTTGTGCCAGCAACGGGGCGTCATTGCTGCCATCGCCCAACGCCAGCACGGTTCTTCCTTCGCTGTGCAGCCGCTCCAGCAGTTGCAGCTTTTGAGCGGGGAGCAAGCCACCGTACGCCTCGATGTGCAGGGCCTCGCTCAGCGACGCCACAGTGCCAGAACTGTCACCGGAGGCCACCAGCACGCGCCAGCCTCGGTGACGGGCGAACTTGAGCAGCGCCAGCGCGTCGTCGCGCAGGTGGTCGTCGAGGCCAAACCAGGCCAATGGGCCTTCGGTGTCGGCCAGCAAAAGCCATTGCCGCTCGCTGTCTGGGAGCGTGGGTTGCGTGCTGCCTGAAAGCGCGCTCCCCCAGTGCGCCGCGCCCAGGCGCAGCCGCCGCCCCTCGACCAAACCTTCAAGCCCCAGGCCCGGCACCGCCTGCACTGAATTGGCCAGCAGGGCAGCAGGTGGAAATGCCCGGGCCAGCAGATGGCCCGAATCCTGTTGCAGCGCACTGGCCAGGGCCAGGCATTCATTGTGCTGGCAAGCCCCCAACGGCTGAATGCTCACCAGCCGGGGCCGGCCTTCGGTGAGGGTGCCAGTCTTGTCCAGCAGCAGGGTATCGACCCGGTTCAGGGTTTCCAGCACATGGCCTTGGGTGACAAGCACGCCCTGTTGTTGCAGCGCGCCGAGTGCGGCGGCAAGGGCGGTGGGGGTGGCAAGGGACAGCGCGCAGGGGCAGGTAGCCACCAGCATCGCCAGTACTACCCAAGGGGCCTGGGTGGGGTCCAGCCAGCACCATAGGCCACCAAACAACGCAGCCGCGCAGAGCGAGGCGAGCATAAACCATCGCGCTGCCTTGTCAGCCAGGCGTACGAGGGCCGGCTTTTGGGCCTGGGCACGCTCCAGCAACCTGCCCATGGTGGACAGTTGGCTGTGATCGCCCACTGCCGTGACCCGTACACGCAGCCGTTGATCCAGGTTTACCGTCCCAGCGTTCACGCAATCCCCAGGCCCCCGAGCGCAGGGCTTGAACTCACCGGTCAGCAGGGCTTCGTCCAACCGGGAATGGCCGAGGAGGATGACACCGTCGGCGGCCACGGTAGCGCCCGGCGGTACCAGGATTTCGTCGCCCACCCTGAGCGCGCTCGTCAGCACCCGCTCACTGATCCCTTCATGCCCCAGGCGCAGGCAGCTGGGGGGCAACTGCTGTTCCCAGCTCACGGCCGCTTGAGCGGCGCGAGCCCGCACGCGATGTTCCAGGTAGCGCCCTGCCAGTAGAAAGAACGCAAACATCCCAACCGTATCGAAATACAGCTCGCCCTTGCCTGTCACGGCCGTGTAAATGCCGCCGCAGTAGGCCCCGCCGATGGCCAGCGCGACTGAAAGGTCCATGCTGGCCTGCCGGGCCCGCAACGCGCGGCAGGCGCCGTGGAAGAAGGGCGCGCAGCTGTAGAACACGATGGGTGTGGTGAGGAACAGCCCGACCCAGCGCAAAATGGTGTGCAATTGCGGGCTGAGCCCCAGGTTGAACTCTGGCCACGTCGCCATCGTGGCCATCATCACCTGAAACCACAGTATGCCCGCCACTCCCAAGCGTTTGAGCGCGGCTCGCGCTTCCACGGCCTGAGTAATGGCAGCCTCATCGGCACGCCACGGCCTGGCCTGGTAACCGATGCACTGCAGCTGGCGGAAAACGCGACTTAGCGGCAACGTTTGAGGGCGCCATACAAGGCTCAGGCGCCGGCTACTGACGTTGACCTCCGCCGCTTCAACGCCTGGCAACCCGCGTAGGCAGTGTTCGATCAGCCAGCCACAGGCGGCGCAATGCACCCCTTCGAGCGCCAGTGTGATACGGGCCGCGTTACCCGCCCCGCTGACGAATCCGTCAAGGGCGCCAGCGGCGTCAAGCGTGTCGGCATGATCGTCTGCATGAGGCGAGGGCATGAGGAGTGGCGAAGGCGGCTGGTCACGGTGCTCGTAATATTGCGTTAGCCCGGCCTGCGCGATGCTTTCAGCCACGCAACGGCAGGCCTGGCAACAGAACGCCTGGCGCTTGCCCAGCAGCTCGCTGGCGTGGCGGTCCAATATCGCCGCGGGCACTGGCGCCAGGCAATGAAAGCAGCTAACCGGCGCAGGGTCGCCGAGGCGGGCAGCGGCTGTCACGGCGCCAGGGCCCCGCTCAATGCATCATCGCCCAGGGTTACCGGGTGGTCGGGCACCAGCCATTCCTGTTCATAGATGCGCCAGGTGCCTTCGGGGCTCTCGCCCAGCAATTCCACCAGGCGGCGGCCGGTCACCTGGCCTTCGAACTGCCCGCGGTATTGAGTGATACCTCGGGCGGCGGAAGGGCCCCGCAGCAGTGCCAAGTGCAGGTCCCGCTCTGCCTGCGCAGGCGCAACAAGGTTGAGTGCCAGCCGCTCGGGCTTGCTGGCGCCCCGCAGCCGCAGGCGCACTTCGCCGGTCAGGCTGTCCAGTTCAAGCTCCGCGCGTTGGCCCAGCTTGCGGGCTAGCAGGTCTGCGCCAAGCTCGCGGTCGACGCCTTTACCAGCATCGCGGTAATGGTCATGCACCACTGCATCTTGCGTGTTGATGGCAAGCACCAGCAGGCCAATGCTTCCGGCTACCGAGCCGGCCAACAGGGCAACGATGAACCAGGGCCAGCGATGGCTGTACCAGCGGCTGGAAGCGTTTTTCATCGGGCCACCCCAGTGAACACGCTGGCGGCTCGCGCCTCGGGTAGCGCTGATGAACTCGCCTCGCTTACCTCGAAACTTACCGGCTGGTGGCTAGCACGAGCGTAGGGCAGCGCCAGGCTGATGGCTGCCGTGCGCTGCTCGCCAGGTGCCAGGCTCAACTGCGCTACGCCGCGCCAGGCGAACTCCGTGAGGCCTGTGGCCCTAAGCTGATAGTCGCGGGTATGCTGGCTCTTGTTCATCAGGGTAAGGCTGTATAGGTTTTCGATGTGCCCGTCTCCACGGTCCCGGTACAGCAGGCGGTCTTTGCTCACGGTGAGCGACACCAGCGGCCGGCTGGCCACCCCTTGAGCCAGAACGGCCAGGCTTGCCATCAGCGCAAGGCCGTAGCCCACCACCCGCGAGCGCCGTAGCGGGTGCCGTAGCGGGTGCCGTAGCGGGTCCCGTAGCGGGCCCAATGTAGGGCCTTTGGGGCGCCCGGAGGGGACGGTGCCGCGATAAGCCACCAGACCTTTCGCAAGATTCATTCTGGCCATCACCCCGTCGCACGCATCCACGCATGCGCCGCAGGCGATACAGGCGATCTGCACGCCGTCGCGAATGTCGATGCCGGTGGGGCACACCTGCACGCACAGCGTGCATTCCACACAATCGTTGCGATCACGGTCGTAGCTCACCACCGGCGTATGGGTGTCGAACATCACCGCCTGGAAGCGTGCATAGGGGCACAGGTAAACGCACAGGTGTTCCCGAAGCCAACCGGCATTGCCGTAGGTAGCCAAGGTGATACCGACCAGCCAGCCCAAGGTGGGCAGCCCGAGATTTCCGCCGTCCAGGGCTGGCAGCAGGGTGTGCAACGGTACGAACAGCGCCACTAGCGTAACCGCGGTCCAGCCGCTGACGCCAAGCCATAGCAAGTGTTTGGCCACTCGGCGCGCAGCCTTGTGCCGGCCATTGCGGCGGCCGCGCTCGGTCAGGCGTTCGCACCACGTGAATATCGCCGCCCATAGGGTTTGCGGACATGCATACCCGCACCACACTCGGCCAGCGATTACCGTGACGAAGAACAGCGCGAACGCAGCCACGATCAAGGTGCCGGCCAGCAGGTTCAGGTCTTCTGGCCAGAAGCTGGCGCCGAACAGGTTAAAGTGACCTTCCCTCAGGTTCAGCCACACCGCCTGCTCACCGTTCCAGCGCCACCAGGGCAGGGTGAAAAACACCGCTACCAGGCAGGCACCGATTACCTGGCGTAGGCGCGTGTAACGGCCATCCACCTTCCGCGGCAGGCGATTGCGCGGGCGCGACACGGGCGCAGCTTGCGTGATGTCTCGCAATGGCAGGCGGTTCATGGCGCGGGCTCGGTATCGGAGGGGGGTGGAGCTGGCTGGGCCAGGCTGTATACATAGGCGGCCAGCACCCGTACCCGGTCATCACCCAGCAACTGAGCCTGAGCGGGCATGTGCCCCTGGCGGCCTTCATGAATGCTGCGACGCACGTCTTCAAAGCCGGGTCCGTAAATAAACCCCTGCGCCTGGGTGAGGTCGGGCGCGCCCACGAGGGGGTTGCCGCGCCCGGCAGGTCCATGGCAGGCGACGCAACCCTGGGCATAGCGTGCTGCGCCATTGGCAGCGTTTGCCGCTTCGCCGTTGGGCACTGGGCGGCCATTGAGTTGCAACACATAGGCGGCGACGTCTCGCGTGCCTTGGTCACCTAACACGGCGCCCCACGCCGGCATCACACCTGTGCGGCCCTGGCCAATGCTGACAACGAGGGCCGCGGGGCCCGCGCCCCAGCGCCACAGGCTATCGGTGAGGTCAGGATAGCCAGGGGCCCCCTTGCCATCGGCGCCATGGCAAAGCGCGCAATTGCTGGCAAACAGCCGAGCGCCCATGGCCAGTGCAGGCGCGTCCTTGGCTATGGCTTCAATTGGCATCGCCTTGAAGCGTGCGTACAGCGGGCCATACGTCTGCCGTGCCTGCGCCTGCTCCGCTTGCCACTGCCCGGCGCTGGTCCAGCCCAGCAGCCCGCGCCAGTTGCCCAGCCCGGGATAGAGCGCCAGGTACAGGGCGGCGAACACCAAGGTGGCGATGAACAGCCAGCGCCACCAATGCGGCAGGGGGTTGTCGTGTTCCTCGATGCCGTCGAAGCGTTCGTGCTCCACCGAACCCCGGCCGTGGCGCGTGGCCCATAACAGCACGCCCAGCGCCGCGAGGGTGCCTAGGGTAAAAACGCTGATGTACAGGCTCCAGAAGCTACTCATCGGCCTGCTCGCCGTGGCCGTGGGGTTCGTCCGCGAAGGGTAGCGCGGCGGCTTCGTCGAAGGCCGCGCGGCGCTTGCCGCTCCAAGCCCAACTGAACAGCGCCACAAAGCCGAGCAGTACGATCAAGGTGCCGAGGCCACGCAGGGTGCCGATATCCATCGAGTCACTGCCCTGCCTTGATGGCCGTGCCCAGGCCCTGCAGGTAGGCGACCAAGGCGTCCATTTCGGTCTTGCCCCGCACCGCTGCCTCGGCCCCGGCAATTTCCGCATCGGTATAGGGCACCCCAAGCGCACGCAGGGTTTGCAGCTTGCTAGCGGTGTGGCGGCCGTCCACCGGCGTTTGCGCCAGGAAGGGGTAAGCCGGCATCACGGATTCGGGCACCAGGCTGCGTGGGTCCAGGAGGTGGGCCACATGCCAGGCATCGGAATAGCGCTTGCCCACGCGGGCAAGGTCCGGCCCGGTACGCTTGGAACCCCACAAGAAGGGGTGGTCCCAGGCGCTTTCACCGGCGAGGGAATAGTGGCCGTAGCGTTCGGTTTCCGCGCGCAACGGGCGGATCATCTGGGAATGGCAGCCCACACACCCGTTGGCGATGAACACGTCCCGGCCTTCCACCTCCAGCGCACTGCGTGGGCGCATGTCCGCCAAGGGCTTTGTGGTCACGTCCTGGAAAAACAGCGGCACGATCTGTGTGAGGCCGCCCACGCTGATCGCCAGCACCATCATCAGCGCCATCAAGCCGATATTTTTTTCGAGGCGGGCATGGTTCACTGCGCGGCCCCTTCAGGCACGGCCGCTGCGCGCTCGGCCTCGGCCGGGGTACTGGCGCGGATGGTCCGCCAGAGGTTCCAGGCCATTACCAGCATACCGCTGGCGAAGCAGGCGCCACCGAGCAGGCGCACCACATACCCGCCCCGGCTGGCCACCACCGTCTGCACAAAGCTGTAGGCCAAGGTGCCGTCGTCCAGCACGGCTCGCCACATAAGGCCCTGGGCCAGGCCGTTGGTCCACATGGCGGTCACGTAAAGCACCGTACCTGCGGTGGCCAGCCAGAAGTGCGCATGGATGGCCGTGAGGCTATGCATGGCCGGGCGGCCGAATACCCGCGGCGCCATATGGTAAGTGGCGCCGATGGTGATCATCGCCACCCAGCCCAGCGCGCCAGCATGCACATGGCCGATGGTCCAGTCGGTGTAGTGGGTGAACGCGTTCACCGTCTTGATGGCCATCATCGGCCCCTCGAAGGTGGACATCCCGTAAAACGCCAGCGCCACCACCAGAAATCGCAGGATCGGGTCGGTGCGTAGCCTGTCCCAGGCGCCAGCGAGGGTCATCATGCCGTTGATCATGCCGCCCCAGCTGGGCACCAGCAGGATCACCGACATCACCATGCCCAGGCTTTGCGCCCAATCGGGCAGGGCGGTGTAATGCAGGTGGTGCGGGCCCGCCCAGATGTACAAGGTAATCAGCGCCCAGAAGTGCACGATGGACAGCCGATAGGAATACACCGGTCGATTCGCCTGCTTGGGCACGAAGTAATACATCATCCCCAGAAAGCCGGTGGTGAGGAAAAACCCCACGGCATTATGGCCGTACCACCACTGCACCATGGCATCGGTAGCACCGGCATACACCGGGTAGGACTTGAACAGGCTCACTGGCAACGCCAGGTGGTTGATCACATGGAGGATCAGCATCACCACGATGAACGCGCCGTAGAACCAGTTGGCTACGTAGATATGCCGAACCTTGCGCGCCCGGAGGGTGCCGAAGAACACCCAGGCGTAGGCCGCCCACACCATCGCCAGCAATAGCGCGATGGGCCATTCGAGTTCGGCGTATTCCTTGCTGGTGGTGTACCCCAGCGGCAAGGTTACCGCCGCAGCGATCAGCACGGCCTGCCACCCCCAGAACACGAATTGGGCGAGGCCGTCAGAGATCAGCCTGGCCTGGCAGGTGCGTTGCACCACGTACAACGAAGTGCCGAACAGCGCGCAGCCGCCGAAGGCGAAAATCACCAGGTTGGTGTGCAACGGGCGCAAGCGGCCGAACGTGGTCCAGGGGAGGTTTAGGTTCAACGCGGGCCATACCAGCTGCGCGGCGATGAGCACGCCCACGGCCATGCCGAGAATGCCCCAAGCCACGGTCGCCACGGTGAACTGGCGTACCACCCGGTAGTTATAGGCCGCGCTGGGCGGTGCTGTGCTCATGTCAGGGTCCACTGTCGGTCTCGGGCAGCGGGCCGCAGTGTGGGGGAAGCCGCTTCGCTGTGCAATGCGACCGGCGGTCTCGGTCAAGCCATCATCATGGGTTTCCACCCTGTGGGATCCGGCGCAGCCGGGGAACGGTCAAATGGCACTTTCTGCCCGCTTCGGGCACAGTCGGGCTTTGCCTGGGAGGAACCGAACGTGAGCGATGAATGGGCGGAACGGGTCCGCGATAACGGTTGGTTGTGGGACAGCGCCACGGGGGAGGCCAGCGAGGACGAGCGCACGTGCCTGATCCTGGCCCACGGCGCGGGGGCGCCCATGGACAGCCCGTTCATGAACACCATGGCGGGCTTGCTGGCCAAGGGCGGCATAGATGTGTTGCGGTTCGAGTTCCCCTACATGGCCCAGCGCCGCGTGGACGGCGGCAAGCGGCCACCCAACCCGCAAGTGCGCTTGCTGGAAAAGTGGCGCGAGGTGTACGCACTGGCCCGCACCCAGGTGCCCGGGCGGCTGGCCATCGGCGGTAAATCCATGGGCGGGCGCATGGCCAGTTTGCTGGCCAACGAATTGGGCGCCGATGCCCTGGTATGCCTGGGTTATCCGTTCTACGCCGCCGGCAAGCCGGAAAAGCCGCGTACCGAGCACCTGGCAGACTTGCAGGTACCTACGTTGATTCTCCAGGGCGAACGCGACGCTTTGGGTAACCGCGCTACGGTAGAGGGCTATACGCTTTCGCCCGCCATCGAACTGTACTGGCTACCCGCTGCGGACCATGACCTCAAGCCGCTGAAAAGCTCCGGGTTTACCCATGAGCAACACCTGGAAGCCGCAGCGGACCGGATTTGCGCGTTTTTGTAGTGCCCGTTACCGGTTGAAGCGCTCTACCAGCGAGTACTGGCTTGCCGCGGTCTGGGTCAGGGCTTCGCTCAGCAACGCAGTGCTTTGGGCTTTGCCGGAGGTTTGATCGGCCAGCTCGGCAATGGTGGTGATGTTGCGGCTCACTTCCTCGGCGACCGAGCTTTGCTCCTCCGTCGCGGCGGCGATCTGCGTGGCCATGTCAGTAATGTTGGCCACCGCTTCGCTGATGCCCACCAGGGCCTGGTCGGCTTCCATTACCCGCGCCACGCCTTCCTGCGCCTGGCGGTGGCCGGCCTCCATGGTCTGCACGGCGGCCGTGGCGGTGTGTTGCAGCTTGGCGATCAGGCTGTGGATCTGCCCGGTGGATTCGGTGGTGCGCTGCGCCAGTTGGCGTACTTCATCGGCCACCACGGCGAACCCGCGGCCCATCTCGCCCGCGCGGGCGGCTTCGATGGCGGCGTTGAGCGCCAGCAGGTTGGTCTGGTCGGCGATGCCTTTGATCACGTCCACCACGCCGCCGATTTCGTCACTGTCCTTGGCCAGGCGAGTCACGGTCTGGCCGGTTTCGCCCACCGAGGCGGACAGGCGCTCGATGGCTTCGCGGGTTTCCCCGGCTATGTCACGGCCACGGCTGGTAAGCT
Organism: Pseudomonas japonica; assembly: GCF_013522925.1. Classification (GTDB taxonomy): domain Bacteria; phylum Pseudomonadota; class Gammaproteobacteria; order Pseudomonadales; family Pseudomonadaceae; genus Aquipseudomonas; species Aquipseudomonas japonica_A. Next base: position 145,717 of record NZ_JAAMQU010000007.1, on the reverse strand, counting down.
GATTGGCTTGCTGGGTTGCGTCGGCGGTGCGCTGTACGTGGTTGGCCACTTCCTGGGTGGTGGCGGCCATCTGGTTGACCGCGGCGGCCACCTGCTCGGTTTCAGCTTTCTGCCGGTCCAGGCCCTCGGAGCTTTCATGCGCCAGGCTATCGGCTTCCCGAGCCTGGCCCTTGAGGTGCTCGGCGGTGTCCTGCAGGCGGGTGAGGCAGGTTTTCAGGCGTGCTTCCTGGCTCAGCATGGACATCTCCAACTGGCCCTGAACGCCACGGCTGTCGGTGTACATCTGCGCGATCAGCGGGTCGGACGTGGTTTGCTCGGCCAGTTGCAACAGGCGCTTGAGGCCACGCTGCTGCCAGCTCAAGCCCAGCAACCCAAGCGGGACCGACAGTGCTGCAGCCAATGCGAAGCCCCAGCCAGTGTTCAGCCACAAGCCGATCAGGAAGCCGATCTGGCTGACCAGAATAAAGGGCAGCCAGTCCCGCACCACGGGCGCCCAGCGCTCCACGGCAGCCACTGCCGGCTTGCCGGCGTTCAGGCGCGCATACAGAGCCTGGGCGCGGCGGATCTGCTCGGCCGTCGGTTTTACCCGCACGGATTCATAGCCCACCACCTGGCTGTTCTCCAGCACTGGCGTGACGTAAGCGTTCACCCAGTAGAAGTCGCCGTTCTTGCAGCGGTTCTTCACGATGCCCATCCATGGCCGCCCGCTCTTGAGGGTTTGCCACATGTGCTCGAACACCGCCGACGGCACGTCGGGGTGACGCACCAGGTTATGCGGCGCGCGGATCAATTCCTCGCGCCCGTACCCGCTGATCTCGACGAACGCATCGTTGCAATAACTGATCATCCCCTTGGTATCAGTGGTAGAGATCAACCGCTGATGGGCCGGGAAGGTACGCTCACGCTGAGTGACGGGCTGGTTGTTGCGCATGGGTGGCAGGTTCCGCTGAGTGCTTTTGCAGGGTTTCGGCGGAACCCGCAGATAGTTTAGGGTTATTTGAGGGTCAGTAGAATTGCGGGAACGTGCCCGGCCCCTGATCTACAGGGGCTCGAGCGTTAGGAGCCGGCGCAGGTCAGGCAATCAACTGCCGCAGCACGTAGTGCAGAATCCCCCCGGCCTTGAAGTATTCCACTTCGTTAAGGGTATCGATCCGGCACAGCACTTCCACATCGGTTTGCTCGCCCGTGGTGCGGGTGATGCGCAAGGTGAGGTGCATGCGCGGGGCGAGGGTGGCGCCGGTGAGGCCGAGGATGTCGAAGCGTTCGCGGCCGGTAAGGCCCAGCGTCTTGCGGCTTTGCTCGGAGAGGAACTGCAGCGGCAGCACGCCCATGCCCACCAGGTTGGAGCGGTGAATGCGTTCGAAGCTTTCGGCGATCACGGCTTTTACGCCCAGCAGGTTGGTGCCTTTGGCGGCCCAGTCGCGGCTGGAGCCAGTGCCATACTCCTGGCCGGCGAGAATCACCAAGGGATTGCCGGCGGCCTGGTAGCGCATGGCCGCGTCATAGATCGCCAGCTTCTCTCCGGTCGGGATGTGAATGGTATTGCCGCCTTCCTCGCCGCCCAGCATCTCGTTGCGAATGCGGATATTGGCGAAGGTGCCGCGCATCATCACTTCGTGGTTGCCACGGCGTGAGCCATAGGAGTTGAAATCCTTGGGTTCCACGCCTTTTTCCCGCAGGTAACGCCCGGCAGGGCTGTCAGCCTTGATATTCCCGGCGGGGGAGATGTGGTCGGTGGTCACGGAGTCGCCCAGCACCGCCAACGCATACGCGCCGTTCACGTCCGCAATCACTGGCAGCGGGCCGGCGATGTCTTCGAAGAAAGGCGGGTGCTGGATATAGGTGGAATCCTCCTGCCACACGTAGGTCGCCGCTTGCGGCACTTCGATGGCTTGCCACTGGGCGTCACCGGCGAACACTTCGGCGTATTCCTTGTGGAACATGGCAGTGTCCACCTTGGCCACGGCCTCGGCGATTTCCTTCTGGCTCGGCCAGATGTCGCGCAGGTACACCGGTTTGCCGTCTGGGGTGGTGCCCAACGGCTCGCTGGAAATGTCGATGCGCACGTTGCCTGCCAAGGCATAGGCAACTACCAGGGGCGGAGAAGCCAGCCAGTTGGTTTTAACCAAAGGGTGTACGCGGCCTTCGAAGTTGCGGTTGCCGGAGAGGACCGAGGCCACGGTGAGGTCCGCCTGCTGAATGGCCTTCTCGATGGGCGCGTCCAGCGGCCCGGAGTTGCCGATGCAGGTTGTGCAGCCGTAGCCCACCAGGTCGAAGCCCAACTGTTCCAGGTAGGTCAGCAAGCCAGCGGCCTTGTAATAATCGGTCACCACCTTGGAGCCGGGCGCCAGTGAGGTTTTCACCCAGGGCTTGCGGTTAAGGCCTTTCTCCACGGCCTTTTTGGCCAGCAAACCGGCTGCCATCATCACGCTGGGGTTGGAGGTGTTTGTGCAGGAGGTGATCGCCGCGATCACCACCGCGCCGTGCTTCAGCGCATAGGTGTGCGTGCCGTCGCTGTATTCAGCTTCGCCTGCCTGGTCGGCATTGCCCACGGCCACGCCGCCACCGCCTTCGCTTTCCAGCCGGCCTTCCTCCTTGTCGGCGGGCTTGAGCTGCAACCCGATGAAGTCATTGAAGGCCTGGCTTACCTTGCCCAGCGGCACCCGGTCCTGAGGCCGCTTGGGCCCGGCGAGGCTGGATTCCACTTCATTCATGTCCAACTCTAGCTGGGCGCTGAACACCGGTTCCTGGCCCGGCAGGCGCCACAGGCCTTGCGCCTTGCAGTAGGCTTCAACAAGTTGCACGGTTTCCTCGGGTCGGCCCGACAGGCGCAGGTAGCCCAGGGTAATGTCGTCCACCGGGAAGAAGCCGCAGGTAGCGCCGTACTCGGGCGCCATGTTGGCGATGGTGGCGCGGTCCGCCAACGGCAGCTCGGCCAGCCCGTCACCGTAGAATTCCACGAACTTGCCAACTACACCCTTCTTGCGCAGCATCTGGGTCACGGTCAGCACCAGGTCGGTGGCGGTGATGCCCTCGCGCAGCTTGCCGGTAAGTTTGAAGCCCACCACCTCGGGAATCAGCATGGACACCGGCTGGCCAAGCATGGCAGCTTCTGCCTCGATACCGCCCACACCCCAGCCGAGCACGCCCAGGCCGTTGATCATGGTGGTGTGGGAGTCAGTGCCCACCAGTGTGTCCGGGAAGGCGTAGGTGCGGCCGTCTTCTTCGCGGGTCCACACGGTGCGCCCCAGGTACTCCAGGTTCACCTGGTGGCAGATCCCGGTGCCCGGCGGTACCACGCTGAAGTTGTGGAACGCGCTCTGGCCCCAGCGCAGGAAGGCGTAACGCTCGCCGTTGCGCTCCATTTCAATGTCGACGTTTTCGCCAAACGCCTCGGCGCTGCCGTATCGGTCCACCATCACCGAATGGTCGATGACCAGGTCTACCGGAGACAGCGGGTTGATGCGCTGCGGGTCGGCGCCGGCCTTGGCCACGGCGGCTCGCATGGCAGCCAGGTCTACTACGGCGGGCACGCCGGTGAAGTCTTGCATCAGTACCCGCGCCGGGCGGTACTGGATTTCGCGGTCCGAGCGCCGTTCTTTAAGCCAGTCAGCCAAGGCGTGCAGGTCGGCCGAGGTGACGGTGGCGCCATCCTCCCAGCGCAGCAGGTTTTCCAGCAGCACCTTCAGGGACATGGGCAGCTTTTGAAGGTCGCCCAGCTGCGCGGCGGCGGCTGGCAAGCTGAAATAGTGATATTCACGGTCGCCGACCTTGAGGGTCTGCAGGGTTTTCAGGCTATCGAGGGAGGGCATGTAAAGGGTCTCCTGACGGCCCGCACGGCACGGGCCATTGGCTGAGCTTCTTTGCACTGGACTTTCCCGGCGGCTCGGGGGTTCCCATGCGTTTGCCATGGGAATTGTGCAGCGCTCGAACGGTAGCAACCCAACGGCCCACGGCGGGCGCGGCTGCGCTATCATCCGCGGTTTGTCGCGCCACCCCTCGATCGATGCAGGGGCTACCCGAACGGCGTGACTTGCGGAGTGTAGATGAATACCTTGTTGTTCCACTGCCGCCCTGGTTTCGAGGGCGAGGTGTGCGCCGAAGTCAGCGAACACGCGGCCACCCTGAATGTACCCGGCTACGCCCGCGCGAAGCCGGCCAGCGCCTGCGCCGAATTCATCTGTACCGATGCCGACGGCCCGGCGCGCTTCATGGCGCAGTTGCGCTTCAGCGAGCTGATTTTCCCTCGCCAATGGGCACGCGGCCAGTACGTGGCACTGCCGGAAACCGACCGTATCAGCGTATTGCTCGAAGCGCTGAAGGATTACCCCACCTTCAGCAGCCTGTGGCTTGAAGTGCTGGACACCAACGACGGCAAGGAGCTGTCCACGTTTTGCCGCAAGTTCGAAGCGCCGCTGCGCAAGGCGCTGGAAAAGGCCGGAAAGCTGCGTTCTGGCCCGCCAGGCGCCCGGTTGCTGCTCACTTTCATCAGCGGGCGCCAGGTGTTCGTAGGCGTGGCCGACGAGCAGAACAGCGCGATGTGGCCCATGGGTATCCCACGCTTGAAGTTCCCCCGCGAGGCGCCCAGCCGCTCTACGCTCAAGCTCGAAGAGGCCTGGCACCACTTTATTCCCCGCGACCAGTGGGACGAACGTTTGCACAGCGACATGACCGCCGTGGACCTGGGCGCGGCGCCCGGTGGCTGGACCTGGCAACTGGTGAACCGCGGGATGCTGGTTACCGCCGTGGATAACGGACCCATGGCTCAAAGCCTGATGGACACCGGGCTGGTGCGCCATTTGATGGCGGACGGCTTTACTTACGCACCGCGGCCACCCGTGGACTGGATGGTGTGCGACATCGTGGAAAAACCTGCCCGCAACGCGGCATTGCTGGAGACCTGGCTGGGGGAGGGGCATTGCCGCGAGGCAGTGGTGAACCTCAAACTGCCAATGAAGCAGCGGTACGCCGAAGTGCGTCGGTTGCTGGAGCGGATTCGCGAAGGCTTCAAGGCCCGGCGTATAAATGTGGCCATCGGCTGCAAGCAGCTGTACCACGACCGCGAGGAAGTCACCTGCCACCTGCGCCGGCTCGATCGCTGATGCGCGTGCCCCTTGATCCACTGGCTTGTCTTAAGAGGTAACCATGCCCGAAGCCCTTGAACACCTGAACGTAGATGCCGTGCTGGACGCCACCGGCCTCAATTGCCCGGAGCCGGTGATGATGTTGCACCAGCACGTGCGCGACCTGCCCGCAGGCGGGCTGCTTAAAGTCATCGCCACGGACCCGTCTACCCGACGTGACATTCCCAAATTCTGTGCTTTTCTCGAACACGAACTGGTTGGCCAGGACGAAACGGCCGGCACCTACCTCTACTGGATTCGCAAGAAGGCGCAGTAAGCGCCCATAGGCCCCCCATGCTGATCGTGGCAGACGAAAACATTCCCCTGGTCGATGCCTTCTTCCAGGGCTTTGGTGAAATCCGCCGGTTGCCTGGGCGCACGCTCAGCGCCGAGGCCGTTCGCGACGCCGATGTGCTGCTGGTGCGCTCGGTAACCGCGGTGAACCGGGCGCTGCTCGAAGGCAGCAAGGTCCGCTTTGTGGGCACGTGCACCATCGGCACCGACCACCTGGACCTGCCGTTCCTCGAAGCCGCAGGCATCCACTGGGCGAGCGCGCCAGGCTGCAATGCCCGTGGCGTGGTGGATTATGTGCTTGGCAGCCTGTTTACCCTGGCCGAACTGGACGGCGTGGCGCTGCCCGAGCGGCGCTACGGTATCGTTGGTGCGGGCCAGGTGGGCGGCCGGCTGGCAGCGGTGTTGCGCGGCCTGGGCTGGGATGTGCGGGTGTGCGACCCGCCCCGGCAGGCTGCGGAAGGGGGCGACTATTGCAGCCTGGAAGAAATCATCGAGCAATGCGACGTGATCAGCCTGCACACCCCGTTGACGCGAACCGGGCCGTACCCCACTTGGCACCTGTTCGATCGTGAACGCCTTGAGCGCCTGCGCCCGGGTGCCTGGCTCATCAATGCAGCGCGGGGCCCGGTGGTTGGTAACGAAGCGCTGAAAACCGTATTGCTGGCCCGTGACGATCTTCAGGCTGTGCTGGATGTATGGGAACAGGAGCCCGCCGTGGACCTTGCCCTGGCCGACCTGTGCGTACTGGCTACGCCGCACATCGCCGGTTACAGCCTGGAAGGGCGCCAGCGCGGTACGGCTGCTATCTATCAGGCGCTGTGTGCATGGCAAGGCGTGCCGGCGCAGGTGTCGCTGGACGCATTGCTGCCTTCGCCAGCACTGGCGAGCATTACGTTGGACGGCCGCGCCGACCCGGCCTGGGCGCTGGCGATGCTGTGCCGAGCGGTGTACGACCCCCGCAGCGACGATGCAGCCTTCCGGCGTAGCCTCAGTGACGACCCGGCACACCAGCGCGCAGCGTTCGATGCCTTGCGCAAGGCCTACCCGCCGCGGCGGGAAATCAACGGGTTGAACGTGCGGATCAACGGCGAGGCGCCGCTTTTGCGCCAGTACGTGATGGCCCTGGGCGCAAAGCTGGAGGGCTCAGATCAGCCTGTAGGACCGGGCGCGCAGCCCGGGAATGATCTCCAGGGCTGAATGGAGCGTCAACCCGCAGCCTGAGCATCCTGCCTGCGGGAAGTCTCCAGCGCCTGGCACGCTTCGCGCACCATACCCTCGGTAATGGGGATTTCCCGACCGGCCTCATCGATGATGGCGCCACCTACCCGGTGATGCTCAGGCAGCGGTTGTTGATCGGGAGAAACTTCGGCGGCGTGTTGTGGGCTCATGCGCAGGTCCTCATAGGCTTGGCGGTTTGAATACACTGGGCCAGCTGCGTGACCCTCCGGTTACACGCCAGCCCAGGCAGCAGACTTTTACCTTGCGCATGAGTTCCCCGAGGGGGAACTCAGCGGTATTCGCAGAGGTAAGCGGTTTCGCTGGCGACCTTGAGCTGGAATTTGCTATTGGCGGGCACATTGAACTGGCTGCCGGCCTCGAAGGTTTCCCACTCGTCGCTGTCAGGCAGTTTCACGGTAAGCGCGCCGGACACCACATGCATGATTTCCCGTTGCGCCGTGCCGAATTCATATTCGCCCGCAGCCATCACGCCAATGGTGGCCGGACCTTCAGCGGTTTCGAAGGCAATGGATTTCACGGTGCCGTCGAAGTACTCGTTGACCTTGAACATGGGGCGATCCTCTCGCTTGGGGCTAAAAACGGTGTGCCAGTATGCCCAAGCGAGCCGGGGGCGTCATCCGCTTTTGTACTGTTCGGGTAACGCCAGGGGCAGCAGGCGAGCCGTATTGCGTGCGTCTTCGAGCGCGCGATGCTGGCTGCCCTGGAACTGCAGTCCGGCCAGCTGAAGGGCGCCGTTGAGCCCGGTCGGTCGGGGAAGCTGGCGAGCCTTGGCAAAGCGCTGCTTGAGGTTCACATGGGGCACACTGGCAAGCCGGCTGGCCAGGTTGTATTCGCGCCAGGCCAATACAAACTGCTGCCGGTCGTAGTCTCCCCAGCTGGCCCATCCCGCCAGGGACGCGGGCATGCGGCCCAGCCAGCGCTCGAACTGTGCCCATACCTGCGGCAACGGTTGGGCCCCGTCGATATCGGCCTGGGTGATATGTGTCAGCTCCCGGCAAAAGGACGTGAGCAAGGGCCTGCGTTGAGGGCGAACGAACCGCTGGAACTGGTCCAGTTCGCGGCCGTCGCGGTCGACCAGGCAGGCGCCGATCTCGATGATTTCCATTTCCTCGACCGGCCAGCCACCCTCGTCGGTGGTGGCTTCCAGGTCAATGACCAGCCAATGCGGCATACGTGGCCCCTTGAATAGCGTTCAAGGCTAGAGCCTAGCCAAGCCGGGAAGGTTCCGATACCCGCTCAAGGGTGCCCATGGGGTGATAAGCCACAATCCAGGCGATGAACAAGGCCGAAGTTGTTTGTGCGGGTGAAAACGCCTAGCTTATGTCGATTATCCAGTTGGAGCGTCCGCCTTGTTCTTCACGCCCTCGCGGGCCGCCCTCGCGTTCGCGACCTGGTTCGCTGCTCTTTGCCCAGGCCCGGCAGCCCAGGCTCAGGAGGTTGTGAAAGTCGCCGCGGCGCACTTTCCGCCCTACACCGTACATCCTGAAAGCGGGGCCGACACGGGCTTGCTGCCTGACCTTGTGGCGGCACTGAACCGTGTGCAAGGCCGCTACCTGTTCACATTGGTGCCTACGTCGCTGCCGCGCAGGTTTCAGGACCTGCGTCAGGGGCGGGTGGACATGGCCATCTTCGAAAACCCTCGATGGGGTTGGGAGGCTACGCCCCATGTTGCCGTGGACATGGGCCTGGAGGACGCCGAAGTGTTCGTAGGCCGGCGCATGGACGGCCGCGACGATCGGTATTTCGCGACCCTGGCCAATAAGCGTATGGCCCTGTACAGCGGCTATCACTATGCGTTCGCCGGTTTCAATGCCGAGCCGGAGTACCTGGTCAGCCATTATCGGGCGACCCTGACGTACTCACACGACAGCAATCTGTTGATGGTGGCGCGCAACCGAGCGGACATCGCGCTGGTTACCCGCTCCTACCTCACCGGCTTTTTCGAAAAATACCCTGAGCTGAAGGCTTCACTGCTGGTGTCTCAACGCACGGACCAGGTCTATCATCACTATGCGCTGTTGAGGCCAGACGGCCCGATCACCGGCGACGAACTGGCGGGCTATCTGGAGCAGTTGCATGCCAGTGGCGAAATGAAGCGGCTGTTCGCCCCGTACAACGTGGACGTGCTGCCTCGGGTAGACGGCACCGCGGTGATCGAGCACCGGGTGCCGTAGCGGCGCTCAGCCCAGCTCGAAGGCTTCGAGCCGCGCGCCTTCGCGGTCCCATTCCAGCACCCAGCCCTGGCGGTCCCAGTCGCCCAGCACAATTCGCCGCGCTGGCGCCTCGCCCACCTGAAGCTTGTGTACCGCCGGGCGGTGAGTATGGCCGTGGATCAGGGTGGTCACGCCGGCCTGGCCCATGACGCGGGGTACTTCGTCGGGTGTAACGTCGACGATGTCGCGGGCTTTCATGCGGGTATGCGCCTTGCTTTCGTTGCGCAAACGGCGGGCGAGCCGCTGCCGCCAGCCCACCGGCAAATGTCGCAGCGTCCACAGCGTGAGCGGGTTGCGTAGTACACGGCGCAGCTTGAGGTAGCCTTCGTCGCGGGTACACAGCAGGTCGCCGTGCATCAGCAACACCTCTTCGCCGTCCAGGTCGATCACGCAAGGGTCGCTGAGCAGGGTGCAGCCGGCGGCCTGGCAGAATGCTTCGCCAATCAGGAAATCCCGATTGCCATGCATCAGGTACACCTGGGTGCCGCTGTCGGTCAGCTCCCGCAGGGCGCGGCAAATGCTGGCCTGGTAGGGAGACATGGCGTCGTCGCCGATCCAGGCCTCGAAAAAGTCCCCGAGGATATAGAGCGCGCGAGCAGCGCGGGCACGGCCCTCGAGGAAGTGCAAAAACGCCCGGGTGATGTCCGGGCGTTCTTCTTGCAGGTGCAGATCAGAGATCAGCAGTATCACTCGATGATCTCGGCTTTCTCGATGATCACGTCTTCTTTCGGCACGTCCTGATGGCCAGCCTTGGAGCCTGTGGCAACGCCCTTGATGGCATCGACCACGTCCTGGCCTTCGATCACTTCACCGAACACGGCGTAGCCCCAGCCCTGGGTGGTAGGCGCGGTGTGGTTGAGGAAGCTGTTGTCGGCCACGTTGATGAAAAACTGCGCGGAGGCCGAGTGCGGCTCCATGGTGCGGGCCATGGCAACGCTGTACTTCTTGTTCGGCAGGCCGTTGTTGGCTTCGTTCTTGATGGGCGCGCGCTTGTCGGTCTTTTCTTTCATGCCAGGCTCGAAGCCGCCGCCCTGGATCATGAAATTGCCGATCACACGGTGGAACACGGTGTTCTCGTAGTGGCCGGCCTTTACGTATTCGATGAAGTTGGCAACGGTGCCAGGGGCCTTGTCTGCGTTGAGCTGCAGAACGATGTCGCCGTGGTTGGTGGACAGTTTGACCTTGGACATACAAATTCACTCTTGTCAGATATTCAAGTGGCGCCACGGTTTTAGGGTAGCGGCCTGTTAGTGCCTTGAAAGCATCAGCTATGATACGGGCTTTGTTTTAGGCTTTACACGAAAAGTGGCTGCGCTCGTTCATGCGGCGTCAAAAACCGGCTCGGAATGCTCATTTACAACCAGTAAACTGGATCGCCAGCCCGGTCCGCATTCTCGCCGGCTTTTTCCTTGCCTGACCTTCGCTCGCCGACTTTTCATGCAAACCCTAACTGGCTTACACCGTATTTGAAGGATTCCATGACCAAGCCTACCGCCGACAACGCTTCGACCGCCGCCGCCAAGGCTGAGCCTGTAGTTCCGGCCAACTTCCTGCGCCCGATCATGCAGGCCGATCTCGAGGCCGGCAAGCACACTGCCATCGTCACGCGCTTCCCGCCGGAGCCCAACGGTTACCTGCACATTGGCCATGCCAAGTCCATCTGCGTGAACTTCGGCCTGGCCGAGGAATTCGGTGGCAGTTGCCACCTGCGTTTCGATGACACCAACCCGGCCAAGGAAGACCAGGAATACATCGACGCCATCATGGCGGACGTGAAATGGCTGGGCTTCCAGTGGGCGGGCGAGGTGCGTTACGCCTCCAGCTACTTCGACCAGCTGCATGCCTGGGCGGTGGAACTGATCAAGGCAGGCAAGGCTTATGTGGACGACCTCACGCCCGAGCAGGCCCGCGAATACCGTGGCAGCCTCACCGAGCCGGGCAAGAACAGCCCCTTCCGTGAGCGTTCGGTAGAGGAAAACCTCGACCTGTTCGCCCGCATGAAGGCCGGCGAATTCAAGGACGGCGAGCGCGTACTGCGGGCGAAGATCGACATGGCTTCGCCCAACATGAACCTGCGCGACCCTATTCTTTACCGCATCCGCCATGCGCATCACCACCAGACCGGCGACGCCTGGTGCATCTACCCCAACTACGACTTCACTCATGGGCAGTCCGACGCGATCGAAGGCATCACCCATTCGATCTGCACCCTGGAGTTCGAAGGCCATCGGCCGCTGTACGAGTGGTTCCTGGAGAACCTGCCGGTGCCGAGCAAGCCGCGCCAGTATGAATTCTCCCGGCTGAACCTGAACTACACCATCACCAGCAAGCGCAAGCTCAAGCAACTGGTGGATGAACAGCACGTGCGCGGCTGGGATGACCCGCGTATGTCCACGCTGCAGGGCTACCGCCGCCGTGGCTATACCCCGCAGGCGATTCGCAACTTCTGCGAGATGATCGGCACCAACCGTTCCGACGGCGTGGTGGACATGGCCATGCTGGAATTCAGCATCCGCGAAGACCTGGACCGCACCGCGCCACGCGCCATGTGCGTGCTGCGCCCGCTGAAGGTGACCATCACCAACTACCCCGAAGGCCAGCAGCAGATGCTGGAACTGGCGCGCCACCCCAAAGAAGACATGGGCGTACGCCAGTTGCCGTTCGCGCGGGAGCTGTACATCGACCGTGACGATTTCATGGAAACCCCGCCCAAGGGCTACAAGCGTTTGGAGCCGGGTGGCGAAGTGCGCCTGCGTGGCGCCTACGTGATCCGTGCCGACGAAGCGGTGAAAGATGCCGACGGCAACATCGTCGAGCTGCTGTGCTCGTACGATCCCGACACCCTGGGCAAGAACCCCGAGGGCCGCAAGGTGAAGGGCGTGATCCACTGGGTACCGGCCGAGGCCAGCGTGGAATGCGAAGTGCGCCTGTACGACCGCCTGTTCCGTTCGGCCAACCCGGAAAAATCCGAGGAAGGCGGCAGCTTCCTGGACAACATCAACCCGGATTCGCTGCAGATCCTCACCGGTTGCCGCGCCGAGCCGTCGCTGGCCCAGGCACAGCCCGAGGACCGTTTCCAGTTCGAGCGCGAAGGGTACTTCTGCGCCGACCTGAAAGACACTCAACCGGGCAAGCCTGTATTCAACCGTACCGTGACCCTGCGTGACTCCTGGAGCTGATGCCGCCGTGCTGAACATCTATAACACGCTGACCAAGGCCAAGGAGCCGTTCAAGCCACTGGATGGCAACAAGGTGCGCATGTACGTGTGCGGGATGACCGTGTACGACTACTGCCACTTGGGGCACGGCCGCAGCATGGTGGCGTTCGACCTGATCACCCGCTGGCTGCGCTACAGCGGGTACGACCTCACCTACGTGCGCAACATCACCGACATCGAAGACAAGATCATCAACCGGGCCAACCAGAACGGCGAGCCCTATGATGCCCTGACCGCGCGCATGATCGATGCGATGCACGAGGACGAGCGCCGGCTGAACATCCTGCCCCCGGATCAGGAGCCACGCGCCACCGATCACATCCCTGGCATGCAGGCGATGATCCAGACCCTGATCGACAAGGGCTACGCCTACGCACCCGGCAACGGCGACGTGTACTACCGCGTGGGCAAGTTCCAGGGCTACGGCAAGCTGTCGCGCAAGCGCATCGAAGACCTGCGCATCGGCGCTCGCATCGAGGTGGAGGAGGCCAAGCAGGACCCGCTCGACTTCGTGCTGTGGAAAGCGGCCAAGCCGGGTGAGCCTAGCTGGGAGTCCCCGTGGGGCCCCGGCCGGCCGGGCTGGCACATCGAATGCTCGGTGATGTCCACCTGCTGCCTGGGTGAAACCTTCGACATCCACGGCGGCGGCAGCGACCTGGAGTTCCCGCACCACGAGAACGAGATCGCCCAGAGCGAGGCCGCGACCGGCAAGCCCTACGCCAATGCCTGGATGCACTGCGGCATGATCCGCATCAATGGCGAGAAGATGTCCAAGTCGTTGAACAACTTCTTCACCATTCGCGATGTGCTGGAAAAGTACCACCCAGAGGTAGTGCGTTACCTGCTGGTGGCCAGCCACTACCGCAGCGCCATCAACTATTCCGAAGACAGCCTGCGCGACGCCAAGAGCGCGCTGGACCGCTTCTACCACGCGCTCAAGGGCTTGCCGGCCAGCGCGGCGGTGGGTGGCGAGGCATACGTGGAGCGGTTCGCTGCCGCCATGAACGACGACTTCAACACCGCCGAAGCCTGCGCGGTGTTGTTCGACCTCGTGCGCGAAATCAACCGCCTGCGTGACACCGACGCCCAAGCCGCGGCTGGGCTGGCCGGGCGTTTGCGTGAACTGGGTGATCTGCTGGGTGTGCTGCAACTGGACGCCGAAGCCTTCCTGCGCGCCGATGCCGAAGGCCGTGTGGATGCCGCTGAGGTGGAAACGCTGATCCAGGCAAGGCTTCAGGCCCGTACGGACAAGAACTGGGCCGAATCCGACCGCATTCGCGATCAGCTCACTGCCATGGGCGTGGTGCTGGAGGATGGTAAAGGCGGCACCACCTGGCGGTTGGCGGACTAAGGCCTCGTTCGCGAGCTCCGCCTGCGGCTTCGCTTGCTCCTGCAAGGGCCGGTGCAGTCTAGCCGAGCATTGGGAAGCGGCGGCGCCGGTCTACGGTCCTGCGCCCTCCGCCGGCCAGGCGCCTGCGTTCATCTCGCGCAGGCGTTTGTACACGGTGTTGCGGCTTACGCCCAGCCGGCGTGCTACCTGCGAAATATTGCCGTCGGTGGCCCGCAGCAGGGCGTTGATGTCCTGGGCGGGCACCTCCACTACCCGGGGTGATGGCGCAGCTTCGAAGGGGGCGAGGAGGGTATCGGGCAAATGCTCCGGTTCGATCCTGGCGTCGTCTGCCAAGGCCAGCGCCACTTGAATCACGCTGCTCAACTGGCGCAGGTTGCCGGGCCACGGGTGGTTCATCAGCGCCTGCAGCGCCGCGTCACTGAAACCGGCGCGTTGCTCGGGCTGCCGGTGCTGTTCCCAGATAGCGTGAATCAGTTCAAGGCGGTCGCTGCGTTCGCGCAGTGGGGGCAGCCTCAACGTACAGCCCGCAATGCGGTAGTACAAATCTTCACGGAAAGTGCCCTCGGCCACGGCTTGCGCCAGGTCCCGGTGGGTGGCGCAAATCACCCGCACATCCACCGCTACCGGATCGCCGCTGCCCAAGGGTTGAATGCAGCGCTCCTGGAGCACGCGCAGTAGCCGCGCCTGGGTGGGCAGCGGCATGTCGCCGATTTCGTCAAAAAACAGCACGCCTTTGTCCGCCTTGCGGATCAGCCCTGCATTGCCTTTCTGGTTCGCACCCGTGAATGCGCCTTTTTCATAGCCGAACAGTTCGGACTCCACCAGCTCCATCGGGATCGCCGCGCAGTTCACCGCGATCAGCGGTTGGCTGGCGCGGGAACTGGCAGCATGCAGCGCCTTCACCAGCACCTCTTTCCCGGCGCCGGTTTCTCCGCTGATCAGCAGCGGAATATCCCGTTCGAGCATGCGCAGGCCTTTATTCACCAATGCTTGTTGTTCGCTGGGCGAGGCGGTTGCATGGGGCGTGGGGCTCGTGGGCGGGTTCAGCAGGCATTGCAGGCGGCTGCGGCCGGCGGCAAGCAGGGGAAACGGAAGTTGGGCAGGCCGGGCCGCCAGGTCTGCCAGGCTGGTTCGGAACAAGGTCTCGATTGGCAGGTTTCGAGGATCCTTGCCCAGCAGCGTGTCTGCCCGTCGGTTGGCGGCAATCACCTGGCCTCGAGGGTTCACCACAACCACGCCCGCCCAGGGGCTGTCCAGGTTGTTGCGCGCCGTATTGAACACCAGCCGGTGGTAGCCCCCGGCGAAGCGGGCCTCCAGCAGGGCGTTTTCCAGCGCTTGCGCCATCATCTTCACGGTGCCCAGAGTATGCGAAGGCGGCAGGAAGCTATCGCTGGACAATCCCAGTACCCCCACCAGGCGCCGGTCCGCATCGTACACCGGCGCGGCGGAACCGCTCATGAACCGGTTGGCCGCCAGGAAGTGCTCGTCGTGTTCCACGTGCACCGCCTGGCCGCAAGCGAGCGCCGTGCCCAGGGCGTTGCAGCCCACACGGGCCTCGCTCCAATCAGCGCCCTCCATGAAAGCGCGGGCCTGTACTGGCTCAAAGCGCGGCGTGCCCCAGCTGCGTAACAGCCGACCGTGTTCATCGGCCAGCACCAACAGCGCCTGGATGGGCGCCAGTACCTGGCCATACATCGGTAGCAGTTGGGTATCGGCGATACTTAGCAGTTCGTTCCGGCGCACCCGCCATTGCTCAACGGTAGCGGGCGGCGGCGTGCCGTGGTCAGGGGCATCCTGCGCGTGAAGTCCAGCGGCGACAGAGCGCGCCCAGGCTTCGCGGATGGCTTGTTCGTGAACGATGCCGTGGCTGCTTGCGGACATTGCGCTGCCCTTATGGTTATTTTTGTTCACCCAGTGTTGTTCAAACCTGAACCTTGTCAACACTTCGGGTGTTCAATTGTTCAGTCCTGGCTGTTCATTTTTGTTCAGTTGCGAACCTTCAGGCGCAGCGGCGGGCCCTGGATCGGGGCTTTCTGGAAAATGGCACGGATGTGGCTATAGCCATGGCACTACAACAACAAGGTTGCCGCCATGGCACTGGAACTGCGCAACGTGTGTCGCATCGTGGACGGGCAGCGCTGGATCGACAACGCCGACCTGCGCTTCGAAGCCGGCTCCTTCAACGTACTGCTCGGGCGTACCTTGTCCGGCAAAACCAGCCTCATGCGACTGATGGCCGGCCTGGACCGGCCCGACAGCGGCCAGGTGCTGATGCATGGCAAGGACGTGACCGGTGTGCCGGTGCGTGCTCGCAAGGTGTCGATGGTTTACCAGCAGTTCATCAATTACCCGAACCTTACCGTTTACGAAAACATTGCCTCACCGCTGCGCCAGGCACGATTGGCCCACGATGAAATCGACCAGCGCGTGCGTACCACGGCCAAGATGCTGCGAATCGAACCCTTCCTTTCGCGGTATCCGCTGGAGCTCTCCGGTGGGCAGCAACAACGTACGGCCATGGCCCGCGCGCTGGTGAAGGACGCCGAGCTCATCCTGTTCGACGAACCCTTGGTGAACCTGGACTACAAGCTGCGCGAAGAACTGCGCCTGGAAATGCGCGAGCTGTTTGCCGCCCGCCATACCATCGCCATCTACGCCACCACCGAACCGAACGAAGCGCTGGCCCTGGGCGGCACCACGACCATTGTCCACGAGGGGCGGATCATCCAGAGCGGTGATACCGCGCAGGTGTACCAACGCCCGAGCGAGGTGCTGGCGGCAGAGTTGTTCTCCGAGCCCCCACTCAACCTATTGCCCGGGCGGATCAGCGGCGGAGAAACCAGTTTCGCCGATTTCGCGCATTTTCCGCTCAATGCCGACCTCCAGGGGATAGGCGAAGGTGACTTCCGCTTTGGCGTGCGCCCCAGCCATATCAGCCTGGTGCCGTCCAACGATGACGACCTGGAACTGGCCGTGACGGTGGAGCTGGCCGAAATCAGCGGTTCAGAAACCTTCCTTCACGTTCGCAATGATCAATGGCGCCTGGTGGCGCATCTGCCTGGCGTGCATGAGTTCGCCGTGGACGCCCCGATCAAGGTGTACATCCCCACTCATAAACTGTTCGTGTTCGAGCCGCAGGGGCGTTTGGTGCAAGCCCCCGGCCGACGCGCGGCGAGGGTTGCCTGATGGCCGAGATCCGTTTGCAGCAACTGGCCCACAGCTATGCCCGGCAACCTGGCGCGCCGGAAGATTATGCCTTGCGCCAGCTTGACCACATCTGGGCCCAGGGCGGCGCCTATGCACTGCTGGGGCCATCCGGCTGCGGCAAGTCTACGTTGCTCAACATCATTTCCGGCTTGCTCACGCCGTCTGAAGGCCAGGTGCTGTTCGACGGCAAGCGGGTGAACGAGCTTACCCCCGAGCAGCGCAACATTGCCCAGGTGTTTCAGTTCCCGGTGGTGTACGACACCATGACGGTGTTCGACAACCTGGCGTTCCCGCTGCGCAACCAAGGCATGGCGGCGGACCGCGTACGCCAGAAGGTTCAGGAAATCGCCGAGGTGCTGGAGCTCACGCCGGTGCTGAGTAAAAAGGCCCGCAACCTCAGCGCCGACGAAAAGCAGAAGGTGTCCATGGGGCGGGGGCTGGTGCGCGATGACGTGTCGGCGATCCTCTTCGACGAGCCCCTGACGGTGATCGACCCGCACCTCAAATGGAAGCTGCGGCGCAAGCTCAAGCAAATCCACGAGCAGTTCAACATCACCATGGTCTACGTGACCCACGATCAGCTGGAGGCCTCCACCTTCGCCGACAAGATCGCGGTAATGTACGGCGGCCAGATCGTACAGTTCGGCACCCCTCGCGAACTGTTCGAGCGGCCTCGCCACAGCTTTGTCGGCTACTTCATCGGAAGCCCCGGCATGAACCTGATCGAGGTGACCGAGCGGAACGGTGAGCTGACCTTCGGTGATGTGACCTTGCCGGTGCCCGCCGGGCTCTCAGGGCAACTGCCGGTGCTGGCCGGGCAGCGTTTGCAATTGGGCATCCGCCCTGAATTCGTCCGCATCTGGGATGCGCCTTTGGAGCACACCTTATCCGCGCGGCTGCGCCATGTGGAAGACCTGGGCACCTATCGTATCGTCACGCTGGAGCTGGGTGGGCAGCGGGTAATGGCACGTCTGCCCGAGGATCGGCAACTCCCCGAAGGTGACGTGCCGGTGAGCTTCCCGGCGCCCTGGCTGATGCTCTATGCCAACGATGTGCTGGTGGAGGCCGACCAATGAACAAGGTGCCTAACAACAAGGCATGGTGGCTGGTACTGCCTGTGTTCATCCTGGTGGCCTTCAGCGCCATCGTGCCGATGATGACCGTGGTCAACTACTCGGTACAGGACATCTTCGATACCTCCAGCCGCTTCTTTGTGGGCGCCGACTGGTATCGGCAGGTACTGCAGGACCCGCGCCTGCACGATTCGCTCCTGCGCCAGTTCGTTTACTCGGCGTGCGTGTTGGCCATCGAGATTCCGCTGGGGATCGGCATTGCCCTCACCATGCCGGCAAAGGGGCGACGTGCCTCTCTGGTGCTGATCGTGATGGCCATTCCGCTGCTCATTCCGTGGAATGTGGTAGGCACCATCTGGCAGATCTTCGGCCGCGGCGACATCGGCCTGATGGGTTGGGCGCTGAACGCCATGGGGGTGGACTACAACTACGCCGCGCACACCCGCGATGCGTGGGGCACGGTGCTGGTGATGGACGTGTGGCACTGGACCTCGCTGGTGGCTTTGCTGTGCTACTCCGGCCTGCGGGCAATCCCCGATGTGTATTACCAGGCCGCGCGCATCGACCGGGCCTCGCCCTGGGCGGTGTTTCGGTACATACAGCTGCCCAAGCTGAAAAGCGTGCTGCTGATTGCCGTGATGCTGCGCTTCATGGACAGCTTCATGATCTACACCGAGCCCTTCGTGCTCACCGGCGGTGGCCCCGGCAATGCCACCACCTTCCTGAGCCAGACCCTCACGCAAATGGCCGTGGGGCAGTTCGACCTGGGGCCAGCGGCGGCGTTCTCGCTGGTGTACTTCCTGATCATTTTGCTGGTGTCCTGGCTGTTCTATACCGCCATGACCCACGGCGACCGGGACTGAGGAGCAACGACCATGCGCAAACCCATTGCCCTGACGATGTTTCTGGCGTTTTTGCTGATCCCCATTTATTGGCTGATCAACATGTCGTTCAAGACCAACACGGAGATTCTCGGTGGCCTCACGCTGTGGCCCAAAGACTTCACACTGCAGAACTATCAGGTGATTTTCACCGATCCCAGCTGGTATGAGGGCTACCTCAACTCGTTATCCTACGTGACCCTCAACACTTTGATATCGCTGTTGGTGGCGCTGCCGGCGGCCTATGCGTTTTCCCGGTACCGGTTCCTCGGCGACAAGCACCTGTTCTTCTGGCTGCTCACCAACCGCATGGCGCCGCCGGCGGTGTTCCTGTTGCCGTTCTTTCAGCTGTATTCCTCCATCGGCTTGTTCGACACGCCTTATGCCGTGGCGCTTGCCCATTGCCTGTTCAACGTGCCCCTGGCGGTGTGGATTCTCGAGGGCTTCATGTCGGGCGTGCCGAAGGAAATCGACGAAACGGCCTACATTGATGGCTACGGTTTCTGGAAGTTTTTCCTGCGGATATTTATCCCCTTGATTGGCTCCGGCATTGGTGTGACGGCGTTCTTCTGTTTCATGTTTTCGTGGGTTGAGTTGCTGCTGGCGCGCACCCTGACCAGCGTCAACGCCAAGCCCATCGCCGCGGTCATGACCCGTACGGTGTCGGCCGCCGGGATTGACTGGGGTGTGCTGGCGGCAGCGGGTGTGCTCACCATCCTGCCAGGCCTGCTGGTGATCTGGTTCGTTCGCAACCATGTGGCCAAGGGCTTTGCCCTGGGCCGTGTTTAAGGGAGCCGTAGCATGAGCTGGATGGCCTGGACTCTTCCTACCGCGGTGTTCTTCATTGCCGTGGGCCTGTTGCTGGTGGCCATGACCACTATCGAATTGCGTTGGCCGGGTGCCGAGCGGCGGGGCTTTTTGCCCATTGCCACTACCCGCGGCGATCGGCTGTTTATCGGCCTTCTTGGTAGCGCCTACCTTCACCTGGTGATCGTGGGCGCTACCGACTGGAGCATCTGGGTCGCCTCGGCGCTGGCCCTGGTGTGGTTGGCAGTAGTGATGCGCTGGGGCTGAACGCCCTTTGCTAGAACAGCGCGGGCCGTTGGCCTGGCGCGTACATCCATTCGGGAGATTCCCCATGTTCGAGAATAAAAACAACAGGCGACAGGGCATCACGCTGGCCGCCCTGCTGGTGTTCACTGCCTACGGCTCGCACGCCTTCGCCGATCAGTATGAAGATGCGGCAAAAAAGTGGATCGGCAGCGAATTCACGCCCTCCACCCTTACCCCGGATCAACAGATGGCCGAGCTGAAGTGGTTCATCGAAGCGGCCAAGCCGTTCCGCGGCATGAGCATCAAGGTGGTGTCCGAGACCCTCACCACCCATGAATATGAATCCAAGGTACTGGCCAAGGCGTTCACCGAGATCACCGGCATCAAGCTGACCCACGACCTGGTGCAAGAGGGCGACGTGGTCGAGAAACTGCAGACCCAGATGCAGTCGGACCAGAACATCTACGACGGCTGGGTGAACGACTCCGACCTGATCGGTACCCACTTCCGCTACGGCAAGGTGGAATCCCTGACCGACCTGATGGCCAATGAGGGCAAGGATTACACCTCGCCAACCCTGGACATCAACGACTTCATCGGCATTTCCTTCACCACCGCGCCCGACAAGAAAATCTACCAATTGCCCGATCAGCAGTTCGCCAACCTGTACTGGTTTCGCGCCGACTGGTTCGAGCGCCCTGACCTGAAAGCGAAGTTCAAGGCCAAGTATGGCTATGACCTGGGCGTGCCAGTGAACTGGTCCGCCTACGAGGACATCGCCAAGTTCTTCAGCGAAGACGTGAAAGAGATTGACGGCAAGCGCGTCTATGGCCACATGGACTATGGCAAAAAAGATCCGTCCCTCGGCTGGCGGTTCACCGACGCCTGGTTCTCCATGGCCGGTGGCGGCGACAAGGGGTTGCCCAACGGCCTGCCCGTGGATGAGTGGGGTATTCGCGTGGAGAACTGCCGCCCCGTGGGCTCCAGTGTGACCCGCGGCGGCGATACCAACGGCCCTGCCGCGGTATTTGCCACGCAGAAATACATCGACTGGCTCAAAGCCTATGCCCCACCGCAAGCCGCCGGCATGACCTTCTCCGAAGCAGGCCCGGTGCCGGCCCAAGGGGCGGTGGCGCAGCAGATTTTCTGGTACACCGCCTTCACCGCAGACATGACCAAGCCTGGCTTGCCGGTGGTGAACAGCGATGGCACGCCGAAGTGGCGGATGGCGCCGTCGCCCAAAGGGCCGTACTGGGAGGAAGGCATGAAGCTGGGCTACCAGGACACCGGTTCCTGGACCTTCTTCAAATCCACCCCCGAGAAGCAGCGGCTGGCCGCCTGGCTGTACGCGCAGTTCGTGACCGCCAAGACCGTGTCGCTGAAGAAGACCATCGTAGGGCTGACCCCGATTCGCGAATCGGACATCAACTCGCAGGCCATGACCGACCTGGCGCCCAAGCTCGGCGGGCTGGTGGAGTTCTACCGCAGCCCGGCGCGGGTGCAGTGGACGCCGACCGGGACCAACGTGCCGGACTACCCGAAACTGGCGCAGCTGTGGTGGAAGCACGTGTCTGATGCGGTCAGCGGCGAGAAGTCTGCCCAGGAAGCCCTCGACGGGCTGGCGGCGGATCAGGATGCAGTGCTCAAGCGGCTGGAGCGCGCGCAGGCCAACTCCGCGTGCGGGCCTAAGCTGAACGAGGAGAAAACCGCCCAGTACTGGTTCGACCAGCCCGGCGCGCCCAAACCCAAACTGGCCAACGAGAAACCCCAGGGCCAGACCGTCAACTACAACGAGCTGCTGAAGTCGTGGGAGGCGGCGAAGAAATAAGCATGCCGCCATTCCCGGACTAATGCCCGGTCTACAGGAGTAGGACCGGGCGCAGCCCGGGAATGGACGGACTGTTCACTACCAGTTCGTGGGTGTTTACAGGTCAGCCGTGCAGTGCCTCGGCGGCGTACAGGGTATTTTCCAGCAGGCAAGCGCGGGTCATGGGGCCCACGCCGCCGGGTACGGGCGTGATCCAGCCAGCGCGGGGCAGGGCGGTTTCGTACACCACATCGCCTACCAGTTTGCCGTCTTCCTGGCGGTTGATGCCCACGTCGATCACGATAGCGCCCGGCTTGATCCACTCACCTTTCACCAGCCCCGGCTTGCCCGCAGCCACGACGACCAGGTCGGCACGGCTGACATGGTCGGCCAGGTCACGGGTGAAGCGATGGGTAACGGTGACCGTACAGCCACCGAGCAACAGCTCCATGGCCATGGGGCGGCCCACAATGTTGGAGGCGCCCACGACCACAGCGTTCATGCCATAGAGGTCCTGGCCGGTGCTTTCCAGCAGCGTCATGATCCCCTTGGGCGTACAGGGCCGCAGCAATGGAATGCGCTGGGCCAGGCGGCCGATGTTGTAGGGGTGGAAGCCGTCCACGTCCTTGTCGGGGCGAATTCGCTCCAGCAGCCCGGATGCGTCCAGCCCCTCGGGCAATGGCAGTTGCAGCAGGATGCCGTCGATGGCCGGGTCTGCATTGAGCCGGTCGATCAAACTTTCGAGTTCGTCCTGGTGCGTGGTGGCTGGAAGGTCGTACGCCTGAGACAGGAAGCCGACTTCTTCGCAGTCCTTGCGCTTGTGAGACACATACACCTGCGACGCAGGGTCGGTGCCCACCAGGATGACGGCCAGCCCGGGAACCCGCAGCCCTTGTTCCCGCCGTTGGGCCACTCGCTGGGCAATCCGCTGGCGCAGGCTGGCGGCAATGGCCTTGCCGTCGATAAGTTGTGCTGTCATGACGCGTGATAAACCATCGAAGGGGAAGAAAATGTGCGGCTATTCTCGCATGCCGGGCGGTCAGGTCAAAGGCGCCGAGACGAGCGAATCCGCTAACTCCTTTAATTCAATGCATTTTTTTCTACAAAACAGTTGACGGCCCTTGGGGCCCTCTATAAGATTCGTCGCACTTGTCGGGCAGGGCCTAACGCTGGCGCAAGTGACCGCTGAAAACCTCTTGTCCTTCAATTGGTTATCAGGCATTTACGCGGTGCGGCTTTTTCACTTCAGCCCTGAAGTTGAAATACAGAGCGCCCGTAGCTCAGCTGGATAGAGCATCCGCCTTCTAAGCGGATGGTCGCAGGTTCGAGTCCTGCCGGGCGCGCCATTTGGCAGCTTTGGCACTCAGCCCTGAACAAGTAATGCAATATGGTGGGCGTAGCTCAGTTGGTAGAGCGCTGGATTGTGATTCCAGTTGTCGTGGGTTCGATTCCCATCGTCCACCCCATATTCACAAAGGCGCCTTACGCAAGTCTGGCGCCTTTGCTTTAAGCGTTTCATGCGGACGTGGTGAAATTGGTAGACACACTGGATTTAGGTTCCAGCGGCGCAAGCTGTAAGAGTTCGAGTCTCTTCGTCCGCACCATGTAACAAAAAAGCCGTCCTTTGGGGCGGTTTTTTTGTTTTTGGGTCTTTGCAAATGGTTGAAGATCGAGCCGATTTGCAGTGATGGTGATCCTGCCAGTTCACTTCTTCATGCGGAGCGGAAAGCTTTGGCTTCTGAATCACTTCCGGGCGATCACGCGGGTGGTCACTTCTTCCTGATGAAAACAGCGGCAATCGAGCGCTGTGTGTCGAGAGCTCGTGAGGAATACACCAAGGGGCCTGATAGCTTTGCCGGTGACGTGACCCGGCAGGATGCGGCTGCGATGAACATTATTCGCGCCTGTGAAGCGGCGCTCAGCATTGGTCATTATTTGATCCGCCGCGAACGCCTTGGCGTGCCCCAAAGCGCGCGGGACGTGTTCGACCTGTTGGCCCGTGGTGGGTGGATAAGCGCCGAGTTAGCGCCTTCCATGAAAAACATGGTCGGCTTCCGGAATATCGCGGTTCACGAATATCAGAAGCTTCAGCTTCCGATCATGGTGGCCATTATCACCCGGCACCTGGATGATTTCGTGGCGTTCAGCTCGGCTGTTCTGCGCCGGGATGGCGGAAGTTCTCAGGGCACGGAGGCTTGATCGACCTCACCGCCCCTCGCTCATCCACCGCTCAAACGTAACAAACCCTTCCCGCGCCGCATTGGCCGCCGCTTCGATGTCCGCGGGTGCGGTGACATCCCGCGCCAGATGAGCCAGAAAGCCTTTCCACATAACGCCGGTATCGGCGGCGTAGCCGTGCAGCCAGCGCAGCGGCATGGGCGCCAGTTGGGGAGACAGGCGCTTATAGAGGTGGGCGCCGCCCAGGGTTGCGCCTTCGCACACGTAGGCCAGGCCGTACGCTTCGGCGAGTGAGGCGGGGCGGGGCGCGTAGGGGCACTCCGGGTGCTGCGTGTCGCCGCCCAGGTCTTCGGTCAGCCAGGCGCTCTTCTGTGCCCTGGCCGCAGGTGCGAATTCAGCAGGCCACGGTAAATCACCGGCGTACAGGTGGCGCTCCACGGGCTGCATCCAGCCGATCACCCGAGCGGCGTATATAAGGTAGTCAGCGCCGGTGAAGCCTGGCGAGCTCAGCGGCGAGGCGGCGTCGAGTGCGGCATGCAGGTCGCGGGTAGCCTCGCGCAGCGCGGCGAGGGCGGGGGAGGTATCCGAGGCGATGATGGTGCTCTCCGGGAACAGGCGAATGCCCAGAGGATAACAGCCTCGCAGGCGACGGCATACCGTTGCGCGGAGGGGCCCGAAGGCTCTGGCTGGGGCTACTCGTCAGCGGTTTTCGGGCGCTGTGTTTCAGGTGGTGCGGGTGGGGTGACTTCTGCCAGTCGAGTGACTAGAATGCTTGCCCTTGATCTGGAGTCGGGAATCGCCGGCTATCGTCTGTGCAACGAGGAATATCCATGCAAGTTTCTGTTGAAAACACTTCGGCGCTCGAACGCCGCATGACCATCGGCGTGCCCGCCGAGCGCATCGAGACCGAAGTCAACAAGCGTCTGCAACAGACTGCCCGCCGGGCAAAAGTGCCGGGCTTCCGCCCTGGCAAGGTGCCCATGAGCGTGATTCGCCAGCGCTACGAAGCCGCAGCGCGTCAGGAAGCCCTCGGCGACCTGATCCAGGCGACCTTCTACGAAGCCGTGGTCGAGCAGAAGCTCAACCCTGCTGGCCAGCCTTCGGTAGAGCCGAAAGTCTTCGAAAAGGGCAAGGACCTCGAATACGTCGCCACCTTCGAAGTATTCCCTGAGTTCACCGTTGCCGGTTTCGAAGGCATCAACGTCGAGCGCCAGAGCGCCGAAGTGAACGACGCCGACGTCGACAACATGCTGGACATCCTGCGCAAGCAGAACGTTCGCTACGAAACCGTCGAGCGTGAAGCGCAGAACGAAGACCAGCTGAACATCGACTTCGTCGGCAAGATCGACGGCGAAGCCTTCTCCGGCGGTTCGGCCACCGGCACCCAGCTGGTGCTGGGCTCCGGCCGCATGATCCCGGGCTTCGAAGATGGCCTGGTGGGCGCCAAGGCCGGCGAAGAGCGCGTGCTGAACGTGACCTTCCCCGAGGATTACCAGAACCTGGACCTGGCCGGCAAGGCCGCCGAGTTCACCGTCAAGGTCAACAGTGTTTCCGCCCCCACCCTGCCTGAGCTGACCGACGAATTCTTCGCCCAGTTCGGCATCAAGGAAGGCGGCATCGACGGCTTCCGCACCGAAGTTCGCAAGAACATGGAGCGCGAGCTGCGCCAGGCGATCAAGGCCAAGGTGAAGAACCAGGTCATGGACGGTTTGCTCGCCAGCAACCCGATCGAAGCGCCGAAGGCTCTGCTGTCCAACGAAATCGACCGCCTGCGCGTGCAGGCCGTTCAGCAGTTCGGTGGCAACATCAAGCCGGACCAACTGCCCGCCGAGCTGTTCGAAGAACAAGCTCGCCGCCGCGTGGTGCTCGGCCTGATCGTGGCTGAAGTGGTCAAGCAGTTCGAACTCAAGCCGGACGACGCCCGCGTGCGTGAGCTGATCCAGGAAATGGCTTCGGCCTACCAGGAGCCAGAGCAGGTAGTCAGCTGGTACTACAAGAACGACCAGCAGATGAACGAAGTCCGTTCGGTTGTGCTCGAAGAACAAGTTGTGGATACTGTTCTGCAGAAAGCTAGTGTGACTGACAAAGCGGTCTCTTACGAAGAAGCGGTAAAACCGGCCCAGGCGGCGCCTGAAGCCGCGTAAATCGGCCCAGCTTCGGAATAACCATAAGCCAGCCTTCGCGCTGGCTTATGCGTATCTAAGGCATGACTAATTGGGAGTGAGTGCAGGCATGTCCCGCAATTCTTATATTCAGAGCTCTGACATCCAGGCCGCTGGTGGCCTGGTCCCGATGGTTATCGAGCAGTCCGCGCGTGGCGAGCGCGCCTACGACATCTACTCACGCCTCCTCAAGGAGCGGGTGATCTTCCTGATCGGGCCGGTCGAAGACTACATGGCCAACCTGGTTGCAGCGCAATTGCTGTTCCTGGAAGCCGAAAACCCGGACAAGGACATTCACCTTTACATCAACTCACCCGGCGGCTCGGTAACGGCTGGCATGTCGATCTACGACACCATGCAGTTCATCAAGCCGGACGTATCCACCATCTGCATCGGTCAAGCGTGCAGCATGGGTGCGTTCCTGCTGGCTGGCGGTGCGAAGGGCAAGCGTTACTGCCTGCCCAACTCTCGCATGATGATTCACCAGCCGTTGGGCGGCTTCCAGGGCCAGGCGTCGGACATCGACATCCATGCCCGGGAAATCCTGTCCATCCGTGCCCGTTTGAACGAACTGCTGGCCTATCACACCGGCCAAAGCATCGAAACCATCGAGCAGGACACCAACCGCGACAACTTCATGAGCGCCCCGCGCGCGGCCGAGTACGGTCTCGTTGACTCGGTTCTCGACAAGCGGCAAATGCCCGCGTAATAGGCGTGAATCCTGTGTGGCGGGGCGTTCCCGCCATTCGCGGGCTTGAAAAAGCCCGCAATTGCCTTCATCTTGTGTTTCAAGCCTACAGGATTGGATAGATCGAATGACTGACACCCGCAACGGCGAGGACAACGGCAAACTGCTCTATTGCTCCTTCTGCGGCAAAAGCCAGCATGAAGTACGCAAATTGATTGCCGGCCCCTCGGTCTTCATCTGTGACGAGTGCGTCGACCTGTGCAACGACATCATCCGCGAGGAGGTGCAAGAAGCACAGGCAGAGAGCAGCTCTCACAAGTTGCCGTCGCCCAAGGAAATCAGCGGCATTCTCGACCAGTACGTCATTGGTCAGCAGCGTGCCAAGAAGGTCCTGGCGGTCGCGGTGTACAACCACTACAAGCGGTTGAACCAGCGCGACAAGAAAAACGACGACGTCGAGCTCGGCAAGAGCAACATTCTGCTGATCGGGCCCACCGGCTCGGGCAAAACCCTGCTTGCCGAAACCCTGGCTCGCCTGCTCAACGTTCCCTTCACCATCGCCGACGCCACTACGCTGACCGAAGCCGGCTATGTGGGTGAAGACGTCGAGAACATTATTCAGAAGCTGTTGCAGAAGTGCGACTACGATGTGGAAAAGGCCCAGATGGGTATTGTCTACATCGACGAAATCGACAAGATTTCCCGCAAGTCGGACAACCCCTCCATCACCCGTGACGTGTCGGGTGAGGGTGTGCAGCAGGCCTTGCTCAAGCTCATCGAGGGCACCGTGGCCTCGGTACCGCCGCAGGGCGGGCGCAAGCATCCTCAGCAGGAATTCCTGCAGGTTGACACCCGCAACATCCTCTTCATCTGCGGCGGTGCGTTCTCCGGGCTTGAAAAAGTCATCCAGAACCGCTCCACCAAAGGCGGCATCGGCTTCAACGCCGAGGTTCGCAGCCGTGAAGAAGGCAAGAAGGTTGGCGAGTCCCTGCGTGAAGTAGAGCCGGATGACCTCGTGAAGTTTGGCCTGATTCCCGAGTTCGTAGGTCGCCTCCCCGTGTTGGCGACGCTCGACGAGCTCGACGAAGCGGCGCTTGTTCAAATCCTCACCGAACCGAAGAACGCGTTGTCCAAGCAATACGGCAAGCTGTTCGAAATGGAAGGCGTGGACCTCGAGTTCCGTGCCGATGCGCTCAAGTCCGTGGCCCGCAAGGCCCTGGAGCGCAAGACCGGTGCCCGTGGCCTGCGGTCGATCCTCGAAGGCGTGTTGCTCGACACCATGTATGAAATTCCTTCCCAGAAGGACGTCAGCAAGGTGGTGATCGACGAAAGCGTGATCGATGGTACGTCCAAGCCGCTGTTGATCTACGAGAACAGCGAGCCGCCTGCCAAGGCAGCACCCGATGCGTGATTCGCGCATTGCCGGCTTTTTGGGCTGAGCGATAGCAGAAAGGGCCTTCGGGCCCTTTTTTTGTCCGAGTCCGATGCTTGTTTTTTCCCGAGGCTACCCCCAGATTAGCCTCAGGCTTATTTTCATCTGTGAGCGGCTTTGCGCCGCTGAAGAGGCGAAACCATGAAGACGACCATCGAATTGCCTCTCCTGCCATTGCGTGATGTGGTGGTCTATCCGCATATGGTGATCCCACTGTTCGTGGGACGCGAGAAATCCATCGAAGCCCTCGAGGCCGCGATGGCGGGCGAGAAGCAGATCCTTCTGCTCGCCCAGCGTAATCCCGGGGATGACGATCCGGGCGAGGACGCCCTTTATCGAACCGGTACCGTAGCCACCGTACTGCAGCTGCTCAAGCTGCCCGATGGCACCGTGAAGGTGCTGGTGGAAGGCGAGCAGCGCGGCACTGTCGAAAAATTCCTGGAGGTTGACGGGCACGTGCGTGCACAGGTCAGCCTGATCGAGGAAAGCGCAGCGCCGGATCGCGAAGCTGAAGTGTTCGTGCGCAGCCTCCTGTCGCAGTTCGAACAATACGTACAGCTGGGCAAAAAGGTCCCGGCTGAAGTACTGTCTTCGCTCAACAGCATCGACGAGCCCGGGCGCCTGGTAGATACCATGGCCGCGCACATGGCGCTGAAGATCGAACAGAAGCAGGAAATCCTCGAGATCATCGAGCTGTCGGCCCGCGTAGAGCGCGTGCTTGCCCTGCTGGATGCCGAAATCGACCTGCTGCAGGTGGAGAAACGCATCCGTGGCCGCGTGAAGAAACAAATGGAACGCAGCCAGCGCGAGTACTACCTCAACGAGCAGATGAAAGCCATCCAGAAGGAGCTTGGCGACGGTGAGGAAGGCCATAACGAAGTCGAGGAGCTGAAGAAGCGCATCGAGGCTGCAGGGCTCCCCAGGGACGCCATGGCCAAGGCGACCGCCGAGCTCAACAAGCTCAAGCAGATGTCGCCGATGTCTGCCGAGGCCACCGTGGTGCGTTCTTACATCGACTGGCTCGCCCAGGTGCCGTGGAAAGCCCAGAGCAAGGTGCGCCTGGACCTCGCTCGCGCCGAGCAAATCCTCGACGCCGACCATTACGGCCTCGAGGAAGTGAAAGAACGTATCCTCGAATACCTTGCCGTGCAAAAGCGCGTGAAGAAGATTCGCGGCCCGGTGCTGTGCCTGGTGGGTCCGCCCGGGGTAGGTAAAACCTCCCTGGCAGAATCCATCGCCAACGCCACCAACCGCAAGTTTGTGCGGATGGCCCTGGGCGGGGTGCGTGACGAAGCGGAAATCCGCGGCCACCGCCGGACCTATATCGGCTCCATGCCCGGCCGGCTTATTCAGAAGATGACCAAGGTCGGCGTGCGCAACCCGCTCTTCCTGCTCGACGAAATCGACAAGATGGGCAGCGACATGCGTGGCGACCCCGCTTCGGCATTGCTCGAGGTGCTGGATCCGGAGCAGAACCACAGCTTCAACGACCATTACCTGGAAGTGGACTACGACCTTTCCGACGTGATGTTCCTGTGTACCTCCAACTCGATGAACATCCCGCCAGCGCTGCTGGACCGCATGGAAGTCATCCGGCTGCCCGGCTACACCGAAGACGAGAAGATCAACATCGCTACCCGGTACCTCACGCCCAAGCAGGTCACTGCCAACGGCTTGAAGAAAACCGAGCTGGAAATCGACACCCAGGCGATCCGTGACATCATTCGCTACTACACACGTGAAGCGGGTGTGCGCAGCCTCGAGCGGCAAATTGCCAAGATCTGCCGCAAGGTAGTCAAGGAGCACGCTCAGGCTAAAAACGTGGCGGTGAAGGTAACGCCCGAGTCGCTTGAGCACTTGTTGGGTGTACGCAAGTTCCGTTACGGGCTGGCGGAGCAGCAAGACCAGATCGGCCAGGTTACCGGCCTTGCCTGGACGCAGGTGGGTGGCGAGCTGCTGACCATCGAAGCGGCAGTGGTGCCTGGCAAGGGCCACCTGATCAAGACCGGCTCGCTGGGTGACGTGATGGGAGAATCCATCACTGCCGCGCTTACCGTGGTGCGTAGCCGGGCAAAAAGCCTGGGTATCGCGCTCGATTTCCACGAGAAGCGCGACACGCACATCCACATGCCTGAAGGCGCCACGCCCAAGGATGGCCCGAGTGCCGGTATCGGCATGTGCACAGCGGTGGTGTCGGCGCTTACCCAGATTCCTGTGCGGGCTGATGTGGCGATGACAGGGGAGATTACCCTGCGTGGCCAGGTACTGGCGATTGGCGGGCTTAAAGAAAAACTGCTCGCCGCGCACCGTGGCGGAATCAAGACGGTGATCATTCCTGAGGAAAACGTGCGTGACCTCAAGGAAATTCCGGACAACATCAAGCAGGATCTGCAAATCAAGCCTGTCAAATGGATTGACGAGGTCCTTCAAATTGCGCTGCAATACGCGCCGGAGCCCTTGCCCGACGTGGCTCCCGAGATAGTTGCAAAGGATGACAAGCGCGACGCTGACGCGAAGGAAAGGGTCAGTACGCACTAGGCAGGCCATTTGTACGGGAAAGCTCCCAGACAGAATTCAAGAGCCGCCTTGAAAAGCGGCTCGTTTTGTCGGCAGCGTGTCCGGCAACACACAGTATTCAAAAAAAATATCCAGAAATAACTCAAGATAGAGATAAGGGGACTTAGAGTGAACAAGTCGGAACTGATCGATGCCGTCGCTGCATCCGCTGATATCCCGAAAGCCGTTGCAGGTCGCGCGCTGGACGCTGTGATCGAATCCGTTACCGGCGCGCTGAAAAGTGGCGACTCCGTTGTGCTGGTCGGTTTCGGTACCTTCCAGGTCAAGGAGCGCGCAGAGCGCACCGGCCGTAACCCGCAGTCGGGCGAAGCGATCAAGATCGCCGCAGCCAAGATCCCGGGCTTCAAGCCTGGCAAAGGCCTGAAAGACGCGGTCAACTGATCACCGAGCGGGCGCGACCGGCCACGGTGGCCAAGGTCGTCCGGCTCCGGTGGCGCTGTTCGGCAAGTGACGAGAAGGCGCATCCTCGGATGCGCCTTTTTCATATCGGTTCTGGGCGGTCGGAGATGTAACTGGCCGTTGCTGGGGGAAGCATGCTTCAAAACATCAGGGACAATTCACAGGGGTGGATTGCCAAGACAATCATCGGCGTTATTGTCGTGCTGATGGCCTTGACGGGTTTCGACGCGATCTTCCGCGCCACCAGTCATAGCCAGGACGCCGCCAAGGTAAACGGCGATACCATTACCCAGGCCGAGCTTGGCCAGGCGGTCGAGATGCAGCGCCGCCAGCTCATGCAGCAGCTTGGGCGAGAATTCGACCCTTCCCTGCTCGACGACAAGATGCTGCGCGAAGCTGCCCTCAAGGGCCTGATCGATCGCAAGCTGCTGCTGCAAGGCGCGCACGACGCGGGCTTCGTATTCACCGACGCCGCAGTGGATCAAGTGATCCTGCAAATGCCGGAGTTCCAGCAGGACGGCGCCTTCAGCGCTGAACGCTTCGACCAGTTCATTCGCCAGCTGGGCTTCTCGCGGATGCAGTTCCGTCAGATGCTCGCCGAAGAAATGCTGATCAGCCAGCTGCGCGCCGGCCTGGCGGGTAGCAGCTTTGTGACAGAGGACGAAGTAGCGGCCTATGCACGCCTGAACAAGCAAACCCGCGACTTTGCCAACCTCACCTTTAAAGCCGATCCGTCCGCGATCAAGGTCAGTGACGAGGACGTGAAAACCTACTACGACGCCCATGCCAAAGAGTTCATGAGCCCGGATCAGGTGGTGATCGACTACATCGAGCTGAAGAAGTCTGCTTATTTCGACCAGGTGAAGGTCAGCGATGAGGACCTGCAGGCTCAGTATCAGAAAGAGATTTCGAACCTCGCCGAGCAACGCCGCGCGGCTCACATCCTCGTGGAAGTGAACGACAAGGTGACCGACGAGCAGGCCAAGGCCCGCATCACCGAAATTCAGCAGCGCCTGGAGAAGGGTGAAGACTTCGCCAAGGTAGCCAAGGAAACCTCCCAGGACCCGGGCTCTGCCGCCAATGGTGGCGACCTGGGCTATGCCGGCAAAGGCGTGTATGACGAGGCCTTCGAAGCCGCCCTGTACAGCCTCAAGGCCGATCAGGTGTCAGCGCCGGTGCGTACCCAGTTCGGCTACCACCTGATCAAGCTGCTCGGCGTGGAAGCGCCGCAGGTGCCTACCTTCGCCAGCCTGAAAGACAAGCTCACCCGCGAACTGAAAACCTCGCAGGTCGAGCAGCGCTACGTGGAAGCGAGCAAGAAGCTCGAAGACGCCGCCTTCGAGGCGTCGGACCTCGCACAACCCGCGCAGGACCTTGGCCTTGCCGTGCAAACGTCCGAGCCGTTCGGCCGTGACGGCGGTGCCCAGGGCATCACCGCCAACCGTGCCGTGATCCAGGCTGCGTTCAGCCAGGAAGTGCTGGAAGAGGGCGCCAACAGCAGCGCTATCGAGCTGGATCCGGACACTACTGTGGTGATTCATGCCAAGGAGCACCGCAAGCCTGCCCAGCTGGCGCTGGAAGCCGTAGCCGAGCCGATTCGCAAGGAACTGGCCCGCGAGCGTGCCGCAGAGGCGGTGAAAGCCAAGGGCGAAGCGCTGCTCGCAGACCTGCGCAGCGGCAAGGCTGCCCCGACCGCGCCACAGAATGGTCAGGCCTGGAAAACCGCGGAAGCGGCCAGCCGCAACCAGGAAGGCTTCGATGCCGCAGTGTTGAATGCGGTATTCCAGATGCCGAAGCCGAGCGAGAAGGGCAAGCCTACCTTCGCCAGCGTAGCCCTGCGCGATGGTAGCCTGGTGGTACTGCGCCTTAACGGGGTAAACGAAGGCGCAATGCCTACGGATCAGGAAAAGACCACCTATCGCCAGGCGCTGGCCTCGCGCCAGGGTCAGATGGACTTCGCCGCGTTCCGCAAGCAGCTTCAGGAAAAAGCCGAGGTGAAGCGCTACTGATAGCGCCCGCCCACAAAAAAGGCCGCGATCAGCGGCCTTTTTTGTGGGCGGGATAAACCAACCGATTACTCGGTGAGGTCACCCATGGCCGTGGTGTTGAAACCACCGTCCACGTACATGATCTCGCCGCTTACGCCAGAGGCCAGGTCCGAGCACAGGAAGGCGCCGGCGTTGCCGACTTCTTCGATGGTCACGTTGCGGCGCAGTGGGGTTTGCGCTTCGTTGGCGTCCAGCATCTTGCGGAAATTCTTGATGCCCGA
The DNA here is from genome assembly GCF_013522925.1 of Pseudomonas japonica. Lineage (GTDB taxonomy): Bacteria > Pseudomonadota > Gammaproteobacteria > Pseudomonadales > Pseudomonadaceae > Aquipseudomonas > Aquipseudomonas japonica_A. Next base: position 112,553 of record NZ_JAAMQU010000007.1, on the reverse strand, counting down.
GGCCGCCAGTGTGCGGATCGGGCCAGCCGAAATCGCGTTCACACGGATGCCTTCCGCGCCCAGGCTGCGGGCGAGGTAACGTACGCCGGCCTCAAGGCTGGCCTTGGCCATGCCCATCACGTTGTAGTTGGGCATGGTGCGCTCGGCGCCCAGGTAGGACAGGGTGAGCAGGCTACCGTTGCGGCCCTGCATCAGCTCGCGGCCGGCCTTGGCCAGTGCCACGAAGCTGTAGGCGCTGATGTCGTGGGCAATGCGGAAGCCCTCACGGGTGGTAGCGCTGGTGAAGTCGCCATCGAGCTGGTCACCGGGGGCAAAGCCGACCGAGTGAACGATGCAGTCCAGGCCGTCCCACTTCTGCGCCAGCGCTTCGAACACCTTGGCGATTTCGTCGTCATTGGCCACGTCGCACGGGAAGCACAGCTCAGGGCCCGAGCCCCAGCCACTGGCGAATTCCTCGACACGACCCTTGAGTTTGTCGTTCTGATAGGTGAAAGCCAGCTCCGCACCTTCGCGATGCATCGCTGCGGCGATACCGGATGCGATGGACAATTTGCTCGCAACACCGACGATCAGTACGCGCTTACCGGCGAGAAAACCCATGTGTTTGTTCCTCTTCTAATTAATCGACAGCGACCGGGGCCATGAAGGCAGCTTCCAGTAGCTGTTGTGTATAGGGGTGTTGCGGCGCGGCGAATATGGCCGCTGCCTCCCCTTGTTCTACGACCTGGCCCTGCTTCATGACCACCAGCTGATGGCTCAGGGCCTTGACCACGGCCAGGTCATGGCTGATGAACAGATATGTCAGGCCATGCCTGGCCTGCAACGATCGCAACAGCTCCACCACTTGACGTTGCACGGTTCGGTCCAGCGCGGAGGTAGGCTCGTCCAGCACGATCAGAGCTGGCTGCAGCACCAGCGCCCGCGCGATGGCGATTCGTTGCCGCTGGCCCCCGGAAAACTCGTGAGGGTAGCGGTGACGGGTGTCCGGGTCCAGCCCGACCTCCCGCAGCACGGCAACAATAGCCGCCTGCTGCTCCTGCGCAGTGCCGATACCGTGAATGCGCAGCCCCTCTCCGACGATCTGCCCTACGCTCATGCGCGGGCTGAGGCTGCCGAAGGGGTCCTGAAACACCACTTGCATCTCCCTGCGCAGCGGGCGTACTTCGCCGCGGTCAAGCCCTTGCAGGTCCGTGCCGTGGAAGCGGATGCCCCCTTGGCTCTGGATCAGGCGAAGGATCGCCAGGCCCAGTGTGGACTTGCCCGAGCCGCTTTCTCCCACCACGCCAAGCGTTTGCCCTCGGGGCAGCGAAAAGCTGATACCGTCCACTGCCTTGATGTGGTCCGTGGTGCGGCGCAGCAGGCCTTTGCGCACGGGGAACCACACACGCAGGTCCCTCACTTCGAGCAATGGCTCGGCCTGAGGGCTGGCAACTGGCTTGCCAGCGGGTTCAGCGGCAAGCAATTCGCGGGTGTACGGATGCTGCGGTTCACGAAACAATTGTTCACATGCTGCCTGTTCGACGATGCAACCGCGCTGCATGACACATACGCGGTGGGCGATTCTTCTCACCAGGTTCAAATCATGGCTGATCAACAGCATGGCCATGCCCAGGCGGGCTTGCAAATCCTTGAGCAGATCGAGGATGCGCAGCTGTACCGTCACGTCGAGGGCAGTGGTAGGTTCATCGGCAATCAGCAGCTCTGGTTCGTTGGCCAGGGCCATGGCGATCATCACCCGCTGGCGCTGCCCGCCGGACAGTTCATGGGGCAGCGCGCGCAGGCGCCGGGCAGGCTCGGGAATGCCCACCAGCGCCAGGAGTTCGAGGATGCGCTCGCGGGCGGCCGCACCGGTCAGCCCCTTGTGTAGAGCGAGCACTTCGCCGATCTGCTTTTCGATGGGCTGCAGCGGGTTCAGCGAGGTCATGGGCTCCTGAAAGATCATGGCGATGCGGTTGCCGCGGATATTCTGCAAGGTCCGCTCGGAGGCGCGCAGCAGGTCCTGGCCACCGTAGCGGATTTCCCCGCTGGGGTGGCGAGCGAGCGGGTAGGGCAGCAGGCGCAGAATGGAATGCGCGGTCACGGATTTTCCCGAGCCGCTTTCGCCCACCAGCGCCAGGGTTTCGCCCTTGCAGATGTCGAAGCTCACGCCGGCCACGGCGCGCTGGACCTGCTCGTTGCCATGGAACTCCACGGCCAGGTCGCGGATTTCGATCAAGGTATCGGTGGTCATGTCATTTCCTTGGATCGAATGCGTCACGGGCGGCTTCGCCGATAAATACCAGCAGGCTGAGCATCAGGGCCAGTACGCAGAACGCGCTGATACCGAGCCAGGGCGCCTGAAGGTTGGCCTTGGCCTGGCCTACCAGCTCGCCCAGCGAAGGCGAGCCCGCGGGCAGCCCGAAGCCGAGAAAGTCCAGCGCGGTCAAAGTACCGATGGCGCCCGTGAGGATAAAAGGCAGGTAGGTCATGGTCGACACCATGGCGTTGGGCAGGATGTGATGGAACATGATCGGCCCGTCGCGCATGCCCAGCGCCCGGGCGGCGCGCACGTACTCCAGGTTGCGCCCGCGAAGGAACTCCGCGCGTACCACGTCCACGAGGCTCATCCAGGAAAACAGCAACATGATGCCCAGCAGCCACCAGAAGTTGGGTTGTACGAAGCTGGCCAGGATGATCAGCAGATAAAGCATCGGTAAACCGGACCACACCTCCAGAAAACGCTGCCCGGCCAGGTCTACCCAGCCGCCATAGAACCCCTGCAGCGCGCCGGCGAGCACCCCGATCAACGAGCTGAGCAGGGTAAGGGTGAGGGCAAACAATACCGAGATGCGAAAGCCATAGATCACCCGGGCCAGTACGTCGCGTCCCTGGTCATCGGTGCCCAGCCAGTTTTGCGAGGACGGCGGCGCTGGCGCCGGGACCTTCAGGTCATAGTTGATGCTCTGGTAGTTGAAGGGGATAGGCGGCCACAGTGTCCAGGCGCCTTGCCGCTCCAGCAGGTCGCGTACATAGGGGCTTTTGTAATTAGCCTCCAGCGGAAATTCTCCGCCAAACGTGGTTTCCGGGTAGCGCTCGAACGCCGGGAAATACCAGGCATCGTTTACATGGATCAGCAACGGCTTGTCGTTGGCGATCAACTCGGCGCCCAGGCTCAGCACGAACAATACGCTGAACAGCCATAGCGACCACCAGCCGCGCTTGTGCGCCTTGAAGCGTTGCAGCCGGCGTCGATTCAACGGAGAAAGGGCCATCAGTGCTTCCTGCCTTCGAAGTCGATGCGGGGGTCCACAAACGTATAGGTCAGGTCTCCAATCAGCTTCACCAGCAAGCCCACCAACGTGAAAATGAATAACGTGCCGAATACCACCGGATAGTCGCGGTTGATTGCCGCCTCAAAGCTCATAAGCCCCAGGCCATCGAGGGAGAAAATCACCTCGATCAACAGCGAACCCGTAAAGAAAATGCCGATGAACGCCGAAGGAAACCCTGCCACTACCAACAGCATCGCGTTACGGAACACGTGGCCATACAGCACGCGCCGCTGGTTAAGGCCCTTGGCGCGGGCGGTGATCACATACTGTTTGCCGATCTCGTCCAGGAAGCTGTTTTTCGTGAGCAGGGTCATGGTGGCGAAGTTACCGATGACCAATGCAGTGACCGGCAACGCCAGATGCCAGAAGTAGTCCAGCACCTTGCCGCCCAGGCTCAATTGATCGAAATCATTGGAAGTGAGCCCGCGCAGGGGGAACCAATGCAGGTAGCTCCCACCAGCGAACAGCACGATCAGCAGGATCGCGAACAGGAAGGCCGGCACGGCGTAACCGATCACGATTGCCGAACTGGTCCACACGTCGAAAGCCGACCCATGGCGGGTGGCCTTGGCAATCCCCAGCGGAATGGACACCAGGTACATGATCAGTGTGCTCCACAGCCCCAGCGAGATGGACACCGGCATCTTCTCCAAAATCAGGTCGGTGACCTTGGCGTCTCGGAAAAAGCTATCGCCGAAGTCCAGGCGGGCGTAGTTCTTGATCATGATCCACAGCCGTTCAGGTGCCGGCTTGTCGAACCCGTACAGCCGTTCGATTTCAGCGATAAGGGCTGGGTCGAGCCCCTGGGCACCTCGATAGGTCGCCCCCGCGATTGCAACCTCGGCGCCACCGCCGCCGATACGGCTGGTGGCCCCTTCGAAGCCTTCGAGCTTGGCGATCATCTGCTCCACAGGCCCCCCTGGCGCGGCCTGGATGATCACAAAGTTGATCACCAGAATGCCAAGCAGGGTAGGGACAATCAGCAGCAAACGCCGCAGCAGGTAAGCGAGCATCAGTTTGCCTCCGTGGCCGGCTTGGCCCACCAAGTGTTCAGGCCGATGTCATACCGGGGCGGGGTGGCCGGGTGAGCAAAGCGGTTCCAGTACGCAACGCGCCAGCTGTCCAGGTGCCAGTTTGGAATGAGGATCGCGTTCCAAAGCAGCACACGGTCCAGGGCGCGGGCATGGGTCACCAGGCTGGCGCGGGTGTCGGCATTGATCAGGCCGTCCAGCAGGGTGTCCACGGCGGGGTCCTTCAAGCCCATGAAATTACGGCTCCCGGGATTGTCAGCCGCCGCGCTGGACCAGTAGCCCCGCTGTTCGTTGCCAGGCGATGCGGACTGCGGAAAGCTGGCAACGATCATGTCGAAGTCTCTGGAACGCAGCCGGTTGACGTACTGCGACACGTCTACCCGGCGGAGCAACAGGTCGATGCCCAGGTCCTTCAGGTTGCGCTTGTAGGGCAGCAACACCCGTTCGAAATCCGGCTGCATCAACAGAAACTCGATCACCACCGGTTGGCCCTGGGCATCGAGCATGTGGTCCCCTTCGATGTGCCAGCCGGCCTCCTGCAACAGGCGATACGCTTCACGTTGCTGGGCGCGAATGATCCCGCTGCCGTCGGTCACCGGGTTGCGCCATTGCTCGCTGAACACCTGCGGCGGCACTTGATTTCGCAACGGTTCGAGCAGCTTGAGCTCGGCGGCGTTGGGCAGGCCGTCGGCGGCCATTTCGGAATTTTCGAAGAAGCTGCCATTGCGGATGTAGGCGCCGTTGAACAGTTGCTTGTTGGTCCATTCAAAATCCAGCAGCAGCGCTAGCGCGCGACGCACGCGCACGTCAGTGAACAAGGGCCGACGCTGGTTGAACACGAAGCCTTGCATGCCACTGGGGCTGCCATTGGGTATTTCCTCACGCACCAGGCGGCCGTCTTTCACTGCAGGCACGTCGTAGGCTGTGGCCCAGTTCTTCGCAATCATCTCCTGCCAGTAGTCGAATTGCCCCGCCTTGAGCGCCTCCAGGGCAACGGTGGAGTCGCGATAGTAGTCGTACACCAGCGTGTCGAAGTTGTATTGCCCCCGGTTCACGGGAAGGTCCTTGGCCCAGTAATCCTTTACCCGTTCATAGCGCACGGAGCGGCCGGCCTGCACCTCGGCCACCCGATACGGCCCACCGCCCAGCGGGATGTCCAGGTTGCCGCGCTCGAAGTCCCGGCCTTCCCAGGCATGCTTGGGCAATACGGGCAATTGGCCCAGGATCAGCGGCAGTTCGCGGTTGGCGTTGCCCTTGAACTTGAACAGCACCTGCAGCGGCCCTTCGACCACCACCTTGTCCACGTCGGCGTAATAGCTGCGGTAAAACGGCGCGCCGTGGGTGGTCAGTGCTTCGAACGTAAACGCGACATCCTCGGCCCGCAGCGGGTGCCCATCATGGAAACGCGCTTCGGGTCGCAGGTAGAAACGCACCCAGGTATGGTCGGGGGCTTTCTCGATCCGCTGCGCCACCAGCCCGTACTCGGTCATCGGCTCGTCAAGGCTCTGTACCGCCAGGGTGTCGTAGATCTGCTCCACGCCGGTGGCTGGCACACCCTTGTTGATGAACGGGTTGAGGCTGTCGAAACCGCCGATGGCCGCGCGGCGGAAGGTGCCGCCTTTGGGGGCGTCGGGGTTCACGTAGTCGAAATGGGTGAAACTGGCCGGGTAGCGCGGCGGCTCGTCGTACAGCGTGATCGCGTGCTCGTTGCCAGCCTGCGCGAGGCTGGCCGTGGTCAGCCAAAGCAGCGCGCAGGCCATGCGAGCCATGGCGGGGTAAAACGTCATCGGTCGTTCTCCAGAGGCTTGAGCCACCAGGTGTTCAACGCCAAGGCGTAGGGCGGAGTAGGGAGGTGCTCGAAGCGGTTGCGGTAGGCGAGGCGGTGATAGTCCAGGTACCAGTTGGGCACCATGTAATGCTGCCATAGCAGTACCCGGTCCAGTGCCCGGGCGGCGGCTACCTGCTGCTCGCGGCTATGGGCCGCCAGCAACTGGTCAAGCAGCCGGTCCACCACCGGGTCGCCGACACCGGCGTAATTCTTGCTGCCTTTGATGGCCACCTGGCTGGAATGGAAGTACTGCCATTGTTCCAGGCCCGGGCTTAGCGTTTGTGGAAGCGTCATCAGGATCATGTCGAAGTCGAACTGGTCCAGCCGCTGTTTGTATTGCGCGCGGTCGACCGTGCGCAGCCGTGCTTCGATGCCCACGCGGGCAAGGTTTTCCACGTAGGGCTCGAGGATGCGCTCCAGCGCCGGGTTCACCAGCAACAGCTCGAGCTGCAATGGTTGGCCGGCGCGGTTTCTCAGCTGGCCGTCGCGATAACTCCAGCCCGCCTCGGCCAGCAGGGCCATGGCATTGCGCAGGGTATCTCTTGGAATACCATTGCCGTCGGTACGCGGCACCTCGAAGGGCTCGGTGAACAGGCGCGCCGGCAAGCGCTCTCGCCAAGGGGTCAGCAATAACCACTCCTGCCCGGTGGGCAGGCCGCTCGCGGTGAATTCACTGTTGGGGAAATAACTGGCCGCCCGCTGGTAGGCGCCGCTGAACAGCGCCCGGTTGGTCCACTCGAAGTCGAACAACGTGCCCAGGGCCTGGCGAACCCGCACGTCGCTGAACCGTGCGCGCCGGGTATTGATGAACAGCCCTTGGGTCTGAGTGGGGATACGATGGCGTATTTCCTGCTTGATGATGTCGCCACTCGCTACCGCAGGAATGTCATACCCGGTGGCCCAGTTCTTGGCCTGGTGCTCGATGTAGATATCGAATTCGCCCGCCTTGAACGCTTCGAACGCCACGTTGCTGTCTCGGTAGAACTCCACCTCGACACGGTCGAAATTGTACTTGCCGCGGTTCACCGGGAGGTCTTTGCCCCACCACCGGCGCATCCGCTCGAATACCAGGCGGCGCCCGGGCACAACTTCGGTGATGCGGTAAGGGCCGCTCGTCACCGGCGGCTCGAAGGTGGTGGCCTGGAAGTCTCGGCTTTGCCAGTAGTGCCGCGCCAGTACCGGCATTTCTCCCAGGCGAAGGATCAGTAAAGGGTTCCCGCTGCGCTTGAACACGAAACGCACCCGATGAGGGCCCAGTTGGTCTACCCGCTGTACTTCCTGGAGGCTGATGCGGTATTGCGGGTGGCCTTGCTTGAGCAGGGTGCGATACGAGAACGCGACGTCGGCTGCGGTAATGGGCTGGCCATCGCTGAAGCGCGCTTCTGGTCGCAGGTTGAACACCACCCAGCTGCGGTCGTCGGCGTATTCCACCGAGCGGGCGATCAGCCCATAACTGGAGGTGGGTTCATCCCCGGAGGGGTCGTATTGCCCGGTGCCTACCATCAATGGCTCGCTCAGCTCGCTCACCCCATACTGCAGGAAGTTGGCGGTGGAGGCTGGGCTGGTGCCCTTGAAGGTATAAGGGTTGAGGGTATCGAAGGTGCCCGCAGCCATGATCCGCAGCGTCCCGCCCTTGAGTGCGGCCGGGTTCGCCCAGTCGAAGTGGGTAAAGCTGGCAGGGTATTTGAGCGTGCCGAATTGTGCATAGCCATGGCTTTCGATTCGCGTAGCCATGGCCGGGCCAGCGAACGCCAGGCCAAACAGAAGAAGGGGGAGAACGCGCATCAGGTCACAGCTTTGAAGTGGCCAGGCGCGTACATTAACAGACTCGATGCGGCCTCGACAGGTAACCGGCCGAGGCTGGAACTCAGCGATCGATGTAGACGGTAAGCGTTTGGCCAGGGCGCAGCGCCTTGCCCAGGCGTGGGTTCCAGCGCTTGAGGTGCTGCGGTTGAACCTTGAACCGCTTGGCCACCAGCGCGTAGGAGTCGCCCTTGCGGACGGTGTAGCGGGTGCTGCGCTTGTCGCTGGCGGCTGGGCTGGCTGCCTTGGCGCCACCCTGCATGACCAGCATCTGGCCAGCCTTGAGGCGCTTGCCGGTGAGCTTGTTCCAGCGCTGCAGGTCGCTCACGCTGACCTTGTTCGCCTTGGCGATGGACGAGAGGTTGTCGCCCGAACGCACCCGGTAATCCCGGCGTGGCGACGGGGTAGCGCTGGCAACTTGCTCGAACACTTGCTCGCGCGGGCGCAGGGTCAGCAATTCCTCGGGCTTCATCGACGACAGGCTGTCGGCCAGCAGCTGGGCCTTGGCGGTAGGTACCAGCAGGTGTTGTGGCCGGTCCAGCGTCATGCGTTTCTTGAAAGCGGGGTTGAGCTGATACAGCTCGTCTTCGTCGATGTCGGCAAGGGCAGCCACGCGGGCCAGATCAAGCCGTTGGTTGATTTCCACCACCTTGAAGTAGGGCTGGTTGGCGATGGGCTCCAGATCTATCCCGTACGCCTGGGGCGATGACACCACTTCGGAAAGCGCCAGCAGCTTGGGTACGTAGTCCCGGGTTTCCTGTGGCAACGGCAGGTTCCAGTAGTCCGTGGGCAGGCCAAGCTTCTCGTTGCGCTCGATCGCCCGGCTGACCGTGCCTTCACCGGCATTGTAGGCGGCCAGCGCCAGCAGCCAGTCGCCGTTGAACATGTCGTGCAGTTTGCTCAGGTAATCCAGCGCCGCGTTGGTGGACGCGGTTACGTCACGCCGGCCATCATAGAGGTTGGTCTGGCGCAGGTTGAAATATCGCCCCGTGGACGGGATAAACTGCCACAGCCCTACCGCGTTGGCCCGCGAAAGCGCCATGGGGTTGTAGGCGCTTTCGATGACCGGCAGCAGCGCGAGCTCCAGCGGCATGTTGCGCTCTTCAAGCCGCTCGATGATGTAGTGCAGGTACAGGCTGCCGCGGTCAGCGGAGGTAAGGAGGAATTCCGGATTGCTGACGAACCATAACCGCTGCTGCTCGACCCGTGGGTTTACATCGATGCCGTCCTGCATCTGGAACCCTTCGCGCATGCGTGCCCAGAGGTCCTGCGGCGGCTGCTGCTTGTTTCGCTCCACCTGGAACACCGGCCTGGGCTTGACCCGTTTGGCCAGCGAGGCCGAGGGCGCGGGTGCCGGGGCTTCCTCCACGTGCGCCGCGCTCTGGCAGCCCACCAACGCGGCGGACAGGGCCAGGGCAATGGCCTGACCAAGCCGGGTAAAGGCGCGGGAGGATGACGTACGGGGAGTGGTGGGAGACATTGGCGGCGATGTTATCCGGGCAAAAATGTGCGGCGATTCTAGAAAGGGGGGGTGGGGCGGTCAACCTTTCATCCTTCAGTCACCTCCCGCGATCCTGCTCAGAACGTATCCTTCCAGGCCCTGATTGCCGCGAAAACCGCGGCTTCGCTGGGAAGCGGAGCGCCCGCCCGCTGGTCCATTTTTTCTTTAACGGATGTTTCGCCAGCGCGCAAAAACGGGTTCGTGGCCTTTTCCAGGCCGATGCTGCTGGGCAGCGTGATCTCGTTTCGCTCGCGCAGTGCCTGCACTTGAGCAAACCGCTCGGCGAGCGCAACGTTGGCTGGCTCTACTTCCCGGGCAAAGCGCAGATTGCTCAACGTGTATTCGTGAGCGCAGTACACCAGAGTGTCGTCTGGAAGTGCCGCCAGGCGACCGAGCGAAACATGCATCTGCTGCGCGGTGCCCTCGAACAGCCGCCCGCATCCGCCGGCAAACAGTGTATCGCCGGACAGCACGAACGGTTGCTCGGCGCTTCGGTGAACGAACGCAATGTGCCCGGCGGTATGCCCTGGCACGTCGACCACGTGCAGTGTGAGGCCCAGCACGCGCAATTCCGCGTTATCTTCGAGCGCCAGATCCAGGGCCGGGATGGTTTCCCTGGCGGGGCCCGCCACCCGGGCGCCTGTGCGGGCCTTGAGTGCGGCAACGCCGCCGGTATGATCATGGTGGTGGTGAGTGACCAGGATGTCGCTGAGGGTCCAGGCTGGATGGGCGTCCAGCCAGCGTTCCACGGGCCCGGCGTCGCCCGGGTCCACGACCGCGCAGCGACGGCTTGTATCATCCTGCAACAGCCAGATGTAGTTATCGGAGAACGCGGAGAGAGCTGTGATCTGTATCATGGCGGGATTCGCTACGCTTTGAGATAGGTTGCATAGTAGGCCTGGACGATCCCGGCGAGAACCCGGAGGGAGCGGCAATGACAGACAAGCCATTCGCGCAGGCGGATCAGCAATGGGTCGAGCTTATCGGCCAGGCCAGGGAGTGGTTCGAGGGCCCGCTGGGCCAGCTGTTGTTGCGTGAGGAGCACGCCGTGCTCAGCGCCGAGCTGGGCAAGTTCTTCGGTGGCTACCTGGTTCACTATGGCCCGCACGCTGACGCGCCGCCCGTCGCTGCCCGTATACAGAACCACGTTCGGCTGGGCGCGCCCTGGCCGGGGGTGCACATTGCCTGCGAGGAGCAGGCCTGGCCACTGGGCGAGCATGCGGCCGATCTCGTGGTGTTGCAGCATGGGCTGGATTTTTCCCTCTCGCCCCACGGGCTGCTTCGCGAAGCGGCACGGGCGGTGCGCCCCGGTGGTCACCTGGTGATCGTGGGCATCAACCCTTGGAGCCCCTGGGGCGCCAGGCACCTGTTCGCCAAAGGGGCGCTGCGCAAGGCCCGCTGTATTTCCGCTTCCAGGGTAGGGGATTGGCTGAACCTGCTGGGCTTCGCGCTGGAGAAAAAACGCTTCGGATGCTATTGTCCGCCGCTTGCCTCGCCTGCCTGGCAGGCGCGCATGGCCGGTTGGGAGCGGGTCGCCGGGCGCTGGCAAAGCGCTGGCGGCGGCTTCTATGTGTTGGTGGCGCGCAAGCTGGTAGTTGGCTTGCGCCCGCTGCGCCAGGCACGAAGAGAGCCCATGGGCAAGTTGCTCCCCCTGCCGCTGGCCAAACTCAACCGGCGCGATGGCGGGCAGTGAGCGGTTCAAGTTTTCGGTACAGGTCGATCAATGAGCGATATTGTCGAGGTTTACACCGATGGGGCCTGCAAGGGCAATCCCGGCCCGGGTGGCTGGGGTGCGTTGCTCGTCTTCAAGGGTGTGGAGAAAGAGCTGTGGGGCGGTGAAACCTCCACCACCAACAACCGGATGGAGCTCACCGCCGCCATTCGCGCGCTCGAAGAGCTCAAGCGGCCGTGCCAGGTCAACCTGGTAACCGACTCCGAATACGTGATGAAGGGCATTCAGCAATGGATGCCCAACTGGAAGAAACGCGGCTGGAAAACCGCTGCCCGCGAGCCGGTGAAGAATGCCGACCTCTGGCAGGAGCTGGACGCGCAGGTGGCTCGCCACCAGGTCACATGGCAGTGGGTGCGCGGGCATAACGGCCATCATGGCAACGAGCGGGCAGACGACCTGGCCAATCGTGGCGTTGACGATGTACGCAGGCTGCGGCAGGGCCAGCAGGGGGTCGCGCCATGAACATGCCCATAACCGCGCAGCGGATCATCGTACTCGACACCGAAACCACTGGCATGCCGGTGACCGATGGCCACCGTGTGCTGGAAATCGGCTGTGTCGAGGTGGTGGGGCGTCGATTGACCGGGCACAACTTCCACATTTACCTGCAGCCGGACCGCGACAGCGACGAAGGCGCAATCGGGGTTCACGGCATCACGTCCGAGTTCCTGCGCGACAAGCCCCGTTTTGCCGAAGTGGCGGACGAGTTCTACGAGTACATCCGGGGCGCCACCCTGGTCATCCACAACGCGGCGTTCGACGTCGGCTTCCTCAACAACGAGTTCGCCCTGCTGGGCCAGGCCGATCGCGCCGACCTGAGCCAGTACTGCACCATCGTCGACTCGCTCGGCCTGGCGCGCGCGCGCCACCCTGGCCAGCGCAACAGCCTGGACGCGTTATGCAAGCGGTATGGCGTTGACCTGAGCGAGCGTTCGCTTCACGGCGCGTTGCTGGACGCCGAGTTGCTCGCAGACGTTTATCTCGCAATGACAGGCGGCCAGACCAGCCTGTCATTGGCCGGCAACGGGGACACCGAGGAGGGTGGAGATGAGCAGGGTAGCCAGGTTCGCAGGCTACCAGCCAACCGGCCGCTGGGCCGTATCATCATGGCCACGGAAGCAGAGCTGGCCGCTCACGTTGCGCACCTGGAGCGAATCGCCAAGGCGGCGGGCGGTGCGGCGCTGTGGGTAGAAGAGGCCTGAAGCCGGCCTCTTCACCATTTAAGGAATACGGACGATCTCGATGCCGCTCTGCACCAGCATGAAGCGGTCATCACCCAAGTGGTTTACGCGATCGCCAATGGCCAGGCGATACGTGAGTGGGGAGGCTTCGTCAGTGCTTCCGTCGGGCAGAAAGGCATTCTGGAAGGCTTGAACAGGGTACACGCGCCCTTCAGCGTCCCTTGCGTGAAACTGGGCCACCATCTGTGCTGCCATGGTTACATCCTCCGAGCGGTGCGGCGCAAGTGTCTGACACCATAGACTCTTGTTTTGCCTTAAGGTTTTACATTCAGTAAAAATTTACTGCGGCAGATCGCCGCACAATCCCGGTGCGTCGGTCGCGCGGCTGCCCTGGGCGGGTGCATTCGCCCGGTGTTTTCGCTATCCTTCGCCACCTTCCAATAGCCCCACAAGGGCCTCTGGAAGCGTCTGCCGAACCCGGTGGCCCCCTTTCCCTCTACCTTGCGGGAAACCTCCCTATCCTTCGTTCGTCTGCAGTATGGTCCCGCAAAATGAAAGTGCTTAAAGGCCAGGATATTCTGGCACTCGGTTTCATGACATTCGCCCTCTTCGTGGGCGCTGGCAATATCATTTTCCCTCCTATCGTCGGTTTGCAGTCCGGGCCCTATGTGTGGCTTGCCGCGCTTGGCTTCCTGGTGACCGCCGTGGGCCTGCCTGTGCTCACCGTCGTGGCCCTGGCCAAGGTCGGTGGCAGCATCGATGCGCTCAGCAGTCCTCTGGGGCGCTTTGCCGGCGTTTTGCTTGCGGTGGTCTGCTACCTGGCGGTAGGCCCGTTGTTCGCTACCCCGCGTACCGCTACCGTATCCTTCACCGTAGGCCTGGCGCCGCTCACCGGTGATGGGCCGTTGCCGCTGCTTATCTACAGTGTGGTGTATTTCAGCGTGGTCGCGCTGGTATCGCTGTACCCGGGCCGCCTGTTGGACACGGTGGGTCGTTTCCTCGCTCCGCTCAAGATCCTGGCGCTCGCCGCGCTGGGGACCGTGGCCTTCCTGCACCCCGCCGGCCCGGTTGGGGAAGCCACCGCCGAGTATCAGGCCGCTCCGTTCTCGCTGGGGTTCATCAATGGCTACCTGACCATGGATACCCTTGGCGCGCTGGTGTTTGGCATCGTGATCGTCAATGCCATTCGCTCGCGTGGGATCGAGTCGCCGCGCCTGGTGACTCGCTATGCCGTGATCGCCGGGCTGATTGCCGGCATAGGTCTGGTGCTCGTTTATCTGAGCCTGTTCCGCCTGGGTTCGGGAAGCCACATCATTGCCACTGGCGCGGCCAACGGCGCTGAAGTGCTGCATGCCTACGTGCAACATACCTTTGGTGACCTGGGCAGCATGTTCCTGGCAGTGCTGATATCGCTGGCCTGCCTCGTCACCGCGGTTGGCCTTACCTGCGCCTGCGCCGAATATTTCAGCGGCTTGCTGCCGCTGTCCTATCGCACCCTGGTACTGCTGCTGGCGGCGTTCTCGTTGCTGGTTTCCAATCTTGGGCTCACCCGGCTGATCGCGGTATCCATTCCGATCCTCACGGCAATCTATCCGCCCTGCATCGTGCTGGTAGCGCTGAGTTTCGTGCAAAACCTCTGGCGCTCTCCCATGGGCGTGGTTGCGCCCGTGGCGGTTGTCTCGCTGCTGTTTGGCGGCATCGATGCGTTCAAGGCTACGCCATGGGCGGAACACCTGCCGGCGGCATTGGCAAACCTTCCGCTGAGCCAGCAGAACCTGGCGTGGTTGATCCCGTCCGTCGCTACCCTGGCCATCGCGGTGGTGTGTGATCGGGTGCTTGCCGGCCGCGCCGAACGCGCCCAGGGCTAGCCCCCCTTACAAGGCCTTGTTTACTGCAAGGCCTTACCCTTGGGCGAAGGCGAGTGCTACGCTGCTACAGCGAACCGGCAACCGTCGGGCCCAGGGAGGGATCATGAGCGATGCCATCGGTGGTTATTTCGAGCTGGAGGTTCCCTCTGGCGAAGCGTTGTACCCCGTGGCGCTGGGGTACAACAGCGCGCGTTATGCCTTCGAGGCGCTACTGCTACAAAGCGGCACCCGGCGCCTTTATCTCCCCTGGTACACCTGCGGCACCATGGTCGAGGCCGCGCAGCGCAGCGGCGTCGAACTGCGGCGATATTCCCTCGATAACCGGCTGCAGCCTACCGAGCTGCCCTCGCTGGATACAGGCGAAGCGCTCCTCTACGTCAATTACTTCGGCTATAAAACCCCCTTTATCGAAGCCGAGCTGGCCCCGCGGTATACGGGGCAGCTGATTGCCGACCACGCCCAGGCTCTGTTCGCAAGCCCTCCCAAAGGGGTGCCTACGCTGTATTCGCCGCGCAAGTTCATGGGTGTGCCCGATGGTGGCTGGCTGCTCAACGGGCCTGCTGCCCTGCAGCCGCCTGCAGCTACCCACAGCAAAGGTCGCTTCGGCGCATTGCTCGGCCGGCTCGAAGACGGCCCCGAGCCTTGGTACGGCAGTTATGTTGACGTGGAGCGAGGTATTCGGGAGGAGGGTATGCGCGGCATGTCTTCGCTGACAGCCCGGCTGCTGCAAGGCGTCGATTATGCAACCATCGCGGCGCGGCGGCGGGCGAACCTTGGCTGCCTTCACACGGCGTTTGCAAAGCTCAACCGCTATGAAATAGCACTGCACGACGGGCTTGCACCCATGTGCTATCCGCTGCTGCTCGAAAGCGCGACGCAAGCAGAGCGGGTGCGTGCTGAACTGGCACGGCAACGGATTTATATCGCGACGTACTGGAAGGATGTGCTGGAAGCAGGCGGGAGTTGCGAGGTGGCCAGGCAGTGGGCTGAATGCATGTTGCCCTTGCCGATCGATCAGCGGTATGGCGAAGCACACATGGCGCGGCTGATCGACGCAGTGAACCAGGCGCTGATATAAAGCCCGGCCGCCGGTGTTGCTTGAGGCGGGCCGGGTTGCAGGGCAGGCCGGAGCGTATTACTGCTTTGGAGCAGCTTCTGGAGCAGGGGCGTTGCCGTTTGCCGGGGTGCTTTCCTCGGTAGCCTTCTGATGGGCTTCGGCGGCGTCCTGGTTGGCCTTGGCGTTTTCCTTGGCCGCGTCGTTCACGTGGTCCTGAGCTTTGTCCATTTGCTGTTGGGCGTTTTCTTTATGATCCTGGGCGTCCTTGGCTTTGTCGGACGCGTTATCGCAGGCGGCAAGGCCCAGGGTCGCTGCCAGCATCAAGGCATAGGCGAAAGTCTTTTGCATGGGGTGTTTCTCCTTATGGTTAATCATTACGTGCCTTCGAACCCAGCCGGGTCCGTTAAGTTCCTGCCTTCCGGGGCGTCGGCGCCTTGCACCCCTGGCCCTTGAAATCGCCCGCGCTGCCCCCATCTGCTGAACATCCCGCCCGTGAGCCGGGCAGTCCGCGCCGCCTGGCGGCTTGTGCCAATCAGCATTGGAGTTCGAACAAATGAGTGTGGAAACTCAAAAGGAAACCCTGGGCTTCCAGACCGAGGTGAAACAACTGTTGCACCTCATGATTCATTCGCTGTATTCCAACAAGGAGATCTTCCTTCGCGAACTGATCTCCAACGCTTCCGACGCAGTGGACAAGTTGCGCTTCGAAGCCTTGGCCCGGCCTGAATTGCTCGAGGGTGGCGCGGAACTGAAAATCCGCGTGACCTTCGACAAGGACGCGAAAACCGTGACCATCGATGACAACGGCATCGGCATGAGCCGTGACGAAGTCATTGCCCACCTCGGTACCATCGCCAAGTCCGGTACCGCAGACTTCATGAAAAACCTCACCGGTGACCAGAAGAAGGACTCGCACCTGATCGGCCAGTTCGGTGTGGGCTTCTACTCGGCCTTTATCGTCGCCGACCAGGTGGAGGTGTTCAGCCGCCGCGCCGGCGCACCTGCCAGCGAAGGCGTGCACTGGTCCTCCAAGGGCGAGGGCGAGTTTGAAGTCGCCACCGTGGAGAAGGCCGAGCGGGGTACCCGTATCGTGCTGCACCTCAAAGCGGACGAAAGCGAGTTCGCCGATGGCTGGCGCCTGCGCAACGTGATCAAGAAGTACTCCGATCACATCGCGCTGCCGATCGAGTTGCCCAAGGAGCAAGCCGCCGCCGAAGGCGAAGAAGCTGCCGAGCCTGGCTGGGAAACCGTGAACCGTGCCAGCGCGCTCTGGACCCGCCCTCGCACCGAGATCAAGGACGAGGAGTATCAGGAGTTCTACAAGCACATCTCCCATGACTTCGAGAACCCGCTGAGCTGGAGCCATAACAAGGTCGAAGGCAAGCTGGAATACAACTCGCTGCTGTATGTGCCGGCGCGCGCGCCATTCGACCTGTATCACCGCGAAGCCCCGCGTGGCCTCAAGCTGTATGTGCAACGCGTGTTCATCATGGACCAGGCCGAGTCGTTCCTGCCGTTGTACCTGCGCTTCATCAAGGGCGTGGTGGACTCCAACGACCTGTCGCTGAACGTTTCCCGTGAAATCCTGCAAAAAGATCCGATCATCGACTCGATGAAGTCCGCGCTCACCAAGCGCGTGCTGGACATGCTGGACAAGCTGGCCAAGAACGACCCCGAGCAGTACAAGGCCTTCTGGAAGAACTTCGGCCAGGTACTGAAGGAAGGCCCCGCCGAAGACTTCGCCAACAAGGAAAAGATCGCCGGCCTGCTGCGCTTCGCGTCCACCCATGACGAGAGCGGGGAGCAATCCGTTTCCCTGGCCGACTACCTGAGCCGGGCCAAGGAAGGGCAGGACAAGATCTACTACCTCACTGGCGACAGCTACGCGCAGGTCAAAAACAGCCCGCACCTGGAAGTCTTCCGCAAGAAAGGCATCGAAGTGCTGTTGCTCACCGACCGCATCGACGAATGGCTGATGAGCTACCTCACCGATTTCGACGGCAAGGCGCTGACCGATGTGGCGCGCGGCGACCTCGACCTGGGCAAACTGGACAGCGAAGAAGACAAGCAGGCCCAGGAAGCTGTAGCCAAGGAGAAGGAAGGCCTGGTAGAGCGCTTGAAAACCGCCTTGGGCGACACCGTGAGCGAGGTGCGTGTATCGCATCGCCTGACCGACTCGCCAGCCATCCTGGCCATTGGTGAGCACGACATGGGCTTGCAGATGCGTCAGATCCTTGAGGCAAGCGGGCAGAAGGTTCCGGATTCCAAACCGATCTTCGAGTTCAACCCGTCTCACCCGCTGGTGGAAAAGCTGGACCACGAACCCGATGAAGACCGCTTCGCGGACTTCGCCCACATCCTGTTCGACCAGGCTGCATTGTCTGCCGGCGATAGCCTGAAAGACCCGGCTGCGTACGTGCGGCGCCTGAACAAGCTGTTGATCGAGTTGTCAGCTTAACGCCTGTGTGATGGAAGCCCGCTACGGCGGGCTTCTTTTTTGAGACATACCTTTGGGGCAATCAGGAGCAATCAATGAGCACCATCACCGTTGAGTCGTTGGTTTATCAGGTAGACGGCGCGGCTTACGAAAGCCGGCTGGTTTTTGATGCCGATATCAAATCACCGCGCCCGGGCCTGGTCATGGCGCCGAACTGGATGGGCGTTTCCGAAGGCGCGGAACGCATCGCCCAGGCTGTTGCGTCGCAGGGCTATGTGGTGCTTGTAGCCGACCTGTACGGCCAGGCTGTACGCCCTTCGGATGCCGACGGCGCGCTTGCCGCCATGATGCCGTTGAAAAACGATCGTGGCTTGCTGCGTACTCGCATGCAGGCGGCGCTCAAGCAACTTACCGAGCAGAGCTTCGCGACCGTGGACAGCGCCAACCTGGCCAGCTTCGGCTTCTGTTTCGGCGGTTGCTGTGCGCTTGAACTGGCCCGCGATGGCGCTGCGCTGAAGGCTGCGGTGTCGTTCCACGGTACCCTGGATACCCCGAACCCGGCCGATGCGAGCAATATCAAGGGCGCGGTGCTGGTGATGCACGGGGATGCGGACCCGCTGGTACCCAAGGAGCAGTTGCCGGCGTTCACCGAAGAAATGAACGCCGCGAACGTGGACTGGCAATTGATCAGCTACGGCGGCGCCTACCACTCGTTCACTGACCCCGAAGCCAACAACCCGGGCAAGCAGATGTACGACAAGAAGATCTCGGACCGGGCTTTCCAGGCGATGCACAACCTGTTTGCTGAAGTGTTCCAGCCCCAGCTTTAACCCCGGCGTGACGGGCTGGGCAGCTCGATGCGCCCGGCCTCGCCTGGCACTTGCGGCCAGTCCCCTACGGCCCAGCGAGCGCGAGCCTGCTCTATCAGGGCCGGGTCGCTGGCCACGAAGTTCCAGTTCATGCGGCGAGGGCCGTCCAGTGGCGCGCCACCTATCAGTGCCAGGCGTGCGCTGCTGGTAGTGCTCAGGCTGGCTTCCACCCCTTCCTCCAGCACTACCAGGGTATGGGCCTGCAAAGGGTCAGCACCCAGGTAGGCTTCGCCTTCGAGCAGGAACACAGCCCGTTGCGAATGTTCGTCGGGAATCAACAGCGAGCTGCCCGCAGTCATTTCCACGATCGCATACAGGGTAGGGGAGAGCACCGGCACAGGCGCAATCTGCCTGAACCCGTGGCCCGCCACTAGCGTGATGCGTACGCCACCTTCCTCGTGGGAAGGCAGCTCGTCGGCCTCGAAGTAGTAATAGGTCGGATCGTCCTGTTCCTTGGCCTTGGGCATGGCCAGCCACACCTGCAGGCCATGTAGCCGGCTGCCGGCTTGCAGCAGGTCGTCAGGGGTGCGCTCGATGTGGGCGATGCCATTACCGGAGGTCATCCAGCTCACCTGGCCAGGCGCCACCCGCTCCTCGGAGCCCAGACTGTCCTTGTGCAGCAGCTCACCCTCGAACAGGTAAGTCAGCGTGGAAAGGCCGATATGGGGGTGCTGGTGAATGTTCATGCCCTGCCCGGGCGGGTAGTCATGAGGCAGGATGTAATCGAAGAAGACGAAAGGGCCCACGCTGCGGCATTGAGCGGAGGGCAAGGGGCGCAGAATGGGTTGGCCGCCGACGCTCTCCTGCCGAGGGGTAATCAATGACGCGATGGCCATGAAGGCTCCTGATGAGGCTGCAAGTGGCAAGTGGCAGCAGTGTAGCGCACAAACAAACGGCGCCCCCATGGGAGCGCCGTCATCATGCTGCTTTTGCTTTTAGCTTCTACTTGCAGCTTGCAGCTTGCCGCTTATTTGCCTTCCCAGCGCTTGAGCACCAGGGTGGCGTTAGTGCCACCAAAGCCGAAGCTGTTGCTCATCACGGTGTTGAGCTGCACGTTCTCGCGGGTTTCCCGCAGGATTGGCATGTCGGCCACGGCGGGGTCCAGCTCGTCGATGTTCGCCGAACCTGCGATGAAGTTGCCTTCCATCATCAGCATGCAGTAAATGGCCTCGTGCACGCCTGCGGCGCCCAGCGAGTGGCCCGACAGGCTCTTGGTAGAGCTGATGGGCGGAGCCTTGTCACCGAATACTTCACGAATGCCCTTGATTTCCGCCACATCACCTACCGGCGTGGAAGTGCCGTGGGTGTTCAGGTAATCAATCGGGGTGTCGACCGTTGCCAGGGCCTGCTGCATGCAGCGGATCGCGCCTTCGCCGCTAGGGGCTACCATGTCATAGCCGTCGGAGGTAGCACCGTAGCCGACCACTTCGGCGTAGATCTTCGCGCCACGAGCCAGGGCGTGCTCCAGCTCCTCGACCACTACCATGCCGCCGCCGCCTGCGATGACGAAGCCGTCACGCTTGGCGTCGTAGGCGCGGGAGGCTTTTTCCGGCGTTTCGTTGTACTGCGAAGACAGGGCGCCCATGGCATCGAAGAGGAACGACTGGGTCCAGTGTTCTTCTTCACCACCGCCGGCGAATACCACGTCCTGCTTGCCGAGCTGGATCTGCTCCATGGCCGCACCGATGCAATGCGCGCTGGTGGCGCATGCCGAAGCGATGGAGTAGTTCAGGCCCTTGATCTTGAAAGGCGTGGCCAGGCAGGCCGATACCGTGCTGCTCATGGTGCGGGTGACCCGATACGGGCCGACGCGCTTCACGCCTTTTTCGCGAAGGATGTCCAGCGCTTCCATCTGGTTCAGCGTGGAGGCGCCCCCGGAACCGGCAATCAGCCCGGTACGCGGGTTCGACACTTGATCTTCATTGAGGCCGGAATCCGCGATGGCCTGCTGCATCGCCAGGTAGGCGTACGCGGCGGCATGGCCAACGAAGCGGTAGACCTTGCGGTCGATCAGTTCTTCGAGGTTCAGGTCTACCGAACCGGAGACTTGGCTACGCAGGCCCATTTCGGCGTATTCCGGGTTGAAGCGGATGCCGGGGCGGTTTGCGCGCAAGTTGGCGGAAACGGTGTCTTTGTCATTGCCCAGGCATGAAACGATGCCTAGACCCGTGATAACGACGCGGCGCATGCGAGTAACCCTTAGAAGTTTTCGGTGGACGTGAACACGCCGACACGCAGGCCGTCGGCGGTATATATCTCGCGGCCGTCAACACTGACCGTGCCATCGGCGATGGCCATGTTCAGCTTGCCCTTGAGCACGCGCTTGATATGAATGTTGTAGGTCACTTTGCGGGCTTCAGGCAATACCTGGCCAAAGAATTTGACCTCGCCCGACCCCAGGGCACGGCCGCGGCCCGGCAGGCCTTGCCAGCCCAGGAAGAAACCGACCAGCTGCCACATGGCATCCAGGCCCAGGCAGCCCGGCATTACCGGGTCGCCTTCGAAGTGGCAGGCAAAGAACCACAGGTCGGGGTTGATATCCAGTTCGGCGACCAATTCACCCTTGCCGTACTTGCCGCCTTCCTCGCTGATGTGGGTGATGCGATCCACCATCAGCATGTTAGGGGCGGGCAATTGCGCGTTACCTGGGCCGAACAGCTCGCCGCGACTGCAGCGCAGCAGGTCTTCCCGAGTAAAGGCGTGTTGTTTGGTCATGCGAGCTCCTCAATGGTCCCTGCCGGGCAGGGGGCAAATCATCCCGGCCGGCTAAAAAAGGGGCGTGTTTCCCCAGGCCGGCAGCCTAGTCATAGACTAATGCGTTGTGGTTAAAGTCACAGGATGGCGGTCTGATCCCTGCCAATCCGTTTGAATACGTGACCCGCTGACGCGGCGCGCCGCAAGGCGTGCAGTTCAAGGCGGCGCACTGTACCACCGTTGTGCGCCGCTTTGCAGAGGTGATACTGCGCCACTCACGCCAGCCAGCGCTGCAGCAACTGCTGGAGATCAGTACGCTTGAACGGCTTGGCCAGATAATCGTCCATGCCGGCCTCCAGGCAGGCTTCGCGGTCACCCAGCAGGGCATTGGCAGTAAGCGCAATGATGGGGAGCCCGTTGCGCTCTGGCAAGCGCCGAATGCGCCGGGTGCTCTCATAACCATCCACAATGGGTAACCGGCAGTCCATCAATACCGCGTCGAAGGTCTGCTGGCGCACGCTGTCGACCGCCTGCGCTCCATCACCTACCACGCTTACCTCGTAACCCAGGCTGCGCAGCATGGCCTCGATGACTGTCTGGTTGACCGGGTTGTCCTCCACCAGCAATACGTGATGATTGTGACCCTCCGCCGGGGCATTGGTTCGTGGCACAAGGGCATTGCTCTGCTTGGCCGGGGCCGGCTTGTGGCTCAAGGCCAACGGCATTTCGAGGGTGAACACCGAGCCGCTTCCTTCGTTGCTCTGGGCGCGCAGGGTGCCGCCCATGCGTTCGGCAAGGTTGCGGGCAATCGGAAGGCCAAGGCCCGTGCCGCCGTAACGCCGGGAAATGGAACTGTCGGCCTGCTGAAACGCCACGAACATACGCTCGAGCGCTTCGGGGTCGATGCCGATGCCGGTGTCGGCCACCCGGCAACTGAGCCAGATCAGCCGGTCGTCTAGCACCTGGCAACGCGGTTCTACCGTCACGCTACCGTGCTCGGTGAATTTCAATGCGTTGCCGATGAGGTTCACCAGTATCTGCCGGATACGCGTGGGGTCGCCCAGCACCTGCCATTCATTGAAGCCTGGGTCTGCGTCAAGGGTGAGGGTGAGCCCGCCCTGTTGCGCGCTGTGCTGGAAAGAATGCACGCATTCACTGAACAACTCCCCAAGATTGAAGGGGATGTGTTCGAGTTCCAGCCCGGTACGCTCGATGCGCGAGAAATCGAGAATGTCGTTGATCACCTTGAGCAGGTGCTCGGTGGACTGCGTGGCAAGTACCGCGTATTCGTGCTGCTCGTCGTTGAGCGGGGTGGTTTCGAGCAGCTGCAACATGCCCAGCACGCCGTTCATGGGGGTGCGCAATTCGTGGCTCATCATCGCCAGGAATTCGGTCTTGGCGTTGTTGGCCCGTTCCGCCTCTTCCCGGGTATGGATCAATTGCTCCATGGCTTCGCGCTGTTCGCGGCTGGCCTGCTCCAGCCCTTGGGCCAGGTCATTGATATGCTGCGCCAGGGCGCCCAGTTCGCTGTTTACCTCCACGGGCAAGGTCGCCTTGAAGTCTCCTTGGCGAATCGCCTTCACTGCCGCGCCCATGTTGCGAATAGGCTGCGACAGCCCGCGGGATAGGCGCCGTGCCATCAGAAACGTTGCGGCCAAGGTGAACAGCGCAAGCACGCCGGCCTTGATAAGAATTTCCTGCTGTCGCTCATTGAAGGCATCGTCAGACATGCCTACCACCACCCGCCCCAGGTAGTCGTCCGCGTGATCAGCGCCGCTCACGCTGCGCTTGAATTCACCACTGGTGGCGTACCGCTGCAGCCGGATAGGGGCCTGGAACACCTGCACCGGGGTCACCGACGCATTGCCGTTGGCGGGTTGCTCCAGGTACACCACGATGTCGTCGTCCCGGTCCTGCACTTCAAGGAAGCGCACGTGCGGAATGCTCAAGGTAGCCCGAAGCAGGCCGTCGAGGACTTCGGTGTTATCGGCCAGTACCCCATACTCCGCCGCCGGTGCCAGCTGATTGGCGATCAGCTGGCCGGTGTGGGTCATTTCCTGGCGCAGGTCCTGGATTCGTACGTAGGTAAAGAAGCAGATCAACAGCAACGTCAGCAACAGGGCCGGGCCCAGGCTGATGATCTGTGTTCTGGCGTGAATATCCCCGCTCCAACGTATATTCACGGGCGGGCTACTCTGTTGCGAGGGCGTGGCATGCTGATCGCTATTTAATGGCATCGGCTCGGAAGCGGGCATCTTACCCGGGATCCGGAACATTTCCAGAGTTGCCGGCGTCCTTCCAGGTTTCCGGCGATGGTCGGCGCGGCCAGGTCGGCGGCGCCGGGGGTGGCTCTGCAAGTATCGCTCCGTATAATGACGAACCGTCTACTCAGGTCCCAATGGAAGTCTATATGTCTGAACAGCAACCGATCGCGGTACTCGGCGGAGGCAGCTTCGGCACTGCGGTGGCCAACCTGCTGGGCGAGAACGGCCATCGGGTACGGCAGTGGATGCGCGACCCCGAACAGGCCGAGGCCATGCGTACGGCCAGGGAGAACCCGCGGTACCTGAAGGGGATAAAGCTCCATCCCGCCGTGGAACCCACCACTGACCTTTCCAGCGTGCTGGAAGGCAGCGAGTTGCTGTTCGTGGCGCTGCCGTCCAGCGCCTTGCGATCGGTACTGGCCCCCCATGCTGGGGTGTTGGCGGGAAAAATGTTGGTCAGCCTTACCAAGGGCATAGAAGCCAACACCTTCAAGCTGATGAGCGAAATCCTCGAGGAAATCGCACCGGCGGCGCGCCTTGGGGTGATTTCGGGCCCTAACCTGGCGCGCGAAATCGCCGAACACGAGCTTACCGCTACCGTCGTCGCCAGCGCGGACGAAGCCCTGTGCCGGGCCGTACAAGCAGCGCTGCACGGGCGGCGGTTTCGCGTGTACGCCAGCAGTGACCGCTTCGGCGTGGAACTGGGCGGCGCCTTGAAGAACGTGTACGCCATCATCGCCGGGCTGGCGGCCGCCCTGAACATGGGTGAAAACACCCGTAGCATGCTGATCACCCGGGCGCTGGCGGAGATGACCCGGTTTGCCGTGAGCCAAGGCGCCAACCCCATGACGTTCCTGGGCCTGGCCGGAGTGGGCGACCTCATCGTTACCTGTTCATCGCCCAAAAGCCGTAACTACCAGGTAGGCCATGCGCTGGGCGAAGGGCTTACCTTGGAAGCCGCTGTCACCCGCCTCGGGGAAGTGGCCGAAGGGGTGAACACGCTCAAGGTGCTCAAGGCCCGGGCCGACGAGCTGCAGATCTACATGCCGTTGGTTGCCGGTTTGCATGCGATCCTGTTCGAGGGGCGCACCCTCGATCAGGTGATCGGGGCGCTGATGACCGGCGACCCCAAGACCGACGTGGACTTCATCCCCGATAGCGGCTTCGCCTGAGGACTTACCATGACTACGCCCCCCCGTTTCCAGCCCGAGCAGGAATCGATCGCCCTGCGCATCGTGTGGATGCTGCTGTTCCTATTGGTGTGGCAGGTTGCCCAGCTGGTGCTTGGTGCCGTTGTGCTGCTGCAGTTGTTGTATCGCCTCATCTATAGCGCACCCAATGCTGGCCTGATGAGCTTCGGCGACAGCCTCAGCCAATATATGGCCGACATTGGCCGTTTTGGCTGTTTCCACAGCGAACGCAAACCCTGGCCGTTCTCCGAGTGGCCAGCCGCGCGGTCGGCCGAAGGCGAGGTGCCGCATTCGGTGCCGCCAGCGCCCACCGACGTGCGTGACCGGGAGCCTCATCTGTGAGCGAAGCCCGTCTGAAAACCGTATGGATCTTGCGCCATGGTGAAGCGGCCAACACGGCCCCGGATCCGGCCCGGGCGCTTACCCGCACCGGCCGCGAGGAAGTGCTGCGCAGCGCCGCGCACCTGATGGCCGAGCCGTTGCAGAAGATTCTCGCCAGCCCTTACACCCGGGCCCAGGAAACCGCTCGGCTGGTGCAAACCGCATTGGGCCAGAGCGTGGCGCTGCAAACGGTGGATTGGCTTACCCCCGACAGCGACCCCGACCGCGTGGTGGCCGAGCTTGACCGCCTTGGCCTGGATCAGGTGTTGCTGGTGAGCCACCAGCCGCTGGTAGGCATGCTGCTTGGCTTGCTGGACCGGGGCGAGCGTGCCAGCGTGCATGCCATGGGCACGGCAAGCCTGGCCCGGCTGGAAGGCCCCGCGCTCCTGGCCGGCCTGATGACCCTGCGCAGCCTGCGCCATAGTCACTGACAAGGACCTCACCCATGAGCCTGTGGCAAACACTGCCTGACCTGGACGCCCTCAACGCCCGCCAGAAAAACACCATTGGCGAGCTGCTGGATATTCGTTTCGAAGCCATCGGCGAAGATTTCGTGACCGCCAGCATGGCGGTGGACGCGCGCACCCATCAGCCCTTCGGCCTGCTGCACGGCGGCGCCTCGGTGGTGCTGGCCGAAAGCGTCGGCTCCATGGCCAGCATGCTGTGCGTGGACACTAGCCGCTTCTATTGCGTGGGGCTGGAGGTGAACGCCAACCACCTGCGAGGCGTACGCAGTGGCCGGGTCACCGCCACAGCGCGCCCGGTGCACATCGGCCGCACCACCCATGTGTGGGATATCCGCCTGGTGGATGGCCAGGGCAAGCCCAGCTGCATCTCACGGCTTACGGTGGCGGTGGTACCGCTGGGTCAGGTGCCACCGGCGGGGCAAACCCAAGGCTGACCTGTACGCCCTTGCCGATGGCCGATTCGCGCGTTGTAGGCCGGGGCAGGGGCTGGCCACAATCGGCGAGTCATCCGCCCACCGAGCCTGCGCCCATGCCGGAAACGCTATTCTTCGCCCATGCCAATGGCTTTCCTTCGGCCACCTACGGCAAGCTGTTTTCGGCGCTGGCGCCCGAGTTCACCGTCAAGCACCTTGAGCAGCACGGGCACGATCCGCGCTTTCCGGTGCAGGACAACTGGGCTGCACTGGTAGACGAGCTGCTGCACCATCTGGAAGACGAACCCGAGCCGGTGTGGGGGGTAGGCCATTCGCTGGGCGGGGTGCTGCACTTGCATGCTGCGCTGCGCCAACCTAGCCGTTATCGCGGCGTGATCATGCTGGATTCGCCGTTGCTGGGCAGCAGTGACCAGTGGCTGATCCGCGCCGCCAAGCGCTTTGGATTGATCGACCGGATCACCCCGGCCGGGCGCACGCTGGGCCGCCGGGAGCGTTTCACCGATCGAGACAGCGCACTGGCGTACTTTCGTAGCAAGGCGTTGTTTCGTGGTTTCGATCCCGACTGCCTGGAGGCGTATCTTCAACATGGGCTCAAGCCGGACGGGGAGGGGCTGCGGCTTGCCTTCGATCCCGATACCGAAATTCGCATCTACCGCAGCGTGCCCCACATAAGCCCGGGTCGGCCAAGCCGCCTGGCACTACCGTTGGCGGTTATCGGCGGCGAGGCGAGCCGCGTAGTGCTGCGCCACCACGCCCGCAATGCCCGCCGGCTGCCGCGAGGGGAGTTCCACCTGGTGCCTGGCGGGCATATGTTTCCGCTGGAGCGGCCCCTGGAGACCGCTGAACTGATCCGCGCAGTATTGCGCCGCTGGAAGGCCGAAGCCGCATGACAGACCTCTTCAATGAACTCCGGGTGCGCCTGCCCCATATCGAGCTGGCCGGCAGGCTGCATGGGCCTGAAAACGGCGCGCCAGTGATTGCGTTGCATGGCTGGCTGGACAACGCCAACTCCTTCGCTCGCCTGATGCCTCGCCTGCCGGGTTTGCGTGTGCTGGCACTGGACCTGGCCGGCCACGGGCTGTCTGAACATCGCCCTGCCGGCGGGTTGTACCCTCATTGGGAGTACGCCCGGGATGTGCTACAAGTCGCCGACCAGCTGGGCTGGGAACGCTTCTCGCTGATCGGCCATTCCATGGGCGCGATCGTGGCCGCACAGCTGGCCGCTGCTATGCCTGAGCGGGTGGAACGGCTGGTATTGATCGAAGGTGTGGTTCCCCCCGAAAGCTCTCCCGACCATCCCGCGCAGCGGTTGGGCAAGGCCTTGCGCGAGCAACTGGCGCACGGCACCCGGCGCAAACCGTTCTATGCCAGCGTCGATCAAGCAGTGCGCGCACGCAGCCGGAGCGGGTTGCCGGTCACTGAAAGCGCCGCTTGGCTGTTGGTAGAGCGCGGCTTGCAACCGGTGGAAGGTGGTTTCACCTGGCGCAGCGACAACCGCCTTACCCTGACCACGCCGGTGCGGCTGGAGCGGGCACAGGCCGTGGAAATGGTGCTGCGTATCGAATGCCCCACCCTTTTGATACTGGCCGAGGCAGGGCTGTTGGTCGGCCTCGGAGATTTACTGGAACGCCTGCCCTTTGAGCGGGTCCGTTTGCCAGGGGGGCATCATTTGCACCTTGATGATGACGCGGGGGCTGGCCTTGTAGCAGCCTGTATCAATCGTTTCTTTACCCCGCCTTGACTTGATGGCATGGACTGCCGACCCTTGCCCGGTTAACAGGGAGTCCTCAATGCCGTTTCCTTCTATCCGTCCCGCCTTTGCCCGCGCCCTCTACGGGCGCCGCTTGCTGTGGTTGCCCAGCCTGCTCTTCTGCGCGGTTACCGCCCAGGCCGATGTCGCGCCCAGCGCGGTAACCGCCCTTCAGCCTGAAGACGGCCAGGTGCTGGACCAGCGAGGCCCTGAGGCCGCCGAACGCTTGTACCCGCTGGGCCCGCTTCGGCGGATCGGCGGGGCATTGCGCATGGATGGCCGCCTGCAGGCCCATGGCGAACTCGCCTCGGCAACCTGGGAACTGCCCGCAGAGCGTAACGCCGCCGATGTGTTCAAGATCGCGCGGCTGGCGCTCCAGGGCGAAGGCAACCGGGCGCTGTTCTGGTGCGAAGGCCGCGAGTGTGGCGAAAGCAACCTCTGGTCCAACGACATCCTCGCCAATACCCGGCTGCTTGGCAGTGATGACCAGCAGGCGTTCCTGCTCGTTCGCCAGGCACGTGAGGGCACCGACACGCTGGTGGCGGTCTACTGTGTACTGCGCGGCAACCGTCGGGTTGCCCTGCATGTCGAAACCTTCGCGCCGAGTGCTCCCTTGGGGCAGGTGCTGCCTACCCCCGGCACTGTGTTGCGCGAATTGCGAGAGGCTGGAGAGGTGTCCTTCCCTGAACTGGTGCCACCGCCGGCTGCGGACTGGGTTGCGCTGCTGGCACGTGTGCTCAGCTTCGACAGCGCGGTGCGCCTGCGCCTGAGCGGGGCTGCGGCGGATCAGTGGGTAGCTGCTCTGGCGGGCTCTGGGGTGCGGGCGAATCGCCTCAGTGTCGGGGACACCGCAGGCCAGGGGTTGAAGATGGAGATCGTTCGATGATCAGCACCGATCGGTTGTTGATGCAGATTGCCCTGCTGCTGATGCTGGTGGCGTGCATCTGGGTGATGCTGCCTTTTGTTTCGGCGCTGTTATGGGGCGCGATCCTGGCGTACGCCAGCTGGCCGCTGATGCGCCGGCTCACCGCTGCCCTAGGTGGCCGGCCCACCTTGGCGGCGGCAATCCTCACGGGTGTCTGGATACTGCTGGTATTGCTGCCGCTGGTATGGCTGGGCTTCAACCTGGCGGACCATGTACGCGACGCCACGGCGTTCGTTCGCGATGTTCAGCTTGAGGGGTTGCCACCACCACCGGATTGGGTGGCTAACGTGCCGTTGGTGGGCGACCGGCTGGGGCGCTTGTGGGCAACCATGGATGCCCAGGGCGCGGCGTTTTTCCAAGGGCTGCGGCCGCACCTGGGGCAAGTGGGCAATTGGCTGCTGGGCCGCAGCGCGCGCCTGGGCAGCGGGCTGGTCGAGCTCGCGCTGGCCTTGGTTTTCACCTTCTTTTTCTACCGCGACGGGCCGCGCATCTCGGCATTCGTGCTGCGCCTGCTGGAGCGGCTGATGGGGGAGCGCGGAAAGTATTACCTGGATCTGGTGGCAGACACCGTGCAGCGGGTCGTCAATGGCGTGATCGGTACTGCGGCCGCCCAGGCGCTGCTGGCGCTGATCGGGTTCATGATCGCCGGCGTACCTGGTGCGCTGGTGCTGGCCATCGGCACCTTCCTGCTCAGCCTCATTCCAATGGGCCCGCCGCTGGCCTGGATACCCGCCGTGGGCTGGCTGGTGTGGCAGGAGCACTACGGCATGGCGGTGTTCCTGGGCCTGTGGGGCACCTTCGTGATCAGCGGCGTGGACAACGTGCTCAAGCCCTACCTGATCAGCCGCGGCGGCGACCTGCCACTTGTGATCGTACTGCTGGGGGTGTTTGGTGGGCTGTTGGCGTTCGGCTTTATCGGCCTGTTCCTCGGGCCCACCTTGCTGGCGGTTGGCTACCGGCTGGTGACCGATTGGGCCAAGGAGCCTGTGGCTACCTGATTGGGCGCGTAGCGGCAGGTGAGGGGCTGCCAGGTGTGTGCCCCTGTATCGCC
Source organism: Pseudomonas japonica (assembly GCF_013522925.1). Taxonomy (GTDB): domain Bacteria; phylum Pseudomonadota; class Gammaproteobacteria; order Pseudomonadales; family Pseudomonadaceae; genus Aquipseudomonas; species Aquipseudomonas japonica_A. The sequence goes on along the minus strand of NZ_JAAMQU010000007.1, from coordinate 82,779 downwards.
GCCGCTATCAATCCCGTGGCAAGCGAACCACGGCCGTAAGGCCACCGCCCGGCGTTTCGTCCAGCGCCAGGCTGCCCCCCAGCCGCTGCGCGGCTTCCCGGGCGATGGTCATGCCCAGGCCTACGCCACCGGAGTTGCGGTTGCGCGACCCTTCCAACCGGAAGAAGGGCTCGAACACGGCTTCGCGCTTCTCGGCGCTGATGCCCGGGCCATGGTCGATCACCCGGATTACCACATGCCCGGGGCTATCGATCAGTTCCACCAACGTGTGCCCGCCGTACCTGAGTGCGTTATCCAGGAGGTTGCTCAGACAGGAGCGCAAGGCCATCGGCTGGGTCCGCAAAGGGGCGCATGTGCCTCGTGAATCTGCCGGCAAGCCGTTGTCCTGGGCGTTCTCGCACAGCGACTCCACCAGCGCCTGAACGTCATACCACTGCAGCACTTCGCTGGTGCGCCGCTCGTGAAGGTACGTCAGGGTGGCGTCCAGCATCCCGATCATATCGTCCAGGTCCTGGCGCATCTGGGTTTGCAGTTTTTCGTCATCGATCTGCTCCAGCCGCAGCTTGAGCCGCGACAGCGGCGTGCGCAGGTCGTGGGACACGGCGCCCAGCATACGAGCACGTTGCTGCACCTGTTCGCGGATGCGTTGCTGCATCTGGTTGAACGTATGCGCCGCCTTTCGCGCTTCGACAGGGCCCGTCTCTTCCATGGGCGGGCTGTCGAGGTTTTCGCTGAGCCGCTCGGCTGCTTCGCTGAAACGGCGGATCGGCCGCGACAGCCAACGCGCGCCCCACCACGCTGCGATCACCAGCATGATGATCTGGAACGTCAGTGGCACCACGGGCCCCTCGAAGAATCGCCGCTCGTGAGGGGGTTCGAAGGGTTCCGGGCCGCCAGGGCCGGGGCCGCCGAGTTCTTCGGGCTGCGGCGGTTGCTCCGCCATTGCGCCGGGCGCTGGCCGCGGCTGTTGCTGCGTCATCGGCGCTGGCGGATGCGGCCCGCCGGGGGGTGGCCCGGGGAAGCCGTAGTAGTGGAACCACATCACCGCCAGGAGATGGGCCAGGATGATGGCAATCACCGAGACGCCGAACAGCCTCGCGAACAGCGTATCGGCCTTGCGCATCAGCCGATTTCCCGTGCGTCGAACAGGTAGCCCTCGCCGCGAACGGTCTTGATCAGCTGGGGCGCCTTGGGATCGTCGCCCAGCTTTTGCCGCAGGCGCGACACCAGCAAATCGATGCTGCGATCGAACGCTTCGATGGAGCGCCCGCGCGCGGCGTCCAGCAGCTGCTCACGGCTGAGCACGCGGCGTGGCCGCTCGAGGAATACCCACAGCAAACGGAATTCGGCATTGGATAGCGGTACCACCAGGCCTTCGGCCGAGGTGAGCTGGCGCAGCACACTGTTCAGCCGCCAGTTGTCGAAACGCACGTTGCCGCGTTGCTCGGTACGGTCGTCACGCACGCGGCGCAATACGGTTTGAATGCGTGCCACCAGCTCGCGGGGCTCGAAGGGCTTGGCCATGTAGTCGTCGGCGCCCAGCTCCAGCCCGATGATGCGGTCGGTAGGCTCGCAGCGGGCGGTGAGCATCAGGATCGGAATGTCCGATTCCGCGCGCAGGTGCCGGCACAGGGACAGGCCATCTTCGCCTGGCAGCATCAGGTCCAGCACCACCACATCGAAGGCCTCGTGTTTCATGGCCTGGCGCATGGCTTCGCCATCACTTACGCCAAATCCCAGGATGCCGAAGCGGGCGAGGTAGTCGATCAGCAGTTCACGAATCGGCACATCGTCGTCAACGATCAGGGCGCGGGTGTTCCAGCGCTTTTCGTCGTCCATGGCACTCAGCTTGTCTCGATCAGGGGCGGGGCTCAGGGGTGTGTTCATTCGGGGATCGTCTCGGGCCAGGTTGGGCGGCGATAGCTGTAGGGGCCGCGCAAGGCGCTCGCCAAAGGTCGGCCAATACGGACCAAAGCGGGGCCGAAGGGGAACCGATGCAGAGCGTGTGCGGGATGGCGGCAGCTTAGGGGCACTGCGTGTCGCCTAGGTTTCTTAAATGTATCGGCCCCGATACAAAAGCCTGAACGCCACCGGTCGGTAGCCCGACGCAACGCAAACTTTACGGCGATTTTACGCTGGGGCAGGGCTCTGGGCCTCGTTCCTTTACGCCTTGGCGCCCGACAATGATCACCTCGATCACACATTGGCAAAGGAATTATCAGATGGACGGGAGAGCAGGGTGCTCGTGCCGCGAACGGGGACGGGCAAGCCACCGGGAGCGCCATTATGCACAGTTATGACTATTGGCTCATCCTGGGCGTGGCGGTGTTGGTGTTGGGACCTGCGCCATGGCTGGGGCGGTTCTACTATCGGATCATGGAAGGCGAGCCCACCACGCTGGGGCGGCTGCTGGGCCCGGTCGAGCGGACCTGTTATCGGCTGGTGGCGATCGACCCCACACGCCAGCAGGGGTGGCAGGCCTATCTGGGCGCGGTGATCGCGTTCAACCTGGCCGGCCTGGCGTTGCTGTTCGGGTTGTTGATGCTGCAAGGGGTATTGCCGCTCAACCCGCAGCAGCTGCCGGGGCTGGAGTGGACGCTGGCATTCAACACAGCGGTAAGCTTTGTCACCAATACCAACTGGCAGGCTTACAGCGGCGAGGCCTCGCTCAGCTACCTGAGCCAGATGGCCGGGCTTACCGTGCAGAACTTCGTAAGCGCCGCTACGGGCCTGGCCGTGCTGGCCGCGCTGTGTCGCGGGATTGCTCGGCGCAACTCGGCGACCGTCGGCAACTTCTGGGTGGACCTCACCCGCGCCACGCTCTATGGCCTGCTGCCCCTGTGCCTGGTGTTCGCCCTGGTGCTGGTGTGGCAGGGCGTGCCACAAACCTTCTCCAACTATGTACCCGCGCTCACCGTGCAGGGCGCCGAACAGCTTATTCCGCTCGGCCCGGTCGCCAGCCAGATCGCCATCAAGCAATTGGGCACCAATGGCGGTGGGTTTTTCGGCGTGAACTCGGCACACCCGTTCGAGAACCCCACGGCCTTGAGCAACCTGTTCGAGCTGGCGGCAATCTTGAGTATTCCCGCCGCGCTGGTGTTCATGTTTGGCCATTACGTGAAAGACCTGCGCCAAAGCCGGGCGATTCTGGCCACGATGCTGATCTTGCTAGCGCTTGGCACCGGCCTGGCGCTATGGGCCGAATACCAACCCAACCCGCAGCTGCTGTCCCAGCTGGCGACCACCGAGCCCTCGCTTGAGGGCAAAGAGGCGCGGTTCGGCACCACGGCAACCACGCTATGGGCCGTGGTTACTACGGCCGCTTCGAACGGCTCGGTGAATGGCATGCATGACAGCCTCAACCCCTTGAGCGGGATGGTAGCGATGGTGAACATGATGCTGGGCGAGGTGATTTTCGGCGGCGTGGGCGCCGGCCTCTACGGCATGCTGCTGTTCGTACTCACCGCTGTGTTCCTCGCCGGCTTGATGATCGGCCGCACGCCGGAATACCTGGGCAAGAAACTCCAGGCCCGGGAAGTACGCCTGCTGGTGATCAGTTTGCTGGTGATGCCGCTGGCGGCGTTAGTGCCGGCGGCCGTCGCGGCCTTGCTTCCAGGCACGCCCGCCGCGCTGGCCAACCCGGGCGCCCACGGTTTCAGCGAGCTGTTGTATGGCTACGTATCGGCCGCGGCCAACAACGGTTCGGCGTTCGGCGGCTTCAGCGCCAACACCGCCGTCCATAACTTGCTGTTGGCTGCGGCGATGCTGGTAGGGCGCTTCGGCTACATCGTGCCGGTGATTGCCCTGGCCGGTTGCCTGGCAGCGAAGAAGCCCGCGCCGGTTGGTATAGACAGTTTCCCTACCCACGGCCCGCTGTTCGTCACCCTGCTTACCCTCACCATCCTGCTGGTCGGTGGGTTGACCTTCCTCCCTGCGCTCGCGCTGGGGCCGATCGCCGACCAACTCTCCCACGCCTTTTGAGAACCTGCCATGAATATGCCGCTTGAAACCGCCGCGGTGGCTGCAGCGCAGCCGGTCGCGAGCACCCACCTCAAAGGGCTTTGGTTGCCCGCGCTGGGCCAGGCTTTCCTCAAGCTCGACCCGCGCCAACTGCGGCGCGCCCCGGTGATGCTGGTGGTTGCGCTCACTGCCGTGGCCACCACCGTGCTGTGCCTGCTGCCGAACGCGGCGGTAAGCGCCAGCCTTGGCGCTCAACTGGCGCTGTGGCTGTGGTTTACCGTGTTGTTCGCCAACTTTGCTGAAGCCCTCGCCGAAGGCCGCGGACGTGCCCGCGCAGACAGCCTGCGCAGCGGCAGCCAGGGCTTGCTGGCCCGCCGCCAGGATGTTACCGGTGCCTTCCAGCCCGTGCCCGCCGGCGTATTGCGCGTGGGTGACATTGTGAGGGTGGAAGCCGGGGAAATGATCCCGGCCGACGGCGAAGTCATCGATGGTATTGCCGCAGTAGACGAAGCCGCGATCACCGGGGAATCGGCGCCGGTCATTCGCGAGTCCGGTGGCGATCGTTCGGCGGTGACCGGTAATACCCGGGTGGTTTCGGACTGGCTGCTGGTGAGGGTGTCCAGCAACCCGGGTGAATCCACGGTAGACCGCATGATCGCTCTGGTCGAGGGCGCCCGTCGCCAGAAGACCCCCAACGAAATCGCGCTGGACAGCCTGCTGATCGGCCTCACGCTCATTTTCGTGATGGTGGTGGCCAGCCTGCAGCCCTTCGCGCTGTATGCAGGCGGGGACCTGCCAGCGGTGTACCTGTTGGCGCTGTTGGTCACGCTCATTCCCACCACCATCGGCGGGCTGCTGTCGGCCATCGGCATTGCCGGCATGGATCGCCTGGTGCGCCTGAATGTGATTGCCAAGTCCGGTCGGGGCGTGGAGGCGGCGGGCGACGTGCAGGTGCTGCTGCTGGACAAGACCGGCACCATCACCTTCGGTAACCGTCGCTGTACTGCCCTCTTGCCCGCACCCGGCGTAAGCCGGGACGCCCTGGCTGCCGCCGCTGCGTTTGCCTCACTGGCCGACAGCACGGCCGAGGGCAAGTCCATCCTTCAGTTTGTGGGTGGCCAGCCGCCGGTGGCAGAAGGCGGTACAGGTGTGCCGTTCAGCGCCGAAACCCGGCTCTCGGGCATGGACCTCAACGGCATGCGCTATCGCAAGGGCGCAGTGGATGCGGTGCTGGCGTTCGTCGGCAACACCCGTAGCGAACTCGTTGCCCCCGTGGCCCGGGAAGTCGATCGCATTGCTCAACGAGGTGGTACGCCGCTGCTGGTGAGCCGGGACAACAACCTGCTGGGCGTGATCGAGCTCACGGACGTGGTAAAGCCTGGGATTCGTGAGCGCTTTGCGTCGCTGCGCGCGCTGGGTATTCGCACCGTGATGGTGACGGGCGACAACCCGCTGACTGCCGCCGCCATTGCCGCCGAGGCCGGGGTGGATGACGTGATCGCGGAAGCGACGCCGCTGAGGAAGCTTGAACGCATCCGGGCCGAGCAGGAGCAAGGCAGGCTGGTGGCCATGTGCGGTGATGGGGCCAATGATGCCCCGGCCTTGGCCCAGGCCGATGTGGGGGTGGCCATGAACGAAGGCACCCAGGCCGCGCGCGAAGCGGCGAACATGGTGGACCTGGACAGCGACCCCACCAAGCTGCTGGATGTGGTACGGGTGGGCAAGGAATTGCTGGTCACCCGCGGTGCGCTGACGACCTTTTCGGTGGCCAACGACGTAGCCAAATACTTCGCCATCCTGCCGGCGCTGTTCGCTGGCATCTACCCGCAGCTGAATGTGCTCAACATCATGCACCTGGCCAGCCCGCAGAGCGCCATCCTGTCCGCCATCGTCTTCAACGCCCTGATCATCATCGTGCTGGTGCCGCTGGCGCTTCGAGGGGTGCGGGTACAAGCCCGCAGCGCGGCGCACCTGCTGCGTCGCAACCTGTTGATCTATGGCCTGGGCGGGCTGGTGGTGCCGTTCGTGGGGATCAAGCTGATCGACCTCTGCCTCACCGGGCTGGGCCTGGTGTAACCCGCTATTTGGAGAATTTTCCATGTTGTCGTTCGTACGCCCCGCCGTGGGCTTGTTATTGATCATGACCGCCCTTACCGGTGTGGCTTACCCGCTGCTGGTGACCGCAGTGGCCCAGCTCGCCTTCGCGCCTCAGGCGCAGGGAAGCCTGGTGCGCGATAGCCAGGGCCAGGTGCGCGGCTCCGCGCTGCTGGGGCAAAAGTTCGAGGGGACCGGCTGGTTCCAGCCTCGGCCGTCGGCAGGGGATTATGCGACTGTTTCCAGTTCGGCCAGTAACCTGGCGGCCACCAATCCGGCGCTGGCTACACGCATCGCCGATGCCGCCAAGGCGCTGCATGAGCCCATGGCCGGCCCGGTACCGCTGGCCTTGCTGACCACGTCTGCCAGCGGCCTGGACCCGGACCTGCCACCGGCATCTGTGTTGTATCAGGTGCCTGCGGTGGCTCGCGCCCGGGGCCTGGCTCAAGACGATGTGCAGGCGCTGGTGGCGGATCAGGTACGCCAGCCGGTGTTCGGCCCACCGGTGGTGAACGTGTTGGCCTTGAACCTGGCGCTGGATAGGTTAACGTCGCCTTCCCGACAGCCGTGAGCGCCGCCCCGTTATGAAGTGCAGCCATGACCATTAGCGATGCCGCTCGCGCGGACGCCTTGCTGGCTGCGCTCCCGGAGCCTGGCCGGGGGCGCTTGAAAGTGTTCCTGGGCGCCGCCGCTGGCGTGGGTAAAACCTACGCCATGCTGCAGGCGGCTCAGGCCCGGCAGCGCCAGGGTGTGAATGTGGTTGCCGGGGTGGTGGTCACTCATGGCCGGGCGCAAACCGAAGCGCTGCTCACCGGTTTGCCCCGGCAGCCGCTGCGTAAGGTGCAGTACCGCGACCGCTGGCTGGAAGCGCTGGACCTCGACGCCCTGCTGCAGGCCCGGCCGCAACTGGCATTGATCGACGAACTGGCCCACGACAACGCACCGGGTAGCCGCCACGCCAAGCGCTGGCAGGATGTGCAGGAGCTGCTGGCGGCCGGCATCGATGTGTACACCACGGTGAACGTTCAGCACCTGGAAAGCCTCAACGACCGGGTACGCGCAATCACTGGCGTGCGAGTGCGCGAGACCGTCCCGGACTGGCTGGTGCTGACCGCCAGCGAACTGGTGCTGATCGACCTTCCACCGCATGATCTGCTGGAGCGGCTGCGCGAGGGCAAGGTGTACGTGCCCGAGCAGGCCAGGGCGGCCATCGAAGCGTTTTTCACCCCCCACCACCTGGCCGCCCTGCGTGAGCTGGCGTTGCAAACCGCGGCCGCGCAGGTGGATGCCGGGCTTGATCGCGATGGCGGTGGGCAATCGCTACGTACTGCAAGCCTGCGCGGCCGCTTGCTGGTAGGCATTGCAGCAGACAACCAGGCCGAGCGCCTGATCCGCCATGCCAGCCTGGTTGCCCAGCGCCGGCACTTGCCCTGGAGCGTGGTGCATGTGGAAGACGGCACACCGAAGGACGAAACCTGCCGGCAACGGTTGGCCCTGGCCCAGCAACTGGCTGAGCGGCTGGGGGGCGAGGTTGTGGTATTGCGCGGTGCCGACCCTGCCCGCACGCTTCTGGAGCATGCCCATGAGCGCCACGCCAGCCTGCTGCTGGTAGGGCACTCCGGGGCGCGGCGGCGTTGGCGGCGGGGTGTCGCCGTGCGGTTGTTGCAAGGCGCTCCCAGGCTTGAAATCAGCGTACTGGAGCGGGACCAGGCCTTGCCCGCCAGTAAAACGCGTGCGCCGCTGAACCCTCAGCCGGCAGGGCCTTACCTGCTGGCGATCCTGGCTGCCGCCATGGCCAGCGTTTTGGCCTATGGCGTAGCTGGCTGGCTGGCGTTACCTAACGTTTCGCTCATCTTTCTCACGGCTGTGCTGTTGATAGCCGTACGTAGCGCCACCGGCCCGGCCTTGGTGTGCGCCGTGGCTTCGTTCGTGATGTATGACCTGTTGTTCATTGCGCCGCGCTATTCGCTGATGATCCAGCGCGGGGAGGACGTGCTCACGCTGCTGTTCTTCCTGGTGATGGCAACCCTGACCGGGCAGCTCGCGGGGCGTCAGCGCCGACAATTGCAAGCGCTGCGCGAAGCTCAGGCTGAAACTGCCGAGCTGCTGGACTTTTCCCGGGGCTTGGCAGCCGCCAGCGATCATCACGCCGTTGCGGCAGCGGCCACCACCCATTTGGCGCGCTGGGCCGACGTGCGCGCCTGCCTGCTGGAGCGTGGCGCTGATAACGCCTTGCAGGCCAATGGTGATTTACCGGTAAACCTCAGCGCCACGGAGCGCGCTGCGGCCGACTGGGCCTGGCAGCACGGGCAGGCGGCGGGTGAGGGCAGCGGTACCCTACCAGGTAGCCGATGGTGGTGGTGGCCGCTGGTAGCCGACGGCCGCACCCTCGGCGTGTTGGGGCTGGCCGCCGCAGAGCCAGGGACCATCAGCCGGCAACGGCGCCAGTTGGCCATGGCCCTTGCACAGCCTCTGGCCCAGGCGCTGGCTCGCGCCCGGCTGGCCGAGGAACTGGAGGCGGCGCGGCTGCACGGCGAAACCGAACAACTGCGCAGCGCCTTGCTGGCGTCCGTTTCCCATGACCTGCGCACACCGCTCACGGTCATGCGCGGCAGTATAGAAAGCCTGCAATCGTTGGGGGAGTTGCTGACCCCCGCGGACAGCGCCGAGCTGCTGGAAACCACTCGGCTGGAATGCGAGCGCCTGGACCGCTATATCCAGAACCTGCTGGACATGACCCGCCTCGGCCATGGCGCGCTGACCCTCGCCCGGGACTGGATCGCGGCCGACGAGCTGATCGGGGCGGCGCTGCAGCGCTTGCGCTCGGTACTGGCGCCGTTCGCAGTCGAGGTGGTGGCCCCAGCGGCGTTGCCGCTACTGTGGGTACATCCGGCGCTCATAGAGCAGGCGTTGGTCAATGTGCTGGAGAACGCCGCGCGGTTTTCCCCGCCAGGGGGGCGCATCCTCGTCGAAGCCCTTCAGGACAATGACCGGCTATGCCTGACGGTGAGCGACCAAGGGCCTGGCATTCCCCTCGAAGAGCGTGAGCGGATCTTCGACATGTTCTATACCGCCGCCCGGGGGGACCGTGGCGGCCAGGGCACGGGCCTGGGGTTGGCTATCTGCCAGGGTATGGTAGGCGCCCACGGGGGGCAGGTACTGGTAAGCGATGCCGAGGGTGGCCAGGGTACCCGCATCGCCCTATGCTTGCCGCTTCACCCGCCACCTGGCCCGCACAGCGAACCCTGAACATGCCCGACCTTGCCACTGTGCTGATCGTGGATGACGAGCCACAGATCCGTAAATTCCTGCGTATTGCGCTGGGCGCCCAAAGTTACAAAGTGCTGGAAGCCGAAACCGGCGCCCAGGGTCTCGAGCAGGCCGCGCTGGGCCGCCCCGACCTGATCGTGCTGGACCTGGGCCTGCCGGACATGGACGGCCAGGCGGTGCTGGCGCAACTGCGCGAATGGACGCAAACCCCCGTGCTGGTGCTGTCGGTACGGGCAAGCGAGGCGCAGAAGGTGCAAGCACTGGACGCGGGCGCCAACGACTATGTGACCAAGCCGTTCGGTATTCAGGAGTTTCTGGCGCGGGTGAGGGCCTTGCTGCGCCAGGCCACGCCCGGGCAAGGCGAGGCGGCGACGGTGCGGCTTGGCGAGCTCAATGTGGACCTGGCCGGGCGCCGGGTAACCCTGGCCGGCATGGCGCTGAGCCTCACGCGAAAAGAGTACGCAGTGCTGGCACAGCTGGCACGGCACCCGGGGCGGGTCATTACCCAACGGCAGCTGCTGATCGACATCTGGGGGCCGTCACATGCCGACGACACCCATTACCTGAGAATCGTGATCGGCCATTTGCGCCACAAACTCGGCGACGACCCGGCCAGGCCACGCTACATCCAGACCGAGCCCGGGGTGGGCTATCGGCTGCTGGAGGCCACGGCGCTCGATCAGGCCTTGCCTTCGTAGCGATCAAAGGCGTCCTTGGCCATGCGCCTGCCCAGGGCGATCAATTCCGGCGCCTTGTAGAACTCGAAGAAGCGGCACACACGCTTGGGCACCTCGATCAGTACATCGGGTGGGTAGCCGGCGATCTTGTACTGAGACAGTGAGGTTTGCATCACCTCGAAACTCTGGTTGATCAGGTCCAGCAAGGACGCAGGGCCCACGGTGTCGACCACCACAGCGCCGGTGGCCGAGGAGGGGACGGTTTCGTCCGCGCCGGCCCGATTACGGCGACGCTTGGGGCGGGCTTCCATTACCGGGTCACCCATGCTGTCGGCAAGGCTGGCGGCCAGGTCGTCCGCCAGGCCACCGGTGAACCACGGCTCAGGCGAGGCGCTCACCGGGGCCAGTACGTTGCGCTCCATCTGCAGCACCGCTTCAGCCTGGCGACGGCGCAGGGGCATGCGCGATCCCAGGGAATCGAGCAGACGATCGAAACGGTTGCGGAACGCCGGGGGACGTTCGATCACTGGCATCTCGAACGGCAAGGTTCCCGCGCCGTTGAGGTTTACCGCCACCACCAGGTCGCAATGGCTGGCGACCACGGGCACGATTGGCAGCGGGTTGAGCAACCCGCCATCCACCAGCATGCGGTTGCCCATCATTACCGGGGTGAACAGGCTGGGGATGGCTGCTGAGGCGCGCATGGCCTGGTGCAGGCAGCCCTCCTGGAACCAGATTTCCTTCTGGTGGGTGAGGTCGGTCGCTACGGCGGTATAGGGAATTCGCAGGTCTTCGATGTTCAGCTCGCCCACGATGCGGCGGATCTGCCCGAATACCTTGTCGCCGCGGATCGCCCCCATCCGGAAGCTCACGTCCACCAGCCGCAGCACGTCGAGGTAGTCCAGGCGCTCGATCCAGTGGCGGTACTCCTCCAGCTTGCCCGCTGCGTAGATACCGCCCACCACCGCGCCCATGGAGCAGCCGGCGATGCAGCTGATGTTGTAGCCGCGGCGTTCGATTTCCTCGATGGCGCCGATGTGCGCATAGCCCCGCGCGCCGCCCGAACCCAGTACCAATGCCACGGATTGTTTCATCAAGCCCCCTTTGGATAGGTTTCCCGCGGACGATGTGCTAACAATGCACCGTTCGTCGGCCAGGAACAATCCGCCGGCCCCGCGTGCGGCAGGCACTTTTCAACCGCCGCACCGTCTTATCTGCACGTTGCATGAATTCTGGAGTGTTCGAATCGATGAAAGCCTGGGTCTGTCTGCCTCTGCTCGCTGTACTGTTGACCGGCTGCGCCGCCAAGACCGCCTACCGCGAAAGTTGCGCCACCCAGCTCGACGCCGCCTGGCACGAACTGGACCTGGCCAAGGCCGAAGGGTTTGCCGGAACCGTGAGCTACTCCAAGGCACTGTCGCTGTTGACCGGCGCCAAGACCCAGCAGCAGTTCGAAGCGTTCGAAGGCTGTAGCAACAAGGCCGAGAAAGCGCGGTTCTATATTCGTGAATCGAGGGCTGGCCGCTAAGCACCAATGCGGGCTGATCCCTCCTTGCCTGGCTGACGTACGCGTTCGGGCCGCCATACCGCCAACGCGAGAGGGGTGACCATGGCTGATCCACTGGAGGCGTGCCTGGGGGCCGTCAACGAAGTACTGTTGGGCAAGCACACTCAGGTGCGGCTCGCGCTGACCTGCCTGATCGCCGATGGTCACCTGTTGATCGAAGACCTGCCCGGCATGGGCAAAACCACGCTCAGCCACACCCTGGCCAAGGTGCTGGGGCTGAGTTTCCAGCGCATTCAGTTCACCTCCGACCTGCTGCCAGGTGACATTCTCGGCACTTCGGTGTTCGACAAGGACAGCGGCCAGTTCGCCTTCCATCCCGGGCCTATCTTTGCCGAGCTGGTGCTGGCCGACGAAATCAACCGTGCCACGCCCAAAAGCCAGAGTGCGCTGCTGGAGGCGATGGAAGAAGGCCAGGTCACCATCGAAGGCGCCACGCGCCCCTTGCCGCAGCCGTTTTTCGTGATTGCCACGCAAAACCCCAGCAGCCAGGGCGGCACCTTCCCCCTGCCTGAATCCCAGCTGGACCGCTTTCTCATGCGCCTGTCGCTGGGCTACCCGGCCCATGCTGCGGAGCGGGCGCTGTTACTGGGCGAAGCACGCCGGGACATGTTGCCGCGGCTGGCGCCGGTGCTGGACCATGAGCAATTGGCCCAGGCGCAGGCCCGGGCCAAGGCGATCAAGGTCAGTGAGGCGCTGGTGGACTATGTGCTGCGCCTCGTCGAGGCTACGCGCACCCAGCCGCGCTTCGCCGTGGGGCTATCGCCTCGGGGCAGCCTGGCGTTGCTGTCCGCGGCCCGCGCCTGGGCCTTGCTCGATCGTCGTGATTTTGTGATGCCGGAAGACATTCAGGCGGTGTTGCCCGCCGTGGCCGGCCACCGCTTGCGGGAGCGCGCCGACCCGGGCGGGCAGAGTGGCGGGGCGCTGGTGCAATGGCTGCTCAGCGAGGTGCCGGCGCTGTGATCGAGCGCTGGCGAGGGCGCCTGGCGCAATGGCAGGCGCGCAGGTCGCCTGCGGCGCCTCGTGTCACCCTCGACCACCGGCGTATCTACATCCTTCCCAGCTCGGCGGGGTACGGCTACCTGCTCACCACCGGGCTGGTGCTGCTCGCCGCCATCAATTACCAGAACAGCATGGCCTACGCCCTGGCCTTCACCTTGGGCGGATTATTCGTGGTCGCCATCCTTCATACCTACCGCAACCTGGGTGGGCTGGAGCTGTCCGGTGAGCCGCCCGCCTCGGTATTCGCCGGGGAGCCTGCGCATTTCGGGCTCGCCTTGCAAAGCCATGGGCGCGAGCACCTGGGTATTCAGGTGGGCTGGGCGGCCACGCGCCTGCAGCGGTGCGATATCCCCGCAGGGCAAGGCCAGCGGCTGACCTTGTCGCTGCCCACAGAGCGCCGTGGCTGGTTATCCGCGCCACGCATCCGTCTGGAAACCCGCTTTCCCCTGGGGTTGATACGGGCATGGAGCTGGGTCGACCTCGGCCAGCGCACATTGGTATATCCCGCGCCTGTGCCGGGGCCCCTGCCGCCACGCAGCGGGCCGGCAAGCGATGCCGAAGACCACGGCTGGCATGTGCTGGATACCGGCGTGGATGATTTTCAGGGCTTGCAAGAGTACCGCCCCGGGGACTCCTGGCGTCGGCTGCACTGGAAGGCCTATTCAAAGAACCAGGCCCTGCTGATCAAGGCCTTCGCCGAGGTGCGCGGCCGTGATCCCGCGCTGGACCTTGACGCCCTCGACGGGCCCCTCGAAGAGCGCTTGTCAGTGTTGTGCCACTGGGTGCTGGAGCTGGCGCGCGAAGGTCGGGCATTTTCGCTGCGCCTGCCCGGCATCGCCCTGGCCACCGCCGCCGATGAACCACATCGTGAAGCCAGCCTGCAGGCATTGGCACTTTATGGGGCCGCACCATGAAACACAGCCCGCCCGTGAAGGCGCCGGGGCTGTCCTGGCCCGGCTTGCTCTGGTTGCTGGGGGCCGAAGCGCTGGTGATGGTCCCGCTGTGGTTGAACGTCCCGCTCTGGCTGCTGGGGCTTTGGCTGGGGTGCAGCCTCTGGCGGGCATGGCTGACTCGCCGGCGCAAGGCCAGCCCCGGCTGGCTGGTAAAGGGCGCGCTGCTGAGCGCAACCGTTGCTGGGCTATATGTATCGGTGGGCACGGTCATCGGGCTGGAGTTCGCCGCGGCCCTGCTGGTAGCCGCTTCGGTGCTCAAGCTGCTGGAGGTCAACACCACGCGGGATGCACGGGTGGTAGTGATGCTGGGCTTCTTTTGCCTGGGCGTGGGGTACCTGTTCGACGCCAGCCTGGCCTGGGCCTTGTACAGCCTGCTGCCGCTGAGCGCGTTGCTGGCCACCCTTGTTGCGCTGGAAAGCCCCCCGGGGCCGGCACTGATGCCTCTGCGCCGGGCTGGCGGCATGTTGGCCCAGGCGTTGCCACTGCTGGTGGTGCTGTTCGTGTTCTTCCCTCGCATGGGGCCGCTGTGGTCACTGCCCATGCCGGGTGACCGCGCCCGCACGGGGCTTAGCGACACGGTTGCGCCCGGCGACATCGCCGAGCTCGCCCAGTCGGCGGAACTGGCGTTTCGCGCCGCATTCGACGGCCCGCTACCGCCGCGCCAGGCGCTGTACTGGCGCGCGCTGACCCTCGATCGTTTCGATGGCACCCGCTGGACCCAAAGTGACCCTGGCGCGGTGCGCCAGCCGGCGGCCTGGCAACCCCAGGGGACGGCGTACCGTTATCGGGTGATCGAGGAAGCCAGCGGCCAGCCCTGGTTGTTTATGCTGGACACGGGCCGCCTGGAAGGGGCGGGCGCGCGCCAGGGATATGACTTCCGCTGGCAGCGGCCGAGGGTGATCGACCAGGCCTACAGCTATGAAGCCAGTGGCTGGCCACAGGCTGTGCGCGAGCCTGGCCTCAGCGAGGCGGCCCGTCGCCAGGCCCTCGCGCTGCCTGCGGGTGGCAACCCTCGCAGCCGTGAGCTGGCCGCCAGCCTCGCCGCCAGCACCGCGGACCCCGCGCAGCGCGTGCGGGCCGTGTTGCGATTATTCAACCAGCAGGGCTATCACTACACCCTGCGCCCGTCCCCGCTGGGCAGCGACAGCATCGACGGCTTTCTTTTCGACACGCGCCGCGGCTTCTGCCTGCACTATGCCGGCGCGTTGACCTTCCTTCTGCGAAGCATGGGCGTGCCAGCCCGCATCGTGATTGGCTACCAGGGCGGGGAATTCAACCCGCGCGGCAGCTACCTCAGCGTGCGCCAGTACGACGCTCATGCCTGGGTGGAGTATTGGGCGCCGGGCACCGGCTGGGCGAGCGCCGACCCCACTGCCGCCGTGGCACCGCAGCGGGTGGAAGCCGGGCTGGCCGAGGCCCTGGCCGCCGATGAACCGTTCCTGGCGGCGTCACCCTTTTCGGCCCTGCGGTACCGCAACTTCGCCTGGCTGAACGACCTGCGCCTGGGCTGGGAGAACCTTAACTACGGCTGGGAGCGCTGGGTGCTGGGCTATCAGGAGAACCAGCAGCGGCAGTGGCTCAGCCAATGGTTCGCCGGTGCGGTGGATTGGCTGTTGCCGGTCGGCGGGGGCGCTACGCTATTGATCATGGCCCTGGCCATATTGCGGCCCTGGCAGCAACGCCTCGATCCGCAGTTACGTCAGTACCGGGCCTTCGAGAAAGCGCTGCGGCGTCATGGCCTTGTCCGGGCGCCGGCGGAGGGCCCTCAGGCGTTCGCCACGCGCGCGAGCCAGGTACTACCGGCACAGGCGCCGTACATTCAAGCCTTTACTCAAGCCTTCAGCCGGCAGCGCTATGGTGCAGAGCCGATGGCCGGGCAGGAAGCCTTGGCCGCGCTGCGTGCACTCAAGCGGCAATTGCCGCGCTTGCGGCACTCACAACACGATCGGAGTTGATATGTCTTCTACCCTGGACCGGGTGATTGCCCGGCTTATTGCCACTCAGGTGCGCTTGTTGGCGTGCCAGGCACGGCTGTCAGTGGCCACTGACAGCGAAGCGCTGCACGACCTGCGCACCGCTACTCGCCGCCTGCGCAGCCTGCTACGGCCATTGCGCGGGCTGCCTGGGATCGACCGCCTCGAAGAGGCTGCACGGGCCTTGGGCAACCTTACGACGCCGCTGCGCGATCAGGAGGTGCTGGCCAGCCACCTCCCGCACGCGCCGCAACCCTCCGAAGCGGTGTACCCCGGTGTGGCCGAGAGTACCGAACTTAGCCAGTTGCTCAGGCTGATCGACGCCATCGTCCCTTTGCTGCGCACCTCGGCGAGCTATGGGGTGGGCGACAAGCTTGACCGCACGCTGAAGAAGTCTCTCGGCAAACAGTGGCGCAAACTGGCGAAGGCCATGAAAGATCCCGGCCACGACCGCCACCGTCTGCGCTTGCTGATCAAGCGGGTACGTTACGGCGGTGAGGCGTATCCCGAACATGATCCGGTGGCCCAGGGCTTGGCCAAGGCGCTGAAGAATGCGCAAGGCGCCCTGGGGGACTGGCATGACCGTGTTCAGTGGCTGCATCAGGCCGATGCGCAGCCGGCGCTGGCCAGCTATCGGCCCCAATGGCAAACAGAGCTGCACAAAGCCGAGGGTTTGGCGGATAAGGCCCTTGCGCGCCTCGAGCGGGCCATGGCAAAACGCTGACTTGCGTGAGCGGCCGAGGGGCGCCAGATGGAATTTCGTGAACTGTTGCACGCCGTACGGGATAACGCCGGGGCGGTGTGTATCCCGCAGGATTGGTCGCAGGGCCGGGCCGGTTTCGGCGGCCTGATGGCGGCCTTGCTGTATGAAGCCATGCGGCTGCGGCTGACAGAGCAGGGGCTGGGCGACCGTCCGGTACGCTCGCTGGCGATCAGTTTCGTGGCGCCGGCGGCCCTGGATATGCCCACCTCATTCGAAGTAGAGGTGCTGCGCTCGGGCAAGTCCGTGGTGTCGGTGCTGGGCAAAGCCGTGCAGGCAGGGGGCGTGGTCACGCTGATCCAGGGCAGCTTCGGCGCCGCCCGGGCCTCGCGGATTGCCGCGAGCGCCATGCCCGCGCCGGAGCTAAAACCGCTGGAGCAGTGTGTTTCGCTGGAATACATTGAAGGGCTCACACCCCAATACCTCAAGCACTTGCACATGCGCTGGGGGATCGGCGGCTTGCCCTTCAGCAATACACCGTCACCGGCAATCGGAGGCTGGGTGCGGCTGAGGGGGGAAAGCGAGCCCTCGATGCTCGACGAGGCTCATCTGCTGGCGCTGGTAGATGCCTGGCCACCGGCCGTATTGCCGCACCTCGCGGCACCGGCGGCTGGCAGCACACTCACCTGGACGATCGAATTCATGCAGCCCGTGCGTAACCTGGACGGGCAGGGCTGGTATCGATATCGAGCGTTGATCGAACATGCGGCCGATGGCTACGGCCATACCTCGGCCGCGTTGTGGAGCGCCGAGGGCGAACTGCTCGCCCTCAGCCGGCAGACCGTAACGGTATTCGGCTAGCGTCAGTGCGCTTCGTCCTGATGCGGTTTGCTCAGGGCAGCGACCAGGCAGATCGCGCCGATCACCACTTCCAGCGCATTGGCGGTGGCGAACCCCAGGCCCACCAAGGCCAGGGCGATAACCAGTAATGGCAAGGTGAACATCGAGGCCGAAGTACCGCCGGTGTCCAGGGTACAGTTCCCGGGCATACGGCCCGCGGTACGGCAAGCGAGGCGTCTAAGCATGGCGTGAACTCCAAATGGATGCGAATGATTCTGGATACAAGATTAGTCCAGCGCTCAGGTTCGAGCGAATCGTCCTTTCCTATGGGCCTTATAGCTGCTGCTTAAGTTTCAACCATTCGCTAAGTGGCCTGCCATGTGGCCGCTTTATTCCTGTGCTGCCGGCGCCTCCGGAAGCGCGAAGAAGGCTTTGGCGCAAGCGCTGGTGTGCGCGGCCAGCTCAGCTGCACTCTCGCCCCGATGCCGTGCCACTTCCCGCAACACCTCGGTAAGGAACGCTGGTTCGTTGCGACCATTCTTGGGCTTCGGCCGCAGGGTGCGTGGCAGCAGCCAAGGCGCATCGCTTTCAAGCATCAGCCTGCCACGCGGGATGCTGCCTACTAGCGGGTGCAAGTGGCTGCCGCGGCGTTCATCGCAGATCCATCCCGTGATGCCGATGTGAAGGTCCAGGTCAAGGTAGCCGAACAGTTCGTCCCGGCCCGCAGTGAAACAGTGCACTACCGCCGCCGGGAGGCGATCTCGCCATTCCCGCAGGATCGGCAGCAACCGTGCTGCGGCATCGCGCTCATGAACGAATACCGGCAGGCGATGTTCAGCCGCCAGGGCGAGCTGCTCCTCGAGCGCGCGTTCCTGCTGTGGGCGAGGGGAGAAGTCGCGGTTGAAATCCAGCCCGCATTCGCCTACCGCACGCACGCGTTCGTGGCGCAATAACGCTTCTATACGGCGACGGGTATCGGCGTTCCAGGCTTTGGCATCGTGTGGGTGCACCCCGGCAGTGCTGAACAGAACCTGGCCCGCCGGGTCCAGCCGTTCGGCCAGTTCGATGGCCTGCTCGCTCACGTCGGCGCTGGTGCCGGTGATGATCATTTGCGCCACGCCCGCTTCGGTGGCCCTGCGTAAAAGTTCAGCATGCTGCTCGTCGAATGCCGGGTTGGTCAGGTTGACGCCGATGTCGATGAGTTGCATGGTGGCTCCTTTCAGGCTGAGGCCGGAAAGCATACCAAAGCTACACCCTTATAAATAAAACCCGACGCTGGCAAGCCAGCGCGGTTTTGGTAGCCCCCAGCGGTACGGAGGGGGCGGGCTTTTTACCTCGGAGCACCTATGAAAGGTCCCGCTGTTGGCCGGGCGTTGCGCCTGGCCACACTCGCGCTTTTCGTTTTCGCCAGCACCGCTGCGCTGGCAGAGCCCCGCCGCGTCACGCCCCCGGCACGCGATCTGAATCAGATCCGCCAGGCCAAAGTGTTGCGGGTGGTGGTCAACCAAAGCCGTAACAGTTCCACCACCGTTGCAGGTGCAGCCCTCGGTGTGGAAGACCAGCGCCTCAAAGCCTTCGAGGATTACCTCAACGGCCAGCCCGGGCGCCATCCTCAGGTGCGCCTCAAGGCCGTGCCTCGCCCCAAGGGGCAGCTGCTGGCGGCACTGCAGCGGGGCGAGGCCGACCTTGCTGCCCCCGGCGAGGCGCTGCCGGTGGCAGCCAGTTCGCACACCGTCACCGCAGCAACCACGGTTGCCGACACGGCGCTAGTCCTGGTGCAGCCTCGCCGGCACCGCGCAATCACCACGCTCGACCAACTGGCGGGCAAGCGGCTGGTGCTGGTTGCCGGAAGCGCGGCAGAAGAAGCGGTCAATCGGGCCAATGCTCAGTTGGCGGCGCGGCACCGCCCGCCGATCACCGTGGAGTGGGCCGATGCAAGCCTGGGCGTGGAAGACGTGCTGGACATGGTCAGCGCGGGTGTGTACGCCGTCACGTTGGTGGAGCAACCCATCGCCGAGCGTTGGGTGAAGCTGATGCCAGACCTGCGCATCGACCGCCGTGTGCCGTTCCATGCACCTGCCCCCATGAGCTGGTATGTACGCGAAGACGCGCCGCAGCTTAGCGACAGCGTGCGCGAGTTCCTGGGGCAATACCGGGCGCCGGCGAATCAGGACAAGGCGCTGCTCGATGCCTGCCGTGCGCTTTATCAAACCCAGAACCCTTTGCAACACGACGATCGCGCGCGGCTCGAAGCACTGCGGCCGGTATTGCAACGCAACGCCCGGCAGCAAGGCCTGGACTGGCTGGATTTGGCGGCGCTGGCGTACAAGGAATCAGACCTGGAGCCCGATGCCAAGGGCGGCAGCGGCGCCAGCGGGCCGTTACAGATCACCCCGGCAGCGGCACGCCGCGTGGGGGTGAAAAGCGTGAGCGAGCTGGACGATAACGTAAAGGCCGCCGCTCGTTACCTGGCGTTGATCCGCCGTAATTTCTTTAACGAAAAGGGTATGGAAGAGCGTGAGCGGATGGCGTTCGTGCTGGCGGCCTACAACATGGGCCCGGAGCGGGTGCAGCGGTTCAGGGCCCAGGCCAAGCAGCGCGGGCTGGACCCCAACCGCTGGTTTTTCCAGGTAGAGCGCGTGGCCATGGAAAACGTAGGCCTGGCGCCGGTGCGTTACGTGAACAACGTGAACAAGTATTACCTGGCGTTCGACCGCGCACGCGAGTCCCTCGAGCCCAGGTAGCCTTTTCGCCAGCTGCGCCTGCGGCTTCGCTGGCTCCTACCGTAGGAACCAGCGAAGCTGGCGAATGGAACCACCGTTGACACCCGTCACCATGGCTAATAGGATCCCTCCCATGCGCCGATTTAGACAGCTACTTGCGGGGCGCCTGGGCTTTCACAAAAGCCTGAAATACCGCTAAAACGCTGGCTCGGTGTCGCCTCGCACCTGCCCGCGAAACCCGTGAGGCGGAGTCCGTATCCATGAGTTGTCCGCGCCCTATCGTTTGCCTTGCCCCCCTGCCTGGTTCTTCATTGGCTTCACATATCCCAAGCATTCTGCTGGTAGGTCGCCATCAGCCTACGCTCCTGCGTTGCCTCGATGGCTGGCCTCGCCGCAACGGTAAATCGGCACCGTTTTCCGTCCGCTTTCTGGAGCCGGGCCAACCGCTGGAACAGTTCGCCGATAACCGTTTCGATCTTGCCGTGGTGCAATCGCCGCCTGCGGAGCAGGCGCCTGCCGTGATCGCCGCGCTCACTCGGGTGGCAAGGCAAGGGCTGCTAACGTTCGGGTGAACGGCCCTCAGGGTGTGTATTCGATCCGGTTGATGATCCAGCACACTTCCCCGGTGGGCGTGGGTACCATCACCTCGTCGCCTTCCTCTTTCTTCAACAGGGCCCGGGCCATGGGCGCATCGATTGAAATGTAATCGTTGCGCCCGTAGATTTCGTCGTAGCCCACGATGCGGAAGCGGCGCAGTTCGCCTTCCAGGTTTTCTACTTCCACCCAGGCGCCGAAGAACACCCGGCCTTCCTGCTCAGGGGCGTAGTCCACTACCCGAATGTCTTCCAGCCGCTTGCGCAGGTAGCGTATGCGGCGGTCGATCTCGCGCAGCAGCTTTTTGTTGTACTGGTAATCGGCGTTTTCGCTGCGGTCGCCGAGCGAGGCGGCCCACTGCACCTTCTGGGTGATCTCAGGGCGGGTGACGCGCCACAGCTGGTCCAGCTCGGCTTTGAGCGTGTCGAACCCTGCGCGGGTAATGATGTTGGTACTCAAGCAACCTCCTGGCATGCGCTGTTGCGCGCCACCCTACCACAGGGCTTCAGGTGGCGGCACCCGAAGCCCTGCGGCGGTTGGTCAGCCCTCGCGCAGCACCTGCAGCGGGCTGGCATTGAGCGCCCGACGCGTACCGAACACCCCGGCGACGCCAATGACCAGCGCGCCGGCGAGTGGCAATAACAACAGCCAGGCATGGGGGTGCCAGGTGAGGTTCAGCGCGAAGCGGTAAAGCGCCCAGCTGGCGGCTTCGGCGGCCACCGCGGCCAGTACGCCGCTGGCCAGTCCCAGCACAGTGAACTCGATACGCCGTGCCCGGATAAGCAACGCTCGGCTGGCCCCAAGCGCCCGGAGGAGGGCGCCTTGATGAATCCGCTCATCCAGTGTGGCTTGCAGGCCGGAGAACAACACGGCCAGCCCCGCCGCCAGCACGAACACCAGCACGTACTCGACCGCCAGGGTGACCTGCGCCAGTATGCTGCGCAGTTGTTCGAGGAGCGCCTGTACCTGCAACAGCGTCATCGCCGGGAAGGCGCGGGCGAGGGCGACGACCTGGGCATCCTGGCCTGGCGCCAGATAGAAACTGGTGAGGTAGGTGACCGGGAAGTCCTGCAGGGTACCCGGCTCGAAGATCATGAAGAAGTTGGGCTGGAAGTTGTCCCAACTCACCGTCCTCACGCTCGCCACGCGGGTATCTCGAACGGCGCCGCCAACGTTGAAGGTCAAGGTATCGCCCACGCTCACGCCCAGGCTCTCGGCCAGCTTCTGCTCCACGGACACGCCCGGCAACGCACCTGGCGCAGGCGCCCACCATTGGCCGGCCAGCAGCCGGTTGCCCTCAGGCAGGTCGGCGGCCCACGTGAGGTTGAGGTCACGCTGCACCGCGCGCTGGCCCTGGCTGTCTTCCGTTACCACGTCGGCCACGGGCTGGCCATTGATCGCGGTCAGCCGCCCCGGAACGATGGGGTAGAGCGGGGCGGCCACCGCGCCATACTCTCGCAGGCGCGCCGCGAACGCATCGCGCTCGTCGGGCAGGATGTTCAGCGCAAAGTAGTTAGGCGCGTCGGCCGGAAGCTGTCGCTGCCAGGAGTCCAGCAGTTCACCGCGCAGTAATCCCACCAGCGCCATGGCAAAAAGGATGAGGCCGAAGGCAAGCGCCTGCCCTGCCGCAGCAAACGGGTGACGCAACAATTGCCCGACGCCCAGGCGCCAGGGCAGCGAAGCGCCCGCAAGGGCGGTGCGCAAGCGGCGCAGGCCCAGCACCAGCAGCCCCCCCAACAGCAGGGCTGCCAAGGCCCCGGCGCCTCCGAGGGCAACGGTGAGAAGTGGGTCCAGGCTGAGCCGCCACATGATCAGCCCCAGCGCCAGCAATGCGCTGCCGTAAACGGCCCAGGTGCTGGCCGGGAGCGGCAGCAGGTCGCCCCGTAATACCCGCAGTGGCGGCACGCGGCCAAGGGCAGCGAGCGGCGGCAAGGCAAAGCCAGCCAGCGCAACCATGCCGGTCGCCATGCCCGCCAGCGCCGGCCAGGGGCCGCCGCCGGGGATCACGCTCGGCAGCAGGCCCTGCAGCAGGGCGAAGATGCCGAACTGCGCCAGCCAACCGACCGCCGCCCCTGCAATCGCAGCCGCAAGGCCCAGCATTGCCAGTTGCAGCGAGAACACCCACAACACATCACGCCGTGACAACCCAAGGCAGCGCAGCAGCGCGCTGGCGTCGTAACGGCGAGCGGCGAAACGGGCGGCCGACAATGCCACGGCAACCCCGGCAAGCAGTATCGCCACCAGGCTGGCCATGTTCAGGTAGCGCTCGGCCTTGCTGAGTGCGCCGCCGACCTGGCGGTTGCTGTCACGGGCATCGCGCAAGGCCTGGTTCGGGTTCAGCCCTACCTTGACCAGCTCGCGGTACTGCTCCAGGTTCACGGCATCCCCGCGCCACAGGTCGCGGAAGGTCACCCGGCTGCCGGGCTGCACAACCCCCGTGGCCGCCAGGTCGTCCAGGTTGATCATCACACGTGGGGTAAGGCTGTAGAAATTACCGGCGCGGTCCGGTTCGTAGGTGAGCACCCGGGTTAGCGTCAGCCGCTTCGAACCGATGTCCACGCTGTCGCCGATCTTCAGCCCGAGTGCGCTGAGCAGGCGCGGCTCTACCCACGCCTCGCCCGGGGCCGGCGCGCCGCCTTCGACCTCCTCGCCGTAGGGCTGGGCGGCGCTGCGCAACTTGCCTCGCAACGGGTAATCACTGTCCACGGCTTTCACGCTGGACAGCTCGATGGCCTGGTCGGTCGCGACCACGCTGCTGAATTCCACCACCTGTGCGTGATCCAGCCCCAGCTCTCGCCCGGTACGCAGTTGTTCCGGCCGTGCCGGTGTGCTGCCTTGCAACACCAGGTCGGCGCCCAGGAATTCGGTCGCGCGCAACTGCATGGCGGCATTCAGGCGAGCACCGAAATAGCCTATGGCTGTACTCGCTACCACCGCTACCAGCAAGGAAAAGAACAGCACCCGTAGCTCCCCGGCGCGTGCATCGCGCCGCAGTTGCCGCGCGGCAAGGCGCCAGAGGTGGCCCAGCCCCAGCCTGCCGGGCGCCATCAGTTGGCCCCCGAGGCAACCAGTTGCCCCGCCTCCAGGCGTATCCAGCGCCGGCAGCGGTGGGCCAGGCGCTCGTCATGGGTTACCAGTACCAGGGTGGTCCCGCGTTCACGGTTGAGCGTGAACAACAGTTCGGTGATTTTCTCGCCGGTGTGAGTGTCCAGGTTACCTGTGGGCTCATCGGCGAACAGCACCGCGGGTTCGGCAGCGAACGCTCGCGCAATAGCCACCCGCTGTTGCTCGCCACCGGACAACTGCCGCGGCCAATGCCCCAGGCGCTCCCCCAACCCCACCCGGCTCAACAGGGCGGTGGCCTGGGCGCGCGCGTCGGCACGGCCGTGCAACTCCAGGGGTAACATCACGTTTTCCAGTGCTGTAAGGGTTTCCAGCAGTTGGAACGACTGGAACACGAAGCCTACGTGCTCGGCCCTTACCTGAGCGCGCTGGTCTTCGCTAAGCCCATTGAGGGCGCGGCCCGCCAGTGTTACTTCGCCGTCGCTGGGTTGATCCAGGCCGGCCAGAAGCCCCAGCAAGGTGGATTTGCCCGAGCCAGACGCGCCCACGATGGCCAGGCTGTCGCCCGCGGCCAGTTCGAGTGAGAGCGCGTGAAGAATGTGCAAATCGCCTTCCGTGCCGGAAACCACTTTGCTAAGGTTCCGCGCTGTGAGAATGCTTGCGCCCATGGAGATTCCGATGCGTATGTGGAAAGTGGCCGCCGCGCTGTGGGCGGTCTGCATGGCTGAGACCGCTGGCGCAGGGACCTTGCTGGTGCTGGGCGATAGTATCAGCGCCGGTTTCGGCCTGGATACCTCCAAAGGGTGGGTTGCCCTGCTGCAGCAGCGGCTGAAAGAAGAGGGTTATGCCGACCAGGTGGTCAACGCTTCGATCACCGGTGACACCAGTGCCAACGGGCGCGCGCGGCTGGAGCCGCTGCTTGCGGCGAACAAGCCGGACCTGCTGATCGTGGAGCTTGGGGGCAACGATGGGTTACGCGGGCAGCCGCCAGCGCAATTGCAACAAAACCTTACATGGATTGTTGATCGTGCCCAGCAGAGCGGTGCTCGCGTGCTGTTGCTGGGTGTTCCACTTCCGCCGAACTACGGCGCGGCTTACATCAATGCGTTCAGCCGGGTGTATCAGCAGGTCGCCAGCGAGAAGCAGGTTCCCCTCGTCCCCTCTTTATTGGACGGCGTAGGTGGTGTCGCGCCCCTGATGCAGGAGGATGGCATCCATCCCCGCGCCGAGGCGCAGCCGCGCTTGCTGGAAAATGTATGGCCAAGCCTCAAACCCCTGTTGTGAGACTTTTCTCCGGGCAGGCTTTGAGCTAAGGTTGCGCCCCCTTCCGGAGCCCCTATGCCACGTCCTGCCTGGTCCCTGCACGCCTACCAATTGATCGAACCTGACGAACAGCTCGACCTGTTCGCCTGCCAGGAAGTGCGGGTGCACGTGGCCGCCCGGCAACTGGAACTGGGCGGCTCCATCGACCGTACCTTGTGTGGTGGCTTGCTGCCGGCCCAACCGCGCTGGCAGAACGTGGCCCGGGGCATCTTTCGCGATACCCGGCTGTGCCCGTTGTGCCGCGCCATTCTTTTTGCCCAGCGCAAGGGAACCCGGCCCGTGTGGCCGGGCCTACAGAACGACTACGATTAAGCCTGCCGTTGGGCTGCGGCGTTCCCGCCGCGCTGGGGCCAGGTGTACAATCGCCGATTTGTGCCTTGGTTCATTGCATTTAAGGATTTTCCAGGATGTTGCCGCGCTTCCCAGCCTTTAGCCGTTGCCTGTCCCTGGCCGCTGTCCTCGTGGCGGGGCCCGCGACAGCGCTGGAGTTTCCGCTGCCCCCGCCGGGGGAAGATATCGTCGGCCAGGTGCAGACGGTTGCCGCCAAATATGAAGACACCTTCGCTGACCTCGCCCAGGCCTATGACCTGGGCTACAACGAGATGCTCGCGGCCAACCCCGGCGTGGATGCCTGGCTACCCAAGCCGGGGACTGAAATCGTATTGCCCACCCGGTTCATTCTGCCGCCTGGCCCGCGGGAGGGGATCGTTATCAACCTGGCCGAATACCGGCTTTACTACTACCCGAAAGGGCAGGGCACAGTGCGCACCTACCCGCTGGGTATCGGGCGCGAAGGCTGGGGCTCGCCGGTAGCGACCACCAAAATCATCGCCAAGACGGCCAACCCGTCGTGGACGCCGCCTGCCTCGGTCAAGGCCGAGCATGCGGCCGATGGCGATCCGCTGCCGAACGTGGTGCCGCCAGGCCCGGACAACCCGCTGGGCCCCTTCAAGTTCTCCCTGGGCCTGCCTGGGTACCTGATTCATGGTTCGAACAAAAAGTTTGGGATTGGCACGCGCACCAGTCATGGTTGCTTCCGCATGTACAACGAGAATGTGCTCGAACTCTCCACCCTGGTACCGGTAGGTACTCCGGTGCGAATCATCAATGAGCCTTACAAGTTCGGTGTGGCGAGCGGGCAGGTGTATCTGGAGGCGCACACGCCGCTGGATGCCCAGGGCGCACCGTCTGGCGAGGACAAGCACACTGCGGTGATCAATGCATTGCTCAATCGCAAGGACCTCACCGGTGTAGTCAGCGTGGATTGGGACCGGGTGCGGGATGTGATCGGTGCCGAGGACGGGCTACCGGTAGTTATTGGCGCTCCCGGTAGCCCGGCGTTGAGCACGGCGCCTGCGCAGCCGCTGTAACAAGGTGGCAATAAAAAACCGGCCTACATGCATAGGCCGGTTTTTTTTGCAGCTATCCCGAAGGATTACTTGCGGCTAGCCTTGTCGAGCATGCGCAGAGCGCGCTCGTTGGCTTCGTCTGCGGTCTGCTGGGCTTTCTGAGCAGCGGCCAGAGCTTCGTCAGCTTTGCGATACGCTTCGTCGGCACGGGCTTGTGCGCGAGCGGCAGCGTCTTCGGTAGCGGTCAGGCGAGCTTCGGATTCTTTGGACGCGCTGCTGCAGCCGGTAGCCAGAACGGCAGCCAGAGCCAGAGCAGAGAATTTCAGAACGTTGTTCATCGTGTTCCCCTTCAAAGGACTTTCTATTTAGTAGCCATTTCTCGAGGTCGAGAAAATAGCCGGCGTACATAGTACTCATTACTTGTAGTAAGTAAACTGGAACTGCGCAAGAACGGTTAAAAAATCTATCGGTTCAACGCCTGCGAAAAGCCTGATGGCGTAGTTGCGGCTCAGGATCCATATCAGTGGGGCAACTAGAAGATCAGCAGTTACACCTTATCGAACTTGCCACTAGTTGGAACTTGCAGTGACTTTCAGGGTCTAGGCGCAGTCCAACCCTCGGACGTTCGGCGCGTGATGTCCGCGGAACCGTTCAGGGGCCATGGGCTGTCAAAGGCCGTAACGGTGCCGCCAGGCCTGCGAGCGCGATCGCCCGATTGCGACAGCAGTTCCAACAACGATGAAACAGCGGTATGGTAGGGGTCTAATTCCAAGACCCGCGAGGATTCGAAATGAGCGAGGCGTTGTCCATTCATCATGACCAGGCAGGTCATCAGTTCGAGACCAACGTGGACGGCCATCGTGCTTACCTGACCTACATGGATCTGGGCAAGCAGACGCTGGATATCTACCGCACGTTTGTCCCCAACGCCCTGCGAGGCAGGGGGATAGCCGCCGCCCTGACCGAAAAAGCCCTTGAGTACGCCGACAGCATGGGCTACACGGTCATTCCTTCCTGCTCGTATGTAGAGCGGTATATGGAACGCCACCAGCGGCGGGCTGCCAAGCTGTAAGCGAGCGCCTTACATGAAAACGCCGGGTTATCCCGGCGTTTCATCGTGGCCAGCCCAGAACTGCCTCAGCCGCGCTGACGCCCCGCCAGAAGTGGCTTGAGCTTGTCTCTCATCGCCCGAATGCTTTGCTCGGTCGTGTCCCAGCCGATACAGGCGTCAGTCACCGATACGCCATATTGGAGCTCGGAAAGGTCCTTGGGGATCGCCTGCGCGCCGGCGTTGATATGGCTTTCAACCATCAGGCCGATGATCGACGTATTGCCCTCGACGATCTGGTTCGCCACGTTCTCCATCACCAGAGGCTGCAGCGCCGGATCCTTGTTGGAGTTGGCGTGGCTGCAGTCGATCATGATGTTGGGGCGAATGCCGGCTTTGTCCAGCGCTTGCTCGCACAGTGCCACGCTCACCGAATCATAGTTGGGCTTGCCGTTGCCGCCGCGCAGCACCACATGGCCATAGGCGTTGCCCTTGGTGGTGACGATGGACACGCCGCCTTCCGGGTTGATGCCCAGGAAACGATGGGGCTTGGAAACGGACTGCAAGGCGTTGATCGCAACGGTGAGGCCGCCATCGGTGCCATTCTTGAAGCCAACTGCCGAAGACAAGCCGGACGCCATTTCGCGGTGGGTCTGGGATTCGGTGGTGCGGGCGCCGATGGCGGACCAACTGATCAGGTCCTGCAGGTATTGCGGCGAAATCGGGTCCAGCGCTTCAGTAGCCGTGGGCAGGCCCATTTCAGCCAGGTCCAGCAACAGCTGGCGCCCGATATGCAAGCCATCGGCGATCTTGAAGGAGTCGTCCAGGTAAGGGTCGTTGATCAGGCCCTTCCAGCCTACGGTGGTGCGCGGCTTCTCGAAATACACTCGCATCACCAGATACAACGTGTCGGACACTTCCTCGGCCAGAGCTTTCAAGCGGCGAGCGTAGTCGTGGGCGGCTTCGATATCGTGAATCGAGCAAGGCCCGATTACCACGAACACGCGGTGGTCGTTGCCGTCCAGAATGTTGCGAATCACATCCCGGCCCTTGGCCACGGTCGCTTGTGCTGCGTCGCTGAGAGGGATGTCGCGCTTGAGTTGATCGGGGGTGATCAGCGTCTCGTTCGAGGCGACGTTCAGATCGTTGATCGGTAAATCGGCCATGGTGGTACTCGTTATCAGGCAGGTCAGGCGCGACCGGGCGAGCGGTGGGCGCGGGGGTGCCGAACCTTAACGCGTTCTGCGGCCCTTCGACAATGCCTTGGGCTGCCCTTTGGACGAGGCGGGCCGCGGGCGATGGGATACCTGCCGCTTTACCGTGCCGCTGCTAGACTTGGCCGTATCGCCGCCGACGAGGGCGGCGCGGGAGCGCAGATGATTCGTTCGATGCTGTACGCCACCGACCTGGGCGCCTACGCGCCGCTTGTGTTGCAACATGCGCTGGCCCTGGCGCGCAAGTTCGAGGCGGAGTTACACGTGATCCATGCCGTGGAGCCGATGGGCAGCTTCGCGGAGTCGGTACTGCAAAGTTACCTCGATGCCCCTACATTGAGCGAGCTGCATGGCAGGGGGGTAAGCGTAATGATGGCCAACATCGAAAAGCGCGTACTGGACAACTTCTGCGAAGACCTCGCCGATGGTGAGCGAGATCTGGACCTGATCCAGGCCGTGCGGGTGCGTCAGGGAGACCCGGCGGAAGTGATTCTCGACCAGGCTCGCAGGCTGCAGGTAGACCTGCTGGTGCTCGGAAGCCACAGCCGGGTTACCGAAGCGGAACTGCCGTTGGGTCGAACCGCAGCGCGGGTATTGCAGCTCGCCGAGGTTCCGGTGTACCTCGTGCCACTCACCCAAGCCCCGGGAAGGCGGAAAACATAAAAGATCTTTTCAAAATGTTCTAGATTCTCGCCCGGACCATCAATATAGTTATAAACCTTGCCGTCACCCCCTTACTCGCAAGCGGGGAACGGAGCATTGGGCCTTGGGGGGTCGCGAATGAAGCTTCAACAGCTGCGCTATATCTGGGAAGTCGCTCACCATGATTTGAACGTCTCCGCCACGGCGCAGAGCCTTTATACCTCTCAGCCAGGCATCAGCAAGCAGATCCGCCTGCTTGAAGACGAACTCGGTGTGGAAGTGTTCGCCCGAAGCGGCAAGCACCTGACGCGCGTGACCCCGGCGGGTGAGCGAATTATCACCACGGCAGGCGAAATACTGCGCAAGGTCGAAAGCATCAAGCAAATCGCTCAGGAATTTTCCAACGAGAAAAAGGGCACGCTGTCCATTGCCACTACCCACACCCAGGCTCGTTACGCATTGCCCCCGGTAATCAGTGCGTTCATCAAGCAATACCCGGAAGTTGCCCTGCATATGCATCAGGGATCGCCGATGCAGATCGCCGAAATGGCCGCAGACGGTACAGTGGATTTCGCCATCGCCACCGAGGCGCTGGAGCTGTTCGGCGACCTGATCATGATGCCGTGCTACCGGTGGAACCGCTGCGTGGTAGTGCCGCAAGGCCACCCGTTGACCAAGCTGCCCAAGCTCACGCTCGAAGTATTGGCCGAGCACCCTATCGTGACCTACGTGTTCGGCTTCACGGGGCGGTCCAAGCTTGACGAAGCTTTCAGCCATCGCGGCCTTACGCCCAAGGTGGTGTTTACCGCCGCCGACGCAGACGTGATCAAGACCTATGTGCGGCTGGGCCTGGGCGTGGGGATCGTTGCCCATATGGCAGTGGTCCCCAAACAGGACAGCGACCTGGTGGTGCTCGACGCCGACCACCTGTTCGAAGCCAGTGTCACCAAGATCGGTTTTCGCCGCGGCACCTTCCTGCGTGGTTTCATGTGCGACTTCATCGAGCGCTTCGCCCCGCACCTCACGCGCGAAATCATGGCGAAGGCAATTGCCTGCCACAACAAGCAAGAGCTTGAAGAGCTGTTCGACGGGGTAGAACTGCCCGTGCATTGATGGCCCTGTCGGCCATAAAAAAACCGCCCGGAAAAGGGCGGTTTTTGCATTGCGGGCTGCTTAGAACTTGTAGGTAAGCGAGCTGCCGAAGCCGTGAGCGCTGTTGTGGTAGGTAGCGCTGTAGGCGCCTTTTGTAGTGCTGACCAGGTTCACGTCCACGCTTTCTTCCTTGAGGTAGGAATAGGCGAAGTCCAGCGTGAGGTTGTCGGTCGGGCTATAACCGGCACCCAGGCTGAAGATGCGACGGTCACCCGATGGGATGCGTGGAGAGCGGTCGGCGTTATTGGTGGGGGACTGGTCCACCGAGAAGCCGGTGCGCAGTGTCCACTGCTTGTTAACCTTGTACGCAGCGCCAATGGCATGAGCCCAGGTGTCGTGCCAGTTCTGCTCCTCGGTGATGGTCCCCAAGCCAAGACGTGCGGCTGTTCCAGTTACATCGCTGTTGACGGTGATGTTTTCCAGTCGGCTCCACCGAGTCCAGGTGCTCCCACCGTAGATTGTCCAGCGGTCGTTCAGCTCATGAGTGAACGACAAATCTGCCGACTCGGGAGTGGTGAGATCGAGAGAAGCGTCCGCTTTGAAATTGACAAGAACCCCCGGGAGAGGCCGCACGTTACGAGCTTTGGTATTGCCGTCAAGCTTGTAGTCAACTTTAGAATGGTAGGTCAGCCCCAAGCGCGTCTTGTCAGTCGCCTGCACCAAAATGCCTGCATTGAAGCCGACTGCCGTATCGTCACCTTTGATCTTCACTTCGCCATCGCCGCCCGAGATCGGATTGCTGGCGTTGATGGTACGAGACGTCAGCTCGCCTTCAATACGGTTGAACGTTGGCCCGATACCGATGGAAACCTTGTCATTGAATGCGTAACTGATGGTGGGCTGGAAGGTAATCACCTTCACAACACTCTTATCTGCCCAGTAACGGCCTGCATAACCGCTTTCATAATCAGTCGCCAGCCCGAACGGTACATATACACCAAAGCCAACGGCCCACTGGTCATTGAGCGGCTTGACGTAATAGCCCATAGGCACGCCAACCAGCGGCACCATGTCGCCCTTGTTGCTCCCGCCCAAGGTAGAACGGGAGTCGTCAATATCCGTATCCGCATAGATACCAGCGGCGCCTACGGTAAATTGCTCACGCTTGAGGAAGGCCATGCCCGCCGGGTTGCCGGCTACGGTGCTGGCGTCCTCTGCCGATGACGATCGACCCGCGAAGCCCACGCCCATGCCGCTGATGCTTTGCTCATTGATGGCAAAGCCGCTCGCGAAGAGTTGAGTGGAGGCAAGCGTGACTGCGAGGCCGAGGCTCGATCTGATCATGACTTTTTTCATTGTTGTTGTTACTCCGTGGGTGATCACCGCCGCAAATTACCAATAAAACCCACACGGCGCCATAGCCCTGTATCAGGCTAGATAGAGCCTTTTTGTAGGACAATCCGATCATTGGGCTGTCTGGCTGGTCAGTTTCGCTCGATGGGGTACAACAAGGGGATCACGTTTTGACAACGTTTTTTTGACGAGAAGGCGCCGGAGAGCTTCCGCTTGGGGCTGGAAGGGGCATGCCAGCTGGGTTTGGTCGGGTTGATAGGTTTATTGACGTTGTAGGAAGGCACGTTTCAGCATTTTGCGAAGCGGCAGAGGGCAATCCGACCGGAGGGCGCTTGCCGGTTGGCATACTTCAGCGATTATTTTGTAACAAGGGAGAAAAACAGGCGGCCCCCACGCGTGGCAGCGATCAATCGGACGGGGTCCGCCTGGGAGCGGCCGGCCGCTCGCCGTACGCTCAAGTTAAAGCATAGCTTTAACTTTGCCGCGTAAAGTGACGTCTGTCGGAAGGTTTGCAGCCGGGGGCTTACGCGAATCCTGTTCAGGCGACCAGGGACTGGCGGGCGCGCTCGATCACGGCTTGCAGCGGTGCGGGGGCAGCATACTGTTCAGGGTAGAGACGTTGGGTGTGGCGTGCCACGCCATGCTCGTTCACTACGGAGAAGCTGAAGCTGTCATTGCGCGCTGCAAGGATCACACAGCGCAGCGGGGCGAATGCTTGGGACAGGGTATGGATAGCGGATTGGGTCTGGGTATTGAAGGTCATTATTGTGTTCCTGCGATTGACACGGATCAGAACCGTGCGGCATTGAATTTGTTCCGGCCCGCAATAACGTATATGCGGGAAACCTGCCGGAACAGTACAGCTCGCCTGTGACGTCAATATGAACGCATGGCAGGCGGCGGTAAGTACGCAAGACGAGAGGCGCCACGACCCTGTTTACTGAAGGTCGGGGAAAGCCTGGGGAAGCGAGACAGCGGGGCGTGACACGAGGGACGCTTGGCGCTGGCCTGAAGGCCGAGTGGGGTCCGAGAAAACAGCGGGATGCATGGCCAATGGGGCCTGCGATAAAGCTGGAGGGACTTGAGCGGCCGAAATTGCTTTCAGCTTTTGTACAAACTGCGGCGAAACCTACAGGTAAGTAGCGAGCTTGGCAACCTTTAGTCAGGTTTACCGATGAACGGTAAGGCTTCTCGGCGCGTTCCTTGCGCCGTATCAATGCCCACGCCGGTGCGGGGGCTTGCGCCACCGTGGGGCGTTGTGCACATGATGAAGCAAGATTGTCATATTCCCGACGGGCGCACTGGCCAAGGTTCCGTACCCTTCGTTTATTTTTTAAGTCAATGAAAAAAAACAGTTTTTAGAGCTGGTGAAAAAATGGACAGTTTGTCTGCAGGCCCCGGTTTATCGGGCTTTGCGGACGCCCGGGGGGTGTTGTCCACTGAGTTATCCACAGCTTCTGTGGATTGTGAGCGCAGATTGCTCTAGGCCGATGTTCCCAGCCAAACGAGGCAAACGCGCGCTCTGGCCAGTTACCACTGTCAAGGCGATCGCTGTAACTTTTTGGCATAACCTCCCTCACAGGTAGAATGCTTCAGCCACGTTTCCGCGCCTGGCGCGCGCGTCATCCTTTTGACCGAATCCCCTCATGCCTGATGAAGCCCTTCACCTGCTTATCGCCGCCCTGGCTGCGGCCGTTCCGTTCATTGGCGTTGCCTGGCATTTCCATCGCACTGCTCAAGCTGCGCGCGAAGCGTTGCCCTTGCTGGAAGAGCGTTTACGGGTAGCGCAACTCAGTGAGCAGGTATTGGAACAGCGGGTGCAAGCCCAGGCCTCGGGACTGTCCTCGCTCGGCGAACAGCAAGCGGGCGTTCGCGCCGAGCTTGCCGCAGCCGGCCGCGAGCTCGAGCTGCTGCGCATGGAGGTGGACAACGGGCGCGATGCCGCCCATGCGTGGGCACATGAACGCGGGCAGCGTGAGGGCGAACTGCGCCAGCTTGAGGCCCGATGCGCTGGCTTGAGCGCGGAGTTGCAAGAGCAACGTGAAGGGCACGAGCAGCGTTTGCAGGATATGCAGAACGCGCGCGATGAGCTGCGGGCACAGTTCGCGGAGCTGGCGGGGAAGATTTTCGAGGAGCGCGAGCAACGTTTCGCCGAGAACAGCCAGCAGCGGCTCGGGCAGTTGCTTGATCCGCTGCGCGACCGTATCCAGGCGTTCGAAAAGCGGGTAGAGGACAGCTACAACAATGAAGCGCGTGAGCGGTTTTCGCTGGCCAAGGAGCTCGAACGCCTTCAGCAACTCAACCTGCGCCTGAGTGACGAGGCCACCAACCTCACCCAGGCATTGAAGGGGCAGAAAACCCAAGGCAACTGGGGTGAACTGGTGCTCGAACGCGTGCTGGAACATGCCGGCCTGCAAAAAGGCCGGGAGTACCGCACCCAGGTGAACCTTAAGAGCGCTGACGGTGAGCGGTTCCAGCCGGATGTGCTGGTCACCCTGCCAGGCGATAAACAAGTGGTAGTCGACGCAAAGGTCAGCCTTACTGCATGGCAGCAGTACATCGCGGCCTCCGAAGCGGACGTGGCGCAGGGTGCGCTCAAGCAGCATGTGCACAGCCTGCGCTCGCATATCAAAGGGCTGGCCGGAAAGGATTACAGCCGCCTCGAAGGGCTGCACAGCCTCGATTTCGTGCTGCTGTTCGTGCCTATCGAGGCGGCGTTTTCAGCGGCTTTGCAACACGACCCCGGCCTGTTCCAGGAGGCTTTCGACAAGCAGATCGTGGTAGTGAGCCCTACAACGTTATTGGCCACGCTGAAGGTGGTCGACAGCTTGTGGAAGCAGGAGCGCCAAAGCCAGAACGCCCGCGAAATCGCGGAGCGCGCGGGCTGGCTCTATGACAAGTTCGTGCTGTTTATCCAGGACCTGGATGAAGTAGGGAACCGCCTGCAACAGTTGGACAAGGCCTACGCGAGCGCCCGCAACAAGCTGACCGAAGGGCGCGGCAACCTGGTCAGCCGCAGTGAACAGCTCAAGTTGCTCGGCGCGCGAGCCAGCAAGAGCCTGCCGGCAGACCTGCTCGACCGTGCGCTGGCGGGGGCCGAAGATGGCGCGGCAGGCCCGCTGGAAAATGACTCAAGCCCGCGCCAGATCATGGCGGGTGAGATACCGACCAAGTAACGCGCGCAATGCGGCGGGTTTCAGCGGCTTGGGCAAGTAGTCCAGGCCGGCGGCATGAACCTGGGCGATGGTCTCGGCGCGACCATCGGCGCTGATCACCACGCCGGGCACTGGCGCGTTGAGCTGGGTGCGCAACCAGGCTACCAGCGCTGTCCCGGTCTCGCCGTCATCCAGGTGGTAATCCACCAACGCCAGCGTGGGCTGGGCGCCTTCTGCCAGCAACGCGGCGCAGCCGGCGCGGTCGGTCGCGGTCCACACGGTACAGCCCCAACGGGTGAGGAGGCTGGCCATGCCGGTAAGGATGCTGGTTTCGTTGTCCACGCACAGTACGCGTAACCCGCTCAGGGGTTGTGTGGCGGGTAACGCGGCCCGCTGCGGCACCGCCTCGGATTCGGCAACGGGCACGGTCACGCTGAACACGCTGCCCCGGCCTGGCCAGGAGCGCACTTCAAGGTGATGCCCCAGCAAGCGGCACAGCCCATCGGCGATAGCCAGGCCCAGCCCAAGCCCTTTTTCGGCGCGGGTCTGGTGGCTGTCCAGGCGTTTGAACTCCTCGAAGATCACTCCCAGTTTGTCGTCGGGTATCCCCGGGCCACGGTCCCACACCTCTAGCCGTACCGCGTTGCCCTGCCGGCGCACGCCCAGCAGTACCGGCCCTTTGGCGTAGCGGAAGGCATTGGTGAGGAAATTCTGCAGAATGCGCCGCACCAGCTTGATGTCGCTGTCCACCCGCAGGTTGCTGCCACGTAGCCGGAAGCTCAGGCCTTGTTCCTGGGCCAAGGCTGTGAATTCGGTGCCCAGCGCGCCGTACAACTCGCTGAGGGAAAACGCATTGCGGTTCGGCGTGACTCGCCCGTTTTCAAGGCGGGAAATGTCCAGCAAATCGCCGATCAGGTCCTCGGCCGAGCGCAACGCGCTATCCATGTGCCGAACCAGTTGCGCAGCGTCCGCCGGAAGGTCGGCGCCATGGTGGCCAAGGGCGGCGCAGAACAGCCGGGCCGCGTTCATTGGCTGCATCAGGTCATGGCCTACCGCAGCGAGGAAGCGGCTCTTGGATCGGTTGGCGGTTTCGGCATGTGCCTTGGCCTCGATCAGTGCGTGGTTGAGTGCGGACAGTTCACCGGTACGTTCAGCTACGCGCAGCTCCAGGCTTTCGTTGGCGTGCTTGAGTGCACGCTCCGCCTCCCGGTAGGCGGTGATGTCGGTGAAGCTCATCACAAAGCCGCCTCCGGGCATGGGGTTGCCGATAAGCTCGATCACCTGGCCGTTCGGGAATACCCGCTCCGAGGTGTGCGCGCGGCCCTGTCGCATGTAATGCAGACGGCGCGCCACGTGGACTTCCGCCTCTCCGGGGCCGCAGAAGCCACGCTCGGCGTTGAACCGGATAATCTCGGCAATGGGGCGCCCCACCGCGATCAGCCCTTCGGGGTAGTTGAACAGCTCGAGGTAGCGGCGGTTCCAGGCCACCAGGCGCAAGTGCTGGTCGACTACGCTGATGCCCTGGGTGATGTTTTCGATCGCGCCTTGCAGCAACGCGCGGTTGAACTGAAGCACTTCGGAGGCTTCGTCGGCAATGCGAACCACGTCCTCCAGCTGCATGTCGCGGCCTTCGATGGCCGCTTTCACTACGGCCCGGGTGGATGAGGTGCCCAGGGTACCGGCCAGCAGCCGTTCGGTATGGGCGATCCATTCCGGGTCGGCGGTCTGGCTGGGGTTGAAGCCTTTGCCCTGGCGGTAGGCAAAGCGGCTGAAGCTTTGTTGCGCGCGCTCTTCCCCCACAAAGCGGCTCGCCAGCTTCAACAGGTCGTCCAGCTGTACCGCCAACAGGCCTTTGCTGTTGGGACGCAGGCTTTGCTGGTGGCCCACGAAGCGCCCCGCCTGCCAGTGCTCGGACACCCGGGTGCGCGACAGCACCGACACCCACACGAACAGGATGAAATTACCCGCCAGCGACAGCACCACCCCTTGAGTGAGTGGGGAAATAGGCAAATGCAATGGGTTGCCGTGCAGCCAGCTCAGGGCCGGGAACGCCGCCAGCGGCCACCCCAGGCTGTGTGCGGCAATGGGCAATACCAGGGCGTAAAACCACAGAAAGCTGCCCGCCGCCAGGCCCGCGAACACCCCACGGCGGTTGGCCTGTTTCCAGTACAGCGCGCCAACCATCGCCGGCGTGAGCTGGGCCACGGCGGCAAAGGCGATCTGCCCGATGGTCGCCAGGCTGGCGGTAGAGCCCAGCAGGCGGTAGCTCACGTAGGCCAGCAGCAGAATGGCCAGAATGCTCACCCGCCGTGCCGACAACATCCAGTGGCGGAAGGCTTCGAACGGGCGCTCGGTGCGCTGGCGCCGAAGCAGCCAGGGCAACAGGATGTCATTGGAGACCATGGTCGACAGCGCCACGCTTTCCACGATCACCATTCCAGTAGCCGCGGAAGCACCGCCAATGAACGCCAGCAGCGCCAAGGCCGGGTGCGCTTCCGCCAGAGGAAGGCTGATCACGAAGGAATCGCGGATCACCGCTTCAGGCAGCAGCATTCGCCCGGCCAGGGCAATCGGCACCACGAATAACGCTGCGAGCAGCAGGTAACCCGGGAACACCCAGCGCGCCAGGCGAAAATCCCGCGGCTCGATGTTCTCTACCACAGTGACCTGAAACTGGCGTGGCAGGCAGATCATCGCCATCACCGCCACCCCGGTCTGCACCAGCATCGAGGGCCAATTGATCGTTTCGCCCCAGTAGTTTTCCAGCGCTGGGGCCAGGCGCGCCTGGGCAAGCAGGTCGCCGAAGCCGTCATACAAGCCGTAGGTGATGAAAGCGCCCACCGCAAGGAACGCGAAAAGTTTGACCAAGGCTTCAAACGCAATGGCCAGCACCATGCCGCGATGGTGCTCGGTCACGTCCAGGCTGCGGGTGCCGAACACGATGGTAAACAACGCCAGCACCAGGGACACCACCATGGCGGTGTCCTGCACGCGAGGGCCGGTGGCATCGGCACTGGCACCGATCAACAGGTTCACGCCCAGCACGATGCCTTTGAGCTGCAGCGCAATATAAGGAAGCATCCCGATCAGGCAGATAAGCGCCACCACCACCGCCAGGGATTGGGATTTGCCGTACCGCGCCGCGATGAAGTCGGCGATGGACGTGATGTTTTCCTGCTTGCTGATCAACACCATCTTTTGCAACACCCGAGGTGCCAGCAGCAACAGCAGGGCAGGGCCCAGGTAGATGGGGAGGAAGGCCCAAAGCTGCTCGGCGGCCTGGCCCACCGCGCCGAAGAAGGTCCAGCTGGTGCAGTACACAGCCAACGACAGGCTATACACCCAGGCCCTTAGCCGAGGCGATAACGTGGTTTGCCGACGGTCGCCCCAATAGGCGATGGCGAACATGACGGCCATATAGGCCAGGGCGACCGCGGCGATCAGCCCGCTGGAAAGCGACATTGCGGCTCCATGGTGGCAATAAGCGCAAACGGGGAGTCTGGCATGGCCGGGCCGGTTCGTCAGGCGCGACCATGGTCTATCCCGAACCAGGGCGCTTACACGTGTGGCTTTTTTCTCAAACGGGCGTTCCAATAGGGCAAAGCCAGCCACTGGCCCACCACGAGACCCAAGGACGATGAGTTCACAGCTGCAGCTGTTGCGTACGCGGCGCTTTTTGCCGTTTTTCCTTACCCAGGCGCTGGGTGCCTTCAACGATAACGTGTTCAAGCAGTCGTTGATCCTGGCCATCCTTTACAAGCTCAGTATCGAGGGCGATCGCACCTTCTGGATCAACCTCTGCGCACTGCTGTTCATCCTGCCCTTCTTTCTGTTCTCGGCATTGGCCGGGCAGATCGGCGAACGCTTCGCCAAGGATCGGCTGATCCGCGCGATCAAGCTGGCGGAGGTGCTGATCATGGGAATTGGCGCGGCTGGCTTCTTCTACGGCCAGTTGCCGTTGCTGCTGCTGACCTTGTTTGCCATGGGTACCCATTCGGCCGTGTTCGGCCCGGTTAAATATTCCATCCTCCCCCAGGCCTTGAGCCCCAGGGAGTTGCTGGGCGGTAACGGCCTGGTTGAAATGGGTACGTTTCTGGCCATTCTGGGCGGGACGATCAGCGCCGGGGTGTTGATGGCCGAGCAGGTATACGCGCCGGGGGTGGCCATCGCGATTGTGACCGTCGCGGCGATGGGCTACCTGGCCAGCCGCGCCATTCCGCCGGCTGCGGCATCCGCCCCCGGCCTGCGAATCAACTGGAATGTGCCGGTACAAACCTGGCGTACTTTGCGGCTGGGCCTAGGGCAAACCCAGGCTGTGTCGCGATCGTTGCTGGGCAATTCCTGGTTCTGGTTCGTAGGGGCAATTTACCTCACCCAGATACCCACCTACGCCAAGCTGTGGCTGCACGGCGACGAAACTGCGGTCACGCTGGTGCTCACGGTATTTTCGGTGGGTATCGCCGCAGGCTCGATGCTCTGCGAGCGGCTGTCGGGGCGGCAGGTGGAGATCGGCCTGGTGCCCTTCGGCTCGTTTGGCCTAACGTTGTTCGGCCTGTTGTGGTGGTGGCATTCGGGGAATGTGCCGGCGCCTGAGCACGGCGAGAGCCTGGGCTGGCTCCAATTGCTGGGAACGGCTGCGGTATGGCCAGTGCTGCTGGACATTCTCGGGCTGGGGATTTTCGGCGGCTTTTATATCGTGCCCCTCTATGCGTTGATCCAGTCGCGTACGCCCGAGCACCAGCGCGCCCAAGTGATCGCGGCCAACAACATCCTCAACGCATTGTTCATGGTGGTCTCGGCCATCGTGGCGGTGGCATTGCTCAGCGGGGCGGGCTTAAGCATCCCGCAGTTGTTCCTGGTGGTGTCGCTGATGAACATCGCCGTCAACGCCTACATCTTCAAGATCGTGCCTGAGTTCAGCGTTCGCTTCCTGATCTGGCTGCTCAGCCACTCCATGTACCGGGTGCGCCACGAAGGGCTGGATAACATTCCCGACGAGGGTGCAGCGTTGCTGGTGTGCAACCACGTGTCATTCGTGGACGCGCTGCTGATCGCTGGCGCGGTGCGGCGGCCGGTGCGTTTCGTGATGTATTACCGGATCTACAACCTGCCGGTGCTCAACTTCTTCTTCCGCACCGTTGGCGCCATCCCAATCGCCGGGCGCTCCGAAGACCTGCTTATTTATGAGCGGGCGTTCCGCGACATCGCTGGCTACCTGGCGGCAGGTGAACTGGTGTGCGTGTTCCCGGAAGGCAAGCTCACCACGGATGGAGAGATCGACGCCTTCAAAAGCGGCACCACCACCATTCTGGGGCAAACCGCTGTGCCGGTGATCCCGATGGCACTGCGTGGGTTGTGGGGCAGCTTCTTCAGCCGCGCACCACACAAGGGGCTGTTCCGCCGCTTCTGGTCGCGGGTAGCCGTGGTCGCCGGCCCTGCGGTGAACGAGGGAGAGCAGTTGCCGGGGCGGTTGCGGGAGAGGGTGCAGGCGTTGCGAGGGATGGAACGATAGCGGGGCTCCGCCTGAGTCCCACAAGGGTCATGTAGGCCCTGTGGGGACGGGCCGAGCCGCCAGGCTAAGTTCGCGAATGGGCGGATTACTCCGTCCCTTTCATCCTCCGGAAGAAGGTAGAAAGCAGCGCCCCGGAGATGTTGTGCCACACGCTGAACAGCGCGCTGGGCACGGCGGCAATGGGAGAAATGTGGGCCGCAGCCAGCGCCGCGCCCAGGCCGGAATTCTGCATGCCCACTTCCAGCGCCAGGGATTTGCGCTGGGCCAGTGGCAGCCCGCACAGGTGGCCGGTGAAGTAGCCCAGCAAGTAACCGAAGCCGTTGTGCAGCATCACTACAGCCATGATCAGCAGGCCGGATTCGGCGATACGCGCCTGGCTGGCGGCTACCACCGCACACACGATCATCACGATGCTCACCACCGACACGAGCGGCAATACGTTTACCGCCACGGCCACCGCGGCGCCCAGCAGGCGCTGGGCGATCACGCCCAGCACGATCGGCAGCATCACGAACTGCAGGATGGACCAGAACATGTCCCAGAAACTCACCGGCATCCATGCCGACGCCAGCAGCCAGATGAGCGTGGGCGTGAGCAATGGGGCGAGCAGCGTTGTAACCGCGGCGATGGCCACGGACAGCGCGAGGTCGCCTTTGGCCAGCCAGGTCATCACGTTCGAGGAGGTGCCACTGGGGCAGCAGCCTACCAGGATCACACCCACGGCGATGTCGGGCGGCAAGTGAAACGCCTGGCACAGCACCCACGCCACGCCCGGCATGATCACGAAATGCGCGACCACGCCTAGCCCCACCCGCCAAGGGTGGCGGAACACCTCGGCAAAATCGTCCAGGCGCAGGGTAAGCCCCATGCCGAACATCACCAGCCCCAGCAACGGCACGATCGCGCCCTTGAGCCCAATGAACCAGGCTGGCTGCATGAATGCCAGCAGGGCGAACAACAGCACCCAGATGGCAAAGGTATTCCCCACAAAACGGCTGAAAGCGGCCAGGGCGCGCATGACGTGTCCTTCTTATAGTAATGACCGGGTAAGGTGGTTCAGATGCCTTGCGGGATTTCTTCGCCGCCCAGCGCCTCGAACAGCGCCGGCAGGAAGTCACCGAAGGTGAGCATCATCAGGGTGAAGCTGGCGTCCAGTTGGCTCAGCGCCTCTTCGCCACCGTCTTCCTCGGCCTGATCCTGCAGCAGCTCCTCGAAACGCAGCCGCTTGACCACCATCTTGTCGTCCAGCACGAACGACAGTTTGTCCTGCCAGGCCATGGCCAGTTGGGTGACCTGTTTGCCGGTATTAAGGTGCAGCTGGATTTCATCGCTGGTGAGGTCCTGGCGCTTGCAGCGGACGATGCCGCCATCTTCGCCGGTGTCACGCAGTTCACACTCGTCCAGCACGAAGAAGTCTGCCGCCGCCTGCTGGCTTTTCACCCAGTCGGTCATGGTGGCGGTAGGGGCGATCTTCACCGACAGCGGCCGCACCGGCAGCGAGCCCATCACTTCGCGCAGGGTAGACAGCAGGTCTTCGGCGCGCTTGGCGCTGGCCGAATTCACCAGAATCAACCCTTGCTTGGGCGCAATGGCGGCGAAGGTGCTGGAGCGACGAATAAAGGCGCGCGGCAGGAAGGCCTGGATGATCTCGTCCTTGATCTGGTCGCGTTCCTTCTTATAGACCTTGCGCATCTGCTCGGCCTCGATCTCTTCGACCTTCTCCTGCACCGCGTCGCGGACCACGCTACCGGGCAGAATGCGCTCTTCCTTGCGAGCGGCGATCAGCAGGAAGTCCTGGCTTACATGCACCAGCGGCGCATCCTCGCCCTTGCCGAACGGTGCCACAAAACCATAAGTGGCCAGTTCCTGGCTGGCGCAGGCGCGCGCCGGCTTGCTGGCCAATGCGTCTTCCAGCGCTTGAGCGTCGAACGGCACATCCTGGGTGAGGCGATAGACAAGCAGGTTTTTGAACCACATGGGCGGGTGTCTCTGTTAATACACAAGCCGCGCATTATTCGCTCTGTTTCAGCTCAGGCCAAGCGTGGGCTAAGTCTTTGGAAGGGCAGGAAAAACTTTTT
This sequence comes from Pseudomonas japonica, assembly GCF_013522925.1. Classification (GTDB taxonomy): domain Bacteria; phylum Pseudomonadota; class Gammaproteobacteria; order Pseudomonadales; family Pseudomonadaceae; genus Aquipseudomonas; species Aquipseudomonas japonica_A. The sequence goes on along the minus strand of NZ_JAAMQU010000007.1, from coordinate 40,600 downwards.
AAAAAAACGCTTGCCAGCAGGGAAGGCCGTCCGTAGAATGCGCGCCACACCGAGAGACAAAGGGTGATTAGCTCAGCTGGGAGAGCATCTGCCTTACAAGCAGAGGGTCGGCGGTTCGATCCCGTCATCACCCACCACTCGTGTGTATCGCGCAGCGGTAGTTCAGTCGGTTAGAATACCGGCCTGTCACGCCGGGGGTCGCGGGTTCGAGTCCCGTCCGCTGCGCCATATTTGCTTCAAGGGCCCACTGAACACCCTTGAGCTATTGAAGAAGGCGACCTTAACCGGTCGCCTTTTTTATTGCCTGCGATTTATCACCCACGCGCCCGCGAGCCGTTCGACCCGTTTTCATGGGCCAGGAACAGCCCCGTGGCTTCCGGTTCGGTCTGGTTGATCGCCCCCAGCTGATGTATCAACTGCGCCGGGCGGCTGCCACGCAAGCCCGCCAGGGTCAGTTCACCGTCGCGTACATAGGTGAATACGCCGCTCACCGAAAACGCCGTTACATAGCGAACATGCTCGGCCAGCCCCCGGGTAGCCTGGCGAAACGCCGTGGACTCGAACAGCCGCCGCCGCGCCAATGCCGATTCGAACACCACTTCCAACATTGCCAGGTGCAGGCGCGCCGCCGGCGATTCGTGCCGCACGTTCGGGGACGGGGGGTTGGGGCGGGCGTTATCGTAAGGTACAGGCAGGTGCAGGCGTACTTTCATCACGGCCGGGTCTGCAACCAGCGTGGCGGCCACTTGTTGGCGCAGGAAGGCCTTGAACGCGTCGCTGTTACCGGCCTCGCCGTGGAAATGGATATGCAGGCGGTCCAGCGGTACGGTTTCGTTGGGGCAGGGGTCGGCCAGGTAATCCACGAGGGTGGTTGAGCCTTCAGGCAAGTCATAGCAGAGGGTTTCCTCGAACACGTTCTGCTCGTCCACGAACAACACCTTGCTCGCCGCCTTGAAGCGTTGCTGATCACCCGCCGAAGCGAAGCCGATTTCCACCGCGCCATCCAGTACATAGCCCGGCAACGGTGCAATCCCTTCGATCAAGGGCCATAAATGCGCATCGTGCTCGCGGGCGAAGTGGTATTGCACGTACCACCCCAGCCCAGGGATGCGCGCGCACAGGGGGCCGTGCACGTCACGCCAGTACGCCGCGAACAGCTCATGGGGAACCTTGGGGTGGCGTAATACGGTGGTGTAGGAATTGATGGCGATGCTGTGGTCGCGCGAGGACGAGTCCAGTGCGGTAAATGGGTTGTCCATGTGGGTTGGTCCCTGTGTGCTGCCCTGAACCATAGGACACAGGCGCAGCGGTGTTCTCACGGGCGTTGCGCCGATTTCCCGACGTGAGGTAGGCCATGCAGCCATGGCTTGAAGCCGCTACGCTTGGACCGTTGCGCTGGCGCGAGCCTTGCAGCGGGTTTGTTCTTTGCGTGCCATGCCTGGAGCCCCTACATGAGCTGCCCTGAAAACATCGATCAAACGGAATGGACCTTGCGCTGCGAACTGGCCGCGCTGTACCGGCTGATCGCACACTTTCGCATGACCGACCTGATCGACACCCATATCAGCCTGCGCGTGCCGGGCCCGGAGCATCATTTCCTGATCAACCGATACGGCGTGCTGTTCGACCACATGCGTGCCAGTGACCTGGTACTGATCGACCGCGACGGCCGCCGGGTAAACCCGGCCTACAAGGATCACAACGTCAACGAAGCCGGCTTCGTGATTCACTCGGCCATTCATATGGCCCGGCCGGATATGAACTGCGTGATCCACACCCATACCGCCGCTGGTATGGCCGTATCCGCCCAGGCTCAGGGCCTGCTGCCCATCACTCAGCATGCGCTGAAGTTCTACGGCAAGTTAGCCTATCACGCCTACGAAGGTGTGGCGCTGTGCCTGAGCGAGCGGGAGCGGCTGGTGCGCGACCTGGGCCCGCATCGGGCAATGATACTGCGTAATCATGGCTTGTTGGCCGGCGGCCGTAACGTGGCCGAAGCCTTCCATGAGATTCACTTTCTCGAGCGTGCCTGCCAGGCACAGGTGCAGGCGCTGGCAGGTGGCAGTGAGCTGATCTACCCCAGCGAGGAGGTGTGCCGCCTGACCGCCAGCCAGTTCACCGACGATGAAGAAGGCATGGCGTTGATCCAGCTGGCCTGGGATGCCGCGCTCAAGTTGATTGCGCCTCAGCGCGAGGACTATTGCTCATGAGCGGGGTGGTATTGATAAGCGGTACCGCCGACCTGGCGGAGCTGCGCCCGGCGATACAGTCACTGGCGCCTGACCTGCCGGTGTACCTGCATGGAGAGCCAGGGGCCGAGCATGCCGACGTTGCCGCCTGCTGGTGCCCCGCGCCGGGGAGCCTGGGCAATTACCCGCGGCTGCGGTTGGTGCAATCCATCGCCGCCGGGATCGACAACGTGCTGCGCGACCCCAGCCGGCCTGCGGATGTGCCGGTATGCAGGATCGTGGATGCCGACCACCGTCAGGGCATGACCGAGTACGTGATCTGGGCCGTGCTGCACTATCACCGCCATCTCGATACGGTGGTCGCCAACCAGGCGCGGGCGGTATGGGCTGAACCACCGCAGCACCCGGCCAGCGCTCGAACGGTGGGTATCCTCGGGCTGGGCGCTCTGGGGGCGCATGCTGCTTCGGCGTTGGTGGGGCTGGGCTTCAAGGTGCGTGGCTGGGCCCGGTCAGCCAAAGCCATCGAAGGGGTTACCAGCTTTGCCGGGCCGGCTGAGTTACCCGCATTCCTGAACGGGGTGAACATCCTCGTATGCCTGTTACCACTTACTGAAGAAACCGGCGGCCTGCTGAATGCAGGCGCCTTCGAGCATCTTGCCTCTGGCGCGGCCCTGATCAACTGCGGGCGCGGCGAGCATGTGGTGCTGCCGGATTTGCTGGCGGCCTTGGAGAGTGGGCAATTGCGTGGCGCGGTGCTGGATGTGTTCGAGCACGAGCCCTTGCCGGCGGATAATCCGCTATGGCGTACGCCGGGAGTGATCATCACGCCGCACATGGCGTCGTCGGCTTCGGTCGAGGGTATCGCCCGGCAGGTTGTAGTCAATGTTCAGCGGCTTCTAGCGGGGGAAACATTGCTGAACCAGGCAGATCCTGAGGCTGGGTACTGAGGCTGGGTACTGAGGCAGGGTACTGAGGCAGGGTATTGAATGGACGCTGCTACACCGTCTTGAACACTTCAAGCGGGGCGTGGGAGCCCTTGCCGCGCAGTTCATTGATGGCGTGAAGCAGGATAACCACCAGCACCTTGTCGTTGTGCCACTGGCGCGACTCCAGGCTGCGCTGCACCTTGGCCGGTATCTGCGGGTCCACCAAGGTCAGCAACACCTGCTCGCCGCGGGCTTCTACCGTGTGTTTCACAGGCGGATCCAGCCGCTCGAGCAGCAAGTGCAAATCTTTCATCGGCTATCTCCAAGGCGCCTACCTGACAGTTCTGCCAGCTATACAGGGCCCACCAACTGTACAGACTCTGTGAAGCATAGCCCCTTCGGAGTAGCCCCATGCCTGATACCGCCCTGCAGCTGCTGATAACTGACCCGCGGCAGTTGTGTCAGGCACTGGCGGTGTAACAACTGGCACACAATCTGCTCTAGCTACCCCATCTCCGCCCAGTCGCCGGTTTCCCGGCGCGGGCTCAATTGGCTGAGGTAGCGCATGCGGTTTTCCTGTGTGGGTTGTGGCAAGTGCTGTAACGATCATCACGTTCCGCTCACCCTCGATGAGGCAAAGCAGTGGGCGGCCGACGGGGGCACGTTGATCGTGCTGACCGAAGGCTTCCTGGACGATGAGCGCCTGGCGCTAGACCCGGCCCTGCAACATGCCCAGCGCCGTTCGCTGCGCGTGCCGTGCGGCAGCACCCATGCCCATGTCGCGATTACCTTTGCCGCCTTCAACGTGGGGCCCTGCCGCAACCTGGACGAAAACCTGATGTGCCGGATCTACGACCGCCGGCCATTGGTGTGCCGCATTTATCCGGCGGAAATCAACCCGCACATTCCGCTGCGTGCCGAGAACAAAGACTGCCCGCCGCAGGCGTGGGAGCAGGGGCCGGTGCTGATCCATGGCGGCAAGGCGGTGGCGACTGAACTGGAGCAATTAATCGAGCGCTCGCGCCAGGCAGACCGTGACGACATCGCCGCCAAGGCCGCTATCTGCAAACTGCTGGGGATACGCACCATGGCGCTGAAGGGCGAGGGGTTTACCGCGTTCATGCCGGACATGCGCCACTTTATGCAAGCGGCAGAGCGCGTGGAAACGTTGGGGTTGGCCGCGTCGGCGGCGGATCAGCCTTGGTCGCTGCATGCGCCGAGCGAAGAGTTGGTAGCGCGCCTGGAAGACACCGGCGCGCTGATTGCCGCTGCCCTGGAGCAGCAGAACTCGGCGTACATTCCGCTGCGCAAGGCGTCCTGACGGGTAGATGCCCTGATTCGCGAGCTACGCCTGCGGCTTCGCTTGCTCCTACCCCGCGCTGTGTCAGGCGCGTTGTAGGAGCCAATGAAACTAGCGAACAGGGGTTAGAAGTCCACCGTACCGGAGAACTTCACCAGGCGAGGCTCGCCCTGGGTCAGGTAGCCACCGTAGGCCGAGGCCCAGTAGTTCTTGTCGGTGATGTTTTCCACGTTCATGCGCAAGGTCACGTCCTTCTGGCTGACCTTGAATTTGTAACGGGCACCGGCATCGAAGCGGTTCCAGGTCGGCAGGGTGAGGGTATTCTTGGCGTCGGCATACTGGCCACCAGTGCGCAGCATACGGGCGTTCAAGGCCACGCCTTCCAGGCCCGGTACATCCCAGTCGACGCTGGCGTTCATGGTGAAGGTTGGTACGCCTACGGCGTCTTTGCCTTCTGTAGTGGCATCGTTCGTATCTTGCAATTCAGTAAAGATACGCGTTGCACCCGCCATCAAGCGCAGGCCGTCGATGGGTTCACCGAAGACATTGAGCTCGATGCCTTTATTGATCTGGTCGCCCTTGGCTACGTAGATACCGTTCTGCGCGTAACCATCGGTAGGCTTTTCAATCCGGAATACGCCCAGCGAGGCACCGTAGGTTTCCCAGTCCAGCTTCACACCTGCCTCGAGTTGCTTGGTGCGGCCCGGTGCGAAAACTTCTCCAGGGTTACTGACAGTCCCGTTACTGGGTGCAGTAGCACCTTCTGCCAATCCTTCAATCCGGTTGGCATAGAGCGAGACGGTGTCCCACGGCTTATAAACAATGCCATACACAGGTGTGGTGATAGCTTTGTCATATACAGGGTCGATACGGCTGCCACTTCCGTACCCATAGGACTGTATGAGAAGTTGCTGTCGGCGCACCCCAGCGGTAATAAGCAATGTGTCATCGAAGAAGCCGAGCGTATCGGAGATTGCGATGCTTCGGTTCCGGGTTTTACCTGTCACATTGGGGTCGCTTAGCTCGCCACCTTTGAGGGACCAAGCCGAGGGCTTGGTCAGCGAGGTGGGGTGGTAGATATTCGTGTTTCCCGCCGTGGACGGATAGAACTCATAAGCGTTTTCCTGCTGAGTCCAGATCGTCGCCCCGCCAATTGCGACCTGATGGCTGACTGGCCCCGTCTGGAAGTGCCCGTTCAATCCGGCCGAGAAACTGTTGTTGTCTTCGTTGTGGTCGATGGTGGAGCCACCTATGGTTGCAGCCCCAGTCGTGGCATTGATCAGGGTTGGGGTGCCATACATGCCGGTTTCATGGGTGTGCCTGACGCCTCCCGCCACGTTGGCGGTCCAGTTGTCGTCCAGGTCATATTCGCCGCGAATCATCCCGAAAGTGTCTTCAGTTTCCGCATAAGTCCAGTCCGGAGCGTAGTTCTTATCTGAAGCAGGGGCAGTGGGGATGCTCGTCAACCCTTGACCGAGCTGCACCGAGTTACGTGCATGGTTGATCCGCTGCTTTTGATAACCGAAGTCAGTCGATACGCGGAAGCGGTCGCCGCGGTAATCCAGGCCAGCCACGAACAACTTGCTGCGCTGGTCCTGGTCGTCGACGGCCGTTTCGCCTTCACGCTGGCTCAGGTTCAACCTCGCTCCGAACCGATTGTCTTCGCCAAAACGCTGACCGATGTCCAGGTGTTCGCCGATGCGGCCATCGCTGGAGATGTCCTGCGTATACCGACGAATCGGGGTATCGCTGGCACGCTTGGATACCAGGTTCACCGCGCCGCCCAAACCGGTACCCGTAGGGGATACACCGTTGAGGAACGAGTTCGGGCCTTTGAATACTTCCACGCGCTCCAACGCATCGGTAGACAGGATCTGCCGAGGTAATACGCCGTAAAGGCCGTTATAGGAAATGTCATCGCCGTTGAGGGTAAGGCCGCGAATCACGAACAGCTGGGAATTATTGCCGTAGCCATACGCCTGCCTTACCGACGCATCGTTCATCAACACGTCGCCCACGTCCTCGGCCTGCTGGTCCTCGATCAGTTTCGAGGTGTAGCTGGTCATGGTGAACGGCACATCCATGATGTCCTTGTTACCCAGAATGCCCAGCTGGCCACCGCGCGCAACCTGGCCACCGGCAAATTCGGGCGGCAGGGGGTTCTGTTCTTCGGTTTTCTGTGCGGTAACGTCGATAGCGCTGAGGTCCACGGCGTCCTCGGCGGCGTGGGCAGCGAAGGCAACGGAACAGCACAGGGCAAGCAGGGTAGGGCGGGACGGGAAGCGAACGGCCATCGGATGGTTCCTGGAACGGGTCAGGTCAGGGAAGTGCCTTCCTGGCAATAGGAATGAATCTCAGGCGCGAATGCTAGCAGCAGTCATTGCAAACTGTTATCAGTTTTTTTCAACTTTTTTTCACATTTGTGAGCGGATTTCTCCGAATAGCGCGCACGGCCATTCAACCTCGCGCCGGGCAGTTGCCAGCGGGTGTGCCGAGAGGGCTCACAGCCCGAAGTTGAAGGCGATCGACACGCGAGGGCGCGCGCCTTTGAACGGCCTTACGCTGTGCAACAGCCAGGAGGGGAACATCACCAGCGTGCCGCTGCGGGCCGCCTCGGTCGTCGCGCAGCCGGCGGCCACACATTCCTCGATGCGCATGCGCAATTCCGGCCGGTAGGCCGAGGCTACCAGCCCACGGGGGTCGAGGAATTCAAGATCGCCGCCCACGCTCGGATCATCGGCGCGGCCGCCGTCGTCCACCCAGTACACCGCCGACCAGAAGGCACCAGCATGGCCATGCACGCCATTGCTGTCGCCGGCGCGGTTGATGTTGGCCCAGGCGTTGAAATGCCACTCGAAGGTGGCATGTACCAGCGTGTTGTCGGCAGTGTGCACAGCGGTGAGGCTGCGGGCCATGTCTTGAGCGAACCCCAGCAGATACGCGCCGGCTTCCCCCGACCAGCTGGCGAAATCGCCCTGGGATTGCCAGCCGCCCTGATTGCTGTGCTGCACCCCGCGTGAGCGCGCTTCCTCGGCAAAAATCGCGGCGCTCAGGCGTTCGTTCAGGGCCTGAGCGTCCGGCACCGGGCAGCTCACCAGAGGGGTAGGGAACAGCTTGCGGATTTTAAGAGTGCTTTCGTTGAAAGAATGCTGGGTCATTTCGGCCGCCATACCGCTGGGAAACATCAGGTCAGCTTTATTCTGGTGGCTGTAATGGGGTTACGCAACCTGGCGGCAGCCGGCGGAATTTGCGAACCCAACGGGCTTCGGCGCTGTCGTTAACCCATCGCGCCATCAATTTCGAGTGAGGAGCCGCCATGAGCAAGTCCGTACCTTTATTGACCTTGAACGACGACAAGATGATGCCTCAGTTGGGGCTGGGGGTTTGGAAAGCGACCGACGACCAGGCCCGCCAGGCTGTGCTGCATGCCTTCGAAGTGGGCTACCGCTCCATTGATACGGCGGCTATTTATGAGAACGAGCGCGGCGTGGGCCTAGGCCTGAAGGACGCCGCGCTGCCGCGGGAATCCTACTTCGTCACCACCAAGGTGTGGAATGCCGACCAAGGCGCACAGCCTTCGCGCGATGCCGCCTTGCGCAGCCTGGAGCGGTTGGATCTGGAATACGTCGACCTGCTGTTGATTCACTGGCCGCTGCCCCAGGCGGATCGTTATCTGGAAACCTGGGAAACCTTGATCGCCCTGCGCGATGAAGGCCGGGCGCTATCCATCGGTGTGTCCAACTTCAACCCGGCCCACCTGGAGCGCCTGATCAGGGAGACCGGCGTTACTCCGGCGGTGAATCAGGTGGAAGCCCACCCGTATTTCCAGCGTGCCGACCTGCGCGAGGTGCACCGTTCGTTGAATATCCATACCGAAGCCTGGAGCCCGCTGGCTCAGGGCAAGGTAGCCCAGGACCCGGTGTTGCAAGCCCTTGCCGCCAAATACGGCAAAACCCCCGCCCAGATCACCCTGCGCTGGCACCTGGATAGCGGCAATATCGTGATTCCCAAATCGGTGACACCCGAGCGCATTCGAGAGAACTTCGACGTGCTCGAATTCGAGCTTACCGATGACGACCGCGCCAAGATCGCTTCATTGGACAGGGGCGAGCGGCTGGGCCCGGATCCGGAAACCTTCAACATGGGGGCCTGACGCACAACAGGAGCACCCGCCATGCCTCATCCACGCGAACCGGGCGAACCCTTCAAGCGGCTGTTCTTCGCGTTGGCGTGCACGCCTGAGCAACGCCAGGCGATTGCACGCTGGCGCAAGGAACTGCCGCTTGGCAACGGCCGGCGCGTGCCTGCGGATAATTTCCACCTCACACTGTTGTTCCTCGGGGAAGTGCCGCTGCCTCTGCTGCCCGCGATTCTGGCTGCGGCGGGTGCGGTAAAGCCCCCGGGAGAGCCACTGCGCGTGCCGCTGGATCGGCTCGATGGCTGGCGCCGCTCGGGTGTGCTGCTGCTGGCGCCCGAGCAACCGCCAAGGGCGCTGCTGCGGTTGGCCTATGACCTGCAGCAAGCCATGCAACCGTTGGGCTTGCTACCTGAGCACAGCGATTACCGCCCCCACCTCACCCTTGCGCGGGATTACCGAACCGAGGTACCCGAAGCGCCCAGTGCGCCGGACTTTCTACTAAAGGCCACCCACTTCACGTTGTTCGAATCCCGCAAGGGCTCCTATGTGCCGTTGCAAGAGTGGCCGCTGGTGGTTTAACCGGGCTCAAGCCTACATTCAAAAATATTCGTTTGAATTCAATTGCTTGATAATTAAATCCATCGGGGTGTAAATCTTCGCCAATTAGTACTATCGTCCGTGCTGTAACAATAAAAATACAAGGACGATACCTTCATGAACAAAGCGTTTCCTCTTGCCTGCGCCACCGCGTTAGCCCTGGCCGTTGCTTCGGCGCCTGCCTGGGCGAACCCTTCGCCTTACTCCACCATGGTGGTGTTCGGCGATAGCCTCAGCGATGCCGGGCAATTCCCTGACCCGGGCGGGCCGTTGGGGTCTGCCACCCGCTTTACCAACCGCACCGGGCCCACCTATCAGAACGGCAGCGGCGAGGTGTATGGGCAGGTTTCGCCAACCCTGCTGGGCGACCGACTGGGCCTGGGCTCCACTGAGCTGGGCGCCTCCACCTCGGTGGTGAACCAGGCGCTGGGGCTGGCCGATGGCAACAATTGGGCAGTAGGCGGCTACCGTACCGACCAGATCCTGGATTCCATCACGGGCCAGTCCACGGTAGAAACCGGCGGCATTGTGTTGCGACAGCGCCCCGGTTACCTGGCCAATGGCAACCGTGCCGACGCCAGGGCCCTGTATTACCTCACCGGGGGCGGCAATGATTTCCTGCAAGGGCAGGTGACCTCTGTGGCTACGGCCGCCGCCGCCGCCGGGCGCCTCGCCGCTAGTGCGCAGGCACTGCAGCAGGCCGGCGCGCGCTACATCATGGTATGGCTGCTGCCCGACCTGGGGCTTACCCCGTTCAACTACGGCACGGCAAACCAGGCCGGCGTTTCGGCACTGAGCAGCGTGTTCAACCAAACGTTGGTGGCGCAGTTGGCACAGATCGATGCCGAGGTGATCCCGCTGAACGTCCCGCTGTTGCTGTCGGAAGTGGTCGCAGACCCGGCGCGCTACGGCCTTGCCACCGGCGAGAACCTGGTAGGTACCTGCTTCAACGGCAATGGCTGCACGGCTAACGCCAATTACGGGCTGGGCAGCGCCGCGCCAGACCCTACGAAGTTGCTGTTCAACGACAGCGTGCACCCCACCACCACTGGCCAGAAGCTGATCGCTGACTATGCGTACTCGCTGTTGTCCGCGCCGTGGGAGCTTACCCTGCTGCCGGAAATGGCCCATGCCGGGCTACGTAGCCATCAGGACGCCTTGCGTAACCAGTGGCAACAGCCGTGGCAGCCTGTAGGTGGCTGGCAGGCGCTGATCGACACCGGCGGCGAGCAACTGACCTTCGACAACCAGCATGGCGGCGCGAAGGGCGATGGCAAGGGCTATACGCTTACGGTAGGCGGCAGTTATCGCCTGAATACAGCATGGCGTGTGGGCGTGGCTGCAGGTTATTACCGGCAGCGAATGGAAGCCGGCGTGGCGGATTCCGACTATAGCCTCAACAGCTACCTGGGCACGGCGTTCGCCCAGTACCAGCAAGGGCGCCTGTGGGGTGACCTGGCCGCCACCGGTGGCTCGCTGGACTACGACAGCCTCAAGCGCACGTTCGACCTGGGTGTAGGGCAGCGCTCGGAAAAAGGCGACAGCCAAGGTGAGCTGTGGGCGGTAAGCGGCCGGCTGGGGATCGAAGTAGCGCCAGCCGATAGCCCATGGCGGGTATCGCCATTCGTAAGCGCAGACTACGCCAGCGTGAAAGTGGACGGTTATTCCGAGCGCACCGAGCGCGCCACTGCACTGGATATCGGCGACCAGCGCCGCGACTCCAAACGCCTTGGCCTCGGCCTGAAAGTGAGCCGAAGCCTGGGCGATGCCACCCAGCTATTCGCCGAAGCGGCCCATGAGCGGGAGTTCAACGATGACGCCCAGCAACTGGACCTCGCGCTGCGTAGCCTGCCCGCCAATGGCTTTACGCTGCAGGGCTACAGTGCCCAACGCAACCTTGATCGCGCCAGCCTCGGGCTGCGCCATCAACTGGCGCCGGGCCTGAGCGTGAGCGGCATGTACAACTGGCGCCGCACCGACGCCAGCCAGCAGCAAGGCCTCAACCTTGGCCTCACCGTGGAGTTTTAAGCGGCCGCTACGCGTCCCAAGCTGCAAGCCACAAGCTAAAAAGCCCATGGCTCTAGCTTGCCGCTTGCAGCGTGCCACTTAAAGCTTGAAGCGGGCAACCATGCGGCTGAAGGAGGTAGCCAGGCGGGAGAGGTCCTGGCTGGACGCGTTGGTCTGGTTGGCACCGGCGGCGGTCTGGCTGGACAGGTCCTGGATGTTCACCAGGTTGCGGTCCACTTCGCGGGCCACCTGGGCCTGCTCTTCGGCCGCGCTGGCGATCACCAGGTTACGCTCGTTGATACCCGCCACCGCCACGGTGATACGTTCAAGTGCCTGGTCTGCGGCTTCGGCCAGTTGCTGAGTATTTTGCGCCAGCGACTGGCTGTTGCCCATGGCGCGCACCGCCTGGTCTGCCGTGGCTTGTACAGTGGCGATCATGGTTTCGATTTCGCCGGTGGAGGTTTGAGTACGCGCCGCAAGCGCGCGTACTTCGTCCGCCACCACCGCGAAGCCTCGGCCCTGCTCGCCAGCCCGTGCCGCTTCAATGGCGGCGTTCAAGGCCAGCAGGTTGGTTTGCTCGGCAATGCCACGAATCACGTCCACCACGTTGCCGATATTGCGCACCTGGTCGGCCAAGGTGTGCACGGTTTCGGTCGAGCCATTGAGCTCGCGCGCCATGCCATTGATTGCGCCTACTGCTTGCTGCACCTGGCTGCGGCCGGTCTGCGCTTCCTGGCTGGTGCTGCGCGAAGCTTCGGAGGTGGATACCGCATTGCGAGCCACTTCTTCCACTGCGCTGGTCATCTCCGTTACCGCCGTGGCGGCCTGTTGGATCTCGTCGTTCTGACGGGTCAGGCCACGGGTGCTTTCTTCGGTCACCGCGCTCAACTCTTCAGCCGCCGAAGCCAGCTGGTCCGACGCCTTGGCGATCTCTTCGATAGTGTTTTTCAGGTTGGTCTGCATCGTACCCAATGAGGTCAGCAGCATGCCGGTTTCGTCGGTTCGGTCGGCCCGGATGGGCACAGTCAGGTCACCATCGGCCACGCGGCGGGCGGTCGAGACGGCCAGGTTGATCGGCCTCACGATAACGCGCGTGATAAGCATGCCCAACCCGATGGCCATGATGAACGCGATTGCGATACCGGCAATCAGCAGGTAAGTGGCCCGCTGCGAGGTGGCGCGCGAGTCGGTGGCGGCCTCGTCGATCTGGCGAACGTTGGAATCGTTGATGGTGGTGATTTCGCCAAGCACGCGGCGGTAGCCTTCCAGCACCGGCCCGTTCAGCGCCTGGCGCGCCACCTCGATGTCGCCTTGGTCGATCAAGCTGATCGCCCGGTCTACGGCGGCCTGGAAAGCAGCCCAATCGGTTTGCTGCATGGCGTCGCCGGCGGCGCGCTCATCGTCGGCGAGTGGGGTAGTGCGGTAGGTCTGAAATGCCTTCCAGGCGTCTTCGCGGCTGGCATTCATGGATGCGATCAGCTCGCGGCGGGTTTCCACCGGCGCCTTGGCTGCCACCAGCGAAAGATAGCGATAAAGGTCGCGGTTTTGCGCGATAACGCTGGCGCGTATCTTGTTTACGTTGAGGATCGAGACAACGTTGTTGGAAAACACGCTGTCGAGGTTGTCGCTGACCTGGCCGATGCCTCGGCCGCCAATGATGCCCACGATCAGCGTAAGCAGTGCGCAGAGAACGAACGCGGTTAGAAGTTTGGTCGCCAACTTGGCGTTGTTGATAAAGCCCATGGTGGTTCAGCCCTTTTCCGTGCTTTAAATCGAACACGCAGGCACAGCCTGCCGATGGCCATAAGCATCGGCGATACTTGAGCAAATTAAAGCGCACCGGCCGTGCGCCCGACGTGCGGGCGACCGGGTGAAGGCGTTAGCGTCGGCGAGGGCGCGACACCACCGACTCGATATTCTTACGACCGATCAGCGGCGTGGGGGGAGCTTCGGCCGGGGCGGGGGCCAACCATTTGAACATCACCAGGCAATCCACCAGGCCCTTGCGAGCATGGCGGTAAGCCTTCGGCAACCGGCCGACTACCTCGAAGCCCAGCTTCTGCCACAAGGCAACGGCCACCTCGTTGGTGGCCACTACCGAGTTGAATTGCATGGCAAGAAAGCCGCTGTCGCGTGCCTGGGTTTGCGAGTGCTCGCACATCAACCGTGCCACGCCGCGCCCGCGGGCAGCCTCGGTGACCATGTAGCCGCAGTTGCAAACATGGCTGCCAGGCCCGGCAGCATTGGCTTTGAGGTAATAGCTGCCTAGCAGCACGCCATCCTCTTCAGCCACGAAGGTGTGCAGCGGCAGGTCGAGCCACAGCGCCCGGGCCTGAGCTTCGGTCACGCTGGGGTCGTACGCGTAGGTTTCCTGGGCGCTGACCACGGCCTGGAAGGTAGGCCAGAAGCGGAGGAAATCTTCTGGCTGCATGGGGCGGATCGAAATCATCATGTTTCCTGAAAGCTGAGGCAGCGCCCGACGGGGCACTGCCTCACAAGGTTATTGCACTACCCGATAGCAGGGCACGTAGGCGTCTCCACCAGGGAGTTTCATCCGGTGCTGCGCCACGAAGGCGCGCAACAGTTTATCCAGGGGTTGCATGATCGCAGGGTCCCCGTGGATCTCATACGGGCCGTGGGCTTCGATCAGGCGGATGCCGTGCTCTTTCACGTTGCCCGCCACGATCCCCGAGAATGCCCGGCGCAGGTTTGCCGCCAGCTGGTGTGGAGGAATGTCGCGGTTGAGCTGCAGCGCGGCCATATTCTCGTGGGTGGGGTCGAACGGGCGCTGGAAGCCTTCTTCGATCCGCAGCAGCCAGTTGAAGTGGAAGGCATCGGCGCGTTCGCGGCGGAAAAGCTTCACGTCCTTGAGGCCCTGAGCCATTTGCCGGGCCACTTCGGCCGGGTCGTCGATGATGATGGTGTACAGCGCCTGCGCGGCCGGCCCCAGGGTAGCGCCAATGAACGCATGCAGCTGCTCGAAGTAATTGGCGGCGCTGCGTGGGCCGGTGAGCAGCAAGGGGAAGGGCAGGTCGCGGTTTTCCGGGTGCATGAGAATGCCGAGCAGGTACAGCAGCTCTTCGGCGGTGCCCGCGCCGCCCGGGAACACGATGATGCCGTGGCCGACACGCACGAACGCTTCGAGGCGCTTTTCGATGTCCGGCAGGATCACCAGCTCGTTCACGATGGGGTTCGGCGCCTCGGCGGCAATGATCCCCGGTTCGGTCAGGCCCAGGTAGCGGCCACCGGTAAGCCGTTGCTTGGCGTGGGCAATGGTGGCGCCTTTCATCGGGCCCTTCATCACACCCGGGCCACAGCCGGTACACACGTCAAGCTTGCGCAGGCCCAGCTCGTGGCCCACCTTCTTGGTGTATTTGTACTCATCGCTATTGATGGAGTGGCCGCCCCAGCACACCACCATTTTCGGCTCTACTCCGGCGCGCAAGGTGCGGGCATTGCGGAGCAGGTGGAACACGTAGTCGGTAATGCCCACAGAATTGCTCAGGTCGATCCGTTGGCTGTCCAACTCACTCTTGGTGTACACGATGTCGCGCAGGGCGCTGAAGAGCATTTCCCGGGTGCTGGCGATCATCTCGCCGTCCACGAAGGCATCAGCCGGTGCGTTGAGCAGTTCCAGGCGAACGCCGCGATCCTGCTGGTGAATGCGTACCTCGAAATCCTTGTAGGCGTCGAGGATGGTCTTGGCGTTATCCACATGGGCGCCGGTGTTGAGAATGGCCAGGGCGCATTGGCGGAAAAGCGTGTAGATGCTCCCTGAGCCCGCTTCGCTCAGTTGCTGCACTTCGCGTTGCGAGAGGGTTTCCAGGCTGCCCTTTGGGCTGATCGAAGCGTTGATTACGGCTCGTGCGGTCATACTCGGTTCCCTTTGAGCGACCCCCGGGGCGTATGGCTGGCCGGGGCTCGGCAGTTGCACTGGAGTCATTGAACCGAGCCTTGCGGTGGAAAGCAAACCTTCGCTGCATGTAGGTGCCCGTCACCATGCTATTAAAGCGCCATTGGGCAGGATCTTTCCGCCAGGGGCTAGCGTGCAGTCACCGCACAGCCTATCGTCGGCGCAGGCGCTTTCAGCCATGGGCTGGCCACGCGCGGGAGAAGTACATGCGCACACTGTTATCCAGCGGTTGCCTGATGGTTTCACTGTTGCTTCCTGCTGCGGCCTGGCCCGCGCCGCTGCGGTTGGTAGGCGATCTGTGGCCACCTTATGTGGATGTTTCGCTGCCCGGCGGTGGGGTGGCTACCAGCGTGGTCGCCGCAGCGCTGACCCGCGCGGGCTACCCCTGCGAGTTTCAGCAACTACCGTGGGCGCGGGCGGTGCAAGGCATCGGAGATGGGCGCTACGACGTGCTGGTCACGGTATGGTACAACGACGACCGCACCCGCATTGGCGAGCATTCCGAGGGATACCTGGCCAACCGCATTCTGTTTTGGCGCCAGCGGGGGGCTGCGGTCGACTTCGATGGAGACCTCGACGGCCTGGCTGAGTACCCCATCGCCGTCGCGCGGGGCTACGCCTACAGCCCGGCCTTCACCCGCAACAGCAACCTGCTGAAGATACCGGTGAAAAACTTCGCCATGGCGACTGAAATGCTCGCCGCCGGGCGGGTAGCCCTGGCGGTGGAGGACGAGCGCGTAGGCCGTTATGTGCTGGAACGGCAACCCGCGCCGATTCAAAGCCAGGTCGAGCCGCTGCCCACGCCGTTGGCCGAAGCCGACCTGCGTATTCTGGTAAGCCTTAAAACACCGGACCACGGCAAAATCATCAAGGGCTTCAATCGGGCCATTGCCGAAATGCGTGCCGATGGCAGCCTGAAGGCGCTCACGGCGCAGAAGGGCGCGGGGCAGGGCGCAACGGTGCAGTAGCCGTTTGGGCAGTTTCCTTGGTGTTTCAGTTCACTACGCCACCGAACACCACCTTCACGCAGCGGTCCAAATCCTTGCCAGGCGAGCCAACCTGCAGTTTGTCGCACTACACCCTTGGCTGGCCGGCACCCAACCGGCGGGGGCTCCCGCTTTGGCATGGCTTGAAGGAACGTGAGCAGCATGGATAAACCTGGCAAGGCACGGAAGGTCGTTGTAGTCGGGACGTCTGCGGGGGGCGTGGACGCGCTGCAGCAGTTTTTCGAGGTCATCGACCCTGACACACATGCCGCCTTCCTGGTGGTGATGCATATTCCTCCCCAGGCCAGGAGCAACCTCGACCGCATCCTTTCCCGGGCCACCCGACTGCCGGTCATCGCGGCTTATGAGGATCAGGCGCTGAAACCCGGCACGGTGTATGTGGCAACGCCCGATCGCCACCTGATGCTCGATCCGCAAGGGATACGTGTGACCCGCGGGCCGCGGGAGTGCAGGGCTCGGCCGGCCATCGACGTGTTGTTCAGGTCGGCCGCCGTCGCTTATGGGCGCAACGCCATCGGGGTGGTGCTTACCGGAGCCCTGGACGACGGCACTGCCGGGCTTTGGGCGATCAAGGACCGCAACGGCTTCGCACTGGTGCAAGACCCCGCCGAAGCCATGCACAGTTCCATGCCGCAGAGCGCCATCGACCACGTGAAGGTGGACTTCGTTGCCCCGGTACGATCGCTGGCGGAGCGGATTGGCGAGCTGGTCAGCGAACGAGCGCTCACCCATGAGCTCGTACCGGACGCCGTGAATGAGCACCTGGTGATCGAGAACCGGATCAGTATGAGCGGCAGAGGCCTTGAAGAAGGGGTGTTCGGGCTTGGCAAGGTGTCCAGGTACACCTGCCCGGAGTGCCATGGCGCACTGGTGGAAATCAAAGAAGGGCGGATCATCCGCTTCCGTTGTCATACGGGCCACGCCTATTCCATGAAAACCCTTATCGGCGCGATCAACGAAAGCGTGGATGAAG
Organism: Pseudomonas japonica; assembly: GCF_013522925.1. Lineage (GTDB taxonomy): Bacteria > Pseudomonadota > Gammaproteobacteria > Pseudomonadales > Pseudomonadaceae > Aquipseudomonas > Aquipseudomonas japonica_A. The sequence continues at coordinate 23,550 of NZ_JAAMQU010000007.1, read as the reverse complement.
GCCTTTGGGATGTACTGCGAGCCTTGGAAGAACGCATCCTGCTGCTAAGGCAGATGGCGGAGCTTGCCAGCGAGGCGGGGCACACTGCCGACGCCGCCTATTGCCTGGAGCAGGCGGACCGTGCCCACGCAAGGCTCGAGCCTTTGCGCGAAGTGGTGCTGGACCTGGAAATTTTCGGTTCTCCAGCTGCTGACTGACCTACCGTCGAATCTACATCAGCAGTGCAAGGCGCGGGCTCGGCGGTGACGGCTGGCTTGCCTGCGCACCCCCGCCTGCCGTCGGCCAGAGGCGAACCGGCGCTCTGAAAACCAAGCGTAACGGCTTACAATCCCCCTCTTTTTTGTCGACTTCAGGCCCGCCCGTGTTTATCGCGCTCGACCCCCCAACCATGCTCACCATCACGATCGCCCTCGCGGCCGCCGCCGCGTTGTACCTGGCGGTGGAATGGCGCAGCGTGCGTCAGCCCTCGCTACTGTTCTGGAGCAGCGGGTTTGCCACTATTGCCGTGGGGTCCACGCTGGCCCTGCTGCGTGGCAGCGGCCTGTTACTGGTAGGCATCTGGTTCGCCAATGGCTTGCTGGTGGTTGCGCACTGGCTGTTTTTGCTAGGGGTGGCACGCTTCACCCAGGCGCGGCTTTCACGGGCCTGGTACCTGATATTCGTGGGCTGGGCAGGGCTGTTGTTGCTCCCCGACGACCCTTCCTGGTCCAAGCTGATGCTCGCTGCCAACTCCTTGCTGGTGGCTGTGCTGATGTTCAGGGCTGGCCTGCTGCTGCGCCCGCATGGGAAATCCCTCACGGTGGGCGCGGTGCAGTTGCGATATGTGCTGTTGGCCCACGGCACGTTTTATTTCGCCAAGGCGCTGAGCGCCGGTATTCCCGGCACCGTGATCGACCTTACGGCGTTCCGAGGCGAGATCATTCAGATCTCCCTGGTGGAGGGTGCGATGGCGATCATGTTGATTGCGCTGTCGATGACCGGTACGGAGCGCTATCGGCGCGAAACCCGCATCGCCCGCCTGGCCGCGCGGGATCCGCTCACCGGCTTGTATAACCGCCGTGCGCTGGATGTTCAGGCACCCCGGTTGCTGAGCACCGCCAGCGCTGCAAGGCCGGGCGCCGCGCTATTGATCGACATCGACAACTTCAAACCGGTGAACGACCTGTACGGCCACAGTGCGGGCGACCGCCTGCTGGTGTCGTTGAGTGAAATGATCCGCGCAGTATTGCCCGAGGGTGCACTGGCGGCCCGGCTGGGCGGGGACGAGTTCATCATGCTGCTGGGCGGGGCGTCACAGGCACAGGTGCTGTCGCTGGGCGAGCAATTGCGTGAGCGGTTCCAGCAGTTTGCCGCCCAGGCTTTTCCTACCGCCGAGGCGGTTACCCTCAGCATCGGCGCCAGCCTGTTCGTGCGGCCACCTGCAAGCCTGGCGGCACTCATCGAACAAGGCGACGCCGCGCTTTATGAATCCAAGCGAGGCGGGCGTGACAGTTTGCGATTGGCCGACCCGGCGCCCGAGGGGCAGGCGCCGGTGGCCTGAGGCGGTTCAGCCTGGGCCCATCAGGTGGGCCCAGGCGAAGCGGGCGGGAGGGTCAGTACTTCCAGCTGACCGAAGCGGTCACGTTACGAGGCGCCGCGTAGTTGCTGGCGGTCCCGCTGTAAAGGGAAGTGAAGTACTTGCGGTCGCTGATGTTGTTGAAGTTCAGCGCGGTGCTCCAGTTTTCGTCGATGTCATACCCGGCCATCAGGTCGACCACGGCGTAGGCATTCTGGCGAATCACGCTGGTGGTGTCGTTCTGGATGCCGCTCTGCCAGCTTACGCGCGTACCCACGGTCGCTTTCGGCATGAAGGGCAGGCGGTAGGTGGCCAGGCCGTGGAAGCTGTGGGTCGGTATGAACCTGCGCGCCTTGTCGCCGTTGTCGTCGTCGATGCGGACATAGGTGTAGCCAGCGAGGAGGTCCAGGCCTGGGTAGACCTCGCCGGACGCTTCCAGCTCGATGCCGTGGCTTTTGTAGTCCACTGCTTCGTAGAGGTACTGAGAACCATCGAATACGTACGCGCCCGCGACGTTACTTTGCTTGGTCTTGAAAACAGCGGCAGTAAGGTCCAGGCGGTTGTCCATCAGGCGGCCCTTGATACCCGCTTCAAGGCTCTTGCCTTCCAGCGGGTCGAGCGGCCTCTTGTCCAGGCCGACCGTGTTGTACTGCGGGTTGAAGATCTCGGTCCAGCTTGCGTAGAGCGCCCACTGCTTGCTCAGGTCGTATACAAGGCCGGTGTACGGGGTAACCTTGCCATGTTCGCGCATGGAGTGGTCTGAACCGTAGCTGAGGCCTGAACCGTCTGCGCTGATCATTCGTGCGCCGGCGATCCAGTGCAGGTCATCGGCCAGGCTGAAGCGCGCACCCGCGAACAGGCTCTTTTGGCGATCTTCGAAGTTCTGCGTATTAGTGTCGCTGGTGTAGACGAAGCCAGGTTTCGCCGCCGTGCCCGCCAACAGACCGGCGAACGACGTGTGGTAGTACCCGAATTGGTCAACATCTGCGCGGGACGGGTCGTACTCGCGGGCTTTCTGATGGGTGCGGCCATAGCTCGCGCCAATGGTCAGCTCGTGCTCGCGGCCGAAGAGGCTGAACGGCCCCGACGCCTTCGCCTCGCCAATGATCTGGTGGGATTTGCCCGAGGTATCCGCCGCATACACGTAGGCATCGTCGCCGGTCACGCTGGAGACGTAGAACATGTTCGTGTCCTGGTACTCGGTAACTCCGGTCGCCGTCACGGTCGCATTCCAGCCGTTGTCGAACTCATGCTTGAGCTCGGCGAAGGCGCGCTGGGTATGGATGTTCCAGTAGGTCCACGATTGACCCACGCTTGAGCTGCGGCCGCTGTAGTGAATGGCGTTGCCAGAAGAATCGGTAAGCGGCAGGTTGCCCCAGGTGCTGCCGTTTGAATCGCTGTTGTGCTGGGTAAAGCCCACTGTCAGCGTGTCGGCGTCGGACAGGTCAAAGGCCAGCAGGCCGGCGGTGACGTTCTTTTCATGGCTGTAGCGGTCCAGCCAGGAGTTGCCCTTGTCGTGGGCATAGATAAAGCGCCCGCGCACGTTGCCGGTAGGGGTGAGCGGGCCGGACACGTCTACGTCCACGCGGCGGTTGTCCCACGAGCCCACGCTGGTGTTGATCTGCGCCTGGAAGGTTTCGGTGGGGCGCTTGCGCACGTAGTTCACCGTGGCCGAAGGGTTGCCCGTGCCGCTCATCAAACCGTTGGCGCCGTGCAGAATGTCGATCTGCTCGAACTCGGCCATGTCCAGGTCACCGTTCTGGATCGACTGGGTGAAGGGCATGCCCATGCCATCGAACTCAAAGGTGCCAATCTCGAAGCCGCGCGAGGTGAACTCGGTTCGGTCGGTTTCGCTTTGCTCCACGGTAACGGAGGGCGCCGCGCGGATGGCGTCCTTCACGCTGTTCATCTTGAAGTCGTCCATCTGCTTGCGCGTGATGGTGGTGATGGCTTGCGGTGTTTCCTGCTTGGTGAGGCCAAGCTTGGTGGTGCTTGAAGACGGCTGGCCCTGATAGCCCTGAGGTTCCCCTTCGCTGGCCGCGACCGTGTCCTCGATTTGCGTAGTTGGCAATGTGACCACATCGGCGGCGTGGGCAAGCGGCAACGCGGTGCATGCACTGGCTAACAGCAAGGTGGCGGGGAGACGAGGTTTCAAGGTCGCGGTTCCTGGAGGTGAATGGAAGCGCACGATTCTGAATGAAAACGCAAATGAGAACTAGACGCAGCGGTAACAAAGTGTCGACATTTTTTTCACATTGGCACGCTTAACAGGTGGGGCTGCACATGCACCGCACATGCAGCCCCCAAACCGCATCACTTGCTGCGGAAAACCACTGCCAGCCCGAGCAGGATAAGCACCATTCCCGCCAGGCTCATGGCCCCAAGCGCGTTGCCTAGCACCAGGTAATCCAGCACAACGGTAACCACCGGAACCAGATAGAACAGGCTAGTGACGTTCACCAGGTTGCCACCCTGGATCATGCGGTAGAGCAGCAGTTGCGCCCCTACCGAGATCACTAATCCCAACCACATCACCGGCACGATAAAGCCCATGTCCAGGCTGACCGCTACGGGCTGGAAGGGGCTGAACCCCAGGCACAGCAGCAGGCTGACCACGTACTGCAGCGGCATCACCTCGGCAGGGTGCTGGCTGACACGCCTTTGCAGGATCGCCCCGGTGGTCATGAAGCCCAGCGCCAGTAGCGCGAAAACGCACCCCAGCACAGACACATGCGCCGCCATCACGCTGTCGTACACCACCAATACCAGCCCGGTGAGCGCTACCAGCAGCCCTGCCAGCCTTGCCGGCGACGCGCGACGCTCAAGCAGTAATAACGTGAGAATGGGCTGTATACCGAGCAGGGTAGCGATCACCCCGGGGGTGATGCCGTAGGCCATGGCCTTGAAGTAACAGATGGAATACCCGCCGATGAGCATGAAGCCGGTGGCCGCTACCGAGATCCGGGTGCCCGAGGCGGGCAACCAACGCCCGCGAACACCGCCTATCAACAACAAAGCGAACAAGGCCAGGCTGAAGCGCACGATCAGCAGCCCGAAAGGCGAACCGTGGTCCAACCCCCAACGGGTGAAGATTGCGGCGCTGCCCCACAGCAGTACGAAAGAACCCATGGCCCCATAAGTGGCGAGGGTAGAGCGGGAAATACTCATGAAGTGAATCACCTGTGTTCAGAACAGACAGGCTCCAGCACCCCATGCAGGGGCAGCGTTTCGAAGGCTCTGAGGCTGGAGCTGTGACAGTCGGCCGGTCAGGCCAGCGCAACCCGCCGTGGCGGGGCAGGGGATACGCAGGCGACCGCTGCTACAACACAAGTGGCAACCACACAGCTGCCCGGCTGCCGGGAGGCGGCGGGCTTCGCGAAAGGCGCGATGTGGGTGGTTGAGAACATGGAAGGGTTACCACAGTTAAGTGAGCCGAACATAACAGAGCCAGTCAGCGGCTGTAAATATACCCAAGCGCACAACGTGCAGCCGGAGCGTGCCCGTCACGCTGTGCGACTTGCTGCTAGGCTGCAAAAGCCATGCACCTCGTTGCCCATCCGGCATGCATGCCATGAGATTGTCTGATCCTCGCGCTGCGCACAGCTGTTACTGCCTTCCTTTCGCTGTTTCTCGCTCGAGATCCGGTTCGTTCATCCGCACAGGTTCATCCTCGGCTGCCTGGGCTTACCGTTATTCAAAGGAGATCATCATGCAAATCAGCCACACACTCAGTGAAAAGGTAGCCTTGGTGCAAGGCGGCTCCCGGGGTATCGGGGAAGCGATCGTTCGACGCCTGGCGGAGCAGGGCGCAAGCGTGGCCTTTACCTACGTGAACTCGGCGGAGAAAGCCCAGGCGCTGGCGGCCAGCATCAACGACGAGGGCGGCAACGCTCTGGCCATCCGTGCCGATGCCGCCCGGGAAGAGGAGGTACGCGCTGCAGTGGAAAAGACAGTGGCCAGCTTTGGCCGCCTCGACATCCTGGTCAACAATTCGGGCGTGCTGGTGTTGGGGTCTGTCGAAGACATCAGCCTGGAAGACTTCGATCGCACCCTGGCGGTGAATGTGCGCAGCGTGTTCGTGGCCAGCCAGGCGGCCGCCCGCCATATGAAGGAAGGCGGGCGCATCATCAACATCGGTAGTGTGAACGCAGACCGCATGCCCTTTCCCGGCGGCAGTGTGTATGCCATGAGCAAGTCGGCGCTGGTGGGGCTGGTGAAGGGGATGGCCAGAGACCTGGGCCCCCGCGGGATTACCGTGAACAACGTGCAGCCGGGCCCCATCGACACCGACATGAACCCGGCGAATGGGGACTTCGCTGAAGGCATGCTGGCGCTCATGGCGCTGGACCGCTATGGCCGCGCCGAAGAAGTGGCCGCGCTGGTAGCCCACGTTGCCGGGCCCGAAGGCGGCTATATCACCGGTGCCCACTTGACCATTGACGGCGGTTTTGGCGCCTGATCAGCGAGGGCCCTGGCCGTCGATGTGTCGAGACATCAGCCAGTGTTGCTTGCCCCACGCCTGGAACGGCTCCAAGGTTACCCAGCCGCGTTTTGCGTAATACGCCTGGCGGTCATGGGTATGGAGGTAGAGCGTGCGAGCGCCGGTTGCCTTGGCGTGGCAGCAGATCTCCTCGATCAGCTCCCCCGCCAGCCCACGTTCACGGGCGGCGGGGTGGATGTATACGCACGCCAGCCAAGGGCCCAGATCCGCACGGCCCGGAAGGTCATCGGCCGCAAGGCATGCCCCACCCAACAGCCGCTCGCCTTCAAGCGCGATGAGGCACTTCCAGGCGCCGTTGTGCTGGCCCTCAGCGAACTCCTGTTGCCATGCCGCCAGAGGCAGGGGCTCGAATTCATAAGTGAACTGTTCGTACAGCCACTGCGCCATCGTGTGGCAGTGCTCCATGTGGTCTTCGAGCCAGGCCAAGGTGTGCATGGTGAGTTCCTGTTGTCATGAATGGGTATGGCGCCGGTTCTGCCAGGGTGGGACCGGGCGTAAGCCCGGGAATGTGCGTTGGAGGAAGGAGGAAGGCGTCACTGGAATGGGCTGGGTGCGCCGGTTCGCAGGCTTCGCCTACTCCAGGTGAGTGGCAGGCCGGGGGCTGGCATTCATCCCAGGTACACAAGGCGGGGCCAAAGGGTATGCCACTGCTTGGACTGAATGCGCTTGAGGTAGGTCCCATACTTGTCGCCTTCGAACCGAGGCGTCGGGCGAACGATCAGCGCGAAAAGGTCGTCCAGACCAAGAGGGGCGGCGACTTCAACCTTTCCTTCCCGATTCAACCTCACCCCAACAGCGGTGGCTGTTTCCGGCCAGCAAGTCATGGCCTGAACGGCGCTCGCGTAAGGGGCATCGTGATTGCGCAGGTGCATACGCGCCTGGTTTTTCACAGACCAGTCCACGGTGCAGTCGAGCGTGCAGAGCCTGGCCTCAAGCTTAACGTCTCGCTCAGCCTCATGGTTATCAGAATCGAACCAGATAACGTCGACATCACTTCGCAGCGGGGACGATCGTCGGCCGTGCAGGTGATCCCACACGGCACTTCGAACGAAACCGGCGGCTACCCAGCAATCCGGTAGGTCCAGCGTCTGGACCTGCCTCAGGATGTTCATCCTTATAGGGTCGCGCTGTATCAGTGAGATGAGGTCGGAGGTTGTCACAATGCTGCCTTTCATTACTGCAGCGGCGGGGCTGGCCACGCGCTCACGAGGCTTTCCCTGCCCATTACATCGGGCTGAACGACGACGCGGCGGAGCAATAGCGTGAGCGTGCGTCGGCGTCGCTATTTTTAATACATTGGTCCTTGAACCAGCGTTTGGCGCCCTTGCGACATTCCCGGTAGTCGATGGACCCGCGCGGGTAGTTGCTGCACACACTGGAGTGATCGATGTCGTTGCCATTCACCTGCCACGTGGCGAGATACCCCGATCGGCCATCCCAACTCGTTATTGAGTAAGTTTCAACCGCTACCGTACGGGCGGTCTTTGCGCCACCCCCCTGGGCGGTATGGAACCGCGCCAGATAATCGGCAGATACCATGCCCTGGGCAGGCGCGATTGCCGCCTTGGCGCGAGGCACTTCACCAAACCGGCAACGCAGCACCTCCTCATCTATTGCGGCACCGCTGCCGAGACAATCGGAAAGCGGCCTTGGAGCGGCTTGGGTCACAGGCTTATCCGCAGGGGGAACGGAAGGAGGTGCGGGGTTTAGCATCTGTTTATTCACCGGACCGATCCCACTCTTCGAGGGAAGGGCGGATGAAACGGGGTGGAGGTAATTAACCACCCGGTTCCAGTTCAAGCCAAGCATGCCTAAGCATATGAGTAGAAAAACCAGCGCGATCAGCCCGGCCCCCTGGGATCGCCGAGGGCGTGGGGCGATGGATTCGAACGCTTCGATGGCGCGCCCGCGAACGGGGCTGACCTTGGTCGGCGTCATTGCACGCTCAGGCATCAAATCAGTCACAGCGCCCCCGCTTCTTGTCGTGTTTGGAACATGTTTTCTGGCCGGACCCGCCCTGCCAGTGCACGCGCGCTTGTTCCTCCCTCCAGGATTCACAGCTTGAATACCCGCGGGCCCAGCCTTCGGCATAGGCGCCCTGAAGGTGGGCGCGAGGGTCGGCGTCGCGTGCTGCGTAACCCTGATCCTGTTTACGCGCCTCGCAACCCGATGAATAACCATCGCTGTAAGCGCCTGGCGGGATAGGTCGGTAAAACAGGCAAGACGCCTGAAGCGTACAAGCGAAAACGATGAGCGTCTTTGCGGCGGAGCGAAGCGACATGGGCCATCCGTTTCAGGCAAGGGGCGCCCACGCTATCGGCCTGTTTCCGCTGCGCTTGAGGGTTAGTTCGCGGGCTTCACCTACGGCTCGCCCGGCTCAAACCAATCCTCTGCACCTCCAACGAACGGATGAATATCCGGGACAGTCCTGCAGGCCACTGAAGCAGTCCTGCTGAAAATCGTAAGGCAGACGAGCCAAATCGAACCCCTTCACACCCATCGGGTCTGCCATCTATCAATTGCATAGAGCCAGGTACCATGTCCCCGCAACACACCCTCGTCCTGTTGGCCCGCAGCGGCTATGCCGCCCGGGGCGTTATCTATCTGATCATGGGCATCTTCGCCTTGCTGGCCGCGCGTGATTCGGCCAGGCCGAAAGACAGCCACGGCACGCTGATGGCCGTGCTCACCCACCCGCTTGGCGATGTGCTGGTGGGGTTGGTTGTAATCGGTTTGCTCGCCTTCGCCGGCTGGCGAGTGGTGCAAGCGGTTCGCGATGTGGACCACCATGGCACGGGGCTCAAGGGCGTGACCATTCGGGCAGGTTTGCTGGCCGGGGGTATGGTCAACGGTGCGCTGGCCCTGTTTGCGTTGGGGTTGTTGGTCGGTAAATCGAAAAGCTCCGGCGGGGGCGATCAAACCCGCGACCTGCTCGCCCATCTGCTCTCCTGGCAATATTCCAACCTGTTGGTTTATCTCATCGCGATGGTGCCGCTGGGCGTAGGCATCGCACACATCATCAAGGGCTGGAAGGCTTCGTTCGAGAAGTACTTCGATGCACATGAGGCAATGGAGTACGTGCGTCCGGTTTCCCGGTTCGGCCTGATCGCGCGCGGCGTGGTGTTTATCGAGATCTCGCTGTTGCTGCTGGTAAGCGGTTCGAGCTACCAGGCCATGGACCCGCCGGGGATGAAAGAGGCCCTCGCGGCCTTGCAGAACCTGCCGGCCGGCGGTGTGCTGCTAATGGCCATGGCGTTGGGGTTGATCGCGTTTTCCGTGTACAGCTTTGCCGAGGCGGTGTGGCGCAAGATCAACATGGACGTGCCGGGCGTTTCATGACTTCAGCGCAAAATTCATTTGGCAATTCGCGCCTTTTTAGCCAAAAACCCGAGGCACATACTGGCTCCATCATTCATCACACGGGAGTCAGCCTTTGAATATCTTCATTACCGGTGCTGCAGGGTTTATCGGCGGTTCGATCGCAACAGGCCTTGCCCAGCGCGGCCATCAGGTTACCGGGCTGGTACGCAGCCCCGAGCAAGCCGAGGAGCTCCAAGCCCTCGGGATCGTTCCAGTGATCGGCACCCTGGAGGACAGCGCCTTGCTCACCGAGCAGGCGCGTGCAGCCGACGGCGTTATCAATGCCGCAAGTAGCGACCATCGCAGCGCGGTAGAGGCATTGATCGAAGGGCTGAAGGGTTCCAACAAGCCCTTCCTGCACACCAGCGGCTCCAGCATCGTGGGCGATGCCTCCGGCGGCAAAGGCGGCGGGCACATCTATTACGAGGGCCAACTGCCGGAAGCGACGCCCGACAAGGCCGCGCGCGTGGCCATCGACAACCTGGTGATCGCTTCGGCCAAAGAGGGCGTACGGTCGGCGGTGATCTGCAACACGTTGATTTACGGGCATAGCCTGGGCGTGAAGCGGGACAGCGTGCAGCTACCGCGGCTGCTCAAGCAGGCTAGCAAAAGCGGCGTGGTACGCCACGTGGGGCCGGGTGAAAACGTGTGGTCCAACGTGTTCATCGAAGATGTGGTCGAACTGTACGCGCTGGCACTGGAGAAGAACCCGGCGGGTACGTTCTACTTTGCCGAAAGCGGCGAGGCGTCGTTCGTCGACATGACCAATGCGATGGCCGAAGCCCTGGGGTTGGGTAAATCGCAAGACTGGCCCCTGGCTGACGCCGAAGCGGAATGGGGCTATGAAATGGCCAATTATGGCCTGGGCTCCAATAGCCGGGTGCGCGGCACGAATGCTCGCGAATTGCTGGGCTGGGCGCCCAAGCGTACGTCGGTGATCGAGTGGATTCGCAACGACATGGTGTAAGGCGTTAACCCGACGGCGCTGCTGAGCGCATGATGTGCTCAAGCAGCGCCGCTACTGCCGCGAACGGCGACAGCTCGGCTGTGTCCAGCGTGAAAGGCGCCTCCAGCCATGGCTCATACTCATGTTCCAGAACAGATAGCCAACTGGGCGGAACCAGCCCTGGTACATCTGCCTGGCGGGTTTCAACCCTGCGTCGATGTTCGGCCTTGTCGGAACACACGACCTGAACGTCCAGCAGCCTGACGGCGGCCTTCGTTGCGACAGCGGCCCAGGCGTGCCGGCTCTCGGCCACCGGATTCACGCAATCCACCACCACACTGTTGCCTATCTGCAGATTGCCAAGCGCGACGTCGCTGGCCACTTGATAGCCGCTTGAGCCAATGTCCCCAGCCAGCACGCCGGCGTTTCTAAGCGCCTGTTCGATGGTGTCGATGCGCAGGTATACCGAGCCTGTTCGTTGAGCGATGGCTTTGGCGATAGTGGTCTTGCCTGTGCCAGGAAGGCCGCTGAAGACAATGAATACCTGATTGTCCATAGACGGTTACCGCCTCTTTGCGGATTGATCACCCGTGCAATACTGCTTGCCCCGAGCCCGCCAGGATAGCCAGCACATGATCACATTCAAAAATCCCATTCCTATTTTTCGCATGTTCGACGAAGCGAAGGCGCGGGAATTCTATCTGGGTTTCCTGGGGTTCGCGGTCGAGTTCGAGCATCGATTCGAATCAGGCCTGCCCTTGTACCTGGGCTTGCGCCGGGGTGACTTGCAACTGCACCTTTCCGAACACCATGGCGACGCGACCCCAGGCTCGACGCTGTTTGTGCCGATGACTGGAATCGAAGCGCTTCGCGATGAATTACACGATAAACACTACGGCTTCAGCCGCCCGGGTATCGTCGAGCAGGGGTGGGGGAAGGTGCTGGAAGTGTATGACCCGTTCGGTAACCGAATCCGGTTTTGCGAGGGCTGATCACCGTCGCATGCGGCCGGTGATTTGCCGCGAGTCAGCCAGGCACATCACCTTGTGCCTCCACCGGCTCGGTGAGCTCCAGCTCCAACCCTAGCCCGCGGATACCCAAGGCGGCTGCTTCGGCCAGGGCGGTGTCGGTGATGATCAGGTCGAAGCTGTCCAAGGGGGCGATCTTGAAGGTGCCAAACGTTCCGTATTTGGAGCTGGTAGCGATCAACACGGTTTGAGCGGCTGACTCCAGTGCGGCTTGTTTGACTTCCACCTTGGACGCCGAGGGGGTGGTGATGCCGCGCTTGAGGTCCCAGGAACTGGTGGAGATGAACGCAATATCGGTGGCCACGCGCCGAAGGGTCGCGGCGGCGAGCGGCCCCACGCTGGAGCGGTTGGGATGGTCCAGCTGGCCGCCGGTATGGATCACTTCCACCTCGGTTGCATCAGCCAGCGCCTGCACGATGGTGAAGTCGTTGGTCACAACGGTCATGCCACGGTGCTGGCGGATGTACGGCACCAGAGAAAGTGTGGTGGTACCGGCGTCCAGGTACACCGTCATGTCAGGGTGCAGCAACGCGGCCGCCCGTTGCGCCATGCCTTGCTTTTCAGGCAGTTCCGCCACGGCCTTGAGCTGATGGCTGGGCTCGCTGCCCACCTGGCTGGCGATGCGCACGCCGCCCGGCACCGAATACGCCAGCCCGTCACGCTCCAGAATCGCGATGTCCCGGCGGATGGTCATGTGTGAGCACTGAAACATCTCGGTGAGCTGGTGCACGCTCAATACCTGATGGCGGCGCAATTGCCGCCACATCAGCTCTCGGCGCTGGTCGGGGATGATGGGGGCGCCGTTGCTCACTGCGCTTTCGTCTTTATTCGGCACGTGCCGCGGCTCCAGATCGGCCACCCCGGAAAGCGGGGCGCGGCCAATGATATCAACGAATCACCGCTTCGATCAGTAGTACGCCCATCAGGCCGATCACTGATTGCAGAGAAAGCATCAAGGTCCAGGTGCGGAAGGTCTGGGCGACGCTCAGCTGGAAATACTCCTTGAACAGCCAGAACCCCGAATCGTTGACGTGGGACAACATCACCGCGCCCGAGGCGGTCGCCAGCACCAGCAATTCGGGGGACAGTTCCGGATGTGCCAGGGCCAGCGGGGCGACAATGCCGGTTGCCGCGACGGTGGCCACGGTGGCCGAGCCCACGCAGATCCGTAGCAGCGCGGCGATGCCCCAGGCCAGTATCAACGGATTCACCGGCCACCCCGAAGCGTGGTGAGTGATCAGCTGGTCCAGCTCGATGGAAGTGAGCATCTGCTTGAAACCGCCGCCGGCGCCAAGGATCAGCAGGATGGCTCCCAACGGCGCCAGGCCCTTGTTGGCCATCTTGCCCACTTGGCCTACGTTGAAACCCGAGCGCAGGCCGAGGGCGAAGAAGGCGAAGATCACCGCCGCCAGCAGTGACAGGATCGGGTTGTTCAGCGAACCGAAGAAGGCGTAGGCGCCGGTGCCCTTCGCGGTATACGCCATGCCCAGCGTGCCGATCAGCATCAGGCCCGGTGGCAGCAAGACCGAGATGATCGACAAGGGCAGGGAGACTGGCCGCGGCTGGCTGTCCTCAGTGGCGCCGACCGGCCCGGCGGAGAGGTCCGGAGCGGGGCCGAACCAGCGGCTGATGGCCTTGGTGAACAGCGGGCCGCAAATGATTGCGGTGGGCACGGCAATCAGCAGGCCGTAGAAGATGGTGAGGCCGGTATTGGCATGAAACGCTGCGACCGCCAACGTAGGGGCAGGGTGCGGCGGCAGCAGCCCATGAGACACATACAGCCCGGCCGCCAACGGCAGGCCGATATACAGCAGGTGCGTGTGGGTGCGCTTGGCCACCGTATACACCAACGGCGCCAGCATGATGAAGCTGACATCGAACAGGTGCGGCATGCCGATCAACAGCGCGGCGGCGCAGACCGCCCAGGGCGCGTACTGCACCGGCCGCTGGCCGATAAAGGCATTGGCGATGCGGTCAGCCCCGCCCGAACCGAGCAAGATGCCCCCGAGCAGGGTACCCAGTCCGATCACGGGGCCGGTTTTGCTCAAGGCGCTACCGAAGCCTTTGGCGAAGCTTTCCACAGTTTCGTTGGCGCCCACGCCCGCCACCATCCCCAGCCCCAACGCCGACAGCGTGAGGGCCAGGAAAGGGTTGAGCTTGAGCTGGGTAATCAGCAGGATCAAAACCACGATGGCCCCGGAGGCCATCAACAGGGTAAGCAGTTCACTGGTCATAATTATTATGGAACTCTGCGCGTGGAAGTAGGCGCCTCGACTGGCGCCCGTGGATGATCAATGGCTGGGGAACCCTTGCGCCCAGGCTGCGGCCAGGTCTGCGTCGTACTGCTCCAGGTCATCGAGGCGTAGCAGTTCGCCCGCGGCGATGGCGCGCCGGGTGGTGGCATGGGCGGCCAGGTACAGCGGCGCGATATCCGTCGGTGCCTCGGTACCTTTGAGCAACACCGCCTGAACGCCGGTGACGTCGTGGTGATGGCCGCCCATGGCGAGCTGGGTGCCTGCCGGAATGTCCGCCGTGGCACGTCCGGCCAGCACCGCGCATTGGGTCGGCTTGTCGCTGCCAGAGGCGCGGCCGTGCAGTACGGCATTAAGCAGGCTGATAGGCGTTTCCACGCCCATGAAGTGGTACGGCAGGTAAAGGCAGGCGTAGCGGCGGTTGCGGCTTACCACATGGCCTTTTTGCGCCAGCAGCTCCCAGGTAGGCGCGTCATGGGTGCGCACCACCACGAACACGCCGCCGGCGAAGCTGGCTTCGTCTGGCAGGCGTAGCACGTTGAACACTTCGATCACGCCGCTGCGGCCCAACACACCGCCGTCTTCGCGAAGGGCATAGATATCAGCCAGCTCAGCAGTACGGGCGATGGGGTAGTGAAGCAGCTCCACATCAGGCACTAAGCCGGTATTGGTCGCGACCACCGACATTTCGCAGTAATCGGCAGTTGCGCTGGTCTTCAGCCCGTCGAGGACTTCGCGGCGCGCCTTGAGGGTGGCGCGGATGTCATCGCCCAGTTGCAGCAACCCGGCCATGGCCGGTGCCGCGATGGTGGTGTCCAGCTGCGTGATGGTGCCCTGCCGCGGGTCGAATACCAGGTCGTATTCACTGGATTTGCCCGCGGCAACGATATCCAGGCCCAGCGTGCGCGCCCAGCTTACCCAGCCGATCAGGTTGGCCGGCTGGTCGCCATCCGCCGTGGTGTACACCACCTTGTGCCGCGCGGCCAGGCGGGAAAGGGCAACCCCTGCCACCGAGTCCACTTCCTTGCTCACCATGGCCACATGGCGGCCGGCCTGCAAGGCGATGCGTGCCACACGATGTCCGATGGCCGGATTGCCCGTGGCTTCCACCAGGATGTCGTAGCGCTCGGCCGCCAGCAAAGCAACGTCGGCGACCAAGACGATCACATCGTCAGGTGCCTGCGCGACGGCTTCGACGTTCGCGCATTCGATCAATTGCCCGGCCGGGTAGCCCAGCTCCAGGCACAGTGCGCGCAGGCCGGCCACATCCAGGTCGCAGAGAATCGCCGGGAACAGCTTGGGCATCAGCCGAGTCTGGGCAAGAAGGGTGCGGGAGAAGCCTCCCTTGGCACCGGTCAGTGCGTAACGCACCGTGGTGTCCGCTTGGTCGGCGAACAGCAGTTCAAAGTTCATGGTCGTCCTCACATTGCTTTTGTTCTGCGGACCCAGGTCACTCGGCTAGCGATCGGGTGGCGTGCCTTACCTTAGAGAGCTATTAACACCCAAGTCAAATAATTTCACACTGATTCACATATCAGGTTAGGATTCACCCATAGATTGGCGCGCAGCGCCGGATTGGACTATCAATGATGTTAGTTTTTGTGAATGTGCTGGTAATGCGGTATTCGCCGGCCTGACAGCGCTTATGGAGACCCAATGAACCCTGCCCGCCCGCTGCTGGGGTGTATCGCCGACGATTTCACCGGCGCCACCGACCTTGCCAACATTCTGGTGCGCAATGGCATGCGCACCGTGCAAACCATCGGCATTCCCGATGCGGCCACCGCGGCCGACCTCACCGCGGACGCCATCGTGGTGGCCTTGAAGTCTCGAACCATCGCCCCCGCCGACGCGGTGCGCGAATCCCTCGCCGCGTTGGCCTGGCTGAAAGCACAGGGCTGCGAGCAGTTCTTTTTCAAGTACTGTTCAACCTTCGATTCGACGCCCAAGGGCAACATCGGCCCGGTAACCGAAGCGCTGCAGGCGGCGCTGGGCGTACCTCTCACCATCGCTTGCCCAGCATTCCCGGAAGCGGGCAGAACCTTGTTCCGTGGCCATCTGTTCGTGAACGACGGCCTGCTCAACGAATCGGGCATGGAGCACCATCCGTTGACGCCGATGACCGACGCCAACCTGGTGCGGGTGCTGCAAAGCCAGAGCCAGAACAAGGTGGGCTTGCTGCGCTACGACCAGGTAGCTGCCGGCCCTGAAGCGACCCGCGCGCGATTGGTCGCCTTGCGTGAGCAAGGAGTGGGAATCGCCATTGCGGATGCCGTTTCGGATGAAGACCTGCAAACCCTGGGCGCCGCTTGCGCGGACCTGCCACTGATCACTGGCGGATCCGGAGTGGCCCAGGGGCTGCCGGGCAATTTCCGCAAGCGGGGGTTGCTGGTTGAAGGCAACGCTTCGTCACTACCCGTTATCGACGGGCCCGCAGTCGTGCTGGCCGGCAGTGCTTCGCGCGCGACCAATGGCCAAGTGGGCGCCTGGCTGGAAGCGGGGCGCCCCGGCTACAGGATTGACCCGCTGCGCCTGGCCAAGGGCGAAGCCGTGGTGGAGGAGGCCTTGGCGTTCTCTGATCGGGCCGGGCCGGTATTGATCTATGCCACCAGCGAGCCCGCTACGGTGAAAGCGGTGCAAGCGGAGTTGGGCGTGGAGCGCGCGGGGGCCCTGGTCGAGGAAGCCCTCGGTACTCTGGCCAAAAAACTCTACGAGCGTGGCACCCGCCGCTTTGTGGTCGCCGGTGGCGAAACCTCGGGTGCCGTGGTTCAAGCGCTAGGCATTACCGCGCTGCGCATCGGTGGCCAGATCGACCCTGGCGTGCCGGTAACGGTGGCCTTGGGCCTGGCCGAGCCGCTGGGGCTTACCCTTAAATCTGGCAACTTTGGCAGCGTGGATTTCTTCACCAAAGCCCTGCTTCGGCTCGCGGGGGACTGGCAATGAGCCGTGAAGCCTCGCTACGTGAAGAAATCTGCACCGTGGGGCATAGCCTGTATGGCCGCGGCTACACAGTGGGTTCCGCCGGCAATATCAGCGCCCGGCTCGACGACGGCTGGCTGATCACGCCCACCGACGCCTGCCTCGGCCGGCTGGACCCCTCGGCCATTGCCAAGGTAAATCAGGCGGGGGAGTGGGTATCGGGTGACAAGCCTTCCAAAACCCTGGCGTTGCACCGGCAGGTCTATGACCGCAATCCTGGAGTCGGAGGCGTGGTGCATACCCATTCCACCCACTTGGTGGCCTTGACCTTGGCCGGCGTATGGCAGCAGGACGATATCCTGCCGCCGCTCACGCCTTATCAAGTGATGAAGGTGGGGCATATTCCGCTTATCGATTATCAACGGCCGGGCTCGCCCGCCGTGGCTCAGCGCGTGGCGGAACTGGCCAATGCGGTACGCGGCGTAATGCTCGAACGGCTAGGCCCGGTGGTCTGGGAAAGTTCGGTGAGCAAGGCCAGTTATGCGCTGGAGGAGCTGGAGGAAACCGCCCGGCTGTGGTTGATGACCCAGCCCCGCCCGGCACCGCTAAGCCGGGAAGCGCTGGATGAGTTGGAGGCAGTGTTCGGCGCGCGCTGGTAACCGCGCGCGCCAGGCTCGGTCAGCTCACATGCTCAGCTACAGGCGTGCCCAGCAATGCCACCGACGTGTCGGTGGTCGGCGCGCTGAAAATCACATCTGCGGCCGCCAGGTCGGCATGGTTACCGGTCAGGGACACTTCAAAGCGGTGGCCGTTGGCGGTGGCATCCAGGCTTTTAAGGTAGGTACGGCTGCCATCGCCGCTTAACTGCACCTTGAGCGTGCCGTCGTGGCCGTCGCCCAGGCCAATGAAGCCCAGCGTGGAAACGTCCAGCCTGTCGGTGCCGGATACAAAGTCTGTAATCAGGTCGCTGAAGACGGTGGTGTCGGTACGATAGCTGTCGTCCACGTTGGCAAACCGGAACACGTCGTCACCGCTGCCGCCGGTAAGGTTGTCTCGGCCGGCTCCGCCTACCAGCACATCATCGCCGAAACCGCCGTTCAGCGTGTCATTACCCTTCAGCCCATTCAGCACCTCGGTGGCTGCGGTGCCAGTCAGCGTGTTGGCGCTCGCCGTGCCGTTGAGGGTAAGGGCGGAAAACAGCACATTGCTTGTGGTCAGCAAACCTTCGTACAGCCCGTTCAAGGTAAGTTCGAAGCGGTTGCCATCGGCGTCGGCGTCATAGCTTTTGAGGTAGGTGCGCTCGCTGTTTTCGTTCTCCACCACCGCCAAGGTGCCGCCGCGGCCATTGCCAAACCCGGTGAAACCAAGGGCCGCCAGGTCGATACGGTCCTGGTTGGCGTTGAAGTCCAGGATCAAGTCGCTGTGGGAGCGGTAGCTGTCGCTGATATCGGTGTAGCGGATCACGTCGGCGCCGCTTCCGGTACTGATGCTGTCGGCGCCAGCGCCGCCGTCGATGAGGTCCTTGCCTGCGTTGGCAGAGATATTATCTCGAACGTCACTGCCAATGATCACGTCGTTGCCGTTCGTACCGATCACGGTTTCGAAGCCATTGAGGAGGGTACCGAAGCCGCGGTCCAGGCTGCCGTCCGCGTTCAGCCTTACCACCCCGTAGTCACCATCGGTGCCGCCGCCCAGCAGGATCTTGCCGTCACTTTGCACCGCAACGGAACGCACGCTGTCGTCCTCCAGGCCCACCGCGAACGCGGCCTTGCCGTCACTGCTGAAGGTGGTGTCGAGGCTGCCGTTGGCGTTCAGGCGAACAACGCTGAAGTCGCGGTTGAAGTCACCGGTGTCGCTGGAGCCGGCCAGCAGCAGCTTGCCGTCTGGCTGCACGGTAACGGTGTAAGCCCAGTCGATGCCCGAGCCCACGCTATAGCTCACGTGGCCGTTGCTGCCGAAGGTGGTGTCCAGGCTCCCGTCGGGGTTGTAGCGGTACAGCCCGAACTTGTCGTTGTCCATGCCTGGCACCAGGATCTTGCCGTCGGCCTGCACGTTCATGGGGAAGTCAAAGGAACCGGTGGTTGAGGTGGGGCCGGTAAACTCGAGCACGCCGGTGCCATGGAAGGTGGTATCGGGTGAGCCATCGGCATTGAGCCGCGCCACGGTGTAGGTGCCGCCGTCGCGCCCGGAAATCAGTATCTTGCCGTCGCTGAGCACGGTGGTGCCGGTGTCGGTGTAGCTCACTTCGCCGCTTACCTGGGCCGCGCCGTTGCTGCCGAACGAGGTGTCCAGGGTGCCGTCGTTGTTGTAGCGGGTCACTTCAAGGCCCAGGTCCATGCCGTCTGCGGTCACATGCGTGACGAGGAGCTTGCCGTTGTTCTGCACGGCCATGCTGTACTCGTCACCCAGCATGATCTGCTCGGCAATCACCTGCTTGCCGTCGTCGCCAAAGGTAGTGTCCAGGGTGCCGTTGGGGTTCAGCCGGGTAACCGCGTATTGATAGAACTCACCGAAGTTATGGGTGAAGCCTGCGACCCATATCTTGCCGTCCGCCTGTACCGCGACGGTTCGGCCGGGGTCGTTTTCGTTGGCGATGTCTATCTGGGTGTTGCCAGTGGCGGAGCGGATCACCCGCACGCCGTCGGAGCTTGTGGTAGTCATGTCATACAGTCCTTTGCCCGAATTGGGGGCCGCGTCGACCGCCGGAAGGCACTGCATTGGTGTTGCGGTGCATCCAAAGTAGCTTGAATTGGCCGAACCGCCAGCGAAGCGGCGCAACGCAGCAGGCGGCGGGGCTTTGGGGCAATGGTCGTGCGTATGGCCGTTTATCCGCTAGCTGGGCAAGGCGCGCGTTTCCCCTTACGCTGCAACGCCTCGTGCCCGATCAGCTTGCCGTGAACGTGAAGAAAATAATCCGCATCGATGACCTGCAGGTGTTTGCGACGACCGCCGAGGCGGGTAGCTTTTCGGCGGCGGCGCGCTTGCTGGATATCTCCCCGGCCTTGGCAAGTGGTGCTGTCCAGCGACTTGAGGCTTGCCTGGGAGTGAGGTTGTTCGTGCGCTCCACCCGTCGGCTGCGGTTATCCGACGATGGCCAGCGCTATCTGCCCCATGCCCGTTCGGCGTTGGAAACCCTGGAAAATGGAGAGCTTGCCCTTACGCTGGGGCGCGACGAGATCTCCGGCACACTGCGCCTGTCGATGCCCTCCGATATCGGGCGCAACCTGCTGTTGCCATGGCTGGACGAATTCCAGCGGCTGCACCCCGGCGTACTGCTGCACTTGCAGGTAAGTGATCAGGTGGCCGACCTGTTTGGGGAGCACCTGGACGCCAGCATTCGCTATGGCCAGTTGGCCGACTCCAGCCTGGTGTCGCTGGCATTGGCGCCTTTCAACAGGCGAACCCTGTGCGCATCGCCAGCCTACATTGCGCGGCATGGGCTACCCGCAACGCCAGAGGCGTTGAGCGAGCACAATTGCCTGCGCTATGTGATGGGCGAGCAGACATTCGAACGCTGGAGCTTTCACACGCCGGTTGGGGTAAAGACCGTTCAGATCAGTGGCGATCGCATCAGCGACGATGCCGATATCGTTCGGCGCTGGGCCGTCGCCGGCTTCGGGATAGCCTACAAGTCCGGGCTCGATGTGAGGGATGACGTGCGCAGCGGCCGACTGGTCGAGATCTTCCCGCCGGATTACGGCCAACCCGCGCCCTTGCAACTGGTATGCCCGCACCGCGCGTCACTCAGGCCGGCGGTGCAAGCGTTGCGGGCGTTTCTGGCGGGGCAGTTCGAACGCTATGTTGCGCAGGGCACGTAGGAGCCGGGGCCCGGCCTTCCGGCACAGCCGGCGAACCCAGGCGCAGCGCGAGTTCGCTGGAGCCGTTCCAATCAGAACCCTTCGAGCACGATCTTGCCCTTGGCCTTGCCGCTTTCGATCAATGCATGGGCACGCTTGAGGTTATCGGCGTTGATGGCGCCGAAATGCTCGCCCAGAGTGGTCCTGATAACGCCTGTGTCCACCAGATTGGAAATGCGCTCCAGCAACTCATGCTGCTTGATCATGTCCTCGGTGTGGTACAGCGAGCGGGTGAACATCAGCTCCCAATGTACCGAAAGGGATTTGCGCTTGAAGGGCATCACGTCCAGTTGGGCCGGGTCGTCGATCAGCGCCAGCTTGCCTTGAGGGCGCAGCACGTCAACGATCTGCACGGCGTAGGTGTCGGTGTGGGTGAGGCTGATCACATAGTCCACCGAGCCCTGGCCAATCGCGTCCAGTTGAGGCGCCAGCGCAGCCGAGTGATCGATCACATGATGGGCACCCAGTTCGGTTACCCACTGTTGTGTCTGCGGCCGTGAGGCCGTGCCAATGACCGTGAGGCCAGTGAGCTTGCGCGCCAGTTGCACAAGGATCGAGCCCACGCCGCCGGCCGCGCCGATGATCAGCAGGCTTTTGCCCTGGCCGCCGTTTTCTTCGATGCCGAGGCGATCGAACAGCAGCTCCCAGGCGGTGATGGACGTCAGCGGCAACGCCACAGCGCTGGCGTTGTCCAGGGTGCGCGGCTTGTGGCCAACGATGCGTTCGTCCACCAAGTGAAATTGGCTGTAGCTGCCCGGGCGATCGATTGCACCGGCGTAGAACACTTCATCGCCGGGCTGGAATAGCGAAACGCCTTCGCCGACTTCGCGCACGATGCCTACCGTGTCCCAACCCAATACCTGCGGTTGTTCGCCGCCGCTGCGTGCTCGCACCTTGGTATCGACCGGGTTGACCGCGATGGCTTTTACTTCTACCAGCAGGTCACGGGCGCCGGGCACAGGCTTGGGCAGGTCCATTTCGAAAAGGGACTCGGGATGTTCGATCGGCAAGGCCGGTTGCTTGAAAACAATGGCTTTCATCTGTAGCTGTCCTGATGAGTGTTGACCTGAAGTCAGGCTAGCGTCGTAATCCGTTTGGAAAAACCCGGCGCTTGCGGGAATACTTTCGCCGTTTCGTTGAAAATAAACGGCCGGTCTTATTCTCGCGCCACGCAGCGCGCGCGGCGCTCGTCCACGCGCTTGGCAAACCAGGCCGTGGTCAGATGCCGGGTGATCTTCGGGCTTTCCAGCGTGATCCCGGGGAGCACTGCCCGTGGCACAGGTCGGCCCGCCACCTGGTCGGCCAAGTCGAACACCCGCCGATAAACGCCTGTGTCTTCGAAGCCTTGTTCGGAGCCCGATTCCAGTGCCCGGCGAATGGCGCTGTCGCTCATGTTCAGGCGTGAACCCAGCGAGCGCACGGCCAATTCCGTCTGCCCAGGGGTGGAGGAGCCGTAGTCGATCAAGTCGCCGTCGAGCGTCAGCCGCGCTTTCACCAAGCGGTTAAGAGCAGCCTGGAAGGCCGCGTTACGGCTGGCATAGTGGCCGGCGTTAAAGTCGGCGAAGCGGTACAAGGGCTCTGGGTAGTTGACGGGGTAGCCCAACAAGTGCGCCGTGCCGAAATACACGCCGCCGCGGCGGCTGAACACTTCCTGGCGAATGGAGCCCTGGCGTGGGTACGGGTAGTCCCGGGCGTGCTGCTCGGCAAATGCGACCGCCACTTGCATTGGGCCGGCGGTGTGCACGGGGTTGAGCGTCCCGAACAATTGCTGCCCCAGCGGCACCATGCCGATGAAATCTTCGAAGGCCTCGCTCAACTCGCGCTCCGTGCGCGCGCCCGCAATGCGCTTGGCATAGGTATCACCCGTGGGCGACTTGATAGCCAGCGCGGCATCCACCAGAAAACCCGGAACATGCAGGCGCCCGGCACGGCGGTCGATTTCTTCCCGGGCGATACGGCCCAGGCCCGGTACCTGCGGGTCTACCTGGAAGTTGGATTCCTGTTCGATCACCGCAATCACCGAGCACAGGTTCTGCGCCGTAGGTTCGAGCCCCTGGGTGTCGAACGCCGTTTGAATGTCCGTCGCCCAGCCTTGGCGATTGCCGACCGAAGGCGGCAGCAAGCGCTCCAGGGTACTGCGTACCTGCTCGGGTGTCGGGGCGGAGGGTTGTGGTTGGTGGGTACAGGCTGCCAGCGCCATCACCAGCGTCGACAGCGCAATCCGTTTCAATACGTTCAATCAGACATCTCCCTGCGATGGCAGGCAGCATACAGGCTGAGCGTTGCTGGAGCATTGATCGGCGCAAGCGCAGCCGCCACTATCCGCCTTCCGGGCATGGCCCTTCGCGGATGGATGCGTCGTACATGGAAGGATTCGTTATTCGCCAATTGGTGGCCACCGATGCCGAAGCGTTACTGGCCTTCGAGCTGGAGAACCGTGAATGGTTCGAAACCCACATCGAGGCGCGGCCACCGGCGTTCTATTGCCTGAAAGGTGTAGCCGTGCAGATCGATGCGTACCTCTCAGGGCTGGCCGCCGGTACCTGGCACCCGTTTGTAATAGAAGAGGCGAGCGGGCTGATCGTGGGCCGCGCCAACCTCAAAGACATCGACCTTTCTGCGAAGCGCGCGGAGGTGGGCTATCGGATTGCCCGAAGCGTATGCGGGCAAGGGCTGGCGACCCGGGCCCTTGAACACCTGATAGAACAGGCGCGCATACGCTGGGGCCTGAGGCAGCTTGTGGCGTATGTGTATGAGGCGAATGCCGGCTCGAAGAAGGTGCTTGGCCGGTGTGGCTTCAGGCCGGACCCACTGGCTGACAACTCCATCAGTGAGGTAGAGCGCCGCTATACCCGCTGGATGGACGGTGCTTGAGCATTGTGGGATGACCCGATCACAAACGAAAAAGCCCCGCTCGAAAGCGGGGCTCATCGTTAACCAGCGGCCGATATTACTGAAGCAGCTTCAGAACAGCGGACGGGATCTGGTTGGCCTGGGACAGGATCGCGGTGGAAGCCTGTTGCAGGGTTTGTTGCTTGGTCAGCTCAGCGGTTTCAGCGGCGAAGTCTACGTCCTGAATGGTCGAACGAGAGGCGGTAGCGTTCTCGATGATGTTGCTGATGTTGCTGATGG
>NZ_JAAMQU010000006.1 GCF_013522925.1 Pseudomonas japonica | reverse complement strand
GGCTGGTAATCGCTGCCGTCGCGGCCCTGAGCCTATTGCGCCAGCGCTCCACCCACGACGGTGCGTCGGCCACCCCCGCGCTGGCAGATAGATAATTCGGATAATAGTTAATTGACATAACTATATGGGCGGCGTAACGTCGCTTCACCGCTACAACAACGAACAAGAGGTGTGTGATGGGCAGCTACGACAACCGCTGGCAAACCGTGACTGTGCAGGTGGAAGACGGCATTGGCTGGGTCACCTTTAACCGGCCCGAAAAACGCAACGCCATGAGCCCCACGCTCAATCGCGAAATGCGCGACGTGCTGGAAACGCTCGAGCAGGACGCAGACGCCCGTGTAGTGGTCCTCACCGGCGCTGGCACCGCCTGGACCGCGGGCATGGACCTCAAGGAATACTTCCGCGAAGTCGACGCCGCCCCGGAAGTGTTCCAGGAACGTATTCGCCGCGACGCTTCGGAGTGGCAGTGGAAGCTGCTGCGCATGTATAGCAAGCCCACCATCGCGATGGTCAACGGCTGGTGCTTCGGCGGTGGTTTCAGCCCGTTGGTGGCCTGCGACCTGGCCATCTGCGCCGACGAGGCCACCTTCGGCCTGTCCGAAATCAACTGGGGCATCCCGCCCGGCAACCTGGTGAGCAAGGCCATGGCCGATACCGTAGGCCATCGCCAGGCGCTGTATTACATCATGACCGGGAAGACCTTCGAGGGGCCTGAAGCCGCCCGTATGGGCCTGGTGAACAAGAGCGTGCCACTGGCACAGCTGCGCGAGGAAGTGATCCTGCTGTGCCAGGACCTGCTCGACAAGAACCCAGTGGTGCTGCGGGCCGCCAAGAACGGCTTCAAGCGCTGCCGGGAATTGACCTGGGAGCAGAACGAGGATTACCTGTACGCCAAGCTCGATCAGGCGCAGTTGCGCGACCCTGAGCGCGGCCGTGAGCAGGGCCTCAAGCAGTTTCTGGATGACAAGAGCATCAAGCCGGGCCTGCAAGCGTACAAGCGGTAAAGCGAGGAGGGCGCCCCGAGCGCCCGGCCGCTGGCGATTCCCGACAACGATAACAAAGAGGAATGTCCATGTTCGAAGTGCCCCTGCTGATCGGCGGCCAGGCCCGCCCGAGCAGTGATGGAAAGACCTTCCAGCGTTGCCACCCGGTCACGGGCGAGGTGGTGTCGGTGGTGAGTGCCGCCACGCTGGAAGATGCGGACGCAGCCGTCGCGGCCGCCAGCCAGGCATTTGCAACCTGGTCGGCGCTGCCCCCTGGCGAGCGCCGTGCGCGGTTGCTTCGGGCGGCGGACGCCCTGCAGGCGGCCCAGCCACAGTTCATGGCGCTGGCTGCCGAAACCGGTGCCAAGGCCGACTGGTTCGGCTTCAACGTGAAGCTGGCCGCCAACATGCTGCGTGAAGCGGCTGCCATGACTACCCAGATCCAGGGGCAGGTTATCCCTTCGGACGTGCCCGGCAGCCTCGCCATGGCGCTGCGCCAACCGGTAGGCGTGGTACTGGGCATCGCCCCCTGGAACGCGCCGGTAATCCTGGCGACCCGCGCGATCGCCATGCCCCTCGCGTGCGGCAACACCGTGGTGCTCAAGGCCTCGGAAGCCAGCCCCGGCACTCATCGCCTGATCGGCCAGGTGCTTCACGAAGCAGGGCTGGGCGATGGCGTGGTGAATGTGATCAACAACGCCCCCGCCGATGCGCCGGCCATTGTCGAGCGGCTGATCGCCAACCCGGCGGTGCGGCGCATCAATTTCACCGGCTCCACGCGTGTAGGCCGGGTAGTGGGCGAACTGGCGGCTCGGCACCTCAAGCCGGCGTTGCTCGAGTTGGGTGGCAAGGCGCCGCTGCTGGTGCTGCATGACGCCGACCTTGACGCCGCTGTCGATGCGGCCGTGTTCGGCGGGTACTTCAACCAGGGGCAGATCTGTATGTCCACCGAGCGGCTGGTGGTGGACGAACGCGTGGCCGATGCATTCGTGGACAAGCTGGCGGGCCGTTTGCGTGGCTTGCGGGCAGGTGCGCCCGAGGACACTCAGTGCGCCTTGGCCTCTATGGTGGATACCGCCTCGGCCGAGCGCGTGGCGGGCATGGTCAGCGAGGCGGTGGCCCAAGGGGCCGTTGCCATATTGGAAGGCAGCCGCGACGGCAGCGTGCTGCAGCCCAGCCTGCTGGATCGGGTAGAGCCGCACATGCGGCTGTACCACGAAGAGTCGTTCGGGCCGGTGACGGTGGTTATTCGGGCGGCAGGCGATGAGGCCCTGCTGGCGGCCGCCAACGATTCTCCGTTTGGGCTTAGCGCCGCTATTTTCAGCCGCGATGTCACCCGCGCCCTCGCGCTGGCGCAGCGACTGGAATCGGGCATCTGCCACATCAACGGGCCCACGGTGCACGACGAAGCGCAGATGCCCTTCGGCGGTGTGAAAGCCAGCGGCTACGGCAGCTTCGGTGGCCAGGCAGCGGTTGAGCAGTTCACCAAGTTGCGCTGGGTCACGGTGCAGCACGGCCCCCGCCATTACCCGATCTGAGCCCTATTAAGCGCCGCCTGGCCGGGCCGGGCGGCAGCAGAGGTAGCGAAAAATGGACAGTTCCGTACTGGGCGCCCCACAGGCGCTCCAGGCGCCGCTGCGCGCAGTTGCCATCGGCCAGCCGGGCGTCAGCGTTCGGCGCGAAGGCGACACCTTGTATCTACATTCCACGCAAGCCCTGGCACCTTACCCGCAGCGGCTGATGGAGCGCCTGCGGCATTGGGCGCAGGGAGCGCCCGAGCGCACGTTCGTGGCCCGCCGCGACGCTACTGGCGCCTGGCAGCGCATTACCTATAGCGGCATGCTGGAACGGGCCCGCGGCCTGGGTGCCTGGCTGTTGGAGCAGAACCTGGGGCCGGAGCGTCCGCTGGTGATTCTCTCCGGCAACGACCTCGAGCATGTGGTGCTGGCCACGGCCGCGCTGTATGTCGGCGTGCCGTATTGCCCGGTGTCGCCGGCGTATTCGCTGGTTTCAAAAGACTATGGCAAGCTGCGGCACATCGTGGAAACCCTTCAGCCGGGGCTGGTGTATGCCGCAGACGGCGCCTACGAAGGTGCTGTCAGCGCCGTGATCCCCGAAGGCGTGCCGGTGATTCTCGGGAAGGGGCAGCTCGCTCATCGCCATACCTTGGAGTTTGACAATCTGGAGGGCGATAACGACCTCTCGAGGGCTGACGCGGCATTCAACGCGCTTACCGCCGAACACATCGCCAAGTTCCTGTTCACCTCCGGTTCCACGCATTTGCCCAAGGGGGTGATCACCACCCAGGGCATGCTCTGCGCCAACCAGCAGATGCTGTTGCAGACCTTTCCTGCCTTTGCCGAGGAGCCACCGGTGCTGGTGGACTGGCTACCCTGGAACCACACCTTCGGCGGCAGCCATAACGTGGGCATCGTGCTCTACAACGGCGGCACCCTGTATATCGACGATGGCAAGCCCACCCCGCAGGCGTTCGAGCACACCCTGGCGAACCTTCGCGAGATCTCCCCTACGGCGTACCTCACCGTGCCCAAAGGCTGGGAGGAACTGGTGAAGGCACTGGAAATCGACCAGGCGCTGCGCCAGCGTTTCTTCGCTCGGATCAAACTGTTCTTCTTTGCCGGGGCCGGCTTGTCCCAGGCCATCTGGGATCGCCTGGACCGGGTGTCCATCGCACATTGTGGCGAGCGGATCCGCATGATGGCCGGGCTGGGCATGACCGAAACCTCGCCGTCCTGCACGTTCACTACCGGGCCCCTGTCGCTGGCCGGGTATGTGGGGCTGCCCGCCCCGGGTTGCGAAGTGAAACTGGCCCCGGTAGACGGCAAGTACGAGGCCCGCTTTCGCGGCCCCCATGTGATGCCGGGCTACTGGCGGTCACCGGCGCAGAGCGAGGCGGCGTTCGACGAGGAAGGCTTTTACCGCTCTGGCGATGCGTTGCGCCTGGCCGACCCCGCCGACCCGCAGCAAGGCCTGATGTTCGATGGCCGAATTGCCGAGGACTTCAAGCTGAGCTCAGGCGTATTTGTGAGCGTCGGGCCGTTGCGTACGCGGGTGATCCTCGAGGGCGCGCCTTATGTGCTGGACGTGGTGGTGCTGGCGCCGGATCGGGAGCAGCTGGGGCTGCTGATTTTCCCGCGAATGCCCGAATGCCGGGCGTTGGCCGGGCTGGCTGAGGGGCGGCCGGACGAAGAAATACTGTGCAGCGCGCCGCTGCGCCAGTGGTTGGCCAACCTGTTACAGCGGCTGAACCGCGACGCCACCGGCAGCGCCAGCCGCCTGGCCTGGGCGGCTTTTGCCAGCGAACCGCCGTCGATCGATCGCGGCGAAATCACTGACAAGGGCTCGATCAACCAGCGGGCCGTGCACGAGCATCGCGCCCTTTTGATCGACGCCTTGTACGCCGGGGAGCACCCGCTGAGAGTCGAGCCTGTGTAAAGCGCACGCGGCTTCCCTGGCTACGCCAGGTCCCACAGGGTCCGAGCCAGGCGTGACTGCGTATAGGCCAGGCCTGCGAATTACGCGGCGTACACCTTGCGCAGCAAACCCAACAGCTGCGCACGTTCGCTATCGGTGAGGTTCGCGGTGGCGGCGGCATCGCTTCTGGCAGCGACCTCTTGCAACTCGCCCAGCAGCGTTTCGCCCGCCTTGCTCAGGTACAAGCCATACGAGCGTTTATCTGCCTTGCTGCGGATACGCGCTGCCAGGCCCATGGCCTCTAGCTTGTTAAGAAGAGGCACTGCCTGGGGCGGCTCGATGGCCAGCCCACGGGCAAGTTCTGCCTGGGTAATTCCTGGTGCGTCGTGAATGATCGCCAAGGCGGAGAACTGCGCCGGGCGCAAGTCATAGGCCGCAAGCTGCTCTACGAAGTGCTGGAATACCTGAATCTGCGCGCGCCGCAAGGCATAGCCCACGAGGTCATCGAGGCCGGGCACGGCGGAGGTGAGGGTGGGGGCAATAGCGTCAGCAGTCATGGGGCCAGGCTCGGGAAAACTCGTTATGGAGTGTAACGGATTTCCCCTGTATCCGCGCAAGCACTGGCGCCGGGAGTAAAAGCGGTTACCCTTGGGCACAGCATTTTCATCGGGAGCCCTCGCCATGCCGGATTCACTCTTGCAGCGCCTGAACATCACCGTGCCGATCATCCAGGCGCCCATGGTAGGCGTCTCCACGCCGACATTGGCCGCCGCAGTGTCCAATGCCGGCGGGCTGGGGTCGCTGGGGCTGGGCGCCAGCAGTTCCGAGCAGGCTCGTGCGATGATCGCCGAGGCTCGCGCGCTCACCTGCGGGCCGTTGAACCTCAACCTCTTTTGCCACGCACCTGCCCAGGCGCAACCGGAGGTGGATGCCCGATGGCTTCAAGGCCTGGTGCCTTTGTTCGCGGAATTCGGGGCTACCCCGCCCGCCACCATGAAGGAAATCTACCGGACCTTCGTGGGCAACCACTCCATGCTGGAGGTGCTGTTGGACGCACGCCCGGCGGCGGTGAGTTTCCATTTCGGCCTGCCGGGTGCCGAGGCGATCGAAGCGCTGAAAGCAGTAGGTGCCGTTCTGCTGTGCTCGGTCACTTCGCTGGAAGAAGCCGAACAGGCCGTGGCAGCGGGCGTGGACGCGTTGATTGCCCAAGGTTACGAAGCCGGCGGCCACCGTGGGGTTTTCGACCCTGCGCGGGATACCCAGTTAGGCACGTTGGCGTTGGTCCGCCTGCTTGCCCAGCGAGTGAACCTGCCGCTGATAGCAGCGGGTGGGATCATGGACGGCGTAGCCGCCCGCGCCTGCCTTGACCTTGGCGCTAGCGCCGTACAGCTGGGTACGGCGTTCATTCGCTGCCCTGAATCCGCCGCCAGCCCGGCCTATCGTGAGGCGCTGGTGGGGCCGCGAGGCCACGATACCCGTATTACCGCGGCCATCTCCGGCCGCCCGGCGAGGGGCCTGGTAAATCGCAACTTCACCAGCCTGGGTAGCACCGGCATTCCGGATTACCCGCTGGCCTACGACGCCCAGAAAGCCCTCGCCGCTGCGGCTGCCGCCAAAGGCAGCGGTGCCTTCGCGGTGCAATGGGCAGGCCAGGGCGCACCGCTGGCGCGAGCGATGCCGGCGGGCGAGTTGGTAAGGGTGTTGGTAGAAGAGATGTGGCAGGAGGGTAACCCTGTGGTCATAGCCCAGAGCGTCAGCTCATAGCGAGCAGGCGTGTATCGAGCGCGAAGCGTTCCTGGGAAACCAGTTTGAATTTGCCGGCAGCGAGCTCGCAACTCAGGAGCAGGTTCCAGGAGTGACGCGTGACAGCTGATGGAAGCAGAACGAATTCATGTTTGCTAGAAGTGCATCACCAAATTGCTGTTGACGCGTAAACCACGCGGCGACCGGGTGGGTTCCACCGCCCCCCAGTAACTTGAGCACCGATACCGCTCTTGCATGGCTTTTTCAGCCAGTCCTCGGCGAGTTGCTGTGTACCGAACACACGAGTGGCGTGCTCCAGGGTGTGGGCATACTGGAACGCGACGGTACTCTGCTGTTGATTCAGCCGAACAGCCTCGCCCCCTTTGGAAAGACGTTGGACAGTCCTGAGCGGCTTGCCCGTAATACGTTGAACCAGCCCATGTTCCATATAGAGCTGCGACGTGGAGAGCATATTGCGCACGTCGGTGAGGCTGAATCCTTCCTTGGTGTACTGGATGATGGCCTGACGGGTGTCGCCGCTTCGTCCATGAAGCAAAAGCTCCACCGGGTTTTTGCCGACCCGTTCCGTTCGGCTGCGAGCTGAGGGGTCAACTCTGCTGGTTTTCGACGCCGGGGTGCTGTTTCGCATGAACAGGTGCCTCGTTACGACATCTGACGCGATCATAACGCCAGATGGCAGAGCGGGAAGCCTAGATGTGTAACAGCGCCTGTAGTGATGTGGGCAGATCTGCAATTGATCCATTTACCCACCTCACCCACCCAAGGTAGCATCGCCCTGCAAACACCCCGCGCGATGCCTCCCATAATAATCAGACCGCACACGTGCTCTGGCCCATGGTCCATAGCGGCGTGCGCGTGCCCAGGCGTTGGGCGATCTTGTTCCGTCGTTCCGTACCGGCACTCCGCTGGGCGGGCCCTGATTCAGAGTGAGTAACATGAGTTCACAGGCAACGTCCGGCTCCGACAGCTGGCTGGGGGTTATCGCCCTGGCGCTGGGGGCATTCATCTTCAACACCACCGAGTTCGTGCCAGTGGGGTTGCTGTCCGCCATCGGTGGCAGCTTCGAGATGACCACTGCCCAGGTCGGGTTGATGCTCACGGTGTATGCCTGGATCGTGACGGTGATTTCCCTGCCGATCATGCTGCTTACTCGTAACATCGAGCGGCGACGGTTGTTGGTGATCATCTTCGGCCTCTTCGTGGTGTGCCACCTGTTGTCGGCGTTCGCCAACAGCTTTGCGATGTTGCTGGCGTGCCGGATCGGTATCGCCTTCGCTCATTCGGTGTTCTGGTCCATCACCGCGTCGCTGGCGGTAAGGGTGGCACCGCCCGGGCGCCAGGTGCAGGCCTTGGGGCTTTTGGCCACCGGCACGTCGTTGGCCATGGTGTTGGGTATTCCCCTGGGCCGGGTACTGGGCGAGGCCTTTGGCTGGCGCACTACCTTCGCGGCAATCGGCATAGCCGCCTGCGCCACCTTGGTGGTGCTGGTGCGCGCGTTGCCAGCGCTGCCCAGCCAGAATTCCGGTTCGCTGCGCAGCCTGCCGGTGCTGTTCAAGCGGCCAGCGCTGATGCTGCAGTACGTGCTTACGGCGCTGGTAATCACCGCCCACTTCAGCGCCTACACCTATATCGAGCCGTTCGTGGCGCTGGTGGCTCAGCTGCGTGGTGAAACCACCACGGGTTTGCTGCTGGTATTCGGCGGTGCTGGCATCCTCGGCTCCCTGCTGTTCAGCCGCTACAACAACCGCTTCCCGCGTGGGCTGCTGCTTACGGTCATCGGCGGCCTGGCGGTGTGTTTGCTGGCGATGGCGCCGGTGGCGGGCACCTTGCCGTTGCTGGCCTTGCAGAGCGGCCTTTGGGGAATATTCATCATGTGCTTCGGGCTGGTGCTTCAGGCTCGCGTACTGAACCTGGCACCGGATGCCACCGACGTGGCCATGGCCTTGCATTCGGGCATCTACAACATCGGCATTGGCGGCGGCGCCCTGCTGGGCAGCGTGGTTACCAGCCAGCTGGGTGTTGCCCATGTAGGGCTTGTGGGCGGTGCGCTCGCCGTGGGTGGGCTTGCACTGTGCGCATGGGCTACCCGGCGATATGGCGTACCCGTGCCGCAACCGGGCGCCGCGCCGGTCGCCTTGCACTAGGGTGTGGTTTTTTTTCTTCGACGCTGGCGCCTTGGCGCGGCCCCGCTACCGTGTAGGCATAGTCGGCGTTGAAGGAGAACAGCATGCAGCTTCACGGCAAGACCGCCCTGGTCACCGGGTCCACCAGTGGTATCGGCCTGGGCATTGCCCAGGTATTGGCAAAGGCCGGGGCCAGGCTGGTCCTCAATGGCTTCGGTGACCCGCAGCCCGCACTCGAACAAATAAGGGCGCTCGGCGCCGAGGCCATCCACCACCCGGCGGATGTAAGTAAGCCGCAAGATATTGCCGCGCTTATTGAAGCCACCGAAGCGGCCTTCGGCGGCGTTGACGTCCTGGTGAACAACGCTGGCATCCAGCACGTGGCCCCGGTGGAGGAGTTCCCCGTAGAGCGCTGGGACGCCATTATCGCGATCAACCTCTCCTCGGTGTTCCACGCCACGCGCCTATGCCTGCCCGGCATGAAAAGCCGCGGCTGGGGGCGCATTGTGAACGTCGCCTCGGCGCATGGCCTGGTGGGTTCAGCCGGCAAGTCGGCGTACGTGGCCGCCAAGCATGGCGTGGTAGGGCTTACCAAGGTAGTGGCGCTGGAAACGGCGCAACTGAACATCACCTGCAACGCTATCTGCCCGGGCTTTGTGCTCACGCCGCTGGTGCAGCAGCAGATCGATGCCAACGCGGCCAATGGCTTGACAGCGGAGCAGGCGAAAGCGGAGCTGTTGTCTGAAAAGCAACCGTCGCTGGAGTTTGTGACCCCTGAGCAGCTTGGCGAGCTCGTGGCCTTTCTGTGCAGTGACGCCGCCCGCCAGGTACGCGGGGCGGCCTGGAGTATGGACGGCGGCTGGACAGCCCGATAACGGTGCTAGCGCCTTTGCGCCCGGTTCGCTGAAACATTTTGATGCTACCTGCCGGCAAACGGCTCATCTTTCGCGCCGCGCTGCCGATCAACAGGCATCAAGAAGGAGCTTCGCATGCAACTCAACCGGTTTCGTATCGCCACCCGTGCCTTGGTCAGCTTTGGCCTGATTGCATTACTGATGCTCGCGTTCGGGCTGTTTTCCATTCACCAGATCACGCGCATGCGTGAAGCGGTGGTGTACACCGAAGAAACTTCGCACGCGGGCACCCGTTATATCGCGCAGATTCGTGATAACCAGTTGGGCATTCGGGTAATCACCCTGCGCATGATGATGAACCGCGACCCCGCTGTGCTTAAGCCCACTGTGGACCGGCTGTTGTTCCTGCGCGGCGAACTGGACAAGTCCATGGCTGCGTACCAGACGGTGAAGACGCCCGCGGCCAGCGAGGCCTTTGCGCAGATGCAGCAAGTGGTGGCGGGTTACAACACCCAGCTGGATGCTTATCAGCGCTTGTCTGAAGCCAACGACACCGACGGCATGCTCAAGGTGCTCAATGGCCCTATCCAGGATGCATCCAACAAAACCGGCGACCTCTTCAATGCGCTGGTGAAAATCAACGCCGACAATGCGGCGCGCTTCACCGAGCAGGCCCGTGCGGATTACGACGTGGCGGTCCGCGCCACCGTTATCGCGCTGGTAGTGGTGTTTGCCCTCACCGTATTGCTGGCGTGGCTGCTGACCCGCAGTATCGTGCGGCCGCTGAACCATGCGATCGACGTGGCACGGCAGATTGCCGATGGCCGCCTCACCGCAGCGATCCAGCCCGAGGGCGAGGATGAACCGGCGCAGTTGCTGCAGGCGCTGGCAGTGATGAAGCAAAGCCTGATCGACACCTTGCGGTTGATCGGCGATTCCTCGCACCAGTTGTCCGCGGCAGCAGAGCAGATGACCGCCATCACGCACCAGACCGCCAACGACTTGGGGCGCCAGCATCAGGAAGTGGAGCAGGCCGCCACGGCAGTGACGGAGATGACCACCGCCGTAGAGGAAGTGGCGCGCAATGCCACGTCCACCGCCGATGCCTCCGAGCACTGCGCGAAGTCCTCGCAGCAGGGTCGCCAGCGCGTGGACACCACGTTGCAGTCGATCCAGCGCATGAGCCAGAACGCGGTCAGTGCCTCGGGGCAGGTGCGTGAACTGGCGGGGCGCTCGCAGGAAATCGGCAAGGTGCTGGACGTGATCCGTGGCATCGCCGAGCAAACCAACCTGTTGGCCCTGAACGCGGCCATCGAGGCGGCTCGGGCAGGCGAGGCAGGCCGTGGCTTTGCCGTAGTAGCAGACGAAGTGCGCGCGCTGGCCGGGCGCACCCAAGCCTCCACGCGGGAAATCGAAGAAATGGTCGGCGCGATCCAGGCAGGCACCTCTACGGTGGTGGCCACCATGGAAGCCAACCAGCAGCAGGTGCAAACCACTATGCACGAGGCCCAGGTTGCCGGTACCGCCCTGGACGAGATGGCCAAGGCCGTGGGCGAGATCCACGAGCGCAACCTGGTGATCGCCAGCGCCTCGGAGGAACAGGCCTCGGTGGCGCGGGAAATCGACCGCAACCTGGTCAACATCCGCGACTTGTCGGTACAAACGTCCGAAGGCGCCGCGCAGATCGACGCGGCCAGCCAGTCGCTGTCTACCCTGTCGCACCAGCTGCAGGCCATGGTGGCGCGCTTCCATATGTAGCCATAAGGCTATTCCTGGCCGGCATCGGAGCAATGAAACCTTTCCATTTCATTTCTTCGACGCCGGCTTCTATGCTCAGGCTCCCTTCACCCACGGAGCATCGGCATGGTCGACAATCATTTCACCCTCTACGTGGATAGCCGCTTCACCAGCCCCTTCGCCTTGTCCGTGTATGTAGCGTTGCAGGAGAAGGGCCTGGCGTTCGATACCGTCACCGTAGATTTGGCCGCAGCCGAGAACGTGACTGGCGCGTTGGCCGAGCGCCTGCCAACCCGTCGCGTGCCTACGTTGGTGCATGATGGCTTTGCGCTGGCTGAATCCACCGCCATCACTGAGTACCTCGACGAACTCTTTCCGCAAGTGCCACTGTACCCGGCCGACCCTCAATCCCGTGCCCGCGCGCGACAGGTACAGGCCTGGTTGCGCAGCGACCTGGCGGCGCTGCGCCAGGCGCGGCCTACCGAGGTGATTTTCCGAGGCGAACGGCGAGGGCCGTTGTCTGCGGATGCCCAAACGGCGGCCACCAAGCTGATCGCTGCCGCCGAAGCCCTGTTGCCGCTGGGTGCGAGCCACCTGTTCGGCCAATGGAGCTTGGCCGATGTAGACCTGGCGCTGATGCTCAACCGCCTGGTAAGCCATGGCGACCCGGTGCCTGAACGGCTGCGTGCGTATGTGCTGGAGCAATGGCAGCGGCCTTCGGTACAAGCCTGGTGCGCCCTCGGTGCCTGAAGCATATGGTTATGCATTAAGGGTATTTAAATTTCGGTTCTTATGCTTCTAAGCTGGCGCCGCCCGCAGCGAGCGTGGCGGCGCGCTCGGCGCCTCTCATTCCACTACCCAAGAGAGCACCCATGGCTTCGGTACGTTCTATTGCCCTGCTGGCCGCTGTGATCGGCGGTATTACTGCCCAAGGCGTGCAGGCGGAAGGCAAGATCAGCATCGCCCAGCAATTGGGCATCGGTTACCTCATCCTGGACGTGATGCGCGACCAGCACCTGATCGAGAAGCACGGCAAGGCCGAAGGCCTGGACATCAGCGTGGACTGGAGCAGCATCTCGGGCGCCACCGCCATGAACGAGGCGCTCCTGGCCGGTGCGCTGGACGTGGTGTCTGCAGGCGTGCCGCCGATGCTCACCGTATGGGACCGCACCCGCGGCAAGCAGAACGTGAAGGCCATTGCGTCCCTGGGCTCGATGCCCAACTACCTCCTGAGCAACCGACCCGAGGTGAAAACCCTGAAGGACTTCACCGACCAGGACCGCATCGCTGTGCCGGCTGCCGGGGTGGGGTTCCAGTCCCGCACGCTGCAGCTGGAAACCGCCAAGGTCTTTGGCAAGGACGACTTCAAGCGCTTTGACAACCTGTCCATCAGCCTGCCGCACCCGGACGCCACGTCGGCCATGATTTCGGGTGGCCTGGAGATCACCGCGCACTTCTCCAGCCCGCCGTTCCAGTACCAGGAGCTGGAAAACCCCAAGGTGCACAAGGTGCTCAGCTCCTATGCCATCCTCGGCGGCCCGGCCACGTTCAACGTGCTCTACACCACCCAGAAATTCCACGACGAAAACCCCAAAACCTACAAGGCGTTTTATGCCGCGCTGGTAGAGGCCTCGCAGATCATCAAGGCAAACAAACCCGCCGCTGCACAAACCTACCTGCGGGTAGAGCAATCGAAGCTGCCGTTGCCGTTCATTGAGAAGATCGTTCAGGACCCTGAAATCGACTTCACCGTGGTGCCGCAGCGTACCTATATCTATGCCGAGCAGTTGCAGGAACTGGGCGTTCTGAAGAACAAGGCGGCCAGCTGGAAGGATTACTTCTTCGAGGAAGCCCATGGCGACGCCGGCAGCTGACCGTGATCGGCTAGGTGTGAGTCGCCAGCCAGTGGTGGATCATGCCGCTGAGGCGCTCGCCGGAAAAGCTTGGGAAATGCCCCCCGTGTACCGTTCGCACCGGCAAGGCGGCAAGCCGTTCCAGGCTCTGGCGGTATGCGTCCAGGTTTGAATGGTAGGCATCCTCGATCAGCGGGCCGTCATAAATGATGTCACCGCTGAACAGGGTGCCCGTGCTGGCTTCAAACAGGCTGATGCCTCCGGGCGAATGCCCCGGTGTGTGGATCACTTGAAGCACCCGATTGCCCAGGTCAATCACGTCACCGTCCTCGATCAGCCGCGTTGCTGGCGCTGCCCGGACCCGATACTCCGCATAACACAGTGGGCAATCCGGGTGCGCCTCGAACATCTCGTCGCCTATAAAGCTCGATGCCAGGGTGGCGTCATTGGTGGGGTTTGCAAGAATGTGCGCTTCGGCAGGATGCACCAGCCGCTCGGGGAATTCATGGTGGCCAGCGATGTGGTCAAAATGGGTATGGCTGGCCACGGCCAGCAACGGGCGCTCCGTGAGCCACGGCAGCTGCTCGCGCAGGCTGACCACGCCGGAGCCTGTATCCACCAGCACGTCCCGGTCCCGACCGCTCACGTGCCACAGGTTACAGCGATAGAATGGCCGCACCCAAGGCTCGTGAATCAGCTTCACACCGTCAGCCTTGCTGATCACTTCGAACCAGCTGTCACGCGTTACGATCTTCAAGGGCACACTCCGCAGATCAATGCTGTGAGGCGGTTTCGCCCGCCGTGTCGGGACGCTGGCCCGCCCAGGCCACCGCGCACAGAATCAGCCCTCCGCCAGCGACCATTGCCAGGGTAGGGCGGTCACCGAACAGCAGCCAGGCGCCCACAATGGCATACACCGGCTCCATGGCAATCACTACAGCGGCGGTGTTGGCGCTTACCACCTTGAGCGAGCCAATGAACAGGGTATACGCCACCCCGGTGCATAACACGCCCAGCCCGGCCAGTAGCAGCCAGTCCTTGGCGCTCAACAGGCCCCATTGATCGCCAGCGAAGGGTAACAGCGCAAGCACGATGCCTACCATTTGCCACACGCTCAGGTGCAAGCCATCGGCCTGGAGGTTCATGCGTTTGTTGGCGATGGCGATACCCGCGTAGGTGGCCCCGCTGAGCACGCCCCAGCCAAGCCCGGCAAGCGCGTTGTGGCTGGCGCCGCCGGCGGGCCCGACGAGCATCAGCCCCAGGCTGGCCAGGCCGATGATTGCCCAGTCCTTGCCGGCCATAGGGTGAGAAAACAGCAGGCGCTCACCCAGTGCGGTGAACGCCGGGAACGTGGCGAAACCCAAGGTGGCGACGGCAACCCCGCCTACCTGAATGGCAACGAAGAATAACAGCCAGTGCACGGCGAGCGCGGTACCCAACAGCACCAGCTTTACGCTGTCCCGGGGGGGCAAAGCGTGCCAGGGGGCGCTGCGACGCCAGGCACACAGGGGCAGCAATACCGCAAGCGCAAAGGCCGCACGGCCAAGCACGATCATTACCGGGCTGGCGCTGAGCGCCTGGCCGAACAGCGCCGACAGCCCGTAGAGCAGGGCGGCGGCATGTAGCTGCGCAAAGGCGTGGGACCGCTTCATCGAGAGCCCGCAAGACAGCCGCCCCCGCAGGGGCGGGAAGTGGAGTTACAGCAGGCCTTCTTCTTTCATCGCCTGCTGGACGGAGGGGCGCTGGCTCAGCCGCTGGTGGTAGGCCACTACGGCAGGCCATGGGGTGAGGTCGAATTTCGCCCGGCCGGCCCAGTTCAGCACGGTGAACAGGTAGGCGTCGGCCACGCTGAAATCAGTGAGCACAAACTCCCGTCCTTCCAGTTGCTTCTCCAGCCAGTTCAGGCGCTGGCCCAACAGCCCTGTCATTACCTCACGCCATTCCGGCGTTTGTTTCGGGTTGAAGAACGAGCCCATCGTTTTGTGCAGCTCGGTGGAAACGAAGCTCAACCACTCTTGCAGCTTGTAACGCTCGGCGGTACCGGCGGCCGGCGCCAGGCCGCGATCCGGGTGCTGGTCGCCCAGGTACTGCAACACCACCTGCGCTTCGGTCAGTACGCTGCCGTCGTCCAACTGCACGGCGGGTACGTAGCCCTTGGGGTTGATGTCCAGGTAATTCTCGCCGGTGTCCGTTTGCTTGGTGGCACGGTCCACTTTCACCAGGGTGACAGGCGTAGCGGTTTCGCACAGCACGATGTGAGGCGCCAGGGAACAGGCACCAGGCAGGTAGAACAGTTTCATGGCAAATCCTTGTTATGGGCGGTGCCGCGCGCGGCGGCGGGAGTGCTCGAGGCACAAGGGAACGCGCTGCCTTTGGCGAACTCTCAGCAACGAGGCCTTTTTTCTAGCCAGGAGCCCCATGAACATAGCGATCGATGAAGCGCATATCAATACAGCGGACCTGCGAGGTGCCGTTGAGTTGTGGCTGGTGCCGCCCGGGGCGGACCCTGAAGCCAGCGTGCACCCCAGCGGCCAGTGCCTGTGGCGGGGCCGGCCGGTGGTGAGCCATGACATGCTCAGCGAAGGCACCCACGAGCAGAACGTGCGCCGCGTGTGGTTGCGGGTTGCTCAGCCCGAGGCGCCGGAAACCGCAGCGCGTATCCGCCCTCTGGTAGAGCAGCGGCTGATGGAGCAAGGTTTGGAAGGGGAGTTCTTTCCCGCCGACGTAGCCGGCTGACCGGGCGGGCCTCAGCTCAAAGCTGTGGGACCCGGCGCAGCCGGGGAATACCCTTCAGGCTTCAAAACCTCATTGCAATCCCCAAAGCATTCGCGAGCTACCGCCCGCTTCCCACATCTTGTGGGAAGCCATTTGCCGTTTTGGTCCTGGCTCGTGAAGCATCAGCTGCGTCAATTCAGATAGTTGAATCAACCTCTCCCGCCGCAAATCAGGGCGCCATGATCCTCGCAAGTTCGCCGCGCTGCTTGAGCTGCTCGAACGCTTCGGTGGCGCGGCGCACCACGTCGTCGGGCGTGCCCAGGCTGAATGCCAGGTAGGCGTGGGCGGTGATCTGTTCCAGGGTCATCACCGGCTCGAGCGTGTAGAAGGGTATGTGCAGCTGCTCGCAGAACCGCCGGGCGTCGCGCGGGGAGAGCGGCACGAAGTCCACCTGGCCCGCCAGCAGCTTGCGCAGGTTATCCATGGGAGATGCCGAGATCACCAAACGGGTGAAGCCTTCGTTGCGCAAATATTGGTGACGGACGTCGTCCCGCACCACGCCCATGTTGAAGGCCTTGACATCGGCCAGTTCGTGCACATCCAGGCCGTCGTGGCCCTGGAGTTTGTAGAGCACGGTCTGGATTTCCTCGAACTCTCCCACCCACCTGAACAACCGCTCACGCTCCTGAGTGCGGATGATCGGATAGATCAGCACATCCGGCTCGGCCAGCGCAATGTCGTAGGCACGGGCCCATGGGTAGATCGCCATGGCGTAATCGGTAAGGCCGGCCTGTTTGAGGGTGGCCATCACCACTTCGGACGCAGGGCCGGCGACGCGGCCGTTTTCGAGGTAGCTGTATGAAGACTCCTCGGTGATCGCTTCCAGGCGCGCGGCCTCGGCGTGGCCGGCGGTCAATACCAGCGCAAGCCCGACCAGGCCTTTGCGCAAGCGTGATGTGATCATTCGCATACTCGGTTGCGGCCTCCATTCTTGGCCCGGTACAGCGCCTCGTCGGCGCGGTGCAGGAGTTGATCGAACACAGTCATCGCCGACGGCTCGAGCTCGGCGATGCCAATGCTTACGGTAAGGTACGGGGAGATGGGCGAGGCGCCATGCGGGATCTGCCGGGCCGCCAGTGCCTGGCGCAGGCGTTCCCCCGCCTGGCGCGCATGCGCGGCATCGCTACCGGG
The DNA here is from genome assembly GCF_013522925.1 of Pseudomonas japonica. Lineage (GTDB taxonomy): Bacteria > Pseudomonadota > Gammaproteobacteria > Pseudomonadales > Pseudomonadaceae > Aquipseudomonas > Aquipseudomonas japonica_A. Next base: position 311,892 of record NZ_JAAMQU010000006.1, on the reverse strand, counting down.
CAGCAGCACCGCGAACTCTTCACCACCCAGCCTGGCAATCACTTCGCCGCTGCGCATGAACAGGGCTTTCATGGTGTCGGCAACCAGGCGCAGGCAGACATCGCCGCCGCCATGGCCGTGGGTATCGTTGTAGCGCTTGAAGAAGTCCACGTCACACATCAGCACGGTAAGCGGGCGACCACTGCGCAGTGCGCGGTTGAATTCGGCATCTTTGAGCTCATCGAAATAGCGGCGGTTGGCAAGGCCCGTGAGCGGGTCCAGCCGGGACAGGCTCTGCAGCTGTTCATTCGCGGCCACCAGTTCGGCGGTGCGCTGTTCCACTTCCAGCGCCAGGTGATCACGGCTGGCGGCCAGGGCCAGTTCGGCCTGATGCTGCAATTCCAGGTATTGCGCCATGTTGTCCTGCAAGGCGTTGATGCGAACGGTCAGCAGGTCAAGCTCGTCATTGCGGTTGCCGAGGCGCCCCAGCCGCAGCCGCTCGGCAAGGTTGGCGGGGGTGAGCCGTTCGAGGTGGTGGGCAATATGGCGCACGTGCACGGTCACCAGGCCGTTGAACATCAGCATGGTGATGCCGGCCAGCGCCAGGGCCTGGATGATCTGGGTGAGCATGATGGTCCACACTTCTTTCCACAGGCGCTGCCGCAGCAGGCCTGGGTCGCCTTCGATCACCAGCGTGCCCACCGGCTGTACGGCGCCGGGGTAGGGCGAAACGGTCAGGGCCCGGGTCAGAACAGGGGCCGGGCCGGTACCGAGGAACCCTGCGCGCTCGCGCACCAGCACTTCTTCGGCCCGCTCCGGGCGCGGAATGCGTAACGTTACCCGGCCCACTGGCGCCGCCTCGACCACGCTTTTGAGCTGCGCTTCGAGGCTGTCGCGGTCCATTTCCCAGATTGCCTTGGACAGCGAACCCTGGAACACCTGATCGATCAGCGCCAGCTCGCTGTTCATGGTCTGTACGCCGCTGTTCCAGGCAAACCAGGTGCGCACGCACACCGTGGCGAAGGTAAACACAAGGCAAAACACCAGGGTCGCCACCACTAGCCGATGAGCCAGCGGGCGTTCGGCGTTCATGCTGGGGTGCGTGGGATCGTCGTAATGGTCTGTGTTCAAGGGGCTAACCACTTGTGCACGATGGCGTCGTAGCGGCCGTCGCTGCGCAGCCGCTGGAGGGCCGCGCGAAAGGCGTCTACTGTTTGCGGCGGCGTGGCAAGGCTGAAGGCGGCGCTGAAGCCACCGTCTTCGAGCTCCGGCAGCTCAAGGCTGCGGTGCAGTACCGCTGCGGCGTCGTCGCCCGCGTTACGAGCGGTGTAGGCCGCGTTGAGCTCGTCGGAAATCCACAACGCCACATGGCCGCGCTTGAGCTTTTCGTAGTTGAGCGCGTAGTGGTTGCTCTGCTGAAGGGTCTGGCCGATCTCGAAGTGGTGGCTCAGCAGGAACTGCTCGCCCACATCCTGGTTGACCGTGGCGATCTGATAACGCTTTTCCAGGGCCTCCTGCAGGCTGGTCAGGTCCACCGGCCGCGCCTCGCTGGAGAACAGGAACCAGCGCGTGGGTGCGATGGGGCCAGCCCATTGGAATAACGCTTCGCGTTCAGGCGTGCGGGTGATGGAGTAGATCATCACATTGTCGGCATGCAGGGCGAGGTCATAGGCCCTTGCCCAGGGCATGGCCTGGATCCGTGGCGCAATGCCCATTTCCTTGAATACCGCTTCCACCACCTCGGTGCTCAACCCGGTGATATCCGTGCCAGACGTCATGTTATAGGGTGGCAATTCCTCGGTGACCACCTGCAACGGCCCGGCCAGGCTCGGCAACGCCGCGCACAGCAGCGCGGCCGCGAATGCGGCGCGTAATCCGCGCAAGGGCCAGGCAGTGGGCATGATCGCTCTCCGTCACCGGGGTGGAAGGGGTGTGCCTAGGCTATCGGCATCCGGCCGCGCAACTTGACTGTTTACCTGCCCCTGCGTCAACAGGCCCGGCGCATGATGGTAAACTTCGCCACCCGGATATCGAGAGGCCCGACATGACCGAACCCGTTCGCTTGACCCAGTACAGCCATGGCGCTGGTTGTGGCTGCAAGATCTCGCCAAAGGTGCTGGAAGTGATCCTGGCGGGCAGTGGCGCGCAGAACCTCGACCCGGCGCTGTGGGTGGGCAACGCCTCTCGTGACGATGCTGCCGTTTACGGCATCGATGCCGAACGCGGCGTGGTGTCCACCACTGATTTCTTCATGCCCATCGTAGACGACCCATTCGACTTCGGGCGGATCGCTGCCACCAATGCCATCAGCGATATCTACGCCATGGGCGGCACACCCTTGATGGCGATCGCCATTCTCGGCTGGCCGGTCAACGTGCTGGCCCCGGAAATCGCCCGGGAGGTGATTCGCGGTGGCCGCGCAGTGTGCGACGCCGCGGGTATCACCCTGGCAGGGGGGCATTCGATCGACGCGTCCGAGCCGATCTTCGGCCTTGCAGTCACCGGGCTGGTCGAAAAGGCACACCTCAAGCGCAATGACACTGCGACCCTGGGCTGCCAGCTGTACCTGACCAAGCCTCTGGGCATCGGCATCCTCACTACCGCGGAAAAGAAAGGCCTGCTGCGCGAGCAGGACATCGGCCTGGCGCGAGACTGGATGTGCACCCTCAACAGTGCCGGCAGCCGATTCGCCCGGCTGCCCGGCGTACAGGCCATGACTGACGTCACCGGTTTCGGCCTGCTGGGCCATCTGCTGGAAATGGCCGACGGCGCTGGCCTTACTGCCCGGCTCGATGCCCAGGCGGTGCCTCGCCTGCCAGGCGTCGAACACTACCTGGCCCAAGGCTGTGCGCCCGGCGGCACGCTGCGCAATTTTGACAGTTATGGCGAGGGGGTAAGCCCCATGAGCGAAGACACCCGCCTGCTGCTGTGCGACCCGCAAACCAGCGGGGGGCTGCTGGTGGCCGTGGCCCCGGGGGCGGACGCCGCGTTTCTTGCCTGTGCCGCAGAGCTGGGGCTGGCGCTGCAACCGATTGGCGTGATGGTCGACCGCGCCGCCCACGCGGTCGAGGTGCTCTGATGGCCGAGAACACCGCCGACTTCCAGCGCTTGTTCCTGGAAGGCGTGCCGATGATGGACGTGCGCGCGCCGGTCGAATTCAACAAGGGTGCGTTCCCAGGCGTGGTGAACCTGCCGCTGATGAACGACCGCGAGCGCGAGCGGGTGGGTACTGCCTACAAGCAGCACGGGCAGCAGGCGGCCATCGAATTGGGCCACACGCTGGTAGCCGGCGAACTCAAGCAGGCGCGCATCGAGGCCTGGGCGCGCTTTGCCCGGGAGCATCCCGAGGGCTACCTGTATTGCTTCCGCGGGGGCTTGCGCTCGCAGATCACCCAGCAATGGATCAAGGCCGAAGCCGGCATCGAGTATCCACGGGTGTTGGGCGGCTACAAGGCGCTGCGCACCTTCCTCATCGACCAGACCGAAGAGGCCGTGGCCACCTGCGACTTCGTGTGCCTGGGCGGCATGACCGGCATCGGCAAGACCGAAGTGCTGGCCCAGCTGAACAACGCCGTGGACCTTGAAGCGCTGGCCAACCATCGCGGTTCCGGTTTCGGCAAGCGCGCCACGCCGCAGCCGGCACCGATCGCCTTCGAAAATGCCTTGGCCGTGGACATCCTCAAGCGCCGGGCCCGCGGGCAGCAGGCTTTCGTGGTAGAGGACGAAAGCCGGATGATCGGCAGCTGCGCCTTGCCGCTGTCGCTGTTCCGGCGTATGCAGCACAGCCCGCTGGTATGGCTGGAGGACAGTCTTGAATCCCGTGTCTCGCGCATCCTTCGCGACTACGTGGTGGACCTGTGCGCCGAGTTCGTGGCCCTGCACGGCGAGGAAGCGGGCTTGCTCGCCTTCGCCGACAGGCTCCGGCAAAGCCTGGCCGGGATCGCCAAGCGCCTTGGCGGTGAGCGCTATCAGCGCCTGGCTGCCATCATGGACGCCGCGTTGGCTGAGCAGGGCAACGATGGCGAGGTGACTGGCCACCGTGGCTGGATCGAAGGGTTACTCAACGAGTACTACGACCCCATGTACGCCTACCAGCGCGATGCCCAGGGGGACCGGATCGAGTTCGCCGGGGAACGCGAAGCGGTGATCGAGTACCTTCGCGCCCGGCGGTAGGCCTGGGAACCCAGGGTTACAACACCGCCAGCGCCACCAGCCCCCATACCGCGCCAAACACCATTACCAGCCCGCCGACGGTCCACAGCACGCGGGCATCGAAGGATTTGCGCAACATCAGCAGCGACGGCAGGCTCACGCTGGGCAGCGTCATCAGCAGTGCCACCGCCGGTGCGGTGCCCAGGCCCAGGGCCATCAGCGTTTGTACGATCGGGATTTCCGCAGCCGTGGGGATCACGAACAGCGTGCCCACGATGGCCATGGGTACCAGCCAGCCCAGGCCTTCGCCGAAGCCGCCTTCCACGTGAGGGAACAGCCATACCCGCGCCGCGCCCAATACCAGCACGGCCAGCACATACACCGGGATGGTGCTCCAGAACAATTGCCACAGGCTGACTGCCCAACGGCGCAGCAGGCTACCTTCCGGCTCGGCCGAAGCCGCCTGCACGGCATCCACCGCAGGCTCGGGCAACGTATTCGGGCTGGACAGGCGTTGGGCAATCAGCGCCACGCCCAGCACCAGCACCACGCCACCCACCAGGCGCAGCGCGGCAAAGCCCCAGCCCAGCACGAAGCCCATGAACACCAGTGTGGCCGGGTTCAGCACCGGGTTGGCAATCCAGAAGGCCAGCGCCGCGCCTACCGATACCTGCTGCTTGCGCAGCCCGGCGGCCACTGGCGCGGCGCAGCAGCTGCACATCATCCCCGGCAATGCGAACAACCCACCGCGCAGCGTGGAACCGAACCCCGCCTTGCCGAACGCGCGCAGCAGCCAGTCCCGGGGAATGAGCACCTGCAGCAGCGAGCCGAGGATCACCGCCAGCACCGCGGCTTTCCAGATCGCCAGGAAGTACACTTGGGCGTACGCCAGCGCGGCGGCCAACGGCGCAACCTGATGGTCGTCGATGATCGATGTGCCAATGCTGTGGTTCTGCGCTGCCACGAAGGACTTCAGGTAATACGGCGACCACTTCACGTAGTACAGGCCCAACACAGCGACCAGAACGAAAAGCAGAGGTTTCCACCAGAAAGACCAGCCGCGGGGCTGGGAGGGCGAAGGCAGGCTGTGCATGGCAAAGGTCCGAATGAAAAACTGCCGCATGATACTGGCTCGGCGGTGCTCAGGGACAGCACCTGTGGGCGCGCCGCGCCGACCGGTAGACCGCGCCATGGAGCGGCAGCCTTTCAGCGGGGCCGTCTGGGGCGGGCGTTTGGTCAAGACGGCGGAACCCTCGCCGAGGGGTGTACGTCTGCACATTACACTCACTACCAGAGGCGAATCGTATGACTGACACTTCCGACGCCCCCGAAAACGGCACCGACACTCATGGCAGCCCCGGGCAGCCGCCGTTCGCACCTTCCCGCCGGCGGTTACTGCAAGGCGCCGCGCTGACTGCCGCCGCCGCAGGATTGGCGGTGCCGGTCATGAGCGAAGCGGCTACCACCGGCAGCGGCGCCCCGGCCCCATTGAGCAACCCGCAGAACGCTTATCCCAAGCCACCGTTCAAGCAGCAATCGCAGCCTTGGCCAGGCCTTGCCGGCAAGATGGACCCGCGCCCGGACCACGGCGAAACCAGCTATCGCGGCAGCAACCGCCTGCTGGGCCGAAAGGCGCTGATTACCGGGGGCGATTCAGGGCTGGGGCGGGCGGTGGCGATCGCCTTTGCGCGTGAAGGTGCAGACGTAGCGATCAACTACCTGCCCGCCGAGGAGGAAGACGCACAGGAAGTGATCAAACTGGTGCGGGAGGCGGGCCGCAAAGCGGTGGCCATTCCAGGAGACCTGCGAGACGCCGCGTTCTGCCGCAGCCTGGTGGACCAGGCCATCAAAGGCTTGGGCGGGCTGGACATACTGGTGAGCAACGCCGCGCGGCAACACACGCAGGAGTCGATCCTGGACATCAGCGACGAGGACTTCGACTGGGTGGTGAAAACCAACCTCTATGCGATGTTCTGGCTGACCAAGGCGGCCATACCGCACCTGCCTGAAGGCAGCGCCATTATCACCACCGCCTCGGTCAATGCCTTCGATCCGTCGGCCAACCTGCTGGACTACGCGATGACCAAGGCCGGCATCGCCAACTTCACCAAAGGCCTGGCCAAGCAGTTGATCAGCAAAGGCATCCGGGTGAACGCGGTAGCTCCAGGGCCATTCTGGACCCCATTGCAAGTGAGCGGCGGGCAAACCATGGAAAACCTCAAGGGCTTTGGCGGCGACACCCCGCTCAAGCGCCCGGGCCAGCCGGCCGAAATTGCGCCTTTATACGTAACCCTGGCTTCCACCGAAGCCAGCTACGTTACTGGCCAGGTGTTCGGTGCCTCGGGCGGCAAGGGCCAGCCCTGAGCAACGCCACGTCAGGCCTGTCAGCGCCCTGGCAGCATGCCCTTGAGTACCCCGTCACGGTCGATGAAGTGGTGCTTGAGGGCAATCAGCCCGTGGCCAGCGACCAGCGCGCCGCACGCCCAGGCCACATAGGTATGGAACAGCTTCACGTAGGGGGCGACACCGCCGTGCTCGCCGGTAAGCGGCGGCAGCTGGAACAACCCCAGCACCATGATCGGCCGACCAACCACCGAGCTCCAGAGCCAGCCGGAGATCGGCAGGGCCAGAAGCGCCACCGCATACAGCACCATATGACCATGGCGGGCAGCCCTGCGCATCAAGGGCGACAGGTTGCCGGGCAGGGCAGGGGCGGGGTGAGTGAGGCGCCAGGCCACCCGCAGCACAACGAGGAACAACAGCGTGCTGGCGATCGCCTTGTGCCAGAAGGTGATCTGGTGATCTTCATTGATCGCATGCCAATGCACGGCTGAGAACCCCAGCACCCAGGCACTTATCCAGATACCGGCCATGAGCCAATGCAGCCACTTGGCCGTGGCGGTGTAATGCTGGGGGGCGTCGTGCATGGTGACCTCGCTGTCGCCAAAGAAGGCGCCCGTGCCATACCTTGCCGCTCAAGGTATGGCCAATGGCCGCGCCGCTAGTTAAGCACACTGCGAGGTAACGTGCAGCGCCTCCTCGGGCTGAGTGTCTACGGACTCATAGGGCAGGCCCACGTAGTTCTCGGCGATGGTCTGGCGACCGGCTTCGGAGCTGACGAAGTAGTCCAGTTCGGTTGCAGTGATGCGTTCGCTGAACGCATCGGCGCCGGGGAAACGGTGCAGCATGGAGGTCATCCACCAGGAGAACCGCTCGGCCTTCCACACACGCCGCAGGCAAATCTCGGAATAGCGTTGCAGCAAGTCGGTACGGCCTTCCTGGTACACCTTCACCAGGATGTCGAACAGGGTGCTCACGTCGCTGGCCGCCAGGTTCAACCCCTTGGCGCCGGTGGGTGGCACGATGTGCGCGGCGTCGCCCACCAGGAACAGCTTTCCGTATTGCATAGGCTCGACCACGAAGCTGCGCAGCGGCGCGATGCTCTTTTCAATCGAAGGACCCGTCACCAGCTTGCTGGCGAGGTCTTGCGGCAGGCGGGCCTTGAGCTCGTTCCAGAAGCGCTCGTCGGACCAGTCCTCGACCTTTTCCTCGGCATCCACCTGCACGTAGTAACGGGTACGGGTTGGCGAGCGCATGCTGCACAAGGCAAAGCCGCGCTCATGGGTGGCATATACCAGCTCTTCGTTGACCGGCGGGGTATCGGCCAGGATGCCGAGCCAGCCGAACGGGTACACGCGCTCGAAGGTCTTGATGGCATCGGCGGGGATGGATTGCCGGGCAACGCCGTGGAAACCGTCACAACCAGCGATGTAGTCGCAATCGAGGCGGTGGGTTTCGCCATTGTGCTCGTAGGTCAGCCATGGGCGCTCGCCCTTGGCGTCATGGATCTGAACGTTGCTGGCCTGGTACACCGTTGTGGCGCCTGCCGCCTCGCGAGCCGCCATCAGGTCGCGGGTCACTTCGGTCTGGCCGTAGATCATGACCGTCTTGCCGCCGGTCAAGCCTTTGAGGTCGATATGCACCCGGCGCCCGCTCAAGGCCAGCTCGAAACCGTCGTGCACCAACCCCTCGGCGTCCATCCGTTCGTGAACGCCGGCCCTGCGCAGCAGTTCAACCATGCCTTGTTCCAGCACCCCGGCGCGGATGCGGCTGAGTACGTAGTCAGGGGTTTGCCGTTCGAGGATGACGTTGGGAATGCCAGCGCGATGAAGAAGCTGGCCGAGCAGCAGGCCCGACGGGCCAGCGCCGATGATTGCGACTGGAGTATGCATGGGGCGTCTCTTATGGTTATTGTGTTTGGAATGCCTGTATTTTTCGTTGCTCCGTTTGTGGCGCACAGGTGAAAACGGCTAAATAACCGGTACTTTTGAGTAATTCGTTCGATTATCGAACCTTCGAGGCCTCCCGTGCGCGTGCCCCCGCCGAACGCCGTTCCCACTTTCAAACTGTACGGCGCCGGGCTCGACTGGCCCATCGCCGACCTTTTGCACTGCGAAACCATCTCCAGCCGCAGCCGGGTGTTCCATTGGGAGATCCGCCCGCACCGGCATGCGGATCTCTATCAGCTGCTGTACCTGCACCGAGGCGAGGCCCAAATCGAAGTGGAAGGTCAGCGCCAGACGGTGCGCCAGCCTACCTTGCAGTTCCTGCCACCGCTGGCCGTGCATGGGTTTCGCTTCAGCGAGAATGTCGAAGGCTACGTGGTGACCCTGGCCGCCCCCTGGATCGACCAGCTTCGCGCCCAGGCAGGGATGGGGCAGGACCTTTTCAAGGCGCCGGTGCGGCTGTTGGCCGGGAATGAGCGTAGTTATCTGTATAGCCTGTTCAGCGCCTTGCAGCGTGAATACGAAGGGCCGCAGCCAGGGCGCGAGCAAATGTTGCACGCACTGGCCAATGTGGCGCTGATCTGGCTGGGGCGGCGGATCCAGCAGCACCGCGCCGCGGGGCAAGCGCCGGAGCGGGGCAGCAACGTACTGGCGCGCTATCAGCAGCAAGTAGAGGCGACTTTCCGGGAACAGCCCAGCGTGGAACGGCTCGCCCACCGGGTGGGCGTGTCGGTGCCGCAGCTCAACAGCCTGTGCCGCCGCCTGGCGGGGCAGTCACCGCTGCAGATCATCCACCAGCGCATGCTGCTCGAAGCCAAGCGCAACCTTACCTACACCAGCATGACCATCAACCAGATAGCGGACAGCCTGGGCTTCGCCGACCCGGCGTATTTTGCGCGGTTTTTCCGGCGGCTGAGCGGGCAGTCACCGCGCAGTTTTCGCGACGGCCTGGGGTTGGGCCGCGAAGCGGCGGGCGGAGACAATGAAGCCGCCGGGAGCCCGTAGATCACTTCAGCCGGTCGAGAATCCACTCCACGAAGGAGCGAACCTTCGGCACCTCGGCAGCGTGCTCGGAGAAGGCAATGAAATGCGAGCCGTTGCTGGGCATCGCCGCGGGCACCGGTGCCACCAACTTGCCGCTGGCCAGCTCGTCCTCCACCAGGTAACGCGGAATCAACGCCACGCCGCAGCCGGCAATCGCGGCGTGGATGCACATGTAAAAGGTGTCGAAGCGCGGGCCGTGGTAGCTGTTAGGCGAGTGCAGCTGTTGGGCCAGGAACCACTCATGCCAGGCCTCGGGGCGAGATGTGCATTGCAGCAGCACAACGGAGGTGAGGTCCGAAGGCTCGCTCAGCGCATGCTCGGCCATCAGGTCGGGCGCGCACACCGGGATCACTTCCTCGCCAAACAGCGGCAGGCAGGTAGCACCGGGCCAAGTGCCTTGCCCGAAGAAAAACGCGATATCGGCCCGGGACTGGGACAGGTCGAAGGGCTCCAGGGCGTTGCTGATTTCCAGGTGGATCTGCGGGTAGCGTTTGCCGAAGCCTTTCAGGCTGGGGATCAGCCAGCGGGCGCCGAACGTGGGCTGGGTAGCGACCCGCAGCACCTCGGTTTCCGCCCCGTAGGAGAGGATGTAACGGCTGGACATGTCGATCTGGGTGAGGATCTTGTTCACTTCGGCCAGGTACAGCGAGCCGGCGGGGGTGAGCTGCAGCCGGCGACGCACACGCTGGAACAGGTGATGGCGCAACATGTCCTCGAGCTGGGCCACCTGCTTGCTCACGGCGCTTTGGGTGAGGTGCAGTTCCTGCGCGGCGCGGGTGAAACTCAGGTGGCGGGCTGCGGCTTCAAAGCACTGTAGCGCGGTCATCGAGGGCATGAGGCGGCGGGACATGGCCGGGTCCTTTTGGGCAACTGCCTGGCACCTTGTACAGGCGCCCTGGGTGGTACGAAGCGCGCAATATACGGGAACGCAAACGCTGTCGCCACGCCGCCTGGACCGCTTCACGGTTTGGCCAACAGGCGTGGGCGTAGTAAAGTCCGCGCTTTCTGACACTGATTTCACAGGGCAGGGCGCGGCGTTGTGGTGCACAATGCCGGCCCGCCGATCGCTAGCAGGTTTATGTACATGTTCAAATCCATCGCCGTCGCTATCCCGGGAAAAGGGGTTGTGCTGGCCTTGATCGTGGCCGGCGCCGCGGGCTGCTCCTCGCAAAAGCCCGCCATCTACGAGCATGAGCACTTCGACGACTCGGGCACGTTCTCGCGCAGCTACCCGGTGAGTGACACGGCTTCGTGCGAGGCCGCCCGGCGCGCGTTGCTCAGCCAGGGCTACATCATCACCAGCAGCGACCCCAAGCTGGTCAGCGGGCACAAAAGCTTCCAGCAGAACGGTGACACCCACCTGGAAATTTCCTTCAACGTGGTGTGCGCGCCTGACAGCGACAGCGATCGCAGCTCCACCATGTTCGCCAACGCTTTGCAGGACCGTTACGCGCTCAAGAAGGTGAACAATTCGGCCAGCCTGGGCGTGGGGGTGCTGGGGTCGGTGTCCATGCCGATCGGCTCTACCGATGACTCGATGGTGAAGGTTGCCAGCGAAACCGTGGCAGCCACTCAGTTTTACGAGCGCTATTTCGCGCTGGTGGAGAGTTTCCTGCCCAAAGCCGCGCGTGACGCCGCGCACATACCGGACAAGCCCAAGGGCGAGCTGGGCATTCCGGAACCATCGGCACCGGCGCCCGAACCTGCCGCCGCACCGCAACCCGCTGCTGACGCCCAGCCCACGGTGCCTGCCGAACCCCAGCCGGCCGCCATTCCGCCTGCGGCCCCGCAAAGCTCTGAACCCGTGGCGCCGCCTGCCGAGCAAGCCCCGATCGTGCCTGAAACCAGCGAGCCCGCGCCGGTTCAGTGATCGGCTTGCCGGGCCTGCCTGCAGGCGCGCCGATAGGCACCCGGCGGTTGCCCGGCCCAGCGCTTGAATGCACGCTGAAAGGCCTCTGCCGAAGTAAATCCCAACAGCCAGGTGATCTCGCCCAGGCTCAGCTCGGTGTCGCGGATATACGCCAGTGCCAAGTCACGGCGGGTCTGGTTGAGGATTTCCCGGAAACCTGTGTTTTCCTCGGCCAGCTTGCGCCGCAGTGTCCAGGGCGGCAACTTCAGCCGCGCGGCCACCTGCTCGAGGTCCGGCTCGCGGCGCCCTTCAAGCAGCGGCCCCAATAGCCCGGCGATCTGTTCGGTGAGGCTTCGAGTGCGGGTTTGCCGGGCCAGGGCTTCTTCACACAACCCGAGCAATTGATGCCAGGTGCTGGGGCAGTGCTGTGGGTTGCGCAGCGACAACACAGGCTGGCTCAGCCGCAGGCGGTTAACGCCGGCGGCAAATTGGGGAGGCATTTCGCTGAGCCCTTCATATGCGGCCGCGTAGGCCGGCGCCTCGAACTCGATTTGCAACTGCTGCGCGCGTATCGGCTGCCCGGCAACCGTGGACAGTTGACGCAGCCAGCCGCTGAGCAGTGAATCCACCACAAAGCGGTTGAAGTCGTTATAAGGGCTGATGGAGTAGAAATTCAGCCAGGCGCCCCGGGCGTCTTCCTCGAAACTCGACTGCCCGCGGTAATTATTGCCGTACAACGGCTCGAAGCGGATCAGCGCGCGGGCGGCCTCTCGAACGTTCGGCGCCTGGGCTGCAGTTACCCCGGCCAGCCCGGCCTGGGCTGGGTGCGCCGCGCCGCCCATTGCCAGGCCCAGGGCCGGGTTGCCCGTGAGCTGAATGGCGGCGTGCCCCAACCGCATGTAGCGGGCGATCGACAGGGTAGCGTTGGGCTGTGCCAGGCGTGCCGGGTCAAAGCCGTACTGTTCCAGCAACGAGGCAGGATCGTGGCCCTGCTCGCGTACCGCCGCGGCCATCGCCTGCAGGAAGCCTACCGACACCTCGCCCAGGCGCAGGTGCCCGGCCTTCATAGCCACAGGTTGAACATCCCGGCAGCCTCGCCGTGCGCATGCGGCCGGCCACGATGCCCCGCCTGCCAGCTGTAGCCCTCGCCGGTGCCCACGTGGCTCCAGAACCGCCCGTGCAGGTAAACCACCATGCCGGCGGGCGCTATGCCATCAAGCGTTGCGGGGGGCGGGGCAGGCCCTTCGTCCACGGCATGAGCGCTGAACGCCGGGACCGCCAGGGCCCTGGCCCCTGTGGCCTGTACCAGTGCCTGTGTTTCCGGCGCGGCGGCATCTTCACCCAGCGCTACGGCCACCGGGCCGGCAGGCGTTTGCACAACCTGCACGGCCGGCGCGTCACCGGCGGTGATAAAGCGACGGAAGTGCACGCGGTGTTGCCTCAGCGGCGGCGCCAGCGGCTGGCCGTCGCTGCCAAACACTACGCTTGCGTTGTAAAGGGGGCCATCACCGATCACCAGCTTGCCATCGCGCACGCTCGGCTCTGGCAGCACAATGGAACCGGCCACCAAGGTAATGCCGAACTGCCGGGCCAGCCCACCGAACACCCGCTGGTAGTCCTCGGCCATGCGTGGCGCTTTCATTCGCAACTGGGCTTCGCTGAAACGGTGCCGGCCATGGCCGCCCAGCCAGGCCTGGAGGAAGGGCAACGGGTTACTCAAGGTGAACCAGCCACTGGCGCCTTTGAGCTCGTCGGCCTGGTACACCTCATCCTTCTCGCCACTGAGCCATAGCCAGGTACCGATGTGCTCCGGCAGTACCACGATCGTACGCGGGCCCAGCAGGCCTTGGGCGCGGGCCTGGCGCAGGTAGGCTTCGAATTTGAGCTGCAGGCGGCGTGCGTCCTGATAATCCGCCGGGGCCATGCGCGGTTGCAGCCCCAGCAGGTTGCCCGCCGCACCGGGGCTGCCTTGATCCAGCAGCACTTCGATGCGCAGGTCCGACAGGTAATGCGCCACGGGCCTTTGTGATGCCCACCAGGCATAGGTGGCGACGCCTGCGGCGAGCGCGGCGGAGCAGAAAAGTAGAGCGAGTTTGCGCACGAGATCGACGTTATACAGGTCATTGAAAGGGCAATGTTACCTTAGCGAACGCGATAGCGACGAACCGGTTTAAGCGCAGGGGTTCCGGGCGGGCGCAAGAAGGGCCCTACCAACCCGGGCCGCTCGCGCGCCTCATGCTTGATAGGCAAGTGCCTCAGGCGGGCCAGCGCGAGGCCCTGATCACCTGGCAGAAATTACCCGGTGCGAAGCCCGGTTCCTTGTCCGCGATCACGTCAGCCTTCACGTTGCCGAAGGTGGTGTGCGGTTTGTGCCGGATGCCTTCATAAAAGGCCTGGATAATCTCTTCCTTGAACCGGGGGCCACGCGGATGGGCCTGTACCACCGCCTCCCGCTCGGCCTCGCTGTATTGATCGTAGGCCATGCCCAGTACGTCCATTTCAACGCCGGCGGTCACCAGGGCGATTACCGGATGCATATGTTCCGGAATGCCTGGAGTGGTATGCAGCGCAATCGCCGCCCACACCGTGTCGATGTCCTGCTGGCTCACCCCATGCGCCGTCAAAAACGTGGTGGCTGCATTGGCGCTGTCCACTTCGAACCGGTAACACGCGCTCGAGTGTTGGTGGGTAAGGCCCAGGTCATGGAACATGCAGGCGCAATACAAGAGCTCAGGGTCGAATGCCAGCCCGCGCTTGGCCCCAGCCATGGCTGCAAAGTGGTACACGCGGCTCGAATGATGGAAGAGCAGGGGCGAGGCGGTATCGCGCACCTGTTCGGTGATTGCGCGGGCGATGGCGCTGTCCGGTACGCGGGCGATGTTCGATTCAGTGCTCATGGTGCTCTCCGAGGGGGTGTGCATTCCATTTTCAGGTACCATGGCAATGTCCGCTATCGGCGCTAACAGCCAGATCCTGCCATTTGCGTTCATAACCTGCCTTGGGGAGCTGCCTTGAGAGTTGCACTGATCGCCTTGCCTGATGTCCAGCTGCTGGATGTTTCCGGGCCCCTTGATGTGTTCGCTCAAGCCAACGTCGAATCAGGCCGGGCTTTCTATGAATTGCACGTGCTGGGCTGCGGCGCCGGGCCTGTTCGCAGCAGCTCGGGGGCGCGGTTGCTTACCGACGGCGTGCTGGGCGGCGCCACGGGCACGTTCGACACCGTGCTGGTAGCGGGCGCACCGGGGGCCCCGCAACTGCGCCTCAAGCCTTCCCTGCTCGACGGTTTGCGGCAGCTGGCCGGCGCCTCGCGGCGCTTTGGCTCGGTATGCACCGGCGCGTTCCCATTGGCCCAGGCCGGGCTGCTCGACGGGGCGCGGGTTACCACTCACTGGGCCGTCGCCGACGCCTTGGCCCAGCGCTATCCCGAAGTGGTAGTGGAAGCCGATGCGCTCTACGTATGCGACGGCAAGCTTCGCACGTCGGCAGGCGTGACTGCAGGGCTGGACCTGGCGCTTGCGCTGGTGCAGGAAGACCTGGGCCGTGAAGTGGCGGCCAGGGTAGCGGCGCAGCTGGTGATGTATTTCAAGCGCCCGGGTGGCCAGCTTCAATTCAGCCGCAAGGGCGAAGCGCAGTTGGCGGGCCGTAGCGTGCTGCAGGAAATCCAGCGATGGGCGGCGGCCAACCCCCAGGCTAATCTCGGCGTTGCGGCGCTCGCCGAGCGCGCGGGCATGAGCGCTCGGCATTTCGCCCGGCTGTTTCATGCCGAGGTGGGTATTACCCCTGCCGCCTGGGTAGAGGCAGTACGCATCGAGGCGGCCCGGGCACTGCTGGAAGAGGGCAGCGCCGCGCCAAAGACGGTCGCCGCCCGCTGCGGGTTCGCCAATGCGGATACCCTGCGCCGCACCTTCGTGAAACACCTGGGCGTGACCCCCTCGCAGTACCGGCGTGGCCATACAACGGCATAGGCGGCAGGGCCCGTTTCGCCTCGCCCGGTCAGTTATCCGCCAGCAGGCAACACCGCACCTCAACCCCCTTGCCCTCGCGCAACGGCTGAGGTTTTTCGCAGCCCGGGTGGGCATGGGCGCAGCGGTCCAGGAAGAAACACCCCGTCGGCAAATGCCGGTTGCCTGGCAGTTCGGTGCGTTGAGAAGCAGCGTCGCCCTCCAGAGGCTTGCCCAGGCGAGGCACCGCATCGAGCAGCAGCTGCGTGTAGGGGTGCTGCGGCGTATCCAGCACCGTGGCCGCGTCGCCCACCTCCACGATCTGCCCCAGGTACATCACCGCCACCCGGTCGGCCAGGTGGCGCACCACCGAGACGTTGTGGGAGATCAGGATAAAGGTCAGGCCGCGCTCGCGTTGCAGCCCGGCCAACAGGTTGAGGATTTGCGCCTGGACGGAAATGTCCAGCGCCGAAGTGGGCTCGTCCAGCACGATGACGTCAGGGTTGGAAGACAAGGCCCGGGCAATCGCAATGCGTTGGCGCTGGCCGCCGGAGAACTGGTGAGGGTAGCGGTCCAGGGATTCCGGGCGCAGGCCCACCTGTTCGGCCAGTTGTTCGGCGATGGCCCTCAGCCGCGCGGCCCCTGGGCGCTGCCTCACCGTCAATGGTTCGGTAATGATCCGCCATACCGGCAATCGCGGGTCGAGGGACGATTGCGGGTCCTGGAACACGATCTGCGTGCGGTGCCGACGCTCGTCCTGGTTGTTCCAAACGTAGCGCAGGGTGCCGCTGCCCGGCTGCAGCAAGCCCATCAGCAATTGGGCCAGGGTGCTCTTACCGCAACCGGACTCCCCGACAATGCCCAGGGTTTCACCCGCGCGCACCTCCAGGTCGATGCCGTTGAGGGCGTGGGCGTAGCCTTTCGAACGGCCTAGCCAGTCTCGCCCGATGGCGTAGCGCACATGCACGTCGTGCAGCGCCAGCAGCGCAGGCTTGGGGTTTGTCAAAGCATTCATGGCTGGGGCTCCTGCGCCTGCAGCCAGCAGGCGCTGAAGTGAGCGGGGGAATCAGCGGGCATCAACGCCGGGCGTTGCTCGCAACGGGGCATGCGGTACGCGCAGCGGTCCTTGAAGGTACAGCCGGTGGGCAGGTGCGCCAGGTTGGGCACCTGGCCGCGGATGGTGTCCAAGTCTTGCCCGGGTACCGCTCGCTCCGGCAGGCTGGCCAGCAGGCCCTGGGTGTAAGGGTGTCCCGGGCTGGCCAGCACTCGGCCGGTAGGCCCCTCTTCGACGATGGCGCCGGTATACATCACATACAGGCGGTCGCAGAACTGCGACACCAGCGCCATGTCATGGGTAATCAGCAGGATTGCCGTGCCACGCTGGCGGGCTTTTTCACGCAGCAGCAGAAGCACCTGCCGTTGCACAGTGACGTCCAGCGCGGTGGTGGGCTCGTCGGCGATCAGCAGTTTGGGGTCACAGGAAAACGCCAGGGCGATCATGATGCGCTGGCGCATGCCACCGGAGAGTTCGAAGGGATAACGGTCCAGCACCTGTTCGGGGTCGGCGATGTGCATGTCGCGCAACAGCTCCACGGCCTTGGCCCTTGCCTGCTGCTTGCCCAGTGGCTGGTGCCGGCGGATCACGTCCAGCAGTTGCTGGCCGATGCGTCGGGTGGGGTTCAGGGCCGTCATCGGTTCCTGGAAGATCATCGCCGCT
This sequence comes from Pseudomonas japonica, assembly GCF_013522925.1. Taxonomy (GTDB): domain Bacteria; phylum Pseudomonadota; class Gammaproteobacteria; order Pseudomonadales; family Pseudomonadaceae; genus Aquipseudomonas; species Aquipseudomonas japonica_A. The sequence goes on along the minus strand of NZ_JAAMQU010000006.1, from coordinate 294,924 downwards.
TCGCGCCCGCGCACCTCGCCCAGCTGGCGTTCACTCTGGCCCAGCACATCGTGCCCCAGCAACTGCACCGAGCCCCGGGTGACCCGGTAGCTGCCCTCGGGTAGAAGCCCCATGGAGACCATCGCCGTCACGGATTTGCCGGAGCCCGACTCACCCACCACGCCCACGATTTCCCCGGGCTGCACGCACAGGGTTACCCCGTTGAGGGCTTTGGCAGTGGTGCGGAAGCCGGGAAATTCCAGGTCCAGGTTTTCAATGGTCAATACGGCCTGGCCCATCCTATTTCCCCTTCTGCCGTGGATCGAGCAGGTCTCGTACCCCATCGCCGAGCAGGTTGAAGCCGATCGCGGTGATCAGGATCGCCACGCCGGGGAAGGTGGAGTACCACCACTGGTCGAGAATGAAATTGCGCCCGCTGGCCACCATCACACCCCATTCGGCGGTGGGCGGTTGAGCGCCCAGGCCAATGAAGCCCAGCGCCGAGGCCATGAGGATGGCGTTGCCGATGTCCAGGCTGAACTGCACCAGCAGCGGCGGCATCGCATTGCGCGCCACGTGCCAGTGCACCTGGTGCCAGCGGCTTGCGCCGAACGTTTGCGCTGCCTGCACGTAGGCCATCTGCCGGATGCTCAGCGCCTGGCCCCGGGCCAGCCGTACATAGAAAGGAATGCGCACCAGCGTAATCGCAAGCATGGCGTTGAACAGGCTGGGGCCCAGCGCGGCGGCCAGCGCCATGATCAGCACCAGCGAGGGCACCGAAAGGATGATGTCCATGATGCGCATGATCACGCGGTCGAATGCCCCGCCGATCACCCCTGAAAAGCAGCCCAGCACCCCCCCGATGGCACAGGAGGAAAACGCGACGAACAGGCCCACGCCCACCGATTGCCGGGCGCCGAAGATAACCCGGCTGAACAAGTCCCGGCCCACTTCGTCGGTGCCGAACCAATGCAGCGCGCTGGGCGCCTGCAGCCGTTCGGTGAGTTTCAAGGCGTTGGGCGAATAGGGGCTGAGCCAGGGCGCGGCGACGATGCAAACGAGCACCAGCACGGTGATGATCAGGCCGGCCAGCATCAGCGGGCTGCGGCCCACCCGGTACGCCAGCCAGGCGAGCTGCTCGCGCAGGGGGTTGGGCGTTGCGATGGCTGTGGTCATTCACTTCACCTTGGCGATACGGGGGTCGGCCAGCCGGTACAGCAGCTCGATAAGCCGGTTGAGCAGCACGTAGATAAACGACACGAGGATGGCGAAGCCCATGACTGCCGGGAAATCCAGCGCCTGGATGGACTTGACCACGTAGGCGCCCATGCCGGGCCAGGCAAACACGGTTTCGGTCAGCACCGCGCCGTACAACAGGTCGCCGAGCGCCAGGCCCACCACGGTGATGGACGGGATCAAGGCATTGGGCAGGGCATGGCGCAACACCACCGTCGCTTGCGAGAGGCCGTATGCGCGCGCAGTGCGAATGTAATCCTCGCCGAGCTGTTCGAGCATGGCGCCACGGATCTGCCGGGTGATGACGCCCAGGTTGACGAAAGCCAGCGTGGCCGTGGGCAGCAACATATGCCGCGCGGCATCGACGAACGTGGCCCACTGGCCCGCCAGCAGGCTGTCGAACAGATAGAAACCGCTGACGGTGGGCGGTGCCTCCACGCCCTGGCTCAACCGTCCGCCACCGGGCAACCAGCCGAGATGGCCGTAGAACAGCACGATCAGCCCCAACCCCAGCCAGAAAGCCGGCGTGGAGATACCGGCCACGGCCAGCGTGCGGGAGATGTGGTCGATCGCCCGGTTGTTGTACACCGCCGAAAGCACCCCAAGCGGCACACCCACGGCAATGGACAGCAGCATGGCGGCCATGGCCAGCTCCAGGGTTGCCGGGAAGAATAGCTGCAGGTCTTCCAGCACGGGGCGGTGAGTGCGGATCGACTGCCCCAGGTCGCCCTGGAGCAGATCCCCCATGTACCGCAGGTATTGCTGGTACAACGGCAAGTCCAGCCCCAATTGTTGGCGGATGCTGGCGACGATCTCGTCACTGGCGCGTTCACCCGCGATCAGCCGGGCCGGGTCGCCAGGGATCAGGTGCGAAATGATAAAGGTGATCACGGACACCCCGATCACCACGATCAGGATGTCCGTCAGTTGCCTGCGCAGCAGGTTCATAAAACCCATGGTTACCTCATGTTTGCGCACCGTTGCGGGCGCCGCAGGCTGTTACTTGGACATCGCCGTGAAGTCGAACACCTGCTCGAGCATGGGGTTGAACACATACCCCTTCACTTGCTCGCGCATGGGCACGGTGTAGGCCTTCTGGTAGAGGTAGGCATAGGCACTGTCGCCGATCACGATTTTCTGCGCCTGCTGGTACAGCGCCTTGCGCTGCTCCACGTCGCTGAGGCTGGCGGCCTGGCGCACCAGCTCGTCCACTTTCGGGTTGCTGTAGAAGGAACGGTTACCAGCCAGGCCCGCATTGGTGCTGTCGAACCAGAAGTTCATGAACATGTAGGGGTCGGCGAAGTCGGGGCTCCAGTTGCCGATCGCCACGTCGAAGTCACCGCTGCCCAGGCGCTCGCGCAGGGTAGCGTTGGCCAGTTTCTCCATGTTCAGGTGCACGCCAAGGGTTTCCAGGCCGGCCTGCAACGTGAGGCCGATGGGCTCCCAGGCCGGGTCTTTGTCGGAGTACACGAACTGCAGCTGGCTGATCTTCTTCGGCGCCTTGGCCAAGGCGGCCTGGGCGCCTTCAAGGTTCTGCCTGGGCACTGGCAGGCTGGCGTCATAACCCCACATACCTTCGGGGATCGGCCCGTTCATCAGCTTGCCTTTGCCCATCGCGATACCCTCGGCAATGCCTTGGTAGTCCAGTGCATCGACGATGGCCTTGCGGGCGTTCGGGTCATTCAGCGGGGCGCGCTTGTTGTTGAGGTAGAGGTAAGTGACCCGAAGGGAAGGGTAGGCGGTGGTGACGAAGCCTGGCTTCTTGGCCAGCGCTTCCACCTGGTCTTCCGGCAGGTCCTCGATGATGTCCAGGTCGCCCTGTTCAAGTTGCAGGCGGCGCACCGAAGGCTCGGCGATGATGCGGATCACCACTTTTTTCAGCGTAGGGGCGGCGCCGGCATAGTGCGGGTTGGGTTCCAGTGTCAGCGACTGGCCCTTTTGCCAGGCGGCAAGGCGGTACGCACCCGAGCCTGCCGTGTGGCCGGCCAGCCAGGCGTTCGGGTCGCTCTCGCGGGTAGCCACAGCAGGGTTCACGACACTGGCGCCATTGTGGGCCAGGGCGAAGAGGAACGGTGCGAAGGGTTTTTTGAGGGTGAAACGTACGGTGTGCGGGTCCACCGCCTCAACGGTCATGTCTTCGGGGAAAATGCTCGACGGGCCCTGCTTGAGCTTCATCAGCCGCTCGACCGAGAATTTCACCGCCGCGGCGTTCACCTCGGCACCGTCATCGAAATGGTTGCCGGGCTTGAGGGTGAAGGTCCACACCAGGTTATCCGCTGAAGCCGACCAGTTGGCGGCGAGGTCGCCTTCCACCTCGGTGCTGCCTTTGCCGTTCTCCACTTTGTAGCGCATCAGGCGTTGGTAGGCGGGGTAGGTCACGGTCCAGTCGTTGTTGTCGAAGGTCACCCCGGGGTCCAGCGTCTGCGGGTCGGCGGGCTTGCCGATCATCAAGGTGTCGGCTGCCACGGCGGCATTGGCCGGTTGCCACGCACCAAGCCCCAGCGCCGCGCCAAGCAGCGCCATGCCACAGGTTGAGAACAGCGATTTACGCAAAAGGTAAGACATGCCGGTTCCTCGATTTTTTGGTGGTTTTCTGGGTATTTCGGCAGCTTTCAGCGAACGGGTACGAGCAGGTGGGTGCCGGGGTTCATTTGCCTCGGTCACGGGCGGGTCAGGCCAGAAGAGCAGCCAGCGCGGCCTCGCTCAGGTGGTGATAGTCAATGAGCGGATAGCGCTCCGCGGCGGGTAATTCGAAATGCCACCACTCACTGGCTATGGGAGCGAAACCCGCACCCATCATGATCCCCAGCAGCAGCAAGCGGTTGCGTTGAACAGCAACAGGAAGGTGCGGGTTGAACGGGTGCGACAGCTCGCGCATGTCGTCGAACCCGGTGCCCATGTCCAACGCCACGCCGTGTTCATCGAGCAGGGTGACATCCACGGCTACGCCACGGCTGTGATGCGAACCCAACGCAGGGTCGCGCACATATTCGCCGTCAGGGAAGGCACGCCACAGCAATTGTTGGGCATAGGGCGGGCGGTAGGCATCCAGCAACTGCAGCCGGTAGCCTGCCAGCCGTGCCAGTTCGCTGGCCTTGACCAGGCTGGCAGCGGCGTCCCGGTGCAGCAGGCATTCGGGGGCCTGATAAATGACACGGCCTGCCAAATTGTCAGCCGTGGCGTATACGAGGTTGATGCTCACCCCGTAGCCTTCGGCGTCGATGGGAACAAGATCAGGATGGACCACAAAAGCCTCGTTATTCATCAGTGAAAGGGTTGCGGCGGCGTTCATTCGAACTGGCCAAAGCGTTGCTGCAGGTGGCGGTTGCGCGCAAGGCGATCATCCAGGGCGCCCCCATAACGTTCCGCGACCGCCGACACCAGCAAGTTGAGCAGCGCCGCCAGCGGGGCCAACGAGTCCCAGAACTGGCCAACGTCGAGTTTGAGTTGCAGCAGGTCGGCGGGAAAGTCCCGGGCCCAGGGGCAGTGGTAATCGGTAATCAGGGCAAATGGAATGCGGGCCTCGCTAGCCGCCTCGCATAACGTACGGGTTACGCTGGAATAGGCGCGAAAGTCCGCCAGCACGATATAGGCGCGCTCGAAGCCGGCGTTGAGCATGTCGGCATAAGTGCCCGACAAGCCATCCACATAGAACGCCCGGGGGCGGATGTACTCGAGCAGGCTGTGGAAGCTGCCCATTACCCCACGCGTGGTCTGAATGCCGGCGATGAACACCGCATCGGCGCTGTGCAACTGCTGCACGGCGCTGGCGAAGGCGGGGCCACGGGCGAGGGCATACACCGCTTCCAGCGCAACCTTTTCCAAGGCCAGCGAGCGGTCGAGCGCGTCCTCCTGGCCCTGTTGCTGGCGGAAGGCACCCAAACGGTCGCCCAGGCGCCAATCACCGCCGCCTTCTCGCAGGCTGTGCTTTACGTCATCCAGGTTGCGATAGCCCAGGGAACGCAGCACGCGCCCGACCGAAATCCCGGTGGTGCCGGCTTGCTGGGCGATGCTGTCGGCGGTCTCGAAGGGCAGCTTTTCTGCATTGGCAAGCAGGTAGCCCGCCACGCGCTTTCCGGTCGGGGTGAGCTCGGCAAATGAGGCTTCCAACGTCTCGAAAAAGCTGGCTTGGGTCACAGTGATGTCCCGGTTTGGTTATCGAGATCACATTCCTTGCAGCAATGTTTTGAAACTAACATCGCCCAGCGGCGTGGAACAAGTTGAGCCGGGCTGGGATGTCGCGGCTGCGCTTAGGGTGTCGTTTTTGTCGTAACTCACCGTGCCTCGGCGTGCCCGTTTAAGGCCGAGGCGCAAATAAAGATTGAATAATCACATAAAGTGTTATTTAAATAACACAAATTGGAATGGCCCCGGGCACCTGCCGGGGCGTGTGAGGCCTCATAACAATGAAAAAAATCGCAGTCATCGGCAGCAACATGGTCGATCTGGTGACCTACATCGACCGTATGCCTGCCCAGGGCGAAACGCTGGAAGCGCCACGTTTCGCCATGGGATGTGGAGGCAAGGGCGCCAACCAGGCGGCGGCCTCGGCGTTGCTGGGAGGCAATGTGCTGATGGTCACCAAAGTGGGTGACGATGCCTTTGCCGATAACACCCTGGCCAATTTTCAGCGCCTGGGCATCGATACGCGTTTTGTGGAACGTGTGCCTGGGGTGTCCAGTGGCGTTGCGCCCATCTTTGTTCAGGACAACGCCCACAACAGCATTCTGATCGTCAAAGGCGCCAACGCTCATCTGAGCCCTGCCGACATCGACCGTGCCGAGCCTGCGTTGCGCGAATGCGCGCTGATCGTGTTGCAGCTGGAAATCGAACTGGCCAGCGTTTATCACGCCATCGATGTTGGTCATCGCCTGGGCATCCCCGTGCTGCTGAACCCCGCGCCCGCGGTGGCAGGGCTAAGCCCGGAGCACCTGGCCAGGCTGGATTTTCTGGTACCCAATGAAAGTGAACTGGCGTTGCTCAGCGGGCAAACGGTAGACAGCCCGGAGGCTGCATCGCGCGCCGCCCGCGCGCTGATGGCCAACGGCGTACGCCACGTGATCGTAACCCTGGGTGAACATGGCGCGCTTTACGTAGGCGAAGAAGGCGAATGGCGGGTGCAGGGCCATTGCGTGGACGCGCGCGACACCTCCGGTGCCGGGGACGCCTTTATCGGTTGCTTTGCCCACCATTGGAGCCGCGACGGCGATATCCGCAAGGCAATGACCCAGGCGGTGGCCTATTCCGCCTGTTCCGTTACAGGCCTGGGCACTCAGTCTTCCTACCCTGACGCAGAGAGTTTCGCGCGCTTCGCCGCTGCGCTTGGCGCCTGACCTGAACCGCCTTTCCAACCCACGTGCTACTTCGCGGAGAACAATAATGAACAAGCCTGCGTTGCAACCTTCACCGGACGGGTTCTACCTGAACCGTACGCCCTGGTTCGCCTTCTTTCTGCTGTGCTGCATCTTCGCCCTCTGGGCGGCAGCGGCCAGCATGAACGACGTGCTGATCGCCCACTTCAAGAAAGCGTTTCTGCTCAGTGATTTCCAGACCGCGTTCGTGCAGTCGGCGTTCTACCTCGGCTACTTCTTCGTCGCCATACCCGCAGCCCTGGTGGTACGCAGGTTCAGCTACAAAACCACCATCCTGGTAGGCCTGGTGCTGTACATGCTCGGCTGTTCGCTGTTCTTCCCCGCGGCGTCCATGGCCAAGTACGGCATGTTCCTGCTGGCGCTGTTCGTGATCGCGGCAGGGCTGTCGTTTCTGGAAACCGCGAGCAATACCTACTCCACGTTGATGGGGCCACGCGAATCGGGCACTCGCCGCTTGAACATCTCCCAGACGTTCCACCCGTTCGGCGCCATGGCCGGCGTATACGTGGGCAGCTTCGTGATGTTCAAGGACACCGACGCCACGCGTGAACAGCTCGCGCAAATGTCGGCTGCCGATGCCGCCGCACAGCAACTGCAGATGATCCAGTCCACGCTGCTGCCGTACCAGTGGATGATCGCCGTATTGGCCTTGATGTTCGTGCTGATCGCAATCACCCGTTTCCCGGCCTGCAAAGGCAACCGCAGCCACACCGCCGACAAGCGCACAACCGGTGCCGGCAAGGCCACTATCGGGCAAAGCCTGGCACGGCTGCGGCGCAATCCGCGTTTCTGCTTCGGGGTGCTCGCGCAGTTCCTGTATGTAGGCGCTCAGGTAGGGGTGTGGAGTTTCACCATTCGCCTGGCCATGCAAATGGGCGGCATGAACGAGCGAAGCGCGTCGTGGTTCCTGCTCACCACCTTCGCCGCGTACTTCGTGGGCAAGATGATTGCCAACCTGCTGATGCGCAAAATGCACCCGGCCAGGGTGCTGGCCATCTACGGCGTGCTGTGCATTGTGCTGCTGGCCTACACCATTCTGGTGCCGAACATCACAGCGGTGTACGCCGCCGTGGGTGTGAGCATCTTCCTGGGGCCGTGCTGGCCGACCATCTATGGCCTGACCATCGACGGCCTGGGTGAGGACACCGGGGTGGGCGGGTCGCTGCTGGTCATGAGCATCGTCGGTGGGGGTGTGATCCCTATCTTCCAGGGCCTGCTAAGCGATGCCAACGGGGGCAACATGCAGATCGCCTACAGCGTGCCGCTGCTGTGCTTCGTGGTCATCGTGGCCTATGCCATGCGTTGCCTGCGCCAGCCCACGGTTCAGGTCGCCAGCGCGGCGACGGCGGTGGCGCAATGAGCCGCCTTGCCCTACGCCTGCCGCTGTATCAACACACCTGGGGCGACGCCGCCCGGCCGGTGCTGGAAGCCGAGGGTTTCAGCGCCCACGCCTGGACTTACCCCAGCGGCGTGAAGGCCTTGTCGCTGGAAAACGCTCGGGGCCGGCTGGTGGTATTGCCATGGCAAGGCCAAATGATCTGGGCCGCCGAGTTCGACGGCCATAACCTGACCATGCGCAACCTGTTCGAACAGCCGCGGCCCACGGCCACCATCCTGGGCACCTATGGGTGTTTCATGTTCCACGCCGGGCTGCTGCGCAATGGCTGCCCCACGCCTGAGGACGATCATCCGCTGCATGGCGAAATGCCCTGTGCGCCCATGGACCGCGCTTGGTTGGAGGTAGGTGAAGACGAGCAGGGCGCTTACCTGCGGCTGACAGGTGATTACGAGTATGTGCAGGGGTTCGGTGATCGCTACCGCGCCAGCCCCAGCGTCACGTTGCGGCCCGACAGCGGGTTGTTCGAGATCGGCATGCAGGTACTCAACCGCGCCGGCAAACCGATGGACCTCATGTACATGGCCCATATGAACTATGCCTACGTGGCGGGTGGGCGCTTCAGTCAGCCCCGTGGTTATCAGGGCCAACGCATGCGCGCCAGCGTGCCGGCCCATGTACGGCCCACCGCGGACTGGACGGCGTACATGGCCACGCTTACCGAAGACCCTTCAAGGCTTCACATGCTCGATTCCCCCGGCGTGTACGACCCGGAGATCGTCAGCTTCTTCGACGGCGTAGGCACCGACGAACAGGGGCAGGCGCATTTCTTCCTGGAGCACCCCGACGGTGCGGCCTTTTATACCCGCTACAGCCCTGAGCAGTTCAGCCATGCGGCCCGCTGGGTGTTGCACAACGCCGACCAGCAAGTGGCGGCGTTCGTCCTGCCGGCGACCTGTGAGCCTGAGGGCTACCTGGCCGAGCGGACCAGGGGAAATGTGCGCAGCCTGGCGCCGGGCGAATTGGCCAGCTTCAGCCTGCTCACCGGCTACCTCAGCCCCAGTGAGCGGCAGGCCCTGCAGCCCTGAGCAGTCAGGTCACCAATTGCGCGCCGCTGGCCTCGATAGCGTCGCGGTAGGCGCGGGGGATTTTCTTGTCGCTGACTACGCAGTGGAAGTCGCTCAGCGCGCCGAAATGCGCGGTACGCACGGCGTCGAACTTGGAGTGGTCGGCCAGCAGCATGGATTGGCGCGCTTGCCGCATCACCTGCTGCTTGACTGCTACCTCATGCAGGTTGAAGCAGGTCACCCCCAGGTCAAGGCTTACGCCGGCTGCCGAGACGAAGGCCCAGCTCAGCCGAAGCTCGTCAAGAATGCTGGCCTCGGCCGTGCTTTCGAACACCTGGTTTTCGCGGTGCAGGGTGCCGCCGCACAACACGATGTTGCACTTGGGCTTTTGCTGGAGCTTGAGCAACACGTTGAGCGAGTTGCACACCGCCGTAAACGGAAGGTCATCGGCGATGAAGTCGATGACGAAAGGCACCGTAGTGCCGCAGTCGAAGAACACGGTATCCCCGGGCTGAATGAATTGGGCCGCGAGTTTGCCGATCCGCCGCTTTTCTTCCACATGGCGGGTGCCTTGTTCGGTTACCCGGTAGTCGCCGGGCTCGGGGTCGTCATGCGCCCGCGTGATATAGCCGCCGAGCAGGCGCAGTTGATCGGGATGACGGCCGAGGTCCCGGCGCAGGGTCATTTCCGACACCTCGAGCAGGGCTGCCATTTCACGCAGGTGAATGGCTTTCTGATCTTGCAGGGCCTGCTGGATCAGCTTGATCCGGTCAGCTTTTTTAACGTCCATCGAGCATTCCAGCCATACGTCAATTGTGTTGTAATGCTAACACTTTATGTTATTTAAATAACGCGATACGCATCGCCTTGAAACAGGAACCCGTGATGACCCAGCGCTCTTCCGCGGCATTGGCCAAGATGATCGACCACACCTTGCTGGCAGCCGATGCCAGCCGTGCGCAGATTGCCACACTTTGCGACGAAGCCCGAACTCATGGCTTCTATTCGGTGTGCGTAAACCCAGGCAATGTGCCTTACGCCGCGCAATGCCTGGAAAGCGCCGATGTGAAAGTATGCGCCGTGGTGGGCTTCCCGTTGGGCGCTACGCTGACCGCCAGCAAAGCCTTCGAGGCGGCTCAAGCCATCGCGGCGGGCGCAGGCGAGATCGACATGGTGCTTAACATCGCCTGGCTCAAGGACGGGCTGTTCGACGCAGTGCGCGACGATATCGCGGCGGTGAGTGAAGCCTGTGGCAATATTCCGCTGAAAGTCATCCTGGAAACCTGCCTGCTGGACGAAGCGCAAAAGGTGCGCGCGTGCGAGATCTGCCGTGACCTGGGCGTAGCCTTCGTAAAAACGTCTACAGGCTTTAGCCGCAGTGGCGCCACGCTGGAAGACGTAGCCCTGATGCGCAGGGTTGTAGGCCCCGACATTGGGGTGAAGGCCTCGGGCGGCGTTCGTGATGCGGCGACGGCGCTGGCGATGATCGAGGCGGGTGCGACCCGGCTGGGCACAAGCTCCGGTATTGCGATCGTAACGGGCGGAACAGGCCACAGCAGCTACTGATACCGTTCCTGCTGGCGGGGAGGGGTGCGCGATCCGATCAATGACTTGTCATTTCAGGTCATTGAGCCCCAGCCCCGTGGTCTTTACTGTCGCATCATTGCCGTAGGCGCCGTGTTGAGCTGCCGCGGTTTCCTGATGCTGGAGTGAACCATGACCACCCAACCCTATCCGCACCTGCTCGCCCCGCTGGACCTGGGCTTTACCTCCCTGCGTAACCGTACCCTGATGGGCTCCATGCACACGGGCCTTGAGGAAGTGGCGGGAGGCTTCGAGCGGATGGCGGCTTACTTCGCCGAGCGCGCCCGCGGCGGTGTCGGGTTGATGGTCACCGGTGGTATCGCACCCAACCCTGAGGGCGGCGTATACAAGGGCGCCGCCAAGCTGAGCACGCCCGAAGAGGCCGAGCGCCACCATCTAGTGACCGAGGCGGTGCACGCCGAAGGCGGCAAGATCTGCCTTCAGATTCTCCATGCCGGCCGCTATGCTTATAGCCCCAGCCTGGTAGCGCCCAGCGCTATCCAGGCGCCGATCAACCCGTTCAAGCCCCACGAGCTGGACGAGGCGGGTATCGAGAAGCAGATCGCCGACTTTGTGAACTGTGCCCGGCTGGCCCAGCAGGCCGGTTACGACGGCGTCGAAATCATGGGCTCCGAAGGCTACTTCATCAATCAGTTCCTGGTGGCCTGGACCAACCACCGCACCGACCGCTGGGGCGGCAGCTACGAGAACCGCATGCGCCTGGCGGTAGACATCGTGCGCCGGGTTCGCGAAGCCGTTGGCGAGCGGTTCATTATTATCTTCCGGCTGTCCATGCTGGACCTGATCGAAGGCGGCAGTGACTGGAGCGAAGTGGTGCAGCTGGCCAAGGCCGTAGAGGCGGCCGGTGCCACGCTGATCAACACCGGCATCGGCTGGCACGAAGCGCGTATCCCCACCATTGCCACCAAGGTGCCGCGTGCGGCCTTCGCCCGGGTCACCGCCAAGCTGCGCGGCGCGGTGAAGGTGCCACTCATCACCACCAACCGCATCAATACGCCTGAGGTGGCCGAGCAGATCCTGGCCGAAGGCAATGCGGACATGGTCTCGATGGCCAGGCCGTTCCTTGCAGACCCGGCCTTTGTCGCCAAGGCGGCCGAGGGCAAGGCAGATGAAATCAACACCTGCATCGCCTGCAACCAGGCCTGCCTGGACCACACCTTCGCAGGCAAGCTCACCAGTTGCCTGGTGAACCCGCGCGCGTGCCATGAAACCGAGCTGCTCTACCTGCCCACCCAAACCCAGCGCCGGGTGGCAGTCGTTGGCGCCGGCCCGGCCGGCCTGGCGGCGGCGACCGTTGCGGCCGAGCGCGGCCATGCGGTGACCTTGTTCGACAGCGCCAGCGAGATCGGCGGCCAGTTCAACGTGGCCAAGCGCATTCCGGGCAAGGAAGAATTCAACGAAACCCTGCGTTACTTCGGCCGCAAGCTAGCCACCACCGGCGTAAATGTTCGGCTGGGCCAGCGGGTGGGCGTGGCTGAGCTGGTGGAGGGCGGCTTCGATGAAGTGATCCTGGCGACGGGCATCGTGCCGCGTATCCCGCCGATTGCCGGTATCGATCATCCCATGGTGCTCACGTACCTGGACGTGCTGCTGGGGCGCCGCTCCGTGGGCGAGCGGGTCGCGGTCATCGGCGCGGGCGGTATCGGCTTCGATGTAAGCGAATTCCTGGTGCACCAAGGTACGGTAAGCAGCCTGAACCCGGATGCGTTCTGGCGTGAGTGGGGCATCGACCCGGCGTTGGAAGCCCGTGGCGGTGTGGCCGGGGTTCGCGGCGAAGTAAGCCCGCCAGCGCGCCAGGTATGGCTGCTGCAACGCAAAGCCACCAAGGTAGGCGATGGCTTGGGCAAGACCACAGGCTGGATTCACCGCGCAGGCCTGAAGAGCAAGCGGGTGCAAATGCTCAATTCGGTGGAATACCTGAAAGTAGACGATCAGGGCCTGCACATTCGCGTTGGCGACGGCGAGCCGCAGTTGCTGCCGGTGGATAACGTGGTGGTGTGCGCCGGGCAGGACCCGCTGCGCGAGCTGGAACAAGGGCTGCGCGATGCCGGCGTGGCGGTGCACCTGATCGGCGGCGCTGACGTGGCTGCCGAACTGGACGCCAAGCGCGCCATCAACCAGGGCTCGCGCCTGGCGGCTGCCTTGTAATGCTGGAAGGCGTTGCGCCGCCGCTCCAGCCGCTGCGCCTGCCGTGGCTGGAAGCGGCCGGGGTAGAGGTGGGGGTGCTGCGCCTGGACCTCATCGATCCACTGGTCAGTGGCAACAAGTGGTTCAAGCTGCGCCCGTGGCTTGAGCTCGCGCGGCAGCAAGGCGCGCCAGGGCTCGTCAGCCTGGGCGGGCCTTGGTCCAACCACCTGCACGCATTGGCCGCCGCGGGCTATCGCGAAGGGCTTGCAACCGTGGGCCTGCTGCGCGGCGAGCCACAGCGAACCGCAACCACCGATGACCTGCAAGCCATGGGTATGGTCTTGCATTGGCTGGGATATGGCGGCTATCGAGCGCGCCATCAGCCAGGTTTTTGGGCGCCATGGTTGGCCCAATACCCCGGCTTTCTCGCTATACCCGAAGGCGGTGCCTGCGAGCAGGGCATGCGCGGGTGCATGGTGTTGCTCGAGCTGGTCGAACCCGGCCTGGCTGCGCTGGGGTGGAACAGCTTCGATGCCTGGTGGCTCGCCGCGGGCACCGGTACCACGGTGGCAGGCCTGGCTCAGGCCGAGGCTGGCCATCGGCTGGTGCATGGCGCGCTGGCGGTACCTGCCGGGCAGGGTGCAGAGGCCAATGTCAGCAAGCTGGCGCCTCACGCCCGGGTTCAGTGGCATGACGCCAGCCGCGGTGGCTTTGGCAAGGTCGATGCCGCGCTGATCGACTTCCTCAAGGCAACCGAAGCCCACACCGGCTTGCCGCTCGAGCCCCTTTATACCGCCAAGGCGCTGCTGGCCCTGCAGGCCTATGTACTCGCGGGCGGCGTAGCACCCGGCACCCGACTGGTCTTCGTGCACACCGGGGGCCTTCAGGGCCGCCGCGGTTTCCCTTCGCTCTGATCTGAATCCTGTTGGCTGGTAAACCCGCTCGCGCGGAGCCGATTCGTTCGTTTGGTCCCACAATATGGGATGAGCATTTACATATTGAGATAATTCTCGGAACGGCGTTATAGTCAGGCCCTCTAACCGCTCACACAACAACAACAGGTGAGGCGATGCAGGCACGACTGATCGGGCTGGACTGGGGCACTTCTTCATTGCGGGCCTACCGCCTTGGCGATAACGGCCAGGTACTGGAAACGCGCGAACTGGCGCTGGGGATCATGCAGGTAGCGGAGCAGCGCTTCGACCAGGCGCTGGATGAAGCCTGTGGCGACTGGCGGGCCGATGAGCCTGGCCTGCCGCTGATTGCCTGCGGCATGATCGGCAGCGCCCAAGGCTGGCGTGAAGCGCCTTATTGCCCCGCCCCGGCCGGGGCCGCTGAGGTTGCGCGAAGCCTGCTCAGTTTGCCACTCGATGATGGCCACACCTTGCATATCATTCCGGGCGTGCTGCAGAACGGCCGCCTGCCCAACGTGATGCGCGGCGAGGAAACCCAGGTGTTCGGCCTGCTCGATAGCCTTGATGCGCAAGCTTGGACCCAACCCTTGCTGATCGGCCTGCCCGGCACCCACAGCAAATGGGTGCGAAGCGAGGAAGGCTGTATTCGCCACTTCGACACCTTCATGACCGGCGAGATTTATGCCGCCGTGTGCGCGCACACCATCCTTGGCCGCACCCAGCAACGCCCGGAGAGCTTCCGTGCCGAGGCGTTCGACCGTGGCGTGGCGGTGGCCTTGAGCGGCGACGGTGCGCTGGGCCCTCTGGCAACGTTGTTCAGCGCCCGTACCCTAAGCCTTACCGGCGCCTTGGCGCCGACTGACCAACCCGACTACGTCTCTGGCCTGATGATCGGCCATGAAATCGCCAGCCTGACCGCCACCTTCGCCTCCGGCCAGGGCGTGCCTCGCATCGTACTGATAGGCAATGGCCAGCTGTGCCAGCGCTATGAGCGCGCGTTGAGCGCCGCTGGCCTCGCTAACGTGCACACCGCCGCCCAAGCCACCGAGCGTGGCTTGTGGTTGTTGGCCGTGGCGGCTGGCCTGGTTCACCCCTGACCTTAAGGAGCTTTCCATGTTGCTCAAAGATGCCATGGCCGCCAGCGGCCTGATTGCGATCCTGCGGGGCGTGCGCCCTGAAGAGGTGCTGGAGATTGGCCAGCAACTCTATGCCAGCGGCTTGCGGGTGATCGAGGTGCCGCTCAACTCCCCCGAGCCTCTGCGCAGCATTCGCACGCTGCGCGATGGCCTGCCGGCCGATTGCCTGATCGGCGCTGGCACGGTGCTTACCGAGCGTAACGTGCTCGAAGTACAGGACGCCGGCGGCGAGCTGATCGTGATGCCTCACAGCGATGTCAAGGTGCTGCGCGCCGCCAAGGCCGCCGGGCTGCAACTGGCGCCCGGCGTGGTCACGCCCACCGAGGCGTTTGCCGCGCTGGAGGAGGGCGCCGATGCGCTCAAGCTGTTCCCCGCCGAAGCCATCACGCCTGCGGTTGTGAAAGCGCTGCTGGCGGTGCTGCCCAAGGGCACGCCGCTGGTGCCGGTCGGCGGCATCACGCCTACCAACATGGGGCCGTTCCTGGACGCCGGGGTTGCCGGCTTCGGGCTGGGCTCGGGGCTGTTCAAGCCTGGCCTGAGCGCGGCGCAAGTGCGCAGCCGGGCCGATGCCTACATGCAGGGCTGGCAGCAGGCCCGCTGAGCCGGGCCGTATTCAACTTCCATCGACAAAAGAGACAAGCGATGAAAATTACCCGTTTGAGTACCTTTATCGTTCCGCCGCGCTGGTGCTTCCTGAAGATCGAAACCGATGAAGGCATTTGTGGCTGGGGCGAGCCGGTCGTCGAAGGCCGTGCTCATACCGTTGCCGCGGCCGTAGAGGAGCTGGCCGACTACCTGATCGGCAAGGACCCACGCAACATCGAAGACCACTGGCAGGTGCTGTACCGCGGCGGCTTCTATCGCGGTGGCGCGATTCACATGAGCGCCCTGGCCGGGATCGACCAGGCCTTGTGGGACATCAAGGGCAAGGCCCTTGGCGTGTCGGTCAGTGACCTGCTGGGTGGCCAAGTGCGCGAGCGCATTCGCGTGTATTCGTGGATCGGCGGCGATCGCCCGGCCGAAACCGCCAAGGCCGCGAAAGAAGCGGTGGAGCGGGGCTTTACCGCGGTGAAGATGAACGGCACCGAAGAAATGCAGTTCGTGGACAGTTTCGACAAGGTGGACCGCTGCCTGGCCAGCGTGGCCGCGGTGCGTGACGCGGTAGGGCCGAACGTGGGTATCGGCGTGGACTTCCACGGCCGGGTGCACAAGCCCATGGCCAAGGTACTGATGAAAGAGTTGGACCCGTACAAACTGATGTTTATCGAAGAGCCCGTGCTGAGCGAAAACTACGAAGCGCTCAAGGAGCTGGCACCGCTCACCAGCACGCCGATTGCCCTGGGCGAGCGGCTGTTCTCGCGCTGGGACTTCAAGCGTGTGCTCAGCGAGGGCTACGTGGACATCATCCAGCCGGACGCCTCCCACGCCGGCGGCATCACTGAAACCCGCAAGATCGCCGCCATGGCCGAAGCCTATGACGTGGCGCTGGCGCTGCATTGCCCCTTGGGCCCGATCGCGCTGGCGGCGTGCCTGCAACTGGATGCGGCCTGCTACAACGCCTTTATCCAGGAGCAAAGCCTGGGTATCCATTACAACGAAAGCAACGACTTGCTCGACTACATCCGCCAGCCGGAGGTATTCGATTACGACAACGGCTACGTGAAAATCCCGAACGGCCCGGGCCTGGGGATCGAGATCAACGAAGAGTACGTGCGTGAGCGCGCCGCCATCGGCCACCGCTGGCGCAACCCGATCTGGCGACACGCAGACGGCAGCTTCGCCGAGTGGTAACAGGCACGGCGCCCAGCGCGCCGTGACCGATCAGGGACATAAAGACAAGAGACCCGACCCATGCAAACCCACACCGCAACCCCGGCCGCGGCGCGCACGGCGCTGGCTACGCCAAGCCGTAAACGGTTTTTCATCATGGTGCTGCTGTTCATCACCGTGGTGATCAATTACCTGGACCGTTCCAACCTGTCCATCGCTGCCCCCGCCCTGACCACCGAGCTGGGGCTGGACCCGGCCCACGTAGGGCTGGTGTTCTCGGCGTTCGGCTGGACCTACGCCGCCATGCAAATCCCCGGCGGCTGGCTGGTCGACCGGGTGCCGCCGCGTATCCTCTACAGCGTGGCGTTGGTGCTGTGGTCGGTGGCCACGGTGGCGCTGGGGTTCGTGGGCAGCTTTGTGGCGCTGTTCGTGCTGCGCATGGCCGTGGGTGCGCTGGAAGCACCGGCGTACCCGATCAACAGCCGGGTGGTCACCACCTGGTTCCCGGAGCGCGAGCGAGCGACCGCCATCGGCTTCTATACCTCGGGGCAATTCGTGGGGCTGGCGTTTCTTACCCCGGTGCTGGCCTGGCTGCAACAGGCCTATGGCTGGCACATGGTGTTCGTGATCACCGGGCTGGTGGGCGTGGTGTGGGCCGCGGTGTGGTATGCGCTATACCGCGAGCCGCGCGCATTCCGTGGCGCCAATGAGGCCGAGATCGCGTTGATCCAGGAAGGCGGTGGGCTGGTAGACATCGCGCACAAGCCCAAAGCCAAAGGCATTGACCTTAACGACCTTAAAATCGTGCTCACCCAGCGCAAGCTGTGGGGCATCTACATCGGGCAGTTCTGCCTCAATTCCACGCTGTGGTTCTTCCTCACCTGGTTCCCTACTTACCTGGTGAAGTACCGTGGGATGGACTTTATCAAGTCGGGGCTGCTGGCATCCTTGCCGTTCCTGGCCGCCTTCGTAGGCGTACTGTGTTCCGGCCTGTTTTCTGACTGGCTGATCCGCCGCGGTGCCAGTGTGGGCCTGGCGCGCAAGCTGCCGATCATCGGTGGGCTGCTGATTTCCACCAGCATCATCGGTGCCAACTGGTTCGATTCCACGCCGTTGGTAATTGGTTGTCTGGCCCTGGCGTTCTTCGGCAACGGATTAGCCTCCATCACCTGGTCGTTGGTGTCCACGCTGGCGCCGGCGCGGCTGCTCGGGCTTACCGGCGGCACGTTCAACTTCATCGGCAACCTGTCCGCCATCGTCACCCCGATTGTCATCGGCTTCCTCGCCACGGGTGACTCCTTCGCCCCGGCCATCACCTATGTTGCCGGTACCGCGCTGGTCGGTGCGCTGTGCTATGTGGTGTTGGTGGGCAAGGTAGAGCGGATCGAGATCGCCGACAGGTGACGGCGAAAGACGAGGGCCGGATAATGCTCGCCGTTTTTCTGATAACCAGGGTGACTGACGATGCCAACTGACACGCCGAGCGCCGCCCCCGCAGGTACTCAAACACTGTTGCGCGGCCTGGCGGTGATACAGGCGGTGGCCGCCGGTGCCCGGGACCTCAAGGGCATTGCTGCGCATTTGGGCACCACCCGTAGCACCACTCACCGGCTGGTGAGCGCGCTGGTGGAAGAGCGTTACTTGCGGCTTACGGCCAACAACGGCTACCGGTTGGGGCCGCGGTTGATCGAGCTGGGCTTCCAGGCCCGGGACGAATTGCCCCTTGCGGTGCTGGCGGCGCCGTTGCTGGACGAGCTGTCCGCCAGCACCGGCGACACCGTGCACCTGGCCGTTCGCGATGGCGATCAAGTGCTGTACCTGCACAAGAACCCCGGGCGCAATGGCCCCGAAATGCGTTCCCGGGTGGGCCAGCGCATGCCGTTGACCCGCACCGGCATCGGCAAGGCGCTGTTGCTGGACAGCCTTGAAACCGAATGGCGGCGCTTGTTCGATAACCAGCCCCCGGCAGCCGCTGTTTGGGCTGACCGCGAAGAACCTGGTTGGGAAGCCTTCCAGGCGCGGATGCTGGCTTACGTCGATGGCCAGTATGCCTTCGACCTGGAAGACAACGAGCCCTCGATCCGCTGCGTGGCGGCGCCGGTGCGTGATGCCAGCCGGCAGATCGTAGCGGCGATCAGCGTGGCCAGTACGGTGCCTTACATGTCGCTGGAGCGCATGACGCTGCTCGCGCCCACGGTACAAGCCACGGCATTGGCCCTGAGCCGAGAGCTTGGCGGCTGAACCAAGCGGCGTGGCCGGCAGTCACACCAGCAAAATGCCCGAAAAGAAGGCCCCTCATGGAACGACGCTGGCTGCTTTTTCTTGTGCTGTGCGGGGTGGCCTCAGGCGCCCGGGCAGAAGACCCATTACGGTTGCAGCAGCTGGAGCGCTGCGGTGACCTGCTCGATACCCGGCGCCAGGTGTTTTGCCTCAAGGTCAGCGGCCTTGCCAGCGGGCCGATACAGGCCAGGCTGGGCGGCGTAGCGAAACCCACTGAGCGTGACGGCGACCGCTTGCGCATCACCTTCGAAACCGGCAAAGACACCAGCGGCCCGCTGCGCCTCGAGCAGGATGGGCGTAGCAGCAACGGCGTGTGGCTGAGCATGGCCGGCAATCACGTGGTGGCGGCCAAGCTCAACGAGATGGCAACCAATGCCGAGGGGCTGAGTACTTACCTCAACCTGGTCAGCGTGATCATCGAGGAGCGCTACGACGGCCTCGATCAGGTTCGGCAGCTGTCGCAAAAGTATGGCGCAACGATCGTGGGCGCCATTCCCGCACTTAATACCTGGCAGCTACGCCTTCCGGTGAAAAACCTCACGGAACGCGATGCGTTGATCCTCCGGCTCGGCCATGAGGTCAGCGTGGACGGGGTGGTGATCGAGGAGTCTTCGGCCGAGGAAGCAGAGCGGGAAGTGCCCGTGAGCAAGGAATCCCCTGACGAATGGGCCGCCAACCGCTTTGCCGACGCGGTGAACTACTACCGTCGCCGGGTGGCTGCGCGGGGTGCGCCTGTAGAAGCGGCGCCGGTGCGTATTGGAGTGATCGAACGCAATGTGGACTTCGACTCGCCGGGCTTTGCCGAATACCTCGGCCCGTGCGAACTGCCACGTACTTGCCTTTATGCCCGCGATGCGCAAAGCCCCCAGGCCCATGGCTCGACCGTGGCGGGGGTGTTGCTCGCCCATTGGCAGAAAGGTGGCAATACAGGTTTCCTCCGCGGGCTGGAGGGCGTGAGCAAAGGCTTCGAGGTGATTGTGGAGCGCGATTCGGATGCCGGCATCACTGCCAATGTCGCCGCGTCTGTGAACCTGGTGGAAGACGGTGCACGCATCCTCAACTGGAGCTGGGGGCTCCACCGGATCGGTACGCAGAAGGTGCAGGGTGGCGACATCGACACGCAGGTTCGCTCAGGCGTGGCGATGGCGGGTTACGAGGAGCTGCTCGAAGAGTTCTTCCGCTGGCTGAAAGCCAAACACCCGGATGTGGTGGTCATCAACTCGGCAGGCAACGGCGCGTCCTTCGCAGGCCAGGATGAATACCGGCTGCCGTCGTCCTTCGTGACCGACCAATTGCTGGTAGTGGGCGGGCATGAGCGTAGCGGGCAGCCAGACCTGCCAGTGAACAGCCCCGACTACGCGGTGCGCCGGGCGTCGTCCAACCTGGATCTGCGCGTGGACATCTCCGCCGCCGCCTGTACCCATGGCGTAGACCCGGGTGCGGACGGGGAGGGTAGCGTGCACTGTGGCACTTCCTTCGCCACGCCGATGGTGACAGGCATTACGGCGGCCATGCTCTCGATCAACCCGCGGCTCACCCCGGCGCAACTGCGCATCCTGCTTCGGCGCAGCTCGCTGCCAATCGGCGGGGATGATGATTTCGAGCCCGCGGACGGTGAAGACCTGACCGCGCCGATCATTCCCTCGGAGCGCAACTTCGACCTCAACCACCCCGACATCGGCCGTTCAGCGCGGCTGGACATGCAAAAAGCGCTGGACCTGACGGTGCAGAGCCTGGATCGGCGAAGGTAGCCCAATGTTCCCGGATTCCGCCCGGTCCCGGATCTTTTGCCTGTGGGACCGGGTGAAACCCGGGAAACAATGCATTTACATATTCGGGTAGGTAGGCCCGCCCGACCCTTCAGGTGCCACCCAGGTGATGTTCTGGGCGGGGTCCTTGATGTCGCAGGTTTTGCAGTGCACGCAGTTCTGCGCGTTGATCTGGAAGCGTTTTTCGCCGTCTTCCTTGGTGATCACCTCGTATACCCCTGCCGGGCAATAACGCTGGGCCGGCTCATCGTACAGCGGCAGGTTTTTCGCGATCGGAATGCTCGGGTCCTGAAGCTTGAGGTGGCACGGCTGCTCCTCCTCGTGGTTGGTGCCCGAGAGGAACACCGAACTCAGCTTGTCGAAGCTCAGCTTGCCATCCGGCTTGGGGTATTCGATCCGCGCAGAGTCCGCCGCCAGCTTGAGGGTGGCGTAGTCCGGCGTCTTGTCCCGCAGGGTGAAGGGGATCTTGCCGCCGAAGAGGTTCTGGTCGATGAAGTTGAACGCACCGCCCTTGACCGCGCCCCACTTGTGGATCGCCGCGCCGAAGTTGCGGCTGCGGAACAGCTCGTCGTACACCCAGCTGGCCTTGAAGCTTTCAGGGTAGGCCGAAAGCACATCGCCGCCTTCGCTGTCGGCCAGCAGACGCTCGACCGCCGCATCGGCCGCGAGCATGCCGGACTTCATCGCCGTGTGGCTGCCTTTGATCTTGGCGAAGTTCAACGTGCCCAGGTCGCAGCCGACCAACGCGCCGCCAGGGAAGACCATCTTGGGCAACGAGTTGAAACCGCCCTTGGCGATAGCGCGGGCACCATAGGACACGCGCTTGCCACCTTCCAGGTACTGCTTGACCACAGGGTGGTGCTTGTACCGCTGGAACTCATCGAACGGCGACAGGAAGGGGTTGCTGTAGGAGAGGTCGACGATCAGCCCCACCACCACCTGGTTGTTCTCCAGGTGATAAAGGAAGGAGCCGCCCGGGTTGGCGTCGTCCAATGGCCAGCCGGCCGTGTGCACCACCAGGCCCTGTTCATGGCGAGCAGGGTCGATGTCCCAGATTTCCTTCAGGCCGATGGCGTAGTGCTGAGGGTCGACGTCCGCGTCCAGGTTGAAGCGCTTGATCAGCTGCTTGCCGATGTGGCCACGGCAGCCCTCGGCGAACAGCGTGTACTTGCCACGCAGCTCCATGCCGGGGGTGTACATGCCGTCCTTGGGGTGGCCCTCACGGTCCACGCCCATGTCACCGGTGAGAATGCCGCGCACCACACCTTGCTCGTCGATCAGCGCTTCCTGGGCGGCGAAGCCTGGATACACCTCTACGCCGAGGTTTTCGGCCTGCTGGGCGAGCCAGCGGCACAGGTTGCCCAGAGAGATGATGTAGTTGCCTTCGTTGTGCATCGTTTTAGGCACGAAGGCATCGGGGATTTTCCGCGCGCGTTGAGCATCATTCAGCAGATAGATGTCGTCCCGCTTGACCGGAGTGTTGAGCGGTGCGCCCAGCTCCTGCCAGTTGGGGAACAGCTCGTTGAGTGCGCGAGGCTCGAACACCGCGCCGGAGAGAATGTGAGCGCCTACCTCGGAGCCTTTCTCGACCACGCAGACGCTGACCTCCTTACCGGCTTCGGCGGCCTTCTGCTTGATACGGCAGGCAGCGGACAGGCCCGCGGGGCCAGCCCCGACGATGACCACGTCGAATTCCATGTATTCGCGTTCCACAGGTTCTCTCCTAACACAGGCGGGTACGGTTTTTCTAATAAGGGCGGTTGGCACGCAGGCCACGCCTGTAGCGGTGATGCTGTTGCGCCGGCGCGGGGCGGTTCGGGCCCTTCTTCGCGGACGGCGCATTATATCTACACCATGCGACCGGTCCAAATCAAACGTTTGTTTGAATTCCCGACAGGCCAGTAAACTCGCTGCATGCAGCAGCGTGACCGGCCGGTTCCGCGTATTGACCGGGTATTCCTATACGGTCAAGATACGGGCGGTTTCAGGCCGGCTGTCGCTTGTGACAGCTGGTTTCGCGCCGTGTGGCGGCTTCCGGGCCCAAGGCTTCGGGGCGGGCGAACACGGCCTCGCAACCTGCTACGCTGCTGGTCGATACGCGCTCAGCGCCGTCGCCGCACGCGGGTTTGCGCGCCGTGCCATGAGCGATCGCAAGGCCCGCCCTGCGACATTTTATTCACCGGAGAGTAACGAGGAATCCATGAAGGTTCTTGTAGCTGTCAAACGAGTGGTCGATTACAACGTCAAGGTTCGCGTCAAGGCGGACAACTCCGGGGTCGATCTTGCCAACGTCAAGATGTCGATGAACCCCTTCTGCGAGATCGCCGTGGAAGAAGCGGTTCGCCTGAAGGAAAAAGGCGTGGCTACCGAGGTGGTCGTGGTCACGGTCGGGCCTGCCACTGCCCAGGAACAACTGCGCACCGCGCTGGCATTGGGCGCCGACCGCGCCGTGCTGGTAGACACCGCCGAGGAGCTGGGCTCCCTGGCGATCGCCAAGGCCCTCAAGGCGGTGGTCGACAAGGAACAGCCACAGCTGGTGATCCTCGGCAAGCAGGCCATCGACAGCGACAACAACCAGACCGGCCAGATGCTGGCTGCGCTCACTGGTTACGCTCAGGGTACCTTCGCCTCCAAGGTCGAACTGGCCGGTGACAAGCTGAACGTTACCCGCGAAATCGACGGCGGCTTGCAAACGGTTGCGCTGAACCTGCCCGCTATCGTCACCACCGACCTGCGCCTGAACGAACCGCGCTATGCGTCGCTGCCCAACATCATGAAGGCCAAGAAGAAGCCTCTGGAAACCTTCACGCCTGAAGCGCTCGGTGTTTCCACTGCTTCCACCAACAAGACCGTGAAGGTCGAGGCGCCTGCCACGCGCAGCGCCGGTGTGAAGGTCAAGTCGGTCGCCGAACTGGTCGAAAAACTGAAGAACGAGGCGAAGGTAATCTGATGGCTATCCTGGTTATCGCTGAACACGAAAACGGCGCACTGGCTGGCGCTACCCTGAACACCGTCGCCGCGGCTCAGAAGATCGGCGGTGATGTACACGTGCTGGTTGCCGGGCAGGGCGTGAGCGCCGTGGCCGAAGCCGCCGCGAAAGTGGCTGGCGTGGCCAAGGTGCTGGTCGCCGACAATGCCGCCTATGCGCATCAGTTGCCCGAGAACGTGGCCCCGCTGATCGTGGGCCTGGCATCGGGCTACAGCCACGTGCTGGCCCCGGCCACCACCAACGGCAAGAACTTCCTGCCGCGCGTGGCCGCCCAGCTGGACGTGGACCAGATCTCCGAGATCATCTCGGTTGAAAGCGCCGACACCTTCAAGCGCCCGATCTACGCCGGCAACGCCATTGCCACCGTGCAATCGAGCGCGGCGGTGAAGGTGATCACCGTGCGTACCACCGGCTTCGACCCGGTCGCCGCCGAGGGTGGTTCGGCAGCTGTGGAAGCGGTCAGCGACGTGAAAGACGCAGGCCTGTCCGCCTTCGTTGGGGAAGAGTTGGCCAAGTCGGATCGTCCTGAGCTCACCGCCGCCAAGATCGTGGTGTCCGGTGGCCGTGGCATGCAGAACGGTGACAACTTCAAGCACCTGTACGCCCTGGCCGACAAACTCGGCGCGGCCGTGGGCGCTTCGCGCGCTGCGG
Source organism: Pseudomonas japonica (assembly GCF_013522925.1). GTDB lineage: Bacteria > Pseudomonadota > Gammaproteobacteria > Pseudomonadales > Pseudomonadaceae > Aquipseudomonas > Aquipseudomonas japonica_A. The sequence goes on along the minus strand of NZ_JAAMQU010000006.1, from coordinate 270,693 downwards.
TGGACGCAGGCTTCGTGCCCAACGACATGCAAGTGGGTCAAACCGGCAAGATCGTCGCGCCGCAGCTGTACATCGCCGTCGGTATCTCCGGCGCGATCCAGCACCTGGCGGGCATGAAGGACTCCAAGGTGATCGTCGCGATCAACAAGGACGAAGAAGCCCCGATCTTCCAGGTCGCCGATTATGGCCTGGTAGGTGACCTGTTCGAGATCATCCCGGAATTCGAAAAGCTGGTGTGATCGCTGCGAGTCGCAGCAAAGGAACCCGGGCAATCGCCCGGGTTTTTTTATATGCTCCGCCCTCCAGAACAGACAAAGCCTGAACCCATCATGCGAATTGCGTCGTATTGGCTGGCCTGCGTGGCTGCGTTCCCATCCCTGTGCCTGGCCGCCGGAAGCTGCGAGCGGCTGGTGGCCACTGCCAGCCCCGACGCTCCGCCCTATGCCTGGCGCGACCCGGCGGACCCACGCAAGCTGATCGGTGCGAGCGTGGACGTGCTGGCCAGCGTTGCCGCGCAGCTGGGCGTGAAAATCGACGTGCTGTACGCAGGCCGCCGCTCACAGGCTCTGGAAGAAGTGCGCAGCGGCCGTATGGATATCCTCGCTGATGCCGTGCTGACCGAGGCCGACCTCGAGCATCTGGACTACGTTCATCCCGCATTGGCCTTCAACGATTATCTGGTGTGGAGCCGCCAGGGCTCGACCATCACTTATTCGACGCTTGCGGACCTGCCCGGCCACCGCGGGGTGATGTCCGCCAAGGCTCGGCCAACACCTGCGTTCGCTGCGTTCGCGGCTGAGCACCTCGCGCTGCAGCCTGCCGAAAACCTTACCCATACCCTTGAGTCGCTGGCGCAAGGCAAGGCGGACTATGCCATCGCCCCCCGTTATGCCGGCGCGGCGGCGGTCGCTGCGCTCGGGCTGGACGGGCGCGTCCTGGCCAGCGAGGTGGCTGTGGACCGTCCGGGAATTTACCTGGCCATTGCTCAGGACTCTGCCTGCAACGATGGCTGGCTGCGCGGACAGCTGGCGAAAAAGATGACAGAATTGGCCGCCTCCGGCGGGATCCAGCCGATCCTGCAACGTAACGCCGAGCGCTGGAAGCAACAGCAGCAGGCGATGTCCGGGGCGGTCAAACCATAGGAAACGCTGTGTGAACAAACGATTGATGATCGCCGGAGCGCTGCTGGCGCTCGCCGGCTGCGCCACCGACCCTGTACCCGATGAACAGCTGCGCCTCACCGAGCAAGCGATCGAACAGGCCCGCGCCGTGGGTGCAGCGGATAACACCACGCCGCTCGCCGATGCGCTGAGCAAGGCAGCCCAAGCCAGGGCGGATCTGGCTGACCATAACAACAAGGCGGCGCGCATGGCCCTGGAACAAGCCGAGCTCGACGCTCGCCTGGCGGAAGCCAACGAGCTCACCCGCAAGAGCCGCGAGCAATTGGCCCAGATGAACGCCCGCATCCAGCGCCTGCACAAGCAGCTGGGAGATGTGCAATGAGCCGCGTTCGTCATGCATGGCGCCCGGTGATCGGCGCCTGGCTGGCGTTGGGCCTTGCCGGTTGCGCCAACCACGCCGCTGATGAAGCGGTGTCCCAGGCGTCGGCGCGCTTCCAGGGCGTGCGGGACAATACCGAGGTGCTGCGCCACGCGCCCAAGGACGTTATTCGCGCGGGAGAATCCCTGGCCCGGGCCGAACGGTTGTCCGGTTACTGGGGCGCCGGCGATGATGTGCGCCACTATGCCTACCTCAGCATGCGCTACACGGATATCGCCCTGGCTCACAGCGAAGCCGCCGCCAACCTCGATCAACTGCAACGTCAGGGCCTGGAGCGTGAGCGCCTGCAGCTTGCCTTGCGCGAGTCCAAGTTGCTCAGCGTGCAGCGCCAAGGCCAGTGGCTGGAAGATCAACTGCTGGCATTGACCACCACAGATGCGGATCGCGGCCTGGTGCTTACTCTGGGCGATGTGCTGTTCGATACCGGCGAGGCCGACCTCAAGCCTTCAGCCAATCGCACCCTGCTCAAGCTCGTGCAGTTCCTGCAAATGAACCCTCGCCGGACCATCCGCATCGAGGGCTATACGGACAGCACCGGCGCCGCGGAAGACAACCTCAAGTTGTCGAAGGATCGGGCGCAGGCAGTGGCGGACATGCTGGTGGACCTTGGCGTGGAGGAGCGACGCATCGACGTGCAAGGGTACGGCGACCAGTACCCCGTCGAAGCCAATGCCACCGAGCGGGGCAGGGCGCTCAACCGCCGCGTGGAGATCGTGATCTCGGACCGGGCCGGCGCGCTGGGCGAGAAACGTCAGTAAGCTGCCCCAACGCCAGCGCCTCTCGTACTGAGGGGCCGCTGGCGTTATCCTTTGGCTCTCTAGCGCAACTGTCCCCGTACAGTTCGCAACTGTTCCTATACACGGTGGAAAGCCAGCGCCGATGACGAACCTGTTGCTGTATCAGCGTATTGCCCAACAGTTGGCCGAAGACATCCGCAAGGGTGTGTATCAACCCGGCGAGCGTGTGCCTTCGGTCCGCAAGATGAGCGCCCAGCTCAATGTCAGCCACGCCACAGTCTTGCAGGCTTACGCCAACCTCGAGGATCAAGGGCTGATCCGCGCCCGTCCTCAATCGGGCTATTACGTGCACCAGACGCCGGCGCTCACGGCGCCCACCCCGGACATTGCCCGGGTGGAACGGCCAGGGTTGGTTACCCGCAGCAGTATCATTCAACAGGTGCTGGATGAGTCCAGGCGCGACGGTGTGTTCGCCCTTGGTGCCGCTGTGCCCCATGTTGAATACCTGCCCGTGCGGGCGCTGCACCAGCAGATCGCCAAGGTCACCCGCTTCCAGAGCCCGCGGGCGTTCAGCTACATGTTCAGCCCTGGCTACGAACCCTTGCGCCGGCAGATCGCCATTCGCATGCGCGATGCTGGCGTGGTGGTCGACCCTTCCGAACTGGTGATTACCCATGGCTGCGTGGATGCCTTGCAAATGGCCTTGCGCACGCTCACGCGCCCGGGGGACCTGATTGCCGCAGAATCACCGACCTATTACGGCCTGCTGCAGCTGGCCGACCTGCTGGGCTTGAAAGTGATAGAGATCCCCAGCGACCCCACCGCCGGGATCAGCCTGGAGGCTTTGCAGCTGGCGGCGAATCAGTGGTCGATCAAGGCGCTGATGATGACCTCCCGGCTGAGCAACCCCTTGGGCGGCGTGGTGCCGGAAGAGCGGCAGAAACAGCTGCTGCGCCTGGCCGCCGAATTCAACATCCAGATCATCGAAGATGATATTCACGGCGAGCTGATGTTTGATCAGGGGCGACACAAGGCCTTGAAGGCCTATGATCGCCACGGCCATGTGATCTACTGTTCAAGCTTTTCCAAAACGCTTTCTCCAGGTGTTCGTATTGGCTGGATGATCGCCGGCAAGCACCAGGCCGAGATCCAGCGGTTACAGACCTTCAGCACGCACTCAGCGTGCAGCGTCACCCAGATGGCCATCGCCAGTTATCTGGAGAACGGCGGTTACGATCGGCATTTGCGCCACATCAGGCAGGAGTACCGCAAGAACCTCACCGCGTATCAGCTTGCGGTTCAGCAGCATTTTCCCGTAGGCACTCAAATGACGCGGCCAATCGGGGGCTTCATTCTGTGGGTGAGCCTGCCGGGGCGAGTGAATACGCAGGAATTGCACGTTCGTGCCCTGGATCAAGGGATCAGCATCGCGCCTGGGCTGATCTTCAGCAACACGGAACAATTCAATCACTGTATCCGCCTGAACTGCGGCATCCCCTGGGATCGTGAGGCGGAGCGGGCGCTCATGACCCTTGGCGTGCTGGCCACGCAATTGTGTGAAGAGACAGGGAACAGCGCATGGTACTGAGCGGTCGGAACTGCAAGCGGTTCGCCTCTTGCCATCGCAGCTGGCGAGGGTGAGCATAGGGGGTGTCCGACCGTGGTGGCCAGCCTGAAATGAACTGTCTCAAGCCTCTGCTCTGCCTGCTGACTGTGTTAGCCACGCCGCTGATCGCGGCGCCTGTTGGAGCGGCCGCTCCCGAGCAATTCACGTTGGGCGCGCCAGCCCCGGTGTCGTCCTCACTACCCGCCACGCCCGCTGCCAAAGCGAAGCCCTCGAAACAGGCGCTCGCCAAGTCGCAAGGCAAGGCCACGTCCAAGCCGGTAGCAGCGGCAAAGGGCAAGGCATCGAAGGCAGTGGCCAGTAAATCCAAGGCTCGCAAATCGGCGGATGTGATCGCCTCGGATATCCCGGCGGCCAAGCTGGACCTCAGCTTGCCGAAGGACATGGTCAACCAGCTCCAGCCGCCAGGCCAGGCCGAGGCGGCCAAGCCAGTGGCCGCCGCGCCCAGCGCCGACGGCAAGCCCTTGCTGCCCTCGCTGTTCACTTCGAAGGACGGGGCAGAGCCGTTCCAGCTGAACGGGCGCCTGCTTACTAATGAAATGGACCTGCAACTACGTAATGAAAGCCGCCGAGAGGTCGACGGCGCCGCGCTGGATTTCAAGTTCAAGCAGTAGCGCTACGGCCCCGGCCTTTGTGCGACACGTCGAACAGAGGTTTCAAACACCTGTTTGGGCGGTTACTATCGCGGGGCGCCATCCCATTATTCTCGTCCTGGAGTAGCTCCGTCATGCTATGCCGCGCAGGTTGCGGTGCGTGCTGTATCGCACCGTCCATTTCTTCCCCGATTCCGGGTATGCCCAACGGCAAACCTGCGGGTGAGCGCTGCGTGCAACTTGGGCCGGACAACCTGTGCCAGATTTTCGGCCGCCCGGAGCGGCCGGCGGTGTGCAGTGCTTTCCAGGCTGACGTAGCCTTTTGCGGTACGGACAATCTGGATGCGGTGCGGATACTCACTTGGCTGGAAGGGGCTACCGGGAGTGAAAGGGCGCAGACCTGCATCTCGTGAATAAAAAGGAAAACCTATGAGAGCGATGTATCGAGTGGCCGCGTTTTGCGTGCTGCCGTGGATTTCGGCGCAAGCCATTGCCGAGGATTGGCAGGTTGTAAAGGACGAGGGCGGCATTACCGTGTCCCTCAGCAGTGTCCCTGGGTCCGATTACAAAGCCTATAAAGGGGTAGCGACGATTCATGCGCCCCTGGCACGGGTGCGTGCGTTGCAGGAAGACGTAGCGGGCGCCTGCGCCTGGATTCACGAGTGCAAGGCTCAGAAGCTGCTCAAGCACGAGGGAGCCCAAAGCTGGACCTACACGCAGTTCAATACGCCGTGGCCGGTAACGCCACGCGACTCGGTGTTGCAGGTGACTACCAGCGAGGGTGCCGATGGCAGCTTAACTCGGACGCTGAAGGGCGTCCCTACCTACCTGCCGGAGGAAAAGGGCTTTGTGCGTGTTGCCCAGGTAGAGGGTTTCTGGAAGATGGAGCCCAAGGGGGCGGACACGATTGTCACTTACCAGGTACATACCGAACCGGGCGGTAGCGTCCCGTCCATGATTGCGAACAAGTTCGTGGTCGATGCTCCCTTCAATACACTCAAAGGTTTGAAAGCCAAAGCCGAGCAGCCTTGAGCGGAAGGCTCGAGCGGTAGAAGTACCAGGCCCTTCAAGGTGAAGGGCCTGGTCCGGTTCAGGCTTTGTGGATAGCGTTGGTGGCTATCCAGTGGTTCTGGCTGTAGCGCAACGTGCCCAGCGCTGTGATCACCTTTTCACGTACCTGCGCGTACCCATCGGCACCATCGCTGAAAGCGTGGGTGGAGCGAACGATACGGACCGTGACAGGCTCATCGCCCGTGGCGTCGTAGGGTCCGCACCAACCGAGGCTGCTCGACGCCGCAAACGAGATGCTGGTCCAGGCAAGTTCACCGTTGCGGCGCACCTCCATGACATTGGCCCTTACCTGTACGCCGCCCTTATTGACCCGGGCCCACAGGCCTTCAAGCCACGTTTCGGGCAGCAACAGCGGGGCCAGTGCTTCGGTCAGTTGCGTTGCCCTGATCTCCGGTACTTCCAGCCCCAGCAGCCCAGCCAAGGTAAAGGTGCCTTCCTGAGCAATCTCTGAGGCCTTGCTGGAAGTCGCTACCCACTGTAGGTGGCCCAGGGTCGCCAGGCGAGCCTTGTCCCAGCGCTCCGGGTCCGTGAACGGCTCGGCCGTTTTTCCGGCCTGCAACTGGGCGAGGAGGGCGCTGTCCAGGGCGTCGCTTATCAGCAGTGCATCCGCGTCTGAAGGCGCGAAGACAAGCGAAGTGGCGTTTCGATAAATGTCATATGGGGCGGGATCCATGCAGCCTCCTGGCAAATGCGCGACAGCCGATCAGGCGAGGTCAAGACTCTCGAAGAAGTTCTCGGAGGCCACGCCAAGCTTTTTACGAATGGTGGCTTCTACGCTTGTGTAGAAGTCGTAGTTGAGCGTCCACTCGTTAGCCACATGGGTGAGGTCCACGTGCTCGGCTTTCCAGCTCCAGAACCAGAAGCCACCGCTGGATTTTTTGCGGGTGAAGATCATGGCATGGTCATACATGACTACTTCATCATCGCTCTGCAGACACGGCAGGATGTCGAACGCGCCATTGGAGCTTTGGCTGGACGATTTTTCGAGCTTGAGGTTGGCTGCCTCGTTGCTCTTCAATGCATCTACCGCCAGCTGGGTGATCTCAAGAATCGAGGCCGCATTGGCCCCAGCCGCTGCCTGGATCAGCTGCAAGGCAACCTGTTCCATGGTGAGGTCGGTTTTTGAATGCTTGTACTCGCTGAGCTGATTGTTGCTACCGATCCAGCCCGCATGCTTGAGTACCTCAGTGTACTTGGCGTACCACTGCAAGCGCTGCGAAAGTTGGTCGTAGGCGGCATCGGCCGCGCTCTGCGCGATCTGAGTGCAGTACTTGACGGCTTCCCTGTATTTTGGCTCGAGGGCGGAAGTGAAGGCGATGAGCTTGTTGCCCTGGAGGCCGGCGCCGGGGCCGGTTTCGCTAGGCTGCAGTACGGGTGGTGTGTCCAGCGAAATGTCGTCCCCCAAAGGTGCGAGGGCTGGCATCGAGAGGGCGTTCAGATAACTGATACTTTGGTCGGGATTCATTTCAGCGTCCTTTCAGGATTTGGGCCGTGCTCAAGGCACGGCCCAATCATGACGCTGTGTATACGCCGAGCGCAGACGGAGCAATTTCCTCGCTATCCATCAGTGCCCGCCCCTGGATGGCGGGCAGGCAAACTTACTTGCGATCTTCCAGCTTTTGCAGGTCCCGCTTCGGTTCGCCAGTATACAACTGACGTGGGCGACCGATCTTGTAGGGGCTGGAGAGCATTTCCTTCCAGTGCGAAATCCAGCCGACTGTCCGCGCCAGTGCGAAGATCACAGTGAACATGCTGGTTGGAATGCCAATCGCCTTCAAGATAATACCCGAGTAGAAGTCTACGTTCGGGTAGAGATTGCGCTCCTTGAAATAAGGGTCGTTGCGCGCAATTTCATCCAGGCGCATGGCAAGTTCCAGTTGCGGGTCGTTCTTGATGCCAAGTTCGGCCAACACTTCGTCGCAGGTCTGTTTCATTACCTTGGCGCGAGGATCGAAGTTCTTGTACACCCGGTGGCCGAAGCCCATGAGTTTGAACGGGTCGTTCTTGTCCTTGGCCTTGGCAATGTACTTGTCGATGTTCGACACGTCGCCGATTTCATCGAGCATGGCCAGTACGGCTTCGTTCGCGCCGCCGTGGGCAGGGCCCCAGAGTGCGGCAATACCGGCGGCGATACAGGCAAACGGGTTGGCGCCCGAAGAGCCTGCCAGGCGCACCGTGGAGGTGGACGCATTCTGCTCATGGTCGGCGTGGAGGATGAAGATCCGGTCCATTGCGCGGGCCAGCACCGGGCTGATCGGCTTGATCTCGCACGGGGTGTTGAACATCATGTGCAGGAAGTTTTCGGCGTACGACAGGTCATTGCGCGGGTACATCATGGGCTGGCCCATGGAGTACTTGTACACCATCGCTGCCAGGGTGGGCATTTTCGCGATCAGGCGAACGGCCGAGATTTCCCGGTGCTGCGGGTTCTTGATGTCCAGGGAGTCGTGGTAGAACGCCGACAGGGCGCCTACTACGCCGCACATGATGGCCATGGGGTGGGCATCACGGCGGAAGCCGTTGAAGAACGTCTTCAACTGCTCGTGCACCATGGTGTGATTTTTCACGGTGCTGACGAACTTTGCCTTCTGCTCGGCGTTTGGCAGTTCGCCATTAAGCAGCAGGTAGCAAGTTTCGAGGTAGTCGGAGTTTTCGGCGAGTTGTTCGATAGGGTAGCCGCGGTGGAGCAATACACCCTGGTCGCCATCGATGTAGGTGATCTTCGATTCGCACGACGCGGTGGACATGAAGCCCGGGTCGAAGGTGAAGCGACCGGTAGTGGTCAGGGTCCGCACGTCAATTACTTCGGGACCAACGGTGCCGGTTAAAATCGGCAGCTCGACGGGGGCTGCGCCCTCGATGATCAACTGCGCTTTTTTGTCAGCCATGTGGCCTCCTATTAATGCTTCAAATCATCAGACAGACCCCCCACGCAGGGCCCGCACCACTATAGTGTGATAAATCCTAAAGTCAATTTGCCAAAAGCCTGCCGTACAGGCCTTCGAGCGGTATCGATTCCGCCGTTTTCCATCGCCGTTTACGCCTTTTCGAGAGGCGTCGCAACACGGTTTGCGGAACAGTCCTTTACGTTGTCATTAGTATCCTAACTGTCTATACTCGGCGTCCGACCGTCAGGGGCTTTCCGGCCCGCTCCGCTGTCGTGTCACTCCCCGGGTGGTGGGTACCTGACCAGTACACTTCCCTACAACTTTGCCCTGCTTGCTGGGGGCTCTTCAGTGTGAAAAAAGCCGTGAATAGCCAACGACCTGTAAACCTAGACCTAAGGACCATCAAACTTCCCGTCACTGCTTACACGTCCATTCTCCATCGCGTTTCCGGTGTCATCCTGTTTCTTGGCATTGCCATCGCGCTCTACGCGCTGGGCAAGTCGCTGGGTTCCGAGGAAGGCTTTGGCGAGGTGAAGGCGTATCTGACCAGTCCGCTGGCCAAGCTTGTGATGTGGGGCCTGCTCTCCGCTCTGCTTTATCATCTGGTGGCCGGTGTTCGCCACCTGATCATGGACACTGGCGTGGGTGAGACGCTCGAGGGCGGCAAGCTCGGCTCCAAGATCGTCATCGTCGTTTCTGTAGTGCTGATCGTTCTGGCGGGAGTCTGGATATGGTAACCAACGTCACTAACCTGTCCCGTTCGGGCCTTTACGACTGGATGGCGCAGCGGGTTTCGGCCGTCGTTCTCGCGGTGTACTTCATTTTCCTGATCGGCTACCTGGTGGCACACCCCGGGCTGAACTACGCCCAGTGGCATGCCCTGTTCTCCAATAACTGGATGCGCATCTTCAGCTTGCTGTCCCTCGTTGCCCTCAGCGCTCACGCCTGGGTCGGCATGTGGACCATCTCCACCGACTACCTCACGCCGATGGCGCTGGGCAAGTCGGCGACTGTCGTGCGGTTCCTGTTCCAGGCGGTGTGTGGCGTAGCAATGTTCGCCTACTTCGTCTGGGGTGTGCAGATTCTCTGGGGTATTTGATTCATGTCCAACATCCGTACGCTCAACTACGACGCCATCATCATCGGTGGCGGCGGCGCCGGCATGCGCGCCGCGCTGCAACTGGCTCAAGGCGGCCACAAGACCGCCGTGGTCACCAAGGTCTTCCCGACCCGCTCGCACACCGTATCGGCCCAGGGTGGCATCACCTGCGCAATCGCTTCGGCGGATCCGAACGATGACTGGCGCTGGCACATGTACGACACCGTAAAGGGGTCGGACTACATCGGTGACCAGGACGCGATCGAATACATGTGCCAGGAGGGCCCGGCTGCGGTCTTCGAGCTGGACCACATGGGCTTGCCGTTCTCCCGTACCGAAACCGGCCGCATCTACCAGCGCCCGTTCGGTGGCCAGTCCAAGGACTTCGGCAAGGGTGGCCAGGCTGCGCGTACCTGCGCTGCGTCCGACCGTACCGGTCACGCCCTCCTGCACACGCTTTATCAGGGCAACCTGAAAGCCGGTACCACCTTCCTCAACGAGTGGTACGCGGTCGACCTGGTCAAGAACCAGGACGGCGCCTTCGTCGGCGTCATTGCCATCTGCATCGAAACCGGCGAAACCGTCTACATCCGAGCCAAGGCCACCGTACTGGCTACGGGCGGGGCAGGGCGTATCTACGCTTCCACCACCAATGCCCTGATCAACACCGGTGACGGCGTGGGCATGGCCCTGCGGGCCGGCGTGCCGGTGCAGGACATCGAAATGTGGCAGTTCCACCCCACCGGCATCGCCGGCGCCGGTGTACTCGTCACTGAAGGTTGCCGCGGTGAAGGCGGTTACCTGATCAACAAGCACGGCGAGCGTTTCATGGAGCGCTATGCGCCCAACGCCAAGGACCTCGCCGGCCGCGACGTGGTCGCCCGTTCGATGGTCAAGGAAATCATCGCCGGCAACGGCTGTGGCCCGAACGGCGACCACGTGATGCTCAAGCTGGACCACCTGGGCGAGGAAGTGCTGCACAGCCGCCTGCCAGGCATCTGCGAGCTGTCGAAAACCTTCGCCCACGTCGACCCTGTGGTCGCGCCGGTGCCGGTTGTTCCAACCTGCCACTACATGATGGGCGGCGTTGCCACCAACATTCATGGCCAGGCGATGACGCAGGACGCCAGCGGTCAGGATGTGATCATTCCAGGCCTGTTCGCGGTCGGTGAAGTCGCGTGCGTATCGGTTCACGGTGCCAACCGCCTGGGCGGCAACTCGCTGCTCGACCTGGTGGTATTCGGTCGCGCCGCTGGCCTGCACCTCGAGAAAGCGCTCAGCGACGGTATCGAATACCGTGACGCGAGCGCCACCGATGTGGACGTTGCCCTGGCTCGCCTGAGCGGCCTGAACGAACGCACCACCGGTGAAGACGTGGCAACCCTGCGTCGCGAGCTGCAGAACTGCATGCAGAACTACTTCGGCGTATTCCGCACCGGCGAATACATGCAGAAGGGTATCGCTCAGCTGGCGACCCTGCGTGAACGAATTGCCAATGTGAAGATCAACGACAAGAGCCAGGGGTTCAACACCGCCCGCATCGAGGCGCTGGAACTGCAAAACCTGCTGGAAGTCGCCGAGGCCACCGCGATCGCGGCCGAGGAGCGCAAGGAATCGCGTGGTGCCCATGCCCGCGAAGACTACGAAGACCGTGACGACGAAAACTGGCTGTGCCACACCCTTTACTACCCGGGTGAAAAGCGCGTCGCCAAGCGTGCCGTGAACTTCGCGCCGAAAACCGTGCCGGCTTTCGAACCTAAAGTCCGGACCTACTAAGGGTGATGACCGCTATGTTGCAAGTCAGTGTTTATCGTTACAACCCGGACCAGGACGCCGCACCGAAGATGGTCGACTTCCAGGTCGATACCGGCGGCAAGGACCTGATGGTTCTGGACGTACTCGCGCTCATCAAGGAACAGGACGAGGGCTTCTCGTACCGTCGTTCCTGCCGCGAGGGTGTTTGCGGCTCCGACGGCATGAACATCAACGGCAAGAACGGCCTGGCGTGCATCACGCCGCTGTCTGCCGTGGTGAAGGGCAACAAGCTGGTATTGCGCCCGCTGCCTGGGCTGCCGGTCATTCGTGACCTGGTCGTCGATATGAGCATCTTCTACAAGCAGTACGAAAAAGTTAAGCCGTACCTGCAGAATGACACCCCGGCACCGGCCATCGAGCGGCTTCAGTCGCCCGAAGACCGCGAGAAGCTGGACGGCCTGTACGAGTGCATTCTGTGCGCTTGCTGCTCCACGTCCTGCCCGTCGTTCTGGTGGAACCCGGACAAGTTCCTGGGCCCGGCCGCGCTGCTTCAGGCTTACCGATTCCTCGCGGACAGCCGCGATACGCGCACCGAAGAGCGTCTGGCCGCAATGGACGATCCCTTCAGCGTGTTCCGCTGCCGCGGCATCATGAACTGCGTGAACGTGTGCCCGAAGGGTCTGAACCCTACGAAAGCCATCGGTCACGTGCGTAACATGTTGCTGCAAAGCGGCATCTGATCTACCCGCAGCACAGAAACACGCCGTGGTCGGGCCCGCCAGCTCGGCTACGGCGACAACTTGAGCAGACGCCTCACGGCTGACGCTTTTATTTGACGAAATGAGACCAGCAGGGGCATCCGGGCTGGTACCCGGACTATCTGCGTAACCCTTGGTGGCTGTGTTCGAGTCGCTGCACCGGACTTGTTCAGGCACACCGTGGTTCGCGCCGGTGGTGGCCCCTAACCGAGGGTGACCAAGCATGCAAGAAAGCGTGATGCAGCGCATGTGGGAAAGCGCCCACCTTTCAGGTGGTAACGCTGCCTATGTGGAAGAGCTCTACGAGCTTTACCTGCACGACCCTAACGCTGTGCCAGAAGAGTGGCGCACCTACTTCCAGAAGTTGCCCGCCGAAGGCAGCACCGCCCCCGACGTTTCGCACTCGACCGTTCGTGATCATTTCGTGCTGCTGGCGAAAAATCAGCGCCGCGCTCAACCGGTTTCCGCCGGGAGCGTAAGCACTGAGCACGAGAAGAAGCAGGTTGAAGTGCTGCGCATGATTCATGCGTACCGGATGCAGGGCCACCAGGCGGCCCAGCTGGACCCGCTGGGCTTGTGGCAACGGCCCGCTCCGGCAGACCTGTCGATCAATCATTACGGCTTGACCAATGCCGATCTTGACACGACCTTCCGTACCGGCGACCTGTTCATCGGCAAGGAAGAAGCGAGCCTACGCGAGATCCAGGAAGCGTTACAGCTGACATATTGCCGCACCATCGGCGCCGAGTTCACCCATATCGTCGATTCCGAGCAGCGCGCCTGGTTCCAGCAGCGCCTCGAAAGCGTGCGCGGGCGTCCGGTATACTCCCCGGAAGTGCAGAGCCATGTGCTGGAGCGCGTCACTGCTGCCGAGGGCCTTGAGAAGTACCTGGGCACCAAGTACCCGGGCACCAAGCGTTTCGGTCTGGAAGGGGGCGAGAGCCTGATCCCCATGCTCGACGAGATCATCCAGCGCTCCGGTTCCTACGGTGCGAAGGAAATCGTTATCGGCATGGCGCACCGTGGCCGCCTGAACGTACTGGTGAACACCTTCGGCAAGAACCCGCGCGATCTGTTCGACGAGTTCGAAGGCAAGAAGAAGGTCGAGCTGGGCTCTGGCGACGTCAAGTATCACCAGGGTTTCTCCTCCAACGTGATGACTTCCGGTGGTGAAGTTCACCTGGCGCTGGCGTTCAACCCGTCTCACCTGGAAATCGTTTCGCCGGTGGTAGAGGGTTCGGTCCGCGCTCGTCAGGATCGCCGCAACGATAGCGCCGGTGACAAGGTTGTACCCGTGTCCATCCACGGCGACGCCGCGTTCGCCGGGCAGGGCGTTGTACTCGAAACCTTCCAGATGTCGCAGACCCGCGGGTTCAAGACCGGCGGCACCGTGCACATCGTGATCAACAACCAGGTTGGCTTCACCATCAGCAACGCACGTGACGCTCGTTCGACCGAGTACTGCACCGACGTTGCCAAGATGATCCAGGCGCCGATCCTGCACGTGAACGGCGATGATCCGGAAGCCGTCCTGTTCGTGACCCAGCTCGCCATCGACTATCGCATGCAGTACAAGCGCGACGTGGTGATCGACCTGGTGTGCTACCGCCGTCGCGGCCACAACGAGGCGGACGAACCGAGCGGCACCCAGCCGCTGATGTATCAGCAGATCGCCAAGCAGCGCACTACCCGTGAGCTGTATGCCGAGCGCCTGGTGCAGGGCAACGCCATCACCGCAGATATCGCCCAGTCGCAGGTAGACGAATACCGCAGCGCACTGGACAACGGCCTGCACGTGGTGAAAAGCCTGGTCAAAGAGCCGAACAAGGAGTTGTTCGTGGACTGGCGGCCTTACCTGGGCCACGCCTGGACCGCGCGCCACGACACCCGCTTCGACCTCAAGACCCTGCAAGAACTGTCCGCCAAGCTGCTGGAAGTGCCGGAAGGTTTCGTGGTTCAGCGCCAGGTAGCGAAGATCTACGAAGATCGCCAGAAGATGCAGGCCGGTGGCTTGCCGATCAACTGGGGCTACGCCGAAACCATGGCCTACGCCACCTTGCTGTTCGAAGGCCACCCGGTTCGCATGACTGGCCAGGACATCGGCCGCGGGACGTTCTCGCACCGTCATGCCGTGCTCCACAACCAGAAGGACGCCGGGACCTATGTGCCGATGCGTCATCTGTTCGGCGGCCAGCCAAGCTTCGAGCTCTATGACTCCTTCCTGTCCGAGGAAGCGGTGCTGGCGTTCGAGTATGGCTATGCAACCACCTCGCCAAATTCGCTGGTGATCTGGGAAGCGCAGTTCGGTGACTTCGCCAACGGTGCCCAGGTGGTGATCGACCAGTTCATCACCAGTGGCGAGCACAAATGGGGCCGCCTGTGCGGGCTGACCATGTTGCTGCCGCACGGCTACGAAGGGCAGGGGCCGGAGCACTCGTCGGCGCGCCTGGAGCGTTACCTGCAACTGTGCGCCGAGCACAATATCCAGGTATGCGTACCCACCACGCCTGCGCAGATCTACCATTTGCTGCGCCGCCAGGTGATCCGCCCGCTGCGCAAGCCGCTGGTGGTACTCACGCCCAAGTCGCTGCTACGTCACAAGCTGGCGGTCTCGACCCTCGAAGACCTGGCCGAAGGCTCGTTCCAGACTGTCATCCCGGAGATCGACAACCTCGATCCGGCCAAGGTGACTCGCCTGGTGCTGTGCAGCGGCAAGGTGTACTACGACCTGCTCGAAAAACGCCGTGCCGACGGCCGCGAAGACACCGTCATCCTGCGCCTGGAGCAGCTGTATCCGTTCCCGGACAACGATCTGGCCGAGATCCTCGCGCCGTACACCAACCTGCAGACCGTAGTGTGGTGCCAGGAAGAGCCGATGAACCAGGGTGCCTGGTACAGCAGCCAGCATCACATGCGCCGTGTGATCGGTAACCATAACAGGTCGCTGACGGTGGAATACGCCGGCCGCGAGGCTTCGGCCGCACCTGCCGTCGGTTACGCTTCGATGCACGCCGAGCAGCAGGAAAAACTGCTCCATGACGCTTTCACTGTCAACGCCAACGCGCACTGAACCGAATTAAGGAACTACTGATAATGGCTATCGAGATCAAAGCCCCCACTTTCCCGGAATCGGTTGCCGACGGTACCGTTGCCACCTGGCACAAAAAGCCGGGCGAAGCCGTCAAGCGTGACGAACTGATCGTCGACATCGAAACCGACAAGGTCGTGCTGGAAGTTCTCGCCACCGCTGATGGCGTATTGGGCGCTATCGTCAAGAACGAAGGCGACACCGTGCTCTCCGACGAGCTGCTGGGCTCGATCGAAGCTGGCGGTGCTGCCGCTGCTCCTGCTGCCGCGCCTGCCGGTGCCTCGGCTGCCGCTACCGTGGCTGCCGCTGCCGCTGAACCTGCCAGCGCCGACGAGGACGCCATGGGCGGCCCGGCCGCTCGCAAGCTGGCCGAAGAGAACGGCATTGCGCTGAACAGCATCAAGGGCACCGGTAAAGACGGTCGCATCACCAAGGAAGACGTGGTAGCCGCGGTCGAAGCGAAGAAAAACGCTCCGGCTCAGGCACCTGCCGCCAAGCCTGCCGCTGCCGCCGCTCCGGTTACCGCTGCGGGCGATCGCGTCGAGAAGCGCGTGCCGATGACCCGCCTGCGTGCCAAGGTCGCCGAGCGTCTGGTCGAAGCACAGTCCAACATGGCCATGCTGACCACCTTCAACGAAGTGGACATGACCGAAGTCATGGCACTGCGCTCGAAGTACAAGGACCTGTTCGAGAAGTCCCACAATGGCGTACGCCTGGGCTTCATGTCCTTCTTCGTGAAGGCTGCCACCGAGGCGCTGAAGCGTTTCCCGGCGGTGAACGCGTCCATCGACGGTTCCGACATCGTTTACCACGGCTACGCTGACGTAGGCGTGGCTGTGTCCAGCGATCGCGGCCTGGTGGTACCTGTACTGCGTAATGCCGAGCAGATGAGCCTGGCGGAAATCGAGAACGGCATCGCCACCTTCGGCAAGAAGGCACGCGACGGCAAGTTGTCCATTGAAGAGATGACCGGTGGTACCTTCACCATCACCAACGGCGGCACCTTCGGTTCGATGATGTCCACCCCGATCGTGAACCCGCCGCAGGCGGCGATCCTGGGTATGCACAACATCATCCAGCGCCCGATGGCCATCAATGGCCAGGTAGTGATCCGCCCGATGATGTATCTGGCACTGTCGTACGATCACCGCTTGATCGATGGCAAGGAAGCGGTAACCTTCCTGGTCACCATCAAGAACCTGCTGGAAGATCCGGCTCGTCTTCTGCTCGACATCTAATCGCAGCCTCGGCTGCGGCTTCGAGCTGCAAGCTGCAAGCGGCAAGTTGGATAGTAGTGGTGCAACCGGCGTGGTCGTGCGGTCTACCTGCTTTGACTTGTGGCTTTTAGCTTGTAGCTTGTGGTTCAAGGCTTGTGGCTCTAAGGAATTCTTATGACTCAGAAATTCGACGTGGTAGTGATCGGTGCCGGCCCTGGTGGCTATGTAGCCGCTATCAAAGCCGCCCAGCTCGGCCTCAAGACTGCCTGTATCGAGAAGTACCAGGACAAGGAAGGCAAGACCGCACTGGGCGGTACCTGCCTGAACGTAGGTTGCATTCCCTCCAAGGCGCTGCTGGACAGCTCCTGGAAATTCCATGAAGCCGAAGACGGCTTCAAGGCACACGGCATCAACCATGCTGGCGTGACCATGGACGTTCCAGCGATGGTGGGCCGCAAGTCCCAGATCGTGAAGAACCTCACCTCCGGCGTCGCTACCCTGTTCAAGGCCAACGGCGTGACCCTGCTCGAAGGCCACGGCAAGCTGCTGGCCGGCAAGAAGGTCGAAGTCACCGGCAAGGACGGCAATGTCGAAGTGGTCGAGGCTGACAATGTCATCCTGGCTTCGGGCTCCCGCCCGATCGATATTCCACCGGCCCCGGTCGACCAGAACGTCATCGTGGACTCCACCGGCGCCCTGGAATTCCAGACCGTGCCCAAGCGCCTTGGCGTGATCGGCGCTGGCGTGATCGGCCTGGAGCTGGGTTCGGTGTGGTCGCGCCTGGGCGCGGAAGTCACCGTGCTCGAAGCCCTGGAGAAGTTCCTGCCGGCCGCTGACGAAGCAGTCGCCAAGGAAGCCTACAAAACCCTGACCAAGCAGGGCCTGAACATTCGCCTGGGCGCTCGGGTTACCGGCTCCAAGGTGAACGGCGACGAAGTGGAAGTCACTTTCACCGACGCCAACGGCGAACAGAAAATCGTCTTCGACAAGCTGATCGTCGCGGTTGGCCGTCGCCCGGTGACCACCGACCTGCTGGCCACCGACAGCGGCGTTGACATCGACGAGCGTGGCTTCATCTTCGTCGACGACTACTGCGCCACCAGCGTGCCGGGCGTGTACGCCATCGGCGACGTGGTGCGCGGCCTGATGCTGGCCCACAAGGCTTCCGAAGAGGGCATCATGGTTGTCGAGCGCATCAAGGGCCACAAGGCCACAATGAGCTACGACCTGATCCCGTCGGTCATCTACACTCACCCGGAAATCGCGTGGGTAGGCAAGACCGAGCAAACCCTGAAGGCCGAAGGCGTTGAAGTGAACGTCGGGACCTTCCCGTTCGCCGCCAGCGGCCGTGCCATGGCAGCCAACGACACCGGCGGCTTCGTCAAGGTGATCGCGGATGCGAAAACCGACCGCGTACTGGGCGTCCACGTGATCGGCCCAAGCGCCGCCGAGCTTGTTCAGCAAGGCGCGATCGGCATGGAATTCGGTACCAGCGCAGAAGACCTCGGCATGATGGTGTTCTCGCACCCGACCTTGTCCGAGGCGCTGCACGAAGCCGCGCTGGCCGTGAATGGCGGTGCCATTCACATTGCCAACCGCAAGAAGCGTTAACAACAAGAAACCACGGCGTGCCGCCCGTCGTTGGCCCTGAACAGGGCTTGCCGCGGAACGCATGCCGGACTCGATCCCGCTGTCGTGGCCTGGAACGGACGCAATTCCCGTCCGCTTCCACGGCCTGGCCGCGGATAGCAGTCACAGGTGGCGCGGCACTCCCCGGAGCGCAGCGCCGAGAGCGCAGTACCTAACGAAGACGGTAATAAGCATGAACCTTCACGAGTATCAGGGTAAGCAGCTGTTCGCTGAGTACGGCCTGCCGGTATCCAAGGGCTTCGCGGTAGACACGCCGGAAGCAGCAGCCGAGGCGTGCGACAAGATTGGCGGCACCGAATGGGTCGTCAAGGCACAGGTCCACGCAGGTGGCCGCGGCAAGGCTGGCGGCGTAAAGCTGGTCAAGAGCCGCGAGGACGCCAAGGCGTTCGCCGCGCAGTGGTTGGGCAAGCGCCTGGTCACCTATCAAACTGATGCCAATGGCCAGCCAGTCACCAAGATCCTGGTCGAGTCGTGCACCGACATTGCCAAGGAACTGTACCTGGGCGCCGTCGTCGACCGTTCCAGCCGTCGCATCGTGTTCATGGCGTCCACCGAAGGTGGCGTGGACATCGAGAAGATCGCTCACGACACCCCGGAAAAAATCCTCAAGGCCACCATCGACCCACTGGTCGGCGCTCAGCCGTTCCAGGGCCGTGACCTGGCCTTCCAGCTGGGCCTGGAAGGCAAGCAGGTTTCCCAGTTCGCCAAGATCTTCACCGGCCTGGCCAAGCTGTTCCAGGACCACGACCTGGCGCTGCTGGAAGTGAACCCGCTGGTAATCAAGGCCGACGGCGACCTGCACTGCCTGGACGCGAAGATCAACATCGACGCGAACGCCATGTACCGTCAGCCCAAGCTGAAAGAGTTCCATGACCCGTCGCAGGACGACCCGCGTGAAGCCCACGCTGCCAAGTTCGAACTGAACTACGTTGCCCTTGAAGGCAACATCGGCTGCATGGTCAACGGTGCCGGCCTGGCCATGGGTACCATGGACATCGTCAACCTGCACGGCGGCAAGCCAGCCAACTTCCTCGACGTGGGCGGTGGCGCTACCAAGGAACGCGTGACCGAAGCGTTCAAGATCATCCTGTCCGACACCAACGTGGCCGCCGTTCTGGTGAACATCTTCGGCGGTATCGTTCGTTGCGACATGATTGCCGAAGGCATCATCGGCGCAGTGAAGGAAGTTGGCGTGAAGGTCCCTGTGGTTGTTCGCCTCGAAGGCAACAACGCTGAACTGGGTGCCAAGGTTCTCGCAGAAAGTGGTTTGAACATCATCGCGGCTACCAGCCTGACCGACGCTGCTCAACAAGTCGTCAAAGCCGCGGAGGGCAAGTAATGAGCGTCCTGATCAATAAAGACACCAAAGTCATCTGCCAGGGCTTCACCGGCTCTCAGGGTACTTTCCACTCCGAACAAGCCATCGCCTACGGCACCAAGATGGTTGGCGGCGTGACCCCCGGCAAGGGCGGCACTACCCACCTGAACCTGCCCGTGTTCAACACGGTCAAGGAAGCGGTAGAAGCCACCGGCGCCGAAGCCTCGGTCATCTACGTACCGGCTCCGTTCTGCAAGGACTCGATCCTTGAAGCGGCCTTCGGCGGTATCAAGCTGATCGTCTGCATCACCGAAGGTATTCCTACCCTCGACATGCTGGACGCCAAGGTCAAGTGCGACGAATTGGGCGTACGCCTGATCGGCCCTAACTGCCCAGGCGTGATCACCCCCGGCGAATGCAAGATCGGCATCATGCCCGGTCACATTCACCTGCCAGGCAAGGTCGGTATCGTTTCGCGCTCCGGCACCCTGACTTACGAAGCTGTGAAGCAGACCACCGACGCCGGCTTCGGCCAGTCCACTTGCGTGGGCATCGGCGGCGACCCGATCCCGGGTTCGACCTTCATCGACATTCTGAAGCTGTTCCAGGAAGACCCGAAGACCGAAGCGATCGTGATGATCGGCGAGATCGGCGGTTCGGCTGAAGAAGAAGCCGCTGCCTACATCAAGGCAAACGTCACCAAACCAGTGGTGTCCTACATCGCTGGCGTGACCGCGCCACCCGGCAAGCGCATGGGCCACGCGGGCGCAATCATCTCTGGCGGTAAAGGCACGGCTGACGAGAAATTCGCTGCCCTGCAAGACGCTGGCGTGAAGACCGTTCGTTCCCTGGCGGACATCGGCAAGGCCCTGGCCGAGCTGACTGGCTGGGCTGTGAAGTAATTCACCCCCGCAACCGCTGCAAGCAGAGGCCACCTTCGGGTGGCCTTTGTTTTTTGGGGCCCGGCAATCGTATAAACTGGCCGCCACCTCGCCGGCCCGCTGGGCCGACGTACGAAGCAAGCGAAAAAAAGAGAATAGCCATGGGCGCACAGTGGAAAGCTAAACATAGAGAGGCAGCGGCCAACGCCAAGGGGCGGATTTTCGGCAAGCTGGCCAAGGAACTTCAAATTGCCGCGCGCTCCGGTGCCGACCCGGACATGAACCCCCGCCTGCGCCTGGCGGTGGAACAGGCCAAGAAAGCCTCCATGCCGCGGGACACCCTGGAGCGTGCAATCAACAAAGGTGCTGGCCTGAGCGGCGATGCGGTGCAGTACACCCTTGTGAAATATGAAGGCTTCGCGCCGCACCGGGTACCGGTAATCGTGGAGTGCCTGACCGACAACGTGAACCGTACCGTAGCGGAGATTCGCGTGCTGTTCCGCAAGGGCCAGCTCGGTGCCGAGGGCTCGGTGTCGTGGGATTTCAATCATTGCGGCATGATCGAAGCAGCGCCCGCCACTGCCGACGCCGACCCTGAGCTGGCTGCGATCGAAGCCGGGGCGCAGGATTTCGAGCCGGCCGAGGAGGGCGCTACGCTGTTCCTGACCGAAACCACCGACGTGGATGCGGTGCAGAAAGCCCTGCCCGAGCATGGCTTTACCGTGCTGTCAGCCAAGATCGGCTATGTGGCCAAAAACCCGGTCGCCCTCACCGAC
Source organism: Pseudomonas japonica (assembly GCF_013522925.1). Classification (GTDB taxonomy): domain Bacteria; phylum Pseudomonadota; class Gammaproteobacteria; order Pseudomonadales; family Pseudomonadaceae; genus Aquipseudomonas; species Aquipseudomonas japonica_A. The sequence continues at coordinate 249,678 of NZ_JAAMQU010000006.1, read as the reverse complement.
GACGCCGAGCTGGCAGAAGTGGAAGCTTTCCTCGATGCCATCGACGGGCATGACGACGTACAGAACGTGTACGTTGGGTTAGGCGGCTGAGACGGCTCCCCGCCCGGTGCAAACCTTGTGGGACCGGGGGAACCCCGGGAATTCACAGGCATAGCGTGGCAACCCGCTACAACGTCGCTTCCACGTCCCGGAAGCACGGCCGGGCGCCGGGGTCGGGTTGCTGGCAGGTATCGCTCAGGGCTTTCCAGCCTGGCGGTGCCGCCCTGCAGCGGCCCGCCACTTCCTCCAGCAAAATCCCGAATGCCCGTACCTCGATAGCCTCCAGCTTGCTCGCTAGCGCCTTGTCTTCAGGGCGATAGCGGCTGGCGGCGCCGAAGTCGCCAAGCAGCGCATGGCCGTCGTCGCGGTACAACACGTTGTGGCCATAGAGGTCGCCGTGCATCACGCCGCGCTCATGCAGATGCCGGGTGGCGCTGGCAAGCCCGCTGAGCATTCGATGGGCGGCCGCCGTTTCGAACGACAGCGTAGGCGCATAGACATCCCGGGTACAGCTCTCGAAACTCGGCGGCCCGGCAAGGATTCGATAGGCCGGGTCGATCAATTCCATGACCATCCCCGGCAGACCCTCGGGGTGGCCCTCTAGCTGGCCGCGCTGAGGCACCAGGCTCGGGTGGCTGCCCGCGTGCAGGCAGGCTGCTATTTCATCCTCCGGGGCGCCATCGCTGGTACGGTGCGCCTTGAAGCACTTGACGGCGACAGCCTCGCCGGTGGGCAGGTTCGCCTGATATACCGTGCCAGAAGCGCCTTCGCCGAGTTTGCGGCCCACGCTCAAGGCCTGCCACTGCAGTGCTTCTACAGGGGGCGATGGGCGGGCCGGGCATAGCGGGTTGCCTGCGTAGGCCAACCAGGCGAGGCGAGGCAGGTCAAGCAGCCAGGGCGGCAATCGCTCCAACCCGTTGCAGGCAATGCGCAGCAGTTCCAGCTCAGCGTTTTGAGCCAGGCTCTCGGGCAGGGCACGCAAGCGATTACCGGCGAGCATCAATTTGCGCAGGCGCGGGAAACCATCGAACGTATCAGGAAGATGGTCGATACGGTTATCCGTAAGGATCAGCCAGCGCAAGGCAGGTGGCAGCGATTGCGCCGGCACCTGGCTTATCTGGCACGCCTTGAAGCCGATCATTTGCAGCGCCGGGCATTCGCCCAATACGTCGGGCAGGGTTTCAAAGGGGTTGTTGGAGCAGAAGATCACCTTGAGGCGCTTCAGCCGCCCCAGTTCCGCCGGAAGCGTCGTCAGCCGGTTGCCGCTCAGGTTGAGCACCTCAAGGGTGTCGGCCAGATCGAAAACTTCGTCAGGGACTTCCTTCAAACCCAAGTTAAGGTCCAGCCGGGTTGCACCCGCCAGTTGCCCGTCTCGCAACCGCTCCAGCGTATTCATGCGGGTGCCTGCGAACGGCCGAGCTGGCCAAGGCGGCTCTGGCTGCGCATCAGGTCAATGGCCGAGGCCTCCAAGGCCTCAGTCAAGGGGAACTGGCTGGTGACGGTCAACTGCTTGTCGCGGTCGTACAGCACGTCGACCAGGTTGATAAAGCGCTGCTGCACTGCGATGGAACACTCCGCCAGGCAGGGTAGGTCGATCAGTACCCAATCATCGTACCGCTCGCACAGCTCCAGATAATCCATGACCGCCGTTGGCGCCTCGCAGAGGTCGGTAAAGGTGAAGGCGACCCTGCGCCCTTCGCTGAGCCGGGCACGTAACTGACGGTTACCCACCTGAAGCGTAAGGGCCGCCGGGGTGTTCTCCAGCCCCAAGCCGCGCAGCTGCGCGGCGTCTGGTTTGAGCAGATAGGCGCCGGTAACGAACCGCTGCTGGTTGCCAGACCCTGGCTGGCTGCGATAGTCCTGCTCGCCGCCCACTTCAAGCACCTCCATCTCGGCCGCGATCAGCCGGATCACCGGCAGGAAGCGCTCATGGTAGAGGGGATTGGGGAGCAGGCCTTCGGGTGCGTAGTTGGAAGTAACCACCAGCAACACACCGCGAGCGAACAGCGCCGCGAACAACCGGCGGATAAGCATCGCGTCGCCAATATCGTGCACATGGAATTCATCGAAACACAGTACGCGGCAACCGCTGAGCAGGTCATCGAGGGTGCGCTCCAGTGCGTCCTCATTGCCTTTGTGACGGAACATGCCCGCATGAAGGTCGTTGAAAAACCCATGAAAATGCAGCCGGCGTTTGCCGAGCACCTCGACGGCCTCATGAAAGCCGTCCAGCAGCCAGCTCTTTCCTCGGCCTACCTTGCCATAAAGGTAAAGGCTGCGCGGCCCGCTGAATCGCGCCTGGGGGTCGGCCAGCACGCTGGCCCTCGCCGCAAGGCGTTCGATTACCCGCAGCTGGCTTTCGCCCAGTGTGTAACCCTGGCGCTCGGCGCGGGCCTGGAAGAATGCTTTGATTGCCAGCGCCGGCGCGGAATTGTCTACGGGCGGGGTGGCAGGGGCGGAGCCAAAAGAGAACCAGGAACGTTTCGAAGGCAAGGGCAAGTCTCGTCGCAACCTGAGCGGCCCTCGATTATATACGCAGCACTGTCTAGATGCCTTCGCCGACGGCACGCTCCAATACCGCCCGAGAGGGCAGGCCTACCGCGCTGACCATGGCGTAGTTATAGGAAGGGTCGGACCAGTAATCGGCCTGCAATTCGCCGTCGCGCCGGCTGCCCCGCGGCAGCATGTGATAACCAGGGCCAGGCGGCCGGACGTAGAAACTCGCGCGCTGCCCGGTAGCGTTTTCATACACCACCATGGCGGCTGGGCCCTGATCGGTGTTCAGCAGGCGAGCACTCCGGGGCTCGAACCCTGCAGCGGACAGGTCCGGAAGGCGTTGCGCCTGGCTGAAATAGCGGTCCAGCCACGCCTGAACCCCGGTGCCGCCCTCGGCTGTGTAGTCGGCCGGCAGGATGCCCTGCACCGCGAACATACGGTACGCCTGCAAGGCATCCGTCATCGGCGCGGCGGCAACGCGAACTTCCATCGGCCCGCGCGCTTGCCAGCCACCTACCGCGCCAGCGCCCACCGCTACCACCAGCACGGCGGCTTGAGCCATGCGCCGTGCACGCTGGCCACGCACACGGCGCGCTACTGTTACTGGGTCCAGCGCCGGGTTGGCTGCGGCGTGCAAACTGCCGCTCCAGGCTGCGCGCAGTTGCTGCGCGTCCCGCTGCCATGCGCTCACAAGGGCTTGGGTTTCAGGATGTTCAGCCAACCAGGCTTCGAGCCGTTGGCGGTCTGCCGCGTTCATTTGGTGATCGACGTAGGCATTGAGGTCATTTTCGGAAGGGGGCAGGGTCATCATTTGTAGATTCGCACGGCAGGTCGGGTGATTTCGCCTTCGGTGAGCTGATGCAAGGCTTTTCGTGCCCGGGAAAGGCGGGACATTACAGTGCCGATGGGCAAGCCCAGCACATCAGCGGCCTGTTGGTAACTCAGGCCCTCCACAGTGATGGCGAACAGCAGGGCGCGCTGTTCCGGCTTGAGGCGTTCGAAGGCGCCGAGCCCCGCTTGCGCCATCACCGTACGCTCGGCCGATGGCAGCGCGTCGTCACGGCCTCCGAACAATTGCAGCATGCGGGCATAGCGCTGGGCGCTACGGTGCCCGTCGATGAACCGTCGGTAGAGAATCGAAAACAGCCAGGCGCGCAGATCCCCTTCGGCACGTTTGCCCTTCCAGCGGCTCAGTGCCCGCTCCAACGTGGCCTGAACGAGATCGTCGGCGTTATGGCTGTCGCGGGTGAGGGACAGGGCAAAGCGCCTTAGCCTGGGGAGCAACTCACGCAGTTCGTCGTTCAGGTCGGTCATGGGCGCAGGCCGGTAGGGGGGCGAATCAGCAAGACGACCCCGCAGTGGATTTATTCCGCGCCGTTCAGCGCAGGCGAGGGACCAATCCCGCTACTACCTTGAGCAGGTCCTGAGCGAGCCGTGCCGAGCGGGCCCCAGACCACTCCGCCCGAGGCTCAGGTGCATCCAGGTGATCCTTGAATGGCATTTCGAGGGTCATCGCCAGGCAGTCGAAACGCTGCCCCACAGCGTTGCACGCCAGCCGCATATTCGCCTGCCCGGGCGCGTCACGGGTGTAGCCGTGCACCTGCTGGAAGTCCGGCGTCTGCTGGCAAAGCGCGTCGCGGAAGGCCGTCTCGAGCGCGGCGAGCCGTGGTGTGTAGCCAGGGTTCCCTTCACAGGCGGCGGTGAATACGTGAGGGATTTCTTCGTCGCCGTGGGCGTCGATGAACAGGTCTACACCGTGCAGGGCCATGTGTTCCCGTACGAAATGGACTTCCGGTGTTTCCGCCGGTGTCGAGTCCTGCCAGGCCCTGTTAAGGTCCTTGCCGGCCGCGTTCGTGCGCAAATGGCCATGGAAGGCGCCATCCGGATTCATGTTCAGTACCAGGTACAGCTCGGCCTGCTGCAACAGTGCCTGCATCCACTGCTGATGCTGTTCAAGCGCTTCGATCACGCCTTCCATGAACCATTCGGCCATGTGCTCGCCAGGGTGTTGTTGGGCGATCAGCCATACCTTGCGCTTGCCTGCGGTACCGTCACCCGCCCGGAACAAGGGAATGTCCCGCCCTTCGAGGCTTTTGCCACAGGCGATTTCCTGAACCCCTGGAAGGTTGCGGGCCCGCTCGATCAAGGCGAAGTGACGTGCTTCCCGGTAGGGCTCGAAGTAGGCGAAGGAAATGCCGGTGGCCTCGGCGGTCACGTTGAAGCGAAGTGCCTGACCATCGTATTCGGTTGGCACGCGGAACCACTGGACACCGTCGTACGATGCTGCGGCGTTGTACCCCTGCCAGGCGCTGGGATAGGACGACTGGCCAGCGTTGGTAATGACGAAGCCGTGGCGGCGCCCGACCTCCAGGCCTTCTGCTCGAAAGTGAAACCATTGGAAGTGAGCACTGCAGCTGTCGGGCAGGATTGCAAGGCGGATGTTGGAAGGGTCGCTGCCATCCAGTAGCTGGATATTTCCGGTGTCGAAGTCTGCGCTGATGTCGACGAGGGGGGCGTTAACGTGCATGAGCGATTTCGCTAGAGAACAAAAACGAAAGTGTACACCCGTGCGCCGATTATGCCCCACCCCGGGTGCCGATCAGCCTCCGGCTTCGTCGGCTTTGCCCTGCTCATGGCCGGACGTGGGCTCCAGGCTGTGAACAACCATGGCGCGGGCCAGGTCGACCAGATGGACAACAGTGAGGGCAAGGTGCCGCGCCTGGCCTGTGTGCTGGTCGGCGCTCTCATAGGCGACCGCAGCGGCGCAGTGCAGCAGAGCATCGGCGTGGGCCAGGGCGTGAGGGGAATCCAGCGTGGCGCTGGGGCGAAACGGCCCGGTGAAAGTGGCATGCATCAGAGAGCTCCTTGCTCGAACGCAGTAACGATTGACAATGCGTGCAGTATAAATTACCCGCTGTATTAGGATTGCTCTTAATCCATTACGCGATATGTATGGCCCGCGCCTCACCACCCGGTAAGGTACGCGCCATGGAAACCTGGATAAAAATCGTCAAACTCAAGATGCGCGAGCGCAGGCTCACCCAAGAGCAGCTTGCCGAACGTATCGGTTGCTCCCAGGGCGCGGTCAACCATTGGCTCAGTGGCCGGCGCCGCCCAGACCTGGACACCATGAACCGTGTCCTCAAGGAGCTCGGCGAGGAGAACCTGGAAGTGGTGCAGATGCTGCGGGTCAACGAACAGCGCGGCCTTTATGATTCCGCAAACGGGGTAGCGGTCCCCCAATGGGCCATCAGCCAACCCGCTTTCCGTTACCCGGTACTGGAATGGGCGGCTGCCGGCGACGCCAAACCTTCGATTGCGTGCTATAGCACTGGCAAAAGCCATGTGAGCGATTACCACGCCAGCGGTCCGGCGTTCTGGCTACGGGTAGAGGGTGAAAGCATGAGCGCGGCCTATGGGCGCAGCGTTCCCTCAGGCTCGCTCATTCTGGTGGATCCTCTGGCCCCGGCCTCGCCGGGCAGCCTGGTGATCGTGAGCGCACCGCTGCAGCAGCAGGCTGTGTTTCGCGAGTTGCAGGAAGAGGGCGGAAGGCGTTACCTCAGGGCCCTGAACCCTGCCTGGCCGGTGCTGGCCTGGGAGAGCGACTGGCACGTCAAGGGTGTGGTAGTGCGGGCCATGCTTGCCTTGGAAGAGGGGTAGATGCAGAAAGGGGAGCCGAAGCTCCCCTCAAAGGTATGTTGCATATGCTCTTGTTATGATTGTCAGGCCGCCTGTTGTTGTTTTTGGTAGCTGCCTGTGCGTGTTTCAGAGCCCCCATCCGGGGCCAAGAGCAAACGTATTTTTTTGAGCGCTGATCCATCCTCACCTGAGGGTCCAACCGTACACCTGCTGCCTCGGGGCAGTTTTATTGTTGTGTGTCCAGTTGCGGGCAATGCCCTGGAAAACGCACCTTCCTCAAAAAAATCTGTTGGCTTCGTCTCTGCCGCGGTTGTTCTTGTTATGCCAGAGCCGTTCGTATTGTTGTTATGGGTGACGCTTGGTTTTCTTGTTGTTCTTGTACCGATTCAGATAGCAGGCGGCGTGCCAACTATTAAAATTACTTGTTAATCAATAACTTGTGAAAAATATAGCGTTGAGATGGCTGGGTTTCCAGCCATGGGTGTTTCCTGCTTACCCGCTTCGGTGGGAAACCGAAGCACCAGGTAACACTTTATTCACACAGCCACCACGTCCGGTGCCAGAGCTTCGCGCTCACGCTTCACGATGCCGGCGCACAGCTCGATCAGTTGCTCGCGCATCCACCGATTGGCCGGGTCCTGATCGGTGCTTTCGTGCCAGTAGAGGTGCGTCTCCACGGTATTCACGTCGGCTACCGGTAGCGTGCTGCAAGGCAAGTCGTGTCGCCTGGCAAAGCGCTCTGGCACGGTCATGACCATGTCCGTCTGCTGCAGTACCTGCGACGCCATCATGTAATGCTGGGAGCGAAGCGCAACCTTGCGCTGCCGGCCCAGCTTGCCCAGGGCCAGGTCCACTTCCCCCAGGCCGTTTCGGCGGCTGGAGATATGAATATGCGCCTGCGCCAGGTAGCTCTCGAGCGTCAGCGGTTTTCCTTCCAGGGGGTGGCCCTTGCGCATGGCGCACACATAACGGTCTTCCATGAGCTTCACATGGCGTACCTGTGGGTCGGTGTTCAGCGGAGCATCCACGGCAAAATCAAGCCGGCCGGCGGCTAGCTCCTTGGTGGTTTCGCGGCGCTTGCACAGGAAGCTTTCGATCACAAGCCCAGGGGCCTGACGTCGAAGGCGGCGCAACAGCGAAGGGAGCACGATGGCCTCGATAAGGTCTGTCATGCTGATCCGGAACACCTTGCTGGCCTGGGCAGGGTTGAACAGGCGGCTTTCCTGTACCGACACCCGCAACAAGGCCAGGGCGTTGCGAACCGGCCCGACAATGTTCTGAGCCATGGGCGTGGGCACCATGCCTTGGGCAGTGCGCACGAACAGGGGGTCGTTGAACGTTTCCCGCAGGCGGGCGAGGGCATTGGAAACGGCGGGCTGAGTGATGCCTACAATCTGGCCAGCGCGGGTAAGGTTCGCTTCCGTGTAGATCGCATCGAAGACAACGAAGAGGTTGAGGTCTACCTTGCTGAGGTTCATTGGCGGCGTACTCGTTCTTATTGTGGAAGCGGGGCGTATAGCGCTTATGAATGTTTATACACGAGGATAATAGCCTCGCCAAATAGCGTAGCGGTCTTCTAGCATCACCTCATCGGGCCCGCTGGGGCCTTCCTGGAGCACCGGACTTCTATGGATTTCGCCTATTCACCGCGGGTCGAAGCATTGCGTGCCCGCATCATCGCCTTCATGGATGCCGAGGTATTCCCGGCTGAGGCGCGCTTCGCCGAAGAACTGGCACAAGGCGATCGCTGGCGACCTACCGCAATCATGGAAACCCTCAAGCAGCGAGCTCGCGAAGCGGGGCTGTGGAACCTCTTTCTGCCGGAATCCGAGCTGGGCGCCGGGCTTACCAACCTGGAATACGCGCCGCTGGCCGAACTCATGGGGCGTTCACCCCTTGGCTCCGAGCCATTCAATTGCTCCGCCCCGGACACTGGCAACATGGAGGTGCTGGTGCGCTACGGCACCGAGGCGCAAAAGCAGCGCTGGCTGGCGCCCCTGCTCAGCGGCGAGATCCGTTCGGCGTTCGCGATGACCGAGCCGGACGTGGCCTCTTCGGACGCCACGAACATGCGTGCCACCGCAGTGCAGGATGGCAACCAGTGGGTAATCAATGGTCGCAAATGGTGGACCTCCGGTGCCTGCGATCCGCGCTGCCAGGTGATGATTTTCATGGGGCTGACCGACCCGCAAGCCCCGCGTCACCGGCAGCATTCGATGGTGCTGGTACCCAAGGATACCCCGGGCGTGAAGGTGCTGCGCCCACTGACGGTGTTTGGTTACGACGACGCACCGCATGGGCACGCCGAGGTTCTGTTCGAAGACGTGCGGGTGCCTCTGGAGAACGTGCTGCTGGGGCCCGGGCGGGGTTTCGAGATCGCTCAGGGCCGCCTCGGCCCGGGCAGGATTCACCACTGCATGCGCTCGCTGGGAATGGCCGAACGCGCCTTGGAGCTGGCTTGCCGCAGGGCGCTGGAACGTGAGGCCTTCGGGAAGCCGCTGGCGGCATTGGGTGGCAACGGCGACCTGATCGCCGACTCGAGGATGGAAATCGACATGGCCCGGCTGCTTACGCTACGGGCGGCGTACATGATGGACACGGTGGGTAACAAGGTAGCGCGCAGCGAGATCGCGCAGATCAAGGTGGTCGCGCCGAACGTTGCGTTGAAAGTAATCGATCGCGCCATTCAGCTTTACGGCGGCGCGGGGGTGAGTGGCGATACCCCGCTTGCCTATATGTATGCGATGCAGCGCACGCTGCGCCTGGCCGATGGCCCTGACGAAGTGCACCGTGCTGCCGTCGCCAAATATGAGCTGGAACGTCACCGCCCGGCGGGTTGAAGCCACACCTCAACGCGGCGATTGCGGCTGCGGCCGGCTTCATATGCATTGCTGGCGACAGGAAGCGCGGCACCCAGCCCTAGCACCTGGCGGGGTGCGATGCCACGCTTGGCGAGCTCGCGTCGAATGGTCATGGCCCGCAGGCGCGACAACAGCAGCGCCCGCTCCGGCTCGCTCTTGGTATCCCCGAACCCTATCAGCACCAGGCGTTGTCGCTCTTCAGGGCGAGATGCCAGGAAGGTCGCCAGCCGATCGATATCGGCCATGGCCTTGCTGTCCAGGGCGGCGCTGGCACCGGCGAACCTGAACGTCACCGTAAGCCGTTGGCCTTCTCGCGCCACCGCCAGCAGTGGCTCTGGCATGCCGGCAGTAGGTTGTACCCGCACGGCATGAACCTGTTGCGCCACGAACCCCTCCCGTGCCACGACCTGCTGCCCGGCATCGCTCTGAGCGAAGCGCACCAGCGCACCGGCCCAGGGGTTGAGCGTGTCGGCCGCCTTGTACAGGTACAGCCTTCGTGAGAGCAGGTAATCCTCTGTCGCAACGGTTTCGGTAGTTGGCAGCAATGCTCGCGTACCGACGTCGGCGATGGCCAAGGCACGTGCCTTGCGGATATAGGGCAAGCCGATGAAGCCGATGGCCTGAGGGTCGTCGCTAACGGCCTGGCTCAACCTGTCGCTGGCTTCGAAGCGGGCGGCGGTTGCCGACAGCGTGAGCCCGCGTGGCGCCAGCACCAGATCACGGAACGTCTCCCAGGTACCCGAACGCTCATTGCGCGCCAGCAGGTGGATGGGGCCCAGTGGCACGCCCAGTTGCTCCCATTGCGTTACCCGGCCGGCAAAGACTTCTGCGAGCTGGTTGGCTTCCAGGCTGCGCAAGGGGTTGCCGGGATGCACGATGACTGCCACGCCATCAACGCCGATGACCTGTTCGGCACCGCTGGAAACTGCGTCCACCGGCCCGTACAGGGCAGCCTGTTCGCTGGGGTGGATCGCTCGGGAAGCAGCAGCCAGGTCAGCCGTGCCCGCGTGCAGCGCAGCAAAGCCAGTGGTCGTACCATGGGCGTCGATTTCCACCTCCAGGGCCGGCCCCGAAGCGGGACGAGCCAGCACGCTCCATTCGTTGGTAGCCTGAGGTACAACCTCAACCTGCATGTTCTGGCTCGAGAACAGGCCCTCGACCAAGGCCGGGCCCAATGCAGCGCCGATCGTGTTCGAGCCCTGAATGCGCAATACAGGCAAGGGGTCGGCGCAGGCAGACGTGATGATGGCGAACACGCCGACGCAGGCAAACAAGCGACGGCGGGACGTGGATCGGAACATGGCGGGCCCTTGGCGGGTGGGGCCCGCAGATTAAGACAAGGGCGTTACCGTAAGGTGACAGCGGTCAGGCCAGCTCGAGCCAGATCGGCGCATGGTCGGACGGCTTTTCCATTGCGCGGAGTTCATGGTCGATACCCGCGGCTTTAACCCTCGGCAGTAGCCCGGCGGCGGCCATGATCAGGTCGATCCGCAGGCCGCGTTTGGGCGTGTCTTCAAAACCGCGGCTGCGGTAGTCGAACCAGCTGAATACGTCGTTCACCTCGGGATGAAGATGGCGCCACGTATCGACCAGGCCCCATTGCTTGAGGCGCCCCAGCCATTCACGTTCCTCCGGCAGGAAACTGCATTTTCCGGTGCGCAGCCAGCGTTTCATGTTTTCCGGACCAATGCCTATATCGCTGTCCTCGGGGGAAATGTTCATATCCCCCATTACCACCACCGGCTCCCCATGGGGGTCATAGCGTTCCAGCAGGCTTTGCAGGTCGGCGTAAAACCGCGCTTTGGCCGGGAATTTGGTGGGATGGTCGCGGCTTTCGCCCTGGGGGAAATAGCCGTTCATGATGGTCACCACCTGGCCGGTGTGATCCTCGTAGCGGCCGCGGATAAACCGGCGTTGTGCGTCTTCCTCATCGCCTTCAAACCCTTTGTCCAGGCTGATCGGGGGTTTGAGCGAGAGCAGGGCGACGCCGTAATGGCCCTTCTGCCCATGAAAATGCACGTGGTAACCCAATGCCTGAACCGCTTGGAGTGGAAACTGATCGTCTGCCACCTTGGTCTCTTGGAGCCCGATGACGTCAGGACGGTGCCTGGCAATCAGGGCCTCCAGCTGATGGGGCCGCGCGCGAAGGCCATTGATATTGAATGAAACGATTTTCATGACGCGACCACCTTGCCGGAAAAACACAAATGCTAACGGAGCAGCTGCGCGCAGGCCAGTCGAAGGCATTCGCGGCGGGCGGAAGGCGCAACCGTGGTAGGATCCCACCCCATGATGTATCCAGGACGAACATGTGGCGCGCTGTTACTGGCCTGCCTCGCAACGAATGCCGAAGCCCAGGGCCGCCTTCAGGTAGAGCTGAGCCCGCCTGACACGGCGCTTCGGGCCAACATAGAAGCCTACATTGGCAGCGTGGCCGATCACGACGAGCAGGGCCTGCACCAGCTCAGCCGAACGGCGCAAGTGCAGGCGCGCGAAGCGGCCGAGGCGCTGGGTTTCTACCATGCACAGGTGGAGGCCGAGGTGACCGGCGGCGATCAGCCCACTTTGCATGTGCGGGTTCAACCCGGGCAGCCGGTGCGTTTGCGCAACGTGGATGTGCGCATCGAAGGGCCCGCCGCGGCAATGCGAGAATTCGCGGTGCCGCGCAGCACTGCGCTGGCCCCAGGCGCACCGCTGAACCATGGCCATTACGATGACGCCAAGCGGCTGATCCTCAATCAGGCCTCTCGCTTCGGCTTTTTCAAGGGGCACTTCGAACAACAGCAACTGCGCATCGACCCGGTTGCCGGCGTGGCGGATATCGAGCTTCATTACCAGAGCGGCCCGCGTTACCGCTTTGGCGACGTAAGCTACCATGGCGACTCGATCATCGACTCGCGCCTGCTGCAACGCATGGTGCCGTTCCAGCCCGGCGACCCGTATAACGCAGACCTGGTAGCCCAGTTGAACAGGGACTTGCAAACCAGCGGCTACTTCCAGGGTGTAATCGTCGATGCGTCACCCCAGGGCGCCGATGGCCAGACCATTCCAGTGAAGGTAACGCTCGAAGCGCGAGAGCCCCGCACCCTGGTTCTTGGCGGGGGTTATTCCACCGATGTGGGGCCACGCTTGAAAGCCAACTGGACCCGCCATTGGGTCAATCCTCAGGGCCATTCCTATGGCGCGGAGGCAGAGCTTTCCGCCCCACGGCAGAACATAGGCCTGTGGTACGACGTTCCGCTTGCATCCCCGCTCACCGACAAGCTGCGCTACGCCGCCGGTTACCAGTATGAAGAGATCGCCGACACTGACAGCTTGAGCAAGCTGCTCACGGTAGGCCCTGAATGGCATAGCAAATTGCCCAGTGGCTGGCAGCGTGTGATCTCTCTGAAATGGCAGCGCGAAGAATACCGCCTGGGCGACGATGCAGGGCTGAGTAACCTGGTAATGCCCGGTATCAGCTACAGCTACCTGCACAGCGACAGCAAGGTAGACCCGAGCAACGGCTACCGGGTTGTATTCGATGCACAGGTTGCCAAGGAGGGGCTGCTGTCCGATGCCAACCTGCTGCACGGCAACGTACAGCTACGCGGGCTGACTACTGTCTTCGACAAGCACCGCTTCCTGGGCCGTATCCAGCTTGGGGGCAGCGCCACTAACGGTTACAAGTCGATTCCGCCGTCACTACGGTTCTTCGCCGGTGGCGACCAGACCGTGCGGGGCTACGACTATCAAAGCCTGTCCCCGGAAAACAGCGACGGTGACAAGATCGGCGGCCGCTATATGGTCGCCGGCACTGCGGAATACCAGTACAGCGTGGCACCCAAATGGCGAGTCGCAACGTTTATCGATCAGGGTAACGCGTTCAACAGCCTGGACCTGCCCAGCTTGAAAACCGGTGTAGGCGTGGGGCTGCGCTGGGTGTCGCCCGTGGGCCCCATCCGGGTAGATATCGCCCGTGGGCTGGATGAAGGGGGAGGGTTTCGATTGCACTTTTCCATGGGGCCTGAACTATGACCCGGCGCTGGCGTTGGCTAGTGATTACCGGTGGGGCCTTGCTGGCGCTACTTGCAATGGTCGCGGTGGTGATGTGGGCCCTGCTTGGCACAGAACGCGGAAGCCGCTGGTTGCTGGCCCATGTGCCGGGCGCAAGCGTTGAAGGCTTTGAAGGCCGCCTGGCGAACCACTGGCAAGCGCGTAAGCTGACATGGGCCGGCGCCGATGGTATGCGCGTGACGGTGCAAGCGCCACGGCTGAGCTGGTCGCCAGGTTGCCTGTTCAAGCTCACCCTCTGCCTGGATCAGGTACAGGCCGAGCGGGTGAGCATTACACCTCCGGCTGCAACGCCACCCGCCAGGGATACCGGCCCACTTCAGTTGCCGGACCTGAATCTGCCGCTCGCCCTCCAGCTCGGCCAGCTCGACATCGGCGAAGTGGCCTACGCAGATTCAACGGTAATCACCGGTGTGCACCTGGCCGCAGCCTGGAATAAAGACGGGCTGCAGATCGGTAGCCTTCAACTCACGAAAGGTGAGCTCCGCCTCGGCGTGGAAGGTACGGTACGCCCCGCCGGGCAGTGGCCAATGGACGCCCGGGTACACCTGGCATTGCCTGCAGTGGATGATCGCCCCTGGGAGATCGCGGCCACCCTTGAAGGCGAACTGGCGAACCGCCTCGCCTTTACCGGGCGCAGCTCAGGCTATCTGGACGCTAACCTGGAGGGCACGCTGCACGCGTTGGCGGACAATGTGCCCGCCACCCTCAGGATCACGGCCGACCATTTCGTGGCCCAGCAGTCCTTGCCTCGTACGCTGGCCATCGAAGGCTTGCAGCTGCGCGCCGACGGCGATCTGGAGCAGGGCTATGCCATTGAGGGCGGCGGCCGATTCCCAGCGGAACAAGGCCCGATTGACCTGCGCCTGCGCGGCAAGGTAAACGCACAGGGCGCATGGGTAGACGACCTCAGCCTGCGCGCAGATGACACTCACCGGGTAAGCGTGATCGGTAACCTCGCTTGGGGCGGTGATCTTACAGGTGAAGCCAGCCTGGACTGGCAAGATTTTCCCTGGACCCGGCTGTATCCACAGGATGCCCCACCCCCCGTGGCCGCCACCGCCTTGAAGGGCATGGTGCGTTATGGGAATGGCCATTTCATGGGTAACCTGGCGGGGGATTTTCAAGGGCCGGCCGGGCCATTCAGCGTCACTACGCCATTCAGTGGGGACGGCCAGCAACTAGTGTTGCCACAACTGCACGTGACTGCAGGCAAAGGGCAATTGGACGGGCAGTTGGCACTGGGTTTCGTAGAGGGGGTGAGCTGGGTGGCGGACCTGAACCTCTCCAACCTGGACCCGGCCTATTGGGTCGCTGCGCTGCCGGGCAAGCTGGGCGGCGCGATCACCAGCAAGGGGCGTTTTCAGGCCGGCGCGCTTGAGCTCGCGGCCAAGCTTGGGATTACCGGGCAACTGCGTGGCCAGCCCGCCAGCCTGGTAGGCCGGGTGGAGGGCAGCGGCGCCGGCTGGCAATTGGCGGATCTTGATTTCGGCCTCGGCGGCAACCACCTCAAAGGCGCCGGAAGCAGCAATGGGCGCCTCGACGGCAAGCTCACGCTCGACGCCCCGCGCCTGGACCAACTGTGGCCGGGCCTGGCGGGTGCGGTCAAAGGTAGCCTGAACCTGGCCGGCACGCCTGCCAACCCCCAGGGCCAGCTGGACCTGGACGGGCGGCGGGTTGCCTGGGAAAGCAACCGCATGGCCACCCTGACGTTGCGCGGGCGGCTCGATGCCCGGCAGCGCGGTACGTTGTCGCTCGACAGCACGGGGCTCGCCGCTGGCGATACCGAGCTGGGAACCCTGGCGGTTACCGCTAATGGCGATGCCGAGCAGCACGCCCTGACCGCGCGCCTGGACGGCCCGGCAGTGGTCCTGGCTATTGCCGCCGACGGCCGCTGGTATGAAGGCGCCTGGAAAGGCCGGTTGGCCAAGGGCACCGTGCAAAGCCATGGGCAAGCCTGGGCATTGCAAGCGCCAGCGCCGTTGCAGCGCCTGGCCGATGGTACGGTTGACCTGGGCGCCCACTGCTGGCGTTCGGGGCAGGCCAGCTTGTGTGCCGACAACCAGCGGCTGGCGCCCGATCCTCGTATCCGGGTGCGACTGCGGGACTTCCCGATGGCAAGCCTCAAGCCCTGGCTCCCGGAAACGTTGGAGTGGCAGGCAACCGCCAGCGCGGATGTGCAACTGGACCTGGGTGGCACTGGCCCGAAAGGCAGGGTTGGCTTCGATGCGAGCGGTGGCACCTTGCGCGTGCGGCAGGGTGAGCAATGGTTGAGTTTCCCCTACGGCACCTTGCGCCTGGCCAGTATCGTCGCGCCGGGTGATGTGAATACAGAGCTGACGTTCGATGGGCGCAAGCTTGGCCAACTGAATCTACAGGCCCGCCTCGATCCGTTCGGCCCCGCGAAAGCCCTGGCAGGGCAGTTCCGTTTCGATGGCCTGGACCTTTCTGCCTTGGGCCCGCTAGTGGAATCGGCAGACAAGGTAGCAGGGCGCTTGCAGGGTAACGGCACGCTCGGCGGCACCTTGCTGCAACCGCGCGTGGACGGCGCGTTCAGCCTCCGCGATGGCGCGGTTTCCGGGCCAGGTTTACCGCTGAGTGTGGAGGCACTGACGTTGCAGGCGCGGATGAACGGCAATCACATGCAGCTTGATGGCCAGTGGCGCAGTGGCGCGCAAGGGCAGGGTAGCCTCGACGGGGAGCTGGATTGGAGTGGCGCCTTGAAATTGGCCATCGCCGTGCGGGCAAGCCGTCTGCCCATTACGGTACTGCCTTACGCCGAGGTAGAAGCAGGGGCAGACCTTCGGCTGGCTTTGATAGACCAGAAGCTGGCGCTGAGTGGCAAGGTGAGTGTACCAAAAGGCGCGATCACGGTTCGCCAGTTGCCGCCGTCCACGGTGAAAGTATCGGACGACGCCATGGTGGTGGGACGGGACGTGCCCGCGCGGGCCCAGGCTGGGATCGCCATGGATGTGGACGTAGACGTTGGCCAGGAAAAGCTCACCTTCAATGGTTTTGGATTGCAGTCTGACATCGTGGGGCGCCTGCACATTGGTGATAACCTGGACACCCGCGGCTCCCTTGAGCTGCGCAACGGCCGCTATCGTGCTTATGGTCAGCGGCTCACGCTGCGGCGCGCCCGGCTGTTCTTCACCGGGCCTGTGGACCAGCCCTACCTGGACGTAGAAGCGATCCGCCAGACCGATGACGTTACCGCCGGCATCCGCCTGAGCGGAAGCGTGCAGCAGCCGACGACCGAAGTGTTTGCCGAACCTGCAATGAGCCAGGAGCAGGCCCTTTCCTGGCTGATTCTGGGCCGGCCGTTGAGCACCAATGGTGAAGACAACAACGTACTCGCGCAGGCAGCGCTGGGCCTGGGCTTGATGGGGAGTGCATCCACGGCGGGCCAACTCGCCAATAGCCTGGGCATCCAGGACTTCCAGCTGGACACCGAAGGTAGTGGTGACACCACCAGCGTGGTCGCCAGCGGGAACCTGACCGACCGGTTGACCCTGCGCTACGGTGTCGGGGTATTCGAGCCGGCCAGCACGGTTGCGTTGCGCTACGCCTTGACGCGACAGCTGTATCTGGAAGTTGCCAGTGGTGTGGCCAGCTCCCTCGATCTTTTTTACAAGAAGGATTTCTAAGCGGGAGAAAGGTCAGGTTCGACGTCTCGCCGTGCTCGTTGAGGCAAGATCAACTGGGTGTACTCCTCGATCAGCCGTTGCACGGCTTCGGGGGGGTGGCACGCCTTGAAGGTGAGGCTGATCTGCACCTCGTCCGGGCTGCGCTGGGCGGGGTCCTTGCGCACGCCCCCCAAGGTTACGTAGAACCGCTCGGAATGAAGTTCGCCGTTTTCCAGGGCATGGGTGACGCCTTCCACCTCGGTGGCGGCGATCTTGACCGAGAGGTCGACCTTCATGGTGTCTAGCGCAAGCCCTTGAGGCGCGACCAGGGTGATGAGGGGGACTTGCATGCGGTGCTGATCATCGAGGGCCACTTCCACCATCTTGGCTTTCATGGGGGTGCCCAGGTCGTCCGCGTTGTAATCGAAAAACTGGTCGAAGAGCTTGATGTACTGTTGGGCGATCAGAGAGTTTGCGCTGCAGGCGGCTTCGTGAAGGCCGCGGGTGATGTCCCGCAGGTCGCTGGGGACCATGGGTTCCTTTCGGGAAAACAATCCCACTGGGCAGTCTCCTGGGTAGTGTGCAGCGCTGGCGATACCAGCGCTGCATCTGAACGGCTATGTGAACGCGGTGTTCTCAGGGCTGGGCGCCCGAGGCGCCAGGGCCTTTGCCGGCATTGGGACTTGTAGGCGCTGCAAGCACATTTGCCTCCAGCCCTTTCGGGTCGGCAACCAGGGTGTCGGAGGCGAGGCGAACCGGCTTCGCCGCCGCCTCGGTCAACACGTCGATAACGCGCATCAGGGCCTCAGGCGGGTCGAGGCGAGCGACCTTGGTGTTGAAGGCGTACCGGGCACGGGTATCGGTTTTTCGGATTTGCGTCTTGTTGTGACTCATCTGGCCCTTGACCGCCAGCTTGAACGGCCCCCAGCCCAGCGAGGCGGCCATTTCGCCACTTGCGCTGCTCTGTCTGGTGTCCTCCGCTGCCTGGGTGATGGTCAGTTCAAACTCGACCGTGCCTTCGGTGATTGCGATGTTGGGGTGAGTGACCGCTGCCAGCAGCGGGATCTGCACGGATTTAGCCACCGTACCCTTGTAAGTACCGTTTTCGTCGGTGATCGTTTCGTCATAGTCGAATTTCACCCCAACGGCTTTGCCATCCTGGATGCACACCCCCAGGAGGAAGTCCGCGTAGGATTTGCTCGCCGAGGTTTGTGCCTGGATCATCGCCTGGATCGGACCGGCAATCATCCGGTCCAGCGGCAGTGCGTTGATCACCGAGCCAATCAATTCGTTGTCTATCGTAGCCATGTGAGGAACTCCATTCCTTGGGTATAAGCGCGACGATTACCGCGCGGCGTACTGTGCGTTCATCCGGCGGCACGGCGAACCGGGAAACCACGAACAGGGAAAACCCTTATTGATCAGCTACGCCTGGGCCGTGGCTTGAGTGCGGCGAATGTTGCCGATCTGCCGCAGGCTCAGCCCATAACGATTGGCCAGTTCGGCGCGAGAAAACCCTCGGGTAGTCTCTTCCAGGATCTGGCGATCGCGCAGTTGCCGTTCGAAATGATCAGGTTTGGGAATTTCCAGCGATGTACCGGCGAAGCGAGCGGTCAGCGCCTTCAGCGCAGCGGCCGGCAATAGCTGCGCCAGCGCCGAGCGCTCTGGGTTCTTGGGGATGTAGCGTGGTCGCCCTCCGTAGAGTCGGGTCAGGCGGTAGGCTTGCTCAACGCCAACGCATTCGATCAGCACGCGCAAGGAGAGTGGAAGGCGGGTGGTATCAACGTGGGTCAGATCAACAGCGTCCATAATGAAATCCTTTCAGTGGGAATCCGTTTTTGCCCTGTGGCGAGGGCCATTGTGCGGAGTTCCACAGCCCCCCTGCAGGGTCAGCGAATAGCCTGTAGTCGGCCGAAAAAGCTGCCCGGCTGTGGGGAAAAAGCTCATCCCGAAGTAGGATGGTTCGCGCTTGATTGGGTCAAAATTTCAGCACGGCTCGGTGACTATCAGGCTTACGAATCTCAAGGTCGCGGGGTCCGTTGGTTTCCCGCTGGCGGGTTCGCTGGCACCGCGCCAGTCGACAGTCAGGCAGATGGCGTTCAGCGGTGTGCCGTTCATTTCCCCAGCGATGCGTGGGCTGATGTTTCGGCGTAGACGCGTGCGAGTGGTTCCGAGGCGGTCGATGCGGTCCGGTTCTGCGAGGGTTTGTTGTACGAGGACCGGTATGTCGCGCATCGGGAGGGTGAACCGCGGCTGCGCGCCGGTGGGCTTGAAATGCCCGGCAGCGCGGCTGTTTTGCCACAGCAGCTGCCATTGGCTACTACCGGCATGGTCGGCGAGCGCAGCGCTGTAGCGGCGTAAGTCTGCGTCGGTGAGGGTACCAAGAGTAATGGCGCCGGCGGGGCCGGCGAGAGTGGCGGTAAGCGCCAACGCAACAAGTGGCTTGCGCATCAGACAGGTCCTTCCATGAGGTGAGCAGGCAAGCCTGCACGCCCCATGAAAGTTTTTTAAGCAGGAACAGCTTGGGTGGGTGTTCAGCGTGGCTGCATGTAGCCCGGGCCGCCGCCTCCACCAGGGCCGCCGTGGCCACCGCCACCACCGCCACCGCCATGGCCGCCGGGAGGCATGAACAACCAGCAACCGCTCAGGCTGGCAGTCAACAGAACTGGAATCAGCCAGGTGATTCGACGCAACATCGGGTACTCCTCATGGTTTAAAGCACCGCACCGCTTCAGCGGGCGCGGTAATATGACGGCGACACCAGGCAAATATTGCCGCGCGATCGTCTCCACTTGGTAAGCAAACCGATACACGAATGAGCCTCATATGACACAACTGCAACGTTTGAAATACTCCTTGCTGCTTTCAGTCCTCATTGTTGCCATCATGCTGGGCTTGTCCTGGTTGCAGGCCCAGGGGCGTCTCGATGAAAAAACCTTCCAATACCTGGCCATCGGGGTCGCCGTGGTCGCGGTAATCGTCAATGGTGTGATGCGGCGCAAAGTTCGTCGCTGAGCGTTTCAGTTCCTTGAGCGAGGCGTGCAAATGTCTTCAAACTCCGCTGATACGGTATCCCGGGAAACTATTACCTACCCCGAACTGGTAGCGTTGCTGCAGCAGGTTTTCCGGGCCCACGGCGCATCGCCATCGGTGGCCGCGGTGCTGGCTGCCAATTGTGCGGCGGCGCAGCGGGACGGGGCCGAGAGTCACGGCGTGTTTCGAATGGCCGGATACCTCTCCACTATCGCGAGCGGTTGGGTTAACCCGGCCGCCGAGCCACAGGTTGAAGACGTGGCGGCTGGGTATGTGGCGGTGGATGCGGGCAATGGCTTTGCCCAACCCGCTTTGGCGGCAGCGCGGCCCCTGTTGATCGCCAAGGCCCGGCACGCCGGCATCGCCGTATTGGCAATACGCAACTCTCACCACTTTGCAGCGTTATGGCCGGATGTAGAACCTTTTGCCGAAGAAGGGCTGATCGCGCTGAGCGTGGTCAACAGTATGACCTGCGTAGTGCCCCATGGGGGCAAGCGGCCGGTGTTCGGGACCAACCCCATCGCGTTCGCAGCGCCTTGCGCGGGCCGGGGCCCCCTGGTATTTGACATGGCCACCAGCGCGCTCGCCCATGGCGATGTGCAGATCGCGGCGCGCGAGGGCCATACGCTCCCTGAGGGCGCTGGCGTGGATGCACAGGGCGCGGCAACCACCGATCCACGGGCGGTGCTCGACGGCGGTGCCTTGCTGCCCTTTGGTGGCCATAAGGGCTCGGCGTTATCAATGATGGTCGAACTGCTGGCCGCAGGCCTCACCGGCGGCAACTTCTCGTTCGAGTTCGACTGGTCCCGCCACCCTGGCGCGCAGACGCCCTGGACCGGCCAATTGCTTATCGTGATCGACCCCGCCAAGTCGGAGGGCGGCCAATTCGCCGAACGTGCTCGGGTGCTGGTTGAACGCATGAGCGAAGCGGGCGTCAGCAGGCTGGCCGGGGAGCGGCGCTACCAGAACCGCAAGCGTTCTCTGGAGGAGGGCATTCCCCTGGCCCCGGAACGCCTGGCGGCGCTGCGAGGCTGGGCAGCAGGGGCGTGATCAGTCGCGTCGGTTGACGAGCAGGGCGGTCAGCAAGCCGACCGTTGCGGCGATACCCAACGCTTTGTAAGGGTGTTGTTTGACGTACTGCTCGGTACCTTCTATCGCGGGCGCGGCCCGCTCGCCCAGTTGGCGGGCCAAAACGGTCGCGCGCTGTATCGCCTGCTCCAGTTGGCGCTTGGCCACGCGCCGGCGGCCATATACCGAGCGAGCGCCCAGCAGGCTCTCGGATTCTTCGACCAGCGCCGCCAGTTCACTGAAGGCCTGGTCCATGATTTGCTCATCCATCAATGGGTTGGAAGGTTTACGGGCCATGGCGGGTTCCTCTTTGCGGCTGTGGTCCATGGGATTGCCGCGAGCCCCGAAAAGTTGCAGGGCGGTGTAAACTACGGCGCTTCGAGCAATCACTGGAGGTAGGGTGCATGAGTCTGAATCTTGCCAACAAGTCGTTCGACGAGCGTTTGGCTATCGAAACCGAAAAAGCCCGGCATTTCGAGAACTGGAAGGCCAACCTTGGGCGCGCCAAGGCTGACGCCGCCCGGCTTATCGCCGAAAAGCCCCGGCGCAAGGGAAAATGGGCAGAATGGGTGCGGGCGGAACTGGAGCAAATGGCGCCTCAGGATTACGCCAATCTGGTGCGCGCCGAAGTGAACAAACTGATGGCGGCGGCCCGCTGAAGCTTTACCTTCGGTTAACCGGCGGCCCCAGTGTCATCGGGTTCAGCCGGCCGCTTTCACTGAACCGCACCGCTCGGCTCAGCCCGGGTGTGTCCAACTTGCCGTCCAGGCGATAGGGTACGCCCTCGGTGGGGTTCAGGTCAGCCAGGCCCAGTGCCTGGCGCAGCACCGAAAACGCCGACACACTCACCGGGACCGTCACCACCGCCTCGCTGTACCCGCCAAGGGTGCCTTGCGCTGGGCTCACGCCACTGGCCAGGGGCTGGCCGTTCACTTCCAGCGTCAGCGCAATCCCTGAATACTCCACCGGGTCGCGGTTGGGGTTCTGCAGCCTCAGCCGCACCTGCGCGCGCCATTCAAGCCCCGCACCGGCTGCGGGCTCCAGGCCGGCAACTTGAACGATCAGCGGGTCGTGTGGGCTAAAGAGTGCACACGCACCCAGGCTCAGGCACAGTGCAAAGGGGGTGACGCGGCGTAGCAAGGCAAGCATGGCAAACTCCGTTGGGCCTGGTATTGCGACAGCTTCGCCTCAGGGACGTTCGTAGCCATGGCGCAACGGCCCGGGGCAAACCGAGGAGGCAAAATGCGAGTGTTCCTGATTACCCTAGGCCTGCTGGCGCTGAGCGGCGCGGCCGAGGCCGCATCGGCCACCGCGCCGGCGCAAGTGCGGCCTGGGGTCAATGCCAATCCGCTGAACAGCCCCATCAGGCGCATCAATCCCAATAGCCGCCAAGGTACCGTCCCCTCCAATCCGGCGCAGCGTGGCTTGCCAGAGGGCTACCCCGGCGGCCGGCCGCCAACGCTGGAAAACGGAGGTATTGGTAACGGCCAGCGCTTTCCGCGGCCAGCACCTGCGCCGCGCGAGCCTGCGGACGGGCGTTAGGGCGCCGCAGGGGCCGGTTGCAGAACCCGGATCGGCTGGCCACCGTGCCAGGCCAGGATGTTCTCGATCATGGAGGTAAAGAACGCGCGGTAGTTGTTTTCGGTCACGTAGCCGATATGCGGTGTCGCCAATACGTTGGGCAGGCTACGCAGCGGGTGGTCGACGGCAAGCGGCTCCTGATCGAATACGTCGAGCGCTGCCCCGCCGAGACGCCCACTTTCCAGGGCCGACAGCAGGGCCTGCTCGTCCACGATCGGCCCACGGGAGGTGTTCACCAGCAGGGCGCCGCGCTTCATGCTGTTGAGCGCCTGCGCGTCTACCAAGTGGCGGGTACGCTCACTGAGCACCAGGTGCACGCTCAAGAAATCGGCCTGCTCGAACAATTCCTGCTTGCTCACCCGCCGCGCGCCTACTGCCTCGGCTCGTGCGTCGGTCAGGTGCTCGCTCCAGGCGATTACCTGCATCCCGAACGCCTGGGCGTAGCCGGCTACGGTGCCGCCTATGTTCCCGAGGCCCAGCAGGCCAAGGGTTTTGCCCGCCAGGTCGCCCCCCAGGCCTACCTGCCAGCCGCCATTGCGCAAGGAAGTCGCTTCAGCCAAGAGGTTGCGGTTGAGCGCCATCAGCAAGGCCCAGGTAAGTTCGGGCGCGGCCTGGCGGTAGCTGTCGCCGCCACATACCGTCACCCCTTGCGCCGTGGCCGCCGCCAGGTCAATGGCCGCGTTGCGCATGCCGCCGGTCACGATGAGCCTCAGCGCGGGCAGGCGGGCCAGCAGTTGGGCAGTGAAGGCCGTGCGCTCGCGCATCACACAGATCACCGTGTAAGGCGCCAGCCGCTCGGCCATGGTGTCGGTATCAGCCGGGTAGTCGTGAAGGAACTCGACCTGGCCCACGGCGGCAAGCGCGGCCCAATCCACAACGCCCTGGGCTACCCGTTGCCAGTCATCCAGTACGGCAATTCGCAATTCGCTCATCGGTCACTCCTGTTTTACAGGTTGCGCCAGCCAGGCCAGCACCGCCTTGTGAAAGCGTTCGGGTTGCTCCATCTGGGGGGCATGCCCCAGGCCGGGAAATTCCACCAGCGCAGCCCCGGGTATCATCTGACTTACCTGCTTGCCCAGCACATCGTAGTGCCCCAGCCGGGCCTTTACCTCGGGCGATGCCACATCGCTTCCGATAGCCGTAGTGTCGGCAGTGCCGATCAGGAGCAACGTCGGCACCTTGAGATTGGCGAACTCGTAAAACACCGGCTGGGTGAAAATCATGTCGTAGATCAGCGCCGAGTTCCACGCAACCACGTTATGGCCCGGGCCTTGGTTGAGGCCGGCAAGCATGGTTACCCAGCGTTCATAGGAAGGGTCCCAGCGGCCCCCGTAGTAGGTCTTGCGTTCGTATTCGCGAATGCCATCGGCGGTGAGCTTTGTTTCGCGGGCGAACCATTCGTCCACGGTGCGATAAGGCACTCCCAGGGCCTTCCAGTCTTCGAGCCCGATGGGGTTGACCAGCATCAGCCGCTCGGTTTCATCAGGGTAGAGCAGCGCGTAGCGCGTCGCGAGCATGCCGCCAGTGGAGTGCCCCATCACGATGGCCTCCTTGATGCCCAGTTCGCCCAGCAGGGCGTGGGTGTTGCTCGCCAGCTGCTGGAAGCTGAACTGGTAGTGCTCTGGCTTGCTGGAAGTGCAAAAGCCGACCTGGTCAGGCGCGATCACTCGGTAGCCGGTATTGGCCAGGGCTTTGATGGTGGCATCCCAGGTGGCGGCGCAAAAGTTTTTGCCGTGCAGCAGCACCACGGTGTGACCGTTCGCCTTGCCAGCGGCGGCCACATCCATGTATCCCATCTCCAGGGATTTGCCCTGGGACTCGAAGCGGTAATGCTGCAACGTGTAGGGGTAGTCGAAGCCTTGGAGCTGCGGCCCGTAGACCGGCTGCGGCTCGGCGGCGTGAACGGCGGTGGCACAGAGCCCCGCGAGAGCATAGGCGAGAAAGCGCAGGCGCATTGCGGTGTTCCTTGAACGAGGGATACAGGGCCAGACCGGAAAACCCGCGCCGGGTTCAGCGCTGACTTTCCCCGCGCGGGACTCTACCATGGGGGGCAGGCAGCCCAGGCAAACGGTCATGACCAAGGACAGTATCTCCATCGAGCTGGTACGCGAAGCGCTGCGAGCAGTTTCGCCTGGCAGTGCGGCGCAAGCGCTCGCGCAGGCTGGCATCTGCGGTTCGTGGCTTGCCGACCCCACCGCGCGGGTACCGGCCACGGCGTATGGGCAGCTGTGGCGTGCACTGGCGCAGGCGCTGGATGACGAATTCTTCGGCATGGCGCCGCGGCCGCTACCTGCCGGCAGCCTGGCTTTCATCTGGCGTAGCGGCAAAGGGCAACCGACAGTAGGCGAAGGTATACGCCTGGCGCTGGAATTTTTGCGCCTGATGCTGGGCGGCCCCAGCGGCAAGCTGGAGCGCCAGCACAGTGTGGCCATGATCACCTTTCACGTGCCGGACGAACCCGCGCGGCCTTTCACCTGTTTTACCTTCTGGATGATCGTACACGGGCTCACCTGCTGGCTCGCTGGCCGCCGGGTGCCGGTGCTGGCGGCCGAGCTGCGTGGCGCCGCGCCAGACTACTGCGACGATTATCGACGCTTCTTCGGAAATACACTGCGCTTCGGCCAGGCCCATAGCCGGCTGATCTTCTCTGCTGATTGCCTGGACCTGCCGGTACGCCGTACTGAAGCGGACCTTGAAACCTTCTGCACCGAACTGCCGGGCAACCTGCTGGTTCGGTACCGGGACCCAGGCGGGCTGGCGCGGCGTGTGCGTGATGGCTTGCGGGCCATGCCGCCTGTGGCCTGGCCTGAGGCCGCCGCGCTGGCCTCCGCATACGGCATGTCGGTAGCCACATTGCGCCGACGGTTGGCGGCGGAAGGGCAAAGCGTGCAGCAGGTGAAAGCCAGCCTGCGCAAGGAGCAGGCTATCGCCTGGCTGGCGGAAGAGGGCGTGAGCATGGCCCAGATCGCCGAGCGCCTGGGCTTCGCCGACGAAAGCTCTTTCTACCGTGCGTTTCGTCAATGGTTCGGCTCCAACCCCGGGCACTATCGCAGCCTTGTAGGCGGCACTGGCGAAAACGCTCAGCGTAATTGAGTGGCCGCGCCATTGTCCCGCGTTCGACGAAGGCCGAGCATTCAAGGCCTCAGTGAGCATGAGGAACCCCCATGGATACCCATAACAAGAACTTCGTTGTAAGCGGGGCCGCTTCCGGGCTGGGCGCCGCCACCGCGCGCGCATTGGTGGAGGCAGGTGCCGGGGTGCTGCTGGTAGACCTCAACGCACAGGGCGTGGAAGCCACCGCCAAGGCGCTGGGCATGCCGTTTGTGGTCGCCGACATTACCGACGGCGCCCAGGCACAGGCTGCAGTGGACGCCGGTGTGCAAACGCTGGGTGCCCTGCATGGTTTGGTGAACTGCGCCGGCATCGTGCTAGGCGAGCGCATTCTCGGGCGGGAGGGGCCTCATGCCCTGGATGCCTTCGCCAAGGTGATCCAGGTGAACCTGATCGGCAGTTTCAACCTGCTGCGGCTGGTGGCTGCCGCCATGGCCAACAATACGCCGGACGCCGCCGGGGGCAGGGGCGTAATCATCAATACCGCGTCGGTCGCGGCCTACGATGGCCAGATCGGCCAGGCGGCCTATGCGGCTTCGAAGGGCGCTATTGCCAGCCTGACCTTACCTGCGGCAAGGGAGCTGGCGCGGCAAGGCATCCGGGTAATGACCATCGCGCCAGGGCTGTTCGAAACGCCCATGATGGCGGGCATGACCGACGACGTGCGCGCGTCGCTGGCCGCAGCGGTGCCGTTCCCGCCCAGGCTGGGGAAGCCCGAGGAATATGCAGCGCTGGTACTGCACATCATTGCCAACGACATGCTCAACGGTGAAGTCATCCGCCTGGATGGCGCCCTGCGCATGGCTGCGCGCTAACAGGAGAACGTCATGAACGATCCAGTGGTTATCGTGAGTATCGCCCGCACCCCCATGGGTGGGCTTCAAGGTGTGCTGAGCGGCCTGAGCGCTACGCGGCTGGGCAGCGCGGCGGTTGGCGCGGCGGTAGAACGCGCAAGGCTGCCGGCTGATAGCGTGGATGAGGTGCTGATGGGCTGCGTGTTGCCTGCCGGCCTTGGCCAGGCACCGGCGCGACAGGCCGCACTAGGCGCCGGGTTGAGCAAGGGCACGCCGTGCACCACGCTGAACAAGATGTGTGGTTCGGGCATGCAGGCGGTGATCCTCGCCCATGATGGGCTGCTGGCCGGCAGCTCGAACGTTGTAGTGGCCGGCGGCATGGAAAGCATGTCCAACGCCCCTTACTTGCTGGACAAGGCGCGTGGCGGCTATCGCATGGGCCACGGCAGGGTAATTGACCACATGTTCCTGGATGGCCTGGAAGATGCCTATGCGCCTGGCCGGCTGATGGGTACATTTGCCGAGGAATGCGCTGCCAGCGAAGGCATTGGTCGCCAGGCACAGGACGATTACGCTTTGGCCTCGCTGGAGCGGGCCAGGCGCGCCATGGGCGACGGCAGTTTCGCCGAGGAGATCGTGCCAGTGATGGCACCGGCGGGGCGCGAGTTGCGTGAAGTGAGCGAAGACGAGCAGCCGCCCAAGGCGCGCCCGGAAAAAATCCCGACGCTCAAGCCAGCCTTCAGCGAAGGTGGCACGGTGACCGCCGCCAACGCCAGCTCCATCTCCGACGGTGCTGCCGCACTCGTCCTGATGCGCCAGAGCGAAGCCCGGGCCCGAGGGCTGCAACCCTTGGCGATTATTCACGGCCACGCGGCGTTCGCTGACGAGCCCGGGCTGTTTCCGCTGGCGCCGGTCGGCGCCATTCAGCGTTTGATGAAACGTACCGGCTGGTCGCTGGCCGACGTGGACCTGTTTGAAATCAACGAAGCCTTCGCTGTGGTCGCCCTTGCCTGTATGCAGCGGCTGGAGTTGCCCCACGACCGGGTCAACGTCAATGGAGGCGCTTGTGCGCTCGGCCATCCCATCGGTGCCTCCGGTGCGCGTATCCTCGTTACGCTGATTGGCGCCTTGCGCCGTCGTGGCTTGAAGCGAGGCGTCGCCGCCATCTGCATTGGCGGTGGGGAAGCTACCGCGGTCGCTGTCCAATGCCTGGCCTGATCCCTCAACAAGGAGCTCGTAATGCCTGATTTTGAAACCGTTATGCTCACCCGCCATGACCGGGTGGCCCTGCTGACCCTTAACCGTCCGCAGGCACTGAATGCATTGAACGCCCAAGTGGTGGCCGAGTTGAACCAGGCCATGGATGAGCTGGAACGTGACCCCGGGATCGGTTGCGTGGTGATCACAGGCTCGGAAAAAGCCTTCGCTGCCGGCGCCGACATCAAGGAAATGGCCGGCCTGAGCTACCCGGGCATCTACATGGATGACCTGTTCCGCGAGGCCGACCGCTTCGCCGCGCGGCGCAAGCCGATCATTGCTGCGGTGGCGGGTTACGCCCTGGGTGGCGGCTGCGAGCTGGCGATGATGTGCGACTTCATCCTGGCGGCGGACAACGCTCGCTTCGGCCAACCGGAAATCAACCTTGGCGTGCTACCGGGCATGGGCGGTACGCAGCGCCTCACCCGGGCCATTGGCAAGGCCAAGGCCATGGAGTTATGCCTTACCGGGCGGCTGATGGATGCCGAGGAGGCCGAGCGCTCCGGGCTGGTAGCGCGCATTGTGCCTAAAGCCGAGCTGGTCAGCGAAGCGCTGGCGGTGGCGGCGGTGATCGCGGAAAAATCGTTGCCCATGACCATGATGGTCAAGGAGAGCGTAGAGCGGGCTTTTGAAGTGAGCCTGGCCGAGGGGGTGCGCTTCGAGCGCCGGGTGTTCCACGCCGCCTTTGCCACCCAGGATCAGAAGGAGGGCATGGCGGCGTTCGTGGATAAGCGCAAGCCGGACTTCCGTCACGGCTGAAGCTCAGTCGGTGCGCAGGCGCAGCGTTTCACTCAAGCAATAGCCGTAGCCGCGCAGGGTTTGCAGTGCGTACGGCGCACCCAGCTCGCTCAGTTTGCGGCGAAGGTTGCAGATGTGCCGCTCTATCAATGGACCGCGGGTTTGCCCGGCATCTTCCCACAGGTGCGCTTCGATGGCCTGACGGCTGATGGGTTCGGCCTGTTGGGCCAACAAGGCCAACAGCCGCTGTTCGGTTACCGTCACGCTCTGCTGCTGGTGCCCTCGGCCCAGTAGCAGGCGATTGCTCGACAACCATAGCCCGGGGCCCGGTTCAGCGGCGGGTATAGGGTAATGCCGGCTCAGCGCCTGCATGCGCGCCTCGAGCTCTTCTGCGCTTAGCGGGCGAGGCAAGCACAGGTCGGCCCCGGCCTGAAGCACCTGTGCCCGTGTGCTGGAGTCGCTTTGCCCCAACAGCACCAGAAGCCGGGCCCGCCCCCGGCGCCCTACCGCCTTGTGCAGCAGGTCCGGGCGTGCGCTGAGCAGGTCCAGCACGATATAGCGGTAGCGGCCATGCAGGTGCCGATCCGCATGCTCCGGCGCCGTACTGACGATGTCGCCCGCATGATCGGCCAGTACTTGCATCAGGGCCTGGTCGGGTTGCTCGGTAATGTAAAGAAGGTTCATGTGGCAACTAGTGCGTTGGTGGGGCGGCAATCGAGCACCAGCCTGGCGCCGCCAAGGGGGCTGTCGGTGACTTCAAGGCCAAAGCCATGCAGGTTCACGACCGCGCCTACGATCGAAAGCCCGAGACCGAAGCCTCCCTGGGCGGAGTCATCGCTTCGGTAAAACCTCTGGAAAATGGCTTGCCTTTCTTCTTCAGGGATTCCCGGGCCGGAATCGTCCACGCTGATCCGGGTCATCCCCTGGTGCACCTCTGCCTGCAGCAGTACCTTGCCGCCCGCCGGGGTGAACTTGATGGAATTGCTCAGCAGGTTGCCGATGGCCTCGAACAGCAGGGCCCGATCGCCCGTAATGGCCGGCACGCTTTCAGGAATGCCCAGTGCAAGGGTGAGTTCGCCTTCCTCGGCCAGGGGCAGGTAAAAGTCATGCAGCTCGCGCAACAGCTCCAGTGGGTCGAGTTCCACAAAGCCCGAGCGGCGGCGATGGTCTTCGATTTCCGAGATACGTAGCAGGCCACGGAAGCGCGCCATGAGCGTGTCGGTGTCGGCAATGGCCTGGTCCAGCTGCTGCCCTTGGCTGGAGCTGTCCTCGGTTTGCTGCTTGATGCGATACAGCTGGGCACGCAAGCGGGTGAGGGGGGTTCGCAGGTCGTGGGCAATGTTGTCGCACACGCCCTTGACTTCGAACATCAACTTTTCGATGCGGTCCAGCATGGCGTTGACGATGGCGGCCAGCATGTCCAATTCGTCCCGGCGGTTGGACAGTGGCAGCCGGCGGGCCAGGTCACCGGCCATGATGGCTTCGGCGCTCGCCTGGATCTTGCGGATGCGCCGTAGCGGCCTACGGCGCAGCAGGTGCCAGCCAGCGGCGCCCGGCAATATGGTCAAGGACACGCCCCACAGCAGCGCGCGCAGAATGATATGGGTCACGGCGAACACCGAGCCGTTATCCCGCACCAGAACCAGCCAGCGCCCGTCGCGGGTGGGCATGGCCACCGCTGCGCAACTGTCTTGCGGCAGTTTGGGGTCGTTGGAGTCGATGCAGTCGTCCAGCTCGTAGATGTCCCCGTCCAGCGCCAAGCCGCGGGGAATGCGCCGCAGCTCGCCGGCGATGGGATAGAGCTCATCGTCGAACAGGCCGTAGGCGTCGAATGCGCGGTCGTCGAACGCCTGGCTGGCGGCCAGTGCGTCCTCGAGGTCACGCCCACCGAAGCGGGCGAACAGGTGCTGGCGCTGCATCAGGGACTGGCGCGCCAGGCTGTTGAGGTAGTCCGACACTTCGAAATACAACACGCCGAGCAGGATGCTGCTCCAGGCCACGAAAAGGAAACTGTACAACGCCAGCAGCCGGCTGCTGGAGGAGCGCCAACCCTTAGAGGGGTTCGGCAATGACATAGCCAGACCCTCGCACGGTCTTGATCAGCGGGGGTGTGCCGGCCGGGTCGATCTTCTTGCGCAGGCGGCCGATGTGGACGTCGATCAGGTTGGTGCCTGGGTCGAAGTGGTAGCCCCATACTTCTTCGAAGATCATCATGCGGGTAAGCACCTGGCCGGCGTTGCGCATCAGGAATTCAAGCAGCTTGAACTCGGTGGGCAGCAAGTTCAATTGCTGGCCACTACGGCGCGCTTCACGGGTGATCAGGTCCAGCTCCAGGTCCGCGACCTTCAGGGTGTTGTCCTGGGCGGCGCCGGTCTGCTTGCGGCGCAGCAGCACTTCCACCCGCGCGGCCATTTCATCCGATGCGAAAGGTTTGGTGAGGTAGTCGTCGCCCCCGGCGCGCAAGCCGCGCACACGTTCATCCACGTCGGAGAGAGCGCTGATCATCAATACCGGCGTGGACACGCCGATGGTGCGCAACGTGGTCACGATGGCCAGGCCGTCGAGCTCCGGAAGCATGCGGTCCAGGGTGATCACGTCATACACACCGCTCACGGCCTTCACCAGGCCCTCGCGGCCATTGTCGACCCAATCCACCTCCAGGCCGTGGTTGCTCAGCTCCGCCACGATTTCCCGGGCGGTAACGGCATCGTCTTCGATGGTCAATACACGTGTCATGGAGGTACCTGCTGGTTCTGAAGCGGACCGTGGCATTGTGCCAAGTTTGGGGTCAGGGCTATTTGAAGATTATTTCATGTTTGGCCCATCCGGATGATCAGACAGTAACGGCTCCGGTACAAAGCGGATACCAAGCTGTGCTAAAGCCTGTGCCAGGCGCGCCGATGCAGGGTAGGCCAATAAACCGTCCACAGGGGTCCCCATGACCAGCTTGTCCGCTATTGCCTCGAACATTCATATCCAGACCACCAGCACCACCAAGGCCGCCAGCAGCCCCGCCGCCGCGACTGAAACCGAAGACACCACCACCGCAACCGTAGCGAGCACCGCCACTGCGGTCGCCAGCACCAACAGCGCCCAAGGCGCGGGTGGGCCGCCTGCCGGTGGTGGTGGTAGCGCGTCGAGCAGCAGCGATAGCGACAGCGACAGCGATTCGGATACCGTCACTGACCTGAAAAAACAGGTTGCGGCGCTGCAAAAGGAATTGGCCAAGGAGCAGCAAGCGCTGCAGAAAGCCCAGAGCGGCAGTGGTACCGAAGAACAGAAAGCCGCCGCTGTTGCCTCGGCTCAATCGCAGGTGGCAGCCACCAGCAGCGAACTGCAGACTGTCAACGCCGAGCTGTTGCAGGCACTGGTCGACGAAGGTAGCAGCACCAGCGGGACCAGCATCAGCACCACGGCCTGAGGGCCGACGCCCCCTCCTTGTAGGAAGCGGCGGGGCCAGCCACCCGGCGAAGCTCGCGAACGGCCACCGCTTGGCATTGGATGGGGCCGTTCGCAGGCTCCGCCTACTCCCGCATGGCCGATGGCCGGGTGCGCTCAATCCGCCAATTGGCGGTGTTTCTCGGCCTTGTACTGCATGGCCACGGCAGGCGCCTTGGCGCTGCGGCCCGTTTCCACCCAGGTGCGCAAGCGGCTGGCGTCGGCGAAGTGGGTATATTTGCCGAATGCATCGAGGATCACCATGGCGACCGGGCGGCCGCCCATGCTGGTAACCAGCACCAGGCAATGGCCCGCCTTGTCGGTAAAGCCGGTCTTGGTAATCTCGATGTCCCAGTTCTTCTGGTTCAGCAGATGATCGGTGTTATGGAAGCCCAGCGTGTAGTTGGGCTTTTTGAACGCAACGGTCTTTTCCTTGGTGGTACTGAGTTCCGACAGCATCGGGTAACGCCGCGCCGCGACCAATAATTTGCTCAGGTCGCGCGCCGTGGATACGTTCTGTTCCGACAGCCCCGTAGGTTCTACATAACGCGTATGGCTCATGCCCAAGGCCCGGGCCTTGGCGTTCATGGCGGCGATAAAGGCGTTGTATCCACCGGGATAGTGGTGCGCGAGGCTTGCGGCCGCGCGGTTTTCGGAGGACATCAGCGCAATCAGCAACATGTCGTGCCGGTTCAGCGTACTGCCCAGCTTCACACGGGAGAATACGCCTTTCATTTCCTTGGTCTGGCTGATATCGACGGTGATTTCTTCATCCATCGATTGCTTGGCATCCAGCACCACCATGGCGGTCATCAGTTTGGTCACCGACGCAATGGGCACAACCTGGTCCGGTTTGTTCTCGTAGATCACCTGATTGGTTTGAAGATCCACCAGCAAGGCGCTATGGGATGCCAGGTGCAGCTGTGCCGGGTCTCGCTTGAATGCGCTATCGGCTGCCGTAGCGTTCGAGGTAAAGCAAGCGCCTGCGAGCACGAAACAAAGGCTCAGTATCGAAAGAGGGGTTTTCACGGAGATTGCTCGCAAGAAGAGTAGAAGTGTGGCGTCCGTGCCATCGAAACTGGCGACATTGTAAATTTATGGCCAAGTGCCTGTCGATTGCCCGAACAGGTAAATGTTTCTTCATTCGCGCGAGCAGGCAGCGACTGAAGGAAGGCGAGAATCTGGATGTGCTAAAGGTCAGGCGGCAAGGCCGCACAGTTCTTCGCGAAAACGGTCGGCATGGTTTCGGGAAAGAAGGGGCGGGCTGACGATCTCGCCGTCAACCACGACATACCAGCAGACCAGCAGCCCTAGATCGCGCAGGTGTTCAGGAACTGCGCTGCCAACGACACTCATCACGCGACAGGAAAACATGTTGGGAACCTCGCGGACTCAATGCGCTCAATGTAGGCCTGAGCGAGCCGGCGACAGAAGCCGCCCTCGATAGTGGCTATTTTGCATCATCCACCCATCGAGGGCGAGTGTTTTACCAGCGGGGCGGGCCGTAGTAGGCACGCGGCGCATAGTAGCCAGGCGGTGGCGGTGGCGGTGCTACGTACACCGGCGCCGGTTGGTAGTACACCGGTGGAGGTGGCGCTTGCACATACACGGGCTGGGGCGCGACATACACCGGCTGCTCCACAACAACGGGGGCAGGGCGAGCGACAACCGCGCCAACGACCGCGGCGCCGAGTACCGCGCCAAGCACACCTGGGCCAACACCGCCGCCACCGTGCGCGGCCGCCGGGCCGGCGAGGCTCAGTGCACCAACCAGAAGGGCGATTTTGGGTAGATGACGAATCATGATGGTTCCTCGTAATACGACGTGGCGCCTGGAGCCCGCCTTCGGGTCCTGGGACTGCCGTACACACTATGACAGTGAAACAGTTAAAACCCGCGACCGAAAACGGTAAATTTTATGTAAGGTCATCGTATCGATTTCCTTACTCATCAAACACCTGTCGGATCTTCCATGGCTATTTTTCCGAACAAGCAAACCCAGTTGTGCATGTCCCTGGCGGCGCGCCCCGGTAACTTCGGCACGCGCTTCCACAACTTCCTTTATCGAGCGCTGGATCTCGATTACTTCTATAAAGCTTTCACGACCACCGACTTGCCAGCAGCAATCAGTGGCATACGCGCACTCGGCATTCGTGGCTGCGCGGTGTCCATGCCGTTCAAGGAAGCCTCCATCCCACTGGTGGATGAGCTGGATGCCTCGGCTGCGGCAATCGCCTCTATCAATACTATCGTCAACAACGCCGGTTACTTGAAGGCCTACAACACGGACTACCTGGCCATTCGTCAACTGATCGAGCGCCATGCATTGTCGACCGACATGCGCCTGGCCGTGCGTGGCAGCGGTGGCATGGCCAAGGCTGTGGCCAGCGCCTTCAAGGACGCCGGTTTTGCCCGGGGCACGCTGATTGCGCGCAACACCGAGGCCGGCCCGGCCTTGGCCGATCGCTGTGGTTATGCCTGGGCGGTGGACGAAGTGGGCCTGCAGGCGGACCTGCTGGTGAACGTTACGCCGATCGGCATGGCCGGCGGGCCTGAAGCCAACGGCCTGGCCTTCAGCGAGCAGGCTATCGAGCGTGCGTCCGTGGTGGTCGATGTGGTAGCCATCCCCCCACGTACCCCGCTGGTTCTTGCCGCCGAAGCGGCCGGCAAGCCTGTCATCACCGGCGAAGACGTGGTGGCCCTGCAGGCGCTGGAACAGTTTGTGCTGTATACCGGCATTCGCCCCAGCGATCAGCAGGTGGCCGAAGCGGTGGCATTCGCCACGGCCGGCTAGTCAGTCCAGGCCCAGCTTTGCCAGGCGCTCTTCCAGCGCCGCGATCCGGGCTTCCAGCGCGCTGATCCGGTCGGTTGCGGCCGGCACGGCGGTTGCCGGCTCTGCCCCGTAGTGCTCCAGCGCGTCGGTGGCTTGCGCCCAGCCATGGGTGTAACGCAGCTCGCGCTGGCCCACCTGACGGGGCAGCTGTCGAGCCAAGCCACGGGCCGCCAGGCGTTCGAGCTGATGACGAACCTGCTCTGTGTCATCGAAGGCATGCAGCCGGCTGCTGCGGGTAAGCAGGTCGCCGATGGTTTGCGCGCCACGCAGGAACAGCAAGCTCAGCAAGGCCACCTGTGCCGGGACCAGTTCGAGCGCCTTGTCCAGGCGGTGCTCATAGCGGTCGGCGCGGTTACCCATCACCAGACGGGTAAAGCCCATGCCTTCGAGCACCCGCAGGCGCTGGCCCACCTCGCCCGCAGAAAGCTGCAGGATCGGATCCCGGCTGGTTTTCTGGTTGCACGCCAACACCAGTGCGTTGAGCGTCAAGGGGTAGGTTTCCGGATTGCTGGCCTGTTTCTCGACCAGGCAACCGAGAATGCGAATGTCGATAGCGGTCAACTCAGGCCGTTGCGGCTCGAGGTCGTCAGTCATCGCGGGGCACCTGCACAAAAAGGGGCCCCTAGAGTACGGCTTCGTTGGCTATTGCTGGAAGAGGTCATGTCGCGCCCTTTCGGCTACGGCAAGAATCCCCGGGTGGTTAACACGCCGCTCCACTGAAATCGCATAAAAGGCTTCGGCTACCGCCTCGGTTTCGCCCAGCATCACTACTCCCCCTGAGCGGAGGAGGTCGTCGGCGATCACCCGGGGGGCGACGAATATGCCAGTGCCCGCTGTGCCGAAGGCTTGCATCAGCGCGCTGTCGTCGAATTCCCCGACGATTCTGGGGTTTATACGGCATTCCTCCAGCCATCTCAGTAACCGCCCGCGCACCACGCTCTGCGGCCCCGGGATGAGTAGCGGCTGGCTATCGAGGCAACCTGGGAATTCTCCGGTGCACGCCTGCGCCAGGGACTGAGTGGCGAAAAAGCCGATGCCGCATTCCCCCAGCTTGATGGTGCGGGTTTTGATGTCCAGCTGGGCGGGGACGGGGCTGTCGGATATCACCAGATCCAGGCGCTGGATGGCGAGGTCTGCCAGCAGCCGTTCCAGTTTGTCCTCCCGGCAAGCGATACGTAACGGCGGGTTGTCGAGCGACATGGTCGGGGCCAGCAATCGGTAGACGATGGATTTGGGAACCACATCGGCCACGCCTACCCTGAACATGCGCGGCTGTTGCCCTGGCTGTGAACGGATCATCGCTTCAAGGGCGACGCCGGCTTCGAACATGGGCTCTGCATAGGCCAGAACCCGGCGGCCGTCTTCGGTCAACTCCAAGTGGCGGCCCACCTTCTGAAACAGTTGCAGGCCCAGGTTGCTTTCAAGCAGAGACAGCTGGCCGCTGATCGTCGGCGCCGTCAGGTTCAGCTGTTCGCAGGCGCGGGTAATGCTGCCCGTACGCGCCACGATCCAGAAGTAGTGAAGCTGGCGGTAATTGAGCATGAGGCTACGCTTCGAATAAACCGAACTGTTGACATGAGAAATACGAATTTTCCGGAAGTATAAGCGCATCTACACTTGCCGTCATTCGTGAGTACCTGGAGCATGTCATGGAATACCTGATGGACCTTCTTGTCAGCCCGGCCGCCTGGGCCGCGCTGGCCACCCTGATCGTGATGGAAGTGGTGCTGGGCATCGACAACCTCATTTTCATTTCCATCCTGACCAACAAACTGCCCGCTGAGCACCAGACCAAGGCGCGGCGGCTGGGTATCGGCATGGCGTTGATCCTGCGCCTGGGTTTGCTGAGCACCGTTGCGTTCATCGTCACGCTCACCACGCCGGTATTCGAGGTGGCAGGGCATGGGTTTTCCTGGAAGGACATCATCCTGATCGCCGGTGGCCTCTTCCTGCTCTGGAAAGCCACCAGTGAGATCCACCACAGCGTGGATCCGGACGCTCAGGCCGATGCCAAGGTAAGCGCCAAGGTCGGTATTGGCCTGGCCTCGGCCATTGGCCAGATCCTGATGCTCGATCTGGTGTTCTCCATCGACAGTATCATCACCGCTGTCGGCATGACCGAGCACCTGCCCATCATGGTGATCGCTGTCGTGGTCGCGGTGCTGGTGATGCTGCTGGCGGCCGAGCCCCTGGCACGGTTCATCAATGCCAACCCTACCGTAGTGATGCTGGCGCTGGGCTTCTTGATCATGATCGGCATGACCCTGATCGCCGAAGGCTTCGGTGCCCATGTGCCCAAGGGCTACGTGTATACCGCCATGGCGTTCTCAGCGGCGATCGAATGCCTCAACCTCTGGGCTCGGCGGGCGAAGCGCAAGCACACCCCGTCTGCCTGATGCACTGCGCCCCGGTCAACGGGGCGTTTTGTCAGTGGGCGCTGGCGAGGCGGTGAGTGTGCCCGGCTCGGGGACGGGGGCCGGGCTTGGGCGCTTCGCGCAATGAGTGGTGGTGGCGCCGGGTGATCCGCAGCACTCCCCACAGCATTGCCGCGGCGACCAGTAGCCAGGCCATGATCATCATGAGTATCGCCACTGTCAGGCTCATCAGCGTACCTCCTTCAGGCATAACAAACGCAGGCGTGTGTTACTCAGAGCAGTCTAGTGGCCACTATGTTTCCTGGCATGTGACGAGTGGTGCGCCGGGCCTATCCTGTGGGCGCTTACCCACCTATGATTGCCCGTTGGCCGGAAGCGTGTTCCGGTAGGCTCAGGGGGCATGATGCTGTCAGAAATATTAAACCGTTTGTATCGGCATACCGTGCTGGGAATCGGAGTCGTCGCTTTGCTGGCAGGCTGCGCAGACCACCCCGCGCCGCGAATCGGTAGCCTCCCCGACCGGGTCGAGCTGACCGCGGTGCCGTTCTACCGAGGCGATGACGATCAGGGAGCGCCTACGGCCCTGGCCGCGCTGCTACGCGACCGTGGGGTGAACGTCACTCCAGGGCTGGTGGCGCCTTATCTGAAACTGCCCGCAAGCGCCCCGGTGCTCGACCGAAGCCTGGAGGAGGCCGCGCGGCAGTACGGCCTGGTTGTTTACCCGGTCGATGGCCAGTTCCCGGCATTGCTGACGCAGGTTGCGGCGGGTAACCCGGTATTGTTGCGGTACCGCACCGGTACACTTTGGGGCAGTGATCAATATGCGTTGCTGGTAGGGTACGACCGTTTCCGCAGCCATGTGCTGCTGCGCTCAGGTAATCAGCGCCGGCAGTTGATGTCGTTCTCGGACTTTGTGTCAGCGTGGCAGGCTGGAGGAAATTGGGCGGTGTTGGCGCAGGCGCCGGGGCGGTTGCCGGCAGAGGTCGATCCGGCGCGCTGGCGCGAGGCGGCGGCCCGCCTGGGTGCCGCCGGCCAGGAGCAGGCCGCTGCCAAGGCGCTGAGCGCCCTGGGCGGCCGGTAGGCTTAAACGCCCAGCTTGTCGCGCAGGCTGTAATACCAGGCGCCGATGGCGGACAACGGCACTCGCAGTGCCTGGCCGCCCGGGAAGGGGTAGTGCGGTAGCGCGGCGAAGGCATCGAACCGCTCTGCCTGGCCGCGCAATGCCTCTGCCAGCACCTTGCCCGCCAGGTGCGTGTAGGTCACGCCATGGCCACTGCAGCCTTGGGAGTAGTAGATGCTGTCCCCGATGCGACCCACCTGCGGCAGGCGCGACAGGGTGAGCAGGAAGTTACCGGTCCACGCGTAGTCGATCTTCACGTTCTTGAGCTGCGGGAACGCCTTGAGCATCTTGGGCCGGATGATGGCTTCGATGTTCGCCGGGTCCCGGGCGCCATACACCACGCCGCCGCCGAAGATCAGACGCTTGTCCGCTGTCAGCCGGTAGTAGTCCAGCAGGTAATTGCAGTCTTCTACGCAGTAATCCTGAGGCAACAGGCTGCGTGCGAGCTCGTCGCTCAGGGGCTCGGTGGCCACTACCTGCGTGCCGCACGGCATCGACTTCGCGCTCAGCTCCGGAATCAGGTTGCCCAGGTAGGCATTGCCCGCCACGATCACGAACTTGGCTTTTACCTGGCCCTGGGGAGTATGCACCACGGGGTTGGGGCCGCGGTCGATTCGGGTAGCCGGGGTTTGTTCGAAGATGCGCCCACCCAGGGATTCCACTGCAGCCGCTTCACCCAGCGCCAGGTTCAGGGGGTGGATGTGGCCACCGCTCATGTCCAGCATGCCGCCGATGTACTGGTCGCAAGCGACTACTTCGCGAATGCGGCGTTGGTCCATCAACTCCAGCTGCGTATGGCCGTAACGTTCCCAGAGGCGCTTCTGCGCTTCGAGATGCCCCATTTGTTTGCTGGTAATGGCCGCGAATACACCGCCGTCTTTCAAGTCGCAGTCAATGTTGTAACGGGCCACGCGTTCACGGATGATTCGCCCACCCTCGAACGCCATCGCGCCCAGCAACTCGGCCTGGCGCTTGTCGACAGTGCGCTCGATCACGTCGATGTCGCGGCTATAGCTGTTAACGATCTGGCCGCCATTACGGCCCGACGCGCCGAAGCCAACCCGGGCGGCTTCTACCATTACCACACTGAAGCCTTGCTCCAGCAGGTGAAGCGCACTGGACAGGCCGGTATAGCCGGCGCCGACTACGCACACGTCGGCTTCGATGGTTTCCTGCAGGGCAGGGCGCGCCGGAACGGGGTTGGCCGACGCGGCATAGTAAGAGGGCGGGTAAGCGGTGTTCGCCATTTCAGCAACCTTTTGTTTAATATTCTTGACGACGGCGGCATCCTACCCCAATTTCTTTATCACCGCCAGCCAGCCACGCGGAGAACCAGACCGGCTGTGATCCCGATGTTTTTTTCCAGTTTTCAGCAGCTTACGGGGAAAATCGATTGACAGCGGGCGACGCCGGCGTAGAATGCGCACCCACAGCAGGCACATAGCTCAGTTGGTTAGAGCACCACCTTGACATGGTGGGGGTCGTTGGTTCGAGTCCAATTGTGCCTACCAGCTTCGCCGAAAGGCACAAAAAGGGCGATCCGAAAGGGTCGCCCTTTTTTGTTTTGCCCGCTGCCCGGGCGCTGTAGATAGGCCGTACGTGACGGCCTCCCACGCTCACAACTCGTTAAGCTGCCGATACTCTTCCCAGCCCATGCCCAGGGCCTCGGCTACTTCCCGGTGCACTTCCTCGCGCATCGCCGCGAGGGCTTCGGGGCTGTCGGCGATCAACTCCAGCACGTACTCCCACGGCTCTAGCCCAAGGTCGCCGGCGGCATCTTCCATGGCCCATAGCACCTGTTGCTGTTGCTCCCGGCTGTCCAGTTCACGGATTTCTTCGGCAAGCTCCGGATGGGCAGCCAGATAGCGGTCGCAGGCCAATTGCTGGCGGGCTTCTTTCGGGATCATTGAGCGTCTCGGCAAACAGGTATTCGGAGCGACATGATGCCACATCCCGCCACTTCCCGGGTTTGGGCCGGGTAGAGCGCCGCCCGCTCGCTGGCAGCAATGCTAGAATGCGCGCCTTGAATTTCAGGAGGCGTTGGCGTGCGTAAATTGATGGGTGTGGCGTTGGTGCTGTCGTTGGCCGGGTGCGGCAGCGCGGTGGAAGAAGCGCACAAGGCGGTCGCGGCCCAGCTGGAAAACCCGGCCTCGGCAAAATTCACCAATGTGCGCACCACCCCTCAGGGCAATGTGTGTGGCCAGGTAAAAGGCAAGGACGCCAGCGGTAACTACAGCGGCTTCCAGAGTTACGCGGCAATCAGGACCGAACAGGGCTACCAGGCGATAATCGACCGAGACGGTAGCAACGTAGTAGTGCGGGCAGCCTGTGGCGAGCCGGTAACTCAGGCCCAGGCGCCCGCGCCGGCGACGGTAGATTCCACCACTGGGTGGGACGTACGCATTGCCGACAATAACCCCGGCGCCCTCAGCGACATGACCTCGCGGCTGGTGGAGCATGGGTTCATGGCCAATGTGGTGAACCAGAACGGCAAGCCACGGATATTCCTCGGCCCCTTCACCAGCCGTGAAGAAGCCGAAGCCACCCGGGATAAACTGATGGCCGGCCAGGGCATCGAATCCCAGGTGGAGCCGCACCCCGCGCCGTGATCAACCGCAGGCCTTGAGGTCTACCGGGCCCACGAACTCATTGCCGTGGCCCATCACGCACGCTACCCGCTGGTTGCGCTGGCGTTCCCAAAGCTGTACCGGGTAAGTCTTGTTCCAGGCCTGGTACAGCTTCACGTCCTGGCTGGACAGCTTCAAGTGGTAGCGCTTGCTCATGTAGAAATACGTACGGGCGATCATGCCGCGGATGGTGGGCCGTGGCATCACCTTTCGGGCCTTGAAATCGACCTGAGTGAGGCAGCTGCCGTACTGGCCGCTTTTCTCCGGTAGCCAGCCGAAACTGAAGTTGTTGCGGTCACCGTTCACCTCGCCAATGCTCGGCACCAGGTTGTGCAAGTCTGCCTCCGCCTGCTGGTATTGCTTGTCGTGGCGAGTGCAGTTCTTGCGCCCGCCATTCTGCCAGCAACGCAGCTGATGGCCGATCTGCCAGGCCGGCACGATGTGCTCCCACTCGATACGCGAAGCGCGTGTGAGGTTCTTCCGAGGCACATAACCGCAGCCTTTAAGGTCCACCTTGTTGCCGGTGTACTTGCACCCGCAGTAAAACTCCGTCGACTGGGGCGCATATAGCTTCCAGCCCACTTTCTTGGCCTCCGAAAAGGTACGCGGCGCTTCTGCCTGCACCGGAAGCGCCAGCAGCAGGCAAACGCCTGCCAACCCCGCCAACAGCCGACGTTCAATCATCGCTCTGCACCACCCAGAACAGTTGAATGCCACCATCGTCACGCCAGGCAAGCGTCACGTTGTCGTTCTCGGAAATTTCATCCAGCAAGCGCTGCCAGTCCTGCGGGCTTTCTGTCGGTTGCCGAAATAACAGCGCGGAGCGGGACCGTTGGGCAGGTGGAGCGTTAATGATTTTTTGAACACGGAGTGCCAGTTGTTCGTAAGCGGTCACCGGCGCAGGGGACGAGGTGGAGGAGGCCACTGGTGTTTCCTTTTGTTGCTGTATGCGCATACAGTAGTGGGATGCATTCCTTTTCGCAAGCCGCTGCGCTTGTTTGCCTACAGGTCTGGTCGAACCTGGCTGGTTTTTTCTCCACTAAAAGCTCCCTTTTTCTGATTTGACAGCTAGCGAAACGCCTTCCATAGTTGTTGCGCAAACGTTTGCCTCGTGCAACGGGCCCAAATAAATCTAAAAAGGATGCCCCATGAACACGCTGCCGCTTCTCCGTGGTCTTTCCATTTCCGTGCTCGCTGCTTGCCTCGCCGCTTCGCCTCTTCAGGCGGCGGAAAAGCCCAAAGTGGCCCTTGTAATGAAATCCCTCGCCAACGAGTTCTTCCTTACCATGGAGAACGGCGCCAAGGATTATCAGAAGGAACATGCTGCCGACTTCGACTTGATCTCCAATGGCATCAAGGACGAATCCGATACCGCTGCGCAAATCCGTATCGTCGAGCAGATGATCAATGCCCATGTGGATGCTTTGGTGATCGCCCCTGCTGATTCCAAGGCGCTGGTTTCAGTGCTGAAAAAAGCCAGCGACGCCGGCGTGAAGGTGGTGAACATCGACAACCAGCTGGACCCTGATGTGCTCAAGAGCAAACAGCTGGAAGTGCCTTTTGTAGGGCCGGACAACCGTGCTGGCGCGCGCAAGGTGGGCGAATACCTGGCTACCAAGCTTCAGTCGGGTGACCAGGTAGGGATCATCGAAGGTGTACCCACCACCACCAACGCCCAGATGCGTAGTGCGGGGTTCAAGGACGCGATGAGCGCCGCCGGGATGAAAGTGGTGTCGGTGCAGTCGGGTAACTGGGAGATCGACAAGGGCAACGCCGTCGCCACGGCCATGCTCAACGAATACCCCGACATCAAGGCGCTGCTCGCCGGGAACGACAGTATGGCGCTGGGTGCGGTGTCGGCGGTGCGTGCCGCTGGCAAGGCGGGCAAGGTGCAGGTAGTCGGGTACGACAACATCAAGGCCATCGCGCCGATGCTCAAGGATGGCCGTGTATTGGCCACTGCCGACCAGTACGCGGCGCGCCAGGCGGTGTTTGGCATTGAAGAAGCATTGCGCCGGGTGAAGGGTGAAAAAAGCGAGGCCGGCGGCAATGTACAAACCCCGGTTGACCTGGTTACCCAGGCCGCGCAATGAACGCGGCCGCACCTGTATTGCAACTGGCGGGGGTAGGGAAAACCTACACCCAGCCGGTACTCGCCGGCGTGGACCTGCAGCTGAACGCGGGCGAAGTACTGGCGCTCACCGGTGAGAACGGCGCGGGCAAGAGCACCTTGTCCCGCATTATCGCCGGGCTGGAAACGCCCACCACCGGGAGCATGCGCTTTCTCGGCCAGGCGTGGCAGCCGGGTTCCCGCCGCGAAGCCGAGCGCCAAGGCGTGCGCATGGTACTGCAGGAGCTGAACCTGCTGCCCACCCTTACCATCGCCGAGAACCTCTTCCTCGAGCGGCTGCCACGCCGCTTCGGCTGGGTAGACCGCCCGCGTCTGCGGGCACAGGCCGTGGAAGCCATGGCCAGGGTAGGGCTGGAGGGGCTGGACCCCGATACACCCGTCGCCGCGTTGGGTATCGGCCACCAACAGATGGTGGAAATCGCCCGCAACCTTATCGGTGACTGCCGCCTGCTGATCCTGGACGAGCCCACGGCCATGCTCACCGGGCGCGAAGTAGAACTGTTGTTTGCCCAGATCCAGCGGTTGCGTGCGGCCGGCGTGGCGTTGGTGTACATCTCTCACCGGCTGGAAGAAATCGCCCGTATCGCCCAGCGCGTGGCGGTATTGCGGGATGGTCGGCTGGTGTCGGTCACCCCTGCCGGCGAGGTCAGCGAGCCGCAGTTGGTGAACCTGATGGTCGGTCGCGAGCTGGGAGAGCGTATCGACCTGGGCGAGCGGCGGATAGGCGCGCCTCTGTTTCAGGTGCGTGGCCTTACCCGAGGGCGCAAGGTGCGTGATGTGAGCTTCGAGGTGCGCGAAGGTGAAATCCTGGGTATCTCGGGGCTGATCGGCGCGGGCCGTACCGAGTTGCTGCGGTTGATCTTCGCGGCAGACCCGGCAGACAGCGGGCGGGTTTGCCTGGGGTTGCCCCCGGTGCCGCTGAAGCTGAACTCCCCCGTGGATGCCGTTCGCCAAGGCATTGCCCTGATCAGCGAGGACCGCAAGGGCGAAGGCTTGCTGCTGCAGCAGCCCATCAGTGCCAACCTGGCCTTGGGTAACATGCCCCAGGTGGCCTCGCTGGGGTGGATGAGCAGCACGCGTGAAGACGCGCTTGCGCGACGGCAGATAGACGCCATGCGCATCCGAAGCGCCGGGCCGGAACAGCCGGTTGGCGAGTTGTCGGGCGGCAACCAGCAGAAGGTGGTGATCGGCCGCTGGCTGGAGCGGAACTGCGAGGTATTGCTGTTCGACGAGCCTACCCGAGGTATCGACGTGGGCGCCAAATTTGATATCTACCGGTTGCTGGGCGACCTCACGCGCCAAGGCAAGGCGCTGGTGGTGGTGTCCAGCGACCTTCGCGAATTGATGCTGCTCTGCGACCGCATCGGCGTGATGTGCGAGGGCGCCATGAACGGCATCTTCGACCGGGACGAATGGTCCCAGGACCAACTCCTCGCTGCGGCGCTGGGTAGCAATCGTCATCATCAGGCCCGCTCCGGGCTCGAGGAACACTCATGAAAACCACCGTTGCACCTCCACCGAGGGCTGGCGGCGTTCGCTTGGCTCCGGCAGCGTTACGTACTTACCTTGGCTTGGGCGGGGCGTTACTGGCGCTGATCGCACTGTTCTCCTTCCTCAGCAGCCATTTCCTTTCCTACAGCACCTTCAGCATGCTGGCCAACCAGATCCCGGACCTGATGGTACTGGCCGTAGGCATGACCTACGTGCTGATCATCGGCGGTATCGACCTCTCGGTCGGTTCCGTGCTCGCGCTGGCTGCCTCCGCCGTGAGCGTGGCCATGCTCGGCTGGGGCTGGGGCCCACTGCCCTCTGCAGCGTTAGGCCTGGCGTGCGCCACCTTGGCCGGTACGGTCACGGGCAGCGTGACGGTAGCCTGGCGCATCCCGTCGTTCATCGTATCGCTCGGTGTGCTG
This sequence comes from Pseudomonas japonica, assembly GCF_013522925.1. Classification (GTDB taxonomy): domain Bacteria; phylum Pseudomonadota; class Gammaproteobacteria; order Pseudomonadales; family Pseudomonadaceae; genus Aquipseudomonas; species Aquipseudomonas japonica_A. Next base: position 204,945 of record NZ_JAAMQU010000006.1, on the reverse strand, counting down.
GAAATGGCCAGGGGCGCGGCGTACCAGCTCACAGATTCGCGCACGGCCTATATCGGCGATGCCTATAGCGCGTTGTCCGAGCCGCTGCTGTGGGGTATTTCGCCGTCCTTCCTGATCGCCTTGGCGGTGGTTGTCGGCGCTCAACTGGTACTGAGCCGGAGCGTATTCGGCCGCTACCTGGTAGGCATTGGTACCAACGAAGAGGCCGTACGCCTGGTAGGCGTGGACCCTCGGCCCTACAAGGTGCTGGTGTTTTCGTTCATGGGGCTGTTGGCCGGCCTGGCCGCCTTGTTCCAGGTGTCGCGCCTGGAAGCTGCCGACCCCAATGCGGGGGCGGGCCTGGAACTGCAAGTGATCGCCGCCGTGGTGATCGGCGGCACCAGCCTCATGGGTGGCCGGGGATCGGTGGTCAGCACGCTGTTTGGCGTATTGATCATCTCGGTACTCGCCGCCGGGCTGGCGCAGATCGGCGCCAGCGAACCGACCAAACGCTTGATTACCGGTGCGGTGATTGTGCTGGCGGTGATACTGGATACCTACCGAAGCCGTCGCGCCCGGCGGCAGGGCTGACATGGCGACCATCAAGGACGTCGCCGCGCTGGCGGGCATCTCCTACACCACGGTGTCTCATGTGGTGAACAATACCCGACCGGTGAGCGACGCAGTACGCGCCAAGGTAGAGGCTGCCATTGCCGAACTGGCTTATGTTCCCAGCGGTGTGGCGCGCTCGCTGAAAGCCCGCGCCACCGCCACCATCGGTCTGGTGTTGCCCAACAACATCAACCCCTACTTCGCGGAGCTCGCCAGGGGCATCGAAGATGCCTGCGAGCGCAACGGCTACTGCGTGATCCTCTGCAATTCCGATGACGATCCGCGCAAGCAGCGCAGTTACCTTCGTGTGCTGCAGGAAAAGCGCGTGGATGGCCTGTTGCTCGCCGCCGTAGACAGTGGAGTTGCCTGTGATGACTGGAGCGGCCTGACCACGCCAATGGTGGTAGTGGACCGCGAAATGCCCGGGGTGGATGCCGACCTGGTGTGCATTGATCACGCTGAGGGTGCCTACCTGGCCACCCGGCACCTGTTACAACTTGGCCATCGGCGCATCGCCTGTGTGAATGGGCCGGCCGGTACCACGGTGGCCCGCTTGCGCCAGGCCGGCTTCGACCGTGCGATGGAAGAGGCGGGCGTAGCGGTTCCCGCACATTGGCGGCTGGCCGGTGATTTCAGTGCCGACGGCGGCTACCGTGCAGGGGTAGCGCTGTTTGGCGAGCGCCCACCGAGTGCGGTATTTGCCGCCAACGACATGTTGGGGATGGGCCTGCTGCGCGCGGCGGCCGAGCGCAAGCTGGCCGTGCCGAGGGAACTGTCAGTGATCGGTTTTGACGATATACAGATGTGTCGGTACGTGTACCCGGCGCTCACGACTGTAGGCCAGTCCATACTGGCACTGGGTGAGCTGGCCGCCGAATGCCTGCTGGCGCGAATACAGAAAAGGGAATCCTCGGCCCCGCGGCGGCATGTAGTCGCCCCGACCATCGTTCCAAGAGAATCCACAGCGCCGCCGCAGGCCAGAATGGCGGCGCAGGTTTGTAACCAGGAAGAAGCGAACATATGAATGCCGAAGAACAGGTTCGAGCACCGGGCCGAGTTGTGGTGGTGGGCAGCCTGAACATGGACCTTGTGGTGCGGGCACCCTACCTGCCGCAACCGGGCCAGACCCTGACCGGTACCCGCTTCGTCACCGCGCCCGGCGGCAAAGGTGCCAACCAGGCGGTGGCGGCGGCGCGCCTTGGGGCGCAGGTGAGCATGATCGGCTGCGTGGGCGACGATCCGAACGGGCGGGCACTGCGCCAGGCATTGTTGGATGACGCTATCGACTGCGAAGGCGTGCGTATTCTTCCGGACGTGCCCACAGGTGTCGCACTGATCACTGTCGAAGAAGCCGGCCAAAACACCATCGTGATCGTGGCTGGGGCCAATGGAGAGCTTGCCACCGAGCACGTGGATGCGATGGAGCACGCGCTGCTTGGGGCGCAAGTGGTGGTGTGCCAGCTCGAGGTGCCAGAGGCGGTGGTAGGTCACACCTTGGCGCGCGCGCGTGCGCTCGGGAAAACAGTGGTGCTCAATCCGGCGCCTGCCTCTGGGCCGTTGCCTGCGCAATGGTTGCCTTGGGTCGATTACCTGGTGCCCAACGAAAGCGAAGCACAGCTGCTTTCAGGCATTCCGGTGGCGGGCCGGGACGGCGCCGAGGCCGCTGCACAGGCGTTGCTTCAGCGGGGCGCCGGCAAGGTGCTGCTCACATTGGGCGAGGCCGGCGCCTTGCTCGCCGGGCCTGAAGGGGTGCAGCATTTTCCCGCTTATCAAGTGAGCGCGGTGGATGCGACGGCGGCGGGGGATACCTTCATCGGCGCCTTCGCCGCCGCGCTGGCACAGGGCTGCGCGGAGGTCGAGGCGATTCGTTTCGCGCAGCAGGCTGCGGCGTTGTCGGTCACCCGCGAAGGTGCCCAGCCGTCTATTCCAGACCGCCAGCAAGTGCTGGCCTGGCCTTGGTGACCCCATGCTTGATCTGATCATTGATACCGACCCAGGCGTGGACGACGTTGTGGCGCTACTCCTGGCCATGGCGCGCCCGGAGGTCATCAACCTGATGGCGATCACCACCGTGGCGGGCAACGTTCCCCTCGCCAAGACCACCCGCAATGCCTGCCTGGCACGCGAATGGGCCAGGCGTGGCGATGTGCCGGTGTACGCCGGAGCGGATCGGCCGCTGCAACGCATGCCGCTGTATGCGCAAGACGTACACGGCAACGAAGGCTTGCCGGACTTTGCCATTCACTCACCCGCAGAAGGCCCGGCAAGCGAGCATGCGGTGGAGTATCTCGTACGCACCCTGGCCAGCGCCGCGCCTGCAAGTATCACGCTCGCCTTGCTGGGCCCGCAGACCAACCTGGCGCTGGCGCTGCGCAAGGCGCCGGGTATCGTTCAGGGGATCAAGCAGGTAGTGATCATGGGCGGGGCCTGGTTCAACCCGGGGAACGTCACGCCAGTAGCCGAATTCAACCTGTTCGCCGATCCCCATGCCGCCGCTGAGGTGCTGGCCAGTGGTTTACCTCTGGTGTACCTGCCATTGGACGTGACTCACAAAGTGCTCACCGGCCACGCCCGGCTCGACTGGCTTCAGGGCCTGGGAACCCGTGCCAGCGAACGCGTAGCTGCGATCATGGCGCCGTATATTCGGGTGGACATGGAACGCTATGGCTTGCCGGGCGGCCCTGTGCACGATGCCAACGTGATCGCCTGGCTGCTGGAGCCTACGATTTATCAAACCATGCCTGCCATTGCTTGCGTGGACTGTAGCGAAGGCGATGATCTTGGCCGCAGCCACCTGCTGGAAAACGCAGCACAGGGCAGTGCGCCGGTCACGTGGGTGACAGATGCGAACAGCGAGGGCTTTTTCGAGCTGCTTGGCAAGGCGCTCGCCCGGTTGCCCTGATTACACTGCCTGCATGGGTTCCAATGGGGACCAGCGAGGCTCTTGAGCAAAGCGCTCGAATACTTGGTCGACAAAGGCGCGGGCCGCTTCGGTGCCCAGCTCGCGCACCAGCAGGTCGACGCTGATGATTGCCAGTTCTTCAGGATTTGTAGGGCTGTAGGAGCACTGGCCTTCGGCCCATCTGGCCTTGATATCGGTGACGAGGGTCAGGTTCATGGCAGGTCCGCCGTGAGGTTGAAGCGCCAAGTTAATCACTTTGCGCCACGCCACGCACGGATTCTTGGGTATAAGCCCACCGCCATGGCACACTCTGCGGGAATAAACCCGGCGTTGCAGATCATGTTTATAGACCTTACCCAGCCCGGAGAGCCTCGCCTGGCTTCCGTTCGCCAACTGATCGCCCAAGGCAACGACCGTGCCCATTGCCAGTTGCGGGTGAGCGATGCCGGCCTGGCCTGGCTGTCCACTGACGCAATTGGCGGGCAGTCGTTGGCCGGGGTGCGCTTTCGCCTGGAAACCTGGGCCGCCGGGTCTGGCTGCGTGGGGGCGGCTGCGGCAAGCGACGAGGCGTGGGTGGCAAAGATCCATGCGGTATTGCTGGGTAATTGGCCGCATCCGCGCTCGGATTATCTCGATATCTACTGAAGCCCATCAGGCGTTCGCCAGTCGGCCAGGTAATATCCTGTCACTTTTTCTCCGCCGCTCCTGCTCGCCACACGGGCAAACTCCCACGCAACCTCCGGCGCCACGCATGGTCGCAGGTGGGCAACGCTTGAATAACGAGGAGGTTTCATGGGTTTGGGTAGAACCGGGCTGGCAATTGCGGCCCTGGCATTGGCGAGCGGATGCTCCACATCAACACCGCAGGCGCCGGCAAGCACCGCAGCCCCGGCAGTTGAAGCAGGGCGGTGCAGTTCCGAGGCCGCGCAGTTTGCTGTAGGGCAACAGGCTTCACAGGCATTGCTCGAGCAGGCAAAGGTGCGCTCGGGCTCACTGATGGCGCGCATCCTTGGCCCCCATGATCCAGTGACCATGGATTACCGATCGGAGCGGCTTAACCTCAACGCCGACGACAGTGGCAAGATCGTACGGGCAAATTGCGGTTAGGGAAGGGGGAGGTGGCACCTGAATAGAAAAGGCCCGCCAGGTCGACCGCATCGTGCGGTTCCCCTGGCGGGCCTCTTCGGCATTGCAAGCGGCGGAGTCTTACTCGCCACGAACCTGCGCGGCCTGCATCCCTTTCTGGCCTTTCTCAGCCACGAAAGAAACGGTCTGGCCTTCTTTCAGGCTTTTGAAACCGTCGGATTCGATCGCTTTGAAGTGAACGAACAGATCATCACCGCCGCCTTGCGGAGTAATGAAGCCGAAGCCCTTCTCATCGTTGAACCACTTGACGGTGCCGGTTTGGCGATTGGACATGGGGTGTATCTCCAGGAAACATAAGTATCTAGTACGAGTACCGTTCAACCGAACAGTACAGGGCCATCATAGACACAATCGCGGCTTTGGTAACCCCGTCAGGGCTAAAAAAGCTGAGATTTAGCGAAAACACTGCATTTCAAGCCTGTGGCGACAGCGATTTGGCGCCGAACGGTCGTCCCGATCACGATTTTGCCTTGCATACCGCCACTTCTTTTTGCAGCCGATCACGTAGCGTCACAGTGGGCGGTGGCGCCTTGCTCATCAGTTGCTGGATCTCTTCGGTCGAAAACTTCTTGTCGATTACCTCTGCACCACAGGCGCAGTGGGCCGTGGCTTTTTCAGTGCTTACGCTTTGCGTGGCGGTGGCGACGCAGTCGCTCATGTATTGCTCGCGGGCGCCGGCGGGCCACTGGGCCTGGGCGGTGAGAGGCGCCAATAGCGCAAAGGGCAGTGCAGCGGAAAGTAACGTGGACACACGCATGTGAAGGCTCCTGAGGGTGGAGTAGAAAAACCGTGCAGCATTGCCTGTTTGAAACGAGCGTTACGCTCAAGTTCAGCGCCACGGCTTTTGAAGGCAAAGAAACCCGCAAGCGCCTGCTGATCTGTGTGCTAGGATGGCGGCCCGCTCAATCAAGCGGTTTTTTTGTTTATTTCCAGTCACTCCGGTTCGGTCCCTGGTTGGCCACTGGCTCCTGCCACTGTGAGGCAGGCATACCGCCGAATCGTGTACTGGCTCATCCCAACCCACGTGACCTTTGGTAGGGGTCACCACTAGGAGAGGAGGCGCCATGCCCACCATTACTCTTCCTGACGGCAGTCAGCGTTCGTTCGACCACCCTGTTTCGGTCGCCGAAGTCGCCGCCTCGATCGGCGCCGGCCTGGCCAAGGCCACCGTCGCCGGCAAGGTCAACGGCACCCTGGTCGATGCCAGCGACCTGATCGACAACGACGCCAGCCTTCAGATCATTACCCCCAAGGACGAGGAGGGGCTGGAAATCATCCGTCACTCCTGCGCGCACCTGGTTGGTCACGCAGTGAAACAACTGTACCCAACGGCCAGAATGGTGATCGGGCCGGTCATCGAAGAAGGCTTCTACTACGACATCGCCTACGAGCGCCCCTTCACGCCCGATGACATGGCTGCCATCGAAGCGCGCATGCGTGAGCTCATCGACACCGAGTACGACGTCATCAAGAAGATGACCCCGCGCGCCGAAGTGATCGAAGTGTTCAAGGCCCGTGGCGAGGACTACAAGCTGCGCCTGGTCGAGGACATGCCCAACGAAACCGCGATGGGCCTGTACTACCACGAAGAGTATGTGGACATGTGCCGCGGCCCACACGTGCCGAACACCCGCTTCCTCAAGTCGTTCAAGCTGACCAAGCTGTCTGGCGCCTACTGGCGCGGCGATGCCAAGAACGAACAGCTGCAGCGCGTGTATGGCACCGCCTGGGCGGACAAGAAGCAACTGGCCGCCTACATACAGCGCATCGAAGAAGCCGAAAAGCGTGACCATCGCCGCATCGGCAAGCAACTCGACCTCTTCCACCTCCAGGAAGAAGCGCCAGGCATGGTGTTCTGGCACCCCAATGGCTGGTCGATCTACCAGGTGCTGGAGCAGTACATGCGCCAGGTTCAGCGCGAGAGCGGCTATGTGGAAGTGAAAACGCCACAGGTGGTGGATCGTATCCTCTGGGAGCGATCGGGCCATTGGTCCAACTACGCCGAGAACATGTTCACCACGTCGTCGGAAAACCGCGACTACGCGGTAAAGCCGATGAACTGCCCGTGCCATGTGCAGATATTCAACCAGGGCTTGAAGTCCTACCGCGACCTGCCGCTGCGCATGGCCGAGTTTGGCTCGTGCCACCGCAACGAAGCGTCCGGCGCCCTGCACGGCATCATGCGCGTGCGTGGCTTCACCCAGGACGACGCACATATTTTCTGCACTGAAGATCAAGTGAAGAAGGAATCGGCCGATTTCATCAACTTGACCCTGCAGGTTTACAAGGACTTCGGCTTCACCGACGTGACCATGAAGCTCTCTACCCGCCCCGCCAAGCGCGTGGGTTCGGAAGAATTCTGGGACCGTGCCGAGAAAGCCCTGGCCGATGCGCTGGACGATTCGGGCCTGGAGTGGTCCTATCTGCCGGGCGAAGGTGCGTTCTACGGGCCGAAGATCGAATTCACGCTCAAGGATTGCCTGGGCCGTAGCTGGCAGTGTGGCACCTTGCAGTACGACCCGAACCTTCCGGAGCGGCTGGATGCGAGCTACATTGCCGAAGACAACGGCCGCAAGCGCCCGGTGATGTTGCATCGCGCGATCCTTGGCTCGTTCGAGCGCTTTATCGGCATGCTGATCGAACACTATGCCGGCGCCTTCCCGGCGTGGCTCGCGCCTACCCAGGCGGTGATCATGAATATCACCGACAACCAGGCCGATTTCGCCCGCGAAGTAGAGGGAATTCTCAATGGCAGCGGCTTCCGTGCCAAGTCTGACTTGAGAAACGAGAAAATTGGCTTTAAAATCCGCGAGCATACTCTGCTCAAGGTCCCGTTCATGCTCGTCATCGGCGACCGTGAGGTAGAGACGCAAACTGTCGCCGTGCGCACCCGTGAAGGCGCTGACCTTGGCTCGATGCCGGTCGCGGACTTCCAGAAGCACCTTGCGCAGGCGGTTTCCCGGCGTGGTCGCCAAGATTTGGAGTAATCATTATTAAGCGTGAAATGAGACAGGATAAACGAACCGCACCGAAGGCCCCGATCAACGAGAATATCTCGGCCCGCGAGGTTCGGTTAATCGGTGCTGACGGTGAGCAGGTTGGCATCGTCTCTATTGATGAAGCGCTTCGTATCGCTGAAGAAGCGAAGCTGGACCTGGTGGAAATCTCCGCTGATGCACTGCCGCCCGTGTGCCGCGTGATGGACTACGGCAAGCACATCTTCGAAAAGAAGAAGCAGCAGAATGCCGCGAAGAAGAACCAGAAGCAGATCCAGATCAAAGAAATCAAGTTTCGTCCAGGGACGGAAGAAGGGGATTACCAGGTAAAACTGCGCAACCTGGTACGTTTCCTGAGTGATGGGGACAAGGCCAAGATCTCTCTGAGATTCCGTGGTCGTGAGATGGCCCACCAGGAGCTGGGCATGGAGTTGTTGAAGCGGGTTGAAGCTGACCTCGCCGAATACGGCGCCGTTGAACAGCAGCCTAAGATGGAAGGACGCCAGCTGTTGATGGTCATCGCCCCCAAACGCAAGAAGTAACCTCCAGGGCACGGCAGGCCTTGTGGTTATGTTTATTCACTGAATGCGGAGTATCCGAACATGCCAAAAATGAAAACCAAAAGTGGCGCCGCGAAGCGTTTTCTGAAAACCGCTTCCGGCTTCAAGCACAAGCACGCTTTCAAGAGCCACATCCTGACCAAGATGTCCACCAAGCGTAAGCGTCAACTGCGTGGTAGCAGCCTGCTGCACCCGTCTGACGTCGCAAAAGTGGAGCGCATGCTGCGCGTTCGTTGATTCCGTTTCGGTCAAAGATAGAGGATATAGCTCATGGCTCGTGTTAAGCGTGGCGTCATTGCCCGTAAGCGTCACAAGAAAATTCTGAAACTTGCAAAAGGCTACTACGGTGCGCGTTCGCGCGTATTCCGCGTTGCCAAGCAAGCCGTCATCAAGGCTGGCCAGTACGCCTACCGAGATCGTCGTCAGAAGAAACGCCAGTTCCGCGCTCTGTGGATCGCCCGTATCAACGCTGGTGCTCGTACTAACGGCCTGTCTTACAGCCGTTTGATCGCTGGCTTGAAAAAGGCTGCCATCGAGATCGACCGTAAGGTACTGGCTGATCTGGCAGTGAACGAGAAAGCGGCGTTTGCTGCGATTGTCGAGAAAGCTAAAGCCTCGCTGGCTTGAGTACCCCCGACAATCACCGTTGTCTGCCTCGGTAGGCAACGGTGTTGAACGTCTTTGAATAGGGGAAGGGCCTGCGCTCTTCCCCTATTTCGTATCTGGAGCCTTTAAATGGAAAACCTGGATGCGCTGGTCACCCAAGCTTTGGAGGCCGTGCACAACGCTGAAGACATCAACGCCCTTGAGCAGATCCGGGTTCAATACCTGGGCAAGAAGGGCGAACTCACCCAGGTGATGAAAACCCTGGGCAACCTGCCAGCCGAGGAACGGCCCAAGGTCGGCGCGCTGATCAACGAAGCCAAGGAGCGCGTCACCGGCGAGCTCAATGCCCGCATGGCGGCTTTCGAAGAGGCTGCGTTGAACGCCCAGTTGGCGGCAGAGCAGATTGACGTCACCCTTCCGGGGCGTGGCCAGGCCAGTGGCGGCCTGCACCCGATCACCCGCACCCTGGAGCGCATCGAGCAGTTTTTCACCCATATCGGCTATGGCATCGCCGAAGGGCCCGAGGTTGAGGACGACTACCACAACTTCGAAGCGCTCAACATTCCGGGCCATCACCCGGCGCGTGCAATGCACGACACTTTCTATTTCAATGCGAACATGCTGCTGCGCACCCACACCTCGCCGGTGCAAGTGCGGACCATGGAGTCCAGCCAGCCGCCGATTCGCATTGTGTGCCCGGGCCGCGTTTACCGCTGCGACTCGGACCTTACCCATTCCCCCATGTTCCACCAGGTGGAAGGGCTGCTGATCGACCGCGACATCAACTTCGCGGACCTGAAAGGTACCATCGAAGAATTTCTCCGCGTGTTCTTCGAGAAGGAGCTGGCGGTGCGTTTCCGTCCGTCCTTCTTCCCGTTCACCGAGCCGTCGGCCGAAGTGGACATCCAGTGCGTGATCTGCAGCGGCGGCGGCTGTCGCGTGTGCAAGCAGACCGGCTGGCTGGAAGTGATGGGGTGCGGCATGGTTCATCCGAACGTGCTTCGGATGTCCGGCATCGATCCCGAAGAGTTCTCCGGCTTCGCCTTCGGCATGGGTGCCGAGCGCTTGGCCATGCTGCGGTACGGTGTGAATGACCTGCGCCTGTTCTTCGACAATGACTTGCGATTCCTTGCGCAATTTCGCTAGCCATAACGACATTTTCAGGAGAGCAGCATGAAATTCAGTGAACAATGGCTGCGTGGCTGGGTGAGCCCGCAGGTATCCCGCGACGACCTGGTGGCCCGCCTGTCCATGGCCGGCCTGGAAGTCGACAGCGTGACCCCGGTGGCAGGCGCCTTCGGCGGCGTGGTGGTGGGCGAAGTGCTGAGCACCGAGCAACACCCGGACGCCGACAAGCTGCGTGTGTGCCAGGTGAGCAACGGCAGTGAAACCTTCCAGGTAGTGTGCGGCGCGCCAAACGTGCGCCCCGGCCTGAAAATCCCGTTCGCCATGATCGGTGCTCAGCTGCCCGGCGACTTCAAGATCAAGAAGGCCAAGCTGCGTGGCGTTGAATCCAACGGCATGCTGTGTTCCCAGGCCGAGCTGCAGGTAGGCGAGGGCAATGACGGCCTGTTCGAACTCCCCGCCGACGCCCCTGTTGGCCAGGACATCCGTGAGTACCTGGCGCTCGAGGACGTGATCATCGAGCTGGGCCTTACTCCAAACCGCGGCGACTGCCTGTCGTTGGCCGGCCTGGCCCGTGAAGTGGGTGCGCTCTATGCCGCGCCGGTCAGCCGCCCGGAAGTCAAGGCCGTGCCGCCTGCGATCGACGACGTGCGCGCCGTGGACGTGCTGGCGCCTGCCGCCTGCCCACGTTACCTGGGCCGGGTAATCCGCAACGTCGACCTCAGCCGCCCGACCCCGCTGTGGATGGTCGAGCGCCTGCGCCGCGCCGACGTGCGCAGCATCGATGCCGTGGTAGACATCACCAACTATGTGATGATCGAGCTGGGCCAGCCCATGCACGCGTTCGACCTGAACGAAATCAATGGCGGCATCCGTGTTCGCATGGCTGAAGAAGGTGAGAAGCTCGTGTTGCTGGACGGCCAGGAAGTGGCCCTGCGCAGCGATACGCTGGTGATCGCCGACCATCAACGCGCACTGGCAATTGCCGGTGTAATGGGTGGTGAGCACAGCGGTGTGAACACAGCGACTACCCGGGACCTGTTCCTGGAAAGCGCCTTCTTCGAGCCGATCTCCGTTGCGGGCAAGGCCCGTTCCTACGGCCTGCATACGGATGCTTCGCACCGCTACGAGCGTGGCGTGGACTTCAACCTCGCCCGCGAGGCCATGGAGCGCGCAACTGCGCTGGTGCTTGAAATCACCGGCGGCGAAGCGGGGCCGGTAGTAGACGTGAGTAGCGAGGCGCACCTACCCAGGTTTGCCCCCATCACCCTGCGTGCCGAGCGTGTAGAGCAGATGCTGGGCCTGGACATGGGCGCGAGCACTATCGAAGGCTTGCTGAAAGGCCTGGACCTGGGCGTGATTGCCGATGGGGCAGGGCAGTGGACAGTCACCGTGCCGAGCCACCGCTTTGACCTTAGCCTGGAAGTGGACCTGATCGAAGAACTGGGCCGGCTGTACGGTTACAACCGCCTGCCAGTGCGCTACCCGCAAGCTCGCCTGGCACCCCAGCTGCGCACCGAAGCCAAGGCTGAATTGCCCGCGCTGCGCCGCCTGCTGGTTGCCCGCGGCTATCAGGAAGCGATCACTTACAGCTTCATCGATCCGAAGCAGTTCGAGCTGTTCAGCCCAGGCGTGAAGCCGCTCACGCTGGCCAACCCGATCTCGTCGGACATGGCCGCGATGCGTGTTTCCTTGTGGCCCGGCCTGATTCAAGCGCTGCAGCACAACCTCAACCGCCAGCAAACCCGGGTGCGCCTGTTCGAAAGCGGCCTGCGTTTCGTTGGCCAACTGGGCGAGCTCAAGCAAGAGCCCATGCTGGCCGGCGTTGCCTGCGGCACCCGCCTGCCTGAAGGCTGGGCACAGGGCGATGCCAAGGTCGATTTCTTCGACATCAAGGCAGATGTCGAGGCTGTATTGGGCCATGCCGGCGCGCTGGCTGCGTTCACTTTCGTGCCTGGCAGCCACCCGGCACTGCATCCCGGCCAAACCGCTCGCATCGAGCGCAACGGTCAGGAAGTAGGCTATTTGGGCGCGTTGCACCCAGAGCTGCAAAAGAAACTGGGCCTCGACCGCACGGTCTATGTGTTCGAGCTGGTGCTGGAGGAAGTGGTCGAAGGCCGCCTGCCCAAGTTCAAAGAGCTGTCACGCTTCCCGGAAGTGCGTCGTGATATCGCCCTCGTGGTCGATCAAGGCGTAGCCAGCGAGGCGATCATGACGGTAATTCGTGAGCAGGCAGGGGAATGGCTGACTGACCTGAGGCTGTTTGACGTCTACCAGGGTAAAGGCATTGATCCGCATAGAAAAAGCCTTGCCGTTGGCTTGACCTGGCAGCATCCATCGCGCACTCTTACCGACGATGAGGTGAATTCGACCACTTCGCAAATCCTCACCTCGCTCGAACAAAGGTTGAACGCCACGTTAAGGAAGTGACGTATGGGGGCTCTGACGAAAGCTGAGATGGCAGAACGTCTTTATGAGGAGCTGGGCCTGAACAAGCGCGAAGCCAAGGAATTGGTTGAGCTCTTTTTCGAGGAAATCCGGCATGCGCTCGAAGACAACGAACAGGTCAAGTTATCGGGTTTCGGTAATTTCGACCTCCGAGACAAGCGCCAGCGGCCGGGCCGCAACCCGAAAACGGGTGAGGAAATCCCGATCACCGCGCGCCGCGTCGTCACCTTTCGTCCAGGGCAGAAACTGAAGGCCCGAGTGGAAGCCTATGCTGGAACCAAGTCATAACGACGAGCTCCCGCCCATTCCCGGCAAGCGCTACTTCACCATCGGTGAAGTCAGCGACTTGTGTGCGGTAAAGCCCCACGTCCTTCGGTACTGGGAACAGGAATTCCCGCAGCTCAACCCCGTGAAGCGCCGCGGCAACCGCCGGTATTATCAGCGACAGGACGTGCTGATGATCCGGCAGATCCGCGCGCTGCTGTACGACCAAGGTTTCACCATCGGCGGCGCACGTTTGCGCCTCTCCGGCGACGAGGCCAAGGACGACACCACCCAGTACAAGCAACTCATCCGCCAGATGATCAGCGAACTGGAAGATGTGCTTCACGTACTCAAGAAGTGAGCGAAAATAGTTAGAGAAAAAGCTTCCATAATTCAAAAGGTTAAGGTATCTTTCTCTCCGTTCTCGCTGCTAACGAGAGCAGGTTTAAACGCCTAGTCGGGGCGTAGCGCAGCCCGGTAGCGCACTTGCATGGGGTGCAAGGGGTCGAGTGTTCGAATCACTCCGTCCCGACCATTATTCCTGAGTAAAATCAGACACTTAAGCCGATCATCTAGATCGGCTTTTTTGTGCCTGCGCAAAACTGGCGCAAAACTACTTCGCGATCTCGCTGATATCGAGGTCCGCTTCGACCTCCGACCATACAACGTCGGCATGATCCTTCTGGTAGTTGCGCGTCATGTTTTCAGTAGCGTGTCCTGCGATCTTCTGGCCGTCTTTCCCCGCTCGTTTGTAGAGGTGGAGGGAGAGGGCGCGGATCTCATGGAACCCTGGCATCTCCTCTTCCTTCCAGTCGGCATAACAGCCGCTTGCATCCCTGGCGTCCTTGAAGGCCCGCGTCAGGAATCGCTCATCGACCTTCGTCCAATGATCTTTCCCTTCACGTTTTTTCTTTCGCTCGGGCCGTCTGTGCACCAAATATGGTGAAAGTACCTCGTCACGGCAGCGTGCCAGGATCGCGGTCAGCTGAGGTGTAACTTTGACCTTGAGCCAGCCGGCATCGCTGGCTTTCTCTGTCTTGCTCTGCACGACGTAAAGGTATCCGTCCCGGATATCCTCAAACTTCATGTTCAGGATGTCACCGCGTCGCTGTGCGGTAACCAATGCAAGATCAATCGCGTTCTGAAGCCACAATGGTGACTTCTCCCGGATGGCTTTCAGCCCTTCTACGGTATGCCGCTTGCGCTGTTTCTTCTCGATTTTGGCGATTGTGTTCGCAGCAGGGTTGTCTGGGCACAGCCCTTCGGCGGCAGCGTGCGTGAAGACGTCCGAAAGAATGGCCCGCGCCTGGTTGGAGGACCGTGGGGTGAGAGGCTTCAGGAACTCTGCCACCATACGGATCGTGATCTGATCGATAGGTATCGACCCCATCGCCTCTCGGATCTGTTTAAACCGTACCGAATAGAGGTCCAGCGTTGCCTTAGCCAGTTCGCGGGGTGGCAAGACCTCACGTTCATACGTCGCTAGGTACTCACCCAAGGTCACCGACTTTTCATCGAGCACTGTGGCAACGAGATCGGCGCCCCGAAGAAATGCGATGTTGAGTTGGGACGCTGCATCAATAGCGCGTCCGCGCTCCTCGCCGAACTGGAACCACTTACCATCGGTGGGCCTGCGGTACCGGTAGGTACCTCGGCGGGCATCGAAATACAGATTTGGGGGCAAGCCCTTGTTCGCCTTGTTCCGTGGTCGGGGGACCATCAAGCGGCTCCTTTCATCACCATATCTACCAAGCTACTTCCAGTTATCCGCTGGTAGGCGAGCCAATCCACATACCAGATATTGCCGATCCGCTCACCAGGCAACTTTCGGTCGCGTAGGTAATTGCGGATAGCTTGCGAGCATAGCGGGGTTCCGTTTTCCCCCCACTTACGCCGCTGGAATTCGCTGATCTTGATCAGCTCTTTTTTCATGATCGCTCCAAGTCGCCTGGGGCGGCGGTCGGGTTAGTCGGAACTGCTCGAGCTGGAGCTGCAATCGCTGCTTGAACTCGAGCTGGAGCTGTCGTAGCTCGAAGAGCTGCAGCTATCGTGGGAAGAGGAATGGCCACCACCATGCCAGGAGCTTGAGCTGCCTACAGAGCAGTCATGCCGAGGAGAGGAATAGCTGTCGATCTGATTTATAGGGCTGAGCGGACTGAGGGGGTTCAGCGGGCTCAGCGGATCAGACGTGGACGAGCTACTGCTTGAAAGCGGCATAGCGGACCCGCGCATAGGTGTCTTCTTCTCGGACTTCTTGGCGCGCCGGAACAGCAGGTCAAAGAGTTTGGACATGGCAATACCTCACCCGCCATCGCCGGCAGGCTCATCAATAGGGAAGGGGTTAGGCTGGCGAGAGCTCAGCCGGGATGTTGATCATGTCGCCCAAGTGCACGAGCACTAGCGCGCGACAGAATGCGATAAGGACGGTAGGTCCACCTGCCAAGCGTTGCAGCCTAGCGTCGAGATAAGGTCGGTAGGCGAAAGCTCGCCACTCGGCGTGTCCTCGGTGCAGCCCGAAGACTTTGCAATGCTGGTCAATGAGCGCCCCGCCGATTGCCCAGTTGACCGATGGGTTGTAGCGCGAGCGGTCCAAGTCGTTCCGGTAGGGGCGCCAAGGCAGGCCATAGCAAGGAGGTTCCAGGCGGACCGGCACACCTACGGCCTTGGCCACGGCCCAGTCGAGCGCGCCGCCGATAAGGTCGCCTGTTCTGACCTGTGTAGTCATGAGTCCAACCCCGGCGCTCCTTGCTTTTGCTCACCGCAAGCGCATTTGTACATGCCGCGCAGGCTGATAGAACCACGGTTACCGCTGATCCGAGTGATTCGGACGTTGTGCTGGAATAACCATTTATGCCGTGGGCCCTGGGTACATTTCCTCATGGCGCCGCTCTCTTGAACTCAACCACCCATACCCATGGGTTTGCATTCGACGACTCAGCCCCGTTGATTGAAACCCACAATTCGCGCAGGCATCGATTGGATCAATCCAATTGCCAGGGCCAGGTTCACTTTTGAAAGGATGGAAATAGTAGTTTCCATCGCCATGGTGGATGCGGTGGATACCCTCGGCGATGTAGCGGTTTTCAGATGCCGTTTCGCCTTCGCCGTCCTGCAGTCGTTCGACGCGTACGTCAGTGACCTCAAGCAAAATACGGCTCGCGGCGCGAGGCATGTGGATGCTAGGTTTCCGAGCAGAACGAGGCTCGCCGCCGCCATCATCATCCCCGGCCCATTCGGCGGGGCCGTCCGCTGCGTAGATCACATGCCCGGAGTAGTACCCGCGCCCGAATGGCAAGTCGCGGATCGGCTGCGCGGGCCGGTCCGGTACCCAGTCGACCACGTTCCCCATTTCGTCGAAGTTATGGCTGATTACTCCCCAGGTCTCACGTACCCATAGCCGGTCGCCTGGCTGGCCATAGGGGCAGAGGTCGGCATTGCCCGAGAGCGTCAAGAAAGCAGGCTGAAAGCCAGCAGCCAAACAATCCAGGGCTGCTGTCTTCTTTACTTCCCGCCGCGTTACCGTCTTACGTCCCTCCAGAATGGCGCGCACCATCGGCGCCGAAAACAGGATCGGCCGTTCCTTAACTGCATTCATAGAGTTCTCCTAGCCGCTAGCTGTATAGTTGACCTGTGTGATAATTTTATTAAAACTTTTATTAGATGAAGGAATTTCAGCAATGGATACAGGAGTTATTGCTGCAATAGTGGGCGCAGTCTCAGGTATAGCTGGAACCGCGGCCGGTTCACTGGTAGCGGGGTATTTCAGCCACTCGAATGCGAAAATCCAATTAGAGCAAGCAAAACTGAGTATTGCCGCTACGAGTTCGCTTGCGATGCTAAACCAACTTGCTGAGCGAGTTGCTCCATTTTTTCTTGCTGTGGAAGAAATGAACAGATTGGTTCTTCAGGGGGGGTATGGGCCGGATCATGTCAAAGCCGTTGCCCAGAAAGTTAATAACGAGCGTGCGTTATTGCAATCACACTTGCCACAAGATCTATCCAAAATTGCTTCTGATCTTGGGAAAAGCTTCGATACGCTCGCCTCAGTCCGAGGTGATGATATCGATGAAGCTGTTTCAATCGTAAAAGCAAGGCGTGAAATGTTCTTTCAAGAATATTATGCTTATCGAGAAAGGCTAATCTACTTGGCTCAACCTAAAGCCGACTAACTTGTAAGCTCTCGCTATTGTTCTGCTCAGTCACCGCAAAAGCAGTCAATAGCTTCGTCAGCTTCAGCAAAAAGGTCGTATTGGATTTCGGAGTAGTCGATCATCTGTTGGTAGCTCGGGCGGTCCTTGCGGAACCGGGCTCCATCACCGGCGAACATCCCGGCCGACCGGGTGGCTGCTTCCTGGCGTGCCCACCATTCGCCTCGGCCACGGTCTGACGCGATGATCGAATAGACCTGGTTGAGAGGCTTGAGAAAGCAAAGGTCGCAGTTGCCCTCAAGTGTTCGGCCATTCACGGTGGGCAAGCGCAGATCGAAAGTCTGGGCCAGCCAGAATGCGCTCGCGTCATGTACTGACACACCAGCATCTGCCAGGGGCAGCACCATGGTGGCGTGCTTGCTCTCGCTAGTGCTGCCGCGATTGCGGATCTTGGTAACGCGCCTGGGCTCGTCGCCGCGAATGCCTGTCATCATGTCGACCGGCTCATCTTCAGTTGAGAGCCCGAGATGACGCAGGTATTTGTGAATCACCCGAATCTTCAGCTCGACAGTGCAGAACCTAGTCACAGGGTTAGGCAGGTACTTGCGCTTACGGATCACTGCCTCGAAGGGTTCACCCTCTCGGCTGGCGGTGTCGAAGTCCACCACAGCAAAGCCCAGCTCATCTTCGCGGTACTCCAGCCAGGTGATCGGCACGTCCCAATGGCTGGCGCATTCCCGAACGAACTCGAGGGTGGCCGGGTATTCCTTGCCAGTGTTGGCAAACAGCACGAGCAGGTCGCCACGGTCGTAGTTCGCATCCAGCACCTGGCGGAGCATGTACGCGCTGGTGCGCCCTCCTGAAAAGCTCAGGACGGTCTTGCCGCGCAGGACATAGGGGTTCATGGGTACTCCAGGCAGCCGCCCGCCTGCCGAGGCGTGGTGGCAATGAATTGTGGAATGGGATATAGGTGGCAGCTTCGCGGAAATTAGCTATTGGAGGCGTGCATTGACCAAGGACCAGAGGCTGGCTATTGCTGAACTGCTGACCATTGTTGGGGGGGGTGGCACCGGCATTTGTGTGCTGCCTTTTGCATACCCGCTTGTGGTCTGGATAGCGTCGCGAGGAGAGGCCTTCACGTTATCCTCTATGTTCTCGTGGCTTCTGCTTCCTTACGCATTTTTTTGGTGGGCAATCCTGACAGTGGTTATTTGCTGCTACCGGCTTAGGCGATCAGTGCTCAACAAAATAACTGGCTAATCAACGCCTGCCTGCCTGCCGTGGCGTGGTGGCGAATTTATAAAAAATAGTGTTTGATACGGTTTTTTTGAGCTACGAAAGGAAGAGTCAAGCATGGCACTAAACTGGAATTGTCCCTACTGTAAACAATACGCCTCTATCACAAACAATTTGATGAGCGAAAAACTCCATATGTTTGATATGGGGAATAAGCATGGGCCTCAGTACTTGGCTACCGGCGTGATAGTTTGCCCTAATGGTGCATGCAGAGAATCCACTATTCGTGCCTTCTTGTATGAGGCTGTGCTAGACCGAGGTCAATACCAACCAGGTGAGATTCAACAGGAATGGGATCTGCGACCTCAGAGCTCTGCGATTGTATTTCCTGACTACGTTCCTGGTCCTATACGTGAGGACTATGAAGAAGCTTGCGCAATTAAAACGTTGAGCCCCAAAGCTTCAGCCACTTTATCAAGAAGATGCCTTCAGGGGATGATCAGAGACTACTGGGGGATTATAAGAGGTCGCCTTGTAGAGGAGGTCAGAGCGCTTGAGGAAAAGGTTGATCCAGAAACCTGGCAGGCTATTGACGCAATTCGCACCATTGGAAACATTGGCGCGCATATGGAAAAAGATATTAATGAAATAGTTGAGGTTGATCCTGATGAAGCGCAATTGCTAATAGGTCTTATCGAAATGCTTATCAAGGATTGGTACGTTGCGAGGTACAAGCGGCAACAGCATCTCAAAAAAATAGTTGAAGCTGCAAAATATAAAAAATAGCTGAGCGCCACCTTTGGTGGCGCCAACTAATAAATTTTAATTAGCAACAAAGCCGCCAATTCGCAGTTTGGCTTTATCTTTAACCAGATCTTGTAAAAATTTCTTAAACTCCTGGGCTATCTCCTCGCGCTGAACTTCCTCCCCGACCCACCGCAGCTTGAGCACCGGCTGGCTACCGCTGGTAAGCACTGCAATGCGGAAGGCGAAGATGCGCTCCATGAGCCCTTCGTACGGCACCGCGCTGAACACCAGGTTGGTAGGCAGCGTTTCTTTGCTGGACGCCTCGATCTGGTCCATGGCGCTGCGGCTCGATTTTGTTTCACCGACCGCGTGATCGCTTTCCGAGATAGCCTTGATCGTAATGTTGCGCACCGCGGCAATGACCTTAGCGCTGTTCATCTCGTTCCCGTCAACATCAAATGCCCTGATGTTGGTGTTCCAGTCTTCGATCCAGTCGCTGAGGTCGCGCTGGCTCATGGCGTGCCCGTTGATTTCTTCCACCGCCTTGAAACCGGCGGTGGGCTGGAGCTTGAGCACCGCTGTGTCATCAGCATGGCCCGGGTCGGTTTCGTTTCCAAGGTTGAAGAACACCTTGCACGACATCCCACGCTGGTCCACGAACCCTTGGGCAAGTGCGTGGCCCCGGTCGACCACATAGCCGCCGAAGTCGGCTAGCGAATCGGTCGAGTAGGTACCGCGGAAGCGCGAGCGGCCATCAGCGTAGCGTTCAAGGTCCACGATCTTGGTGCCTTCCGGAATCAGCACCGTGGGGCTCACGGTTGGCAGTGGCTTGCCGGCGGCGGCCAGGGCATTATCGTTGATGAGCTGGATCGCTTCTTTGCTGAGAGACATGCTTCAGTTCCTTGATCAGGTGCGGGGGGTGATAGGCTTGTTCGCGGGTGAACAGCTGGTCGTGCTTTTCCGGGAACAGGGAGAGCTTGCCGCCGGTGCCGACGTGCATCGGGGTATCGAGGCTGGTGTTTTCGCTGCGGTCGCCGCGCTTCGTGGGGACCTTGTAGGCGAGCTTGTGCTTGATCTTCACCTGGTGCGTCTCGCCGATTTGGCTCAGGTCCAGGGTGATGGTGATCTTCCCGACCTTGCCGTGGTCGACGACACCCGCCGCTACTTCGGAGAGTGCATGGCCGATCTGACTGGCGAAGGCGCCTCCATTGAGTTCTTCGAAAAACTCGGCAGCGTTGGTTGGGGTTGGCATGGCTGGGCTTCCTCTGCTTTGAGGCCGCTAGGCGGCAAGCTGATTTGCAACGGGCGCCGGCGTAGCCGGGCACTCTGCTTTGGCTTCAATTCAATGTCCTTGTCGTTCCAGCCAGCGAGCCACCAGGCCCAGTTTGGCGAGAGATAGGGATAGGGGCAGGCGCTCTTGGCTACGCTGGCTTCGCGCTCATCGCGTCCCACTGATAGGCACTAATGTGTTGATGCTGGCGGCGGCTCATTCGCTGCCACGCGTAGGCAAGCCAATGCCTTCCGAGCGGGCGATGGTTTGAAGTGAGGTGCGGTTAATACCGACCTGAGCAGCCATCTGGTTTTGGCTCGCTCCCTGTTCCACCAGGCGCCGAATAACAGGTGCCATGGTTCGGTGACGCTCGGCCTGCTTGTCTGCCTTGTACGTTTCGAACTCGATGCCGTTGCGTTTGGCGATCTTGTTGACGGTGCGGGTGCTGAGGCGAGCGGCTTTTGCGGCGGCTATAACGCCCAGGTGGCGATGCGCGCGGAGGATGGCAACAACCTCGGGCGCATCCGTCACGCTTGGCTGCGGGCCGGGCGTGGCATGGTTGATGGTCAGGATCTGCCCGCCGGAGCTGAAGAATGCTGCCTTCGCTTGCTCAATGGCCGCTTGACGCTGGGCGTAGGTATGGGTAGACGCCCGCCACGGGCCCTACCTGAGTCGGCCAAAACTACAGCCTGTGGGGCACCCCATATGACATTGTTGCCAGGTGCACTAATTTTGGTACACTTGTGCTGTTGCACGGGTTCATCAAGAAAAGCCAGAAAACGCCAGCATCGGACCTCGACACCGCCCGGCGGCGTAAAGCCACGTTACAGGGATAGGGTAATGGACAAACATATCGGTTCTGACTTCGATGATTTTCTTTCTGAACAGGGCATGCTTGAGGAGGTTTCTGCGGCTGCACTCAAGCGAGTCATCGCTTGGCAACTGGAAGAATTGATGAAAGCGCAGAAACTGTCCAAGACAGCGCTTGCCGAACGAATGCATACCAGCCGGACCGCAGTCGATCGAGCTCTCGACCAGAACGACCCTGGCATGACCCTGGCAACCCTTGCGAGCGCCGCCCGTGCGCTAGGCCAGAGGGTGGAGGTTCGTTTGATCCCGGACGGGGCGCCTGCGCTTTAGGTCAAGCGGCGTCATTGCACGGCGCCGCAGTGGTGCCTGGTTCAAAAAAGTGGTTAACGGTGATGCAGCGAATACGCGGTATTACTCGGCAGCAGCGTCACTCAGCCCGATGGGCTGACTGCCGCCGCGGCTTTTGCAC
This sequence comes from Pseudomonas japonica, assembly GCF_013522925.1. GTDB lineage: Bacteria > Pseudomonadota > Gammaproteobacteria > Pseudomonadales > Pseudomonadaceae > Aquipseudomonas > Aquipseudomonas japonica_A. The sequence continues at coordinate 183,627 of NZ_JAAMQU010000006.1, read as the reverse complement.
CTTAGTGAATTCCCGTAACTGGCCCACGCCGCAAACCCCCCGCCGCAACCAGCGAAAAACAAATCCGCCCGCCGCCCAGCTCATTGTTTTCAGCAACGAGGTTACCCCCGTGCGCTTTCATGATCGTTCTGCAGATTGCCAGCCCCATACCAAGCCCTGTGCCCTTGGTAGTGAAAAACGCCTCGAATATCCGATCACGGTTCTCCTCGGCAATGCCTGGGCCATTGTCGTCCACGCGAACGCACACACGCGCGTCTTCATGCTTGGCTTCAATACGGACGATTCGATCACCTGAATTCAGCGACACTGCTTCCACTGCGTTGTTTATCAGGTTGTAGAACACCTGCTGGATTTGCACCAGGTCGGCATTGACGAGCAAATTCGGCGCGAGTTCGGCTTGAATGGTCACATTCTGCCGCTCGATATCGGCAGCTGTAAGGCGAAGCACTTCACGAAGGAGATCTTCAAGCTTGAACGCCTCGAGCTGAGGAGGTGCTTGTTTGGCCAATTGGCGGAGTGCCTTGACGATATTGGTTGCCCTGGCGCCGTCAGCCCGAATGTCTTCAAGGCCCAGCACTGCTTCTTCGATATCAGGATTATCCCGGGTCAGCCACATCAAGCTTGCGTCCGCATTGGACACGATGCCGAGCAGTGGCTGGCTGATCTCATGGGAAATGGATGCAGAGAGTTCGCCCATGACGGTGAGGTGCGCGCTGCGGGCCAGCTCCTCCCGTGATTGGCGAAGCTCGCTTTCGACCTGGGCTTTGAGGTGCGCTTCTTCCACAAGCTTCTCGTACAAGCGGGCGGTATCCAGCGATACCGCGGCCTGAGTAGCCACGATATCCAGAACTGAGAGCCGCTGCTCGTTGAAGATCCCCGGTGACAGGCTGTTCTCAAGGTACACCAGCCCAAGCACCGAGCCCTGTCGAAGCAGGGGGAGGCATAGAACAGAGCGGGTGTGCCGCAGAACGTAGTCGTCCCGGTACGCTTCGGGGCAGTCGACATGAACATCGTCCAATACCAGCGCTTTTCTTGTCCGGAAGGTCGCATTAAGAATTGAAGCCGGGACTTCAACCTCTGCAAGGTTGTCCAGGTCCACCACAACCTCGCCCTGAGCGACCCGGCCCGCAGCGGCGATGTTGAGTTTCCCTGACTGTACGACGTACAGCACGCCAAGGTCAGCACCGGCCTGCACCATCAGGTGGTTGACCAAGGTCACAACCAGCCTGTCCAACAGCACTTCTTCCGATAAGGCTTTGGCCGTTTGAATGCTTACGGCAAGGTCCAGGCCGGGCTCTGCAAACGGGCGATGCTCGACTATCGGTTCGCTCGCCAGGAAGGAAAACTTCTTCTCCAACCAGTCCGCCTTGCCGTCGCCGCCCCACATCCGATACCAGTCCCGCGCCACCCGCATATGCAGCGTAATGCCCGATATCAGCCCGTTCTTGCCCGTAGCTGTGCCAAGCATCTCGTGCGCCAGCGCGTATTCATTGACGAAGCCGGCGGCTGCCGAAGCAATGGCGGATTCGTCAAAGCAACGGATAGCATGCATGTCATCGTCCTGCAGCATGGCGATCATGCCTTCGATGAACATCAGCTTGCTTTTGAAGGTGGCGGGATTGACGGCGGCCCACCCGGCGAAGCGCTCGCGGCGAGCCCGCGACAGCATAAGCTTTTGCTCCAGGCTGCCGGGGGCATCCGGGTGGGTCTCGGCGAGGCTTGAATAGAGGTAGTAATCCGCCAGGTTGATATGCCCTGGCACTGCCCAGACCAAGCGCTCAGCCTCTTTGAACGCTGCGATAGCGCTATCGAAATCGTGATAAAAATACGCCGTCATCCCGGCGTACAAATGAATGTAGAAGGCCGTGGTACTTGAAAATCCGCTGTCAGGCGTCGCGATGGAGCCTTCCTTGTGCAGCTTTGCTGGCGGGAGGGCACCGCGGCCGTGGCGCATATCGCTGACAAATTTTTTCTGCGCTTGAAGCACATGTTCCACGTCCGCGTATTGGTACTGCCCGACCAGTGCCAACCCCCGCGATATCTCCTCTTCGACCTTGACCAGGCGCTCGCCCATTGCCAGCAGATCGGAGGACACGTGGTAGCAGGCATAGCAAACCATGCTGATGTTTTCACCTGCTTGACCCGCCGAGATCGCTTGCCTGGCTTTTTGCACTGCAGCCTTGATTGGAAGGGTCCACGACGAAAGCCGGTCCATCGCCACCAGCGTCGCCGCCCGGGTGTGATCATCCCCATGCGCCTCGTCCAAAGCCTCGGCGGCCTCGGCGAATTCAAGGCCGCGCGCGTAGGCCCCAAAACGGTCCGCGATCATCACGCCGAACCAGGCAAGCCCTTGGGCCGACGCTGGAGCAGAACCGTGCCGCAGGGTGAGCTCTACAATCTTGGCCAGGTGAGTGAACCGAAGGCCGCCCTCGATGAACAGCGTACAGAACAGCGCGCTCAGCAGGTCGAGTGAGGCAATGAAGATAGGGTCGGCACACTTCGGGATGGCCCCAAGGCTTGCCACGGGCCGGTCGCCAATCAGTTGGATGATTTCTTCGTAGGACTGGTCGATGGCGCTTTTGTCCGGGTTTCGCTCCAGGTTGATGTCGAGCAGACGCAGGCCTGAAAGGGCTGCCGAGATGGCGCTCTCGTAGTCGGACTGCAGCGTTTTCAACGTCGCCTTCAGACGGAAAGCGATGGCCATGTCAAAGGGAGGGCGCGCATGGCGCAGGCAATCATCGATCAGCGACGCCGAAGATTGAAGATGGCCCAGCTGGAGTTCGCACTCGGCATACAGGCGGTGCGCCTCGAAGCAGGCAGCATACTGGGCAGCCCACCCTGGATCGCCCAGCAGGCCTTTGGCGGTGCTGAGATAACCGGCCGCCTGGTTCAGCGCGGCGGCGTCCTTGGCCCGTTCAGCTGCCGAGATCAGCAGCCGGATGAAAGGAACCTGGTAGCGAGGCGGCACTGTTTCAAGTGACGTTCGCTGGATCTGGTTGGCGATCTCGAAGGCGCGATCGGTGGGTTTGTCGCCCCATACATCGAGCATGGCGGCCGCAATCAACCCATGCTGAGCGGCCTGCAACTCGCCCGCGACCAGATTGTAGGCGGCTTCAAGAAGCCTGTCGTGGGGGAAGGTGTAGCTGCCGTCATCATGGATAAGCAACCCCGCCGTGAGGAGCGGTTCGAGCAACCCTTGTGCTTCCGAGGGGGCAATGCCCGCGATCTGAAGGAGTAACGCGTCATCGCATCGGGTGCCGACACAGCTGGCCAGCCGGAGAATCTTGCGCTGCTCAGGGGGCAGCCGATCGAGCCGCTCGATCATCAGGTCGACGACGTTATCGGCGTAGTTGTGTTTGCGCACTTGCTGGGCGGACCAGGTCCACCTCCCGGTATCGGGATCTACCTTGATGATCTGATCGTCGACCATGGCGCGAACGATCTGATGCACGAAGTAGGGGTTGCCCGCGGTTTTAGCGGCAACGATTTTCGCAAGGTGGTCCAGATCATCCACCGGCAGGCACAACGAGCTCGCCATCAACTGAGCGACAGAGTCAGTTGCCAGAGGCTCCAGGAACACTTCGGACGTTGGCGCGATGTTGCGCTGCGCTGCCCGGTCCAGGAACTGGCCGCTGTTTCGCAGCGCCTCAACTTCATTGTCCCGGTACGCGACGATGAGCAGAACGTTGCCAGGCGGCTCACTGAGGAAAGCGGTCAGCAGCAGCAGGGTGGATTCATCAGCCCATTGAATATCGTCCAGGAATAGCAGAAGTGGCTCTGCTTCACGTGGGAAAGCCGCGATGGCTTTAAGCAACGTGCGAGTGGCCCGGCCCTGTGCCTGCCGGGCCGGGAGTTCGGTCAGGAGAGGTTGCCTGCCGATAATCCCTTCGAGCTCCGGAACCAGCTCAGTGAGAAGACGGCCGTTGCCATCCAGGTTTCGAATCAGCGAATCGCGGATTCGACGCAGGTCGGCTTCGTCCCGGCCCAGCGCACGCGTAGCCAATGATTGGAACACCTGAGCAAAGGGGCCATAGGGAACTTGCCGCTGAAGCAGGTCGCTCTTCCCACTGGCCCACCAATGCCCCGGCTGACCTTGGAATACTTCGCTGATCAGTGCCGATTTGCCCGCGCCTGGCGCGCCGCTGACGAGCAGCAATTCGGAGACACCCGTGGTAGCAACGCGCCGCAGCGCCCCCTTGAGGCGTTGGCTCTCATACTCGCGTCCAAACAGGCGTTGGGCCGTGGACATCCCGGGTTTGAAATCGGTACGCCCGAGGGCGAAGTCGGTCACCGCCGCGCTCATATTCCACTGGGTGAGGCAATGAGAAAGGTCTGCGGCCAGCGCATCCGCGCTTTGATAGCGGGACCGAGGATCCTTGGCCAGAAGCTTGAGAATGATCTGGCCAACCACGTCCGGAGCGCGGGTTTTGTCCACTGCCGGCAGGGAGGGCGAGATCGCAATGTGGGCATGCATCCAATGTGCAGGGTCTTTCGCATCAAACGGCAGATGGCCCACCACCGCGCGATAGAGCACCACCCCCAGGGCATATAGATCGCTTCGCTCGTCCGTTACCCTGTCAGCGGGCCTGATCTGTTCTGGAGCCACGTAGGGCCATTGCTCCGGAGTCGGCATCAGGTTGCTGGCGCTGGTCAACGCCGTTCCCTGGAAGCCTCTCAATCGAATCCGGTTACCGTCTCCCACAATGATATGAACCGGGCGCAGGTTTCCATGAACAACGCCGCTAGCATGTGCATTTGACAAAGCCCGGGCTGTTTTCTGCCCGATCGATAGCAACTGGCCCACGGTGAACTCGGTCGAATCCAGAAGCTCACCGAGATCAGGATCCTCCGCCTTTGGATAGAGCAGGGTCAGGCCATCGCTGGTTCGGATCAGCGCTTCAGGAACCTGTGCCCACGACTCATCCAGAGCCAGATGGAATTGCCGTTCCAGCTGATGACACGCGCAGGGTGATTGCACTGACACCCGGACAGCTTCCCAACTACGCCGGATAGCCGGATCACGTACTTCGCAATACGAAATATCCCCCTCCCTGCGGACCAGCGTCATCGTGCATCTCGACAACCACGCTTCGTCAAACTGTACGGGCAAGGTGAAGGGGTTCGAGCTTTCAGGGTGGCTTGCCATCTGGGCGTCCAGTGTCATGCGAAGGGGAAATTGCCCAGATTATACAGAGCGCTCAGGGCAGAAAACCTTAATCAACGCGTGGCTGAAATTGGTCCATCTTTGGCAGGATCAAGCCTCATAAACCTTACTCGGCCGGTTGACGATACCTCCGGGGGCAGGTCGCGGCGAAGCAAACCTATCCCTTGGGATAATTGTCTGAAGCGAAAGATTTAGTTTATGCTCAGGCGTTGGTTTGGAAGGTGTCAGTGCCCGCGCGTTAGACCCGGTAGGGGATCGGCCTTATCAAGAAAGAAGAATAAATTAACAGACCCCGCTATTTTCCATGGCGGTGGCACGTCAACTCACACGGCATCTATCGCTGAATGAACACTACATTGATGAACATAGCCGTGGTCGATGACGATCATTCTGTTCGTAAAAGTCTTACTAATTTGCTGAAGGCTGCCGGTTACAGCGCGATGAGTTTTCCCTCGGGCGAGGAAATCCTCGCTTTCCCTGATATGGGGGAGCTCTCGTGCGTACTTATGGATCTACGGATGGGAGGCATGCAGGGCACGGAAGTGCAAAGGTTGCTGGCCCAGCGGGCACCAGGCCTGCCGGTGATCTGCATGTCGGCGTTCTGGGATGACGTTTCCCTTGCAGAAGCCACCGCTCAAGGTGCTTACCAGTGCCTGCGAAAACCCTTCACCGCCGAGGAATTGCTGTCGTCGATCCGCGAGGCGATGCCTGGCGTTTCCGCCAGTGCTGCGACTGGGGCAGCGTAAACGGTTGAGATACACTGGCGGCTCACTCTTCCAACGCGCTGCCGCCATGCCCCCGCTCAAATACCTGCAAGCCTATCCCGCCGACCTGCAAGCCAGAGTACGCCAGATGATCGAGCAGCAGCGCCTGGGCGATTATTTGCAGCAGCGCTATCCGGAGCGGCACGCTATACAAAGCGACAAGGCGCTGTACGGGTATGTACTGGACATCAAGCAGGAGCATCTGCGCAATGCGCCCAGCCCCGACAAAGTGCTGTTCGATAACCGGCTCGACCTCACCCACCGCGCGCTCGGGTTGAACACGGCGATCTCCCGTATGCAGGACGGCAAGCTCAAGGCCAAGAAAGAAATCCGTATCGCTTCATTGTTCAAGGAGGCCGCACCGCAGTTCCTTAAAATGATCGTGGTACATGAATTGGCGCACCTGAAAGAATCCGACCACAACAAGGCGTTCTACAAGCTCTGCGACTATATGCAGCCGGGTTACCACCAGCTGGAATTCGACCTGCGGGTCTATCTTACCTGGCGTGACCTCGCCACCTGACCGGAAGTTGTCCATGGATGTCAGCAAAACCCGCACCAGTTTCTACCGGCGCCTGTACGTGGCTTACTTGATCGACAGCGGCTTGGCCAGCAGCATCCCCGCCTTGACCGAGGTCACCGGCATGCCAAGGCGCACCGCCCAGGACACCGTGGCAGCGCTGGCGGAGCTGGATATCGTGTGTGAGTTCGAACAGGCCGAGGGGGAGCGTAACCATATAGGCCACTACCGGATCCGGGATTGGGGCGCGATCGACCGAGGGTGGGTCGATCGCAATCTCGCCCGGATTAAAGCCGTGCTGCAGTATCCCTGAAGTTGCGTCGGATTTACCGGCAAGGAATGCCGGGCCAGAATGTGCCCGGCTGCCTCATCTACCTCTTATTCCCCGTCAGGCGTGATCGACCCCGCTAGCCACCCCCAACAGGCCTACTTCCGCCGCAGGCGCAAACATCATATCGTCGTTGCGCAGGTCCAGGCTCCAGTCGCCGGTAAGGGCGATTTCGAACCGGTGGCCCTGGGCGTCAGGTTCCACATCCTTGAGGTAGGTGCGGTCCAGCTCCGCGTTATAAACCTTCTTCAATGTCGTGCCGGTACCGTCACCGAACCCCGTGTAACCCAGCGCCGACACATCGATCTTGTCGTTGTAGTCGGCGAACCGGACTATCAGGTCCACAAAGCTCTGGCTGTCGGTGCGGTAGCTGTCGGTGGCCGCCGTGTAGCGGAACACGTCGGCGTCATTGGTAGTGCGGGAAAAAATTGAAGTATTAGGGTCGTCGCCGCCACTGAGCTGGTCGGCCCCGGCCCCGCCGATAATCACATCGGAGCCTCCACCGCCATCAATACGGTCGTTACCAGCCAGGCCATAGATGACTTCCGAGATTGCCGTTCCCGTGATCACGTCGCGGCTTGCGGTACCTTCGACAGAAGGGGCCGTGAATACCAGGTTGGTGCTGTTCAATTGCCCCACCAAGTCGCCATCGAACGCCAGTTCGAAGCGCTGCCCAGTGGCATCGGCATCAAAGCTTTTCAGGTAGGTGCGGGTGCCGTCAGCGTTGGCCTGGATGGCCAGCGTGCCATTGTGGCCGTCGCCAATGCCGGTGAAGCCCAGCGAAATCAGCTCTACGCGGTCCTGTGAGGCGTCGAAGTCCAGAATCCGATCACTGCCGGTTTCGCTGGCGGTACGGTAGCTGTCGCTGACCTGGGTGAAGCGGAAAATGTCCGCGCCATTGCCACCCAGCAGCACATCACGGCCACCGCCGCCTTGCAGTACATCATCACCGCCCAGGCCGCGGATGATTTCCGCCGTGTCGTTGCCCAGCAGGTTATTGGCGTCGCCGGAGCCGTCCACATGGTATTGGCCGTCCTGGCTGCCGAAAGTCGTGTCCAGGCTGCCGTCCGCGTTCAAGCGGGTGATCACCTCGCCGGCAATAAGGATTTTGCCATCGGGCTGAACGACCACCGAGTGGGCATAGCTCGAAGCGCCCTGGGGCACTTCGATCGTGAGCTTGCCGTCGTCGCTGAAGGAGGTATCGAACGAACCGTCCGCGTTGAGGCGCAGCACGTTGAAAGCGCTGCTGTCGGCACTTTCGCCGGCCACGATGACCTTGCCATCAGCTTGCACCGTTATCGAAGAACGATAGTCCAGCCCCAGCGCAGGGTCGAAGTACACCACCCCGTCGTCGCCGAACCGGGTATCAACGTTGCCATCCGCTGTGAGCCGCTGAACGGCATACGTTGGGTCGCCAGGGCTGCCGGCCCCGGGCCCCTCGTCACCGCCCACATACAGCCAGCTACCCAGTACTACGCTGCCGTCGGGCTGCACAGAGGTGGCGATATTGCCGTTGGAATAGTTCCCGGTCGGGTTGAGGACAAGCGCGCCGTTATCACCGAAATCCTCGGGCGGAGCACCGGTGCTGTCCAGTTTGAACACTATCGCTTGCGAGGTGCCGCGAAGGCTGGCATACACCGAGCCATCCGCAGTGGCGTAAATAGCCATACCGTCATAACCGAAGGGCACGTCCAGGCTAGCGTTGCCGCCATTGGCGAAGCTGGTATCCAAGGTGCCGTCCACATTGAAGCGTTCCACCTTCAAACCGGTCAGGCTCGACTGCGCCGACAGCACCTTGCCGTCGGATTGCACCGCCATCACATAGTAGGCGTCATCTTCCGGATCAAGGCTGGCGGGTACGAGGGCAATCCCATCCTGGCTGAAGCTCTTGTCCAGGCTGCCGTCTGTGTTGAGACGCACCGCCGTGAAGCTGCCGCGTGTGCCATAGCTTTCATCGCCCGGGGAGCCCGGGTAGCCAATAGCGGTCTGGAAGCTTTCGCCCCCTACAATGATCTTGCCGTCGGGCTGAAGGATCATGCTCCAGTTTGAATCGGCACCTGTGGAAGGGTCAACCTGCACGGTACCCGGGCCGGTTCGCACGGTGTAATGGATGGTGGCCTTGCTGTCGGTTGAAGCCATGGCATTGTCCTTTAGACATGGAGCTCGAAGGGGCGGGCGAGGGGTACGGCACTAACCCTCTGGATCCGACCTTGGCAGGGCGCATAAATGCGAACAGAACCGAGCCGACCTTTCCCTAACCCCTCAAGCGATCTACCAAGGCCCTGCGGGCCTGCTCTTCCGTGCGCTCGAAGTGCAGCGGCGTCACCGCAATCCCGCCCCGCGCAATCACCGCGGTTTCACTGTCCTGGGCATCGGGCGTGTCATCGCGCTTGATGTTCAGCCAGTAATACGCCTGTTCACGCAAATCGGTACGCCCCGTTACCTCCAACCCCCGCATACGCCCGCGGCCCTGGCGGGTCACTTGCAAGGGGCCGGCCTGGTCGGCGGGTACGTCGGGGAAGTTCACGTTGAGGCAAGCGCCGGGCGCCCAGCCGGCGGCCCATAGCTGACGGATAACGCCGGGGGCGAGTTGGCGCGCGGTATCCCAGCGCACGGCGTCGCGGCGAGTGAAGGCTTGGCTCAGGGCAATGGCCGGAAGCTCCAACAACAGCGCTGCCATGGCCGCGCCTACCGTGCCGGAAAACACCGTTTCGCGCCCAAGGTTCGCGCCTTTGTTTATGCCGCTGAGCACCAGCTGTGGTGGGGCGGGCATCAGTTGGCAAACGGCCATGGCCACGCAATCCCCCGGCGTGCCAGAAACAGAGAAACGCCGCTCTCCGCGATGGGTCACCCGCAGCGGCTGATGCAGGCTGAGCGCATGGGAGACGCCACTCTGGTCGTGGTCCGGCGCCACTACCCAAACCTCGACGCCCAACTCGGCGGCCACCGCTTCGAGCGCGGCCAACCCCGGCGCGTCGATGCCGTCATCGTTAGTGAGCAGCACACGTTCAAGGCGTGGTTCAGTCATCGGTATCAGGCTCCTGAGGGGAATGGGCGAAGTTCCAGCGCGGGGCGGTCTTGGCCAGGCGGTGGCGCATGTCGTCGATGTTGGCGGCCAGCTCCCGGGTCATTGCCCGGTAGCCGTCCAGTGCGGGGTAGGGCAGTTCTTCTGCGGGTTGACCGGCAGGGCGTTCTGCCCCTCGCAGCAGCTGCTCGGTGTGGCCGTCACGGAGGGCGCGCGCCATGCCGACCAGTTGCCGGCGAATGAAGCGGTGCTCGGCCTCAAGCGACGAGCGCAACGCCGCCATGGCTGCGGCATCCTCTGCAGGCGGGCGGGTATCGGCCAGGATCTCGAGGAAGGAAATGCACAGGCGCAGGTTACGCTGCAGCGCGTCGAGCTCGGTTTGCGAGATCTGTACTTCCTTGGAAACGGACGCCATCAGGCCGCGCAGTTGCACCAGGGAGGCACTGAGGTTGCGCATGCGCTTGAGGTGCGCATCGCTGGTAACGGCTTCGCCGGCAACGATGCGGCCATGCACCGCGGCGCACTCGCGAAGGTTGCTTGCCAGGTTGTAGCGCCACGAATACACGGCGTACAGCGGCAGCGCGAAGGAAAACGCCAGCGCCAGCACGTTGCCGATCAGGATGTCGACGGTGCGCCATAGACCATCGGACATGGGATTGTCGCCATGGCCGGCGACGATGAAGATCGTGATCGCGGACAGCAGCGCGGTGTAACCCCCTTTGCCAATGGCGTGATATGCGAAGAACCCGCAGGCCGAGGACATCAGCACGTAGGTGAGCAATGACCAGCCCAGGTAGCTTTGCTGGGCAACGATGGCCAGGCCAATGGCGGCGCCGATCAAGGTGCCATACGCCCGCTCGGTGGCCTTGCGGCGAATGTTGCCGTGGTGCTGCAGCCCGCCGATCACGATCAGCATGGTGACCGAGGCCCATTCACCGTGAGGCAAATGGATACCGGTAGTCAGCAGGATGGTCGCCACCAGCCCGATTGCCACCCGCACGGCATGGATCAAGCGGGCGTGACGAAAACGGCGGTAAGGGTCGAGCAAGGGGCGTAGCAGTCGGCGAAGGAACAAAGGCAGCGAGGCGGTCATCAATGGGCTTCAGGGTCGAGGGTTGGGTGAAGGAGGGCGCGCATGCAGGATAGAGCAGGCGCAGCGGCCGGGTGACGCAGGAAAGGGTAGTAGCTGGGGGGAGGGCGGGCAAGGGCAATGCGCGCCGGGCTATCATGCGCGGTTGGTTATAAGAAAGTCCTTCGGTTTGATGCGCATGGGGAGAAATGTTATCTTTGCGACGCAGAAAAGCGACATAACTTTCGGGCGACAAGGAGTTGCATTGTAATGAAACAAAGTGTTTTCAAGGTAATCAGACTTGTACTGTCTGGTGCTCTTGTCGGCGTGGTGACCACTAATATGGTCGGTGGGCACGTTGAAGGCCTCACGGAAGTTGTTGGCGGCGTGATTGGTGCCGGCAGCGCTGTAGCGCTCATGAAGCTTTCACTGCTGGCATAGCTGTGGCGCTTTTTGAACTCATTCCCAGCGCAACTGTAGAGAACACAACATTTACAGGCGCTGTTATCTGTGTGCTCATTCGCATCATTCTGCAATGGTGCCATGGATTGAAAATCAATACCTCGCTTTGCGTGACGGCTTTCTTCAACGGAACATCGGTCGTGCCCTTTGGATTGATAGCCGGATGTATCTTTTATCCAGATTGGATTCAGGTTGTCATGGAGTCTAAATTATCCATGGCAATCGCTGGCGGCGTGGGTATGTTTTTTGTGCTGGGCGAAGTTTTCCGCCCTTCCGATTTACGAAAAAAGGCGCAGGAAACTGGCCAGCCTCATCCTCACGGCAAACTACGCACGTAATCACTCATTGGGTTCTTTAGCCAAGCCTGAAGTTCGGCCTCGGCCTGTTCCAGCGCATTGGGGTTGAGCAACTTGCGCAGCAGCGCAATGTTCACGGCGCGGGCCCGGAGGTTGAAGGCGGCGGCCCGCTCGCCGGATTCCCCTGGCTGGTAGATCCCAAGTTTTTCATACAGCTGCTGCAGCCGGTTCTGCACGGTGCGCAGTGAAAGGTTGCGGCGGCTGGCGATGGCCCGGTCTGTGAGGCCCAGGGCGATGTCCTGCAATACCTCGTATTCGTTGTCGGTAAGGCCGTTACGCAGGTCCTGGGTTTTCTGCTGCACACCGCGCACTTCCCTGTCGATCACGCACTGCTGTTCGATGAACAGGCTTCGTAGCGCCAGACGCAGGCGTTCTTCGGAAGCGGTCTTGAGGATGTAGCCATAGGCCGCGCCCGGCGGCACGATGCGGGCGATGCCGCGCACGTAAGCCTCGTCGGCGTAGTTGGACCAGAACAGGATGGAAGTGTCGGGGCGGTCCTTCCAGATAGTCTTGGCCGCTTCCACGCCGGTGCGCTGGGGCATTTGCAGGTCCATCACCACGGCGTTTATCTGGTGCGCGTGGGCCAGGTGTACGCCTTCCAGGCCGTTCTGGCCCTCAAGCAGTTGCTCGCACTCGGGCAACGCCGCTTCGATCACTTCCTTCAGGAATGCCCGGTGAACCGGGTCGTCTTCCACCAATAGAATGTTCATGGCTGCTCCAGCGGTGCGCTGCCCAAAGGCATGCGGATTTTCACCCGCGTGCCCTTGTTCCCGGGGCCGCGGTCGATGTGCACGTTGGCGCCCAGCAAGCGCGCGCGGATCTGCATGTTCCGGATGCCGCCGGTCTTGAGCAGGTCCTTCACATCCAGCCCAAGGCCGTCGTCGAGGATCGTCAGTTCCAGGTGCTGTTGGCTACCGTGAATCATCACGTCGATGGTGGACGGTGAGGCATGGGTAATCGCGTTGTTCACCGCTTCCTGAATGATCCGGAACAGGGCTACTTTCTGCGGTTCAGCGAGGCGATTGGCCTGGCCATCGGTGTGGTCGTACAGGTGCGTTTCGATAGCCAGGCCGCTGTTGCGCACGCTGCGCAGCAGCAGGTCTTCAAGCCCTTCCTCGAAGCCGAACAGCTGCAATACCGTGGGTTTCACCGCATCGATGATCAACCGAAGTTCGCGCATGCTGTCGTGCAGCGCCTCGGTGATCAGCGCCAGTTCACCGGCCATGGCGGCGTCGGTGGTTTGCAGCCGCGCCAGGCGCCGGTGCAGGCGGGTCATGTCTGCCAGAGTTTGGTCGTGCAGGTCCATGCCGATGCGCTGCCGCTCGTTTTCCAGCTCTTCAGTCAGGCGAAGCGCGCCCAGCCGCAGGCCTTCCTCGCGGGCAACGATACGTTCCTTGGCGATGGCCAGCTTCTTGGCCTGGTCGGTCTGGCGCAGGGCATAAAGGTAGGAGGCCAGCAGGTCCGCCACGTGTTGGGTGTATTGCACGTCGCCCAAGGTATAGAAGTTGGCGCTGTGCTTGGAGCAACTGAGCGCGCCGATGATCTCGCCGCAGGCGCGCAGCGGCACATGCAGCCGGCTGCGCAGTTGCGCATCGAAGATGGGCTGGTTGAAGGCGCCGGGGAACTGGAAGCGCTCATCGGTCATGGCGTTATCCGTGAGGATGAACGGCTCGCTGCCCTGCAGCACGGTGCGGATGGGGCTCAAGGCAATCGGTAGCGGGTGGTCGACGAATTCGCTCCACGCCGTGAGCACGCCGGTTTCATACGCGTGCAGGTGATTTTCTCCATCGAGCAGCAGCAGGCTCACGTCGATGTGGTCGTGAGGCAGGATGTAGCGCACCTCATGGGACACGGCGTTGATCATGGATTGGAAATCCAGCAGCCCGGCGAGGGCGCGGGATACGCCGAGGAAGTGCTGCAGCACTTTTTCAGGAGGGATGTGTGGACGCTGCACGGTGCCTGGCCTTTATTGTTCTGGGGCATGCCGGTATGGCAATCGCACTATGGCGCATTGGATCGCTACCTGCACAGCCTAGCGCGCCCGGGCGCCATGCGCTTGCGCGGGTGCGCTCGCAGGGTGCGGGATCCCGCAAGCGGTGTGCGTGATCCTGCGTAACGTGTGCGCCGATCGCCGAAGACGCCGCTGGATCCCAGGCGCAGACTCGCCCCGGAACGTCATGAAACCGACCGGCCTCGGCCGGCCGTCACTAGCCCACAACAATAACAAGGGTCATGCTGATGAAACGTCCTCCATTGCGGCACGTGCTGTTGTCGAGTGTATTGCTGCTGTCGCCATTCGTTGTTGCCCACGCCGATACCTCGGATAAAACCATCGCCCTGTCCAATAACTACGCCGGTAACTCGTGGCGGCAGAACATGCTGGCCAGCTGGAAAGAAACCACCGACAAGGCCGTCAAGGATGGCGTGGTCGCCTCCACGGACGCGCTCACCACCGGCGAGAACCAGGCCACCGAGCAGGCGGCGCAAATCCAGAACCTTATCCTGCAGGGCTACAACGCGATCGTGATCAACGCCGCCTCGCCCACGGCGCTCAACGGCACGGTGAAGCAGGCTTGCGACGCCGGGATCATCGTGGTGTCGTTCGACGGCGTGGTGACCGAGCCGTGCGCCTATCGCATTTCCATGGACTTCAAGCAAAGCGGGCTGGACCAGATGGATTACCTGGCCAAGCGCTTCCCGAACGGCGCCAACGTACTCGAAATCCGCGGCCTGGCCGGCGTGTCCGTGGACGAGCAGATCCACAGCGGCATCGTGGCCGGCGCGCAGAAATACCCCAACCTGAAAATCGTAGGCTCGGTGAACGGTAACTGGACCCAGACCGTGGCGCAGAAAGCCGTGGCGGGTATCCTGCCCAGCCTGCCCAAGGTCGATGCGGTGGTCACCCAGGGTGACGACGGCTACGGTGCCGCCCAGGCCTTCGCCAATGCGGGCCGGCCAACCCCCACGATCATATTCGGCAACCGCGAAGAAGAGCTGTCGTGGTGGAAAAAACAGCGCGACGCCAACGGCTACCAGTCGTTCTCCATTTCCAGCGCCCCCAGCATTTCCAGCCTGGCGTTCTGGGTGGCGCAGCAGTTGCTCGATGGCAAACAGTTGCCTCACGACCTGCTGTCGCCAGCACTCAGCGTGACCCAGGACAACCTCGACACCGCCCTCAAAGGTGTGGAGAAGGGCGGCATCGTGACCCAGGTGTATACCGTGGACGACGTTGCCAAGCTGCAGGCCAAACCCGCCGCGGCGCTGACCGCCAACTGACCGACCCTGCCGCCTGGGAGCACACATGAGCACGATCCAGCGAGCGCTGGTGACCTTCAAGGGCACCAGCAAGTCGTTCGGCGCGGTGCGCGCGTTGAACAACGTGGACCTGAGTTTCCACGCCGGGGAATGCCTGGGCCTGATCGGCCACAACGGCGCGGGCAAATCGACGTTGATGCAGGTGCTGGCCGGCACCCTGGCGGCGGACACCGGCACTATGCAGGTCGAAGGCCGCGACCTGCGCGCCAGCTATAACGTGCAGCTGGCGCGTCAGCATGGCATTCGTTGCGTGTTTCAGGAGCTGTCCCTGTGCCCGAACCTGAGCATTGCCGAGAACACCCGGCTGATGTCGCCCGCCATTCGCGGCTTCGGATGGCGCCGCGAGGCGAGGGCACGGGTGCTGGCCTGCCTGGACGAGATCTTTCCCGGCCATGGCATCGACCCGGACGACACCGTGGCCGACCTGTCCATCGGCAAACGGCAGATGGTGGAAATCGCCCGGGCCTTCGTGCACGTGGACGAGCCGTTGAAACTGGTGATTCTCGACGAGCCCACGTCGTCACTGGACGCCCGGGTAGCTGAGCAACTGCTGCGTTTTGTGCGGCGCTTCGTGGCCAAGGGCGGCAGCATCGTGTTGATCAGCCATATCCTGGCCGAGATGCTGGGCACCTGCGATCGCATCGCAGTGATGCGCGACGGCGGTGTGGTAGACATTCGCCCCGCGAAAAACTTCGACCACGCTTCGCTGGTGGAGTGCATGGGCAGCGCCGCCAAAGCCACGGCCGAGCGCCAGGCGTTTGCCTCCAAGCGCCTGCAAGGCACACCGGTGATTTCCCAGCAACCTTCACGGCAACGGGACGGCCGCACCGTCGACGCCCACGCCGGGGAAATCGTCGGCCTGGCGGGCCTGGCCGGGCATGGCCAAAGCCAATGGCTGACCCAGGTGCTGCGCCGGTGCATCGCCAGCGGCCAGGGCGCCGCGCTGGTGGCCGGTGATCGGCAAACCGACGGGGTATTCCCGCTGTGGTCCATCGCCGAGAACATCACCGTGAGCTCCCTGGGGCAACTGCGCCGTGGTGCCCTGATCGACCCCGACGCCGAACGCGCCATGGCCGAGCAATGGCGCGAGCGCATGAGCATTCGCACGCCCGACATGGCCAACCCGATCCTGTCGCTGTCCGGCGGCAATCAGCAAAAGGCGCTGTTCGCCCGCGCCCTGGCGTCCAGCAGCAAGGTGATCCTGATGGACGACCCCATGCGCGGCGTGGACGTGAACACCAAGCGGGAGGTGTATTCGATCATTGCCGAGGAAGCCGCCAAAGGCCGCACGTTCATCTGGTACACCACCGAACTGGAAGAGCTGGACCACTGCGATCACGTGTATGTGTTCCGCGACGGCCAGGCGGTGCTGGACCTTCCACGCAACCAGCTCAGCGAGGAGCAGATCCTGCGGTGCTCCTTCGAGGAACAGCTCGTATGAATGCGTCTACACCCATTCCCCTGAAGGCTACGGTGGCCAGGCCAGCGCGGCTCAATGTGGCCCGTTTGCTGCGCGGCGCGCTACCGGGCGTGTCGCTGGCGGTGCTGCTGGTGGTGATCTTCGTGATGCAGCCTAGGGCCATGAGCTATATGGGAATGAACCTGATGTTCAACCTGGCGGTGCCGATCGCGTTGGCGACCATTGCCCAGATGCTGATCATCACGGTGAACGACCTGGATCTGTCTTTGGGCAGTTTCATCAGTTTCGTAGCGTGCGTGTGCGCGACGGTGCTCAACCAACACCCGCTGCTGGGCTGCCTGGCACTGGTGGGTTGCGTGGCCGCGTATGCGCTGCTCGGCGCGTTGATACACCTGCGCAAACTGCCTTCTATCGTGGTCACCCTGGGCATGTCGTTCATCTGGATGGGCGGCGCCATTCTGCTGCTGCCGGCCCCGGGCGGTACCGCGCCGCAGTGGTTGCAGGCCATCGTGCGGTACAAAACGCCGCTGTTGCCGTTCGCGATCTTCGTGTGCATCGCACTGGCCCTCGTGGTGCACCTGTTTCTGATGCGTTCCACCTTGGGTGTAGTGCTGCGTGGGGCCGGTGGCAACCCCATCGCCGTGGCCAAGGCGGGGTGGTCCTTGCTGCGGATCAAGGTTGGCCTGTACGCGCTGGCCGGCACCTTCGGCGTGCTCGCCGGGCTGTTCCTCGTCGGCCTTACCACCTCTGCGGACGCCAGCATCGCTTTGCGCTACACGCTGCTGTCCATTGCCGGGGTAATACTGGGCGGTGGCGAGTTCGTGGGCGGGCGCGTATCGCCCATCGGCGCGGTGCTGGGGGCGCTCACCCTGGTGCTGGCCGGGTCACTGCTGTCCTTCCTGCATATTTCCCCCGACTGGCAGATCGGCGCCCAGGGCGCGATCCTGATCCTGGTGCTGGCATTGCGCGCGTTCGTGAACCGCCTGGAGGCACACTCATGATGTCCGCCCGTTCCGCGTTTTCGCGCCTCAATAGCAAACCCTGGCTGTGGTCTTTCCTCGCCGCATTGCTCATATGGCTGGCGACGATAATGTTCACTGGCGGTATGGGCGGCGGTTCGCTGCTGTCCAGCGCGCTGAGTTTTTCGGCGTTCTTCGTGATCGTGGGTATCGGGCAGATGTTCGTGATCACCACGGGCCCCGGCAACATCGACTTGTCCATCCCGGCCAACATCGCCCTCAGCGGCGCGGTGGGCATGAAGCTGATGAACGAACAGGCGGACTTGATCTGGCTCGGGGTAGGAGCGGTGCTGTGCCTGGGCGTGCTGCTGGGCTGCGCCAACTACGCGTTGATCCGCGTACTACGGATCCCGCCGATCATCGCCACGTTGTCTGCCAGCTTCCTGTTGCAGTCCACCGCGATCGCCTATGGCCGCAGTGTTCGCATTCAACCACCAGAGCTGTTCTACAGCTTCTGCACCGGCAACGTGCTGGGCGTGCCGTACCTGGCGATCAGCGTGGCGGTGCTGGCTGTGGGGATGGGCTATGTCTTGGCGCGTACCCGCTATGGTCGCTGGACCGTGGCTATCGGGCAGAACGCCCGCGCCGCCGAACTGGCGGGTGGGCGAGTGGGCCGCGTGCGTTTTGCCACCTACGTATTGAGCGCCGTGTTTGCCAGCCTGTGCGGCGTATTGCTGGCGGGCTTTTCCGGTGGCGCCTCGCTGAGCATGGGCGAGGAATACCTGCTGGCTTCCATTGCGGTCGTGGTGATCGGCGGCACCTCGGTGGGCGGTGGTTTTTCCAACGTGCCTGGCATCTGGGGCGCCGCGTTGTTCCTGTATTTGCTGGTGAGCATGCTCAATACCTTCGGCGCCAGCGCCGGGGTGCGGCTGATCCTTACTGGCTTGATCATTATCGCGGTGATTACCGCTGTGAGCGGGCGCTCGTCCGCCCGCGCTGCTTGAGTGCCAGGCCATGTCGATATCCGAACCCGTCTATGAAGTGCTGGACCCACGTTTTCGCGGGCTGATTTTGCCCAACACCCAACTCGAATGCCTGTACGACCAATGCCGCTGGGCCGAGGGGCCGGTGTGGTTCAACGACGGCGGTTACCTGCTGTGGAGCGACATCCCCAATGAACGCATCCTGCGCTGGACGCCCGAGCAGGGGGTGTCGGTGTTTCGGCCCCGATCCAACTTTGCCAATGGCAACACCCGGGACCTGCAGGGGCGCCTGGTTACCTGTGAGCATGGCACCCGACTCGTGACCCGCACCGAGCCCGACGGCTCGATCACCGTGATCGCCGACCGCTTCGAGGGTAAACGCCTGAACTCGCCCAACGACGTGGTGGTGCATCGTGATGGCGCGGTGTGGTTCACTGACCCCACCTACGGCATCCTCAGTGACTATGAAGGTTTCAAGGCCGAGCCCGAGCAGGCGGGGCGTAACGTGTATCGGGTAGACCCGACCACCGGCGAGGTCCGCTGTATGGTAGGCGATTTTGCTCAGCCCAACGGGCTTGCATTCTCGCCGGATGGCGCAACGCTATATGTTGCCGATTCAGCGCGTTCGCACCATCCCGATGCGCCCCACCATATTCGCGCCTTCGAAGTAAAGGAGGGCAGTTGGCTGGGCGGTTCGCGCGTGTTCGCGCAGATCGAGCCTGGCATCCCGGATGGCCTGCGGGTGGACGTGGAAGGCAATGTGTGGACCAGCGCCGGCGATGGCATTCAGTGCTTCGCCGCCGACGGCACGTTGCTGGGCAAGATCCTGCTGCCAGAAAAAGTCGCCAACCTCACCTTCGGCGGGCCGCGCCGCAACCGGCTGTTCATCACCGCCAACACCTCGCTGTACATGATCCATGTGGCGGTGGCCGGCGCGCAGCTGCCTTGATCGCCCTTATTCGCGAGCTCCGCCCGCTTCCTACAGGTGCATGCCAGAATTCGTAGGAAGCGGGCGGAGCTCGCGAACGGTATCTTCTTACCAGTGAAGCGATCAGGTAATCGCACCAATTTGCCAAGGCACGAATTCGTTCTGGCCGTAGCCGTGTTGCTCGCTCTTGCTGCGCTCCCCGGAAGCAATGCTCAACATCATCCGGAAGATGTGTTCGCCGCGCTCTTCGATGGTCATGCTGCCGTCGGCGATGCCGCCGCAGTTCACGTCCATGTCGTCTTCCTGGGTTTCCCATAGCCGCGTATTGGTTGCCAGCTTGATCGACGGCGAGGGCGCGCAGCCGTAGGCCGAGCCGCGCCCCGTGGTAAAGGCGATCAAGTTGGCGCCGCCAGCCACCTGGCCCGTGGCCGACACAGGGTCATACCCGGGCGTATCCATGAACACCAGCCCGTGAGCCCTTACCGGCTGCGCGTACTCGTACACGTCCACCAGATCGGTGGAGCCGGCCTTGGCCACGGCACCGAGGGATTTTTCCAGGATGGTGGTCAGGCCGCCGGCCTTGTTGCCCGCCGAAGGATTGTTGTTCAACTCGGCGTCCATGCGCGCGCAGTAGCTCTCCCACCAGTGGATGCGCTCGATCAGCTTTTCTCCTACCGCTTGAGTCACCGCGCGGCGGGTGAGCAGGTGCTCGGCGCCATACACCTCGGGGGTTTCGGAGAGTATCGCGGTGCCTCCCGCCGCGACCAGACGGTCCACCGCATTGCCCAGCGCCGGGTTGGCGGTAATCCCGGAGTAGCCGTCGGAACCACCGCATTGCAGGCCTACCACCAAGTGGCTAGCGCTCACCGGTTGCCGTTCCACCTGGTTGGCTTCGGCTAGCAGTTCCTTCACCTGAGCAATCCCGCTGGCGATGGTTTTAGTGGTGCCGCCTGTGCCCTGGATGGTGAAGGTGCGTAGCGAATGGCTGCTCTCCAGGCCTTGCGCGGCGAGCAGGTCGGGAATCTGGTTGGTTTCGCAGCCCAGGCCGATCATCAACACCGAGGCGAAATTGGGGTGCACTGCATAACCGCCCAAGGTGCGGCGCAACATCGCCAAGGCCTCACCGCCGGAATCCACCGCGCAGCCTACGCCGTGGGTGAGGGCGACCACGCCGTCCACGTTGGGGTAGGGCGCCAGCGCCTCGGGGTGGATGTCCCGGCGGAAATAGTCCGCAACCGCCCGGGCCACCGTGGCCGAGCAGTTCACCGAGGTCAGAATGCCGATGAAGTTGCGGGTAGCCACCCGGCCATCCGGGCGCACGATGCCCATGAAGGTTTCGTCGGTTGGCGCGGGCGCGCCCTTGGCATCCACGCCAAAGGCATAGTCCCGTGAAAATTCACCCATGGCCACGTTGTGGGTGTGCACGTGCTGGCCGGCTTCGATGGGCTGGCTGGCGAAGCCGATGATCTGCCCATAGCGGCGCACCGGTTGCCCGGCGGCGATAGCCCTGGCCGCAACCTTGTGGCCTGAAGGGACAGCGTCGAGCACCTCGATGCCTTCAGGGAGGGCCAGGCCTTTTACCAGCGGCTGGCGTGCAATCAGCACGTCGTCCAGCGGGTTGAGGCGGATCACGGCATTGGCGGCGGTTTCGCTGCCTGTTGTTGTTATGAGTTGCATGGTGGTACCTCGGTGTGGTCTTCCTGCTGGGCCGGCGGCAAGCCATTGAGCGCTTTCATTACGTCGAAGAGGTGAGGGACGTAGAGATCGCCATGCCCCAGATTAGTCGCCAGTACGTACACCTGCCGAACCGCTTCAGCGATTGACGCCGACGAGGACTGCTCCGCTGCTAATCGGGAGTACGCGCGCATGTCCTTGGCGGCGTTGCGGATGGCGAACTGTTGGCCGCTGTCGTCGCCTTCAAGCAGGTACGGGATGATGCGGTCGAAGGTTTTGCTGTGGGCGCCGCTGAGCCGGCACACCCCGGCGAATTCGCGCAGGTCGAGCCCGGCCTTGGCGGCAGTGCCGAAGGCTTCGGCGAGGATCGCGCCATTGGCCTGGGCAATGAAGTTGTGAATCAGCTTGGCCCGATAGCCCGAACCGTGGGCGCCCAGGTGATGCACGGTTTCGGCATAAGCGGCCATCAGTGGGCGCACCTGTTCCAGCACCTGCGCCTCACCGCCCACCAGCACGTTCAGCCGGCCTTCGCGCGCTTCTCTGGGGGTGCGGTTCACCGGCGCGTCGAGGAACGCCGCGCCCTTGCTGGCCAATGCCGTGGCCAGCTCCTCGGCCAGTTCGGGGTCGGCCGTGCTGCTGTCGATCACGACAAGGCCAGGGTGCGCGCCTTCGAGCAGGCCGCCCGGGCCGAACACCACCTCGCGCACCTGCGGCGTACCGGTCACGCAGAGGATGACCACGTCGGCATGGCGAGCCAGTTCGGCCCCACTGGAGGCCTCCCCGGCCCCCTGTTCAAGCAATGCCTCAATGGCCGTGCGGCTGCGGTGCGCCAGCGCACGCAGTTCAAAACCTTTCTCGAGCACCCGCGCGGCGATGGCGCTGCCCATCAAGCCCAGCCCCACCATGCCAACGCGTGTGATGCGCTGTTGTGTGGTGCTGGTCGGTTCGTTGCCTGTCTGGTTCATTGCGGCGCCTCCGCGCACAGCGTTCGATGATTGGCCAAGGCAGGCGTGTCGCGCCTTGGCGCCAGCTCACGGCCTGCCCATTGCACATGCTGATGGCCAAGGGCAGCGATGTTGTCGCAGCCCAGCAAGCCAATTACGCGGTCCACTTCGTTCATCAGGATTTCAATGGCGCGATCGGCGCCCGCACGGCCACCGGCGGCCAGGCCCCAGGTGGTGGCACGGCCCACCAGCACCGCATCCGCGCCCAGGGCCATGGCCTTGACGATGTCGCTGCCACGCCTGAAGCCGCCGTCCAGCATGACCGCCAGCCGGCCTTTCACGGCTTCCACTACCTCGGGCAGCACGTCCATCGCCGACACCGCGCCATCGAGCTGGCGGCCACCGTGGTTCGACAGCACGATGCCGTCCGCGCCGATGGCCACGGCCTGCGCGGCGTCGTCCGGGTGCAGCAGCCCTTTGATAATCAGCCGCCGTGGCCAGCGATCCCTTAGCCAGCGCAGGTCCTCCCAGGACAACGAAGGGTCGAGCTCTTTGGCAAGTGCCGTGGCCGCGCCGCTCACGCTGTCCTTGCCGGGCGGCAACAGGTCGCCCAGGTTGGCGAAGCGCGGCATGCCATGGGGCCACAGCACCTCGGTCATCCAGCGGGGGTGCGTGATCACATCCAGGGTATTGCGCAGGTTCAGCTTCAGCGGCCGGGCATAGTTGCGCAGGTCCCATTCGCGCTTGCCATAGATCGCGCTGTCGGTGGTCACCACCAGCGCTTCTACACCCGCACGTTCGGCGCGCTCGGCCAGCTTGGCGACGAAATCGCGGGTACGGTACATGTACACCTGCATCCACACGCGGCCACCGGCGGCTTCGACCACCCGCTCCAGCGGCACGGTGGACGCGTTGCTCAGGATGAACGGGATACCCGCCGCGGCGGCCGCGCTTGCCAGCGCAATGTCGCCTTCGTGGGCGAGCAGCCCGCTGAAGCCGGTGGGCCCGATCATGAACGGTGCCGCGCTGCGCCGGCCGAACAGGTCGATGCCGATGTTGCGCTTGGACACGTCGATCAATGCCCGGGGCTTGAAAGCGATTTCCGAGAACACCTCCCGGTTGCGGCGCAAGGTGGTTTCTTCCTCGGCGCCGCCCTCGATGTATTCGAAACAGAAGTTCGGCACGCGCCGGGCCGCCATTGCGCGCAGGTCTTCGATGCTGTGCGCGCGGCGGGGGTCGCGGCCTGTATAGAGACGACGTAGCACGGGAGGCCTCCTAAACCGGCAGCTTGCGTTGATAGTCGATGGACAGCACGGCGAGCATCTGCACCACCGCCACGCCCACGAAGAACATCAGCGCCAGGAAATACGAGCCGGTGTTCTGCACGATGTAGCCGATGAAGATCGGCACAAAGATCCCGGCAATGTTTCCCACAAAGTTCATGATGCCGTTCAGCGCACCGGTACGGGCCCGGGTGGCCAGCATCGCCGGCGTGGCCCAGTTGCAGCCGCCGCACCAGCGCAGGAAGAACAGCGCCACGCACAGCAGCCCGACCACCGCGAACGGTGCGCGTACATAGGCCACCCCGAGCATGGACAACCCCACGGCGCCCGCGCCGATCATCATCATGCTGCGGTATACCCGGTTGGCGCTCGCCCCGGCCGATTTCCACCGGTCCGCCAACTGCCCGGCCACTACCTCGCCAACGAAGCCGAAAAAGAAGATCAGGAAGGTGGCGCCGCCCAGGGACTTGAGGTCGAAGCCGTGGACGTTGAACAGGTAGGTGGGCAGCCAGGTCATCAGGCCAAAGAACACCAGGTTGGTGCAGGTGTGGCTGGCGCACATGCCCCATACCGAACGGTAGGTGAAGAACCTCAGCAGCGAACCGCCTGCGGCCACCTTCGGCTCGCGTGCATCCTCCTCGGCGTGGGCGTGTTCGATGTAGGCGATTTCCGCATCGTTGATCGACGGATGCTCGCGTGGCGTATTGCGGATGTACCACCAGGCCCAGATACCGCACAGGATGGTGCCCACCCCGGCGACCACGAAGGCCGCGCGCCATGAGCCAAGCCAGGCCATCAAGGAGGCGACCACCACCGCGCCTACGCCGGACCCGAGCGCAGAGCCGGCATCCACAAGGGAAGCCCCGCGGGTTTTTTCGTTCTGGGTGAGCCACAGCGCGTTGAGCTTGCCGCCCACCGGGTAGATCGGCGCTTCGGCGATGCCCAGGCCCATGCGGGTCAGCATCAGGGCGAACCACCCGGTACACGCGGCGCCCAGGGCCTGGAACGCGCCCCAGCTGATGGTGGCGACTGCGATCAGCGTACGAGGTTTCAGGCGGTCGGCGAGCATGCCCGAGGGCACTTGCATGAAGAGGTAGGTCCAGAAGAACGAGCTGAGGATCAGCCCCTGGCGCTCCGGGGTGAGGGAAAATTCCTGGGAAATCGCCGGCATGGCCACGGACAACGCCGCGCGGTCGATGTAGTTGATGGACACGAGCAGTAGCAATAGAAGAAAGATCTTCCACCGCACAGTCGTCTTCTTGGTGCCTTGCAGGCGGGACATATCCATGCCGAGTCTCCTGTTATTTTTATAAGATCGGGCGGGTGGTGTAGGAACTTCTTATCTCTCGAAAGCGGAAACGACTGTCCTGTGAAGTACATTCGCGAGCTTCGCCCGCTTCCTACGTAGGTACTGCGGTGCTCCTAGCGCCCCCAGCGCAATACAAGCGGGTCGAGGCGGCGCGCGACCTCCAGCAACCCTTCGCGAATCTGTGGATGTACCGGGGAGAGTGGGTGGCGCACGGCATCGGAGTGGATGACGCCGCCTTCTTTCATCAGGATTTTGCAGGCCGCCAGCCCGCATTGGCGGTTCTCGTAGTTGATCAGCGGTAACCACTGCTGGTACAGCGCCGCCGCGCGCTCACGATCCCCGTTCACATGGGCCTCGATGATCTTGCGAATCCCATCCGGGTAGGCGCCGCCGGTCATTGCGCCGGTGGCGCCGGCGTCCAGGTCTGGCATCAGCGTGATCGCTTCTTCGCCGTCCCAGGGCCCAACCACGCTATCGCCACCCAGGGCGATCAGCTCGCGTAGCTTGGCGGCAGCCTGCGCAGTTTCGATCTTGAAGTACGAGACGTTCTCGATCTCCCGCGCCATACGGGCAAGAAACGCCGCCGGCAACGGTGTACCGGCCACAGGTGCGTCCTGGATCATGATCGGAATGTTGACCGCGTTCGACACCTGTTCGAAGAACTCATAAATGCCTTGCTCGGTCACCCGGATCGTTGCGCCGTGGTAGGGCGGCATCACCATCAACATGGCGGCCCCGGCGGCTTGCGCGGCCTGGCTGCGGCGGGCGCACACCTGGCTGCTGAAGTGCGTGGTAGTAACGATCACAGGTACCCGGCCGGCCACATGGTCCAGCACCACATTCATCACGGTGTCGCGTTCATCGTCGGCGAGGGCGAACTGCTCCGAGAAATTGGCGAGTATGCACAGGCCGTCGGAGCCGGCATCGATCATGAAGTCGATGCAGCGCTTCTGGCCGTCGAGGTCGAGCTGCCCGTGTGCGTCGAAAATCGTGGGTGCGACAGGGAACACTCCGCTATAGCGGTTTTTGTTGTGGGTATTCATATCGTGCTGTGCTCGTGACTGCGGGGTAGGGGACAACCGCTGCGCTCAGGCGCATATTCACAGGGTGCGGTGACTGCTGATGGCCCGACTATACCGAGGCGTTTTCCGGCCTGTATATTGAGTCCTTTCCATCCCCTGATGAGTTTTTCGACTCACCCATGAATACCCTCAACCTGCTGCTCTCCAGGCTGCGCCTCAAACAGCTGCAACTGGTGACCGCGCTCGACCAGCACAAGTCGCTGCACAAGGCCGCCGCCGTGCTGTCGATCACGCAGTCGGCCGCCAGCAAGGCCTTGCACGAGCTTGAGGTGATGTTCGAGGCGCCGCTGTTCGAGCGATCGGCGAGCGGGATGATCCCCAACGCGTGTGGCCAGCGCGTGATCGAATATGCCCGCTTGCTCACCACGGACCTGGCGTTGCTGTGTGACGACATGGCCGATATCAGGGCCGGGCGCACAGGCCGGCTGGCCATTGGCGCGATCATGGGGGCTATTCCGACCTATGTGATCCCCGCGCTGGATGCCCTTCATGCGCAGATGCCGGCCGTAACCGTGGAAATCGTGGAGGACACCAGCGCGCGCATGCTCGCGCAGCTGGACGACGGCCGCCTGGATCTGGTCATCGGCCGGTCTGCCGTAAGCGCGCACCCCACCCGGTACCGTTACCTCAAGCTCGCCGACGAGCCGCTGTCAGTGGTTGCCGGGTATGACCACTCGACCAAAACCCAGGGTGAGCTGTGCATGCGTGACCTTGCGCAGTATCGATGGGTGACCTACCCCAGCAAGATGCCGCTGCGTGACCTGCTCGAACGCGAGCTGGACCTGGCCGGTATCGACAAGCCCGTGGACACCGTGTCCACGGCTTCGACGTTCGTCACCGTCGCGCTGCTCAACCAGGGCCGGGACCTGGTTTCGCTGTTGCCCACCGACATTGCCCAGCTGTTCGAGCGGCACAAGATGTTGCGCATCCTGCCCGTAGCCCTGCGCTCGCCCTCGCAGCCCTTTGGCATCGTCACCCGGCGCAGCAGCGTGCTGTCACCTGCGGCGGAGCGCTTGATCGAACTGCTGCGCCAATCGGCTCGGTGAGCCGCGCGGTGATCACACTGTGGGACCAGGCTTAGCCTGGGAACATGCGCGCCCATAAACCGCCACCACCACAAAGCACCCCAGTGGCAACAGGTAGGCCAGGGCGGTAGAGGCATGATCCGCCACCAGCCCCATGAAGTAGGGCATCAAGGCGCCGCCGACGATGGCCATGATCAGGAACGAGCTGCCGCGCTTGGTGTGCGCGCCCAGGTCCTTCACGCCCATGGCGAAGATGGTGGGGAACATGATCGACATGAAGAAAAAGATCGCGACCAGCGCAATCACCGAGAGGCTTTGCACCCCGCTCACCACTACGGCGCACAGGGCGACGTTGATGCAGGCGTACACCGTAAGCAGGCGTTGCGGCGCGACCCGCCCCATCAGCCAGGTGCTGAAAAACCGCCCGCACATGAAGCAGATCATCGCCACCGACAGCAGGTAGGCCGCGGTCTGGCTGCTCATGTTGGCCCAGTGTTCGGTGACGTAGTTGATGAAAAATGCCCCCACGCCCACCTGCGCCGCCACATAAAAGAACTGCGCGATTACCCCGCCAACGAAGCTGCGGTGTTGCCAGAGACCTTTGTCGGTGATGCCTTGTGCGTGAGTGGTGCGCTCGCGTGCATCGGGCATGGGGGTACGGGCGAACATGGCCGCGACCACCAGCACAATCGCCGCGATCACTACATAGGTGGTTTGCAGGGAGGTACTGTCACCGTCATTGCTGGCCCCGCCGAAAAACAGCATGCCGCCCAGCAACGGCCCCACGAATTGCCCTAGCCCATTGAAGGACTGCGCCAGGTTGAGCCTGCGCTCCGCGCCGCCAGGCTCGCCGAGCACCGTGGCATAGGGGTTGGCGGCGGTTTCCAGGCAGCCCAGCCCCAGCGCGATCACAAACAGGGCGAACAGGAAGAACGGGAAGCTGGCCGCATTGGCCGCCGGCATGAACAACAGCGCGCCAGCGGCGTACAGGCAAAGCCCCAGCAGGATGCCCGCCTTGTAGCCGAAGCGGTCCATCAGAAAACCCGCCGGCAAGGCGATGATGAAATAGGCGCCAAAATAGGCCGCTTGCAACAGACCGGACTGCGCCTTGCTCACATGCAAGGTTTCCTGAAAATGCTTGTTCAGCACGTCCAGCAGGCCATACGACAGACCCCACAGAAAGAACAGGCTGGTCACCAGCATCAGCGCCAGCCGCACCGACGGTTCGGCGCGGGTGTATATGGGGGTTTCGATCTTGCCCAGTTTGGCCGACATAACGCTCTCCTCTTGTTGTTGTAGGTGTGAAGCGTGTGTACGAACAGCGGTGCGCGGTGACCCTCCGGCGGGGTTACGGCGCTAAGTAAGCGCCCGATCCAGGTGGGTGTAGCCACCGTCGACCACTACCCATTGGCCCGTGGTGTGTGAGGCGCGAGGGGACAGCAGGAACAGCACGCTGTCGGCAATTTCCTCCGGGGTGGTCATGCGCTGGCCCAGCGGGATTTTCCCGACGATCGCCGCCAGGCGGGCTTCAGGGTCGTCGAAGCTGGCGATCCAGCGCTCGTACAGTGGCGTCATCACCTCGGCGGGAATCACCGCGTTCACCCGCACCCCTTCCTGCAGCAGCGAGGCTGCCCATTCCCGGGTCAGCGACAACTGCGCGCCTTTTGAGGCGGTATAGCCGCTGGTGCCACCCTGGCCGGTGAGCGCGGTCTTCGAACCGATATTCACGATCGCCCCCTGGCTGGCTTTGAGCGCGTCCACGCACAAGTGGGCCATCAAGTAGTAATGGATGAGGTTTTTCTCAAGCGACTCGATGAACGCCGCGCGGCCGGCCTCCAGGCCCACGCTGTCGTTCACGCCTGCGTTGTTCACCAACCCGTCTATACGGCCGAAGCGCGCCAACACCTGAGCTACCGCTGCGGCGCACTGGGCCTCGTCGCGCAGCTCCACCTGGAAGAACAGCGTTTGCGGTTGGCGCCGGTCCAGCTCCGCGCTGAAAGCAGCAGGAAGCGGCTGGTTGGCGAAGATCACCGGGATGGCGCCTTCCTCGGCCAGCCCGAGGGAAATCGCGGCACCAATGCCCGAGCCGCCACCGGTAATGATGACCACCTTGTCCATGAGATGCAGGTTCATGAGCGGTATCCCTTGAAGGCGAACTGCTGCCTGGACGCCGCTTTCATCTGGATGGAAAAGCCCGGCGCGCTCGGCGGCATATAGGCAGCGCCCTTGACCACGCAGGGGTCTTCAAAGTGCTCATGAAGGTGATCGACGTATTCCACCACCCGGCCTTCATGGGTGCCGGCGATGCACAGGTAGTCGATCATCGACAGGTGCTGCACGTATTCGCACAGGCCTACGCCGCCCGCATGGGGGCACACCGGCAATTGGTATTTGGCCGCCATCAGCATCACCGCCAGCACTTCGTTCACACCGCCCAGGCGGCACGCGTCGATCTGCACCACGTCGATGGCTTCACGCATGATCAGTTGCTTGAACACGATCCGGTTCTGGCACATTTCGCCGGTGGCTACTTTCACTGGCGACACGCCCAGGCGAATGCGCCGATGGCCTTCCACGTCGTCCGGGCTGGTGGGCTCTTCGATAAACCAGGGGCGGGCGAACGCCAGTTCACGCACCCAGTCGATGGCGGCGTCCACTTCCCATACCTGATTGGCGTCGATCATCAGGTGCCGATCCGGGCCCAGCACTTCGCGGGCGATGCGCACGCGGCGGATGTCATCCTGCAGATCGCGGCCCACCTTGAGCTTGATATGGGAGAAGCCACCGTCGATCGCGGCCTGGCACAGGCGGCGCAATTTGTCGTCCGGGTAGCCCAGCCAGCCCGCAGACGTGGTGTAGCAGGGGTAGCCATCGGCCTGGAGTGCCGCCAGCCGCTCGGCTTTAGCGGTGGCGCGTTCGCTGAGCAACGCCAGGGCTTCGACCGGGGTGATGCAGTCGGTGATGTAGCGAAAGTCGATGCAGCGCACCAGCTCCTCGGGCGTCATGTCGGCCACCAGCTTCCACACCGGTTTGCCTTCGGCCTTGGCCCACAGGTCCCAGGCGGCATTCACCACCGCGCCGGTGGCCAGGTGAATCGCGCCCTTGTCGGGGCCGATCCAGCGCAACTGGCTGTCACTGGTGATGTGGCGCCAGAAGCGCCCCATGTCCTCGGCGATCCACTCCAGCTTCAGGCCGATCACCAACCCGGCCAGCGCGTTTATCGCCGCGCAGCAGATTTCATTGCCCCGGCCGATGGTGAACGTCAGGCCATGGCCTTGCAGGGTAGGGTGGTCCGTTTCGAGGATTACATAGGCGGCGGAGTAATCGGGGTCGGGGTTCATGGCGTCCGAGCCATCGAGGGACTGGGACGTAGGAAAGCGGATGTCTTCAACGCGCACGGCGGTGATGGTGGTCATGGCGGTTCCCATTGGCGTTATTGTCGGAACGAACCGACCTGCCGCGTACGGCAGGCCATGCGCGGCGTCAGGCGTCGACGGTGAGTTGCTCCTGTTCGCCCAGGCCCTCGATACCCAGGCGCATGCGCTGCCCCGCGCGCAGGAATACAGGCTCCGGCTTGCAACCAAGGCCCACCCCCGGCGGCGTGCCGGTGGAAATCACATCGCCCGGCTGCAGGCTCATGAACTGGCTGAGGTAGCTCACCAGCTTGGGAATCTGGAAGATCATCGTGCGGGTGTTGCCGTTCTGGTAGCGCTTGCCATCCACTTCCAGCCACAGGTTGAGCTGGTGCGGGTCAGGCACTTCGTCACGCGTTACCAGCCACGGGCCCATGGGGCCGAAGGTGTCGCAGCCCTTGCCCTTGTCCCAGGTGCCGCCGCGCTCGATCTGGAATTCCCGTTCCGACACGTCGTTGATCACGCAGTAGCCGGCCACGTGGTCCAGTGCGCTGGCCTCGTCGATGTAGCGGCCGCCCTTGCCGATCACCACGCCCAGCTCCACTTCCCAGTCGGTCTTCTTCGAGTTGCGGGGGATTTCCACGTTGTCGTTCGGGCCAACGATGGCGCTGGTCCACTTATTGAAGATGATCGGCTCGGCAGGAATATCAGCGCCGGTTTCCGCGGCATGGTCGGCGTAGTTCAGGCCGATGCAGATGAACTTGCCGACATTGCCCACGCAAGGGCCGATACGCGGGTTTCCGTGCACCAGGGGCAGGGTCGAGTGGTCCAGCGCTTGAAGCCTGGCGATGCTTTCCGGGCTCAGGGCCTGGCCTGACACATCGTCGATGAAGTCGCGCAGGTCGCGCAGGTTGCCATCGTTGTCCAGCAGGGCGGGGTGTTCGTGGCCAGGTTCACCGTAACGCAGCAGTTTCATGGGGTTTCCTTGTTCGAGGTAAAGGGTGTGGCGCGTTTGGCGCCGTATCAAGAAAGAGGTAGTCGCTCAGGCTTCAATTGCTCCAGCCGCCGTCGATCACCTGCGCGGTGCCGGTGGTGAAGCCGCTGCGGGGCGAGCCCAGGTACAGCGCCAGCTGGGCGATTTCCTGGGGCGTGCCGAGGCGGCCCATGGGCTGGCGGGCCTCGAATGCGGCGTACACCTCTTCCTCGCTGCGCTGTTCCCGCGCCGCCTGCTCGGCCACGCGCTGGCGCAGCGAGGGAGATTCCACGGTGCCGGGGCAGATGCAATTGCAACGGATGTTCTGGCCCACGAAGTCGGCGGCCACGGAGCGCGTGATGCCGATGACCGCAGCCTTGCTGGCGCAGTAGGCGAAGCGGTTGGGCACACCCTTGATGGCAGACGCTACCGACGACATGTTGATGATCGAGCCGCCACCGTTGGCCAACATGCCCGGTAGAAACGCCTGGATCATCTTGTACATGGCGGTGACGTTGAGATCGAAAGCGAAGCGCCAGTCTTCGTCGGAGCATTCGAGAATGTTGCCGCTGTGCACCACACCCGCGCAGTTGAACAGCACGTCCAGCGGGCCGGTGTGCGCGGCCAGGCGTTGGATCGCGGCGGTGTCGGTAACGTCCAGCACATGTTTGTGCGCGCCTTCGAGGGGTTCCAGCGCGGCGCGGTTGATGTCGATGGCGAAGACTTCGGCGCCTGCTTCCAGGAACGCTTCCACGCTGGCGCGGCCGATACCCTGGGCTGCCGCGGTGATGAGCACGCGCTTGCCGGTGAGGTCCATGTTCGATCCCTTGTTTTTATGTGATGGGCCTGTGGTCCGAGGTTCGGTGGCCAGCCTCATAAACGAGCACGTTGCGCTGGAACCCTTGCTATGATCCAGCCAACCGCAGCTGCTCCAATGGTCAGGCCACTGGACCTATGTGTAGCACCAGGTTGCCAATGCAACAAGGTGATGCCGCTGTTAAATCGCATAGCACAGGCCGAGTCGACGTCAGATGCCCATTCAAGTGATTGATAACCCCAGGCTTTATCGCCAGATCGCCGATCAGCTCCGCGCCTTGATCAGCAGTGGCGAATACCCGCCCGGCAGTCGCCTGCCCGCCGAACGGGAGCTGGCCAAGCTTTTAGGCGTGAGCCGCGCTTCGGTCCGCGAGGCGATGATTGCGCTCGAAGTGGTGGGGTTGGTTGAAGTGCGCGTGGGTAATGGCGTGCTGGTATGTGAGCCGGCGGTGCGACAGCTGTCGGACGAGCCGGTGATGACACAAGCTACGCGGGATCAATGGAACGACATCGACCCGGAGCTGGGCATCGAGGTGGATTTCAGCGCCGAAATCCCGCCGTTTGCACTATTGCAAGCGCGGCGGCTGATCGAGCCCGAAGCCGCAGCCCTTGCAGCGGATAACGCCAGTGAGCAGGAATTGCAGGGCATTCGCCTGGCGTTCGAACGCAACACTCAGGACAACCGGGAGAGCTCACATACCCATCCGGGCGATCGGCTGTTCCACATTCGCATCGCCCAGGCGTCGGGCAACCCCGCCTACGCGCTGATGATCCAGCACCTGCTCGGGCATCGCTACGGCAGCATGTTCCAGCGTTTGCAGGCCCACTACACGAGCGAGGACATGCCGTTCCGGTCCGAGCACGAGCACAGGCGAGTGCTTGAAGCACTGGAGCGCCGCGACGCAGCGGCCGCTCGCGACGCCATGGCAGCGCACCTTGACGAGGTGATCCGTATTTTCAGCCGGGGTACGGCCTGAAGTGGCTTTCAGTGAAGGAGTCTGGAACCGGGTTTGGTAAGGCCACTTAACTTATAAGTAGGATTGGTCTTGCCAGTTGCAAGGTGCGTGTGTAGTTTTCTTCCAGAGGCGATTCGCCCTTCATGGCGGATATGCCTTCCCCCTCAACAACAATAAAAGCGCCCGCACGGGCCGCTAGCGGGCATTGCCCACAGCGTGTCGGCGTGCCCGGCCTGGAGAACGCCATGCTCACCGTCGTTTGCGACAAGCCCGGAACACTTCTCGCCCAGGATCGACCCCGGCCGCTGCGGGCGCCGGGTGAAACCCTGGTCCGGATCAAGCGTGTGGGTGTGTGCGGCACCGACCTGCACATCTTCAACGGCAACCAACCTTTCCTCGACTACCCGCGTGTGATGGGGCATGAGTTTTCTGGCTTGGTAGAACAAAGCGAGGAGGGCAGCGGCCTTGAGCCGGGCGACCTGGTGTATGTGATGCCCTACCTGTCCTGTGGCGAGTGCATCGCCTGCCGACAGGGCAAAACCAACTGTTGCGTGCGTATTCAGGTGTTGGGCGTGCACCGGGACGGAGCATTCACCGAATACCTGAGCCTGCCCCATGCGTTCGTGCTCAAGGCCGAAGGGGTGACCCTGGACCAGGCCGCCATGATCGAATTCCTGTCCATCGGCGCCCATGCGGTACGCCGCTCGGACATCCAGCCCGGGCAGCGCGCGCTGGTGGTGGGCACAGGCCCTATCGGCATGGCGGTGGCGATCTTTTCTCGCCTGCGTGGGGCCAAGGTCACTGTGCTGGACACCCGCCAGGACCGCCTGGCGTTTTGTACCCAACACCTGCACGTGGACAGCGCCGTGTTGATCGGTGACGCCGACAAGGCTCAGTTGGACGAAATCACGGGCGGCGAGTTTTTCGACGTGGTGTTCGACGCCACCGGCAATCCCGGCGCCATGGAGCGCGGCTTCGAATTCATCGCCCACGGTGGCAAATACGTATTGGTGTCCATCGTGCGCGGCAACATCAGTTTTTCCGACCCGGAATTCCACAAGCGCGAGGCGACCCTCATGGGCAGCCGCAACGCCACGGTGGAGGACTTCCGCTATGTGGAGCAATGCCTGCGTGAAGGCTTGATTCCGGACGCGGCGCTCAACACCCATCGCATGGCCTTGAGCGAGGTCAGTGCCCGCTTTACCGAGCTGCTCGACCCGAGCCAGGGCGTGGTCAAAGCCATCGTTGAATGCTGAGGTGTGCCATGAGTGCGACAACCGATACATCAGCGGCAACGCCCATCCTTCAATTCGGCACTAGCCGGTTCTTGCAGGCGCATGCCGACCTGTTCATTTCCGAAGCGTTGGCGCAAGGCAAGGCATTGGGAAGGGTTACCGTGGTGCAGACCACCGACAACCCCGGCAGCAGCGTGCGGGTAAAGGCATTGGCTACCGGCGCGGCCTATCCGGTACACATCCAGGGCATCGATAACGGGCAGGTCATCGACGAAGTGCGTTGGTCATCCTCGGTCAGCGGTGCCCTGCGCGCTACTGAAGACTGGCCGTTGATCAGGCAGCGCTTCGCGTGGGACGCGCAAGTGGTGATCTCCAACACCGCGGACACCGGCTATGTAGTGAGCGATCTGGATACACCCGAGGCATTGAAGGCGAGCGCGGCGGCGCCAGCGAGTTTCCCGGCCAAGCTGTTGGTACTGCTGCATGACCGCTGGCAGGCCAACCCCGCCGCGCCGCTGTCGTTGTTCCCGTGCGAGTTGGTGTCACGAAATGGCGAGGTGCTGCGCGAGCTTGTCGTGGGTATTGCTGAGCAGTGGGCGCTTGCGCCGTCATTCATCACGTACCTTCGAACCACCTGCCGCTGGGCCAATTCGCTTGTGGACCGGATCGTCCCTCAGCCCCTGGACCCCGTGGGCGCGGTGGCCGAGCCCTATGCGCTATGGGCTATCGAGCGGCAGGAGGGGCTGGTGCTGCCCTGCGAACATCCCGCCATCGTGGTAACCGACACGCTGGACCATTACGAGCACTTCAAGCTGTTCATGCTCAACCTGG
This sequence comes from Pseudomonas japonica, assembly GCF_013522925.1. Taxonomy (GTDB): domain Bacteria; phylum Pseudomonadota; class Gammaproteobacteria; order Pseudomonadales; family Pseudomonadaceae; genus Aquipseudomonas; species Aquipseudomonas japonica_A. Next base: position 148,853 of record NZ_JAAMQU010000006.1, on the reverse strand, counting down.
GGCATACCTGGCTGGCCGAGCGGTGGAAGGTAGATGGGCGCGACCCAGAGGAAACCGTGCATCACGCCATGAACGACCCCGCCCTGCGCCAAAGCCTTGAGCACGTTTGGGAGGAAGAGGTGCTGCCAGTGTTCGCCGCACAAGGTTGCCTGGCGGAGGCCCGCGACTACCTGGCCTCGGTACGCGACCGGTTCCTCAACCCCTATTTGCAGCACCATTTGGCGGACATTGCGCGAAACCATGAGGAAAAGAAACGCCGGCGCTTCTTGCCCATTGTGGAGATGGCGCGGCAAGGGCTACCGGGCCTTGCGCAGCCGCGTTTGACTACGGCACTGGCTGTGCAATAAAACGCTGAGGAACGGGCGCCAGGCGGCGCCCTTGAGCCGCTGTGATATGCTCCGCCGCAGCCAGACGGAAGCTGATCGATGACCCTGCCAAACCCGCCCGCCGAACGCCGCCTCTATCAAGTTATCGCCGACCGGCTGCGTGAGCACATCCGCAAGCACGGCATCGCAGCGGGCACCCGGCTGGCTCCCGAACGCGACCTGGCGCAGATGCTCGGCGTGTCCCGGCCTTCGTTGCGTGAAGCCTTGATTGCGCTGGAAATCGAAGGCAGCGTCGAAATTCGCATGGGCTCCGGCATCTATGTGTGCGAGCACCTGCTGGGCATCAAAGGGCGAACCAAAACCCTGGGCGAGAGCCCTTCGGAATTGATGCAGGCGCGGGCATTGGTCGAAGGCGAGTGCGTGATGCAGGCGTGCCTCAATGGCACCAAAGCCGATTACCGCTACCTGCAAACCTGCATCGACAAGATGCGCGAGGGCGTGGAGAAGGGCATTCCAGCGCTGGACGACGACCGTCGCTTCCACCAGCGCCTGGCAAAGATGAGCGGCAACTCAACCCTGGTGCGGATCATCACGTCGCTGTTCGAAGAGCGTTACAGCCCGCTCTCCGCGCATATCAGCGAACACTCCGAGAATCGAGACACCTGGGCCGCTGCAGTGGCCGAGCACGAGGCCATCCTGCAAGCGGTGCAAGCCCGTGACCTGATCGGCGCACAGACCGCCATGCGCCAGCACCTGCGGTGTTCCGAGGCGCGTTGGCTGAAGGGCATGGACGCCGAGGTCAACAGCGGCAGCGAGTAACCCATGGCGGGTTCAGGCCGTGATCGTTTTGCGAATGCCTTCCCATAGCCCATTCAGGTAAACGGCGCCCAGTGCCCGATCATAGAGGCCATACCCGGGCCGACCGGTTTCGCCCCAGATCATGCGGCCGTGATCCGGCCGGTAGTAGCCCTCGAACCCTGTCTCCACATAGGCCCTTACGATCTCGGCCATGTCCAGCGAACCGTCTTCGGAGCGGTGCGCGGTTTCGAAGAAGTCACCCGCTGCGTTGACCTTCACATTGCGCAGGTGGGCGAAATGAATGCGCCCCTGGCCACCGAATTCACGCACCAGCGCCGGGATATCGTTCCCCAGGTCCGCGCCCAGCGAGCCTGAACACAGCGTAAGGCCGTTGGCCGGGTTGTCGACCATGGCCATGATGTGGGCAAGGTCCTCACGATTCTTCACCACTCGCGGCAGCCCGAAAATGGAGCGGGGCGGGTCGTCCGGGTGCAGCGCCATCTTGATGCCGGCCTCGCTGGCCGCCGGGATAACCCGCTCGAGGAAATACGCCAGCCGCTGGCGCAGTGTCGCTTCGTCCACCTCGGCATATTCGGCCAGCAGTGCCTTCAATGCGGCAGGCTCGTAACTCACATCCCAGCCGGGCAGCGTAAGACCCTTTTCAAGGCTGGCCTGCTCGATGACCGCAGTCTCGAATGCCAGCGTGGTGGAGCCGTCGGGCAGGAGCATCTCGAGGGTGGAGCGGGTCCAGTCGAACACCGGCATGAAGTTGTAGCACACCACCTTGATCCCACACGCGGCGAGGTTGCGCAGGGTCTGGCAATAGTTGTCGATCAAGCGATCGCGGCTGGGCAGGCCGCGCTTGATGTCCTCATGTACGGGCACGCTTTCGATCACCTCCAGCGCCAGCCCATGGGCGTTGACGGTGGCCTTCAATGCTTGAATACGTTCCAGCGGCCATACCTCGCCCACGGGTATGTCGTAAATGGCGCTCACCACGCCGGTCATGCCGGGGATCTGGCGGATATAGGGCAGCGTTACCGGGTCGGTGTCGCCGTACCAACGGAATGTCATCTTCATGGGCCATGTCCTTTCTTGTTCTGCTGCCACTGGGGTGGGAGAAGTATAGATTGGTCAGGCCAAAATGCTGAGGGGTGGATTGCGAGTACTCGAATTCAGCCAGGATTCCGCGATTTTCTCCTCGCCGCCCTCAATTGACGTCTAGTATCTCTGGTTGTCGGCTGATTTGGTCAGGCCAATCAAGGCCCGAGACCTCTGGCTGAAGCACGCAGCAGTCTTGCTCATAACAATAATTACGGAGGACTCGCCATGCAGAAAGGGCGCTGGTTAGTGATATTTCTGTGCTTCCTCGCGGTTGCGATCAACTACATAGACAGGGCCAACCTCGCGGTGGCCGCTCCCTATATCCAGAAAGAGCTGGGCCTGGGCTCCGGGCAAATGGGCCTGTTGCTCAGCGGTTTCTTCTGGACCTATGCCCTGATGCAGATGCCTTTCGGCTGGTTCGTGGACAAGGTCGGCGCGAAGATCGCCTTGCCGCTCGCCGTAGCCTGGTGGTCGCTGTTCACCGCAGCCACGGCCGCCGCCGGCAGCCTGGCGGCGATGTTTGGCTGCCGCTTGCTGCTGGGTGTGGGTGAGGCCGGTGCGTATCCCTCCTGCGCAAAAATTGTCAGCCAATGGTTCGAGGTGAAGGAACGCGGCTTTGCCACCAGCATCTTCGACAGCGGTTCGCGCGTGGGCTCGGCGCTGTCCATCCCCGTGGTAGCGCTGATCATCGAGCTGTGGGGCTGGCGCGCTTCGTTCGTGATCACCGGCGCGGTAGGGTTTGTGTGGGTAGTTGGCTGGTTCCTGATCTACCGGGAGCCCGCAGCCGTTGCCGCCATTCAGCGCAATGACGCGAGCAAGGCGGCCAGCCTGGCCGCGCAGCCAAAAGTCCGTTGGGCGTCGTTGTTCCGCCATCGCACCCTGTGGGGGATGATGCTGGGCTTCTTCTGCCTGAACTTCGTGATCTACTTCTTTATTACCTGGTTCCCTACCTATCTGATTCAGGACCGGGGCTTCTCGCTGAAATCCCTGGGTACGCTCGGCACCATCCCGGCGGTGGCCTCCATCGTCGGCGGCTGGATAGGCGGGCTTACCTCGGACGCACTGTATCGCCGCGGCTGGAGCCTTACGGCCGCGCGCAAAACCTGCATCGTGGGCGGGATGTTGATGTCGTCGAGCATTTCGCTGTCGGTGTTCACTGAAAATACCTACGCGATGCTTGGCTTCTTCAGCCTGGCCTATGCCAGCCTGGCGTTCGCCGGTGCCAGCATCTGGTGCCTGCCAGCGGACGTGGCGCCCACGCCCTCCCATGTGGCGTCCATCGGCGGCATTCAGAACTTCGCTTCCAACACGGCCGGTATTTTCATTACCACCTTCACAGGCTTCATGCTGGTGATCGGTAATGGCTCATTCACCGCGCCCTTGATCACCGCGGGTGGGTTCGCGGTGCTTGGCGCGTTCAGCTACCTGTTCATCGTGGGCAGGATCGAACCACTGCCGGCATTGCCCGGCGACAGGAAGGGAGGAGAGGGCGCTCCGCTCGCGCAACAGTTGTAAGCCTTGGTCAGGCCCCGCAGGAACGAGGCGGGGCTGCCTTGACGGGCCTTGGAGGTGGCGTCAGCGCCGATGACGTCGCCGTTCCGGGTTCACCACGGGTATGGTCGCCAGCTTTGCCTTGAGCTCTGCGACTAACGTTGTAATATCCAGGGTCGAGGACAGGTCCGATGTCTTGATCTCTCGTTCTTCGAAAATCACTTCGTTAGTGCGGGCATTGATCAACTTGAGGGTCATTATCCCGGAATCGATTTCACACTTGCAGACAGTAGGCAGGAACGCGTTTTCCAGGATATGTCGAAGCTCTAGAGTAGATAGCATGGCTCACCCTTGTTTTCTTATATAAAGCTAAGTGCCTTTGAGCATAGCCCACAGGCTGTTTTTTTTCGCATCCTCACCGACTGGGGGTATCGCGGTAGAGCCCGCCGCTGCGTTTGCCGCGCCTCGCTAACCACACTTCAAAACCTTCCCCACTGAATTATTCGGCCTGCTTCGCCTCTGACGTTCATTCACGGCACGCGCCCACACGGGATCCGCCGTGTGAACATGACTGTCAGGTTCAGGTAACCCGTATGAAATCACGTAAAAAGGCCATTAAACCGTTTGGCTTGAAAGACATCACCATTGTCGACGACGCCAAGATGCGCAAGGCGATCACCGCCGCAGCGCTGGGCAATGCCATGGAGTGGTTCGACTTTGGCGTGTACGGCTTCGTCGCCTATGTGCTGGGCAAGGTGTTCTTCCCCAGCGCCGACCCCAGCGTGCAGATGATCGCCGCGCTGGCGACCTTCTCCGTGCCCTTCCTGATTCGCCCCCTCGGCGGGTTGTTCTTCGGTGCCATGGGCGACCGCTACGGTCGACAGAAGGTATTGGCCGCCACCATCGTGATCATGTCGCTGAGCACGTTCGCCATAGGGTTGATACCGTCGTATGCCGCTATCGGCATCTGGGCGCCGATCCTGTTGCTGCTGGCAAAAATGGCCCAAGGCTTTTCGGTGGGAGGTGAATACACCGGCGCCTCGATTTTCGTGGCCGAGTACGCGCCGGACCGCAAGCGCGGCTTTCTGGGCAGCTGGCTGGACTTCGGTTCGATTGCTGGCTTTGTGCTCGGCGCCGGGCTGGTAGTGGCTATTTCTTCGGTGGTAGGGGAAGACAACTTCCAGGCGTGGGGCTGGCGGCTGCCGTTCTTCCTCGCCTTACCGCTCGGGCTGCTGGGCCTGTACTTGCGCCATGCGCTGGAAGAAACGCCGGCGTTTCAGCAGCACGTTGAAAAGCTGGAGCAGGGCGACCGGGAAGGCCTGGCCACCGGCCCGCAGGTGTCATTCAAGGAAGTAGCCACCAAATACTGGCGTAGCCTGATTACCTGCGTGGGCGTGGTAGTGGCGACCAACGTCACCTATTACATGCTGCTTACCTACATGCCCAGCTACCTCTCCCACAACCTGCATTACAGCGAAAGCCGCGGTGTGCTCATCATCATCGCCATCATGGTGGGCATGCTGTTCGTGCAGCCCTTCATCGGCCGCCTGAGCGACCGCTTCGGCCGCAGGCCGTTTATCATCTGCGGCAGCGTGGGGCTGTTCTTCCTGGCCATTCCGGCATTCATGCTGATCACCAGCGGCACGGTAGGGCTGATTTTCTGCGGCCTGCTCATCCTCGCGGTGCTGCTCAACTTCTTCATTGGGGTAATGGCCTCCACGCTGCCGGCCATGTTCCCTACGCATATCCGCTACAGCGCCCTGGCCAGTGCGTTCAATATCTCGGTGCTGATCGCCGGGCTTACCCCCACCCTCGCGGCCTGGCTGGTGGAAAGCACCCAGGACCTGTACATGCCCGCCTACTACCTGATGATCATCGCCATCATTGGCCTGGCCACCGGCGTGACCATGAAGGAAACCGCCAACAAGCCGCTGCGCGGCGCCGCGCCCACGGCATCGGACCTGGAAGAAGCCAAGGAGCTACTGCAGGAACACCACGACACCATCGAACAGAAGGTCGAAGACATCGACGCCGAGATCGCCCGCTTGCAGGCCAAGCGCGAGGAGTTGGCGCAGCAGCACCCGCGGATCGACTGATCCGGGGTGGCTGAGGGCTAGCTCGGTTGAATAGCGCCGGGGCCGAGTAGGTTTTCTAAATGGCTATGAGGGAAGAGCGCTTCTTTGCGGTGAGAAGCGCCGACCCAATACAAACAGCACTGTTACCCCAACAGCCATACCGGCCCACGCAAAGCGCAGTGAGGAAACTTCGTCTCGAAGTATGCCAGCGAAGTACGGCGTTACTGCGGCGATCAGATAGCCCCCGCCCTGCACGAAGGCCATTAGCGAACCCGCTTCGGCGGGCGAATGCGTATGGTCCAGCGTGACGATCAGGGAGAGGGGGAAGAGGGTTCCGATCCCTAGACCCAGCAGCACCGTTGCCACAATGGCTAACTCAAGCGGCGCGGTAACGAGGCAACCGAGGCCGACCATGGCCAAGAGTATGGCGATTATAAGAGGCACTCTGCGATCAGAGAACTGATGGATTACCGAAGAAACGGCCAAGCCCGCCACCACTTCTGTAAGCGTGAGTGCTCCCAGTAGATACCCTGCGCTGGCTGCGGACCAGCCCAGCTCGACGTAATAGGGCGCAAGCCAGGCTAGTACCAAGGTGTAGGCACCGGTTCCAATGCCGAAAAACCCCATGAGGCGCCAAGCGCGGCCGCTATTTATTGGCAGCCCTTTGGGATCGGACGGCGCTTTGTTACGGCGCGCACAGAGGGCCCAGATGGCGAAGGCCGCTAGTGCTGGAATCGCGGCAGAGCTCAGCATTAATCGCCAGCCAACAATAACGGTCCCGGGCGCTGCAGCTGCCGACGCAACCGCCGCGCCCGCCATGATGCCTGTTGTATAAAGCCCCATTAACGTACCCGCGCGCTGCGGGTATACGCGCTTGAGGTATGCCGGCATCAACGCCTGGGCGATGGCGATTCCAATTCCACCCAAGGCGGCGGTGGCTATTAGCGTTGAGGGTTGATCGGCCCACGCCCTTAAACCATTTGCCACTGCAATGAGTAGCAGGCCAACTGCCACCCCTGTGTTCTCCCCTATCCATCTCTGTACCCACGGCCCTGCCAATGCAAAGGCGCCCATCATCATCACGGGCAGGGTAGTAAGCAGGCTTGCTTGCGTGCTGGTTAATGCAAGGTCCTTCTGAATGATTCCAAGGACGGGACCGACCGAGGCCATGATGGGGCGAAGGTTAATGCCTACAAGCACCGCGAGAACTGCGATCGTTACTTTTGAGGGGCGACTGTCCATATCTGTAGCCTCTCAAAAAACGCCGGTGCGGGGACTGGACTGGTAAGCGCTGGACTCGTTGAAAACGTGGTCGCTGCCGGTGACCCCTTTGAAAACTGTCATTAGGCTTTCCTTGAAAACGACTTGGGTTGGCAAGATAGCTTAACGTTAAGATATATGAAAGCTGATATTGTTTACTGGCCCTGCGCCACACCTCTACGTTCATGCGCACGGGCGGAGAGCTATGAAAGATCATGTAGATTTTGTGGTCGCCCAGTGGGCCCAAGCGATGCCGGGCGTGGATGCATCTTCCATGGAAGTTTTTGGGCGGATCGCGCGAATCCAGAAGCATCTGGAACGCGCCAGAGCCGATGCTTTGACAAAGTACGGATTCAAGGAAGGTGAATTCGACGTTCTGGCTACGCTTCGACGATCAGGAGAGCCTTATCGGCTCACACCTACGGCGTTGTATCGTTCTCTTTTAATCACCTCCGGCGCGATGACCAACCGTTTGGCGAGGCTGGAAAGCGCAGGTATGGTCGAGCGGCTAGTCGATGCCGATGACAGGCGTAGCCTGCAGGTATCCCTTACGCCGGAGGGAAGGGCCATGATCGAGGAAGCGGTGGCCACGCATACGGAGGTTCAAAACCTTCTACTGGCGGCCCTGACGTCTGAACAGAGGGATACGCTGGCCGCGCTTCTGAAAACCATTCTTTCCAGCCTGCCCGGTGAATGTGCGCCCAATGAGTGATCATCGAAATTCACCGGGTGCTCTTAGTGCTACTTAGAAACAGGTGTCCAGGGGCTCCACCACCTTAAGCTGCGCGTCCACCAGGCAGCCGCTTCGCCATTTGTCAAAGGTAAGGCAGGGGTGGGAGGTACCAAACGCAATGATGTCACCTACACGCAGTTCGCAGCCGGGCGCTATTTGCATGAAGGCATGTTGGTCCATGATCGCCGTCACGGTGCAGGCGCTGACATCGTCGGCGTGATCGGCGGTGCCGCCGGCCGCATAGCGTCGCAAAGGGTTGGGCAGGCCTGCGTCATGGGCGACGTCACGCTTGCCCAGCGCGATGATCGCCAAGCCTGGCTCGGGTAACGATTGCACGTGCGCGAACACCTCCAGCGCGGGCCGCAGGCCTTCGTGCAGATCGTGCCGGCGGCCCAGCACGCCGCACTGGGCGTCCTTGTAGATCCCGTGATCATGCGCCACGTAGCTTCCCGGGCGCAGCACTGAGAGGAAGCGATCGCGCACGGCTTGCCGGTCGAACTCTTGCGCGATGAGGTCATACCAGGCCGAGCCCGAGGCCGTGACGATCGGTCGGGCAAGGGCGAAGCGCTGGTTGTTCTGCAAGGTGATTGCCAGCCCCACCAGCGAAGCGGCGAAGGCGCGGATACCGGTAACGGCCTCGGCGCCGTGAATCACCCCTTCGTATCCCTCGATACCCGTAAGCGCCAGCGCGGGCTGGGTGGCAATGACATCGGCGAGGTCCAGCACTTGCTGCTCGGTGCGGCAGCCGCAGCGGCCGCCCATCACGCCGTACTCGATCATCACATTCAGCCGCAGCCCGCGGTCCGCGAAGAACGCGCCCAACGCCTGGACGTTGTCCGGGTGGTCCACAAGGCAGTGGAACTCAAAGGCCGGGTCTGTGAGCAGCTCAGCGATCAAGGCCATGTTGGGCGAGCCCACCAACTGGTTCGCCATCACCACCCGGCGCACGCCATGGGCGTAGGCAGCGCGGGTTTGCGTGGCCGTCGCCAATGTGATGCCCCAGGCGCCATGGGCCAACTGGCGGCGGAACAGGGCAGCGGTCATGCTGGTTTTCCCGTGCGGGGCCAACTCGGCGCCAACCTGGCGGACGAAGGCCTGCATCCAGCGCAGGTTGTGCTCCAAAGCCTCCTCGTGCAGCACAAGGGCGGGCAGCGAAACGTCGTGCAGCAGGCGGTGACCGGGTTGCGCACCGCCTTTTTCTACCGGGTTAAGGTCCATGATCACTCCATGAAGGGGTCTTGATTCATTGACAGGGCGTTCGTACAAGCGGCACGGTCATGCCGAAGGCGCCTTGCGGCGGTAGGCAATGCAGTCGATCTCGACCTTGCAGTCCACCATCATGCTGGCCTGTACACAGGCGCGGGCCGGGGCGTGCTCCGGGGTAAAATACTGCGCGAACACTTTGTTGAAACTGGTGAAGTCCCGAGGGTCATCCAGCCATACGCCTACCCGCACCACGTCCTCCAGCCCGTAACCGGCCTCGGTCAGAATGGCGACCAGGTTTTTCATCGCCTGGTGGGTTTGCTCGACGATGCCGCCGGCAACGATTTCTCCGTCCAGTGCCGGCACCTGGCCAGACACATGCAGCCAACCGTCGGCCTCCACGGCGCGCGCGAACGGCCGTGGCGTGCCCCCGGCGGCCGTGCTGCCGCTGCCATAGCGGGTAATAGTCATGTCACGCTCCTTGAGCTAAAAAATGAATGTTCCTGAGGCAGCCCCGCAAGCATACGGAATCAGGCGGCTCGAAAATGGCGCCGTGCGCCCGTTGCATAGGATAGCGGTATCATCGTGCCCGGATCGAAACGCCTCGCCTGCCATCCGGGCAGGCGGCCACTACTACAAGGCCAGATAGCTGATGACCGAACGCGACATTGAATTCCTTCCCGATGCCGACCCGGAGTCCATTTCCTCCGACGTAGCTGTGTTCAACGGGATGCTGGTGACGACACAGATCCCTGCGCGACCCGACGGCAGCCTCGAACTGGGTGACATCGAAGCGCAGAGCGTCTGCACCCTGGAGGCCCTGAAGGCGGCATTGGAGCGCGCCGGCAGCGGCCTGGATCGGGTGATGCACCTCACCATCTACCTCACCGATATCAGCGAACGGCCGCGATTCAACGAGGTGTACCAGCGCTACTTCAGCCGCCCATGGCCGGTTCGTGCCGCCGTGGGGGTCGCCGCGCTGGCGGTGGAGGGCATGCGCGTGGAAGTGACCGCGATCGCTGCTCGCGGCTAACCCTTCGCGCATTGCGCCCGTATATCCTCCATCCGGCCCTGGTTGGCAAAAAAACTGAACCATAAGCCCAACGGCACGCCCTAACTCAGTGAACGCAGTACAAGCGCTTACACATGGCTGCCTCTAGGGCCCATCAGGGCCGTCCATTTGGGAGATCTGAAATGACCGACGTCAATAAAGAAAACATCAGCGTACTGAACGACCTGATCGAAACTTCGAAAGACGGCGAAGCGGGCTTCAAGGACCTCGCCGAAAACACCAAAAACCCTGAGCTGAAAGCGATCTTCGCTAGCGCCGCTGCCGATACCGCCAGCGCTGCAGTTGAGTTGCAAGGCTTGGTCCGCCAGCTGGGCGGCGATCCGGAAACCTCCACCAGCGTGGCCGGCGACCTGCACCGCCGCTGGGTTGACCTCAAATCCGCCGTTACCGGCAAGGACGACGTTGCCCTGCTGAACGAAGCCGAGCGTGGCGAAGACGTGGCCAAGAAGAGCTACAAGAAGGCGCTGGAAAACACCGCTGTCACCGCCGACGTTCGCGCTGTGATCCAGAAGCAGTTCGACGGCGTGATGCGCAACCACGACAAGATCAAGGCGCTGCGCGACCAGGCTCGCGCCCAGAAGTAACCTCGCATTGGGGGCGGCGCTCAACCCGCCGCCCTGCGCCAGGCTCGCGATTAGGTTTCGCCTTTTTCGCGAGCTTCGCCCGCTTCCTACGCAGGGGTGCTGGGGTATCGCTCTGCGCGGTCCTGTGAGAGCCGGGCGGAGCCGCAGGCGCAGCTCGCGAATGAGCCTCCATCGAACCGCCGAACGAAAGGCCATTCGCGGGCCCGATTTCCATAGCGTTGTCAGCTACACCCACCCCCCCGTTACGCTATTGTCCCCTCGTGACTTCCCTCACCTTGCATTTCCTCGATGCCCGGGGCGCACTGACCCGCGTACAGCCTTGGCTTCAGGCCGCCCTCACGCAGACCCATGCTCAAGCCACCGCACTGATGCCCCTGCCGCCAGTTGATGTGATCTTGAAGGCCGGCGCACAGGTGATCCCTGAAAAAGGCCATCTGGGCTATGCCCCTGAGCCTGGGGTGATCTACCTGACGGTGGACCCGGGCAATCCGATATTGCATGAAAACATCAACGCGTCCCTCGAGCGGATGTTCGCCCATGAGCTTCATCACTGTGCCCGGTGGGAAGGGCCGGGCTACGGCCGCACGCTGGGCGAGGCGCTGGTGTCCGAGGGGCTCGCCGGACACTTCGCGCAGGAGGTATGCGCAGGGCCGCCTGAGCCATGGGAATGCCTGGCGCTCCCTACCGTGCTGCCCCATGTGGCCGTTGTCATTAGCGAATGGGATCGGCCGGATTACGATCACGCCGCCTGGTTTTTCGGCACCGCGCGCCTGCCACGCTGGGTTGGCTACTCACTGGGCTACCAAGTGGTTGCGCGGTTTATCAAGGCCAATCCCGGGCAGCGGGCCTCTACACTGGCGGCCGCGCCTGCACGGGATTTCCTCAAATGCCTCCGGGCGCTAGCGTGACACCGCTGAACCCACCGTGCCAGATAGCAATGAGAATGCTTCCCTGTTACATTTCCGTACTTTCTGACACATTTCGTCAGAGTCCGGGGTATTGACCCCGCAACGGCAAGGAAGGGGAAGCTGGGATGGCGCGCGGGAATCACTCGTTTCAACGAACGGCACTGGCGGCATTGGTAGCGACTGCCGGGTGGTCGGGCATGGCGGCGGCAGAGGAGGGAGCGCCTACGGCAGGGCAAGCCTCTGCGGTGCAGCTTCAAAACATCCAAGTGTCGGCGCAGGCACCGGAAGAAGACCCCCAGGCCCAGGCGTACCGGGCCAGAAGCAGCACGGCCGGAACCAAAACCAGTACCCCGTTGGCGGAAACGCCGCGCTCCGTCTCAGTCGTTACGCAGCAACGCATTCGCGACCAGGGCGCGCAAACCCTCACCGATGTGCTGGGTTATGTGCCGGGCATCTTCGCGCCGCCGTTCGCCGTGGGCGACGGCCTGGCGGGGGACCTGTTTTCGATCCGGGGTTACAACGCCACGGACTACGGCTATGGCCTGTTGAAGGATGGCTTGCGCTTGCAGGGCAACCGCTACGACACCACCACCGAGCCTTACGGCCTGGAACGTACGGAAGTGTTCCGCGGGCCAAGCTCCATCTTGTATGGGGAAAACGCCCCGGGTGGCCTGGTGAACCTGGTGAGCAAGAAACCGACCGAAAATGCCCAGGGCGAAGCCCGGCTTACGTACGGCAGCAACAACCGTCGCCAACTGGCGCTGGACGTGAGCGGGCCGCTGAGCGAGGTCGACAGCGTGCTGGGGCGTATCGTGATGCTGGGGCGCAATGCCGATACTCAGGTGGATACGGTGCCTGATGACCGGATTTATCTGGCCCCCTCGATGACTTTCAATTTCAGCGAAGACACCGCCCTTACGTTGCTGTCCAGCTACCAGCGCGACCGCACCAAGCTGCTGCTGGGCTATCCGGCAGCTGGCACGCTGCTGGACAACCCCAACGGCAAGATCGGCAAGGACCAGTTCAACGGCAACCCGAACTGGGATGACTTTGAACGCGAAACCTGGACGCTGGGGTATGAGTTCAGCCACCAGCTTAACGACACCTGGCAGTTCCGGCAGAATTCGCGCTACCTGCAATCGCGGGTCAACCGGCACGAAACCTGGCCGAATACCCTTGGCAATGGCGGCTTCGGCGCCACCTTGAGCAGCACCGCGTACGACCGTGACAACAAGTCCCTGACGTATTCGGTGGACAACCAGTTCGAGGGGCACTTCAACACCGGTGCGCTGGAACACACTGTATTGCTGGGCGCCAGCTACGACCGCACCTCGTACAACCAGGATTGGGACGCCGGCCTAGGTGGTACCTATAACGTGTTCAATCCTGTGTTCTCGCCTGTTCAGCCCAACACCACCCAGTACGTGCAGAACTCCCAGCTCGACCAGCACATGTACGGCGCCTACGGCCAGTTACAGAGCAAGTATGACCACTGGATATTCCTGCTGGGCGGCCGGCAGGACTGGGTGCACAGCGAGTACCGCAATCGCGCCAGCGCCGCGCGGCCCGGCAGCGCGGCGGTGGCCGGTACCGACCTGGACGGTTGGGACCATCGCTTCAGCTGGCAAACCGGCGTGATGTACCAGTTCGAGAATGGGCTGTCGCCTTACCTGAGCTACTCCACGGCCTTTACCCCCGTGCAGCAATCGTCCCAGCCGGGCGGCGGTTTGTTCGACCCGATCCTCAGCGAGCAATACGAAATCGGGCTCAAGTACGAGCCGGTTGGCTGGCACACCACGTTCAGTGCGGCGGTGTTCGACCTCACCAAGACCGACGATGTGGTGTCGGGCTCGAACGGCTTCAGCCGCCAGGTGGGCAAGAGCGAATCCCATGGCGTAGAGCTTGAAGTGAACAGTGACGTGACCCGCAACCTCAGCCTGACGGCGGCCTACACCTATACCGATGCCCGGGTGAAGAAGGACGGGCCCGGTTCGTTGGTCGAGGATCACCAGCTTACCGGCATCCCGCGCAACCAGGCTTCCACCTGGGCCACCTACCGCTTCCTTGACGGCCCGCTACGCGGCTTGCGGCTGGGCGGTGGCGTGCGCTACTTCGATAACACCTTCGCCTACACGTCCCCGGCCTTGTACGGAAAACTCAAGACTGGCGACGTTACCTTGGTGGATGCCTTGGTGGGCTACGACATCGACGAACACTGGTCGGTGGACGTGAACGCCAAGAACCTGTTCGACAAGGAATACGTGAGTGGCTGCAACAACGCCGGCCGTTGCTACTGGGGCGAGGAGCGCACCGTGCTCGGTACCGTGGCACTGCGCTGGTAAACATCGCGCGTTGAGGGGGTGGGCCAGAATAACCTCCCGCGAACAACCCCACGGCGTATCGCGAAGCGGACAGCGCTCGCGATACGCCGTGGGTGAGCGTTGTAATCCAGACGCCCTGTCAGGCGGCAGTAGCACCTGCATCACTATGGCCCAGTAGCTCCACCGTTACCTCGCCATGAGGATAGGCAAAGATAAAGCGCGATTCCTCAAGGGCTGCGACCTGATTACCGCTGAGGGTGACCTGGAACGAGCGCCCTTGGTCGTCGGTGGTGAGATCGCGCACGTAGGTGCGGTCAACGCTGGCGTTATAACTCACCTTCAGCGTACCGCCGGTACCATCACCGAGCGCGGTGTATCCCAGGTCCCTTACATCCAGCGTGTCCCAGCCCTGGCTGAAGTCAGTGATCAGGTCCGAATGGCTGGCCGTGGCGGTGCGATAACTGTCTTCGAGGCTATGGAACACGAACACATCCCCGCTGCTACCTCCGGTCAGCGTGTCAGCGCCGGCGCCCCCTGTCAGCCAGTCTTCATTCACGCCACCATTGATACGGTCGTTACCTGCGCCGCCATCGATAATATCCGCATTATTACCGCCGGTTAGCACGTCATTGCCCTCGGTGCCGGTTATGAAATTGCGATAAGGAGGCAAGCTGGTGACCACCTTGTCGCCCTCGCTCAGGGTGAAGTCGATACCACCCAATTGCAGGCCCGCTACTTGATCACCCCGCAGGGCCACTTCGAAATGCCCGCCCTGGCTATCGAGTGCTTTGGAGTACAGGCGCGTGAGGTCGCTGGCACTGTCATATACCAAAGCCAGGGAGGTTCCAGTGCCGTCGCCAAGGTTGGTGAAGCCCAGTGCGCTGACGTCGATGCGATCGAAGGCGTTAATGTCAAAGTCTGTGATCAGGTCCCGGCCCTGGGTACCGCCGGCAGCGGTGACGGTACTGTCTGCCAGTGCGCTGAAGAGGAAAGTATCCGCGCCCGCGCCGCCGCTCAGGCGATCACCGTCGGCACCACCGTCGAGGCGGTCATCGCTGCCCAGGCCTGAAAGGGTGTCTCGCCCGGCACCCCCCACCAGGGTTTCCTCACCGTGGGTAGTGCCTTTTAGGCTATCCGCCCCCTCTGTGCCGGAAATCAACGTCTGGAAGTTGGCAGCGGTAAGCAGGCCGCGGTAGTCACCCTTCAGCCCCACTTCAAAACGGTTGCCCTGGTCATCGGCATCGTAGCTCTTGAGGTAGGTGACGTCCTTGGCGGCGTTGTACACCAGCGCCAGGGTGCCGTCGTGGCCATTACCCAGCCCGCTGAAGCCGAGGCTGGCGACGTCAAGCTTGTCCGTGGCCACGTTGAAGCCACGGATCTGATCGGCATGGCTGCTGGTGGTATCACGGTAGCTGTCTTCCACCGAGTCGTAACGGAAGGTTGCACTGGAACGTTGGAAGTAGGTCCCGGTACCTACCAACACATCCACGCCGCTACCGCCTACCAGTATCGCGTTGCCGGCCCCGGCCGCTATCACATCGTTACCGGCTCCCCCTTGGATCACGCGATCATTGAAGTTGAAGTTATTGTTATAGCTAATGTCGTCGTTGCCAGCGGTGCCGGCGGTGTAGATGGTCGACGCGTTCGCCAGCAGGGTGCTGTCGGGGCCCACCAGCAGTGGCGCGGTAAGGCTTGCGCCGATGTAGTTCGCCTCGATCCTGTTGGCGTCGCTTTGGCCGGTTTCCAGGATGGTCGGTGCCAATGGGGTGAAGTCGTTGCTGCGCTGATCCTGGAAAATGTTGCCACGCACCAGTGAGCCGGTGCTGTCTTGCAAGGCAACCTCGGACAGCTCTCCCTCACGGCCATTGGACAGGAAGGTGTTGTCGATGATCTGTGTACCCGTGGCGTCCACTGCCTGCACCGCCACGCCACCTATATGGGTACTGAACTGCAGTTGCTCAACTCGCGCATCGGTGGTGCCTTCCAGGCGGATGGCATTCAAGCCATTGCTGTCTACCTGGCCCGAGATCAATGTGGCTGCGGTGCCGTCGGCATCGCCCACAACCAGCACGCCGTGGCCCTTGTTAGCGGTGCTGAGGGTATCCAGCACCGTCAACGGGCCGGTCACCGTCAGGCCGTTTCCGCCATTATCGCGGGTATAGGTGTCGCTGAGCTGGCTGTTCACCAGGCCCGAGGCGATGATTCCATCCAGGCCATTGGCGTCGGTGGTGGCAGCGCGTACCTGTACCTGGCTGTTATCGCCGCGCAGGTCCAGGCCGTAGCCGGACGCCTGGGTGACCCGCACGTGGTCCAGTGTCACGTCGGTACTGTCACCATTGACCCAACCGCTGGTTTCCCCAGTGGTATGGGTACGGTTGCCATCCAGGGTAAGGAAGCGCGCGCCGGTGTGGTCGCCCACGCTTTCTATCAGCGCGTCAGTGGAGGCCGCGCCATTGGCGAGTTTCAAGGTGGCGGGCGTTTCATACCCCCCGGGGCCCTCGAGAACAACCCCGGCCTTGAGCAACAGCGCCGCTCCTCCTTGCTCGGCGCTGATCACGTAGGTGCCGCCTGAAAGCCGTACGGTGCCTCCCCCGGCCGCCGCTGCGGCATCAATTGCCGCCTGCAGTGCCTGGGTGTCATTGGTGCGGCCATCGCCTAGCGCACCGAAGTCACTTGCGTTGAAATCAGTCATTGAGAAATTTTCCAGAGGGTCAGAGCACGGGCGTGCCTGCTATAGAGCCTTGAAGTGACCAAAGGATCCACATTTGCGCACCTTTTATCATTCCGTGGCCCTTGCGTTGTTGTTATGGATGGGGCGTTCAGGCGGCCAGCAATGCTGCCAGCGCGGGTACCGTCAGCACTGCCGTGTAATAACCCATGAACTGCACGCCGATGTTGAAGCCCACGAAGCGCGACAACAGCCCGCCGAGCAGGCCGACGGTAACGATGACCAGCAGGCCCAGCGCGCCGCCTTCCCAGATGCCGATCACCAGAATCAATCCCACGAAGGTGGAAATCACCGCTTCATGGCTGATCTTGCGCGATACGGAAGAGGCGGCCCGGTGGGCGTAGTTCATGGTGAAGGGGTAGGCGACCAGCACCGCGATGACCACCGCCGCCATGCCGTAACCGAGAAATTCCCAGGTGCTGAGCAGGTTGTGCAGGTTGTTCACCTGGCCGCTGGCGGCGTCCACGGTAAAGCGCGGCGGAGCATTGAACAGTGGCGCGGCGGGCCCCGCAGCCACGGGGCTCAGGGGCAAGCCGAAGGCAATCAGCGGGATCAGCGCTTCGGCGATGTAGGTGGCCTCGGTCACTCCGTTACGCGCGGCGATCACCGTGGTGAGGCGGTGATATACGTGCTTCACCCGGGCGCCCACCACTTCGCCCATGATCACGGTCATGGCCACCGGGCTGAACACGAACGTGGCGCTGGAAATCACCGCCGTGGCACCCGTCCACAGGGCCTGCTTGCGGTCCAGTACGCGCAAGGGGTTGGGGAAATAACCGCCCCAGCCTTTGACGTCCGGGGAAAGCGAAAACGTACGCGCGTGCGCTCGGCTCATGGCTTGGCGTTCGTTGGGGGCCAGCAGTGAAAACAGCGCCGCGATCAACGGCCCGATAGCGATCCCCAGGAAGTAGCTCACGCTGAGCTTCACTCCGTATTGGGCAGTGACCGCCTGCAGCCCCACGATCACCAGTACGAAGGGAATCAGCGCCAATACCGCAGCCAGCCGGCCCTTGGAAAACCAGGCGATCGCCACGGCGGCCGCGAGGAACACCCACGGCGCTGCCCGTTTGATAGGATCGCCGAACGGCCCGAGCATCACCGCGAACAGCACCGCCAGGGGCACTGCGATGAGGGCGGCGATCACTGCGCCGGAAATCATCTTGCGCAAGGCAATGTGCGGCACGCCGAGGTTGCGTAGCAGGTTGGCTTCGCGCATCAGTGGTGTGGCCATTGTGTCGCCGGGAATCCCCAACAACGCCGTGGGTACGGCGTGTGTCATGTGCTTGGCGACGGCGCCCGCCAGGAAGAAGGTGAGCACGCCCGGCGCGGGCACGCCCAGCAACACTACCAGGAGGGTAAGGGGGGCGAGAGTGGTGGTTTCGTCGCTGCCGGAAATCAGGCCGATGCCGGCGAAAATCACCGCGCCCAGCACACCCATCCCCAGGGCTATCAACAGTTGGTCGAGAACCAGGCCAGTCATGGGCGTCCTCCTTTTACAGCGAACACGGCGGGGGGCACTGCCGCGGTATTCGCCCGCGGTGTCTCGGCCCGCCCCGAAGACGCAGCACGCTCCTCGGCCGCGAACAGTTCATACAGGTCCATCTCCTTGAGCTCTGCCACCGTGGCCGCAGGAAGGTCGGCCAGCCGGCCAAGGTCACCGAATTCTTCCTTCAGCTCTTGCAGAAGCTGGGCGCGCTGGGCGGGATCGGCCTGATGCTCGACCACGATGCGTTTGGGTTTGAACAGGCACGCGCTGATGGCGCCGGCGCCCAGGCAACCGAGAATGCCCACCAGCATGGCGTAGGCGCGGGCCATTTGCGCCGAAGCTACCCAGGCGAGGAGGAAGTGCTGCGCGATGAAGAACGCGCCGAGGCTGACCACTGCCCCGATCAGGATCGAATATCCCAGGTGACGGCTGTCTACCGTGTCACCCCATACTTCGTAGAGTTGCTGCTTCACAGGTTTCTCCCAGTGCCCTTCGGGCTTTTATTGTTATGGACAGGGTAGGGCAGGCGGCTCAGCCCGGCACCGCCCGTTGGCGCCTGGCGCGCACTGCCCGGGCCACTCGCGAGGCTGACTCGCGGCCCAGCGCGGCATCGATGAAGGTGCCTGCGTCCACCACGGCGTTCAGGTTCACACCATGGCGCAGGCCAAGGCCATCGAGCAGGTAGAGCAGGTCTTCGGTGGCCAGGTTGCCCGTGGCGCCGGGCGAGTAAGGGCAGCCACCCAGCCCGGATACGGCGCTGTCGAACACCCGCACGCCCAGCTCCAGCGCGGTATGGATATTGGCGATGGCCATGCCATAGGTGTCGTGGAAGTGCCCGGCGAGGGCGGTGACAGGAACTTCTTCGGCGCAGGCCTGGATCAGCGCGCGGGTGCTGGCAGGGGTGCCGGCGCCGATGGTGTCGCCCAAGCTCACTTCGTAACAGCCCATGCGGTAAAGCGCCGTGCTCACCGCCGCCACCTCGCCTGGCGCCACGGCCCCGGTAAAGGGGCAGCCCATCGCGCAAGACACATAGCCGCGCACGCGAATCCCGTTGGCCGCGGCCCGGGCCAGCACTGGCTCGAAGCGCGCCAGGCTGTCCGCGATGGAACAGTTTATGTTCTTGCGGGAAAAGGCCTCGGAAGCGGCGGCGAACACGGCCACTTCGGTGCAACCCACAGCCAGTGCCGCATCCAAGCCCTGTTCATTAGGTACCAGTGCTGTCCAGGTCACGCCCGGGCGTTGGGGTAAGGCCTTGAACACCTTATCAGTACCGGCCATTTGCGGTACCCAACGGGGCGATACGAAGGCGCCTGCTTCCAGCGTGGTGAGGCCGGCGTCGGCAAGCCGGGTGAGTAATTCCACCCGAGCGGCAGCGGGCAGGGTGCGTGCCTCGTTCTGCAGCCCGTCGCGGGCGCCGACCTCCACTACCCGTACGGCGTCATCGTTGGCCAGGCTCATGGCTGTGCCCGTTTTTCTTGCAACAGCGCCGCGGCACGGTCGGCGCGCACGTCATGGGTCGCTACCATCTGTTTCACTACCCACTCCACTTCTTCGCCCCGCGCACCCGCAGACAACGCCACGTTGCGCGCATGCAACGCCATGTGCCCCCGCTGGATGCCTTCGGTGGCCAGCGCGCGAAGGGCACCGAGGTTCTGCGCCAGCCCCACCGCAACGGCAATTTCGGCCAGTTCCTGAGCGCTTTTCACGCCCAGAATGCGCAACGACAGCTGGGCCAGCGGGTGAGTTTTCGTCGCACCGCCCACCAGGCCCACTGGCATAGGCATTTCCAGCGTGCCCAGCAAGTGGCCCTGGGCATCTTTTTCCCAGGTAGTCAGCGAACCGTAGTGGCCCTCGCGGCACGCATAGGCATGGGCGCCGGCTTCTACCGCGCGCCAGTCGTTGCCGGTGGCGACGATCACCGGGTCGATGCCGTTCATGATGCCTTTGTTATGGGTCGCGGCCCGGTAGGGGTCCACGGCGGCGAAGTTGTAGGCGTCAAGGATGCCCTCGATCACGTCTTCGCCCCTGAACGCTTTCGTGGTCAGGGTTTCGGGACAAAGCCGTACCTGGGCGCGGGCCAGGCGCAGGTCCGCCAGGTTGGAGAGGATGCGCAACCGTACCTTGCCGCCGGTGATCTCCTCGATCAGCGGTGCCACGGCTTCGGCCATGGTGTTCACCGTGTTGGCGCCCATGGCATCGCGCACATCCACGATCAAATGGGCTACCAGCAGCGGGCCGCGCGGGGTGCTGGGGAAAGTGTGCACTTCCAGGTCCCGGCAGCCGCCACCCAGTTGGTTGAGCAACTGATCCTTGCGGTTGGCCAGCTCGATGATTTCCTGTTTGCGCGCCAGCAGGCTCAAGCGGGCGTTGTACGGGTCAGCGATGCCGACCACCTGTACCTGGGCCCGCATCAGCGGCAGGGTACTGGAGGTTTTGAAACCCCCGGCTTCCCGGGCCAGCTTGGCCATGAAGGAGGCGGCGGCAATCACCGAAGGTTCTTCCACCACCAGCGGTACCAGCACATCCCGGCCATTGATGGTGAAGTTGCTGGCAATCCCGTAAGGCAGCTCAAAGGTGCCCACCACGTTCTCGATCATGCCGTCGGCGATGGCCAAGGGAAGCGCGCCCGCCTCGCTGAGCAAGGCCACGTCGGCGTCGGACAGTGAAAGCCGCTCGCGCAGCTGGCCGAGACGGTCAGCCGGGGCCATGGCACGGAAGTCAGGAAGGCGGGAGTCGAGGCTCATGGAAGCGTCCTTTTCGGTTCTTATGGTCATTTGCCCTTACCCTAGCCCGGCGCGTTGGCACAACAAAGGTACAGTTTGGACAAACAGTACCCAGGCTGTACCCTCGGCCGAGGGAAGCAAAGGGCATGGCCATGGTTTATCAAACATTGGCGCAGCAGCTGGCGGCGACATTTACCGAGCAGATCGGCAACGGCACGTATCAAACAGGGGACCGATTGCCGTCCCTGCGCGAATGCGTGCGGGTGCTCGGGCACTCCAAGAACACCGTGATCACGGCGTATGAGCAGCTTGCCTCCCAAGGGTTGGTGGAGGCACGACACGGCCAGGGGTTTTTCGTCAGGCAAGGTGCAAGCCGTAGCCAGGAGGCGGAGGAGACCGCACCCTACGCCCGGGCCATGGACACCATCTGGTTGATGCGCCAGCAGTTCGTCCGCGAACCCGGTCAGGCACCCCTCGGCGAAGGGTTCCCGCCCACGGACTGGCTGATGGACATGCGCCTGGACCGGTTCACCCGGCAGATCATGCGCACCGGCGTGACCACGTTATTCCGTTATGGCAACCGCCTGGGTAACCCGGCACTGCGCCAGCAGCTGGCACGCAAGCTCGGGAGCTATGCCATCGCTGCCACGCCGCGCCAAATCGTCACCACCCATGGCGCCAACCACGCGCTGGACCTGATCATTCGCCGCTTCCTCGCCCCGGGCGATCACGTACTGGTGGAAGACCCTGGCTACTACCCGCTGTTTGGCAAGCTCAAACTTCACGGTGCCAATATGCTCGCAGTGCCCCGGTTACCTGACGGGCCGGACATCGACGCGTTGCGCAGGCACTTGCGCAGCCACAAGCCCAAGCTGTTTTTCATTCAGTCGGCGGGCCACAACCCTACGGGCTCGGACATTTCACCCAGCAAAGCGCATCAACTGGTGCAACTGGCCGAACAGCATGATTTTTACCTGGTGGACGACGACGCCCTCGCAGACTTCAAGCCTGCCACCACGATCAAGGTGTCCGCCCTGGATCAACTGAAACGGTCGCTCTACGTGGGCAGTTTCTCCAAATCGGTGTCCGCCGCGCTACGGGTGGGCTTTATTGCCGGCAGCAAGGAGGTGATCGACGAACTCGGCGACCTGAAGATGCTGTTGCACACCAGTTCGTCCGAGTTCTGCGAGCGCACGGTGGATGTGATCCTGGGCGAGGGGCATTTCGTGCGCCATTGCCTGCGCTTGCAGGACAGGGTAAGGGAGGCGACCGCACAAGGGCTGGATACCTTGGCCGAGCTAGGCGCTCAGGTGTTCTGCGCACCCCAGGCCAGCCTTTACCTGTGGGCGCGCTTTCCTGCTATCGGCGACGCCAGAGACCTTGCGCGGCTATGGCAGCCCAGGGGTTGCATGGTAGCGCCTGGGCATATCTTCTCGCCCGACCAACATCGCACCGTGCCCTGGACGCGTTTGAACGTGGCCTATATCGACCGTTTGCGAGGCTGAGCGCGCCCGCGGGTGTTCAACAGATCCTCGCACGGCATTCGCCAAAGCCGATCGGCGCCAGGCCGTCGCGGTGGCAGCGCGCCCGCAGGATGATTTCGTCCCCGTCGAGCAGAAAGCGGCGTTCCTCGCCGTTGGCCAGGATCAGTGCCCGTTTGCCGCCCTCGGTGATCTCCAGAAGGCTGCCGTACTGCCCGGGTTCAGGGCCGGACAGGGTACCGGTACCCATCAGGTCGCCCGGCCGCAGTTGGCAGCCATTGACGGCGTGATGGGTGACCATCTGCGCCATGGTCCAGTACATATGCTGCGTGTTGCTCAGCCCGATGCGTTGCGGGCCCAGGCCAGCGTCGTGCATGAGGGGGGTGAGCAACAGCACCTCCAGTTCGATGTCCAGCGCGCCCTGCTGTTGGTCGTTGGCATCGAGCAGGTAGGCCAGCGGTTGCGGGTCGCCTTCGGGGCGAGGCGCCTGGGCGCAGCGGAACGGCGCCAGCGCTTCGGCGGTGATCACCCAGGGCGACAAGGTAGTGGCGAAGCTTTTGGAGAGGAACGGCCCCAGTGGCTGGTATTCCCAGGCCTGAACATCCCGAGCGGACCAGTCGTTGAGCAGGCACAGGCCGGCGATGTGTTCGGGTGCATCGGCGATCGCAATGGGCTCGCCCTGGGCATTGCCGGGGCCGATCCATACGCCCATTTCCAGTTCGTAGTCCAGCCGCTGGCAAGGCCCGAACACGGGCACGCTGGCCCCGGCTGGCAGGGTTTGGCCGTGAGGGCGTTTCACATCGGTGCCGCTGACGTTCAGGGTGGAAGCCCGCCCGTGATAGCCGATGGGCACGTATTTGTAGTTGGGCAGCAGTGGGTTATCGGGGCGGAACAGCCTGCCCACGTTAGTGGCGTGGTGAATACCTACGTAAAAGTCGGTGTAGTCGCCCACTTCGGCGGGCAGGTGCATCTGGCAGTCCGCCTGCGGATACAGCGCAGGCGCCAGCCGGGTTTGATGGCTGCTGCGCTCGCTTAACAGGTCCAGCAGCGCTGAGCGTAGCGCGCGGCGAGGGCCGCTACCCAAGGCGAAGAAGCCATTGAGTGTGCTGGCGCTGGCGCACTCTGCCGCATCCAGCGCGCTGTCGGTGAACACGCCGGCGGCCACGGCCGCGCGAAGGTCCAGCACCTGATCGCCGATGGCGACGCCGCCGCGTGGCGTTTCCCCAAACCGGCTGAAGATGCCAAGTGGCAGGTTGTGCAAGGGAAAGTCGGCGTGGCCGTTGGCGCTGGTAGCCCAGCTACGCAAAGCGGAGCTGCTCATGAATGGCCTCGGGAAAAGTGGCTGGAAAGGCCCGCCCAGCAGGCGTCGTAATCGTTTTGAAGATGTTCGCTGTCCAGTGCCGCCTGGCTGGGCCTGAGCACCTGCGAGGTCTCGAACATGAACGCCATGGTGTTATCCACCTTCTGCGGCTGCAGGTCCGCCGCCATTGCCTTGCCCGCCGTGGCGTCGTCCGGCCCATGGGCACTCATGCAGCTGTGCAGGGAAGCCCCGCCCGGGCTGAAACCTTCGGCCTTGGCATCGTAGGCGCCGGTGATCAGGCCCATGAATTCATTCATCACGTTGCGGTGGAACCATGGCGGGCGGAAGGTGTTTTCCGCCACCAGCCAGCGAGGCGGGAAGATCACGAAGTCCACGTTGGCGACGCCTTCGGCCGCGCCGGGCGAGGTGAGAACGGTGAAGATCGACGGGTCCGGGTGGTCGAAGCTGATCGAGCCCAGTGTGTTGAAGCGCCGCAGGTCGTACTTGCAGGGCACGTTGTTGCCATGCCAGGCCACCACGTCGAAAGGCGAGTGATCGAGTTCGGTGGAAAACAGCTCGCCGAGAAATTTCTGTACCAGGGTCCAGGGGGTGGCGGTCTCCTCGAATGCCGCGACCGGGGCGAGAAAGTCCCGCGGGTTGGCCAGGCCGTTACTGCCGATGGGCCCCAGGTCTGGCAGGCGTAGCGGGCGACCATGGTTTTCACAGATGTAGCCCCTGGCCAAGGCATCGAGCAGTTCCACCCGGAACTTCAGCCCGCGCGGCAGCAGGGCGATTTCCTGCGGTTCAACCTGCAGCACACCCAGTTCGGTGACAATCCGCAGCCGCCCGGCCTGAGGCACCAGCAACCACTCGCCGTCGGCGGTGAAGAAGGCCCGTTGCATGGAGGCATTGGCGCTGTACAGGTACACGCTCACGCCGCTGGCCTGCTCGCTGTCGTGCGTTGCAGCGAGGGTTAACAGCCCATCGATCAGGTCGGTGGGCGTGGAAGGGTACGGCATGGGGTTCCAGCGCAACCGGTTGGGCGTGATCGGGCCGGCATGCCCTCCAGGGATCTGCCTTTCGAGCCGCTCGAAGCGCGGGTGGGCCGCGGAGGGCTTGATCCGGTACAGCCACGTACGGCGCGCCTCGCTGCGGGGCACGGTGAACGCAGTACCTGAAAACTGTTCGGCATAAAGGCCGTACTCTGGCCGTTGCGGCGAGTTCTGGCCTTGGGGCAGCGCGCCGGGCAGCGCCTCGCTGCTGAACTGGTTGCCAAAGCCGCTCATGTAAGTAAGTGGGTGCGCAGCTGACAGGTGCATGGCGACCTCTTGTTGTTTTTTGTAATTGAATTACGATTAACGTAATTTGAGTTCGCTGGCGGGTCAAGCTATAAACCCGCACTTCTTTGCAAAGGCACTTACCCCTTATGGCCAGCGATACCCCCGGGCCTGAAGCCAGCCCCGCCACCCCTGTACGGCAGCAAAAGGTTCAGGCCGCCGAAGTGGGCACGGGCATCCTCAAAGGGCTGGCGCAGCTGGCGCCCAGCACGTCGTTGTCTCGGCTGGCCGAACATGTGGGCATGCCCGCCGCCAAGGTCCATCGCTACCTGCAAGCGTTGATCGCCAGCGGGTTCGCCGAGCAGGACCCGGCCACCAACCATTACGGTCTGGGCCGCGAGGCGCTGCTGGTCGGCCTTGCGGCGCTGGGCAGGCTGGATGTGCTGAGAATCGCCAGCCCTCACTTGCAGGGCTTGCGCGATGAGCTCAACGAAACCTGCTTCCTGGCCGTCTGGGGTAACAAAGGCCCTACCGTGGTGCATGTGGAACAGTCCATCGGCGCGGTCACACTGGTCACCCGTGTAGGCTCGGTGCTGCCGTTGCTCGGTTCATCCACCGGCATGGTGTTCAACAGTTACCTGCCGGCCGCCGAAACCGCCGCACTCCTTCACGACGAAAGCGCAGGGCAGGGCGCGGCCTTCTTGAAGGACATCGAACAGCGTGTGGCGCACATCCGGGCCACTGGCCTGAACCAGGTGCACGGCTTGTTGATGCCCGGGGTGAATGCCGTGTCCGCGCCCTTGTTCGCCACGGGCCATGTACTGGCTGGGGTTATCACCGTAGTGGGCGCTGCTTCGGTATTCACGCCGCCCAACCAGGCAACCGCCGCCGAGCGGCTGCAGCAGGCCGCGCAGGCTATTACCGACCGCATGGGCGGGGCTCGGCCGCTGGATGTTTAGCGCAGCTCAGGCCGGGGTGTCCGGCTGCCGCTCAGGGTGTGCGCCGAGGAACGCCGGGTGCGCCCTCGCCAGGGCTTCCACCCGGGCAATACGTGGCCAGCCTTCCAGGCCTACGGCAAAGCGCCGGGCGGCATACACTTGTGGCAGCAGGTAAACATCCGCCAGCCCTGGCTCGCCGAAGCACCAGCCGTGGTCGCCGATCAACGCCTCCACCGCGCCAAGGCCTTCGCCAATCCAGTGGTTGATCCAGGCGGTTACCTGGGGTTCCTCGATACCCAGCTCGCGCAGGCGCTGGAGCACCGCCACATTGTGCAGCGGATGAATATCGCAGCCGATGATCGCCGCCACGCTGCGATGGCGTGCCCGGGCCAGTGCATCAACCGGCAACAGGCGCGGGGCAGGATAGCGCTCTTCGAGGTACTCGATGATCGCGGGTGACTGCATCAGTACTTCGCCGCCATCGCCGCGTAGCACGGGTACTCGGCGTTGGGGGTTCACCGCTTGATAAGCGGGCTGCAGATGCTCGTGCTTGAGCAGGTTCACCGGCAGGGCGTTGTAACTCAGGCCCTTGAAGGCCAGTGCAATGCGAACCCGATAAGAGGACGTGGAGCGGTAGTAGGTATAAAGGTCCACGGCATGCTCCTGTGCCTTGTTGTTATGGGCGCGCGCCTGCAATTGACAGCTCCGGAGAATTGGCGGAGATTACGTTTTGCGTAACCATATTACGAATAACAAAGGAGCGCACCGTGTGAGGGTTCTTGGGTTGCAGTTGCTTCTCGGCGATTTTCTCGCCCGCAGCGTACGAGGGATATCGTGCGCGCCGCCGGCCCGGTAGTGGAAACAGCACATTTTCCTGCTCCCTACTGACCAACCGGATACCGCCATGACTGACCTCTACGACAACCCCATGGGCCTGATGGGCTTCGAATTCATTGAGTTTGCCTCGCCCACGCCAGGCGTTCTCGAGCCTGTGTTCGAAATGATGGGCTTCACCAAGGTTGCCCATCACCGCTCCAAGCAAGTAGTGCTGTATCGCCAGGGTGGGATCAACCTGGTGCTCAACAACGAGCCGGGCAGCCTCGCGGCCTACTTTGCGGCGGAGCATGGGCCTTCCGTGTGCGGCATGGCCTTCAGGGTGAGGAACTCGCACCAGGCCTACAAGCGGGCCCTGGAGCTCGGCGCGCAGCCGGTCGAAATTCCCACAGGGCCCATGGAGCTGCGCCTGCCCGCCATCAAGGGCATCGGGGGCGCCCCGTTGTACCTGATCGACCGCTTTGGTGATGGCACCTCTATCTACGACATCGACTTCGAGTTCATCGAAGGGGTCGACCGCCACCCGGAAGGCGCCGGCCTGAAGCTGATCGACCACCTTACCCATAACGTGTACCGCGGCCGCATGGCCTATTGGGCGAACTTCTACGAAACCCTGTTCAATTTCCGCGAGCTTCGCTACTTCGATATCAAGGGCGAGTACACGGGGCTGACTTCCAAGGCCATGTCGGCACCCGATGGCATGATCCGCATCCCCTTGAACGAAGAGTCTTCCAAGGGCGCGGGGCAGATCGAAGAGTTCCTCATGCAGTTCAACGGCGAGGGCATCCAGCACGTGGCCTTCATCACCGACGACCTGATCCAGACCTGGGACAAGCTCAAGGCCCTGGGCATGAACTTCATGACCGCCCCCCCGGCCACTTACTACGAAATGCTGCAGGGCCGCTTGCCGGACCACGGTGAGCCGGAAGAGGCCCTGCAGGCAAGAGGCATTCTGCTCGACGGCACATCCGAGGGCGGCAACCGGCGGCTGCTGTTGCAGATATTCTCGGCAACCTTGCTCGGCCCGGTGTTCTTCGAGTTCATCCAGCGCAAGGGCGACGACGGGTTCGGCGAGGGCAACTTCAAAGCGCTGTTCGAATCCATCGAGCGCGACCAAGTGCGCCGCGGGGTGCTGTCCACGTCCTGAGTTTCGGCGCGCCCGGTACGCCGCTCGCCTTGTCAGCGTATGGGCCTGATCTAGAGTGTGAGGGCCCGTGTTGCGTTCTTCACTGCCTTTTCCATTCACCTTGAGCGCGCCGCGGCAGGGAGAACAGAACAATGGCCAGCGAATTCAACGTGAAGGATTACGGCGCCAAGGGCGACGGTGTAACCGACGACACACAGGCAATCCAGGCAGCTATCGACGCGGCAGCAGCAGCGGGTGGCGGGCAGGTGACGATAGGCGCCGGCACCTTTCGGCTCAGCCCCGGCGAGGACGCAGATGGCGGGTGCCTCTTGGTCAAGGCCGGCGTATCCCTTCAGGGCCTCAGCACCGAGGCCACTATCCTCAAGCTGGCCAGCGGTGTCACGTCAGCCGCTGGCATCCTGCGGGCCGAGGGCGCGGGGGTGCAACTCGGCCATCTGAGTATCGACGGCACCAGCACCGTGGCGGATATCGGGTCGGTAGATGGTGTGGCCGTTAGCCGGGCGAGCGGGGTGGTGATCGACGACGTTGAAGTGCACAACGTCAGCGGTAACGGTTTCGACCTGCGCAGCCTCGGCAGTACGGTAACCCTGCGAAACAGCACTGCCCACGACAACGGCAAGGACGGCGTGATCGCCGACGGCTTGCGCAACAGCGTGTTCGAACACAACACGTCCTACGCCAACGTGGGCGATGGCTACGAGCTGGGCGGTACCCTGCGCATGCTCGACAGCGATGGCTATGGGAACGCAGGTGATGGGGTGCGCCTGGTGGAGGGCACCGCATCGAACACCACGAGGGATGACCAGGTAGGCAACATTGTGGTGAGTGGCGGGCATTTCACCGAGAACCGTGAAACGGGCGTTCATATCGAGAATGTCGCGGGCTACCGAGTAACCGGTGTAGAAGCCTCGCTGAATTTGTCGTACGGCATACACAGCGATGCCAGCAAGCTGGGTGAAATCACGTTCAACAACGTTCACGAGAACAATCAGCGGATCGAGGGCGCGGAAATACTGCTGACCGGCGTCGTTTATGTGCCCTCATTGAGCGCCCAGTTCATCGACGTTCACGGCAATGTCGTCACCGGGGGCTATTGGTCCAATTCCACGTACGGCATCGCCGAGGCGAGCGGACTGGGCGGAAACAACCGAATCACCGACAACGTGATCAGCCAGGTTGATTACGCCACGCGGCAAGGCACCCTCAGCAGTGTCATCCGCGACAACCAGATGTTCATTCACCAGTTCGGTACTTCTACTGCCGACACACTGAAGGGTTCGCTGGCTCGGGAACTACTGGTGGGGGGCGGGGGCAACGACCGGCTCGATGGCGGCGACAACAACGATATTCTCGTGGGTGGCGCCGGTCGCGACCGGCTGCATGGAGGTAGCGACGGCTGGACCGGCGGAGATACCTTCCGCTTCACTGCCATGACGGACAGCTACCGGGCCGGCGGTGTCTCCCATGCCGACTACATCGACGACTTCGATTCGGAGGACCAGCTCGACCTCACCCAGCTTGGCTTCACTGGCTTGGGAGACGGCCATGGCAGCACCTTGAAGGTCGATGCACACAAGGCCAGCGGCCTGACCTACCTCAGCAGCTTGGACGCCGACGCGCATGGCAACTACTTCGAGTTGATCTTGAACAGCGAGTGGCTACCCAACCTGCAACCGGGCAACTTCCGCGCCCTGGTGCAAGGTGACGCTGCGGCGAATACCTTGAACGGCGGCACCTCGGGCGAAACCTTGATCGGGGCCAACGGCGCGGATGTGATCTCGGGTGGAAGGGGTGAAGACCGCCTGATAGGAGGCGAGGGCGCTGATCGGCTGAGCGGCGGCGATGACAGCGACACCTTTGTGTACACCTCGCTCAAGGACAGCTGGCGGGCGGACAATAACGTGTTGGTGCACCGGGACACGGTGATGGATTTCGACCTGGAGGGTAACGACAGTATCGACGTCAGTGCGCTGGGGTTCACCGGCCTGGGTAATGGTTACAACCACACGCTGCTGCTGGAATGGGATACCACCCGGCGTGAAGGGGTGCTCAAATCGCTGGAGAATGATGCCCTGGGCCGGCATTTCGAAGTCGCGTTCTTCCCTATCAACATTGCCGCGCTGCAATCGGACACCGCGATCATCTTCGCCCACCCCGGGGGATACAACAGCCAGCCCTTGCCCGATAGCGCGTGGGGCGTGCCAGAAACCCAGACGCCATTGACGCTGCTGGGTGCGGCTGCTCCTGAGGTGGAGGCGTTGGCGTGACCCGCGGGCGCTCAGATAACGTGCGCCGAATGCAACTCCGTCAAGGCTTGCGCCTTGAGTTCGGCCAGCAGTGGGTGGCGCCGGTCGCGCGGCTGCGGCAAGGGCACTTCGATTGATTGCCGGACGTTGCTGGGGCGGTTGCCCATGATCAACGCGCGGTCGCTGAGGTACAGGGCTTCGTCGATGTCATGGGTGACCAGCAGCAACGCGATGTTGTGCCGTTGTGCCAGCTGCAACAGCAGGTCCTGAAGTTTCATCCGCGTGAAGGCATCGACTGCGCTGAAGGGTTCGTCCAGCAGCAACACCCCCGGCCGGGAGTACAGCCCACGCGCGATGGCGACGCGCTGGGCCATCCCGCCGGAAAGCTCCTTGGGCAAGGCCGTGCCGAAGCCCTCAAGCCCGACTTCCTCAAGCAACTGGTTCACCCAGGCCCGATCGAAATGCGCGTCGTCGTGAAAGCCGATGTTGCGCTCCACGCTCAGCCACGGCATCAGGCGAGGCTCCTGGAACACAAAGGCGGTGTGCTCGGTGCTTTGCCGAAGCTCACCCGTATAATCGCGCTCCAGCCCCGCGATGATCCGCAACAGTGTGCTTTTGCCGCACCCGCTGGGGCCCAGCACGCTGACGATTTCGCCGCGATGCAAGGTCACCCTGGCGTTGTTCAGTACCAGCGCCTGGCCGAAGGACTTTCGGCGTACATGAACATCCAGCAGTACGTCACTCAGGGGGTACCTCCCTGGCCTGTGTAGGTGTCCCGCCAACGCAACCAGCGGCGCTCGACGCTGGCGAACAGGCCGTCGCTGATCTTGCCGAGCACGGCAAGGATGATGATCGCCGCCAGCACGATGTCCGGCCGTGACGTTTCGCGACCATCGCTGAGCAGGTACCCCAGGCCTTTGGTAGCCGCGATCAACTCGGCGGCGACCACGAACATCCACGCCATGCTGAGCCCGCTTCGCAGGCCGGTGAACAAACCCGGCATGGCGGCCGGCAACAGGATGCGCCACACCAGCCGGCGCCGGCCGAACCCATACATCTGGCCGACCTCCACCAACCGCCGATCAATGCTGCGTATGGCCGCCACGCCATTTACGTACACCGGGAAGAACGCCCCGATGGCGATCAGAATGATCTTGGAGCTCTCGTCGATACCTAGCCATAACAGCAGCAATGGTACCCAGGCCAGGCTAGGGATGGCGCGCAAGCCAGCGAACGTCGGCTCCAGGTAAGCTTCGGCTTCGCGGCTCAGGCCCACCCAGGCGGCGAACACCAGCGCCAGTGACGCGCCGATGAAGAAGCCGATCAGTACCCGCAACAGGCTGGCGCCAATGTGCTTGCCCAGCGGGCCATGGGCGAGGTCCAGCAGCGTAACGGCCACGTCGCTGGGCGCGGGCATCTGGTAGGCCGGTACCCAGCCCAGCCGTACCACCGCTTCGAGCACCGCGATGATCGCCACCGGAAGCACGCAGCCCTTGAGCGGCGTGCGCCACCGCGAGCGGCCCGGCCCTTGGGATTGCGCCTGCGCGTTGCCCAGGCTTTTGCTCGGCACAGCCATGGGCTTAGTTTTTCCCGATGGCAGTGGCACTGAAGAGAGGATCGAACAGCTGATCCACCACCGCGTTCACGTCGGTACCCTTACGCACCAGCCCCTCGGCCAGCAGGATCGGCGCGGCGGCTTTCAACGCGGCGACATGCTCCCGCCCGGGCTGGGCGTTGCTGAAGTCGGTGCGAGAGATCTGCAGCTTGGCCACCTCCAGTGGCAAGCCGGATTCCTGCGCCAATAGCGCCGCCAGCTCATCGGGGTGCTGGCTGGCCCAGGTACGGGCTTTCTCGTAGGCCTGCAGCACGGTCTCGACAGTGTGAGGCTGGGCCTTGGCATAGGCTTCGGTCACGCTGATCACCCCATAGCTGTTGAAATCCACGTTGCGGTACAGCAGGCGGGAACCGGCCTGGAGCTGGCTCGCGGCAAGCAACGGGTCCAACCCTGCCCAGGCGTCCACTTCACCTTTTTCCAGGGCCACGCGGCCATCGGGATGTTGCAGGTGCACCAGTTCCACGTCGTCCTTGCTCAGGCCGGCTTGCTGCAAGGCACGCAAGGTGAACAGGTACGGGTCGGTGCCTTTGGTGGCGGCGATTTTCTTCCCTTTCAGGTCCGCCACTGTCTTGATCGGGGAGTCCTTGCGCACGGCGAGGGCGGTCCACTCGGGCCGGCTGGCGATATAAACGGTTTTCAAGGGGCTGCCGTTGGCGCGGCTCAATACCGCGGCAAGGCCTGCGGTGGAAGCGAAGTCGATACTCCCGCTGTTGATGTATTCCAGCGAACGGTTACTGCCCTGACTCAAAACCCAGCTCACCTTGGTGCCAGGCAGCGCTTGCTCCAGCCAACCGAAATGCTTGAGCACCAGGCTGGTGGGGGAGTAATAGGCGTAGTCCAGGTGCACTTCGGCCGGTGGCGTATCAGCCGCCTGGGCGATGCCAGCCCAACTTGCCGAGAGAATAGCGGCCGCAAACAAGGGCTGGGCCCACCGAAACAAGGGTTTTCTCAACAAGGGTGTAAGCATCGGGGGCGTCCTGGCAGGGCTGGCGTTGATAAACAAATCCCCGGGCAGGCACTTTGCTCCAGCCCGGGCGCGGCTAACCCTAATTGATCTAAGAAACGGCAAATAAATAATATTTTGATCTTTGCCTAGATCGTTTCGGTTGCGCGAGTTTCGGCGCGGGATCGCCCGGGCAGCGTTGCCCCACATATATGCCTATCATGGCGCACCCACCCAGCGAGAACCTTCGATGCGCTACGACCTCACCAGCATGGACCTCTTCATCGCGGTGGCCGAGGAACGCAACCTTACGCGCGCGGCGAAACGCAGCCACCTTGCCGTGTCGGCGGTCAGCAAGCGGGTCGCCGAACTGGAAGAACAGGTGGGGGCACCTTTGCTGTTGCGCTATGCGCGTGGGGTAGAGCTGACCCCGGCAGGGGAGTCGATGCTGCATTACGCGCGGCAGGTGCGCCTGATGCTTGGCCAGATGGACGAGGAACTCGCCAGTTATGCGGCGGGGGTTCGCGGCCATGTAAGGGTGCACGCCATCGCTTCGGCATTGGCCCAGTTTCTGCCCACCGACGTGGAGCGATTTCTCCAGCGTTATCCGCTGATTCATTTTGATATCGAGGAGCGGGTGGGCTCGGCGGTGGTTCGCGCGGTGCTCGATGGCAGAGCCGATGTGGGCATTTTCGCCGAGCATACCCCGGCCGCCGGCCTGGAAATTCGACCGTATCGGCAGGACCAGCTGGTATTGGTGACCCGCGCCGACCATCCCTTGGCCGGGACGGGCGCGCTGAGTTTCGATGCAGTGCTGGACCATGAGTTCATCGGCCCCCACTTGGACAGTTCGCTCTACACGCTCTTCAACCAGCACCTGGCCCCATTGGGTCGAACGATGAAAGTGCGAGTGCGCGCCAGCAGCTTTGAGTGCATGTGTCGGCTGGTGGCCGCCGGGGTTGGCGTGGCGATCCTGCCGCGTACAGCCATCGGTCATTACCTGCGAGGGCTGAAGCTGCACACGCGTGAGCTCGAAGACACCTGGGCCCGGCGTTCACTGGTGATCGGCATCCGTCGGCTGGACCTTCTGGCGCCTACCGTTCGCACGCTGGTGGAGCATCTGCAGGGCCAGGCATAACCTCCAAGCGTTCGCATTAGGAGAACGCTGCCGTGGCGAATGATCAATTTTACGGTCGGGTTGGAGGGCCTAGCATGGCCCCATAACCGGTTGCATCGACAGCCGCGCTGACAACAACGAGAGCGCCCCCGTGAACGCCACTAGTTTCTATTCTGACCTGACGATAGGCAGCGACCACTTTTGCTATGTGGACCTGTGCAAGATCCTCCCCGCAGACACCCTCGCCTCATTGCCGTATTCGGTGCGCCTGCTGATTGAAAACGTGGCCCGGTGCAACCCCGAAGTGCTGCCCGGGGTACTGGCGGCTGCGCTTGGTCGCGGGCCTGCCTGCGAAGTTCCTTTTTTGCCCAACAGGCTGATGTTTCACGACACCACCTGCCTGCCCGCGCTGGCGGACTTCGCCGGCATGCGTGACCGGGTGGCCGCGCTGGGGGGCGATCCCCAGCGGGTCAATCCGCGCATTCCGGCGGTACTGGCGATCGACCATTCGGTGATCGTCGAGCGTTACGCAGAAGCGGGCGCGGTGGATGCCAACCTGGACATCGATTTCCGCCGCAACAGCGAACGCTACCGCTTCATCAAATGGGCGCAGAAAAGCCTGGATAACTTCCGAGTGATCCCGCCGGGCACTGGCATCATTCACCAGATGAACATGGAAGCCATCGCTCAGGTGGTCTGGGAAAGCCCCTGCGAGCAAGGTCAGCGGGTGCTGCACCCGGACCACATGGTGGCTACCGACAGCCACACCCCGATGATCAACGCACTGGGCATTCTGGGGTGGGGCGTGGGTGGCCTGGAAGGCCAGGCGGCCATGCTGGGCGAACCGGTGCCTATCAGCTTCCCGGAGGTGGTCGGCATTCGCCTGACCGGCCAGCTGGGCCCAGGCGTGACGGGAACCGACCTGTCCCTGTATGTGGCCCAGATCCTGCGCCGGCGGCAGATGGTCGGCAAGTTCGTGGAGTTCTGCGGCCCCGGCCTTGAAACACTGAGTTTTGCCCATCGCGCCACCGTTTCCAACATGGCTCCGGAGTACGGCGCTACCGTGGTGTTTTTCCCTTTCGATCAACACGCGGCCAATTACCTGGCGTTGACCGGTCGCAGCCAGGAGCTGCGAGAGCGAGCCGCCGTGTACCTGCGAGCCCAAGGCCTGTGGCGGGATGAGCGCTCGTCCGAGCCGGTGTTCGCCGAGCTGATCGAGTTGGACCTGGCCTCGCTGGAGCCCAGCGTGGCCGGCCCACACCAGCCGCACCAAC
The DNA here is from genome assembly GCF_013522925.1 of Pseudomonas japonica. GTDB lineage: Bacteria > Pseudomonadota > Gammaproteobacteria > Pseudomonadales > Pseudomonadaceae > Aquipseudomonas > Aquipseudomonas japonica_A. The sequence goes on along the minus strand of NZ_JAAMQU010000006.1, from coordinate 113,869 downwards.
GGCAGCCACTGGCGTTGGCAGGCGCATCGTTCCAACAGGCACTGGGCGCGCCGCTGATCGCCAGCAGCAGCCCGAGCCTGTTCACCAGCACGGCGTTCGATCAACCGCTGGCCCACGGCGCGGTGGTAATCGCCGCGATCACCAGTTGCACCAACACCGCCAACCCGGCGCAAATGATCCAGGCCGGCCTGCTGGCGCGCAACGCTCGCCGGCTGGGGCTCAAGGCCAGGCCTTGGGTGAAGACATCGTTGTCGCCGGGTTCGCGGGTGGTGGCCGACTACCTGGAGGCTGCTGGCCTGATGGAAGACTTCGCGGCGCTGGGCTTCGACCTTACCGGCTTTGGTTGCATGACCTGCATCGGCAACTCCGGCAGCCTCGAACCGCATGTAGAGGCTCTTGCCGAAGAAGGGCTCAAAGGGGTGGCCGTGCTGTCGGGCAACCGCAATTTCGAAGGCCGGGTGAACCCTAAAGTGCCCGCCGGCTACCTGGCCTCGCCCGCGCTGGTGGTGGCGTATGCGATCGCCGGGGAAATCCAGCGCGACCTTACCCGCGAACCATTAGGCGTTACCGATGGAAAGCCGGTGTACCTTGCGGACCTGATGCCCACTGACGTTGAGGTCGATACCCTCGTTGACTACGCCGTGCAGCCCGCGCAATTTGCCCGCCGCCTGGCGCAGGTATGGGAGGGCACGCACCATTGGCAAGCCCTGGGTGCCGAAGCGAGTGTGCACTTCCCATGGGACCCGGCCTCGACCTACCTGCGCCGCCCTCGCTACCTGGACACCATAGAGGCCGGGCCCAGCCAGGCGTTGAGCATCTCGCAGGCGCGGGTGTTGATGGTGCTTGGCGATAACGTCACCACTGATCATATCTCGCCCGCCGGGGCTATCCCGCGCGACAGCCTGGCGGGGCGCTGGCTGCTGGAGCGTGGCGAAGCCCCGGCGGACCTGAACCAATACTCAACCCGGCGCAGCAACCATGAAGTGATGCTGCGTGGTGCGTTCACGAATCGGGCCATACGTAATCTGCTGCTGGCCGAGCAGCCCGGAGAGGGCGCCTGGGCCTGGGCGGCCGATGGGGAACAGGTGCTGCCGCTCTATGACGCATCGCAAGGTTATGTGGAGCAAGGCATTCCTTTGGTGGTGTTTGCCGGGACCAACTACGGCGCCGGTTCCAGCCGGGATTGGGCGGCGAAGGCCCAGGCCTTGCTGGGGGTGAGGGCGGTAGTGGCGGGCAGCTTCGAGCGCATACATCGCAGCAACCTGATCGGGATGGGCATCCTGCCGCTGGTCTTCTCGCCGGGCGAGCAGGCCGCGCACCTGGCGCTGAGTGGCCATGAGCGGCTGGATTTCCACGGGCTGGATGCCCTGCAGGTAGGCGACAACCCCGTACAAATCACCCTCGCCGCGCCGGGCGCGCAAGCCAGGACACTGCAGGTGAACCTGCGGCTCGATTCCCGCCAGGAGGTGGCCTACCTGCGCAACGGAGGCGTATTGCCCTACGTGGTGCGCAAGCTTCTGGGCGAAGGCACGCCTGCCTGACACCGAACACACACGACAAGGACAATAACAATGCGTGATTCCGAGAACGCGCCGGCCAACCCGCGCCGGCGACAATTGCTGCAGCAAGCCGGGGCCGTGGCGGGTGCGACCTTGCTCGGCAGCCTGTTGCCACACGCGGCAAGCGCCGCCATTTCCACCACCCCCTCTCAAGGAGAGCGTTACATGTTCGCTTACGTTGGCAGCCGCACCACCCGCGAACGCAACGCCCGGGGCGAAGGCATCAGCGTGTTCAAGCTGGACCAGGAGGCCGGCACGCTCGAACCGGTGCAAGTGGTCAAGGACCTGGTCAACCCGTCATTCCTCACCCTCAGCCGCGACGGGCGTCATCTCTATACCGTTCACGGTGACCTGAGCGATATCAGCGCGTTCAGCATCGACAAATCCAGCGGCAAGCTCACCTTTATCAATCGCCAGAGCACCCAAGGCAAAAACCCTGTGCACCTGGCCCTGGACCCGACCGGCCGGTTCATGGTGGTGACCAACCACATCGGGCATAGCCTGGCGGTATTGCCGGTGAACGGGGACGGTAGCCTGAGTGAAGTGGCGCAGTTGGTGACCGTCGAGGGCCAGCCCGGCCCGCACCGCACCGAACAGCCTCACGCCAAGCCCCACTTCAACCCGTTCGACCCGTCCGGCGAGTTCGTCATCGTGCCGGACAAGGGCCTGGACAAGGTACTGAGCTACCGCTTCAAGGATGGCCGCCTGGCCCCGGCGGATCCGCCCTCGGTCGCCGCCCGGGAAACCTCCGGCCCGCGCCATGTGGCATTCCATCCCACCGGAGCCTGGGCGTATGTTGTGAACGAACTGGATTCGACCGTTGCCGCTTACCGCTATGACGCTATCCGCGGCGCGCTGCAGCCGCTACAGGTTTTGCCCACGCTGCCTGCCAGTTTTACCGGCAACAGCCGTGCCTCGGAGATCGCCGTCGACCGTGAAGGGCGGTTCCTCTATGCCTCCAACCGTGGCCTGGACAGCATTGCCGTATTTGCCATCGACCCGGCCTCCGGGCTGCTGACCTTCATCGCCGCCGCACCCACCCGCGGTCGTACGCCACGGTTCTTCACGTTCACCCCCAATGGCCGCTACCTGTTCGCGCTCAACGAGGAAAGCGACTCGATCGTGACCTTCGCCGTGGACCGCGAGCGCGGGGTACTGGAAGCCACGGGTGCTCAGGTGCAGTCCGGCAGCCCGGTGTGCATGGTCTTTTCCGTTTGATCGGCGTCACCCCACAATAACAACAGCGGCCGCCCGGCGCGGCCATGTGAGGCTTTAATGAGCGTTACATCCACCCTCGACGAGCAGGCCGTGGTACGCAAGGTGACGTGGCGGATCATTCCGTTCGTGTTCCTGCTCTACATCGTGTCTTACCTGGACCGCGCCAACATCGGCTACGCGGCCTTGCAGATGAACAAGGAGCTGGCGCTGTCCAGCGAAGCCTTCGGGTTCATTTCCGGCATTTTCTTCATCGGCTACTTCCTGTTCGAAGTCCCTAGCAACGTGCTTCTGAACAAGTTTGGCGCCCGGGTATGGATCGCCCGCATCCTGGTGACCTGGGGCGTGATCGCGGCGCTCACCGCCTTTGCCCAAACCGCCAACCAGCTGTACGTGCTGCGCTTTTTCCTCGGCGTTGCCGAGGCAGGGTTTTTCCCTGGCATCATCGTGTACCTCACGTTCTGGTTCCGCTCCAGGGAGCTCGCCACCACGGTCGCGCTGTTCACTGCGGCTATTCCGGTGAGCTACATCATTGGGGCGCCGCTCAGTACATGGATCATGGACAACGTCGGCTGGCTGAACTGGAGCGGCTGGCGCTGGATGCTGTTTCTGGAAGGCATCCCCGCCGTGATACTGGGCGTGGCGTGTTTCTTCCTGCTGACCGACAAACCCGAGCAGGCCAAGTGGCTTGAGCCTCGGGAGCGGGACTGGCTGATCGCCGAACTGGAACGTGACCGTAAAAGCCGCAAGAACGTGAAGAGCCTGGGCGTGATGAAAACCATGACCCACCCCAAGGTGCTGTACCTGTCGTTCATTTACTTTGTGTACCAGTGCGGCAGCCTCGGCGTTGGCTACTGGATGCCGCAGATCATCAAGAGCTTCTCTGCTTCGCTCACTCATTCGCAGATCGGTTTGATCGCAATGCTGCCGTACATCGTGGCTACCGTGGCGATGGTGCTGTGGTCACGCAGCTCGGACAAGCGCAACGAGCGCAAGCTTCATTCGGCGGTGCCTTTGCTCGTGGCCGCACTGGGGCTGGTTGGCGCGGGCATGCTGCAAAACCCGTATGTGGCCATGGCGATGATCTGCGTTACCTTGTCGGGCCTTTACAGTTTCAAGTCGCCGTTCTGGGCCCTGCCTACACTGTTCCTGGATCGGGCCACCGCCGCCGTCTCCATCGCAGTGATCAACTCCATCGGCAACCTCGGCGGCTTTGTCGGCCCATCATTGATTGGCTTGGTAAAAGGTGACAGCCAGAGCGCCTCCAATGGTTTGCTGTTTCTGAGCGCGTTGCTGCTCGCGGGCTTTGTGATGACGGCGCTGATGCGGGTACATAACCGCGAGCCCGAAGCGAAGGTAGCGGCGGTCGGCGGCCAGGCGCATTGACCCGCTGTGCATTTTTCAAACCTGGAGCATCCATGACAGCGATAGACCCAGCAGTACGAGAGCAATTGGCGCCAAATGGTGTGCTCAGGGCCGCCATCAATTTCGGTAACCCGGTGCTCGCACAACGGGCCGCGGACGGTACGCCCCAGGGGGTATCGGTGGCACTGGCCAAGGCCCTTGCCCAGGAGCTGGGCGCGGCTCTGCACATGGAAACCTTCAATGCGGCGGGGAAGGTATTTGCCGCGCTTCAAGAGAACCGCTGGGATATAGCCTTCCTGGCCATCGAACCTGTACGCGAAGCCGAGATAGTGTTCAGCGAGCCCTACGTGATCATCGAAGGCACCTACCTGGTTCGGGTGGAGTCCCCTTATACCGAAGTGGCCGAACTGGATCAGCAAGGCCTGCGCCTGGCTGTAGGGAAGGGGGCCGCGTACGACCTGTACCTGAGCCGCACGCTGGTTGATGCGCGGCTGGAACGGGCGCAAACCTCCGCTGCGGCCGTGGACCTGTTCGTCGAACACGGCCTGGATGCCGCCGCCGGGGTTCGCCAGCCCCTCGAAGCTGTAGCCCGCGCCAACGCGGGCTATCGGGTGCTGGCCGACAGCTTCACCCGCATCCGCCAGGCGATCGCGGTGCCACGGGGGCGCGAAGCCGCTGCCGCTTACGTGCGCACGTTCGTGGAGCGACAGAAGGCGGAGGGCGCCGTGGCCCAGGCATTGGCGGAGTCTGGCCAGGCTGAAGTGACGGTCGCGCCTTGTGCGTGAGCCTATGGGAAAGGTTGCGGCTGATTCGTTTATCATCACCGCGCCTTTTATGCCTTGGACCCCCACATGAGCTCCGCGCCCGGCACCTCCACCCGCCGCCTTACCAACTACAAAACCCTGGCCGACAGCATGGCCCAGTTGTTGTTTCCCCACGCCGAAGTGGTGCTGCATGACCTGGCCACGCAAACGGTGGTGCACATCGCCAACAACCTGTCCCGGCGCAAGCTGGGGGACGATTCGGCGCTTGAAGAGCTATCAGGGGATGTGAACACCCAGCGCAGCTTCGGCCCCTACGAAAAACTCAACTGGGATGGGCGGCGTATCCGTTCGATCACCAGCGTGATGCATAACGAGGAGGGAAGGCCGGAGTTCGCGCTGTGTATCAACCTGGACTATTCCGTGCTCGAACAGGCGCGCGACGCCTTGAACCTGTTCTTCCAGGCCAGCCGGATGGTCGCGCAACCCCAGGCCTTGTTCCGCGATGACTGGCAAGAGCGCATCAATACCTTCCTGCACGGCTGGCTGCAGGAACGGCACCTGGCGATCAGTGGCTTGAGCCGCGATCAGAAGCGCGAGCTGGTTGAAGCGTTGTATCGGGAAGGCGCGTTCGACGGCCGCAGCGCCCATGATTACGTGGCCAGCGTGCTGAACATGGGGCGGGCGACCGTTTATAAATACGTCAAGGCGTGCCGGGCCGTTTGAGCGCACGCGGTTTACAGGTCAGCGCAGGCCCGGAACGCGCAGCGTGCTATTACTGCGTCCTGAACCGCCACGCCCGTCAAGTCCGCCAGGGTAATCTGCCCATTATCGCGGCGCCCCTCAGCGTTGCCAGCCAGCAGCTGGCCCAGCTCCACGAGGCGCGCTGCCGGCAGTAGCCCAGCCTTGACTGCATGGGACACTTCGCCGAATGCACTGCACTGGGCGATCGAATCGGCAACCACCACATCAGCAGCGGCCACCAGCTCAGGTTCCAGTTCCTGTTTGCCGTTGGCATCCGCGCCCACTGCGGTGATGTGCGTACCGGGGCGTATCCATTCGCGCCTGAGCAACGCCTCCCGTGAAGGCGTGGTAGTCACGATCAGGTTGGCGGCACGGGCAACCTGCTCGGCGTTCAGCGTGGTGGTAACGGTGAAACCCAGCCCTTCCGCGAATTGCCTATAGTCCGCCAGCGCTTGGGCCGTGCGCCCCCATACCGTGACCTGGCGGCAGGGTGTGACAGGCATCAGGTGCTCCAATTGCAGGCGGGCCTGGCTACCGTTGCCGAGGATGCCGATCCCTTGCACCGATGACGGCGCCAAAGCGCGGGCGGCGAGCTGGCCGGCAAGGGCGGTACGCAACGAAGTGAGCCAGCCTTCATCCTGCAGCAGCGCCAACGGTTGGCCGGTGTTGGCGCACAACACCATCATCAGCCCGCTGTTGCTAGGCAAGCCCTTGGCCGGGTTGGAATAGAAACCGGTAGAGACTTTCACCGTGAAGGAATCGGAGCCTTCGACCCAGGCGGACTTCACACAGCAATCGCCATTGGCCTGTGCAAACACGAAATGCTGGACCGGGGGCACTTTCACGTTGCCTTGGGAGTACGCGATAAACCCTTCACGCAAGGCCTGCGCAGCGAGCTCGACATTGATCGAAGCGGCAATTTGCTGCTGGGTAAACACCTTCATTGGATGGCCCCCAAGAACTTCTCCAGCAGTATGTTGCGGCCGCAAATCACTACCGCTACGTGCTTGCCCTGATAGTCGGCTGCCAGCTTCAGGGCGCCCGCCAGCGCCACGCCGGCCGCGCCTTCGATCATCCAGCGCTCGAACCGCGCAACGGCTTTCATCGCTGCGCGGATTTCGTCTTCGCTCACCAGTACCGTGCGGTCGATCACGCGCTGACACAGGGGAAAGGTGATGCTGCCCGGCTCTATGCCCCCGGCCGTGCCATCGGAGAGGGTGTCCGCTTCTTCCATTTCTATAATGTGCCCCGCCGCCAGCGAGCGTTCCAGCGTCGGCGCATTGGCCGGCCAGCAGCCGATGATCTGCGCGTTTGGCTTGAGCTGCCTGATGGCCGTACCAATCCCGGAGACCATTCCACCGCCACCTACCGCGACGAACACAGCATCCACCTGCGGCAACTGCTCTGCAATTTCCACGCCGATGGTGCCTTGGCCAGCGATAACCTGCGCATCGTTGTACGGCGAAACGAACAGTTTGCCCTGCCGGTGTGCCTCGGCGGCAGCCTCCAGCTCCACGGCCAGCGGATCGGTGTCGAGGGTAATAACCTCGGCACCCAGGGCGCGGATGGCATCGAGCTTCAGCGCCGAGGCCGTGGTGGTGGCGTACACCGTGACCGGAACGCCCGCCTCATGGCCGGCCAGTGCAACGCCAAGCCCGTGATTGCCCGAAGAAGCCGTGATCACGCCGCCGCGACGCTGGGCCTCAGTGAGCAAGCGGACCTTGTTGCTCGCGCCGCGAAACTTGAACGAGCCCGTGCGCTGCAGATGCTCACACTTGAGGTGCACATGGCAGCCCGTGAGCGCTGACAGCGGTGAGCTGTAGGTGAGGGGTGTTTCAAGCACTGTAGGGCGAAGGGCTTGGTGCGCTTGTTGGATAGCATCGAAAAGGGCAGGTAGGGGGTGATTGTCGGGCATTGGGGGTCCTGGTTCATTGCATGTAACAAAGGTTGTTCGGGCGCGAACCCCCCGTAGGGAGCGGCGGGGCCGGCCATCCGGCGTCAGCTCGCGACAAAGACAATTCGCGAGCTGACGCCCGCTTCCTACGGGGAAATGACCTTTAACCGGATAAGCGTGGCTTGTCGCTTTATAGAATATAAATCCATTAGAGATGTTCAGTCCATAAATGCATATCGCTATCCAATTCCATGATTCAGCCAATCCACACAATCAATACCGTTCATCGGCCTTTGCTGTGATACCGTGCGCCCGCTTCGTAACAGGGCGTGACTCCGCTCTGCGACGGGCCTTCTATAAGCAGCGATGGCCCGCTGCCGCCTGCACTGAATAACCTGTCTTGACCGTCCGATGGAATGTCGGATGCCGTCGCAGTTGATGGAATCCTCGTTTTGCTTACCTCGATTATTGCTTTCAGACGGCCCTTGCGCCGCCTCGCCTGTATTGCGCTTGGCTGCGCGGGGGCGATAGCGCCTTGGGCTGCCCCCCACGCCGAGGGCTGGCAAAGCCGGGCCACGATGACCGGCGACTGGGGTGGTGAACGTTCCAGGCTGGTGGATGAAGGTATCCGGTTTACCGGGGACTACAGTGGAGAAACCGTCTACAACGCCCACGGTGGCAAGCAGCGCGGCACGCGGTATTCGCAGAACGTAAAGCTCGGCGTACGCTTTGAACTGGACAAGCTGCTGGGCCTGGAGCACGGCGGGAAGGTCCAGGTGACTATCAACGACCGGCGCGGCAACAGCGGCTCTGATGACCTGATCGGCAACCGGCTGCCTGTGCAGGAGAACTACGGTGGCTTGTACACCCGCCTCACGGAATTGAGCTACGAGAACACGTTGTTCACGCCGGACCTGGACGTGAAGCTCGGCTTCATGGCCATGGGCAACGATATCGGCGGGCTGAGCACCGGCGTTCTCTGCAACTTCATGAACGCCGGCTTCTGCGGCCATCCGTTGTCCATGTCAGGTGGCAGTGGCTGGAGCAACTACCCCAACGGCCACCTCGGCGCCATCGCCCGCTACCGCTTCAACCCCGAATTCGCGCTCCAGGTCGCGGCGTTCAAGGTTGATGCCGCAAGCAATGGCGATTCGAGCCGTGCCTGGCATGTGAGCCCCAAGGACAGCACCGGCAATGTGTTGCCCGTGGAGTTGATCTATACGCCGCACGGTGCGCTGCCGGGCGAGTACCGGCTGGGTTACTACTACGACACTTCCGATGCCCCTCGCATCGGCAGCGACAACACCGTGGCCGGCCGCGATGGCGCCTACTTCCTCATGGACCAGGCCGTGTGGGCTTCGGCGGCCGACCCCGCCCGCAACCTCCATGTCTTTGGCCAGATCGCCGATGCCAGCGCCGCCGCATCGCCGTTCAAGCGATGGTATTCCGCTGGCCTGGCGCTGAAGAAGCCGTTTGACAGCCGCCCGAACGATACCGTCGCCGTGGGCTATGGCCGTGCCGTGTTCAATTCCCGCAGCCGCGACGTGCAAGAGCAGGCTGCAGTTGCCAATGGCCAGGATTTTCCCGACCTGAGCAGTGGCGAAGGGCTGGTCGAGATGACCTATGGCGCTCAGCTCTCGCCCTGGCTGCTGGTGCGCCCTTCGCTTCAATACATCATCGAGCCGGGGGCCTTCTATGGCACCGAAACGGCGAATGCGCTGGTGTTTGGCGTACAGGTAAAAGCAGCTTTATGAGTTCTGAACGCAGTGAACACTGCGTATGTCCACAATCTACCTACCTTCATTGGTATTTGCCTCCACAGGCTCAAGCGTTAGAAGGAGCACACAATGTCTAACCCCCACCCCACGGCGGCCGGCGGCCGCTGGCTTGTCTGGATAGCCGCCCTCGGCACACTCGTGTTCGGCCTGTTGTTTACGGCGGGGGGCGGTTACCTCGCCTCGCTGGGCGGCAGCTGGTACTTCCTGCTCGCGGGCATCGGCATGATCGTGTCCGCCATTCTGTTGTTCAAACGCCGCCTGTGGGGTGCCTGGCTGTTCGCGGTCGTCATGGTGCTGTCCATCGTGTGGGCAGTTGTGGATGCGGGGCTGAACTTCTGGCCCCTGGTTTCGCGGCTGTTCGCGCTGGGCGTGCTCAGCCTGGTGGTAGCGCTGGTTTACCCTTCGCTGCGCAAATCCAATGGGCTGGTTGGCGGGCGCCTGGGCTATGGCCTCAGCGCCGTGCTGGCCATCGCACTGGCGGCGGGCTTCTGGGGCATGTTCCTGCCGCACAGCCCGGTATCGCCCAGCGGTGACGGCCCGGGGCTGACCAAGGTTGACCCGGCCAAGGCTCAGAAAAACTGGGACAACTACGGTAACGATGCAGGCGGCAGCCGGTTCGCCGCGTTGGACCAGATCAACCGGGACAACGTGTCCAAGCTGGCCCCGGCCTGGACCTACCACACCGGTGACGTGGCCATCAGCGATGGCAATGGCGCGGAAGATCAGCTCACCCCTCTGCAGGTGGGCGACAAGGTGTTTATCTGCACCCCGCACAACAACGTGATCGCGCTCGACGCCGACACCGGCAAAGAGCTGTGGAAGCGGGAGATCAATGCCAAGTCCGCCGTGTGGCAGCGTTGCCGCGGGCTGGCCTATTTCGATGCCACCGCCGCCGTGGCGCAGCCTGCTGACTCCAGCACGCCAGCCACCCCGGTCTCGATCCCGGCTGGGGCCAACTGCCAGCGTCGCCTGCTCACCAACACCATCGACGCGCGGCTGATCGCTGTGGATGCCGACACCGGTGAGTTCTGTCAGGGCTTTGGTGACAACGGCCAGGTAGACCTCAAGGCCGGCTTGGGTAGCGTGCCGGACTCCTACTACCAACTGTCTTCGCCGCCGCTGATGGCCGGCACCACCGTAGTAGTGGGTGGCCGCGTGGCTGACAACGTGCAGGCCGACATGCCTGGCGGTGTGATCCGTGGTTTCGATGTGGTCACCGGCGCCATGCGCTGGGCCTTCGACCCGGGCAACCCGCAGGACAAGCAAGCCCCGGCCAACGACAGCACCTACGTGCGCAGTACGCCCAACAGCTGGGCACCGATGTCGTACGACCCGGCCACCAACACCGTGTTCCTGCCGATGGGCAGCCCGTCCACCGACATTTATGGTGTGAAACGTACCGAGCTCAACCACAAGTACGGCGCTTCGGTGCTGGCGCTGAACGCAACGACCGGCGACGAAAAGTGGGTGTTCCAGACCGTCCATAACGACCTCTGGGACTTCGACCTGCCAATGCAGCCGACCTTGATCGACTTCCCTCAGGCCGACGGCAGCAAAGTGCCGGCCGTGGTGATTGGTACCAAGGCAGGGCAGATCTATGTGCTGGACCGTGCCACCGGCAAGCCGCTGACTGACGTGCAGGAAGTGCCGGTGAAGGCTGCGGATATTCCGAACGAACCATACTCACCCACCCAGCCGCGTTCGGTTGGCATGCCGCAGATCGGTGCGCAGCACTTGACCGAGTCGGACATGTGGGGCGCCACCCCGTTCGACCAGATGCTGTGCCGTATCTCGTTCAAGAAAATGCGTTATGACGGCCTGTACACCGCGCCGGGCACTGACGTGTCCCTGAGCTTCCCGGGTTCGCTGGGCGGCATGAACTGGGGCGGCGTTTCCACCGACCCGGTGCACGGCTTCATCTTCGTCAACGACATGCGCCTGGGTCTGTGGATTCAGATGGTGCCCGCCGAGCGTGAGGCCCGGGCCTCGTCCGGTGGCGAAGCGATCAACACTGGCATGGGTGCGGTGCCGCTCAAAGGCACGCCTTACGCTGTGAACAAGAACCGCTTCCTGTCCCTGGCCGGCATTCCTTGCCAGGCGCCGCCCTTCGGCACCCTCAGCGCGGTAGACCTGAAAACCCGCAAAATCGCCTGGCAGGTGCCGGTGGGTACTGTTCACGACACCGGCCCGCTGGGCATCAGGATGGGGCTGCCGTTGCCCATCGGCATGCCAACTTTGGGCGGTACCTTGTCTACCCAGGGTGGCCTGGTGTTTATCGCCGGTACCCAGGATTACTACCTGCGTGCGTTCAACTCGGCCACCGGGGAAGAAGCCTGGAAAGCCCGCCTGCCGGTGGGCAGCCAGGGCGGCCCGATGACCTTCGTGTCGCCAAAGACCGGCAAGCAGTACGTGGTGATCACCGCCGGTGGGGCGCGGCAGTCGCCTGATCGTGGCGATTATGTGATTGCCTACGCATTGCCGGAGAAGAACTGACAACAAAGGATGTGCCGCTGGTCCAGCGGGAGGCACTAGTGGCCTCCCGCTGCGCTCACAACCTTGAGCGCGGATCTTCTGCGCTGTGCACAGGAGAGTGATCATGGTTAATGACGACAATGGCACAGCAAGCCCGTACCCAGGCCCAGCTGGTGCGGACAGCGACGAGGAGCTGCTCGATGAAGAAGGCGGTTCGTCGGATGTCGAGCAGGGCGATGGCAACGAAGCGCCGGTGACCCCACCGGTGGACGATGATGAAGAGCCATCGCCGGGCAATGCCGTCTGAGTACGCTTGATAGCCTCGGCCTCGCTTGTTGCGGGGCCGAGCCGCTTACCTTCCATCCGTCCGCGCCATCACTGTCTCAACTTTCCCCTGCCTTTGCCGCTAACCGTGCATACCCGGCGTGCTTCGCCGCTTGAGCCACGGAACCTCCCATGAACCTGCGATCCCTCAAAATTGCCAAGCGCAGCGTTGTCTGCTTTGGCCTCATTGCCTTCGTATTGGCCGCCCTCGGCCTGTTCGGCCTGTATCAGATGGCGGGTCTTCGCGCGCAAGCCAAACTGGTTTCGGAGGAGAACGTTCCTGGCATCATCACCAGCGACGCCATCGCGCTGCAACTGGCGCGGGTACGTATTCAGGTATTGCGCATGGTTGCCGTTCCTGCCACGGCGGGCGAAACCCTGCAAGGGCTGCACAAGATCGGCAGCACGCTCGATGAGCTGTTCAAGGCCTACCGGCTAATGATCGGAAGCCAGATCGAGCAGTCCAGCTACGATCAGCTGGTCACGCTATACACCGCCTACATGCAACAGGCTGACCATGTAGCTGCCTTGGTGAGCGCCGGTGATGTGGATGCTGCACGCGACTATTTCACCCACACCATGACCGACGCCGGCACCCGGATGAACGACCTGTCCGCGGCGCTTCAGCAGGAAAACATTGACGAGTCCCGCGAGCACAACCACAAAGGCGATACCCTGTACGGCGAGTCCCGCTCGGTGACCCTGGCGGCCATCGTACTGGCGCTGGCATTGACTGTTCTGCTGTCGTGGCGCCTCACCCGTAGCCTGATCCGGCCGATCGAAAGCGCCGTCGCTGCGGCCCAGAATATCGCCGCGGGCGATCTCACCGCGCGGCTCGACACCCGCGGTACCGACGAAGCGGCGTTGCTGCTGCAGGCCATGGCATCGATGCAAGGCACGCTGAGGGATACGTTGGAGCAGATCATGCTGTCGGCCCAGCAGCTGGCCTCGTCCACCGAGGAAATGAGCGCGGTGATGAGCGAAAGCGCGACCGGGTTGGCCCAGCAGAACGACGAGATCGAGATGGCCGCCACAGCCGTGACCGAGATGAGCCAGGCGGTGGACGAAGTCGCCTCCAACGCCACCTCGGCCTCTTCGCAAACCCGAACGGCGAGCGAAACGGCGCTCCGCGGCCAGGGCCAGTTAGGCGATACCCTCTCGGCCATTGGTTCGCTGACCGACAACGTATTGGGCGCGTCCGAACACGCCCGTAACCTGGCCGAGCAAGCCCACGGCATCACCAAGGTGCTGGACGTGATCCGCGCCGTGGCCGAGCAAACCAACCTGCTGGCGCTGAACGCTGCTATCGAGGCTGCCCGCGCGGGCGAAGCGGGGCGTGGGTTCGCGGTGGTTGCCGATGAGGTGCGCTCGTTGGCTAGCCGTACGGGTGAGTCCACCCGGGAAATCGAGTCGATGATCTCCAGCATCCGTGCCGGCACCACCCAGACGGTAGATGCCTTGTTGACCAGCGCCGACCAGGCCCGGGTTACCCAGGAGCAGGCCCATGCTGCCAAGGATGCCTTGAGCAGTATTTCTGTTGCCGTGTCGGCGATCGACGAACGCAACGTGGTGATCGCCAGTGCCGCCGAGGAACAGGCTCAAGTGGCCAGAGAGGTTGACCGTAACCTCGTGCGTATCCGTGACCTGTCGATCAGAACCTCGGCGGGCGCCGAGCAAACCCATGCGGCCAGCCAGGAGCTGTCCCGGCTGGCCTCCGACCTCAGTGGGCTGGCGCAGCGGTTCAAGGTTTAAAACACGTTCACTTCAAAGGGCGCCATCTGTGCCCGGAAGCGCTCGCCGGCGAAGGTTTTGGTGATGGTTTGTTGCTGCGCTTGTTGCCATAGCTCAAGCGCCGCCTGCCGTGCCAGCTCCGAGCGCTCCATGGTCGGCTGCAAGGTGCGCATGGCGGCATAGGTGGCGCAAAGCATCACGGTAAGGTGTGCAGGGTCTTTGGTGTCCGCCGCGAACCGGGCATTGGCCAGCTTTCCCGATTTGGCGATATCGAACGTCATGTCGATTTCGGCGCCGTCGCGCTCCAGTTTCTGCTTGATCACCGCACCGTTCTTGAACGTTCGCGGCTTCTGGAAGGTGACGGTTCGGCAGTCCTGCTCCTCGGGCAGGTGCTGCTTGATCCCGGCCAGGAGTGCCGGGGCCGTGAGCTCCAGGCCCTCCCCGGGCGCGGTTTTCGCCGGGGCTTTGGTGGCTGCTTGGGTAGAAAGCACGGCTAACGAAACGAGACAGGGCAGTAGCAGGCGGGAGAGCATTCGGTAATTCCTTAAGATAAGAAAACCCGCCGAAGCGGGTTCCTGTAGCCTTGGCTGGAGCTTTATCAGGCGGCGAGTGCCTCGATCCATTCTTCACCCTGCAGGGTAAAGGTTGCCGTTTCGCGGGGGATCGTCGTTTTGGGGGCCTGATACGGCCCGTATTGAATATGACAGTACGCCGAATAGAGGCCCCGCATCGCAATGTCCGCCGGCCCGGGGACCTCTTGAGGCCCTCGTTTTTCCCAATTGGCTACGGTTTGGACGTCCACGCGCAGGATTGCTGCGAGTTCTGCCTGTACCAGGTCCTGCTCCTTGCGCAAAAACCGGAACTGATGCCCAGTCATTGGGGACCCTTGCGTGACAATTTCTGCGGCAATGGCGCGGTGCAAGCCTTGGACATTCTCGATCCGAACGCCTTGGCCATAAGGCGTCTGGAGAATTTCATAGCCATTCTTCAGGTAGATCCCTTCGAGGCCGCTACCTTTGTATTCGTACATTTTCATACCTCCCATACCGTAACGGCAAAGAGCTCGCCTGGCTCTGGGCTCGGTTTTACGGCGACCACAACGCAGGCGATATCCCTTGGTTGCGGCTCGCTCATACGAAATTTAAACATATTGTGTTCATTATCAAAGGACGGTTCATCAAGAATCAACCCTCGCTGTAGGCACCTCAGCACCTCGATGTAAGTGACTCCGCGCTGCTCCATGCGCAGCTGACAATGGTCGGTGATAATTACCCGCCAGGAGTCCATCGCCAGAACGTGCACGATGTCCTCCAATTGCTGTCTCGTCCATAGCGACGTTTTCAATATCGACTGCCTATGATTTTTATAGGTTCAGCAGTGGTAAGCCGCTTAGCCGTGAAGTCAATCAATCACCAGGCCGACGGGCTGAAGACGTTTCGTCCTATATCTACTTCCAGTGTACAGCCAGGCCCAGCACCATGACCCAACCCCATACCCGCCTGACCTACCGCCAGCCAATCACCGCTGACCTGCCACGTCTGTTTGCGATCTACAGCGACCCGCGTACCCAGGTCTTCAACCCTGCGGGCGCGTTCACTGATCCCGGCCAGGCCGAGCAGCTGCTAAGTACCTGGCTGGGGCATTGGGCCGCCAATGGCTTTGGCTGGTGGGCGGTGGCGGAGCAGGGCGCCCCGGAGCACATCATCGGCTTTGGTGGCGTGGCCTGGCACAGCTACCTGGGCGAGCAACGGCTGAACCTGGGTTACCGCTTTGCCGTGGAAGCCTGGGGCCAGGGTTATGCCACAGAGCTTGCGCTAGCAGCGCTGCGCCATGCTCTCGGCCCTTTGGGCTTCCCGCAAGTATGGGCGTTTGTGCGGCCGGATAACGCGGCCTCGATCAAGGTGCTCGAGAAGATCGGCATGCAACCCTGTGGCGTTCTGGACGACGTGCCAGGGCAGCCACCGAGCCGGCTGTTCCGCGCCACTGCCCGGGATGAGTCAGGGAGGCCGTGAGGCTTCGCCTGTCAGTTACTGCCTCGCAAGGCCTGAGAGGTCCGGTACAGGGCCATGGCTTTGAAGTATTCCACCCAGTGCGCACCCTCCTTGTGTCGGTTCGGCAGCGCCGCTCGAGCCGAGGTGATCATGACAATGTGTTGGCCTTGCCAGCCGGCCCCGCGGCGGCTGCTTCGGGGTTTCTCATGGCGGCGATTTCCTTGTCGGCAACCGCCTGGTCGAACGCCCCGTCCCACTTGGCAATGGCCAGGGTGCCGATTCCGTTACCGATGAGGTTGGTGACCGCACGCGCTTCGTTGAGGAAACGATCAACCCCAAGCAGTAGCACCAGGCCTACCAGCGGTATTTCCGGTATCACCGAGAGGGTTGCCGCGAGGGTGACGAAGCCGGCACCCGCCACGCCGGCCGAACCTTTCGAGGTCAGCAGCAGAACCCCGAGCACTACCAATTGGTCGGTAAGGGTGAGCGGCGTATTGGTTGCTTGCGCCACGAAGATCGCCGCCATTGTGAGGTAGATGCAAGTACCGTCGGAATTGAACGTGTAGCCCGTCGGCAGCACCATGCCGACCACCGAGCGCTGACACCCCAGCTTCTCCAGCTTGACCATCATGCGCGGCAGCACGGCTTCGGTGGAGCAGGTGCCGAGCGTCACCAGGATCTCATCCTTGAAATAACGCACGAAGGTGAACAGCGGAATGCCGGCCCAGCGCGCGACGGAGCCTAGTACCACGATGATAAAAAATAGCGTGGTGACGTAGAGCGCCAGCATCAGGTGCCCAAGCGATACCAGGGTTCCGATCCCGTATTTGCCGATGGTGAAGGCCATCCCGGCGCCCGCCCCGATGGGGGCAAGCCGCATGACCATGGCGACGATCCGGAACAGGCTCTGCAGTAGCACATCAATGACATTGACCAGCGGCTTGGCCACCTCGCCCAGTTGCACGAGCGCAACCCCCATGAACACTGAGACGAATATCACCTGAAGCATCGCGCCCTTGGCAAAAGCGTCCACAAGGGTGGTAGGGATAATGTTCATGAAAAAGCTGATGGCGCCGCCCTGGGCTTCGGCGGCCTGGGTGTAGCCCTTGATGGCGTCGGCGTTGAGCGAACTCACATCGATGTTCATGCCCTCGCCAGGCTTCATGATATTGACCACCACCAGGCCGATGATCAGCGCCAGGCTCGAAACGACTTCGAAATAGATAAGGGCTTTGCCACCGATGCGGCCGACCTCCTTGATACTGCCCATCTTGGCAATGCCAACCACGACGGTGCCGAAGATAATGGGCGCAAGCAGCATTTTGATGAGCTTGATGAACCCATCGGCGAGCGGTTGAAGTTTGGCGCCGAAGTCAGGGATGAAGTATCCGATCGCGCCGCCGACGACGATGCCGATCAATACCTGGACGTACAGCAGCTTGTACCAGCGCTTAGCCGTGTTCATGTTTGTACCTCGGTGTTGTTCTTGTATGAGGACAAAAAGCGGCCCGACAGGGGGCCGCTGTTGTGCACTGTGGATCAGCTTTCGCCCAATTCGCGCATCACCTTGTACAGCTCGGCCTTTGCTTCGAAGCCCACACCCGGAATGTCCGGCAACCCCACATAGCCGTTCTCCACCCGAATGCCGTCGGCGAACCCGCCGAAGGGCTGGAACACGTCGGGGTACGATTCATTGCCGCCCAGGTGCAGCCCGGCGGCGATGTTCAGGGACATTTGGTGCCCGCCATGGGGTACCACGCGGCGGGAAGACCAGCCCAGCTCCTTCATGACGTCCAGGGTGCGCATGTACTCCACCAGGCCGTAGGAAAGGGCGCAGTCGAATTGAAGGAAATCCCGGTCCGGGTGCATGCCACCATGGCGCAGCAAGTTACGTGCGTCCTGATGGGAGAACAGGTTTTCGCCCGTGGCCATGGGCAGTTCATAGTGATTGGCCATCTCAGCCTGCAGGGCATAATCGAGCGGGTCGCCGATTTCTTCGTACCAGAACAGGTTGTACTGCTTGATGGCTTCGGCGTAGGCAATCGCAGTCTTCAAGTCGAATCGGCCGTTGGCATCGACGGCCAGGCGGCGCCCGTCACCCACCACTTCGAGCACGGCTTCGATGCGGCGAATGTCTTCATCTAGCGGAACTGCGCCGATCTTCATCTTCACTACGTCGTAACCGCGGTCCAGGTAGCTCTGCATTTCTGCCTTGAGCTTGGTTTGGTCCTTGCCGGGGTAGTAGTAGCCGCCTGCGGCATATACCCATACCTTGTCATCAGCGACGCCACCGCGATAACGGTCGGCCAGCAGGCGGTACAGGGGTTTACCCTCGATCTTGGCCACGGCATCCCACACTGCCATGTCGATGGTGCCCACTGCCACGGAGCGCTCGCCGTGGCCACCAGGCTTCTCATTGCTCATCAGGGTTTTCCAGATGGCGAAGGGGTCGAGGTTATCGTTGACCTCGTCAACCAATGTGGCCGGATCGGCCTCGCTGATCCTCGCGAGAAAACGGTCACGCATCAGCGCGCCCTGGCCATAACGCCCATTGGAGTTGAAGCCATAGCCCACCACGGGTTTGCCGTCTCGAACGACATCAGTGATCACCGCCACCACCGAGCAGGTCATCTTGGAAAAGTCGATGTAGGCATTGGCGATAGGGGAGGCGATAGAGACGGTCTTCTCGCGAATTTCAACGATGCGCATGGCGCTGTCCTCTTGTTGTGAGGACTTCAACTTATGCTTGCGAAGGGCGCCCGCATAATGCTCTTATCGGCGCAGGCAATGCCGAAACGGCATTGCCGGGAATCCTTCCTTGCAGCGTGCGTGTAAGCAATGGCCCTGCCTAAGATCCCTCCCGGATCGAGCGCGGTTGCTGCAGGGCATTTGTGATGATGCACAGGAGGCATGGCCGTGGAACTCGCATGGCTAGAAGACTTTATCGCCCTCGCCGAGCAGGGTGGCTTCATTCGCGCCGCCCAGGCGCGGCATGTCACCCAGCCGGCCTTCAGTCGCCGGATCAAGGCGATGGAGCAATGGGTGGGTGTGCCTCTGTTCGAGCGTTCTTCCCAAGGGGCGACGTTGACTCCCGCTGGTGAACACGTGCTCAGTAGTATCCAGGACGCCGCGGTGCGGCTTTACCGGATCCGCGACGACGCGCGGGAGTTTGCCGGTACTGCGGCCAAAAGTTTGCATTTCGCCGCCACCCACTCCCTGTCGTTTACCTTTTTCCCGCGCTGGATTCGCCAAGTGGGGGGCGGCGCGCCTATCCAGGCAGTAAGGCTGTTGTCAGACAGCATGGCTGAATGCGAGCGGATGCTCGTGCACGGCCAGGCGCAATTTCTGTTGAGCCACCGCCATCCGCAAGTGCCGCCTCTACTGCCAATCGGGCAATTTATCAGCGAGCCCGTGGGCACCGATACGCTCGTCCCGCTGATGGGGAGCGATGCCGAGTTTACCGGCGATATCGAAGCGTTGCCCTACCTGGCGTACACCCGGGAATCGGGGCTTGGGCGCATTGTGGAGCACCACCTCAAGCACAGGGCGGAATACCTCCACCTGCAGCCGAGCTTCAGTAGCCACCTGGCGGCGGTGCTCACCTCGGTGGCGCTGGAGAATAAGGGGGTGGCCTGGTTGCCCGCCAGCCTCACAGAGCAGGAACGGGCGGATGGCCGGCTGGTTCGGGCGCTGGACGAAAGCTGGGACATACCCCTGGAGATTCATCTGGCACGGCCGGTGGCGCCGTTGCCTCCCTTCGCCGAAGCGTTCTGGCGGGAGGTAAGCGAGGCTGGCGAAAGCGGCTTTTGACTGCAGCGCCGCTCCTCATCGGCAATACATGGGCACGTTGCACCTGCTCTAGGACAGAGAACTATCCTGAATTAAGCGTTGCAGTCTTGGGATGTTCTGTATACGGTACATTTCAACTATTATGTCTCGTATACATAACATGGACCATGTGCTTATCACCGTTCGATTAGGAGCGCAGCTTCGGCAGCGTCGCCTCAACCGTGGGCTCACTCAAGCCGAACTTGCTGGGCTTGCTTGCCTTACCCGGCAAAAAATCATCGCTGTCGAACGCGGCGATCTTTCCGTCGGTATGTCTGCCTACGCGCGCGTCCTGGGTGCGCTTGACTGTGAATTGAGCGTGGTACCCGCAGCGATGCCTACGTTGGATGAAATCCATGGGATGTTTGACTGATGCCCGCTTCATTACAAGTCGCCACCCCACAAGGTGAGAGCGGAAAAATTCTCACCGCAAGTGGCGATTATCTCTTCAGGTATCACGAAAAGTGTCACCCTCAGGCTGCTATCAGCTTGCTTATGCCTGCGCGCTTTGAAGATTACCGCCACCGGGAATTGCATCCGATCTTTCAAATGAATTTGCCGGAAGGGTATGTGCTTGAGCAGCTAAGAAACCGGCTTGCCAAAATTGCTAACGTTGACCCGATGCTGTTACTTGGCTTGTCAGGTAGTAGCTCGCCGATCGGGCGAGTGGCGGTAAGCTCGGCTGAAGTGGATGCCTTACTGGGCCGGCAGCAGTTTCAGGGAGAAAAACTGTCTGAGATTCTGGCATGGGACGGGGCAGAAGACATTTTTGCCGGTCTGGTAGATCGCTATATCCTGCGTGCGGGAATTTCGGGGGTTCAGCCTAAGGTGCTGGTACCGGAGCGGCCGGACGGGGACGCGCAGCGTTTCACTTCCAAGACTTCAGACTTGATCATCAAAAGCGGAAGAGATGAGTTCCCGGGATTGGCGATCAATGAGTTCATATGAATGTCGGTTGCCAGGGAAGCCGGTATTACCGTGCCGGAGTTCTACTTGTCTGACAATACCCAGCTATTCATCATGCGCCGTTTTGACCGAGACGAGGCCTTGAATCCGCTGGGTTTCGAGGATATGGCCGCGCTCATGGGGCTTGGGGCAGAACAAAAATACAGCAAGAGCTACTCGGCCATTGCCAAGGCAATTCGACTGTTTTGTCCACCCGAACGGGTTTCGGGTTCGCTCGCCCAGTTATTCGCGACCGTCAGTTTGAGCTGCATCGTAGGCAATGGCGACGCCCACCTGAAGAACTTTGGGCTGCTTTATTCAGACCCTCGCCAGCGCGATGCCCGGCTTGCACCGGCTTACGATATTGTCAACACAACCGCTTACATACCTGACGACGTACTTGCGTTGGATCTCGCTGGCAATAAGTCTCTATTCGCCTCCCGCCAAGGGCTGCTTGAATTCGCGGCGTTATGCGACGTCGCGAACCCGAAAGAAGTGATCCGCCAACAATTGCAGGCGCTGGAGCGCGTACTTGCCGGCTCAGCGGAGCTCTGTGAGCAAGCACCACGGGTGGCCGCTGCCATTCGTCAAGCCGCAGAGCCCTTTGCTAGAACGTTCGATCAGTAGGCAGCGCTGCGCGCTACGCTGCCTAGGCTATTGCCTTATCGGCTGCGCTCGGCAATCAACGCCTCTACCTCGGCAACCGTTGGTGAATAGGCGCCAGCGTGGCTGCAGGACACCGACGCACAGGCGGCGGCAAATACCAGCCGTTGCTGCAGGTCGGTGATGCCCAGCAGCCCCGAGCCCAGCCAGCCGGCCATGCTGGCATCGCCCGCGCCCACGGTATCGGCGACGGTTACCTTGAGCGCGGGTTGCTCGTAGGTGCCCTCGGCGGTGTAGAGCGTCAGCCCGCGTTCGCCCCGGGTAAACAGTACCTGCGCCTTGGGGTTGAGTTCGCGCAGGGCCTGCAGCGCCTGCACTTCTTCGTAGTCGGGGTACAGGTTTTTCAGGTCTTCATCCGACAGTTTGATGGTGCTCGCCAGCCTCGCCAGGGTAGGGAAGGTCTCTTCTCGGTACCGCGCCGTCATCAGGTTGCGCCAGTTCGGGTCGTAGCTGATGACTTTGCCTGCGGCTTTCGCCTGCTCGGCGGTGCGTATCAGCAAGCTGGCGAGGGGCTCGCGCGCCAGGCTGATACAGCTGAAATGGCAGATTTCCACTTCATCCAACCAACCCTCAGGCAGCGCATCGAGGCTGAAGCGCAAGTCGGCTTCACCGGCGAAGAAGTACGTGGGTGGGGCGCTGGAAGGCACGACGGCAACCAGTGGGTCTGCCTTTACCCGCTGGATGAAGCGCATGTCCAGCCCCGCGGCTACCGACTGCTCGGCGATATCTTCGCCCAATGAATCCTCACTGATGGCCCCGCCGAACCCGGTAGCGATGCCTAGCTTGCTGAGGGTACGGGCTACGTTCCAGGGCGCGCCGCCCGGGTAGCCGCGCCAGTGGCCAGGGGTGGTTTGCACGATGTCGGTAAGCGCTTCGCCGAATACCACGACACGGGGGAGGGACATGCGAGGGGTTCCTTATTGTAGGGGATGCAGTGGCGAACCGGCGTTGGCCTGGCGCCGGTATTCGCTGGGGGTTTGCGCCATTTCATGGCGGAAGTGGCGATTGAAGTTGGACAGGTTGGCGTAGCCCACGTCGAAACAGATATCGGCCACCGAACGGTCGGTTTGCATCAACAACCTGCACGCCCGCTGCACGCGCAGCTTGCGCATCAGGTCCACGAAACCGTGGCCGGTCACCCGCTTGAAAAACCGCGAGAAGCCCGCTTCGCTCATGCCGACGCGCTCGGCCGCCACACTCAAGCGGATGTCCCCGGTCAACTCGGCCAGCAGGTACTCGAACGCCTGGGTAATCCGTTCGGCGCTGCGATCATCCAGCACGGGCGAGTAGCAGGGGCTTGCCAGCGGGCGACGGTCCGTCAGGGGTGCCTTGGCCAATGTGTCGCACAGCTGGAGAAAGCGGGTCAGGCGCTCCAGCCCTCGGGCCAGGCCTACCGCCTCGATCATCACCGCAGCGCGCCTGGCGGTTTGCCCGGTAAATTCCAGGCCCCGGCGCGCACTGCTGAACAGGCCCTTCAGCTCGGCCAGTTCCGGTAAGGCGCTGGCCAGCCCCAGCAAGGCCTCGCCGTCAAACTGGAGCACTACGTCACGGCCTGGAAGGTGCTCGCCCGGTGTGAGATCGCCGATCCAGTCGTGGGGCAGGTGGGGGCCGATCAGCGCTACATGGCCTGGGCTGAAGGGGCCAATATAGTCGCCCGCCAGCAGCTTGCCGTGACCGTGGCGTATCAGGTGCAGCTCGAACTCAGGGTGGTGGTGCCAGCGGGCGAGGGGGTAAGGGTAGTCATGCTCGAACCAGCGAAAGCCGTTCCCGGGCTCCGGGAGGATCACTTCCAGTTCGGCGGGCGGATGATCCAGCAGGTTGGCGTGAGTGGCCCGCATACCGGGTACCTGTGTTTTATTGTCAATGTGGCTCGAGCATACCATGGCTACCTTCACTGGCCAGCACGCCAGCTACGCGCGATTGATACTTTCTTGCCTTTTTCAGCCCAGGCCCTGGTGGGCAAAAAAAGTATCAGTGCAGCGTTCGTGGATCGTTTGTGGGCGGCTGGAGGGGGTGTTGTAATCGAGCCGCGCCCGCCATCGGATGTGCCCTCGCTGTGGCGGATACAAAAACAACAACGCTCGTGCCGGCCAGGCATAGAGTGGGAGAACGCCATGAACGCCATCAAACCCATGCAAGCACTTGCACTGTGTGCCGGGCTGTCGGTCACGCTCATCAGCCATGCGGCGGATACCGTCACCATTGCCACGGTGAACAACAGCGACATGATCCGTATGCAGCGGTTGAGCAAAGTGTTTGAAGAACAGCACCCTGACATCACGCTCAATTGGGTGGTGCTTGAAGAGAACGTGCTGCGCCAGCGGCTCACCACCGACATTGCCACCCAAGGCGGGCAGTTCGACGTGCTCACCATTGGCACTTATGAAACGCCCTTGTGGGGCGCAAAGAAGTGGCTCGAACCGTTGCAGGACCTGCCTGCCAGCTATGACGTCGAGGACATTTTCCCCGCCGTGCGTCAGGGGCTGTCAGTCAATGACGTGATGTACGCGCTTCCGTTCTACGGCGAAAGCACGCTCACCTATTACCGCACAGACCTGTTCAAGCAAGCCGGCCTCACCATGCCGGAACACCCCACCTGGACCCAGTTGGGGGAATTTGCCAGCAAGTTGCATGACCCTGCCAAGGGCCAGTACGGCATGTGCCTGCGCGGCAAGGCTGGGTGGGGCGAGAACATGGCCCTGCTGAGCACCATGGCCAACGCCTTTGGCGCGCGCTGGTTCGATGAGCAGTGGAAGCCGCAACTCACCAGCCCCGAATGGACCGCCGCAGCCAACTTCTATGTCGATACCTTGAAAAAGTACGGCCCACCCGGCGTGTCCAGCAACGGCTTCAACGAAACCCTGGCCCTGTTCAACAGTGGCAAATGCGCTTTGTGGGTGGACGCCAGCGTAGCGGGCTCCTTCACCACCGACAAAACCCAGAGCAAGGTGGCCGATCAGGTAGGGTTCGTCGCCGCGCCCGTGGAAGTGACGGACAAGGGCTCGTCCTGGCTGTACGCCTGGTCGCTCGCCATTCCTGCAAGCTCCAAACACAAGGACGCGGCGAAGGCCTTCATCACCTGGGCCACCTCGAAGGAGTACGTAAAGCTTGTCGCCGACAAGGACGGCATCGCCAACGTGCCGCCGGGCACCCGCCAGTCTACCTACAACGACGCTTACCTGAACGCCGCACCGTTCGCCAAGGTGACCCTGGCGATGATGCAGCATGCCGACCCCTCCCATCCCTCGGCCCAGCCAGTGCCGTACCAGGGCATCCAGTACGTGGTGATCCCGGAGTTTCAATCCATCGGCACATCGGTTGGCAAGTTGTTTTCCGCGGCGTTGACCGGGCAGACAAGCGTGGACCAGGCCCTGGCTGCAGCGCAGGCCAGCACGGAACGGGAAATGAAGCGCGCGGGTTATCCCAAATAACCACGTCTGCTCGCTGGCAACTTAACTCTTCGCAGGAACGCAGGTATGAAACGACTGGACGGTAAAAGTGCATTGATCACGGGCTCGGCGCGGGGTATCGGCCGCACCTTCGCACAGGCTTATATAAGAGAAGGCGCAACGGTGGCCATTGCCGACATCAACCTTGAACGGGCGGAAGCCACGGCCCGTGAGCTCGGCCCGGGCGCCTACGCCGTGCGCATGGACGTGACTGACCAGGGCTCCATAGACGCCGCAATCGCGGCGGTGGCGGCCAGGGCTGGCAAGCTGGATATTCTGGTAAACAACGCGGCGCTGTTTGATCTGGCGCCCATCGTGGAGATCAGCCGCGAGAGTTATGACCGGCTGTTTTCGATCAATGTGGCGGGCACCTTGTTCACCCTTCAAGCGGCCGCCCGGCAGATGATCGCCCAGGGCCACGGCGGGAAAATCATCAACATGGCCAGCCAGGCCGGGCGGCGAGGGGAGCCACTGGTAGCGGTCTATTGCGCCACCAAGGCCGCGGTGATCAGCCTCACGCAATCGGCAGGGCTGAACCTGATCAAGCAGGGCATCAACGTGAACGCCATCGCACCCGGGGTGGTGGACGGCGAGCACTGGGACGGCGTGGACGCGTTATTCGCCAGGTACGAGAACCGCCCCCTTGGCGAGAAAAAACGCCTGGTAGGCCAGGAGGTACCCTTCGGCCGAATGGCCACCGCCGAGGACCTTGTAGGCATGGCCGTGTTTCTCGCCTCGGCCGAGAGCGATTACGTGGTGGCGCAAACCTATAACGTGGACGGCGGGAACTGGATGAGCTGAGGGCTGCTTCGCGGTCGCCCCTCGTGTGGTCCATAGGAATAGGCAATACCTGTGTAAGCGTGGGCAATGGCGCTTCGGTTGGGGCTGGTTACGCTAACGGTCCCTTTACTGAGACACGGCCATGGCGACTTCAAAAACCTTTTTCATCACCGGTATCAGCAGCGGCTTCGGCCAGGCGCTGGCCAACGAAGCCCTCGCGGCCGGCCATCGAGTGATTGGTACGGTGCGCAACCAGGCCGCGCTCGAAGCTTTCGAAGCCAATGGGCCGAACGCCCACGCGGTGCTCCTGGACGTTACAAACTTCGAACTGGTGGCCGCTGTGGTGGCTGACGCCCAGCAGCGCTTTGGTGCGGTCGATGTGCTGGTCAACAATGCAGGTTACGGGCATGAAGGTTTGTTCGAAGAGTCTTCGCTGGAGGAATTGCGTCAGCAATTCGATGTGAACGTGTTCGGCGCGGTGGCGGTCACCAAGGCGTTCGTGCCAACCATGCGTGGGCGGCGCTGTGGGCACATCATCAACATCACCTCCATGGGCGGCAGCATTACCATGCCTGGCATCGCCTGGTATTGCGGCAGCAAGTTTGCGCTGGAGGGTATCTCCGATGCGCTAGGCAAGGAGCTGGCGCCCTTCAATGTGCACGTGACGGCGGTAGCGCCGGGCTCTTTTCGTACCGACTGGGCGGGCAGGTCCATGCAGCGAACGCCCAGGCGTATCGCCGATTACGACGCCAGCTTCGACCCGGTGCGACAGGCGCGCCATGAGAAAAGCGGCAAGCAGCTGGGCGACCCGCTCAAGGCCGCGCGGGCTATTCTGCAGGTTATCGACAACCCACGGCCGCCGGCGCACCTCTTGCTGGGCAGCGATGCTTTGGCGCTGGTGCGCGATCACCATGCCGACAGGTTGCAAGAGATCGAGCAATGGGCAACGCTCACGCGTTCGACCGACGGCTGAAACTGCCAGGAAAGGGCTACTCCGATGGAACATCGCTCGGCACGCACCGCGCGCATGGTGCAGTTGATGGAGGTACTCGCCCCGGTAGAGGGTTACAACCTCAGCGCTCTGAGCGACGTGCGCTTTTTGCGCTCCAACCAACCGCTGCGGCGTACGCCGGTGTTGTACGATCCCGGCATTGTGATCCTCTGTCAGGGCCGCAAGCGGGGGTACCTGGGCGAGGACGTGTATGTCTACGACGCCCAGCATTATCTCGTGGTGTCCGTGCCTGTGCCCTTTACCATGGAAACCGACGCCAGCCCAGGCGAGCCCATGCTGGCGGTGTACATGCGGCTGGACTTTCGGCTGGCCAACGAGCTGCTGATGGAGGTCGATAGCGCAATCGGGCCCACCAGATCGCCCCCCAAGGGGATGTACTCATCGCCGATGGACGACCGCCTGGCAGACTCTACGTTACGGTTTCTCGAAGCCATGAACCATCCGGATGACGCGGTGATCCTTGGCCCGGCGCTGGTAAGGGAGCTCTACTACCGGATCCTCACCGGAGAGCAGGGGGGGTCGTTGCGGGCGGCGCTCAATCAACAGGGCCACTTCGCCAGGGTCACCCGTGCCATCCGTAAGATCCATAGCCATTACCAGGAGGGTTTGAGCGTGGAAGCGCTGGCGCGGGAAGCGACCATGAGCGTGCCCAGCTTCCACCTTCATTTTCGCCGGGTGACCGATTCCACGCCCATGCAATACCTGAAATCCACACGGTTGCATCAGGCCAGGCTGTTGATGTTGCGCAGCGACATGTCCGCCGCTGCGGCGGCCTTCGCGGTGGGCTACGAAAGCCCGTCGCAGTTCAGCCGGGAGTTCAAGCGGTTCTTCGGCCGCACGCCGGTAGCCGAGGTGCAGTGGATGAAGGCCACCTATGCCTTGCCCGCGCCCGCCAGCCCGTCGGTGTTTGTGTCGTCCCATTGATGGCCGGCTTCCTTCCTACCCCGGCACTCTGACCCACCCCTCCATCAGCACCCGCGCGCTGCGGCTCATGATCGCTTTGGTGACCTGCCACTGGCCGTCTACCTGCTTCGCCTCGGCGCCTACCCGCAGGGTGCCGGAAGGGTGGCCGAAGCGGACGGACGTCCGCTCGCTGCCGCCCGCCGCCAGGTTCACCAGGGTGCCCGGAATTGCCGCCGCGGTACCGATGGCCACCGCTGCCGTACCCATCATGGCGTGGTGCAGCTTGCCCATGGACAGCGCGCGCACCAGCAGGTCGACGTCTTCGGGCGCGATCACTTTGCCGCTGGAAGCGGTGTAGCCGGCTGGCGGTGCCACAAAGGCCACTTTCGGCGTGTGCTGCCGCGTGAGCGCTTCATCCAGATGAGTGATCAGGCCCATGCGCAGGGCGCCGTAGGCCCGGATGGTTTCGAACCGTGTGAGGGCCTCGACATCGCCATTGATCGCGCCTTGCAACTCCGTGCCGGTGTAGCCCAGCGCCTCGGCGTTCAAAAAGATGGTGGGGATGCCGGCGTTGATCAGCGTAGCGCGGAAGGTGCCCACACCGGGTACCTCGAGCTCGTCCACCAGGTTGCCGGTGGGGAACATCGCGCCGCCGCCCTCTGCATCATCGGCAGCAGGGTCGAGGAATTCCAGCTGCACTTCCGCGGCAGGGAAAGTCACGCCGTCCAGCTCGAAATCACCGGTCTCCTGTACCTGGCCATCGGTGATCGGTACGTGGGCGATGATCGTCTTGCCGATGTTCACTTGCCAGATGCGCACCGTAGCGATGCCGTTGTGCGGCACTCGCGCCGGATCCACCAGGCCCTGGGCAATGGCGAACGGCCCCACGGCAGCGGAAAGGTTGCCGCAATTGCCGCTCCAATCCACGAAGGCGGCGTCGATGGACACCTGGCCAAACTGGTAGTCCACGTCATGATCAGGCCGTTGGCTGCGCGAAATGATCACCGTTTTGCTGGTGCTGGACGTCGCGCCGCCCATGCCGTCGATCTGCTTGCCATACGGGTCGGGGCTGCCGATCACGCGCAGCAATAAAGCATCCCTCGCCACACCGGGCGCTTGCGCAGCCGGGGGGAGGTCATCGAACGCAAAGAAAACGCCTTTGCTGGTACCGCCACGCATGTAGGTGGCGGGGATTTTGATTTGTGGGGCATGGGGCATCACAGGCCGCTCCAGGTAAGGTATTCAGGCTGCCGACGAGGATTCGAGGAAGTCTTGGGCGAAGCGCTGCAATACACCGCCGGCCTCATAGATGGATACCTCCTCGGCGGTGTCCAGGCGGCAGGTCACCGGCACCTCCAGGCGCTCGCCATTGCGCCGGTGGATCACCAAGGTAAGCAGCGCGCGCGGTGTGCGTTGGCCGACCACGTCGTAGGTTTCTGTGCCGTCGATGGCCAGCGTGTGGCGGTTGGTGCCCGGCAGGAACTCCAGCGGCAGTACGCCCATGCCCACCAGGTTGGTGCGGTGGATGCGTTCGAAGCCTTCGGCTGCGATGGCCTCCACGCCCGCAAGGCGAACGCCCTTGGCGGCCCAGTCCCGCGATGAGCCTTGACCGTAGTCGGCACCGGCGATGATGATCAGCGGCTGCTTGCGCTCCATGTAGGTTTCAATGGCCTCCCACATGCGCATCACCTGGCCTTCGGGCTCCACCCGCGCCAGCGAACCCTGCTTCACCTTTCCATCCTCCAGCACCATTTCATTGAACAGCTTGGGGTTGGCGAAGGTCGCACGCTGGGCGGTGAGGTGGTCACCGCGGTGAGTGGCGTAGGAGTTGAAGTCTTCTTCCGGCACGCCCATTTTCGCCAGGTATTCACCGGCCGCGCTGTCCAGCAGGATGGCATTGGACGGGGAGAGGTGATCGGTGGTGATGTTGTCGCCCAGCACCGCCAGCGGGCGCATGCCCTTGAGCGGCCGCGCGCCGGCCAGCGCGCCCTCCCAATAGGGTGGGCGGCGAATGTAAGTGCTCATCGGGCGCCAGTCGTAGAGCGGCGGTACTTTCGGCCCAGTGTCTTCGTGCACCGCGAACATGGGGATGTACACCTGGCGGAACTGCTCGGGCTTGACCGAGGATTTCACCACAGCGTCCACTTCTTCATCGCTCGGCCAGAGGTCCTTCAGGCGGATTTCCTCGCCATTGGCACCAATGCCCAGCACGTCCTTTTCGATGTCGAAGC
The DNA here is from genome assembly GCF_013522925.1 of Pseudomonas japonica. Classification (GTDB taxonomy): domain Bacteria; phylum Pseudomonadota; class Gammaproteobacteria; order Pseudomonadales; family Pseudomonadaceae; genus Aquipseudomonas; species Aquipseudomonas japonica_A. Next base: position 84,224 of record NZ_JAAMQU010000006.1, on the reverse strand, counting down.
GGATGGTACCGGCGATGGCGTAGGCCACCACCAAGGGCGGCGAGGCAAGGAAGGCCTGCTTGGCATAGGGGTGAATGCGCCCGTCGAAGTTGCGGTTACCCGACAACACGGCGGTGGCGTACAAATCACGGTCGATGATTTCCTGCTGGATGGCCGGGTCCAGCGCCCCGGACATGCCGTTGCAGGTGGTGCAGGCAAAGGCCACCACGCCGAAACCCAATTGCTCCAGCTCGTGAGTAAGGCCGGCCTCGTCCAGGTACAGCGCTACGGTTTTCGAACCGGGCGCCAGGGAGGTTTTCACCCACGGCTTGCGGGTCAGGCCCAGGCGGTTGGCGTTGCGGGCGAGCAGGCCGGCGGCGATCACGTTGCGCGGGTTGCTGGTGTTGGTGCAGCTGGTGATCGCGGCAATGATCACCGCGCCGTCAGGCATCTGGCCGGGGATGTCTTCCCACGGGCCAGCGATGCCTTTGGTCGCCAGGTCGGCGGTCGCCAAGCGCGCGTGTGGGTTGCTTGGCCCGGCCATGTTGCGCACCACCGAAGACAAGTCAAAGGCCAGGTTGCGTTCATACACCGCTTCGCTGAGGTCGCTCGCCCACAGCCCGGTCACCTTGGCGTAGTCCTCCACCAGTCGCACTTGCTGATCTTCGCGGCCGGTGAGACGCAGGTAGTCGATGGTTTGAGCGTCGATAGGGAACATCGCCGCCGTAGCGCCGTATTCAGGCGCCATGTTGGAAATGGTTGCGCGGTCGCCGAGGGTCAGCGCAGCAGCCCCTTCGCCGAAGAACTCCAGCCAGGCGCCTACCACTTTCTGCTGGCGCAGGAACTGGGTCAGCGCCAGCACCATGTCGGTGGCGGTGATGCCGGGCTGCAGCTTGCCGGTCAGTTCCACGCCGACAATTTCCGGCAGGCGCATCCACGACGCGCGGCCGAGCATCACGCTTTCCGCTTCAAGGCCGCCCACGCCGATGGCGATCACCCCCAGCGCATCCACGTGTGGCGTGTGGCTGTCGGTGCCCACGCAGGTGTCCGGGAAGGCCACGCCTTCGCGCACCTGGATCACCGGGGACATTTTCTCCAGGTTGATCTGGTGCATGATGCCGTTGCCCGGCGGGATCACGTCCACGTTGCGGAAGGCTTTTTTGGTCCAGTCGATAAAGTGAAAACGGTCTTCGTTGCGGCGGTCTTCGATGGCGCGGTTTTTCTCGAACGCTTGAGGATCGAACCCCCCGCATTCCACCGCCAGCGAATGGTCGACAATCAGTTGAGTAGGCACCACCGGGTTCACCTGCGCCGGGTCGCCGCCCTGGCGCGCAATGGCATCGCGCAGGCCAGCCAGGTCCACCAGGGCGGTTTGCCCGAGAATGTCGTGGCACACCACCCGGGCCGGGAACCAGGGGAAGTCCAGGTCGCGCTTGCGCTCGATCAGCTGCAACAGCGAAGCGTCCAGCGTGGCCGGGTCGCAGCGGCGTACCAGGTTCTCCGCCAGCACGCGGGAGGTGTACGGCAGCGTCGCGTAAGCCCCGGGCTGCAGGGCGTCAACCGCTGCGCAGGCGTCGTAGTAGTCCAGCGGGCTACCGGGCAGGGTGTTGCGGTACTTGGTATTCATGGCTAGCGGCTCGGTCACGGGGCACGGTAAAGGGCAGGGCGCGCGTGGCGACGCGCCCGGCCGGGTCAGCGTTGTTCGATTGGCACGAACTTGCGCTGGTCGACGCCGGTGTATTCGGCGCTGGGGCGGATGATGCGGTTGTTGGCGCGCTGCTCGAACACGTGGGCGGCCCAACCGGTGACGCGGGAACATACGAATATGGGGGTGAACAGCGGCGTGGGGATACCCATGAAGTGGTAAGCCGAGGCATGGTAGAAGTCGGCATTAGGGAACAGCTTTTTCTGTTCCCACATGGTCTTGTCGATGGCCTCGGACACCGGGTACAGCACAGTGTCGCCCACTTCGTCGGCGAGCTTTTTCGACCAGCCCTTGATCACTTCGTTACGCGGGTCGCTGTCCTTGTACACGGCATGGCCGAAGCCCATGATCTTGTCCTTGCGCGCCAGCATCGCCAAGGTGCCTTGCACCGCTTCCTCCGCCGAGCCGAACTTCTCGATCATCGCCATCGCCGCCTCGTTGGCGCCACCATGCAGCGGGCCGCGCAGGGTGCCGATGGCGCCAGTGATGCACGAATGCAGGTCCGAGAGGGTAGAAGCGCACACGCGGGCGGCGAAGGTGGAGGCGTTGAATTCGTGCTCGGCGTACAGGATCAGCGACACGTCCATTACCTTGCGGTGCAGCTCGACCGGGGTTTTACCGTGCAACAGGTGCAAGAAGTGGCCGCCCAGAGAGCGTTCGTCGCTGGTGCATTCGATGCGTTTGCCGTGGTGGCTGAACTGGTACCAGTAGCACATCACCGCCGGGAACACTGCGAGCAGGCGGTCGGTGGCGTCACGTTGCTGCTCGAAGGAGGTTTCCGGCTCCAGGTTGCCCAGGAACGAGGCGCCAGTGCGCATCACGTCCATCGGGTGAGCGCTGGCCGGGATGCGTTCCAGCACCTCTTTCAGGGCTTGCGGCAGGTCACGCAAGCCTTGAAGTTTATCCAGGTACGCATCGAGCTGAGCCTGGGTGGGCAGGTCGCCGTACAGCAGCAGGTAGGCCACTTCTTCGAAGCGGGCATGTTCAGCCAGCTCTTTCACATCATAGCCACGGTAGGTCAGCCCGGCACCCGCCTGGCCTACCGTGGACAGCGCGGTTTGCCCTGCCACCTGGCCACGCAGGCCAGCCCCACTCAATACTTTTGCTTCGGCCATTTGCAGTCTCCACGCTTGGATTTTTTATAAGAATTGGCAATGCATCACGGCGCCAGGCTTAGCGCTTGTTCTGGGCAAACAGGGCGTCGAGCTTCTGCTCGAACACGTGATAGTCGATGGCGTCGTACAGCTCCATGCGGGTTTGCATGGTGTCGACCACGTTCTTCTGCGTGCCGTCGCGGCGGATGGCGCCATACACGTTTTCCGCGGCCTTGTTCATGGCGCGGAAGGCCGACAGTGGGTACAGCACCAGCGACACCTCCGCGCTACGTAGCTCATCGGTAGTGAACAGCGGTGTGGCGCCGAATTCGGTGATGTTGGCCAGGATCGGCGCCTTCACCCGCTGGGCGAACAGCTTGTACATCTCAAGCTCGGTGATCGCTTCCGGGAACACCATGTCGGCGCCGGCTTCGATGCAGGCGGCGGCACGGTCCAGGGCAGCTTCCAGGCCCTCGACGGCCAGGGCGTCGGTACGCGCCATGATCACGAACGCGTCGTCGGTGCGCGCGTCCACGGCGGCCTTGATGCGGTCGACCATTTCCTGCTGGGAAACGATCTCTTTATTTGGGCGGTGGCCGCAGCGCTTGGCGCCTACCTGGTCCTCGATGTGGATAGCCGCGGCACCGAACTTGATCATCGAGCGCACGGTGCGTGCCACGTTGAACGCCGAGGAGCCAAAACCGGTGTCCACGTCCACCAGCAAGGGCAGGTCGCACACATCCGTGATACGGCGCACGTCGATCAGCACGTCGTCCAGGCCGGTAATGCCCAGGTCCGGCAGGCCCAGCGAGCCGGCCGCTACGCCCCCGCCAGACAGGTAGATCGCCTTGAACCCGGCCCGCTTGGCAAGCAGGGCATGGTTGGCGTTGATGGCGCCAACCACTTGCAACGGTTGCTCATTGGCGACCGCGTCGCGAAAACGCTGGCCGGGGCTGCTTGGCTGACTCATGACTCACCTCAGAGGCTGTTGTTATTGGACGGCGTCCTGATAATGACGCTCGACATTGCGCTTGGACCCCGCGATATGCCGACGCATCAGCAGTTCGGCCAGCTCGCCATCGCGGTCGGCAATGGCATCGAGAATGCGATGGTGTTCGGCAAAGGCCTGGCGGGGCCGGTTGGGCGTGGCGGAAAAGTGGATGCGGTACATGCGCACCAGCTGATACAGCTCGCCACAGAGCATTTGGGTAAGGGTGCGGTTGCCGCTGCCCTGGATGATCCGGTAGTGGAAGTCGAAGTCGCCTTCCTGCTGGTAGTAGCCCACGCCCGCTTGGAACGCGGCGTCCTGTTCATGGGTGTGAAGCACCGCGCGCAACTCGTCGATCTGTGCGTCGGTCATGCGTTCGGCCGCCAAGCGGCAGGCCATGCCTTCGAGGGATTCGCGAATTTCGTACAGCTCGATCAGTTCGGCGCGATTGAGCGACACCACCCGCGCGCCCACATGCGGCACCCGCACCAGCAGGCGCTGGCCCTCCAACCGGTGGATCGCCTCGCGCAGCGGCCCACGGCTGATGCCGTATACCCGTGCCAGCTCCGGCTCGGAGATCTTGCTGCCCGGGGCAATTTCGCCGCCCACGATGGCCGCCTGGATTCGCCGGAACACGTTCTCGGAGAGCGTGGCGGAATCAGGCGCGAGCGCTTCCGGAGCTTCTTGTGGGGTGGGCATTGTCGACACATCCACGATTGATGAGCGGAATCTACTCCCGCATATAGCGATAAGTCAATGCAGTGTCGACAATCGCCTGGGCTTCTAGGTTGCCCGATATGCCCTGCGGTAAATGACTCGCTGGACCCGTTTTCCCGCGCGCGGCACACTGGGCAACGGATATGCGGAGTAGAGATCAATGGCTGACGGCAGGTGGGTGATCGATGGCGCGACTGTCGGCACTATCCCGAAGGTGCTGCCCTTCGTACTCGCCGCTCGCGCACAAATGTTCCCCACACTCGAAGGCACCGCAATGCCGGCCGATCTGGCGGCTTTCGAGGCCACCTACATCAACGGCCCCGGCCGCTTTTTGCTGGCGCTGGATGAGGGCGAGGTAGTGGGCGTGATCGGTTACGTGCCTTACGACCGGCGCTTCCCGGCGCTGCCTTATCTCGGGCTGAGGGTTGTGGAAGTGGTGCGTTTATTCGTGCTACCCCAGTACCGCGGCGCCGGGTTGGCCAGTGCGTTGTACCAGGCGCTGCAACAGCAGGCAGAAGAAGAGGGGGTTGAAGTGATGTACCTGCACACCCACCCGTTCCTGCCTGGCGCGCAGGCATTCTGGGAACGGCAGGGCTTTGAATTGATCGTTCAGGACCCGGACCCGCTATGGCGTACGCTTCATATGCAACGGCCATTGCAGCACGATTAGCCAGAGGGGTGACGGGCCACCGTCTGGCTGGGTAATTCCTGGAACAGTTGTCGATATTCCCGGGAAAACCGTCCCAAATGCCAGAAGCCCCAGCGCATGGCTACTTCAGCTACGGTGAGGCGGGGATGGGCGCTTGCCAAGTCTCGGCGGGCAGCGTTCAGCCGGCGTAGTTTCAGCCATGCACTGGGCGTAACGCCGGTGAAGTCTAGAAAAGCCTTTTGTAATTGCCGCACCGAGACGCTGGCAGCCGTCGCCAGTTGAAGCGAGTTGAACAGTTCCTCCGGCTGGGCATTTACCAACTCGACAGCGCAGCGAACGATGCGGCGGCCAATGGGTGCGCGTCTTCGAGTGGTGCCTTCGAGACGGGCCGCAGCGCTCTCGGCGACGAAAAAGCAGTCTTCCAGCAACTGGTGGGCGAGGTTGTCGTGGGGTCCATCGCCCTGGGTGCTTAACAGGTTCGACAGCAACCCTCCCAACCAACGCTCGAACAGCGGGCAATGGGATGAGCGCAGCGGTGTCATGAACAGGCCGTCCAGTGCATGAATATTCATGGCACCGGCCCGGGCCAGGAACCCACCGGAGAATACCAGCCCGGTTTCAGCGTAATCCCGGGGCGTGATCCACGTGTTTTCGCTGTCTCCGTTGAGCACGTACAACGCCTGCTCACAATGGTCGAAGCAGAAGCTCAGTGCGTCGGCCGGGGCATGAAAATACTGCTCCACGCGCGTATTGATACGTTCCTGAAACACCTGCACGCCGTCGAGTTCGAGCTGGACGACCCGGTTGCGGAATATACCGCACGACATTTGCTGGTAATGCTCTCGCCAGCCGCCGAAGGCCTTTTCCTGCTGCTCGATGTGCACGATGTCATACGCCCGAATCCCCATTTCCCGCCCCCCTCGCAACGTTCACGTTGCATCAGGATAACCGTTATTTTTATTAATGGTTATGCACCATAACAGTGCCTTTCATGTGTGCGCAAGATGGATAGATGGAAGGGGTTGCGCTCCCTAACATCGCTCCCGCCATCCAGGCAATACAACGCTGCCGTTCAACAACAAGCACAAAAGGCGCGGACGATGAAAGCGAACAGGCACTATCAGGCAATGACGGTTGTGACGGCTATTACAACGGCTGCAGCCGCAGGCGTCGCGATGCCGGCGTGGGGCATGCCCTTGACCGAAGACGTGGAGGCAAGCCTGGTGATCGGCGCATTGAGCGACTACCGCACGGGCGGAATCTCGCAAACCCTGGGCGACCCGGCCTTGCAGTTCGATGCAAGCCTGACCCACAGCAGCGGCTTCTATGCGGGGGTGTTTACCTCCAATGTGGACTTCGGCACCGCTACCCACCGTGAATACGACTACTACGTAGGTTATTCGACCCGCTTCAACGAAGTGGCCGGAATGTCCCTGACCTATTTCGAGTACGACTACCCCAAAAACAGCGAATACAACTATGGCGAGTGGGTGGGCACCGTCGACGCCTACGGGGTGGAGCTGGGCATGAAGTACACATCCGAGGTGAAGCCTTTCGACGATGACCATGCAGTGTATTGGGCCAAATACACCCTCGAACTGCCCCAGGGCTTCAGCTTGGATGCCCGCTATGGCTACAGCGACGCCAAGGATGACGTCTGGGTGTCCGGCAGTGGCGCCACCCGCAGCGCCTACCGCGATTGGGAAGTGGGCATCAACCGTGAGGCCATCGGCGTGGAGTGGCGCCTGAGTTATATCGATACCGACCTGTCACGCGCCGAATGCGCTTCGGTGAACACCTACAAGGACGTGTGCTCGGCCGCTCTGGTCGCCAGCGCCACCAAAACCTTTTGAACCCGCGCAGGTACCCTTTGCATGAGCCATTCCACCGTTAGATCCGTCTGCAGGAACATTACTGTCTGGGGCAGCTGCGGCGTGCTGGTATTGCTGTCTGCCTGGGTCGATGCCCAGGACGTGCCCGACCAGGCGGCCTCCACTGCTCCAGCGCGACACTGGGAGCCGTTCTGGGGTAAGCGCGTCACAGGCTATTTGAAGGCCGCCGACGGCACCTCGCTGCGGTATTCCGTGCTGCTGCCCAAAGGGGAGGGCAAGTACCCGGTCATTCTCAAATACAGCGGCTACGACTCAGGCAGTATCGGCGGCTCGGCCTATCTGGCCGACGACGAAACCTTTTCCGTGGGCCTGGACAAAGCCCTGCTGGAGAATGGTTATGCCGTGATGGGCGTAAGCGCCCGGGGCACGGGGTGTTCCCAAGGGCAGTTTGATTTTCTGGGCAAGGCCTATGGCACCGATGGGCGTGATGCGGTGGAGTTCGCCGCGGTGCAGCCGTGGTCGACCGGCGCCATTGGCATGGCCAACTGGTCATGGGCCGGAATGTCCCAACTCAAGACTGCCGCTGAGCGGCCACCGCACCTGAAGGCCATCGCGCCGGGCATGGCGCTGGGTGAACCGCGCGGCGACAGCTGGGCGCCGGGGGCGGTCCCCGCACCTGAATTCGTGACAGGCTGGCACTGGTACCTGGACCAACGCTGGAAGGCGGTACGTGCAAGCGCCGAGACCGAAAAAGACGCCCGCTGCCTGGCGCAGTTGGATAGGAACGACATAAACGTTCGCAAGGTTTCGCTGATGGTGCAACTGGCGATCCACCCGTTGCGTGACGCGTGGATAGAATCGCGCAGCATTCGCGCCCATACCCATCAAATCCAGGTGCCCATTCTTTCCATGGAAGCGTGGCAGGACGAAGCGGTGATGGCCAGGGAAGGCTATTACCACGAAACTGTGGACCCCAAGCGGTTGTACATCGTGCAAACCAACGGCCAGCACGACCTTTACGAATCCCTTCACTTTCGCGACAAGCTCATTCGTTTCTTCGACCGTTTCGTAAAGGGTGAACAGAACGGTTTTGATAAACAACCGCGGGTAGAGATCTGGCAGGAAACCACCGCCGCCAGCCACGACGAGCACGCGATCAATGAACAGGCGACCCCGGGCTGGACTATCCAGCGGGGCAGCTTCCCGGTGGCGGTTACCCCGGCGGCATTTGTGCTGGGTGAGGGCCATCGGCTGGTCCGCGATGGCGCGCCCGGCGGCGAGCCGGATGAGTACCGCTACCCTGTTGCGGGGCCGGATGTGAACACCTACGAAGTCGACAATGCCTGGGGCGATCAGAAGCCCGGCTGGAAAGAAGGCAGCGTCGCCTACACCAGCCCGCCGCTGGCGGACGACATGGTCGTTTATGGCCCCGCCAGCGCGGACTTGTGGCTGTCCACCAGCCTGGGGCCGGATGCGGATGTGCAGGTGACCATAACCCAGGTGCTCGCGGACGGTCAGGAAGTGTATGTGCAGCGCGGCTGGTTGCGGCTATCTGCGCGCCAACTCGATGCCTCGCGGTCAACCGCGTTGCGCCCCTGGCTGCTGGACACGCCTGAAAGCATCCAGCCGCTATACCCGGAGGAACCCGTGCTTGGGCGGGTAGAGCTCTCGCCGTTTTCCCATGTGTTCCGCAAAGGCAGCCAGGTGCGGATCTGGATCGATGCGCCGGGGCGTACCGGCGGTTATGGTTTTGACAGCTTCTCGCTGCCGGCGGTGAACAAAGTGCTCCATGACGGGCAACATCCGTCGCGGCTGATGCTGGGGGTGCTCGGCGGGGTCACAGTGCCCACCACACAGCCGCCCTGTGGCTCGCTCCTCAAACAACCGTGCCGGCCCGACCCGTTGAAATGAACCCCTTACCACCCGTGCTCGCCGCCAATCGGCGGCTCAGGAGAACACCATGAGCGAATATGACGCGACAGGTTTCAATCGCAGGCACCTTTTGCGCAATGCGCCCATTGCCTTGGGTGCGCTGTCACTTGCAGTTGCGGGGCAACTCAGAGCTGCCACTACGCCCGGGGACAAGCGCTTGGTTGCTGACAACACAGCTGGTCGCATCAGCACTGAACGCGTGCTGCAGATCAACGTAAAACTGGGCCCGGAAGAAGACATGGGCAAAGGCGCCGACGGGCACCGAATCAACTACCCCATTGTAGGTGGCCATTTCGCCGGGCAGGGGCTCTCCGGCACGGTAATCCCGGGCGGCGCGGACATGTCGGTAGAGCGCGACGACGGCGTGACGTTGATCGAGGCTTTGTACCGGCTGAAAACCGACGACGGCCATGTGCTGATCATTCACAACCCCGGCATCTGGCGGCCCAACGAAGCGGGGAAGGCGAAACTTGCCAAGGGGCAGACGCCCGCCGCAGAGGATTACTACTGCCGTACCACTCCTTCGTTCAAGACGCCCCCCGGCCGCTACGCGTGGCTGAGCGACTTCGTGTTCGTAGGCACCATCGACGATGTAGCGGACGACGAAGTATTGATCGGCTGCTATCGGGTAGAAGGCGTTTAAACAAGGCAAGGGCGCGGCCCGCATAACCAGGCCGCGCCTAGGCGTCACTCCACCGGCGTGATCAGGGTGCCGTCGGCCATGAACTGCTGAAGGTTGGCGAACACCAGGTCGGCCATGGCCTGGCGTGTTTCGTGGGTGCCGCTGCCGATATGCGGGGCCAGCACCACGTTGTCCATGCTCATCAGCTCGCTGGGCACGTGGGGCTCGTTTTCAAATACGTCCAGGGCCGCGCCGGCAATCTCCTTGGCCTGAAGCGCGGCAATCAGCGCCTGCTCGTCCACTACCGAGCCACGGGCCACGTTGATCAGGAAGCTGTCCGGGCCGAGGGCCTGGAGCACTTCGCGGTTGATCAGGTGCTGGGTACCAGCACCGCCGGGCACGATCACGATCAGGTAATCGGCTGCCCGGGCCAGCTCGGCCAGGTCGTTGTAATGGGTGTAGTCGATCCCGGCATACGGCTCGCCCCGGCGGAAATAGGCGATGTTCATCTCGAACGCGGCGGCGCGCTGGGCAATGGTTTTACCGATCTTGCCCAGGCCCACGATGCCGCAGGTTTTGCCGGTGAGCTGGCGCCCCAGAGGGAACTTGCCGGTGGGCCAGGCGCCCGCCCGCACGAAACGCTCAGCCTCGCTGATGCGGCGAGTAAGGCACAGGGTAAGCGCCATGGCGGTTTCTGCCACGGCGTTGTTGAGTACATCTGGGGTGTTGCTCACCGGAATGCCACGGTCAGCCAGGTAGGCGATGTCGATGGCGTCATAGCCCACGCCAAAGCTGCACACCACCTTGAGGTTGGGCAGGCGCTCCAGTACGTCGATCTCGGTACCGAACACGCCACTGGTGATCACCGCAGTGATCTTCGCGCCATGAGTGTCACCCCAGGCCTGCAGGTCAGTGATCTCGGCGCGGTTATGCACCTGGTAATGCTGTTGCAGGTTGGCCATCAGGCTCGGGTTCAACGCGCCCCATACCAGTACGTCCACAGTGTTGTCAGTCATGCAGTGCTCCGCAGGAACGGCCCGCTATCGGGCCGTGGTCATGGAATCAGGCTCAGCGGGTGGAACGGCTGAGGGTTGGATGTTCAGGTTCGCGCTTGGGTTTTCCTGGCATTGCAGGGCCTGTTGCTGCTGCGTCAGGTGCTCAGCGTAGCGGAATCTTCACGGTGAACGTAACTTCACCCTCAGCTTGCTCAGCGATGATCGCCCCGCCATGGGCCCGGGCGATGGCATCGGAAATGTAAAGCCCCAGCCCCAGGCCATCGCGGTTGGCCTGTGGGTTGGTGGTGCCTTTGAGCGGCGTGAACAGGTGCTTGAGCCGCTCTTCGCTCATGGGCGCCGCCGGGTTGCTCACGGTGACGAGCAAGGCCTCAGGGCTGGCGCTCAGGCCCAGGCGCGCGCGGTTGCTCTCGCCGTGCTGGCTGGCATTGCCTACCAGGTTGATCACCACCTGTGCCAGGCGGTCCGGGTCCAGGTTGGCGTGCAGGCCAGGCTGGAGCTCGCGCTCCAGGCGAAGCCCCGGATAAGCCAGCTCTGCCTCGTCAGCGAGCGCTTCGAGCAGCGCGGAAACGTTGGTGGGCACCGTCGTGAGCGCCATGCCCAGGCCTGCCTGCAACCGGCTCAGTTCCATCACATGGCTTACCAGGCGGCTCATCCGCCCGGAGGACGTGGCAATACTCTGGCGCAGGCGCGCGGTGCGCTGCTCGTTATCGTTCAGCATCGAGGCCGCCATTGTGATCGACTGCAGCGGCGTACGCAGGTCGTGGCCGAGGGCGGCGATCAGCATCTGGCGCATGACATTGGTGTGGCTCAAACGCGTGAACACCACATTGGCGAGGGCCTGGCGCAGCTGTTCGGCCACCGTACGGTCGATGCGCGACCAAGGCACCGATTGCCCACGCACCACTTCTTCCCACGCCTCGAACGACCCGCGTGGCGTAAGCCGCGGGCCCAGTGGGCCGATGTCGACGATCTTTTCCGGCTTGCCACCCCAGCGTACGTTTTCCACCTGCTCAGGGCGGAACCACATGATCCAGCCGTTTTCACGGCGGTCAAAGCGCACCGCCAGCACTCCGCACAGGCCATTGATCGGCCCTGGCCCCGGCCAGCGCTCGAGTGCATACAGGTTGGCGTCGCTCAAGGCGGCCAGGTAGCCGTTCATTTGCCGTGCGGCTTCGTCGGCCACGCCGTGAAGGGTTTGCACACGACCCTTCAGGCACACGGCTACGTCCGTGCATTCCATCAGGCTGTCCAGGCCGGGAGTGGCCTGGCACAGGGCCGCGATCAGGTCGCCAGCGTCGTGCAGGCCTTCTTCCAGCGCATGAATACGGGTTTGCGCCAGGTTGATCGCTTCGCCCTCGCGGATCTGCTCCAGCCGCTCCACCAGCGCCGCGCAGATCTGCGACACCATCTGAAAAGACAGCCGCACGGAATACGCCAGCGTCTTGGCCGCATGGTGATGGCAGGAAAAAAGCCCCCACAGCTTGCCCGCGACCACGATGGACACGCTCATGGAGGCATGCACGCCCATGTTGCCCAGGTACTCGCAATGAATGGGCGACACACTGCGAAGCTCGCAGTGGCTCAGGTCAAAAGGCTGGCCCGTCGAGGGATGCCGCTGGGGCTCCAGCAGGGAAGGGCTGTAGGCTACATCGGCGATGAGCCGGGTAGGGTTCTGGATATACAGCCGACGGGCCTGCCTAGGAATATCCGACGCCGGGTAGCGCTGGCCCAGATAGGACACCAGACCCGGGCGGTGCGCCTCGGCAACCACTTCGCCGGAATCGTCCGGGCGAAAGCGGTAAGCCATCACCCGGTCGTAGCCGGTGAGGTCGCGGATATCCAGGGTAACCCGGCGCAGAAGCACGTCCGCGTCCCGGGCATGGCGAATGCGCGCAATGATCCGTTGAGCATCCGCAGCCAAGTGATAAAAAGCATTCTGGGCCAGCGGTTGAGCCTCGAATTCCAGATAGATCACGTTCTGATAGCGGTGCGCGATTACATCGAAACCGCTATCGCCCGCGGTGTACCGGCTGCTGTCGGTCCAACCTTCCTCGGCCACCAGCCCGGCGTGTACCAGTTCGGCGAGCTGGCTGAGCAGAACCTCGGGCAGCGGGTGGCCAGGTGCCGCGTCGGTGCCCAGATGCTCGGTGAAATTCAGGCTGCGCGTCAGCACCAGGCCATCCGGCGCCAGCGCCACCAAAGCTCCATGCGGCTGAATCGAGCCTGGGGTGTGGATGGGCTCGTTCTCGCAGTTGTCCAGGGTGATCTGGGCGGGTGACACAACAGACATGGCAGGCCTATATCGCTGCGAAAGTTCGGGTAAAGCTGGAAGCGGCTCAGGTATGACAACGCGCCGGAGCAGAGTGCCCATCATGATAGCAAAAAGGTGCGAGGCGTCATTTTTCGCGAGCTAACGCCGGGTGGCCGGCCCCGCCGCTTCCCACAGACTATGCCGGCCCCTGCGGGAGCAAGCGCAGCCACAGGCGGAGCTCGCGAATGGGTGGCTCGGCGCGAAGGTCTGAAAAATCAGCTCAAGACAGTTTCTTCCCACAGAGTTAGAGGCCCCCTACAGCATCTGTGCTTCTTGCGAGGGCACAGGGCTGTGTAGGCCGCGCCCCGGCACTGCGGCCAGCAATTCCCGTGTATAGGCCTGGGCCGGCCGTTCCAGCACCTGCTGCGCCGGGCCTTGTTCGATCACTTCGCCGTGGCGCAACACCAGCACCTGGTGGGCGAGGCTTTTGACCACGGCCAGGTCGTGGCTCACCAGCACATAGCCGACGCCCAGCTCGGCTTGAAGGGTGCGCAGCAGGTCCAGGATCTGTGCTTGCACTGACACGTCCAGCGCGGACACCGGTTCGTCCAGCAACAGCAGCTCAGGCCCCAGGCTCAGCGCCCGGGCAATGGCCACGCGCTGGCGCTGGCCGCCGGAGAGTTCCCGCGGCAATCGGTCGAGAAAGCTGACGGGCAGCCCCACCTGATCCATCAATGTGCGGGCTGCCTGTTCAAGGGCCTTGCCCTTCAGCCGGCCGAAGGAAACAAGTGGCTCGACCACACTCTGGAACACGCTGAAGCGCGGGTCCAGCGCGGCAAAAGGGTTTTGCTGCACCAGCTGCATGCGCTGGCGTACCGGCCGGAAGGCTTTCCAGCCAAGCCCGGTAAGGTCCTGGCCGTCGAACAGCACGCGGCCTTCGCTGGCGGCTTCCAGGCCCAGCGCAATACGCAAGGTAGTGCTTTTGCCCGAGCCCGATTCGCCCACGATGGCCAGTGTCTGGCCGGTATACACTTCGCAGCTCAGGCTGTGGAGCGCTTTAAGCGGGGCACCATGCCCGGGCAAGGGGTAGCGTTTACCCACTCCTTCAAGCTTGAGCAAGGGCCGGGTATCCGCAGCCCGTGCTGACAGTGGGACCGGCCCCGGCCCATCAGCGAACCCGGGCGCGGCGGCCAGCAACGCACGGGTATAGGGGTGTGCCGGTGCCCCGAGCACCTGCGGCGCGGGGCCATCTTCCACACGCTCACCTTTGCTCATCACCAGCACCCGGTCGGCGCGATCCGCCGCCACCCCCAGGTCATGGGTGATGATCAGCAGGGCGATACCGCGTTCCTTCACCAATTGCTCCAGGTGATCGAGGATGCGCCGCTGCACGGTCACATCCAGCGCGCTGGTGGGCTCGTCGGCGATGATCACCCGTGGCTCGGCTGCCAGTGCGATGGCGATCAGCACCCGTTGGCGCATGCCGCCGGACAGCTCGTGCGGGTATTGGCGGGCGCGCAGCTCGGGGTTGTCGAGCCCTACCTGCTCCAGTAGCGCAATCACGTCCGCATCGAGCGCGGGGTATCGGCCGCCGTGGCGCAGCATCAGGCTTTCGCCGATCTGGCGGCCAATGCTCAGCGTGGGGTTGAGGCTTACCATCGGGTCTTGCGGTACCAGCCCGATGATTCCACCGCGCAGTTGGCGCTTCACTCGCTCGCTGGCGTGGGTCACGTCTTCGCCGTTCACCTTAAGCACACCTTGTGTGATCCGTGCGCTGGCAGGCAGCAGGCCGAGCAGGGCGCTGGCCACGGTGGTTTTTCCAGAGCCTGATTCGCCCACGATGGCCAGGGTTTCGCCCTCATGCAGCTCGAAGCTCACGCACCGTACCGCTTCGGTTACGCCTGCGCTGCCTTGGTAGCTCACGCGCAGGTCGCGTACCTCGATCAACGCGCTCATGGTTGCAGCTCCTCGAAGGTGCGGGCCATGTGGTTGAGGCTGAACACCACCAGCACCACGAACAGCCCCGGCAGCAGCGACACCCAGGGCGCGGTGATCAGAAAATGCCGGCCGTTGGCGATCAGCGTGCCCCATTCGGCTGCGGGTGGTTCTGCGCCAAAGCCAAGAAAACTCAGCCCGGCCGTGGCCAGGATGGCCGCGCCCACATCCAGTGTGGCCAGTACCGCCACCGGCCCCCAGGCATTGGGCAGCACATGCCGCAGCAGGGTGCGGGCCCAGCTGGCGCCGCCCAGCCGCGCAGCTTCTACGTAGGGCAGGGTTTTGATCCGCAGCACTTCGGCGCGGGTGGTGCGGGCAAAGCCGGGGATAATGCCCACGCCAACAGCCACGGCCACGGGCAAGGTACCGAAGCCGATAGCGGTGACGATTGCCAAGGCTAACAGCAGGCCCGGCAAGGCCAGCAGCACATCCACCAGGCGCATGATCAGCGCGTCGATGCGGCCACCGATAAAGCCCGCCAGAATGCCCAGCCCAAGGCCGCAAACCAGCGCCAGGCCTACCGCCAGCAGCGCGGCTTCCAGCGACAGGCGGGCCCCGTACAGCATGCGTGTGTACAGGTCGCGGCCCAGCTCGTCAGTGCCAAACCAGTGCCCCGCGCCAGGCGGCAGCAGCTTGGCAACGGGTGCGGTGGCATACGGGTCCAGGCCGCTGAACAGCCAAGGCGCCGCAGCAGCGATCAACGTAAATACAACCAGCGCCGTGGCGAGTAGAAACCCCGGCCGGCGGGCCAATGGCTCGGCCACCGCCAGCCAGCGTTCAAGTCGGCGACGGGGCCGCCAGGCCAGCGGCTCGGCAGTGAAGGAAGGGGCGATCAAGCGGTTGGTACCAGTCATGTCAGGCCACCTTGGGCGAATGGGTGATACGCGGATCGAGCACGGGATACAGCAGGTCCACCAGCAGGTTCACCAGCACAAAGGCGGCAGCCGATATGCTGACGATCGCCAGCACCAGCGGGATGTCCTGGCGCATCACCGCTTCCTGCACCAGCCGGCCCACGCCGTTGCGGGCGAAGATGGTTTCCACCAGCACCGCGCCGGAAACGGTGTTGCCCACTTGCAGGCCGATCAACGTAAGCAGCGGCAGAGCGGCGTTGCGCAGGCTGTGGCGCGCCTGCACCTGGCCACGGCTCAGGCCCTTGGCATAGGCCGTGACGATATAGGGTTCGCGGGCCACGTCCCGGAAGCCCCGTTGCAACACCTGCGCATACACCGCCGCGCTGGGGATCGACAGCGTGATCGCCGGCAGCACCAGGCTGGCTACACCCTCACTGCCCGTGGCGGGCAACCAGCCCAGGCTGAACGCGAACACCTGGATCAGCAGCAGGCCCATCCAGAACACCGGCACCGAAAAGCCCAGCGCCGGCACCCTCGACAAGGCGGTTTTGAGCGGTGCCCAGCGCACACAAGCCGCCAGGTAGGCCAGGCCTACACCGCCCACCAGGGACAACACGATCGCACTGCCAGCGAGTGCCAGGGTTTGTGGCAGCCGTTCGGCCAATACGGCGGTCACCGGGCGGTTGAGAGTGAGGGATTGACCAAAATCGCCATGCAGCACGCCCCACAGCAGTTGCACATAGCGCTCCAGTACGCCCTGGTTCAGCCCGTAATAGGCTCGCGCCTTGGCCAGTTGCTCCGGGGACAGCGCGTCGATTTCCATGCCCGAAGCGCTGAGCATGATGGACAGCGGGTCGCCCGGCAGCAGGTACAGGATGAAGTAGGTAATGCTGTAGGCCCACCACAGCACCAGCAGCGCCTGGCCCATCCGCCCTAGCAGATAACGGCTCATGGCTTCACCTCGATGTCGTTGAGGAAGGCGAAGCCTTCAGCGCTCCAGCGGAAGTTCTGCACGCGAGGCGCGGTCGCCGCCTGCCATACCCGCTCATACACCGGGATCGCCGAGCCTTGGTCGAGCAGCAAGGCCTGCAGGTCGCCATAGGCCTGGGCGCGCTGATCCGCGCTGGTAGCGGTAAGACCGCTGTCGAACAGGGCTTGCGCCTGATTGAGCGTCGCCGGTGGGTACACGTTGGTGGCCAACGTGGAGCTGTTGGCGCTGCGGGGGTCGAGGATGGTCTGCAGCACGATAGGGTCGGCGCGCGTCATGTAGGTGTAAGTGAGGTCGTAGTTGCCCGCGGCGTTGGCGGCGGCCCACTCGGCCTTGGTCTGCACCCGTAGCTTGAGTTCGATCCCTACTTTTTTCAGCTGGTCCTGGATCAGCACATCCCCGGCGGTTTCCTTGCCGGCCAGGTTGTACACGAGGGTCAGGCGCTTGCCATCCTTGTAGCGGTAGCCGTCGGGGCCTGGTTGCCAGCCGGCGTGGGCCAGCAAGTGGCTGGCGCCTTGGGGGTCGAACGCCAGCTTGGCGCCCTGGCTGCGGAAGTACGGCGTGGTCACGTCGAACACGCCATCCACCACCGGGAAGGCCGGATTGTACACGGTGGCCGCATAGGTCTTGCGGTCGATGGCCTTTTGCACGGCCAGGCGTACGTCCTGGTCCGCCAGAATGCGATCGCCGCGCGTGTTGGGGTAAAGGTTCCACGCCGGGCCCGGCAGTGAGCGGCTCTGAATCGTCGCCTTCTTGCTTTGCAGCAGTTGCAGGTCTACGTCAGAGAAGGGATCGCGCGGCCACAGGATGTCCACCTGGCCCTGGAGAAATTGCCCGTTGCGCACGCTGTCCTCGGGCACATAGGTCACGTCGATGGCCGCCAGGTGGGACTCGCCCTTGTTCTGCACATTCGCCGAAGGCCACGCATAACCTTGGCGCTTCACCAGGCGCAGGCCGCTTTCCGGCGTGTAATGCTCCAGCACGAACGGGCCGGTGCCGATGATGGCGCCTTTCGAGCGCTCCTGCGCCGTTTTGCGGTAGGACTCGGGGGCGAGAATCGCCAGGTTGGTGGTCGAGGTCGCCTGCAGGAAGCCCGCGTTGGGCCGCGACAACACCAGCTTCACCGTATGGGCATCGACCACCTCGGCATTATCGTAACCGGCCAGGTAGGTGGCGCCAAAGGTGCTGGGT
Source organism: Pseudomonas japonica (assembly GCF_013522925.1). GTDB lineage: Bacteria > Pseudomonadota > Gammaproteobacteria > Pseudomonadales > Pseudomonadaceae > Aquipseudomonas > Aquipseudomonas japonica_A. The sequence continues at coordinate 66,411 of NZ_JAAMQU010000006.1, read as the reverse complement.
AGCTGCGCCGCAAAGGCCTTGTCACTGTCGAAGGCGGTTTTCACCGCCTCGGCGTCGAACGGCTCGCCATTGCTGAACGTCACGCCCTTGCGCAAGTAGAAGGTGTAGGCCCGGGCATCGGGGCTCACCTCCCAGCGCTCGGCCAGCCAGGGAATGATTTCGCCGGTTATCGGGTCCTGGTCAGTGAGGGATTCGGCCACGTTGCGCAGCACCACGCGGTGCTCCAGCCAGTACACCTGGAAAGGGTCCAGGCTCACCAGCTGGGTGTTGTCGCTGAAGAAGGCAATTTTCAGCGTGGTGGCGGCCTGTGCATCGGCAGGGGACGGTGAACAACCTGGCAAGGCCAGGGCGATGGCGGCCAGCAGGGCTGCGCTGGCCAGGGAACGATCAAGTGTCATAAGCGCATCCTCGGTCAAGGCCGCGCCGCCCTCCGGCAGCGGGCCGGATAGGTTTCAGAAGTCGTACGCGAGCTTGGTGTACCAGTAACCGCCGCCCGGGTAGAAAGGCGGGTTGCCATAGGGTGCCAGGCCCAGGCTGCTGTACACCGCGTTGCGGCTGGGGCGTACGTCGAAGATGTTGGTGCCGCCCACGCTCACGGTGAGCTGGTCGAAGAAGGTGTAACTCACGTCCAGGTCGGTGATCCACCGCGCATTGAAGCTGCGATCACCGCTGGGGTTCACCGCCAGGGTTTTCACCGCGCCATAGCGGGTGGTTTGCAGGTTTACCGCCAGGTCGTCCAGCTTCCAGTTGGCGCCCAGTATCCATTTGGTCTTGGGCGTTGCCTCGGTCAGGTCGCCCTCACGGTCCCGGCCCACCAGGGTCACGCCCGAATTGGCCAGCGCAGCGGGGGTGTCGCGCACGTCCTCGATGGTGGTCTTGTTCCAGTTGAACGCCAGGCTCCAGCGCACCTCGCCCCAACCGGCCAATGGCGTGGTGTGGTCGCCCACGATGTCCAGGCCGCGGGTGCGGGTATCGAACGCGTTGGTGTAGTAGTTCACCCAAGTGCCCGTAGTCACGCCTTGGGCGGCCAGGATGCTGCTGACCACGCCGTTGCCCTGGTCATAGATGTTGCTGGTAAGGGTGATGCGGTCGTCGATGTCGATCAGGTAGGCGTCGGCGGTCACGTTGGTGCGCGGCGCTGGCTGCCAGGTCAGGCCCAGCCCCAGGTTGCGCGACTTCTCCGGCTTGAGGTCATCGCCACCCAGCGCTTTGGCGAGGTTACTGTCCGAGGGCGTGAGCCGGGTAACCGCCGGCACCACGTTGCCGTTCACGTCGGTAGCCACGCGGTTGTCGGCCACGGTGTAGCCGATCTGCGTCAGTGAGGGCGCGCGAAAGCCCGTGCCCACAGTGCCACGCACGGCCACGGTGTCGGTGAGTTCGTAGCGGGAATTCACCTTCAGCCCGAAGGTATTGCCCGAGTCATCGTCGTAATGCTCCACCCGCCCGGCCACGTCCACGAACCAGCGGTCGGTAAGGTCAAAGCCGAGGTCGAGGTAACCGGCGTAGTTGTTGCGGATCAGGTTCACTTCGTCTTCGGGGCGGATGGTCACCGTCGCCTGGGCACCGGAGGCGGCCGGGTAGGTGCCAGTGATATACGCCTCTGGGTCGCCGGCGAAGGTGCTGAAGCGCTCCCAGCGGTGTTCCAGCCCGGCCGACACCTGCACCGGCGGCGTTAGCTGGAACAGGCTGTCGTAGTGGCGGGTGACGTCCAGGTTGTTCACCCATTGCTCGAAGCGGAAAGTGGCCAGGTTGTCGAATTTCGTGGGCGAGGCAGTGCCCAGCGATGGGTTGATGTTGAAGTCGCTGGAGTGGTGCACGTTGTTACGGCCGTAGCTGGTGCTCAGGTCCCAGTTCCATGCGGCCAGCTCGCCCTTGCCGCCGAACAGGAACTGGTAGTCCCGGTCCTTGATGTTGTTGAGCGGGTAGTAGCCGTCGGGGAACAGCTCGGGTACCGCAGCAGTGCCGGTGGGTAACCGGTAATAGTTGTACGCCTCGGCGTCGCGCTCGCCGTAGGTGGAAAAGGAATAGAGCGTGACCTGGTCCAGCGGCAACTCGGCGTTGTAGGCAAGGTTGAAGGCCTTGAGGTCCGGGTCGCCATTGCGAATGGCCACGCGGTCCCAGGCCGCTTCTTTCACGGGGTCGGCGTAGGCGTGCACGCTGCTGTCGGCCTTGCCGTTCCAGGACGCGTCGCCACGTTTATGGGCGTCTGCCGAGAGATGAAAAAACCCGCCATTGCCCAGCTCGAAGCCTTCGTCGCCGGCGAGTTTGATGGTTTCCCCTTCCCCGGAGTACAGCTTGCCGTAGCTGGTTTCCACGTGGCCACCGGCGTTGCCGCGCTTGAGGATGATATTGATCACCCCGGCCACCGCATCCGAGCCGTACTGCGCAGCGGCGCTGTCCTTGAGTACCTCGATGTGGTCCACGGCGCTGATCGGGATCAGGTCGATGTCCACGGCATTGGCGCCGCTGTTATCAATGGAGCCGCGCTGGCCCACGGCGCCGTTGTGCCGGCGTTTGCCGTTCACCAGTACCAGGGTGTAGGCCGGGCCCAGGCTACGGTTGCTCAGTGGCCGGGTGACCGAGTTGTACCCGGCGATATTGGTGCCGAAGTTGAACGAGGGCAGCAGCTTGGAAATGGCTTCGGACAGCTCCGCCCGCCCGGTTTTCAGCAGCTGATCGCTGTTGATCACGTCGATAGGGGCAGGGCTGTCGGCCACGGTGCGTTGTTGCCCGCGCACCCCGGTGGAGATCACTGTGACGGTACTGAGGGTAGGGTCAGTGTCGGCCGCTTCCGCCATGGGCGCGGTGGCCATGAACAAGCCAGGCAGAACAGAAGCGGTAACGGCTGACAGGCGCAAATACGGGTAAGGCATCGAGGGCGTCTTCCTTGAATCGAGTGTCACTGGCCCTTGGTGCGGGTGCAGCTGTGGCGTCTGGGTAAAAGCAGGGTTATTCCTTGTAATCCTGGCCTTCGCGGTCCAGCTGGCGGATAAGCGCATCCCAGTGGCGCTGCAGGCCGGGGCTGCTGCCGTCGAGCAGGCCAGCCGTTTGATGGCGTACTTTCTCGATAGCCGCGTCGGGCGCGAACAGAAGGTCTACGTTGCCGCCTGCCTGCGCGGCAATCTGGATGTTGCAGGCGCGCTCCAGCCCGTGCAGTTCACGGAAGGCATGCTCGATGCTCACCCCACCCGTGAGCAGGCCGTGGTTGCGCAGGATGAAGATATTGCTGTCACCCAGGTTGGCCACCAGCCGTTCCTGTTCGTCCAGGTCCAGCGCCACGCCTTCGTAGGTGTGGTATTTCACCCGGCTGTAGTACGCCAGCGCGTGCTGGGACAGCGGCAGCAGGCCATTACGCTGGGCCGATACCGCCGCGCCGTCGCGGGTGTGAGTGTGCAGCACCGCCTTGAGGTCGGGTCGGGCGCGGTGGATGGCGCTGTGAATCACATAGCCGGCCTGGTTGATGCCGAGGCCCAGTGGGTCGTCGATCAGCGTGCCGTCTACGTCTACTTTCACTAGGTTGGAGGCGGTGATCTCGTCGAACAGCAGGCCGAAGGCGTTGATCAGAAAGTGCTCCTCCGGGCCCGGCACGCGGGCGGAAAAGTGCGTGTAGATGTGGTCCGTCCAGCGGAGCAGCGCAGCCAGCCGGTAGGCTGCGGCCAACTTTACCCGCACCTCCCACTCTTCCGGGGTTACCCGCTGGCGAACGGTGAGGGCAGGGGTGTCAGGCAGTGCAGACAAAGCGGTCATCGAAGGGGCGCTCCTGTGTCGGGGCTTATGACGGTAGGGCGCAACATTTCCGCTGTAAAATTCTTTTTTGGTCTAAGCAAAGACGGGAAATGTTTTTGAAAACGCATATTAGGTTATTCTAAAAATGCATTTCAGGAATATAAAAGGTGCGGGTAGAGTTCATCGGGCCTTCTCTCTCAAGCCGCGTGCGGTAAGCACTGCGGCACGCTCAAGGAACCTGCCCATGCCTCCCTTTGCTCGAATCCTGGCCCTCGGCGCCGCCCTGTTGATGGCTGGCCATGCGGTGGCTGCTGACCGCATCGAACTGCGCATTGGCGACCAGAAAGGCAACATGCGTGCCCAGCTCGAGGCCGCTGACGCCCTGCGGGACCTGCCGTACGACCTACGCTGGTCCGAATTCCCGGCGGCCGCTCCTCTGGCCGAAGCATTGAACGCCGGCGCGGTGGATGCCGGCATCATCGGCGACGCGCCGCTGCTGTTCGCGCTCGCGTCGGGCGCTCAGGTGAAGGCCATTGCCGTGGACAAATCCGACGCCTACGGCACGGCCGTGCTGGTCAACCCTGATGCACCCCTGCATTCAGCTGCTGATCTCAAGGGCAAGCGTATCGCCACCGGGCGCGGTTCCATCGGCCATTACATCGCCCTCCGGGCACTGGCCAGCGTGGGGCTGACCGAGAAAGATGTGGAGTTTCGCTTCCTCGGCCCGGTAGACGCCAAGATGGCGCTGGCGAACGGTTCGGTAGACGCTTGGGCCACGTGGGAACCCTACACGGCGCTGTCCGAACTGAGCGGTCAGGCCCGGGTGCTGGTCAATGGCCGCGGGCTGTCTAGCGGCAACAGCTTCCTGGCCGCCACGGACAAAGCGCTGGCCGACCCCGCCCACCGCGCCGCCTTGCAGGATTACCTCGCGCGCCTGGCCAAGGCGCAGGTGTGGGCCTACCAGAACCTGGACAGCTACTCCCGCACGCTGGCCGCCATCATCGGCTTCCCGGAAAACGCCGCGCGCTTGCAGTTCGAACGGCGCCAACTGCGCTGGCAGGCGGTGGATGCCAACACCATCGGGCAGCAGCAGGAAACGGCCGATTTCTACCAGGCCCATGGGCTGATCAATGGCCACCTGGACGTGGCCCCTACCTTTGCCGAGGGTTTTGATGTGCCGGCCAACGAGCAGGTGGCCAAGCAGCCGTGAGGGCCTCAATTCAATCTGTGGGGCCAGCGGGCCGGCCATCCGGCGGCAGCCTGGGAATGGCCGCAAACGCGGCCTTTCCCACCCCAGCTAACACCGCGTCGTTCTGCGGCGTATGCACCCGCCCGCAGACCACGTTGCGGTAGTGCCGCTGCAATGGGTTGGCGCGGGAGAGGCCGGGGTTGCCCGCGGCTTCGATGGCCAGTTCCACTGCGCGGATGGCGTTGCCGGTGACCAGGTATTTGATCTGCCCCGCGTGCGCCGGGGCGGTCCAGCCATGGGCGGCGGCGTCGAGCAGAGAGCGGTTGGCGAACAGCAAGGTGTCGATGTGCCCGACCACTTCCTGGAACCGCGGCAGTGTGGACAGCGGCGCGCCCAGGTTGCTCGGCGCGCGGTCTTGCAGAAACGCCACCACCCAGTCCCGCGCTGCCTGCGCGATGGCGTCGTAGACGGAGGACAACAGCACGGCCATCCACAGCAGGCCGGTAGCATCCAGCTCGGACTGCGGTGCGCTCCAGCGGCTCACGCTCACCGCATGGTCCAATGGCACCAGCACGTCGTCCAATACGATTTCGTGGCTGCAGGTGGCGCGCATGCCGTGGTGGTCCCAGGCGTCGACAATGGTCACGCCCGTGCTGGCCTTGGGCACCAGCCAAGCGCCGACGAGAGGATCGTCGTCATCGCTGCGTGCCCATACGCTCAGCCAGGTCAGCCCGTGGCTGCCGGTGGAGTACAGCTTGCGGCCGCTGATGCGCCAGCCTTCGGGCGTACGCCGGGCAACGGTTGCTGGCAGGCCGCCCCGGGCGGGCGTGCCCAGGTCAGGCTCTACCCGCAGCGCATTGATCAGCGCCCCCTGCTGCACGGCCTCGGTCGCCACCCGCGTACGCAAATGCGCCGGCCAGCTGGTGCTGTCTTGCAAGCGGGTGTGTTGCAAGTACTGCATCACCAGAATCAACGCCGTGGAAGGCTCGCCCCGGGCTACGGCAGTGATCACCCGCCGCGCCTGGCTCAGGCTTGCGCCGCCGCCGCCCAGCGCGGCGGGCACGGTCAGGCCGAGCAGGCCATGGCGGTGCAGCAGCGCGAAATTGGCGTGAGGGAAGGCGCCGCTTTCGTCATAGGCCTGCGCCGTGGCGGCGAGCGCCGTGGTCAGGTTTTCAAGGCGAGCGGCGAACGCCTCGGGGGTTTCTGCTTCGGGTACCTCAGCAACCCGAAGGGCGGCGACGGGCTGGTTCAAACCTCGGCCTCCTCGGCTACTGGCGCAGGGGTGCGTTCTGCATCCGCGTATCGGTTCACCGGTACCTGCAGGCCAAAATGCTCGCGCAGGGTGCTGCCGCCGTATTCGCTGCGGTGCAGCCCGCGTTGTTGGAGTACCGGCACCACCAGTTCGGTGAAGTATTGGAGGCCGTCCGGCAGCAGAGAGTTGATGATGAAACCGTCGCTGGCGCCTTGCTCGAACCACTGCTGGATCTGGTCGGCGACCTGTTCGGGCGTGCCGACGAAGTCCCGGCGCGGGCGGGAGAAGTGCAGCGCCACTTCACGCAGCGTGAGCTGCTGCTCCCGCGCCAACTGCTTGATCCGGTCCGAACCGCCTTTCTGGCTGTTGGAACCCAGGTCGCCCAGCTCGGGGAAGGGTGCGTCCAGTGGGTATTGGCTGAAGTCATGGTCATTGAACGGGCGGCCCAAAGCGACGATGGCGTCCTCGATGCTCACCAGGTCCACGGCCTGCTGATAGCGCGCTTCCACTTCCGCTTCGGTGCGGCCGATGATCGGGCGGATGCCCGGCAGGATCGACAGGTCGTCCGGGTTGCGGCCACAGCCACGGGCGCGTTTTTTGAGGTCGGCGTAATAGGCCTGCGCGTCTTCGAGGGATTCGGCATGCACGAAGATCGCGTCGGAATATTCTGCGGCGAAGTTGCGCCCGTCTTCCGAGGTGCCGGCCTGGAACAGCACCGGCTGGCCCTGACGGGAGCGGGAGATGTTCAGCGGGCCTTTTACCTGGAAGAACTCACCCTTGTGGTCGAGGGCGTGCAGCTTGCGCCGGTCGAAAAATTCACCGGTGGCCTTGTTGCGCACAAGCGCGTCATCCTCCCAGGAGTCCCACAGGCCCTTCACCACGGACACATGCTCCTTGGCGATGCGGTAGCGCACGGCATGGGGCGGGTGTTCGGCCTTGCTGAAGTTTTCGGCGGTGCCGCTCAGCCACGAGGTGACCACGTTCCAGCCGGCGCGGCCGCCGCTGATGTGGTCCAGCGAGGCGAACTGGCGTGCCACCTGGAAGGGCTCGGTGTAGCTCACGGTCACGGTGGCGACCAGGCCGATGTGCGAAGTGGTGGCCGCCAGCGCAGACAGAATGGTCAGCGGCTCGAAACGGTTGAGGTAGTGGGGGCTCGATTTTTCATGGATGTGCAGGCTGTCGGCGATGAACACGAAGTCGAATTTCGCCGCTTCCGCCAGCGCGGCCTGGCCCTTGTACCAGTTGAAATTGACGCTGGCGTCGGCCTGGGCATTCGGGTGGCGCCATTCGCCCCAGCCGTGGCCAACGCCGTGGACCATGGCGCCGAGTTTGAGTTGGCGTGTGCTCATAGGTGTTCTCCCGGCAGCCCGCGAGGGAGGTAAGCGGGCTGCCTGTCTATCGTGAGGTGTCCTCCGCCTGGAAAGGGGTCGGCTGGGTAATGTTCAGATCACATGAAAGCCATGGGTGCCGTCGCGGGCCAGTTGCTCGACCAAACCGAATTCCCAATCCAGGTACGCCTGCATGGCTTCGCGAGGCGCCTCGGTACCTTCATAGGGGCGGCGGTAGCGGTCGATACGCGGGGAGGCCAGGCGAGTTTCACCGTGCTCCAGTTCAAGGCCGGCCTTCGCCCAGGCCGCATTGCCGCCGTCCAGCACAAATACCGGCTTGCCAGTCAGGGCTTCGACTTCGCTTACGGCCAGCCGCGCCAACCGGCTGCTGCCACAGGTGAGCACGTAGCGCTCGGCGGCGGGGATCTTCTTCAGCGCTGCGGCCAGGTCAGCTCGCAGCACCCACCAGGCACCGGGAATGTGCTGCTTCACATAGTTGGCGCTGGTAGTGAAATCCAGTACCTGCAGGTCCGGGTGGCTTTGCCATTCGGCCAACGAAGCGGGGCTGATGGCTTCCACCTGGGGTGGTACGGGGCCAGGCGCGTGCCAGTCGCCGGTTTCGCTGAAGTCGGCCGCGGCAAGGCCATCGACCACGTACACCTCCCAGCCCAGTTGCGCGAGCCACGAGGCTGACATGTTGGCGCGCACGCCGTCGTCATCCACCAAGGCAATCCGCGCGCCACGCACGCTGGCGTAGTGGTCGGTTTCCTGCACCAGCTGCCCGCCCGGTGTGGAGCGGGCACCCGGCACATGGCCCTTGGCGAATTCCTCCGGTGTGCGTACATCGAACAGGTAAGTGGTACGTGCCGCGTCCGCCTGCCACCGAGCGAGATCTTCCCGAGCGGCGCGCTTCACGCCCGCCTTGTCAGCAACCTGGCGGGCATCCGACGCCGCCTGGAGGCGTGTGCCGTCGGTGACGTCGGTGAATCGCTTGCTCTGGCCGTGCTCCAGCTGCTGGCCGGCCAACAACCAGCCGATGGTGCCGTTGCGCAAGGCCGCTACCGGGTTGGGAATGCCAGCATTTACCAGCGACTGGGTACCGATGATGCTGCGGGTGCGGCCGGCGCAGTTGACGATGATCCGGGTGTTCGGGTTGGGTGCGAGTTCGCGGGCACGCAACACCAGTTCGGCGCCGGGCACACTCACGCCGGTGGGAATGCTCATGGTTTGGTATTCATCGAAGCGGCGGGCGTCCAGCACCACCACGTCGGCCTTGGCCTCAAGCAGCGCGCGCACTTCTTTGGCGGGCAGTGAAGGAGTATGCCGGTGATGTTCCACCAGCTCGCCGAAGGCCTTGCTGGGCACGTTCACGTCGATGAACAGTTCTCCGCCGGCATCGCGCCAGCCTTGCAGGCCATTCTCCAACAGCTTTACATCGGTGTACCCCAGCGCTTCCAGCCGCTCGGCTGCCAGCGCAGCCAGCCCCTCGCCGTTATCGTAGAGCGTGACAGCCGCGGTTTTTCGCGGGATGCGCGACAGCACTTCCAGTTCAAGCTTGGACAGCGGGATGTTGGCGGCGAACAGCGGATGGCCTTCGGCGAAAGGGGCTTCTTCGCGCACATCCACTAGGGCCACTTCCTCGTGGGCGAGGAGGGCGCGGCGGATGTCGGCGTAGGTGCGGGTGGCGGCACTGGTCATTGGGCAAGGTTCTCTTTGGACAGGTCCCAGATGTTGGGGAGGTAGGCGTTGCTGTAGCCGGAGATGAACAACTTCTCGCTGCCGTCGGGCTGGTACACCGCGCGGCGCACCGCGCCAATGTTGGCGCCATACACATGGATGCTCACCGACACCTGATCGCTGAAGGCATTGCTCACCTGGTGGATGTCGTTGCGGCGTGGCGACAGGGCTTCCACGTCACCGGGGTTCAAGCGCACCGGGGCGCCTTCCGGGTGCAGGCGACCATCAGGGCCACGGGCGAAGCTCTGGGAATCTTCAGCCCCGCGAAGCATGCCGATCAGGCCCCACACGCGGTGGTCGTGGATCGGCGTGCGCTGGCCCGGCCCCCACACGAAACTCACCACCGAAAACCGCTGGCGCGCGTCGGCGTGCAACAGAAATTGTTGGTACCGCTCGGGGTTCGGCTGGGCGAACTCATCGGGTAGCCAGTCGTCATGCTGCACCAACTGGCCCAGCAGCTTGCCGCCACGGTGCAACAGGTCGCCTTCGCGCGGGTCACTTTCAAGGGTTTCGGCCAGGGCGCCGATAAACTCGCGCAGGCGTTCAGGGTGAGTGATCTGGCTCATGAGCGGGGGTCCGATAGGGCGCTGACATGGGCCAATCTAAGCATATTGAGAGCGTTTAATATGCTATTTTTTAATGATTAGGTTATAACCGAATGTGCAGGCGGGGCCGTCAGGCAACGGCGAGCAATCAAACCGTCAGCTTACGGCTGAATTTCGTCTCCATCACGATATGGGATGCGGTGTGCGCCACGCCCTTGATCATATTGATGCGGATGAGCTCGGCGTTGAGTTCGCTCAAGGTAGTGGTGGCCAGGTGGATGATGAAATCCGATTCCCCCGACACCGCGTACACGGCCTGCACCGCCTCGATCTTGCGCAGGGTGGTCATCACGTCGGTGTAGCTCTTGTTTGTGCAGGAGGTCATGGTGAAGCAGTTGATGGTGGGCTGTACCCGGTCCTGGTCGATGCGAACGCTGTAGCCGGTGATCACCCCGGCCCTTTCCAGGCGCTGGATGCGTTCCTGAACCGCCGACCTCGACACGCCCAGCTTGCGCGCCAGGGAGGCGGTGGGCTCCCGGGCGTTGGCCTGCAGCAGCGCGAGCAATTGCCGGTCCTTGTCGGTGAGGTTGAACAACGAGCCAGCCGTAGGTGCATCCATGAACGCTTCCTTGAGCGAATTGGATCGAGGTCTAGCGGGTCACGCGCGGCGCGAGCGCGTTTCCTGGAAGCTGTCCATCAGCTTCAGGCCCGTATACACCAGCTGCGCCGCCGCCGGGCCCAGGGGCCCGCCATTCCATTGGAGGCCGTAGGGCTCGAACAGGCGATAGCGGTCTGTCTCGCCACAGATGGCCTCGGCCACTACCCGCCCGCCAATGGGTGCGGTGTTCATACCATGGCCCCCGAAGGAGGTACAAGCCCACACGCCGTTACCCAGCGGGCCGATGTGCGGCATCTTGTGGCGTGCATAGCCCATCAGGCCCGACCAGGCTTTGGCGATTCTCAGGCCCTGCAACTGCGGGTACACGTCGAGAATGTCGGCGGTCAGCAGCGCGCCCAGGCGCTGTTCATCCTGCAGGTTGTGGGTGGTGATGTGCCCGCCCCAGAGCAAGCGGTCGCCCTCGACAATGCGGTAGTAATCCGCCGCGCGGCGATAGTCGCCTACCGCGTCAGTGGTCCTCACGGCTTTATGCAAGCGGTCGCCCAGCGGCTCGGTAAGCACCACATAGGTGGCGATCGGCAGGAAAGCGCGGCGCAGCTTGCCGAACTCGGGGCCGCCATACCCGCCACAGCAATACACCACGTGCTCGCACTCCACCGCGCCCTGGCCAGTGACCACCCGGTGCCCCGCGCCATGGCGGTCTACCCGGGTCATGGGCGAGTGTTCATGAATCCGCCCACCCTGGCGCTCGATCAGCTCGGCAAGGCCCAGGCAGTAATTGAGCGGGTGGAAATGAAAGCCGTGGGTGTCCCGTGCGCCCTGGAAGTACCGCTCGGTGTTCAGCCGTTCACGCACCGCCTGGCGGTCGAGGTACTCCAGGGGGAAGTCGAACTCGGTGGTCATTCGTTCGCACAGGCGCTTGAGGTTATCGCCATCGTCGTAGCGCATCACCCCCAGCTTGCCCGTGGTGGGCGCGCAGCCTGGCAACGCGTGGCTGGCGATCATCTGGCGGACGGTATCAACCCCCTCGAGCGAGAGCCTGAACAACGCTGCTGCCTTCGCCGTGCCACAGCGGCGTTCGATGGCCGGGAGCGCCTCGGAATACCCCTGAAGCACGAAGCCCCCGTTGCGCCCGGAGGCGCCCCAGGCCACCCGCGCCGCTTCCACGAGCACCACGGATTTGCCCCGCGCCAGCAGCTCCCAGGCGGTGCTCAGCCCGGCCAGGCCGCCGCCAACGATGCACACGTCGGCCTGAACCGTGCCTTGCAGCGCAGGCCGCGGGGCCGCGGGGCGCATGGTGCCGGTGTAGTAGTTGTTAATGTACGTGGACATCGAATACCTCGTCACTTCAACAGCGGGCTACTGCACCTTGGTGAGGTCGGCCCCGTACCACTTTTCCGATAGCCGCTTGAGCGTGCCGTCCGTTTTCATCTCGGTGACGATCCCGGCCAGGGCCTTGTCGAAGGCGTCGTCACCCTTGTCCACGGCGATGGCCAACGGCTCATAGTAGGCGGGCTTGCCTTCGACTCTTGCGATCGGGTAGCCATTCTTGATCGCGGCCAGGATGGTCGGCAGCGCCGAGAGCGTTGCATTCAGCCGCACGCCGTTGCCCATGCGCAGGTCATCCAGCGGCCCCATGCTGTCGCCGTAGGTCTTGACCTCGCCGGGTTCAACGTCATAGCTGAACGCCGGCACGTCGGCCGCGTCGATCTTCAGCCGGCGGTTGATGTAATCCTCGGAGGTGGTGCCTGCTTCCACGCCGATGACCTTGCCGTTGAGGTCTGCGGTGGTCGCGCCCGCGGCGTCCTTGTGCACCGCGAACACGTAGGGGGTGTAGTAATAGATGGCGGGGAAATCCAGCACCCGGGCACGCTCCATGGTCGGTGTCATGGAGCCCACCGAGACGTCCCAGCGGCTGGACCAGCGCCCGGCGGTGATGATGCCGTATTCAGGGGTGACGAAAGTCACCTGGGTACCCAGCCGGCGGCCAATCTCGTTTGCCACGTCGATGTCGAACCCCTGCAATTTGTCATCGGGGCCCAGGAACGACTGGGGCGGCCAGTTGGCGGCCGTGGCTACTTTCATCACCTTTTCCTGATGGATGCGGTCCAACGTCGCGCCGGCCCAGGCCGCGCTGGCGGCAAGGGTGAAGGCACTGGCCAGGGCGGCAGCGGTGAACACGCGAGCGAACGAAGTCATGGGTAAGCCTCCAGGGTTCTCGGGTTTGCGAGTGTTGTTTTTGTTGTGCGGTGGCTATTCAAGGGCCGCTGGCCCTCAGTGGTTGAGGATCTGCGACAGGAATTCCCGCGCCCTTGGGTGGCGGGGGTTGTCGAAGAAATCGTCCGGGCTCGCTTGTTCGATGATGCTGCCCTGGTCCATGAAAATGATCCGGTTCGCGACCCGGCGGGCAAACCCCATTTCGTGGGTCACGCAGAGCATGGTGATCCCGTCGTGCGCCAGCTCGCCCATCACATCCAGCACTTCCTTGACCATTTCCGGGTCTAGCGCCGAGGTAGGCTCATCGAACAGCAGGATGCGAGGGCGCATGCACAAGGCCCGGGCGATGGCGACCCGCTGCTGCTGGCCGCCGGATAATTGCGCCGGGAACTTGTCCGCCTGCTCGCGTATGCGCACGCGCTCCAGGTACTCGTAGGCCAAAGCCTGCGCCTGAGCCTTGCTCAGCTTGCTCACCAGCCGTGGCCCGAGCATGAGGTTGTCCAGCACGGTCATGTGCGGGAACAGGTTGAACTGCTGAAACACCATGCCAACCTGTCGCCTTATTTTGGCCACGCAGGCACCGCTGCGGGTGAGCGGCGTGCCGTTGATCACCACGGCCCCTTTCTGAAAATCCTCGAGCAGGTTCAGGCAGCGAATCAGGGTGGACTTGCCGGACCCCGAAGGACCACAGACCACCACAATCTCACCGCTCTGGATCTGCAGCTCGATGCCGTCCAGTACATGAAAATCGCCAAACCACTTGTGCAACCCCTGGATGGAAATCGCGGCTGGGGCCACGGGGGCTTGAGAAGCGAACGCCTGGTTCATGCTGTGCCCTCAGCGGTGTGCGCGGTTGAAGTGCTTTTCCAGGCGGGCCTGGACGGTTTCCAGCACGATCGACAGCAGCCAATAGAGCACGGCCGCGGTGATCAGCATTTCGAGGTGGCGAAACTCGGCGCGGCCTTGGGTACGGGCCAGGAACATCAATTCCCACACGCCGATCACCGACACCAGCGAACTGTCCTTGAGCATGGAAATGAACTGGTTGCCCGTAGGCGGGATGATCAGGCGCATGGACTGCGGCAGGATCACCCGCGTCATGGTCTGGAAAGGCGTAAGGCCAATGGCCCTGGACGCTTCCCACTGGCCCCGGGAGATGCTGCTGATGCCCGCCCGAAAGATCTCGGTCATGTAGGCGCCATAGCACAACGACAGCGCCAGTATCCCCGCCGGCACCGCGCCCACCACATAGCCCAGCTGCGGAATGCCGAGATAGATGAGGTAGATCTGGATCAGCAGGGGCACGCCGCGAAAGAAGGAGGTATAGAAGCTGGCGATGGCTATGGCGAATCCGTTCGCGGACAACCGCGCCGTGGCGCCCAGCAGCGCCAGCACGAAGGCGATGGCAATGGAAATCGCCGACACGTAGACGGTGGTGAACACCCCTTGGGTGATCATGAAGCCCACTTTGGTCGCGATAAAGCTGTAGGACAGGTTGAAGGTATCGAAGAACAGCAGAAACAGCACCAGCAGCTCGCACCACACCGTCACGATCTGCGCCCGGAGGGGGAAGCGACCGAGAATGAACAGGTTGAGCACCAGCGTGACGGTAAAGGTCCCCGCAACGGCGATGTCCCGTGCCAGCGGTGCCTTGAGGTCCAGCAGTATCGGCCCCATCAGCCGGGCCAAGCCACTTTCGCCCAGGCCGGCGAGCAAGGTAACCGCGAATATCACCACCGCGACCGACCCCATGAACGCGACGTTGTCGGTGGCACGTGCTTTAACGATATGGTCCTTGAACATGGCCTTCTCGATTCGGGGGAGCCCCTTATTGTTATAGGCACATTATGGGCGGGCGAATTGCCGGGAGGGAGCTTGCGGATTGACGGGTTTCCGGCAAATTACCCGCAATTGTAGAGACCTGCCGCTTTGTTTTGAGGTATCAGGAGAAGGGAACGTAGGGTCCACGACCTGATGAACCCTACGGCATGGCGGATGAACAACTATCTGTTACCGGTCAAGCCAGCGAAACCTCAAAAGCTTCAATCTTCGACATGGCGGGCTATCGTACGGGCACGTTGCCGTGCGAGATACCACCCACTCCATGCCCACAAGCCTGCGCAAAGTGCGCCGACCACAGCCGCCAACAAGGCCCCGTGGGCCGATAGGTCGAATGCGCTTCTGGCCCAGCCGCTGATCGCGTCGCCGGCGCGGTACACCAAGGTGTCGATAAAGCTTTTCGCCTTGTACTTCGTTTCGGCATCCAACGGGGCGAACAGCATCTCGCGCCCGGGACGGATAAACGCGTACTCACCGATCCGGCGCACAATCATCAAGGCGGCGAGCAGGGCGAAACTGGGTAGCAAGGCAAGGCCAATGAACCCTGCGCATACCAGTGCTGGTACAACTACCAGCAGGCTACTCAAGCCAAACCGCTGAGCGATCCGCCCTGTGATGAATAGCTGCGTTGCCAGTGCGCCTACCTGCACGGTGAAATCGATGAGGCCAAAGACACGCACTTGTTCCTCGCGAGTAGGGAATCGAAGCGAAACCAGGCGTGCCTGCTCGAAATACAAAAAGGTGCTCGTCGTGGCCAGCAGTAGCACAAACAGGCAAACCATCCGCAGATAAGGAGAGCTAACAATGCGGGTCAGACCACTGAACGGGCTACCGGGCACAGGATGCCTTGGGTTTTCGGTGGGCACAGCACCAGGGCGTCCTGCACCGCCTGATGCCCGCCATGTCAGCAGGTAACGCTTGAGCGCCAGGGTGACCAGCAGCAACAGGGCGCTCGTCAGCACCAGCCCGGCCTGGCCAAGAACATTGACCAGCAGCGCACTGGCCATTGGCCCCAGTAGCCCCCCTACACTCGAACCTGCGGCAATAAAGGCAAAAAGGCGCCGCGCCTGGGCATTGTCGAACACGTCGGCCATCAGGCTCCACGCCACTGACACAACGAACAGGTTATACACGGAGATCCAGACATAGAACGTTCGGGCCAGCCAAAGGCTGTCAGGGTGCACGGTGAACATCATGGCAAAGGCGATGAGGTTCAGGGCGAATACTCCATACACACCATCAATAAACCGGGCCCGTGGCATGACAGAACTGAGCCAGCCGAAAAAGGGCACCGCGATAAGCATCAGCAGGAACGTTGCGGTGAACAACCATTGCAGATTATCGACCCCGCCTTGAATGCCCATGGCCTCGCGAATGGGCCGTAGCATGAAATAGCCGCTGAACAGGCACAAAAAAAAGGCGAACCCGGCGAGCGCGGGGCGCAGTTCGCCTGGCAAAGTGTTGATCGCTTGTCCTGCTCGCTTACTGATCGTTGCCATACTTTTTACTCTGGTGATGCGCAACCGATAAACGGCAGTGGCCCCATCAAATGGCCTGTTCCGCCTGCAGGCGGTGGGGGCGTATTGCCTGGGAGCGACAGTAATGTTCACAGGGAAACTTCAGGCGCTCCTTTAAGCGTCTATGGTGGTGTGAGCAACGTAGCGAGGCGTTTTTCCATGATTACGAGGAATTATCCAGGTCCGCCCCCGCTGAATATTACACGCAGGTCGTTCATCCAAGCGGTTGCGGTGGCCGCGAGCTCAGTGCCCTTCGGTCGGGCTTGGGGAGATATACGCGTGCCTACGCAAGGTCAGAAAATGCTCAGTCGCCCTATACCGTCGAGCAACGAACCGTTACCCGTCATTGGGCTCGGTACTTACCGCGGGTTCGATGTGCAACCTTCCTCTGCTACGTACGAAAATCTGCCCGGCGTGCTCGATGCGTTGTTCGACAGAGGGGGATCTGTAATCGATAGTTCACCCATGTATGGGCGCGCCGAGCAAACCACTGGCGACCTGTTATCGGCGAACACCACGCAATCGTCGGCCTTTCTCGCCACGAAGGTTTGGACGCAGGGTCGAGCCGAGGGAATCGCCCAAATGGAGCGGTCTTTCAAGCTGCTGCAAACCGAGCGTATTGATCTGATGCAGGTTCATAACCTGGTGGACTGGAAGACCCATCTGCCGACACTCAGGCGCTGGAAAGAGGAGGGGCGTATCCGGTATATCGGCATCAGCCATTACACATCTTCGGCGTATAGCGACGTTGAAGCAGTGATCAAAGCAGAGGCCCTGGACTTTTTGCAGATCAACTATGCTTTGGATGACCGTGCCGCAGAAAACCGGATCTTGCCACTGTGTTCCGAGCGCGGTGTGGCCGTACTGTGTAATCGTCCCTTTGGGGGAGGTGGTTTGCTTTCGCGCTTGCAAGGAACGCCACTGCCCGCCTGGGCCCCCGAGGTCGGGGCGACCAGTTGGGCTCAATTGGCACTGAAGTTTCTGATATCCCACCCCTCGGTAACCTGCGTGATTCCAGGGACAAGCAATCCACAATATATGGCTGATAATGCGCTCGCAGGGTTCGGTTCACTGTTGAATGAGCGTGAGCGCAATGAGCTGACAGGTTTGATCAGCTAATCATGATTGCATCGAACGCTGCTGGCGCGTTTGCGGCACTTGGGCTTTCACTTGGAAATGAAGTGGATGACGAACTGCCCAGCCAACTTTTCTGCCTACGGTGTATTATTTGAAGCGCTTTCGTCAGCTGCCGACAAATCTGCTGCCTCGGCTACCCATCCCCCGCCGGTTGCCTTATACAAATCGATCATTGAAGTAAAAACCCTGCCTCGCGTGCGGGTGTAACTCAGTTGAGCATCGAACAGGCTCCGTTCGGCATCCAGTACCTCGATATAGCTGGTGTAACCGTTGTCGTAGCGTAAGCGGGCGTATCGGGCGTAAGTGCTTAACGCTTCAACCTGACGCGCTTGGGAGGCCATCTGCTCGCGGGATTTGCTGGAAGAGACAAGCGCGTTTTCCACGTCGCTGAAGGACGATTGAACGGCCTTCTGGTAGCTGAGCAGCGCTTGTTGCTGAACGGCTTCGGCTTGTTGGACCTGCCCGGCGATCCCGCCAGCCGTGAAGATCGGCAGGCTCGCGCCAACGCCGTAGGACCAGGTGGCAGCCGGCCCGGTGAACAGGTTGGAAAGCTGGCTACTTACCGAGCCCAGCACGCCCGTTAGCGAAATCGCTGGAAAGTATTGAGCCTTGGCCGCTCCGATCTGGGCATTCGCCGAGATCAGGTTCAACTCGGCCTGGCGCAGGTCCGGGCGCCGTTGCAGCAGGTCCGACGGTAAACCGGCAGGCACTGCAGGCAGCGTCAGTTGCGCCAGGTCGCGCCCCCGCAGCACAGGGCCAGGATTGCGCCCAAGCAGTAATGCCAGGGCGTTTTCCTGTTGTGCGACCAGAGGCTCGAGTTGGGCCACGGAAGCCTGGGTGCGCTCGTATTCGGACTGATTTTGCGCCAGTTCCATTTCCGAAATGGTCCCGGCGCCAAAGCGCATTTTGAAAATTTCGTAGGAGTCACGCCGCACGTTTGCCGTGGTGCGGGCAATGTCCAGTTCCCTGTCGAGATCACGAAGGGTGACGTAGCTTGAGGCCACAGACGACACCAGGCTGAGTATCACGCTGCGGCGTCCTTCCTCCGATGCCAGCAAGTCAGCACGGGCGGATTCGTTCAAGCGCCTCAGGCGGCCCCAGATGTCGAGCTCCCAGTTCACGCTGAGAACGGCCTGGTAGTTTTTGTAAACCGGGTCTATGGAAGCGTCCAAGGGTACCGGGCCATTGCTTCTGGGGGCTCGGCTGCGCTGAGCCACTCCATCGAACCCGGCTTGGGGAAACATCAGCGATCGAACTTCGCCATAGCGGCCTTGAAACTCTTCTACCCTTGCAGCGGCGATCTTGATGTCTTTGTTTTCCAGCAACGCGCTGCGAATCAGTTCGTTCAGAACAGGGTCCTGGAACTGCTCCCACCATTGTGTGTTGGATAAATCCTTTGCTTCGTATTCGGCATAACGGTAGCTCGCCGGGATTTCAATAGCCGGGTGCTGGTAGTCGGGGCCCACCGTACACCCGGGCAGGATCACACATAGCAGCAGGGCCGAAGGTTGGCGCATGTCACTCCTCCCTGGGCCGGTTCTCTACTGCCCCGTGAGGGAGCGGTGCAAAGCCGGTGCTCCGCTCCGATTGATCCACCGTAGGCGCAACGTCTTTTTTCCCGAACATCCGCTCGGCCAGGTAGTAGAACATGGGGATGAAAAAGATCGCGATAGCCGTGGCCGCCAGCATCCCGCCGATAACCCCCGTGCCGATGGAGTGGCGGCTGTTCTCGGATGCGCCCACGGCGATGGCCAGCGGTACGCAGCCAAGGATGAACGCCAGGGACGTCATCACGATGGGCCGCAAGCGTTCCTTGGCCGCGACCATGGCAGCGTCATAGGCGGACATGCCGTTTTCCCTGTTAAGTACTGCAAACTCGAAGATCAGGATCGCGTTCTTCGCGGCCAGGGCTACTAGCATGGTCAGGCCGATCTGGAAGTAAACATCATTACTCAGCCCGCGGATAAGCACAGCGAGCAGCGCGCCAAACAATGCAAAGGGCACAGCAAGCAGTACGCCGACGGGGAGCGACCACTTCTCGTACTGCGCGGCCAGGATAAGGAACACCATTACCAGGCCAAAGAGAAAGACTTGAGAGGAAGCGCCTCCGCTTTTTTTCTCTTCGAACGCTTCGCCGCTCAACGCCAGTGAATAATCATTGGTCATGATTTCAGCGCTGATTTCCTCCAGTGCCGCGAGCGCCTGGCCAGAACTGTAGCCAGGGGCGGGGTTGGCGGTGAGTTTCACGGCGGGGAAGTTATTGAAGCGCGTAAGAAGGTCGGGGCCGGTAATGTAGCGGGTCGTCAGCAGCGCCTTGAGCGGCACCATCCCAAGATTGGTGCTGCGTACATAGATTTGCTGCAGGTCCTCGGCCTTGAGCCGATAGGCGGGCTCGGCCTGGAGAATAACCTGCCACAGCCGGCTGAACTTGTTGAATTGCGACACATACAGGGAGCCGAACATGGTCTGCATCGTGCTGTAGACCTCTTCCACCGGTACGCCAAGGCTTTCGGCTTTTTCCTTGTCTACATCGACCATCAACTGTCGGGAGAAAACATTGAACGTTGAGGTTATCGCCCCAAGCTCCGGCCTCTCCTTGGCTTTCACAATCAGCGTTTCCACCACTTCGGCCAGCTGATTGATGCCAGCGTCGCCCTTGCCTTGCACCCATACCTCCATGCCGCCCGTGGTACCCAGGCCAGGAATGGACGGGGGATTGACCGGCACGATCACGCCTTCTTGTACGCTCGAGAACGCATGGCGCGCTTTTTCCATGACTGCGGGGGCGCTTTGCTGCGCGATGGTGTCGGCATCCTGGTAGCGCCCTTCAAAATCCTTGAAACCCACAAAAAACGCCGCCGCGTTGTTCTTGTTCTGGCCGTCGAGCAGGCTATAGCCATTGACGATGGCAACGCCTTCGACAGCGGCGTCGTTCATGAAAAAGTCACTGGCAACCTTCCCGACCTGGCCAGTGCGATCCAGGCTTGCGGCATCAGGCATGATCACCGCGCCCAGCAGGTAGCCTTGGTCTTCGGGAGGCAGAAAAGCACTGGGTATGCGCTGGCCTATCAGCAGGATCAGCACAACCATCGCCGCAAACAGCAGAAGGGCCAGCACGAAACGCTTGATCATGAAGGCCACGGCGCGGGAGTAGCCCTCGGTGAGGCGTTCGAAACTGCGTTCGAACCCGCGAAAGAAAGCGTTCTTCTTGCCGTGCTGGGGCTTGAGCAACAGGGCAGCCAACGCCGGCGACAAGGTCAGGGCCACCAGCCCGGAGATGACCACCGAGATCGCGATGGTGATCGCGAACTGCTTGTAGAGCTGGCCCGTGATACCCCCCATGAATGCCACCGGAATGAACACCGCGCACAACACCAGCACAATCGCCACGACTGGGCCAGCCACCTCATCCATGGCGCGTTTGGCGGCGTCCTTTGGCGTCATCTTGTGAACTTGCATGTTGCGCTCGACGTTCTCGACCACCACGATTGCGTCGTCCACTACGATGCCGATCGCCAGCACCATGCCAAACAGTGTCAGCATGTTCACCGAGAACCCTAACGCCGACATGCCTATAAACGTACCAACAATTGATACCGGCACCGCGATAACCGGAATCAGCGTGGCACGCAGGCTCTGCAGGAACAGAAACACCACGATCACCACCAACACCAAAGCCTCGAAGAAGGTATGGATAACCTCGGCAATCGACGCGCGAGTGAACGCGGTCGTGTCCATCACTACCTTGTATTCAATGCCTTGAGGAAAAGTGGCCTTCATGTCCGCCAAGGTTTTCGTCACTGCTGCCGAGACGTCGAGGGCGTTGGCACCCGGTTGCTGATACACCGCGATCAGCGTTGCCGGTTTGCCTTGATAGGTGCTGCGCAGCGAATAGTCTTTCTGCCCGAGCTCGGCACGCCCCACGTCCTTGAGCCGAACGATGGCAACGCCATCGCTGCTGGCACGCAAGATAATGTTCTCGAATTCGGCAGGCTCGGTGAGCCGTCCTTTGGTAGTGACTGCGAATGACTGCTCGACGGCGCCGCCGGTGGGGGACTGCCCGACACGGCCGACCGCAAACTGCTGGTTCTGATTGGCCACTGCCTTTTGCACGTCAGCGGCGGTGATGCCCAACTGCGCCATGCGATCAGGCTTGAGCCAGATTCGCATCGCATAATCGGGCGTGCCGAAAATGCTGGCCTGATTGGCGCCAGGGATGCGCTTGATCGCATCGAGGATGTAGAGGTTGGCGTAGTTGGCCACGTAGGTGCTGTCGTATCGGTCCCCGGCGGAATAGACCGCCAGTACCATCATGAACGCGGAGGATTTTTTCTGCACTTGAATGCCTTGGCTTTGAACAGCCGAGGGCAGTTGCGGCAAGGCCAGGTTCACGCGGTTCTGCACATCCACCTGAGCCAGCGAAGGGTCGGTGCCTATCTCGAAGAACACATTGAGGGTCATGTTCCCTGTCGCCGAGCTCGACGAGTTCATGTAGATCATGTTGTCCGCGCCATTGACCTGCTGCTCGATCGGCGCTGCGACGTTATTGGCCACCACCTGCGCGTCGGCACCTGGGTAGGTGGCGGCCACGGTAATCTGCGGCGGCGTGATGTCCGGGTATTGGGCAACCGGCAACTGGAGCATCGCCACCGCGCCCGCCAGGGTGATCACGATAGAAATGACCGAGGCAAATATCGGCCGCTCGATGCAGTAGTGGGAAATGCTCATTGGCGGCTTCCGCGGGCGGCGCCTGATAAATCGGCCCCTGCTGTCT
The DNA here is from genome assembly GCF_013522925.1 of Pseudomonas japonica. GTDB lineage: Bacteria > Pseudomonadota > Gammaproteobacteria > Pseudomonadales > Pseudomonadaceae > Aquipseudomonas > Aquipseudomonas japonica_A. Next base: position 44,531 of record NZ_JAAMQU010000006.1, on the reverse strand, counting down.
TCGCAGGGGAGGTGCCAGCGGAGCCTGGTTCAGGCGCCTCGACAATGTTGATCGCCCCTCCTGCAGTAACCCTCAGCGCGCCGTCTACCACAATGCGTTCACCGGTCCGCAGGCCGTTACTGATAAACCAGTTATCACCCTGCCATTCGCCAACCTCCACAATCCGCTGCTCAGCCTTCCCCTGACCGTCAACGATCCACACAAAATGGCTTTTCGCGCCTTCCAGCACCGCCTTCTGCGGGACCAGTATGGCGTTCGGGCGGACGGCGCCCTTGGCCAGGGCACGCACGAACTGGCCGGGGCGAAGCAGGCCCGTGGGGTTGGCGAGCACCGCCCTGACCATGAACGTACCGGTCTCCTGGCTGAAGGAAGGCGCAAGGAAACTCACTTTGCCCTTTTCAGGCGCTACGGTGCCGTCCGCGAGCACGACCTCAACGACAAAATCACTGCGGGCCGGAAATACCAGGCGTCCAGCTGCGATTTCGTCGCGGTACTTGAGCGTTTCGTTTTCCGACAGGCTGAAATTGACATACATGGGGTCCATCTGGGCCACGGAAGTCAGCAAGCCGGACTCGCCCGGCGTGACGTAGCTGCCTTCCTGTTTTTTAGCATCACTTGAAACGCCGCCAAGAGGGGAGGTGATGGTGGTGTAGCTGAGGTTCAGTTGAGCGGTGCGCACGGCACCTTCGGCGGCAAGGACCGCGGCACGGGTCTCGCGCTCCGAGCCAACGGCATTGTCCAGATCCATCTTGCTGACCGCGTTTTGCGCTGCCAGCGGACGTATGCGGGCCAGGGTAGCCTTGGCCACTTCATAGCGGGCCTGCTGCTGTGCCATTTGCCCCTGGGCCGAGGTCAAAGCGGCTTCAAAGGGCTTGCGGTCCATCTGGAACAGCGTCTGCCCGGCTTTCACCAGGTCCCCCTCTGTGTATAGGCGACGGTCCAGAAAGCCGGCAACACGCGCGCGGATCTCCACCTCACGGGAACTCTGGGTCTGGGCTACGAATTCGAAAATTACCGGGGTATCGCGGGCGGTGACCGTCATCACGGTCACGTCGGGGGCAAGGCGAGTTGGGGGAGCGGGCTCCTTGCCACATCCGGCAAGAAGCGTCGATATTCCTATCAACAGGGCTAACGGCATGCCCGGATGAGCTCTGACTGCGTTAGCCATCGAGTGAACCTCTACTGTCCGTAGATGTCATGCAGAACAGCGTAGTTACGATTCAGGCCAAGGGCCTACCGTTAATCCGGTGTTTGCAAACGGCAGTTGTCTTCAGTTCCCATATGGAAGCTTGCAACTGGCCTGGGTGAACTCGCTTATCATCGCCGCGATTGCTTGCACATTAGCCTGCTGCGCCGTGACCAGGTCATCCACCGATTCGCCCGCAGGCGATTGCATAATGCCTTGGCAGTTGAGTTCCGTGGTCGCGCTGTCAGTCAACCGCTTCGTGCGCAGGCGCCATTTGACATCAAGCAAGGCGTAACGGCCCGGCACTAGGTCGAAACGCTGGACATCAACGCGCAGGGAGGTCTTGCTGGCCGGAGCGGGGTGTCGGTTAAGCTGGTCTACCAGCGCGCCCTGGAGTTCGTCGGCGAGGCTTGCACCCCACCAGTCGGTTTCAAGTATGGCCAGCCCATGAACGCCCTGACGGACCACGATTTGAGTGCGATCAACCTGCGCGGGCACCGTCACGCGTTCGATCAGCAGATTGCCAGTAGGCTGCACGGTTCGTGCAGGGCCTGATAGCAAAGGCGTCAGCGTGTGATAGTGCACCGGCGCGCTGCGACAACCCGCAAGCAAGACAAGCGATGTGAACAACGCCACCAGGGAAGTGCGCATGCGGGCTCGCTCCATTGAACGGTCAAGGTGGCTGATTTTCGAAAGGCGCGTTTTTCGCTCGACCACGGATTGGCGACTCGGGGTGCCGATTCAGATATTCGGACAGTTCACGTAGCGACCGGGAAGTGCGCCCCAATTCGTTGATTGCTTCGCTCAGTTGCTCCCGCTGCGGTGAATCTTCGGAAAGCGCGGAGTTAGCGGTTTTCAACGTGTTACTGACGTCGGCCAAAGAGGTCTGGACCGCCGGCAAGGTTTTACCGCTGAACTGGTTGAGAACGCCGCTTAACCCGCTCAGGCTGCTATCGAGGTTGGCGGCGATGCGGTCCAGCGGCAGGCGAGCAATTTTCTCTACCACTGCTTGCAGCTGTGCTTGCAGCTGGTCCAGGCTGCCCGCAATAGTGGGCAGCACCACAGGCCGGGCGTTGATATCGAACGCTACTTTCTGGGCGTTCGGATAGAAATCCAGCGAGATGTACAGTTGGCCGGTCAGCAGGTTGCCGGTTCGTGCCTGGGCACGCAAGCCGTGCTCTACGAAGCTGCGGATAATATCGATGCCCCCGCGCTCATCGGCAGGGTCATGGTCGAGCACCTGCAACATGCGGCTATGGGCCCGGCCCAGGCTTTGCGGGTAGATGGCTATGCCTACGATAATTGGAAACTTGTCGTTGCCGGGCTCGAAGTCGAGGTCTATTGAAACTACTTTGCCAATTTGCAGCCCTTGGAATTCTACCGGCGCGTCGATCTTCAGGCCTCGCAGTGCCTGGGTGAAACGCAAACTCATGTATTGCGCCTTGCCCAGGGGCGGGGCCAGGGCGGTTTGCTCGTCTGCCAGCAGGTCGAAACGGGTCTGCTCGTTGGCCATGGGGCTCTGGCGGCTGTACTCAGGGGCTCGAAAGGCAATGCCGCCCACCAACACGGACGACAACGATTCAGTTTTCAGGGTGAAACCGTTGGCGCCCACTCCGATGTCGATGCCGCTGGCGTTCCAGAAGCGAGTGTTTTCAGTGACGTAGGCGTCGTTGGGCGCGTTGATGAATACGTCGATTTCAACGCCGTCACCGTCCTTGCCCAATGCATACGCCACCACCTGGCCTACAGGGATCTTGCGGTAGTACACCGGCGAGCCGATATCCAGCGAGCCCAGGTCTTTGGTATGCAGCGTGAAGCGCTTGCCGGGTTCGCCGTAGGTGAGCGGCGGCGGAACCTCAAGGCCTGTGAAGTGTTTGATGCGGCGGTCGGCCATGCCGACGTCGGCGCCGATGAAATCACCGGAAAGCAACGTGTCGATGCCCGAAACGCCCCCGGCGCCAATACGTGGCCGGACCACCCAGAATCGTGAGTCTTCCCGGGTGAAGTTCTCCGCGCGCTTGGCCAGTTTCACTGTGGCGATGACACTCTTCTGGTCTTCGCTGAGCTCGACTTCCGACACGTGACCGATCACTACATTGCGATATTTGACCTCGGTTTTTTCCGCCGTAAGGCCTTGGCCTGTCTTGAAGGTGAGGGTGATGACTGGCCCGGCTTGCAGGTGGTTGTGGACCAGCAGTGAAATACCTACCAGCAAGGCAATGATCGGTACGATCCACACGAGTGACACGCTCCAGCCCTTGGAGGTCTTGATCTCTCCGGGCGGGAGTGGGCCGGCGCCCTCACGCTTCATCGCTAGCCCCTCGGGCGTGGTATCCCTGCCAGATCAAGCGAGGGTCGAAGCTCATGGCTGCGAGCATGGTGAGTACCACCACCATCCCAAAGAATAAAATGCCTGCGCGCGGCTCGATAGTTCCCAGGGCCTGAAACTTGACCAGCGCCGCGACCAGAGCCACCACAACAACATCGAGCATGGACCAATAGCCCACCACTTCTACGAACCGGAACAGTTTAGAGCGCTGGCGACACGCCCATTGGCTGCCTCGCTGAGCTGTTAAAAGAAGTAAGGTCAGCGCGCCGAACTTGATCCCTGGCACCCCAATACTTGCGATAAAGATGATCAGGGCAATATCCCAGGCGCCGGCCTCCCAGAACTCCAGTACTCCGCTGATGATGGTGCTGTCCGTGCCCTTGCCAAGCATGCTGGTGTTCATCACCGGCAGAAGGTTCGCAGGAACATAGAGCACCAGTGCGGCAATGAGATACGCCCAGGTGCGGTTCAACGAGCGGGGTTTAAGCCGATGAAGAGGCGCGCTGCAGCGGTTGCAACGCAGTGGCTCGTCTCGCATGTCGCAGGCAAGCCCACAACCATGGCACAGGCATAGCTCAAGCTCATTGGCTGTGGGCAGGCCGCTCATAGAGTTGCCCACAGAGCGCGGACGTCTTTTCCCGCGATCTTGATCATCAGCACGCTCAATGCCGCCAGCGCCAGCAGGCCGATGCCAGGGATGACGTCCAACAGCCCCGCAAGCTTGACCACTGCCACCAGAGCACCAAGCAAGCAGACTTCGAGCATGCTCCAGGGCCTGAGTGATTCCAACGCGCGCATGCAGAGCATGAATGCAGGTGACCGCCTGCCGGCCAGGGCGAAGGTCACCACCCATAGCAACAGCAATACCTGAATCACCGGCGCCACAATGATCGCGATGGCGGCGATCAGCGCTATGAACGTGATCGGCCCGTCGCTAAGTGCGACCACCGAATCCCACAATGTCGCGGCATTGTGTAGACCTTTCAAATTGATGCTGATTATCGGGAAAAAATTGGCAAGCGCGAGCAATATGCCTGCGGTCAGGCATAAGGCCAGGCGTTGTTCCAGTGTGATGCTTGTGGGCCGCTGAATAACGGCGCCACAACACTGGCAAATGGCTTTCTGATGCTTTTTGAGCCGAGCGCTGCCATAGACCGAGTCGCAGTATTCACAAATGATCAGCGGGGGAAAATCCGTCATGGGATTTACCTTGTCAGCAGAGGAAACTCGCCAGAACCGATTGTGAATATAGGAGCGCTTGAGCGTTAGGCAAGGCTGTTCCCGGTTCGGAACGTAAATGCTGGACGAATCTGTTATGGAGGTTACTTTCTTGCCAATTTAACGGCGTCAAGTTGTACAGAGAAAAGACTGGCGCTTTGGTAGAAACCCGACTGCCAATCGTAACTTGCCCCGCTGTTGACACCTATATGAGTAAGTGGGCCTAGGTACCAACGAAACGTCGAAACACGCGCGCAAGCCGCTCGGGTTGTATGCGAGTTCATCCGCGCGGTGTTTATCCCAGCTCGCGACCGGCAGCTGGCCTTGACGCGCCACTGGATATTATGTTTTTTACCTATCTTATCCGCCCTTTACCATGTGTACCAAGAATGAAAACCGATGACATCGATGCATTTGTCGCCGTGGTGCGTTGCCAATCCATCAGCCAGGCCGCCGATTCCCTCGCGCTGACCCAGCCGGCCATTACGCGCCGGGTACAAAACCTGGAGCAGGCGCTGGGCGTGGAGTTGTTCGACCGCAACACCAAGCCACTGAAGCCCACCGCCATTGGCATGCAGGTGTACCAGAAGTGCCTGGCGATCCTGCGTGAAATGGATGGCCTGCGCGACCTGGTGGCGCTGGATACGCCCCCCAGCGGTGTATTGCGCCTGGGCGTGCCGCAAACCATCGGCGACATCGTGCTGCTCAATGCGCTCAAACACCTGCGCGGGCAGTTTCCGGACCTGCGTGCGCAAGTGGTTACCGGCTGGGGCGCGAACCTGGTGAGCAAGATCGAGCGCGGCGAGCTGGACGCGGCCGCGGCGCTGTTCCCGGCGGGTAAGGTGTTTGCGGAAAACATCGTAGGTGAGTCAATCGGCAAGCTTGAGCTGGTGGCTGTGTGCGCCAAGGCCGACCTGCCGAAAAAGCCGATCAAGCTTGCCGATTGCTACGACCGTGGCTGGGTGCTGAACCCCGATGGCTGCGGCTTCCGCGCCGGGTTGCAACGCACCCTCGCAGACCAGGGCCTGAGCCTGAAAGTGAACCTCGAAACTTTTGGCACCGAGCTGCAACTGGGGCTTGTGGCTGACGGCATGGGCCTGGGCCTGGTGCCCCGGCCACTGCTCGAACGTAGCGCCCATTACGAAAACCTGGCGGTGCTGCCACTGAAGGATTTCAAACCGGTGATGGATTTATGGCTGATCTACCCACGCTTCCTTGGCAACCTGCAGGCGGCGGTGAATGCCTTCGGGGAATGGGTGGCCCAGTCGTTGAAGCAGGAGCGGGATGCGGCTTGAGGGTTATGATCTGAGCCCCTGAAGTTGGGCTGGGGCTCACGCCACCTTGACCGCCGCACCCTCCCGCTTGGCAACCAACTCCCGGGTCAGCGGAATCAATCGCTTGCCATACTCGATGGCGTCTTCCAGCGGGTCGAACCCGCGGATCAGGAAGGTATTGATCCCCAAGTCGTAGTAGTCCAGCAGCGCCTCGGCGACTTGCTCGGCGGTCCCTACCAGCGCGGTCGAGTTCCCTTTCGCACCCAGCAGCCCCGCGATGCCGGTCCACAGGCGTTTATCCAGGCGGGCACCTTGCGCGGCGGCGGCCAGCAATCGGCGCGAGCCTTCGTTTGCCGGCTCCTGGCGCACAAAACCCTTTGCTTCGGCCAGGGCCTTGGCTTGCTCCAGAATGCGCTCGGCCCGTGCCCATGCCTTGTCCTCGGTTTCGGCCAGGATCGGCCGCAGTGACAAGCTGAAACGCACAGTGCGGCCATGCTTCGCGGCTTCGGCGCGCACCTGCTGCACCACCTCTCGTACCTGTTCGTAGGTTTCGCCCCAGAGGGCATACACGTCGGCATGCTTGCCGGCCACCTCGATTGCCGCCGCCGAAGAGCCGCCGAAGTACAACGGAATGTGCGGCTGCTGCGGCGACTTCGCTTCGGAGAACGCGCCTTCGTACCGGTAATACTCGCCCTGATGGTCGAAGGGCTTTTCGCTGGACCATTCCTGGCGCAGCACGCTCAGGTACTCATCCGTTCGCGCATAGCGCGCGTCCTTGTCGATGAAGCTGCCGTCCGCGCGTAGCTCCTGATCATCCCCGCCGGTGATGATGTGCACCGCCGTACGCCCGCCATTGAAGGTGTCCAGGGTGATGAACTGCCGGGCCGCGACGGTCGGCTGAATGAAACCCGGGCGATGAGCGACAAGGAACTTCAGCTTTGTTGTCACGCTCGCTGCGTGCGCCGCAACAAAGGCGCTGTCCGGGCTGTTGGAATGGTAGGCGATCAGTGCCCGATCAAAGCCTGCCGCTTCATGGGCCTTGGCAACCTTTTCCACGTATTCGGGCTGGATAACCTGGCCGCTGCGCGGGTGGATTTCCGAGGCCTGCTGGGTGCCGATATAGCCGATGAATTCAACGCTCATGTACCACTCCTTCCTGGGTAAAGGTGCGCCGAGGCGCCCGGGCGAGAACGCACCTTAGGGGAGAGCGATAACGGGTGGGAAATACTGATTAGTGCTTAGGTTATAAAACAAGTGCATGACCATTTAGGTTAAATATGCAATTTAGAGGTGAATGTCAGGCCATGCGGCCGATGAGGCATACTTTGCACACCCCTTCCGTTTTGAATGAACGCACAGCAGATGCCAGACGCAAGCGCGCTCCAGACCCAATCCACCGTTCTGGCCTATCACATGGCCTGGAAACACCGTGACCTGGAGGCGATCCTTGCGCTGTACCATCCGGACATCCGGTACAACGACTTCTTCCAGAACCGCACCTTGGCCCTTCAGGACTTGCGCGCCTACGTCACCCAAACCCTCCCACGCCACCCCGACGAATACCTGGAGCATACCGATCGCATTCGGGTGGATGGCGACACAGCGTTTATCCAGTACCAGACCGCGCTCCAAGGCGGGGGGCAGCGCGTGGTGTTCCGGTCCAGCGAGGCAATTACCGTGCGAGAAGGGCTGATCTGGCGTATCAACGAATACGCCTCCCTGGTGCGTGAGGCGCCGGGCGCCAGCCAAGCTAGCCGCGCCCCGGCGATCAGCAAGCTAGGGCTTTCCCCGCGGCAGCTGAGCTATATGGCGCGAGACCTGGACGACTACTTCCAACGCCAGCAGCCGTTTCTCGATCCTGAGCTGGACCTGCAGGCCGTCGCGGCCGCCACGGGGTACAGCCGTAACCAGATGTCTTACCTGCTCAATCAGGTGCTTGGCCAAAGCTTCTACCGCTACGTGAATCAGGCGCGGCTGGCGTCCCTGCTGCGGCGCCTGGCCGAGGAAGGCGAGGGGGCCGCGGTGGATGAGCTGGCCGCCAGTGCGGGTTTCAACTCCACCTCGGCGTTCTACAAGACCTTCCGCGCCCATACCGGCTGCACCCCCAAGGCCTGGCTCAAGGCGAATTGTACGCGTACCCGCAGATAAGACAGGCAGCGAAGCGGCTGCTTACACTCCTCGCCGAACCAACGAGTGAGGTGCGGGATGAATGGGTGGCGTGGAGTGAGTTTATGGATGGATCAGTTGGAGGAGCCGCTGCAGCCGCGAGCCCCGCTGACTGAGGACATTCAGACGGATGTGGCAATCATCGGCGCCGGTTTTACCGGCCTGTGGACGGCCTATTACCTCAAGCGCCAGGCACCCGCCTTGAACATCGTTATGCTGGAAGCCCAGATCGCCGGTTTCGGCGCATCGGGCCGTAATGGCGGCTGGCTGATGGGCAACCTGCTAGGCGAGGACCGCCTGTTGAGTGGCCTGACGCCCGCTGCCCGTGCCGAAAGCTTCCAGTTACTGCATGGCATCCCGGACGAAGTGGCCAGGGTGTGCACGGATGAAGGCATCGACTGCGACCTGCGCAAGGGCGGCGTGTTGTACGCGGCGGCCCGCTATCCGGAACAGGAGCGCCGCTTGCGGGAGCTGTTGGACGATTACCGCAAGCAGGGCTTGGGCGAGGCGGATTACACCTGGCTCAGCCCCCACGCACTGCGCGAGCAGCTTAACGTCGCCAACGCGTACGGCGGCCTGTATTCGCCCCATTGTGCAACCATTCAGCCCGCCAAACTGGTGCGCGGCCTTGCCCGCGTGGTGGAAAGCCTGGGCGTGCGCATTTTCGAGCAAAGCCCGGTGCTGCGCTGGCAAGCGGGCGAGGCGACTACCGCCAACGCGCGAGTAAAAGCAGATTGGGTGGTGCCCGCCGTGGAGGGCTACTCCAGCGAACTGCCGCCACTGAATAACCATTTGGTAGCGGCGCAAAGCCTGATCGTGGCGACCGAGCCTTTGCCAGCAGACGTGTGGTCGCAGATCGGCCTCAGCCACGGCCAGGCCTTCAGCGAAAACAGCCGGCAGGTGACGTATGGCCAGCGCACCCATGACAACCGCCTGGTGTTCGGCGCCCGTGGCGGTTACCGCTTTGGCGGGCGTTTACGGCAGGATTTCAACCTCACCGCGAGCGAGCGCGCGCTGCGTCAGCAGTTGTTCGGCGACTTGTTCCCGATGCTGCGCGACGTGCGCTTGACCCATGCCTGGGGTGGCAACCTGGGTGTGGCGCGGCGCTTCCAGCCACACATGCTGGCCGACCGTCGCCAGCAGGTCGCGCTTGCCGGTGGGTACGGCGGAGAGGGCGTGGGGGCCAGCAACCTGGGCGGGCGCACGCTGGCCGACCTGATCCTTGGCCGCGACACCTTGCTTACCCGCCAGCCGTGGGCCTTCCCGGACCGCACCATCGCTTCGTTGCCTCGCTGGGAACCCGAGCCTCTGCGCTGGCTGGGCTACAACGCGATCATTCGCAGCTTTGTGCTGGAAGACCGCGTGCTTGCCAACCCGAACACCCCACCCTGGCGTCGCCACCTGGCCGAGCGCCTGGCCGGCGCGATGGAAGGCCTGATGCACACCAAGGAGCCCTTCGCATGACGATCGAACATTTTCGCAACACCGCTACTTTCCCGCTTGGGGAAGCCAGCCCTGTAGGCCTGCCACTGGGTGAGCCCGTGGCCAAGGTGGCGAGCCATGGCGTTGAGCGTAGTGACGGCGTGGAAGCGGGTGTGTGGGAGTGCTCACCTGGCCGCTGGCGCCGGCAGATCACCCAACAGGAGTTTTGCCATTTCATTCAGGGGCGCTGCACCTTCACGCCAGATGAAGGCGCGCCCATCGAGATCCAGGCCGGCGACGCGTTGATGTTCCCTGCGAACACTACGGGCATCTGGGACGTAAAAGAGACCGTTCGCAAGAGTTACGTGCTGATTTTCTGACTGCCCCTTCCATAACGCTTAGAAAAAAGGTTGAGGTATTTGCATGTTGAAGTTGATCGCCCCCTTGTTGCTCGTGAGCGCTGCCGCCCAGGCGGCAGACACGGTGAAGATCTATAACTGGAGCAGTTACATCGCTCCGAACACCCTGCAGGCGTTCACCGCCAGCACTGGCCACCCCACCCAGTATGACCTCTACGACAGCAATGAAATGCTCGACGCCAAGCTGATGGCTGGCCATTCGGGCTATGACGTGGTGTTCCCTTCCAACCACTTCATGGCGCATCAGATCACCGCCAATGCACTCAAGCCCCTGGACCGGAGCAAGTTGCCGAACTGGAAGAACCTCAACCCCACTTTGATGAAGGCACTGGAAGCCAACGACCCCGGCAACCGCTACGGCTTCCCGTACCTGTGGGGCAGCACTGGGATCGGTTACAACATCGACAAGGTGAAAGCGGTGCTGGGCGATGTGCCGGTGGATTCCTGGGACCTGGTGTTCAAGCCCGAAAACATGCAAAAGCTTGCAAAGTGCGGCGTGGCCTTCCTGGACAACGGCCCGGAGATCCTGCCGATCGCGCTCAACTACCTCGGCCTGCCGCACCATAGCGAGAAAAAGGCAGACTACGACAAGGCCCAGGCCCTGCTGATGAACGTGCGGCCCTATATAAGCTACTTCCACAGTTCCAAGTACACCGCCGACCTGGCCAATGGCGACGTGTGCCTGGTGGTCGGTTTCTCCGGTGATGTGATGCAAGCGGCGTCCCGGGCCCAGGAGGCAGGCAATGGCCAGCACATTGCCTATGTGATCCCCAAGGAAGGCTCACCCATGTGGTTCGACATGGTCGCCATGCCCGCCGACGCGCCGGATGAAGCAGCCGGCTATGCTTTCATGAACTACTTGTTGCAACCCGAGGTGATGGCCGAGATCAGCAACCATGTGCAGTACGCCAACGGCAACGCCGCCGCCGAATCACTGGTGAACCCGGATATCCGCAACAACCCCATGGTGTACCCGCCGCAAAGCGTGATGCAGAAGCTGTTCGTGCTGCAGTCCATGCCCATGCAAACCGACCGCCTGCGCACCCGCGTGTGGAGCGCGGTCAAAAACGGGGGTAAGTAGGCGACCTGTGGCCGGGCGAATGGACTCGCCAACCGTGCCTCAGGGCTTCGCCGGTTCTTTGCCCGCCACTGAATACAGCACTTTCTGATTACGGGTGGCCTGGAAGTCTTCCAGGCTCTGCCCGCGCATGTGGGCGTAGATGTGCAGGTTGGTGGTGCCCACCACGGCGCCGAGCTTTTCCAGCAGGAAGAAGATCACGCCGTAGTGGATCATCCCGCGCCAGTCGCGGCGGCGCACGAGTTCGCGTTCTTCGTCGCTCAGTTCATGCTCGGCGAAGAGGGCTTCGGGCTCCTCGCGGAAGCGTTCGCGGAACTCAGGCTTGATCAACTGGTGAAGGAAGCGGTTCAGCCGGTAGCCCTTGGCGCTGCGAGCCAGGTCGAAGGGGTAGGTGCCGTCCAGCGCCTCGATGCCCTTGAGCTGTTCACCGGCCTTGGCACGGTAGCGTTCGGCCAGGTCCACCGGCAGTGGGCGGGCCTGGTTTTCCAGAATCAGGGTGGCAATGCCGGTCATCGACGGCAGGTAGTAGCCGTGGTGCAGCAGGTCCACGTTGGCCGAGAGCGCGCCGCGCATGATCAGCCAGGTCACCACTTCGGCGCCTTCCAGGCCGCCGAGGGTGGCAAATTCGGCGATGCTCATCTGGGTCAGCGGCTCAGGGTCGTGCACCAGTGAGCTGAGGAACTGCGCGTCCCACTCGGTATTGTTGAACCCGCAGCGTTCGCCATGCACCTGGTGCGACACGCCGCCGGTAGCCACGATCGCCACGTCGATGTCTTCGGGGAAACTCTCGATCGCCCGGCGCAGCGCCTTGCCCAGCTTGTAGCAACGGCTGGCGCTGGGGATGGGGAACTGCAACACGCCCATTTGCAGCGGTACCACTTTCACCGGCCAGCCGTCCGTGTGCGGCAGCAGGGCGGACATCGGCGAGAACAGGCCGTGGTCGATAGGCTTGTCACGGAAGAACGACATATCGAATTCTTCGGCCATCAGGCTTTGCCCGATGTGCCGGGACAACGCCGCGTGGCCTTCGATGGCGGGCAGGTCGCGAGGCCCGCCGCCTTCGTCCGCCACTTCGTAGCGCTCGTCCACACCCAGCGCGAACGCTGAGTAGTGGTCGAAGAAGAACGAGGTCACGTGGTCGTTGTAGATGTAGAACAGCACGTCCGGCTTGCGCTCTTCGAGCCATGTGCAGATGGGCCCGAAGTTTTCGAAGATCGGCGCCCACGCGGGATCCTGTTGCTTGTTGTGATCCACGGCAAAGCCGATGGTGGGAGTGTGAGAGACCGCGAGGCCGCCGATGATTCGTGCCATGACTAGTTCCTTTGGATCAATGAGTTACAACAGCTTGTGTAGCCTGGGCCGAGGCGCGCCGAGCGGCCTTGGCATTGGCCAGGATAGCCAGCGCGGCAAACAGCGCCGGCACCCCAAGCAGGATGAAGAGGGTTACCAGGCTCAGCCCCATGGCCAGTACCACGCCGCCAATGATCGAGCCGAAGATGGCGCCGAAGCGGCCGACGCCCAGCATCCAGCTCACGCCGGTGGCGCGTGCTTCAGTAGGGTAGTAGCCCGGCGCGAATGCGTTGAGGCCAGTTTGCGCGCCGCTCATGAAGAAGCCCGCCGCCGCCACGCCGATCATCATCAGGGTAGATTCCAGCCCTGCGAAGCCCAGCGAGGCGATGCACAGGGCGCCCAGGGTGTAGGCCCCGGCGATTACACGGTTCGGCTGGCGACGGTCCATGATGAAGCCCACTACCAGCGCGCCGATGGTGCCGCCGATCTGGAACAGGCCGGTGGTGCGCGCGGCTTGCTCGACCGAAATGCCAGACTCCTTCATGAGGGTCGGCAACCAGCCCATGGTGAGGTAAATCACCATCAAACCCATGAAGTAGGTGAGCCACAGGGCCAGCGTGCCCATGCGGAAGCGCTCGTTGAACAGCGTGCTCAGCGGGGCACGATGCACCACCGAAGGCTCTGGGGAAGAGAACTGCTCGGCGCCGGTGAAGCGGCCGCCCATACGGTTCAGCAGCTTGGCGATCGCTTGTGAAGGCGCGCCCTTGACCACCAGGAAACGGGCCGACTCCGGCAAAAACAACCAGAGGAAAGGCACCAGCAGCAGCGGCAGGATTCCGCCTACCATCAACACCGAGTGCCAGCCTTGGGTGCCCAGCAGCCAGGCCGCGACGAAGCCGCCGGCGCCCGAGCCCAGGTTGAAGCCGGTGAACATCAGGGTGATCAGCAGCGAGCGATAGCGCTCGGGCAGGTATTCGGAGAGCAGGGTGGTGGTGTTGGGCATCGCCGCGCCCAGGCCGATACCAGTGAGGAAGCGCAGGATGGCCAGTTCATAAGGGTTGCGGGCAAAGGCGCAGGCAACGCTCAGTACGGCAAAACAGGTGACCGCCAGCAGCAGCACTTTCTTGCGACCGAAGCGGTCGGCGTAAGGGCCGGCCAGCATGGCGCCAGCGGCCAGGCCGAACATTGCCGCACTCATCACCGGGCCGAAGGCTGCCTTGCTCAGGCCCCAGTCCTGCATCAGGGCAGGCGCGATAAAGCCCATTACGGCGACATCCACGCCATCGAACAGCACGATGAAGAAGCACAGCGCGAGCACCAGCCATTGTTGCGGCGAAACGGGACGATCGTCGATCCACTGTTTCACGTCGACACGTGCGTTGGTTTGCATCAAAGCCACCCTGAATTGTCATTGTTGTGCTACCGGTCGAAGCGCCGGCATCTTCGCCCTGGGAAAAGGCGGTTAGGGCAAGGTAATGGCCAGACGCAGGGCTTGTCGTCTGCGAAGCATTACTGTGGGTATCGGTTTTTTTTATCGCCCGGCTTGGCGGCTTTAGCCCGGGGCTGCATCAGCGGGCCCGCTGGTCGTTAAAGCCGCTTCATCGGCGCCCGATGCCTAGGCTTAATGACAACCGCGCAGCGCTCACCTGCCTGTTCCTCTCGTTGCGAACGCTCCGTGGACAGGAGGCACTATGGCAACGGTTTATGATGTGCGTGATTTCGGCGCCAAGGGCGACGGCGTCACCGACGATACGGCGGCAATCCAGGCGGCCATCGATGCCGCGAGCGCGTCGCAGGGCAGCCGGGTATATCTGCCCACCGGCACGTGGTTGGTGAGCCCTGGCTCGGCGGCTGAGGGCGGTTGCCTGCTACTCGATAGCGGCGTGTTCCTTCAAGGTGACGGGATAGGCAAAACGGTGATCGCCCTGGCGGCCGGCGCCCAGGATGTTGGGGGTATCGTGAGGGTAGGCGGCGAATTCGTGGGGGCGACCGACCTTACCATCGATGGCGCCGCCGGCACTGGCCAGGTCGACGCCTGGTACAGCGGCGGCAACGACTCGGTGTTCCTCACCGGCGTGGAGGCAACCAACGCCAGCGGCAACGGCTTCAACCTGGGCGGGCTGGGCAATACCTTCAACCTGGTCAGCTGTATCGCCCGTGGCAACGGCCTGGACGGGGTGCTTGCCGATGGCCAGGACAACAGCTTCATTGAAGACACCGTCGCGCTGAACAACAACGGCAGCGGTTTCAACATCGGTGGCGAAATCGTTCTCAGGGACTGTGACGCCTACGGCAATGGCCAGGACGGCGTCCTGCTGTACGAGGGCGACAGCTCGCTGGCCAATACCAGCATCGCCACCGTCGACGGCGGGGTGGTGCACGACAACGGCGACAATGGCGTGCACTTGGTAGGTGTCGAAGGCTACTCGGTCAACGGTGTGGAATCCTACGCAAACGGCTGGTATGGGATCTCCAGCGACACCTCGCGGGAAGGGTCGATCACGTACAACCAGGTGCACGGGAACTCCCTTCAAGGGGAGGGGCAGATCGAAATTGCCGTGCAAGGCTGGGAGGGGAACCCGGCGACCATCGCCGAAAACATCACCGTAAGCGGCAACATCGTGACCGGCGGCCGGTACTCGTTCTATGGCATTGTCGAGCCGATCGACTCCGGCGACCACAACACCATCGAAAACAACGTGGTCACCACCACCAGTTGGGCGGTCACGGTTACCGGCGCGCACAGCATTGACCGCAACAACGACTACTTCATCCTTCAATACGGCACCGATGGCGCAGACCGCCTCACCGGGGATATCACCCGGGACCAGCTCTACGGCGGCGACGGCAACGACCGCCTCGCGGGGGGCGCCAATGCCGATGCGTTCGTGGGCGGCGAGGGCAGTGATCGGCTTAGCGGCGGTGCGGGGGCGGATGTATTCCGCATCACCAGCCTGATGGACAGCTACCGCAACGCCACCACCACCCATGCCGACCGCATCACCGATTTCACCGTGGGCCAGGACCGGCTCGACCTCACGGCGCTGGGTTTCACCGGTTTGGGCAATGGCCACGGCAGCACCGTGAAGCTGGTGTACAGCGCGGCCAGCGATGTCACTTCCCTCAAAAACTACGACGCCGATGCCAGCGGCAATCGCTTCGAACTGGGCTTGCAAGGTCACTACACCAGCCTCACCACCGGCAGCTTCCAGTGGCTCACCACCGGCATGGATTACCACACCGGGTTGGCGTTGCCGGAAACCATCATAGGCACCCTCAACCGCGATAACCTCAGCGGCGCCGGCGGCGATGACCGGCTGCAAGGCGGCGTGGGTGGCGATACCCTCAATGGCGGCGATGGCGCGGACACCTTTGTGTACACCGAGCTTGCGGACAGCCTGCGTAGCAACGTGGCCAATGGCACAGTCACCCGGGACACGTTAGTGAGCTTCGACGGCAGCGCAGGCGACCAGATCGACGTAAGCGCGTTGGGCTTCACGGGCTTCGGTAACGGCAGCGGCACTACCTTGAAAGTAGTGCGCAGCGCCGATGGCGAGAAAACGGTGCTCAAGAGCTACCAGGAGGATGCGGACGGCAAACACTTCGAAATCCTGCTACAGGGCGACCATGTGTCGGACCTTACCGACACTAGCGTGATCTTCGCCCACACCGATAACAGCGTAGCCACCAGCAGCGCGCCTACCCAGGACCTCACCTACACCGGCACCAGCGGCCGCGACGTGATCGTGGGCAATTCCGGAGATAACGTACTCAGGGGCGGCGACGGTGCGGATACCCTGCGCGGTGGCGTGGGTGACGATGTGTTTCTCGGCGGCGCGGGCGGGGACACGCTGGCGGGCGATACCGGCGAGGACGTTTACCGCTACACCAGCGTGGGCGACAGCTACCGCAGCGGCAGCCAGCTGTTCACCGACACGCTGTCCAACTTCTCGGTGTACGAAGACAAGATCGACGTTTCTGCCCTGGCCTTCACCGGCCTGGGCAACGGCCACGACGGCACCCTGCAGCTGATCACCGACAGCAACCCGGACCGCATCTACCTGCGCAGCCTGGACGCCGACGCCCAGGGCCGACGGTTCGAAGTGAAGATCTTCGGAAATGCCGATGACTTACCCGGCGCGGACAATTTCATCTTTGCCGATGCCAGCCCGGCGAATGTGGAGTTGCTGGGGGTGAGTCACGATCCGGTGGCGTGAGCGTTTCGCGAGCTACGCCTTCGGCTTCGCCGGATGGCCGGCCCCCCGTCTCCTATAGCCCGCGCAGTCGGCCTGTGGGAAGCGGCGGGGCCGTTCCGATAATCGGTCTGCAGCGCAACGCCCCTCCCGCCGATACCTTGGTTGAGAGCAATCAAGGTTGAACGAAGGGAGGCGGCATGGCGACCGCAGCGAGCAGGAAACACAACACCATCGACGTCGAGCTGAACGAGCGCACCCCCGCGCTGGTGGGGTTCGGCATTCCGTTCAATGAAGTGCTGGGTCACCCGCGGGAATTTCTCGTGGCCGATCTGCCCAGGCAACTGGCCGCCACCATGAAGGGCGGCCGTATTGCGGTCCGGGTGCGTTAAACCCTAACGAGCCACCTGTTCCACATTCAGCTTGCGTGGCAGCAGGTGCGCTGCAAAAAACAGGTCCGCCGTTTGCTGTTGCGTGGCCACTACCGCAGGGGTAACCGGGCCGACCGGGGAGGGCGGGCGGTTGTCGATGTAGTGGGCAACCACGTCTCTGTCCAGCCCCATACTGCGGGTGAGGATATTCAGGCTCTCTTCCCGCTGGGTGCGGGTGAGGGCTTCGGCGTCTGTGAGGCTACCCAGCAAGGCCGTGATAAAAGCCGGACTTGCTTCGGCGTACGCCCGGCGGGCCGTGTACAGCGGGCCGTTGAGCCCAAGCCCTTCACCATTGGCCAGCAAGCGCGCCTTGCCTTCGGCCAACGCCAACGAGGCATACGGGTCCCAGATCGCCCAGGCGTCTACGCTGCCTTGGTCGAATGCCGCGTGGGCGTCGGCCGGGCTGAGGTATACCGGGGTAATGTCGGTATACTTCAGCCCCGCCTTGGCCAATGCGCGCAGCACCAGGTTGTGCGAACTGGAGCCCTTCTGCAGCGCCACCTTGTGACCCTTGAGTTCAGCCACGCTGTGGATTGGGCTGTCGGTGGGCACCAACAGCGTTTCCGCCACAGGCTTGGCAGGCTCGGCACCGATGTACACCAGGTCGGCGCCAGCGGCCTGGGCAAACAGCGGCGGTATATCTCCCGTTGACGCCACGTCCAGGCTGCCGATGTTCAGAGCTTCCAGCATTTGCGGCCCCGCCGGAAACTCCAGCCACTGCACCCGCGTATCAGGATAGCGCTCTTCCAATAGGTGGTGTTCCTTGGCCAGCACTAGCGCGATGGAGCCCTTCTGGTAGCCGATTCGCAAGGCTTGCGGTGCCGCTGTATCAGCGTTGGCAGCCTGGGCCCCCAGGCCCAGGACAACCGTGATTACAGTGATGAGGGTTCGGATGTTCATTCGGCGGTCGATGGCTTTTCCCAAAGGTTGATCTTGCCTTCCACGGCGAAGCGGTCGATTTCGGCCAGCTCCTCCGGCGTGAAGTCCAGCCGATCCAGCGCCGCCACGTTTTCGATGATCTGCTCCGGCCGGCTGGCGCCGATCAGGGCACTGGTCACCCGCGGATCGCGCAGGGTCCATGCCAGGGCCAGTTGCGCCAGGCTCTGGCCGCGAGCCTTGGCGATCTCGTTAAGCGCCCGCACATGGGCCAGGTTGTCCTCGGACAGGTGATCAGCCCGCAATGACTGGCCGCCGGGTTGGTTCACCCGAGCGTCGCCAGGAATGCCATTGAGGTACTTGTCTGTAAGCAGGCCCTGAGCCAGGGGCGTGAACGCGATCACCCCGGCGCCAAGCTCGTCAGTGGCCTCCAGCAGGTCCTTTTCTACCCAGCGGTTAAGCAGGTTGTAGGCAGGCTGATGGATCAGCAGCGGCACCTTCCAGTCCGCAAGCAAGGCGGCCATTTCGCGGGTTTTGCTGCCGGAGTATGAGCTGATGCCCACATACAATGCCTTGCCCTGCTGTACGGCGGTCGCCAGGGCGCTGGCAGTTTCTTCCAGCGGCGTGTCCGGGTCGAAACGGTGGGAATAGAAGATGTCCACGTAATCCAGGCCCATGCGCTTGAGGCTCTGGTCGAGGCTGGCCAGTACGTATTTGCGCGAGCCGCCGCCCTGGCCGTACGGCCCTGGCCACATATCCCAGCCGGCCTTGGTGGAGATGATCAGCTCGTCACGGTAGGCGCTGAAATCTTCGCGCAACAGGCGACCAAAGTTGATCTCGGCGCTGCCGTAGGGTGGGCCGTAGTTATTTGCCAGGTCGAAGTGATTGATGCCAAGGTCGAAGGCCGTGCGGAGCATGGCGCGCTGGCGCTCGATTGGCGTGCTGTCGCCAAAGTTGTGCCACAGGCCCAGCGACAGGGCGGGCAGCACCAGGCCGCTGCGGCCCACGCGGCGGTAGGGGATGCGTTCGTAACGGTCAGCAGAAGCAAGGTAAGTCATGTGCGTCCTTTTTTATGAGGTTTCACAGAAAGTGCCGGTTCACCGGGCGCGCCAGCCCCAGGTGGTCGCGCAAGGTTTTCCCAGTGTAGGCCTGGCGGAACAGCCCGCGCCGCTGGAGTTCGGGCACCAGCAGCCGAGCCACGTCTTCCAGCCCACATGGCAGATAGGGCAACAGCAAATTGAAGCCATCGGCAGCACGGCCTTCGAACCAGGCCTGCATCTGATCCGCGACCTGCGTTGGAGTGCCAATCAGGCTCAAGTGGCCTCGACCGCCGGCGATCCGCTGGCCGAGTTGAGCGAGCGTGAGGCCCTCGCTGTCGGCCAGTTGCATGAGCAGTTGCTGGCGGCTGCGCTGGCCGGATTCGGTCGGCGGCAGCTCGGGCAGCGGGCCATCCGGTGGATAGCCCGAAAGGTCGAAGTTACCCAGCATGCGGCCCAGCAGGGCAATGCCTACATCAGGCTCCACCAAGGCCTGCAATTGCTCGTGGATGTCCTGGGCCCGGCTTTGCGACTCGGCGACGATCACGTAAACGCCCGGCATGATTTTCAGTGAATCTTCAGTGCGCCCGTGGGCGGCCAGCCGGCCCTTCAAGTCGGCGTAAAAGCGCTGTGCCGAAGGCAGGTCTGGCTGCGCGGTGAAGACCACCTCCGCTGTTCGCGCCGCCAGCGCCCGGCCCGCTTCGGACGCACCGGCCTGAAAGACTACCGGCCAACCTTGGGGTGAACGCGCCACATTGAGTGGGCCCTTTACTTGAAAATGCGGGCCCGAATGGTCGAGGGTTCGTACGCGCTCAGGGTGGTAGTACTGGCCGCTGGCCTTGTTGCGCACGAAGGCATCATCGGCCCAGCTGTCCCACAAACCGGTCACTACCTGGTGAAATTCCTCGGCCCGCTGGTAACGCTCGGCATGGCCCCAGTGGGCGTCGCGGCCGAAATTGAACGCCTCGGCCGCCGCATCGGAGGTCACCAGGTTCCAGCCCGCACGCCCGCCTGACAAGTGATCGAGCGAAGCGAACTTGCGCGCCACGTGGTAGGGCTCGTTGTAACTGGTGGTTACGGTGGCCACCAGGCCGATGCGCTCGGTAGCGCCACTGAGCGCCGACAGCAGCGTGAGGGGCTCGAAGTGGTCCGAGCGGGCCATGCGGCTGGCGATGCCCCCGGTGGCGGCGGCCACGCTGTCGGCCACGAACAGCAAATCGAAGCACGCTGCCTCGGCAACCCGGGCCAGGTGGCGATAGTGGGTGATGTCCAGGCCCGCATCCGCGGGCACTGTGGGGTGGCGCCAGGCTGCGAGGTGATGCCCCGTGGCCATGAGAAACGCGCCCAGGCTCAGCTGGCGATCGGAGCGTGACATAGGCTAGAAATCCTTGCGTACTTGAACGCCGAAGTAACGGCGATCGTCCCGCGCCACGGCCCGGTAGATATAACCGGTGCCGCTGGCCAGCAGTGGCGAATAGGACTTGTCCGCAAGGTTTTTGCCCAGCAGCGCCACGCGCCAGCCGTTGTTGTAGTCGGCGAGGGCAGCGCTGGCGTTCCAGATGCCGTAGGCGCCTTGTTTGGTGTCCGGGTTCTGGCTGATGTCGTACTGCACTTCGCTCTGCCAGCTGTAGTCGGTGCCCAGTTCGATGTCCAGGCCGTTGTCCAAGGGGATGGTGTAGTCGGCACGGGCGTAGCTTTTCCAGTCCGGGGCGAAGGGCAGGGGCTTACCGTCTACGTTGCAGGACGCCGCCGCGCCAGCCGGGCAGGCGAACGCGTCGATACGGGCATGGGTGTAGGCCAGCGCTGCAGAAAGTTTCAGCTGACGCGTGGCCTGCACGGCCAGGTCCAGCTCGGCGCCTTGGGTGGTGACGCTGCCGGCGTTGATCAGGCGCGTAACTACCTGGCCCGCCACCGTGTCGTAGAAGTTAGCCTGGTAATTGTCGTAATCGCTGTGGAACAGCGCGGCGTTGGCGGTGAGGCGATCGTTCCAGGCGGTAGCCTTGATGCCCAGCTCCCAGGTGTTAGAGGTTTCGGGCTTGAGCGCGTCGGTGTCGCGCGGCTGCATGTTGAAGAACACGTTGTAGGCAGGGCCCTTGTACCCCCTCGAATAGGTGAGGTAGCTCATCACGTTGTCGGTAAGGTCGTACTGTACTCCCAGCCGGCCCGACCAACCGTCTTCGTCCACCGAACCATCGCTGCGGGTACCCGGCTGGATGCCGCTGACTGTGGTAGCAGATGTGGACACGCGGCGATGGTCGTAGGCGAGGTAATCGTGGGTAAAGCGCAGGCCGACGATGCCGCGCAACCGCGGCGTGAAGTGCAGGGTGGTTTCACCGAAGGCCGCCACACTGTCGCTGGTAGTGCCGTAGTTGGCCACGCCGCGCTGGGTCACGGTGGTGGTGACCAGGTCGCGCCGGTAGGTTTCGTCGTCTTTGGCGTGCATGTAATACAGCCCCGTCACGTACTCGGCGAATTGCCCTTTGGGCGAGGCCAGGCGCAGCTCCTGGCTGTACTGGTCGTAGCTCAACTCGCCCTTGTCCTCGGTGCCGGGGTAGGCGGTGCTGACAGTGGCCAAGCGGTCGCCATCCTGCCACTGGGTGTTGCCCCAGCCGCGCCAGGCGGTGATGGACGTGAGGGTGAAATCGCCCAACGCGTAGTCCACCTGCGCCGAGAGGCCCTTGTTGGTGTCCTCCACGTGGCTGCGGTAATCACTGACGATGTTCTGGTTGTGGCTGCTGGCAGACACCGGCGCCAGTGCGGTACCAAAGGCTGGGGTCAGCACCTGGCTGATCACACCATTGGCCGCGTCGTCATGGGCGGTCATGTAGTCGGCGGCCAGCGTAACCGTGAGGTCGTCATTGGGGGTGAATTCGAGCTTGCCGCGCGCGCCATGGTGGTTGTAACCGTTGACCTCCTGGCCGTTGGCCTTGTTGTCGACGTTGCCGTCATAGCTGCTCACCAGGGTTGTAAGCGAGCCTTTCAACACGCCAGGGATCAGTGCGCCGCCAATGCCGAAGCGGGTACGGCTTTCATTGCCGGTGTACCAGCCTTGGTCGATGTAGCCGTGGAAGGCTTCCTCGGGTGCCTTGGTCACGATGTTCAACACCCCGGCCGACGCGTTCTTGCCAAACAGCGTGCCTTGCGGGCCGCGCAATACTTCCACGCGTTCGAGGTCCAGCAGGTCCAGCGTGGCCTGGCCCGGGCGGCCGTAGACAACACCATCAATCACAGTTGCGACCGTAGGTTCCACACCCGGCGAAGTGGAAATAGTGCCTACACCACGGATGAACAGCGCGGTGTCCTTGTTGGACGCATTGGTGCGGAAGTTGAGGGTAGGCACCTGCTGGGCCAGTGCGGCGACGCCGTTGCGGTTGTCACGCTCCAGTTGTTCGCCATCCACCACCGTGACGGCCACCGGTACCGCCTGCAAGGTCTCTTCCCGGCGGGTGGCGGTCACGGTCACGGCCTGCAGCTTCGGCTCGGCGGTGGGCTGGTCAGTGGCGGTATCGCCCGCCGCGTTGGCCAGTGGCATGGCCCCGAGGGCCAGCACGGCGCAGATCGCCTGGGCAAGCTGTGACGGGTTGAAGGTGTCCCCATGAATGCTTTGCATGTTGTATTCGCTCGAATGAATGCCGTGGCGCCGCGGTTCGTCGACCGCTACTGGTGCCAGCGCTTCGGGGCATTCGCTCGTGCGAGTAGCAAGGGCCGATGGTTAGCGCTAACGGCCGGCATGCTGCCGTTCATCGGTTATGCCGTCCAATAATCAAGAAGCATCTTCTTATAACCTTTTTCACACCGCAGGAGGTGGCGCAGCCAGCGATATGTCTTTTGGCGTCAGTCATTCCCGGGCTCGCGCCCGGTGCTACCCAGATCAATCATGGCCTATGCCTGCTGGGCATTTTTTGAATGCACAGAGGGCATAGGGCGGTAAACCCTCGGCACTCTAGCTCCCGTAATCCGGCGGGTTGAGCATGACTACGCTCTTCGCTTATGCCTGCAGGTTATCAATCCAGGAACTTTGGTTCCTTCGAGAGATAACGCCTACGCTCCATCATCGCTGCGCATAGCCAGCCAAGGAGCCTTTCAATGGCGAACGTTCATTCAGCTGCTCGCGCTGCGCCGCCTGCTCAGCCCGACTTCCCGGTGCCTTCCAAAGGCAGCGGGCGGGCAGCGCCTGCGGCATTGGCACAGTTAAGGCTGCAAGCGGTGCCGAGCTTGCCCACCAGCCGCCGGGAAGCCTGGCTGCTGGCCGGGCTGGCCGCCGCGCTCCATGGAGGGGTGTTGTACTGGGCGTTACAAACGCCCACGCCTGTACTACCCGTGGTGCCGCCTGAAATACCGCCGATGACGATTGAATTCAGCCGGCCCGCGCCACCCGTGGAGCAACCTCCGCCCGTGCCGCCACCGCCTCCGCCGCCGGTTGTGGAGCCGCCACCCCCTGTGGTGGATGAACTGGCCGCCAAGCCCGCGCCCAAGCCGGTGCCCAAGCCGGTGCCCAAGCCAAAGCCTGTAATAAAGCCGCCACCCAAGGCACCGCCGCCGGAGGTCGCGAAACCTGCGCCAGCGCCGCCACCCGTGGCGCCCGCACCCGCTCCGGTGGCCGCCCCCGCCGCACCGCCTGCGCCGGCCCCTGTAACACCGCCGTCGGCCAGTGCCGGCTACCTGAAAAACCCGGCGCCCGAGTACCCGGCGCTGGCCCAGCGCCGCAATTGGGAAGGCACCGTGCTGCTGCGGGTGCATGTATTGCCCAGCGGCAGCCCGGCCGAAATCCAGGTGCAACAAAGCGCAGGGCGCCAGCAGCTCGATGACGCCGCCGTGGCAGCCGTCAAGCGCTGGAGTTTCGTACCCGCCAAGCAGGGCGGCCAGCCTGTGGAAGGCTGGGTGACCGTGCCTATCGACTTCAAGATCCGCTGAACCCGCGTACCCTTTTCGAGGACAGTTTCCATGACACTTGCATCGCCTACCGCTTCTGTCGAAAGCACCGTTATCTGGCTGCTGATCGGTTTTTCGGTGATCACCTGGGGCCTGGCCCTGCTCAAGGCCGCACAGTTCGCCCGCCTCAAGGGGCAAGACCGGCGCTTTCTCAAAGGGTTCTGGGCCGCGCCTGACCTGGAAGCGGGCGCCGAGCTTAGCCAGAACGAGCCCGGCGCCGCTGCTCGCGTAGCCCAGGCCGGCTATGCCGCGCTGCACACCAGCGAGGGTCACGGGCCTAGCGATCTGGCCCATGCCATCAACCATCAGGATCGCCTGGAACGCGCCCTGCGCCAGCAGATCGTACGCGAGCGCCGCTCACTCGAAAGTGGCCTGGCTGTGGTCGCGAGTATCGGCAGTACGTCGCCGTTCATCGGCCTGTTCGGCACCGTCTGGGGAATCATGGAAGCGCTCAAGGGCATCAGCGCGGCCGGTTCGGCCAGCCTGGAAACAGTCGCGGGGCCGATCGGCGCGGCACTGGTCGCCACCGGCGTGGGGATCGCCGTGGCCGTACCCGCGGTGCTGGTTTACAACTATTTTTTGCGCAGCCTCAAGCTCAAGGCCGCGGACCTCGACGATTTCGCCCATGACTTCTACAGCCTGGCGCAAAAGAGTGCTTTCCGCGTGCTGGTGCACCCGGCCGCGCGCAAGGGGCTACAGGGCGCCCATGCTGTAAAGGAGGCGGTGTGACATGGCGTTTTCTACCCAGGACAGCGACGAAGTACTGAGTGAAATCAACGTCACGCCACTGGTGGACGTGATGCTGGTGCTGCTGGTGGTGTTTATCGTCACCGCACCGCTGCTTACCAATTCCATTCCGATCAACCTGCCAAAAACCGAGGCGGTGGCACCGGTGGAGCAGAAGGAACCGCTGGTGGTGAGCATTGACGGCAGGGGCCAATGGTTCATCGACAAGAACGCCATCAGCCCTGATTTGCTGGAGAACAACCTTCAGGCAGCGAGGCAGAAGAACCCGGACGTTCGTGTGCAACTGCAGGCCGACGACAGTGCCAACTATGGCGCCGTCGCCAAGGCCATGGCCTCCATCGAGCGGGCAGGGATCACCAAGCTGTCGGTGATCACCGCACGCTAGTGGATCATGCCAACCATTGAGAGGAGAGCGGGGCCAACCCAGGCCCCGCAGCATGAGCCTTAGCCGTTCAGCTCATCGCTCAGGCGCTTGAGCAGTGCCTTGGCAGTGGCTTCGGAGGAGGCCGGGTTCTGTCCGGTGATCAAGTGGCCGTCTTCGACCACATAGCTGCCCCAGTCGGCGCCTTTGGAATACTCGCCACCTTTTTCCTTGAGCATGTCTTCCACCAGGAAGGGCACCACGTCGGTCAGGCCCACGGCGGCTTCCTCGCTGTTGGTGAAGCCGGTCACGCGCTTGCCTTTCACCAACGGGTGACCATCTGCAGCCTTCACGTTCTTGAACACGCCAGGCGCGTGGCACACGGCGGCCACAGGTTTGTTGGCCGCGTAGAACGCTTCAAGTACTGTGATCGAATCCTTGTCTTCGGCCAGGTCCCAGAGCGGCCCATGGCCACCGGGGTAGAACACTGCATCGAAGTTGTAGGGGTCGATTTCCCCCAGAGGAAGGGTGTTTGCCAGGGCGGCCTTGGCCTGCTCATCCCCCTGGAAGCGCCGGGTGGCGTCGGTCTGGGCGTCCTCGGCATCGCTTTTAGGGTCCAGGGGCGGCTGGCCACCCTTGGGCGATGCCAGTGTGACTTCGGCGCCTGCTTCCTTGAACACGTACCAGGGCGCGGCGAACTCTTCAAGCCACAGGCCGGTTTTCTTTCCGGTGTTGCCCAGTTGATCGTGCGATGTGAGGACCATCAGGATCTTCATGCCAACCTCGCTTGTTGATAAGTGAACGGGCGCTCCCGCCGGGGAGCCATGACTCTCTGAGGGCGGGAGGCCGCAGACGTTCAAAGGCGTAGCGGTCAGGCCTTGAGGGTGGCCATGTCGATCACGAAGCGGTATTTCACGTCACCGGCGATCATCCGGCTGAACGCCTCGTTGATATTGCGGATGTCCAGCATCTCGATATCGCAGGTGATGTTGTGCTCGGCGCAGAAG
The DNA here is from genome assembly GCF_013522925.1 of Pseudomonas japonica. Lineage (GTDB taxonomy): Bacteria > Pseudomonadota > Gammaproteobacteria > Pseudomonadales > Pseudomonadaceae > Aquipseudomonas > Aquipseudomonas japonica_A. The sequence goes on along the minus strand of NZ_JAAMQU010000006.1, from coordinate 18,565 downwards.
TCCAGCACTTCCTGGGTTTCAGCGATGCCGCCGATCAGCGAGCCGGCGAGCACCCGGCGCTTGAGCACCAGATTGGCCGCATGCAGGGAGGGGGCCACGGGCTCGATCAGGCCTACCAGAATGTGCACGCCATCGAAGCGCAGGGTTTCGAGGTACGGGTTGAGGTCGTGCTGGACCGGGATGGTGTCGAGCAGAAAATCGAAGCGCCCGGCCGCAGCGGCCATTTGCGCGGCGTCGGTAGACACGATCACATGGTCGGCGCCTTGGCGGCGGGCTTCCTCCGCTTTGCTGGCCGAACGGGTGAACAGGGTAACTTCGGCGCCCATGGCCTTGGCGAACTTGATGCCCATGTGGCCCAGGCCGCCCATGCCCAGGATGCCTACTTTGCTACCTGGCTTTACACCGTAATGCTTGAGTGGCGAATAGGTGGTGATGCCTGCACAGAGGATCGGGGCAGCAGCGGCGAGGTTCAGCTTCTCCGGGATGCGCACTACAAAGTGCTCGCTCACCACGATGCTGCTGGAGTAGCCACCCATGGTGTTGCTGCCGTCTACCCGGTCTGGCGTGGCGTAGGTCATGGTCGGGCCTTCGAGGCAGTACTGCTCCAGGTTCGCCGAGCAGGCTTCGCAATGGCGGCACGAATCCACCATGCAGCCCACGCCTACCAGGTCGCCAGCTTTGTATTTGCTCACATTGCTACCCACTTCCAGCACCTTGCCGACGATCTCGTGGCCGGGCATGAGTGGGTACACGGCGATGCCCCATTCATTGCGCGCCTGGTGGATATCGGAATGGCAGACGCCGCAGTACAAGATCTCGATCGCCACGTCGTCGGGCCGGGGGCTGCGACGGTTAAAGGTCATGGGGGCGAGGGGAGTGGTAGCGGTTTGCGCGGCATAACCGATGGCGGTATACATAAAGTGCCCTCTTGAGGTTGCTGTAAAAGGCGGCCATTTTCCCGGGTCGGCCGTTTGCGGGCCATGGACATTCCTCCGGGTGTAGTGCCTATTCCTCCGAACCTGCCGCCAGGGCTGCGCTGAGGCAGGCAAACCTGCGATGATGCACGTGTCCAATCCTCTGCCGAGCCACTATGTCGCCCACGCTGCACGACGACGCCAACCTCGCGTTGGTTTCACTGATCAAACCGCTGGCCACCGAGCCCGGCTTCAACGATACCCAGTTGCCAGGCGTGCAGGCGATGAGCTGGGACCACTACGTGGCCAGCAGCCCGCAGATCTACGAACCCAGCCTGATCATCCTCGCCCAGGGCAGCAAATTGGCGCGGCTGGGGCCGCGCACGTTGGAATATGGCGCGGGCCACTACCTGGTGCAGGCGCTGTCGGTGCCGTTCATGTGTGAAACCTTCGCCACGGTGCGCGAGCCTTTGTATGGCGTGGCGGTGGCGATCGACCGCGCGGTAATCAGCGAACTGGTGCAGGCCATGGCGCTGCCGCCAGATGCCTCGGTGAAAGCGCAGACGCCCGAGTCCATGACGTCCGCTGCGTTGGACGCACCAATGCGCGATGCCGTGGAGCGGCTGTTGCGCTGCCTGCATGATCCGCAGGATTGCAAGGTGATGGGCGCGGCGCGGGTGCGGGAGGTGTTGTATGCGGCACTGCGCGGGCCCCAGGCCGGTGTGCTGCGCGCCCTGGTGGAGCAGCAGGGGCATTTCGCCCGCATCGGCGCGGCTTTGCAGTACTTGCGGGACCACTACGACCAGGCACTCACGGTGGAGAGGCTCGCCGAGTGCGCGAACATGAGCCCGTCCACCTTTCATGAGCACTTCAAGCGCAGCACCTTGCTGTCGCCTGTGCAGTACCTCAAGCGCCTGCGCCTGCTCAAGGCGCAGCAGGTATTGGCAGGCGAGGGCATGAGCGTGGCTCAGGCCGCGCACCGGGTGGGCTACCAAAGCACCTCGCAGTTCAGCCGCGAGTACAAACGCTACTTCGACCGCAGCCCCGGAGAAGAGCGGGCGCCAGCGCGGCCACTGGTGAACGGCGAGCCGGCCCTGTAGCAGCGCGCCTTGCCCGCGACCGGCCCGACGGGGCCGCAGGTTCATCGATGTCCAGATTCCAGTTAGCACATCCACGCCCACGGAATCTTGCTTCTCTACCTACCTCTAACCTTTGGCGCGCCCGCTTGGCGCCATGCCAGGGCACCACCCGCCACGGAGCCGATATGCCTGGACGCAAAGCCCTGTCGCTGTCACCCCGGCCTGCCGTGCGGGCGTTGATCGCGCGCCTGGACCAGCCCGGCGCAACCTTCGGCCTGACGCTCACGTTCATGCTGTTGGTCATCCTCACCTTCTCCGCAGTAGAAGGCTGGCGTGCGTGGCGCGACTATCGCCAGGCCTACGCCATCGCGGAGAATTCCGTCACTAACCTGGCCCGCGCCACTGCCCAGCATGCCGAGGATGCAATTCGCCAGGTCGACATTCTTACCGGCGAGCTTCGCGAGCGGGTGGAAGGCGATGGCTTGAGCCGCATGGATGTCCCCCGCATCCACGCCTTGATGCAAGAGCAGGCCAAGGTGATGCCCCAGTTGCACGGGCTATTCATCTACGGGCCGGAAGGCCAATGGATGGTCACCGACAAGGACCAGCCGCCAGACACCGCCAACAACGCCGACCGCGATTATTTCATTTACCACCGCACCCATGCCGACCGCAATGTACGGATCGGCGAAGTAGTACGTAGCCGTTCCACAGGAGAGTTGATCATTCCGGTGTCCCGGCGGCTGAATACAGCCACGGGTGAGTTTGCCGGGGTGCTGCTCGGCACGATCAAGGTCAGCTATTTCGTGGATTACTACGGCGCCTTCAAGATCGACGACCGCGGCGCGCTGGTTCTGGCGCTGCGCGACGGCACCATCCTGGTCCGCCGACCTTTCGATCCGGCAGTGGTAGGGCAAAGCCTCAAGGAAAGCGAAATCTTCAAGCGCTACCTGCCGTTGGCCAACGTGGGCGTGGCAGAAGTGAAAGCCGTAGTAGATGGCACTCGGCGGCTATATGGCTACCGTGCCCTGGAGCGCTACCCGCTGGTGGTGGAAGCGGGGTTGTCGCGGCAGTCCTTCGTGGGGCCCTGGCGCGCGGATCTGTTCAAGACGGGCCTGGTGCTGCTGTTGCTCATCGGCGTACTGACCAGTTTTGGTGCCCTGGTGCTTCGCCAATTGCGCCAACGCATCAGAGCCGAGAAAGCCATCAGGCTCGCGCACCAAACCGTCAGCGACATGGCAATGACCGACAGCCTCACAGGGATCGGTAACCGCCGCCGTCTTGATCAGGCGCTGGCGCAGGAAATCGCCCGTGCCAGGCGGCAGGGTACTTCGCTGGCGCTGATCATGCTGGATGTCGACCACTTCAAGCGTTACAACGACCGTTATGGCCACGCCGCCGGTGACGATTGCCTTCGCCAGGTGGCCGCCGCGATCCGGCAGGCACTCAAACGCCCTGCAGACCTGGCGGTGCGCTATGGCGGCGAAGAATTCACGGCCTTGCTGCCAGACACCGACGCAGCGGGTGCCGCGAGCGTGGCTGAGCAGATCCTGCAGGACATTCGTGCGCTTGACCTGACGCACAGTGACCACCCACTGGGCATCGTGACCGTGAGCGCAGGCATTGCCCTCACCACGCCGGCCAAGGAAGAAACCACCCCGGAAGGGTTGATCAAGGCCGCCGACGCACTGCTGTACCTGGCCAAACACAGCGGCCGCAACCGCGCGGCCTGCCGGCTACCCCGCGAAACCCCTTCCGCGCTCGCCGATCTGGACAGCGGCACCCGATGATCTCAGCACACCCGTGCTATCGCTTCGATAGCCAAAGCCTATGCTATGAGCCGATCCGTCAGGCCGATTGGCTGTGATCAGCGCGCCAGAGCGGTTGCGCCTAAGGCCGGCACTGCAGTGCCTGACGGTTCGTTGCAACCGGCGCGTTTGTGGACCCTCGCGTCGGGTGCTAACGTTTTTCCGAAGCGCCCACGATGGCGCTACGTCGATTAGCCGACCTGAACAGCTGCCACAGAGGAGCAAAGCATGAGCGCCGACACACAAGAAAAAGCAGGGGGGGGCGGATGCCCATTTGGCCACGGTGCCCCGCGAAAGAAACCTGGCAATCGTGATTGGTGGCCCGAAGCACTCAGCCTCACCTCGCTGAACCAGCACTCGCCGCGTTCCAACCCGTATGGTGGCGACTTCAACTACGCCGAGGAATTCCTGTCGCTTGACCTCGATGCAGTGATCGCTGACCTGCATGCCCTGATGACCGATTCCCAGGATTGGTGGCCGGCCGACTTCGGCCATTACGGTGGGCTGTTCATTCGCATGGCCTGGCACAGCGCCGGTACCTACCGCATCACCGACGGCCGCGGCGGTGCGGCAGGCGGGCAACAACGCTTCGCTCCGCTCAACAGCTGGCCCGACAACGCCTCGCTGGACAAGGCCCGGCGCCTGCTGTGGCCGATCAAGCAAAAGTACGGGCGCAAGCTCTCCTGGGCCGACCTGTTCGTGCTCACCGGCAACGTGGCGCTCGAATCCATGGGCTTCAAGACCTTCGGGTTCGCTGGCGGCCGCTCCGACACCTGGGAACCCGAGGAGCTGTATTGGGGGCCTGAAGGTACCTGGTTGGGTGACGAACGCTACAGCGGTGAGCGTCAACTGCACCCCGGCCTGGGTGCCGTGCAGATGGGCCTGATCTATGTAAACCCGGAAGGCCCGAACGGTAATCCAGATCCGAAACAGTCGGCCATCGACATTCGCGAAACCTTCGCTCGCATGGCCATGAACGACGAAGAAACCGTTGCGCTGATCGCCGGCGGCCATACCTTCGGCAAAACCCACGGTGCGGGCGACCCGTCGCTGATGGGACCGGAACCTGAAGGCGCGGTGATCGAGGACCAGGGCCTTGGCTGGCGCAGCAAGTTCCAGACCGGCGTAGGCGCACACGCCATCACCTCGGGCCTGGAAGTGATCTGGAGCCAGACCCCCACCCAGTGGTCCAACTACTTCTTCGAAAACCTCTTCGGCTTCGAGTGGGAACTGACCACCAGCCCTGCGGGCGCCAAGCAATGGGTTGCCAAGGACGGGCCGGAAATCGTGCCCGACCCGTTCGACCCGAACAAAAAGCGCAAGCCAACGATGCTCACCTCCGACCTGGCGCTGCGCTTCGATCCGATCTACGAGAAAATCTCCCGGGACTTCCTCGCCAACCCCGATAAGTTCGCCGATGCCTTCGCCCGCGCCTGGTACAAACTGACCCACCGTGACATGGGCCCGACCGGCCGCTACCTCGGCCCGCTGGTGCCGAAGGAAACCCTGATCTGGCAAGACCCGATCCCCGAACTCGATCATCCCGTGATCGACGAGGCGGATATCGCGTCGCTCAAGCACCAGATCCTCGGCACCGGCATTGCGCCTTCCCAACTGGTGTACGTCGCCTGGTCGTCCGCCTCCACGTATCGTGGCTCGGACAAACGAGGCGGTGCCAACGGTGCGCGCATCCGCTTTGCGCCGCAGAAAGACTGGCCAGTGAACAACCCGCCGGTGCTGGCTCACGTGTTGCAAAAGCTCACCGACATCCAGGCCGCGTTCAATGGCGCAGCGGCCGGTGGCAAGAAAGTGTCCATGGCAGACTTGATCGTACTGGCCGGTTGCGCCGCCATCGAGGAGGCCGCTCAGGCCGGCGGTGTGAACATCAAGGTGCCGTTCACGCCTGGCCGCATGGACGCACTGGAAGAGTGGACCGATACCCATTCGTTCGAGGCGCTGCGCCCGCTGGCCGATGGCTTCCGCAACTATTATCACGAGGCCCATTTCATGGCGCCGGAGGAAGCCCTGGTCGACAAGGCACACCTGCTGCGCATCAGTGCACCGGAGATGACGGTTCTGGTGGGCGGCATGCGCGTGCTGGGCACCAATGCCGACGGCAGCCAGGACGGCGTATTCACGAACCGTGTGGGCACCTTGTCCAACGACTTCTTCGTGAACCTGCTGGACATGAACACCGAGTGGAACCCCACCGAGCACAAGAACCGCTTCCAGGGCCTGGACCGCAAGACCCGCCAGCCCAAGTGGTTTGCCTCCCGGGCGGACCTGATTTTCGGTTCGCAATCGGAACTGCGGGCCCAGGCAGAGGTGTACGGTGCTGCTGACGGCAACGAGAAGTTCGTGAACGATTTCGTGGCTGCCTGGAACAAGGTCATGAACGCCGACCGGCTGGACATGGGCACCGCGGAGGACGCCTTCAGCCAGAAACTGTCCGCTTAACCCTTAGAGTTCCCGGGTTTCACCCGGTCCTGCAGGCTGAAACATGTGGGACCAGGCGAAGCCTGGGAACTTTCACCTCCGAACCTCCAATGCCGCAAACGCAAAGCGCTTGAAGCGCTCGAACGCTTCGGGATTTCCGTCCACCTTGATTCGAATCAATACCCCTTCATAGGCCTCGATCAAGAACGCTGCCGCTTCCCGCGGATTCAGCGTGGGGTCGACCTCACCCGCAGCCTGCGCCTCTTCGAGCAACCCCTCGATCTGCGCTTCCCAGCGGCGGAACACTGCGGCCAGCCGCTCCCGGAATGCGGGAGTGCGGGCGGTGGCGGTTTGCCCGAACACCCCGTACAGGCAGCCACCCATGGGGGCTTGCGCCAGGTGCAACCGCTCGGCTTCGTTGAAGTATTCCTTCAAGCGCTGCAACGGGCTGGTAGAGAAATCACTGAACAGGGCGCTGCGCGTCTCGAAGTAATGGCTTTCGTAGGCGTCCAGTACCGCCGTGGCGAAATCCTCCTTGCTTTTGAAGAAGTAATAGAACGAGCCCTTGGGCACACCGGCCGCGTCCAGGATGCTGTTGAGCCCGATCCCGTCATAGCCGTTGATCAACATCGATTTCAAGCCCTCGGCAACAAGCCGCGACCGCGTGGCGTGATTTTGCTTGCTCATGATAGTAGACCAGTTAACTAGCTGCTAATCCTGTACCTGTCCCGCGGCAAGGGGCAACTCTCACCGCGATTAACCCGACAGGAGGCACTGGATGACGTTTGCCATCGACCGCAAATACCTGGGCGTGGCGTTCGCCTGCGCCAGCTACGGCATCTACTCCCTGACCTACGCGACAGTGAAATGGCTGGAGGCGGACTATTCCCTCTGGCAGTTGGTGTTCATGCGCAGCGTGGTGATGCTGCTGATCACCCTGGGGGTAAGCCATCGGGGCACCGCATCGGCGGCCATCTATAGCCCTCAGCGCCGATCGATGGGCTTCAGGGGGGTGTTGCAGTTTCTTTCCATGGCGTGCTTTTTCCTCGCGGCGCGGGAGTTGCCGCTGTCGGTGGTCACTACGCTGTATTGCACGGCCCCTTTGATCATCGTGGTGCTGTCGGTGTTCGTGCTGGGCGAACGGGTGCACGGCTATCGCTGGTTGGCGCTGCTGGTGGGTATCGTTGGCAGCGTGCTTGCCGCCAACCCTGGCGGCGCGCTCAGCCCCGTGCCCTCGCTGATAGCTTTGGGCTCGGGTGTGTTCTGGGCGCTGACCGTCGTGTATACCCGCAAGAGCGGCGCGCAGGACAGCTCCGCCGCGCAGCTGTTGGTCACCGGGGCGGTATTCACCCTGGGCAGCGGCGCATTGATGACCTGGCAAACGCCCACCACGCTGTGGCAATGGGGGCTGATGATCGCGCTGGGGGCGCAGATTTACCTCGCGCAGTACTGTTTTCTCGAAGCCTGCCGCTGGGCGCCCGCGTCTATCGTGGGCCCGCTGGAATACACCAGCGTGGTGTGGTCTTGCCTGCTTGGCTATCTGATCTTCGCGGATGTGCCCACGGTGCAGTTGCTGATAGGGGCGGGGCTTGTATGTGCCAGCGGCGTGGCCTTGGCGCTGAGCGCGCGTGGGGGCTCCCGGGCGTGCGCCGCCTAGGCCGAAGGGGTGGCCCGCAATGGGTCGGCGGGGCCATGGGCCCGGTCGGCTTCGCCCAGCCAGGCGAGAGTATCGTCGAACTGCATCGGTCGGCTGAACAGGAACCCCTGCACCAGGGTGCAGCCCAGCCGCGTGAGCGCGGCCATCTCGGCTTCCGTTTCCACCCCTTCGATCACACACTCCAGGCCCATGTCCTGAGTGAGCGCGACCAACGACTTGACGATTTTGTAGCTGGCAGGGTGGGCCTGAATGTCCTTGACGAAGCTGCGGTCGATCTTGACTTTGGTCAGCGCCAGGGCATGCAACTGACCCAGGTTGGTATAGCCGGTACCAAAGTCGTCCAGGGCGATGCCACAGCCCAGTTGGCGGAAGTGGCCAATGGCCCGATGCATCTGCTCAAGGTCATGCACGATGGCCGTTTCGGTAATTTCCAGGTCCAGCCGCGAAGGTGGGAACCCGCTGTCGCGAATCACTCCAACGATCAGCCCCACGTTCTCGCAGGAAGCGCAATCATGGGCAGAAAGGTTGAACGACAGCCGTACCGGCGCCGGCCAGGCCCGCGCCTGCTCCAAGGCTGTGCGCAGCAAGGGCAGGGTAAGGCGATTGATCAGCCCGCTGCGCTCGGCCACCGGAATGAACCGGGCCGGGGACACCACGCCCAGCTCCGGGCTGTTCCACCGCGCGAGCGCCTCGAAGGCCACTGTAGCCTGGGTGTGCGCATCGAGGATGGGCTGGAACTGCACGTAGAATTCCTGCTCCAGGTTGGCCCGGCGCAAGGCTTGCTCGGTCACCGCGTCCTGATGCAACTGGGTGTAGTGGGCCGCCGAGAACAGGCATACCGTGCCCGCATTTTGCCGCTTGCCTTGATAAAGGGCGTAGTCGGCGTACTCGAACAGCTGGCTGGCCGTTCCAGCCGTTTGTGGGTAAGTGGCGATACCCAGGGTGGCGCCGATCTGGATCGACAGGCCGTTGAGCGAGAATTCCGATTGCAACGCCTCGCACGCCTGGGCGCCGTAGGCGGCGAGGGCGTCGTTGTCCAGGCCTTGGCTCAGGATCAGCGCGAACTCATCGCCGCCCAGGCGGGCGACATGCACCGAGGGGCTGGCCAGGCGCTGCAAGCGCTCAGCCACCTGAGCCAGCAACTTGTCACCAACACCATGCCCATAGAGGTCATTGACCGACTTGAACCCGTCCAGGTCCATGATCCCTACCGCCAGGCGGCTGCCCTCGGCATGGGCCACCTCCAATGCCTGATCGAGGGCGCTGAAGAATTGCCGGCGGTTCGGCAGGCCGGTAAGGCTGTCCTGATTGGCCAGCCGCAGGTTCTCGTCGCTCAACTGCTCGGTGCGGGCCTGCACATTGATCAGGCTGGTGAAGTTGCGGTAGTTGCTTTGCAGCACGATCAGCAGCGCTACCGACACGAGGGATATATTCACTGCAGTGGCAATGAAGGTGGGGTTTTTGGTCGACGCGAAAAACACGATGAACGCCAGATCCACGACGGCGGTAGTGATCAGCGCGGCCGGGAGCAGGTGCATCAGGCAAAAGATACACACCACCACCGTGATGGCCATAAAGAAGGCGACATGGGCCTGGGCATACGGCCCACCATAGGGGTAAAGGGCGAGCGACCAGGCGGTGAAGCCAATAGCGATGAAAACGGCAAGGCGGTTGGTGCGCGCCAGCATCGCAGCGATCGTGGCTGCGTCTGGGGGCGTATCGGTAAGGCGCCACCACATCACGGCTCGGCTGCAGCACACCAGGGTCATGGCCACAGGCACACCCAGGGTCAGCCACGCCGGGGCCGACGCCAGGTGCGTAAACGCCAGGGCCCAGGTGTTGATCAGCAACACGAAGTACATCATCGGCAGTTGACGGGACAACGCCACGAACTGCGCTTTGAGCAGGCGCGGGTTATCGCTCGGCACCTTCATCAGGGTGACAAGTCGCTCAACCAGGCGTTTACCCATTGCATTCATCCCTGCCAGCGCGCGGCAGGCGCGCTGACGTTTTCGGCAGTGACAGGCCGAACCCTCCGGCCTAATGCGCACGTATCGGCTCGGCCACCGGATTTCTTGAGGCAGCCGGTCGCTTGCCGTCACGTGGTTGTCATAAGCGGCTGCTAGCGTGCCGGGCCGTGCCTTTTCTGAGCTGACATCACCACATGACCGCAGCCCCCATGCGCAAGCAGATCGTCATCCGCTCCGATGACATGGCCTCCGATGACTTCGGCCGCCTGTTCACCCAGGTGTTTGGCAGCCTGTACTCCGGCATGCCACCCCCTGAAAAGCCGCTTCGGATTGCCGGGGTGTACGGCCGTTACGAGGGGGTAAGCTTCCGCCGTATGGTGTATGGCGGTGACTTTGCGTTCGAGCTGCCCGGCATGGCGGACGAAATCACCTTCGTGCTGCCGACTGCGGGGCATATCGTGTTCAACCTGGCCACCCAGGCCGTTGGCAGCGTCCAGGCGGGGTTGGCCGTGGAAAAAGCCCAAGTGCGCTCGGTGCGCATGGTGGACGGTCACAGCCAATATGGGCTGTCGGTACGGCGTAGCCTGTTCACTGAGCGGCTGGCTATGCTGTTGGGCGCCCCCGTGGTGAAGCCTGTGCACTTTCAGCCCCTGGTAGACCTGGCTCAACCTGGTTTCGACGGGATCAAGGCGTTGGTGCGCTTTGCCACCAGTGCCGAGGCGGATTCGCTGGTGAACGCCAGTGTGCTGATGCCTGAACGGTTACGTGAAATGCTCGTAGACGCTGTGCTGGAGGCATGGCCGCACACCTATAGCCAGGCGCTTCGACGACCTGGCCCCGGCGTTGCCCCGCGCCACGTGAAGCTGGCGATGGACTACCTGCGAGCGCACCCGAGCGCAATGGTCAGCGGCACTGAGCTGGCAGGGCTGGCCAGCGTGAGCCTGCGCGCATTGCAGGACGGCTTCCGCCGCTTCGCCGGCATGAGCATCGTGGCCTACCAGCGGCAAGTGCGCCTGGAGCACGCACGCCACGTGTTGGAGCAGCAACCGGCAGTTGCCGTTGGCGAGGTGGCCCTGAAGCTGGGCTTCACCAATGTCGGCCGGTTCAGCCAGTATTTCCAGCAAGCCTATGGTGTGCGGCCTCAGGACGTACGCAAGGGGTTGGCACGTGGGTAGCCTGAGCTGGCACGCTCAGGCTACCTGCAGGGTCAGAACTGGTAACCGGCTTTCAGGCTACCGCTGAACCCGTGGCTATCGCCGCCACCGGTGGCACCGGCTTGCGCGCCCAGGCTGAAGTTACCCAGGCTGGCTGTCATATTGACCGCGCCGTTGAACTGATCGCGGTTGGCATAGGCAGCCCGTTGCTCCACGCTCAGCCCTGGCAGCCCTGCTTCGCTCTCCACCCGGTGATCGCCCAGCACGTGTTCGTACCCCACGGATACGCCGGGCACCAGTTGCCAGCCACCGCTCAGCCCCACCGGTGCGAACGCCGCCTTCACGTTGGCGAAGGCACTTCGGCGGGTTTGCCGTGTACCGTCCACGTCCAGCGCCAGCTCGCTGCCTTTTTCCTGGAAGCCGGAGAGGCTCAGGTGGCTCGCACGCAGGCCCATGCTGGGCTCCAGGCTGATGGCACCGAGCGGCGCTCGATAGCCCAGGGCCAGGGCGGCGCTCGCCAGGTTGCCATGGGTATCGCCCTTGGCCGCGCCCAACCCACCGCCCAGCTCGCGCTTGCTGTTGTAGTCCACCCACCCGGCGCTGGCATCGGCGGCTACATACAGGCCGCGCTCCAACCCGTTGGGCGCGAAACGTACCCCAGCGGTGCCGAAGGTAAGGTCGGTGTCGGCTTCGCCGCCGGCGCCGCCCACGGTGCCTCGGCTATAGCCGAACGCTGCATAGCCACTCAGCTGTTCGGAAAACCGCTGGCTCAGCCCTACCAGTGTGCCTTGGGTATGTTCATTGCTGCTGGCGGCGTGCGCCGAACCGTCTGTGCCCAGGTAGTCCGCCAGCCCGGCGGTCCACAGCTGACGCTGGCCGCTTTTCAGGTTGATGCCGCTGGTGTATGCCCCCGCCGCCTGCTCGATCAGGCCCGGTTGGCGCAACAGGTAACTGGCCGCATCGGCGTGCACCTGGCCGCCCACCGTCGCCTCCACACCCCCCAGGCTGCCGGCGTCCAGCGCTGATTGCAGGTAGTAGTTGTAAGCGGTGTAGTTGCCGGAAAGGCTGCTGTTCTGCAGTTGTTGCAACAGCCCGGCACCTGCGGCCGAGTTGCCCAGCAGTTCGGCCTGGCCCGGAAGGCTGTTGTAATAGACCATCTTGGCGCGTAGCACGTAGATGGTTTCCTGGGACAGCCCCAAGCCCTGCTTGAGGTAGGCGTCCATGCTGCCGTACTCGGCGGTCACTTCGTCCAGCCCCGCCTGCAGGAAGCTGGCATCCACGGTGAGCAGGGGTTCGTAGATGGCGGCCATGCTCGCCGGCATCGCCGCCAACGTGGCCGCTACCCGGGCGGCGGTGTAATCGTTGGTGGCCAGGTAGTCGGTCATGATGGTACTGCTGTCCACCCCGGCGATGCTCAGCAATACAGCGGTGGTCCAGCCGGTGCGGTCCTTGCCGGCGGTGCAGTGGAACAACGCGGCGCCGTCCACGCCAGCCAGGTCGTTGAACAGCACCGCGAACTGGCTGCGCATGCCGACATCGCTCACGAAGCTACGGTTGGCATCCTGCATCATCGCAATGGCGTCGGCGGCGCTGCTCACCGAGATCGTGGTGATGTTCGAACCCGAGGCGGCGCTGCCGATGATGTCGATGTTGGTATAGCTGGCACCGGCGAGCAGGGTGTCGGGCGTAGCGGCGATTTCGCTCGCAGTGCGCAGGTCATACACCGCCGTGATCCCAAGGCCGTTCAGGGTCGCCAGGTCTGCGGCGGTAGGGGTGATGGCGTTGGAACGGTAGAACACGCCGGCGCGCATCGTGCCGTCCATGGCCGTGGTGTAGGCGGTGGTAGTACCGGCGATGTCGCGGAAGTTATCGATACCGGCCAGCCTGGGTGTGTCCAGGTTGGCAGTATCGGCAGCGTGAGCGGCGCCCACGGAAAGGCTGAGGATGGACAACGACCGCAGGATTTGGGGAAACACTGTGTAGCCTCCTTGGATACAGGTTGGGCTGGCTACTATCAGTGTTTGTCTGGTACGAAATATTACAGATTGGTACGTTCCCGAAATGCCTGCGTGTTTGGTCCATTTGCAGCGCGTTGTGTCTGCACCGCGCTCTACAGCTGAGGCTGCAGCCGCCAGGCTTCAGGCGGCGCCCATGCCCGCATCCATCCCACGATTTCCTGCGCGGGCATAGGCTCTGCGATACAGAAGCCCTGCGCATGGTCGCAGCCCAGTTCCAGCAACCGCACACCCTGGTACAAGCTGTCTACGCCTTCGGCGATCACCTCGCGATCAAACGCGTGGGCCAGGCCGGTAATGGCCTGGAGGATCGACAGGTTGTCGTTCGCCTCTGGAATGTCCTGAACGAAGCTTTTGTCGATTTTCAATTGGCTGACCGGCAGGCGGTTGAGGTAGCTCAACGAAGAGTAGCCCGTGCCGAAGTCATCCAGGGCGAAACGCACGCCGATCTTGCGGCAGGCCACGATGGTTTCCGAAACCCGGTCCATATCCCTGAGCGCGCTGGTTTCCAGGATTTCAATGGTAAGCATGCCAACGGGCGCATTGCCCCACACCAACAGCTGGTGCCTGAGGAACTCGACGAAGTCAGGCTGTTGCAACTGCCAACTCCCAATGTTTACGCTCACCGGTAGCGCACAGCCATGGTCGGCCCAGCGCCGGGTTTGCTCCAGCGCCTGGCGGATTACCCATTCGCCTACCAGTTGGGACACCTTGTCGTTCTCGATGCACGGCAAAAACGTTTCGGGCAAGAGCAGGCCTTCTTCGGGGTGTTGCCAGCGAATAAGCGCTTCTACCCCGACTACCTTGCCACTGCGCATGTTCACCTTGGGCTGGTAGTACAGCACCAGTTCGTGCTGGTGCATGGCCTGGACGATACGGTCCACCCGTGCATTTCGCGCCAGCAGGTCCTGCTCCAGTTGCTGATCGAAGAAGTAGTAGCAACCCCGGCCAGCCAGCTTGGCCTGGTACATGGCCTGGTCTGCCTGGCGCAGCAGCTGGTCCGGGCCTACTTCCTGCGGCTGGGGGTAGAAGGTCACACCCATGCTGGCGCTGAGCTGCAAGTTGACGCCATCGACTTCGATGGGTTCGGCGATGGTCTTGAGAATACGCTCCAGTATCGGCGTGCTGTGTTGATGATCCTCAAGCCCCGGGATCAATAGCACGAACTCGTCACCGCCCAGGCGCGACGCCAGCCAGCCTTCGCGCAGGGTATTTTTCATCCGCTGCGCGACCACAATGAGCACTCGATCGCCGGTGGCGTGGCCATGCTGGTCATTCGCTGCCTTGAAGCCGTCCAGGTCCAGATAAACGACCGCAAGGCTGCCACCGCTGGCATGGGCCTGGCCCAGCAACTGCTGCATTCGCTGGGCCAGCAGAACGCGGTTGGGCAACTGCGTCAGCGCGTCGTAATGAGCGATCTTCTCGAGCCGGGCCTGATGTTCACGCAACTGTGTGACGTCGGTGAACAACGAGACAAAGTTGCGCACTTCGCCACTGTCATCATGGATAGCGGTGATGGTCTGCCCGGCAATGAACAATTGGCCATCGCTGCGGCGGTTGGACACTTCGCCCTTCCAGAAGCCTTTTTCATGCAGCGCCTGCCATAGCGCCGTGTACGTGCTGCGAGGGGTTTGCCCCGAGGCGAGGATGCGGGGGTTGCGGCCCAGCACATCATGGCGGCAGTACCCGGTAATGGTTTGGAACGCTTCGTTCACCTCCAGGATGGTGCCTACGGCGTCGGTGATCATGATCGCTTCGTGGGCGTGGGTGAACACGTTTGCCGCCAGGGCCAGCTTCGCTTCGGCGCGGCGCAGCTCGCTGATGTCGGTAAGGGTCAGGCGTACGTGGCGGGCGCCGCCGTGCTGCCTTACGCAGTCCAGGTGCGCGGCCAGGGGCTGGCCGTCGTTACGCAACAGGGTGAGGTCGGCGGTGTGGGCGCGCATGTCCCGGCAGGCGCGGACGAACAGCGCCGTCCATTGCGCACGGTCTCCGGGGTGTACCCAGCGATCGAAGCGCCGGCCGAGCAATTGCTTGCGGGATACCCCCAGCAGTTGCTCGGCGCGGGCATTGGCGCCTTCGACCATGCCACTGGCCGAAAGGCCCAGGTAACCCACCGGCGCCTGCTCATACAGGTCCAGGTAGCGGTCTCTGGAGGACTCCAGGTCCCCCTGCAGCCGGCGCAACTCCTCGTTCTGCATTTCAAGCTCAACCTGATGCAGCTGAAGGTCACGCCAGACGCGGCTTTCTTCGGTAATGGGAAATTCGTCCAGCGCGCGTTCGGCGCGCTGTCGGATACTGCTCTCAACTATCTCCGGCAGCTTCTTCATGGTGGCCTCGTAGTGAGGGCCGGCTGATCTGCATCGTTACCAAAATCAAGTTGGGCCGGGTATTGTCACCCGGCACTCTCCTGGCATCGAGCCTGACTTCCAGTCGCCCGGTAGCGGGTAAACATACGTTTATACAAAAATCAGTCAGGACACTGTCGTTGCCGGAAATCGCCTTCAGCGCGTCGACCAGGTTGTCCACCTGCCATACCCCATCGCTCAGCTCGCCGAACGGCCGATTGACGGTTTGATCACCGCGCACGCCGAATACTTCCAGATAGGACTGGCTGACCGAGACTACCGTCAAGTCATCGTTCAACACCAACAGGGGCGCTTTCACCGTATCGATTATGGCTTCAGCCATGGCCCGCGCAGCTTGCACGGACCGTTCCACCGCCACCCTGCTTGTGATGTCGTGGAACGTCATTACCACTCCTTCGATCACATTGTCCAGCGTTCGATAAGGCATGATCCGGGCAAGGAACCAGTGGCCCTGGCGAGTGGTGACTTCGCATTCGAAGGGAATCAGCGTTTCCAGCACGTTTCGGGCGGGGCCGGTAAGGTCGGTGTTCAACAATTGCGAGGTGATATCGCCCAGCGGCCGGCCTACATCACCGGCGATCAACCGGTAAATGGTCACCGCATCGCGGGTGAAGCGCCGAATACGCAGCTGGGTGTCCAGGAAGATAGTACCTACCCGAATACTATCAAGCAGGTTTTTCATGTCGTTCTGCATGTCGACGAGCTGCTCGACCTTGGCCTGCAACTCGGCGTTGACCGTGATCAGCTCCTCGTTGACCGATTGCAACTCCTCCCGGGAAGTTTCCAGCTCCTCGTTGGTGGATTGAAGTTCTTCGTTTGCCGATTGCAGCTCTTCATTGGTGGAGCAGAATTCTTCGTTGGAAATCTGCAACTCGTCGATGGTCGCCTGTAGATGCTCACGAGTGTGGGTCAAGGCCTGTTCGAGCAGGATCACCTGGTCGGCTTCGCTGTCACTCAGGGCCGACGGGGTAGTGTTCACTTCGACGGCTTCGCTGGGCAAAGGCTCGAAGCTGATCAACAACAGGCGCTCGTCATCCAGCGTGGCAGGCAGCAGGCGCACGCTCAGAGCCACGCCGGGGACGTCGTTGCCGGGTGCCCGTACCTGACGCCGTACAGGCGCCCCGTCAGTGCTAACGGCCGCGGCCTGAACGGCGGCGCGAAGGTCGGCGCGCAAGCCGTCACGCGCCATGTCGACTACGTTCAGTGTCGCCCGCCCAGGGGCGGGCCGGAGGAAGTCACTGGTATCGCCGTGCACGTACACTACATTCCCACGCAGGTCGGTGGCGACCGAAGCGGGCACGTAGTCGTTCACCAGCATGCGCCTGGTAAGGTTCTCAACACTGGAAATCCGGTTGATCCTGGGCGTCTGATCAAAGCCTTTTTTCATCTGATCGGGCACTCGGCTGCTCGGGGTTTCGCTTTTCAATATTGAAGTATGGAGCGTTTTCACTACCGTGTAGATTTTCCAGCGGCGGTCCACGGCGGTAAACAGTTCGGCATGGTGGCCAATGCTTTCAGAGGGCGAAAGCATCAGCACGCCATGGGGCTTGAGCGCGTAGTGGAACATCGGGATCAGCTGCCGCTGCAGGTGCGCGCCAAGGTAGATCATCAGGTTGCGACAGCACAGCAGGTCCAGCCGGGTGAAGGGAGGGTGGCTGACCAGGTTGTGCTCGGCGAACACAATAAGCTTGCGCAAGGCGCCGCGCACCTGATAACCGCCCTCGGTTTCGGTAAACCATTGCGCCAGGCGCGCGGGCGTAAGCTGGTTCGCCATGGCGGCCGGGTACAACCCCGCCCGCGCTACTTGTATGGCATGGCCGTCCAGGTCGGTGGCATAGACCTGTATATCGAACCGGCCGCGCAGCTCATCGCGCAGTTCCTGAAGAATGATCGCCAGCGAGTACGCCTCTTCGCCGGTGGCGCACCCGGCCACCCATGCCCGGAACACGTAGCCTTGCGGCTGGTTCTGCAGCATGGGTAGCAGGATGTTCTGCTTCAAGGCATCGAAGGCTTCCGGGTCTCTGAAAAACTGGGTCACGTTGATGAGCATTTCGCTGAACAGCAGCGGTACCTCGCCAGGGTTGGCTTGCAGGTACGTTGCGTAGACCCTCTGGTCCCCGATGCGGTGTACGCTCATGCGGCGTTCGATGCGCCGGGCAATGGTGCTTTTCTTGTAGTGGCCGAAGTCATGCCCGGTGGTAGCCCGAATGGTCTTGATGATCGAGTCCAGAGCGCTGATCACGGCGTTGGGTTGGGACGGGCCACGAAGCAGGC
The DNA here is from genome assembly GCF_013522925.1 of Pseudomonas japonica. Taxonomy (GTDB): domain Bacteria; phylum Pseudomonadota; class Gammaproteobacteria; order Pseudomonadales; family Pseudomonadaceae; genus Aquipseudomonas; species Aquipseudomonas japonica_A. The sequence continues at coordinate 892 of NZ_JAAMQU010000006.1, read as the reverse complement.
GTTCGGGCATCTCTGCCACTGGCGAGATGCTGCTGGCGTGGCCGGCGGCGATGACAGAGGCCGGCATGCTGGGGTATTCAGCTTCATCGGGTGCCTGCGCTAGGGTGAAACCGCCAGCTTCGAGGATCGCCTGGCAGCCTTGCAGGCCGTCGTGGCCGCTTCCGGACAACACGATGCCCACGGCGTCGGCGCCGCGCTCACGCGCCAGCGAGCAAAAGAAGGTATCAACCGCCGTAGCCTCGCCATTCTGCCGCCGTGGCAGGTATTGCAGGCGGCCGTCTTCGAGCACCAGATCGTGCCCGGGCGGAATGACATACACGTGGTTTGGTCGAACCATCACGCTAGGGCGTGCTTCCAGTACGGGCATGGTGGTATGCCGCCCGATCAGCTCGGCCAGCAGGGTAGGGCGCTGGGGAGAAAGGTGCTGGATGACCACAAACGCTTTTCCGCTGTCCGCCGGCAGGGCATGAAGCAGGTGTTCCAGTGCCTTCAGGCCACCGGCGGATGCGCCTATGCCCACCACCGGGACGGGGGTGTGCAGCGTTTCAAGGTTGATCGTGGTCAAGAAGCGGTCCTTTCCCGGGGAAGCGTAACGTCAGCGAATACGGCAGTATGCCGCCTTCGGGCCGGGGCGGATACCGGGAATAAAAACGAAAAAGCCCCGCTCGAAAGCGGGGCTTGTCGTTAACCAGCGGCCGATATTACTGAAGCAGCTTCAGTACAGCGGACGGGATCTGGTTGGCCTGGGACAGGATCGCGGTGGACGCCTGTTGCAGGGTTTGTTGCTTGGTCAGCTCAGCGGTTTCAGCGGCGAAGTCTACGTCCTGAATGGTCGAACGAGAGGCGGTAGCGTTCTCGATGATGTTGCTGATGTTGCTGATGGTGCTTTCCA
>NZ_JAAMQU010000060.1 GCF_013522925.1 Pseudomonas japonica | reverse complement strand
GGGTGAAGCCTGGAACCTTGTCGGCCGAAGTCTGGCTGAACACCAGCGTGGCAGTTTCACCGCTGTCGGCGTCGGTCGCGGTCAGCGTGCCGGAAGCAAGGGAGCTGTCCTCGACGACGGTGGCCTTACTGTCGGCCACCGAGGTGGTGATCACCGGGGTGTCGTTGGTGCCGGTGACGGTGACGGTCAGCGTCTGGGGAGCACTGGCC
>NZ_JAAMQU010000059.1 GCF_013522925.1 Pseudomonas japonica | reverse complement strand
CAGCGTGCCGGAAGCAAGGGAGCTGTCCTCGACGACGGTGGCCTTACTGTCGGCCACCGAGGTGGTGATCACCGGGGTGTCGTTGGTGCCGGTGACGGTGACGGTCAGCGTCTGGGGAGCACTGGCCACACCCTGGGCGTCGGTGGCGACGTACTGGATGTTGTAGCTCGTGCTCTGACCGACAGCTAGGTGCTGGTAGGCCGCATTGCTCGGGTCGAGCGTCCAGCTGCCGTCGGTGTTCAGGGTGA
>NZ_JAAMQU010000005.1 GCF_013522925.1 Pseudomonas japonica | reverse complement strand
GCAATGCTGCGTACCAGCACCTGGCCAAGGGCGTGACCGAGACGCTGTCCATCGCCTATCAGGTGAAGGATCAGTGGGGCGCGACCGACACCGACACCCTGGTCATCAAGGTGACCGGCACCAACGATGCTCCGGTGATCACCACCACGACTGCCGCCGGCAACGTTGCGGTGAACGAAGACGCGGTTGCCCGTGGCACCCTCACCGCCACTGATGTTGACGACGGTCGCCTGCTGACCTTCAGCACCACCAGCAGCCAGCCGAGCGTGGCCGGCTTCACCCTGAACGCCGACGGCACCTGGACCCTGGATGCCAGCAATGCCGCGTACCAGCACTTGGCCAAGGGTGTGACCGAGACCCTCTCCATCGCCTATCAGGTGAAGGATCAGTGGGGCGCGACCGACACCGATACCTTGGTCATCAAGGTGACCGGGACCAACGATGCGCCGGTGGTCTCTAACAGCACCATCAATGGCACCGAAGACACTCCGGTAACCGTAACCCTGGGCGGGTCGGACGTAGACGGCACTGTCGATCACTTCACCATCACATCGGTACCGGCCAACGGCGTGCTGTTGCGCGATTCCAATGATTCAACCAGCATCGTCAACGTGGGTGACACCATCTCGGCGACCAACAACGGCGCTACCCTCACCTTCGTGCCGGCCGCGAACTGGAACGGCAGCACGACCGTTGTCTACACCGCAACGGACAACCTGGGTGCCACCAGCGCTACCTCGGCCACCGAAACCATCAAGATGGCAGCGGTAGACGATGCCAGTGTGCTGGGCGCTGATACCGCAACCATCAAAGAAGATGGCAAAGTCACCGGCAATCTGCTCGGTAACGACAGCGACGTCGACAATACCTTGAGCATCAGCTCGGTAAGTGTTGGCGGTAAAACCTACGCCACCGGTAGTGAAATCGACACCGGCGTGGGCAAGCTGACGGTCAGTACCGATGGCAGCTATACCTTCACGTCGACGGCCGACTGGGCCGGCACCGTGCCGCAAGTCACCTACACCACAAACACCGGCTCGACGAGCACCTTGAACATCACGGTGACTCCGGTTACCGACATCCCGACCCTGAGCCTGATCGGCAAAAGCACCCTGGCATCCACCGACCTCCAGGAAGTGGCGGCCGGCGGTAAGGCCACCGTAGCGGTAGGCAAGCTGGGCACTGGCGAATGGCACACCGATAACTCGGGCAATACCGTGGAGATCGGCGCGAGCACCACCTACGGCGCCGGCACTACCAGCCAGGTCATCGAGCTGGAGCGTAACCCCAACGATGCGAGCAACCTGTACACCACGGTAAGCGCGCAAACTGGCGCCACCTACACCGTAAGCTTCGATTACTCGGCGCGCAGCGGTGCCGAGAGCAATTCGAAGATCAACGTGTACTGGGGTGGACAGTTGATCACCACCCTGACCGCTAACAGCACCGGCATGACGCATTACACGCTCAACCTGCCGGTCAGCGCTGACGGTAGCCAGAAGCTGGAATTCGTAGCCGCCGACAAGAACAGCACCGGTGGTGTACTGGACAACATCCAGTTGGTCGAAACCCGCAACAGCGGCCTGGAAGACCAGCCGATTCTGTTGTCGACCATCAAGGCAGCCTCTGCCGACGTAGACGGTTCCGAGACCCTGACGGTGAAAATCACCGGTCTCCCCAAGGATGCCGTACTGACTGACGGCATCGCGGCGCATAACGTGACCGTCGGGGCCGACGGTACCGTGAACATCACCGGCTGGAATATGTCGAGCCTCAAGTTCACCGCGCCGGCCAATGCCAACGGTGATTACACCTTCACCGTGACCGCGACTGCTCAGGACGGCACCGCCAAGGCGGAAAGCGTAAGCCAGAATCTGCTCGTGCACGTGACGCCGGTCAACGATGCCCCTGCCTTCAGCCACGCCGATGGCAGCACCGTTACCGACAACTGGGGCAACACCTTCATCGAAACGCCCCACGGCACCACGCCGGCGGCGTGGGAAGGCAAGGGGCCGGGCCGCATCATCGGCACTGGCGACCTCACGCTGAAGGATGTCGACAACACGACCCTCAAGGGCGGCAGCATCGTGCTCACCAATGCCAAGCCCGGTGACAGCCTGGCCGTGGACGTCGGCAACACCGGCATCAAGGCCGAGATCGTCAATGCCAACGGCACCATCACCATCAAGCTGAGCGGCGACGCCAGCCCGGCCGACTACGCCTGGGTGATCAACCACGTCACCTTCAATAACACCGGCAATACGCCGTCGGACGAGCAGCGCAAGATCACCATTTCGGTAAACGATGGCGGTCTGAACGGCACCTCGAGCATCACCACGGTGATGAACGTCAAGCCGCAGAACGATGCCGTGGATATCTTCGGTGAGCAAGTGAGCTTCACCGAGAACGGTGCCGCGACTTCCATCGTCAGCAACTTCAGCATGAATGACCTGGATGGAAACCAGCTGTCCAAGGTCGTGGTAACGATCGATAACCTGGGCAATGGCGATGTGGTTACCCTCCCCACCAGCCTACCTGCAGGGATCACGGCCAATACCTCCGTAGTCAACGGCGTCGAGACCATCACCTTTACTGGCAAGGCCTCCATTGCCGAATACCAGGCGCTGATCCAGGGCATCACCTACAGCAACGACAGCGACACCCCCACTGCTGGCGTGCGCAACGTGACCATCGCTGTCACCGACGTGACCACCGACAGCGACGGTGCCAAGACTAGCACCTACAACAGCACCCTGACCGTCACCGCGGTAAACGACGCGCCGGTCTTCAGCCATGTCAATGGCAGTACCGTTACCGACAACTTCGTCAACACGTTCATCGAAACCCCGGCTGCAGGCGAAACGCCAAAGGGCGGCCAAGGCGTTGCGCTGATCGCCAGCGACTTGAAGCTGACGGATGTGGACAGCAACATCAAAGGCGCCTCGGTGGTGCTGACCAATGCCCACGATGGCGACAGCCTGGCCGTGAATACCGGCACTACCGGCATCACCGCCTCGATCGTCGAAGGCGTGGACGCCAATGGCAAAGCGATCATCACGGTTACCTTGAGCGGTGAAGCGACTCCTGCCCAGTACCAGTCGGTACTCAACAGCATCACCTTCAACAACAGCTCGCAGAACCCAAGCCCCGAAACCCGTGACATCAGCATCAAGGTCACCGATACCGGCGGAGCCGTAGCTACTGCCAGTTCGCATATTGGTGTGGTCCCGGAAAACGACGCCCCTGTGGTCACAGGCTCGGCGGTGAGCTTCACCGAAGGGCAGCCGGCGGTCTCCATTGTCGACGGCCTGTCGATCACCGACGTGGACAACACCACTTTGGCCAAGGCAGTGGTGACCATCACTGGCCTTGGTGCCGGCGACAACGTGGCCTTCACCGGCACGCTGCCAAGCGGCGTGACGCTGGTGGCTGGCGATGTCGTGAACGGCACCCAGACCTTCACCCTCACCGGCACCGCTTCGGTAGAGCAGTACCAGGGGCTGATCAACGCGATCCAGTTCTCCAACGCTACCGACACGCCAGTAGACGGCGTGCGCAATGTGACCGTTGCCGTTACCGATGTTGGCGGCAGCAACCTGGCCCGCGACCCGGCCCAGACCATTACTTACAGCAGCACCTTGAAAGTCACTGCAGTTGATGACCCAAGCGTGGTGAAGGCGGACACTGCCACCATCAACGAAGATGGCGAGGCCACCGGCAACCTGCTGACCAACGACATCGACGTGGACAACGCGCTGAGCATCAGCTCGGTCAGCGTTGGCGGCAACACCTACGCCACCGGCACTGACATTGCCCTGGCCCACGGCACCTTGAACGTGGCGGCTGACGGCACCTACACCTTCACCCCAGTTGCGGATTGGGCCGGCACCGTGCCAACCGTTACCTACACTACCAATACCGGTTCGACCAGCACGCTCACCATCACGGTCGACCCCATGGTGGACATTCCGGTCGTCACCGTAGGCGCAGCGACCATTACCTCTACCGGCCTGAACAAGGACACCTGGACCACGCTGTCCAAGGACACCCTGGGCACTGGGGGCAATGGCGCGGCCACCAGCACGCTGATCAACACCGTAGGCAGCGCCGCGACCGTCAACCCGACTGTCCACGGCGTGACCTCGCTCGCCAGCAGCGGTGATATCGCCGCGGGTACCGCCACCAAGGTCAGCGGCCTGGTGTACCTGGAAGCCGGCAAGTCCTACAGCTTCTCGGGCACTGGTGATGACAGCCTGGCAATTACCCTCGGCGGCACCACCGTGGCGACCGCCAGCTGGGGCAAGAACTCCGGTGCGGTCACCAGCACCACCTTCACACCCACGGATACCGGCTACTACACGGTCGACCTGTACCACTACAACCAGAGCGGCCCGGGCAACTACAACGTGACCGTGCTGGTAGATGGCGTAGCCACCTCGCTAAACAGCCTGGTGACCTTCGGCAGCGTGCAGGACATGGCCGCCGCCGGGCTGGACGCGTCTGCCCTGCATGGCAGCAATGGTGAGGGTTACTACACGGGCACCAGCCTGAACCATGGCCTGGAAGACGCGGGCGTGAAGCTGGCGCCGATCAGCGTGACCTATGGCGACACCACCGATGGCTCGGAGACCCACGTCACCACCCTCAGCGGCGCGCCTGCTGGCAGCACCCTGACCGATGGCACTCACACCGTGACCTTCGATGCCAACGGCTCGGCCGTCGTGACCGGCCTCAACCTGGCCAACCTGACCCTCAACACGCCGCTGAACTACAACGGCAGCTTCGTGCTGACCGTAACGGCGACCGCGAGCGAGCAGGGCGTGGCTACGTCAGTAGTGCGCACCGGCACCCTCACCGTTACCGTCGACGCCGTGAACGATGCCCCGGTGGTGAACCTCTCGGCCGGCGGCACCGCTGACATCACTTACCTGGAAAATGCCCCGGCTGCCCAGTTGGTGAAGCAGCTGACCATCGCTGACCCGGATGGCACCACCACGCTCAAGGGCGCGACCGTAACCCTAAGCAACGCCCAAGCCTACGACGTGCTCAAGGCAGGCACCCTGCCGGCTGGCATCACCGCCAGCGTGGACACCAGCGTCAGCGGCAAGATCACCGTGACCCTCACCGGCACGGCGTCTATCACCGACTACGTGGCCGCGATCAAGTCGATCACCTACGCTAATACCAGCGATGATCCAAGCACGGTTGATCGCAGCTACAGCGTGGTGGTCACCGACGGCGGCATCACCTCGGTTGCCGTCAGTGGTGCGGTGCACGTCACCGCAACCAACGACGCGCCTGTGTCGGTTGCAAGCACGGCGAGCACCAGCGAAGACACCACGGTGGCGCTCAAATGGGCCAACTTCAGTGTCACGGACGCAGACACCGCCAGCAGCAGCCTGAGCATTCAGATCACCGCCCCGGCCGCGACCCAAGGCACCCTGCAGTACTACAACGGTACCGCCTGGGTCCCCTTGGCCGCCGGGACCACGCAGTTGGTGAGCAAGGCAAGCCTGGAAGCGGGTTACCTGAAGTTCACGCCGTATAAGGACGCCTCAGGCACGGTAAGCCTGACGTACAAGGCTTACGACGCCGTGGACTACGGCAATGCTTCCACCGTGGCAGTCACCGTAACGCCGGTTGCCGACGCCTCGACCGTGACGCCTACCAAAGCCACTGTGGCCGAGAACGGTTCCACCACGCTCACGCTGGTGGCTAGTACCACCGACACCGACGGCTCCGAATCCGCTTCGGTTACCAAAATCAGCAGCATCCCGGTAGGCGCGACCGTGTCTGACGGCGTTGGCCATAGCTTCACCGCCACGGCCAGCGTGACCGAAGTGAACGTAACCGGTTGGAGCGTCAACACGCTGACCTACACCCCGGCGACGTACCACAACGGGACCGATACCTTGAAGGTGACCACCACTTCGGTGGATGGCACTTCCACGCTGAATACGGTTACTGACGTGCAGATCACCGTGACTCCAGCGGTGTACAAATCTACGGATGGCACCATTGGCTCCGACACCATTACCGGCGTGGCGGCGGCTAACAATATCATCGTAGGTGATGTAACAACGATTAAAGCTGGCCACAACTATAACATCGCCTTTGTTGTAGATACCTCCGGAAGTATCGGCTCTAATGCGCTGGCTTCCATGAAGACCGCTTTGTCGAACGTGTTCGATTCGCTGTACGCCAATGCCCTTACTGAAAAAGCCGGCACTATCAAGATTTTGCTCGTGGACTTTGACACGAAAGTCGAGAGTATCGTATCGGTGAACATCGCTGACGAGAATGCCCTGGAAACCCTGAAGGACGCACTGAGCAGCATGGCGTCTAACTCAGGCGAGGGAACGAATTACGAGGCGGGCTTGAAGACGGCAAGCAATTGGTTCCTCGGATCGGACGTCACGGCAGGCGCGGTAAACAAAACCTACTTCATCACCGACGGCGCGCCTAATACAGTGTCGACGGAAATGACTAACCCTTATATCTATGACACTGACTACGACGGCAAGGGGTCAAAGGTCTCTCTCGACAGCCTGAACCTCTCCAAGTGGACCTACGGCCAGACGCTTACCGCCAAAGACGGCAGCGTCATCGTTGCAGCGGACGGAACTGTAAAGTACAAGGGCGATAGCGGCAGTTGGTCGTGGGGTACTCTCCTGGCTGATGGGGCGGGTGGCTACGACGTAGTCACAGGTACCTCTTCCAAGAGCGTGGATACACAGTCCAAGAGTGCGTACGATGCCTTGGTCAAAGCGATGGGCGCCAATGGCTCAGTCGACGCCATAGGTTTTGGCAGCAGCATCAGCACGAGCACGCTGAATAACTACGATTCGGATCACAACGCGCAAAAAGTGGTGGACGCGACGCAGATCGAAGACGCAGTACTGGGCCATTACACTGCGCCTGGCAGCGATACTATTACTGGCAGCAGCGGCAATGACATCCTCTTCGGCGACCTGATCACCTTCGACAAGCTGCAGGGAACCGAAGCACTCAAGGCCTTCGCGGGGGTAACTACCGACCCGCAACTACATGCCTATCTGACTGATGCCAGCCATCTGGCAGATATTGCGAAACTGGCGGCTGGCTCGAATACCTACGGTACCGCTGACGGTGCGGATAGGTTATTTGGCGGCGACGGCAACGATATCCTCTTCGGTCAGGGCGGTAACGACGTCCTGAACGGCGGGGCGGGCAATGACATCCTGCTGGGTGGCAGCAGTGACAGCCTCCCCGGCAACATGACAACCGGCAACCTCCTTACCGGTGGCACGGGTGCTGACACCTTCATGTTTGTGAAGGGAGAGAAGGGCGCCAGTATCATCACCGACTTCAACACCGGCGAAGGGGATGTGATCGACCTGAGCGACCTGTTGTCCGGCCATGGCAACGACCTGACTCATTACCTGCAAGTCACCCAGGCCAGCGACGGCTCTGGTGCTGGTGTCTTGCTGGTGAGCAGCGCGGGTAACCTGAACGCCACTGCCTCGGCCGCGACCAACACGGCAGCAGCTGACGTGAGCATCAAGGTGGGTGGCATCGGCTACGATGCGCTCAAAAGCCTGGTTGCGGGCGCCGACACCCACATCAAGGTGGACCACGCCTGATGCCCACGGCCCGGCAATGGCTTATGCTGTTGCCGGGCCAAAGGCGTAACGCCGAACAAGAGGGTTCATAGATGTTTTACGTCCAGCGCAACGCCGAAGGCCGCCTCGTTCGGGTGCAGCCCACGGAATTTTCGGGCTACAGCGAAACCCTCGCCGCCGACCACCTGGATATCCAGGCCTGGTTCAGCAGCGAAGCCGTGGAAACCAGCCTGAAGGCTTTGCAGCAAAGCGACCTGGACATGGTGCGGGTGCTCGATGACCTTATCCAGTTACTCACCAGCAAAGGGGTGATACGCATCACCGACTTGCCGCCCGCCGCCCAGGCCAAGCTGATGGACCGTACCCAGGCGCGTGAAGCCCTCGGCGGGCTAAGCCGGCTGATCAACGACGAAGAAACCGGCCTCATCTGAGGCCGTTTTTTGCCCGCAAGAACGTTCGGTCGGCCATCCATCGCTGTGGCAATTTGTAACTATTGACTACACAACGGACTTGATCGAGTATTGATAGTTAGCAACCTATCAATTATGTGGCGCCTGTGAACACTCTCGACAAGCTCCAGCTCAACATCAGTAGCGGCATGGTCGTAGCGGCCCGGCATTGGCGGCGGATCTGCCAGACCACCCTGGCCAACTACGGCATCTCCGAAGCGTGCGCGGTACCGCTGCTGGCCATCGTGCGCCTGGGCGACGGCGTGCGGCAGGTGACCGTGGCGCATGCTTCAGGCCTTGAAAGCCCCTCGCTGGTGCGCCTGCTCGACCAGCTGTGCGCGCAAGGCTTTGTGCAGCGCACCGAAGACACCACCGACCGCCGCGCCAAGGCCCTGAGCCTCACCCCACAAGGGCGGGAGTTGGCCGAGGCTATCGAGGGCGAGCTGGTGCGGCTGCGCCGGGATGTGCTTAAAAACGTCGACAAGGCCGACCTCGAAGCCGCACTGCGCGTAGTGAGGGCGTTCGAAGAAGCAGGGCAGGGGTCCGCCGTATGGGCTTCCTGAAAGGTTTTTTCAGCGACCTGCCACCTGCGCAGGACTGGTGGTATGGCGTACGCACCTTCTCCGCCTCGATGCTGGCGCTGTACATCGCGCTCAAGCTGGAGATGCCCCGGCCCTATTGGGCCATGGCCACGGTGTACATCGTTTCCAGCCCTTACGTAGGGCCCACCAGCTCCAAGGCGGTGTATCGCTTCCTAGGGACGTTGCTGGGGGCCAGCGCGGCCGTGTTGCTGGTGCCGCTGTTCGTGCAGGCGCCGGTGTTGCTGGTGATCGTGGTGTCGCTGTGGACAGGTACATTACTGTTCCTGTCGTTGCACCTTCGCACCGCCAACTTCTATGCCTTGATGCTGGCTGGCTACACCATGCCCATGATCGCGTTGCCGGTGGTCGATAACCCGTCGGCGGTATTCGACGTAGCCTCTTCGCGTACTCAGGAAATTTTCATCGGCATCGTTTGCGCCGCTGTGGTGGGCGCCATCTTCTGGCCGCGCCGCCTGGCCCCTGTGGTCGCAGGCGCGCTGGACAAGTGGTTCAGCGAGGCGGATGCCTACAGCCTGCGCTACTTGTCACGTAGCGTGAGCGCTGACGAAGTAGGGCCGCTGCGTTCGTCGATGGTCGTGACGTTCAATTCGCTGGAGCAGATGATCGGCCAGTTGCCCCACGAAGGCGCTACACCGCAGAGCGTGCGTAACCGAAAGGAATTACGCGGGCGGATGATCCACTTGCTGCCGACCATCGACGCGCTGGACGACGCGCTGGTGGCGCTGGAGCGCCGTACGCCAGAACTCGCCGCCCGTATGGCGCCCGTGCTTGAACACGCTCAGCATTGGCTGGCGTCCAGCGGCGACAACCCCAGCGAAGCGGCCTGGCAGGCCCTGCATCATCATATCGACCAGGTGCGCCCCGCTCCCGAAGCTCTGGCGGATCGGCAGCAACTGCTACTGGCCAATGCCTTGTATCGCCTGGAAGAGTGGGCCGACCTCTGGCAGGACTGCCGCACGCTCCACCTGGCCATCCGCAATGAGCAGCGCGAGCCCTGGAAGGCCGTGTATCGGCACTGGCGCCTCGGCCGCCTTACGCCGTTCTTCGACCGCGGCCTGATGTTCTATTCCGCCATGTCGTCGGTGACCGCGATCGCTGCCGCCTCGACTATCTGGATACTGACCGGCTGGGCCGACGGCGCCAGTGCAGTCATCCTGGCGGCCGTTTCGTGCAGCTTCTTCGCCTCCATGGACGACCCTGCCCCGCAGATCTACCGGTTCTTCTTCTGGACCATGGTGTCGGTAGTGCTGTCTGGCCTGTACCTGTTCCTGGTACTGCCCAACCTGCACGATTTCGCCATGCTGGTTCTGGCGTTCGCGGTGCCTTTCATCTGGATCGGCGCACTCACGGTGCAACCGAAGTTCTATCTGGGAACCCTGCTGACCATCGTCAACAGCTCTACCTTTATCAGCATTCAGAGCCAATACGACGCCGACTTCATGAGCTTCATCAATGGCAATATCGCGGGCCCGGCCGGGTTGTTGTTTGCCTTCTGCTGGACCCTTGTGGTGCGCCCCTTCGGCACCGAAGCCGCCGCCCGCCGCCTCACGCGTTTCGGCTGGCAGGACATCACCCGCCTGGGCGAGCCCGGCACGTTGCAGGAACATCGGCAAATGGCCGTGCGTTTGCTCGACCGCCTGATGCAATTGCTGCCGCGCCTGGGCCAGGTGGGCCAGGACACCGGCGGTGCCCTGCGCGACGTGCGCGTGGCGCTCAACTTGCTGGACATCCTCGCCTATGCGCGCCGGGTGGATAGCAGCGCGCAGGTGTTGCTCAAGCAGGTGGTGAGCGAAGTCGCTGCGTATTTCGCCGCCAACCTCAAGGCCGGTGAGCGATTGCCGCCACCCATGGCCAGCTTGAGAACCATGGACCGCGCCCGGCGCGCGCTCAATAGTTGCCTGGACGCCGAAGCCTGTCCTCATCTGTTGCTCGCGCTGAGTGGATTGCGCCTCGCGTTGTTGCCTGGCACCGAGGTAGTGGTGGAGGGCGACCAAGCCGAGGAACAACCGCCCTATGGTATCGACGGAGCCCCGCTGTGATCGGTGAACTGGATATCGGCGGGATCTTCCTGCCCACCCTGCTAGGCATCATGGCCATTGCCTACGTGCTCTTTCTAGGCGTGCATGCCGTGCTCAACCGGCTGCACTTCTACCGCCTGGTCTGGCACCGGGCCCTTTTCAACATTGCCCTCTACACCGTGCTGCTCAGCGCAGTAGACGTAATCTGCCGAAGCCTGATGACATGAAAAAACCTTTGCTGACGTTTGGTCGCTTTTTTCTCACCTTGATCGTAGTCGCCCTCGCCGTGGTGCTGGTATGGCGGATGGTGATGTATTACATGTTCGCGCCCTGGACCCGAGACGGGCACATCCGCGCCGATATCGTGCAGATCGCGCCGGACGTTTCCGGCCTGATCGAGCAGGTACCAGTACATGACAACCAACTGGTGAAGCGCGGCGACGTACTGTTCACTATCGACCAGGACCGCTTCCGCCTTGCCCTTCGCCAAGCTCAGGCGGGGTTGGCCGATCGCAGGGAAACGCTCGCCCAGGCGCAGCGCGAGAACAAGCGCAACCGTGGGCTGGGCAACCTGGTGGCCAAGGAGCAACTGGAAGAAAGCCAGTCCCGCGAAGCGCGCGCCCAGGCCGCCGTGCTTGAGGCTCAGGTAGCTGTGGACGCCGCCCAATTGAACCTGGACCGTTCCGTGATCCGCAGCCCGGTGAACGGCTACGTGAACGACCGCGCCCCGCGCGAGCATGAATTCGTGGCGGCCGGCCGGCCGGTGCTGTCGGTGGTGGATAGCGACTCCTATCACATTGATGGGTACTTCGAGGAAACCAAGCTGCCGCATATCCACATCGGCCAAGCCGTGGATATTCGGGTGATGGGCGATACCGCGCGGTTGAGCGGTACCGTGCAAAGCATCTCGGCGGGTATCGAAGACCGCGACCGCAGCAGCGGCAGCAACCTGCTGCCAAACGTAAACCCGGCCTTCAGCTGGGTGCGCTTGGCCCAGCGTATCCCGGTGCGGATCGCGTTCGACCAAGTACCCGCGGATTTCCGCATGATCGCTGGCCGTACGGCCACGGTGTCATTGCTGGACGACGCACCGGCGGCAGGCCAGCAAGGAGCGGCGCAATGAGTACTGCCTTGCGTGCCTTGGCGCTGGCCGCGTTGGCCAGCCTCGCGGCCTGCCAGACCGTGGGCCCGGATTACCAGTTGCCCAGTACCGCAGCCGTCAACCGCCCGGACCTTCAGGCGAAGCTGGGCGAAGGCAATCCCAACGTGGTGTCTGCGCCAGTACCTGCCAATTGGTGGCAGCTGTATCACGATCCGCGCCTGGATCAGTTGGTGCGTGAGGCATTGGCCTCCAACACCGACCTGCGCGTAGCGGCCGCGAACATTGCGCGGGCTCGCTTCCAGACCGAACAGGCCGAAGCCGAGGGTGGCTTCAACGCCAGTGTGAGCGCCGAGGCGCAGCGGTTGCAGGAGTCCGGCCAAGCCTTTTTGCTGACCGAAAAAGTGCCCGTGGCGAACATTGGCGCGGCGTCGATCAAAACCTCTTATGAGTTCGACCTGTGGGGCACGCTCAAGCGTGGCGTGGAAGCCGCCAACGCCAATGCCGATGCTGCCCAGGCGGCCGCCGATACCGCTCGCATCACTGTGGTGGCTGACGTGGTACGTGCGTATACCCAGGTATGCGCGGCGAATGAAGAACGTGATATCGCGCTGCATTCCCTCGACTTGCAGCAACAAGGCGTGAACCTGGCGCAACGGCTGCGCGACGCAGGCCGTGGCGATGAAACCCAGGTGACGCGCACACAAACCCAGTTCAAATCGTTGCGCGCCGAGTTACCCCGCTACCAGGCCGAGCGCGCCGCCGGGTTGTACCGGTTGTCCATGCTGCTGGCCAAACCCGTTGAGCAATTGCCGGCTGGCGTAGGGGACTGCGCCGAGTTGCCCCATATCGCCCAACTGTTGCCGGTAGGGGACGGCGCCACGCTGCTCAAGCGTAGGCCCGATGTACGCCGCGCCGAACGGCAACTGGCGGCCGCCACGGCACGCATTGGTGTGGCGACCGGTCAGCTTTACCCGGACATCAGCATCGGCGCCACGGTTGGCACGGTGGGCATTCTCGATGAGCTGGGCGACCCTTCCACCAACCGCTGGGGCTTCGGCCCGCTGATCAGCTGGACCATCCCTACCAATGGGGCTCGCGCCCGCATACGCGAGGCCGAAGCTGCGACCCAAGGCGCGTTGGCAAGCTTCGATGGGGTGGTGCTCAACGCGGTACGTGAAGCCCAGACCAGCCTGTCTACTTATGCCGCAGTGCTGGAACGCCGCGACGCCTTGGCCGAAGCCGAGCGCTCCGCCCATCAGGCCGCGGACCAGTCCCATCAGTTCTACCTGGCCGGCCGGCAATCCTTCCTCGAAGACCTGCAAGCCACCCGCACCTACACCACGGCTCGAGCGCAGCTGGCAGAAGCGAATACCCGGGTGGCCATGGAACAGATCAACCTGTTCCTGGCGCTGGGCGGGGGGTGGGAAAGCGCGCCGGCTACTGTGGGAGCACGGGGACGGCCATCCGCCGAAGCCGCAGGCGGAGCTCGCGAATAAGAGCTAGCGCAACAAACTGAACACACCCTTGGCGCCGCGCTTGATCCGCTCCAGCTCGCGGCTCACCGAGAACCCGCCGGCTTCTCGGCGGCGGCGGTTGAGTTGCACGTTCACGGCCTTGGCATAAAGCGCCTGCAGCCCCTGCTGCAACTCGGCCAGGCCGTATGCGGGCTGCTGCTGCGGCAACGCCACGCCTATCCAGTCGGGTAGGTCGAGCAGTTGGCTGTTATAGGCGCCTGCCTCCTGCACCGCACGCGCGGCCTTGCTGCCTTCCTCCAACGCGCTGCCCGCGGGCCAGCTGCCCCCCGGCACCAACCGGTCCGCCTGGGTGAGTACGGCGAGGATCGCCGGCGGTTCGTGGCCAAGGTTTTCAGGGCGGGCGAACCAGGCTTTCAGCTTTTCGCGAAACTGCCGGTCCAGCGCCCGCGCCGGCTGGTTGGCCTTGAGCGTCCACAGCAGCAGGTCGCATTCACGCGCTTCCTTGAACACCAGCTTTTCTACAGCCTCGGTGCCGTCCAACCCCGGCAGGTCAATCAAGCGAATGTTGGGCGCGCCTTCGATCATGCACTCATAGACCGCCACGCCATCGGTGGCGGGCAATGCGCTCACCTCGGCATTCAAGCTGCCGGTCAGCGCATTGATCAAGGAAGACTTGCCAGCGCCTACCTGGCCGACCAGCCCGATGCGAACCGGGTTCAGCGGTGGCGCCTTGCGCTCCTCGTCGCGGGCCGTCACACGGGCCTGTTGCAGTTGGTCATCCTCCAGTCGGAAGTGCCCGCCATAGAGGTCGATCGCCGCCCGCAGCACCTCCATCAACAACAGGTACTTCAAACGGCTTTGCAGCTCATCGCTCAGGCCGCTGAATACCTCGCCGCGGATTTGCGTAAGCGCTTCGGCCACCAGCCCCTGAGGCGAAATCAGACGTGCCGCCCGGTACAGGTTGAACACCTTGCGTGCCAATGGGCCGTAGCGTTCAACCTGCTCATTGAGGTTCATCAGCGTGGATATACGCAGGTGTTCCACGCCTGGCACATGGGCCTTGAGCACACGGCGATAACGCCGGCTGACCTGTTCCACGATAGCCAGCAACTCCGGTGCGGTAAAGGCCCAGTGAGCGCGGGCGGAGCGTTCGTCATAGCGGGCCGCCACCAGCCGCACCACGGCCAGGCCGCTCTGCGGCAGGGCTTGCCAAGGGAAGTCCGTGGCGACCAGTTCCTTGAGTTCCGGGATCAGCGCCTGCTGCACCTCCCGGTCCTGGGCGCGCCAGTAGTCGGGCGTGCGCGGGGTGGCTTCGAGCGCCTCTTTCACAGCGGGGCCCACTCGCTGGCCGAATTGGCGGCGTGCCAGCAGCAGGCCCAGGCTGCTGAGCAAGGTACACGCCAGCAACACCAGAATCAGGTGCAGGATGTAGCCGTAGCGCACCACTGCATACAGCCCGAAACCGGCCAGCACCAGCACCGGCAGCACCACCGAAAGCAGGGCATAGGGCATAACCCGGTCTGACAGCCGCGTGAGCGCTGCCAGGCCACTAAAGGTTCTTTTCATTACGCGCCACCGGAAGGATGTGTTCAAAGGCTTGCTTGTACAGGGCCTGCACCTCGGCCGCCGTGATGGGCTCGCCCCGCGACAAGCGATAGAAGTACATGCAGGCGGCGCGCCCGAGGGCATAGGTGAACCCGTAACTTGCTACTGCCGCAGAGGCGCCGCCCACGGTCTGGCCTACCACCGGGATCAGCTTCATCAACTGGCGCAGCCCCAGCCGCGAGGCGTATTGCAAGCCGAAGCCAGTGCCCAATGCCGCGGCGAACTCAGCCAGCAGCCGCCGGTTGTAAGTCAGGCCGTACCGGTTGGCAAGGCTATGCAGCATCTTGAGCTGCAGGGTGGGCACCGCTACCAACCCTACGGCCGGTAGCGCATCGGCCGCGCCCGCCGCTCCGGCATACCACATCACTTCTTTCTTGAGGCGCTGGAAGTTGCGTTCTTCCACATCCGCGTGCCCTTGGTCGTCGAACAGCTCGGTGACGATCGGCAGGCGAGCGCCAAGTTTTTCCGTAAGGGCCTGCAGCCCGTACGGCTGGCCGTCTGCGCCTAGAAAATCCACGGTTACGCTTTCTACCGGCCCCCAGGCCTGCTCGACCTGGCGCTGGTTGCGAGCGATGCAGCGGTCACGCTCACCCGGGTCGCTGATCTGCTGCACGCCGGTGTGCACCAGCAGTATTTCGCGGATCTTGCCGGAGCGGCGGATCTGCTTGAGCGCCTCCAGCACCTGCGACTGTTCCGGGTCCTCGGCCTTCATCACCACAATCAGGGCGTGGCTGTTCTGTTCGAGGTGGGCCAGGTCGGCTTCGGCATCGTAATCCGCTTCAGCCAGGCCTCGCGTATCCATGAAGGCCATTACTGGTGTGTCCGTGGGGTAGGCATAACGGGCCGAGGCCATGGTGCAGGGCCGAAACCCCGCGCCGACCTCTACCTGGTCAAGGCCCGTCAGCGCGCGCACCAGGGAGGATTTGCCCGCGCCGGTCTTGCCCAGCAGCCAGAGGGTGGGCAGTTGCCCTTCGCTGCGCTCGAAGGCGGTTTCCAGCGCCGGGTTCGCTTCGGGGTTCAGCGTTCGGTAAACGCGGTCGAGCAGGCTCATGGTGGTGGCTTCCGGTCGGGCATGGGGCTTAGGCCCGTTGCGCTGAAGAAAGGTCCTTGGGTGCAGGGTGCGGCACCCTGCCGCAGCGGCGGCGCGGCGAAAATTGACTTGGGTCAACGTGCCTGCGGCAGCGCCGAGCACAATGCCCGCACCCCCAAGAGTATCCGCGATGGCCGCACATTTCGACGTTCTCAAACAGCCTTTGGCCCGGGAAATCGCCGTGATCCTGCTGCTCAAGCTTGTTCTGCTCCTGGGTATCCGGGCCCTGTGGTTCGAGGTACCGGCGCCCATCGCGGGCGATAGCGCAAAAGTCGGCCAGCACCTGCTTGGCTCAGTTCCCGACGCTTCCGAGAAACCTCAACGATGATTACCGAATCGGTTGTCGACCTCTCCCGGC
The DNA here is from genome assembly GCF_013522925.1 of Pseudomonas japonica. Taxonomy (GTDB): domain Bacteria; phylum Pseudomonadota; class Gammaproteobacteria; order Pseudomonadales; family Pseudomonadaceae; genus Aquipseudomonas; species Aquipseudomonas japonica_A. The sequence continues at coordinate 399,773 of NZ_JAAMQU010000005.1, read as the reverse complement.
TACAGTTCGCCATGACGGCGCTGTACCACTTTCTGTTCGTGCCGCTCACCTTGGGCATGGCGTTCCTGCTGGCGATCATGGAGTCGGTGTATGTCATGACCGGCAAGCAGGTTTACAAGGACATGACCCAGTTCTGGGGCAAGCTTTTCGGTATCAACTTCGCGCTGGGCGTTACCACCGGCCTGACCATGGAGTTCCAGTTCGGTACCAACTGGGCCTATTACAGTCACTACGTGGGCGATATCTTCGGCGCCCCGCTGGCGATCGAAGGCCTGATGGCGTTTTTCCTCGAATCGACCTTCATCGGCCTGTTCTTCTTCGGCTGGGATCGCCTCTCGCGGCGGCAGCACCTGGCGGTGACCTGGCTGGTGGCACTGGGATCGAACCTGTCGGCGCTGTGGATTCTGATCGCCAACGGCTGGATGCAAAATCCTGTAGGCGCCGCGTTCAACTACGAAACCATGCGCATGGAGCTCACCAGCTTCTCGGCGCTGGTATTCAACCCGGTGGCTCAGGTGAAGTTCGTGCACACCGTCGCCTCCGGCTATGTCACCGGTGCGGTGTTCGTGCTGGCTATCTCCAGTTTCTACCTGCTCAAAGGCCGCGACGTTGCCTTTGCCCGCCGTTCGTTTGCGATCGCTTCAGCGTTCGGCCTGGCCTCCATCCTGTCGGTGATCGTGCTGGGCGACGAGTCCGGTTATGAGATCGGGGACGTGCAGAAGACCAAGCTTGCCGCAATCGAAGCCGAGTGGGAAACCGAGCCGGCGCCGGCGGCGTTCACGCTGTTCGGGCTGCCGAACCAGGCCGAGCAGCGCACCGACTATGCGGTAAAGATCCCGTACGTGATGGGCATTATCGCGACCCGCTCGGTGGACACGCCGGTCACCGGTATCAAGGACTTGGTCATCGAGCATCAAAGCCGCATCCGCAACGGCATGACCGCTTATGAACTGTTGAGCAAACTGCGCGCCGGTGACCGCAGCACTGAAACTCGTGAAGCTTTCGACGCGGTGAAGGGCGACCTGGGTTATGGCCTGCTGCTCAAGAAATACACCGATAAGGTAGTGGATGCCAACGACGAACAGATCAAGCAAGCAGCCCTGGATTCGATCCCGGGTGTGGCCTCGATCTTCTGGACGTTCCGGCTGATGGTGCTGAGCGGCGTATTGATGCTGGCATTGTTCATCGTCGCGTTCTGGGCCTCTGCTCAAAAAGCTGAGCATCGCCGCCGGTGGTTGCTCAAGTGGGCGCTGTTCAGCCTGCCACTGCCGTGGGTAGCGACGCAGACTGGCTGGTACGTGGCCGAGCATGGCCGCCAGCCGTGGTCCATCGGCGAAGTGCTGCCCACGCATCTATCTGCCTCTACGCTCACCGCTGCGGACGTGTGGGGCTCGCTGCTGGCGCTGGTGGCCTTCTACACCGTGCTGCTGGTGATCGAGATGTACCTGATGATCAAGTTCGCTCGCCTGGGCCCAAGCAGCCTTCACACCGGGCGCTATCACTTCGAGCAGGGGCACTCGCCCGCGCCTGTGCCTACCCCGACCGACACGCTGGCTGCTGCCTGAGGAGCCGATCATGTTTGATTACGAAACGCTGAAGCTGCTGTGGTGGGTGATCGTAGGGGTATTGCTGATCGGTTTCGCGGTAGCCGACGGTTTCGATCTGGGCGCCATGCTGTTGCTACCGCTGGTGGGCCGCAACGATTGGGAACGGCGCGTGGTCATCAACGCCATCGCCCCCCACTGGGATGGCAACCAGGTTTGGTTGATAACGGCAGGCGGCGCGCTGTTTGCTGCCTGGCCGCTGGTGTATTCGGCGGCATTCTCGGGCTTCTACTGGGCGCTGCTATTGGTGCTCTTCGCATTGTTTGTACGGCCGGTCGGCTTCGACTACCGCAGCAAGGTGCAGAACACCCGGTGGCGGCAAAGCTGGGACTGGGCGCTATGCGCAGGGGCCGTGGTGCCTTCGCTGGTGTTCGGCGTCGCTTTCGGCAATTTGCTGCTGGGCGTGCCGTTCCGCTTCGATGACACACTGCGAGCCAGCTACCACGGAACTTTCTGGCAACTGCTGAGCCCCTTCGGCTTACTGGCCGGCGTAGTCAGCCTGGCGATGCTCGCCGCACATGGCGGTAGCTGGCTGATGATCCGCACGGATGGCGTGATGGCCGAGCGCGCACGCCGCGCGGTATTAGGGTTCGGCGCGCTGTATATGGCGGCCTTCATTGGCGCAGGCGTGTGGTTGGCGATGGGCTCGATCCACGGGCTGGTGTTAGGTAAGGGCCTCGACCTGGGCGCCGCGCTCAACCCAATGGCGAAATATGTACAAAGCGGCAACCCCGGCTGGATGGCCAACTACCGGCTATATCCCTACACCGCGGCGGCGCCCTTGCTGGGTGTACTGGGTGCTTGCCTGGCGCTGCTGTCTGCCACATTGAGGCGAGGGGCCATGGCCTTCCTCGGCACTACCCTCACTATTGTCGGCACCTTATGCACCGCCGGGTTCGCACTGTTCCCCTTCGTGATGCCTTCCAGCATCGACCCCGCCTCCAGCCTTACCGTGTGGGACGCGGTATCCAGCCGCACCACGCTCAGCATCATGACCGTCGCGGCGGGGATCTTCGTGCCGGTCATCCTGATGTACACCCTGTGGTGCTATTGGAAACTCTGGGGGAAAGTCACTCCCGCGCACATCGACCGTAACCCCCACGGCCTTTATTGAGGAGCCTGACCATGTGGTATTTCGCCTGGATGCTTGGCGTACTGCTCGCCTGCAGCTTTGGAATCATCAATGCCCTGTGGCTGGAGGGGGCGGGTTGCCTGGAGCGGGATGCACAGGATGAACGCTAGGTCGCTGGTTGCCCGCAGCCTGGCGTCCACGCCCAGCCGTGTACTGTCGTTGCTGCTGGCAGTGCCGCTTAGCCTGGTAATGCTGCTGCACCCGCTGGCGCTGCTCGACGCGGATGGCCGCTATAGCCATGGCCTGCTGGCCTTGGCGATGTGGGGTATCAGCGCAGGCTTTGTGCACGGTGTGGGCTTTGATCCACGGGCACTGGTTTGGCGTGGGTTGTTCAGCCCCGTGGTGGCTTGGCCGTTGATGCTGATGGGTTACCTGCTGCTTACCTGAACGGCTTGCGGGCGCCGCGGTTATTCAGCCGCAGCGCCGGTACAGCGGCAGGGGTCACTGCATATCGATCACCACGCGGCCCTCGATCTTGCCTTGGCGCATCTGCTCGAAAACATCGTTGATATTCTCCAGGCGGTCAGTGCTCACCGTCGCCCGCACCTTGCCTTCGCCAGCAAAATCCAGCGCCTCTTGCAGGTCCTGTCGGGTGCCCACGATCGAGCCCCTTACCGTGGTGCCATTAAGCACCATGTCGAAGATCGAAAGGGGGAAGTCACCGGGCGGCAGGCCGTTGAGCGCAATGGTGCCACCACGGCGCGTCATCCCCATGGCCTGCTCGAAGGCCTTTGGCGACACCGCCGTGACCAATGCCCCATGGGCGCCGCCGATCTGCTCCTTGAGGTAGCGCGCCGGGTCCAGCTCACGGGCATTCACGGTCACCTCGGCACCCAGGCGGCGAGCGAGCTCCAGCTTGCCGTCGTCGATATCCACAGCCGCTACGTTCATCCCCATGGCCTTGGCGTATTGCACCGCCATATGGCCAAGGCCACCAATGCCGGAAATCACGACCCACTGCCCAGGCTTGGTTTCGGTCATTTTCAGGCCCTTGTACACCGTGACGCCCGCGCACAGCACCGGGGCTATCTCCACAAAGCCGACGTTGTCGGGCAAGCGGCCCACGTAGTTGGCATCAGCGAGGGCGTATTCGGCAAAGCCACCGTTCACCGAATAGCCGGTGTTCTGCTGGGTTTCGCACAACGTTTCCCAGCCCCCCAGGCAGTGCTCGCAGTGGCCGCAGGTGGAATACAGCCAAGGTACGCCAACGCGGTCCCCTTCTTTCACGTGCTTGACCCCGGCGCCTACCGCCACCACATGGCCCACGCCTTCGTGGCCCGGGATGAACGGCGGGTTGGGTTTGACCGGCCAGTCCCCTTCGGCGGCATGCAGGTCGGTATGGCACACGCCGGATGCGGCGATCTTCACCAGCAACTGCCCTGGGCCCGGCTGGGGCACGGGAACTTCCCGAATGGACAGCGGTTGCCCGAAGGCATGAACGACGGCGGCTTTCATTGTTGTAGTCATGGATCGTTCCTTTGGAAGGGATCTGAAGAACAACGCGCGTCTCGACGCACTGCCTGTCGAGCAAACCCTGAGCCAGCTCCATGGAAGGCTCTGGCGCGGGCGGGGTAGGGGCAAGGGTAGTGATCGCTGTGCCAACGCCGCCACGCCTCGCCGCCACACTGTGCCGTTGTTGACACATCCTGTTATTGATCCAGGGCAGTAATTGCCCCGAATCGATACGCCGTTCGTGCCTTCCGGTCGCTTTCATGGAAAGCTGTGCGGCTTAACGCAAGGAGCAGCTTTTCCCATGAGCAAAACCCTACCTATCGCCGTTGGCGCCCTGATCATCATCGCCGCAGGCACCACCGGCGTGGCGTGGTACACCGGTACGCAAGTCGAGCCTTTGCTGCGCCAGCAGGTGGTCGACGGCAACAAGCAGTTCAAAGAGGCGCTGGCGGGCTATGGCGCCACAGGCACCCTCGAGATGACGAGTTTCGAGCGCAGGCTGTTCACCAGTACCGCCCACTACGTGATGACCGTGCAAAGCCCGGGTTTCAACGGCGGGCAGCCTTTGCAGGTCGATTCCGTGGCGGACATCGAGCACGGCCCGTTCCCATGGTCCCGCGTGAAGCAGCTGAAGTTGCTGCCGGTGATGGTTGCGATGAATGTACGCGTGCAGGGAAGCGACGGCCTGGCTCAACTGTTTGGCACGCCGCCGGGCGAATCCCCGGTCCAGGCGCACGCCGCTATCAGCTATAGCCGTAACCTGGAAAGCCAGGTAAACATACTGCCCGGCCAATGGCAGGCGCCGCAGGGCACGTTCAAGTTTTCCGGTATGCAAGGGGTGCAGCGCGGCAGCCTCGATGCGAAGAAGCTGGAGGTGGACGTTCAAACGGACAGCCTCGAATTCACCGCCAGCGACCCTGCACGGCCGATGACCTTGTTGATGCAAGGCTTCAAATTCCACACCGGTGGTATCAAGGGCGCTTCGGACTTCTATCTGGGCAACAGTTCGCTGCGCATCGACAGCATGGCCGCTACCGCGCCCGGCAAACCATTGTTCAAGGTGAACAACCTCACCGCCGAGGGCTCGCTCGAAGAGCTGAGCGGCAAGCTCAAGGGTTCGGGAGACTACCGCTTCGAGGCCGTGAGCATTGGCGACAAGCCCATCGGCAGTGGGCAGATGCGCTGGGTGTTCGATAACCTGGACATCGAAGCCAGCCGCAACCTTACGCATTTTTATCAGTACGTGGTCGCGCCCCAGGCAGCGGCGGCGTCTCAGGCGCAAGTGCCGCTGCGGCTGCAACTGACGCCAACGCAGCAGGCGGAACTGCAAACCAACCTCGAAAAGCTTCTGGATGGCCGGCCTCATGTGGAGCTGCAACCGCTGGGGCTGAAAACCGCCACGGGCGAGAGCCATCTCAACGTTTCCCTCGACCTCGCGCGCCCCGCGAACCTCGACCTGCCGGGTGAGTTACTGGCGCAACAAATGGTCTCCAAGGTCGACGCGCAGCTGTCCGTGGCCAAAGGCACCATCCGCGACCTCGTTACCGTTCAAGGCCATCTGGGCGGCCTGACGGACCCTGTGGCTCTGAAGCAGAACGCCGACGGCGCCGCCAACCTTGCTTCCACCATGGCCACGCTGCAAGGGCTGGCAAAACTTGAGGGCGAAAACATCGTCTCGTCGCTGCGCTACGAAGCCGGCAACGTAGACTTCAATGGGCAGAAGATGACAGTCGAGCAGTTCGCGCAGTTTTTGATGGGGGCGGTTGGGCGGCATTGAGGGGGTAGGCGATAAAAGGGCCTGGGTTTTGTCTGGGCTCTTTTGGAGGCAATGGCGTCGCGCGACTCCTCTCGCCGCATGGAACGACGCGTTTCGGCTCGTTTCTCCTAGAAGGCGACTTGGTCCCTACTTGGTCCCTGCTTAGTCCCGAGAGCGTCCCGCTCTCAACGGGTTGCTGAACTAGTGAACACGCTTCTATCAGAGCGCGAACCCCGGACACAAAAAAAGCCCAGGTTTTCACCTGAGCCTTTTGAAGAAGATGGCGCACTCGACGGGATTCGAACCCATGACCCCTGCCTTCGGAGGGCAGTACTCTATCCAGCTGAGCTACGAGTGCAACGCGGGCGCCATGATACCCATGTCAGCGGTGCCCGTCTATGCTGACGAGCTACGCATCGTTTCGCGGTGTGTAAGCGCTGCCGGTTAAAGGGAAAGCCACTTACCTGTGCACGCGCATGTTCTTTTTTTCGAACAGCTATTGTCCTTTTACGCCCCAGATCCTACGATGCGTTTGAGATTTCAAACGCCCATACCTCGGGCAACCCCCGTCCACTTCGGGTTTCGCCAAGGTGAAACCAGCCAAGGGAGCCGACATGCAGCTTAAAGACGCCCAACTGTTCCGCCAACAGGCCTACGTAGATGGTGCCTGGGCGGACGCCGACAGCGGCCAGACCCTCAAGGTCAACAACCCGGCTACGGGTGAGATCCTCGGCAGCGTGCCGAAGATGGGCAAGGCCGAAACCCGCCGCGCCATCGAGGCGGCTGACCGTGCGCTGCCGGCGTGGCGTGCCCTGACGGCCAAGGAACGTGCGGCGAAGCTGCGCCGCTGGTACGAGCTGATGCTCGAAAACCAGGAAGACCTGGGCCGTCTGATGACCCTTGAGCAGGGCAAGCCGCTGGCCGAGGCCAAGGGCGAGATCGCCTATGCCGCTTCCTTCCTGGAATGGTTCGCTGAAGAAGCCAAGCGCGTGTATGGCGACGTGATCCCTGGCCACCAGCCAGACAAGCGCCTGATCGTGCTCAAGCAGCCCATCGGCGTAACCGCTGCTATCACTCCGTGGAACTTCCCGGCGGCAATGATCACCCGCAAGGCCGGCCCGGCCTTGGCCGCAGGTTGCACCATGGTGCTCAAGCCTGCGTCGCAAACCCCTTACTCGGCGCTGGCCCTGGCCGAGCTGGCTGAGCGCGCTGGCATTCCGAAAGGCGTGTTCAACGTGGTCACCGGCAGCGCTGGCGAAGTGGGCAGCGAGCTGACCAGTAACCCGATCGTTCGCAAGCTTTCGTTCACCGGCTCCACCGACATTGGCCGCCAGCTGATGGCCGAGTGCGCCGCAGACATCAAGAAGGTGTCCCTGGAGCTGGGCGGCAACGCACCCTTCATCGTGTTCGACGACGCTGACCTGGATAAGGCAGTAGAAGGCGCGATGATTTCCAAGTACCGCAACAACGGCCAGACCTGCGTGTGCGCCAACCGCATCTATGTACAGGATGCCGTCTACGACGTCTTCGCCGAGAAGCTCAAGGCCGCGGTTGCCAAGCTGAAGATCGGTAACGGCCTGGAAGAGGGCACCACTACTGGCCCGATGATCGACGAGAAAGCCGTGGCCAAGGTCAAGGAACACATCGCCGACGCGCTGAGCAAAGGCGCCACTGTGCTCACTGGCGGCAATCAGATGGAAGGCAACTTCTTCGAACCCACCGTGCTGCTGAACGTACCGGCTACCGCCGCCGTGGCGAAGGAAGAGACCTTCGGCCCGCTGGCCCCGCTGTTCCGCTTCAAGGATGAGGCCGAAGTGATTGCGGCGGCCAACGACACCGAGTTTGGCCTGGCTTCGTACTTCTATGCCCGCGACCTTAGCCGTGTGTTCCGTGTCGCCGAGGCACTGGAGTACGGCATGGTGGGCATCAACACCGGCCTTATCTCCAACGAAGTAGCGCCGTTCGGTGGCGTGAAAGCCTCGGGCCTGGGACGCGAAGGTTCCAAGTACGGCATCGAAGATTACCTGGAAATCAAATACCTCTGCCTGAGCGTATAACGCCGGCAGCCACAACTGGGCACTGAGTACCGCTGGGCAGTCGATCATCGCATGCTGCCCAGGCTTGTCGCGGTGCCATCCTGATCAGCGCCGCCGATGAGCGGCGATTGAGGAGTTTTCATGAGCAAGACCAACGAATCCCTGATGCAGCGCCGCATGGCCGCTGTTCCCCGCGGCGTAGGGCAGATCCACCCGATCTTTGCCGATCACGCGAAAAACTCCACCGTTACCGATGTTGAAGGTCGCGAATTCATCGACTTCGCCGGCGGCATCGCGGTGCTGAACACCGGTCACCTGCACCCGAAAATCATCGCAGCGGTCGAAGCCCAGCTGCACAAGCTGACCCACACCTGCTTCCAGGTACTGGCCTACGAGCCTTACGTCGAGCTGTGCGAAAAAATCAACGCCAAGGTGCCAGGTGATTTCGCCAAGAAAACCCTGCTGGTGACCACCGGCTCCGAAGCCGTTGAAAACGCCGTGAAGATTGCCCGTGCCGCTACTGGCCGTGCTGGCGTGATCGCCTTCACCGGCGGCTACCACGGCCGCACCATGATGACCCTGGGCCTTACCGGCAAGGTTGTGCCGTACTCTGCCGGCATGGGCTTGATGCCAGGCGGCATCTTCCGCGCTCAGTTCCCGTGCGAGCTGCACGGCGTGAGCGTTGACGACTCCATCGCCAGCATCGAGCGTATCTTCAAGAACGACGCCGAGCCACGTGATATCGCCGCGATCATCATTGAGCCGGTCCAAGGCGAAGGTGGCTTCTATGTAGCCCCGAAAGAGTTCATGAAGCGCCTGCGCGCGCTGTGTGACCAGCACGGCATTCTGCTGATCGCCGACGAAGTGCAAACCGGCGCTGGCCGTACCGGTACCTTCTTCGCCATGGAACAGATGGGTGTAACCCCGGACCTGACCACCTTCGCCAAATCCATCGCCGGTGGTTTCCCCCTGGCCGGCGTTTGCGGCAAGGCCGAAATCATGGACGCCATCGCTCCCGGCGGCCTGGGTGGCACCTATGCCGGTAGCCCGCTGGGCTGCGCCGCTGCCCTGGCGGTAATGGAAGTGTTCGAGGAAGAGAAGCTGCTGCAGCGCTGCCAGGACGTTGCCGAACACCTGACGTCGCGCCTGCGCGCCATTCAGGCCAAGTACCCAGTGATCGGCGATGTGCGCGGCCTGGGTGCGATGATCGCCGTAGAGCTGTTCGAAGGCGGCGATAGCCACAAGCCTAACGCTGCTGCAGTGGCCCAGGTTGTGGCCAAGGCGCGTGAAAAAGGCCTGATCCTGCTGTCGTGTGGTACCTACGGCAACGTGCTGCGGATTCTCGTGCCGCTGACCGCGCCGGACGAGCAACTGGAGAAGGGCCTGGCCATTCTCGAAGAGTGCTTCGCCGAGCTGTAAGGCAAGCCTTGCTCGTACTGTGAAGAACCCGCCAAAAGGCGGGTTTTTTACTTGGAGAACCGAGGATAGGCGCCTATAAATCTCTAGTGGCCGGGTACCGCAGTACCGCCCATTGGAGAGATGTTCGATGACTGGACCATCAAATGCCGTGCCCCGGGTGCTGATCGCCGAAGCAGACCCCTGGAGCCGTGACCTGCTCATGCAACTGCTGCTCAGCGTGCGTTGCGACGCGAGGGTAGAGGTGTATGAAGATGGCAAGCAGGCGATGCAGGCGCTGGGCACACCGCCAGACCTCATCATCGCCAGCCGTGAGCTGCCGGGCACCGACGGCCTGGAGCTATTGCGCCACGTACGTCGCGGCAATAAAAGCGTGCCTGGCTTGCCCTTTATCCTGCTCAGTAGCCGCGGTGACAGCACCAGCGTGCGCGAGGCAGTGCCCCTGGCCCCAACCGCCTACCTCACCAAACCGGTGAATTTCGAAGCCCTGCGCGAACGCTTGAGTGCGCTGCTGCTGGATGAGGGTGAGCACGTAATCTGCGAAATCCCGCCCGTATTACCGGGGCTCAAGTTGGACAGCTTTCTTGAAATGCGCCGCGAGGCCTCGGATGGCGCACCGGTGATGAACGAGGTCCATGATGCCGTTGTGCGCAGCCTCAAGGCCCGCACGCTGAACCTTCGGTTGCTCGAGGAGGATATCCGTACCGACCCGCAAATCACCGCCGTGCTGCTAGCCGCGGCCAACAGTGCCGCTCGCCATCGTGAAGGCCCGGTTACCACGTTGATGCAGGCGCTGACACGATTGGGCGCGACCCAAAGCATGAACCTTATTCTGGGAATGGCGCTCAAGCGCAGCGCAAGGCTGGACGACCCACAGCTGACAGACCACGCCCAGATGTTCTGGAAGCGTTCCCTGGCTACGGCGGAGCTGGCGCGAACCCTGGCTCGCCAACAGGGTATCGACCAGGAGATTTGCTATTGCGCCGGCCTGTTGCATCGGTTGGGCGAGCTGGCGCTATTGCGCACGCTCCACGAATGGAAGCTGGCCGGCGGCAAGCTGGAAGAGGGGCAGGTTGAAAGTGTTATCCAACGGTTCGGCGCGAACTTTGGCTCGGCGCTGCGCGCCCGCTGGCGGCTGCCGCTTGACCTTCGCGAGCTCATTGCTTCGGTTTACGCATTGATGGGGGTATACGGCAAGCCGGCGCTGGTGATGAACCTCTCGGGCCAACTGGCGAGCCTGGCTGCAGAGGACGACATCAAGCCTGTAGCGGAGAGCAAAGCAGCGCGCCTGCTTGGCATGGATGCCGCAAGCCTTGCGGCATTACGCAAGAACGGCTGAACGCGAAGCTCAGGACATGATGATCTGGTTCTTGCCCTGCCGTTTGGCCTGGTACATGGCCGCGTCCGCACGCGAATAGAGGTTGTCCAGCGCCTCGTCGTCGGCCTTCAGGTTAGTCAGCCCCTGGCTCACGGTCACGCCGTAGGTTTTTCCGTTCTGGCTGAAGCTCAAGCGCTGCACTTCGCGTTGCAGCCGTTCGGCGATCTGCCGCGCCATGTCCGGCGCGCAGCCAGGGAATACCGCCGCAAACTCTTCGCCGCCGATACGCCCGAACAAATCACCCCGGCGCAGCGCGGCCTTCCCGCTTTCCGCGATGCGCTGCAGCACCAGGTCGCCGTCCTGGTGGCCGTAGGTATCGTTGATCATCTTGAAGTCATCGATATCCAGCAATAGGAACGCCATGGGCGTGTCATTTAGCCGGGACTGCTCGAATTCGCGGTGGGCACACTCGAAGAAGTGGCGCCGGTTGCTGCTTTGCGTAAGCACGTCTGTGGTGGCGAGGCGCTGAAGCTCTCCTTCCAGATGCTTCTTTTCGGTAATGTCCTCAGCGATGCCAACCACGATCACCCGCTGGCCGGATTCCGGGCGATGGCTGATGAAGCATTTGTCGCTGAGCCAGCGGATCTGGCCGTCCGCGCGGATAATTCGATACTCCCGGTCTTCTATCGAGCCTTTTTCCAGCACCTCGGCCAGGCTGCGCTCGGCATAATCCAGGTCGTCGGGATAAATGCTGTCTCGCCACTCGTTGTAATCGGCCAGCAGCAGCCCGGCGGAGCGACCGAAGATCCGCTCATAAGCCGGGCTTACGTAGATCATCTGCTGGGTTTCCCAGTCGAACGCCCAAAGTACGGCGTTCACGCTCACCAGCAAGGCGCTGAAGAGCTCTTCCCTTTCCTTCAGCCGCGCGACTTCGCCCTGGGCATGCATCAATGCCAGCAAGGTTTCGGCTGCCTCGGGAATTTGCTCAAGGGATGTGGACGGAGCTTGTGTGTTGGCCATCATCACGGCTTCTTTCGGAACACGGCGAGGGTTGGCCCACCGACAGTGGCCACGATAGGGCCCGCTGAACCAGCGAGTATCTGCCTAAGATTCAAAACGGTGCCTTAAGTTCCCTGCCTGCGGGCCCTGCTGCAGGGCTCGCAGGCATTTGCCTCAGGCAGCGGCGGGCCGGAGGGAATAGGTTTTCAAGCTGTCGGCAAAATCACGCAGGGACTGGATGCCGCTTGCCTCGGCCTCGTGTACCCATTCTTTCATTGCGGCCAGCATGTCGTGGCCATTCGCGCTGGTACGGGTCCAGATCTGCTGTAGCGCCAGCTTCTTTTCGTAAATCACCTTCAGCGCCTGGCTGGTTTCAAGCATGCGGTTGATCCGGTCATGGTGACGTTCATTGAGCAGGCTTGGCTCTCGTGACAGCAGCCGCTTGGCGCGCCGCAGCCGATAGCGCAGCGAATGATCCACCCGGGCAAGTTCCTGCTTCACCAGCGGGCCAATCACATGCTTGCGGTATTGGGCCATGATCTGGAAACGGTTGTTAAGGATCGCCATGGCGGTGTCCATGTCCATGGAGCCCTTGCCGGGAATCCGGTGGGCCACCGGTGCCACCCGGTTGACGCGCGCCAGGCGTAGCGCGCTGAACACTCTAATCCATAGCCAGCCCATGTCGAATTCCCACTTGCGCACGGAGAGCTTCGCCGAGTTGGGATAGGTGTGGTGATTGTTGTGCAGCTCCTCACCGCCAATGATGATGCCCCAGGGCACAAGGTTCGTGGCGGCATCGCGGCATTCGAAGTTGCGATAGCCCACCGCATGACCAAGGCCATTGACCACGCCTGCGGCCCAGAAGGGTATCCACACCATCTGCACGGCCCATACGGTAATGCCGATAACCCCGAACAGCGCCAGGTCGATCACCGCCATCAACGCGATACCGCCCATGGTGAAGCGGCTGTAGAGGTTTCGCTCGATCCAGTCGTCCGGGCAGTTCTTGCCGTAGATGCGCAGTGTTTCCGGGTTGTTTGCCTCTGCCCGATACAACTCCGCCCCGGTGCGAAGAACCGTGCCAAGGCCTTTGACTACGGGGCTGTGCGGGTCTTCGGCGGTTTCGCACTTGGCGTGATGCTTGCGATGGATAGCGGTCCATTCGCGGGTGTTCTGGCCTGTGGTGAGCCATAGCCAGAAACGGAAGAAATGCTTGAGCCCGCTGTTAAGCTCCAGCGAGCGATGCGCTGAATACCGGTGCAGGTAGACCGTTACGCCAACGATGGTGATGTGAGTCATCAGCAGCGTTGCGCCGACTACCTGCCAGGCGGTCAGGTTCAGGAAACCGTTGTACCACATAGGCGAGAAGGCCTCGGTTGAAGTAATGGATAGCTGCGAAGAATCTATCGGTAAACAGGGTTGATCGACCAGTCGGCGTTTTTGATGGGTAAGGGGCCAAGACGCCGGCTTGGCCGCAGGCAACATGGGGCCATCCCCCAAGGAGACGCAGGCGTCAACGCTGCATGCCACAGCGCGCGCTGCTTGCGGCAGGCGATGCCCAGTGCCAGTAACTGCGAGCCCCTTACTAAACAGAGCAAGGTTTTCGATACATTGGATGGCTTGGGTAGGCCGCAGTTTAGTAAGTAGATGTTTCGCATGATGCGAAGGCCGATCATTAGCCCTACATATTCGATTCGGGTCTATAAAAGTGCCCAAATATTATTTCTGAGAATAAATCGCCGCTCTTATAGTAAGCCCAAGCCAGGTACCGCACCCGGCAACCTTCACAGGAGCTGAACCATGAGCGCACCACTGCGTAGTGTCGACGGGCAGGATGAAACCGCGATCCTTCGAGAAATCCAGAGCGCGTTGCGTGACCTGCGTTTCGGCGCGGTGGAGATCACCGTGCACAACGCTCAGGTCGTGCAGATCGAGCGCAAGGAAAAATTCCGACTGCAGCAGTCGGCGTCCAAGCCGAACTGAGACAGCCTACGTTGACCGACCGGGCGACCGGAGGCCGCAGCAGCACCTTGCCGCTTGTTGCCCAGTCACGAGCGAGCAGCGCCAGCGGGCCATAAGAAAAAACCAACACAGAAAAAAGCCGCCATCAGGAGCACCACCATGTCCACCCGCCGTTATGCGCTGGCTGCCATTGCCGCCGCGTTGTTCGCTGGTTCCGCAGTCGCGAAGGATTACGAGCTGTTGAACGTTTCCTACGACCCTACGCGCGAGCTGTATCAGGAATACAACACTGAGTTCGCGAGCTACTGGAAGCAGCAGCACCCTGATGACACGGTGAAAATCCAGCAGTCCCATGGCGGCTCGGGCAAGCAGGGGCGCTCGGTCATCGACGGCCTGCGCGCCGACGTGGTAACCCTGGCGCTGGCAGGCGACATCGACGAAATCGCCAACCTTGGCAAGTTGCTCCCTGCCGATTGGCAAAAACGCCTTCCCGAGGCGAGCACGCCGTACACCTCAACTATCGTTTTCCTGGTGCGCAAGGGTAACCCCAAAGGCATCAAGGACTGGGGCGATCTGGTGAAGGACGGCGTATCGGTGATCACGCCCAACCCTAAAACCTCGGGCGGCGCACGCTGGAACTTCCTGGCAGCCTATGCCTATGGCCTCAAAGCCAACAACGGCGACGAAACGAAGGCCAAGGCCTACGTCAAAGAACTGTTCCAGCACGTACCGGTGCTGGATACCGGTGCCCGCGGTTCGACCATTACGTTCGTGAACAACGGCCAGGGTGATGTGCTGCTGGCCTGGGAAAACGAAGCCCACCTGGCGCTGAAAGAAGACGGTGGTGCCGACAAGTTCGACATCGTAGTGCCTTCGTTGTCGATCCTGGCCGAGCCTCCGGTTGCGGTGGTAGACAAAAATGCCGAGAAGAAAGGCACTACCGCTATCGCCACGGCTTACCTGGAACACCTGTACAGCCCGGCTGGGCAGGAAATCGCCGCGAAAAACTTCTACCGCCCGCGTAATGCCGAGGTTGCGAAGAAGTACAAGGCCAGTTTCCCTGAATTGAACCTTGTGACTATCGACAAAGACTTCGGTGGCTGGAAAACTGCCCAGCCCAAGTTCTTCAACGATGGCGGGGTCTTCGACCAGATCTACCAGGCCCAGTAACGCTCCAGGTATTGGCAACAACGAGCCCGGGTACCCACCCGGGCTTGGTTCGTTCAAACAAGGACCTCTATGTCGCGCCGTATATCCCCCGTCATACCCGGCTTCGGGCTGACGCTGGGCTACACCCTGGTGTACCTCAGCCTGATCGTGCTGATACCCCTCGCAGCCATGTTCGTCAACGCCGCCCAGCTGAGCCTCGAGCAACTGTGGGCCATTGTGACTGCGCCTCGAGTGCTGGCGGCGCTGAAGCTGAGCTTCGGTACCGCGCTCTATGCCGCCGTGCTCAACGGCATGATCGGAACCCTGCTCGCCTGGGTACTGGTGCGTTACAGCTTCCCGGGCCGGCGTATCATCGACGCCATGATCGACCTTCCTTTTGCGTTGCCCACCGCCGTTGCGGGCATCGCCCTCACCGCGCTGTATGCCCCGGCTGGGCTGGTTGGGCAATTTGCTACGGACCTGGGTTTCAAGATTGCCTACACCCCGCTGGGGATCACCCTTGCGCTCACCTTCGTGACGCTGCCGTTTGTGGTTCGCACGGTGCAGCCGGTACTGGCTGATATCCCGCGCGAAGTGGAGGAGGCCGCGGCCTGCCTTGGCGCTCGCCCTTGGCAGGTATTCCGCCATATCCTCGCGCCCGCCTTGTTGCCTGCGTGGCTTACCGGCTTTGCCTTGGCCTTTGCCCGGGGCGTGGGCGAATACGGCTCGGTGATCTTCATTGCAGGCAACATGCCGATGAAAACCGAAATCCTGCCGCTGCTGATCATGGTCAAGCTGGACCAGTACGACTACACCGGGGCAACCGCCATCGGCGTATTGATGCTGGTGGTGTCCTTCATCCTGTTGCTGCTGATCAACCTGCTGCAGCGCCGTATCGAAACCCCTTGAAGGAAGGCCTTTATGTCCAGTTCGACCGTTTCGGCCGCGCAGGCGGCCAATGCTGCCCGGCGCGGTAGCCCCATCGCTCGGCGCGTGCTGATTACCCTGGCGTGGGTAATTTTTGCGCTGTTTCTGCTGCTGCCGCTGTTTATCGTGGTATCCCAGGCGCTGAAATCCGGCCTGGGTACGTTCTTCACGGCCATTCTGGAGCCTGATGCGCTGAGTGCATTGAAGCTCACCGTATTGGCGGTGGTAATCTCGGTGCCGCTGAACCTGGTGTTTGGCGTGAGTGCCGCGTGGTGCGCCAGCAAGTATGAGTTTCGCGGTAAAAGCCTGCTGGTGACGCTGATCGACCTGCCGTTTTCGGTGTCGCCGGTCATCGCGGGGCTGGTGTATGTGCTGATGTTCGGCGCCCGCGGCCTGTTTGGGCCATGGCTGTCGGATCACGATATCCAGATCGTTTTTGCGCTGCCCGGTATCGTGTTGGCGACCATTTTTGTGACCGTGCCTTTCGTGGCCCGCGAGCTGATTCCGTTGATGCAGGAGCAGGGTACTCAGGAAGAGGAGGCCGCCCGGTTACTGGGCGCCAATGGGTGGCAGATGTTCTGGCACGTTACCCTGCCCAATATCAAATGGGGCCTTACCTACGGCGTGGTGCTGTGTACCGCTCGAGCCATGGGCGAGTTCGGCGCGGTCTCGGTCGTGTCCGGGCACATTCGTGGCGTGACCAATACCTTGCCGCTGCACGTGGAAATTCTCTACAACGAGTACAACCACGTGGCTGCCTTCAGCGTAGCCAGTTTGCTGCTGGCCCTTGCCCTGTTCATTCTGCTGCTCAAGCAGTGGAGCGAAAGCCGCCTTGACCGCTTGCGCCATAGCGCCGCGGAGGAATAATTCATGTCGATCGAAGTACGTAGCGTAAGCAAGCGTTTCAACCAGTTCCAGGCGTTGAACGGCATCGACCTGGACATTCGCAGCGGTGAACTCGTTGCGCTGCTCGGCCCATCCGGTTGCGGTAAAACCACTTTGCTGCGGATCATTGCCGGGCTGGAAACGCCGGACCAGGGCAGCATTGTGTTCCACGGGGAGGACGTATCCGGCCATGACGTGCGGGACCGCAACGTGGGGTTCGTGTTCCAGCACTATGCGTTGTTCCGGCATATGAGCGTGTTCGACAACGTCGCCTTCGGCCTGCGCATGAAAAGCCGTGAGCAACGCCCGAGCGAAGCGAAGATTGCCGAAAAAGTGCACGAACTGCTGAACATGGTGCAGCTGGACTGGCTGGCTGATCGCTATCCGGAGCAGCTGTCTGGCGGTCAGCGGCAGCGTATCGCCCTGGCACGCGCCCTGGCCGTGGAGCCTAAGGTGTTGCTGCTCGACGAACCCTTCGGTGCGCTGGACGCCAAGGTTCGCAAGGAGCTGCGTCGTTGGCTGGCTCGCCTGCACGAAGAGATCAACCTGACCTCGGTGTTCGTGACCCACGACCAGGAAGAAGCCATGGAAGTGGCGGACCGCATCGTGGTGATGAACAAGGGCGTGATCGAACAGATCGGCTCACCGGGCGAGGTGTATGAGCAGCCTGCCAGCGACTTCGTTTACCACTTCCTGGGAGACTCCAACCGCCTGCACCTGGGCGAGGAGCACCCGCTGCAGTTCCGCCCTCATGAAGTGTCGCTTTCCCGGCTGGCCTTGGACGCGCACCATGCCGCTCAGGTGCGCGACATCCGCCCCCTTGGCGCTACAACGCGGGTTACCCTCAAAGTGGAAGGGCAGGATGAGCTGATCGAAGCTGAAGTGGTCAAGGACCATGACAGCCTCACCGGTTTGAGCAAGGGCGATACGCTGTTCTTCAAGCCCAAGGCGCAGTAGGACCGGCGGGGCCGGCCTTCCGGCAAGGCCCGGGAAGGGCAGCAGAACGTTACGGCAGGGGCGTACCCGTCTCGATCCGCGCCTTCAGCTCATCCCCCAGCCCCAGCAGGAACCCGAACTCCACCACCACGAACAGCGGGCCGATGATCAGCCCGCTGATGTCGTCGATGAACGCAGGCTTGCGCCCCTCATAGTGATGGCCCAAAAACTGTATCGCCCAGCCGACCACGAACAGCCCAACGCCAATGGACAGCCAGCTGGTGGTCGACAGCGAGGCCACCGCATGGCCAAACCATAGGCTCAGGGCGAGCAGGGCAGACATCAACAGCCCTAGCTGCCTGTCCAGGCGTAAGTAGAAGACGCAGGCGGCAAGCGTAGCCAGCAGGGCCGGAGTGATGCCGTACCAGTTCGGGCGCGATAGCAGAATCGCGACCGCCAGTACGATAAAGGGAATGCCAATGAAATGCGTGGCGATGTTACGCGGGTCACGGTGGTAAGCGGCGTACTGGCCAAGGTACTCGGTCAGGGTTTTCATGGTTAGCATTCCCGGTTATTAATAAATAGCTTCTTATTCCTTAACGTATATATGGCGGGTCCCTATACTTTCACCATGAAAGCAGACAGGGGCAGGAGATGCCATCATGCGCACAGATTCCATTCGATACCTGATCGTACCCGGTTGGCAAGGCTCCCCTCCTGGCCACTGGCAACAGCATTGGCATGCCAGCCTTCCCAACAGCCACTGGCTGGAGCAGGAAGACTGGATGAACCCGCGCCGGGAAGACTGGATCGCCTCGCTGGACCACGCCATTGCTCAAAGCAGCAAGCCTACAGTCATCATTGCCCACAGCTTGGGTTGCATTACGGTGGCCCATTGGGCGGAACACGCACCGGTTCATTTGTTGCGGCGTGTTCAAGGCGCATTGCTGGTAGCGCCCGCCGACGTGGAAAGGGCGAACCGGCCGGCGGCATTGGCCGATTTCGCCCCGGTTCCACGCAGCCCCTTACCCTTTCCCAGCCAGGTCGTGGGGTCTGACAACGACCCGGCCGCGACAGTGGCGCGGGCGCTGGAGATGGCCCGCGACTGGGGCGCCGAGGCCGGCATTCTCACAGGCGCTGGCCATATCAATGTGAAGTCCGGGCACCGTCGCTGGGAGCAGGGTTTCGCGTACCTTTATCGCCTGCAAGGCCGGGCACAGAGAAACGGGCTTCGTCGCGCCTGATGCAGCCATCGCCATAACGGCGGGGCGGGAGTAGAACATGAGTTTGAGTGGTACCGCCGGGCAACCCTTGCTGACCTTTCCGGACGCCGACCGAAGCCCCTTGAGCATCCGCGCCAAGGCGCTGGTATTCGTCGACCCTCGTTCGCAAGCGTTGCGCGAGCGCATGGACGTATTGGCCCCCAGCGCGCTGCCGGTGCTGATACACGGTGAAACCGGCACCGGGAAAGAGTTGCTTGCCCGCCATTTGCACAAAGCCAGCGACCGGCCAGGGCTGTTCGTTTCAGTCAATTGTGGTGCCCTTAGCCCCACCTATGCCCAGGCCGAGCTGTTCGGCCACACGCCAGGGGCCTGGTCGGGGTCGGCAGCCAGCCGGGCCGGCTGGTTCGGCTCCGCCAACGGTGGCACGCTGTACCTGGACGAAATCGCCGACCTCCCATTGCCGATCCAGGCAGCCTTGTTAGAGGCACTGGAAAACCACGAAGTGGTGCGGCTCGGTGCTTCACAGCCCACCCCGGTGGATGTACGGCTGGTGGCCGCATCCAGTATCGACCTCAGCCGTGCGGTTGCGGCCGGCAAGTTCAATGAGCGGCTATGGCGGTATCTGGACGAGGGCAGGGTGGAGTTGCCGGCCCTGCGAGAGCGGCCTGGCGACATCCTTTCCCTGGCCGAATACTTTCTCGGCGTGTACAGCCAACGGCTGAGCCTGCCCGTACCCACGTTCAGCGAAGCTGCGGCGCGGGTGCTGATTTCCCATGCCTGGCCCGGCAACACCCGCGAACTGGAGAACGTCGTTCACTTCGCATTGCTGGTAAGCGAGGGCACAGACATTTTGCCAGAGCACCTCAATCAGGCAGGCGTAGGCAATCACCTCACCGCGCTGGAGCGGCAGTTGGCGCTGTGCTTGAGCGGCTTGGGGCCGAACGACCGAGATGCAGCCCTCTCGGTGATCCACCGCTATACCCACGCACTTGAAAAAAATTCATAAGCAGCTAGAAAAAAGGTATTTCATTGGCATAAGGGAATTGAGTATTGTCCCCGCCATGCCAGACTGCTGGCACTTTGATAAAACAAGGATCTTCCATGAAAAAGGCTCTGCTGTTCTCGGCGTTCACCGCTGCGCTGTCCCTTGCCGGTTTTACCCACGCGGGCGAAAAGCTTGTGGTCGCGGCCACTCCGATCCCTCACGCCGAGATCCTCGAGCTGGTCAAGCCTACCCTGGCCAAGGAAGGCGTAGATCTGGAAATCAAGGTATTCACCGACTACGTGCAGCCTAACGTGCAGGTTGATCAGAAGCGCCTGGACGCGAACTACTTCCAGACCCTGCCCTACCTGAAAAACTTCAACGAAGGTAAAGGCACGCACCTGGAAACCGTGATCGGTGTTCACGTCGAGCCCTTCGGCGGTTACTCCAAGAAAGTCAAAAGCCTGGCTGACCTGAAAGACGGCGCAACCGTGGCCATCCCCAACGAGGGCAGCAACAGCGGCCGCGCCCTGCTGTTGCTGCAAAAGGCCGGGTTGATCACCCTGAAGGACCCGACCAACGCCCTGGCCACGCCTAAAGACATCGCCACCAATACCAAGAACCTCAAGTTCAAGGAACTGGAATCGGCCATGCTGCCACGCGTGCTCAATGAAGTTGACCTGGACATGATCAATACCAACTACGCTCTGGAAGCAGGCCTGAACCCCGCCAAGGATGCGCTGGTGATCGAAGGCAGCGACTCGCCTTACGTGAACTACCTGGTTGCCCGCCCGGACAACAAGAACAGCGACGCCATCCAGAAGCTCGCCAAGGCCCTGACTTCCCCCGAAGTGAAAGCCTTCATCGAGAAAAAATACAACGGCGCAGTACTGCCAGCGTTTTGAGCCTGACCTGAAACAACGCCTGGCTGATGACTGATCAGTCAGGCGCTCCCGCCTGTTCATTCCCCTCCCGGCACTACGTTTTTTTCCCTCCGCGGCACTCTAGCCGTAATGAACCACTCACAATCGGTTACAGTCGCATCACGAGATTCAGCGTGCAAAAGGAGTGTGCATGACGCGTGTGTGGGGTAGAGGAGCGGCCTGGGTGGTCATCGCGATGCTGTGGGGCTGTGGCGAAAAGCCGGCCTCGCAGCCCGAGCGGCCACGGGTCAACGTGCAGACTGTACAGGCCGTTGATTTCGCCCCCAAGGTCGAGGTGACCGGGGATGTCCAGGCCCGCGTCCAGACACAGCTTTCGTTTCGGGTGGGCGGCAAGGTTATCCAGCGTATGGTGGATGTAGGCGATCGGGTCACTCCGAGGCAAGTGCTCGCCCGGCTGGACCCTAAAGACCTGCAAACCAGCGTGGACTCCGCCGCTGCCGCCGTAGCGGCCGAACAGGCTCGCGTTACCCAAGCCAGTCTGGCCTTCGAGCGCCAGGCCAAGCTGCTCCCCAAGGGCTATACCAGCCGCAGTGAATACGATTCTGCCCAGGCTTCGCTGAAAAGCAGCCAGAGTGCCCTCGCTGCCGCCCGTGCCGAGCTGGCGAACGCGCGTGAGCAGCTGGGCTACACCGACCTGGTAGCAGACGCCGCCGGCGTGATTACCGCGCGCCAGGCAGAAGTGGGCCAGGTCGTCCAGGCCACCCAACCCATGTTCAGCCTAGCGCGAGACGGCGAGCGCGACGCAGTGTTCAACGTGTATGAGGCCCTGTTCATCAAACCTACCGGTGAGGCGCCCATCACGGTACGGCTGCTGGAAGATCCCAGTGTGACCGTGCAAGGCAAGGTCCGCGAAGTCACGCCTACGGTGTCGGCGCAAACGGGCACGCTTCAGGTCAAGGTCGCCCTGGAAACCCTGCCGACCAGGATGCACCTGGGCTCGGTGGTCAGTGGTTCTCTGACCGCGCCTTCAAAGCCTGCGATCGAACTGCCTTGGGCAGCGCTGACCAAAGACATGCACGACCCAGCCGTGTGGCTGATCAAGGACAACAAGGTCAGCCTTCACAAGGTGACGGTGGGCCGCTACCTCACCGCCAAAGTGGTGATTACCGATGGCTTGTCCGCCGGGGACCGTGTGGTGATTGCAGGTGGGCAATTGCTGCACCCGGACATGGAGGTCGAAGTGGCCCAGGAGGCTGCGCAATGAAGCTGTGGCATGCGCTGCCGCTGTTACTGCTTGCGGGCTGCGGCGAGGATGCTCCGCCTCCCGAACCTGTCCGCCCGGTGCTGTCCGCGCCGGTGGTGGCTGTGAATCAGCAGGAGCTGGGGCGCTTCGCCGGTAACATCGAGCCCCGTTATGAAAGCACTCTGGGCTTTCGGGTGAGCGGGCGCATCGCGCGCCGGCTGGTCGATGTGGGCAACGAAGTGAAGGCCGGCGACCTGCTTGCGGTGCTGGACCCGACCGATCAGCAGAACCAGTTGCGTTCCCGCGAGGGCGACCTCAGCCGTGTCGAGGCGCAGTGGATCAATGCTCAGGCGAACAGCCGCCGACAACAGGAACTGTACGATCGAGGCGTGGGCTCCGCGGCGCTGCTGGACCGCGCCACGGCCGACCTGAAAACCTCTCGCGCCTCGCTGGAACAAGCCAAGGCCGCGGTAAGCCAGGCCAGGGACCAGGTGGGCTACAGCGAATTGCGCGCCGACCACGATGCGGTGGTCACCGCGCTCAGCGCCGAAGCGGGTCAGGTGGTAGCGGCGGGCCAGGAAGTAGTGACCCTCGCGCGGCCCGACGTGAAGGAAGCGGTGATCGACCTGCCCGCCACGTTGGTTGAGGAACTGCCCCGCGACGTGGACTTCTACGTGCAAGCGCAACTGGACCCGACCGTGGCCAGCCACGCCACCCTGCGCGAAATAGAACCCCAGGCCAACAGCACCACCCGCACTCGCCAGGTTCGGTTGAGCCTCGCACAAACCCCACCGGGCTTGCGGCTGGGCACCGCCATCAGTGTGACCCTGACCCACAAGGTAGCGCCGCGTGGCGAAGTGCCGCTTCGCGCATTGCAGGAAGCCGACGGCCACACCCGCGTATGGGTGATCGACGACCAGGCCCATACCGTGGCCCCCCGCACAGTGAATGTGCTGGAACGCAAGGCTGATACCGCGATCATCGACGCCAGCGTGCGACCTGGTGAGAAGGTCGCCATTGCCGGGCTCAATAGCCTCAAGCCGGGGCAACAGATCAAGACAGACCAAGGAAAGGCCCAATGAGCGGCAGCAAGTTCAACCTCTCGGACTGGGCGCTGCGGCATCAGTCGTTCGTGTGGTACCTGATGTTCGTTGCCCTGCTCATGGGCGTGTTTTCCTACATGAAACTGGGTCGCGAGGAAGATCCGGCGTTCACCATCAAAACCATGGTGATCCAGAGCCGCTGGCCCGGCGCGACCCAAGATGAAACCCTCAAGCAGGTCACGGACCGCATCGAGAAAAAGCTCGAAGAGCTCGACTCACTGGATTACACCAAAAGCTACACGCGGCCGGGTGAATCCACGGTGTTCGTGTACCTGCGCGACACTACCAAGGCAGGCGCCATTCCGCACATCTGGTACGAAGTGCGCAAGAAGATCGACGACATCCGCGGGGACTTTCCCCAAGGCTTGCAAGGACCGGCCTTCAACGACGAGTTCGGCGACGTGTTCGGCTCCATCTACGCGTTTACCGCCGATGGCTTGAGCATGCGCCAGCTGCGCGACTACGTAGAGCAGGTGCGCGCGGGCATCCGCCAGGTGCCCAACCTGGGCAAGGTGGAAATGATCGGCGAGCAGGACGAAGTGATCTACTTGAACTTCTCCACGCGCAAGCTGGCGGCCCTGGGGCTGGACCAGCGTGAAGTCGTACAGGCGCTGCAGGCACAGAACGCCGTCACGCCAGCGGGTGTGATCGAGGCGGGGCCGGAGCGGATCTCGGTGCGCACCAGTGGCCAGTTCCATTCCGAAGCGGACCTGCGCGAGCTGAACCTGCGCGTGAATGACCGTTTCTACCGGCTGGCGGACGTGGCGGAAATCACCCGGGGCTACGCCGAGCCTCCTGCGCCGCTGTTTCGCTTCAATGGCCAGCCAGCCATTGGTTTGGCCGTGGCGATGCGCGACGGCGGGAATATCCAGGAATTTGGCGAAAACCTTCACGGCCGTATGAGTGAACTCACCGCTGAGCTGCCGGTTGGCGTGGGCGTCCACACGGTTTCTGATCAGGCTGCCGTCGTAGAGAAAGCCGTTGGCGGCTTCACCAGTGCGTTGTTCGAGGCCGTGGTGATTGTGATGCTGGTGAGCTTCGTCAGCCTGGGCATCCGCGCCGGGCTGGTGGTGGCATGCTCGATTCCGTTGGTGCTGGCCATGGTGTTCGTGTTCATGGAGTACAGCGGCATCACCATGCAGCGGATTTCCCTCGGTGCACTGATCATTGCCCTGGGCCTGCTGGTAGACGATGCCATGATCACGGTAGAGATGATGGTCACCCGGCTTGAGCTGGGGGACAGCCGCGAGAAAGCCGCCACCTTTGCCTACACCTCCACGGCCTTCCCCATGCTGACTGGCACGCTGGTGACGGTGGCCGGTTTCACGCCTATCGGGCTGAACGCCAGCTCCGCGGGCGAATACACCTTCACTTTGTTCGCAGTGATCGCGATTGCCATGCTGGTGTCGTGGGTGGTGGCGGTGTTCTTTGCACCCGTGATCGGCGTGCATATCCTCAGCGAGAAAGTCGCCAAGAAGCATTCCGACGAGCCCGGGCGCGTGGGCCGAGCGTTCAACAATGCGCTGGTGGGCTGCATGCGCCACCGCTGGCTGACCATCATCGGTACCCTGCTGCTGTTCGCGCTGTCGCTGTTCTGCATGCGTTTCGTGCAGAACCAGTTCTTCCCGTCCTCGGACAGGCCCGAGCTGCTAGTGGACCTTAACTTGCCGCAGAACGCTTCGATTCACGAAACCGCCAAGGCCGTGGACAAGCTGGAAGGCTTGATCAAGGACGACCCGGACATTCTGCGCTGGAGCACCTACATCGGCGAAGGCGCGATCCGCTTTTACCTGCCGCTGGACCAGCAACTGCAAAACCCCTATTACGCTCAGCTGGTAATCGTCAGCAAAGGCCTGGAACAGCGCGAAGCACTGGCCCAGCGTTTGCGAGAAAAACTGCGCACGGACTTCGTGGGCATCGGCACCTATGTGCAACCCCTTGAGATGGGCCCGCCGGTAGGGCGGCCGTTGCAATACCGTGTAAGCGGCCGTGACCTGGATGAGGTGCGCCGGCACGCTATCGACCTGGCCACGCTGCTCGATAAAAACCCACACGTGGGTGATATGATTTTCGACTGGAACGAGCCGGGCAAGGTGCTGCGCATCGACATCGCCCAGGACCGCGCACGGCAGCTAGGGTTGTCTTCCGAGGACGTGGCCAAGCTGATGAACACCATCGTCACGGGCACCACCATTACCCAAGTGAACGACGACATTTACCTGGTGGATGTGATCGGGCGGGCCGAGGACGCCGAGCGGAACTCACCCGAAACCCTGCAGAACCTCCAGATCGTTACGCCCAGCGGCGTGTCCATCCCCTTGCTGTCGTTCGCCACCGTACGCTACGAGCTGGAGCAGCCACTGGTGTGGCGCCGAGATCGCCTTCCCACCGTAACGCTCAAGGCAGCGGTACGTGACGGCATTCAGCCTACCGACCTGGTCACCCAGCTCAAGCCCGACATCGACCGCTTCTCGGCCGACCTGCCCACAGGCTACAAGGTCACCACCGGCGGCACCGTCGAGGAAAGCGGCAAGGCCCAGGGCCCGATCGCCCAGGTTGTGCCGTTGATGCTGTTCCTGATGGCGACCTTCCTGATGATCCAGCTGCACAGCGTGCAGAAGATGTTCCTGGTGGCTAGCGTCGCGCCCTTGGGGCTGATTGGCGTAGTGGTCGCGCTGGTACCGACCGGCACGCCGCTGGGTTTCGTGGCGATCCTGGGTGTGCTGGCGCTGATCGGGATCATCATCCGCAACTCGGTGATCCTGGTGACCCAGATCGACATCTTCGAGCGCGATGGCTACAAGCCGTGGGATGCGGTAGTGGAAGCGACCCAGCACCGGCGCAGGCCGATCCTGCTCACGGCGGCCGCGGCAAGCCTGGGCATGATCCCCATCGCCCGGGAAGTGTTCTGGGGGCCCATGGCCTACGCCATGATCGGCGGCATCATCAGCGCCACGCTGCTCACGCTGCTGTTCCTGCCGGCGCTCTATGTGGCCTGGTATCGGGTGAAGGAGTAGGTGTGATACGTGCGCTGAACTGAACCCCTTAGGGTATTAACGCGAACCTTGTGGGAGCTGAGCGGAACCGAAGGCGTAGCTCGCGAATAAGTGCGATAACGGCGTATCACTGATGTGAAGCCTGTCGCAAGCAAGCTTGGCTGCTACAAACAGGCTCCGGCAGGCTGGATATCAGCGCTTGTTCAGCCGCTGCGCCAGCCTGTCGCCACCCAACTGGATCACCGCCACCAACGCCACCAGCAGCACGATCACGGTGAGCATTACCTGGGTGTCGAAGCGCTGATACCCATACCGGTAGGCGATATCCCCCAGGCCACCGGCACCGACCGCGCCGGCCATGGCTGAACTGTTGATCATGGTGACCAAGGTAATCGTGAAGCCCCCGACAATGCCGGGCCGGGCTTCGGGCAGCAGTACGTGCCAGATGATGTGCCAGCGGCGGCAGCCCATGGCCTGGGCGGCTTCGATCAGGCCGTGGTCCACCTCACGCAAGCTTACTTCGGCGATACGGGCGAAGAACGGCGTAGCGGCGAGTGTGAGCGGTACCACTGCGGCCCATACCCCATAAGTAGTGCCGACGATCCACCGGGTGAAGGGGATCAGCGCCACCATCAGGATCAAAAACGGAATGGACCGGAACAGGTTCACGAAGCCACCCAGCAAGCGGTTCACCACGGGCGCTTCGAAGATGCCGCCGCGGTCACTGGTCACCAGAATCACCGCCATGGGAATGCCCACCAGCAGTGCAATCAGGGAGCTCAGCCCTACCATCAACAAGGTATCCAGCGCACCTTGCAGCAAGCGATCAATCCACATAACCCAGTACCTCTACCTGTTCGGCCCACTGGCCGGCGCGCTCGATCAACTGAGCAGGTTCCAGCGGCGACTGGGCCACCGAAATCACCAGCTGGCCCAGCGTGTGCCCTTGGATTTGCCCGATGCCGCCGTGCAGCAGCCGTACATGCCCGCCCAAGGCACGGAACAGCCCGGACAAGTCCGGCTCGGTCGCACTGGCGCCGGTGAAGCGTAACGCCAGCACCAGCGACGCGCCGGGGTGCTGAACGGGTTGCAGGCGACCTGCGAGCGCGGCGGGCAGGCCATGTTGTAGCGGGGCGAGCAAGGTACGGCTTACCTCATGGCGTGGATTACCGAATACCTGCCACACCGGCCCTTGCTCTACCACCTCGCCCTGTTCGAGCACTACCACGCGATCACAGATATCCCGGATGACCGCCATCTCATGGGTGATCAACACGATGGTGAGGCCAAGGCGCTGGTTGATATCGCGCAGCAGGTGCAGGATGGAGGCGGTGGTTTCGGGGTCCAGCGCGGAAGTCGCTTCGTCGCACAGCAATACGGCGGGGTCATGCACGAGCGCGCGGGCAATACCCACGCGCTGCTTCTGGCCGCCGGACAACTGCGCGGGGTAAACATGGTGCTTGCCCTCCAGCCCCACCAGGGCCAGCAGCTCGGCGACCTTGCGCTCCCGTATCGCCCGAGACACGCCAGCGACCTTCAGGGGCAGCTCCACGTTCTGCGCCACTGTTTTTGCCGACATCAGGTTGAAGTGCTGGAAGATCATACCAATGCCGCGGCGCGCTTCTACCAGTTGATCTTCGTTCAAAGTCCTCAGGTTGATCTGGTCCAGGATCACGTCGCCGGCCGTCGGCGACTCCAGGCGATTCAATGTACGCAACAGGGACGATTTGCCAGCGCCACTTCGCCCGATAATGCCGAAGACCTCGCCCCGCTGAATCTCCAGGTTGATATCCCGGAGCGCTTGCACGGGCCCGAGCGGGCCTTGATACACCTTGCTCACGCCCTGAAGGCGGATCTGCGGTGCGGCCCGAGCAGGGTCGGGTGCTTGGCTGGTTTCGGCCAGGCACGTGTTATCGATCAAGCGTAGCGAAGGGGCACTCATGGCTTACCCCTTCCAGCCGACCTGGTACAGCGTGCCCAGAGACTTGTCCAACGCCGCCTTCACCACTGGCGAGTGCTGGTAGATATCAATGAATCTGGCCAGCCGGGGGTCGTCTTTCTTCTGGGGCTGAATCACAAACTGAATCACGTATTCCGGATGGTCCAGGCCGTCGAAGAGCAGCGCGGACTCGGGGTCGAACGTCTTGGCCAGGCGAATATAGGCCGGGTAGCCCTGCACCAGATCGGCGTCGTCATACGCCCTTACCAGCTGCACCGCCTCCACCTGAAGGATTTTCAGCTGCTTGGGGTTGCTGACGATATCGTCTTCGGTGGCCTTGTAGCCCACACCTGGCTTGAGCCCGATAAGCCCGGCCTTGGCCAGCAGCTGAAGGCCCCGACCGCTGTTGATCGGGTCGTTCGCAATTGCAACCGATGCGCCCTGTGGCAAGTCGTTGAAGCTTTTGAAACGCTTGGAGTACAGGCCCACGTTGTTGATGATGCCGGGCGCGTAAGGCACCAGGTCGAACCCTGCCGCCTGCTTCGCATTTTCCAGGAAGGGGATGTGCTGGAAGTAGTTCACGTCGATGTCGCCAGCGGCCAGGCTCACGTTGGGCGCGATCCAGTCGGTGTACTCCACCAGCTCCACCTTGAGCCCTTGCTTCTCTGCCTCCGCCACAGCGGCTTCGAGGGGAATGGCAAAGGCGGCGGTGGTGCCTACCTTCAAAGGCGCATCGGCGGCATGAGCGGCGCCGGCAATCAGGCCGGCACTGAATAGCAGTACCCGTAGCGGGGTAAACAGGGAAGCGCGAACCATACCGTCCTCACGAAATAGATACCGCACAAAGGCGGAGTGCATGTGGTGGTCCGGTGGTCCGGTGGTTATACCCTAAAGGAGCTTGAAGACGATTTGAAATAACCGTTTGTGCTTGGATTAGAAGCGGAATGTCAGCGCTTTACCCCAGAAACTTCCCCAAAAACTGCCGGGTGCGCTCATGCTGAGGCGAGGCAAACAACGCCTTGGGATCGCCCTGTTCAACGATCCGGCCCTTGTCGAAGAAAACCACCCGGTTGGCCACGTCGCGTGCAAAGCTCATTTCGTGGGTCACGATCACCATGGTGCGTTTTTCTTCGGCAAGCCCGCGAATGGTTGCCAACACTTCGCCAACCAGTTCCGGGTCCAGCGCCGAGGTGGGCTCGTCAAACAGAATCACCTGCGGCTCCATCGCCAATGCCCTGGCAATGGCGACGCGCTGCTGCTGGCCCCCGGAAAGCCTGCGCGGATAAGCGTCTTCCTTGCCCGCCAGCCCTACCTTGGCCAGCAGTGAACGACCCAGGGCCTGGGCTTGGTCCAGAGGCATCTTTTTAACCACCACAGGCCCTTCGATCACGTTTTCCAACGCGGTGCGGTGGGGGAAGAGGTTGAAGTTCTGGAACACGAACCCTACCTGCTGGCGCAGTTGCCGAACCGCCGCCTGCTGCCGGGCGATAGGCTGGTCGGCATCGATGTGCACTGCGCCAACCTGTATCTGGCCGGCGCTGGGTGTTTCCAGCAGGTTAAGGCAGCGCAGGAAGGTGGTTTTCCCCGAGCCACTGGGCCCGATGATCGCCACCACTTCCCCTTCGTTCACCTTCAGGTCCACATCGTCCAGCACGGTGGTGTCGTCGAATCGCTTTGTCAGGTGTTCCACCACAATCATTGCTTAACGCTCCAGGTCGTGGCGGTTGGCACGCTGTTCCAGGCGGTTCTGGAAGTGCGCGAGGATGCTGGCCAGCACCCAGTAGATCAACGCGGCCGTAAGGTACATGGCGAAAATTTCAAAGGTACGCGCCGTTACCAGCTGCGCCTGGCGGAACAGCTCCGGCACCTGGATGGTAGCGGCCAGGGCCGTGTCCTTTACCAGCGAGATAAAGCTGTTGCCCAGCGGTGGCAGGGCCGTGCGAGCGGCCTGGGGCAGGATGGTGCGGCGCAGGGTTTGCGCACGGGTCATGCCGATACTGGCAGCCGCTTCCCATTGGCCACGGTCGATGGAACTGATGGCCGAACGCAGGATTTCACACGCATAGGCAGCCATGTTCAACGAGAAGCCGATCAAGGCCGCCGTGAGCGGGCTCAGTTCCAGCCCTATGGAAGGCAGGCCGTAATAAATCAGGAACAGCTGCACCAGCAGCGGCGTGCCCCGAAAGAACGACACATACACCCGCGACACCGCGCGCAGTGCCACCAGCCGGGACAGGCGCATCAGTGCCAGCGCAAAGCCGAGCAGCAGGCCGAAGAACATGCCGCCCAGGCTGAGAATCACGGTAAACCAGGCGCCCTGGAGCAGGAAGGGTAGTGACTCCAGGGCAACGCGCAAACTTTCCTGATTCATTGCGTTACATCAGCGCCGAACCACTTCTGCGACAGCTGGGCAAGGGTGCCGTCCTTGCGCAGTTTGGCCAACGCATCGTCCACCGCCTTGAGCAGCTCGGGCTCACCCTTGCGCAGGGCAATGCCGGCTTCCTGCCGTGAGAAGGCATCGCCAGCCACGGCCAGGCGGTCACCGGTTTTTTTCACGGTATCCAGCGCGGCCAGGCGGTCCACCAGAATCGCGTCGATGCGTTTGTTCATCAGGTCCTGGAACTTGGTTGGGTCGTCTTCGTATGTGCGCACGTCCGCCTGCGGTACGTTCTGCTTGAGCCACTGCTCGTAGTTGGTGCCCAAGCCTACGCCCACCTTCTTGCCGGCCAGGTCCGCCGCTTTGCTGATCGAGCTTGCGTCTGCCTTACGGGTCAGGGCCTGAATGCCGGACACGGTGTAGGGGACCGAGAAGTCGTATTTTTTCTTGCGCTCATCGGAGATGGTCACCTGGTTGATCACCACATCCAGCCGCTTGGATTCCAGGGCGGCGAGGATACCGTCCCATTTGGTGGGCTGAACGTCTGCCTTTACGCCCAGTTCCTTGGCCAGTGCCTGCGCCAGTTCCACTTCGAAGCCAGTCAATTTGCCGCTTTCGTCCACAAAGCTGAACGGCGGATAGGTGCCTTCGAGGCCTACCTTGATCGCACCGTGGTCCTTGATTTGCTGGAGTTGCTCGCCAGCCTGGGCCTGAGCCCCGAAGGCGGTGGCAAACACCAGGGCAGTGAGGGCGAACTGGCGACGCAGTGCGTTCAAGCGCATGGAAATATCCTTTTTGTAAGAGGAGGGGTCAGGCTGACCAGGCATCGGTGTAGGCAAAAAGCGCGGGAGCGCCGCCGGTGTGCAGGAACAAGATCGGGCCGTCGTCGAAGCGCTGGCGGCCTACGCCATCAAGCAGGCCTGCCATGGCCTTGGCGGTGTACACGGGATCGAGCAGGATGCCTTCCTGGCCCGCCAGCAGCTTGATCGCGGCCAGCCCGCCCGCGTTCGGCTCGCCGTAGCGAGGGCCATAGTATTCGTCCCAGAGGTGAACCTTGAAGTCCGCTGGCAGCGGCACACCCAGCAGCTCGGCGGTGGCCTCGACCAATTGGCGGACCTTGGGCCGCTGCTGGTCTTCATCGCGCGAAACCGTCACACCAATCACCGGCAAATGCGGGAGCTGTTCACTCAGGGCCAGGGCAAGGCCGGCATGGGTCCCGGCACTGCCACTGGCCAGCACCACGGCGGAAAATTCAACACCGCTGGCGGTGATCTGCTCGGCAAGCTCAAGCCCGGCGCGCACGTAACCGAGCGTGCCCACTGGGCTGGAGCCGCCGATGGGCACGATATAGGGCTGCTTGCCAGCGGTACGCAGGCGCGCCGCCAATGCTTCGAGCGAAGCCTGAGCATTATCGAGGTTATCCACAAGCTCGACCCGGGCGTCGAACAGGTCCAGCAGCAGGCGGTTGCCGTTATGCAGGTAATCGGCCTGGGTGGTGCCGGTGGGGTTTTCCAGCAGGGCGAAGCAGGCCAGCCCCAGGCGGGCAGCGAGGGCGGCGGTTTGCCGAACATGGTTGCTCTGGATCGCCCCGGCGGTTACCAGGGTATCGGCGCCCTGCGCGAGGGCGTCGGCCGCGAGATACTCCAGCTTGCGCAGCTTGTTGCCGCCCAACGCCAGTGGCGTAAGGTCGTCGCGCTTGATGTAGACGTCACGGCCCAGCCAGGTGGAAAGCCGGTTGAGCTTTTCCAGCGGCGTAGCGGCAGGCATCAGGTCCAGGCGGGCGAAACGGGAAAGCTGCTCGGTGATCATGAAGTATCCGATAAGTGGACGAACCGCGACTATAGGCATGGCACCACGCCCAGGCAATACGTTCTCGACCCCACTTTAGCGAGGTTGTTACATATTCCTGACCGCAGGGTAGCGTGCAAAAACGGTTATTTTTTGATACGTCGGATTTCCCGTACAGTAGGCGCCGGAGCGGCGCATACCCGAGCCGTATGCACCGCCCTTAACCGCAGGAGAAGCGACCGTGAGCGAAAATGGGCAAGGGTGGGGCCAGAACGGCGGCCACTGGCAACTGAAAAGCATTGTCGGTGAGCTGCGTGCCGCGCGTGAGCAATGGCGCCGGCAGAACGGCCGCAGCTGCGGTTCCACCGGCGGGCGCGAGCTGCCTTCGCGGGAAGCCATGGCAACCATTCTCGAGCTGCTGTGCGGCGCACTGTTCCCGATGCGCCTGGGGCCGGTGGACCTGCGCGAAGAAAGTGAAGACTTCTACGTGGGGCACACGCTGGATGCCGCACTCAATGGGCTGCTGACCCAGGCGCGCCTGGAGCTTCGCTATGCCGGGCGCCATGGCCCGTGCAATACCGAGGCACTGGACGCCACCGCTTTGCGCCTCACGCAGGGCTTTGCCGCCGCCTTGCCAGGCATTCGGCAACTGCTCGATACCGACGTACTGGCCGCCTACCAGGGCGACCCTGCGGCGCGCAGCGTGGATGAAGTGTTGCTGTGCTACCCCGGCGTGCTGGCAGTCATTCACCACCGCCTGGCCCACCACCTGTATCAGGCAGGGCTGCCACTGCTTGCCCGTATCGCTTCGGAGCTGGCGCATTCCACCACAGGCATTGATATCCACCCTGGCGCCCAGATCGGGCCAAGCTTCTTCATCGACCATGGCACGGGCGTGGTGATCGGCGAAACCGCGATCATCGGCGAGCGGGTGCGCATTTATCAGGCGGTGACATTGGGTGCCAAACGTTTCCCGGCCGCGGAAGACGGCACCCTGCAGAAGGGCTTGCCGCGCCACCCCATCGTGGAAGACGACGTGGTCATCTATGCCGGGGCCACCATCCTGGGGCGGATCACCATCGGCAAAGGCTCGACTATCGGGGGCAATGTGTGGCTCACCCGTAGCGTGCCGCCAGGCAGCAACCTCACGCAGGCCAGCCTGCAGCAGGATGAAGGCAGTACGCGCTGAATCGGGTATCGCCACGGGCACCGGTCGGCCGTGGCGGTTTGGCCTCAACGGATAAACATGTTTAAATTGAACGCTCGTTCAACTTAAACATGTTCGCATGCTGCGTTCATCCGGAGGCCCGACCTGTCCGTGAGCAGTCTTTCCGCACCTGTTCGTATGAACCCGCCAGTATTCGCTTTTGCCGCGGGTGCCATCCTTCTCTTCGCTGCCGTTGTGCTGGCCTTCCCTGCCCAGGCCGGGGCCTGGTTGCTCGCCGCGCAGAGCTGGGCCGCCAATACCGTTGGCTGGTATTACCTGCTGGCCATGACCCTCTACCTGGTGTTCGTGGTGGTCACTGCCTTGTCGGGGTACGGGCGGATCAAGCTGGGCGCTGACCACGACGAGCCAGAATTCAGCTATTTGTCCTGGGCCGGCATGCTGTTCGCCGCCGGTATCAGCATCACGCTGTTCTTCTTTTGCGTATCCGAGCCCCTTACCCACTTTTCCCAGCCACCTGTGGGCGAAGGGGGTACCGCAGCCGCCGGGCGCCAGGCCATGCAGCTACTGTTCCTGCACTGGGGCCTGCATGGCTGGGGCGGGTTTGCGTTCGTGGGCATGGCGCTGGGGTATTTCGCCTATCGACACAACCTGCCGCTTGCACTGCGCTCTGCGTTGTATCCGTTGATTGGCAAGCGCATCAATGGCCCGATCGGCTATGCGGTGGATGGTTTCGGCATCATCGCGACGGTGTTCGGCCTGGGCGCGGACATGGGCTTTGGGGTACTGCACCTCAATGCCGGGCTGGATCAGCTGTTTGGGGTGCCCCATAGCCAATGGGTACAGCTGGGGTTGATTGCGCTGATGATGGGTGCGGCGATCCTGGTAGCCGTGTCGGGCGTGGACAAGGGTGTGCGCCTGATGTCCGACCTGAACATGCTGCTCGCCTGCGGCCTGTTGCTGTTCGTGCTCTTCGCCGGGCCTACCCAGCACTTGCTGAACACCCTGGTGCAGAACATTGGCGACTACCTGTCGGTACTGCCTGCCAAAAGCTTTGACCTCTATGCCTACGGTGACGCCGGCGGCTGGCTGGGCGACTGGACGGTCTTCTACTGGGCGTGGTGGATTGCGTGGGCCCCGTTCGTAGGCCTGTTCATCGCGCGTATTTCCCGTGGCCGAACCATCCGCGAGTTCGTATTCGGGGTGCTGTTCATCCCGCTGGGCTTCACCTTGGCGTGGATGTCCATCTTCGCCAACAGTGCGCTGGACCTTCAACTGCACGGCGTACTGGACCTGGCAGGTTCAGCGGTCGCCGACCCCTCCCGCACCCTTTACCTGATGTTGCAGCAATACCCCTGGAGCCGCACGGTTATCGGGGTAACGGTATTCGTAAGCTTCGTGTTCTTCGTCACTTCGGCGGATTCAGGCACCGTGGTGCTGTCCACCCTGTCGGCCAAGGGCGGTAGCCCGGATGAAGACGGGCCCAAGTGGCTGCGGGTGTTCTGGGGCAGTGCCACGGCGCTGGTGACGGGTGGCCTGCTGTTCGCTGGCAGCATCGATTCGCTGAAGTCGGCGGTGGTACTGACGTCGCTGCCGTTTTCGTTGATCCTCCTGCTGATGATGTGGGGCCTGCACAAGGCGTTCTACATGGAGTCCCAGCGGCAGATCGCTCAACTTTACTCGCTGGCCCCCACCACATTGGCCGGGCGTGCCCGCGGCCGTGGCGGCTGGCGCCAGCGCCTGAGCCAGGCGGTGCACTTCCCGTCGCGCGACGAGGTATACCGTTTCATGGAAGGTTCGGTGCGCCCCGCCATGCAGGACGTTTGCGCCGAGTTTGTAGGCAAGGGCCTTAATGCACGGGTGGAAGAAGACACGGGCCATGGGGCCGAAAGCCTGATCGTGACCCACGGCGAGGAGCGCCCGTTCGTGTACCAGGTGCGCATGCGCGGGTATTTCACCCCTTCGTTCGCCCGGGGCAGCATGGGCAACCGGGAGCTGAAGAACCGCCGCTATTACCGCGCCGAAGTGCATCTGGCCGAGGGTAGCCAGGATTACGACCTGGTGGGCTACCACAAGGACCAGATCATCACCGACATGCTCGACCAGTATGAGCGGCACATGCAGTTCCTGCACCTGGTGCGGTAAGTGAATGGGCGGCGTTTAAACGATGCCGCCGTTCGCCCGAAGCACTTGCCCGTTGATCCAGCCGCCTTCCGGCCCCACCAGGAAGGCGACCACGCTAACGATGTCGTCGGGCTCGCCCAGGCGTTCCAGAGGCGGGCGCTTGGCCAGGGCCTGTACCTGCTCGTCGCTTTTGCCTTCGAAGAACAGCTCGGTCGCGACCGGCCCTGGCGCCACAGCGTTTACAGTGATCTGGCGGCCGCGCAGTTCCTGGGCGAATACCTTGGTGAAGGATTCCACCGCCGCCTTGCTGGCGATATAGATCGAGTAGTTGGGCAGGTTCATGCCCACGGTGCTGCTGGAGAAATTCACGATACGGCCGCCGTCGTTCATGCGGCGCGCGGCCTCGCGCAGGGTATTGAACGTACCGCGGGTGTTGATGTTGAACGTGTTTTCGTAAAGCTCATCGGTGCTGTCAGCCAACGAAACCATTTTCAGCACGCCAGCGTTGTTCACCAGCACGTCCAGCTTGCCGAGTTGGTTCTCGGTTTCGTCGAACAGGCGTCGCACGTCTTCGCTCTTCGACACGTCTGCTTGAATGGCAACGGCCCGGCCGCCCTCGTCGGTAATCCGCTTTACCAGTGCCTCGGCTTCTGCTGCGCTGCGGGCATAGTTGATAGCGACGGCATAGCCCTCATCCACCAGGCGCAGTGCCAGCGCGGCGCCTATTCCGCGGGACGCCCCGGTGACGAGGGCAACTTTTTGACCAGGCTTGACCATCACACGCTCCTTCGAAAAATAAGAAATCCAGGCAAGCAACCATAGCCCAGCGCGCCCCCACGGTGGATGAAAATCAGTGGCTGCTGCCATTGGCCAGCAATTTGAGCGTTACCGGCGAGGCGTAGAGGCCTTCGGCGTTATGGCCCACCCCCGGCACCTCGGCCTGCGCGTGTGCAACAGAGGCATGCCATTGCTGGCCAAGCAGCCGTTCATAGGCAAGGAAATGCCGTTGGCGGTCCAGGCGCGAGCTGCCTTGCGCTTCGGCTGCGCAGGTTTTGTCCAGCAACCGGTGC
Organism: Pseudomonas japonica; assembly: GCF_013522925.1. Lineage (GTDB taxonomy): Bacteria > Pseudomonadota > Gammaproteobacteria > Pseudomonadales > Pseudomonadaceae > Aquipseudomonas > Aquipseudomonas japonica_A. The sequence goes on along the minus strand of NZ_JAAMQU010000005.1, from coordinate 363,307 downwards.
CCCGGATCGTTGTCCGCCGCGCCTACCAGATACGTGATGTGCTGCTTCGCGTAGCGCTCGAACAGCGCATGCGCCGCTATGGGCTGGGCTGCCAGATAGCCTGGCACGCCCTCAAGGCCATAGCGGTAATGGTTTACCTCAGGGCAATGAGCGACTGCGGCTTCATCGAAGCCAGCTCCCGAAGGGCGGCGGTCATCGAAGTAGAGGTAGCTCGACGGGCTGGAGATCACGTAGTGCACCTCAACCTCTCGGGAGGAAAGGCGCTGCTCGGCATTCCCGAATACGGCATAACGCTGCAGCAACTGGCCGCCCGCCGAATGGCCGATCAGCAGGATGCGCTTGAGCCGAGGATAGCGTTCACCATTGCCCAACCACGCCAGCAGGTCGTCCAGGGCCTGCACCGGGGTAATACCAGCCTGGCCCTGTACCGACGGGCTGCCTTGCATCCATCGCCGATCCCACAACGGAACGTCGGCAGCGTTCGGGTTATCCCGAGCGGTGAAGAACCCTGGCGCCAATAGCAGCGTTTGGGCATCAGTCCAGTGCTCGGCGGCCAGTATCTGCTGGCCAATATGGAAGTAATCCTGCGGATTGCGCCGAACCCCATGCAGGATAATCACCGCCTGTTCCACCTCGGGTGCCTGCTCGGCCGCCGTCACCGATTGGTTGGCGAACGCGGCCAAGGCATATCCGGGGCTTATCGGCACCACCTGGAGGGCGTCGTCAGCCTTCGCAGGCGCGGTTAAAACGCAGGCCATGCACAGCAGGGCGGCAAGGTAGCGAGGGGGCATTGGCAAACTCCATTGCTGGGCCTTTGCCAAGTACGAAGCACCGGCAAGCCCGTTTCAGTACGGGGCGTCACCCAGGATAGTCGCCCGGTGCATCACCCGACGGGCCGGTCGGTAATCATCCACCGCATAGTGCTGGGTAACCCGGTTATCCCAGAAGGCTACATCATCGGCTTGCCATTGCCAGCGCACGGTGAATTCCGGCCGGGTGGCATGGGCGAACAGCATCGGCAGCAGGGCAGCGCTTTCCTGTTCGGACAGCTCATTGATCCGGGTAGTAAAGCCGTCATTCACGAACAGCGCCCGGCGCCCGCTGACCGGATGCGTACGCATCACCGGGTGGCTTACGGGCGGATGGCGCCGACGGGTGTCCTCCCAGCGCGCGAGATCCTCCGGCGTGCTGCCGAACCGCTCAAGCGGGAAAGATTTGGTGAAGTCATGGGTGGCGGTCAGCCCTTCGAGCAAGCGTTGCATGGGCGCCGACAGCCCTTCCCAGGCAGCGATGCCACTGGCCCAGAGGGTATCGCCACCGTAGGCCGGCACCTGTTTGGCCGCCAGCACCGCGCCCATGGCGGGCGTAGGGAGGAAGGTCACATCGGTGTGCCAGATGGCGTTATCGCGCACGTCTGTGATTGCGGTATCCAGAACCAGCACTTCGGGCTGCTCGGGCACGTTCGGGTAAATCGGATGAGTGTGCAGCTCGCCGAACTCCATTGCCAGGCGCGCTTGCTGCCGAGGGGTAAGGGGCTGGTTGCGGAAGAACAGCACCTGATGGTCAAGCAGGGCGCCTTCGAGCACCTGCTGCTGTGCGGGGCTGATGGGCGAGGCCAGATCGATGCCCTCGACCCGCGCGCCAATGGCCGGGTTGAGGGGGGTTACGGTAAATGTCATTTCAGTTCGCTCGGTTGACCAATACGAAAGTGCGGATCAGTGACTCTGGCCGTGCCATGGCACCAGCTTGCGCTGCAACGCGCGCAGCCCCAGCTCCAGCGCGAAAGCAACCACCGCGATAATCAGGATGCCCAGTACCACCACATCGGTGACCAGAAATTGCGCCGCCGATTGCACCATGAACCCCAGCCCACTGGTGGCGGCAATCAGCTCGGCGGCCACCAGCGTGGACCAGCCCACGCCCAGACCAATGCGAACACCGGTAAGGATGTCCGGCAGGGCGCTGGGCAGTATCACGTGGCGAACCAGTTGTGCCCGGGAGGCGCCCAGCGATTGCGCAGCGCGCAAGCGGGCGGGGTCGACCGTGCGCACCCCGGTGGCGGTGGCTATAGCGATCGGGGCAAAAATGGCGAGGTAAATCAGCAGCACCTTGGAGAATTCGCCAATGCCGCACCAGATCACGATCAAGGGCAAGTAGGCCAACGGCGGTATAGGGCGGTAGAACTCGATCAGCGGATCGAGGATGCCCCTGGCAATACGGTTGCGCCCGATAGCGATGCCCACCGGGATTGCCGTGAGAATGGCCAGGCCCAGCGCGATGCCGATGCGTTGCAGGCTGGCGCCTAGGTGCTGCCAGAGGGTGGAGTCCATGTAGCCCGTGGTTGCCAGCAACCAGCCTTTTTCCGCGACCGACGCGGGGGCGGGCAGGAACAACGGATCAATCAGGCCAAAATGGGTCGAGGCCCACCAGGCCAGCAGCAGGCTAGCTCCGGTCAGCAGGCTGATCGTCCGCGTACCTACGTGCCAGCCCTTGGTGGGGGCAGGGGAGCTAGTGGCTTCAAGGGCCAGGTCGACGCTGCTCATACGGCCTCCTCGATCACGCTGCGCTGAGAGAACACACGGGAAAGCACATGCTCGCGGGTTTCAATGAAGCGGGGGTCGGATTTGATCGCCCGCGCCGGTTCTCCGTTGGCGTACCGGCGGCCGAAATCCAGCGACAGCCGTTCCACGATCCGTCCAGGGTTGGGTGCGAGCAGGATCAGCTCGGTCGCCAGGAATACGGCTTCCTCGATGTCGTGGGTGATCAGGAAAACCGGCTTGGACGTGCGTCGCCATACGTTGAGCAGCAGTTCTTGCATCTGCTCGCGGGTGAATGCGTCGAGCGCACCGAAGGGCTCGTCCATGAGTAATACGCGCGGGTCGGCGGCCAAGGCGCGGGCAAGGCCGACGCGTTGCTTCTGGCCACCAGAGAGCTCCCATACCCGGCGCTCGCGGAAATGGGCAAGGCCGACCAACCCCAGCAGCTCTTGAGCACGGGCCTCGCGCAACGGGCGGCTGGTACCGGCCAGCGCAAGGCCAAAGGCAACGTTCTGTAGCACGTTTTGCCATGGCAGCAATACGTCATCCTGGAACACCACACCGCGGTCCGCGCCCGGCCCAAGCACAGCTTCACCGTCCAGGCGGATGCTTCCCGCGCTAGGGGGCACGAAGCCCGCAATCAGGTTGAGCAACGAGGTTTTGCCGCTGCCGGAAGGGCCGAGCGCCACGGTCAGCTGGTCTGGCCCCAAGCGCAGGGAAATGTCCTGTAATACCGGCAATGAAGCACCGGGGTACTGCGCGCTGACACGATCGAGCTCCAGCTGTGCCATGGGTTCGGCCCTCTATGAACGGTGCGGCTTATTTGATGTAGGTAGCGCTGACGTAGGGGCTGTAGTCCGGCAGAACCGCCTCTACCTTGCCTTGCTCCTTGAGGAATTTCGCGGTTTCGCTGATCGCCTTGGCCGTGCCGCCTTCCAGCAGTTGGGCAGAGGCCTGAGCACTGGCATCAGGGAACGCAGAGCCGGCGAGCAGCTCAGGCACATCGCTGGCGTTGGAGCCGGTCAGCTTGGCAATCTTCTGCACGGGCGCGGAATCGGCAGTCCAGCTGTCCTTGTGCGCGGCATAGTTGGCGTAGGCATCCAGCGTGACATGGGCAAACTTGGCGATCACGTCCGGATGCTTCTCGGCGTAATCCTTGCGCGCTACCCACACTTCAAAGGTGGGCGCGCCCCACTGGCCTACTTGCGCGGCATCGGTGAGCACCGTGCCGGTCTTGCGAATTTCACCCAACGCCGGCGACCACACGAACGCGCCGTCGATGTCCCCGCGCTTCCACGCAGCGGCAATCTCGAGCGGCTGCAGGTTGACCACCTTCACTTTGGTGGTATCCAGGCCCCAATGCTTGAGTGCCCCCAACAGGCTGTAGTGAGACGTCGAGACGAAGGGGGTGGCGATGGTTTTGCCCACCAGATCTTCCGGCTTGGAAATACCGCTGCCGTTGCGCACTACAAGCTGTTCGGACGAGTTGATTTGCGCGGACACGATAAACGCCACGATCGGCAGTTTGCGCGATGCGGCTGCAGCGAGTGGGCTGGAGCCCAGGTTGCCGATCTGTACGTCTCCGGAGGCCAGCGCTGTGACCACTTCCGGGCCGCTGTTGAAACGGCGCCAGTCGATTTTTTCACCGATAGCCTTTTCATAGGCGCCGTCAGCCTGAGGCACTTTGCTCGGGTCGATACCGGTCTGGTACCCCACGGTCAGGTTCGCGGCCTGCGCAGACAGCGCAACAGCGGTGAGGGCAATAGCGGTGAACAGTGCGCGAGGAGCGAAGGGGCGTGCCATAAGGAGTGCCTTAGGTGAGAGAGCGAATGGCACCTAGATTATCGTTATAAAAAATTGCGTATAAATACTATTTGGGCATTAGCTTATGGCGGTTCGTTACGCTTTTTCCAACCGGCCAAGGACACATTTGAGCTACACCTTAAGGGGCGATATCGGCAGGTAAGCAAGCGGCAGGCATAACGCTGACGGTTATAACCACAGCATTATTCATTCTTTTTTAATTCCCGTCCGGCCATGCACCATGGCCTCAATACATCCCAAGGAGCTGACAACATGGGCCTCAAGCTTGGCGACATCGCCCCTGACTTCGAACAGGAATCCAGCATTGGCCGCATTCATTTCCATGAATGGTTAGGCAACAGTTGGGGCGTGCTCTTTTCCCATCCCGCAGACTTCACCCCGGTGTGCACGACCGAACTGGGCTTTACCGCCAAGCTCAAGGATGAGTTCGACAAGCGTAGCGTGAAGGCCATAGCCCTGTCCGTGGACCCAGTGGACTCCCACATCAAGTGGATCGAGGACATCAACGAAACCCAGAACACCACGGTCAACTTCCCGATCCTGGCCGACGCCGATCGCAAGGTTTCGGACCTCTATGACCTGATCCACCCCAATGCCAATGACACCCTCACGGTGCGCTCGCTGTTCGTGATCGACCCGAACAAGAAAGTGCGCCTGACGATTACTTACCCGGCGAGCACCGGCCGTAACTTTAATGAAATCCTTCGGGTGATAGATTCGTTACAACTCACCGACAGCCACAAGGTGGCGACCCCCGCCAACTGGCAGGACGGGGATGAGGTAGTGATCGTGCCGTCGCTCAAGGACGAAGCCGAAATCGCCCAGCGCTTTCCCAAGGGCTACGGCGCCGTGAAACCCTACCTGCGCCTCACGCCGCAACCCAACCGCTGAACCGAATGCCTAAGCAGGGCTTTGGGGGGCCATCGACTTGGCCCCCCTTTTTTATGCAAGCTGCCGCACCCCCCATATGCGACGCTATAGCTACCACCCGTTTCTGCAATATCTATTAGCAATGTTGCCCCCATCAACGCCCTGCATTTAGCGACGGTGACGCACCCGACTGGTAGGGTGTGCCCGAAACGGGTAAGGATCTTTCACCCGGTAGGAAGCGGGCGAAAGCTCGCGAAGAAAAATCCGCCCTGGGTATCGTGCAATGAGCGAGATCATTGAATCCCTTCGCGGTGACCTGGCCGCGCTAGAGAAAGCAGGTGCTATCGATAAAGTCACAATGCGGGACTTCGATACGAGCTATCCGGCGCCTGTGCGTGCTTTCACGGCAGCTGATATCAAACATCTGCGTGAATCGCTTCTGTTCAGCCAGCCTGTGTTTGCTCACCATCTACACACCACTGCGTCCACAGTGCGTAAATGGGAGCAAGGGGAAACCTGCCCAAGCGGGCCTGCGCTGAAGCTGCTCAATATTATTGCTAGCAAGGGGCTGCAAGTGCTGCTCTAAACGCTTAATGCAGAGTTAGAACCCAGGGCCCTGTTTGCCCTTCCTTAAACAAACTGCCTGAATAACCAGTACAGCCCAGCCGACAGCGCAATAGCCGCCGGCAGGGTAAGCACCCACGCCATGAGCAGGTTGCGCACGGTGCGCATCTGCAGGCCCGAGCCATTGGCGGCCATGGTGCCTGCTACTCCGGAAGACAGCACATGTGTGGTGGAGACGGGCAACCCGTACATGTCCGCCGCGGCAATAGTGAGCATGGCCACCGTCTCTGCGCTGGCGCCCTGGGCGTAGGTGAGGTGGGTCTTGCCGATGCGCTCGCCTACCGTCACCACAATGCGCTTCCAGCCCACCAGTGTGCCCATGCCGAGCGCCAGCGCCACGGCAACCTTGACCCACGGCGGTATGAAGCGCGTGGCCTCGCCGATGTAATCCTGGAAGGCCTTGAGCTTGTCGCGGGTGTCGGCGTCAAAGGTGCCGATCTTTTCTTTTTCCATCACCCGAATCGCTTCGGACGCCAGGTACATGTCGTTGCGCACGTTGGAGCTGGCGCGGGCGGGTACGCGGTCCAGCGAGCCGTACGACCTCACTTGGTCGCCGATACTGCCCACCACTGCCGCCAGCGCCGGCACCAGCCCGGCGCTTGGCTTGTGGTCGATCAGGAAGGCTTCCAGATGCTGGCGTGGGTCTTGGGTCAACGGTTGCGGCTCCGCCTTTACCAGTGCTTGTTGGGTCACCTGGGCCAGCGCCGCGAACCGTTGCGTTTGTTGCTCGGGAATCGCCCGGTTCAGGGCGTAGGCCATGGGCAGGGTACCGATCAGGATCAACATGATCAGCCCCATGCCCTTTTGCCCATCGTTCGAGCCATGGGCGAAGGACACGCCCGTGCAGGTAAGTATGAGCAAGCTGCGAATCCAGAACGGCGGCGGCGCGCTGCCTTCGGGGGCCTGGTAGAGCGCACGGTTCTTCACGAAGTGGCGCAAGCCAAGCATCAGCAACCCTGCACACGCGAAGCCGATCAGCGGGGACAGCAGCAAGGCATAACCCACCTTGGCGGCTTGGCCCCAATCCACGCCTGATACGCCATCGCGGCCATTCATCAACGCATTGGCCACGCCCACCCCGATGATGGAGCCGATCAGCGTATGCGAGGAGGAAGCGGGCAAGCCGAGCGCCCAGGTGCCCAGGTTCCAGAGGATTGCAGCCAGTAACAGGGCGAAGATCATCGCAAAGCCGGCCGACGACCCTACCTGAAGGATCAGGTCCACCGGCAGCAGTGCAATGATGCCGAAGGCCACCGCGCCGCTGGAGGCGAGCACGCCCAGAAAGTTGAAGCAGCCCGACCACATCACAGCCACATGAGCCGGCAGCGAGTGGGTGTAGATCACCGTTGCCACAGCATTTGCCGTGTCATGGAAACCGTTCACGAACTCGAACCCCAACGCAATGATCAGAGCCACGCCCAGCAGTATGTAGGGCGTCCATGTGGTACTCGATGCATTGCTCGTGTCGAGATCCTGGCTGAGGCTCCAGAACATGTAGCAAAGCCCGGCGATTAATACTGCGTAGAGAATGGCCTTGCTCAAGGGAGAGGCGCGGCGATCGAGAACCGGCCCGGTTCTGACAGCTCCCGCGTTCAGGGGAGGGGTGGTCATGGGGCAGCTCCGAGTGAGGGGGACCTGACCCATGATCCGCTTTAAATATGACAGAAAGTTTCCAAGTGTTTCAGTGCAGTTGAAAGCCGATGGCCGGCAATGCCGTTTAGGCATAAGCAAATGAATAAATATGATTTATGGATATAAACCATCCGCTGTACTCTCGCTTTACGTTTACACAGCGACCCTAAGGAAGCCCGAATGCTAGTTGTCTCAATCGGAGGAAGCCCCAGCGTACGCTCTCGCTCCAACGTGATACTCGAACGCGCCCGGCACCTGCTACAGCAACGCGGTGTGGAAGTAGTGAGCTACCAGGTACGTGAATTTCCTGCCGAAGATTTGTTGCACGCCCGCTTCGATAGCCCTCAGGTGGTGGACTTTCAACAGAAAGTAGAACAGGCGGACGGCCTGATCGTTGCTACCCCTGTGTATAAAGCGTCGTTCAGCGGCGCGCTGAAAACCTTGCTGGACCTGCTGCCCGAACGCGCGCTCAGCCATAAGGTGGTTTTGCCAATCGCCACAGGGGGCAGCATCGCCCACATGCTCGCGGTCGATTACGCGCTCAAGCCCGTGCTCGCGGCCCTCAAGGCCCAGGAAATGCTGCAAGGGATATTCGCCGAAGACAGCCAGATCACCTATGCACAGGGATCGGCCCCGGCGGGCCTCGCGCAGGCACTGGAGCAACGGCTTGAAGCCGCACTGGAAGATTTCCATCAAGCCCTGGTGCGGCGGCCTCGCCCGCTGGCACCCGGGCAACTCAGCCGCAGCCTGATCGAGGCGCGCTGGAGCATCTGAACACCTTACGTACTTACTGACCCGACCACGGGAAGCAGGTACCGGTACCCCCGACATTTCTCAAGGAGAGCGCCATGCGCCCGTTTACCTTGCGTCGAGGCCTGGTCGCCCTGTTTGCCGCGACCCTTGCCTTTGGCGCCCTCAGCCAGGCCCAGGCCGACACCCTGCGCATCGGCTATCAGAAGTACGGCACCCTGGTGCTGCTCAAAGCCAAGGGCACCCTTGAACAGCGCCTGGCCGACCAAGGCATTACTGTTCAATGGACCGAGTTCCCTGGCGGCCCGCAACTGCTGGAAGGGCTGAACGTTGGCTCGATCGACTTCGGCGTCACCGGTGAAACCCCGCCTGTGTTCGCCCAGGCGGCAGGTGCCGATCTGCTGTACGTGGCCCATGAGCCTCCAGCGCCAACCAGCGAAGCGATTCTGGTACCCAAGGATTCGCCGGTTACCAGCGTGAAGGACCTCAAGGGTAAGAAAGTAGTGCTGAACAAGGGCTCCAACGTTCATTACCTGCTGGTGCGGGCCCTGGAAGACGCCGGCCTGAAGTACAGCGACATCCAGACCATATTCCTGCCGCCAGCCGATGCCCGCGCGGCATTCGAGCGTGGCAGCGTGGATGCCTGGGTGATCTGGGACCCCTACCAGGCCGCCGCGGAACAGCAGCTCAACGCCCGTACGCTGCGTGACGGCACCGGCCTGGTGGACAACAACCAGTTTTACCTGGCTACCCGGCCGTATGCACAAGCGCACCCGGATGTAGTTGCGGCCCTTGTGGATGAAGTGCGCAAGACCGGTGAATGGTCGCGCGCCAACCCTGACGAAGTGACGCAGCAGGTAGCGCCGTTGCTGGGCCTGCCCGCGCCGATCGTATTGACCTCGGTGAAACGCCAGGGCTTCGGCGCAGCGTACATCTCGCCTGAAGTGATAAATGCCCAGCAGAAGATCGCCGACGCCTTTTACCAGCTGAAGTTGATTCCCAAGCCGTTGAGCATCAAGGACGTCATCTGGACGCCGCCGGCAGGCATCGCAAGCAAATAATCTTGCGCCGGCCGCGCCGGCGCTCACTCTGGAGACAACTCCCATGAGCCTGAACATTTTCTGGTTTCTACCTACGCATGGCGACGGCCACTACCTGGGCACGTCGGATGGCGCCCGCGCGGTTGACCATGGCTATCTGCAGCAGATTGCCCAGGCAGCGGACCGCCTGGGCTTTGGCGGGGTGCTTATCCCTACCGGCCGCTCCTGCGAAGACTCCTGGCTGGTCGCGGCATCGCTGATCCCGGTGACTCAACGCTTGAAGTTCCTGGTGGCGTTGCGCCCGGGGATTATCTCGCCAACCGTAGCGGCGCGTCAGGCGGCTACGCTGGACCGCCTGTCCAACGGGCGTGCCCTGTTTAACCTGGTCACCGGGGGCGACCCGGATGAGCTCGCCGGCGATGGCCTGTTCCTCACCCATGAAGAGCGTTACGAAGCCTCGGTGGAATTCACCCGCATCTGGCGCCGCGTGCTGGAAGGGGAGACGGTGGATTACGACGGCAAGCACCTGAAGGTCAAAGGCGCGAAGCTGCTGTACCCGCCTATCCAGCAACCGCGACCGCCGCTGTACTTCGGTGGCTCGTCGGACGCCGCGCAGGACCTCGCCGCCGAGCAGGTCGAGCTGTACCTCACCTGGGGCGAGCCGCCTGCCGCAGTGGCCGAGAAGATTGCCCAAGTGCGCGAGAAAGCCGCCGCCCAGGGCCGCACCGTACGCTTCGGTATCCGCCTGCATGTAATCGTTCGGGAAACCAACGAAGAGGCCTGGCGCGCGGCTGACCGGCTGATCGCTCAGCTGGACGACGAGACGATTGCCAAGGCGCAATCCGCATTCGCGCGCTTCGACTCGGTTGGCCAGCAACGCATGGCAGCCTTGCACGGCGGGCGCCGCGATCAACTCGAAGTCAGCCCCAACCTCTGGGCGGGCGTAGGGCTGGTTCGTGGTGGTGCGGGTACCGCTTTGGTGGGCGACGGGCCAACCGTTGCAGCGCGTGTGAAGGAATACGGCGACCTGGGCATCGACACCTTCATTTTCTCCGGCTACCCCCACCTGGAAGAGTCGTACCGCGTGGCGGAGCTGCTGTTCCCACATCTGGATTTAGAGCGGCCCCAAGCCGCAGGCGGCACGGGGTACATCAGCCCGTTCGGGGAAATGGTCGCCAATGACATCCTTCCCAAAGCCGCAGCGCAGAGCTGAGGGGGCGAGATGAGCATTTCGCGTAGAACCGCCGACCGGCTGGCGCCATGGGCCTTGCCCGTGCTGCTGCTCGCCGTCTGGCAACTGGCAGTGAGCGCGGGCTGGCTTTCCACCCGCATTCTTCCCGCGCCCAGCGCCGTACTGGAGGCGGGTGTACAACTGGTGCGCTCTGGCGAAATCTGGACCCACCTGGCAATCAGTAGCTGGCGCGCAGCGGTGGGCTTTGCCATCGGCGGCAGCATCGGCCTGGCGCTAGGCTTTATCACGGGGCTGTCGCGGTGGGGCGAACGGTTACTCGACAGCTCGGTACAGATGATTCGCAACGTTCCGCACCTGGCGCTGATTCCGCTGGTGATCCTATGGTTCGGCATCGACGAGTCGGCCAAGATTTTCCTGGTGGCGCTGGGCACGCTGTTCCCGGTCTACCTCAACACCTACCACGGCATTCGCAACGTAGACCCGGCTTTGCTGGAAATGTCGCGCAGCTATGGGCTGTCGGGGTTCGGGCTGTTCTGGCAGGTGATCCTTCCCGGCGCGCTCCCCTCGATCCTGGTGGGTGTTCGCTTCGCGCTCGGCTTCATGTGGCTGACGCTCATCGTCGCCGAGACGATCTCTGCCAGCTCCGGCATCGGTTACCTGGCAATGAATGCCCGCGAGTTTCTGCAAACCGACGTGGTGGTGCTGGCCATCGTGCTGTACGCCGTGCTGGGCAAGCTGGCAGACCTCGCCGCGCGTGGCCTGGAGCGGGTGTGGTTGCGTTGGCACCCTGCCTATCAAACCGCGAAGGAGGGCCGCGCATGAGCGTCTTGAACGAAACGCCGCATTTCCTCCGGGGCATCAGCCTGGATGTGAACAGCCTGACCAAGACCTTTGGCGAACGGCAGGTGTTGCAGGGCATTGATTTGCATATTCCCGCAGGCCAGTTCGTCGCCGTGGTGGGCCGCAGCGGGTGCGGCAAAAGCACCTTGCTGCGCCTGCTGGCCGGGTTGGACAAGCCGAGCAGTGGCCGGCTCGGCAGTGGCGAAGACACGCTGGCAACCGTACGCGAGAACACCCGGTTGATGTTCCAGGAACCGCGCCTGTTGCCGTGGAAAACCGTGATCGAAAACGTAGGCTTGGGCCTCAAGGGTGACTGGAAGCCCAAGGCGCTCGAGGCGCTGGAGGCCGTGGGGCTCGCCGAGCGGGCCAAGGAATGGCCGGCCGCGCTCTCCGGTGGGCAAAAGCAACGCGTGGCCCTGGCGCGGGCGTTGATCCATGAGCCTCGCCTCTTGTTGCTGGACGAACCACTCGGCGCGCTCGATGCGCTGACCCGTATCGAAATGCAGCAGCTGCTCGAGCGGCTCTGGGCCCGGCACCGCTTTACCGTGCTGCTGGTGACTCACGACGTGGCGGAAGCTGTCGCGGTAGCGGACCGAGTGATTCTCATTGAAGAAGGCCGTATCGGCCTGGATGTGGCTGTAGACCTGCCACGTCCGCGGCAGCGCGGCTCTCATGCCTTGGCAGAGATAGAAACGCGCATTCTGGACCGGGTGCTCTCGTTGCCCGGGCAGGATATCCAGGAACCCCCATCCCCCCTGCCCACGCAACTGCGTTGGGCTTATTGACGCCATCCGAGGAAATCACCATGACCATCAAAGCCATCAACGTTCGCAACCAGTTCAAAGGCACTGTGAAGGAAATCATCGAAGGCCCCGTACTGTCGGAAATCGATGTGCAAACCGCCTCCGGGATCGTGACCTCGGTCATTACCACGCGCTCGGTCAAGGAACTCGAACTGGGCGTGGGCAGCGAGGTCATTGCCTTCGTGAAGTCCACTGAAGTCTCCATCGCCAAACTCTAACCCTGACATTTCCTACGAAGGTTAAGGAATCGGCTGGCTTACACCCTCTGGGGGGCGCTCTACAGTAGCGCTTTTCCCCAGCGGGCAGCCCTCCTATGACCCTTTCGCTCAGCAAGCAACAAAGCGTGTCTCTCGACAAGGCCAGTGGTGGCCCCCTTGCCCGAGTTACCCTCGGGTTGGGCTGGGACCCTATCCGAACCGGCTTCCTCGGCAAATTCATGCGCGCCGGCGAGATCGACCTGGACGCGTCCTGCATCGTTTTCGATAACGCGCTCAATCGGCTCGACCTTGTCTGGTTCCGTCAACTGGCGTCGAAAGACGGTGCCATCGTCCATTCGGGCGATAACCGCACCGGCCAGGGCGATGGCGATGACGAAACCCTGGAAATCGACCTCCTGCGGCTCCTCCCCGAAGCAGCGAAGCTGGTATTCACGGTCAACAGCTTTACCGGGCAAACCTTCGAAAGCGTGCAGAACGCCTATTGCCGCATCCTGGACGCAAGCACGGGAATGGAACTGGCCCGTTTCGATCTTTCTGAAAAAGGCCGGCATACCGGTATCGTGATGGCGTGTCTCAGCCGTGAGGCTGGTGGTTGGGCATTCAAGGCATTGGGCGCGACCACTGACGGGCGCACGGCCGAGGATCTGGCAAGCGCTGCGGCCAAGGCGCTCCGTAGCTGACGGGCCCCCCATTTGGCGCGGGGAGTCGGTTTATACGGCAGGCGCGCGCTTCGCCATGTAAGGCGGCAGATAAAGGCCCAGGTAGGCGTCGAACACTCGCATGCCTTCCTCGGCCAGGCGGGGTGTAATCTCCCCGTGTAACTGCACCGACCGCGCATACACCCGATCCCCCAGCTCCATGGCCAGTGTGAACACGTCCACGTCGTCGGGCAGCTGCGGTAACACGAAGTGGCGGGCGAATACGTCCCGCATCAGCGCTCCCAGCTCGATGTCATGGCGCCGGTCTGCTTGGGTCACTTCGCTCAGGCCATGCTGCGCCAGAATCAACTGCCGTGCCGCGGCGTCCTCGTTGTACAGGCTGAGCATGCGCTGCTCGACCAGCCGCGATAGGTCGTGCCAGTTGTACAAGGCTGATGAGTCGATGGGGGCTTCGAGGCATGCGCGAAACGCCGCGTGAATATCGGCGGTAAGCCCCTCGAGCAAAGAAGGAACGCTTGGGAAGAAGTGATATACCGAAGAGGGTGGAATCTGCGCCAGCTCTGCTACGGCATACACCGACAGCCCGGCTACCCCATCCCGAACCAGCAACGTACGGGCAGCCGCCAGGATCGAGTCGATCCTCGCCTGGCTGCCTGGGCGGGGTTTGCGGCTGGTGACAGTACGAGGCATGAAACGGGCTCCCTGAAGGCAGCCCGCATTCTAGCCTGAACCTTGCTGCCCTACACCGTGTGCAAGTACCAGTTGTACTCGAGGTCCGAGATGGAGTGCTCGAATTCCGCCAGTTCGCTTTCCTTGCAGGCCACGAAGATGTCGATGTACTTCGGGTCGATGTACTTCGCCATGATTTCGCTGTCGTCCAGCGCCCGTAATGCGTCCCGCAGGTTGTTCGGCAAGCTGGGCTCGGTCTGCTCGTAGGCGTTGCCTTCCAGCGGCGCACCCGGGTCGCACTTGCTGGTCAAGCCATGGTGGATACCCGCCAATACGGCCGCCATCAGCAGATACGGGTTGGCGTCCGCACCCGCGACGCGGTGCTCGATGCGTACGGAATCCGGCGCGCCGGTTGGCACACGCAGCGCCACGGTACGGTTGTCCAGGCCCCAGGTAGGCGAGTTCGGTACATAGAACTGCGCGCCAAAGCGGCGGTAGGAGTTCACGTTCGGGCACAGGAAGGCCATGGAGGCCGGCAGGGTCTCGAGCACACCGCCGATTGCGTTACGCAATGCGGCGTTCTGCTCGGGATCCTCGCTGGTGAAGATATTCTTGCCGTCCCTGTCCAGGATCGAGATATGCACGTGCAGGCCATTGCCTGCCTGCCCTGGGTAGGGCTTGGCCATGAAGGTGGTGTCCATTTCATGGTCGTAGGCAATGTTCTTGATCAGCCGCTTGAGCAGTACCGCGTAGTCGCAGGCCTTAAGCGGGTCGGCAACGTGGTGAAGGTTCACCTCGAACTGTGCCGGCGCGCTTTCCTTCACGATGGCGTCGGCAGGAATGTGCTGCTCCTTGGCGCCTTCGAGAATGTCCTGCAGGCAATCGACGTATTCGTCCAGATCGTCGATCAGGTAAACCTGGGTCGATTGAGGGCGTTTACCGGAGATAGGCGAGCGGGGCGGCTGAGGCCGGCCATTCACGTTTTCCTGGTCGATCAGATAAAACTCGAGTTCGAACGCGGCGCAGATGGTCAGCCCCAGGTCGTCGAACTTCTGTACTACCTGGCGCAACACCTCGCGAGGGTCCGCGAAGAAGGGTTCGCCTTCAAGCTCATGCATGGTCATCAGCAGCTGCGCGGTTGGGCGCTTCTGCCATGGCTCATTGCTGAGGGTATTGGGAATGGGATAGCAGATCCGATCCGCATCGCCGATATCCAGGCCCAGGCCGGTGCTTTCCACCGTGGAACCGTTGATATCCAGTGCAAACAACGATGCCGGGAGGTTGATGCCTTTTTCGTACACTTTGTGCAGGCTGGTGCGCTCGATGCGCTTGCCACGCACTACACCATTCATATCTGCAATCAGAAGGTCGACGTACAGAACCTCAGGATGATCCTTAAGGAATGCGTTCGCTTCATTAAGCTGAACGGCACGCGGGGGTACCGACATGATGCAACACCTTTGTTGTTAAAAATTTCAATCATTGGCTTACAAGCGTCTCAGTCAATCCGAAAGCCAACACGAAGTCAAGCTGACCCATTTTTGCACTAAATGAGTGCGATTTGGGTGTTTTCGCACTGTCAGGGGGCGTTTTCCGCTGAGTTTTCCGTCATGTTCTGAATCTCCTTTTTCGCCGTGCTGAATTTTTTACGGAGTGTTGTATAAAAAATTGAACGGCGCTAAGCTCGGTTGCATCCCATAACAGCAACAATAACGGGGAATATCATGGCACGCCTGCTATGTACTGGCGCGAATGCCTGGCTCGCACGGGCGTTTCACGCCTTGCGTCAACTGGCATCGACTGGCCAGAACTGCACCGAACATGCTGCAAAGGCCTTGCCGACCCGGCCGGCTGAAGCTCGGATGTCTAGCGCTCGCGGCTGGGCGGACAACGCAGGGCACGTAACACCCTATCATTACAAAGCCTCTGGCTCGACTGGAGCGCTCCACGAACTTTCACAGGTTCGTATTACCATACTGCCAGAAGTCGCTTCGACGTACCTGCCCGGCTTGCCGCCTGGCCGTTCTCGAGGGCGCGCGTCCGTTGTTGCCCGGTATTGGGCCACAGGCGAGTCGCCTGGCCCGAGGCAACACCGCGTGGCACGTTCAAGCAGCATGCTCCACCATACTCTGACGCGTACACGTCAAAAACCCCCGGCTCCGCCGAGCCTGGGCCTTGCCTCCTGAGGTATTTATGAGTACCAACCTCGACCAGCTCACCGATTGGTTGAAAAAGCACAAGATCACCGAAGTTGAATGCCTGATCAGCGACCTGACCGGCATCACCCGCGGCAAGATCTCGCCTACGAACAAGTTTATCGCCGAAAAGGGCATGCGCCTGCCTGAAAGCGTATTGCTGCAGACCGTAACGGGCGACTACGTAGAAGACGACATCTATTACGAGCTGCTCGACCCTGCAGACATCGACATGCTCTGCCGGCCGGACGAGAACGCCGTTTTCCTTGTACCTTGGGCGATCGAGCCTACCGCCCAGGTGATTCACGATACCTACGACAAGCAAGGCAACCCGATCGAGCTGTCGCCCCGTAACGTGCTCAAGAAGGTGCTCAAGCTCTATGCCGACCGCGGCTGGCAGCCGATCGTGGCGCCGGAAATGGAGTTCTACCTGACCAAGCGTTGCGACGACCCGGACTTCCCGCTGCAGCCACCGATTGGCCGCTCTGGCCGTCCGGAGACAGGCCGGCAGTCGTTTTCCATCGAAGCCGCGAATGAGTTCGACCCGCTGTTCGAAGACGTGTACGACTGGTGCGAACTGCAGAACCTGGACCTCGACACGCTGATTCACGAGGACGGCACGGCGCAGATGGAAATCAACTTCCGTCATGGCAGCGCCCTGGCTCTGGCAGACCAGATCGTGGTGTTCAAGCGCACCATGCGCGAGGCGGCGCTCAAGCACAACGTGGCTGCCACCTTCATGGCCAAGCCGATGACTGGCGAGCCCGGCAGCGCCATGCACTTGCACCAGAGCGTGGTGAGCGTGGACACCGGCCGCAGCATCTTCTCCAACGAAGACGGTTCCATGAGCCAGCTGTTCCTGCACCATGTGGGCGGCTTGCAGAAGTACATCCCGGAGCTGCTGCCGTTGTTCGCCCCGAACGTGAACTCGTTCCGCCGCTTCCTGCCGGATACCTCTGCGCCTGTAAACGTGGAGTGGGGCGAGGAAAACCGCACCGTAGGGTTGCGCGTGCCGGATGCTACCCCGCAAAACCGCCGCGTGGAAAACCGTTTGCCGGGCGCGGATGCCAACCCCTACCTGGCCATCGCTGCCAGCTTGCTGTGTGGCTACATCGGCATGGTCGAGGGCATTCCTCCCAGCGCCCCGGTCCACGGTCGCGGTTACGAGCGGCGCAACCTGCGCCTGCCGCTGACCATCGAGGACGCGTTGGAGCGCATGGAAACCTGCAAGACCATCGAGAAATACCTGGGTCGCAAGTTTGTGACCGGGTATGTGGCGGTGAAGCGGGCGGAACACGAAAACTTCAAGCGCGTGATCAGTTCGTGGGAACGGGAGTTCCTGCTGTTCGCGGTCTGATCGTTACCGGCCTGGCCTTGAGGGCCTGCCGGCTCAGGAGATGAAAATGAGCAATAACAATCCACAAACCCTGCAGTGGCAATCCCTCAGTGGCGACCATCACCTGGCGCCTTTCAGCGACTACAAGCAGCTGAAGGAAAAAGGCCCGCGCATCATTACCAAGGCGCAGGGCGTGCACCTGTGGGACAGCGAGGGGCACAAGATCCTCGACGGCATGGCCGGCCTGTGGTGCGTGGCGGTGGGTTATGGCCGCGAGGAGCTGGTGGAGGCCGCCGCTGCCCAGATGCGCGAGCTGCCTTATTACAATCTGTTCTTCCAGACCGCTCACCCGCCTGCGCTGGAGCTGGCGCGCGCGATTGTGGAGGTGGCGCCCGAAGGCATGAGCCATGTGTTCTTCACAGGTTCCGGCTCGGAAGGGAACGACACCGTATTGCGGCTGGTTCGTCATTACTGGGCACTGCAGGGCAAGCCAGGCAAGAAAACCATCATCAGCCGTATCAACGGCTACCACGGCTCTACCGTGGCTGGCGCCAGCCTGGGCGGCATGTCCGGGATGCACGAGCAGGGCGACCTGCCGATCCCCGGCATTGTGCACATTGCGCAACCGTACTGGTTCGGTGAAGGCGGGGACATGAGCCCCGAAGAGTTCGGGGTGTGGGCCGCGAACCAGCTCGAAGAAAAGATTCTCGAGCTGGGCGAAGACCAGGTAGGCGCCTTTATCGCCGAGCCTATCCAAGGGGCGGGCGGTGTGATCATTCCGCCAGAAACCTACTGGCCGCGCATCAAGGAAATCCTCGCCAAATACGACATTCTGTTCGTGGCCGATGAGGTGATCTGTGGTTTCGGTCGCACGGGTGAGTGGTTCGGTAGCGACTACTACGACCTCAAGCCAGACCTGATGACCATCGCCAAGGGCCTTACCTCCGGGTACGTACCCATGGGTGGCGTGATCGTTCGGGACCGGGTGGCGCGGGTGATCAGCGAGGGCGGCGATTTCAACCACGGCTTTACCTATTCCGGGCACCCCGTTGCCGCTGCGGTTGGCCTGGCCAACCTGCGCCTGCTGCGTGAAGAAAAAATCATCGAAACGGTGAAGAGCGAAACGGCACCATATTTGCAGAAACGCCTGCGGGAGCTCGAAGACCACCCACTGGTGGGCGAGGTCCGAGGGTTAGGCATGCTGGGCGCGATCGAGCTGGTGAAAGACAAGGCAACCCGGGCGCGGCATGAAGGGCGTGGGGCCGGGATGATCTGCCGGCAGTTCTGCTTCGATAACGGCCTGATCATGCGAGCGGTGGGTGACACCATGATCATCGCTCCGCCTTTGGTGATCAGCCGCGATGAAATCGATGAACTGGTGACCAAGGCGCGCTTGTGCCTGGACCTGACCCTTAATGCGCTGAATGGCTAAATGCTAGTCTGTGCAGCGGCGCGCTTGTATCGAGCGCGCTCACAGGCAAGCCTGCGTTCCGGTTTACCGCCTCGCTGGTGAGGCACCGGCGCCCTTAAGGTGGTTTTTCAAAAAAATTTGGAGCATTACGCATGAAGAAATTTGGCAAGACGCTGCTCGCCATGTCGATGATGGGGGCCGTGGTCGGGGCAGTTCACGCTGATGACAAGGTTCTGCACGTGTACAACTGGTCCGACTACATCGCACCAGACACCGTGAAGAAGTTTGAAGACGAGTCGGGCATCAAGGTCGTGTATGACGTGTTCGACAGCAACGAGACCCTGGAAGCCAAGCTGCTTGCAGGCAAGTCCGGCTACGACATCGTAGTGCCGTCCAACAACTTCCTGGCCAAGCAGATCAAGGCAGGCGTGTACCAGGAACTGGACAAGTCCAAATTGCCAAACTGGAAAAACCTGGACGAGTCGCTGCTCAAGGCCGTTGGTGATGCCAGCGACCAGGGCAACAAGCATGCGTTCCCGTACATGTGGGGCACCATCGGTATCGGTTACAACCCCGAGAAAGTGAAGGCCGCGCTGGGTGTGGACAAGATCGACTCGTGGGACGTCCTGCTCAAGCCCGAGAACATCGCCAAGCTGAAATCCTGCGGCGTAAGCTTCCTGGATTCGCCAACCGAAATGCTGCCGGTAGCGCTGCATTACCTGGGCCTGCCAACCAACAGCCAGAAGAAAGAAGACCTCAAGCAGGCTGAAGAACTGTTCCTCAAGGTTCGCCCAAGCATCACCTACTTCCACTCTTCCAAGTACATTTCCGACCTGGCCACGGGCAACATCTGCGTGGCGGTAGGCTACTCGGGTGACGTGCAGCAGGCCAAGTCCCGTGCCGAAGAAGCCGGTGGCAAGGTGAAGGTCAGCTACACCATTCCCAAAGAAGGTGCGGGTACCTTCTATGACATGGTCGCCATTCCGAAGGATGCCGAAAACGTGGACGGCGCCTACAAGTTCATGAACTTCCTGCTCAAGCCGGAAGTGATGGCGGAAATCACCAATGCCGTGCAATTCCCGAACGGCAACAAGGCGGCCACCGAGTTTGTTGACGATGCCATCAAGTCGGACCCGAACATCTATCCGTCGGACGAAGTGAAGGCCAAGTTCTATGCGATCTCTGACCTGCCGGCGGCCACTCAACGCGAGATGACCCGCAGCTGGACCAAGATCAAATCGGGCAAGTAACTCGCCCTGCCCGGGCACCTGTCTGGCCATAGATCTGGCAGGTGCCTGGGGTTTATCGACAGGCTTTTAACGAATTCATTTTGCCCGGCAGGTTTATCGAAGGTAAGTTGCGCCCCGGTTTTGTATCCCGGTCGGTTGATTGCCGTCTGAAAAAGATCACTTTCGAGAGGATTTCCACTTGGCTGACTCCCTGATTGGCAAGGCGCTGTTGCTCACCGCCGGGCTTGCACTCACGGCCGGCGCCCACGCGGCCGGCACGGTGAAGATCTACAACTGGTCCGACTACATTGGCGAGACCACGCTGGCCGACTTCGAGAAAGCGACTGGCATCAAGCCGTCGTATGACGTGTTCGATTCCAACGAGACGCTTGAAGGCAAGCTGCTGGCTGGCCATACCGGCTACGACGTGGTCGTGCCGTCGAACCACTTCCTCGGCAAGCAGATCAAGGCTGGCGTATTCCAGAAGCTGGATCGCAGCCAACTGCCGAACTGGAACCACTTGGACCCGGCCTTGATGAAGCGCCTGGAGGCTAACGATCCTGGTAACCAGTACGCCATTCCCTACTTGTGGGGCACCAATGGCATTGGCTACAACCCCCAGAAGGTGAAAGCCGCACTGGGTGTAGACACGATCGACTCCTGGGCCATGTTGTTCGAACCGGAGAACATGAAAAAGCTGCAGAAGTGCGGCGTGGCGTTCCTCGATTCGCCAGACGAGATGATGCCTGCGGTACTTCAATACCTCGGGCTGGACCCCAACAGCACCAACCCGGAAGACTACAAGAAGGCCGAAGCCAAGTTGCTGGCTGTGCGCCCTTATGTTCGCTACTTCCATTCTTCCAAGTACATCACCGACTTGTCCTCGGGGAACATCTGCGTGGCGGCTGGCTTCTCGGGTGATGTGTTCCAGGCGCGCAACCGCGCCAAGGAAGCGAAGAACGGCGTGAACGTCGCCTACGCTGTACCCAAGGAAGGCGGCAACCTCTGGTTCGACATGCTGGCTATTCCGGCCGATGCCAAGGACGTGAAAGAAGCCCATGCGTTCCTCAATTACCTGTTGGAGCCCAAAGTCATCGCCCAAGTGAGCGATTACGTCGGTTATGCCAACCCCAATCCCGAGGCCAAGACCGACATGGACGAGGCCGTGAGCGAAGACCCTGCGGTGTACCCGCCGCAGGACGTGCTCGACAAGGCGTATGTCAGCCACGAGCTGCCGCCTAACATTCAGCGCTTGATGACCCGCTCCTGGACCCGAATCAAGACGGGCAAGTAATTAACCTACGCCCGCCGGAGACGGCGGGCACGTGAAAAAAGTTGGGAGTTCGTTGATGGCCGTTGCCTCCAGTGCCTATAAGAAAGCCCTCGAAGGTGGCCAACACCCCAAGCAGGTGTTGGTCAAGATCGACCGGGTAACCAAAAAGTTCGACGAGACGATCGCTGTGGACGACGTGTCGCTGCAGATCCACAAGGGCGAAATCTTCGCCTTGCTGGGCGGATCGGGCTCGGGCAAGTCGACCCTGCTGCGTATGCTCGCGGGCTTCGAGCGGCCTACGGAAGGGCGGATTTTCCTCGACGGCGAGGACATCACCGACATGCCGCCCTACAAGCGGCCCATCAACATGATGTTCCAGTCCTATGCATTGTTCCCACACATGACCGTTGCGCAGAACATTGCCTTCGGCCTGAAGCAGGACAGGATGTCCAGCGCCGAGATCGACGCCCGGGTGGCCGAAATGCTCAAGTTGGTGCACATGACCCAGTACGCCCGGCGCAAACCGCATCAATTGTCCGGTGGCCAGCGCCAGCGGGTTGCACTGGCCCGTTCCCTGGCCAAGCGGCCCAAGCTGTTGTTGCTCGATGAGCCCATGGGTGCGCTGGACAAGAAGCTGCGTTCGGAAATGCAACTGGAACTGGTGGAAATCATCGAGCGCGTAGGCGTGACCTGCGTAATGGTGACCCACGACCAGGAAGAGGCCATGACCATGGCCCAGCGCATCGCGATCATGCACCTGGGCTGGATCGCTCAGATCGGCAGCCCTGTGGATATCTACGAAACCCCGACCAGCCGGTTGGTGTGCGAATTCATCGGCAACGTCAACCTGTTCGACGGTGAAGTCATCGAGGACATGGAAGGCTACGCACTGATCAGCTCGCCTGAGCTGGAGCGCACTATCTACGTGGGCCACGGTGTGAGTACGGCCGCGCAGGACAAGAGCGTGACCTACGCGATCCGCCCGGAAAAGCTCCTCGTTACGGTCGAGCAACCCTCCACCGAGCACAACTGGTCGCGCGGCAAGGTGCATGACATCGCCTACCTGGGCGGGCACTCGGTGTTCCACGTCCAGCTGCCCAGCGGCAAGATCGTGCAGTCGTTCGTGGCTAACGCGGAGCGTCGTGGCGCGCGGCCGACCTGGGACGACGAAGTGTTCGTGTGGTGGGAAGACGACAGCGGCGTGGTGCTCCGGTCATGAACAAGAAGCTCAAGCGTATCTATAACCGCTGGATGCCGGGCGGCCGGCAAGTGGTCATCGGGATTCCCTTCCTGTGGCTGTTCCTGTTCTTCATGTTGCCGTTCTTCATCGTTCTGAAGATCAGCTTTGCCGAAGCGGATGTGGCCATTCCGCCGTATACCGATATCTGGCAGTACGCCGAAGGCAAGATCGACATCGCGCTGAACCTGGCCAACTACTTGCTGCTGGGCGACGACGAGTTGTATTTCTCGGCGTACCTGGGCTCGTTGAAGATGGCGTTCTTCAGCACGTTGCTGTGCGTACTGATCGGTTACCCGATGGCCTACGCGATGTCGGTGGCCAAGAAGGAAACCCAGACAGTGCTGCTGCTGCTGATCATGATGCCGACCTGGACGGCCATCCTGATTCGGGTGTACGCCTGGATGGGCCTGCTGAGCAACAATGGCTTGCTCAATGGCTTCCTGATGTACCTGGGCGTGATCGACCAGCCCCTGCAGATCCTGAACACCAACCTGGCGGTGTACATCGGCGTGGTGTACTCCTACCTGCCGTTCATGATCCTGCCGCTGTTCGCCAACCTGGTGAAGCATGACCAAAGCCTGTTGGAGGCCGCATCGGACCTGGGTTCCAGCCGCTTCAACAACTTCTGGAAAATCACCGTGCCACTGTCACGCAATGGCATCGTCGCCGGTTGCATGCTGGTGTTCATTCCTGTTGTGGGTGAGTTCGTGATCCCCGAACTGCTCGGCGGCCCGGAAACCCTGATGATCGGCAAGGTGCTGTGGCAAGAGTTCTTCAATAACCGCGACTGGCCCGTAGCCTCGGCGCTGGCGGTGGTGATGCTGGCACTGTTGATCGTGCCCATTCTTCTCTTCAACCGTAGCCAGGCCAAAGAGATGGAGGGCAAGGTATGAATTCCCGGTTCCGATTTTCAACCTTCATGCTGTGGGCGGGCTTGACCTTCATCTACGCGCCCATGCTGATCCTGGTGATCTTCTCGTTCAACGCCTCGCGTCTGGTAACGGTGTGGGGCGGGTGGTCGGTGAAGTGGTACGTGGGGCTGATGCACAACGATCAACTGATGAGCGCAGTGTTCCGCTCGCTGGAGATCGCCACCTACACGGCCATTTCTTCGGTGATATTGGGCACCCTGGCAGCGTTCGTGCTTACCCGTGTGGCAAGGTTCAAGGGCCGTACCTTGTTCGGTGGCCTGGTTACCGCACCGCTGGTAATGCCTGAAGTGATCACCGGCCTCTCGCTGCTGCTGCTGTTCGTGGCAATGGCGCAAGTGATTGGCTGGCCGCAGGAGCGTGGTGTACCCACCATCTGGATCGCTCACACCACCTTCTGCGCCGCCTATGTGGCAGTGGTGGTGTCGGCACGCTTGCGCGAGCTGGACCTGTCCATCGAGGAAGCGGCCATGGACCTGGGCGCGCGGCCGTGGAAGGTGTTCCTCTTGATCACCATTCCAATGATCGCGCCGTCACTGGCGGCGGGCGGAATGATGTCTTTCGCCTTGTCGCTGGATGACCTGGTGCTGGCCAGCTTCGTGGCGGGGCCTGGCTCCACCACCCTGCCAATGGAAGTGTTCTCTCAGGTGCGTCTGGGTGTGAAGCCGGAGATCAATGCCATTGCCAGCCTTATCCTGCTGGTAGTGTCGATCTTCACCTTCTTCGTGTGGTTCTTCAGCCGCCGTGCCGAGGAGCGCCGCCGCCGGGCTATCCAGCAGGCGATCGAGGAGGCCGCCGTGGCCAACTCGTCCCAGCCAGACCCACGTCGCGCCAGCGCCGAAGCCGTTTCGGCCTGAGGCGCCAGCAAGCAAGGCCTTGTTTGTCGGCGGGAAGAGGGGGTAGGGTTACCTGTATAACCGGGTAGCCCACATGACTTCGACGTTCCATCCCGACCGGCTGCGCGCCAGCCTTTCCTCACTGAACGACGCCCGCCCCTTGTGTGAGCAGGGGGTGGCGTATCAGCGTTTCTACGGGCTCGACCTTCCTGGTTTCGCGGTACGGTTCGATACCCATCTAGGCCTTTTTGAAGCCGAAGGGTTCGAGCTGGTGTGCCAGGCCTGGGTGCCTCGACAGCCCCGCGGCACCCTGGTGCTGCTGCACGGTTTCTACGACCACATGGGCCTGTTCCGTCACGTGATCGAATGGGCACTCGGGTGCGGGCTTGCGGTGGTGTCCTGCGACCTGCCAGGCCATGGCCTGTCCAGTGGCCCGCGCGCCAGTATCGAAGACTTCGCTCACTACCAGTCAACGCTCGACGGCCTGCTGGCGCAAGCAATGAGCTTGCACCTGCCCAGGCCTTGGCATGTGCTTGGCCAAAGCACGGGCGGCGCCATTGTGATTGACCACGCCTTGCACCGGGGCGATAACAGCCTTATCGACGGGCGCCTGATATTACTGGCGCCGTTGGTGCGGCCGCGCGCATGGGCCCGCTCGAAGCTCAGCTACCGGGTGCTTAGCCCTTTTGTGGATGGCATCGCCCGGCGGTTCAGCGAAAACAGCAACGACCCCGCGTTTCTGCCGTTTCTGCGCGCCGACCCCCTTCAGCCGCTGCGCTTACCCACCGCATGGGTGGGTGCGCTGGCGGAGTGGATCAACCGCATCGAAGCCGCCCCCGCTTGCAAGCATACGCCCGTGATTGTGCAGGGTGAGCAGGACATGACAGTGGATTGGCGATACAACCTTCGAGTGCTGGAGCGCAAGTTCAGGCAACCGGAAATACTACGCATACCCGCTGCGCGTCATCACCTGGCCAATGAGGCGGTACACATTCGCGAGCAGTACCTGCGGTTTCTGGAGAGGTATTTCTAGCGCTTGCTCCTAGCTTAGCGCGCGCCTACGGCCAGACCAGCCTTCACGGCCGCCAGCGCGGCCTTGTAGTAAGCCTGGCCTTCCGGAGACTCGGCAAAGGCCACAAACTCTTCCAGTTCAGGATCGCTCAGTTCGCGATAAACGTAGAGCAGGGTGTTGTCCAGGTCTACGCCAATCTGCTGCTGCAAGCGTTCACGCTGCCCATCCAGCAGGCTTTGCGCCGAGCTGCCGCCCAGCAAGCCCGGAATCATCGAGCTGAGGCTGTCGGCGGCCACACCGGCAATGGCCAGGCTCACTTCGGCACCGGCCTCTCGAGCCGGAAGCGCCCGGGCCAAGTGGCCGATCAGTAACTGACGGGTATCACTGGCCTGCATTTTGGGCAGGCCCTGCGCGTTGCGGGCAAGTTGGTCCGAACGGGTTGCCAGCAATTCAGCGGCAACGATCTTGCGCCCTAACGGAGATTGAAAGAACGCCAGTGCGGGTTGTGGGTTGGCCAGTGCCTGGCGCAGGCTGCCTTCGGCACGCTGGTCTACCGCCTGAGGGGCGAAGCGCTGATTGCTGTTGTTGACCAATGCCTGGAACACTGCCGGCGGCAGGCTGTTCTGATAGCGCTGCTGCGCGGCGCGCAGCGCGTCGGTGAAGTGCACGCGTTGCTCTGGCCAACCGGCTGCCTTATAGAGCTCGTCGTGGATGTCTGCCCACGCCGGCAAGGCGCAGCACATCAACACAACGGAAAGAAAACGACGCATGAGGGACTCCTGTCGGCAGGGCGCTATTGTCCGTGTCGTCAGCGGCATTTGTCGAGAGAGGCGAGGCGGTGACCGATGAAACTCGCGTTTCGCCGGGGGGATCTGTTGGTTTATGCGGCGGGTCGCTACCATGTGCCATGAACATTTCTCTCGATCATCCGCTGTTTGCCCGAATCGCTTCTGACCTCGCCAGCCACGGGTGGTCGCAGCAGAATATTTTTCTCCCCAGCGCGCTTACCGAGGAGCTGTCGCGGGACTGCCTCGAACGCGCCCGCCTTGGCCAGCTCAAGCCGGCGGCCACAGGGCGCGGTGTGACGGCGCAGGTGCGAGAGGGCATCCGGGGGGATGCCATCGAGTGGGTGGAGCGGGGCCAGAGCGCGCCAGTCGATCGGTATCTGGGCCTGATGGACAGCCTGCGGCGAAGCCTCAATCAGTCCCTGTTCCTCGGGCTTGAAGATTTCGAGAGCCACTTCGCCTCCTACCCGCCCGGCGCCTACTACCTGCGCCATCTGGACCGCTTCAACGACGACGACCGGCGCAGTGTGTCTACCGTTGTGTACCTGAATCAGGCCTGGTTGCCCGAAGACGGCGGGCAGCTACGGCTCTACTTGCCAGGCGAGCGAATTCACGATGTGGTACCCACCGGTGGCGCGCTGGTGGTGTTCTTGTCGGACCAGATTCCTCATGAGGTATTGCCTGCCCAGCGGGAGCGCTTGTCACTCACGGGCTGGTTCCGGCGCCGGGGCACCAGCCCGCTATGATCGCCAAAGTGCTGGTAAGCCGTTGCCTGCTGGGCGAGCGCGTGCGGTATGACGGCCAGGCTTCGGGTGATTGGGGCCTGTTACGCGCGTGGCAGGCCGAAGGTCGGGTAGTGCCGCTGTGCCCCGAGGTGGCTGGCGGCTTGCCCACGCCGCGCCCGCCCGCGGAAATTCAGGGTGGGCAGGGCATTGAGGTTCTGAGGGGGGAAACGCGCATCATCGCCAGCACTGGTGCGGATGTAACCGCCCCCTTTCTGTCCGGTGCACGCCTGGCCCTCGCGCTTGTGGAGGCTCACGGCATTCAGGCTGCGGTGCTCAAGGCCAATAGCCCCTCTTGCGGCAACGAACAAACCTACGACGGGAGCTTCAGCGGGCGGAAGGTGGCGGGAGAAGGGGTGACCGCGGCGCTGCTGACGCAGCACGGCGTGAAAGTGTTCAACGAAGGGCAACTGGCCGAGGCTCAGGCGTTTCTGGAGGCCATGATCGGTTGAAAAGGCCGCCCCGAACGAGGCGGCCGAGCGGCTTAGAACAGCACGCGACTGCGGATGGTGCCTTTGATGTGCTGCAGCTTGGCTTGCGCCAGGTCGGAGTACTCGGCGTCAACGTCAATGACCACATAACCAACCTTTTCGTTGGTTTGCAGGAACTGGCCAGAGATGTTGATGCCGTTCTCGGCAAACACCTTGTTGATTTCGCTGAGCACGCCCGGGATGTTTTCGTGGATGTGCAGCAAGCGGTGCTTGCCCGGGTGCGCCGGCAGGGCCACTTCCGGGAAGTTGACCGAGGATACCGAGGTACCGTTGTCGCTGTACTTCACCAGCTTCTCGGCCACTTCCAGGCCGATGTTGGCTTGCGCCTCGGCGGTGGAACCACCGATGTGCGGGGTGAGGATCACGTTGTCCAGGCCACGCAGCGGGCTTTCGAAGATATCGTCGTTCGAGCGTGGCTCCACCGGGAACACGTCGATGGCGGCGCCGATCAGGTGCTTGTCCTTGATCGCCTCAGCCAGGGCCTCGAGGCGAACCACGGTGCCGCGGGCAGCGTTGATCAGGATGCCGCCCTTTTTCATCGCGCGGATTTCTTCTTCGCCGATCATCCACTTGGTGGACGGCAGCTCGGGCACATGCAGCGAGACGATGTCGGCCAGGCCCAGCAGCTCCTTGAGCGTAGGCACCTGGGTAGCGTTACCCAGCGGCAGCTTGGTCAGCGGGTCGTAGAAGAACACTTGCATGCCCAGGCCCTCGGCCAGGACCGACAGCTGGGTACCGATGGAGCCATAACCGACGATGCCGAGCTTTTTGCCACGAATCTCGAACGAGTTGGCCGCGCTCTTGATCCAGCCGCCACGGTGGCAGGAGGCGTTCTTTTCCGGAATGCCGCGAAGCAACAGGATGGCTTCGGCCAATACCAGCTCGGCGACCGAGCGGGTATTGGAGTACGGCGCGTTGAACACCGCGATGCCGCGTTCACGGGCAGCGTTGAGGTCAACCTGGTTGGTGCCGATGCAGAAGCAGCCGACCGCGACCAGCTTCTTCGCGCGGTCGAAGAGCTCTTCGGTCAGATGAGTGCGCGAGCGGATGCCGATGAAGTGGGCGTCGGCGATCTTTTCCTTCAGCTCTGCTTCCGGCAGGGAACTGGAGTGATACTCGATGTTGGTGTAACCGGCCGCCTTGAGCGTGTCCACGGCGGTTTGGTGTACGCCTTCGAGAAGAAGGAACTTGATCTTGCTCTTGTCGAGAGAAGTCTTGCTCATCTGCTTAAACCTGGTTCCGGAAAAATGGCAGGGAAAGGAACGCCCGCTGCGCTCGGGCTGCCCGTCTGCAGCCTTGTAGCGGGGGCGTATGCTAGCATGTTCGCCTTCCCTGGAACCCGCCCCAGACGTGAATATGGCTCAGGCGCCGCATGAGCGGCTCGCGGGTTCGCTTACTTTTCCGCGTTCCTTCGAGGTGTCGATAATGAGCTACCAGCACCAGTACGCCGACGGTACCCACATTCATTTCCCACTGGGGAAAGTGGTGTGTATCGGCCGCAACTATGCCGAACACGCCCATGAACTGAACAACCCGGTACCGGCCGAGCCGCTGCTGTTCATCAAGCCGGGTAGCTGTGTGGTGCCCGCAGCAGGCGGATTCAAGATCCCGGCCGAACGAGGCTCGGTACACTACGAAACCGAAATCGCGGTACTGCTGGGCAAGGCGCTTTCCACTCAGCCCAGCGAGGAAGAAGTACTGGACGCGATTTCAGGCTTTGCACCGGCGCTGGACCTGACCCTGCGTGATGTGCAAGCCAAGCTCAAGGAAAAGGGGCTGCCCTGGGAGCTGGCCAAGTCGTTCGATGGCGCTTGTGTGCTGGCGCCTTTCGTTGCGGCCAGCACCTTCGAGGACCTGACGGACATTCCCGTACGGCTCACTCTCAATGGGGAAGTGCGGCAGGATGGCAGCAGCGCCTCCATGCTCAACCCGATCGTGCCGATGATCCAGTACATGGCCGCGCATTTCTCGCTGCACGCCGGTGATGTGATTCTCACTGGAACCCCGGCAGGCGTGGGGCCGCTGGCCAGCGGGGACCAGCTCGTACTGGAATTGCCGGGCGCAACCCGGGTAGAAACCCACGTGGTGTGAAGCGGTTGGCGAGGCGGCTGTTTCCCATTTTTTTCACATAGCGTGCGGATAATGCGCTGGCCCTTCAGCCCTGACCGCAGGTATTCCCATGCCCACAGCCGCCTTGCCTTCCGCCACCACACCGCGCCGCTCGGCCCGGCGGCTGCGCCTGTGGCTGATCGGCGCCGCGGCGGTTGCCATTGCCTACACCGTAGCGGCTATCCTGCACTGGGATGATCGCGGGCTGCTGTGGCTCAAGGAGCGGTTCACGTCTCCAGCGGCCCAGGCGCAGGCGATCTGGCTGCCAGGCTACCGCGCTACCGTCGATGCCAAGCCGCTGCCGGGCATGGAAGACGACGAAGCGTCCGACCTTACTTACGACCCCGCCAGCCGCACACTTTATTCGGTAATGGGCAAACATCCCTTCCTGGTTCAGCTGACGCTGCAAGGGGATGTGCTGCGCAAGTTGCCCCTCGTCGGCTGGAGCAACCCTGAAGGCGTCGCCATGCTCGGAGATGGCCGAATGGCGATCACCGACGAGCGCTTGCATACCGTGACGGTGGTCAAGGTAGAGCCCAACACCACGGCGCTGAATTACGCGGATTTCCCGAAGATCGACCTTGGTACTTCACCAAGTGCCAACAAAGGGTTCGAAGGCGTGGCCTGGGATCCCCGCCACCAGCGGCTGCTGGTTGGGCAAGAGCGGCCGACTACGCTGTTCAGCCTCAAGCTAGGCGACAACGGCAGCTTCGTACCAGGCCGGGTGCTCGTGCCTAACAACGCCATGGACATGCGCAACCTGTCAGCAGTAGGCGTGGATCCCCGCACGGGCCACCTGTTGTTGCTTTCGGCCGATTCCCATCTGCTGATGGAGGCGGACAACAACGGGCAGCCAGTGAGTTTCATGGCGCTGCTTGGGGGCTTCAATGGCATCGCCAATACCATCCCGCGCGCCGAAGGGGTGGCCATGGACGAGCAAGGCACCTTGTACATGGTCAGTGAGCCCAACCTGTTCTACGCCTTCAAGAAAAATCAGGGCGGCTCTTAAGTCCGGGTTCAGCCGGCTGTGGTTTCATGAGCGGATCTTCCACCGGTGATCGCTCATGTACCTTTCTCTCAATGCCCGCACGGTTCGCATGGGGCTGTTGCTTCTGATACTCGCCCTTGGCGCCAGTGCCGCTTGCTTCTCTCGAGTGCCCGCCAGCGCGTGGTTCGCGATCAGTCAATGGTTGTCCCCCGGTCGCTCTGCGCTAGGGCTTGCGGACTATCAGGCCGCGCTTCAGGTACAGCCGATCGAGGGGCTGAGCGGGGATGTTTCGGCACTGACGTACGATCCGGATCGCAACACGCTGTTTACGGTGACCAACAAAACCCCCGAGCTGGTAGAGCTATCCCTGAACGGGGACGTACTTCGGCGCATTGCCTTGATTGGGTTTTCCGACCCGGAAGCCGTGGAATACATCGCCCCCGGCACTTATGTGATCAGTGACGAACGCCAACAGCGCCTGGTGCAGGTGGAAGTCAGCGACGCAACGGCCAGCGTGGACATCGCAAGCGGCCATCAGTTGGCCCTGGGCCTGGGGTTGAACGGCAACAAGGGCTTCGAGGGCCTGGCCTATGACCTTTCAAGCAAGCGCTTGTATGTGGCCAAGGAGCGGGACCCGGTACGTATTTATGAAGTGAGCGGTTTCCCGCTGGGAAGTAACGGCCCTGTGGCCATCAGCGTGTCGGAAAACAGGCAGCGGGATCGCGCCATGTTCGTGAAGGACCTTTCCAGCCTGCAGTTCGATCCCGGCAGTGGGCACCTGCTGATCGTTTCCGATGAATCCCGGGTGGTGGTAGAACTGGACCCCGATGGCAAGCCCATCGCCAGCCTTTCGCTGGTCGAAGGGGCCGCCGGGCTGAAGCGCGCAGTGCCTCAACCCGAAGGCGTTGCCATGGACACTGCAGGCAACCTGTACATGGTCAGCGAGCCGAACCTCTTCTATCGCTTCGAACCCCGGCCCGCTCAGTAACAGTCAGCGGGTGTAGGTTTTCACACCCTCAGGCGTGCCCAGCAGCAGCACGTCAGCGGGGCGGGCGGCAAACAGGCCATTGGTGACCACGCCGACGATCTGGTTGATGCTCGCTTCGAGGCTTACCGGGTCAGTAATGTGCAGGTTGTGCACATCCAGGATGATGTTGCCGTTATCGGTCAGCACGCCATCACGGTAGACCGGGTCCCCGCCCAGCTTGACCAGCTCCCGGGCCACGTGGCTACGCGCCATGGGCACTACTTCCACGGGCAGCGGGAACTGCCCGAGCACCGGCACCAGTTTGCTGGCATCGGCAATGCAGATGAAGCGAAGAGCGACCGCGGCCACAATCTTTTCCCGAGTAAGTGCCGCACCGCCGCCCTTGATCAGGTGCAAGCGCTCGTCGCTTTCATCGGTGCCGTCCACGTAAAACTCCAGCTCGCCGACGGTGTTGAGGTCGTAGACCGGAATGCCATGCCCCTTCAAGCGCGCAGCGGTCGCTTCGGAGCTGGCCACTGCGCCGTCGAAGGCCCCCTTGTGGCGCGCAAGCGCATCGATGAACAGGTTGGCGGTCGACCCTGTGCCCACCCCGACAATGCTCTTGTCCGTAAGGCTGGGCAAAATGTGGTCGACGGCTGCCTGGGCCACGGCCTGTTTGAGTTGATCCTGGGTCATGCTGGCGCTCCGCAAGGGGCTGGTGATCGAAAAGGGGCCGCATTATAGCCATACGGGCGGTGGAAACCTTGCCCCGATGTGGTGGGCGGGCAGAGCCGTGGGGTAGACTCGCGGGTCTGGTTCTCTGGCAGTGACTGTGCGCCCATGCTCGAACAGTACGTTAAAAAGATTCTCACCTCGCGCGTTTATGACGTGGCGGTTGAAACCCCGCTCCAACCGGCCAATCAGCTGTCTCGCCGGCTGCATAACCATGTGCTGCTAAAGCGCGAGGATCTGCAGCCGGTGTTCTCGTTCAAGGTGCGCGGGGCTTACAACAAGCTCTCGCAACTCACCGATGCTGAGCGCAGCCGTGGTGTGGTTACCGCTTCAGCGGGCAACCATGCCCAAGGGCTGGCGCTGGCGGCACGCGAAATGGGCGTGCAGGCCGTGATCGTAATGCCCAAGACCACGCCGGAGATCAAGGTAGAAGGCGTGCGCTCGCGTGGCGGCAAGGTCGTGCTGCAGGGTGACTCCTTCCCCGAAGCCCTGGCCTGGTCGCTCAAGCTGGTAGAGGAAAAGGGCTATGTGTACATCCACCCCTACGACGACCCGGACACTATCGCTGGCCAGGGAACGGTCGCGATGGAAATCTTGCGTCAGCACCAAGGCCCTCTGGATGCGATCTTCGTTCCGGTGGGCGGCGGCGGGCTGATCTCCGGCATAGCGGCCTATGTGAAATACCTGCGCCCGGAGGTGAAAATCATTGCCGTAGAGCCTGACGACTCCAATTGTCTGCAGGCGGCCTTGGCAGCCGGCACGCGGGTGGTGCTGCCGCAGGTGGGGCTGTTCGCGGACGGCGTAGCCGTTGCGCAAATCGGTGAACATACCTTCGAGATCTGCCGCCGTTATGTTGACGAGGTTATTACCGTCAGCAGCGATGAAATCTGCGCTGCGATCAAGGATATCTACGACGATACCCGCTCGATCACCGAGCCAGCCGGGGCGCTGGGCGTAGCTGGCATCAAGAAGTACGTGGAAAGCCGGGGCGTGACGGGGCAAACCCTTATCGCGATCGACTCCGGCGCCAACGTGAACTTCGACCGCCTGCGCCATGTGGCCGAGCGCGCCGAGCTAGGGGAAGGCCGAGAGGCCATCATCGCTGTCACCATTCCCGAGCGCCCGGGCAGCTTCAAGGCCTTCTGCGAGGCGGTGGGCAAGCGGCAGATCACTGAATTCAACTACCGGTACCACACCGGCGCTGAGGCGCACATATTCGTAGGGGTTCAAACCCACCCGGAAACCGACCCGCGCGCTGCGTTGATAGCAAGCCTCACTGCGCAGGGGTTCCCTGTTCAGGACCTGACCGACAACGAGCTGGCCAAGCTGCATATCCGCCACATGGTAGGCGGCCACGCGGTCAAGGTGAGCGACGAAATGGTGCTGCGCTTCGAGTTTCCGGAGCGGCCAGGCGCCCTGTTCAACTTCCTCAACCGGCTGGGCGGGCGCTGGAACATCTCGATGTTCCACTATCGCAACCATGGCGCGGCGGACGGCCGAGTGGTAGCCGGGCTTCAGGTGCCAGTCGTCGAGCGCGATCAGGTATATGCCGCGCTCGAAGAAATCGGCTATCCATTCTGGGATGAAACGGACAACCCCGCGTATCAGCTGTTTCTGGGGTAGTGGGACCGGGGGGCGGCCTCAGCGTCCCCAGTGATCAATCCCGCAGCGAAATCACCTTCCAGCCCCGGCGCATCGCCTCGCCATGCAGCACGGGGTCTGGGTCCACCGCAACCGGATGTGCCACGCGCTCGAGCAACGGCATGTCGTTCATCGAGTCGCTATAGAAGTAGCTGTCTTCAAGGCTGAGGCCGGTTTCGGCAAGCCAGCGTTCCAGCCGCGTGACCTTTCCTTCACGGAAGCACGGCACATCTATGCTCCGGCCGGTGTAACGGTCACCCTCCATTTCGCACTCGGTGGCCAGCAAGGTTTCCACCCCCAGGCGCTCGGCGATGGGGCCGGTGACGAAGCGGTTGGTCGCGGTAATGATCACCAGCTTGTCGCCTGCCTGGCGATGTTGTTCGAGCAATGCCAGTGCCTTGGGAAGGATGATCGGCTCCACGCACTCGCGCATGAACGCGGCGTGCCATTCCTTCAGTTGGGCCGGCTCGGTGGCCGCGAGAATTTCCAGGCTGAAGTTCAGGTATGCCTGCAGATCCAGCTTCCCGGCCAGGTAATCCTGATAGAACGCGTCGTTGCGCGCCTTGTATTGCACCGGGTCCAGTATGCCCTTGGCGCAGAGGTAATCGCCCCAGGCATGGTCGCTGTCGCCGCCTAGCAGCGTGTTATCGAGGTCAAAAAGGGCCAGACGCATGAATTCACTCGTATTAACGGCGGAGATGCTTCACAGAATACGGCCTTTTATTAATGCTGCACATAACGCTATAACCCTCGTTGCTGCTCTGCCGGGCTTTGTGGAACAATGCCCGAACATGCGTTTGCGAGGTTGCCGCCGTGATCGACCCCGATGGATTCCGCCCCAATGTAGGCATCATTCTTACCAATGATGCAGGCCAGGTGCTATGGGCGCGCCGGATCAATCAGGATGCCTGGCAGTTTCCCCAAGGTGGCATCAACCCCGAGGAAACGCCGGAGCAGGCGTTGTATCGCGAGCTGAATGAAGAAGTAGGCCTTGAGCGCCAGGACGTGGAGATTCTTGCCTGCACCCGCGGCTGGCTGCGCTACCGTCTACCCCAGCGGTTGGTGCGTACCCACAGCCAGCCGTTGTGCATCGGGCAGAAGCAAAAGTGGTTCCTGCTGCGCCTTGTGAGCAACGAGCAGCGCGTGCGGATGGACCTTACCGGCAAGCCGGAATTCGACGGCTGGCGGTGGGTCAGTTATTGGTATCCGCTCGGGCAGGTAGTGACGTTCAAGCGGGAAGTGTATCGCCGGGCCTTGAAAGAATTGGCGCCACGCCTCTTATCGCGCGACTGACGACGGAGTTCGACCCCGAGCCATGCTCAATACGCTGCGCAAGATCGTCCAGGAAGTCAACTCCGCCAAGGATCTGAAAACGGCGTTGGGGATCATCGTCATCCGCGTACAGGAGGCGATGAGCAGCCAGGTATGCTCGGTGTACCTGCTCGATCCCGAAACCAATCGCTTCGTGCTGATGGCGACCGAGGGGCTGAACAAGCGCTCCATCGGCCGTGTCAGCATGGCCCCCAACGAAGGCCTGGTAGGCCTTGTGGGTACCCGTGAAGAACCCCTCAACCTCGAAAACGCCGCCGATCACCCCCGGTACCGCTATTTCGCCGAAACTGGCGAGGAGCGCTATGCCTCCTTCCTCGGCGCGCCGATCATCCATCACCGCCGCGTAGTCGGCGTGCTGGTCATTCAGCAGAAGGAGCGCCGGCAATTCGACGAGGGCGAAGAAGCCTTCCTCGTGACCATGAGCGCCCAACTGGCCGGCGTTATCGCCCATGCCGAGGCTACCGGCTCCATTCGTGGGCTGGGGCGCCAGGGCAAAGGTACCCAGGAGGCACGCTTCGTGGGTGTGCCCGGTTCGCCCGGCGCGGCCGTGGGCACCGCAGTTGTGGTGCTGCCGCCAGCGGACCTGGAGGTGGTTCCGGACCGCACGGTGACCGACGTGGACGCCGAAATGCAGTTGTTCGAGACGGCCCTTGAAGGCGTGCGCAACGACATGCGCACCCTCTCGGCGAAGCTCGCAACCCAACTGCGGCCAGAGGAGCGCGCGCTCTTCGATGTGTACCTGATGATGCTCGACGATGCCTCCCTGGGCAGCGAAGTGCGTAACGTCATCAAGACCGGCCAGTGGGCACAGGGTGCTCTGCGGCAGGTGGTCAGCGAGCACGTCAACCGTTTCGAGCTGATGGACGACGCCTATCTGCGCGAGCGCGCTGCAGACGTGAAAGACCTGGGCCGACGCTTGCTTGCCTACCTTCAGCAGGCCCGTCAGCAAACGCTGGTGTATCCGGATAACACCATTCTGGTCAGCGAAGAGCTGTCCCCGGCGATGCTGGGCGAAGTCCCGGAAGGCAAGCTGGTCGGGTTGATCTCCGTCATGGGCTCGGGCAACTCCCATGTGGCGATCCTGGCGCGTGCCATGGGCATCCCTACCGTGATGGGCCTGGTAGATCTGCCGTATTCGAAGGTCGACGGCATTCAGATGATCGTCGATGGCTACCACGGCGAGGTCTTCACCAACCCCAGCGAGATCCTCACCAAGCAATACGCCGCAGTGGTGGAAGAAGAGCGGGAATTGGCCAAGGGCCTGGACGCGCTACGGGAACTGCCTTGCGTGACCCTCGACGGGCATCGCATGCCGCTTTGGGTGAACACCGGGTTGCTGGCCGATGTTGCCCGTGCCCAGCAGCGCGGCGCCGAAGGTGTTGGGCTGTACCGCACCGAAGTGCCGTTCATGATCAACCAGCGCTTTCCGTCCGAAAAAGAGCAGCTGGCCATCTACCGTGAGCAACTGGCGGCCTTCCACCCGTTGCCGGTCACCATGCGCAGCCTGGACATCGGTGGCGACAAGTCCCTGAGCTACTTCCCCATCAAGGAAGAGAACCCCTTCCTGGGCTGGCGTGGCATTCGCGTAACCCTCGACCACCCCGAGATTTTCCTGGTGCAGGCCCGGGCGATGCTCAAGGCCAGCGAGGGGCTGAATAACCTGCGCATTCTCTTGCCGATGATTTCGGGTACCCATGAGCTTGAAGAAGCTTTGCACCTGCTGCACCGTGCCTGGGGCGAAGTGCGTGACGAAGGTACCGATGTGCCTATGCCGCCGATCGGTGTGATGGTCGAAATCCCGGCGGCGGTCTACCAGACCCGCGACCTGGCCCGGCAGGTAGACTTTTTGTCAGTTGGCTCCAACGACCTTACCCAGTACCTGCTGGCCGTGGACCGTAACAACCCGCGGGTGGCCGACCTCTACGACTACCTACATCCGGCGGTACTACAGGCCCTGCAACACGTGGTGACCGAGGCGCACGCCGAGGGCAAGCCTGTGAGCATCTGCGGCGAAATGGCCGGTGACCCCGCTGCCGCTGTTTTGCTGATGGCCATGGGCTTTGACAGTTTGTCGATGAACGCCACCAACCTGCCGAAAGTGAAGTGGATGCTGCGCCAGGTGAGCCATGAGAAATCCTGCGAACTGCTGGCCCAGTTGATGAAAATCGACAACCCACAGCTGGTTCACAGCACCCTGCAGTTGGCGCTGAAGAATCAAGGCCTGGCGCGAATGATCAACCCGGCCGCCCCGAAAAGCCTCTAGCCCGCCGCGGCCGGGCCGGTGATCGGCCTGGCCCGGACCCTATTGGAAGGGCTATCGCGGCACCTTGATCGCGACTTCGCCCAGGTGCCCGCCGCCAGGCCCGAAACTTCGCTCTATTATTTCCCGACGCCCATCCGCGTGTGCGATCACGACGGTGCTCGCCCGGGTGCCATAGCTGGGGCTGGCGATGAATACGCTCGACAGCAAACGCTCGGTCGCCAGGCCCACGCCGGTCTCCGGAAGCTCGGCATCGTGGGCTGGGGCGGGGTCGGCAAGGGCTTCAAGCAGGTTGCCTGAAGGGCCGTCGAGCTGAGCGGCAAAGGCCTTGCGGGCTTTCATAAGCTTGGGCCACGGCGTGTTCAGTGCCGCGTTGGATAGCCCGTACACGCCCTCTGCAAGCGCTTCGGGCACCGGGCTCTCGCTGTTCAGGTAATAGAGCTGCTGGCCATCTCCTAGCAGCAGATTGAAGCCGGCATACTCCCGGGCGCGGCTGCATACCGCTCGGGCGTAGGCATCCAGGGATTGTTCTCCGGTCAAGTAGGCTGCGCACAGATCGCCCCGGGAGCGCTTGCCGGGCATGGCACCGCCCTTGCGAATGTTCGTTACCGCGGCGAATCGCCCGCCAGGCCCCAGGCCCAGCCAGGTGCCTCCCGCCTCCAGATCCCTTCCTGCGAATACTCCTGGCGCGTCAGCCCACTGGGCCAGTGGCGCGGTAGGGCGGGCATAGAACTCGTCCCGGTTGGCAGCAACGACAAGCGGGCGCTCGTGGCCAGGCCGCCACGCAAATACAATCAGGCACATAGGGGGAAGGGTCCTCTTTTTCTGAAACTGTACACGCCAACGAAGGTTCGCTTCCATCGTGATAGCTGGAGCCGACAGGGGTGATCCGGTACCATGCGCCCTCGCTCGAGGGAACTCACATGGAATATGCGCTCTACCTGGCCCTGGGGGCTTGTGCCGGTGTGCTGGCGGGCCTGTTCGGCGTAGGCGGCGGCATCATCATCGTGCCAGTGCTGGTGTTCAGTTTCGGCCTGCAGGGCTTTTCGCCCGATGTGCTGACACACCTGGCGGTAGGTACCTCGCTGGCAACCATCGTCTTTACCTCGTTCAATGCCATCCGTGCTCATCACAAGCGTGGCGCGGTGCGATGGCCCATCTTCGCGTGGATGGCCCTCGGGATTATCCTCGGTAGCGTGCTGGGTGCGAAAACCGCCTCGCTGATCCAGGGCCCGCATTTGCAGAAGATCATCGGCGTGTTCGCGCTGCTGGTGAGCCTGCAGATGGCGATCGACTACAAGCCGAAAGCCAGCCGAGAGGTCCCCGGCAAGGCCGGGCTTACCGTGGCGGGTGTGGTGATCGGTTGGGCGTCGGCGATTTTCGGCATCGGCGGCGGCTCGCTGACGGTGCCCTTCCTCAGTTGGCGCAGTGTGCCCATGCAACAGGCAGTGGCTACCTCGTCGGCCTGCGGCTTGCCGATCGCGCTTTCGGGTGCACTAAGTTTCATCTTGCTGGGCTGGCACGATCCTTTGCTGCCAGCGCATAGTTTCGGGTTCGTTTATGTGCCGGCACTTGTGGGCATTGCCATCACCAGCATGCTGTTCGCCCGTTTCGGCGCGGCGCTGGCGCATCGGCTTTCACCACGGTTGCTCAAGCGGCTGTTTGCTTTGCTGCTGTTCAGTGTCGGCCTGAGTTTTCTGCTTTGATCGAGGAATAAAGATGCTGCCTTACCCGCAGATAGATCCCGTTGCCCTTAGCCTGGGGCCGCTGAAGATTCACTGGTACGGCTTGATGTACCTGGTGGGCATTGGCAGCGCGTGGCTGTTGGCGCCACGCCGGATGAGCCGGTTCGACCCTACCTGGAACCGCGAAAAACTCTCGGACCTGGTGTTCTGGGTCGCGATGGGCGTGATACTCGGCGGCAGGCTGGGTTATGTGTTGTTCTATGACCTGCCTGCCTACATCGCCCATCCCGCGCTCATCTTCGAAGTATGGAAAGGCGGTATGTCCTTCCATGGCGGCTTGATCGGGGTGATGCTGTCCACCTGGTGGTTCGGCAAGCGCAACAACAAGACCTTCTTCCAGCTGATGGATTTCATCGCCCCGTTCGTGCCCTTGGGCCTGGGCGCCGGGCGCATTGGTAACTTCATCAATGCCGAGCTGTGGGGCAAGCCGACCGACGTGCCCTGGGCCATGATCTTCCCGCCGTTCAGTGATCCTGCCCAGCTGCCGCGCCATCCGTCGCAGCTCTACCAGTTCGCGCTGGAAGGTGTGGCGCTGTTCGTTATCCTGTGGCTTTACTCCAGCAAGCCGCGCCCAACCATGGCCGTCTCGGGCATGTTCGCGCTGTGCTACGGCATTTTCCGTTTCCTGGTGGAGTTCGTCCGTGTACCGGACGCCCAGCTCGGCTACCTGGCCTTCGGCTGGCTGACCATGGGGCAAGTGCTGTGCCTGCCCATGATCATCGGCGGCGCGGCCCTGATCTGGTACGCCTACCACCGCGATGCTGCACCGCGGCAGACCGCCTAATTTTGCAGGCGGGGCTTGGGCCCCGCCTGATTCAGGATACTCATGAAGCAATATCTCGATCTCGTCGCCCAGGTGATTCAGCAGGGCACTCGCCAGGCCAACCGCACAGGCGTGGACACCATCAGCCTGCCCGGGGCCATGCTGAAGTTCGACCTCAAGGACGGTTTTCCAGCCATTACCACTCGCAAACTGGCGTTCAAGTCGGCAGTAGGCGAAATGGTGGGGTTCCTTCGAGGTGCCAATAGCGCGGCGGATTTCCGTGCCCTTGGGTGCAAGGTGTGGGACCAGAACGCAAACGAGAACAGCCAGTGGCTGAACAACCCCTTCCGCCAGGGCACCGATGACCTGGGCGAAATCTACGGGGTGCAGTGGCGTAAATGGCCGGCCTACAAGCGGGTGCCCCTGAGCAACGGCGCCGCTATCGAGGCCTGCCTGGCCCAGGGTTATCGCAGCATTGCCGAGGATCAGGAAGGCGGCGAAGCCTTTGTGGTGCTGTACAAGGCCATCGATCAGGTTCGCCAGTGCCTGGACACCATCGTGAACGACCCGGGGAGCCGGCGCATTCTGTTCCATGGCTGGAACTGCGCCCAGCTCGACGAAATGGCCCTGCCGCCGTGCCACTTGCTGTATCAGTTCCACCCCAATGCCCAAACCCGTGAGCTGTCCCTTACGCTTTATATCCGCTCGAACGACCTTGGCCTGGGCACGCCCTTCAACATCACCGAAGGCGCTGCCATGCTGTCGCTGTTCGGCCGCCTCACCGGCTACACGCCGCGCTGGCTGACCTACTTCGTAGGCGATGCCCACGTGTACGTGAACCACCTGGACATGCTCAACGAACAGATGCGCCGCGAGCCCTTGCCCGCGCCGAAGCTGGTCATTTCCGACCGCGTACCCGCCTTCGCCGACACGGGCGTGTATGCGCCGCAATGGCTGGAAAAGATCGAGCCGAGCGATTTTTCACTTGAAGGGTACGAGCACCACCCGCCGCTCACGGCGCCGATGGCGGTGTGAGCGTAGGCCCATACGGGCTCGGTCGGGTCATTGCTGCGCGGTAG
This sequence comes from Pseudomonas japonica, assembly GCF_013522925.1. Lineage (GTDB taxonomy): Bacteria > Pseudomonadota > Gammaproteobacteria > Pseudomonadales > Pseudomonadaceae > Aquipseudomonas > Aquipseudomonas japonica_A. The sequence continues at coordinate 322,514 of NZ_JAAMQU010000005.1, read as the reverse complement.
AGGTTACTAAATACACGTGCTGCTACCGCGCTGGACCTACGTTTGTAGCAGCCGGGCCACGCTGGCTTGCCCGCGACTGATCCGCTGCCGGACCTGCGGGCCTGTCGGCCCGGTCGCCGCCAAGGCGTGCTGCTACCGTGTTGGGCCTGCGTTTGTAGCAGCCGGGCCGGGCCGGCTTGCCCGCGACTGGTCCGCTGGCGACAGGTCGTGCCCGAAATGGTTGAACGTGAAATCCGGATCTTGGGGTACCTCAATGCCCATGACTACGCCCCACATGGCTCGCTTCCGCTGTTGGCAATTCAACCGCGCCGTTCACTTCCAGCCGTTCGAGAATGCCGCAGTGTGAAGTTGTATCACTGGCGTAGCAGCGCTCGCGCAGGGCAATCAATTGGGCTTCAAGCGCGAGCAGCCCGTTGATCCGGGCTCGCACGTGCGCGATGTGCTCATCTACCAGCGCGTTAACGCTGGCACAGGGCGAACTGGCGTTGTCACGCAGGGCGAGGAGGGCGCGGATTTCGTCGAGCGTCATGTCGAGCGTGCGGCAATTGCGTATGAACGTCAGCCGCTCCACATGGGCGTGGGTGTACTCCCGGTAGTTGCCTTCAGTACGTGAGGGTGCGGGCAGCAGGTTCTCCCGTTCGTAGTACCGGATAGTCTCCACCTGGCAGTCGGTGGCCTTGGCTAACGCGCCGATCTTCATGCTGATCTCCCAACAGTGCTTGACCCTATAGTGGCTACAGGGTGTTGACTAAGCAACAGTCAATATCTGGAGCCGACCATGGACCGTAGTACCGAGCCGCTGCGCGACGCTGCCCACCCCGCGACCTCGCCGTGCACCCATACGGCTGGGCACGACCATGGTCACCACGATCACCACCACGATCACGCAGGCCCACGGGAAAGCCATGTGAGCTTTGATGGCGCCGGGGAAGGGGCCTGGAGCCGTTTTCGCATCGAGGCCATGGACTGTCCCACCGAGCAAACGCTGTTGCAGAAGCGCCTGGGCACGGTCGCCGGTGTGCACGGGCTCGAATTCAACCTGATCAACAGGGTACTGGGCGTTCGCCATTCCCTGCCAGATACGGCGCCAATCGAGGCGGCGATCGCCGAGACAGGCATGACTGCCGTTCCTCTTGCGCAAGCTCAGGCAGAAGAGGCGCAAACCCCTGCCCCCAGCAAGCGCGGCCGCATCACGCTAGTCGCAGGGCTGGTTGCCGCCGCCGCAGCTGAACTGTGCCACTTGTACCAGGCAGGGCCGCCATGGCTGGTTATTGTGCTGGCATTGCTCGCCATCTGCACCAGTGGCCTTGGCACGTATCGCAAGGGCTGGATCGCACTGCGCCAGCTGAACCTGAACATCAATGCGCTGATGAGCATCGCCGTAACCGGTGCCGCGCTCATTGGGCAATGGCCCGAAGCAGCCATGGTCATGGTGCTGTTCGCCATCGCCGAGCGGATCGAAGCACGCTCTCTGGAGCGCGCCCGCAACGCGATTGGCGCGCTGATGCAATTGGCCCCTGCCACTGCCACGGTGCGTGAGGCCGACGGCCAATGGCACTCACGCGAAGTGGCTGCAATCGAAGTCGGCAGCCTGCTGCGTGTCCGGCCTGGAGAGCGTATCGCCCTGGATGGCGAAGTCACGGCGGGGCGCTCGACAGTGAACCAGGCGCCCATCACCGGTGAAAGCCTGCCTGTGGATAAAACCATCGGCGACACGCTATTCGCCGGCACGGTCAATCAGGAAGGGGAGCTTGAGTATCGCGCAACCCAGCTTGCGAGCGACTCGACACTCAGCCGTATCTTGCGGGTTGTGGAGCAGGCCCAGGGCAGCCGTGCGCCAACGCAGCGTTTCGTCGACCGGTTTTCGCGCATCTACACCCCCGCAGTGATCGTGCTGGCCTGCGTCACAGGGCTGGTTCCGCCTTTGCTTGGGCTTGGCACGTGGCTGGAGTGGGCATACCGGGCGCTGGTGCTGCTGGTGGTCGCATGCCCCTGCGCGTTGGTTATATCCACGCCAGTCACTTTGGTCAGCGGGCTCGCGGCGGCAGCACGGCGGGGGATTCTGGTAAAGGGTGGCGCCTACCTGGAAATGGCTCACAGCCTTGAATGGCTGGCCCTTGATAAAACCGGCACCCTTACCCGGGGCCTTCCAGAACTTACGGACGTTCTGCCCTTGCATGGCGATCCATCGCATCTCAAGGCTATTGCGGCAAGCCTGGCCTTGCGGTCCGACCATCCGGTATCGAAGGGGCTGGCCGTTGGCCTGGGGAATGTAGCTGAAATGGGAGTGACGGAATTCCAAGCCTTGCCAGGCCGGGGCAGCCAGGGGCGAATAGGCGAAACGCTGTTCACCTTGGGCAATCACCGGCTGGTTGAAGAACAAGGGCTGTGTGATGAAGCGCTTGAGATCACCCTGGCCGGCCTGGAGCAGCAAGGCAAAAGCGTTGTAGTGCTGTGCGATGCCAGACAACCCCTGGCCGTGTTCGCGGTTGCCGATACATTGCGCGGCACCAGCGCCGCGGCCATTACGCGCCTGCACGATCTGGGTGTGAAAACACTCATGCTCAGTGGGGACAACCAGGCAGCGGCTGCAGCGATCGCGGCTCAGGTTGGCATCGATGAGGCGCGTGGCAACCTGCTGCCCGAGGACAAGCTGCAGGCCATCGAAGCCCTCGCCAGCAAGGGCCATGTGGTGGGCATGGTGGGCGACGGTATCAATGACGCGCCTGCTCTGGCCCGTGCGCACATTGGTTTCGCCATGGGCGCCGCCGGTTCACATACGGCGATCGAGACCGCCGACGTGGCCCTGATGGACGATGATTTGCGCAAGGTCGGCGAATTCATTGCCCTGTCGCGGCGCACACGCCGGCTGTTGATCCAGAACATCGCACTGGCCCTGGGGATCAAGGCTGTGTTCCTGGCCCTTACCTTCCTGGGTATGGCAACGCTGTGGATGGCGGTATTCGCCGACATGGGCGTAAGCCTGCTGGTAGTGTTCAACGGCCTGCGGCTGCTAAGGCCCAATCAGAGTGCATCCGCCAACTCGGCTACCGCATGATCCCGCTCTGCCTGGCTCGATGCGCCTCGCTTGTTGCGCAGGGCCGGGTTCAAGCTGGACCACTCCGGATGTGCGCGGGCTCGCTTGAGCGCGGCGGGCAGGCGGCCCTGACGCCAGTGCTCCGGGTCCTGATCCGGTAGTTGCAACTGTTCCCGAGCCGCATGGCCGCGACGGGCAAGCGCCAATAGCAACGCATGCTGGCGAAGCGCAAGCAGCCGCAGCACCGGGTCGTCCACACTGAGTACCTGCTCGCCTCGCCATTTGCCTATCAGGCGGCCCCCGTAGCCTCTTGCCGTTTGCACCGCTCCACCGGCAATAGCGCCGGCCAGAGCGGCCAGGCCCAGGGTCATGCCGCCGGCCATCAGGTCTACCCCTGCACCCGCCGCGGCGCCTGCCGCCATTCCGCCGCCCAGCTTGATACCCAGCTGGCGCAGCGTTTCGGGGTTGAACAAGTCATCACCCCAGCGGCCGTCCAGCAATGGCAGGCTTGCGGCAGCCGCATCCTGCGGGCGGAAGCCGAACAGCTTCAGCAGGGCGACGACGCACACCTGTTCTCGATCGCGCACCTGCTGGCGAAGCGCTTCGATTTCCGGTTCTTGATTAGCGGGCGGCACCAACCGACGGGCCGCCGCGCAATCGACCAGCAGGTCTGCGACCAACGCACGCCCGGCCTTCAGTCGCCGTGCATGCTGGGCCTGGAGGTCGGCTACAAGGCGCTCCAGTGCCGGCCGTGCTCGCTCGATCAGCAATGCCAGGCTTTCATACAGGCGCTGCTCGCCGTCGTCTGGCGGCGCCACGCTATCAAACGCAACCTGGGCATGTAAGCCGAGCCGAGCAAGGGCAACCTGCCAATCATCGCGGCGCGCATTGGGCGCACTGACGAAATTGAGCACGGGAAGCAGCGGTTTTCCGCAACTGGCCAGGATCTGCAGTTCGTCCCGGTATTTGGCCAGGATAGGCTCACGGGCATCGATCACATACAGGCCGGCATCCGAGGCGCTGAGCTGACGTACAACCTTTGCCTCCTGCTCGAAGCGCTGGCGTGCCTCGGCCGAACCCAGAAAGGCTTCGATACGCCCGGGCCCATCGAGGCGCACTATCCCGCCACCCAAGCGCTCCAGGTATTCAAGCAGGGCCACGGCATCTTCCAGGCCGGGTGTATCGTAAAGCTCCATCAGGGCTTCGCCGTTCACCGACAGGCGTGCGCCTTCCACATGGCGGGTGGTGCCGGGGCGGTCGGAGACTTCGCCGAACGCTACATCGCGGGTAAGCGTGCGCAGCAAGGAGGTTTTACCGACATTCGTGTGCCCTACCACGGCAAGCTTCAATGGATCAGGCATCGGCAGGCTCCAGCCAGCCAGACGGGAAACTGATCTCCCCTGGCAATTTCAGATCATCCAGTGCTTCTTGCCACGCCGCCAACCGTGAGGGGCTGCACGCCTCGCCCGAGGGTGGGGGCATCAACCACACGCGGGTCTCGTGCGCGTTGCGCGCCAGTTCAGAAAGCAGCGCCCGCGTGCCCCGGTCAGGTGAGCGGCGGGGGTCGCACACCAGGAGCAAGCGCTCTGCCGGTTGTGCGGCCAACGCCTCTAGCAAGCGCTGGCGTGACGCCCTGTCATCAAGAATGCCCGCATCGCGCATGAGGGTTCCCGCCACAGGAGGCCAAGGCAAATCGCCATCCAGTTCGATGCCGGCTATTACGCTTCCGCTACCCAGGCTTACCTGCATCGGGGCCGCCGCCACCCAGCCGGGCTCGGCTGGCCGGTCGGTCACGCCCAGCGGCTCGGCAGAGGGCATCAACCGTTCCCGCAAGGCCAGCGCCTCAGGGGTGTCCAGCTCAGGCGCCAGGCGTGCCACACCTCGTCGCCAGCACCCCCAGCAGTTGAGCGCTAGGAGTGCACGCGGCAGCAGGCCGTAACAAATGACCACACCCATCAACCATCCTGCCCAGGCCTGTCGGGCGCCATCGAAGCCGGCCGGGCCGTTGCCGCTGGCGCGGACGAGTTCAGGATCGGGTACGGGAAAGCCCAGCCAGGCTGGAAGGCTTCCAAGCAGCACGGTCAGGTTCACGAAGGCATCGCTGTGCAGCAACGTGGTTTCCCATACGAAATCGTAGCGGCGCGCGGCAAACATCAGCACCAGCGTCGTCAAGGTGGCCAGCATGCAGAGGGACCATAGCCCATTGATTACTGCGCCGAACAACCACCGGTTCAGCCGACCACGATGCAGCATCACCAGCAATGCGCCCCCCAAATGGGCCGCCTTGGCGTCGCGCGCAAGGCACTGGGTAATGCTCAGCCAGGCGCGACCCAGCCAGGAACCCTGATCGCCCCCGGCTACCAGACCCAGCAACCAACCTGCCAACAGCAGCACGTTCAGCCCCAGCAGGCTTCCCGTTGCCCAGAAAACGTTGACCGGCCGGGGCCCGCCAGCAAGGGCTGCGCCTGCCATGCCGATACCGCTGATTACCGCCAAGGCAGCAAGGGCCAGCAAGCCCAGCCGCGCACCGTGTTTCCAATGTTTCAAGGCGCTCACCAAGCCGTCGCGCTCGGCCAGCCAAATGGCGCGCGCCTGCCAACGGCTGGGGAAATCCGCGCCGGCCTGGCGAGCCTGGCGGTTGGCTTCGCTGTCCTCCAGTGGGCCGGTTTCCCGCTCGCGCAGGCTGATGGCCTCGGCCAGCCAAAGGGTGTCCAGTGTATTCACGCACACTCCTGTGAAGAGTTAGGGGCTGAGCATACCCCACCGTGGCTGCTGGAGCCGCATCGCTCTGCTATCCTCGCCGGCATGAAAAAGACCCTTACCCTGAGCCTGATTGCCGCCCATGCCGAGAATGGCGTGATCGGTATCGAAAACCGCATGCCCTGGCACTTGCCAGGGGATTTTCGCTATTTCAAGGCGACCACCTTGGGCAAGCCCATCATCATGGGCCGTAAAACCTGGGACTCGCTCGGCCGGCCATTGCCCGGCCGCTTGAACCTGGTGGTCAGCCGGCAACCCGGGCTGGCCCTCGAAGGCGCCGAGGTGTTTGCGTCCCTGGAGGCGGCCGTTGCCCGTGCGGAATCCTGGGCGAAAGAACAAGGGGGAGACGAGGTGATGCTTATCGGCGGTGCCCAGCTCTATGCGCTGGGGCTGCCATTCGCGGACCGCCTGTACCTGACCCGGGTCGCAGCCTCGCCCAAGGGGGACGCATATTTCCCCTCGTTCGATCAAGCCGGGTGGGTGAAGGTTTCGGATGTGAGCAATCCGGCTGAAGGCGAAGCGCCAGCCTATAGCTTTGAAGTATGGGAACGGGCGGGGAGCTGATCAGGGCGCGGCGAGTGCCGGCCCTGATTGACGCGGGTGTCAGCCGTCGAGCAACGCCTTGTCGCGAACGGCGCCTTTGTCGGCACTGGTGGCTAACAATGCGTAGGCCTTGAGCGCGGTAGTCACCTTGCGCGGGCGAACTTCAGCAGGCTTCCAGCCTTTTTCTTCCTGATCAGTACGCCGCGCGGCCAGCTCGGCGTCGTCCACCAGCAGGTTGATGCTGCGGTTGGGGATGTCGATCAGTACCTTGTCGCCGTCCCGTGCCAGGGCAATGGTGCCCCCGGCGGCAGCTTCAGGCGAGGCGTGACCGATGGAAAGGCCCGAGGTACCCCCGGAGAAGCGGCCATCGGTGAGCAGGGCGCAAGCCTTGCCCAGCCCCTTGGACTTCAAGTACGACGTGGGGTATAGCATTTCCTGCATCCCCGGGCCCCCTTTGGGGCCTTCGTAGCGAATGATCACCACGTCCCCGGCACTGACTTCGTCATTCAGGATGCCACGTACCGCGCTGTCCTGGCTTTCGAAGATCTTCGCCCGCCCTTCGAAGCGATGGATGGACTCGTCCACGCCCGCGGTTTTCACCACGCAGCCGTCCAGGGCAAGGTTGCCGTAGAGTACCGCCAGGCCACCCTCCAGCGAGAACGCGTGGTCGAGGCTGCGGATACAACCTTCTGCACGGTCGTCGTCGAGCGTTTCCCAGCGGGTGCTCTGGCTGAACGCTACCTGGGTAGGAATGCCCGCAGGGCCGGCACGGTAGAACTCCCGCACGGCTTCGTCGGTGGTGAGGGTAATGTCCCACTGCGCGATGGCGTCGGCCATGGTGCGGCTGTGCACCGTCGGTACATCGGTATGCAGCAGTTCGGCGCGCGCCAGCTCGCCAAGGATCCCGAAAATGCCGCCTGCGCGGTGCACATCTTCCATGTGGTACTTGGGGGTGTTGGGCGCCACCTTGCACAGCTGCGGTACCTTGCGGGACAACCGGTCGATGTCGCGCAGGTCGAAGTGCAACTCGGCTTCCTGAGCCGCCGCCAGCAGGTGAAGGATGGTGTTGGTGGAACCGCCCATGGCGATGTCCAGGGTCATCGCGTTTTCGAAGGCCTTGAACGAGGCAATGTTGCGAGGCAGCACTGACTCATCGTTGTCGAGGTAATACCGCTTGGTGATCTCCACGATAGTACGGCCGGCGCGCAGGAACAGCTGCTCCCGGTCGGAGTGCGTCGCCAACACCGAGCCGTTACCGGGCAACGCCAGGCCCAGGGCTTCGGTAAGGCAGTTCATGGAGTTGGCCGTGAACATCCCTGAGCAGGAGCCACAGGTAGGGCAGGCGCTGCGCTCGTATTCGGCAACCTTTTCATCCGAGGCAGAGCTGTCGGCGGCGATCACCATGGCGTCGACCAGGTCAAGGCCGTGGCTTGCCAGTTTGGTCTTGCCGGCTTCCATCGGCCCGCCGGAGACGAACACCACCGGGATGTTCAGGCGCAGGGCAGCCATCAACATGCCGGGGGTGATCTTGTCGCAGTTGGAGATGCAGACGATCGCATCGGCGCAATGCGCATTGACCATGTATTCCACGGAATCAGCGATGATTTCGCGGCTGGGCAGCGAATACAGCATGCCGTCATGGCCCATCGCAATGCCGTCATCCACGGCAATGGTATTGAATTCCTTTGCCACGCCACCTGCGCGCTCGATTTCCCGGGCAACCAGCTGGCCCAGGTCCTTGAGGTGCACGTGGCCAGGCACGAACTGGGTAAAGGAGTTGGCGATGGCGATGATCGGCTTTTTAAAGTCGTCGTCCTTCATCCCCGTGGCGCGCCAGAGGGCGCGGGCGCCGGCCATGTTGCGGCCATGTGTGGATGTTTTCGAGCGGTAGTCAGGCATGGAGCACTCCGGGCGGCAAATCAGGTTTCAGAAAGATCGAGCCTTGTGCGGTTCCGGGCGAGGCGGCCGTTGGGCTGGCCTTCGCGGAAGTGACCATCGGCTTCGCGGGATCGCCGCAAGCTCAGGCCTGGCTCATAAACCCGCCGGGGGATGTTGGCGATGGATAGACCGATTCTACACCGCTGGCGCGATGATGGAACCGGATAGCTGACAGCGGGCGTGATCCTCCAAAAGAGGAAAGCAAGCGTAGGACGTTTCTGAGAAACGTTTCAGCAGCCCACCGTCGGGTGGCCTTCCCGCCATTCGTTTTCTACTATGCCGCCGCCGCATATGCGGTGAACCGAGACCTGCATGAATGGACCCTTCCAGTTCATTGACCTTCAACTGCTCGACACAGGCGTGCCACCGCCTGGTCCGGTGAGCCGAGCGGCATAGTGCCGCGCGTTCTCCGGCCTGCGGCTGCACGCCCGGAGAACTGCCATGACCGATACCGTATTCCCACCTGCCCAGGCCCTTGGCCCTCCCGGCGATGCTGTTGCTGCCAAAGCCCAGCTCGCGGCGGATATTGCCCGCTACCTTGCCCTCATGACACCCACCGCCGCGGTTGAGAGCCTCGGCCAGGTGGACCTCGCCAAGCGTGCGGAGGTGTTTGGCTACCTGCCGCTGGCGCGCCAGGTGGCGCTCACCGCGCTGATGCCCAGGGCACAGCTGGCGCAATTGATGAGCGCCATGTCCGCCGACGAGCGGGCCGACCTCTTCAAGCGGCTCGGCGAGGGCATGCGGCTTCCGCTGCTGGCTGCCCTTGCCCAGGCCAAGCGGGACGATCTGCTCAGGCTATGTGCCCACGAGGAGGGTACAGCCGGGGCTATCATGACCAGCGACTACTGCACCGTAGACGCCGGCATGAGCGTAACCGAGGCCATCACCTCGCTTCGCGAGAGCGCTCCCGATGCCGAAACGATCTATCAGGCCTATGTGGTCGATGCGCAGCGGCGCCTTGTGGGCGTACTGTCGCTTCGCGACCTGGTGCTCGCAAATCCCGAAGCCCGGGTTGCCGATCTCGCCCGGCGGCAGGTCGTCAGCGCCTGGGTCGATACCCCTCAGGAACAGGCCGCCCGGCTGATCAGCGACTATGACCTGCTGGCCCTGCCAGTGCTCAATCACGACAAGGAGCTGGTGGGGATCGTTACCTGTGACGATGCCATGGATGTGATGGTGGTGGAAGCCACCGACGACTTCCACAAGGGCGCTTCCATTGTGACCCGCATTGGTAACCTGCGTGACGCTACCGTTGGGCTGCTGTACCGCAAGCGGGTGCTTTGGCTGGTTCTGCTGGTCTTCGGCAACCTGTTCTCGGGCGCGGGGATCGCAGCCTTCGAGGACGTGATCGCGGCGCATATCGCCCTGGTGTTCTTCCTTCCACTGCTAGTGGACAGCGGCGGCAATGCTGGCGCCCAGTCGGCAACCTTGATGGTGCGTGCGCTTGCAACGGGCGAGGTGGTGCTCCGGGACTGGGTCAAGCTACTCGGGCGTGAATGCATGGTTGCCCTTGCGCTGGGCCTCACCATGGCCGCGGCGGTAGCGTTGCTCGGTGCAATGCGCGGCGGCCCTGCTATCGCCCTGATCGTTGCCTCCAGCATGGTGCTGATCGTGATACTGGGCAGCGTAATTGGTATGAGCCTGCCGTTTTTGCTCAGCCGCTTCCGGCTCGACCCCGCCACGGCCAGCGGACCTTTGATCACCTCGATTGCGGACGCCGCCGGTGTGATGGTGTATTTCGCGATCGCTACTCAAGTGCTGGAGCTGTAGCGGCACCAACTGCGGGGGTTGGTTGCATTGCCGCCGCCCGGCACAGTGCGAAGCCTAGCCCGCTGATCACAAGCCAGGTGGTGGGCAACACCCACCTGGCTTCGATGGCGATCAGGCCGAGCAGAAAGCTGATAACCCCACCACCCATGAACGTCATTGCATTCAAACCCGCCGCGGCACTCCCTGAGCGGCCGGGGAGGGCATTCATGGCCAACGTGGTTGCGGCGGGGCGCATCAAGGTTACGCCGCAGGTCATCAGGCACGCTCCGCCCAGCAGGCTTGCACTGGTAATACTGGTAAACATATGAGCCGCGCCCATGGCGCCTCCGCCTACCGCAATCAGCGCCAGCCCAAGGCGGATCTGGGTAAATTCCATGGCCCGCCGTGCGACAGTTGCCGCGAGCATGCCACCGAGCAGGTAGGCAGCGCCGTAGCACAGCATGATCAGCCCGTAGCGGTTGGCAGGGGTCTGGAGCAGTTCCAGAAAGACCACTGGAGACAACACGATGAAACTGAAATGGGCGACAAAGCCAAGCATGGTGATGGCCGCGGCACAGCTGAAACGCACCGGGTTGGCAGGCGTTGAGTCTCCATTGGTGCTGAAGTTGTGACGTTTGCCGCTGCTCGGCAACGCCTTCGCCGACAGCAGCATGGCCAGGCTTGCGAGCAGTGCAAATACCCAAAAGCTTCCCTGCCATCCGGCGTGGGTTTGTAGAAATACCCCAAACAATGGCGAGATCGAAATAAACACACCGCCGGCGGTGCTGAGCCAGATCCGCTGGCGCGTTCGCTGCTCGGCGTCGAACAAATCCTGTACCAGGGCATGCGCCAGCACGAAACCGCCGCAGCCGATGGCCTGTATGGCGCGCCAGGCATGGAAGGCTGTAGCGGTTTGAGCGTAGGTACACCCGATCGAGCCTGCGATCGCTACCACGAGGCTGGCCAGTAGCAACGGTTTGCGGCCGTACCGGTCCGAAGCCCGGCCGATTACCAGTTGAGCGAGTGCCACCAGCACTGTCAGCAAGCCGATGCTGGCAGTGATCGACTGCGTTTGCGTACCCAGGTGCCGGGCCAGCGCAGGTATGGAGGGCAGGATGACGTCTATGGGGAAGACGCCAAGCATGGACATCAGTAACAGCAGTATGAAAACAGGCTTGATCGCCGCCATAAGGCTCTCGCTATTTCCGAAGCAGTTCTGAGCGTAACTGAAGCGCGGACGAGCAGGTGCGTAGAGTGGCGTAGGAAAGTTCTGGCACAACGGCCGATCTAGCGAAGTCACTGAAGAGAGGCCCTCTCGCCCCACGGCGCCATCACGTGCTTAGGACGACGAATCGTCCACGTCACAAAGGGGGATGGTCGCTGTACGAGGCGAGAGGGCCGGGGCCAGACCCCCAAATCTGAAGGGAAAAGAAAAGCCCCGGATCAGCTGTTAGGCAATAGCCGACAGGTGATGCTCTTGATGTAGCGGGTTTCTGGAATGGCAGGGTGAACCGGGTGGTCTGGGCCCTGGCCACCGCGCTCGAGCAGCTGGATATTACGGTCCAGGTGGCGTGCGCTGGTGAGCAGGATGTTCTGCAGGTCATCCTCGGGCAGGTGCATCGAGCAGGAAGCGCTCACCAGGATGCCGTCCTTGCTCAGCAAGCGCATGGCCTGTTCGTTCAGGCGGCGGTAAGCGCCTTCACCGTTTTTCAGGTCCTTCTTGCGCTTGATGAACGCAGGTGGGTCCGCCACGATCACATCGAAGCGCTCTTCAGCGGCCTTCAGCTCCTTGAGCGCTTCGAACACGTCTCCTTCCACGCAGGTGACCTTTTCGGCGAAACCATTGAGCGCGGCGTTGCGCTCTACCCCATCGAGCGCAAAGGCCGAGGCGTCTACGCAAAATACTTCGCTGGCGCCGAAGGCACCCGCTTGCACACCCCATCCGCCGATATAGCTGAACAGGTCCAGCACCCGCTTGCCTTTGACGTAGGGCGCCAGGCGTGCACGGTTCATGCGGTGGTCGTAGAACCAGCCGGTTTTTTGCCCTTGCATCACCGGGGCCTCGAACTTCACGCCGTTCTCTTCGAGTGCAACCCACTCCGGCACCACGCCGAACACCGTTTCAACGTAGCGCTGCAGGCCCTCGGCATCCCGCGCCGACGAATCATTCTTGAACAGCACGCCGCTGGGCTTGAGCACCTGGATGAGCGCAGCGAGCACGTCGTCCTTGTGAGCTTCCATGGTGGCCGAGGCCAGTTGCACCACGAGCACGTCGCCAAAACGGTCCACGACCAGCCCGGGCAGCAGGTCGGAATCCCCGTACACCAGACGGTAATAGGGCTTGTCGAACAAACGCTCGCGCAGGGACAGGGCCACGTTGAGGCGGTGCACCAGCAGGGACTTGTCCAGGGCCAGGCGCGGGTCCCGCGAGACCAGCCGAGCGCAGATCAGGTTGTTGGGGCTGACCGCCACCACGCCCAGGGGCTTGCCGCCGGCGGCTTCGAGAACCGCCTGGTCGCCAGCCTGAAAGCCGTGCAGTGGCGTTGCGGCAACGTCCACTTCGTTGCTGAACACCCATAGATGACCGGCGCGCAACCGACGGTCGGCGTTGGCTTTGAGGCGAAGGCTGGGCAAAGACATCTAAGTGCTCCGAACAAAAGAGCGCGATTATACCCTGCGCGAAGGTGCCAGGGCCTTCAGCCGATGAAAGCCTTCAGGCGGTTTCCCCAGCCGGGCAGCCAGGCGGTAGAATTGCGCTATCCCGGAGTATGTCCCCCTATGGCGCAAGCGCTAACCCCCGAACAACTCGAGCAAGCCCTTCAAGGCATCAGCGTCCCCCCGCAACCGCAGATCATGGTCGACCTACAGATGGAGCTGTACATGCCGGCCCCGGACCTTCCGGCCATCGCCCGGCTGATCGCCCAGGATCCGGGGCTGGCCGGTGCTGTGTTGAAGGTCGCCAATTCCCCGCTGTTCAGTGCTGGCGAGGCCTTGGCTTCGGTCCATCAGGCAGTCACCGTATTGGGGCCGCAGGCTGTGGTCACCCTCATCAATGCCCAGTCGATCAAGGGCGAGATGGCCGACGAGACCATCGTGACGCTTAACCGCTTCTGGGACGATGCCCAGGATGTCGCCACGGCAAGCGCAGCGCTGGCGCGCCACTTGGGTGCGCCTTCGCAGGATCAGGCGTACGCGCTAGGGCTGTTTCACGACTGTGGCGTGCCGCTGATGCTCAAGCGGTTCCCTGGCTACATGAACGTGCTCGAAGCCGCGTATGCGGGCGCCAGCGATGGCCAGCGGATCGTGGATACGGAAAACCGTGCGTTCAATACCAACCACGCCGTGGTGGGCTACTACACCGCTCGCGCCTGGCGTTTGCCGGTGGAGCTCTGCACGGCGATTGCCAACCATCACAATGTGCTTGCGGTGTTGGACGAAGAGCGCAGCCAGCATACGGCGCTGAAAAACCTGCTGGTGGTGCTGAAAATGGCCGAGCACATAGCGCATTCTCATCAGGTGCTGGGCGGCCAGGCCGAAGATCATGAATGGAACCGCATCGGCGCGCAGGTGCTCGACTACGTGGGGCTCACCGAGTATGAGTTCGACAACCTGCGTGAAACGCTCCGCGAACTGAGTGCCCATTAACCCTTATTACCGAGTGGACGCATGCCTGAGCTACCTGAAGTCGAAACCACGCGTCGCGGTATCGCGCCCCATGTCGAAGGCCAGCGCGTGGAGCGCGTGGTGGTGCGTGATCGGCGGTTGCGCTGGCCCGTCCCGGAGGACCTGGATACGCGGCTTTCCGGCCAGCGCATCCTCAGCGTGGACAGGCGGGCCAAATACCTGCTGATCAATGCCGAAGCCGGCACGCTCATCGCGCATCTGGGCATGTCTGGCAACCTGCGACTGGTGCCGGTGGGCCAGGCACCGCTCAAGCATGAACACGTGGATATCGAACTGGAGTCCGGCCTGGCGCTGCGTTACACCGACCCCCGCCGCTTCGGTGCCATGCTCTGGAGCAGCGACCCCCACGCTCATGAGTTGCTCACCCACCTGGGCCCGGAGCCGTTGACTGACGCCTTTGACGGTGATCGACTGTTCACCTTGTCGCGCGGGCGAAGCGCGGCGGTGAAGCCGTTCATCATGGATAACCAGGTTGTGGTAGGCGTAGGCAACATTTACGCGACCGAGGCGTTATTCGCGGCAGGCATCGACCCTCGACGCGCCGCCGGGGGTATTTCACGCGGGAGGTACCTCAAGCTTGCCGTGGAGATCAAGCGCATCCTGGCCTACGCCATCGAGCGGGGAGGAACCACCTTGCGGGACTTCATCGGTGGTGACGGCCAGCCGGGGTATTTTCAGCAGGAGCTGTTCGTGTACGGCCGTGGCGGCGAGTACTGCAAGGTATGCGGGAAGATACTAAGAGAAACACGCCTTGGGCAGCGGGCCAGCGTATATTGCCCGGGATGTCAGAAATAATTCGCCGGCTCACCGCGGGCGCCGCGCTGATATAGTGAATTGACCTTGCAGTCGCTTTCCCCGTGGGAAAAAGGAAGCCACATGAAGCCGTTCCGTGCCCTCTCATTTGCCGTTGCACTGGCCATGGCGCTGCCATTCGCGCCGGCCATGGCTCAGTCAACCCAAAGCAATTCCAGTGGCGACCCGGTCTACGACGTGCAGGCCCCGCCGGCGTACGCCATGATCGGTGACCTGGTAATCGCCCGGCCGCTGCTGATCGCCGCTACGGTGGTTGGCGCCGGCGTTTTTGTGATTTCGTTACCGTTCACTGCCCTGGGCGGTAACGTTGGGGCAGCAGGCAAGGCCCTGGTGGTAGACCCAGGCAAGGCGGCCTTTGTGCGGTGCCTGGGATGTACGGAAAGCGGCTACAACCGGCAAAACTGATGCCGGTCAGGCATTGCCGGTGATCCGCTGGTACTTGGCCATCAGTTGATCGTGGCTTTCCGGGTTGGCTTCATCCAGTGGGATGCAGTCGACCGGGCACACCTGTTGGCATTGCGGCTCGTCATAGTGGCCTACGCATTGGGTGCACAGGTTCGGATCGATGACGTAGATCTCTTCGCCTTGTGAAATCGCAGCGTTCGGGCACTCAGGTTCGCAGACGTCGCAGTTGATGCAATCGTCGGTGATGATCAGGGACATGAAAACTCCAGCCCGGGCTGGCGCCAGGGCGATCAAGAACAATGCGTGCATTTTGCCCCAATAACCGGCGCCTTGCACGCCGGCATGTGGGGCTCAGCCCTTGAAGCGCTCCTTCAAGGCATCGGCAACGGCAGGGTGCACGAACTTGCTGATGTCCCCGCCAAGCGCCGCGATTTCGCGCACCAGCGTGGAGGAGATGAACGAGTAGCGCTCCGAAGGCGTCAGGAACAGGCTTTCTACGTCCGGTGCCAGTTGCCGGTTCATGTTCGCCAGCTGGAATTCGTATTCGAAATCCGAAACGGCACGCAAGCCGCGTAGCAGCACATTGGCGCCTTGCTCCTTGGCGAACGAGGCCAGCAAAGTAGAGAAACCGACCACTTCGACATTGGGCAGATGGCCGGTCACTTCGCGTGCCAGCGCCACACGCTGCTCCAGCGTGAACAGTGGGTTCTTGCGAGGGCTCGCGGCGACGGCGATCACAACGGTGTCAAACAGGCGGGAGGCCCGCTCGACCAGATCGCCATGGCCCTTGGTAATAGGGTCGAAGGTGCCTGGATACAACACTCGGTTCATCGCGTCGTCCTGAGAGGGAAGCCGTTAGGGACTCGGATGGTAGCGCAGCCACCCGCACACGCGCCAGCCATGGCGCCCATCAGGCACCGAGGACATCAACAGGCAGTCGCGGCCAATAGCCCTGCCGGCGTGGGATCAGCGTAGAACCGGCGCACGTCTATGCCAGCGCTGTAATGAAGGCTTACTTCATATACCAGCCGCAAAACCTGGATCGAATCGCCACCCAACTCAAAAAAGTTGTCCTGATCGCCCACAACATCGACGTGCAAATGTTTTTTCCACAGGGCGACTACATCATCACGCGATAAATTCATTGCAGCCTCGTTGGCACGGGTGTTGGCTTACGGCTGCCAACGGCCTGTGTGTAACGCTAGTGGTGGCACAGCGCCACGTCAAGCAGAACCGTTGCTATCGGGGGCGCGCCCGGCAAATCCGCACGGCGGCGCATAGCTGTGTCACTATGGATAAAACAATGACAATCGGGCCGGGAGAGCCACACAGTGAAGGCGTCTACGAGAACCCGCGAGCGCATCGCCCGGATAAGCCTCCAACTGTTCAACGAACAAGGCGAGCGCAGTGTGTCCACCAATCACATTGCGGCGGCAGCGGATATTTCTGCGGGTAACCTGTACTACCACTTCAACAACAAGCAACAGATCGTTGCCGTGCTTTTCGCCGACTACCAGGCGCGCATTCTGGAGGCGCTGTTGGCGCGCCCACCCGCCGGCACTGATGTAGAGCCCCTGCGGCATTGCGTAAGCGTGGTGATCAATGCCATCTGGGATTATCGGTTCATCTACCGAGACCTTGAGCACCTTGTGGAAGTCGATCCCGAACTGGCTGCCCGTCATCGAACCTTTTCGGTGGGCTGCCTGCGCGAGGGGCGTGGTTTGCTTGACCATCTTTGCCAGGCGGGCGTGCTCGACATGAGCGCGGCGGAGCAACAAACCGTAGCGGTCAACGCCTGGCTGATCCTTACGTCCTGGGTGCGCTACCTCCACACCACCTTGCCATCCTCTGCGGCCATTACCCCCACTGCGGTACGTCGTGGTGCATGGCAGGCGTTGAGTTTGTTGCAAGCCTATGTAACGGCTGGAGCGGCAAGCTCGTTCGCTGCGCTGATGGATGAGTTCAAAGGAAGCAGCCGCGCCGAATGCGGCACAACCGAATGCGGCCCAACCGAGCGAAGTGTTTACCCGGAACTTCAGCCAGAACCGTGACTCAATCCTGCATTTCCCAGGGAACCTGCCATGCCCATCGCCCAACTGATTTCGCCCCTGCAACTTCACCAGCGGCTTGAAGAGCCGGGCCTGGTCATTCTTGATTGCCGCGCCTCGCTGGATGACCTGGATTACGGCCGCCGTAGCTACGCCCAAGGGCACATCGAAGGGGCGAGGCTGGCGGACCTGGAGCGCGACCTCAGTGGCAAGGTAGTGAAAGGAGTAACCGGCCGGCATCCCCTGCCCAGCCCCGGGCACTTGCTGGAGCGTTTTCAGGCATGGGGCATCAACGCCAATTCCGATGTGGTGCTTTACGACGACGGCCCAGGTGCCTTCGCCGCGCGGGCGTGGTGGCTGCTCGTGTGGTTGGGCAAGCGTAACGGCCTGTATATCCTCGATGGGGGCCTCAAGGCATGGCACGAGGCACGCCTGTCGCTGAGCCTGAACCCACCGCCCACCGAACGTGGGCATCTGAGCGGCAAGCCTGACAGCGAGCTGGTGGTCACTGCGCAGCAGTTGCATGAACGGCTGGGCGCAGGCGTGACGCTTCTGGATGCCCGCGCCGAGCCCCGGTTCAAGGGTGAGGCTGAGCCAATCGACCCTGTTGCCGGGCATATCCCCGGCGCGCATTGCCTGGACTTCAGCAAAAACTTGCAACCGAGCGGCGCATTCCTGCCGCCCGATCAACTTCGCGAGCGGTTCAGGCCGTATCTGACCCAAGCAGAAAGCGGTGGCCAGGTTGTAGCGTATTGCGGCTCTGGCGTAACCGCGTGCCATAACCTGTTCGCGATGTGCCTGGCGGGCCTGCCATTGGCCAAGCTGTACGCTGGCTCCTGGAGCGAATGGATCACCGATTCCCAGCGGCCGATCGCAACCGGGCCGGGCAGCAATGACCAAGGGCGTTAGACGCCCAAGCTACCCAAGGCTGGATAGCCATTGCGGAATGCGCCGCTCCAGATAGTATTCGGGGCGCCGCAGGCTGCCTGATACAAACCCTACATGCCCACCCGCCGCGTGCCGCTCGAATGTGGTACCCGGCGCCAGCTCGTCTGCCGATGGCAGGCTGTGGGGAAATACGAAGGGGTCGTCCTCGGCCTGGATCAACAGGCAGGGCCGCTGTATCTGCTTGAGGTAATAACGGCTCGACGCCTGGCGGTAGTAGTCCTGCGCGCCGTTGAAGCCATGTAGCGGGGCAGTAATGCGCCCATCGAAATCCCAGAACGTACGAATGCCGTCCAGCGGCCCTAGGGCCGATAGGGCTTCGATGTGCTGGACATGGCCTTCCTGTTCGAAGCGCTGGCGCTTGTGCTTGAGGTAGCCGAGCATCTCTCGCATGAAATGCGCCTGGTAGATTTTCGAAAAGCCCAGCCCTATACGGTCGGCGCACTGGTCGAGACGGAAAGGCACTGAAACGGCCGCCCCGGCGCGTAGCGGGCAGGCACTGCCTGTTTCTCCCAGGTATTTGAGCAGGATGTTGCCCCCGAGGGAGTACCCCACGGCATACAAAGGGGCCAGCGGCCGACGGGCCTGCACCAGCTGCACCACTTCGGCCAGATCCTCCGTGGCGCCGGAGTGGTAGCTGCGGGGCAACAGGTTGGGCTCCCCCGAGCAGCCTCGCCAATTGAGCGCGACACTTGCCCAACCCTGAGCTGCCAATGCGCGCTGCAGGCCGAGCACATAAGGGGACTGCGAGGAGCCTGTAAGCCCATGCAGAACCATCACCAACGGCGCGTCTGCCCTGTGAGGCCCATGCCAATCCACATCGATGAAATCGCCATCGGCCAGCCATAGCCGCTCGCGGGTTCGGTCCAGAGGCGGTTGCTTGCGCCACAACGGCCCCCACAACGTTTGCAGGTGCGGGTTGCCCAAGCCTCTGGCAGGGCGAAACACAGGTGCTGGCATCCCCATGATGACGCTTATCGCCCCTTCGCCCACAGCGCGTAATACACCTGGCCAGCCTGTTTTTCACGATGTAGCTGCCAGCTTGGCGGCAAGCCGAGCGTGGAAGGCGGTGCTTCGCTTTCGGTGTAGATCCAGGCCTGCTCCGCCAGCCAACCCTTGGCCTCGAGCAGCTCACACACCGGCTGCAGCAAGTTCTGGTGGAAAGGCGGATCCAGGAACACCAGGTCGAACGGGTGGGCCGGCTGGTTTTCGAGATAGCGAACGGCATCGCCCTGAACCAGCTGCCCTACCGGGCATTTGAGCAGGTCGAGGTTCCCTCGAAGGCTTGCGATGGCCACAGCGTTGTTATCGAGCGCCAGCCCCATGGCCGCGCCTCGGGACAGCGCTTCGAGATACAGCGCGCCGCTGCCGGCGAAGGGGTCCAGCACCCGGGCGCCGGCCACATAAGGCGCCAGCCAGTTGAATAGTGTTTCGCGAACCCGGTCCGGTGTAGGCCGCAAGCCTGGCCCGTCCGGGAAGGTGACGCGACGGCTGCGCCATTCACCACCGATAATGCGAAGTTGACCCTGGCCGCCATCGGGGCCGGATTTGGCAGGTTGAATAGCCATCAGTGCTCCGGAATACCGAGTGGAGGCTCGGTGGGATGATCGGTTGGAGGGGGCAGGGAATCCTGTGGCAGCGTTGGCCCTGCGGTAATCACAAGCATGTTGTCGGCATCCAGGTGTCGACGCATCGCATCTCTGACCTGCTCGGTAGTGAGCTGCTGGGACTGTGCCATGAAGTCCTCCAGGTACGAGGTGGGCAGGCCGTAGAAGCCCATGCTGCCCAGCTGGCCGACAATGCTTGCGTTACTGGCATTGGACAACGGGAAGCTTCCTGCAAGTTCCTTCTTGGCGGCGGCGAGCTCGGCTTCGGTGGGGCCGTCGCGCAGGTAATCGCGAAGCACCTGGCGCACCAACTCCAGCGTGCCCTGGCTGACCTGGGCACGCGTCTGCAGGCCGATGGTGAACGGGCCTTTGGCCTGCATGGGCGAGAAGCCCGAGTACACCCCGTAGGAGAGGCCGCGGCGCTCCCGCACTTCGGTCATCAACCGGGTGCCGAAGCCGCCGCCGCCGAGGATCTGGTTGCCCATGGTGAGCGCGGCGTAGTCGGGATCGCTGCGTTCGATGCCCAGCTGGCCAATCAGCAGATGGGTCTGCTTGGAAGGGAATTCGATATGGCGAGTGACTGCCGCAGGTGGCTTGGCCGCTTGAACAGGGGCAAGCGCCGGGCCCTTGGGTAGCGCCTGGGATACCTGCTCGGCCAGTGCTTCGGCCTGGGAACGGTCGAGGTCGCCCACCAGCGCGATCACCGCGTTCCCTGCCGCGTAGGCACGCTTGTGGAACGCACGCATCTGTTCGACCGTGATGGCCTTGATGGCGCTCGCATTGCCTTCGCTGTCATGCGCGTAGGGGTGGGCCCCGTAAAGCGCGGCCATGAAAGCCTCGTTCGCCAGGTGGCCCGGGTTCTGCTTCTGGTACTCGAAACCGGCGAGCAGCTGGTTCTTGATCCGGGCCACGGAGGCGGCGGGGAACGTGGGATGGCCGAGCACTTCGCTGAACAGTGCCATGGCCGGCTCGCGTTTGGCCGGCTCTACCAGGCTGCGAAGGCTCGCCACGGCCATATCTCGATACGAGCCATTGCCGAAGTCTGCACCCAGCCCTTCGAAGCCACGTGCGATGGCGTCGACGTCCTTGCCTGCCACCCCTTCGTTGAGCATGGCGTTGGTCATCAGCGCCAGGCCTGGAGAGTGCTCATCCCGGGCGCTGCCGGCTGCAAAGGTAACCCTCAGGTCAAACATGGGCAGCTCGTGGGCTTCAACGAACAGCACGCGCGCGCCGGCTTTTGTAACCCAGCGCTGAACGTTCAGCTGCCGGTACGCTGGCGTGGCGGCCTCGGCGCTGGCAAGTGTGGCCAGGTGTGGGGCGGTCGAGGGTTGCTCGTCGGCATGAAGCGAGGCGCTTGCGCCGAGCGTGAGCGCGATGAGAAGGGCCGCGAACGGGCGATGGTCAGTCATGTGGCGCTGCCTCCGGCAATACATGGGCAACCGTAAGGCGGCTGTGGGTGAAGTACGTGCGCGCGGCTTGCTGGATGTCTTGAGGCGTAACCTGGTTCAGCGCGTCCATTTCGGTGTCGAGCAGCGTCCATGGCAAGCCGACGGTTTCCAGCTGCCCGATGGCGGTTGCCTGGGCAGTGATCGAATCCCTGTCGTAAACCAGCCCCGCAATATATTGCGCGCGTACCCGCTCCAGTTCTTCCGCGGAGGGCGGTGTGCGCTTGAGGTCATCGAGCAGCCCCCACAACGCTTTTTCCGCGTCCGCGAGCGTTTTGTGTTTTTCAGCGTTCGGTGTGGCCGAGAGGGTGAACAGGCTGTCGCCGCGCTCATAAGCGTCATAGCTGGCCGATGAGCCGGACACCACCTCGGCGCCTCGCTCCAGCCGGGAGGCCATGCGCGCGCTGTAGCCGCCGTCAAGCAGGGCAACGGTGAGGCGCAAGGCCTGAACACTGCGCGGGTCCGCGGCCGTTGCCGCGCCTGGCACGTTGAAGGCCATCAGCAGGCTGGGCAACTGAGTGCGTACCGGTAGCATGAGGCGTCGCTCGCCGGGCTCGGCCAGCTCCACCGGCCGCTTGGCAACAGGGATGGGCCGCTGCGGGATGCTCCCGAAGAACCGCTCCGCCAGTGCCTTGACCTCGTCGGGTTGCACATCCCCAACCACCACCAGCGTGGCGTTGTTCGGCGCATACCAGGTGTGATACCAGTCGCGCGCGTCCTGAACCGTCACACGCTGAAGGTCGGCCATCCAGCCGATGGTGGGCGTGCGGTAACTGCTGGAAGGGTAGGCTGCGGCTTTGAACAGCTCGAAGGCTTTCTGCGAGGGCTTGTCATCGGTGCGCAGCCGCCGCTCCTCCTTGATGACTTCGATTTCCCGCGTGAACTCTGCTTCCGGCAGGGCGAGGGTGGCCATGCGGTCGGCTTCCATTTCCAGGGCGACCGGCAACCTGTCACGGGCCAGCACCTGGTAAAACGCGGTGTAGTCGTCGCTGGTGAACGCGTTTTCCTCGGCGCCGAGGTCGCGCAGTACCCGGGACGCCTCGCCCGGGCCCAGTTTGCTGCTGCCCTTGAACATCATGTGCTCAAGTACGTGGGACAGGCCGGTCTGGCCAGGCCCTTCGTAGCTGGAGCCCACCTTGTACCAGAGCTGGGAAACCACTACCGGCGCGCGATGATCCTCGCGTACGACCACCTTCAGCCCATTGGCCAGTACGTATTCGTGGGTAGGTTGCGCGGCCAGCGCGGTGGCGGCCATGGAGTAGCAGGCCAGGCCTGCCAGGAGCCCGGCGAGGCGGCGAGAGAGAGCGGTCATGTGATTATGGAACCTGTACGAATGCCCCCTTGCCTTAGCGTCGGCGGGCGAGGAGGTGCTAGGATACTGATCCGCCCGGCTGACGGCCACGCCTGTGGCCGCATTCGTCAGCCGTTATCGGCTCCAGATGTTGCACGAACCCGTCGGGCAAAAAAGGGTCTGTTCTGCGACCTTCGGATTTCCAGAAGCGCCCCGGCTGGCGCTTCGCTACCTTGAGATAGCCGCCTTCCATGTTTGGTTCCAGTGACGATAAGAAGACCCCGGCCCCGGCCGGCGAGAAAAAAGGCCTGTTCGGCTGGCTGCGGAAAAAGCCGCAGGAACCCGCTGTTCAGGAGCCTGAGGCGCCCCTCGAGCCGGAAACTCCCGCTCCCGCGCCCACCGCTGCAGAAACTACCGCCGAGCGAGCTGTAGAGCTGGCGCCTGAGCCGGTGTTGGCACCGGAGCCTGCACCCGAGCCCGAGCCCGAGCCCGAGCCCGAGCCCGCAAGCGAGCCCAGCCTGGCGCCACCGCCGGCGCTGGAGCTGCCGGTGCCCGAGGAGCCCGTTGGCATCCGGCCGGAGCCCGACCCCGCTCCGCTGCCGCCACCTACCGCTGCGCAAGCCGTTCAGGCGGCTCACGCCGTGGCTGCCAGCGAGCCCGCTGCGGTGGCAGAGCCCGTTACGGTAGCCGCGCCGGAGGTCGAGCCCGCCGTTCCGGTTCAAGTGGCTGAACCCGTTGCAAAGGCCGGCTTCTTTGCGCGCCTCAAGCAGGGGTTGAGCAAGACCAGCGCCAGCATCGGCGAGGGGATGGCCAGCCTGTTCCTTGGCAAGAAAGCCATCGACGACGACCTGCTCGACGAAATCGAAACCCGCCTGCTTACGGCTGACGTAGGCGTAGAAGCGACATCGGTAATCATCCGCAACCTCACCCAGAAGGTTGCGCGCAAGCAGCTGACCGACGCCCAGGCGCTGTACAAGTCGTTGCAGGGTGAACTGGCCGACATGCTTCGCCCGGTGGAGCAGCCACTGGTGATCGACAAGCAGCAGTCACCCTTCGTGATCCTGGTGGTGGGTGTGAACGGCGCGGGCAAGACCACCACCATCGGCAAGCTTGCCGCGCGCTTCCAGCGCGAAGGTAAAAAGGTGATGCTGGCAGCGGGCGATACCTTCCGCGCTGCCGCTGTAGAGCAGCTGCAGGTGTGGGGTGATCGCAACAACGTGCCGGTTATCGCGCAGCACACGGGCGCCGATTCCGCCTCTGTGATCTTCGACGCGGTCCAGGCGGCAAAGGCCCGCGGCATCGATGTGCTGATCGCCGACACCGCAGGGCGGCTGCACACCAAGGACAACCTCATGGAGGAGCTGAAGAAGGTACGCCGGGTCATCGGCAAGCTGGACGAAGCCGCCCCTCATGAAGTGTTGCTGGTGCTCGATGCCGGTACCGGGCAGAACGCGATCAACCAGGCCAAGCACTTCAACCAGTCGGTTGCGCTTACCGGCCTGGCGCTGACCAAGCTGGACGGTACAGCCAAAGGCGGCGTCATCTTCGCGCTGGCCAAGCAATTCGCCTTGCCCATTCGTTATATCGGCGTAGGCGAGGGCATCGACGACCTGCGTGCGTTCGAAGCCGAGCCGTTCGTTCAAGCCCTGTTTGCCGAGCGTGACCACTCATGATCCGCTTCGAACAGGTCGGCAAGCGCTATGCGAATGGCCACGTAGGCCTGCATGAGCTGAGCTTTCGGGTACGGCGCGGCGAGTTTCTTTTCGTCACAGGGCACTCTGGTGCCGGTAAAAGCACGCTTTTGCGTTTGCTGCTGGCCATGGAACGCCCAACCAGCGGCAAGCTGCTGTTGGCCGGGCAGGACCTTGGCCAGATAAGCAATGCCCAGATCCCGTTCCTGCGTCGGCAGATCGGCGTGGTGTTCCAGAACCACCAGCTGCTGTTCGACCGTACAGTGTTCAACAATATTGCCCTTCCGTTGCAGATTCTGGGGCTGTCCAAGGCCGAGATCGCCAAGCGGGTGGATGCCGCCCTGGATCGCGTATCGCTCGGCGACAAGGGTGATCTGTATCCCGGCGACCTGTCCACAGGCCAGCAACAGCGAGTGGGTATTGCCCGGGCGATCGTTCACAAGCCAGCCCTGCTGCTGGCGGACGAGCCCACGGGGAACCTCGACCCACGGCTGGCGGCGGAAATCATGGGCGTGTTCGAAGACATCAATCGGCTGGGCACCAGTGTGCTTATTGCCAGCCATGACCTTGCGCTTATCGCTCGCATGCGCCATCGCATGCTCACACTGCAGCGTGGCCGGTTGATCGGTGACGGGGAGGCTGGCCAATGAGTGCGACACGTAGC
Source organism: Pseudomonas japonica (assembly GCF_013522925.1). GTDB lineage: Bacteria > Pseudomonadota > Gammaproteobacteria > Pseudomonadales > Pseudomonadaceae > Aquipseudomonas > Aquipseudomonas japonica_A. The sequence goes on along the minus strand of NZ_JAAMQU010000005.1, from coordinate 297,894 downwards.
CCGAAGGTGTCCGATCGAGTGGCACCGAAGCCTGCCGAGGCGGCACCTAAAAAACCGCGACGCAACGACGATGACGATGGGCCGGACTTCAGCACCCTGTTCCGTGCGTGGCTTGAAAGCCACCGCGCCAGCCTGGCTGATAGCTTGAAGCGCCTGGGCCGGCACCCGATCGGCAGCCTGTTCACCTGCCTGGTGATGGCTGTAGCGCTCAGCTTGCCTATGGGCTTGTCCTTGCTGCTCAAGAATGTCGAGCGCCTGGGCGGCTCATGGCAGCGGGCGGCGCAGATTTCTCTGTATATGCGCATGGAAGCCGGCAGCCGGGAAGGCGACGCGCTGGTCGAACAGGCCAAGGCGCTGGCGGGTGTAGCGGACGCCGAATTCATCAGCCGTGAGAAAGGCCTGGACGCCTTCCAGCAACAGTCAGGCCTGGGTGAAGCCATCAGGGAGCTTCCGGACAACCCGCTGCCGGGCGTTGTGGTGGTAACCCCGCGAGAAGTCGACAAACCGGCCCTGGAAGCGCTGCGCGAGCAGTTGTCACAGTTGCCCAACGTGGAACAGGCGCAGCTGGATCTGGTATGGGTCGAGCGCCTCGCGGCCATTCTCAAACTGGGGGACCGTTTCGTCTTCGGCCTGGCAGTGCTGTTGATCTCGGCGTTGCTGCTGGTGATCGGCAATACCATCCGGCTGCATATCGAGAACCGCCGAAACGAGATCGAGGTCATAAAGCTGGTCGGTGGCACCGATGCCTATGTGCGTCGCCCCTTCCTTTATATGGGTGCCCTCTATGGCTTCGGCGCGGGTGTGCTGGCCTGGGCGGTACTTGCCTTCGGCCTGGATTGGCTCAATGGCGCGGTGGTCAACCTTGCTGGCCTCTATGGAAGTGATTTTGCGCTGGGCGGGGTTCCTGGCTCGGACGGGCTGTCCCTCTTGCTTGGTGCGGTATTGTTAGGGTATATCGGTGCGTGGATTGCAGTGGCGAGGCACCTCAGGGAGCTGGCGCCGCGTTAACCACATTTCTGGCGCCAAGGAACGCGCGCCCGGAACTCATCCCGGGCAGCGCGGTCTATTGGGGTCGGCGCTCACAAGGCGCACATCTGTTTGTCGGAGGTTTTTGAATGACCACTTCATTGCAACCTGCGTATACGCTGGTTCCGGGGGCAAACCTCGAGGCCTACGTGCATGCGGTGAACAGCATTTCGCTGCTGACACCGGAGCGGGAGCGCGAACTGGCCGAAAAGCTCTACTACGATCAGGATCTCGACGCAGCGCGGGAGATGGTACTTGCCCACCTGCGCTTCGTGGTGCACATCGCACGCAGCTATTCCGGCTACGGGTTGGCCCAGGCCGACCTTATCCAGGAAGGTAACGTTGGCCTGATGAAGGCCGTCAAGCGCTTCAACCCTGAAATGGGCGTACGCCTCGTGTCCTTTGCCGTGCACTGGATCAAGGCGGAAATTCACGAATTCATCCTGCGCAACTGGCGCATCGTCAAGGTGGCTACCACCAAGGCGCAGCGCAAGCTGTTCTTCAACCTGCGCAGCCAGAAAAAACGCCTGGCCTGGCTGAACAACGACGAAGTACACCGTGTGGCGGAAAGCCTGGGCGTTGAGCCACGCGAAGTGCGGGAAATGGAAAGCCGCCTGACCGGGCAGGACATGGCGTTCGATCCGGCGGCGGAGGCGGATGACGACAGCGCGTTCCAGTCGCCTGCCAATTACCTTGAAGATCACCGTTACGACCCGGCGCGTCAGCTCGAAGACGCAGACTGGGCGGACAGTTCCACCAGCAACCTGCACGAGGCGCTGGAAGTACTGGACGAGCGCAGCCGCGACATTCTTTACCAGCGCTGGCTGGCAGAAGAGAAAGCCACGCTGCACGAGCTTGCCGCCAAGTACAACGTGTCGGCCGAACGTATCAGGCAGCTGGAAAAGAACGCGATGACCAAGCTCAAGGGCGCTATCGCCGCTTGATGCCCGGGCTTGGGCCCCTCCAGATCTGGCGGGGCCCGGCCATCCTCTTCAGATACCCTCAGGTGCCGTCAATCCGCCCACGGCGCCGACCGGGCCTTGCTCAGGTTCATCAGGTAATCACTTCCACCCAGTTGGCTCATCTGTTGGCGAATCCATGCGGCCCTTCTCAGCACATAAGGGCTGGGGCGTGCCGCGCTCCATTCCCGGGGCGCGGGCAATACCGCCGCCAGCAGGCTGGCCTGTTGCCGGGATAGATTGGCCGCACTGGTATTGAAATGGTGCCGCGCCGCTGCTTCCGCGCCAAATACCCCGTCATCCCATTCGGCGCTGTTGAGGTACACCTCAAGTATCCGCTGCTTGGGCCAGAGTACTTCGATCAGCACGGTAAACCAGGCTTCCAGGCCCTTGCGCAAATAGCTGCGCCCCGACCACAGAAAGAGGTTCTTGGACACCTGCTGGCTGAGCGTACTGGCGCCGCGGAGCGAACCGCCCCGTTCGTTATGAGTGAACGCAGCGCGGATCGCCGGAAGGTCGAACCCCCAATGGAATGGAAACTTCTGATCCTCGCCGGCAATGACCGCCACCTTGAGGTCGTCTGGCAGGGCGTCCCAGCCGCGCCAGGAGCGCTGCAGGTCAATCGGTTGCCCATCGACCCAGGATTGCACCTTGCGCTCCACCATCAACGCGGTACCCGGGGGTGGCACCCAGCGCAACACCAGTACCAATGCCGCGCTGCCAATGGCGAACCACATCAGGAAGCGGCGAATGCGCTGCAGTAGAGTACCTAGCATAGTGAGCTTGGCCCGGCCGTGAGAGCGGGCCATTATACAGGCCCTGACGCTGTCGATCCGGACGGAGCTTTCATGTTGCGCAGTTTCCTGATGCTAGCCGCATTCTTTGGCTTCACTGGCGTAGGCCTTGGCGCATTCGCCGCCCACGGTCTCAAGGGCAGGCTTTCCCCGGATTACCTGGCTATCTTCCAGACCGGGGTGCAGTATCAATTGGTCCATACGCTGGCGCTGCTGGGCGTTGCCGTGCTCGCAAACCTCTTACCGGGGCGCCTTGTTGGCTGGGCAGGCCTGTTGTTTTGCCTCGGCATCGTATTGTTTTCGGGGAGCCTTTACGCGCTCACCCTCAGCGGCGTGGCGCGCCTGGGCATCATTACGCCCTTCGGTGGCCTGGCGTTCCTGGCGGGCTGGGCGTGCCTGGGGCTTGCCGCCTGGCGCCTGGGCTGACGCGCGCGGTCGCAGGCGCCTTGGTCGGCGTGCGTGATCGGGCTAGAATGCACGCCCCACTTTTCGATGGCGCCCCACATGCGCATTCAGTTGAACGGAGACACCTTCGAGCTGCCTGACGGCGAAACCGTCGCTGGCCTGCTGGCTCGCATGGAACTGGCCGGGCGTCGTGTCGCGGTCGAACTGAACCTGGACATCGTCCCCCGTGGCGAGCATGCCAGCACGCCGCTTAAAGAAGGCGACCAGGTAGAAGTGGTGCAGGCCATCGGCGGCGGTTAGGCGCCCCGTACCTGCAGCGCGTCTACCATCTACGAGGATCACCCATGAGCACATCCCGCAGCGACAAGCCGTTCGTTCTGGCAGGCCGTACCTATCAGTCCCGCCTGCTGGTAGGTACCGGTAAATACCGTGACCTGGAAGAAACCCGGCTGGCCATCGAAGCCTCTGGCGCCGAGATCGTCACGGTAGCGGTACGGCGTACCAATATCGGCCAGAACCCGGGCGAACCGAACCTTCTGGACGTACTGCCGCCGGATCGCTACACCATCCTGCCGAACACCGCCGGTTGCTACGATGCCACCGAAGCCGTGCGCACCTGCCGCCTGGCGCGGGAACTGCTCGATGGCCACAAGTTGGTGAAGCTCGAAGTGCTGGCTGACCAGAAAACCCTCTTCCCCAACGTGATCGAAACCCTCAAGGCCGCTGAAGTGCTGGTCAAGGAAGGTTTCGACGTGATGGTGTACACCAGTGATGACCCGATCATCGCCCGCCAGCTGGCTGAAATCGGCTGCATTGCAGTGATGCCGCTCGCAGGCTTGATCGGTACTGGCCTGGGCATCTGCAACCCGTACAACCTGCAGATCATTCTGGAAGAGGCCAAGGTACCGGTGTTGGTCGACGCGGGTGTGGGCACAGCCTCGGACGCCACCATTGCCATGGAGCTGGGCTGTGAAGCCGTGCTGATGAACTCCGCCATTGCCCATGCACAGCACCCCGTACAAATGGCGGAAGCCATGAAACACGCGATCATCGCCGGCCGCTTGGCCTGGCTGGCCGGTCGCATGCCGAAAAAACTCTATGCCAGCGCCTCTTCGCCGCTGGATGGCCTGATCAAGTAAGAGCCTTCATGACTGATTCGCACTCTACCCCGGCTGATGCCGAGGGCACCCCGGCGCACCACCGCACCATCAAAAGCTTCGTGATGCGTGCCGGGCGCATGACCGAAGGGCAGCAGCGTGGCCTCGACCAGGGCGGGCCGCTGTTCATCCTGCCGCTGGCTGACGCTCCGGTCGACTTCGACAAGGTATTCGGCCGTGTTGCGCCGCGTACGCTGGAGATCGGTTTCGGCATGGGCCATTCCTTGCTGGAGATGGCCGCAGCAGCGCCTGAGCAGGACTTCATCGGCGTCGAGGTTCACCGTCCCGGCGTGGGCGCGCTGCTCAATGGTGTGCTGGGCCAGGGGCTGAGCAACGTTCGGGTATTCGATTGCGACGCGATCGAGGTGCTCAAGCGCTGCGTGGCCGATGCCAGCCTGGATCGCCTGCTGTTGTTCTTCCCCGACCCTTGGCACAAAAGCCGCCACCACAAGCGCCGAATCGTACAGCCAGCGTTCGCCGAGCTGGTGCGCAGCAAGCTCAAGCGCGGCGGCGTGCTGCATATGGCGACGGATTGGGAAGCCTATGCCGACCACATGCTTGAGGTGATGAACGCAGCGCCCGGCTACCGCAACCAGGCCAGCGACGGCCGCTGGGTAGAGCGCCCGAGCGAGCGCCCGGTGACCAAGTTCGAACGCCGCGGCGAACGGCTGGGCCATGGTGTGTGGGATCTGAAATTCGAGCGGGTGGAATAACCCTTCGAGTCACTGTAGGAGGGGTCGAAGACCCCGAACCTGGCCCAGCCATTCCCTGGCTATCGCCAGGGCCCACGGGGATTGTAGGAGGGGTCGAAGACCCCGAACGGGCTTGGCCCCACAGTTAATCCCCCTGCTGCTACTTTTTGTCAGCTACCACGCCAATCAACACCAGCACCACAAGCAGCACGGGTGCCAGGCTGTAGTTGTTGAACTGCTGCAGCCCCTTGAGCACCCACGGCGTGGCATAGATGAGCGCCGCGCCGCTGCCTACCATGCAGGCCAATGCCATGGCCGGTATGCGCAATATTCCGCCCATGCTGCCGACTTTCTGTTCGCCCCAGGCTTTGACCTGGGCGCCGAACAGCACGAGCACGCAGCCGACCAGGGCCAGGGCGATTTCCGAGAGGTTACCTCGGCACCAGCGTGACATCGTTGAAAGCAGATCCAGAAGCATGTCCATCCGGGGTCCTCAGGTCAAAAACAGTTGCAGAAGATCATTCAGGAACAGCTGGCCCCGTTCCGTCGCCGCCAGCCGCTCCGGTTCGACGCGTAACAGGCCTTTTTGTTCGGCGGCCCGGCGGCCTTCTTCCAGCGCAGCCAGCGGCAACCCGGTGCGCTCGGGAAAGAGCGCCGCAGGTACGCCCTCGGTCAACCGCAGGGCATTCATCAGAAATTCGAACGGCAACTCTTCGGGTGCCAAAACCTTTTCGCCCGCCAGGTACGGCTTGGCAAGGTTCAGGTAGTCCTTGGGCAACCGGGTTTTCCAGGTGCGTCGCACACTGCCGTCCGCGCCGGTGAGCTTGCCATGGGCGCCAGCGCCGATGCCGATGAAGTCACCGAAGCTCCAGTAATTGAGGTTGTGCCGTGCGGGGCGCCCGGGGCGGGCGTAGGCCGAGACTTCGTACTGGGCAAAGCCTGCGCTGGCCAGCAACGCCTGGCCGGCCTCCTGGATGTCCCAAAGAATGTCGTCTTCGGGCAGCTGTGGCGGCTGATTCCAGAACACCGTGTTGGGTTCGAGCGTGAGCTGATACCAGGACAGGTGCGTGGGCGCCAAAGCGATGGCTTGGCGCAAATCGTCCAATGCTTCCTCCTGGCTTTGGCCGGGCAAGCCGTGCATCAGGTCCAGGTTGAAGTTATCAAAGCCGGCCCGGCGCGCCATCTCGGCGGCCCGCAGTGCCTCATCTCCGCTATGTATACGGCCCAGCGCCTCGAGCTTGTCGGCCTGGAAGCTTTGGATGCCGATCGACAGGCGATTGATGCCCAGCTTGCGGTAGGCAACGAATTTATCCTGCTCGAACGTGCCGGGGTTCGCCTCCAGGGTGATTTCCACGTCCGGCGCCATCGGGATCCGGGCGCGCAAGCCTTCCAGCAATCGCCCGAGCGCCGCCGCACTGAACAGGCTGGGCGTGCCGCCACCGAAGAAGATGGAAGTCAGGGGGCGCCCCAGCGCAGCGGGCAGGTCGCGGTCGAAGTCGTCCAGCAGTGCGCTGACGTAGGCGTCCTCGGGCAGCTCTGGCCCGGCTGCGTGCGAGTTGAAATCGCAGTAGGGGCATTTGCGTACGCACCACGGGATGTGGATATACAACGCCAGCGGTGGCAGCTCGATCATGGGTTTCACGCAAGGCCCAGGCGCTGGCGAAGCAGGGCCATCGCCCGGGCGCGGTGGCTGATCTGGTTTTTGTCTTCAGGCGAAAGTTCGGCGCTGGAGCAGTCGCGCTCCGGTACCCAGAACAGAGGGTCGTAACCGAAGCCGTTGGCACCGCTGGCGGCAGGCAGAATGCGCCCCTGCCACAGGCCTTCGCAAAGGATAGGCAGTGGGTCATCGGCATGACGCACCAGGGCCAGCACGCACACGAACTGCGCGCCACGCTCCGCATCAGGTACCCCTTCAAGGGCAGACAGCAACTTGGCGTTGTTCGCCGCATCGCCTTGGCCATCGGCATACCGCGCTGAATAAATGCCCGGCGCGCCGCCCAGGTAATCCACCGCCAGCCCGGAGTCGTCCGCCAGGGCCGGTAACCCGGACAGGCGCGACGCATTGCGAGCCTTGAGAATGGCATTCTCAACGAAAGACAGCCCGGTTTCTTCCGGCTCGACCTGGCTGAATTCGCCCACCGAGCGCAGCTGAACGCTGCTGCCCAACATGGCCTGAAGTTCTTTGAGTTTGCCGGCGTTGTGGCTGGCAAGTACCAACTGAGTGATGTTCATCATAAATAGATAGCTGCTTGATAAGCGGCCGGCGCCGAAGCGCCGGAAATAGCGGGAGCATGCCCCGGGGTGGCCGTGGCGGCAAGCGCATCGGCCGGGCGGTTACACGGCCACGTGTTCCGGGCGCAGCTGAGGGCTGCTGACACGATAGATACCGATCTCGCCCAGCAAGTTGGGCCACAGGCGGCTGGCCCAGCCGTGACGGTGCAGGCGGTCCACGGCCAGGCGGTCGAGCACCTGGGCATCGCGCTCGCGGCACAGGTTCTCGAAGTCTTCGAAGGTGCAGAAGTGGATGTTCGGGGTGTTGTACCACGTGTAGGGCAGGAACTCCGACACCGGCATGCGGCCTTTGGTGGCCAGGTACCACCGGCACCGCCAGTGGCCGAAGTTAGGGAACGTGATGATGCATTGCCGGCCAACCCGCAGCATCTCTTCGAGGATACGGTCGGGGTATTCCACCGCCTGCAAGGCTTGCGTCATCACCACCACATCGAAGCTGTTGCTGGCGAAATTGCCCAGCCCCTTGTCCACGTTCTGCTCGACAACGTTCACGCCCTTGCGCACGCATTCATTGATGTTGCTTGGGTCGATTTCCAGGCCGTAGCCGGTCACACCCTTGTGGTCGCGCAACCATGCGAGCAACTCGCCGTTGCCGCAGCCCAGGTCGAGTACCCGGCTGCCGGCCGGTATCCATTCCTGGATAATTTCCAGATCGGCTCTCATGGGCACCTCAAATCACAATACGGTTCATGTAGCTGGAAAACGCCTGCAGGTAGCGCGGGATAGGAATCAGGAACGCATCGTGGCCCTGAGGCGCGTCGATTTCGAGGTAGGACACGTTCTTGCGCGCCGCCATCAGGGCATCGACGATCTCACGCGAGCGTGCCGGCGAGAATCGCCAGTCCGTGGTGAACGACATGATGCAGAAGTCGGCGCGGGCGTTGGCCAGGGTTTTGGCCAGGTCATCGCCGTGCGCAGCGGCAGGGTCGAAGTAGTCCAGTGCCTTGGTCATCAGCAGGTAGGTGTTGGCGTCGAAACGCCCCGAGAATTCCTCGCCCTGATAGCGCAGGTAGCTTTCCACCTGGAAGGCAACGCTGTGGAAATCGTAGGCCAGTTGGTCGTGCTTGAGCTCGCGGCCGAATTTCTCACCCATGGAATCATCCGACAGGTAGGTGATATGGCCTACCATGCGCGCCAGCATCAGCCCGCGCTTGGGGATAACGCCTTCGGCCTGGAAGTCACCACCGTGGAATTCGGGGTCGGACAAAATCGCCTGCCGGGCCACTTCGTTGAACGCGATGTTCTGGGCAGAGAGTTTAGGCGCCGAGGCAATGGCCACACAGTGACGCAGCCGCTCCGGGTAGCTGATCGACCATTGCAACGCCTGCATGCCACCCAGGCTGCCGCCCACCACGGCGGCCCATTGGCGGATGCCCAGCAGGTCGGCGAGGCGCGCCTGGCTGTTTACCCAGTCTTCCACGGTAAGCACCGGGAAGTTGGCGCCGAACGGCTTGCCGGTAGCGGGATCGATGCTGCCCGGGCCGGTAGAGCCGTTGCAGCCACCGAGATTGTTCAGGGCCACTACAAAGAAGCGGCGGGTATCAATGGGCTTGCCAGGGCCGATGGCGCTGTCCCACCAGCCGGGTTTTCGGTCCGCTTCGCTATGGTAGCCCGCAGCGTGGTGATGCCCGGAAAGGGCGTGGCAGATCAGTACGGCGTTACTGGCGTCGCTGTTGAGCTGGCCGTAGGTTTCGTAAATCAGCTCGTAGGCCGCCAGCGAGCGCCCACATGCCAACGGCAGTGGCTCGCTGAATGTCGCTAGCTGCGGTGTGACCAAACCGACGGAATCTTCGGGGAAGACTGTGGACATCGACCCTGCTCTCACTCAAATGAGGCGTAAGGATAAGGAGGGGGGGCAGAGGGGGCAAGCGCCTTCGCCGCGGCGCTTGCCCGAGCGCACCGCGGCGAAGGGGGACGATGCTTAGATCAGCGTGCGAAGGATCTGTGGCATGCCGGTCATGGCGGCCAGGTTGTTGATCACCAGCATGTCCAGCAGCTTGAGCACCATGAACGCAAGGATAGGAGAAATATCCAGACCGCCGAGGTTAGGCAGCATGCGGCGGAAGGGTGCCAGCACCGGTTCGCAGATCTGATTGACCAGTTCCGCGCCTGGGTTATGGCTGGCCGGGGCCACCCACGACAGGATCACGCTGATGATCATGGCGAAGAAGAAGATATTCAGGAACAACGCCGTCACGCCGATGATGGACCAGATCAGCAGCTGCAATGGGTTGCCCGTGGTGCCATAGGCCAGCAGCAGGGTAAGGGCCATGATCGCCATCTGGATGATGATTGCCAGCAGCAGCGACGACATGTCCAGCCCGAACAGGCTGGGCACGATCCGGCGTAGTGGACGCAGCAGTGGCTGCGTGGCGCGCACGGCGAACTGGCTAAGTGGGTTGTAGAAATCCGCCCGTACCAGTTGCAGCACGAAGCGCAGCAGAACGATCAGCAGGTAAAGGCTGCCCAGGGTTTGCAGCACGTAAATCAGTGCAGTGTTCAATCCAATCATCTAACGCTCCTTAGTGGGCGAGTTGTTCTGCCAGTTCTTTCGAGCGATGGGCTGCCGCACCCAGAGCCTGTTCCACCAATGCCTCGAAGCCGCCGGCCTGGAAGGCCTTGATCGCCGCTTCGGTGGTGCCTGCCGGAGAGGTTACCCGACGGCGCAGCTCAGCGGCATCCACATCGCTGTCGGCGGCCATGCGCGCAGCACCAACGGCTGTTTGCAGCGTGAGCCTGGCGGCGGTTTCGCGGGGCAGGCCAAGGGCTTCGCCGGCCTGGGTCATGGCTTCGATCAAGAGGAAGAAATACGCTGGGCCGCTGCCGGATACCGCCGTTACGGCGTCCAGTTGCTGTTCGCTTTCCAGCCACAGTGCCAGGCCCACGGCGCCGAGCAGCTGCTGCGCGTCACGCTTTTGTTCTTCGCTGACCTGAGCCGTTGCATACAGGCCGCTGGCCCCTTCGCGTACCAGCGCCGGGGTGTTGGGCATGCAGCGCACGATGGGGCACTCACCAAGCCAGGTGTGCAGGCTGGCGCAGGTAATGCCCGCGGCAATCGACACAACCAGTTGGCCCGGGCGCAATGCAGGGCGCAATGCCTCGCACACGGCCTTCATGGCCTGGGGTTTGACGGCGAGTACCACGATGTCGGCATTGTTCGCTGCCGCGGCGTTGTCTTCGAACGTGGCGATGCCATAGGCTGCGGCGATGCGTTCGCGGGTGTCCTGGCCTGGATCGCTGGCCGAGAGCCGGCTGGCCTCGACGCCCTCGGCGCGCAGGCCACCGATCAAGCTCGCTGCCATGTTGCCGGCGCCGATGAAGGCGATACGTGGTGTGCTCATGAAAAATTCCTGTGATCGGATAATCAGGCGGTGGGTTCAGGCTTGCTGTAGTCGCGGGCGCCGAACAGTGCGGTACCAATGCGAACCCAGGTCGCGCCTTGGCTGATCGCGGCCTCGAGGTCATCGCTCATGCCCATGGACAGGCTATCCAGCGTGCCATCGAGGCTGTCACGCAAGGTGCGCACGCGTGCGAAGGTAGCGTTCTGCTCGTCAATGCTCATGCCGGGCTCGGGAATGGCCATCAAACCGCGCAGGCGCAAGCCAGGGAGGGCGGCAACCGCGGCGGCCAGGGCGGCAAGCTCGGCGGGTTCACATCCGGCCTTGCTGGCCTCCCCGCTTATGTTCACCTGCAGGCACACGTTAAGGGGCGGAAGATGGGCAGGCCGCTGTTCGGCCAGGCGTTGGGCAACTTTCAACCGGTCTACCGAATGCACCCAGTCAAAGTGCTCGGCAATGGCCTTGGTCTTGTTGGACTGGATAGGCCCGATGAAATGCCAGGTAAGGTCCAGGTCCGCCAGTTCGGCTTGCTTGGCCAGCGCCTCCTGAAGGTAGTTTTCGCCGAAATGCCGCTGCCCTGCGGCATGAGCTTCGCGCACGGCCTGGGCGGGCTTGGTCTTGCTCACCGCCAGCAGGTTCACGCTGCCAGGCGCCCTCCCCGCGGCCTGAGTGGCGGCACCGATTCGCGCGATCACCGAGGAAAGGTTGTCTGCTATGGTGGACATTAACTTGGCGCCAGCGGCTTTAGGGGTCTGCGGCATTCTACCTGCTTGTCTGTATTTGGGGAGTCTCATGGACATTACTGAGTTGTTGGCCTTCAGCGCGAAGCAAGGTGCCTCGGATTTACACCTTTCCGCCGGGCTGCCGCCCATGATTCGCGTGGATGGCGACGTTCGCCGCATCAACCTGCCGCCGCTGGACCATAAGGCCGTGCAGGCCTTGATCTACGACATCATGAATGACAAGCAGCGCCAGGATTTCGAAGAGTTCCTGGAAACGGACTTCTCTTTCGAAGTGCCGGGGGTTGCGCGCTTTCGGGTGAACGCGTTCAACCAGAACCGTGGCGCCGGCGCGGTGTTTCGGACCATCCCCTCGAAAGTACTGAGCATGGACGACCTGGGCATGGGTGATGTGTTTCGGCGCATTACCGATGTGCCGCGGGGTCTGGTGCTGGTAACCGGGCCTACGGGCTCGGGCAAGTCCACTACATTGGCGGCAATGATCGACTACCTGAACAACAACAAGCATCACCATATTCTTACGATCGAAGACCCGATCGAGTTCGTTCATGAATCGAAGAAGTGCCTGGTGAACCAGCGTGAGGTGCATCGCGATACGCTCGGCTTCTCCCATGCGCTGCGCTCGGCACTGCGGGAAGACCCGGACGTGATCCTGGTAGGGGAGATGCGGGACCTGGAAACCATTCGGCTGGCGTTGACGGCAGCGGAAACCGGCCACCTGGTGTTCGGCACCCTGCACACCACCTCGGCCGCCAAGACCATCGACCGCGTGGTGGATGTGTTCCCGGCCGAAGAGAAGTCTATGGTGCGCTCGATGTTGTCCGAATCATTGCAGGCGGTGATCTCTCAAACCCTGCTGCGCAAGATCGGCGGGGGGCGAGTGGCGGCCCACGAGATCATGATCGGCACGCCTGCCATCCGTAACCTCATCCGGGAGGACAAGGTCGCCCAGATGTATTCGGCCATCCAGACGGGCGGATCGCTTGGCATGCAGACGCTGGACGCCTGCCTCAAGGACCTGTTGTCCAAGGGCCTGATTGCCAAGGACGCGGCTCGGGAAAAAGCCAAGAACCCTGAAAGCCTGTAAACCGTGCCCTCCGTCAGGAGGGCACGTATTCAGCGCTGGGTGATACGTAAGGTGGTAGCGGCGGGCTGCTTCGGCAACACCCGCTTGGCCACTACGTAATGAGCTTTCCAGTACGGCTTGTTCAAGGTGTCGATAGACACCGCCTTGCCACGGCGCGGGGCATGGATGAACTTGTCGTCGCCCAGGTAGATCGCGACGTGGTTCACCTGGCGGCCCTTGATGTTGAAAAACAGCAGGTCGCCGGGCTTGAGGTCTTCCCGGGCAACCTTCACCCCATGGCCGTCGGCCATGGCGTTGGAAGTTCTGGGCAGGTCAATGGCTTTTACGTCATTGAAGGCGTATTTCACCAGCCCGCTGCAGTCGAAGCCCTTGCTTGGGCTGCTGCCTCCCCATTTGTACGGGGTACCCAATACCTGAACCGCGCGGCTGAGCACGGCATTGCTCTGGCTGTTCTGCCGGGCGGACATCTGGGCAGCCGCTACCTGAGCGGAATGGATACCAGCCTTGCGCGGAGCATGGCGGGGGGCGCGGGGCGCGGATTCGGCTTCGCCAGCCTGAGCGGTGTAACCCGAAAAACTCGAAGGCAGCGGTTGCTCACGGTTGGAGGCGTAAGCGGCCAGGGGACATAAAAGGCAAACTGTCAGCCATGTCTTGATTAGTAGGTGCATTAGGCAGGGCTCGATGATGTGGCGCGCAACTTTATAACAGCTTTTTTGCCCGTTTTTGACCCGCTGGTCGATCCGGGACCGCGCCACGGCGAACCCTCAACAGGGTTTTATGTCTATGACATCCACCCAGCCCCCGGTTTAGCCGGTTTCGCTCTCGCTTTATACTGGGTTACCGCTTGTCGGGTAGCCGTCGGAAAGTCACACTTTCTTCCACAAATTTTAATAATCGAGAGCGAAGTCAGCCTCTATGAATACCTATCGACCCGAGCCCAAGCTTCAAGACACGCACAGCATTGTGTTCGGCTATGCCTTGTGGATTTTTGGCTTCACAGGGGCTCACCGCTTTTACTACGGCAAGCCGGTGACCGGCACGATCTGGCTGCTCACGCTCGGCTTGCTAGGCATCGGCTGGTTGATCGACCTGTTCCTGATCCCGGCCATGGATCGCCAGGCGGACCTGCGCTTTCATAGCGGCCCGCTGGACTACAACATCGCCTGGTTGCTGTTGACCTTTCTGGGGCTGTTCGGGGTACACCGCCTTTACCAGCGCAAATGGATCACCGCGGTGCTGTACTTCTTTACCGGGGGGCTGTTCGTGGTGGGGATCCTTTACGACTTCTGGACGCTCAACGAGCAGATCTCCTTGAAGAACCGCGAGGCGTATCGCGGCTAGCGCGTGTGTCAGGCCGGCTGCGATAATCTGCGGCTCGCCCGGGCAGTCCGAGCGCACACAGGGCAGGGTACAGGTTGAAGGCATATTTTCTTGGCTGGACGGCGCAATACGAGCGGCGCTTCATCGCGTATTTGGCCACCTCCCAGCCTGTGGAAGTATTGGCCCCTCCCAGGCTGGCCCAGCGCGTTCAGCGCAAGATCCAGTCGCTGAACAAGCGCCTGGGAGGCGTTCGAGTGAGTGATGGCTGGCTGGGGCGGGTGGTTTGCCGGCTGCGCAATACAGGCCCGGCTGATCTGCTTGTGTGCAACGAGGGGCAGGTCCGTCGCAATGTGAACCCGGCCATCGTTCGGGCGTTTCCAGGCCGCAAGGTGCTGCTGGTTCGAGATCTGGTGGACGCCGCGTTTCTGAGCGAGGTTCGCCCGCTGTTTGACGCCATCTACAGTTTCGATCAGCAGCAATGCGAAGCGCTTGGAATGCGCCCCCTCAACCAGTTCTTTCCGCTTGGCTTTACCGAAACCGGGCGCGACGTGGCAAGGTCGACCGTAACGGGCCACGTCATGAAGTGCTTTTTCCTGGGCCGCGATAAAGGACGAGCAGCCATGCTCGAAGCGCTCGCGCAGAGCCTGCGGGCCAGTGGCTGCGAGCCGGATTTCTACATAGTGCGAGACGAAACCACGAATACGGTCACGCCTTACCACGTGGCCGATGTGATGGACTATGAACAGAACCTTGCCCATGCGCAGCAAGCCGACGTGCTGGTTGAGATCAACCAGCCAGGCCAGGCCGGAGTAACCTTGCGCACCTTGGAGGCTGCTTATTTCGGTAAGAAGCTGATCACCAATAACGGTGCAGTGAAAAACCTCCCGCTCTACCATCCGAGCAACGTCTACGTGCTGAGTGACGATGGCAATGCCGATCCGCAACAGCTGCGGGCGTTCCTGCGGGCGCCGCTGGTGGCCTTGCCTGACAACGTGCTCTATCGCTACTCCCCGGACTTCATGCTCGAGCAGTTGCTGGCCGATGCTCGGGCGGCAGGGTCCAACCCAGCCACATGCTGATGCGCCAAGCTCTTTCGCAGCGTTTGCAGATCTGCCCGCTCAACCACCGAGGTGGGTAACCGGCTGTGTGTAGACAGGTTCAGCACCTGCCTGCCCGTGCCATCGAAGGCACGCTTGAGCACGCGGAAGCTGGGCAGGATGCGTACATCGAAGTAATCATTAAGCCCGCAGGGCGATCGCTTGCCTATGCGGTCGTCATAGAACCGTTGCGCCGAGCCATTGAGGTCTACGCCAACCATGAATACCTTGTCGAAACCCAGGTGATAAGCCAGTTGCAGACAGACGTAGGCCACCGTGCGCGCGTCGAAAAACCCGTAGCTCATATCCTTGCTGAAACCAATACTGCGTGACCGCTTGCTCAATATGTTGCGCGAACGTGTCGCGCGATCACGGTCGTGGCCTAGCAGGTGCTTGAATCCGGTAGTGGGTGCTTTACGTAAAGGGTAGGCAACTGCTTTCTGTTCGGGCGTCAGCCGGGCGATTTCGTCTGGCCACAGGGCAAGGTTTTCCGCTCGCGCCAGGGCGGCCTGATACAGCTCCGGTTGTTCGCGCGGGAAACCGCGGTCGGTACATACGTAGAACAGCGGCCTGATAGCAGTGTCGAGGAGGTGGGAAATCGCACCGTTCATTGTAATGATCGGAACGGTCGAAAACTCCTGCACCGGGAAATCCTGGGTTGAGGGGCCGGAAGCGAGGACAATCACCGACCCACGCATGGTATTTCTGCACGCTGAAAAACAGCGGCTGGAGAGAACTGGCTGCAACATGAGAAACGGCACACCGATACAAGATCAGGGCACACTGCGTCGATAAACTAACCCGCATGCGTGCCTGATTGAGGAAGGAAGGCGTAGTGAGTCACGCTACCGGAGCCTGCCCTTCCATTGAAAACCAAAAGTATAAACTGAATGTGTCTGCCTTGTGCGCAAGCGGGTACGGTCACGGCCGTACCCCTTGCGTGCAGGGCCTTACGCCTCGTGAGTCAGGTGACCGTCGGCGAGTGTGTAACGCACGTTGCCCGGCAGGCAGTGCCCGAGGAAGGGGCTGTTTTCCCCACGCGAATGCCAGCGCTCGCCAGCCAGGGTGCTGGCGGTGGGGTCGAACAGTACCAGGTCTGCCGGGCCCCCCACTTTAAGCTCCCCGGCAGGCAGGCGCAGCGCCTGGGCCGGGCCTGAGGTGAGGCGGGCCAGTAATGTGGGCAGGTCCAGTACCCCTTCTTCTACCAGTGTCAGCCCAAGCGGCAGCAGTAGCTCCACGCTGCTGATACCTGGCTCGGTCGCTCCGAACGGCGCCTGCTTGGCGTCGCGTTCATGGGGTTGATGATGGCTGGAGATTGCCTGTATGACACCGGCTTTCACCGCTTCGCGCAGCGCGTCGCGGTCTGCCCGGGTGCGTAATGGCGGTTGCACGTGGTACAGGCTGGAGAAGCCGGTCAACGCTTCATCGGTGAGGATCAGCTGGTACAGCGCTACGTCCGCAGTAACCGGCAAGCCACGTGCCTGAGCCTGGGCGATCATTTCGGCGCCACGGGCCGTGGTCAACTGGCTGAAGTGAGCCCGTACGCCGCTTTGCTCCACAAGCAACAAGTCTCGCGCCAGCGCGACGGTTTCGGCCGTTTCCGGTATCCCCGACAAGCCCAGAAAGCTTGCCGTGGGGCCTTCGTGCGCCAGGCCACCGGCCGCCAGGTCCCGATCCTGAGAGTGGAAGACGACGGTCAGGTCGAACGTAGCGGCGTATTCCAGCGCCCGGCACAGCGTGCGCGTGTTGCTGAAGCTGTTCAAGCCGTTGCCGAAGGCGACGCAGCCTACATCTCGCAGCGCAACCAGCTCGGCCAGTTGCTCGCCTTCCAGGCCTTTGCTCAGCGCCCCGATGGGGTACACCTTGCAGTGGCCGGCATCGCGGGCGCGGTCCAGGATCAGCTCGGCCACGGCGGAGGTGTCCAGCACTGGGCGGGTCAGCGGAGGGCAGCACAACGAGGTCACGCCACCTGCGGCCGCAGCCCGGGTTTCGCTGGCGATGCTGCCCTTGCGGCTATAGCCGGGCTCGCGCAGGGCCACGTTGAGGTCTACCAGCCCCGGCGCGGCTATCAGCCCTTGAGCGGCGATCTGCCGCGCTGGCGCAAAGCCGACAGGGGCTGCGCCAATGGCCACTACCTTGCCGTTTTCCATATGGAGGTCGGACAGCTGATCCAGGCCCGACGCCGGGTCGATGAGCCGGGCGCCGATAATGCTTAAACTCACTGCACGTTCTCCTGCTCGAACTGCCGTTGGGCTGCCTGGCCGCTCATGGCCATGGACAGCACGGCCATACGCACGGCGATGCCGTAGGTGACCTGATTGAGAATGACTGACTGCGGGCCGTCGGCCACTGCTGACTCGATCTCTACGCCGCGGTTGATGGGCCCTGGGTGCATCACGATCGCATCGGGGCGCGCCAGTGCCAGGCGCTGAGTGGTCAAGCCGAACAGCCGATAGAATTCGCCTTCGCTGGGCAGCAACCCGCCTTGCATGCGCTCACGTTGCAGCCGCAACATGATCACTACGTCCACGTCCTTGAGCCCCTGGGCCAAGTCGGTATAGACCTTCACGCCATACTGCTCCACGCCGACCGGCAGCAGCGTTTTCGGGCCGATCACGCGGATGTCGGGGCACCCCAGGGTTTTCAGCGCAATCATGTTGGAGCGCGCCACCCGCGAGTGGAGGATATCGCCCACGATCGCCACTGAGAGATTTTCGAACCCACCCTTGTGCCGGCGAATGGTGAGCATGTCGAGCATGCCCTGGGTAGGGTGCGCATGGCGGCCATCGCCCCCGTTGATCACGGCGACATCAGGCGACACGTGTTCGGCGATGTAATGAGCTGCGCCGGAGTCAGCGTGGCGAACCACGAACATGTCGGCGGCCATCGCCTCCAGGTTGCGCAGGGTATCGAACAGCGTTTCGCCCTTGCTGGTGGAGGACGTGGACACGTTCAGGGTAATCACGTCCGCGGAGAGCCGTTGCGCCGCCAGTTCGAACGTGGTGCGGGTGCGTGTGGAGTTCTCGAAGAATACGTTGCAAACGGTCTTGCCGCGCAGCAAGGGGACCTTTTTGACCGCCCGGGCGCCTACCTCGAGAAATGAGTCGGCAGTGTCCAGGATCTCGGTCAGCAATTCCCGGGGCAATCCGTCCAGAGACAGGAAGTGCCGCAGTTGGCCCTGATCGTTCAGTTGCAAGGGGCGCTTGGCGTGGGTCGGGTTCATCGAGGAGACTCTTGAAGGCCGGAGGCAGGCTCAACAGCTTGCTGCTCCAGGGAAAGCGGGGAAGGGCCGAGCAATTTTACCCGTTCGTTCAGGGCCAGCGACAGGGTCACCCCGGCAATGTCTGGGCGGATCGGCAGCTCGGCGGCGTCCAGGTCTACCAGGCTGACCAGCGTTACGCTGGCTGGCCGGCCGTAATCGAACAGCTCGTTCAAAGCAGCCCTGATGGTCCGGCCGCTCATCAGTACGTCGTCAACGAGAATGAGGTGCTGGCCTTCGATTTCGAACGGCAGGTCCGACGGGCGTACCTGGGGATGCAGGCCGTTCTGGCTGAAATCATCCCGATAAAAGGACACATCGAGGGTGCCAAACGCAGCGGCAATACCCATTTCCTGAAGCAACGCCTGGGTTACCCAGACCCCGCCAGTTCGTATGCCGATGAAACGTGGTGCGTCGATGCCACGGGCCTGAAGGCGTGTGCGCAGGTCGATGGCCATCTGGCGGATGAGGTCCGCGGGGTTGGGTAAGGTCATGCAGGCTCCAATCGGCCGCGGCCAGCGGCCCGGCAGGGGTCAGAAATCAGAGAGTTGCGCGGCGTTGGCTTCCAGCCAGCCCTCCAGCAGCAGCCGCGCAGCGATGGCGTCCACTGGGTTGTCTCGGTAGCTGTGGGTGCGTTGGCCTCGGGCCATGCGCTCACCCTTCGCTTCGAAGGTGGTCAGGCGCTCGTCATGGGTGTGTACCGGCAGGTTGAAGCGGCCATTGAGCTGGCGGGCGAAGCGCTCCGCGCGGGCGCTCATGTCGCTTGGGCTGCCATCCATGTTCAGCGGCAGCCCCACCACCAGCGCATCGGGTTTCCATTCCTTGATCAGGGCTTCCACCTTGAGCCAGTCCGGCACGCCGTTTTGTGCCTTGAGTACGCACAGCTCACGGGCCTGGCCGGTGATTACCTGGCCCACGGCGAGGCCGATCTGCTTGCTGCCGTAGTCGAACCCCAGAAGCAGGCGCACGGCCATCAGGCGTGCCCCGCCTGGCTGGTGAGCAGGCTCAGGTTCACACCCAGGCGCGCGGCGGCTGCGCTGAGCCGCTGCTCGCTGGCCATGGAAAACAGGATGTCGGGATCGAACGGGCAAGTCAGCCAGGCGTTTTCGGCCATTTCGCTTTCCAGCTGGCCGGCTTCCCAACCGGCATAGCCCAGGGTGATCAGACTGTTGGCCGGGCCGCTGCCATCGGCGATCGCGAACAGTACGTCCTGGGACGTGGAGAGGGAAATCCCGCCCAGGTCCACGGTGGCGTCGTATACCGGGCCACTGGTGTGCAATACGAAGCCGCGGTCCATCTGCACCGGCCCGCCGCCATACACGGGCACCAGCTGTGCCGAAAGCGGTGGCGTGGCCTCTGGCCGGAGCTGTTCGAGAATATCCGCCAGGTTCAGCTCCTGCGGCCGGTTCACCACCAGCCCCATGGCGCCACGGTCAGTGTGCTCCACGATGTACGTGAGGGTCTGGGCGAAGTTCGGATCGGCCATGTGCGGCATGGCGATCAGGAACTGATGCTTGAGGTAGCTGGTTTCAAGGGTTTTCATAGGCGTAGTGTGGCGCTGCCTCGATGTGCTTACAAGCGATGGACTGTCACTAGTTGCTGGACAACCGGTCGCCCTTGGCGAACCGCCATGTCCTGATGATTTCGAGCCGATCGATGTCCGAAAGGTCCCCGGTGAACGGTGCGAATGGCGCCGCCAGGCGCACGATACGTTGTGCGGCTTCGTCCAGCAGGGGCTGGCCGGAGGATTCGAGTATCAGCACTTCGTACAGCGAGCCGTCGCGGTTGATCGACACCAGCATGCGCAGGCTGCCGTAGATCTGCTGCTGGCGTGCCCGCTCGGGGTAGTTCAGGTTGCCGACCCGTTCGACCTTCTTGCGCCAGTCTTCCTTGTACCAGGCGCCCTTGTCACGCATGGTCGAGGCTGCACTCAAGCGATAGATGCGAGGGCGTTTGGCGTAGGCCTGCTGCTCGTTCGACAGCTCTGCTTCAAGGCTGGCGATCTCGCTGGACAGCTGCGAGCTGTCGAAATCGGGCGTGGTGACCTTGGGTTTTTCGTCCGCGGGTTGCTGCTGTGGGCGTGCTTCGACCTTGCGTGGTTGCACGGTAGTGGTGGCCACGGCCTTGGTTTTCTGCGGCGCCTGCTCGCGTACGGGGCGCGGTGCCGGTGGTGGCGTGACCTTGTTGATCTGTTCGCTCTGGAAGGGCGCGACCTCGGTGGTTTTGGGCACCGCGTTGTGTTCGAGCGTGCCGCTGCCCTGCTGATTGTCCTGGGCCAGGAAATCCGCTTTTTCGGGTGCCTTGTCGCTCTTGAAGGTCGACAAGGTGATTTCCAGCGTTTTACTGATCTGGGCAGGGGGCTCCAGGCTGAAACTGACGCCGAGAATCACCGCCAGGTGCAACAAAGCGGCGACGAACAAGGCGAAGCCCAGGCGGTCTGCCGGGCGGGCCGCCTTGGGCGCAAGCTTTGAGGAAATGTCGGTAAAGCTGGTCATCGGCTATATGGAGCCCACACCGCTGGGAGTCGAATGGCGGAGCATCATACCGCAAATGCCCCGCTTCGGTGCCGCCGCTGGTAGGCGGGCGGCAGGATGCATCAGCGGCTTTGCAGCTTGCGCTCTATCGCGTCCATCAGCAGGCCGCCGATATCCGTGCCGTAGGCTGCGTCGATTTCACGGGCGCAGGTAGGGCTGGTCACGTTGATTTCGGTCAGGTAATCGCCGATGACGTCCAGGCCCACGAACAGCAACCCCCTTTCCCGCAGGCTGGGCCCTACCTGGGCGGCGATCCAGCGGTCACGGTCCGAAAGTGGGCGCGCCTCACCACGGCCGCCTGCGGCCAGGTTGCCTCGGGTTTCACCTGCGGCAGGGATCCGGGCCAGGCAATAATCCACAGGCTCGCCGTCGATCATCAGGATGCGCTTGTCGCCCTCGGTGATGGCCGGGATGTACTTCTGCGCCATGGTCTGGTGGGTACCATGAACCGTCAGCGTTTCGAGGATCACCGAAAGGTTGGGATCACCCTGGCGGTGGCGGAAAATGGACGCACCGCCCATTTCATCCAGCGGCTTGAGAATGACGTCGCCGTGTTCGGCCACGAATTCGCGGATGATGTCCTGGCGGCGGCTTACCAATGTTGGCGGGTTGCACTGCGGGAACTGGGTGGCGAACAGCTTTTCGTTGCAGTCGCGCAGGCTTTGCGGCTTGTTGACCACCAGCACGCCGGCCCGCTCCGCTTGCTCCAGGAAGTAAGTGGCGTACACGAACTCGATGTTGAACGGCGGATCCTTGCGCATCAGGATCACGTCCAGGTCTTGCAGCGCGATGTCCTGGGGGGCTTCCAGTTCGTACCAATGCTCCGGGTCGGCGAACACTTTCAAGCTCGACGCCTTGGCCCGTGGCTGCCCGTTGGCCTGGTACAGGTCTGGCAGCTCCATGTAGGTCAGCTCCCAGCCACGCGCCTGGGCGGCGAGCAAAAGCGCCAACGACGTGTCTTTCTTGTAGTTGATACGCGAAATGGGGTCCATGACGATGCCGACGCGAATGGGCATGGTGGTGTGTCTCCAGGCAGAATGGCAGGCTTTGATGGCCGTCAGGGTGGCCCGCTCAACCGTGCTGGTCAAGGGCGCCTGCAAGGGCGCCTGCAAGGGCGCCTGCAAGGGCGCGGCATGGAAGCCGCCTCAAGACTGTGCTAAAAAGCTCCGAGGCCCGCGCGTGACGCACCGCAGCGGCGCACGGGCCACCCGCCGACGAAACCGAACGAGCGATCATGGAACAGCATTCGCGAACGTATTCGCGGAACTTGAAGGTCATGGTGGTCGATGATTCCAAGACCATCCGCCACACCGCTGAGACACTGCTCGAGCAGGTGGGGTGCGAGGTCGTCACCGCCGTGGACGGCTTCGATGCCTTGGCGCAGTTGGCCGATCACGCTCCCAGAATAGTGTTCATCGACGTGATGATGCCTCGTCTCGATGGCTATCAGGCCTGCCAACTCATCAAACAGAACCCCCGCTTCTCTGGAACTTCAGTAATAATGCTGTCGTCTCGCGAAGGTCTGTTCGACCGGGCCCGTGCGCGCGCCGTTGGCGCCGACCGGTTCCTCACCAAGCCGTTCGATCGGGCCTCGCTGCTTGAAGCAATCCATGCTCAGGTGCCGGAGTTCCAGCCTTTGCCAACCTGACGGCGAGCGCGAAAGCGTTGATGCAGACGTCAATTCATAACCGAACGAGGACCAGCATGGCTCGAATCCTGATCATCGATGACTCGCCGACAGAATTGCAGAAACTGACCGGCATGCTCGAGCGGCAAGGGCACCAGGTGCTCAAGGCCGCCAATGGCGGCGATGGCGTTGCATTGGCCCGCCAGGAAAAACCCGACGCGGTGCTGATGGATATCGTGATGCCGGGCATGAACGGGTTTCAGGCTACCCGTCAGCTCACCAAGGACGAGTCGACTGCCAGCATTCCTATCATCATCATTACCAGCAAGGACCAGGAAACCGACAAGGTGTGGGGCGCGCGTCAGGGCGCGCGGGCCTACTTGACCAAGCCTTTCGAGGAGAGCGAGCTGGTGTCTGCCCTTGGCGATGTGCTGGCGAACTGACTGAGCGCATGAACGCTTCGTATACCGCTTTCGAACTGTTGCTGGCCATTGATCAACGCTGCCGCGCCCGGGCCGCCGGGCTGCCGGTGGAGCTTGAGGGCGAGCAGCCCTGGAGCGGCATCAGCTTTCGCATGGGCAACGGCTGGTATGTGGCCCCCATGAGCGAGGTGGCCGAAGTGCTGCCCGAGCCTCGCATGACCCGTATTCCGGGGGTAAAGCCTTGGGTATTGGGTGTAGCGAACCTGCGGGGGCGCCTTCTCCCGGTGATGAACCTTTCCGGATATTTCGGCGCGGCGCTGTCCAGCCACCGACGGCAGCGCCGCGTACTGGTGATCGACCACGAAGAAGTGTTCACTGGCCTGCTGGTAGACGAGGCGCCAGGCCTGCAGCATTTTCCCGCCACGGATATGGCAACGGTGCGCCCCGAAAGCCTCGACGAAGCGCTGTCCCCTTTCGTCAAGGGCTATTTCTTTCATGAGCGGGAATGGGCAGTGTTCAGCCCGTTCTCGTTGGTCACGGCAGCGGAGTTTCTGAATGCGGCGGCATGACACTGGCGGGGCGCGCGCATCGAGCAGTCAGGGCGCGGGTGCGACCCGGCAGGGCTCGCGCAGCACGGCTCAGATCGCCGGCCTGTTCGTGGCCCTGGTGATCCTGATCATGCTGCTGTTTGCCAATTTCGCTTACCTCAATACCCAGGGCAATCATGACAAGCAGTACATTGGCCATGCCGGTGAGCTGCGCGTGGTATCGCAACGCATTGCCAAAAATGCAACCGAAGCCGCCACGGGCAAGGCAGAGGCCTTCCGCGAACTGACCGCGGCGCGTAACGAATTCGATCGCCGCTGGCGCTACCTTACCGAGGGCGATGCCCACACCGGCCTGCCCCCGGCCCCGCATACCGTGCATGAACAAATGGTTGCGGTGCAGCGGGACTGGGACCGCCTGCGCAAAAGCGCCGATACCATCCTGGCCAGTGAGCAGACCGTGCTGTCGCTGCACCAGGTGGCCGCCACCCTGGCCGAAACCGTGCCGCAGCTACAACTGGAGTCCGAAAAGGTCGTTGATAGCCTGCTGCGCCGTGGCGCGCCAGCGGAGCAAGTGGCCGTCGCCCAGCGCCAGTCGCTGCTGGCGGAGCGCATTCTTGGATCGGTCAATATCGTGCTGGCGGGCGATGAAAACGCGGCACGGGCGGCCGAAGCCTTTGGCCGTGACGCCAATCGCTTTGGCGTGGTGCTCAACGGCATGCTCAATGGCAGCAGCACCCAAGGCATCCGCCAGGTGGACGACCTCCAGGCCCGTGCCCGCCTGCAGGAAATCGCCGAGCTGTTCGCGTTCGTCTCCGGCTCGGTGGGTGAGATCCTGGAAACCTCCCCAGAGCTGTTCAGGGTACGCGCCGCCGCCACGGATATTTTCAATTTGTCCCAGACCCTGCTGGACGAAGCCTCGCGCCTGGCCGACGGTTTCGAGGACCGCGCCGGCGGGCGTACCCTGGATGTGGTAGGCGGATACGTGCTCGGCCTGCTGGCGCTGGCGTGCATCATCCTGATGGCAACCATCATGGTCCGTGAAACCAACCGGCGGCTGCGCGAAACCGCAGAAAAGAACGAGCGCAGCCAGCACGCCATCATGCGTTTGCTGGACGAGATCGAGGGCCTGGCCGCTGGCGACCTCACGGTCACTGCTTCGGTGACGGAAGACTTCACCGGCACCATTGCCGACTCGATCAACTATTCCATCGACCAACTACGGGACCTGGTCGCGACCATCAACCGCGCCGCCGAACGGGTGGCAAGCGCGGTTCAAGATACCCAAGGCACCGCTCGCCAACTGGCCAAGGCATCCGAGCATCAGGCTCAGCAGATCAGCGAAGCTTCTCGCGCCATCAGCGACATGGCGCAATCCATCGACCATGTGTCGAGTAACGCGTACGAATCGGCCAAGGTCGCCGAGCGCTCCGTGAACATTGCCAACAAGGGCAGCGAAGTCGTACACAACACCATCCAGGGCATGGACGTGATCCGCTTCCAGATCCAGGACACCTCCAAGCGCATCAAGCGCCTGGGCGAGTCGTCCCAGGAAATCGGCGACATCGTTGGCCTTATTGATGACATTGCCGAGCAAACCAACATCCTTGCCCTCAATGCGGCGATTCAAGCCTCCATGGCGGGCGAGGCGGGGCGCGGCTTTGCCGTGGTGGCCGATGAAGTACAGCGCCTTGCCGAGCGCTCCTCGGCCGCCACGCGGCAGATTGAAATGCTGGTTCGCGCCATTCAGGCCGACACCAACGAAGCGGTCATGTCCATGGAGCAGACTACCTACGAAGTGGTGCGCGGGGCATCGCTGGCCCAGGACGCTGGCGTAGCGCTGGAAGAAATCGAAAGCGTGTCCCAGGACCTGGCCGCGCTGATCCAGCGCATCTCCAATGCGGCGCAGCAGCAAACATCCTCGGCAGGGCAGATCTCCCACACCATGGCGGTTATCCAGGAAATCACCACGCAAACGTCTTCGGACTCCACCGCCGCAGCAGAAAGCATGAGTAACCTGGCGCAAATGGCCAGTGACATGCGCCGCTCGGTGTCCGGGTTTACTTTGCCGCCGGCCGAGGCCGTGAAGCCATGAACAGGGCAGCATGAAATTCGACAGAGAAGGGCGTGCCGATGTGGTTGGGCTGCAGTGGCTCAAGCCAGAGTTGGCCGTGACCCTGGCCCAAGCGCGTCATGCACTGGATGCCGGGACCGATGGCCTGCCCGAATGCGCCCGTGCCTTGCACGCCGTGGTCGCCACGCTGGGTTTTGTGAATTTCCCCGGGGCGAGTCGCCTGGCTCGTGACCTGGAGCGCCTGGCTACGCTGCCCCAACCCACGGCAGCAGCGGTAGACGCCCTGCGCCACCTGATCGACCGGTTGCCCGGTTACCTGGAGCGCGTTGCCACAGCCCGCCATGACCTGCCGCTGCTGTTGCAGCCTTGGCTCAATGAAATCCGCGCCACCCTTGGTGAAGCACCGCTCTCCAATGCCGATATGGCGGACCTGGTAGGCCGGCCGGTTGCCGATGAACCGGTTCGCAGCATGCCGGCTGTAACCCCGGACCGTGCCGGGCTGGGCCCCTTGGTTGCCGCTTTGTGCGAAGAGTTGTCACGCAACAAGGCCCGGCTGGATCAATACCTGCTCGATGGCCGGCGTAACCCGGCTGAACTGGTGGCGATTGCCCCGTCGCTGAGGCGCATTGCCGATGCGTTGGCGGTGTTGGGGTTCCAACAGCCGCGGCGGGCCATCCTCGACCAGATGGGGATCATCCAAAACCTTGCCAACGGCGCCCACCCGGTGGACGACGCCAGCATCATGGACGCCGGCGGCGCGCTGCTGTACGTGGAAAGCACCCTGGCCGGCATGGTTGGCCCCGAGGATCTCGTACCCGGTGCCGCACAAATACCGCCTACGGAACTGGAGCGTATTCATCACCTGGCGATCGAGGAGGCGCTTACCGCGCTGGAGCGCATAGAGCAATCGATCAGCGAATGTGCGGATGGCGGCTGGGCCGCCGACCACCTGGCGGGGATCCCGGCTCAGTTGCTGGAACTGAGGGGGGCGTTGGCGATGGTGCGTCCCGAAGCCTTGCTGTCACTGCTCGACGCGCTCGAAACCTATGTCCACGACCGCCTGCTGCCCGCCAGACAGCCACCAGCGGCGGGCGTGCTGGAAACCCTCGCTGACGCATTATGTGCCATCGAATGGATGCTGCGCCGCTGGATGGTCGATCCCAGGGAAGCGGAAGAAGCCTTGCTGGCCAGCGCCGGGCATGCGCTGGCGGGGCTGTGGGCAGGCAAATTACCGCAGGCCACGGCATCACCGCAACCTGCGCCGGTACCGCCAGAGCGTGAGCCGGGAGAAGAGCCTCTCGATACCCAGTTGCTGGATATCTTCCATCATGAAGCCCGCACTTATCTGGAAATACTTCGCGGTTACCTGCGAAAAGCCGTTGCGCCAGCGGCAGTAACCGAGGCATTGCTGAGGGCACTGCATACGCTCAAGGGCAGCTCATTCATGGCCGGTGTAGTTCGCATGGGCGAGATGGCAGCCCCGGTTTATAGACTGTGCAGGGAGTTTCACACCCGACAGCGGCCCTTGGGCAACCCGGAACTCGGCTTGTTGCGCGAAGCACTGACCCTCCTGGAGCAAAGCCTGGAGGAGGTTGCCCGCCACACACCGCAGGCCATTACGCAAGACCATCGCCTGGCAGAACAGGCCGAAGCGCTGCTGGCGCGCACGCCTGCCAATATGAACAGCGGCCCAGCCGAATCGGGCGTTCGCGATCAGCGCGGTCAATTGCTTACCCAGGGCATTGAATATCTGGACGAAGCTCAGGAATACCTGACCGACTGGCAGCGTCAGCCGGGGCCATTTTCCGACCTGCCCTCGCTGATAGAGGCATTGGACCGCCTTGGCGAGATGACGCACTTGGCCGAATTGCCGGCCATGGATGCGCTATGCGAGGCCCTGCTGGACCTCTATGGCGCTATCGACGAAGCCAGCCTGGCCGCCTCCGCCGCTGTGCTCCAGGCAGCGGCGCAAGCTCACGATGCCCTCTACGACATGTTTGACGAATTAGCGGCGGGTCAGCCCGTGGCTGCGCGTCCGATGCACCTTCGTCGGCTGCGGTACTGGATTGAAAACGCCCTCGCCCCTGACGACTTGGGCGCGGTAGGTCAGGCAGCGGCACAGCGCCTGCCTGAAGCCTTGCCTTCCGGGCCGCCCGGTGCAGGTGCGCCGCATAGCGAATGGCTGGCGTTCTTCCTGGACGAGGCCGCCGACCTGCTTGAAAGCGCCGACGAGGCGCTACGGGTGTGGCTTCAAGATCCTCAGCGGGATAGCGCGCTGGTTGCCCTGGAGCGCGACCTGCACACCCTGGCAGGGGGCGCCACGCTGGCGGGGCTTGAGCCTTTTGCAAGCTATGCCAGAGCAGTTGCCGGGTTGTATGGCCGTTTGCACGATGCGGCCACTATGGATGGCGAAGCACGCGTACGTCAGGCGCACGAACGCCTGCACGAATGGTTGAGGCGGATGGCCGAGGCCGGCCCGGACGGCCCGCAAGAAGCACCTTGGTTATCCGTGTGGCTGGAGGATGTAAATGCGGCACTGCCATCACCGGGCGAGGATACGTCTGGCGTTGAGGAGAACGACGCGCAGGCTACCGAGCGCGAGCTGCTGCAGGTGTTTCTCGAGGAGGGCGCCGACCTGATTGAAAGTGCGGGCGCGGCGTTGGCTCGATGGCAGGCCGAGCCGAGCAACGCGCTGGAGGTGGAGAACCTTCTGCGTGACCTCCATACCCTCAAGGGCGGTGCCCGCATGGCAGAGGTGGGCCCCGTTGGCGACCTGGCCCATGAGCTGGAAACCCTCTACGAGCGGGTGTCGGCCGGGGAGCTGGAGCCCGCCCCGGCCCTGTTCAAATTGCTGCACAAGGGCCATGACCGCTTGGCCTTGATGCTCGATACGGTTCGCGCGGGCGATGCGGCGCCCGTGGATTTCACCCTGCTCGATGCGGTGCAAGGCTACGGCAGCCGGATCCTGCCTCCGCCCCGCGAACCTGCACGGCCTGCCGTGGCAGATCAGGCGCCCATGGCCGAGCGCGGCGGCGCCGACCAGATCAAGGTGGCCGCGCAAACCCTGGAAGGCCTTGCCAACCTCGCTGGAGAAGCCTCTATTACGCGAGGCCGGGTGGAGCAGCAGGTCAACGATGGCCACATGGCCATGCTGGAAATGGAAACCACCCTTGCCCGCATGCGTGATCAGTTGCTGCAGCTGGACAACGAAACCGTGCAGCCGCCAGGCGGCCGCGCTTCGCCCGCTGGGGCCCATGACGCTTTCGATCCGCTTGAGCTCGAACGTCAGACCCATCTGCGCGAGCTTGGCCGCGCCCTGCTGGAAGCGGTATCCGACCTTTCCGATCTGAAAGATACCTTGGCTGCGCGCAACCTGGAGGCACAGGCGCTGCTCGCGCAGCAGGCGCGGATCTGTTCCAGTTTGCAGGAAGGGCTGATGCGCACGCGGATGGTCCCGTTTGCCCGGGTATTGCCACGGCTGCAGCGTATCGTGCGGCAGGTAGCCGAAGAGCTGGGCAAGGACGTTGAGTTCGAGACACTGGACACTGAAGTCGAGATGGACCGCACCGTGCTCGAGCGCATGATCGCCCCCTTGGAGCACATGCTGCGCAACGCCATCGATCATGGCCTGGAAAGCGCGCCGGCACGGTTGGCCGCGGGCAAGCCAGAGCAGGGGCGGATAACTTTGCGGGTCGCCCACGAAGGCGGCGAAATCGTGATCGAAATGAGCGATGACGGTGCCGGCATTCCCCTTCAGGCCGTACGCGACAAGGCCATCAAGCGAGGCTTGCTCAGCCCTGACAGCGATTTGCGTGACCACGATGTATTGCAGTTCATTCTGCAGCCGGGGTTTTCCACGGCACAGAAGATCACCCAGATCTCCGGCCGTGGCCTGGGCATGGATGTGGTGCACGAAGAGGTGAAGCAGCTGGGCGGCAACATGATCATCGACAGCCAGGCCGGCAGTGGTGCGCGCTTCGTGATTCACTTGCCGTTCAGTGTGTCCATCAACCGAGCGCTGATGGTGCAGTGCGGCGAACAATTGTTCGCGGTACCTCTGAACAGCATCGAAGGCATCGTGCGGGTAGCGCCGGAGGAACTGGCCGCAGCTTATGCCACGCGCGTGCCGCGTTATCGCTATGCGCAGCTGTCTTACGACCTGCGCTACCTGGGCGACGTGCTCGGTGTCACCCCCCGGCCCGCCGCGCTGGAAGGCGGTTTTCCGCAACCGCTGCTGCTGGTCCGCGCCCCGGATCATCAGGTGGCCTTGCATGTGGATGCGCTCGCGGGGTCGCGTGAAATCGTGGTGAAAAGCCTCGGGCCGCAGTTCGCAGCGGTGCCTGGCCTCAGTGGCGCTACCATCCTGGGCGACGGCCGCGTGGTGCTTATTCTCGACCCGCTGGCGCAGATCCGTGCCGCCCACCTTCGCCCTGGCCCGACGGCCATTCCCACCGCCCGTTACGTGTCACCACCCACCAAGCCGTTGCTTGCCTTGGTGGTGGACGACTCCGTAACGGTGCGCAAGGTCACCAGCCGTCTGCTGGAGCGGCACGGAATACGTGTACTCACCGCCCGGGATGGCGTTGAAGCATTGCAACTGCTGGCCGAGCAGCAGCCCGACGTGCTGCTGGTAGACATCGAAATGCCACGGATGGACGGCTTCGAACTGGTGAGCAGGCTGCGCGCCGAGCTAAGGCTGACCACTATCCCGGTGATCATGATTACTTCCCGAACCGGGGAAAAGCACCGCCAACGCGCCATGGCGTTGGGCGTGAGCGAGTTCCTCGGCAAGCCCTATCAGGAATCCCAACTGCTGCACCTGATACGTTTCTGGAGCAGCAAGCATGCCTGAGCGGGCCTTTTCTCGACGTGACACGCTGAGCACGTTGTTGCTGCCACTGGCCGAGCGCCAGCTGATCGTTCCGGACGTGGCAGTCGCCGAACTGATCGGCTACCGGCCCGGTGTACCTGCAGGCTCGGTGGCGGCATGGGACCTGGGCAATATTACCTGGCGAGGGCGTCCGTTGCCGTTGGTGAGTTTCGAAGCGGCTTGCGGGCAGCCCCTCCCCAGCGGCGAGCGTGTGCGTATTGCCGTGATGCACGGGATAGGGCCGCGGTTGCCGTTCTTCGGGCTATTGGTGCAAGGCATTCCCCGCATCTTCAAGGCAGACAGCCAACTGAGCTACATCGACGTTCCGCTGGCCTCGCTGGAACTGGCGGCGGTGCTCGCCGGCAATGACGTTGCCCGGGTGCCGGACCTCGACGCCCTCGCCGGGGTCATTCTTCAAGGCCGCCTCACTGCGGGCTGAAGTCACCCCACAGCTGCTGTGCCAAGGCAAGCGCGACTACCGGGGCGGTTTCCGTACGCAACACTCTCGGGCCCAGCCGTGCCGGATGAAAGCCCGCAGCCTGGGCCTGCTCCACTTCCACTTCGCTCAAGCCACCTTCCGGGCCGATCAGGAACGCTAGCGAGGCGGGCGTTGCGTGGCTGCTGAGGGGGGCGGACACCGGGTGCAGCACCAGCTTGAGATCCGCTTCGCACGCTGCCAGCCATTCGGCCAATGTGAGGGGTGGGTGAATCACCGGCACCGTAGAGCGGCCGCTTTGTTCACAGGCGCTGATCGCTACCTGGCGCCAATGAGCCAGGCGTTTGTCGGCGCGCTCGTCCTTGAGGCGAACCTCACAGCGCTCGCTGACCACTGGCGTGAGCTCATTCACCCCCAGTTCTGTGGCCTTCTGGATGGCCCAGTCCATGCGTTCGCCACGGCTCAGGCCTTGCCCGAGATGCAAATGCAACCGGGATTCCGGCAAGCCCGGCATCATTTCCTCAACCTGTACGCTCACTGTTTTCTTGCCAACCTGCAGCAGGGTCGCGAGGTACTCATGGCCCCTGCCATCGAACAGTTGAACGCGGTCTCCCTCGGCCAGCCGCAGTACGCGGCCGATGTAATGGGCCTGCGCCTCGGGAAGCTGGTGCTCACCCACGGCCAGCGGCAGGTCGACATAAAAACGGGAAAGTCTCATGAGGCCACAATCGTCCCACAGATAAAGGTAATGAAGCGGCGGGCGTCAGCCCGGGTCGCGGAAGTTTGGATGCAGCCCCGTGGCTACGCTTACGGGGGCGCCATCGCGGGTGGCGATATCAATGCCTTCGGTGGCTACCTGCGCGAGGAAGTCGATCTGCTCGGGCGTAATCACATAGGGCGGCAAGAAGTACACCACACTGCCCAGGGGCCGCAGTAACGCACCACGCTCCAGTGCGTGTTCGAATACTTTGAGGCCGCGCCGCTCCTGCCACGGGTAGGCCTCGCGGCTGGCCTTGTCGCGCACCATTTCGATGGCCAGCACCATGCCGGTTTGCCGTACTTCGGCAACGTGAGGATGGTCGGCCAGGTGCGCGGTGGCGCTGGCCATGCGCTGCGCCAGGCCCTGGTTGCGTTCGATTACCCGGTCCTGCTCGAAGATATCGAGCGTGGCCAGCGCCGCCGCGCAGGCCAGCGGGTTGCCGGTGTAGCTGTGGGAGTGCAGGAACGCCCGAAGGGTGGAGTAGTCGTCGTAGAACGCCTGGTACACCTCGTCGGTGGTCAGGCAGGCGGCCAGTGGCAGGTAGCCCCCGGTCAGCGCCTTGGACAGGCAGAGGAAATCAGGGCGAATGCCGGCTTGTTCGCAGGCGAACATCGTACCGGTACGGCCAAAGCCTACGGCGATTTCATCGTGAATAAGGTGCACGCCGTAGCGGTCGCAAGCTTCACGCAGCAGCTTCAGGTAAACCGGATGGTACATGCGCATGCCGCCAGCGCCCTGGATCAGGGGCTCGATGATGACTGCGGCGATGGTGCCATGGTGCTCCGCGAGCGTTTGTTCCATGGCGGCGAACATCGTGCGCGAATGCGCTTCCCAGCTCACGCCTTCCGGGCGCAGGTAGCAATCCGGGCTAGGTACTTTGAGTGTGTCGAGCAAAAGCGCCTTGTAGGTTTCGGTAAACAAAGGCACGTCCCCTACAGACATCGCGGCGATGGTCTCGCCGTGGTAGCTGTTGGTAAGGGTAACGAAGCGCTTCTTCTCCGGCTGGCCGCGGTTGAGCCAATAGTGGAAGCTCATCTTGAGCGCCACTTCGATGCAGGACGAGCCGTTGTCCGCGTAGAACACCCGGTCCAGGCCTTCAGGCGTGATCCGTACCAGGCGCTCCGACAGTTCGATGACCGGGGCATGGCTGAAACCTGCGAGGATCACATGCTCGAGCTGGTCGACCTGATCCTTGATGCGCTGGTTGATACGCGGGTTGGCGTGGCCGAACACGTTTACCCACCAGGAGCTGACGGCGTCGAGATAGCGCTTGCCATCGAAGTCTTCCAGCCATACACCGTCGCCGCGCTTGATCGGGATCAATGGCAGGCGTTCGTGATCTTTCATCTGCGTACAGGGGTGCCATAACACCGCCAGGTCGCGGTCCATCCAGTGCTGGTTGAGGCTCATGATCAAGCTCCAT
Source organism: Pseudomonas japonica (assembly GCF_013522925.1). GTDB lineage: Bacteria > Pseudomonadota > Gammaproteobacteria > Pseudomonadales > Pseudomonadaceae > Aquipseudomonas > Aquipseudomonas japonica_A. Next base: position 265,037 of record NZ_JAAMQU010000005.1, on the reverse strand, counting down.
TGGCGCCGAGAAGGGGCCGGTGAAAAAAGATGGCAAGCCTATGCAATGCGCTGCCCGCAGACAACCCGCAATGTATGGCCGGTTGTGCGTTACATCCGGGAATGATCCCAGCGTGCTCGCATGTGGCGAACAACGAATGCTTGATTAACCTTGCCTTAACGGATCACGAACATAATTCATATCGCGGTATTCGATAAATAAAAGCTAAATTTTTCGCTTTTTTTCGATAGGTAAGCGGTTAATCTTCCTCCACGAAATCAGAGGGCGCTGTGATGCAGCTTCGAAACTCACCTTCTCGCTACGGGGTTGTCAGCCTGTTCCTGCATTGGGGCGTCGCCCTTGCGGTGTTCGGCATGTTCGCCCTTGGGCTATGGATGGTTGGCCTGGGCTATTACGACCCTTGGCGCAAGGCAGCGCCGGAGCTGCACAAAAGCATCGGCCTGGTGCTGTTCCTGTTCATGGTGTTGCGCATGGTGTGGCGAGTGGTAAGCCCACCGCCGCCGCCTACGCCTAACCAGGGCCGGCCTACTCGGATAGCCGCAGTGACTGTGCACCTGTTCCTCTACCTGGACATTTTCCTGGTCATGGTCACGGGTTACCTGATTTCCACGGCCGACGGGGTAGGGATCTCGGTTTTCGGGCTGTTCGAAGTACCTGCCGCGTTCAGCGGTATTGAAAACCAGGCGGAGCGCGCCGGGGACATCCACCTGTACCTCGCCTGGGTATTGGTGGTGTTCTCCGTACTGCACGGGCTTGCCGCCCTCAAACATCACTTCGTCGACCGGGATGCCACCCTCGTGCGCATGCTGGGCCGCCGAGCTTGACCTTTATTAATGCACGTACCGCAAAGGAAATGGAAAATGCTTAAACACACTCTGGCCGCGCTTGCGCTCGGCACTGCCGCACTCACCGCTGGCCAGGCCATGGCGGCTGATTACCATATCGACAAGGAAGGCCAGCACGCTTTCGTCAACTTTAAGATCAGCCACCTGGGCTACAGCTTCATCACCGGTACGTTCAAGGATTTCGACGGCACTTTCAGCTTCGACGCCGCCAAGCCTGAAGACAGCAAGATCGACGTAACCCTGAAGACTGCCAGCGTGTTCACCAACCAGGCCGAGCGCGACAAGCACATCAGCAGCAAAGACTTCCTGGACGTTGCCAACTACCCTGAAGCGACCTTCAAGTCCACCAGCGTCAAGCCAACCGGCAAGAACGCCGATGGCAAAACCACAGCTGATGTGACCGGCGACCTTACCCTTCACGGCGTAACCAAGCCTGTGGTCATCAAGGCCACCTTCCTGGGCGAAGGCAAAGATCCATGGGGCGGCTACCGCGCCGGCTTCGAAGGCACCACTAGCATCAACCGCAAGGATTTCGCGCCCAAGTCCATGGACCTCGGCCCGCAGTCCGATACCGTTGAGCTGTACTTCGTGTTCGAAGGCGTGCAGAAGAAGTAAGCCTTTGCGAGCATAAAAAAACGCCGCGCCCCTGTCAGGGAGCGCGGCGTTTTTCATTGCCGGTGAAAATCAGTTCTTGCGGGTCAGCAAGGCTGGTTTCTCGCCGGTTTTGGCGCGGTTCTGCAGATCATCGAGCTGCTCGGCCGTCAGGGTGCGGTCCAGCTTGGATTCTTTCATGATGATCTTTGGCTTTGGCGCTTCGCGACGGCCTTCGGTCACTGCCGGCACTGCACCTTCCTCGCGAGGGCGACGGTTGCGTGGGTTATCACGGCGGTTCTGCCCCGCACCGGCACCTTGGCCGGCATTGTTACGCGGGCGCTTGGCGCCACCGTCGGCAGCCGAACGCGGCCCGGCAGGCTGGCTACGACGCGCGCCTTGGCCAGGGGCCTTGGCAGCCGCAGGAGCCTGGCTCACGCCAGCACTTGCAGGGGCATTAGGGCGACGGTTGCGGCCCTGACCTTTCTGGTTCTGGTAGGGGCTGACGTAATCGGCCCGGTTGCCAAAGTTATCGACTTCGTCGTCCAGGAACGCTTCAGGGTCCCGGTTGCCGGGTTCGACCGCTGGCGCGCCAGCCGACTGTGCCGGGCGCTGGGGTTGGCGGGGGCCACGTGCCCTGGGCTGACGGCCTTCGGTACGCTCGGCGCCGCGTTGTTCGCCAGAGCGGCTATCGGCCGCTTTCTCGCGGGGCTTGTCTTTCCCTTTGTCCTTGCCTTTATCCTTGCGCCCGCCCGAGGCAGGTTTGTCCCCACGGGGCTCACGGCCGCGCGGCTTGTTAGCCGGAGGACGTTCGCGGGTTTCGGGCTTTTCGGCCTCGATGGTGCTAGCGTCGAAGCCCATCAGCTCGCCATCGGCGATCTTCTGCCGGGTCATGCGCTCGATGCTCTTGAGCAGCTTTTCTTCGTCTGGAGCAACCAGCGAGATCGCTTCGCCGTTGCGCCCGGCACGGCCAGTACGGCCGATCCGGTGCACGTAGTCTTCCTCGACATTGGGCAGTTCGAAGTTCACAACGTGGGGCAGTTGGTCGATATCCAGGCCACGGGCCGCGATGTCGGTGGCCACCAGCACGCGTACAGTGTTGGCCTTGAAATCAGCCAAAGCCTTGGTGCGCGCGTTCTGGCTTTTGTTGCCATGAATCGCGGCGGCGGTAAGGCCGTGTTTTTCGAGGTATTCGGCAAGGCGGTTGGCGCCGTGCTTGGTACGGGTGAACACCAGCACCTGTTCCCACGCGCCTTGGGTAATCAAATGTGCCAACAGGGCGCGCTTGTGGCTGGCGCCGATGCGGTATACGCGCTGTTCGATCCGCTCGACCGTGGTATTGGGCGGGGTGACTTCGATCCGCTCCGGGTTATGCAGCAGCTTGCCGGCGAGGTCGGTGATGTCTTTGGAGAACGTTGCGGAGAACAGCAGGTTCTGGCGCTTCTCTGGCAGCCGCGCCAACACCTTCTTCACGTCATGGATGAAACCCATGTCGAGCATGCGGTCGGCTTCGTCCAGCACGAGGATTTCGACGTGAGCCAGGTCGACGCTGCCTTGGCCAGCCAGGTCGAGCAGGCGGCCAGGGCAGGCGACCAGCACGTCCACACCCTTGGCCAGGGCCTGTACCTGCGGGTTCACGCCTACGCCACCGAATACGCAGGCGCTGACGAATTTCAGGTCGCGGGCATAGATACGGAAGCTGTCATGGACCTGCGCAGCCAGTTCGCGGGTAGGCGTGAGCACCAGTACCCGGGGCTGACGAGGGCCGTGACGCTGGGATTTGTCCGGGTGGCCGGCTGGGAACAAGCGTTCCAGGATCGGCAGGGCGAAACCGGCGGTCTTGCCAGTACCAGTCTGGGCGGCAACCATCAGGTCGCGACCCTGCAACACGGCGGGGATTGCCCGCTGTTGCACGGGGGTAGGCTGCGTGTAGCCAGCGGCTTCGATAGCACTGACTAGAGCCTCGGAGAGACCGAGGGAAGCAAAGGACATGGGCAATCCTGTTCATTGTGAGGGCTTGGGCCCGAGGGAACGTTTGCCTGGCGCGGGGGCGGATATCGACGCAACCGCGTCCGGTACTGCTGGCGCTCGCGGAGGGTCCGCAGCGGGCTGCCGAGGCTGGGCCATGGCGCGGGCATGCGAAGAGGGAATGCGAGGTCCGGCGTCCGGGCGTAAGCCTGGCGGGAACGCCGGAGTATAACAGAGCGTTGGCATGACGCTGCGATTTCACTGCCCGATGGCCGGTTTTTTATAGGGAAGCGGGTTTGCCGCCGTTGAGCCGGCGTGCGTTACGGTCCGTGGTCGTAGCGCTTGAGCAGTTCCCGGTAGGCGGGCTCACGTTTGAAGGCTTGCAAGGTGCTGGCGAAACGCTCGGCCAGCGATGCGAGTTCACCGGTGCGGCGCAGCGCCAGATACAGCACGTCGCTGTGCAAGGTGCCCGGGATTTCTCTTATACGGCCCTCAAGGCCTGTTTGCCGCAAAGCGAACCGGCCTTGGCGGCGATCGCCAATTACCAGGTCCACACGGCCAAGCAAAAGTTTGCCAAAGTTGGCTTCCAGGTTGGGCGCTGGCTCCTTCTGTGCCTGTGAACCTTCGAACACTGGCCCATAGAGAAAACCCGGCGCTATGCCTACGCGCAAGCCTTGGAGGCTCTTCAGGCGGGCGGCGGGCTGAGGGCGCTCGTTTGCCTCGTACAGCACGAATTCGACCGAGGACAGCGCTTCGTTGGCATAGATCAACTGCCGTTCCCGCGTGGGTGTGCGGAAAATATCCAGCACGGCGTCGGCCTGACCTTCTTCGATCATCATCAAGCAGCGCTTCCAGGGCAAAAACTGCCACTGCACCTGCACCCCGAGCCTGTTGAAGACTTCGTTGGCGATCTCGTAGTCGATACCCGCGAGCGCCGTGCCGTCCTGGTAAACGTAGGGCCCCCATGGCTCGGTGACGATGCGCAGCGGCTGCGCCGATGCAAATGTCGGCGACACCAAGGCAAGGATGAAAATAAAAAGACAGACGAGGGCGCGCATGGGCGCAGAGTAAGCGCAGGGGGCGAAGCTGACTAGTCAGGCTTTCCCCTAATGGCACGATGAAGGCCCGGCGCTGAAGAACGCCGGGCCCGCATGGCTTAGCGGGGCAAGCCGAGGTTGTGCCAGATGGCCAGGCTGGCCTGGGCCTGGTTCAACGTATAGAAGTGCAAGCCTGGAGCGCCGCCTTCAAGCAACTGTTCACACATGCGAGTGATCACCTCTTCGCCGAACGCCTGGATGCTGTTGGCATCATCGCCATAGGCTTCCAGCTGCTTGCGAACCCAGCGAGGGATCTCCGCGCCGCAGGCTTCGGAAAACCGGGCCAGCTTGCTGTAGTTGGTGATAGGCATGATGCCCGGCACGATAGGCAAGTCCACGCCCAGTTTGCGTACCCGGTCAACGAAATAGAAGTAACTATCAGCGTTGAAGAAGTATTGGGTAATCGCGCTATCGGCCCCCGCCCGCGCTTTGCGTGCGAAGTTCGCCAGGTCGTCCTCGAAGTTGCGCGCCTGCGGGTGCATTTCCGGGTAGGCGGCGACTTCGATGTGGAAATGATCGCCCGTCTCGGCGCGAATGAATTCCACCAGGTCGTTGGCGTGGCGCAGCTCACTGGAGGCCATCCCCATACCCGAAGGCAGGTCGCCACGCAGCGCGACAATGCGCTTGATGCCGGCGTCGCGGTACTGCACAAGCAGGTCTCTCAGTTCAGCCTTGCTGTCACCTACGCAGGAAAGATGCGGGGCGGCTGGAACCTGTACTTCACGCTCCAGCTGCATCACGGTGTCGAATGTACGGTCGCGCGTAGACCCACCCGCGCCATAGGTGCAGGAGAAGAACTCGGGCTTGTAGGCGGCCAGCTGGCGCGCCACGTTCATGAGTTTTTCGTGGCCGGCGTCGGTTTTCGTCGGGAAAAACTCGAAGCTGAAGCTTTTATCGGCAAAAGACATTTCAGGGCAGCTCTTCGAAGAAGAGCCGCAAGCAGCAAGCTACATGCGGCAAGCCCGGTTTGAGCTTGCCGCTTGCCGCTTACCTCTTGCAGCTATTAATAACGGTAGGTGTCTGGCTTGAACGGGCCTTCGACGGTTACGCCGATGTATTCAGCCTGCTTGGGCGTAAGCTGGGTCACTACGCCGCCAAAGCCACGCACCATTTCCAGTGCCACTTCTTCGTCCAGCTTCTTGGGCAGTACTTCAACGGTAAGGCGTTCAGCCTTGGCCGCTGCCGGCAGGTCCGCGAACTTTTGCGCATACAGGTGGATCTGTGCGAGCACCTGGTTGGCGAAGGAGCCATCCATGATCCGGCTTGGGTGGCCAGTGGCGTTGCCCAGGTTCACCAGGCGGCCTTCGGCCAGAAGGATCAGATAGTCGTCGTTCTGTGCGTCAAAGCTACCGGCGCCGGTACGGTGGACTTTGTGCACCTGCGGCTTGACCTCTTCCCATGCCCAGTTCTTGCGCATGAAAGCGGTGTCGATCTCGTTGTCGAAGTGGCCGATGTTGCACACCACGGCGCGTTTTTTCAGAGCGCGCAGCATGTTGGCATCGCACACGTTGACGTTGCCGGTGGTGGTTACGATCAGGTCGATCTTGCCCAGCAAGGCAGCGTCCACCGAACCTTCGGTGCCGTCGTTGATACCGTCCTTGTAAGGGGAGACCAGCTCGAAGCCATCCATGCAAGCCTGCATGGCGCAGATCGGGTCCACTTCGCTGACCTTCACGATCATGCCTTCCTGACGCAGCGACTGGGCCGAGCCCTTGCCCACGTCACCGTAGCCGATCACCAGCGCTTGCTTGCCGGACAGCAAGTGGTCAGTACCACGCTTGATGGCGTCGTTGAGGCTGTGACGGCAACCGTATTTGTTGTCGTTCTTGCTCTTGGTCACCGAGTCGTTCACGTTGATCGCCGGCACCTTGAGGGTACCCTTGGCGAGCATGTCCAGCAGGCGGTGTACGCCGGTGGTGGTTTCTTCGGTAACACCATGAATGCGCTCGAGCATCGCCGGATATTTGTTGTGGAGGATTTCGGTGAGGTCACCGCCGTCGTCCAGCACCATGTTGGCATCCCATGGCTGGCCATCCTTGAGGATGGTCTGCTCGATGCACCACTCGTATTCGGCTTCGGTTTCGCCTTTCCAGGCAAATACCGGAACACCCGCGGCGGCAATGGCGGCGGCGGCCTGATCCTGGGTGGAGAAGATGTTGCAGGACGACCAGCGCACTTCGGCACCCAGGGCAACCAGGGTTTCGATCAGCACGGCGGTTTGGATGGTCATGTGGATGCAGCCGAGAATCCTGGCGCCCTTGAGCGGTTGCTCGCCCGCATATTTGCGGCGCAGGCCCATCAAGGCTGGCATTTCGGATTCGGCGATGATGATTTCGCGGCGGCCCCAGGCAGCCAGGGAAATATCGGCGACCTTGTAGTCGGAAAAATCGGCAGGCGTCAGTACAGCACTCATTCGAGAGTCTCCATTCGTAGTATGCGAATGGGCGCCGTTGTGCGTTCGGGCGAGGCCCGGGGCCGGTCATTGCCGGCCATGCTAACGCCCCAACCGAGCCTGACAGGATGACCTGCTGCAGCGCCCCTCGGTTGGGTGGCGGGAACGCCCACGTAGCGCGGGCGGTGAAACGTTGCGCAGTATATAGGGTGGCCGGGCAGGGTGTCGAATCCGCCGGGCGGTCAGGCATGATAGGGTTGGCCTACAGACATTGAGGGGGTGCGCATGAATTTCCATACCCGCAAGTGGGTTAAACCAGAGGATCTCAACCCGAACGGCACGTTGTTCGGTGGCAGCCTGCTGCGCTGGATCGACGAAGAAGCGGCGATTTACGCCATCGTGCAGCTGGGTAACCAGCGGGTGGTGACCAAGTACATCTCCGAGATCAATTTCGTCAGTGCTTCCCGGCAGGGGGACATCATCGAGCTGGGTATCACGGCTACCGAGTTTGGCCGAACGTCGATCACGCTCACCTGTGAGGTGCGCAACAAGATCACCCGCAAAAGCATCCTCACCGTGGACAAGCTGGTGTTTGTGAACCTGGGGGAAGACGGCTTGCCGGCGCCGCATGGGCGTACCGAAATCCGTTATATCAAGGACCAGTTCGGCGAAGAGGGGCTGAACGGCTAATTCAAACGAAAAGGATTTCGGGTGTTCGCCACTACCCTTGTTCTGCTCGCGGCTGTGTTGCACGCAGCCTGGAACACGTTGGTCAAGTTCAGCGCCGAACGGCTGCTGGTGGTTGCAAGCATGGACGCCATTGCGTTCCTGCTCGCGGTGCCACTGGTGTGCCTGGTGTCCGTGCCGCCCGCAGCCATATGGCCCTGGATGATTGCCAGCGCCCTGTTTGAGTTGCTGTATCGCTACTTGTTGATTCAGGCCTATCGAACCGCCGACCTGGGGTTGGTTTACCCACTGATGCGAGGCTTGTCTCCGCTGGTAGTGCTGGGCCTCACATTGATAGTGGGCAATGAGCCGCTCCACACGAATCAGGTACTGGGCATCCTGTTGATACCCTGCGGGATGGCCTGCCTGCTATGGCAGGGCGGGGGTGGCGATCGCCTGCCGTGGTCGGTGTTACCCATTGTAGTGCTCATCGGCATTTGCATTGGCAGCTACACCTGGATCGACGGCCAGGCCCTGCAGCGCTGGGGAAGGCCGCTGGACTACCTGGCCTGGCTTACCTTCATCAGTGCATGGCCGTTTCCGGCCCTTGCCCTGGCCAATCGCCGGGAACGCTTCAGGCAGTTCTGGCGTACCCAATGGCGGCTTGGCACCACCGTGGGTGTGTGCGTGCTTGCAAGCTATGCGCTGGTGCTATGGGCCATGGCTGCGGGCTCGGTGGCGGAAGCCGCCGCCCTGCGTGAAACCAGCGTGATACTGGTGGTACTTTTCGGCATGCGTTACCTCAAGGAGCCCCTTGGGTTGCCACGCTTGCTGGCCTGCGTGTTGGTGGTGGCCGGCATCATGATCATGAAAATAAACTGACAAGCGAGAGAACAATGACGACTGCTTATTGGTGTGTACTGGTCGCGATCCTGCTGCCGTATGCCTGCACGGTAACCGCCAAACTGGCGGGGGATCGCTTTGGCCCTAATGCCAATCGTGACCCTCGCGCCTGGCTGGACAAGCAACAGGGGCTATCAAAGCGTGCGCATGCCGCGCAATTGAACGGCTTCGAAATCACCCCGGCGTTCGCCGCGGCAGTCATCATCGCGCACCTCGCAGGGGGTACTACCCAAGGCACCATCGACCTGCTCGCCATGTTCTTCGTGGCAAGCCGGGTGGCTTATATCCTGTGCTATCTGGCCGACCGGGCACCGCTGCGCTCGATCGCCTGGTTCGTGGGGCTCGGGCTGATCATTGCCCTGTTTTGCGTAGCGGCCTGATACAGGCCGCTCACGGGTTTATTTGTCCAGTTCGTCGACAGCTTCCTGAAGCTCCTTGCGGGCTTCGGCGAGCTTGTCCTTGCGCTTGTTGATCTTGTCCGGATCGCCCTTTTTCATGGCCTTGTCGAGATCAGCCTGGCGCTCGCTTACTTCTTTCTTGGCGTCCAGCACTTTGGTCTCGCGCTCTTTCTTGAGGCGGTCGTCGGTGCAGTTGGCCTGCAACTCTCCCAGGGCGATCTGCAGGCCTTCGAGCTGGCTGGTGTTGCCGGCTTCGCGGGCACGGGAGATCTCCTCCTGTACGCGTTGTTCCTTGGCGGCACACCCCTTCGCCTCGGCGCTTTCATCCGGCGTGGCCGCCAGGGCTGGCTGGGCCATTGCGCCAAGAAGAAGGGTGAGGGTAAGCAAAGCTTTCATGAGGTCTCCGGGGTTGTAGCGGTGAGTTCAGGCCCATTGGAACGGATGTCCGGGGGAAGTTCAAACCCTTCAACGAACCCGTCCACACCCAGACGGTGGAGCGCGGCGGCCATTTTCAAAGCGGGAGGATGATGGAAAAAGGCCACTAGTTGGCTGGCCTTGCCGCTGCCGATCCCGGTTTCATTGACCCAATCCGACGCGGAGCGGCGCGCGAGTGGAGCCCAGTGCGGCACAAGCTGCACGCTTCCCAAGGGCGGTACGCTCATCGCTTTAAGCCATTTTCTGAAAGGTTTTTGGCGGGCACCTTCAAAGCTCGCAGCGATTCGCTTCGCGGAGCGCTCACCAATGCCATCGACAGCGGCGAGCGCTGCCTCATCCAGCGTCAGCCAGCTGTGCAGTTCGGGTAACAGCCCGGCATCCAGCAGGCGCTCCCAGGTTGCCTTGCCTACGTGGGCCATGCCCAGTGCATCCCGATGGCTCATCCATTGCAGCCGGGCCAGGTATTGGCTGCGGCAGCCTGTATCGAGAACCCAGCACGTCAACGCATTGAAGCTGGAAGGTTCGGGGGGAGTTACCGGGTAGCGGACGGGGCTGCGCGTGATCACGCCGCCCACGCGCGGAATGGTCAGCCCGGCAAGTTCCAGCGAGACCTGATCCCCTGGCCGTGCGTCCAGTGTTTGCCAGCGCCGAAGCGAGCCCAGGCTGGCACGCTTCACGGTACGATCATCCAGGCGCACGGGATGCAGTTCCAGCACTGGCGTGACTCGACCGGTTCGGCCAATTTCGAAGGTGACCTCGCGCACCTCGGCGAGCACGCTGCGCCAAGGGTATTTCCAGGCAGCGATCCAGTAGGGCGCTTGCGCCTTCCAGCGATGCGCAGCGGGCCGTTGGCTATCCCGCAGGATGATCCCGTCGGTGGCAAACGGAAGTGGCTCGTTGTACCAGCGATCCCGCCAGCCACGTGCGTCTTCCGGGTCGCTTATCCGATGGCTGTACGCCTGTGGTTCCGCAAAGCCCAGTTCGGCCAGTTGCGCCAGACGCTCCGCCTGCGTGCCCGGCCCTTTCGGCCACTCCCAGGGAAAGAAGCCAAGCGCCTGGCCCTCGGGGGTGGTGAGGTTGTGGCGCGCCATCATTCCGGCAACGCGGCTGCGCGCGTTCAGGCTTCCCTTCTGGGCCTGGACATGCCCCTCCAGGCGAAGGAAGAGTTCCCCTTGCAGTTCAAGGTCTACGTTGCGTGGCAGGGTAGGTGGCACGCCCGGAACATGCCGAGCGTTGGCGGTCCAGTCATGCCCGCTCACGCCATCGCCGCGGCTGATTACCTTGGCAAGGCGGCCCCGCTCGTAAACGATGGTCACCGCGACGCCATCCACTTTGGGTTGCACCCATACTTCCTCGCGCCCGCTCAGCCAGGCCTTGGCGTCATCGGCGTCCACCAGCTTGGCCACGCCGGTATGCGCGATCGGATGCGCAACAGGGCCTGAGCTGGCGGCAAGGGGCGGGCGCGCGGGTGCATTGACAGCGGGATAACACTGCCGCCAGGCACGCAGGCGGGTTTGGGCCTGGTCATAAAGCTCGTCATCCACCTTCGACACGCCGTCGCGGTGATACGCCAGGTTCCATTCATCCAGCTGGCGCTGCAGGCTTTCTACTTGAGCGACGGCGTGTTCCGGTGACCATGCAGGGCACGCCCAGGAAGGCGTGGATGCCAGCAGCGCAAGGGCGCCAAGGCAGCGAATCGGGTTCCACATACAGAGCATCCTTGCTCATCGGAAGGGAATGCCAAGCCTAGAACGAAAAAGCCTCTCGCGAGGGAGAGGCTTTTTCAGCATGTTGCCCGGATCAGAGGTTGGCGGCAGCCCGCAGCGCGTCGGCGCGGTCGGTACGCTCCCAGGTGAACGCCGTGAAGGTGTCGTTGCCGACGGTCATTTCGTAGGGGTTGCGCCCGAAGTGACCGTAAGCCGCGGTGGCCTGGTACATCGGGTGCAGCAGGTCCAGCATGCGGGTGATGGCGTACGGGCGCAGGTCGAAGTGCTCGCGTACCAGCTGGATGATCTTGTCGTCCGACAGTTTGCCGGTGCCGAAGGTGTTCAACGAGATGGACGTAGGCTGCGCCACGCCGATGGCGTAGGACACCTGGATCTCGCAGCGGTCGGCCAGGCCTGCCGCAACGATGTTCTTGGCTACGTAGCGGCCGGCATAGGCGGCGGAACGGTCGACCTTGGATGGGTCTTTGCCGGAGAATGCACCGCCACCGTGACGTGCCATGCCGCCGTAGGTGTCAACGATGATCTTGCGACCGGTCAGGCCGCAGTCGCCCACCGGGCCACCGATGATGAAGTTGCCGGTGGGGTTGATGTGGTACTGGGTGTCCTTGTGCAGCAGCTCGGCAGGCAGGCAGTGCTTGACCACCAGTTCCATCACGGCTTCACGCAGGTCGGCGTATTTCACTTCCGGGTTGTGCTGGGTCGACAGCACCACGGCGTCGATACCCACTACCTTGCCGTTTTCATAGCGGCAGGTGACCTGAGACTTGGCGTCCGGGCGCAGCCACGGCAGCAGCCCGGATTTGCGCGCTTCGGCCTGGCGCTCTACCAGGGCGTGCGAGAAGCGGATCGGCGCCGGCATCAGCACGTCGGTTTCATTGCTGGCGTAGCCGAACATCAGGCCCTGGTCGCCCGCGCCCTGGTCTTCCGGCTTGCTGCGGTCCACACCCTGGGCGATGTCCACGGATTGCTTGCCGATGATGTTCATGACCGCGCAGGTCGCGCCGTCAAAGCCGACTTCCGAGCTGTTGTAGCCGATGTCGATGATGACCTTGCGCACGATCTCTTCGAGGTCGACCCAGGCCGAGGTGGTGACTTCGCCAGCGATGATTGCAACGCCGGTCTTGACCAGTGTTTCGCAGGCAACACGGGCGTGCTTGTCTTCAGCGATGATGGCGTCCAGCACCGCATCGGAAATCTGGTCGGCGATCTTGTCCGGGTGCCCTTCGGACACAGACTCGGAGGTGAAAATGGAGTATTCGCTCATCTCGACGGCTTCCTGAAAAATTACCGATGGTGAGTGTCGCCAGCCGGCCGCCGGAAGTGGCGAACCTGTATCTGGAAACCGTTACGAAGGCCCACGTAGAGCCCATCCCCGGGGCGAAGCCCCGCAGCGGTGGCCCAGCGGGCCAGTTCTTCCTGTTCAAAACCCAGCCAGAGATCTCCGCAGGCCGTCCTGGCCCAATCCTGGTCATGGCTACACAACTCTGTAACCAGCAGGCTGCCACCGGGTTTTACCCGGGCAGCCAGCTGTTTCATGGCATGGGCGGGGTCGCTGAAATGGTGCAAAACCATGTTCACGACCACGCAATCGGCGCTCAGCGTGGTTTCACCCAGCGCGTCGTCCAGCCGCAATTCCACGTTGTCTATGCCTTCGCGGCGGCACAACTGGCGAGCCAGTTCGAGCATCTCGGGGCTGTTGTCCACAGCAGTGACCTGGCCGAAGCGGCGGGCCAGGTCCGGTAAAAAACCACCGTCCCCCGGGCCTACTTCCAGCGCGGTTGCGTTGCCGCCGGGCGGGAGGGTATCAAGCAACGCCAGCAGGCTTTCCCGATATTGGGGCAGGCCGGCAATCAGATCCTGTTGAGCGCGGAACCGATCCGCCACCCGGGAAAAGAACACCTGACTGGCATTGGCGCGCTGGCGTTCTACCTCTGCCATTCTGCGCTGGGCGTCGACGGGTAGCTCCAACGTGTCGGCCTCTTCCAGCAGTGCGCCGTGCAGGCGACCACCAATACGGTGGTCAGCCGGCAACGCGCGGCGATAGAAGATAGCGTTGCCTTCGCGCCGCGTAGCAACAAGGCCAGCCTGGGCGAGCACCTTCAAGTGGTGGCTCATGCCGGACTGCCCGATATCAAAGATCTGCGCCAGTTCCAGTACCCCGAACGAATCGCAGGCTAGCGCGCGAAGCACATTCAGGCGCAGCGGATCGCCACCGGCCTTGCACAGGCTGGCGAGGTCGTCGGCGGGTTCGTGGCGGATGGAAGGTACGCGCAAGCTCATAGGGCCGGGAGTCTAGTGCGGCCCCGGGTCACTCGCAAGGCTAATATCAAAAAGTTTTGATATTGGGCGAGTGAACCGTTTAAGGGCGAAAAATGCGCCGCACCGGCTATCTTCGATTGCGAGCACACCCGGCCATCAGCGAAAATGCCGCTTTTGCAGTTTCATCATTGTCAGTGGAGATCAGCGATGCCCAGCCGTCGTGAGCGTGCCAACGCCATTCGTGCCCTTAGCATGGATGCCGTGCAGAAAGCCAACAGCGGCCACCCCGGTGCCCCCATGGGAATGGCCGACATTGCCGAAGTGCTGTGGCGGGATTTCCTCAAGCACAACCCGGCCAACCCTGCATTCCTGGACCGTGACCGTTTCGTCATGTCCAACGGGCACGGCTCCATGCTGGTCTATTCGTTGCTGCACCTTACCGGCTACGACCTGTCCATCGATGACCTGAAAAACTTCCGCCAGCTGCATAGCCGCACCCCGGGCCACCCCGAATACGGCTATACCCCGGGCGTGGAAACCACCACCGGCCCGCTGGGCCAGGGCCTTGCCAACGCGGTAGGCTTCGCCATCGCGGAAAAAGCACTCGCCGCGCAGTTCAATCGCCCCGGTCATGACATCATCAACCACAACACTTATGTGTTCCTGGGTGATGGCTGCATGATGGAAGGCATTTCCCACGAAGTGTGCTCGTTGGCCGGTACGCTGGGCTTGGGCAAGCTCATCGCCTTCTATGACGACAACGGCATTTCCATCGACGGCGAAGTGGAAGGCTGGTTCAACGATGACACGCCCAAGCGGTTCGAAGCCTACGGCTGGCAGGTGATCCGTAACGTGGACGGCCACGATTCGGACGAAATCACCACTGCCATCGAAACCGCGCGCAAAAGCGCCCAGCCCACGCTGATCTGCTGCAAGACAACGATCGGCTTCGGTTCGCCCAACAAGCAAGGCAAGGAAGAGTGCCACGGCGCACCGCTGGGCAACGACGAAATCGCCCTCACCCGGGCCAACCTGAAGTGGAACCACGGGCCGTTCGAAATTCCCGAGGATATCTACAAGGAATGGAACTGCCGCGAGAAGGGCACTGCCGCCGAAGCCGAGTGGGATCAGCGTTTCGCCGCCTATTCCGCCGCGCATCCGGACCTCGCCAACGAGCTCGTCCGCCGCATGAGCGGTGAGTTGCCGGCCGACTTTGCCGAGCAAGCCAACGCCTACATTGCCGAAGTGGCCGCCAAGGGTGAAACCGTCGCCAGCCGCAAGGCGAGCCAGAACACCCTGAATGCCTTTGGCCCGCTGTTGCCCGAGCTACTGGGCGGCTCCGCCGACCTGGCCGGCTCCAACCTCACCCTGTGGAAGGGTTGCAAGGGCATCAGTGCCGAAGACGCCGCTGGTAACTACCTGTACTACGGTGTGCGCGAGTTCGGCATGAGCGCCATCATGAACGGCATCGCCCTGCATGGCGGCTTCGTACCTTACGGCGCGACCTTCCTCATCTTCATGGAATACGCGCGCAATGCCGTGCGCATGTCCGCCCTGATGAAGAAGCGTGTGCTGTATGTGTTCACCCACGACTCCATCGGCCTCGGCGAAGACGGCCCCACCCACCAGCCGATCGAGCAACTGGCAAGCTTGCGCGGTACGCCTAACCTGGACACCTGGCGCCCGGCGGATGCTGTCGAGTCGGCCATCGCCTGGAAATACGCACTGGAGCGCAACGACGGGCCTTCGGCGCTGATCTTCTCTCGCCAGAACCTCACCCACCAGCCGCGTGACGCCGAGCAACTGGCCAATGTGGCCAAGGGCGGCTATGTACTGAAGGACTGCGCAGGCGAGCCGGATCTGATCCTGATTGCAACCGGTTCCGAGGTTGGCCTTGCCGTGCAGGCCGCCGATGCCCTGACCGGGGCCGGCCGCAAGGTGCGTGTCGTTTCCATGCCGAGCACCAGCGTGTTCGACGCGCAGGACGCGAGCTACAAGCAGGCGGTACTGCCGCTGGAAGTGACCGCACGGATCGCTATCGAAGCGGCCCACGCAGACTTCTGGTACAAGTATGTAGGCCTTGAAGGCCGCATCGTCGGCATGACCACTTTCGGTGAGTCTGCTCCGGCACCGGCACTGTTCGAAGAGTTCGGCTTTACCGTGGACAATATCGTCGGTATCGCCAACGAGCTGCTCGAAGACTGACCCGCTCCGTCGCCGCGGCCTGCCTGGTACGGGCGGTTCCGCGGCGGCGCCGCTCACCAAGCTGCTCACCAAGGTGTAGACCGCGCCATGTCCCTATCCCGCCCTTATCGGGTTGCCCTCAACGGTTACGGCCGTATAGGCCGTTGCGTGTTGCGGGCATTGTACGAGCGCCGTGACCACGCAGGCATCGAAGTGGTCGCGTTGAATGACCTGGCAGACCTGCCGAGCCTTGAATACCTCACCCGCTTCGATTCCACCCATGGCCGCTTTCCGGGCGATGTGCGAATCGACGGCTCAGACCTTTGCATCAACGGCGATCGCCTGAAGGTGCTGCGCAGCGCAACGCCTGAAGGCGTGGACTGGGCAGGCCTGGGGCTGGACCTGGTCATGGAGTGCTCCGGCGCGTGGCATTCCCGCACCGATGGCGAGCGCTTCCTGGCCGCAGGTGCCCCCCGGATACTGTTTTCCCAGCCAATGGCCAGCGAGGCGGACGTTGATGCCACGGTGGTCTATGGGATCAACCAGCATCATCTCAGTGGCGCCGAGCGGCTGCTGTCCAATGCCTCCTGTACCACCAACTGCGCGGTTCCGTTGCTGCGTCTGCTCGACGCTGCCTTCGGGATCGAATACGCCTCCATCACCACGATTCACTCGGCCATGAATGACCAGCCAGTGATCGATGCCTACCACCATGAAGACCTTCGCCGTACCCGTTCGGCGTTCCAGTCGGTGATTCCAGTCTCTACGGGCCTGGCGAGAGGAATAGAGCGCCTGCTTCCGGAACTTGCGGGCCGAATTCAGGCCAAAGCAGTGCGCGTGCCTACCGTCAATGTGTCTTGCCTGGACATCACCCTTCAGACTGCCCGCGACACTGACGCGCAGGAGGTCAACCGGGTGCTGCGTGAAGCAGCGTCTGGCGGGCCATTGAAAGGCCTG
Source organism: Pseudomonas japonica (assembly GCF_013522925.1). Classification (GTDB taxonomy): domain Bacteria; phylum Pseudomonadota; class Gammaproteobacteria; order Pseudomonadales; family Pseudomonadaceae; genus Aquipseudomonas; species Aquipseudomonas japonica_A. The sequence continues at coordinate 248,615 of NZ_JAAMQU010000005.1, read as the reverse complement.
CTGGCCTACACCGAGTTGCCGCACGCCAGCTGTGATTTCAACCATGACCCGCATTCGGCCATTGTCGACGCGAGCCAGACGCGTGTGTCTGGCCCGCGGCTGGTGAACCTGCTGGCCTGGTTTGATAACGAATGGGGCTTCGCCAACCGAATGCTTGATGTCGCGGGGCATTTCCTCGGCATCGCCACCACAAAAATGAACACGCCTAAGGACTGACACATGACCGTGTTGAAAATGAGCGACCTGGACCTTCAAGGCAAGCGCGTGCTGATTCGCGAAGACCTGAACGTTCCGATCAAGGACGGCGTGGTAGCCAGTGACGCGCGTATCGTCGCTTCGCTGCCCACCATCAAGCTGGCGCTGGAAAAAGGCGCCGCCGTGATGGTGTGCTCGCATCTGGGCCGTCCGGTGGAAGGCGAGTTCTCTGCCGACAACAGCCTCAAGCCTGTGGCCGAGTACCTGACCAAGGCATTGGGCCGCGACGTGGCGCTGGTGTCCGACTACCTCGACGGGGTCACGGTCGAGCCAGGTAACGTAGTGCTGTTCGAGAACGTGCGCTTCAACAAGGGTGAGAAAAAGAACGCCGACGAGCTGGCGCAGAAGTACGCCGCCCTGTGCGACGTGTTCGTAATGGATGCCTTCGGCACCGCACACCGGGCCGAAGGCTCTACCCACGGTGTGGCGAAATTTGCCAAGGTCGCGGCTGCCGGCCCATTGCTGGCCGCTGAGCTGGACGCCTTGGGCAAGGCGCTGAAGGCGCCGGCCAAACCCATGGCGGCCATCGTCGCAGGCTCCAAGGTGTCCACCAAGCTGGACGTATTGAACAGCCTGAGTACTGTCTGCGACCAGTTGATCGTGGGCGGTGGTATCGCCAATACCTTCCTGGCAGCCGCTGGGCACAAGGTAGGCAAGTCCCTCCACGAGCCGGACCTGCTCGACACCGCCCGCGCGATCGCGGCCAAAGTGAGCGTGCCGCTGCCCGTGGACGTGGTCGTGGCCAAGGAATTCGCTGAAAGCGCCGTAGCGACGGTGAAGGATATCGCCGACGTTGCCGACGATGACATGATCCTGGACATCGGCCCGAAAACCGCGGAGCAGTTCGCCGAGCTGCTCAAAAGCGCCAAGACTATTCTGTGGAACGGCCCGGTCGGTGTGTTCGAATTCGACCAGTTCGGGAACGGCACCAAGGTTCTGGCCAAAGGCATCGCCCAAAGCCCGGCGTTTTCCATCGCGGGTGGTGGCGATACCCTTGCGGCCATCGACAAGTATGGTGTTGCCGGTGATATTTCCTACATCTCCACGGGCGGCGGCGCCTTCCTGGAATTTGTAGAAGGCAAGGTATTGCCTGCAGTCGAGATGCTCGAACAGCGGGCAAAAGGCTGAAGCTCCGTGATTCGCGGCGCGCTTGTTCTCACCCTCGCCTGTGGCCTTATGGCGTGTAGCCATGAGGCCAGTCGGCAGCAAAAGGAGGGTACCGCCGCTGAGCGCTGTACCCCGGAGGGCGACCACGCCAATTGGCGCGCGCGGTGGCAAGCCGAGACGGCGCCGGTGATTGACAAGCGGCAGGGCCAGGAGGCCATGGATAACGACGAAGCGGACACCGCCGAAAGCATGGTGCCGTGCCCATGAGGCAACGAACGTTCAGCGGGGCGGTCTTTTGAAAACCATCCCGGTACGTGAAAGGAGTCCATCATGAAGCGTGTTCTTGCGTTGGCCTGCTCTCTGCTTGTGTTGTCAGGTTGTTCGATGTTCGGTGGCGAGCGCAGTGCGTGCGAGGTATTCAGCCCTGCTCCGGTGGAGCTGCCGAGCAATCAGAATGACCAGCGTGTGCAAACCAACGCGACAGGTGATCCGACCACAGGCGCTAACAACCTGCAGGATTGCGGGTCGCGTTGACCTGGGCCGCCTTGCCTCGGCAAGGCGGTGGTTGCTGTCCACGATTTGATTGGCCGGGGCCGTACATGGCCCCGTGAACACCCCCCGGGCCCACGTGATGGCCCGTGGCTAGCCTGTAGGGCGGTCGCTTTGGTGGCCGCGCTTGCACCTTAAACGACCCTGGACCGGGAGAGATACACACCATGGCACTGATTAGCATGCGCCAGTTGCTGGACCACGCCGCCGAATTCGGCTACGGCGTTCCGGCGTTCAACGTGAACAACCTTGAGCAGATGCGCGCGATCATGGAAGCGGCCGACAAGACCGACTCGCCAGTGATCGTTCAAGCGTCCGCGGGTGCTCGCAAATACGCTGGCGCACCGTTCCTGCGCCACTTGATTCTCGCCGCCGTCGAGGAATTTCCGCACATCCCGGTGGTGATGCACCAGGACCACGGTACCAGCCCCGACGTCTGCCAGCGTTCTATCCAGCTGGGCTTCAGCTCGGTGATGATGGACGGCTCGCTGAAGGAAGACGGTAAAACCCCGTCCGACTACGACTACAACGTACGTGTTACCCAGCAAACCGTCGCGTTCGCCCACGCCTGTGGCGTGTCGGTAGAAGGCGAACTGGGCTGCCTGGGCTCGCTGGAAACCGGCCAGGCCGGTGAAGAAGATGGTGTGGGCGCCGAAGGTATCCTGGACCACAGCCAGATGCTGACCGACCCCGAAGAAGCTGCGGACTTCGTCAAGCGGACTCAGGTCGACGCCCTGGCCATCGCCATCGGTACCAGCCACGGTGCTTACAAGTTCACCAAGCCGCCTACCGGCGACGTGCTGGCGATCGACCGTATCAAGGAAATCCACAAGCGCATCCCCAATACCCACTTGGTAATGCACGGCTCGTCCTCGGTACCGCAGGACTGGCTGGCGATCATCAATGAGTTCGGTGGCGACATCAAAGAAACCTACGGCGTGCCGGTCGAGGAGATCGTCGAAGGTATCAAGCACGGCGTGCGCAAGGTGAACATCGACACAGACCTTCGCCTGGCCTCTACTGGCGCGATCCGCCGCTTCATGGCGCAGAACCCCAGCGAGTTCGACCCGCGTAAATACCTGGCGTACACCGTTACCGCAATGCGCGATGTGTGCATTGCTCGCTATGAAGCGTTTGGTACAGCCGGCCATGCCTCGAAGATCAAGCCATTGTCCCTGGAAGTGATGTTCCAGCGCTATGCGAAAGGTGAATTGGCCGCCAAGGTCAACTAAGTTTCATATATAAGCGCAGCGCAAAAAAAAGCGGCGCGTAACAGCTCGATAAGAGAGCGTTACGCGCCGCTTTGTTTATAGGGGCTCGCCGTCAGGTGGAGTACCTATAAATCAGGAACCTTTCACATGGCTGATTTCCAGCTTGGTGAAGGTCACCTGGCCACCCTCGGAGGAATAACCGGCGTTGTCCTGTACGTACACGCCTGCCTTGAAGTACAGGTCTTTGGTTTTCCAGCCGGTGCTCAACTGTTTCGCCCAGTGGTAGTTGGCCGCGTCAATCGTCAGCATGCCGCCAGGGCTCAAGTTGATTGTGTAGTCAAACTTGCTGTTCAACGGAACACCGGTACCAACCTGAATCACCGTTGGCTCGTCCTGCGAAGGCGAAGAACGCAGCTTGGCGACGATGTTGCCGGTCTTGCTGCTGGTCTTGTACTGGTATTCCAGCTTTACCATCGGCTCGTTGCTGTCGTACTGGTGGATCTGACCGATAACGACCTTGCCGGTCGATGGCACCTTGTTGACAGTCAGGCTGGCACGCAGGAAGTTGTTGGCAGCAGGGTACTTCCAGTTGCGAAGCGAACCATCGGCATTGGTTTCACGCAGTTCGCTGCGTGGGTATTTCGCGCTCTTGGTAGTGGACCCGGTAACCGGGGCCCAGAAGAACAGAGTGCCATTATCGGCGCGGAAGTAAGAGTCCTTGTAACCCTTCACCAATGCTGGCGTTTCGATCGTCTTCGCAGGGCTGCCGACGGGGATGCTGAGGTTCCAGGTGGAGAGGTCGATCATGATATTTCACCTACACTACTAAACTGAAGAAAAGTTAATGGCCGAATAAATGTGATGAAAAACCCGGAACAATCCGGGCACATATAAAGGTGGCCTCCCTTTGTATGTAAAAGACGATACACTGTTTGCAATGCGGCGCCATCCCTTTGGCGCCAACCGTTTGTCGGCATCGCCTAACCCCTTGATTCGGTACGTTTCAGCAACTTACCGTTCGTCAGCTACGTCACAAAATGAGAGTTTTCCCGTTGCGTTAAGCGACAAAAGCGAGGCTAGAGTGTCTCCTACCCGGGCCCAGCGAACGCTGGCTTGTGGCCACCTTGATGAGAAGTAGCATGGATCGCGCGCACACCAGACCGACTGAAGACCGATCGACCATCCTTGTGGTGGACGACTATCCCGAGAATCTTCTGAGCATGAGGGCGCTGTTGGAGCGTCAGGATTGGCAGGTGATGACCGCGCCCTCGGGCGTCGAGGCTCTTGGCCTGCTGCTCCAGCACGAAGTGGACCTGGTATTGCTGGACGTGCAAATGCCCGGCATGGACGGCTTTGAAGTCGCCAGGTTGATGAAAGGCAGCCAGCGCACCCGCCTTACGCCGATCATTTTCCTCACGGCCAACGAGCAATCCGATGCCGCGGTGCTCAAGGGCTACGCCAACGGTGCCGTGGACTACCTGTTCAAGCCCGTGGACCCGGAAATTCTCAAGCCCAAGGTGCAAGCCATCCTGGAGCAGCAGCGCAGCCGACGTGAATTGCAGCGGCTGACACGGGATCTGGAAACGGCGCGGGCCTTCAACGCGTCGGTACTGGAGAATGCGGCCGAGGGTATTCTGGTTATCGACGAGATCGGCAATATTCGCTTCGCCAACCCCGCCATCTCCCGGCTGCTGGGCGCAACCATCGATGAATTGCAGAGCGCGCGCTTGCTGGACTTCATCGAAAAGCCCAGCGTGGCCAGCTGGCACGAATCCGAGTTCTTCCGTGCCTACACCCTGCGCGACATCCACCGCGTGCACGACGCGGTACTGAGAACCTACTCAGGCCAATCCTTGCCGGTGTCCCTGTCCTGTGCACCGCTGGCTTCGGAAAAAGCCATGGTGCTTACGGTCCAGGACATGTCCGTGGTCCGCAACCTGCATCAGCAGCTCGAATTCCAGGCGGTCACCGATCCACTCACGGGGCTGCTCAACCGCCGCGGCTTCTACCAGACCGTTGAAAGCGCCCTGGTACGTAACGAGCGGCCCGAGAAAAGCCAGGCCCTCCTTTATCTGGACATGGATGGCTTCAAGCGGATCAACGACACCCATGGCCATGATGCTGGCGACCGTGTGCTGCGTTGGGTCGCCACGCAGCTCAAGGCGTTGTTGCGCCCGTACGACATCATCGGGCGTATTGGCGGCGATGAGTTCACAGCCTTGCTGGACACCCTGGACTACCCCGAGCAAGCGGCGAAGGTCGCTGAAAAGATCCTGGAGCGCATGCGCAGTTGCACCCAGATCGATGGCTTGGAAGTCAGCCTGGGAGTGAGCATCGGGATTGCCACCTATCCTGAATGTGGCGTGAACCTCGAACACCTCTTGCGTGCGGCCGACATCGCCATGTACGCCGCCAAGCAGGCCGGCAAACAGCAGTACCGCTATTACGACCAGGACCTGAACGTAAGGGCGCGTTCCCGGCTGCTGTTGGAGGAGAGCGTCTCTGCGGCGATCGAGCACAAGGAATTCTCCCTCGTTTACCAGCCGCAGGTTCGCTTGGCCGATGGTCGCCTGCGGGGCTTCGAAGCGCTGTTGCGGTGGCAGCACCCGAGCGTGGGTGACGTGCCTCCAGGGCTGTTTATTCCCCTCCTGGAAGAGGCACGGCTGATCAGCCGGCTGACGTCCTGGATCTATCAGGAAGGCGCGTCGCAACGTCGGCAATGGCGGGAGCGTTTTGATGATGACCTTGTCCTGGGGATAAGCCTGAGTAATGCCCAGTTCAGTATGCCTAACCTGATTGCCGAACTGCAGCACGCGATCTCGGCCAACGGCCTGATGCCACACCAGCTGGAGATCGAGGTCGTGGAGCCCTCGCTGTTGCACAACCCTGAAGAAACCCGCCGCCAGCTCTCATTGCTAAGGGGCCTGGGCGTGCGGGTGGCGCTGGACGATTTCGGCTGGGACCATTGTTCGCTGAAGATACTTCGAGACCTGCCCATCGATACCCTGAAGCTGGACCGGCAATTGATCGCCCGCTTGCCGCATTCCGAGCGCGATACCGCGATTGCCCGTTCGATCATCGGCCTGTGCAAGGCCTTTTCCATCACCGTGATAGCGGAAGGCGTGGAAACCGCCGAGCAATACCGCTGGCTGGTGGACAACGATTGTGAATACATCCAGGGCTTCGTGGTAGCTCATCCGCTTACGGCCACGGATGCGGGCCAGTTCCCGGCAAGGTATCCGTGGGACTTCGCCTGAGCGCATCGACAGGCCGTTTGCGGCCTAGAGCACGGGCGCGCGGGTAGCGGCCGGTTTGGGCTGCGCCAGGTGCGCTGCCATGGTGCGCAGCGGGGCGAGATGGCGAACGATAAGGGCCAACTGGGCTTGTACCAGGCGTTGGCTCTCGTCCATTTCCTCCGGCATCTGTTCCAGATGCTCGGCCAGGGCCTGCTCCTCTTCGTTATGCACCGCAATGCTGCTGCGTTCGGCCAGGCCCTTGGCTATTGCTTCCAGGCTATTGGCCAGTTGCTCGCCCACGCCGGTTATCAGTTCCTCGCGTACGGGCTCCGGCAAACTGGTGCCACGGTGCGCGCCCAGCCCGGAGAGATAGCTCAGCAGCGTGTGGGATAACACCAGAAAGCGGAACCCGGCGTCGGCTTCTTTGCGAAAGTGCCCCGGTTCCAACAGCATGTTCGACAGCGTGGTGGACAGGGCGGCGTCCGCGTTGTGGGCGTTGCGCCGGGCCAATCGGTAGGCGAGGTCGTCGCGCTTGCCCTCGGCGTACTGCTTCAGGATCTGCCGCAGGTAGGCACTGCTGCAGCTGAGTGTGTTTGCCAGCACCTTGTTCAAGCGCCGGCCTTGCCAGTCTGGCAGGAACAGGAACACGCACAGGCCGGCGATCAGGCTGCCCAGCAGGGTATCCAGCAGCCGCGGCAGGAACAGGCCATAGCCATTGCCCGTCTGGTTGAAACAGAACAGCACCATCAGCGTGATCGCCGCGGTCGCCAGCGTATAGCGCGTGGTGCGGTTGACGAAGAACACCAGGCCTGCCACTACCGCGAACAGCGATTGCACCACAGGGTTGGGGAACAGGTCGAACAGTGCCCAGCCTGCGGTGAGCCCGATAGCCGTGCCGATGATTCGCTGGCCCAGCTTGCGCCGGGTAGCACCATAGCTTGGCTGGCACACGAACAGCGTGGTGAGGATGATCCAGTAGCCTTGGCTGGGGTGAATAAGGTGAACCATGCCATAGCCTATGGTCAGCGCCAGGGGCAGGCGCAACGCATGGCGGAACAGCAACGACGTGGGGGTAAGGTTCTGCCGCAGGCGGGCCCATACATCCTTGAAGCTGCGTGGCGAACGGTCCAGCAGGCTGCTGTCGGTGGCTTCTGCGAGAATGTCAGGGTTACTGGCATCGCTCAGCAGCCTGTCCAATGTGCCCAGGTTGGTCGCTAGCGCCCGCAGCGATCGCAGCAGACCCTTCCATGCCGGGTTGCTCTGGATGCGAAGGTGCTCCAGCGAGGCGTGAAGGTCGCTCAACGCTTCGGCAAAGGTGTCGTCATAAATGAATGGCTGCCGCAGTTGCAGTGTCTCGGACAAGCGTTCGCATGCTTTTCCCTGCTGACGCAACAAGCGCTGGCAGCGGAACAGCACATCGCTATGAAAGAACGCTTCGGCGAGTGCGTTATAGGGGTAGTGAGTGGAGCTTGCCCGCTCATGAATGTCTTGCGCCAGAAAATACAGCTTCAGGTAACGGCTGACCTTGGAGCCCGGGCGCGAACTGCCAACTCGATTGAAGATGATCTCCTTGGAGGTGTTCAGCGCGGCGACGACCCGGCCATTCTGCCGGGCCAGTTCCAGCCGCCGCCCTTCTACATCCAGCCCCCGGATAGGCTCGAACAGTGAGGATTTGAGCTTCAGGTACAGCCCCAGCTCGCGGAACACGCGGGCCAGCCCCTGCTGTACAGGCTGGTTCGAGAACAGGGCCTGCCACACGACCGAGAGCACCCCATACCAGGCCGCGCCCGCGACCAGCAACGCTGGCTCATGCCAGTAGCTGGTGAGCTCGCCACCTCGTTGGTCCACACCGATCATGGTGTACACCGAGAGGATCAGCGTGGCATAGGCAATGGCCCCGTATCGCTCGCCCAGCGCCCCCAGCATGGTCAGGGCGAAACTGGCCAACGCCATGGACGCCACAAAAATGATGGGGTAGGGGAACAGTAGCTCTACCGAGAACGCCGCAACGCTGAAGCACACCAAGGTCACCAGGAGTGCATTGAGGCGGCCCTGCCAATTATCGTCGGTTTCGGCCAGTGCGCTGGCAATGATCCCCAGGAACAGAGGGATCAACATATGCAGGTCGTTCCGTGACCAGCACAACGCCATGCTGCCTGTCAGGGCGATGAATACCCGCACGCTGTAGCTGAATTTATCCCGCGCCCAGAGCCGGCGCAGGGTATTCCCGAAAGATCTCGAAGCCATGGGAGGAGGGCCTGGTTCAGATGGCGCGATCATACAGGATTGAAAAGCGGTTTGAGCGAGGCGAGCCTGGCTGCCCTGTCAGGAGGAGCAGCTGATCTCCAGGTGCTTGCCCCAATCTGGCGGCCGCTGAGCGTAGGCGTCCATACCCGCTTGTGCTTCGAAGGGGTTGCTCAGTAACTGGTGCAGGCGGCGAACTTCGCTGTAGTCACCCGCCTCTGCCGCTTCGATGGCATTTTGCGCCAGGTAGTTGCGCAGGATGTACAGCGGGTTCACGGCGTTCATACGCGCCGTGCGAGCAGCGGGAGCTTCGTCGGGCTGGCGTGCGAGGCGATCAAGGTACAGTGCCCCCCACCCATCAAACCCGGAAAGGTCCACAAAGTGGTCACGTAACTGTTTGATCGCCAGGCCCGGTGCCTGCTCACCAAGGTGCCGGAAGAACAGGCTGTAATCCACGGCGCTGTTCTGCATCAGCTGCAATAGGCGCTCCACAAGCCCTTGGTCTTCTTCCTCGGCCGTTACCAGGCCCAGGCGACGGCGCATCAGGTCCAGGTAACTGGCCCGGAACAAGGGGAGGAACAATTCCAGCGCCTCTCGCAAAGCATCCACTTCGATCAGCGGCGTCAGCGCCTGGGCCAATGCGCTCAGGTTCCAGTGGGCAATAGGCACCTGGTTGCTATAGGCGTAGCGGCCCTGATTATCGGAGTGGTTGCAGATAAAGCGTGCGTCAAAGTCATCGAGGAACGCATAGGGGCCGAAATCGAAGGTAAGCCCCAGGATGGACATGTTGTCTGTATTCATTACGCCATGGCAGAAGCCGTACGCTTGCCATTTGGCAATCATTTCGGCGGTGCGCTCGACCACGCTTCTGAACATGGCAAGGTAAGGCTGCTCTTCAGCCGCGCACTCCGGGAAATGAGCGCTGAGTACGTGGTCCGCCAGTTGCTTGTGCAACTCAGGCTGGCGCGTGTAATAGAAATACTCGAAATGGCCGAACCGAACATGGCTGGGCGAAAGCCGCAGCAGCATGGCGGCGCGCTCCTGGCGTTCGCGCCATACGGGGGTATCCGACGCCGTAACGCACAACGCCCGGGTGCTGGGAATGCCCAGGGCATGCAGCGCTTCGGATGCCAGAAATTCTCGAATCGACGAACGCAGCACCGCCCGGCCATCGCCCATCCGTGACCATGGCGTTTGCCCTGCGCCCTTGAGATGAAGGTCCCAGTACTCACCGGCGTCGTTCACCACTTCGCCCAGCAACAACCCCCGCCCGTCTCCAAGCTGCGGGTTGTAGTGGCCGAACTGATGGCCGGAATACACCATCGCCCTGGGCTCTGCCTCTGCCCACAGCTTGTGGCCGCTGAATACCTCGGCAAAGAGTGGTGTGGTTGCCTGGCCCGGGTCCAGATCCAGCAGCCGCATGGCGGCCTCACTGGCGAGCACCAGCCGAGGCGCCTCGATGGGCTCCGGCATTACCTGGGTGGAAAACGCGTCCCCCAGCCGGGCGAAGCGGTTATCGAATTCGAGTTCGTCCAGCGCTTTCATCGGAGCTCCCCGCAAAGGCTCATAAAGGATGGACCTTTCTCACGCAGGATCGGTTTGATCGGGATCGGATTTACGCAGCAGCAAGTGCTCCTCGACGACCTGCGGGTTCTTCAGGTGCACCTCCAGCTGACGGAACGAGATGTTCACGCCGTGCTTCTTGAATTCACGGTTGATGAACCGGTTGATCTCGTCCAGGGCCGGGTTGCGATCCCCCAGGTCCCGCACGTGCATCCGCAATTCATGGTCAAGGCTGCTTTCGCCGAAGGCCAGGAAGTACACGATAGGCGCGGGCTCCTTCAGCACCCGAGGGTTTTCGTCCGCAGCTTGCAGCAGCAGCTTGCGCACGATGTCCAGGTCCGAGCCGTAGTCCACGCCGATTTTCAGCGTAACCCGGGTAATGGTATCGGTAAGCGACCAGTTGATCAGTTGCCCGGTGATGAACGTTTTGTTGGGGACAATGATGTCCTTGCGATCAAAGTCCGTGATGGTGGTCGCGCGGATGCGGATTTTGCTCACGGTGCCCGACAGGTTGCCGATGGTGATGGTGTCGCCGATACGCACCGGGCGCTCGAACAGGATCATGATCCCCGAAATGAAGTTGGCGAAGATCTCCTGCATGCCGAAGCCGAGCCCCACCGAGAGCGCCGCCACCAGCCATTGCAGCTTGTCCCAGCTCACGCCAAGCGTGGACAGCGTGGTGACGAAGCCCACGCCCGCGATGGTGTACGACATCAAGGTAGTGGTGGCGTAGGCGCTGCCTTGGGCTAGGTTGAGCTTGGACAGTACGAACACCTCCAACAGGCCCGGCAGGTTGCCCGCCAGCACGAAGGTGATGCAGATGATCACCAGCGCCCCCAGGAGGTCGCCCAGGCTGATCGGCACCATGCTCATGCTGGTGCCGGTTCCGCTGGTGTATTCGTACAGGGTGATGTTGTCCAGGTAGGCGAACACGCTGATAAGGTCTGACCACACCCAGTAAAGCGCGCCAAGGAAACTGCCCAACAGCAGCAGGCGAATCAACCGCAGCGACTGCTGGTTTACCTGGTCGATATCCAGGGTGGGCTCTTCGATAACGGTTTCCGGGTCGCCGCCAACTTCCCTGGCCGCCTGGCGCTTGCTCAGCGCGCGGTTGTAGGCCAGGCGCCGAGCCGCAACGCTCAGGCCGCGTACGAACGCCGCTTCGATCACCAGCCAGAACATCATCAGGTACAGCGTGGCAATCAACCGGTCGGTGAGCTTGAGCGCGGTGTAGTAGTAGCCGAAGCACACGGCCAGGAACAGGCCCACCGGCAGGAGTGTGAACAGGACGGCGATCAACCGCCGGAACAGTGAGGCGTTGCGGTGGGTGGGGCTGGCCAACAACAGGCGGCTGAGCAGCCAGGCCATGAGGGCGAAGCAGGCCAGTACCACGAGAATGCCGAGGGCATCGTCTGCAAGGCCCGAAGGTTGCAGCTCCGCCACTGCCACCACGCCCACCAGGGCCATGACCACGATACCGAGCCGGCGCACCCAGCCCTGGAGGAACGCAACCTGAGCCCGTTCCCAGCGGAAGTGCAACTCAGCCACGCCGCCAGGCGCCAATATGCGATAGGCCGTATAGAACATGAGCCACGCCTTGGCCATTTGCAGGAGCGCCGAGCCCAGGCTCAGGTTTTGCCCACGGGCGTCGATTTGCAGTGCAATGCCACATACCGCCAGCGCCAATGCCACCGGCATGGCGAGCAATACGTTCACCAGGATCGCCAGCGGCGTATTCCACTGGCTGTCACGACGGAAATGCCCGACGTTGCGATGCACCTGGGTGAGCTTGCCGTAGAGGTACTTGCGCCGCCACAGCAGGGCGCCGATCGCCAGCAACAAGGGAACGAACAGCAGCGGCCGCTGGGTAAGGCCATCGCTCAACTCGCGTACGCTGGACGCCCAGGGCAGTGTGGTCACCTGCTTGGCGAGGCGGCGTGGCAGGTTACCCAGCCATTCCGTATCCAGGGGCTTGTTGCTCGGTATCCAGAACATCTGCTCATCGAGGGTGGCACGCAACCCCTGAGCGGTGTCCAGCAGCTGCTTCTGATTCAACTGCAGGGTGATGGATTCGTTCAGCAGGGCGCTCAGTTCCCGGTTCAACCGTTCCAGCAGGTCGGCTCTCGTAACGGCGATGTCGAGCAATGATTTGCGCAGCGCGGGCGTGACCACCTCGGCGGGCTGGGTGGCGAGCAGAGTCTCGACATAGGTGCCAGGGCTGCTCAGCGCCTCGCGCTGCTGATTGATCTCGAACTGGTACAGGCGAATATCGGCGATCTTGTCGGCCAGGTTGCGATCCACCTTGAGCGCCGGCAAGGCCTGCTTCTGGGTGTAGAGGATCTTGGAAAGCAGCAGGCTGCCCTTGAGCACGTTGATCTGCTCATCCAGGGCCTGGTCGGCCTGGGTTACGGTGTCCAGCTGTTGCTTGGTATGCAGGTTTCGCTGGGTGAGTTCATTGAGCTCGTCGGTACTGCGCAGCAGGTAATCCGAAAGTTTCACGTTCGTTGCGCTTTCGGTGGCCAGCAGGCTGCTGTTGCCTGCCTTTTGCGCTTCCAGCGATTGCTGGGTGACTGTTTCCTGGGATTGCGCAAGGCGCTTCTGGTTGATCAGCGATTGCAGGTCCTGCACTTCCTGGGCAAGGCGGCCGATTTTCTCGATAAGCAGGTCATGCTGGCTGTTGCCCAGGTCTTGCAGGAGGCTGTTGCCGGCCAGTTCCTGCCGCCGCAGGGCGATCAGCGCGTTCAGCGAAGCCTGTTCGGCCAGGTACTGGTTGCGAAGGTCGGCGCCGATCAGCTTGCCGCTGTCCTTGCCGCTTTTGAGGATGAGGTTGATCTGCTGAATGCGGGTTTGCGCGTCGGCGATTTCGGTTTGCGCCCGCTCAGGCCGGGTTTGAGCGGTTATAGCCAAGGTGTTGGCGTCGCCCAGGGCCTTCTGCAGGTCGCTCTGCTGGGTGCCACGGTCGGTGAGCAATTGTTCGAGCTGAGGCACCGTGAAGTTCGCGTACCGCTGCGTGACCGGCTGCACCCTCGTGGCCTTGAGGCGGTCGAGGTCGTGCTGGTTGTCGGCGGTTTGCCGGGGTGCTTCGGCGATCTGCTGCTTGACCGTAGCCAACTGCTGCTCGCGATCGGCCTTCGTAGACAGGTACGTAAGGGTTTGTTCGAGCACCTGTTCCAGGGCTTTCTGGTCCGGATCGGAAAGCTTTCGATCGGCGATGTGGTCCAGGCTCTGCTGGACCGAGTCGGTGGTTGGAGCGTCCGCGGCGAAGATTGCGGGCGTGAAGAAACCGAGCAGGGCAGTACACAGGAGGGCGCGCAGGATAGGCATGTTCAAAACAGGTCAAATGACTGAACGGCGTATTTTACGGGCTTAAGCCCTCGCTGTGGCAGCGATATGTTTCCCGAATGTTTTTCATTCCACCAGTGGCCGCCGCTTGCGCGGCCAGGGGGAATACTTACAGGAACAAACCAGGCCCTGGCTTGCTGCCTTCCGGGAACCGCACGCCCACCTTGGCAATGCGATTGGCATCCATGACGGCAACGGTCCAGAGGGTGTTGTTCCATTCCACCTGGTCGCCGACCACCGGTGCACCACCCACGCGGCTGCTGATGAAGCGGCCCAGCGGTGTTTGTGGATCTTCGCCGTCCAGGCGCAGGCCGTACAGCGCGGCCACGGCACCCAGTTCGGCATCGCCCTCCAGCACGAAGTCGCCGAAGAAGCGTAGGTCCAGCCCACGCTGCGGCGCCTGGCTGAACAGCTTGCCCAAGGCTGGCAGGTCGTGTTCATGGCCGATCACGCAGAGAATGTCATTCACTTCCAGCACCGTACTGCCCGAGGGGTGCAGCAATTGTTCGTTGCGGAACAAGGCGGCGATACGGGTGCCTTCCGGCATTTTCAGTTCGCGCAGCGCTGCGCCGATGCACCACTTTTCGGCCCCGAGGCGATACACGAACAGCTCCCACTCGCTGGTGTGATGCACCTCCAGCGCCGAGCGGGAAATGGGTGCGGGGTCGGGCGGCACCGTTACCTTCAACAGCTTGGCCACCCAAGGCAAGCTGGTGCCCTGTACCAACAGCGATACCAACACGATGAAGAAGGCCAGGTTGAAATACAGCTGAGCATGGGGCAAGCCGGCCATCAGCGGGAACACCGCAAGAATGATAGGGACGGCCCCACGCAACCCGACCCAGCTGATGAAGCCTTTTTCGCGGCCATGAAACGCCTTGAACGGTGCCAGCCCTACCAGCACCGACAGCGGACGAGCGAAGAGAATCATCCACAGGGCCAACGCGAGCGCCGGCAGGGCGATAGGCAGCAAATCGTGCGGTGTCACCAGCAGCCCCAACACCAGGAACATGCCGATCTGGGCAAGCCACGCCATGCCGTCGAGCATATGCAGTATGCCGTGGCGGCTGCGCACAGGCCGGTTGCCGATGACCAGCCCGCACAGGTAGACCGCCAGGAAGCCGCTTCCATGCAAGGCGTTGGTGAGCGCGAACACCGCGAGGCCGCCACTGATAACCAGCAAGGGGTACAGGCCGTTGGCCAGGTTGATACGGTTTACCAGATAAAGCATTACCCAGCCGCCGCCCAGGCCCAGCACGCCGCCTATGCCGAACTCTTGCAACAGGTGAAGCAACAGGCCCCAGTGGAAGCCGGTTTCTCCGCTTGCAAGCATGTCGATCAGTGTCACCGTGAGGAACACGGCCATGGGGTCGTTGCTGCCCGACTCGATTTCCAGGGTAGCGGTTACGCGCTCGTTCAGCCCCTTGCCGCCCAGCAGCGAAAACACCGCGGCGGCGTCGGTAGAGCCAACGATCGCCCCGATCAAAAGCCCTTGTATGAGGTTGAGATCGAACAGCCAGGCTGCGGCCATGCCGGTAAGGCCGGTAGTGATAAGTACACCGACGGTGGCCAGTGACAGCGCGGGCCAGAGCGCCACCCGAAAGCTTGCAACCCGGGTGCGCAAGCCGCCATCGAGCAGGATTACCGCGAGGGCAAGGTTACCCACCAGGTAAGCGGTGGGGTAGTTGTCAAAGACGATGCCTGCACCGTCCACCCCGGCGACCATCCCCACCGCAAGGATAATGACGAGGATCGGGATACCGAGCCGGGACGACAGGGAGCTGACCAGAATGCTTGCACCGACCAGCAACGCGCCGATGAGAAACAGGCTGTTGATGGTTGTCGCATCCAAGGGCCGTACTCCATTCAAATCAAGGGCGAAGGCACGTGCAGAGAACGTGCCAACCGATTCTAACCTGTGCCTTCGGCCATGTGTCAAAAGGGATGGTTAATAAAAGTAGTCAAAATCATAGCGTCCAAACAAAAACGGCCCAGCGAATGCCGGGCCGTTTGCGTCCAACGCCCTGAGGTCAGCCGATAGTCATCAGGCTGGCATTCCCGCCTGCGGCAGCCGTGTTCACGCTCACTGCCCGCTCGATCACCAGGCGCTCCAGAGCGATATTGGTTTCGCCGTGGGACAGCCCTTGAACGCCAACAATGGCGCCGGCGCGCCCGGCGATCACTTCGCATACCGCGCGCAACTGGTCCGAGTCGCCGTGATGGATAACCGCGTCGAAGGCCGCCTCGTCGCGTTTCCAGTCGGCGATCAGCTGAATGCGTGCCTGAACGTCCTTCGGCAGGCGGCTCACCACGCTACGGGCGGGTTCGCCTTCCATCATTACGGCACGGCTACCGACCGCCAGTACCGCAGCCAGCTGGGCCAGCAAGTCGGCCTCGGAGTCCGCCAGGCAGAGCACGTGTTCGCGAGGCAGGATCACGTAGCTGTTGCGCTCACCGGTCGGGCCTGGGAGGAGACGGGAGATACCGCTCTGCGACTGGGCCGCGTACTGGTTGCAGACATCCACCAGCCCCGATTGCTGATTGCTTTCGGCCCATGCCTTGAGTGCCTGCAGCGGCTTGAGCAGCAGATCATGCACGCGGCTGTCCGGGGTGCCGATGTCGCTACGGTCGAAGGTACGGCTGACCGCGTCCGCCGGCCGAGTTGACAGCAGGCGGTACAGGTACAGCGGCCCGCCCGCCTTCGGCCCGGTGCCGGAAAGGCCTTCGCCACCGAATGGCTGCACGCCCACGACGGCGCCCACGATGTTGCGGTTCACGTACATGTTGCCCGCGTTGACGTTCTCGGTGACCTTGGCGATCGTCTCGTCGATACGCGTATGTACGCCCAGAGTGAGCCCATAACCGGAAGCGTTGATCTGGCCGATCAAGGCATCCAGCTCACGGCGCTTGTAGCGCACCACGTGCAGCACGGGCCCGAAGATCTCGCGCTCTAGCTCGTCGAAGCTTTCGAGTTCGATCAAGGTCGGCATTACGAAGGTACCGCGGCGGCATTCGGCGGTATCGGCGATCGCCACCTGGTACACCGTGCGGCCTTTCTCGCGCATCGCCTGGATGTGCTGCTCGATACCCGCCTTGGCTTCGGCGTCGATCACCGGGCCAATGTCCACAGACAGGCGTTCCGGGTTACCGAGGCGCGCCTGGGCCATGGCGCCCTTGAGCATTTCGATCACGCGGTCGGCGCTGTCTTCCTGCAGGCACAGCACGCGCAGGGCCGAGCAACGCTGGCCGGCACTGTCGAAGGCCGAAGACACCACGTCGATCACCACCTGCTCGGTGAGCGCCGAAGAGTCCACGATCATTGCGTTCTGCCCGCCCGTTTCGGCGATCAGCGGGATCGGCCGGCCCTGAGCATCGAGGCGGCCGGCGATGTTGCGCTGGAGCAGCCGCGCCACGTCGGTCGAACCGGTGAACATCACACCCTTCACGCGCTCGTCACCCACCAGTCCCGCGCCGACGGTTTCACCGCGCCCCGGCAGCAATTGCACCACGCCTTCCGGAATGCCCGCTTCAAGCAGCATGCGTACGGCTTGGGCGGCGACCAGCGGGGTTTGTTCGGCGGGCTTGGCCAGTACCGGGTTCCCCGCGGCCAGCGCTGCGGCTACCTGGCCGGTGAAGATGGCCAATGGGAAGTTCCACGGGCTGATACACACCACTGGGCCCAACGGGCGGTGCGCATCGTTGTTGAAGTCATGGCGTGCCTGCACGGCGTAGTAGCGCAGGAAGTCCACGGCCTCGCGCACTTCGGCGATGGCGTTGGCGAAGGTTTTGCCGGCCTCGCGCACCAGCAAGCCCATCAGTGGCTGGATCTGCGCTTCCATCAGGTCAGCGGCGCGCTCCAGGATGGCGGCACGCTCGGCTGGCGGCGTGGCTTGCCAGATTGGGCCGTTGATCAGTGCGCACTGAATGGCAGCATCGACATCGGCAATATCTGCCTCCTGCACGTGGCCGACCACGTCGCGGTGATCCGACGGGTTAAGCACGGGCTGGGCAGGGGCTTGCGAGGCTTCACAGCCAAGGATCGGGCCGGCCTTCCAGTCATTGTGAGCGGTGGCCAGCAGGGCGCTGCTCAGCGAGGCCAGGCGGTGCTCGTTCGCCAGGTCGATACCGGACGAGTTGCTGCGCTCGCTGCCATAGAGGTCGCGTGGCAATGGGATGCGCGGATGAGGCAGGCCGAATGCACCTTCCTGCGCGCCCATGCGCTCGATGGTCGCCACAGGGTCGGCCACCAGTTCCTGGATGGAGATCGAGTGGTCAGCGATGCGGTTGACGAAGGACGTGTTCGCGCCGTTCTCAAGCAGCCGGCGGACCAGATAGGCCAGCAAGGTTTCGTGCGTGCCCACCGGTGCATACACACGGCATGGGCGATTCAGCTTGCCGTCGGCAACCTTGCCTACCACCTGCTCGTACAGCGGCTCGCCCATGCCATGCAGGCACTGGAACTCGTACTGGCCGGGGTAGTAGTTCTGGCCGGCAATCTGATAGATAGCCGCCAGGGTATGGGCGTTGTGAGTGGCGAACTGCGGGTAGATCGCTTCGGGCACCGACAGCAGCTTGCGAGCACAGGCGATGTAGGAGACGTCGGTGTAGACCTTGCGGGTATACACCGGGTAGCCCTCCAGGCCTTCAACCTGGGCACGCTTGATCTCGCTGTCCCAGTACGCACCTTTCACCAGGCGGATCATCAGGCGATGACGGCTGCGGCGAGCCAGGTCGATCACATAGTCGATCACGTACGGGCAGCGCTTCTGGTAGGCCTGGATCACGAAGCCGATGCCGTTCCAGCCTGCCAGCTGAGGTTCGAAGCACAGGCGCTCGAGCAGGTCCAGCGACAGCTCCAGGCGATCGGCTTCCTCGGCGTCGATATTCAGGCCGATGTCGTATTGCTTGGCCAGCAAGGTGAGCGACAGCAGGCGGGGATACAGCTCATCCATCACGCGCTCGTACTGGGCGCGGCTGTAGCGCGGGTGCAGGGCGGAAAGCTTGATCGAGATGCCCGGGCCTTCGTAGATGCCACGGCCGTGGGATGCCTTGCCGATGGAGTGGATCGCTTGCTCGTACGAAGCCAGGTATTTCTGCGCATCGTGTTCGGTGAGCGCGGCCTCGCCCAGCATGTCGTAGGAGTATCGGAAACCCTTGCTCTCGAACTTGCTGGCATTCGCCAACGCTTCGGCAATGGTTTCGCCCGTGACGAACTGCTCACCCATCAGGCGCATGGCCATGTCCACGCCTTTGCGAATCATGGGCTCGCCGCGCTTGCCGATGATCCGGCTAAGCGAGGACGTAAGCCCCGCTTCGTTATGGGTGGACACCAGCTTGCCGGTGAGCAGCAGCCCCCAGGTGGCGGCGTTCACGAACAGGGACGGGCTGTTGCCCAAGTGTGGCTGCCAGTTGCCGTTGCTGATCTTGTCCCGGATCAATGCATCGCGGGTACCCTTGTCGGGAATACGCAACAGCGCTTCGGCCAGGCACATGAGCGCGACGCCTTCCTGGGAAGACAACGAGAACTCCTGCAACAGGCCTTGTACCAGGCCTGCGCGGCCGGTGGCGTTCTTTTGATTGCGCAGCTTTTCGGCGATACCGGCAGCCAGCTTGTTGGCGGCCTCGGCCATCGGCGCGGGCAGGCGCGCCTGCTCCAGCAGCATGGGGACCATTTCCTGCTCGGGGCGGCGGTAGGCACCTGTAATGGCCGCACGAAGTACCGACTGCGGAAGGATGCTTTCGGCGAACTCCAGGAAGCATTGGTGAGCGTGGTCTGGCTGCACTTCGCCCGCGTCGTCATTGACGCTGGCTGCACTACCGTCGAGTTCGGTCAGGGACGCGCCACCCTCGAGTTTTTCGAGGTAATTGAAGATCGCTTGCTTGATCAGCCAATGCGGAGTGCGGTCGATGGACTGCGCCGCGGCTTTCAGGCGTTCGCGGGTAGGGTCGTCGAGTTTGACCCCAAGAGTGGTCGTCGCCATTTAATTATCCTCATAGGGTTGCCACTGTCGTGTGGCTTGTGCGTGGCGGCAAGATTATCCGTGGCCTTTGCGGGGTGCAACCCAGTGCAACCCAAAAAGTTGAACTATTTACGCCACGCAGGACGAGCGGGATTCAACGGCCGGATGCACAAAAAAGGTGCGAGATGCCGGTATTTGGTCAAGTTCGTTCGCAACCTTCGGCTGTAGGCGTGTAGGACCATTCTGAAACTGCCTAAGTCGCCTTGAAACGTCCGTTGGCGAGTCCCTAGGATGCCCCCTCTCGGTGCAACCAAGGTGCACCTCCAATAACAAGGACATGAGTATCCCGCCGAATGAGCCTTAGTAACCCTACGTTAATTTCTTTTCTGGTCTATATCGGCGTGATGTTGCTGATTGGCTTGCTGGCCTGGCGCGGCACACGCGATCTTTCCGATTACATTCTGGGCGGTCGCCGCCTGGGTGGCCTGGTCACGGCATTGTCCGCCGGTGCTTCTGACATGAGCGGCTGGCTATTGATGGGGCTCCCGGGCGCCATTTACGTCAGCGGCTTGTCCGAGGGGTGGATTGCCCTTGGCCTTGTGGCCGGCGCTTACCTCAACTGGCGGCTGGTGGCGGGCCGGTTAAGGATTCACACCGAGCACTGCGGCGATGCGCTTACCTTGCCGGATTATTTTGCCTCGCGCTTCAACGACACCAGCGGCGTTCTGCGGATTATTTCAGCGGTCGTGATTCTGGTGTTTTTCACCATTTATTGTGCCTCCGGCATCGTCGCCGGTGCCCGGCTGTTCGAAAGCACCTTCGGCCTGCCCTATGAACAAGCGCTGTGGGTGGGCGCCCTTGCGACGGTTGCGTACACCTTCATCGGTGGCTTCCTTGCCGTAAGCTGGACCGACACCGTACAAGCCTCGCTGATGCTGTTTGCCCTGATTCTCACGCCCATAGCGGTGCTGTTGGCCACGGGCGGGGTAGATACCACTTTCCTGCACATCGAAAGCGCCCACCCCGAAAGTTTCGATATGCTCCGGGGCACTACCTGGATCGGTATTGTTTCTCTGCTGGCCTGGGGCCTGGGCTATTTTGGCCAGCCGCATATCCTGGCCCGTTTCATGGCGGCCGATTCGGTAAAATCCATCGTCAAGGCACGGCGCATTTCCATGACCTGGATGATCCTCTGCCTGGCCGGCACTTGCTCTGTAGGCTTCTTCGGCATCGGTTATTTCCAGGCTAACCCTGAGCAGGCGGTGGCGCTGGCGGGTAACCCCGAGCGGATATTCATCGAGCTGGCGAAGATCCTGTTCAACCCCTGGGTAGCCGGTGTGCTGCTGTCGGCCATTCTGGCGGCGGTGATGAGTACGCTGAGTTGCCAGCTGCTGGTGTGTTCCAGCGCCCTGACCGAAGACTTTTATCGCCATTTCCTGCGCAAGTCGGCTTCCCAGCGTGAGCTGGTGTGGGTAGGCCGTGCCATGGTGCTGCTGGTTGCCGTGATCGCCATTGTGCTTGCGGCCGATCCGGATAGCCGGGTACTGGGGCTGGTGAGTTATGCCTGGGCCGGGTTCGGCGCCGCATTCGGGCCGGTGGTGATCATTTCGGTTCTGTGGAAAGGCATGACCCGTTATGGCGCGCTGGCCGGCATCGTCACAGGGGCCGTGACGGTCGTGCTATGGAAAATGTACGGGCACAGCGCCGTCTACGAAATCATCCCCGGCTTCGTGCTCGCCTGCCTGGCCATTGTGCTGGCAAGCCTGCTGAGTGAGCCTGGCGAAACCGTCAAACGGCAGTTTGAGGTAGCAGACAAAGCCTGGCGAGGCGACCGCGGCTGACCGCCACCCGGCCCTTCGCCTTTGGCGACAGGGCCGGGGCACGGTAAACTCCAGCACCCTGCAGGAGTAACCATGAATTACCGCCACGCCTTCCATGCCGGCAACCATGCCGATGTCTTCAAGCACTTGGTGCTTAGCCGCCTTATCGCGTCAATGTCGCGAAAGGAGCAACCCTTCGCTTACCTGGACACCCACGCCGGGGTCGGCTTGTATGACCTCCAAGGGGACCAGGCGAGCCGGACGGGGGAGTACCTGGAAGGCGTTACACGGCTGTGGGCGGTGGAAAACCCGCCTGAGCTGGCTGCGGATTACCTCCATGTTCTGCGCAAGCTCAACCCTGACGGCGATCTGCGTTATTACCCCGGTTCGCCGGAACTGGCCCGCCGACTGGCGCGGCAGCAGGACAGCCTGCAGTTCAACGAAAAACATCCCGACGATGGCCTGGCGTTAAAGGAAAACATGAAGCGCGACCCGCGCGTGGCGGTTCACAGAGGGGAAGGGTGGCATGTACCCCGGGCACTGCTGCCTACTCCCGAAAAACGCGCGGTCATGCTGATCGACCCGCCGTTCGAGCAGCCCGATGAACTGCAGCGCTGCACGCGTGCGATCAAGGAAAGTATCGCTCGCATGCGCCAGACCGTGGTTGTGGTGTGGTACCCGATCAAGGACGAGAAAGGCTTGCGCCGTTTCTATCAGGAGCTGACCAGTACCGGCGCGCCCAAGCTGCTCAAGGCCGAGCTGTTCGTGCATCCTGCGGATACAGACACCCGCCTCAATGGCTCGGGCCTTGCCATCGCCAACCCACCATGGGGGCTGGAGGAAGAACTGAAGGCCTTGCTGCCGTGGTTGGCCCAGTTGCTGGGCCAGACCCAAGGCAGCTGGCGCGTGGACTGGCCGATCCCCGAGTAACCGGGCGGGCAGCCCTTACGCGGGCAGGCAAACCCCGGTGCCACCGATACCGCAGTAACCGCCCGGGTTCTTGGCCAGGTACTGCTGGTGGTAGGCCTCGGCATAGTAGAAGGCCGGGGCGTCCTGAACGTCAGTGGTGATGTCCGGGTGGCCTGCCTTGCTCAGTTCGGCCTGGAACGCTTCGCGGCTGCCCAGTGCTGCGTGCAACTGAGCTTCGCTGGTAGTGAAGATCACCGAGCGGTACTGCGTGCCGATGTCGTTGCCCTGGCGCATGCCCTGTGTTGGGTTGTGGGATTCCCAGAACACCTTGAGCAGGTCCTCGTAGCGGGTTTCCTGCGGATCGAACACCACCATCACCACTTCGCTGTGGCCGGTAAGGCCGGAGCACACTTCTTCGTAAGTGGGGTTGGGCGTAAAGCCACCGGCATAGCCTACCGCCGTGGTGTACACGCCCGGCTGTTGCCACAGGCGGCGCTCGGCGCCCCAGAAGCAGCCCAGGCCGAAGTAGGCGACTTCCAGGCCGGCCGGGAAAGGCGCTTGCAAGGGGCGGCCGTTTACAAAGTGTTCGCCGGGCACGGCCATTGGCGTTTCGCGACCAGGCAATGCCTGCTGCGCGGTAGGGAGTTCGTTCTTGTTCACAAGGATTTCCGAGCGCAGGACCATGGTCTTCTCCGCGGTAGGTCAGTAACAGCCCTACAGTGTGCCTCAGGTGCGCGCTTGTGTCAGGTCGCCGGGCCGCGCGGGTATCGCTTGAGCGCGTCCACCAGGCGTGCCGACGGGATCGGTCGGTCGAACAGGTAGCCTTGGCCAACGTCGCAACGGTGGCGGCGCAGGAAATTCAACTGCTCTGCCGTTTCGATACCCTCGGCCACCACCTTCAGCTTCAGGTTATGGGCCATGGCAATCACCGCCGAGGTGATTTCCATATCGTCCTGGCTGGTGGGGATGTCGTTGATGAAGCTGCGGTCGATCTTGATGATGTCGATCGGGAATTTCTTCAAGTAGCTCAGCGAGGAGTAACCGGTACCAAAGTCATCCATGGCCAGTGACAGGCCCAGGCCCTTGAGTTGCCCAAGCAGTTGGCGAGTGTCTTCCGTGGCTTCGAGCAGCAGGCCTTCGGTAAGCTCGAGCTCGAGCAGGTTGGGGGCGAGCTTTTCTTCGGTCAGGATCTGGCTGATGGATGCCACCAGGTCCGGGTCGGAGAATTGTTTGGGCGAAAGGTTGATAGCTACGTGCAATGGGCCGTAACCGGCCGCGGTCAGCTGCTTGCTCATGCGGCACGCCTGGCGCACCACCCATTTGCCAATGGGGATGATCAGGCCGGTTTCCTCGGCCACGCTGATGAACTGGTCCGGGCGGATCATTCCTTTTTCAGGGTGGTTCCAGCGTAGCAGTGCTTCCATGCCCAGCAGCCGGCCCGTGCGCAGGCACAGCTTGGGCTGATAGAACACTTCCAGTTCGTTCTGGGTCAGTGCCCGGCGCAGGTTGTTCTCCACGAACAGCTTGTAACTGGCTTCCGCGTTCAGCGCTTCGGTAAACACCTGAACCTGATGCTTGCCGTTGGCCTTGGCCTTGTGCAATGCCAGGCCGGCGTTTTTCATCAGGGTTTGCGGGTCGCGCCCATGCAGTGGCGCGCAGGCGAGGCCAACCGAGGCGGTCACGTTGATCAGCTGGTTGTCGACGAACATTGGTTTGTCGAGCGTTTTAAGCACCTGCAGCGCCAGCTGCTGGCCGGCTTCGGGGTCGGTGTCATCCAGCAGAACGGCAAATTCATTACTGGCGAAGCGCGCCAGTGTGCCTGAAGGGCTCAAACTGTTGCGTAGCCGGCGGGCCAGGCTGATCAGCAGTTTATCGCCGGTCTGGTGCCCGAGGCTGTCGTTGATGCGCTTGAAGTTGTCGATATCCACCAGCATGAGCGCCAGTGGTGTGTCCACGTCGCTGGCGAAGCGCTCATCGAGGCTGCGGATGAATGCCGGCCGGTTCCCCAGGTTGGTGAGGTTGTCGGTATACGCCAGCCGCTCGATGCGCTGCTGGGCAAGCTTGGATTGCGTGATGTCCTCGTAGATACCGATGTAATGGGTGAGCTCGCGATGGTCGTTGAACACCTTCGAGATCGACAGCTGCCCCCAGTAGGGTTCGAGGTTCTTGCGCCGGCTTTTGAACTCTCCCTGCCAACTGTTGCTTTTGGCAAGGCTGGACGGTGCGTCGAACAGCAGTTCGCTGAGGTTTTCGAGGGCCGGCAGCTCGGAGAGGCGGTGCCCATGTACTTCATCTGAGGTGTACTGGGTGATTGCGGTGAAGCTGGGGTTCACGTACTCCACCACACCATCGCAGTTCACCAGCAGGAACGCGTTGGCGCTCTGTTCCACCGCGCGCTGGAACAGATGCAGCGCGCTGGTCGCAGTGCGGCGATTGTGATTGGTAATCACCTGGGCGAACTGGTCTGCCAGCTCGCCAGCGAAGGCAATCTCCTCGGACTGCCAGGCGCGCTCGGTGTGCTGCTCCAGGCACAGGATGCCCACTACCTGCCCGTCGACACGAATACTCGCGTCCAGCACCGATACGATGCCTCCATGCCGCGCCGCCGCCGTGAGGTTGCGAATGCGTGGATCGCCTGTTGGGTTGTTGGCATCTACCGCTCGGCTTCGATGCAAGGCATCCAGGTAGTCGGGATAACGGCTGGCATCGATCGGTGCCGGTACGCTGTAGGTCCGGGTGCCCGCGCTATACGCCAGGATCGGGACCAGCCGATGCCCTTCCAGGTGCCAAAGGCTGGTACCGTCAATCTCGAAGATCTCGCACGCGCTGCGGGTAATCAGCTCTGCCGCTTCGCGCATGGGGTCGTTGGTGGTGTAGCGCTGCCGCGCCAGGCGCAGGATCAGGTCCTGCTGGGCCCGAACGCGCTCCAGATGATGTAACTGCTCGCGCTGTGCCCGGTGGTTGACCTCCAGTGCAACCTGCAACTGGCCACTTGGGGAGTTCAGGTCCGCTTGCCCGACGTCGAAGGTATCGCCCGCCAGGTCATCCACGCCCAACAGGTAGCCGCGCAGCAGCTGGCGGTTGTGCTGCTTGAAGGGTTCGCCCACTTCAAGGATGTTCACCGGGCCATTGGCCGAGTGCAGCACGTAGCGCACCAGGTAGTAGGCGCGCCTGGCGAGCTGGGCCTGGATGGCGTCATGCAGCTGATAACGCGCTTCGGGCTCCATCAGGCTGGCATACGGCGAGCCGATCAGGGCGCACAGTTCGCTTGCTGGCAGGCCAAGGTCTTTCTCGCAGGCAGGGTCCAGGTACAGCAGGGCCCAGTTTGCCTCGTTCAGCCGTTCGAAACGGAGCATGCCCAGGCGCGAAGGCACGGGGAGCTGCGTAACGACCTCGGCCGCCATTCGAGTGGCGGCATCCGGGTGGCTTTTCATCGAGAACTCGCTTGAGAAATACGGTTTACACAGATCCGTCTGGTGGCAGTTGCTACGTGCAGCAAGGTTGCATCATGGCGCCTCGGCTGACAAGCGCTACAGTGGCCCTGTGCCTTCATCTGGCAGGTTAAGCGTCGGTTTTCCGCATTCCCTGCGTCGGTATAACGGCAGCACAAGCGGTTTACTGTAGTCGACGTTGAATTGGCGTCAAATGCACGGGCAATTGCCAAGCTGGAGGCGAGAGTAGCAGGTCTTCGCGACAGTCGGTGTATCCGTCATGAAACTTTGGGCACCGATCGAAAATGATAAAAAAACCCCGCCGAAGCGGGGTTGAGGTTTCGAGCGTAGCAGCTCAAAACAGGGTTGCCGCGCCACAGGGCAGCGCGGCGAAGTGGCTTAGAGCAGCATGGAGCGAATATCGCCCAATACGTCGCTCAACCGCTTGGTGAAGCGTGCGGCGGCAGCACCGTTGATCACGCGGTGATCGTAGGAAAGCGACAGCGGCAGCATCAGGCGCGGCTGGAATGCCTTGCCGTCCCACACCGGCGCCATGGCCGCCTTGGATACGCCCAGGATGGCAACTTCAGGCGCATTGACGATCGGCGTGAAGCCGGTGCCGCCAATGTGCCCAAGGCTTGAGATGGTGAAGCAGGCGCCTTGCATGTCGTCCGAGGCCAGCTTTTTGGTGCGCGCCTTTTCCGCCAGGGCGGCAGCTTCGGCAGCCAGTTGCAGCAGGCTCTTCTGGTCAACGTTCTTGATCACCGGTACCAGCAGGCCGTCCGGCGTATCCACGGCGAAGCCGATGTTCACGTACTTCTTGCGGATGATGGCTTTGCCGCTCGGTGCCAGCGAGCTGTTGAAGTCTGGCAGTTCCTTGAGCAGGAATGCGCAGGCCTTGAGCAGCAACGGCAGCACGGTGAGCTTCACGCCCGCTTTTTCGGCCACGGCTTTCTGGGCCACCCGGAAAGCTTCGAGCTCGGTGATGTCGGCCTGGTCGAACTGGGTCACGTGAGGCACGTTCAGCCAGCTGCGGTGCAGGTTGGCGGCGCCCACTTGCATCAGGCGCGTCATCGGCACTTCTTCGATTTCACCGAAGCGGCTGAAGTCCACCACCGGAATCGGCGGAATGCCGGAGCCACCTGCGGCCGCGGCGGCGGCAGGCGCCTCCTTGGCCTTGGCCATCATCGCCTTGACGTAAACCTGTACGTCTTCCTTGAGGATACGGCCATGCGGGCCAGTGGCGCCGACCTGCGCGAGGTCCACACCAAACTCGCGCGCCAACAGGCGAACGGCCGGGCCAGCATGGACCTTGCCGCTTGGCGCGGCGACGGGCGCCGAAGCAGCGGCAGGCGCGGCAGCAGGCTTGGCGGCCGGAGCGGGAGCTGCCGGTGCTGAAGCAGCGGGCGCGGCAGCAACAGGGGCGGCCGCGGCGGGTGCCGGGCTGCTTCCTGCAACTTTGAGCTTGAGGATCAGGTCACCCGTGCCAACTTCACTCTCCAGCTGGGCGATCACGCTTTCCACCACGCCCGCCTCGGGGCATGGAATTTCCATGCTGGCCTTGTCGGATTCCAGGGTGATCAGCGACTGATCTTTCTCAACCTTGTCGCCGGCTTTCACCAGCACTTCGATGATCTTGGCCTTGCCCGACGAGCCGATGTCCGGCACGTGGATATCTTTTACGGTGTCACCGGCCGGTGCGCTCGGGGCTGCAGCTGGCGCGGCGGCAGCGGGTTCCTTGGCCGTGGGCGCGGGTGCGCTGGCAGCCGGGGCAGCAGCGGAACCTGCGCCCTTGAGCTTGAGGATCAGGTCCCCGGTGCCCACTTCGTCGTTCAGGTTCACGCTGATGCTTTCGACCACGCCAGCGGCAGGAGACGGGATCTCCATGCTGGCCTTGTCCGATTCCAGGGTGATCAGCGACTGGTCCGCCTCAACGGTATCGCCAACCTTTACCTGGATCTCGATCACCTGGGCCTTGCCCGACGATCCGATGTCCGGCACATGCACGTCCTGGCTCGCGCCGCCGCCGCCGCTTGGCGCAGGTGCGGACGGCCGGGTTTCCTCGGCTTCGTCCGGCGCGCTCGGCTTGGCGACCACGGTAGGCTCAGGTGCAGCAGCCGGCGCGGCAGACGCCGAAGCGCCTTCGATTTCCAGCTCCAGCAACTCGTCGCCTTCTTTCAGGCGGTCGCCCAGCTTGACCTTGATGGCTTTGACCACGCCGGCCTTGGGGGCCGGCACTTCCATGCTGGCCTTGTCCGATTCGAGGGTTACCAGGCTTTGTTCGGCTTCGATACGGTCGCCGACCTTTACCTGAATCTCGATGACTTCCCCTTCACCGCTGCCGATGTCGGGTACGCGAATAAGCTCGCTCACGAATGTTCTCCTCAGCAGTCCAGGGGGTTGCGTTTGTCAGGATCGATGCCAAACCGGGCAATGGCTTCAGCCACTACTTTCGGTTCGATATCGCCACGGTCTGACAAGGCTTCGAGGGCGGCCAGCACAATGAAATGGCGGTCCACTTCGAAGAAGTGGCGCAGTTTCTTGCGGCTGTCGCTGCGGCCGAAGCCATCGGTACCCAAGACCTTGAATTCCTTGCTCGGAACCCACTGGCGGATCTGTTCGGCGAACAGTTTCATGTAGTCGGTAGAAGCGATAACCGGCCCTTTGCGGCCGCTCAGGCATTCTTCCACGTAGCTCTGCCGAGGCTTCTGCTCCGGGTGCAGGCGGTTGCTGCGCTCCACGGCCAGGCCGTCGCGGCGCAGTTCGTTGAAGCTGGTAACGCTCCACACGTCAGCGCCCACGTTGAACTCATCGCGCAGGATTTTCGCTGCCTCACGCACTTCGCGCAGGATGGTGCCCGAGCCCAGCAGCTGCACATGATGCGCGGCGTCACGGGTGTCGTCTTCGAGCAGGTACATACCCTTGATGATGCCGTCCTCGGCGCCGGCCGGCAGGGCAGGCTGAGCGTAGGCTTCGTTCATCACAGTGATGTAGTAGAAGATGTCCTGCTGCTCTTCCATCATCTGGCGCATGCCTTCGCGGATGATCACCGCCAGTTCATAGCCATAGGTGGGGTCGTAGCTGCGGCAGTTCGGAATGGTCGCCGCCATCAGGTGGCTGTGACCGTCCTCGTGCTGCAGGCCTTCGCCGTTGAGCGTGGTGCGGCCAGCGGTGCCGCCGACCAGGAAGCCACGGGTACGGCTGTCGCCGGCTGCCCAGGCAAGGTCACCGATGCGCTGGAAGCCGAACATCGAGTAGAAGATGTAGAACGGCAGCATCGGCTGGTTGTGGCAGCTGTAGGCGGTACCGGCGGCAATGAACGACGACATGGCGCCGGCTTCGTTGATGCCTTCTTCGAGGATCTGGCCCTTCTTGTCCTCGCGGTAGAACATCACCTGGTCTTTATCCACAGGCTCGTACAGCTGGCCTACGGACGAGTAGATGCCCAGTTGGCGGAACATGCCTTCCATACCGAAGGTACGGGCTTCGTCCGGGATGATCGGAACGATGCGGTGGCCCAGCTCCTTGTCCTTCACCAGTTGGGTCAGGATGCGCACGAACGCCATGGTGGTGGAGATTTCGCGGTCGCCCGAACCGTCCAGGATGGCCTTGAGGGTTTCCAGCGGCGGTACCGGCACGTTGAAGCTCTTGGCGCGGCGCTGGGGTACGAAACCACCCAGGGCGGTGCGGCGC
This sequence comes from Pseudomonas japonica, assembly GCF_013522925.1. GTDB lineage: Bacteria > Pseudomonadota > Gammaproteobacteria > Pseudomonadales > Pseudomonadaceae > Aquipseudomonas > Aquipseudomonas japonica_A. The sequence goes on along the minus strand of NZ_JAAMQU010000005.1, from coordinate 219,295 downwards.
TCGCTCAGGTACTTGGCTTCGGCGCTGCCAGGTTCGGGCTTGTAGAACGGCAGTTTTTCCAGGTCTTCGTCGCGTACCGGGATGTCGAAGCGATCGCGGAATTTACGCAGGCTGTCCACATCCACCTTCTTGGTGTTGTGGGCGGTGTTTTTCGCTTCACCGGCACCGGTGCCATAACCCTTGATGGTCTTGGCCAGTACCACGGTCGGTTGACCGTTGTGGTTGTTCACGGCGTCGTGATAGGCGGCGTAAACCTTGTACGGGTCGTGACCGCCGCGGTTGAGCTTCCAGATCTCGTCGTCGGACAAGTCGGCGACCATTGCCTTGAGTTCCGGGGTGTTGAAGAAGTGCTCACGGACGAACGCGCCGTCCTTGGCCTTGTAGTTCTGGTACTCGCCGTCGACCACTTCGTCCATGCGACGCTGCAGGATACCGTCGGTGTCCTTGGCCAGCAGTGGGTCCCAGAAACGGCCCCACACCACCTTGTTGACGTTCCAGCCGCCGCCACGGAACACGCCTTCGAGTTCCTGGATGATCTTGCCGTTGCCGCGAACCGGGCCGTCGAGGCGCTGCAGGTTGCAGTTGATGACGAAGATCAGGTTGTCCAGCTTCTCGCGGCCGGCCAGGGAGATAGCGCCGAGGGATTCCGGCTCGTCGCACTCACCGTCGCCCATGAAGCACCATACCTTCTGCTTACCCGCCGGGATGTAGCCGCGGGCCTCGAGGTACTTCATGAAGCGTGCCTGGTAGATCGCCTGGATCGGGCCCAGGCCCATGGACACGGTAGGGAACTGCCAGAAGTCGGGCATCAGCCAAGGGTGCGGATAGGAGGACAGGCCCTTGCCGTCCACTTCCTGGCGGAAGTTGTTCATCTGCTCTTCGCTGATCCGGCCTTCCATGAAGGCACGGGCGTAAACGCCTGGCGAGGCATGGCCCTGGAAGAAGATCAGGTCGCCGCCGTGCTCTTCGGTGGGGGCCTGGAAGAAGTAGTTGAAACCGATGTCATACAGCGTCGCGCTGGAGGCGAAGCTGGAGATGTGTCCGCCCAGGTCCGAATCCCTGAGGTTGGTGCGAACGACCATGGCCAACGCGTTCCAGCGAACCAGCGAGCGGATGCGGCGTTCCATGAACAGGTCGCCGGGCATGCGTGCTTCGTGGGTAACTGGAATGGTATTGCGGTATGGCGTGGTGATTGCGTAGGGGAGTTGCGAACCACTGCGGGTGGCCAACTCGCCCATGCGAGTCATCAGGTAGTGAGCGCGGTCTTCGCCTTCTTTGTCGAGAACCGACTCCAGGGCGTCCAGCCATTCCTGGGTTTCGACGGGATCGAGGTCTTGCATGGCTTGCTCCAGGGCGGAAAGGCCACCAGAATCGATGACCTGAGTTTGCGACTGGCCTTGTGGGCAGACGACATGAATTCTTGGATCACCGGTGGGTTGGCCCGGTGTCCTGTAGTTTTACTACAAATCAACGCTCATTTCATGTACCGCAGCGACCACGACAGTAGGAAAACTACAGGTAGTGGCTTTCCCACCCGGCGCCAGCCTGTAGCCGTTGCCGGTTCGTTAGACTAAAAACCAGCCTTGGAAAGGTTCCCTGTGATGCCTGCTGCCAAATTTATCCAGCTTTCAGCTATTTCTAGCCTTTGTTGGACAGTCCTGTCAGCTGCGATCTTTCATGCAAGTAGCGAGGCCTGCCGTGTAGGCGACCTGAAGGATAGACCATGAGCCGTCCAGCACTGATCCCCTTGCCCGACGTATTGCAGGCCACCGCGAGCAGCCGCGTGGCCGATTTCAAACTGGCGCTGCAAGGAATTGGCGGGCAATGGCCGGCGCACCACGAGCCAGCCCTCGCTCGGGTATTCGCCGCCAGTGACTTTGTGTACGAGCAGGCCAGCCGAGACCCCGCCATGCTGCTGGAGCTGGTCGCCGGTGATATCGATCGCGCATATGAAGTGGGCGAGTTGCGCAGGCGTATACACGAGGCAGTAGCCACGAGCGAAAACGAGGACGCCCTGGGCCGCGCGCTGCGTCGGCAGCGGGCCCGCGAGCAAGTGCGCATCATCTGGCGCGACCTGAGCCGCGTCACCGATCTTCAAGCCACATGCCGCGACCTGTCCGACCTGGCCGATGCCTGTATAGATGAGGCGTATCAGTGGTTATACCCCAGGCACTGCCAACAGTTCGGTACGCCCGTGGGGCGCCATTCAGGCAAGCCTCAGCAACTGATCGTGCTGGGGATGGGCAAGCTGGGGGCCGGGGAGCTGAACCTCTCCTCGGACATCGACCTGATCTTTGCCTATCCGGAAGGCGGCGAAACCGAAGGCGCGCGGCGCTCGGAAGATAACCAGGCGTTCTTTATCCGGCTGGGTCAGCGTTTGATCAAGGCATTGGACCCGGTGACCGTCGACGGCTTCGTGTTCCGGGTCGACATGCGCCTTCGCCCATACGGCTCGGCGGGGGCGCTGGTGCTCAGTTTCAATGCGCTGGAGCAGTATTACCAGGATCAGGGCCGCGACTGGGAGCGCTACGCCATGATCAAGGCCCGGGTAGTGGCGGGCGATCAGGAAGCCGGCGCGCAACTGCTCGACCTGCTACGCCCGTTCGTGTACCGGCGTTATCTGGATTTTTCCGCCATCGAAGCCCTGCGCACCATGAAGCAGCTGATCCAGCAGGAGGTTCGCCGCAAGGGCATGGCGGACAACATCAAGCTAGGCGCTGGCGGTATCCGCGAGGTGGAGTTCATCGCTCAAGCTTTTCAGCTTATTCACGGCGGGCGTGACCTCAGCCTGCAACAACGCCCCCTGCTTGGCGTGCTGGCGACGCTGGAGCGGCAGGGTTATTTGCCCGCCGAGGTGGTAGACGAGCTACGGGAGGGGTATGAATTCCTTCGCTACACCGAGCATGCCCTGCAGGCCATTGCAGATCGGCAAACCCAGATGCTGCCTGATGGCACCCTGGACCAGGCACGGGTAGCGTTCATGCTTGGCTTTGCAGACTGGCAAACCTTCCATGCCGAGCTGATGCGCTGGCGCGAGCGGGTGGATTGGCACTTCCGCGGGGTGATCGCCGACCCCGACGAAGATGAAGATAGCGGTGACGTGATGGTGGGCGCCGAATGGCTGCCGCTGTGGGAGGAGCGCCAGGACGATCAGGCCGCCATCGCGCAGCTGGCCGAAGGAGGGTTCCAGGCGCCAGCCAAGGCGCTGGAGCGATTGGCGAGCCTGAGGGCCAGCGGCCAGCTGCGGGCCATGCAGCGGATGGGTCGCGAGCGGCTGGACGCCTTTATCCCAAGGCTGCTGGCGCAGGCAAGCGAGCATGCCGAGCCCGACCTGGTGCTCGAGCGCGTGTTACCGCTGGTAGAGGCAGTGGCGCGGCGGTCTGCCTATCTCGTGCTGCTGACCGAGAACCCGGGCGCGCTGCGTCAGCTGCTGACGCTGTGTGCCGCCAGCCCCTGGATCGCCGAGCAGATTACCCGCTTCCCACTGCTGCTCGATGAGTTGCTGAACGAGGCGCGGCTGTTCCATCCGCCGCTGGCGCCGGAACTGGCCGCTGAGCTACGCGAACGGCTGACGCGCATCCCTGAAGACGACCTGGAACAGCAAATGGAAGCGCTGCGGCATTTCAAGCTGGCCCATAGCTTGCGCGTGGCGGCTGCAGAAATTGCCGGCACCTTGCCGCTGATGAAAGTGAGCGATTACCTCACCTGGCTTGCCGAGGCGATCCTCGCCGAGGTGCTGGCGCTGGCCTGGCGGCAGACCACCGTACGCCACGGGGCCCCCGCGCGGCCGGATGGCAGCCTGTGCGATCCAGGTTTCATCATTGTGGGCTACGGCAAGATGGGCGGGCTGGAACTGGGCCATGGTTCGGACCTTGATCTGGTGTTCATCCACGACGCCGATGGTGCAGCGGAAACCGACGGCGAGCGGCCTATCGACGCCGGCCAGTTCTTTACCCGGCTCGGCCAGCGGATCATCCACCTGCTCACGGCGCAAACCAACTCCGGGCAGCTGTATGAGGTAGACATGCGCCTGCGGCCTTCCGGCGCGGCTGGGCTATTGGTCAGTTCGCTGGGTGCTTTCCAGCGCTACCAGCAGCAGGAAGCCTGGACATGGGAGCATCAGGCACTGGTGCGCGCCCGGGTGTTGGTGGGGGACGCCAGCGTGGCCCGCGCATTCGAGGGCATCCGAGCCGAAGTGCTGGGGCGCGAGCGGGACCTGGCCCAGCTGCGCGAAGAGGTGAGCGAGATGCGCGCCAAGATGCGCGATAACCTGGGAACCCGTATCACCGCCGCCGGGCGTGGCGACAATGCCTTCGATCCGCAGGTGCCCTTCGACATCAAGCAGGACGCCGGAGGTATCGTCGATATTGAATTTATGGTGCAATACGCGGCCCTGGCCTGGTCGCGCGAGCATCCCGCGCTGCTGCGCTACACCGATAACATCCGTATTCTCGAGGGGCTCGAGCAGGCAGGGTTGCTACCGCCGTTCGAGGCCAGCCTGCTGAGAGAGGCGTACAAGGCCTACCGCGCTGTCGCGCATCGGCGTGCCTTGCAGAAGCAGGCAGGGGTAATCGCCGGGGACCAGTTTGTCGCCGAGCGCCGCGAGGTCATGCGAATCTGGGCCTGGTTCGGGCTAGGTTAAACTGAGAATCCACGGGGAAGGCGCCCGCTTCCCCGATCGTTTGCGGAAAACCCATGAGAATTCTGATCATCGGGCCCAGCTGGGTCGGCGACATGGTGATGGCCCAGACGCTGTTCCAGTGTCTGAAGGCCCGCCATCCCGATTGCCAGATCGACGTGCTCGCCCCTGAGTGGAGCCGCCCGATCCTGGAGCGCATGCCCGAGGTACGCCAGGCCCTCAGCTTCCCGCTGGGGCATGGCGTGCTGGACCTCGCCACGCGGCGCAAGATCGGCCGGTCGTTCAAGGGCCAATACGATCAAGCCATCGTGCTGCCCAATTCGCTCAAGTCCGCGCTGGTGCCTTTTTTTGCCAGCATCGCCCGGCGCACGGGCTGGAAGGGCGAGTTCCGCTACGGCCTGTTGAACGACATCCGGCCGCTGGACAAGGACCGCTACCCGCTGATGATCGAGCGCTTCATGGCCTTGGCGTATCCACCGGGCGAAGCGCTCCCTACGCCTTATCCACAGCCACGCCTGCGGATCGAACCCGCCAGCCGGGCCGCCGCGCTGGAGCGCTTCGGGCTGCAACTTGATCGCCCGGTGCTCGCGCTGTGCCCCGGGGCGGAGTTCGGTGAATCGAAACGCTGGCCGGCAGAACATTACGCTGACGTCGCCGAGGCGCGCATTCGTCAGGGTTGGCAAGTGTGGCTGTTCGGCTCCAAAAAGGATGAGCCCGTGGCCGAGGCGATTCGCGAACGGTTGATCCCGGGGCTGCGGGAAGAAGCAGTGAACCTGTGCGGCGATACTTCGCTGGCCGAAGCCATCGATCTGATGTCCTGCGCCGCAGCGGTGGTGTCCAACGACTCGGGCCTGATGCATGTGGCCGCCGCGCTCAATCGGCCGCTGGTGGCCGTGTACGGCTCGACCTCGCCCGGCTTCACCCCGCCGCTCGCCGATCAAGTGGCGGTGGTGCGCCTGGGCATCGACTGTTCGCCTTGCTTCGACCGAACGTGCCGCTTCGGCCATTACAACTGCTTGCGCCTGTTGGATTCGCAGCGGGTCATCGAAGCCTTGAAAGGCATGGACGCGACCGACACCGTCAACCTGATGGCAGGGGCCGAGTAAGTGCGGGTATTGCTGATCAAAACCTCTTCCCTGGGCGATGTGATTCATACGCTGCCGGCACTCACCGATGCCGCGCGAGCCATTCCCGGGATCCGTTTCGACTGGGTGATCGAAGAGGGCTTTCGCGAAATACCCACCTGGCACCCTGCCGTAGACAAAGTGATCCCGGTCGCTATCCGGCGCTGGCGCAAGAACCCTTGGCAAACGGTCAAGAGCGGTGAGTGGCGGGGTTTCAAACAGCAGATGCGCGAGCGCAGCTACGACCTGGTGATCGACGCCCAGGGGTTGCTGAAAAGCGCCTGGCTCACCCGGTACGCACGGGCGCCAGTGGCGGGGCTGGACAAACGCTCGGCGCGCGAGCCCCTCGCCAGCCGCTTCTATGACCGCAAGCTAGGGGTGGTGCGTGGCCAGCACGCGGTAGAGCGCGTGCGCCAGCTATTCGCCCTGGCGCTGGGCTACGACCTGCCCAATACCTTCGGCCAGTATGGCCTGAACCGTTCACGCCAGCTGGCGGTGCCTCATCCGGTACCGTTCGTGGTGTTCCTGCATGGCACCACCTGGGACAGCAAACACTGGCCCGAGGCCTACTGGCGTGAGCTCGCCGAGCGGCTGGGGTTGGCGAACATCGGCGTACGTTTGCCGTGGGGCAACGAAACCGAGTTTCGCCGTGCCCACCGTATTGCCGCCGGGCTGAGCAACGTTTCGGTGCTGCCCAAGCTCAACCTGGCAGGCGTGGCCGACGTGCTGATCAAGGCCCGCGCATGCGTGGCAGTCGATACCGGCCTGGGCCACTTGGCCGCAGCACTGGATGTGCCTACGTTGTCGCTCTATGGCCCCACTAACCCAGGGTTGACCGGCGCCTATGGCCGTACTCAGGAGCACCTGGGCAGCGATTGGCCCTGCGCGCCCTGCCTGCAGAAAAACTGCACCTACAAGCCCACCCCTGAAGACCTGCGTAAACACAACATCAAGCGTGAGTGGCCCCTGTGCTTCACTCGCGTAAACCCAGAACGAGTGGCAGGACGCCTGAGCGCGCTGTTATTGGCCGAGGACCTGCGTTGATGCAACTGGCTTTTGTGCTGTACAAATACTTCCCGTTCGGCGGGCTGCAGCGAGACTTCATGCGCATTGCCCTTGAATGTCAGCGGCGCGGCCACCAGATCCGTGTGTATACCCTGATCTGGGAGGGCGACGTGCCCGCTGGCTTCGAAGTGCTGGTAGCGCCGGTAAAGGCGCTGTTCAATCATCGCCGCAACGAGAAGCTGAGCGCCTGGATGGCGGCCGACCTGGCGCAGCGCCCGGTGGACCGCCTGATCGGCTTCAACAAGATGCCCGGGCTGGACGTGTACTACGCCGCCGATGGCTGTTACGAAGACAAGGCGCAAACCTTGCGCAACCCGCTGTACCGCCGCTGGGGCCGCTATCGCCACTTCGCCGAATACGAGCGCGCGGTGTTCGCACCCGAGGCCCGCACGGAAATCCTGATGATTTCCGAAGTTCAGCAACCGCTTTTCGTCAAACATTACGCAACGCCACAGCAGCGCTTCCATCTGTTGCCGCCGGGTATTTCCCAGGACCGCCGCGCGCCGGCCAATGCGGCCGAAGTGCGCGCGCAGTTTCGCCAGGAATTTGGTCTGGGTGAGCAGGATCGGCTGCTGGTACAGATCGGCTCGGGCTTCAAGACCAAAGGCGTGGACCGCTCGCTCAAGGCGTTGGCGGCATTGCCGGCCGCCCTGCGCCAACGCACTCGTCTGTTCGTGATTGGCCAGGATGATCCCAAGGTGTTCCAACTGCAGAGCACCGCCCTGGGCCTCAACGAGCAGGTGACGTTCATGAAAGGCCGCAGTGACATTCCGCGTTTTCTGCTGGGCGCCGACGCGCTCATTCACCCGGCCTACAACGAGAACACAGGTACCGTGTTGCTCGAGGCGGTAGTCGCTGGGCTGCCAGTACTGGTCACGGCGGTATGCGGGTACGCCCATTACATCGAGGAAGCGCGTGCCGGGGTTGTGTTGGCCGAACCGTTCGAGCAGGCCGAGCTCAATCGTGAGCTGCAACACCTGCTTGAAGATGACGCCGCCCGTGCCGAATGGTCGCGCAACGGGCTGGCCTTTGCCGACAGCGCCGACCTGTACAGCATGCCGCAGCACGCGGCCGACGTGATCCTGCAGGAGCGGGCCGCATGAAGCTGGTCCTTGCCGAGCCGTTCAAACACCTGTGGGCCAACACCGATCCCTTTGTTGCCGTAGAAGGCTTGCAAGGGGAGGTGTACCGCGAACTCGAAGGGCGTCGCACCTTGCGTACCGAGGTCGAGGGCCGGGGGTATTTCGTCAAGATCCACCGCGGCATCGGCTGGGGTGAAGTATTCAAAAACCTCTTCAGTGCCAAGCTGCCGGTACTGGGCGCCGGCCAGGAGTGGGCTGCCATCCGCCGGCTGCATGAAGTAGGCGTACCCACCATGACCGCCGTGGCGTTCGGTGAGCGGGGGGCAAACCCGGCCACGCAGCATTCGTTCATCGTGACCGAGGAGCTGGCGCCCACGATCAGCCTGGAAGACTACAGCCTGGACTGGCGCACCAACCCGCCGCTGCCCCTCACCAAGTGGGCATTGATTCAACGGGTGGCGCAGATGACCGGCGCCATGCACCGGGCGGGCGTGAACCATCGTGACTGCTATATCTGCCACTTCCTCCTGCACACCGATCGGCCGTTCAATGCAGCGGATTTCCGCTTGTCCGTGATCGACCTGCACCGTGCGCAAACCCGCCAGCGCATCACTCGCCGCTGGCGCGACAAGGACCTGGCCGCGCTTTATTTTTCCGCCCTGGACATCGGCCTCACCCAGCGTGACAAGTTGCGGTTCCTGCGGGCCTACTTCCAGCAACCGCTGCGCCAGGTGCTGCGCGACGAAGCCACACTGTTGGCCTGGCTGGAACGCAAGGCTGGCAAGCTGTACGCCCGCAAGCAGCGTTACGGGGACGCGCTCTGATGGCCGGCTGGAAGCTGGACCCTGCCGACGAAGACCTGGCTACGGTATTTGGCAGCCTGGATGCGGTCTTCGCCCTGGAAGGCGAGCGCCTGACTCGTGACATCTTGTCTGAATTGGTCAAGGTCGATCATGAGGGCGTGGCCTATTACGTCAAGCGATACACCGGCGCGGGTAAAGGGTTGCGCCGCTATCTGGGCAAGCCTCGGGTGAAAGCCGAATGGCAGAACCTCAAGCGGTTCGCCAAATGGGGCATTCCTACCGCGCATGTGGTGGGCTTCGGGCTGGAACGTGACAACGTGTCATTTGAGCGCGGCGCCATGATCACGCGTGAACTGCCCGCCACGGAGGACCTGCTGGCACTGGTGAAGCGCCAGGACCCCCGCCTGAAGGATCGGCAGTGGGTGGGGCATGTGAGCGCGCAACTGGCCCGCCATACGCGAACCCTGCACGATCACCACTTCACCCATAACGATTTGAAATGGCGCAACCTGCTGGTGGATGACGCGGGTACGCTTTACCTGATCGACTGCCCCAACGGGGCATTCTGGTGGGGCTTCATGCTGCGGTATCGCATCACCAAGGACCTGGCCTGCCTGGACAAGGTTGCCAAATACGAGCTTTCCGCTACCCAGCGGCTTCGGTTCTACCTGGCGTATCGCCGGCGGGAACGGCTCAATGCCTCGGATAAAAAACGCATCCGGCACATCGTCAGTTTTTTCGAGGGCCGGGAATGAAGCTCTTTATCGCACCAGGGGATCAGCCCCTGCTTGCCAGCCGTGGCTTGACCGATTTCGACACACTGTGGGCGCTACCGCTTACAGCCGTGGATGATGCGAACGTAGGGCGTGGCGGCTGGAGCCAGGTATTCCGGCTGGACGTGGGCGCGCAGGGCTTCTACCTCAAACGGCAGGCCAATTATCTGATCCGCAGCCTGCGCCACCCCCTCGGCGAGCCTACCGTGGCCCGGGAGTTTCGCAACATCCGCCGCTACGAGGCATTGGCCGTCCCGGCATTGGAAGCCAGTTATTTTGCCGAGCGGCGGCAGGGCGGTGAATGGCAGGCCATGTTACTGACCCGCGCCCTGGATGACTGGAGCGAACTGGGGGCCTGGCTGGCGCAGTGGCCCGTGCTCACGCCGGCCCGCCGTGCAGCGCTGGTACAGGCCTGTGGGGAGCTTGCGCGCAAGCTGCATTGCGCGGGGCTGGTTCATGGCTGCTTCTACCCCAAGCACATTTTCCTGCGCGCCGAGGGCGATGGCTTCGAGGCACGCTTGATCGACCTGGAGAAAACCCGCTCGGCCTGGCTGGGCCAGCGTGATCGGGTGCGAGACCTCGAGCCGCTGCTGCGCCGCGCATCGGCGTGGTCGGAGGTGGACATTCGGGGGTTTCTCGCCGCCTACCTGCAGGCGGCGCCCACCGATACGCAGATTACGGCGTGGATGGAGCAACTGCTGGTTCGTCGACGCCACAAGGAGACCCGTTAAATGACGTTGCTACAGCTGGCGCGGGCAGGCCGAACGCCGGAATTGCCTATCACGCTGTCGCTGGCCGACGCCGCCGGCCCAGCGGACCTGCAGCTGCTTTCTCTCTTGCGAGTGCTTCCGGGCCAGCGCTATGTAGGGGCGGGCGTATGGCGGGGCCGGGCGGTGCTGGCGAAATTGCTGGTAGGCCCCCGGGCGGCGCGCCAGTTTCAGCGTGAGCGCGACGGCGCGCGGCTGCTGGCTACGCAAGGCATTGCCACGCCCACGTTGCTGGCCGAGGGCTTGCGAGAAGGCGAGGGCGGCTGGTTGCTGTTCGAGTTCCTTCAGGGTGGGCAAAGCCTGGGCACCGCCTGGGACCAGGTAGAACGCCTGCCCCTGCTGGCTGACGCACAGGCCGAAGTTCTCGGCCAGGCGCTAGAATCGATTGCCGGCTTGCACGCCAAGGGCCTGTGGCAGGAAGACCTGCACCTGGACAACCTGCTGCGCAGTGGTGGGCGCGTTTATGTGGTGGACGGCGGAGGGGTGCGTGCCGAACAGCCTGGCCTGCCCCTGTCACGCCAGCGCGTGCTGGAAAACCTCGGAGTGTTCTTCGCCCAGCTGCCTCAAGGGCTTATGCCGTTCGTCGAGGAGCTGCTGGTGCATTACCTTCTGGCGAACAGTGAGCACGCGCTGCCACTGGAGGCGCTGGAAAAACAGATCGCCAAGGTGCGTGCCTGGCGCCTGCGGGATTTGCTCGCCAAGGCCGGCCGTGATTGCACGTTGTTCAGCGTAAGCCGAGGCCCATCGCTACTCAGGGCAATACCGCGCAGCGAAGAAGCCGCCATGCTGCCGGTGCTGGCCAATGCCGACCAGTTGATAGATCACGGCCACCTGTACAAGACCGGCGGCGCGGCTACCGTGGCCAGGGTTAACGCCAACGGCCGGCCGCTGCTGATCAAGCGCTACAACATCAAGGGCGTGGCGCACTGGTTCAAGCGATTCTGGCGGCCCAGCCGGGCCTGGCATTCCTGGATCGAGGCGCAGCGGCTGCGCTTTCTCGGTATCGCCACCCCCACGCCGCTGGCCGTGCTGGAAACCCGCACGTTCGGGCTGCGCGGGGTGGCTTATCTAGTGACCGAACACCTCGATGGCCCCGACCTGATGCAGTGTTTCAGCGGCCATATTGCAGATGGGCAAGTGCCCGAGGCGCAGTTGGTCGCGCTCGACGCCCTGTTCGCCGCGTTGATTCGCGAGCAAATCAGCCATGGGGACATGAAGGCCCATAACCTGTTCTGGTGGCAGGGCCAATGGGCCTTGATCGACCTCGATGCGATGGAGCAGCACGCGACCGCCAGTAGCTTCGCGGCGGCCTATGGCCGTGATCGCGCCCGCTTTCTGCGCAATTGGCCAGCCGACAGCCCGCTGTACCGTTTGCTGGACGAGCGCCTGCCGCGGTTGTGATAGCAGGGCTGCAACGGGACAGCAGGTATTGGGGCGCGGACGGTTGGGTTATACTCGCGCGCTTTCGATCAACAGCAATATTGGCGCCTTCGGGCGCGTATTGAGTACACAGAGGCACTGACCCTTGGCACTGACGATTCTCGGGCTGTCCGGCGCCCTCAGCCACGACCCTTCCGCTGCGTTGTACATCGACGGCAAGCTGGTCGCGGCCGCCGAAGAAGAACGCTTCGTGCGGGACAAGCATGCCAAGAACCGCATGCCGTACGAGTCGGCGAAGTTCTGCCTGGAGCACGCCGGCATCAAACCTGCCGATGTGGACGTGGTAGCCATCCCGTTCGCGCCCATCAGCCTGTTCGGCAAGGCCCGCTGGCACTATGCCAAGCGTTACTGGTATGCCCCCGACCGCGCGCTTGACGCCCTGCTGATGGGCAACCGGCGCTACAAGCGTTACCGCAAGAAGATCGTATGGTGCCTGGAGCAACTGGGCTTCGATCCGAAAAAGATCAAGATCGAGCCGGTGGAGCACCATCTGGCTCACGCCTCCAGTGCCTACCACTGCTCGGGTTTCACCGAGAAAACCGCCATCCTCGGCATCGATGGGAAGGGTGAGTACGCCACCACCTTCTTCGGCTACGGCGAGAACGGCAAGATCCACAAGATCAAGGAATTCTTCGACCCGGATTCCCTGGGTGGGCTTTACGGCGCGATCACCGAGTTCCTCGGTTTCGAGATGCTGGACGGCGAGTTCAAGGTCATGGGCATGGCGCCGTACGGCGATGCCAGCAAGTATGATTTTTCCCGCCTGGCCAGCTTCGAGAATGGCGAACTGGTGATCAACACCGAGTACGCGAACGTGATCGGCCTGCGTCGCTACAAGGAAAACGGCAAGGGCTTCTATTTCTCGCCCAAGCTGATCGAGTGGCTGGGGCCCAAGCGTGAAGGCGATATCGCCGACGAGCCTTACATCCACTACGCCGCGAGCATGCAGGCCCTGTTCGAAAAGCTCGCGCTGCAGATGATCGATCATTACCTGGGCGATGTGCTGAAGGAAACCGGCAAGCTGGCCTTCGCCGGTGGCTGTGCGCTGAACGTGAAGCTGAACCAGAAAATCATCGCCCGCCCGGACGTGAAAGAGCTGTTCGTGCAGCCGGCGTCCGGCGATGCTGGCACCGCAGTTGGCGCGGCGGCGTATGTTTCCCATGCCCGTGGCGTGCCGGTGGAGAAGATGGAGCATGTTTACCTGGGCCCGTCGTACTCCAACGAGGATGTGATCGCGGCCTGTGCGCGCCATCCGAACAAGCCCAAGGGCCGCAAGCTGGAGAACATGCCCAGGGAAATCGCCCAGATCATGGTCGAGGGCAACCCTGTTGCCTGGTTCCAGGGGCGCATGGAGTTTGGCCCGCGCGCGCTGGGCGGCCGTTCGATCATCGGCTGCCCGAGCGTTCCCGGCGTAGCCGACCGCATCAACCATCAGATCAAGTTCCGCGAACGCTGGCGCCCATTCTGCCCGTCGATGCTCGACACCGTGGCGCCGCAGATGATCAAGGTGGACCACCCGGCGCCCTTCATGACCTTCACCTTCGAAGTGGCGGAAGAATGGAAAACCCGCGTACCGGAAGTGGTGCACGAGGATGGTACCTCGCGTGCCCAGGTGCTCAAGCGTGAATACAACCCACGCTACTACGACATGATGAAAGCGCTCGAAGAACTTACCGGCAATGGCGTGTCGCTCAACACGTCGCTCAATCGCCGGGGTGAACCGATGATCTGCTCGCCAACCGATGCCCTGAACATGTTCTACGGCTCGGACCTGCAGTACCTGATCATGGAAGACATCCTGATCACCAAGGACGGCGCGAGCCCTCATGACCCAGTCGCCTGAGCGGCGAGTGCTGCAGTTCTGCCACGGCTATGACGGGCCTTTCCTCGATTGCGCCCGTCAATACGCCCGCCTGTTCGCAGGCCGCGGCTTTGCAGTCACAACTGTGTTCCTCACCGGCCGTGCCGACCCCCAGGTGGCGGCGGGCTGTGAGTCGAGCGAAGTGCTCTTCATGGGGCTTTCTTCCCGTGACGTGCGTGGCCTGAAGCTGGGCGCGATTCGCCAGCTTCGGGCGATCGCCGCCTCGCGAAATTTCGAATTTTGCATCGCCCATCGTTTCAAGCCGATCTATGTCGCGTTGTTGGCCACCGCACTGCCGGTGCTGGGCGTTCATCACGCCTTCGGGGATTATCAGCGGCGCGGGCGGCGCCTGTTCGCTCAGATCTTCAAGCAGCGCCTGGCCCTGCTCGGCGTTTCCGACGCGGTTCGCGACGACATACGCCGTTGCCTGCCGGGTTGGCCAGCCGATCGCATCCAGACCCTTTACAATCGAGTGGACGTTTCCGCCCGCGAGCAGGCCCTGATGAGTGCCAGCCAGGCCCGTGAAGCATTGGGGTTGCCGGCGCAAGGCTGGATTGTCGGCAACGCCGGTCGCCTCCACCCCGACAAGGATCAGGCCACCCTGCTGCGCGGGTTTGCTCAGGCCCTGCCTCGCCTGCCGGAGCATGCTCGGCTGGTGATCATGGGCGAGGGCAGGCTGGAGGTCCCTCTCAAGCAGCTGGCCGTTGAACTGGGGATCGCCGACCGAGTTACCTTTTCCGGCCAGGTCCCGGGGGCTTCGCGCTATTTCCGCGCTTTCGACGTCTTCGTGCTCAGTTCTGATCATGAACCCTTTGGGATGGTGCTGCTGGAGGCGATGGTGGCGGGTGTGCCGGTGGTCGCCACGGCGTGCGGGGGCGCGCGCGAAGTGGTCGAAGGGGCCGGTCTACTCTTCCCCCTCGGGCACGCTGCTGCGCTTGCCGACTGCCTCGCCGAGGTCGCCAGCTATGGTGACGAATGCCGAGCGGCGCTGGTAACCGCCATGGCCGAGCAGGTGAAAGCGCGGTTCAGCGATGAGTCGGTGAGCAAGCTGTTCTGGCAGCTGCCCGCGGTGGCCTGGTTGAGCGCCCAGGCATGATATTGAACCGAGTCCGGCAATGGCGAGAGCGTGGGTGGGAAGCTATAGACGCTCCTGCCTATGCCGATGCGTGGGCGCGCTTCGGTGGAAGCGTGGCAACCCATCCCGTATTCGTGGAGCGGCTGGCCACCTTGGCCGACATTCCAGTCCGTTACCTGGGCTGGCGACGCAACGGTGAATTGTGCGCTGCGATCCCGACTTGGGGGCGACACCTGGCGTTATCCAAAGAAGTGCTCAAACGTCACGGAAAGAAAGGGCTGTTCGATTTGGGCAACGCCGAAATCATCCTGCCAGCTCAGGCCGGGATCTTGGCACCGCTGCGTCATCTGGGCCGTTATCTGGGCGAACCGAACGTCGGCCGCTTCCAAGGGTTATCGGAACAGGCAGAGGCGCTGGCCCTTGCGCGGGAGCCCGAAGCGCTTTCCAAGAAGTTTCGTTACAACCAACGCCGTGAACTGCGGTTGCTGGAAGAGGCGGGCGGTCAGGTGCGCGCCGTGAGCGACTTCGCCCCGGCCGAGTTCGCCGCGTTGTATTGCGACCTGTTCGAGCGCCGCTGGGGGTTTCCTGCGACCGGCGCCGCCCGCATGGCTGAGGTGCTGGCCCTGTTGCAAGAGTTCATGGTGGGGTCGGTGCTGCTGCTCAATGACGCGCCCATCGCCGTGCAACTGATCTTCCGCGTAGAAGCCCCAGAATGGGTCAGCGTGGAATACGTGAACGGCGGCGTGGACCCCCAGACCCGGGAGTTCAGCCCCGGAAGCGTGCTCAGTTTCCTTAATACTCAAGCGGCCTGGGAAGACGCCCGGGCCCTTGGTAAACCGCTGCGGTTTTCCTTTGGGCGCGCGGATAGAGAGTACAAGGCCCGCTGGTGCAACCCGGCACAGGTGTTCAAGGTATGAGCCGCAAGCAAGCCTTGCTCAAACGCCACCGGCGCAACAAGCGCGTTGCGCTGCTGGCCGGCGTGGTTGTGTTGGTGCTTGCCGGGGTGTTTCTGGCCTGGTGGGTGCCGATCCTGCTAGGGATGCTGGGCTGGATGGCGCATGAGGCTTGGTTCGCGGACCATCTGTTTTATTCGCCCCGGCAGGATTATCAGTACCGCTTTCCTGAGGGCGCCGGCCGGCTTGACACACTTTGGGAAGGCGGCACCCTGAGCCTGGGTGAGCCATTGCCAGGTACGCAGTGGACGGTCATTGCTCAAGTGAACGTGCGTAGCACCTGGCTGGGACGTTTCCTCGACCCCGTGATCGAGATCGACGCAGGCACCGACAAGCAGACGTTCGAGCGGGGCTGTGCTGGCTTGCGCTATCTGAACCTCTCTGCGCACGGCCCCAGCTTGGGCGAGGGTGTTCGATTGGCCGGCCGTTTTTGTCGAATCAGCGGTACACCGAAGCTATGGGCCTTCGCCCAGCCGGATTACCGCGAGCAACGGTTGATGATTATCGCCCCGCATGCCGATGACGCGGAGCTGGCAGCGTTCGGGCTGTACAGCCAGGCTCGGGACCGTTGGATCGTTACGCTTACCGCGGGCGAAATCGAAGCCGAGCATTACCAGGCCATGGGCCTTGGACGCGAAGACGCGGCGCGGCTCAAAGGTCGGTTGAGGGCCTGGGACAGCGTCACCGTGCCGCGTTGGGGAGGGGTGCCGGAATCGCGTTGCGTGCAGCTGGGCTATTTTTGCCTACAGCTTGAAGCCATGCGCGCCGCGCCGCAGGAAGCAGTAGCCTCCCGTGAGGCTGGGATGGCTGATACTCGGCTGTTCCGCCAGTTCAACCCTTTGGCGCTGCCAGGGGATGACGGCCGCCCTTGCTGGGATAACCTCATAGCCGACCTTCGCGCGCTCATCAGCCTCGCTCGGCCTGACGTCATCGTGCTTCCACATACAGCCCTCGATCCTCACCCCGACCATATTCAGGCGCACCATGCTGTTCGCGAGGCCTTGCAGGGGCTGGAATGGCAGCCTTCGGAATTTCTCGGCTACGCCAACCATTTGCATGACAACGATCGCTGGCCCATGGGTAGCGCTCACGACGGTGTGGCGCTGCCGCCGGCCTTTGACAGCGAGGCCATTGCCTGGCCGGTCAGCCTGCCAGTGGAGGCCGAGGCGCGCATGAACAAAGCCATGGCGCTGGGCATGATGCATGATTTGCAGCCGCCGTTGCCGTTCAAGCGACGGCTGCGCCGGGCTTTGCAGCGTGTGCTCGCCGCTCGCCGCTGGGCGGTGGAAGGCGAAAACGAATTCTTCCGCAAGGCGGTGCGGCGGCACGAACTTTTCTGGCGTCTCGATCCATGACAGATGGCGGCCGCTGGTGCTTCGAGAGATGTCTATGAACGTTTTGTTTCTAGTGCAGAAAGATCAACGCGCCATTCTTGATGAGCTGTATCAGGGCGTTGCTGCTCACTGTACGTGTGATCTGCGGTGGCTGGACAGCGCGGATCAGCGCAACCTGCGCGCGTGGTTCAAGCGAAACGTAGACGTTACCCGTTACGACCGCATCCTGTTTTTCCTGCGGTTCAAGCAGGAAATCCGGCAGGTATCGTTCATCCGCACGGTGCCCAACCTGGTGATTCTCGAGCATGACGCTTATCAGAACTACATCACCTGCAAGTACACCGGTAAATTCAGCGAGCATTACCGGCACCTGCCATGGGTGCGAGTGATCAGCTCAGGCGCTCAGGTTACCCGGCGGCTGCGCGAAGAGGGTGTGGATGCCCATTTTGTGCCCAAGGGTTACGACCATACGCTGGTCGGTGAATTGGGTCTGGTTCGGGACATCGAGCTGGGCTTCGTGGGCAGTCTGAAAAGCGTTGCCTACGCCCAACGCAAGGCGTTCCTGGAATCCCTCGCAGCGGTGGAAGACCTGTTGATCACGCGTACCGAATCAGGCGCCGAGTACAACCACATGCTTAACCGCATTCGCTTTTTTGTGAGCGCGGATGTGGGCATGGGTGAATACATGATCAAGAATTTCGAAGCCATGGCTGCAGGCTGTGTTCTGTTCGCCTACGACCAGGGGGAAGAAGAGAACGCCGCTCTGGGGTTCACCGACATGGGCAACGTGGTGCTTTACCGGGACCTGGCGCAATTGCGGGAGAAGCTTTCCATACTGCGTGAGCAGCCAGCGCTCGCCGCCAGGATCGCCGCCCAGGGGCAGGCATTGGTGCAAGGCCGCTATGGGTTCAACAGCATAGGCGCACAGGTCGTGGAGTGCATGCGCGCTCCGTTACGTCCCACGCCGGTACCTGGTCGGCTGGCCCGCTTGCGCAATGCGTTGGGAATCTGAGCACAGCTTAATGGAAGCGTTCGGCACGAAGATGGTATCTACCAAACAAGCGACGCATGCCGATGAACATTCTAGAGAGGCTAAGGGGTCGTTTTGCTAAGCCAGTCCTTCCAACGTTATTTCACTGCGCTGCTGGTGGCTTTCGTCCTGAGCTTTGTTGTTCAAGGTTCGGCGAAGTGGACCAATAACCTCTTCTACGCGTTCATTGCGCTACCTGGCCTGGTCGCGTTGATCCGTAACCGCGGCTTCGGCCTGTTCAAGCAGCCACTGGCTGTCGGATGGCTGGTATTCCTGGGATGGTGCCTGATACCGGCGATGCGGGAGGAGGGCATGCAGTTCTATAAACACATCGTTTATACCGGCCTGTTCGTGTTTATCGTCGCCGCCCTGGCGCAGGGGGAGTTTTTACACCGAGGCGAGGTGGCCCGGGCGCTGTTCTGGATCATCAGCCTGTATATCTACGTGTGTGCCGGCTATGCCTACCTTGAGCACGGCGTAGCGTTGGGCGCACGGGTGGACCTTTTGCCCGCACGCATGGAAAACGTGATCTACACCAGCATCTGGCTGGTCTGTGCGTTGGGATTGAGCTTGCCGGTCTGGACCCGCGAGCGCCGCCATGCGGAAATGGTAGCCGCGGCCGTGCTGTCATTCATTGCCGTGGCGTTCGTGTTGCAAACCCGTACGGGTATCGTCGGCGGCGTTTTCCTGGCCGGGATCTGGAGCCTGTACAGCATTTACCGCAGCCCGCGCGTCGGCGGTGCAGTGGTAGCGGTACTGGCGCTGGGCGTGGCGCTTACGCTGTGGTGCCTGTGGCACGAGCCATGGGTTGCTTCGTTGATAGGCCGGGGTGATTCATACCGAACCGACTTGTTCCGGATCATGACAGGCGAGTGGGAACGGTGCGGATGGCTGCTGGGTTGCGGGGTGAATTTCCACACCACGCAAACTCTGCCAGGGGGCATACCTATCCCTCACCCGCATAACATCTTCGTGTCGCTGGGGCTTTATACCGGGGGGGTATCGCTGGCGATCTTCCTTCCCCTGATGGCCGCAACCCTTTGGCAGGCCTGGCGGCAGCGCAGCCCCTGGGGCCTTTACCTGGCGGCCGCGCTGCTGATGCTCAACTTCGACGGCAGCAAGATCGTAGGCAACCCCGACGAGTTGTGGCTGCTGGTGCTGCTGCCAGCGGCGGTGATCCTTGGGGGTACCCTTTCCCGCGGGGTCAGGCCGCCGCCAGTGCCTCATTGACCGCCGCTGCGGGGCACACATGCTGCCCTGCCATATACCCGGTGACAAAGGCCTCGCTATCGGCACATAACCAGGCGCGATCCTGAGGGTAACGCAGCATATGCTTGAAGTTGCGCTCACGTAACGAGCGTTTGAGCGGGCGCCGATAGAGGCGCAAGTCTGCAATGTCGATCAGGCCCAGCTCACCTGTGGGGGTGAGCACTACGTTACCCAAGTGAGCGGAGCGGAAATACACGCCGTTTTCGTGCAGTTGCGCAATGAACTCGCCCAGTTGCGCCCGCAAGGGGGCATGAGCGGTGCCAGCCTCGATCAGCTGCCGCAATGTCACGCCGGGCAGGGGTGCGTAATGCACCGCGTCGCGCTCGATCTCGCCAATGCGATATACGGCGTTCACCTGCGGGCAGGGTATTCCCCTGGCCGCAAGGTGACGGCAGTTGTCGGCGAAGCGCCGGGCATAGGGATACCAGGCGGCCGAGGTCAGCAGCCGCTTGCGCCTGAACAGCTTGAGCATAGAGCCATCCTGGAGCCGCAGCACCTTGTCGCCCGAGCCATCGGCTTCCAATACCTTGGCCCCGTTTCTCAATGCCAGATAACGGCGGTGATCAAGCGCTTGCATCAATACTCCTGCATAGGCCCTCTGACGCGGGGCAGGCGCGTATGGTAGCGCACCCGGGCTGCATGATGGCCCCCTGTGCTACACTGCGCGGCTCTTTCAATACGATGATTTCTCATGAGCAACCCTGAGCCCTCCGCGCCCTCGAGCCTGAAGATCTATCTACGGCTGTTGTCTTACATGCGGCCGTACGTAGGCCTGTTCAGCTTGAGCATCGTCGGTTTCGTGGTGTTCGCCTCTACTCAGCCGATGCTGGCGGGCATTCTCAAGTACTTCGTCGATGGGCTGAACAACCCCCAGGCCGTGCTCTTTCCCACGGTGCCTTACCTGCGGGAGCTGCACCTCCTGCAAGCCGTACCTATATTGATCGTGCTGATCGCGGCCTGGCAGGGGCTGGGCTCGTATCTGGGCAACTATTTCCTGGCCAAGGTATCCCTTGGGCTGATCCACGACCTGCGCCTGGCACTGTTCGATAAGTTGCTCGTGCTGCCCAACCGGTACTACGACACGCATAACTCTGGCCACCTTATTTCACGCATCACCTTCAACGTCACGATGGTCACCGGTGCGGCCACCGACGCCATCAAGGTGGTCATTCGCGAGGGGCTGACTGTCGTATTCCTGTTCGGCTACCTCTTGATGATGAACTGGCGGCTGACGCTTGTGATGCTGGCCATTCTGCCGGTGATCGCCATCATGGTGAGCAGTACCAGCAAGAAATTCCGCAAGCAGAGCAAAAAGATACAAGTCGCCATGGGCGATGTAACCCATGTCGCCTCCGAGACCATCCAGGGCTACCGGGTGGTGCGCAGCTTCGGTGGCGAGCGCTACGAGGCCGAGCGCTTTCGCAAGGCGAGCCAGAGCAATACCGACAAGCAGCTGCGCATGACCAAGACCGGAGCGGTCTATACGCCGATGCTGCAGCTGGTGATCTACACCGCCATGGCCGTGTTGATGTTCCTGGTGCTTTGGCTGCGCGGAGACGCCAGCGCGGGGGATCTGATTGCCTACATTACCGCCGCCGGCCTGCTGCCCAAGCCCATCCGCCAGCTTTCGGAAGTAAGTTCGACCATTCAACGTGGCGTGGCGGGCGCCGAGAGTATTTTCGAGCAGCTCGACGTGGCTCCTGAGGTGGATACCGGGACCATCGAACGCGAGCAGGTCAGCGGCCGGCTGGAGGTTCGTGGGCTGAACTTCAAGTACCCGGACACCGATCGGCAGGTGCTGCGAGACATCAGCTTCACGGCAGAGCCCGGCCAGATGGTAGCGCTGGTCGGCCGCTCGGGCAGTGGTAAATCGACCCTCGCCAATCTGATTCCGCGCTTCTACCACCATGGGGACGGGGAGATCCTCCTGGATGGCGTTGAGGTGCAGGACTACCGGCTTCGCAACCTGCGCAAGCATATCGCTCAGGTGAACCAGCAGGTAACACTGTTCAATGACACCGTAGCGAACAACATTGCCTATGGCGACTTGTCGGGGGCGCCTCGAGAGCAGATCGAAGCTGCCGCGACTGACGCCTTCGCCCGGGATTTCATCGAGCAATTGCCCCAAGGGTTTGATACCGATGTCGGAGAAAACGGTGTTCTGCTATCTGGCGGTCAGCGCCAACGCCTGGCCATCGCCCGGGCACTGTTGAAAAACGCTCCGTTACTGATCCTCGATGAGGCCACCTCAGCCCTCGACACTGAATCGGAGCGGCACATCCAGGGCGCGCTGGACCATGTGATGAAGGGCAGGACCACACTAGTGATCGCCCATCGCCTGTCCACCATCGAAAAAGCCGACCTTATTCTGGTGATGGACCAGGGCCGCATCGTAGAGCGCGGAACGCATCAGGAACTGCTTGCCTTGAATGGTTTCTACGCCCGCCTTCATGCGATGGGTCTGGAAGAGCCTGGCAAAATGAACCTCGCTTGAGAGTGGGCTAGCCGACCAGCGTGAGGGATTGCCTCCCGCTGGCCGTGCGTACTGCTCCTGATACGCTAACGGACGAAGCGGTGATGTATCTTCAATGGCAGTTTGCTAGTGTCGGCTATAGCCGATACGGCACGGGCCGGGAGGGGATATTTTCCTGTTTTATAGTGAAGCGATTTCTACCTGCAAGCACCTCCGGCCGCCTGGCCCGCAACGAGCCCCTCAACCCTGCTTTATTGCGGGGGCCGGCGCGGCTTCCCGAGCCATTCCGCGCCAACCGCTGCTTGTTCATCAATGTGTTCGGCTGCGAGGGTGACGCTGTCCACGCCGCCTTGTTCGGCCACACCAATCCTGGCCACGTACCGCTGCGCTGGTACGAGCACAAGTTTCCAGAGCACTACGCCGGTGCTTTCAAATTCGCCTTTGTGCGCGACCCGGTAGAGCGGGCATACGTCGCCTGGGCGCGGTTGATGGAGGCACGCCTGTTTCAGGCTGCCGAAGCCTGTGAGGACATGGATGCGGATGAGGGCTTCGACGGGTTCGTGGCGCACACTCTGACGCCGGAGGTTCTGCGCACCTACCCCGAATTCGCCCCGCAGACAGACTTCCTGGTCGATGCCCAGGGCGTGCTTCGGCTCGACTTTATCGGCTACTACGAAACCCTGATGCGTGATTTTGGCTCATTACGGGATTTTCTCTGCATTCCCGCCGTACTGCCCTGGTCTGCTCCTGCTTACGAACGTACCCCGCAGCGGGTGCGCTATGCGGTTGGCCCGGCGGCCCGCAAGCGCCTGCGCCAATTGTATGCGCGGGACTACGCGCTGTTGGGCTACGACTGAGCCGCCGGGCACTGGGGCTCGGGCCACGCTCGGCCCTGTGATACTATCGCCGGCCTGTTAACTGTAGATGGGTTGGGCCATGAAGTTGTCGATGCCGCGTTTCGATCAAGCACCTGTCCTGGTGGTCGGTGATGTGATGCTCGACCGCTATTGGCATGGCGGCACTTCACGCATCTCCCCGGAGGCGCCCGTGCCGGTGGTGCGGGTAGAGCAGATCGAGGACCGCCCCGGCGGCGCTGCCAACGTTGCCCTGAACATCGCCGCCCTTGGCGCGCCTGCGTCGCTGGTTGGCGTTACCGGCGAGGACGAAGCCGCCGAAAGCCTTGCCGCGAGCCTGCGTGCCGCCGGGGTGAAGGCCAGTTTCCAGCGTATCGGCCACCAGCCCACCATCGTCAAGCTGCGGGTAATGAGTCGTCATCAGCAACTGCTGCGCATCGACTTCGAAGAGCCCTTTGCCACCGACCCGGTGCAATTGAGCAACGATGTAGAAGCATTGCTGGCGGGCGTGAAGGTGCTGGTGCTCTCTGATTACGGCAAGGGCGCGCTGCAGAACCACCAGGCGCTCATCGAAGCCGCCCGCAAGCGTGGCATCCCGGTATTGGCCGATCCCAAGGGGAAGGACTTCACCCGTTACCGCGGCGCGACCTTGATTACCCCCAACCTGAGCGAGTTCGAAGCCATCGTGGGCCGCTGCGCCGACGAAGCCGAACTGGTGGCCAAGGGCGCCACGCTGATGGCTGACCTGGAGCTGGGCGCCTTGCTGGTCACTCGCGGCGAGCATGGTATGACCTTGCTGCGCCCAGGCCACCCGGCGCTTCACCTGCCCGCCCGTGCCCGCGAAGTATTCGATGTGACGGGTGCCGGTGATACGGTGATTTCCACGCTGGCCGCTGCCATCGCCGCCGGAGAAGAGCTGCCCCATGCCGTGGCACTGGCCAACCTGGCGGCTGGCATCGTGGTCGGCAAGCTGGGTACCGCCGCCATCAGCGCACCGGAGCTGCGCCGGGCTATCTCTCGCGAGCAGGGCTCGGAGCGCGGCGTGCTCACGCTGGATCAGCTGCTGCTGGCCATTGATGATGCCCGTGCGCACAACGAGAAAATCGTGTTCACCAATGGCTGCTTCGACATTCTGCATGCCGGCCACGTGACCTACCTCGAACAAGCCCGGGCTCAGGGCGATCGGCTGGTGGTTGCCATCAACGATGACGCTTCGGTCGCCTGCCTGAAGGGGCCGGGCCGCCCGATCAACAGCGTGGACCGGCGTATGGCCGTGCTTGCCGGCCTTGGCGCGGTGGATTGGGTAGTGAGCTTCCCTGAAGACACGCCCGAGAACCTGCTGCGCCAGGTAAAGCCAGACGTACTGGTAAAAGGCGGCGACTATTCTGTAGACCAGGTAGTGGGTGCGGACATCGTCAAAGGGTATGGCGGAACCGTGCGGGTGCTGGGGTTAGTGGCAAACAGCTCCACCACCGCCATCGTCGAGAAGATCCGCAACCGCTGACCTTCAGCCTTTATCACCCCGGCCGAAGCGCGCCAGCCGAATAAGCGCCTTGGCCCGGGTGGTAATGCGCCGCAGCCGGGTTTTCGGCCTGGCTGGGGCATTCACCCCTTGGCGTGCCAGCCATTCCCGCCAGCGCACCCGCTCCTCGCGTACCACCCAGCCTTCCTGGCGGCCGAAACTTTCGGCCAGGTACAGGCCGCGGGTGGGCGCAGGCACCAGTTTGCCCTTGCGCAGGGTATAGAGCTCGGCCAGCGGCGCGCCGTTTTTCAGCGGGATGAGGTACAGGTCGGGCCGGCTGCGATTGAGCCGGGTCACCAGTTCGCCTTTCTCCAGCCGCTCGTCCACGTGATACAGGCTCAGCCCGCGAACCTCCTTGGGTATCTCCAGGCGCATGTCATACACCAGCTGCAACGAGGCAGTGGGCTGATGAACATAGGCGCGCGGGCGTTCGATCAAGGTCAGGCTGCCGCTGCGTACAGGCAGGGCATCGCCGTTGCAGGGGCGCAAGCTGAAGGGCGCGGTTTCCCGATAGCGCAGGGCAGGGCTGTAGGGGGCGGGTAGCCAGGTGTCCTTGAACCGCCCATTCAGCCAGCCCTCAGGCGTTTCGAGCAGGCATTCTTCGGCTATTTCCTGTACAGCGGTGTGCAGTGGGATATTGAGCTCGTGGGCCGGCACATACCCCGATATCAGCTTGAGCACCACATCGCCCCGGTCGATCCGCTGCTGGCGCACCAGTACCCAGTATTCCCGCCCTTCCCAGGCGAGGGTAAGGCGAACGGAGATGCCAAGGTTGGCCAACTCCAGGCGAAACCGCTGCGGATCCTCGATCGTCACGGGCTTGCGCTTTTCGAGGGTCTGGCTGAAGTTGATCGGCATGCCGGTGCCTTGGTAGGCCAGGCCATCAGGCCCGGCTTCGACCATCAGGGGCAGGGTCTTGAAGTTGCCTGGGTTGCTACGGCGAAGGGTGCGCGGCATGAAAATTCCTTATCGACGTGCCGCCCCACCTCAGCGCTTGCTCAGGACCGTGGCGGCGGTGGCCACGTTATGGGCCAGATGCACAGGATTGATGGTGCCGACTATCGCAGCGGTAACGCCGGGCTGCATGAACAGGGCCTCGAAGCTCGCCCGTACCGGGTCGATGCCCGGTTGCTGACACGCATGGCCGCTGGCCAAGGCTTTCTTGATCAGAATACCTTTGCCATGTGACGACGCGTATTCAATGACCGGCCGCTCCGCCTGTTCGTTCAGATTGTAGGTGACCATGGCACAATCGCCGATTTCCAGGGCCTTCAGGCCACCGGCAACGGTCTTGCCGGAAAAACCATAGGCGCGGATCTTCCCTTCCTGCTTCAGCCGGGCAAGGGTTTCATAGACATCGGTGTGCTCGAGAATGTGCAGGTCATTGCCGTCCGAGTGCACCATCACCAGGTCGATGCAGTCCGTTTCCAGCCGTTGCAGGCTGCGCTCTACCGAAAACCGCGTGTGCGCGGCGCTGAAGTCGAAGCGCGACTGGTTGTTCTCGAACTCTTCCCCCACCTTGCTCACGATCACCCATTGGTCACGCTGGCCGCGCAGCAACGGGCCCAGGCGGGTTTCGCTGTGGCCATAGGCGGGCGCCGTGTCCAGCAGGTTGATCCCCAGCCCCTGGGCCTGGCGGAGCAGGGCAGCAGCTTGCTGGTCATCCGGGATGGTGAAGCCGTTGGGATACTTCACGCCCTGATCGCGGCCGAACTTCACGGTGCCCAGGCCCAGCGGCGAAACCATCAGGCCAGTGGAGCCCAGCGGCCGTTGCAAACCGTGCAGCGTAGGCAGGCTCATGGCAGCACCGCCCAGGCGGGTACGCCCAGCGGGGGCTGTGGCAGCTCTGGCAGGCCGGGGGTGGAAATGGGTTGCAGGCCGTCGTGGGCGAGGGCGGCGATCACCCGGTCGGCGAAGTCCGGGGCCAGCGCCAGCTTGGTGGGCCAACCCACCAGCAGCGGGCCTTCTGCCGCGAGGAAGGCATTGTCTGGGCGCACAAGCCCGGACTGTGCCGGCTCGGCGCGGTCCACACGCAGCGTGGCCCAGTGCACATCGGTGAGGTCTACCCACGGCAGCAACTGGCTCACTTCGTGACGCGCCGCGGCGATCTGTTGCGCCTCGTCCCGGGCCACGCCTTCGGCTTCGGCCAGGTCGCCACCGAGGTACCAGACCCATTGCCCGTCCGGCGCCGGGTGCGTGGTCACGGTCATGCGAGGCTTGGGCCCGCCACCCAGGCAGTGGGCATACAGCGGTTTGAGTGCGGCCCCCTTGGCCATCACCATGTGCAGCGGGCGGCGTTGCATGGCAGGCTGTTTTATCCCCAAGGCGGTGAGCAGGGCCTCGTTGCCCGCGCCTGCGCTGAGCACGATGCGCTGTGCACGTATTTCCCGGCCATCCACCAACAGCCCCACAGGGCGGCCATTTTCGGTCAGTGGTTCGATATGCCCGGCGGCCAGCAGGCTGCCATCGGCGAGTTCACCCAGGCGCTGTACCAGGCTGGGCACATCCACTACCAGCTCGGCCAGGCGGTACACCTTGCCTTTGAACGCCGGGTTCTGCAGAGCGGGCGGTAGCTGATCACCCTTTACGGCATCCACGCGGCCACGTACGGCCTTGCTGGCGAAAAAGCTGGTGAGGTTGCCGGCCAAGGTGCCGGGCGACCACAGGTAATGCGCTTCGGAGAGCAGGCGCACGCCGCGCAGGTCCAGCTCGCCGGTGCCGGCCAGGGCTTCGCGCCAGCGGCGTGGCATGTCGGCGATGGCTTCGGAGGCGCCAGTGAGCGCACCGTGCAAGGCGTATTTGGCGCCGCCGTGGATGATGCCCTGGGACTTCAAGGTTTGGCCGCCGCCCAGGCTGCCTTGCTCCACCAATACGGTGGACCAGCCAGCCCGGCGCAGGCGCGCGTTCAGCCATAGGCCCGCGACGCCAGCGCCAACGATCAGCACATCAGTGGAAATAGGGGTGGGCATTGGGTACCTCGGTGCGCCAGACAGGCGCCCAGTATACCTGACAGGCTTTCCCGGGGCGGTTACCGCGCTTCAGTGCCCTGCCGTGCGCGAGAACAGCTGGATCACCACCACACCGGCCACGATCAGCGCCATGCCCGCCATGGCAGGTACGTCCAGCCGCTGCCCATAGATGAACAACGCCGCGATGCTCACCATCACGATCCCCATGCCCGCCCAGATCGCATAGGCGATCCCCACCGGAATGCTGCGCACCACCAGGGTCAGCATAAAGAAGGCAATGCCATAGCCCACGATCACCAACACCAGCGGCAGCGGCGTGCTAAAGCCCTTCACGGCCTTCATCGAAACGGTGGCGATCACTTCGGCGCAGATGGCGATGGCAAGGTAGTAATAGGCGGTCATGGGATGTCCTTGTTTGTTTTGGGGCATTCTAGAGACCTGCTAGATGCAGTGATAGCCGCTTGGCACTGTATGTCGCGGGCTGGATTGCCGACAGCCCTCCCGTGAGTGTATAAGTGCATAAACACCTATCTGGAGGTATCTCATGAATACTGTGCGTTGGAATGTGGCGGTCTCGGCTGATACGGACCAATCCTTACGTATGTTTCTCGCTAGCCAAGGCGGCGGGCGCAAGGGTGACTTATCGAAGTTCATTGAGGAGGCAGTACAGGCGCACATTCTGGAGCTCAGTGCAAAGCAAGCCAAAACGGCGAATAGCCATTTGAGCGAGGCAGATATCGACGAAGCAGTAGAAGAAGCGCTTACGTGGGCACGTGGTCACTGATGCGGGTTGTGTTGGATACCAATATTCTGTTCAGTGCTTTGATCTCGCCTCGTGGTGCCCCGGACACGATTTATCGAGCGTGGCGCGACGCCAGGTTTGAAGTAGTGACCTCTCGCGTCCAGCTCGATGAGATTCGACGAGCCAGTCGCTATCCCAAGCTCCAGGCCATACTCCACCCTGCCAAGGTGGGCACCATGATCAACAACCTGCAACGGGCCGTGGTGCTGGAGCGTTTGACAACGGAGGCAGAGGCGGCCGATCCGGATGACGCATTTCTGCTTTCAATGGCGATTGAAGGAATGGCTGATTATCTCGTAACTGGTGATCGCCGGGCGGGGTTGCTGCAACGAGGCCACATAGGCCGGGCCCGCATCGTTACTGCCCTTACATTCTGCAAAGAAGCGCTGTAACCCCTCCCCTCCAAATGTATCAATCCGCAAATAAGATGCTATGGATTTGCGGATGTTATTGAGATTGATTACCATCCGAGCGCCTTGGCGATGCAGCGTACTGCGTCGCCAGGGGGATTGCATGCTGCCACTACTCTTGGCTGGCCGGCCTGACCATAGACGGGTTGGACGCTGCCCGCAGCGCCGCCGGGGCTGAACGCTCCGTGCAAGGCCCGCGCGCCGGCTTGCTTTACCGTTCGGAATACAAAGGACAATCGATGAACGTTCACCGGGGAATCACGCACTTATTCACAGGCAGCCGCCCGCAGCGCCTGCTGCTGGCCAGTTTGCTGGTACCGTTTCCGCTGAGTGCCTTGGCCGAAACCGTTACCCTGCAAGCGCCTGCCGTGGAGTTGGACACGCTCACCGTAGAGGGCAACCGGCTGTACGACATGCCGCCCTCCGAGCAGACCGGCGGCTATACCACCGAATCCGCCACCGTGGGCACCAAAACCCCGGCCGCCCTGCGTGACATTCCCCAGTCCACCACCAGCTACACCAACGAATACATCCGCGACCGGCAGTTCGTGCACCTGGACGACCTGGCCAAGTACACCGCCGGCCTGCGCGTGCTCACCAACGACAGCGGGCGTTCGTCGATCTATGCCCGCGGCTACGAGTATGATGAATTCAATATCGACGGCCTGCCGGCGCCCATGGCCAGTATCTTCGGCACCGTCCCGTCGCTGGTGGCGTTCGACCGGGTAGAAGTGATGCGTGGCCCGTCGGGGCTGTTCAACAGCACCAGCGAACTGGGCGGCGTGGTGAACATGGTTCGCAAGCGCCCCACCGCCGAGTTCCAGGGCCACGTGGAAGCGCGCTATGGCACCTGGGACCAGAATTACCAAGAGGTGGACGTGTCCGGTCCGCTGGATGAAGCCGGGCGCGTGCGTGGGCGCTTTATCGCCTCGCGCTCGGACACCAATGGCGAAGTCGATTACAACGCCAACACCAGCAATACCTACTACGGTGCGCTGGATGTCGACCTGAACGACAGCACCCAAGTCTCGTTCGGCCTGCTGCATGAAGTGAAGAACATCACCCCCAACAACGGCTACCCAACCGACGCGAAGGGTAACTTGCTGGACTTCAGCCAGTCGAAATTCTTCGGCGCCGACTGGAACTACTTCGACGGCAAGACCACCGACCTCACCGCCGAGCTGACGCACCGCTTCGACAACGGCGGCTACGGGCGTATTGCCCTGCGCGGGTCGCAGCGCGAAACCAACTACATGTATGCCTTTACCGGGGCGGCAGTTCAGGCCAACGGCAATACCACCCTGCGCGCCAGCAACCGCGACTTCGAGCAGGATGCGTTCTCGATGGACGCCAGCTACAGCCAGCCGTTCGCGGCGCTGGGGCAGGTGAGCGAGTTCGTGGTGGGTACCGACTACAAGCACTACAACACCACCTACAAGGACGGCAGCAAGGTCTTTGGCACGATCAACGTCAATACCTACGACCCGACGGATATTGCCAAGCCGGCCAAGTTCTATACCACTCAGGTCGATACCGACGAGCAGGAGCTGGGCCTGTACTCGAAGGTCACCTTCCGGCCGATTGCCCGCCTCGCCTTGATCGGTGGCGCGCGCCTGAGCAGCTATCGTGGCGAGGGTTACACCACCACGCTGGCCAGCGGCGCCAAAACCGGCAGCGACCGCGACGTCAACGGCCACGTTACCCCTTACGGCGGCATGGTCTTCGACCTGGACGAGCACCATTCCCTGTATGCCAGCTACTCGCAAGTGTTCAAGCCGCAATCCAACGTTGGCCAGAACGGGAAGCTCATCAAGCCCCATGAGGGCGAGCAGTTCGAAGTGGGGATCAAGGGCAGCTACTTCGACGGCGGCCTGAACGCACGCGTGTCGGCCTTCCAGCTGAACGACAAGAACCGCGCGGTGAACCCGGTCGACGCTAATGGCACCAGCATCACCAGCTATTACGTGGCAGGGGGCAAATCCCGCATCCGCGGCGCCGAGTTCGAAGTGAGCGGCAACCTCACCCCCAACTGGGATGTGCTGGCCGGCTACACCTACATGAAGACCGAGAGCCTGGAAGGCGCACCCAACACCACCTTCATGACGATGCCGCGGCACCAGGCCTCGCTGTGGACCAAGTACACCCTCGATGCTGGCCTGCTCTCGGGCCTGAGCGTGGGTGGGGGTATCACCGGGATGAGCGACTTCTACATGGAAAGCAACAACACCAAGGTGGCCGCCCCAGGCTATGCCACCGTGGATGCCAAGTTGTCCTACCCGGTCACCAAGCAGCTCACCGCCACCCTGGACGTGAACAACCTGTTCGACCGCGAGTACTACTCGCGCGTGGGGTCGGTCTCCACGTTCAACTTCACCGGGCCTTCTCGTAGCATGACCGTAGGCGCCCGCTACGACTTCTGATCGCCCCCGGGCCGCTGCCAGCACCTTAGCCGGCAGTGGCCACGCCTGGAACGAGCTGATGCCAAACGCGATACGCAGCCCTGTGCTGCAACGCAGCGACACCGGAACCGAGCAGTGGTGGCAAGCCATTGCCGCGCAGGGTACGCCGTTGATCGAAGCGGCGAGCCCTGGCCACTGCCGGCTCACTTTTTTATGGCGCGACCCACAAGGGTTGGCTGAACACTCCACTACCCAACGGGTGTGGATCAACATCACCGGCGTGACCGATCACCACCAGGCAAAAGGCCCGCAAAGCCTCGAGCGGCTGGCCGGCACGGACGTGTGGCATTTCGAGATTGAGCTGGCCGATACCTGGCGCGGCAGCTACAGCCTGATACCCAGCCAAAACGCCAACGGCCCGGGCGAGGGGCGCGAAGCACTGCGTAGCTGGTGGAAAACCCGTTTTGCCGCCGCCCGCCGAGACCCCCTCAACCGCCAACGGGGCTGGACAGGCCAACGCGGGATCGAAGTGTCCACCGCGCAGTTGCCCGATGCGCCACCGCAGCGCGCCTGGGCGGCGTTTGACCGTGGCGACCTGTGGCCGGCGCCGGGCTTCCCTGAGCTGCACCGCCTTGAATGGAACAGCGCACGGCTGGGCAATCAACGCCAGGTTTGGATTGGTGGCACTGGCGCAGCGGGAGATGCGCGTCGGCCTTTGGCAATGCTGCTGGATGGGCGGTTCTGGGCCGAGACGGTGCCCGTGGGCCCGGCGTTGAGCCAGCTGACCGCCGCAGGTGAGCTTCCTGGCGCCGTTTACGTGTTGATCGACAACATCGACAGTGCCCACCGCGCCCGTGAACTCACCTGTAATCCCGACTTCTGGATAGCCGTGCAAGAAGAATTGCTGCCGCTGGTACGCCAGTGTGCCGCGTTCAGCGAGGCGGCGGGCAGCACCGTTGTCGCGGGCCAGAGCTTCGGCGGGTTGTCGGCACTGTATGCCGGCCTGCATTGGCCTGAACGGTTCGGCTGTGTGCTGAGTCAGTCTGGTTCGTATTGGTGGCCACGGCGCCCGGCTGAACACGCGGGAGCGCCGGGCGGCTGGCTCATCGAGCAGATCGAACAAGGGCTGGGCGCAGGCGCCGGCCTCAAGCTGTACCTGGAAGCCGGCACCCGCGAGCCATTGATCCAGGCTGCTCATCAGCAGTTGCTGCCCCTGTTGGCGAAGCGGGGCTGGGCCCACGTCTGGCGGCCGGTAGATGGCGGCCATGATGCCCTGTGCTGGCGTGGCGGGCTGCTCGATGGGCTTGCCGCGCTGTGGGCGGATATGCCCCGCTAGCTGCATTTGTTTTTGACTTGGAAAAGGATACGCACGTGGAACAGCTCAACCCCTTCGATGACCCTCAACAGGTGTGTTTCGTCCTTGCCAATGCGCGTGGGCAATACAGCCTGTGGCCGGACGTCGCCCCCGTGCCCGCCGGCTGGCGCCAGGTGCACGGCCCGGCAAGCCGCGAGGCCTGCGGGGCGTGGGTTGAGCTGACCTGGACAGACCTTTGCGCGCCCGCCGCCAGCGGGGTGGCCAAATGAGCGAGAACGCGTTGATGAATCCGGTTCGCCAGCAGTTACGTGAAATGCCCCTGGTGGCCGCGCAGCCCGGGATCTGGATCGCCGACCAGCTGACCCCTCACCACAACGCTTATGCCGTGGCGCACTACGTCGAGCTGGAGGGCACGCTTGACGTTCCGGTGCTGTTGCAGGCGATCGATGCCGGGGTGGCAGAGGTAGATACCCTGCGGCTGGTGTTCACCGAGCACGACGGCGTGCCTGCCCAGCGGTTCGATCCAGGCGCACCTTTGCCGGCAGCGGCGTGCGTAGACCTGCGCGGCCATCCTGACCCGCATGGCGCCGCCATGGCCTGGATGCAGGCCGACCTGCGTCAAGACCTGCGTGCCCAGGGCAAAGGGCTGCAATGGGCGAACATGCTATTGCGCACCGGCGACCAGCAGTGGTGCTGGTACCAGCGTTATCACCACCTTGCCTTGGACGGTTACAGCTTCGCCGGCCTTACTCGGCGCATAGCGCAGCGTTATACCGCGGCCATGCGTGGCGAAGAGCCAGGGCCGTCGCCGTGGACGCCGTTCGCGAATGTGGTGGAGGAATACCAAGCTTATGAAGCCTCGGAAACCTGCCGGCAGGATCGCGATTTCTGGGCAGAGAAAGCGCGCCAGCTGCCACCGCCTGTGACTCTTTCGCCCGCGCCGCTGAGCGGCCAGGTACCGACTACCCAATTGCTGCGTGAACGCTGCGTGGTGCCACCAGAGCTGATGCAGCCGCTGCTGGCCGCCGCCGAGCCCCGCCGCCTGGGCACCGCCGATATTGCAGTGGCGCTGGTGGCGCTGTGGCTTTCGCGGCTGGGCGGGCAGGACGACTTTACCGCGGGCTTCATCTTCATGCGCCGCATGGGTTCGGCTGCGGCCAGCGCCGCGGGCGCCGTAATCAACGTGCTGCCCATGGAAATGCACATTGGTGCCGACGACGACCTGTTCGACCTGGCAAAAAGCGTATCGAAGGAAATGAAAACCCTGCGCCGGCGCCAGCGCTATGAAGCCGAGCAGATCCAGCGCGACCTGGGCCGCGTGGGCGACGCGGAGCCTTTGTATGGGGCCGTGGTCAACCTCAAGTTGTTCGAATTCCAGCTGGATTTCGACGGCGTGCCGGGTATTACGCATGCCCTGGCTGCTGGCCCTGTAAGGGACCTGGAGATCACCCTTTACCTGGACCAGGCCCAACAGCTCACCGTTGAGGTGCTCGCCAACGCCGAGCGTTATGACGCCCAGGCCCTGGCGCGCCATGTGCAACGGTTTGCCTTGCTGGCCCGCCAGTTTGCCCAGCAACCGGCCCTGCCTTGCAGCGCGGTTGACCTGCTGCATGCCGAAGACCATTCGCTGCTGGCAACCGTCAACAGCACTGCTCGGCCGCTCACGGATGACACCCTGGTTACGCTCCTGCGCCGCCAAGCGGAGCTCACCCCGGCTGCGGCGGCCTTGTCCGACGCCGAGCATCAACTCAATTACCGAGAGGTCCGTGAGCAGGTAATCGCCCTTGCCCAACGGCTGGTGCAGCAAGGTGTGCAGCCAGGCGATACCGTGGCCGTGGCGCTGCCGCGCTCGGTGTTTCTGTCCCTGGCGTTGATGGCAATCGTGGAGGCGGGCGCGGCGTACCTCCCTCTGGATACGGGCTACCCGGATGATCGCCTGGCGCTCATGCTCGAAGACGCCAACCCGCGGCTGGTGCTGGCGTCCGAGGATCAAGCCACGCGGCTGGCGGGCTTCAGTACCAGCCCCATGCTGCGGTATGACGCGCTGCTACAAGCCGATTCGGCCCTGCCGCGCAACTTCAGCGGCCCGCAACCTTACAGTGCGGCCTACATCATCTATACGTCGGGCTCCACCGGCCGCCCCAAAGGGGTAGTGGTAGGGCACCAGGCAATCGTCAACCGGCTGCTATGGATGCAGCACCAATACCCCATCGGCCTGGCCGACACCGTGTTGCAGAAAACGCCGAGCAGTTTCGACGTGTCGGTGTGGGAGTTCTTCTGGCCGCTGATCGTCGGCGCGCGGCTGCACATGGCGCCACCCGAGGCCCATCGCGACCCTGAAGCGCTGCAGCTGCTGATCGAGCAGCAGCGGGTTACCACGATGCACTTCGTGCCGTCGATGCTTGCGGCCTTCGTCGCCACCCTTGACGACCCTGTTGCGGTTAAGCGGTGCAAACCGCTGCGGCAGGTCTTCTGCAGCGGTGAGGCACTGCCCGCCGACCTCTGCCGTCGCTGGCAGCGGCGTACAGGCGTGGCGCTGCACAACTTGTATGGCCCTACCGAAGCCGCCGTGGACGTGAGCTGGTACCCGGCATACGGCGAGGCATTGGCGGGGGTAACCGGGGCCAGCGTGCC
This sequence comes from Pseudomonas japonica, assembly GCF_013522925.1. Classification (GTDB taxonomy): domain Bacteria; phylum Pseudomonadota; class Gammaproteobacteria; order Pseudomonadales; family Pseudomonadaceae; genus Aquipseudomonas; species Aquipseudomonas japonica_A. Next base: position 184,702 of record NZ_JAAMQU010000005.1, on the reverse strand, counting down.
GATTGGCTACCCCGTATGGAACACCGGCCTGCGCATCCTTGATCGCTGCCTGCGCCAGGTGCCGCCAGGCGTGGCCGGGGACCTTTACCTTACCGGTGTGCAGCTGGCCCACGGGTATCTCGGCCGAGCGGAGCTTACCGCCAGCCGGTTCGTGGCAGACCCTTATGGCAACGGCGAGCGTATGTACCGCACCGGCGACGTGGCGCGCTGGCTGGAAAGCGGAGCGGTAGAATACCTTGGGCGTAGCGACGATCAGTTGAAGATCCGCGGCCAACGCATCGAGCTGAACGAAATCGACCACGCCTTGTTGGCCTTGCCCGGTATCGCGCAGGCGGTCACCCATGCTCGCGTGCTGGGCGAGGCGGCCAACGCCACCGGCGGCGATGCACGCCAATTGGTGGGCTACGTGATCCCGCAGGCCGGTGCTCAGCTGGACTTGCCTGCTCTGCGCGCCACGCTGGCCGACCGCTTGCCGGCACACATGGTGCCGGTCGCTCTGGTCGAGATGGAGGCGTTCCCCCTTGGCGCTACCGGGAAGCTGGATCGCAAGGCATTGCCGTTGCCAAGCGTGCAAGGTGAAAGCCGAGGCAGGGTGCCAGCGCAGGGGTTGGAGCAAACCATCGCGCACGCGTTCGGGCGCATTCTGGAACGCGATGAGGTAAGCGCCGACGACGATTTCTTCGCGCTGGGCGGGCATTCGTTGCTGGCCATGACGCTGGCGGCGAACCTGCGGCGTGAATTGCAGCGGCCGGTCTCGGTAGGCCAGGTAATGATCGCCTCCTCTGTGGCGCGGCTGGCCAGCCTGCTCGAAGCGCAGCAAAGCGAAGCCGAGGCACAGGCCGCCGGTACCGATAGCTTGCTGCCGCTGCGGCAGGGCAATGGCCCTACTTTGTTCTGCTTCCATCCAGCTTCCGGGTTCGCCTGGCAGTTCAGCGTGTTGCAGCGCTACATCGACCCGCATTGGTCCCTGCTGGGCATCCAGTCGCCCCGCGGCATCGGGCCGTTGCAGCATGGGCAGCACCTGGACGACGTGTGCGATGCTCACCTCGAATTGGTTCGCGGTGTGCAGCCCAAGGGGCCGTATCATTTCCTGGGTTATTCACTCGGCGGCACCCTGGCCCACGGCATCGCGGCACGGCTTCGCGCCGCAGGTGAGGAGGTGGCATTCCTGGGGCTGCTGGATACCTATCCGCCCGAGACGCAGAACTGGGACGAGCGCGCTGGCAAGAACCAGCTCGATCCCGAAGTGCTGGCGGAAGTGAACCGTGAACGCGAGCAATTCCTTGCCGCGCAACGGGGCGTGCTGGGCGAAGCGGGAGGCGAGGGCGGCACGCGGCTGTTCGACCATATCGAAGCCAACTACGCCGACGCTGTGCGCCTGCTGGCCACGGCGCGCAGTGCCCGCTTCGAAGGCATCGCTACTCTGTTCGTGGCGGAGAAAACCCTGCCATCAGGGATGGAGGTTACTCAAACCTGGGGCCGCTTCGTGAAAGGGCTTGAGGTGCAGCGGCTGGATTGCGCTCACGTGGATATCATTTCGCCGGCCATGCTGGCGCAGGTCGGCCCCATGATCAACCGCGCGCTGAAGGCCCTGTAGCGCTTATTCGCAAGCTCCGCCTGCGGCTTCGCCGGATGGCCGGCCCCGTTGCTACAGAGGCCGCTGCCTAGCGGCTGCCCAACGGAATGATCAGCGGCGTATGCGCTACCGGGTCTTCGATGATCATGCAGCGCAGGTCGTATACCTGCTCGATCAGCTCCACGGTAACGATGTCCCGGGGAGGGCCGCAGGCGACGATCTTGCCGTCGCGCATGGCAATCAGGTGGGTCGCGTAACGGCACGCCTGGTTGAGGTCATGAAGAACCACCGCCAAGGTATGCCCATGGTCTTCATTGAGGTGCTGGAGCAATTCCAACAGTTCGATCTGGTGGGTGATGTCCAGCCAGGTGGTGGGCTCATCCATCAACACCAACGGCGTTTGCTGGGCCAGTACCATGGCGATCCACACCCGCTGGCGTTGCCCGCCCGACAACGTATCCACCGGCTCGGCCCATAAGTTATCCACACCTGTGGCCTGCATCGCCTTTTGTACCGCGCGTTCGTCTTCGTCGCGCCAGCGGCTCAGCAGGCGCTGGTGTGGATAGCGGCCGCGGGCAACCAGGTCTTTCACAGTAATGTCGCCCGGCGCGCTGGCGCTCTGGGGCAGCAAGCTCAAACGGCGCGCGACTTCCTTTGTGGGGTATTGCTGAATGGCCTGGCCGTCGAGCCACACTTGGCCGCTGGCCGGTTGCAACAACCGGCTGAGGCTGCGCAGCAAGGTGGACTTGCCGCAGGCATTCGGGCCGATGATCACCGTCAGCTCGCCTTCAGGGATGCTGACCGACAGGTCCTTGGCAACCACTTTGCCGTCGTATGCCAAGGTGAGATCGGTGGCGTAAAGGCGGCTGGACGGTACGGTCATTTACGGGCCTCGCGAATCAGCAGAGCAATAAGGTACAAGCCGCCAACGCTGACGGTAATCAGGCCAACAGGCACTTGGTAGGGGCTAAGCAAGTGCTGCGCGGCAACGTCTGCACTGAGCAGCAAAAAGGCGCCGCACAGCGCGGCCATTGGCAGTGTGAGCGCCTGGCCGCTGCCAAGGCGGCGGGCAATCTGCGGAGCTGCCAGCGCGACGAAGGCAATGGGGCCTGCAACAGCGGTAGTGGCGGCGGTAAGCACAATACCTGCCAGCATCAGCCACAGGCGCGACCGTTCTACCGGCACGCCCAGCGCGCAGGCTGTGTCGTCGCCCATCTCCAGCAGGCGCATGCGGCGGCTGAGCAGCAGCGCGGCGGCCAGCGCCCCGGCGATGATCAGCAACGCCGGAAGCGCCTTCGCCCAGGTCACGCCGTTGAGCGAACCCGCGTTCCACAGGCCTGCGGACACTGCGGTATCGAGCGTGGTATTGGTGACCAGCCAGTTGTTGACCGCTAGCAAAAATGCACGCATGCCCAGGCCGATCACGATCAGCCGGAGCGCGCTCATGCTGCCGGTCCAGGCCAACTGGTAAACCAGCAGGGCAGTCACCAGGCCACCAGCGAGGGCTGCGCCAGTGCTGGCAAGCATGCCGCCCTCGAACATCACCACCCACACCAGTACACCGGTATACGCGCCCAGGTTGAACCCCAGAATGTCCGGGCTGCCCAGCGGGTTACGCAGCAGCGACTGGAAGATCGCACCGCTCACGCCCAGCGCGGCGCCCAGGCAGAGCGCAACCACCACCCGCGGCAGGCGCCATTCCATCACGATCATTCGCGTGCCTTTTGGCCCTTGGCCAAGCAAGGCGTCCAGCAACTGTTCGGGGCTTAGCGGCAGGGTGCCTTTACCCAGGGAGTACACGCCCAGCCACAAGCACGCCGCCATCAGTGCCAGCGCACACCCTTGTACGCGGCGCCGCTGCGTGACCCGGCTCACAGTGCCACCAGCCGGCTGCGCCGCGCCAGCAGCACCAATACCGGTGCGCCAATCAGGGCGGTCATGATGGACACCCGCAGTTCGGTGGCGGTGAGCAAGCGCCCAAGTGTGTCCGCCAGCAACAGCAGCAGGGGCGTGATCAGCAAGGCCGCTGGAAGCAGCCGTGCGTGAGATGGCCCGGCGACTCGCCGGGCCATGTGGGGCACCATCAGCCCAACGAACGCGATCGGGCCAACCAGCGCCGTAGTGGCACCGCACAGCAGGGTGATACAGCCTAGCCCCAGCAACTGCGTACGCAGCACGCCGGTGCCCAGCGCGGCGGCGAGATCATCACCCAGGCCAAGGCTGTCCAGTGAGCGCGCCAGGGCCAGGCTGAGCAGCACACCGGCCACGATGGGCGGCGCCGCCCAGCGCAATAGCGTCAGTTCGCGGATATCCAGCGAGCCCGCTTGCCAAAAACGCACCTGGTCGTGGACCAACGGGTTGAGCAACGAGATGCCGGAGGCAATGCCTTCCAGCGCAGCGCCCAGGGCCACGCCCACCAGCAGCAGGCGCACGGGGCTGAAGCGCCGGCCGCTGGCCATGCCGGTAAAGGCGACCAGCAGCGAAGCCGCGAGCGCGCCGGCACAGGCGAAGGTGAGATATGCAAACGGGCTGTGCGCTGAAAAGAACGCAATGCCGACCACAATGGCGAAGCTGGCGCCGGCATTCACGCCAAGCACGCCGGGGTCCGCCAGCGGGTTGCGAGTAAGGGTTTGCATCAGCACGCCCGCAGTGCCGAGCGCCATGCCTGCCACAAGCCCAGCCAGCGTGCGGGGCAGGCGAGCGTCGGTTACCAGTGTGCAAACGGGAGTGCCGCAGTCGGTGGTGAGGGCTTGCCAAACATCAGCCAGGGGGACATGGCTGGCGCCCACTTGCAGGCTCAGCGCGATAGCGGCCAGCAGCGCGACTACCAACCCCGCGAGGGAAAAAACAAAACGCATGAAGTCACGATACTCAGTGAATACGGATGTATCTTCGCTAATACGAAGCATTCTCTGATGAGATGAGTTGTCAGAATGCTAACATGGCCCGCAACCCCAAGGTAGAAACCTTTCCCCACCGTGGTGCCCATGAGTAAACCTTCACTGTTCATCGACCTGAGCCTGCTCAAAACGCACGCTGCGTTTCGGACCGTATTCATTGCCCGGCTGATCTCCATTCTTTCTCTCGGATTGCTGGCCATCGCTATCGCTGTGCAGGTGCAAAGCATTACCCAGTCGCCGGCTCAGGTTGGCCTGTCGGTCACGCTTACAGGGGCAGGCATGTTCCTTGGTTTGATCCTCGGCGGCGTGATGGCCGACCGGCACGAGCGGCGCCGGCTGATCCTTCTGTCCCGGGCCAGTTGTGGGCTGGGCTTTCTGGGCCTGGCGGCAAACGCGGCATTGCCCGAGCCTTCATTGCTGGCGATCTACGTATTGGGCTGTTGGGATGGCTTCTTTGGAGCTATCGGCGTAACCGCCTTGTTGGCAGCGACGCCGGTATTGGTAGGGCGAGAGAACATGGTGCGCGCTGGGGCCATCAGCATGCTTACCGTTCGCTTCGGTACCATCCTGTCGCCCGTGATCGGCGGTGTGCTGCTCGCCCGTGGCGGCGTGCTGTGCAACTACCTCGCCGCCGCGCTGGGTACCTTGATCACAGTGTTGCTGCTGTTGCGCTTGCCGGCTTTGCCTGCGCCGGCCGTTCAAAAAGAGCACCCGCTGCGGGCACTGGTGAGCGGCTTCGCCTTTTTGGGTACCAACCGGGTGGTGGGCGCGGTGGCGTTGGTAGGCGCCCTCGTGACCATGGCGAGCGCGGTACGGGTGCTGTATCCCGCGCTTGCGCCCCACTGGGCGGTAAGTGCGAGCGAGCTTGGCCTGATGTACGCCGCCACGCCTTTGGGTGCCGCCTTGGGCACCATCACCAGTGGGCGCGTTGGAGGCTATGCCCGGCCCGGTCGGTTGATGTTGCTCACGGCGGTCGGCGCGTTTGCCTGCATCGGCGTGTTCGGGCTGGTGCCGAATCTCCCACTGGCGTTGCTGTGCCTTGCAGTGTTCGGCTATCTCAGCGCAGTGAATGCCCTGTTGCAGTACGCCGTGATTCAGGCGCAAACCCCTGACGCATTGCTGGGCCGTATCAACGGCCTGTGGACCGCCCAGAACGTGTGCGGCGATGCCATCGGCGCTGCGTTGCTGGGCGCCCTGGGTTCGCTACTGATGCCCGCGCCAGCGGCAACAGTGTTCGGCATCGCGGCAGTGGTGGCAGGGTTGCTGATCGCGGTGGGCATGACCGGGCTGCGGCGCCTGCGCAGTGAGGCGGTGAGCGCTTAGCGGCATTCAGCCTGGGCATGCCTGTTGCCGGAACCGCATGCCGCGTAGGAGTGGGCGTAGCCCGCGAACCCGACCTACCGGCCGAACGCCGCTTCCAGCCGATCCAGCAGGTGCCCGGAACTGTAGTAGTCGAGGCGGAAGGTGTCGTTACCCAGCGCATACACGTGCTGATCTTTCACCGCAGGCAGGTGGGCGAGCAAGGTATTGCCTTTGATAGCGTCGGCGTCGGCCTGCTCGCCGGCGAACATGAGCCAGGTTTTCCCGGTCAGGCCGCTGGCCAGGTGTTCCCCACCTATCTGAAGAATATCCTTGCGCTTGCCCTGGCTGATGACAGTGGGCAGGTCGGTGGGTGGCGGCGTGAGTTCAAACCCCAGCGATGCCAGCAACCGACCTTGGGCAGATTCAGCTGTCCACAGGTTCGCCTGGCGTGCCGGCGCGTTGTACACAAATGCCGAAACCGGCTGCGGCGGCAACTTCAACCGCCCCTTGAGGGCAGCCACCCGTGCGTCGAAGTCGTTGATGCGCGCCGTGGCCTGGGCTTCGTGGCCCGTGGCGCGGCCGAGCAATTCCACCACGCCTTGCCAGCTATGGTCGTCGTAATCCACCACAAGTGTGGGGGCGATTGCGGAGAACTGCTCATACAGCGCCAAGGCCGAGTCGGCGCCCGAGGCGCTCACAATGATCAGGTCCGGCGCTTCGGCCGCTACCGCTTCAGCGCTGGCCTCGCCGATATACAGGCGTTTTACCTGGTGCTGCGCGGCTACGTCGCTCCACTGGCGAAAGAAGCCTTGGCTATCGGCGAAACGGTTATTGGGCGCGGTAGCCCCGCTGGCGACCACCGGCGCGTCAATGGCCAGCAGCGAACCGGTAAGCGTCACGCTGGTGGACACGATGCGCTGTGGTGGTTGATCGAGCGTTACCGCGCCATTGCGGGTGACCACCTTTCGTGGCCAGCCTTCCTCGGCCTGAACGCCAAGGGATAGCCCGGCAAGCGCAATGAATGCCAGCGCGGCGACGGTGCGACAAAACAGGCGGGGGGCACGCGAGATCATCCGAACTCCAGGCTATATGCGAAAGGCTCGCATTCTCCCCGCCACTCGGCCGCAGCGCAACCTGTGCATTCCCCCGTATCAGTGGCCGTTGCGTACATCTTTGTAATCAAAGCCTTACATCTCGGAACGGGCCGTTCCGCTCGGTTGCCATCATTGACAGTGGCACCCCGGGTACTTACCCTGAAATAGATTGATAACAATTCTCGTTAAGCTTTTGGTGACATTCAATGACCAAACTGACGCCGGCTGCGCACCTCTCTAACACAGAGGCAGCGGCCAAGGACCCTGAATTCCTGTTTCGCTCAGGCACCCGCTGCTTGCGTGGCCAAGGTGTGTTCTCGGCTATCACCACCCCGGCTGCGGGTGCCGAGCGCGATGGTGGCGCCTTGCTTGCCGCGGTGGAGCAAGCGTTCGCCGACGCCCGAGCTGCGGGTATCGAGGAGCCGGTGCTGATGGGTGCGATCCCGTTCGATACCACGCAGCCGTCTTGCCTTTATATTCCGCGCAAGCATCGCTGGATCGAAGGCGAGCCTGCGGCCATCGTGCCAAGCGTCGAGGCGACGTTGCCCGTGGTGGTGAGGCAGCGCAGCGTGCCTGACGAAGCAGGCTTCAAGGGGGCGGTAAGCCAGGCTATCGCCAACTTCCGCAGCAGCACCATTCGCAAGGCAGTACTGTCGCGGATGTTGGAAGTGGAGCTTGACCAACCAGTGAAGGTCGAGGAGGTGCTTGGCCGGCTCGCGAGCCAGAACGCCCATGGCTACCACTTCCGCATTCCTCTGCCAGAGCAGGGCGAACTGATCGGCGTAAGCCCTGAGCTGCTGGTACGCAAGCGCGGTAGCCGCGTGTACAGCAACCCGCTGGCGGGCTCGGCCAAGCGCCAGGCGAACCCCGAAGAAGACCAGCGCACCGCAGATGCCTTGCTGGATTCGGAAAAAGACCACTACGAGCACCGTCTGGTGATCGAGGACATCCGGGCAGTCATGGCGCCGGAGTGCAGCAGCCTTAACATTCCGGACCAGCCGTCACTGCTCAGTACGGCGGCCATGTGGCACCTGTCCACGGCCATCGAAGGCGAGCTGCGCGACCCCCGCCGCTCTTCGCTTCAGTTGGCGTGCCAGCTTCATCCCACCCCCGCCGTATGCGGCGCGCCAACCGACCTGGCCCGCAAGCTGATCAACCTCGTGGAGCCTTTCGAGCGAGGCTTGTTCACCGGCATGGTGGGCTGGTGCGACGCCGCCGGTAACGGGGAGTGGGTCGTCACCATTCGCTGCGGAACGGTCGTGGAAAACTGCCTGCGCCTGTTCGCCGGTGCCGGTATCGTCGAAGCATCCGACCCTGCGGCCGAATGGGCCGAAACCCAGGCAAAGCTGGGCACTATGCTGGCCGCGTGCGGCCTGGCCACGGAGAAGCACTGAATGACCATCGCCTTTACTCCCTGGCCCGCCGACCTGGCCGCGCGCTACCGTGAAAAGGGCTACTGGCTGGACGTGCCCATGACGCACATCCTCGAGCAGCAGGTTGCGGCTCGCCCGAACGCGCCCGCCATCATCTGCGGCGAGCGCACCTTCAGTTATGCCGACATCGATGCCAGTTCCACCCGCCTGGCGGCTGCGCTTTACCGCCAAGGCTTGCGCACCTATGACACGGCGCTGGTGCAACTGCCCAACGTGGCTGAATTCTTCGTCACTTACCTGGCCTTGCTCAAGCTGGGCGTGGCCCCAGTGAACGCGCTGTTCAGCCATCAGCGCCTCGAATTGCTGGCGTATGCGAAGCAAATTCAGCCCAAACTGCTGATCGGCTCGCTGAATCACGGCCTGTTCGCCAACGAGCAATTCTTGCAGGAACTGCGCGAAGTGGCGCCGGCCCTGGGCACAGTAGTAGTGGACGCAGGCGCACACACGATGCCGTCGGGCGCGCTGAGCCTGGCTGATTGCCTGGCCGAGCCCGCGGACGGTTTTGTGGCGCAACCCACAGCTGCCGATCAGGTTGCCTTTTTCCAACTTTCAGGCGGCAGTACCGGCACGCCGAAGCTGATCCCGCGCACTCACAACGACTACTACTACAGCGTGCGGCGTAGCGTGGAAATCTGCGGGCTCAACCCTGCAACGCGCTTCCTTTGCGCCTTGCCCGCCGGCCATAACTACACCATGAGCTCCCCGGGTGTGCTGGGCGTATTCGTGGCGGGCGGCTGCGTGGTGATGGCCCGCGACCCGGAGCCGCTTAGCTGCTTCGCGCTTATCGAGCGCCATCAGGTGAACTGGGTACCGCTGGTCCCGCCCGCCGTTGCCCTTTGGCTAAAGGAAGCACCCGCGCACCGGCAACGCCTGGCGTCGTTGAAGGTAATCCAGGTCGGGGGCGCGAACTTCGCCGAGGCGCTGGCACGTCGCATTCCGCCGGAACTCGGCTGCCAGTTGCAGCAAGTATTCGGGATGGCCGAAGGCCTGGTGAACTACACCCGGCTGGATGACGACGCCGAGCGCATCTTCACCACCCAGGGCTGCCCGATGAGCCCCGACGACGAAGTACGGGTGATGGACGCGCAAGGCAATCAGGTGCCTCAGGGCCAGCCCGGAATGCTGGCTACCCGCGGCCCCTACACCTTCAAAGGCTATTACCTGAGCCCGGAACACAACACTCAGGTATTCGACGCCGAGGGCTTCTATTACTCCGGCGACCTGGTAGAGCAGGACGCACAGGGCTACCTGCGGGTAGTGGGGCGAGTGAAGGACCAGATCAACCGAGGTGGCGAAAAAATCGCCGCCGCCGAGGTGGAAAACCTGCTGTTGCAACATCCCGGCATCACCCATGCCGCCGTGGTGGCCATACCCGATGAACTCATGGGCGAAAAAAGCTGCGCCTGCGTGGTGGTCAGCGACACCAGCCTCAAGCCCGCCGCGCTTCGCAAGTATTTGCGCGCTCAGGGCGTAGCCGAGTTCAAGCTGCCGGATCGCTTCCAGTTCCTGGAGCAGATCCCCCTGACCGCAGTTGGCAAGATCGACAAGCAGCGCCTGCGCACCGCGCTTCAGGCTACTCACTCAGAACAGGTATAAGGTTCGTTCAATGGCTATTCCAAAACTGGCTTCCTACCCGCTGCCAACGCCGGACACCTTCCCGGCCAACAAGGTCAAGTGGACGCTGGAACCTTCCCGTGCCGTGCTGTTGATTCACGACATGCAGGCGTATTTCACCGCCTTTTACGGCGAAGACAGCCCGCTGGTGGCCGCGCTGATCGAGCGCATCGGCAAGGTACGCGACTGGTGCCATGCGCAAGGCATCCCGGTGGTGTACACCGCGCAGCCTACCGAGCAAAGCCCGCAGGATCGTGCCCTGCTCAATGACATGTGGGGCCCGGGCCTGACTACCGCAGACCCTGCCTTGCAGGATGTGGTCGCCCCGCTGGCGCCCGCGCGCAACGATACGGTGCTGGTGAAGTGGCGCTACAGCGCCTTCCAGCGCTCGCACCTCGAGGACCTGATGAAGGAATGGCGCCGCGACCAGCTACTGATCTGCGGTGTGTACGCCAACATCGGCTGCATGGTCACCGCCACCGACGCCTTCATGCGTGACATCCAGCCCTTCTTCATCGGCGATGCATTGGGTGATTTCTCCGAGGAAGAACATCGCCTTGCCCTTCGCTACGTGGCCACCCGCTGCGGCAGCGTGATTGGTTATCAAGCCGTGATCGGCGAAGCGGCCACGCGTTTTGATCAGGCCTGGCTGCTGGGCCAGCTCGAACCCTACCTGGATGCCGAGGATGACCTGCCTGAAGGCCCGGACAACCTGATGGATTACGGCCTGGACTCGGTACAGGTGATGACGCTCGTCTCGGCCTGGCAGCGCCAGGGCCTGAACGTCAGCTTCGCCGAGCTGGCGGGCCAGCCCACGCTGGATGGCTGGTTGAAGATCATTGCGAGCAAGCAGGCTTCGGCCGCCTGACCCTTCCTTGAACACGGCCAGGCTGCACGCCTGGCCGCTGGAGCTTTTACGTATGAACACTCTGGATTTTGCCGGCAAACGTGTATGGGTCACGGGCGCGGGCCAAGGCATCGGCCTGCACACGGCGATGCGCTTTCAGGCGGCGGGCGCCGAAGTCGTTGGGCTGGACAAGCACTTCGCCGAGTCGGACTACCCGTTCCGCACGGTGGTGATGGATGTGACCGACCCCCAGCAGGTGGAGCAGGTGTGCCAGCAGCTGCTGAACGAGCGGCGCCGCGTGGATGTGCTGGTCAATGGCGCGGGCATTCTGCGCCTGGGGAACAGCGATGATCTTAGCCTGGAAGACTGGAATGCCTCGATGGCGGCAAACGCCACCGGGCCGTTCCTGTTGTTCCGCCAACTGGTGCCGGTATTCAAGGCCCAGCGCAGCGGCGCCATCGTGAGCATCGCGTCCAACGCGGCCCATGTTCCGCGCCTGAACATGGCCGGCTACTGCGCGTCCAAGGCAGCGCTGGTGGCTCTGAACAACTGCGTAGGCCTTGAGCTCGCGGCCCATGGCGTGCGCTGCAATCTGGTGTCGCCCGGTTCCACCGATACCCCCATGTTGCGCGCCATGGTGGGGGATGAGGCAGGCCTTCAGCGGCTGGTGGACGGGCTGCCGGAGCAGTACAAACTGAGCATCCCGCTGCGCAAGATCGCCCGGCCGGATGAAATCGCCAACACCGTGCTGTTCCTGGCCTCGGACCTGGCGAGCCATATCACCATGCAGGACATCGTGGTGGACGGCGGCGCTACCCTCGCTGCCTGACGCGGCAGGGGCGGTGTAAGGGGAAGGGGCTTGGGGTACACTTTCGCGCCATGAACAGAACCCTCTATACCGCCCTGTTTCACCTCGGTTTGCCTTTGATCGCCGTGCGCCTCTGGTGGCGTGCGCGCCGTGCCCCGGCGTACGCCAAGCGTATCGGCGAGCGCTTCGCCCATGGCCTGCCACCCATGGCGAAGGGCGGGCTGTGGGTGCACGCGGTGTCCGTTGGAGAGAGCATTGCCGCAGCGCCGCTGGTGCGAGCGCTGCTGGAACGCTATCCCGACCTGCCGCTCACGCTCACCTGCATGACACCCACCGGCTCGGAGCGCATCCGTGCATTGTTCGAAGGCAACCCGCGGGTGCAGCACTGCTACCTGCCCTATGACTTGCCGTGGGCAATGGGGCGCTTTCTCGACCATGTACAGCCTCGGCTGGGCATCGTCATGGAAACCGAGCTCTGGCCGAACCTGGTGAATCAGTGCGCCAGGCGCGGTATTCCCGTGGCGTTGGCCAATGGGCGGCTATCCGCGCGGTCGGCGCGGGGTTATGCCCGTTTCGCCGGGCTTACCGCGCCCATGCTGCAGCAAATGAGCCTGCTCGCTGTGCAGACCGAAACCGAAGCGCAGCGTTTTCGTGACCTGGGCGCCCGGCCGGAAGCCGTGACTGTTACCGGTTCGATCAAGTTCGACCTGCACCCGGCCCCTGATTTGCCTGAGCGCGCCCAGGCGCTGCGCGCCCAATGGCAGGCGCTCGGCCGCCCGGTGTGGATCGCGGCCAGCACACATCAGGGCGAGGACGAGATTATTCTCGCGGCGCACCGCGAGTTGCTGCGCACCCACTCCGATGCCTTGCTGGTGCTGGTGCCCCGCCACCCTGAGCGCTTCGCACAGGTGGGTACCCTGGTTGAGCAAGCGGGCATGAGCGTGGCTCGTCGGGCGACCAACGAAGCAGTCGGGCCCGGTATACAGGTGTTGCTGGGCGATACCATGGGCGAGTTGCTGCTGCTGTACGGCACGGCGGACATCGCCTTCGTGGGCGGAAGCCTGGTCCCCAACGGTGGGCATAACCTGCTCGAACCCGCCGCGCTGACCAAGCCCGTACTCAGCGGCCCGCACCTGTTCAACTTCCAGGACATCGCCGAGCGGCTGACCGAGGCCAAGGCGCTGCAAGTGGTAGACGATGCCAGCGGGCTGGCCGACGCCGTGCGCAACCTGATCGAACTGCCCCAGGCGGCTCGCCGCATGGGTGAGGCCGGCCTGGCGGTGATGCGCGCAAATCAGGGGGCTCTGGAGCGGCTGCTACGGGCAGTAGGAAAGCTGGCCTGACCAACTACAGGATTTGCAGGAGGCTTTAACCCTGTAGGAAGCAACTGTCTTGAGCTGTTTTCTGCCCATATTCGCGAGCTCCGCCTGCGGCTCCGCCCGTCTCCTACACCCGCACTGTTCAGCCTGTGGGAAGCGGGCGTCAGCTCGCGAATAAGGGCTTCAGGCGCTCACCGATTCGGCTTGAGCAGCGCCTTCGCCTGGGCTTCCAGGTCGGGCGGCAGAAAGTCCTTGTCCGGGTTGTAGTTGGGGTTAAGGTACTGCCCCAGGTCTTGCAGGTCTTGCGGGCTCAAAGTGCCCGCGGCCTGCTTCAGGCGCAGGTTGTCGAGGATGTAGTCGTACCGGCTGTCGTTGTAGTCCCGCACGGAGGCATACAGCTGGCGCTGGGCGTCCAGCACATCGACGATATTGCGCGTGCCCACCTGATAGCCGATTTCGGTCGCTTCCACCGCGCTCTGGTTCGAAATGATCGACTGCTTGCGCGCCTTCACCAGTTCCACATCCGTGTTCACCGCCCGATGCAGGTTACGCGTGTCCTCCACCACCTGGCGGCGCAGGCCTTCGCGGCGGTATTCGCTCTGGCTGAAGCGTTGATAGGCCTCGCGAACCTGGGAGCTGGTCAGCCCGCCGCTGTACAGCGGGATCTCCAGCCGCAAACCGATGGTGCGCCGCTCTACATCACCGCCATACACCACGCCATTGTTCGACGGGTTGCTCAGCTCGAAATTATCGTTGTCACCTTTTTCGTACTGGGCAACCGCATCGAGCGTGGGCGCGTGCCCGGCTTTACGCTGACGCAGGGTTTGCTGCGCCGCGTCCACGGCGAAGTTACTGGCCAGCAGTTGCAGGTTCTGCTGGGTCGCGGTGTCTACCCAGGCACGAGCATCGTTGGGCAACGGCGGTAGCACCGGCAGGGTATGGACCACGCCCTGCAAGGCGTTGTATTCCCGGTTGGTGAGGGTGATCAGCGCCTGAAAGGCATCGGATACCTGGCGCTCGGCCGTGCTGCGGTTGGCCCGGGCCGTGTCGTAGCTGGCCTGCGATTGCAGCGTGTCGGTCTTGTCGGTGAGGCCCACGTTGAACCGTTCATTGGACTGGTCCAGCTGCCGGCGGAAGGCATTTTCTTCGGCGCGTGCGGTCGCCAGCCCGTCCTGGGCGCGCAGTACGGCAAAGTAGCGTTCAGCGGTTTGCAGAATCAGGTTCTGCTCGGTCGCCGACAATTCCAACCCGGCCTGCTCATCGGCGGCTTCGGCTGCCTTGAGCTGGAACCAGCGGTCGGCGCGGAAGATCGGCTGGCTCAGCGTGGCGCGGTAGGACGTGCCGCTGCGGTTGGCGGTCATGGCGGGTTTGTCCAGCGCCTGGCGCGTGTCGTTCACGTCCGCGCCGGCCGACAGGTTCGGCAGCAGCCCGGCGCGGGCCTGGGGAACGGATTCCTGGCGGGCGGCAAAATCGGCGCGGGAAGCCGCCAGGTCGGCGTTGTTTTCGACGGCCTGCTGATAAACGCTCATCAGATCGGTCTGGCTGGCCAGCGGCGCGGTTGCGGCCTGGGCCCCGGTAGCCAGCACGCCGATTGCACCTACCGCCATCCGTATCGCGCGAAACATAGTCAGTCCCTTGTCATGAATTCAGCCCAGCTTCGGACCGCTGGCGAGGCAGTATTATCCAGGGAGGTTGGCGTTGCCACTGGTATGTCGCTAGACTCTGCCTCGTTCTTGTCGGGGTGCCCCAAGCGAGGGGCTGAGATCGGATAATTCCGGATCCCGTTGAACCTGATCAGGTTGATGCCTGCGTAGGGAACAAGATTTCTCGCTTTCCCGGCGAGTCCTCTTGTGCTCGGTCCGGGAATGTCGTTTGCAAAAACGCATTGCTCCGTTCCGGCACAACTCCGCTGCCATAGGGCTATTCCGTTCCAGGTTCACTCCGACGCCCCTTTGCCTGGCTGGAGAACCTGTATGAGCGAACAACGCCACAACGCATCCCACCTCAGTGAGTCGGCCCAGGTCGACCAGCAATCGGTGCAACCTTTCCCGCGGTCTCGCAAGGTGTATGTACAAGGCTCACGGCCCGACATTCGCGTGCCGATGCGGGAAATCAGCCTCGAGGCAACGCCTACGGATTTTGGTGGCGAGATCAACCCGCCGGTGTTCGTCTACGACACGTCCGGCCCCTACACCGACCCTTCGGCGCACATCGACGTGCGCAAGGGCCTGGCCGATGTGCGTTCAGGCTGGATCGACGACCGTGGCGACACCGAGCGTTTGCCCGGGCTGAGTTCCAGCTTTGGCCAGCAGCGCCTGGCGGATGCCGAGCTCACCCGGCTGCGTTTTGCCCATGTGCGAAATCCGCGCCGGGCGAAGGCGGGGGCGAACGTAAGCCAGATGCACTACGCCCGGCAGGGCGTCATCACCGCCGAGATGGAATACGTCGCCATCCGCGAAAACATGAAGCTGCAAGAAGCACGAGCAGCTGGGTTGTTGGCCGAGCAGCACGCAGGTCACAGCTTCGGCGCCAACATCCCGAAAGAAATCACCGCCGAGTTCGTGCGCGATGAAGTGGCCCGCGGCCGCGCGATCATCCCCGCCAACATCAACCACACCGAACTGGAGCCGATGATCATCGGCCGCAACTTCCTGGTGAAGATCAACGGCAACATCGGTAACAGCGCCCTGGGCTCGTCCATCGAAGAAGAAGTGGCCAAGCTCACCTGGGGCATCCGCTGGGGCTCGGACACCGTGATGGACTTGTCCACCGGCAAACACATCCATGAAACCCGCGAGTGGATCATCCGCAACTCCCCGGTGCCGATCGGTACTGTGCCCATCTACCAGGCATTGGAAAAGGTAGGGGGCGTGGCCGAAGACCTGACCTGGGAGCTGTTCCGCGACACGCTGATCGAGCAGGCGGAGCAGGGCGTGGACTATTTCACCATCCACGCTGGCGTGTTGTTGCGCTACGTGCCCCTCACGGCAAAACGGGTAACCGGGATTGTCAGCCGTGGCGGTTCGATCATGGCCAAATGGTGCCTGGCCCATCATCAGGAGAACTTTCTGTACACGCATTTCGAAGAGATCTGCGAAATCATGAAGGCCTACGATGTGAGCTTCTCGCTGGGTGACGGTTTGCGCCCGGGCTCCATCGCCGATGCCAACGACGCCGCGCAGTTCGGTGAGCTGGAAACGCTGGGCGAATTGACCAAGATCGCCTGGAAGCACGATGTGCAATGCATGATCGAGGGCCCGGGCCACGTGCCCATGCAGCTGATCAAGGAGAACATGGACAAGCAGCTGGAATGCTGCGACGAGGCGCCGTTCTACACCCTTGGCCCGTTGACCACCGACATTGCGCCCGGCTACGACCACATCACTTCGGGCATTGGCGCCGCGATGATCGGCTGGTTCGGCTGCGCCATGCTGTGCTACGTCACACCCAAGGAGCACCTGGGGCTGCCCAACAAGGATGACGTGAAAACCGGGATCATTACGTACAAGATCGCCGCCCACGCCGCCGACCTCGCCAAGGGGCACCCCGGCGCGCAACTGCGCGACAACGCGTTGTCCAAGGCGCGCTTCGAATTCCGCTGGGAAGACCAGTTCAACCTCGGGCTGGACCCCGACACGGCCCGGGCCTATCACGACGAAACCCTGCCGAAGGAATCGGCCAAGGTCGCGCATTTCTGTTCCATGTGCGGGCCGAAGTTCTGCTCGATGAAAATCACCCAGGAAGTACGCGAGTACGCCGCCAACCAGATCCCCAGCGTGGAAGTGAGCGCTGAAGAAGGGATGCGGCAACAAGCGCAGCGGTTCAAGGCTGAAGGTAGCCAGCTGTATCAGAAACTCTGACCCGTGCGCCTGGCATGGCCAGGCGTTCTCCCTTGCTCGCGAGAAACACCCCGTGACTCAATATTCCCCTGATATTCCCGTTACCCAGGAGCGCCGCGTATTCGGCGCTCGCGACCTGTTTACGCTGTGGTTTTCCCTCGGTGTGGGCCTGATGGTGCTACAGACCGGCGCGCTGCTTGCGCCCGGGCTGGGCCTGGCCCATGGATTGTTGGCGATTGTGCTGGGCACGCTGGTAGGTGTGCTGTTGCTGGCCGCCGCTGCGGTGATCGGCACGGACACTGGCCTGTCCGCCATGGCCTCGCTGAAAACCAGCCTTGGGCGTCATGGCGCGGCATTGCCCGCCGTGTTGAACCTGCTTCAGCTCATCGGCTGGGGCGCGTTCGAGCTGATCGTGATGCGGGACGCAGCGAGCCTGTTGGCGACCACACGGTGGGGCGAGGCCAGTGCGTGGGCCAATCCATTGCTTTGGACGCTCGCCTTTGGCGCATTGGCAACCCTGCTGGCAGTGAGCGGGCCGCTGACCTTCGTGCGTCGTGTATTACGCAAGTGGGGGATCTGGCTGCTGCTGGCGGCGTGTGCCTGGCTTACCTGGAACCTCTTTGCCACCGCAGACCTGGCAGGCCTGTGGCAGCGCGCTGGCGATGGTTCGCTGGCATTCGCGGCAGGCTTCGACATCGCCATTGCCATGCCGCTGTCGTGGCTGCCATTGATTGCCGACTACTCGCGCTTCGGCCGTTCGGCGGGCAAAGTGTTCAAGGGCACCGCGCTTGGCTTCCTGCTTGGCAATGTGTGGCTGATGGGCCTAGGCGTGGCTTACACGCTCGCCTTCGCGCCCAGCGGCGAAACCAATGCCCTGTTGCTGGCGCTTGCAGGCGCCGGGCTGGGCATTCCGCTGTTGCTGATTCTGCTGGACGAATCGGAGAACGCCTTCGCGGACATTCATTCGGCGGCAGTATCCAGCGGGCTGCTGGTGCGGCTGAAAGTGGAACACCTGGCCGTTCTGGTAGGCGTTGTGTGTACCCTGATCGCCGCGTTCGCGCCGCTGGCCCAGTATCAGAACTTCCTGTTCCTGATCGGCTCGGTGTTCGCGCCGCTGTTCGGCGTGGTGCTGGTGGACCATTACCTGCTACGCCAGCGCCGCGCGCCAAACGCCTCCCCTACGTGGCGAGGCGCTGCGCTGGTGGCCTGGGGCGCGGGTATCGTGCTTTATCAAGCCTTGGCCCATTACTGGCCAGACCTTGGCGCAACGCTGCCCTCGCTGATACTTGCCGGGCTGCTGCATCTGGCGCTTTCGAAGGTACTGGGCCCGGTCAGCGGCGGGGGCGTAGCTCCGGCCGGATCACCCCGTTGAGGCGCGCATAAGGAATCTTCAGCTCCACGTGCCCCATGGCATACGGGGCGATGCTATAAACATTGTATTTGAGCACGACGGCGTCGGATGCCAAGGCAATGTTTTCGGTGCGCTGGAAGGGCCAGTTCTTGACGAATTCGGCGTCCTGGTCCAGCTTTTGGGCTATCAGCCAGCCCCGGTGGGCTTCCTGGGCCGCCAGCCAGAATGTGGCTTCCTGGCCTGGAACCACCATATCGGCCAGCGTCAGCGCCTTGTGCTGTTGGCGCGACCAGGTCACGAACCCTCTGCCCGGCAGGCCATGGGCGCCGCCGGTGTCCAGGTAGCTGGACAGCTCCACGATCACCAGCCCGTCATGCTGTTCCCTTACCTTTGCCTGCAGGTAAGTGGAATAGCTGGCCTGGGCCGTACTCAGAAATTGCTGTTCATACGCCGGTAACGAGGTTGCCGGCGCCAGGTCAGGGTTGTCGCGGGTCATTTGCAGCAGGCGCTGCTGTACCAGCGTGTCGAGCGCCGGTTCATCGGGAAAATGCACGGTATCCAGGTTCACCAACGGGCAATCTGCGGTGGTGCAGCCGGGCTTGATGTGCTCCCACGCCTCGCGCTCGGTTTTCAACGGTTTGTCGTAATCGGGTTGAAAAAGGCTTTGGCAGGCGCCAAGACTCAACGCGAGAAGCGCCAGCGCTGAAACTTTCAAGGGTGACATGGAATTCCCTGGCAATGATGAAGTCGGGGTTGGACTATAAACGCAACGATGAGTTCGCCATAGCTTGGGCGCTCTGGATCAGGCACGCGGGTTGCACGCCACTGAAGGAAGATGCAACTTTGATGATGGAAAAAGAGGATTCGTATGACAGACGCTAACCATTCGTTGCCAACAAAGGTCGAAATTACCCGGCGCGAGAACTGCTTCACCGGTTTCTACAAGGTCGACAAGCTGTTCCTGCGCCACGAGTTGTTTGCCGGTGGGCTAGGCAAGGAAATCAGCCGGGAATTGTTCGTCCGCCATGACGCCGTGTGTGTGCTGCCCTACGACCCCCAGCGCGATGAAGTGGTGCTGATCGAACAGTTCCGGGTAGGCGCGATGGGCAAGGTGGGCAACCCCTGGTTGATCGAGATGGTTGCTGGTCTGATCGACAAGGATGAAACCCCCGAAGCGGTTGCGCACCGCGAAGCGGAGGAGGAAGCTGGGCTGGAATTTCAGGCGCTGTGGCCGATAACCAAGTACTTTCCTTCGCCCGGCGGCAGCGATGAGTACGTCCACCTGTACCTGGGGCGTTGCACCAGCGAAGGGGCCGGTGGGTTGCACGGGCTGGAGGAAGAAGGCGAGGACATTCGCGTACGGGTGTGGGCATTCGAGGATGCGCTGCAGGCGGTACGGGATGGCAGGATCATCAATGCGGCCGCGCTGATTGCCATTCAATGGCTGGCACTGAACCGCGAAGAAGTCAGGGGGTTGTGGAAGTGAATCTGTTGCGCGAACGCTACCGGGTCGATCTGGCCGGGTTGCAGGCGGCCTGCGAGGCCAACTACGCACGCCTGATGCGGCTGTTGCCTGGCATGCGTGGCGAGCAGCGTTCGCGCCAGATCGGCATGACCCAGGGCGATCAGGCCTTGGGCGTGCTGAGTATCGAAGTGACCCAGGCCAGCCCTTACACTACTACCTTGAGTGTGAGCCAGAAGCACAGCCTGCCCTGGCTGCCGGTGCCGCGCATGGAAGTGCAGGTGTACCACGATGCACGCATGGCCGAAGTGATCGGCGCCCAGCATGCCCGCCGCTTTCGCGGCATCTATCCCTACCCCAACGCGGCCATGCATCAGCCCGATGAAAAAGCCCAGCTGAATCTGTTTCTCGGCGAGTGGCTGAGTCATTGCCTGGCGTGTGGCCACGAATACGAGCACGTCAGGTAGGTAATGGCGCGCTACCCGCATATCGCGCTTTTCTCGTAACCGCACCATAATCCCCCCAGTATCCGTACCGGGAGACGGCCCTTGCCGAACCGCCAACTCACATCCGAATCCTCCGTGTTGCTGCTGCAACTGACCGACAGCCATCTTTTTGCCGAGGCCGAGGGTACGTTGCTGGGCATGAACACCGCCGACAGCCTGCGTCAGGTCATGGCGCAAGTGATGGCCGAGCAGCCGGCCGTGGACCTGATGCTCGCCACCGGCGACCTGTCCCAGGACGGCACGCTGGAGTCGTACAAGCGCTTCCAGGAAATGACCGCCAGCATCAAGGCGCCACACCGCTGGATGGCGGGCAACCACGATGAAGCAGCCGTCATGGCAGATCATTTCGGCCACACCGAGCTGATGGAGCAGGTGGTCGATATCGGTAACTGGCGCATTACGCTGCTGGATTCTTCCGTGTCGGGCTCCGTGCCCGGGTGGCTTGCCGACAGCCAGCTCGCGCTGCTGGAAAAGGCCCTGAAGGAGGCACCCGAGCGGCACCATCTGGTGTGCCTGCACCACCATCCGGTGTCCATCGATTGCAAATGGATGGAGCCCATTGGCCTGCGCAACGCTGACGCTTTTCTCGCGATCATCGACCGCTATCCACACGTTCGGGCACTTCTATGGGGGCATATCCACCAGCACCTGGACCGCGAGCGCAACGGCGTGCGCCTTCTGGCCACACCTTCGACGTGCGTGCAGTTCGAGCCATTGAGCGAAGATTTTTCCGTTGACCGTGTAGCGCCGGGCTATCGTTGGCTGCAACTGCATCCGGATGGTCGCCTGGATACCGCTGTTTCAAGGGTGCCGGATTTCGAATTCGCACCAGGCTTCGGCGGCAGCGGCTATTGATTCTGTACGGCTGAGATACACTCGGCCGTTTCGATTTATCCGCAGGAGGCCCGCGTGGCCGCTTCTATCTTATATATCCACGGGCTGAACAGCTCACCGGCCTCGCAGAAGGCGCGCCAGCTTATTGCCGCTGCGGCGCAGGTCGATCTGCACGACCGCTTGCAGGTGCCGGCGCTGCATCACCATCCGCGGCAGGCCATGCTGCAGTTGGAAGAAGCAATTGTAACCCTGGGTGAACCGTTACTGGTCGGTAGCTCCCTTGGCGGCTACTATGCGACCCACCTGGCACAGCGGCACGGGCTGCGTGCCCTGCTGATCAACCCGGCGGTGAATCCGCATCGGTTGTTCGACGGCCACCTTGGGATGCAGCGCAACCATTACACAGGCGAGCAGTGGCAACTCACTGAAAGCCACGTGCACGCCCTGGCTGATCTGGAGGTGCCACCACCGGTAGCCGGAGCGCGTGTTCAGGTGTGGCTGCAAACCGGGGACGAAACCCTCGACTATCGGCGTGCCGAAACGTTTTACCAAGGCTGCACCGTGGATGTGTGCCCGGGTGGCGATCATGGCTATCAAGGCTTCGCCCAGCGCTTGCCGGAACTGTTCCTGTTTGCCGGCCTGGAGCCAGCACGCTGCGCGGCCATCGACCTGGCCGCCCTGTGAACCTTTATTACGATTGACGAAGAGAACCCATGGCCACTCCCAGCGCTAGCTCTTATAACGCCGACGCCATCGAAGTCCTCTCGGGCCTCGACCCGGTGCGCAAACGCCCGGGCATGTACACCGACACCCAACGGCCCAACCACCTGGCCCAGGAAGTCATCGACAACAGTGTGGACGAAGCCCTGGCGGGGCATGCCACGTCCATTCAGGTCATTCTGCACGCCGACCACTCCCTCGAAGTAATCGACGATGGCCGCGGCATGCCCGTGGACATTCACCCCGAGGAAGGCGTCCCGGGCGTTGAATTGATCCTCACCAAGCTGCATGCGGGCGGCAAGTTCTCCAACAAGAACTACCAGTTCTCCGGCGGCTTGCATGGTGTGGGCATCTCGGTGGTCAACGCTTTGTCCACGCTGGTGCGCGTACGTGTGAAGCGCGACGGCCAGGAATACGAAATGTCCTTCGCCGACGGTTTCAAGGCCAGCGACCTCAGGGTCATTGGTACCGTGGGCAAGCGCAATACCGGGACGAGCGTGTATTTCTCGCCCGACCCGAAATACTTCGATTCGCCAAAGTTTTCCATCAGCCGTCTCAAGCATGTGCTCAAGGCCAAGGCGGTGTTGTGCCCGGGGCTGTCGGTCACCTTCGAAGACAAGGCCAGCGGCGAGAAAACCGAATGGCACTACGAAGATGGCCTGCGCTCCTACCTGGCAGACGCTGTCAGTGAATTCCCGCGCCTGCCAGCCGAGCCGTTCTGCGGCAGCCTGGCCGGTAACAAGGAAGCCGTGGACTGGGCGCTGCTGTGGCTGCCCGAGGGCGGCGATTCGGTCCAGGAAAGCTACGTCAACCTGATCCCCACCGCCCAGGGCGGTACGCACGTGAACGGATTACGCCAGGGCTTGCTCGATGCCATGCGCGAGTTCTGCGAGTTCCGCAACCTGCTGCCGCGTGGGCTGAAGCTGGCGCCGGAAGACGTGTGGGAGCGGATCGCCTTCGTGCTGTCCATGAAAATGCAGGACGCACAGTTCTCGGGGCAAACCAAAGAGCGGCTGTCCTCCCGCGAGGCTGCGGCGTTCGTGTCGGGCGTAGTGAAAGATGCCTTCAGCCTATGGCTCAACGCTCATCCGGAGCTGGGCCTGCAATTGGCCGAACTGGCGATCAACAACGCCGGCCGCCGGCTGAAGGCCAGCAAGAAAGTCGAGCGCAAGCGCATCACCCAAGGCCCGGCACTCCCGGGCAAGCTGGCCGATTGCGCCGGGCAGGACCCGGCCCGCGCCGAGCTGTTCCTGGTGGAAGGGGATTCGGCCGGTGGCTCTGCGAAGCAGGCGCGCGACAAGGAATTCCAGGCGATCCTGCCCCTGCGCGGGAAAATTCTGAACACCTGGGAAGTGGACGGCAACGAAGTGCTCGCCAGCCAGGAAGTGCACAACATTGCCGTGGCCATCGGGGTAGACCCCGGCGCCAGCGACATGAGCCAGCTGCGCTACGGCAAGATCTGCATCCTTGCCGACGCCGACTCCGACGGGTTGCACATCGCCACGCTGCTGTGCGCCCTGTTCGTGCAGCACTTCCGCCCGCTGGTAGACGCAGGCCATGTGTACGTGGCCATGCCACCGCTGTACCGCATCGACCTGGGCAAGGAGATCTACTACGCCCTGGACGAAGCCGAGCGCGACGGCATTCTCGATCGCCTGGTGGCCGAGAAGAAACGCGGCAAGCCCCAGGTTACGCGCTTCAAGGGGCTGGGTGAAATGAACCCGCCGCAGCTGCGTGAAACCACCATGGACCCGAACACCCGGCGCCTGGTGCAGCTCACTCTGGATGA
This sequence comes from Pseudomonas japonica, assembly GCF_013522925.1. Taxonomy (GTDB): domain Bacteria; phylum Pseudomonadota; class Gammaproteobacteria; order Pseudomonadales; family Pseudomonadaceae; genus Aquipseudomonas; species Aquipseudomonas japonica_A. The sequence goes on along the minus strand of NZ_JAAMQU010000005.1, from coordinate 161,308 downwards.
TTTCGCGCAAACCACCGAAATGATGGACATGCTGCTCGCCAAGAAGCGCGCGGGCGATCGCAAGAACTGGCTGGAAGCCAAGGGCAACCTTGCCGAGGTGCTTAGTTGATCCGTGCCGCGTTCGCGGCCTGGTTGTTGCTCGGTAGCATCGCGATCGCCCAAGGAGGCGAAGCGGTGCCCGAACTCACCTTGCAGGGCGAATACCCGGTGGAAGGCATGCGCGGCGGTAACCTGTCCGGCTTGGCATTGTGCGCGGGCGAGTTATGGGCCGTGTCAGACCGCGACGACGATCAGGTATACCGCATGGACCGTACAGCGGCAGTGTGGCAAGGCCGGCCGCTCGCCTTCGAAGCGCCAGCGGCGCCTGACATGGGCTTACCCTGGAGCATCGTGCTTCGGGCCACGGCGGCCGGCTGGATCCGCGGCGGTAGCCAGGATTTCGAGGGCATCGCCTGTGATAACCAGCAGCAGCTGTATCTGGTAAGCGAAGCCAAAGCCAGTGTGCTGCGCGTTACCCAGAGTGGCGACGCGCAGTGGTTGCCTCTGCCGGCCGGTATGGTGGCCGAGGCGCGTCAGCAGGGGCTGTTGCATCACTTCAACGCGATCTTCGAAGGGCTTGCCATTACACCTGACGGCAAGCGCTTGTGGCTGGCGGCGGAGCGGGAGCAGCGCGGCCTGCTGGGTTTGACCTTGGGCGCGGATGGCTGGGCGTGTGGAACACCTTGCGTGTTACTAAGCGAGGGCGGCTCGGAAGAGGTGCCACCACCGATGCGGATCGGCCTGAGCTACGCCAAGGATTTTTCGGACCTGGCGTACTTCCAGGGAAAACTGTTTACGCTGGAGCGCAATGCCTACAAGGTTTGCCGACGCAACCCTGAAACGGCTGCGGTAGAGCGCTGCTGGTCCTTCGCTGAGGCGGGCTTGCAACCTTCAAGGCGTTACGAAAAACCCTACGGCCTGACCGAAGCCCTCGCACTGGATGACGACGGCGCCTGGATCGGTACGGATAACAACGACTGGGTGCGCGCCGACGGCGAGCAACGCCCTGTGGTATGGCGCTTCGCTGCGCCCGCCGGCGGCTGGGGCGCCCCGTGAATTCCCCTCCGGGCCGCCTGGCAGGGCGCTGGTTGCTGGCCTTGGCGTGGATCGCCGGGTTGTTCCTGGCGTCGCGCTTCTTTGGTGACTGGGAACAGAAGCAGGAAAACCCCAACCGGGAGGTGGCGTCCACGCACGGCGCCGGTTTTGTGGAGGTACGCCTGCAAGGCAATCGCCAAGGCCATTTTGTCGCGGACGGGCGGGTGAACGGCCAGGCCGTGAGCTTTATGGTCGATACCGGCGCGACCGAAGTCGCGATCCCTTCCCAGGTGGCCGGCCGGCTCAGCCTTGAAAAAGGCGCCCCGGTGATGCTCAACACAGCCAACGGTGCTACCCAGGGTTACCGCACCCGGCTGTCGAGCCTGGAGCTGGGCGATATCCGCTTGGCTCAGGTGAGCGCCGTGGTAGTGCCCGGGTTGCCGGGCGAACAGATATTGCTGGGCATGAGTGCCCTGAAACGACTTGAATTTACCCTGCGTGACGGCAACATGCTGTTGCGCCAGAACACCCAACGATGAGGCTTGCATGAGCGAATCAACCGATCTCAGCCTGGACGGCGTTGAGCGCCGGTCCCTGGCTGACTTCACCGAACAGGCCTACCTCAACTATTCCATGTACGTGATCATGGACCGCGCCCTGCCGCACATCGGCGATGGGCTCAAGCCCGTGCAGCGGCGGATCGTGTACGCGATGAGCGAACTGGGGCTGGACGCCGACTCCAAGCACAAGAAATCCGCGCGTACCGTGGGTGACGTGCTCGGCAAGTTCCACCCTCACGGTGACTCGGCCTGTTACGAAGCCATGGTGCTGATGGCGCAGCCCTTCAGCTACCGCTACACGTTGATTGACGGGCAGGGCAACTGGGGAGCGCCGGACGATCCCAAATCCTTCGCCGCCATGCGCTATACCGAAGCGCGCCTGTCACGCTACTCCGAAGTGCTGCTCAGCGAGCTGGGGCAAGGCACGGCGGATTGGGTGCCCAACTTCGACGGCACGCTGGACGAGCCGGCGGTGCTGCCTGCACGGCTGCCCAACATCCTGCTCAACGGCACTACCGGTATTGCCGTAGGCATGGCAACGGACGTTCCGCCGCACAACCTCAGGGAAGTGGCCACGGCCTGCGTGCGCCTGCTGGACGAACCCCATGCCACGATCGAGCAGCTGTGCGAGCACATGCCAGGGCCTGATTACCCCACCGAGGCCGAAATCGTCACGCCGCGGCACGAACTGCTGAAGATGTACGAGAACGGCCGTGGTTCGGTGCGCATGCGGGCGGTTTATCGGGTGGAAGACGGCGATGTTGTGGTCACTGCGCTGCCGCATCAGGTGTCCGGTGCCAAGGTGCTGGAGCAGATCGCCGCGCAGATGCAGGCCAAGAAGCTGCCCATGGTGGCCGACCTGCGCGACGAATCGGACCACGAACACCCTTGCCGCATCGTGATCATTCCGCGCTCGAACCGCGTGGATGCCGCCGAGCTGATGCAGCACCTGTTCGCTACCACCGACCTGGAATCCACCTACCGGGTCAACATGAACATCATTGGCCTGGACGGCCGGCCGCAGCTGAAAAACCTGCGTACGCTGCTGCAGGAATGGCTGGAGTTCCGGGTACGCACGGTGCGCCGTCGCTTGCAGTTCCGCCTGGACAAGGTCGAGCGCCGCCTGCACCTGTTGGAAGGCTTGCTGGTCGCCTTCCTCAACCTCGATGAAGTGATCCATATCATTCGCACCGAGGACCATCCAAAGGCGAAGTTGATCGAACGCTTTGCCCTGTCTGAAACTCAGGCCGATTACATCCTTGATACCCGGCTGCGCCAACTGGCGCGCCTGGAAGAAATGAAAATCCGCGACGAGCAGGATGCGCTCGCCAAGGAGCGAGAGAAACTCCTGGCCCTGCTGGCCAGCGAGAGCAAGCTGAAGAAACTGGTGCGCGGTGAGCTGATCGCTGATGCCAAGACCTACGGCGACGACCGCCGCTCGCCGATCGTGGAGCGTGCCGAAGCCCGGGCGCTGTCTGAAAACGAGCTGATGCCGACCGAGCCAGTCACCGTGGTGCTGTCGGAAAAAGGCTGGGTGCGTTGCGCCAAGGGGCATGATATCGACGGTACGGCGCTGTCCTACAAAGCCGGCGATGGGTACAAGGCGGCGGCGCCGGGCCGCTCCAACCAATATGCAGTATTCATCGACTCGACCGGCCGCAGCTACTCGCTGCCTGCCCATAGCCTGCCCTCCGCGCGGGGCCAGGGTGAACCCCTGACTGGTCGCCTTACGCCACCGCCTGGGGCGCAATTCGAATGCCTGTTGCTGCCAGACGACAACGCCCTCTACGTGATTGCTTCCGACGCCGGCTACGGCTTCGTGGTGAAAGGCGAAGACCTGCAAGCCAAGAACAAGGCCGGCAAAACACTGTTGAGCTTGCCGAACGGAGCCAAGGTAATGGCGCCGCGGCCGGTGAAAGACCGAGAGCATGAATGGGTCGCGGCGGTCACCACTGAAGGCCGCCTGCTGGTATTCAAGGTGGCGGACCTGCCTCAGCTGGGCAAAGGCAAGGGCAACAAGATCATCGGCGTGCCAGGTGATCGCGTGGCGAGCCGAGAGGAATATGTCACCGACCTGGCGATCATTGCCGACGGCGCGACCCTGGTGCTTCAAGCCGGCAAGCGAACGCTGTCACTGAAAGCCGACGATCTCGAGCATTACAAAGGTGAACGCGGGCGGCGCGGCAATAAACTGCCGCGTGGCTTCCAACGCGTGGATGCGTTGCTGGTGGAACCCTCCGTCTGAATCCTGCCGCGCGGGGAGTACTTTCTGGCGGGCGGTCATGGGATGCTGGAGTCCTGCGCGGTATTCACGGATGATATGGGCCCTGTGGCGCTCTGCTGATAGCGCCCTTTGGTATCGGTATCACTGCGGCCAGCCGAATCGGGCTGCCTGGACGGAATCATGACTTTTCTGCGCCTCCCTTTCGCTGTACTTCTGACCGGTGTGCTCGGCCTGGCCGGCTGCAGCGTTCACCAGCCGGTGGCCTTGTATCAACTCAACGGTGGTAATCCGGGTCAGCCAAAGCACACTACCGGTATGGCGGTATTGCTGGGGCCAGTCTCGGTGGCTGATTACCTTCAGCGCGAAACCCTGCTGCAACGGCAGAAAGACGGCAGCCTGACCGCCGCCACCGATGGCCGTTGGGCGGGTAGCCTCACCTCCGACATCGACCAACTGCTATTGCGGCAACTGGCTTGGCGGCTGGATACCCAGCGCGTGATGCTGGCGCCTACTGTGGCCAACTTCACGCCGGATGCCCAGGTGCTGTTGTCCATTACCCGGCTGGACTCCGGGGCTAACCAGCCTGCGATATTGGATGCCCAGTGGCGCGTGCTGGATCGGCGTGGCCAGGTGCGAGACAGCCGCCTTGTGCACCTTGAAGAAAAACACACCGGTGACACTGCCGCGCAGGTCCAGGCTCAGGGCGTACTGCTGCAACGCTTGGCTGAACAGTTGAGCGCAGCGGTCAAGCCCCTGGCGAATCAGCCAGCACTGGCCGATGAGCGCAAGTCCGCGCCCGCTCAGGTGAAAAAAGAAGAGCCCGAAAAACAGAAAATCCCGCTGGCCACGCCCGTGCGGACGAACATGGAAGTGTTCAGGTTCTGATTCCCTCAATGCCATAAGGCCTGCGCAGCGCGCTGTAGGAGGGGGCGATAGCCCCCGAACCTAGCGTGTGCAGGTCCATTCCCGGGCTCCGACCGGTCTCACAAGGGTCCGGCCCTCTTAGGAAGGCCCCCGCCTCAGGGCTTGACGCGGCGCTCTGCGATGCGCGCCAGCTGACGTTCCAGCAGCGACGGGTAAGGCTCCAGCAAACGCTCTACGCAGGAAGCACCCTCGGGGCTTGCGATGGAGCGGATGCGCGCGCGTTGGCGGATGAGCGGGTCTTCGTTCACCTTGCGCTCTACCAGCAGCAGGTTGCGGCTGTGTTGCGACAAGGCCAGCGCGGCGCGGGCTGGCTCGGTTGCCAACACCGCCGCCTCGTCCATGCCGTGCAGCTCGCCAGCAAGGGCGAGGCCCAATTGCAATTGGAGCGTGATGCCGCTGTCCGCCACTTCGATCTGAAGCTCGTGGCCCAGGGCGCGCAGCAGTTCTCCACAGCAAATCGCATTGGTGAGGTAATCATCACCGCCATCGTTGCTGTGGAAAAGCACCAGGCTGCTGCCATCCGAGGGGTGTTGTACATGGCCTTGGTACAGGGAGGCTGCCTGGTTCAGGAAGGAACGGTAGCGATCAACCAACTCCTGCAAGCGGGCGCGAGGCAGCCGCTTCAGTTGCTCCTGGGAACCCAGTTGCACCGCCAGCACAACACTGTGCTGGGGAATGGAAGGGGCGAGCGGGGCAGCAACCTCGGTTGCGGGGCCGGGCACAGACAGATCGCCCAGATCGGCAAACGCGTCATCGTCCTCTTCATCTTCATCAGCCAACACTCGCCGGCCAGCGGCTGCTGGCTTGGCGGGGGTGCCGGTGAATGGCGCGAAGGCAGGTGCAGCTTCCTCCTCCTCGTCCACAACCTCGGGTTCAGGCTCTGGCGGAGGCTCGGGCGCATAGCGGGCATGCAGGTCGCGAGCAACGTCGCCGATCTCATCCTGCCGTTCGATCGCCGGCGTGTAAGGGTCGATATGGCGCAGCCACACCCGCAACTGCAGCAATGGCGTGGTGAGGTGGCGACCAATACGCAGGCTGAACGCCAAGGCCAGGGCGAGCAGAATGGCACTGAGAATGCCCATACTCTGCAGGCTGATGGTCATAGGCTGCTGGAATTCTTCCATGTTCAGGCTGACCCGCAGCGTACCGGTGGTCACGTCCTGGAACGACAGGCGGGTTTCATATACCCCGCCCGACATGGTCAACAGACCCGGCTTGGGCTTCTGCCCTGCTTCGGCGATCACCCGGTTGTCACCGCTGTAGATAGCCGCATGGGCTACCAATGGGTTCTTGGCCAGGTTATTCAGCAGCACGTTGAGGCTGAGGATGTCATTGGACACCAGCAGCTCGGTGGCGGAGACGGCGGTTTGCGTGGTCAGGCTTTGCCCTAGCGCATCCGCCTGCTCGTGCATGGCCTGCTTGAACTGCAAACCCATCACGCACGCGTAGATTACCAGCGCCACGGCGACCAGAATCACATTGTGGGTAGCGATGCGCAGGGCAATCGGCACGCGGCGATGACGCAAGGCCCGAAAGATCAGCAGGAAGAAATTATCGTTTTTGACTGGCGTGGGCCGGTTCACTGCGCTCGGCTCTTGAGGCTGGAAGTGCTGCGCAGTATAACGACCGACCCCTGGGGTTCAAAGCGCCGCCAGGCCTGGAAACTGGTTAGAATGCGCTTTTTTTGCCAATACCGAGGTGGGTCGTGCCTGAATTCGTCCTGATCAACATCACCGGCCGCGATCGGCCAGGGCTGAGCACCGCACTGATGGGCGTGCTCGCCGAGGGCGGCGCGAGCCTTCTGGACGTCAGCCAGAACGTGACCCACGGCGCGCTTGCATTCACGGCCGTGGTCGAGCTCACGGTGACCCCCGCGCAAACCCTGCAGGCAAGCCTCGAGGCTGCCTGCACGGGCCTTGGTGTTCAGGCGCACATTCAAGCGGTGGCCATGCCCGAGTATGCCCATTGGGCGCAGGCCCAGGCTCAGCCCAGGTATGTACTCAGCGTGCTGACCCATGGCCTTGTGGCGGCCCAGCTACACGAGGTAACCCGGATTGTCGCCAGCCACGGGTTGGAAGTGGAGCGCATTGACCGCCTGTCGACACCGGCTTACCTGGACGGCGCCACCTCGGCCACCCACGGTTGTGTGGACGTTCGCCTGCAGGGCTCGCCAGCCGACCCCCAGGCCTTGCGCGCCGAGCTCCTGGAAGCCGCACGCGTTTTGAACGTGGACATCGCGCTGCAACTGGATGATATCAATCGTCGCCATCGCCGGCTGGCTGTGTTCGACATGGATTCCACACTGATCCAGGCCGAAGTGATCGACGAGCTGGCCAAGGCTGCGGGCGTAGGCGAGCAGGTTTCGGCCATCACCGAGCGGGCGATGCGTGGCGAGCTCGACTTCCGCGCGAGCTTCACAGAGCGCATGGCACTGCTCAAAGGCCTGGACGTTAGCGTACTGGATGAAATCGGTGCCGCGCTGCGCCTCACCGACGGCGCCGAGGCGTTGTTCGCGGGGCTGAAACGGCTGGGTTACAAGACGGCCATTCTGTCCGGAGGGTTCACCTATTTCGCCCGGCAGGTACAGGCCCGCCTCGGCATCGACTACGTGTACGCCAACGAGCTGCAAGTGGAAGACGGCAAATGCACGGGTGTGGCGGTGGAGCCCATCGTGGATGCCCAGCGCAAGGCTGACCTGCTGCGCGAACTTGCGGCCCGGGAAGGCTTGAGCCTGGAGCAGACCATTGCCGTAGGGGACGGCGCGAACGACTTGCCGATGCTGGCAATTGCCGGCCTGGGCGTGGCCTTCCGTGCCAAGCCCCTGGTGAAGGCCTCGGCAAAGCATTCCATCTCGACGCTGGGGCTGGAAGGCGTGCTCTACCTGCTGGGCGTGGAAGACCGGTTGTTGTAGCGCCTGGTCGCGGGCAAGCCCTGCTGCTACGAGAAGCTTGGGTGCTCCCTAGCCGGCTCGGTGGGCAGTATCGGCCGCATCGGCTTGCCCCGTACCGGCGCATCGCCTGCCACGTAGTAGCTGGCCGTGCTGCGTGGCAGCGGCTGGCGGCCGCGAATCCGGTCGGCGATTTTCTCGGCGATCATGATGGTCGGGGCGTTCAGATTGCCGGTGGTGATGATCGGCATGATGGACGCATCCACTACACGCAACCCTTCCATGCCGTGCACGCGGCCCTGCTCATCCACTACCGCCATGTCGTCCGTGCCCATCTTGCAGGAGCATGAAGGGTGGAACGCTGTTTCCGCATGTTCACGAATGAAAGCGTCCAGCTCTTCGTCGCTTTGCAGGTGTGCGCCGGGTGAAATTTCGCGGCCGCGGTAAGGGTCCAGGGCTGGCTGGGCCATGATCTCCCGGGTGATGCGAATGCCATCGCGAAATTCCTGCCAGTCCTGCTCGGTGGCCATGTAGTTGAACAGGATGCTGGGGTGCTGGCGCGGATCGCGAGACTTGATCTGTACCCGACCACGGCTAGGCGAGCGCATCGAGCCCACGTGCGCCTGGAAGCCATGTTCCTTCACGCCGTTGCTGCCGTTGTAATTAATCGCCACCGGCAGGAAGTGATACTGAATGTTCGGCCAGGCGAATTCCGAACGGGTACGGATAAAGCCACCGGCCTCGAACTGGTTGCTTGCGCCAATGCCGGTACCGTTGAACATCCACTCGGCGCCGATGGCCGGTTGGTTCCACCACAGCAACGACGGGTACAGCGACACCGGTTGGGTGCAGGCGTACTGAAGGTACATTTCCAGGTGATCCTGGAGGTTTTCGCCAACGCCCGGAAGGTCGTGTACCACCGGAACGTCCATTGCCTTGAGCAGCGGCGCGGGGCCAACGCCGGAGCGCTGAAGGATCTGTGGCGAAGCGATCGCGCCAGCGCACAGCAGCACTTCCTTGCGAGCCCGGGCTTCCACAAGCGTGGTGCCTTCGCCCTGCAAATACGCCACGCCCACGGCGCGTTTGCCGTCGAACAGAATGCGGTCCGTGAGGGCGTGGGTGACGATGGTCAGCGTTTTGCGCGCGCGGGCCTGATCCAGGTAGCCGCGGGCGGTGCTGGCGCGGCGGCCTTTGGGGGTCACGGTGCGGTCCATCGGGCCGAACCCTTCCTGCTGGTAGCCATTCAGGTCTTCGGTGCGCGGGTAACCCGCTTGCACACCTGCTTCGACCATGGCGGCGAACAGCGGGTTGTTGCCGGCCTTGGGCGTGGTAACGCTCACCGGGCCGTCGCTGCCGTGGTAGTCATTGGGCCCGATGTCGCGCGTTTCGGCCTTGCGGAAGTAGGGCAGGCAGTCCAGGTATGACCAGTTCCCCAGCCCGGGCAATTGCGCCCAGCCGTCGTAGTCCAGCGCATTGCCGCGGATGTAGCACATGCCGTTGATCAGCGACGAGCCACCTAGGCCCTTGCCGCGCCCGCATTCCATGCGGCGGTTGTTCATATGGGGTTCGGGGTCGGTTTCATAGGCCCAGTTATAGCGGCGCCCTTGCAGCGGGAAGGCCAGGGCGGCGGGCATCTGGGTACGAAAATCGGCGCGGTAATCGGGGCCGCCGGCTTCGAGCAGCAGCACGCTCACGTCAGCGTCTTCGGTGAGGCGGGTAGCCAGTACGTTCCCGGCCGAGCCGGCACCGATGATGATGTAGTCGTATTCGTTTTTCATAGGGCACCTTTTGGATGCGGCGGCTTGCCAAGTAGGCAAGCCGCAGGAGAACACCAGGCGTCAGAGCACTAGGGTTTAAAACACGGAGGCGTAGTCGCCCAATTCCACCTGAACGGATTTGATCCGGGTGTACTGGGCCAGGGACGAAATGCCGTTTTCACGGCCCACGCCCGACTGTTTGTACCCGCCCACTGGCATTTGCGCGGGCGATTCACCCCAGGCGTTGATCCAGCAGATACCGGCTTCCAGGCGATGGATAAGGCGGTGGGCGCGGTTCAGGTCGGGTGTGACCACGCCAGCGGCCAGGCCGAAGTCCGTGTCGTTGGCGCGGCGGATCACTTCGTCTTCATCGCTGTAGGCAAGGATGCTCATCACCGGCCCGAAGATCTCTTCGCGCACGATGGTCATCTCGTCGGTGCAATCGGTGAACACGGTTGGCGCAACGTAGGCCCCCTGGGCCAGGGCACCGGTCTGCAGGCGGTCGCCGCCACACAGCAAGCGCGCGCCTTCGGCCTTGCCCTTGGCGATATAGCCGAGCACGCTTTCCATATGCTGGAAGCTCACCAGCGGGCCGAAGTTGGTGGCTTCGTCCAATGGATCGCCCACCCGAATACGCTGCACGCGTTCCAGTACCTTGGCTTCGAAAGCATCCTTGAGCGCGGCTGGCACGAAGACACGGGTACCGTTGGTGCAGACCTGCCCCGAGCTGTAGAAGTTGGCCATCATTGCGATGTCCGCGGCCTTGTCCAGGTCGGCATCTGCGCAGATGATCAGCGGGGACTTGCCGCCCAGCTCCATGGTCACTTCCTTGAGCGAGGAGCTGGAAGCGCTGGCCATAACCTTTTTGCCCGTGTCGGTACCGCCGGTGAACGACACCTTTTCAATACGCGGGTGCTCGGTCAGCCAGGTGCCCACTTCACGGCCGCTGCCGGTGAGCACGTTGAACACACCGGCGGGCAGGCCGGCTTCGGTGAAGATCTCCGCCAGCTTGAGCGTGGTAAGCGAAGTGACTTCGCTCGGCTTGAAGATCATGGCGTTACCGGCGGCCAGTGCCGGCGCGGATTTCCACAAGGCAATCTGGATCGGGTAGTTCCACGCACCGATACCGGCGGTGACGCCCAGCGGCTCGCGACGGGTATAGACGAAGGAGGTGTCGCGCAGCGGAATCTGCTCGCCTTCGATGGCAGGCACCAGGCCGGCGTAGTACTCCAATACGTCGGCGCCGGTCACGATGTCCACGTAGCGGGTTTCGGAATAGGCCTTGCCGGTGTCCAGGGTTTCCAGGGTGGCAAGCTCATCGTTGCGTTCACGCAGCAGATCAACGGCGCGCCGGAGGATGCGCGAGCGCTCCATGGCGGTCATCGCGGCCCACACCTTCTGGCCTTTTTCGGCGCTGGCCACGGCTTTTTCCACGTCTGCCGCAGTAGCGCGCTGCACCTGTGCGAGCACTTCGCCGGTTGCCGGGTTGATGGCATCGAAGACGCCGTCACCGCTGGCGTCCACGTAGCCGCCGTCGATATAAAGTTTTTGCAAGCCGAAACGGGCCATGTCGTTCCTCGCAGTGTCCGAGGGTGCTCCGCAACAGGCAGGAGCACCAGGTTAAGGCGAAACGGCCCGCCAGCTCAGGCGGCGAGCTCGGGTTTCGCCAGTTGCATGTCCAGGTATTCATAGGCGATGCGCAGCGCCTGCTCGGTATCGAACGCATCCCCGGAAAGCGCACCGCGCAGCCACAGGCCGTCGATCAGCGCAGCCAGGCCCCGCGCGGCATTACGCGCTTGGGTCACGGGCAGAACCCGGCGAAACTCGCAGCACAGGTTCGAATACAGCCGGTGGTCGTTGATCCGCTGCAACCGGTGCAGCGACGGTTGATGCATGCTGGCGGCCCAGAAGGCCAGCCAGGTTTTCATTGCCGGGCCGTTGACTTGGCTGGCGTCGAAGTTGCCTTCGATGATCACCCGCAAATGCGCCCGGGGGCTGTTGTCTTCCAGCGCACGGCGGCGCTCGGCGACACTGATTGCCAGGGCACGCATCAGGTAGCCCATGGTGGCCGCGATCAGGCCGTTCTTGTCCTGAAAGTAATGGCTGATGATGCCGTTGGACACGCCGGCGGTCTTGGCGATTACCCCGATACTGGCGTCGGCCATGCCTACCTGATCCACCGCCTGCAAGGTGGCTTCGATCAGTTGCTGGCGACGTATGGGCTGCATTCCCACCTTTGGCATCGGTGCTCTCCTCATGGCCCGGCAACGAGCAGTGCTCGACAACAGCGGGGCCAGTCTAATTTATTTTGATTGACCGTTCAAATAACAAAAGCGACCTCGGGGGTCGCTTTTGGGGTGGAGTGCAGTTTACCGCGTGGGCCGCGGCTGCCTGTCAATTGGCTTTGCGCAATGGCACTACCGCGTCATGAAGGGGGGGCGCCTCAGCCGGATGCCCCAGGCTTTTACCCAGCAGCGCGTGATACAGCTCGGTGTCTCCGAGTATGCCGACGATACGGTTCTGCTCATGTAGCACCAGCTTGTGGCCGGTGTGGTAACGGATCTCCAGCGCTTCGCGCATACCGATTTCAGCGCCCACAAGCGTTGGGCGGCGGCCGAGGCTTTCCACGGGCTGGCCGGGTTGCCAGGTTTGCACATCCATCGGGCCATCGCCCAGGCGGCTGCTTTTGAGCGTGTTCTGTTCGCTCAAGCCGAACCAGGCGTTGCTGCCTGGGTCCAGGCATACCTCGCCGTCCAGGCGGCTGCAGGCGGACAATGGTCGCATCAGGCTGCGGCCGCAGAGCACGTTCAACGGGTTGGTGTGGGCCACGAAAGTGCGTACGTAATCGTCGGCCGGGTTGAGCACGATTTCTTCCGGGCGCGAATACTGGATGATCTTGCCGTCTTTCATGATGGCGATGCGGCTGCCCAGCTTGAGCGCTTCGTCCAGGTCGTGGCTAACGAACACGATGGTTTTCTGCAACTTGCGCTGCAGGTCCAGAAGCTCATCCTGCAGGCCTTGGCGAATCAACGGGTCCAGCGCGGAGAAGGGCTCGTCCATCAGCAGGATGTCGGCATCCATGGCCAATGCCCTGGCCAGCCCCACTCGTTGCTGCATGCCGCCGGAGAGTTCGTCCGGCTTTTTATTGCGCCACTGGGTCAGGCCCACCAGCTCGATCTTTTCGTCCACCAGCCGGCGGCGTTCTTCGCTAGGCCGTGCCTGCATCTCCAGGCCGAAGCTGATGTTCTCGCGAACGGTAAGCCAAGGCATGAGGGCGAACTTCTGGAACACCATGGCGATACGCTTGGTGCGCATCATTTTCAGTTCAGCGGCGGTGCAGGAGGCAATGTCGATCTGGCTGCCTTCGTGCTCCACGAACAGCTTGCCGCGGCTGACCGTGTTCAAGCCGTTGATGCAGCGCAGCAGGCTCGATTTGCCGGAGCCCGAAAGCCCCATCAGTACGCAGATCTCGCCCTTGTTTACCTCGAGGTTGGCTTTCTCCACCCCCACCACCTGGCCGGTGCGCTTGAGGATTTCCGGCCGGCTCAGGCCTTCGTCCAGCAGCTTGAGCGCTTCCTTTGGATGCTTGCTGAATACGACGTCTACGTCTTCGAAGCGAATGATGCTCATGCGTCACCTCCGATTTTTACATCGGGTTGTTTGCAGATACGGTCCAGCATGATCGCCAGCAGCACGATCGCCAGGCCCGCTTCGAAACCGAGGGCAATGTCAGCGGTGTTCAGAGCGTTCACCACCGGCTTGCCCAAGCCGTCTGCGCCTACCAGGGCGGCAATTACCACCATCGACAGCGACAGCATGATGCATTGGGTTACCCCGGCGGCGATGCTGGGCATGGCGTGGGGCAGCTCGATGCGTGATAGCAGCTGCCTGCGCGAACACCCGAAAGCCTTGCCAGCGTCCATCAACTCTTGCGGCACGTCGCATATCCCCAGGTAGGTCAGGCGAATCGGCGCAGCGATGGCGAACACCACCGTTGAGATAAGCCCCGGCACCACGCCCAGCCCGAACAGGGTGAGGGTAGGGATCAGATAAACGAAGGTGGGTACGGTCTGCATCAAATCCAGCACAGGCCGCATGAAGGTATAGAACAGCGGGCGGTGGGCCGCAATGATGCCCAGCGGTACCCCAACGGCGACGCACACCACGGTGGCGAAGGTCACTTGGGCAAGGGTTTCCATGGTTTCCTGCCAGTACCCCAGGTTGAGGATGAGCAGGAATGACAAGGCGACGAATATCGTGAGACTGATCTTGCGCTGAATGTAGTACGCCAGCCCGGCAAAGATGGCGACCAGCGCGAGCGGCGGGAACCACGTGAGCCCGGCCGTGAGGCCATGAATCATTGCCTCTAGGGTCGAGGCGATCCAGTCGAAGACGCTGGCGCCGTGCTGGGTCAGCCAGTCGACGAAGGCGGCGATGTGTTCGCCTAGCGGAAGTTTATGGTCTGTCAGCATGGTATCGGTACCTGCCTGCGGTGGAGAGCGGTTCCCGGCAGGCTGGCTGCCGGAGGTTCAGCAGTTATTGCGCAAGTTTGGCCTTGGCGGCTTCAAGCCCTGGCTTGCCATCGAGCGTGGTTACGCCGGCGAGCCAGGTGTCGAGCACCTGAGGGTTCTTCTTCAGCCAGGCCTTGGCGGCAGCGTCTGGCTTCATCTTGTCGTCCAGCACATTGCCCATCAGCCCGCTTTCCATGTTCAGGGTGAAGGACAGGTTTTTCAGCAGTTGCCCAACGTTGGGGCACTGCTCGGCATACCCCTTGCGGGTATTGGTATAGATGGTGGCCTGGCCGAAGTTCGGGCCAAAGTAGTCGTCGCCGCCGGTCAAGTACTTGATCTTGAAACGGGTATTCATGGGGTGTGGTTCCCAACCCAGGAACACAATGCCGGTGTGGCGCTTCTCGGCACGGTCCACCTGGGCCAGCATGCCCGCCTCGCTGGATTCCACCATCTTGAACCCTGCATCTTTCAAGCCGAAGGCGTTTTTATCGATCATCGACTGGATCAAGCGGTTGCCGTCGTTACCGGGCTCGATGCCGTAGATTTTCCCGTCGAGCTTGTCCTTGAATTTTGGCAAGTCGGCGAAATCCTTGAGGCCGGCGTCCCACAGGTCCTGGGGCACGGCCAAGGTGTACTTGGCGTTTTCCAGGTTTGCCCGAAGGGTTTCCACGGTGCCGGCCTCGCGGTACGCCTTGATGTCGTTTTCCATGGTGGGCATCCAGTTGCCCAGGAACACATCCATGTTCTTCCCGTCCGCCAGCGACTTGTAGGTCACTGGCACCGAGATCATGGTGGTTTTGGTCTTGTAGCCCAATGATTGCAATACCGCGCTGGTCACCGCGGTGGTCACGGTGATGTCGGTCCAGCCGACATCAGAGAAGTTCACGGTGCTGCATTGCGCCGGGTCCGCGGCGTGGGCGGCCACCGGTAGACACAACGCGGCGGCCAGCAATAGCGATGGTGCAGCTCTCATCGGGTGGACTCCTTGGTGTTTTCTATGCGGCGAATGCCGTTATGGGAAGTGCGGGCCGTCGCTGTCGCCAGGGCGGACAATCGCGCCAGCCAGGGCGCCGTTCAAACGGGACGCTTTTGATCATCCAACAGCGCCGGGCAAACGCCTACTGGGTGGGTCGCATCCAGTACAGGGGGGGTCGTATCCAGTACCGATGAGGTCGTATCCAGCCACCGGCCGGCCTCGGCGTGCCCCGGAATCCCGTTACAGCCGCGTTCGGACGGGTAAAACCCTGAGAGGGCGCTGGGCGCTGGCGAGCAAGGCTGGGTCGGTTGCAGACTCCTCGCGCCCTGGCAAAAGGCGAATGATGCAGCCAAAGGGCGGCTGCCGATCTAGCCTGGCGGCCGTTTCAACCGGCGCTCAACGGCGCATTCAGGAGGTTTGCCGGCCATGGCAATCAGCGTGTTCGACCTGTTCAAGATCGGCATCGGGCCATCCAGCTCTCATACCGTAGGCCCGATGCGCGCGGCAGCGCTGTTCGCCGCGCGTTTACGTGAACTCAAGGTGCTTGCCCGGGTAAAGCGTGTGGAAGTGCGGCTATACGGTTCGCTGTCTGCAACCGGTATTGGCCATGGCAGCGACAACGCCGTGATCATGGGGCTCAGCGGCGCCTGGCCTGACACAGTAGCCCCGCACACCATCTTGCCTGCGGTGGCGGCGCTCAAGGCCGGCGAACCCCTGATGCTCGACGGCCAGTTCCCGGTGGCGTTCGACTGGCAACGGGACATGCGCCTGCTCGATGAAAACCTGCCGTATCACCCCAATGCGATGACCCTTGTGGCGGAAGGCGCCGAGGGGGCGCTGCTGGAAGAAACCTATTACTCGGTGGGTGGCGGGTTTGTAGTGGATGCCGCGCAGGCCGCGTCCGGCCGGCTGGACAACGACTCCACCGAGCTGCCCTACGATTTCGATACGGCCGCCCAACTGCTCGAGTTGTGCGAGCTGCACGGCCTGCGCGTTTCGGCCCTCATGCTGGAGAACGAAAAGGTGTGGCGCAGCGAGGAAGAGATCCGGGCGGGGCTGTTGACCATCTGGGCTGCCATGCAGGCTTGCGTGCATCAGGGCTTGGCGGAGGAGGGCGTACTGCCGGGCGGGCTGAACGTACGCCGCCGCGCCGCGCGGCTGCACCGAAGCCTGCAGGAGCTGGGCAAGCCCAACGTGATCGGCTCTACGCTCACCGCCATGGAATGGGTGAACCTCTTTGCCCTGGCGGTGAATGAAGAAAATGCCGCCGGTGGCCGGATGGTTACGGCGCCCACCAACGGCGCTGCGGGGATCATTCCCGCCGTGCTGCACTACTACATGAAATTCAGCGAACACCCTAGCGACGATGACGTGGTCAATTTCCTGCTCGCCGCGGCAGCTGTGGGAATTCTTTGCAAGAAGAACGCGTCCATTTCCGGCGCTGAAGTGGGCTGCCAGGGGGAGGTGGGTAGTGCCTGCGCCATGGCCGCGGCGGGCCTGGCGGACGTGCTTGGGGCTACCCCGGCGCAGTTGGAAAACGCCGCTGAAATCGGCCTTGAACACAACCTGGGCCTGACCTGCGACCCTGTGGGCGGGCTGGTGCAGGTGCCGTGTATCGAGCGAAACGCGATTGCCGCAGTCAAGGCCATCAATGCCGCGCAAATGGCGCTGCGGGGCGACGGCAGCCACTTCATTTCCCTGGACCGGGTTATTCGCACCATGCGCGACACGGGTGCCGATATGCACGACAAGTACAAGGAAACCTCCCGGGGTGGCTTGGCGGTAAGTGCTATCGAGTGTTAAGGCTAGCGTGTGTGCCTGCGGCGCTCCTCAGGTGCACAGGCGCCCGTTGATGGCCATGTGCAATGCATGAGGCTGCGCGTTTTTTGCCCATTAGCCCACGGGCCGCTGCCTTTTGGCGCGTCGAGACGCCCTTCAGCGGCTGCAGATGCGTCCCTGGGTGACAGCGCTTCCCTGGGTGGGCCACGCTTGCGCCGAGCATTGCTACCGAAGTGCTCAACGCCGGTGGGTGACGGCGCGCCGTGGGTGGCGGGCGCGGTAATGGCGACGTCGGCCCTAGACTGATTGCGACGTCGTTTTTAGTCTTTATTGAATGCGCATTCAACTTTCGGCATGGCAATTGCTCCGGTTATCTGCAGAAAAAGAACCCTTAGCCTGGGGTCAACCTTCCGCATGAGGAGATACCGCGATGATGTCGTTCAACTCCGGGGCCCAACCTCAGACCCGTACGCCACAATCCATCGGCTTTTTGCTGCTGGATAATTTCACGCTGATTTCCCTCGCTTCGGCGGTCGAGCCCCTTCGTATGGCAAACCAGCTCTCGGGCCGAGAGCTGTATCGCTGGACCACCCTGAGTGCCGATGGCGGGCAGGTGTGGGCAAGCGATGGCCTGCAGATCACCCCGGACGCCGCGATGCACCAGGCCCCGGTGATGGACAGCGTGATCGTGTGTGGCGGGGTTGGCATCCAGCGTACCGTCACCCGCGAGCACGTGACTTGGCTGCAAAGCCAGGCACGGCAATCCCGACGCCTGGGCGCGGTATGCACAGGAAGCTGGGCACTGGCCTGTGCTGGCCTGTTGGATGGCTTCGATTGCAGCGTTCACTGGGAATGCCTGGCCGCCATGCAAGAGGCTTTCCCCAGGGCCACCATGAGCACCCGCCTGTTCACGCTGGACCGTAACCGTTTCACCAGCTCCGGCGGTACTGCGCCACTGGACATGATGCTTCACCTGATCAGCCGTGATCATGGCCGTGAGCTGTCAGCCGCCATTTCGGAAATGTTCGTGTATGAGCGTATTCGCAACGAGCAGGACCATCAGCGCGTGCCGCTCAAGCACATGCTGGGGACTAACCAGCCCAAGCTTCAGGAAATCGTGGCGTTGATGGAGGCCAACCTGGAGGAGCCGATCGATCTCGACGAGCTTGCCGTGTATGTGTCCGTGTCTCGCCGCCAGCTGGAGCGGCTGTTCCAGAAATACCTGCACTGTTCGCCGTCGCGCTACTACCTCAAACTACGCTTGATCCGGGCGCGGCAGTTGCTCAAGCAAACCCCGATGTCGATCATCGAAGTCGCCTCGGTGTGCGGCTTTGTGTCCACGCCTCACTTCTCCAAATGCTACCGGGAATACTTCGGTATCCCGCCTCGCGACGAACGTGCAGGCTCCAACACTGCCCAGCAGGTGGCCATGCTGCCGATTCCCCAGGCCATGGTGCTGGCGCCGTTGTCCGGCCCGTTGGCCGCGCTCAGCCAGGCGCGCAATGAGTCCACGTTCGCGAGCGTCAGGGTTTAGCCCTCAACGCGCCGCTTTAATAATGTAGGAGGAGGGCCGAGACTGCGGATCAGGCCCGCCCGAACTGTGCCAGCGCGGGCAGCAGGTTACGGTCTATAGCCTGGCGCACGGCCGGTAAAATGGTCGCGCTGCCACCCAGCAGTTGCTCCACAAGGCCGCGCAGCGCCTTGGCGCGGTGAGCATCCAGCCCACGCACAGCGCATTCACATGCCTGTTCCGCACTGGCCCCCGCGGGCATCTCGAAGCCCAGTGCGCGCAATTTTCCCAACAGGTCATCCTGGTCGATCAGGTCGGCGTGCATCATGGTCGGGTACTCTCGTTCGGTGAGTTTTCCCGATTGTGGTCAGCGCTACCCATGCCTGCAATAGCGAGCCGCAATCGTGGCACGGGCGGGCATGAACACGTCGTTTTCAGCCATGATTCGTCAGCCCGGGGGCTGTGATCACTCGGCCGATGTAGCGGGCTGGAGAAAGGCTCGGCTGCTGATGCTTCATCATCGCCAACTGCTTCAGCGCCTTGGTTCCAAACGGTGCGGATCTGGGCCCTTCGAGGGCCACATGCAATAACACCTGTTCGCTCGCTGCCAGTGTCTCCGGGTCAGCGGGGCGATGCAGGCTGTGGTACAGCCATACCCGCTTCTGGTCATGGGCGAGCAGCTGCGTATGCACCTGCACTGGCTCGTCACGCTTCACCTCGTGAAGAAAGTTAAGGTGGCATTCGAGCGTAAACAATGAATGGCCGCTGGCCTCGCGGCCGTCGGCGTCCAGCCCGATACTGTCCATGAAACCATCGGTGCCATAGCTGAACACCAGCAGGTAGTATGCATCGCGCAGATGGCCGTTGTAGTCCGTCCATTCAGGCAGCACGCGGCCTTCCCAGGTAACCCAGGGTTCACTCATGGTCGCCGATCCCGTGTTGGTGTTTGGCCTGTGCCACGGCCGCCAGCACACCTAACAAGGCATCGTCCCGGTAACGCTCCAGCGCGGCGATGCTGTGCTCTCCGAGCTGCGCCGAGGTGCCGTCCACTACATCGTCGATCAGCCGCTCGGTAAGGGGCGGGGCGGACAGGTACGTCCACGGCAATTGCAGGGCCGGGCCGAACTGCTGCATGAAGTGGCGCATGCCTGCATTGCCGCCCGCCAGGGTGTAGGTGAGGAAGGTGCCCATGAAGGCCCAGCGCAGCCCGGCGCCAAAGCGGATCGCGTCGTCGATTTCCCCTGTGGTAGCCACGCCGTCATTGACCAGATGCAAGGCTTCACGCCATAGCGCTTCAAGCAACCGGTCGGCGATAAACCCTGGCACCTCTTTGCGCACATGCAGGGGGCGCATGCCCAGGCTGCGATAAATGCTTTGTGCTGCTTCGATCGCTTCGGGCACCGTGTGCTGGCCGCCGACCACCTCTACCAGCGGCAGCAAATAAACCGGATTGAACGGATGCCCGACCAGGCAGCGCTCAGGGTGCAGGGCGCTGGCATAGAAGTCGCTGGGCAACAGGCCAGAAGTGCTGGACGCAATGATGGCCAGAGGCTTTGCCGCTGCGCTGATGGCAGCGTGCAGTTCAAGTTTCAGTTCCAGCCGTTCGGGCGCGCTTTCCTGGATAAAGTCGGCGTCGGCCACGCAGGCTTCAATGCTGTCTACCACGCGCAGCTTGGCGGGCGAGGCGCCCGGTGCGAGGCCTTGCTTTACCAGCGCCGGCCAGGCGTTGGCGACTCGCTGGCGCAGATTTGCTTCGGCGTTGGGCGCGGGATCCCAGGCGATCACATCAAGGCCGTGGGCCAGCGCCCTGGCTACCCAGCCACTCCCGATCACGCCACCGCCCAGTGCGGCAAAGGTTTTTACCTCAGTGATGAGTTCCATGGCTTATACCCCTTCGCCGCGGCGAGCGAGCTTCATCTTTGCGCGCCCCTGGGCCGGCGTGAGTACGCGGGCGCCCAGGCGGGTAAGGATCTCTGCGGCCCGCTCCACCAACTGGCCATTGGTAGCCAGCACGCCTTTTTCCAGCCACAGGTTGTCTTCCAGCCCCACGCGCACGTTGCCGCCGAGCAGCACCGCTTGTGCCGCCATGGGCATTTGCATACGGCCAATGCCGAACGCGGCCCAGGTCGCACCGACGGGGATGTTGTCCACCATGGCTTTCATCGTGGTGGTGTCCGCCGGGGCGCCCCAGGGAATGCCCAGGCACAGCTGGAACAGCGGATCGTCCAGCAGCCCTTCGGCGATCATTTGTTTGGCAAACCACAAGTGGCCGGTGTCGAAAATCTCCAGTTCGGCTTTCACGCCGAGCTCGGTGATCCGCCGCGCTCCAGCGCGAAGCTGATCGGGCGTGGACACATAAATGCTGTTGCCGTCGCCGAAATTCAGGGTGCCGCAATCGAGCGTACAGATTTCCGGCAACAGCGCTTCTACGTGGGCGAGCCGGGTCAACGGCCCCACCAGGTCGGTATCAGGGCCGAATTCCATGGGCTGTTCGCCCGGGCCGATCTGCAGGTCGCCGCCCATGCCCGCGGTGAGGTTGACGATGATATCCACGTCCGCTTCGCGGATGCGCTCCATCAATTCTCGGTACAGCGACACATCACGGCTGAAGCGCCCGGTATGTGGGTCGCGCACATGGCAATGGACCACCGTGGCGCCCGCCTTGGCAGCCTCTACCGCCGCTTCGGCTATCTGCTTGGGGGTTACGGGCACAAAGGGGCTTTTGCCGGTGGTGTCGCCTGCGCCGGTAAGGGCACAGGTGATAATCACGTCGTGGTTCATGGCATTTTCCTTGAGACGAGCCTGCCCGTGCGCTGAAGTCAGCACATAGGCAGGAGCAGGGTCAGTTGGCGGTGAGGCGCAGGTTGCTGTCGCCGGGCTTGCCGTCAAAGGTGGTCACACCCTGGAGCCAGCGGCTGCGGTCCTGGGGGTGGTCCTTGAGCCACTGGCGCGCGGCATCGAGCGGATCCTTGTGGTCGAGGATCGGCTGCATCATCCGGCTTTCGTCGGCGGCGCTGAAGGTGAGGTTGGTCAGCAAGCGGTCCACGTTGGGGCAGCGGCTGGCGTAGTCGGGCGCGGTGACGGTCCACACGGTCGCTTGCCCTTCATTCGGGCCGAGGGCGTTCTCGCTGCCGCTGAGGTACGTCATGTCCAGGTTCACATTCATGGGGTGCGGGGCCCAGCCGAAGAACACTACGGCTTCCTTGCGCTTAACCGCCCGGCTGACCGCCGAGAGCATCCCGGCCTCGCTGGATTCCACCAGCTGGAAATCCCCCAGGCCGAAGCGGTTGCTGGCGATCATCTGCTTGATCTGGGTGTTGGCGCCCGAGCCCGGTTCGATGCCATAGAGCTTGCCGCCCAGTTGCGTTTTGAAACGAGCGATATCGCTGAAGCTTTTAAGCCCCTGATCGGCCAGGTAGGTCGGCACCGCCAGCGTGGCGCGGGCATCCGCCAGGCTAGGCGCTTGCAGTACGCGCACCTGCTTCTGCTCCACGAATGGCGTGAGGGTAGCGGTCATCAGCGGGTTCCAGTACCCCAGGAACAGGTCCAGGCGTTGATCGCGAATCCCCGCGAAGATGATCTGTTGGGAGGCGCTGGTCTGGCGGGTTTCATACCCCAGCCCATCCAGCAGCACCTGGGCCATGCCACTGGTGGCGATTACATCGGTCCAGTTCACCACGCCAAGGCGCACATTCTTGCAGCTCTCCGGCTCTGCGGCTTGGGTGAGGGGAATAGTGGTAGCGGTAAGCATCAGCAGACAGCAGCGGATCAACCTCTTCATGGCGGTAGTTCCTCTGGCAGGGCATTTATAGGTAGGGGTGTCTGTGCACCTTGAGCGAGAGGTTACCCCCGCAGGCGCAGCGGCAAGCGCACTGTGGCGACGGGGAGTTGCACGCCGTCGACCGCCGCGTTATTAACCAGGCCATACCCGCGGAGCCGAGCCGATGCCTGAAGTGTTCCATTTTTTGCTGCTGCCTGGTTTTTCGGCGCTGGGTTTCATCAGCGCGATCGAGCCCCTGCGAGTCGCCAATCGCTTCCGCCCGGGGCTTTACAAGTGGGAAGTGCTTAGCCTGGATGGCGGGGCGGTATTGGCCAGCAATGGCATGTCGGTGAACGTGGATGGTGGCTTGAGTGAGTTGCTCGCACCCGCGCGCGTGTTTGTGATTGCCGGCTTTGACCCACTGAAAAGCGTGTCGCTGCCCTTGCGGGGATGGTTGCGCCGGATTGCGGCGCAGGGCGGCACGCTTGGCGGTATTGATACTGGCGCCTTTGTGCTGGCGGCCACCGGGGTAGTCGATACGGCCCGGGTGACCTTGCACTGGGAGGCGCTGGATGCCTTCAGGGAGCGCTGGCCGACCATCGAAGCCACGCAGGAACTCTTCGAGATCGATGGCCGTATTATCACCTGCGCCGGTGGCACCGCCTCGATCGACCTGATGCTGGACCTGATCGCCCAGGCCCACGGGAGTGAGTTGGCCATCGAAGTGTCCGAACAGTTCGTGCTGGGGCGGATCCGGCCACGCCAGGATCACCAGCGCATGGCGGTGGCGTCGCGCTACGGTACGCGCAACCGCAAGCTGGTGCAGGCCATCGGGGCCATGGAGCAGCGCATTGAAACCCCGCTGAGCACGCTGGCACTGGCTGACTGCGCGGGTGTTACGCGGCGCCAGCTGGAACGGCTGTTTCGGCTGCATTTGCAGGAAACGCCCAGCAGCTTTTATCTGGGTATACGCCTGGAAAAAGCCCGCCAATTGCTTCGGCAAACCGACATGAGCGTAACCGAGGTAAGCATTGCCTGTGGCTTCGAGTTGCCGTCCTATTTCACCCGGCGTTACAAGGCGCGGTTTGGTCGGCCGCCGCGTGAGGATCGACTGTAGCTATGGTTCTGCCCTACGGCGAACGGGTCATCGGCAGTGGCCCGCAGCCATCTGAGCGTTTTTAGATAACGTGCAGCGTGAGTCGCTCAGTCGTCTTCGCGTTCCCGCCGCAGCACCAACAGCAGGGCCACTGGTGCTTTGCGAGGGGGCGTCAGATACCCAGGTCCAGGAGGTCATCGACTTGGGATGCCAGTTTCTGGCGGACTCTGTTGCGCTGGCCTTCGAAGGTCCGAACGCTGAACGTGCCTTGTTGTGAAGCGTGATACACACGAGTGGACGCTTTCTCGAACTCCCGGTTCACCGGGTCGCCAACGGTTACCGTGCGGTCGTAGACGATCTGGAAGCTTTTCATGTGCATGAGTGGTATGCCTTGCGGGCTCATTTCGCAATCCACGGCCTGAAAGGTGCTCGACTTGCCCGACATACTGGTGGAGCTGTGCTCGAACATGCGGTTGGCCTTCGGCGCGTGGGCAATGGCACGGAAGCCTCGGCCCAGGCAGCGCGTCATGCGATGGCCTGGGCTCAGCTCCCGAGCAATGAGGCTTACTGCCACCTGCGCAAGGGTGGACTTCTCCTGCTCCATCGCTGCTTCGGTGTGCGCCGCGCCCGTCATGTTCCAGCCCAGCTTCGTCAACCCAGAGGTGTAGAAGTTGTACCACTCTTGTTGCTGGGTTTCCTTGTTGAAGACTTTTTCGGACGCCAGCCCCATCAGTCGCATGCTGGCCGCTACATCCTCGGCTACGATGGCTGGCACGTCCTTGGCGAAGATACAGACAGTATTGCCGATGAGCAGTACTCGCTCCCTGCCTTCTTTCCTCAGCGCATCGATAGCGGCTTCGACGTGGGTTTTGGGCACTTGCAGCCCATCTACAAATGCTTCCCTGACGGTGTCGTCAGCCATTATTACGTTCCTTGTGCAGGGAGGCGAATGCCCCGTTGAGTGACGGCCGCCCTCGGCGGGGACCGGCGTGCACTATGATGGGAACGAAGAATGGAGATAACAGGCAAGGCTTTCCGGCCAACAGGTATGGCCGGGGGAGGTTCGATCACTGATCGGGCGCGTCGTTTTCGTCGCCCTGGGTGCCGATGGTTTGCAGGTACTCGCTGCGCTCGTCGCTGCGTTGGGCCATGCAATCGTTGAGCGCGGTCTGGCTGGACGTGCCGTCCTTGTCGGCTTCCAGTATTTCCACGGCGCAGTCGGCGTCGCGCAGCTTGTGCCACAGGTCCTGGGCGGCTTTCACCTTGGCCAGGTACTCCTTGAGCACAGCTGGCTGGTCGCCATATTGCGCACTGACACGGGCGTTCAGGCCGTTGTAGGCATCGTTGAGCTCAGCCTCTGCGGTTTTTCGGTTATAGACCGAGCAATCCAGGCTCTGCTGGCTGGTTTCCACGTTGTCGCACGGCGTAGGGCCGTCTTCGTCGGCCGCCTGAGCACCCACGGCGATGAACGCCAGTATCCATAACCACGATTTCATTACCACGCCCCTGGGCCGTGCGAAAAGATTCACGGATTCTGGCTCAACCTCCGCCTGCTGAACAGCCAGGGGGATGGATTTCATGTTCAGAAGCGCTGTACAGCCCTGCATGTGGCCTGCTTTGGCCGGGTACGGGCCACCTTGACGCTTTTGGCATTTGATCGGTCGCTTTTGCATCCGGGCCCGCAGGCGCGGGGGCATATGCTGGCCCCCAAAGCGCCGGCAAACGATCTGGCGTACCGCTGACAAGGGGACAGCCTGATGAGCCCAGCTTTGAGCCCGGCCGAACTGCACGCCGACAGCATCGTCATCGACGGGCTGATCATCGCCAAGTGGAACCGCGAGTTGTTCGAGGACATGCGCAAAGGCGGCCTTACCGCCGCCAACTGCACGGTGTCGGTATGGGAAGGTTTCAAGGCCACCTGCGACAACATTGCCGCCAGCCAGAAGCTGATCCGTGAAAACAGCGACCTGGTGATGCCGGTACGCACCACCGCCGATATCCGTCGCGCCAAGGAGCAAGGCAAGACCGGCATTCTGTTCGGCTTCCAGAACGCCCATGCGTTCGAGGACCAGCTCGGCTACGTGGAAATCTTCAAGCAGCTTGGCGTGGGCATCGTGCAGCTCTGCTACAACACCCAGAACCTGGTAGGCACTGGCTGCTACGAGCGCGATGGCGGGCTGTCGGGCTTCGGCCGCGAAGTGGTCGCCGAGATGAACCGCGTTGGCATCATGTGCGACTTGTCCCACGTGGGCTCGAAAACATCGGAAGAAGTGATCCTGGAATCCAGGAAGCCAGTCACTTATTCCCACTGCCTGCCGCTGGGCCTGAAGGAGCATCCCCGCAACAAGTCTGACGCGGAGCTGAAGTTCATCGCCGACCACGGTGGCTTCGTGGGCGTGACCATGTTCGCGCCGTTCCTGGCCAAGGGCATCGATTCCACCATCGACGACTACGCCGAAGCCATCGAATACGTGATGAACATCGTAGGCGAGGATGCCATCGGCATCGGCACCGACTTCACCCAGGGGCATGGGCAGGAGTTCTTCGAGTACCTCACCCACGACAAGGGCTACGCCCGCCGCCTGACCAACTTCGGCAAGATCATCAACCCGCTGGGCATCCGCACCGTGGGTGAATTCCCCAACCTGACCGAAACGCTGCTCACGCGCGGGCACAGCGAGCGGGTGGTTCGCAAGATCATGGGCGAAAACTGGATGAACGTGTTGGCCGACGTCTGGGGCGAATAGCGGTACGGCTACACCGCTGATCACGATTGATAGCAACTTTTTTGACTGGAGTTAAGTTCCATGGCCAAGCACGCCCCTGAATTACCCATCGAAGTCGACAGCGAAACCGGCGTCTGGACCAGCGATGCCCTGCCCATGCTCTATGTGCCCCGCCATTTCTTCGTCAATAACCACATGGGCATCGAGGAAGTACTCGGCGCCGATGCCTACGCCGAAATCCTTTATAAGGCGGGTTACAAGTCGGCCTGGCACTGGTGCGAGAAGGAAGCCGAATGCCACGGCCTGGAAGGCGTAGCGGTATT
Organism: Pseudomonas japonica; assembly: GCF_013522925.1. GTDB lineage: Bacteria > Pseudomonadota > Gammaproteobacteria > Pseudomonadales > Pseudomonadaceae > Aquipseudomonas > Aquipseudomonas japonica_A. The sequence continues at coordinate 135,201 of NZ_JAAMQU010000005.1, read as the reverse complement.
CGAGCACTACATGAAGCGCCTGAGCCAACGCGGCTGGGGCTTGTTCAAGATCCAGGACATTGACCTGGAGCAAGGCACCGCCAGCGTGAAGCTGGAGCACTCCTGCTTTGTGTACGTGTACGGCAAGGTTGGCCGCAAGGTGGATTACATGTTCACCGGCTGGTTCGCTGGCGCCATGGACCAGATTCTTGCCGCCCGTGGCAGTGAACTGCGCACCGTGGCCGAGCAGGTGTACAGCGGTGCCGAAGAAGGTCACGACGACGGGCTGTTCGTAGTCAAGCCGCGCTAGGGTCGGAGAAAGCAAATGGCGTTCGAAGCGATGTTCCAGCCGATCCAGATCGGCAAACTGACGATCCGCAACCGCGTACTGAGTACGGCGCACGCCGAGGTGTATGCCACCGACGGCGGCATGACCACCGAGCGTTACATCAAGTATTACGAAGAAAAGGCCAAGGGCGGCATCGGCCTGGCCATTTGCGGTGGGTCGTCCAGCGTTGCCATCGATAGCCCGCAGGGCTGGTGGAAGTCGGTAAACCTGTCCACCGACAGGATCATCCCGCATTTCCAGAACCTCGCCGACGCCATGCACAAACACGGCGCCAAGATCATGATCCAGATCACCCACATGGGCCGACGCTCGCGTTGGGATGGGGAACACTGGCCTACCTTGATGTCGCCGTCCGGCATCCGCGAGCCTGTGCACCGCGCCACCTGCAAGACCATCGAGCCGGAAGAGATCCAGCGGGTGATCGGCAACTACGCCCAAGCTGCGCGCCGAGCGAAGGCGGGCGGGCTCGACGGCGTGGAGCTTTCAGCCGTGCACCAGCACATGATCGACCAGTTCTGGAGCCCCCGGGTCAACAAGCGCACCGACGAGTGGGGTGGCAGCTTCGAAAACCGCATGCGCTTCGGCCTGGAAGTGCTCAAGGCCGTGCGTGCCGAAGTGGGCGATGATTTCTGCGTGGGCCTGCGCATTTGCGGTGATGAATTCCATCCCGATGGCCTCAGCCATGAAGACATGAAGCAGATCGCGGCCTACTACGACGCCACCGGCATGGTCGACTTCTTCGGGGTAGTGGGCTCGGGCTGTGACACCCATAACACACTGGCCAACGTTATCCCCAACATGAGCTACCCACCCGAGCCGTTCCTGCATCTGGCAGCCGGCATCAAGGAGGTGGTGAAAGCGCCGGTACTGCACGCACAGAACATCAAGGACCCGAACCAGGCAACGCGGATTCTGGAAGGCGGCTATGTGGATATGGTGGGCATGACCCGCGCGCATATCGCCGACCCGCACCTGATCGCCAAGATCAAGATGGGGCAGATAGACCAGATCAAGCAATGCGTGGGCGCCAACTACTGCATCGACCGCCAGTATCAAGGGCTGGACGTGCTGTGCATTCAGAATGCTGCCACCTCCCGTGAATACATGGGCGTGCCCCACATCATCGAGAAAAGCACCGGGCCACGCCGCAAGGTTGTGGTGGTGGGCGCAGGCCCGGCAGGCATGGAGGCCGCGCGTGTCTCCGCCGAGCGGGGCCATGACGTGACCCTGTTCGAGAAGAAAGAGCAGATCGGCGGCCAGATCACCATCGCCGCCAAGGCCCCTCAGCGCGACCAGATCGCCGGCATTACCCGGTGGTTCCAGCTGGAGCTGGCCCGCCTGAACGTGGACCTGCGCCTGGGCACCGCGGCCGATATCGACACCATCATGGACCTGCGCCCGGACGTGATTGTGCTGGCCAACGGTGGCCACCCATTCATGGAGCAGAACGAGCACTGGGGCGCGGAAGAAGGGCTGGTGGTCAGCAGCTGGGACATCCTTGACGGCAAGGTAGCGCCGGGCAAGAACGTGCTGGTGTACGACACCATCTGCGAGTTTACCGGCATGTCCGCGGCCGACTTTTTGGCCGACAAAGGCAGCCAGGTAGAAATCGTCACGGACGACATCAAGCCCGGCGTGGCCATGGGGGGTACCACCTTCCCTACGTACTACCGCAGCCTGTACCCCAAGGAAGTGATCATGACCGGCGACCTGATGCTGGAAAAGGTCTACCGCGAGGGGGACAAGCTGATCGCACTGCTGGAGAACGAATACACCGGCGCGAAGGAAGAGCGCGTGGTGGACCAGGTGGTGATCGAGAACGGCGTGCGGCCAGACGAAGCCTTGTATTACGGCTTGAAGGAAGGCTCGCGCAATAAAGGCCAGATCGACGTGGAAGCGTTGTTCGCCATCGAACCGCAACCGTCGCTCAGCCAGCCGGGCGAGGGCTACCTGCTGTTCCGGATCGGCGACTGCGTAGCCCAGCGCAACGTGCACGCCGCCCTGTACGACGCCCTGCGCCTGTGCAAGGACTTCTAAGGCACAACACCCCCTGTAGGAAGCGGGCGTAGCTCGCGAATCTGGCTACATGAAATCGCGGCGAGCCGTTCGCAGGCTGGCGCCAGCTCCTACAGGATTATCAGAGGCTTGCGCCCTATGCTCGACACCATTCTCCCCATCCTGCTCTTCGCCGCCGTGGCGCTCACGCTGTTGGGCGCCGCCCGCCGGGTTGCCCTGTGGCGCCAGGGGCGCGCGGCCAAGGTCGACCTGCTCGGCGGGTTGCTGGCCATGCCGCGCCGCTATCTGGTGGACCTGCACCATGTGGTGGCCCGCGACCGCTACATGTCCAATACCCACGTGGCCACGGCGGGCGGCTTTGCCTTGGCGGCAGTACTTGCCATTGCGGTGCACGGTTTTGGCTTGCACAACAAGGTGCTGGGCTACGCGCTGCTGGTGGCCACGGCGGTGATGTTCTGTGGCGCGCTGTTCGTATACAAGCGCCGTCTCAACCCGCCGTCGCGCCTGTCCAAGGGGCCGTGGATGCGGCTACCGAAAAGCCTGCTGATGTTCGCCGCCAGCTTCTTCATTGCCACGTTGCCAGTGGCGGGCCTGTTGCCAGCGGACTTCGGCGGCTGGGTGCTGGCGGCCATTCTCTTCGTTGGCGTGCTGTGGGGTGTGAGCGAACTGTTCCTCGGCATGACTTGGGGTGGCCCGCTCAAGCACGCCTTTGCCGGCGCGCTCCACCTGGCCTGGCACCGCCGCGCCGAGCGTTTCGGTGGAGGCCGTTCCAGCGGGCTCAAGCCGCTGGATCTGGCCGACACTGCCGCGCCACTGGGCGTGGAAAAACCCAAGGACTTTACCTGGAACCAGCTGCTGGGCTTCGATGCCTGCGTGCAGTGCGGCAAGTGCGAAGCCATGTGCCCCGCCTTTGCCGCAGGGCAACCGCTGAACCCGAAAAAGCTGATTCAGGACATGGTAATTGGCCTGGCTGGCGGCACCGATGCGCGCTTCGCCGGCAGCCCGTACCCATCTGCCGATGGCAAGGGCAGGCCGCTGGGCGAGCATGGCGGCAATGCGCACCAGCCAATCGTCAATGGCCTGGTGGAAGCGGATACGTTATGGGCCTGCACCACCTGCCGCGCGTGTGTGGAAGAGTGCCCCATGATGATCGAGCACGTGGACGCCATCGTGGACATGCGCCGCCACCTCACCCTCGAAAAAGGTGCCACGCCGAACAAAGGCGCCGAGGTGCTCGAGAACCTTATCGCAACGGATAACCCGGGAGGCTTCGCGCCGGGCGGGCGGCTGCATTGGGCAGCGGACCTGGACCTGCCATTGATGGCCGAGGTGAAACAGGCTGACGTGTTGTTCTGGGTAGGCGATGGTGCGTTCGATATGCGCAACCAGCGTACCCTGCGTGCCTTCGTGAAGGTGCTACGGGCAGCGAAAGTGGACTTTGCCGTACTTGGCCTCGAGGAGCGGGACAGCGGCGACGTGGCGCGTCGGCTGGGGGATGAGGCCACCTTCCAGCAGCTGGCCAAACGCAATATCCACACCTTGGGGCAGTACCGGTTCAACCGCATCGTAAGCTGCGACCCACACAGCTTCCATGTACTGAAGAATGAATACGGCGCCTTCGGTGGCAACTATGAGGTGCTCCATCACAGCACTTACATGGCCGAGCTGATGGCAGCGCGGAGGCTTAACGTTGGCACGCACCGCGGTGGCAGCGTGACCTACCACGACCCGTGCTACCTGGGCCGCTATAACGGGGAATACGAAGCGCCGCGCCAGGTACTGCGTGAGCTGGGCATCGAAGTGAAGGAAATGGAGCGCTCTGGCTTCAGGTCCCGTTGCTGCGGCGGCGGAGGTGGCGCCCCCATTACGGACATTCCGGGCCGGCAGCGCATTCCAGACATGCGTATGAACGACATTCGCGAAACCGGCGCCGAGCTGGTAGCGGTGGGCTGCCCGCAGTGCACCGCCATGCTTGAGGGTGTGGTTGCGCCCCGCCCGGACATCAAGGACCTCGCAGAGCTGGTGGCCGATGCCTTGATCGATGATGCGCCTGCCCCTGTCAGAAAGCCCGACATCACCCAGCGAGCCCCGGCGGAGGTTAACCCATGAGCGATGTGATACGGCGTGACCCACACGCGGAATGGATTGCCCGCAACCGCCTGCATCCGCTGCACGCCAGCCTGCAAGCCCAACAAGCAAGCTGGAGCGGGCCCACGGGCGTAGTACGCAAGAACCCTCATGCAGTAGGGTTCATCGGGCCAAACGGCATTCGGCGCATCGACCGCAGCGGCGCCGAACAAGGTGGCAACGTCCGGCGCATGGCCACTGCCCAGGTTCAGTTGCCGCTGCATCAAGTACCCATGCCAGCGTTCTACGTGGCGGTGGTGCCTGACATGGTCGGCGGCCGCCTGACCGCTCACGACCGTGATCTGCTTGGCCTGGCACGCCAGTTGGCGGGCGCGGATGGTGCGGTGCTCGCCGTGGTGTTCGGCGAGCACAAAGAGACGACCTTCGATACGGCGGGGGTAGACCGCTTACTGCGGCTCGAGGGGCATGAATACACGGGTTATGCGCCGGAGCAACGCATCCAGGCGCTGCACGCGCTGGAAAGCCAGCTCAGCCCGCGCCACTGGTTGCTCCCCGATAGCCGTGACGGCGGTGGGGAAATGGGCCGTCGCCTCGCCGCGCGGCTGGGTGAACGGCCCGCCACAAGGGTGTGGCAGGTCAAGGATGGCCAGTGCACCGGCCGCGCCGGTGCCGGGTATCAGGACCTCACGCAAGCGTTGCCACGGATGATCCTCGCTGCAGCCGAATGTGCCGAGCCGGTGAGCGAGACCCGCCATGAAGCACTCCCGCTGATGCTGGAGCCACCGGCGGTGCGTACGTTGTCGCGGATCGAAGACGGCGGCGCGGTAGCCGTGGACCCTGCCGCGATCCCCATGGCCGAATCCGAATTCATTGTGTCGGGCGGCAACGGCGTGAAGGACTGGACGTTGTTCCACCAGGCCGCAGTCGCCTTGGGTGCCACCGAAGGCGCCTCGCGGGTGGCCGTGGACGATGGCTTCATGACGCGCGACCGGCAGGTCGGTGCCAGCGGCACCTGGGTAACTGCGCGGGTGTATGTGGCGATTGGAATCTCCGGGGCCATTCAGCACCTTCAGGGGATCGGTGCCTGCGACAAGGTGGTCGCGGTGAACATGGACCCGACCTGCGACATGATCAAGCGCGCTGATCTTTCGGTCATCGCGGACAGCAGTGCAGTGCTGCGTGCCTTGATCGAGGCGATGGCCAAACGGCGCAATGGCGCCGAACGAAACGCTGCCTGAGGCCTGCCCAATGAAAAGCAAGATCGTAACCCTGGTATCCGTAGGCGCTCACCCCGCGTCCGGCCGCGCCCGCCGGGCCGAGCATGACGCTCGCGCCGTTGAGCTGGGCCTTCGCCTGGCGGGCGAAGCGCTCGAGGTATTGCATGTGGGTGACCCCGCCGAGCCGGCACTGCGGGACTACCTTGGCATGGGCCTGTCACACCTGGATGTGCTGGAACAACCGGCCAACGGCGACGCGCTGCCCGGGCTGGTTGAATACCTGCGTGATGCCAGCGTTCAGATGGTGCTGGCGGGTAGCCGGTCAGAAACAGGCGAAGGCTCTGGCATGCTGCCCTATCTGCTGGGCGAGCGGCTGGGCTGGCCGGTGATCACAGGGCTGGCGGAGATCGAGCGGATCGACAATGGCATCGCGCAGGTGTTGCAGGCATTGCCTCGCGGCCAGCGACGCCGCTTGAACGTGCGCCTGCCGTTGATTGCGACGGTGGACAACGCCGCGCCCAAGGCTCGGCAAAGTGCTTATGGCCCTGCCCAGCGCGGTGAACTGCTGGCCCATGAAGTGGAAATCGTGCAGGACGAATTGTTGACCACCGTGGAGCTTCAACCGGCCCGGCCCCGGCCCAAACGCCTGAAGGTGATCAAGGCCAAAAGCGGTGCAGACCGGATGAAAGCCGCCACCGCCAAGGCCAGCGGTGGTGGCGGCAAGGTGCTCAAGGGTGTAAGCCCCGAGGAAGGCGCCGAGGCGATCCTCAAACTGCTGGTTGAAGAGGGTGTTGTTCGCTGACCCGTTGCAGGAGGGGCGGGGCCGGCATCCGGCGAAGCCCCCGAACCGCTTCAGAACGTCACACTGGCTGTCAGCCTCGCCGTGCGTGCTTCCCCTACGTTCACCTGCAGCTCGCTACCCGTGCTGGAGGGGTAGTACTGCTTGTTGAACAGGTTATCCACGTTCAACTGAAGGCGGGTTTTGTAGCCGGCGGTGGGCAGGTCCCAGCGCAGAAATGCATCGGCGACGGTGTAGCTGCTCATCCAGTAGCTATTGTCATCAGCCCCGGCCCGCTCGCCTACGTAACGAGCACCTGCGCCTGCATGCCATTGGCCGAAGTTGTCCGGCACCATGAGGTGATGGCTCAGGTAGAGGCTGGCGGTGTGCTTTGGCGCATCGGCCAGGCGATGGCCTTCATTGTCAGGGTCGTCGAGGATTTCCGTATGGGTGTAGGCATAGGTGCCGATCACATCCCAGCGTGGCGCCAGTTGCCCGGTCACGTCCAGTTCCAGGCCGCGCGAGCCTACCTTGCCAGCCGCTTCCGCGTCGTCATCAGTGCCGGTAACCACATTGGTCTTCACGATATCAAACAGCGCCACATTGACGTTAAGCGCCTGTGAAGGCGTGAACTTGGCGCCCACTTCGTAGCTGCGGCCTTCCTCGGGGTCGAAGGTGCGGCCGGTACCGTCATTGGCGTCGACCACCGTATCGTTGGGCACGAATGAGCGGCTGTAGTTGCCATACAACGCCCACGTATCGGTTGGTTGATACACCATGCCGGCGAAGGGGATGAAGGCTTCGCCGTTGTCGTCGCGGTTGACCACCTTGGTGACCAGGCCCTGAGCGCTGTACTGGTCATAATGCTGCTGGCGAGCACCAAATACCGCGATCCAGCGATCGTTCAGGTGCCAGTTGTCCTTGAAGTACACCGAGGTGGAAGTCAGCTCGTTGCGCAGGTTGCTCGTGGCAGGGCTTACCACGCTGGGCTCGGCCAAATTTCCATAGGTCGGGTTGTAGATATCGAACCCTTTCACGGCTGTATTGCGATACGTCTTGCCCCGGTACTTGTCGCTGGCTTCGTTATCAATGCCCACCAGTAGCTCATGGCGCTGCCCGAGAATGTACTGCTCGCCGATGAAGTCCAGGCTGGCGTAGCGGGTTTCGTAGTCGTAATGGCCGCCATTGGCCGCGCGTGTGAGTTTGCCGTTAACAAGCGTGCTCGGTTGCGCGATAGCCAGGCTGTAGCGGTCGTTGTTCCAGCCGTAGGTGACGCGGGTTTTCCAGGTGTCGCTCAGCTGGTATTCAAATCGGGCCTGCGCCGTTTCCGAAATACCGACGGTTTTCGCCCATTTTTCGTCCAGCCGCTTGCTGTAACTCACCTCGGCAGGGTGCCCGTTCACGAACACCGTGCCGCGGTCGAAGGGGCTGCTGTAGTCGGTGTATTCGTACGACAGTGTAAGGGTGGCGCGGTCCCCGGTCCACGTCAGGGACGGTGCCACCAGCGTGTGCTGATCTGTGCCGTAGTTGCGCCAGTAATCCTCGTGTTTCTGCTCCGCAATCAGCCGGTAAGCCAAGCCCGTGTCACCCAATGGGCCCGTGGTGTCCACGCTCAGGGTGCCGCCCCCTTCGCTGTAGGCGGACCCAGTGACCGTGGTGCTTTGGACGTATTGCGGCTGCTTGCTGATGACATTGATCAGCCCTCCGGGGTCAAGCGCGCCGTATAGCAAAGAGGCGGGCCCCTTGAGGACCTCCACATGGTCGGTGGTAGCGTTCAGGTTATGGCCTACTACCGAGCGTACGCCGTCGCGCAGGATCGAGCCGTCGTCGTTCGTGCCGAAGCCACGCTTGACCAGCGCATCCTTGGTATTGCCCAGGGTATTGCCCTGCGAAACGCCGCTGACGAATTTCATGGCATCGTCCAGCGAAGTAGCGCTGAAATCCTGGAGGGTTTGCTGGGTGACCACGTTTACGCTCTGGGCTTCGTCACGCACGGGCACTTCAGACTTGCTTGCGGTGCTGGCGCTTGCGCGGGTGTAACCCTCTTCCACAGGTAACGCGCTTTCCTGTACCTGAGTAGGTGCCAGTTCGACGGTATCGGCGTGTGCGAGGGTGGCGGGTGGTAGCGAAAACAGCGCGACCGCCAGAGCGGACCTGGAGACGTTGAGGTGCATGAAGAGAGAAGCCTGGGAATGGACTGATTTTAATGAGAACGATTCTAATTCGTTCCTGAGGGTGGGTATAGGTAAATCGTTTCATCTGGCAACTACCTGACAGAAGTGCCAGGTAGCCGCGCAGGGAAGACTTACCTAATCTTCCAGCCAGGCTCAGGGGAAGATGGCATGCCTGATAGATTGTTGATGGCCGACCGTGCCGGCACTGTCTTGGCCAGGCGGTGGGGCGTACGTACTTGTCGCCACGGCTATACCCCCTTCGGCGCGTTGCAGCCTTGTGGGGTATGTAGCCAATCAGCGTTTACCGGCCAATGGATGGAGCGGACGGCAAGGCTGTACATGCTGGGCGAGGGGTATCGCGGCTATCAAACAACGCTGGGCCGATTTGCCCAGCCTGATCGGCACAGCCCGTTTGGTGAGGGCGGTCGCAATGCTTACGCCTATTGCGCGGGGGACCCTATGAACCGAGTGGATTGGACAGGCCGCGCTTTCACGCCTCTTATACTCGGCGGCCTTGCGAGTGGTATCGCCACCACGGCCCTGCAGCTGGCAAGCCTGGGTAGCAAAAGCGTGAAATCCACACCACGTCCGATGCTATGGGGTACCAGGCTCGCACTCTTGGCAGGGGCGGCCTCAGTGGTGTCTGCGGTGATCGCGGGCGTCCAGCAAGGGGACCGCCCCGCCCAGGATTCCCTGGCCTGGGTGAGCATCGGCCTGGGCGTTGCCTCGTCGCTGCTTCGCGCCTCCGTTTACGCCCCAATGGCTCGAAAGGCAGGCTGGCGAAAGGTTTTAGGGCGTGTATCCGGGCTGCGAAGGGAAAACTATTACCAAGGGGCCTATCAAGTTGGAGTGGAGGAGGTCGGCTATGCCCTGCGCTGATCACAGCCGGAAGGCCCTTTTGGGCCATGACTGCGCAGGGACCGTATTGCGCCGCTTGAAACTACGGGTCGTATACCAGCCGTTCGGGTACGAAGCCGTTCCAGACACGGCAGGCCTGCTCGGCTACACAGGGCAGCGACGCGAGCCGTGGGGCGGGTACCAGCTGGGCAATGGCCGCCGCCTTTATCAGCCCGCCACGATGCGGTTCTGCCAGCCGGATGCCCTGTCACCGTTTGGCCAAGGCGGCCTTAATGCCTATACCTATTGCCAGGGCGACCCGGTTAACCGACATGACCCGAGTGGCCAGGAAGCCTTGGACCTGCTGAGCGATATCATGGGCGCGCTGGGGATCGTGGCCTACGGAGCGATGATGTTCACAGGGTACCGGGTTTCGCCCCCCTCGAAACTGATGGTCGGGGTAGACGTCACGCTGATGGCGGGCAGCAGCGCCGCATGGGTGATCGGCATGGTTACTGACAGCGATGCCGCAAAAATCGCATCCGTTGCCGCCACTACCCTTACCGCGCTAGGTAGAGGGGCACTGGCGGTGCAATGGGGGCGCCAGGCCTTTGGGCGTCGGCCCCCTCGAGCTATCGAGCTTGTTGCCGTGCGTAGGCCACAGTGACCTACTCGTGCGCCGCCACACCCTTTAAATACGCCGCCGGCTCGGCGCCAAGGTTATTAAGCATCCGCTCGCTGTACCAGTCGATGAAATTGACCACGCCAAACTCATAGGTTTTCGAATACGGCCCAGGTTGATACGCCGTTGAATTGATGCCCTTCTGGTTTTCTTCGGCCAGGCGACGGTCTTGGTCGTTGGTGGCGTCCCATACCTGGCGCAGGCGAGCAGGGTCGTAATCCACGCCTTCCACGGCGTCCTTGTGCACCAGCCACTTGGTAGTAACGATGCTCTCCTGCGCGCTGATCGGCCATACGGTGAACACGATCACGTGGTCGCCCATGCAGTGGTTCCAGGCATGGGGCAGGTGCAGGATGCGCATCGAGCCCAGGTCCGGGTTCTTGATCCGACCCATGAGCTTGCTGCACCCAGGCTTGCCGTCCATGGTCATGGAAACGGTGCCCTTGAGCAGCGGCATGCGCACGATGCGGTTGCGCAGGCCGAAGCTGGTGTGCAAGTAAGGGATCTTCTCCGCTTCCCAGGCCGCAGCGGATTCGGCCACATGGTCCTTGAAGGCCTGGCTGGCGCGCGGGTCGTTGGTGTCGTCCCACTCCAGCAGGGTGTTGAGCAGTTCCGGATGAGAGCCGTTGCAGTGGTAGCACTCGCGGTTGTTCTCGAGCACCAGCTTCCAGTTGGCTTTTTCACGCAGGGTGGTTTGCACAGCCACTTTGGTGTTCTCCATGTCGTAGGGCTCCATGTAATGAGCCAAGGTATGGAGGAACTCGTCGATGGCGGGCGGGTTGTCCGCCAGGCTGATGAAGATATACCCACCGGCGTTCTTCACGTGCACGGGCTTCAAGCCGTACGCCTTCATGTCGAAGTCATCGCCCATTTCGCTGCCGGCGAACAGCAACCGGCCGTCCAGCTCGTAGGTCCATTGGTGGTAAGGGCATACCAGCTTGGCGACCTTGCCTTTTTCGCCCGCGCACAAGCGCGAGCCGCGGTGGCGGCACACGTTATGGAAGGCATGGATGGCGTTGTCTACGCCGCGCACCACGATCACCGGGTTTTTGCCGATCTCCAGCGTGAGGTAGTTACCCTTCTTCGGGATTTCACAGGTCATGCCAGCGATCAGCCACTCCTTGTGGAAGATCTCCTGCATATCGATCTCGTGGAGCCTTTCGTCGGTGTAGAACGGCTGCGGCAACGAGAACGTGCGCTCCCGGGTTTGCAGCATATGGGCGGTGGCACTGCGCGCGGGTTCCAGCGGATCGCCAAGGCTCAGGTTCTGGGTGACGTCCATCGTTAAAATCCTCAAGGCCGGCGCGCCGGCGGCAGGGCTGTAGGGGCGCGCGGGATCGCGCTTCACGGTGGCGCCGCAACCTTGCATCGAGGCTGCGACCGATATGTGGCGAGTGTGCTTGGGAGCAGGCGGCGAACCTTATCCATGGGCGACATGGCCGAATCCGTTCCCGACCACCCGAGCCAGTGCTGGCAAGGCTGGTCGCCATGAGCATGCCGATGTCGCGAACAGGAAAGTTCGCTGCACGGGCGCCACGCAGAATCGGGACCACAAGGCCGGTGGTCGGCTATGGAGTGGCAAGCATGTCTGATAATTTCCTGAACCCGGTCACCACCCAGACCTGGGCCAATGGCCGTCATGTCGTTCGCTGCGTCAAGGTGATTCAGGAAACCTGGGATGTACGCACGTTCTGTTTCATGGCCGACCAGCCGGTAATGTTCTTCTTCAAGCCCGGGCAGTTCGTGACCCTGGAGCTGGAAATCGACGGCCAGCCGGTGATGCGCTCCTACACCATTTCGAGCTCACCCTCGGTGCCCTACAGCTTCTCCATTACCATCAAGCGTGTGCCGGGCGGGCGCGTTTCCAACTGGCTGCATGACACCCTGCACGAGGGCCAGGAGCTGGCGGTGCATGGCCCGGTGGGGCTGTTCAATGCCATGGATTACCCCTCTACCAGGGTGTTGTACCTGAGCGGCGGGGTGGGGATCACCCCGGTGATGTCCATGGCCCGTTGGTTCTATGACACCAACGCCAATGTGGACATGATCTTTGTGCACAGCGCCCGCTCTCCCAAGGACATCATTTACCACCGCGAGCTGGAGCAGATGGCGGCGCGTATTCCCAACTTCGCGTTGCATATCATTTGTGAGAAACACGGCCTGGGTGAACCCTGGGCTGGATACCGGGGTTACCTGAACCGCCCGATGCTCGAGCTCATGGCACCGGACTTCCTCGACCGGGAAGTGTTCTGCTGCGGTCCTACCCCGTACATGACGGCAGTGAAACGGCTGCTTGACCAGGCCGGCTTTGACATGCGGCGCTATCACGAAGAATCCTTTGGCGCCACGCCCCCCGAGGCGCGCGCGGATGCGGTGGAACAAGCCGAGCAAGCCGCCGACGCGCCGGAGGTACCCGCCGCAGACCTGCACCAGGTGGAGTTCGTGGACACCGGCAAGAGCATCCGCGTAACCCCGGGGGAAACAGTCCACGCCGCAGCCGCCAAGCTGGGGCTTACCATTCCCAAGGCCTGTGGGATGGGCATCTGCGGCACCTGCAAGGTGCTCAAGCTCAGCGGCGAGGTAGAGATGGAGCACAACGGGGGCATTACAGAGGAAGACGAAGCCGAGGGGTACATCCTGGCGTGCTGCAGCGTGCCCAAGGGGGATGTGCGGATCGAGTATTGAGGGAGGGTGGAGCTGCGGGGCATGTCGTCGACCGTTGGTCCGTTGTCACCGTAGCCCGGGAACCCGGCATCTATCCTCGAGTCCATGCCCAACGCGAAGCGGCAGGCTTCATCTTGTATTTTCATGCCTGTTCATACCTTCGCGCTGGCGAGGCGCGCGCTTTTTTCTTATCGTACGCGCCCTTCATCTTCACCCCTGGTTTCGAGTACCTCTCATGTTGGAAGCATCCCTTAACAAACTAGAAACACTGGTCGGCGAACTGCTCGAGCAGAACCGTCAATTGGCCGAGGCGAATGGCAAGCTGAGCGCCGAGCTGGCGCAAGCCCGGGATGAGAACGACAGCCTGCAGATCTCCCTGCTGGAGCAGGAAGAACAGCAAGGCGCTACCGCGGCGCGCATTCAGGCCCTGATCCAGCGCGTCAGCCCCGAACCGGCTGGCGCATGAGCCAGAACACCACGCGGGTAGTCGAAATCCTCGGCAGCGACTACACCCTGCGTGCCCCGGCCGATCAGGAACAAACCTTGTTCGATGCGGCAATGATGCTCAAGGCGAGCCTGGCCGAGACCAAGAAGAAGCACCCCACATTGCTGGGCGACCGCTTGTTGGTGCTCACCGCCATGAACATCTGCTCTCAGTTGCTGGAGGCTCGTCGTGAGCACCAGCTGGCGCTGGAAGAATACGAAAGCCAGGTCAACGCCACGGTAGAACAGCTCGAGCGGACCGTGGGAAAGGCGGCGGAGTAATCAACGCCGCTTCGCTCACTCAGCCAGCATAAGCCGCTTGGTCGCCCCGCTGCAGCAGGGTTGAGCAGTGAAGCGCTGCTTGCGGTCCACTGAGGGCAAGGCGCGGTGCCGTACCGCGCCGCTGGGCGCGCGAGCTACTGGCAGTACGCCTGTGGGCGCGTGGCAGGTACGCCTCGAGGAGCCACCATGCAGCTTTGGCAACGCAGTATCCAGTGGAAGTTGATCTTGAGCATGGGCGCAGCGCTGATTATCAGCCTGCTGATCGTGGTGGGCTTGTATACCGCTGTGATCGACCGCCTGGCCAAGCGTTACCTGGTTGACACGGCGTTGCCGGCCAGCATCGAGGCGACTCGCAACGACATCGAGCGCCTGCTGGCCGGGCCTCTGGGTGCTGCGAGCGCCATCGCCAGCAATGCCCTGCTGAAGGAATGGCTGGCGAGCGGTGAAGACCCCTCCCAGGCAGATGCCTTCGTGCGTTATCTCGCCGGCGTAAAGGCCGAACAACAAGCATTCACCACGATGATCGCTCCGGCAGGGTCGGGGCATTACTACACTGCGTCTGGCCTGGAACGCACGCTAGATCGAAAAGACCCCAAGGATGCCTGGTTTTACAGCTTCCTGGACAGCGGCCAGGCACGCTCGCTGGCCATTGATACCGATGCCGCCACCGGTGCGCTCACGCTGTTCATCGACCAACGGGTTGAGGCCAACGGCCGGCCATTAGGCGTGGCGGGGCTAGGGCTGAGCCTGGAAAAGCTGGCCACGCTGGTGCGCAACTATGCCTTCGGAGCTAGCGGCAAGGTTTACCTGGTACGTCCCGATGGCATGATCCAGGTGCATCCGGATGCCCACTTCAGCGGCAAGCGAACCCTTACCGAGCAGATCGGCGCCGCCGCCGCCGGTGCGCTATTGGGTAAAACCACCCTGACGGACGCTCGTTTCGAGCGCAACGATGAGCCCTGGATCGCGCTTGCCTTGCCCCTGCGAGAAGTGAACTGGACATTGGTTGCCGAAGTGCCGGAAGCGCAGATCTTTGCCGAAGCTCATCAAGCTACCGTTACCGCCAGCCTGATCGGCCTGGGTGTAGCGCTGCTGTGCCTGGCCCTGGTGGTATGGCTGGCGCGCAGCCTGGTGCGGCCTATCCGCCAGGTTACCTCGGCACTGGTGCAGATCGGCAGCGGCGGCGGGGACCTTACCCACCGCCTGGACGAGGCACGCAAGGACGAACTCGGCGATCTGGCCCGGGGCTTCAACCGTTTTCTGGCAAGCCAGCGAACGCTTATCGGCGAGGTGCTGACCACTACCGAGCGGCTGGGCCAAACCGTAACCCGGGTGAGCGAAGTGGTGGAGAACACCACGGCCCGCGCCGCCCGGCAGCAGGAAATGACCGACATGGTCGCCACTGCGGTGCATGAAATGGGGCTGACGGTGCAAGAGATCGCCCGAAACGCGGGCACGGCGGCAGGTGAATCACAAGCGGCGAGGGATGAAGCCGCGCAGGCGGGCCGGGTGGTCGAGGGATCGCTCACGCACATCCAGCGCATGAGCGACGATATTGGCCTGGCTGCCGAGGCGGTGGAGCAGCTCGCCAACGAGGTTGCCTCTATCGACCAGGTGCTTGGCGTGATCCGGGGTATTTCTGAGCAAACCAACTTGCTGGCGCTGAACGCCGCAATCGAGGCGGCGCGCGCCGGGGACCTCGGCCGAGGCTTTGCGGTAGTGGCCGATGAAGTGCGAACCCTGGCGCAGCGTACCCAGGCCTCCACCGACGAGATCCAGGCCATGATCCAGCGCTTGAAGCAGGGCGCGGAGAACGCGGTCGTTTCCATGCAGGCCGGGCAAGCGGCGACCGGTACGGGGGTAGCCGCGAGCCAGCGCACAGGAGCGTCGCTCGCGGCGATCAGCGGCCAGGTGGAACGAATCAGCGATGTGAACCATCAAGTTGCCACCGCTACCGAAGAGCAGTCGGCGGTCACCGAGGAGATCAACCGTAACGTGCAAGGTATCTCCGACCTGGCCAGGTCGACTGCGGCTGAAGTGCGCGACTGCCGCGAGCAATGCCAGACGCTGATGGCCCTGGCCGAGGCGCTCCGGCGGCAGATGGGTGGTTTCAAGCTGTAGTCGCCCACCGATCGCTGTGGGAGCAGCTTCGCCTTATTGGAAGCGGGCGAAGCTCGCGAAATGTGTCGCCCTAAAGCAGATTTACAAGGGCGCAGCGATGCCGTCCACTACCGCACGAATGTCCGCTGCCAGCTCCCGCACCCGGGCTTCACTGGTGTCCCACGAGCACATGAAGCGCGCGCCGCCGCCGATAAAGGTATAGAACCGCCAGCCACGGCCCTGTAGTGATGCCAGCGCTGGCTGAGGCATATTCAGGAACACGCCGTTGGCTTCTACCGGGAACATCAGGCTCACCTGAGGGATGTCGGCAATCAGCTCTGACAACAGGCGGGCACAGCCGTTGGCGTGCCGGGCATGGCGCAGCCATGCGTCGTTTTCCAGCAAACCTACCCACGGCGCCGATAGGAAGCGCATCTTCGACGCCAACTGGCCTGCTTGTTTGCAGCGGTAATCGAAGTCCTCGGCCAGTTCCTTGCGGAAGAACAAAATCGCCTCACCCACGGCCATGCCATTCTTGGTGCCGCCAAAGCACAGTACGTCCACGCCAGCCTTCCAGCTCAGCTCGGCCGGGCTGCAACCCAGCGAGGCGCAGGCGTTGGCGAAGCGGGCGCCGTCCATGTGCAGGTTAAGCCCCAGTTCGCGGCAGGTTGCACTGATGGCCTTCAACTCATCGGGCCGGTACAGCGTGCCCACTTCCGTGGCCTGGGTCAGCGTGACCACACGAGGCTTGGGGTAGTGGATATCCTGGCGCTTCAAGGCAATCTCACGGATAGCCTCAGAAGTGAGCTTGCCGGCTTCGCTGCGAGCGGTCAGCAATTTGGAACCGTTGGAGAAGAACTCCGGCGCACCGCATTCGTCGGTTTCCACGTGGGCGACGTCCGAGCAGATCACGCTGTGGTAGCTCTGGCACAAGGCCGACAAGGCCAGCGAGTTCGCGGCCGTGCCATTGAAGGCGAAAAACACCTCGCAGTCGGTTTCGAACAAGCGGCGGAAATGGTCCGCCGCCCGGGCCGTCCATTCATCATCGCCATAGGCGCGCTGATGGCCCTGATTGGCCAATTCCATTGCCGCCCAGGCTTCCGGGCACACGCCAGAGTAGTTGTCGCTGGCGAATTGTTGGCTTTGCTCGTACATGGGGCACTTCCATAGTAGGTACCCGGGCTACTGTACGCCGCGCAGGGCTGGAGCGGTATGGGAGTGAAGGTTCCGTTCATGTCGTAATCGCACCGATGCGTGGCGCCCATAGGCATCTGACGCACCGGGGCCGAGCCTACCATCGACCCCACTGCACCTATGACAGGCGCCATCCGCGCTGGGAGATCCGCGATGTTCAGCAAGCAAGACCAGATTCAGGGATATGACGACGCACTGCTGGCAGCCATCAACGCCGAGGAGCAGCGCCAGGAAGACCATATCGAGCTGATCGCGTCGGAAAACTACACCAGCAAGCGTGTGATGGAAGCCCAGGGCAGCGGCCTTACCAACAAGTACGCCGAAGGCTACCCGGGCAAGCGCTACTACGGCGGTTGCGAGCATGTGGACACGGTAGAGCAACTGGCCATCGATCGCGCCAAGGCGCTGTTTGGCGCCGACTACGCCAACGTCCAGCCGCATTCCGGCTCGCAGGCCAATGCCGCCGTGTACCTGGCGCTGCTGCAACCGGGCGATACCGTGCTGGGCATGAGCCTGGCGCACGGTGGCCACCTTACCCACGGCGCCAAGGTGAGTTTCTCCGGCAAGTTGTACAACGCCGTGCAGTACGGCCTGGACACGGCCACCGGGCTGATCGACTACGACGAGGTCGAGCGCCTGGCCCTGGAATGCAAGCCGAAGATGGTCATCGCCGGTTTCTCCGCCTACTCCAAAACCCTGGACTTCGCCCGCTTCCGTGAAATCGCCGACAAGGTAGGCGCCTACCTCTTTGTGGACATGGCCCACGTGGCTGGGCTGGTGGCGGCCGGGCTGTATCCGAACCCGCTGCCCTATGCCGACGTTGTGACCACCACTACCCACAAGACCCTGCGCGGCCCACGCGGCGGGTTGATCCTGGCGCGCCATAACGAAGAGCTAGAAAAAAAGTTCAACGCCGCGGTGTTCCCCGGTGGCCAGGGTGGCCCACTGATGCATGTGATCGCCGCCAAGGCCGTGTGCTTCAAGGAAGCCTCGGAGCCGGGCTTCAAGGTGTACCAGCAACAGGTGATCGACAACGCCCAGGCCATGGCCGGGGTATTCGTGGACCGTGGTTACGACGTGGTATCCGGCGGCACCGACAACCATCTGTTCCTCGTTAGCCTCATCCGCCAGGGGCTCACCGGCAAGGCAGCGGATGCGGCCCTGGGCCGTGCCCATATCACGGTGAACAAGAACGCCGTGCCTAACGACCCTCAATCCCCGTTCGTGACCTCGGGCCTGCGCATCGGCACCCCGGCGGTCACCAGCCGCGGCTTCAGGGTGGAACAGTGCCAGGTGCTGGCGGGCTGGATCTGCGACATTCTCGACAACCTCGGCGACGCCGACGTGGAGGCCAACGTGGCTGCCCAGGTCAGCACCCTGTGCGCCGAATTCCCGGTTTACCGCTGAGCTGGAGTACCGATCATGCAGCGCTATTCAGGCTTTGGCCTCTTCAAGCACTCCCTCAGCCACCACGAAAACTGGCAGCGCATGTGGCGCACGCCCACGCCCAAGCCTGTGTATGACGTGATCATCGTAGGCGGTGGCGGCCACGGCCTGGCTACGGCGTACTACCTGGCCAAGGAACACGGCATCACCAATGTGGCCGTGATCGAGAAAGGCTGGCTGGGCGGCGGCAACACCGCCCGTAACACCACCATTGTGCGTTCGAACTACCTGTGGGACGAATCCGCCCACTTGTACGAGCACGCGATGAAACTGTGGGAAGGGCTGTCCCAGGACATCAACTACAACGTGATGTTTTCTCAGCGTGGCGTGTACAACCTGTGCCACACCCTGCAAGACATGCGCGATTCCGAGCGCCGGGTGAGCGCCAACCGCCTCAATGGCGTGGACGGCGAACTGCTCAATGCCCAACAGGTTGCCGAGGAAATCCCTTACCTGGATTGCTCGAAAAATACCCGCTACCCGATTATCGGCGCCACGGTTCAACGCCGGGGCGGGGTGGCTCGCCACGACGCGGTCGCCTGGGGGTATGCCCGTGCCGCCGACGCGCTGGGCGTGGACCTGATTCAACAAACCGAGGTCACCGGTTTCCGCAAGGAAAACGGCGTGGTCATCGGCGTGGAAACCAACCGAGGCTTCATCGGCGGCAAGCGTGTGGGCGTGGTTACCGCCGGTAATTCGGGCTACATGGCCAGCCTGGCCGGCTTCCGCCTGCCGATTGAATCCCACCCGTTGCAAGCGCTGGTGTCCGAGCCGCTCAAGCCCATCATCGACAGCGTGATCATGTCCAACGCCGTGCACGGTTACATCAGCCAGTCCGACAAGGGCGACCTGGTGATCGGCGCCGGTATCGACAGCTGGGTCGGCTACGGCCAGCGCGGCTCGTACCCGGTGATCGAACACACCTTGCAAGCCATCGTGGAAATGTTCCCCGTGTTGTCGCGGGTGCGCATGAACCGCCAGTGGGGCGGCATCGTCGACACCACGCCCGACGCCTGCCCGATCATCAGCAAAACGCCGGTGAAGAACCTGTTCTTCAACTGCGGCTGGGGTACCGGCGGCTTCAAGGCTACGCCGGGCTCGGGCAACGTGTTCGCCGCCAGCCTGGCAAAAGGCGAAATGCACCCGCTGGCCAAACCGTTTTCCATCGACCGCTTCTACAACGGCGCCCTCATCGACGAGCACGGCGCCGCCGCCGTGGCCCACTGACCGGAGACACCACCATGCTGCATATCTTCTGTCCGTATTGCGGCGAAGCCCGTTCCGAAGAGGAATTTCAGGTGGCCGGCCAGGCGCATATCCCGCGCCCACTCGACCCTGCCGCCTGCACCGACGAGGAGTGGGGCACCTACATGTTCTTCCGCGACAACGTGCGCGGGATTCACCATGAGCTGTGGCTGCATGCCACCGGTTGCCGCCGCTACTTCAACATGAGCCGCGACACGGTCACCTACGAGATTTTCGAAACCTATCCGATCGGTGCCAAACCGCAGGTCACGCAAAAGCCCTCCGCGGCGCAGCCAGTGACCCGCGCGCAAGGGGAAAAGGTATGAGCCAGGTCAATCGCCTGTCCAACGGCGGCCGTATCGACCGCAACAAACGCATCGAATTTACCTTCAACGGCCAGCGCTATACCGGCTTTGAAGGCGACACGCTTGCCTCGGCCCTGCTGGCCAATGGCGTGGATGTGATCGGGCGCAGCTTCAAGTATTCGCGCCCGCGCGGCATCGTCGCCGCTGGCGCCGAAGAGCCCAACGCCGTGTTGCAGATCGGCGGCACCGAAGCCACCCAGATCCCCAACGTGCGCGCCACGCAGCAGGCGCTGTACGCCAACCTGGTCGCCAGCAGCACCAACGGCTGGCCGAACGTGAACAACGATTTGATGGGCATCCTCGGCAAGGTGGGCGGCAAGCTTATGCCGCCGGGCTTCTACTACAAGACGTTCATGTACCCGCAATCCTTCTGGATGACCTACGAGAAGTACATCCGCAAGGCTGCCGGGCTTGGCCGTTCGCCGACCGAGATCGACCCCGACAGCTACGACTACATGAACCAGCACTGCGATGTGCTGATTGTGGGCGCGGGCCCGGCCGGGCTTGCAGCGGCGCTGGCGGCCGCGCGCAGCGGGGCGCGGGTGATCCTGGCGGACGAGCAGGAAGAGTTCGGCGGTAGCCTGCTGGACACCCGGGAAACCCTCGACGGCAAGCCTGCGGCCGAGTGGGTCGCCACCGTGCTGGCCGAGCTGAGCGGTATGGCGGACGTGACCCTGCTGCCACGCTCCACGGTCAACGGTTACCACGACCATAACTTCCTCACCATTCACCAGCGCCTTACCGACCATCTGGGCGAGCGCGCGCCAATCGGGCAGGTGCGCCAGCGGGTTCACCGTGTGCGGGCCAACCGCGTGGTACTGGCAACCGGTGCTCACGAGCGGCCGCAGGTGTACGGCAACAACGATTTGCCCGGCAACATGCTGGCCGGGGCGGTTTCCATCTATGTGCGCCGCTACGGTGTGGCGCCTGGCAAGCAGCTGGTACTGGGCACCAACAACGATCACGCTTACCGGGCTGCGCTGGATTGGCTTGATGCAGGCCTGCAAGTGGTCGCCATCGCCGATGCCCGTCCCAACCCGCGGGGCGCACTGGTAGAGGAAGCTCGCGCCAAAGGCGTACGAATCCTGACCAGCAGCGCGGTACTTGAAACCCGCGGTACCCGCCGGGTAACCGGGGCCCGCATCGCTGCCATCGACGCCAAGGCCATGAAGGTACTCAGCCCGGGCGAATGGCTGGAGTGCGACCTGGTCGCGAGCTCCGGTGGCTACAGCCCTGTGGTTCACTTGGCGTCCCACTTGGGCGGGCGGCCGATCTGGCGCGAAGACATCCTCGGATTCGTACCGGGCGAAGCGGCGCAAAAGCGTGTCTGCGTCGGCGGCATCAACGGTGTGTACCCGCTGGGCGACGCCTTGGCGGACGGCTTTGAAGGTGGCGCGCGCGCTGCGGCGGAAGCAGGCTTCAAGATCGTGGAAGGCGTGGTGCCCACAGCCGTAAGCCGCCTCGAAGAACCTACCCTGGCGCTGTTCCAGGTGCCCCATGACAAATCCACCGCACGCGCACCGAAGCAGTTCGTGGACCTGCAGAACGACGTGACCGCAGCGGCGATCGAGCTGGCCACCCGCGAAGGCTTTGAATCCGTGGAGCACGTGAAGCGCTACACCGCGCTGGGCTTCGGTACCGATCAGGGCAAGCTGGGCAATATCAACGGCCTGGCCATCGCGGCGCGGTCCCGTGGCATCTCCATCACCGAGATGGGCACCACCATGTTCCGCCCCAACTACACGCCGGTGACCTTCGGCGCGGTGGCTGGGCGCAACTGCGGCCACCTGTTCGATGCCGTGCGCTTCACCGCGCTGCATGCCTGGCACGTGAAGCAGGGCGCGGAGTTCGAGGATGTGGGCCAGTGGAAGCGCCCTTGGTACTTCCCGCGCCGTGGCGAGGACCTGCACAGCGCCGTGGCCCGCGAGTGCAAGGCCGTGCGCGACAGCGTGGGCCTGCTCGACGCCTCCACCCTCGGCAAAATCGACATTCAGGGCCCGGATGCCCGTGAGTTCCTGAACCGCGTGTACACCAACGCGTGGACCAAGCTGGACGTGGGCAAGGCCCGCTACGGCTTGATGTGCAAGGAAGACGGCATGGTGTTCGATGACGGCGTGACCGCCTGCCTGGCCGACAATCACTTCCTGATGACCACCACCACCGGTGGCGCGGCGCGCGTGCTGCAGTGGCTTGAGTTGTACCACCAGACCGAATGGCCGGAACTGAAGGTGTACTTCACCTCGGTCACCGACCATTGGGCCACGCTCACGCTGTCGGGCCCCAACAGCCGCAAGCTGCTGAGCCATGTCACCGACATCAATCTGGACAAGGAAGCGTTCCCGTTCATGACCTGGCAGGAGGGCAAGGTGGCTGGCGTGCCGGCGCGTGTCTTCCGCATCTCGTTCACAGGTGAGCTGTCCTACGAGGTGAACATCCAGGCCGACTACGCCATGGGCGTGCTCGAGGCCATCGTCGAAGCCGGCAAGGCCTACAACCTCACGCCGTATGGCACCGAGACCATGCACGTGCTGCGGGCCGAGAAGGGCTTCATCATCGTGGGCCAGGACACGGACGCCTCCATGACGCCGGACGACCTGAACATGGGCTGGTGTGTGGGCCGTACCAAGCCCTTCCCGTGGATCGGTTCGCGCGGCATGAGCCGCGAAGATTGCGTGCGTGAAGACCGCAAGCAACTGGTAGGCCTCAAGCCGGTTGACCCCAACCGCGTACTGCCTGAAGGCGCGCAACTGGTGTTCGATCCCAAGCAGCCCATTCCCATGGACATGGTGGGCCACGTGACCTCCAGCTACATGAGCCCCACGCTGGGCCGTTCCTTCGCGATGGCAGTGGTGAAAGGCGGGCTCAAGCGCATGGGCGAAAAGGTGTGGGCCCCGCTCGCCGACGGCAGCGCCATCGAAGCGGAGATCTGCGGTTCAGTGTTCGTGGACCCAAAAGGCGAGCGGCAGAACGTATGACCGGCACCGGCACCCACGACATTTTTGAAGGGCTTTGAAATGAGCACAGCCAACGTATACCAACAGCGCCCCGATGCCCCGGTGAAGGCCGAGACCCCTCTGCATCATGCAGACCTTGCCAGCCTGGTTGGCAAGGGTAGGGCAAGTGCAGGCGTAACCCTTCGGGAAAAGAAACTGCTGGGCCATCTCACCCTGCGCGGCGATGGCAATAACCCCGCATTCGCAAGCGGGGTGCATAAGGCGCTCGGCCTGGAGCTGCCGGTTGCGCTCACCGTGGTGGGCAGTGGCGATACCACCCTGCAATGGATGGGGCCGGACGAGTGGCTGTTCATCTGCCCACGCGGTGAGGAATTCGCCGCCGAGCAGCGCCTGCGCGATGCATTGGACGGGCAGCACATCCAAGTGGTGAATGTGAGTGGCGGGCAAACCGTACTGGAGCTTACCGGGCCGAAGGTCCGTGAGGTGCTGATGAAATCTACCAGCTACGATGTACATCCAAACAACTTCCCCGTGGGCAAGGGTGTGGGGACGGTGTTCGCCAAGTCGCAGTTGATTATCCGGCGCATGGGCGAGGACACCTGGGAACTGGTGATTCGCCGCAGCTTCGCCGATTACTGGTGGTTGTGGCTGCAAGATGCCAGCGCGGAGTACGGGCTGGCTGTGGTGTAGGGGTGGGCGTAAGCCCGCGAACAACTGATCTACCCCGTTCGCGGGCTATCGCCCGCTCCTACGGCTTTTTTACGGAGAACCCCATGAGCCGCGCCCCTGATACCTGGATACTCGCCGCCGACTGCCCCAGCCGGCTCGGCACAGTGGACGCGGTCACCCGCTACCTGTACGAGCAGGGTTGTTACGTCACCGAGCACCATTCTTTCGATGACAGGCTCTCCGCACGGTTTTTCATCCGGGTGGAATTCCGCCAGCCCGAAGGCTTCGATGAGCAGGGCTTTCGCGCCGGTCTGGGCGAGCGCGTCAGCGAGTTCGGCATGCGCTTCGAGCTCACTGCGCCGCAGTATCGGCCCAAGGTGGTGATCATGGTGTCCAAGGCAGACCACTGCCTGAACGACCTGCTGTACCGCCAGCGCATCGGGCAGCTACCCATGGACGTGACGGCGGTGGTTTCCAATCACCCCGACCTTGAGCCCCTGGCGCGCTGGCATGACATTCCGTACTACCACTTCCCCCTGGACCCGGCCGACAAGCCAGCCCAGGAACGCAAAGTGATGGAGGTGGTGGAAAGCACCGGCGCGGAGCTGGTGATCCTTGCTCGGTACATGCAAGTGCTCTCGCCCGAGCTCTGCCGGCGCCTGGATGGCTGGGCCATCAACATCCACCATTCACTGCTGCCCGGCTTCAAAGGCGCCAAGCCTTACCATCAGGCCTATAACAAGGGCGTGAAGCTGGTGGGCGCCACGGCGCATTACATCAACAACGACCTGGACGAAGGGCCGATCATTGCGCAAGGCGTGGAAGTGGTAGACCACGCCCATTACGCCGAAGACCTGGTCGCCAAGGGCCGAGACATCGAATGCCTCACCCTGGCCAGAGCAGTGGGTTATCACATCGAGCGGCGGGTGTTCCTTAACGCCAACCGTACAGTCGTTCTGTAGGCGCCTTTCACTTCGTAGGAAGCGGGGCCGGCCATCCGGCGAAGCTCGCGATTAGATTTTTACCCCTATTCGCGAGCTTCGCCCGCTTCCTACCGGTAAGGATCCTACAGCCAACAAAACAACAATAGCGAGGTGAACGAGCATGGCTGACAATCGTGGCGTGGTGTACCTGGGAACCGGCAAGGTCGAGGTGCAATCCATTGCGTATCCCAAGATGCAAGACCCCCGCGGGCGCAAGATCGAGCATGGGGTGATCCTGCGCGTCGTTTCCACCAACATCTGCGGCTCGGACCAACACATGGTGCGCGGCCGTACCACTGCCCAGGTTGGGCTTGTGCTCGGCCATGAAATCACCGGCGAAGTGATCGAAAAAGGCAGTGACGTCGAAAACCTGCAAATCGGCGACCTGGTATCGGTGCCGTTCAACGTGGCGTGCGGCCGTTGCCGCTCCTGCAAGGAGCAACACACCGGCGTATGCCTGACCGTAAACCCGGCCCGTGCTGGCGGCGCTTATGGTTATGTGGACATGGGCGACTGGACCGGCGGCCAGGCCGAATACGTGCTGGTGCCGTATGCCGACTTCAACCTACTCAAGCTGCCTGACCGCGACAGGGCCATGGAGAAGATCCGCGACCTCACCTGCCTCTCGGACATTCTGCCCACTGGCTACCATGGGGCGGTCACCGCAGGCGTCGGGCCTGGCAGTACCGTATACGTGGCCGGCGCCGGCCCGGTTGGCCTTGCGGCTGCCGCCTCTGCTCGTTTGCTGGGCGCCGCCGTGGTGATCGTGGGCGACGTGAACCCGACCCGCCTGGCCCATGCCAAGGCCGTAGGCTTCGAGATCGCCGACCTGAGCCAGGACACCCCATTGCATGAGCAGATCGCCAACCTGCTGGGCGAGCCTGAAGTGGACTGCGCGGTAGACGCCGTAGGCTTCGAAGCGCGCGGCCATGGCCATGCAGGCGCTCAGCAGGAAGCCCCGGCCACTGTGCTCAACTCGCTGATGCAAATCACCCGGGTGTCCGGAAAGATCGGCATTCCTGGCCTTTACGTTACCGAAGACCCGGGTGCCCACGACGCTGCCGCCAAGGTGGGTGCATTGAGCATTCGCTTCGGCCTGGGCTGGGCAAAATCCCACAGCTTCCATACCGGCCAAACCCCGGTGATGAAGTACAACCGCCAACTCATGCAAGCTATCATGTGGGACCGCATCAACATCGCCGAAGTGGTAGGGGTGCAGGTGATCAGCCTCGACCAGGCCCCGCAGGGTTACGGCGAGTTCGATGCCGGTGTGCCGAAGAAATTTGTAATCGATCCGCATCGGTTGTTTAGCGTGGCTTGATTGCAGTAACTGGCGATAGCGTGAAAAGAGCAGAGCCTAAAACCTGATATTTCTGGTTGCAGGCTTTGCCTGGATGTTGATTACGGTCATTATCTCTCGGGTAATGACAGCAGATATTAAGGATCGAAATAAACAGGCTTATAGCTATTGACGGGGTTAGGAAACTTTGCAACGGTATGGCTGCTTTTGAAATCAAAACTACCATCTATATTTGCACGGATTAACTGCCTGGATCTGGTAGGGGACTTGATATCGTACGAAATCCCGTGGACAGAAATCGGCCCTTTGTAAGATTTCGTGACGAGACCGGTGCGCTCTGCCACGACCTTGCCGATTGGCTTGCCAATCTTGGGTATGTCACCTGAGTAACAGATTAACGTTCTTGCCGTTCGGTATGAACTGAAATCCGGTATGTGGTTCGAAATTAGCCGCATCATTTGCTCGGGGCTTCCTGCCATATCTTTAGTAATCTCGGTATAGGATCTATCATCAATAATATTGCCATGGCTGACAATATTAAGCCGTTTGCCCTGCTTGGTGAAATCATCGAAGGTATATAAGGCATCGGTAATTAGCATGACGCTATTGGTCTCACCTATCCCGAACGCATCTCCGACAAAACCTAGAAAACTTGATTTCCATTTTCCAAGTGTATTGAAGAGCTGAGGAAATCTTCCATTCGTATCATGATAATTCGCCGGATCTTGGGCGGCATAACCGTAAGCATTAACCCCTCCCCTGCCGAAGGGGCTGAGCTTATCTGGCGAGCCAAACCGGCCCAGTGTTGGAAAATACGGCCTGTAGCCGTTCCCAAAGAGGTAAATCTGCCCGCTACGCTCCTTCCAATGGCCGTTCAGGCTGGTTGAGATAGCGGACGGACCGCACCAACCGAAGGGTAGGTAGCGCCGTCTGGATTGGCCCTCACTGAGCACGGTTTGACTGTGAGCACAGCTAAGCACGATCAGTTCGCGCATGGGACTTTTCTCCAGAGAGCAGGGAATGAGTCAAACATGCTGATCACATTCGGTAAACCTGGCAAAACGCTAGGTAGGAAGCATTTTGAGGGAGCTTAGCGTTTCCTGGGCCTCGCCCAGTTAGTCGGCTGCGCCGGGCCATCGGTACGCCGGCGCGAGCAGGGCTGGTGAAGAATCAGCTGGCAATGTTCACGCCCGAAAACTCCAGACGATTTCTATAACGCGCACAGAAATCACGACATAAAACAGAACAATCAGTATCTGTAGAATCAGGTGATAGCGCAGCTTGCCCAATCGACGAACGCCGTCGCTGATATTCAGAATCATCAGCACGGCCGATACGGCAATGATTCCCCAACCTGCCAGGTTTGTAGCGATGGGGCTAAAGAACACACGATGGTCGGTTTGTATGGCGTTGGTGCCTGCTGCGAATAACAGTGCGCAAAGCACCATATTCTTGAAACTGTCGAATACCCGGGTGTTCAGGTCGTTGTCGAGCAAGTCCAAGTAGCGCGTCCAGTATTTTTTCAATGCCATGGCTCCCATCGGGCCGGCGCTCCGGTGGCCGCAGCCCGGCGGCCGGCGTTCCGGTTTCACCGGTGATTATAGGGCATGCTCAGTTGGAGCCTGGTTCGCCGGCTGCGCTGACTCTTACAAGTTGGCCTGACAGACCAGCGGTTGAACCCTTCGGCTGTCTCGCGTCCAATGGGGGTCTTTTGTATCAGGAGCAGTACCCGATGCGTATGTCCCCCAGCCTGTTGGCTTTTTCCTTCGCCCTCGTGGCAAGCCAGGCCATGGCTTTCAACCTCAACGACGCGGTCAACGCTGCGTCCACTCTGCAAAATGGCAACCAGAACGGCGCGCCGGTAGCCGCCGCGGCGCCAGCGGCGGGGTTGCTCAACACCCTGGGTACCCAACTCAAAATTACTCCCGAACAGGCCATCGGTGGCACCGGTGCGATGCTGGGGCTGGCCAAAAATCAGCTGCCACAATCGCAATACACCGAATTGACCAAATCCGTACCCGGGCTGGACAAGCTCTCTGGCAATAACGCGCTGGGCGGCCTGGTAGGGCTAAGCGGGTTGATGGGCAAGGCGGACAGCAACAAGGCGAGTGCGCTGAACAACGCCCTTACCAATGTGAAAACCACTCAAGACATGAACAGCGCGTTCAGCCAGCTGGGCATGAACAGTGGAATGGTGACGCAGTTCGCGCCAATCATCCTTCAATACCTCGGCCAGCAGGGTGCTAGTGGCTCCGCCTTGCAGAGCCTGGCCTCGGTGTGGGGCACCCAACCTTAACCGTGCCGTGCCCGCAGCGCTTCGATGCGGGCATCCTTCTCTGCCCACAGATGGTTGATCCAGCCCTGAACATGCTGGCGGAACGCAGGATCGTTCTCGTAATCGCCCTGCACCAACGCCGGGTCAATGGCCCTGGATTGAATATCGATGATTACCTTGGGCACGCGCCCGCACAGCAGGTCCCAGAACCCGGGAATGCGCTGGCTGGGGTACACCACGGTTACATCGAGCAGCTGATTGAGCTGTTCGCCCATGGCTGCCAGCACGAACGCCACGCCGCCGGCCTTGGGCTTGAGCAGGTGGCGGAAGGGGGACGCCTGCTGGTCGTGCTTGGCCTGGGTAAAGCGCGTGCCTTCCAGGTAGTTCACCACCGTCACGGGCTGGCGCTTGAACAGCTCGCAGGCCTTGCGGGTGATTTCCAGATCCTTGCCACGCAGTTGCGGGTGCTTGTCCAGGAACGCCTTGCTGTAGCGCTTCATGAAGGGGTAATCCAATGCCCACCATGCCAGGCCCAGCAAAGGTACCCAGATCAGCTCTTTCTTGAGGAAGAACTTGAAGAACGGCGCGCGGCGGTTGAACGCCTGGATCAACGCAGGAATGTCTACCCACGATTGATGATTGCACACCACCAGGTACGAGGCGTCCAGATGCAGGGCTTCAAGGCCGCGGATATCCCAGCGGGTAGGCGTGCATAGCGCAAAGATTGCCTTGTCGATTTCTGCCCACGTTTCGGCGATCCACATCACTCCACGTGAAGCGCTGTCGCGCAGGGCGGCAGGCGCGATCAGCTTGAGCAAAGCCAGGATGATCAGCGGGCCGATCAGCACCAACGTGTTGAGCAACAGCAGCGAGGCGGTAAGGCAGCCTTTAAGCAGGTGGAGCATGGAAAAACTCGTATGCATGGTCAGGGCCGCAATGATACGGGCCCGCCGTGGCCGCGCCAAATACAGACGGCTGAGCGGGACTTCACCAAATTTTTACTTTTTGTAAAGGGCATAGCCCTTACCTTAGGCGTTTGGCGAACTAATGCAGGTGCCGGAATCTAACTCCTCGCGCCCCTGAAAAGGAATGAACACGTGAAAGCTGTCTTTGCCCTGCTGTCCTTGCTGTCGCTCTCCGCCATGGCCGCCGAGCCAACGCTGTATGGCCGCTACGAGTACTTCAAGTTGCCGGAAATCGGGCAAACCCTCAAAGCCAAGATGGACACCGGGGCGCTTACAGCCTCGCTGTCGGCACGCAATATCGAAACCTTCACCCGCGATGGCGAAGACTGGGTGCGTTTTCGCCTGGCTACCCGGGACGCGGATGGGAAGGTGTACGAGCACAAGGTCTCGCGCATGAGCCGGATCAAAAGCCGCGCCGATGAAAACGAAGGCGAAGAAGAGAGCGTGGAAGTGGCCCACCGCCCGGTGATCGACCTGGAGCTGTGCCTGGGGGACGTGAAGCGCACCATCGAGGTCAACCTCACCGACCGCAGCGGCTTCAATTATCCCTTGCTGATTGGCGCCAAGGGCTTGCGCGAATTCGATGCTGCGGTGAATCCAGCGCGGCGTTATGTGGCGGGCCAGCCTGAGTGCTGATGAGTCAGAAACGCGGCTGATGCTGTAACCGGTGCCAGCGCGCCAAGGCTTCCTGCAGCGCCAATGGCGTGGCCAGCCCTTGCCGACGTGCCCGGCTGAACAGCATCAGCGCAAGTTCGGCGGTGAGCAGGGCATCGGCGCTGGCGTTATGGCGCTCCCCGGTTTGCAAGCCGAACTGGCCTGCCCAGTCATCCAGGCTGTGGTTGTGGGTGGCCAGCTCAGGGCACAGAAGTGGGGCTACCTGCGCAAGGTCGATGAAGGGCGCGCCCCACTGCAACCCAAGGGTAAGCTTGATCGCTCGGCTCAACATGGATTGATCGAAGCTGGCATGAAAGGCCAGCAGCGGGCGGCCCTGCAACCATTCGAGAAAGCCCAGCAATGCCTCGGCGGGCGGCGTTCCGTTGGCAACTGCGGAGGGGCTGAGCCCGTGGATCAACACGCTCGGCCCGGGCTTGCTCCAATTGGCGGCCAAGGTGCATTCGAACCCTTGCCCGAGCGGAATAATCTGGCCCTCCAGCGCAACCACGCCAATGGCCAACAGCTGATCCTTTTGCGGGTGCAGGCCTGTGGCCTCGACATCTACCACGGCCCAGGGTTGTGCCTCCAGCGGGGTATTTGCCAGGGGCGCAGGAGGTATCAAAGCGGCCAAGCGGCGTGCCTGCTCTGGTGAAAGCTTCACGGGGCGGGGCTTGAATCGGTCGAACAGGCTCACAGCTGGTACCGTGCGGCGAGGCTGCCTTGCAGCCGCTGAGCCTGACGCAGGGATTCACGCAATATGCGCCGGTCCAGCTGGTTGAGCGTATCGGGGTCCAGGCGGTTGGACCACGGCAAGTGTTCCCGGCTCTGCGCCTGGTGATGTTGCAGCCGCAGTTGCTGAATAAACGCATACGCTTCCTCGTAGGCCGCTGAATCCTGAGCATCAATGATGCCCCGCTGGGCCAGTTGGCGAAGGCGCTCTACCGTGGGCGTTGCACTGATGCCATTGGCCAGGGCCAGCAGCCGGGCGCCGTCGACGAAGGGCCCCAGGCCCTGTGTTTTCAGGTCTAGGGTAGCGGTGCGCTCGCTGCCTTTACGCGCCAGCACAAACTCCCGAAAGCGCCCTACCGGGGGGCGCTGGCGTAAGGCATTGCTGGCCATCATGCGCTGGAAAATCCCGTTATCTGCCACCTGTGCCAATAACCGCTGCTGCAGCCAGTAACCCGGGTCCGGATCACCCCATACCGTTCGCAGGTCGAAAAAGATGCTCGAAGCCAGCAGGTTTTCAGGTGTGGTTTCTCGCACGAAGGCCGCGAAGCGTCGCGACCATTCGGCACGCGAAAGGCACAGCTCGGGGTTGCCGGCCATGACGTTTCCGGCACAAAGGGCAAAACCGCAGTGGGCGAGCGCCTGGTTGATCTGATGAGCCAGCGGCAGCAGCTTGCCGCGCAACTCTGCGGCGTGCACGGCATCGTCCGCCTCGAACAGCAGGCCGTTGTCCTGATCGGTGTACAGCGTTTGCTCGTGGCGGCCCTCGCTGCCGAAGCTGAGCCAGCTGAACGGCACGCCGGGATCGCCATACGCCGCGACCGTGAGCTCGATCACGCGGCAGACGCTGTGGTCGTTCAGCAGCGTCACGATCCGGGTGATCTGAATGGACGATGCGCCAAACGCGAGCATTCGTTCTACCAGCGGGCCGATGTCCTGGCGGATTGCAGTAAGGCTGTCGAGTGTCGGCGCGGTGCGGATGGCCCTGGCCAGGTGAACCAGGTCCACGCGCTGCAACGAAAACAGGTCTCGCTCGGAGATCACGCCACATAGCCGCCCGTCCTTCACCAGGCACACATGTGCGATGTGCCGCTCGGTCATCGCCAGCGCAGCTTCAAAAGCGGTGGCGTCCGGTGACAGCGTGAACGGGGCGGTTACCATCCGTTCCGCTATGGGCTGGTTGAAGTCGGCATCGCTCTCGGCCGCAAGCTCGCGCAGATCGCGCAGGGTGAATATGCCCACGGGCGCCTGCTCGGCATCCACCACCACAATGCTGCCTACTTGCTGCTCGTGCATGGCCTTGACCGCGAGCCTTACGGGCAGGGTGCTATCGCAACTCACAGGGTGGCGCAGGGCGAGATCGCCCAGGCGGGCGTTCAGTGAGTACTGGCTACCGAGGGTTTCTGCGGCTTGCCGGCGCACTTGCTGATTGACCTGGTCCAGCAAGCTGCTCACGCCGCGCAAGGCGAAGTCCCTGAAGGGCGCTGACAGGGCAAACAGATGAATGAAGCTCGCCTTGGGTAACCGCAGGCAAAAGGTGTCGTCACCGGCAAGGTGCTTGGTACGGGTGGCCCGCTCGCCCAGCAGCGCGGCCAGGGGGAAGCATTCGCCGCTGGCGATCTCGAAGGTGGTTTCGTTGCCGCCGCCCGCGATTCTTGGTCGCTCACCCACTACACGGCCCTGTTTGACGATGTAGAAGTGCTCTACCGGGCCTTCATCGGGCTTGAGAATGCTTTCGCCGCTGGCGTAGAAGCGCAGGTGGCATTGCTCTACCAGATAAACCAGGTGTGCCTGTTCCATCTGGCTGAAAGGCGCAAAGCGCTGAAGGAACTGCAACGTGCCGTGCACGTTCTGCAGAACTGCGGTTTTTCCTGCCTGAACGTACGCGTCTGCCTTGCTCATGGTGTGTATCGTTTTTTTTATGTTCTGTGGTCATCGTCCGCCCGCTGGCTACTGCTGCCCATTGGACGTAAGTAGTAGGTATCGGTTGTGAAATATGCCTTTTTTCCGTTGGCAACCCGGGGGCTATGCTTCACCTTATGCACCCGACCCAGCGTGGCCGTGGCGGTTAGCCAAGGCCTGCGGTCGTATGTTTGCATGTGACGGATGGCGAGGCTGATGTCTGATCTGGATATCCTCAGCGACGAGGAACGCGAGGCGCTCAATGAGCTTTTACGGGTGCCCACACTGGCGCCCCTGCGTGCGTTGGTGGTGGACGACGACCGGGATTCCCGCGACCTGTTAGCTGAAATACTCGCCTTGCACGGTATCGAGTGCACCACTGCGAGCAATGCCAGCACCGCGTTCGAGCTGCTGATGCAAGACCGGGGGCTTGGCTTGCTTATCACCGATCTGCGGATGTTTCCCGCTACAGGGCTGGACTTGATCCGCCAGATACGCGAATCGGAAAGGGCTGCCCTTCCGATCATCATCATTTCGGGCGACGCGGCGGTGCAGGACGCGATCGAGGCTATGCATCTCAGCGTGGTGGACTTCCTTCTGAAGCCCATCGACGCTAACCAATTGCTGCAGCTGGTCCGCCGAGAATTGGGTATTAGCTGAGAAATTTTAAGATTTATTAGCTATAACCATGTGCTCGCATGGCAGGGCGTTGCGAAACCTATAAATCTCTATAAAACATAGACTTATAAGCATTGAAACGGCGCCCTCTGCTATCGGAGGGTTGCGCTGATCGGAAAAAAACCTCTTTAAAGGTGCAACCTTTGTTGCAACTCCTGCAAGGCACCGTTGCAAAGGCTGTATTGGTGCTGATATTTATGCTCCCGCAAAAATTAGAAACACAATGGGGAGCACCAAATGACCGTTACCAACAAGGCCGCGCTTGGCGCGTTCGCCGCACTCAGCGCAAGCCTTCTGCCTTCGCTGGCACATGCCGATTTCATCAAGGACAGCAAGGCCACGCTGGCACTGCGTAACTTCTATTTCAACAATGATTACCGGGAGCAAACCTCCAGTGCCGGCAGCAAGCTAGCTGAGTGGGGGCAAGGGTTTGTGCTGGATTACAAGTCGGGATACACCGACGGCACTGTAGGCTTTGGCCTGGATGCGCAGGCACTGCTCGGGTTGACCTTGGACAGTGGCAGCGGCCGCCATCAAGGCAGCAGCATGATCCCGTCCGAATCCAATGGTGACCCAGTGGACTCCTGGAGCCACGCAGGCGTGACCGGGAAAATGCGCTTCTCCAAGACCGAGCTGCGCTACGGCAACCTGCAGCCCAAGCTGCCAATCCTTGTTTCCAACGATGGTCGTGTACTGCCCCAGACCTTCGAAGGTGGCATGATCACTTCCAACGAGATCGACAAGCTCAAGCTGGTGGCAGGGCGCCTGGAACACGCGGTGGGGCGTGCTTCCACCAACCGCACCGGGTTGGCGGTAGCAGGCGGAACCCAGGAAAGTAACGAGTTCTGGTTCGGCGGCGGTGATTATCTGGTCAACGATCAACTCACCGTGCAGTACTACTACGCCAACCTCGAGGACTACTACAAGCAGCACTTCGCCGGCCTGGTGCACGTGTACCCGATCAGCAAGGACTCCTCGTTCAAGACCGACCTGCGTTACTTCAAGACCGATGCAGACGGCGCCAACGATTCGGCCGCTGGCCGTACCGCAGGCTACAAGCTGAGCGGCTACAGCAATGGTACCGGCGGCAAGATCGACAACGACACCTGGAGCGCCATCTTCACTTACAGCCTGGGCGGCCATGCGTTCACGGCCGGTTATCAGAGCGTGTCGGAGAACAGCAACTTCACCCAGCTGAACCAAGGCGGGCTTCCTAACGAAGGTGCGACCGGCACCAGCGTGTATCTGTTCACCGACCGGTTGATCTCCAGCTTTATCCGCGCCGGCGAGCAAACCCGCTTCGGGCAGTACGCCTATAACTTCAGCGAGGTGGGTGTACCCGGCCTTACCGCTTCGGTTACCTACCTCAAGGGTACCCAGATCACCGCTGCTAACGGCAACGGCCACGGTGAAGAGTGGGAGCGCGACATTGCTGTGGACTACGTGGTCCAGAGCGGTTCGTTCAAAGGCGTTGGCCTGGGCTGGCGTAACGGCATGCTGCGCACCAACGTGGGCGGCGACTATGACCAGGACCAGAACCGCCTGATCCTGAGCTACACCCTGCCGTTGTTGTAATAGAAGGCCCGGCCCGCTACGGGCCGGGCCGAACGCTGTAGCAGCCCGCCTTGGCGGCGACCGGCCCGACAGGGCCGCTTGTGTCGGGGCGGCTTCGTCGCGAGCAGGCCAGCGTGGCCCGCCCTTCGCTGCTACAGGGTGGTGCGCTGTAGGGCCTTGTACTCCCGGCGCCGGCGGTGCAATACCGGCTCGGTGTAGCCATTGGGCTGTTTGGCCCCTTCGAGTACCAGCTCCAGCGCAGCCTGGAACGCGATGTTGCCATCGAAGCCCGGGGCCATTGGCCGGTAGGCCGGGTCGTTGGCGTTCTGCCGGTCCACTACTGGCGCCATGCGCTTCAGGCTTTCCACTATCTGAGCCTCCGTCACCACGCGATGGCGCAACCAGTTCGCCAGCAGCTGGCTGGAAATGCGCAGCGTCGCGCGGTCTTCCATCAGGCCGATGTCGTTGATGTCCGGCACCTTGGAACAGCCCACACCTTGATCGATCCAGCGCACCACATAGCCGAGAATGCCTTGTGCGTTGTTATCCAGTTCATTGCGGACCTCATCGGCCGACCAGTCGGTATTCGGCGCCAGGGGAATGCTCAGGATGGCGTCCAGTGAAGCGCGTTCACGCGTGGCCAGTTCGGCCTGGCGAGCGAAAACATCTACCTGGTGATAGTGAAGTGCGTGCAGGGTAGCCGCAGTAGGCGAGGGCACCCAGGCGGTATTGGCGCCGGCCTTCGGATGAGCAATTTTCTGCTCCAGCATGGCGGCCATCAGGTCTGGCATGGCCCACATGCCTTTGCCGATCTGCGCACGCCCTTGCAGGCCGCAAGCCAGGCCAACATCCACGTTCCAGTTTTCGTAGGCCGCGATCCAGGGCTGCGCTTTCATCTCGGCCTTGCGTACCATCGGGCCCGCTTCCATGGAGGTATGGATCTCGTCCCCGGTGCGGTCCAAAAAGCCTGTGTTGATGAACACCACGCGTTCCCGCGCGGCCTGGATGCACGCCTTCAGGTTTACGGTGGTACGCCGCTCCTCGTCCATGATGCCCATTTTCAGGGTATTCGCGGGCAGGCCGAGTACGCCTTCCACGCGGGCGAACAGCTCATTGGCGAAGGCCACTTCTTCCGGCCCGTGCATCTTGGGTTTCACGATATACACCGAGCCGGTGCGGCTGTTGCGGCGGCCCCCGTTGCCCTTGAGGTCGTGGAGCGCCGCCAGGCTGGTGAACAGCGCGTCGAGAATGCCTTCTGGCACTTCGTTCCCGTGTTTGTCGAGCACGGCATCGATGGTCATCAAGTGGCCAACGTTGCGCACGAACAACAGAGAACGGCCGTGCAGGGTGAGCTCGCCGCCGCTTGCGGTGCGGTACACCCGGTCCGGGTTCATGGTGCGGGTGAACACCTTGCCCTGTTTGCTCACCTGCTCGGCCAGGTCGCCTTTCATCAAGCCAAGCCAGTTGCGGTAAACGATGACCTTGTCGTCCGCGTCCACGGCGGCAACCGAATCTTCACAGTCCATGATGGTGGTAAGCGCCGATTCCATCAGTACGTCTTTAACGCCTGCCGCGTCGGTCTGGCCGACAGGGCTGTGGGCGTCGATCTGGATTTCGAAGTGAAGCTGGTTGTGCTTGAGCAGCACGCCGGTGGGCGCTTCGGTGTTGCCCAGGAACCCCACAAACTGCTCAGGGACGGCCAACCCGACGCGTTCTCCGTTGGCCAGCGAAACCACCAGCGCATCGCCTTCAATGACATAGGCGGTAGCGTCGGCGTGGGAGCCGCTCGCCAAGGGCGCGGCCTGATCAAGGAAAGCTTTGGCAAAGGCGATTACCTTGGCGCCACGTGCCGGGTTATAGCCGCGGCATTTCTCTGCGCCTTCGGCCTCGCTGATGGCGTCGGTACCGTAGAGCGCGTCGTACAGCGAGCCCCAGCGCGCGTTGGAGGCGTTCAGGGCGAAGCGCGCGTTCATCACTGGTACCACCAACTGAGGCCCGGCGAGGCGGGCGACCTCTTCGTCTACGCCTTGTGTAGTGGCGTGGAAGTCGGCCGGCTCTTCCAGCAGGTAGCCGACCTCCTTGAGGAAGCTTTTGTACGCGACCGGATCGTGCGGCTGGCCTTGACGCTCGCGATGCCAGCCGTCCAGCGTTGCCTGCAGCGCATCACGGCGCGCCAGCAGCGTGCGGTTCTTTTCGCCCAGCTCATGGATCACCCGATCGGCCCCGGCCCAAAACGCCTCGGCAGTAACGCCGCTGCCTGGAATGGCTTCGTTGTTCACGAAGTCCAGCAGTACCCTGGCAACCCGCAGGTCGCCTACGTTGACGTAATCGGTCATTGCTTGCCTCACTCTGTGCCAGTGGCGTCGAAGGACGAAATTGGTGGTATGTAGTGCTTTTTTCGCGATACTACATGAGCTGTTCCATAAGGCAAAACAAGACTGAACAGTCACGCTCCAAGGCTCTGTGGAAGCCGTTGCCGCCTCGCCGCCCAAGCATAACCCGGACAGTCGCCAGGCTGAAGTTTCTTGTCTGGTTGGTCAACAAATTACCTGGCATCAGCGGTATCGCCCTACCGGCCTATACTAGCGGTTCACTTCACAGGGAGACGCACCGTGGACCAACTGGTATTGACCGTATTGGCCCAGGACAAGGCCGGGCATGTGGAGCGCATTGCTAATTGCGTCGCCGAACACCATGGCAACTGGCTTGAAAGCCGGATGGCACGAATGGCAGGGCAGTTCGCGGGCATTCTGCGGGTGGACGTGCCCGCCGTGAACCGAGCGGAACTGGTGGACGCCCTCCAGCAACTGAGCACGCACGGTATACGGGTACTGGTGGAACAAAGCAGTAGCGCCCAGAGCGAAGTGCTCAAGCGCGTGATCCTGAGCGTAACGGCCAATGACCGGCCCGGCATCGTGCGGGACATTTCCCGGGTGCTTGCCGCGCAGGGCGTGAACGTGGAGCGTTTATCCACAGACGCATCGCCCGCGCCCATGACCAATGAATTGCTGTTCACGGCCGAAGCCCAGCTGGCCGTGCCGGAAACGGTCAATCTCGACGCACTGCAGGAGAGCCTGGAGGCACTGGCGGATGAATTGATGGTGGATTTGAAGCTGCGACCCGAGCCTTGAGGTTATTCATGGAAAACTTGAACGGGGCTGTGGATAAGCTGGGGGGTGACGGCTGCAAGCCAGCAATGGCGCGGGCTCCAACGAACAGGTCAAAAAACGAGCAATTTCAGAGGCTTGTGCACAAACTGCGTGGACCAGCCTGTGGATAAGCTTGGGAGACTCCTCTGAAAGCCAGGCGGGCCAAGGCTTTCAGAGGGTTGATCATTTAATGACCAGCGTTTCGACGCAGCACTTGCCATACGTCCACGCTATACACCGCCAGCGCCAGCCAGATAAACCCAAAGGCGGTCAGGTTCGCCGCGCTGAGGTGTTCGTCATAGAAGGTCACTGCCAGCAGCAATACCAGGGTAGGGGCTACATACTGGAGAAAGCCCAGGGTGGCGTAGGGCAGGTTGCGAGCCGCCGCGGTGAAGCACAGCAAAGGCACCAGCGTGACCGGGCCCGCTGCAACCAGCAGCAGCGCCACCGGTGTGCTCCAGAACGCAGGCTGGGCGGTCATGGCGTCGCCATGGAACAGCAACCAGCCGAGCGCCAACGGCAGCAACATCCAGGTTTCCACCAGCAAGCCGGGCAGGGCGGGCACCGGCGCCTGTTTGCGGATCAGCCCATAAAACGCAAAGCTCAACGCCAGCGCCAACGACACCCAGGGCAGGCTGCCCACCAGCCACAATTGTTGCACCACACCGATAACTGCCAGGCCGACCGCCACCCACTGCAAACGGCGTAGCCGTTCTCCCAGCAGCAACATCCCGAGCAGCACGTTTACCAATGGGTTGATGTAGTAGCCAAGGCTGGCTTCGAGCATGCGGCCGTTGTTCACGGCCCACACGTACACCAGCCAGTTGCCCGCAATCAGGGTGCCGCTGGTCATGAGGATCAGGAACCGTTTCGGGTTATCCACAAGGGCTTTCCACCAACCCGGATGCCTCCACACAAGAATGGTGGCGACCGCAAACACGGCCGACCACACTACGCGTTGGACGATGATCTCCATCGAGGGAACGCTTTGCAGGGTTTTGAAGTAGATGGGGAACAACCCCCAGGTGATGTAGGCAATCAGGCCCAATACGTACCCGCGCCGCGGGTTGGCGGTTTGCATGGTGCTTCCTTGTGGTTTCTTGTGGTTCTACGGTGTTACGGATGAGGCGGTCAGAACAGCCGTAGCGGTTCTTCATTCAAGGCCGCGAGCTGCTCGCGCAGGGCCAGCACCTGGTCACCCCAATAGCGCTCGCTCCCGAACCAGGGGAAGCTACGGGGAAACGCCGGGTCGTCCCAGCGGCGCGCCAGCCACGCGCTGTAGTGCAGCAGGCGCAGGGCCCGCAGGGGTTCGATGAGGTTGAGCTCGCGTGGGTCGAAGTCGTTGAACTCGTTGTAGCCGTCCATCAGTTCGGCCAGCTGGCCGAGCTTTTCATGCCGCTCGCCGGCAAGCATCATCCACAGGTCTTGAACGGCCGGGCCGGTGCGGCAGTCATCCAGGTCCACGAGGTGGAACACTTCTTCGCGGCACATGATATTGCCGGGATGGCAGTCACCATGCAGGCGAATGCTGGTAAAGCGCGTGCTGGCGAATACGGCTTCGACGCGCGCCAGTAAATCCCGTGCTACCGAGGAGTAAGCAGGCAACAGGCTTTTGGGGATAAACCCGCCATCCAGCAACGTGGCAAGGGAAGCACTGCCGAAGTTATCCACCGTCAGCGCTTCGCGGGCCTGGAACGGGCGGCTGGCGCCTACCGCATGCAGGCGGCCCAGCAGTTGGCCGAGACGGTAAAGCTGGTCAAGGTTGCCAGGCTCCGGCGCCCTGCCGCCACGGCGGGGGAACAGCGCAAAGCGAAAGCCGGCGTGCTCGAACAGGCTCACCCCGTCGCGCACCAGGGGCGCAACCACGGGCACTTCACAGTCGGCCAGCTCGGCGGTAAACGCATGTTCTTCCAGAATTGCCGCATCGCTCCAGCGGCCGGGCCGGTAGAACTTGGCGATCAACGGCTCGCTGTCCTCGATCCCAACCTGATACACGCGGTTTTCATAGCTGTTGAGGGCCATTACACGCGCATCGCTCAGGTACCCGATGCTTTCTATGGCATCGAGTACCCGGTCGGGAGTAAGTGTGTCGAAGGGGTGGGACATTTCAGCTCCTGGGTGCGCCTGGCTTCACATGGTAGCGCAGACGCCTGTGCTCAGGTGCCTATCAATCCGCCGTCTTCACGGGTAATCGCCATGACGGACGAACGCGGCTTGCCGTTGGGCAGGTGCTCGGGGAACGTCGAGCCGCCGTTTTCGCCAGGGTGCTGGATGCCCACGAACATCGTGCGGTAGTCGGGCGCGAACGCGATGCCGGTCACCTCGCAACCTACCGGGCCCACCATGAAGCGGCGGATTTCGCCGGTAGCCGGGTCAGCCGCGAGCATCTGGTTGTTGCCCATGCCGGCGAAATCACCGCTGTTGCTCATGTCGCCGTCGGTCAATATCCACAGGCGACTGCTGGCGTCGAAGCCAAGGCCGTCGGGGCTGTTGAACATGTTCAGGGCGGTGATGTTCGAGGAGCCACGCTTGGCCCCGTCCGGGTGGGCGCTGGGGTTGCCCGCTACCACGAACAGGTCCCACTCGAAGGCCAGGGCGCCGTGGTCACCGGCCTGGGGCTTCCAACGCAGGATCTGCCCATACACGTTTTTTTCCCGAGGGTTAGGGCCGCCTACTGGCTGGCCGTCTTCGCCACGCTTGCTGTTGTTGGTAAGCGTGCAATACACCTGGCCGTCCAAAGGGCTGACCACAATCCACTCGGGGCGGTCCATGCGTGTAGCCTTCAGCGCGGTAGCGGCAAGCCGCGCATGCACCAGCACCTCAGCCTGGCTGGCGAACCCGCTGGCGGCGTCCAGGCCGGGCTGGCCATGGGCAAGGGCTACCCATTCACCGTGGCCTTTGGGATGGTCGGCATCGCCGTTGCCAGCGTCGAAGCGCGCCACATAGAGCGTGCCGTGATCGAGCAAGTCCCGGTTGGCCGCCGGATTGGCATGGTCGATCCGGTCGCGGCTCACAAACTTGTAGATAAACTCGCCACGTTCGTCATCGCCCATGTACACCACGGCGCGGCCATCGCGGGTTTCGCTCACGGCCGCGTTTTCATGCTTGAAGCGCCCCAACGCCGTACGTTTCACGGGCGTGGACTTCGGGTCGAACGGGTCGATCTCCACCACCCAGCCGTGGCGGTTCAGCTCATTGGGGTTGCGTGACACATCGAAGCGTTCGTCGTGAGGGTGCCAGCCGATGTCCTTGCTGGCCGGGGCCAGGCCGTAACGTTTCTGCGCCGCGTCCAGCGGTTGATCGGGCTGGGTGCAACCGAAGCAGTCGGTGAAGTTCTCTTCGCACGTGAGGTAGGTGCCCCAGGGGGTTTTGCCGTTCGCGCAATTCTGGAAGGTGCCCAGCACCTTCAGGCCGCTGGGGTCGGCGGCGGTCTTGAGTAACGCATCGCCGGCTGCCGGGCCACTGAAGCGCAACGGGCTGTTGCCATGGATACGGCGGTTGTAGGGGGAGCCCTGGACGAATTGCCAACGGCCGTCCTGGCGGCGTACTTCGATCACCGATACGCCTTCCACGGCCAGTGCCTTCTGCACCTCTGCGGCCGAAGCCGGCATGCCGCCGTGCTCGAACAGGTAGCGGTAGTTGGTGTACTCGTTGTTAATGGCCATCAAGGCGCGGTTGGGGTCGTCCGGGAACGGGAAGAAACTCATGCCGTCGTTGTTGTCGCCGAACTGGCCGGCATGGGTAGCGGCATCGGCGCGGCCGCTGGGATCGAACGCCGGGCTGTCGGCATGCAGGGGCTGGCCCCAGCTGATAAGCACCTGGGCCTTGTAGCCCGGCGGGAGCGTGACGGTATCGGTGGTGGCTGCAGCGATCGGGCCGAAGCCCAGCAATGCACTGCCGGCCTTCTCTACAGCTTGGGCGAGCGTGCTGCGAGCCAGCAGGCCGCCGCCTAAAAACATCGCAGCCCCGCACAGCGCGCCGGCACCGATGAAGCGCCGGCGGCTCAGGCCTACATATCGCTCCAGATCAGTGGGGCGGTCATCTTCTTGATAGTGTTCCATGGTCAGGCTCCCGGCGGTTCAGCCAGCCACGTTAACCACGCACCATGAAGTTTTTGTTACTTAAGTCTCAGAAAGGCCGGCCCAGCAACACCGAGCCGGGCTCGAAGCTGACGGCAACCTCGGCACCGCTTTCCAGGCCAAGCGTGTGCCGGGTGGTGTTATCCACAAGCGCGCAGAGGGTTTGCCCGTTGGGGAGGTTCATCCGTACTTCGCTGGAGCCGGCGTCGGTGGGCTCGATGGAATTGACCTGGGCGGCCAGCCTGTTGGCCGTTCCGTCGCAGGGGGCGTGCCGATCATGCACCGTCAGCCAGCCAGCTTTCATCAGGGCTACCACGTGGGTGCCCGCGGTGAGGTGCAGCCGATGGGTGCTCTCACGGGTAATGGCCGCGCAGATGTGCAGGCCCCCGCCGAGGTCCAGATGAACCCTATCGTGCGCGCCATCTTCCTCGACCGAGGCCACCGTGCCTGCCAACTGGTTGCGCGCGCTGGTCTGGAGCATCAGGCGACCCAGCAGGTCGAGGTCGGCACTGTCCTCCGCGGCTTCGAGCACCTGCGCCTGCAAGGCTTGCAGCCGTTGATACAAGCGCAGCAGGCGCTGACCTTCTTCGCTCAGGCGCGCGCCGCCGCCGCCCCGGCCGCCAACGCTGCGCTCGACCAGAGGCCGAGCGGCGAGGTTGTTCAGCTCGTCGATCGCGTCCCACGCGCCCTTGTAGCTCAGCCCTGCGGCCTTGGCGGCCCGGGTGATCGAGC
Source organism: Pseudomonas japonica (assembly GCF_013522925.1). Classification (GTDB taxonomy): domain Bacteria; phylum Pseudomonadota; class Gammaproteobacteria; order Pseudomonadales; family Pseudomonadaceae; genus Aquipseudomonas; species Aquipseudomonas japonica_A. The sequence goes on along the minus strand of NZ_JAAMQU010000005.1, from coordinate 92,682 downwards.
CTTGCTCGGCGATGTGCTGCAACAGGGCAATGCGCTGCGGGCGATGGGACAGGTAATGGGACAATGCGGCAGGTAGCGACATGGTAACGGTACGAGAGGGGCAAAGCCGAGACCTTGCGCCCCTGCCTTCGAGGCGTCAAGCGCAGGGCGGCGCTGGCGTACGGGCCAGGCAGTACACGTCCACCCGGCGTGCCCCGGCCTGGCGCAGCAGCGTGGCAAGCGCCTTTACCGTCGCGCCGGTAGTAACCACATCATCCACAAGCGCCAGGTGCAACCCTTTCACCATGGCGCCCGGCGACATGGAAAACGCGCCCTGCAGGTTGCGTTGGCGCTCCGCCAGGTTCAAACCCTGTTGAGAGCGGGTGTCGCGGGTGCGCAATAACATACGGCTATCCCCTGTGAGCCCCAGCGCGGCGGCCAGCCACTCGGTCAGCAATTGGCCTTGATTGAAGCCGCGCGTACGCAGCCGTTTCGCCGACAGCGGAACGGGCAGCAATCGGTCCGGCCGCGGCAGGCCTTCGGCGTAACGGTGTTCGAGCCAGGCCGCCATCCGATGGCCGAGCAGGTGGCCCATGGGCCTGTCGGCCTGATGCTTGAAGCGTTTGATGGCAGCGTCCAATGGAAAGTCATACGTCCAGGGTGCTTCCACGCATTCGAAGGGGGGCGGTGACCATTGGCAGGCCGAACAGGCCGGGCCCTCAAAAACCAGCGGCAGCGCACAGTGTACGCACGCGGCACCCGCCCATGGCAGGTCGCCTTCACATCCGCTGCACAGCGGATAGGGGTTGTCCCCTCCGCCCCCGCACAGATAACAGCGTTGATTAAATTTTGAGCATATGTCGACCAGCAGGTCGCGTAGCGGTTGACAGCGCATAAGGCCTTCCTTGACCATTTGTTTCATACCGTGACCCGCCCGGCGTTCGCCTGGGCACCTCAGCATAGAACAAGGAACCCCCGATGAGCGCCAGCCTGCAAAGCCCGCTGCGTCATGACTGGACGTTGGCCGAAGTAAAGGCCCTGTTCACCCAGCCGTTCAACGACCTGCTGTTCCAGGCTATGAGCGTTCACCGCGCGCACTTCAACCCTAACGAGGTTCAAGTGTCCACGCTGCTGTCGATCAAGACCGGCGCCTGCCCCGAGGACTGCAAGTACTGCCCGCAATCCGGCCACTACAACACCGGCCTGGAGAAGGAAAAGCTGCTTGAAGTGCAGAAGGTGCTCGAGGAAGCCGCGCGGGCCAAGGCCATCGGCTCTACCCGCTTCTGCATGGGCGCCGCCTGGAAGCACCCTTCGGCCAAGGACATGCCCTATGTGCTGGAGATGGTGCGCGGCGTGAAAGCGCTGGGCCTGGAAACCTGCATGACCCTGGGTAAGCTGGATCAGGAGCAGACCGTGGCGCTGGCCCAGGCCGGCCTGGACTATTACAACCATAACCTGGACACCTCGCCAGAGTTCTACGGCAGCATCATTACCACCCGTACCTACGGTGAGCGCCTGCAAACGCTGGCGTATGTACGTGACGCGGGCATGAAGATCTGCTCCGGTGGCATTCTTGGCATGGGTGAGTCGCTGGACGACCGCGCCGGGCTGCTGATCCAGCTCGCCAACCTGCCAGAGCACCCGGAATCGGTGCCGATCAACATGCTGGTGAAGGTCGCCGGCACGCCGCTGGCCAACGCCGAAGACATCGACCCGTTCGACTTCATTCGTATGCTGGCCGTGGCCCGTATTCTGATGCCGCAATCCCACGTGCGGTTGTCTGCCGGGCGCGAGCAGATGAACGAGCAGATGCAGGCCCTGGCTTTCATGGCCGGCGCGAACTCCATTTTCTACGGCGACAAACTCCTCACCACCGCCAACCCGCAGGCCGACAAGGACATGCAGCTGTTCGCGCGCCTGGGCATTCGCCCCGAAGCCCGCGAAGAGCACGATGACGAAGTTCATCAGGCGGCGATCGAGCAAGCGCTGGTGGAGCAACGCAGCGGCGAGCTGTTCTATGACGCAGCGTCTGCCTGAGGCATGGCAGCGGACCTTCAGGCGCGCATTGCCGATCGCTTGAGCGAGCGGCGCGCCAACAGCCTGTATCGCCAGCGACCCTTGCTGGGCAGCCCGCAGGGGCCCGAAGTGATCGTGGACGGCCAGCCGTTGCTGGCATTCTGTAACAACGACTACCTGGGCCTGGCCAACCATCCGGATGTGATCGCTGCCTGGCGCAGCGGTGCCGAGCGCTGGGGCGTTGGGGGCGGTGCGTCGCACTTGGTGATTGGCCACAGCGCGCCTCACCATGCACTCGAAGAGGCGCTGGCGGACCTTACCGGTCGGCCTCGTGCGCTGTTGTTTTCCACAGGCTATATGGCCAACCTTGCTGCGGTCACCGCGCTGGTGGGGCAGGGCGACAGCGTATTCGAAGACCGGCTTAACCACGCCTCCCTGCTGGACGCCGGCTTGCTGAGCGGCGCGCGGTTTTCGCGCTACCTGCACAACGACCCTGCCAGCCTGGCATCCCGGCTTGAAAAAGCGCCCGCTGGCGGCGCCTCGCTGGTGGTCACGGACGGTGTGTTCAGCATGGACGGCGATGTTGCCGAGCTGCCGGCACTGGCGCAGGTAACCAAGGCCCGCAACGCCTGGCTGATGGTGGACGATGCGCATGGTTTTGGCGTGCTTGGGGCGCAGGGCGGTGGGGTGGTGGAGCATTTCGGCCTGGGGCTGGATGACGTACCGGTACTGGTCGGCACCTTGGGCAAGGCGTTCGGTACCGCTGGCGCTTTTGTGGCCGGCAGCGAGGCGCTGATCGACTACCTGGTGCAGTTCGCCCGCCCTTATATCTACACCACCAGCCAGCCGCCCGCGCTGGCCTGCGCCACGCTTAAAAGTGTGGAGCTGGCGCGCCATGAAGGCTGGCGGCGGGAGCATCTGGCCGCACTGGTGCGGCAATTCCGTAGAGGCGCCGAAGCATTGGGGCTTAGTCTGATACCCAGTGATACCCCCATTCAGCCAATCGTTATTGGCGATAGCGGCCGGGCCATGGCCTGGTCCCGGCGGTTGCGCGACCAGGGCTTGCTGGTCACCGCCATCCGCCCGCCCACGGTGCCGGCCGGCAGCGCGCGTTTGCGAGTGACCCTGTCTGCGGCGCACACAGAAGCGCAGGTAGCCCGGTTGCTCGATGGCCTGGTGGCTTGCCAGGCACTGCCGGAGCTGGGCAATGAGTGAAACGCTCGCCCTGCTGCCGGGGTGGGGGCTTGGCCCGGCGGCATTGGCACCCTTGGCCACGGCGTTGCGTGCGGCGCGGCCGCAGGCCATTGTCACGGTCCATTCGCTGCCTCAGTCGGCCGACCCTGAGCAAGCCCTGGCCGAGCTTGATCAGGCCATTCCTCCGGGCGCTTGGCTGCTCGGCTGGTCGCTCGGCGGCATGCTTGCGGTGAAGCTGGCCGAACGTCGAGCCCGCACTTGCCCGGGTGTCATCACGTTCGCCAGTAACGGGTGTTTCGTGGCGCGCGACGGTTGGCCCGCTGCCATGGCCTCGGAGACGTTCAAGGCCTTTTCAGCCCATTGCACGGCAGACCCGGCCGGTACACTCAAGCGTTTCGGCTTGCTATGTATTCAAGGCAGCCAACGCGGGCGCGCACTGCTTAAAGGCCTGAACCCCGACACCACCTACGCCACGGCCCAAGGCTTGGCACTGCTGGCTGCGTTGGATAACCGCGCTGCATTACAAGCGATCAGCCAGCCGCAACTGCACGTTTATGCCACTGCCGACGGGCTGGTGCCCACGAGCGCTGCATCTGCAGCCGAGCGCATTGCCCCGGCAGCTTGTATCGAGACGTTTGAAGGCAGCCATGCCCTGGTGCTGGAAGCCCCTGACGTATTGGCCAGCCGGGCATGGGCATTTATCGAGGAAGCAACCTATGAATGACGCGACGGCGACGTTGCCGGACAAACGCCAGGTGGCGGCGTCGTTCTCCCGCGCTGCCCACACCTATGACAGTGTGGCGGGCCTGCAGCGTGACGTGGGCGAGCATTTGCTCGCGCTGCTTGGCGGCGCATCGGCCCCCGCCCGCTGGCTCGACCTCGGCAGCGGCACGGGTTACTTCAGCCGCAAACTGGCTCAGCGCTGGCCGGATGCCGACGGGCTGGCAGTGGATATTGCCGAGGGCATGCTCACCCATGCGCGCACCCAGGGTGGGGCCCGCTGGTATTCGGCGGGAGACGCGGAAAGCCTGCCCCTGCGCGATGGCTGCGTGGATCTGGTATTCACCAGCCTGGCCGTGCAATGGTGCGAAGACTTCACAAAAGTGCTGGCCGAAGCCCATCGGGTGCTGCGCCCGGGCGGGCGGTTCGCTTTCGCCAGCCTGTGCACCGGCACTCTGGGCGAATTGCGGGCGAGCTGGGAAGCCGCAGACGGCCAGGTGCACGTGAACCGCTTCCGTCCGTTCGAGGCGTATCAACAGCTTTGCGACCACAGCGGCCTGCGGGTGGAAACGCTGGTTTGTAACGCGCATGTGTTGCACTACCCCGACGTTCGCGGGCTTACCCACGAACTGAAAGCACTGGGTGCCCATAACCTCAACCCCGGGCGCCCCGGTGGGCTCACTGGCCGCGCGCGTATTGCCGCGATGGTCGCCGCCTACGAAAGCTTTCGCCAATCGGCCGGCCTGCCCGCCACGTATCAGGTGGTGTACGGGGTGCTAAGTAAGCCATGACACAGGATCACACCATGAAACACGCCTATTTCATCGCCGGCACGGACACCGAAGTGGGCAAGACCACCATTTCCGCAGGGTTGCTTCAGGCAGCACGGCGTAACGGCTGGACCACCTTAGGAGCCAAGCCGGTGGCGTCTGGCTGTGATCTCACGTCGGGCGGCCTGCGTAATAGCGATGCCCTGGCCTTGATGGCCGAAAGCACGCTCCAGCTGCCGTATAGCGCCATTAATCCGTTCGCGTTCGAGCCGGCCATTGCCCCACATATTGCGGCGCAGGAAGCAGAGGTAGCTTTGACAGTGCAAGCGGTGTTGCCCGCCATGCGCAGGGTGCTGGCACAGCCTGTCGACTTCACCTTGATTGAAGGCGCCGGCGGGTGGCGCGTGCCGTTGGCCGGGCAGGACAACCTGTCAGACCTGGCCATCGCACTCGGCTTGCCGGTCATCCTGGTCGTAGGCGTGCGGTTGGGTTGCATCAACCATGCGGTGCTCACCGCCGAAGCCATCGCCCGGGACGGCCTGGCGTTGGCGGGGTGGGTTGCAAACATCATCGATCCCCGCACGTCGCGGTTGGAAGCCAATCTGGCGACCCTCGCGGAGCGCCTGCCTGCACCGTGCATCGGCCAGGTGCCTCGCTTGCCGAGGGCCGATGCCGCCGCAGTCGCCGACCATCTGGACCTCAGCCGCCTCGCCTGACCAGCGTCGCTTTACGGCGACGCGGAACGGCGTACACTGATGGCCAATAGCCAATTAGCAACAGGACAGTGCCATGCAGATTTCGTCCGCCATGACCTCCGGCCTCAGCGCCATCCAGGCCGCCAGCACCCGTTTCGACAATGCCGCCGCTAAAGTGGCCGGCGTGGCCAACGACAGCCCGGCGCTCACCCAGTCCACCGGCTACCAGGCGCAACGCCTCAACGCCGTGGACGCCAGCCAGCAGACCGACCTCGCCGCGCTTACCGTACAAATGACCCAGGCTGCTTTGCAGGTAGAAGCAGGGGCCAAAGTCGAAAAAGCCTCGGATCGCGCGCTGGGCACGATGATCGATACGTACGCTTGATGTGTGCTGCACTGGCTTTTTTATTTAAGAACCGGTGCAGGCGCCTTCCAGGCGTCTAGCTGAATACAAAGTTCCTTATCGTCGATTTTCTTGCAAGGCCAATTGTGGTTAATGTAATGGTCGGGTTTGAAACATAAGTTTTCGTTGTTGACCCATAATGAAGGCCCCCTTGTCCCGGGCTTTCTAAGTTCGGGGCAGTCAAAATAGTCGGAGTATGACGAGAAGAGGGTAGTTAAGATAATCGCGCCAGGAATTATACTTAGGCAACTATAAATTGTGGCTTTAAGCATAACATTTTGGAAGGTGTCAAGAAAGCTCCCTTCCTTTGGGTTAAATTTTTTACCAGTCCAGGCTGCTATGCTTATGGCCGGTATTCCAAGTATGGAAATGAGTAGCATAGGTAGCATTATTATTGCTGAGAAGGGGAGTTCTATCACCGGCGCCCCTCTCTTTAAACCATCGTAGAATAAATCAATTTCTGTCCATGATAGATAAACGAGAAAACCTGCCAAGAGCAGCATGCCCGGAATAAAGCCCGCGGCTATCATCCTCAGCTTGGTGGGTGACGGTTCTACTGGATAAGACTTATGCCTGGCCATGGGTGCCTAGAATTTAAAAAATATCAGTGCTTCGGTATGAGTAGTTCTGTTGAATCGTCACATATGAATCAATACGATCCCCAAGATCATCGTCCGTCTACCCGGATGCATACGTCCTTTCCATTAACTATCTTGCATGGCCAGTTATCGTTTATGTAGTGGTCGGGCTTGAAGCATAAGCGATCGTCGTTGACCCAAAAAACCTGCCAAGCTGAACCTGAGACGAGCAGTTTGGAACAGGGTGAATAGCCTTTGGCGATCAGGAGTGCTGTCGTTACTACTATGGCGAATGGGATTATATAAACGAGTATCTTGAATGAGGCGGCAAACATCAAACTTTGAAATTTAAATAAGCGAGAGTTTTTAGGCGTGTCAAAGCTTTTACCCGTCACTGCTGAGATTACCAACCCTATAATCAAGGCGAGCAGGCCTGGCGGTGCCATCAGAAGCCAGAAGAATAGATAGGGTGTTTCTAGGACGGGCGCATTTCTATAAAGCCGGCCATAAATTGGCAGTACGCCGTGCCACGTCCAATAACAGGCGAGTACGCCTGCAGTCAACAAGATCGTTATGAGAATGGCTGCGAATAGTCTAATTTTATTTGGTGATGGCTCTAAAGAATAGCTTGTCGGCTTCATAGTGCTATGCCTTATTATCGAAACTTTATGAATCCTCCATTGGAAATGTAAGATGCACATTTTGAGTTGGACGCTTCAGCTGTCTGGTCAATCTTGAATCCCGGTCGCCATAGCAGCTATGGGGATGGCAGTCGTGGTATAAATGCCGACTTATTGAATTACCGCCCGTCTACCTGAATGCATACGTCCTTTCCATTAACTATCTTGCAGGGCCAGTTATCGTTTATGTAGTGGTCGGGTTTGAAGCATACGCGATCGTCGTTCACCCAGAAGAGCTGCCAGGCAGACCCGGAGATGAGCAATTTAGGGCAAGGAGAGTAATCGCGCATTAGCAGTGCCAGTGTGGTAAGAATTGCGATCGCGGGCACGGCATAAACTAGCGTATAAACCGAAGACTTCAGCATTAAGGTTTGAAAGCGAAATAGGAATGATTTGTTAGGTGGATTGAATTGCCTGCCCGTGAAGGCGCACGATAATATACCCACCGTCCCGAGGACCGCCACGGGCGGGACCATAAGCAGGCCGTAGGCTAAATAGGGGGTTTCTACTACCAACGCATCCCGATAGATCCTCCCATATATCGGAATAATGTGTGTCCATAGCCAATAGATAGAGCAAATTCCCACTGCTGACATGGTAAGTGCGGCCGGTATTGCAAGCCATCTGGCTCGACTTGTGAGCCTTGGGCTAGTTGGTAAATAGAAGTTCGAAGGCATTTATAGCCCCGGCAGCTTGAGTGCTGGGAAATTTGGCAATCTCGGTGCGCTAGGCCATGGTGCTATAATTTCACCGTCTATCTTTCTCAGTGCCCATCTCTTTGCTTCTTCATATAATCCATTCGCGAGATTTGCGGCGAGGTTGGCAGCTTTATTTTCTATGTCGGGCTTCACGTTCGATGGATGAACTTTTATAAATGTGGCCTGGAGGTCTTGAATGTTTTCAATCGCATGACGAAGTGCGGCCTTCGTAGTGTCTTTGATTTTATATTCATTATCAAGTATGTTGAGCCCGATTCCAATCGCTAAGACTAATCCCGCGCCAATGATGAGGGGCGTAGCTGCAGCACCAATGTAGAGTCCGGCTACAAGTGCAGCTGCATAACCAACCGCAGAAGCAATCCCTGCCTTGACGAGCTCTACCCCAATCCCTGCAAATAAGTCACTCATTACCGCTTCGTCATTAAAAACCCATTCTAGTACCTCAATTCCTACGGCCACATAACAAGAAAGCTTGAATCCTGCGATTGAGCTTCCTCGTATGCCGTATTTGCCGATACCCATTTCGATAAGTTGTGGATTACGGATGCCATAGCGTGTGCCTTTCAACTTGTTCCGTAGCCCCGGGTAGCCCGTAAGAATTAGATAAAGTCGGCCGTTATGGGTCGATACTCTCACCTTGGTACCGAAGCCGTTAATGTCCCGCAATAGCCTGCCAACGTTGTAGGCATCGTAAATGCCCAACGCAACCGGAACGGGCCAGGGTTTCGCCAGGTATTTATGAACCGTCCCATCATAGGCTGCCTGTGTTCTGCCCCAGGCGCCATCCAGTAACCCGGGCTGTGTCCGGGTACATATTTGGGGCACCTGGGTTGGGGTTGGCACCGTGGTGAAAGGGGGGATGCGTGTGACGGGCCCGTCCATGGGCAGGATGATCAGTTCACGCTGGTTTTCGTCGAGTTCGCGGTCCAGCTGTTCGAGCTGGGCATTGCTTGGGCTCATGACGGGCTTTCCTTGTCGGCATGGCTTTGTGGCTAGGTCGTTAGCCTTGTAGGAGGCGGAGGGTACAGCCGGGGCCGGCGGATTTCAAACCGATAGGATCCGATTGCAACGGGCTATCTCGGTGAAGCCCAACGACTATACGGTGCCTTGAAAAGCCCGTCTCAGAGGTATTTGGTGTGTATTGGGATGGGTAGATCAAGCGCGGAGGCCAAGGCTGGTCGCAACATTTTCTGACGCTTTTTGGTAACGTTTTATTGACGTTTCACGGCTGGGAGCGGTTCCATGGGGCCGTTTCGATAGGCGCAGGAAGCTCATCATGATTACGGAAAACCTTGGGTCATTGCTTACCCAGGAAAATCGCTTGTTCACCTTTGATTCGCCATTGCCTTTTCACCAGGCGCTGCAACTGCTTCGGTTCGAAGGGCGGGAGGCGATGTCCGAGCTGTTCCGCTTCAATGTGCAGCTGATAGCCCACGATCCCAAGATCGAGCTGAAGAAGCTGATCGGGCAGCAGGTGCGGATTGGCATCACACTGGCCGATGGCAGCATGAGGTACATCAGCGCGCTGGTGTCGAACTTTGTTCATGTGGGTGTCGATGAGCAGGTCGCGCATTACCACGCCGAGCTGGTGCCATGGCTATGGGTGCTCAGCCGCCGCCGCGATTCCCGTATCTTCCAGGACAAATCCACCGAGGAAATCGTGAGGGAGGTCCTGGCCCATTACCCAGCCTTGGCCGACTACGAATTTCGCTTGAGTAAGCCGCTCAAGCCTGTGAGCTATTGCACGCAGTACGAGGAAAGCGACCTTAATTTCGTTCTGCGGCTGTTGGAAAGCGAAGGCCTGTTTTTCATGTTCCAGCATCGCGAAGACGGCCACCGCCTGATCATTGCCGATGACAGTGACCGGCTCAAGCCGCTGGTGGCGCAACCGGTAATCCGCTATCACGGCGCCTCTGCTGTTGAAACCGAGGATTCGATCACAGAATGGTCGGGCGCTCGGCATTTCCAGCCAAGCGCCTTGTCACTCAAAACCTTCAACTACAAATATCCCAGAGACTCGAATTGGGTTCATTTGAAATCGATCAATGAACAAGGCGACGTTGGCGAACTGGAGGTCTTCCAGTACGAGGGCCTCTACGGTTATGCCAATCTCGAAGCAGGGGATGCCAAAGCAAGGCACCGGCTCGAGGCAATGGAAGTCCAGGGCAAGGTATTCGACGGCAAGAGCACGTGCCGGGCAATGGAGCCCGGCCATACCTTCGAACTGACGCAACACTACGATCATGATAATGGCCGACTCGAAGACCGGCACTTCCTGCTGCTTTCGGTAGACCACTATGGCCACAACAACTACAGCAACCAGGGTGGGGCCGGTTACAGCAACACCTTCACCTGTATCCGCCGCAAGATTCCGTTCCGGCCGAGCCTTGATACGCCAAGAGGCGTGATCAGCGGGCCCCAGACTGCGATCGTGACCGGGCCCCGTGGCGAGGAGATCTTCACAGATGAACTGGGCAGGGTGAAGGTGAGGTTCCATTGGGACCGTAACGGCACGTCCGACGACCGCAGCTCGTGCTGGGTTCGTGTAGCGCAGGCTGCTGCCAGTGGTGGTTTCGGCAGCATCCAGATACCGCGGGTGGGAGACGAAGTGATCGTGGCCTTCCTGGACGGCAACCCTGATCGCCCGTTGATCATCGGTAGCTTGTACAACGGTATCAACTCGCCGCCTTGGGCGCTGCCAGCGAACAAGACGCAGAGTGGCTTTCTCACGCGCTCGATCAAGGGCAGCGCCCGTACGGCAAACGCCTTGCGGTTCGATGACAAGGACGGTGCCGAACAGGTCCTGGTGCATGCTCACCGTAATCTGGATATCAGCGTCGAGGCGCACGAAAGCCGCTCTGTAGGTGGCGATCGCAGAACGAACGTTCGTGGCAGCCACTTGGAGATCATCAAGCTGGAAAGCAGCGTGGTGGTCGAGGACGGCAACTATTGCGTCTCGGTCGAACAGGGCGTGCTATCGCTCAAGGCTGCCACGGCCATCAGCCTGGAGGTGGGTTCGAGCAAGTTGGTAATGCACCCCGATGGGCGGATTCTGTTATCCGGTGTGACGGTCGATATAAAGGGATCGACCGCCCTCAATCTCAATTAAGGCCTTTCACTGGCGCGACAGTCGATCAGCGGCCCAGCCATGGCCCTTGACAACCCATCTGGCATAAACGTATGTTTCAAACACCTGTTTGACGCGTCCGCCGCGGGTGGATGAGTCGATTATTTGCGGTTCACTCCCTACCGGATTCAGCACAGAGGTTTTCGTTATGCCCGACTACAAGGCCCCCTTGCGTGATATTCGCTTCGTTCGCGATGAGCTGCTCGGCTATGAAGCGCACTATCAAAGCCTGCCTGGCTGCCAGGATGCTACCCCGGACATGGTCGATGCCATCCTCGAAGAAGGCGCCAAGTTCGCCGAGCAGGTGCTGGCGCCGCTGAACCGTGTAGGCGATCTCGAAGGTTGCACCTGGTCCGAGGGTGGAGTGAAAACGCCGACGGGTTTCAAGGAAGCCTACAAGCAGTTCGTTGAAGGCGGCTGGCCGAGCCTGGCCCATGACGTGGACCACGGTGGCCAAGGCCTGCCCGAGTCGCTGGGCCTGGTCATCAGTGAACTGGTGGGCACCGCCAACTGGTCCTGGGGCATGTACCCCGGCCTGTCCCATGGCGCGATGAACACCATCTCCGCCCATGGCACCACGGAACAGCAGCACACCTACCTGACCAAGCTGGTGTCCGGCGAATGGACCGGCACCATGTGCCTCACCGAGCCTCATTGCGGTACCGACCTGGGCATGCTGCGCACCAAGGCCGAGCCTCAGGCCGACGGCAGCTACAAGGTCAGCGGCACCAAGATCTTCATCTCCGCTGGTGAACACGACATGGCCGATAACATCGTCCACATCGTACTGGCTCGCCTGCCTGATGCTCCGGCTGGCACCAAAGGCATTTCGCTGTTCATCGTGCCCAAGTTCCTGCCCAACGCCGAAGGCGGCGTGGGCGAGCGCAACGGTGTGTCCTGTGGCTCGCTCGAGCACAAAATGGGCATCCACGGTAACGCGACCTGCGTGATGAACTTCGACGGCGCTACCGGCTACCTTATCGGCGCGGCGAACAAAGGCCTGAACTGCATGTTCACCTTTATGAACACCGCTCGTTTGGGGACCGCCCTGCAAGGCCTGGCCCATGCCGAGATCGCCTTCCAGGGTGGCCTGAAATACGCCCGTGACCGCCTGCAGATGCGCTCGCTCACCGGCCCGAAGGCGCCAGACAAAGCCGCTGACCCGATCATCGTGCACCCCGACGTACGCCGCATGCTGCTGACCATGAAGGCATTCGCCGAAGGCAACCGCGCCATGGTGTACTTCACTTCCAAGCTGGTAGACATCGTCAAGTACAGCCAGGACGAAGAAGAGAAGAAGCGCGCTGACGGCCTGCTGGCCTTCATGACCCCGATCGCCAAGGCGTTCATGACCGAAGTAGGCTTCGAAGCGGCCAACCATGGCGTGCAGATCTACGGCGGCCACGGCTTCATCGCCGAGTGGGGCATGGAGCAGAACGTTCGCGACAGCCGCATTTCCATGCTGTACGAAGGCACCACCGGCGTTCAGGCCCTGGACCTGCTGGGCCGTAAGGTACTGATGACCCAGGGCGAAGCGCTCAAGGGCTTCACCAAGATCGTGCACAAGTTCTGCCAGGCTCAGGAAGGCAACGAAGCCGTGAAGGAATTCGTGACGCCCCTGGCCCAGCTGAACAAGGAGTGGGGCGAGCTGACGATGAAAGTCGGCATGGCGGCCATGAAGGATCGCGAAGAAGTGGGCGCGGCCTCCGTGGATTACCTGATGTACTCGGGCTACGCCTGCCTGGCGTACTTCTGGGCGGACATGGCCCGCCTGGCTGCGCAGAAACTGGCCGAAGGCACGTCCGAAGAAGCCTTCTACACCGCCAAGCTGCACACCGCGCGCTTCTACTTCCAGCGCATCCTGCCGCGCACCCGCACCCATGTAGCAGCGATGCTGTCGGGCGCAAGCAACTTGATGGCCCTGGAAGAAGCGGCGTTCGACCTCGGCTACTGATACTGCCCGCTGCTCCCAAAGCCGCTACCTTCACGGGTAGCGGCTTTTTTATTGCTCGCAAAAAAGGTGTTCTCGATGCTCCAGGCCAACCAAGGGAATGTAAGCGCCGGCTTTTGGTCCGACCTTTGACGGGTGCCTCATTCTTTAAGAGGCACGGCCGATACAAATAAAGGCACAATGCCACATACCATTTGCTGGGCCGGAGCCAGTCCCTTTGCCGCGTTCATCTGCCTATCGCTATAGCCACTTTCTGCCGTCCGCTCTGTTATTGCTGGCGGGGCTGGCTGCAGCCTATGTACGTGACCTGAGCACATTCTTTACCTCGCTGTTCAACGTGCTGCCTACGTTGGTGCTGTTGTTGGGTGGTGCTTACTGCGCGGTGTACCGCCGCCAGCGTGAGTTGTTCCTGATGGTCACGGTATACGTTGCCTATTTCCTCCTGGACACCCAGACCGACTATTACCGGGACAACGGCAAGGTCCGCGATGACGCTGCGGTGATCTTCCACCTGTGCTGCCTGTTATTGCCCCTGCTTTACGGCTTGTTCGGCGCGTGGCAGGAGCGCACGCACCTGGTACAGGACATGGTGGCCCGCTTCGCCGTGCTGCTGGCAGTGGGCGCAGTGGCGCTCGGGTTTGAGCAGAGTTTCCCGCAGGCGCTGCTCAGCTGGCTGGCGGACATTCGCTGGCCCGCGTTGCATGGGCAGTGGATGAGCTTGATCCAGCTGGCCTACCCTGTGTTCTTCCTGATGTTCGTGCTGCTGGGCGTTCAATACGTCCGCCAGCCTCGCCCGCTCCATGCTGCCCAACTGGTAGGGTTGGTGGGGCTATTCTGGATGTTGCCCAAGACCTTCATCCTGCCGTTCACGCTCAATATCATGTGCAGCCAGGTGATGCTGATGATCGCCGCAGCGGTAGCGCATGAGGCCTACCAGATGGCGTTCCGTGACGAGCTCACCGGCTTGCCGGGCCGTCGCGCGCTGAACGAGCGGCTGCAGCGGTTGGGGCGCAACTACGTGATCGCCATGAGCGACGTGGACCACTTCAAACGCTTCAACGACACCCACGGCCATGACGTAGGCGACCAGGTGTTGCGCTTGGTGGCCAGCAAACTGGGCAAGGTGAGCGGCGGGGGCCGGGCCTATCGCTATGGCGGCGAAGAGTTCGCCCTGGTGTTCGCCGGCAAAACCCTGGAAGAGTGCCTGCCTCACCTGGAAGCCGTGCGAGGCGTGATCGCCGCCTACACCATCCACCTCCGAGACCCGGATCGTCCCGCCGACGACCTGCAAGGCAGGCAACGCCGGGGTGCCAGCGCTGCCTCTCAGGTTTCGGTCACCATCAGCATTGGCGTCGCCGAGCGGCAACTCGAACAGCGCAACCCCGAAGAAGTGTTGAAGGCTGCCGACCAGGCGCTGTATGCCGCCAAGGGGGCCGGCCGCAATTGCGTGGTAGCCCATGGCCAGAATCGACGCGGAGCCATTCGGACGCGGAATGCAGCGTGACCGAGCTAAACCGTCCAGTCACACCATGACGCTACGTCTCTGATTTGTTGTTGGGCTACACTGGCGCCATCTCCTTTTTTGTGTTCTGAGAGGTTGCCATGGCCGAGTACAAAGCCCCGTTGCGCGACATGCGTTTTATCCTTGAAAACGTATTCGACGCACCTGCTCAGTGGGCCAGCCTGCCTGCGTTGGCCGAGGTCGCGGACGCCGAAACCGCCCTGGCCGTGCTGGAGGAAGCCGGCAAGCTTACCGGTACCGCCATTGCTCCCCTCAGCCGCGCCGCCGACGAAGAAGGCTGCCATTACGCTGATACCGTCGTCACCACGCCCAAAGGGTTTGTGGAGGCGTACAAGCTGTATGCCGAAGGCGGGTGGGTGGGTGTAGGGGGCGATCCGGCCTTTGGCGGCATGGGCATGCCCAAGGCCATTTCGGCCCAGGTCGAGGAAATGGTGAACTCGGCCAGCCTGGCCTTTGGCTTGTACCCGATGCTCACGTCCGGGGCGTGCCTGTCCATCAGCGCTCACGCCAGCGAAGCGCTCAAGCAGCAATACTTGCCGAACATGTACGCCGGTGTATGGGCAGGCTCCATGTGCCTCACCGAGCCCCATGCCGGCACCGACCTGGGCATCATCCGTACCCGCGCGCTGCCCCAGGCCGATGGCAGCTATAAGGTCAGCGGCACCAAGATATTCATCACCGGCGGCGAGCACGACCTTACCGAGAACATCATCCACCTGGTGCTGGCCAAGCTCCCCGACGCACCGCCCGGGCCGAAGGGTATCTCGCTGTTCCTGGTGCCCAAGTTCATGGTCAACGCCGATGGCAGCCTGGGCGAGCGTAATGCCGTGAGCTGCGGCTCCATCGAGCACAAGATGGGCATCCAGGCGTCTGCCACCTGCGTAATGAATTTCGACGACGCGGTCGGGTACCTGGTGGGCGAAGAGAACAAAGGCCTGGCGGCCATGTTCACCATGATGAATTACGAGCGCTTGGGTGTGGGTATCCAAGGGTTGGCCTCCGGTGAGCGCTCATACCAGAACGCCGTGGAATACGCCTGCGAGCGCCTGCAAAGCCGTTCGCCCACAGGCCCACAGGCCAAGGACAAGCCGGCCGACCCGATCATCGTGCACCCGGACGTGCGCCGTATGCTGCTCACCATGAAAGCCATGAACGAAGGCGGGCGAGCCTTTTCCACCTATGTGGCGATGCAGCTGGACGTGGCTAAATACGCAGAAGAACCCGAACGCCGTACCCGTGCCGAGAACCTCGTAGCGTTGCTTACGCCTGTGGCCAAGGCATTCCTCACCGATGCCGGCCTTGAAACGACCGTTCACGGCCAGCAGGTATTCGGTGGCCATGGCTATATTCGTGAGTGGGGCCAGGAACAGCTGGTGCGCGATGTGCGCATCACGCAGATCTACGAAGGCACCAACGGCATTCAGGCGCTGGACCTGGTGGGCCGTAAAGTCGTGGGCAGTGGCGGGGCATTCTACCGGTTGTTCTCGGACGAAATCCGCGCGTTTGCCAGCGGCGCCTCCAGTGACCTTGCCGAGTTCACTGCGCCGCTGACGGCCGCCCTCGATACCCTCGACGGCCTTACGGAGTGGGTGCTCACGCGTGCCGCCGGCAACCCGCAGGAAATCGGCGCTGCCTCGGTCGAATACCTCCAGGCCTTTGGTTACACGGCGTACGCCTATATGTGGGCGCGCATGGCCCGGGCTGCGCTGGCAGGGGGCGAGGAAGCGTTCTACGCCAGCAAGTTGGGCACCGCGCGGTTCTACTTCGCACGGCTGTTGCCCCGTATCCATTCGCTCGCCGCTTCGGTAAGGGCAGGCAGTGAATCCTTGTACCTGCTGGAAGCCGAGCAATTTCTGGCTGTCTGACGGCGTGTAAGCCATCGCTTACACGCACCGGTGTCGATAGCTGATTGGCGCCCGCCGCTGCGGTGCGTATCTTGTGCACATGGACGTAGCGCAGGAAGCGCCGAACAGAAAAGGGACACGAAAAGGATCACTGCCAAGGTTGGCGGGACGATATGGATGTCAGGGAAACAAGTCTGCAAACCCCGCCTCGGCGGGGTTTCTTGTTTCTGGGAATATGAATCGATGGACCCCCTGCGAGAAGCGCGAAAAACGGCCTTCCTGCGGCGCTGGCAATTCGCGAGCTCCGCCCGCTTCCTACAGGGCAGGAGGCGCCAACCGCTGAACCGCAGCGGCGGGCCGGGGTCTGTGAGGTATACCTTTTGGAGGCATTATCCCATGGACCTTATCCGCATCATTTTCGCCATCCTGCTCCCCCCGCTGGGCGTTTTCCTGCAAGTGGGCTTCGGGGGCGCCTTCTGGCTCAACATTCTGCTCACGCTCTGTGGCTACATTCCGGGCATTGTGCATGCTGTCTACATCATCGCGAAACGTTAGACCAGCCCCTTGTAAAACAGCCACTCCTGCTCCAGTGCGTGCGCCAGGTTCTTCGCCTGGCGAAAGCCGTGCCGCTCCTCGGCGTAGTAGAACGCTTTGACCGGTACGCCGTTGGCCTCTAGCGAAGCGACCATCGCCTCGGTCTGTTCGGGCACCACCACCGTATCGAGCTCGCCTTGGAAGAAAATCACCGGGGCCTTGATACGGTCAGCGTGTTGTAGCGGGGTACGTTCGGCGTAACGCTGGGCATCCTGGTCAGGGTCGCCGATCAGCCAGTCCAGATAATCGGCCTCGAACTTGTGGGTTTCGCGCGCGAGCGTCATCGGATCGCTTACGCCATACAGGCTGGCACCGCCGCTGAAAATATCCAGGAACGCGAGGGCGCACAGCGTGGTGTAGCCACCGGCGCTGCTGCCACGGATGAAGGCGTGGGCGTCGTCTACCCAGCGTTCGGCGCGCAACCAGGCTACAGCGTTCCCGGCATCCTGTACGTCCGTCACGCCCCAGTTATGCTGCAACGCCATGCGATAGGCGCGGCCATAGCCGCTGCTGCCACGGTAGTTCAGGTCGGCAACGGCAAAGCCACGCTGGCACCAGAACTGTATGCGCGGGTCTAGCACGGGGTAGCAGGCGGAGGTTGGGCCACCATGAATGAACACCAGCAAGGGCGCGTTCGCCGGTTCGCCGTACGCAGGGTAAAAGAAGCCGTGTGCCTCGCCGTCGCCGCTGGGGTAGGTGAACGGCCGGGGTGTTGTGATCGCTGAGGCTGGCAGTAATGGCTCGCTACCTGCGATTACGTCAAGCTCGCGGTCAGCTCGGTTGATGGCGATCACCGCAGGCGGAAGCAGCGGGGAGGCGGCAATGGCATACAAGTATTCGTCAGTGGCAGCGATGCTGCGAAAACGTGTGTAGTGATCGGTGTAATCGGTCAGCTCTCCCGCATCGCTGACAACGCCGAGGTAGCCGAAGCCTTTCTCCAGCCAGCTCGCGGCATAGCCGCCTTCAGGCAGCGGCAACCAGCTGGTGGCACCCAGTTGCCAAGGCGCGCTGGCGTGGTCCGCCGCTTTGCCGGGCAGCATGGCCCAACCATCAGCGGTTTCGCCCCAGGGTTGCCAGAACCCTTTGCGATCGCTCAGGCAATACAGGCGGCTTTGGCTGTCGAACCGTGGCTGCTGCAGGGATTCGGCTGTTCTGTTGCCCGCCACGCAGGCCGGCGCATTCCAACCCTCGCTGCCCGCGCGTTCCGCACACATCAAGCGAGTGCGCGTCCACGGCTGCTCGGGGCGGTCCCATTCCACCCACGCCAGGCGCTTGCCGCACGGGCTGAGTGTGGCCGCGCCGTAGAAGTCCGCGCCCTCGGCCAGTACCTGGCGCTCGCCGGTTTGGGCGTCGAGTGCCACCAGGCGGTGGCTGGGATAAGGCAGCCCTGGCCATTCCTCTACCGCCAGCACCAGGCCGCGATGCCATGCCAGGCCACCATAATGGCAGCCACCCTGGCTCAGCAGCTCGGGCTCGCCCAAAGGCGTGACCGCTTGCCGGTAGATCTGCTGGTCTTTTTCATTGACGAAATACACCGCCTCCGGCCCGGCACAGAAGGCCCCACCGCCGTACTCGTACACCCGGCTGCGTACGCTGAACCCTTCAGGTGTGACGCAGTGGGTGGCGCCTTCCTGCCAGCGATAGAGCCGGGAGCTACCTTCTTCAGGGCGGAATTCGTTCCAGAACAGCCCGGCGCTGGTAACAGCAAGTTCGGCGAAGTCGCGGCCAGCGGCAACCACTTCCGGTGCGCCAAGGGGCTCAGCCCCGGGCGATGACGTGTGAATTTCGCTCATTTCGGTAGGTCAGCCCTTCGATAGGAGTGGTACTGCGCTCGGCTTCCTCCCGCGCTGCCAAAATCACCCCATGGTGGGCCGATTTGGCACACACCGGGTCGGCATTGCTGGCGTCGCCGGTCAGCATGAACGCCTGGCAGCGGCAGCCGCCGAAATCCTGCTCTTTCTCGTCGCAGGAGCGGCAAGGCTCGGGCATCCAGTCATAGCCCCGGAAGCGATTGAAGCCAAAGGAGCGGTACCAGATATCATCCAGCGACTGTTCCCGCACATTGGGGAACTGCACCGGCAACTGGCGCGCGCCGTGGCAAGGCAACGCGGTGCCGTCAGGCGTCACGGTCAGGAAGATACTGCCCCAGCCGTTCATGCAGGCCTTGGGCCGCTCTTCGTAGTAATCCGGCGTCACGAAAATCAGCTTGCACGGATGGCCCTCGGCTTCGAGCCGTGCACGGTATTCGTTGGTGATACGCTCGGCCCGGCGCAGCTGCTCTTGTGTCGGCAGCAAACCTACGCGGTTCAGCTGTGCCCACCCGTAGAACTGGCAGGTGGCAAGCTCCACGAAGTCAGCTTCCAATGCCAGGCACAACTCGATGATCCGGTCGATACGGTCGATGTTGTGCCGATGGGTCACGAAATTGAGCACCATCGGGTAGCCCCGTGCCTTCACCGCTCGCGCCATCGCCAACTTCTGCGCGAAGGCTTTTTTCGAGCCCGCGAGCAGGTTGTTCACGTCCTCGTCGCTGGCCTGGAAGCTGATCTGGATATGGTCCAGGCCAGCCGCCTTGAAGGTATCCAGGCGGGCTTCGGTGAGGCCGATGCCGGAGGTGATGAGGTTGGTGTAATACCCCAGCCGGCGAGCCTCACCGATAAGCTCGGCAAGGTCCTGGCGCACCAGCGGCTCGCCACCGGAAAAGCCCAGCTGGGCCGCGCCCATCTCGCGGGCCTCGGCCATCACCCGGAACCATTCCTCGGTGGTCAGCTCTTTCCCCTGGGCGGCGAAGTCCAGCGGGTTGGAGCAGTACGGGCACTGCAGCGGGCAGCGGTAGGTCAGCTCCGCCAGCAGCCACAGCGGCAGGCCCACTGCGGGCTCAGGCGAGCTGGAGCCAGTGCTTTTCACGCGCCACCTCCATGAACTGTTCGACGTCGTCGGCCAGCTCCGGTACACCCGGGAATTGTGAATTCAGGCTGTCGATGATTGCCGCGACACTGCGCTGGCCGTCGATCATCGCGCCGATGGCGCCCGCGCTCTCGTTGAGCTTGATCATGCCCTCAGGGTAGAGCAACACATGGCCTTTCTGCGCCGGCTCGTATTGAAAGCGATAGCCGGGGCGCCAGGCGGGGACCCGGTTACGGTCGAAACTCATAGTGTTATTCCTTTGTGCCAGACCCGCTCGCGGGTCACGCTGTGGTAAGGCGGGCGATCGAGTTCATAGGCCATGGTCATGGCATCCAGCATGCTCCACAAGATATCGAGCTTGAACTGCAGAATCTCCAGCATGCGCTGCTGGCCTTCGATCGTAGTGTAGTGGGCCAGGGTAATCGCCAGCCCATGCTCTACATCCCGGCGCGCCTGGCCCAGGCGGGTACGGAAATATTCGTAGCCTGCCGGATCGATCCACGGGTAATGCGCCGGCCAGCTGTCCAGCCGGGACTGGTGAATCTGTGGCGCGAACAATTCCGTCAGCGAGCTGCTGGCTGCTTCTTGCCAGCTCGCACGGCGGGCGAAGTTTACATAAGCGTCCACGGCAAAGCGCACGCCCGGCAGCACCAGCTCCTGGGAACGCAGCTGGTCGGGGTCCAGCCCCACGGCCTCCCCCAGCCTTAACCAGGCTTCGATGCCACCGTCCTCGCCCGGCGCGCCGTCATGATCCAGCAGGCGCTGAATCCACTCGCGCCGTACCTCGCGGTCCGGGCAGTTGGCAAGGATGGCCGCATCCTTCATGGGGATGTTGACCTGGTAGTAGAAACGGTTGGCCACCCAGCCCTGGATCTGCTCGCGGGTGGCGCGCCCTTCGTACATGGCCACATGGTACGGGTGGTAGATGTGGTAATAGGCGCCCTTGGCGCGCAAGGCCTGTTCGAATTCGGCCGGGGTGAGGGGTTGTTCGCTCACTGGAATGCCTCTTGTGATCGGTGTAGGGCGCGTCATCCATTCGCGAGCTACGCCCGCTTCCTACAGGTTGAAAGCTCCTGCAAGGCGCAGGCGTACCTACAACTGGATGCTCATGCCGTCGAAGGCCACTTCTACGCCGCGCCGCTCCACTTCGGCGCGCTCGGGGGAGTCTTCGTCGAGAATGGGGTTGGTGTTGTTGATGTGGATCAGCACCTTGCGCGCAACGTTCAGGCCGTCCAGCACTTCAAGCATGCCGCCGGGGCCGTTCTGCGCCAGGTGGCCCATTTCCCGCCCGGTACGGGTACCCACGCCACGGCGTTGCATCTCGTCGTCTTCCCACAGGGTGCCGTCTACCAGCAAGCAGTCTGCCTGCGCCATGCGCGCCAGCAGTTCCTCGCTCACCTGGCCCAGGCCTGGTGCATAGAACAACCGGCCGCCGGTGTTCAGGTCTTCCACTATCAGCCCGATGTTATCGCCGGGGTGCGGATCGAACCGGTGCGGGGAATAGGGTGGGGCAGCGCTTCGCAATGGCAAAGGGGTGAAGCGCAGCGCCGGGCAGGCCGGTACGGTGAAGCTTTCGTCCAGGCCGATCCGTTGCCACTGCAAGCCACCGTTCCAGTGGCTGAGCATGTTGAATAGCGGGAAGCCTGTGGTGAGGTCCTGATGGACCATGTCGGTGCACCACACCTGGTGTGGGCAACCTTCACGCAAACTCAGCAGCCCGGTGGTGTGGTCGATCTGGCTGTCCAGCAGGATGACCGCCCCGATGCCCGTGTCGCGCAGCGCGCGGCCCGGTTGCAGCGGCGCGAAACTTTGCAGCTGCGCACGAATGTCCGGGGAGGCGTTGCATAGAATCCAGTTCACGCCGTCATCGGACAGGGCAATAGAGGACTGGGTGCGAGCCTGGGCGCGCAAGGTGCCGTCACGCAGGCCACGGCAATTGGGGCAATTGCAGTTCCACTGAGGGAAGCCACCACCCGCCGCCGAGCCGAGGATTTGAACGTACATGTGGGCTCTCGAATAGCGCAAATAAAAACGCCCCGGCGAACCGAGGCGTCATGCCGATCGTTGAGATCAACGATTAGCGAAGTACATCGTTACTTCAAAACCAATACGCAGATCAGTGTAAGCAGGTTTGGTCCACATGGGCGTCATCCTCTGTAGGAAAGAAAAAAGCCGGCAATGTTTAGTCCGCGCGTGGGCGCGGACGTTCATGCGAGGTTGGCCGCCATTGTACTCAAAGTAACCAGCCGGTCAGGTGAAAAATAAAGGAAAGCTCATTACCGTTCCGGTAAGAATGTTCCCATTGCCTCCCACCCTTTCGGTGCTTCACCCCCGTTTGCCAGTACCAGCCAGCCGTGGTCGGCGTTGGCCAACCGCCAGGCCGCGCTCACCAGCTCGGTAGAGCGCAACTCCCCCATGGCCTGCTGCAAGCGCTTGAGGTAATCCCCGTCGTGGCTACCCAGGTGTGCCTGCCATAGCGTGTCCGCCAGCTGGCTGGTGTCCATCTCCTCCGGTTTCAAGCGGTTGATCAATGCCTGCCGCTGGCCGAGCAGTTTCTCGCTGCCCAGGTTGCCGATCAGCCGCGGCAGTTGCTTGAGGAACTGATCGAAATGGCCAAGCAACGCGGGCTGGTCCGTGCCGGGTGACTGCACGCCAAACACCAGGCCCGGCAAGCCGGCGATCTGTCGGAAGCTGCTGAACACCGCGTATCCAAGCTGCAACTCTACCCTTAACCGTTGGTAGAACGGCGCCTGGGCGATCTGTGCGATCAACCGCCAGGCAGCGTCCTCGCTGATCGACCCCGGCGGTGCGGGGCAGAACAGCAACAGGGCATGCTCGCTACCGGGCGCGGGCAGCACGCTCCAGCGCTTGCCTTGCATGCGCCGGGCGCGGGCGGCCATCTGTGGGTCGGGGTGGCCCGGCATGGCCCGCAGCGCCAGGTTGAGCGCACTGCGGCTCGAATCATTGAAGCCCAGCGCCAGGCCTTCCCAGGTAGCCACGCTCCAGACCTTCTGAAGTTTGCCCGGCTGCACGTCTTCTGGCTGATGACGGGCGCTGCCACGACTATTGCCCAGGCAGTGCTCGGGCAATTGGCGCAGCAATTCGCGAATAGGCGTTTGTGCTGGCGGCGTCAGCGGCTCGGCATAGCGCCATACCTCTGGCGGCGGCGCATTCAAGACAGCCAGCACCTGCTCCAGCAGCGGCGCCATCGGCTCGCTGACGCCGCTGAGGCGTAGCTGCCAGTCTTCACCCAGGCTGGTGAACAGCACCTTCACCCCGGCTTGCCGTGCTTCGTGCACCAGCCGCTGCAAGGCGCGGTCCAGCACCTGCCATAGGCCAGCCTGGTGGGATGCGCCTACGTTCCAGCGCAACAGCAACTCGGCCTCATGGGCGCTGTTATCCACACCCTGTGCGTAACGCATGGCACGAATGTCGGCCACGGGTTGATCGGGGCGGCGGCTTGGCCGCAGGAAGCGGTTGCGTTGAGGCAGCCGCCAATGAGCGCCAGGTGCGGAGGCGACAAACGCATCTGAGGGTTTGGGCAGCGGATGAAGCACGCGTTCGGGCCGCAACTGGGCAAGCAGGGCACGCAAGGCAACCAGGCCTTGGTTGTCCAGCACTTCGGCGTGTTCTTCAGGCTGAGCCAGGCGCCTGGCCAGGGCCAGGGCGCCGCTGGTCAGGGCCTGGCGCCTTTGCAACAACGCGTACTCCTCACGAAGCATGGGCCAGTCATCCACAGCCTCGAAAAACTCAAGCCAGTCGAATGTCAGCGCACTCAGGGTTGGCAAGTGCCCTTGGCCATGGGCGGTAAGCGTGAACTCGATATCGATCAGCGCCTGCCCTTGGTACAGGTAGTGAGCGCTTACCCGCATGCTTTCGATCAGTTCGCGCCGTAGCAACTCCGCCTGCAATCCGCCGGGCTGGGCATTGGCGAACCAGGTGCTGAAAAACGCCACGGCCGCTGGCGCCCCTTCGGGCAGCTCATCGCAGGCGAACGCCAGGTTGAAGCGGCTGCCTTCGGCTTGTGGCTGAGCGTCCCCGGTACCGTCGAGTAGCGGCGGTGGCGCGGGACGAAGCCGTGGTTTTCCCCTTGGAAGGATGGCACAGGCACGTTGCGCCAGCCGGATCAGGTAATCCTCCGGCTGGGGGCCCACGAGGGTCAGGGTCATCTGCCCGCTGTGGTAGTGGTCCAGGTGGAACTGGCGCAGCGCTACCTGGAACTCGGCGCGCTCGAGCGGCAGGCTATAACGATTACCGGCGTGGAAGGCACGCAGCGGATGGCGCGCCGACAGTGGGCTGGTCAGCCATAGCTCATGGTGGGCCTGGTTGTCCCGTGACCAACTGATGAATTCGGCGTGGAGTACTTCACGCTCACGGCGCTGGTCGGTGGCGCTGAGCCGCGGGTTGGCGAACATTTCGCACATTCGCTCCAGCGCGCCGGAAAAGGCCGGCACCGGAACTTCGAAGAAGTAATCCGTGGTTCGCTCGCGGGTTGAGGCATTGAGTTGCCCGCCATGGCGCTGGACGAACGGCATCAATGCCTGATCGCCGGCGAAGCGGGTGGTGCCGAGAAAGAAGAGGTGTTCAAGGAAGTGCGCGAGGCCAGGCCAGGCCAGGTCGACATCGTGGCTACCTGCATCAACCCGCAAGAATGCAGCCGCGCGCTTGAGGCGTGGCTCGTGACAGATACGTACGCGTAGCCCGTTGTCGAGCACCAGAGTCGCGCTGGCGGCTGATTGAGCAGCAGACATGGGGATCCGATCCAGAGGCAACAGGCCTTCATCGTAGCGGATCCCTGAAAGGGAAGGGGGAAATATTGCGTAACGGTACCGACATGGCGTGCCCGTTACGCAAGCTTCCTTAGTTGCGGAAGGCAGCGCCCGTGGCGACCACGCTGGCCGACGGCAGCAACTGGCTGATGAAGCGGTTCCAGCGCGTGATATTAGCGGGCCCCACGAACACCACGTCGGCGCTTTGCAGGTCGAACTGCCGAGCCAGGAGGAAGGCGGTGGGCTTCTTGGCGTTGAGGTAGAACACCGTGGGCGGCTGGCTGGTTTCCGGTTGCGCGCTGCGGATCACATAGATCGCCTCGGCGTTGGCGGTTTCCTGGCTGATGCCGCCGGCATTACCCAAGGCTTCCATCAGGTTGAAGGTGCTGCCGCCGTAGTTCATTACCTGCGGGTTGTGTACTTCGCCCAGCACGTACACCTTGTTTGCGCGGTAGTTGCCCAGGTGCAGCTGGTCGCCGTTTTTCAGGTAGATGCGGTTGAGCGGCGAGTCCTTGCGGTTGAGCGTATCGATATCCAGCAGGTATTCCTTGCCATCGCGCTTGAGGATCAGCCCGGCAAGGTTGGCGTTGTCCGCCTCGCCGCCAGCCTTGCTGATGGCGCTGACCATCGACAGCGGTACGTTGGTCAGCGGCTGCACGCCGGGGCTGCGAAAGGCCCCCGACAGCACCACGCGCTGGCTTTCATAGCCCTGCACGTTCACATCCACTTTCGCCACGGTGAGGTACTGCGACAGCTTTTGCTGAAGCTCGGCGCGAAACTCTTCGATCGTCTTGCCGCCGGCCACGATGGAGCTGATGTAGGGGTAGTAGATGGTACCGTCACCACGCACCACACGCGCCGCCGAGCTGCCCTGATCCGGGCCCGACGGGGCGTTCAGTTCCTCGTGTTCCCATACCGTTACCACCAGTGCATCGCCCGGGCCGATGCGGTATTCCTCGGGCTTGTACGTCAGCAGTTCAGCCGGCACGGGCTGTGGCTGGTAGATGGTCTTTTCTTCGTTGACGCTGTTGTTGGTGATCTGCACCACGCGCACCGGGCCGTTGATGCCAGTGTCCTCGGAGGCATCGTCCGGTGTCATGTGTTGCCCTGGGGCGAAGGCACAACCTTGAAGCACCGCGCTCAACAGCATGGCAACCAATACATTGCGATTCATTTCAATCTTCCTTGGAGAAACAGACTTCTCGCGTGAGTAATGCGCGGCGGCATCAGTAGGCATTCTTGTTCACGAAGCCCTTGAACAGCGTGAGCGCGATGATTTTCAGGTCCAGCCATACCGACCAGCGTTCGATGTAATCCAGGTCGTATTCGACCCGTTTCTGCATCTTGTCCAGCGTGTTGGTTTCGCCGCGCCAGCCGTTCACCTGGGCCCACCCGGTGATACCGGGTTTCACCTTGTGGCGCAGCATGTAGCAGCTCACCAACCGCCGGTATTGCTCGTTATGCGCCACGGCATGCGGGCGCGGCCCCACGATGGACATGTCGCCCATCAGCACGTTGAAGAATTGCGGCAGCTCGTCCAGCGACGTGCGGCGCAGCACCTTTCCCAATGGCGTGATGCGTACATCGTTACGGCTGGCCTGGCGTACATCGCTGCCGTTTTCCTGAACCGTCATGCTGCGGAATTTCCATACCTTGATCGGGCGGCCATCCAGCCCGTAACGCACCTGGCGGAACAGCACCGGGCCAGGTGAAGTAACCTTGATTGCGAGCGCGATGAGCAACATGGGCACGGCAATCATCGCCAGGATCAGGCTGGAGGCGGCGATATCCTCGACGCGCTTGATCAGGCTGCTCGAGCCTTCCATGGGGCTGTCGATCAGGCTGATGCTAGCCAAGCCGTTGATGCTTTCGCTACGTGCATGCAGCAGATCGAACATGAACACATCGGGGATCAGGTACACCGAGGTGGTGGTGTCGCTCAGGGATTTCACCAGCTCCTGGATCACCGGCTCCTGCACCATCGGCAGGGTGATGTACACCTTGTCGATACGGCCGTCGCGGGCGTGGTCGATGAGTTGATCCAGCCCACCGCGCACAATCACGCGTCGGCCGATCCCTGAAAGGTCCATCTGTTGCGGCTGGTCGTCATAGAAGCCGAACAGCCGCAAGCCCATCCACGGTGCCTGGGCCATGGACAACGCCAGCCGCTCGCCTACCTGGCCAGTGCCCACAATCGCCACATTGCGCGTGTTGTAGCCGCGCTTGCGCAGGGCGTGGAGGGTGCTGCGGATCGCCAACCGGTAGCCACCGAGTATCGCCAGTACGAAAGCGAAGGCCTGCAGGTGATGGGCTGCTGGCAGCGCGCTGTTCTGCGGCAGCAACTGATCGGCCAGCAGGAGGCACACGAACGTCAGCGCCCAATAAGTGGCCACCCGCCGTAGCTCGCTGCTAATCCGCTCGCCGCGCCAGGAGCCATAGAGTTTGTGGTACTCGCTCAACCAGTGGAATACCAGCACGGCCAGCAACACCTTGATCCAGGTTTCACTGGTAATCGGATGCTGGTTGGCCCAATCGGCCCAGAGCGTACCGGCGACGATCACGGCCAGGTCGAGCAAGCGGTGGGCCAGGGAAAGGAAGGACTGGTGGGCGTGAAGAATGCCCTTGTGAGGTGTCGTCATGGTGTCGTCCTGTCAGTGAAACGTGCATCGGTTCAATGTGGCCAATTGCGGGAAAGCCCGGTTACATCGGTGTCACCACCGCCGGGGCGGCCTTGTTCAAGGAGGCCAGGGTGAGGCGTGGCGTAGCGGCCAAGGGTGCCGGCAGGTTGGCCTCGGCGTAACGCACCTCCACGAAGTGGCGGATCTGGCGTTCGAAGCGCCGCTCGCCAAACAGCTCTGCCTGCTCACGGCAGGCCCGCGCGGAAATACGGTGGCCTTCACGCTCGAACGTTTGCACGGCGGCGATCAGCGCTTCCACGCTTTGCTGCGGGTAGAACACCCCGGTGGGTGCCGTGTCGTCCAGGCCCCGTACGGTTTCCAGCACGCCGCCACGGCCATAAGCGATTACCGGCGTGCCACACGCTTGCGCCTCCACTGGCGTAATGCCGAAATCTTCCTCGGCGGCAAACACGAACGCCTTGGCGTTCTGCAAATGCTGGCGCAGCACCTCGAAAGGTTGCTGGCCAAGGATGGTCACGTTCGGCCCGGCCACGGCGCGGGCCTTGGCCAGTTCGGGGCCGTCGCCAATCACCACCAGGCGCTTGTCCGGCATTGCGGCGAAGGCCTGCACGATCATCGGGATTTTCTTGTAGGGCACCATGCGCGAAGCAGTGACGTAGTAGTCCTGCTTCTCGCTGTTGAAGCTGAAGCCACTGGTGTCCACCGGCGGGTAAATCACCGTGGACGGCCGACGATAGGCCTTGTCGATGCGGCGGCCGATGAAGCGGGAGTTGGCCACGAAATCATCGACAGCGGCGGCGGTGCGCTGGTCCCACATGCGCATGTAATGCAGGATCATCCGCGCCAGCTTGCCCTTCAGGCCGGTGTTCATGCCGCTTTCGGTCAGGTACTGGTGTTGCAGGTCCCAGGCATAGCGAATGGGCGAGTGCACATAGCTGATGTGTAGCTGGTCGGGGCCGGTGAGCACACCTTTGGCCACCGCATGGCTGCTGGAAATGATCAGGTCGTAGCCTGAAAGGTCCATCTGCTCGATAGCCAACGGCATCAACGGGAGGTATTTCTGGTACTTGGTACGCGCTTTGGGCAGGCGCTGGATGAAGGTGGTTTTCGCCTGTTTGCCACCCAGGCGGGCGCGGTCTTCATCGCTGAGGAAATCAATCACCGCAAACAGGTCTGCCTGCGGCCAAACTTTCAGCAAAGACGCCAGTACTCGCTCCGCTCCGGCAAAGGTAACCAACCAGTCATGGACGATGGCGATTTTCATTGATGCTCCCTGGCGTGCTGTTCAGCGCCTTTAGTGGTGATGTGCAAAGGGGTGCGGCCGTTTGGCTGCAGCGTATCCAGGCGGTCGCTTATCAGCCGGGCCGAGGCCTGCCAGCTGAACCGCGCCACGTTGCGTAGCCCGAGGGTTCTCAGGTGTTCGCCAATGGACGGGTTATCCAGTACCAGCGCCATGGCGCGGGCCATCTGGTCCACGTCCAGCGGGTCGAAGTACAGCGCGCTGGACTGCAACACCTCCGGGATGGACGCGGCGTTGGCGGCCAGTACCGGGCAACCGCAGGCCTGCGCCTCCAGAGGGGGAATACCAAAACCCTCATACAGCGAAGGGAACACGAAGGCGCTTGCATGTTGGTACTGGTCGATCAACTGGGCGTCGGTCAGCCGCCCCAGGAAGTGAATCCGAGGGTCGCCAGCTGCCTGTTGCTGCAGGCTGGGGTCGGCGAAAATGCCGTTCGCCGCGCCCACGATGCGCAACTCCACTTCCGGGTGGCCCTTGAGCCGCAGAAACGCCTCGATCATCCGTGCGAAGTTCTTGTGCGCGCTGGGCGAGGACACTGCCAGCAGGTACGGCCGCGGGATCTCCAGGCGATGGGGCTGGAACGCGCCGCTCACCGCATTGGGCACCACCAGGATGCGAGCGGAAGGCACGCCGTAGAACTCGCCGATTTCCCGCTTCGAGAACTCGCTGACCGTGATCAGCGTGTGAGCCCGCTTGAGCATCAGTGGGGTCATCCGGCGGTAGGCCGTGCGAAACGCCAGGCTGTAGCTCTCCGGGTGCCGCACATAGGTAATGTCGTGATGCGTGACTATCTGGCGGCGGTAAAAAACGGGTGCGGTGGCGCACAGCGACAACAACCATGGGCGCCCGTTGCGGTGCAGGTACATGGGCAGATCCAGCTGTTCCCACAAGTGCCCCTTGTTGCGGCCGATCACCTGGGCGCCCAGCGTGTGTGCGGTTTCTTCCATACGGATGCCCGGGGGCGATACAAACACCACGTCATTACGCAAGGTTTTCAGCGCGAGGCAGATCTGCTCGGCAAAACGCTGCACACCACGAAGTTCCTGGGTCAAAAAACGCGCATTGATGACAATCATCTTCGATACATCCTTGTGCAGCGGGTCGGTGTTGAAAGGGCCTGCCTGGCCGGTCATGTTCTTGGGGTGCTACTGTCGTCGAGCCGAATCAGTACCGGCATGCCGCTCACCTGGACCGGATGCGTCGGCGCGCCGGGTGACGAAAGGGTCACAGGGCCGGGCTGCCCCTGTGTCCATACGGCTAGCAGGCGATGGCTGCCCCGGCGAAATTCCAGTTCGATCAGCGGCTCGCTTCCTTGGGTAGCCGGCAGTGGCTGCGTTGGTACATAACGGTAGTAATTGAGCACCGGCGCGATACGCCTGAGTGCGGCGTAGGCGGGCTTGATGCTCAGGTCCCGACGCAACAGGCCGAAGTTGTGTTCCGGGTCAGCCGGGTTGTTGCCGTCGTTGCTCAGGTCGTACCACCACAGGCCCTTGATGGCCGGCAGGGTCTTGGCCAGCAGGTATGCCCGCGCCAGCCAGGCCGCCTGCGTGGCTTCGTCTATGCCGCAAGGGTCCAGGTCGCCAGTGCTGTGCCAGGCCATTTCAGTCAGGTACAGCGGGACAGGCTCGCCCGCCAGGTTGTCGAGCCGCGTGGAGACTTGCCGCATCCAGCGAATCCAGCTTTCCGGCGTATTGCCGCCGTTGGTTTTTTCGCAATGCACATAAGGGTGCAGCGACAGCCCGTCCACGTACTTCATCACGCCATTGCGCACCAGCCGGTCGGCAAAACCCACTTTGATGCCGCGGGTGGTCACCGCGCCGGCGAGGACGCGCGCGCCCGGATCGAGGCGCCGTAGCTGGCGGGAGGTATCTCGCACCAGGTCCAGGTACGCCTCGCCAAACGCCTGGGTAATCGGGTCCTCCACGTCCCACTCGTTGTACACCTCGTAGAAACCTACCTGGCCCTTGAGCCGGCGCGCTACGAAGTCGACGTAGCGAGCGAAGCCGGCGCGCACGGTCGGTGATACAGGCTTGCTGTTGTTGGAATAGAACCGGTTGCCATACCCCAGCACCAGGATGTTGCTCATGTCGCTGGCGCGCTGCTCGCGCAGGTATTTGTACCAGTCCGGCGAAACCATCAGCTGGCCGGGCAGTTGTTCCACCGTGGACCAGAACGCGTCATCGCGTACCGAACGGATCTGCGCGTCGCGCATCATCGCGAAGGGCGCCTCGACCTGCTTTTGCTGGTTGAACAAGTGGGTACCCACACCGAGGATGAAGCCTGCGGAAGCCGCCGGTGCCTCTTCTGCAAAGGCACCTGCCGGGCAGCACAACAGCAACGCGGCACTACAGAGCGCGCGGCGCAGGAAATACAGGTTCATGGGACAACTCCCGCAAATACAGCTCAAAGGTCGGAACAGCGGGGCGCCTCAGGAGATGCGACACGGCCAGGCCGACGGCCAGGGCCGCGACAGGCACCTCCAGAACGTCAGTGGTCCAACTGATCAGGGTGATGCAGAACGTGATCGTCATCAGTGCGCCGCTCATCCAGTCCCGCCGCGCAGCCAGGCCACTGAGCAACGGCAGCAGGCTACCGAACAGGAGGATGCCGGCCACCCCCAGGGTGCTCCACAGGTACAAGGCGGTGCTGTCGGTCACCGCGGGCATCTGCGCCGAGTACACCGGGAATAACGCCACGCTGCTGCCGATCATGCCGAAGCCGGCGCCCATGACGCCCCAGCCCTCGCGGGTAATGGTGGTGATCACCATCGGCCAGGTATTCACCAGGCGGTCATAGAACGAGGCCATTACGCTGTCGCCCGTGGTGGCGTGGCCGTCGAAATCCGACAGTACCGATAGCACGGGGAGGGCGATTCCCATGCCTACTACAAGCAGGAACAGCACCCGGCACAGCAGCGGCTGACGCAAGATGGGCAATAGCAGCAGCGCGATGGCAAACGCGGCCGCAGTGGATTTGTTCGTGGTCAGCAGGATGCTGCCAAAGGTGGCGGCGAACAGCAGGCTCATCAGCACCCGGGAGCGGGTGAAGGCAGTCAGGTACAGGGCGTAGATAGCCATCATCATGGCGGCCGTGGTGGACATCCGGGCAAACCCGGCCAGGCGATCGGTGCCTCCGGTCGACCAGGCGGTGTTGCCACGCAGGGTGGTATCGCCCAGGTTGTAGCTGTACCCCTTCCACGGCACGCTGGTGTACTTGTCGAGCAATATCCCTACCATCGAGGCCACCAGGCACAGCCCCACTATCCAGACCATCAGGTGCTTGCGCTGCTGCAGGTACGCCCCGCACAGCATGCCGAACAACAGCGGGCTGTAGATGAACAGGCTAAAGCCGACATTGCTGGCGCTGGCCCCATGCAGCATCCCCATCAGGCTGGAGGCGGCGAGCAACAGCAACGCCAACCAGAAGCTGCGGCTCAGCCGGGCACTGAACAGTTCCAGGGCAAACAGCGCCAGGCAGGCGGCCTTGGGCAAGTAGAGCAGCGCCGAGGCGCCCGCCATGTCCAGGTAGTAGCGAAGCGCACCGGAGAAGGTCTCCACGCCCATCAGGCTCAAGGCGGTCCAGGCCATGACCGTGGATTTGTCGAAGGCCAGCCAGGCCCGGCGCTCAACGGCTGTGTACGGCAATGTCGTTGCCATGACGTGGCGACCCCTTGGTAACAACCTGTTTGAAGAGTTCTTGATACGCGTCCAGCATCCGCTCCATGTCCAGCAGATGCTCCACGCTGCAGCGCGCCTGGTCAGTCAAGCGCTGGCGCAGGGCAGGGTCCTGCGCCAGGCGCTTCATGGCTTCGGCCAGCGAGCCAGGCTGCTCGGGATAGCACAGCAACCCGTTCACCCCGTCCTCGATGATTTCCGGCAAGCCGCCCCGGCAACTGGCGATTACCGGCACCGAGTGGGAACAGGCCTCAACGGCCACCAGGCCGAAGGGCTCGTTCCACACCGAAGGCACCACGGCGACGTCGATGTGGCGGTAAAAGTTTTCCGGGGACTGGTAGCCCACGAAGCGGATACGCGGTGTATCGCCGGCCAGGGCCCGGAGCTGCGCCTCGTAGTCGGCCTGCCCGCGCCCTGCGATTTCCAGGGTGGCGGGAAAGTCCAGGGTATTGAACTGACGGATCAGCCAGGCCAGCCCTTTTTGCTCCGACAGTGTGCCCAGGTAGCCAAACCGAACAGGCGCCGACGTGGGTTGCGCAGGCGGCTGGTAGGCGGCGATGGTGGTATCGGCGCGCGGCGTGGCGTTGTACACCACGCTGGCGTCAGCCTTGCTGAAAAAGCCCGCGGCCCGCACTCGCTGTAACAGAAACTCGCTCACGCCCACCACCGCGGTCACCTGCGCGGAGCGCTCGGCATGGCCCTGGCGAAAACTGCGGCAGAGGGTGCAGGGGGTTTTGCAGGCGTTGCCCTTCTTGAACATGTTGCTACCCGGGCACAACAGGTAAAGGTCGTGCAGCACCTGGACAGTGGGCAGCCCTGCTTCGGTGATTTCATCCCAGGCCGCGACCGACCACCCTGCAAGGTTGTGGCACACCACCACGTCCACCTTTTCCCGCTTGATCACTTCGCGCACGTACTGGCGCATGCCGGTGTTGTAGCGGTCCCGCAGGTGCCAGCCAAGGCGCACCAGCGCGCCGGGGCGTTGAGGGCTGAAATGCCAATAAGCGTTCAACAGCCCGGCCCGGTACACCTTGACGCCGCGAACGTCAGTGACGTGTAACCCGGGTTGAGGGCCGGTGGCCAGCACGCAAACGTCATCACCACGCCTTTGCAGCCCTTCCACGGTGCGTTGCAGCACAATCTCGGCGCCCCCGCCAATATGCGGGGCGTACAGGCTGTTAAGGAACAGTAGCTTCATAGCGGATAGGACTCGTGAGTGCCCAGCCGTCCCGACTCACCGTCGCGGATCGCCTGCTCGATAAGGTTCAGCCGCTCCAGCGAGCCCTTGCGACGGGCTACCTGGCGCAGCAAGAAGAGGAACAGCGACCGGTTGAGGTAATACAGCCAGCCAGACGCGGCCCAGACATGCTTGTCGAACCACGCCTGATTGCGTGCGGCGTAATACGCTCGAAACTCCGAGTTACCCAGCAGGAAGGTCTCGTAGATGTTGCCGGTGCGCTCCTTGATGTTCCACGAATGCTCCAGGTCATCCAGCACGGCCTCGGTGGCCAGGAAAATCTCGCCCCCCGACGCGGTGATGCGCCAGGTGTATTCGGTGTCATCGGCATACAGCAGCAGATCGCCCAGTGGCGTGCCGATGCGCTCATACAGCGAGCGGTGAGCCAGCAGCCCGCCATAGGTGGTGAACGGCAGCTTCACCAGCGAGGCCTGCTTGCGCTGAGCGTTGGGCCGGCCCCAAGGGGTGCGGCGCCAGACCTTGTACGGCAGCTGCGCGATATGAAAGCCGAAGCAGCTGGAGCGCCATTGCACGGCGAACGGCCGGGGTACGCCAGCGGCGATGTCCGCCTGATGCGTGGGGCGGAAGCCGATCACCGCGGCCTTGTCCCAGCCGCGCCCCTGGGCGCATTCGAACAAGCGTTGATGCAGGGCGTCGATGGCGCCGGGCGTGGGTGCGTTGTCGTCATCCATCAGCCAGATGTACTCGGCGCCTCGCTCCAGCGCGGCTTCTATCCCTACCTTGTAACCCACGGCCGAGCCGGTATTGGTGGGCAGGTCGATCACCTCCACCTGGCCAGGCCACGCCTCACACAGTGAGCGCAGGTTGTCGGTGGAGGCGTTGCTCACCACGATCACTCGCTGGATGCGCCAGCTGCCCAGTGACCGGTTAACCAGCGTTCGCAGGTAGTTCAGGCGCTGCCCGTAAGTGAGTGTCACCAGGGTAGTGGTACCGTTCATGTTGCGTCTGCGCTGCGATTCAGTACGCATGGCTGACCACCCGTTGCAGGTTCTGGCGAGCCAGCACCACGCGTTGCTGGCGCTGCAGCAGATTGAGCAGGATCACGGCGCGCTCCTCCCCGTCATTGCACAGGAAGATCGCTTCCATCTCGCTGTCCCCGGTGACCACGCGGACTTTCTCGCCACGATGAAAACCCGGTGTGTCGGTAGTAACATGAGCGCGCTGGCGAATTTCGTCGATCAGCTTGTCACTCACCGGGCATGGGTTGGGGCCGAACGCCACGATGCGCGACACGCCGCGGGTCGAGCGGATCGGGTACCAGCTGTCGTCGCGATGCATGTGAATGAACAGGTAGCCGGGGAACAGCGGTTGTTCCACCAGGCGGCTTGCCCGGGTACTGGCGGGGGCGCTGGCGGCGGTGCTTTCAGTCAGCGGGCGATAGCACTCGAAGCCTTGACGGGCCAGGTGCTCCTCGGCGCGTGCTTCCTGGCGTGGCTTGGTCTGGATCAAATACCAGTTGGTGTTCAAACGGTTGGCGACAGCGGCATCCATGGCGTGTGTCCTATGTCAGAGAGAGGGGGGCACGGGCGGCGACCGGCGCGCTGGCCTGGGCCCGAGGTGCGTCCATGCGCGGCGCAGGCAGCAGCAGGCTGTAGTGGTCGAGCCATTGGCGGATCTGCTCCACCGGGTTGAACATCAGCACGTCGATGATCGACAGGTGCGACACGAACGGCTGGCCGAACTGGGCATAGCTGACGTCTCCCATGTGATGGAAGCGCAGGCTCAGCCCGGCCTGGCGGAAGCGTTCTTCTTCATACAGCTCGCGCCCGCCGATGGGGTTTATGTAGCGGTTGCCGCCCAGGCGGTGCATGGTCTTGATCACACGGTCCTGTTTATCGGCGATGTCGCGAATATCCAGTTCGGAGGCCAGCAGAATGGGGGTGTCTATCTTCAGGTAGGCGCACACCTGGCGCAGGCTGTACTCCAGATAGCGGGCCAGGTTGGCATCCGGGTAGCGCATGATGCCTTCGAGCAAGGGCATCACTTCTGCCCGCTGGGGTGCCCGTGCGTAATGCAGCGCGAGCGTCTTGAGCAGGCTGTCCAGGTTGCCGGTGGCGGTGTCGGCCAGGCGCCGCTGGTTGATCGAAAGGCCGTGAACGTCCCGGGCCAGCGGCAGGCTGAACAACCAGGGCTTGCCCCCGCACAGCACACGGTTGCGGTTGATCCAGCCGTCTTTCACGTATTGCAGGTCGTCGCCCAGGACGAACACATCGGCGCCGGCAATCAATTGGAAGTAGCCCAGGTAAGGGAACCAGTAGGGCTGCATCATGGCTATCGTCGTATTCATCCTGTGTCTGTCCCTGGCGAGTCAATGAACGGTTACGCGCGGCTGTCGCCGTAGTCGTAGCCATACGAAGCGCAGTCGTATTCGGCGGTAGAGGCCTTGCGAACCACGCCATTGAAGATGGCGCCCTTGAGGGTCACGCCGTTCTGCAACAGGCGGCGGCGGGCCACGTCGATCTCCTTCACCGTGCTTTGGCCGAAGCGGCTGACCATCATGCAAGTGCCTGCCTGACGGCCCACCAGCGTTGCGTCGGTCACAGCCATCACGGGCGGGGTGTCGATGATCACCAGGTCGTAATGCGGCGCCAGTTCACGCAGCAGGCGAGTGAAGTTTTCATGCATCAGCAGTTCGGACGGGTTGGGCGCCGCGAAGCCGCACGAAATGAGCTGCAGGTTCTTCACCGCGGTGTCGTGGACCACGTCGGCAAAGGGCAGCTTGCCCGCGAGTGCATCAGCCAGGCCGTGGCGCGGCTGCACACCGAACTGCTGGTGCAGGTAGCCTTTGCGCATGTCGGCGTCGATCAGCAGTACGCGCTTGCCCGATTGTGCATTGACCACCGCCAGGTTGGCGCACACGAAGGACTTACCCACGCCCGGGGTAGGGCTGGTGATCATCAGAATGTGGTTGCGTGCTTCAGCCATCGCGAAGTGCAGGCTGGTACGCAGGCTGCGCAGTGCCTCCATGGTCGCTTCGCGAGGCGCCACCACACCGAGCAGCCGGGAAGGCGCCTGGCCCTTGCGGGTTTGCCCGCGGTTGAGGCGTTCCTGCTGGCGCGACAGCGGCAGCGAGGCGTACACCGGCAGCCCAAGTTGCTCGACGCTCTCAGGGTTCTCGACGCCGCGGTAGAACGCCTGGCGAACGAAGATGATCGAGATCGCGAACAGCGCACCCAGCAACGCGGCCAAGGCCACGATGAGCTTGCGCATGGGTTTCACCGGCTCTTCCACATTGGCGTCGGCGGCGTCGATCACGCGCACGTTACCGATGTTGCCCGCGCGGATGATGTCCTGTTCCTGCACACGGTTGAGCAAGTTGGTGTAGGTCTGGGTGGTCACCTGCATGTCTCGGCTCAGGCGCAGCAGTTCCTGCTGGGTCTCGGGCAACTGGCCCACTTCAGCTTGAAGCTTGGCCTTCTGAGCTTCGAGCTGGCCGATTTGCTGGGACATCGCCACCGACTGCGGATGTTGGCGTGTGTACAGGCGATCCAGATCGGTACGCTTGAGGCGCAGCTCGGACAATTGGTTGTCGTAGTCCACGACTTGGTCCAGCAAGGTACGGGTTTGCTGGCCGATGTCCACGGCATGGGTGCGCAATTGGAATTCGTGCAGCGCTTCTTCGGACTTCTCCAGCTCGGCGCGTACCACCGGCAGCTGCGAGCGGAGGAAGTCCAGCCGTTGCGCGGCCTCGGCAGAGCTGCGTTCCACGTTCTGGCGTACGTAGCGGTCGCTTACTTCCTTGACCAACATCACGGCGCGAGCGGGGTCGGTGTCCTGGATGGACATGTACACAATGCCCGAATCCTTGCCGGCCTCGCTGACCTTCAGGCGTTCCTGGTAGTCCAGTGCGGTGGCCAGCTCCCGGTTACGCACCAGGCGAAACTCGGTGCCCGGGCGCGCTTGCAGGGAGGTGATCAGCAGGCTCACACCATTGCTTGCACTCGCCACGCCTACCTTGCCGTCCAACACGGCGTTGCCGTCGGCGT
This sequence comes from Pseudomonas japonica, assembly GCF_013522925.1. GTDB lineage: Bacteria > Pseudomonadota > Gammaproteobacteria > Pseudomonadales > Pseudomonadaceae > Aquipseudomonas > Aquipseudomonas japonica_A. Next base: position 55,357 of record NZ_JAAMQU010000005.1, on the reverse strand, counting down.
CCTGCACGCTGTAGCTGCCGTTGGCGCCAGCGACCAAAGTAAGCGGCAGGCCCAGCATGGCCTTGGGCACTTCCAGCGCATCGACGGCAATGGCTTCGCCACCCCAGGCAAAGCGGTTCAACCCGAAGGGCGCTGCGGTAACGTGACCCTTGGCGGGCTTGAACTGGCGCGCATACCACTTGCCAATCAACGGCAGGTAGCGGGGGGTGGCGACGATGTCCAGTTTCAGGTCGCTGATCACACGCCCAAGCACGGCGCGCGATTTGATCAGTTCGATTTCAGTAGCCGCTTCGGACACCGAGGTCGGCTTGCTGTTGAACACTGGCGTGGCATCAAGGCCGATCTTTTTCGGCTCGATCTGGATCATCGCGTTGGCCTGGTACACCGGCGTGGCGACGATCGCGTAAATGCCCCCAACCAGGGTAAAGAGCCCGACCACCCAGGCAATCAACACTTTGTGGTCGAACAGCATGCGCAAGATACTTGCCACGTCGATCCGAGTGTCCTGCTGATACTCCAGGCTGGAGCGGGTCATTGCGGTCATGTGAAGCTCCTGGCCAAGGCGCGCGGCGTTGGCAATCGTGTCCGTGATAATGAAGCAGTGCTTGAAGGTGCCAGGCAGGCGATGCCGGCCGTCAATCGGGGGCAGGCATCGCTAGCTCCTTCCCATGGGTATCGCCAGCCGGCGGAACAGGTTGCGGCTTACGTTGGCAGCCACCAGCCCCAGGGCGCTGAGCTTTTGCCAGGGCGATACCGCGGCCAGCGACAGGCCGAACACCTGGGTAAGGAAGTGCTCGTACAAGGGCTGGTTGCCGCGGTTGTGGTAGTAGTTGGCCAGGCAGGCGGCGGTCTGCAGCGACATGTGCAGTTTTTTCTTTTCGCCACGCATGGAGAACATCCCGCCGCAGTGCACGCGGTAGCCACCTGGGGTGATGTCTGCCAGATATTTGCCCTTGCCGTGCGCGCCGAGCATCGACCACCAGCACACGTCCATCAGGGGTGCCAGTTCAAGCTCGCGCGGCAGCTCGCGCAGCACGTTACGGAAGCACGCGGTAAGGGTTGAAATGCGCCGGCCTTGCATCAGCTCCACGCTGGTCGCGTCACGCTGCCAGGCACGCCCGAGCTGAAGCCCTTGTTCGCCCTGTTCGCTGACCATCACCGCGTCGTGATAAGTGATCACGTAGTCGGGGTGGCACTCCAGGAAGTCCACCTGCTTTTGCAGCTTGAGCGGGTCGGTCCAGAAATCGTCGCCATCGCAATACGCCAGGTAGCGCCCCTTGGCCATGTTGAACAGGGCAGGGTAGAACAGCTTGCCCTGACGGTACTGATTCTGCTCATGAAGCACCGGGCGAATAAGGGTGGGGTAACGCTCGGCATAGGCTTGGATGATCTCCCGGGTACCGTCGGTGGAGGCATCGTCGTTGATCAGGATCTCGAACGGAAAATCGGTTCGCTGGGCAAGAAAGCTGTCCACCGTCGCGGCGATGAACGCTTTCTGGTTGAAAGCCGGGCAGACCACGCTGACAAGCGGAATCCTTGCCCCGCCCCAGCCTTGCATGATGTCTCGTTCGGTTCGAATGTTCATCGTCCTACGCTCGGTTTGCTGAACAGAAGAATCACCCGGGCGGCGAGCAAGCGGTCGCTGCCGGCCACGATAGCCAGGGTGACAAGGCCGCAGATGGCCAGGCTCGCCAGGGTAAGCAGGCGATCTTCGCCGGCCATCAGGCGCACAATCGGTTCGGTCAGCCCAAGGCCCAGCAGGGTCATCAGGCTGATCCGCAGAATGTCTTTCAACCACACGCCATGCAGGGCCGGCGCCAGGTGGTGGTGCACCACGCGCGGCCAGATGGCGAAGGACAGCAGCCGCAGTACGAACCACGCGGCAGCGGCGCCCAGGGCGCCACAACTGTCGATGGCCAACACCATCACCGGGACGGTGACGGCGGCAGAAATCACGCTGTACCACACGTGCAGGCGGATCTGCCCGTAGGCGTATTGCAGGTGGTACTGGAAGGTGCTGGCGGCCATGATCGCGCTGCCCAAGGCGTACCAGAACAGGATCGGCCTGCCCCAGTCGGCTGCGGCGCGGTCACCACTCCAGGCGTACAGCAAGTCGCCGGCGTGCACCGCCATCACGCTCGCCAGTGGAAACAGCAAGGTGCAGGTAAAGCGGCTGGCAGCCAGGTACAGCTGGTGCATGTCCTTGTCCCGCCCCTCGGCCAGCAGCACGGTCATGCGTGGCAACAGGGTTTGCACCAGCGGGTTGATCAGCATCAGGATCCCGGTGGTCATCAGCGCGACGAGTGAGAAGTAACCGTACTCGGTCAGCAACAGCCGCTCGGACAGCAGGATCTTGTCCAGCTGGGTGAGCACGATCCACAGCACCGAGGTGAACGACAGGCTGAGGGCGAACGGCACGATGGGCTTGACCAGCGCCCAATTGAAGCCACTCCACCAGCGTGGCGTGGGCAAGCGGCTATAGGCCTTGCTGGCGAAGATCAACGTTTCGATCACCGCCACGCACAATTGGAACTTGAAGAATACCAACGCGTCCTGCGACACCACTGCCACCAGGAACAGGCCACCAAAGTAGCGCAAGGTGGTGATCACCACGTTGGCACCGTTGAGCCAGGCGTGCATTTCCAGGCCTTGCAGGCCGCTCTTGTACAGGGTGGCATACAACCGCAGCGCAACCATCCAGCCCATCAGCGTGATGCATTGCACAATAGTGGACGTGTCCAGCGCCTGGGCATTGAGCCAATGCGCGGCAATCCACGGGCTACCCAGGTATACCGCCACCACGGTCAGCAGGGCGAGCGGAAGGAAGATCAGCTCGAATGAGCGCAGCAACCAGCCGCCCTCGCGGCAACTTTCATTGCCCGCGTGCTGGTGGTGCGCAATCTGCCGCACCAGCGAAGGCGACAGGCCAACGTCCAGCAGCTGCAGCCAGGTTTGCAGCACCGTATAGAAACCGATCAGCCCATACACCTCCGCGCCGAGGTGGCTGAGATAAAACGGCATGATCACGATACCGATCAACAGCGTATAGGCCTGCCCAACGTAGTTGAGGGTGGTGTTGCGAAATATCGATCGGTTTGTGCTCATGACCGGCCCGGCTACGGATGATTAAAGGGCCCGGCGCAGCGGCGCCAAGGGTAGGAGTGGCGAATCACATTGGCGTAGCAGGGTGTCGACGATGCGTTGCTGAATGTTCCGTCCCAGCCCCGGATAGATCGGCAGGCACAACACACGCTGCGCCAGCCCGCGGGAGATCGGTTGCGCCTGCTGCGGTTGCAGGTAGTCGATCGTGTCCAGGGACGGGTAGAAGTAACGGCGCGGGTTGATGTCGGCGGCTTGCAGCGCGGCCCGGGCCGATAACATCGCCCGATGGTTGGCCAGGGCCACCGGGAAATAACTGAAGTTGGGTTCGCTGTCGGGCGCCACGCGTTGCAGTTGAAGGTAGTCGCCCAGGTGGCGGGTGTAGAAGTGGGCGATCTCCGAGCGCTGCTCAAGGATCAGCTCGATGTCGTCGAGGATGCACAGCCCCATCGCTGCGGAAAACTCGTTCAGCTTGGCGTTGGTGCCCAGGCCTTCGATGGTTTCGTAGTCGGCGATACCGAAGTTGGTCATCAGCCGCACACGCTCGGCGAGGTCGTCATCGTTGGTCACGATGGCGCCGCCTTCGATGGTGTGGAACAGCTTGGTCGCATGGAAGCTCAGGGTGGTCACGTGGCCCCGGTTGAGCACCGACTGCCCGGCCTGTTGCACGCCAAACGCATGGGCGCCGTCGTAGATCACCTTCAGCTTGTGGCGCTGGGCCACGGCATCGATCTCATCCACTGCGCAGGGGTTGCCGAACACATGGGTGGCCACGATCGCGCCGGTGTCTTCATGCAGGCTGGCCTCGATGCGGGCGGGGTCCAGGTTCCAGGTATCCGGGCAGATGTCCGCGAACACTGGCCGAATGTGCTCCCACTGCAACGTGCTGCTGGTGGCCACGAAGCTGAAAGGCGTGGTCACGGCGCTGCCGGTGAGGCCGAGCGCGCGGTAGGCGACCTGCAACGCCATGGTGCCGTTGCTCACGACCACAATGTTACGCACGCCGAGGTAATCCTTCAGGCGCTCTTCCAGCTCGCAGCACAGCGGGCCTTGGTTGGTCAGCCAGCGCGAGGCGTAGATACCATCTACGTATGCCTTGAATTTTTCCAGGTTGCCCATGTACGACTTGGTGACATTGATCATGCGGATCGTCCTTGCGCAAGCCTTGCGCGGATGGCTGTCGAGGTGACGGCGAAGTCCAGTGCGGGTCAGGCGACGGTGTCGGAACGGGCAACGCTGCGGCGGGCGCGCTGCTGGTTGAGCTTGAGGATCAGCCGGGTGGCCAGGCTGCCGGCGTGAGGGTCGCCGTAGTGGAACAGCGCGGTAGCGCGACGTACCTCCGGGCTGCACGGCTGGTTGGCGTGAAGGCTGCGGTAGCCCCAGAACAGGTAAAGGTTGCCCGGCACCAGCGGCAGCGTGCGTGGCTTGAACCAGCCGGCCTGGATGCCGTGGGTGAGCACGCGGCGGCTGAGCTTGTTCTGCAGCACGGCCTTTTCAATAACATTGGCCGCCACGCTGGAACGCACCGAGCGCAGGTTGGGGAACATGATGAGATCGCCGCGTTCCTCGCCTTGCTCCGGGATAAACACGGGTACCAGCAGGGTGACGAGGGTGGCGTCATAGTGGAAGGCGTTGGATTCGCGGGCGCCAGTGCCGCCCTGGACGCAGCGCAGCACGGGGAAGATTTCGCTGCTGGTTGCAGGGGCGCCGGTGGCGTGGCGATGCAGCTGGTCGAGGATCGCTGCCAGCTCGGGGGATGCCGCAAGCCGAGCCATGGGGCTGCCGGCAAGGGCCTTCAGGCCGTGGTAGGCGAAATATTGGCCGTGGTGCCGGCCGGCTTCACGCTCCACGTATTGGCGCATTTCATCCAAGTCATCAGAGGAAAATGCATGTTCGATAACAGCATGCCCTTGCTGGTCCATATCATTGACCAGAAGTGCAATTGAAGTAGGGTCGTTGCGGAACAATGGCGACATGACAAGACACTCTATCCGTGAATGAACGCTTAACTTTCAAACCGAAGTTGCTGACTTCGGACAAAGCTACCGCCAGGTCCTGTAATCCGTGGGACCCAAACTTCGTACTGCCTATATGTAATGTTTCAGGAACGCTACCGCCCTCCCGTTACAAATCGGGTGCTGATGTAGGCGGCCAAATCAATAACAAGCCGATACCCTGGGCGCTCAAAAAAAAGTGAGTGCTTTTCGTGGCGGCTTGTGGGGTGTTTCAGATTTTATGATGGCTGGCGTTGTGCGAGCCGACCAAGGTCTTCGCCCTGGGTGAGTGATATATCGGTTTTTAGTCGCTAGCTGTCAATCATTTCGGACGAAAAAAGTGGCGTAAACACGATAACGTGGAATGTAAGCTTGTAACCATATGATAAATATATAAATTTAATTTTGACGCCATCATTTTAGTAGCGTTTTGGCTTGCAGTGATGGCCATCAGGCGGAAATCATTGATTTTTCTAGTCAAACACCGCTGCTCCCCCTCTGGCAGGGGCTTTCAGGGGGTGTCAACGATGTACTGTCGCCCGTTAGGCTTTTGAATTTACGTCGCCAGATATATGGCGACGCCTGTCAGGGGCTTCGAGGCGCTGTCGTTAATTTGACTGCGGGCCGTGACGGCCGTAAAGATCGTTACGCCGGTCAGCGAGATAAGGGGTAGCTATGCGGGTTGCGTGCAGATGCTGCCGGTCCAGATCGGCTACCAGCAGGGCTTCTTCTGTTCCCGCAATGGCCAATTGCTCACCACCTGGGCCGCACAGGCTACTGAGGCCGCAGTAATGCAGGCCGGCTTCCTCGCCGCAATAGTTGGAATAGGCGAGATAGCAGCCATTTTCGTAGGCCCGCGCCCGTACCGTGACTTCGGCCACCAGTTCGAAGCCCGCCATGTTGGCCGTTGGTACCAGTACCAGCTCGGCTCCATTCAACGCCAGATGGCGCACGGCCTCCGGGAACTCGACGTCATAGCAGATCAGCAGGCCAAGCTTCCATCCGTTGAGCGTGGCTACCGGGAAACCACCATCGCCTGCGCTGAACATGGCCCGGTCGAGGTCGCCGAACAAGTGCGCCTTGCGGTAGTCGATCAGGCGTTGGCCTTGCCCGTCCACAAGCTGCGCAGCGTTGTAGACTGCCCCGGCGGGGCCTGCCTCGGGGTAGCCATAGGCAATGGCGATGCTGTTCCTGCGTGCAATCGCGGCAACTCGCGCCGGCGCTTCTCCATCGGGCGCATGAGCCAGCGCCTGGGCGGCCTGGGCCCCGATGTTGTAGCCGCTGAGGAACATCTCAGGGAATACCACAAGGTCGGCGCCACAGCGCGCCGCCTCGGTTGCCCAGTGCTCGAGCCTGGCCAGGTTTTGCGCTGGCAGGTTGGGCCCCGCAGGGCCCTGATACAAGGCGATTCGCATGGCGTCAATCCGCAAGGGCGACCGGGCCAAGCGTGTCGAACACGTCGCCAGGGCCTGGGTTGGTGGGGAATGTGTTGCCGCCGAAATGGTTCATGATCCCCCACACGGCATTGAGCGAGGTTTGCACGGCCCCCTCCACCCAGGCTGGGGTCCAGGACACATCGTCGCCGGCAATGAAGATCCCGCGTTGTTCGACGGGCATGTCGCGCTGGATGAAGTGCGCGTACATGCGCTGGTTGTAGCGGTAGTGCCCCGGCAGCGCGCCCTTGAAAGCGCCAAGGAAGTGCGGGTCTGCCTCCCAGGACACAGTGATGGGGTCACCAATGATGTGCCCGGCGATGTCTACGGTGGGGTAGATCTTCTTCAAGGCATCCAGGGCAAGCTTCACCCGCTTTTCTACAGGGTGAGGCAGCATCTTCAGGGCATCGCTCATCCATGAATAAGACAGGCAGATCACGCCAGGCTTGCCTTCCCCGTTATCGAACAGGTAAGTGCCACGGGTAAGGCGGTCGGTGAGGGTCATGCTCATGGTGTCACGGCCGGTGACCGGGTCTTTGTCCTTCCAGAATGGCCGGTCGACCATCACAAAGGTTTTCGAGGACTGCATGTAGCGGGTACGGTCCAGGGCCATCCACATCTTCTGGGAAAACAGCGACTCTTCGCATTCGATCTGGGTGGTAAGCAGCCAGCTCTGGCACGTGGCGAGCACGGCCGGGTAAACACGGGTGTGGCCCCACACGTCGGTCACGGCGAACTGGCCGTTGTCGGCGCGTGCGACCTTTTGCACGCCGCAGCGGGGCGCGCCACTGTGCAGGCTGCTCAGGCTGGTGCCTTCAGGCCAGTGGGCGCAGCGCTCCGGCACATGCCGCCAGATTCCCAGGGGCACCTGCTCTACACCGCCTACTACCAGATGCTGGTGATCGTCACAGTTGGTCATCACTACCCGAAGGATTTCGAGCATGGAATTGGGGAAGTCCGAGTCCCAGCCACCGGTGCCGAACCCTACCTGCCCGAACACCTCACGGTGCTGGAAGGTAAGCCCGGCGAAGGATTTGGACGTGGCCACGAAATCGTAGAAGGTGCGGTCGTCCCATAGGGGCACAAGGCTGTCCCAGAGGGCCTTGAGGCGGGTAACGTCGCGGTCGCGTATGGCTTGCTGGATTTCCCTGAAATGCGCCCGCTCTTCCAGTGCATCAGCCCAGGCATCGGCAACTTCGTGGAACAGCTTGGGCAAGTCCGCCACGTTTTCGGCGTAGTAGGTTTGCCCTTCAAGGTCGATCACGGTACTGCCCGATGCTGAAGTGAGCGGGTTTGGGAAGGGGCGGGTTTCCAGCCCCAGCATGTCGACGTAGTGATAGAACGCGGTAGAGGAAACCGGGAAGCGCATGCCGCCCAGCTCGGCAATGATGCCTTCAGCCGCTTCGAAAGGCTGCGAGCGAAGGCGCCCGCCCAGGCGTGAGGCTTCATATACCACCGGGCGCAACCCGAGCTTCATCAGCTCATACGCCGCCACCAGGCCCGCGATGCCCGCGCCGATGATGGCCACTTCCTTGCCGTGGTTCGCTTCCGGAATGCTGCCCAGCCCCTCGGGATGCTCGATCCACTGGTCGAAGGCAAAGGGAAAGTCAGGCCCGAATACGGTAATCGGCTTCTCGAAACCAGCAGGATGGCGGTTGGGTTTGAGCATGGGCACCTCGCAGGAATGCAGTCTGGTCAGTATAGAAAGGCTGACGGGCATTCTAGGGAGGTGCTGACACGTTATTAAGACGCAGAGTGCGGTCTTTTTGCCTGATTTTTCGTCGAAATGATAAACGCGCTGGTCATTTTTGCCGTAGGAAGCCTCCAGCCCTGTGGGAAGCGGGCGCCAGCTCGCGAATGGCTCATGTCAGCGGGCTTCCCGGATATGGCAAACCCTACAGGGAATATCGCGCTAACCGCGACCGCGATCGATCTTGGTGCTGAGGATGATCGACGTGGTGGTCTTGTCTACGCCTTCAAGGGCGCCGATCTGGTCCAACAGCTCATCCAGCGCCTCAGGGCTGTCGGTATGCAGCCAGGCCACATAGTCGAACTCGCCGCTTACCGCACTCAGCTGCTGGATCTGTGCCATGGCGCCAAGACGCTTGAGCACATCGCGGCCGGCCTTGGGCTGTACCGTGATGCCCACATAGGCTTGCAACCCGCCGGTCAAGGCGCGCTGTGCCAGGCGAACGCCATAGCCAACGATCACCCCGTTGCGCTCCAGGCGGGCGAGGCGCGAGGTTACTGTAGTTCGGGCAATCCCCAGTTTTCTGGCAAGGGTAGCAACGCTTTCACGCGCATTTACCTGTAGGGCGGCAATCAATTGACGGTCAACCCCGTCGAGGGAAAAGGCGCTGTGGTCTGTCATCGGTGCTCAAACACATGAAGGCATAGGGCTATCCTAGTAAACCCCGCGCTCCGAGTCACTCGTTATCGCAAAACGTCGAATAGCCGTGAAAATTATTTTTTGTGCAGTTTTGACGTGGCAGGAAATTGAGAAAGGGACTTTCCAGTTTTTTGGCGCCAGCTAGGTGGCGAAACGCCATCGTCTCATATATTAATTTGCGGTGGCTTTAAAATAAATGTCGTTATAGTTGCGGGTTATACGAAGGCTGTTGGCGATGGCGATCGCTCATGGAAGTTGTTAGAAGTCATCCTGCCTCTGCTACGCGATAGGGGTGCAAACTTTAATCTTTTCAAACTTATTAGTTGAAACCCCGCTTGCGGCTGTGCGCAAAGGCTTGAGCTGGAGCGGGCCAGAATCGACACGCGTACCGGCCGCTTTACTCGGTTTGTATCAAGGAGAACACTCGATGGGCCAAGGATATTCAAACCATTTCAAGGGGCCGTGGCCGCTGCTGTTGCTGTGCGCCGCCATCATCGCCAGCTTCCTGGCCTCCAGCGGCCCGGTGCAATGGATGGACAATGGCATGGCCATCGCCGACGCCACCGTGGGCCGGTACTTCAGCGAAACCCTGGGGGCGGCGGATCACCCGCTCTATCAGTTTTTCAGTACGGCGGTGTTCGAGCAGTTCGGCATTCAGGTGCTGGGCCTGCTCAATTCCATCCTTCTGATCCCCCTGGCGGGAAGTGTGTACTGGTTGGCCCGTAACCTGGGCCTGCAGCGCAACCTCGCGTTCCTGGCCGCTACCGTGATGGTGCTGTCACATGCCGTGTTCTGGGTGTCGACCAAGGCCGGCGTGTACATCTTCCACGCGCTGTTCGTGGTGCTCGCCTATGCGTTGTACTTCGAGCGCCGCAGCGGCCTGGGCGACATCGGCAAGCTGCTGGTGATCGGGCTATTCACCGGCCTGGCCGCGAGTACTCATCCGTTGACGTTCGTAGTGATGCTGCCGCTGTACCTGCGACTGGCAAGGGAGCAGCGGTTGTTCATCCTGCTGACCGTACCGGCCTTTGTGGTGGGCTTTCTCACGGCGTACCCGGCGATGTTCAATGACCTGGACTCGGGCATGAGCCTGCTGCAGGTCGCCCGCCATTACCTTACTGGCGCCTCCCCGTTCGCCCCTGACCAAAGCTGGGAAGGCAGCATGCTGCGCTTCGACGTGATGTGGCACGAAAAGAACTCCGTCATGTTGCTTTGCCTGTCGCTGATCGGGCCGCAGCTGTTGGGGTTGGTGCTGGTCCCTAAAGACCGCAAGCTGCGCCTGGTGTGGTGGGCGCTCTTGTTGAATTTCGTATTCGCGGTGTCATTCAACGTGTATGAGCGTTTCGCCTTTTTCCTGCCCGGTGTCATCTTCGCAGCGGTGCTTGGGGTGATTCAGCTGCGCGAGCTGCTACCCAATACTCGCCTGGGCGCTTGGCTGCTTGGGCTGTCGGCGCTGTGTTCACCGGCCGCGCTACTGGGTATGTGGCTGTTGTACACCGCTGGCGCGGTGCCGTTGCCGGTGCACGCCGAGGCGCTGCCTATGCGTAACGACATCCACTACATCATGGTGCCGTACCTGCGTGATCGCTCCGCCGAGGAGTTCGCGCATTTCTATGCGGCCTCCGCCCCCGTGGGCGCGCTGATTGTCTCGGACTGGATTCCCATGGGCGCACTGCGCTCGGCTCAAGCCGCAGGCATACTCACCGACCGCTCTCTCATGTCCTGTGAGAACGCCCAGGACCTTAGCCTGTACCTGCAAGGCCCAGGTGCATTCCTGCCGCGCACTAGCTACTGCGAAGGTATCAAGGCGCGGTTCAAGCTGGAGAAGCTGGTGGTGGGATATCAACTGCTCGGCAAGTAAGGCTTCGCTTACCGCTGGTCTGCGGTATGGCAATTTGCCTTGAACGGCGCCTCGTTTCGCTCGGCCAAAAGTCGGGAAGGGTGTTCGCACCCGCCCGCCACGCCTGTGGCCTTACTGCTGAGCGACAGAGGACCTTCTTATGCTTTCACCGCGTTATCGCGCGCAAGCAGCCCACCGTTGCTGATGCAGTGAAGCGTGTACTGGCCGACCAGAACCGCGACAGCAGCCCGACCGCGCTGGTGCCTGGCGTAACCACCAGGGACATTACCGTCTCCGGCGCCGCTGGCTCGTTGCCGGCCACGGTGTACACCCCCGCGGGCACCGCTTCGTTCCCGGTGGTGCTGTATTTACTGAAAGCTACCTGAAATACGCCGATGCCAAGCCGCTCAACCGGCCGATGATGCTGTGGTTCGTGGCACACGTGACCAACAGCGCGGCGGACCTGAAAGACCCACGTATCGACCTTGTGCATGCCGACCTGCACGGGCTGCCGCCGGTGACCCTCATAAACGCCGAGATCGACCCGTTGCGCGACGACGGCGCGCAGTTGGAACAAGCGTTGCGCACGCAAGGCGTAAGCGTGGAGCGCAAGCTGTATGACGGCGTGACCCACGAGTTCTTCGGCACCGCGGCCGTGGTTGAGAAAGCGCAGCAAGCGCAGGCATATGCGGGGGAAAGGTTGAAGGCTGGTTTCTAAGGAAGAGGGATACAGGTGGTGGGGGTGCTGACCCGGTAACGGGTGCTACGCCCGCCGCCTGGCAGCCGTTCCAGATACCCTTTGGCTAACAGGTGGGCCAGGTGGCGAGTGGCCGTTGCCTTGGAAACCTTGGCCACGGCCTGATACTGCGCCGCGCTGATACCGCTTTCGACACCCCGCTCCCCACCATCGAGCAAGCGATTGAGAACCTTGACCTGTTCCTCGGTCAGCTCCGCGCCGCGGTGTGTTTGCCAGAAGCGGGCCTTGGCCATCACCCTCCCTATGCGAGCCATTGCGGCAGTCTGGCTGCGCAGCAGTGTGTGAAGAAACCATTCCAGCCAGGCCGTAATGTCCAGGCCGCCCTTTTGGCTGGTTTCCAGTACATGGTAATAGCCCGCTCGGTCATCCAGGATGCTGGCAGACATGGCATACAGGCGAATCCCTTGGTTGTCTGCCTGCGCCAATGCAAGGTCGGTCAGGGCGCGGGTAAGCCGGCCATTCCCGTCGTCGAACGGATGGAGGGTCACGAACCAGAAGTGCGCGATGCCGGCACGTAGCAGTGGATCAAGTGCTGCATCTGCCCGGCTGCTGTCGAACCAGTCTATAAAGGCTTGTAATTGAGCCTCCGGCCCTTCTCGCGGTGGTGCTTCGAAATGAACAGTGGGTCGATCCAACCGGCCCGATACAACCTGCAAGGGTTCATTGCCCCGCAACATGCCTACCCGAACAGGTGCAGTCATCAATGGCTCGTCAGCAGGAAATAACCACTTGTGCCAAGTGAATAACCGGTCAAGCGTCAGGGCGTGGTTGTAGTTGCGGGTGGCATCCAGCATTAGGGCGGCCAGCCCCTCGCTACGGGGGCTCGGTTTACCGCTGTCTCGCACACCCAGCCGGCGAGCAAGGGATGATCGTACCGCACCAGCATTCAATTCTTCGCCCTCGATGGCAGAAGACGTGATGATGTTCTGCAGTAATGCATCGAGATATTGCTGTGCGTCTGTGGCTTCTTCCACGGCACCGGCCATCCCCAAAAGACGGCCCTGCGCTTGGGTACAGGCGCGTACCAAAGGCAAAAGCGGCTCGACCTGCCACGTGAAAGCTGGCCAGCCGGGGTATTGCCAGATCCAGGCAGGGGGGGTCACGGGTAAATCTCCGGGAGGCGATGAGCCGAATAATAGCGCTATTCGGCTCAGGATCCGGGCTGAGGGAAGCGACGCAGGCGGCTATCGAGTGTGCCTATAGAATACCAACAGACACAAAAAAACCGCGCAGTGCGCGGCTTTTGAAGTTGGTGGGCCCACACGGACTTGAACCGTGGACCAAAGGATTATGAGTCCTCTGCTCTAACCAACTGAGCTATAGGCCCATAGAGACGGGCGATTATAACGAGGCTTTTGGTTGGGTGCCATCCGAAAGAACCGTTTGTTACTTATTGCCTGCTGGCTTGCGCAAGGCCGCGAGGGCATGCCGCTGTTGGCCCTGCTCATCGAAGTTCTCCGGAGCGAGCCACGCCTTGAAGGCGCTCTTAACGGCTGGCCATTCCTCACTGATGATCGAATACCACGCCGTATCGCGGTTACGCCCTTTGTAAACCACGGCACGGCGGAAGGTGCCTTCATAACTGAAGCCAAGGCGTTCTGCCGCTTTGCGAGAAGGGGCATTGAGATCGTCGCATTTCCATTCGTAGCGGCGATAGCCAAGCGTGTCGAACGCGTAGGCCATAAGCAGGTACTGGGCTTCGGTAGACAGTGGAGATTGCTTGAGCAAGGGAGAGAAGGTCACGCTGCCCACTTCGATTGCGCCGTGGGTAGGGTCGATGCGCATCAGGGCCAGGGTGCCGACGGCTTTGCCGGTGCCCAGGTCAATCACGGCGAAGTGGCGGGGATCGGTGCTCTGGGCGGCGGCTTCGGCATAGGCTCGGTAAGTTTCGAGGCTATCAAATGGACCAACGAACAGATACGTCCAATCACTCCCATCCTTGGCTTGGGTGTAGGCGGCATGCAGGTCAGCGGCGTGGGTGTCGGCGTCCAGCGGCTCGAGGCGGCAGTAGCGGCCGGGGAGGGTGACTGCGGCAGGTTGGGGCCTGGGCGTCCAGCCGCCTATAGGGAAGCCAATGGGTTGACTGTATTCATTCTGCCTGGCCATGGTGCCTGCCTTGTTATGGGGATGCACCACTGTAGCGGAGCAATGGTTCTATTAAAGATCCATTGGAGAGAATTTAAAGGGAGCCAATAGCTTGCCCATATAGGCGTCCAAGCGGGATGTTGTGGGCAATAAAAAACCCCGAGCAAGCCCGGGGTTTTGTGACGCGCGTGAAGCTTACTCGTCCAGGAACGAGCGCAGGTGCTCGCTACGGGTCGGGTGGCGCAGCTTACGCAGTGCCTTGGCTTCGATCTGGCGGATACGCTCACGGGTAACGTCGAACTGCTTGCCCACTTCCTCGAGGGTGTGGTCAGTGTTCATGTCGATACCGAAACGCATACGCAGCACCTTGGCTTCGCGGGCGGTAAGGCCGGACAGCACTTCGCGGGTCGCTTCCTTGAGGCTTTCTACCGTAGCCACGTCGATCGGGGACTGCATGGTCGAGTCCTCGATGAAGTCGCCCAGATGGGAGTCTTCATCGTCGCCGATTGGCGTTTCCATGGAGATCGGCTCTTTGGCGATCTTCAATACCTTGCGGATCTTGTCCTCAGGCATTTCCATGCGCTCACCCAGCTCTTCCGGAGTGGGCTCGCGGCCCATTTCCTGCAACATCTGGCGGGAAATACGGTTGAGCTTGTTGATCGTCTCGATCATGTGCACCGGAATACGGATGGTGCGCGCCTGGTCGGCGATGGAGCGAGTGATCGCCTGGCGAATCCACCAGGTGGCATAGGTCGAGAACTTGTAGCCGCGACGGTATTCGAACTTGTCCACCGCTTTCATCAAGCCGATGTTGCCTTCCTGGATCAAGTCGAGGAATTGCAGGCCACGGTTGGTGTACTTCTTGGCGATGGAAATCACCAGACGCAGGTTCGCCTCGACCATTTCCTTCTTGGCGCGGCGAGCCTTGGCTTCGCCGATGGACATGCGACGGTTGATGTCCTTGATTTCCGCGACGGTGAGGCCGGTTTCGGCTTCAAGGTCGATCAGCTTCTGCTGGCAGCGCTCTACATCTGCTTGCACGCGGCCGATGGCTTCGGCGTATTTCGCCTTGCCGCGGGCCAGGAAGGCAGCCCAGCCCTGGTCCACTTCGTTGCCGGGGAACAGGCGCAGGAAGTCTGCACGAGGCATGCGGGCGTCACGTACGCACAGTTGCATGATTGCGCGTTCCTGGGCACGAACGCGATCCAGCGCGCCGCGTACCTGCTCTACCAGCACTTCGAACTGCTTGGGCACGAGCTTGATCGGCATGAACAGTTCGGCCAGAAGCAGCATTTCGGCTACGCCTTCCTTGCTGTCGCGGCCGTGCTTCTTCAGGACCTTGCGAGCCACCTGAAGCTGTTCGGCAACCGCGCCGAAGCGCTGACGAGCAACTTCCGGATCCGGTCCGCTTTCGCCTTCTTCCTCGTCGTCGGTCGCGTCGCCGTCTTCCTCTTCGTCTTCTTCCTTGTCAGCGGCGGGCGCTGCCTTGGGATCGACGGGAGGTGGCATGTCCGACGGGCTGGCGATCACGTCGTCAGGGTCGATGTAGCCGCTGAGAACGTCCGACAGGCGGCCACCTTCGGTGGTGACGCGATCGTATTCGCTGAGGATATAGTCGACGGTGCCCGGGAAGTGGGAGATAGCTCCCATGACTTCACGGATACCCTCTTCGATGCGCTTGGCGATTTCGATTTCGCCTTCGCGGGTGAGCAGCTCCACGGTACCCATTTCACGCATGTACATGCGAACGGGGTCGGTGGTGCGACCGATATCGGTCTCGACGGCGGCCAGCGCAGCGGCGGCTTCTTCCGCGGCAGCCTCATCCGTGTCGGCTTCGGCCAACAGGAGGGCATCCGCATCCGGAGCAGTCTCGAATACGTTGATCCCCATGTCGTTGATCATGCGGATGATGTCTTCCACCTGCTCCGGATCTGAAATATCCTCGGGCAGGTGGTCGTTGACCTCGGCGTAAGTCAGGTAGCCCTGCTCACGACCACGGGTGATCAACTCTTTGATACGAGATTGCTGTTGCGCTTTTCCGGACATAACACCCTATCCACTGAAGGTCTTGGCGGGCAAAAAACAAGCCGAGGATTATACCCGAGCTAGGACCTCACACGCCAGTTGAGGTCGGGTTTTGTGCGTTTGCATTGCGGCTAAGCAGCTCGCGCAGCAGGTTTTTTTCCTCTGCGCTGAGTTCACCTTGCCTGGCCTTTCGAATCAGGTTTTCCAGGCTGCGCTCACGTTGACGGGCTGACAGGCTGGAAATGGTGTCGAAAAACTGTTGTTCAAGGTTATCGGCCTCTATCAGCCATTCTTTCTCGGCCAGAGCGCGCAAAAGGCGCCCCTGGTCCGTCCCGTGCCACCGGGCGATCAATTGCAGAGAGCGTAGCCGAGGATTCTTCTGAAGCGCCTCGAGCAGCGCGACCAGCAATTGGGCGTAAACATGATCTTCATCGGCCAGATGGCTGGCATCTTCAACTTTTGTGGCCAACTGCGGGTGGTGCAACAGCGTGCGCAACGCGCTGAGCGTGGGCGGCTCCACACTGGTTGGCGTACGTGGCGCCCTGGGCTCGAAGTCCCGGCGCTGGCCGCCGCGCTCCCACGGCTTGCCGTCCCTTTTCTTTCCGCTGCCCTTGCGCGGTTGCCATGGCTGGTTGGGCTCGATGGTCGGCGCGTCAAGGTAGGCCGGTACGTAGTCGGCGGGGCCTTCGAAGTCCACGTAACCCCCGGGATCACTGCCTTGGGCGGTGTCTCGCTGAGGTTGCCGTTGAGCCAGCTGGCTCATTGCTTCACCACTCAGGCCGGTGATTTCACCAAGCCTTGCCCGCATCAATGCCTTTAAATTCGCCCCGGGCACCCGATCAATCAGCGGCGCCGCCAGCGTGGCCATATGCGCCTTGCCTTCGAGTGACCGCGGGTCCGCTTCTTCGGACAACTGCTGGAAGAAATAATCCGCCAGCGGTTGTGCATGCTGCGCGATACGCGCTTTGAACGCGTCCAGGCCCTCGGCACGGACCAACGTGTCCGGGTCTTCCCCTTCCGGCAGAAACAAAAAGCGTGCCTTGCGCCCATCCTGAAGGCTGGGCAGCGCAGCTTCCAGTGCGCGCCAGGCAGCATTCCTGCCCGCCTGGTCCCCGTCGAAGCAGAACAGAATGCCAGGCACAATACGGAACAATCGCTTGATGTGTTCCTCGCTGGTAGCGGTACCCAAGGTAGCCACTGCGTTGCGCAGGCCTTGCTGAGCCAGGGCAATCACATCCATGTAGCCTTCGACAACGATGACTTCGTCGAGGTTGCGATTGTATTTGCGAGCCTCGAAGAGGCCGTAGAGTTCCTGGCCTTTATGAAACACCGGTGTTTCTGGCGAGTTCAGGTATTTGGGCTTGTCGTCGCCGAGCACCCTGCCGCCGAAAGCGATGACCCGCCCCCGGCTGTCGCGTATCGGAAATATCACCCGGTCCCGGAAGCGGTCATAGCGCTTGCCGGTTTCGGCATTCTCGATCAGCAGCCCGGCATCGATCATCGCCCGCTGCTGCAGGGTATCGCTGCTAAGGTGGCGCAACAGGTTGTCCCAGCCCGGTGGAGCGAAGCCCAGGCCAAAGTCCCGAGCGATTTCCCCGGTAAGCCCGCGGCCCTTGAGGTATTCCACCGCGCTTTTGCGTGCCGGGTGTTGCCGCAGGGCCTGGCGATAATAGTCTGCGGCTGCGGCCAGCAACGGGTAAAGCGGCGAATCCGTAGGCTGGCGCGGCTTGCTGCCACGACGTGATTCTTCGCGCGGCACTTCCATGCCTGCTGCTTTGGCAAGCTCCTCGACAGCCTGGGGAAAGTCCAGGTTGTCGTGGTCCATCACGAAGCCCAAGGCGTTACCGCCGGCGCCGCAGCCGAAACAGTAATAGAACTGCTTGTCTGGGCTAACGCTGAACGACGGGGTTTTTTCCTTATGGAACGGGCAGCATGCGGTGAAATTCTTGCCCGCTTTTTTCAGTTGAACGCGTGAGCTCACTACATCGAGGATGTCAGTGCGGTTCAGCAGATCGTCAATGAAACCTTGCGGGATGAGCCCGGCCATGCCATGCCCTCAGGCTAGACGTGCGTTTGGTCAAGTGATGGTGCGGAATGTTAGCACCGAGGCAGTGCCAATCGCAGCGAGCGCTGTGCAACGAAAACGGAGGGGGAACGCAGTTGGATCGCGGTTGGCGGCACAGGGCCACCCGCCGGAATTACGTGATCCGCAATTGCCAATGGCCCGGCTTTGAAGGCCGGGCCAGACAAATGCTTGCAGCGAACGCCGGTATTAGTACAGGCGAACGGCGCGGCGCTGTTCGCGCTGAACTTTCTTGGCGTGACGCTTGACTGCGGCTGCAGCCTTGCGCTTGCGCTCGGAAGTCGGCTTTTCATAAAACTCGCGGCTACGAACTTCAGCCAGTACACCGGCTTTTTCGCAGGAGCGCTTGAAACGACGCAGAGCTACGTCGAAGGGTTCGTTCTCTTTAACTTTGACGGCTGGCATCCAGGGCTACCTTAATTCATTACCGGGGCAACGTACCCCTGCTTTAAAGCGCGGTGGAATACGTCGGTTTTCAAGGGTTGCGGATGTTACCCTTTGAAGGCACGGATTGCAAAGCCTCTGATCGAAAACCGCTGGTCGGCACGACGGGGCGCGACTATCATGCGCGCCTTCGTTACCGCCTCGGCAAAGGCTATTGATACCCATGCTAGTACTGGGACTGGAAACATCCTGCGATGAAACGGGCGTCGCGCTGTACGACAGCGAGCAGGGCCTGCTCGGCGACGCGCTATTCAGCCAGATCGACCTGCACCGTGTCTATGGCGGCGTGGTGCCCGAGCTCGCTTCGCGCGACCACGTGAAACGTATGCTGCCCTTGATTCGTGAAGTGCTGGGGCAGGCCGACCGTACCACGGGCGATATCGACGCCATTGCGTATACCGCAGGCCCCGGGCTGGTCGGCGCGCTGCTGGTCGGTGCGTCCTGCGCGCAAGCCATGGCGTTCGCCTGGGGTATTCCCGCATTAGGTGTGCATCACATGGAAGGCCATCTGCTGGCGCCCATGCTGGAAGATCAGCCGCCGGCGTTCCCGTTCGTGGCCTTGCTGGTTTCCGGAGGGCATACGCAGCTGGTTCGGGTCGACGGCATCGGTCGCTATGAGCTGCTGGGCGAAAGCCTGGACGACGCCGCAGGCGAGGCCTTCGACAAAACGGCCAAACTGATGGGGTTGCCTTATCCCGGCGGCCCGGAAATAGCCCGCCTGGCGGAATTCGGCACTGCGGGTCGCTTTACCTTCCCGCGGCCGATGACCGACCGCCCCGGGCTGGACTTCAGCTTCAGCGGGCTGAAAACCTTCACGCTCAATACCTGGCAGCAGTGCAAGGCAGCTGGCGACGACGGTGAACAAACTCGTAACGACATTGCGCTGGCGTTCCAGCAGGCAGTCGTTGAGACTCTCGTCATCAAATGCAAACGTGCCCTCAAGCAAACCGGGCTGAAAACCCTGGTGATCGCCGGTGGTGTGAGCGCCAACAAGGCCCTGCGGGCCTCGCTGGAAAGCATGACCGGCCAATTGGGCGGTGGCGTGTTTTATGCCCGCCCCCGGTTCTGCACCGATAACGGCGCAATGATCGCTTATGCGGGCTGCCAGCGGTTGCTGGCCGGGCAGCATGAGGGCCTGGGCATCCAGGTGCATGCACGCTGGCCGATGGAACAACTGCCCGCGGTGTAGCAAGGTATGTGTGACAGGGCTTGGGTGATGGCGCCTAGAAGTGCCGCTCCCGCCCTGCCAGCAGGTCTCGCAGGTTCGCTCGGTGGCGCCACACTACCAATACCGTGAGTACGGTCATTGGCAAAAGTGCCTGTGGTGCCTGCCAGGCCAGTAGCGGTAGGGTGAGCGGAATTGCAGTCAGGGCAGCCAGAGAGGCCGTGCGGGTCAGCTGGAAGGTCAGCAGCCACACGATTATTGCCAGCAGCAGGGCGGGCGGGTACAGGCCCAGCAACATGCCCGCGGCAGTAGCTACACCCTTGCCACCCCTGAAGTTGAAGTACAGCGGGAACAAATGGCCGATCACCGCGCACAGGCCGATCCACGCCTGGGCTTGCAGGCCGAACCCCAGGGCCTTGGCCAGCAACACCGGTGCAAGGCCCTTGGCGAGGTCACCAAGTAGGGTCAGCATGGCCAGTTTACGCCCTGCAACGCGCAGCATATTGGTGGCTCCAGCGTTGCCGGAACCGCTGGCGCGGGGGTCGGGCATCCCGGCCCCTCGGCTGAGCAGGATGGCGAAGGACAGTGAGCCGAGCAGGTAGGCCACAAGGGCCAGTAACCAAGGCATGCTAACTATTCCGGGCGTGGACGTTCGGATTCTAACGGCGCAGGGCGCCTTTGTCGTCAGGGGAGAAAAAGCTTGGACATCGTGTTCATCGAAGGCCTTGAGGTAGACACCGTGATTGGTGCCTATGACTGGGAGCGCGATATTCGCCAGTGCCTGCGCCTGGATTTCAGCTTTGGCTGGGATAACCGGCCCGCAGCGGCCAACGATGACCTGACCAAGGCCCTCGATTACGCCAAGGTGTCCGAAGCCGTGCAGGCATTTGCCCAGGCAGCGCGGTTCGAACTGGTGGAAACCTTCGCCGAACGGCTCGCTGCGAAACTGATGAGCGATTTCGGGATGCCCTGGCTGCGCCTGCGTGTCACCAAGCCTGGCGCCGTTCCGGCCGCCAAGGGTGTGGGTGTGGAGATCGAGCGCGGATGTCGCTGACCAGGGTTTACCTGGGGCTCGGTAGTAATATCGACCGCCATACTCATTTGTGCGCCGGGCTCGACGCGCTGGCCGAAATCCTCCAGGGCCTGCAGTGCTCGCCGGTGTTCGAAAGCGAGCCCATCGGCATCAAGAGCGGGCCCTTCCTCAATTTGGTCGTCACCGGGCTCACAGCCATGCCGCTGATGGCGCTGGACCGCAAGCTCAAGTTCATCGAGGCGGACAACGGCCGCTATGCGCCGCAGCGCAAAGGCCTGCCGCTGGACATCGACGTGCTGATGTACGGCCAGCAGGTGGGTAGCTTCGACGGGCTGGTATTGCCGCGCGCCGAAATACTGCGCAATGCTTTCGTACTGTGGCCACTAGCCCTGCTGGCGCCGGATGAAGTGCACCCAGGGGCTGGGCGCACCTTTGCCGAGTTGTGGAGCGAAGCGTCCATCGACCAGCGCCTGGCGCAGGTGCCGTTTGATTGGCAGGCGCCCACTCATTAGGCTCATATGCGTGGGAAGCGGCGGGTACGAGTATTTACAGAAGTTTTGTCAGGGCTGCGAGGCGTGCTTGCTTTAGCGCGTCGCCCAATGCCTGCCCGGTATGGCCCGCATCCACCAGAGGCTTCACCGGGACGGCACGTGCTGCCGCTGCGGCACCGTGCAGATACGCTCCCTCGGGCCAAGATGGCTTGCCCTCCGCTCGCGCCGCCATCTCACAGGCATGAAGAAACCCTTCAAAGCGCTGGGGCCTGCGGTACACATCGAACGCTTGCAACAGTTGCAGTAGCGCTTCGGCGTCCATTTCGCGAGCGTGTTCTGCCTGCGTGTGGTATTCGGCAGCCAGTTGGGCCAGCTCCTGGCAATCGCGAGGCACCTTGAAGCGTGCGCTCAGCGCGGCAGCGGCCTGGGTGTTCAGGCGCAGCAGCAGTGCCGACCAGCGCACCGC
The DNA here is from genome assembly GCF_013522925.1 of Pseudomonas japonica. Lineage (GTDB taxonomy): Bacteria > Pseudomonadota > Gammaproteobacteria > Pseudomonadales > Pseudomonadaceae > Aquipseudomonas > Aquipseudomonas japonica_A. The sequence continues at coordinate 34,053 of NZ_JAAMQU010000005.1, read as the reverse complement.
CAACGGGTGTTCCTCTGCAGCCGCCTGATGGAGGGCTTGCAAGCTGAGCTTGCGCAGAGGCTTCGGCAATGCGCTGAACTCGGCGAACAGCACTTCCAAAGCCCCGCACGCTTCAAGCGTATCGAAAAACACCTCCGGGGTAGCTTCAAGCAACGCCCGGGAAATTTCCTTCCAGCTGCGCTCAGGCGTTAGCGCCTCCAGCTCCCCGGATTCGCTCAGTTGCTGCATCAGTTCCAGTGTTTCTGGGGCCACCCGAAAGCCCAGCGGGGCATATCGCGCCGCAAAGCGGGCTACACGTAATACACGCAGGGGATCTTCGGCGAACGCCGGGGAAACATGACGCAACCAGCGCTGTTCGAGGTCAGCTTGGCCTCCGTAGGGATCAATGACATGGCCGTCATCGTCCTCGGCCATGGCATTGATAGTGAGGTCTCGGCGCCGCAGGTCGTCCTCGAGAGTAACGTCGGGGCTTGCATGGAACACGAAGCCGCCATAACCCCGGCCGTTCTTGCGTTCAGTGCGTGCCAGCGCGTATTCGGCGCCAGTGTCGGGATGGAGGAACACAGGAAAATCCGCCCCTACAGGACGGTAGCCCAGCGCAAGCATCGCTTCGGCCGAGGCCCCGACCACCACCCAATCGATGTCTGCCACGGGCAGGCCCAGCAGGCGGTCGCGCACAGCGCCGCCAACCTTGTAAATCTTCATGCAGTTCTCCTTCAGCGCTACAGGATATACCGGCAGCGCCGAAGGATCAGCTCAGAGGTGGACCACAGCCATGTCCAGGCGGCCGTAGTCGCCCTCGCCGTGGTCATTGCGCGGAGGTACATGGTGAGTCTTGACTACCTGATCGCCTTGCACGGTTTCCAGGTGTACATCAAAGCCCCACAGGCGGTGCAGGTGCTTGAGCACCTCTTCGGTAGATTCCCCAAGCGGCTTGCGGTCGTGCTGTTGGTGGCGCAGCGTCAGCGATCGGTCGCCCCGGCGGTCGATGCTCCAGATCTGCACGTTGGGTTCACGATTGCCGAGGTTATACTGCGCGGCGAGCGTTTCCCGGATGAGCCGATAGCCACTGTCGTCATGAATGGCGGGTACGAGCAGGTCATCCCGCTGATCGTCATCCAGAATGCTGAACAGCTTCAGGTCGCGAATGACCTTCGGCGATAGGTACTGCAGGATAAAGCTTTCGTCCTTGAAGCTGCTCATCGCGAACTTGAGTGTGGACAGCCAGTCGCTGCCGGCAATATCCGGGAACCAGCGGCGGTCTTCTTCGTCAGGTTTTTCACAGATCCGGCGAATGTCCCGGTACATGGCGAACCCAAGCGCGTAAGGGTTGATACCGCTGTAATACGGGCTGTCATAGCCCGGCTGGTATACGACGCTGGTATGGGACTGCAAAAATTCCATCATGAAGCCGTCTGTTACCAGGCCCTCGTCATACAGGTCGTTCATCAAGGTGTAGTGCCAGAACGTTGCCCAGCCCTCGTTCATCACCTGCGTCTGGCGCTGTGGATAGAAGTACTGGGCGATCTTGCGAACGATCCGGACCACTTCCCGTTGCCAGGGCTCCAGCAGCGGCGCATGTTTCTCGATGAAGTAGAGGATGTTCTCCTGGGGCTCAGACGGGAAGCGCACGTGATCCTGCTCGCTTGCCTTTTCAGTCGCCTTTGGAATGGTGCGCCACAGGTCGTTGATCTGCCGTTGAAGGTGCTCTTCCCTGTCTTTCTGGCGACGGCGCTCTTCTTCCGCGGAAATAGGGTAGGGGCGCTTGTAGCGATCTACGCCGTAGTTCATCAGGGCATGGCAGGAATCGAGCAGGTCCTCCACGGCGTCGATGCCGTGGCGCTCCTCGCACTGCATGATGTACTGCTTGGCGAACACCAGGTAATCAATGATCGAGCTGGCGTCCGTCCAGGTGCGGAACAGGTAATTACCCTTGAAGAAGCTGTTATGGCCGTAGCAGGCATGGGCGATCACCAAGGCCTGCATGCCGATGGTGTTTTCTTCCATCAAGTAGGCAATGCACGGGTCTGAGTTGATCACGATCTCGTAGGCCAGGCCCATCTGCCCACGGGTGTAGGATTTCTCGGTACTGAGGAAGTGTTTGCCGTAGGACCAATGGTGATATCCCAACGGCATGCCCACCGACGCATAGGCGTCCATCATCTGCTCGGCGGTGATCACTTCGATCTGATTAGGGTAGGTATCCAGTGCATAACGCTCTGCGATACGGCCGATCTCCCGGTCGTAGGTCTGGATAAGCTCGAATGTCCACTCCGAGCCAACGGACAAAGGTTGGCGCTTCTGCTCTCTCGCGGTCATGTCACTAGCCTGCGTTGGAAGAGTTCACGGAAGACCGGATAGATGTCCCCGGCGGTCACCAGCTGTTGCTGGGCGAAGGTGTCGGGGAAGTGATCGCCGATCCGCTCGTATTCGAACCACAGGGCCTGATGCTCCCGGGGGGTGATTTCCACGTAAGTGTAGTACTGCACATGGGGCATGATCTGCTTGGTGAGGATCTCCCGGCAGATGGGGGAATCATCGTTCCAGTTGTCGCCATCCGAAGCCTGAGCGGCGTAGATATTCCATTCGTTGGTCGGGTACCGCTCCGCCATGATTTCCTGCATCAGTTTCAGCGCGCTGGACACAATGGTCCCGCCTGTTTCACGGGAATAGAAGAACTCTTCCTCGTCGACTTCCCGGGCGCTGGTGTGGTGGCGGATGAACACGACTTCGATCTTGTCGTAGTTCCGCTTGAGGAACAGGTACAGCAAGATGAAGAAGCGCTTGGCGATGTCCTTGGTGGCCTGGGTCATGGAACCGGAAACGTCCATGAGGCAGAACATCACAGCCTTTGAGCTGGGGTTGGGGTGTTTGACCAGCAGGTTGTACTTCAGGTCGAAGGTATCGAGGAAGGGTACCCGGTGAATACGCGCGCTGAGTTTTTCCACCTCCGCTTCCAGTGCCTGGATATCGCCGAAGTTATCAGGCTCATCCCGACGAAGGCGCTCAAGCTCGGCCTTCGCCTCACGCAGCCGCGCACGGCTGCTGCCAGATAGCGCGATACGCCGGGCATGGGCCGAGCGCAGGGTGCGGATAATGTTGATGCGTGACGGGTTGCCCTCGTTGGCGATACCCGCACGAACAGTCTTGAATGTTTCAGAGCCAGTAAGGTGCCGCTTGACCAGGTTCGGTAACTCGAGGTCTTCGAACATGAATTCCAGAAACTCTTCCTGAGTGATCTGGAATACAAACTCGTCCATGCCCTCACCGGAGTTGCCAGCCTTGCCGGCACCCTTGCCACCTCCACCGCCACCTTGAGGGCGGGGAATATGCTGCCCGGAGGTGAACTCCTTGTTACCAGGGTGGACGGTGGTCTGCTTGCCGCCACGGCCGTGGTGCAGCACGGGTTCGTCGATGTCGCGGCCGGGGATGCTGATCTGCTCGCCGTGTTCCATGTCGGTGATGGAGCGCCGGCTGACCGCTTCTTCCACGGCTTTCTTGATGTGATCACGGTACCGCCGCAGGAAGCGCTGACGGTTTACCGTGCTTTTGTTCTTGCCATTCAAGCGTCGGTCGATCACATAACTCATAGGCCCCTCCGGGGCAGCTTCAAGCCTCAAGCCTCAAGCTGCAAGAATTCGGCATCCGCAAGGCTACCCGGCAGTACCGGGCAGCTTGCCGCTTGGAGCTTGTCACTTGCCGCTCGCGGGCTTATTGCGACTTGCGAACACGCAGGTACCACTCGGAGAGCAACCGCACCTGTTTGTCGGTATACCCGCGTTCGACCATACGGGTAACGAAGTCGTTGTGCTTCTGCTGGTCTTCCTTGCTGGCCTTGGCGTTGAAGCTGATGACCGGCAGCAGGTCCTCGGTGTTGGAGAACATCTTCTTCTCGATCACCACGCGCAGCTTCTCGTAGCTCAGCCAGGTCGGGTTCTTGCCATTGTTATTGGCACGGGCACGCAGCACGAAGTTGACGATCTCGTTGCGGAAATCCTTCGGATTGCTGATGCCGGCCGGTTTTTCGATCTTCTCCAATTCCTCGTTCAGGGCCACCCGGTTGAGGATTTCGCCGGTTTCCGGATCGCGGTACTCCTGGTCTTGTATCCAGAAGTCTGCGTACAGCACATAGCGATCGAAGATGTTCTGACCGTACTCGCTGTAGGATTCCAGGTACGCGGTCTGGATTTCCTTCCCGATGAACTCGATATAGCGAGGCGCCAGGTATTCCTTCAGGTACCGCAGGTAGCGTTCTCGTACCTCTGCGGGGAACTGTTCCTGCTCGATCTGGTGTTCCAGCACGTACAGCAGGTGCACGGGGTTGGCCGCCACTTCGTGCGGGTCGAAGTTGAACACTTTGGACAGAATCTTGAAGGCGAAGCGAGTGGAAAGGCCGTTCATGCCTTCGTCCACACCTGCCGAATCCCGGTATTCCTGGATCGACTTCGCCTTGGGGTCGGTGTCCTTCAGGTTTTCGCCGTCATACACCCGCATCTTCGAATAGATATTCGAGTTTTCCGGCTCCTTGAGCCGCGACAGTACGGTGAACTGGGCCAGCATCTTGAGTGTGTCCGGGGCGCAGTGTGCCTTGGACAACGAGCTGTTGATCAGCAGCTTGTCGTAGATCTTGATCTCGTCGCTGACCCGCAGGCAGTACGGCACCTTCACGATATAGATACGGTCAATGAAGGCTTCGTTGTTCTTGTTGTTGCGGAAGGTATGCCACTCCGATTCGTTGGAGTGCGCCAGCAGTACCCCGGTGAACGGTATCGCACCCAGGCCCTCGGTACTGTTGTAGTTGCCTTCCTGAGTGGCAGTCAGCAAGGGGTGCAGCACCTTGATCGGTGCCTTGAACATTTCCACGAATTCCATCATGCCTTGGTTGGCGCGGCACAATGCACCGGAATAGCTGTAGGCGTCGGCGTCGTTCTGGGGGTATTCCTCGAGCTTGCGGATGTCCACCTTGCCCACCAGAGCGGAAATGTCCTGGTTGTTCTCATCGCCCGGCTCGGTCTTGGCCAGTGCGACCTGGTTCAAGATGGAAGGGTAGAGCTTGACCACCTTGAACTGGCTGATGTCCCCGCCGAACTCCTGCAGCCGTTTCGTGGCCCAGGGGGACATGATGGTGTTGAGGTAGCGGCGGGGAATGCCGAAGTCTTCTTCGAGAATGGCCCCGTCTTCGGTCACGTTGAACAGCCCCAGCGGGGATTCAAATACCGGCGAACCCTTGATTGCATAAAAGGGTTCTTTTTCCATCAACTGTTTCAATTTTTCTGCGAGCGAGGATTTACCGCCGCCGACCGGGCCAAGCAGATAGAGGATCTGTTTCTTTTCTTCCAGGCCTTGGGCGGCATGGCGGAAGTAGGACACGATCTGGTCGATGCAGTCTTCCATTCCATGGAAGTCCTTGAACGCCGGATAGCGACGAATGGTCTTGTTGGAAAATATGCGAGACAGACGGGAGTTGGCAGCAGTATCTACCAGCTCGGGCTCGCCGATGGCCGTGAGCAAGCGTTCGGCCGCCGACGCGTAGGCGTTGCGGTCTTTTTTGCACAGCTCCAGGTATTCCTGAAGCGTGAGCTCTTCCTGTCGCGTGCTTTCGAAACGTTGTTGGAAGTGGCTAAAAATACTCATGACGTCACCTCGCTCGATACCGGAGCCGACGTCGGATCACTCAGCCGATGCTTGGTGGCAGCCGGAGCCGACCTGCTGCCATTACCCCCCAGAACACCTGAAAATTGCTACCGATGACCCGCGCGCCGGTATACCGGCTCTCCCCTGTTTTGGATGGCCTGGGCTTAAGGATAGTTGGTAATCCAGAAATTCAAGGGCGCCCCCGCATTTAGTTAGGGGGCTGGGAGGCATGGGGAGGCAGCGAGGCCCCGGAAACCGTGACCCCGTGGAGCGCTTGTCAGGTATGGAACATGACAAAAAAAATTTCACTCAGCCTGCTTTGAAACCTCCTGCGGGAAGGTCTGGCGCCAGAGCTCGAAGCCACCGTCGAGGCTGTACACATCCGAAAACCCCTGGCTGATGAGGTAGGCGGCTGCAGCCTGGCTTGAATTACCGTGGTAGCACACCACCACCAGTGGCGCGTCCAGGTCGGCCTTGGCGATGAAGTCGTGCAAGGAATGGTTGTCCAGGTGGCGCGACTCGCTGATATGGGCAGTGGCATAAGTTTGCGGGTCGCGGATATCGACCACCACTGCGCCCTGCTCGCGAAGGCTTTGCGCCTGTTGAGGGGCGATACGCTTGAATTCCGACATGATGGCTCCTGTGCCGCTCAGCGATTGGGTGAACACTTGCAGCGGTGCATGTGCAAGGTATCGATGTTCATCAGGGTCATGGCGTTGCCCCACACGCAGCCGGTGTCCAGGGCAAATACGCCGGGCTCGTTGCAACGGCCTTCCAGCGCCGCCCAATGGCCAAATATGATACGGGTGTGGCGGGTGCGCCGGTCTTTGTGGCTGAACCAGGGCGCATAGCCCGGCGGCGCGCTGTCAGCGCCTTCCTTGCCCTTGAGGTCCAGCTTGCCGTCACGGGTACAGAAGCGCATGCGCGTGAAGTAATTGGTGATCACCCGCAGGCGCGTCACGCCGTGCAAATCCTTGTTCCACTTGGCGGGCTCGTTGCCGTACATGCCATCCAGATAAGGTTTTACCAGGTTATCGTCGCGCAACGCGCTTTCCACTTCGGCGGCATGGCGCAGCGCTTTGCTCAGCGGCCATACAGGCGGAATACCCGCATGCACCAGGGCGATGTTGCGCGGCTCATCGTAGTGGAGCAGCTTCTGGCCACGCAGCCATTGCATCAATTCGGGTGCGTCAGGGGCTTCAAGCACTTCGGCGAGGGTGTCGGCTTTTTTAAGCCGTTCGATGTTGTACCAGGCGGCCAGCAGGTGCAGGTCGTGATTGCCGAGCGTGCACACGAACGAATCGCGAATGGAGTAAAGAAAACGCAGGGTTTCGAGCGACTGGGGGCCGCGGTTGACCAGGTCGCCCACGCTCCAGAGCGTATCCCGGGCGGGGTCGAAGTGAACCTCATCGAGCAAGCGCTTGAGTGGGTCCAGGCACCCTTGGAGGTCACCTACCGCGTACACTGCCATCAGTGCAGGGCCCCGGGAACAGCGAGGCGGAACGGAGCGATGACGGCTTCGAAATGCTTACCGTCTTCGGCAATCATCTGGTAGCTCCCCTGCATGTTGCCCACTTTCGTGGCCATGACGGTACCGCTGCTGTAGGTATGCGCCTGGCCCACACCAATCAGCGGCTGCTGGCCCACAACGCCGGGGCCGCGCACTTCCTCGACCTTGCCATCGCCATCGGTGATCACCCAGTGGCGTGACATGAGCCGCGCAGGCACCTTGCCCTTGTTGCGAACGGTCACCGTATAGGCGAATGCGTAGCGGCCCTGGTCAGGGCTGGATTGCTCCGCCAGGAAGCGTGTGTCAACGGAGACGTCTATGTGATAACGCGGGTCAGACATAGGTGCAGCCTTTAAACCGGATCGAATGAACAATGCGTCGCCATGAGTCTAGGCCATCCTGCCGTGGATGGCCTTGCCTGGGCTATGACGCCTCGGGGAGGTCTGCCAGCTGGTCGGCCAGGCGTACGAACGCTGCGATGTCCAACTGCTCCGGGCGCAAGCTTCCATCCACGCCCGCCGCCTCGATGGCCGCGGCCGGCAGCAGTGCCTTGAGGGTGTTGCGCAGGGTCTTGCGGCGCTGATTGAACGCCTCGCGCACTACCCGCTCAAGCAGCCGGTGGTCCTTCGCCGGGTGGGGCAGGGTTTCGTGAGGCACCAGGCGCACGATGGCCGAATCCACCTTCGGTGGCGGGTTGAACGCACCGGGGCCGACGTTGAACAGGTGCTCCACGCGGCAGTGGTACTGAACCATGATCGATAGCCTGCCCCAGTCACCACCGCCAGGCCCCGCGGCCAGCCGTTCGACCACTTCCTTCTGCAGCATGAAGTGCATGTCCTTGATCAGGGCAGCGTTGCCAAGCAGATGGAAGATCAAAGGCGTGGAGATGTTGTAGGGCAGGTTGCCGACCACTCGCAGGCTGCGCGGGGCGGCGCCGAGCCGGGCGAAGTCGAACTTCAATGCGTCGCCCTGGTGCAGCGCAAAATTGCCACGGCCTTCGAAGCGTTGATGCAGCAAGGGCACGAGGTCCTTGTCCAGCTCGATCACGTCCAGTTGCGCGCCGCTGTCCAGCAGGCCTTCGGTAAGGGCACCTTGCCCGGGGCCGATCTCGAGCAGCCGATCGCCTTCGCGGGCATGGATCGCGCGCAGGATGCGGTCGATCACGCCGGCGTCATGGAGAAAGTTCTGACCGAAGCGTTTACGCGCCCGGTGTTGGTATTGCTCGTTCATCAACGTGCCTCGGCCATTTGATAGGCAGTTTCAAGTGCGACCTGCAGGCTGCCGGTATCGACCTTGCCGCTACCGGCCAGGTCCAGGGCAGTACCATGGTCGACGGAGGTGCGGATGATCGGCAGGCCCAGGGTGACGTTGACCGCCGCGCCGAAGCCTTTGTACTTCAGCACCGGCAGGCCCTGATCGTGATACATGGCGAGCACCGCGTCGCAGTGCTCGAGGTGTTTGGGGGTAAACAGCGTGTCGGCCGGAAGCGGCCCTGTGAGGTCCAGGCCTTCAGTACGCAGGCGCTGCAGCACTGGCTCGATAACGTCGATTTCCTCATGCCCCAGATGGCCGCCTTCACCGGCATGGGGGTTAAGCCCGCACACCAGGATACGCGGCGTGGCAATGCCGAACTTCTCTTGCAGGTCCCGGTGCAGGATACGGGTCACCCGCTCCACACGTTCGTCGGTGATGGCGTTTGCAACATCCTTGAGCGGGAGGTGAGTCGTCACCAGGGCCACGCGCAGGCCACGGGTTGCCAGCATCATCACTACCTGCTCGGCACCGCACAGTTCCTGGAGAAACTCGGTATGCCCGGAAAAAGGCGTGCCAGCCTCGTTTATCACACCCTTGTGGACGGGGGCGGTGATCATGCCGGCGAAGTGGCCCTGCAGGCAGCCTTGCCCGGCCAGCGTAAGCGTAGCCAGTACGAAGTCAGCGTTGGCGGGGTTCAGGGCGCCGGCAACAACCGGTGCGGCGAGCGGCACATCCAGGACGTACAGCGCACCCGCAGGAGCGGCTGTGTCAGGGAGTGCCGCGAGGGTAACGCTCCTCAGGTCCACCGCCAGCCCCAGCTGCGTAGCCCGCTCGGCGAGCAGGTCACGGCTGGTGATGGCAATGAGAGGGTAGGGCTGAGCCTCGGAGGCCAGCAGCAGGCAAAGGTCAGGACCTATGCCGGCTGGCTCGCCGGGTGTAAGCGCGAAGCGAAGGGCGCTCACTGCTTGATTTCGACGTAGGCCTCGTCACGGATCTGACGGAGCCAGTTTTGCAGTTCTTCGTCGTACTTGCGGCTGCGCAGTACGTTCAGCGCCTGCTGTTCACGAGCTTGCTGGGTAGCGTCGGTGGCGCGGCGGCCAAGCACTTCGAGAACATGCCAGCCGAACTGGCTCTGGAAGGGCTGGGATACAGTGCCTACCGGCGTTTGGGCCATCACGTCACGGAACTCAGGCACCAGCGATTGCGGGTCGATCCAGTTGAGATCGCCACCGTTGAGCGCAGAGCCTGGGTCTTCCGAGAAGTTTTTGGCCAGCGTGGCGAAATCCTCTCCGTCCTTGATGCGGGTGTACAGCGTCTTGATCAAGCGTTCGGTTTCAGCCGGGCTACGGATTTCGCTTGGCTTGAGCAGGATGTGGCGAACGTGGACTTCTTCGCGCATTTCTGCCTGGCCACCGCGGCTTTCCACCAGCTTGAGGATAATGAAGCCACCAGGAGTACGTACCGGCTGGGTCACTTCGCCCGGCTTCATCGAAGCCAGCATCTGGTCGAACGGGGCTGGCAGTTGAGCAGCCTTGCGCCAGCCCATGTCACCGCCTTCGAGGGCGTTGTCACTGGCCGAACGCGTGGTAGCCAGCTGTGCGAAGTCCGCGCCTTCGCGTAGCTGTTGGTACAAAGCCATTGCCTGGTTGCCCGCGGCCTGGATCTGCTGCGAATTCGCGCCATCCGGTGTGGCAATCAGGATGTTGGCCAGGTGGTATTCCTGCGACAGCTGAGCCTTGCCGAGATCGGACGCCAGGAAGTTCCTCACTTCCTGCTCGGTTACCTGGATACGCTCGGCAACGCGACGCTGGCGCACCCGGCTGATGATCATTTCGCGGCGTACCTGCTCACGGGCCCCGTCGTACGACAGGCCGTCGTGGGCCAGGGCAGCGCGGAACTGATCGAGGCTCATGTTGTTGCGCTGGGCAATGGTGCCCATCGCGCCGTTGAGCTCTTCATCGGTAATGCGAATGCCGGAGCGTTCACCGATCTGCAGCTGCAGGTTTTCCAGGATAAGGCGGTCGAGCACCTGCTTCTGCAGTTCCTCGATCGGCGGCTCGCCACCGCCACGCTTGGCGATGGTTTGCCGAACTTCCTGCATACGCTGGTCCAGCTGGCTTTGCATGATCACGTCGTTGTCGACGATGGCCGCTACCTTGTCCAGTTGCTGAACCTGCGCATGCGCCAGGGTACCTATAAACAGTGCGCCCAACAGCAGGGGGCGCAGTCGATCACATAGCTTGGTCTTCACGTTCACGATAACCCTGAATGCCTTTGTCGAGGAAACCTTCGACTTTATTGCCTACTACGCCACCCAGGCCCTTGAGCACGATCTGGAGGAAGATGCCGTGATCGCCCTTTTCGTTCTCTGGGGCGTTCTGGCTGTATTCGTCGTAATCAACCCAGTAGCGGTTGATCAGGCGCAGTTTCCAGCAGCAATTGTCGTACTCGAAGCCACCGAAGGCTTCCAGCGTGCGGTTGCGGTTGTAGTCGTACTGCCAGCGGCTGATGAGGTTCCACTGCGGAACCAGCGGCCACATGACCGAGAAGTCATGCTGCTGGATCTTGTAGTAGTCCTTCACGTAGTTGTCGTTGCCTGGGGTACCGTAGTCGCCACCAAACTGCCAGCGGCCGGTGGCCGTGTCGTAGTGGATAGTATCGTCACGGTAGCGGAAGCCGGCGTTGATGATCTTGTTCGGGTTGTCTTCTGGCTGGTAGTGGAACATCGCGCTACCCGAGCGGGTGCTGCGGCTGTCCGGGTCCCAGTTGAAGTCCGAGGTGAAGCGCCAGTCGCGGTTGAAGCGGTACTCGTATTCCAGCGCGTACGGAGAAACATCCGACTGCGCGTCATCACGGTCCTGGTAAGCGATCTGCGGAAGCTGAACCTTGCGGTCCTTGAAGTACACGGCCTGACCAATCGCGAAGCGTTGGCGTTCGAAGCCGTTGTCTTCGATCCAGCGGCTGGTTACGCCCAGGGACAGTTTGTTCTCGTCACCGATGCGGTCGCCGCCACTGAAGCGGTTGTCCCGGAACAGCGAGGCGTAGCTGAACACGCTTTCACCCGTATCGAAGACCGGAATGTCGTTCTGGTTCTCGTAGGGAACATAGAGGTAGAACAGGCGTGGCTCGAGCGTCTGGCGGTAATCGGTGCCGAACATCTGGGTGTCGCGGTCGAAGTACAGGCCGCTGTCCACGCTGAAGATCGGTACGCTGATGTCCTGGGAGCTGCTGTAAGACTCGCCGGTAGTGTTGGCGGTGCTCAACAGATCCGCCTTGCCCTTGGAATCCAGGTCAAGGTTGTACTTGGTGTACTTGTACTTGACGGTCGGGCGGATGTAACCGTAGGTCCAATCCATTGGCAGGCTCATGGCCGGAACCAGGTCCAGGCGGTCGCCGTTGGCGCGCGCAAGGCCGAAGACGTTACGGTCGATGCGCGGGGTTTCAAACCCGTTGTCGTCGGTATAGGTACCTGTCCGCAAATCACGATCGAAGCGTACGGCTTCGGTGTGATAGCTGAATTGCAGGCCCGCCGGGCGGAACGGCAGCGCGCCATCGAGGGTGAGCTGTGGCAGGCGGTCGTACGGGGTGATGTCCGAAACGGTCGCCAGCTGGTAGCTCTGCACGTTCAGCCGCGCGGTATAACCCTGGCCGCGATAGGTGAGCGCACCCTGCTGGTTGACGAAGTCGCGGTTCTCGATGCCGATCTGGTCCGATTGCAGGTCCTGGAAGTAGTACGGATCGCTGATGCGGGTGTAGTCCACTTCGCTCAGCAGGCGCGTATCCAGGCCGCCCTTGTGCTGCCAGTTGATCATCCAGCGACGCTTGGCGTAGTCGGACTGGTTTTCCCGGTCGTCGTTCTCGTCGTTCAGGTAACCGCCGCCGAACTGGCCTTCGCTGGTGGGCGTGAGGTAGCGGAACTCGCCTTCCATCAGCAAGCCACGCTTGGCCATGTAGTGCGGGTACAACGTGGCGTCGTAGTTGGGCGCCAGGTTGAAGTAGTACGGCGTGACCAGCGTAAGGCCGTTGTCGCTGCTGGTGGAAATGCTCGGCGCCAGGAAACCGGACTGGCGACGGTCGTCGATCGGGAAGTAGAAATACGGCGTGTAAAGGACCGGAATGTCCTTCACGCGCAACGTGGCGTTGGTCGCCGTGCCGAAGCCGGTGGCCGGGTTCAGCGTGATGTTGTTGCCCTTGACGGACCAGGCGTTGCTGCTCGGTTCGCAGGTGGTGTAGGTACCATCCTTGAGGCGAATGATCGCGTTTTCGGCCCGCTTGGCGTAGAGCGCCGAACCACGGGCTCGCTGCTTGTGCAGTACGTATTCGGCGTTGTCGATCTGGGCGGCACCGGTGTCCAGTTGGACTTCGGCGTGATCGCCCACGATCAGCGCACCGTTGTCACGCAGCTTCACATTGCCGTTCAGCTCGCCACGGTTCTCGGCCTGGTGCAGTGCGGCTTCGTTGGCTTCGACCTGCATGCTGCCCTGGCGCATGACCACATCGCCCGCGAGGGTAGCGGTTTGCGACTGCTCCTCGTAGCGCGAGGCGCGAGCATTGATATAGGTAGGCGCATCGGACTTCGACGTTTTGTCGTTCATGCCGGGGCGCAACGGCTCTACGTAGGTGCCGGAGCAGTAGGGGCCGGTTTCCGCGAGTTGCGCGGGCGTGAGCTTTTCCCGGGGTACCCAGTCCAGATGGCTGTAATCGGCGCTGCGGGACTTGAGAACACGGCCCTTGCTTTCGGTTACCAGCGTGGTGGCCGGGGCGGTGTCTTCACCAGCGGTGCCGCCTTCATCGCCTGCCGCTGCGCTTACCGAAGAGGCGGTATGCTGGGGGCGGGGTGGAAGTGCGGCGCTGGTGTCGCGGGTTTTGCAGTCCCAGGAACCCGAAGCGGACACCTGGCAGTCATACTGCGGAGCGGCGCTGACGAAAGACGATGCAAAGGGTTGCATCGCCAGCAGGCCGCCGGTAACCAGCAACGGAAACTTTCTACGAAACGCGGGGGATTTCAATGCCATCTTATTAGTCCGGGCTTCCTGCGTGCCATCTGCCCGTGCGGGTGTGCACGCCTCTCGATGGTCTGAAAAAGATGCTGGATAATAAAGCATGACCCGCTTGACGGCTAGCGCCGTCGGAGACTCCTTAAATGCCCGATCAAGATGTACGCCTCGAACAACTTCAGCCATGGCTTGAGTTGCAACTCAAGAACCTGTACCAGGCCCAGGGCTGGGGCGAGGTGCCCGAGGGCGAATTGAGCGCCGCCAGCAGCGACGCGAGCTTCCGCCGTTATTTCCGCTGGGCTACCCCTGAGCGAAGCTTCATCGTGATGGACGCCCCGCCGCCGCAGGAGAACTGCAAGCCGTTCGTGGACATCGCCGCGCTGCTGGCCAGCGCCGACGTACATGTGCCTTTTATTCATGCGCAGGATCTGGAGCGGGGCTTTCTGCTGCTCAGTGACATGGGGCGCAAAACCTACCTGGAGGTGATCTCCACGGATAACGCCGACGCGTTGTTCGATGCGGCGATACAGGCCTTGCTGAAGTTCCAGCAGCTGCCCATGGCCGCACCCTTGCCCAGCTATGACGACGCGCTGTTGCGCCGCGAGCTGGAGCTGTTTCCGGAATGGTACGTTCGCCGCCACCTGGGCGTGGAGTTTGACCAGAACCAGCAGGCGCAGTGGGCTGCAGTCAGCCAATTGTTGATCGACAGCGCCCTGGCTCAGCCCCGGGTGTTGGTGCACCGGGACTACATGCCCCGCAACCTTATGTTCAGCACGCCCAACCCTGGGGTGCTGGATTTCCAGGACGCTGTGTATGGGCCGGTGACCTATGACATTACCTGCCTGTTCAAGGATGCGTTCCTCAGCTGGCCCGAGGCTCGCGTAGGCGATTGGCTAAGCCAATACTGGCACGCGGCCCGTGAGCAAGGCGTGCCAGTGCAACCCAGCCTTACCGATTTCCTCCGGGCCAGCGACCTGATGGGGGTTCAGCGCCACCTTAAGGTCATCGGCATCTTCGCCCGCATCTGCCATCGCGACGGCAAGCCTCGCTACCTGGAGGATGTACCGCGCTTCTTCGCCTACATCAGTGCGGTGTGCAAGCGGCGCAAGGAGTTGTCGGGGCTGGCCGAGCTACTGGGCACCCTGCCACAACCCGCCGAGGCGAGCGTATGAGGGCGATGATTCTCGCCGCCGGCAAAGGCGAGCGCATGCGCCCACTTACCCTGCACACGCCCAAGCCCCTGTTGCCAGCGGGCGGCGTGCCCTTGATCGAGCATCAGTTGCAGGCCCTGTTGACTGCCGGTTACAGGGACATCGTGATCAATCACGCCTGGCTGGGTGAGCAGATCGAAACCTACCTCGGCACTGGCGAGCGATTTGGCGCGCACATCCGCTATTCGCCTGAGGGCGAGCCTCTGGAAACCGGCGGCGGGATTTTCAAAGCCTTGCCGCTGTTGGGCGATGGCGCCTTTGTAATCGTCAACGGTGACGTATGGTCCGGTTATGACTATTCACGTTTGCGCTTGCCTGAGGGCGCCCTGGCGCACCTGGTGATGGTGAACAACCCGGCGCACCATCCCTCGGGGGACTTTGCTTTGAATGAAGGGCGGCTCGCCGACTTGCCTGCACCGGGCCAACCCTTGACCTACAGCGGTATTGCTGTGTTGCACCCTGCGTTGTTCGAGGGCTGCGCCGAGGGTGCTTTCAAGCTGGCCCCCTTGCTGCGCAAGGCTATGGCTGACGGCCGCGTGACGGGTGAGCACTTTGACGGCCCTTGGGTAGATGTAGGAACCCCGGAGCGCCTGGCAGAGGTTGAGCAACTGCTTGCGGAGCGCCATTGATGTTGTGGCCGGTGACAGTGGTAGGCGTGACGGCGGGCTTTGCGTTGGCTCACATTCCGGGGGCGATCCTGGGCGGCTTGCTGGGCCAGGCGGTGGACCGCCGCCTGGATGTTCACCGCTGGGCCGAGCTTTGGGCCCGCATGAATGGGCGAGCGGGGCTGGCCGAGGATGAGCTGCTGTTCGTGCTGCTGGGGCGGCTGGCCAAGGCCGACGGCCGTGTTGAGGAAAGCCACATTGCCCAGGCACGCAACGAAATGGCCTTGCTGGGGATGGACGCGCCTGCGCGCAAGCGAGCCATTGCCGCGTTTGGCCGTGGCAAGGCTGGCAAGGATTCGCTCCGCAGCCACCTGCGCCGATTGCAAGGCCAGCCAACCACGGCGGAAGGGCTGTTGCGGGCTTGCTGGCGGATGGCCTGGGCAGATGGCCGCGTAGGCCCGGCCGAGCAGCAGCTTATGCTCGACTGGGGTAACTGGCTTGGCTGGACCGCGCCCCAGTTGCGGGCCCTGGGCCAGGACTACGCGCCTGCGTCACGCACACTGGCGGGGCCGGCCGGGGCCTACCACGATGCCTTGCGGGTGTTGGGCGTTAACGCGGCGACCGACCCGGAACAGATCAAGCAAGCGTATCGGCGATTGCTCAGCCGCCACCATCCCGACAAGTTGCAGGGCAAAGGCGCCAGCCCGGCTCAGGTAAAGGCCGCGACCGAACGCACCCGAGAGCTACACGGTGCCTATGAGGTCGTGCGCCGGCGGCGGGGGTTCTGAGCCAGCGTGTCAGCCGTCGCAGGATCTGCGGCCCTGCCGGGCCGGTCGCCGCCAAGGAGGGCTGCCACAGCGCTCCCAGGTTTACGACTGCGGGCTTAGCCAGCCGCGGATCCGACGGTACAGTTGCTCCTGCTCGGCCGCGCGGTCGCCGGGCAGGGCATTGAGCTCGGTCTGGCTGTATTGGCTACCGGCCTGGCGCTTGCTGGCTTGCAGGCGCTGAGCCGCGGCACTGCGCAGGTTGGGATTGGTCGCGTAATAAATGTCTGCTACTGGCACCTTCAGCTGCGGTGCCAGCAGGTCTAGCCCGGCCGGGGCTGATTCGGGTGTTCTGCCCGCTACCATCACCAGGCGCTGAGCGCGTGAGGGCTGGCGCTCGCTCAAATAGCGTGCGGCCCAATAAGCGCCGGTCCCATGGCCCAGCAGCACGATGTTGCGTGCCTTCACTTGCTGGGCGAAGGCAATGCCGGCGTCGATACGCGCAAAGATTCGGGCGGCGTCCGTTTTCAACTGATCATCGGTGCTGTTCTCGCCCTCTGCCGGTGCGGTGGTATCCGAGCCGCTGGCCGCTGCCTGTTCGATCGGCGCGTTGGCATCGGGGGGCGTTGCCGAACTTCCCGCTGCCGCCGGGGCGGGCGGTTCGATGCCGCGCGGTTGCACCGCTTCGCTGACAAGGTCGGGGAGGGTAAGGCTGAGCGTGCCCCAGCGGGCATCCGGCAGGCGTGTGCGCAGGGGCGCCACAACGTCGGGCCAGTTGGCGCTTTCTCCGGCCCCCGGAACAATAATCACCATGCCCACCGGGTCGGCGTCGTTAGCCGGGTGCCACAGGGCCATGAAGTTATCCCCGCTGGCCTGCAGCGTTTGTACTTCCTGGGCTGGAAGCTGGCGCGCGATAGCCTGGGCTTCTTGTTCGCTGCGCTCGAGCAAGGGCGCACGCTCTACGGCCGCAGGCGGCGCGGCGGGCTCATCAGCGGCGATGGCATGAAGTGAGATGGGGAGGGCGGTCGCCAGCGCGAGCAGCCTGGCACAGTAAAAAGCGCGCATCGTGGTTTCCATATCGGTTGCTTGACCGCAGCCTAAGGCCATTCGGCGGCCACCGCCAGTGCCCTCGGCCGCGCTACTGCCCGCCTTGGGCCGCCATCGGCTACAATGCGCGCCACCGTGTTCAGCCTACAGGTCCAGCATGCAACCCTTCGCTATTGCGCCGTCCATCCTCTCCGCCGACTTCGCTCGCCTGGGCGAGGAGGTAGACAACGTACTCGCCGCTGGAGCGGATGTGGTGCATTTCGATGTGATGGACAACCACTACGTCCCCAACCTGACCATCGGCCCGATGGTGTGCGCCGCGCTGCGCAAGTACGGCATCACCGCGCCTATCGACGTGCACCTGATGGTCAGCCCGGTAGACCGCATCATTGGTGACTTCATCGAAGCCGGCGCCACCTATATCACGTTCCATCCTGAAGCCACCCAGCACATCGACCGCTCCCTGCAGCTGGTGCGCGAAGGCGGCTGCAAGTCGGGGCTGGTGTTCAACCCGGCTACCCCCCTGAGCGTGCTCGAATACGTGATGGACAAGGTGGACATGATCCTGCTGATGAGCGTGAACCCGGGCTTTGGCGGGCAGAAGTTCATCCCCGGCACGCTCGAGAAACTGCGCCAGGCGCGGGCGATCATCGACGCCAGCGGTCGGGATATCCGCCTGGAAATCGACGGCGGCGTGAACGTGCACAACATTCGTGAGATCGCTGCCGCGGGCGCCGATACCTTCGTGGCCGGCTCGGCCATCTTCAACGCCCCGGATTACCGCGTGGTGATCGACAGCATGCGCGCCGAGCTCGCCCTGGCCCGCCCATGAGCGGGTTCGAACGGTTGTTCCCCGGCCAGTTGCCCAGGCTTGTGATGTTCGACCTCGACGGCACGCTGGTGGACTCCGTGCCCGGCCTGGCCGCCGCGGTCGATCGCATGCTCGTCGAACTCGGCCGCCCGCCGGCGGGTATCGATGCCGTGCGCCTGTGGATCGGCAACGGTTCGAAGGTGCTGGTGCGTCGGGCGCTGGCCGGTGGTCTCGAACATAGCGCGGTCGATAATGAGCTCGCCGACCGCGGGCTTGCGCTGTTCATGGCCGCTTACGGCGAGGATCACGGCCGCACCGAGGTATACCCGGGCGTTCGCGATACTTTGAAATGGCTGGCCAAGGAAGGCGTGGAAATGGCGCTGATCACCAACAAGGCCGAGCAGTTCGTGGCGCCGCTGCTGGATGAGCTGAAGCTGGGACGATATTTTCGCTGGATCATCGGTGGCGATACGCTGCCGCAGCAGAAGCCCGATCCGGCCGCGCTGTTCCATGTAATGAAAATGGCCGGGGTAGCCCCGGAACACGCCCTGTTCGTGGGCGATTCGCGCAACGATATCCGTGCAGCCAAGGCCGCTGGCGTGGCCTGTGTGGGCCTTACCTATGGCTACAACCATGGGCGGCCGATTACCGAAGAGCAGCCCTCACTGGTGCTGGATGACCTGCGGGCACTTTTGCCTGGTTGCTTCGAGCGTGCCGCTGAGATAACGTTGCCCGACACCCCTGCCTCTTCAGGTCGAGAATCCCCCGTGGCGGTTACCTGCAAACTCTGGATGAAAGTCATCAAGGCCCTGGCCCGCTGGCGCTGGCGCGCCTGACTTCCCCTGGCCGGTCCGCCGGCGCGTTTGCTCGTACTCCGTTCTTTCCTCCGCCACGAGGCTGCTATGACCCGCGAAGAATTCCTGCGCTTGGCCCAATCCGGCTACAACCGCATTCCTCTTGCCCACGAAACCCTGGCCGACTTCGATACGCCGCTGTCGATCTACCTGAAGCTGGCTGACCAGCCCAACTCCTATCTGCTCGAGTCCGTGCAGGGCGGGGAAAAGTGGGGGCGTTATTCCATCATCGGCTTGCCCTGCCGAACCGTATTGCGGGTGCACGGCCATGCGGTAAGCGTCACCCGTGACGGGATCGAGATCGAGCAGCACGAGGTCGAGGATCCGCTCGCCTTCGTCGAGGCGTTCAAAGCCCGCTACAACGTGCCCACCATTGCCGGCTTGCCACGCTTCAACGGCGGCCTGGTCGGGTATTTCGGCTATGACTGTGTGCGGTATGTAGAGAAACGCTTGGGCGCTTGCCCCAACCCGGACCCTATCGGTGTGCCAGACATCCTGCTGATGGTGTCGGATGCCGTGGTGGTATTCGACAACCTGGCGGGCAAGATGCACGCCATCGTGCTGGCCGACCCTGCCCAGGCAGACGCCTACGAACAAGGCCGTGCTCAACTGGCAGAACTGATCACTCGGCTGCGCCAGCCCATTACGCCACGCCTTGGGCTGGACTTTTCCCGGCCAGCAGGCGCGGAGCCGGCGTTCCGCTCCAGCTTCAGCCAGGAAGACTTCGAGCGCGCGGTGAGCACCATCAAGGATTACATCCTGGCGGGGGACTGCATGCAGGTGGTGCCCTCCCAGCGCATGTCCATCGACTTCGCCGCGGCGCCCATCGACCTGTACCGCGCCCTGCGTTGCTTCAACCCCACGCCCTACATGTACTTCTTCAACTTCGGTGATTTCCACGTGGTGGGCAGTTCGCCCGAAGTACTGGTGCGGGTGGAGGACAATCAGATCACCGTTCGCCCCATTGCAGGTACCCGGCCACGGGGTGCTACCGAAGAGGCGGATCACGCGCTGGAAGTGGACCTGCTCAGCGACCAGAAGGAGCTGGCAGAGCATTTGATGCTGATCGACCTGGGCCGCAACGACACGGGCCGGGTATCGGAAATCGGCAGCGTGAAGCTCACCGAAAAGATGGTGATCGAGCGTTATTCCAATGTGATGCATATCGTTTCCAACGTGACCGGCCAATTGAAGGCAGGGCTGACTGCCATGGACGCGCTGCGCGCCATACTTCCAGCGGGCACCCTGTCGGGGGCGCCGAAAATCCGCGCCATGGAAATCATCGACGAGCTGGAACCCGTCAAGCGTGGCGTGTACGGCGGCGCCGTGGGCTACTTCGCCTGGAACGGCAACATGGACACCGCCATTGCCATACGCACCGCGGTCATCAAGGGTGGCGAGCTGCATGTGCAGGCGGGCGCGGGCATCGTGTCCGACTCGGTACCGGCCCTGGAATGGGAAGAAACCCTGAACAAGCGGCGGGCGATGTTCCGCGCCGTCGCACTGGCCGAGCAGGCCACGGCTGAATAAGCGGAGCGGGCCGCACAGGGCTCGCCCTATTCCCGATTCGAGAGGTTCGCGCCATGCTGCTGATGATCGATAACTACGACTCCTTTACCTATAACGTTGTGCAATACCTGGGCGAGCTGGGCGCCGAGGTCAAGGTGGTGCGCAACGATGAACTGACCGTTGCGCAAATAGAGGCGCTGGCGCCGGAGCGCATCGTGGTGTCCCCGGGCCCCTGCACGCCAAGCGAGGCGGGTATCTCCATCGAGGCTATCCTCCACTTTGCAGGCAAGCTGCCGATCCTGGGCATTTGCCTGGGTCATCAGGCGCTGGGCCAGGCCTATGGCGGTGAAGTGGTTCGCGCCCGTCAGGCGATGCACGGTAAAACCAGCCCGGTTACCCACCGTAACCTGGGCGTATTCGAGGGGCTTGCGCAGCCACTGACCGTGACCCGTTACCACTCGCTGGTGGTGAAGCGCGAAAACCTGCCGGGCTGCCTGGAAATGACCGCCTGGACACAACACGCCGACGGCAGCGTGGACGAGATCATGGGGCTGCGCCACAAAACCCTGAATATCGAGGGCGTGCAGTTTCACCCGGAATCGATCCTCACCGAACAGGGCCATGAGCTGCTGGCCAATTTCCTCAAGCAAACCGGCGGCACTCGCCAGGGTTAAGGACACCAGATGGATATCAAGACAGCCCTGGGGCGCGTGGTCAGCCAGCTGGACCTGAGCACCGAAGAAATGCGCGACGTGATGCGGCAGATCATGACCGGCCAATGCACGGAGGCCCAGATCGGCGCGTTCCTGATGGGCATGCGCATGAAAAGCGAAAGCATCGACGAGATTGTCGGTGCTGTGTCTGCCATGCGTGAGCTGGCTGGGAAGGTAGAACTCGGCACCTTGGACAAAGTGGTCGACATTGTTGGCACCGGTGGCGATGGCGCGAATATTTTCAATGTGTCCACCGCCTCGGCGCTGGTAGCGGCCGCTGCTGGTTGTACGGTGGCCAAGCATGGCAATCGCGCGGTGTCCGGCAAAAGCGGCAGCGCGGACCTGCTCGAGGCCGCCGGGGTGTACCTTAACCTTACACCTGTTCAGGTGGCGCGCTGCATCGACAGCATCGGCATCGGGTTCATGTTCGCCCAGGCCCACCATGGCGCCATGAAGTTCGCCGCCGCGCCCCGAAAGGATCTGGCCCTGCGCACGCTGTTCAACATGATCGGGCCGCTGACCAACCCCGCAGGCGTGGTGCATCAGGTGGTGGGTGTGTTCACCCCGGCCCTGTGCCGCCCGTTGGCTCAGGTGCTGCTGCGCCTGGGCAGCAAGCACGTGCTGGTGGTGCACTCGCGCGATGGCCTGGATGAGTTCAGCCTGGCCGCCCCTACCACCGTGGCGGAGCTGAAAAACGGCGAAGTGATCGAATACACCGTGGAGCCTGAAGACCTTGGCTTGCGCAGCCAGAGCCTGCACGGCCTCACGGTCGATAGCCCGCAAGCGTCGCTTGAGTTGATTCGCGATGCGCTGGGGCGCCGCAAGACCGAAAACGGTCGCAAGGCTGCCGAGATGATCATCCTCAATGCTGGCGCCGCGCTCTATGCCGCAGACCACGCCTCCACGCTCAAGGAGGGGGTGGCCTTGGCCAGCGACGCGCTTCACACGGGCTTGGCCCGGGAAAAACTCGAAGAACTGGGCGCCTTTACCGCCGTATTCAAGCAGGAGAACGAAGCATGAGCGTGCCAACAGTGCTGGAAAAGATCCTGGCCCGCAAAGCCGAGGAAGTGGCCGAGCGCAAGGCGCGGATCAGCCTTAGCGAGCAACAGGCCGCTGCCCGCGTTGCCTCGCCGGCTCGCGGCTTCGCCGAAGCTTTGCTGCGTCAGCGCAAGCTCAAGCAACCTGCGGTGATCGCCGAGGTAAAGAAGGCGTCCCCGAGCAAGGGGGTGATCCGTGAGGAGTTCTTCCCTGCAGAGATTGCCAAAAGCTACGAGGCCGGCGGCGCCACTTGCTTGTCAGTGCTCACGGATATCGACTTTTTCCAGGGCGCCGACCACTACCTCCAGCAGGCGCGCGACGCGTGCTCGCTGCCGGTGATCCGCAAGGATTTCATGATCGACCCCTACCAGGTGTATGAAGCCCGGGCCCTGGGCGCCGATTGTATTCTGCTGATCGTGTCCGCACTGGACGACGGCCTGATGGTTGAGCTGGCAGGCGCCGCCAAGGACGCCGGCCTCGACGTGCTGGTGGAAGTGCATGATGGCGCCGAGCTGGAACGGGCGCTCAAGCACCTGGATACTCCGTTGATCGGCGTGAACAACCGCAACCTGCATACCTTTGACGTGAGCCTGGAAACCACCCTCGACCTGCTGCCAGGCATTCCGCGGGACCGTATGGTGATCACCGAAAGCGGCATCCTCAATCGCGCCGATGTGGAGCTGATGGAGATCAACGACGTGTACGGCTTCCTGGTGGGCGAAGCCTTCATGCGCGCGGAGCACCCGGGCGACGAGCTGGCGCGGTTGTTCTTCCCCCAGCGCTAAGCTCGGGCTATCAACTGGAGCGCAAGGAGCACCTTCATGGATGACGTTCAGCAACTTGCCACCGAACAAGGCTTGCAGGCTGAGCTGGCGTTGCTCGCCTCGGTATGTGATGGCGAGCGCGCCGATGGGCTATTGCTGTGGCAACCCATTGACCAAGCCTTGGTAATGCCTCGGCGCATGGAGCGCTTGCCTGGTTTTTCAGACGGTGCTGCGGCCGCTGCGGCGCTTGGTTGGCCAGTATTGCTGCGCGAAACCGGCGGTGAACCGGTGCCACAATCCTCGGCCACCATCAACGTAGCGCTGGTGTACGCGGCGCCGCGCGTCGAAGGTGATCTCAACAGGCTGGAGCGTGCTTACCTTCGGCTATGTGATCCGTTGTGTGCAGTGGTTCGCGAGCTGGGCGCGCAGGCAAGCCTGGGCGAGGTGCCAGGGGCTTTCTGCGATGGGCGCTACAACGTGAATATCGACGGGCGCAAATGGGTTGGCACCGCGCAGCGTTGGCGGCAGTCACGCCACCATGGAGGGCCGGTTGTGCTGGTGCACGGGGCCATGCTCATGGAAAACCAGCGTGAAGAGATGATCGCGGTAGTGAATGCGTTCAATGAGGGCTGTGGGCTAGCCCAGCGCTGCAACCCTGCAAGCCATCTTGCCTTCGAGGAGCGTTTCGCGGGCGTGCATGCGCTGGGCGAACTGCAAGCGGCCCTCGAGGCAGAGCTTGCAGCTGTTCGCGTGCTGAATCAGCGAGTACCGTAGACCACCATTGTTTTGCCTTTAACGTGGATCAGCTGGCGCTCTTCCAGGTCTTTCAGCACGCGGCCGACCATCTCGCGGGAACAGCCTACGATCCGGCCGATCTCCTGACGGGTGACCTTGATCTGCATGCCGTCCGGGTGTGTCATCGCATCCGGTTCCTTGCACAGGTCGGTAAGGCAGCGCGCCACGCGTCCGGTAACATCGTGGAAGGCCAGGTCGCCCACCTTGCGGGTGGTCCTGCGTAGCCGATAAGCCATCTGCGTGCCCAGGCTGTACAGTATTTCCGGGTCCAGGCGCGCCAGCTCACGAAACTTCGCGTAGCCCACTTCGGCAACTTCGCATTCGGTCTTTGCGCGTACCCAGGCGCTGCGTTCGCCCTCCATATGAGGTGGATCGAACAGCCCCAGCTCACCAAAGAAGTCACCCTGGTTGAGGTAGGCAATCACCATTTCCCGGCCATCGCTGTCTTCGATCAGAATAGTGACCGAGCCTTTGATGATGTACGAGAGCACGTTCGACTTGTCGCCCGCACAGATAATAGTGCTCTTGGCGGCATAGCGGCGGCGTTGGCAATGAGCCAACAGCTTGTCGACAGGGTTGATTTTGGCGGCTAACGCGACCATGGGCTGGGGTTCCGGTACGGGGCGACAGGGTAGTGTGGCTGCATGCCATCATCTTGACGTCAGCTTACCAGCACTTCATCTGTATCGCGATATTTACCGATAACTTGAGCCCGCCGGGCATTTGCGTCTGATTTGGCCCAAGGAGGCCTGTGCTAAGCTGGCGGCCTTTTAAGCGGAGAGCCAGCAATGAAGGCACGAATTCAATGGGCCGGCGGGGCCATGTTTATCGGTGAATCCGGCAGCGGGCACGCTGTGGTCATGGACGGCGCGCCGGAAAACGGCGGTCGCAACCTGGGTGTGCGCCCTATGGAGATGGTGCTGATCGGCCTGGGCGGGTGCAGCAGCTTCGACGTGGTTGCCATCCTCAAGAAGGCCCGCCAGCCTGTGGAAAGCTGCGAGGCGTTCCTGGACGCTGAGCGCGCCGAGGATGATCCGAAGGTCTTTACCCGCATTCACCTCAACTTCGTGGTGCAGGGGCGTGGCCTGAAGGAATCCCACGTGAAGCGTGCCGTGGAGCTGAGCGCCGAAAAGTATTGCTCGGCGTCTATCATGCTGGCGCGCGGCGGGGTGAGCATCACTCACTCGTACGAAATCGTCGAGCTGGGCGACAGCGACATCCAGACATCATAAAAGCCGCTCATACTCTGGCATACAGTGGCGCGGGTCTGCATAATGCGCCACTTTTTCAAGGCCGACCTTGAAGCCGGGAACCCCCGGGCAAGACAACCAAAATCGCCATCGCGAAGAGGTGTAAACCGTCCTACGCAGACGCCAGCCGGCGCCTGACGGGCATGCTTGATCACGCGGCCGGGCCGCATTCAAAGAGAGTTTTCCAACGGTGAAAAGCAAACTCAAGCTCCATGGGTTCAATAACCTGACCAAGACCTTGAGCTTCAACATCTACGACATCTGCTATGCGCAGACGCCGCAGGACCAGCAGGCTTACGTCGAGTACATCAACCAGGAGTACGACGCCGCCCGCCTGACCCAGATCCTTACGGATGTTGTAGATATCATTGGTGCCAATATCCTGAACATCGCGCGTCAGGACTACGAGCCACAGGGCGCCAGTGTGACCATCCTCATTTCCGAGCAACCGGTTACCCCTACCGAGAGCCAGATCGAGGAATCCCCCGGCCCGCTGCCGGATACCATCCTCGCGCACCTCGACAAGAGCCACATCACGGTGCATACGTACCCGGAAATCCATCCGGATAACGGCATCGCGACCTTCCGTGTGGACATCGACGTTTCCACCTGCGGGGTGATTTCACCGCTCAAGGCGCTGAATTACCTGATCCACCAGTTCGACTCGGATATCGTGACCGTGGATTACCGCGTGCGAGGGTTTACGCGTGACATCGAAGGGCGCAAGCACTTCATCGACCATGAGATCAACTCGATCCAGAATTACCTGTCCGAGGACACGCGCGACGCCTACCAGATGGTCGACGTGAACGTGTATCAGGACAACCTGTTCCATACCAAGATGTTGCTCAAGGAGTTCGAGCTGGACAACTACCTGTTCGGCGACGCTACCAGCAACTTCTCCGCCGAGCAGCGCAGCCAGGTAACGGAGCGGGTGAAGCACGAAATGCTGGAGATCTTCTACGGGCGTAACTTCGCCCAGTAAAAGCGAGCGGTATCCGGCCGGGCTTTGTGCCCGGTTGCGGGTACCGCCCTCGGCGGTCAGATCCGATAGGTACTCTTGGTCATCACCTTAGCCATCAGGCTCATGCCCAGCTTCACCGGCAATGGGAAGCGCAAGCCCCCGGCATCCAGCGCCGCTTGTGCATGATGGGCTTCGTCCGACCGCATCTGCTCCAGAATCGCGCGAGACTTCTGGTCCTCAACAGGGATTTTCTGCAGGTGCTCATCGAGGTGCTTGCATACCTGTTGCTCGGTTGCAGCAACAAACCCAAGGCTCACCTTGTCGCTGATCAGCCCGGCAACCGCGCCCATTCCGAATGACGCACCATAGAACAGCGGGTTCAGCACGCTCGGGCGGCTGCCCAGTTGGCGGATGCGTTGCTCGCACCACGCCAGATGGTCCACCTCTTCATCGGCGGAATGCTCCATGGCTTCCCGGATTTCCGTGCGCCGCGCCGTCAGCGCCTGGCCCTGGTACAAGGCCTGAGCGCAAACTTCTCCGGTATGGTTCACGCGCATCAGCCCGGCCACGTGCTTGCTCTGGGCGTCGCTCAAGGTAACGTCCGGCTGTAGCAGGGCGGGCGATGGGCGAGCAGGTTGCCCGCTGAACGGCAACAGCGTGCGGGCGACGTTATCCGCCTGGAGCAGCAGTTTGTCGATAGTCGAATAGTGACGGTCGTTGGCCACGAAAACCTCCTGGGATAAGAATGGCGGGGCGCGCGTGGTTATCAGCCCGGCGGCCAGTGCATCTGGCGCTGGCCAAGCACATGCATGTGGATGTGATAAACCGTTTGGCCGCCCAGTTCATTGCAGTTCATTACAACGCGGAAGCCCTTCTCGCAGCCAAGTTCCTTGGCCAGCCGTTGCGCGGTGAACAGAATGTGCCCGGCAAGCGGTGCATCTTCCTCGGTGAGGTCGGCCAGGGTAGCGATGGGCTTCTTGGGTACTACCAGAAAATGCACCGGGGCTTGGGGTGCGATGTCATGGAAGGCGATGACCTGATCATCTTCATAGATGATATTGGCAGGTATTTCCCTTCGGATGATCTTGTCGAAAAGCGTGTCCACAGCGTTTCTCCCTGGCTGTCAGTGTGGTGCAGTTTACCTATCCGGGCGCGCTTGCGCCCAGCGCTCTCTGTTCAGGCCCTTGCAGCGGTGCGGTTGAACGAGGAAAGGGCCTTGCGTACCAACCATCGGGGCGCCACTCGCGAAGCGCGAACCAGCCAACGGTTACGCCAGCCGGGAATAATCAGCGCCTTGTTGCGCTCCAGCGCCAGCACCGCGGTAAGCGCCACTTCTTCCGGCGTCATCGGCAGGCGGCTACCGCGTTTTTCACGCTGCTGTTCGCCGTGCACGCGCAGAGGGCCCGGGCAGAGCACCGATACACCGATACCACTCTGCCGGAGTTCTTCGCGCAGCCCTTCCGAAAGATGCAGTACGTAAGCCTTGCTGGCAGCATAGCTGCTCATCCAGGGCCCCGGCTGGAAAGCCGCTATCGAGGCTACGTTGAGAATCTGGCCGCCGCCCTGCACGGCCATGGCGTTCCCGATTGAATGGCACAGGCGAGCCAGGGCCAGCATGTTCAACTCGATGAGGTCCTGCTCACGCAGCCAGTCCTGGGCCAGAAAGTGCCCCTGCGAATGCAGCGCTGCGCAATTCACCAGCAAGTCGATGTGCTGCCCGCTTTCCTCGAGCTCCAGCAGAAAGCCGGTCAGCCGCAGGGGCTCGCTGAGGTCGCAGCCGCGGAAAAGCACTTCCACGCCGAAGCGCTGGGTAAATTCGATCGCGATCGGTTCAAGGTCGTCACGGTAACGTGCCACCAGCAGCAGGTTGCGGCCTCGCCGGGCCAAGGCTTCGGCCAAGGCCAGGCCAAGGCCGCTCGAGGCGCCTGTCACCAGGGCGTAGGAAGGCATAGGGGTACCGATTGCGAATGAAGATGAGCGCCGCAGTTTAACGCCACGGCTGAAGCGTGTCACAAGCCGCAGCGCTCACCGATCAGAAGGGCTTGACCACTACCAGCACCACGATCACCAGCAGCAACACCACCGGCACCTCATTGAACCAGCGATAAAACGTGTGGCTATGGCGGCTTTCGTTGCGCTCGAACCGCTTGCGGTGGGCGCCGCACACATGGTGATAGCCGATCAACAGCACTACCAGGGCGAGCTTGGCATGCAGCCAGCCCATGCTCATCCAGCTGGGGTTAAGGTAAACGAGCCAGGCGCCGAAGATCAGGGTCAGCAGCATGGACGGTGTCATGATGCCCCGATAGAGCTTGCGCTCCATGATAACGAAGCGCTCCCGGCTGGGCGTGTCCTCACTCATGGCGTGGTAAACGAACAGTCGGGGCAGGTAGAACAGCGCCGCGAACCAGCACACCAGGCTCACGATGTGCAGAGCTTTGATCCAGAGATAGAGCATTTCCAGGCTTCCACGGTTTAGACCGTCACGATAGTAGAGCGCCAGCGCCCACGCGTCACGCCAACAGTTGTCGCCCTTGCCGCTCGCCCCTATCATCCGGGCTTTCCGATCGTGTTCAGGGTGGGCAGGCAAATGGTCAAGGTGGGTATCGTTGGCGGCACGGGTTACACCGGTGTCGAGTTGTTGCGCCTGCTGGCCCAGCATCCCGAGGCTGAAGTCGCGATTATTACGTCCCGGTCGGAAGCTGGCGTATCGGTGGCTGACATGTATCCGAACCTACGCGGCCATTACGACAATCTCAAATTCAGCGTGCCAGACACCGCCGCCTTGGGCGCCTGCGATGTGGTGTTCTTCGCCACACCTCATGGTGTCGCCCATTCCCTTGCAGGCGAATTGCTGGCAGCCGGCACCCGTGTGATCGACCTGTCTGCAGATTTTCGCCTGCAAAACGCCGAAGAATGGGCGCAGTGGTATGGGCAGCCCCACGGTGCCCCTGAATTGCTGGGCGAAGCTGTGTATGGCTTGCCGGAAGTGAACCGCGAACGCATTCGCTCCGCTCGCCTGATTGCAGTGCCAGGTTGCTATCCCACCGCGACTCAATTGGGCTTCCTGCCGCTGCTCGAAGCCGGGCTGGCGGACAACACCCGCCTGATCGCAGATTGCAAATCTGGTGTAAGCGGTGCTGGCCGCGGTGCGAGCGTAGGCTCATTGTTCTGCGAGGCTGGCGAAAGCATGAAGGCCTATGCCGTGAAGGGGCATCGGCACCTTCCCGAGATCACCCAGGGGTTGCGCCAGGCAGCGGGCGGCGAGGTCGGTCTGACCTTCGTTCCTCACCTTACCCCAATGATTCGCGGCATTCACGCCACTCTCTACGCTACCGTTGCGGATATGTCCGTGGACCTGCAGGCCTTGTTCGAGCGCCGCTATGCGCAAGAACCGTTCGTGGATGTGATGCCTGCGGGCAGCCATCCGGAAACCCGGTCCGTGCGTGGCGCCAACGTCTGCCGCATTGCGGTTCATCGCCCTCAGGGCGGGGATCTGGTAGTCGTGCTTTCGGTGATCGACAACCTGGTCAAGGGCGCTTCCGGGCAAGCCGTTCAGAACCTCAACATCCTCTTCGGCCTCGACGAGCGCCTGGGCCTGGCGCATGCGGGCTTGATGCCGTAATTACGGCCGGTGCGGAATGAGCCGGCGCCATGCCCTGAGCAATTGTTGACCATTTTGCTCGGGAAAGCGGATAATGCCCGCATTTCGCATTAGAGTTCGGCTAGCGCCGGGAGAGTCAACATGAGTGTCGAAACCTTCACGCCCACGGTGTTGCAGTTCACGCAGGGTGCCGCCCACAAGGTGAAAACCCTGGTCGAGGAAGAGGGCAACGATCGTTTGAAGCTTCGCGTATTCGTGACCGGTGGCGGCTGCTCGGGCTTCCAGTACGGCTTCACGTTCGATGAAGACATCGCCGACGATGACACCATCGTAGAGCGCGAAGGCGTAAGCCTGGTGGTAGACCCGATGAGCTTCCAGTACCTGGCTGGCGCGGAAGTGGACTACCAGGAAGGGCTTGAGGGGTCCCGGTTCGTGATCAACAACCCCAATGCCAGCACTACCTGCGGTTGTGGGCAGTCGTTCTCGATCTGATCCTTCGCACCAGTTGCAAGAACGCCGCGCATTGTCGCGGCGTTTTCGTTCATGCGGGGTAGATCGCGCCCAGCACCCGCAGCCCGCTTGCGCCGGTAACTTCAGGGCGATTGGCCGGGATACCTTCCAGGCAACAGTGGGCCAACCAGGCAAACGCCATGGCTTCCATCCAGTCCGGGTCCACGCCCAGGGCGTCGGTGCTGAGCACTCGGCTTTCCGGCAGCAGGCTTTGCAAGCGGGCCATGAGCGCCGCATTGTGAGCGCCGCCACCGCACACGAATACTCCTTCGGGGGCTGGCATCACTTTGAGCAGGGCATCAATGACCGTGCGCGCCGTGAGTTCCAGCAATGTTGCTTGCACGTCCGCTTGGCTGACCTGTGGGTGTTTCGCCAGCTGTCGCTGCAGCCAAGCCAGGTTGAAGACCTCTCGGCCGGTGCTTTTGGGGCCTGTGGCGGCGAAGAATGGGTCTGCCAGCACTGTATTCAGCAGGGCCTGATCTACCACGCCACTGGCTGCCCATGCGCCATCCCTGTCGAACAACTCGCCACGGCAGGCGTTTATCCAGGCATCCAGCAGTACGTTGCCAGGGCCGCAATCGAAGCCGCGAACGGGATGCCCCGGGCGGATCAGGCTCAGGTTGGAAAAGCCTCCCACATTGAGCACAGCGACCGCGCTGCCTTGGGCCGCGAACAGCGCTTCATGGAAGGCGGGAACGAGAGGGGCGCCTTGGCCGCCAGCGGCCACATCACGGCGGCGGAAATCCGAAACCACCGTAATGCCAGTGCGCTCTGCCAGAAGAGCCGGGTTACCGATCTGGACCGTAAAGCCACGGGCGGGCTCATGGCGAATGGTCTGGCCATGGCTACCAATGGCCCGTATCTCAGGCGCTGCTATTCCGGCTTCGGAGAGCAGGTAGTTGATGCCGTCGGCTGCCAGGGTGGCCCAGGCGTTTTCAGCCAGCGCTACGCGGGCGACTTCATCGTTGCCACTGGCACACAAGGCCAGCAGCTCGGCGCGTAGCGAATCAGGAAGGGGTACATAGCGAGAGGCGATCAAGCGGGTGGTGCCCTCTTGAGACACTACTGCGATGTCGAGACCATCCAGGCTGGTGCCCGACATGACCCCGACATACAGGCTCATCAGCGCTTGCTCGCCACGAGGGTAGAGCGCTCCTGGTCCATGCGGGCCATAAGCGGTTGGGCAACCTGCAGGAAGCGCTGGCGTTCATTGCGGGCGATGGGGTCTGCCATCGGGAGCTTCTGGCCCAGAGGGTCCACATGTACGCCGTTTACCTGGAATTCGTAGTGAACATGCGGGCCAGTGGACAGGCCGGTAGTGCCGATGTAACCGATCACCTGGCCTTGCTTCACCGGGCTGCCATCACGAATGCCTTTGGCGAAGCCTTGCATGTGCCCGTAGAGGGTGCGGTAGGTATTGCCGTGCTGGATGATCACGGTGTTGCCATAGCCGCCTTTGCGCCCGGCGAGAACGACCTTGCCGTCCCCGGTGGCCTTGATCGGGGTACCCCGTGGCGCGGCGTAATCCACCCCTTGGTGAGCGCGGATCTTGTTCAGAATGGGGTGTTTGCGGCCGCCGGAAAAGCGCGAACTGATGCGGGCGAAATCCACCGGGGAGCGCACGAATGCCTTACGCATGCTGTTGCCGTCGGCCGTGTAGTAGTTCGTGTTGCCCTGCTTGTTGGTGTACCGAACCGCCGTGTAGGTTTTGCCCCGATTGATGAAGCGGGCGGATAGCACGCTGCCGGTACCGATCACCTTGCCGTCCAGAACGCGCTGCTCGTAGACCACGTCAAACTGGTCGCCAGGGTGGATGTCCTGAGCGAAGTCCACGTCGTAGCCGAAGATGTTTGCCAGATCCATGATCTGGGCATGGGACAGCCCGGCGCGCTGCGCTGACACCGACAGCGAACTGGTAATCGTGCCGTGGGCATAGGCCGCACGCGTGACAGGGGTTTCGACCGCGCGCTGGAAGGCGAACATGCCGTTGCTGCCGCGCTCCAGGCGTATGGATTCAAGGTGCGACAGCTTGGTGTGCAGTGTTTGCAGCTTGCCGTCGGGCGTGAGTTCGAACTCGAGGATCTGGCCTTTGCGCAGGTGCGTGAACTGTTTCGCCTGCTTGTCGCTGTCCAGCGCCGACTGTACTTCGGCGGCCGAGAGGCCCACTTTTTCAAACAGCGCCGAAAGCGTATCTCCGCGGCCGACCACGACCTGCCGATGAAGCTCCGCAGGCGCCGCGGCTACTGCAGGCGCCGGTTCCGGCTGGGCCGGGGTTTCGGGAGCGGAGGCCGTTGCGTCATCGGCGTCACCTTCTATCTGCGCAAACGGCGAATCCCCGTTGTCGGGTGCGGTTGAGAGCGTATCCGGGCTCTGTTCCTGCAGGCTTTGGCTTGGCGGTTCCAGATCGATAGCAAGGGAGGTTTTCTTGGCTTCAACCTCTGCGGAGGGAAATACGAGCAGAGCCAGGCTAAGCAGGGCGGCGATGCCGCTGGCGGCCAGCAGGTGCGTTTTGGGGTACAGGGGCGGCGCTTTGGTTGGGGCGTCGGTCATGGGTTCTGGACTTTATAAATGAGAATGGAAATGACTTGGAAAAGATGAATGACATGATGAAGATGAAATAACTGCCTAAAATATAACCAATTCATCTGTGAGGCAAGCTTTCCCAGACGCTTTTGCCCAAGCGCCGAGTCACATCGCTGTGCTGCTTGGGTTTGGGGCGGCGATCTTGTATGTTGGGCGTTTTTGAATCGCAGCCTTGTGGGGCTTTATATGCACTCTATTGACGAGCAGCTGGCGCTGATCAAGCGCGGCGCGGAAGAGGTATTGGTCGAGGCTGAGCTCATCGAGAAGCTCAAGCGCGGGCAGCCGCTTCGAATAAAGGCCGGTTTCGACCCGACGGCACCCGACCTCCACTTGGGCCACACCGTGCTTATCAACAAGCTGCGGCAGTTCCAGGATCTGGGGCATCAGGTGATCTTCCTTATTGGTGACTTCACCGGGATGATCGGCGACCCCAGCGGCAAGAGCGCCACGCGCCCGCCGTTGACGCGAGAGCAGGTGCTCGAAAACGCCGAGACCTACAAGACCCAGGTGTTCAAGATTCTCGACCCCGCCCGCACCGAGGTGGCGTTCAACTCCACTTGGATGGACCAGATGGGCCCGGCGGACTTCATTCGCCTTACTTCCCAGTACACCGTGGCGCGGATGCTGGAGCGCGATGACTTCCAGAAGCGCTACACCGGCAACCAGCCGATCGCGATCCACGAATTCCTCTACCCGCTGGTG
Organism: Pseudomonas japonica; assembly: GCF_013522925.1. Classification (GTDB taxonomy): domain Bacteria; phylum Pseudomonadota; class Gammaproteobacteria; order Pseudomonadales; family Pseudomonadaceae; genus Aquipseudomonas; species Aquipseudomonas japonica_A. The sequence continues at coordinate 934 of NZ_JAAMQU010000005.1, read as the reverse complement.
CAGGGGTATGACTCCGTTGCCTTGCGGGCAGACGTGGAGCTGGGCGGTACCGACCAGAAGTTCAACCTGCTGATGGGCCGCGAGCTGCAGCGGGGTTATGGGCAGGAAGCACAGAACATCGTGACCATGCCGCTGCTTGAAGGCCTCGACGGCGTGAAGAAGATGTCCAAGTCCCTGGGCAACTATATAGGTATCCAGGAAACGCCCGGCGTGATGTACAGCAAGCTGCTGTCTATTCCCGACACCTTGATGTGGCGCTACTTCGAGTTGCTGAGCTTCCGCTCCATGGCCGAGATCGACGGCTTCAAGGCCGACGTTGCTGCCGGCGCGAACCCGCGGGATATCAAGATAAAGCTCGCCGAGGAAATCATTGCACGCTTCCACGGTGAAGAAGCTGCCGCGAATGCGCATCGAGGTGCGGGTAACCGCATGAAGGAAGGGGAGCTGCCAGAAGACCTTCCGGAGGTAGCACTGGTTGCCGCCGAACCTATGCCTATTGCCGCGGTGCTCAACCAGGCAGGCCTGGTGAAGAACTCGGCGGCGGCGCGCGATCTGCTCAGTGCGGGCAGTGTGCGTATAGATGGTGAAGTAGTGGACCGCTCCTTTGTATTCCAGCTGGGCGCAACGCACGTTTGCCAGGCGGGCAAAAAGGCCTTCGCACGCATCACGCTGAGCGGCGAGTAAGTTTTTCAAGAAAGGTGTTGACGCCCTCTCGAAAGCCCTTATAATGCGCCCCACTTCCAGCGACAACGGAACGGCAAACTTCTTGAGAATCAAAGAGTTAGCAGTTCGGGTAAGCGGGAAGTTGCTTCGATCTCCGGATCGGATGCGGTGAAAAAGGGGGTTGACAGCAGGTGGTAACGCTGTAGAATTCGCCTCCCGCTTCGAGAGGTAAGTGAAGCGGTCAAGTGTTTGAAGTTGAACGAGAAATTCT
>NZ_JAAMQU010000058.1 GCF_013522925.1 Pseudomonas japonica | reverse complement strand
TACAGAGTATATTCGGATGATCGCATTAAGGTAGCGCGCTTACTGTTCGGAGTTTTTCTCGATGCCATTTAGTTACGAGGTGTGGACCATGTAGCGGCGATTCCCAAGTTCGTGGTGTTGCGGGCACAGAGGTAGCGCCGTTACCGATCAACTTGTAGGAAGCGGGCGAAGCTCGCGAACAACTTTTTGCCTATTCGCGCTATAAATTCTTCGCGAGCTTCGCCCGCTTCCTACAGAGTATATTCGGATGATCGC
>NZ_JAAMQU010000057.1 GCF_013522925.1 Pseudomonas japonica | reverse complement strand
CCGCCGCCGGCAACGTTGCGGTGAACGAAGACGCGGTTGCCCGTGGCACCCTGACTGCCACCGATGTTGACGACGATCGCCTGCTGACCTTCAGCACCACCAGCAGCCAGCCGAGCGTGGCCGGCTTTACCCTGAACGCCGACGGCACCTGGACCCTGGACGCCAGCAATGCTGCGTACCAGCACCTGGCCAAGGGCGTGACCGAGACGCTGTCCATCGCCTATCAGGTGAAGGATCAGTGGGGCGCGACCGACA
>NZ_JAAMQU010000056.1 GCF_013522925.1 Pseudomonas japonica | reverse complement strand
CATCCACCGTATGCGCTTATTCACTTGACCATATAACCCCAAGCAATCTCGGGATCGTACGGTGGTGAAGACAACATTCGCCGAAAATTCGCGATTCAACTCACAAATTTTACCTTAGCCTGAACACGCACCAGTGAAAGTGCTGTCCAGTCTATCTTTCTATCACATACCCAAATTTTTAAAGAACGATTCTGAAAAAGATCAGAAATCAACATTCAGGCCTCGGACCGAGGGAATGCTCATTTCTAAGCTTTG
>NZ_JAAMQU010000055.1 GCF_013522925.1 Pseudomonas japonica | reverse complement strand
TCAGCGTCTGGGGAGCACTGGACACACCCTGGGCGTCGGTGGCGACGTACTGGATGTTGTAGCTCGTGCTCTGGCCGACAGCCAGGTGCTGGTAGGCCGCATTGCTCGGGTCGAGCGTCCAGCTGCCATCGGTGTTCAGGGTGAAGCCTGGAACCTTGTCGGCCGAAGTCTGGCTGAACACCAGCGTGGCAGTTTCACCGCTGTCGGCGTCGGTCGCGGTCAGCGTGCCGGAAGCAAGGGGGCTGTCCTCGACGATGGTGGCCTTGCTGT
>NZ_JAAMQU010000054.1 GCF_013522925.1 Pseudomonas japonica | reverse complement strand
GAGGTAGCGCCGTTACCGATCAACTTGTAGGAAGCGGGCGAAGCTCGCGAACAACTTTTTGCCTATTCGCGCTATAAATTCTTCGCGAGCTTCGCCCGCTTCCTACAGAGTATATTCGGATGATCGCATTAAGGCAGCGCGCTTACTGTTCGGATTTTTCTCGATGCCATTTAGTTACGAGGTGTGGACCATGTAGCGGCGATTCCCAAGTTCGTGGTGTTGCGGGCACGGAGGTAGCGCTATTACCGATAAACTTGTAGGAAGCGGCGGAGCTCGCGAAC
>NZ_JAAMQU010000053.1 GCF_013522925.1 Pseudomonas japonica | reverse complement strand
CATCCCGAACTCAGCAGTGAAACGATGCATCGCCGATGGTAGTGTGGGGTTTCCCCATGTGAGAGTAGGTCATCGTCAAGATTCAAACCCAGAACCCCTGATCGCCCTGCGATCGGGGGTTTTGTCTATAAGTAGAAGTACCAAGAATTTTGCCGATGCGCCTCAGGCGACTCGGCTACAGAATTTCTTGACGACCATAGAGCATTGGAACCACCTGATCCCATCCCGAACTCAGCAGTGAAACGATGCATCGCCGATGGTAGTGTGGGGTTTCCCCATGTGAGAGTAGGTCATCGTCAAGATTCAA
>NZ_JAAMQU010000052.1 GCF_013522925.1 Pseudomonas japonica | reverse complement strand
GCCTTCCTGTCCTCGATCATGAACAACATGCCCACGGTGCTGGTCGGCGCCTTGTCCATCCATGCCGCCGAGGTCGATGGCGTGGTCCAGCAGGCCATGGTGTACGCCAACATCATCGGCTGCGACCTGGGCCCGAAGATCACCCCGATTGGCAGCCTGGCCACGCTGTTGTGGCTGCATGTGCTGGCCAAGCGGGGGATCACCATCAGCTGGGGTTACTACTTCAAGACCGGGATCGTGCTGACCCTGCCCATCCTCGTCGCCACCCTCTGTGCTTTGGCCTTGCGCCTGAGTTTCTGAATCAAGGAA
>NZ_JAAMQU010000051.1 GCF_013522925.1 Pseudomonas japonica | reverse complement strand
CAGCGTGCCGGAAGCAAGGGAGCTGTCCTCGACGACGGTGGCCTTACTGTCGGCCACCGAGGTGGTGATCACCGGGGTGTCGTTGGTGCCGGTGACGGTGACGGTCAGCGTCTGGGGAGCACTGGCCGCATCCTGGGCGTCGGTGGCGACGTACTGGATGTTGTAGCTCGTGCTCTGGCCGACAGCCAGGTGCTGGTAGGCCGCATTGCTCGGGTCGAGCGTCCAGCTGCCGTCGGTGTTCAGGGTAAAGCCTGGAACCTTGTCGGCCGAAGTCTGGCTGAACACCAGCGTGGCAGTTTCACCGCTGTCGGCGT
>NZ_JAAMQU010000050.1 GCF_013522925.1 Pseudomonas japonica | reverse complement strand
CGACGGCGCTGGTGGTGATTTCAGGCACATCGTTGGTGCCGGTCACGGTAACGGTCAGCGTCTGGGGAGCACTGGACACACCCTGGGCGTCGGTGGCGACGTACTGGATGTTGTAGCTCGTGCTCTGGCCGACAGCCAGGTGCTGGTAGGCCGCATTGCTCGGGTCGAGCGTCCAGCTGCCGTCGGTGTTCAGGGTGAAGCCTGGAACCTTGTCGGCCGAAGTCTGGCTGAACACCAGCGTGGCAGTTTCACCGCTGTCGGCGTCGGTCGCGGTCAGCGTGCCGGAAGCAAGGGAGCTGTCCTCGACGACGGTGGCCTT
>NZ_JAAMQU010000049.1 GCF_013522925.1 Pseudomonas japonica | reverse complement strand
GCGATCATCCGAATATACTCTGTAGGAAGCGGGCGAAGCTCGCGAAGAATTTATAGCGCGAATAGGCAAAAAGTTGTTCGCGAGCTTCGCCCGCTTCCTACAAGTTGATCGGTAACGGCGCTACCTCCGTGCCCGCAACACCACGAACTTGGGAGTCGCCGCTACATGGCCCACGCCTCGTAACTAAATGGCATCGAGAATAAATCCGAACAGTAAGCGCGCTACCTTAATGCGATCATCCGAATATACTCTGTAGGAAGCGGGCGAAGCTCGCGAAGAATTTATAGCGCGAATGGGCGAAAAGTTGTTCGCGAGCTCCGCCCGCTTCCTACAAGTTGATCGGTAATAGCG
>NZ_JAAMQU010000004.1 GCF_013522925.1 Pseudomonas japonica | reverse complement strand
TGGAAAGCACCATCAGCAACATCAGCAACATCATCGAGAACGCTACCGCCTCTCGTTCGACCATTCAGGACGTAGACTTCGCCGCTGAAACCGCTGAGCTGACCAAGCAACAAACCCTGCAACAGGCTTCCACCGCAATCCTGTCCCAGGCCAACCAGATCCCGTCCGCTGTTCTGAAGCTGCTTCAGTAATATCGGTCGACGGTCAATGACGAGGGGGTGCGCTGAGCGCGCCCTCTTGTTGTTTTCACCCTGAGGTAACGGTTATGGACATGAGTGTCAATGCAGTAAAGGCGCTTGAAGTCAGCAAGCCCATGACCACGTCAGCTCCTGTCGATGCAGCAAAGCCCGTTGGTGCCGCCGATTCTTCGGCCAGCAACAGCGTGCCGGCTACCGGCAAGATCGAGCGTGAGCAGGTTGAAAAGGCTGTTGAAGATATTCAGGCGTTTGTGAATTCCAACCAGCGCAATCTGGATTTTTCCATCGACGACACCACCGGTGACGTTGTGGTGAAGATCGTGGCAACCCAGAGCGGAGAAGTCATTCGACAACTTCCGTCCGAAGAAGCCTTGAAGATGGCGCAGCGCTTGAAGGATCCCCACAGCCTATTGTTCGATGAGCAGGCGTGAGTTGGGCACGGAACTTGTAGTGTTCCGGTGAAGAAGGCAGCCCGCCGGTTTTTCGGCGGCTGACCTACAGGAGAGGATTAATGACTTCCACTACATCCACCACGTCGGTCAGCTCGAGCGGCGGCATCACGGTTAGCGGTGTTGGTTCGGGTATCGACACGTCGGCGATCGTCAGCGCGTTGGTGAGTGCATCCACCAGCCCCAAGCAAACCCAGATTACCAAAGCCGAAACAGCGACCAACACCACGCTGTCCGGCATCGGTAGCCTGAAAAGCGCGCTGGAGGCTTTCCAGACTGCTGCCGCGGCCTTGAACAACACCAACACGTTCATGGGCCTGACGGCGGCGTCGTCGTTGGAGACGGTGGTCAAGGCCACGTCCAGCAACACCGCGTCCCCAGGCAACTATGCTCTGGACGTGACCAAAGTCGCCACCGCTTCGAAGGTGTCGAGCCAGTTGTTCGCCAGCGGTTCTTCGACCGCTATCAGTTCCGGCACCCTGGCGATCACCCAGGGCAGCAAGAGCTACTCGGTCACCGTTGGCTCGGGCGCTACCTTGAGCAGCGTGCGGGACTCGATCAACTCATCGCTGTCGTCCAGCGGTATCAGCGCCAACATCGTCACGGACTCCAACGGGTCCCGGCTGGTATTGACGTCGACCACCACCGGCGCGGGTTCGGACATCTCCACCAGCGGTATTTCCGAACTCACCATCGACGGCACGAGCAAGCTCGACCCCACGGACACCACCAGCGCGGGTTACATCACTGACCGCCCTGTCGACGCGGCCTACACCATCGACGGTTTGTCGATGACCAGTAGCAGCAACACCATCGACTCGGCGGTGAGCGGTATCAGCCTCACCTTGACGGGTGCGGGCAAGTCTACGGTGACGGTAGCGTCCGATAGCGACACACTGAAAACCTCGGTGAAGGCGTTCGTGGACGCTTACAACACCATGATGACGGTGGTGAACAACCAGACCAAGGTGACGTCCACCGGCGCCACCACCAGCACCAGCGATTCGGCGACCACCTCCAGTGGCCCGCTGACCGGTGATGCCATGGTGCGCAAACTGGTGTCGCAGATTCGCGGCGCGCTTACCAGCGTGAGCACTACCAGTGGTTCGTTGAGCGTGTTGTCCCAGTTGGGTGTGGGCACCAACTCTTCCACTGGCTTGTTGTCGCTTGACGACACCAAGTGGGACACCGCGATGAAAACCCAGTACGGCAACGTGGCCAGCCTGTTCACCGGCGACGACGGTTTGATCAACCGCATGGATGACATCCTTGAGGGTTACACCCAGACCGGCGGCGTACTGGAAACGCGGCAGAAGTCCCTCAACGCCAAGCTGAGCGACCTGGATAACCAACAGGACGCGCTTGACCGGCGTACCGAGTCGCTCACGGCGATCCTCACGGCGAAGTACACCGCGATGGACACCCTGGTAGCCCAGCTGAACGCCACCAGCACCAGTGTATTGAGCACGCTGGAAGCCATGAACAACTCCGACGATTGATGCAGTGATTCGTTGTTTCGGGCCCGGTAACTTCAACAGGTTATCGGGCCTTTTTTCATTCCACGCTCCGTTAAAGTTCAACGGCTTAGTGTCGATAAACTAAGCAAGAGGACCAGCCGGTTCCGCAGACTACGCCCCAACTTCCGAGGCCAACCGCAATGCATCCGATGAAGGCGCTTCGCCAATACCAGAAAGTAAACTCCCACGCGCAAGCGTCCGAAGCCAGCCCGCACCGCCTGGTGCAGATGCTGATGGAAGGCGTGCTGGACCGCCTGGCGCAAGCCAAGGGCGCCATGGCGCGTAACCAGGTGGCTCAGAAGGGCGTGATGCTGGGCAAGGCGATCGAGATCATCGGTGGCCTGCGCGAAGGCCTGGACCCCGAGAAGACCGATGACAAAAAAGGCATCGCCAAGCTCGACCAGCTGTATGCCTACATGATGAAACAGCTGATCCAGGCTAACCGCAAGAACGACCCCAACATCGTCGACGAGGTTGCTCGCCTGATGATTACCGTCAAGGCTGGTTGGGATGCGATCGGTCATGTTGCTCAGGAATAACCGTGAGGACTCTGCCATGAGTGCCCTTGAACGTATCGAATACACCCGTGCGGCGCTCAGCGAGGCCTTGGCGGTGAAGGACTGGACCGCCATCGGCAAGCTGGACCTGCAGATCCGTGCCTGCCTGGACGGCCTGTTCGAAGGCACGCCGGCCGACCCGGCCGTGGTTCGGCATAACCTGGAGTCGCTGTTGCAGCTGTACCGCCAGTTGGTAGACGTGAGCCGAGGCGAGCGCCAGGCGGTGGCCGACGAACTCAAGCAGGTGCGTCAGGGTCATAACGCGAGCAAGGTTTACCACCTCTTCACGTAAGCCTGTGGCCCCTGCGCTTAACGCATTGCAGGCGCGGGGTGCGCCATAAATTTGACTGTGCCGGAGTTTTTGACTTTACTAGTGCCTGATTATAGGGTTCCGGCGTCTCACGGTTTACGAGCCATGAGGTGGCAATCGCCGTGGCGGGCATTGGGCCGTATCGGGCATTGACTAGGGAAGTTGCTATTGCATGTGGCGTGAAACGAAAATTCTGCTGATCGATGACGATAGCGTTCGCCGCCGTGACATGTCGGTGATTCTGAGCTTCCTGGGCGAGGACAACCTGCCCTGTGGCAGTGGAGACTGGCAACGCGTGGTCGAGGGCTTGGCGTCCAGCCGGGAAGTACTCTGCGTACTGGTGGGCACGCTCAATGCGCCGGCCAACCTCCCCGGGTTGCTGAAAACCGTCGCAGGCTGGGATGAGTTCCTTCCCGTGTTGCTGCTGGGTGACGGCTCCCAGGTGGAGCTTGCCGAAGACCAGCGCCGCCGCGTGCTGTCCACCCTCGAAATGCCACCCAGCTACAGCAAGCTGCTGGATTCGCTGCACCGCGCCCAGGTTTACCGCGAAATGTACGACCAGGCCCGCGAGCGTGGCCGTCAGCGTGAGCCCAACCTGTTCCGCAGCCTGGTGGGCACCAGCCGCGCCATTCAACACGTGCGGCAGATGATGCAGCAGGTGGCCGACACCGACGCCAGCGTACTGATCCTCGGCGAGTCGGGTACCGGCAAGGAAGTGGTTGCCCGTAACCTGCATTACCATTCCAAGCGGCGCGATGCGCCGTTCGTTCCAGTGAACTGTGGCGCGATCCCGGCAGAGCTGCTCGAAAGCGAACTGTTCGGCCACGAGAAAGGCGCATTCACTGGCGCGATCACCAGCCGCGCGGGCCGCTTCGAACTTGCCAACGGCGGCACCCTGTTCCTTGACGAAATCGGCGACATGCCGCTGCCCATGCAGGTCAAACTGCTGCGGGTACTGCAGGAACGCACCTTCGAGCGGGTCGGCAGCAACAAGACCCAAAGCATCGACGTGCGGATCATCGCAGCCACTCACAAAAATCTCGAAGGCATGATCGAAACGGGCAGCTTCCGTGAAGACCTGTATTACCGCCTGAACGTATTCCCCATCGAGATGGCGCCGCTGCGCGAGCGGGTCGAAGACATCCCCTTGCTCATGAACGAGCTCATCTCGCGTATGGAGCACGAGAAACGCGGCTCGATCCGCTTCAACTCCGCCGCGATCATGTCCCTCTGTCGCCATGCCTGGCCTGGCAACGTCCGCGAACTGGCCAACCTGGTGGAGCGCATGGCGATCATGCACCCCTACGGCGTGATCGGCGTGTCGGAGCTGCCCAAGAAATTCCGTTATGTGGACGACGAAGACGAGCAACTGGTCGATAGCCTGCGCAGCGATCTGGAAGAGCGCGTTGCGATCAACGGCCACACGCCAGACTTCGCTTCCAGCGCCTTGCTGCCGCCGGAAGGCCTGGACCTGAAGGACTACCTGGGTGGCCTCGAGCAGGGGCTGATCCAGCAGGCGCTGGATGATGCCAACGGTATCGTCGCCCGCGCCGCCGAACGCCTGCGTATCCGCCGTACCACCTTGGTGGAGAAGATGCGCAAGTACGGCATGAGCCGCCGTGAAGGCGACGACGCCGCCGACGAGTAACGGCGCGGTTCTGTACCCCGCCTGTTACACGCCCCGGCACATCAATTGCAACTCATGGCTCATCCCAACCGTTTTCTGACGGTGAGCCATGAGAGTTGATGATGTCCCAGGCCGCTCCCCTCGCTGACGCCCGCCACTATCTTGCCGATGACCGGCCAAACCTGGACCAGGCCTTTGCCCTGTTCAACCAGGTTTCGGCTCAGCTGAACGACTCCTACAAGTTGCTCGAAAACCGGGTCAGTCACCTCAAGGGTGAATTGGCGCAGGCGAGCGAGGAGCGGTTGCGGCAGTTGGCTGAAAAGGAGCGGTTGGCCAACCGGCTACAGCACTTGCTGGATCTCTTGCCGGGCGGCGTGATCGTGATCGATGGGCAGGGCCGAGTGGCTGAAGCCAACCCCGCTGCGGGGGCGTTGCTTGGTGTGCCGCTGGAAGGCGCGCTGTGGCGTGACGTGATTGCGCGATCTTTCGCGCCCCGCCGGGACGATGGCCATGAAGTCTCGCTCAAGGATGGTCGCCGGCTTTCCATCGCTACCCGTTCCCTTGGCGCCGAGCCGGGGCAATTGGTGCTGCTCACCGACCTGACTGAAACCCGGCGGTTGCAGGACCAGCTTGCACGTCACGAGCGGCTGTCGGCCCTCGGTCGCATGGTCGCATCGCTGGCGCACCAGATCCGTACCCCGCTCTCGGCCGCCATGTTGTACGCCAGCCACCTCCAGGAGCCGGGCCTTGCCGGTGAAACCCGTGAGCGTTTTGCCGGTCGGTTGAAGGAGCGGCTGCACGAGCTGGAGCATCAGGTTCGAGACATGCTGGTGTTCGCGCGAGGGGAGTTACCGCTTAATGATCGACTTGCCCCGGGCGCGCTCTTCACTGCCTTGCGCGAAGCGGCGCACATCCGCACTGAAGGCTTGCCGCTGCGCTGGCAATGCGACCTCCACGCCGGGGAAGTACTCTGCAACCGGGATACGCTGGTAGGCGCGCTGCTGAACCTGCTGGAAAACGCTGTGCATGCCAGCGGCGATCATCCCCGGCTGAAGGTTCACCTGTACAAGCGGCCTGGCGAGCTTCGCCTATGCGTGAGCGACGCAGGCGCCGGGATCGACAGCGCCACCCTGGCCCGCCTGGGCGAACCTTTTTTCACCACAAAATCGACCGGCACCGGCCTTGGCCTGGCCGTTGTGCTTTCGGTGGTACGCGCCCATGGCGGAGAGCTCCGCTTGCGCTCCAGGCCTGGCCGCGGCACCTGCGCTCTGGTGGTGCTGCCATTGCTGGGCGAACAGGAGGCTTGATGCACACGAAAATTCTGCTGGTCGAAGACGACCGCGCATTGCGCGAAGCGCTGGTGGATACCCTGTTGCTTGCCGGGCATGATTATGTTGCGGTGGGTTCCGCCGAGCAGGCACTGGAGCGGGTGGCTGCCGAGGCCTTCAGCCTGGTGATCAGCGACGTGAACATGCCCGGCATGGATGGTCATGGGCTGCTGCTGCGCCTGCGTGCCGATTGGCCTCAAGTGCCGGTGCTGCTGATGACCGCCCACGGGGGCGTTCAACAGGCGGTGGACGCCATGCGTCACGGCGCCGTGGATTATCTGGTCAAGCCGTTTGATGCCAAGGCGCTGTTACAGCGCGTTACCCAGCATGCGCTCCATCTATTGCCCTCGGCCGAAAACGATCCTGCCGTCGCTTGCGAACCGGCCAGCCAGCGGTTATTGGCATTGGCTGCCAAAGTCGCTCGCAGCGACTCTACGGTGTTGATATCCGGCGAGTCTGGCACGGGCAAGGAAGTGCTGGCCCGTTACATCCATCGGCATTCGCTTCGGGCCGAGCAACCCTTTGTGGCAATCAACTGCGCGGCCATCCCGGACAACATGCTCGAAGCCACCTTGTTCGGCCATGAGAAGGGCGCCTTCACCGGTGCGGTGGCGGCGCAGGCCGGCAAGTTCGAGCAGGCCAACGGCGGCACCCTGCTGTTGGATGAAATCTCTGAAATGCCTTTGGCGCTGCAAGCCAAGCTTCTGCGGGTGCTTCAGGAGCGCGAAGTGGAGCGCGTAGGGGGACGTAAGCCGATCCCTCTGGATATCAGGATCATCGCGACCACCAACCGGCAGTTGCAGGATGACGTAGCCGTCGGCCGATTCCGGGAGGACCTGTATTACCGCCTGTCGGTATTCCCGCTGGCCTGGCTGCCATTGCGTGAGCGCCCGGCCGATATCCTCCCGTTGGCCGAACGTCTGTTGGCCAAACATGGCAGCAAGATGAGAAGTGCTAGTGCCCGGCTGTCGGACAGTGCCCGCGCCGCTCTATTGGCGCATCCGTGGCCCGGCAACGTTCGGGAGCTGGATAACGCGTTGCAGCGCGCCCTTATTCTTCAGCAAGGCGGCGTTATCGAGGCGGAGGACTTTTGTCTTGTGCCCCCGGCAGGCACCAGCCATCGCCCCAACGGCGGTACTTTCCGCGAAGCGGCGGTAGAGCCGGATGTGGTAGGGCTGGGGGATGACCTGCGCCGTCGCGAATTCGAATTGATCCTTGAAACGCTCAGGGCAGAGCGCGGCCGCCGTAAAGAGTCCGCTGAGCGGTTGGGCATCAGCGCCCGAACCTTGCGGTATAAGCTCGCTCAAATGAGAGACGCCGGAATGGACGTCGAGGCGTATCTGTTTGCCAGCTGATGTATCACGGCTGTTGCCGTTGGCATCGCTCTTGCTACCTCCATGGTAACTGACGGTTCAAGCGTCAAAAATTTGCAGGCCCCGGAGAGCAGCCCCCATGACCCAAGGTGTTGAATTCAATCGCTTGATGATGGACATGCGTTCCATGCAGCTCGAAGCCATGGGCACGTCCAAGGCCAATGCAGTATCGGCCGTCAGCGCTACGGGTGGCAGCAGCTTCGCTGATTTGCTCGGCAATGCCGTAGGCAAGGTGAACGATACGCAACAGGCTGCCAACCAGTTGGCTAACGCATTCGAGATCGGCAAGAGTGGCGTCGATCTGACGGATGTAATGATTTCCTCGCAAAAGGCGAGCGTGTCTTTCCAGGCCTTGACCCAGGTTCGTAACAAACTGGTCCAGGCGTACCAAGACATCATGCAAATGCCGGTTTGAGGGCAGATTAGGTCATGGCTGAAGCAACAACGGACAACGTACCGGCCAAAACTGGCGCGGCGGCAGGCGGCAAGTCGATGCCGGGCATGGCCTTTCTGGAAAATATTTCGAAGATGCCGGTGCTGCGGCAGGTGGGCCTGTTGGTCGGCCTGGCCGCCAGCGTGGCGATTGGCTTCGCCGTAGTGCTGTGGTCGCAGCAACCGGACTACCGTCCGCTGCTGACCAGCCTTCAGGGTATGGATGCCAAGCAGGTGACCGACACCCTGGCCGCCTCTGATATTCCCTATACCGTAGAGCCGAATTCCGGCGCCTTGCTGGTCAAATCCGAAGACATCGGCCGTGCGCGCCTCAAGCTGGCTTCGGCGGGCGTGGTGCAAGGTGACGGTAACGTCGGCTACGAATCGCTCGACAAGGACCAAGGCCTGGGCACTAGCCAGTTCATGGAAGCCGCGCGCTATCGCCGCGGCCTCGAAGGCGAACTGGCCCGTACCATTTCCGCGCTCAATGGCGTGAAGGGCGCCCGGGTTCACCTGGCAATCCCGAAGAGTTCGGTATTCGTGCGCGATGAGCGCAAGCCTACGGCCTCTGTGCTGGTAGAGATGTATGGCGGCCGTACCCTGGACCCGGGGCAGGTCATGGCCATCGTTAACCTGGTAGCCACCAGCGTGCCCGAAATGGACCGCTCGGGTGTAACCGTGGTTGACCAGAAAGGCACCTTGCTCTCGGACCTGGGTGAAAACTCCGAGCTGAGCATGGCCGGCAAGCAGTTCGATTACACCCGTCGCATGGAAACCATGCTGACGCAGCGCGTGCAAAGCATTCTGCAGCCGGTGATCGGCAACGATCGGTTCAAGGCTGAAGTGTCCGCGATGGTGGACTTCAGCGCGGTCGAGTCAACCTCCGAACAATTCAACCCTGACCAGCCCGCCCTGCGCAGCGAACAATCGGTGACCGAGCAGCGTTCCAGCGGCAGCAGTTCAGGCGGCGTGCCCGGTGCGTTGAGCAACCAGCCGCCAAGCCCGGCTTCTGCACCCCAGACCACACGTGGCGGTGGCGGTGCGGCAGCGCCTCAGGCCATTCAGCCGGGCCAGCCGCTGCTGGACGCCAACGGCCAGCAGATAATGGACCCGGCCACCGGCCAGCCCATGCTCGCCCCGTACCCGGCAGACAAGCGCCAGCAGTCGACGCGTAACTTCGAGCTGGACCGTTCCATCAGCCACACCCGCCAGCAGCAAGGGCGCCTGACCCGCTTGTCGGTTGCTGTGGTTGTTGACGACCAGGCCAAGCTGGATGCGGCCAACGGCGAAATCACCCATACCCCGTGGAGCGCCGAAGATCTGGCGCGGTTCCAGCGGCTGGTGCAGGACGCGGTGGGCTTCGATGCCAGCCGTGGCGACAGCGTGACGGTGATCAACGCGCCATTCAGCCCCGACCGTGGCGAAGTGTTCACAGAGCCGTCCTTCTACCAGCAACCCTGGTTCTGGGACGTGGTCAAGCAGGGCCTGGGCGTAGTGTTCATTCTGTTGCTGGTGTTCGGCGTACTGCGCCCGGTGCTCAATAACATCACCGGTGGCAGCAAGTCCAAGTCGCTGGCGGTGGACGGTGAAGGCGGCCCAGGTGGCGGCATGGCCGGCGGCCCTGGTGGCTTTACTGGCATGAATGGTGAGCTGGCCGATGATCGGGTCAGCCTGGGAGGGCCTACCAGCATCATGCTGCCAAGCCCGACCGAGGGATATGACGCCCAATTGAATGCAATCAAGAGTCTTGTGGCCGAAGACCCGGGCCGTGTCGCGCAGGTCGTGAAAGAGTGGATCAACGCAGATGAGTAATAATCAGGTTGCCGCACCCAAGCTGACCAAGGTCGACAAGGCCGCTATCCTGTTGCTGTCCCTGGGCGAGTCCGACGCCGCCCAGGTGCTGCGCCATATGGGCCCGAAGGAAGTCCAGCGGGTTGGCGTGGCCATGGCGCAAATGCGCAACGTGCACCGCGAGCAGGTTGAGGAGGTAATGACCGAGTTCGTGGCGAGCGTGGGCGACCAGACCAGCCTGGGCGTTGGCTCGGACGGTTATATCCGCAAGATGCTTACCCAGGCGCTGGGTGAGGACAAGGCCAATGGCCTGATCGACCGCATTCTGCTGGGTGGCAACACCAGCGGCCTGGACAGCCTCAAGTGGATGGAGCCTCGAGCGGTGGCGGACGTGATCCGTTACGAGCACCCGCAAATCCAGGCCATCGTGGTGGCGTACCTCGATCCCGACCAGGCCGGCGAAGTACTGGGCCACTTCGACCATAAGGCGCGGCTCGATATCGTGCTGCGGGTGTCCTCGCTCAACACCGTGCAACCGGCTGCGTTGAAAGAGCTGAACACGATTCTCGAGAAACAGTTCGCCGGTAACTCGACCACTGCCCGTACCACCTTGGGCGGTATCAAGCGTGCCGCCGATATCATGAACTTCCTCGACAGCTCGGTCGAAGGCCAGCTGATGGATTCGATCCGCGAGATCGACTCGGAACTGTCCGGCCAGATCGAAGACTTGATGTTCGTGTTCAACAACCTCAAGGATGTGGACGACCGCGGCATCCAGGCGCTGTTGCGCGAAGTGTCTTCCGAAGTGCTGGTGGTCGCGCTCAAGGGCGCGGACGACGGCATCAAGGAAAAGATCTTCAAGAACATGTCCAAGCGTGCTTCCGAGCTGCTGCGTGACGACCTTGATTCCAAAGGGCCGGTTCGTGTCAGCGATGTGGAAACCGCCCAGAAGGAAATCCTTACTATCGCTCGCCGTATGGCGGAGGCCGGCGAGATCGTGCTGGGTGGCAAGGGCGGGGAGGAGATGATCTAAGCTTTGTACGAAAACGGGCGGCACTCGCTGCTGGTTTGTACAAACCTGCGTCGCCATCGCAGTGTCATACTCTGTGCACGGCGCGCCCCGGGAACACCGGGTCGCGCCGGTCGCCTATCTGTTTTGCCAGGAATACTCAATGAGCCAGTCGAGCAAGGAACCCGTCAGCGAGCTGATTCGCGCCAAGGATTTGATAGGCGTGGATGTGTGGCGCCTGCCCAGTTTCGACCCCCAGGTGGCCGAGCCGGAACCCGAGCCCGAGAGCCTCAACGAGATCGAGGAAGTCCCGCTCGACGAAGTGCAACCGCTCACGCTTGAAGAACTCGAGGCCATTCGCCAGGAAGCCTACAACGAGGGCTTTGCCGCCGGTGAGCGTGACGGTTTCCACGCCACCCAGCTGAAGGTGCGGCAAGAGGCCGAGGTTGCCTTGCAGGCACGCCTGGCCACCCTGGAAACCCTCATGGGTAACCTCTTGGCGCCGATTGCCGAGCAGGATACCCAGATCGAGCGCTCGCTGGTGGAGCTGGTCAGCCACATTGCCCGCCAGGTCATTCAGCGCGAGCTCAAGATGGAATCCTCGCAGATCGAGCGCGTGACCCAGGAAGCACTCAAGCTCTTACCCATGGGCGCGAACAATATCCGTATCTTCGTGAACCCCCAGGACTTTGACCAGATCAAGGCCCTGCGCGAGCGTCACGAAGAGCAATGGAAAATCCTCGAAGATCCGGCGCTCATGCCTGGTGGTTGCCGGATCGAAACCGAACACAGCCGCATTGATGCCTCGGTGGAAACCCGCATAACCCAAGCCTTGGCGCTATTGTTCGACCAGTTGCACGAGCAAGGCCTGCACCCGGCCGAGGCGGATCTGCACCTGGAAATGGAGACCAGCGATGCGACTTGACCGCACCAGTTTCGGCAAGCGCATGAGCACCTATGCGCCGGCGGTTGACCTGCCGCGCCAGGCCGTGGTCGAAGGTCGATTGCTGCGCATGGTCGGGCTTACGCTGGAAGCCGAGGGCTTGCGCGCCGCCATGGGCACCCGGTGCGTGGTAATCAATGACGACAGCTACCAGGCGTCCCAGGTGGAAGCCGAGGTCATGGGCTTTTCAGGCAGCAAGGTCTTTTTGATGCCGGTGGGCAGTGCCGCCGGAATCGCCCCCGGCGCTCGGGTGGTGCCTTTGGCCGACACGGGCCGCCTGCCGATGGGCATGAGCATGCTGGGCAGGGTGCTCGATGGCGCCGGCCGTGCCCTCGATGGCAAGGGCCGCATGCGCGCCGAAGACTGGGTGCCGCTGGACGGCCCTACGATCAACCCCCTTAATCGCGACCCCATCAGCCAGCCGCTCGACGTGGGCATTCGCTGTATCAACGGCTTGCTGACGGTGGGCCGTGGCCAGCGCCTTGGATTGTTCGCCGGTACAGGGGTGGGCAAGAGTGTGCTGTTGGGGATGATGACTCGCTTCACCGAAGCGGAAATCATCGTGGTGGGGCTGATTGGCGAACGCGGCCGCGAGGTGAAGGAATTCATCGAGCACAGCTTGGGCGCCGAGGGCCTGAAGCGCTCCGTGGTCGTGGCCTCGCCGGCGGATGACGCGCCGCTGATGCGCCTGCGCGCAGCCATGTACTGCACCCGCATTGCCGAATACTTCCGCGACCGGGGCATGAATGTCCTGCTGCTGATGGACTCCCTCACCCGCTATGCCCAGGCCCAGCGGGAGATCGCCCTGGCCATTGGTGAGCCGCCGGCCACCAAGGGCTATCCGCCGTCGGTATTCGCCAAGCTGCCCAAGCTGGTGGAGCGGGCCGGTAACGCCGAAGCGGGCGGAGGTTCGATCACGGCGTTCTATACGGTACTGTCCGAGGGTGATGACCAGCAGGACCCTATCGCCGACTCCGCGCGCGGTGTGCTCGATGGTCACATCGTGTTGAGCCGCCGTTTGGCAGAAGAAGGTCACTACCCGGCGATCGACATTGAAGCGTCCATCAGCCGCGTGATGCCTTCGGTGGTCACACCGCAGCACTTGGCCCAGGCGCAGCAGTTCAAACAGCTGTGGTCGCGCTACCAGCAAAGCCGCGATCTCATCAGCGTAGGGGCCTACGTGGCCGGGGGCGACCGGGAGACCGACATGGCGATCAGCTTGCACCCGCAGCTGGTGCACTACCTGCGCCAGGGCCTGCACGATAACGAAAGCCTGAAAAACAGCTCGGAACGCCTGGCAACGGTGTTCCGCCCGCTGGCGCCGGGTTGATAGGCCATGGCAAATAGCCGCGCGGCGCGCCTGGCGCCGGTCGTTGAAATGGCAGAGAAGGCCGAGCGTACGGCAGCACAGCGCCTGGGCCATTTCCAAGGGCAAATGCGCCTGGCCGAAGCCAAGCTGCAGGAGCTGGAACAGTTCCGCATGAACTACCAGCAGCAGTGGATCAACAACGGTACCCAAGGGGTTTCAGGCCAGTGGCTGATGAACTACCAGCGGTTCCTGAACCAGCTGGAGACCGCAGTGGGCCAGCAGCGCAAAAGCCTGGCCTGGCACCAGAACAACCTCAACAACGCACGTGACGCTTGGCAGAAGGCCTACGCTCGGGTAGAAGGCCTCCGCAAGTTGGTAATGCGCTACATGACCGAAGCTCGCGCGCTGGAAGATAAGCGTGAACAACGCTTGCTCGATGAACTTTCTCAGCGGTTGCCGCGGTCTGATTCATACTGACGGGAAACTTCGCGGCCCTCGCCAGCCTGCCAGTACCCGTTCTTAATGTGCTTTTGAAAACGCTTTGTATCCAGAGAAGGATCGATGTATGACAAACGTCACCGCAACGCCGTCGGATGATGGAAAGGAGTTAACCATCAGGATTGACGGCCGTTTCGATTTTGGCTGCCACCAGGCATTTCGTGATTCCTACGAGCGGGTCAACACAAAGCCCAGCACTTTTATCATTGATCTCAAGGACACCAATTACCTGGATAGCTCAGCCTTGGGCATGTTATTGCTGCTACGTGATCACGGGGGCGGCGACAGCGCGAAGGTCCGATTGATCAATGCCAGTGCCGACACCCGGAAAATCCTGGCGATCTCCAACTTCGATAAACTGTTCGACATCCAGTGATGCTACCAGACAGCCTTCCGGTCTCGGTGTTGATCGCCGACGACAACATGACGGACCGAATGCTGCTGTCCAGTATCGTTCGGCGCCAGGGGCACCATGTGCTCCAGGCAGGTAACGGCGAAGAAGCGGTGAAGGTCTTCGAGCAGATGCGGCCGCAGATCGTGCTCCTCGATGTGATGATGCCGATCATGGATGGCTTCGAAGCGGCCCGTCGCATCAAGGCGCTCGCAGGCGAGGCCTTGGTGCCCGTCATTTTTCTCACGTCCATGTCCGAGGACGAGGCGCTGGTGCGATGCCTCGAAGCCGGCGGTGACGACTTTCTCCCCAAGCCCTATAACCAGATCATCCTCGCGGCGAAGCTCCACGCGATGGAGCGCATGCGTCGGTTGCAGGCCACGGTGCTCAAGCAGCGTGACGAACTGGCCCGCCATCATGGCCACTTGCTGAACGAGCAACGCGTGGCCAAGGCGGTGTTTGACCAGGTAGCCCACTCCGGTTGCCTGGGCGCGGGAAATATCCGGTACCTGCAGTCTCCGTATGCACTGTTCAACGGCGATCTGCTGCTGGCGGCGGCGAGCCCGGGCGGTGATCTTTATGTACTGTTGGGTGACTTCACCGGCCATGGATTACCCGCCGCCGTGGGGGCGATGCCGCTGGCCGATGTGTTTTATGGCATGACCGCAAAAGGGTATGGCCTGGCGGAAACGCTGCGCGAAATGAACGCCAAGCTCAAGCGCATCCTGCCCCCGGACATGTTCTGCTGCGCCACTTTGATCAACGTCAGCGTCAATCGGCGAGTGCTTGAGGTATGGAACGGCGGCATGCCGGACGGCTACTTGCTCAAGCAGAACGGTGAGCGCGTGCCGGTGCCGTCTCGGGCGTTGCCCTTGGGCATCCTGTCGCCAGAGCGCTTCGAGCCCAAGACACAGGTGTACCCGATCGAGGAAGGCGACCGGATTTTCCTGCTGTCTGACGGCGTGATCGAAACCACCAACCACGAAGAGACCCTGTTCGGCGCCGAGCGACTGGAAGCGGTGCTGGACCGCAACACTGACCGCGATCGCTTGTTCGAAGACATTCGCGAGGCGTTGCAGGGGTTCCACGGTGAAACCCGCGATGACGTCAGCATGGTGCAGGTAAAGGTAGTCGACAGCGCCAGCCTGCCCCCGGCGGTACTTACGCCCGACCGTGGCCAGCCCACGCCGACAGACTGGTCCGTGTCCTTCGAGTTTCGTAGCGAAACCCTCAAACACTACAACCCGCTGCCTTTCCTGTTGCAGCTGCTTCAGGAGGTGCAGGGGCTGCGAGGCCAGAGTGGCGCGCTGTACACGGTGCTTACCGAGCTGTATTCCAACGCACTGGAGCATGGTGTGCTGGGGCTGGATTCGTCCCTCAAGCGAAATGGGGAGGGGTTCGCCCGCTATTACCAGATGCGCGAGGAACGGCTTCGGGAACTCCAGGGTGGCTATGTGAAGGTGGGCCTGGCGGTAGAACCCCAGACCGAAGAGGGCGGGCGGCTGGTCATCACCATCGAAGACAGCGGTGCCGGCTTCGACGTGCCGGCCACGCTCAAGCGCGTAGGTGAAGGCGATGGCTATTCAGGCCGTGGCGTCAAGCTGGTCCGGGCGCTGAGCCACAGCGCTCGCTGGGCCGACGATGGGCGTAGCGCCCGCGTAGAATTCGCCTGGGAGGGTCAGGCATAATAGCCGCCGTTCAAGGAGGACAATGTGACCACAGCCCATCTGGACCCTGATGTACTTGCAACGCTAAGGGACATCATGGGAGAGGATCAATTTCCTGTGCTGGTCCATACCTATCTCTCGGATTCGGAGCACCGGCTGGCACTGTTGCTGGCGGCCACCGACGCCCGCGCCCTGCGCGACGCCGCGCACAGTTTCAAGGGCAGCAGCTGCAACATGGGGGCCGCGCACCTCGCCCAGCTGTGTGGAGAGCTGGAGCATCTTCCGGTCGAGGCGCCCGCGCAGTGGGTGGCCGACTTGCAAGCGAAGATCGTGGTGGAATTCACTGCGGTCCGAGAGGGTTTCCTCGCCATCCTTGACCGTTCACCGCCGCCTTGAAAAGTTGGCCCACCTTTTGCTTTTAGCCTGATATCCGTTTACCCACCCACTGCGCGGGGTCGCTGTCATGGCTGTCGCTTCAAACCCACTCCTGCAAATCGGCACCTCTGTCGGTAGTACCGGCAAGGTCCAGGCTAATGCTCTCAGCTCGGTGACCAAGGTCGCTGACGCCACCAAGGACGGGGCTTCCAGCTTCGCGGAGGTCTATGCCAAAGAGCATCAGGCCGTTCCGCAGAAAGCGGCTGCCAATGCTAGCGCTCGCTCCAGCGAGCACTTCGCGGCAAGCGACAAAAAAGCAGCATTCACCAGCAAGGCAAAAGACGATAAACCGGCGGTTGCCGCTGACGGCAAACCGTCGCCGGCCAAGGCGGACAAGGCCGACCGCTCGAACAAGGCGGACAAATCCGCCAAGGCTGATCAAGCGAACGATACCGATTCGGTGAAGGCCGATGAGGTTTCGGACGAGGCCAAGGTAGCCGATGCGTCGGCGGACGATCAGGCCGACGAGACAACCGATGTTGTTGACGCGACTGCGCTGCCGGCCACGCCCGTGGCGGACCCGACCGCCGCCGCGCCTGCGGCTGTGCCAGCGGATCCTGCATTGGCCCCTCAGCCGGTGATAGACCCTGCACAGCTGCAAGCCGCCAATCAGGCCCAGGCACCGTCGGCCAATGACGCATTCGATCCTGCCGCCGATCCACTGGCAGACCTGCCGATGGTGCGAATGGCACTGGAACACACGGCCAAGGCGCAGGGTACGACCTCTGTTCATGCGCAGGCGGAGAACACCGCAGCGCAGCAAACCGCTGACACGGCGAGCGGCGACACCTTCGCTCAAGGCATGGGGGCGATGCTGGAACAGCAGAAAGCCACAGATGGCCTGGGCGTTGGCAAGGAGGGTGAAGACGGCATCGGTGCGATTGGCGATATCAAGGACGGCACTGCCGGCACAAGCGGCCGCGTCGAAGACCTCACCAGCCGTTTGAACCAGTTGAACCAGGCGGTGGGCGGCAAGGCGGCGACTACCGCCACGCCTCCGGCGCAGCCACTGAACATGCAGCAGAATGGCTGGAGCGAAGGCTTGGTGAACCGGGTGATGTACCTGTCCAGCCAGAACCTCAAGTCGGCGGATATCCAGCTGCACCCGCTGGAGCTGGGCCGCCTGGATATTCGCGTGGATGTCACCGCTGATCAGACCCAGATCACGTTCCACAGTGCTCATGTGGGCGTTCGCGATGCGTTGGAAAGCCAGCAGGGCCGCCTGCGCGACATGCTGTCGCAACAGGGGCTGACGCAGGTTGACGTAAACGTGTCCGACCAGTCGCGGCAACAGCAACAGCAACAGCAGCAAACACACGCCCAGGCAGGCCAGGGCACGCGCAGCGGCTCGGGCCGTAGCGGCGGGGTAGAGGGCGATATGGAGGTCTCCGCCGTTGCCGAAGCGGCTGCCGCCCAGTCGGTGGTGGGCAGCAGCCTGGTGGATTACTACGCCTGATCAGGGTTCTGGCGGCGTTCCCGTCACCTTGTATGGAGCCAGCTGGAGGTGGAGCCGATCTGGATACGCCAGGCCAACGGTGAATACTCGCGGGCGTGCTGGCGTATTTCCCGGTAGAGCGCCGCCAGCTCGGAGGGAGGGATCGACAGCTCGGTGGCGATCCGGGTGACTGCACGAAACTGGCGAAGCTCCGGCACGTCTCGCATCAATACATCATTGAATACCCCCGGGCCCGTCACATGGCTGATGCGGCGAACGTACGCCGTTACGGTGTCCCGGCTATCGGTGTTTTCGTAGGGGCGCTGGAAGTACAGGTCCCGGTTCGCCAGAAAGCGCTGGTGGCTTTCCTGGGAGATTGCCTTCAGTACGGGGGTGTCTGGCAGCGCCGCGAAATTGCTCGTGTTGAACCTGCAGTGCAGGCCCAGCCGGGACTCGTTGACCAGGCCGTTGAGCATCAAGCGCCCGGGGACGATCGACCAGTCCAGGTCGCCAAAATGCCCGCCGCTCACGGTACTGCCGTAGAGCGTATCGTCGATGTCCATGTACAACCCGCCGTGGTAGTCCAGCAGTTGATACCGCAGCACGTCCGCCGCACTGGCGTAATTGATGCCGCTGCCCTCGGTTGCCGCCTTGTATTGCGCGTAATAAGGCGTTTGCCTGAAGGCTCGGAAAAACGGTGTATTTTCCAGCAAGTGAATGTGCAGATTGGTCGGGGCGGTAGCGAGGTCAGTCAGCGTAAGGGCCTGGTCCAGTGGGTCCTCGATGCTCAGATACAGGTGATAGTCGAACGGAGCACTGCCCTCGGCGGCCAGCACGGCATTGGCAATCACGTTGTTCACGAAGTGATCCGGCAGGCGCCGGCCAAGCCACACGCTGTGGATGTTTCGTGGCAGCGCTACCCGGCCTTGCCTGGGGACTGGAGGGATGCGCCAGGGATAGTTTGCCGGCATGCCCAGTTCCGCCGTTGCCGCTTCGATCTCCTGCGCGCTTGGCTGGATCGCAGGCTGGGCACTCGACGGCTCGAACATATTGGCCGCCGCGTTGTAGCGAAAGCCGGTGCCAGTAGTGCTACGCCAGCAGTCGTTCAGCGGGTCGAAGCGCACTACCCGCAAGGCATCCTCCACGGTGATCAGGTAGCTGGAGGCCACACCGCGCCCTAGCAGCTGGCAATGCACCCCTTGCAATACCCGCAGGGCCGGCGGGGCCCAGGGCTCCCGTGTGAAAGGCGAAAGCAGTCGCAGCCGCGCCGGCGACAGGTCTGCCATCGCGACGTGGGCTTCATGGTCGAGCCAGGCGCCTTCGGCGAAATCGCCTAGCTCTTCAGGCGTCAACAGCCGGTCTTCCTGCCCGAGAAGCGCCAACGTGTTCACCCGGTTCAGGCGCAGGTTCAAGCGCAGCGATGCGACCCTGATTCCCTGCGCCTGGATACGGAACAGTTCAAACGGCCCATCAAAGTGCGACTTGGCAAAGGACAACGCCCCCTCGGCGTTGCCGAACACGCGCACACAGGCGCCCTCTATCATCCGTGGCAACCGCGTAAAACGTCGGGTCGCCGCTAACGCCGGCTCGCTGCCAGCGGCTGCACTGTGTCTCTCGACTTCCTGTACGGCAAACACCAGTTCGAAGTCGGTCTGCTCGATCATTCCCCGCGTGTTGAGCGGCCACTGCGAAATCGGCGAAGGCGGCAAGGCAGGAGGCCTGGGCACCACAAGCGGCTCATCCTCGATCACCTCCCACGGCAAGTCGTTCACAGGGCTGGCGCTGAGCAACGGCAGGTTGAAGAGTGCTGTGACCCCTTCAGCAATGGCGGCGCCGATCGCTGCCTTGCGCTCGGCGGGTGATCGGGCCTGGATGGCCTTGTCGATGTCCAGCCCCATCGCCGTGCTGGCGCTTGCTACGGCGCTCAGTGCAATCGGCCATCCGAGAGGCGCCAGCTGGGTAGCCAACTGCGCGAAGGTGGACAGGAACGCAACGGCGGCTTCCTTGCGCAGGCGATGATTGCTGGTAAGGGCAAGGTCGGCGTGCCGGTACATTTCGGCGGCGGCGCGCTCGGCCAGCCAGGCAAACGGATCTTTGGTTGCGGGTAGTGCTTCGCCACCCAGCCATCCGGGTGCCAGGCTTCCCTTGGCCAGTTGGGCCAGCACCTCTCGTGCGCGTTCGTCGTCCGGATCGAAGTGCGATTGCAATTCCGCCAACCCTTGCGGCGTGGCGGCGTAGCGTTGCAGCCACGTCTCCAGTGCTTCTGCATCCTCGAAGCGTTGAACAACGTTCGCCCCATTGGGCATATACAGGTATTGCGCGCCCTCGGGTTCCATCACGCGCAAAAGGTTACGGGAATGGGTTGCTCGCAGGCTCACGCCGGTTACTTTCAAATCCGCAGCCACTGGCCGTTCCGCTGCCAGGGCGGCGGTCGAGAGGTCTTCGCTCAGGCCGTTGGCGAAGGCCCGTCGCAGGGTAATCAACTGAGCATCGCTCAGGGTGCCTTGCTGCCGCGCCTGATCAATGGCTACCAGCGTGCTGGAGCGGCTCAGGGCAATAAAGCCCGATGTTTGTGTACGCCAGAAATCCCTCAGGCGAGCCTGATAGGTGTCGGCGAAAGCGGCCTCCCAGAAATCGGCGCCAAGCTGGCTGGGCAATAGCCGAAGCTCGTGATGTTCGTCGTAGTGGCCCGCCTCGGCGCCAACGGTATAAAAGCCGCTCATCATGTCCAGTTGATCCATCCGGTCCTGGTCCGCCGACGGGAACCGTTGCAGCACCAGTTGTGGCAAGCTCAGGCGTTGCAAGGGTGGCCCACTGTGAACCCAGCCACTGAAGGCTCTTGGGCTGGACTGCGCGTTTTCAAAGCGGTGCCAGTACACGTGTTGCACATCCTGATCCGGGACCCCGTGCAGTGTCAGCAAGCGCCGGGCTTCGGCCTCTGCGGCAGCACTGAGGTCCGGGTAATCGGCCAGCCACCGATCGTTAAGCTCCAGTAGCTCGGCGAGGTGGCGAGTATGGGTTACAGGTTTCATGGTCAGCCTCTGTTGGCACAAAGCGCGCGACTTTGAAGCCAGCCCTCCAGGCGCTGGTGGTGAATAACGCAATCGGGCCGAGGCGCAACATGGCATAACACTTGCTGAAGCCCACTGGATAGCTGGTGTAACCCCTTATCGCGACGGATTATTGGCATGGCTAAGAAAGACGAAGACGCAGGCGCGGCCCCCGAGAAGAAAAAGGGCAAGCTCAAGTTCATACTGATCATCGTGATAGCGCTGCTGCTTGCGATCGGAGCGTCGGTGGGCGGAACCTGGTACTTCATGCACAAGTCCCAGAACAACAAGGATGAGAAAACACCCGAGGCTACTGCCGAGGCCGTCAAACCTGTGGCGATCTACGAACCCCTCTCGCCCGCGTTCGTGGTCAACCTCAATCAGAACGGCAGACAGCGGTACCTGCAGGTGAGTATCACCCTGCTGACCCACGATCAGGCCGCGCTGGACGCGCTCAAGGTGCATTTGCCGGTCATCCGCAATAACCTGGTGATGTTGCTCTCCGGCCAGGATTTCTCCACGCTGGCAAGCCCGGTGGGGATAGAAATGCTCCGCCAGAAAGCCACTGCCAGCGTTCAGGAAGTGGCCCAGAAAGAGGTTGGCAAGCTGGTTGTGGATCAACTGTTGTTCACCAATTTCGTATTGCAATAGGAAACCCTCATGGCCATGCAGGACCTGTTGTCACAGGACGAGATCGACGCGCTGCTGCACGGCGTGGACGATGGGCTGGTGCAGACCGAAACCATGGTCGAGCCCGGTAGCGTCAAAAGCTACGACCTGACCACCCAGGACCGGATCGTGCGCGGGCGCATGCCCACCCTTGAAATGATCAACGAGCGTTTCGCCCGTTATACCCGCGTGAGCATGTTCAACCTGCTGCGCCGCTCCGCCGACGTCGCGGTAGGCGGTGTGCAGGTAATGAAATTCGGCGAGTACATTCACTCGCTCTATGTGCCGACCAGCCTGAACCTGGTGAAGGTCAAGCCGTTGCGTGGCACCGCGTTGTTCATCCTGGACGCCCGCCTGGTGTTCAAGCTGGTGGATAACTTCTTCGGCGGCGATGGCCGCCATGCCAAGATCGAGGGCCGGGAGTTCACGCCTACGGAGTTGCGCGTGGTGCGCATGGTGCTGGACCAGGCCTTCGTGGACCTCAAGGAAGCCTGGCACGCGGTGATGGATGTGAACTTCGAGTTCATCCAGTCGGAAGTCAACCCGGCCATGGCCAACATCGTGGGCCCCAGCGAAGCCGTAGTGGTTTCCACATTCCATGTGGAAATGGATGGCGGCGGCGGCGACCTTCACGTGGCCATGCCGTATTCGATGGTCGAGCCCGTGCGCGAGATGCTCGACGCCGGCTTCCAGTCCGACCTGGACGATCAGGACGAGCGCTGGATCAAGGCCCTGCGCGAAGACGTGCTCGACGTGTCGGTGCCGTTGTCGGCGACCGTCGCCCGCCGACAGCTCAAGCTGCGAGACATTCTCCATATGCAGCCAGGGGATGTGATCCCCGTGGAGTTGCCAGAGGAGCTCGTGATGCGTGCCAACGGGGTGCCGTCGTTCAAGGCCCGCCTGGGCTCGCACAAAGGCACGCTCTCGTTGCAGATCACTACACCGATCGAGCGCCGCTGATTCGCGCGCGCCGATCCTGAACAGATTGAGGACTTACAATGGCTGATGACAAAGATACTTCCGTCGATGACCAGGCGCTGGCCGATGAGTGGGCCGCGGCACTGAACGAATCGGGCGACGGCGGGCAAAGCGACATCGATGCCTTGTTGCAGGCTGATACCGCAGCGCACCCGGCGGGCACCCGGCTGCCGATGGAAGAGTTCGGTTCTTCGCCCAAGCCTTCCGAGACGCACGGCATGGAAGGCCCTAACCTGGATGTGATCCTGGACATCCCGGTGACCATCTCCATGGAAGTGGGCAGCACTGAAATCAACATCCGCAACCTGCTGCAGCTCAACCAGGGGTCGGTGATCGAGCTGGATCGTCTTGCCGGCGAGCCGCTGGACGTGCTGGTCAACGGCACCCTGATCGCCCACGGTGAAGTGGTGGTAGTGAACGAGAAGTTCGGCATCCGCCTCACCGACGTGATTAGCCCTGCCGAACGTATCAAGAAGCTTCGCTGATGAGGGCCCTGCTGGCCGGGCTGCTCAGCCTGCCGTTGGTGGCTTTTGCCACGGAGCCTGCCGCACCGGCGGCGTCGGCATCAACCACGGCGGTGGGCGCCAGTTCCGGAATGGCCGCCCAGCTCGGGCAAACCGCCTTGGGCCTGTTGGCCGTAGTGGCGGTGATCCTGGGGCTGGCTTGGCTATTGCGCAGGCTGCAACCCATGGGCCCGCGCAATGGCCAGGTAATCGAACTGCTCGGGGCCCGCGCCCTTGGCCCGCGCGACCGGCTGGTGCTGGTGCAAGTGGGCCGGGAACAGATCCTGCTGGGGCTTTCCCCGGGCCGCATCACGCCGCTGCACGTGCTGCAACATCCAGTCGAAACCCCACAACCCAGTGAGGCCACGACGCCTGAATTCGCCCAGCGGCTCATGGAACTGCTTGGCAAGGACCATAAGGATAGGAAGTGATGCGCACCCTGCGCTGGCTGATTCCGCTTTGCGGGGTGCTCTTCGCCCCATCGGTGCTGGCGGCGGACCCGCTGTCATTGCCGGCAATTACCATGACGACTGGCGCCAACGGGCAACAGGAATACTCGGTGAGCCTGCAGATCCTCGCGATCATGACGGCGCTGAGTTTCATTCCGGCATTCGTGATGCTGATGACCAGCTTCACGCGGATCATCATCGTGTTCTCGATCCTGCGTCAGGCACTGGGGCTGCAGCAAACGCCGTCCAACCAGTTGCTGACCGGCATGGCGCTGTTCCTCACTATGTTCATCATGGCCCCGGTGTTCGATCGGGTGAACAACGACGCTTTGCAACCGTACCTGGCGGAGCAGATGAGCGCTCAGGATGCCCTGGCCAGGGCTGAAGTGCCGGTGAAGGACTTTATGCTGGCGCAAACCCGGCAGAGCGACCTGGACCTGTTCATGCGCTTGTCCCGGCGCACCGATATACCCAGCGCCGATCAGGCGCCCATTACGATCCTCGTGCCTGCGTTCGTGTGTTCCGAACTCAAGACCGCTTTCCAGATCGGCTTCATGATTTTCATCCCGTTCCTGATCATCGACCTGGTGGTAGCCAGCGTACTGATGGCCATGGGGATGATGATGTTGTCGCCCCTGATCATCTCCCTGCCGTTCAAGATCATGCTGTTCGTGCTGGTGGATGGCTGGGCGTTGATCATCGGTACACTCGCCGGCAGCTTCGGCGGCGTTTGACTCAGAGGAGGGCGCCATGACCCCGGAAATCGCCACAGACCTGTTCCGTGAAGCCCTTTGGTTGACCACTCTGATGGTGGCGATCCTGGTATTGCCCAGCCTGTTGATAGGCTTGGTGATCGCCATGTTTCAGGCCGCCACGCAGATCAACGAACAAACCCTGAGCTTCCTGCCGCGCATGCTGATGATGCTGGTCACGCTGATCGTGCTGGGGCCGTGGATCGTCCGTGAGTTCATGGACTACATCACCACCCTGTACAGCAGCATTCCCGGGCTGATCGGCTAGCATGCTGCAGCTCACTGATACTCAGATCGGCACCTGGGTCGCCAGCTTCATCATTCCATTGTTCCGTGTGGCGGGGCTGTTGATGACCATGCCGCTGTTCGGCGGCAACATGGTGTCTACCCGGATCCGGCTGTATTTCTCGGTGGCAATCACCGTGGTGATCGTACCCGGCCTGCCGGCCATGCCAGAAGTGCATGCACTCGACCTGAGCGGCCTGCTGCTGGTGGCCGAGCAGATCA
The DNA here is from genome assembly GCF_013522925.1 of Pseudomonas japonica. Taxonomy (GTDB): domain Bacteria; phylum Pseudomonadota; class Gammaproteobacteria; order Pseudomonadales; family Pseudomonadaceae; genus Aquipseudomonas; species Aquipseudomonas japonica_A. The sequence continues at coordinate 412,361 of NZ_JAAMQU010000004.1, read as the reverse complement.
TCGTGGGGGCGCTGATGGGCCTGTCTATTCACATGCTGTTTCAGGCCTTCGTGATCGCCGGGCAAATCGTCGCTATCCAGATGGGCATGGCGTTCGCGTCCATGGTAGACCCCACCAACGGCGTGAACGTGGCCGTGGTAAGCCAGTTCTTCAACATGTTGGTGACATTGCTGTTCCTCACCATGAACGGCCACCTGGTGGTGTTCGAGGTGTTGACCGACAGCTTCACCACCTTGCCGGTAGGCAATGCATTGGTTACCGCGCAGTTCTGGGACCTGGTTACCCGCGTCGGCTGGGTGCTGGGCGCCTCGCTGCTGCTGGTGCTACCGGCCGTTACTGCCTTGCTGGTGGTGAACATCGCCCTGGGCATCATGACCCGCGCGGCGCCACAGCTGAACATCTTCTCCGTCGGCATGCCCATGACGCTGGTGCTGGGGATGGTTATTCTCTGGATCAACATGGCCGACATACTTAACCAGTACCAGCCGCTGGCGATGGAAGCCTTGCGCTGGCTGCGTGCACTGACCGAGGCGAGGTGAGCCCGTGGCAGAGAGCGAAAGCGGCGCCGACAAGACAGAAGACCCCACAGAGAAGCGAAAGAAGGACTCCAGGGAAAAGGGTGAGATTACCCGTTCCAAGGAGCTCAACACCTTTGTCGTGATGCTGGCCGGCACCGGCGCCGTGCTCGCCTTCGGCGGCGCGCTGGCCGAGGCGCTCATGGCCATCATGAAGTACAACTTTACCCTCCGCCGCGAGGTACTCACCGACACCAACCAGATGGCGCTGTTTCTGTTCAGCTCCGGCAAGATGGCGCTTCAGGGTGTGCAGCCGATCCTGATCATCCTGGTGCTGGCCGCCATCATTGGCCCCATCTGCCTGGGCGGCTGGTTGTTCGCGGCCGGCTCCATGGCGCCCAAGTTCAGCCGCATGAACCCCGCCAGCGGGCTCAAGCGCATGTTCTCCAAACATGCCTTGAGCGAGTTGCTCAAAGCGCTTGGCAAGTTCGCCATCACCATGGCGGTGGCCGTGTGGGTACTCAAGCGCGACACGCCCGAACTGCTGGCGATCGCCCATGAGCCGCTCGAACAAGCCATCACCCACTCCATTCAAGTGGTGGGCTGGAGCGCGTTGTACATGGCTCTGGGGCTGATGATCATTGCGGGCATCGATGTACCCCTGCAGCTGTATCAGGGCAAGGAAAAGCTCAAGATGACCAAGCAGGAGGTCAAGGACGAGTACAAGGACGCCGAAGGGCGACCGGAAGTGAAAGGGCGTATCCGGCAGATGCAGCGCGAGATGTCACAGCGCCGGATGATGACCAACATTCCTCAGGCCGACGTGATCATCACCAACCCTACGCACTTTGCCGTCGCGCTCAAGTACGACGCCGATAGCGGGGGCGCGCCCTTGCTGCTGGCCAAGGGCGTAGACATGCTGGCGTTGAAAATTCGGGAGATTGGTGTGGCCCACGAGGTGCAGATCATGGAATCGCCAGCCCTTGCGCGGTCTATCTACTATTCCACCGAGCTGGACCAGCAAATCCCGGCGGGCCTTTATCTGGCTGTGGCCCAGGTGCTGGCATACGTGTACCAGCTGCGCCAATACCGCCCTGGTTCCGGCCAGCGTCCCCAGCCGCCCAAGGACATGCCCATCCCCGAAGATTTGCGGCGCGACGAAAGCGGCGAGCCACCGCCAGCGCCACCCAAGAGCCCGTAAGCGCTCTACCTGTAGGAAGCGGCGGGGCCGGCCATCCGGCGGAAGCTCGCGAACAGGAGCACTCTTGAACTTCTGCGGTGCCCGGTTCGCGAGCTGCGCCTTGCGGCTCCGCCCGTCTCCCACATCTGCAGCCATTGAACGCTCCTCGGCAGGAAGTGCCAAAACTGGAGAGCTTCTTGCACTACCCCGATTTAGAACGCATGAGCGTCAAAAGTTTGTGGGGAATCATAGATGGCGGTGGATCGGACTCAGTTACTCAGCAACGCACGAAGCTTGACCCAGGGCAACCTGGGTGTGCCGTTGCTTCTGCTTGTGATGCTGGCAATGATGATGTTGCCGGTGCCGCCGTTCCTGCTCGACGTGTTTTTCACGTTCAACATCGCGCTGTCTATCGTGGTGCTGCTGGTCAGTGTGTACGCGCTGCGGCCGCTGGACTTTGCCGTGTTCCCGACCATTCTCCTGGTCGCCACTTTGTTGCGGCTGGCATTGAACGTAGCCTCCACTCGGGTGGTAATGCTCCACGGCCACGAGGGGCACCAGGCGGCGGGTAAGGTGATCCAGGCGTTCGGTGAAGTCGTGATCGGCGGTAACTACGTAGTCGGCGGCGTGGTGTTCGCCATCTTGATGATCATCAACTTCGTGGTGGTCACCAAGGGTGCCGGGCGGATCTCCGAAGTGAGCGCACGGTTTACCCTGGACGCAATGCCCGGCAAACAAATGGCCATCGACGCCGACCTCAACGCTGGCCTGATCGACCAGGCAGCCGCGAAGCATCGCCGCACCGAGGTTGCCCAGGAAGCAGAGTTCTACGGTTCGATGGACGGTGCCAGCAAGTTCGTGCGCGGTGACGCCATTGCTGGCCTGTTGATTCTGTTCATCAACCTTATCGGGGGCATGGCGGTTGGTATCCTGCAGCACGGGCTGACGTTCGCCGATGCGGGCACTACCTACGCCTTGCTCACGATCGGTGACGGCCTCGTAGCGCAGTTGCCCTCGTTGCTGCTGTCCACCGCCGCCGCGATCATGGTGACTCGAGCCTCAGGCTCCGAAGAGATGGGTAAGCAGATCAGCCGCCAGATGTTCGATTCGCCCAAGGCGCTGGGCGTGTCCGCGGGCTTGATGGCGGTGATGGGGCTTATCCCCGGCATGCCACACATTGCGTTTCTGTCGCTGGCCGGCGCCGCGGGTGGCGGTGCTTACCTGCTGTGGAAGAAAAAGAACCAGGTGAAGATCGAAGCTGCCGCCGAAGTGCAACGCCAGCAGGAACTGCTGCCGTCGCCACAGCGGTCGCAAGAAACCAAGGAACTGGGTTGGGATGACGTTACCCCCATCGATATGATCGGCCTGGAAGTGGGCTACCGATTGATTCCGCTGGTGGACCGCAACCAGGGCGGGCAATTGCTGGCGCGGATCAAGGGGGTACGCAAAAAGCTGTCCCAGGACCTGGGCTTTCTGATGCCCACCGTGCACATCCGCGACAACCTTGACCTGGCGCCCAGTGCCTATCGTTTGACGTTGATGGGGGTGATCCTCGCCGAGGCAGAGATCTATCCGGACCGCGAGCTGGCCATCAACCCTGGTCAAGTATTTGGCTCGCTCAACGGGATTCAGGCGCGGGATCCGGCGTTTGGCCTCGAAGCCGTGTGGATCGAGATCAGCGCGCGCAGCCAGGCGCAGTCCCTTGGCTACACCGTGGTGGACGCCAGTACGGTGGTCGCCACCCACCTTAACCAGATCCTCCAGAAGCATGCCCATGAGCTGATCGGCCATGAAGAAGTCCAGCAGCTGCTGCAAGTACTGGCCAAGGGCTCGCCGAAACTGGCCGAGGAATTGGTCCCAGGGCTTATCAGCTTGTCTGCTTTACTGAAAGTGTTGCAGGCGCTGCTCGCCGAACAGGTGCCCGTGCGGGACATTCGAAGCATCGCCGAAGCCATCGCCAACAGCGGTGTGCGGAGTCAAGATACCGCCGCGCTTGTGGCCGCTGTGCGGGCCGGTCTGTCGCGTGCAATCGTGCAAAGCATTGTGGGGACTGAGTCTCAGCTGCCTGTGATCACTCTGGAACCAAAGTTGGAACAGATATTGCTCAATAGTATTCACAAGGCTGGCCAGGGTCAGGAAGAAGGCGTTTTGCTGGAACCGAGCATGGCGGAGCGGCTGCAGCGGTCCTTGATCGAAGCGGCTCAGCGTCAGGAAATGCAGGGCCAACCGGCGATTCTGCTGGTGGCCGGTCCGATACGCACGATGCTCTCGCGTTTCGGTCGCCTGGCGGTGCCGAACCTGCACGTGCTGGCGTACCAGGAAATACCGGATAACAAGCAAGTTACGATCGTTGCGACAGTAGGGCCCAACGGCTGAGGTAGCGGGATATGCAAGTGAAGCGTTTTTTCGCCGCGGATATGCGTCAAGCCATGAAACTGGTGCGTGACGAGCTGGGCGCTGACGCCGCGATCATCGGCAACCGCCGGATCGCTGGCGGCGTCGAGCTTACCGCTGCGCTGGATTACAAGCTCTCGGCCCTGGCGCCACGCGTGCCCAACATCGAGCTCGAAGACGAGCTGCGCAAAACCCAATCGCGTATTGTTTCGGCACAGGCCGAGCTGGACACCCGCAGCAACAGCGATGGCGTGATCAACCGCCAGCTGTTCGCCGGCCTGCCGCTGACCGCCGCCGAGCCACTGATCGAGCCTACCCTCAACGAAGCGCCGCGTGCGCCGGCGCCAGCAGCCCCTGCCCCTGCCGCGGTGGACCAGCGCCTGTTCGATTCCATGCGCTCGGAGCTGTCCGGCCTGCGCGAGCTGCTTGAAGTGCAGCTGGGCTCGCTGGCGTGGACCCAACTGCAAGGTACCCGCCCTGAGCAGGCCACGCTGTGGCGCAAGCTGCAACGCATCGGCCTTTCCGGCCCGCTGGCCCGCGACCTGCTGGGCCAGGTGGAGGATATCGCCGAGCCGCGTCACGCCTGGCGCATGCTGCTGGCCCACTTGGCCCGCATGATCTCCACACCCGAGGCCGAACCCCTCGAAGAAGGTGGAGTGATTGCCATGGTCGGGCCGGCCGGCATGGGGAAAACCACTACGCTGGCCAAGCTTGCTGCGCGTTATGTGCTTAAATACGGCGCGCAAAATATCGCATTGGTAAGCATGGACAGTTTCCGCATTGGCGCCCAGGAGCAACTCAAAACCCTCGGCCGTATTCTTAATGTGCCGGTTACCCACGTCGATCCGGGTCAGTCCCTGGCACAGGCGCTGGAACCGCTGCTGCGCAAACGCGTGGTGTTGATTGATACCGCTGGCCTGCAAGCCAGCGACCCGGCACTCAAGCTGCAGCTCGAAAGCCTGGCCGGGCGGGGCATCCGCGCGCGCAACTACCTCGTGCTGGCAACCACCAGCCAGAAGCAGGTTTTGACCGCGGCCTACCATAGTTACAAGCGTTGCGGCCTCGCAGGCTGTATCCTCACCAAGCTCGACGAAACGGCGAGCCTGGGAGAGGTATTGAGCCTGGCGATCAGCCACGAGCTGCCGGTGGCCTACCTCACCGATGGCCCGCGTATTCCGGATGACCTTCACTTGCCTCGCAAGCACCAGTTGGTCAGCCGCGCGGTGAGCGTACAAATGCAGGAAGAGCCCAGCGAAGAGGCCATGGCCGATATGTTCGCTGACCTCTACCACAGCCCCAGCAAACGTGCGGGCTGAGGGGAATGAACATGAATGAATGCATGCGCAATTGGTTGCGCGACAGCGGGTCCGAAAGGCCGCTGTTTGGCTTGGAACCTACCTTCACCACACGCTGTGCCAGCTCGCCGAATGGCTTGTTCGATGGCGAAGCGGGCCGTGGTGCAGCCAGCGTCTCAGTGACAGGGTAAAGAACGAATGGGCAGCATGCATCCCGTACAGGTGATCGCGGTGACCGGCGGCAAGGGCGGCGTCGGGAAGACAAACGTGTCAGTGAACCTTTCGCTGGCACTGGCCGAACTCGGCCGGCGGGTGATGCTGCTGGACGCCGACCTTGGCCTGGCCAACGTCGACGTGTTGCTGGGGCTCACCCCCAAGCGCACGCTCGCCGATGTGATCGAGGGCCGTTGCGACCTGCGCGATGTGCTCTTGCAGGGGCCGGGCGGGGTACGCATCGTACCGGCGGCCTCGGGTACCCAGAGCATGGTCCACCTGACCCCGGCGCAACACGCCGGCCTCATCCAGGCCTTCAGCGAGATCGGCGATAACCTGGACGTGCTGGTGATCGATACCGCGGCCGGTATCGGCGACTCGGTAGTGAGCTTCGTGCGCGCCGCCCAGGAAGTGTTGCTGGTGGTGTGCGACGAGCCCACCTCCATCACCGATGCCTACGCCTTGATCAAACTGCTCAACCGCGACTACGGCATGAACCGCTTCCGCGTGCTGGCCAACATGGCCCAGAGCCCGCAGGAAGGGCGCAACCTGTTCGCCAAGCTCACCAAGGTAACCGATCGTTTCCTTGATGTAGCGCTCCAATACGTAGGCGCGGTGCCGTACGACGAAACCGTGCGCAAGGCCGTACAGAAACAGCGGGCCGTTTATGAAGCGTTCCCGCGCTCGAAATGCGCGCTGGCCTTCAAGGCCATTGCTCAGAAAGTCGATACCTGGCCGCTGCCCGCCAACCCGCGGGGGCACCTGGAATTCTTCGTCGAACGTTTGGTACAGCAAACCAGTGCGGGGCCTGTCTCATGAGCGCCAGTGGATACCGGATGTACAACAACGCCTCTCGGCAGTCGCAGCAGCATGAGCTGATCGAGCGCTATGCGCCATTGGTCAAGCGCATTGCCTATCACCTGCTGGCGCGATTGCCCGCGAGCGTACAGGTTGAAGACCTCATCCAGGCCGGCATGATCGGCCTGCTCGAGGTGGCCAACAAGTACGACTCCAGCAAGGGTGCGAGTTTCGAGACCTATGCCGGTATCCGCATCCGCGGCGCGATGCTCGATGAAGTGCGTAAAGGCGACTGGGCACCGCGCTCCGTTCACCGCAACAGCCGCACTGTGAGCGACGCGATTCGCAAAATTGAAGCGCGTACCGGTCGTGAGGCTAAAGATCACGAGGTTGCTGCCGAACTCAAGGTCAGCATCGAAGAGTATTACTCGATGCTGAACGATACCTTGGGCAGCCGGCTGTACAGTTTCGACGACCTGTTGGAGGACGGCGAGCATGAAGGCTTGCACGAGGGCGGCGCCAGCCACAGCGGCGAACCCGCGCGTGGGCTGGAGGACGAGCGCTTCCAGGGCGCACTGGCTGACGCCATTGCCAACTTGCCCGAGCGGGAGCGCCTGGTGCTGTCGCTGTATTACGACGAGGAACTGAACCTCAAGGAAATCGGTGAAGTACTGGGGGTGAGCGAGTCTCGTGTGAGCCAGTTGCATAGCCAGTGTGCGGCGCGTTTGCGCAGCCGTCTGGGTGACTGGCGCGCCCGCTGATACCGCTGGCCCGAGGGCTGGCCCGCAAAAATTTCAGAGAGTGCTGGAACGGTACGGCGGCAATATGATATCACCGCCCGCCACGCCTGCTCAGGCAGTCATGCAGGTACAGGTGTAAACGGATTCGATTGACTGCGCGTCCCGGAGTGGGCGCGTTTGAGACTGCTTGGAGGTCTACTTGGACAAGAACATGAAAATCCTGATCGTTGACGATTTTTCGACGATGAGGCGGATCATTAAAAACCTGTTGCGCGACCTGGGGTTCACCAACACCTCGGAAGCGGACGACGGCAATACGGCTTTGCCCATGCTGCAAAGCGGCGCCTTCGACTTCCTGGTAACCGACTGGAACATGCCGGGCATGACCGGTATCGAGTTGCTGCGCACCGTGCGCGCAGATGAGCGTCTCAAGCACCTGCCGGTGCTGATGGTGACCGCTGAAGCCAAGCGTGAACAAATCATCGAAGCGGCCCAGGCTGGCGTCAACGGCTATGTGGTCAAGCCCTTCACCGCGCAGGTGCTGAAAGAGAAGATCGAGAAAATCTTCGAGCGCGTCAACAGCTGAGAGGCCGCACAGGGGGCGCTATGGAGTCCAGTAATCTGCCGTTGGGGGACTTCGAGTCCACCCTGAAAATCCATGCGCGTCAGTTGGTGGAGAGCCTCGAAAAGGGCCGCTTCGGCGACGCCGTGCAGTTGATTCACCAATTGAACCAAACGCGGGACCGTGGGCTGTACCAGGAAGTGGGCAAGCTTACCCGCGAATTGCACAGCGCTATCGTCAATTTCCAGATCGATCCTCGCTCGCCCAAGGCCGAGGAGGTTTCGCAGATCACCGACGCCACCGAGCGCCTGGATTACGTGGTTCGCCTGACCGAAAACGCCGCCAACCGCACCATGGACCTGGTGGAGCAAAGCACACCGGTGGTTCATGGCCTCGCGGAAGAGGCACGCGCTGTGCGCGCCGACTGGCAGCGGTTCATGCGCCGTGAGGTGGATGCGGGCGAGTTTCGCGAGCTGGTGAAGCGCGTGGATGGCTTTCTGCAACGCAGTGAAAGCGATGCCACGGCTATCTCGGCCCATCTGAACGACATCCTGCTTGCACAGGACTATCAGGACCTTACTGGCCAGGTGATCAAGCGTGTCACCGCGCTGGTGACGGACGTGGAGTCCAACCTGCTCAAGCTGGTACTCATGGCCAGCCAGGTAGACCGCTTTGCGGGTATCGAGCATGACCCTGAAAGCCTGCTGGACGAAAAAAATACCGAAAAAGACCTCTCCCGGGGTGAAGGTCCGCAGATTCATGCCGATAAGCGTGAAGACGTCGTATCCGGCCAGGACGATGTGGATGATCTGCTTTCCAGCCTGGGCTTCTGAGCCTGGTCTGGAAGCCTCATCGAACCGGCGCTAAATTGCGCTATCCGGGCCGGATGCCACTTACAAAATTCCAGGGAGCACCCAAATGAGCTTCGGCGCCGATGAAGAAATCCTCCAGGACTTCCTGGTAGAGGCCGGCGAGATCCTCGAGCAGTTGTCCGAACAGTTGGTGGAGCTGGAAAGCCGCCCCGACGACGCGGATCTGCTTAATGCGATTTTTCGTGGTTTTCATACCGTTAAAGGCGGCGCCGGCTTTCTCCAGCTCAACGAGCTGGTCGAATGCTGCCATATCGCCGAGAACGTGTTCGACATTCTGCGCAAGGGCGAACGCCGCGTAGACTCCGAACTGATGGACGTAGTGCTTGAAGCGCTCGACACCGTCAACAGCATGTTCGGGCAAGTACGCGAACGTGCCCCCCTTACCCCGGCTACCCCAGAGCTGCTTGCTGCCCTGGCCCGCCTGGCGGAACCCGCTGGCGCCGCACCAGCGGTCGAAGCACCGGCGCCAGTGGCCGCCTCTGCGCCCAGGCATGAAAATGAGTTCGAGGCGCTCGTGCAGAGCCTGGACGATGTTTCAGTGCCTGCCAGCGGCAGTGACGACATCACCGACGCCGAATTCGAATCGCTGCTGGACCAGCTCCATGGCAAGGGCCAATTCGCGCCTGAAGCCCTGCCCACTGCCGCTGCCGAACCCGCGCCAACAGCGCCTGGTGCCGGGGACGAGATCACCGACGCCGAGTTCGAAGCGCTGCTCGATCAACTGCATGGCAAAGGCAGCTTCGCCGTGGACAAGGTGGTAGCGCCCGCTGCCGCTGCACCATCGGCACCTGTTCCTTCGGTAGGCGGTGGCGATCTGATCACCGACAACGAATTCGAAGCGTTGCTTGACCAGCTTCACGGCAAGGGGAAGTTCAACGCCGAAGCCGCAGCCGAGGCACCGGTAGCGCCCCAGGCGGCCAAGCCTGCCGCGGCACCGGCGCCAGCACCGGCCAAGCCCGCTGCCGCGCCAGCCCGGGCGGAGCCTGCACGCGCTGCGGCGGCTGCTGCTGCCCCGGCCGCCGCAGCCGCGCGCCCCGCCCCGGCAGGGGACAAGCCAGCGGCCAGCGAGGCCGAAACCACTGTGCGGGTCGATACCGCGCGGCTGGACGAAATCATGAACATGGTGGGTGAGCTGGTGCTGGTGCGTAACCGCCTGGTACGGCTTGGCCTTAACAGCGGCGACGAAGCCATGTCCAAGGCCGTGTCCAACCTGGACGTGGTCACCGCCGACCTGCAGACCGCCGTGATGAAAACGCGGATGCAGCCGATCAAGAAAGTGTTCGGGCGCTTCCCGCGACTGGTTCGCGACCTTGCACGTCAGCTCAAGAAAGAAATCAACCTGGAGTTGGTGGGCGAAGAAACCGACCTCGACAAGAACCTCGTAGAGGCCCTTGCCGACCCGTTGGTCCACTTGGTGCGCAACGCTGTGGACCATGGCGTTGAAATGCCCGATGAGCGCGAAGAGTCCGGCAAACCACGCTCCGGCAAGGTGGTGTTGTCCGCCGAGCAGGAAGGGGACCACATCCTCTTGTCCATCTCCGACGATGGCAAGGGCATGGACCCAGCCGTGTTGCGTGCCAAGGCCGTGGAAAAGGGCCTGATGGACAAGGACGCGGCCGATCGCCTGTCTGAAACGGACTGCTACAACCTGATCTTCGCCCCGGGCTTCTCCACCAAGACCGAAATTTCCGATGTGTCGGGCCGTGGCGTGGGCATGGACGTGGTGAAAACCAAGATTTCCCAGCTCAACGGTTCGATCAATATTTACTCGGCCAAGGGCCAAGGCTCGAAGATCGTCATCAAGGTGCCGCTCACCCTGGCGATCATGCCCACGCTGATGGTAATGCTGGAAAACCAGGCCTTCGCCTTCCCGCTGGTGAGCGTGAACGAGATCTTCCACCTCGACCTGTCGCGCACCAACGTGGTCGACGGGCAGGAAGTGGTGATCGTGCGCGACAAAGCGCTGCCGCTGTTCTATCTCAAGCGCTGGCTGGTGCCCGGCGCGCAGGACAACGAGCAACGCGAGGGCCATGTGGTGATCCTTTCGGTAGGCACCCAGCGCATTGGTTTCGTGGTCGACCAGTTGGTGGGCCAGGAGGAAGTGGTGATCAAGCCACTGGGCAAGATGCTCCAGGGCACGCCCGGGATGTCTGGCGCGACCATTACCGGCGACGGTCGTATCGCGTTGATCCTGGATGTTCCAAGCATGCTCAAGCGCTACGCCGCACGGCGTATCTGACACCGCTGCCGCCGGCCATGAACGCCGGCGGTCTGTAATGGAGTAACTATGGCACTCACAGTCCTGGTGGTGGACGATTCCGGTTTTTTCCGCCGCCGCCTTACCGAAATTCTTTCGCAGGACAGCAATATCAAGGTAGTGGGCACGGCCAGCAATGGCCGCGAAGCCATCGACCAGGCCATCGCCCTCAAGCCTGACGTGATCACCATGGATTACGAAATGCCGATGATGGATGGCATCACGGCGGTCCGTCACATCATGCAGCGTTGCCCCACGCCGGTATTGATGTTCTCCTCGCTTACCCATGAAGGCGCCCGGGTAACCCTGGATGCGCTGGATGCTGGCGCAGTGGACTTTCTGCCGAAGAACTTCGAAGACATCTCGAAGAACCCGGACAAAGTCCGGCAGCTGCTGTGCGAGAAGGTGAATTCCATCGCCCGCAGCAATCGCCGCTTCAGTTCCGGCTCATCGGCGGCCGCCGCTGCGGCGCCGTCGCCTGCTCCCGTGTCCCGCGAGCCTTTCACCAGCCGCACGCCAGTACGCCCAACGCCTGCGGCGCCTGCACCTGCTGCGCCGCCGCGGCCTGCCGCACCGGCCACCAGCGGTGCCCCTCGTCGCAAGGCCTACAAGCTGCTGGCCATCGGCACGTCTACCGGTGGCCCGGTTGCCCTGCAGCGGGTACTCACCCAGCTACCCGCCAATTTCCCGTCGCCCATCGTGCTTATCCAGCATATGCCTGCGGCCTTCACGCGTGCCTTCGCCGAGCGGCTGGATAAACTCTGCCGCATCAGCGTCAAGGAAGCGGAAGACGGTGATCAGCTGCGCCCAGGCTTGGCATTGCTGGCGCCGGGCGGCAAACAGATGATGGTGGACGCCCGTGGCACGGTGAAAATCCTGCCCGGCGATGAGCGCCTGAATTACAAACCCTGCGTGGACATCACCTTCGGCTCGGCCGCCAAGTCCTTCGGGGACAAGGTGCTGGCCGTGGTGCTGACCGGCATGGGCGCGGATGGCCGTGAAGGCGCGCGCCTGCTCAAGCAGAGTGGCAGCCAGGTGTGGGCGCAGGATGAAGCCAGCTGCGTGATCTATGGCATGCCCATGGCGGTGGCCAAAGCCGGCCTTGCCGATGCGGTGTACAGCCTGGATGACATGGGCCGGTACCTGGCGGAGGCGTGCCAGTAATGGATGTACTGAGCCTTATCGGGATCATTCTCGCGTTCGTTGCCATTGTGGGCGGTAACTTCCTGGAGGGCGGCCATCTGCCGTCCTTGCTCAACGGCCCGGCGGGCTTGATCGTGCTCGGCGGAACCTTGGCGGCAGCCCTGTTGCAAACGCCCATCAGCGCGTTCAAGCGTGCGCTGCAGATACTGCCGTGGATTTTCTTCCCGCCGCGTATCGACCTCGCCGGCGGCGTGGATCGGGTAGTGGGCTGGAGCCTGGTCGCGCGCAAGGAAGGCCTGCTTGGGCTGGAAAGCGTGGCCGACACCGAGCCGGACAACTATGCCCGCAAAGGCCTGCAGTTGCTGGTCGATGGCGCCGAGCCCGAAGCGATCCGCAGCATCCTGGAGCTGGACTTCCTCTCCCAGGAAAACCGCGATGTGCGCGCCGCCAAGGTGTACGAATGCATGGGCGGCTATGCGCCCACCATCGGCATCATCGGCGCGGTAATGGGGCTTATCCATGTGATGGGTAACCTCGCCGACCCCTCGCAGCTGGGAAGTGGCATAGCAGTTGCTTTCGTAGCCACTATCTACGGTGTGGCGTCAGCCAACCTGGTGTTGCTGCCCGTCGCCAATAAACTCAAGGCGCTTGCTCAGCGCCAGTCCCGCTACCGGGAGATGCTCCTTGAGGGGCTACTCTCGATCGCGGAAGGCGAAAACCCCCGGTCCATCGAACTGAAGCTGCATGGCTTCATGGAGTAATTGATGCGTCGTCGGCGGGTTACCGAAGAGCACGAGAATCACGAACGCTGGCTGGTGTCCTACGCGGACTTCATCACGCTGCTGTTCGCCTTCTTCGTGGTGATGTACTCGATCTCTTCGGTGAACGAGGGCAAATACAAAGTGCTCTCCGACGCCCTCGTAGGGGTATTCAACGAACAACAGCGCAGCCTCAAGCCCATCCCGATCGGCGACGAGCGCCCGCGCACCACGCAGCCGGTTACCCCGCTCAATACCGAGAGCGACGAGCCAGACGCGGCGGTGGGGGAGTCCGATGCGCTCAAGACCATTACCGAAGACGTGCGCACGGCCTTTGGCGACCTGATCGCCGCCGACCAGTTGACGGTCCGCGGCAACGAGCTGTGGATCGAGATCGAGCTCAAGTCCGGCCTGTTGTTCGGCAGCGGCGACGCCATCCCCAGCGATCGTGCCTTTGCAATCATTGAAAAGGTCGCTGGCATCCTTCAGCCCTTTGCCAACCCGGTTCACGTCGAAGGCTTTACCGACAATCAGCCTATCCGTACCGCGCAATACCCGACCAACTGGGAGCTGTCTTCGGCCCGCGCCTCGAGCATCGTGCGCATGCTGGCCATGGATGGCATCGACCCTGGCCGCATGGCCGCCGTGGGCTATGGTGAATATCAACCGGTCGCGGGCAACGATACGGCCGACGGCCGCGCGCGCAATCGGCGGGTGGTGCTGGTGATTTCCAGAAACCTGGAAGTGCGCCGTAGCCTTACAGGCTCTGGCACCGCCAACGCCACGCCAGATGCGGCACTGAAGCGGGCTGGCACACAAAGTGCACCGTCCGGGGCAGTGCAGCCGGTGAAGGGGCAAGCTGTCAAAAGTCCGTCGCCGACGTTGTAAACCAGTTATCGGGACCCGTACACATGAGAGTCTGGGCAATTGCCAATCAGAAAGGTGGCGTCGGCAAGACCACCACCACCGTCGCGCTCGCCGGCCTGCTGTCCGACGCTGGCAAGCGCGTGGTGGTTGTCGATCTCGACCCGCATGGGTCGCTGACCAGCTATTTCGGCAATGATCCGGACGGCCAGGAGCACAGCTGCTACGACCTGTTCCTGCACAAGGGCAATGTGCCCGAGGGCCTGCCTGGCCAGCTGCTGTTGCCTACCAGTGACGAGCGTATCTCGCTGCTACCGTCCAGCACTGCCTTGGCGACGTTGGAGCGCCAATCGCCAGGCCAGAGTGGCCTGGGCCTGGTCATCGCCAAATCCCTCGCACAGCTGTGGCAGGATTTCGACTATGCCTTGATCGACAGCCCTCCATTGCTGGGCGTGTTGATGGTCAATGCTTTGGCGGCCAGCCAGCAGTTGGTGATTCCGGTACAAACCGAACACTTGGCAGTCAATGGCCTGGAGCGGATGGTCAGTACGCTTACCATGATCAACCGTTCGCGCAAGCAGCCGTTGCCTTACAGCATTGTCCCCACGTTATTTGACCGTCGTACCCAGGCCTCATTGGGCACCCTGCGGGTACTGCGTGACCGTTGGCAGGACAGCGTGTGGGAAGGGTACATCCCTGTGGATACCCGCTTGCGCGATGCCAGCCGCGCCGGCCAGGCCCCGTCCCGCTTCGATCCCAAAAGCCGCGGCGTGGTGGCCTATCGCGCGCTGCTCAAGCACCTGCTCGGCCAGCAGCTGCTGACCCAGGTGGCCTGACATGAGCCGCCCAATCGACATTCCACGTCGCCCGCGCCAGGCCTTGCAGTCATACCTTGACGGCCTGTTGCAGGAAGCAACGGAGGACTGGCAAGCCGAGCCTGAATCGCAGCCAACACCTGCGCCCATCGCTGTGCTGGTTCAACCCGAGGCGGCCAGTGTGGATAAGCCAGCCAGCCTGGACGAATTCGAAGCGGCCGTACTTGAAGAGCAAGTGCGCGATTCGCGCCCGCGACCGGTGTTACCGGCTGCCGAGCCGCGCCGCGCCATCGCTCGCCCTGTAGCCGAACCCTTGGTGCGTTTCGAGGAGCCCACCTTGTGGGTAGGCCCCTCGCTCGTGCCTCAGGTATCGCCGCAGGTGCTCGATGAAGCCTTGGCGCCGGTGGTAATGCCGCAAGTACCGGTGGAGCTGCCCGTTATCGAGCCTGCGCCGGTGCTGCCAGTGGCCCCAGCCATAGCCCCGCCAACCGCTAGCCCTGAGGCGAGCCTGCGCAGTGAAGGCGGCGGCCCCGGCACGCCGGTAGAGCAGGGGCTTCCGGCCTGGGCGAACGAGACGTTCGAATGCCTGCTGTTCGACGTGGCCGGGCTTACGCTTGCTGTGCCGTTGGTTTGCCTGGGTTCGATTTATCCATTGGCGGGGCAGGAACTGACCCCGCTGTTCGGCCAACCTGAATGGTTCCTTGGGCTGCTGCCGAGCAACAACGGCAACCTCAAGGTGCTGGACACCGCCCGCTGGGTGATGCCCGACCGTTACCGGGATGATTTTCAGCAGGGCCTGCAGTATGTGATTTCCGTACAGGGCTATGAATGGGGCCTGGCCGTGCATTCGGTAAGCCGTTCGATACGGCTGGATCCGGCAGAAATCAAGTGGCGTACTCAGCGGGGGCAGCGGCCCTGGCTGGCGGGTACAGTGATCGAACACATGTGCGCGTTGCTCGATGTTGCGCAATTGGCTGAAATGATTGCCAGCGGCGCGGTCAAACGACAAGAAGCCGAAGCCAGGGCCAAAGCCGCGGCCGAGGAAAAGGCACGGGCTGCCGCCGCCCGGGGCCGTAAACGATAACGCCCTGTGGCCGTGGGCCAAGGGCATGCATAACAGACCGCACTGCGGGAACGAGGGGTAGGGTATGAGCAAAACGTCCGGTAAGGGTTCAGAGGATCCGATCCTGCAATGGGTCACCTTCCGCCTTGATAACGAAACCTATGGCATCAACGTGATGCAAGTGCAGGAAGTGCTGCGCTACACCGAAATCGCGCCCGTGCCTGGCGCGCCGGCGTACGTGCTGGGGATCATCAACCTGCGCGGTAACGTGGTAACGGTGATCGACACCCGCCAACGCTTCGGCCTGGCCTCCAGCGACGTGACCGACAACACCCGTATCGTGATCATCGAAGCGGACAAGCAGGTGGTGGGCATCCTGGTCGACAGCGTGGCCGAAGTGGTTTACCTGCGCCAATCGGAAGTGGAAACCGCCCCTAACGTGGGTAACGAGGAATCCGCCAAGTTCATCCAGGGCGTGTGCAACAAGAACGGCGAGCTGCTCATTCTGGTCGAACTCGACAAGATGATGTCGGAAGAAGAGTGGTCGGACCTGGAGAACATCTGAGTTGATTCTCGAAGCCGCCGTCATCGTACTGGCCATTCTCTGGGCCGGTTCGGTGGCGATGTTCCTCTCGTATTCGCGCAACCAGCAACGCATCGCGGCCGAACAAGCCGCGGGCGATGCCCTGCGGGACCAGCGTATCCGCGAACTGGCCAAGCGCCTGGACGACTACCAGAACGGCACCGTGCGCATGGGTGAAGCCCTCCATGAACTACGCGCCGTGGTCGCGCCCTTGCCCGACAAACTCCTGCAACTGGAACAACGTGACCCGGACAGCCTTTCCTTTGCGCAGGCCGCGAAGCTGGTGCACATGGGGGCCAGTATCGACGAACTCACCCAGGCCTGTGGGTTGACACAGGCCGAGGCGGAGTTGATGAAGAAGTTGCATGGGTAAGGATGCCCTTGCTACTAAGCCGTAGCATGTGTGACGCTGCCTGGAAAGCGGCGGGGCGGCCGGTGAAACTTGTGAATCAGCAGCGCGCAATACCATCAAGGGTGGAGCGTGCGCACGCCAAGAAACCCTATGGTGATACTGAGCGCTGGCCAGCGCGATTGTGATCGGGGTTGATGTAGATATGCAGCTATTACCTTCTCACTTTATCTGATACGGGGGAGATTGACCGCGCCTCTGTTATCTCGTAATTTCTGTTCATACAATTTCAGGCGTTTACGCTCCGCTGGAAGTAATGGGTTTTTCTTTTCGTAACGCGCTATCTTCTTATCAAAGGCAGAAGCACCTTCGGAAAATATCCGCTTTTGAACCTCAATTTTGCTGACGTCGAGAGCGTTCTTACGTCCCAACGCTGCGCCGATCATGATTGCGGCAGTCTGTTGCTCCATAGAGTCTTTGAAAATGTCCTCTTTTGCCGTTTTGGCAAAAATGTGCTCTAGTTGTTCCTTATGGGTAAAGTTAGGATCTTGACTAAACTTTCCGGCTCTACTAAAATTTATCCCCCTTTTGGCTTCTTCGACGGCGTTCTCTGTGATTTTAATGGTATTAAGGCCTTTGAACGACTCATCACGATAGCCGAGCAGCAATGCATATTTATCATCGAGATGACCTATGTCGCCAGCCTTCCGTCCACCGAATATCCGCTGACCCAATTTTGACAGTGAGCGAAATAGAGCATGCCCATCCGGGTCTATATTGTTGAGGGGGTCACCGGCGCAATAAGCATAGGCGTTCAGCCCACCGCGGTCGAATGGGCTCAAGTCGTCGGCGGCGATGAAGCGCATGAGGGTGGGTGAGTAAGCACGATACCCATTGCCTAAAAGATAAAGTCCGATGGGCTCATGGGGCTGCCCCACGAAACCGGTATTCCCATGGCCTGGATGGGTTGAATAACCAGATGGTGTAAAGCCTGCGACCAATGCTCTGCTGCTTGTTGCTTCGTTTACAAGGGATCCTTGCCAATCGGTCCCTTTCAAGGAACATGAGGTACCGGTGCTGGAGATAGTAGCCATGAACGTATCCTGTTAAAGAGCGTCTTCACATTCAACGCTCAAATCATCGGGTCCGACACCTGGCAATGTACTAGGTAGTGACCTCGAGGGCAGGGCCTTACCAACTAATCACTGGCGCCCGGCGTCACATCCCGTTCCCTCGGCCCCGGGCTTATATCCACCCCCACCGGCACTTTCCCCTGTAAGTACCATGCAAAGGCAATGATCTCGGCAATGGTGAGGTACAGCTCCTTTGGAATGCTGTCGCCCAGTTCCAGCTGCCCGAGCATCTTCACCAGCTCGGCGTTTTCGTAGATGGGCACTTCATGGGCCTTGGCGATGGCGATGATGGCGTCAGCCAGTTCGTCGTCGCCCTTGCCGGACAGGGTAGGGGCCTGGATGCCGTCGTAGCTGAGGGCGATGGCCTGGCGTTGGAAGCGGTTGCTCATGCGGTTTCATCCACCCAGCGTTGTTCGAGGCGTGTGCGGTTGCCCTGAGGTGGGCGACCGGTGTGGCAGTCCAGTTCGCCAACGGTCAGGCCGGCGCTCATCAGCCGCTCGCGGAACCAGGGCAGCTCGCGCTGTACCACGTTCACGGTAGCGGGGTTTTCGGCCCACACCTGGCTGGAAAGGTTGCTGTTGAACAGTTGCGCTTGTACATGCAGCGGGCCCAGCCGTGGCAGGTCGAAGGCGAGGTCCAGCCGCCACACTTTGCGCAGCGGCAGCGGATTGCCTTCCGCGTCGCGCTCCAGCTCGCGCTCCTTGTCGTTGGGTTCATCCTGGGCTTGCACGCGCACCTGCATCGGCACGATGTCGTTGAAGGCGCGCATCGGAATTTCCAGTTGCCAGCTGTGCTGCGCCAGGCCGTGCGGCCCGGTGCTGGCTTGCTCAAGGCTGGCCAACTGGTGCGTCTGCACCCGTGACAGCGCCGCCGAGGCCAGGCGCAGCAGGGAATGCAGGTCGTCTTCGTTTTCGCCTTTTTGCAAGGTGCGGCTGGCGAGCGGAAAAGCTGGCGCCTCCTGTGAGCGTGGCCCCACCTGGCCGAGAATGCCCAGGGCATTGCGAAGGAACCCTGGCGCGGCCAAGGCCATGGTGGCGAGGGTTGCAGGGTTCGGTGGCTGATTGCCCGGCAGGTTCGGCAGGATTTGCGCCACCAGCCGCAGCAGTGCGCCTTTCAGGTCCGCCTCGGGCGCTTCCAGGCTGCCAGTAAGCAAACCGGATTCAAGGAACAGCCCGCTGTTGTTGAACGCTTTGGCCAAGGCATCCGGGGTTTGCAGGTCGGCCATGTCGGGCACCGCCGCCAGCAGCGCGCTGGCACTGGCGCGCACTTCAGGGGGCAGGCTGTTCTGGCTCTGGCTGGCCTGGATCACCGCCAGCAGGCTTTGCAACGATGCCTGGCGGCTGCTCTGAGTACTGATTTGCTGAGCAACGGCCAGTTCATCCAGACGCCCACCCAGTTGCACCACGCTCAGGGCCTGGCTGCCTTGCACTTGAGCGCTCAGAAGGCTGCCGATGCGCAGCGGCTGCGGGCTTTCGATGGTAAGGGTTTGCCCGGCCAGGGCGCTGTTGAGCAACGTGACCATGGCCCGGTACACCGGAGGGCCGTCGTTACCAGCAACGGGCAATGACGTCACGACCTTGCCCTGCAGCAGCGTGCCTACGGGCAGGCGGCTGGTGTCCAGCTGGGTAAGGCCCGTGCGCGGCGCGCCGGCCAGGCTTACCGACAGTTGTTCGGACAGCATGCGGGTGACCAGCAATGGCGTGCCGATGGCCAGCGGCTGCGCGGCGCCCACTTGCACCGTGGCCTGGCGGCCGCTGTCCAGGGTGAGCTTGAGCAGCAGCTGAAAATCCCCAGGCAGCTGCTTGATCGACAGCACCTCCGCTTTCGCGGTTTGCCCGGGCTCTAGCAGGCCGTCCACCGATTGCAGCAGCTTGAGCAGCTCGCCGCTGATGGCCGCCGACCGGGAAGTGGCCGCCAGGTTGGCAGCCGCGGCAACGGCGCTGATTTCGTTCGTCATGGTTTCGCGGGCCAGAAAAGTGTCGCAGCCTGACAGCAGGCGGCAAGCCGGAGCTGGCCGCCTCTGTGTATAATCGCCCGCTGCGCTGGCAGCGACCGTACGGTCTTCGTTGCTTATTTCTATCGGCCCGGCCCGCGTGGACTTGAACCGCGACGCGCCAGGGCGCCTACAAGGTTCACTGTGACGGTTCATCTGGAAGGCATCGCACTGGCCTGCGAACGAGACGGGCGGCAGCTCTTCGAAGGGCTGAGCCTGAGTGTGCGCGGCGGCGAGATGCTCAAGGTCTGTGGGCCCAACGGCGCTGGCAAAACCTCCCTGCTGCGCCTTCTCAGCGGGTTGATGGCGCCCACCGCCGGCGAGGTGCGATTCAACGGTGAAGGGTTACCCGGCGCCGCTCGCCAATTGGCGGGCAGCTTGCTCTGGCTGGGCCATGCGCCCGCGCTCAAGCCAAGCCTTACCCCGCAGGAAAACCTGGCCTGGCTGTGCGCGCTGGGCGTGCGGGCTTCCCTTGCCGCTATCGATGAGGCTTTGGCCCAGGTGGGCCTGCGGGGTTACGAGGACCAGCCCTGCCAGCGGTTGTCCGCCGGGCAGCTGCGGCGCGTGGGGTTGGCGCGGCTTTACCTGAACCCGCCGCCCCTGTGGTTGCTTGACGAGCCGTTTACGGCGCTGGACTCGGCTTCGATCACCTCACTCGAAACGCACCTGGCCGAGCACTGCGCGCGGGGTGGGCTGGTGGTGCTTACCAGCCATCATGCGTTGGGCACCCGGCCGGCAGGCTACCGGGAACTTCACCTCGGTGAAGCGGCATGAGCGGTAGCCTCGCCACCTTTACCCACCTGCTGCGCCGCGAAGGCCTGCTGCTGGCGCGCCGGCCGGCCGCGTTGGCCAACCCACTGGTATTTTTCGCCGTGGTGGCCACGCTGTTTCCGCTCGCCATTGGTGCAGACCCCGGCTTGCTATGGCAGATAGCCCCTGGCCTGGTGTGGGTGGCGGCGGTGCTGGCGGTGTTGTTATCGCTGGACAGCCTGTTCCGGGAGGATTTTGAAGACGGCTCGCTGGAACAATGGGCGCTGAGCCCGCACGGCATGCTGTTACCCGTTTTGGCAAAGGTGTTGGCCCATTGGCTGTTGTCCGGGCTGGCGCTGTGCGTACTGGCGCCAGTGCTGGGCCTGATGCTCGGCCTGCCCGCCAGCAGCCTGCCTGTGCTGATGGTGACCTTGGCGCTGGGCACGCCCGTGCTCACGTTGCTGGGCGCGATCGGGGCGGCGCTGACCGTAGGGTTGGGGCGAGGTGGGTTATTGCTGGCTGTGCTGGTGTTGCCCCTGTATATCCCGGTGCTCATCCTCGGCAGCGGGGCCTTGCGCGCCGCCTTGCAGGGCCTTCCAGTGGCGGGCTTCGTGTTGTGGCTGGCCAGCCTTGCGGCGCTCACTCTGACGCTGGCCCCCTGGGCCATTGTCGCCGGCCTGCGGATCAGCCTTAATGAATGACCTCACAGGGGAAGCGAAACGCGTATGAGCTGGGCATGGTTTCATCGGCTGGCGTCGCCGCCCCGATTCTACGCGCTGGCTGGGCGCCTGGTGCCCTGGCTGGGCGCCGCCGCCGGCTTGCTAGTGGCCGTGGGCACGGTCTGGGGCCTGGCGTTCGCGCCGCCCGACTACCAGCAGGGCGATAGTGTGCGCATCCTGTATATTCACGTCCCGGCTGCGATGCTGGCGCAGAGCTGCTACGTGTTGCTTGCCGTTGCCGGCGTGATTTCTCTGGTATGGAAGATCAAGCTGGCCGACATTGCCCTGCATTGCGCCGCGCCGGTCGGGGCGTCCATGACCGCGCTGGCGCTGGTTACCGGTGCCATCTGGGGCAAGCCCACCTGGGGCGCCTGGTGGGTATGGGATGCGCGCCTTACCTCCATGCTGATTCTGCTGTTCCTGTACGCCGGGGTGATCGCCCTGGGCCAGGCCATCAGCAACCGCGACAGTGCCGCCAAGGCCTGCGCGATCCTGGCGATCGTGGGGGTGGTAAACGTGCCGATCATCAAGTATTCGGTGGTGTGGTGGAGCACCCTGCATCAAGGGGCGACCTTTACCCTTACCGCCAAACCGGCCATGCCTGCCGAGATGTGGCTGCCGTTGGCGCTGACTGTGCCTGGGTTTTACCTGTTTTTCGGCTGCGTGCTGCTGATGCGTATGCGCACCGAGCTGCTGCGCCGCGAAGGGCGGAGCCAATGGGCCCAAGCCGCACTGCGGATGGGCGCTGATTCGAGGAGAACGCGATGAGCTTCGCCAGCTTCGGCGATTTTTTGGCGATGGGCCGGCATGGCCTGTACGTGTGGAGCGCCTATGGTTGCTGCCTCGCCGTGCTGGCCTGGAACCTGGCCGTGCCGCTGCTCACACGCCGCCGGCTTCTGGCCGGTGAAGCCCGGCGCGCCCGCCGGAACAGCCAACCATGAACCCGGTTCGCAAGAAGCGCCTGGTGGTGGTCCTCGCCCTGGTGGCTGGCGTGTGCGTTGCCGCCACGCTGGCGCTTAGTGCCTTGCAGCAAAACATCAATCTGTTCTATACCCCCACCCAGATCGCCAGTGGCGAAGCACCGCCAGGGCAGCGCATCCGCGCCGGCGGCATGGTGGAGCGAGGGTCGCTGGCGCGCAGCGCCGACAGCCTGGATGTAAGCTTCGTGGTCACGGACTTCAACCGCTCGGTGACCATTCATTACCGCGGCATCCTGCCAGACCTTTTCCGCGAAGGGCAGGGCATCGTCGCCTTGGGTGTGCTGGACGCCAACGGCGTGGTGCAGGCCGATGAAGTGCTGGCCAAGCATGACGAGAAGTACATGCCGCCCGAAGTGAACAAAGCCCTGAAAGACAGTGGCCGCCTGGGAGCTACCCCATGATTCCTGAACTGGGCCAGTTGGCCCTCGCCCTGGCGCTGTGCCTCGCGTTGGCCCAGGCTGTGTTACCTCTGCTGGGCGCCTGGCGCAATGTGCCCGTGTGGATGGCGGTGGCGCGCCCGGCCGCCTGTGGTCAATTCGCCTTTTTGTTGTTCGCTTTCGGCTGCCTGGCCCACGCCTTTCTCCATAACGATTTTTCGGTCGCCTACGTCGCGGAGAACTCCAACACGGCGCTGCCCTGGTACTACAAGTTCAGCGCGGTATGGGGCGCCCACGAAGGCTCCCTGCTGCTGTGGGCATTGATCCTCGGCGGCTGGACCTTCGCCGTTGCGCTGTTTTCCCGGCAGCTGCCAACGGCCATGCTCGCCCGGGTGCTGGGCGTGATGGGGCTGATCAGCAGCGGCTTTCTGCTGTTTCTGGTGGCCACGTCCAACCCTTTCGCGCGCATCCTCCCGCAGGTACCCCTGGAAGGCCGGGACCTGAACCCTCTGTTGCAAGACTTCGGGCTGATTGTTCACCCCCCCATGCTGTACATGGGCTATGTGGGCTTCTCGGTGGCCTTCGCCTTTGCCATCGCCGCGCTGCTGGGCGGGCAGCTGGACGCCGCCTGGGCGCGCTGGTCCCGGCCCTGGACGCTGGTGGCCTGGAGCTTCCTCGGCGCCGGTATCAGCCTGGGCTCATGGTGGGCGTATTACGAGCTGGGCTGGGGCGGCTGGTGGTTCTGGGACCCGGTCGAAAACGCTTCCTTCATGCCTTGGCTGGTGGGCACCGCGCTGATCCACTCGCTGGCCGCGACCGAACAACGCGGCGTATTTAAAAGCTGGACCGTGCTGCTGGCAATCGCTGCGTTTTCTCTCAGCCTGCTGGGGACCTTCCTGGTGCGCTCCGGAGTGCTTACGTCTGTACACGCGTTCGCTTCGGACCCTACCCGTGGCGTATTCATCCTGATGTTCCTGCTGCTGGTTACCGGTGGTTCGCTGGCACTGTTCGCCGTGCGCGCGCCTGTGGTGCGCAGCCATGCCCGCTTCGCCTGGGCGTCACGGGAAACACTCCTGCTGGCCAACAACCTGCTGTTGGTGGTGGCGGCCGCGACCATTCTGCTGGGCACGCTCTATCCCTTGCTGCTCGATGCCTTGACGGGCGCGCGGCTGTCAGTGGGGCCGCCGTATTTCAATGCGCTGTTCGTGCCAATCATGGGCGTGCTATTGGCGACGATGGGCGTTGGCGTGGCCATGCGCTGGAAAAGCACGCCCGGCGCCTGGCTGGCTCGGCTGCTCACGCCCGTGCTGTTGGCGGCGGTGGCCTTGTGTGTAGGGCTGGGAATGTTCGCCGGGTTGGACCGCTGGCCTTTGCTCGCGGTGACCGGCCTGGCCGCCTGGGTGGTGCTGGCCGGCGTGCGTGACCTGGCGGACAAGCTTCGCCACCAGGGCCTGGGCGGCGTGTTGAACCTGCGCCGCAGCTATTGGGGCATGCAGCTGTCACATCTCGGTTTGGCGGTGGCGGCCGTTGGCGTGGTGTTCTCCGCCCAGCTCGATGCTGCCCGCGACCTGCGCATGGCGCCGAACGACAGCGCCGAAGTAGGGGGTTACACGTTCATATTCCGAGGCACGCAGACCATGCGCGGGCCCAATTACAAAGGGGACCGGGCCATCATCGAAGTCAGCCGGGATGGGCACACCGAGAGCGTGTTGCATCCGGAAAAGCGCCTTTATACCGCGCAAGGCTCGGTAATGACCGAGGCGGGCATAGACGCCGGCCTGTTCGCCGACCTTTATGTAGCGCTCGGCGAACCTCTGCCTGACGGCGCCTGGGCGGTGCGCTTGCAGGTGAAACCCTTCGTACGCTGGATCTGGCTGGGGGGGCTGCTGACCGCCCTGGGTGGAACACTGGCCGCGCTGGACCCTCGATACCGGGCGCGGTTGCGCCAGCGGGCCCGCGCCGGCGCCGAACTGGAGGCCGCCTCATGAAGCGCGCATGGCTGGCGGTGCCGTTGCTGCTGTTTATCGGCCTGGCCGTGGTGCTGTATCGCGGGCTGTACCTGGACCCTTCCGAGCTGCCGTCCGCGCTGATCGGCAAGCCGTTCCCCGCGTTCGATCTGCCAGCGCTGGAAGATGGCCGGCCACTGAACCGTAACGCGCTGCTGGGCCAGCCGGCGCTGGTGAATGTGTGGGGCACCTGGTGCGTGGCATGTCGTGGTGAGCACCCCACCCTGGCGCGGCTGGCAGAGCAGGGCGTGATCATCCACGGCATCAACTACAAGGACGACACCACCGCGGCGAATCGTTGGCTGCGCCAACTGCACAACCCCTATCAGGTAAACGTGAGCGACCCCCAGGGTACCCTCGGCCTGGACCTGGGCGTGTACGGCGCGCCGGAAACCTTCCTCATCGATGCCCAGGGCGTGATTCGCTACAAGCATGTGGGCATTGTGAGTGACGAGGTATGGCGCGACGAAATCGCGCCGCGCTATCAGGCGTTACGCGAAGAGGGGCGGCAATGAGGGGCGTGTTGCTGTTACTGGCATTGGCGTTCGCCAGCATTGCCCACGGGGCCATCGACACCTATGGCTTCGATAACGACGCCCAGCGCGAGCGCTTCGCTGCGCTTACCCGCGAGCTGCGCTGCCCCAAATGCCAGAACCAGGACCTTGCCGATTCCAACGCACCCATCGCGGCGGACCTGCGGCGGGAAATTCACCGCTTGATGGTGGAAGGCAAGACGGACGAGCAGGTGATCGCGTATCTGGTAGATCGTTACGGCGAATTCGTACGCTACAAGCCCGCCTTCGAGGCCCGTACCTGGCTGCTGTGGCTGGGCCCCGGCCTTCTGCTACTGGCCGGGCTTGGCATAGGTTGGGCGCTGCTGCGTCGTCGACACACTGAAGAGTTGCCCGCCACCCTGGACGAGGCCGACCAGGCGCGCCTCGCCACCTTGCTCAAGAGCACCGACGATGATTGATTTCTGGGCGGCGGCCATTGCCCTGCTGCTGATTGCCTGTGCATTGCTGGCCTGGCCTCTGCTGTCTGCCCGGGTGTACACGGCAAGGCCGAGGCGCGCCGTCAACGTGGCGGTGTACGAAGAACGCCTGGCGTTGCTGGAAGAGGAATACAAGGCGGGGCGGCTGGATACGCCGGGATGGGAAGCGGCCAAGGCCGAAGCGGGCAAAGCGTTGCTCGCGGATGTGGATGCCGAGGCGGGCACCGACACTGCGGCACCTTCGGCGGCCGTGAAGGGGCGGCGCGTCACCTGGGTGGTCATGCTGCTGGTGCCGGTCGCTGCGCTGGTGCTGTACCTGAACGTGGGCGCCCTGGACCGGCTGAGCCTCAGCCGCGAGATGGCCACGCCGGCCAGTTCACCCGCAGAAATGCTATCGCGCCTGGAGCGCACTGTGAAAGCCCAGCCCGACGCCCCCGATGCGCTGTACCTGCTGGCCCGCACCTACCTGTCGCAGAACCGCGCCGGCGAGGCAGTGCCGCTGCTCCAGCGTGCCGCGCAGTTGGCAGGAAGGCCACCGGAGCTACTGGGCCAGTGGGCGCAAGCGATGTATTTCGCGGCGGGCCGGCAATGGTCGGGCGAGATTCAGGCCTTGGTGGATGAGGCGCTGCGTGGCAACCCCAACGAAAGCACCAGCCTGGGCTTGCTGGGGATTGCAGCGTTCGAGGGCAAGCACTGGGCGGCGGCGGTCAGCTACTGGCAGCGCTTGCAGGCTGGCCTGGCGCCGAATGACCCCGCCAGGGCCGCGCTGCAAACCGGTATAGACCGCGCGCGCCAGGCGCTGCGAGAAGAGGGCGGTAGCGAGGTGTCCGGGCGGGCCCTGCGAGTGCAAGTGCGCCTGGCGCCCGCGCTGGCAGCACAGGTAAGCCCGGACGACGCTGTGTTTGTGTTCGCCCGTGCTGTGAGCGGGCCACCGATTCCGCTGGCGGTAAAGCGGCTGCGGGTAGCAGACCTTCCCGCGAACATCACCCTCAGCGACGCCGATGCCATGCAGCCGGCACTGAAACTCTCGGCCTTCGGCGAGGTCAACGTGATGGCACGCATCAGCCGCTCTGGCCAGCCCACTCGAGGCGAGTGGACCGGTACCGCCATTACCGCTGGTGGCGGCTCGGCGGATTATGTACTCACCATCGATAGCCCGGAACACTAAGCATGCCCCAGTTCATCACCGCCACTTCCCGCCTTACGCTGTTAACACTGGCGCTCGGCCTGGGGGCATGTACCGTTCAACGGCCCAGCAGCGAGCCGCAGCCACAGCCGTTGCCGCCGATTCAGACCGTGCCGGCCACCAAGCCTCCGGCCAGCAAGCCCACCCCGCCCACGCCTGCAGCCCGCCCGGCGCCGCGCACGTCGGCCAGCTTCGCGCCACCGCCCAGCGGCCCCAGCCATTGGGACCAAGGCCTGGGCGTATACGTACTGGATAACCAGCCCGGCGTGTACTATCGCCAGCGCACTTATTACCGCTGGAGCAACGGCTGGGGTTGGGCCACCAGCCCCAACGGCCCGTGGGAGCCTACCGACGCCACCGGTGTGCCGCCCGGGCTTGGCCGCCAGCACCCCTGATCGCAACCTGCCACGCCCTGGGTTGCCAGCAACCGCTGCATGTCCTCGGTGAACAGCGCGATGCCATGGCCGTTAAGGTGGTCGCTGTCCTTGTAGAACGAACCCGTGTCCCCGATCAGGCAGCGTTCGCCGTCGCACAGGCGATCGTCGAGGGTGACCAGACGCAGGCGCCCTGCGGCTTGATCACGTTCAAAGCGTGATCGGGTGTAGTGCTGCAGTTGCTGATGCTCGGCTACCGAGATGGAAATGGCCCGCAGCGCCTGCTGTTTCTCGTCGGGGGTGACGTCCGTTTTCTGGGCAAGGCGGTAATACACGTATTTTGGACTGGCCAACTGCTGAGGCGCCTGGGCGATCACGTCTACCTGCGCCCCTAGCGCCAGGTAAGCGTCGAGGGTTTTTTCGAAGGCTTCGTCAAAAACCGCGCGGGAGTTCTCTCGGGTGCGGGCCTGATGCCCGGGCGTGACCAGGAAGTACCGAGTCATCTCGTGTTGCCCATAGCCACCATCGGTGTAAAGGCTCCAGCGGGCGATCAGCACCACGCGCTTGATACCGTGCTCGCGTACGTACGCCAGCTGTCTCTGGGCCAGGTCGGCACAGGCGCCTGGCCCGTAGTTGCCCACCGCCACGTCCACGCCCAGCAATGGCGGGCAGCCGCCCACGCCCAGGTGAGCAATGCTGAGGCGAAGCCGCCGGCCCGCTTCATCGAACGCCGGTAGCATGGCCTCGGAGTGGCTGTCGCCGAATACGGCCACATCCGCCGCGCCGACCTTGGACGGTGCGCCGAAGAAGCACAGCCCGATGCCCCAGCCATCCCCGCGATAATCCCGGTCGCATTCCGCACGTACAGTGGGATCCTCGAAGGCTTGTGCCAGGCTGGGGTCTAGTACTGCGGGCCGCGCGAAACCGTAAGTGAGGTATCCGCCCAAGCCCACTGCAATGAACAGCACCGAGGCCAGCGCGCCATAGCTGAATACCTGGTGGCGGCTGAAGCCTTGCCGCTGGCGGAAAGGCCGCTCCACATAGCGCCAGCTCAGCCAGGCGATCACCAGCGACGCCGCCGCCACCAGCAATAGTTCGGTCAGCGGCGGCGGCACCAGGCTGCGGTGGCGGGCGAACGTCAGCAAGGGTTGGTGCCAGAGGTAAGCGCTGTAGCTGATCAGCCCGATGAACACCAGCGGGCGCGTGGCCAGAAGCCGGCCTACCCAGGTGCTTGCGCCAGCAAACAGGATCAACAGCGCCGCGCCAAGGGTAGGTACGAGGGCGTGCAACCCTGGAAACGGCGTACTGCGATCGAACGTGAAAAACGCCCAGGCCAGCAGCCCAAGCCCCACCGCGGCGAAGCCCTGATGAAGCAGCCCACCACCTTCGGCATGCCGGGGGCGCGCGCTGGCATAAAACGCGACGAACGAGCCGACCAGCAACTCCCAGGCACGGGCAGGCAGCAGGAAGAACGCGCCGTTGCTGGCGTGCTGCGTGCCGTATTCAGCCCAGGCCAGGCTGGCCGCCGCTACCGCCACCAGGCTAAGCACACGGAACCGCAGGCCCAGCCGCCAGGTGAGCATCAGCCACAGGGGGATGAGCACGTAGTACTGCTCTTCAACGCCCAGGGTCCAGGTATGGATCAATGGCTTGAGGTCGGCTTCGCCGTCGAAGTAGCCGCTTTCCATCCAGAACAATACGTTGGAGGAAAACAGCGGCACGGCGACCAGGCTTTTGGCGAAGGCTTTCAGGTCGAGTGGGTCCAGCCACAGCCAGGCCATGGGCAGGCACGCCAGCATCATTACCGTGAGCGCTGGCAGAATGCGCCGCGCCCGCCGCTCGTAGAAGCGCACCAGGGAGAACTCACCTTGTGCCATTTCGGCAAGGATGATCGAGGTGATCAGGTAACCCGAGATCACGAAGAACACGTCGACACCGACGAAGCCTCCGGAGAACAGCGGCGCACCGGCGTGGTAAAGCACCACGGGGAGTACGGCGAGCGCCCGCAAGCCGTCGACCTCCGGCCGATACGGCACAGCGGGAGAATGAGCAGTGGTCATGTGTGGAAGCTCCCCCGGATGGGGCGAAGAAGGATAGGTAAAAGGGCCAGGCAGGCAGAAACGCTACCGCGGGGCCTTCCAGAGAAAGGCCCTGCGGCGGGGTATGCGTATGGGATGGGTTACAAAGTACCCGGCGCCTTGCGGAAGATCAAGCCGGGCGCGCAGGCTTTATTGCTGATAGATCTGGTCGAACACGCCGCCATCGGTGAAGTGGGTTTTCTGCACGGTGCGCCAGTCGCCAAAGGTTTTCTCGACCGACATGAAATCCACCTTCGGGAAGCGGTCGGCGTATTTGGCCAACACTGCCGGGTCCCGTGGGCGCAGGTAGTTGTTGGCGGCGATGTCCTGGCCCTCGGCGGACCAGAGGTATTTCAGGTAATCCTCGGCCAGGGCGCGGCTGCCTTTCTTTTCCACCACCTTGTCGACCACGGCGACCGGAGGCTCGGCCTCGGCCGAAACGCTCGGGTACACCACTTCGAACTGATCGCGGCCGAACTCACGGGCGATCATTTCGGCTTCGTTTTCGAAGGTCACCAGCACGTCGCCGATCTGGTTGGTCATGAACGTAGTGGTGGCTGCGCGGCCACCGGTGTCGAGCACAGGGGCCTGCTTGAACAGCTTGCCAACGAAGGCCTTGGCCTTGGCATCGTCGCCGCCGTTCTTGAGCACATAGGCCCAGGCGGAGAGGTAGGTGTAGCGGCCGTTGCCCGAGGTTTTCGGGTTGGGCACGATCACCTGCACGCCGTCCTTGAGCAGGTCTGGCCAGTCTTTCAGTTGTTTGGGGTTGCCCTTGCGCACGATGAACACCGTGGCGGAGGTAAAGGGTGCGCTGTGGTTGGGCAGCAGCGTTAGCCAGTTGTCGGGCACCAGTTTGCCGTTATCGGCCAAGGCGTTGATGTCAGTGGCCATGTTCATGGTAATGACATCCGCCGGCAGGCCATCGATCACCGAACGTGCCTGCTTGCTGGAGCCGCCGAAGGACATCTGCACGGTCACCGCTTCATTGTGCTCGGCTTGCCAGTGCTTCTGGAAGGCTGCGTTGTAATCCTTGTAGAAGTCGCGCATCACGTCATAGGAAACGTTGAGCAAGGTCGGCGCCGCACTGGCGGCAGTGGTGAACAGCGCCCCGGCGCAAAGCAGCGAGGCGGCAAGCAGTTTATTCACGAAGCGGTCCCTGTGGTGTCGTTATTGGTGGTGTGGGTTGGCCTGCCGGCGACTATAGCCAACAGGCCAAACGCCCGAAAGCACCAAATGTGCTGAGCTTATGCTCACGCCCTGCCGAGCCGGTCGCCGCCAAGGCGGGCTGCTACAGCGGCGGCTTCACTCCCACTCTACAACTACCTTGCCGAAGTGGTCGCCGCTTTCCTGGAAGCGGAACGCTGCTGCGAGCTGCTCCAGCGGGAAGCTACGGTCGATGACCGGGCGGATGCCGGTTTGTTCGAGCGCCGCTACGTATTCCTGCTGTTGCAGCCGGCTACCGACGATCAAGCCCTGCACTCGCGCCTGCCTGGCCATCAACAGCGCCGTGGGGACGTCGCCCTGCCGGCCGGTAAGCACGCCGATCAGCGAAATGTGCCCACCCACACGCACGGCGGCGATGGACTGCGCCAGGGTGCCCGGGCCGCCGAGCTCCACCACATGGTCCACGCCGCGGCCTTCGG
The DNA here is from genome assembly GCF_013522925.1 of Pseudomonas japonica. Taxonomy (GTDB): domain Bacteria; phylum Pseudomonadota; class Gammaproteobacteria; order Pseudomonadales; family Pseudomonadaceae; genus Aquipseudomonas; species Aquipseudomonas japonica_A. Next base: position 381,730 of record NZ_JAAMQU010000004.1, on the reverse strand, counting down.
TGTACTCCAGCACGGCCTTGCTCCACTCCGGCTGCTGTTTGTAATTGATGCCATGATCGGCGCCCAGCGCCTTGGCTCGCTTGAGCTTGTCATCTGAAGACGAGGTGACAATCACCCGCGCACCCATGGCCTTGGCGATCTGCAACGCCGCGATCGACACGCCGCCGGTGCCCAGGGTAAGCACCGTCTCGCCCGCCTTCAGCCCGCCGTCGCCTACCAGGGCACGCCAGGCTGTGAGGCCCGCCGTGGTGATGGTCGCGGCCTCGGCGTGGCTCCAGCCGCGCGGTGCCAGGGTGAAGGCGCTGGCCGGGCGTACTACATATTCAGCGGCGAAGCCGTCGGCGCCGTCCCCCGGGGTTTCGCCAAAGCTGCCCACTGCGGTGAAGGCTGGCCCTGCCGGCCATTGTGGGAAGAACGTGGACACCACCCTATCCCCGGGCTTGAATTCGGTCACGCCAGGGCCTACCGCTTCCACTACACCCGCGCCATCGGCCATGGGTATGCGGTTATCCGCAGCGGGAATGCTGCCGTTGGCAACCAACAGGTCGTGGAAATTGAGCGAGGTGGCCCGTACGGCAACCCGCACCTGACCGGGCCCGGGTTGGCCAGGGTCGGGCAAATCCACCAGTTGCAGTTGATCCAGCCCACCGGGGGCGCGAACGGTCATGGCTCTCATCTGGATTTCCTCCTCGAATCAGTTGGCAATGGACAACCATAGCTCGTGGATGGTTTGGCGATACGGCGTGTGGATTTGCGCGGGTACCGCCTCGAGATAGTCGCGCGCATGCTGGCGAACCTCGCCGGTGAGCGAAGCCAGATAGGCGATCGCTTGATCAACGGTGGGTATGCGGCCTTCCACGCCGTTGACCCGCGGGGGCAGGCCGGTCCAGATCACACCTTGGGCGCCACGCTCTTGGGCCCATCGGCTGATAAGCCCTGTGGGGTTACCCCCGATCGCCAGGCTGCCGATGCCATCGTCGCGCTCCGGTGGTATCCCCTCACGTGCCTTCAACGCGCTGCAGGCAGCTTCCAGCGTGGGGGAGGCAAGCCAGGCCCAAAGTACCGGTACCGGCTCGGCGTTGGCACACAGTGCCGTGGCCAGTTCGCCTGAATCCCCCACCCGGGAGAACTCGATGGGCAACCGGGGGCCGTCGGTGAACCATTCGCTGGCGACCGGCAGGTTGCCGGGTTTCCAGATCAAAGAGCCCCATCCAAGGCACGCAATCTTCACAGTCAGGCTCCCTCTATTGGCGCTTCATACGACCGCGCCAGCGAAGCGATTGCTCCGCCCGATAGTGCGCGGGGCCCGCCTCACAGTTCATCAGGAAATCACCGCGCCGATGGAACGCCTAGACCTGTGGCCGATCCTTTTTGAAAGCCCCTGCAAAGAAGGAAGCGCCATGGCGATTCGTCCGACCCTAGCGTCTGCCCAGTCCAGCCGTACCGATGAAAACCTCAGCCAGCCTGAGCGCGTATTGTCTGTGGCCGGTGGCGGCGCCTTGCTGCTCAATGGCCTGCGCACCGGCGGGGTGAGCGGCGCCCTGCAACTGGTGGCGGGTGGGTGGTCACTGTGGCGAGGCTACCAGGGCCGTTGTCAGCTCAAGGCGGCCTTGGCGCACACGCCACTGGAGCAGGAGTGGGAGGAGGAAACCGGCTGGGCCAGTACCAAGCTGGTAAGCCGAAGCATCACCGTGAACAAGCCTTTGGAAGAAGTGATTGCCTGGTGCCGGAACCCGGCCAATATCGGGCCGCTGATTCCGTGGGTCGATTCCATCGAGCAGACCGCCGACGACACCTATCGCTGGACCGTGCGCGGGCCAGGCGATCGTACCTTCAGTTGGACGCTGATTCAGAGCGAGCCCGACGCGGGCCGGGCGTTGCGCTGGAATACGCCGGGCGAAGGCGTATGGCAGCACGAAGCCGATGCCCGTTTCACTGAAGCACCCCAGGGGCAAGGGACAGAAATCAAACTGGTGCTGGCTACCGAGCCACCCGAGGGAGCGCCTGGCTATGCCGTGGCGAGCTTGATCAGCCGCTTCACTCACAAAGCGCTGCTGTACCTGCTTCGCGCGCTCAAACAGCAAATGGAAACCGGCGAGATCGCGACCAGTCGTCCGCGCAACGGCGTACGCGATTTCCTGTTCATTCACCCCGATCATCGCGCCCAGGCCGACGAAGCCGTGGCGACCGAGACCCTCGAAGGAGGCATTCACTGATGCGCGCGCTAACCTGGCAAGGCCCAAACCGGCTACAGGTCGAGACTGTTCCAGACCCCATACTGCTCAACCCACAGGACGCCATCATCAAGGTCACGCTGTCATCGGTGTGTGGCTCGGACCTGCACCTGCTGGGCGGGTATGTGCCCACGATGCACGCCGGCGACATCCTCGGCCATGAGTTCCTCGGCGAAGTCGTGGAAGTGGGGGCGCGTGTAAACTCCGTGGCCAAAGGGGACCGGGTGATTACCGTGTCGATCATCGGCTGTGGCGAGTGCGAACATTGCCGTCGGCAGGACTTTTCCTGCTGCGACAACTCCAACCCTAACCCTTGCGTAACGGAAATGGCCTACGGGCAACCCTGCGGCGGGATCATCGGCTACAGCCACGCTTTCGGTGGCTACGCCGGTAGCCACGCGACGTACATCCGCGTGCCGTATGCCGACGTAAACCTGTTCAAGGTGCCGGACGGCGTGACTGACGAGCAGGCGGTATTTGTGTCCGATGCCGCGCCAACCGGTTACTTCGCCGCCGACAACGCGGGTATCCAGCCGGGCGATACAGTCGCGGTATGGGGCTGCGGCGCGGTAGGGCAGATGGCGATCGCCAGCGCGTACCTGCTGGGTGCCGAACGGGTGATTGCGATCGACCGCCTGACCGATCGGCTTACCCTGGCGGAGAACAAGGTGGGTGCTATCGCGCTGGACTATGAAACCACCAATATCCACCAGGCCCTGCTCGAGCTCACGGGCGGCCGAGGGCCCGACCGTTGCATCGACTGTGTGGGCATGGAGGCGCACGGCACCGAAGTGGACTATGTGTACGACAAGACCAAGCAGCTGATGCGGCTGCACACCGAGCGCGGTTCAGTATTGCGCCAGGCCATCCGCGCCTGCCGCAAGGGCGGGACGGTGTCGGTGGTAGGGGTGTATGGCGGCCTGCTGGATAAATTCCCCATGGGCGCCGTGCTGAACAAGGCCCTCACCCTGCGCGCGGGCCAGCAACCTGGCCAACGCTACGCCAACCGGCTGTTCGAGCACATCCAGAACGGCCAGCTCGATCCGTCCTGGATGCTCACCCACCCCATGGACCTGGAAGACAGCGCCGAGGGCTACAAGCTGTTCAAGGAAAAAGGCGACGAGTGCCTGAGGGCTGTGTTCAGGCCATAAGTGGCGGCCCCGGTGCTTCCACGAATTATTGTGGGAGCAAGCGCAGCCGCAGGCGGAGCTCGCGAATAAGGGCTACAGCCCGCACCCCTTCAGCACTAGGGTAGTGATGGTCTGGGTAGCGGCCTCGTAGTCATCCACGCTCAACTGCGCCTTGCCCGTCACGGTCGCGATCTGCCAGTCGAAGTCGGCGTAGGTCTGGGTGGCCGCCCAGATGCTGAACATCAGGTGATGGGGGTCCACCGGCGCCATCAGGCCGCGGTCCACCCATTGCTGGAGGCAGCCAATGTTGTGCCGCGCCTGGGCGTTGAGGGCTTCTGCCAGATCCGGTGGCAAGTGCGGCGCGCCGTGCATGATTTCGCTGGCGAACACCTTTGAAGCATGGGGGAGGTCGCGGGAAATTCGCACCTTGGCACGGATATAATCTGTCAGCACCTCGCGCGGGTTACCCTCAGGATTGAACGGCGCCGATGCCTGCAGTAATGGCTGCACGATGCTGTGCAGCACCTCGCGGTACAAGCCTTCCTTGGACTTGAAGTAGTAGTACACATTGGGCTTGGGCACCCCGGCGCGCGCGGCAATGTCGCTGGCCTTGGCGGCGGCGAAGCCCTTGTCGGCGAATTCCTGGCTGGCGGCGCGAAGAATCAGTTCGCGGTTACGTTCGCGGATACGGGTCATGGCAGGCGCAAAAGCCGCAAGCTTCGACGCAAATGCTTCTACACGCAAGCGTCGCGCGGCTGAAACCGCGCGCGCTCATGCGCAAGGCGCCTCAGGCGTCCTCGAAAGGCCCCTGTGCGGCGAACGCACCACCGTGGTACAGCGCGGCCGGGTCGTCCGCTGCGACCGGCGGCTGAGCGTCGACCTTGGCCTGGAAGCGCGCCGAGCTGTCCTTGGGCTCGTAGCCCAGGTGCGCTGCAAGGCGGTTGTCCCACCACACTTGCGGGTTATCCGACATGCCGAACACCACGGTATGGCCCAGGTCTGGCGCGTCCATGCCCTTCACGATCAATTGCGTGAGGTCGTCGTAGCTCAACCAGGTGCACATCATCCGGCGGTTCTGTGGCTCCGGGAAGGATGAGCCGATGCGGATGCTCAAGGTTTCGATGCCATAGCGGTCGTAATAGAACGTTGCCAGGTCCTCGCCGTAGGACTTGGACAGGCCGTAATAGCCATCCGGGCGACGCGGCGCGAGGGCGTCGATGGTTTCGGTCTGCTTGTAAAAGCCCACCACGTGGTTACTGCTGGCGAAGATCACACGCTGCACGTTGTGCCGACGCGCGGCTTCATAGATGTGGTAAGTGCCAGCGATATTAGGCCCGAGGATTTCCTCGAAAGGGCGCTCTACCGACACGCCACCAAAATGCAAAATGGCGTCCACGCCTTTTACCAATTGATCAACGGCCGCCTTGTCAGCGAGGTCGCAAATCACCACCTCTTCATTTTCGCCGGCTTCTTGCGGGGCGACGATATCCGACAGGCGCAGCATCGAGGCGTAGGGCTTGAGCGTTTGCCGCAAAACCTTGCCCAGGCCGCCCGCGGCACCGGTAAGTAGAATCCGGCGGGGTGTGAAGGTGTCAGGGGTCGATGCAGTCATGGGTGCTCCCGTTATTGTCGTTATCGGTTGTCATATAACTTGGCCCAGTATCGCCATGCCGCCTGATTTGTCAAAGGGCACACGCGTTCATGCCTTCATGGCATGACGTAGTGCCCAATGCTCGTTTGTTCCGCCGCCTGCCAGCCTTGGATACTGCACCTTTAGACAAGGAGCCAGGCATGCAAGCAGACGCCCAGGGGTACCGTTTCAACCCGGCCTTCGAGGCACCGGGCGGGTCAGCGATCCGCGAACTGTTCAAATACCTGTCGCGGCCGGGAATGATCTCGTTCGCCGGCGGGTACCCGGCGCCTGGCCTGTTCGATGCTGAAGGCCTTGCGCTGGCCAGTGCACAGGGCATGGCCGAGCCGGTCACCAGCCTGCAATACGGCGCCACCGAAGGCACCCCGGCGTTACGTGAGCAACTGGCCGCGTTGATGGCGCGGCGCGGCGCGGCCGTGGCGGTGGATGATCTGATCGTTACCACCGGTTCCCAGCAAGGGCTGGACCTGCTCATCCGTGTGTTGCTCAGCCCGGGTGATGCTGTGTTGGTGGAACGGCCTACCTATCCCGCCGCGCTGCAAGCATTGCGGCTGGCCGGGTGTGCGATCGGCAGCATTGCCGGCGATGCCGACGGGCTTGACCCCAATGCGTTGGCACAGCAGTTGGAGGCGGCGCCCCCGGGGCATTTCCGGCTGCTTTATTGCGTACCGGATTTCGCCAACCCTACCGGTGCCTGCCTGTCCCTTGGGCGGCGGCTGGAGGTTCTGGCGTTGGCGGCGCGGCATGACCTGCTGCTGGTGGAGGATGACCCTTACGGCGCGCTGCGCTTTACCGGTGAGCCTGTGCCGTCGCTGCTCGCGCTGTCCCGGCAGGTGCCGGGCGCGGAAGGGCGGGTGGTTCACCTTTCCAGCCTGTCCAAGATCGTTGCTCCTGGCCTGCGGGTTGGCTGGATGATTGCGCCCGCGCCGGTTCGTCAGCGTTGCGTGATCGCCAAGCAGACCATCGACCTGTGCACCTCGCCGATCAGCCAGCAAATGGCTGCCTGCTACCTCGCCAGCGGTGCCCTGGAGCGTCATCTGCCCCTGTTGCGCCAGCGCTATGGCGAAAAGTGCCAGCGGATGATGGCTGGCATCGCGGCGCTGGGCGGGCGCCTCGAGGTGGCGGCACCTACCGGCGGGATGTTTGTGTGGGGGCGCCTGGCCGATGGCGGCGATGCCCAGGCGTTGTTTGAACGCGCCATCGATCAGAACGTGATGTTCGTTCCGGGCAAGGCGTTCTATTCAAGCGAACCGGACCCTGCCAGCGTGCGGCTATCCTTCGCCGCACCTGGGCTGGAGGACATCGACGAAGGCTTGCATCGGCTTGCCAGGGCGTTCAACTGACGCGGCCGGATAGCGAGGGCGATGGCTTGCGGGTTACTCTTGGCGCCCGTCGTTTGATCCGTAAGTACACGCGAGCCCGCCATGAAGCTGCTGCTGGTAGAAGATGAGGCGCTGCTGCGCCATCACTTGCACACACGCCTGGGCGAATGCGGCCATATCGTGGAAGCGGTGGCTGATGCCCAGGCGGCCCTGCAACAGGCCGCGCAAACCGCTTTCGATCTGGTGATCGTCGACCTGGGGTTGCCGGGCCTGTCGGGCCTTGAGCTGATTCGCCAGTGGCGCGGCCAGGGCCTGGCGTTTCCTATCCTGATCCTTACCGCGCGGGGTAGCTGGCAGGACAAGGTCGAAGGGCTGGCGGCCGGTGCGGACGACTATATGGTCAAGCCCTTCCAGTTCGAAGAGGTAGAAGCCCGCCTTGGCGCCTTGCTGCGGCGCGTCAGCGGTTTTATCCAGCCCACCATCGTGGCCGGCCCGCTGGAGCTGGACCTCAATCGCAAGCAGGCAACATTGCAGGGCGAGGCGTTGGCGCTTACCGCATTCGAATACCGCATCCTCGAATACCTGATGCGCCATCACCAGCAGGTGGTGGCCAAGCAGCGGTTGATGGAGCAGCTGTACCCGGATGATGGCGAACACGACCCCAACGTGATCGAGGTGCTGGTGGGGCGCATCCGCCGCAAGCTGGAGGCCGCCGATGGTTTTCGGCCTATCGACACCGTGCGTGGCCTGGGCTATCTGTTTACCGAGCGCTGCCGATGATCCGCTCGCTGCGGCTGCGGCTGATGCTGGCCGGGGCCTTGCTGGCAGTGCTGTTCATGTTGGGGTTGCTGCCCGCGTTGCAAGGGGCCTTCAGCCTGGCGCTGCGCGAATCCGTGGAGGAGCGCCTGGCCACTGAAGTGACCACCCTTATATCCGCGGCACGCCTGGAGCAAGGGCAGTTGCGCATGCCCGCGCCGGTGCCGGATGAGCGCTTCGAGGTCCCCACCGAGCGTTCGCTGGGGTACATATTCGACCGGCAGGGCGCGTTGTTGTGGCGAAGCCCCGGCGCGCCGTCGCCGGAGTACAGCCCCCGTTATGACGGGAAGGGCAACCGGTTTTCCCGCTTCACCAGCGCCGATGGCCAGGCGTTCTGGGTATACGACGTAGAGGTACGGTTGTTGGGAGGCGAAAACGCAGCGTTCAGCTTCGTGGCCATGCAGTCTGTAGAACCTTACCAACGCACATTGAGCGCCCTGCGTGATCGGCTGTACCTGGGCTTTGGCGCAGCGCTGCTCACCCTGTTGGTGCTGTTCTGGGGTGGCATGACCTGGAGCCTGCGCTCGCTTCGGCGTTTGAGCCACGAGCTGGACGAGATCGAGAGCGGGCAGCGGCAGGGGCTGAGCGAGCGCCATCCCAGCGAACTGCTGCGCCTTACCCGCTCGCTCAACCGTTTGCTGGCCAGTGAAGGCGAACAGCGCCAGCGCTACCGGGATTCCCTCGGTGATCTGGCCCACAGCCTCAAAACCCCGTTGAGTGTGCTCCAGGGCATCGGCGAAACCCTGGCTAGTGACTCTCCGCACAGCGAGGAAGGCAAGCAGGCGGCGATCCTGCGCGGGCAGGTGGCACGCATGAGCCAGCAGATCGACTACCAGTTGCAACGGGCCAATGTGCGCCACGGCGGGCTGGTGCGGCGGCAGGTGGCCGTGCGCCCGGTGCTCGATAGCCTGGCGGCAAGCCTGCGCAAGGTGTACCCGGACAAGCCCGTGCAGCTGCATATCGCCCTCGACCCACCGGGTGTACTGCCGATCGAGGAGGGCGCCTTGATGGAGCTTTTGGGCAACCTGCTCGAGAACGCCTGGCGTTTGTGCCTGGAGGATGTGAGCGTGAGCCTGAGCGTGATCGGCCGGCGCCTGGAGCTGCTGCTCGAGGACGACGGGCCAGGTATTCCGCCGGAGCAGCGCAGCCGTATCCTTCAGCGGGGGGAACGGCTGGACCGGCAACATCCGGGGCAGGGGATCGGCCTGGCGGTTGCCCACGACATCATTCGCAGTTACCACGGCACCCTTACCCTCGAAGACTCGCCGTTGGGCGGCGCACGCTTCAGGATCAGTTTTCCCAAGGAATGATGGCGGATATCCGCCAGCGGCACGCTTCCTTGCACGGCAGTTGGCGAGAATCCGCCAGCTTGCCGTGTGGCCGTGGCTTCCTATACTGCTTGCAGATGCCGTATCGGCGGAGATCCAGGGCACTGCGCCAGGTTGGCATGAGCCTTGCGATTGTGTCCTCAGGCCGCCCGCGTGGGTGCATGCGCAGGCTGCAGGCCAAGAACAAATCCCTCCAGTCAGGAGGGTTCTCGCTTCATGTGTTGGGGTGTCGGGAAGACACTTGCCGGCACGCTTGAGGAAACTGCTATGACGACCCGTCAGCCGCTCTACAAGTCCCTGTATTTCCAGGTGATCCTCGCGATCATCATCGGCGTTCTGCTTGGCCACTTCTATCCTCAGACCGGCACGATGCTCAAGCCGCTGGGTGATGGCTTTATCAAACTGATCAAGATGGTCATCGCGCCCATCATCTTCTGTACGGTGGTGAGCGGTATCGCCGGCATGCAGAACATGAAGGCCGTGGGCAAGACGGGCGGCTACGCGCTGCTGTACTTCGAGATCGTATCCACCATTTCCCTCATCATCGGCCTGATCGTGGTCAACGTGGTGCAGCCCGGCGCTGGCATGCACATCGACCCCGCTACCCTGGACGCCTCCAAGGTCGCTTCTTATGTGACCCAGGGTGAAGGCCAGAGCGTTGTGGGCTTCCTGCTGAACGTGATCCCCAACACCATCGTCGGCGCGTTCGCCAACGGCGATATCCTTCAGGTGCTGATGTTCTCGGTGATCTTCGGCTTCGCCCTGCACCGCCTGGGGTCGTACGGCAAGCTGCTGGTGGACCTGATCGATCGCTTCGCCCATGTGATGTTCAACATCATCAACATGATCATGAAGCTCGCCCCGCTGGGTGCGTTGGGCGCCATGGCGTTCACCATCGGCAACTACGGCGTGGGTTCGCTGGTGCAACTGGGCCAGCTAATGCTGTGCTTCTACATCACCTGCGTACTGTTCGTGGTGGTGGTACTGGGCGCAATCGCCCGCGCTCACGGCTTCAGCGTGTTGAAGCTGGTGCGTTACATCCGTGAAGAACTGCTGATCGTGCTGGGCACCTCCTCGTCGGAATCCGCCCTGCCGCGCATGCTGGTGAAAATGGAGCGCCTGGGCGCGCAGAAGTCCGTCGTTGGCCTGGTGATCCCGACCGGTTACTCGTTCAACCTCGACGGTACCTCGATCTACCTCACCATGGCCGCCGTGTTCATCGCTCAGGCGACCGACACCCACATGGACATCACTCACCAGATCACCCTGCTGGCCGTATTGCTGCTGTCCTCCAAGGGCGCGGCGGGCGTAACCGGTAGCGGCTTCATCGTGCTGGCGGCCACGCTGTCCGCGGTTGGGCACCTGCCGGTGGCCGGCCTGGCGCTGATCCTGGGCATCGACCGCTTCATGTCCGAAGCCCGCGCCCTCACCAACCTGGTGGGCAACGCCGTGGCAACCGTGGTGGTTGCCAAGTGGGTTGGCGAGCTGGACGAAACCAAGCTGCAACACGAGCTGGCCTCTGGCGGCACCCCGCTGGAACTCACCCAGCCCAAGGACGACCTGCAAGTGGCCGAAGGTACGCGCTTGTAAGGTTGGCTGATGCTGTGAACGAAGCCCGGGCCAATAGCCCGGGCTTTTTCATTGCGCCCTTATTCGCGAGCTCCGCCTTCGGCTCCGCTTGCTCCCACAGGGGTAGGGGTAGTGTGTGGATGCCCCTCCAGGCCCCCTCACTCCACCCGCATTTCGCCGCTGAACACCAGCGTTTGCCGGCAACGGCGGCACAGGTAACGCCGACCTTGGCGCACCAGGCCATGGCGCTGGGCAGTGAAGGGGAACACGCCGTCGGTGCAGGGGCAGCGGTAGATGTAGCGCTTCACCTGGCGGCGTTTCACTTCGTAGTTGTGGCAGCGCAGCGGCGGCAGTTCGTACACGCCACGCATGATCAGCTGCCACTCTTGGCCATGGGGCTGGATGCGGTCGCCAAACATCTGGTGCGCCACCAGATGAGCCACCTCATGGGGGACCGTCTGGCGAAGAAAATCTTCGGTATTTTTCTGGTACAGCTCGTTGTTGAACCGCAGCTTGTTTTCGTACAAGTGCGCCACGCCGGCCTTCTGGCCTCGCAGCTTGAGGCTGACCACAGGCCTTTTGAACGGGCGCTTGAAGAAGGCTTCGGCCTGTTCGTAGCAGGCTTCGACGCGGTGAAGGAGGGGGTCGGACATAGGTATTGGCTCCACGAAGCGCAATTATGCCCTGCGGGCGGTTGGGTTGCCGAGCCGCTCGTCACCGATTCCTGCCGCAGGGCTCGCCAGCGCCGCCTTGTGGCCTACGCTCCGCCAGCGTTTGCAGGTAGAATGCGCGCCTTCGTATTCCGCTGTCGGCACGTATCAGGATTTCCTCATCATGGGCACCCTCTCGGTCAACCAGAACAAACTGCAGAAACGTCTTCGCCGCCTGGCGGGGGAAGCCGTGGCTGACTTCAACATGATCGAGGACGGCGACAAGGTGATGGTCTGCCTGTCCGGGGGCAAGGACAGCTACACCATGCTGGACGTGCTGCTGCACCTGCAAAAGGTCGCGCCCATCCGCTTCGAGCTGGTGGCGGTGAACATGGACCAGAAGCAGCCTGGTTTTCCCGAGCATGTGCTGCCGGCCTACCTGAAGGAACTGGGGGTGGACTACCACATCCTCGAGAAGGACACCTACTCGGTGGTGAAGGCGCTCATCCCGGAAGGGAAGACCACCTGCTCGCTGTGTTCGCGCCTGCGCCGCGGCACGCTCTACACCTTCGCCGATGAAATCGGTGCCACCAAGATGGCGCTCGGGCATCACCGGGACGACATCGTCGAAACCTTCTTCCTGAACATGTTCTTCAACGGCACCATCAAGGCGATGCCGCCCAAGCTGCTGGCCGATGATGGCCGCAACGTGGTGATCCGCCCGCTGGCCTACTGCGCCGAGAAGGACATCCAGGCCTACTCGGATATGAAGCAGTTCCCGATCATCCCGTGCAACCTGTGTGGCTCCCAGGAAAACCTGCAGCGCCAGGTGGTCAAGGACATGCTGGTGGAGTGGGAGCGCAAGCACCCGGGGCGCACCGAGAACATTTTCCGTGGGCTGCAGAACGTCGTGCCCTCGCAGTTGGCCGACCGCGACCTGTTCAACTTCACCGACCTGCGTATCGACGAAAGCGCAACGCCCCGGTTTGTCGATGTGATGAACCTCTGACTCCACTCATCGGCCGTGCCAGCCGCCGTCGAGCGCTGGCACAACGGCCGTCTGTATCGGGTTCGCCCGCTATCGAACGCCGCCTGGCCTCCCGGCTTGCCTTAAGCTGCCGAACAGCATCGGACGAACGGTAATCCCGTAATAACCCCCTCTATTTCCATAGCCCCAGCGGCCTTTCTGCCCACAATTTTCACTGGTAGAGAGATCATACCATCATCCAAGTATACAAACAGTTCAGGTGATGCTAGAACTCTCCCATGCCCGTGCCACTGTGAGCCCGGGTGAGGCGTGGATCGCTGCCTTATCGCGACCCTAATAAGAAAACACTCGTCACACCGGTGGGCGCCCTGGCGAACACCCTGTCGATGAGCCGGAGAGAACAGACATGTCCCAGGTCTCCGCAGCCCCTCAGGTCGAGCAATCGGCTATCCGCAAGATCTCGCTTCGCCTGGTGCCCTTCGTGGCACTGATGTTCTTCATCAACTTCCTTGACCGTACGGCGATTTCCTTCGCGGGCCCTAATGGCATGACCCAGGACCTGGGGCTGACCATCGCCCAGTTCGGCATGGCCTCGGGCATCTTCTTCATTGGTTACATTCTTCTGGAAGTGCCGAGCAACCTGGCCTTGCATCGCTTCGGGGCGCGCAAGTGGCTGGCGCGGATCATGGTGTCGTGGGGCATCGTTTCGCTGCTGTTCACCTGGGTGTCCAGCGTGGAAGGGCTGTATGCCTTGCGTGTACTACTGGGGGTTGCCGAGGCAGGGTTCTTCCCCGGGGCCATTCTGTTCCTCAGCCTCTGGGTACCCGGGCGCTATCGCAGCAAGATCCTCTCGCTGTTCTACCTGGCACAACCGCTCACCGTGGTCATCGGCGCCCCGCTGGCAGCGTGGCTGATCAGCCATGACGGCTTGTTCGGCCTGGCAGGCTGGCGGGTAATGTTCCTCGGGGTGTCGATACCCGCGATCGTGGTGGGCTTGATTGCCTGGTTCTACTTGGTAGACCGGCCGGCCAGCGCCAAGTGGCTCAACGAAGAAGAACGCACCTGGCTGGTAAGCGAACTGGAACGCGAGCAGCAACAGGCCCAGGCCAGTACTCACCACCTCAGTGTTGGCAAGGCCATGCTCAACGGGCGGGTATGGGTGCTGTGCTTCATCTACTTCGGGTTCATCTACGGCCTGTATGCATTGGCGTTCTTCCTCCCCACCATCATCGGCGGGTTCCAGGCGCAGTTCGGCACCACGTTTACCGTATTCCAGAAGGGGCTGATCACCGCCATCCCGTACCTGCCGGCAGCGGTAGCGCTGTACCTCTGGTCCCGTGACGCCACCAAGCGCGGCTGCCGCACCTGGCACATCGCGTTGCCGGCCGTGACTGGCGCGGTCAGCATTCCGCTGGCGCTGGCCATGGGGTCGCCGACCGCGACGGTAGCGGTGGTCACTATCACCGCGTGCTCCATCTTTGCGGCGCTGCCGAACTTCTGGACCCTGCCCACCCGCTTCCTCACCGGTGCCTCCGCGGCAGCCGCTGTGGCGCTGATCAATACCGTAGGCAACGTGGCCGGTTTTTCGGCGGGGTTCGTCACCGGCATGCTCAAGGAAAGCACCGGCAGCTACGCCGTGCCGATGTTCGTGGTTGGCGGGCTGATGCTGATGTCGGCGGTGCTGATGGTGTTGCTGGGCCAACAGCGGCCTACCGCGTCGAAAGACACGCTGGCGCCCGTGCGTCACGCGCACTGAGGAGATAACAATAATGACCCGTCTGTTTAATCAGCCCTCTGACTTCGCCGGTGAACTGGTAGAAGGCTTTGTCGCGGTACACAGCGACAAGGTCCGCCGGGTGCCTGGCGGGGTGGTGCGCAATACCCGCACCCCCGACAACAGCGTTGCCGTGGTGATTGGCGGTGGCTCCGGCCACTACCCGGCGTTCGCTGGTTTGGTGGGGCAGGGGTTGGCCCATGCCGCGGTGATGGGCAACCTGTTCGCCTCGCCCTCGGCGCAGCAGATCTACGGCGTAGCCCGCCTGGCGAACAAAGGCGCGGGCGTGCTGCTCGGCTACGGCAACTACGCCGGCGACGTGCTGCATTTTGGCCTGGCCCGCGATCGGTTGCTGGCCGAAGGCATTGCCTGCGAAGTGATCGCGGTCACGGATGACATCTCCAGCGCGTCGAGCCAGGAGCTGCACAAGCGCCGCGGCATCGCCGGCGACCTGGTGGTGTTCAAGGCCGCCAGCGCGGCGGCCGAGGAAGGCTATGACTTTGCCGAGGTGGTGCGGGTGGCCCGGCATGCCAACCAGCGCACCCGGTCATTGGGCGTGGCGTTTACCGGCTGCACGCTACCAGGCGCCGACCATCCGCTGTTCACCGTGCCGCACGGGAAGATGGCCCTGGGCATGGGCATCCATGGCGAGCCCGGTATCGACGAGGGGCCCGTGCCCAGCGCCGACGAGTTGGCCGAGCTGCTGGTGGCGTCCTTGCTCAAGGACCTGCCAGAAGGGATCGGCCAGCCCGCCGGTCACCGTGTGGCGGTCATTCTCAACGGCCTGGGCAGCGTCAAGTACGAAGAACTCTTTGTGGTGTATCGGCGGGTGGCGCAACTGCTGAGCAATATAGGGCTGACCGTAGTAGAGCCCGAAGTGGGTGAACTGGTGACCAGTTTCGACATGGCCGGCGTATCGCTCACCCTGTGCTGGCTGGACCCGGAACTGGAGCGGTTCTGGTGCGCCGCTGCCGCCACGCCGGCTTACCGCAAGGGCAACGTGATGTTCGCCGAACGGCTGGGCGCGCTCGACCTGGCCCCTTTGCAAAGTGCTGCGATCCCCCCCGCCAGTGCCAAATCCCGCCGCTCGGCGCATTGCGTGCTCCAGGCCCTGGAAATAGCCGAACGTACCGTGCTCGAGCACGTGGAGGAGTTGGGCCGTATCGACGCGGTGGCCGGCGACGGCGACCATGGCATCGGCATGCAACGCGGGGTAATGGCTGCCGTGGCCCGGGCGCGTGAAGTGCTGGCCCAGGGCGCGGGTGCCGGTACCTTGCTGCGCTGCGCCGCCGATGCCTGGGCCGACAAGGCCGGGGGCACCTCAGGGGCCATCTGGGGCGTGGCGCTCACCGCGCTCGGGAGCAGCCTGGGCGACACGCTCGACCCCGACGCCAGTCGGGTGGCCAAGGGCATTCAACACGCCAGTGACGGTATTCGCCATTTCGGCAAGGCCCAGGTGGGCGACAAGACACTGGTGGATGTGTTGGTGCCCTTTGCCCAGGCCCTGAACGAGGCGGCGGGGCAGGGGCTTGAGCTTGCCGAGGCCTGGCGGCATGCCGCCGCGGTGGCCCGGGACGCCTGCGCGGCCACCGCGCAACTGCGCCCGAAAATCGGCCGCGCTCGCCCTTTGGCGGAGAAAAGCCTGGGCACCCCGGACGCCGGCGCCGTATCGCTGAGCCTGATCATCACCGCCATCGAGCCGCTGCTGGCGGCTGGAGTGAGCGCCGCACGCCGCCCAGAGGAGAGCCTTCATGAGTGACACACTGCGAATAGTCATCGGCTGCGACGACGCCGGTTTCGAATACAAGGAAGCGCTCAAGCGTGACCTGCTCGCCAACCCTCTGGTCAGCCATGTGGAGGACGTGGGGGTGGACAGCCAAAGCCATACCGCGTACCCCTTGGTGGCCATCGCGGCAGCGGAAAAAGTGGCCGCCGGCGACGCCGATCGTGCGCTATTGATCTGCGGCACGGGCCTGGGGGTAGCGATCGCTGCCAATAAAGTACCCGGCATTCGGGCGGTTACGGCCCATGACAGCTTCTCGGTGGAGCGCGCCGTGCTCAGCAATAACGCCCAGGTGCTGACCTTCGGCCAACGGGTGATCGGCCTTGAGCTGGCCCGCCGCCTGTTGAAGGAATGGCTCACCTATCGCTTCGACGAAACTTCAGCCTCGGCCCTCAAGGTCAAGACACTGTCGGACTACGAGCAGGTCGGCAGCCGATGAGCCGCCCGGCCGTTACGCTGGGCGTGAGCCTGAAGATGTACTTCGGCTACCAGCAGACGCTGGACTGGTCGCGGGCCATCGCCGCGCTGCTGCGGGAACATCCGCAGGTGCGCAGCGGCGCCATCGAGGTGTTCGTGATTCCCAGCTTTCCGATGCTGGCCGCTACGCTGGAGATTTTTGATGGCCTGGCGGTGGTCGGGGCGCAAAACCTTGCCTGGGAAGACCAAGGCGCCTGGACCGGTGAAGTCAGCCCGCACGTGCTCGCGGAAATGGGCTGCCAGGTGGCGGAAATCGGTCACGCCGAACGCCGCCGGCACTTTGCCGAGACCGATCGCCAGATCGCCGACAAGACCGCCGCGGCCTGGCGCAACGGGCTCACCCCCGTGCTGTGCCTGGGCGAAACCCAACAAGGCAGCATCACCGAGGCGGTGGCGGTGTGCAAAGGCCAGCTGGATGCAGCCCTTGCGCCTGCGTTGGCGGCCGGGTTGAGCGGCGAATTGCTCCTGGCCTACGAGCCGCAATGGGCCATCGGCGCGGCGGAGCCAGCCAGCCCGGACTATATCGCCGAGGTGTGCCAGCAGTTGCGGCGCGAAGGGGCGCGGGTGATCTACGGCGGCAGTGCCAAGCCCGGCTTGCTGAGCCAGCTGGGCGGGCAGGTGGATGGGCTATTCCTGGGGCGCTTCGCCCACGATCCCCACGCGTTCGCCGCCATTCTGCAAGAAGCCGCACAGTGCGCCGCACATCCAAGGGAGACGCAGACATGGCAATCGGCCTGAGCACCTATTCGTTCTTCTGGCGCGCATCGGATCGGGTGCCTCACCCGATGGACCTACCCGCCATGCTCCAACACACTGCCGACCTGGGCGCTACGGTGTTCCAGATCTGTGACTATGCCGGGCTCGAAGCCTTATCGCCGCAGCAGCTGCGCGAACTGCGGCAGCAGGCCGATGCGCTTGGGCTTACCCTCGAGCTTGGTACCCGTGGCCTGCGCACCGAGCACCTGCTCAAGTACCTGGGTTATGCGGACATCCTCGGCGCCAAGGTGCTGCGCAGCATGTTCAACGGTGCCGCGCACCGGCCCAGCCCTGACGAAGCGTTCGCCCTGCTGGAAACCATCGCCCCACGGCTGGCCGAGCAGGGCGTACGGCTGGCGCTTGAAACCTATGAACAAGTGCCTTCCAGCACACTATTGGCTGTGGTCGAGCGGCTCGCCAGCCCCTGGGTAGGCATTTGCCTCGACCCTGGCAACTGTGTGGCCGCGCTCGAATTACCTCAAGCCGTCATCGATCGCTGCGCAGCGCGCACCCTCAACCTGCATGTGAAGGATTTTGCATTCTCGCGCCGGGACGGTTGGGTCGGCTTTACCTACGCCGGCTGCCCGTTGGGCGAGGGGTTGCTGGATTACGACTATCTGCGCGCGGCAGTCCAGCCCGAGGCGCGGGGCATCAACCAGATCATCGAACACTGGCTGCCGTGGCAGCTCGATGCGGCCACCACCTGCGCGCTGGAAGACCAGTGGACCCGCCACAACCTTGATTACCTCAACGCCAAGGCTGCCACACCGCCCGGCGCCCCTCACTTCCCTCTTTGACAAGAACAATCCGAGGAACCACCCATGACCTACGAACTGAAAAAAATCGCCATCGTCGGTGCCGGCGGCAAGATGGGCATGCGCATTTCCGCCAACCTGCAGAACAGCCCGTACAGCGTTACCTATTGCGAGAATTCCCCCCGTGCCCAGGAACAGATCCTCGCGGCCGGCCGTAGCCTGTCGGAGACCGCCGAGGTGGTACCCAACGCTGATGTGGTGATTTTGGCGGTGCCGGATGTGGCGCTGGAAACCGTCTCGGCGCAAGTGGTGCCGCAACTGAAGAAGGGCGCTATCCTGCTGACCCTCGACCCCGCCGCGTCCTATGCCGGGTTGCTGGCCCAACGTGAGGGCATCCATCAGGCCGTGGCGCACCCGTGTCACCCTTCGGTGTTTCTGGAACGCACCACCAAGGAAGAACACGCCGACGCCTTCGGCGGCACCGCCGCTGTGCAAGACGTGTGTGCGGCGTTTGAATCGGGCAACGACAAACAGCGCTCGGAACTGGCCAATATCATTGCCGTGATGTATGGCCCGGTAGGGCAGGTGCATTGGGTCACGGTCAAGCAGTTGGCCTACCTGGAACCTACACTGGTCGAAACCGTGGCCTGCATGGTCGGCACCTTCATGAAGGAAGCCCTGGACGAAACCATCAACCGCATCGGCGTACCGGAGGCTGCTGCCAAGGCCATGCTCTACGGGCATATCCAGATCGCCCTGGCGGTAGCGTTCCGCAGCACCAACCCCTTCTCCGATGCCTGCATGATCGCCATCGACTACGGCCGGGAGAAAATCATCAAGCCGGACTGGAAAACCATCTTCGACGAGCAGGAGCTCGACCTGATCATTGCGCGCATGCTGAAGATCGAGGCGGTGCGGCGGGTCGACGCGGCCTGATTTCGAGGTAAATGGAGCGCCCGGGTAAAGCCCGGGCGTTTGCCGTGTGCAAAACAAAAAGGAGGCAACATGGCGCATCAGCCACCCCTTCGCGGCGCCTTGATCGGCTGCGGCTTCTTCGCCCTCAATCAGTTACGCGCCTGGCAGGACCTGCCCGGCGTCGAGATCGTCGCGTTGTGCGATACACAGCCCGAACGCCTGGATGCTTTTTCAGCTCACTGCCCGAGCGCCGCGCGTTATACCGATGCCCAGCAAATGCTCGACGCGTTGGCCCTGGACTTCGTGGACATTGCCACGCCCACCTCCGCGCACAAGCCGCTGGTGCTGATGGCGGCACGCGCCGGTGTACCGGTGATCTGCCAGAAGCCCTTCGCCGCCAGCCTGGACGACGCCCGGCTGATGGTCGATACCTGCGCCGAACACGGCGTGAGCCTTACCATCCACGAGAACTTCCGCTGGCAAGCGGCGGTGCGCGCCACCATCGAACACCTGCGTGCCGGGGTGATCGGCGAGCCGTTCTTTGGCCGGGTGAGTTTTCGCAGCGGCTTCGACGTGTACCGGCTACAGCCCTACCTGGCTCAGACGCCGCGGTTCATCATCGAAGACCTGGGTGTGCATGTGCTGGACATCGCCCGCGCCCTGTTCGGCGACGTACAACGGCTGAGCGCCCACACCCAACGGGTGAACCCTGCTATCAAGGGCGAAGACGTGGCGACCATTCTCCTGCGCCACGACACCGGTGCCAGCTGTGTTGTGGACATGAGCTACGCGACCCGGCTGGCCCGTGATCCCTTTCCTGAAAGCCTGATCGAAGTGGACGGCAGCGAGGGTTCGCTACGCTTGCTGGCCGACTACCGGCTGGAGGTTCACCGCGGCCCCCGGCAGGTTGAAACGATCGACGTTACAGGGCAGGCCCCCGGCTGGGCGGAAGCGCCCTGGGCTGCGATCCAGGGCAGCGTGCTACGCCTGCAGCAGGAATGGCTGGCCCACCAGCAGGCAGGTACGCCGTGCGAAACCCATGGGGCGGACAATTACAACACCCAAGCGCTGGTGGAAGCGGCGTACCAGGCGGCCGAGCAAGGTACGGTGGTGGTGCCGGCCAGGTATTGATCATGTAACGAAGTTGCGAGGTGCGCCCGCTATTGCAGGAGACGGGCGCAGCCTCAGAGCTTGCGAATCGGGTTCAGAAAACCCTTCGCGAGCTACCTCATCCCAAACCCACCCTCGCGCACGTCCTTGCTGTTTTCCTTGGTCACCAATACACAATCCACCGATTGCTTCTCGGGCTTGTCCGTTTTGCCGGTACGAAGGAACTGGTCCGCCTGCTCCATGGCCATGGCTGCCATCTGTGTCGCTTGCTGCAGGCCTGTGGCCGCGATGGGGCCGGTGGTTGCGATCTGCCGCACCACGTCGGGGTTGCCGTCGATCCCGACCACGATCACCTTGTCGTTACCGGCATTTTTAAGCGCCGCGGCGGCGCCGAGGGCCATGGTGTCATTGCCGGCGATCACCCCGACAATGTTCGGGTTGCCCTGGATAATGGTCTGCATGACCGTGTAGCCCTGGGTCTGGTCCCAGTTCGCCGACTGCTGCGCGGCCAGTTTCAGCTCGGGGATCTGGTCCAGCACCCGATGGAAGCCGTCGGAGCGCACATGGGCGTTGATGTCCGAGGTGCGGCCCTGCAGTTCCACGTACTCACCCTTGTAGCCCACCTTCTCGGCGAAGAACTCCGCCACCGAGGTGGCGCATTGCGAGTTGTTCGACACGATCTGCGCGGTGGCGATACCGTTGGCGTTCACTTCGCGGTCGATCAGGAACGCCGGGATACCGGCTTCCTGCGCGCGCTTGACTGCCGCGATCGAGGCATCGGAGCCGGCGTTGTCGAGGATGATCGCGCTGGCTCGGTCGCCGATGGCCGTCTGCACCAGGCGAAGCTGCACGTCCGGGTCATCGTTGTGAACCAGCGCGCTGGTGCGGTAACCGAGCTTTTTCGCCGCGGCCTCCGCGGTGTCCGATTCGGCCTTGTAGAACGCGTTGCTGTGAGACGGAGTGATGATCACGATCAGATGATCGGCCGGCTTGAATTCGGCAGCCTGGGCGGTGGCCGACACTACGCAGGCAAAGGACAGGGAAAGCGCAAAGACGGTTTTCATTGTTGTTGTCATCTCTTCGTGGGTGATCGGGGTCAGGCCTGCGGGCCGGGCAGTGCTTCCTGCGCCTTGGCCTGGCGCTCGGCGCTGGATTTTTCAACGCGACGCTGCAACTGGTCCACGACCACGGCCAGGATGATCACCGCGCCGGTGATCACGGTTTGCCAGAAGTCGGAAATACCCACCAGCACCATGCCGTTGCTCAGCACGCCCAGCACGAACGCGCCAATGAGAGTGCCGCCGATAGTGCCCACGCCGCCAAACAGCGACGCGCCGCCGAGCACCACCACGGCAATGGCGTTGAGTTCGTACGAGCTGGCAATGGCCGGGTTCGCCGCGCCCAACCGCGACGCGATGATCAAGCCGGCCAGGGCCGCGCAGAAGCCGGAGATGGCGTAGGTGCCGATCTTCACGCGGCCCACGCGCACCCCGGACAGCTCAGCGGCGCGCTCGTTGCCGCCGATGGCGAACACCTGGCGGCCGAAGACCGTCTTGCGGCTGATGTACACCGCCACCAGGGTGAGCAGGATCATTAGCCAGATCGACACGGGCACCGACAGCACGCGCGCCGTACCCAGCCACAGAAAGCCTGTGTTGTTGAGTTCAGGGTTGCCCGCCAGGTTGCCGTAGGTTGCGCCGTTGGACACCAGCGACGCAGCGCCGCGGGCCATGTACAGCATGCCCAGGGTCATGATGAAGGGCGTGACCTTCAGCCGTGTGATGAACCAGCCATTCACCGCGCCTACCAACGTACCCAGCGCCAGGGTGGCAACACAGATCAGCGGAATGCTGCCGAATGCCGACACCCCCAGCCACGGCAGGCGCAGCCCTTCGGCGATCAGGCTTCCGGCAACCATGGCAACCAGCCCGGCGATGGCGCCTACCGACAGGTCGATGCCCGCGGCCAGGATCACGAAGGTCATGCCGATGCCGAGGATGGCGAACACGGCCACCTGTTCGGCGACGATCACCAGGTTGCGTGCGGAAAGGAACGAAGGCGCGATCGAGGAAAACAACACCACCAGTACCGCCAGCGCGAGGTATGCGCGCAGCTTGAGCAAAAGCAGCGGGAGCGAGCGCACGCCCAGGCCGGAGGGGTTACCTGGAGCGGCAGAAAGGATATGGGCCATGTTACGCGGGCTCCTGCTGAGGGTGTTTGGGGTCGCTGTATGCGCCCACCTGGGACCAGGCCACCAGGCTGGCCTCGCACAGCTGAGCGCGAGGAAGGTTGGCGGTGATCCGGCCTTGGCACATCACCAGCACGCGGTCCGCGCCGCCCAGGATCTCGGTGAGGTCGCTGGAGGCGTACAAAATGGTCAGCCCCGCCTTGGCCAGGCCGTCGAGCACCTCGAACAGCTCCCGGCGCGCCTTGATGTCGATACCGCGAGTGGGCTCATCCAGCAGCAAAATGTGGGGTTCGGTGAGCAGGTTCTTGCCTACGACCACCTTCTGTTGATTGCCGCCCGACAACGAGGAAATGGCGATGTCAGCGTTGCTGGCCTTGATGTGCAGTTGTTCGATCATGCGGGCCACATCGGCCTGCATGGGCGCAGGTGCCAGCCCATGGCCGCGGGCATACCGCTTGAGGTTGGCCAGCAGCAGGTTGTCGCGTACCGAAGCGCCGGTCACCAGCCCCAGCTTCTGCCGGTCTTCAGGTACCAATGCGATCCCGGCCTGGATGCGCTCGGCGATCGCCTGGCGCAGTGGCAGCTCCACGCCATTGAGCGTGATGTGGCCGCCGATGGCCTTGCGCAGGCCGATCAGGGTTTCGAAGAGTTCGGTTCGCCCCGCACCCATCAACCCATAGAAGGCCACCACTTCGCCCCGGCGCACGCTGAAAGACAGCCTGTCCAATAACAGGCCACCGCGCCCATTGGCCACCGTCAAATTCCGTACTTCCAGCACGCACGGCCCCGCAGGGCTGGCGGCGCCCTCTCGCAGCTGGGTCGCCATGTTGCTGCCGATCATGCGTTCCACCAGCCACTCGATGGTGACCGAGCCTTTGACCCCCGTACCGACCAAATGCCCGTCGCGCAGCACGGTGAAGGTGTCGCCAATTTCGATCAGCTCTTCGAGCCGGTGCGAGATATAGATGATGGAAACGCCTTGAGCCTTGAGGTCGCTGATCAGTGAAAACAACACCTTCACTTCGGCTTCGCTGAGCGAAGAGGTGGGCTCGTCGAGGATCAGTACCTGCACATCGCTGACCAGCACCTTGGCGATCTCGATGATCTGCCGGGTGCCGATGCTCAAGTCCTGTACCAGGGCGTCCACGTCGATTGCCTGGCCCATGCGCGCCAGGGTCGCCCGCGCGCGACGGCGCTGCTCGGCGTGGCGCACCATGCCCCAGCCGTTACGCAGTTCCTTGCCGATGAACAGGTTCTCGGCAACGCTGAGGTTGGGGCACAGGTTAAGTTCCTGATGCACGATGCCAATGCCCAGCGCCATGGCCTGGCGCGGGTCGCTCAGTTGCAGTGCCTCCTCGCCGCGAAACAGCTGGCCGCTGGTGGGTTGCTCGATGCCAGCGAGGATTTTCATCAAGGTAGATTTGCCTGCCCCGTTCTCACCGATCAATACGTTCACCTGGCCGTACATCACGTTGAAGTCCACGCCCTTGAGTGCCGTGGTGCCTTGGTACACCTTGGTGATCTGCCGCGCATGCATGGCTACGTTCGCAACGGCGCCGTCGCTGCGGCGCACGACGGTGCTCATGGCGACTCCTTGATCATCACGCTGACGGGCACGATGCGCAGGGAGGAGGGCGACTGAAGGTTGAGCACCCCGGTGAAGTCCACGGTCTTGCCAACAAGGCTGGCGGCGGGCACCTGGCCATAGGCTTTTTCCAGCGCCACCTTGTTCAAGGCGGCCGCCACGTCGGCATATTGGGTCTGGTTGGTGAAGTTGTTCAGCGACATGTCCGGCACGATGTCGCGCAGCACCGTGCTGATCACCAGCGGGCCCGTGAGCAGCTGCACCTTGGTATGAGCCAGCGCGGGCTCATCCGGGAACTCCAAAGTAAGCAGCCCCATGGGCGATTTGACGTCGGCCTGGGCAACGCGGGCCTGGCCGCTCACAGCGAGGTTTTTCGCTCGGGTGTTGTGCGGCAGGCCATAGCGGTCCGCCGCGCCATTGCTGTCCTCCGCCAAGGCGCCGAGCAACGTGGCCAGTGGCACGGTGTTTTCTCTAAGGATAGGCGCGACGTCGGTTGCCCACTGTTGCCGGGCATAGGCCATGGCGTCGAAGCTGTCCACGGCGAACTTCTGATTCTGCCCCTTGCCGTTCGCGCCTTGGGCGTCGTTGAGCACCACGCGGCCGGTGGCTGGGTCCAGCGGGCGCAAGGTGACCAGCGGCCCGCCGGCCAGGTTCACGGCAACAAGGGCGGCAACAGCGAGGCCACCGACGAGCAAGGGCAGGCGGCGGGGTGGAGCGACCTTTCGGGAGTGGGCAGCGGCTGGCGCAGACGTCATGTGTGCAGAGCTCCTCGCCCATCGTGGGGCGATTTCTTGTACTTGTCAGGAGGTTCTGAAATCACTATATACCATCATCATACCAGTGGTGTTACTCTATTTTTGCTCGCCGAGCTTCGCGCATTACCCACCTATAACAACAAGGGAGTGTGGCGCCATGATGCCTGCCTGGTCGCTGGACAAGCGCCTTTATGGCACCGATCAACCTGCGCAAGCGCGCACTCACGTCACGGTAGGTCCTATCGGGTTCTGGACCGAAGGGCCGCAGTTGCGCCACTTCACCTTTGAAGGCATGGAGGTGCTGAGGGCGGTAGGCCTGGTGATTCGCGATGCCTGGTGGGGTAGCCATGTACTTGAAGCCCAAGCCTGGAACGTGCAGGCCAGCGAAACACAGTGGAGAGGGGAGCTCAGCGGTGCCGTGCCCGGCCCCGACGGCAGCGCGGCACTGGGTTGGCAACTGGTAGTGCAGGTAGGGCAACAGGGCCTGGTGGCCACCGCCCGGCTTACGCCCCACGAGGACTTCACCACTTGCCGCGCCGGTTTGATGCTGCTGCATCCGCTGGTTGGGGTAGTCGGCGCCCCCGTTGCCGTCACCCATGGCAATGGAAACGTTGAGGAGGGGCATTTCCCTGACCTCATCAGCCCAGCGCAGCCGTTCCTTGATATCCGTGAGTTGCGCCACGCGCCCGCACCCGGCCTGCGGGCCCATTGGCGCTTGAGCGGGGATACGTTCGAGATGGAAGACCAACGCAACTGGGGCGACGCATCCTTCAAAACCTACAACCGGCCCTTGGCCTGGCCGTGCCCGTATGTGATCGAGGCCGGCAGTTGTGTGGAGCAGCAGGTGGTGCTTACCCTCAGCCGCGAGGTGGCGGCATGAACCACGCCATGATCCGCATTACCGGGTTCGCGCCCCAGCCGCTGCCCGCGCTAGGCCATGGGCTTTGGGTCGACCACCTTGACGACGGCGCGCAGGCCAGCTGGCTGGCGTCGCAGTTGGCACCGCAGCACCTTGATCTGCTGGCAGACCTGCGCTTGCCAGGCAGCCACCAGCGCTTGCAGCAAGGCTTGGCGATCTGTGCGCTGTGCGGCGCTCAGGCCTGGCTACTGTTGATCATCGACGACAACGAAGGCGAGGCCCAACTCCACGCGTTGGCCGCCAGCCTGTCGCACTCTGCGGTGCAGCCTTCGGGCGTGCTGGTCACACCTGCCGCTTACCTGGAAAGTTATCAGCCCAGTGGGCCATGGCCCCGCGGGCTTACGCCGAACCAGGCGCTGGTACTGGCCCGTGCCGCATTGCCGGGTGTGCCGATCGGCGCGGGTGCACCTACCTATTTCACCGAACTGAATCGCTGCCGGCCTGCTCCGGGCACTTTCGACTACCTCACCCATGCCACATCGCCAACCGTGCACGCGGCCGATGATGTGTCGGTGATGGAGACCTTGCAGGCGCTGCCCGATATCGTTCGTTCAGCCCAGGCCCTGGCCGCAGGCCAACCCTACCGCATCACCACCAGTGCCATCGGCGCGTGGCGCAATCCGTATGGTGGCCAGCTCACCCCAAACCCTGACCGCCAGCGCCTGACCCTGAGCGACCGCGATCCCCGGCAGCATGGGCTATTAGCGGCAGCGTGGACGGTGGGGCACTACGCTGCAATGCACCGCGGCGGGGTTCAGGCCACGGCGTTATGGGCGCTTAACCCGCCCTTCGCCATCGCTGACGAAGGCTGCTACTGGCCCGTGTTCCACGTACTCAGGGCACTGGCCGGGGGGCATGGCCAGCGCGCGCTGGCGCTCGACTGCTCCGGGCCCGGCGCAGCGGCGGTAGGGTGGATGCAACAGGAAAACAACCTGGCCCGGGTATGCGTGGCAAACCTCACGGCGCAGCCGTTGACGCTGGGGTTTGCCGGCCTGGTGCCGCATGCCGCCGCTGTGCTCGGGCCCCTGGCATTTCATCAAGCGCTGGAAGAACCGGGATTCATGGACCACCGCGAAGCCGTACCGAGGGTGCTTGAACCCTTTACCTGCGCGGTGATCGACTGTTCGCTGGACGTCGAGCCCGCCTCGAAATGGTGCTAACTTACCGCCTTTTTGGTGAATGCCGGAGCTGTCTGCCTAATGTCCGAGATCAAGAAACGCCTGATTCAGCGCAAGAAGCTGTCCGACATTGTCTTCGAGCAGCTGATCAGCCTGATCGAAGAGGAAAACCTGCAGCCGGGCGACCAGATGCCGGCCGAGCGCGAGCTGATGGAAACCTTTGGGGTAGGCCGACCGGTAGTGCGTGAAGCGATGCAGCGGCTGGCCGGCATGGGCATGATCACCATCCAGCACGGTGAGCGGGCGCGGGTAGGGCGGGTGGACATGCATTCGATGATCGGCCAGATCGACCTGGCTGCCCGCCATCTGCTGTCTAGCTCGGCTGAAAACGTCGACCATCTGCGGCAGGCACGGGCGTTGTTCGAAACCGGGTTGGTAAAGGTAGCCGCCGAGCGTGCGTCTGACGCCGACATCGCTGTGCTGGAGGATGTCGTCGCGCGCATGCACACCTTCCGCGACAGCGACGACTTCATTCTGATTGACATGGAGTTTCACGGAGAGCTCGCGCGCATCTCCGGTAACCCGATCTATATGGCGATTTCCCGGGCCATCCTGGAATGGATGGCCGACTACCGTCGGGAAATGCTGCGCTTCAAGGAGCGTGAGCAGACCTTGCGAGAGCACGAGGCCATCCTGGCCTGCATCAAGGCCCGTGACCCGGCCGGTGCCGAGCGGGCGATGTCGGATCACCTGGTGAAGCGTGTCGAGGCGCGGTAGACGCCATAGCAATCACTGCATGGCCCTCGTTGCAGGGCCAGGCCGAGCCTAGATCTGAACGACGATTTTGCCGATCTGAGCATTGGACTCCATATACTCGTGCGCCTCGACGATCTGATCGAAACTAAAGGTTCTGGCGATCAACGGCCGCAGCGCTCCGCTTTCCAGCCCTTTGGAGATAAAGGCCTTCGCACTCTTCAAGCGCTCGGGGTCCTGCGTGATTTCGAACAGCTGGTATCCGCGAATCGTCAAATCTTTCCCGAGTACTTCCATTACTGGAATGCTCAGGTCCGTGGTATCCAGGGCGCCGTACTGGAAGAAAATACCAAGGTAGCTGAGCGCCCGAAGCATATTGGCTACTTCGGGCCCGCCGACTGGGTCGAATGCCATCCGCGCACCTTTACCCTCGGTAATACGGTTGACCTCGGCTACCAGGTTCTCTTCCTGGGTTGCGATCACATGGGCGGCGCCTGCATCGAGCAACGCCTGCCGCTTTTCGCTGCTACGGGTCAGCGCTACGGGTAGCGCCCCTACCAGGTTCGCGATCTGGATGGCCGCAAGGCCAACGCTGCTCGACGCCGCGCGAATCAAAACCGTCTCGCCCTTCTGCAGTTTGCCGATATCAATCAGGGCGCCATACGCAGTCACGAACTGCATCCAGGTGCCTGCCGCTTCCACCGCCGTGAGCCCCTGCGGTTGACGGACGATTGCATGTACCGGCGCCACCGCCAGCTCGCCATACAGGCCGTAGTCGGCGAACGAGAACGCTGGGATCACGTTCACTTCGTCGCCAACGGCATATTCGATGACGCCCTCGCCAACGCTTTCGACAGTTCCCGCAGCTTCGTACCCCAGGGTAGCGGGCAGCTGGGGCGGGAAGGTGTATTCCCCTCGGCGATACATAGCCTCAGCGCGGTTCAGCCCCAATGCCTTCACCTTGATGCGGACCTCGCCCGCACGTGGGGCACGTACCTCTACTTCATCGATCTGGAGCACTTCGGGTCCACCGGTACGATGGAATCGGACAACCTTAGACATGTGTAATCCTCGCAAAATGGATGTATCCCAGGCCCAGGCGCTTGACCCGGCTTGAAGGCAGCATGCTAGAGTTTTGTCCGCTGGCGTGCATACGGCATAAATCCGCATGTAGTGCCAAAAAGCGTACTACCACGGCGGAGATTCCGGTGACCAAACTTCGAAACTATGACGGTGCCCCCGGCTGCTCGGTAGAGGCGGCGCTGCATATCATGGGCGGCAAATGGAAAGGGGTGATCCTCTATCATCTGCTGGATGGCACCCACCGTTTCAACGAGCTGCAGCGCCGCCTTACCGGGGTTCCGCCCAGGCTACTGATCAAGCAACTTCGTGACCTTGAAGAGGACGGCCTCGTAGTACGTACCGTCTACGCCGTGGTACCCCCCAAGGTCGAATATGCACTGAGCGACGAGGGCCGAAGCCTGGAGCCGTTCCTGCTGGGGCTGTGCGCCTGGGGGGATGCCTGGCTGGCCCGGCGGGGCATGAAGACTGCCGCGCAACTGAAGCTCGATGCAGAACCGGAATCCGCCGTGCACACCGACGAAAGCGCCACGCCCGCATCGCCGATGTGATGAACCCCTGAGCCTTTGCCGCTGAATGAGCGCTGGCGCTACGCCACGCTGAAGATTTAAACCATTGAGACAACCATGAACGACCTGACCGAAGAAGAAATGCGCCGCGCCTTGTTTGGCGCCGCGCAGGCGCCTGCGCCCACGCATGTACACATCCCCGACCCCATGGAGGCTATCCCGGACGTAGTCATCGTGCCGACCGCTTCCGTGGCAAGGAAACGGAAGGTTGATAAAGCGTTTACCCCCAGGCTCAGGGTTACGCTCAGGGTGGGGAATGCCTTTGAAGGCGAGACGCAGGAGCTGGTGCATGAGGCCGATACGTTGAGCACGTTGCTGGCGGAGCAGGATGCAGTGAAGGCTGCGCGGAAGAAATTTCGCTATGTGGAGGTGGTATCGGTTAAGCCGATGTAGGTCTTCATCCCGAGCGGCGAGGAAGGTCATACTGCGATTGGCCGGCAGTAGTACACATGGATTTAGCCGCAGCGGATGGTTGCTCAAGGCCCTCCACGATCAAGGCACCAGAATGACTTTGCCCGCGCTGCCCTGATGTACTTCCGTGTAGCGCGACACACCCTCTTCAAGCGGCGACTCAAGCAGCCCTGTCGGTAGCGGTAGGGAGCCTTCATCGAACAGTTTGCCGAACTGCTCCAGCATCCGCGCGCAGGCTTCAACGCCGTACAACAGTGAGTTGATGCCCACCACCGAACCGCCTTTGCGGTAGAGGGCCAGTGCCGGCAGCTTAACGTGGCCGTCCACAGGTGCAGCGATGATGGCGATGCGGCCAAATTGTGCCAGCGCAGGCACGGCGGCAGGGAGCCAGAAGCCAGTGGTATCGAAGATCACGTCTGCGCCGCCTGAAAACACGGCGTTCACCTGGGCGCCGAGGTCTTCCGGCTTGCCGAGTTGGATTGTGTTGAAGCCTTGCATTTGCAGTGCTTGCAGGTGGTCCGGTCGACGTACCGCGGCCAGCACCTGCGCGCCGCGCACTTTCGCCAGTGCAATGGCCGCGCTCCCCACAGCACCATTGGCGCCGATCACCAGCAAACGGGTGCCGGCCTGCACCTGGCTGCGCTCAAGCGCATCCCACGCTGTGGTGTAGGGCACGCCCAGGCTCGCCGCCTGAGCAAAACTCAGCGAGGACGGCTTGAGCGCCACCCCGTTGGCGGGGAGCGCAATGTAGCTCGCATGCGAGCCGTCGCGAAGAAAGCCGATCTCCTTCCCGGTACCCCAGACTGCCTGACCGATCAGCGCCTGCGGGCCTTCGACGACGACGCCTGCGAAATCGCGACCCGGCACCCGAGGCATCGTGGTGTAAGGGAAGCGGCCGAGCACGTTTTTCACGTCGCTTGGGTTAAGGCCCGCAGCTTTAATCTGCACAAGAATTTCGTCAGCCGCCGGGACGGGCCTGGAGAGTTCGACGACTTGCAGCGCAGCCAGGTCGCCGGTGCTTGAGAATTGCAGTGCTTTCATGGTGGTCATCCAGAAGTATGGAAAAGAGCCAGCCGTTTCAGGAAGTCAGGCCGACAAAGAATTGCTTGCCCACAGGCCACAGCCATTCACCCGCCTGCATGCCGAGTAACCCGACCAGTGCGACAAGGGGCGGCGCAGGAGAGCGGAAATCCAGAAGGCCATACAGCAAGCCGACGGCGATACCGATTGCGAGGGAAATGACGTAGCTCATGACAAACTCCGGGGCATGGGACGCGCGGCCCGAGTGCGGCGCGGCTGCGATAAGCAATGACCAGAGTGTAAGGAGGGGCGGCCAACGCTACCGGCCAAATGCTTCTGAATTTCGGACAGAGTCGGCGCAGGCGTCAGTTGGCGGGATTGCTGACCGGGTATTGAGAGGGGGGTATGCCCAGCTCGCGACGGAACATGTCGCTGAAGCTGCTGGGCGAATACCCTAACGACCGGGCTATGGTGTTCACCGGTACGCCCTGAATGATTTCCGCAACCGAAGTCGCCAACTGCACCTGCCGCCGCCACTCGGCGAAGCCCATGCCTAGCGCCGCCTGGAACAGCCGCGACAGTGTTCGCACGCTGGCGCCAGCCTTTTCGGCGTGCTGCTCGAACGGCACGTCAATGGAGGGCTCGATCATTACCGCCTGACAGACATTCATCAGCCTGCGGTCGCTGTCATCCGGCATGGGCACCTTCAGCAGCGAGCGCCGGGCACGCATGATTTCGAGCAGCGCCAGGTTGGCAAGCGCATCGTAGTAATTCGAGGCGTTGTCCTGCTCCGCGACCAGGCTCACGATCAGCTCGCGCAGCAGGCGCCCGACCTCCAGAACCTGGACCGTGCTGTCGAGGGTGACGGCGAGGGTGGGGCGCAGGTAGATATTGCGCATCTCCAGGTCCGATACCACGCGGATGCCGTGCGGCACGCCGGGTGGCAACCACACCGCACGTTGCGGCGGGACGACCAGCGCTTCGTTTGGGGTCTCCACCCACATCACGCCCGACATCGCATACAGCACCTGGCCCCACTCATGCTTGTGGGGCTCGATGTACAGCCCGCGCGGGTAGGTCCGCGACAACGGCTGCACGGGGATGGCGGTGTTGGTGAGGTCGGGTGGGGCCGCAAGTGCCATGGTAAAACCGGTTGCTGTGGGATGTGGAGATCGTAGCGGGAGAGCGCCGGGGGTCGCCAGTTCGATTGAGCGTTCGGGTTCGTTTCGGGAGGGCAGGTCGGTGCCAGGCCCCTTCAAGTGGTTGAATCAAGAAACCCTAACGCGGTGCATTTAGCCGATCAGCCCCTTGGAGCGCATGTGGTCAAGGCGTTCAATCATCTTCCACCACCCCTGCTCGCGAACCCGACTGCGGAGGGCGGAAAGCGTGTGCTGTTTTATTCAGGTGATCATGCGGCCACTAAAAGGCAGGTTGCCGAATTGATCACTCGATCGGGGTTTCACGGCATTGATCTGGGCGACCTGCAGCAGGGTCAACTTGCCCAGTTTCCAGGTGGACCGTTGCCAGGCCTGAATCTGGTCAAGCACGGCTGACTTCTGCGAAGTGAGGTGGGGCTGTGGGGTAAGCATCGCGCGCTGGTCAGATGACCTCAATAACGAGGCAATTTATAATACCCACAGGTGCAACTGCCTCACGTTTAAAGCATTATGTTTTTCTGATTTAAAGTTATCGCAAAACAGTATATTTGATATATAGCGCGGAATTGACGTATCGAGGCTTATCTTCCGCAGATCTTTAAAGCCGTTGGTCCCTTAGCCCTGTCAATATCGTCTCAGCGGACCATGCTTCATGGTGAAACTCAAAAGGAGTTGCATCATGAAGCCTATAAAAATAACAAGTGCCCTATTTGCAGTTCTGCTTGCGCTGTCCAGTGCATTCGCGCTCGCAGATCCACCCCGTAAACATAAACCTGTAGCCGAAAATGCTTTGCCCGTCCCAACCGCTTCCTCGACCCCGTCCATTGATACAAAAACCGCCGCCGGTGTGGACAGCCAAGGCGCCGAATCAAAGGGGCGGTATAGCTCCCATTCGATGCATCAGGACTCAGCAATCGGTGCTCCGCAGACAACCATAAAAAGCGACACCCTGCAGGCGGATGATAAATAGGGGTACCCGGATGACTGTGCAAAGCCAAGCGCTGGACGATATACGCGCCACGGTCAACGCTATATTGAATGAAGGTATGAACTATGCGAATGAAGACGATCTGAACCGAGCGTTCGATCCCGCCTGAAAAATAATTGGGCATTATCAAGACGCCTTGGAATGGCTCTGGATGACTCCATCAATGCCATAATGATGGAGGGCCCCGCTGATGCGGCGCAATTAGCAGGTACCGTGTTCGTTTCCACCTGTTCTTGCGCTCCTTTCGCTATATCCCTACCGGTATTGCCTACGCCGTCTGGTCGGGCATTGGCATTATTCTGATTTCGCTGCTCGCATGGTGGGCACACGGGCAGAGGCTGAACTTGCTGTACAGGCCGGCATGCTTCTACTCATGGTAGGTGTGGTGGTTATCAATATTTTCTCGCCGGTAGAGCCTTGATGCACTCGTAAATAACCCATCAACGAACCCCCAGCAACCGATCCAGCGATGCGTTGCCACCGCCTCGGGCGATCAGCAACAACAGCAGGCCCGCCCAGGACAAGTGGGTTGCCCAGGCATCGGGGTACACGAACACTTCGATCACAGTGGTCATCCCAAGCAGCGCCAAGGCTGACAGGCGCGTGCCCAGCCCCAGCAGCAACAGCAGCGGGAACAGATGTTCGGCATAGGTGGCCAGGTGGGCCGCCAGGTAGGGCGAGATCAACGGCAAGGCATACTCGCTCTGGAACAAGTCATAGGTGCTCGGGGTAATAGTCAGAAGCCCCTCGACCTTGGTGCGCCCGGAAAGGAAAAACACCGATGCAATGCCCAGCCGCGCCACCAGGCACAGAACGGTGATGTTGAGCAGGTGTTGCACGGTTTCGGCGAGCTGGTTCCAGCGATGGCGCAGGCCGAAGCGGGTAGTCGATGTTTGGATCACGTCCATGGCCAATGCCTCTAGGTGGGTAGGATGAGGGGAGCGAAGGCCTTGGCAGCCAGCAGCTGGCCGAGCAAGGCGTTGAAGTCCACGGTGGGTTGCGCGTCTAGCGCCAAGGCCGAGGCGTGGTCCAGGTTGTGGCCGGCGGCGCAGGCGTCCAAAAACGCACAGGCGCCAACCTCCAGAGCCTGCGAAGTAACGCCCGCCACACCGCCCACCAGCAACGCGCCCTCGCCCTGCCAAACCAATGTTTCAGGCAACGCAAGCCCTTCGCGGTTAGAGCGCCAGAGGGTGTAGATCGGCTGCTCGGCGAACCAACGCCAGCGCACATTGGCGCGAGGGCGTAGCCCACAGCGGGCAAGGTCGCTGGCGGTCATGCCGGCAAGCTCCGCCAGCATCAGGCCGGCGCACTCGGGCGCGGTGAAGGCTTCCAGCCACAGGCGATCCAGGCGTGCGATGTCCGCCAGGTAAGGCAGTTCTGCGGCGGGCTCGAATGTTTCCAGAAAATCCGCGAAACCAGCCCCGTAGTAGATCAGCCGGGCATCCACCGGCGGCGTACGCCGTGCATAAACCGCTGCCGCCGCCGCTAGCCAGCCGTAACCGACCAATCGCGCTACGGCGGGAAAATTCGCGCACAAGGCATCGATGCAGCCCTTGAACACTGTGTTGCGGTACACCTCAAACGCCGGCTGGGCAGTGAGGGCGGCCAGCTGCGGTGCCGGCCGCTGATAGAGCGCCTCGGTGAAGGCATCCTGGAACTGGCCAAGGGACAGGTTCATGCCGGTACCCTCGCGAGTTCAAGGGTGCGTTGGGCAATCGCCCGCTCGCCTAACAGCCCGTCGAAGGCCGGAATCCGGCCGTCGCGCTCTATGAGGGTAGGGCGCCGGCCGATGCGTTGCACCAAACGTTGGAACAGCGCCCATACCGGCTCAGCGACCCAGGCATCGTGGGAGTCGATCAGCAGCTCGCCAGCCCCATCTTCGCTGTGCCCGGCAAGGTGAACCTCAAGGATTGCCCACGCCGGGAAGCGATCGAGGTAGGCGGCCGGGTCGAAGCCCAGGTTGTGGGCACTGACGTGTACGTTATTTACGTCTAGCAACAGGCCGCAACCGCTGCGGCGGGCGACTTCGGCCAAAAAGTCGATCTCATCCCAGTCATGGCCCTCCAGGTGTAAATAGTGGCTGGGGTTCTCGATAGCGATGCGCTGGCCCAGTACCTCCTGGGCCTGCAGGATGTTCCGGGTGATGCGCGTCAAAGCCTCATGAGTACGAGGGAACGGCAGCAGGTCGGGCAGGTAGTGGCCGCGCCAGGTGGACCATGCCAGATGCTCGGACACCAGCACGGGCTGCACCCGTTCGATCAAGGCACGCAGCTGGCGCAAATGCGCCAGATCAGGCTCGGCATCGGCTGCCAGCGACAACGACACCCCATGCAGCGACAGTGGGTGGCGCGCAGCTACCCGCTCCAGCCAGGCAAGGCGAGGGCCGCCCACCATGTAATTTTCCGGATGCACTTCGAACCACAGGCCGTTGGCGGTGCAGGCCTCGGCCTCGGCGTAATAGTCCGCCTTCAGGCTCAGCCCGGCGCCCAGTGGTGGCAGTGGTGTGTTCATGGTCAGCGGCCCTGGCTCAGGATTTCATCGGTGTTAGAGAGCCCATGCCATGCGGCGTTTTTATTGAGGTGCAGCTGCCGACTGGCACATTCTTCCAGTGCATGGCGTCGTAATCGGTCTTGGCGCTGCCGGCGCACGTGGTACCCGCGCCAGCCTTGCAGTCGTTTTTGCCGGCCATGGCCACGCCGTAGCATTTTTCCATGGCGGTGCCACTGCCACCCGTGTCGGCAGCGGCGGCTGCCCCCGCGAGCGAGGCGAGTGCAAGGGCGGCGGTAGCGAGGGCGAAAGTTTTCATGGTGCGTTCTCCTGGAACAGTAAGTGGCAACCGGTGGCTTACCGGCGGCTCGTGAACCAGTTCGTCGCCATGGAGGTTTGGGTTACAGCCCTGGGCAGATTTTATTTTTGAGGTTTGCGCCTCAGCCTTCTAACGTTCAAACACGGTTTAGTGTTCGTGACCGGTGCGGTTTTCAATAAGAACCACTGGATGTAACCAGGGCGGCCCATGCAACGAACTACCAGCCAGGAGCAGCTGAACGCACGCGAAGCACAGCTGCGGATATTGCTGGTGCGTGGCATGGCAGGCGACGGTGCGGCTTATGCGCTATTCCTGAGCGACCTGAGCAGGCACTTGCGCAGCTTTTTGCACCGGCGGTTGATGCAACGCCCAGGGGAGGTCGAGGACCTGTTGCAGGAGGTACTGCTAGCTGTGCACAACGCCCGCCACACTTACCGTGCCGATCAGCCGTTGACCGCCTGGGTACACGCCATCGCGTGTTACAAGCTGGCCGACCATTTTCGTGCCTTCGCCCACCGTGAGGCGCTGCAACAACCGCTGGCTGAAGACGACGAACTCTTCGCCCGCGAAATACACGAGCCGGCCCAAGCCAGCCGCGACCTCGGCCGACTGTTGCAGGCATTACCCGACCGCCAGCGGCTCCCGATCATCCACGTGAAACTGGAAGGGCTGTCGGTAGCGCAAACCGCCCGTCTCACTGGCCTGTCCAGCTCGGCAGTGAAAGTAGGCATCCACCGCGGGCTCAAGGCCTTGGCGGCCATGATTCGAGGTAAGCGAAGCAATGAAAACCGATGAGCTGATTTCCTTGCTTGCTGCGGGCGACACAACGGTAGAAAAGCATGCCCTGAGCTGGCGTTTCGCCGTGGCCTTGTGCAGTGGCCTGTTTGGCGCGTTCCTATTGATGGCCGCTCTCTATGGCGTACGTGCCGACCTTGGCGATGTGATGCGCTTACCCTTGTTCTGGGCCAAGGTCGCGCTGCCCGCCAGCTTGGCGATACTGGCATTATGGCTGTGCAGCCGGCTGGCAAGGCCCGGCGTACGCGGCGGCGCCATCTGGTGGGCGCTGGCGCTTCCGGTGTCGCTGGTATGGCTTGGTAGCCTTGCGGTATTGGCTTGGGCCCCCGTTGGAGCGCGCGCCGAACTGATATTGGGGCATACCTGGCGCACCTGCCCGCTGAACATTGCGTTGCTGGCCGTTCCGGCATTTATCAGCGTGTTCTGGGCCCTGCGGGGCCTGGCGCCTACCCGCCCGCGCCAAGCGGGCGCAGGCGGCGGTTTGCTCGCCGGAGCGACCGGCACGCTCGCCTATACCTTGCACTGCCCTGAGATGGCGGTGCCATTCTGGGGGGTGTGGTATGTGCTCGGGATGCTGCTACCGCTAGTGGCCGGAAGTGTACTCGGGCGAAGGGTGCTGCAGTGGTAGGGGGCTGCATCGGGATGCCACAGCGCGTGCAACTATACCCAATCCACTTCACGACACGGCGCAAGCCAGAGGTGGGCTATGGAACGCTTCTGTCGTCAGACCTCGCCGCCACTCTTCCCGCGAGCTCGTGGTCATGCTCGCTTGGATCAGCAAGCCCTAACAATCGTTAGGTAGGTAGTTGACTTCAGGGGAAAGGAGGAATAGATTCAGTTCACCTAACGATTGTTAGGTAGATTTTTCTCTTCCTTCTGGAGCTGACCATGACCGCTAAACTGCATCTCTTCACATCTCCATCGGCTTTCCCCAACCCTCAACGCCTGCGTCTGTTCATGCACGAAAAGGGAATAGCGGACCTGTTCGAAGAAACGATTTATGACATGGCGCCCGGAGGGCAACAGCGCGGGTGGCGTCATCTCAATATGAATCCATGGGGTGAAACGCCCACGCTGGAACTCGCAGACGGAAGTTTCATTTCCGAAACGGCAGCTATCGTTCGCTATCTCGATCAGTCCTATCCGGGCCGCAAGATCATGGGCGAGACCGCCTTGGAGCAAGGGCTCGATAACATGTGGGATAACCGGGTCTGGGTGCATATTCTTTATCGGATAGTGACGGCGTTTCACGTGTTGCACACCGGGTTGGGCTTCAAGCTTGAACTGACGAAGAATGAGGCCTGGGGCGAGCACTGTCGCAAGGAAGCGTTAGCCCATGCGGCACTGGTCAATCGTCATCTGTCCGATGGCCGTGAATGGTTGTTGGGCGGCGATGCTCCGACCTTCTCGGACATCACTCTGGCAACTGCGATTGCATTCTCCAAGTTCCCGGTCAACGCCACCCCTCTGGATGAGCGTTTCGAGTTCATCGACGCCTATTGGAAGCGCTGGCAGAAACGCCCAAGCTTCCAGGCTGCCTATGCTGATCGGAACAGCGGAATTCCGGAACTGGATTCGCCGTCTGAGTGATCTCGTGCTGGGTGCGTGGAGTCGCTGGGACCGCAATGCATGGCGTTCCCGGCGGAGCTATTTCCAGGTCGGTGACAGATGCACAGGACGGCTACCTAACAAAAGGTAGGCTTTTGATCTAGCATGGCAATCTTCCGATCACTCGACCAAAGAACAAAGGCAAAGCAATGACGATCAACGCCCGGGAAGCCATTCTGCTGGCGGCGAGAAATATCGCCCAGTCCCAAGGCTACAACGGCTTGAACTTCCGCGATCTGGCCACTGCGGTTGGAATCAAGCCTGCGAGTATTTATTACCACTTCCCGAGCAAGGCTGATCTTGGCGTTGCTGTCGCCAGGCGGTATTGGGAAGACGGCGCTGCGGCACTCGAAGTGATCTCGCAGGAAACGCCAGACGCTCTCGATGCACTGCGTCGTTTCCCCGAGATTTTCCGTCGCTCTTTGGAGGCCGATAACCGTCTCTGTCTGGGCAGCTTTGTGGGCGCTGAAACCGACAATTTGCCGGCAGAGATGACTCAGGAAATTCAGACGTTTGCCGAGGTGAATGTGGCTTGGCTGAGCAAGCTTCTGGAAGCCGCGAACGTATGCGAGCCACAAGACAGTGAGAAGCGGGCCCGTGCGATTTTTTCGGCTGTGGCGGGTGCTCAGCTTATTGCCAGAAGCCGATCGGACATTTCGCTATTTGACACACTGATAGACACCTATCGTGCATACGGACCACTGCCAGCATAAGGGCTGCTATCGACCCATAGCCGTCGTCGAGTAATTGCCGAGATTGCTCAGAAGCGGCCAGCTCACATACTTTGTAAAAACGCAGACATCTTTCAAAACTAGGTGCTCGCTCGACGCAAACGCCCCAGAATGGGCAAAGGGCCCTATGCCCCCAGCAACTGCAGCTCAGGGCTGGTATCGGCGAACATGAACTGGTCCGCGCCCAAGTCGTCGCCATGGTCCCCACTCAGGACGATCTCGAAGCGTTGGCCGCTGCTGGTGGTGGTGAAGTCCTTGATATAGGTGCCCGCAGGGTGTCGGCATGGCGATCGTCCAGCCCGGTGAACCCCAAGCGGGACAGGTCAATCCCATCCCGGGAGGCTGAAAAGTCGGTGACGGTGAGGCGATGCCCTTAGCTAGCCCGGCAACTTCACGTCCACTGCCTACCGTATTACCCCAGCAATCAACTAGGCTCAGAGCCCGCGCTGCGTTTTCCTGTTTTCTCCATTCACTGCGAACGTGTCGCGGCAGGGAGAACGCTAATGGCGACACAATTCAATGTGAAAGACTACGGCGCCAAGGGCGATGGCGTCACCGATGACACCCAGGCGATCCAGGCGGCGATCAATGCCGCGGCGGCAGCGGGTGGCGGGCAAGTAACGATAGGTGCAGGGACCTTTCGGCTCAGCCCGAACGACGCGGCCGACGGAGGCTGCCTGCTGCTCAAAAGCGGGGTGGCACTGGAAGGGCTGAGCACTGAAGGCACGATACTCAAACTGGCGAGCGGCGTTACTACGGCGGCCGGCATCCTGCGGGCCGAGGGTAAAGGTGTGCAGGCCAGCCACTTGAGTATTGATGGCAACAGCACGGCGGCCGATTCAGGCGCCGTGGACGGTGTGGTCAGCGGCACGGTCAGCAATCTGCTGCTCGATGACGTAGAGGTGCACAACGCCAGTGGCTACGGCTTCGACCTGCGCAGCGGGGGCAGCACCGTAACGCTGCGAAACAGCAGCGCTCATGACAACATGAAGGACGGAGTCATAGCCAATGGCCTGCGCACTAGCGTGTTCGAGCACAACGTTTCCTACAACAACGTAGGCGACGGCTACCAGCTGGGCGGTACCCTGCGCGTGCTTGACAGCGACGGCTATGGAAACGGCGGCGATGGCATCCACCTGGTGGAAGGCAGGGCCACCGACACCGTTAAGGATGACCAGGTGGGCAATATCCTGGTCAGCGGCGGCGCCTTTTGGGAGAACGGCGATTCAGGCGTGCATATCGACACTGTGGATGGCTACCGAGTGACCGGTATCGACGCCCACGGTAACGATGTCAACGGGGTGCACAGCGACGACAGCAAGCATGGCGAAATCAGCTTCAGCAACGTCCACGAGAACAACGGCGAGGTCACTGGCGCAGAAATCCTGCTCACCGGTGTTGCTTCCATGCCGGCGCTGCGCGCGGAATATATCGACGTATACGGTAATGTCGTTACGGGCGGCTTCTGGACGAATTCCAACCTTGGCATTGCTGAAGGCTATGACGCGGGTGACAACAACCGCATTACGGACAATGTGATAAGTGAGGTTGAATACCCCACGCAGCAGGGGGGCATCCATAGCACAGTGACCGATAACCAGGCATTCATTCACCGTTTCGGCACGGCAGCAGCTGACAAACTGACAGGCACGCTCGCGCAAGACCTGCTGGTAGGAGGTACGGGCAACGACCGCCTGGACAGCGGGGACAATAACGACATTCTGGTCGGTGGCGCTGGCCGCGATTACCTCTTGGGCGGGCTTAGTGAGTACCAGCACGGCGACACGTTCCGATTTAGTGCCCTGACCGACAGCTACCGTACGGCAACCACGTCCCATGCTGATGTGATCGGGGATTTCAACCCTGATGACTGGCTCGACCTTACCGAAGTCGGCTTCACCGGCATAGGGGACGGCCACGGCAGCAGCCTCAAGGCCGTGTACAACAAAGCCCACGACCTGACCTACCTGAAAAGCTTTGACGCCGATAGCCATGGCAATCGCTTCGAGCTGGCGCTGCACGGCGACTTCACCGGCAGCACAGCACTGAACTCTGACGACTTTCGCTCACTGGTGAAGGGCGACGCGGCCGCCAACCTGTTGGAAGGTAGCAACTCGGCAGAAACGCTGATCGGGGGCAACGGCGCCGACACGCTTGTGGGCTACCACGGCGAAGACCGGCTCATCGGCGGCGAGGGCGCAGACCGGCTAACCGGCGGCAAGGAGAGCGACACCTTTGTGTATAAAGCCCTGACTGACAGCTGGCGCGGCGATAACGACGTCTTGATACACCGGGACGTTATCCTCGACTTCGACCTCAAGGGGAATGACAGCATTGACGTCAGTGCCCTGGGCTTTACCGGGCTGGGCAATGGCTATAACGGTACCCTGCTGTTCGAGTGGGACCCTGTCCCCGTGGGAATGGTACTTAGATCTATGGAAACCGACGCATTAGGGCGCCATTTCGAAATCAGCTTCAACAACCTCAACATCGAGTCTTTACGCTCCGATACAGCGATCATCTTTGCCCACCCTGACGGCTATGACAGCCAGCCCCTGCCTGATGGACTGTTGGCTCCACCAGAACCGGAGATGCCGCTAACGCTACTGGGCAGTGCAGCGCAAGCAGAGGCCGTGGTGTAACGCAGCTTCGGGCGACAGGGGTGACAAGCCTGTATGGCCTTCCCTGTCGCCCTGCCCGGACGGCTATTAGGTGGAGTCCGGCTTTTTCCTAGGCCACAGCTGCGGGCGGCATGGCACTGTCACCTAGCAACTGGAGCGGCTCGGCAGTGCCGCCATCGGTGAAGAGGATACTGTCGCTGTTCAGGGCATCGGTCTGGTTTGCGGAGAAACGAATCTGGAAGTGCCGCCCCTGCGCGTCGCCGTCAAGGTCGGTCAGGAAGGTCTGGTTGGTGGATTGCTCATAACTCAACCGCAGGGTGTCGGCATGACCATTGCCCAGCCCGGAGAATCCCAGGCGAGACAGGTCAATCACATCCCGAGAGGCTGAAAAGTCGGTGACGGTGTCCACGGACACCTGGCTCCCTGAACGGTAGCTATCGGTGACGCTCGCAAAGCGAAAAGTGTCCGCGCCGGAGCTTCCGACAAGCCGGTCAGCGCCCGTGCCGCCAATCAACAGGTCATCCCCCACACCGCCCGTCAGCCGATCATTGCCGGCGGCCCCTTTTAGCGTGTCATCACCCGAGAGCCCTTTGATCACATCTGCCGCGCTGGTTCCTGTAAGTTGCAGGGCTTCGTTGGGCGCGCTGCTGGTGACCTGGCCCACGGGCGCCTGGGCAAACACTATGTTGGCTGCGCCGAGCTCCGCCAAGGCGTCGCCGCCTATAGCAAGCTCGAAGTGATTGCCTCTGGCGTCCGTATCCAGAGATTTGAGAATCGACCGTGTTCCTGCGTCATTGATGCTCAACTTCAAGGTGCCATTGTGCCCATCACCAAGCCCGGTAAACCCCAGCGCAGAGACGTCGATAAGGTCACCGACCGCGCCATCAAAATCCATCAGGGTGTCGCGCCCTGGGTCGTCGCTTACGCTGGCACTGCGCAGGCTGTCACTCACGCTGCGATAGACAAAGGTGTCCGCGCCTTTGCCGCCCTCAAGCTGATCACCCCCGGCGTCACCGTAAAGAAGATCATCTCCACGGTCGCCCTGGAGATGATCACGCCCTGCAAACCCATGGAGGGTTTCAGCATCGACCGTACCCTTCAAGGTATCGCTGCCCGCCGTACCGATGAACAGGGCTTGCAGGTGGGCATCGGTCAACGCCCGGTAGTCGCCAGCGAGCGCTAGCTCGAAGCGGTCGCCTTGGGCGTCCGGATCAAGGTTTTTAAGGTAGGTGACGTCCTT
This sequence comes from Pseudomonas japonica, assembly GCF_013522925.1. Lineage (GTDB taxonomy): Bacteria > Pseudomonadota > Gammaproteobacteria > Pseudomonadales > Pseudomonadaceae > Aquipseudomonas > Aquipseudomonas japonica_A. The sequence goes on along the minus strand of NZ_JAAMQU010000004.1, from coordinate 340,128 downwards.
GACTGCGTCATAGGTGATACCCACCGAGTCGCCGTGTCCGTTCCCGACATGGCTATACCCCAGCGCGGTCAAATCCAGGCGATCGGCGCGAAGGTCGAAGTCAAGTACCCGGTCGGCGTGGCTTTGGGTAGCGGTCCGGTAGCTGTCGTTGAGCGCGGTAAAGCGGAACACATCGCTACCGGCACCGCCGCTGAGTTGATCCGCCCCGGCGCCCCCCACCAGCACGTCGTCATTGCCGGCACCCAGCAGGCGATCAGCGCCTGCGTTCCCCTGCAAGATATCGCGGGTGAGGTCACCATTGAGCACATCGCCTTGGGACGTTCCCCGAATATGCACGAATTCCGTGTTCCCCCGGGCCCGCCCGTAGGGCTCATCCACCCCGACAATGTCGCCAAAGAAGTCATCACCACTGGCAACGTTATCGAACACCTGGATATAGCCGCTGCCAGACGCGTATAGACCGCTATGGTAGGGCTGTTCACCAACGATGATGTTGTCTCTTACCTTTACAGCATAATCGGGGTCAGATGAGGGAGCAGAAATATCACCGCTTTGGATTCTGATTTCAACGTCCGGGGCTTCCAGCGAGTTGCCGTGCACGGTGTTATAAGAAAGGGTGCCCAAGGAGCCGCCGTGAACCGTAATGCCGTAATTCACGTTCCCGTAGATCTCGAGGCCGTTGATCTCGAAGCCATCCACCTCGGTGAGGGCCACACCGTTCTGGTGGTTGCCGTGCACGCTGCCGCCGTCTACCCGCACATTGCCGGAACCTGCCGGTGAGGTCCCTTCGACCACATTGATACCTGCGACTGCATTGTCGTAGGCCTCGCTGTCCAGCAGCTGGACAGGGCCACCCAGGTTGAACCCCGACCCTTGGTTAGTATAAGAAATGGTGTCCTGGATAACCGCGCGTGCCAGGCCATCGGCAATCACGCCGTCGTCCCCGGTTATCGCCGCTATGCAGCCTTGCATGGTCACCTGGCCGCCGGCGTTGCGCAGGTCGAACCCATAGCCGCGGCTCCAGGTGGCTTCTACATCCTTTAGCTGCACATCACTGCTGTCTCCGCTTACCCAGCAGTCGACAGCGCCGAAGGCCTCGTCGCCCAGACCGTTGAGGGTCAGCCCGCTGACACTCACATGGTCGCCACCCCCCCGTAGCATGCCGGCTACATCCCCTTCGCCTTGTGCGAGCTTGATAATCGTCTTGCCCATGCCCACGCCCACCAGGGAGACGTTATCGCCCAGTAACAGGCAGCCACCTTGCGCGTCATCGCTGGCGCTAACCCGATAGGTACCTGCGGTAACGCTCACCGTGCCGCCTCCGGCCGCGGCTGCAGCGTCAATTGCCGCCTGGATGGCTTGCGTATCGTCAGTCACGCCGTCGCCGAGCGCGCCGTAATCCTTCACATCGTAAAATGAGGCCATAACTATCTCCCATGCCGCGAGCCGTTCGCAGTGGGTAGATAAGGCAGGAATGAACGAGCTGGGCAGCCTTGAGGGTAGCAGCGGAACTAGCTGTTTTTTGCATGTAAGACCGCCGGTGAATGAAAGCCGCCTGGTCCTTTTCCTTCAAACCCAACGGAAGACGGTATGGGCAATAGCGCGTGTGAGCCCGGTCAATGACGGGAACTGCGCGGGGTCTACCCTATTGGGTTGCGCAAGCAGCCGTTCAATCGTGGCCGCAGGCAGCGCCCATGCGGCGGTGCTGGCAGGCGCGGGCGTTACCACATCGCCCTCACGAACGGCTGCAATGGGTCGGTTAGCGCCCATGGCTCGCGATGACCATCCTTGTCTTCCCAAAAGAGGAGGACAAGCTATGAAAACGATTACGACCCACGTCCAGGAACCTTGGAACAAAGGAAAATTGGTCGGCCAGAAAGCCCCGCTGCGACTCAAAGATATCTGGGCCATTCGCGTAAGGCTCCAAATCGCGGAGGAAGCTCGTGATTTGGCTCTTTTCAATCTAGCCATCGACAGCAAGCTACGAGCCTGCGATCTGACCAAGCTTCGTGTACGAAACGTGGTTCATGGGCAGCATGTGTCATCGCGAGCAATAGTGATGCAGCAGAAAACCCAGCGACCTGTGCAGTTTGAGATTACGGAGCAAACACGGATTGCTCTGGAGGCATGGATACATCAAGCCCATCTCCACAGTGAGGACTGCCTTTTTCCAAGCCGGCTGCACGCCTCCCAGCATCTCTCCACCCGGCAATACGCTAGGATCGTCAAGGCGTGGATAAAGGCTATTGGCCTTGATCCAGCCCTGTAGGGTACTCACACGATGAGACGCACGAAGGCATCGTTGATCTATCGGAGGACGAAGAACCTGAGAGCGGTTCAGCTCCTGCTCGGGCATACGAAGCTTGAGAGTACCGTGCGATACCTAGGCATTGAGGTCGATGATGCTTTGGAGATGGCAGAGCAGACGGAGGTCTGACACGCTAGCGACAGTGGAGGTACGGCTGTCGCTATCCGACCCATAGCTGCCATTCACAAATGGGCCGCAACCGGCCAGAAGCAGCCGCTCAGATTGATGTATGGGGTGCGACTCGACATTACTGCCGCCCAGAACGATCTCTAGGAACGCGACCAATCATCGCAGTAACAATATTTTACATCTCTGGGAGAGATCTCTATGATCGGGCACTGGAGATGGCATTCCTCCACTTACCAACTGCTGCGCCCATAGCAGCTGATGATGCCTACAGACACCTGATCAAGACAGGGCTGTAGGCGTTCGCGCGTAAAATCCTCTTCTTGGTCAGGCTCACTTTCTTATGTGTGGCTGCCCCCATGTCAAAACTCAGAAAACCTGAACAGCTCGATCTGCTTCCTTACATCGGCAAATGGTTGGTGCTTGCCAGTGCCGTAGCGCTTCTGGCGGGATCGGCATCCGCGCTGTTTCTGTTCTCCCTCGATCACGCGACCCAATGGCGTGAAACCCATCGCTGGGCCATATGGCTGTTGCCCGTGACAGGCTTTGCGGTGGGGCTGGTTTACCACTTGATCGGCAAGCCGGTGGATGCGGGCAACAACCTGCTGATCGACGAGATTCACGACCCCAAAAAAACCGTGCCGTTGCGTATGGTGCCCCTGGTGCTTGCGGGAACTCTGATCTCGCATTTGTTTGGCGCATCGGTTGGACGCGAAGGCACTGCCGTGCAAATGGGTGGCGCGCTGGCCGATCAGATAACTCACCTGTTCCGCCTGCGCCGCGAAGATCGCCGAATCATGCTCATGGCGGGCATCAGCGCAGGCTTCGCTTCGGTCTTCGGCACGCCGCTGGCCGGAGCACTGTTCGGCCTTGAGGTGCTCGCTATCGGTCGCATGCGGTATGACGCGTTGTTCCCGTGCATGGTCGCCGCCATCGTCGCTGATCAAGTCGGGCTGCTCTGGGGCGTCGTGCACACCCACTACGTCATCGGCGAGATCGCGCCCGTGCAGGCCTGGACAGTGATGGCCGTGGTGGTCGCGGGCGTTGTGTTCGGGCTCGCGGGACTGCTGTTCGCCACCGCCACCCATACCCTCGGGGCGTGGATAAAAAAGCTGATTCCCTATTCGCCTTTGCGCCCTGTTCTCGGTGGGATAGTGGTGGCCACGGCGGTGTGGGCACTGGATGCCTATCAGTACGTCGGCCTAGGCATTCCGAGCATCGTCCAGTCCTTTGCAGCGCCCGTTGCGCCATGGGACTGGTTCGGCAAACTCGCGTTTACCGTCGCATCACTCGGCACAGGCTTCAAAGGTGGCGAGGTCACGCCGCTGTTCTACATCGGCGCGACGCTGGGCAACGCGCTTGCGCCGCTGCTACACCTCCCATTCTCGATGCTCGCCGGTATCGGCTTCGTCGCAGTCTTCGCCGGCGCCGCCAACACACCACTGGCGACCATCGTCATGGCCATGGAGCTGTTCGGCCCAGAGATTGCCCCACTTGCCGCGATTGCCTGTATCGCCAGTTATCTGGTGTCCGGCCATACCGGGATCTATCACGCCCAGCGCGTGGGCCACAGCAAATACCGCCATGCCCTACCGACTGATATCCGTCTTTCGGACATCAATAAATTTCACTCTCAGCGCAACGCCGTGAGCGCCTCGAAAAAAGTCGAGGAGGACGAACCAAAATGAGCAAGTCAGACCCCGATTCATGAAGTAACAGGGGGTCACCTAGGCCTGTTCGAAATGCCACACCCGAGCCTGCTTTCAGTGTGTACAAGTCCCAACGCGGCCAAGGCCATCGTTGCGACGCTGTCGCGGGCATCGAGGCGGCTACATGATTTTAATTAACGCTAGGCCTGCTTTGCCTTGAGAGAAGCGATGCAGGGGGATACGAACAGATTCCCTCGGTAAGCACCTATGGTGGTCTTCGCCGCCACCACCAACCACATTACCGCCAACACCAGCACTAAAATCACACCCAGAACGTCGAAAAATGCCAAGTCCAAGATCACGCCTAATTTCAAGGTGGTCACGGCGTAGACGCCTAAAGGAAATGTGAAGCCCCACCAGCCCAGGTTGAATGGAATACCACCTTTCGCATATCGAGCAGTGATAAGCAGTGCCAAAAGCATCCACCACAACCCAAGGCCCCAGAACAAAATGCCAGCGATCAGCCCAATCCCTGCTGCCACGGCTCCAACATTAGCCATGCCGTGAGCGGCAAAGATGGCTGGGGCGTCGCCGCCGATGACCAGCATGCCTAGCGCTCCTGTTCCAATAGGCCCCAGCGATAACCACGATGATGCAGCCATGTTCTCGTGAGGCAGTTTATGAAGCGCCAGGCGTAGCACCAGGATCACCAGAATGCTCAAGGCTACAGGGACGGAATAGGCCCACAGCACGTAGCTGGTAATCAGCATATTGAACTGCGCGCTCGCGTCGGCCAAATGTGGAGCGATCACCCCACCACTGGCGGCAGCGACTTCCGCAGCGACAACGGGAAGTAACCACACAGCAGTCATCTGGTCGATGCTGTGCTCTTGCCGCGTGAACATCATGAATGGAATGAGAACACCGCATGCCAGTGCCATGGCGACATCTAGCCACCACAGGCCATGGGCTAATGGTATTAGGGCATCACCCCAGGTCGGTACGCCATACTGCATCAAGCCGTTGATGATGGTTGCCAGCCCCATCGGGATCGTGCCGAAAAACATAGAGACGGTTGAATGACCGAAGATTTGCTTGGCTTCGTTGAAAAAGAAAACCCAACGTGCCGCGTACATAAGCGTAAAAGCACTGAAAAGCACAATGTTGAACAGCCAAAGTGCTTTTCCCGCGTATGACAGCAGCGCGATATCTCCTGGAAGCTGTCCTAACGCCAGGGCCAGGATGCCCGTACCCATCGTGGCGGCGAACCAGTTCGGGGTGAACTGCCGGATCGCTTCCCTTGGATTTGAGAGCGCCGACAGCGGCTGCCCTCCTTGCATTATTTTTGACAAGCTGATGTCTCGCATGGTGCCTCCACGGCGTACTTCATCGGAGCAGTGCCTACAGAATAGCGGCGTGAATTTATCTAGGAAAACGGGTAATTTCTCTATGTCATACCCACTTAATAGGTAAGTTCGTGAAGCTGACTCTCCGCCAGCTCGACATTTTTCGAGGCATCGCTCAGCTGGGCTCGACGACCCGGGCGAGTCTGTCACTGGCTTTGTCTCAGTCAGCTACGAGCGCTGCCCTCCAGGAGTTGGAAAGCGCGCTGGGCACCCAGTTATTTGATCGGGTCGGCAGACGCCTAGTGCTGAATGACAACGGGCAAACGCTTCTACCTCAGGCCATCCGGCTGCTGGAAGCGGCGGCACAAATTGAAGAAGGTTTTCAAACGGACACGACGGCTCGGATGAGGATCGGTTGCAGCACTACAATTGGCAATTACATCATGCCCCTGCTGATCGAACGTTTGGCTGCGCGAGCGCCGGGCATTCAAGTCGATGTCATCATGGGCAACAGTGCAGATATCGCCAAGCAAGCCGCACAGCTTTCGATTGATATCGGCCTGATTGAGGGGCCGTGCCGCCAACCCGAGCTGACGATTCGTCCATGGTTTGAGGACGAACTAGCGATCATCGCAGCCTCAAATCATCCCCTTGCCGCTCAGGAAAAGGTCACTTCAGACGACCTCAATGCCGCTACCTGGCTGATTCGCGAGGACGGCTCAGGAACTGCTGATGAGGTGCTTCAATGGCTACTTCCCTACCTTGGCGACTGGAGCGACGCTCGCCGGATCGGTAGCTCCGAAGCCATTAAGCGAATGGTCGTTTCCGGAATCGGAATAAGCTGTTTGTCTTACTGGGTAGTGAGCGATGCAATCGCGGAAGGTAAGCTGAGGTTGTTGAATCATGACCTGCCGCCTCATAAGCGACAGCTCCACATCGTGCATCACCGCGAAAAATTTATTTCTCGCTCTCTCGAAGTTTTCTTACGGACTGTGGAAGATTTCGAAGTGAGTGGAGCTGAAAGGCTCGAAATCACCTTCAATTCAATGTGAGTTTGCTGAACGCTTACTATGGTGGAGCGACAGGACACTCCTAACTTCACTGACATCGATATCAACCACTGAAGTCCTAGCCATATTCCCCTCTGCTGAGCCTGTTAAATCTCCTAAAATTCAGCTGACTGAATGGCAGCTATGGGTCGGTAGCGGCCTGTCAGGGCGATGGTAATTGGCCACAGCCCTTGGTGCCGGAACACTAGGTTATCCTTATACCCGCCCTCTGCACGTTGTTAGACCTCCTCCTTACGTCCATCGTCAGGCCAAGGCGGGCCAAGGCCCAGCCAAGCATCCACTCTTTGAAACCTTTGCTTCAACCGAAAGGCCGACCTTCCAGGCGCGTGGCCAGCTAGCGAGCGCCGTTGCACGGCTTGCGCAACCCCTACAGAAGTTTAAGGCGCATGCGGGACATGTCGCGCCGCCCTCAGGCCCCGTGCATACCTTCCATTTCCACTGCTCCTATCAGGGTTTGCACGGGGTGGGCGAATACGAAGTTGCCGGAACCCAACAGGCCGACGAGGTCGCCAAGGGCGGTGATCTCGAAGCGGTGCCCATCTGCGTCGACGTCCAGTGACTTGATGTAGGAGCGGCCGGTGTCGTTGCTGAAGGTGATTTTCACCGTGCCGTCGGTGCCGTCACCGAAGCCAGTGAACCCCAGTGCCGACAGGTCCAGTACATCCTTGGCAGGCAGAAAGTCGGTAATCACGTCATTGGCGCCTCTGTAGCTATCGGCCACGTGGGTGAAGCGGAAGGTATCCGCCCCGCTGCCGCCTGTAAGCTCGTCCCGGCCCGTGCCGCCGTCCAGTACGTCGTTGCCACCGCCGCCCTCGATGGCGTCGTTACCGCCTTTGCCAACAATCACATCAGGTTCACTGAACCCCACCAGCCAGTTGTTCGTGTCGGTACCAACGATTTGTTGCGGCACGCCTTGCACGTGGGCGGACGGCGCGAAGTAAAAGGCATTGGGTAGGTCGCTGCGTTCCGCGGAATCGAGTTCCGGGCCTTCAATACGCAGGGCGAAACGGCTGCCGTCGGCCTCGGCGTGCAGGGATTGCAGCAGGTACCCGCCGCTTGCCTCGGGGGTGAACTTGAGCGTGCCGTTATGGCCGTCGCCCAGGGCGGTATAGCCCAGCGCCGTGAGATCGATACGGTCCATACGGCCAATGCTGTCGTGGTCGGGGTCATCGTAGGGGCCGAAGTCGCGAATGGTGTCCGCTTCCGACACCCCGGTGCGGTCATTGACGAAGCTGTCACTGACCTGCTGATAAATGAAATGATCCGCTCCGGCGTTACCAATCAAAACGTCCGCCCCCGCCCCACCGTAGAGGCGGTCATTGCCACTGCCGCCGACGAGCCGGTCATTGCTGCCCTCGCCACGCAGCACAAGATCTGCGGTGCGGGCGGAATCGTTCAAGGTATCCGTGCCCGCAGACCCTTGGTCCGAGGCGGTGAATTCGTGGCTGCCCAACAAGCCGCGGTAGTCGCCTGCCAACGCCACCTGGAAGCTCTGGCTCGGCCCGGACGTTTCCAGGCTGCGCAGGTAGGTCAGGTTGCTGTCGGCGTTATAGCTTAGCGCGACCGTGCCGTTGAGGCCGTTCCCGATGCCGTACAGGCCGAGCGCGGTAAGGTCGAGCCGGTCTGATTGGGGCAGCAGGTCGGTGATTACATCGAACGTCTGGGCGGAGCCGCTGCGGTGGCTGTCGCTGGCCTTTTCGAACACGAAAGTATCTCGCCCGGCACCCCCGGTAAGGGTGTCGCCCCCCGCGCCGCCGTCCAGGCGGTCACCGCGCGCACCGCCGCTGAGGGTGTCGTTGCCGCCCAGGCCGAACAGCGCCATTGCGCCCGTAGCGCCGCCAAGTGTGTCGTCTGCTTTAGTGCCATAAAGGCGGTTTGGTGCGCTGGAGTTGTAGGCAGTCGTCCCTACGCCGCTGCCAGCGCTGTCGAAACCGCTGAGAGTGTTGTCGTGGATGGTGTGAAATTCCCGTGCGGCGTTTCCGGTTTCGGAAATTCCGACCGTTGCGTTGCTGCCCCCGGTTAATGAATTGCCAGAGATGTGCAGCCGGTTATCGGCGGCATGCGGCTTACCGGCGGCATCGACGTAGTCTGTAGCCTGAATTTCTCCAGCATTTGCGCCCTGAACACCGGCCTGGAGGTTGTTGGCCAGTACGTTATTCTGGATATAGGCGCCCGCCGTACCCTCCAGCAGAATGCCCGCGCCACCATTGTCGTGAATGGCTACCCCGATGAAGTAGGGGATAAGCAGCCGATCCACTATCCCGGCACCTCCATTGCCTGCCACTACCCCGTACTCCAGGGAGCCTTGCGCCGAACGCAGTGCATCGGGGATTTTCTCTAGCACAATGCCGTTGCCGATGTTGTTCAGGGCGTTGTTATTGTAAAGGTCGGCACCCGCAATATGCAGGTCGAAGCCATCCCCGCCGTTTTGCGCGGCGGTGTTGTCGTTAAACGCCGGGCCGCCGGTGTGATCAAAGGGCGTACTGATCAAGCGGGTCGCGAAACCGTCGCCGCCGTTGCCGAGCGCCACGCTGTCCTGAACGTTCAGCCCGAGGGTCTGGCCGCTGACCAACAGGCCATCGCCGCTGCACTGATAGAAGATCACGCCGCTGACGGCCAGGTCACGGGTATGGGCTTCAAGGTCCGCTTCGTTGCCGCTCACCAGGCCATGTACGGTGCCGCTGGTTCTGCTTGAGTTGCCGTCGATGGTCAGGTTCTGGACGCTGGCGCCGAGGGTGTCGTTAGAGGCTGAAGTACGGACGATGCCATCGATGTCCTCGGCGGAGCCGTTCGCCAGGCTCAGCGCAGTGAACGACTGGCCCGCCCCGGCGAGGGTCACATGGCTCCTGAGGGTCAGGCAGGCGCCGTCGACGTTTGCCCCGCTGACGATGTAGGTGCCCTTCGGCAGGTACACCTCGCCGCCGCCGGCCTCGGCCGCCGCGTTGATCGCGCGCTGGATAGCGTGGGTGTCGTTGGTGGTGGCGTCGCCCTTGGCGCCATAGTCGAGCACATTGAAAATCGTGGCCATGACCGTATACCTGCAGAGCCGCAAAGGGCCAGTGAAGGCCCGGCCTCGACCGCCGGGCATTGCCTGCAAGCAGCGTGCGCCTGGCGGCGCTGGGTTTTTCGCCTGGAAGGCGGTGGGCTTACTCTAGAAGAGTTGAGGGGTGGTAGAGGGATACTGGACAAGCGGGGCCGTGGACCGTGGGCTGGCTGGTCCATAGTAAGTCTTCTATTTCGGTCATCAGGCTCGCAGGGTCCAGCGGTACTTGGCGACCTGGCGTTCGTCGGCGGCGACGTCGGGGCGGCGTTACAGCTAAAGGCGATCACCGGAGCAGGGCACAAACCTCTATCAGCAGCGATCGGAGCCACTGATGCCCTGGGTCACGATGCGTGCGTTCATGCCAGGCAACACTTTTACCGAACCCCTGAATGTGCACGGGCGGCTCCATAATGATCAGGTCGTCTCGATCCAACACGAGGCGGCGCGGCACCACGGCAATCAGGTCGCTCACTTTCAGTATCTCCGGGAGCACCAGGAAACTGGTGACCGAAACGGTAACCCGCCGCGTTTTTCCGACCCTGGCGAGCGCTTCATCCGTCACCCCGTGAAAGGCGCCTCCAGCGGGCGATACCAGTACATGGTCCAGTGCGCAGAAGCGCTCGAGCGTGAGTGCTTCTGCTGTGGCGTCCGGGTGGCCGGCCCGCATCACGCAGACATAACGCTCTTCGAACAACGCATGAGCATGCAAGCCATGCCCGGTGACGTCCGGCGTTACCAAGGCCAGATCCACCTCCCCGCGATCGAACTGGGCAAGCAGCGCCTGGTTATCGACCGGTTGAACAGCCACCCGGATGTTGGGTGCCTGCTCCCTTACCGCGCTTAGAAACGGCACCACAACGGCACGCAGCGCATAGTCTGTAGAGGCCAGCGTAACCGTCATCCTCGCAGTTGCCGGATCGAACGCCTGCGGTTGCAGCAGGCTTTCGATGTCGCTCAGCAGACGCTTGACCGGTTCGGCCAGTGCCAAGGCGCGGGTTGTTGGCACCATGCCACGTTGCGCACGCACAAACAAAGGGTCGTCAAAGCTCTCCCTCAGCCGTGTAAGCATGCCGCTGACCGCGGGCTGAGTAAGCGCTAAACGTTCTGCAGCGCGGGTGACGTTGCGCTCGTCGAGCAGCACGTCCAAGGCTTTCAACAGGTTGAAGTCCAGCCGTCTGATATCAGCGTTCATTATAAATGAGATCAAATATGGCGATTAGCGTGATTTCAAGCTACCAGCCACTATGGCGCCAGTCCATCACTACGAGTTACTAGCATGCATGAGATCGTTTGGCCTAAAGGCTACCTGCCGGGCTTCACTGAGAATTTTGTCTCTAACGAAGTGATCGTGGCCGGCTTGAGCGCCGCCGATGTGTGGCCGCTGTTGAGCGTGGCCCCTCGGTGGCCTACGTACTATGCCAATTCAGCAAACGTCCGTTTCCATGAGGGTAAGGGGCCCGAGCTGGCCGAGGGTGTGCGCTTCTACTTCGAAACCTTCGGCTTCCCTGTCGAGGCTCAATGTACTGAATATGTGCCCCCGGCCGATGGTAAGCCCGGCCGCGTGGCTTGGCATGGCTGGGCCGGAGAAGGGGATACGCGCCTAGACGTCCACCACGCCTGGCTGGTCGAGGACCTCTCGGGAGGTCGAGTGCGCATACTCACCCAGGAAACCCAGAAGGGCAAACCTGCCGAAGAGTTGGCCAAGGCCAGGCCCAACCCGATGATCAACGGCCATCAAGACTGGTTGGACGGGCTTGTAGCCGCGGCGCATAAGGGCAAGCTGGCGTAGCAAGGCCGTGAACGGGGAGGGGCAAGAGGCTTGCTCCCTTCGTCCCCTGCTGGCCATCACACCTACCTGACCCCTGACGGGTTATTTTCAGCGCCTTTGATCCTGAACCCGACGCTCAAGCGTGGGAAACGTCATAGGCCTACTTTCTTAAGCCAGCGACTGCCCGATGAGCAAGAGGCCCACCAGGATCATGGCTGCCCCGGAAAAATGGCTTACCAGCAAGGCCGCACGCGGGCGAGCTCGCAGTATCACTTCGGAGCCGAAGCCGACCAGAAGGTAAATCACAGCGCAACTGAAGGTATGCACCAGACCTAACAGGACCATTTGTGCGGGGATAGGCCAGGAAGAGTTTGGCTCCGTAAATTGCGGAAGCAATGCCAGAAACAGCAAAAACACCTTCGGGTTCAGCCCGCTGATACAGGCCCCCTTGATGGCCCACGTAGACCTGAACCCAAGTCATCCGCTCCGGCCTTGGGAACGGATGGATGGCGAAGCACGTTTATGCCGAGCCAAATCAGGTAGCCGGCCCCCATCAGGGTCATCACCACCATGACCCTCGGAAAGCGTGCAATAAGCCCCCCAACGCCCGCCGCAACGATCAGCGTCGCCAGTAGGTGGCCACTTAACAGGCCCCCCACAGCCGGCACAACCAAGCGACCCCGCATGCCGGCAGCAATGGCATAAGCCCAGTCCGCACCAGGTGTGATGACGAAAAGAAACGACACGGCCCAGAAAGCCGCAAAGGTACTAAAGCTCATTCTGCCTTCCGAGAAAACTTCCCGCCGGCCGTTGATGGCTATGGCGAGCCCGGACGAAAGAATATCGAGAATAAACGGGTATTTTCTTTTAAAATCCGTCGTCAAACCTCATCGCATTAGGAGATGTTTCTCCGTGGATAGATTGGATAGAAATATTCTTGCCGAATTGCAGAAGGATGGCCGTCTGTCTCTTACTGATTTGGGCGAGAGGGTAGGGCTGAGCCTATCTCCGTGCCACCGCCGAGTACGGGCGCTGGAGGAATCCGGAGCAATCCGTGGGTATAGGGCCCAACTGGACAATGCTGTGCTGGGGCTCAATTTTTCAGCACTGGTTTTCGCCACCCTGCGCGAAGGGAATCAGGAAGCAGTGGCTGCGTTCGAGGCCTCGCTTATCGACATACCCGAAGTGGTTATCGCGCAGCGATTGTTCGGCGAACCTGATTACCTGTTACACGTTGTAGCTCGTGATCTGCCAGCGTTTCAACAGCTGTATGACGAGGGCCTATCGAGGCTCCCGAACGTGCAGCGGTTAACCTCTACCTTGGTGATGAAACACGTCATTTCAGAGCGAGGGCTGCCCTTGTGAACCTTCCTTTCCAGCACCTACGGCGGTGCCGTCAGTTTGCAGCGCCAATGCCTTGAATGCTTTGGGAGCACGTATCGTTTATGCCCATTGTAACCGGCAAGGAATGGTGGCCACGAATTCGGTGCCTTGCGCATCATCCGACGTGACCTCAAGCATTCCATGGTGACCCACACAGATCTCGTTCGAGATGTAGAGGCCCAGGCCCAACCCGTCTTCCCGATGGCCCACCTCGGGACGCTTGAATGGCTGAAACAGCGAGGGGAGTACATCGGCGGGGATCGCCGCGCCGGTGTTGTGCACTGACAACACCAGGTTCTGGTCGATCGTGTTGACGCGCACCTGAATCGGGGTGCCTTCTGCCCCGTGCGTGATGGCATTCCCGACCAGGTTGGAGAGCAATTGCCCTAATCGATTGGGATCGCAATAGAGCCCGGTAGGAATATCCAACGTTTCCATAATCTGCGCATGCGGGTGCACCACCCGCAGCTCCATGAGCACGGCTTCGAACTGCTCCTGCAGATCATCCGTGAGCAGCGGTTTGACGGGAATCCCTCCGCCCAATTTGCCGCGGGCAAAATCGAGCACATCCTCGATCAGGCTGCTCATGCGCAGCGCGCTTTGGCGGATGGCCCGGACCATTTTTACACTGCGGGGCTCCGCAACCCTTGTCTCCAGCAGCTCGGCACTCAGCCGTACCGCACTTAACGGGGTGCGCAGGTCATGACCCAGCACGGCCACGAATTGCTCGCGTAATACCCCGGCTTCGGTCGCGTCGGCCAGTGCCTGTTCGGACGTGAGTAATCCCTTGTGCAAATCAAGGTTCATCGCAATCAGCTGTGCATAGAGCCCCATGGACTTCAGCACGGTGGATTCGTCGAAGCTGGCGGGCAGTGGGTCGATCGCGCACAGCGTGCCGAAGAAGCCCCCGTCGGCGGTGATGATCGGAATGGAAACGTAGCTTTCCAGACCATACAGCTTAGGCGTGTGGTGCTGCGAGAAGACTGGATGATCGCTCGCGTGGGTGAAGATGACTGGCCTGCGGTTCTGCCGGATCTCATGGCAGATGGTGGTTTCCAGCTCGAGTTGGCTGCCGGGTATCAAGCCGAAATCAATCGAGTCATCGACCGCACAAGTTACCCAGTGCTTCTCCGTCACTCGGGCGACGGCTGCGAACCGCATCCCGGTTACCTGCTTGACCATTTCCAGGATCAACGGTACCGAATCGATCTTCTGAACGGCGGCGATGGCCCCGGAAAAATCCGGCGCGTCGGGCTTTGCGCTAAGGGAGGAGTCAGTCACAGGGCTTTGATCGCTATCCAAAGGCGTATAAGGGACGGGACGCCACCTTAACAGTCAGGACAGCAGGCCATAGACGCAGCGGAGCTCAGGTTAAGCTGCGCTGTATCGCACTGTCCAGTTGAGCGATTGAAAACGCCTTGCTGATGATCGTCAGGTGCTGAACGCCGGGCCCTGGCGCCGCAGCGCCGTACCCGCTGGCAAACGTGATAGGTATCGATCGGTCAAGAAGTGCGGTGATTGAGCTTGTTCATCAACAGTAGCTGATGACGTTGAGCTATTTCGCGGGCGCAAACACGGTCATCTTAGGCTCCTTCAGGAGGATGTTATCCAGGATGCACTCAGGCTGAGTCAGCAGGCGCGAAGGCCTTGGCCGCGGCAACGGTGTCCAAGGACTCGCGAAGCAACTGGATCTTGCCGTCCTTCGCCACCAGGCGACCCGCATACATCTGCCGATAGATACGGCCAGTCGCAGGCACCAACGCCTCGACGCTGTATTCCGCGAACGCTTGGTCGGGGGTATCGATCAGGAACCGTACGCAACGAAATTTGAAGCCAGGTACTTTAGCCAACAGGGAACCAATGAAGGATTCGATGGCATCGTTACCTTGAGCCCGGTGGGCGATGCCCAAGGATTCAAGATAAGGAAGCTCCAGCACGCCATCTTCGGCAAAGAGCGAAGCGGCAGTGCCTGGGGACTGGATGGCGTCCAGGTACATTTGAAAGAGTTCTACGGCGTTTTTCATGAGAGATTGCTCCGAAGCTGATGAGGGTTGGCACGGTGTACCGTGACTTCCAACCCAAATTAAAAGATTCGGTAATCAATCAAAATAGCAATTGTGGAAATGCATCCTTTCATTTCTGTCGCGCCTTTTATGTCGTCATGGCCAGCGCCATCTGGGGTCCGATAGGTGTTTGGCAAAGAAGTCCGATAGCGCCTTGATCTTCACGGGCCGCGTGCGTGCTGATGGGGTCACGAAATACAGGCCGCCGCGCATCATGTGCCATTCAGGTAATAAGGCGACGAGTCGGCCATCTACCAGATATTCGCTGGCAATGAACTCGGGGAGTTCGGCAATGGCCAAGCCGTCCAGCAGGGCAGGCAGCAGGGCGTCAGAGTTGGTCACTCGCAGCGGGCCGTTGGGCACTACGTCTTCCTCGGTGCCGTCGTCATGGGTAAAGCGCCACACCTGGCTGCGCGACCGATACGCATAGCTGAGGCACCTGCGGGCCGCCAGTTCACGGGGATGGGTGAGCTGTCCGTGCTCCTCCAGGTACCCAGGCGAGGCAACCAGGTACTGAGTCACTGCACATATGCGCCGAGCGACCAAGGACGAGTCAGGCAACACCGCGATCCGCAAGGCTGCGTCAAAGCCTTCTGCAATAAGGTCGACCGAGGCGTCGGACAAGTGCAGGTCAATCGACAACTCGGGGTATTGGCGCATCAGTTGCGGCATCAGCGGCGCGACCCAGCGCAAACCGAAGGACATCGGTACCGCCAGGCGTACCTGTCCGCGGGGCTGCACCGACAACTCCTGGGCTTCACTCTCTACTTCTTCGGCCTGCCGGTAAATCTCCCCTGCCTTGGCGGCCATGCTCGCGCCGAACTCCGTCAGCGCCAGTTGCCTGGAGGTGCGGTTGAACAGCCGACCGCCCAAGCGTTCTTCGAGCCGTGCGACAGCCCGAGACACTGTAGGCACTGAGACCCCCATTACCCTTGAAGCCGCCGCGAATGATCCCTCTTCTGCCACCTTGGCAAACATCGCCAACCCTTCGAAATCTGGAAGTCTGCTCATTTCATTTCTGCAATGATGGTTTGCAGGCAATTCTATTTTGAAAAAACCGCGCGGTCGATAAGCTTCTCTCACACCGCAACTCAACCTTACGCAACACTTCAAAACCTGGGAGAAACATCATGGCTAACAAACTCGAAGGCAAAGTAGCACTGGTCACCGGCGGCACCACTGGCATCGGCCTGGCTACCGCCAAACGCTTCGCCGCAGAAGGCGCCCACGTGTACATCACCGGCCGCCGCCAGGCCGAACTCGACGCAGCCGTAGACGCCGTCGGCAATGCCACCGGGGTTCGGGTTGACTCGACGAAGCTTGATCAGCTGGACGCCCTGTATAGCCAGATCGGCGCTGCGCATGGCCGCATCGACGTGCTCTTCGCCAACGCCGGTGGCGGTTCGATGGTGCCGCTGGGCGAAATCAGCGAACAGCACTACGACGACACCTTCGACCGTAACGTTAAAGGCGTGCTGTTCACCGTCCAGAAAGCCCTGCCGCTGCTGGCCCAAAAGGCTTCGGTAATCCTCACCGGTTCCACCGCTGGCAGTGCCGGTACCTCGGCCTTCAGCGTGTACGCCGCTTCGAAAGCCGCCGTGCGCTCCTTCGCTCGCAACTGGATTCTGGACTTGAAGGACCGCCAGGTGCGGATCAACACCATCAGCCCCGGCGCCACTCGCACCCCCGGCCTGGTCGACCTGGCTGGCCCTGATGCCGCCCAGCAACAAGGTTTGCTGGACTACCTGGCTTCGCTCATCCCCATGGGCCGCGTCGGCGAAGCCGAAGAAATCGCCAGCGCCGCACTGTTCCTGGCTTCGGACGACGCCAGCTTCGTCAACGGCATCGAGCTGTTTGTGGACGGCGGGCAGCAGCAGGTGTGAGTGCATAGGTGGGCGGCGCCCGAGCCGCCCACCTACTGGTTCAAGGAAGATAAACAAACGCCATCGCCGTCCTGCGACATCCGGCGCAGCAAGCAGGCAAGCGAGCAGGCAAGCAGGCAGGCATGGAGCGGGGCGGGGCGGGCAATTCCTAGCGTCTAGCCGCTTCTTTCCAAGGTCGCTTGCGAAACGAGCACCGACCCTTGTAGTCAATCGCTCATCCACTATCCCAGCCTTGCGCAACGTAGGGCGCCTTGTCGAGGAGAATCCGAGCCTATGCCTACCGAGGCAGAAACAGCCAAACCATCATCCATCAACGCGCCCGTATTCTGGATATCGGCGGCGGCCCTGCTTGCGCTGGTGCTCTATGCCAGCCTATTTCAGGAGAATGCCCAAGCGGTGTTCACTGACATCCAAGGCTGGATCATCACCAACCTGAGCTGGTTCTACATCCTGGCCGTGGCGATCATCCTGGGAACCGTCGTGTTTCTCGGCTTGAGTCGTTACGGCGATATCAAGCTGGGACCGGATCACAGCACCCCTGACTACAGCAGCACCACCTGGTTCGCCATGCTGTTTTCGGCGGGCATGGGGATAGGGCTGATGTTCTTCGGCGTGGCCGAGCCGGTGATGCATTTTCCCAACCCACCCGTGGGTGACGGCAACACCGTGCAAGCCGCGCGTGAGGCAATGAAGATTACCTTCTTTCACTGGGGGCTCCATGCCTGGGCTATCTATGCCATCGTAGCGCTGATCCTTGCTTGCTTCAGCTACCGGCATGGGCTCCCGCTCACCTTGCGCTCGGTGCTGTACCCGCTCATCGGTTAGCGCATCCACGGCCCTATGGGCCACGCTGTCGATATCTTTGCGATCATCGGCACGGTCTTGGGGGTCGCCACTTCTCTAGGCTTTGGCGTTGCGCAGATCAATACAGGGCTTAACGCACTGTTCGGCGTACCGATCTCCATCCCGGTGCAGATTCTGCTCATCATCGGTACTACCGCATTGGCTACCCTGTCGGTAGTCACAGGTCTGGATATAAGGCGTGCGTCGGCTGTCGGAGCTGAACCTGAGCCTCGCCGTGTTGCTGCTGCTCATGGTGATCGTTCTGGGCCCCACGGTATTGATCCTCCAGACCTTCGTTCAGAACACCGGCGGCTACCTGACCGAGATCGTGAGCCGAACCCTCAACCTCTATGCCTATCAGGGGTAGCCCACACGCGGGGCCGCGCCAGCTGGCTGCGGCCCCTATCCCTTGGCCTTTACCTTGCTACGAAGGTTCTATAAACCATGGTCTCACTGCATGGTTTGCGGCGCCGTGCCACGGGCGGCAGTTTCTTCGCTTCCCGGCCGTGTATCTACTGAGGGGGGGAGCGACGCCACGTAAACCGTTCTGGAGGGGAAGGCGAACTCCACGCCCATGTCGGCGAACGCTTCCATCATCTGCAGGTTGATGGCCTGCTGAACATCCATGTACACGTTGTAGCTAGGGTCCAGCACGATGTACACGGTTTCGAATTCCAAGGCGTTTTCGCCGAAGGCCAGGAAGTGGGAACGGTCAAAGCGTGCCAGCTTTTGCCCGCGGATGATCCGCTCAACCTGCTGCGGTACCGCTTTGACTTGCTCTGGCGAGCAGTTGTAGGTGAGGCGAAACTTGAACACGATGCGGCGCTCTTGCAACCGCTTGTAGTTCTGAATGGTGCTGCCGATCATCTCGGCGTTCGCCATCACGATCTGCTCGCCGCCCAAGCTACGGATACGGGTAGTCTTCAGCCCAACGTGTTCAACAGTACCTGCCAGTGAGCCCACCACGATGAAGTCGCCCACTTCGAACGGCTTGTCCACGGCGATTGATAGCGACGCGAAAACGTCACCGAGTATATTCTGCACCGCCAGCGCAATCGCGATACCACCAACGCCAAGGCTCGCCACGAAGGCGGTGATATTCACACCGAGATTGGACAGCATGGCCAGCACGACCACGGCCCACAGCAACACCTTGGCGCCCCATAACGACAGGGTGCCCAAGGCGCTTCCGGTATATACCTCCGATTGGCTATGCCGTTTGAAATAACGCAACACCGCCAGCGCGATGGCGCGGTTGGCCCATAGGCCGACCTGCAGCGCCACCACAACGAACCACAGGCTGCTGACCCGGGCCGACCAGCGCTCCGGGAGGTCGAGAATGCCGATGCCTATAAGCACCGCGCCCAACAACAACAGCGCATTGCTGGTGCTGGACAGCACCTCGATCGCGATATGGCTGATGTGCGCCTCCGGACGGCTGGCCCGGACACGCAGGTTCTTGAGTACGAAGCCGATGCCGGCACGTGCAATGGTAAAACTTAGCGCGATGGCGCAAGCGGCCAGGCACCAATTGGCGAGTGTGATACCCAGGAATTCGGTTTGCGTAATACCGGTGAGAAAATCCAGATTCACTGTTTACTCCTCTGTTGAACGAAGCGCCTGCAACGCAGCGGCTCCCGCGGACACCACCTCGTGGGCCCGAGCCCGCTTTGTGGGTACCGCGGGTGCTTGTCAGGATTCGAGGCCTTTCGTAGCGGTTTGTGCAGTTTTTTCCCTGCCGCGCTGACGGCGCCCGCTTGTGCACGCTATGCGCGCAGGCCTGCCGAGCGTGCGCCGCCGAATGCCAACCTGACAGCCCCTTGCCCCAGGGCTAAGCCCGCTGGGGCGCGGCGGATTTTCTTACGAACATCGCGGCGCCCCACGCAAGGCCAAGCACGGCCGAACAGCCCGAGCCCACCAACACGGCGAGCTTGGCGATGCCCAACAGGTTGGCATCGTTGAAAGCCAGGCCGGCGATGAAGATGGACATCGTGAAGCCGATCCCGGCCAGCAGGCCGATCAGCACCACGCCGCGCCAAGTGACGCCATCCGGCAGCTCGCAAAGCTTGAGCTTGACGAGGGTCACGCAGGTGAGGATCACACCCACGGGCTTGCCGACGATCAGTGCCAGGGTTACACCTGCAGCCACTGCCCAGGCCGTGGCGCCTTCAAGCGACGTGTCGTTGAAGGCCACGCCGGCGTTGGCCAAGGCGAACAGCGGCATGATTACGTAGGCCACCCAAGGGTGAAGCGCGGTTTGCACCCGCTGAACAGGCGGCAGGATTTCCCGGTGCGCCTTGCGGATCTGCACCAGAGGTTGCTGCACGGCGGCCGTCTCCGGCGTTTCTTTCACCTGGTGCACCAAGTCGCGGACGGCACTGACCAGGGTTTCCATGGGCCGCTCCGGCGCGGGCCGTGAATAGACCGGTGTCATCAGGCCAAGGATGACACCCGCCAACGTGGGATGAACGCCCAGCTTGGCCAGGCCCGCCCAGATGACAATTCCGGGCACGCTATACAACCAGGCGTTAGCAAAGCCCATGCGCTGCATGACCAGCACTAACACGATGCCTAGCAAGGCGAGGGCGGCCCCTGAAGCATCAAGCGAGGTGGTATAGAACACGGCAATGATCAGCACCGCTGCAATGTCATCGATGATCGCCAGCGCCAACAGGAAAATCCTCACCCCAGGGGCGATAGACTTGCCCAGCAAGGCCAGTACCCCAACGGCGAAGGCGATGTCTGTGGCGGTGGGTACGGCCCAGCCCGATAGGGAAGGGTGGCCCAGGTTGGCCGCGCTGTAGATCAACGCAGGCACCATCACGCCGCCAAACGCAGCAGCTACCGGCAGTGTCGCCATGCGCAGGTTGGACAGCGAGCCGTCTTTCATCTCCGAGCGAATTTCCATCCCCACCACCAGGAAGAAAATCGTCATTAACCCATCGTTCACGAGGAAGTGCAGTGAGGCGCCCAGGCTGTAGTCACCGAGCGAGACGCTGAGGCGGGAATGCCAGAAGGATTCGTAGGTTACTCCTGCCGGGCTATTGGCCCAGACCAGCGCCGCAATGGCGGCAATTACCAGTACGATGCCACTGACGGCTTCCACATGGCTGAAGCGCTCCAGGGCAGCCAAGGCTTGATGAGTCATTTGCTGGGCACGCGGCACCAGAGTGGAGGCCGGGGAGTTTGGAGCAGGCATAGGCAATCCCTGCCAGCGGCCCGACTGGCATAAACTTTAACCTGCACCTCGCGACGGCAAAGGCACACCCTGTAACAAATCCTACTGGTTACCCGCTGGGGCTGGCAATCCTTGATAGGTGGAAGGTGTCGCACCTTGCCCGTCCATATTGCCAAGCTGGGCTGGCATGTGGAACTGCATTGACAAGTGGCGGATAGGCCCGAGTTGCTACGCGGCTTTATGTCAATCGAGGGTCTCGAAATTCATCCTACGTCCGGATGTACGACCTGACGCTCATCTGTTGGTGGCATCAACCGTGGTCCGACAAGGGTGCGCTCAACAGCTCGCGGAGTTTGGCCTCCGTTAGAGGTTTGCTGAATAGATACCCTTGCGCCAAGGGACAGCCCGCCTCGATGAGCCATTGCGCTTGGCCTTGGCTTTCAACGCCTTCAGCCACTGCAGGTAACGCCAAACCTTCGCTCAGGTGAATAATGGCTCTGACGATACGGCCATTTTTATCATTTTCCAGTACGGTATTTATGAACGATCGATCAATTTTAAGCTTGTCAAAATTGAGGTTGCCAAGCTGGGCCAAGCTTGAATAGCCCGTTCCGAAATCATCCATTGCAATACGGATTCCCATGCCCCGTAGCGCTTCAAGGTGCTTTCTAGCCAACGCAATGTTACCCACAACCGCTGTTTCCGTGACCTCTAACTCCAGCCTGTTAGGGGCAAGGCCGCTTCGCTGGAGTGCGGTTTGCACTCGTTGTACTAACCATTCATCCCGCAGGTCCAGTGCACTTAAATTGAATGCCAACGATAGGTGTACAGGCCACCCGTGAGCCTCTCTGCAAGCGCGCTCCAGCAAAAGGTTTGTTACATCCCGCATCAAGCCTGAGCGCTCGGCGGCCGGAATAAATATGGAGGGCGGAATGTCCCCATGCAAAGGATGAGTTAGCCTGGCTAAGGCTTCAAAGCCAACAACCCGCTCCCCCTTTACCGTGACGATCGGCTGATAAGCCAGGCTCAGATACCCATTGTCAAGGGCCTCACGTAACAACTGCGTAGCTTGTGATTGCTCCTCCAGGCGGCAATCACGACGCGCGTCAAAGAAACAAATGGTGCCCTTACCATCGTGCTTGCCTTGGTAAAGGGCCAGGTCCGCGCGGCGAAGGAGGCTGCTCAAGCTTTCACCGTCCTTGGGATATTCAGCAACGCCATACGTGCTCGCCGCTACAAGACGTACAGAATCAAACGTCACCGGGCTGGAGAGGAGGGGTGTCAGCTGGGCCAGAAGGCAGCTAGCAGATTCCGGGGTCTTTGCTGACCGGATAATCAAGGCAAATTCATCACCACCCAAGCGACAGGCGAAGTCGCCTTCCGGTAACACCGTGCGTATGCGACAGGCGAGTTCTTGTAAAAGCCTGTCACCAGCGCTGTGCCCGTAGACGTCGTTGACGGATTTAAAACCGTCAAGATCGAACACTACCAGGAAGAAGGGCTCGTTCGGATTCAGTCTTCGAGAATGAAAATTCAGATCCAGCCCCCTGCGGTTGGGCAGTCGCGTCAATGGATCATGAGTAGCCATTTCTAGCGCAGCTTGTTCCGCCAGGCGTCTACTGCGGATTTCTCGCCGCAGCTCGGCTATGCGGCGGATACCAAAGATCAATCCACACCAGCCGACCACAACAAAAGCAAGGAACACTTCATCCGCCTGCCACCGCTCATGTCGGGCGTTGAACTGTGTTAGTACTTCATAAAAATCAAGCTCGATGCAGAGCGTCAGCACACCAGTGCCGAGGAGGGCAATGAAGAGCGAATCGAGCCATGCTTGGTGAAGACCGAGGAAGCGACGCAGGACGAAGGAAGCCATGAGTGGGCATCGTAGTGGCATTTTGGTAACCACTTATCGGCGATCCGGCCATTTTCTTGAAGCCATTTGTCAGTTCGTCAAGACTTGAGCCTTGATCTTATTACCTTTTTTGTTCTTTCGACTTGTCTCGACGAAATCACAATAAAGCGTTTAAAGATAGAGAGCGTTTCTACTTCGGAGATGTTTGCCTCAACGATGAGCTGATTGTTCTCGGAAGATTGGGATAGGGGTATGTTGGCCTGGCTGTTATTTGGAAAAGTTGCATGACAGTCAATGCTGCTACTCAGTGCGGTTCCTCTATTAAATAATATCATTCCTTTACTGAGCTTTAATGACTGTGCCTAAGGGTTGGAGCAGGAGATTAAATTCGTGATATCTGGAGGTAATCACGAATTTTTTATCATGACGATATTTTTCATATCACTTGCAGTAAGGATATAATTATCCTGACTTTCCCCTATTCGGGCCGTTTTGGCCCGTTCGCGGCCCAAAACAGGGGCTTGGCCCTGCAAAACCGGGCTGTTGAAGAAGCTGTTTAATCCGTTCACCTGGAGCACTTTCGTGAATACACCTTCTGCCACCCGCAGCGGCCTGCCGAAAACCCGCGACCTGGTGCGGCATTACGCCGGGCAGCTGCTCGAGGCCGGGGCCGAGGTATCGGTGACGGCGATCCGTGCGCGGATCCTCGAGGACCACGGGGTCAGTGCCTCGCCGAACGTGGTGGGAGATGAGGTGAAGCAGTTCTGGGCGCGCACCGGGCCGCTGCTGAATGCGCGGCTGAAGCGGCCGGGGATTCCCGAGGCGGTCGGTCAGGCGCTCGATGCGGTGTGGGATGTGGCGCTGAACGAAGCGACGCAGGCCTACGCTATCGAGCGCTCGCACTACCAGCAGGTGGCCGAGCAGGCGCAGCGGGAGGCCGCCGAAGCGCGGGTGGAAGCAGAGCAGGCCGCGGGGCGCTTTGCGGATCAGGAACGGCAGATCGCGTTGCTCACCGAGCAGGTGCAGCGGCTCAATGGGCAGCTGGACCGTGGGCAGGGGGAGAACGAAACCCTCAAAGCGGAGTTCGCTGAGCTGAGCGCGCAGCATCAAGCACAGGACCAGCGCCACCGCGAAGAGCTGGACCGGGTCAGCACGGCTCATCAAGCGGAGCAGGAGCGGCTGACGGCCACCCACGCCGCTGAGCTGGCGAGGTTGCAGGCCGTGCACCAGGAAGAAAACGCCGCACTGCGCGCCGAGGTCAGCCGCCAGGCCGATATCTTCGAGAGCACCTCCAACCACCTGATGAAGGAAACCAGCCGGGTGCGCGATGCCGCCAGGCTGGAGACGGATCGACTGACTCGCGAACTGGGGCAGAGTCGCGACATGGTCGATCGGCTACGGGTGCAGCGCTCGGAGGCCAAGGAAGAGAGCGCCGGGTTCCGCGCGCAGGCCGACAGTGCCGCCGCGCAATTGCAGCAGCTGCAGAAAGCCCATGAACGGCTCGAGGCCCGGTATGAGGTGCTGTTGCAAGCGAAAGCGGAAGGGCAGGGGTGAGCTGAGGATTCGGCATGAAGCTGAATACTGTGTAATAAGGAAGCCGCTCGCTGAAGCACCGTTCAACTGAACCTGAAGCAGTCTATGATCCACCGCTGCATGTGCGCCGGCGCTACGCCACGCTCCAGATTTAACACATCGGGACAGCCATGACCGACCTGACCGAAGAAGAAATGCGCCGCGCCCTGTTTGGCGCCGCGGAGGCGCCTGCGCCCACGCATGTACACATCCCCGATCCCATGGAGGCTATTCCGGACGTGGTCATTGTGCCGCCGGCGGCTGCAGCGAAGAAAAGGAAGGTCGAGAAGGCGTTCACGCCCAGACTCAAGGTCACGCTCCGGGTAGGTAATGTCTTTGAAGGCGAGACGCAGGAGCTCCTGCATGAGGCGGATACGCTCAGCACATTGCTGGCGGAGCAGGAGGCCGTGAAGGCGGCGCGGAAGAAATTCCGGTATGTGGACGTGGTGTCGGTCAAGCCCAAATAAGACGTCAGATAGCGACCTGCCTTTCTAAGTTATTTTGCTCAGGCTTAACTGGCTTCGGCCGATAAAGGTGCCATCAAGGATGGGGCCCTACTCATGTACCTAGCTGAACTTACCATAAAAAACTTCCGCAAGTTGCGTGACACCAAGCTGAAATTCCAGCCTGGACTGAACGTTCTTGTCGGCCCTAACAACGTGGGGAAAAGCGCCGTAGTGGATGCTCTCCGGACCCTCTTGGCCGGGCATGAGGAGCCTTATCCCCGTCTCGATATTGCCGACCGTCATCGACCTATAGAGGGTGAACCCGAAGGCGACATTAGCTTCCACTTCATCTTCAAGGATCTCAGTCACGACGACGAAGCCGACTTCATCGCGGCGCTGCAGCCTGGCGCTGAAAACGCCATGGAAGCGCATATCCACGTCAGGTACACCGATGCGGATCAGACCGGCCGCTTCCGTGTGAAACGGTGGTGTGGAGATCACCAGGACATCCCGCTCACCTCGGACATGATGGAAAACCTACGCGGCGTCTACCTACAACCTCTTCGTGACGCTGCCCAAGGGCTGCGTCCAAGCCGCAACAGCCAATTGGCTCGCCTACTTCACCTCCTGACCGATGACGAAGGGCGTGAGGCGATCACCACTGCGTTGAAAGAACTAGATAAGCAGTTGCAGCAGGACAAGGCGATCAAAAGCACCCATGCTGCGATCTCCACGCGGCACGGCTCCATGATGGGTGAGCAGCTGGCGCAGGTACTGGCCGTCGGGCTCAGCGCAACCGATTTCCAGCGCCTCTCCGCCCGCCTCTCCCTGACTGCTCAGTCCATGGAAATTGAGCAAAATGGCCTTGGCTTTAACAACTTGATTTTCATGGCAGTGGTGCTCAGCGAACTGGCTAAAAATCCTGATGCAGCGTACCGAAGCTTGATCGTAGAGGAACCGGAAGCCCACCTACACCCCCAACTGCAGCGTGTTCTTCTGAGCTACTTGGCCGGCATTCCGACCAAAGAAGGTGAAAAGCCGGTTCAATTGTTCGTCACCAGCCACTCGCCGAACTTCGCCAGCAATTCGAAGCTTGAGTCCCTAGTGTGCTTAGTCGAGAACGGAGCCGGTGTGGAGACCTTCTTTCCA
The DNA here is from genome assembly GCF_013522925.1 of Pseudomonas japonica. Classification (GTDB taxonomy): domain Bacteria; phylum Pseudomonadota; class Gammaproteobacteria; order Pseudomonadales; family Pseudomonadaceae; genus Aquipseudomonas; species Aquipseudomonas japonica_A. The sequence goes on along the minus strand of NZ_JAAMQU010000004.1, from coordinate 314,449 downwards.
CGTGATATCCCGTTCTTGAAAGGCAAGCGGGAGAAACTGGAGCGCTACTTGGACGTGACCCGAGCTGAGCTGTTTTTCGCCCGCCGCGTCATTTTCGTAGAGGGCGCCGCAGAACTCATGCTGGTCGACGCGCTTGCGAAGATCTTGGGATTCGACTTGAGGGAATACGGCATCAGTCTCATCAGCGTCGAGGGGCTGAATTTCGACTCGTTCCTGCCGTTGTTTGGAGAGAAGGGGCTGCGAATCCCCGTCTCGGTCATCACCGATGCAGACCCGTTCGAAGAAGAACAGGTACATGAACCCGCTGGGTTTGAGCGACCCGCCGAGGAGATCCAGGAGGAGCTGCTTGCGGAGGCCGCTTACCTCGACGAAGCAGACCCAGAAAATGGGGATGAAGCCGAGCAGCTGGCCGACGAAGGTGGCGAGCCGAAGAAAAAGAAGAAGCTAAAAGCTGCATATCCTGCGCTTGGCGAAGTTGTTCGGATATCTAGCAATACGTTGAAAATGAAGGAATCCGAAGATCAATTTGTGAAGGTACACCACGGGGTGAAGACCCTTGAGTACGATCTGGCGCTACTGGCGGAAAACCGGGACGTCATGCTGAATGCACTGGCCGAGCTTCACCCTAGGATATCGGCGGCGCTGCGGAAAATCGTGGACAGCGCGCCGGACAACACTGCCAAAGCCAAGGCGCTGTTCTGCGGGATGTTCGAGCGCAAAGATACCAGTAGCAATGTGCAGAAGGGCCGCTTCGGTCAAGCGCTTGCCGAACAGGTTGCTCTAACGCCCGGATGCAAGGTTCCAGAGTATCTCGAGCAAGCAATCCGGCACGTTTGCCAGGGTGCGGACAAGGCATGAAGCTATCCGACGAGCAGAAAGCTGTAATCGAAGCACCCTTAGAACCTATGGCGGTCACGGCTTGCGCCGGCAGTGGAAAAACAGCCACAGCTATTCGGCGGCTGCTCGCCATTCGGCAGAAGCTGGCCGATCCCGCGGCCGGGTTGCGCTGTTGTCGTTTTCCAATGTAGCCGTCAACACCTTCAACAAGGGGTACGCAGAGCTCACCATGGATCTGCCGGACGACGCTAATCGCAGGCGTGTAGAAGTAGACACGCTAGACGGATTCTTCACCCAACATGTTCTACGTCCCCATGCCTACCGCACTATGGGCGCCACACGGACTCCCTATCTTGTATCGGGCTCAGAGGCGTTCTTAAGTAGCTTCCAGTACTGGACGAGCAAAACCGAGCGCCCTATCCCGATCAAGGATGTGCAGGTAGGCGTAGAGAATGGAAAGTCCAGCTTCTTCATCGACACTCCCGGGGGGGTCGAGCAGCTTGATCGCGGACGGGCCAGGGATCTAATCGAAAAGCTGGGGCGCACCGGTGCATATACCCATGACCTAGGGCGCTACTGGGTAATTAGAACGCTGCTTCAACAGCCTGCCATTCTAAGGGCATTGGCCACCCGCTATCCGCAGATTCTGATCGACGAATCACAGGATCTGGGTACGATGCACAGAGTGACCTTGGAGTTACTTATCGAGGCGGGTGTGCAGATATCACTGATCGGTGACGTTAACCAAGGCATCTTTGCCTTCGCCGGTGCTGATGGCAGGTTTTTGGAAACCTACGCCAACCGCCCGGGGGTGAAAGCCTACAAACTTACTCGCAACTACCGCTCCCTCCCTCCAATTATCGATATAGCCAACCGCCTCTGCGGCCGAAACGATGAACCAGACAGGCAACTAGGGCAAGGTGGAGCATTTTTCGTAGGGTACAACGACGCCGAGCACCCTAAGCTGATCAGCGCTTTCAAAGTTCGTCTCGACGAACTGGGCATACAGGCAGCAGATGCTGTCATTCTTAGCAGGAACACGGATCGCGCCGCCAAGCTTGCAGGCACTAAAGGCGCCCCAGGGCAGGGAGTTGTGAACCTTTTTGCAGAGGCTGCACTGGCCCGCGATCAACTGCATCGCTATCAGGATGCTTTCCGTCTGGTATGCAACGCTGTTGTGACTCTTATCGACGATGCCCCGCCCGGACTCAGCTCGAAGCTGCAGGGGTCGCCCCATGAAGCCTGGATGCTGGGACTTAGGCGGTTGCTGTGGGCATTTACCCGCGATGCCGAAACTGGGCTGCCGTCTTCTTCGCTCCAAGCCAGAGCACAATGGCATCCGAAGCTGGTCGCTAACCTGCGCGCCTTGCTTACCCAAACTGATCAACTGTTCGCGCTGAAAACAGTTGCTACGTTCGGAAATAAGATGGCCAAGAAGCGCTTGGATGACGTCGCGCTCAGCGGCGCCAAAGCTGGTGACCAGGACCCTCATGGCTTGAGAGTTGAAACTGTTCATCAGGTTAAAGGCGAATCCATCGACGCAGTGCTCTACGTCGCGACCAGGGCCAACATCAGCGCATTGCTGGCCGGCACGGCTACGGAAGACGGTCGAATCGGCTACGTGGCACTGACGAGAGCGAAAAACCTCTTCTGGCTTGCTGTCCCCAACAGCTGCTTGTGTGCAATGCGCGCAGACTTGATCAACGCTGGCTTCATCGAGGCGGCAGCACAGTAACGATGGGATAACCAGGCTCGGTCGATCATGCGTATTTGCACCCACGTGAGCACACGCTTGCATTCGATCTGACTGGAATTTCGCGTGGCTAAGAGGCGAAAGCAGCCATCTACAACCCATAGCAGCCGGCCAAAGCGCGAAGAAATTGGCCGGGAGCCGCCTGTGACGAGCTACGGTAGCTGCTCATAGCCGTAGGTGGCCCGGACGGTCGGTTTACCATAACACCCGTACCTTTTACTGCTCTACTCAATCACTACAAGGTACGAGGGTTAAGCCTTAGCAGGTTTCCTTAACTCAGACGCCGTGCATCCAGCTGATGAGCCCAAGCCTGCTCTCGAGCATGGCTGACTAGGAAATCAACAAATGCTCTGGTTTTAGCAGGCAGCAGTTTTTGGCTTGAGAAATACAGGGAGATTTGCCCTGCGTCTGCATACCAGCCTGGCAAAACCCTTACCAGGGTGCCGGCCTTAAGGAAGGGAAGTATGTCGGGAACAGCAAGCAACGCGACACCCAAGCCCAGGCGTGCACAGTGACTCAGTGCTCCTGGATCGTTGATCAGCATTCTTGGGCGTACCTCCAGGGGGTGCTGTTGCCCATCGGGGCCCTGAAGCATCCAGCTCCTGATCTTGCCGGTGTGTGCCGACCGCATGGCCAAGTGCTCTAGCCCGTTCAACTCCTTGATCTGGTGGATATGACCGTTTTGAGCGAGATATTCTCTTGAGGCGACCAGGATCAGGTGAGCGGGCGCGAGGTTTCTCGCAACCAGGCCCGGTACAAGCTCGAAGCCACCACCGATGGCAGCATCGAACCCTTCGGCAACCAGGTCGACCTGTCGGTTTTCCAGGCTCCATTCAGGGATCACATTGGGAAACCTCTTCAAGAATTCAGGCATTAGTGGCAGCAGGAAGTCTTGCCCAAAGCCAGGAGCAGCCGTAAGGCGAAGTACGCCCGAAGGCTCACCGGCACTGCTGACAACGTCATCGATCGCTGCCTGGACACTCTCGAGCCCCGAACCCAGGTTCCTTAGGAACCGTTCCCCAGCTTCCGTCAGGGTCAACTTGCGTGTGCTGCGTTGAAACAGGCGAACGCCAAGGTTCGCTTCCAGCTGAGCGACGTTGCGACTTACTGCCGCGGGCGTAAGGCTCAGATGACGCGCCGCGGCAGAGAAACTGCCAGCTTCGGCGCTGCGAACAAATGAAAGCAGGTTTCCCAAGGTTTCCATTATCCATACCTTCAAGCATCCATTGAAAGTAATTCTATCTACTTCCTACTACTGGGGAAAGATTCAAAAGCGTCTCATAGGCTCATCTACTTCACAGACCGAGGCGTAACCATGACCACCATCAATCGTCCACTCTCCGGCAAAGTCGCACTGGTTACTGGAGGCTCGCGCAGCATCGGCGCGGCCATTGCCAAGCGGCTGGCAGCAGACGGGGCTACCGTCGCTATCACTTATCATGCGTCGCCTGAACGCGCCGAAGCAGTTGTACAGCAGATTCATGCCGAAGGCGGCCAAGCATTTTCACTGGCAGCTGATGCAGGAAACCCGGAAGCGGTACGTGCCGCCGTTAGTAAGGTCGCTGCGCGCTTCGGGGCGATTGATATCCTCGTCAACAACGCGGGCATCAGTGTGCTAGGTGCGCCGGAAGAGATCGCGTTTGAAGACTTTCAACGCATTCTCGCGGTAAACGTGACGGGTGTATTTGTCGCGACTCAGGAAGCGCTACGGCATATGGGGGAGGGCGGACGCATCATCCATATCGGCAGCTCGATGGTGCAGCACGCCGCGTTCGGCACGGCATCAGCCTACACCCTGACCAAGGGCGCGCTGACGGGTTTCAGCCGCGGCCTCGTCCGAGATCTGGGGCCCCGCGGCATTACCGTGAACACTGTGCACCCTGGTCCTACGGATAGTGACATGAACCCTGCCGATGGCCCGGTGGCTGATTTCGTGCGTCCGAATATCGCCATGGGTCGCTATGGCGAAGGAAAGGACATTGCCAGCGCCGTTGCCTACCTTGCTAGCCCTGAAGCTGGCTTTGTAAGCGGCGCGGAGCTTATGGTCGACGGCGGCTTCACGGCGTAAGGGGATCAGTCATGAACATCAGCATCATTGGAGCAGGCGCGATAGGTACGGCGATCGCACGGTTAGTGGTCGGTGCCGGGTTACCGGTCAGCATCGCCAACAGTCGCGGCCCTGACAGCATGGCGTCGCTGGCTCAGGAATTGGGCCCTCTCCTGCAACCCGTGACGGCGCAGGAAGCTGGCAAAGCAGACATTGTCTTCCTCGCGGTCAATTGGTCGAAGGTTTCAAATGCCATTCGTGATTTGGGGCCCTGGAACAGTCGCATCGTGGTTGATACCACCAATCCGATAGAAGCGCCGCTATTCAGGCCTGTCGACTTGGGCGCAAAGCCCTCCTCAGAGGTCATAGCAGGGCAGGTGCCCGGAGCACATGTGGTCAAGGCCTTCAACCACCTTGCGCCGCCGCTGCTCGCGAACCCGGCCGCTGAGGGCGGAAAGCGTGTGCTGTTTTATTCAGGCGAACATGCCCCCAGCAAAAGACAAGTTGCCGAATTGATCACGCGATTGGGATTTCACGGTATCGATCTTGGAAACCTGCAGCAGGGCCAACTTGCCCAATTTCCAGGTGGACCGTTACCAGGCCTGAATCTGGTCAAGCATGGTTGACCTCTACAAGGTAACCATGGAGTTACAAGCAGATGCTGAAGGCGGACCAGGTGGCCGGCATAACACCATCCTTCTACTAAGGCTCTGCTGGAAAGAGAGCCTATAAATCCGAGGTAAGCCATGTGTGACTTTGATTTAAAAACCCAGCACGAGGGCGAACCTGACTACGATGGCTTGCTCCGTGGCAACCTTGAGCGCGTGTTCAACGAGCGAGATCCGGAACGTCGAGCCTTGGCAATGAGCGAGCTGTTTTCAGCCGCCCCTGTCATGTACGAGCCCGACGGCGTCGTTGAAGGCCGTCTTGCCATCTCCCGCGTCGCGGGTGCGCTACTAGAACAGTTCGGGACAGACTTCTTTTTCAAACCGAACGGAGAAGCGTTGGGGCACCATGGACTGGGCTATTTGCGATGGTCCGCTGGCCCAGTAGGAGGCCCTGTCGTAATCAGTGGCGTCGACATTGTAGAGGTCATCCAGGGACGGATTGGGCGGCTGTGGGTAATGCTAGATCCCCCACTTTCGGCGCCCCGATAAGCTGTGCAAGACGGATGTGCGGCAGATGGAAGTCTAGCCATCGTACGTGAGGTACTGCTTCACCTCAGCTTTCCAGGACGTAGCGTTGGGGGTAGGCAGGGTTTTCGGCTTGCAGAATGACTTCGGTGTCCTTGCAGTACAGCCGCTTGCAAACAGGCTCGCCGTTGAGTGCGGCAATCACGATGTCGCCATGCCGCGCTTCTCGGCCTCGATCCACAAGCACCAGGTCACCGGAAAACAGGCCGGCGCCGGTCATGCTGTCGTCCTCGATCTTCACCAGGTACACATGCGGAGCGCGGATATTGAACAGCTCATCCAGGAAGATGTGTTTTTCCAGGTGATCGGCTGCCGAGGGCTTGAGTCACATAACCCCTTGAAAGTATGGGCTCAAGGCTTGGCCGCGTCTGAAACATTTAGAGATAGGTACATCCCAGAGCCGGTTCATGAACTGCGTCTACAGTTGCATTAGGCCTTCATAGAAGGGCTTTCCTGGACCGTGAGCAGGTTTCACGCCTGGATAACGACCAAAGCATTCCATAACCGTTAGGAAAAACGATTACGATGAGTCTGCGAAATCTCAGTATCGGTCCCCGTTCTGCCCTGTTCTTTGGCCTGGTGTGCGCCATGCTTATCGCCCTTGGGCTTGTCTCCCTTCAGCAAGCCCAGCAGCTGGATGAGGCTGAGCAGTTCGTGGAGCAGAACGTTGTCCCAAGCATCAGGCAATTAGGCATCCTGGAGCGTGAGTTTACGGCCATTCGTGGCAACAATGCTCGAGTACGTAATGCCGCTGAACCAGCACCGGCCCAAGCAAAGGCTGTCCAGGATCTTCAAAAAAGCAGAGCAGCCATTGATGAAGCCCTGACGCGAATGGATGGGCTTATCGTCACGCCCCAAGGGCGCGAAGCACTCGATGCATTGAAAAAGCTCGAGCAGTCCTATGATGTAAAACTCGATCACTACCTTGCCCTCATCACAGCCGGCCAAATAGACGCAGCCATGCAGTTTTCAGCCGATGAGCTGCGCACGAACGCTGAAGCTATCGATGCCATGCTTTCGAACCTTGTTGAAGTCAACCTGAACAAAGCTGCCAGGGCAGGAGAAGGCGCACGCGCGGCGTATAGCCAGGCTGTCGCGACCGTCACAGGCTTTATCATCGTAGGTGTACTGGTCAGTATCCTCCTGGCTTATCTGTTCACCCGAAGCCTCACAGTCCCTATTCGTCAGGCCCTTACCGCGGCCGAAGGCATTGCAGGTAACGATCTTCGTCAGCAGATCCAGGTTGAAGGCCGCGATGAACCTGCCCGCATGATGATGGCCATGTCCAGAATGCAGGACCAGCTACGTGAAGCCATCAGCATGATTGGAGACTCTGCAACGCATTTATCCGCCACAGCGGAAGAGATGCATGCTGTTACTGAAGACGCTTCGCACGGTCTGCAACGGCAGAACAGCGAGATTGAAATGGCCGCCACCGCCGTGACGGAGATGAGCGCAGCGGTAGATGAAGTTGCAGGTAACGCAGCGGCTGCTTCTCAAGCCACCGGTCAATCCAGCGCTGCGGCAGTGGACGGTCGTTTACGCGTCAGTGAAACCGTCGATGCCATCAACCGAATGGTGGCTACGGTCAAATCTACCTCTACAAACGTGGAAAATCTGGCAGAAAACACGCGTGCAATCAGCCAGGTTTTGGAAGTCATAAGAGCCATTGCTGAGCAAACCAACCTGCTGGCACTCAACGCTGCCATTGAGGCTGCGCGGGCTGGGGAAGCCGGTCGGGGCTTTGCTGTGGTGGCTGACGAAGTACGGGCATTAGCACACCGTACCCAGTCGTCGACACTGGAAATCGAGCAGATGGTGGGCCGCATCCAGACCGGTACCGAGGACGCTGTCAATTCAATGCACCACACCAATACACAAGCTCAGCAAACGCTCCAAAAGGCCCAGGATGCTGGCCAAGCACTCAACGTCATTACCGAATCCATCGAGCAGATCAACGAGCGCAATCTACTGATCGCTACGGCAGCCGAGGAGCAAGCCCAGGTGGCGCGTGAGGTGGACCAGAGCCTGGTCAGCATCCGCGACCTGTCCGGTCAAACGTCTGAGGGCTCACGTCAAACAACGATCGCCACTGCCGAGCTTTCGAAGCTGGCCGTGAACCTAAGCCAGCTAGTAGGGCGCTTCAAGATCTGACTCTTATGCTCCACGGGGAAGCAACCTGTGGAGCTACCTCTCATCCGATCCTCTGGTGCTTGGACTGGCAACAAGCCATATGTTCATGGTTGCCTGTTGGCCTGCAGTAAAGGGCTGGCTTTGCGCGCGTCTCAGTTGCGAAGCCTGCTTGCGGGATCACCGCTTTGGTGCTGAGCTTGGCAAGATCGATCGGCGCGACACCAAACGGTAAGCGCACCCTGAGTTACGCCAAGTCGTGGTGCATGAGCGGCCTACACCTTGCCCCATAACACCCCAGTGATACGAACGCCCAGCCTGTCTAGGTACATCTCATAAGTGGCGTCGCCTTTGGAATTTTTTTCCATGAGGGCTTCGCCTTTGGCTTCAAGTTTGCGGAATAAAAGCTCGGAAGCATCAAGGCGTTCGGGTGACTCTCCTTCCGTCATATGCCGGCGGTTTTGCTTATCGGTGTAGGTAATGTTGTACCAGTGCATGCTGGGTTTCTGGATCCATGAGTTAGCGGGCCGCTATTTGATACCCACTCTTTCACTTTTTTTCAACAGGTCGAGATGCGGGTGGTAAGCATGGCATGCCATATCTGCGCCAGCCGGCGCCAGACGTTGACCAAAGCAGCACGTCCGGCCTATCGCAAGGTCAAGGGTCTAATCACTTTCGGAGTAGGAATAGCGAGTCTGACCAGATGGAAGCCACGCACTTAGGCGATGGGCACCAGCAGGCTAAGCTCCAAGCCAACAGCAGAGACCAGGAGTGGCCGGGGCTCCGGCCGTGGTGGACGCCCCTGGCGACGTAAGTGCAAAGAGATCCTGCAACGTGATCTCTACACCTACCAGTGCTGCCACTTGGCAACCCTTGGCTTGAGGTCACCACATCCTCAACAAGGGGCAAGGTGGAACGGATGATGATTCGACCTGCAAAGCCTCTGCATCCCGTACCACAGGCTGAAGACAGCCTTGGAGTCGCACGCAGGTTGCTGCTGACCTAAGTGCCAAACGAGAACGACGTCGCTGCGCGGGCTGAATGGAGCCAGTTTCCGCCAAAATCTGCTGGATCGAAGAATGAATGCGATCGAACAGCCGGGCAATGGTTTGGAGAGTCACCCGCCCGCCAACGGTCCCAGATCAGAACCTTCTGCGTGTCGGTGTAGTAGATCTGAGGCCGTTGCTTCACTAGAAACACTCCTCGTGTGGGGTTACCTTTAGACCGTTGCATCCACCGGTTGAATCCACAGTCGATTGCTGCCTGTCACGAGCGACAACAATGAGCGGTCGGGATACTCGGTTTACCATAACAAACGCTATAAAAACTTCGCCTAAAAAAAGCTGCCAACAGCGCCTCCTCCCTTACGTCACAGCAAGCCGCCCAGAGCAGCACCTACCAGACCACCTTGAACGGTGCCAACGCTAAGCGGCAGCGGTCTATCAGGCCAGCGGATTGAACCTAGTTGCCGCTGCCATCGTGCTGCGGGCTACGGTCCACCGGTGCGGCCAACCCAAGAGCTGACTGAAGCCGGAAACCGATGAATACCGCCTGTATCAGTATCTGTCGCCGTTAGGCTGGAAGCACATCACCCTGATCGGCAATTAGCTCAAGCGGCACGGGCGCAAGCTCGAAGATGGAAAAATCAAGCCGCTACGCGAGCTTGGAAACCCCCTGCGTACGTTCTTATCCGAATTCTTTAGGCTCCCCCATCAAGCTTATGACCTACGGCTGACAGCGATTAAACACTCCAAGATCTTCCGAAAATTAGTGAAAGTGTTAGCGAATTCCACCGGTTTTTCTCCGTCGAGGCGAAGAACATCCTAGGCCCAACGACCTACGTTTGCCCTTTACCGTTACGGAGTGCCCACTATGAAAGCCATCGCCTACACCCAGCAAGGACTGCCTATCGAAGATCCCCGTTCGCTGATGGACATGGATCTGCCCAAACCGACCCCCGGCCCGCGGGACCTGCTGGTCGAGGTTCAAGCCATCTCGGTCAATCCGGTAGATACCAAGGTTCGCGCCCGGTCTGCTGCCACTGACCCTAAGGTGTTGGGCTGGGACGCGGTCGGCATCGTTCGTGAAACCGGCAGCGAGGTCAGTCTGTTCAAAGCGGGTGATGCAGTGTTCTACGCGGGCTCCCTGGCACGTCCTGGGAGTTACAGTGAGTTTCATGTGGTTGACGAACGTATTGTTGGCCGCAAGCCCAAGTCCCTGGACAATGCCCATGCCGCCGCACTACCGCTGACTACTATCACCGCCTGGGAACTGTTGTTTGATCGTCTTGGCGTTGCGCAGGGTGGCGGCGAAGGCGAAAGCCTGCTCATCATCGGCGCGGGTGGCGGCGTGGGTTCCATCCTGGTGCAACTCGCGCGTCAGCTGACCAAACTTACTGTCATCGGCACCGCCTCCCGAGATCAGACGCGTGACTGGGTCAAAGGCTTGGGTGCGCACCACGTGATCGACCACAGCCAACCGCTGGTCCAGCAACTGGAGACGATCGGCGTTGGCCAAGTGAGTCATGTCGCCAGCCTGACTCACACCGGTACCTACCTGCCCCAGATCGTAGAGGCGCTCCGCCCCCAGGGCCAACTGGCAGTCATCGACGATCCGGATGGGTTGGATGTCATGCCCCTGAAGCGCAAATCGCTGTCGCTGCACTGGGAACTGATGTTCACCCGCTCGCTGTACGAAACACCGGACATGATTGAACAGCATCATCTGCTCAACCGCGTTGCCGACCTGATCGACCAAGGCGTTCTGAAAACCACGCTGGGCGAGCATTTCGGCACCATCAATGCCGAAAACCTCCGTCGCGCCCATGCTCTGATCGAAAGCGGCAAGGCTACCGGCAAGCTCGTTCTCGAAGGCTTCTGACCTTTCAACATCATTCAACTCGCCTGCTTCGGCAGGTCAGCGAGCATTTCCATGTCCAAGAAAAACCGCTTTTATTTGGGTACCGCTCTTGCCGTCGCCGTAGCCGCCGCGAGCCAGAACAGCTTCGCAGCCGATACTCAGCCGCTGCCTATCGATGCTCCAGCGGAGAAACCTGTCGGCCAGCTGGAACAGGTATTTACCTTCCATGACGCAATGCCGACAGGCGTCACAGTCACTGAAAACGGTCGCATCTTTGTCAACTACCCGAAATGGGGAGATGACGTGCCGTTCACGGTCGGTGAAATTCGCGAGGGTAAGGTTGTCGCCTATCCCAATCCGGCATTCAACAAAGAGGACGCAAAGAACCCAGCCAAAGGGCTGATCAGCGTCCAAAGTGTTGTCGCCGATGGTAAGGGTCGCGTGTGGCTACTGGATACCGCAGCCCCCGGTTTCGCAGCGCCCAAACGGGGCGGCGCCAAGCTGGTCGCGGTAGACCTGGCTAGCAACAAGATCGTCAGGACACTGGTATTTCCGTCCAACGTGATTTTGCCGACCACCTATGTCAACGACATGCGCTTCGACTTCCGCGTCGGCAAGGAAGGCACGGTGTATGTTACGGACTCATCCATATCGGGTCCCGGCGCGATCATCGTGATGGACGTTGCCAGTGGCAAGGCAGTCCGCAGGCTGCATGGCGACAAATCGACGTCTCCGGATCCTGACTTCATTCCTGTGGTGGAAGGGAAGCAGGCGCTGATCACCAAAGGCCCGGACGGTTCGGCGAAAACACTGACCGTGGCATCCGATGGCATTGCCCTGTCAGCCGACGGGAAGACATTGTATTTCTGCCCGCTGTCCAGCCGTCATCTCTACTCGGTTCCGACCGACCTGCTGCGTGATCCAAATGTCAGCGAAGCTCAGTTGGCAGCTGTCGTGAAGGACCTGGGTGAGAAAGGCGCATCGGACGGACTTGAGGCTGACGCGAACGGCGCTGTGTATGCCGGTGACTACGAGCACAACAGCATCCGCAAGCGCCTGGCTAATGGAAGCTGGCAGACCATAGTCCACGATCCGCGTGTGCTGTGGCCAGACACCCTGTCCGTTGGGCCGGACGGATATTTGTATTTCACTGCAAACCAGCTCCAGCGTCAGGCCGGATTCCAGAACGGGAAGGATCTTCGCGACAAGCCCTACAGCTTGCTGCGGGTGAAGATCGACGCTGCGCCCGCGCCGACTTATTGATCCGGAGGCGACCATGAAACCTTTGATTCGTCTGGGCCACATTGATCTGAGCTTTCACGCTGCCAGCGCGGCTGTGGTGCAGCGCATTCTGGAACGTCACGGGTACACCGTGACACCCAGCGCCTCGCCTCATGAAAAGATGTTCCAGCGCTACGGCGCGGGGGAAGTGGACATGCTGGTTTCTGCCTGGCTGCCAGCCAGCCACGGCGGCTATCTAGCGCCATTTGCAGATGCGACCCGCCAGCTGGGCGTGCTCTATCAACCCTATTGCATTTGGGGTGTGCCTGAGTACGTGCCGGTTGAACGGGTGGCCAGTGTTAGCGACCTACTGCGCCCGGACGTCGCCACGAAGATGAGCCCTCTGATCCAGGGCATCAATCCCGGCGCGGGCATTAGTCGCTTCTCCCGGACCATCATCGAGCAATACGGCTTGGACATCGCTGGGTATCATTTTGAAAATGGCACACAGGAAGCATGTTTCACGCGTTTCGAGAACGCGGTGGAGCACCGCGAGTGGGTTGTCGTGCCTCTCTGGCATCCGCAGTTCCTGCACCACAGATATGATATTCGTGCATTAGCGGAGCCTACAGGGCTGCTAGGAGGTGAGGACAACGCCACGCTCATCGTGAAAGAGAGCGTGGCGCAACAGCTGCCCTCTGCTCTCCTGGACCAACTGACACGGCTTACGCTCGGAAATAATGTAGTCAGCGAGCTAGACCATCTGATCTGTCGAGAAGGCTTGTCTCCGCTGGAGGCCGCAGACCGCTGGCTGCTCCGAGGTTTCATGTAGTCCGGTCAATCTTGTTTAAAAAACTGCTACCAGTAGCCGCAAATTTTAACCAATGCCTTCCCTTTAGTTTCTTTCTTTCCTAACATGCCTGCTATTGCAAAGCCAATAAACTTAGGGAGCACATAGAAACCTTCGTCGCAGCGGGGAGAATCAGTGTACTAAAGTTCGGTATGCAATATGCAATAAAACGACTCAGCTATCTTTCTATAGGCTATTCTCATGAGCAATAACATCGGCATCTCAGCACCGCTTTATCTCGCTGCCACATTGAAGGCGACACAGGGCCATGAAGATAAATTGCTGGAAGCTTTGCAAGCATTGGTACCGCCATCAAGAGCGGAGGTTGGCTGTATCAAGTACGATTTGCATGTAGATACAACCCAATCAGCAATTTTTGTTGTGTATGAGATCTGGAAGAACCAGCAAGCCCTCGATCAACACGCATCTTCAAATCACTTTCAAACATTCCTGCAAGCGGCCGAGCCTCTTCTAGCAGCCCCGTTGGAGGTGAGAGTGCTGAAGCGGATCGACGCTTGAATGTAGGCTCCATCCACAGCGTCGGGGCGGGACGCTATGGATCGTAAGAACTCCAGCTTGGAAGCTGCCCATGCATGTTGGTGCTGCATAAGCGCGTGATGGGCTTGTCGTCGAAGCATTATCGGGAAAGAGCAACTCCCCACTCAGCCGCGAGCTTTTCTGAGCCGGTGATCAGCTTTGACCCTGATGCTCCCTGGCAAAACCGGAAACTCAGAAAGGTTTCAAAGGTATTTTTGCCCTTTCGTACGCGCTGTAGACGTGAATGCCGCGCAGACCGTTGTGAACAAATCCGAGGTCAGTTTTCTTTAATCCGAAGAAACTCTTCCTGCCCTACGTGGCTTCTGAGCCTTCTTTGGCGCGCCAGAATCGGGGCACCCTTGATCAAATACACCCAGAGGATTAGCCATGCATGCTCCCTGCCACCACATCAGCCGAATCAGGCATCTTGGGAATGCGATCAGTGCAGCTCTACTCATTGCATGGGAGCTGCAGAGTCGCTATCACTTCGGAGCTCGAAACATACACCAAGGTGGTGCAAGGGGGTCGACGAAACGAGGCGATGCTGAATTTCGTGAACGGATTTAGATAGCCTTTCTATCCAACCCGCCTCGCATCCCTGCGTATGGCTTGAGGGGGAACACCGAAGCCGCGAATAAACACCTCCCGCATATGCCGGCGATCTCTGAATCCGGTTTCCTGAGCCACTGTGTCCAGGCTGTGTCGGCTTTGCTCGATCATCAAACGCGCGGCCTCGAGGCGAAGATTTTCGACCGCCTTGGCAGGGGACTGTCCCGTTTCTGCGGTGAACACGCGAGTGAATTGCCTTGGGCTCAGGTGTACGACGTCAGCAAGCTCTTCCACACTCAGAGACCGATTCAAGTGCTTTCGCGCATAGTCCAGAGCGCTCTGGATGCGGTCTGACTTGGGCGACATCGACAGCAGCTCGGAATGCTGTGACTGGCCCCCTGAGCGGTGCTGGTGCATTACCAGCTTGTGGGCTACCGAGCGGGCAAGCTCTGTGCCCAGATCCTTTTCAACCATTCCCAGGGCCATATCAAGCCCTGCAGTCATGCCCGCCGAAGTCCATATAGGCCCGTCCACAATGAAGATTCGATCCTCCTCCACTTCGATGCTTGGATGCGACATCTTGAGTGCCTTGGCATAGGCCCAATGAGTGGTTGCACGCCTGTTATCTAACACCCCTGCCTGAGCCAGTACAAAACCACCCGTACAGATCCCGGCAACTCGTCGAGCGTTCTTAACAAACCCACGTACGCTGTTCAACACCTCATTGTCGGGTGGCGTCAGAGGCGTGAGCGTTCCTGCGACCATCCAGCTGTCAGCCAGGCCTGCGGACTCCAATGCGAGCGTTTCGACATGCATGCCAAGGGAAGAGCGAACGATGCCCCCTGCGTAGGAGAAATTCTGAATCCTGTAGACCTGTTCGCCAGCCACCATGTTGGCGAACTCAAACACTGCCTGGGTGGCGAGCGACATTACTTGAAAGCCGTCGGTTACCAAATAGCCCACTCGATGCATCAATACACTCCTTTCATCAATGTCCTAAAATAGCACCTTATACGTCGTTTAAGACAAATGGAATTTTACGCATCATGGCTCCACACCAAACGACGGAGTTGGACCATGACTCAGGAATACAAAGGCACCGCGCTGATTACAGGCGCTTCAACCGGCATCGGCTCGATCTACGCAGAGCGTCTGGCGCGACGCGGCTATGACTTGATACTGGTCGCTCGAAACCGAGACCGCCTCAATGCGCTAGCGAGCCGTATCACCACCGGCACCCAGCGCAGCGTGGAAGTTTTTCAGGCGGACCTGGCAAACACTACGGAACTGGCACGAGTGGAGCGCAAGCTGCGTGAGGATGCCAGCATCAATTTGCTGGTAAACAACGCGGGTATCGGTACACACACCCCTCTGCTTGAAAGCGATGTCGAGCGCATGGTCGAGATGATCAACCTCAACGTCGTTGCCCTGACCCGACTGACGTATGCCGCTGTTCCAGGCTTTGTCGCTCGCAAACAGGGCGCGGTGATCAACATTTCCTCCATCGTCAGCCTGGCCCCGGAACTGCTGAATGGCGTGTATGGCGGCACTAAAGCCTACGTCACCGCTTTCACGCAATCTCTGCACAAAGAGCTGTCCGGTCACGGCATCAGGATTCAGGCAGTGCTTCCCGGAGCAACCGCAACCGACTTCTGGCAGATCGGGGGCTTGCCGGTGGAGAACCTGGACCCCGGCATCGTGATGTCGGCCACCGATCTGGTAGATGGCGCCCTGAAGGATTTCGACGACGACGTGCTGATTTCCATCCCGTCGATGCATGACCTCGAGCAGTTCAAGCACTACGAAACCAGCCGGCAGGCGCTGTTCAATCACCTGTCCAGCAACCAGCTCGCTCCGCGTTATAACGCCAACTGATCAACCAGAAAGGATACGGATCATGAAAACCAGCGCTAACACCATCTTTATCACCGGCGGCACTTCGGGTATCGGCCGGGCCTTGGCCGAAGCATTCCACCAGCGGGGCAACACGGTGATCATCGCCGGCCGCCGTAAAGCGCTGCTCGATGAAATTGCCCAAGCCAACCCTGGCATCGACACTGTCCAGCTCGATATCAATGATGCCCAACAGATCAAGGATGTCGCCGCCCAGATCATCCGCCGTCACCCGTCACTTAACGTGGTCATCAACAACGCCGGCATCATGCCCTTTGACAACCCGGCCTCCGGTGATTACGACGATGAACAGGCGGTAGGTCTTCTGCAGACGAACCTGCTTGGCCCGGTACGGGTCAGCGCAGCCTTCGTGGAGCATCTCAAGCGCCAGCCCGAGGCGTACATCATCAACAACAGCTCCGTGCTGGCCTATCTGCCACTCGCCGCTACAGCCCTGTACTCGGCTACCAAGGCCGCCATTCATTCGTACTCGCTCTCGCAACGCTTCGCGCTGCGCGATACCAGTGTGAAGGTGCTGGAGATCGCGCCGCCATGGGTGGACACCGACCTGATCCATAAAAGTGGTGATGAACGCGCCATGCCACTGGATGAGTTCATTCAGGAAACGTTGGAAAAACTCGAAACGGCAACGACTGAAGTGCTGGTCGATCGCATCGTGCCTTTGCGTGCCAACCAAGGCCCGAACGAGCATGCCCTGATCAATCAATTCAACCAGTCCCTGGTTGAGAACCCGATCCCGGTTGCTTGAGTACACCACCACAGCCGATTTCAAAGGAACCAACTCATGACTCGCATTACCGCTCTGACCGTTGATCAAGCACCGGCGGCCGCCCGCTCTGCCCTGCAAGGTGTCGAAAAAAACCTGGGTTTCATCCCCAATGCGTTTGCGACACTGGCTCATTCACCTGCAGCCTTGGGGGGATACTTCGCCCTGGCCCAAGCCATGAACAAAAGCAGCCTGAGCCCCGCGGAGCGTGAAGCGACGGCGTTAGCAGCTTCCGAAGTCAATGGATGTGATTACTGTGTGGCCGCCCATAGCTATTTCGGGCATAAAGCAGGGCTGGACGCTGATCAGCTATTGGCGGCACGGGCCGGGACGCTCGATGGCGTCTCAGCCTTGGCCCGAGCAGTCACCCTGAACCGTGGGCAGCTCAATGATGAGCACCTCTCTACAGCAAGAGAGGCCGGGCTGGATGATGCCAAGATCGTTGATGTCATTGCCCAGGTGGCGTTGCTCACGCTGACCAACTACCTGAACAACGTAGCGAAAACGGACATCGATTTCCCGCCTAGAGCTTGATGGGCTTCGTTCGATGCTTGAGTCCTGCGGCAGGGTTTTTGAAACAGCGGCCTTGACCCCATCCAAATGCGGCCGCTTCACGTTCTGTTGCAGGACATGCGCTGCACAACTCATCTTCATCACCCCATCTTGTCGCTTGATGCCCTCGCAGCCTTTCTCCGGTTGATTGCAGGCATCAAGTCTTTTCCTGGAACGGACAAAATGAACACGCCTATTCCATCTTCGTCATTGCTCGCCTTGCGCTTACTAAGCCTGGCGTATTTTGTTCAGGCGGTTGGTGCTCTGTCGGTGGTGGGGAGCTTGGAAGCGATCTCCCAGGAATGGGCGCTCACTGCCTCTGAAGGCGCCTATCTGATCACCGTGTTCGGGATCACCTTCGCAGTGGCAGCGCCATTGCTGCAGGTAGCATTGGGGCACTTGCGGCGGCGTCAGCAGCTGTTGCTCGGGTTGTCCCTGTTTAGCATGGCTTCCATACTCTTCGCGTGCGCGCCTGACTACGAAGTACTGTTAGGGGCAAGGATTTTGATGGGCGTCGGTGCCGGCTTCATTGGCCCGGTGCTAGGTGCCTTGGGATCGAATCTTGTCGAGCGCGATCAGCAGGGCAGTGCCATTGCAATCGTTCTACTCGGCCTCAGCGTCGCCGGCTTGGCCGGGATGCCCATCACGGCCTGGCTGGCACAGGTGTGGGGCGCCCGCAACCTGTTTTTTGGCATTGGTCTCACGGGCATCGCAACGGCGCTCCTGGTCATCTGGTTGGTGCCGGATAAAGTCTCGGGGCAACGCGTGGTACCACGCGAGCTGCTTGCTCTTCTCACCGACGTCGGCTCGTTTTGCGCATTGTTGGTCGTGTTCTTCATGGCCATGGCAGTCTTCTCCACGTACGCTTTTCTCACCCCTATCATCCGCAATGACTACGCCGGCGACGCGGACGATGTTGCACTGGCCCTGACGGTACTTGGCGTTGCGGGCGTATTGGGAAACGTCTTCGTTACTCGCGCAGCTCGCTACCACAGTGCCTCCAGGATGCTATTGACTGGAATAGGGCTACTCGCCGCTGTTGTTTTCTACCTCTGGATCGCGCCTATGCGCCTCGCCTGGCTGATTGTCGCACTGGTTCCTTGGGCATTCGCGACCGATATCGTCTGGCCAAGCCAACAGAGACGAATGGTAGAGCTACGGCCAGATCAGCGGGGTATTGCACTGGCCCTGACGGCGTCCTTCCTGTTTTGCGGTATTGGACTTGGGTCAGCGATCGCTGGCTGGCTCTATCCTCTGTACGGCTATGCAGGCCTGTTGTGCGCCTCACTTTCATGCCTTGGGCTGGCATTGGTTTGCCTAACGTTATCGGAGCGTCATGCCAGGCTTTCTTCCAAAGGCGCGATAGCGTAGCCAAGCAGAGCCGCTATATGCGGATGAGTGCTGGCTATTCGAGGACAAACTTGCCAGTTCTCGCCGCATCACGCAGGCATTGTTGGAAACCTCGCTTGCAAGGTATCAAGACGACTACGCAGCATGCCATGCAACGCTTGCACTGCCGGCGAATACTGCTTGCGATGAGGGCACACCAGGTTCAACGGTGTGGGCTCGGTCGCATAGCCGGGCAGCAGGACCTCCAACCGTCCCATTTCGATATCGTCGTGTACATCCAGCCAGGATTTGTAGGCAACGCCTTCGCCCGCAACAGCCCAGCGCCGCACGATCTCCGCATCACTGCTGAACAAGGCGCCAGCAACTTCCACCGTTTGCTTACCCAGCCGCCAGCGGTCATACACGCGCCCATTGAGCGGGTAGAGCAGGCAGGCGTGCCGACGCAAGTCGGCCGGTACCTCAGGCCTGCCATTACGCGCCAGATACGCAGGCGCCGCCACCAGGACGCGATGGTTCCAAGGCGCAAGTGGCAAGGCTACATAGCTTGCGTCGTCGAACACGCCATAACGTAGCGCGACGTCGACCGGATCACGAAACACATCGGCTACCTGATCGGAGATCAGCAAGCGTAGGTTAAGGGCAGGGTGCTGACTGCGAAACTCCGATATCCAGGGCAACAGCAGGTTACGTCCCAGATCCGAAGGTGCAGAAATCTGCAGTACGCCTTGCAGTTGGGTACTTTCCCGACGCACTCGGTCCTGGCCTTCCTGCAGCGTCTCCAGCACCTCACGAGCAAACGGCAGGTACTGCTCACCCTCTGCAGTCAGGCGCAGGCTGCGCGTGGAACGAGCAAACAGACGAACATCCACATCACGTTCAAGACGCTTCACCGCAGCCGCGACCTGGCCCGGGAGAAGCCCAACTTCCCGAGCAACGTTGGAGAAGCTTCCCAGCGCAGCAGTGCGTACGAACAATTGTAGGTCTTCGAAACGAACCATTTGCACTCCATGAGTGAAAGTATTAGTGAATTTTGCGTCTTTTTCTCGAAATGAGGGTAGCGCAGAGTGGGCTCGCGTTTCGCTTCTAAGCCGTGGTTGCTACCGCACTTTTGATCGCCTGGACACCTGGTTGCACGCGTTCTGGAGGCAGTCACGCAATGCACAATCCCCATCAATATCACTACAGCAATGGAGAACTCACATGCACAGAACCCTGTCGGGAATTGTGGTTGCTTTTGCCTTGGCTACTGCTACAACGACTGCCATAGCTGCTGAGCCAACGTTGATTGAGCCCAATGTTCTTATTGCCGATCGAGCATTAACCACAGCGCAGGTAAAGGAGAGAATCCTACCAGCGCGCCGCTACGCCACCTTTTGGTCAAGCGGCGACGAGGCCTTGGCTACCAATGCGCTTTCGCCTGACTTTGTGGATCGGACACTACCTTCTGGTCGCTTACCCGGCGTGGCGGGAGCACTGGCAGCCTCCAGATCGTTTCGCGCCGCCGTCCCTGACTTGAAGTGTGAGGTTCAGCAGATGATCCTGAGTAGCGATCGAGTAATCTCACATTTGCGGTTCACAGGGCACTTCACCGGCACCTTCAACGGCGCCCATGGAAAAGGGCAGGCTGTAAACTTCATAGCAACCGACATCTACCGAATAGAGAAGGGCCGCATTGCTGAAAACTGGCACCTGGAAGACAACCTGACGTTTATGCAACAGATCGGGATGGTTTCGCCATCCGCATAGGGTCGAGCCCGCGAATGAGCAGCGATACCCGTTCGCGGGTTTCATGATCAGTGGCCGAAATGGGGCAGATGCAGACTTTCCCGAGCCCCCTGCAATACCCCGACAGGATTCAACATAACGCCCGATCTCACTATCCACCCCGCTTCGAACCCGCGTACTGTCTGCAGGTACCGAAGCCGCGAACGAGCCCTTCCACATATGGAGAAGATCGCTGGATCAGCATAGAACACCCTCACGACCGGCACGCTTTCCGCCTCGGCTGCGCTAACAGGCCGTGTTCTGTTGAGTGCCAGTTTTCTGCCCTCTGGCATCAGTAAGCTCAGCGCGCCGGCTGGCATGATCGGCTACATCGAATCGGTCGGCCTGCCATTCCCCACGCTGCCATTGGCGATTGCCATTTTGGTTGAAGCGGTCGGTAGCATCGCCCTGATCCTGGGATATTGCACACGTCTGGTAGCAGCCGGGCTTGCCGTCTTCAGCGTGGCCACCGCGCTCGCGTTCCACAATTAGCTGAGCGACCAGAACCAGTTCATCAACTTCTTCAAGAACCCGGCCATGGCGGGCGGGTTGCTGCAGGTCGCCGCCTTCGGCGCCGGGCGTTTCAGCCTGGATGCGCGTCGCGCCTAGTACCCTGAATTCCGTCCAATGCCTGACGCTGACTCCCTTGCTAGCGCACCAAGTCGCGGTGAAGGATGAAAGCGATTCGCGTAGCCCAGTAAGCATCGAAAGCTTTTCTGATCTGGATTAAGTTCGCCTCTAGGTTGAACGCTAAAGTCCTTGAGCCTTCACGGGTCTCCGTGGGCCATACAAGGAAAGCGATGATGCGAATTCTGATCGCCCTTGGTGGGAATGCGCTGCTTCGGCGAGGGCAGCCCATCAGCCTTCCTGCCCAACAAGCCAATGTTCAGCAGGCAATGGCGCGCATCGCTACCATCGTTGCCGACCATGAGCTCGTGATCACCTATGGTAACGGCCCGCAGATTGGACTCCTGGCGACCCAAACCGAAGGCATCGATGGCTTGGATGGTTACAGCCTTGACCTGCTCGGCGCCCTGACCGATGGCATGCTTGGCTACCTTATCGAGCAGGCGCTAGGTAATGAACTCAAGGCCACTCGGCCGTGCGCCACGTTACTCACCCGAGTGCTGGTGGAGAGTGGCGATCCGGCGTTTCAGCAGCCTGACAAGCCTATCGGCGCGGTGTACTCGCTACCTGAAGCGCAGCGCTTGGCGACAGTGAAGCACTGGGTTATCGCGCCGGATGGCAATGGCTACCGACGCGTGGTCGCCAGCCCGACACCCACCGAAATCCCTGAACTGCGCCCCATACGCTGGCTATTGAGCGAAGGCTGCATAGTGATATGCGCCGGTGGTGGGGGTATCCCGGTAATACGCGACCTCGAAGGGCGACTCAGCGGCGTGCAGGCCGTCGTGGACAAGGACCGCTGCTCCGCCTTGCTGGCTTCGCAACTGGACGCTGACCTGCTGATTTTAGCCACCGATGTGAGCAACGTTTATACCGACTGGGGTACACCCAGCGCGGTGGCCATCGGCCCTATCCACCCGCAGCGGCTGGAGCGGTTGCCGTTCGCCGCCGGATCCATGGCGCCGAAGGTTCAAGCCGCGTGCCAATTCGCCCGGTGCGGTAAAACCGCCGTTATTGGCTCGATTTCGGAAATCGAACAGCTGGTCTCGGGTTGCGCGGGTACACGTGTGAGCCTCGCTGCACAAGCGGATGCAGGCAGCCTCGATCGATAGAAACCTGCGTATGCCTACCCACAGGAGCACCCGCCATGAGTGATGTGTTGAGCTTGGACCTGTTGACCAAAATGGACGCCTATTGGCGCGCTGCAAATTATCTTTCGGTCGGGCAAATCTACCTGCAAGACAACCCTTTGTTGGATGAGCCGCTGAGCCTTGCTCACGTCAAGCCGCGCTTGCTCGGGCATTGGGGTACCACGCCGGGCTTGAATCTGCTGTATGTGCACCTCAATAGACTGATCAAGGCGCATGGCCTGAACATGATCCAGGTGGTAGGTCCCGGCCATGGCGGGCCAGGCCTGGTAGCCAATGCTTATCTGGAAGGTAGCTATAGCGAGCGCTACCCAGCCATCGAGCAGAACCGGCACGGTTTATACCGCTTGTTCAGGCAGTTCTCCTGGCCCTACGGCATTCCTAGCCATGTTGGCCCACAAACACCGGGCTCCATCCATGAGGGCGGTGAGTTGGGCTATTCCCTCGCCCACGCTTATGGCGCTGCGCTGGACAATCCGGACCTCCTTGTGACGTGTGTCATCGGTGACGGTGAGGCGGAAACTGCCGCGCTGGCAACCAGCTGGCACTCTAACAAGTTCCTGAATCCGGTGAGCGATGGCGCGGTCTTGCCTATCCTCCATCTTAATGGCTACAAAATCGCAAATCCTAGCCTACTGAGCCGTATCAGCCATGAGGAACTGGGCCATCTGATGCGTGGCTATGGTTACGAGCCGCACTTTGTCTCGGGGAGCGATCCCGCATTGGTTCATCGGCAACTGGCATCGACCCTGGACGCGATATTGTTGCGGATCAAGGATATTCAGGATCGGGCGCGGTCCTGCGCGGACAAGCAGCCTGACCGGCCCAGATGGCCGATGCTGGTACTGACCACCCCGAAGGGCTGGACAGGCCCTGCGGTGGTTGATGGACTGCAGGTGGAAGGGACTTGGCGGGCCCATCAGGTGCCCTTGTCTCGCCTTGATGAACCTGAGCACTTGGCGCAATTGGAGCGATGGTTGCTGAGCTACCGGCCCAAGGAGCTGTTTGACCACAACGGTCGGCTATGGCCGGAATTGGCGGAGCTTGCTCCAACCGGCCATCACCGTATGAGCGCAAATCCCTGTGCCAATGGCGGCACGTTGCTCAAGCCGCTGGCAATGCCAAGCCTTCATACGCATGCGCTCACTGTCAGACACCCTGGCGAAGCTCGTGATCAGGCCACCGTGAGGCTAGGCCGCTTTCTGGCTGAGGTGATGGTCCTGAACGAGGGAGATAGTAATTTCCGGTTGTTTGGCCCTGACGAAACGGCTTCCAACCGGCTCGACGCCGTGTTTGAAGTGACGGACAAACAGTGGATGGGCTCGATACAGGAGCAGGATATACATCTGTATCCAGAAGGGCGGGTGATGGAAGTGCTCAGCGAGCACTTGTGCCAAGGCTGGCTGGAGGGGTACCTGCTGACAGGGCGGCATGGCTTATTTGCCTGCTACGAGGCCTTCATTCCTATTGTCGATTCCATGGTCAACCAGCACGCCAAGTGGCTGAAGGGCTGTAATGAAGTGCCTTGGCGCGTGCCTGTGGCTTCGCTCAATTACCTGCTCACGTCTCATTTGTGGCGACAGGACCACAATGGTTTCTCCCACCAGGACCCCGGCTTTCTTGATCATGTCGCCAGCAAGAAAGCGGACGTGGCTCGGCTTTACCTGCCGCCGGATGCCAATTGCTTGTTGGCTGTCGCCTCCCATTGCCTGCGTAGCCGCAACATGATCAATGTCATAGTCGCAGGCAAGCAGCCGGAGTGGCAGTGGTTAGGCATGGATGCGGCGGTCATGCATTGCATGGCAGGGGCCAGCGTGTGGGAGTGGGCAAGCAATGGGCACCTGGAACCTGATGTGGTGATGGCGTGTGCCGGCGACGTACCCACATTGGAAACCTTGGCCGCCGTGACGCTCCTACGCCAGCAGGCGCCCGGCTTGCGGATCCGGGTCGTCAATGTAGTGGACCTGATGGTGCTTCAGGGCCGCCATGAACATCCTCACGGATTGGACGATGCCGCATTTGAGTCGCTGTTCACGCGACATCAACCCGTTATCTTTGCTTTTCACGGTTATCCCACGTTGGTGCATCGGCTGATTCACCGCAGGCCTAATGCTCAGAACTTCCATGTCCATGGCTACCAGGAGGAAGGTACCACAACGACTCCGTTCGACATGGCCGTGCTCAACGAGCTGGACCGCTTCCGGCTAGCGCTCGATGCCATCGAGCGGGTGTACGCCACCGGAGTAACTGTGGAGCAGGCTCGAGACTGGTACTGGGCTGCCCTGCAGCGTCACTCCCACTACATAGCCGAGCACGGCTGCGACATGCCCGAAATCGAAGGCTGGCGCTGGACAGCGAGGGACACTCGAGGTCAGCCATGAAGTCTAGTGAAGTACCCAACGCAGCGAGTGGCGGCGAGGAGGCGTATTGGTCTGTACCCATCAAAACTTTGTGGCGGACCTTCCAGAGTTCAGCCGATGGGCTGAGTTCTGAAGAGGCGGCTGCCCGCCAGGCAGGGTTGAGGACTGGGATATGCAGTGACTGCACAAGGCGACAAACATGCGTTTACAAGGTCAGCGTGTCCGCCTGTGGTGTTGAGCCAGCTTCACCGTTTCTATGACAGCAATCGGATACCCGGCGCAAACGGCAATCAGTAACCAATCCTGCATATTGAGCGCAACCGTGCGCAAAAACTGCTGTAGAGCAGGCACATAAACTGCGGCGATCTGCATCAGCGTGCAGCCTATGACGGCGCTCCAAAGCCACAGGTTGATGCTCGACAAACCGAAGGCAGATCGCGTGCGTGATCGAGCATTGAACGTGTGCACAATCTGCACCAGGGCTAATGTAGTGAAGGCGATGGTCATGGCGTGGGAGAGGCCCTCGGCATCGGCACCATAGAGCGCCAGCGCCGAACCAAAGGCCACCAGCGCAGCGCTTGCCAATACCACTGCCTGCCAGATGATAAGCCAGGCAAAGGCCGGGGTTACCAGAGGCTCCGCGGGGTTCCGCGGCTTGAGGCGCATGACGCCGGGTGCTGCGGGTTCAAGCGCGAGCGCAAGTGCCGGAAAGATATCCGTGAACATGTTCAGCCATAGCAGTTGCAACGCCAGCAGCGGCAACGGCCAGCCAAGGGCCAGCGTAGCGCTTACCAACAGTATTTCGGCCAGGTTGCAGGAAAACAGGTAATGAACAAAGCGGCTGATATTGGCGTAAACGATGCGGCCCTGTTCAACCGCGCCGACAATCGTTGCGAAGTTATCATCGGTAATGACCATATCCGCCGCTTCCTTGGCCAACTCACAACCTTTCTGTCCCATGGCTACGCCGATATCCGCTCGTTTCAAGGCTGGCGCGTCATTTATCCCGTCGCCCGTCACGGCCACTATGGCACCTTGGGTCTGGAGATTTTCGACGATCCGCAACTTGTGCAATGCCGACACTCGAGCAAATACCGAAGCGCGACCCAGGACGCTGCGCCATCCTTCTGGATCCAGCTCGTCCAAGTCCTTTGCATGAATGGTCCGCGCTCCAGCATCTTCGGCTGAGACCATTCCCAATTGGGTAGCAATCCGAGCGGCGGTGGGCTGCTGATCGCCAGTCATCATGAGGATGCGGATTCCTGCATCACTACACGTCTGGATCGCCGGTTTGGCCTCGTCGCGTAAAGGGTCGGTCATCCCGACCAAGCCTACGAAGATCAAGCCCTCGATAGGCCCTGGCCTTTCTTCAGTCGCCACTATGTTCGCTGCCCGTTCGGTATAGGCCAAGCCTAATACCCTAAGGCCTGTCTGTGCCAAGTGCACGTTGGTCTGCTCCCATCGCGCCCGCTCCCTATGACCCAGAAGCGCGATACCCGAAGCTGTAAATTGCCACCCGCAAAGGGCCAGTAGCGTACCGGGCGAGCCTTTGACGCAGACAAGCCGCTGGTTGCACGCGGTCTTATGGACGGTGGCCATGTACTTGTAGTCGCTGGAAAACGGTATCTCGGCCACACGGGGAAGGGTTGCTCTAGCGGCTTGGGGGCCTATCTTGCTGCGTTCTGCCCAAAGCAGCAGCGCCCCCTCGGTAGGGTCTCCCGATGCTAAAAGCTGGCCGTGGCTTTCGTAGACGGCCGCGTCATTGCACAGCAGCGCCACCTGCAGGGCCTTGTTCAACTCGGGATGGTGGGCGGCTTCAGCAAACGGCAGGCTATGTTCGCCACCGTCCAGCCGAGCCTGGTCGCCCTGCGCAGTAAATGACCATTGGCCCGCATGGGAAACGAGCGTTGTCACGGTCATTTCGTTCCGCGTCAGGGTGCCGGTTTTGTCTGTGCAAATGACCGTTGTGGCGCCTAAGGTCTCCACCGCGTCCAGGCGCTTGAGCACCGCGCCGCGCTTTGCCATGCGTTGCATGCCGATGGCCAGTGTCATGGTAGCGACAGCGGGCAGGCCTTCCGGCACTGCGGCAATAGCCAAGGCAATGGCCACTTCTAGCACATACAGGGCGTCATAGCCTCTGAGCCATCCACCCAGGGCAACAAGCGAGCAGATGCCCAATACCACCAATACCAAGAGCTTGCCCAGTTGATCCAGTTGCAGTTGCAGGGGCGTAGGTCGATCCTCCGCGGACTTCATGAGCGCGCCGATACGGCCCATCTCAGTGAAGCTGGCGGTTTCGGTAATCAGCATCTGTCCGCGGCCCTGCAGCACGATGGTCCCCAGGTAGGCCATGTTGCAGCGATCACCCAGCGGGGTGCGCAGTGCCAATTGCACGGTGCTTTGCTTGGAGGAGGGGACAGATTCACCCGTCAGGGTGGCCTCCTCGATAGTCAACCGGTTGCTGGCCACGATACGTCCGTCGGCAGGAACCTTGTCCCCCTCCGTGAGGACCACAAGGTCCCCCGGGACAAGCGTCGAAGCAGGAAGGCTTTGTTCCTGTCCGTCGCGTATCACCCGCGCCACGGGCACCTGAAGATCCCGAAGGGCGTCCAAGGTGGAGCGCGCTTTCCATTGAGTGAAAAAGCCAATCAAGCCGTTGAACACCACGACTATCGCGACGGCACCGCCCTCGACGATATCTCCCATGGCCCACGAGACCGTGGCCGCCGTGATGAGCAATACGACAACCAGGCTCTTGAACTGCTGGGCGAATAACACCAGCAAAGGTGTCGTCCCCTGGCCGGGCAGCGTATTGGGGCCGTATTGTTCCAACCTTGCAACGGCGTGTGGCGTGCTCAGGCCTTCATTGAGGTCGGTTACCAGCCTGGCGCTGACCTCGCCTGGATCCTGCGCATGCCAAGGCGCAGGAAGCGGCGGCTCCTGAATGTCCCTCTTACTGGCCGACTGCTGATCTGCCTGGCTCACACGCTGAGCGTACTCTCGGGCGCTTTATACAGCACAAACTCTGCGGTACCTCCGAGCCATTTTTCCAGGCCATGGCGATGGGTCCGGCCGATGACGACGATATCCATCTCCTGCTCGGTCGCGAAATGGCAGATCACACTCCCCGGGTGGCCTGTCAGGAAGTGGCAATGAACGGGCGCGATGCTGTACTGCTCGGCGATTTCATCAAACGCAGCCCGTTCCTTGGCCTGCAGTTTTTCGAACAGGTCCGTGGCATACGCGATGTCGGTCATGCCATAGCCCCACTCGCTGACTTCCGGCGAATAGAAATTATGAGCGTGCAACAGGTGAAGTTCGGCACCGCACTGCAGCGCCAGGTTCGCCGCCTCTGTGATTACCCTATGGTTGGCGGCCCGGGTTGCATCGTCTGGACGGGAAACGTCGACGGTCGCCAGGATACGCCTGGGTAACGGATGGTACGCATGGCTGACGAAGTGAACCGGACAAGGGCTTTCCCTCAACAGCTTGATGTCCCGGGTAGTGAACAGCGCACGCTTGATGGTGGACTCCACCTCCAGGTCTTTGATCAGTAACGTGGCAGGCAATTCCCGTGCGTGAACCAAGGCTTCTGTCAGAGCGTCCTGGCCCCATAACACCTCGACAGTGACCTGTATGCCACCCTGACGGAGGTCTCCGGCCTGGGTGTCCAGCCACTTGCGGTGGCGTTCTAGATACCCTTTCCGGATCTGATCCTGAGCGTCCGAGTCGATCAGGGCTGCGGTGGCAAGGTCAGGCAAGTAGTCAAAGGCAACCAAATGAAGCGAAGCACCCGTGGCGGTCGCCAGGGCCATGGCTCGATGCAAGGCCGGGGTGGCTTTCATTTGCCTCGGAGCGATGAACAAGATGCGCGGTTGGGTGGTCATGGGATCGGCTCCTTGTACAAGGCTCCGCGGTTCGAAGCCATGTGCCAAGTGTGCATACGGTAACTCCAGCACGATTGATCCAGATCAGACCCCACCCTCACAGGTGGCTTAAAACGGATCAGGCAGTTGTTACTCACCCCAGGGAGCGATGCTATGTCTACCGCCAGCCAGAATCAGGATTCGATATCAAAACTGAGCCATGCCCAGACAGGTGAGCACTGGATCGAGGCATTGGCTCACCATCGGCATGCCTTGATCCGTCCGCTCACGCCCGAGGATAGGGAACGGGAGTTTCAATTCATCCGCCACCTGTCACCGGAGTCGAAGCGGGGAAGGTTCCTTGGCACAGTGAGCGATCCAAGCCCCAGCCTGATGCAGCAAATGATGGAAGTGGATCACGCTCAGCGCGAAGCCTATGTGGCCCTGGCCTATGTTGACGGCGAATTGCGCGAGGTGGGGATCGCCCGATATGCCGGTCAATTCCCGGACCCGAGCTGTGAATGCGCAGTGACAGTGGCTGATGCCTGGCAACGGTGTGGCTTGGGGCATCAGCTGATGGTCCACCTCATGGAAGCCGCGCGGCGAAACGGTTTCACCCGCATGGTTTCCGTTGATCTGGCCAATAATGTGCCGGCTGATCGGCTGTTCAGGCGGCTGGGGTTCAGCCGAAAATTCGCTGAAGGCTCGTATCAGGAAGTCGTGCACGAGATCCAGTTGTAGGTGTCGCTGCCCCGCAGCGCACCGGGGAACCGGTCGCTGCGGTACTTTCAGCGGATCGATAGCAAGCTGGAGCCCATTCGGGTCATGACATGATCCACTGTACTGCCCAGCCAGGTATGGGACACGTCCTGGTCGGTTCGTCCCATCACAATGACGTCAGCCCCCTCCGACTCGGCGAAGCGTAGCAGGGCCTGCTTGGGGCTACCCACCAGCATATGCCTATGCTCAAGATCGACGCCGTGACGGCCGGCAAATGCCTCAAAGCTCTCTTGAAGCGCAGTGTACATTTCCTCGGCTAGGAGCGCCGCGGGCACCATCATGCCGCCCCCGTGCCCCCACTGTATGGGGTCCGCCAGAGCAAGGCCGTACGCAAAGACCACATGGACTTCGGCGTTGCACTGCATACCGAGCCGTAACCCCTCATGAACGAGACGGTCATTGAGCCCGGAGGCTTTCCCTTCCTGAGGATTGATGTCCACTGCAACCATGATTTGCCGAGGCAGGGCATTGATGACTCCTGATACCAGATGCAGCCGCCCCGGATAGCGGTGCAGCAGGTGCAGGTCGGTGGAGGTGAACATCACGCGTGCCAACAATGGCTCTCGGTGCACGTCCTTGATCAGCCAGTCGGGTTTTGATTCAGCCACGTAATCAAGAATGGCGGAGACAGCATGCTCGGCTCTCACCACTTGCGTAGTCACCTTGAGCCCATGCTCGCGATGGCTCACCACGCACGCCTCAAGCCAGCGGCGGTGCCGCTCGATAACGTCTTCGAGTAGTGCCTGCTGTGTGTCGGTATTGCCCCATTCAACCGCCTGCAGCCCTTCGATGGAATCGAAGGCTACGATGTGCAACGCTGCGTCCAACGCTTTCGCCAAGGCTAAAGAACGAGCCAGCGCCGGGGTATGTTTCATAGCCGGCGGAGCAATAAACAATATGCGCGGTTGAATAGCCATGGCTGCGTCCTCCAAATTCCAGCGAGGTGCTGGAGGTTGAAGGCAGTTTGCCCTTGACCATGACTTTCCATTTGACCCTGGTCAAGGTGACGGCTCCTTATCCTTCATGATGGCCATTCACGCAATTATCAGATGGTCTTCAACCTTGGCGACTCCCGGTACTGCCCAAGCGGCATGCTCCGCGACTTGCCGCTCGTGCCAGGCGTGCACGTGCCCCTCCAGCCTGACTGTATCGCCGACTACCTTGATGATGATATTCCGGGCATCGATCTCTGCGTTTCGTTTCAACGCCTCTTCGATGGCGTGCCTGACATTGGTGGGCTCGGGGCGGGTCCTCAGGGTCAGGAGATTGCTTACCCCCTTGATGCCGGTCAGGTTCTTCATGGCGTTTTCCAGGCCCTGACGCTGGTATTGCCAAGCGACTTCGCCCTCAAGCGTGACATGCCCCTGATGTACTGAAATTTTGATGGTTTCGTCTGGCACTATGGCAGTCCATCTCACGACGTTCGCGGCGCGCGCCGCGATCACATCGTCCGGATTCCCCAGATGGCTGGGGTAGCGGATCTCGATCTCGTCGGCTATGGCACGTACGCCTTTCAAACCCTTCACGGCGCGCTCGACCGTTGTTTTTTCAAGAAAACTTTTTACATGCCCAGTCAATGTCACCACGCCATCTTCCACGGCGACGCCTATGTGTGAGGCTTCTATACCTGGCTGAAACTCCAGCTCTTCCATGATATCTGCCTGCAATTTGCTATCGGACATGACGCGTCTCCTCTCGTGCAATGCATAGCCGCAAGATGCAGGCTTGCTATGTCAAGGTTACTCACGCCAACGACGTTCGCTTGATTGAAATCAGCTTTCAGGGTTTGAAGGTTTTCTGACCTAGGTCAACGTAGCCCCAGGCCTCTTCGGCGCATTCTGTATTTTCTATGAACACTGGAAGCCATTCAGGCGATATGGGCAAACCTGACGGTTATCGGTGCCAGGTCAGATCAGGCAAGGGTTTTGTTTAGAAGCAGTAAGTTCACGCCCCTGAAGCTCCCTGCCTGAGGAAAGAAATAGCATGCTGTTTACTGAGGCTTACCATGAATATCCCAAAACGTTTACTTGTAGTCGCGCCGTATTACGTCGGGAACGATTCTGCATTGACGACTGCTGTATGGCTGGCAACAGCCTTTGATTCGTCTCTGCATATCATAGCGTTTGTGTATTCGGAAGCCTTGGAAGGCACTGCGAGCAGTCGTGAAGGGAAAGAACGCCAAAGGCTGTTGCTTGAAAGGCATCAACAGTCGATGCAGGAGCATACGGCATCTCTGCTCAAGTCAGGCTTGCGCGTCACATGTGAGACGCTATGGGAGCCGCCTACCTCCAAAAAGATAGTTGAATACGTCCGTCACTACAGTGCAGATATGGTTGTAAAGAGTATGCCTCGGACGACCAATGGCCCTGGCCAGAGTCCTGGGGTTCTCGATTGGGAACTCTTACGAGCATGCCCAGCGGCGGTGCTCCTTTTGAAGGGGACGCTGGGTACGCACAAACTAAGATGTCTTGCAGCCATTGAGCTTGCCATTAATGGCGACGCAGACAATGCTCAGAATAAGGAGATACTTCGAGTTGCTGAAACCATGGCCTGCGAGTGTGGCGGCAGCGCCGAGGTCATCTGTGTTTATGATCGAAGCGACAACACACCTTCTGCGGGTTCGAAAGCGCTGTTGGTTTCTGATTACGAGGAACGCAAGCAGCGGCTTCATGAGTTGGCCGAGCGCTTCGCTATCAAACCGGATCGATTGCATTATGTGGCCGGTAACCCCGCGCGGGAAATCGATAGCTTTATAGAGCGCCGCAGCTATGACCTGCTGATTGTAGGAGCTGCCAACCCGGGCTCGACAACAGATAGCATTGGCCAGACGACTCACCGTCTTCTCGAGGCTGTGCCATGCAGCGTCCTTGTCCTGAAAAAAACGCCAGCGGCTGTGGAAGTGACGGAAGCGGAAGAGGCTTGCTTCAACGATGATGACTCGGACCTCGGCGACCGCTAGCCCCAGGAGGGTATGGGCTACTTCAGAGGATGATTGGTGCGTCCGGGCTGCTATCCAAACTCAGCAGGGCGTCAATCAGGAGCAAGAGAGATGGCTGATTTCGAGCGCCTGCTATTGATTGCAACCCCTGCCATGAACCGGACACCGGCGTTCGATCGGGCGGCTTCACTTGCCAAGGTTATGGACGCGACGCTGCACATTGTGGCCTTTGACTATATTGACGGTATCGCTGAAGGAAAGCTGGTCAATGAATTAGCCGTTGACCAGATACGCTTCGGATACCTTCATGCTCACCGAGACTGGCTGGAACAGCAGGTGATAGGCATGCGGCACATGGGAGTGACTGTTACGACCGAGGCACTCTGGTCTCAGGATCCGTTCGAAGACATCCCGCGGTATATAAAAAATTTTCAACCTTCATTGGTTATAAAGGATTTACGTCACGAAGCCTGGTTTACTAGCGCGTTGTTCGCCTCCCTGGACCTTCGCCTGATGCACGAGTGTCAGGCTCCGCTGCATCTGATCGCCAGAGTTCATCATGGCATTCCTCGCAAGATTTTAGCGGCGGTTGATCCTCTTTATCTGGAAGGTCAATTCGAGTACCTTAATGATCGAATTGTGGCTACTGCAAAATCCTTGGCGGAACGTTGCGGCGCCCAGTTGGATATCATGTATTGTTACGACCTGTCCCGCGTGTTTGCGATCGAGAACGCGTGGGATCAGGAGCCAATGATCGCCGATCATCTGTATACCAAGGCAAAGAAAGCTTTCCATGATTTGGCCGAGCGTTTCGGTATTGCGCCAGAGCGCCGGCATGTGGTGATAGGCACCCCAGCGAAAATGATAGAGTCCTATATGTTCAGTCAGGGCGCCGATGTGCTGGTACTGGGCACTGTTCAGAACGACCTCATGCATCGCCTGCTGGGCAGTACCACAGAACAGGTAGCCAATCATCTATACAGCAGCCTGTTGGCAATTAACCCACGGGGCGTCGAGTCCTAGTTTGAAAGGGGCCCGTGCTTTGAGCCCAAGGCGCCGGCTATTTGCGAGATGCCCGATCCATCATCCGGTTCGCCCGCTCATTGGCTTCGTCCGCTGTTCTCTGCGCCTGATTTGCGGCACCAAGGGCCATGTCCGCTTTCTCGTACGCTTCGTCCGCTCTGACCCTGGCTGTGTTGGCGGCGTTCTCGGCGGCTTCCACACGTGCCCCCATCTCCTCATGGTGTCTATGACTGCAGCCTGTTGTCATGGCGACGGTAAGGGCCGCCAGAAGGATCATGGGCGTAATTTTCATCGTGGATGCTCCAGGTTCATAGGCTTGGATTGAACTGCGGTTATTAACTTATCGGAGGCAGCGCGGCGGCGCTTGATGGAAATCAACTATTCCTAGAGAGGTCGATGTGGTCTGGATGTCCCCGTTTGTCCCGTACCGTTTCGTGACTTCGGATTAATTGACCCAAGTCAATATTGAGCGCAGACCATGGGGCGCATGCTGCAGGTTAAATCACCGCGGGAGCGTCCCATGGCTACCATGAAAGCGGCTGTATTCGTCGAAAAAAACCGTATCGTGCTTCAGGACAAGCCCGTTCCGGAGGTAGGCCCTCTCGACGCTCTCCTACGCATTACCACTACCACGCTCTGCGGCACCGACGTGCATATCCTGCGGGGCGAATACCCTGTGGCTCGAGGGCTCACCGTGGGTCATGAGCCGGTAGGCATCATAGAAAAGCTTGGTTCGCAGGTCAGAGGCTATGCTGAGGGCCAGCGCGTTATCGCCGGTGCGATTACTCCCAGCGGGCATAGCTTTGCCTGCCTGTGTGGCTGCAGTTCCCAGGACGGTGCGGATACCTCTCATGGCTTTAAAGCGGCGGGGGGATGGAAGCTTGGCAACCTGATTGACGGGTGCCAGGCCGAATACGTGCTGATCCCGGACGCCATGGCCAATTTGTGCGCAGTACCGGACGGGTTGACCGATGAACAGGTACTGATGTGTCCCGACATCATGTCCACAGGCTTCAGCGGCGCGGAACGAGGCGAAATTCGTATTGGCGACACGGTGGCGGTCTTCGCACTAGGCCCTATCGGACTCTGCGCAGTCGCGGGAGCCCGTTTGCAAGGGGCGTCGATGATCATTGGCGTCGACGCGCTCAACAATCGCATGGCCGTGGCGCGCAATCTGGGGGCCACCCACACACTCGACTACCGTGATGGCAGCGTGGTGGAACAGATCATGAGGCTGACCGGGGGGCGGGGTGTCGACGTTGCCATCGAAGCCTTGGGTACTCAGAACACCTTCGAAGCGGCCCTGACGGTACTGCGCCCTGGCGGAACGCTTTCAAGCCTGGGGGTGTATTCCAGCGACCTGAGCATCCCCTTGGGCGCGTTTGGTGCCGGGCTCAAGGATATCCGTATCACGAGTACGTTATGCCCCGGTGGGAAGGAGCGTATGCGAAGGCTGATGAGCATCATCGAACAGGGTCGCGTGAAGCTCGATGCGCTCGTGACCCATCGACTGAAGCTGGAAGAGATAGAAAGTGCCTACGAGCTGTTCGCACACCAACGGGACAATGTACTGAAGATCGCTATTACGCCCTGATCAGTCGTACAACGGTAGGGGTCCGGTAGCCAACCCTTTCGATTGAAATGGAGTGCCACCATGTCGAGCTTGTCAGACTGCGCGGTATTGCGGCGACCCGCCCAAAGTCCTCCCTGTGAACCGCTGATTGCCCGGGAATCAACTCTCCCAACGCTAGCGGGGAAGGAAAACCGAACGTCAGGATGTGCTCACTGCGGGGCGTTGCGCTTCTGCCTGCCTGAGGGCTTGGCTGTGCCCGAAGCTGAGCAGTTCGACCATATGATCGGGCACCGGATAAGAATGAAGAAGGGCAGTGCCTTGTTTCATGCTGCGGATCCCTTGGTCAATCTGTATGCGGTAAGAATCGGGGCGTTCAAGACGACGCTCGTGGACGAAGCAGGCCGAGGGCAGATTACCGGCTTTCATATGCCAGGTGATGTGCTAGGGCTTGATGGTATCGCCGAGGATATTCAAGTCTGCACCGCAGTTGCGCTTGAAGACAGCGAGCTGTGCGTGATCCCCTACGCAAGGCTGCTGCGAAGCTGTGCCAGTTGCCTGAAGTTACAGAACAATTTCAATCGCTTGCTCAGCCAGGCACTGGTGCGCGAGCAGAACATGCTTTTGACAATGGCGGGCCTGAGGGCTGACCAGCGCTTGGCTGCCTTCTTCCTCAAGCTTTCAGAACGCTTTGCCCAATGGGGATATTCGGATTCCAGTTTCGTGTTGCGCATGAGTCGGGAAGATATTGCCTCGTACCTGGGGCTGCGTCTGGAAACCGTCTGCCGCTGTATCGCCCAGCTTCGGGCGCGCGGCATTATCGAATGCAGAGGCCGGACTGTGGAAATCCGGCATATGCAATATCTGAAGGAAGCGGCGTGTGCCTGAACTCGCTGACAGGCATCAGTGGTCCTTCCAGTAACGCTGCATCTCCAGAAACAGGAACGATGCGGTCCAGCTGATCAAAACGAGGCCCGTCAAGCCTTCAAGGCCGGTCAAAAACTTCAAGGCCCCGATGGGCTCAATGTCCCCGAAGCCGATGGTCGTAAAGGTGGTGAACGAAAAGTATGCGCAGTCGAGCAACGAGCCATCGAATGCGCCAGCAAGGCTTCCATACATTCCGGTGCGTAACAGGCCGAAGTAAGCCAGGGCGAAACACCAGATTTCCAATGCATGGGCCGCCAGTGCTCCCAGTACGCCGAAGGCAATTCTGAAGCGGTGCCATATTCCCAGGCGGGGCATCCACCCATTGAGCCGTAGAAGACACTCATAGTGAATCAGCACTGCCAGGGTAACCACCGTGGTGTTCAATACGACGATGCCGATCATAACCGGTGCCTAGAGCAACCATAAGCTGCTATGCATTCGGTAGAGGCAGTATTCGGCTGTGCCGCCCAGCCATTTGCCCAGGCCCCGCCGCTGTACCCGTGCAAGCAGAATCATGTCCATCTGGCGGTGCTGAGCAAGCGCCGTGATGACTTTGCCTGGGTAACCTGTGATCAGGTGGCGATTCGTCTCGGGAAAGCCAAAGTCGTCGGCCATCGCGGCAAACGCTTGTTCCTGCTGCAGGTGAAGTTCGCTCGCCAAGTGAGTCGTATGCCATTGACCAGGGTGGCCGAAACCTGCCTCCGCGGCATCCATGGAGCTCAGGTCATAGGTGTACAGCAGGTGGACGTCAGCATTGCACTGTTCACCCAACTTGAGCCCCTGCTTGATGAGTTCGGCGTTGACTTGCGGCCCGTGCGTTTCCTGGTCAAACAGGTCTACAGCAACGAGAAGGTTACGGGGCACGGCATTCTCGGCGCGGCTGACCAGGTGCAGAGGCACGGGACACCCCTGTAGCAGGTGAATGTCCTGGGTCGTGAAAAGCGCTCGCTTGAGCAGCCCCTCCTGCTGGACGTCTTTGATCACCACGGATGGCGTCAGGTCGTGTACCAGAGCCACGGTCTCAGCTACGGGATTTTCGCACCAGATGACTTGGGAGGACACCTTGATCCCCATCGCTTGCAATGGACGGGTCTGGTCTATCAGCCACTGATGGTGGCGATCAACATAATTTCGGCGCGCCTTTTCCATGGCGCTTGGGTCTACGAGCAGGGACGTGGCCAAACCTTCCAGATGATCCAGTGCGGCAATGTGGAGCGGGCAGTCCTTGGCTCGGGCCAGGGCGACGGCACGCTCGAACGCTGGCGTTTTATGCAGGCTGGGCGATGCGATCAACAGGATGCGTTCGGAGGTATCCATGGCGGGCTCGCAATAGTAAGGACTAGACGCATCGACAGAGTGTGCACGGTGGGGCAGTGAGCGTTATGACCAAAATCAGATTTGGGCAAATCTCTGTGCGTCAATGGCCAACCCCACTACAGGCGGATTGATGGAGATCAAGCGTCGCCCATCAAGAACGCCGAGCATTAGCCTCACGCTCGCGTGGCGTTAACTGTTGCGCGGCGCTCATCGGGAGGATGCAAACATGGCTACATCCGAGCGCTTGCTGTTGATCGCCACTCCATTAATGAACCGCACACCGGCGTTCGACAGGGCTGCCGCCTTGGCCAAGGCTAAAAATGCCAAACTGCACATCGTGGCGTTTGACTACATCGATGGCATCGCCGAAGCGGGCCTGGCTAACGATTCAGCCATAAACGAGATTCGCCTCGATTATTTGCACAGCCACCGTGACTGGCTGGAGAAGCAAGCGCTGGGCATTCGGCATATGGGCGTAACCGTAACGACCGAAGTAATGTGGGTAAAGCACCCATTCGATGAAATTCCCGCTTACATCCAGGACCTCCAGCCCTCGATGGTAATCAAGGATTTACGTCACGAATCTTGGATAAGTCGGGCGTTGTTCACCTCTCTTGATCGGTGCTTGCTGCATGCATGCCGGACGCCATTACATCTGGTGGCAAAGGTCCAGCGCGGGTTGCCGCGCAGGATTGTCGCGGCCGTGGACCCTTTTCATGCCGACGATGAATTCGAACACCTGAACCAGCAGATTCTTACCACGGCCACGGCGCTGGCAGAGCAATGCGGAGCTCAACTGGAGGTGCTTTACGTGTATGACCTCTCTTATCTATTCGCCGAGGACGGTTGGGGGTATGAGCCTTCGGCGGCGGAGAAGCTGTACGCCGAAGCGAAAACGGCGTTTGCCGAGTTGGCTGACCGTGCGGGGATTGCGGTCGATAGGCGCCATATGGTGGTTGGCAGCCCTGCGCGGATGATCGAATCCTACACGTCGAGCCAGGATATGGATGTTGTAGTCCTCGGCACGGTGCACCGCGACCTGGCGCATGTGTTGTTGGGCAGTACCACTGAGCATGTGGTTAACCATTTGTATAGCAGCCTGCTGACGGTCAACCCTCGCAGCGCTGGAAGGTAGCGCTGCCACTCTTGATCCTGATCAAAGCGGTAGCGGTGAAGTGGCGCAAATTGACGGTGTGATTTGCCAGGCTTTCATTGGGATGGCCCTGGCCTCTTATGGAGTGAAAATCTCATGGTCAATGTCCTGAAGACGGTTAAGCCAAAGAACGAAAAACCCGAGCGCAACGTGAGTATCAGTACGGATAGTCGGCACCCCTTCGAGCACATGCGTCGCCAGTTCGAGCAGCTGTTCCATGATTTTTCGGGAGTGCCTTCGCTTTTCCCCAAAGGGCGGCGATTTGATGATGACCCTTACTGGTTGAGTGGGGCCGTCAAGTTGCAAGCTCCTGCGGTGGATATCGCGGAAACCGAAAAATCCTATGAGATCTCGGCCGAAGTGCCAGGCGTTGATCAAAAGCAGCTTTCGGTAAAGGTCATCAACGGGATCTTGCATCTGAAGGGGGAAAAGCTCGAGGAGCATGAAGATACCTCCAAGAACTATCACCTCACCGAACGACGCTACGGATCATTCGAACGGGCGTTTACGCTGCCCAAGAGCGTAGACGCCGAAGGTATCGGGGCCAGATTCAAGGACGGAGTACTCAAGGTAACGCTACCCAAGAAAGCAGACGCCATACAGCCGGAAAAGAGCGTAACTATAGCTACGGATTGATGCAGCTTACCCCAGTTGTTCCTGGAAGGGCGGGATGACAAGCGCAGCCGGGCCGTGTCAGAACGGTCCGGTTTCGCGGAGGCGGAGTCAAATACGATAACGCGAGCGTACCAGCGCTTCGAGGTGTCGCAAGGCCTCCCTTGGCTCCAGCAGCGGATCGACTTCGATAAGGTGTGTCTTGCTGGCCAGCACATCATCACGGATAACGTGGCGGAACCAATTGGTGAAGTCACCGGCTTCCAAGTGACGCTTGAGTGCAGCGTGGTCGAGCCTTGTGGCCAGTAAGATAAATTGGATCAGGTTTTCCGCACGTTGCGCCAAGGCTGGAAAATAGAAGGCATGCCACGGGCCAACGTTGCCTGTCACATATTTTCCGCTATGCCGATAATGGCGCTGGGCAGGCTGCACGGGCTCCAATAGAACAACGTTGTCACCTTCATCCAGATTCCACAAACAGGCGTATTCGCTGCCCGGCAGCCGTTCTGGGAGTTGAGGACATGGCCGTTGTCTCTGGTTGGCAAACCGCTCGATAGCATCGCGGGCCGTGCTACCCAGGGCGACAAGGACGTTAACGTCACCTACCAGCGTCGGGCACACCTGGTCGAAATCCAGAGCGACGAGCACGGCCCCCACACCACCCAGAAATTTCTCCGGCCAGCGCGCGCAATAGGGCAGCATGTAGTGGGCCTCGTCCACGATCAGCCAATAAGGCCGGCCTGATGCGCTTCGAAGCTGCTGAATGAACGGCAATAACTCGCCGAACAGTTGCACCCTGGCGGGGTGATCGAGCGCTACGGTGCTGACCACAACGTTGAGCTGCGCTTGCAAAAGGTGGTGGACTGACTCCTCGGTGGTAGGGGGGACGGTAAGCCCGCCTATGGTTACCGCGTTTTTCAACGTCAGGTAGTCTCCCTCCGGATCAATGACACAAAACTCCTGGCGGGCCTCTACCATGCGCTCGGTCAGCCAGGTAACGTAGCTGGATTTGCCGGCCCCTGAATTCCCAAGCACAAGCATAACGCTTTCGGCTTTTAGCCAAACTGGATGGGCTTCGGTTGTTTTCCCTACTTTCAAGCCAGTCCTTTCGATTGAGACGAGCTGCACGTCCTTTTCAATGAGCATACCGACTAGCTCGCAGACACCCGCACCGTAAGGTTGGGTGAGTTCGACGTCAGCACCTGCCTTGATGGACGCGATTGCATTTCCAACCGCGGCAGCACATCCGCAAATCGAGAGAAACGAGTGGTCGTTCTCGGCATCACCCGCCCCCACGACGTTGACCTCGGAAATACCCAGGCGGTTGAGAGCCGCCCTCAGGCCAAATGCTTTGTTGACGGAGGGTGGCAGAATCATGATCGCGTCTCTATTAAAGGTCATCTGCAATTCGAGACCGAGATCGCCGATCGCGCTTATGACTATTTCCTCGTAAGGGCGCCATGTGCCAATAACAGATTGGCCTACCGATAGATTGGGGATCCCTTTGGCGCGTAACACGCGAACCAGCTCGACCGAAGCGGGTTCAGCAATGAGCTCTTCGGTGTCATCCCATGGGCTATAGAGAAGCGCACCGTTTTCGGCAATCACCAGGTCAAAGACATCCAGGCGCGGACACCGATGCTTCAGTGATTGAAGCTCCCGGCCAGTGACTAACAGGGTCTTTCGCCCAGTGCGTCTGAGTGTTTCCAGCGCCTCGTACACGCACTCAGAAACACTCCCGTTTTCGGCAATGGTTCCGTCGTAGTCGAGAGCCAGGGCTAGAAAATGCACGGCGCCTCCGATTCATGATTCGAGCGCTACCAGGCTTGGCAGTTGTATATTGGTCGTTTCAAGCCCGTCCTGATTTGATCCACATCAATCAGCGCATTTGAAAAAAATCTGTGCAGTGGACTGCCGGGTAGATAATGCCGGCTCTCTCCCCCTCCAGCCCTTTTTATTAATCTGTGGCGCGACAATCTTTTTCTCCAATGCCGGCCTCAGGCGGGCTTGGCAAGACTTGTTAGCCCCGGAGGGGATGAGCATGATTTTTTCGGAGGCCCCTTGATGAGATCCTGTTCGGGCCTATCTCTCGATGCTTTTTCGCTAGGCGCGCCATAGGCGATACGAACTCCACCGCTAAGGTGTTGATTTGACTATCTGGCTGTCCGGCTCTGGAGGCAGAGGTGAACGTATCGATCAGATATATAAGGAGCCTTGCCGGGCGAAGGCGAAGCGTGAGGGCTAACCGACAGCTCGGTTACGCTTTGGCCTTTGTAGCAGGCGCGGTGAACGCTGGTGGTTACCTGGCGGTTCAGCAGTACACATCACACATGACGGGTATCCTCTCCGCCATAGCGGATAACACGGTATTGGGGTCATTTGGACTAGCGCTCAGCGGTACCGGGGCATTGCTGTCATTTATGACAGGAGCGGGTTGCTCGGCGGTTATGATCAATTACTCGCGCCGCCGGCGTATGCACAGCGAGTTTGCCTTACCTCTCCTTCTCGAAGCTACGCTGCTTATCTGCTTCGGTTTTCTAGGTACTCGGCTATCCACGGTCGATGGCTTATTCGTGTCCGCCACCGTAATGCTGCTGTGTTTCATCATGGGGCTACAAAACGCAGTAATCACTAAAATCTCTCGAGCTGAAATTAGAACGACGCATATCACCGGCATCGTGACGGATATCGGTATTGAATTCGGGAAACTTTTTTATTGGAATGCTCCCACTGCATCGGCGCGTCCAAAAGTGATCGCCGACCGCGGCCGCCTTAAGATGTTGATAGTGCTCGCCCTTAGCTTCTTTGCTGGGGGCGTGATCGGCGCATTTGGATTCAAGCAGGTCGGATACATCGCCACGGTGCCACTTGCGATGGCACTAGGAACCCTAGCGGTAATGCCTGCCATTGATGACGTAAAGCGCTACATACGCCAAGTCAAGCGAAGGTGAAAGGAGGCAATTCGATCCGACTTTGATCAGGAAAGATAAAAATCACCGATAAATAGGTTATCTCGATCCATCAGAGAACGGCCCTGACTGCTATGGAAGCTGTAAAGGAATGAGTAGGCTATGGGTATGCTTGGCGAGCGCGGCCTTTACCGGCTTTGCCATCTTCTATGCTCGAACCGACCAATGCACTGACTTCCGAGCCATTCACGTCTAGTATTCAGGGCAGCCCCCGGAACCTGCGAAGGTTCTACTCTTGGAGACGGCTATGCTACCTGACTCGCTCAAAGTCAGCGCTTCCACTCCCCTGCGCACCGGTAAAACCCTCGTCGATATCACAGGCGATGTGGATGCCAACTACAGCACGACAATCACCGGAGGGGGTATCTGGCTGGTAGGGTCGACGTCTAATGCCGACCGCGAGGGTTATGCCATGGCCCAGCTACGGACCAACGGCCAGCGTGATTTCGATTACAGCCGCGATGCAATCCAAATTCTGCCGCAGAACGCCCCCTTCGATGATCGCCATGGCCTGGCTGCCTACCCGTACGGACGTATCCTGACCAGCCTCATTGTCAATGGAGGCGATACGTACGGCCTCAACGTTCTGTCGGTAGACAGTACCCTCAATGCTCGCCCTGATAAATATGCGTCCGTGGCCCTTCCACCGGAGAGCGCAACACCGGCTTACAGCAGTGTGCAGATAGAAGCAGACAGCACATTCCTCGCCAGTGCGCGCAGCAATTCTATGCTCAGCCTCGCGCATTTTTCGTACAGCGGAGTGCTCGACGTGAGCCTTGGCAGCCACGGCGTTGCCACTTATGCATTGCCCGAAGGCCTGCAGTTCGCAAGCAGCACGCCTCTTACCCTTCAGAGCAATGGTCAACTGATCGTGGCCGGCCATAGCTACCTTGGGACACACGCAGATTTCAGTGTTGTGCGTTTCAATGCGGACGGCACCTTGGACGCTACCTTTGGCAAAGAAGGTATCGCTACCTTTGATATCGCCGAAGGCCATGATTTTGCTCATGCCGTTGCGGTGCAGGCAGATGGCAAGCTCCTAATCGCGGGCAACAGTGAGACGAGTGCTAGCGACGTTGACTTCAGTGTGATTCGCCTTAACCAGGACGGTAGCCTGGACACAAGCTTTGGAGATAACGGCAAGGCGATCTTCGATTTTCAAGCCGGCCCTGACACAGCACAGACAATCAATGTGCGGGACGATGGCAGGATCCTGCTTACCGGTAGTGGGCAGAACACAGCCGGTAATGCAGACTTTGCGGCCCTGCAATTGAATCCAAACGGGACCCTTGACACTACCTTCGGTGACCGTGCCGATGGCTTGCACTACCTGACCGGAGGGTATGGGAACAATTTCTTGGCCGGCACCAGAGAGGACGAATCCATCTCAGGCGCGCAGGGCAATGACCTGCTTGACGGCGGAGCTGGTCGTGATCACCTCAGCGGTGGTGCTGGTACGGACGTGTTTCGCTTTACTGAGCGTGACCACAGCTACCGTTCCGTCAGCGCAGCCCTCACTGATCGCGTCGTGGACTTCAACCCGGTAGAGGATGTTCTCGATCTCTCGGCACTGGGCTACACAGGCTTGGGCGATGGTCATGACGGCACCTTGGCGGTACGGGTGAACGCCAGCGGCACCCGTACCTACCTCAAGAGTTTTGACGCGGATGTGCAT
This sequence comes from Pseudomonas japonica, assembly GCF_013522925.1. Classification (GTDB taxonomy): domain Bacteria; phylum Pseudomonadota; class Gammaproteobacteria; order Pseudomonadales; family Pseudomonadaceae; genus Aquipseudomonas; species Aquipseudomonas japonica_A. The sequence continues at coordinate 271,162 of NZ_JAAMQU010000004.1, read as the reverse complement.
GGCCACCGCTTTGAATTGGCGCTGGATGGCGATGTCAGCGATGGCTTGCATACGTCAAGCATCGAGTTTGTAACCGCAATTATCCTCGGTGATGACTACCAGCAGAGAATCTATGCTTCCAACCTCGGCGCCGAGCTACACGGTGAAAACGGTGACGATCACCTTATAGGGGGCATGGGCCACGATATTCTGGACGGCGGAGCAGGCCGTGACGTTATTTACGGCTTTGATGGGGCTGATATCTTTCATTATTCACAGCTGACCGATAGCTATCGTACCGCCAATCAAAGCTACAGCGACCTTATAGTGGACTTTGACGTGTTCACCGACCGTATCGATGTGTCTGCATTGGGCTTCACTGCACTGGGCAATGGTCATGACGGCACACTGGCGGTCACCGCCAGCGAAACAGAAGCCACTACGTACCTCAAGAGTTACGATACCAATGGTGCTGGCGAACGTTTTCAGGTGACTTTGGGTGGCGATTTGGCTCACTTGTTAAGTAATGAGTTATTCGTGTTTGCCCAGGCAGGGCTGCCTGACATCGAGGCGTTAGGGATAGCCGAATTGTCTGCATAATACATTGCGCAGCCTCTGGTTGCCTTCAAGGCCAGGCGGTACCAGCCAAAGGGGTAGTTTCAAGGGCAATTTCTTTCTGCTGCAGCTCTATCACCGCGGTATCGGCAATGGCGTTTCAGTGCCGAGGCTCGCAGCTCATGCTTGTACCGCCTGGTGATCGATCACCCGGTCGGCATCGACATCGAGAAGCGCATTGCGAGTTAGCCAACTGCGTTCTTTTGTCTGCTCCAGCCAGACAGACAAGACCTGTTTTACGATCCAGCTTGTTGAAGCTCAACGCGCTCGGCGATCTCATCAATCTGCTCAGCGAGCTCGACCGGGACATGTGCGGTGACTGAACGGGTTTTTGCAGGAGCGGCCATGATATGTTCCTCCAAGAACAGAATCACTTTCAATCGTTCTGCCTGGATGTGACGAGGTAGGGTGTATCTTGATACGAAGCACAGCAAAAACGAGTCACTAAAATAACTATTGATAAAATACGTTATCAAGAGTTTTCGGCTGGCATGGCGTTTGGGTCGTTTTGGAGTAGGGGAGGGGAGGAGAATGAACGGGCTAAGGGTTCACCATGACATCCATGGCGTGCTCAGACACCAAGCAGTTCCCGATCATTCGTGCAACCTGTGCGGCTCTCAGGAAAACCTCCAGTGCAAGGTGGTTAAGGCCATGCTGGTGTAGAGGGGCGCAAGCACCCGGGCCGCACCGAGAACATTTCCGCAGCTTGCAGAACGTGGTGCCTTCCCAGCTAGGCCAACCGCGACCTGTCCAACTTCACCGCCCCGCAAACCGACGAGAGCGCCACCCTACTTATCGTCGCGCTAATAAGCCCCCAAGCCTTCAGTGATTAGCCGTATGCGCCAGCATCACTGATAGCTGGCACAACGGTCGCCCGCTCTGTTCGCGCCAGGTATTAAAGGCTTCTTGAACCGCCGCCAGGTCCCGCTGGCTGGTGGGCATTTTGTCTACGATGCCTTGGGCGTTGAGCGCGGCCACCACGTCCTGGGTGGGGATGAACGTATCCTTGCCGGCCATCCGCAGGAACCGCGGGGCGGACAACCCGCCCAGTTGATTGCCGTGCCGGGTGAGGTAGCGCCACAGGCCAGTGATATTTTCCACAGGCCACTCGCTGATAAAGGCACCGAAGCTGCCATGTTCGTGGGCCACATCCAGGATCATCTGCGCGTTGATCGGCACGCTGCGCAGTTTGCCCAGGTGCCGGATGATCCGGGCGTCCTGCATCAGCCGCTCCAGATGCTCGCCGCCCATCAACACGACTTTTTCCGGGACGAACCCGAAGAATACCGCCTCGAACGCCGGCCATTTGGCATCCACCAGGCTGTGCTTCAAGCCGGCGCGGAAGATCCGCAAGGCAAGCAACGACAGGTAGCGGTCGTCGCCCAGGCTACGCAGGTGTTCGTCGGAACGCGGCTGGGGTAGCCGCGCTTCCAGTGCCGCGGCCGAGCCGAAGCGGTTCAGGCAATGCTCATGCAACCATTGGTAGTCCCGCATTCAGGCCTTGCCCTCCAGGGGCAGCGCCAGCCGCCGCGCCGCTTCGCCCAGGCGTAGGCCGAGGGCTCGGCACAGGGCAGTTTCGTGCTCGTCCAGCGGGCGCTTGCCGTCGGCACCGGCATGGTGGCTGGCACCATAGGGCGTGCCGCCGCCGCGGGTTTCCAGCAGGGCGGATTCGCTGTAGGGCAGGCCGGCGATAAACATGCCGTGGTGCAGCAGCGGAAGCATCATCGACAAAAGAGTGGTTTCCTGTCCGCCGTGAAGGCTGGCGGTGGAGGTGAACACCGCCGCGGGCTTGCCGGCCAATGCGCCGCTGAGCCACAGGCTGCTGGTCCCATCCAGGAAGTACTTCAAGGGCGCCGCCATGTTGCCGAAGCGGGTAGGGCTACCCAAGGCCAGTGCGGCGCAGTGGGTAAGGTCGTCCAGGGTGGCGTATACCGCGCCTTCGGCAGGCACGCTGGGGGCTGTGGCCTCACACTCGGTGGACACTGCCGGCACTGTGCGGATGCGCGCTTCGAGCCCGGCGCGTTCGACGCCGCGGGCGATTTGCATGGCCATTTCGCGAGTGGCGCCATGTCGGCTGTAATACAACACCAGCACGTAAGGGACGGTCATGGCAGCAACTCCAGCAGGTTGTCCACAGGTCGGCCGATCACCGCCTTGTCGCCGCGTACCAGAATGGGCCGTTCAATGAGCTTCGGGTGGCTGGCCATGGCGTCGATCAGCGTATCGTCCGAGAGGGTAGGGTCGGCCAGGTTCAGGGCCTTGTAGTCATCCTCTCCGGTGCGCAGCAGCGCCCGTGCGCCGATGCCAAGGCGGCTCAGCAAATCACGCAGCGTGTCGGCGCTGGGCGGGGTGTCCAGGTAACGAACCACTTCAGGCTCCAGCCCGCGGGCCTGTAACAGTTCGAGCGCGGCACGTGACTTGGAGCAACGCGGGTTGTGATAGAGGGTGAGGTCGCTCATGGAAAGGTCGCCTGTGCTATCGAGTGGCGGCTATTCTACCTGCCTGATCCGCGATGACGAGGACGACGATGATCCGAAGCCGTTTGGCCTGCCTGTTGGCCGTGTTCGCCACGCTATGCCTGGTGGCCTGTGACCGTGGCCTGGGCAACGACCAGCATGGGCAACCCGTGACCGCCAGCAACTTGAAGGGCCAGTGGCTGGTGATCAACTACTGGGCCGAATGGTGCGGGCCGTGCCGCCGCGAGATCCCGGAGCTCAACCAGTTCGCCAGTCGCGAGGCAGCCGAAGGCGTGCAGGTGTTGGGGGTGAACTTCGATCAGCTGCAGGGCCAGGCGCTGGCCCAGGCCTCCGACGGCATGGGCATTCACTATCGCGTGCTGGCCGAGGACCCGGCCGACACCCTGGATTTGCCTAAGGCCGAGGGGCTGCCGGTTACCTTTGTGCTGGACCCGCAACGCAAGGTGCGCGCCACCCTGTTGGGCGAGCAGACCGCTGCAGGTTTGGCCCAGCGGCTGGCCGCCCTCAAGGCTGGCGGCTAAGGGCTCAGCAGTTGGGGCAGAAGTGCTTGCCGCCTTCGCTGCGCCAGCCCAGCTCGGCCACCCGCGCCGCCGCGGCTACTGGCAAGGCCGCTTCGCCGAGGCTCGCGTCTACGGCGAACTCCATGCTCATGGTTTTGCCGCAGCCATCGCAGTTCACGTCCCAGGTGTGAATCGCCAGCTCCTTGAACACCGGGCCACGCGCCACGGCCGTCCACTGGCCCACCGGGTTGATCAGGTGCCGCACCTTTTCGACGGTCAAACGCATGCTCAGGGTTTGGCTGCCTTTGAGGGTGACCAGCAGCACGTCGTCGGCGCGGATGGCGCCGCCGTTGCCGGTGACCTGATAACGCCCCGGCGACAACGCGCGGCATTCGATCAGGGTGTGCTGAGGGGTGAGCAAGCTGTAGCGGAAATCGTGTTCGACCATAGGGCCTCCGAAGAAGGGCGCGCATGGTAGCACAGGCGGTGCAGGTGTCTGGGGGGCCGGCCATCTGGGGATGGCCGGGAACCGGTTGCCAATGCTGTTCGCAGGCCTTGCCTACTCCCACAAAGTGCGTCGACCAAGCCCCTGTGCTCGCTGTTTATGCACTGATCCGCGCATGTTCGGCCAGCCGCACGATGGCCAGGTCGAGGTCATCGAGGGCGACGCTGGCGCTGGGGTCTTCCTGTTTGAGCAGGGTTTCGCTTCGCTGGCATGCCGCGCGCAGCTGGGGCACGCCGCAGTAGCGGGTGGCGCCGTGCAGGCGGTGGATGCGTTCGAGCAGTGCGTGCTGATCATGGGCGTCTCGAGCGGCCTGGATCGCCCGGCGGTCTTCATCCAGCCCGGCCAGCAACATGGCAAGCATGTCCACGGCCAGGTCTTCCTTGCCGGCGGCCAGGCGCAGGCCTTCTTCGTGGTCGAGTATCTGCTGCTCACCCTCGGCGTTGGCCCATTCGCTCAGCCGTTCGGCGGGCTGACCGCGCAGGGCCAGGCCGGTCCATTTGAGCACCACCTGCGCCAACTGGCGCTCGCTGATGGGTTTGGTGAGGTAGTCGTCCATGCCGCTGTGCAGCAACGCGCGCTTTTCGTTGGCCATGGCGTGGGCGGTCAGTGCCACGATGGGCAATGGCGAGCCTGGGCGGCCGGTTTCCCACAGGCGGATGCGTTCGGTGGTTTCGCGGCCGTCCATGCCGGGCATCTGCACGTCCATCAGCACCAGGTCCAGGGAGCGCTGTTGCACGGCTTCCAATGCTGCCTGGCCGCTGTCCACGGCCTGCACCAACGCGCCCATGTCCTCGAGCAGGGTTTGCACCAGCAGCAGGTTGGCCGGGTTGTCGTCCACGCAGAGGATGCGCGGCGGGCGGTCCGCCGGGGCGTCGTCAAGCACCGGCGCAGGCCGATGCGGGCTCACCAGTTCGCTGAGTACCCGGCGCAGGGTGCGGTTGCACGCTGGCTTGGCCTGGAGCAGGCTGTGCGGGTTGGGCACAACGGGGTGGTACATCGCCTGCTCGGTGGTAGGGCACAGCACCAAGGCGTGGCAGCCTTGCTGTTGCAGCTCGCGCAGGCGTGGGCGCAGGCGCTCGGGCGGCTGTTGCTGGCTGGTGACCCCCAGCACGGCCAGCTCGATGGGCTGCCCGGCAAGGCGCGCGGCGCTCACCGCTTCGGCAAGGCGCTCCAGCGCACTGAACGCAACCACGGTCAGGCCCAGGTCCTGCAGTTGGTGTTCCAGTGCCTGGCGCGCCAGGTCGTGATGTTCCAGCAAGGCAACCCGGCGGCCTGTCAGGGGTGGGGCGGGCAGGTCTTCGGCATCTTCACGGGCGCGGGGCAGGGTGAGGCTGATCCAGAAGGTGCTGCCTTCGCCCGGCGTGCTGTCCACGCCGATCTCGCCGCCCATCTGCTCTACCAGTCGCTTGGAAATCACCAGCCCCAGGCCAGTGCCGCCTGGCTGGCGGGACAAGGAGTTATCCGCCTGGCTGAATGCCTGGAACAGGGCCCGCACGTCATCGTTCGACAGGCCGATGCCGGTGTCCTGAACGCTGATACGCAGCTGTGCGGTGCTTTCATCTTCGCCGTCCTCCTCCAGCATCGCCCGGGCGACAATCGTCCCTTCCCGGGTGAACTTGATGGCGTTGCTCACCAGGTTGGTGAGGATCTGCTTGAGCCGCAAAGGGTCACCCACCAGCGACACCGGCGTATCGCGGTACACCAGGCTGATCAGCTCCAGCTGCTTGGCGTGAGCCGCCGGGGCGAGGATGGTGAGTGTGTCCTGCAGCAGATCCCGCAGGTTGAAGGGGATGCTGTCGAGCACCAGCTTGCCGGCTTCGATCTTGGAGAAATCGAGGATCTCGTTGATGATCGCCAGAAGGTTATCGGCGGATTTTTCGATGGTGTTGAGGTAATCCAGCTGGCGCGGCGTGAGCTCGCTCTTCTGCAACAGATGGGTAAACCCGAGGATGCCATTGAGCGGCGTGCGGATCTCATGGCTCATGTTGGCCAGGAATTCGGATTTGATCCGGCTGGCCTCCAGTGCTTCTTTGCGCGCCAGGTCCAGCTCGATGTTTTGGATCTCGATGGTTTCCAGGTTCTGGCGCACGTCCTCGGTGGCCTGGTCGATGCTGTGCTGAAGCTCGTCATGGGCTTCTTCCAGCGATTGCGCCATGCGATTGATACCGGCAGCCAGTTCGTCCAGCTCATGGTTGCCCAAGGTTGGCAGGCGGTAGTCCAGGCGGCCTTCCTTTATTCGCGCCACGGCCAATTTGATATGCCCCAGCGGCGCGCTGATACCTCGGCCCAGGTGCAGCGCCAGCAGCAGGATCACCACCAGCCCGGCGGCAATCAGCACCAGGCTGGCGAACATCATGCGATAGCCACGCAGCAACGTGTTGGTGTGGGACAGTTCTATCTCCACCCAGCCCAGCAGGCGGTCCGCCTCGCCGGGCACTTGCGCGCCGGCGAGGTCACGGTCGCGGCCGAACACCGGTTGCAGGTAGCGGGTGGCATCGCTGCCGCTGCGTTGGGCAAGTTTCGTTCCGGTTCCGCCGGGAATGGGGTTGAGCATGCTCGGGCCGGCATGGGCCAGCAGGCCGCGCTCGGCGTCGAGGAAGGTCACGCTGCGCACGTCGGCCTGCTCAAGGGCCTGCGCCGCCACCCGCTCGAGCTGCTCGGTATCGCGCGCAGCCAGGGCAGGGGCTACCAGTGGCGCGAGCTGGCCGGCCAATAGCTCGCCGCGGCCCAGCAATTGCGCCTGCAATTCGGTCTGCTGCACCCAGGTGAAGTAGCCACCCAGCAGCAACGCCAGCAAGCTTCCCGGCAGCATGGTGAGCAGGATCACCCGCCCTTTTATTCCCAGTTTTCTTAACACACCCGCACCTCGATTGCCGGGGGCTACCCCTCATGTCTGGCGAACCATACCTTTACCGCGCCCGCCATGCACCTTTGCATCACGTACCGCTGGGGCATTGGAAGTTGCCGCCGCTGCGTTATTGCAGAATAATCGCCACTGAGAATATTTCGCAGGCGTTAATGGATCTTATGAGTGCGAATGCAACCCGGTTATTGGCTGTCGAGGATGACCCCACGCTCGGCGCGTTCGTGCGTGATCGGTTGGGAGCGGCAGGGCTTAGCGTGACCTGGTGCCAGAATGGCGGAGAAGGGCTTGAGCTGGCCCTGCGTGAACCCTTCGACCTGGTGCTGCTCGATGTGCTGTTGCCGGGCATGAACGGGCTGGAGGTACTGGCTCGCTTGCGCCAGCGTTCTCGCACCCCGGTGTTGCTGATGTCGGCACTGGGCGAGGAACAGGACCGCATCGATGGTTTTCGCGGGGGCGCCGACGATTACCTGCCCAAGCCATTCAGCCTGGATGAACTACAGGTGCGGGTGGAGGCTATCCTGCGCCGCGTTGAACTGGAGCGCGGGGTGCCTGCGCCCACCGCCATGCCCGTGGAGCTGCGCTTCGACGATGTCGCTCAGGAAGTGCACTACCTGGACCGCCCCGCCGGGCTTACGCCGTGCGAATACCGCTTGCTTGGCACCTTGCATCGGCACGTCGACGACGTGCTGAGCAAGGCGTTCCTCTATCAGCATGTGTTGCAGCGCGGCTACTCGCGCCACGACCGCAGCCTGGACATGCACGTGAGCCAGATCCGCCGCAAGCTCAAGGGCTTGAGTTACCTGGGCCACGAACTGCGTACGGTCTGGGGCAAGGGCTATATGTTCGCCACGGCGGTCACCGCTTGATGCCAGGTCGCCACTCGCTGTTCTGGAAGCTCGCCGCGCTGTTGATCGGCTTCTGCCTGTTGATGATCTGGTTGAGCTGGTCGTGGGGGCGCTACATGGAGGCGCGCACGGCGTTTCTGTCGCCCGAGGCCCGCGCCAGCTTGAGCGACTACGCCCGCGTGGCGGAGCGGGCGCTCGAGGCCCAGGGCCCGGCGGGCCTGGATAACGTACTGCGCAGCATTGCCGCGCAGGAAGGCGTATTCGTGACCGCCATCGGCGCAGATTTCGCCCCGCTGGGGCAGAGCGCGCTGAGCGTTGCACAGCGGCAGCGGCTTACCTCTCTGCGCGGCATCGACTGGCCCGTGAGCCGCCGCAGCACTACTGCGCCCTGGCTGCGGGTACCGTTCCCCCGGCATGCAGAGGATGGAATGCTGGTCATCGAGCTGCCCCAGCGGTTCATGCCGGGCCGCTATGGGTTGTTCTGGCACATCCTCACGAACGGGATTGTGCCCGCGCTGTTCACCCTTCTGCTGTGTATCGGCTTGTACCGCATGCTGGTGGCGCCGCTGGAACAGCTTCGGCGCCAGGCCCAGCAGTGGCGGGCGGACCGCCTCGATACGCGCCTGGAGCCCGGCGCCCTGAGCCGCAAGGACGAACTGGGGGAACTGGCCAGGGCGTTCGATGACATGGGCGAGCGGCTGCACAGAACCGTGACCATGCAGCAGCGGCTGCTCCACGACCTGTCCCATGAACTGCGCACCCCGCTCAGCCGCTTGCGTGTTGCCTGCGAGGCGGAGCCCGACAACGACCGCCTGCGCGAGCGGCTGGCCCGGGAAGTGGACAACATGCAGCGCCTGGTCGAGGACGCCTTGCAGCTGGCGTGGCTGGATGCCGAGCGCAGCCCGCCGAAGGTACAGCCCATCCAGATAACCGCGCTGTGGGATGTGCTGGCCGAAGATGCCGCCTTCGAAACCGGTTGGCTTCCGCAGCGCCTGCATTGCGCCATCCCCGAGACCTGTTGGGTGCGGGGCCATTTGAATAGCCTGGCGCAGGCGGTGGAGAACGTCTTGCGCAATGCCATCCGCCATTCGCCCCCTGGGGCGCGCGTGAGCTTCAGCGCCGAGCGCGAGGGTGATCATTGGCGCTTGAGCCTGCAGGACCACGGTGGCGGGGTGCCCGAGGAAGACCTCTCGCGCATGTTCGACCCCTTCACCCGCCTTGACGGGGCCCGCCCGGGCGATGGTGGCTTTGGCCTGGGCTTGAGCATCGCCCGGCATGCCATCGAACGGCAGGGCGGCACCCTGGTGGCCCGTAACGCCCAGGGTGGCCTGCGGGTGGAGTTGCGCTTGTCGGCGAGTGAGCCGGCGGCTACATCAGCGCATACAGCAGCAGCGTATTGACCACCAGCATCGCCAGCGCCGTAGGCACCTGGGCCTTGATCACGGCGTAGCGATCAGGAAGCTCAAGCAGGGCCGCGGGCACCAGGTTGTAATTGGCCGCCATGGGGGTCATCAGCGTGCCGCAGTAACCGGAGAACATGCCTATCGCCGCGATTACCGCCGGGTTGCCGTGGTACACACCCATCAGGATCGGCACGCCTACACCGCCGGTCATCACCGGAAACGCCGCGAAGCCATTGCCCATCACCATGGTGAACACGGCCATCCCCAGCACATACACCATCACCGCCACCAGCCGATAATCCATGTCGATGTACGTGCTGGCCAGGTACGCCACCGCCTTGCCGACGCCGGCGTCAGTGAACATCAAGCCCAGCATGGCGAGCATTTGCGGGAGCACCAGCGCCCAGCCCAGGGCCTCGGTCAAGCGGCGGGATTCGCGCATCGCTTGCACCGGCGTGTCGCGGGTGAGCCAGCAGGCCAGTGCCAGGGCGATCAGGCTGGCAACGCCCAGCGCCACAAAGGTGGAGTTGGACGGGTCCAGCACAAAGCTGTCCCCGATTTTCACACCCTTCAAGCCCAGGGCCACGGCTACGGTGAGCAGCGGAATGGCCAGCGCTGGAATAAACAACCGGTTGCCCAGGCGCGTTGCCACGGCCTGCTGGGCTTTCTCGGCGAGAGGGCGATAGCTGCCCACTGCCACGCCGCCGCAGCCTGCAAGGACGGCCATGGCCAGCACGCCGACGCCTACCCACACCGGCGGCAGGCGCTCGCCCACCAGGAACGCGACGGCGAACAGCCCCCAGAACAGCCCGCTTCGCCAGCGCCGAGGGTGCTCACGGTCGGCCAGGGTCATCGCGCAGGTGATCGCCAATACGATCCCGGCCAGCCAGTACAGGTATTGAATGGACAGGATCATGCGGGTGCCCCCTCGGTTTGCGGAGCTTCAGCGTGCCGCGCCAGGTAGTGGTCCAGCCGATACAGCCGCAGGCCGTGGATCAGGAACACGCTGATGGCGGTGGGAATGCCCCACACCGCGATGTGCAAGGGGTCTACATCGATTCCGGCGCCCAGCAGGAAGGTGTGCATCAGCGCAATGGCACCGAAGGCGACGAAGATGTCTTCGCCGAAGAACAGCCCGATGTTGTCCGTGGCCGCGCAGAAGGCCAGCAGGCGTTGCCGTACCTGCGCAGGTAGCGGCCCGTGCCGACTCACAGCGGCGCCCTCGGCCATGGGCGCCAGCAGCGGCCTTACCATCTGCGGATGCCCGCCCAGGCTGGTAAGCCCCAGCGCGGCGGTGGTTTCCCGAATGAACAGGTAACCGATCAGCAGGCGCCCGGCGGTGGCGCGCCCGAAGCGGCCGATCCAGTGCTGGGCATGGCGGCGAAGCCCGTGGCGCTCCAGCAGGCCGATCACCGCCAGCGGCAATAGAATGATCAGGGGCAGGGTACGGGTTTTGATGAACCCGGTGCCGATGCTCGCAAGGATCGTTTCCACGGGAAAATGCGCAGCCAGCCCGGTGACCACGGCGGCGATCGCCACCACCAGCATCGGGTTGAAACGCAGGATGAAGCCGAGGACGATGACCGCGACGCCAGCGAGCGGCCAGAGGTTAAGCGATTCGTTCATGGTAGGTGCCCTGTGTGACGCGTAGGTCGCTATCGGCAGAAGCAAAGGTTTTTATTGTTGCAAGGGCGGGGAGCCCCCTGTTGTTATGTGGGAATTGTTGGGAGGCAAGCGCGCTGGCGTCCAGCGAGAAAATCCCGTGCCCCCTGATAGCTTTTTCTTGATCGCCCATCCCGGGGCCTTGCGGGAATACTGGCCGGCAGAGAGAGAGGGCGGCGCTCACATGAACATTCGATTTCTGGAAACCTTTGTCTGGGTGGCCCGCCTGAAAAGCTTCCGGCTGACCGCCGAGAAGCTGTGCACCACCCAGGCGTCCATTTCCAGCCGCATCGCCGCGCTGGAAGACGAGCTCGACAGCCGCCTGTTCGTAAGGGACCCACGCGGCGTCACGCTTACACCGGAAGGCCAGCGGGTACTCGACTATGCCGAGCGCATGGTAGATACCCTGCACGCGCTCAAGGCCGCGTTGAAGGACCCGGGCCTGGCCAGGGGGCATTTGCGCATCGGCGCGATGGACACCGTGATCCATACCTGGCTCAGCCCCTTGGTAAGCCGCATCAGCGCGGCCTGGCCGGGCGTGGAGGTGGAAATTACCGCCGACACTGCCCGCAACCTGTGCGACCAGCTTGAAAAAGGCTACCAGGACATCATTCTGCAAACCGACATGGTGCGCCTGGACACCGTACGCAACGCCTTGCTCGACCGCTATCCCATGCATTGGGTGGTGGCGCAAGGCGCGCCGCAGGATCGCCCTTACGATGACCTTCGCGCCCTGGCCAGCGACCGGATTGTGACCTTCTCTCGTAATTCGCGCCCGCATCAGGACCTGCTTAACCTGCTGCACGGCGCCGACCTGATCAACGCGCGGGTGAACTGCGTAAACTCCGCTTCGGCCATCATTCGGTTGATCCGCGACGGCTTCGGCATTGGCCTGATGCCCCTGCCGCTGGTAGAGGCCGAACTGCGCGCCGGCAGCCTCAAGCTGATCGAAGGTATCGAGCCGCCGCCCCCCATGGACATCGTGGCCTCCTGGCGGACCGGGCCCGGCATGGCGCTGTCGGAAAGCGTCGTCGCCATGGCCCAGGCGCTGATTGCCGAAACCAGCGAACCTGCCGCTTAAGGTTTTCTTATCGCCCCCCGGTGTTTTTTCTGAGTTGACCCAGGCAAACGCAGGCTTCTACCGTGGGATGGTACCCCTTCGGCCGGAGCGCCCCTGATGATTGTCCTCAACTGCGATATCGGTGAAAGCTACGGCGCCTGGAGCATGGGCCTCGACGCCGAGGTAATGCCCCTGATCGACTGCGCCAACATTGCCTGTGGTTACCACGCTGGCGACCCGCTGACCATGCGCCGTACTGTGGCCCTGGCAGCGCGCCACGGCGTGCGCATCGGCGCGCACCCGGCCTACCCGGACCTGGTCGGCTTCGGTCGGCGTTCCCTGGCGTGCTCCGGCGAAGAGATCGAAAGCCTGCTGCATTACCAGATCGGCGCGCTGCAGGCGTTCTGCGCGCTTGAAGGCACCCGGGTCGAGTACGTTAAACCCCACGGCGCGCTCTACAACGACATGATGGCCAACCCTTCGATACTGGCTTCGGTGCTCACCGCCGTGGCGGCGTACAGGGTGCCCTTGGTGCTATTGGCCACGCGGGACAACAGCGCCGAACAAGCCTTGGCCGATGAACACGGCGTGCCGCTGTGGTTCGAGAGCTTCGCCGACCGCGCCTATGAAGGGAATGGCCAGCTGGTGTCACGACGGCTGCCAGGCGCGGTGCATGAAAGCGCCGACGCGGTGGTCGCCCAGGCCCTCGCCTTGGCCCGCGGTGACGCCTTGACCGCCCGGGACGGCAGCGCCCTGCGGCTGCGCAGCGACACCTTGTGCGTGCACGGCGACAACCCGGCGTCCGTGGCGGCAGTGCGGCGCATTCGCGAGGCGTTACAGGCCGCGCAGGCATGAGCGGCGCACGCTTCGCGTTCGGCGAAGGCCAGGCCGGAACGATTGAAACGGTTGCGCTGGATGCCCTGATGGTGCGGCTGTTCGACCACATCGACGAATCGAATGTGGGTTGGTTGCTGGCGCTGGGCGAGCGCCTTCGGGCCAGCTTCGGCTCGGCGCTGATCGACCTCGTGCCGTCCTACACCACCGTGATGGTGCATTACGATATCGCCGCACTCACCCCCGAAGAAGCGCGGCGCCGGATAGCCAATGCCTGCGACGGTCTCAAGCCGGCTTCGGCGGGCAACGGCCAGGAACATACCGTGCCGGTGTGGTACGACCCCTCGGTGGGGCCGGACCTTGGTCGCCTCGCCGGCATCAGTGGCCTGGCGGTAGAGGAGGTTATCCAGCGGCATTGCGCCAAGGCGTACCGGGTATTTGCGCTGGGCTTCACCCCAGGGTTTGCGTTTATGGGGCTGGTGGAGCCGGCCCTCGCGGCGCCGCGGTTGACAACGCCTCGCCAACGCATCGCGACCGGCAGTGTGGGGATTGGCGAGCGGCAAACGGCGATCTACCCCAGTGCGTCGCCCGGCGGCTGGAATATTCTGGGGCGCACGCCCGTGGTGCTGTTTGACGCCGGCGAAAGCCTGTTCAAGCCAGGCGACAGCGTTCGTTTCGAAGCCATCAGCCGCGAGCGCTTCGTGGCACTGGGCGGCGATACCACGCCGTTGGGGGAATGACCGTGAGCCAACTGCGTATCGAAAAAAGCCACCCGTTGTGCCAGTTGCAAGACGCCGGGCGGTTCGGCGTGCGCCATTTGGGCATTACTCAGGGCGGTGCCGCAGACTGGGTGTCCATGGGCTGGGCCAACTGGCTGTTGGGCAACGTGCCAGGTGCGGCAGTGATCGAAATCACCCTGGGTGGCTTCGAGCTCTATGCGCAAGGCGATTGCCACCTGGCCTTGGCCGGTGCAGACCTTCAAGCCACGGTCGACGGCGCGGCCCTGCTACCGTGGCGCACTTTTAACCTGCGCCGCGGGCAGCGGCTGGTGTTCAATGCCCCGGCCGAAGGCGTGCGTGCCTACCTGGCGGCGCCGGGTGGGTTCGTTGGGGCGCAGGCGTCCGGTAGCGTTGCGACGGTCGCCCGGGAAGGCCTGGGTGGGCTGCACGGTAATGGCGCTGCCTTGGCTGCGGATGACGTGCTGAGTTGCGCCGCACCAGCGGGGCCGGGCCGGGAAATCGCCGTGGCGCGCATTCCCGACCTGAGCCTGCGGCAACCGCTGGACCTCGTGTTAGGCGCCCAGGCTGCGGATTTTTCCGGGCAAAGCCTGTTCGATGCCTTCAACGCACAATGGACCGTAGACAGCCGCGCCGACCGCATGGGCGTGCGTTTGCTGGGCCCGGCGCTGGTGTACAAAGGCGCCGGGCTGGTGTCCGAGGGCATCCCCTTGGGAGGCGTTCAGGTACCACCGGACGGGCAGCCCATCGTGCTGGGCAATGACCGCCAGACCATCGGCGGCTATCCGCGCCTGGGTGCGCTCACCCCGCTGGCCTGTGCTCGCCTGGCACAAGCCTCGCCCGGGCAACGGTTGCGCCTGCGCGCGGTGCTGGCCGAAACCGCCCGGGCAGGGCATCTGGAGGTAATAAGAAGCTTGGCGAACGCTGGGTAGGAGCGGGCGCCAGCCCGCGAACAACCACCCTGGCGCCTTATAACCCATGGGTATATGAAGCTGCCTTTGCGTGATATGGCCTGGCGGCGAATGCGCGTATCATAGCGCCCCCCGCCGTTCGGATTGCGAAAAAGCCCATGACCGTGCATTACCCCACTATCGCCGATTGCGTCGGCAATACCCCGCTGGTTCGCCTGCAGCGCCTGGGCGGGGCTACCACCAATACCTTGTTGCTCAAACTCGAGGGCAATAACCCGGCCGGCTCGGTAAAAGACCGCCCGGCGCTGTCAATGATCACCCGGGCTGAGCTGCGCGGGCAGATCACGCCCGGCGATACGCTGATCGAGGCCACCTCCGGCAATACCGGGATTGCCTTGGCGATGGCAGCGGCAATCAAGGGCTATCGCATGATCCTGATCATGCCCGACAACTCCACCGCCGAACGCAAGGCTGCGATGACCGCTTATGGTGCCGAGCTGATCCTCGTCACGCGGGAAGAAGGCATGGAAGGCGCCCGCGACCTCGCCGAACGCATGCAGGCCGAAGGGCGCGGCAAGGTGCTGGACCAGTTCGCCAACGGCGACAACCCCGAGGCGCATTATCAGAGCACCGGCCCGGAGTTGTGGCAGCAGACCGGCGGCAGCATTACCCATTTTGTTAGCTCCATGGGTACCACCGGTACCATCATGGGCACTTCGCGTTACCTGAAGGAACAGAACCCCGCCGTTCAGATCATCGGCCTTCAGCCTATGGAAGGCTCGGCGATTCCCGGCATTCGCCGCTGGCCGGAAGAGTACCTGCCGAAAATCTACCAGGCCGACCGGGTAGATCGGATCATCGACATGGCCCAGGCTGAAGCCGAGAACATCACCCGCCGCCTGGCGCGCGAAGAGGGCATCTTCTGCGGCGTTTCTTCAGGTGGCGCGGTGGCGGGCATGTTGCGCCTGAGCCAGGAAGTGGAGCATGCGGTAATTGTCGCTATCGTCTGCGACCGCGGCGACCGCTACCTGTCCAGCGGCCTGTTCGACGCGCCCAACTGATGGCACGCAAGCAAGGCGGGCTGCGCTTTCAGCCCAGCGGTGGCCAGCGCGCGCCGGGCGCTCCAGCAGGCAAGAAGCAGCGGCTGAGCATCGAACGGCTGGCAGCCGATGGTCGTGGTATTGCGTTCAACGAAGGGCGGACCTGGTTCGTGGCCGGGGCACTGGCCGGCGAAGACGTGGACGCTCGGGTGCTGTCCGCCCACGGCAAGGTGGTAGAGGCGCGCACCGAGCGGGTACACCAGCCTTCGGCTATGCGTCGCGCTGCGCCGTGCCCTTATGTGGACCGTTGCGGCGGCTGCACGGTGCAGCACATCAGCCATACCGACCAGTTGGCCTTGAAACAGCGGCAGCTGGCCGAGCAACTGCTCAAGGTGGCCAGCGTAGAACCACAGGCGTGGGCGCCGCCCTTGGTAAGCCCGGAGTTCGGTTATCGCCGCCGTGCGCGGGTGGCGGTACGTTGGGACCCCAAGCGCGAGGTGCTCGATGTAGGGTTCCGGGCGGCCGCCAGCCAGCAGATTGTTTCAATCGACCACTGCATGGTGCTGGTACAACCCTTGCAGCGTATTTTCAATGAGTTACCGGGGATACTCCGCTCACTGAAAGCCCCGCAAGCCATTGGCCACGTTGAATTGTTCCACGGTACTGCCTCCGCTGTGCTCGTTCGCCACACCGCTGCGCTTAGCGACGCGGATCAAGCGGCGTTGCGCGCCTTTTGCGCTACTCAGGGCGCTCAGCTGTGGTGGCAAGGCGCCGAGGCGCCTGCGCCTGATCAGCCGGGTGCTGTGCTGGGCTATACCCTGGCGCCGTGGCAGCTGGAACTGGCCTATCGGCCAGGGGACTTTGTGCAGGTTAACGAGGCGGTGAACCAGGCCATGATCGAGCAAGCGCTGGCCTGGCTTGCGCCCCAGCCTGGAGAGCGGATACTCGACCTGTTCTGTGGCCTGGGTAATTTCGCTTTGCCCATTGCCCGTATGGGCGCGCAAGTGGTCGGCGTGGAGGGCGTTGCCGGGATGGTCGAGCGCGCATCGGTCAACGCCGAGCGAAACGGCCTGGATACCGCGACCTTTTACCAGGCCGACTTGTCCCAGCCTCTAGAGGCAGCCGGTTGGGCAGAGCAGGGGTTCTCTGGGGTATTATTGGATCCGCCGCGCGATGGGGCGTTTCAAACAGTTCGCCACATATCGTCGCTGGGTGCCGATCGCATCGTCTATGTATCGTGCAATCCCGCCACCCTGGCGCGCGACACCGTAGAGTTGCGCAGGCAAGGGTATGCTTTAAAACGTGCTGGCGTTCTCGACATGTTCCCGCAAACGTCCCATGTCGAGGCGATGGCGTTATTTGAAAAAGGCCAGGACGGCCTGGCTATGTGACTGGTGACCTCCGCAGGCCGCGGAGGTCGAAGCCAGCGAACATTGGCGTGCAACCCTGCGCGCCATAGGGAAGGTAAGCAAGATGGTACAGGTGAGAGCGCAACAGCCGGTCAACAACGACGGCAGCATCAACCTCGATGCGTGGCTCGATCATATCGTCAGCGTCGACCTGGCGCTTGACCGGGAGGCGCTCAAGAAGGCCTGTCAGTTCGCCCGCGATCTGGACGTACCTGAAAACACCGCCAAGGATTCCTGGGCCGATGGTACGTCCAGTTTCCAGGCGGGGCTGGAAATCGCCGAAATTCTCGCCGATCTCAAGCTCGATCAGGATTCGCTCGTTGCCGCGGTCATCTACCGCGCAGTGCGTGAGGGCAAGGTCGCACTGTCGGACGTGGCCCAGCGTTTCGGCCCGGTGGTGGCCAAGCTCATAGACGGCGTGCTGCGCATGGCGGCGATCAGCGCCAGCCTCAGCCCGCGGCAGTCCTTGGTGCTCGGTACGCAAGTGCAGGTGGATAACCTGCGCAAGATGCTGGTGGCCATGGTCGACGACGTGCGCGTGGCGCTGATCAAGCTGGCCGAACGTACCTGCGCCATCCGGGCGGTCAAGAACGCGGCCGAGGAAAAGCGCCAGCGGGTTGCCCGTGAAGTGTTCGACATCTATGCACCGCTGGCCCATCGCCTGGGCATTGGCCATATCAAATGGGAACTGGAAGACATTTCCTTCCGGTACCTGGAGCCAGACCAGTACAAGCAGATCGCCAAACTGTTACATGAGCGCCGGCTCGACCGGGAACGCTTCATTTCCGATGTGATGAGCCAGCTCCATCATGAGCTCACGGACACCGGCATCAAGGCCGATATCAGTGGCCGGGCCAAGCATATCTACTCCATCTGGCGGAAGATGCAGCGCAAGGGCCTGCAGTTCAGCCAGATCTACGACGTGCGCGCCGTGCGGGTATTGGTGCCCGAAGTACGCGACTGCTACACCGCCCTGGGTATTGTGCACACACTGTGGCGCCACATTCCCAAGGAGTTCGACGACTACATCGCCAACCCCAAGGAAAACGGCTATCGCTCGCTACACACGGCGGTGATCGGGCCGGAAGGCAAGGTGCTGGAAGTACAGATCCGCACCCACGCCATGCACGAGGAAGCGGAACTGGGGGTATGCGCCCACTGGCGCTACAAGGGCACGGACGTCAAGCCCAGCTCCAACCACTACGAAGAAAAGATTTCCTGGCTGCGTCAGGTGCTGGAGTGGCACGAGGAGCTCGGCGATATCGGCGGCCTGGCCGAGCAGCTGCGCGTGGACATCGAACCGGACCGGGTGTATGTCTTCACACCGGACGGCCATGCGATCGACTTGCCCAAAGGCGCCACGCCGCTGGACTTCGCTTATCGCGTGCATACCGAGATCGGCCACAACTGCCGCGGCGCCAAGATCAACGGCCGCATCGTGCCGCTGAACTACAGCCTGCAAACCGGCGAGCAGGTCGAGATCATCACCAGCAAGCAGGGCAATCCCAGCCGGGACTGGCTCAACTCCAACCTGGGCTATGTCACCACCTCCCGGGCGCGCGCCAAGATCGTTCACTGGTTCAAGTTGCAGGCACGGGATCAGAACGTCGCGGCGGGCCGTACCCTGCTCGAGCGCGAGCTCAGCCGCCTCGGCCTGCCTCAGGTAGACTTCGAGCGGCTGGCTGAAAAAGCCAACGTGAAAACCGCCGAGGACATGTTCGCCTCGCTGGGCGCGGGCGACCTGCGCCTGGCCCCGCTGGTGAATGCTGCCCAGCAACTGGCCGAGCCGGACCGCAGCCACGCTGAAGCCTTCGATTTCATTACCCGCAAGCCCACGGGCACCAAACCCGGCAAACGCGGGGATATCCAGATCCAGGGCGTGGGCAACCTGCTCACCCAGATGGCCGGCTGCTGCCAGCCACTGCCGGGCGATGCCATCGTGGGCTACATCACCCAAGGCCGCGGCGTGAGCATTCACCGTCAGGACTGCGCCTCGGTGTTGCAGCTCGGCGCCAAAGAGCCCGAGCGAATCATTCAAGTCAGCTGGGGGCCGGTGCCGGTACTCACCTATCCGGTGGATATCGTGATTCGTGCCTACGACCGCTCTGGCTTGCTGCGTGATGTCTCGCAGGTGCTGCTCAACGAGCGCATCAACGTGCTGGCGGTCAATACCCGTTCCAACAAGGAAGACAACACCGCACTGATGTCCCTGACCATCGAAATCCCCGGCCTGGATGCGCTCGGGCGGTTGCTGGGCCGTATCTCCCAGCTGCCCAACATTATCGAAGCACGGCGTAACCGTACCCCATGAGCCAGCCCGCCAAGCCTTACAGCCTCGACGACCTCCTCTATTTGATGGCGCGCCTGCGGGATCCTCACGCCGGCTGTCCGTGGGACCTCAAGCAGAACTATGCGAGTATCGTGCCGTATACGCTGGAGGAGGCCTACGAGGTGGCCGATGCCATCGAGCGGGAGGATTACGACCACCTGCCGGGTGAACTGGGCGACCTGCTGTTTCAGGTGGTGTATTACGCCCAGCTCGCCCAGGAGGAGGGGCGGTTCGTATTCGCCGATGTGGTCGACGGCATCACCCGCAAGTTGGTCCGCCGTCACCCGCACGTGTTTCCCACCGGGGACCTGTACGGCCCCGCGGATGCTCCCCGCCTCAGTGAAGCGCAGATCAAGCAGCGCTGGGAAGCCATCAAGGCCGAAGAGCGCGCTGAAAAATCATCCGCGCCCGAGCAATTCTCCCTGCTCGATGACGTGCCGGCGGGCTTGCCGGCCCTCGCGCGGGCTGTGAAGTTGCAGAAACGCGCGGGCTCGGTGGGCTTCGACTGGCCCGCGGCCTTGCCGGTGCTGGACAAGGTGCGCGAGGAGCTGGACGAATTGCTCGAAGCGATGGCCGGCGAAGACGAGGCGGCGCTGGCCGATGAACTGGGCGATGTGCTGTTCAGCGTGGCGAACCTGGCACGCAAGCTCAAGCTTGACCCCGACCAGGCCTTGCGCGCCGCCAACGCGAAATTCGAGCGCCGTTTTCGTTTTATCGAAGGAGAGTTGCGCGCCCGGGGCCAACTCATCGAAGATTGCGACCTGGAGGCGTTGGACGCACTCTGGGGCGAAGCTAAACGTCAGGAAAAGAAACCGCTTGGCTGTGGCTGAGTAAGAGTGAGTGAAACCATGAGCCTTTCCCTTCGTGACCAGCTGCTCAAAGCAGGCCTGGTCAACCAGAAACAAGTGAAGCAGGTCAACAAGGACCAGCAAAAGCAGCAGCGGCTGGTGAAAAAAGGCCAGGCCGAGGCGGACGACACGCAGAAGCGCATCGCTTTGGAAGCCGCCGCAGAGAAGCAGCGCAAGGATCAGGAGTTGAACCGCCAGCAGCAGCAGAAGGCTGAGGCAAAGGCGCGGTCCGCTCAGGTGAAACAGCTGATCGAAGCCACCCGCTTGCCCAAGCTGACCACCGAGGATTACTACAACTTTGTGGACGACAAGAAGGTCAAGCGCCTGTCGGTGAACAGCCTGATGCGCAGCAAGCTGTCCAACGGCAGCCTGGCGATCGTCCATCATGGTGGCGGCTACGAGGTGATCCCGCGCGAAGCAGCGCTCAAGGTGCAGGAACGCGAGCCTCGCCGTATCGTGCTGCTCAATACGCCAACCGAAGAAGTGGAAGGCGACGATCCGTACGCGGCGTACAAGATTCCTGATGATCTGATGTGGTAACAAAAAAATCCCGTGCCTGGCACGGGATTTTTTTTACAAGGCTGCACCGCTATTGTGGGAGCAAGCGAAGCCGAAGGCGAAGCTCGCGAATAAGGGCTTAAGCAAACCGCTAGACAGTTTCTTCCCGCAATGTGAACTGAATCCCCGTGGGGTATCAGGGCGAACCCTGTGGGACCTGGGAGGCCGGCCATCCGGCCCAGCCTGCGAACAGAGGCGCTTTTAAAGCCCAAGTAACTGTTGGTCAGGACGCCTGCAAAGAAGGCGCACCCAGCAACTCCGCCCGCTTCGCTTCGTTGGCTTCAAGCTCACGCTGGTAGGCCACAGCCTCATGCTCGTTGTGGAACATGCCCACCAGCAGCCCCTGCTGGTAAACGTCCCAGATGCGAACCCCGGCCGCCAGGCCTTCATGGGACATGTGGGCATCGTCACGTTCGGTTACTTTCACGGTCATGCTGACACTCCTCTGGGTTGCCGTAACAAGTACGTGCTTCCGTTATAGGATTGATAGCCAGCTAATGGAACCGGGGGCGGGCGCAACGGTGTGTTGCGTGAATCGGCAGGAATCGCTCAAGCCCAGGCACGACGCGGGCTGCGGCGGATTGTCGCACTTTGTGAAGGCGCGTGAAGAATAGTTTAAGAAGGCCTGAGGCGGGGGCGGAGTGGCCGAACAGGGCTCGGCCACGATGAACGGGAGGGTCAGTTACCTTTTACCGGTTTG
The DNA here is from genome assembly GCF_013522925.1 of Pseudomonas japonica. GTDB lineage: Bacteria > Pseudomonadota > Gammaproteobacteria > Pseudomonadales > Pseudomonadaceae > Aquipseudomonas > Aquipseudomonas japonica_A. The sequence goes on along the minus strand of NZ_JAAMQU010000004.1, from coordinate 249,884 downwards.
CCGCCGACAGTGCCGTCCTGAAGCATGATGGTGTATTCCTTGCCATCGGTTTCGGTCTGTTGCAGCTGCACCAGCAAGTAATCCCACGCCTTGGCGAACCACAGCACGGTCACGCGCTTGCTTTGTGTGGGGTCGCGCACGCGCTCTACCTTGATGGCATCGATGCTCCCGGCCTTGGTTGCGACTTTTTCTTCGCCCAATACGCGGAAATCGTAGGTGTCGATCTCGTCGCCATCCACTACCTGGTAGCTCATGCTCTTCTTGCCGGCGGCCACGTCGTGTTGCAACGCCAGCTGGTAGCTGGATTTGTCCAGCACGCCACGGTTCAGCGGCAAGGTGATCGGGTCGCCGCGATCGGTGCCAGTGACTTTCTTGGCGGACCAGTCGAAGTCCAGGTCGACCCGCTTGGCCTTGCCCAGGCCGCCGCGCTCGAAGTTGTACGCTTGCGGCATGAGGGTGTCTTTGTCCATGCGCAACACGCTGGTTTCGGTCAGGCTGGCGATCATCATCGACGCCTTGAACGCCAGGGTCCAGGTACCGTCCGGGTTGGCCGTGAGGCTGCGCTCGGCGGTGCCGCTCATGGGCAGCTGTTTCCAGTCTGCGGTATAGCTGGCGGAAAAGGGCTTGAGGTCCGCTGCCTGTACGCCAGGCAGCGTGAACAGGGCAAGGGCGAACAGCAGGGCACGACGCATACGGTCTCCTATGGGCGGATCAAATGGCCGCTGGCAGCCAGGGGCTGGCCGTCGAATGACACGCCGTGGCTTCCAAGGCACAGTCGGCCTTCGGCGAACCAGCGTACCGCCAGCGGGTATATCTGGTGTTCTTGAGCATGCACTCGCCGGGCGAGTGTTTCGGGCGTGTCGTCGGCCTGTACCGCAACGGCAGCCTGTACGACCAGAGGCCCTCCGTCGAGTTCCTCGGTAACGAAGTGTACGCTGCAGCCGTGTTCGGTGTCGCCGGCTTCCAGGGCGCGCTTGTGGGTATGCAAGCCCTTGTGGCGTGGCAGCAGCGAAGGATGGATGTTGAGCAACCGGCCGTGGTAGTGGCGAACGAAACCGGGGGTGAGGATACGCATGAAGCCGGCCAGCGCTACCAGCGCGGGCTCGAAGCCGTCGATAAGCGCCATGAGCGCCTGGTCGAACGCTTCGCGCCCGTCATAGCCTGCGTGGTCCAGAACCCGCGTTTCGATGCCCGCAGCCCGTGCGCGCTCCAGCCCGAAGGCATCGGCGCGGTTGGAAATCACTGCGCGAATGCATACAGGGCTGTCGCGGTGCGAGAAGGCATCGATCATCGCCTGGAGGTTGCTGCCGGAGCCCGACAGCAAGACCACCAGGTTGCAAGGCAGGGGCATCAGTGGGCCTTGAGGTTTTTCAGCTCAACCTGCGCTGCGCCTTCGGCGGCGGCAGTGATTTCACCGATCACCCAAGGCTGCTCACCTTCAGCCTTGAGCACTTCCAGGGCCCGGGCTACATCTTCCTGAGCCACACAGATCACCATGCCCACGCCGCAGTTCAGTACGCGGTGCATCTCGGTTTCGTCCACGTTGCCCTGCTGCTGCAGCCAGTCGAACACCGCCGGGCGCTGCCAGCTGGCAACATCGATCACGGCCTGGGCGCCGGCCGGCAGTACGCGCGGGATGTTGTCCAGCAGGCCGCCGCCGGTGATGTGGGCCATGGCCTTCACTGCGCCGGTGTCGGCGATCAGCTTGAGCAGCGGCTTGACGTAGATGCGGGTAGGGGCCATGAGCAGGTCGGACAATGGCGTGCCGCCCAGCTGTTCGGTGGCGATGTCGGCACCCGACACTTCCACGATCTTGCGGATCAGCGAGTAGCCATTGGAGTGCGGGCCCGAGGAGGGCAGGGCGATCAGTGCGTCGCCAGCTGCCACACGGGAACCGTCGATGATCTCGGCTTTCTCTACCACGCCTACGCAGAAGCCGGCGAGGTCGTAGTCTTCGCCTTCGTACATGCCTGGCATTTCAGCGGTTTCGCCGCCGACCAGCGAGCAGCCGGCCTGTTCGCAGCCTTCGCCGATACCGGTAACTACCGTGGCAGCCACATCTACGTTGAGCTTGCCGGTAGCGTAGTAATCAAGGAAGAACAGCGGCTCGGCGCCGCACACCACCAGGTCGTTCACGCACATGGCCACCAGGTCGATGCCGATGCTGTCGTGCTTGTTCAGGTTCAAGGCCAGGCGCAGCTTGGTGCCCACGCCGTCGGTACCTGACACCAGCACAGGCTGCTTGTAGCCGGCCGGGATCTCGCACAGCGCGCCGAAGCCCCCCAGGCCGCCCATCACTTCCGGCCGCGCGGTGCGTTTGGCCACGCCCTTGATGCGTTCGACCAGCGCTTCACCGGCGTCGATGTCTACACCGGCGTCCTTGTAGCTCAGGGAGGGTTGCTTGCTCATGATCCAGGCCTTTGAAGAGGGGCGATACAGGAAACGACCACAAGGGTCTGCGAAGGCGCGCGATTTTATCAGGGTTGGTCACTTCAGGCCAGAACGGGGGCTGGGAGACATGGGTACACGGGTTGGTGGCCATGCCTGGCGGATTTGACGGCGCCGGCAGTTGGCAGGGCGAATGTTTTACGGGAAAGTGTGTCCCATTCACTTCAGTACCCCTGCCTTTTGGAAACCTGCACATGCGCCTGCGCCCCCTTTTGCTCGCTTCACTGCTCAGCCTCGCCCAGCCGGCGGCCTGGGGCGAAACCGTGACCAACCTTTATCAGGTGAGCGAGCCGGTCAGCAGCCAGGCGCCTGAAGAGCGCGACCAGGCGACCCAGCGCGCGCTGGAAACCTTGGTGCTGCGGCTTACGGGCGACCCCAAGGCGTTCGCGGGAGCAGGCCTGGCGTCAGTTCGCAAAGACCCGCAACAAATCATCAGCCAGTTCGGCTACCAGGCCGGCCCGCCCCAGGCCTTGCAAGTGGACTTCGACCCGGTGAGCACCGACAAGGCGCTGCGCCAGGCAGGGTTGGCCACCTGGGGCGCGAACCGGCCATCCATTCTGGCCTGGTGGCTGAACGAAACCGCGGCCGGTGCGACCCTGGCCGGCGACGCCCAGCCCAGCGCAGCGCCGTTGCGCCAGGCCGCGAAGCACCGCGGGCTGCCGCTCAAGCTGCCGCTGGCGGACCTGGAGGAACAACTGGCCGCCACGGCGAAAAACCTCGAAGGCACCGATCCGGCCCCCTTGCAGGGCGTATCCCAGCGCTACGGCGCCGACGCCCTGCTCGCGGTGCACGCCAGCGCCGACGGTGATAAATGGCAAGCCAAATGGCGCTTGTGGCTTGGCAGCCAGAAGGAGCAAGGCACCGCGCAGGCCAATGACCAGGCCAGCCTTGCCGATGCCGTGATGCTGGCGGTTACTCAGAAGCTCGCGCCGCGCTACATCGTGAAGCCCGGCGCCAGCGGCGAGCTGGCAGTGGAAATTGAAGGCATGACCCTGGAGCACTATGCCGAACTCGGCCGTGTGCTGGATGGATTGGGCGGGCGCTTGCAGTCGGTCAGCGGCAACAAGGCGTTGTACCGGGTTACCGCCAGCGCCGAGCAGCTGCGTGCCCAGTTGGCGCTGGCGCATTTGCAGGAGGTTGATCCGGCCTCCGTCCCTGCGCCGGTTGCCGCGCCCGCGCCCGTTTCGGCAAGTGGAGCTGTAACGCCGCCTGCCGCGGCGCCTGCGTCTGAACCTGCCCCGCTGAGGTTTCATTGGTGAGCCAGGGTATGACAGATAAAAAGCACTGGTTCTGGCTGGGAGCGGCCCTGGTCCTGTGCGCGCTCATCTTTGAACTGCACCCCATTTTGTCGCCATTTCTGGTCGGCATGCTCATCGCCTACCTGGGCGATCCGCTGGTGGATCGGCTGGAAAGGCTGAAGCTGTCGCGCACCTTGTCGGTCGTGGTGGTGTTCGTGCTCTTCACGCTTATCGTGATGATCGCCCTGGTGGTAGTCATCCCGATGCTGGCCAGGCAGCTGGTACGGTTGTATGAGCTCACGCCGCAGTTCCTCGACTGGTTGCAGCAATCCGCCTTGCCCTGGATACAGGCGCGATTGGGGCTAGCTGAAGGCTTCTGGAAGTTCGACAAGATCAAGGAAGCAATTTCAGCCCACATGGGCCAGACCACCGACATCGTTGGGCTGATACTGGCGCGCGCCACGGCGTCGGGCCTGGCGCTGATCGGCTGGCTGGCCAACCTGGTGCTGATCCCGGTGGTCGGGTTTTACCTGCTGCGCGACTGGGACCTGATGATGGCGAAGATCCGCGGCCTGTTGCCGCGTCAGCGCGAAGAGCAGATCGTGACTTTGGCCCGAGAGTGCCACGAAGTGCTGGGTGCCTTCGTGCGCGGCCAGCTGATGGTAATGCTCGCGCTTGGGGCCATTTATTCGGTGGGGCTGATGCTCACCGGCCTGGAACTGGGGCTGTTGGTCGGCGTGCTGGCGGGCCTGGCTTCCATCGTGCCTTATATGGGGTTCATCACCGGTATCACGGCTGCCCTGGCGGCCGGCCTGTTCCAGTTCGGGCTCGATCCCTGGCACCTGGCGGCCATCGGTGCTGTGTTCGCTATCGGCCAGGCGTTGGAAGGTACGGTGCTTACGCCATTGTTGGTGGGCGACCGCATCGGGTTGCACCCGGTGGCGGTGATCTTCGCGATTCTGGCCGGGGGCGAGCTGTTCGGCTTTACCGGTGTATTGCTGGCCCTGCCGGTAGCGGCGGTGATCATGGTGCTCATCCGCCACATGCACGCGTTGTACAAGCAGTCGGACCTTTACGGCGGCGGTGAAGACCCAGAGCTTTGAACATGCTCAGAGTGCTTGCCTGGCGGCCCGTTACGCGTCAGGCTTGCAGCTTCCAGCCAAGCCGCTAGAATTTGCCCCCTTTGAGCTGAGGCCGTATCCCCGGGACGCATGAAAGAGCCAATCCAACTCCCGCTGGGTGTGCGCCTGCGCGATGACGCCACCTTCGTCAACTACTATCCCGGAGCCAACGCTGCGGCGCTCGGCTACGTCGAGCGGTTGTGCGATGCGGATGCCGGGTGGACCGAAAGCCTCATCTACCTCTGGGGCAAGCAGGGCGTGGGGCGCACCCATCTGATGCAGGCGGCGTGCCTTCGCATGGAACAGCAGGGGCAGCCTGCGGTGTACCTGCCGCTGGCGCAGCTGCTCGACCGCGGGGTCGGTATCCTGGACTACCTGGCGCAGTACGAACTGGTATGCCTGGATGACCTTCAGGTAATCGCCGGCAAGGCGGATTGGGAAGAGGCGCTGTTTCACCTGTTCAACCGCCTGCGCGACAGCGGCCGCCGTTTGTTGATCGCCGCCTCGCATTCCCCGCGCGAGTTGCCGGTCAAACTGGCGGACCTCAAGTCCCGGCTCACCTTGGCGCTGGTATTCCAGATGCGCCCGCTTTCGGATGAAGACAAGCTTCGCGCGCTGCAATTGAGGGCATCGCGCCGTGGCTTGCACCTTACTGATGAAGTAGGGCACTTCATTCTTACCCGCGGTAGCCGCAGCATGAGCGCGCTGTTCGAATTGCTCGAGCGCCTGGATCAGGCCTCGTTGCAGGCGCAGCGCAAGCTCACCATCCCTTTCCTCAAGGAAACGCTCGGCTGGTAGCCGCCTGTCACACTTCTGCCAAATAACCCTCGGCCTGGCAGGGCTTTTGCTATATTCTCCGTCATCTTTGTGCCGCCAAAGGGCTGGCGCAGGGATCGCTACGCTTGCTTGATAGTTTTAAGCTATCTCCGGGCGAGGCGGATTAGCGGAGCGGCAATCATGCCTCGGCGCGCAGTTCGCATCGATTTGCGGTCAGCCTGGAATTTGTAGCTGTAGTTCAAAGGGTTACAGGGCGCCAACGGTTTGTGTCCAGTGCTCTGGCCCGGCAATCTCGCGTTAGATGTGACCGTTGGCACCTTAAGTCACAAAATGTTCTATAAAATTTGCAAATGGTGCCGATAGAAGGCATATTCGCCCCTTCATCCACTTACTGACACGGTCGTGCCCATGCTGAATCGCTTCGCACCCCTCGTGCCTCTTGCACTTGTTACCCTGCTGTTCGGCTGCGCAGCCCAGTCACCGGTTTCGCAACAGCAGGTGTCCACCCCTGTTACCGCCGAGCGCGCTCCTGTAGCGCAGCCCCATAGCCTTACCCCCGCAACAGCTTCCTTGTTCGACGAAGACGATGTTGCCGACAAGGATGACCTGGCCGCTTTCTCTCGCAACGAACCGTACCGCTTGCCCCTGCTGGCTGACAGCATTCTGGAGCGTGGCAAATCATTGATCGGTACCCGTTATCGCTTCGGTGGTACCACTGAGAACGGCTTTGACTGCACTGGCTTCATCAATTTTCTGTTCCGCGAAGAAGCAGGCATGACTCTGCCACGCTCCAGTCGCGAAATGATCAACGTGAAAGCGCCGCTGGTAGCTCGCAACAATCTGAAGCCGGGTGATGTGCTGTTCTTCGGCACCACCGGCCGCCGCGGCCGCGTGAGCCACGCCGGCATCTACCTGGGCGACGACCAGTTCATCCATTCGAGCAGCCGCCGCAGTGGTGGAGTGCGGGTGGACAACCTGGGCGATAGCTACTGGAGCAAAACTTACATCGAGGCCAAGCGTATGCTGGCCATGGCGCCCGTTTCCGAGGTCGCCCGCAAGTAAGCCAGTCGGTCCATGAAGGGCAGCGACGAGCGGTCACGCTTTCGCTGCCCTTTTTTATGGAATACAGCGGGTTAAGCGCTATTCTTCATCGGCAGTCGAACTCGGAACCCCGCCCATGGCTTTCTCCCGTTTGCGCACTCTGGCGCTTGCGCCGCTTATCCTGCTTGCCGCCTGCGCAAGCCCTCCACCGCCCAAGCCCGCACCGGTGGCAGTAGTGCCTCGTCCGGTTATTCTCGACCCAACCGACTATTCTTCGGTGAAGGCCGACGACGTGCTGTTTCGGGCTATTGGGCTGGTGGGTACCCCTTATCGCTGGGGTGGCAACACGCCTGATTCGGGCTTCGACTGTAGCGGCCTGATCGGCTTCGTCTACCGGGACGCTGCCAATATCGCCCTGCCGCGCTCCACCCGGGATCTGATTGCCATGCATGCGCCCAGCGTTGATCGCAACGCGTTGCGCTCAGGGGACCTGGTGTTTTTCTCTACCCAAGGCAATGGCCAGGTAAGCCATGCGGGGATCTATGTAGGGGAGGGGCGCTTCGTGCATGCGCCGCGTACCGGCGGCACGGTGCGGCTGGATTACCTCGACAAGCCCTATTGGCAGAAGGCCTACCTGGATGCCAAGCGGGTGATCCAGCCGGAGCGCCTGGCGCAAACCGCTACGCCATAGAAGCCGGGGGCGGCTGCTCACCGCCCCCGGAATCCGCAGTTACTGCCGCGTCACGCGCCAGATCTTGTTGCCCACATCGTCGGCCACCAGCAACCCGCCCTTGTTATCGCCGATCACGCCCACCGGGCGGCCCATGGCTTCCTCTTTATCGTTCAGAAAGCCCGTCAGCAGGTCCACCGGTTGGCCGGTAGGCATGCCGTTGGCGAACGGCACGAACAGCACTTTGTAGCCGCTGTGCGGCTTGCGGTTCCAGGAACCGTGCTGGCCAATGAAAGCGCCATGGTCGAAGGGCGCGGGCAGTTGGTTCGGCTGGGCAAAGGCCAGGCCCAGCGAGGCCGTATGCGGGCCGACCGCGTAATCCGGTGCGATTGCCTTTTGCACCATCGTCGCATCGCCGGGCTCTACGCGCGCATCCACGTGTTGGCCGTAATAACTGAACGGCCAGCCATAGAAAGCGCCGTCTTTTACTGAAGTGATGTAATCGGGCACCAGGTCGCTGCCGATCTCGTCGCGTTCGTTCACAGCCGTCCAGAGCTTGCCGGTCTGGGGTTCCCAGGCCAGCCCATTCGGGTTGCGCAAACCGGTGGCGAACAGGCGCTTCTGCCCACTGGCTGCGTCTACTTCCCAGATCGCGGCGCGGCCTTGTTCCTGATCCAGGCCGTTTTCCGCCACATTGCTGTTGGAGCCTACGGTCACATACAGCTTTTTGCCGTCCTGGCTGGCGATGATGTTCTTGGTCCAGTGATGGTTGATCGTGCCTGCCGGAAGGTCTGTAACGGTTTCGCCATTCCCCTCCAGGTGGGTAGCACCAGGCTGATACTTGAAGCGAAGGACCTTGTCGGTATCGGCGACGTAGAAGTCCTGCCCCACCAAAGTCATGCCGAATGGGGAATTCAGATTCTGCAGGAACACCTCGCGGGTTTCGGCGATACCGTCGCCGTCCTTGTCGCGCAGCAGGGTAATCCGGTTCGGGCTGGGCACACCCGCGCCGGCCCGGCCCATCACTTTATTCATCACCCAGCCGCGAATGCCTTTACTGTCGTCGGGCTTGGGTGGCGAGTTGGTTTCGGCCACCAGTACGTCGCCGTTGGGCAGTACATACAGCCAACGCGGGTGATCCAGGCCTTCGGCAAACGCGCTCACTTGCGTGCCAGGCGCTGCTTTGGGCTTCACGACTTCTGGCCAGCCCACCGCTGGAGCAATGTTCACAGTGGGCATCAGGGTTTTGTTGGGCTCTGGCAGCTTGGGCGCCGGGCCGGTGCCATCGGACACCTGCAGCTTCGAGCTTTCGCCGCAGCCTGCAACGCTGGCGGCAATCAAGACGGTGAGGGCAAGGCGGGAGAAGGGCATGATCAGCTTCCTGGCAACCAAGGTATGTACCGTAGAGGCAGCGAGGCGGCGGAGGTTCAACATGTTTGATTGACGCTACCGGGCCAACCCCTTACCCTTCGCCGATTGTTTCAGGTGCCCGGGCGGCGTTCGCTTGCCAGGGTGAAACAGGGAAGCCGGTCAGCATCGGGCGGTTCGCCACGAGCAATGCCGGCGCTGCCCCCGCAACGGTAGATGAGTCAACGCTCGCGCATGGGCCACTGGGCAACCGGGAAGGCGCGCGAGTGGGGCAGCGCCCGCTCATGAGCCCGGAGACCGGCCTGAAACCCCTGATACGGTGCGAGCCCCGCCCGTTGATTAACAGATCGCCGCGCGGGTGAGAGCGGCACTGACGTCATGCTGCCCGCCCTTTGTGGCGTTGGCGCAGCGTTGGTGCGCACCCGCGAGCGAGCGGAGAGCAGCAATGAACGAATCCCCCGAGCGCGACGAGCGCCACCAGGCCCGCATGGCGCGGAAAAAAGCCGTAGTCGATGCCCGCATTGCCGCGTCCGCGGACGAGCGCGGTGTGCTGCTGGTATTGACCGGTAATGGCAAAGGCAAAAGCAGCTCGGGCTTCGGCATGCTGGCGCGTGCCTTGGGCCATGGTATGCGCTGTGCCGTGGTGCAGTTCATCAAGGGCCGCCAGACCACCGGCGAAGAGGCGTTCTTCCGCCGCTTTCCCGATGAGGTGAGTTTCCATGTGATGGGCGAAGGCTTCACTTGGGAAACCCAGGACCGCCAGCGTGACATCGCTGCCGCCGAAGCGGCCTGGCAGGTAGCCCAAGAGCTGCTGGCCGACCCCGCCGTGGATTTCGTGCTGCTCGATGAACTGAATATCGCGCTCAAGCACGGCTACCTGGACGTCGAGAAGGTGGTAGCGGACCTGAAGGCCCGTCCGCCGCTGCAGCATGCCATTGTCACCGGGCGCGCGGCGAAACCGGAAATGCTCGAAGCCGCAGACACCGTGAGTGAGCTTGGGCTGATCAAGCATGCCTTCCAGGCCGGCATCCGCGCGCAAAAGGGCATCGAGTGGTGAGTACGCCGCGCCAATGCCCAGCGGTACTGATTGCCGCTCCGGCCTCGGGCCAGGGGAAGACCACCGTGACCGCCGCGCTGGCCCGCCTGCATCGCAATCGCGGGCTGCGGGTGCGCGTGTTCAAGTGTGGCCCGGATTTCCTCGACCCCATGATTCTCGAACGCGCCAGCGGTGCCCCGGTGTATCAGCTGGACCTGTGGATGGTAGGGGCCGCGCAAAGCCGCCGACTGCTTTGGGAAGCCGCCAAAACCGCCGACCTCATTCTGGTGGAGGGGGTGATGGGGCTGTTCGATGGCACCCCGTCGAGCGCAGACCTGGCCATCGAGTTGGGTGTGCCGGTGCTCGGCGTGATTGACGGCACCGCCATGGCACAAACCTTCGGCGCGTTGGCGCTGGGGCTGGCGCGGTACCGCCCGGAGCTGCCGTTCGCGGGCGTGCTGGCCAACCGGGTGGGTAGTGAGCGCCATGGCCAGCTGCTGCGCGATAGCCTCACGCAAGGCCTGCGCTGGTTTGGTGGCCTGCCACGTGAACAAGCCATTGGCTTGCCTAGCCGCCACCTTGGGTTGGTACAAGCCAGCGAGCTCGAAGACCTGGACCGTAGGCTGGATGCGGCCGCCGAGGCCTTGGCGGCCACCTGCGATGACGCCTTGCCGGCACCGGTCTGCTTCTACCCGCCGGAAAATGAAGTAGTGGCGCCGCTGCTTGCAGGCGTGCGCGTGGCGGTGGCCCGGGACCAGGCGTTTGCGTTCCTTTATAACGGCAACCTCGACGCCTTACGTGCGATGGGAGCGGAGCTGCGGTTTTTCTCGCCCATCAGCGATACCGCGCTGCCGCCCTGTGACAGCCTGTATTTACCTGGCGGCTACCCGGAGCTGCACCACCAGCGCCTGGCTGCCAATACCGGCATGCTGGAAAGCATTCGCGCCCATCATCAAGCGGGCAAGCCGTTACTGGCTGAATGCGGTGGCATGCTCTACCTGCTCGAAGGCCTTACGGATGTAGACGGTGAGCGGGCGCCGCTGCTTGGCCTGATGCCAGGCGAGGCCACGCTGCAAAAGCGCCTTGCCGCGCTGGCCCTGCAGGAAGTGCAGCTGGACGAAGGCACCCTGCGTGGCCATACCTACCATCATTCATTGACTACCACGCCATGGGAAGCGATTGCCCGCGGGCGCAGCCCCAACGGCGGCCGGGGTGCCGAGGCGGTGTACCGTTGCGGCAGGCTCACGGCCTCCTACGTACATTTTTATTTCCCTTCGAACCTGGCAGCGGCCGCGGCACTGTTACAGCCCGGAGGCCCGGCCCATGACTGAGCACGCTTTCAGCGAGGCGGAGCGGGCGGCGGTGTACCGCGCCATCTCGGAACGCCGGGACATGCGCCATTTCACCGGTGGTGAAGTAGCCCCCGAGGTACTGCACCGCTTGCTTGCCGCCGCCCACCAGGCGCCGAGCGTGGGCCTGATGCAGCCGTGGCGGTTCATTCGCATTCGCCGCCCTGAGTTGCGCGAAGCCATCCATCAACTGGTAGAAGCCGAGCGGCTGAACACGGCACAGGCCTTGGGCGAGCGCTCGGACGACTTCATGAAACTCAAGGTGGAAGGCGTGCGTGATTGCGCCGAACTGCTGGTAGTCGCCTTGGGCGATGGGCGCGAGCAGCATGTATTCGGCCGCCGTACCCTGCCTGAGATGGACCTGGCGTCGTTATCGTGTGCCGTGCAAAACCTGTGGCTGGCGGCCCGCGCCGAGGGCCTGGGCATGGGCTGGGTGTCGCTGTTCGATCCCGATCGCCTCGGTGACTTGTTGAACATGCCGGCCGGCGCCCGGCCCATGGCGGTGTTGTGCCTCGGGCCGGTCGCCGATTTCTATGCAGCGCCCATGCTGGTGCTCGAAGGGTGGGCGCGCGAACGCCCGTTGCATGAATTGCTGTTCGAGGATACCTGGGGGGCACAGCCGTGAGCCTGGCCCTTACGTGTGTTGCGGCTGTAGCCTTGGACGCGCTGCTGGGCGAACCCCGCCGCTGGCACCCTCTGGTGGGCTTCGGCAGCCTGGCCCAGCGGCTGGAGCGGCGCTTCAATTCTGCCGGCCATGGTTGGCGCAGCCACGGCGTCACGGCCTGGCTGATGGCCGTGGTGCCGCCAGTGCTGGTACTGACGCTGCTCTCCTGGCTACCGGTGATTGGCGGCGTGGTGGAAGTGTTGGTGCTGTACTGGGCGCTGGGCCTGCGTAGCCTCGGTGAGCACTTGCAACCCGTGGCTCGCGCATTGCGCGAGGGCGACCTGGCCAAGGCCCGCGAGCGCGTAAGCCGGCTGGTCAGCCGCCATACCGATGCACTGGACGCTACCGGGGTAGCCAAAGCTGCGACCGAGTCCGCGCTGGAGAACGGCAGCGATGCGGTATTCGCCGCGTTATTCTGGTTTGTGGTGGGCGGCGTGCCCGGGGTAGTGCTGTACCGCCTGGCTAATACCCTGGATGCCATGTGGGGCTACCGCAACGAGCGCTTCGAACGTTTCGGCTGGGCTGCCGCGCGCATTGACGACCTGCTGAACCTCGTTCCCGCCCGGCTCGTTGCGCTCACCTATGCCGTGCTGGGCAAGACGGCGCTGGCGCTGCGTTGCTGGCGGCGCCAGGGTTCGCTCTGGGATAGCCCCAACGCCGGCCCGGTGATGGCCGCCGGTGCGGGTGCATTGGGCGTAGCGCTGGGTGGGCCCGCCATTTACCACGGTGAGCTGCACGAGCGCCCACAACTGGGCGAAGGCCCAGAGCCGGATGCCGGGGCCATCGAGCGGGCCTGGGCGCTGGTGCAGCGGGGCGTATGGCTATGGTTGTTGCTCATCTGTATAGGGGGGCAATTCTATGCTTGAACACGGCGGGCGTTTGCAGGCCGCGGCTCGGGAATTCGGCATCGAAGTCCAGGCCTGGCTGGACCTGTCCACGGGGATCGCGCCCTGGCCCTGGGCTATTCCGCCAATACCCGTCGCCGCCTGGGCTCGCCTGCCGGAAACCGACGACGGCCTTGAAGCGGCCGCCTGTGCTTACTACGGCGCCGAACAGGTGCTCCCGGTGGCAGGCTCTCAGGCCGCGATTCAGGCATTGCCGCGGCTACGTCGCAGCGGCAAGGTCGGCGTGCTGGCGCCGTGTTACGCCGAGCATGCCGAAGCCTGGCGCAAAGGCGGTCATGTGGTACGTGAAATCGGCGACGACGAGGTCGAGGGCTACCTGGACCGGCTGGATGTACTGGTGCTGGTCAACCCGAACAACCCCACCGGCCGCCTGTTCGAGCGTGAACGCCTGCTTGCCTGGCACGCCCGGCTCGCTGCCCGCGGCGGCTGGCTGGTTGTGGACGAAGCCTTCATGGATATCACGCCGGCCTATAGCCTGGCTGCAGAGGCAAACCTGCCTGGCCTGATCGTGCTGCGCTCCTTCGGCAAGTTCTTCGGCCTGGCGGGGGTACGCCTGGGCTTTGTGCTGGCCGAAGCCCGCTTGCTGGCCGGCTTGGCGGAACAGCTGGGCCCCTGGGCGGTGAGCGGGCCCACCCGGGTGCTGGGGCAAGCCTGCTTGCTCGATGACGCGGGCCATCGCCAGCAGGTCGACCGCTGTAATGCCGCCGCTGCCCGATTGGCGGCGATGTTGAGTGATCACGGCTGGCCGCCAACCGGCGGCTGCGGGTTGTTCCAGTGGGTGCGCACCCACCAGGCCGAAGCCCTGTACCTTCACCTCGCCCGGCAGGGCATTCTGGTGCGGCTGTTCCGTGCTACGTCCAGCCTGCGCTTCGGCCTGCCATTCGAAGCCGCTCACTGGCAGCGGCTCGGTGAAGGGCTTGCCGCGTTCAACAAGGAAACCTGATGGCTACGTTAATGGTGCAAGGCACCACGTCGGACGCTGGCAAAAGCACGCTGGTGACGGCGCTGTGCCGCTGGCTGCGCCGGCAGAACGTCACGGTGGTGCCGTTCAAGCCACAGAATATGGCCTTGAACAGCGCGGTAACCGCCGACGGCGGCGAAATCGGCCGGGCGCAAGCGGTACAAGCCCAGGCCTGCGGGCTGGCGCCGCATACCGATATGAACCCGGTGCTGCTCAAGCCCAACAGCGATACCGGCGCGCAAGTGATCATTCACGGCCAGGCCGTGGGCAATATGAACGCGCTGCGGTATCACGGCTACAAGGCAACCGCCATGCGTGCTGTGCTGGACTCCCATGCACGCCTGAACGCGGGCTATCAGGTGATTGTGGTGGAAGGCGCCGGCTCGCCCGCCGAAATCAACCTGCGCGAAGGGGATATTGCCAACATGGGCTTCGCCGAGGCGGTGGACTGCCCGGTGATTCTGGTGGCTGACATCAACCGGGGCGGGGTGTTCGCCCACTTGGTCGGCACCTTGGCGCTGCTCTCCGAGAGCGAGCAGGCGCGGGTGAAGGGCTTTGTGATCAACCGGTTTCGTGGCGACCTGGCACTGCTCCAGCCCGGGCTGGATTGGTTGGAAGCGCATACCGGCAAACCCGTGCTAGGTGTGCTGCCTTACTTGAGCGAATTCCATCTGGAAGCCGAAGACGCCGTGGACAGTCGCCAGCCAGCCAAGGAAGGCGAACTGCTGCGGGTGGTGGTTCCGGTGCTGCCGCGTATCAGCAACCATACCGATTTCGACCCGTTGCGCCTGCACCCTCAGGTGGCGCTCAGCTTTATCCGCCCTGGCGAGGCAGTGCCGCCTGCCGACTTGATCATACTGCCGGGCTCCAAGAGCGTGCGGGCCGACCTGGCCCGGTTACGGGATAGTGGCTGGGAAGAAGCGATCACTCGCCACCTGCGCTACGGCGGCAAGGTGTTGGGGATTTGCGGCGGCTTGCAGATGCTGGGCACGCGCATCGCTGACCCCCTTGGTATCGAAGGCCCCGCTGGTGACAGCCAGGGCCTTGGTTGGCTGGCGCTGGAAACCACCCTGGCGGCGGAAAAGCAGCTGCGCAACGTGCAGGGCCGGCTAGTGTTTGACGATGCCCAGGTGCGGGGTTATGAAATTCACGCTGGCGTAAGCGATGGCCCGGATCTCGCGCGGCCCGCCCTGTGGCTGACACCTGGGCGCGGCGACGGGGCCGTGAGCGCTGACGGGCAGGTGATGGGTACTTACGTGCATGGGCTGTTCGAGGAGCCTGCGGCCTGCGCGGCCGTGCTGCGCTGGGCAGGATTGAAGGGCGCGACGCAGCTGGACTACGACGCGCTGCGCGAGCGCGACATCGAGCGCCTGGCCGACCTCGTTGAACAGCACATGGACACTGCCCGGTTGCGTGACCTGTGCGCGGGAGAGCCCTGACATGTTGCGACTGATCCTGGGCGGCGCTCGCTCCGGCAAAAGCCGGCTGGCGGAAACCCTGGCAACTGCTAGCGGCCTGGCCGTTACCTATATCGCCACCAGCGAACCCCGGGACGCCGAGCTGGATGCGCGGGTACGCCTTCATCAGGCGCGACGCCCCGCTCACTGGGCCTTGGTCGAGGAGCCCCTGGCGCTGGCAAGCGCCCTGGCCAGCCATGCCGCGCCGGAGCATTGCCTGCTGGTGGATTGCCTTACCCTGTGGCTCACCAACCTGCTGATGCTGGACAGCCCTGAACGCCTGGCCGACGAGCGCGACGCCCTGTTGGCGGCGCTGGCAGAGCTGCCCGGGGAGATCATTCTGGTGAGCAACGAGACCGGCATGGGTATCGTACCGCTCGGCGAGCTCACCCGCCGATACGTGGATGAAGCCGGTTGGCTTCACCAGGCCATCGCCGAGCGCTGCGATCAGGTAGTGCTCACCGTTGCCGGCCTTCCTCTTACCCTTAAAGGACCCACTCCATGACCACTGCCTGGTGGCAGCAGCCCTGCGCCACACCGCACGCACGCTTCGCTGAAGGCGCGCTTGAACGCCAGCGCCAACTCACCAAGCCCGCAGGCTCCCTTGGCCAGCTCGAAGCCATTGCCGTGCGGCTCGCCGCGCTGCAGGGGCAGGCGCACCCGCGTGTCGCCGAGGTGCATATCGGGCTGTTCGCCGGGGATCATGGCATCGTGGCCGAAGGGGTATCGCCTTATCCACAGGCCGTCACTGGCCAGATGCTGCGCAACTTCATCAACGGTGGCGCGGCGATCAGTGTATTGGCCCGCAGCCTGGGTGCGCACATGGCGGTAGTAGATCTCGGCACCGTCGCGCCCTTGGACCTGCCCGGCGTGCGGCAGGTGCGCCTTGGCGCAGGCACTCGCAACTTCGCGCACACCCCGGCCATGACCGAGCAACAGTGCGCTCGGGCGCTGGAAGTCGGTCGGGAGACCGCTCAAGAGGCGGCAGCCGCGGGGGCCCAGCTGTTCGTGGGTGGCGAAATGGGCATTGGCAATACCACTGCAGCCAGCGCCCTGGGCTGCGTGCTGCTGGATTGCCCGGCCACCGAACTGGTAGGCCCAGGCACCGGGTTGGACGCCAAAGGGGTTTCCCACAAGGCCGAGGTGATCGAGGCCGCGCGCCGGTTTCACCAGCAACAGGCCAGCGATCCCTTGAGCGCGCTCGCCTGCTTTGGCGGCTTCGAGATCGCCGCGCTGGTGGGTAGCTACATCGGTGCCGCACAGGCGGGCGTGGCCGTGCTGGTGGACGGGTTCATCTGCTCCGTGGCCGCGCTGGTCGCCATGCGCCTGAACCCCGGCTGCGAGCCGTGGCTGTTCTTCGCGCATCAGGGGGCTGAGCCTGGCCACAAGCGTGTACTTCAGGCCTTGGGTGCCGAGCCATTGCTGGCGCTAGGCTTGCGCCTGGGTGAAGGCAGTGGCGCGGCGCTGGCGGTACCGCTGATGCGCCTGGCGTGTGAGCTGCATGGCGGCATGGCCACGTTTGCCGAGGCGGCCGTGGCGGACCGTCCGCAATGAAGCTGTGGCTCGACCTGTTACGCCACGGCGAAACCGAGCGGGGCGGTGGCTTCCGGGGCAGCCTGGATGATGCACTTACCCCTGCTGGATGGGCGTCCCTGGAGGCAGCGGTGGACGGGCAGGGCCCTTGGGATGGCATTGTCACCTCACCGCTGCAACGTTGCGCGGCCTTTGCTTGCGCCCTGGCGCAAAGGCTGGAATTACCCTGCACCACTGTGCCCGGCCTGAGCGAGCTGCATTTCGGTGAATGGGAAGGGCGCAGCGCGGCCGACCTGATGGTGGATCAGGCCAAGGCGCTGGGGCGCTTCTGGCAGGACCCGTTCGCTTACACGCCGCCTGGCGGGGAGCCGCTGGTAGCGTTCAAGGCGCGGATCGACAGCGCCCTGGCGGCGCTGGTCGAGGAACATCCAGGGCAGCGCTTGCTGGTCGTGAGCCATGCCGGGGTGATGCGGCTGCTGCTAGCGCGCGCCCGAGGCTTGCCCGACAACGACCTGCTCCAAGTGGAAGTGGCCCATGGCGCCCTGCATCGGGTCGCAATCACTGATGCCGGTGCGTTGGTGGCGTTGTGATGTCGTGGTGGATCGCCCTGCAATTTTTGAGCAGCCTGCCGGTGCGGCTGCGACGTATGCCCATGCCCGCGGAAACCGGCCGGTCGCTGTTGTGGTATCCGGCCGTGGGGCTGCTGTTCGCCGCGTTGCTGGCTAGTGTGGATTCGATGCTGGCCGGCGCGCCGCTACTGCTGCATGCGGCGATTCTGCTCGCTGTATGGATCTTCCTCACTGGCGGGTTGCACCTGGATGGCTTCGCTGACACGACAGATGCCTGGGTGGGTGGCTACGGCGACCGGGAGCGCACCCTGGCCATCATGAAAGATCCGCGCAGCGGCCCGATGGCCGTCGTGGCGTTGATAGTGCTGCTTCTATTGAAGTTCACAGCATTGGCGGCCGTGCTGCAGGCGGCGCCTGGCGATCATTGGTGGATAGTCCCGGTGCTCGGGCGGGCCGCGTTGCTAGGCGTGTTTCTCACTACGCCGTACGTTCGGGCAGGCGGGCTGGGCGAGGCGTTGGCCAATGACTTGCCGCGCACGGCCGGCTGGGTCGTATTGGCCGGGTGCTTGCTGGCGGGTTGGCTGAGCCTGGGCAGCGTGTTGCTGGCAGGCATCGCGGCGTTTGCTTGGTTGCGCTGGCTGCTGCTGCGCCGCCTGGGCGGCACCACCGGCGACACTGCGGGCGCGATGCTCGAGTGCCTGGAGGTGGTGCTGCTGGTGGGGCTGGCGCTGTAGCAGGGCTCCCACAGGCTGAACAGTGCGGGTGCAGGAGACGGGGGGCCGGCCTTCCGGCGAAGCCGCAGGCGCAGCTCGCGAATAAGGCCTTCGCTACACCTTGGCGATCAGGTTGCCAGCGTGCAGCCCACATTCCTTCTGGGTCGCTTCTTCCCACCACCAGCGGCCTTCGCGCTCATGCTGGTTGGGCAATACCGGGCGGGTGCAAGGTTCGCAGCCGATGCTCACGAAGCCGCGCTCATGCAGGCTGTTGTACGGCAGCTCCAGCATGCGGATGTAGGCCCATACTTCTTCGCTGGTCATCTGCGCCAGCGGGTTGAACTTGTACAGGGTGTTCTCCGGCGTAGAGAAGGCTGTGTCGATTTCCACCACCGCCACGTGGCTGCGGGTGCCGGGGCTCTGGTCGCGGCGCTGGCCGGTGGCCCAGGCGCGAACGGTGCTCAGCTTGCGGCGCAGGGGCGCGATTTTGCGGATGCCGCAACATTCGCCGTGGCCGTCGCGGTAGAAACTGAACAGGCCCTTTTCCTTCACCATGGCCTCAAGGGCTTCGCGGTCGGGGGACAGGATCTCGATAGGGATACCGTAGTGTTCACGCACCTGCTCGATGAAGCGGTAGGTTTCCGGATGCAGCCGGCCGGTGTCGAGGGTGAATACCTTCACCTGCTTGTTCAGCTTGTAGGCCATGTCCAGTAACACCACGTCTTCGGCGCCACTGAAGGATATCCACAGGTCGTCGCCGAAGTGCTCGAACGCAAGCTTCAGTACATCCTGCGGGGATTTGCTCGCATAACCAGCCGCCGCTTCGGCGACATCAAAGAGGTGGTTCATCAGGCGTTTCCAGTGTGCTGGCGCTTGTCGCGCTCGAATGGCTGCAAGGTTATCAAATTGTGCCGACGGTTGCTGGATCAGCCCTGCAACGCTTCGAGGGTATCGAGCAGCACCCTTACCTTGATCAGCGACTCCTGGTATTCGTCGTCGGCTTGGGAGTCCATCACCACGGCGCCGCCACCCCAGCAGGCAATGCGCCCGCGTTCGATCAGCAAGGTCCGAATAGCGATGGAGCTGTCCAGGTTGCCGCGCACGTCAAGGTACAGAAACGACCCGCAGTAAATGGCTCGCCGATGGGCTTCCAGTTCATCGATGATCTGCATGGAGCGAATCTTCGGCGCGCCGGTTACCGAGCCCCCGGGGAAGCTGCCCGCCAGCAGGTCCAGGGCGTCCCGGCCGCTGGCAAGGGTGCCTTCGATGCTGCTGACCAGATGGTGCACATTGGGGTAGGACTCCAACGCGAACAGCTCCGGCACCCGCACGCTGCCGATGGCGCAATTGCGGCCCAGGTCGTTGCGCAGCAGGTCGACGATCATCAGGTTTTCCGCCCGATCCTTCTCGCTGGCCAGCAATTGCGCGGCCTGGGCGGCATCTGCCGCTGCGTTCTGGCCGCGCGGGCGGGTGCCCTTGATCGGCCGGGTTTCTACCGCCCGGTCGTGTATGCGCACGAACCGTTCCGGGGAGTGGCTGAGGATGGCGGTGTGGGCATCCACCTGCATGAATCCGGAAAACGGCGTGGGGCATGCGCGGCGCAGGGCAAGGTACGCCGCCCACGCGTCACCTTCGCAGGTTGCGCTGAACCTGCGGGTGAGGTTGATCTGATAGGTATCACCGGCTCGGATGTAGGCCTGTACCTGATCGAACACGTGCTGGTACGCCGACTCGCTGACCTCATGGGAGAACGCCTCGGTGAGGCGGAACGGCCCAGGCGGGTTATCGATCGAGGCCTCGAACAGCCCGATCAAGCGTTCCCGCTCGCTGGCCGCCAGGGAGGGATGA
Organism: Pseudomonas japonica; assembly: GCF_013522925.1. GTDB lineage: Bacteria > Pseudomonadota > Gammaproteobacteria > Pseudomonadales > Pseudomonadaceae > Aquipseudomonas > Aquipseudomonas japonica_A. The sequence goes on along the minus strand of NZ_JAAMQU010000004.1, from coordinate 230,186 downwards.
AATACCAGCCAACTTTTCTTTTTGAGGTGATCGCTGGTCAACGCCCAGTTATAAACCCCCAGCTGGGCGTCTGGCAGGGTGAATTCCGCCTCAGGGCCCTCGGCCAGGGCTTCCAGGCGCCGGCCAAAGTCGTACGCCAGGTAGCCGATCAACCCGCCGGCAAAAGGCAGTTCGCACGCTGCGGGGAGTTTGGCGGGCCCCAGGCTGGCCAGCGCCAATCGCAGCCGCTGAAAGTACGCCGCGCCGGTTTCGTCCAGGGTCGGCTGCAGGGTTGCTACGGGCCAGGCGCTGAGCAGGTCGAAGCGGCCGCGCTGGGCAACTGGCCTGGCGCTGTCGAGCAGGATGGCACCGGGTGCATGGCGGATAGCGGCAAAGTACCTGGCGGGGCTTGCCAGGTACGGCAGGGAGTGCAGGCTACAGCTGGGCATGAGGGCATCGGCGGGTTACGCAGGGGCGCCGATTGTAGTGCCAAGGCCGATGCGCCTCCAGCCATTCAGGGGCGCACGTGACCAAATGTCGCTTGTGCGAAGCGGGCGCGCTCTTCGGGCGTTTCGCTGCGCCCGTCGGCCTTCAGTGCGTTCACATGGCTTTCGACAGCTTCGGTGCGATGGGCCAGGCCGCAGTCGTTGGCGATCTGGATGTTCAGCCCCGGGCGGGCATTGAGCTCGAGAATCAGCGGGCCCTGGTTCTGGTCCAGCACCATGTCCACGCCGATATAGCCCAGGCCGCACAGCTCATAGCAGCCGGCCGCCAGGGCCATGAAGCCGTCCCAATAGGGCAGCTGTACGCCTTGAACGTCATTGGTGGTGTCCGGGTGCTTGTGGATGATGCTGTTGAGCCAGGTGCCGCGCAAGGTAACCCCAGTGGCGAGGTCTACCCCAACGCCGATCGCCCCCTGGTGGAGGTTGGCCTTGCCGTTGGACTGCCGAGTGGGCAGGCGAACCATCGCCATTACCGGGTAACCCATCAGCACGATGATGCGGATGTCCGGCACGCCTTCATAGCTGATGCTCTTGAAGATCGGATCGGGGACTACCCGGTATTCGATCAGCGCCCGGTCCCGGTGCCCGCCGAGGGAATACAGGCCGGTGAGAATGCTTGAAATCTGATATTCGATCTCCGAGCGGCTGACGATCTTGCCCGACACCGTGCGATAGCGATCCTCGAAGCGATCTCCAATCACCAGGATTCCGTCACCGCCAGCCCCCTGGGCAGGCTTGATCACAAAATCGGGGCGATCGCCCACGATCTTGTCCAGCTGCTCGATTTCCTTCTCCGTGGAAATGATGCCGTACAGCTCCGGCACTTGAATGCCGGCGGCGATCGCCCGCTCCTTGGTGATGATCTTGTCGTCCACCACGGGATAAAGGCGCCGGTCGTTGTACTTGAGCACGTAGTCGGCGTTGCGTCGGTTGATGCCCATGATGCCCCGCGCCTGCAGGGCCTTCCAGGTTCTGAACAGGCCGAACATCAGGCGTCTGCCTCGCGATCCTTGACGAACGCCTTGAAACGCAGCAGCTCGGTGAGGCGGTAGCCCCGGTAGCGGCCCATGGCGAGCATGAAGGCGACGAGGATGAACAGCACGGCGGGGAAGGTGAACACGAAGTACACCAGCTCCGGTACGGTCATCAACAGGTGGGCCAGCGACGCGGCCAGCAGGGTGCCCGCCGCCACCTTCATCGCATGGGCACCGCCGCGCTCTTCCCAGCTGATGGACAGCCGCTCGATGGTCATGGTGAGGATCACCATCGGGAACAGCGCCACCGACAGCCCGCGTTCAAGCCCCAGCTTGTGGCTGAGCAGGCTGATGGCGGCAATCAGCACCACCACGAACGTGAGCACGACCGACAACCGCGGCAGCATTTGCAGCTTCAGGTGTTCCAGGTACGAGCGCAGCGACAGGCCCAGCGCAGTGATCAGGGTAAACAGCACGATACCGTAGCCCAGCTGGGTTTCCCGGAACGCCAGGGCGATCAGCACCGGCGTGAAGGTGCCCAGGGTTTGCAGGCCGATGAGGTTGCGCAGCACCAGAATCACCAGCACCCCGATGGGGATCATCACCATCACCATGAAGGTTTGCTGGGTTTGCAGCGGCAGGCTGTACAGCGAGTAGGCGAGGAAGTCGGCGTCAGTGCTTTCGTCCGTGAGCTTGGCCAGGCGGATGGCGTTCATTTCGCTGTTGTTGAGGCTGAACGTGACGGTGACCTTCTTGCCGCCTTCGAGGGTGACCAGCGGATCGTCCCCGGTCCACCACAACAGGCGATCGGCGGGCAGGCCCTGCTCGCCGGTATCGGGGTTGAAGTACAACCACTTGTTGCCATTGAAGCTGCGCAACCACAGCTCGGGCGACTGCGGTTGATCGGCTACCAGGCGCAGCGTGTGGGCGCGCTCCATCGGCACATGGGCAATGGAGAGCAGGAGGTCGACCACGCTGGCCTTGTGCTGGGGAGAAGGGTCGCCCGCAAGCAGCAGCTTCACGTTGTCGTCGTTGAGGTTGTTCACCCGCCGGATGGTTTCGCTGATGAAGGTTTCAACGTCCGCCGAGTGCTGGCGGATCGGCGCAAGCAAAGCTTCGGCGGCGATCTTTTCCGGGCCCTCCAGCACCAGGCTGTCGCGGAACATCGCGCCTTTGTACTTGGGCTTCTCGTTGCTGTAGCGCTTGGTCAGTACCAGCCTGTAGTAGAGGGTCTGGTTGCCCGACGCCCGCCGCGAGGACCAGGTGACCTTGCGGTTGCTGTCGATGCGATTGACGCTCACGCCATAGTTGTTGGAAATGAAGCTTTCGTTGAGGCTCACGTAGTCGCTGGTGAGCGGCGGTACGTACATCTGCACCTTCACCGGGGTTTTCGGCGTGGGCACGAATTCCACCTTGGCGTCGATGTTCCACAGGTCGTCGGTTTCGTCCTCCGAAACCGGGATGCCGAGCGCGAAAATCTGGTAACCCGTGATGCCGGCGCCCAGCAGTAGCAGGATCAGGATCAGCAGCTTGAGGTGAAGGGTGAGCGAACGCATTCAGGCTACTCGGCGATGGAAACGTCAGGGGCGCAGGCGGGCTTGCCGGCGGTGTATTTCGAGGCGGGGTCGACCAGGGCGTCGAACCGCTTGAGCGCTTCGGAGCCCACCAGAAGCGGATATTGGAATGCGCTGCGGTCGGTCAAGTTCACCTCTATGCGCCGCATGGCCTTGCCCATGCAAACGTTGAGCGCGATCACCGGCCGCGCCGTGTAGTGCTTGCCTGCGTCTGGATCATAGTCGCCGGCGCGCCGCTTGATCCGGCTGATCCGGGCCAGCGGGCGCTCGATGGGGTGCTGATGGGCTTCGTCGATGGCCAGATAAAACCGTACCCACGACTCGCCGTTGCGCTTGAACCGCTTGATGTCCCGCGCGCTGAGCGAAGCGGTGATGGCGCCGGTGTCGAGCTTGGCCGCAACCTCGAGGTCGATCTCGTCCAGGCGGGCGTACTCGTTCAGGCCGTAGGTGGTTTTCTCTGAGGCCAGGCCCAGGCCGGGTACCAGCAGCAGGCCGAGCAGGGAAGGGAGTCTGGGTGTTCTCATGTGACCTGGGCAGTGGCTTGTCAGGGCGGAAGGAACAGCCAACGGCCGGCCTTTCGGGGCGGCGCATTCTAGCACGGTGGTTTTATGACGCCAGTTGAAGCACGGTGCCATCATGCCATGGATGCGACGCCTGCAGCGTGTCGGCACATCCGGTGACAACTTATCTACGGTCGTATGTGCCGTTGCCAGAGACGAGCCTGTTATTTGAAGCGCCTTTCCACGCCCATTTCCACGAGAATCTTTGCAGATATTTCCTCTACCGAAAAATGCGTGGAGTTGATATTCGGAATATTCTCCCGGCGGAACAGGCTCTCTACTTCGCGCACTTCGAATTCGCACTGGGCAAAACTTGAGTAACGGCTGTTGGCCTTGCGTTCATGGCGGATCGCGGTAAGCCGATCAGCGTCGATGGTAAGCCCGAACAGCTTATGCCGATGAGCACGTAGTACGGTGGGCAACTGCAGACGCTCCATGTCTTCTTCGGTGAGCGGATAGTTGGCCGCGCGGATCCCGAATTGCATTGCCATGTACAGGCACGTCGGGGTCTTGCCTGATCGCGACACGCCCACCAATATCAAGTCGGCTTTGTCGTAATAATGGGTGCGGGCACCGTCGTCGTTGTCCAGCGCGAAGTTCACCGCCTCGATACGATCCATGTAGTTGGAGTTGCGCGCGATGGAATGGGACTTGCCCACGGAGTAGGAGGAATGGGACCCCAGCTCCAGTTCCAGCGGCGCCAGGAAGGTGGAGAAGATGTCGATCATGAAGCCATTGGAGGTGGCGAGAATCTCGCGAATGTCCTGGTTCACAATGGTATCGAATATGATCGGTCGTACCCCGTCGCGGTCCGCCGCGGCGTTGATTTGTTGCACCATTGCCCGCGCTTTTTCCACGCTGTCGATATAGGGGCGGGTGAACTTGTTGAACGTTATGGTTTCGAATTGCGCGAGCAAACTCTGGCCAAGCGTTTCAGCAGTGATGCCGGTGCCGTCAGAGATAAAGAAAGCTGATCGTTTCATTTGCGCCCCGGGGCTTAGGCTGCGGAAGAATCCTGAGATATCATCGGCCCGTTTCGTTGGGCTCGAGTCTCGCATTCTCACGCATTTCGAAGACTCGGGCCACTGTGCCCCGTAGGGCGCCATGAAGGCGCCTGGTCCAAATCCTTTTGCGGAGACATCACCTTGGTAGATTACGTAGTTTCCCTCGATAAGCTCGGCGTCCATGATGTAGAGCACGTGGGGGGCAAAAACGCATCCCTGGGCGAGATGATCAGTAACCTCGCGGGCGCCGGTGTATCGGTACCGGGTGGCTTCGCCACCACTGCCCAGGCCTACAGGGACTTCCTGGAGCAGAGCGGGCTGAACGACCAGATCCACGCCGCCCTCGACGCCCTGGACGTGGATGACGTCAACGCCCTTGCGCGTACCGGTGCCCAGATCCGCCAATGGGTCATGGAAGCCGAGTTCCCCGAGCAGCTCAACAACGAAATCCGCGAGCACTTCGCCCTGCTGTCCCAAGGCAATCCGGACATCGCCGTGGCCGTGCGCTCCTCGGCCACCGCCGAAGACCTTCCTGACGCGTCCTTCGCCGGCCAGCAGGAAACCTTCCTGAACATCCGTGGCGTTGAAAACGTGATCCGTGCCGCCAAGGAAGTGTTCGCCTCGCTGTTCAATGACCGCGCCATCGCCTACCGGGTTCACCAGGGTTTCGATCACAAGCTGGTAGCCCTGTCGGCAGGCGTGCAGCGCATGGTCCGCTCCGAAACCGGTACCGCAGGCGTGATGTTCACGCTGGACACCGAGTCGGGCTTCCGTGACGTGGTGTTCATCACCGGCGCCTATGGCCTGGGCGAAACCGTGGTGCAGGGCGCGGTGAACCCTGATGAATTTTATGTGCACAAGGGCACGCTCGAAGCGGGCCGCCCGGCCATCCTGCGCCGCAACCTGGGCAGCAAGGCCATCAAGATGGTCTACGGCGACGAAGCCAAGGCTGGCCGCTCGGTGAAAACCGTGGATGTGGAGAAGGCCGAGCGCGCGCGTTTCTGCCTCTCCGACGCCGAAGTGAGCGAGTTGGCCAAGCAGGCCATGATCATCGAGAAGCACTATGGCCGCCCGATGGACATCGAGTGGGCCAAGGACGGGGACGACGGCAAGCTGTACATCGTGCAGGCCCGCCCCGAAACCGTGAAAAGCCGCTCCAGTGCCAACGTGATGGAGCGCTACCTGCTCAAGGAAAAGGGCACGGTGCTGGTGGAAGGTCGCGCCATTGGCCAGCGCATCGGCGCCGGCAAGGTGCGGGTGATCCGTGATGTGTCTGAAATGGACAAGGTGCAGCCCGGTGACGTACTGGTGTCGGACATGACCGACCCGGATTGGGAACCTGTGATGAAGCGCGCCAGCGCCATCGTCACCAACCGCGGCGGGCGTACCTGTCACGCCGCGATCATCGCGCGTGAGCTGGGCATTCCTGCCGTGGTGGGCTGCGGCAATGCCACCCAGTTGCTCAAGGACGGGCAGGGCGTGACCGTATCTTGCGCCGAAGGCGACACTGGCTACATCTTCGAAGGCGAGCTGGGCTTCGACATCAAGAAGAACTCCGTCGATGCCATGCCGGAGCTGCCGTTCAAGATCATGATGAACGTGGGCAACCCCGACCGCGCATTCGACTTCGCCCAGCTGCCGAACGCCGGCGTAGGCCTGGCGCGGCTGGAGTTCATCATCAACCGCATGATCGGCGTGCACCCCAAGGCACTGCTGAACTACGCCGACTTGCCGGTGGAAATCAAGGACAGCGTAGACAAGCGCATCGCCGGCTACGACGACCCGGTCGGCTTCTACGTCGAGAAGCTGGTAGAAGGCATCAGTACCCTGGCTGCCGCGTTCTATCCGAAAAAGGTGATCGTGCGCCTGTCGGACTTCAAGTCCAACGAGTACGCCAACCTCATCGGCGGCAAGCTGTACGAGCCGGAAGAAGAAAACCCGATGCTGGGCTTCCGCGGTGCCTCCCGCTACATCAGCGAGTCCTTCCGCGACTGCTTCGAGCTGGAATGCCGCGCCCTCAAGCGTGTGCGTGAAACCATGGGCCTGGACAACGTGGAAATCATGGTGCCGTTCGTGCGCACCCTGGGCGAAGCCAGCCAGGTGGTGGACCTGCTCGCCAGCAATGGCCTGAAGCGGGGCGACAACGGCCTGCGCGTCATCATGATGTGCGAGCTGCCTTCCAACGCGCTGCTGGCCGATGAGTTCCTGGAGTTCTTCGATGGCTTTTCCATCGGCTCCAACGACCTCACCCAGCTCACCCTGGGGCTGGATCGGGACTCGGGCATCATTGCCCACCTGTTCGACGAGCGAAACCCGGCGGTGAAGAAGCTGTTGGCCAACGCCATCCAGGCGTGCAACAAGGCTGGCAAGTACATTGGCATCTGCGGCCAGGGCCCTTCGGATCACCCCGACCTTGCCCGCTGGCTGATGGAACAGGGCATCGAAAGCGTGTCGCTGAACCCCGATTCTGTCCTGGAAACCTGGTTCTTCCTGGCAGAAGGGCAGGCTTAAGCAGATAATCACGCCCCCGCCTGGCCTCAGCGCCAGCCGGGGGTGTGATTTTTCTCCTTCGAAAGCCTCTGAACCATGCAAAGCAGCAGCCATTTATTTCCAGTCGCCTTGCTCCGTGCGGAGCGATGCGGCGACCTCAGTGAAGACGTCTACCGGATCAAGGCCGCCAACAGCCCTGACCCTTCCGTGGAGCTGGCCGTTACGCGGCTGGGCCTGGCCGATGCTGCCGCAGAGCGCGGTGCACCGGTGATACTGCTTCATGGCAGTTTTTCCAATCGCCGCTTCTGGTATTCCCCCAAAGGCATCGGGCTTGGCGCGACCCTGGCGCGGGCGGGTTACGACGTGTGGATTCCCGAGATGCGCGGGCACGGCCTGTCGCCGCGCAACCAGGCCTATCGGCACAACGGTGTGGCCGATTACGCCCGCTACGACCTGCCCGTGATCAACGCCTTCGTGACCGAATTGAGCGGGCAGCGGCCCTGTTGGCTCGGCCACTCCCTTGGGGGGATCACCCTGGCAATGGCGCTGGGTGAGCAAACCCTTGCCGCCGATGAGCTCGCTGGCGTGGCGCTGTTCGGCAGCCAGGTGAGCCGTGCGCCATGGCCGCTTCGGGTGGCACCCTTCAATTGGCTCGGGCGGTTGATCATGCGCGGTATGGACCATGTGTCCGGCCCTCGCTTCAAACGTGGCCCGGAAGACGAACCGGCCGGTGTGGCGCTGGAGCTGTTGCGTTGGCACGGGCTACGGCGACGGATGGGGCGCAAGGCAGCGGATTGGCGTGACGGGTTGGCGGACGTGCACCTGCCGGTGCTGGCGGTGGCAGGTGCCGGAGACCGGCAAGACCCACCTTGGGCCTGCGAGCAGCTGTTCGAGCGTTTCGGCGCGCAGGGCCAGTTCCTGCTGTTGGGCCGCGATCAGGGCTTCAGTGAGGATTTCGGCCACGTGGACATGCTGGTAAGCAAGGCCGCCCAGGCTGAGGTATGGCCATTGGTTCAGCGCTGGTTGGCCGCGCCCGCGCGCAGGCTGCCTCAGGCTAGCGTTGGAACAGAAGCAGAGGCTAAGCTCTGAACCACTTCCTGATGAGGTGAACCTTGTGTTTGTAGCCTTGGAGCGTCTGGTCAACCTTGATGACGGTTACAAGCGGGCATTCGCCGTGGCCGGCCGCCAGTTGTTGCTCATCGTGGACCAGGGGCAGCACTTGCTGTTCGAAAATCGCTGCCCTCATCAGGGCGCGCCCTTGCATGACGGTACCCTGGCCAATGGGGTGCTGCGCTGCCGGCGCCACGGGATCGAGTTTGATGTGCACAGCGGCCGGCCGCGGCAAGGCCACTGTGGCTCGCTTATCCGCTGGCCGGTGGCCTATGATGGCGATCGTCTCGGCCTGGACATCTAGCAGGCCTGCTCACTCGCGAAAAAGGAGTTCACCATGCACTACCTGACGCCTGATCTGTGTGACGCCTACCCCGAACACGTGCAAGTGCTTGAACCGATGTTCAGCAATTTTGGTGGCCGCGACTCCTTTGGCGGAGAGATCGTGACCATCAAGTGCCACGAAGACAACTCGCTGGTGAAAGCGCAGGTGGAAACCGACGGCAAGGGCAAGGTGCTGGTCGTCGATGGCGGCGGTTCGCTGCGCCGTGCCTTGCTGGGCGACCTGCTGGCAGAGAAGGCTGCACACAATGGTTGGGAAGGTGTGCTCATCTACGGTTGCATCCGTGACGTGGACATGATCGCGCAGACCGACCTTGGCGTGCAGGCGCTGGCTACCCATCCCATGAAGACCGACAAGCGCGGGATCGGCGACCTCAATGTGCCGGTGACCTTCGCGGGGGTCACACTCAAGCCCGGCGATTACCTGTACGCCGACAACAACGGTGTGATCGTTTCGCCGGTTCCCCTGAGCATGCCTGAATAAAAAGCAGAGGATTTGCAGTCGCTGATGGTTGAACACGACAATTCGGGTGGGCTGGTGCACGCCCTGGTGCTGAACGGGCAGGGCGGTGCACGTACGATTACCCGCGATGAACTCCCAGGCCTGAGCCTGGGCGAGCACGAAAGCCTGTGGCTGCACTGGGATCGTGGCCATTCCCAGACCCAGGCCTGGTTACGCGAGCGTAGCGGGTTGAACGATTTCAGCTGTGACCTCCTGCTGGAGGAGAACACTCGGCCGCGGCTGGTGCCACTGCCCAACTCGCAATTTTTGCTGTTCCTCAGAGGCATCAACCTCAACCCGGGCGCCCAGCCTGAAGACATGGTGTCGGTGCGGATCTTCGCCGAGGAACGCCGGGTGATTTCCCTGCGACTGCGTTCGTTGCGCGCCACCGAAGACCTGGTTGCCCGGCTTGCGGCCGGTGACGGGCCGCGCAATGCCGCGGATCTGGTGCTTTATCTTGCCGAGCGGCTCACTGAGCGCATCCAGGCGGTAGTCGACCAACTTACCGAAACGCTGGATGCCGAAGAAGAGCGCGTGGACGCCGAAGACGGCTACGCCCCCGAGCATTCCAGCCTTTTGCACCTGCGCCGCAGGGCTGCCGGTTTGCGGCGCTTCCTGGCGCCTCAGCGCGACCTGTTCGCACTGCTGGCCCGCAACTGCCCTGGGTGGTTCGCAGGCCAGGACAGTGACTACTGGAACGAGCTGAACAACAGCTTGATCCGCTACCTTGAAGAGCTGGAGTTGAACCGCGAACGGGTGGCCCTGCTGCTCGAGGCCGAGCAGCGGCAGCTCAGCGAGCGGATGAACCGGACCATGTACCGTTTTGGCGTGGTGACCGGGATCTTTCTGCCAATCACATTCATTACCGGATTGCTGGGCATGAACGTGGGTGGTTTGCCGGGCGCGGACAACCCTGAAGGTTTCTTCATTACCTGTGGTGTCACCCTCGCGGTGGCAGTGGGGCAGTGGTTGCTCTATCGGCGGCTTCGCTGGGTGTGAAGGTTTTGCCGTGGAATGTGACCCGGCTGCAAGGGCCTGCGTCTTTGAGTCAAATTCGTGAGGTGATCATGCACGACCCGTTCGAACAGTCCTTGCGCGACATGCTCAACGCCAGCCCCCAGGGGCGCGATGATGACGCCTGCCTGGACCGCGTGTTGAAAACCGCGAACCGCCAGGTAGGCGCGCAGGACCTGTTTGGCCTCATCGGCCGTTGCTTCCAGGCCGGCATGATCGCTGTAAGCAAAGGGGCGCCGCATGTGGCCCCGGTGAACCGTCGTACCCGTACCGCGCAGCGCGCGGATAAGGCTGATTGAACATGGAACTCGACCTCTGGACCCAAAGCCTGGTCACTGCGATGACCGCCCTGTGGACCAAAGTCGCCAGCTTCATTCCCAACCTGTTCGGCGCCCTTGTGGTGGTGCTGCTTGGGTTTGTGGTCGCCAAGCTGCTGGACGCTCTGTTATCGCGAGTGCTCGCCAAGGTAGGGCTCGACCGCCTGATGGCCGGTACCGGCCTTACCAAACTGATGGGGCGCGCCGGTATCAGGGTGCCGATCTCCACGTTGGTAGGTAAAATCGTTTACTGGTTCGTGCTGCTTATCTTCTTCGTTTCCGCAGCCGAGTCTCTTGGCTTGCAACGCGTTTCGGCCACCCTGGATGTGCTGGCGCTCTATCTGCCCAAGGTATTTGGGGCGGTGCTGGTGCTGCTGGTGGGTGTGTTGCTGGCGCAACTGGTCAATGGCATCGTGCGCGGCGCGGCCGAAGGCGTGGGTATCGAGTACGCCGGTGGCCTGGGCCGCGTGGCGCAGTGGCTGGTGATCGTGATCAGTATCTCCGTGGCCATCAGCCAGCTGGAGATCAAGACCGACCTGCTCAACCATGTGATCGTGATCGCGCTCATTACCGTTGGTCTGGCGGTTGCGCTGGCAATGGGCCTGGGCAGTCGCGATATCGCCAGCCAGATCCTTGCCGGGATTTACGTGCGCGAGCTTTATCAGGTTGGCCAGCAGGTGCGTATTGGAGAGCTCGAGGGCCATATCGAGGAAATCGGCACCGTGAAAACCACGGTGGTGACCGAGGAAGGTGAATGGGTGTCGGTGTCGAACCGGATCCTGCTTGCGGAGAAGGTCAGTAGCCGCTGAGCGTGCATATTCTGCTAGTATGCCCGCCGCGAAAAATCACCGGCCCCCACGGGGTGGCGGGTGGACCTGACCTGACCTGCGGCCCGAACCGTTTTGACTAAAGTGCCAACGCCTTCCTTGCGATACGACCCACGCGCGCTGTCCGATGAGGAACTGGTGGCACGTTCGCATGAAGAGCTTTTTCATGTGACTCGCGCTTACGAAGAGCTGATGCGCCGCTATCAGCGCACCCTCTTCAATGTATGCGCGCGTTACCTGGGGAACGATCGGGACGCTGATGATGTCTGTCAGGAAGTGATGTTGAAGGTGCTGTACGGCTTGAAGAACTTCGAGGGTAAATCGAAGTTCAAGACATGGCTATACAGCATCACTTACAACGAATGCATCACGCAGTATCGGAAAGAAAGACGCAAGCGTCGCCTTATGGACGCCTTGAGTCTTGATCCGGTCGAGGAGGCTTCGGAGGAAAAGGCGCCGAAGCCCGAGGAGCGCGGCGGTCTTGACCGCTGGCTTGTGTATGTGAACCCGATAGACCGGGAAATCCTTGTGCTGCGGTTTGTCGCGGAACTTGAATTTCAGGAGATCGCGGACATCATGCACATGGGTCTGAGCGCGACCAAAATGCGCTACAAACGCGCGCTCGACAAGCTGCGCGAGAAATTCGCCAACGTTATGGAAACTTAACGGAACGCGATTCTCTCTAACTGGCGTGCAAGTTCTGCTAGACTTGCCGCCGAGTTGTCCCACGCAGTCCTGGTGGGATCGCTTAACAATCACCAGATGGGGATTTAACGGATGAAACTGAAAAACACCTTGGGCCTGGCCATTGGCTCTCTTGTTGCCGCAACCTCTTTCGGCGTATTGGCACAAGGCCAAGGCGCAGTCGAGGGTGAGCTGTTCACCAAGAAGTACTACACCGACAGTTCGCGTGATCTGGACGATGCCAACCTCTACGGTGGCTCGATCGGTTACTTCCTGACCGACGACGTTGAGCTGCGTCTGGGCTACGACGGCATCCACAACATTCGCTCGAACAACGGCACCGGCAACCAGAAAATCCACGGCGGCAACGCTGCTCTGGACGCCGTATACCACTTCGGTACCCCAGGTGTTGGCCTGCGTCCGTACGTCTCCGCTGGCTTCTCGCAGCAGAGCATCAGCAACGTCGAAGCTCATGGCCACAGCGGCCGTGACCACTCCACCTTCTTCAACGCTGGTGGCGGCGCCAAGTACTACTTCACCGAAAACGTGTACGCACGTGCTGGCGTTGAAGCCATGTACAACATCGACCGTGGCGAGACCGAGTGGGCTCCGAGCGTTGGTGTTGGCGTGAACTTCGGTGGCGGCGCCAAGCAGCAGGAAGAAGTGGCCGCGGCCCCTGCTCCAGTTGCTGAAGTGTGCTCCGACTCGGACAACGACGGCGTGTGCGACAACGTCGACAAGTGCCCGAACACCCCTGCAAACACCACCGTTGACGCTGATGGCTGCCCAGCCGTTGCCGAAACCGTACGTGTTGAGCTGGACGTGAAGTTCGACTTCAACAAGTCGGTCGTCAAGCCTAACAGCTATGCCGACATCAAGAACCTGGCCGACTTCATGAAGCAATACCCGGCTACCACCACCACCGTTGAAGGTCACACCGACTCCGTTGGTACCGACGCTTACAACCAGAAGCTGTCCGAGAAGCGCGCCGCCGCTGTTCGTAACGTTCTGGTCAACCAGTACGGTGTTGAAGGCGCTCGCGTGAACTCTGTTGGCTACGGCGAAACCCGCCCAGTTGCCGACAACGCCACCGACGCTGGCCGCGCGATCAACCGTCGCGTAGAAGCCGAAGTAGAAGCTCAAGCCAAGTAATTTGCGCTGAGCGTCAAAAAAGCCCGGGCAATTGCCCGGGCTTTTTTATTGTCCGAAAAAACCCGGCAAGCCTGCGAAACGGTCTCTCATCACCCGTGCAGCCACACCAGCGCCACGATCAGGTTCGCTGCCAGCGATAGCAGCGCTACCGTGCGCCAGACCTTCAGCGGCTCACGCTCCAGCAACGGCCGGCGCACCGCCGCGAAGCCTTTCGATTCTCCACGCTGCAGCTCCAGCAACCATTGCTCTGCGGTTTCGAAGCGTTGGGCGGGGTTGGCCTGTACGCTTTTTATGACCAGCGCATCCAGCCATTCGGGGATTTCTGGCCGGTAGCGGCTGGGCGCAGTCGGCTGGCCGAAGCGCGGGCGTTGGAAGGCCTCGACTTCGCCATAGGGATAATGCCCGGTAAGTGCCTGGTAAAGCACCACGCCGGCGGCGAACAGGTCTTGCGCGGTAGCAGGGGCTTGGCCCTGGAACGCTTCCGGAGCGATATAGCTGGGCGTCCCCGCCACCTGTTCCGTATTCACCGCCGATAGGCCGGGGCAATAGGCCAGGCCGAAATCAAGCACCTTTAGCTCGCCATCCCCGCTGAACAGCAGGTTTTCCGGCTTGAGGTCGCGATGGATCATGTTGCGCCGATGCAGCAGCCCCAGCGCTTTGAGCAGCTTGTCCGCCAGATGATGCCAGGCATCAAGTGCCAGCGGGCCTTGACTCAAGCGCTCGGCCAAGGTGGTACCGGGGTATTGGCGCATGGCGTAATACAGGTGCTGGCGCCCGGTGCCGCTGTGTACTTCAGGGAAGGCGCGGGCTGCCACACGGCGCAAGAACCACTCCTCAAGTAACAAGCGCTGTTGCTCCTGATCATCATGGGCACACTGCGTAGGCAAGGTTTTCAACAGCCAGGGCTCGCCCTCGGCATTCAGCACGCGGTAAACCAGCGACTGCCGGCTGTGCGCATGAACCCCCTGCACCCGCCACCCCTCGAACAGCTGCCCGGCCTTGAGCATGGGTGGAAGCGGCCACTGGCGCAGCCGGGCCAGATTGTCCGCCAGGTTCACGCTGCCCGGCGACAGCACGCGTACCAGCAGTGCACTGGCGTTGTCCTGGCTGCCGGCGGCGTGCGCCATGCTCACGAGAGTGTCCGCTGCCGCCTGCACGGTTTGCGCCTCACGCAGTACGGTACTGATTTCCCGCTCCTGCAGGGCGCCCCATACGCCATCGCTGAGCAGCAGAAACGCCTCACCGGCGTGCACATCATCTTCGAGGTAATCCACCAACAAGTGCTGGTCCAGGCCCAGCGCGCGCTTGAGCACACGCTGCATGCCCGGCTGGTCCCAAACGTGGTCCTGGCTTAACCGGCGCAACCCCTCCGGCCCCCAGCGGTAGGCGCGGCAATCGCCCACATGGGCGAGGGTGAAGCGGTTGCCGCGCACCACCAGTGCCGTGAGGGTGGTGAGCAGCGGTTGGCCCCCACCATTGGCTTGCAACCAGCGGTTTTGTGCGCCTAGCAACGTGTCCAGCGCGCGGCTCACTGGCCAGGTTTCCGGTGTGGCGTAGTAGTCGAGCGCCAGCGCCTGCAGGGTCGCCCGCGCGGCCAGGCCGCCGTCCACGCACTGGCTTACGCCGTCGGCAAGGCCGAACAGGTAACCCTTGCTCGCCGCCAAGGCGGGGGAGGGGGTGACCATGCGCAGCGCGTCCTGGTTCTCGGAGCGTGGGCCGGTAGCCGTGGCCTGGGCGCATTCCAGGCGCAGCGTGGTGGTCAAACGCGGGCCGCCGTCACAGCCGCCGCGCCCCAGGTGGTGCGCCAGCGACGCTTCACGCTATGCAGCCCGAACCAGGCCACCACAGCCAGCACCGCGAAGGTCCAAAGCGCCAGCTGATAGCTGCCGGTGTGTTGCTTGATCGCACCCAGGCCTGCGGCGAGCAGGAAGCCACCCACCCCGCCCGCCATGCCGATCAGGCCGGTCATTACACCGATTTCCTGACGGAAACGCTGCGGCACCAGTTGGAACACCGCACCGTTGCCCGCACCCAGGCCCAGCATGGTGACAACGAACAGGGCCAGCGCCGCCACGGAGCTGGGCAGGTTGAAGCCCACCGCGGCCATGCACAGCGCGGCCACGGTATACATCGCCAAGAGGGTGCGAATGCCCCCGAAGCGATCCGCCAGCGCGCCGCCCAAGGGCCGCAGCAGGCTACCGCCGAACACGCAGGCGGCGGTGTAATAACCCGCGGTGACAGGGCTTAGCCCGTACTGGTCGTTGAAATAACCGGGCAGGGCGCTCGCCAGGCCAATGAAGCCACCGAAGGTGATGGCGTAGAAGAACATGAACCACCAACTGTCCTTGTCGCCCAGGGCCTTGCTGTAGTCGGCCAGCGTCTTGGGCTTGGGACGGTTTGGCGCATTGCGCGCCACCGTAGCGAACACGACCAAAGTGAGTACCAGCGGAATCAATGCAAAGCCGAATACGTTGGTCCAGCCGAACGCCGCGGCCAGCGCAGGTGCAAACAGTGCGGCAAACACGGTGCCCGAGTTGCCCGCGCCGGCGATGCCCATGGCCTTGCCCTGATGTTCAGCCGGGTACCACTGGGATGCCAGAGGCAGCGACACGGCAAAGGATGCCCCTGCCACGCCCAGCCCGATGCCCAGCAGCAGCGCTTGGGTAAAGCTATGGATACCCAGCTGCCAGGCCAGCGCCAGGGAGGCGATAACAATGCATTGGCCAATGATGCCAGCGGTTTTGGGGGACAAGCGATCTGCCGCCCAGCCCATGATCACGCGCAGGATGGCGCCCGCGAGGATAGGCGTGGCCACCAGCAGGCCGCGCTGCTGAGTGGTCAGCTGAAGGTCTGTGGCGATCTGCACCGCCAGCGGGCCGAGGAGGTACCAGACCATGAAGCTCAGGTCGAAATACAGGAACGCTGCAAACAAGGTAGGCGCATGGCCGGCTTTCCAGAAACTCGTATTCATTGAATACCTCAACGGGCAAGGGGGCTTGATCGATGCCCCGGCTTCGGGGGTCTGAAACGCAAAAGACGCCGCTTCCCGACCTGCGATAACAGGGAGGGAGCGACGTCTTTGTCGTTCGCCCGGCAACCGCCATTGGCTGCCCGAGCTGAATGTGGGTGATACGCTTATGGCTCGAGCAATTCCCGGGCCAGCTTTCAGCCGAGCATCTCGTTCATGGCGATGATTTGCTCGGCGACCTGAATCAGCTTCTGTTGGCGGCTCATGGCCTGGCGACGCATCAACGTATACGCCGCCGCCTCGTCACAGGCCTTGAGCTTCATCAACAGGCCCTTGGCCAACTCGATTCGCTTACGTTCGGCGAGCTGCTGATCCCTGGCGCTGAGCTGCGCGCGAAGCGCCTGGTCGGTTTCGAACCGGGCTATCGCCACATCCAGGATTGGCTGCAAGCGTTCGGCGTGGATGCCTTCCACGATATAGGCGCTCACGCCCGCGCGAATGGCCTGGCGCATCACGTGGGGGTCGTGTTCATCGGTGAACAACACAATGGGGCTTGGGCGATCACGGTTTACCAGAATCACCTGCTCCATCACATCGCGGCCCGGAGAGTCGGTGTCGATCAGGATCACGTCGGGGCGCAGGCGCTCCACTTCCCCGGGCAGGTCGATAGTCAGGCCGCTGGCTTCCATTACCTCGAAACCCGCGCCGCTGAGCGCGTTGCGCAGCCGTCCCAGCTTCTTCTCGGTGTCGTCGATCAAGAGGATTCGAAGCATGGATCACTCCTGAGCCACATGGCTGATGATGAATGCCTTGGCATACCCCTCGGGGTCGCTGCCGTCCCATCGGCTACCGTCGGCGAACAGGCTGCTGCGGCAATCGGCCGGATCCGCCGCGATACCTGCTGCAAGCGCAGCTTCGCGATACATGGCCAGTTGCTGAACGCCTTCGGCCACGGCGTTATAGTCCGGCGCTTCACGCAGCAACCCCCAGCGACGGAACTGCGTCATGAACCACATCCCGTCGGACAGATAAGGCAGGTTGACCTGCCCTCCGTCGAAAAAGCGCACCGGGTGCGCATCGAGCCACGCATGGCCAAGGCCATCTTCGTAGCGCCCTTCCAGGCGGGGCAAAATGCGCCCGGGCGGGGCATCCAGATACTCCCGAGCACTGAGCAGGTGCGCCGTGGCCTCCAGGTTCTGCTCGACGAATCGGCTGGCTTCAAGCACCGCCATGATCAGCATGCGTGCGGTATTGGGGTAGGTGGCGACAAAATCGCGGGTGCAGGCCAGTACTTTTTCCGGATGGTCCGGCCAGATGGCCTGGCTGGTGCTCAGGGTTGCCGCCAGGTGCTGGTCCACTGCTTCAGCAGCCCAAGGCTCGCCCACGCAGAAGCCGTCGATCCGCCCGGCTCGCAGGTGGTCAAGCATCAGCGGTGGCGGTACCACCACGCTGTCCACTTGGCTCAGAGGGTCGATGCCTTGGCTGGCCAGCCAGTAATTGAGCCACATGGCATGGGTGCCGGTAGGGAACGTCTGGGCAAAGGTGAGCCGGCGCCCTCCATGCTGAATGTGCTCGGCAACGCGCCGTGCGCTGTTCACCCCCTCGCCAGCCAGCGAGGCGGAAAGGCTGAGGCTCTGCCCGTTGCGGTTCAGGCCCATCAATACCGCCATGTCCCGCTGGGCGCCACCGCTGATGCCCAGTTGCACGGCATACACCAGCCCATAAAGGGCGTGCGCGACGTCCAGCTCGCCGCTGGCCAGCTTGTCTTGCAGGCCAGCCCAGGAATGCTGGCGCCGCAGGTTGATGCTCAGCCCATAGGGTTGGGCGAAACCCTGGGTCGCCGCCACCACCACCGAAGCGCAATCGGTGAGGGCCATGTAGCCCAGCTCGATACTGGATTTTTCCGGGCCGTCGCTGCCAGCCACCCAGGCCGTACGTGGGTCTATCGTGTTCGCGGTCATGAATCAGCCTTCTGCAAGCACAACGGCGCCGGGCCGCCTTCCAGGATGAAAGCCAGCCGCGACGCCGTTGTCGTTGATACCGTGTGGGGAGCCTCCATGGCTCCATGCGCAGGGAACGCAGCAATCGCTATGCCAGTGCCGACAAAACCGGCCAAGGCCTATATACTGCCGGCTGTTTTTCGACCCATGCCGAGCAAGCCGACCATGTACGACCTGGCCCGCCAGATCCTGTTCAAACTGTCCGCGGAAACCTCCCACGACCTTTCCCTGGACCTTATCGGCGCCGGCGGGCGGCTGGGGCTCAACCGGTTGCTGGCCAAGCCGCCTGCGCGCTTGCCCACCACGGTAATGGGGTTGCACTTCCCCAACCCGGTCGGCCTCGCGGCGGGCCTGGACAAGAACGGCGCGGCCATCGACGGCTTCGCACAACTGGGCTTCGGTTTCGTTGAAATCGGCACGGTCACCCCGCGCCCACAGCCAGGCAACCCGAAACCCCGGTTGTTCCGCCTGCCCGAGGCCACCGCCATCATCAACCGCATGGGGTTCAACAACCTTGGTGTGGATAACCTGATCGCGCGGGTGAAAGCCGCCCGTTACGAAGGCGTGCTGGGGATCAACATCGGGAAGAATTTCGACACGCCCGTGGAGCGTGCCCAGGACGACTACCTTTTGTGCCTGGACAAGGTACACGAGCACGCCAGCTACGTGACGGTGAACGTCAGCTCGCCGAACACCCCGGGGCTGCGCAGCCTGCAATTCGGCGATTCGCTCAAGGCACTGCTCGAAGCACTGGCCACACGCCGTGAAGCCCTTGCCCTGGCCAGCGGCCGCCGGGTTCCGCTGGCCATCAAGATTGCCCCGGACATGACCGACGAAGAAACCGCCCAGGTGGCCGCCGCGCTACTCGCGACCGGCATGGATGCGGTGATCGCGACCAATACCACGCTGTCGCGTGAAGGGGTGCAAGGCCTCCCCCATGGCGACGAAGCGGGAGGGCTTTCGGGCGCTCCGGTGCGGGAAAAGAGTACTCACACGGTTCGAGTGCTGGCGGGGGAGCTCAAGGGGGCTATCCCGATCATCGCCGCGGGGGGCATTACCGAAGGGGCGCATGCTGCAGAGAAGATCGAAGCCGGCGCGAGCCTGGTGCAGGTGTACTCAGGCTTCATTTATCGTGGCCCGGCATTGATTCGCGAGTCTGTGGATGCCATTGCCGCATTGCCCGGCATGATGCGCCCGGCGGTCTGAAGCGGGGGGCCGCTACGGCGCCCCCGTTGAATGGCCGGGCTACCTGAGTAGCCCGTGCCGCCGCCCGATCAGGCGGCATGGAGGAGAAAGCCTGTCGGGTGTCAGCCGACCGCGTGAAGTTCGTTGAGCCTATGTAGGCCGGCCGTACCGGTCATGCCATCCCAGTTGTCGCCGCGCCCTTCTCTCCAGCCGTTGATCCATGACTGGCGAACCGATGGTAGGGTGAAGGGACACAATTCCCGGGATTTGCCACTGATGCCGTGCTGATAGCCGCGAAGAAATGCTCGTTCCAACGGATCACGCTTGAGTCTTCTCATAGGGTGTAGCCCTCGTTTGTTGACTTATGTCCCGTCGGCCACTGCTGGGCCGGGCAGTAATCGACTGCCGGTGATAAGGGCCTGCTGCCGGCGTGGCAGGCCATGGAAGGCCACACCGTTGCAGCGTGGCCTGGGGTCAGTTCTAAACAACCTTGGCGGCCGAGGGAATGAACGATTTGTAATAAGATGTTCATGTTTAGCGCATCCAGCCATAAGCGCACGCTGGGTGACAATCATGATTAGAGACGTAAGGCCCTGATTTAAACCGATTCAGCCTGGGTGTTGTGATCGGTCAGAGCTTCGAAATAAATGTTTCATCTAGTGCAATGCGGGCGACGAGAGGTCGCCTGACAGTGTGCCTGAAGGAGTTTTCGAACTGCCTGAACGTCTAATCCTTTTTTACGCAAGGGGCGTTCGAGGCGGGAGGCACGGGGTGTGCCAAAGCGGCGCTGGCTGAAACAGCGCTCGATCAACCAGCCGAGGGATGCGTTCCCCGGCCTAATACACAGGCGTTATCGAATGTCCGATGTTTTTGAGTTGTACCTTACCTGCCCCAAAGGCCTGGAAGGCCTGCTTGCCACTGAAGCTGCCGAACTGGGGCTGGCCGAAGTGCGGGAACACACGGCGGCCGTACGCGGCCAGGCCACAATGGAAACCGCCTACCGGCTGTGCCTCTGGTCCCGCCTGGCGAACCGGGTGCTGCTGGTGCTCAAGCGGTTCTCCATGAGCAATGCCGATGATCTGTACCACGGCGTGCGTGAGGTAGAGTGGGCCGAGCACCTGGACCCTGCAGGCACGCTCGCCGTTGAATTCAGCGGGCATGGCTCGGGGATCGACAACACCCATTTCGGTGCGCTCAAGGTCAAGGATGCAATCGTTGACAGCCTGCGCGGGCCGGACGGCCAACGGCCGGGTATCGACAAACTCAACCCGGACCTGCGCATTCACCTGCGCCTTGATCGTGGCGAAGCCATTCTGTCGCTGGACCTTTCCGGGCATAGCCTGCATCAGCGGGGCTATCGCCTGCAGCAGGGCGCGGCGCCACTCAAGGAAAACCTGGCCGCCGCCATTCTGGTACGTGCGGGCTGGCCGCGCATCGCCGCTGAAGGCGGGGCATTGGCAGACCCGATGTGCGGTGTGGGCACCTTCCTGGTGGAAGCCGCGATGATGGCCGCTGACCTTGCACCCAACCTGCGCCGTGAGCGCTGGGGCTTCAGTGGTTGGCTGGGCCACGTCCCTGCCGTATGGCGCAAGGTGCATGACGAGGCGAGTGATCGCGCGCGTGAAGGCTTGGCGCGCAAGCCGGCGTGGATACGTGGCTACGAAGCCGACCCGCGGCTGATTCAGCCGGCCCGAAACAACATCGAGCGCGCCGGGCTGAGCGAGTGGGTGAAAATCTACCAGGGCGAACTGGCAACGTTCGAACCCCGGCCAGACCAGAACCAGAAAGGCCTGGTGGTGTGCAACCCTCCCTATGGCGAGCGCCTGGGCGACGAGGCCAGCCTGGTGTACCTGTATCAGCACCTGGGCGAGCGCTTGCGGCAGGCGTGCCTCAACTGGCAGGCGGCAATCTTTACCGCCGCGCCGGACCTGGGCAAGCGCATGGGTATTCGCAGCCATAAGCAATATGCCTTCTGGAACGGCGCGCTGCCGTGCAAGCTTTTGTTGCTCGACGTCCTCCCCCAGCAATTCGTGACCGGTGAGCGCCGCGCGGCCACGGGCCCGGCCAGCGAAGCCGAAACGGCGCCAGTGCCTGCTGCTGCGCCAGTGGCCGCCCCGGCCCGCCTCAGCGAAGGCGCGCAGATGTTTGCCAATCGCCTGCAGAAAAACCTCAAGCAGCTGGGCAAGTGGGCGCGCCGCGAGCAGGTGGAATGCTACCGGGTGTATGACGCGGACATGCCGGAGTACGCCTTCGCCATCGACCTCTACCAAGGCTGGGTGCATGTGCAGGAATATGCCGCGCCCAAGTCCATCGACCCTCAAAAGGCCCAGACCCGCCTGTTCGATGCCTTGGCGGCGATTCCTGTCGCGCTGGATGTCGACCCGCAGAAAGTGGTGCTCAAACGCCGTGAACGCCAGAGCGGTACCCGCCAATATGAACGGCAGGCTACGCAAGGCACGTTCATGGAAGTCACCGAGGCCGGTGCCCGGCTGCTGGTGAACCTCACGGACTACCTGGATACGGGGCTGTTCCTCGACCATCGGCCGATGCGCTTGCGCATTCAACGGGAAGTCAGCGGCAAGCGGTTCCTGAATCTGTTCTGCTACACCGGCGCGGCTACCGTACATGCGGCCAAAGGTGGCGCACGGGCTACCACCAGTGTGGACCTCTCCCGTACCTACCTGGACTGGGCACGCCGGAACCTGGCGCTGAACGGGTTTTCCGAGCGGCATCAGCTGGTACAAAGCGATGTGATGGCCTGGTTGGAGGAAAGCCGCGAGGAGTACGAGCTGATCTTCATCGACCCGCCGACGTTCTCCAATTCCAAACGAATGGAAGGGGTGTTCGACGTGCAGCGTGATCACGTGCGGCTGCTGGACCTTGCGATGGCGCGGCTGGCCAAGGGCGGCGTGCTGTACTTCTCCAACAACTTCCGCCGCTTTGTGTTGGATGAAAGCGTGGCAGCGCGTTACAACGTGGAGGAAATCAGCCGTGACACCATCGATCCCGACTTCGCTCGCAATGAGCGTATCCACCGCGCGTGGCGCATCCAGGCCCGCTAACCGCCCACCTTCTATCTGATAGCGACAGCGGCTCGCACTGGCTACTAGGCAAAATAGTGGCCAGTGGCTATAAGTCTCTCGGGCCTTTTGATCGGGCCCACCGGCTTTCAGAGTAAAATGGTTATGTTCCCCCGCACCCACCGGCCCAAGATCCTCGGCTTCATCGACGAAAGTGCATCTGCCTGGCGCGTGACGCTCCTCGGGCTCGCGTTCGGCCTTGGAATGACAGCAGCGCTGGCGATCACTGCAGATCTGTTCGCCCGCCAGCAGGTGCGCCAACGCTTCGAACTGCTGGCCAGCGAACGTACCGCGCGCATCGAGGAGCGCTTGCTGGACCAGGCGCAGCGCCTGGACAGCCTGCGCCGGTTCATCACCTGGTCGGACCAGCCCACGGAAGCGGCTTTTGAAGGGTTCTCCACACCGCTACTGGCGCGTACCCGGGCCTTTTCCTGGATGCCTCGGGTGAGCGACGTGCAGCGCAGCGAGTTCGAAGCCCGGGCGGGCTTCCCTATCCGCGCCGTGAGCGGGAATGCGGAGCTGGTGATATCGCCGCCGGCAACGGTCTACTTTCCCATCGCCTACAGCGCCTTCGTCGGCGCCGGGGCGACCCCTTACGGGCTGGACCTGGCCTCCGACGCTGTGCGCCGGACCACGCTCGAAAAAGCCTCGGCCGCCCGCGGCCTTGCGGTGTCCCCGCCACTGGACCTGATTGCCATCGACCCGCCCTATAACCGTGGGGTGCTCATTGTCGCGCCGGTGTACCAGCTGCCGCTGCCCTCCATGGGGGAAGGGGACAGCCGCTTGCGGGGGTATGTGAGCGCCATCATCAGCCTGCATGAGCTGTTGGGTGATGGGTTGCCGGCGCCCGGGGAAGACAACCTCTTCGTGCGCATCCTTGACCTTTCCAGCCCTGACCAGCATGAGGTGCTGTACACCTCGCAGGGCATAGCCGGAGACGAATCCGTAGCCATCAGCCGGCTGCTGCACCTGGCGGACCGCAGCTACCGGATCGAGCTCAAGCCCAGCCGGCTATTTGTAGCCGGAAATCGTTCGCTGGTTGGTGTAGTGATTGCGGTCCTGGGCACACTGCTCACATTGTTGTTTTGCGGGTTGCTCTACAGCCTGGTGACCCAGCGCCAGCGCGCCCTGCAGTTGGTGCGCCAGCGCACCGCCGAGCTAAGCCTGAGTGAGCAGCGTTTGCGCCACACCCATGGCCAGCTGCGCAATGTGCTGGATGCTGCGACCGAAGTGGCGATCATCGCCACCGACCTCGTGGGCATGATCACCACCTTCAACGCTGGAGCCGAGCGCATGCTGGGCTACAGCCAGGCGCAGGTGATCGGTCGGCTGCGGCTGGGCGACCTGCATGTGCATGCCGAATTGAAAGCGCGGGCAGCCCAGCTTCAAGAACGCCTGGGCCGACCGGTATCCACCGTGCAGGCCATGCTCGGCGACGGCGAAGCGCAGCATGCGCCTGAGGCGCACCACTGGACCCTCGTGCGCCGGGACGGTTCGCGGCTCACTGTGAACATGCTGGTCACCGCAGTGCGCGATGAAGCTGCCGAGCCTATCGGCTACCTCGCGGTGTGCATCGATATCACCGAAAGCCTGCGCACCCTGGATGCGTTGGCGGCGCGAGATCGCCAGCTGGAGCGGCTGAGCGCGGAAGTGCCGGGTGGTATCTACCAGTTCCGCCTGCGGCCTGATGGCTCGTCTTCGTTCGATTACGCCAGCCGTGGATTGTGGGAGATCTACGAGATCGACCTGCAGACCCTGGCTCGAGACGGTTCTTACGTATTCGAGCGGATTCACCCCGACGACCTGGCGGGCGTTCGGGCTTCGATCGAGGCCTCCGCGCAACAGCTGACTCGCTGGCAGGCCGAATACCGCGTATGCCTGCCGGAGCGGGGAGAGCGTTGGGTGCGGGGCGAGGCCACCCCCGAGCCGTTGCCCGACGGCAGTATCCTGTGGCACGGCTACCTGTCGGA
This sequence comes from Pseudomonas japonica, assembly GCF_013522925.1. Classification (GTDB taxonomy): domain Bacteria; phylum Pseudomonadota; class Gammaproteobacteria; order Pseudomonadales; family Pseudomonadaceae; genus Aquipseudomonas; species Aquipseudomonas japonica_A. The sequence continues at coordinate 205,951 of NZ_JAAMQU010000004.1, read as the reverse complement.
CATCAGCGACCTCAAGCGCGTAGAGCATGAACTGCGCACGCTGTCGGTAACCGACTCGTTGACCGGGATCTACAACCGGCGCTACTTCCAGCAGCGGCTGGGGGCCGAGCTGGAGCGGGCCCGCCGCGCCCATTCGAGCCTTGCGGTGGTGATGTTCGACATCGACCATTTCAAGCGGATCAATGACCGGTACGGCCACCTTGCCGGAGACCGGGTGCTACAGGCTCTCTGCAAGGCGTTCGGCCAACGGCTGCGGCGGCATGATGTGTTCTGCCGCCTGGGCGGCGAAGAATTTGTAGTGCTCTGCCCTGGCAGTGATGCCACCCAGGCCCGGCTGTTAGCTACCGAGCTATGGCAGGCCTTGCGTACCAGCGCCTTGGAAGACGTGGGCCATGTGACCGCCAGCTTCGGCGTGGCAGGCTGGCAGCCAAACGAAACTGGCGAGGCACTGATGGCCCGCGCCGATGCCGCGGTGTACCTGGCCAAGCAACGTGGGCGAGACCAGGTAGTGGAAGGCTGAGGCTGCTGCAGCGGAGCGGTCAGGGGAGGGCAGCGGTGCTCGCGGTGCGCGGCTGGTTGTAAAGGTCCAGCAGTACCTGGTCGAGTACCGATCGCGCGCCCCATGGTTTGGGATCGTTGAGGATGGCCACCACCGCCCAGGTGTTGCCGTTCACGTCCCGGCTGAAGCCGGCGATGGCCCGCACGGTATTAAGGGTGCCGGTCTTGATGTGGCCTTCCCCCGCCATCGAGGTGCGCTTGAGGCGCTTGCGCATGGTGCCGTCCATGCCCACCAGCGGCATCGAGCTCATGAACTCAGCCGAATAGGGGCTGCGCCAGGCCGCTTGCAGCAAGGTAGCCATCTCCCGGGCGCTCACACGCTCGTCACGGGACAAGCCGCTGCCGTTTTCCATTACCAGATGCGGCGCGGTGATGCCCTTCTTGGCCAGCCATTGGCGAATCATGCGCTGCGCGGCCTTGGCATCATCGAGGTCCGCATCGGTACGGAATTGCGCGCCGATGGTCAGGAACAGCTGCTGGGCCATGGTGTTGTTGCTGTACTTGTTGATGTCGCGGATGACCTCGGCCAGGTCGGGCGAAAACGCCCGGGCCAGCAACCGCGCGTTGTTCGGTACCACGCCGTCGCGGTCGGCACCGCTGATGCTGCCGCCCAGCTCGGACCAGATCGCACGGATAGCCCCGGCCGAATACGCGAAGTGATCCAGCAGCGAGAGGTAGGTCTGGGAGCTGCAGCCCTGTGCAAGCTGGCCGCTGACCACCACGCTGATGCCGTCAGGCTGCGGCACCGGGTTGTAGCGGACTTCGCCCGTACACTTGCTGCCCGCAATCGGCTTCACCTGGTTATCCAGGTGAATCGTGCCGATAGGCGGCTCCACCGCTACGCTGACCTTCCCTGAATCGTTGCGTGCCACGAATCGCAACGCCTTGAGGTTGATCATCAGCGCGTCCGGGCGCACCAGGAAAGGTGCGTTTTCGTCGTTGCCGTCGTCGTTGAACACAGGCAGCTGCGGCTGTTTGAAGAAGCTGCGGTCCAGCACCAGATCACCGGTGACCTGCTGCACGCCATTGGCCCGCAGGTCACGCATCAGCAGCCATAGCTTTTCCATGTTCAGCTTCGGGTCACCTCCGCCTTTCACATAGAGGTTGCCGTGGAGCACGCCGTTACTGAGCGTACCGTCGGTATAGAACTCGGTTTTCCACTGGAACGTAGGGCCCAGCAGCTCCAGCGCGGCGAAGGTGGTGACCAGCTTCATGGTGGACGCGGGGTTGACCGAAACGTCGGCATTGAACAGCGTGGTTGAGCCCGGGCCGCTGAGGGGCACCAGTGCAAGGGAAAGGGCGTTATCGTTCAGTTTGCTTGCTTTGAGCGCTTGTTCCACTTTGGGCGTAAGGCTGGCCGGGGCGGCCTGAAGCGGGGCGGCAATTGAAAGCAGCAAGCCGGCGACGAACAACGGGCGCAAGGTTTTGATCATGAAGATAGAGCTCTGCAAGGCGGCGAAAAGTAAGGAGCATGAAAAGGTGAAGGCTCCCGCCAACGATGCGCATTATGCCTGAAGCGCCAGCCAGCTGAGTGCCGCCCGGAACCGCCTGTGGGAAAAATCTACCGATGGGGTGACGGTGAACAGTAATTGTCACGCTGAAATGGTAAAGTGCCGCGCTTGAAACTCATGAGGATTTACCCGATGGCTACAAACCGCTCCCGCCGCCTGCGCAAAAAACTGTGCGTGGACGAATTCCAGGAACTGGGCTTCGAACTGAACCTGGAGTTCAAGGAAAGCCTGAGCGAAGCCGAGATCGACGCCTTCCTCGAAGCGTTCCTGAAGGACGCGATGAAGGCCAACGGTGTCGACTATGTTGGCGGCGATGACTTCGGCCTGGTATGCCTGGCCAAGCGCGGTTCGGTCAGCGAAGAACAGCGCGCCGCCGTGGAAGCCTGGCTCAAGGGCCGTAGCGAACTGACCAACGTTGAAGTCAGCCCGCTGCTGGACGTGTGGTACCCGGAAAAGCCGGTCAACCCCGCAGCCTGATAGTGCCTGTTCCCGAGCCGCAATGGCTCGGGACCCTGCAGGCCTGTGTGAAGCAGGGCTTACACCACTGCATTACGCTTGGCGATGTCCAGCAACTCCACCAGCGATCCCGCCTTCAGCTTGTTCATCAAGCGCTTCTTGTACGTACTTACCGTTTTATTACTTAGGAACATGCCATCGGCAATTTCCCGGTTGGTCCGCCCCTGCGCGAACAATTGCAACACCATCAGTTCTCGATCGTTCACGTGCTGGAACATCTGCAGTTCCGCGTTGCGTCGAGGATCGTCAATGCAGTCCAGTGCCTGGCTGGGGAAATAGTTATAGCCTGCGAACACCGCTCGCACGGCGCTGAGCAATTCGGTGAGCTCTTCCACTTTGCACACGTAACCCGCGGCGCCCAGTTGCATGCAGCGTATGGCGAACAGTTGCGCCGATTGCGCGGTGAGTACCAACACTCGGGAGGGCATGCCCATGGCCTGAAAACGGCCAAGCACCTCCAGCCCGTCGAGCCTGGGCAGGCTGATGTCCAGGATGGTGAGGTCCGGTTGGTATTCGCGGACCATGCGCATGCCATCCACGCCGTTGTCCGCCTCGCCTACAACCGTATAGCCTTCGTTTTCCAGCACCATCCGCACCGCCAGCCGAATGACCGGGTGATCTTCGATGATAAGTACCGAGCCCATTACCGCATCCTTGTTGCAATCAGGTGCGCGACCTTAGCTCAGTTGGGGCGCAGCCAGTGGGCCTGCCCGGCTTTATCGGAGTTTTCCCCAAGCCGGGCGCGCAGCTCAGACGGGTATCGCTCGCCCGGTCATCTCACTGGCCATTTCGCTTGCATAGCTGTCCGTCATGCCGGCAATGAAGTCGATCATGCGCAGGAACGCAGCATGCAGCGGCCAGGAGGGTTCCGGCGCGTTACTGCCCATCAGGTCCAGAATCCTCCGGTTCTTGAATGACAGCCGGCGCCCGCCGTGCTGCTCGAGGGCCGCTCCGCAGAAAGCGTTCAACAGCACCTCCAGTGTGGTATAGGCGCCGATTTCATGCAGCGTCTTGCGCTTGTCCTGGAAGATCTTTTCCCGAGCAATGTCCTTGGCGCCCAGCACACAGCCCTTGGCAGGACCGTCCATGTGTTCCACCAGGTCACCGCTCAGGGTGCCAGCGAGCAATGCAGGCTGCTGTTCCACGAATGCCCGGGCAGCTGCATTCGTGAGGTGCTCGATAGCCTTGCCGCGAAGTATCGCGAGCTTGCGCCGCTGCGAGTCACGGGGGCCAAGCTGGCGGTAGGTTTCCGGCAGGTCGTCACCCACCAGGCCAAGCAATAACGCTTCCACTTCGGCATAGGTGAGCAGGCCCATTTCCAGCCCGTCTTCAAGGTCGATCAAGGCATAACAGATGTCGTCCGCAGCCTCCATCAGGTACACCAGCGGATGCCGTGCCCAGCGCTGGGGTTCAAGCAGCGGTAACCCCAGGCGCCCGGCAATCTGCTCAAGGATCGGCAATTCGCTCTGGTAGCAGCCGAACTTGTGCTTCTTGTACCCCAGCGAGTCGGCATGCCGCGCGGCCCACGGGTATTTGAGATAGGTGCCCAGCGTGGCGTAGGTAAGGCGCATACCACCTTCGAACTGGTGGTACTCAAGCTGGGTGAGCACGCGCAGGCCTTGGGCGTTGCCTTCGAAATTGAGAAAGTCCAGGCGTTCGCCGTCGCTCATGCTGTCGAGCCAGCCGCGCCCGGCCGCCTGCTGGAACCAGTAGCGAATGGCGTCTTCGCCCGAGTGGCCAAACGGCGGGTTGCCGATGTCATGGGCCAGGCACGCCGACTGCACAACCATCCCCAGATCCGCAGCGTCGCACCAGTCCGGTAACTCGTCACGCAGGGTTTCACCCACCCGCATGCCGAGGGAGCGGCCTACGCAACTCACTTCCAGGGAATGAGTGAGCCGGGTGTGAATATGGTCATTGCTGGAGACAGGGTGCACCTGGGTCTTGCGACCCAGGCGGCGGAAGGCACCGGAAAAAATGATCCGGTCATGGTCCTTGTGAAACGGGCTGCGGCCCAGCTCTTCCACGCTATGCACGGGTTTACCGAGCCGCTCGCGGGTAAGCAGTGTTTGCCAATCCAAGGCGCTTCTCCGTCGTTGGTCAGCCTGTAGCTTCCCGCCATTGCGCTGTGGTGGCAACCACCGATGCCGCGCTCAACGTTTGCTGGCCCCTTGCAACAGCTTGATCAGCGGCACCAGGCTGACTGCAAGCTTGGCCAGCCGGGCAGCCGCGCCGATGCCACCCTTGCGCGCGCCCTTGCCGGACAGAAAGCCCAGCAGGCTGACCAGGCCTACGCCCCATAGGGGCGCGTGGCGGATGCCCAGGTTTTTGTTCAGCCCTTGGCCCATGTTGCGGAACCGCGACAGTGGATTGACCAACTGGCGTGATTCCTGACGGATCTCCTGGCGGTGCATTTCCATGCGCAGGCGAATCAGCGCCTTGCGCATTTCCCGGCGAGTGGCGCCGTTCGGAACACTGTGTCGGTTCATGGCAACAGGCGCTCCCGATCATTGGCCAGCTCTTCGAGCGTGGCATGGAAGGGTGACGACTCGTCAAAGATCGCAGCCTTGAGGCGCAGCGCGCAGAACAGCCCTGCGAGCAGGTAGAACACGCACAGGCCGATCATCCCGGGGATGCGATAGTTATCCCACAACAGGATAAGGATCAGCCCGGAGAGCGCGACCAGGGCAAGCAATGCAAACACCAGTGACAGCCCGGCGAACAGCAGGAGGCTCAAGGTACGTGCCTTTTGCTCCTGCAGTTCGATACCCAGCAGTTCAACGTGGCTGTGCAGCCAGCCCAGCAACGCGCCACCGAGCCGGCGGCCGTGGGAACCGGACGTTTCGCCTACCGGTGGCGGCAGGGAAGTGGATTCGCTGTCCCGGTTCATATCAGCGCCTTGTAGCCAGCAGGCCTACCAGAAACCCAACCCCGGCGGCGATGCCAATGGCGGGCAGTGGATTGGCCTGGACATAGTCCTCGGCGGCCACCAGTGCGGCTGCACCTTGCTCGCGAAGCTGCGCTTCGGTCTGCTTGAGCGAAACCCGGGCCTTGGCGAGGCTTTCCTTGATCTGCTCGCGAAGCTCCTCGGCTTGTTCGCCAGCCAGGCTGGCCGTGTGCTCCAGCAGCTTTTCGGTATCGCGGATCAGGGTCTGGAAATCAGTACTCAGCACGTCTTGTGCGGTGTTCAAGGTATCGCGAGTCATGGCGTCCTCCTTACGTGGGCTTTGAAGTTCGAGTCCCGTTTCGTCATCAAGGTTCAGCGGGTCGATGGTACATTTTTTGCTGCCCGATGGTGCGCGGAAGTAACTTCTGCGTCGTACGTGTGCAACATCCGCCTGGCGCAAGCGCGGCGGCAAGCGTTGCAAGCGAATGAATTATAGGCAGGTCCGATAATTGGCCTGCACTTGCCAGGTTAGCGTGCGCAGCGTTGGTGCAAGCGGGGCGCCAGAGAACCAGAGCAGTGCACGGCTTGAAGGAGCCTGTCGAGCAACCGCCCTTTTTTCGAGCCTGCCGTACCTATGGAAAATCTGCAAAGCGCCGTGGACACGCTCGTACACGGTTCAAACACCCTGTTCCTGTTGTGTGGGGCCGTGATGGTCCTGGCCATGCATGCAGGCTTCGCTTTTCTGGAGGTGGGCACGGTTCGCCAGAAAAACCAGGTGAACGCCCTGTCGAAAATCCTCAGCGATTTCGCCATCTCGGCCCTCGCGTATTTCTTCATCGGTTACTGGGTGGCGTATGGAGTGAATTTCTTTGCCCCGGCGGCGGTGCTGGCGGCCGACCATGGCTATGCGCTCGTGAAATTTTTCTTTCTGCTGACCTTCGCCGCCGCTATTCCCGCGATCATTTCCGGCGGCATCGCCGAGCGCGCCCGTTTCGTGCCGCAATTGTGCGCCACGCTATTGATCGTAGCGTTCCTTTATCCGTTTTTCGAAGGGCTGGTATGGAATGGCAACCTGGGCTTGCAGGCCTGGCTGCAGGCGCGCTTCGGCGCCCCGTTCCACGATTTCGCAGGCTCGGTAGTGGTCCATGCCATGGGCGGCTGGATCGCGCTGGCAGCCGTCATTCTCCTCGGCGCGCGGCGCGGCCGCTATCGTGATGGGCGCCTGGTGGCCATGGCACCGTCCAATATTCCGTTCCTGGCGCTGGGGTCGTGGATTCTCATCGTCGGCTGGTTCGGTTTCAACGTAATGAGCGCACAAACGGTGCAGGGGGCCAGCGGGCTGGTAGCGGTCAACTCGCTGATGGCCATGGTGGGCGGCACGATCGCCGCCTTGCTGGTCGGCCGCAACGACCCCGGTTTCCTCCACAACGGCCCACTCGCCGGGCTGGTGGCGGTGTGTGCCGGCTCCGACCTGATGCACCCCATTGGCGCGCTGGTCACGGGTGCAGTGGCAGGGGCGCTGTTTGTCAGCTGTTTTATCGCCGCGCAAGGCAAGTGGAAAATCGACGACGTACTCGGCGTGTGGCCGCTGCATGGCGTTTGCGGCGTATGGGGCGGCCTGGCCTGTGGCCTGTTCGCCCAACCTTGGCTTGGCGGGCTTGGCGGCGTATCCATGGCCAGCCAGCTGATCGGCAGCGCGCTGGGCGTGAGCCTGGCGCTGGCGGGTGGCGCTACGGTGTATGGCTTTTTGAAATTCACCGTGGGCATTCGCCTTACCCATGAGCAGGAATTCGAAGGGGCGGACCTGTCCCTGCATCGCATTGGCGCGGTAAATCTGGACTGAGCTGCCGTGGCTGGGTTGGCGGGGCGGGGCTAGACTTCAAGCTCCGCGCCCAAGGGTCCGCCTCGCCATGTGCCCAGAATGCCAACTGTTCGTTACCCGCAATTGCCCACGCTGTGCGCTTGCCGAGGCGGCATTGTTGCCCTTGGTGGAGCACGGCCTGTGGGTCGAACTGATCGACCTTGAAGAAGCCGGCGGCGTACCGGCCAGCTACGAGGCGCGCGCACCGCTGCTGAGGCGGGTAGATACCGGCGCGGTACTGGACTGGCCCTTCAGCCCGGATCAGGTTGTTCACTTCCTGAAATAACACCGCTTGTGCCAATTCGTTCGTAGCCGTTGCACAATGCGACCCCGAAAGGATTCGCGCCAACCGGCGGACGAGCGTTCGTTGCCTTTAGGCTTGCGTGCCAATATGCTGTATAAAAATACAGTGGCACGGCCTGGCGCCGCACACTAAGGAAAGGGACGTGATCAACATTCAACAACTCAAGAGCAGCGTGAATCACATGTCACCGGAAACGGTGTTCGAAGCGGTGCTCGATCTACGCCTCGATGGGCTGGTCATGGAGAGCAAAACGCCCTTTGGCAAGCTGCACTTCAACACCTGTTTTGCCGAAATCGAGGCGCTGTTTCAGCGCGCCGGCTACCACCAGCGGCTGGATGTGATGGGGTTCCAAGGCCAAGCCTATGCGCTGTTCGACCCTGCCCGCTGGGAAGCGGTAGACGTGCTGCGCTGGCTGGAGCGCCATTCCAGGGCATTGGCCGCGGGCCAGAAGCAGAGCGTGGTGCTTTAACGCCGCGGCCGGGCAGGGGATAATCCCGCCCCCGCCAACCAGGAAACCACCATGCCCGCGCCATCCTTCGTTCCGTCTGCGTCTCAGGCCAGCACCGTAGTGCTGCCGCCGGGGGCCTGGGTGACCGTGCTGGACTGCCTTGTCGACCGCTTCCCGGCTATCAGCCGCGCTCAGTGGGAAAATCGATTCGCTCGCGCTCGGGTGCTGGACGAACGCGGGGTGCCACTTACGCCGGAACACCCCTACCGCCGGGGGCTGCGGGTGCATTATTACCGTGAGGTACCCCTGGAGCGCCCCATCCCGGTACAGGAGCGGATCCTTCACCTGGACGACCACCTGCTGGTCGCGGACAAACCCCACTTCCTGCCAGTAACGCCCGCCGGGGAGTTTGTGGAAGAAACCCTCCTGCGTCGGCTTATCCGCGAAACAGGCAACCCTCATCTGGTGCCGCTGCACCGCATTGACCGGCACACCGCCGGCCTGGTGATGTTTTCCACCAACCCGGACAGTCGAGGGCCTTATCAGCAGCTGTTTCCCACACGCCGCATAGATAAAGCATACGAAGCCATTGCTCCGGCATTGCCCGATATCGCCTTCCCTCACACACGCCATAGCCGGATCGTGCGTGGCGAACCTTTTTTCCGGATGCGTGAAGCCGACGGGGCGCCCAACAGCGAAACACGCCTGGAAGTCATCGACGCAGGGCGTGAGCTGTGGCATTACCGGCTGCTTCCAATCACCGGGCGTACCCATCAGTTGCGGGTGCACATGGCCGGGTTGGGGGCCCCTATCTGCAACGACCCCTTCTATCCTGCGGTGGCTCCGCCGGGCGAGCCCGACGATTACAACCGCCCACTGCAGTTGTTGGCACGGTCGCTCGCTTTTGACGATCCCCTCACCGGGGCGCGCCGGGCATTCGAGAGCGCGCTGAGTTTGAACACGATGTAAGCCCGTCGAAGCGTGCTGGCTTAATAATTACTTACAGCTTTTACACACTTCTTTGTCTTAAAACGCCCGCTTGGCTTTAGCATGGCGGCACCTGTTCCGGAGTGCCGTGATGCCGTTGTCTACCCGTTGCGCCCTGACCTGCTTGTTGATGAGCGTATGCATGGTAATGCTCGCCGGTTGCGAGAAGCCGTCAGCATCAGCCGCACAGGCGCCGCCTCCGCAAATCGCGGTCGAAACCGTGAAGCCGCAAGCGCTCACGCTCACCACTGAACTCAATGGCCGGCTGGTATCGCCGCGCACGGCCGAGGTTCGGGCGCGTGTCGCTGGCATCGTGCTCAAACGGGTGTATCGCGAAGGTAGCGACGTGAAGCAGGGCGACGTGCTGTTCCTGATCGATCCCGCCCCCTTCAAGGCGGATGTGGATAGCGCCGCGGCAGGCCTGAAAAAAGCCGAGGCCAACCGGTACCAGGCCCGCTTGCAGGCGCAACGCTATCGGGAACTGGCGACCTACGATGCCGTGAGCCGGCAGGAAGCTGAAAACGCCCGGGCGAACTACCTGCAGGCGGAGGCCGACGTCGATGCCAACCGCGCTGCCCTCGAGCGTGCGCGCCTGAACCTTGGCTACGCCACCGTAACGGCGCCGATTTCGGGGCGTACCAGCAAGGCACTGGTAACCGAGGGCGCGCTGGTGGGGCAGGGCGATACCACTGCGTTGGCGACCATCCAGCAACTGGAGCCGATCTATGCGGACGTGAACCAGACAACTCGGCAGATCGCCGAGCTGCGGCGTTCTCTACAGACCGGCCAGGTGCAAGCACTGGGGCAGGGGCAAATCAGCGCAACGCTGCTTCAGGAAGACGGCTCTGAGTATCCGCTCAAGGGCCAGTTGCTGTTTTCCGACCTCACGGTAGACCAGAGCACAGGGCAGATAACCCTTCGCAGCCAGTTCCCCAATCCGCAGAAGGAATTGCTCCCCGGGAGCTTTATCCGTGTGCGCCTGGACCAGGCGCGAAGCGCCCAAGGTATTACCGTTGCACAGCGGGCCGTGCAGCGCGATGCGGCCGGCAAGGCGTTCGTGCTGATCGTCGACACTGAGGACAAGGTGCGGGAGCGGCCGGTCGAGTTGGGTGCCGTGCAGCGAAACCGTTGGGTTGTACAGGCTGGGCTGGGCGCGGGCGACCGGGTAGTCGTCGAAGGGCTGCAGCATGCCCAGGCGGGGGTGGTGGTTCAGGCGCAGGAGGCCACCTTGGCAACCGGGCCTGGGGAGCAACGCTGATGGCACAGTTTTTTATCGGGCGGCCTGTGTTCGCCTGGGTAATTGCGCTGTTCATTGCACTTGTGGGGTTGCTCGCGCTTCCCAACCTGCCGGTGGCCCAGTACCCCAGCGTGGCACCGCCGCAGATCGAACTCACGGCAACCTACCCAGGGGCTTCTGCCCACACCATTGACGAAAGTGTGGTGAGCCTGATCGAGCAGGAGCTGAACGGGGTCGACCACCTCTTGTATTTCAGTTCCAGCAGCAGCCAGAACACCGCGACTATTACTGTGACGTTCAAGCCCGGCACCGACCCGGAGCTGGCCAAGGTGGATGTGCAAAACCGGCTCAAGGTGGTAGAGCCCCGGTTGCCTCGGGCAGTCACCCAACAAGGCTTGCAGATCGAGGAAACCTCGGCCGGGTTTCTGCTGTTCGCCACCCTGACGTCCACGGACGGGCGGCTGGACGAGATCGCGCTCAGTGACTACCTGGCCCGTAACGTGGTGAACGAACTTCGGCGTCTGGACGGGGTGGGCAAGGTGCAGTTGTTCGGCTCGGAGCGCGCCATGCGGATCTGGGTGGACCCTCAAAAGCTCATCGCTTACAACCTCACCCCCGGCGACGTCAGCCAGGCCATCGCCGCCCAGAACATCCAGGTGTCCGCTGGCGCTGTTGGTGATCTACCCGCTCCGGCGGGGCAGGAAGTCACTGCCACAGTAAGGGTGACGGGGCAGTTGAGTACACCTGAGGACTTCTCGGCTATCGTGCTCAAAGCCAACCGCAACGGTTCGAACGTGACCCTCGGTGACGTGGCCAGGGTAGAGGTGGGTGCGCAAAACTATAACTTTGCCACCCGCTTGAACGGCAATGCCTCGGTAGCGTTGGGCGTACAGCTGGCCCCTGCGGGGAACGCCATGAGCACCGCGACGCTTGTGCGGGACAGGCTCGAGGAGCTGTCCCGGTATTTCCCGGCGGCCGTGAAATACGACATCCCCTACGACACAGCGCCCTTCGTGAAGATTTCCATCACCAAGGTGATCCATACCCTGCTCGAAGCGATGGTGCTGGTATTCGTGGTGATGTTCCTTTTTCTCCAGAACATCCGCTACACGCTGATCCCGGCACTGGTGGTGCCCGTGGCCTTGCTGGGCACATGTGCAGCCATGCTGTTGCTCGGGTTCTCCATCAATGTGCTCACCCTGTTCGGCATGGTGCTGGCCATCGGTATCCTGGTGGACGATGCGATCGTGGTGGTGGAAAACGTGGAGCGGCTGATGGCGCAGGAAGGGTTATCCCCACGAGACGCCACCCGCAAGGCGATGACGGAAATCAGCGGCGCGATCATCGGTATTACCCTCGTGCTGACGGCCGTGTTTGTCCCCATGGCTTTCATGCCCGGCTCGGTGGGCGTGATCTACCAACAGTTTTCGCTCTCGATGGCGGTGGCCATCCTGTTTTCAGCATTCCTGGCGCTCAGCCTTACGCCAGCGCTATGCGCCACGGTCATCAAGCCCTTGCCGGCGGGAGGGCACCGGGAAAAGCGAGGGTTCTTTGGCGGCTTCAATCGCCGCTTCGATCGCATAAACCAGCGGTATGAGGGTTGGGTACGCAGCGCAGTGAACCGCGTAGGGCGGTACATGGTGGTGTTCGCCTTGCTCTGCGCACTGATGGCCGTGCTCTTCGCGCGCTTGCCGTCCTCCTTCCTGCCCACCGAGGACCAAGGCTATACCATCACCGACATCCAGCTGCCGCCCGGCGCCAGTCAGGCCCGGACCATCGAGGTGGCGCGCGGGATAGAAGCGCACAACGCGCAGGAACCGGGCGTGGACAACACGGTGATGATCCTTGGCTTCAGCTTCTCCGGGAGCGGGCAAAACGCTGCGCTGGCGTTTACCACGCTCAAGGACTGGGCCGAACGCGGGGCCGAGGATACAGCCCAGGCCATCGCGGACCGGGCCAGCGCCGCCTTTTCGGGCTTGAAGGATGCAATGGCCTTCAGCCTGTTGCCGCCGCCGATAGACGGGTTGGGCACGTCGGGCGGTTTCGAAGTAAGGCTTCAGGATCGCTCGGGGCAGGGGTACGACGCGCTGCGCCAGGCGCGTAATGAACTACTCGGCAAGGCCTTGCAAAGCAGCTTGCTACAGAACGTGCGGGAAGCCTCGCTCGCGGAAACGCCACAGGTCAACATCGAGGTGGACCGCCAGCAAGCCAATGCCATGGGTGTTTCCTTCGCTGATATCGCCAGCGTGCTGTCCATTGCCGTGGGCTCCGCCTATGTGAACGACTTCCCCAATGCGGGGCGGATGCAACAGGTGATCGTGCAGAGTGAAGGCGAGCATCGCCAACAGGTCGACGATCTGCTTCGGCTGGAGGTAAGAAACAGCGAGGGGAGGATGGTGCCTGTATCCGCCTTCGCCAGGGCGGTATGGGAGCGCGGGCCAGCCCAGCTCAATCGCTACAACGGCTACCCAGCGGTCAGTGTGTCCGGCGCGCCGTCTGCAGGCTACAGCACTGGCCAGGCCATGGAGGAAATGGAACGCCTCGCGGCAAGCCTGCCCAAGGGTTTCACCCTCGAGTGGACGGGGCTGTCGCTGCAGGAGCGCCTTTCCTCGGGCCAGGCGCCACTGCTGCTGGGGCTGTCCATGCTGGTGGTGTTCCTGTGCCTGGCCGCCCTCTACGAAAGCTGGGCAATCCCCGTCGCCGTGTTGCTGGTGGTGCCAGTGGGTGTGCTGGGGGCAGTGCTTGCCGTCACCCTGCGGGGCATGCCTAATGACGTGTTCTTCAAGGTGGGCCTGATTACCCTTATCGGGCTGTCTGCCAAGAACGCCATTCTTATCATCGAGTTTGCCAAAAGCCTGCATGAACAGGGAATGGACCGGATGGAGGCCGCTGTCCGGGCGGCGCGGCTACGCTTGCGGCCGATTGTGATGACCTCGCTGGCATTCATCCTGGGGGTAGTGCCGCTGGTATTCGCCACCGGGGCCAGCTCGGCCAGCCAGCAGGCCATTGGTACAGGGGTAATCGGGGGCATGCTCACCGCTACGTTTGCGGTCGTGTTCGTGCCCGTGTTTTTCGTGCTGGTGATGAGCGTAGTGGAGCGGCGACGACGCAGGACCGCGCCGGTAGCCGGCCTGGATTGACACCCCGAGCCAGCCGCTACACTTCCAGCTTTGATCTCACCGAGAGTACAGGCAATGGCAGTGTTCCAGGCTAGCGATTACGGCGCGCTCGGCAACGGGCGCAGCGATGACACCCAGGCCCTGCAAGCGGCTATTGATGCAGCGGCCGCGGCGGGCGGCGGAACAGTACAGCTTACGCCCGGCACTTACCTCATCAGTGGCGACAACGGCGGCCCTGCCTTGACGCTGCCCGCCAACGTCATCATCGAAGGCCCGGCCGGCTATGGCACCGAGGTGGTGCTCAAGCTGGCGGGCGGGGCGCAGGATACCAGCGCCCTCCTGAGCAGTGCGGGTGACAACACAGGCGCACGCTTTCTGACCCTCGACGGCAACCGCAGCAACACCAGTGGCGAGGTGAGCGGTTGGGTAAACGGGGACAGCAGCGGCGTGGTGCTGGACCGGGTGGTGGCGCAGGAATTATCCGGCTATGGCCTTGATCTGCGCGCAGAGGGCAGCCAGGTCACGGTTACCCGAGCCTATGTGCAGAATAACGGCGCCGACGGCATCGTCGCGTCAGGGCTGGTGGATAGCCAGCTGAGCGATACCATTGTTCGCGACAACAATGGCAATGGCTTGAACCTGACCGGCCCACTGGCGGTGGCGGGCCTTGTCAGCACGCAGAACACGGGCAACGGCGTGCTACTGCAGGGCGCTGGCGCCAGCCTGGTGGGAGGCAGCGTCAGCAGTAACGGGCTGGACGGCGTGCACTTGAACGGTACCGAGAATGCCAGCCTGCAATACATCACCCTCACGGGCCGCCAGGGCACCTTGATTCAGGCAGACGGCGCTGAAGGTACGGTGCTGGCCCACAACCAGTTTCTGCTCAGCGGCACCGCCACTGCCGTGGCGCTGGAGAGCAGCACGTCCACCCAGGTGAGCGAAAACGCCTTCCTGAACTGGCTGGCGAGCGACGGTAACGCAGCCCCTGTCAGCGTGGTAGAAACCGGCCAAAGCAATGCCACGCAGGTGGCAGGCAACTACCTGGCCCAAGGCATTGGCGCGCCGGTGATCGAGGGGGCCGGCAGCGTACTGCTCACCAATACCTCTACCCTGTTCAGCCAAGGTACCGCGCAAGCGGACACCATCGATTACTACAGCACTACGCTACCAGTGGATCGCGTAATAGACGGCGGCGCAGGAGCTGACCAAATCAACGCAGGCGTGGGCGACGTTACGCTGATCGGCGGCGAGGGCAGGGATGTTTTGTGGGGGACGGGCGGGCACGAGGGCAGCGTGACGTTCCGTTACCAAAGCCTTGCAGACAGCTACCGCAGCGCTACCTCCACCTACGCCGACCAGCTACGTGGTTTCAACGTAACCACTGACAAGATCGACGTGACCAGCCTGGGGTTCACCGGCCTTGGGGACGGGCACGAGGGCACCCTGGCCCTGGTGTACAACGCGGACAAAGGCGTCACCTATCTCAAGAGCTACGACTCCGATGGCGAGGGGCGCCGTTTTGAAATTGGCCTGGTGGGCGATTACCGCGGGCTGCTCACCGATGACAATTTCCAGGCCAGCATCACGGGCACCGACGGCAGCGACACCTTGTACGGCACTACCCAAGGCGAGGAAACCATGCTGGGCGGGGCCGGCCGCGATAACCTCTACGGGCGCGGCAGCGCTGACCGCCTCGACGGTGGCGCCGGCGGTGACCGGCTGAGCGGTGGAGCGGGGGCAGATACCTTTGTGTTTTCCAACCTGTCCGACAGCCAGGTCACCGCACAAGGCGGCACTACTGGGCGTGACCAGATCATCGACTTCGACAGCAATAGCGGCGACCGCGTCGATGTTTCCGCCTTGGGCTTCACTGCGCTGGGTGACGGCACCGGTACCACCCTGGCGTTGGCCTACGACAGTGAGAATGCTCTTACCCGGCTGTATTCGGCCCAGGCGGGCGGAGATGGCGCACATTTCGAAGCCGCATTGAGCGGTGATCAGGTGGCCGCGCTGGAGCGCGGCGGGATCGACTTCGCCTGGGTCGATCAGGGGCGCGTCGTTGTCAGTTCGCCTGTGGAGAGCCTGTATCAGACCGGAACCGCCGGGCCCGATACGCTGACCGGCGATAACGCTTCGGACGTACTGAATGGCGGCGCTGGAAATGATCGGCTGACGGGCGGTGCCAACCGCGACAGCCTCACCGGCGGGGAAGGGAGCGACCGCCTGATCGGTGGCAGCGGCGACGACTTGTTCTACGTGTCTTCGGTCTCCGAAAGTTATCGCACGGCCACCAGCAGCCACAGTGACCTCATCACGGATTTCGCTCAGGGCAATGACCGGCTGGTCCTCAGCGGCCTGGGCTATACCGACCTGGGTGATGGCACCCACGGCACGTTGAACGTGAGCTACAACGCCACGCTGGACCGTACCTACCTGCGGGACTTCACGGTCGATGATCAGGGGCGCTCATTTCAGCTCACGTTCGTGGGGGACCAGACCGCGACGCTGACATACAACCATATCGAGTGGGGCCCTGCCATCGTAACTGCAGACCTGACCCTGCTAGGGCAGGCGGCCAGCGACCTGGCTTGATCCTGCAGGTTACCCACCTAAGCCCCTGTGCGCCCTGGCGCCGGGGGCTTCGGTGCATTGATCGCATGTGTGCATCAATCCATGAGAAATGAACGCTTATCCGTGCTGCAAATGTGGCAGAGAATCCTTGCAACAAGCGCTTACAAACATTCCAAAAGTCGCTGGAGAATAATATGCAAGGGTCCACTACCTCGGCGCCTGCCGGTAAGTCCAAAGCGGGAGCGGTGTTCCGGGTTACCTCCGGAAACTTCCTCGAGCAGTTCGATTTTTTCCTCTTCGGCTTTTATGCCACGCAAATCGCCGCTGCTTTTTTCCCCGCGTCCAATGAGTTTGCTTCATTGATGATGACCTTCGCCGTCTTCGGCGCCGGCTTCCTCATGCGACCGCTCGGCGCGGTAATCCTTGGTGCCTACATCGACGACGTGGGCCGCCGGAAGGGGCTGATCGTCACCTTGTCGATCATGGCCAGTGGCACCTTGCTGATCGTGCTGGTACCCGGCTACGCGAGCATCGGCCTGTGGGCGCCGGCGCTGGTGCTACTGGGTCGGCTGCTTCAAGGCTTCTCGGCAGGCGCGGAACTTGGCGGTGTGTCGGTCTACCTGGCTGAAATGGCCACACCGGGCCGCAAGGGCTTTTATGCGAGCTGGCAGTCGGCCAGCCAGCAGGTGGCGATCGTGGTGGCCGCAGCTCTCGGCTATGCGCTCAACCAGTGGATGGCACCGGCTGACATCGCCGCATGGGGCTGGCGCATTCCGTTCGGGGTCGGCTGCGTGATCATCCCGTTCATTTTCCTGCTGCGCCGCAACCTGGCGGAAACAGAAGCCTTCCAGGCCCGTACCCACCGGCCTACCATGAAAGCCGTGTTCCGGACGTTGCTGGACAACGTCGGTATCGTGATCCTGGGCATGCTGATGGTGGCCATGACCACTACGGCGTTTTACCTCATTACGGTGTACGCACCCACGTTCGGTAAATCCGTTCTGAAATTGAGCACCGCCGATGCGCTGATGGTGACGCTGCTGGTCGGCGTGTCGAACTTCTTCTGGCTGCCTATCGGCGGCATGCTCAGCGACCGCTTCGGCCGCAAGACACTATTAGCGGCCATGTCGTTGCTCGCTGCCATCACCGCCTACCCGGCGCTGTCGTACCTGGCTCAGCAGCCAAGCTTTGCGCATATGCTCGAAGTGTTGCTGTGGCTGTCCTTCCTGTACGGCATCTACAACGGCGCGATGATTCCGGCGCTGACCGAGATCATGCCAGTGGAGGTGCGGGTTGCCGGCTTCTCGCTGGCGTACAGCTTGGCGACCGCCGTGTTCGGCGGGTTCACCCCGGCGATCTCCACTTGGCTCATTCACATCACGGGGGACAAGGCCGCGCCTGCCTACTGGATGATCTTCGCGGCGATCTGCGCGTTCTGCGCCACCCTGGTGCTGTACCGCCGCCTGCGCCTTGGCGCGCCCGTTCCGGCTTGAGCTCGACGTTCATCACACAACAAGGAAGCGCTGCAGATGCATTCTCTGTCCAAATCACTTTCGTTTCTTGCCCTGGCCTGCGCGGTTGTGTCGCCTCTGGCACACGCCGAGGAGCTGACGGTCATGACCTCGGGCGGTTTCACCGCGGCTTATCAACGCCTTGGCCCGCAGTACAGCGAGCAAAGCGGCGACACCTTGAAAACCGTGCTAGGCCCATCCATGGGCAAGGCCCCGGAAGCCATTCCTAACCGGCTGGCTCGCGGCGAGCATGCCGATGCGGTAATCATGGTGGGCTATGCGCTGGATGAATTGATCAAGCAAGGCAAGGTCGATCCCGCCTCCCGCGTTGAGCTGGCTGATTCGCGTATCGGCATGGTGGTGAGGGCGGGTGCTGAAAAGCCCGCTATCGGCACCGATGCCGAGCTGAAACAAACGCTGCTCAAGGCCCAGTCCGTGGCGTATTCGGACAGCGCCAGCGGCGTGTATATCGAAAAGGAGCTGTACAAGAAGCTGGGTATCCAGGACCAGCTGGTGCCCAAAAGCAAGATGATCGAGCGCATTCCCGTGGCGTCGGTCGTTGCCACCGGCGACTACCAGGTGGGGTTCCAGCAAGTGGCTGAGCTGTTGCCGGTGCCGGGCGTTACCTTTGTGGGCAAGATCCCGGAGGATGTGCAGTCGGTTACCCGTTTCGCCGGTGGGGTGCCCGTGAATGCCGAACACCCGGCTCAGGCCCGCAAGTTGCTGCAATACCTTGGCTCGCCGGAAGCGCAGGCAACGGTGCAGAAAACAGGGCTGGATTCAGTCTCCCACTGAACCTTGAGGCAGTAGCCGAACCAACCGTTCGAGTTCGAGCGCCGCGGGGGTAAGGGTACGCCCGCGACGCTTGAGCAGGCCCATCTGGCGTACCACTTCAGGCTCCACCAGCGCCACGCTGGCCAATATAGGGTGGGCAGAAACGGGCATCGCGATGGAGGGCACCGCGGCGATGCCCAGGCCTGCCTCTACCAGGCCCATTACCGTGGTGACATGCCGGGCCTCGCAGATGCTTTCCCTGGCTGGCGTAAGGTGGCGCAGTGCGCGGTCCAGCACCAGGCGGTTGCCCGAGCTCTTCGATAGCGCAATGTATTCATGCTCGTAGGCCTGCGCCCAGGTCACCTGCTCCAGCGTGGCTAGCGGGTGGTCCCGGCGACAGGCAATCACGTAGCGCTCTTCGAGCAATGAGCTGAATTCCACTTCCGGCGCCAGATTGCCGCTGAAACTCACCCCGAAATCAGCCTCTCCCGACACTACCGCCGCACTCACTTCATTGGCCGAGGCGTCTATCAACCGCACCTTGATCCTGGGGTACTGCGAGTGAAAACGCCGGATGGCATGGGGCATGAAGTAATACGCCGCCGACGGCACGCAGGCGATCACGAGCGTACCGGTGCGCATGGCGCTGCCGTCGCCGATGCTCAGCAGGGCGAGGTCCAGATCATCGAGCAAGCGTTCCACCTGGGGCAGGAACGCCCGGCCCATGTTGGTAAGCGACACCTTACGGGTGGTGCGCTCGAACAGCTTTACACCCAGCGCGGTTTCCAGCTTTTCGATCCGCCGACTCAAGGCCGACTGGGTAATGCGAACGGCTTCGGCGGCGCGCCGGAAATTGCCGGTTTCCACCACGGCGCGGAAAGCCTGAAGGTCGTTCAGATCGAAATTGATGCTCACGGACGGTATTCACTGATCGGCAGAGGGGCAGGGCGGCATTGTACCGTTTCCCGAGCGCGCCCTTGGACGTCCGAGCTATGAACATGTTGCGGTATCCCCCCGGGGGGGATAGGCTGCGCGTCAGAACATTTACGTAGACTCCCACCATGAGCGCTCACGATTCATCGCATGCACACCCCCATCAAACCCACGAGGCCATCGTGAAACGGCTCAAGCGAGCGGATGGCCATTTGCGCAGCATCATTGCCATGATCGAAGAAGGGCGGCCCTGCGTAGACATCGCCCAGCAGCTGCATGCCGTCGAGAAAGCGGTGTGCCAAGCAAAACGCACCTTGATCCAGGACCACATCGATCACTGCCTCGAAGACACCGTCAGCGCCCTCGAGCGCGGCGAGCGCGCACCGCTCGACGAATTCAAGCAAATCACCAAATACCTCTAGGTTTTCCCATGCCCAATCTTGCACAACTCCTCCAGCAGGGCGGTGCCCACGCCTGGCTGTATTTTCCCAGCGCTATCCTCCTTGGCGCGCTTCATGGGCTGGAACCGGGTCATTCCAAAACCATGATGGCGGCCTTTATTGTCGCGATCCGCGGCACTGTGAAGCAGGCGGTGCTGCTGGGGCTTGCCGCGACGATTTCCCACACCCTGGTGGTATGGCTGGTGGCGATTGGCGGCATGTATCTGGGGCAAGGCCTGGATGCCGAGGCCACCGAGCCCTGGTTCCAGCTGGCCTCGGCGGTGCTGATTATCGCCATCGCCTCGTGGATGCTATGGCGTACCTGGCGAGGCGAAAGGGCGTTCAGGCATGGCCACGGCGATGATCATCACCATCATGACCATGACCATGACCATGACCATGACCATGACCATGACCACGAGCCGCTGGCTTTGAACGAAAACGGCTACCAGGACGCTCATGAGCGTGCCCACGCTGATGACATCCGCAAGCGATTCACCAACCGCGAAGTCACCACGGCCCAGATTGTCCTGTTTGGCCTTACCGGTGGGCTGATCCCTTGTCCGGCGGCCATTACCGTACTGCTGCTGTGCCTGCAGGTGAAGGAAGTCGCGCTGGGCGGCATGCTGGTGCTGTGCTTCAGCATCGGGCTGGCGCTCACCCTCGTTGCGGTAGGCAGCGCTGCCGCGGTAGGCGCCAGGCACGCGTCCAACCACTGGCCATGGCTGGGAGCGGTCGCCCGGCGCGCACCCTACCTGTCCAGCATCGTCATGATTGCCGTGGGGGTGTACATGGGGCTTCATGCCTGGGTTGGGCTCAGCGCCTGAGGCGTGGCCTGAACTTTTTCAGGGGTTGCCCACTCAGTTTCTGGATCCCGGCCCTGTTCCGTTCAGCCCGTAGTCGAGCGGTCGCCCTTCCTACCTCAAGTATTCAAGGAACCCCGCTACCATGGCGACGACGTTTAATGTGTTGGACTACGGCGCCAAGGGCGACGGTGTGAGCGACGATACTGCAGCCATCCAGGCGGCTATCAACGCCGCAGCGAAAGCGGGTGGCGGCGAAGTGTATCTGCCAGAGGGTACCTACATCGTCAGCGGCCCGAATAGCGATGGCGGTTGCCTGACCCTCAAAAGCAACGTTGTGCTCAACGGTGAACGCCTAGGCCTCACCACGCTCAAGCTGGCTGACGATTCCAGCGCCGATGTGGCGGGGCTGATCCATACCGTAGCCAACGCCAATACTTCGAACGCGACCATCAGCAACCTCACCCTGGACGGCAACAAGGCCAACACCAGCGGGACGGTTGACGGCATCGTTACCGGTAGCGCGACCGGTGACACAGCGCATACCACCGGGCTCACCATTGCTGGTGTGGAAATGCAGAACTTCAGTGGCGACGGGCTACGCGCCCAGGCGCTCACTACGTACTCGCAGGTGTTCGATAGCCTGGCGCATGACAACGACGGCGATGGCTTTGCCACCGAGTTCAAGGTTGAGCCGGTGCGCCCTGACGACATTACGTTCACCGACAACAAGGCCTACGGTAATGGTGGTGACGGGTTCGATATGGTCGCGGGCTCCGGTAACTTCAGCCCCTTTACGTTCTCGAGCAACGACGCTTACGACAACGCTGGCAACGGTATCTTGCTGACGGGTGTGGCATCGCAGCATCTGTATGTCCAAGGCGGCATCGTTGGAGGCACGGTGTATGGCAACGGTGGTGCTGGCATTCAGCTTCAGGGGTTCCAAGGCATTGGTGTAAGCCATACCGAGGTCTATGACAACGGCAAGCAAGGCATTGCCCTGCTCGGCACCGACTATGCGGCGGTTTACCAGAACTACATTCACGACAATGCGCAGGGTGGTGCCGCCGCCGAGATCCTTGTGGATACCTTTACCAACGCTGAAGGGCAAACCTACGCCGCGGACAAAAACTACGACCTGGTCGACAACGTCATTGTCGGCAGCGACCTATCGACCTACGGGCTGGAGGATCGCTATGCCGCCGAAGGCTCCTATTACCGCCCGTTCTACGGCAACGTCATCAGTAATACGCAACAAGGGCAGGTAGTCAGTGACCTTGATCATGTGACCACGTATTCGCAAAAAACCACGTTTACGTTCGTGGGCAGCGATGGCGCCGACCACCTTGTGGGTACGCCGAGCGCGGAAGTGATGCACGCGGGGCGCGGCCGCGACGTGTTAGTGGGCGGTGCTGGCGACGATGTGCTGGACGGCGGCCAGGGCGCAGACCGCCTTACCGGGGGTGCCGGCGACGATGTGTTCGTGTATGCCCGCCGGCAGGACAGCTACGCCAGTGCCGCCGGCACTACCCATGATCGCATCCTGGATTTCGACTCGGCTCACGATCAGCTGGACCTCACGGCACTTCGCCTGAAAGGGCTGGGGGATGGCCATAACGGCACCTTGTTGCTCAGCTATGACAGCAGCAACGACACCACCTACCTGCAAAGCCTGGACGCCGACGCCGATGGCTACCGCTTCAAGCTGGCGCTCAGCGGCGACTACCGGGGCAGCCTCACCGACGCTAACTTCTACGGCCGTTGGGACGGCAGCAGCCATGCCGACACATTCACCACCACACGTGAGGGCGGCGCATTGCTGGTAGGGCGAGCGGGGGACGATACCCTTGGCGGTGGCTCGGGCGACGACCGCTTGGAAGGTGATGCCGGCGCCGACCGGCTGACAGGTGGAGACGGGCACGACACCTTCGTTTACAAGGCACTGAGCGACAGCTATGTGAACGACACCGACGGTACCCGCCACGTCGACCTGCTGACGGACTTCAGCCAAGGGCAAGGCGACCTCATCGACGTTTCGGCCTTAGGCTTCACAGGTATTGGCAACGGCCACAATGGCACGTTGACCTGGTCTTATGACAATGACACCGGGTTGACCACGATCGAATCCCTTGACGCCGATGCTGCGGGAAATCGCTTCGCCCTCACGCTGCTCACGGGCTTTCTGAACGATGGCCGAGGCACCACCGCTGACGCTTTCACCTTTGCACCCTCCACGCCCGATCCCAACGTCGAGCGCGAGTGGGCGCCTGTCTCGGGCTCCTCCGGCAGCCCTCTGGATGAACGCCTGTTGGGCAGTGACAACTTCGATGCCCTGTGGGGCGGCGCCGGCGACGATGTGCTGGTTGGCGGTGGCGGTTCCGATCAGTTGCATGGCGAAAGCGGTGCCGACACCTTCGTGTACCAGAAGGTCAGCGACAGCTACCATGGCGCCGCCGATCTGATCGGTGACGTTCTGTCCAGCGACTTCCTGGTATCGGCAGACCGTATCGACGTATCCGCACTGGGCTTTACTGGGCTCGGCGACGGCAATAACGGCACCTTGAAGCTGTCCTATAGCGCCACCACCGACCGCACCTACGTCCAGTCTAACGAGGCTGACAGCGACGGCCTTAAGTTCGAAGTGGCGCTGGCGGGCGATTTCAGGGAAACCCTTACGGCCGGGAACTTCGTGTTTGCCCCGACGGCGGCTGCGCCGGTTGAGGTTCAAGGCGGTGATGTTGCCATTCTCGGAGTGGCGCATGTTGATCAGGCGCACATTGCTTGACCCATGCGTGCCAAGTTGAAGAAAAGTCGGTACTGGTGCTTGCTAGTTAGCCGGGTGCCGCTGATAGGCGAACCGATCACGGTGCTGGCTGGGCGATGCGCAAGCCGCTACGCCCCAAGGCGAGCGATGTACACAAGCAGGCCCAGCACGCCGCAGGCCAGCAGCACCTGGATCACGCTGCGTTTGTAGCGGAAGAGGGCGAGGGCGGCGCCGGCGCCAATAACCAGTGACGGCCAATCCAGCTCGCCTTCCAGGCCCTTGGGCCACAGTACGTGGTAGGCAAAGAAGATCGCCAGATTGAGAATCACGCCCACCACGGCGGCGGTGATGCCGGTAAGCGGTGCCGTGAATTTCAGTTCGTTATGCGTGGCCTCGACCAGCGGGCCGCCTGCCAGAATGAACAGGAACGAGGGCAGGAAGGTAAACCAGGTGACCAGGCTCGCAGCCAGCGCGCCCGCGAGAAACGCATGTTCTTCGCCGAACATGGGCCGCAGATAACCGCCGACGAAGCCTACGAACGCCACCACCATGATCAGCGGCCCCGGGGTGGTTTCGCCCAGCGCCAGGCCGTCGATCATTTGTGTCGGCGACAGCCAGCCGTAGTGCCCCACCGCGCCCTGGTACACATAGGGCAGCACCGCGTAGGCGCCGCCGAAGGTCAACAGCGCCGCCTTGGTAAAGAACCAGCCCATCTGCGTCAGCGTACCGCCCCAGCCGAACACCGCCGTCAGCACGCCCATGGGTAAAGCCCACAACACCCCACCGATGACGGCTAGCCCAAGCAGGCGACGCCATTGGAACGTGGCATGTTGGGGGGTGTGGGTGTGGTCGTCGATCAGCGCCGGGCCATACGTGTTCTTCCCGCCGCCGTGGCCCCCGATGGTGAAGTGCGCGGGCGCCAGCCGCCCCCCGGCATAGCCCAGCACCGCGGCCGCGAGCACGATGAGCGGGAATGGCACGTTGAAGGCAAAGGTCGCCACGAGCGACGCCGCTGCCATCGCCCACAGCCAGCCGTTTCTTAGTGCCCGGGAGCCGATCCGGTAGGCCGAATGCACCACGATGGCGGTGACGGCGGGTTTTAGGCCATAGAACAACCCGGCCACCAGCGGCACGTCGCCAAAGGCGATATACACCCAGGACAGCGCGATGAGGATGAACAGCGACGGCAGCACGAACAGCCCGCCGGCGATCACACCGCCCCAGCTACGGTGCATCAGCCAGCCGATGTAGGTCGCCAATTGCTGTGCTTCCGGCCCTGGCAGCAACATGCAGTAGCTCAAGGCATGGAGGAACCGCTTCTCCGAGATCCAGCGCCGGCGTTCCACCAGCTCTTGGTGCATGATCGAAATCTGCCCCGCCGGCCCGCCGAAGCTGATAAACCCCAGCTTGAGCCAGAACCACAGGGCCTGGGTGATCGTTATGGGGGCTGGCGGGGCAAGGCTTTGCGAAGTGTCGCCCGAACGCTGCTTATCCATCCGCCTTGTCGCCTCCCTGGAGCTTAGCCAGAACGCTATGGAACACAGTGCTTGCCGCGCTCGGCAGGTTATCATCCCTGGGAATGTTTTCCCGCAACCCATCATAGGCGCTGGCTTGGAGGAGGGTGACAAGTGGCTGATCAGCACGGCGGTGTTCCGCAAACGGCAGACACGGTGGTTGCCTTCTGGAAGCAGGCCGGGCCCAGGAAGTGGTTCAAGAAAAACGCGGCCTTCGATACTACCTTTCGCCACACCTTTTACGACCTGCATTTCATGGCCGCGCGGCGTGAGCTGGACCCATGGATGCGCACTGCCGATGGCGCCCTGGCATTGCTCATTTTGCTGGACCAATACCCCCGCAATGCCTTTCGTGGAACGGCGCATATGTTCGCCACCGATTCCCTTGCGCGTTTCTATGCCGATCAGATGATAGCGGCGGGGATGGACCAGGAAGTGGAGCGCGGGTTGCGGATGTTTTGCTATCTACCGTTTGAACACTCCGAAAACCCGGTGGATCAGGAAAGGTCTGTGCGGCTCAACCGTGAACTCGAGCCGAACGACTTCAAGTGGGCGCAGGAGCATGCCCGGATCATTGACCGGTTCGGGAGGTTTGCGCATCGAAATACGGTGCTGGGTAGGGTGAGCACCTTGGAGGAAGAGGCGTTTTTGAGAGAGGGGGGCTTTGCGGGGTGAAGCTCATACAATAGCCGCGCTGATAGCGAAGCATGGCTAGGCGCTGAACTTGACGAGCTCTGCTCGGAAAAGGGCGCGCAGCGCGTCGATATCGATACGCCAGAAACCACAAAGCCCGCACGAGGCGGGCTTTGCAGGAGGTTTCGTAGACTGTTGGAAACAGCTCGAAAGAGCAATTTGGTCGGAGAGACAGGATTCGAACCTGCGGCCTTCTCGTCCCGAACGAGACGCGCTACCTGGCTGCGCTACACTCCGATGAGGGGAAGCATATCGCCGCTCGGCGACGTCTGCAACCCCTTGATACACTGCAACTTATACCGCCAGAGCAAGCCGCTGAGCGGCCCGGGTTACAGCTCCTTGACGGTGCGAACCTGGTCCTTGTTTACGCGAGTCTGCTTGCCGTCGAGTTGCTCGATTTCATAGAAACCGGTGTCGTCGTCGTACTTGGGCGTATCAACCGCCTGGATTTCGCGGCCGTCGTTCAAGGTGATGACGGTAGGGGTGGAGCATCCCGCCAGCGCGGCCAGGCCTGCAGCGAGCAAAACAGCGGGAAGGATCCTGTTGGACATTTCGTGTCTCCGGAAGAGGTTTCTTGTTGACCCTCCTAAGACGCAACGCTATCGCGCAAGTTCCTCAACGTTCCCTGCCGCTGTATTCAAGCGTGGCCGGGGTATTGAAATTACGCAGCCGCGGATCATTTTCCGGGCAATCCAAAGGGGTTGGATGCAGCGCCAGCATTACCCGCCTAGGGCTGCGTTCGCCGCTGGCCCATGCTGTATCGAAAGCATCCAGAGCGGTGCGCGGCAGAACGCAGATAAGCGGCTCCCAGGCACCGCCCTGACGCACGATCAGCGGCGCTTCAGGGGCTTGAGCCTGAGCAGCCAGCATGGCCAGAAGCAGCGCGGTATCGATGCCCGGCACGTCACAGGGCAGTACCAGCACCCGCTTATGCCTGGCCATTGCAAGCCCGGCGCGCAGCCCAGCCATGGGCCCGGGAAATCCCGCTTCGTTGTCGGCCGCCAGCCGGTCAGCGTACAGGGCATAGCGCTCGGCGTTGCGGTTGCAGGAAATGATCAGGTCGTCGGTTAGGCTTCTTGCCTGGCGCTGCACATGGGCAATCATGGGCAAGCCTTGCCATTCCACCAGGCCTTTGTCCTGCCCACCCATCCGTGCGCCCTGACCACCGGCCAGCAACAAGACCGAAGCGGGTGGTTGAGGCATCGGGTTTGTCGGCATGGCGGGTCTGCGGGAGGAAGGAAAGGCGTTGTGATATAACACCCAGCGTTTTCTTCAACAACTGGAACGTGCCAATGAACGCCAAGGCCGACGCCCTTTTCGTCCCGCTCAATATTGCGGTACTTACTGTCAGTGATACCCGCACCCGGGAAACAGACACCTCCGGCCAGCTCTTCGTGGACCGGCTCAAGGATGCAGGCCACCGCTTGGCGGCGCGGGTGTTGCTCAAGGACGACCTTTACAAGATCCGCGCCCAGGTCGCCACCTGGATTGCCGATGATGAAGTGCAAGTGGTACTGATCACCGGCGGCACGGGCTTTACCGGGCGCGACAGCACCCCCGAGGCCGTGGGTTGCCTGCTGGACAAACATATCGATGGCTTCGGCGAGCTGTTCCGGCAGATATCCGTGGCCGATATCGGCACGTCCACCGTGCAGTCCCGTGCGCTGGCTGGCTTGGCCAATGGCACCTTGGTGTGCTGCCTGCCGGGCTCAACCAACGCCTGCCGCACCGGCTGGGACGGTATCCTGGCTGAACAGCTGGATAACCGGCACCGCCCCTGCAACTTCGTGCCACACCTGAAGCAGGCGGAGCCTTGTGAAAGCCGTGGTTGAGCGCTCGGATGGCGGCCTGATGCCGCTGGCCGAGGCCACCCAACGGCTGTTGGCAATGGCCGATGCCGCCCCCTTGCCGGAAACGGAAGTAGTGCCGTTGGCCCACGCTGATGGCCGGATGCTGGCCGAGCCCTTATGCGCCCTGAGCGACCTGCCGCCCTGGCCGAACAGCGCCATGGACGGGTATGCCCTGGCCTGCGCCGACTGGGCGGGCGAACCGCTGGAAGTCAGCCAGCGCATCTTCGCTGGCCACGCGCCCGGGCCGCTGCAGCCCGGCACCTGCGCCCGTATCTTCACCGGAGCGCCGCTGCCCGACGGCGCGGACTGCGTACAGATGCAGGAAAATGCCGAAGTGGGCGCCAACGGGCGCGTCCGCTTTACCGCGCCCCTGCGCCCGGGCCTGAACGTGCGGCCCAAGGGCCAGGAGTGCAGCGCGGGTGAGCAAGTATTGAGCGCCGGCACCCGGCTAGGGCCTATCGAGCTGGGCCTGGCCGCAACGCTGGGCATTGCCGAGCTCACGGTGCGCCGTAAACCTCGGGTAGCGGTGCTGTCGACGGGGGATGAACTGGTACCGCCTGGCCAGCCTCTGCAGCCGGGGCAGATCTACAACAGCAATCGCCAGTTGCTGTGCAGCTGGCTGGAGCGCAGCGGGTGTGAAGTGATCGACGCGGGCATCGTCAGCGACGACCTTGCCTTGACTCGCCAGGTGCTGGGCAGCCTGAAGCAGGCCGACCTGATCCTCACCACCGGCGGTGTGTCGGTGGGTGAGGCGGATTTCCTCGGCCAGGCCTTGCGCGAAGCCGGAGAGCTGGCCATGTGGAAGCTCGCCATCAAGCCGGGCAAGCCGCTGACTGTCGGCCAGTACCAGGGCACGGTGGTGATCGGGTTGCCGGGCAACCCCGCGTCTACCTTGGTGACCTTCGCATTGCTGGCAAGGCCTTACCTGCTGCGGCGAATGGGCGGTGAGCGGGTGCTGCCACGGCGCTATGACGCCGTTGCCGGTTTTACCTGGCCTGCCGGTAGCCGCCGGGAATTCCTGCGGGCCAGGCTCGAAGGCGGGCGGGCGCGGCTCTATCCCAACCAGAGCTCAGGCGTGTTGCGCAGCGCCGCCTGGGCCGATGGGCTGGTAGAAGTACCCGAGGGGAGCGCCATCGCGGAGGGGGACCCTGTTGCATTTATCCCCATGAGCGACCTGTTGGCCTGAAAATCAGCCGCCGGACTGCGCTTTTTCTGCCTTGCCGTGGTCACATGCCCAGTGGCCGATTCGGCAAGGGGGAGAACGAATGCAAACGCGCAAGGCTTGGCTGATCCTGCATGGCAAACAAGCGTTGAACGAGGATGTTCGCGCGGCGGTAACCGCTCGTCGCGAGCAGGGTTGGCACATCGCTGTGCGCCTCACGTGGGAAGGTGGCGATGCTGCCCGACTGGTGCAGGAGGGGCTGGCTGCGGGGTACACCACTCTGATCGCGGGCGGTGGCGACGGCACCTTACGCGACGTGGCCGAAGCGATTGGGCTTGCCCAGACTCACGCAAGCCTTGCGCTGCTGCCACTGGGCACGGCCAACGACTTCGCCCGTGCCGCCGGTGTACCGCTGGACCCACAGGGTGCGTTGGCGTTGCTCGATCAGCCCGCCCGCCCGGTGGACCTGGGCGAGGTGGGCGGCCAGTTGTTCCTGAACATGGCCACGGGCGGCTTTGGCAGCCAGGTCACGGCCAATACCTCCGAAGACCTCAAGAAGGTGCTCGGGGGCGCGGCCTATCTGTTTACAGGCCTCACTCGCTTCAGCGAACTACGCGCGGCCACTGGCGTGCTTCACGGCCCGGACTTTCACTGGGAAGGGGAGCTGTTGGCATTGGGCATCGGCAACGGTCGCCAGGCAGGCGGCGGGCATGTGCTGTGCCCCGAGGCAGTAGCGGATGACGGCCTGTTGGACGTGAGTATCCTCCCGGCGCCGACCGAAGTGGTGTCTACCTTGAAGGAGCTGCTGGCGGGTGGCTTGGGCCTGGATAGCCTGTTTGTGCGGGCACGCTTGCCTTGGGTGGAAATACAGAGTGCCCAAGGCCTGGACATCAACCTCGATGGCGAACCGCTGCAGGGCACCGACCTGCGCTTCGCGGCGCGCCCGGGTGCGGTACACCTGCATTTACCCGCCGACTGCCCGTTGCTCAGTCATCCGGGCTGATGATCCGTTCGCGCACGGCATAAAGCACAAGGCCCGCCACGTCGAAGATCTGCAAGCGCTTCATTACCTGGGCGCGGTGGGTTTCCACCGTCTTGATGCTCAGGCCAAGGCCGTTGGCGATATCTCGGGTGGACGTGCCCCTTACGATCAGGCGCAGTATTTCCATCTGCCGGGCGGTGAGCGGATGGCGCGTAAGCGGCGGGCGATCAGTGCGATGGGCCACCAAGGCCTGGTCAATGACGGCATGCGTTACCCCGGGGCTGAGATAGCGCGTGCCATGGCGGATAGCCTGTAGCGCCTGCTCCAGTTCATTGGCGGTGGCGTCCTTGAGCAGATAGCCATCCGCGCCAGCCTGCAAGGCGTGAAGTATCAGTTCCGAATCATGGTGCATCGAGAGTACTAGCACCCGGCAAGGTACGCCGCTGCGGCGTAGTTGGCGCAGCGCATCCAGGCCACCGACACCGCGCATGGACAGGTCGAGCAATACGATATCCGCCTGGCTGCGCCGTACCAGCTCGGTCAGCTGCCAGCCGTCACCGGCTTCGCCAACCACGCAATAGCCAGGTATGTCCGCCACGAGTGCGCGAACCCCCGCGCGAATGAGCGCATGGTCGTCGACCAGCACCAGCCTGCAACTCACGCCCCGGCCCTCGCCGCGCGGCGCGTGGCGCGGTCTGGCCAGGGCAATAGCGCCTCGATACGGGTTCCGCTCCCCGGTGCGCTTACCACTTTCACATGGCCGCGTAACGCCTGTGCCCGTTCGGCCATGCCCGATAACCCGCGCCCGGGCGGCACCGCCAGGGTGTCGAAACCCTCGCCGTCATCGGTGATACGTACCACCAGCCCATGCGGCGCCCGGGCGATGTCGATCCACAGGTTGCTTGCGCCCGCATGCCGCAGCAGGTTGGTGACACCTTCCTGCACAATGCGGAAGGCGGCCACGCTCATGGCTTCCGGCAGGCCGTCCAACCGTTGCCGGCATTCGAGGCTCCAGCTCAGGCCGGTACCGGCCAGCGCCTTGCACAAGTGTTGCCGCAGGCTCCCTTCCAGGCCGAGCATCGCAAGCTGTTGAGGGCTGAGGAGGGCTGAGACATTGCGGACCTTGTTCAAGGATTCCGCCAGCGTTTCGCGCAACGTCGCAAGGGGTACGACCAGGCTGGCAGGTGTGCGACGGCCGAGCCAGTCCAGCTGCAAGCGGGCGGCCGTGAGCAGTTGGCCGATATCATCATGAAGTTCGCGCCCGAGCCGCTCCCGTTCGCCCTCCCGGGCCAGGGTGATGTGACCGGCGAGCTCTTCCGGGCGCATCGAAATGGCGCCGTCGGCCTGAATGCCGGCCCATGCCAATGCGGACAGTAGGAGGATAAAGGCCAGGTTGGCCATCAACAGGCCGGTGCCGAAAGGCATGGCGGTAGCCCAGGCGTAACCGTCGATGGTCATGCAGGCAATGGCCCCGCCGGCCAGGACCAGGCGGCGAACGAGGGGCAGGCTCCATGGCCCGCGCGCAAGGGCGGATGTGGGCGTAGTGGCAGGCATGGTAGAAGGAGGTCACAGGCGCAAGGCCTTGAGGGGGCGCATGGTAGCACCTCCCAGGCGTTCGGTCCCTGTTTTATAGGCCTTCAGGCCAACGGGGCGTGCGTACGATCCGGCGGGCAGCAGCCTGCCAGCGTGGCCAGAAGTTCGCGTTGCTCGCTGCAATCCATCGCCAGGCCGTGGCGCGGGTCGTTCAGCTCCACCTGCCAGCTCAGCAGGTCCACGCATTGCTTGAGCGCCAGCAAGGCGTCGCCTCTCAGGCACAGCTCGGCGCGGTCGCGCGCGAGGAACGCCGCCAGTGCGCGGGCGAAGGCAGCAATAGGCCCCTGGGTTTCGGCGGCGCCGCTTGCCAACTGCTCCAGCGCTCGCTGCAGCGCTGTGCAGGCATCCTGATCGTTGGGAAAGGCGCGCAGATGATCGATGCAGTCGATCAGCCTGGTGGTAAGCCCTTCCGCTTCTACGCAGAGGCTAAACATGACGGGTCGCACCCAGGGCGGGTGTAGGCAACAGGCTCGACATGGGCGAACTCCATTCATGAACGAGAATGGCGCCACGGTAATGTCTATTGACTGTTTCGAATATCAGGTTGGCCCGGAGGGTTCCTAAGGGTTTCCCCGATGTCACCGATACCCGTAAGCAAGGAACAGTAAAGCATGATGCTAAAGTGATATCAAATACGGACGGATGGGCGCGCCACGAACTCAAGTTCGCTTACCCAGCGCCGATAGCCCACATATGCCTTTATCCAACCGCCGGGGACTTTCATGGCTGGTATTCTCGATAGCGTCGATCAGCGCACCCAACTCGTGGGTGAAAACCGCCTTGAAATTCTCATGTTTCGTTTGGCGGGCCGTCAGCTGTTCGCAATCAACGTATTCAAGGTGCAGGAAGTGCTGCAGCTGCCCAAGCTGACCCTCATGCCCCAGCGCCATCCCTTTGTGTGCGGCGTGGTCAACCTCCGTGGGCAAACCCTGCCGGTCATCGACCTGTCCCAAGCCATTGGCATGCGCCCGCTGCAGCCTGGCCCGGACAGCACCATTATCGTTACCGAGTACAACCGCTCGGTACAGGCCTTCCTGGTGGGCGGCGTTGACCGCATCATCAACATGAACTGGGAATCCATCCTTCCGCCGCCCAGCAGCGCCGGTCGCCAGCATTACCTCACCGCCATCACCCGCGTGGAGGACAAGCTGGTAGAAGTCATCGACGTGGAAAAGGTGCTTGCCGAAATCGTGCCTTACAACGCCAAGGTATCCCGCGAGAAGCTCGAAGATGCCATGCTCGCCAATGCGCGCGGCCGTGAGATCCTTCTGGTCGATGACTCGACCGTGGCCCTCTCGCAATTGCGCGATACGCTGTCGCAGCTCGGTTGCGTGCTGCACGTTGCCAGCGATGGCTTGAAGGCGCTGCGCATGCTGCAGAAGTGGGCGGACGCCGGCGAAGACGTGTGCAGCAAGCTGCTGATGATCTTCACCGATGCCGAGATGCCCGAGATGGATGGCTATCGCCTTACCACCGAGATTCGGCAAGACCCTCGCCTGCGTGAGCTTTACGTTGTGTTGCACACGTCGTTGTCGGGTAGCTTCAACGAGTCCATGGTAAAGAAAGTGGGCTGCGACAACTTCCTGTCCAAGTTCCAGCCCGACCGGTTGGTGGAAGTGGTACGTCAGCGGCTGGAAATGGAACTCGGCTGAGTCGAAGCGGTGAGCGCGTTGGTTTAAGCTAGGGCACCCTGGACCTGGATGCCCTGCCATGCGCCTTACCGCTCTGTACCGATTTCCTGTCAAATCCGGCCTGGGGGAAAGCCTGCCGGCTTCTCCGGTTGGCGCATTAGGGCTGCTGGGCGATCGCCGCTGGATGCTGGTGGAGGAGGCCAGCGGCCGTTTCCTTACCCAGCGAACCTTGCCGGTGCTGGGCCACCTCTCGGCCTTGTACAACGCCGATGGCGGGCTGGAGCTCAGCGCGCCCGGCCTCCAATCCCTTTCCGTACCCGTGCCGCCAGCGGATGCAGGCCTGCGGGGCATAGTGATCTGGAAGGATACGCTAAGGGTTCCGGACGCCGGTGACGCCGCCGCCCAGTGGGCAAGCGAGCTGATCGGCAAACCCACTCGGCTGGTGTATGTTCCCGAACATCGCGCCCGGCCATTGGGTGCAGGCGATGGGCTGCCGGAAGATCGTGTGGCCTTCGCCGACGGTTTTCCGCTGCTGCTGATCAATCAGGCCTCGGTGGACGACCTGTCCAGCCGTGTGGGCCGGCCGATGGCCATGTTGCGTTTCCGCCCCAACCTCGTCATTGACGGTGCCGAGGCCCTTGCCGAGGACGGCTGGACCCGCCTTCGCATTGGTACCGTGGACTTTCGCGTGGCCTCGCCCTGCGCCCGCTGCATTCTCACCACCATTGATCCCACCAGCCAGCAACGCGACAGCGACCGCGAGCCGCTGAATACCCTCAAGGGCTATCGCATGCGCGAAGGCGGGATCATGTTCGGGCAAAACCTGATTGCCGAAGGCGAGGGTGTGCTGGAGGTGGGGATGGAAGTGACCGCTTCCTAGATGCCCTGAAGCAGCGGCCCTTACGGGCCGGTCGCCGCCAAGGCGGGCTGCTACGCGGCGTTTTGTTCCACCTGTAGGCCCATCAGGGCATCAGATATCGTCGAAGAACCGCTCGTGCCAGTCGACGATAGGCTGTGGCGTGTTCAGCTTCGCACCGTAGATCACCGCGTAGGACAGCACGTTCTGCACGTACTGGCGGGTTTCGTCGAACGGGATGGACTCGACCCATACATCGAAGCTCAAGTGGTTGGCCCCTCTGAGCCATTGACGCACGCGGCCGGCGCCGGCGTTGTAGGCAGCGGAAGCCAGTACGCGGTTACCGTTGAACTGACCGTGCACCACGCTCAGGTAGGCGGCACCTAGCTGAATATTCTTGTCCGGGTCGATCACCTGCTGCGGTGAAGCCAATGGAATGCTGAACTTGCGCGCCGTTTCCTTCGCCGTGGCTGGCATCAGCTGCATCAGCCCCATGGCGCCAACGGAGGAACGGGCGTCGTCCATGAACGCGCTTTCCTGGCGGGTGATCGCAAATACCCAGCTGGCGTGCAGCCCTCGCAGCCGGGCCTCGCGAAGCAATGCATCACGGTGCGCCATGGGGAAGCGGATGTTCAGGTCGTCCCAGTACTGTGCCAGGCTGATGGTGCGGATGGCCGGGAAGTACCAGCCCATGTCATACGCAAGCTTTGCCTGGGCAACCATTTGATCGCGATCGAAGTGGCGCGACACGTAGTACCACTCGCGCCGGCCATCGACGATCTGACCGCGCTGATACAGCTCCAGCGCACGGCGAATACCCGGGGCATTGCGCACGCTGTTCATCTGCGCCTGGGTCAGCGGCAGGGGGCGGTTGGTCAGCTGGTACGGGACCTGCGCGCGGTCGGCTGCCAGGAAGCCGTAGAAGTCCCTCTCCTTCGCCACTGCCTTGTACAGGACAGGCACCTGCGGGTCGTTTGGCCGGGCCAGTTCCAGTGCCCGGGCCTCCCAGTACTTCCAGCGGTTGGTCTGGGCGAGGCTGGCGGGCAAGCGGCGGGTAAGTTCGTAGGCCTCTTGCCAGCGGCCGAGGCGCAGCAGCAGGCGTAGCCGCCATTCGCTTACCGTGTCGTCACGCAGGTCCGGGTCGTAGCGGGTCATCAGCTCCAGCGCGCGGCTGTCATAGCTGCGGGCCAGGCCCAGGCCGATGTCCTTGGCGATGGCGACCTTTTCCTCGGCCGAGAAGTGCATGGTGGCCGCATAGGAATCCAGCAGCCCCAACGCCTTGTCGGGGTTTTGCTTGGCCAGGCGGCGCAACCCAAGGCCTACGGCATCGGCCATGGCCTCGTCGGCCGGCTGGAACAGCCCGGGCTGATCGAGCAGTTCCGGGTTGCGTGCGACATCCATCAGGCGCCTGCCTTGTGCCTGCAGTGTCACCAGGCCATCAACCAGGCTGGTCGCCAGAGGATAATTGCGTGCTTGTGCGGCCAGGCGTACCCGCTGCCAGCGTTTGTGCTCGGTAAGCTGGCCCTCGGCGGCCCAGCGGCCGAACAGCGGGTCGCAGGCGGCGGGGCGGTCCTTGCCGCTCAGCCACAGGCGTTCGGCATTGGCGTAGCCTTCGGCGCGCAGGTCTGGGCGGGTAAGCTGGTACTGCCCATAGAGGCAGTCCAGTTCGGTGAAATTGAGTTTGGTGTCGTAGTAGCGAACGAAGGTGGGCCAGTCTCCACGCTCGGCCAGCATGCGCAGCCAGCGCAGCTTGAGCCAGTTGATCTGCGGCAGATCGCCGTGAGCGGCGATGAACCCTTCTACCTCTTCGTTGCTGGCGCCAGGCAGGCGGGCGGTGAGTTCGTCGTACGCCAGGTAGGGCTCGAGTGGGTAGTCCACCAGCATGGGCTTGTACTGGAAGTAGGGCGCGCTGTTGCCCTTGGCCAGAGCCGCCTTCGCCTGATCGTAGTACTGCCGCTGGAGCGCCAGGTCGCCAGCATGGGCCGCGGGTATGAGGAACAGGGCGCCAAGCAACACGGCGGCAACGAGGCGGGACAGTCGACTGCGCATGAGACTTCCGGGAAGCGTACAGATTGGCGGCTAGCTTAGCCTGTTGGCCCTTCCCTCGGAAGCGCGCCAAGTGTTTCGCGATATGCGGCCGGCGTTTGCTGTGCCAGGGCGGTACATAAGGTAGAATACGCGCCGGCTTTTCCGGAGAATCCCATGACCCTGCTCAAACTGAGCGATGTTTCCCTCGCCTACGGCGCCATGCCGTTGCTCGACAAGGTTTCCTGGCAGATCGCCCGCGGCGAGCGGGTCTGCATCATCGGCCGCAACGGCACTGGCAAGTCCAGCATGCTGCGGCTGGTACGCGGCGACCAGAAGCCCGACGACGGTGACATCTGGCGCGCGCCAGGGCTGAAAATCGGCGAGCTTCCCCAGGAACTGCCGCGTGCCGACGACCGCACCGTGTTCGACGTGGTGGCCGAGGGGCTGGCGGGGGTAGGCGAATTGCTGGCTCAGTACCACCACCTGAGCCAGAACATCGTCAGCGACGCCGACCTGGACGCGCTCATGCACGTTCAGCAAGAGCTCGAAGCCCGCGATGGCTGGCGCCTGCAGCAACTGGTGGACAGTACCTTGAGCCGCCTGCAACTGCCGGCCGACAAAACCCTCGCCGAGCTGTCCGGTGGCTGGCGCCGCCGCGTGTTGCTGGCTCAGGCGCTGGTGTCCGAGCCAGACCTGCTGTTGCTCGACGAACCCACCAACCACCTGGACATCGGCGCCATCGCCTGGCTCGAGGAAGCCCTTGCCGGCTTCGGCGGGGCCGTGCTGTTCATCACCCACGACCGGGCCTTCCTGCAAAACCTGGCCACGCGCATCCTGGAGCTGGACCGCGGCCACATGATCGACTGGAACGGCGACTACGCCAGCTTCCTGGTGCACAAGGAAGCCGAACTTGCCGCCGAGGAGACCGCCAACGCGCTGTTCGACAAGCGGCTGGCGCAGGAAGAAGTATGGATCCGTCAGGGCATCAAGGCCCGGCGTACCCGCAACGAAGGTCGCGTACGCGCACTGAAGGCATTGCGTTCGGAGCGGGGCGAGCGCCGCGAGCGCCAAGGCAAGGCCAACATCCAGCTGGATGTGGCGGACAAGTCCGGCAAGCAGGTGATTGTGCTGGAGAACGTCAGCTACGCGCACCCCGGCGGGCCGTTGCTGGTCAAGGATTTCTCCATGGTGCTGCAGCGCGAGGACCGTATCGGCCTGCTGGGCGCCAACGGCACCGGGAAAACCACGCTGCTCAAGCTGATGCTGGGCGACCTTCAGCCCACCGCGGGCTCGGTAGAGCAGGGCACACGCCTGGAAGTGGCCTACTTCGACCAGCTGCGCATGCAGCTGGACCTGGAAAAAACCGTGATCGACAACCTGGCCGAAGGTCGGGATTTCATCGAGATCGACGGCCAGAGCCGCCACGTGCTCAGCTACCTGGGCGACTTCCTGTTCAGCCCTCAGCGGGCGCGTACCCCAGTGAAGGCGCTGTCCGGTGGCGAACGTGCCCGCCTGTTGCTGGCCAAGCTGTTCAGCAAGCCGGCCAACCTGCTGGTGCTGGACGAACCCACCAACGACCTGGACGTAGAAACCCTCGAGCTGCTCGAGGAGGTGCTCTCGGCGTTCAAGGGCACCGTACTCATGGTCAGCCACGACCGGGCATTCCTGGATAACGTGGTCACCAGCACCCTGGTGTTCGAGGGCGATGGCCAGGTGCGGGAATACGTGGGCGGCTATCAGGACTGGATTCGCCAGGGCGGCTCGGCCAAGTTGCTGGGCGTGAAGGAAGCCAAGGCGCAGAAAGCGGAGCCTGTGGCGTCAGCCAGCCCCGCGCCAGCAGCGCCAGCGCCTGCACCTGCACCTGCACCTGCACCTGCCAAAAAGAAGCTCAGTTACAAGGTGCAGCGCGAGCTCGAAGCCTTGCCGGGGCAGATCGAAGATATCGAGTCGCAGATGGCGGCCGTGCAAGCGCAGATCGGATCGCCGGGCTTTTACCAGCGCCCGGCTGCGGAAACCACCGCCGTGCTCGCCAGCCTGGATAGCCTGCAAGCTCGCCATGATGCGCTGCTAGAGCGCTGGGCCGAGCTGGACGAGTAAGGGGCTCCGCGATCAGGCGTCGGTAGGCGCCTGATCGCGGAATGTGGCCGTCAAACGGCCTTTTCGGCTTTCACTCGATCCAGTCGCACCGCCAGCACGTCACACGGCGCGCCGTGGAGGACGTCGTTGGAGGTTGAGCCCAGCAGCAGGCCCAGGCCATGGCGGCCATGGCTACCCACGATAATCAGGTCGTAGCCCTTGTCCTTGGCCAGCTTGTGGATTTCCTGGCGCGGCTGGCCGTAGGTCAGGTGGCAGAATTCCTCGGAAACATCCGGATATTTGCCGCGCAGGGTGCGCATGCGCTCCTTGGCCTGATCGAATTGCTGCTGCTGCAGCTGGGAAAGGTCCATGGGCACGTCGCCGCCGAAGGCCATTGCCATGGGTTCCACGATATGAACCAGCGACAGCTTCGCGCCAGTGGCTTCTGCAAGGGCGCGGGCGCGTTTGATGACCGGGTCGCATTCCTCGGTCAGATCCACGGCTACGAGGATATGTTGGTAGGACATGGCGTGGTGCTCCAGACAGAAGTATTAGCTTGATTATGGCCCTTTCATGGGGAATGCATAGGTAGTGGCGCATTCTCCAAGGGGTTGTTTGTAAATCGCGGGGAGAGTTCTATGACGGTCTGGATAGTGGTGTCAATCCTGGCGGTGATTTTAAGCCCCCTGGCCTGGCTACGCCCCTCACGCAAACAGAGCGGTCGCATGGCGTGTCGCATGAAGGCCCGCGCGCTGGGCCTGGGCATGCAGTTGGCGCCGCAGCAGTGGCCGCACTGGATGCCGGCCCACTTGCCTACACCTGCTGCACAGTATCACCGGCCGCGGCCCTCGCCGGTTGGCGCGGATTGGACATGGTGGCAGCCTGAGCCCGGCCAATGGGTAAACCAGTGGCGCGAGCCGTGCACGGACGCCGCCCTGCTGGAGCAGCTGAACCTGCTGCCGGCCGATGTGTGGAAGGTTGAAGCGCAGCGACGAATGGTCAGCGCAGTGTGGGGCGAGGGTGGCGGGGAGGGCCAGGCAGAGGCTATCGACCGGGCCCTGCGAACGCTCGCCACACGCTAAATCCGGAACTGGCGCAACGCCCCGTTCAACTGCTCGCTGAGGGTTTTCATCTCCACGCTGGTGCGGCTCGATTGTTCCGCCGCCGCTGCGGTCCCCTGGGACAGCCCGGCAGCTTGGGCCACATTCTGGTTGATGTCTTCCACCACGTGGCTTTGTTGCAGGGTGGCACTGGCGATGGAGGCGTTGAGTTGGTTCAGCGTGCGCAAGGCATGCACCACTGCCTCCAGGCTTCGGCCGGCGGCGCTGGCCTGCTCGATGGTAAGGCGCGACGCCTCGCTGCTTTCGTTGATGACCTTCACTGCGGCTTCGGAGCGGTGCCGCAGCCGCTCGGTCATGGCCTGGATCTGGGCCGTGGATTTTTGCGTGCGCTGCGCAAGCAGGCGCACTTCGTCAGCTACCACGGCAAACCCCCTGCCTTGATCCCCGGCCCGCGCGGCTTCGATGGCAGCGTTCAAGGCCAGCAGGTTGGTTTGCTCGGCGATCGAACTGATCACGTCCAGCACACCGCCTATCTCGGTGCTTTCGGCCGCCAGGGTGCGGATCACCTCCACGGCTTGGTTGATGGTGGCGCAAAGCTGGTCGATCTGCTGAACACTACCGCTGATACTGGCCTGGCCGTCGAGGGCCTGAGCTTCGGCCTTGCGCATTTCGCTGGCCGCGTGCTCGGCGGTACGGGCAACATCCTGAACGCCATGGGTGACCTCGCCGATGGCGGTGGCCACCCGGTCCATTTGTACGCATTGGCGCGAGCTGCTTGACTGGGCTTCCAGGGCATTGCCGCCCAGCGCTTGTGACGAGCGGCCAAGCTCATCGGCCGACGCCTGCAGCGATCCCACCATTGCGCGCATTTTTCGCGTGAATGCGTTGAAATGGCCGCTTAGCTGGGTAATTTCGTCATTGCCTTCAGCGTGGAGTTCACGGGTGAGGTCGCCGTCCCCGCTGGCAATGTTCGCCATTGCGCTGACCGAGGCGCGCAGCGGATGGACGATGCTGCGGGCGATGGCAACAATGGCCAGGGCCATCATCAGCGCGATGACCGCCGCCGCGATCAACACGCGGACCACTTGGGCGGTGAATTCGGCCTCCACGTCGTCCACGTACACGCCCGAGCCGATCACCCAGCCCCAGGGTTGGAACAGCTGTACGTAGGAGGTTTTGGCCACGGGCGCGCTGGCGCCTGGTTTGGGCCAGCGGTAATTCACCATTCCAGCGCCCTTGGCCTTCGCCACGGCCACCATTTCGTTGAATACCGCAAAGCCATCAGGGTCGCGAATGCCCGAAAGGTCCTGACCATCGAGCTTGGCATTGGTGGGGTGCATCACCATCACCGGGCGAAGGTCATTGATCCAGAAATAATCCGCGCCTCCATAGCGCAGGCCGCGCACCGCAGCGATGGCTTGCTGCTGGGCCGCTTCGTGGGTCAGCGCTCCGGTCTTTTCCAGGCCGTTGAAGTATTCCAGCAAGCCTGCCGCGGTTTGCACCACATGCATGGTTTTCTGGGCCTTGGCTTGATAAAGATCGTCATGAATTTGCTTGAGCATGAACAGGCCAAGCGCGGCGAGCATGCCGAGGGCCAACAGCAGGATAAGCCACAGCCGGCGGCTGATGGACAGGTTGCGCAGCACCTTCATGGGGCTTTCTCCGCATTGTTGTTGTGTGGGGGGAGCGAAGCGTAAGGACGTACATGGCGGCCGGGAGGCCAGCTGTATCGGGATGTCGGCCGGCCAGGCGAAGAACTTGAGGGCAAGGCGCCGAACGGCAGGCAATAAAAAGCCCGACACGAGGATCGGGCGAGGCCAGGCAGGCCGGTGAATGGCCGCGATCATACGCCTCTGGCGCCAATGCGTGGCATGAATTCGTGCCCATTCATCGCTGCGCTGTGCTTGGGCGGCACGTTTCATAGAGGGCACTATATGTGCCGCTGTCTACGCTCAAGCTGTTCAGAAAAAATGACCGCGCGGTCGCGACAGTGGCCCGTTTTCGGGCGATTGACATTCCAAGGGTTTTCGCTGAAGGTGTGCACACCCGAATCAAACGGGCGTATGAATCGAGCGTTTGCCATCGCTTCAGCGTCCGAACGCGTGTTGGCGGGTAAGCCGCAGGGCTGCTCCAATGCGTAACGTTTAGCTTCCATTCCTGGAGATCAGTTGATGATTTACGAAGGTAAAGCCATCACGGTTAAGGCTCTTGAAAGTGGCATCGTCGAACTGAATTTCGACCTCAAGGGTGAGTCCGTCAACAAGTTCAACCGCCTTACCCTCAGCGAGCTGCGCGAGGCGGTGGAAGCGCTCAAGGCCGATGCGTCGGTCAAGGGCGTGGTGGTTACCAGTGGCAAGGATGTGTTCATTGTCGGCGCTGATATCACCGAGTTCGTCGATAACTTCAAGTTGCCCGAAGCCGAGCTGACCGCCGGAAACCTCGAAGTCAACCGGATCTTCAGCGATTTTGAAGACCTGGCATGCCCTACCGTGGTCGCGATCAACGGCATCGCCCTGGGTGGCGGCCTGGAAATGGCCCTGGCGGCAGACTTCCGCGTGATGTCCACGGCGGCGAAGATCGGCTTGCCTGAAGTGAAGCTGGGCATCTACCCAGGTTTTGGCGGTACCGTTCGCCTGCCGCGCCTGATTGGCGCTGATAACGCCATCGAATGGATTGCCTCAGGCAAGGAACAGCGCCCGGACGACGCCCTGAAAGTTGGCGCCGTGGACGTGGTGGTTGCGCCTGAGCTGCTTCAGGCCGCCGCGCTGGACTTGCTCAAGCGCGCTATCTCCGGCGAAATCGACCATCTGGCTCGTCGCCAGCCCAAGCTGGAAAAGCTCAAGCTGAATGCCATCGAGCAAATGATGGCTTTCGAAACCGCCAAGGGCTTCGTTGCTGGCCAGGCCGGGCCGAACTACCCGGCACCGGTAGAGGCGATCAAA
This sequence comes from Pseudomonas japonica, assembly GCF_013522925.1. Lineage (GTDB taxonomy): Bacteria > Pseudomonadota > Gammaproteobacteria > Pseudomonadales > Pseudomonadaceae > Aquipseudomonas > Aquipseudomonas japonica_A. Next base: position 164,339 of record NZ_JAAMQU010000004.1, on the reverse strand, counting down.
TCCATCCAGAAAGCCGCGAACTTCGGTCGCGACAAGGCTTTGGAAATCGAAGCCGCCGGCTTCGTGAAGATGGCCAAGACCTCTGCCGCCGAAAGCCTGATCGGGCTGTTCCTGAACGATCAGGAGCTCAAGCGCAAGGCCAAGGTGTATGACAAGCAGGCCCGTGATGTAAATCAGGCGGCTGTATTGGGCGCTGGCATCATGGGTGGGGGCATCGCCTACCAGTCGGCGTACAAAGGCACCCCGATCCTGATGAAGGACATCAATGAGAAGGGTATCGAGCAGGGCCTCAACGAAGCCTCCAAGCTGTTGGGCAAGCAGGTCGAAAAAGGCCGCCTGACCCCCGCGAAGATGGCTGTTGCCCTCAATGCCATTCGCCCCACGCTGTCCTATGGCGATTTTGGCCATGTGGACATCGTGGTCGAGGCCGTGGTCGAGAACCCGAAGGTCAAGCAAGCCGTGTTGGCCGAAGTGGAAAACCACGTGAAGGACGACGCCATTCTGGCTTCGAACACCTCCACCATTTCCATCAGCCTGCTGGCCAAGGCCCTGAAGCGGCCCGAGAACTTCGTGGGCATGCACTTCTTCAACCCGGTGCACATGATGCCGCTGGTGGAAGTGATCCGTGGCGAGAAGTCCAGCGAGCAAGCGGTGGCCACCACCGTCGCCTATGCCAAGAAAATGGGCAAGAACCCGATCGTGGTCAACGACTGCCCGGGCTTTTTGGTCAACCGTGTGCTGTTCCCGTACTTCGGCGGTTTCGCCAAGCTGGTGAGCGCGGGCGTAGACTTCGTGCGCATCGACAAGGTCATGGAAAAATTCGGCTGGCCCATGGGCCCTGCGTACCTGATGGACGTGGTCGGCATCGACACCGGCCACCACGGTCGTGATGTGATGGCCGAAGGCTTCCCGGACCGCATGAAGGATGACCGTCGCAGCGCCATCGACGCGCTGTATGAGGCCAACCGCCTGGGTCAGAAGAACGGCAAGGGCTTCTATGCCTACGAGACCGACAAGCGTGGCAAGCCGAAGAAAGTGGCCGATGCCGCAGTACTGGACGTGCTCAAGCCGGTCATTTACGAGCAACGCGAAGTCACCGACGAAGACATCATCAACTGGATGATGATCCCGCTGTGCCTGGAGACGGTTCGCTGCCTCGAAGACGGCATCGTCGAAACCGCAGCCGAAGCGGACATGGGCCTGGTGTACGGTATCGGCTTCCCTCCCTTCCGCGGTGGCGCACTGCGTTACATCGACGCGATCGGCGTGGCCGAATTCGTAGCCATTGCCGACCGTTACGCCGAGCTGGGCCCGCTGTACCACCCCACCGAGAAGCTGCGCGAAATGGCCCGTACCGGCCAGCGTTTCTTCGGTTGAGCCGCCCGACAACAGAGCGAGATTTTGCACTATGAGCCTGAATCCAAGAGATGTGGTGATCGTCGACTTCGGTCGTACACCCATGGGCCGCTCCAAGGGCGGCATGCATCGCAATACCCGCGCCGAGAACATGTCGGCGCTGCTGATCGACCAGTTGCTGGCGCGTAACCCGGGTGTAGACCCCAACGAAGTCGAAGACGTGATCTGGGGCTGTGTGAACCAGACCCTCGAGCAAGGCTGGAACATCGCGCGAATGGCATCGTTGATGACGCGCATTCCTCATACGTCGGCGGCGCAAACCGTGAGCCGTCTGTGCGGTTCGTCCATGAGCGCGCTGCACACCGCTGCCCAGGCCATCCAGACCGGCAACGGCGATGTGTTCGTGATCGGCGGCGTGGAGCACATGGGCCACGTGAGCATGATGCACGGCGTGGACCCGAACCCCCATATGTCGCTGCATGCGGCCAAAGCCGCCGGCATGATGGGCCTCACGGCCGAATTGCTGGGCAAGATGCACGGCATCACCCGCGAGCAGCAGGATGCCTTTGGTGTGCGTTCGCACCAGTTGGCGCACAAGGCGACAGTCGAGGGCTTGTTCAAGGACGAAATCATCCCCATGGAGGGGTATGACGAGAACGGCTTCCTGAAGGTTTTCGACTACGACGAAACCATTCGCCCGGAAACCACGCTCGAAGGCCTGGCATCGCTCAAGCCGGCATTCAACCCCAAAGGCGGTACCGTGACCGCGGGCACTTCGTCGCAGATCACCGACGGTGCCTCGTGCATGATCGTGATGTCGGCCCAGCGCGCGAAAGACCTGGGCCTTCAGCCGATGGCGGTGATCCGCTCGATGGCGGTAGCCGGTGTCGACCCGTCGATCATGGGCTACGGGCCTGTGCCTGCTACCCAGAAGGCCCTCAAGCGCGCCGGCCTGACGGTAGCGGACATCGACTGCTTCGAGCTTAACGAAGCCTTTGCGGCGCAGGCATTGCCGGTGCTGAAAGACCTCAAGGTGCTCGACAAGATGGACGAAAAGGTGAACCTGCACGGCGGCGCGATTGCCTTGGGGCATCCTTTCGGTTGCTCGGGTGCCCGTATTTCCGGCACTCTGCTTAATGTAATGAAGCAAAAGGGCGCCACCCTCGGCGTTGCCACCATGTGTATCGGTCTGGGCCAGGGCATCACCACGGTGTTCGAACGCGTCTGATCCTGCGTGTGTCAAAGACCGGGGCCAGGCGCCCCGGTTTTTGTTTTTCAGCGTTTGAAGAAGTGAGGCGGCATATGCTGTTACAACCTGGCGTCTATCGCCATTACAAAGGCCCCGAGTACCGTGTATTCGGCGTGGCGCGCCATTCCGAGACCGAGCAGCAGGTGGTGTGCTACCAGGCGCTTTATGGCGAATATGGCCTGTGGGTACGCCCGCTGGAGATGTTCCTGGAGTCTGTCGAGGTTGACGGCGAGCAGGTACCGCGCTTTGCTTTGGTGCGTGCCGAACCCAGCCTGTTCGACGCTGCCGCGAGTGATGCCATTTAGGCACTGCGCTTGACCTCACCCGGTAGCCACTATATATAGCGGGGCCTCGAAAGGCGTCACCGCCTTCAATTTCTGTTTTTAGGAATCTTCCGATCCATGGGAAAATCGCTGGTCATTGTGGAATCCCCGGCCAAGGCCAAGACGATCAACAAGTACCTGGGCAACCAGTACGTGGTGAAGTCCAGTATCGGCCACATCCGTGACCTGCCTACCAGCGGTTCGTCCACCTCCAAGGAGCCGGCCGCCCGCAAGGCCAAGGCGGCGGGCGAGGCCCCGGCATTAACACCGCGTGAAAAGGCGCGGCGTACGCTGGTAGCGCGCATGGGGGTCGATCCCGACCATGGCTGGAAGGCCAAGTACGAAATCCTTCCCGGCAAGGAGAAGGTCATCGACGAGCTGCGCAAGCTCGCCAAGGATGCCGACACCATCTATCTCGCAACCGACCTTGACCGCGAGGGGGAAGCCATCGCCTGGCACCTGCGCGAGGCAATCGGCGGCGACGATTCGCGTTACAAGCGAGTGGTGTTCAACGAAATCACCAAAAAGGCCATCCAGGAAGCGTTCTCGCAGCCAGGCGAGCTGGATATCGACCGTGTGAACGCGCAGCAGGCGAGGCGTTTCCTCGATCGCGTGGTGGGTTACATGGTATCGCCCCTGCTCTGGCAGAAAATCGCTCGTGGCTTGTCCGCCGGGCGGGTGCAGTCCGTCGCCGTGAAGCTGGTGGTGGAGCGCGAGCGTGAAATCCGTGCGTTCATCCCTCAGGAGTACTGGGAGCTGCACGCCGACCTCGCCAGCAGCAAGGCCAAGGTGCGCTTCGAAGTAGCGCGCGAGAACGGCGAAGCCTTCAAGCCACTCAACGAAACCCAAGCCATGGCGGCCGTGCAGAAGCTCAAGGCCTCCAGCTACACCGTGGCCAAGCGCGAGGACAAACCGACCAGCAGCAAGCCGTCGGCGCCGTTCATTACGTCCACACTGCAGCAGGCGGCGAGTAACCGCCTGGGCTTTGGCGTGAAAAAAACCATGATGATGGCCCAGCGCTTGTACGAAGCTGGCTACATCACCTATATGCGTACCGACTCCACCAACCTGTCGGTGGATGCGTTGGACATGGCACGTGCCTATATCGAAGGCAACTTCGGCAAGCAGTACCTGCCGGCAACGCCGAACGTCTATGGCAGCAAGGAAGGGGCCCAAGAGGCGCACGAGGCGATCCGCCCGTCCGACGTGAACCTGCACCCTTCGCAGCTCAACGGCATGGAGCGCGACGCAGAACGGCTGTACGAGCTGATCTGGCGCCAGTTCCTGGCCTGCCAGATGCCACCGGCGCAGTACCTGTCCACCACGCTTACTGTGGCGGCTGGAGACTTTGAACTGCGCGCCAAGGGCCGCATCCTGAAGTTTGACGGCTACACCAAAGTACTGCCGCAGGTGAGCAAGCCGGGCGAAGACGACGTGCTGCCTGAAATGGCCCAGGGCGAGAAGCTGCAGCTGCTTGAGCTGGACCCCACCCAGCACTTCACCAAGCCACCGGCGCGGTACTCCGAAGCCAGCTTGGTCAAGGAAATGGAAAAACGCGGTATTGGCCGGCCATCGACCTACGCTGCGATCATTTCCACCATTCAGGACCGTGGCTATGTGACGCTGCATAACCGTCGGTTCTATTCGGAAAAGATGGGCGACATCGTGACCGAGCGGTTGGGCGAAAGCTTCTCCAACCTCATGGACTACGGTTTTACCGCGGGCATGGAAGAGCACCTGGACGACGTTGCGCACGGCGAGCGGGACTGGAAGAACGTGCTGGACGAGTTCTACGAGGACTTCCGCGCAAAACTGGAAGTGGCCGAGGCCAGCGAAAACGGCATGCGCGCCAACCAGCCAACCCTCACGGACATTCCGTGCAAGGAGTGCGGCCGGCCGATGATGATCCGTACCGCATCCACGGGCGTCTTCCTGGGTTGCTCAGGCTACAGCCTGCCGCCCAAGGAACGTTGCAAGGCGACCATCAACCTGGTGCCCGGCGACGAGATCGCTGCTGACGACGAGGGCGAATCCGAATCCCGCGTACTGCTGAACAAGCACCGCTGCCCCATCTGCGCGACGGCGATGGATGCGTACCTGCTGGACGAGAAGCGCAAGCTGCACATCTGCGGTAACAACCCGGACTGCGCCGGCTACGAAATCGAGGAAGGCAGCTTCCGTATCAAGGGCTATGAAGGCCCGAGCATCCAGTGCGACAAGTGCGGCAGCGAAATGCAGCTCAAGACCGGCCGTTTCGGCAAGTTCTTCGGTTGCACCAACGCGTCCTGCAAGAACACCCGCAAGCTGCTGAAGAACGGCGAAGCGGCGCCGCCCAAGATGGACGCGGTGAAGATGCCGGAGTTGAAGTGCGAGAAGGTGGACGACACCTACGTGTTGCGTGACGGCGCCTCGGGCCTGTTCCTGGCCGCGAGCCAGTTCCCGAAAAATCGGGAAACCCGCGCGCCCCTGGTGCGCGAGCTGTTGCCTCACAAGGACGAGATCGATCCCAAGTATCATTTCCTCTTTGACGCACCCGTGAAGGACCCCGAAGGCCGCTTCTCGGTGATACGCTACAGCCGCAAGACCAAAGAGCAGTACGTGCAGACCGAAGTCGATGGCAAGCCTACCGGCTGGCGCGCCTTCTTCGATGGCACGGCCTGGAAGGTCGAAGACAAGCGTTGAATGCTCGGGGCCACAGTGCCCCGTTCATTTTTTCGGAGGTTCCCATGGCACATGAGTTGTATACCCGCACCAACCAGAAGCTCTATTTCGCAGGCTTGGCCCTTGAGGCGCTGGGGCGGGCGGAGCAGGGCGCTGCCATGAATGCAGCTGCGCTCGCTCAAGCAGAGCGTGAGGCAGTGCTGTTCCATCTTTACGGTGGGCTGCTGGGGCTATGCCATGAAATTGCAGGGTACTACCGGCTGAACGACGCCGACTCGCCAAAGGCGGAGCGGTTTCTCACGCCCGAAGCCTTGGCGGCCGCGCCTAACCCGCAGTTGGGGGAGTTGGTGGAGCTTGCAGGCAACCGGGCAACCTGGCTGGCCAGGCTGCTTTACGAATACAGCGCACTGTGGCAACCGCCACGCGCGCCACGCAAGCCCAAGCAGGACGTCACCCAACCGTTGATCCAGGCAGTAAGCCTTGATGAGCCCGAGGAACCGCCCGCACTGGGGCGGGACGAGCTGGAGGAGTGGCGCCAACAGTTGAAATCCCTGGCGGTCCGGTTCCGGGATGGGCTAAGTGAGTGCTGATTAGCTCACTGAATGTTACAATAACCGCCTTTCCCGGAGATCCCTCACGTCATGTCTACGTCTTTTCTTGAAATCGTCGAACTTCCGGATGGCCGGATCGAGCTGCGTCGCGCTGAAGACGAAGGTTCGCTGGTTACCTTGAACTTCTCCGACGATGCCAAGGCCTTTCTCCAGGGCCAGCACGTAGAAGTCGCCAAGGCCATGTTGAGCGTGGGCGTGCAAATGGCCGGCAAGCTGGTCGAAGGGGATTTCGAACACGACGACGGGCCGCGCGTACTTCACTAACGCCGGCGGCCGTTGGGCTTCAGCCCAAGCGGATATTCAGGCTTTGCGCGTCGCCCTGGCGCGCGGCGGTCACAAGCTGCTGGCGCCCGTTTGTATTCAGCGGGTTGACCCAACTGACTACTGTATGGCTTTTACCAAGGCGCAGTGCTTCGCAGGCCAACTGCAGGGGCGTTTGATTAGCCCGTGGTTGCAGCAGCAGGATGCGTTCGCGGTTGAGCCCGGCATCGCGTAGCCAGTTCTGGGTCAAACTGGCCGGCGGCGCTACCAGCGTGAGCCAGCGCATATGCTCCCCCTCGCTCAGCTCCCGTAGCATCGGTGCCAACAGGCTAAGGCAGTTTCCCGTTGCCCCCCGAAGGCTCAGCTCGCTGAACACCTCGGGTGCCTGGCTTGGCCAGCCTTCTACAGGGGCTTTCTGAAAAGCCTGACCGGGCGGCGCGATAAAGGCTTCGAACAACGACAGCTGGGTATGCTGGGCGTTATTGGGCACTATCGTGGAAAACTGCATTGTCGCCTCCTGTTTATCGGCGTATGACGCCAACGCTAAGCCCTTCGATCACCAGATCCTGCTCGCGCAGGTCCACTTCGATAGGCGCGAATTCCGGGTTTTCAGCCAGCAGCTGAACCTTGTGGCCGACACGGTTGAACCGCTTGACGGTTACTTCCTCGCCGATGCGAGCGACGACAATCTGGCCGTTGCGCGCTTCTCGGCAGGTATGGACCGCGAGCAGGTCGCCATCGAAGATGCCCACATCCTTCATGCTCATGCCATGCACGCGGAGGAGGTAGTCTGCGCGTGGATGGAAGAAGGCCGGATTGATATCGCACGTGGTCTCGATATGCTGTTCGGCAAGAATCGGGGCGCCGGCCGCTACACGGCCAATGACCGGCAACGAGGTATCGTTGGCCGAGCGCGGTTCGGCGCCGGGAATACGAATGCCACGGGATGCACCTGGGGTCATTTCAATGGCGCCCTTGCGGGCCAGCGCCTTGAGGTGCTCCTCGGCGGCGTTGGGGGACTTGAAGCCCAGCTCTTGAGCGATTTCGGCGCGGGTGGGCGGGAAGCCGTTGTCATCGAGGCAACGCTTGATGAAGGCAAGGATTTCGGCCTGGCGTGGCGTTAGTTTCTGCATGGCGTTGGCTCTGGCTTTTTATACAGTGCCTGGAATTATATACAGTATGCAGCGCTTGGCAATCCTTTCCGCTGGCGCTTCGCTGCTTGAAAGCGCGGCCGTATGGCTGGAAAATGCGCGGCCAGCTTGACAACGCGGGCGGGCCAAACGTATGTTTCAAACACCTGTTTGTCAGCCGGAGCACCCATGGCACAGTCGGAAACCGTCGAGCGCATTCTCGATGCCGCCGAACAACTGTTCGCGGAGAAGGGGTTCGCCGAAACGTCCCTGCGCCTGATCACTAGCAAGGCGGGGGTCAACCTGGCCGCCGTCAATTATCATTTCGGGTCTAAAAAGGCCTTGATCCAGGCCGTGTTCTCACGGTTCCTGGGGCCATTCTGCGCCAGCCTCGATCGGGAGCTGGAGCGCCGCGCCGCCCGCCCCGAGCACAAGGCCAGCCTGGAAGAACTGCTGGAAATCCTGGTGGATCAGGCGCTGTCGGTACAGCCGCGCAGCAATAATGACCTGTCCATTTTCATGCGTTTGCTTGGCTTGGCCTTCAGCGAGAGCCAGGGCCATTTGCGGCGCTACCTGGAAGACATGTACGGCAAGGTATTCCGTCGTTACATGCTGCTGGTGAATGAAGCTGCACCGGGCATCCCGGCGCTCGAGCTGTTCTGGCGGGTGCACTTCATGCTGGGGGCGGCGGCGTTCAGCATGTCGGGTATCAAGGCGCTGAGGGCGATCGCGGAGAACGACTTCGGGGTGGACACCTCCATCGAGCAGGTCATGCGGTTGATGGTGCCGTTCCTGGCGGCCGGCATGCGTGCCGACAGCGGTGTAAGCGACCCTGCCATGTCTTCTGCGCAATTGCGCCCCCGCAGCAAAGCGCCGGCCAAGGCCTGAGCCGCACACGACAGCCCGGTCCGGATTGGGTAAAGTAGCGACCCCGCTGCTTTCCCAAGGATTTCCCATGAGCGCCAGCCTTCAAGGCTCTCTGATGGTCGACGTTGCCGGCACCTGGCTTACCGCCGAAGACCGCCACTTGCTACGCCAGCCCCAGGTGGGCGGGCTCATCCTCTTTGCTCGCAACATTGACCACCCACGCCAGGTGCGTGACCTGTGCGCCAGCATCCGCGCCATACGGCCGGACCTGATCATCGCCGTGGACCAGGAAGGGGGCCGCGTGCAGCGCTTGCGCCGAGGGTTTGTCCGCCTGCCAGCCATGGGCCGTATAGCACAGGCCGCGAAAGGCGCTGATGCGCAAGTGCTTGCCACCCATTGCGGCTGGATAATGGCGACCGAAGTCCTCGCCGCAGGGCTGGACCTGAGCTTCGCGCCGGTGCTGGACCTGGATTACGGGCGCAGCGCTGTGATCGGGGCCCGTTCGTTCAACGGCGACGCGCAAACGGCAACCACTCTGGCCGGGGCGTTCATCGATGGCATGAATCAGGCGGGCATGGCCGCATGTGGCAAGCATTTCCCCGGCCATGGTTGGGCCGAGGCCGATTCCCACGTGGCCATCCCTGTAGATGAGCGCGGCCTGCCAACCCTGCGTGCGGGCGACATGCAACCGTTCATTCAGCTGCGCGCCAGGCTGGCGGCGGTGATGCCGGCCCATGTGATCTATCCAGCGGTGGATGAACGCCCCGCGGGCTTCTCGCGCCGCTGGCTGCAGGAAATCCTCCGAGGCGAGCTGGGCTTCGAGGGTGTGATCTTCAGTGACGACCTGTCCATGGCGGGTGCTCACGTTGCAGGCGACTCGGCCGCTCGCATCGAAGCTGCGCTGAGCGCCGGCTGTGACATGGGCCTGGTGTGCAACGACCGCGCCGCCGCCGAGCTGGCCCTGGTCGCTGCCCAGCGCCTTGGCGTAACCCCACCCGCGCGGCTGGCAGGCATGCGCCGCCGCGCTCACCCTTCCCTTGAATATCGGCAGCAGCCTCGCTGGCTCCAAGCGCTGGGTGCGCTTCGCCGGGCGGGCCTGCTTGAGCCTGGAGCTTGATCATGACCACGTACGCAATCATTGGCGGCACCGGGCTTACCCAACTTGATGGGCTGGAAATACACCGCTCGGTAGACATCGAAACCCCTTACGGCGCACCGTCCGCGCCGGTGCTGGTGGGCGAATACGCAGGCCGCGAAGTGCTGTTTCTGGCTCGTCACGGTCATCCGCACCGCTTTCCTCCCCACAAAGTGAACTACCGGGCCAACCTGTGGGCGCTGAAGCAGGCCGGCGCCGAGGCGGTGCTGGCGGTGAATGCGGTAGGCGGTATTCATTCGGCGATGGGCACGGGGCATTTTTGCGTGCCGCATCAGGTGATCGACTACACCAGCGGGCGTGAGCATACCTACTTCGCCGACGACCTGGAGCAGGTCACGCACATCGACTTCAGCTACCCCTACAGCGAGCCCGTACGCCAGCAACTAATTGCCGCGCTGGCCGCCGAGGGGCATGGGTTCAGCGACTTTGGCGTGTACGGCGCCACCCAGGGGCCACGGCTGGAGACCGTCGCCGAAATTGCCCGGATGGAGCGCGACGGCTGCGACATCGTTGGCATGACCGGCATGCCGGAGGCAGCGTTGGCCCGGGAAATCGATCTGGCGTATGCCTGCCTGGCTCTGGTGGTGAACCCGGCTGCGGGCAAAAGTACCGACGTGATTACCATGGCGGAAATCGAGGAAGCCCTGCACCAGGGGATCGGCAAGGTGAGAGGCGTATTGGGCAGGGTGCTGGCAGCCTGATTAGACCCCGCCCCGGGGCCGGGGCCGGCGCCGGTAGCCTCAGCGCTTGTCCGGCAGCGGCTCCAGCAACGCTTCGATATCTTCCGGTTGCCATCGCCAGTCTGCTGCGTGGTGGCCGTCGAGCACGCCCGCAGCAAGGGCGGTTTTCTCTTGTTGCAGCTGGGCGATCTTCTCTTCTACCGTGCCCCGGGTGATCAGCTTGAACACGAACACAGGCTTGTCCTGCCCAATGCGGTAGGCACGGTCCGTGGCCTGCTGCTCGGCCGCGGGGTTCCACCAGGGGTCGTAATGAATAACCGTGTCGGCGGCGGTGAGGTTAAGGCCTACGCCACCCGCCTTCAGGCTGATCAGGAAGATCCGCTTGCGGCCCTGCTGGAAATCCTCCACCGGTGCGCGGCGGTCGCGGCTGGCGCCGGTTAGCAGCGCGTAGTCCATGCCTCGCTGTTGCAGTTCGGCTTCGATCAGCTCCAGCATCGAGGTGAACTGGGAGAACACCAGCACCCGCCGGTCCTCGGTCATCAGCCGCTCCAGCATTTCCATCAGGCTTTCCAGCTTGCCGGAACTGCCGCCTGGCGCGTAGGCGCGTTGCTTGTCCACCAGGCGCAGGTCACAGCACACCTGGCGAAGCTTGAGCAGGGCTTCAAGAATGATGATCTGGCTACCCGCCATGCCCTTGCGGCTGATCTCCGCGCGCACCTTGCGGTCCATGGCCAGCCGTACCGTTTCGTACAGGTCACGTTGGGCGGTGTTGAGATCCACCCACTGGATGATGTCAGTCTTGGCGGGCAGTTCGGTCGCTACCTGTTCCTTGGTGCGGCGCAGCAGGAAGGGTTTGATACGGGCGTTGAGGTGCTGCAAGCGCTCCTGATCCTCATGGCGCTCGATCGGCACGCGGTAATGGGTGTTGAACGCCTTGCTGTCGCCCAGCCAGCCCGGCATCAGGAAATGGAACAGCGACCATAGCTCGCCCAGGTGGTTTTCCAGCGGCGTACCACTCAGGCACAGGCGTTGCCGGGCGTCGAAGCGGCGTGCCGCTTGCGCAGCCTTGCTGCCGGGCGTCTTGATGTACTGCGCCTCATCGAGGATGAGCACATGAAGCTTGAGCTGGCCGATACGCTCTACGTCCTTTGGCAACAGTGCGTAGGTGGTCAGCAGCAGGTCATATTCATGAAGGTGCTCGAAGTGCTTGCGGCGGCCCACGCCCTGTAGGGTGAGCACGCGCAAACCAGGGGCGAAGCGGGCGGCTTCATCCTGCCAGTTCGGAATCAGGCTGGTGGGCATCACCACCATCACGGGTCGGTCCAGCCGCCCGGCGTTCTTCTCGGTCACTACGTGCGCCAGCGCCTGGAGGGTTTTGCCCAGGCCCATGTCATCCGCCAGGATCCCGCCGACTTCCAGCTCGCGCAGGTTTTGCATCCAGCTCAGGCCATCCAGCTGATAGTCGCGCAACGTGGCATTCAGGCCCGCCGGGGAAGGAGCGTTGCGGCTGTGGATATCGCCCAGCCGGGTAGCGAGTTGGCGTAGCCGGTCACTGCCCTCCCAGCGCAGGGGCATGTCTGCCAAGGCGTTAAGCCTCGATGCATCGGGCGTGGGCAGCCGCAGCCGGGTCGCGCCGGCCTCGTGCTGGTACACGTCGCCCAGCACTGCGAGTACCGGCTTCAGCCGCCCGTAGGGCAGGGCTACTTGCAGGGCGCGCTTGCTGCTCTGCGCGGCGGGTAGCTGCAACACGAGCAGCTCCTCATCCTTGCGGCGCGCCAGGGCGGCAGGCTTGAGCACATCAGGGTGCGTGCGCACCAGGTTCAGCAGGATAGGCAGCAAACTCTGGGGTTGGCCATTGACCACAATACCCACTTCCAGGTCGAACCAGTCGTGCCCCACGGCCTCATCCAGCACGGCGTACCAGTCGTCCACGGGGGTGAGCTGGAAGCTGAAGTGTTCGCCGTACTCGATTTCCCAGCCTTGCTCGCGCAACGCGGGCAGGTCCTGCAGCACAAAGCGTAACCAGGCGCTGTCCGTGGGGAGCTCATACAGTTCGCCTGCGCTCTCCGGCAGCGCCTTGCTTTGCCGGGTGGCAATACGAAAACCCAGGCTTACAAGCTGGTCACGCAGGCGGCGTTCGGCCTGCACGTCCCGGCTAAGCGCCCCGGCACCTTGGCCGGCACGCATTGCGGAGGTGGCAGGGGAAACGTAAACACCCTCGTAGCCGAACGCCAGCGCCGCCCGATGCTGAACGTGGCGTTGCATGCGCCCGTTGCGGGGCTCGAATGCGCTGAACTCCACGCTCCCCAGCCACAGGCGGGGGCGCGGCGCCAGGGCGCCGGACACGTTCACAAGCACGGCGCAACTACCCTGTTATCTGGCTGGCGGCGCATCGGCTCAGGTTGCCTTCGCCAACTGCTCGAGCAGGCTTTCGATGGTATTGAAACGCTCATCCGGCCGCTCCATCGGGACCTGGAATTTAAACAGCGTAGCGCCTTCGAACTTGTAACGCTTTGGCTGGCCCTGGATCATCTTGATCAGCACCAGTGGGTCGACCGGTGTTTCGGCGGCGAACTCGATACGGCCACCCTGAGGGCCGGCGTCGATCTTCAGAATGCCGAGTTTTTCCGCATGCAGCTTGAGTAGCGTGAGGCGGATCAGGTTCTTGGTGGGCTCGGGCAACAGGCCGAAGCGGTCGATCATTTCGACCTGGAGGTCCTTGAGGCCGTCTTCGTCCATGGCCGAAGCGATGCGTTTGTATAGAATCAGGCGAGCGTGAACGTCCGGCAGGTAATCCTCGGGGATGAGCGCCGGAAGCCGCAGGTTGATCTCCGGGCCACCGCTCAATGGCTTGTCCAGGTTCGGCTGTTCGCCTTTCTGGATCGACTTCACCGCGCGCTCCAGCATCTCCATGTAGAGGGTGAAGCCCACCGCCTGGATCTGCCCGCTCTGGCCTTCGCCCAAGAGCTCGCCGGCACCGCGGATTTCCAGGTCGTTGGTGGCCAGCACAAAGCCGGCGCCCAGGTCCTGAGTATTGGCAATGGCCTCCAGGCGTTTTTCCGCGTCGGCAGTCACCTGCTGGCGCGACGGGGTAAGCAGATAGGCATAGGCCTGGTGGTGGCTACGGCCGACACGGCCGCGCAGCTGGTGCAACTGCGCCAGGCCGAACTTGTCGGCGCGCTCGATGATGATGGTGTTGGCGCTGGGCACGTCGATGCCCGTTTCGATGATGGTGGACGCCACCAGCACGTTGAACCGCTTGTGGTAGAAGTCGCTCATCACCTGCTCGAGCTCGCGCTCGCGCATCTGCCCGTGACCGATGCCGATGCGCGCCTCGGGCACCAGCTCGGCCAGTTCCGCGGCACATTTCTCGATGGTCTTCACATCGTTGTGCAGGTAGTACACCTGGCCACCGCGCAGCAGTTCGCGCAGTAACGCTTCCTTCACGGTGCTCTTGTTCTGCTCCATCACGAACGTACGTACCGACAACCGCCGGGCAGGCGGCGTGGCGATGATCGACAGGTCGCGCATGCCGGCCATGGCCATGTTCAACGTGCGCGGAATAGGTGTGGCGGTGAGCGTGAGAATGTCCACTTCGCTGCGCAGGGCCTTGAGCGCTTCCTTCTGACGCACACCAAAGCGGTGTTCCTCGTCGATGATCACCAGCCCCAGGTTTTTGATCTTCACGTCATCCTGCAGCAGCTTGTGAGTGCCGATCACGATGTCGATCTTGCCTTCGGCCAGTTCGGCAACGGCTTCGGACACTTCCTTGGCAGACTTGAACCGGCTCATCACTTCAACACGCACGGGCCAGTCGGCGAAACGGTCGCGGAAGCTGTTGTAGTGCTGTTGGGCGAGGAGGGTGGTCGGCACCAGGATTGCCACTTGGCGGCCGCCATGCACTGCGATGAACGCGGCGCGCATGGCCACTTCGGTTTTGCCGAAGCCCACGTCGCCGCACACCAGGCGGTCCATCGGCCGCGGTGCAAGCATGTCGTCGTGCACGGCCTGGATGGCCGATTGCTGGTCCGGGGTTTCCTCGAAGGGGAAGCCGGCGCTGAAGGTTTCGTAATCCAGGGCCGGATCGCTGAAGGCGTAGCCCTTGCGCGCCGCCCGGCGGGCGTAGATGTCCAGCAATTCGGCGGCCACGTCTCGTACCTGCTCGGCGGCCTTGCGCTTGGCCTTTTGCCACGCCTCGGAGCCCAGCCGGTGCAACGGAGCCAGGGCGTCATCGCTGCCGGTGTAGCGTGCGATCAGGTGCAGGTTGGCCACCGGTACGTACAGCTTGGCGTTCTCGGCGTACTCGAGGGTGAGAAATTCGGCGACCTGGTTTTCGATTTCCAATGTAGCCAGGCCCAGGTAGCGGCCCACGCCGTGGTCGATATGCACCACCGGCGCGCCTTCGCGCAGCTCGGTAAGGTTCTTGATGACCGCATCGCTGCCCACGTCGCCACGCTTGTCACGGCGGCGGCGCTGCATTACGCGTTGGCCGAACAGTGGGCTCTCGGCGATCAAGGCCAGCGCCGGATCGTCCAGCTGCAAACCATCATCCAGCGGCGCGATGGTGATCGCCAGCCGCGCCTCGCTTTCCACGAAGCCCGGCCAGCCATCGACGGTAACGGGTTTGAGCTTGAGGCGCGCGAGCATGTCCAGCAGCACTTCGCGGCGGCCCGCCGACTCGGCGGTGAACAGTACGCGGCCGGGGAACTGATCCAGGTAGCTGGCCAGCGCCGCCATCGGTTGGCTGGCCTTGGCTTCGATGGCCAGGTTAGGCAGTGGGCTGGCGGGGAAGCGTTCACGCCCGCCGCCGCTGCCCGGGTCTTCGCTGCTGGCCACCACGCGCGGCCAGGTTTTGAGCCTGGCGAAGCAGTCTTCCACGGGCATGAACAGCTCGGCGGGTGGCAACAGGGGGCGCAACGGGTCGATCCGGCGCTCCTCATAGCGGTTGCGTACGTCGTTCCAGAATTGTTCCGCAGCCTGTTCGATCCCCGGCAGCGAGAACACCTGGGTGTCCTGTGGCAGGTAGTCGAAGAGGGTGGAGGTGTTTTCGAAGAACAATGGCAGGTAGTACTCGATGCCCGCCGGAGTGATACCGCTGTTCAGGTCCTGGAAGATCGGGCTGCGGCGGAAGTCCACGTCGAAGCGCTCGCGGAAGCGCGCCTTGAAGCGGGTCACGGCTTCCTTCTGCAACGGGAATTCCCGTGCCGGCAACAAACGCACCGACTCTACCTTGTCGATGGAGCGCTGGGTTTCGGGGTCGAAGGTGCGCAGCGTTTCGATCTCGTCGTCGAACAAGTCTATCCTGTAAGGGAGCTTGCTGCCCATCGGATAGAGGTCGATCAGTGCCCCGCGCACGGTGAATTCGCCATGCTCGTACACCGTGTCCACGTAGCGATAGCCGGCCGCCTCCAGCCGCGCCCGAGTTGCCTCTACGTCCAGCGACTGGCCTACGTCCAGCACCAGGCTGCTGCCTAGCAGGAACTGCGTGGGCGCCAGCCGATGTAGGGCTGTGGTGATGGGCACTACCAAAATGCCGTGGCTCAACTCGGGCAGCCGATACAGCGCTGCAATGCGCTGGGACACGATGTCCTGGTGCGGCGAGAACAGGTCGTACGGCAGGGTTTCCCAGTCGGGGAAATGCAGCACCGGCAGGTCGGGGGCGAAGAAGCGCAGCTCCTGTTCCAGACGGTCTGCTGCCTGGCTGTCGGCCGTCAGCAGCAGGGTGAACCGCTTGGCGGTGCTGGCGGCCTCGGCGATCGCCAGGCTCAGGGCAGCGCCCGGCAGGTTGCCCCAGGTCTGTTTGACCGGCGATGCGGAACTCGCCACGGATGGTAACGGCGGAAGGCGCAGAACTGGCACGGTAGGGCAAGGCTCCAGAAACTAGGTCCGAAAGCCGGATTGTAACGGGCCAGGCAGCCGCCTGTCAGTGGCGGCACGCGTAAAAGAAAGCCTGTGCAGCCAAGAACTTAAAAGTGCTGCGGGGGTCTATGCAGCCGTGCTGACGGGTGCTCATTGCTTTGGCGCAGCGGCCGAAGTCATAATGTAGCTCCTTTTTTCTACCCCTACATGTGGAAGGTTCCCGTGAATCAGAAGCCCGACCAGTGTCTTGGTGAATGGATCGATCGTGAAGCGCTCGCCGAGGCGATGATCCCGTTGATCGGTCAGCTTTACCGCAACAATAACGTGGTGACCTCGATCTATGGCCGCAGCCTGATCAACCGTTCCGTTATTGCGATCCTCAAGGCCCATCGCTTCGCCCGCCATCGCCAGGCCGACGAAAGCGAGCTGTCGGTCCACGAGACGTTCCCGCTGCTGCAGGCCATGAGCGAGCTCAAGCTCGGCGCGGCTTCGGTAGACCTGGGCAAGCTGGCGGTGAAATTCAAGGCCGAAGGCAATGGCCGCAACGCCGAAACCTTCGTGCGTGAAGAGCTGGCCGATGTAGTGGGCAAGCAAGCCACCGAAGCCGGCCACCGCAAGGGCCAGGATGTGGTGCTGTACGGCTTTGGCCGTATCGGTCGCCTGCTGGCGCGCATCATGATCGAGAAAACCGGCGGTGGCGATGGCCTGCGCCTGCGTGCGATCGTGGTTCGCAAGGGTTCTTCCGACGACCTGAACAAGCGCGCCAGCCTGCTGCGCCGCGATTCGGTCCACGGCTCCTTCGATGGGACCATCATGGTGGACACCGAGCACAACACCCTGAACGTCAATGGCAACCTGATCCAGGTGATCTACGCCAAGGCGCCCAACGAGGTGGACTACACCCAGTACGGCATCCAGAACGCTCTGCTGGTGGACAACACCGGTGTGTGGCGTGACGCCGAGGGCCTGAGCCAGCACCTGGCCTGCCCGGGTATCGACCGTGTGATTCTCACCGCGCCTGGCAAAGGCAAGCTGAAGAACATCGTTCACGGCATCAACCACGAGTTGATCACCCCTGAAGACAAGATCGTGTCGGCCGCTTCCTGCACCACCAACGCCATCGTACCGGTGCTCAAGGCGATCAACGACAAGTTCGGCATCGCCAACGGCCACGTCGAAACCGTTCACTCGTACACCAACGACCAGAACCTGATCGACAACTTCCACAAAGGTGAACGCCGTGGCCGCAGCGCCGCGCTGAACATGGTCATCACCGAAACCGGTGCCGCCACCGCTGCCGCCAAGGCGCTGCCGGAACTGGCTGGCAAGCTCACCGGCAACGCGATCCGCGTACCTACGCCGAACGTGTCGATGGCCATCCTCAACCTGAACCTGGAGAAGTCCACCAGCCGCGAGGAAGTGAACGAGTACCTGCGCTATGTGGCGCTGCACTCGGACCTGTCCCGCCAGATCGACTTCGTGACCTCCACCGAAGTGGTCTCCACCGACTTCGTAGGCTCCCGCTACGCCGGTGTGGTCGATGCCGAAGCCACCATCTGCAACGACAACCGCGTTGTACTGTACGTCTGGTACGACAACGAATTCGGTTACAGCTGCCAGGTAATCCGTGTGATGGAAGACATGGCGGGCGTGAACCCTCCAGCGTTCCCGCACTAAGGTTTGCCTGAAACAAGAAAACCCCGGCCTGTGAAGGTCGGGGTTTTTTATTTGGCGGCTTGAACGGTGAATGTTTCGCGGAGCTCAATCCAAGGTAGGAGCCGGCACAGCCGGCGAACCCCCCGCCCCTCACTTCCTGACCACTGCCCAACTCATCACCAATGAAATAACGCTCACCGATGCCAAGGCCCCATTACCCCAGGCGCCAAGCCACCCTCCGAGCAGCGCCGTACCCGCAGCGGCCGCAGCAGCCAGCGAGGCGGCCACCCCAAGCACCGTACCACGCAAGCTTTCCTGCTCGCAGGCTAGTGCATGGCCGATAAGGGCGGTGTACGCCACACCGTAGGCCAGCGCCGCCGCAGCGGCCAGAGGTAGCGCCATCAGGCTACCCAGGCTGGCAGCCAGTAGCACACAGAGTGTTGCCAAAGCGGCAGTGGCGACCTGCGCGATACGATGGACTGGATAGCGCACCTGCAGGGCACCGGCCATCCATACGAAGGCTACGCACATGCCCACTCCAATCACGGCCAATAACGTACTGATGCTTCCCACTGCCTGGCTGTTCCTTGCAAGCATCCACGGAAGGTATTGGTAAAGCAGATTCCAGCCAATCTGCAGCCATAGCAGGGCGAGAAGCGGCCGACGCGTCGATACCGAGCTGAAGCCGTTCAGTACCTGGCGGGATAAAGAAGGACCCACCGGGTTGCTTGGGCGCGATGAGGGCGGCAGGAGCGTGGCGAGCACCATGCACACTGCGCTAAGCCCCAATGCTACAAGCAAAGGGGGTAGCAGGCTTGCGCTATGCTTATTGTCGGCCATCAAGATCCCCGCCAGCGCAGGGCCTGCGAAGAACCCGGCGGTCATGGCGAACATCACCCAGCCGATGCGTTTCATGGCCTGGCCAGGCGTTTGTACCAACATCGCCTGCGCAACCGGCACGCTGCCGGCGAAGGCACCGCCAATCAGCCTGCCGATCACTAGCAGTACAACGCTGCGTTGGCTGACTGACCATGTGCAGAGCGCATAGCCCGCCACCGAACCTGCTACGGCAATCAGCAGCGTCGGCCGCCGGCCTATACGGTCGGAAAGCGCGCCCAGCAGCGGCGCGCCCACCATCATCGCCAAGGCGTAGCCGGCCAGTAGTACGCCATAGAGCCACGTGACCGCCGCGCTAGTGAATGCAGTACCGAACAACACGCCCGCAGGGTTATCAGGGTCCAGGAGTGACGGCAGCATAGGCAGCAGCAATGCTGTGCCCAGGCCGTCAATGAAGATGATCAATAAAAGTGTGAAGGATGCCATCGCGTCACTGTGCCGCTGATGGCAACCAAGGGAAAGTGTGGTGCTTTATTCTTCCCCTTTTCCTACAAGATCGGCGCCTATGCCGCCTCTGCCATCCGCACTTGCGCATCTTTGTTGCGGAAGAGGATCAAGGTTGCAACCAACCCCATTACCGCAGCGCCGCTCAGCCACAGCCCCGGCGCGGCCTGGTTGCCCAGCGCGTGGATCAGCCAGGTGCAGGCTGCTGGGGTGAAGCCGCCGAAGGTAGCGGTGGCCAGGCTGTAGGCCAGGGAGAAGCCGGTGGTGCGGACCTCCTTGGGCATGATTTCGGTGAGCGCGACTACCATCGCACCGTTATACGAGCCATACAGGAACGACAGCCACAAGCCCACGACCAGCAAGTGGGCGAAGCTCGGCGAGCCGACCAGCCACGAGAGCAGTGGGTAGGCCGTGATGATCGCCAGTACCGTGGTGGTCACCAGCAGCGGCTTGCGCCCGATGCGATCAGATACCGCGCCCATCACGGGCAGCCAGATGAAGTTCGACAGCCCGATGCACATGGTTACCACGAGGGCGTCGAATTCGGACAGGTGTAGCTCGGCCTTGCCGAACGTGGGGGTGTACGCCGTGATCAGGTAGAACGACACGGTGGTCATCACCACCATGGCCATGCCGGCGATCACCAGGCCGAAGTTCTGGCCGATGGAAGCCAGCACCTGACGCATGGTCGGGCGATGGGTGCGCGCCTGGAACTCGGGTGTTTCCTCCAGCGAGCGGCGGATGAAGAAGATCACCGGCACGATCAGGCAGCCGATCAGGAAGGGCACGCGCCAGCCCCATTGGTTCATTTCAGCAGGGGAGAGGAATTGATGCAGAATCACACCGAGCAACCCCGCAAACACCACTGCAACCTGTTGGCTTGCGGACTGCCAACTGACGAAGAAGCCTTTTCTGCCCGGGGTCGCGATCTCGGCGAGGTACACCGATACACCGCCCAGTTCCACACCGGCCGAGAAGCCCTGCAACAGGCGCCCCACCAGCACCAGGATCGGCGCGGCTACGCCGATGCTGGCGTAGCCGGGCACCAAGGCGATCAACAAGGTGCCCATGGCCATAAGGCCGAGGGTGACGATCAGCCCCTGGCGGCGGCCATGGCGGTCGATGTAGGCGCCTAGCACGATAGCGCCGAGCGGGCGCATCAGGAAGCCGGCGCCGAAGGTTGCGAGCGACAGCATCAGTGACGCGAAGGCGCTGTCCGTAGGGAAGAAGGTGGCTGCGATGGCCGTGGCATAGAAGCCGTAGACCATAAAGTCGAACATCTCAAGGAAGTTACCGCTGACAACGCGAAAAATCGCCTTGCCCTTGCCTGTTGGAGAGGCCATGAAAGGTACCCGTTTATCGATTGGAGTGGAGGGAATCCCTGTGCTAGACGCCTGCGCAGGTTCAGTCGCGCGGCTCCGCCACGGCTGGGGCGGATTTGTAACCATATGTGTTACCAATGGACCGGGGCAAATGAAACTCGTTCGGTGGGGCCGGATAGGTAGCGTTCTGTAGTCATCGGAAAGGAAGGAGGGCAGGCATTGTTGCGAAAGCGGTAACTACAATTGTGCAGAAGCCGAGATAGCCAAGGCTGCGGCTAACGGTTAATGTTCGCGCCTTGCAGCTTGGCTAGACTGCACACCGTAGGGGTGTGAGTCCGGGCATTTCGAGCCGCAGGCAGCCCAGTGGCGCCGCGGCCTGTTCTGAAGGAGTACGCATGGCTGTCTATAACTACGACGTAGTGGTGTTGGGTTCGGGCCCAGCGGGTGAAGGCGCGGCAATGAACGCCGCCAAGGCAGGCCGCAAAGTGGCGATGGTGGATAATCGTCGGCAGGTCGGCGGCAACTGCACCCACCTGGGGACTATCCCGTCCAAGGCGCTGCGCCATTCGGTCAAGCAGATCATCCAGTTCAACACCAACGAAATGTTCCGGGTCATCGGCGAGCCTCGCTGGTTCTCATTCCCAGACGTGCTCAAGAGTGCCGAGCGGGTGATCGCCAAGCAGGTGGCTTCACGCACCAGCTACTACGCCCGCAACCGTGTTGATGTGTTTTTCGGCACCGGCAGCTTCTCGGACGAGCAAACCATTCAAGTGGTATGCGCCAACGGCGCCCAGGAAAAACTCGTCGCCAAGCAAGTGATCATCGCCACCGGCTCGCGCCCTTACCGGCCGGCGGATATCGACTTCGGCCACCCGCGCATTTATGACAGCGACACCATCCTCAGCCTCACCCACACCCCGCGCAAGCTGATCATTTACGGCGCCGGCGTGATCGGGTGCGAATACGCCTCCATTTTCAGCGGCCTCGGCGTGCTGGTCGAACTGGTAGACAACCGCCAGCAGCTGCTGAGCTTCCTGGATTCGGAAATCTCCCAGGGCCTGAGCTATCACTTCAGCAACAACAACGTGATGGTGCGCCACCAGGAAGAGTACGAACGCGTAGAGGGCGTGGACAACGGCGTGGTGCTGCACCTGAAGTCCGGCAAGAAAATCAAGGCCGACGCCTTGCTGTGGTGTAATGGCCGCACCGGCAACACTGACCGCCTGGGCCTGGAAAACATCGGCATCAAGGTAAACAGCCGCGGCCAGATCGAAGTGGACGAAGGCTATCGTACCAGCGTGCCGACCATCTATGGCGCGGGCGACGTGATCGGCTGGCCGAGCCTGGCCAGTGCAGCCTACGACCAGGGCCGCTCGGCCGCTGGCACCATCGTCGACAACGGCAGCTGGCGCTTCGTGAACGACGTGCCCACCGGCATCTATACCATTCCGGAAATCAGCTCCATCGGCCGTACCGAGCAGGAGCTGACCGCAGAAAAAGTACCGTACGAAGTAGGCAAGGCATTCTTCAAGGGCATGGCGCGCGCGCAGATTTCCAACGAGCCCGTGGGCATGTTGAAAATCCTGTTCCACCGGGAAACCCTGCAGGTGCTGGGCGTGCACTGCTTCGGTGACCAGGCGTCGGAGATCGTGCACATCGGCCAGGCCATCATGAACCAGCCGGGCGAGTTGAACACCTTGAAGTACTTCGTGAACACCACGTTCAACTACCCGACCATGGCCGAAGCCTATCGGGTAGCGGCGTACGACGGCCTGAACCGGCTTTTTTGAGCGGCTCCGGCCGGTGGCCCGAGCCGGCCGGGGCGCAAGCCTTCAGCGATTCTCGAGGGTGGCAATGGCCAAACCGGGAAAGTCTGTAATCAGGCTGTCCGCGCCGAAGTCGGCGAGCCGGCGCATCAGCGCTGGCTCGTTCACCGTCCATACCGACACGTGCAACCCTTGGCGCTGCGCCTTGAGCAGGCGCTCGGGGGTGCACAGCGTCCAGTTCAGCGCCAGGTATTGGCAACCATAGTTCTGGGCGACCTTCAGCGGGTCCAGCCAAGCGTATTCCGCCACCAACCCGCGGGAAATATCCGGTACCAACTCCGCTGCCGCGCGTAATACCTCCCGCGAGCTGGAGGTGATGGTGACCTTGTCCAGCAAGCCATGGCGCTGCGCCATTTCGCGTATCGCCAGCACGGTGGTCACTGCGCGAGTGCGCGAGGCGCTTTTCACTTCCAGTTGCCAGTGTTCGAACGGGCATTGTCCGAACAGCGTTTCCAGCCTCGGAATGGGGCAGGGGTGCAGCCACCCGGGGCCACCCTTGCGCGCGTCGATCTCCACCAGTTCGGCGGCGGTGTAATCCACTACCCGGCCACGGCGATCGGTGGTTCGCTTCAGGGTAGGGTCATGGATAGCCATCAACTCCCCGTCGCTGGAGAGGTGCAGGTCCAGTTCGCAGCGCTTCACGCCGTGTTCCAGACAAGTTTTGAAGCTGGCGAGCGTGTTTTCCGGCGCCTCGCCTTTCGCGCCGCGGTGGCCATAAATCAGGGTCACAGCTGATTTCCTTGAGAAAAAGTGTTCAGACCGCGTCCAGTGCCTGGTCGAGGGCCTGGCGACGTTCCATCGCCTGTTTTTGCAGCACATAGCGCGCCAGCAGCTGGCGCTGGGCATCGGTGCTGCCTTCGAATTCCACACCGATGGCGAAGCCGCCGTCGGGAAGCATATCGCAGTGCACCACCCGGGCCCGTAGCATCATGCCAAGGGCTTGCGGAGGGAACGCCATTTTTAGGTCCAGCCGGGTGCCTGGCGGGAAGCGGACAGGGTGTTGGAAATCCAGCCCCGCTTCGGAAATCACCACGTCTTGCGGCTCGCTCAAGGCGCCCATCAGCATTTGCGCCACAACCTGGCTCAGCAGGTCGATCCGTTTGCTCTGTGCCTTCAGAAAGCCGCTCAGGGCACGGTTGGTTTCGCCCAGCTGGCGTAGCAGGTGCTGGGATTCAAACTCGCTCAGGTGCAGCTCGCTGAGCAGGCTGAACAGCGGAGAGTCCTCCGGCGTGGCGTTGGCCGCCTCGCTCAGCGGGGTTATTTCAAGTGCGATGCGATCCTCGATACGGTAGTATTCGCGGCGCTCTACTTCATCTGGTGTCGGCATGGCGAACCCAAGTTGGCGGTTGTGGTCCGAGTGTACGGCCGCCGAAGCGGACCCGCCACACGGATGTTCCTTTCACTCCGAACAAGCACTTACATGTTCAGACCTCTTTTTGCCTTCATCGGCGCGCGCTACACCCGCGCCAGGCGTCGGAATCACTTCGTTTCATTCATATCACTGACGTCCATGACCGGTCTCGCCCTCGGCGTGATCGTAATGATCGTGGTGCTGTCGGTCATGAACGGTTTCGACCGCGAAATGCGCAACCGCGTGCTGGGCATGGTGCCCCACGCAACCATCGAGGCCGGCCAGCCCATCAGCGACTGGCAGGCACTCGCGGCCAAGGCCGATGCGTTCCCCGGTGTGGCGGCGGTAGCCCCGTTCACCCAGTTGCAGGGGTTGCTCACCAACAACGGCCAGGTGCAGAAGGTATTGCTCAACGGCATTGACCCCGCGCAGGAGTCGCAGGTTTCGATCATCGATGCTTTTTTGCGCGAGGGTAAACTCAGCGACCTGTCCAGCGGCGGCTTCGGGCTGATGATCGGCGACAAGGCCGCGGCCAAGCTGGGCGTGAAGGTGGGCGACAAGGTCACCTTCGTCGCACCTGAAGTCACCGTGACCCCGGCGGGCATGTTCCCGCGCATGAAGCGCTTCACCGTCACGGGCATCTTCCATGTGGGTGCCGGGGAAATCGACGGCTACCTGGGGTTGGCCAACCTGGAAGACCTTGGCCGCCTGCACCGCTGGAAGCCCGGGCAGGTGCAAGGCTTGCGGCTTAAGTTCGACGACCTTTTCCAGGCGCCACGCGGGGCCTATCAGCTGGCGCAGCAGCTGGGCGATGACTATTACACCCGGGACTGGACCCGCACCCACGGCAACCTGTACCAGGCCATCCGCATGGAAAAGAACATGATCGGCCTGTTGTTGTTGCTGATCGTGGCGGTGGCAGCGTTCAACATCATTTCCACGCTGGTGATGGTGGTGAACGACAAGCGCGGTGATATCGCCATTCTTCGTACCCTGGGCATGACCCCGCGGCAAGTGATGGGCGTGTTCATGGTGCAGGGCACCATCATCGGAGTGATCGGTACGCTGGTTGGCGGCGTCCTCGGGATTCTTGGCGCGCTTAACGTGAGCCGCGCAATCGCCGGGCTCGAAGGGTTGATCGGGCATAAATTCCTCAACCCTGACGTCTACTTCATTGATTACATTCCGTCGCAGCTGATGGCCGAGGACGTGTTCCTGGTGTGTGGCGCGGCGCTGGCCTTGAGTTTCCTTGCCACGTTGTACCCGGCCTGGCGCGCGGCGCGCACCCAGCCCGCGGAGGCACTACGTTATGAGTGAGTTGGGCATGAGCGAAAAAGCCGTACTGAGCTGCCGCAACCTGGGCAAGGCCTACGAGGAAGGCCCGGAGTCGGTGGTGGTGTTGTCGAACCTTGAGCTGGAGCTGCACGCCGGCGAGCGCGTGGCCATCGTGGGCACCTCCGGCTCCGGCAAGAGTACGCTGCTCAACCTGTTGGGCGGGTTGGACACGCCCAGTGAGGGCAGTGTGTGGCTGGCCGGTGAGCAGCTGTCGGCGCTGAACGAGCGTGATCGCGGCCTGCTGCGCAATCGCGCGCTGGGCTTCGTGTACCAGTTCCACCATCTGCTGGCGGAATTCACCGCGCTCGAGAACGTGTGCATGCCCCTGCTGATTGGCCGCACGCCTATCCCCGAAGCCAAGCGGCGGGCGACCGCCCTGCTGGAGCGGGTAGGCCTGGGCCACCGCCTGGCGCACAAGCCGGCGGAGCTGTCCGGCGGTGAACGTCAGCGTGTTGCCATTGCTCGTGCACTGGTCAATGAGCCTGGCCTTGTGATGCTCGATGAGCCCACAGGTAACCTGGACCAACACACGGCCCAGGGTATCCAGGACCTGATGCTGGAGCTCAGCCGCTCGCTGCGTACTGCCTTCCTGGTCGTAACCCACGATCCGGTGCTGGCACGGCAGATGGATCGCGTGCTCAAGCTGGACGAAGGCCGCCTGGTGCCTCTCTGATTCCCGGAGGCGCCCATCGCCTCCTGCCTATTTTTTACGGTGCCGCGCATGTTCAGACCCTTGCCTCTCTTTATCGGCGCTCGCTATACCCGGGCCAAGCGCCGCAATCACTTCATTTCCTTCATTTCCATGACCTCGATGATCGGGCTGGCACTCGGCGTGCTGGCGATGATCGTGGTGCTGTCGGTGATGAACGGCTTCCAACGGGAGATGAGCGCCCGAATTCTCGGGATGGTCCCTCACGCCGCCGTGGTAGGCGATACCCCGCTCAATGACTGGCGCCCGGTTGCCCAGGCCGCGCTGCGTAATCCAGAGGTGCTGGCGGCCGCCCCGTTTACCGAGCTGGACGGCATGCTGTCCTACAAAGGCGCCATGCAACCGATCCAGCTCAGCGGAGTAGACCCGGCCGAAGAAGCCAAGGTCTCCATCGTTGCCAGCCACATCACCCAAGGCAGCCTGCAGCAGCTGGTACCAGGCGAGTTCGGCGTAGTAATCGGTGATATCACCGCCAGGCGCTTCCGCCTGAACGTGGGCGACAAGATCACGCTGATCGTGCCAGAGCTGAGCAGCGCGCCGGGCGGGATCACTCCGCGCATGCAGCGGCTCAATGTGGTGGGCATTTTCCGTGTGGGCGCCGAAATCGACGGCTCGCTGGCGTTGATGCATATGGCCGACGCCGCCGAAGTGCAGAAGTGGCAGCCGGGGCAAGTGCAGAGCGTGCGCCTGAAGGTGCGTGACCTTTGGGCGGCGCCGCAAGTGGCCAAGAACATCGTTGCGGAGCTGGGGCAGGGCTATCACCCGGACGACTGGACCCACACCCAAGGCAGCCTGTTCAGCGCGATGAAAATGGAAAAGACCATGATCGGCTTGTTGTTGCTGATGATCGTGGCGGTGGCCGCCTTCAATATCATTGCCACGCTGGTAATGGTGGTGAACGAAAAGGGCGCTGACATCGCCATCCTGCGCACCATCGGCGCCACCCCGCGGCAAGTAATGGCCACCTTCATGGTGCAGGGCAGCATCATCGGGGTGGTCGGTACGTTGGTGGGCAGCGTGCTGGGCATTGTAGTGGCGCTGAACGTGAGCCAGATCGTCGGCTGGCTGGAGCGTGTCACCGGCCAGCATATCTTCACGTCGGACGTGTATTTCATCAGCAACCTGCCGTCGCAGCTGCAATGGCAGGATGTAATGCTGGTCAGCGGCGCCGGGCTGGTGCTCAGCTTCCTCGCTACGCTATACCCCGCCTGGCGGGCGTCGCAGATCGAGCCGGCCTACGCGCTTCGGTATGAGTGACCTGGAGGGTGCTCGACGCGCACCCTTTGTCACTCACCTCGAATGTACTGCTCCAGCTGCTGAATCAGGTTGGCCTGCTCGGCGATGGCTTCTTTAACGAGGTCGCCAATCGAGAGCAGGCCGACCAGCTGGCCGTCCTCGACCACGGGCAGGTGGCGCAGGTGGCTGTCAGTCATGGTGTTCATGCAAGTCTCGATGTTCTCTCCCGGGCCCACGGTGATCACCGGGGCACTCATGATCGCCCGCACGGGCGTGCCTACCGAGGAACGGCCGACCAGGATCATCTTGCGGGCGTAGTCCCGCTCGCTCACCACCCCGACCACAGCGCCGTTTTCTACCACTGGCAGCGCACCCACGTTTTTCTCCGCCATCAGCTTCAATGCGTCCAGCACCATCTGGTCCGGGCTGATGGTGAACACCTCCTGGTGTGGCTTGAGCTTCATCAGCTGGGCTACGGTCTTCATGGCTGGCCTCGGTTGTGATTGGAAGAAGGTCGCGCATCGGCCCAGCTAGCATCGTTCACGTATCGCCATCCCACAAGCGCGTGGCCCATTGAAAATACTGATCGGTGATAAGGGGCTGTCGGGTGCAGGGAAGGGTGCCGACCCGGTAGAATGGCCACCTGTTTCGTTTCAAGGTTCGCCACGATGCACCCTGCCGCCGAAGATTCACCCCTGGGCAAAGCCAGCCAATACGTTTCTACCTACACGCCGGAGTTGCTGTTTCCGATCCCGCGCGCGGCCAAATGGGCAGAGCTGGGCCTTACCGCCAGCACCCTGCCATACATGGGCGTGGATTACTGGAACTGCTACGAGCTGTCCTGGCTGTTGCCCTCGGGCAAGCCCGTGGTGGCGATCGCAGAGTTCTCCATCCCGGCGGATTCGCCCAACATCATCGAGAGCAAGTCGTTCAAGCTGTACCTGAACTCGATGAACCAGACGGTATTCGCGTCCTCGGAGGCCCTGCAGGCCTGCCTGGTGAACGACCTCTCCGCAGCGGCGGGCAAGCCGGTCGGCGTGCGCATCCAGCGCCTTGCGGACGTAGAAGGGCAGGGGATCGGTACGTTGCCAGGCGTTTGCGTGGATGACCTGGACATTTCGACCAGTGATTACAGCCACCCTCGCCCGGAACTGCTGCGCTGCGACCCTTCCAGCATCGTGGAAGAAAGCCTGCACAGCCATTTGCTTAAATCCAACTGCCCGGTTACCAGCCAGCCGGACTGGGGCAGCCTGGCGGTGAGCTATACGGGCCCGGCACTGGACCACGCAAGCTTTCTGGCCTACCTGGTGAGCTTCCGCGAGCATTCGGATTTCCATGAGCAGTGCGTGGAGCGCGTGTTCATGGACCTGCAGCGCCTGCTCAAGCCCGAGCGCCTGACCGTATTCGCGCGTTACGTGCGCCGCGGTGGGTTGGATATCAACCCCTATCGCAGTACCCACGCGCAGCACTTCGATAACGCGCGGCTGGCCCGGCAGTAGCAGGCAAGCGTCAGATGCCGATGTTGCCTAGGGTTTGCACGATGTTGCGCAAGGTGCCGGCAAGCCCCGGGTGCTTCACCTCGAAGCGCTCGGCGGCGTAGTTCACGTTGTCCACCAGGCTGTCGGCATGGGTGGCGTTCTCAAGCTCGACCCGAGCCTGAAGTTGCTGCATCAGTTCGGTGAGCTCTGCGCGCTCTTCCAGCGTGGCGGGTGGGTTACGTTCGATTTCGTCACGCAAGGCATCCAGTTGGGCTTGCAGTTCGCGGGCTGGCATAGGGTTCTCCTTTCAAGTCAGCACAGCATTGACCGCCCCGGGCCGCTAAAAAATCCCTAGCGGTGTCACAAGCTTAGGCCAGGCCTTGATCGAGTGCTCAAGGCAAGTGCCTGCGCAAGCGCGCGCTCAGCGCTTATACTGGGATCGTTTTGACGCGGGCAGGCGCCAATTGCGTTGCTCTCATTCATGAGGAATTGATTATGCGTTGCAAGGGTGTCGCCTTGTTCAGTCGTTTTGCCGGTCCCTGCCTTGTGGCGGGCCTGGCCCTGTCGCCGGCTCTCAGCCAGGCCGCCGATGAAGATCCGTGGGAGGGCGTGAATCGCGCGGTGTTCCGCTTCAACGACACGCTCGATACCTACACGCTCAAGCCGATCGCCAAGGCCTACGACACGGTTACGCCGCAGTTCCTGGAAGATGGCATCCACAATATGTTCAATAATGTGGGCGACGTCACAAACCTGGTAAATAACGTGCTGCAGGCCAAGCCGGCCGCCGCTGGGAAGGACACCGCACGGTTGATCTTCAACACCACGTTCGGGCTGTTGGGCTTCTTTGATGTGGGCACCCGCATGGGCCTGCAGCGCAGCGAGGAAGACTTCGGCCAAACGCTGGGCTATTGGGGGGTTTCCAGCGGGCCCTACGTGATGCTGCCGTTCTTCGGGCCAAGCACTGTGCGTGATGCTATCGGCAAATACCCGGACACCTACGCGCGGCCGTACCGCTACATCGACCATGTGCCTACCCGTAACACCATTCTGGGCGCGGACATCATCGATACCCGTGCAAGCCTGTTGTCGGCCGAGAAGCTGATCAATGGGGACAAGTACCTGTTCCTGCGCAACGCCTATTTGCAGAATCGCGAGTTCAAGGTCAAGGATGGGCAGGTCGAAGACGACTTTTGATCGTTCTACAAGCGAAGGGGCCATTGCGGCCCCTTCGTTCTTTCAGTTCCTGATCACGCTGAGGCCAAGCAGGCGTTCGCCATTCGGCAATTCCTCTACCCGCACTACCTCGGTCATGGCGTTATAGTCGGTGAGTTCCTGGGAGTGTGAAGGTAGGTGCACCTGCACCTTCTCGCCGGCCTGCCAGTCGCATTTGGCGCGAAGCTGTATGCCATTGCCTGAAAGGTCGTGACATATGGCCTGGATTTTCTCCCCACGCGCGGTGGCGGTGACCTCTGCATCGACGGTCATGCGAATGAAATCCCGTTTTTCGCTGTACTGCTGGTCCAGCTGGCCCATGTTCTCTTCCTTTGATGGGTACTAAAAAGCTTTCACGGTTTTATAACGCTACGTCAATTACCGTGTAAAGGGGCCGTGCGACCATCGGTGCCCGCTTGAAACGCCTGGCGGATGGGAGTACCGTCTGCGCCTTACAGGGCACCTCCAATATTTGCCGTGCAGGGTTTATTGACCTACACCGTACAGGAGGGGCCAGAAAAGAAACCAGCGATGCCGTTCTGCCCCGGCCGAGCCTCCCTGAAGCCAACCCATTTCTGGCGCCGTTTGCCCACATGCAAAACTCCAGTGCAACGCTGCTCATAATCGACGATGACGACGTAGTGCGGGCCAGCCTGGCTGCCTACCTCGAAGACAGTGGCTTCTACGTGCTGCAGGCAAGCAACGGGTTGCGAGGCCTTGAGGTGTTCGAGGAAGCGCGCCCGGACCTCGTGATCTGCGACTTGCGCATGCCCCAGCTCGGCGGCCTCGACATCATTCGTCAGATCAGCGAGCGTGGTGCTGGCGTACCGGTGATCGTGGTGTCTGGCGCGGGCGTGATGAGCGATGCCGTGGAAGCGCTACGCCTGGGTGCTGCAGACTACCTTATCAAGCCGCTGGAAGACCTGGCCGTGCTGGAGCATTCAGTGCATCGCGCGCTGGACCGTTCCCGCCTGATGCGCGAGAACCAGCGCTACCGCGAGAAGCTCGAAACTGCCAACCGGGAGCTCGAAGCCAGCCTCCACTTGCTTCAGGAAGACCAGAACGCCGGTCGCCAGGTGCAAATGAACATGCTGCCGGTGAACCCTTGGGTCACGGGCGCTTTTCGTTTCGAGCATCAGATCATTCCGTCGCTCTACCTGTCGGGCGACTTCGTCGATTGCTTCCGCGTGGACGATCGGCGGGTAGCGTTCTACCTGGCGGACGTATCAGGTCACGGCGCTTCGTCGGCATTTGTGACGGTGCTCTTGAAATTCATGACCACGCGCCTGATGTTTGAGTCCAGGCGCAACGGGCTGATGCCTGAATTCCGCCCCTCGGATGTGCTGTCGCATATCAACAAGGGCTTGATCAACTGCAAGCTGGGCAAACACGTGACCATGGTCGGCGGCGTCATCAACGAAGAAACCGGGCGATTGACGTACAGCATCGGAGGTCATCTGCCCTTGCCGGTATTCTTTACAGGCGATCAGGCGCATTATCTGGAGGGGCGTGGGTTGCCGGTTGGCCTGTTCGATGAAGCCAGTTACAGCAACCACGTGATTGAGCTGCCGGAGCGTTTCAGCCTGGCTCTCTTCTCTGATGGCATCCTGGACCTGTTGCCAGGGGAAACGCTCAGGGATAAAGAGGCCGCCTTGCCGGAAATCGTCAAGGCTGCGGGCGGGAGCCTGGATGGCTTGCGCCAGAAGTTCGGATTGGCCACCCTTGGAGAGATGCCGGACGACATCGCCATGTTGGTGCTTAGCAGGAATTTTGAATGAGTACCGGTAGAATCCAGTTTGCCGAACAGAATGGCACCTTTGTCCTCAAGTTCGTGGGGGAAGTGCGCCTGACACTATGTTCCGCCCTGGATGCAACCATCGAGCGGATTTTTTCCGCCCTGGACTTCTCGGCGATCGTGATCGACCTGACCGAAACCCGCAGCATAGACAGCACCACGCTGGGGCTGTTGGCCAAGCTGTCGATCCTGTCGCGGCAGAAGGTGGGGCTGCTGCCCACGGTGGTCACCACGCACGAAGATATCACCCGGTTGTTGGCCTCAATGGGCTTCGATCAGGTGTTCAATATCGTGGACCGGCCTATCCCGTGCCCGGAGTGTTTGACGGACCTGCCTTCTCAAGACCAATCTGAAGATGTGGTGCGGTCCAAGGTGCTCGAGGCCCACAAGATCCTCATGGGCCTGAACGACTCGAACCGCGAAGCGTTCCACGACCTCGTCAACGCCCTCGAGCGCAGCTAGCGCATAGCGCTGTATTCCCGCGACACGCAGCGAAGGTAAGACGGGGCGCTAGCCCGGGAATGGCGAAAGCTCCATTCCGGGCTAACCCAAGCCTAAGTGCTTATCAGCCTTTGTATTCGCTGATCAACTTCTCGAGCTTTTCCTGATCCCGCGCGAACTGCCGGATGCCTTCGGCCAGTTTCTCGGTGGCCATGGCGTCCTCGTTGGACAGCCAACGGAATTTCGCCTCATCCAGCTCAAGCTTGGCTTCGCCACCGGTACCCGGCTTGAGCTTGCGCTCCAGGCTGCCTTCGTCCTGCAGTAGCTTGTCGAGCAGATCCGGGCTGATGGTCAGGCGATCGCAGCCGGCCAGTTGTTCGATCTGGCTGGTATTACGGAAGCTGGCGCCCATTACTACGGTCTTGTAGTCATTGGCCTTGTAGTAGTTGTAGATGCGCGTTACGGACTGCACGCCCGGATCTTCGGCGCCGGTGTAATCGGTGTTGTTGGCCTTCTTGTACCAGTCGTAGATACGGCCCACGAACGGCGAGATCAGGAACACACCGGCATCGGCGCAGGCCGCGGCCTGAGCGAACGAGAAGAGCAGGGTGAGGTTGCACTGGATGCCTTCCTTCTCGAGCTGCTCCGCCGCGCGGATGCCTTCCCAGGTGGAGGCCAGTTTGATCAGTACACGGTCTTTGCTCACGCCGGCCTTGTCGTACAGCTCGATCAGGTGGCGAGCCTTGTTCAGCATGGCTTGGGTATCGAAGGACAGGCGCGCGTCCACCTCGGTAGAGATGCGGCCGTCAATGAATTTGAGAATTTCCCCACCCACCGCGACCGACAGCGCATCGGCCGCCACGCCCACGTCGCCGTTGGAGGCGCTGATGGTCTGTTTCAGTACTTCAGCGTAGCCAGGCAGGCTGGCGGCTTTGAGCAGAAGGGACGGGTTGGTGGTCGCATCTTGCGGTTTAAGGCGCTTGATGGCGTCCAGGTCGCCGGTATCAGCCACGATGGTGGTGAATTGTTTCAGTTGTTCCAGCTTGGAAGTCATGAGCGATCTCTGTCCTGTACGGTTTGACGACATTACTCCAGCAGCGGCGGGGCCTCAACGGCCCAGCAGCCAAAAGAATACGACCTTCGAGTGCGTGGGCGCTGCGGGGTTCCGGCTCAGCGACCTTCGAGCAAGGTGGCGGCTTGATCCAGCAGCGCCAGCGGGTCCTTCGACTTGTGGATGTCCACGGACAGCAGCTGGCGGAAGCGCCTTGCACCGGGGAAGCCCTGACCAAGCCCGAGCATATGCCGGGTGACATGGTGCATGGCACCGCCTGCGGCGATATGGGCTGCAATGTACGGGCGCATCCGTGCCAGCGCTTCGCTGCGGCTGATGGCGGGCGCTGTGGCACCGAATAGGCGCTGGTCCACGTCGGCTAATAGGTAAGGGTTATGATACGCCTCGCGGCCCAGCATCACCCCATCGAATGTTTGCAGGTGGGTCATGCAGTCTTCGAGGGTTTTGATGCCGCCATTTAGCACGATTTCCAAGGCTGGAAAATCCGCCTTCAGCCGGGTGACCACGTCGTAGCGCAGCGGCGGCACTTCGCGGTTTTCCTTCGGCGACAAGCCTTCGAGGATGGCAATGCGCGCATGCACGGTGAAGCTGGTGCAGCCCGTTTCCGCCACTTGCCCCACGAAATCGCACAGCTGCTCATAGCTGTCACGGCCGTTGATCCCGATGCGGTGCTTTACCGTGACGGGGATGCTCACCGCGTCCTGCATCGCCTTGATGCACTCCGCCACCAAGGCAGGGTGGGCCATCAGGCAGGCGCCTATCATGTTGTTCTGTACCCGATCGCTCGGACAGCCCACGTTCAGGTTCACCTCATCGTAACCCGCCGCTTCGGCCATCCGCGCACACGCGGCAAGGTCCGCCGGCACGCTGCCCCCCAGCTGCAACGCCAGTGGGTATTCCGCGGCATCATGCTGAAGGAAACGCGCTGCATCGCCGTTGAGCAACGCGCCGGTGGTGACCATTTCCGTGTACAGCAGGGCGTTTCGGGAGAGCTGACGGAGGAAGTAACGACAGTGGCGGTCTGTCCAATCCATCATGGGGGCAACAGAAAAACGCCTAAGAAAGGTGGGCGTTTTATCGGCGGTTGTGGCGGACATCGGCGTTGGAAGCTCAGAGGGGAAATGCAGGTATTCTAACATCGCGCCCCGTTGTGCAGCCATGTTAGCCGATTGAGGATTTGGTTCGATTTCTTTAAAACTCGATACAATCCGATGAAGCAATTTCCAAAGTCGCTCGATCAGCTGAGAACAGGTATTTGCCCTGTCCGGTCGGGCGGACACCATTATCTATGGATCAAACCCGGGCATCCTGCATCCTGCATCGCCAGCGCCTTCGGTTCCGGGCGAGTCAGGCACTGATTTCCTTAGTGTTCACACACAACAGGGCAATTGGACCTCACCGTCATTGACGAACAGCCATGGACAGCTGACACCGGGTGCTTCACGCATTCGCCTGGCGCCCGCTCTGCCGCACGCTTGGCATTCCCTCACTCGCACACAGATACGCCAGCCGCTGCGGTCGACCGGCTCTCCTCCGAGCAGTGACGTGGAGCTTGCCATAAGAGCATTTTCCGAAGGAGGTTACCCAGGTTCAGCAGGGCGCCGAGGTTATCGACCTTTCCGTCATCAATGCGCTGTAGGTTGAGCGCGAATTCAATGCGGCGCCGTTGCGAAAGGACAGCGTCAGGTTTCCCGCAGGCTATCCATGTCCCAGGCCTCATGGATACGAAGCGTACTCTCCGGCTCAGCACACTGGCATGTCGGGGCTAGTATGAATGAATGGCAACCTCCAAGCGATAAAGCTGCTAACTTGGGCAGTGAATGTAGAGGTACCTATCAAACTATCAGTATGACAATTCTGTTAGTCCAGGCTAGGGTGAAATGCAAATGTCCTTTGGCTATTGTGATGAATACATTACTTGGCTGTACCAACGAAAACACCCCTGTTGTCGCAATAGGCCAGCCGCAAGCACGGTTCGCTTATTCACCTTTTGGTTACTGCCGGGAGCCGCCCGGCCTAAGCGGCCACAATGGGGAGCTGCGTGAGGGGATCCTCTCGACCTACGCCTTGGGTAATGGTTACCGGCATTTCAGCCCAACGCTTCAGAGTTTTTATCGTGCGGACAATCTATCGCCATTCACCGTATTGAATAGCTATGCTTTTTGCGCTGGCGATCCTGTCAATTGGTCAGACCCGTCCGGCCATATGCCGCTTTCCGCATTGGCGAAGGCAAAGGCGATAATGAAGGCCCGACGCCGTATCGGGCTATTTAAGATGGAGGTTGCGGAGGTAGACAAGAGAACGCTTGGCGGTGTCCAGGTAAAATTTGAAGAAAACATACGGTCCCGTGCGATCAATCTGCTTCACCGCTATTTGGGGGTACATCGGCCAGAAATAGAGGCGTTTAACTTAGAGAAGTTTTTGTATCAAGCGACTTCTCCCAAGTTGCAGGCTGAAAACCTGGAGCATGGTGTGAGGCTCCATCGTAAATTTGTACATAGTATAAATATTTTAAAAAAAGATCCTGTATTAAGAAATGAATATATGGATCCATTGAAAAAGATCTACATTAAGCGGCGATCCAGATTCCGGGATGGCGATACCTACGCTTTCGATATGTATACAGGTCGCCCACCGCAGATTCCTCGGCGATGAAACGCATTCTTTTCGGGCGGGCGCCGCGAGGATAAGTCGGATGAAGAAGGCCTTGGAACAGGCGTTTTCAGGGCGCCGGGTAGGCAGCGTCTGCAGGGACCCACGTAAGAAAGAAAAAGGACGCAACGCCGGTATATGCCGCACAGATCCGCATAAAGAAAAGCGGTGCGACAGTTTATCGAGAATGCAAAACCTTGATCGTTTGCAGGCTGCCAACGGATAGGTCGCACGTCGGGAGCTAGAGCCCGTCACCCGACTAGCTGCTAGCTCGTCAGCTCAAAGCATGAAAATGATACCCTGAGCATTCCAGGGCCATAGGAGGGTAGACGCCGCAATGCGCAATCGCGGGATGTCTATCGAACGGATAATGAAAACCTGCAACGAGCCTATTGCGGAGCAGACCCTAAATGTTAGGGAGGTGTATCAAGTGCTGAAGGATGTTGCCCTCGGTACGCGCACCATGAGGCGAGTGGGTAGCCAAGCTAGGGATAAGAAGTACGCGAGCTGTCTCGAAATCGACGTAGATGGCTGGAGGCTCTCGATCTACTACGGCTGCGATACCCTGGATCACTGTCAGTCCTGCGTGGCGCCAGACGGGCGCCGCTGGGAGTTCGATAGCAGCCAACGCTTCGGTACTGATCCCATGGAGCTAATGTCGACCTGGGAGCTCGCAACATTCGAGCGACTTTTGAAAGGGCTGTAGGACGCAGACTACCGCATCACGTGAGCATCTCGACCTCAAAGACCCAATCCAACCTTCATGCAACAGCGTTCAGTGCGCGGTCAGCGCCGTCCTGTGCGACGGTGTTAAGGCTGCGATCCGAGCCGTCCTGTGCAACGGTGTTAAGGCTGCGATCCGAGCCGTCCTGGGCGACGGTGTTAAGGCTGCGATCCGAGCCGCCCTGTGCAACGGTATTGAGGCTGCGATCCGAACCATCCTGCACGACGGTTTGTGGGGTGCGTTCGGCGCCGTCCCGCGCTATCAGGGTGTCGGCGTGGACAACTTGGAGGCTGCTGGAGATGCCGGCAACGAGGATGAACGCGAGGGCTGCAAATTGGTTTTTCATGGTGTGTTCTCCGTAATCTAGAAAGTGTTTTTGTCTACGGGGTCAGTGTCTCTCTGAAAGGAGGTGACGAGAACTTGATAGGAACGATGGTGGGAATCGATCCGGTTGATGGCAGCTACGTCCTGATATTCGTGAGCTATCATCGGCCGCAACCCGGCTAACCGGAGACGCACGCTTAAGGCCCAGCTCTGACGAGGGGCCTCAGCCCAGCAGCCTGATGTGGTGATTTCCAGTGAGTGCAAGCCTTTCAAACCTCTCAGAACCTACCAAGCTACGGTGGCAGCTTTGGATCGTTGCCTTCGGGTTCTTCATGCAAACGCTGGACACAACGATCGTCAATACGGCCTTGCCATCCATGGCAACGAGCCTGGGTGTTGACCCGCTGCGAATGCACTCAGTGATCGTGGCGTATGTGCTGACTGTTGCGATCACCCTACCTGTGAGCGGTTGGCTGGCAGATCGCTTCGGCGGGCGAAACGTATTCTTCAGCGCGATCATACTGTTCAGCCTTGGTTCGCTCCTCTGCGCGTGCTCCGGAACGCTCGACGCGCTGATACTTTCCCGGATCGTTCAAGGCATAGGCGGCGCCATGATGGTTCCAGTCGGCAGGCTGACTGTCCTGAAACTGGTACCCCGAGATCAGTATCTGTCAGCCATGACTGTTGTAACGTTACCTGGGCAGGTTGGCCCATTGGTGGGCCCTGCGTTGGGCGGGCTGATCGTTCAGTATGCGAGCTGGCACTGGATTTTCCTGATCAATCTACCCGTGGGCTTGATCGGCGCAGTTGCTACATGGCGGTTGCTGCCAAACCTGATGCTGCCACCTCGCCGTTTCGACTTTCTTGGTTATGTACTGCTGGCATTGGCGATGGCCAGCCTGACGGTGGCGCTTGACGGGCCGGCCCTGCTCGGTGAGTCGTCGGCGATTTTCTATGGCTCAGTGTTGACGGGCATACTCTCCGTGGCCATCTATCTGGCGTACGCCAGGGGAAATGACCGGGCACTGTTCAGCCTGACGCTATTCGACAACCGTGTGTTTTCTATCGGCCTGACAGGCAGCTTTGCTGGCCGCATCGGTAGCGCCATGCTGCCTTTCCTGGTGCCGATGTTCTTGCAGATCGGGCTCGGGTTTGAGCCATTGCACGCCGGCCTGATGATGGTTCCCATGGTGCTTGGGAACATGGGAATGAAGCGAATCGTGGTGCAAATAGTCAATCGGTTCGGCTATCGCCATGTGCTCGTCGGGGCCACTTTGGGGTTGGCGCTCGTGGTCGTGATTTTCCCTTTGGTTGCGCTTATGGGGTGGATATGGCTGATGCCGCTTGTGCTTTTTGCCCAGGGCATGGTCAATGGGGTTCGCTTTTCCACAATGAACAACCTGACCCTCAAAGAGCTTCCGGATGCCTTGGCCAGCAGCGGGAACAGCCTGATGTCCATGACCCAGCAGCTGACAATGAGCATAGGCGTTACTGTCGCAGGCCTTGTGCTTGGGGCCTTCGCACATCAGGCTGGGATGAACACCCCGGAGATGCAGGAGGCCTTCGTCAAGACGTGGTTATGCGCAGGCGTCATCATCGCCTTGCCAGCGCTGATATTTGCACGGGTGCCTGCGGATGTAAGCACAAACACCGTGCTGGTGCGGAATAAGGCGTGACGGCTGTGCGCATGGGGAGCGTCGGAATCCCGCAGTACGCCAGCGCCCACAATCACTCGAACGTCGCCACTTCGTCCAGATGGTTCAAAAGATCCAGCGGATCGGCATACACCCGCAACGCGCCGGCGCGCTCCAATTCACTGACATCGTAGCCGCCGGACAATAAACCGATACCGATGGCCTTGGCGCGCCGGGCGGCAAGCATGTCCCAGATGGCGTCGCCAACCACCAGGCACTCCTCAATGGGCACGCCCATCTTGTCCGCCGCCGCTATGAACAGGCTGGGGTCAGGCTTGCCCTGTTTGACGTCGTCGCGGGTGACCAGGTTGATGCTATCGCTTTTGAGCCCAAGCGCCCTGAGGTTGATTTCAGCCGTGGCCATTTCCCCGCTGGTGGCGATGCACCAGGAAAGGTTCTCGTCGTTCAGCCTGTTTAACAGGTCCATGGCGCCCGGCAGCGCGATGATCTGGCCCTGCAACCGCTCGTACGCCTCAGCGTGAAGCTTGCTGAGTCGGTCCGCCTGTTGCTCGCTCAAGTCCAGTCCGGTTTCCCGGCTCAGATTCTTGAGCATCAAGCCACCGCTCATGCCGATTTTCCGGTGGATGCGCCACATGGCCAGCGGAATGTCTTCGGCATCCAATGCCTCTTTCCAGGCAGCCACATTCTGGTAAACGCTGTCGGTCAAGGTGCCGTCAAGGTCAAAGATAAACGAGGTTTTGTCGCGCATTAGGTTGCTCCAACGAAGCGGGCGTCTTCATGAGAGGGAAATCAATGCGGGATCGTTCAAGTGCAGTGGCGGGAAGGGCGAGCATCAGGGGCTACTTCGGCCCTCGCTGAATCCCAGCCTGGTGACTCATTTACCCCCCTCAACCACCCGCCCCGTACTCCCCCTCACCACCAGTTCAGTCTCCAGGGCCACCAGCCGAGCCGGCGAGCGCCCCTCGATCTGAGCGATCAACGTATCCGCGCTCAAATGCCCGATGGTTTCGATGGGCACGCTCACAGAAGTAAGCGGCGGGGTGGCCACGGCGGCGAAATCAATGTTGTCGAAGCCGGTGACGGACAGCTGTGCCGGGATGGCGATGCCCTGGCGGCGGGCTTCGTCGCAGGCGCCCAGGCTGAGCAGGTCGGTGGTGCACACCAGCGCGGTAGGGCGGGGGTGCAGGGCCAATGCCTGGCGCAAGCCGACACGGCCGCCGTCCAGGGTAAACGGCTGTTCGATGACGTGGGATTCGGGCAGGTCGAGCCCGGCGGCCTGCAGCGCGTTGCGAACCCCCTGCACACGCCAGCGCGCGCGTTCGTTATGCGCGCGCGCGCCCGTCACTACCGCCAAGTGTTGGTGGCCAAGGGTAAGCAGGTGTCGGGCAACCTGAGCGCCGCCTTGCTCGTTGCTGAACCCCACGCAGTAATGGTCTGCGGCATCATCGACCGACCACATCAGCACATAGGGCCGCTGGGCCAGGCGCAGCGCTTCAAAAACGGCGGGGTCGTGATCGGTGCCTACCAGCAGCACGCCTTCAACGCCTCGGTCGATGAAATTCCGCACGCTTATCAATTCGCGGCGCCGGTCGTACTCATGTGAAGCGATCAGCAGCTGATAGTCATGGCTGTTGAGGCGCTGCTGCAGGGCCTGGATGGAATCGGCATAAATGGGGTTGTTGAGCGTGGGAAATATCGCCGCCACGCTGAAGGTGCGGCGCAGCGCAAGCGCCCGTGCCGCGCCGTCCCGCACATAGCCCAGTGCCTGCACCGCGGCTTCCACTTTTGCCAGCGTTGCCGGCTTGACCAAAGTCGGCGAAGAGATGGCTCGAGAAGCGCTGCCCAGCGATACGCCGGCCAATTTCGCGACATCGCGCAGCTTGGGTTTTTCGATTTTCAGCATGACATCCATCGAGCAGTGGCTTGACACGAGTGTATCACCGGCGTAGATATGAACCGGTTCAAAAAGTAGTCTTGGTCAGAATAAATCCAATAAACGACACCGGATACAGATCCCGAAGCCCTTTACGGGCGTTGAGCTACCATGGATTTGAACCGGTTCAAGTACGCTGACTGGCGTGCTGCAACCAGGAGACATCTGCGATGACAACCCTTCCCTGGGCCAAACTCGGCCTCGCTGCCCTCTGTATCAGCGCTTCTGTTTCAGCCATGGCCGACGTACGCATCGGCGCGCTGTTCCCTTTCAGCGGTGGGCTTGCCTTGCTGGGCGATGAAAGTTATAGAGGCGTAGAAATCGCCATCGCCGAGCGCAACGCTGCGGGCGGCCTAAAAGGCGAGCAGATCAACCTGGTGAAGGCCGATGCCGTAGACGCCGGCCAAGCCGTAGGCGCTGCCCGACAGCTGACCTCCGGGCAAAACGTTACCGCGGTGTTTGGCAGCTATTCGTCGGCGCTGTCGTTTGCGGCAACGCAGGTGACCGAAGTCGCCGGCGTGCCGTACTTCGAGCTGGGCGCCGTGTCGGACGACATCACTGACCGCGGCCTGCAATACGTCTTCCGCAGCAACCCCACCGCCAAGAGCTTCGCCAAGGGCACCATCACGGCGGTCACCGACCTGGTAGCGCCCAAGCTGGGCGTGGACCCCAAATCCTTGAAGATCGCCATCATCCATGAGGACGCGTTGTACGGCACCACCGTGGCCAAGTTTCAGAAGCAGTTCGCGGCTGAAAAAGGCCTGACGATTGTCGAAACCCTGCCGTATTCGGCCAAGGCGGTCGACTTGTCTTCGTTGATCCTCCGGTTGAAGGGCGCCAACGCGGACATCGTGCTGCAGACGTCCTACCAGAACGACACGGTGCTGTATTTCCGCCAGGCACGAGAAGCCGGTTATACGCCCAAGGCCGTCATCGGGGCGGGGGGCGGCTACTCCATGCAGGACACCGCCAAAGCGGTGGGCGCGCAGAACATCGAAGGGGTGCTGGACGTGGACTTCCCGCAGTTCCAGACCAACGAAAGCGGCGCGCCTGGGATCGCAGCCTTCGCCGACGCCTATCGCAAACGCTACGGCAGCGAACCGCGGTCCGGGCATAGCCTGATCAACTACGTGGGCGCCAAGATTTTCCTCGATGCCATGGAAAGCGCGAAATCCCTCGAAGCCGACGACATCCGCGCCGCGGTGGCCAAGGTAGATATTCCCTTAGGGCAGACCGCCGCCGGGATTGGCGCCAAGTTCGGCGCGAACGGCCAGAACGAACGCGCCGAAACCACCGTGATGCAGTGGCAGGGCGGCGTGCTGAAAACGGTATACCCGCAGTCGGCCGCCGTCTCTGAAGCGCGCCTGGCCACCCAACCCTGACTGACCTCCACCGGCCCGGAACCGCCACAGGCGTGTTCCGCGGCCCCGTTCGCTCGCAGGAGGGACTAACCCATGGAGATTTTCTTGCAGTTGCTGCTCAACGGCGTGCTGTTAGGCGGCACGCTGGCGATCATCAGCATTGGCCTGACCTTGATCTTCGGGATCGTTCGGGTCGTGAACTTTGCCCATGGCGAGTTCCTGATGATCGGCATGTACTGTGTGTACCTGCTCAACCAGCACCTGGGGTTGCACCCGTATGTAGCTATCGTGCCCACGGTGGCAGTGTTGTTCTGCCTGGGCGCGGCGATGCAGCGTTTTGTCATCCAGCCGCTGCTAAACGCCGAAGGTCACATTCAAATCTTCGCCACGGTTGGTGTCTCCATCGCCCTGATGAATGCCGCGCTGCTGGTGTTCGGCGCAGACGTGCACACGGTCAGCAACCCCAGCGGTTGGGGTACCGGTAGCGTAAGCCTGGGTGGGCTGCGGGCCAGCACCGGCCAGTTGGCAACCTTTACGGTGTCGCTGCTGCTGGTCGGGGCGCTGCATTGGTTCTTGCACAACACCTTCCTGGGCCGCGCGGTGCGCGCCACCGCCCAGCACCGCAATGCGGCGCAGCTGATGGGCGTGAATGTGAAAGGCATCTATGTGTTCGCGTTTGGCTTGGGGTGCGCTTGCCTGGGCCTGGCCGCCGGCATGATCGCGCCGCAGTACCCAGTGTTTCCCACCGTAGGTACGTTCTTCGTGCTCACGGCTTTTGTGATTGTGGTGCTGGGCGGCCTGGGCAGCCTTTCCGGCGCCCTGGTGGGCTCGTTGCTCATTGGCATCGTCGACAGCCTGGCGGGCTTTTACATCGCGCCAGACCTCAAGGAGGTCGTGTACTTCCTCATCTTCCTCGGCATCCTGGTCGTGCGCCCCACCGGCCTGTTCGGTGCCGGGCGTGGGTCGGAATAAGGAGCCTTACATGAACCTGACCCACCCCCGTGTGTACGTGAGCCTGCTGGCGTTGTCGCTGCTGCTCATCATTCCGTTCGCGGTCGGCTCGCCCTTTGTGTTCCACCTGTTCATCCTGGTGTGCAGCTACGCCGCCCTTGCCGGTGCCTGGAACATCGTGGGCGGCTTTGCCGGCCAGTTGTCGCTGGGGCATGCGGTGTTCTATGGGGTAGGCGCCTATGTGGCAACCCTGTTGGTGATCCATTTCCAACTCACCCCCTGGATCGGCATGTTCGTGGGCGCGGCCTTGTCCACGGTGCTGGCAGTCGTTATCAGTTGGCCCTGCTTCCGCCTGCGCGGGCCGTTCTTTGCGCTGGCCACTATCGCCGTGCTTGAAGTGGTTCGCCTGGTGGTGATCAATCAGCAGGACATCACCGGTGGCGCTACCGGGCTGGCCGTGCCCTTGAAGATGGGCGCCGAATGGATGCTGTTCCGCCAGCGCTGGCCGTACCTGCTGATTGCCTTCGGCTTCCTTGCCGTTACCTTGGTGGTGGGCTGGAAGCTCAAGCAGTCACGGCTTGGCTATTACCTGATCGCCGTGCGCGAGCGTGAAGACGCCGCCCAGGCGGTGGGGGTGAGCGCGGTGAAGGTGAAGCTGGCCGCCGTGATGATCTCCGCGTGCCTCACCAGCCTGGTGGGCAGCTTCCATGCCATGTACCTCACGTTCATCGAGCCGGGGGCGATGTTCTCCTTGGAGCTGTCGATCCAGGTTGCGATGTTCGCCCTGATTGGCGGGCTGGGCACGGTGTCGGGCCCCTTGATCGGCACGGTGCTGGTGTTGCCGCTGGCCGAGCTGGCGCGTGGCTGGTTGGGCGACATGGGCAGCGGGGTTCATGGCCTGGTGTATGGGCTGGTGCTGGTGGCGGTGGTGCTGACCATCCCGCAAGGGATCGTCGGCCGCTTTGGAGGGCGGGTGGGCGCATGGATCGACCGCCTGCCTGGCGGCCGCCATCAGCCTTTGCCCGAGGCGCCCGCACCGGTAGCCGCAGCGGTGAGCACTACCCGGGGCGAGCCTATTCTGGTGGCTGAACACCTGCACAAGTACTTCGGCGGCCTGCATGCCACGAACGATGTCTCCATCAGCCTTAACGAGGGGGAAATCGTTGGCGTGATCGGGCCCAACGGGGCAGGCAAGACCACGGTATTCAACCAGTTGTCCGGCTTTTTGCCGCCCTCGGAGGGGCAGGTGAAAGTCCGCACACGCGACGGCCGCTGGATTACCCCGAGCAGCCCGGCACAGTTCGCGCTGGCGGGGATCGGCCGCACGTTCCAGATCGTTCAACCGTTCGCCGACCTTACCGTGAGCGAGAACATCATGCTCGGTGCCTTCATGCATACCCGGGTGCCGGCCGAAGCACGCGCCATCGCCGCCCAAGTGGCGCAGCTCACCGAACTTACCAGCCTGCTCGAAACCCGCGCCCGCAACCTCACGGTGGGCGGCATGAAGCGCCTGGAAATGGCCCGGGCGCTGGCTACCCGGCCCCGGGTGCTGTTGCTGGACGAGGTGATGGCCGGGCTCAACCCTACCGATGTCGCCAAGGCCATCGAGATTATCCGGCGGGTGCGCGATGCCGGCGTGAGCGTGCTGATGATCGAGCACATCATGCAAGCCACCATGACCCTTTCGGACCGGATCGTGGTGATCAGTTCCGGCGCAATGTTGATGGAAGGCCTCCCCAGTGAGGTGGTCAGCAACCCGCAGGTGATCGAGGCTTATCTGGGCAAGGAGTACAGCCATGCTTAGGCTCAACAACGTGCATGCCGGCTATGACCGTACCGAAGTGTTGCGCGGCGTCTCCATAGAGGTGAACGCCGGCGAAGTGGTCACCATCGTCGGCGCCAATGGGGCGGGCAAAACCACCACCTTGCGCAGCCTGTGTGGCCTGGTAAAGCCCACACAGGGGACGATCGAATTCGAAGGGCAACGCCTGGACGGCCGCCGCCCCGATGAAGTGGTAGAGGCGGGTATTACGCTTATTCCGGAAGGGCGCCAGCTGTTCCCCTTTATCAGCGTGCGGGACAACCTCCTGATGGGCGCTTACAAACGCAGCGCCCGCATCGGCTACAAGCAGCGCCTGGAGCAGGTGCTGGAACTGTTCCCAAGGGTGCGCGAGCGCCTTGATCAGTTGGCGGGTTCCTTATCAGGTGGCGAGCAACAAATGGTCGCTATCGCGCGGGGCCTGATGGCCGAACCCAAGCTGCTGATGTTCGATGAGCCCTCGCTCGGCCTGTCGCCGCTGTTGGTGTCTCAGGTGTTCGACATCATCGAGAAAATCCTTTCCCTGGGCACCACGGTGCTCATCGTCGAGCAGAACATCGTGC
This sequence comes from Pseudomonas japonica, assembly GCF_013522925.1. GTDB lineage: Bacteria > Pseudomonadota > Gammaproteobacteria > Pseudomonadales > Pseudomonadaceae > Aquipseudomonas > Aquipseudomonas japonica_A. Next base: position 119,427 of record NZ_JAAMQU010000004.1, on the reverse strand, counting down.
ATACCCTGCGCATTGCCCACCGTGGCTATGTGCTGGAAAACGGCGCCGTCACCTTGACCGGCACGGGCCGCGAGCTGCTGGAAAACCCTCATATCAAGCGAGCCTACCTGGGCCTGTGAACACCATTTTGGAGGTTGCATGAGCACCAACACGATGCGTCAGATCGAACATGGCCAAGGCGGCCCGGCAAGCTGCATGGTCGTTGCCCAAGGCCCGGTGCCCCAGCCAGGGCCTGGGGATATGTTGCTCAAGGTCGCGTACGCTGGGGTCAATCGGCCGGACGTACTGCAACGCTCCGGCAGCTACCCGCCGCCCCCAGGCGCTTCGCCACTGCTGGGGCTCGAAGTGTCGGGTGAAGTCGTCGCCCTCGGCGAGGGTGTGAACCACTGGGCGCTGGGCGATAAAGTCTGCGCCCTCACGCCTGGCGGAGGTTACGCCGAGTACTGTGTGGTACCGGCCGAGCACTGTTTGCCGGTCCCGGCGGGCCTCTCTTTGCTGGAAGCCGCCGCGTTGCCGGAAAACTACTTCACGGTGTGGACCAACCTGTTCGAACGCGGCCGGCTGCAATCGGGCGAGACCCTTCTCGTGCACGGCGGCTCCAGCGGCATCGGGCTCACGGCAATCCAGCTGGCCAGCCACTTCGGGGCGCGTGTGCTGACCACGGTAGGTTCGGCCGAGAAAGCCCAGGCGTGCCTGAAAGCCGGGGCCGCCCGGGCGATCAATTACCGCGAGGAAGATTTCACTCAGGTAGTTGCCGAAGTGACCCAGGGGCGCGGCGTGGAAATGATCCTCGACATGGTCGGCGGGGACTATATCCAGCGCAATCTGTCGGCCCTGGCCGTGGAAGGGCGGCTGGTACAGATCGCCTTCCTTGAAGGCAGCAAGCAGGTACTGGATGCCATGCCGATCATGCTGCGCCGTTTGACCTTCACCGGCTCCACGCTGCGCCCTCGCAGCCGGGAGCAGAAAGCAGGCATTGCCGCAGCGCTGCAGCATCAGGTATGGCCGCTGCTCAAAGCGGGGCAGTGCCGGCCAGTGATCCATGCAACCTTCCCTTTGGCCGAGGTAGTTCAAGCGCACACGGTGATGGAAAGCAGCCGGCATATCGGCAAGCTTATGCTGGAGGTGAACCCATGAACCGGCACCAGGGGCGTACCGTGCTGGTCTCGGGGGCCGGCAGCGGTATCGGCGCGGCCATTGCCCAGCGCTACTGCGAGGAAGGCGCGGTGGTGGCGATCCTCGACGCGGACGGGCAGCGCGCACGCGACCAGGCCGAGCGCCTGCAAGAGCAGGGGTACCAGGTAGCCTGGCATCAAGCGGACGTTGCTGATTTCGATCAGTGCCAACGAGCGTGCGCCCAGCTTGAATCCAGCCTGGGGCCTATCGATACCCTGATCAACAATGCCGGTGTGTCGCCCAAGCACAACGGCCAGGCCGCGCCCATCTGGCAGATGGACCCGGCGGAATGGAATCGGGTGGTTGCGATCAACCTTACGGGGGCGTTCAACCTCAGCCGGTTATTGTCGCCTGGGATGGTCGACCGCCGGTTCGGCCGTATCGTCAGCATGTCCTCGGTGGCGGGCAGCGCATACCTGCCACTGGTGGCGGCGCATTACAGCGCTACCAAGGCCGCGATTATCGGCTTTACCCGGCACCTGGCCGGGGAACTGGGACCTTATGGCATCACGGTCAACGCCCTCGCGCCTGGCCGCATTGAAACGCCGCTGCTGAAAACCGTTGCCGCCGCGGCCAACCAGGCAGTGATCGACGAAACCCCGCTGGGCCGATTGGGCCAGCCGTCGGAGGTGGCCGATGCCGCGTGTTTTCTGACCAGCCGCGACAGCAACTTTGTGACCGGGCAGGTGCTTGACGTGGCCGGCGGCTGGCTGATGCGCTGACCCGCCAAACTTTGCGCGGCCCAGTGGCGCGCGCCTTCAGTCCAAGACGCATTCACTTTGGCGTGAACGACATGAAAAGTATCAGTGAGATCTCCGGCGCCACGCGCCTGTACGCAATCATCGCGGACCCTATCCTCCAGGTGAAGACACCTCAGGTTATCAATGCCCTGTTCGAGCAGGTCGGCCATGAGGGGGTGATGGTGCCTTTCCACGTCACTGCCAGCGGATTGCCAGCGGTCATAGCAGGCCTGCGGTCGCTGGCGAACCTGGAAGGTTTTATCGTTACCGTACCCCACAAGACCGCCATGCTTTCGTTGTGCGACCAAGTGACGGCCCACGCTCAACAGGTGGGCGCGGTCAACGTAGTTCGGCGCAGCCCCGCCGGGGAGCTGATTGGCGACATCCTTGATGGTATCGGCTTCGTGGCCGGGCTGCGGCAGAAAGGCTTCGAGCCTGCCGGCGCGAGCGTTTACCTGGCCGGCGCGGGCGGGGCGGCCAATGCCATTGCCTTTGCCCTGGCCGAAGCAGGGGTTGCCCGGCTGACCGTTGCCAACCGCACCGCGGCAAAGGCCGAGGCCTTGCTTGCACGCCTGCGCGCGGCTTTCCCCACGTTACCGCTGCACTTGGGTAACGCAGACCCGAGCGGGCATACCCTGGTGGTCAATGCCACGTCACTCGGCCTGCGCGAAGGGGACCTTTTACCCTGCGACACCAGCCGCCTCAGTGGCGATCAGTGGGTGGCCGAGATCATCATGCAGCCAGCCCGTACCCCTTTGTTGCTGGCGGCTGCCGCCCGAGGTTGTCGCATTCAGGAAGGGCTGCCCATGTTGTTGTGCCAGGCGCGGTTGATGGCCCGCGCGATGGGCGCACCGGTGTCGGAGGGCGCGGCATGACAGTCTACGACTATGTGATTGTGGGCGGAGGGACCGCCGGTTGTGTGCTGGCCAATCGGCTTACCGCCAGCGGCCGGTTCAAGGTGTTGATGCTGGAAGCGGGCGGCGAACCCAAAAGCCCGTGGATTCCCATCCCCGCAGGCTTCAGCAAACTGCTGGTCAATACGCGTTACAACTGGCGTTTCCAGACCGCGCCTGAACCCAACACCAAGGGCCGGGTGATTGCGGTACCTCGCGGCAAGGGGCTCGGGGGCTCAAGCCTGATCAACGGCATGATCTACGTGCGCGGGCAGCCGGGCGACTACGATGCCTGGGAACAGGCTGGTGCCAAGGGCTGGAATTTCCAGAGCATGGCGCCTTACTTCCGCAAGCTGGAGGCCTACCAACACGGGGGCGAAGGGCGCGGGCGCGAGGGGCCGATGAATGTGCATCGGGTGAATGAAATGTACCCCATTGCCCAGGCCTTCCTTGAAGCGGCGCGGCAAGACGGCCAACCGGCCAACCCCGATTACAACGCCAGCGTGCAAGAAGGTTTTGGCTACTACCAGGTGTTCCAGAAGCAGGGCCGCCGCTGGAGCGCTTACGACGCTTACCTCAAACCCATACGCCGGCGAGCGAACCTCGAAGTGGTTACGGGCGCGCAGGTGCAGCAATTGCAACTGGCCCAGGGCCGCTGCGTTGGGTTGCGTTATCGCGTGGGTGAACGTGAGGTCACTGTGCAGGCGGGGAGGGAGGTGATCCTCTGTGCCGGCACCATTCAAACGCCGCAATTGCTGGAGTTATCCGGCATTGGCCGGGAAGACGTATTGCGCCAGGCGGGCATCGCGATGCAGCACCGGCTCGACGGCGTAGGCGAGAACTACATCGACCACTTCGCCACGCGCATGAACTGGCGCCTGAAGAACACGCTCACGCTCAATGAAATGGCGCGAGGATGGCGCCTTGGCCTGGCGGTTGCCGAATACGCGCGCCGGCGCACCGGGATTCTCACCCTGGGCACGGGGCTGGTGCATGGCTTCGTGCGAACCCGAAAAGAGCTCGCCACCCCGGACGTGCAGTACTTCTTCGTGCATGCCAGTTACGCCAACGCCGCAGAGCGAATCCTCGACCGCCATCCCGGCATGACCCTGGGCGTAAGCCAGCTACGGCCCAAATCCGTAGGCAGCATCCACATCCAGTCAGCCGACGCCAGCCAGATGCCGGCCATCAAGCCGAACTTCCTGGATGCAGAAGAAGACCGCCAGAGCATGATCGAGGGCATGCGCATCGCCCGGCGGATCGTCGGCCAACCGGCGTTGCAGCATTATATCGAGGCGGAAACGAGCCCTGGCAAGGGCGTGACCAGCGATGAACAGTGGCTCGAATTTGCCCGTGACAATGGCCAGACGATCTACCACCCCATCGGCACCTGCCGAATGGGGGAAGGCCCGCTCGCCGTGGTGGACGCTGCCTTGCGCGTACAGGGCCTGGCGGGATTGCGCGTGGTGGACGCCTCGGTCATCCCGACCATGGTGTCCGGCAATATCCAAGGCGCGGTGATGGCGGTGGCCGAACGGGCGGCGGACCTGATCCTGCAAGAGGCTGTTTAGCCGGTCATTTCGTGGGCCGGCCCCGTAGCAGCGAGGCTTGCCTGCGACCGCTACCGCCGAATCCACGGCCCTGCCGGGCCTACGAACCCAACTCAGCAATAATCTATTACCCCCGCACCTTTCCAATAACCACGCCTAGTTGCTCCTGCATAGACTGGCCTACGTCAGCCGCCAGGCCCTGCCTGCGGCACGAAGAACAACAACAGTTGGCAGGAGTAGCAGATGCGAAACCTGATGTTGGTAGGCACCGCCGTCACCCGCCCGGGGGCTGTTGGTTCGCTGTACCGCCTGAAGCCTGGCGGGGAACTGGAACTGGCCGAGGGCATCCCTCTGGATGCTTGCGTACAGGCGATCACACCTCACCCCACCCGCCCCGAAGTGGTGTATCTGGCGACGCGCAAGGGCTTGTACCGCTCCAGCGATGGCGCGCAGAGCTGGGAGCGCCTGGCGGTCACCCCGGCGCCCGTACCGATCTGGAGCCTGGCCGTGAGCCCGCACAACCCGGACGTGCTGATTGCCGGCACGGCGCCGGTGGGCTTCTGGCGTAGCGAAGACGCCGGGCAAAGCTGGGCGCAGTGCACGGGTGAGTTTCCCGAACGTTTCCAGATTTCCTTTGGCGGCTCCCGCCTGATGCGGGTGGCGTTTCATCCCACCGACCCGAACCTTGCGTATGCCGCCGCCGAAATCAGTGGTTTCTACATCAGCGAAGACGGCGGGCGCCACTGGCGCAGCGAAGCGCAGGGCCTTTCGGCCCTCGCCGCCCTGGCGCACCTGAAAAACACCGAGCTGACCACCGACGACACCGAAGGCATGTTCGACGGCCATGCGGTCACAACCACGCCCGCGAAGCCGGACGCGGTGTATTACATCTGCCGCATGGGCATCTTCGAAAGCCTGGACCGCGGCAAGCACTTCCGTGACTTGGCCGTGCGCAACTTCGCGCCCTTCGACTACACCCGTGAGTGCCGGGTGATCCATGGCCAGCCGACGTCGATGTATGCCTGCTTCAGCATTTCTTCCCGCAGCCATGCGGGGGCCCTTTACCGCACCGATGACCTGGGTGAGCGCTGGTACCGCGCCGACGAGGCAGTGACCGCGCGCAGCACCATGATGGGATTCGGCACCCATGTGAGTGACCCTGCTGGTGTGATCACGGTGACCCGCGGCGGGCAGGTGTTCTACACCCTCGACGGGGGCCGGGAGTGGGTCGAAAAGCAACTGCCCGAGGACGCAGGTGATGCGTTCTGTAGCGCCATTCTCTGACGGGGACCATCCATGACTGAACGACTGAACGGCATCATCCGCGCGTTGGAGAGTGGCCGGGGCGTTGCCTTTACCTCCTTCCTTCAGGCGGAAATCGAAAACGCGGTCGCCTTTGCCCAATCGGCCAATGACGGCGTGGTTTTCGAGCTGGAGCACAACCCGTGGGACATCAAGGCGCTGCGCATGTCCATGCAGTTTTTGATGCTGCGCGAGCGGATCGCCAAGGCCGGCTCGCTGACCAATCCGATGACGCCACTGGTGCGCATTCCTCCTAGCGGCAGCGAGATGAACCTCTGGTTCGCCAAGCAGGCACTGGACCTGGGCGCTTATGGCATCGTGTGGCCCCGCATCAGCACGCCCGAAGAGGCCTACAACGCGGTCGCCGCCTGCCGCTATCCGCGGCTGCCAGCCGCGCCCTTGTATGAGCCCAAGGGTGTGCGCGGCGACGCGCCCATGCCCGCCGCCCGCTACTGGGGCGTGTCTCAGCAGGAGTACTACCGCAAGGCGGACGTATGGCCGCTGGCGCCGGAAGGCGAAGTGCTGGTAGTGCTGATGATCGAAGACGTGGCGGCGGTCAATAACCTTGAAGCCATCCTTCGCCAAGTGCCCGGCATTGGCGTGGTGCTGATCGGCGAAGGGGACCTTACCCAGGAACTGGGCTGCCCGCGCCAGTATGACAATCCCGAATTGCTGCGCCTCATGGCCCATGTACTGGAAGTAGGCAAGGCCCATAACGTACCGGTCGGCCACCCCCATGTGACCGAGGCCAACGTGGCGCAGGTGCTGGAGCAGGGATACCGCTTCCTGATGACCTACCCCAAACGCGACTTCTCGGCATTGGAAAAGGGCCGGGCGCTGACGACTTCTGGCCAGGAAGCCCGACCATGAACGAGCCGCTGAGCATTGTGCTGGGGCCTCATGGCCAGGTCGCCGATCTGCGCGACGGAAAGGTCAAGGTGTTGGGCGTTAACCTGAACTTCATCGACGTCAAACGCATGCCGGATGCCTATCGCGACATGGCCCGCAGCCAGCCGTACGACATCTGCGAAATGGCGCCCACGGCCTACCTTGTGGCCCGGGCCAGCGGGGCGCCCATCACCGCTTTGCCGCTTCCGATGACCCGCCGCTTCCGGCACGAAGGGCTGCTATGTCGGCCGGGCGTGCGCATTTTCGAGCCCCGCGACCTGGAAGGCCGCAGCGTAGGTGTACGGGCGTATGGGGTGACCGCGGCGGTTTGGACCCGAGGCATTCTGGCTGATGATTTCGGGCTGGACAGTTCCCGGGTGCAATGGATCACCGAAGAAGCCGAGAACGTACCCGGCACGCCGCTGCCCTCCAATGTGCGCCTGTTGCCAGAGGGCGAGCGCCTGAGTGCGCGGGTGGAGCGCGGCGAGCTGGACGCCGGTTTCTCCGGCCTGGCTGGGCTAGGCAACGCGCCCATCGAAGGCTGGGTGGATGTGGTCGCCGACGCCCCGGCGCGGGAGCGAGCCTGGTATGCACGTACCGGTGTGTACCCGCTGCATGGGGTGATCGTGGTGCGCGATGAGGTGTTGCGCCGACACCCGGGCCTTGCATTGGCGCTGTTCGAAGCCTTTGTGCAGGCCCGTGACAACTACCTGGCGCGTATTGCCCAAGGCAGTGCCACGCAACCCGAGGACCTTCGCTACAAGCGCCTGGGCGAGTGGCTGGGCAACCCATTGCCTTATGGCCTGGCGGAAAACGCCGCCTCGTTCGCCGCGCTTGTCCGTTACGTTCACGAGCAAGGGCTGATCACCGACCCGCCGGCGCTGGAACAGGCCTTCCCTGACCCTAGGCACGCCCCTGCCACCCCTGCCGTGGCCTGACCACTCCCTGGAGAAGCACATATGAGCGCGGCAATCCCTTTGAGCACCATGATGGGCACGTATCCCAAAACAACGGCCCTCAAGGATAAACGTTTGACCTCCGCGCAAGTGGAGTTGCAGTTCGCCCCGGTGGACGTAGCGCAGAAGGCTTTCAAGGCTGTTGTGCGTGAGCACGCCTTCGAGGTTGCGGAAGTTGCCATCATGACCTTCCTGCAAGCCTTCGATGCGGGCGCGCCTTACCTGCTGCTGCCGTTCGTAATGAATGGCGGCTTCCACCATAAAAGCATCCTTTGCCGGGAAGACAGCGACCTTCGCCCCGAACACCTGGCGGGCAAGCGCGTGGCCATGCGGGCCTGGACCCAGACAACACCCACGTGGGTACGTGGCCTGTTGACCCATGAGTACGGCGTCGCCCTGCCAGAGGTGCAATGGCTTAGTCAGGAAGGCGCTCACGTGGCTAGTTATGAAGAGCCCGCCTGGGTGACCAGAATCGAATCGGACCGCAACCTAGAGCAGCTGCTGCGAGCGGGAGAGGTGGACGCCATCATCGCCGGCGGTGGGCTGTCTGGCGAACCCGGCCTGCGGCCACTGATTGCTTCGCCGGCAGACACCGCGTTGGCCTGGCATGCCCGCACCGGGGTAGTCCCGATCAACCATGTGGTGGCGATGCGGCGCGATGCTGTGGCCGCCCATCCCGAGGCCGTGGCGGCGGTGTATGCGCTGCTGGTACGTGCACGGGAGCACGCAGCAGGCACTGAACAAGGGAAAGTCGACCTTCAGCCTCATGGTTTCGCCGCCTTGCAACCGGCACTGGAAATGGCCATTGCCCTGGCCTTCGAGCAAAAGCTGATCAGCCGTTCATACAGCGTGGCTGAACTCTATGGCAGTGTGAGCGAGCTGCTCTAGCACGCCCTGACAATAATAAAAGGAGGGGCTTATGCCCTCGATCATTTCTGGCATTTCCTTCGTGCGGCTCAGTGCCCCCGACCTGGGCCGGATGCAAGCGTTTCTGGAAGACTTTGGCTTGATGTTGGTGCACCGCGACGCCCAGCGGCTGTACATGCGGGGCGTTGGCGAAACGCCCTTTTTGCATGTAACCGAGCTGGGGGACCCAGGGGTGGTGAGCTACGGCTACCAGCTACGCGAGCCCGAGCTGTTGGAAGTGGCGGCGCGCTTGCCTGAAGCGCACGGCATCGAGCAGCTGGACGCCCCCGGGGGTGGCCAGCGGGTGCGCGTCACCGACCCCAACGGCATGGTGCTGGAGCTGATCACCGGGCAGCAACCTGTGGCGGCATTGCCGCCACGCACCATCATCCGTGGGCCCGATGGCGAAAGCCGGACGCTGGGCCCGGCCAGGGTGCGCCGGCTGGCACACACTGCCTACATGACCCCCAACCTGCCGAGCATGATCGGTTGGTACCAGCGCACCCTGGGCCTGCTGCCCACCGATGAGCTGTACGTGGGCACGCCCGACAACGTGATCGGCCAGTTCGACCGGGTGGACCTTGGCGACGAGCCGGTGGATCACCACGTCCTGTTCCTGTTGCGTGGGCCCAAGGCCGGGATGCACCACGCGTCCTTTGAAGTCGAAGGGGTGGACGACATTTTCTTCGGGCTCGATCACATGCGCGGCAACGACCATGACCATGTGCGCGGTATCGGCCGCCACGCCCTCGGTAGCCAGGTATTCAACTACTGGATGAGCCCCTTCGGGCAGATGCACGAACACTGGATTTCCCATGAACGGATGAATGCCCGAAGCAAATTCAACCACATCCAGATCGGCGAGGGCATGAGCCACGACACCGGCGAAGCGCCGCCGGAGCGCTTCACCAAACAAGCCTCGCCCATTGTGGGTGGGGTGCGATCCGCCGCCAAGGCACAGGGAGCCGCCTCATGATCATCGACTGCCACGGTCACTTCACCACGGCCCCCGCCGCGCTGCGCGAATGGCGCGAGCGCCAGCTACAAAGCCCGGGGCGGCTGGGCACGGTACCCGAGATTTCGGATGCTCAACTGCGTGACGCCCTTGAAGGCAAGCAGTTGAAAGAACAGGCCGAGCGTGGCCTGGACCTGACCTTGTTGTCGCCCATTGCCGGGCAGATGGGCCATCACCTTGGCACGCTGGAGCACAGCATCGAATGGTCCGAGGTGGCCAACGACCTCATCCACCGTGTGGTGGAGCTGTACCCGCGCAATTTCGCAGGTGTGTGCCAATTGCCGCAATCCCCGGGCCAGCCGCTCACGGCAGCGGTGGCCGAGGTGGAGCGCTGCGTGAACCAGTTGGGTTTCGTGGGCTGCAACCTTAACCCGGACCCGTCCGGTGGCTACTGGACGGACACGCCCATCACGGACCGCCACTACTACCCACTGTATGAAAAACTCGTGGAGCTGGACGTGCCGGCGATGATCCACGTCAGCAGCTCGTGCAACCCGTGTTTCCACCATGTGGGCGCGCATTACCTCAATGGTGATACCACTGCGTTCATGCAGCTGTTGCTGGCGCCGCAACTGTTCAAGGATTTCCCCACCCTGCGGCTGGTGATCCCGCACGGGGGAGGCGCTGTGCCTTATCACTGGGGCCGTTACCGGGGGCTGGCCCAGGACATGGGCTTGGCAACCCTGGACGAGGGAATCATGAACAACGTGTTCTTCGATACCTGTGTGTACCACCAGCCGGGCATCGACCTGCTGACCCAGGTGGTGCCGCACCGCAACATCCTGTTCGGTTCGGAAATGATCGGCGCCGTGAAAGGCATCGATCCGCAAACTGGCCACCACTACGACGACACCCGGCGTTACATCAGCGCTAGCCCACACCTTACCCCGGCAAATCGGCAAAACGTGCTGGCCAACAACGCCCTTACCGTTTACCCGCGCTTGCGCGAGCGGCTGGCAACGATTACGAACGCAGGAGGGCACTGAAATGGACTTGGGTATCAACGGAAAAACCGCGCTGGTGTGCGCCTCGTCCCGGGGGCTTGGGCTTGCCTGTGCCACTTCGCTGGCACGTGAGGGCTGCGTTGTTTATCTCAACGGCCGCAACCTCGATTCGCTGGAAACCGCCGCAAGCCTGATCGAGGCGCAAACCGGGCACCGCCCTGAGGTGATTGTGGCGGACCTGTGCACCGAGCAAGGGCGTGAGCGCATCATCCAGGCGTGCCCGTCGCCAGACATCCTGGTGAACAACAATGCAGGCCCCGAGCCCGGCAAGCTGGCGGATTGGTCCCGGGAAGACTGGCTGGCGGCAGTGGAAGGCAACATGCTCGCGCCCATCTTCCTGATCAAGGCCTACCTGCCCGGCATGCGCAGCCGCAAGTTTGGCCGGATCATCAACATCACCTCGGCCATGGTGAAATCACCCAGCGCGACCATGGGGCTGTCGGCTGCAGTGCGCGCCGGGCTGACCGCCTTGAGCAAGTCCGTGCAGCGCGACTGCGTCATCGACAATGTCACCCTCAACAACCTGTTGCCCGAGCGCTTCGATACCGATCGCCAACGTTACATGGCCGACCGGATGTCCAGCCGCGAAGGCATCAGCGTAGAGGAAGCCAAGGGCCGCATCGCCGCCACCATTGCCGCCAAACGGCTGGGCCGACCCCATGAGTTCGGTGATGCCTGCGCCTATTTGTGCAGCGCCCAGGCGAGCTATATCTCCGGTCAAAACCTGCAGCTCGATGGCGGTTCCTACGCCGGGCTGGTTTAAGAGGACGCATCGATGACCCGTTACTGCAGTTTTGAACGCAATGGCAAGGCTTCCTGGGGCGCAGTAAACGACGATCAGGTCGTGGACCTGGGCGCCCGCTTTGGCCACCAGTACCCGGACCTCAAGGCGGTACTCGCCGCCGGCTGGCCCGCTGAAGTGGCGGAGGCGGTCGGGCAGGGCGGTGACTACGCCTTGAGCGAAGTGACCCTGCTGGCGCCGATTACCGATCCGTTGCATATCTGGTGCCTGGCGCTGAACTATGTGGAGCACCACAACGAGGTGCAGAATGCCGGCCGGGTGCAGGAACTGCCCAAGCAACCCGCCTTGTTCGGCCGTACTCGCGATTCGCTCACCGCCCACGGGCAGCCGCTGTTACACCCTGGCGTGAGCGAGCAATTCGATTTCGAAGGCGAACTGGTGGTGGTGATCGGCAAGCCAGGCTACCGCATCAGCCAGGCCGATGCCTGGGGCCATGTGGCCGGCTACACGCTGATGAACGAAGGCAGCGTGCGGGACTGGCAGTTCCACACACGGCAAATCACCCCCGGCAAGAACTTCTATCGCAGCGGTTCGGTGGGCCCTTGGATCGTGCCGGCCAGCGAGGTGCCAGACGTCGACGCCCTGCGTATTCAAACCCGGCTCAACGGCCAGGTGATGCAGGACGACCTGGTTGCCAGCATGGTGCACAAGATACCCCGGTTCATCGAATACGCTTCCACACTGGCGCCGCTGCAACCTGGCGACTTGCTGGCCACCGGTACACCCAGCGGCGTCGGGTTTTCGCGCCAGCCGCCGGTGTTCATGCAGCCTGGTGATGTGTGCGAGATCTCGGTCGAAGGCATCGGCGTGTTGCGCAACCCGGTCGAGCGCCAGCCATGAGCGGCGAGGGCGAGCTGGCCTTGGCCAGCGCACCGACAGCGGCCACGCGGGACCTGCCCAGCCTGTGGCAGCTACGGGTGTTCGAAGCCGTGGCGCGCCATGAGAGCGTGACCCAGGCCGCAAACGAGCTCGCCCGCTCGCAGCCGGCGGTCACCGCCTGCCTGGCCGAGCTCGAGCAGATGCTCGGGGTAGCGTTGTTTGACCGCACCACCACCGGTACTTACCTGGGGGCCGCGGGCATGGCGGCCCTGGTGCGTACGCGGCGCATTCTGCAGTTGGCCGAGGCGGCGGTGGCGCAGTTGTGCAGTTCACGCACGGTAGGCCCCCTGGCCCTGGCTTGCAGTATCACCCGGGCACAGGCCCGCTGCTTGCTGGCCATGGAGGGCTGCGGGTCGTTTCGGGCTGCCGCGCGCCGGTTGGGCATTACCGAGGCATCATTGCAGCGTGCCGCTCGCACGATGGAACAGGCCATGGGCGCCGAACTGTATCGGCGCACCGCAACCGGGGTACACCCTACCGCGCTGGGCCGAACCTTTGCCCGCCAGTTCCGCACCGTTGCCCAACAGATCCAGGCACTGGTGACTACGCTCAACAACTATGAGGCGCCGAAGGAGCGGCGTGTGGTGATCGGGGTGTTGATGCTCGACCCTTCGATCCTCATCGTGAACGCCATCAATGAGTTGAGCCAGCATTACCCGGACGCTCGTGTCGTGGTGGTCAACGATACCTATGAAGCGCTGCTCAACAAGCTATTGCGCGATGAGGTGGACTTCATCCTCGGCCTGCTCAAACAACCGGACGCGGTGTTTGATTTCATCGAGCAGCCGTTGTACCGCGAATGCTACTGCGCCGTGGCTCGGCGAGATCATCCGTTGATGCGCCAGGGCGCGGTCACCGTGGACAACCTGCGTGGCTATCGCTGGATATTGCCTCCAAAAGGCTCACCCCGCCGCGAAGCGTATGAGCATCTCTTTTCCGAAGGCACGCCGCCGCCGGCCACCATCGAAACCTATTCACTGTCCACCATTCGGCTGACCCTGTCTGATACCGACATGCTCACTGTGCTCAGCTGGACCGAGGTGCTAAGCGAGCGGCGCTTCGGCCTGCTCGGCACCCTGCCGGTAGAGCTCACTTGGGACAGCCCGATCGTGGGCATCACGCAGAAACGCGAATGGAGCCCCAACGATGTACAGCGCACGTTCCTGAACGCGCTCAGGCGCAACGCCGAGGCTATCGCTCAAGCCAGCCGGCATAGCCTGGCCCCGGCTACCTGACGCACGCCTCGCTCTACCCCCTTGCATCGCACCGACAACAATAAAGCGGGGCGCAGCCACGGCTGCCCCGCGCCATGTAAATGGAGAATACGGTCATGTTGAATGTAACAAGCGGCAAAAGCCCATTTCAGGATCAGGCCCGGCTATCGCGTAACCAGTGGGCCCTGCTGGGCCTGGTAGGCGTGGGCAGCATGCTGGAATTCTGGGACGCCTACCTGATCGGCTTTATCATGGCCTTCCTGATAAAACCCTGGGGGCTCACTTACGGCGTGATGGGCGCGGTGTTGCTGGCCTCGGGGGCCGGCGCTGTACTGGGAGGGGTGGTGTGGGGCGCGGTGGCGGACCGGTTCGGGCGAAAGCCCGTGTTCATTGCGTCTCTGGTGCTGCTGGCGGCCACCAGCCTGGGGCTGGCGTTCACGCCTGAAGGGGGCTGGCAATACATGGCCGTCCTGCGCACCGTAGTCGGCTTCTGCACCGCCGGGTACTTTATCCAGATCGCCCTGGTGCAGGAGTTCATTCCACCAAAACGCCGCGGCATGCTCACCGGAATCGTGTCGGCCATTACCACGGGCGGTTTGCTGCTGGGCGCCTTCAGCGGCGCCTATCTGATTCCCGAGTTGGGCTGACGCTGGACCTTCGCCCTGGGGGCGGCGCCTGCCGTAAGCGCCTTGGTCGGCGCCTTCTATATCCCCGAATCGCCTCGCTGGCTCAGCCTGCAAGGGCGCGAAGCCGATGCCAGGGCCTCTGTCGCCTGGGCGCTCGGCCAGCCACCGGCGGCCCAGGCGGAGCTCAGCACGCCGCAGCCGCAGCCCAGCCGCTGGAAGGATATCTTCCAGTGCCCGCGCAACCTGATCACCACTACCTTGATCAATGCAGGGCTGGTAGCGGGCTATTACGGCATTGTGCTGTGGGCACCGATGTTGCTGGCCCAGTGCAGCACATCGAGCCCGCCGAGGCTTCCCGGCTGATGATCCTGTTCAGCGTATGTGGCATGGCTGCACGGTTGCTGTCGGCATACCTGGCCGACCGCGTGGGGCGGCGCAAGGTCGGCGGCTATTTTGCTTTGCTGGCGGCGCTTTCGCTGTTGGGCGCCGCCTATGCAGGAAGTGCCCAAGGCGCCTTGGCGGCGTGGTTCTGGTTGCCGCTGCTGGTTGCCTTTATCTTCGCCGACGGCAGTTTCTCGGTGTGCGCGTTGTATTCCACCGAGATCTGGCCCTCGCGCCTGCGCGGGAGCGGAGCGGGCTATGCAGGCCTCACCGGCTCTGTGGGCAAGATCATCGGCCCCATGGGCCTGGCGCTGGTGGCGGGTTCGAGCAACGCAGTGATGCCTGCGGCGACGGTAGCGGCCGTCGTGCCGGGGTTCACCTTTCTCTCATGCTGCTTGCTGGTTTGCGGCCTTACCTACCTGCTGATCGGCATCGAAGCCCGTGGGCGCTCGCTCGAATCCATGGACCAAAGCTTCGCTGAGCCCAACTCCGATCCCGCCGCGCCCGCGCTGGCCAAGAAAACCCACCTGCCCGGCCCCCGCTGAAGGCAAATCAGCAATATCCTATCGCGCAGGGCGGTTAATCCATTAGCTGCCCAAGCCTTGCCCTCTCTACAGTCAGCCTACCGCGGCGCCCCGCACGCCGCTCCCACGGGAAAAACAATAATGACGATTCGCCTGGGAATGATTGTTCCCTCCCTCAATACCATCGCCGAAGATGACCTGCGCCGCTATTGCCCAGCCGACGTGAGCTATCACATCCACCGCATTCGCTTGCGCAAGGAGGGCGGCCGGGTCACCCCTGAGGCATTGCTGCGCGCCTACCTCGAAGCAGCAGACGAGGCGACGCTGCTCATGGACCTCAACCCGTCCGCCATCGCTTTCAATTGCACAGGCGCCAGCGTTGCCAACGGTGCCACGGGCGACGAGCAACTGGCGGCGCGCATGACCGAGGGGCTTGGCATACCCACTACGAACACCATGGTGGCGATCAAGCGAGCCTTGGGTGCCGTGGACGCGAGGCGCCTGCTGCACGTGTGCCCCTTCAGCGATGTGTTTTCCAGCCTTGAGCGTGAAGCCCTCGAAGCGGCGGGCCATGAGGTGATTAGCACTGTTTCGCTGGACTTTACCGATGCGCGCAAGGCTGCGCAGATGACCCCTGACGCCATCGCCGCTTTTGTACGTGGCCATGTAACCGCTGACCTGGGCGGGATACTGCTTTCGTGCGCGAACGTGCGCGCGTTCGAAGCCGCGCAGCCCTTGGAAGCCGAGCTGGGATTGCCCGTGGTGACCAGTAACCAGGCCACCTTGTGGGCCTTGCTGCGTGACGGGGGCTGGCACGGCCAGATTCGCGGCGGCGGGCGTCTGTTCCAAAACTTCGCCTGAGCACCCTCTTTGTAAACCGCTAAAGGTAGCGAACCATGCAAATCGTCGACGCCCAGGTACATGCCTGGGCCAATGGAACCTCTACGGGACACCACCGGCGTACACCCATCACGCAGGCGGTACTGGAAGCGGAAATGGCCGCGGCCGGTGTGGACCGCGTAGTGCTGGTGCCGCCGCTGTGGGACCCGTTGGGCAACACGTATTCGCTGAGCCTGGCCAGGGCGTGCCCGCAACGGTTTTCGGTGATGGGGGTTCTCGATCCTCATATGCCGGCCCCTGAAACAACGTTGGAACGCTGGCAGGGCGAGCCAGGGCTGCGCGGTATCCGGCTGCTGTGCAATAGCCCGGAGCGCCTGGCCCCGCTGCAGGATGGCCGCTTCGACAAACTGCTGTCGCTTGCCGAATCCACCGGGCAAACGGTTGCCATCCTGGCACCCGGTGCGCTTCCGGTCATCGCCCTGATCGCCCGGCGGCATCCCGACCTTCGCCTGATCGTCGACCACTTGGGGGTGCCCCGTGGCGCCACCGGCCCTGCCGCGTTCGACCATTTGCCCACGCTGCTGGCACTGGCCGGGTATCCGAACGTCTATGTCAAGGCTGCCGGGGTAGGGGACTATGCGCTGGATCCGTATCCGTTTCGTTCGTTGGCAGAGCCCCTGCAACGTATATTCGACGCCTTCGGCACGGAGCGTGTGATCTGGGCGAGCGACCTGTCGCGCCTGCATCATCCGTATCACCAGTGTGTGAGCCATTTCTGCGACACGCTGCCGGGGTTGAGCAGCACGGAGCTCGCCAGTGTGATGGGCGGTACGATCTGCCGGTTGCTGGGCTGGAGCGGGGGCTGAGCCACAGGCGCACTTTGCGCTGTACAGGCTGTGGGCGCCAAGGCGCCGGTTCATGCACTCCACAAGAACAACAAGCCCAGGCCCAGCGCCGGGGCGAGGGAGGAAGCCACCATGTTCAAAGCAGGCAAATGGCCGTGCATCGTATTGCTGTATGTCTACGGGACGGTCGCAACTTCGCTGGTCACCCAGGCGGTGCCAGTCATCGGTGACATTGCCCGGTACTTCGAGCTGACCCATGCCTGGTCCGGTTGGGTCATCTCTATCCCTTCGCTGATTACCGCGCTCGGGGCGCTGTTCGGCGGCTGGTTGATTGACCGGATCGGCGACCGCAAGGTGATTTTTGCCGGAGCGTTGTGCGCGCTGGCCGGAAACCTTGGCGTGTTCTATGCCGAGAGTGTCAGCGTGTTGTTCGCCAGCCGGCTGGTCGAAGGCATCGGCTATCTGTCCTTGACGGTGGGCGCTGTCACGTTATTGATGCGCACCACCAGCGGCGCGCGGCGTAACTTTGCCTTGGGCTTGTGGACCTCCCACACCGCCGTAGGCATCGGCATCACCCTGAGCCTGGTCGCGCCCCTGGCGGGCCATGACGAGCATTGGCGCTGGGCCTTTGGCGGGCATGCGCTGCTGATGCTGGTGCTGGCCGCGCTGGCACCGCTGCTGCCGGCGCGCGAGCCTGGCCAGGCATTGCGCCGCCTCAGCGATATCTGGGTGGTGCTGCGCCATCCCATGCCCTACCGCATCGCGGCGGCGTCCGCAGCATCGGCCTTCATCCAGACCGGCATCATGGCCGCGCTCACCCTTTACGTCACCAAGGCCTTTGCCGTGGGTGTGCCGGTAGCGGCGGGCGTGGGCACCCTGGCCGAAGTGTTCGTGGTGGTAGGCTGCCTCGGAGTGGGCTATCTCAAGGGCCGGCGCGATTCCCGCCTGCTGGCGGTGGCCGGAGGCGTGACGCTGCTGATCGGTGGCATCTGCTTTTACCTCCCGGGCATCGCATTGAGCAGCGCGGTGGTCGCGATCTGTGCGTTTTCCCTGGGGATAGGCGTAGTGAACGGGCTGATCTGGACGTTCGTGCCCGCTGCGGCGCCCAATACCGCCGCCCTAGGTGCCACCAGCGGGCTGGTGGCCCAAGCCACTTACCTCGGCGTGCTGCTCGGGCCGCCCACGGTCTTCACCAGCTTGCTGGTGGACGGTGGGTATAGCACCTTGATGGTGATCATCGCGCTCGCCACCTTGATGCAGCTGGCGCCATTGCCGATCTGGGGGCGCAAGCGGGTCACCGGGGCCGACACCCTGGCCGTTCCCCTGCTCGACCCTCACGGGCACCGCGGCACGCCATAAGCTGGCGGGCGCGGCCAGCGCCCCCCCTTCACATTCCTAATGCTCGCCCCGCCCAAACGAGGGCACGGGCGGGCTCGCCTCTACAAAAACAACAAGGAAGCACAGGTATGAAGACACTCAAGGGCTGGCGCCATGGCCTTGCCTTGGCGTTATCGCTGAGCGCGGCGGTCACCTATGCCGCCGAGGGGCAACCCGGCGGGGCGGACGCGCTGAAGCCAGCGCCGGCAGGGTTCAAAAAACCCTTGGCCGGCTTGGGCGAAACCTTCAGCCAGGCGGGGTTCTATCCCAATCTGTTCCTGGGGCAGTGGTATATCTCCAACCCCAGCGCGGGGGTACAGCAGGGTAGCCACCAGTGGATGACGCAGATAAACGCCGGGTTCGATTTTTACCTGGAGCCATTGACTGGCCTGAAAGGCACGTCGGTGCATTTCATGGAAGGCTATGTGCCGTGGATCACCGACCAGACCGCCACCGATAACTACTTCACGCAATCGGGCAGCCTGATCAATGGCAGCAAGTCCGGGTATGTGCCTGTCACATCCCACCTTACCCGCTTTACCTTGGAGCAGGAGCTGCTGGACGGCCGGGTGTTCCTCGAAGGCGGCAAGGGGTACGTCAATGATTATGTCGCACGCCCCGACTGCCTCAATGCTTTCATGTGCATGAGCACTATCGCGATCACTCACAAACCGTCGGGCTTCAACTTTCCCAACTACTCCAACTGGTTCGGCCGGGTTGGCTACAACATCAGCCCGCAACTCAAGGTCCAGGGGCTGTGGTACAAGTCCGATACCGATGCCTCGATGACCAACGGCTGGGAGCAGTCGCGGGACACCAACTACGACGCCTACCTGCTGGATCTTCAATACGCGGCGCCTCGGGCGGACAAGCCCAAGGCTGCGGAGCTCATGGTGTACTACAACCACATCCCGCAGACCACCCAGTTGTGCCTGACCTGCGAGAAGGGCATTTCAGACTGGCAGGGCGGGGTTTTTGCCAGCACCTTGCAAACGTTCTGGCGGCCGGATGTGCGCCAGCCGAAGATGCTGCAGGGCTTCGTGTCCCTGGGCACGGCGTTCAACGACCGGCAAACCAGCAGCCCCTCGGTAGGCGGCATGGACTACGCCGTGGACATGGGCGTGATCATGCGGGCCCCATTCAAAAGCCGACCGCTGGACAGCTACTCGGTGCAACTGACCGCGGTGCAAATCACCAAGGACGAGCAAACCTGGCTTAACAACCAGGGCTATGACCACCACCGTGTCGAGTACTCCCTGGGCGCAAGCGCCATGATCAATGTGTTCGACTCGGTGTACGTGGGCCCCTATGTGGAATACCTGTTCAACACCAACCCGGTGTTTGCCGCCAACCGCGTGGTCAACCCGGGCCATGACCAGGCCTCCGACGGCCTGGGGGTAGGCTTGATCGTCACCATCCCGCTGGGCCACCTGGCAGGGCTGACGCCCAAGCGTTCCCCGTACGACGGCCATTATCCATGAGCGTGATAGTTTGGCGGCATTACCTTTCCCTGCCGGCCTACGAAATTCGACCGGACCCGTAGCAGCGAGGCTTGCCTGCGACCTTTCGCCGCTGAACCTGCGGCCCTGCCGGGCCGGTCGCCGCCAAGGCGGGCTGCTACAGGGTTCGGTCGGCCCGTGGCAAGGCCTTCGTCATGGACGACGAATGGCATAATTAGCTTGCTAAGTTTTCCCCGCCCCTGCCGATAGCTACGCAGACGGCAGCACACCGCTGCCCCGATATCAATTCTTCTCGGAATTCTAGTATGGGCTGGTTCACCAACGCGAAACTGTCGAGCAAGCTGCTCGGCTCATTCATTATTTGTGCGTGCATTACGTTGGTGATCGGCGTGCTGGGCTGCTTGACCATGAACGAACTGTCCGATCGCCTGGATGACGTGTTCTCCAATAACCTGGCCTCGGTCACCAATGCGTACGAAGCGAAGGCCAAGAACGTGGCTCAGCACCGCGATGGCTACAAGCTCATAGCGTTGGCGCAAAACAATGCTCCTCAACAAGAGCTTGCCGCCACCCTGGAATCGATGAAGGCCAACCGTGCCGCAGGCGAAAAAGCCTTTGCAGCCTACCGCGCCGCGCCTATGGCCGACGACGAGCGAGCGGCCGCTGATCAGATGGCGCGAGACCTGCCGATCTATCAGGCAAGCCTTGATAAGGTAGCCGCCGCCGTCGCCGCCCGGGATTTCGACACGGCCCACAAGCTGCTGGCCACGGAAGTGATCGATGGGTACCGTCGCGTCATGGCCTCCCAGGACCTGATCATCGAATCTAACCGGCGCCAGGCTGACGAAGCAGCTCAGGCAGCCGCGCAGAGCTCGCACTCCGCGGCCATGATGCTGTACGGCGGCATGCTGGTCGCCTTCATTGCCGCTATCGCGCTTGGCTTGCTGATCACCCGCGTGATCACCCGCCCGATCGCTGTTGCCGTGGACAGTGCCCAGCGTATTGCCAAGGGCGATCTGACCACTGCCATCGTGAGCACCAGCACCGACGAAACCGGTCAGTTGCTGACGGCGCTGTCTGGCATGCAGGGCAATCTCAAATCCACCATCATGGAAATCGCCAACGCCTCGGACCAGCTAGCTTCCGCCGCTGAAGAGTTGAATGCAGTGACCGAAGAAAGCTCCAACGGCCTCACTCGCCAGAACGACGAGATCCAGCAGGCGGCTACTGCCGTGACCGAGATGACTTCGGCGGTAGAAGAAGTAGCCCGCAATGCGGTGTCCACTTCCGAAGCGTCGCGCGCCACATCCGACGAAGCCCATACTGGCCGTAGCC
This sequence comes from Pseudomonas japonica, assembly GCF_013522925.1. Classification (GTDB taxonomy): domain Bacteria; phylum Pseudomonadota; class Gammaproteobacteria; order Pseudomonadales; family Pseudomonadaceae; genus Aquipseudomonas; species Aquipseudomonas japonica_A. The sequence continues at coordinate 98,714 of NZ_JAAMQU010000004.1, read as the reverse complement.
AGGTGCAGAAAGCCGTGGGCGCCATCGAAGGCATGGCGCGTGAATTGAACACCTCCTCGGAAACCGTGCAAACGCTGGCCGGGCAAGTGCGTGACATCGGCAAGGTGGTCGACGTGATCCGAGCCATCGCCGAACAGACCAACCTGCTGGCGCTGAACGCTGCCATCGAGGCCGCCCGTGCTGGCGAACAAGGCCGTGGTTTTGCCGTTGTGGCGGATGAAGTCCGTGCCCTGGCGCACCGTACTCAGGTGTCCACCGGGGAAATCGAGAGCATGATCAGCACGGTTCAGAACACCACCAACCAGGCGGTGTCGGCCATGGGCAACAGCCAGAAGCTGGCGGCCAACACTCAGGAACTGGCCCAGGCCGCCGACGCTGCCCTCGACCGCATCACGGTCGCGGTCGGCGGCATCAACGAGCGTAACCTGGTGATCGCCAGCGCTGCGGAAGAACAGGCTCACGTCGCGCGCGAAGTGGACCGTAACCTGATCAATATTCAGGACCTGTCGACCCAGACCGCCGCCGCTGCCAACCAGACCAGCGCTTCGAGCCAGGACCTGTCCAGGCTCGCCAGCTCGTTCAATGTGATGGTGGGGCGGTTCAAGCTGTAACCCTTGCCACGCTCATTGGCCCACTCGAAAAACCCGCTCCGGCGGGTTTTTTCGTTTGAGCACACACTCCAGGCGCGGCGGGCGAGGTAGGGTTGGCCATGTGTAGCATGGGCGAGCAACCAGGCGGGCAAAAAAAAGCCCGCCGAAGCGGGCTTCGAAGCGGGCGAAAGTCAGGGAGCAATGCGGTGCGTAGGCTTACCGGGCGGTGAGCGCCGAGTAGCTGTTCATCAGGTTGCGGTAGTTGGGGATGCGCTGGGACAGTAGGTTGCCCAGGCCTTCAATGTCGTTGCGCCAGTCGCGGTGCAGTTCGCAGGCCACCGAGAACCAGTTCACCAGTTGCGCACCGGCGGCGCTCATGCGGTTCCAGGCGGCTTGTTGCACGGTCTTGTCGAAGGTGCCGGAGGCGTCGGTCACCACGAACACGTCAAACCCCTCCGCCAGCGCCGAGAGCGTTGGGAACGCCACACAAACGTCAGTCACTACGCCGGCGATGATCAGTTGCTTGCGGCCAGTGGCCTTGATTGCCTTGACGAAGTCTTCGTTGTCCCAGGCGTTGATCTGGCCAGGGCGGGCAATGTAGGGGGCGTCGGGGAAGATTTCCTTCAGCTCCGGCACCAGCGGGCCGTTCGGGCCTTGCTCGAAGCTGGTGGTGAGAATGGTCGGCAGGCCGAAGAACTTGCCACAGTCGGCCAAGGCCAGCACGTTGTTCTTGAATTCGTTAGGGGTGAAGTCTTGCACCAGCGAGATCAGCCCGGTCTGGTGGTCGATCAGCAGCAGTACGGCGTCGTTCTTGTCCAGGCGCTTGTAAGTAGTCATGGCATCAATCCTTTTGAGTAGTGAGTAGTAGGGGAGCAGTTCCACAACCGCCGGTTTGAGTGGCTGCGGTATGGGGGCCACTTTACGGAGAGGTGGTTGGGAGGACAATTAGCCGAAAATGGACTTAACTGATTCCTTATTGGAAACAATGACTGGAGCTAATACATGACCGTTCGAATTGCCCTTATCGGCGCCGGTGTGATGGGGCGGCAGCACGCTACCTACCTTGAACGCAATCCCGATACCGAACTGGTTGCCATCAGCGACCCGTTCAACACGAGCCTTGCCGAAGAGCTTGGCGTGCCCACCTTCGCTGACCATCGAGCAATGCTTGAGCACGTGGCGGTAGACGGCGTGATCATCGCCAACCCCAACGACCTGCATGTGAGCACCGCCCTGGACTGCCTGCGGGCGGGCCGTCCGGTGCTGCTGGAAAAACCGGTGGGCACCCATGTCGAAGAAGTGCGAGCACTGGTGGCGGCCGAAGCTGAATCCGGCGTGCCCGTGCTGGTAGGGCATCACCGTCGCCATAACCCGATCACCGCCAAAGCCAAGGCCATCATCGACAGCGGCAGGCTCGGCCGCATTACCACCTTCACAGGGCTGTGGCAGTCGCAGAAGGACGACGCCTATTTCGACGTGGAGTGGCACCGCCGCCAGGGTGCGGGGATTCTGTTGATCAACCTGGTGCACGACCTGGACCTGATGCGCTACCTGTGCGGCGAAATCTCCATGGTACAAGCCATTACCAGCACCGCCGCCCGTGGCCACGAAGTGGAAGACACCGCAGCCCTGTTGCTGCAATTCAGCAATGGTGCGTTAGGCACTCTCACCGGCTCGGATGCCTGCGCAGCGCCCTGGAGTTGGGAGCAAAGCAGTGGCGAAAACCCCGCTTTCGCGCAGCAGCCTGAGCAACCCTGCTACCTGATCGCGGGCACCCTGGGTGCGTTGTCCATACCCCAGCTACAGCTATGGACCTACGGCGAGCAGAAGGGCTGGCATCACCCGCTTCAGCAATCCGCTGAGGCCAAGGCAGAGGGCACCGCGTTGGGCAACCAGCTGGCGCATTTCGTACAGGTGATTCGAGGTGAAGCCAGGCCGGTGATCGACGCCGCCGATGCCATGCGCACCTTGGCGCTGGTGGAGGCCGCCCGCACAGCGGCCAGCGAGGGCAGGCGGGTGAACCTTCCCTGATGAAACCCAGGCCTGATGGCAGGCCCGAACTACACTCAAGCATCCTGCGAACCGCCTTCGGTTCGACCCTGGAGCCTGTCATGCCTGCCACCGAACCGTTACGCACCGGTAAAACCCTGATCGACTTTTCAGGCAATGACGACTTCAGCTACAGCGCTGAATTCACGGGGCTTCGAAGTACGTGGATAGCAGGCCTCACATCCAACGGCCTTAGCGATGACTACGTAGTGGCGTTGCTCGGTGTTACCGGTCAGCTGCAGCTTGACTACGACGATGATGGGGTAGGGCGTGTTCCCCAGGCTGACCGCTTCGATGAAAACAGCGGGCTGGCGGGCGAGCCGTACGCGGATATCCTCACCAGCCAGTTGAGCACGGACGGAGGCGCTTACACCCTCAGTGTCCTCGCTGCCAGAAGCTCGATCAGTGTCCCGGCTGTTGAGTTCGCTGCCGTGCTCCTGCCAGTGGCCGCCGCAGCGCCAACCTACAGCAACGTGCAACGGGAAGCGGATGCTACCGTGCTGGCCAGCGCACGCAGCGACGCCACCCTGAGCGTGGCCCATTTCACCAGTAGCGGGGTGCTCGACCCGGCCTTTGGCGATGCGGGCATTGCTACCCTGACCCTGCCGCAAGGCCTGGCCTTCGACAGCGCCACGCCGCTTGCGCTACAGGCGGACGGCCAAATGGTGGTTGCCGGTTACAGCGAAGCCGGTGCGGGTGGGGATTTCTGCGTGGTGCGTTTCAAGTCCGACGGCACACTGGATACCGGCTTTGGGAACGACGGCACCGCCACCTACCCAGTCGGGCCGGGCGATGATTTTGCCCGTGCCGTCGCCGTGCAGGCGGACGGCAAGGTCGTGATCGCGGGCACCAGTGAAACCAGTAGCGGCGACTATGACTTGAGCGTGATCCGCCTCAACGCCGACGGCAGCCTGGACACGAGCTTCGGCGACGGGGGCAAAGTGACCGTTGATTTTGAAGGCGGGCGTGACGCCGCCCAAACAGTGGAGGTGCGGGAAAACGGCACCATTCTAGTGACCGGCAGCGCCCAGAATGCCGAAGGCAATGCCGACATCGCCGCCGTGCAGTTCACCGCCGACGGCTCGCTTGATACCGGGTTCGGTGACCCTGCCGACGGCCTGCACCATATCACCGGGCATAACGGGGATAACCTGCTGGCGGGCACTGCACGCGACGAACTGCTTTCAGGCCAGGGTGGCGAGGACCTGTTAAACGGCGGGGCTGGGCGTGACCGGCTCAAGGGCGGCGAGGGCCAGGACGTATTCGGTTTCAGCGAGCGCGGCGACAGTTACCGCACCGCCAGCGAAGGTTTCAGCGACGGCATCGTGGACTTCGATCCCACCCAGGACATGATCGACCTTACGGCGCTGGGCTTCACGGGGCTAGGTAACGGCCATGACAACACCCTGGCGGTGAGTGTGAACGCCAGCGGCACGCGTACTTACCTCAAAAGCTTCGACGCGGATGCCAATGGCCACCGTTTTGAAGTGGCACTGCAGGGCGACCTCAGCGGGCAGTTGAATGAAACCAATATCGGTTTCGTGTCCGCCATTCTGGAAGGCGACGACGGCAGGCAGAGAATCGAGGCCACTCACCTCGCTTCGGAGGTGTTCGGTTATGGCGGCAGCGATACGCTGATTGGCGGCTTTGGAGACGATACGCTGGACGGCGGCGAGGGGCGCGACGTATTCAACGGCCGAGCGGGAGCGGATACGTTCCGCTACACCGCGCTGACAGACAGCTATCGCGACGCGACCCAGAGTTACAGCGACCGTATCCTTCTGTTTGAGGTGTACGGCGACCGTATTGACGTGGCTGCGCTTGGCTTCACCGGGTTGGGCGATGGTCACAACGGCACCCTGGCGATCACTGTGAGCGAGGCAGGCACGGACACCTACCTCAGCAGTTCTGACGCCAATGCCGACGGCCAACGGTTTCAGATCACCCTGGCCGGCGATCAGAGCCAGCTACTGAAGGCGGAGAACTTTGTGTTCGCGCCTGCGCCGGCCAATGACGTTGAATTGCTGGGCGTGGCCGAGACTGCCGCCTAAGGTGAGGCGGCAAGCCAGGCCACCTTTGGTCAGAACTCTGCCGTCACCGAAGCAAAGTACGCGCGGCCCGGTTCGTTGTAGGTCGCCGCGCCGGCATTACCGGAGTTGTCTTCGCGGAACAGGCGTTTGTCGAACAGATTGTTAATCCCCGCCGTGACGCTCCAGGTTTTGCTCAAGCGATAGTTGGCAGTAGTGCCGAACAAGGTGTAGGCGCCGCGTTTCTCCAGTGCAGCGCCGGCCGCGTTGGCCCCGGTACCGGTCAAGCTGCGCGGCTCCTGCTCGCCGTAGTGGGTCATGTTGAGGGACAGGTCAAGGTTCTCAGTGGCCGCCCAATCCAGCATCGAGTTGATGGTGTATTCGGGGATCACCGACAGCGGCTCGTTGGTGACCTTGTTGTGGTTCTCGATCATGTAAGTGACGTTGGTGGTCCAGCTCAGCACGTCGCCGGCATTGCCCAGCAGGGGCACGGTAAGGTTGCCTTCCCAGCCCGCGACCACTGCCTTGGGTGCGTTTTCCCATTGGAAGACGCGGCCGCGAATGCTGGTTTGCGCGATCTCATCCATGCCGGCGACGATCTTGTTCTTGTAGTCATTATGGAAATACGTCAGCCCCGCGGCCCAACCGTTGTCGGCAAAGGCCAGGCCTATTTCCTTGTTCACGCTGGTTTCGGCGTCGAGGTGGTCATTGCCCAGCACGTAGCACCCACTGCCCAGGTTGGGCGCGGTAATGGGGCAACCCGTGCCCCGGGTGTAATACAGGTAGTTGGGGTTGCTCTGGTACAGGTTGGGGGCTTTGAACGCGCGGGCGATACCGGCTTTGAGGGTGACGGTATCGGTGAGCTTGTAGGCGCTGTTCAGGCTGGGGCTCCAGTTGCCGCCAAAGTCGCTCTGGCGATCGAAGCGCACCCCAGGGGTGAGTGTCCAGCGTGAGCTCAGCTCGATGTTGTCTTCCATAAAAAGCGCATAGTTGTGCGCGTCGCTTTCGCCGGATCGGTTGGCCGAGATGCCCGGGATCGCGCCACCGTTCAGCGCCTGGGAGTTGGAGTAGGGGTCATCCAGCGTGTCGCGGGTGGCCTCGGTGCCCATGGTGACTACCTGGGTGAAGCCCCATTCCACGGGAATGTTCAACTCGCCGGCAAAGCGGTAATGGTTCAGCTCGGACGTAGAGCGGCTGCTCGCATTGCCGATGCTGCCTTCCGGGCCGCCGGCCAGCCCTTCGTTGAGGCGCCTGTTGCGGGTGTTTTCGAAGGATGCCACCACTTGGGAGGTGCCGAAATCCCAGTCCCCACGGTGGGTGACCGAACCGGTTTGGCGATACATCACGTTGGTTTCCGCGCCGCTGTTGGCCAGCTCCGTCAGTAGCGCACTGCCGCTGCTGTTTACCGCACGGTCACCGGCGTAGATGTTGCCCTGACGGCTGTAGCCGGCTTCCAGCTCAAGGGTTTGTCGTGGGTCCAGATCCCAACGCAGCAGGCCGTCGATGTCTTTGTTGCGCACGCCTTCACGCCCGGCTGGCGGCGTGGCGGTGGCGCTGGCCGCATAGTTCTGGTTAAGGGCAAGGTCGTCGGCGTCGGTCTTGTTGAAGTTGCCGTACACGCGGTAGGAAAACTGGTCCGCCAAGGGGCCTGCCGCATTGAAGCCAATGCGTTTGGTGGTGCCCTCATCATTGTGCTCAGGTTGGTTGAAGTAGGTGGTCACCGAACCGGTGTGCTTGGCCGTGGGCGCCTTGGTGATGATGTTGACCACGCCACCCGCCGCGCCAGAGCCATAGCGGGTCGCCGCCGGGCCGCGCAATACTTCGATGCGCTCGATCGCTTCCACCGGTACCCAGTTGCTGTCGCCACGGGTATTGCGCTCGCCGCTGCGGCCCATGCGCACCGAGTTGCGCGAGGTAACGGGCTTGCCATCGATCAGGATCAGCGTGTTTTCCGGGCCCATGCCGCGCAGGTCGATCTGCCGATTATTACCGTACTGGCCGCTGGCGCTGTTGCCGGTGAGGTTCACGCCAGGCATGCGTCGCACAAGGTCCGAAATGTCATTGACCGGTGGCCGCTTCTTGATGTCCTCGCTGGTAATGATCGAAACACCGGGGGCTTGGCGCAGTTCCTGTTCGGCTGTGACCAACGTGGCTTCGAGTTCTACAGGGGCGGGGGCGCTGAGCACCGTGCCGTCACGCTTTTCAGTGTCTTCGGCGGCCTGCAGCGGGGCCGTCATGGCCAGCAGCGTGAGGGACAAGTGGCGGGGTTTGAAGGCAGGGTACATCGGCATCGCTCCATGTGATGAGGTGGAACACAGGAGCGGCCGAGGCGACAGGATTGCACACGGCCACTACCGTGGCGCGGGCCAATGTCAATTGTTCGCAAATGATAGTAAATGTTATTTACAAAATATACACTTGCGTACAGTTCTGAAATAACGCGCAACCATTCCCTCTGAAAAGCCTGTCCTAGAGGGGTTGAAAAATTCTTGGCGTTAGTGGCAGGTCCGAACTCCGCCGGACCCACCGTTGATCAAGAACCTCATTTACCGAAACGCTGGTATTACCTGCTCGATAAACAACGCCAGGGATTTTTTCTTCTCGGCATGGGGCAGGCTGTTGTCGCACCAGAAGCTGAACTCATCCACGCCCAGTTCCTGGTAATAGCGAATACGCTCGATCACCTCGCTTGGCGTGCCGATCATGGTGTTCTTGCGGATGTTCTCCAGCTGGAATTCCGGGCGCTCGGCGAACTTGGATTCCGGGCTGGGCTGGAGGAAGCCATTGACTGGCGCTTCCTTGTTGCCAAACCAGGCATCGAAGGTGCGATAGAAGCGCGAGATAGCCTTGGCGCCCACCTGCCAGCCTTCGGGATCGTCCTCGGCATGCACATGGGTGTGGCGCAGCACCATCAGCTGCGGCCTGGGAACGTCAGGGTTGTTGGCCAAGGCGGCCTCGAACTTGTTCTTCAGGTCTACCACTTCTTCATCGCCCTTCATCAGCGGCGTGACCATTACGTTGCAGCCGTGCTTGACCGCGAAGTTGTGGGAATCCGGGTCCCGCGCGGCGATCCAGATGGGTGGGGTGTTGATCGGCTTGGGCACGCTGGTGGACACCGGGAATTTCCAGATCTCACCGTCATGGGCGTAGTCGCCTTCCCACAGCTTGCGCACCACCGGGACCATCTCACGCAGGGCATTGCCGCCACTGGATGCAGGCATGCCGCCGGCCATGCGGTCGAATTCCACCTGATAGGCGCCGCGGGCCAGGCCCACTTCCATGCGTCCGTTGCTGATCACATCGAGCAGGGCGCATTCACCGGCCACCCGAAGCGGGTGCCAGAAGGGGGCGATGATGGTGCCGGCCCCCAGGCGGATGGTCGTGGTACGTGCGGCCAGATAGGCCAGCAGCGGCATCGGGCTAGGGGAGATGGTGTATTCCATCGCATGGTGCTCCCCGATCCACACGGTGCTGAACCCTCCGGCCTCAGCCATCAGGGTGAGTTCGGTCAGGTCTTCGAACAGTTGACGATGGCTGACCTGCTCATCCCAGCGTTCCATGTGTACGAACAGCGAAAATTTCATCTCGGCCTACCTGTGCTTGTTGTGGGTGCCCGCTGTGGTGACAAGGGCGAGCACCGGATGGATTCGAACCGTCACATATTGGTATACCATAATACGCCAGCTCGCAAGGGATTTTGAGTCGACAGGTGGCGCTCGGCCAGGGGTTACGGTGCCTGCACCCTGTATTCAGGTCCGCTTCATATGCTCAACTTGCAACGCAGGTCGGGATGAGGGTTGAGATTTCTGGAATACCATAATACGGTGTGTCTCGTCGGAGGCCGCCTGCGGTTCTCCCGGTTTGGCTTCATACAACTACAACAACAGACAAACACGAGACCCCCGCATGTCTGAACAGACCCGCTCTGCCTTGATCGAAAACCACACGGTCGATCAGGTGCCGCTCAGTGCTCGCCACGGCAGCGTGCGCGACCTCTTCACCCTCTGGTTCAGCACCAATATTGCCCCGCTGCCTATCGTGACCGGCGCCATGGTGGTTCAGGTATTCCACCTGAACCTGCTCTGGGGGTTGGTGGCCATCGTGCTGGGCAACGCCCTCGGCGGCGTCGTGATCGCATTGGCGTCAGCCCAGGGGCCAAGGCTGGGCATTCCCCAAATGGTGCAGAGCCGTGGCCAGTTCGGCCGCTATGGCGCGCTGTTGATCGTGTGTGTCACGGCGCTGATCTACGTGGGGTTCTTCATTTCCAATATCGTGTTGGCCGGCAAGTCCATCCACAGCCTGGCGCCAGCGGTGCCGCTCGAAGGCGGCATTCTTCTCGGGGCTTTGGCCGCGACTGTGATCGGCGTGCTCGGCTACCGCTTCATTCACGGCTTGAACCGCCTGGGTACCTGGGTGATGGGGCTGGCGCTGCTGGCCGGTTTCGCCATGGTGCTGACCCAACCGCTGCCGGCCGACTTCCTCAGCCGCGGTGCCTTCAACCTCAGCGGGTTCATTGCCACGCTGTCCCTTGGGGTGATCTGGCAGATCAGTTTTTCCCCTTACACCAGCGACTACTCGCGTTACCTGCCGCCATCAGTGGGGGTATGGAAGCCCTTTATCGCCACCTACCTTGGCGCGACCCTGGGCACGATCCTGTCATTCAGCTTCGGCGCTGTAGTGGTGCTGGCAAGCGCCCCCGGCACCGAAGCCATGCAGGCGGTGGAGCAAGCCACCGGTGCCCTTGGCCCGGTGCTGATGGTGCTGTTCCTGCTTAATATCATCAGCCACAACGCCCTCAACCTCTACGGCGCGGTACTGTCGATCATCACCTCGATCCAGACCTTCGCCGCCGGCTGGACGCCCACGGTGAACGTAAAGGTGCTGCTATCGGCTGTGGTGCTTGCGGCCTGTTGCTTCACGGCGCTAGGTGCGTCGGCGGATTTCATCAGCCGCTTCATTGGTTTGATCCTCGCACTGCTGTTGATTCTGGTGCCGTGGGCGTCCATCAACCTGATCGACTTCTACTTGATCAAGTACGGCTTGTACGACGTACCGTCACTGTTCCGCGCCGATGGCGGCCTGTATGGGCGCTTTGACGGCCACGCCATCGGTGCTTACGCCGTCGGGATCATGGCCCAGCTGCCGTTTGCCAACACGGCGCTGTTCGTGGGGCCCTATGCCAACCTGGTGCCCGGGGCGGATTTGTCCTGGGTTGTCGGGATAGCGGTGACCTGCCCGCTGTACTTCTGGCTGGCGTACGACCAGGCGGCGGTGAAGGCGCGGCGCAAGGCGATGCAAGGGCAGCGTGCCGGCGGTGCATCTGGCGCAGATAGGGTGTGGCCGCAGGGCTAGGCCGTTCAGCGGAAACAATCGCCTGGGTTAAATTAGCGAGGGGCTGCGCCGATATCGAAAGGCAATGGACAAGGAGCCAATCCGTCCGCATTTCTTTCTATATAGGCATTTTATGAGCCGGTCCCTGACCCACCTTGAGCAGCACTACCGTAAAGCGGACACCATCATGTTGGCCGTTGTCTGGCTGATGTTCGCCGCGTCGCTGGGGCTGGGCATGGCCACCGGCACCTGGGGCCAAGCCTTGGCGGTGGGCGGCTCCAGCGCCCTTTTGTTAACGGTTTTGCGCCAGCTTATGCCCGGTTCAAGGGTGTTGCGGTGCGCCATGGGCGTTGGCTTCATGGTGCTCGCGGCCTTGCATATCAACCAGAGCGAAGGGATGACCGAACTGCATTTCGGCATCTTCGTTCTGCTGGCCTTTCTGGTGTTTTACAGGGACTGGCTTCCGATCGTAGTGGCCGCGGGCACCATCGCCGCACACCACCTTCTGTTTTTCTTCCTTCAACAGCACCTCGCTGCCGTTCATGTAACGCCTCATCACCACTTGAGCATCGTGTTGCTGCATGCCGCCTACGTCGTGGTGGAGAGCAGCATTTTGGTTTACATGGCTGTACGCAGCCAGGCCGAAGCACGTGAAGGCGATGCATTGCTGGACATCGTCAGCCATTTGGATACCAACCACGGGAAGATGGCCCTGAGTTATCGCAGCCAGACCTGCGGGCCGGTGATTTCCCGCTTTCACGCCTTCCTCGACCAGCTGGAGCGGATGGTCAGTGAGCTTATTGACGAAGCCGAAACGCTCGGCAAAATGAGCGGTAGCCTGAGCTCGGTCACAACAGTGATTCGCAGCGGGGCTGGTCGTCAGATGGAGGTTGCCGAGCGAATGAATGGCGCCATAGGTACCCTGACGGGCTCGATCTCAGAGGTGGCAAGCTGCGCCAACCAGGCGTCGGTGGTGGCGTTGGCGATCAATGACCGCTCCCGGGAAAGTACCGCGGCGGTGGAAGCCATTCGTGAGGAAGTGGACACGCTTGCTCGCAATATTGATGTAGCGGACCGGGACATGCAGGTGCTCACCGAGGCGTCGAATGAAATCGGCCAAGTGCTGGAGGTTATCCGCGGAATCGCCGAGCAAACCAATCTTCTGGCACTCAATGCCGCTATCGAGGCCGCCCGAGCCGGTGATCAAGGCAGAGGGTTTGCAGTGGTCGCGGATGAGGTGCGCAACCTCGCCCAGCGCACAGCCCGCTCTACCTCCGATGTGAACGCGCTGATCGAGCGCTTGCAGCAAAGCACGGCCCAGGCCACAGCGGCCATGGGGCACAGCCGCCAAAGTGTAGGGCGCTGCGTGGCCGGGAGCCAGCAAGCGGCAGGGCTGCTTCGCCAGGTCGCTGGGGAAATCGCGCAGATCAGTGCCATGAACCTGCAGATCGCTGCCAGCACGGAGATTCAATCCTCCAACAGCAGCGACGTGAGCGAGCACCTTGAGCAGTTGCAAGAGGTTGCCAAAGGCAACGTTCAAGAAGCCGGCGTACTGGAAGGCAGTTCTGGCTTGCTTGGCCAGGCCACTCAGCGGCTGGTAAGCCTGAGCGCGCATTTTGAAGCCAGGCCGTAGCCCACGGCGCCCCAGGTACGCCTGCACCCCCACCTGCTAGCCTTAACCCACCGCGCCGTTCTACTTGCCGTACCCACCCATTGCGAACGTTCGCGGTTGGGAGGTAGCCATGGCTACGCTATTTGATGTGAAGGACTTCGGCGCCACAGGCGACGGGGTAACGGACGACACTTTGGCGGTACAGGCGGCGATCGACGCTGCCGCTGCGGCGGGGGGCGGGCGAGTGATCCTGCCGGCGGGCACGTACCGCATCAGCCCTGGCAGCGATCACACTGGCTTGCTGCTCAAAGACAATGTGGCGCTGGATGGCGCGGGCATGGGCTTGACTGTGATCAAGCTGGACGACAGCAACGACCTGGTGACCGGGCTGCTGCGTGGTGCGGGGGACAACCTGGAAATCAACCGCCTTACCCTCGATGGGAATGGGCGAGGCGATGCGGGCGTGTCCGATTGCTGGAGTACCAATGGCACCACCAACCTGCTGCTGGACGCCGTAGAGGCGGTGGGCGGCTCCGGTTACGGAATTGACCTGCGCAGCGCACAGGGAGAGGTGACTGTGCGCAATTGCGTGGCGCGCCAGAACGGCGTGGACGGGATTGCGGCCGACACCGCCGCGGTGGTTCTGCTCCAGGACAACGCTTCATACCTGAACCTCGGCGCGGGCTACAGCCTTGGCGGCAATGTGCGGCTGGAGGACAGCGAAGCCTCGCGCAACGGCGGTGATGGCATTCGCCTGGTCGAGCAGCCATTGAGCGACCAGCAGGCGATCGTGGACGGTGGCATTACGCTCGCCAATGGCGGCAATGGCGTGTTGATCAATGCCGTGGATGGCTTTCAGGTCAGGGGGCTCGAGGTCAACAACAACGCCGGTTATGGCATTCATAGCGCCGGCGGGCGCGAAGGGGAGATTGCCTACAACACGCTGCATGGCAACTCGCTGGCCGGCGCAACCGCGGAGATCTGGCTCGACGCCGCGCCGCAACGTTTCGCAAGGGACGTGACGGTGCGCGGCAACCTTGTAACCGGGGAACACCCCGGTCAGCGGGGGATCGTCGAAGCGCCCAACGCCGGTGACTACAACCGCGTGATCGACAACGTGATCAGCCAGATGGTCGATAACGTGACCGTACAGGGCGCCCATAGCGTTTCCCTGGGCAACCGGGAGTACGCGTTTACCTTTGGCACGGGCGGCGCCGACGCGCTCACCGGCACCCTGGCGCGAGACGTGGTGTTCGGCAATGACGGAGATGACCGGCTCAACGGTGACAATAATGACGACGTGCTGATCGGGGGCCGTGGTGGTGACCGTCTGGTAGGCGGTACCGGCAACGATGTGTTTCGGTACCTGGCCACCAGCGACAGCTACCGTAACGAGGCCGGGAGCCAGACAGACCTGATCACTGACTTCGCCTACGGGCAGGACCGCTTTGACCTCACCGCGCTAGGGTACAAGGGCGTGGGCGACGGGCATTTCGGCACCTTGAAGGTGACCTACGATTCTGCCCGGGACGTGACCTATTTCACCAGCCTGGACCCCGACAGCCAGGGCAACCAGTTCGAGTTGGCGCTGGAAGGGGACAGCCGCAGCCTCACCGACGCGAGCTTCCAGCAGGCCATCAATGGCCGCCAGGGCTCGGACAGCCTGCACGGAACCCTTGCCGCTGAGACGCTGTACGGCAGAGAGAAAAACGACGTGCTCTTCGGCAATGATGGCGATGACCTGTTGGTAGGGGGCGCGGACGGCGACCAATTGACGGGCGGGGAGGGCGCGGACCTCTTCGTGTATACCCAATTGAGCGACAGCCTGCGTGACGCCACCGTCAGCAATGATCCGCGGCGCGATACGCTCACCGATTTCGACGGCTCGGAGGGGGACATGATCGACGTGTCCGCGCTGGGCTTTTTCGAGCTGGGAGATGGCTTGGGCGGCACCTTGAAACTGATCGTGAACGCCGCGGGTACCCGCACCATTCTAAAGTCCTTGATCGAAGACCGTAACGGCGACCATTTCGAGCTGCAGTTGCTCGGTGATTACAGCGAAGGGCTGGCTGGTGCGAACATCATCTGGGCGCACCCGCAAGGCACCCAGGTGTATCGCACCTTGCCTACCGAGGCAGACAACTATCGGGGGCTGGCCGGTTCGGACTACCTCAAGGGGCTGTCGGGCAACGATACGTTGCGAGGCGCTGGCGGCAACGACCGGCTTGATGGCGGGACCGGCAACGACCTGCTTGTGGGCGGCATGGGCGCAGACCGGTTGACTGGCGGCTCGGGCATGGACTTTTACCGCTACACCAGCGTTAGTGAAAGCGCCCGCTCCGAGCAAGGTAATACGGTGGATACCCTCACCGATTTTTCGGTATACCGGGACAGGATCGACCTCAGGCTGTTGGATTTCACTGGCTTGGGCGACGGCCACGACGGCACGCTGAAGGTTAGCTACAACGAACGGCTGGACCGCACTTACCTGAGCGACCTGGACGGCGACGCCCAGGGGCAGCGGTTTCAGGTAAGGATGGTGGGGAACCTGCTGGACGCATTCGATGGGGATAACCTACTGATCACGCCCCAGCCTGAGCCGTTAGGGCTGTTGGGCGGGGACGCGGGGATAAGCCTCTAGGGGCCGGCGTGACGACCAGGCCCCCGACCAGAAGCGCCCCCGCCTAAGGCACCTTAGCCTCGCTTTGGCAGCTTCCAGTTCGGCCGAATGAAGTGGCAGGTGTAGCCGTTGGGTATCCTTTCCAGGTAATCCTGGTGCTCGGGCTCCGCTTCCCAGAACGGCCCCGCCGCTTCGATTTCAGTCACCACACGGCCAGGCCACAACTTGGAGGCGTCCACGTCCGCGACGGTATCTTCAGCGATGTCGCGCTGCTCTTCGCTCAGGTAATAGATCGCCGAGCGGTAACTGGGGCCCAGGTCGTTGCCTTGGCGGTTGGGCGTGCTCGGGTCGTGAATCTGGAAGAAAAACTCGAGGATCTGCCGGTAACTGATCACCGCCGGGTCGAAGGTTATCTCGATGGCTTCGGCGTGGTTACCATGATTGCGGTAGGTGGCGTTCGCAACATCGCCGCCGGTATAGCCCACCCGGGTGTGCAACACGCCGGGGTAGCGGCGCAACAGGTCCTGCATGCCCCAGAAGCAGCCGCCGGCGAGGATGGCGGTTTCGGTTTGGCTGGTCATGGTGTGTATTTCCCTGGGAGAAGATCAGTACATCCCGTTATGGGGGCGCAATGGGGGATTCCAAGTTATCCAACCGTATGATGATCCGCTGCCACGCCTAGCAGCACGGGTTCGGCGGCATCACCCGGTTGGGCGAACACGAACTGGTCATTGCTCAAGGTGGCGCCCAGGTCGCCGGCCAGAGTCAGCTGAAACCGTTCGCCTTGGGCGTTGGCATCATAGTTTTTCAGGTACGTATCGTCGCCGTTGGCACTGACTACCACGGCCAGGGTGCCGTTGTGCCCGTCGCCTAGGCCAGTGAACCCCAAGGCCGACACGTCGATCCGATCGTCGTACACGTTAAAGTCCAGGATTCGATCGCTGAAACTCATGGTGTTGTTGCGATAGCTGTCCTCGATAGCGGAGAAGCGAAAAGTGTCCGCCCCGGCATAACCAGATAAACGATCGCTACCGCCGCCGCCAATGAGTGTGTCATTGCCCAGGTTGCCGAAGATATTGTCGTTGCCCGCTCCCCCCAGCATCTCGGACGTAGCGGCGGTGGTACCGAAATAGTCTGGCCCGTCGGTACCCTGGCTCACTTCAGGGCTGAACAGCACATTGTTGTCGTTGAGCTGGCTGGCCAGGTCGCCATCGAGCACGATCTCGAAACGGTGGCCCTGGGCGTCGGGCTCGAAGCTTTTGAGGTAGGTGCGGCTGGCATCAGCGTTTTCCCTGATTGCCAGGGTATGGCCGTAGCCATCGCCCAGCCCCGTAAAGGTGAGAGCGGCCAGGTCCAGGCGATCCTCGTTGGGGTCAAAGTCGACGATGCGGTCGCTGAAGGCTTCTGTGGCGGTGCGGTAGCTGTCATCGACGGCGGAAAGCCTGAACACATCGATCTGGGTGCCGCCTCGCAATTGGTCGCGCCCCGCGCCACCGTCAAGCAGGTCATTGCCAGTGCCGCCGGAAATGACTTCGTCGGCCGCGGTGCCTACTATCAAGTCGTCGCTCCCGCTGCCGACGAGGCGGTGCACGCCGTCGACGAAATCGCCGAAGTGGGTATTCAGGCTGCCATCTGCGTTGAGTTGCAGGGCAGCGAAGTCCGAATCCCCCTGGCTGTTCACAGCCCCGCCCGTGAGCAGGATCTTATCGTTAGCGACCACCGTTACCGTCTGCGCGCTGTCCGCCTCGCCGTTGAAATCGAAGGTGGCTTTCCCTCCGTCAGCGAAGGTGCTGTCCAGGCTACCGTCCGCGTTCAAGCGCACCACGCCAAAATCCTGGTCGCCCGCACCCGTAGCGCTTGAGCCGGTTACCAGTACCTTGCCATCCGCTTGTATGGCCATGCCGTGGGCGAAGTCATCGCCGCCGGCAACGTCCACGGTGGCGGTACCGTGATCGGCGAAACTCGTATCTACAGTGCCGTCCACGTTATAGCGGGTAATCGAAAAATCAGTGTCAGTTCCGTTCGTGTCATAGCCTGCGATCAGCAGTTTGCCATCGCTTTGCAAGGCGAGCGGCGTATGGCCGTCGTACTGCGTTCCTGGTTGTAAGGCGTAGGTGGCGATGCCATCGACTCCGAACTGGTCGTCGACCACACCATTGCCGAACACATGAGTTACGTAGAGGGCCGTGTCAGTGCGGGCGCTCGCCAGGGTGGTGCCATAAAACCTCGGTATCTCGGGCGCAAGCTGGAGGCTGCTGTCGATCGGTACAGCGCCATCGGACGGAAGGGGAATGCTTGCAAGCAACCAAGGCCGTTCGTTGGGGTGGCTCCCCGGGGAGTACACGTCGAGCTGATAGGCATTGTCACGATATGAAATTTGGCTGGTTTGAATGTTTGCGTAGGCGGGCATCGTGAAATCGGTGCCGTCGCCCGGGGTGTTGGTCGTCGGCAGCCGCGCTATACCGTCCTGGTTGTAGGCGAAGTCCAAGAGGCCCGATGCGCTTAGCTGTACAACGGTGTAGCCAGCGGGTTCGCCGTTCGAAGACAGCCCCACCATTCGAATCTGCCCATTGTGCAGCACGGCCACGCTGTGACTGGAATCATCCAGGCCAGGCACATCGATCGTGGTTTTGCCGGTTTGCGACGGAGTAGCGGCAGCAGTGGACATGGCGATTCCCTCCAGCGGTTAACGGGCGGTTTGCACCACTGCGGGCATGTTGGCTCGGGCAACCGTTCTTGAGCAGGTGGCCTGAAAGGTTAGCTCATGCTGGCGTCAGTGCAGGGCGACGGTGCGGGGTCACTCAACAGCCCATCGACACGGCTCGTGAGCGCATCGATCTGGAAGGGCTTGGTCATCAAGTGCATGCCGGGTTCGAGCATGCTTTCCCAGCTCAGCGCGTCCTGCACGTAGCCTGTGATAAACAGCACGGTAAGGCCTGGACGAAGGCCCCTTGCCGCGTCGGCGACCTGTCGGCCGTTGAGGCCGCCCGGCAGGCCAACGTCGGTGACCAGCAAATCAATCCTGCTGCTGGATTGGAGCAGCTGCAAGCCGCTCGGCCCATTTTCGGCTTCGTGAACGTTGTAACCCTGATCCTTCAGTGCATCGCGGATCAGCATCCGAATCGTGGCGTCGTCATCGATTACAAGCACTGTTTGGTCTTTATCGCCCCTTGTCCGTGGCAAGGGTGAACGGGATATTTCGGCGGGGATGCTGGTTGTACTGGACCTGGGAAGCAAAAGAGTGATTGTGGTACCCACGCCGACAAAAGACTCGATATGGACGTTGCCGCCTGTTTGGCGGACGAACCCGTGAATCATTGAAAGCCCAAGCCCGGTACCTTCGCCCATGGGCTTGGTGGTGAAGAAGGGTTCGAATGCGTGGGCAATCACATCAGTACTCATACCGCTACCATTGTCGCTGACGCTCAAAAACAGGTATTCCCCGGCAGGCAGGTCTCGATCGGTGGCAGCACCTGCATCCAGCACATACGCCCCAGTGCGGATGATCAGATCGCCTCCCGCGGCCATCGCATCGCGAGCGTTGATACATAAATTGAGCAGGGCATTTTCCAACTGATTGGCGTCAACCAGGCTCAACCAGTCAGTGGGTTCGCCATGTATTTCAACATGCACCGAAGGGCCGACGGTACTTCGAATGAGCTCCAGCATGCCTGTGGCCAGAAGGGTGATGTCCGTAGGGGTAGGCGCCAACGTCTGCCGACGTGAAAAGGCCAACAAGCGGTGCGTTAAAGCGGCGGCGCGGCGGGCAGCACCGTGGGCGGCGTCGAGGTAGCGCTCAGTCTCTTCCACGCGGCCCTGGCTGATCCGCAACCTCAGCATACCCAGGCTGCCGATAACACCCGTCAGCATGTTATTGAAGTCGTGGGCAAGCCCGCCGGTGAGTTGCCCCACCGCTTCCATTTTCTGGCTTTGCCTCAGCTGTTGTTCCAATAGCCGCTGGGCAGTCATCTCGATACCAACGCCCGTACGCCGGACCGGCTCGCCGGCGCTGCTGAAGTAGGTGTGGCCGCGTGAGAGCACCCAGCGTATTGCACCGCCCGGATGAACGATGCGGTACTCAAGTTCAAGGTCACCGCTGTCCACCAGCCCGCCAGCCATGGTTGTTCGCAATGCCAGAAGGTCGTCGGTGTGAACATTGGCAAGAAAGTCGTGGCGCTTGATGCCCGCCGCCGCCTGCACCGGGTCGATCCCGTACAACTCGCTGATACCCGCGTCGCAGTAGAAACAGTCGTTGGAAACTTCATACGTCCACACGCCAACGCCGCTCACCGCAGAAAGGGCCAAGCGAGCGAAATCCATAGAGTCGTGCAGCGCCGTTTCCGCCTCTGCCTCGGCCAACACGTCACGCTCCGTGGCATTGGAACCCTGCATGAGCCTCAAGGCAGCGTGCCGGGCATCAGTGAGCGTGGCGTAATGGCCGTCACGTACCTGAGCCTCGAGCAATGCGGTGAGCGCAAGATCAAGTGGCAGGTCTTGGGGGATCCGGTAGGACATGCGCGGGTCTTCAATGGGAGGGGAGGCAAGGTGCTAGTATCTCATACCCGGCTGATGGGCCCGTATCTATGTCAACTGCTGGGGTGTTGGCTGGCTTTAATCGGCTGTTGGCGAGCGAAGGCAGGAGCCGAAGATGGGGAAAGGGCTGCGGGGCGTAAACGCCTATGCTAGGAAGTTCCAGCCACCCTGGCGGGAGTGATGGACAACCTGCATGCGTGTATTTTGCACCTCCCGTGGCAGCTGTCAGACGGGGGCTGACATAGTACTTATGCAAGGTGTGGGGTTTTCTACGCGAGGAAGGGACTGGGGTCTAAGTGATCTGTCAGATTCTATCGTCCAACGTGGCAATAATCTTTTCGGAGTCAGCAATAATCGAATCAATGCTCATCACTCCGGGGTTGCCTTCGATTCTCTTGAGCACTCTGAAAGGGGTCTTCAAAGCAATCTTAATCATAAGGGTGTTCTCATCTACAACAACCTTCTCAATATCTTCGACCACATAACTTTCAAACGTCATGCCTCCTAGTACTACCTCAACGTTGCGATCAACAACGGTTTTCCTGAGAGGTGAACTCAGATAACTGACGAGATTCCTATGCATCTGCTGCTGAAGCCATGCTTCTTTTATAGATTCGCCGATCGTATGCTGGAGAAACCAGAGCGCCACGGAGCTGAGTGCGACAGTTACGATCAAACTGCCTCGTTCTATTTTCTCGACGTAATAGGCTTCGTTGTGATGAAGGGGGCCTTTGAGCCTGTCCCGTAAAGACTGCTTTTCTGGTCCTGACGCCTGACTGTTATTGATTATATACATCACCTCTTGGTACTGAATCTCCTTTGCAATGGTCGATATTTTTTTGAGAAGTGATCTCAGGGTTCGATCGGAAATGATGTCGAGGTCAGGATGGTAAAAACTCAGCTGTATATTTTTCATGAGTTATTAACTGATGTTGTGGGGCTGGAGTCCAGGCTTCTAACCAGCTAGCCTAACGTTCGAGAATTTTTTCGCTGGTATCGAGAACTATACGCTCTGAGTGACGCAGCGGCTCTGAACCGCGCAGCCTCTTTTAAGGTAGTACATTTCTACTGGTGGTCAACCCTGGGGACCACCCGCTGAGGCAATTTGTTGGGGTGGCCTTTCGAAGCCGATTCGACGTGTTTTAAATACATTTAAAATTCACGATATGGAGTTGACTCAGCTTAACCAAGACCACTCAGCTCTGGATGATCCTTCTGGCCGAAAGCCGCCCCTGACCAAAGGCCGCCTTGAGCCAGTAGGGGGCACTGGGCAGGCAGGGCTCGGCCGCCGATCGCCGCAACTGCGCCATTGGGCAGATCCGCCAGCGCAGCGCCATAACCTGTGCCAACGTCAACTGACCGGCCAGGACCGCCGCAGGCCAGGGCCCTTTTCCAAACACCCGCGCTATACCTACCGACAGGGGCCTCCCCAATGTCTGATGCCGAACGCGCCGCAACCGCTGTGGACCTGACCAAACCCAGCAAGGCTTATCAACGCCTGGACGACTATTCGCACCTCTATGAGCGAGGTATAACCCATTGGGACGACGATTATCCGTCCTACACCGTGGACGAGGCGGCTGCTGAGATCACCCGATATGGCTACAGCATCGCCGATACGAACGATAACGGTACGGTGGCGCTGACGTACAGTTTTACTCAGGAACAGCCCGACAACTATGACACCAGCCTGGGGGACTTCAGCGCCTTCTCAGAGCGTCAGGAAGCGCAAGCTCGCCTCGCCATGCGTTCATGGGCAGACGTTACAAACCTGACCTTCAAGGAAGCGCCCAACGGGGGCGAAGCCCACCTCTCGCTTGCCAACTACTCGGCGTCCAACGGTGCGACCGCCTTTGCCTATTACCCTACCGGCGATGAGCATGATGGCGAATCCTGGTATCACGTGAGCGCGAGCGACCAGGACAATGCCCAGGCCGCGCTCAACAGTTATGGGCGGCAAGTACTGGTGCACGAACTTGGCCACAACCTGGGCCTTGCTCACCCGGTCAATTACGACCCCGAACTCGGTTTCGCCGAGGAGTACGAGGAGGACTCCACCGGCTACACCGTAATGAGCTACTGGTCTGAAGCCGAGACGGGGCAGAACTTCAAAGGTGCCTACGCCTCAGCGCCGCTATTGGATGACATTGCCTCGGTGCAGTTGCTGTACGGCGCCAACCTGGATACCCGCAGCGGCGGCACGGTGTATGGTTTTCATTCCAACAGCAACCGGGAAGAAATGATCGCAACCTCGGCGGCCAGCAAGGTCGTTTTTTCGGTGTGGGACGGCGGTGGCGTAGATACGCTGGATTTTTCCGGTTACCACACCAACCAACGGATCGACCTTCATCCCACCGGTTTCTCCGACGTGGGCGGGCTGATGGGTAACGTGTCCATCGCGCAGGGTGTGAACATCGAGAAAGCCTTCAGCGGCTCGGGCAACGACTACCTGATCGGCAACGGAAGCGCGAACGAGCTCAAGGGCAATGCCGGTAATGACCTTCTGGCGGGAGAGCAGGGGGCGGACAAGCTCTGGGGTGGCGCTGGCGCTGATACCTTTGTGTACTTCACCGAGGCAGACTCCACCAAGGCCGCCCCCGACCGGCTGATGGATTTTGTGAGCGGCCAGGACCGTATCGACCTTTCCGGGCTGCCTGTGGACGGCAGCGATACCATTCATTTTGCATCGACCCTGGACGGCACCGCCGGGGCGGCGGTACTGCGCGAAGCGGGCTATGGCAGCAGCCTTGCCATTGATTTCGATGGCGACCAGGCCGCGGACTTCTTCTTGAAGATCCTTGGCGACGCCCAGGTTGGTGACATGCTGGTGTAGCCGTTGGCGGATGAGTCGGCGAAACCGTAGCACAGCCGTGCAATCCCGGCGGCGCTCGGCCCGTTAGGCTGGGGTGAAGCTTCGTGCGAATGGTCGCGCGGCTTCAAAGGGACATAACAATGAACAGGCTACTGACCGCGCTGGCCGTTGCGACGGCTATGGTTGCTTCGCCCCTGTGCATGGCCGCCGCCCCAGCTGCCAAACCCACCATCGTGCTGGTGCATGGCGCCTTCGCCGGCTCCAGCAGCTGGAATGGCGTGATCAAGGTGCTGGAAAAGGACGGCTATACCGTCGTTGCCGCCGCCAACCCCTTGCGCAGCCTCAAAGGCGACGCCGAATCGGTCACCAACCTGCTCAAAGGCATCGACAGCCCAGTGGTGCTCGTGGGCCACTCCTACGGCGGCCCGGTTATCAGCGAAGCCGCCTATGGGCAGGCTAATGTGAAAGCGCTGGTATACGTTGCCGCCTTTGCACCGGAGGTAGGTGAAAGCGCGGTGGCGCTCAGCGGGAAATTCCCAGGCGCAACCCTCGGCCCCGCGCTGGCCAAACCCGTTGAACTGGCGGGCGGAGGCAAAGACCTGTACATCCAGCAAAGCAAGTTCCACAGCCAGTTCGCTGCCGATGTGCCCGAAGCAGATGCCCGCCTGATGGCCGCCACGCAGCGGCCCGTCACCGAGGAGGCGCTCAACGAAGCCGCCACCGAACCCGCCTGGAAAACCCTCCCGTCGTGGTGGATCTACGGTGACAAAGACAAGAATATCCCGCCCCAGGCCATGCAGTTCATGGCCGAGCGGGCGCATTCCAAACAGACGGTAGTCGTCAAAGGCGCCTCGCACGTGGTAATGGTCTCCAACCCTGACGCGGTCGCCAAGCTGATCGAAGCGGCGGCTAAGGCGAGCTGAGGCAGCCGGCGTATCGGGCTACAGGTTTGGATCAATCCCAAACCTTGGCCCGTTGCAGGCTAATCACGCCAAGCGGCTCACCTTCAATGCAAATGTGTCCTATACCTCTTGGGACGAACGATCGTGAGCGTTTGGTCAAACAGTGAAAGGGCGCCCGCCCAGCGGACGCTTCAACAGCAGTAGGTATCTCGCCAGTAGCCCCACGTCGTCGCCATGAGCACTCATACAACCCTGAGGAGGGTTTGATCATGATGGACTGGAAACAGTACAAGGCGCAGTTGATGACGGGCATTGGCGAGCTGAAGCAGCTCTCTCCGGACTCGGTCAACGGCTATATGACGGCCAGCGGCGCGGGCGGCAAGACCAATCACCTCGACGCCAAGACCCGTCAACTCATCTCCCTGGCGGTGGCCGTAACCACTCGCTGTGACGGCTGCATTGCCGTGCACTCGGCCGAAGCGGTGAAGGAGGGTGCCACGCGGGAAGAGATTGCCGAAGCCCTGGGTGTGGCCATCGCCATGAACACCGGCGCCGCGTTGGTATATTCGGTGCGTGCGCTGGATGCGGTGGGGCAGGCGTTGCAAGAAGGCTAGGGGTTTTCTCTGCGCTTCACGGTGAGGCGCGTGCCGCACATAGCACCTACACTCAAGCACCCCAGGCCTGCACAGGTGTTGAACCATGACCGGCACCTATTCCAGAACTGCCCCCGGTAGCGCGGTGATCGACGTTGCCGGCGACGAAGAGCTCAACCAGAGTGTGGCCGTGCAGGCCGACGGCAAGCTCCTGATTGCAGGCTTCAGTTCCCACGAAGGTGATTCAGAAACCACTTACGATTACTCGGTGGTTCGCCTTAACGCCAACGGTACCCTTGATACGACCTTTGGCGATTATGGCCGGGCGCTGATCGATGCCCAGGTGTCGTTCGAAAATGAAAAATACAGCCTGGCCGTTCAGGCCGACGGCTCGATACTGGTCAGCAGCCCCTACTTCGGCGGCAAGGGCAACTATGACGTTATCCGCCTGAGTTCGCTTGGCGTTCCAGACGCCGAGTTCAACGCTAACGCCCAAGCCAGCATCCCCGACAACATTGGGCGCAGCTATGGTGCGGTGAGCGCGGCGGAGAATGGCACCGTACTGGTGACCACGGTGGATCCCGACAACCTCAATATGGTGCGGCTGAACGCGGACGGTACGCCTGACGAGAGCTTTGGTGACCATGGCTACCTGACGTTTGCCAGCCCGGTCGAGTGGGGCTCCGACGCTGTACAGGCTCAGGTGCTTGCCAATGGCCAGCTGCTGGTTGCTGGCAATCTGCTCCAGAACGAGTTCCCGTATGCGGTCATGCGGGTGAATACCGACGGCTCGCTGGACACCCGCTTCGGCCATGACGGCATGGTCAGCTTTGATTCCAGCCTGCTGAGCTACGGTGACGGCGGCATCACCGTGCAAGCCGACGGCAAGGTCGTTTTGTCCGGGAATTCGTATGAATACGATACGGCAAACATCGTGCGGCTCAATGCCGACGGCGGCTACGACACCAGCTTCGGTACAAGTGGCGTGGTATCCGTCCCCGTGCTGGGCGAGTTCGGCTCCGCACACTCAGCCACGGTGCTGGCCGACGGCAAGATCATCGTGGGTGGAGACACGGATTCAAACTACAGCGTAATCCGCTTGAACTCGGATGGCAGCCTCGATACCACCTTCGCCAGCCCGGGCGGCAAAAACCACCTTGACGGCTCGCCTGGCGATGATGACCTCGCTGGCCTCGACACCGCCGAAACCATTCAAGGCTTGGCAGGGGAAGACGTGCTGCAGGGCAACCACGGCCGTGACCTGCTCAGCGGGGGCGATGATGGCGACGTGTTCCGCTTCTTATCGGTGGGCGACAGCTACCGCACCGCGACCAAGGCTGCCAGTGACCGTGTACTGGATTTCAACCCGGGCGAAGACCTGATCGACCTCACAGCACTGGGCTTCACAGGTATCGGCAACGGCCATGAAGGCACGGTGGCGATCAAGGTGAACGCCGTCGGCACCTACACCTACCTCAAGAACTACGACGCCGACGGCAACGGGCACCGCTTCGAGGTTGCCATGGCGGGCGACATCGCCCACGACCTGAGCGATCGCAACTTTGCCTTCGCCGCCTCCGCTGCCGCGGCGAGCATTACGCCCGATGCGCACGCTGCCTCTATGCCTGAGGTGACCGTGGTCGGGGTCGAAGCCCTCGAACATGCCGTAGCCGGATAACCTCCGGCACGCTTGCCTACTCCTTCTTCAAATGCGAAACCGCCCACGCTGGTCCGTCGGTTGCCCATTGACATTTAACCGGTAAGTATCACGTCGCGTTGAAAGGTTGTAGCTCACGGGCTACAATTTGGGTGCGGTAACGGGATTTTGATGCTTGGGGGCTACAATGACTACTCTGTATGACGTGGCCGTAATGCTTAAAGAGGCTCGTGCAACGGCGCATTTGAGCCAGGATGCCCTGGCCAGCCGAGCAGGGGTATCACGCACTACGGTAGCTCGCATGGAAACCTTGGCCAAGGGGGATATGAGCGTTTCTGTACTTGTCCGCCTGCTGGAAGCCGCTGGCTACGACCTGAAGCTGGTAAAGACAGGCCATGAGCGAACGGTTGAAGACATTCTGGCGGAACAGCGCTCTGGGGCTTTGGAATGATTTTGGATGTGCAGGTCAGCGGCAGAACCGTCGCCAAGCTCTATCGAGAGC
Source organism: Pseudomonas japonica (assembly GCF_013522925.1). Classification (GTDB taxonomy): domain Bacteria; phylum Pseudomonadota; class Gammaproteobacteria; order Pseudomonadales; family Pseudomonadaceae; genus Aquipseudomonas; species Aquipseudomonas japonica_A. The sequence goes on along the minus strand of NZ_JAAMQU010000004.1, from coordinate 73,486 downwards.
GCGATGAATACGTCCTGAAATACCTTCCTGGCACGGGCGTGAAGCGCTGAACAATGATCCCGGCCCAGCGCTAGATCCCCTCACCCCTTCTTCAAATCCGCAGCCGCCCATTCCGTATACACACAAGCATCACCCGCCGCCCAGCGCACGCGAACGGCTTCGCCCGGGGTGAGCGCCATGCCGCTGGCGGACAGTGCCTTCACCGTAAGGGCGGTGCCGCCGGCGGTGACGGCCGAGCAGGTCTGGCTTTCGCCCAGGAACAGCACCTCGCTTACTGTAGCGGCCACTTCATTCCAGCCCGGGGGCAGGGGCGTGGCGGCGGCTGCGGCCTGGCTGAGGGCGAGGGCTTTCTCGGGGCGGACCATCAGCAATAGCGGTTGCTGGCTGCTGGTTTGAGCCTGTGGCCGAATGCTCACAGCCTGGCCTTCGAACACCGCGCCCGCGTTGCCCGTGGCTGTTGCCTGGAGGAAGTTGGAGTTGCCCAGGAACGAGGCCACGAACGCATTGGGCGGGTTCTGGTACAGCTCTACGCCGCTGCCCAGGCCCACCACCTTGCCATGGCTGAAAATTGCGATGCGCTGGGACAGCCGCATGGCTTCTTCCTGGTCGTGGGTCACGTACACGATGGTGATGCCCAGGCGCCGGTGCAAGTGGCGCAGTTCGTCTTGCAGGTCTTCGCGCAGCTTTTTGTCCAGCGCGCCCAGCGGTTCGTCCATCAGCAGGATGCGTGGCTCGTATACCAGCGCGCGGGCAATGGCCACGCGTTGCTGCTGCCCGCCAGACAATTGCGCCGGGCGGCGATGGGCGAAGGCTTCGAGCTGCACCAGCTTGAGCATGGCGTTCACACGCTTGTCGCGCTCGGCGGCGGGCAGCTTGCGGATGGCCAAAGGGAAGGCAATGTTGTCGCGCACTGACATGTGCGGGAACAACGAATAGCGCTGGAACACCATGCCGATATCCCGCTTGTGCGGCGGCACGTTCACCAGCGAGCGGCCGGCCACTTCGATCTCACCCGAGCTGGGCGTTTCGAAGCCCGCGAGCATGGACAACGTGGTGCTTTTGCCAGAACCGCTGGACCCCAGGAAGGTCAGGAACTCGCCGTCCTGGATCTCCAGCGACAGGTTGTCCACGGCGGTAAAATCGCCATAGTGCTTGTTCAACTGGCGCAGGCTGACCAGCGTGGTGTGCGGCGTTGGCTTGAGGATGGCGTTCATTGCAGCTCCAGAGCGCGGGCGTCGTTGCGGCGGCGCAGGCCGGTGGCGATAAGCATGACCAGTACCGACAGGGCGATCAGCAAGGTCGAAGCGACGGCGATCACCGGGGTCAGGTCCTGGCGAAGGGTGGTCCACATTTTTACAGGCAACGTTTGCAGGGTAGGGCTGGCCATCATCACGCTGAGCACCACCTCATCCCAGGACACCAGGAACGCGAACAGCCCCCCGGAGACCAACCCCGGCCGAATGCCGGGGAACGTTACCCGCAGGATCGCCTGTATCCGCGAGGCGCCGCAGATCACCGCGGCGTCCTCGATGGAACGGTCGAACAGTTTGAGCGAGTTGATGATGGAGATGATGGTGAACGGCAGCGCCACGATCACATGGCTCACCACAAAGGAGAACAGCGTGCCGGTGAGCCCCAGCTTGAGAAACAGCGCGTACACGGCCACGGCGATGATCACCAGCGGCACGATCATCGGCAAGGTGAACAGCGCATACAGCAGCTCACGCCCCACGAAGCGGCCACGCACCAGGGCAAAGGCCGTCGGCACCCCCAGCGCGACCGCGAATACGGTGGTCAGCAAGGCCACCTTGAGGCTCGACCAGGCCGCAGCCATCCACTCGGCGTTGGCGAAGAACTGCGCATACCATTTCACCGTCCAGCCCGGTGGCGGAAACACCAGCCATTGGGACGAGCCGAACGACAACAACACGATGAACACCACCGGCAACAGCAGAAACAGCGCAATCACCCCGGTGGACAGATAAAGGCCCCAGCGCAGGCGCGGGCCCATGGCGTTGGCAGTGAGCAACATGTGCATTACCTCCCGTTGGCAGCGCCCACCGGAGACTCCGGCTGCAGCTTGAGATAGACGTAAAACAGCACCAGCGTGATCAGCACCAGCAAGGCCGCGGCAGCGCTGGCCAGGCCCCAGTTGAGGAAGGACTGCACCTGTTGCACGATGAACTCCGGCAGCATCATGTTCTGCGCGCCACCCAGCAGGGCAGGGGTCACGTAGTACCCCAGCGACATCACGAACACCATGAGGGCGCCCGAGAACAACCCGGGGCGGCACAGTGGCAGGAACACTCGCACGAAGTTGGTCCAGGGGGTGGCGCCACAGATCGCGCCGGCCTGTATCACCATGGGGTCGATGGCCTGCATGGTGGCCTGCAGCGGCAGCACGATGAACGGGATCATGATGTAGGTCATGCCGATCACCACGCCGGTGAGGTTGTGCACCATCTCCAAGGGCTGGTCGATGATGCCCAGAGCCATCAGCGCCTTGTTGATGACACCGGAGGCCTGCAGCAGCACCAGCCAGGCATAGGTACGTGCCAGCAGGCTGGTCCACATCGACAGCAGCACCACGTTCAACAGCCAGCGGCCCCAACCGCGCGGTACCAGGGTGATTACCCAGGCGAGCGGGAAGCCCAGCAGCAAGCTGAACACGGTCACCAGCCCGGCCACGGAGAAGGTGTTGAGCAACACCCTCGCGTAAGCGGAGTTGGCGAACAGTTGTTCGTAATTGCCCAGCCCCGGGGTGGGCTCCAGCACCCCGCGCAGCAGCAGGCCAATCAACGGCGCGAAAAAGAACAGCCCGAGGAAAACCAGTGCCGGCAGCAGGTTCCCACTGCCGCGCCAGGGCCGTTCACCGTTGCCGGCTACAGGCCGTGCAGGGGTTGCGGCGCCAGGGAGCGGCAACGGGGCAGCGGTGTGCAGCTTCACTTGACCAGCCATTCGTTCCACCGTGTGGCAATAGCCGGGCCGTTCTTGGCCCAGTATGCGTAGTCGAGGGTGATCTGGTCCTTGGCGTAGGCGGTGGGCAGGTTAGGCGCCAGGGCCGAATCCAGGCGAGGGATGCTGTCGTTGTTCACAGGCGCATAGGCGGTGAGGTTGGAGAAATCCGCCTGGCCCTTGGCACTGCTGGCCGCCGCGAGGAAGCGCATGGCGGCGGCCTTGTTTTTCGAGCCTTTGGGAATGACCAGGAAGTCGGCCATTACCAGGTTCTGCTTCCAGCTCACCCCCACCGGTGCGCCATCCTGCTGGAGGGCGTAGATCCGCCCGTTCCAGAACTGCCCGAGCGTGGCTTCACCCGAGGCCAGCAGCTGCTGGGACTGGGCGCCGCCGCCCCACCACACGATGTTGGGCTTGATGGTATCCAGCTTCTTGAAGGCGCGGTCCAGGTCCAGTGGGTACAACTTGTCCGCTGCTACGCCGTCAGCCAGCAAAGCCAGTTCCAGTACACCCGGGCTTGGCCACTTGTACAGGGCGCGCTTGCCGGGGTATTTGGCCGTGTCGAACAGGGCCGCCCAGGATTGCGGCGGCGTGCTGCCTACCTTGCCTTCGTTGTAGCCCAGTACGAAAGAAAAGTAGAACGAGCCCACGCCGTTATCGGACACGAATCGCGGGTCCAGCGTGTCGCGCTTGATCACCGAGAAATCCAGCGGCTCCAGCAGCCCTTCTGCGGCGGCACGGAGCGCGAAGTCAGCTTCCACATCCACGACGTCCCATTGCACGTTGCCGCTTTCAACCATGGCCTTGAGTTTGCCGTAGTCGGTCGGCCCGTCCATCACCACGTTCACACCGCTGGCCTTGCTGAACGGGGAAGCCCAGGCATCGCGCTGGGCGTCCTGGGTGGAACCGCCCCAGCTGACGAAACTCATGGTTTCGTCCGCGTTGCAGGCGCCGCCGCCAATTGTCAGCAACCCGGCAACGCATGCCGCGACCGCCTGTTTTCTAAACACCATGATTACGCCCTCGCTTTCTTGTGGTTATGCGGGCTGTATGGCACCCGCGTTTGTTCGGGAGCAGTGGTTCAGTGAACGTGAAGCGTGGCCGAATCAGGGATCTGCGTAATTGTGGATACAGCTGCGCGGATCAGTTTTGGCCTTGGAATATCATATTATGGTATTCCAAGAATTGCGCAAGAGCTTCCCGTCGTTACAGGGGCTTTACGGCTGTCAGGCGGGCTCGAAAGGTAGGTTTTCCACCACTTCAAGGTCATAGCCGGCCAAGCCGTTGTACTTGATGGGCGGGCCCAGGTGGCGAATCTTGCCTACGCCCAGGTCCTGCAAAATCTGGGCGCCGGTGCCGGTTTCCGAATAGGTACGCGTGGCGCCCGGGGCAAAGCGCTTGGGCGCCTGGGTCAGCTGTGGTACCCGTTCGAGCAGCGCCTGGGAGGATTCGTGGTGGGCGAGGATCACCACCACCCCATGGCCCGCTTCGGTCACCTTTTGCAGCGCCGCCCAGAGGGTCCAGTTGGCCGGGCCCGTGTATTCGGCGCCCACCAGGTCACGCAGCGGGTCAATCGCATGCACGCGCACCAGCGTGGGTTGGTTGCGCATCGGTTGGCCCATCACCATGGCCATGTGCACGCCGCCGGTAATGCGATCTTCGTAGGTGAGCAGGCGGAAGGTGCCGTGCACGGTGGGCAGTTCACGTTCGCCGATGCGCCTTACCGTGTGCTCAGTGCTCAGGCGGTAATGGATCAGGTCGGCGATGGTGCCGATACGAATGCCATGCCGCTGCGCAAAGGCTTCCAGGTCGGGCCGGCGGGCCATGCTGCCGTCATCGTTCATCACTTCCACGATCACCGACGCCGGCGTGAAGCCCGCCAGGCGCGCCAGGTCGCAGCCCGCTTCGGTATGGCCGGCGCGGGTGAGCACGCCGCCGTCGCGTGCTCGCACCGGGAAGATATGCCCCGGCTGCACGATGTCTTCGGCGCGGGACTCCGGGTGTACTGCAACGGCGACCGTGCGAGCGCGGTCTGCGGCGGAGATGCCGGTGGACACACCCGTGGCCGCTTCGATGGCCACGGTGAACGCGGTGCTGAAACCGCTGCCGTTAGTAGGCACCATCTGTTCAAGCCCAAGGCGCTGACAGTGCTCGTCGGTCAAGGTAAGGCAAATAAGCCCTCGCGCCTCGCGGGCCATGAAGTTGATTGCCGCCGCATTGCAGCAATCCGCCGCCAGCAGCAGGTCGCCTTCGTTCTCGCGGTCTTCGTCATCGACCATCAACACCATCTTGCCTTGACGGTAGTCTTCCAGGATTGCTTCTATGCTGTCGAACGGCATGGCACTCTCGATACGCGCAGTGATATAAGTTGGTATACCATATTACACATTAACCGAGATGAGGAGCACCGCATGAAAGGCTATTGGATCGCCCACGTGGACGTGACCGACCCGGAGCAATACACCCAATACACGAGCCGCGCGCCAGAGGCATTCGCGCGTTACGGCGGCCGTTTCCTGGCCCGCGGCGGGCGCTGTGAAGCCATGGAGAACGGCCCGGCGGCGCCCCGCAACGTGGTGATCGAGTTCGATTCCTACGAACAGGCGGTGGCTTGCTACAACTCGCCGGAGTACCAGGCGGCCGCGGCGCATCGGGAAGGGGCGGGAGTCGCCAGGATCGTTATTGTGGAGGGCGTGTAAGCGGCGGGTGATGGTTGAGAGGGCGGAGCCCGGGAACACCAGGATTCACCGCACGAAATGAACCTGCCCGTCTTCGTCATTGCCCATGTACAGCCCATACACCCCGGCCGCGCGTTCGTGGATGTAACGCTCGAGGATCTGCCGGATGGCCGGGTAGTAGATGTTGTCCCAGGGAATGTCATCCGGCAGGAACAGGCGCCGGTCCAGGGATTCGCTGCCCCAGGTGTCTTCCATGCTCACCAGCGCCGCGCGGAACACGATGTACACCTCGCTGATGCGCGGCACGCTGAAGATGGAGTAGGGCGCGACGATGCGGGCCTGTACCCCGGTTTCCTCCCACACTTCCCGCAGCGCGGCCTGCTCCGTGGTTTCGCCGGCTTCCATGAAGCCTGCCGGGAGGGTCCAGGTCCCAGGCCGCGGCGCGATCGCGCGCTGGCTCAGCAGGTAGCGGCCTTCGTGTTCCACAATGCAGCCGGCGATGATCTTCGGGTTTACGTAGTGAACGAAGCCGCAGGTGGCACATAACAGCCGTGAGTGCGTGTCCCCGGGTGGGCAGCCGTGTTGCAGGTCGGCCCCGCCGCATTGCGAGCAATAGCGGGGCGCGGGCATGTCAGCGGCCTACCGCAGGCTGAGGTACAGCCAAGGGTTCGATCATGTCAGGCAGCTTGGTGTCGCTTTCCTGCTTGCGCCGCAGATAGTCGAGCGCAACCCGTGCAGCGGCGTGGACATGATCCACAGACGCTTCGAAGGCGGCCTTCGGGTCGCCGCTTTTGATCGCTTCCACCATTTTTTCCATTTCATGGTTACTGGCGCCGCGTCGGTTTTCCTGGGACACCGAGGTCGCGCGCAAGTAGCTGATGCGGGCCTGGAGCTGGCGCAGTTGGGTGGCCGCTACCTGGTTGCCACAGCCCTCCATCAGCACCTCATAAAAGCCCTGAACGGAGTCCAGAACCTGCGGCAGGTCACCTTCCTCCAGCGCCTGGCGGTTCACGGCAAGGGCTTTTTCCAGTGCGCGGATGTTCTTGGCCTTGGCGCGCAGGGTGAACAGCTGCACGATCAGGCCCTCCAGCGCGGCGCGCAGCTCGTAAATGTTGCAGGCGTCCTCCAGCGTGATGATCGCCACGCGAGGGCCCTTGGCGTCGGCAAACTCCACCAGGCCTTCGGATTCCAGGTGGCGCAGCGCTTCGCGCACAGACGTGCGGCTCACGCCCAGGCGATCGCACAGGTCCCGCTCCACGAGGCGGTCGCCCGGCAGAAGCTGGAAATTCATGATGGCGCTGCGAAGTTTGTCGAGCACGATCTCGCGCAGTGTCACGGGATTGCGATTGACCTTGAAGCTGTCGTCGAGTGGCGTGCGTTTCATAAGTGCTCTTGAACTCAGGTAAAGCGGAGAGTGCGTATCTTTTCATTGGCACGCCGGAACCTCAAGGCTAGGCAGGCTATTCCCCGGCCGCAAGCCCACCCATCAGCGTATAGCGCACCTCCAGGTAGTCCTCCAGGCCGTAGCGCGAGCCTTCGCGCCCCAGCCCCGACGCCTTGATCCCGCCGAAAGGCGCTACTTCCGTGGAAATCAAACCTTCATTGATGCCCACCATGCCGTATTCCAGGGCTTCGCTCATACGAAACGCACGGCCCAGGTCTCGGGTATAGCAATAGGCAGCAAGGCCCGAGTCGGTGTCGTTGGCCAAGGCGATCGCTTCTTGCTCGTCAGTGAAGCGAAACACCGCGGCCAACGGGCCGAAGGTTTCTTCGCGGGCTACCCGCATGGCCGGGGTGACCTCACTGAGCAGGGTGGGCTGGAAAAACCCGTGGCCCAGCGCGTGGCGTTCCCCGCCGCACAGCAGGCGTGCCCCGTGTTCCAGCGCATCGGCGATGTGCTGCTCGGTTTTCACCACCGCCGCCTGGTTGATCAGCGGCCCTTGGGTAACCCCAGGCTGCGTACCTTCGCCTACTACCAGCTCGCCCATGCGTTCGGCCAGCCGCGCCACAAACTGGTCGTGAATCCCAGCCTGCACCAGGAAGCGGTTCACGCACACGCAGGTTTGCCCGGCGTTGCGGAACTTCGCCAGCAGGGCGCCTTCCACGGCGGCTTCCAGGTTGGCGTCGTCGAACACGATAAAGGGCGCATTGCCGCCCAGCTCCAGCGACAGTTTTTTCAACGTGGGCGCGCACTGCGCCATCAAGTGTTTGCCCACAGCGGTGGAGCCGGTGAACGACAGCTTTCTCACTACCGGGCTGGCCGTCAATTCGGCGCCAATGGCGATGGCGTCACCGGTGATTACATTGAGTACTCCGGCAGGCAGGCCGGCTTCCTCGGCCAGCGCAACAAGTGCCAGCGCGGTGAAGGGCGTGTCCGGGGCCGGCTTGAGAATGCACGTGCAACCCGCGGCTAACGCCGGCGCCAGCTTGCGGGTCACCATGGCCGCAGGGAAATTCCACGGGGTAATGGCCGCGACCACGCCCACCGGCGCCTTGGTGACGAGGATGCGCGCGCCATCCTTGTGGCTGGGGATAATGTCGCCATACACCCGCCGCGCTTCTTCGGCGAACCACTCCACAAAGCTGGCGGCGTAGAGGATCTCACCCCGCGCCTCAGCCAACGGCTTGCCTTGCTCGGCCACAAGAATGGCCGCCAGTGCCTCGGTGTGTTCCAGCACCAGGGCGTGCCAGCGCTTGAGGAAGGCGGCGCGGTCCCCAGCCTTCAGGGCGCGCCAGGCGGGCAGGGCGCTTTCGGCGGCGCTGATCGCTTCCCGCGCCTCGGCCGCGCCGAATTCCGGCACGTGGCCCACCACCGCGCCGGTCGCCGGGTTATGTACCGCTTGGGTGCGCCCAGCCAGGGCGTCACGCCAACGGCCGGCAATGAATGCTTGCTCGCGAAAAAGGCTGATCATGCACAGCTACCTCAAGTGAGAGTTTCAGCAGAACACCGGCAGGGCGCCCAGCTTGCCGCGGTGGTAAATCATCGGCGTAACCGGGTCGGTGGGCAGGATCAGGTTCTGTACCTCGCCCACAATGATCGCGTGGTCGCCACCTTCGTATTCCCGCCACAGCGTGCACTCGATGATCGCCGTGGCGCCCTCGAGGATCGGGTTGCCCAGGGCGCTGAGGGTCCAAGGCAATTCACGGGCCTTCTCCTTGCTTTTGCTGGCAAAGGCGAACGCCTGCGCCTGTTGCTCTCCAGATAGCAGGTGGATCGCGAAATGCTTGCGTTCGAGCAGCGCCGGGTAGGTGTTGGAGCTGTAGTTAGGGCAGAACAGCACCAGGGCCGGGTCCAGCGAGAGCGCACTGAAGGCGCTGGCGGTAATGCCGACCAGGTCACCTTCGGTGTCCAGGGTGGTCACCACCGTCACGCCAGACGGAAAGGAGGCCATCACCTCTTTGTATACTTGGGCTTCGATCATTGCCGCCTTACCTCTTAACGCATCACGAATGGGTCTGGCATGGGTGCCTGAGACAGGTTGATCCACACCGTTTTTTGTTCTGTGTACGCCAGCACCGAGTCGATGCCGCTTTCCCGGCCGTAGCCACTGTTCTTGAACCCGCCGATCGGCGCCATGGCCGATACCGCGCGGTAGGTGTTCACCCAGATGATCCCGGAGCGCACATCACGGGCCAGCCGGTGAGCGCGGCCCAGGTCACGGGTCCAGATGCCGGCGGCCAGGCCGTATTCCGAATCGTTTGCCAGTTCCAGCGCCTCGGCTTCGGTGTTGAAGCGGATCACCGAGGCCACCGGGCCGAAGACTTCTTCCTGCATGATCTTCATCGAATGCCGGTCGCACTCGAACAGCGTGGGCTCGTAGTACCAGCCCTGGCTATCAACCGTGGGGCGCTTGCCGCCCATGCGCAGTACGGCGCCTTCGGCCACGGCTTCGCTCACCAGCCGCTCCACTACACCCAGCTGTTGCTCGGTGGCCATGGGGCCCATCTCCGTAGCCTCTTCGCGAGGGGCACCGATCTTGATGCGGCGGGCACGCTCGATCAGGCGCTCCACGAACGTGTCGTAGATTTCGGCCTGCACCAGCAGGCGCGACCCGGCCACGCAGCTTTGCCCGGAGGCCGCATAAATCCCGGCGATCACGCCGTTGAGGGCGCTGTCCAGGTCGGCATCGGCGAAGATGATGTTGGGCGATTTGCCGCCCAACTCCAGCGACAGCTTGGCGAAGTTTTCGGCGGTGCCGCGCACCACGTGGCGGGCGGTGGCCGCGCCGCCAGTGAACGCCACCTTGCGCACCAGCGGGTGACGCACCAACGCCGCGCCGGTGCTGGGGCCATAACCGGTGACCACGTTGACCACCCCTGGTGGTATGCCGGCTTCCAATGCCAGCCTGGCCAGCTCGATCAGCGTTGCCGAGGCATGTTCGGAGGGTTTGAGCACGATGGTGTTGCCCGCCGCGAGGGCTGGCGCCAGCTTGATGGCCGTGAGGTACAGTGGGCTGTTCCAGGGGATGATCCCGGCCACTACGCCCAGGGGCTCGTGCACGGTGTAGGCGAAGAGGTCGGGCTTGTCGAGGGGGAGGGTGCCGCCTTCGAGCTTGTCGGCCAGGCCCGCCGTGTAGTGGAAAAATTCCGGAAGATAGCCCACCTGGCCGCGGGTTTCGCGGATCAGCTTGCCGTTGTCGCGGCTTTCCAGCTGGGCGAGTTGCTCTTTGTTCTCGGCGATCAGGTCACCCAGGCGGCGCAACAGCTTGCCCCGCGCCGTGGCGGTAAGGCCACGCCAGGCCGGGCTGTCGAATGCCGCCTGCGCGGCCTTCACGGCCACATCCACATCGGCTTCGTCGGCGTCGGGCAGCTCGGCCCAGGCCTGCCCGGTGGAGGGGTCCAGGCTCTGGAAGGTGCGGCCTGAACGGGCATCCTGCCAGGTGCCGGCGATGCACATCTGAAAACGAACCAGGCTCATGCGACATTCCCCTCAGCCTGCACTGGCAGGCATTTGACGTTGGCCAGGAAACCGACCAGCAGCTGATTGACCAGCCGCGGCGATTCCACCGGCATCATGTGGCGTTGTTCAGCCAGGATGGCAACCTGGGCACCCGGGATGCGCGCGGCCAGTTGGCGCGCCATCTCCGGCGTGGAACCGGCATCCAGCTCGCCGGTGGCCACCAGCACAGGCACGTTCAGCCCCGGCAGGTCGTCGGCCCGGTACATGTCCTGGGTGGCGAACAAGCTGTAAGTGGTCAGGTAGCCGTGCGGGTCGTTGCTGGCCAGGGTGCGGCGGATGTTGTCCACCTGTGCATGGCTGGCAGCGAGGTACTCGCGGCTGAACCACCGTGCCAGCGCCGCTTCGGCATTGGCGTTGGGCCCGAATTCCGCCGCCTGGCGGGTACGTTCCACCACGCCGGCGCGTTGCTCCGGCGTGCGGGCGAACACGCTGTTGAGGATCACCAGCGAGGCCAGTCGCTCGCGGTAGTGCATGGCAAACGCCCGCGCCACCAGCCCCCCCATGGAAAACCCCACCACATGCACCCGCGCCAGGCCCAGATGTTCGACCAGCTCGAGCAGTTGCCCGGCGTACCCTTCCAGCCCTGTATCGGCATGGGGCATGGCGCTTTCGCCGTGGCCCAGCATGTCATACGTAATTACCTGGTACTGCTCCGCCAGGCTCACCACCTGGCCACCCCACATGTCCTTGTTCAGGCCCACGCCGTGGATGAGCACCACGGGTTCGCCTTCGCCGGTCACCTGGTAAGCAGTGCCCGCCGCGGTCCATTCAGTGGCCCGGGCGTTCATCACTGCTGCGCCTTTTCCGCGGCCAGCTCTTCGAGATCCATGTAGCGGTTGCCGATGCGCGGGTGCAGGCGGCCGCCGTCTGCCGCGCCCAGTACCACTACGATCTCGTCGGCGCGTGGCGCGTCCTCGATTTTCATTTCCAGGGTGATGTAGTGCGAGCGCAGGCCTTCATCGTCCTTGTGCATCATCGGGATCTGGATGGACGTACCCGGGCCGCCACGCTTGTTGGTGAAGCTCAGGTAACTCTTGGCTTGTACCGCTTCGCGGTAATGGTTGCCGAAGCGCAGGGTGTGAATCACCGCCGAGGCATGCTCGATCTCGCCGTCGGCACCCACCACCGCCGCCTTGCCGTAGGCCTCGATGCGGCCTGCGCCGCCAATGGCGCTGGTGAGTTGCTCCACCATCAAAGCGCCCAGTTCCGAGCAGTTGGCCTTGATCAGCGGTTTGAGGTCTTCAACGAACGGGCCCACCCAGGGGTTTTTGATGACCACGGCCAGCCCCACCATGGTGACGGGCTTTTCGCTGGCCTTGCCGCCTTCGATGAAGGTTTGCTCGGTGTACGTGACGATCTTGCGGATTTCAAAGCCCACGGCGGTTCCCCTTGTTCTGGATAACGGTACGAGGTTGGTCTCTCGTATTACGGTATACCAGATACTAACCGAAACTCCGGCGTGTGCAAGGCTTTTCCCGCAAGGCCGCTAGCGGCCCCTCTTCACGCGGGCTTTTTGAGGCCTGGGAGGTTCCATCCGTAGCGTAGCGATAGCATCCGCACCAGTGTGCAGAGGGCGATGGCAAGCCAAGGGGCCAATTGCGGGCCGATCCATCCCAGCTCGCCCATTACCTGTATGGCGGCACCGAGCAGGGCGGCAAGGGCATAGATTTCTTTGGTCAATACCACCGGCACGCGGCTCAGCATCACGTCGCGAATGGCGCCACCGCCCACGGCTGACATCACCCCCAGCAGGATCGCCAGTTGGGTATCCGGGATGTAGGTATAGGCCTTGTGCGCGCCGAACGCGGCGAAGAACCCCAGCCCCACCGCATCGAAAAACAGCGTGGGCTGGGTGAGTTTGAGCAGCACCTGTTGGAAGCAACCGGCGAGGGTCACCGCCAGGGCCACCGCTACGGCATATTCGATATTGACCAGGCCGGCGGGCGGCACTGCGCCAATGCACAGGTCACGTACCACGCCGCCGCCGCAGGCGGTCACGAACGCAATGACGAACACACCGAAGAGGTCCAGCTGGCGATTGATGGCGGCCAGGGCGCCGCTGAGGGCGAAGACGAACGTCCCCATCAGGTCGATGTAGGAGAAAACGTGGAAACCCATGGGCATACCTTTGCAAACGGCTATAGGGGGCAGGGCGACTATGCCTGAGCTCGGAACGCCTTGCTCAAGGTTATGTCGGCCTTTGGGCCCCCGCCGTTTGCAAGCCCTGGTTCAAGCCCCGACGCGCGTCAGGGCCTGCTTGTACATCCGCGTGCGGCGATGGTTCGCGCCGTAGCCGTTGGCAGCTGCGACGGTACCTGCCTGGATGTGGTCCAGGTATTTGAACAGGCGCCCGGGCGGCACTTTGGCGATGCCATACCCGAGTGTTTCCATGCGATCTTGCAGGGTATAACCGGGCACGCGGTCATCCATGCAGAAGTGCAGGCCATGCTGTTTCATAGCCTTGCTGTTCCACAGGGTACAAAAGCTCTTCAAGTGCTGTTCTTTCCAGGGTTTCGGCACACGCCCTGGCACACCCAGGCGGCCCAACAGGCGCCGGTAATAGTGCTTGCAGAACCGCGAACCGTGCCGCCATACCGTACGCGGCAATCCTCGGTTCAGTTGCTCTACACAACCCACTGCCGCCACATTGGAACGGCCGTTACACTTATCGAGGAGCCACTGGAACACCCTGCGGTCATGGATGAACGTGTCGGTGTGCATCAGCAGCAGGTAATCGCTCCGCGTTTGCTCAAGCACCAGGTCCAGCGCCCGGCCATGGGCGATATGCCCGGCTTCGCCGGCCGGTTGGGAGCGTTCGATCAGGTTTATCCAGCTCAGGCTGCGCAGGTAGGTGGTGCTGGCATCCTGTGAGTCATTGTCCACCACCCATACAGGAATGTTCGCGTCGCCGATCTGCTGCTTGAGCAACTCCAGGCATGCCCGCGTCATCTCATACGTCTTGTAGTTCACCAGCGCGATACTGAAGGTAGGTGCGCGGGCGGGCTGTCGATCTGCTGTACTCATCGGAAGGCTCAAATACAAAGGGCAAACACGGGGCGAAGCGCAGCGCGGCCTGGTCGATTGCCGGAAGACTATGAAAGGTTGGAACGCGCGTTCCGCTTTTGTCCGAGTTGTTTCAATTGGCACGCGAATGTATCAATGCGCTTAAAGTTGCTCGCAGGGAGCTGTATTACTTGGGGAGGCGATAATAAAGAGGTGGTGTGAAAAATATGTCATGTGGATGTCGCGGTATTATCGACAAACACATGGCGTTACAGAATAAGAGTTTTTCTTAAATATGGTCCTGGGTTTTACATCTCCCTGGCAAGTTCTTCTAACGGATGTCCTTCTACATCGCTCGCTATCGCTTCCTTCACGATGATACTGGGCCCGCCTCTGTAGCAGCGTGGCTTGCCCGCGACAAAACCATCGCCGAAACAGCGGCCCTGTCGTGCCGGTCGCCGCCAAGGCGCGCTGCTACTGTGGCTTATCGCTCTCGAGCGTCACCCACCTCCAACGACTGTATAAACAACGAAAACAGCTCAGGCTGCGCCGAGATGTCGAGCTTGGCGTACAGGTGCCGACGGTGGACCTTCACCGTTTCCGGGGAAATGCCCAGCCGTTCGGCCATGGCCTTGGAGGAGTAGCCGCGCAATATCAGCCGTGCCACTTCCAGCTCCCGTTCCGATAACACTCGCGCCCCGAAGCGGTCGAGGGCGTCACCGACGAAGGTGCGGCTGTCCTCCTTCGCGGTGACCGTTGCAGCCGACCCCGGCCGGGCCTGGGCCCAGTGTTGCTTGAGCAGTGCCAGCACCCAGGGGGCGCAGAGGGTAAGCATGCCCAGGTACTGCGCGCCGAAGCGCTCGTGCATGCCCAGTGACAGTGAGAGGGTGCCTTCGCCTGGCAGCTGCAGCAGGTATTGCACCTCGTCCTCCAGCACATGGTGGTGGAAATAGTTGAGGTAATAGTCCGTCTGGTGAAAGTGATCCGGGGCTACTTCCTCCAGGCGATAGAACCCGCTGGCGATGCCCTCACGGGAGGCCTGGTAGAACGGGTCGAGAAGGTACAGGCCGTCCAGGTATTGCAGGCTGGACGCGGGGCCAGGCGTAGGGGCGGCGTCGTATTCTTCAAGGGCGACCGGGGCGCCAGCCTCGGGGTAAAACACGCCCAGGGCATTATCGAACGGTACCCAATGCCGAAGCAGCAGCACCAGCTGGCGCCAGAACCGCGGCCCGCCGGCGTGTTCGATGGCCCGCGCCAGGGCCGTGTGCATGGCGGATTGTTCGAACAGGCTGTTCACGGGCTTACCTCGAGCGCTTGGGGTGCCCAGTACGGCCTTTACGGCTGAAGGTTGTCAATGGGGGTACCCCCATAGGGGAATTGTGTCCTCAAGTTTCACTGCCTAGAGTGCGTTGCATCTAGTGCTCCAGCCGAGAGCGCCCTCTCTTCAAGCCTTCGTTTACTGCCTCAACTTCGAACAACAACCCGAGGTTAACGATATGACGGCTCCTGTTCCGCAAGCGTCCGCGCTCAAGCCCAGCTTGAGTGTCGCCGACGTGGTGGCGATCACGGTTTCTTCTGTAACGCCCGCCAGCTCCGTGTTCGTGATCGCACCGTTCGCTATCCAGCAGGCAGGTACCGGCGTGATCTGGGCCTTTGCCCTGGGCGGCGTATTGGCGCTGATGTTCGCGTATTGCTATGCCGAACTGGGGCGGGCCCACAGAACTGCTGGCGGTGAGTACGTGTTCGCCAAGCGGGTATTCGGCGGCATGGCCGGGTATGCCACCTTCCTGACAGTGCTTGCGATGTTGCTGTTCATCCCGCCGGTGCTGGCAACCGGCGCGGCGACCTACCTTAACGCCGCACTGGGTACGCACTTCGACAGCCAGGCTGTGGCGCTGGTGATCGTGGTGCTCAGTTACGCGATTGGCATCCTCAACATCAAGCTCAACGCCTGGGTAACCGGCCTTTGTCTGTTCCTCGAGGTGGCCGCGCTGATGGTGATCGTGGTGCTGGGTTTCGGCCATGCCCAGCAGCCGGTCAGTACGCTACTGCATCCGCAGGTGGTGAACGCCGGGGTACTGAGCGCCGCGCCCTTTGCGTTGGTAATCGGCGCCATCGGCACTGCGCTGTTCTCCTATAACGGTTTCGGTGGCGCTGTGCTGCTGGCCGAAGACATGCACGACGGCGGCCATGGCGTACCCCGGGCAGTGTTGTGGTCGCTGGTGCTGGTGGTCGCGATCGAGATCATTCCGCTCGCCGCGCTGCTGCTGGGCGCGCCTTCGCTGACCGAGATGCTCGCCAGTACAGACCCCATCGGCTACCTCCTCACAGCCCATGGCAACGCAACACTGTCACGCCTGGTGAGCGCGGGTATCTTCCTGTCGGTGTTCAATGCCATCGTGGCGATCGTGATCCAGAGCGGGCGGGTGATCTACAGCAGCGGGCGCGATGAAGTGTGGATGCCCAGGCTCAACCGGGCCTTCACGCGCATTCACGCCAAGTGGCAATCGCCTTGGCTGGCCACGCTGTTCTTGGCGATACCTTCGGCGGTATTGACCTTCAGCTCCAACCTGGCCGAGCTCACGTCATTCACTGTGCTGTTGATCCTGCTGGTGTACCTCACCGTAGCCCTGAGCGCGCTGTTCAGCCGGGTACTGCGGCGTGACCGGGCGCACCCTTACCGCATGCCGCTGTGGCCAGTGCCAGCCTTGCTGGCAACCATAGGCGCGGGCTACCTGCTGGTGACCTTGCTGGCGCAGGCCTCCAACCGCGACATCATGATTATCCTGGGCCTGCTGAGCGTGTCGGTGATCCTCTACGGCACCTACGGCAAGCTGAGCCCGGGCTTCCAGAAACTTTGATCGAGGAGCTACAATGCGCGCGCGTCAACTGGGTATTAATTTGGGGCTGGGCACTCCCGGCCCGTTCAATGCCATTACCGATGTGCCTGGTGTGCGCGTGGGGCACGCCACCTTGAACGCGCAGCGGGGCGGCAAATGGGTGCGCACCGGCGTAACGGTGGTGGAACCTCGGGAAGGCGCCGCACGGGAGCAGCCCTGTTTTGCCGGCTGCCATGTGCTGAACGGCAACGGCGACGCCACAGGCCTTGAGTGGATTCGGGAAGCCGGGCTGCTCACTACACCTATCGCTACCACTAATACCCACAGCGTGGGCGTGGTACGCGATGCGCTGATTGCCCATGAGCGTCATTCCCTGGCAAGTACCGCGACCTACTGGTGCATGCCGGTGGTGATGGAAACCTACGATGGCGTGCTCAACGACATCTGGGGCCAACATGTCACCTCACAGGAAGTGAGCGACGCGCTCGCTGCGGCCGAAACCGGGCCGGTGCAGGAAGGCCCGGTGGGCGGCGGCACTGGCATGATCTGCCACGAATTCAAAGGCGGCATCGGTACCGCCTCTCGCGTACTGGGGGCGGAGCAGGGCGGCTGGACAGTGGGTGCGCTGGTACAGGCCAATCATGGTCAGCGCCGTGACCTGCGGGTGGACGGTTACCCGGTGGGCCGCTACCTCGCGCACGTGCCATCGCCATTCGCCGAGCAAGGCACGCCGGGTATGGGCTCGATTGTGGTGATCCTCGCCACGAACGCACCCTTGCTGCCCCATCAATGCCAGCGCCTGGCGCAGCGTGCGTCCATCGGCATCGCCCGTACCGGCGGCGGCACCGACGATTCCAGCGGCGATATCTTCCTGGCCTTCGCCACCGGCAATCGGAACCTCCTGCCCGCCGATTACGATCGCAAAGGCGGGGCGTTCAGCCAAGGCGTGAGCATGGTGAACAACGACCACATCTCGCCCTTGTTTGCCGCCGCCGCCGAAGCGGTGGAGGAAGCGATCATCAATGCATTGCTGGCCGGTACGGCCATGGTGGCCGATGACAACAGGCAGGTGGAACCGTTGAGCGACGCGCTGTTGACCACTGCGCTGGCAGAAACCGGCTGGCGCCCGGCTGCGCTGTAGCGTGAGCTCAGCCGCCCCACGCTCGGATGGCCTGGAGTCGAATGTTCAGCGCGTCGGTATCCTCGCTGGGCAGGTCGGCCTTTTCAATGAGCTCGGCGATCTGGTCCAGCTTCCTCAGCCTCTTGCTTCCGTCAACGATGGTGGCCGCTTCGTCGAGCCGACCTTCGTACCTGGCTCGGTGCCCAAAGGTTTCCAACAACTCGGTAACGGTGAGGCGGGTGCCTTCCTTTTCGGGATCAAGGGGCGCCCCGGCGGGGTATTCGTCGTTGTTCACCTGATTGTAGGTGCCCATGTGGAACACATGTGGCCGGGCCCCTCGCTTGGGTTCGACCGTGCGTTCCATGCCCTCACAGCGATTACCCTGCTGCAGGGTGACACGAACTGCCCACATGCTCTGATCCGCGCTGTTTATCTGCTCCAGGTAAAAGGCGGCGCTGAACGGGCTATCCAAGCGTATGCCGCTGAAAATGGTTTCCTTGGGCGGTGAGCTTGTAGAGTCATCGGTGCGCAAGCCGCCCTTGAACACAGCGGTCTTCCCATCCAATGTACTGATGAACCCCTTGAAGGTAGGGTCGTTGCCGTCATGGCAATGCGCCTGGATCAGGACGAACTCACCTTTCCAGTTCACCTGTTCCACGCGAGTGGTGATACGCGCGTAAGCGTATCTTTTCTCCTCGAGCGTGAATGGCTTGCCCTTGAGTTCACACCGGGTGCGCTTGACGCTTTCGGTAGTGGCGCCGGAGGTCGGGGCCCACAGGGACACTTCGTCCTGCCTGCACTGTACGTATTCGGGCACCAAACCTACGTCCGTCCCGGGCACTGTCCAGGCGGTGCCTTTTTCGGGGTGCGGCTTGGGGGTGGTGATGTCGTAGGGAGTGAGGTCGATCCTGGGCATGAGCGGTTCCTCGGCAGGGCGGCGGTGGGGTGCACGGGCAGCCTTGACATTGGGCGAGCCCGCGCGGTTTAGGCTCCCGCCAAAGGCCTATATGTGTATAGCTGGCGGTTTATCAGGTGAGGCGAGTGGCCATGGTCTCGCTTGGAAAAGCTCATGTTGCACAAGTATGTAAATATACGTACGGAAGCATAGTTGCGAGTGGGGAGGGGCAAGGGCCTGGAATAGCAGGTTGAGAAGTTGCACTAATTTGTATTGTCGTGGTGCATAAGAAACAGAAAATTGTTTTTATTTGTTGCTCTCCCCACAAATTAGCTTTTGTGCCGGTTTGGCTCCGCTTAAGATCCGTCTCGTCGCGTGGCTTTGTATGATGTCTGTGGGAAGACAAGTCTCGGATGTGAGTTATGTCCGAGGTTGATAAGAAGTCTGAATGTATAAAAGAGGTAGTTGAGTTACCTATGGGGCATAGATGAAGCAAGATGACGTCAACCAGAAAGCTATCGGTGTGCTCAACAGGAATACCCTAGCAGTGGTGGTCGAGGCCAAGATGCGCGTGTACCGGGTGCAGTGGACCGCTTGCCAGGATCCATTTTTCTATAACGACAGCCCGTACTCTGATTCAAGGTGGGCACATAACGCGCGAGCAATCGGTGTCGGTTACGCAGGCTGCTCGGATGCACTTGCAGTATTGGAGGTATTTCAGCATGGGAAAGCAGGTGAGGGCACGCCTGTGCTACGTTCAGAGGTTGATGCGCATTCCTTGATCCATTTTAAAACGGCGCGGCTCTTGAAGCTGGTGGATGCAGGGGAGTTGATCCGCAGGATGGGGTTTCGGCCAGGCCTTTTGATTGATCTGAAGGGGCAAGGTAGCGAAGGATATGCATTTACTCAAGCGGTGAGCACCGCTTGCTGTGAGTACAGTGTAGAGATTGATGGGGTTTTGTATCCATCCAGCGTATACCAGCCAACCGGTAATCCTCGCGCTGGTACAAATGTGGTGCTATTCGCCGGTCGGCCGAGGCAGTTGATCCCGGTAAGCTCAACGCCGCTCCCCAAGGTGATTCTGGAGGATGGGAGAACCGTGTACGAACTCCTGGAAGATGCACAGGTAGACCTGGAATAAGTGATAGCGTTGATCTGTGAATAAAATCTTATTTGCCCATTTCCAGCCGGTTCTTGTAATCGCGCACAATGACATTAAGGGCGTCCGGGTTATCGATCAGCGCGTAACGTGGTTGTGGGTTTTCTTTCTCGCCAATGTTTGAGAAATCCATGGTTTGTGCCAGAAACTTGATGAGAACGTTGATTTGAGTCTCGTTGGCTGGATCAAGTTCCAGAGCGGAAAGCAGCTGTTTGATTGACGGTTTGACCTTGCTGTCGGCCAGCTGAAACTCGGGAAAGAATTTTCGGCGGTTATGAGAGTAGGCGATGACATGCCCGGCCTTGATTTTTTTACTCAAAGCTTGTTTCGTTACGCCAAGAATATCCGCTACTACGCCGGCCTCGAGCAGTGCGCAACTATTACGCAGCCGTTCGAATGAGCGCATTTGCATGCGGGTAGCGGCCAGCTGGTTGCGAGCTTCTGTGCTCAAGGCTTGCTTTGGCGCAGCCAGCACCAGGTTAAGCGCGTGTCTACCTCGGCATGAGGCAGCCTCGAAGATAATTTCTGCTGGCAGATCTTCAAAAAGCGCCTCCAACTGAGCGTGGACCGCCGCCTTGGCAGCTTCAAGCGTTTGAATGGATGGGTTCTTGACGGGTGCCATGCTGGCCATAACAGCCTCCTCGTTGGCTACAGTTGCTGCATGTCCAAACAGTGCAAAAATTGAAATGCCCCACGCGGACGATCCTAAAAGAAGCCTCTTCACTCGTCAACCAGTAAACCCGGCAACCTATCAACTGGCGTGGTTGTTCCGATACCACCATTCACGTTCATATTTGGCATCCCACACGTTCAACCGTTATCGTGCGGCTATCACCGTCGTCGGTACCCTGCCCATGCCATCTACACCCGCACCCTTCCTCGCCCCCAACGACACCGCTGTGCTCTTCGATGGCGTATGCAAACTGTGCAATGGCTGGGCGCGGTTTCTGATCCGCCATGATCGCGCCCGCCACATCAAGCTGGCCAGCGTGCAGTCGCCGGAAGGCCAGGCGTTGCTGGCCTGGGCCGGGTTGCCCTTGGACAGGTTCGACACTTTGGCAGTGATCGAGAACGGTGAGGTGTACGTACGCACCGACGCGATAATGCGCATTCTTGCCCGGCTACCGATGCCGTGGCCGCTGCTGCGGCTGGCACGGGTGATCCCAGCTCCGGTGCGCGACTGGGCCTACGGCCGCGTTGCACGTAACCGCTACCGCTTGTTCGGCCGCCACGATCAGTGCCTGCTGCCGAGCGCTGACCACGCCGATCGCTTCATCAAGGCGCAGCCCTGAGGTGCAGGCGACGATCACACAGCTGGCACGCATCGCTTGGGTGGCGAGGGCGGGGTTGGCCTTCATGTTCTTCTACCATGGGCTGGTTCCCAAACTGCTGACGCTCAGCGCGGGGGAGCGGCTGATGATTACCGCTCATGGATTCCAGAACCCAGAGCAGATAGCACGGCTCAGCGGCTTGGCGGAAATCGCCATGGCGGTGTGGCTGTTGTCGCCCTGGTATAGGCGCGGTTCGCTGGTTATCGCCGCGACGGCGCTGGCCGGGCTGCTGGCGGACGTGGCAATGATCACGCCCCACCTGCTGGCCGAGGCATTCAACCCGGTATCGCTGAACCTGGCGGGCCTGGCACTGTGCGCGGTGGCATGGTTGGCCGAAGCGCCGGTGCCGCGGGCACATCCGGCTTGAGCCCACCCATCGCCATTGCCGATGCCTGCCATGGCGATACGCGATTTTTCACCCGCGCGGTTGCCGCCTAGGGTGTGCTCCGCCGCACTGTCGCGGCGCCACTCAAGGCCTGCCCTGTCATGACCGCCCAAGCGATTACCCTGCAAGACGAACTGCTCGCGCTGGAAAGCGAGCGCGCCCGCGCGTTGATGGAAGAAGACCACGAGAGCATCGCGCGCCTGTTTGGCGATGAACTGGTGTACGTGCACACCACCGGGCTTGTGCAGAACAAGGCCCAATACCAGGCGTATGCCCGCGAGGCCGTGCGTTACCTGGCCGTTGAACGTGGTGCGTTGCAAGTGCGCGTGCTGGCAGAGGGTGTGGCATTGATGACCGGCCCGCAGGTGAACCTGCTGCAAAAACGCAGTGGCGGCGAACCTATTCAGGCCGAGCCAATCTGCGCAGAAGGTTTCGTTACCCAGGTATGGCAGCGCAACCCTGAGGGCTGGCAGATCGTGGCCTTCCATGGCACACGCGCCAGCGCCTGAACCCGGCTACAGCAGCGGCTGCGCCCGGCTCACCGGTGCCATGGGCTGGATCAGCTGGAACTGCTGGCGGTATTGATCGGTAACCTGGCTGGCCTGGCTGCTGTTGCCGATCAGCCTTGGCGTGATCAGCACCAGCAACTCCGAGCGGCCTCGGCTGCGGCTGGTATTGCCGAACAGCCAGTTCAACCCGGGGATGCGCGCCAGGTACGGCACACTGCTGTCGGTCTGGCTTTCGCTTTGTTGGATCAAGCCGCCTAGCAGCACCGTCTGCCCGCTCTGCACCGCCACCTGCGTACTCACTGCCCGGGTAGAAATCGACGGGTTGCCATTGGCGTCCGTGGTATCGCTGGCGTCGCTCACCTGCTGCTGGATGTCCATGTACACCAGCCCACCCGGGTTGATCCGCGGCACCACGTCGAGGATCACCCCCGTTTGCACGTACTCCACGCTGCTGTAGGTAGATTCGCTGGTGGTGGTCACGGAGGTTTGGGTGATGGGAATGTTGGCGCCGACCTGGATCTGCGCCTGCTGGTTGTTCAGCACCACCAACGAAGGCGCCGACAGCACACGGGTGTTGCCATTGGTCTCCAAGGCATGCAGCGCGATCTGCAAGTTGCTGCTCACAAAGGAGTAATAGAGCGCGTCGGTCGCGCCCAGCGCCGCGCCGCCCTGGCCCAGGCCACCGCCGCTGCCCGAGGTGTTCTCCACCCCGCTGGTGCTGGAATTGCCCGCCAGCTTGCCCAGGTACCATTGCACCCCCAGGCTCAGGTCGCCCGTAAGGCTGACCTCCAGAATGCGGGTTTCGATCTGCACCTGCATGGGTGGGTTGTCCAGGCGCTTGATGGCGGACTGGATCTCATCCCATTGCGAAGGGCGCGCACGGATAATCAGCTGGTTACTGCTTTTCTGCGCGGTAATGCGCACGCCGGACTCATTGGCCGTATTCGCCCCGTTGCTGGATTCGTTGTTGTCCTCGGAGGTTTTGCGGGTAGTGTCGGTGCCGGCATTGCTAAGGCCTGAAGACATGCCAGTGTTGCCCTGGTTGCCCAAACCCTGGCTGCTCCCGGTGAGGTTACTGCTGCCCGCCAAACTGCCCGTGCCCGTGCGGCTGCCGCTGGACAGTGTGGTGGTGCGCAGCCCCGGCGCCACCTGGGCTTCAGCCTCTTCGGTCACCGCCTCGTTGCCGTACAGCTGGCGCAGGTAGCGGGAGAGGTCGGTGGCTTTCATGTTGCGCACGTCATACACGTACATCTGCGGCTCGTTGCCGCCGCCGCGGTCGATGGTTTCTATCCAGCGCCGTACTTCGTTGAGGTACTCGGGCTGGGGCGAAATGGCCACGATGGCGTTGGTGCGTTCGATCGGCAGAAACCGCAGCATGCCCGCCAGCGGAGTGCCGCTGTCAGGCCCGAACAACCGTTGCAATTCAGGCATCAGCTCGGTCACGTTGGCCCGCTGCAAGCCGAATACCGCGATGGACATACCCTTGAGCCAGTTCACGTCGAAAGTGTTGATGGTGCGTTCATAGTTGGCCAGCTCTTCAGCGGTGCCGGCCAGCGCCAGTACGTTACGGGCGGGGTCTACCAACAGGAAGGCGCCGTCTCGTGCAAACGGCTTGAGCAGCTTCTCCATCTCGGTCGCGGAAATGTAATCGAGCGTGAACAACCGCGCGGTGAGCCCCGCGCCCGGTGCCGGCATGCCCATGGCTGGCACCAGGCGACCGGCAACGGCCTGGCTCGCCGGCACCACGTTATACCGGTTGCCGTCGCGTACCAGCGCGTTGCCTGTCCACGACAGCAGGGTTTCGAGAATCGGCAGGGCTTCGCGCCGGGGCACCGGCCGGGCGGTGGAAAAGGTCACATCGCCCTTTACCCCATCGGCAACGGTGTAGTTCTGTTGCAGCAAGTCCCCAAGAATACTGTTGATCACCCCGCGAATCGGCTGCTCGTTGAAGTTGAAGGCCACGCTGGGCTCTCCCGCCGCCTCGGGGGCATTGGCTGGCGCGGGTGTTGGCGCGATGAAGCGGGCGCTGCCCCGCACCATCTGGCTGTCGGTGGCGGGGCGCTGCGACGTTTCCACGGTGCCGGGCATATTGGGCGACGGCGGTGTAGGCAATGGGCGCTGGCTTCCGGTGCCTTCCAGGCCTTCGCGCATCATGCTGTTGTCCGAAGGTAGCTGGGAGGCCGGTGAAACACAGCCGGCGAGCAGCACGGCGGCAACGCAGGCAAGAGGGTAACGCGGTGTCACGATAGGGTTGCTCCTGGCAGAAGCGGCAATCGCGCCGCCTTCTAGATCGAATCCATTGGGTAGGTGCCGCACTCAAGGGCGCCCCGGTGCAGGGCGCAGGCGCAGCCGCTGCTGCTGGCCTTCAAGCACGAACAGCGCTTCGGTGGGGTCGAGCCGCTCAAGCGTCCAGCCATTGGCCAGGGCCTTGCCTTGGGCCACTGATACCTCCTTGCCGCTGGCGTCGCGAAGCAGGGCGACGCGCAGGGTGTCGGTCACCAGGCTGCCGGTAAGGACCATGCCTTGCAGCGATGCCGGTGTTGTGTCGCCGAGTGGTCTCACGTCTGGCTGCCGCCCAGGGCTGAACAATGGGTGCTCCCAGGTGTTGGCGAGCGCCTGTAACGGCGGTGCTGCTGGCGCCGCGTCGCTGACGAGCGGCTCAGGCAGGTCATTGGCCAGGGGTGGCAGCCAGGTAAGGTCCCGGCCCAGGCCGAGCACCTGAGCGACGATCGTAGCCATGAGCACGCCAATCAACGCGAGTAGCCAAGGCCTGAAGCGCAGATGATCGACACGGGTCATAGCGCCTCCTCACGGCCGGCATTCGGGCTGGCCTGAGTGTGTGCAAAGCCACTGACCGTCAGCTGCACCTCCAGCCGCGCTCCGGGTCCGTCCGCGGCTTGCGCGGGGCGTTCGATCCGCAATTGGCTCACGAACAACGCCGGCGTGCCGGTTTCCAGGTCGTACACAATGGCTTCAATCGGTTCGATGGCGCACGTGAGGTTGAAGCTGGCTTGTACCTGCGGGTAAGGCCCGGCGCCAGGCGTGTCCGTGAGCGGCGTACGGTTGAGCAACTCGCAGCCAGCGCCGTCGCCTTGATGTTGTGCTATCACCTCCGCCCCTCGTTGCAGCAATGCCGCCGAAGCGCCGCTGGCATCGTCGCCGGGCAACAGGCCGTTTTCGCTCACGTCCCCCGGCTGCATCGCGGCTACCTGGGCCTGTAGCGCTTCACGCTGGCCAAGCAAGGCTACATAACGGCGTTGAGCCTGGCGCACGTCGGCCATCTGCTCGCTGATCGCCTGATGGGGCGCCACCAGCCACGGCTCTACCGCGCCCCAATAGATGAGCGCCATTGCTACGCCCAGCAGCAGCACGGCGCTGACGCGTTGTTCAAGGAGTGTCAGAGGTCGGCGCATCGGGGTGCTCCTCCTTGCGCAAGTGAGCGAGCAGATAGAAACGCTCCCCGCCCGTGGTTTCATCGGGCTGGATCACCCCTTGGAACTGCGCCCCGGTCACGCTGGGGCACCCTTTGAGCTCGGCGATGAGGTTGCCGGCGTGCGGGCTTTGCCCACCTAGTGTGAGCTGGCCGTCGGGTTCCAGGCTGAACTGGCCGAGCCAGGTGTCGGCGGGCAGGCAGTGGGTGAGTTCGCTCAATACCTGGCTGATGAGCGGAGTGCCCTGGCGGCGTTCGGCCAGGTAACGGGTGGCGCCCTGGCCGTTCTGCAGCTGCTGGCGC
This sequence comes from Pseudomonas japonica, assembly GCF_013522925.1. GTDB lineage: Bacteria > Pseudomonadota > Gammaproteobacteria > Pseudomonadales > Pseudomonadaceae > Aquipseudomonas > Aquipseudomonas japonica_A. The sequence goes on along the minus strand of NZ_JAAMQU010000004.1, from coordinate 47,918 downwards.
AGCTGTTGTACGGTGCTGGCTTCGTTGCGCAGGCGCGCCACTTCGTCCTGCATGGCGGCAAGCGCGGCAGCGCGGTTGTACAGCCACAGCTGCAAGGCAACCACGCTCAGGCACAGTATCAGCAGGCCTAGCACAGCATTGAGCCGCCGCGTGCGGTGGTGGCCGGGTGGCCGGCGTTCGAGTGGCAACAGGTTCAGCCCCATCCCGGCGTTCCCCGAGGGCGCGGCCACATCGACTGCCTGGGGCCGCACGCCTTGCCCGGCCAGGGTGTCGAGCAGCGCGTCGAGGCGCTCGCGCTGGGCCACGCCCAGCACCACGGTGGCCGGCTCCCGCGCCTTGCCCGGCAGGCGTTTGAAGCCGTAATACACCTGATCGGCACGGAAGGGCGTGTGGCGGTCCATTTCGTAGCCGATGGCGTCGGCCAGGTTTGGCGCGGCAGCGGGCGGGAAGGTGAGTGTTCTCACCAGTGCCTGACGCGGCTCGAGCAGCAATACACAGATATTGTCAGCGGGCATTCCCGAGACACAGGGCACCCAGCCCGCTTCGCCGTGGCGCCACAGGCAATCCTGCCGCCAGCACACCAGCGGTGCTTCATCGTTGCGGGCAAGCCAGCCACGCAGGCCAGGGGGCAGGCAACCGGCAAGCTGTTCGCCCCACCACGCGAAAAATCGCGGGAAGACCGACGCTTGCCACTGCTGATGCAGCGCCAGACGCGCCGGGCGCAGGGCTTTGGTCAAGTGAGTTTGAAAGGAAGTCATGGCTGCCAACGCAACAGGCGATACGCGTGCGTGCCGCCGTCCAGGGTCAATAGAAAGGTAGCGCTGAGCGTGGCCCGCCCCCCGCTGTTCAGCTGGGCTTCGCTGGTCACGCTCAGCACCGGGCCAGGGTCCACCTCGTCGGCCATCGCCACCAGGCTCTGCCCCAGCGCCTGGCGCACCGGCGCCGAGGCCAGCGCGGCGACCGGTTCGTCATAGCCGCTCCACACGGTGATGTAGGGCAGCAAACGCTCGAACAGCTCGCTGCTCATGCCTGGCAGCTGCATCGCTTCCTCGAGTACTCGCAGCGGCGTGACCTCGGCATCGGCCTGGCGCGCCCGAAGGGCCGTTGCCAGTTGGCCGGCTTCGGGGCCACTGGCGCCGAGGATGCGGGCCAATCGCGCGCACAGCTCGGGCGACGAACTGTTGAGGTCCACCTTGCCCATGTCGCTGTTTACCCGAACCGTGAGCTGGCTGTCCCCAATCGGCTGGGCATAAGGCTGGCCGTCGGCGCGCCAGCGCTGCTCCCGTTGCGGATCGCTCAGGTGCATCACCGCCAGGGCCAGCCCCGCCTCGGCCACCAGGTCGGCGCGGGTTTGCTGTAGCTGGTGCAGGCTTTGCCGGTTTTCCAGGCGCACCGTGGTGATGATCTGCAGCATCAACAGGCTTAGCAGCGCGAGGGCCCAGAGCGTAAGCAGCAAGGCGACGCCACGCTGGCGAAGGTCACGTCCCGGCGTGGTCATGGGGTGGCCACCAAGGGGCTTTGTTGCTGCAGGCGCAGCGCGACCTGCAACGGTGGCCAGGCGATCGGCCCCGGGCTTTTGAGGGTTATGCCGATCGCCAGGGGCAGGCGCTCCGGCCAAGGCCAGCGAGGCAACCAATCGGTGAGCCGGCCGTGGGCATCAAGCCCGCGGTAGCTGAAACGCAGCCCCTGCACCTGGCTCAGCAACCGCTGTGGCTCGCCCCAGGGCCGACGGCTCGTGGGCCCGGTGAGCTGAGTAAACTGCACTTCAAGCCACGGCTCCGCCTCCCGGTTGCCCAAGCCCAGCGTTTGCAGGTAAAGCCCACCGCCCAGATGCGCCGGCAGGCTCGACACGTAGCGCATCTCGCTGGCTTCACCGTGGAACACCGCGGCGGCGCCCGAGGCCTGCATGTCGATCGGCAAAGCCACGATTTGCTGGAGTTCGCGCCGCAGGAATTGCTGGGCGGCACGCACTTCATCCAGCCTTTGGGTAAAGCGTTCGGTGCCAGCAACGGTCTTGCGTGTAGCGGTGAGTGCCGTACCTATCAATACCAACAGGATCGCCATCAGGCTGATCGCCAGTAACACCTCGATCAAGGTAAACCCCCGGGCCAGGCGGCTCATGCGCCGCGTCCCGCCATGCCCTGCACCCGCAAAGTACTGAAGCGCTCCACGTGCCCCCCCAGTTCCAGCGTGAGGTTGAGCCGGAACAGCCGCACCCTCGCGTGGCCACCCACTGGTGCAATGTTCAGCTGCCAGGCCACCCCGTCCTCAAGCCGACCCTGCTGCTGGCCCGGTTGCAACGGGCCGTCCAGGGACGCATCCAGCACCGTGTGAGCAGCCAGTGCCAGGCGAGTAGCGCGCTGGTCCTTGAACAAGGCATGGGTGGCCTGCCCGATACCGCCCATTACCACAAAAAAAGTGACCGCGAGCAGGGCCAGTGCCGCCAGCACTTCCAGCAGGGTGAAGCCCCGTTGGCGCACGCCGTTCATGGCTGAACCTCCTGCCAGCGCACATCGCCGGTAAGCCAGGCCACGTCCACTCGCCATGCCCGGCCGTCCCGCTCGAGCCGTACGTTGCCGCCGGTGCTGCTGCCGTCGGGGTAGAACTGGATCGAACCCTGCTGGCCCAGGCGCAGCGCAGCGGCGGTGGTCAGGCGCAGGGCCATGCGCGGGGGCAGGGCGTGCGCCGGTTGGCCGGGTGCCTGATACCGTCGCCCGGCCACATCGAATTCCACTCGGGTGGGTTGGCCATCGGTAATCGCCTGGGCCCTCGCCGCGCGCAGGGCCAGGCTGAGGTCGCGGCTCGTTTCCCGGGCGCGCAGGCTGTCCAGCCCCTTGCTCAGGGAAAACGACACCACGCTCAGGGCCACCGCCACCAGTACGATCACCACGATCATTTCCAGCAGCGTGAAGCCCCCCTGGCGGCCCATACACCGTTACTCCCAGTTGCCCAGGTCGGCGTTATAGCCATCGCCGCCGGGTTGGCCGTCCTGGCCGTAGAAAATCAGGTCAAAGGGCCCATGTTGCCCCGGCGCGCGATAGCCGAAGGCATGGCCGAAGGGATCTTGCAGGTCTGAAGGCTTGGCATAGGGGCCGTTCCAATTGCGGGCATCGGCGGGGCGCGTGGTCAGCTGCTGCAGGGCTTTGGGCGGCGCCCCGGCGTCCAGCGCGTAGGTTTCGATCTTCATGCCCAGGCTGGCGAGCTGCGCCTTGCCAGCACCGTATTTGCCTTTGTCCACGTTGCCGCCCACCTGGCGCACCACGATCGTGGCCACGATACCGAGCAGCACGATCACCGCGAGCATTTCCAGCAGGGTGAAGCCGCGCTGGTGGCGGGAGAGGGGGTTAGGGGGCAGTGTTCTCATACCGGTAGCAGCCTTTTAGATATTACTGGTGAGGCTCATCAGCGGAAGCATGATGGCCAGCATGATGAAGGCGACCAGCACGGCCATGACGATGGTCAGGCTGGGCACCAGGGCAGCGAGCAGGCGGTCGATGCTGCGTTTGGCCTCGCGGTCGAAGACATCGGCGACCTTGATCAGGAGGGTGTCCAGTTGCCCGGATTCCTCCCCCACCTGCACCATTTGCAGCGCGAGCGGCGGCAACAGCCGGCTGTGTTCAAGCGAGGCGGCCAGCGGCGCGCCGTCCTTCACCCGGTCGGCCGCCGCGGCCACGGCCCCACGCAAGGCCTGGTTGGTGCACACGTCGTGGCCGATGGCCAAGGCAGCCAGCAACGGCACGCCGTTGTGCAGCAACGTCCCCAGGGTGCGCGCCAGCCGCGCGGTCTCCAGCCGCTGCAGCAGCGGGCCGGCCAACTTCAGCCGCAACAGGTTCCTGTCCCAGCGCAGCCGCCGCGTCGGCTCGGCCAGGCGCGCGCGCAGCCACCACAGCGCGGCCACACCGGTTACCAGCGCCGCCAGGCCGTAATCGGAAAACCCCTGGCCCAGCCACAGCACGCTTTGGGTGAGCACCGGCACCGGAACGCCCAGGTCCGCGAAAATGGGTACGAATTGCGGCACCACATACGCCATCAACAAGGCCAGCGACCCCAGTACGCCCACCACGAGGAACGCCGGGTAGATCAACGCATTGATCACCTCGCCCCGCAGCGCCTGCGCCCGTTCCAGGTACGCTGCCAGTTGAGTGAGCGTGGCCGCGAGCGAACCGCCCGCTTCGCCCGCGCGGACCATGCTCACGTACAGCACCGAAAACTGCTCGGGGTGTTGTCCCAATGCGGACGACAACGGTTTGCCGGCCTTCACATGCTCACGCACCCGCTCCAGCAAGGCGCCCACCCGAGCGTCCGCTGGGTTGGTGAGCAGGATGTTGAGTGCACGGTCCAGGGGCTGGCCGGCGTCCAGCAAGGTGGCCAGTTGCTGGGTGAACTGCGCCACCGCGGCGGCGGAAAGCGGCGGGCGGGTGAACCAGGCGCGCCAGCCCTGGCCGGCCAGTGACCCCTCGGCAGTAGGCACCAGTTGCAGCACCAGCAGGTTGCGGCCATGCAGCTGGCTCGCCGCCGCGTGCTCGTCGGTGGCTTCGAGCAGGCCTTGAGAGGCGATGCCATCGGCGTCCAGCGCCTTGTAGCGATAGCGGGTCATGTCAGTCCCCCCGCGTCACACGTAATACTTCTTCGAGGGTGGTCACTCCGGCCAGCGCCTGGCGCAGCCCGTCCTCGTAGAGCGTGACCATCCCTCGTTCGCGGGCGGCCTGCTCCAGCGTGGCGGCATCGGCGCGGCGCATGAGCAGGCTGCGCAGGGTGTCGTCGAGCACCAGCAGCTCGCTGATCGCACTGCGCCCCCGGTAGCCATCGGTCCCGGCAAGCCCGCCGCGTGGGCGGTACAAGCGTATGGGCCGCGCCTCGGTGTAGCGCTCCAGCTGGTAGTCGGCGATCACCTCGGGCAGGGGCTCGTAGGCTTCGCGCAGGTCGGGGTCCAGCCGGCGCACCAGCCGTTGCGCCAGGATGCCGTTGAGGGTGGAGGCGAGCAGGTAATCCTCCATGCCCATGTCCAGCAGCCGGGTGATGCTGCCCGCCGCGCTGTTGGTGTGCAGTGTGGACAGCACGAGGTGCCCGGTAAGGGCAGACTGGATGGCGATGGCACAGGTTTCCAGGTCGCGCATTTCACCGATCATGATCACGTCCGGGTCCTGCCGCACAATAGCCCGCAGGGCACCGGCGAAGCCCAGGCCAATGCTGGGCTTGACCTGGATCTGGTTGATGCCTTCGAGCTGGTACTCCACCGGGTCTTCCACGGTGATGATCTTGCGCTCGGCGGTGTTCAGCCGGGCCAGGGCGGTGTACAGCGTGGTGGTTTTGCCCGAGCCGGTGGGCCCGGTCACCAGCACGATGCCATGGGGCCGTTCGAGTACCGGCAGGAAGTTCTCAAGTGCCTGGCCGGCGAACCCCAGGCTGGCGAAGTCGAAGCGCACCGAGGCGCGATCCAGCAGGCGCATCACCACCGACTCGCCGAAGCTGGTGGGCACCGTCGACACCCGCAGGTCCAGTTCCTTGCCCTGTATGCGCAGCATGATCCGCCCGTCCTGGGGCAGCCTGCGCTCGGCAATGTCCAGCCGCGCCATGATCTTCACCCGCGAAATCACCGCGGCGGTGGAGCGGGGCGGCGGCGCTTCGGATTCCTGCAGCAGGCCGTCGACGCGGTAACGCACCTTGAGGTGGTTTTCGAACGGTTCGATGTGAATGTCCGACGCGCGCAGCTCTACCGCGCGTTCGATGATCAGGTTCACCAAGCGGATGACCGGCGCTTCGGAGGCAAGGTCCTTCAGGTGTTCGATGTCGTCCAGCGACTGGGCGTCGTTGCCCATGCCTTGGGCAATGGCGCCCATGGCCGAGCGGCCCTGGCCGTAATAGCGTTCGATCATGGCCTGGATGTCGCCACGCAAGCCGATGGACACCCGTACCGGGCAGTCACAGGCGTAGGCGACGGCGTCGAGCGGGTAAGGGTCCGCCGGGTTTGCCAGCACGACGTGCAAGGTGCCGTCCGGGTCCTTGCTTACCGGCACCAGCTGGAACTGTTCGAGGAACCGCAACGGCAGGGATGGCAGTGCTTCTGGCGGCGCTGGCGATTGTTCGGCATCGACCAGGGGCACATTGAGCAGGCTGGCCCAGGCGTGCGCCAGGTCCCGCTCGGCTACCAGCCCCAGGCGCAGCAGGAATGCCGTAAAGGCTTCGGTGGGTGGCGAAGCGGTGTCGGCGCCAATGTACAAGCGGCGCGCGCGCTCATGGTCCACGGCCTTGAGTTGGCCCGCCGCCACCAGATAGTCGCAGAGTGCCCGCTCAGCGGCCTCTCCCTGTAACGCCGGCATCGGCTCACACACCGGCGCCATTTGCCCACCGCCTGCCTTCTTGGCTTCGGTTGCCTGCATCATGCGTCCCCTCGTAGCGCAAGGCGCGCAGGGAAGCGGCAAGCGCCCCCCTGTCGCTACGTCCTGTTCAGGCTCGTGGTCTCAGTCGTGCCGTGAATCGCCACGCGAATCGTTTTTCGCAACCTTGAGCATCCATGCGATCAGCTCGCTGTTGTCGTAGTTACCGGCGTGAGGCTGGTTCCAGGCGATCTGGTAGTTCACGCCCGCTCCCCGGTTCTGCAACACGGTGGCAAGGTTGAGGCTGACGAACGGTGAGGAATCACGGTCATAGGAGCCCACACGGATCCGCCAGTGCCGCGCCACTTCGCTGGAGCCATAGGCCTGCGCAGCGTAGGGGTTGACGTCAAGGCCGGTATTACGAGGGCTTTTCACAATGTAGTACATGGGGTTCATCATCGCCGCCCACTTGGCCACTGCGTCTTTCACCACAAAGCCTTTCACGCTGGTGTAACCGGTGGCGCCCTTGAGCCCGGCCTTGGCGATGGCGTCGCCCAGGTTCTCGTCAAAGTGGTTCCAGCCCTTGGCCACCGTTACATCGTTGCTGAGCACCGTGGGGTCGGTGTTGAAGGCGTCCATCTCGCCGGTAACGCTGGCAAAGCCATTGTCGAAGGCGCCCACCGGCTTCATCCGGTTCATGAACAGCATGAGGTTTTTCCAGCTGGTAAGGGTCGCGGTACGGGTAGATGCGTTCCAGCTGATGAAGTCTTTGGGCGCCAGGCCCGACGCCAGGCCGTTCATGGTGGCCGCGGTGCTCATGTAGGTTTGCCCGGCGCTGTTGAGGCTGCCGTCGCCGTTCACATAACCGTTCTGCAGAATGAACCGGGTGGCCGAGTCGCCCAGCACGCTGTACACGTAGTTGCGATAGCTACCGCCGCGTACCGCGTCCGGGCTGTAGCTGTTGAGCTTGAGCGGCGCGCCGGTGCGCGGGTGCTTGAGGTCCAGGCCGTTGAGGTAGGGCACGTACTGGTTGGCCATCACTGTGGACAGCGCCTGGTCGTTGGCACTCAGGTTAAGGGTGCCGCCGCTGGGATGGGCCACGGTAATACCAGTGCCGTTGAAGTAGTACTCATAAGCGGCGTTGGCGTTGTCCAGGTCAGTGATGGGGCAGTAGGGCGCCACGCCGAAGACCGCGTCGCTTTCCTGGGCGGCGCCAAGTTCGTTCAGGTAATTCTTGTACAACGGGCTGTCGCCGGTTGCGCCCACCAGGGAGCTGTAGGCGCCGCCGCCGCTGGTGCCGCTGATGATGATCTTTTCGGCGTTGCCCAGCATCGCCTTGTCGTTGTGCTTGAGGTAGCGCACCGCGGCCTTGAGGTCCACGATCGCCGAAGGCCCATCGCCCACTTCGGTGGTCACGCCGTCGATCACTAACGTGGAGTTGCGCCCCCGGCCTGCGGCGGAAGCCACCACAATGCCCTTGGCCAGGGCCATGGCCGCCGCGCGGTTGGCGCCGGTTTCATCGGCGGTAGTCACATCAGCGGGGGTGAGCAGGTCCAGCTGCATATAGCCGCCGGTATTGAGCGGCATGAAGATGGGCGAGGCCTGAGTCGCGTTGGACGGAATGTAGATCGTCATCACTTGCTGGGCGGGGTCGTTGGGCTTGGCCACGTACGTCACGGTGTAGGCGGTGTACGTTACGGTTTGCCCGAATACCGTTACCGATCCTGCTGTACCGCCCGTGCTGGAATCGAACTTCAAGGTATCGTCACTGTTTTTGCCGCTGGCGTGGGCGGCGGTGCCCAGGGCGGCCGTCAATGCAAGGCACAAGGCGGCGCGAGCGAAAGGCTTGGCTGCGGTGTTCATTCGCATGGTCATATCCTTTGAAGAGTTAGTTGTTTTTATCGTCCAACGGAAGTTCAGGCGAAGCGGTGAGGCGTGAGGGCAAAGCCTCGCTGCTCAACGTGCGTAGCCCAGGGTTACCTTGGTGTTGCTGTTGTGAGGTAAGCCCGTGGTGGCCCAGGGTGGGCCGTTGTGCAAACAATGCCGGAGTGCGGCCGGCGCGCTTGAATATAGGTGGGAGGGTTTTGGCGGGGTAATGCCTTTGAAGTGCAAAAGGTATGCGTTTTGTTTATTTGAATGTATCAACAGGGAAATAAAAAACCGGCATAAGTGCCGGCTTTTTGATATCAGGCTATTCGAGAGTTGATATCAGGGCTGCACGCCTTCTGCCAATCCCTTCAAGTAATCGCTGAACCCACCCTGCGCTCGGCAATCGAAGCGGGCGCTGGTGATCACCCGGTTCAGATGTGTCCACACGATGCGGGCACCACTGCGCTCGAGGTCTTCGATCAGGTGCACGTCTTCGTGGGCGCTGAGTGGGCGGAAGCCCCCGACGCGGCGGTAAGCCTTGGCGCATACGCCCAGGTTGGCGCCGTGAATGTGCCGATGGCCGTCGCGGTCCTGATAATTGGCCATGTACCGAGCTTGCACGCCGGCGGAGTGGCCGCTCCAGTCTTCAACATGCACCGTTCCGCACACAGCCTCTGCGCCGAATTTCAGCTGGTTGCACAGCCAGTCTTCGCCCACCAGGCTGTCGGCGTCGGTGCAGGCCAGCCAGCGCGCACCGCGGCCAAGCAGGTAACTGGCCCCTACGCTGCGGGCATGGCCCACATTACGGCTGTTCACGCTCAGGGTCTGCACGCCCAGTGCTGTGGCGATGGCATGCGAACCGTCGGTGCAAGCATCCAGTACAGCAAGTATTTCCACCTCTTCCCCGGCAAGCTCAGGATGCCTGGCTGCCTTGAGTACGGAGCTCAGGCAGGCCCCCAACAGCTTCTCTTCGTTATGAACCGGGACCAGAACGCCGATCATTCGACCACCTCGCTTAAATCGAAGCCAACCGGCTGGTGGCCCCAGAGTTCCAGAATGAAGTCTTTCTCAAGATGGTGAATCAGGGGCTCAAGTTCCAGCTTCCGCGCCAGTATTTGATGTACACCATGACCGTCCATCCGGCAGCCCTCGATCGGGTGCAGCCAATGGCAGGCCAATACGCAACCGCCAGCCGCCAGGCTCTTGCCTGCCCGGGTAGCCACTTGCTCCCAGGCTTCGGAGGTCAGGTAGTAGCCTACTTCGCTCAGCACGATGAGGTCGAACTCGCCGCAAGGCCAGTCATCGGGCAGCGAACACTGGCGTACCTCCACCCCCTCGATGCCGGCCAGCCGTTCTTGCGCCAGGGCCACGGCTTGGGCGTTGAGGTCGGTGCACAGCAGTTGGTCGCAGCGCTGGGCCAGCTCCGCGCTCAGCTCTCCGTTCGAACAGCCCGGCTCGAAGCCACGGCGGTAACGCTGGCGGGGAAGGCAGGCGAGCGTGAGGTCGCGCTTGCGTTTCTCGTACCAGCGGCGGCGGTAGGCCCAAGGGTCCGGGTCGCCGTCGTACAGGTTATTGAAGTAGCCTTCCGGGTCGGTCATAGGAACACCACCTCGTAGGGTTGCAGCCATCGCCGAAGGGCTTCTTCGCTCAATACAGGGTCGGCGCCGGTGGTGGGGTCACGATGGAGCTGGCTCTGATGCGCATGAAGCGCCGCCTGTTTGCGTGCCAGCCATTGCGGCGTGAGTGTCAGGCGGCGAGCCCGCTCCCATGGAAGGCGGTCATCCTCGGGTGTAGCCCAATGCCAGGCCCATACAGGGATTTCGCGCAATTGGGCACCCGCGTCGGCAGTGGCGGCCAGGCAGGCGCGGGCAACGGCTTCGTGGTCGCAGTGGCCGTCCAGCCTCCAGGTGGTAAATACGAGGTCAGTGGGCCGCAGCAGCGCTCTCAGCGTGGCGGCGAGGCCGGCCTCGTCGTTGCCCACCTGGCTGTCAGGTGCATGCAGGCGCTGCCAGGCCAACCGCTCCGGCGCCAGGCCGAGCGCGCGCAAGGCCGCCTCGCTTTCAGCGTAACGGGCCTCACGCAAACGCTCTGGCGGCCAGTCGAGGGAGCCAGGGTGGCTCCCTTCGCCATCGGTCACGGACACTAGCAGCAATTCCTGCTCGCGCTCTGTCAGCGCCGCCAGCAAGCCACCACAGGCGATCACTTCGTCGTCCGGGTGAGGCGCCACCACCACCACCCGGTGGCCCGGTGGGGCCAGTTCATCGAGGCTGATGGCCGGCACTGCGGCCAGGCGATGCGAGCCTTGCCAGGCCGCCAATGGCGTGCCCGCAGTCTGTATCAGGTTTGGCGCGTCCGTCATAGGTGCCAATCTCCGGCCTGGGAAGGGTGGCGGGTCAAGGCCCCAAGGTCGGCAAGGTCACGCTCGGCATGGCTTTGGCGCACGAATACAGGAAGGTCGGCGGCGAGCCGGGCAAAGTGGCGGTCGCGACAGAAGGGGGTAGCGCCCAAGGCGCGGCCCACGTGGTGCAGCACCTGCTCAACGGTGTGTTCAACCTGGGCGCGCACCCGCCGCACCGGCAGTTCAGCGTTACGGGTGGGGTGGGCGTCTATCCAATGCGCGCACTCGCGCAGGCTGGCGGCGGCCATGGACAAGCTGGCATCCACGGCGCCCAGATGGGCCAGCGCATGGGGGTCGGTTTTGCTGCCATCGCGCAGGTATTCGCTCAGGCGGGCGGCGGCGCCATACCAGCAGGCGGCAATGCCGGCGCCGCCTTGCCAGAAGCCCGGCCGCTGGAGGTAACCGTCACCGGCGCAAATCACCTGCGCCACGGCGCCATCGAAGCGCACGTCCAGGCTGGCCGTGGCCGCCATACCAACTGCCTGCCAGGCGCCGTCGATGATCTCGATCCCGGGTTGGCGCAAATGGACCGCGGCCAGCCAGGGCTCGTCGTTGGCGCCCCACACGGTGACCACTGCATGATCGACCTGCGCCGCCCCTGAGCACCAGGCTTTGGTGCCATGCAAGCGCAATTGGCCATCGCTCATACGCTCTGCGCGCACCCGTGCATTGGGCGGTTCGGAAGCCCACACAGCCCACAAACCCTCGCCTGGGGCGTGCTGGGGCGCCAACTCGGCGAGGATCGCCAGCGCGTCGGTATGCCCCTCGTAAAACTTCACCAGTGAGAGGTCGATGGCCGCGACCTGTGCCAAGGCGCGCCAGCGCTGCAGGGTGTTGCCTCCACCGGGCAATGGCAGGCGGTCCTTCCCTGCGGCGATCAGGTCCCGCAGGTACTGCTCGATATCCAGGTCGGCGCTGGCAACCGGTTCGCCCGTAAGGCGAGCAGTACCTTGGCCCAGGTAAGCGGCTGCTGTGCTCATCAAAATTGTCCCGTCGCTGCGTTTTGTATAGGAGTTGCACAAGCGCAACGGGTTCAGCACATTTCATCGGCCCGCGTGCCTTCTGTCAGAAGCCTTGGCGGGCCTGGCCAGCCGTCGGCACGGTATCGCTTTCATCCAACTTACGGCCCGTTGCCGGGTCGATGTGGGAACAGCCATCAGCGAACGAGGACTACGGCCATGAGCGTGGACGAAAGCAAGATCCGAGACCGTGCGTACGAACTCTGGGAGCGCGAAGGCCGCCCGGAAGGCGCGGCGCATTCGCATTGGAAGCAGGCCAGCGACGAGCTGGAATCGGAAGCGAGCGATACCAGCAACGCCGATACACTGGACGATGCGTCCGGTGGGGTGGAAAGTGGCGTGGCGCAGCCGATGCCCAAGCCTGAAGCCTGATTGCCGGCGGGTAGGCAGGCCGAGCCGGTTCAGCGCAGTCAGCGTCAAGGGTCGGTAGGTAGGGGCGCCGTAGCTTGTGCCGGGGCATCGCTTTCCAAGGGGCGCGTCGGCACGGCAAGGCGGTGCTCCAGCCAGGCCACGGCGCGCACTACCAGGAAATTCAGCACCAGATAAATAGCCGCGGCGCAGGCGAACACCTCAAGGGTGCGGTAGCTGCGCTGGATGATCTGCTGGGCAACGCCAGTGACGTCCCACACGGTCACCAGGCTGGCCAGTGCCGTAGATTTGACCAGCAGAATGGCCTCTGTGGAGTATGCCGGCAGCGCCTGGCGCAAGGTGATGGGGGCAATGATCCGGCGCAGCAGCTGCCAACGAGAGAGCCCGATGGCCAGGCCTGCTTCGATCTGCCCTTGAGGCACGCTCAACAGGCCACCGCGGATGATCTCGGCGGTGTACCCTGCGGTACACAAGGCCAGCGAGAGCACGGCGCAGGCATAGGGCGAACGCAGTACCACCCAGGCGAAGCTCTGGCGCACCTCGGGGAACTGCCCCAGGCCGTAGTAAATCAGAAACATCTGCACCAGCAATGGGGTGCCGCGGAACAGCGCGATATACCCACGCGCGGGGTAACTCAACCAAAGGCGCCGGTTCACCCGCAAGGCCACTACCCCAAGCGAAAGGCACAAACCTAGCACGAGCGACGCGAAGAACAACCCGAGCGTGGTGGGCAGCGCCCCCATCAGCTTGAGCAGGGTGCTACCCAAAAATTCGAAGTCGATCACCACAGGCCCTCAGGAGTGCATCGCATTGGTACGGCGGGTGCGGCGCACGCGGGCTTCGGCGGCGGCGAACACACGGCCCGACAGCCACGTGAGCGCCAGATACCCCAGGCCGCCCACGATGTAAAAGGTGAAGTACTGGCGCGTCGAGCCCGCCGCCACCTGGCTGGCGCGCATCAGCTCCACCAGCCCGATCACCGATATCAGTGCCGAATCCTTCAGGCTCATCTGCCACACGTTGCCCAACCCAGGCAGGGCAAAGCGCAACACCTGCGGGATCAGTACCCGGCGCAGGCGCAGGGCAGGGGACATGCCAATCGCGCTGGCCGCTTCGAGTTCGCCCTTGGGTACCGCCAGGTACGCGCCCCGGTACACCTCGGCCTGGTACGACCCGGAAATCAGCCCCACCGCCAGCGCGCCCACCGCAAAGGGCGGCACGTCGATGTAGCCACCGCCGCCGAACCAGTGGGTAACTGCCGAGACCATGGTGGCGCCGCCGAAGTAGAACAGGTAGATCACCAACAATTCCGGAATGCCGCGAAACAGCACGGAATACAGCTCTCCCAGCCAGCGCAGTGCCCGCCGCGATGACAACTTGGCCATGGCCACCAGGGCGCCGGCCACTGCGCCGATCAACAGCGCTACAGCGGTGAGCACCAGGGTCATTCCCGCCGCTTGAAGCAGCGTCGGCCCCCAGCCGTGTTCACTGAAGCCCAGCAGCTCCACAAGCGCCATGCGGGTGTCTCCTTCGTGGTCGGGCAAGGGCCATTACGGGGTGAGGTCCACCTTGAACCACTTCTCGCTCAGGCGCTTGACCGTGCCATCGGCGATGGCGTCCTTGAGGGCGGCGTCGAAGCGGGCCTTGAGGTCGGTGTCCGCCTTGCGAAAGCCCAACGCCTCGCCTTCGCCCCAGATGGGCCCGGCGATCTCCGGCCCGGTATACGCCAGGCCTTTGTTATCGGGCTTTTCCAGGGTGGCGTTGAGGAAGGTCACGTCGTCGAATACCGCGTCGATGCGGCCGGCGTTCAGGTCCAGGATCGCGTCCGCCGAGGTGCTGTACTCGCGCACCGTGGCCACGTCCTTGAAGTACTCGTCGATGAACGGCGTGTACACCGTGCCGGAGGCAATGCCGATGGTTTTACCGTCCAATGCCTTGCGCAGGGCCTCGACGGCCGGCTTGATCTGAGCAGGGTCATTGGCCAGGGTGATGGCGCCTTCCTTGCCAGGCGTGCCGGGCAGCAGCTTGGCGTCCATGGCCGCGAAGCTCGCTGGCGTGCGGGCATAAGGGGTGGAGAAGGCCATCACCTGCTTGCGCTCTTCGGTGATCACGATCGCATCCATCAACACGTCGAACTTGCCGGCGTTGAGGCTGGCGATCATCCCGTCCCAGTTCTGCACCTTCAGCACGCATTCCAGCTTCATGCGCTGGCACAGCACCTCCATCAGTTCAGGCTCGAAGCCGCTCACCTTTCCGCCCGGCAGGGTGAGGTTCCACGGCTCGTAGCTGCCTTCGGTGGCGATGTTCACGCGGCTCCAGTCCTTGGCGTTGGCCGTACCGGTTGCCAGCAGGCAGGCCGCAAGCAGCCCCATGGCCCAGCGTTTATCGCTCTCTCGCATCGTTGCGTTCCTGTGTGGGTGATGAGTAACCGCGCCCCGTTTCGACACATTCACAGGTTAGCTGTTACCGCAACGGCACAACAAAATCGCAAAAGGCTCAGGGGTTGCCGAGCATCCGGGCAACGTTCGCTGCCAGGCTGGCCATGGAGAAGGGTTTGCTCAATACCGCCATGCCGTCTTCCAGGTCCCCCGCAGCCAGCACCGAATGCTCGGCGAAACCGGTCACAAACAGGACTTGAAGCGAAGGGCGTGCCATGCGCGCCGCGTCAGCCACCTGGCGGCCATTCATGCCGCCGGGCAAGCCCACGTCAGTCACCAGCAGGTCGATGCGGGGCTCGCTCGCCAGCAGTTTGAGGCCGGCTGGCCCATCATTGGCCTGCAAGGTGCGGTAACCGGCATGCTCCAGCGCCTCCACCATCAGCATGCGCACGGTGGCCTCGTCATCAATCACCAGCACGGTTTCGCCCATGCCGGTTTCCGCCGCCGCCACGGGTACGGGCCTACCCTCCGGCGTCGCCTCACCCAGGTGGCGTGGCAGGTAAAGATTGACCGTAGTGCCCAGGTTCACCTCGGAATGAACCCGCACCTGCCCGCCCGACTGGCGCACGAAGCCGTGCACCATGGACAGGCCCAGGCCGGTGCCCTGGCCGATGGGCTTGGTGGTGAAGAAGGGGTCGAAAATCCGCTCGATAATGTTCCCGGGAATGCCCGTGCCGGTATCCGTCACGCCAATGCGCAGGTACTCGCCCGGTGGCAGGTCATAGGTTACGGCGGCTTTGCTATCGAGGTGCAGATTGCTGGTTTCCAGTGTGATGCTGCCACCTGCAGGCATGGCGTCACGCGCATTGATTGCCAGGTTCAGCAGTGCGCTTTCCAATTGAGGGGCGTCAACGCAGGCTGGCCACAGGCCCGCTGTGACGCTCACTCGCACTTCGATCGCCGGGCCCACCGTACGCCCGATCAACTCCTGCATGCCCATCACCAGTTGGTTCACGTCGAGGGGGCGGGGGGCCAGGGTTTGCCGACGGGAAAACGCCAACAGCCGCTGGGTGAGTGCGGCCGCCCGCTGGGCGGAGTTCTGCGCGCCCTTGAGGAAGCGGTCGAGGTTATCCGAACGGCCGGCCTTGAGCCGCTGTTCGACGATCTCCAGCCCGCCGATGATGCCCGCCAGCAAGTTGTTGAAGTCGTGGGCAATGCCGCCCGTGAGCTGCCCCACCGCTTCCATCTTTTGCGCCTGGCGCAGGGCTTCGTGTGCCTGAGTGAGTTCTTCAGTACGCTCGGCCACCCGCTGCTCGAGGGTTTCATTGGCGGTTTGTACCTGCTGGAACAACCGTGCGTTGTCGATGGCGATAGCGGCCTGGGCAGCCAGGGCGACCATCACTCGCTCGTGTCGCTCGCCGAAGCGGCCGGGTTCGGGGTGCCCGAAAAACAGCCCACCCAGCACTTCGCCCGCCCGGGATACCACTGACACTGCCAGGTAACTGCGCACCGGCAGATGGCCCTCGGGCATACCGTTGTGGGGGCCCCGCTGCCCGTAGCGGGGGTCGGCCAGGATATCGTCGGAACGCACCACGCCTTCGTTACGGAAGGTCGGGGCGAACACCGGCGTGGCGCGCAACCCGCCGAGCGCGGAAAACTGTTCCCGCTCGGCCCCAGACAGCGTGAACAGGGTGAGGTGCTCGCCACTGTCATCCAGCACGTTATGGAAGAACGCGCCGAACCGGGCGCCTGTGAGCGCTACCCCGGCATCGGTCAAGGTTTGCACCACCCGTTCCAGGTCCAGGTCGCCGGCCAACAGTTTGTTGATCTGGTCGAGGGTTTCCAGGGTACGGGTTTGTTCGCGCAGGGCTTCCTCGGCGCGCACCCGGTCGGTGATGTCCACCACCAGTTCGAAACAGCTGCCATCCGGCAGGCGTTTGGCTGCGACCAGGGACCACCACCGGCTGCCGTCCTTGCGCAGATGCTCGCGCTCGAACGGTGTGGCGACGCCGCAGGCCTTCAGCTCCGCCATTGCCCTGAGCCAGGGCCGCCGCCACTCGGCCGGCGTGAGCATTTTCCAGTTCAACCGGCCGGCCTGCACGTCCTCGGCGCTGTACCCGCTCATGCGCAGGAAGGCTTCGTTGGCGTCCAGCAATACGCCGTCGTCGGTGAAAAACACCGCGCCGACAGTGTCGATGGCCAGCGCCGCGCGAAACCGCTCCTCGCTGGCAGCGAGCGCGGCCTGGGCCAGGTGCGCTTCGGTCACGTCAAAACCTTCGCAGAAGATGCCGATCACCCGGTTGGCTTCGTCCGTGAGCGGTTCGTAGATAAAGTCCAGGTAGCGCTGCTCGCTGGGCGCCCCTTCGTAGGCCAGCATGATCGGGGTGCGCTTGGCCACGAAACGTTCACCGGTGGTGTACACGCGGTCCAGCCACTCGTAGAAGCCCTGGCCTTCAAGCTCAGGGAACACCTCGCGAATAGGCTTGCCGATAAAGCCCCTGTGCCCGAACAGCCGCAGGTAGGCGCTGTTCACAAACTCGAACACATGTTCGGGCCCGCGCAATATGGTCATGAACCCGGGGGCCTGCTCGAACATCCGCTTTTGGCGCGCCAGGTCGGCTTCACGCTGGCGCTCGTGCAGCACGCGCCGGGTAGTGTCGTGGCCCTGGTTGAAAATGCCCGCGATGTCACCCGTTTCGCCGCGGATAGGCGTGAGGCTGTAGTTCCAGTAGCTTTCGGTCACCTCACCGTTTCGCATCAACGGCAGCAACTGGTCAAACACGGTGAAGCCCTCACCGCTATCACGTACCTGGTTCAACTGCGGCCCAACGATGTGCCAGATGTCGCGCCACACCTCGGCGGCGGGTTGCCCCAGGCACCCTGGGTGGCGTTCACCAGGTATGAACGCCCAGGCGTCGTTATAGAGCAGACGCAGCTCTGGCCCCCAGTAGATCGCCGTTGGAAGGCTGGAGTTGAGGCAGATGCTCATGGCCGACCGCAGCGATTGGGGCCAGCCCTGCGGGTTACCCAGCGGCGTGCTGGCCCAATCGAAGGCGCGGATGCGCGCGCCCATTTCGCCGCCGCCGGACAGAAAGCCCTGCGCGAAAGTGATGTCGGTTTGTGTCATTGGTACTGCTGCCCTGGCCACGCCTTGAATCCGCCGAGAGTGTGCGGCGCGCAAGTGTAGGGGATAACCTGCCAAAGCGGCAGGATTACAGATTATCGGCGCGCGCAGAGCTTGTGGCGGCGCCCTGGCGGCTCTACTACGCCGGTCGGAAGGCCAAGCAAAGTAATCCATTGGCCATTGTTCCGCTTATATCAAAGTGACATTATCCCGCCCGCGAGCCTCTTGGCTCGCTTGCCATCTGTGCGAGCCCGAACGCCGGCGTTGGCTATCCGTTAGTAAGCCATCAGGAATGACCAAGCCATGCCGAGCAGCCGCCGCGAACTGGGCCGTGATTTTGCCCGCCGAATCTATGGCCCGCGGTCCCTGGGCTGCGTGCTCAGTGCGGTATTCATCGTTGCGGTGGCGCTGAGCAATGGCGGTACCAGCAGTTGGGTGTGGGCACTGATAGGCCTGAACGCGTTTGTGTGGCCCACCTTGGCCTACCGGGTAAACCGGGCCGCCCTGGACCCCTACACGGCGGAGCGCCGCAGCCTGCTGCTGGACGGCGCATTTGCGGGCCTGTGGGCGGGCCAGATGGCGCTCAACCTGTTGCCCTCGGTGTTGCTGCTGGCAATGGTATTGATGAATGCGGTGGCCGCTGGCGGTTGGGCGTTGTTGCGCTGGACAGTGTTGCTGCAAGGGGTTGGCGTGATTGCCGCGTTGCTGCTCACCGGTTTCAAGTTGGCACCCCACACCACCGAACTGCAGATGCTCGCTTGCTTGCCGATGCTGGTGATCTACCCGCTGGCGGTGGGCAGCGCGAGCTACCGGCTGGCCGTGCAGCTGGCGGTGCACAAAAAAGCCTTCAAGCTGATCAGTACGCTGGACGGCATGACCAACCTGCTGCACCAGGCCGCCTGGCTGGAGCGGCTGCGCGCCACCTGGCGGGAATGTCGTGGCGGGCAGAAGGTCGCCATCCTTGCCTTGCTGGACATCGACGACTTCAAGACCATCAACGACAGCCATGGGCACCTGGTCGGTGATGCGATCATCGCCCGCTTGGCCAACCTCCTGCGCGCCGGGCTTGGGCCCCAAGCGGTACCTGGGCGCTACGGCGGCGACGAGTTCTGCGTGATTCTCTACGACATAACCGTGAGCCAGGCCTTCGATCAGCTTAACGATATTCGCAAGCGCTTCAGCGACTGGACCGACGGCGCCTCGCCTGTGGCCCAGGCCAGCCTGAGCATTGGCCTGGTGCCCTATTCACGCAAGTACGGCTCCGAGCGGGACTGGCTGCAAGCGGCCGATGAAGCGCTGTACCGGGCCAAGCACAGCGGCAAGAACCGCTTGTGGTTGCAGGAACTGCCGGTGTGATCAGGGCGTGGCGCAGCGGGTGACTGGCGCGTCGGCGGTTTGCTCGCGCTGGGCCTGCGGCCTTGCCGTTGCCGGGCAGGCGCGCGGCAGTACCTTGAACAGCCGCCGCGGATCATCCCCCAGGTTGGCCGGGCGATAGTGCCCCTCGGGCTCGCGTTCGCAGTGCCGCACCCCCTCGGCCAAGGTGATCTGCATACGGCAAAGCACGCTGCCGTCCACGGTGTCCCCCACCACGGGGTGTCGGCGGTTAAGGCCAGCCAGCCGGAATACCCGCTGTCTCAGGCCCACGCTGTCGAGGAACTCGTCGTGCAGGCGGCCATCCAGGCATTCCTGCGGCCAGGGAGCGTCGGCGAAAATGCGATCGGCAGTGAAGTTGCCCAGCATCCAGCGCAGCGGCGTTGCTTCCAACCCGATGGGTTGCTGCGCCTTGGGAAGGTTTGGGTCGAGAGGGCAGCCACTGAGCGCCGGCGCGCCATAGCCGCCCCCCACATCCGCGTGCACGCCGGCGAACCACACCTCCTGTAACCGTTGCCCGTCACGCAAGGGGGCGAAAAAGCGCTGCAAGCGAAAGTCGTCACGCTGCTCGTCCAGGGACATCGCATGGTACCCCCGGCGGGCGTACAGGCCGATGCGATGGTCGTCGGGCTCCTCGTCGCGCAGCAGCCCGGCGGCCGGCACGGTGTCGAACACGCCGATGGCTTCGACTGTCACCGGGCGCACCGGCAGGCCGTGTTGCTTCTCATAATCCTGCAGATGCTTGCGCAGGGTGGGCTCGAAGCGGGCACTGCCGGTATCGCGGCTGAAGTAGATTTCGTACAGGTGATTGGCCTCCCGGTGCAGCCGGGTAAGCCCCGTAAAGGCTGGCATGCGATCTCCCCAGTCGACCCCGAGCGCCTCAGCATCCAGCAGCCCGGCGAACTCGATAAAGCCGTTGAGCGAGCGTGCCGTAAAGGCCCCACGGCTGAAACCGAACAGGTAGATCTGGTCTCCCGGCCGGTAGGCCTGGGCGAGGAAGCGGTAGGCCTGGCGTACGTTCAGGCTCACACCGGAGCCGAACAGGTTGCCGGTCACCTGCGAGCGCTTGTCATTGCCCACGCCCCGGTCGTAATAGGGGATCACCGGCTGGCCGTGGTCCGCCGCCTTCAGCGCCAGATCGTACAATCGCCAAATGTTCGTGCTGCTCTGTTTGTTGTTTGCCGTGCCGTCCAGGAATACCAGCAGCTTGCGCCCCTGGGTCGCTTTATAGCGGCAGGCCAGTTGTTTCCAGCGGGCAGTGACCTGCTCATAGCTGTCGTCGGGGTCAGTGTTTCGCAGGTCCACCTGGCCGTCGGGGATACAGCTGGGCCCGCCCTGGTCGGGTTCCTTGGCTAACTGCAGGGTTTGACCCCGGGAGGTATCGGCATTCGGGGTAGGCTCCGGCCCGCGGGGGTTTGCGGCGCAACCGGCAAGCAGGCTCGACATGAGCAGCCAGATGGCCCAGGCAGGGGCGTGCGAGACACGAAGCGCATCCATGGTGACCTCGGCGGGTATCCGCGGGACCACACGGCGATAGCGGACGACCTGCCGGGGTAGTTAATGCAGCGTAGCAGCGTGTGCATTGGCAGGGCGAACCAGGCAGAGGCTTTGTTCGCTGGCTGCCGCGAGCGCCTACCTGGCGCCGAACATTTCGGCGATCACCTGTTCCCCCAGCGCCAACCCCACGCTCATCCCCAGCCCCGTATGCATCAATACCGCCGTTACCCCGTCGCCTGCGCGAGTGACACTGAACGGCCCGGGGCCCCGGCAGCCGTATACGCCCTGCCAGCGTTCGATCACGTCCACCTTACAGCCGAGCGTGTGCTCGGCCAGTTCAAGCAGCAGGCTGTCCACCGCTTCGGCATTGAAAGGTGAGGCGTCGCTGCCATAGGCGTGGGAGTCGCCGATGATCAAGTCCCCGTAGGGGGTCGGGCTGATCAGCAGGTGAATGCCATGGTTTTCCAGTTCCGGCTGCTCACGGCGGATCTGCTCGCGGATGGCTTCGGCTTCGGGCAAGTCGGCATAGGCGCCGTAATGCACGCAGCTCAGGCCGGTGAGCAGGGCGTGGTGCAGGTCCAGCGGCTGGCGGGGGCGCGCGCGGAGCATTTGCAGCGCACACACCTGTGGGTTCAGCCTGGCCAGAGGTTCGGCCAGCAAGGTCTGGTAATCATGGCCCGAACACACCACCACCTGGCTAGCGGTGAAACGGCCCCGGGTGGTTAGCACCTCGCCGGGGGACACGTCCCGCACCAAGGTTGAGAAATGGAACGTCACACCCAGTTGTGTGGCCAGATATTCCACGATCTGAGGCAGCGCCTGACGCGAATACACCTGTTGATCGTCCAGCCCATGCAAGGCTGCGCGATGATGAGCGAAGCGGCCATGGTAGAGCCCGGCCAGAGCGGGCCCGCGCAGCAGTTCGGTGCGGTAGCCGAGGGCTTCTCCTCGGCCGGCGCGGAAGGCTTCCAGCAACGCTTCTTCGGCTTCGGTGCGGGCGAACAGTAGCGAGCCCTGCTGGCGCAGGTGCAGCCCCGCCTCCGTAGCCAACGTGGCCCATAGGGCGCGGGCCTCGCGCGCCAGCTCCAGCATCGGCCCCGGCGCCTGGCCGCTGACCAACGCCTGGCCGAAGTTGCGTACCGACGCGCCCAGGGGCGTGTGGCTGCGCTCGAACACGGTCACCCGCAAGCCGCGGCGCGCGCCGGCCCAGGCATGTGCCAGGCCGAGGATGCCGGCGCCGACGATGATCAGGTCGCTGTGCGATTCATTCATACAAAGCTCCAGCGGCTTATTGCGCAAGGGGTTCGGATTTACCGTCATAGCGCTTGCGCCATTCGGCCAGGATTCGATCGCGGTTCTCCGACGCCCAGGTGAAGTCGTTCTTGATCAATCGCTGTTCGTAGTCGGCGGGCAGCTCGGCAAAGGGCGCCGCCTGGCCCGGTTGCGCCAGCACCGCGAAGTTTTCCCGGTACAAGGCCATGGCCGCAGGGCTGGCGGAGAAATCGGCAAGCTTGCGCGCAGCATCCAGTTTCGGAGTGCCCTTGATGATGCCCGTGGCTTCGATTTCCCAGCCCAGGCCCTCGCTTGGCAAGATCACATCCAGGGGTGCGCCTTTGCGCTTGAGTTGCACGGCTGGGTACTCGAACGAGATACCGATGGGGAACTCACCCGCGGCGGCCTGCTTGCAGGGCTTGGAGCCGGAATGGGTGTACTGGCCGATGTTCTGGTGCAGCTGGTCCATGTAGGCCCACCCCTGCGCCTCGCCGAAGCGCTGCAGCCAGGCGCTGACATCCAGGTAACCGGTACCGGAGGACGCCGGGTTGGGCATCACGATCTTGCCCTTGTAGACCGGCTTGGTGAGATCGGCCCAGCTGGTGGGGCGGGGCAGCCCTTGTTTTTCAGCCTCCACGGTATTGAAGCAGACCGTGGCCGCCCACACGTCCATGCCCACCCAGGCGGGAGGGTTGGCGGCGTCGCGGTAGTTGGGCCCGATCTGCGCCAGGTTGGCCGGTGCGTAGGGCTGTAGCAGGCCCTGTTGCTGGAGGATCGCCAGGCTGGAACCTGCCAGGCCCCATACCACGTCCGCCTGGGGGCGGTCTTTCTCGGCCAGCAGCTTGGCCGTGACAATACCGGTGGAATCCCGCACCCACTTGATGCGGATATCCGGGTTCTGTTTTTCAAACGCGGCCTGGTAGGGCTTCAATTGCTCTACCTCAAGCGCTGTATACACCGTCAACTCGGTGTCGGCATGGGCGTGGGCAGCAACGATCAGGCACAGCGAAACGGCCAATGCGGCGGGTTTGGTCATGGAGCGCTCCGTTTTCATAAAGGGCGGGTCAATGTGCGTTCGGCAGTTCGCCGCGGGCGAGGCGGGCATTGATGGCGTCGACGATGGCCGGTAGTTCGGCAATGGTGTCGATCAGGTAATGGGGCCGGCATGGGCCAAGCTCGGCGTCGATGCGCTGGCGCGCGGCAGCACGTGGTTCATGGCCAAGCGCCTGATAGTCCTCCCAGCTCAAGCCCAGGCAGTTGCCGGAGAAGCGCAGCGCTACCGTCCACATACCGGCATGGCGGCCTTCGAGCAATCCGGGGGCGGTGTCGTCCACCTTGACGCACGCCGCCACATCCTCGATTTCCAGGGCAATCACATTGGCCAGCGCCTGCGCGGGGGAGGGTCGCCCGCGCGGCACTTCATCACTGGCCACCACATGGTCAGGGCGATAACCGGCCTCGGTGGCCAAGGCTTCTACCTTGTTCATCACCGCGCGAGGGTAGCCCGAGCAACTGCCAATCTTCAGGCCGCGCTCCCGCAGGCTCGCGATAGCGTCCAGGGCGCCGGGAATCATCGCTGAATGCTCGCCCACTTTTTCGATCTGCAAGGGCATGAACCGCTCATACAAGGCCGTGACGTCGGCATCCGTGGGCAGCCGACCGAAGCGCCGTTGGAAGCGCTCCGCCACCGCAGGCTGGTCGCACAGCGCGCGGATGTGTGCCCATTTGCCCAGCCCCATGGGCCCCCGGGCTTCCTCCAGGCTGAGGGCCAGGTCGAAGCTGGCAAAGGCCTCGACAAAAATGCGGGTTGGCGCGAACGAGCCGAAATCCACCACGGTGCCGGCCCAGTCGAGAATGGCGGCGTGCAAGTGAGTGGGCGGTTGATAGGTCATGGGCAAGGGTCCGTCTGGGGTTAATGAGTGGCTGCGCGCCAGGCTTGGCTGCGGCGTACGGCGCGGCGGGAGAGGGCCGCCAGCAACAGGGAGGCGAGGGCGCTGGTCAGCAGAATCAACGAGCCCATCGCGGCGGCGCCGCCAGTGTTCCCGGCATCATCGAGGTTGAGCACCGCAATGGCCGCCAGCATGCTGTCGGGGCTGTAGAGGAAGATCACCGCCGACACCGTGGTCATCGCCGACACGAACAGGTAGCGAAACACGTCCAGCAGCGCAGGCAGGCACAGCGGCAGGGTGACCCTCAGGAAGTGGCGCAGCAGAGGGACTTTCAACGAAAGCGCGGCGGCCTCGAACTCGGCGTCCAGCTGCCGCACCGCCGCGCTGGCGGTAAAATGCGCGGTGGTCAGGAAATGCGCGATGGTGCACATCGCCATCAACGGCAGGCTGCCATACAGCAGGTTCAGTGGGTTGTCAGGCAGGTTGAAGAAAAAGACATAACCCAGCCCCAGCACCAACCCAGGGACTGCCATGGGAATGAACAACAGCAGGCGCAGCGTGCGGGTGAGCGCCGTGGCGCGGGTTTTTTCCAGCAGGCAGGCGGCAAGGAACACCAGCGCCACCCCGCCGGTGGCGGTACCCAGGCCCAAAGCAAGGCTGTTGCGATACGCCTGCCATCCGCCGGGAAGATCCGAAAAAGCGTAGTGCTGCAGCGAGAGCGACAGGTCGTACGGCCAGAACCGCGCCAGCGAGGCGTACACCGCCATGCCGAACACGCCGATCAGGGCTGCACATACCAGCAGTATCAGCAGCAGATACGCCCGATCGCGACCTGGCGAAGGCTGCGGGTGCCAGGCTTGACCGCGGCCGCTCATGGCGTCGCGCTGGCGCCGGCGCAGTCACAGGTCTACCCCGAAGCTCAGCAGGGCGGGCACCAGCAGCATCAAGCCTACCAGCGCACCGCGGCCAAATTGCTGCTGGCCGACCACGGCCTTGTAGGCTTCCAGCGCCAGCGTCTGGTAATCCCCGCCCACCACTACCGGCACGCCGAAATCCGTCACGCACAAGGTAAACACCAGGCATCCCGAGGCGAATACACCTTGCCGGGAAGACGGCCAGGTGATGGAGCGAAACGCCCGCCAGGGCGAGGCCCCCATGCTGGCCGCGGCATCGAACAGCCGCCGATCCGCGAGCGCAAGGGTGGACATCAACACCATCAGGGCATGGGGGAAACAATAAATCGCCTGGCCCAGCACAATGCCCCAGAAACCGTAGAGGTTCCCCGGCAGCCATGCGCGCAGCACCCCTTGATTGCCGAACAGATAGATCAATGCGATGCCGGGTAGCATCGAGGGCGCCAGCAGCGGCAGCAGCGCCACGCCGCGCCATAGCGGCCGGGCCGGAACACAGGCGCGCTGCAGGCCATAAGCGAAGCCATAGGCCAGCGGCAGTACCAGGCAGGTAACGGCCAAGGCACTGGAAAGGCTATTGGTCAGCAACCAGCGGAAGTGCTCGCTGGCGAGCATTGCCGTTGCGGCCTTCAGGCCACCGCCTTGCCCAGGGGTATCGCTCAGGGCTCGCCAGAGCATGGCCAGCAAGGGGCACACCAAGGCCAGAGTCAGCCAACCGAGTAGCGTAGCCATACCCGCGCCGATCAGCAGGCGATCGCCAAGGTCGGCCGGCAAACGGCGGGCTGGCGTGGGCTCCTGCAGCACAATAGCGCGGTCCATCAGGCGAATACCTGCAAATGCCGCGAGGGCAAGGCCACCCATAACGGCCCTGGGTGCAGCGGGGGCGCCATTGCGGGGAGCTCCGCCTGCAAGGTATGGCCGGGCATTGCATCCAGTTCGAATGCCAGGCGGCGGTGGTTCCCCAGAAACGTCTCGCCCCGCAGTTGCGCGCTGAACCGGTTTTCTTCGCCCGGCTGCGGGTTGACCAGTACCGCTTCAGGGCGACAGAACAATCGGCCCTGCGTATGCAAGGGGCCAGCCGGCAGATGCACGCTCAGGGTACCGACGCGGGCCTGCTGGCCTTCGAGATGGAAGGGCAGCCAATTGCCCTGGCCGAAGAAACGCGCCACGAACGGTGTGCGGGGGTGTTGATACAGCTCCCCGGCAGTGCCGTATTGCTCCACTCGGCCTTCGTTCATGACCGCGATGCGGTCAGCCATCAGCATGGCTTCGTCCTGGTTGTGGGTGACCATCAAGGTGGTGATGCCCAGGCGCTGCTGCAGTTGCCGAAGCTCTGCACACAGGTGGTCACGCACTTGCGCATCCAGCGCCGACAGCGGTTCGTCCAGCAGCAGTAGAGAAGGGTTGGGTGCCAATGCTCGAGCGAGCGCCACCCGCTGCTGTTGGCCGCCGGACAGTTGGCCGGGAAACTTGCGGTCGCTGCCCTGAAGGCCCACCAGCTCCAGCATTTCGTGCACTCGGGCGCGGCATGCCTGGCGAGGCAATGCCGCAAGGCCGTAAGCAACGTTTTGCGCCACGCTGAGGTTAGGGAATAGCGCGTAGCTCTGGAACACGATCCCATAGTCGCGGGCAGCGGGCGGCAAAGTGGACACGTCGCGCTCGCCGACGGTGATCCACCCGCGATCCTGCCGCTCGAGCCCGGCCAAGCAACGCAGCAGTGTGGTTTTGCCACAGCCGGAAGGGCCCAGCAGGCAAACCAGCTCGCCGGCGCGCACGTCCAGCGATACGCCGCCCAGCGCCTTGAAGGCGCCAAAAGCTTTATGCACGCCACTGATGTGCAGACTTACCGTACCCATGGACCGAACCTCGTTGAAGGAAACGAGGCCCATGGTGGGCGCGGCCTGCTAAGCCTTGATGGCAGTTAACCCAAAAGCGGCGATAGCCGTATCAGTGGTTTTGCGAAGCGGGTAGTGCGGTTTCCCGAGCGAGCGCCAGCAAAGCCGCGGGCAGGCGGGCATGGCGCCGGTCCTTGAGGCAGTACAGGTATTCGGCGATCAATGGCGCGCCCTCCAGGGCGATCACGCGCAAGTCGGGGTTTTCCGGCACCTCGTGGCGGGCAATCACGCTCACCCCCAGGTTACGCAACACCGCCTCGCGGATGGATTCGCGGCTGCCAATCTCCACCGTGGCGTTCACCTTTACGCCTGCGCTTTCCAGCATGTGCTCGGTAAGCAGGCGCGTGGTCGACCCAGCCTCGCGCATCAGCAGGCAGTGCCCCGCGAGCGCGGCGGGCGGCAGCGCGGCACAGGCGGCCAGGGGATGGCTGCGATGAGCAGCCACCACCAGAGGGTCATGGCCCAGTACCAGCCGGGTAAAGCGGCTGTCTTCTTCCAGTTGCGAGGAGGCGGCAAGGTCCACGCGGTGCTCTTCCAGCGCTTCGATGACCTGCTGGGAGTTACCGATCTCCAGGCTTACCTGAATCTGCGGATGACGCTCGCGTAGCCGCTTTACCAGGTCCAGCACGTAGTAGGGCGCGGTGGCCCCCAGGCGCAGCCGACCTTGCAGCTGGCTAGCGTTACGCAGGTGGAATTCAATGTCCGCTTCCTGCTGCAACAGCTGTTTGACCATGGGCAACAAACGCGCGCCCTCGTCGCTCAGCACCAAACGGCGCCCGCCTCGGTAAAACAGCTCGATGCCGTACTGGGCCTCCAGGTTGCGGATCTGGGTAGTGACCGTAGGCTGGCTGAGGCCAAGCTTCTTCGCTGCCTGAGTGATGCTGCCCAGGCGGGCAACCATGTAAAAGGCTTTGAGCTCTGAAGCAAGCATGGGGTGGGGCTCGGGTGAAGGTTGCACGCAGGGTAACAGAGCCGCGCCTACGAAATCATTCAGGGGGCGAACCCCCTTCCACCCCCGGCAACGTAAACAGGAACAAATGCTCACCCTCGCGCCCGGTGTGGGTGTGCAACACGCCGCCGTGTGCGCTGATGATCGAGGAGCAGATCGCCAGGCCCATGCCCATGCCGCTCGCCTTGGTGCTGTAGAACGCCTGGAAAACCTTGTCGGCCTGGTCAGGCGCTATGCCTGGGCCGGTGTCTTCAACCATCACCAGCACGCCGCCAGGCACCGGTTCGGTACTTACCGTGAGGCGCCGTTGGGTCGCAGGCAGGGTTTGCATGGCATCCATCGCGTTGTTCACCAGGTTCAGCACCACTTGCTGAACCTGTACCGCGTCGGCTTCGACCAGGGCGGGCGACTGCAGGTTGAGGATAAGTGCTACCTGGCGGTCGTCGATGTCTGCCTGGGTGACCGCCAGTACCTGGCGGATAAGCGCATCCAGGGCCACAGGCTGGCGTTCCGGCACGGTTTGGCGGGCCAGGGAGCGGATTGCGGTAACGATGTCGGCGGCGCGTTGGGCCTCGCTCTTGATGTCGCGCAGGCCTTCGCTGGCTTCGCCGATCTCCGGCTGTGGCCGCTGCAGCCAGCGCAGGCTGGCGCCGGCATTGGTAAGGATCGACAGCAGCGGCTGGTTGATTTCATGGGCAATAGAGGCGGCCAGTTCGCCAAGTATGGTGGCCTGGGCGGTGCGGTTCAGCTCGCCGCGTGCCGCGCGCAGGGCTGTTTCGGTCTGCTGCCGGCGTTGGTTTTCCTCCACCAGGCTGCTGTACAGGCGGGCGTGGCTCAGGGAGATCGCTGCCTGGGCCGCCAGCCATTCCAGCACCTCCACCCGCGAGGGTTCGAACACCTCGGGGGCCAGGCTGTTTTCCAGGTAAAGCAGGCCAATCACAGTGTTTTGCTTGAGCAGCGGCACGCACAGCGCCGAGCCGTTTTCCAGCCGTCGCAGGTAGCTGTCATCGGCATAGCCGCGCAGTTGCTCGGGCCGGTTCACCACCAGCGAGGTGCGCCCACGCAGGCTGGCATGGATCAGGCTCAGGGGCAGGGCCGTGGGTGACGGCTGCGCCTCGCACAACTGCACTTCCACGCCGCCGACATTGGCGTGGGCTGTTGCGCGTAGCGTGAGCTCGTCGCCATCGGCCAGCAGCAGCGCGGCATCGGTGGCCCCTGCATACATCACCGTGGTGGACAAAAGGTTCGTCACCAAGGCATCGAGTTCGATCTCCCGGGAAAGCGCCTGGCAGGCGCGGGTGATCGACATCACATCCAGCGGCTGCGCGGTGGCCTGAGCGGGATGGCTGAACGCGAAGCGATCGGGCTCCAGCAGGAACGGATGCTCGGCCTCCAGTTGCCGGGCCAGCACGCCTGCGCCCCAGCGCACCCAGGCATCGCGCGCCAGCCGCCAGTGATGACGGGCCGACACCTCCAGCCCCACGCTGTGGTGACAGCGGGCAGCCAGTTCATGGCCCAGCCCTTGAATATGAATGGCGCCGCACTGGGTCGCATGGGCAATCGCGGTTTCATAGCCTTGCAGCGCGCCCAGGTTGTCACCGTTAACCCGGCATATTTCGGCTTCGGCCAGCGCCAGGCGGTCGGCAAAATACCGAGGGTTGAGGCTTGCCCACAGGCGCAGGGAGCTCAGCGGGCAGTCGAAATTCTGTGCGATGCCGGTGGCGGTCTGCAGCGCCGCGCGGTTCAGCACGGTGAACAGTGCCAGGTCGATCAGGTGGATGTGCGCCGGTACCGCCCAGGCCAGCGCCCAGGCGGCATCCATGCGGCAGGCGGCCGCGGCGAAGTTGCCTTCGAGGAATTCGAACAGCCCGTCGAACAGCTCCCACCAGAAATGCAAAGGCCCCATGGTGCTGGCCTCCACCCGCTGGGCCAGCTCCGCACGCTCGGGGATCGGCACAGACCCGCCCACATCCCCGGCCAGGCGCCGAATGTACCGGGCCTGGATATACAGAATGCTTTGCGCGTCGGCGTACTCCAGGTTGGTCGCCAGGTTCAAGCCGGCGTCGATTTGCCGGAGCATGCGCTCGATGGGCGCGCCCAGCACCAACAGGTCCGACACGATATGCGTGTTGGAGAAGCACGCCAGGCTCGGGCTGCCTTGCGCCAGGCTCGACCTGTACGCCTGCTCGGCGCATTCGAGTGCGAAGGGCAGAGGCTGGGTCCATACGCTCACCTGGTCCAGTGCCACCAAGGCTGCCACCCGCCCGCTGGCGTAGCGAGGCTGCTCGGCCAGCGTAACGGCGCAGTGACTGAAGCCGAACCCTAGCGCATGAGCGTCAAAGCGGTGGGCACAGGTCACGCCCAGCCACGCAAGGCCGGGAATGCTGGCGGCGGTGAGGCCGTGGGCGAGGGTAAGGCGGGCGATCTGACAGGCCGTGACCAGCATCAGTGTGGGGCTGATGAACGAACCGGGAATCAACACGCTGGCCAACAGTTCGATCAGGGCCTCCACGAGCGGATCAGCCGCCGGGCGCAGGCTGAGAAACACACTCGGCGATCGACCGGCGAGATCGTGAAGCAGCCCTTCCCAGGCCTGTTTGGCCTGCTCGCAGGACGGATCAAGGGCCATGCTCACGCCCAGGCTGGCCAGCCCCGTGATGATCGTTTGCACGGCCCCGCTGTAGTCACCTCGCAATGCGCGTATCTCGCTGGCGAGCCGGTAAAGGCTGGCACCTTCCAGGGCGTCCAGTGGGTGCTGCAGCAGCGTTGCGATATGCCGCTCCGCCGCCAGATGGTCGGCATCGAGAATAAGGCACTGCACCTGAAGAAGGTCCACCTCTCGGGTCAATGCCCGCAAGCCGGGGGAGGCGGCGGCGAGCATGCGCTGTGCCTGCGCCAGATAGCGCAAGGCAATTTTTGGCGCGGCAGCCGCGCGGGCAGTATCCGCGGCGCGGACCAGCACCGCCACGAATGCCTGCCGCTGGCTATTGCCGAGCAACGCGTGGTCGACGCGCAGCACCTGGCCGGCAACGCGGAACAACGCCTGCGCGTCTGCCTGGGCCGATAAACGCCCCAGCAGAATGGTCGCAAATTGCAGGTGCATGGCCTGCTGGATGTCATCGCGCAAGCGTGCGCGAACCGCTTCAAGCATCGAGTCATGCACGAACGCCAGCCCGCCACGGCTCTCTGCCACAAGCCCGGCAGTGATCGCCGGGCGCAGCATGGCGGTGAGCGGTGCAGGGTCGGTTGCGGTAACAGCGGCCAGGTCATCCAGCGGCGTATGGTTGCCAAGCATGGCCAACACGCTGAGCAATTCCCGAGTGCGCTCGGGTAGGTCATCCAGGCGGGTGGTGAACAGTGCTTCCACGTCGGCGAACACAGGAAGGTTGATCGCCGCCTCCGGCCGCTCGAGATCGCCCAGTACAGCGATAACCTGATCGATATACAGCGGGTTGCCAGCGCCGCGCTGATGCAGCCGGTGTGCCAGCGAGTCGCGTTCGGTACTGTGCAGGCTCAGCCGAGCGTCGAGCACGGTGGCGATGTCATCGACACCAAGCGGGAGGAGGCTGATCTCCCGACAGCGCTCTCCCAGCGCCTGGAAATGCCCCAGCAAACGGACCAGAGCAGGATCGGTGGCCAAGGCATCGCTGCGACAGGCGGCGATCAGCAGAACGTGGTGCAAGTCCCGGGCGCTGAGCTCGGCAAGGAACGACAGGGTTTCGTGATCCACCCACTGCACGTCATCAAGGAACACCACCACAGGGGACTGAGGCGTGGCCAACGCTGCCAGTAGCCGCTGGAACAACCCCAGAAGGTTGCGCCGCGCTTCGCTCACCGAAGGTTCGCTGGCGGCAGGCAGCACTCCGGTGAGCCATTGCAGCTCCGGTACCAGGCGGCTCAGGGTATCGCCCTGATCGCCCAAAGCCAGGCGCACGCGCTCGGCCACGGGTTGCGCTTGCTCTGGCGAGGCGCCTGCCAGCCGGGTGAACAGCGCACCCAGGGCCGCGCACAGGGCACCATAGGGCAAAGGGTGGCGTGCCAGCTCGCATTTCGCGTTGGCAAACAGCGGCGCTTGTGCACCCAGGCGTTGGCGCATGCCACGTACCAGGCTGGTCTTGCCGATGCCCGGTTCGCCACTGATGAACACCGCGCCGCCGTGCCCGTCGTAGAGGGCTTGCACCGCCTCGTTCAATACCGCCATCGGTGCTTCGCGGCCCACCAGCGTCACCGTCAATGGAAGGCGGAGCGGTGCTTCGGTGTTGGCGTGAAGAGTGCCGTATTCACGCCATTCGTTATGAAAGCGCCACAGTTGAGCTTCAAGCAGGCGCGCCGACGCAGGCCGGTGTTCGGGCTGCTTGCTGAGTAAACGGGCGATCAACTGCTCCAGGGGTTCGGGGGCTCCCTGGCAAAACCGGGACAGCCGGGGCGGGGTGACCGCCAGGTGCTGCTGACGCCATTCCAGTGGATCGTTCGCTTCGAAAGGCAAGCGCCCGGTGAGCAGCTCGAAGAAGGTAACGCCAAGGGCGTACAGGTCTGTCTCGGGGCGCACCGACGCAGCGCCAACGGTGTGCGCTTCTGGCGCGAGGTAGGCGTAGCGGCTCGGCCATGCACCGGCCGGGGCCCTGGCATGGTTGTCTATTGCTGTTGCCGCGCCGAAGCCGGTCAGCCTCACCCGGCCCTCGCTGCTCACCATCAAATGGCGCGAGCACAGGTGGTTATGGATGATGCCGCGCTCATGGAGGACGGCAAGGGCAGCGCTGGCGTTGATCGCAAAGGTAAGGAAGCCTTCCAGCGGCAAGGCACCTACCACGGTGGAGGCCGGCTGGCCACCGTCCTGCAGCACCAGGGCGGGCCCTTCGCGGGTGGTCAGGCGGCCGAGGGGGCGCAATGCCCCAGCGGCGCCCAGGCTCGGTGCCAGGGCGTATTCACGATCAAGCCAGGCGTGAGCTTCAGCAGTGGCAGGGTGGTCTGCCCGTACCAGCAGCCAGCGGCGCAGGCCATCGGCGCTGGTTACTCGCCAGCGGCTTATGCCATCCTCGACATCCAGAGGGGCCCAATGCAGGCCGGCAAGCCAATGTTCATCGAACGATTCGAAGCCAGGCACGGGGCCGTCTTCGCTTGCATACACAGCGTCCATGGCTGCCCTTGGCCTGGAAGCGGGCCCCACTGGCCCGCCGGATAGTGGCCATCTTACCTGCATCGCCACCATGCGCAATCAACGGCCCGGCCGCTGACCTGTAGGAGGGGGGCGGCCTTCCGGCAAAGCCCCCGAACCGGCACCGGCCTTCACATAAAAGACCCTCAGAACGGCACGCTAACCCGCATCATCCCGGTTTGCTCGGTGTACCCGGCGCGAGTTTGCATGTCCATGGAAAACGACACGCTGGTGCCGCCACGGCTCACCGAGGCGAATTCCAGCCCGCCACGCAGCACCCACGGGCCCAGATCACTGCCTGGCGTGCGGAATGTCTGCCCGGGCGCGCCGGCGAACGCCGCAGTGACGACGTTGCCCTCGTCCAACACGTCATAAGCGACGCCTAGCTTGCCCTTGAGCTGAATGCCAGGCGCCAGGTCGTGGCTTACGCGGGTATCAAAGCCCAGCAGCAACTGGTCTGTGGTGCGGGCTTTTACGTCCAACAGCAAAGGCGCAATGCTGGAAGCTCCGCTCTCCCGGTAAGCGTCGTCGTGTACTCGGGTGTAGTCGGCGCTCAGGGCCGGCGTAACGGTTGTTGCCTCGGTCAGCGTCAAGCGCCGCGACAGCGCCACGCCGCTGGTGAGGATCTGGCTGTCCACGCTGGCGCTGGCCTGGGTGTTGTTGCCGCCGAAGTTCAAGGTACGGCGGCCGTCACTCTGGTTATGGCCCATGCCCATGTGCACGCTCAGCTCGGTTACATCGTCGAGCAGGTGGCTGCCGTAGGCGGTGAATTGATACAGCTCCAGCTGGTTGTTGCGCCCACTGCCGGCGCCTGCATCAGTAGCCTCGCTGTTGCCATACGCAAAGGCCACGCCGAACCGCGTGGCCCGCGACAGCACAGCCTCGGCGCCGAACAGCGTGCCGCCTACATTCGCCGCAAAACCATCGCCGGCAGTGCGTTGATTGTCGGCCATGCGCGCGCCAAAGGGTTTGATCCATACCCCGCCCTGCGGCTGCGCGAAGCTGGTGCCGAGCATGGGCGATTCGGCCAGGCGCTCGCGCAGGGTATCGGTGATCTGTTCAAGCATGAACTGGCTGGCGGGCAGGGCATTGGTGAGTGGCAGGCTTTGGCTCACAGCCCGTGCCACCTCGGCGCTGGAAGTGGCGCTCACGAAGTAGCTCGACAGCTCACTGCCAGTGCCCTTGGCCAGCTGGCTGTCCAGCACGCGAGCGGCGGCCTGAGCGGCGGCATTGCCTTTCACGGCGTCGCTTACTCCCGTAGGGCTTTTGGCGGCCAGGTTCAGGTCCAGGGTGTTGGCATCTTTCACCCCGGTGAAGTTGAACAGCTGGGAGTTGCTGGTCACGTTATAGGTGCCGTCGGAGGCGAAAGTACCCGCCGAGATCACGTTGCTCAGGCTGCTTACAGTGAACGGCTGCGAGGCGTCGGCCACGTTCACATACACGTTCGCTTGGTGGGGCAGGGTGGCCGTGCCGCTCACTACCAGATGGCCGTAGTTCGCGCCGTCGAGCACCCGGGTGCTGAAGGTCGCATCGCTGGCTTGCACATAATTGCCTTGGATCGTGGCCACCGCGCTGTGGCCCGGTGCGCCGGGATCATCCGGGTCCGGCCCTTGTGCCGCTACGGCCAGGGTGCCGCGGTTTTCGAAGGTAGGTACCTCGAAGCGGTTGCCATCCTGCAGGGTGACGGTGCTACCCGAGGTCACCAGCACCGGCGTGGCCAGTGCTCGAACCGCGCCGCTGAACCTGGCGGTGTCTTTCCCGTTGATGCGCAGCTGCGGCACGCTGGAGTCGCTGTCGATGTTCACCGCGTACCCGCTGATCGGGTCGGCAAGCACCGGGCCGCTGATATCGATGCCACCGGTGATGTCGCTGTTGCGCAGATAGATGCCCGCCTGCCCGGCGATGGTGCCGCTGTTGATCAGGCGCCCGCCCACCTGGGTATCCACCAGCAGCACGGTGAACGGCGAGGTGGGATCGGAGCGGATTTGCCCGCTGTTGCTGAGGTCGCCGCTGATTTGGGTGCTGGCGATGGTGAGCACGCCGTCGTCGCCACCCTGGATCATCCCGCGGTTGTCGAAGCTACCGATACGGCTGTTGCCTACCACCACGCCCGCCGGGCCTTCAATGTGCCCGGAATTGACGATGCCGCCTTTTATGAATGAGCCCCGCACACTCAGCGCGTAGGTGTGCGCCTGCAACGTGCCGCTGTTGCGTAGCACTCCGTAAACAGTGCTATCGCTGAGCCGCAAGCCGTTGTCCCAGCCGAACGATACGCCACTGTTGTCGATGTCGCCTTCCACGGTGCTGCCCAGGAGGGCGATGCCGGTGCCGTCGGCCTGGACGTTGCCACTGTTGAGCAGGCTCCCGCCCACGTTGGTGTCTTCCATGCGCAAGCCGTTGACCCCGCGCAGGTCCCCGCTGTTGCTGAGGTTGCCGCCGATGCCGCTGTTATCCAGGCTCACTGCGGTGGCAGTGCCGGTGATGGTGCCGGCATTGCTGAAGCTGC
This sequence comes from Pseudomonas japonica, assembly GCF_013522925.1. Lineage (GTDB taxonomy): Bacteria > Pseudomonadota > Gammaproteobacteria > Pseudomonadales > Pseudomonadaceae > Aquipseudomonas > Aquipseudomonas japonica_A. Next base: position 12,999 of record NZ_JAAMQU010000004.1, on the reverse strand, counting down.
CTTCGATCTGGCTGGCGCGAACCTTCACCCCTGCGGCGCCTTCCACGCCGCCCAGGCCCGCGATAGTGCCGGTATTGATCACGCTGCCGGCCACCCGGCTGTTGTCCAGGAACAACCCGGTGCGCCCGCTCCAGGTGCCGCCCACGTTCTTGATGCCGCGGCTGCCCACGGTGGCGGTGTCGATCTGTACCGCAATACGGTCGGTGCTGGTCACGCTGCCCGTGCTGTACAGGCCACCGATCATTGAACCGCCATGAACACCCAGCACCGCCTGTGGGATATCCGGGGCCTGAACCGTACCCCCTTCCAGCGACAGGCTGCCGGTGTTCTGCACTGTGCCCTTCACCGTGGCGTTGTACAGGGCCAGCGCGCTGCTGGACGCCACGATGGTGCCCCGGTTGATGATGTTGCCGCGCACGTCGCTGCCCACCAATATGCCCGCGACAGCGGTGATGTCGGCTTCGTTTACCAGGTTGCCGGCCAACCGCCCGCTGGACAGTTGCACCCCGGTGCCCTCGGAGGTGATGGTTCCCTGGGTGAGGATGTTGCCGCTGACAGTAGTGTTCACCAACCGCAGGGCGTCGGAACTACCCCGCAGCGTGCCGGTGCTGCGCACGTCGCCGCTCACCCGGGTGCCTGTCAGCGCCAGGCCATATTGCCCCCCGCTGACTGTGCCGGTGTTCAACACGTTGCCATGCACGATGGTGTTGTTCAGTGCCACACCCACCACGTCGCCCTTTATGCTGCCGCTGTTGTTTACGTCCCCGTTGACGGTGGTTTCCAGGGTAAGCAGCCCATACACGGCTGCGCCGATCTGGCCGCGATTGCGTAACCCGCCGACGATGCTGGCTTCGATGTCGATACCATTGCCGGACGCCGACCCGGACTGGACCTTGCCGTTGTTGGTGATGCCTGCGCTGAGGCGTGTGCTGTCGATCAGCACCGCCGTGCCGTTGGTGGCCGCGCCTGCCAGGGTGCCGCTGGTGTAGTTGGTGATGCCGCCGTTGATGGAGCTGTTGGTAAGTGAGATCGCGGGTTTGCCACGTATCGTGCCGGCGTTGAGGATCTGCAGGCTGCCGTTGACCTTGTTGCCGCTGGCCCCGGCGGCACCGTTGCTGCCAAGGGTGCCGGTGCTGGTGACCTTAAGGATGCTCCCGGCCACCAGCACACAAGGGCCGCTGGCCGCGCCGCCGATCACGGTAGTGCCGGCGCTGCCGCATGCCGCGAGCGCCGGCTGTGCCGCAAGGCCGCCGATCGCCAGGGTGATTGCCCAGGCCAGGGTTCGAGGAGAGTGGTGTGTGTGAAGGTCGCCCAGGCCCCTACTGCACTGCCCGTTCCGGTTATTCCGTACCATGGCCCACCCCCGGCTCGTCGCCGATGTTGTAGAGAGGACTTGGGTATAGTCAGCAGCGGAAGGTGTGTCAAAGCTGAAACATTCAGCCAACAGCAGGCACAGACAAGCGGCGCTTACCCTCAGTGGGAAGCGCGTTTGACGTCAGCGGTATGCCGCTTTGAATCGAGGAAATTACTGCGGTATCAGCTCAACCCTGCCAGCCCGGCACAGAAGCCCACGGCATCTCATCCGCAAACAACTCGCCATCACAGCCGCGACGATGCTGGAACGGTTGCCGGCTCTGCCAGCGGCCCTGGCTGGAACCGCAATGGCGGCACGTCAGGCGATCGTCGCGCAGCGACCAATGCGTTTCCCAGGCAGTTATCGCGTCCAGTGCGAAGTTCAGGCCTGCGAGGTTCGATTGAAGTGCGGCCATGTGCCACCTCCGTGTGAGTGTGTAAGGATAGAACGGTGGAAAACCAAAAGGTTCGAGCCGGTGGTCGGGATATTTCGATCAAAAACAGTATGGCCTGTCCCCCTATAGCCTCGGCCCCATGGCTTTGCAGGGGATTTGTTCCCACGGTATCGTTCGCGCTTCATTGCCCAACCGAGGCCTTCATGTCCGACTTCCTTATCCAGCCTTTGCTTGAAGCCGACCTCCCCGAGGCACGGGAAGTGGTGTGCGAGGCGTTTGCCACCTTCATGGGGGTAGCGGCGCCGGGCGAGTTCTGGAACGACCGGGATTATGTGGAGGGCCGCTGGCGCGCGCCGCATACGGCCTGGTTCAAGATCCGGCTGGGCGGCACCCTCGCCGGGGTGGCAGGTGTTGCCCGGTGGGGCAGCCATGCCGTGGTGGGGCCCGTTGCGGTGCGGCCGGCGTTCTGGGAGCGCAAGGTGGCCAAGGCGTTGATGGCCGCGGTAAGCGGGCAACTGGACGCCTGGGGCGTGAGCCATGCCGGGTTGTTCACCTTCCCGGACAGCCCGCGCCATCTGGGGTTGTATCAGGGCTTCGGCTTCTGGCCCCAGGCGTTGACCGCCGTGATGGAACGGGCAGTAACCCCCGTGCCGCCGGGCGCTACCACCCCGGCGGTTGAATTGACCGAGGCGGTGCTTCAAGCCTGCGCCGGCCTTACCGAAAGCATCGCCGCAGGCCTGGATGTGCGCGGTGAACTGCTGGCGGTGGAACAACTCAAGCTGGGCGCCAACCTGTTGTTGCATTCACCCGACGGCGAGGTCGAAGCCTTTGCGGCCTGCCACTTTGGCCCCCACAGCGAGGCCGGCGACGGAGTGTGCTATGTGAAATTCGCTGCGGTGCGCGGGGGCGATCAGGCGCCGGTTCGAATGAACCGCTTGCTGGCCGCCTGTGACGCACTCGCCGTCGCCAACGGCCAGCGCAGCGTGATGCTTGGCGTGAACACCGGCCGCCGGGACGCCTATCAGCACCTGCTGGCCGCCGGTTTCGCCATGCGCATTCTGGGTGTGACCATGCACCGTGGCAGCGGCGGCTACGACCAGCCCGACCGCTGGGTGTTCGACGACTGGCGCTGAGCGCCGGCTGGGGCGCGTGTTCAGCGGCAGTCGCCCAAGGCCTCCAGCAATGGCCCAAGGTAGGCCTCGTAATTGCGCCAGCGCTCCACCGATGAGCTGTACAGCGGTTGGCGCACTTGGGTCACGCTGGCGGTGCGAATGTTGCGCTCGTTGCGGTGGAACGCCAGGCACGCGTCATCCCAAGGCAAGCCGCAGAACTCCAGCAGGCGTGCCGTTTGCCCAGGCAGGTCGGCTACCAGGTCCTCGTAGCGCACGTCCAGCAGGCTGCCGGCCGGCATCACGGCTCGCCAGTGGTCCATCAGCCGGGCGTAATGGCGGTAATGTCGCCCCAGTTCAGCCAGGTCATAGGTGGCCTCCTGATGTTCGCTGAACAGCCGGGTGAAGCACGACAGGCAGGTGTCCACCGGGTCGCGCCGCACGTGGATGATTCTCGCGTTCGGCAACATCGCCGGTATCAGCCCGGCGCCCATGTAGTTCGCCGGCAGCTTGTCGGTGATCCGCCGTGCCTGTGGCCCGTGGCGGCGCAGCCTGGTGAGGTAGTCGCGGCCCAGCGCGGCCAGGTCGCTGGCATTGGCCGGGGCCAGGTTCATCGGGTAGGGAAGCGGGCGCTGGCCGGGGAGTGGCGCTTGCAGCAACTGCATGAGGTCGTGCAGCTCGCCGGCCCCTGTCACCTGTGGATGGCTGGCCAATACCTGTTCGGTAAGCGTGGTGCCGGAGCGTGGCATGCCGAGCACGAAGATCGGCAAGTCGCTCGGGTCTCCCTGGCCTTCCAGTGAGCGCAGGCGTGGCGCGTCGAAGTGCTGGATGATCGCCTCGATGCGGGCCTCGTCCGCCTCGCTGCTGTAGTCGAACGTGGCCCGTTTCAGCCGCGCGCCTTGCTCGAAGTGGGTGAAGGCACGGGCGTAATCGCCCAGTTCGTCATAGCCCTTTCCCAACCCGTAGTGCAAGGCAATACGCCGGCCGGGGCTGGCCTGGGCGGCCCCGGCTAGCAGCGTTTCCATGTGTTCGAGGTTGTCGTCCCCTGGCCCGGCCTTTCGCGCCTGGGCCAGGTGGTACCGAGCGCCATGGTTGTCCGGCGCCTGATCGATGGCCTGCTCCAGCAAGGTGACGGCTTCTGGTTGATGGCCGCGCTCCAGCGCCAGGCTGGCCAGCCCCACCAAGGCTTCGGGGAAGCCTGGGCGCAACTCCAGCGCCCGGCGTAGCGCGGTTTCGGCACGCTGCGGTTCGCCTGCCTCGGCCGCCAGCGTGCCCAGTTGGCACCAGGCTTCGGCGCTGTCCGGCGTACGCTCCAGCCCGGCTTGTAGCAGTTGCAAGGCTTGCTCGCGCTGGTCAAGTTCGGCCAGGCAACGGGCCAGGCCGGCGCAGGCCTTGATGTGCGTGGGGCGCAATTGCAGGGCATGTTCCAGCAGGGGCCGGGCCTGTGCCGGGCGAGCCTGGCGAAGGCGTGCCAGGCCAAGGTTGCACACCGCGTCGGCGGACGTAGGCGCCAGTTCGGTGGCTTGTTCCAGTGCCTGAACGGCTTCGTCCAGGCGCTCGGCTTCCATCAGTACGGTGCCCAGGTTGGACAGCGCTTCAGGGTAATCAGGCCGGCACAGCAGGGCCTGGCGGTAGCCATGGATAGCCGCTTCAAGCTGCCCGCGGGCATGGGCGATGCTGGCCAGGTTGTTCAGTGAGGGCACCATGGTCGGCTGCAGTTGCAGCGCGGTGCGGTGACAGGCCTCGGCGCGGTCCAGTTCGTTGAGGTCGAACCAGGCCAGGCCCAGGTTGCTGTGCGCCGAGGCCAACGCGGGCGCCAGGGCTACCGCGCGTTCGCCATGGGCCACGGCCGGGCGGGGCTGGCCCTGCTGGCGCAGCATTTCGGCCAGGTTGCTGTGCAGCAGCGGCGCGTTGGGGGCTTCTTCGATCAGCCGTGCCATGGCCTGCAAGGCCTCAGGCACCTGCCCGTTCCGGTAAAGGTGCAGCGCCTGCTCGTGGCGCATGTCCAGTGGCGCGCTCTGCGGGCGGCCCAGCGGCAGCGCCTCGAGCACGTAGCGATATAAGCGCTCCACGCTCGCCTGGGCGCTTTCACGGTGTGTGTCCAGGCGCAGCTCCGGGGATGTCGGCGCTTCGTAAGGGGCGCTGATGCCCGTAAAGGCGGGCAGCTCACCCGTGCGGGCGCGGCGATAGAGGCCTTTGGTGTCTCGCTGTTCGCAGGTGGCAAGGTCGGCGGCCACGTGGATCTCATGGAAGCGGGGCGTGGCGTTGCGGGCGCGCTCGCGGTCGGCGCGGTAAGGGGATATCAGCGACACGATGCACAGCAGGCCGGCATCGGCGAACAGCGCAGCCACCTCGGCGGTACGCCGCACGTTTTCGCTGCGGTCCTCGGGGCTGAACCCCAGGTCGGCATTCAGGCCGGTGCGCAGGCAGTCGCCATCGAGCAGATAGCACGGGTAACCCGCAGCGCCCAGGCGCTCGGCCACGGCTTCGGCCAGGGTGGTTTTGCCCGCGCCAGACAGCCCGGTCAGCCAAAGCACGGCGCCCGCGCGTGAAGAAGAGGTTGCTGGGGTAGTGGTCACGACAGCGCTCGCTCCGGTCAGTGGTCGCAGCAGCATAGCCCACCGGCGGTAACTGCGTAGCGCGGCCGTTACGATCCCTTGCCGACCTGCGCCGGCAAGGGTTTGCCAGGCATCAGTCGGCCAATGCCTGCTCGGAGGCGCGGGCGTGCCTGGGCGCAGCGGGCATCGGTACGGCGGGCTCGGGCTGAGGTTTCACGTCTTTGGTGAAAGTGCCGTCTACCTCACCCTTGAAGAAGTCCTTGCCGTAGATCAGCAAGCACAGCACCACGCCGATGGCGAAGGCCCAGCTGGCACCCTTGATCGCCAACACCGCGCCGATGACGCCGGCGATTCCCAGGTCGCGCTGGCTGCGCGCTTCGAGGATGCCCAGGCGCACGCTTACGTAGCCCTGGATCAGCAAGGTCAGCGACAGCGCCACGCCCAGAATGGGTTGCACCAGGGTTACTACCGGCAATAGCAACAGGCCCGTGTTGGTGCCCCAGCGGAAAGACCCAACGCCGCCGATGATGGATTTCATCGCCTTGGGCCCGCCCTTGAATCGCTCGATCACCACCACCAGCATGGCGGCCCATTTGGGCCCGCACATGGCCACGTCCGGGCCGAAGATGCTCATGAAGGCGTTGCGCGCGCCGAAGATCAGGTGCGCGCGGTCGGGGTTGTAGTCCACGGCCTCGTCGGTGCGCACTGTCTCGGCCTCGTCGAGCAAGGCCTTGGCGCTCAGCACGTCGCCGAACACGATGATGTACACCGCCAGCATGGTGGGCACGGCGGAAATGAACATCGACAGCAGTGGCATGCCCAGGCCGAACACCGTGTAGCCGTGCCACAGGCCGGCGAAGTCAGGTTGGCTGATGCCCCACTGGATCGTCGGCCACGGCGCTTCGCCGAACAACGGCGCGATCACCACCGCCAGCAGGATGATCGGCAGGATGCCGAGCTTGGCGAAGTTCCACCAGAAGCGGTTGCGCTGCTTGAGCGCATTAAAGTGCGTGGAGAAGATCAAATAGAAGGCGATGCCCACTGCGATCGAGATGGTCATGGGCAACACGTTGAACTTGCCGCCCACCTGGAACACGGCGATCACGGCGCTGAGGCCGGCGCCCACGATAATCCCCGATTTGATTGCCGGCGGCACGTATTCCACCACCTTGCGCGCCATGCCAGTGGCCCCGAGCGCAATGGAAAACACCCCCAGCATCAACTGGAAGGCAATCAAGGCGTGCACCCGTTCCGGGCCCATGGGGAACTGCGCACAGTAGGTCATCAGCAGCGGCACCGCCGGGGTGATCCAGCCTGGCACGGTGGGGTCACCCAGCAGGTGATGCGTCAGGTACAGCAAACCATTGAGCATCACCACCGCCAGGGCCACCTCGAATGGCATGCCCAGCAGCTCGGTCATCAGCGGGATAGCCGCAAGGTCTACCGCACACATCAGCAGGCCCTGCAGGTAGTCGGGCATCTCGAGCTTGTAGTGGAGGAACGGCAACCGGACCTTGAACGGTCCCAGGGGGATGTAAGGGCTTTCACGACCCGCAAGCGGTGTATCGGACATGGTGGGCACCTGAATTATTGGTTTTATAAGGGTGAGGCCCGGGTAAACCCGGGCGAGAGCCTGCGGCGCTGCGATCAATACGCGCTGCGGTAAATTTTCTCGATATCACTGGCGGTAAGTTTGCGCGGGTTGTTGCGCATCAACCGGTCAATCTTGCTGGCTTCCTCGGCCATGGCCGGGATCGCGTCTTCCGGCACGTTGAAGCTGCGCAGGCCGGTAGGGATGTCCACGGCGGCACACAAATCGCTCATGGCCTGCACGGCCAGGTCGGCGGCGTCCCGGTCACTCAGGTGGGCCACGCGCAGGCCCATGGCCTCGGCGATGTCGCGGAAGCGCTCCAGGCAGGCCATTTTGTTCCAGGCCATCACGTAGGGCAGCAACAGGGCGTTGCTCACGCCGTGGGCGATGTTGAAGCGCCCGCCCAGCGGGTAGGCCAGCGCATGCACCGCGCCCACGCCGGCGTTGCCGAATGCCATGCCGGCCATCAGGCTAGCGGTGGCCATGTCCTCGCGGGCGCTGAGGTTGGAAGGGTTGGCGTAGGCCTTGGGCAATGCGCGGGCGATCAGCTTGATCGCACCCAAGGCAATTGCATCGGTAATCGGCGAGGCGTTCACCGATATGTAGGATTCCACCGCATGCACCAAGGCATCCACGCCACTGGCGGCGGTCACGCTGCGGGGGCAGGTGAGGGTCATGACCGGGCTTACCAGGGCCACGTCCGGCAGCAGGTAATCGCTGACGATGCCTTTTTTCAGCTGGGCCTGTTTGTCCGAGAATATCGCCACATTGGTCACTTCCGAGCCCGTCCCGGCCGTGGTGGGAATGGCGATCAGGGGCGGGCCCTTGCGTTTCACCAGGTTTACCCCGAACAGCTCGGTCAGGGGGCCGTCATGGTGAGCAAAGGCGGCAACGCCCTTGGCGATGTCGATGGCACTGCCACCGCCCACGGCGATCAGCGCGTCATGGCCCCCCTCGCGGTAGGCGCGGGTGCAGTCCTCGACGATGGAGAGTTCCGGTTCGGGCTTGACCTGATCGAACAGGCCATGCTCGCGCCCACCCAGTTGCGCCTGGGCCAGCGCCACGGTGCCCGAGCTCACCAGAATGGCATCGGTGACGATCAACGGGTTGCGTACGTTCAGGCGGGTGAGTTCGGCCGGCAGCTGTTCCAGCGCAGCGGCACCGGTAATCAGAGTATTGGCGATCTTGAAGGCAGAGAGGCTCATCGGCTCGTCCTGTAGGCGTTGTTGTGGGGAGCGTGCCTGATGGACGTAGCTAAAGCTGTGCCAACCCTGCGCAGGCCTTGGGCTAGAGCGGTTGAAGGGTTTTGCCGAGCGGCAGAGGGGGCCGCAGCGATTGGCAATCGAATCAAAATCAGCGGCGTTGATTGAAATCCTAATCGGAGCGTTCCCAGCGTTTCATTTTCTGCACCACAGTGGCCTGGCTTACCCCTAGCGCCTTGGCGGCAAGGCGGGTGGTTTTGTGTGCCTGCAGCGCTGCGCGGATGGCCGCGCGTTCGGCGTTCTCCAGCACCTTGCGCAGCGGCAGGCGGCTGTTTTCGGCGGGCGAAGGTGCCAGCTTGAGAATCTCTTCGGGCAGGTCCAGGGCGTTTATGGTACCCGTGTGGTTGGTCACTACCAGCCGCTCCACGATATTGATCAGCTCGCGAATGTTCCCGGGCCAGGTGTAGTCGCACAGTAGGTCGAGGGCCTCGAGGCTCAGCTGCACCTCGCGCTCGTAGCGGCCGTTGAAGCTAGCCAGGTAGTACTCCAGCAATGGAGGGATGTCTTCCCTTCGCTCGCGCAGCGCGGGGATGCTGATGGGCACCACGTTGAGCCGGTAGAAAAGGTCTGCGCGGAACTTGCCCGCGGCCACCTGGCTTTTCAGGTCGTGATGGGTGGCGCTGATGATGCGTACGTCCACCTCCTTGAGCTCCAGCCCGCCCACCGGGATAAAGCGGTTTTCCTCGATGACCTTGAGCAGCTTTACCTGCACCGGCAGCGGCAGGTCGCCGATTTCATCAAGGAACAAGGTGCCATGGTGGGCCAGTTCCAACAGGCCTCGCTTGCCCTTGGGGCCGGCCCCGGTAAAGGCCCCGGGGGCATAGCCGAACAGCTCTGCCTCGATCAGATTCTCCGGCAGGGCGCCGCAGTTGAGCGCCAGGAAGGGTTCTTTCGCCCGGGGGCTGGCGTTGTGAATGAACTGAGCGACCAAGGTTTTACCCACCCCGGTTTCGCCTTGTAGCAGTACTTTCACCGAACTGGCAGCTACTTGCCGGGCGAGGGCGAACACCTGACCCGACACCTCTTGATGGGCCACCATCGGCGATTGCAGCAGGTTATCCCGCTGGCCGGCATGCAGCCGGGCAGTGCTGTTGCGCAGCTGCTTGAATTGAGCGAGTTCGTCGCGCTCGTGCTTCATGCGCAGCAGCTCGGTCATGTCCCGCACCGTGCTCACCACGTAGCGGATGCGCCGCATGTCATCGAAGATCGGCGTAGCACTCACCAGCAGTTGCTTGCCTTGGCTGAGGCTCTGCATCACCGATACGGGCTGACCATCCTGCAACACCCGCAGCGAAGCGGACTGTGAAATCACCCCTTCCTTGACCAGCGCCTGCATCGGCCGGCCCAGCAGCGCTTCGCCATCCAGCCCGGTGAGGCGTTCATAGGCGCGGTTCACCTTTAGCGTGATGCCTTCACCGTCAGTGATGTACACCCCGTCGTGAAGGGCATTGAGGAGTTCTTCGAAACTCGAATCGCTGATGTTCACCGGGTTCTCCGCCTGGGGTGTTCAAGCGGAGTTTAAGGGATTTTGCGGGCGGGCCCCTCCCTCAGAACGGCAGCCTGAATTTCACCGAGGCGGTTTGGTCGGTGTAGTCGCTGCGGGTTTGCGCGTCGTAGTTCACCGACAGCTCGGCGCCATTGCTGAAGGTGGTGGCCAGGCCCGCGCCGCTGCGCCACAGCCACGGGCTGGCTTTTTCGCCGGGGGTGGTGAAGGTCTGGTCCGGTGCCCCTGCGAAGGCGGCTTTTACCGCGCCGTCGTCGTTGATCAGGTCGTAGCCCACACCCAGGTTCAGCTTCAGCGCGGTGCGTGGGGTGAAGGCATGGGCCAGGGTGCCGTCGAGGCCGGCGATCAGCTGGTTGCTGTGGCGCTCTTCCACGTTGAGCAGCAGCGGCGCCAGGCCGCTGGACCCATGCTCGCGGTAGGCCTCGTCGCGGATATGGTTGAAGTCCAGGCGTAGCGCGGGCAGCAGTTGGGTAGTGTCGCTCAGCTGCAAGGTGCGGCCCAGGCTGGCGCCGACGGTGGCGATCACGCTGTCGTAGTCGCCCTTGGCCGTGCCGCTCACGCCACTCAAGGCGAGGGTGCGCTCACCCTGCACGCTGTTGTTGCCGGCACCGGCGTAGAGCATCAGCTCGGTGGTGCGATCCAGTGCATAGCTGCGGTAGCCGAGGAACTGCCACAAATCCAGCTGGCTGCTCTGGGCCGCGCCTTGCACGTTGGTGGTTTCGGCGTTGGCGTAGGCAAAGGCCAGGCCGGCGCGGGAAGTGGAAGAGAGCCGGGTGTCCATGCCGATCACCGAACCGCTGCTGCCACCGGTGCGCCCGCTGGCGTAGCTGAAGGGCTTGCTCCACAGGCCGGGTGCGTTGTTCAGGCCGTCCGCCGAGAGCAGGCCGTTGGCGATGCCCATGCGCTCCTGCACCGCCAGGCCGATGGCCGACAGCGCGCCCTGGCTGGCACGCAAGGAGGCGTTGGTCTGCGGCAGGGTTTGCGCCAGGCGGCTGGCGACCTCGGCGTTGCTGGTGGCGCTCACGAAGTAGGGGGTAAGTGCGCTGGCACTGCCCAAAGCCAGTTGCTGGTCCAGCACCCGGGCGGCGCCGCCGGCACCGGTCAAACCCGCTTCACTGGCGGCGACTCCAACACCGCTGGAGGTTTTGGCGACCAAGGTCAGGTCCACGGTGTTGGCGTCCTTCACCGCGCCGAAGTTGAACAGCGCCGAGTTGCTGGTGACGGCAAAGGTGCCGTTGGACTTGAGCGTGCCGGCCTTGATCACATCCTGCAAACGGCTCACGGTGAACGGCTGATTGGCGCTGGCCACGTCCACGTCGATGCGCGCCTGGCTGGGCAGGGTGGCGGTGCCGCTGACCACCAACTGGCCGTAATGGGTGGCGTCGGTGACTTCGGTGCGCAGTACCGCGCCGTCGCGCTGAATGTAGTCGCCGGTAAAGCGGGCGGGCTTGGCTGCAGCCACAGGCGCGGTGAGCACCAGCTGCCCACGGTTGGTGAAACTATCGACGGTCCAGCGATCACCCGGCGCCAGGTTGTAGCGCGCGTTGCTGTAGAGGTAGGCCTTGGTATTGGGCGCGTACACCGCCCCTTTGAACCGCGCCGTACCGTTGCCGCCGATGGCCAGGGTGGGCAGGGTGCTCGTGCCGTCCACGTAAAGCGCGTACTGCCCGCCGGCCAGGGTCCCGGTGTTTACCAGGCCGCCCAGGCTGCTGTTGGTCAGCGTGATCCCCGCGCCGCGCCCGCTCATCAAACCATTGTTGGTCACGCTGCCACGCACAGTGCTGTCGGTAAGGCGCAGCGCGCTGCCCAAGTAGCCGTCGTCATAACTGTTGTAGCGAATGGTGCCGCGGTTGATGAAGTCGCCCGCCAGCTGCGCGCGGGTCAGTATGGCTCCGTCGGCACCGAGGATGAGCCCGGTGTTGATGAAATCGCCGAACACGCTGGCGCCGCGGTCCAGCTCGATGCCGGTGCCGTGGTAGTCGCCGTCGATGCGGCCGCTGTTGATCACGTCGCCGAGGATCGCGCCGCCGTACATGTGCAGCGCTGGTAACCCTCCATACAGCGAGCGCATGACGCCCGTGTTGATCAGGTCGCCCTTGATCAGCGTGTCGGTCACGTCGAATTCGCCGGTGCCGGCCGTGATCGTGCCTTCATTGACCAGGCTGCCCAGCACACTGCTACTGATGCCGACGAAGCTGCCTCCGTAGAGCACGCCACGATTGATCAAACCGCCTTCGATCGTGCTGTCACCGATGCCCAGGGACGTGAAGCCCGAGGCGATCGAACCTTCGTTTATGAACTGCCCATACACGTGGGTACCGGTAAGTGCCGTATAGGCGAGGCGGCCTGTGTTCACGAAGTTGCCGAGTAGAGTGTCGTTGGTCAGGGTAAGGCCGCGGCTGAAGGCGGTGATGGCGCCGCTGTTACGGAAATCCTCGCGGATAATGCTGCGCTCGATCACCAGGCCGTCCTCGCTGCCATCGATGCGGCCACTGTTGTCAAAACGGGTAAGGCCGACGTCCGAGAGCGTCATGGCAACGTTGCCAGTGATCTGGCCTGCATTGGTAAGGGCGCCCAGGCCCGCGTGGCTGATGGAAACCCCTTCGACGGCGCCCTTGATAAGGCCGGTTCTGGTGTTCGCGAAACTGTCGAGGGCGGTATCTTGTGCGGTGATGCGCACACCGTAGTCGCCGCTGAGGGTACCGCTGTTGGCCAGGGTGTGGTTGTAGCCGGTAAGGGTGACGGCGGCGCCGGAGGGCACCTCGATGGCGCCACTGTTGGTAACCGTGAGGCTTTGCCCCTGACTCAAGCTGCACGCCACTGTGATAGCGCTGCTCACGGTGGTGATTGCCGTGGTACAGCTGTCAGCCGCTTCGGCCAGGCCCAGCGGCCCGGCGAGGGCTAGCAACAGCGCGGCCTGCAGCCGATGATAAGGGTGGCCGCCGAGGCCAGAGAGGTGAGGGCTGCGGTTGTCCATAAAAGGTGCACCCTATTGTTGTGGAGGGGCGGTTGCGAATGTAGGAGGGGGCGAGAGCCCCCGGACTTTGAGCCTGCTTTGGTCCATTCCCCGGCTACGCCGGGTCCCACAGGTGTGACCAAGGCTACGCCCTAGAACGGCAGCCTGAATTTCACCGAGGCGGTTTGGTCGGTGTAGTCGCTGCGGGTCTGGGCGTCGTAGTTCACCGACAGCTCGGCGCCGTTGCTGAAGGTGGTGGCCAGGCCGGCGC
>NZ_JAAMQU010000048.1 GCF_013522925.1 Pseudomonas japonica | reverse complement strand
GCTACGCCCTAGAACGGCAGCCTGAATTTCACCGAGGCGGTTTGGTCGGTGTAGTCGCTGCGGGTCTGGGCGTCGTAGTTCACCGACAGCTCGGCGCCGTTGCTGAAGGTGGTGGCCAGGCCGGCGCCGCTGCGCCACAGCCACGGGCTGGCTTTGTCGCCGGGGGTGGTGAACGTCTGGTCCGGTGCCCCTGCGAAGGCGGCTTTTACCGCGCCGTCGTCGTTGATCAGGTCGTAGCCCACACCCAGGTTCAGCTTCAGCGCGGTGCGTGGGGTGAAGGCGTGGGCCAGGGTGCCGTCAAGGCCGGCGATCAGCTGGTTGCTGTGGCGCTCTTCCACGTTGAGCAGCAGCGGCGCCA
>NZ_JAAMQU010000047.1 GCF_013522925.1 Pseudomonas japonica | reverse complement strand
TCACCGCATTGATCGCCACGTCCCCTTTGGCCACCAGTTCACTCTGGCGCAGGGTTTCGTCGGTGTTGCCTTTGCCCTTGGCGCTGGTCCAGGCCAGGCTGCTGTTGCTCTTCTCGTGGCTCTCCTGGTGCAGGTCTTTCACGCCTTCAAAGGCAATGGTGCCGCCACTGTTGAGGGTCAGGTCCTTGCCGCTGTCGAGCTTGGCGGCCTGGTAGGTCTGGTTGCCGCCGCTGACCAGCAGCAGGTCGGCGCCGGTCTTGATCTCGCTACCGACGTTGGTGACTTGGGTCACTTCGTCGCGCTTGGTTTTCTTCGCGCCGAAGTGGCCTTTTTTCTTCTTGCTGTAGAGCGAGTAGTCGCTGTCCTGGGCGGCGAGCAGGTCCAGTTTGCCCCCGGCCACAAGGTAAGCTTCGTCATTCGCGGCGAGGCGGCTGGAGGTGATGGTCATGTCCTG
>NZ_JAAMQU010000046.1 GCF_013522925.1 Pseudomonas japonica | reverse complement strand
GGGTGAAGCCTGGAACCTTGTCGGCCGAAGTCTGGCTGAACACCAGCGTGGCAGTTTCACCGCTGTCGGCGTCGGTCGCGGTCAGCGTGCCGGAAGCAAGGGAGCTGTCCTCGACGACGGTGGCCTTGCCAGCGACGGCGCTGGTGGTGATTTCAGGCACATCGTTGGTGCCGGTCACGGTAACGGTCAGCGTCTGGGGAGCACTGGACACACCCTGGGCGTCGGTGGCGACGTACTGGATGTTGTAGCTCGTGCTCTGACCGACAGCTAGGTGCTGGTAGGCCGCATTGCTCGGGTCGAGCGTCCAGCTGCCGTCGGTGTTCAGGGTAAAGCCTGGAACCTTGTCGGCCGAAGTCTGGCTGAACACCAGCGTGGCAGTTTCACCGCTGTCGGCGTCGGTCGCGGTCAGCGTGCCGGAAGCAAGGGGGCTGTCCTCGACGATGGTGGCCTTGCTGT
>NZ_JAAMQU010000045.1 GCF_013522925.1 Pseudomonas japonica | reverse complement strand
CGGTTGCCCGTGGCACCCTCACCGCCACTGATGTTGACGACGGTCGCCTGCTGACCTTCAGCACCACCAGCAGCCAGCCGAGCGTGGCCGGCTTCACCCTGAACGCCGACGGCACCTGGACCCTGGACGCCAGCAATGCTGCGTACCAGCACCTGGCCAAGGGCGTGACCGAGACGCTGTCCATCGCCTATCAGGTGAAGGATCAGTGGGGCGCGACCGACACCGACACCCTGGTCATCAAGGTGACCGGCACCAACGACACGCCGGTGATCACCACCACGACTGCCGCCGGCAACGTTGCGGTGAATGAAGACGCGGTCGCCCGTGGCACCCTGACCGCCACTGATGTTGACGACGGTCGCCAGCTGACCTTCAGCACCACCAGCAGCCAGCCGAGCGTGGCCGGCTTCACCCTGAACGCCGACGGCACCTGGACCCTGGATGCCAGCAATGCCGCGTACCAGCACTTGGCCAAGGGTGTGACCGAGACC
>NZ_JAAMQU010000044.1 GCF_013522925.1 Pseudomonas japonica | reverse complement strand
ACGGTGTGATTCATGACTGGGGTGAAGTCGTAACAAGGTAGCCGTAGGGGAACCTGCGGCTGGATCACCTCCTTAATCGACGACACAGCCGCCCATAAGCACCCACACGAATTGCTTGATTCCTTGTAAAAGACGATTAGGTGAAAGCCTCGTGCCGGTCTGTCGCTCAGTTGGTTAGAGCGCACCCCATGCTTTTGGATAAAGAGCAGGGTGAGGTCGGCGTGCAGCAACCCAGTAATTTGGGTCTGTAGCTCAGTTGGTTAGAGCGCACCCCTGATAAGGGTGAGGTCGGCAGTTCGAATCTGCCCAGACCCACCAGTTGTTTGGGGCCATAGCTCAGCTGGGAGAGCGCCTGCCTTGCACGCAGGAGGTCAGCGGTTCGATCCCGCTTGGCTCCACCACCTTCATCGGTCAAAGCTTAGAAATGAGCATTCCCTCGGTCCGAGGCCTGAATGTTGATTTCTGATCTTTTTCAGAATCGTTCTTTAAAAATTTGGGTATGTGATAGAAAGATAGACTGGACAGCACTTTCACTGGTGTGTGTTCAGGCTAAGGTAAAATTTGTGAGTTGAATCGCGAATTTTCGGCGAATGTTGTCTTCACC
>NZ_JAAMQU010000043.1 GCF_013522925.1 Pseudomonas japonica | reverse complement strand
ACGGTGTGATTCATGACTGGGGTGAAGTCGTAACAAGGTAGCCGTAGGGGAACCTGCGGCTGGATCACCTCCTTAATCGACGACACAGCCGCCCATAAGCACCCACACGAATTGCTTGATTCCTTGTCAAAGACGATAGAAGCAGCTTTAAGCCGCAAGCTCGAAGCTACAAGCTCGAAATTGGGTCTGTAGCTCAGTTGGTTAGAGCGCACCCCTGATAAGGGTGAGGTCGGCAGTTCGAATCTGCCCAGACCCACCAATTCTCGTGTGGTCACCCTGTAGATATACGGGGCCATAGCTCAGCTGGGAGAGCGCCTGCCTTGCACGCAGGAGGTCAGCGGTTCGATCCCGCTTGGCTCCACCACTTAAAGCTTGTTGCTTGCAGTCGAGAAAGCAGAAATGAATATTTGCGAACGCGAATATTGATTTCTGGTTTTTACGCCAGATCGTTCTTTAAAAATTTGGGTATGTGATAGAAAGATAGACTGGACAGCACTTTCACTGGTGTGTGTTCAGGCTAAGGTAAAATTTGTGAGTTGAATCGCGAATTTTCGGCGAATGTTGTCTTCACCACCGTACGATCCCGAGATTGCTTGGGGTTATATGGTCAAGTGAATAAGCGCATACGGTGGATG
>NZ_JAAMQU010000042.1 GCF_013522925.1 Pseudomonas japonica | reverse complement strand
AACATTGCTTCCCTGACCGTTCAGAACAACCTGAACAAGGCTTCGTCCGCCACCGCTACCTCGATGACTCGCTTGTCCTCGGGCCTGAAAATCAACAGCGCCAAAGACGACGCCGCCGGCCTGCAGATCGCTACCCGTCTGACCACCCAGATCAAAGGCCTGACCGTTGCGACCAAAAACGCCAACGACGCTACCTCGATCGCCCAGACCGCTGAAGGCGCACTGCAAGAAACCACCAGCATCCTGCAGCGTATGCGTGAACTGGCTGTTCAGTCGCGTAACGACTCCAACAGCACTTCGGACCGTACCGCTCTGCAATCTGAATTCAGCCAGATGAGCGACGAACTGACCCGTATCTCCACGTCGACTACCTTCGGTACCGGCATGAAGCTGCTCGACGGTTCGGCTTCGGGCCTGCAGTTCCAGGTAGGCGCCATGACCGGTTCCGACCAGCACATCGACCTGGGCATCAGCCTGAACGCTTCGGCCTCCGGCCTGGGTGTTGCCAGCGTTGCAATCACCGGTGCCGACCCGAGCGCCGCGCACACCGCGATCGACTCGGCCATCAGCGCCATCGACGCCGCGTTGAACACCGTGAACACCACCCGTGCCGACCTGGGTGCCAAGCAGAACCGTCTGGAAAGCACCATCAGCAACATCAGCAACATCATCGAGAACGCTACCGCCTCTCGTTCGACCATTCAGGACGTAGACTTCGCCGCTGAAACCGCTGAGCTGACCAAGCAACAAACCCTGCAACAGGC
>NZ_JAAMQU010000041.1 GCF_013522925.1 Pseudomonas japonica | reverse complement strand
AGCAGGGATCGATTTCGAATTTCTGCGTCAACGCCAAGTGGATGGCGATCCGAGCGCCTTGGCCGTTGAGGAATTGATCGCTCGCAGACGAGACCTCGTTGCTGCTCCAGATTGAGCGTCAGACCAGTGGAAGATGTCGAGGCGCTATTGATTTCAACCGGGGGCCGTAACCGTTTGGAACGGCTGTCGTGAACCAAGCCGCAGCGTCCTGACCCTTCGAGCTTTCGTTCTTACGCGTTCAGCCCCGTGGCCTACGCGCTTACTTACAGGGCAAAGTCGCAGCCCTAGATATACCCTTGCACATGAAAGCTCAAGCTACTGCCGGGTGATCCTTCCCGGATTGCCCAGATAGTTCGGAGAGGTATCGCGTTCCGCTAGGGTGAGCGCAAGGCAGGATGGCATTCACTGCCAACCTGAATCAGCAGAGCTTTAACGTATCCCCATGCCCGACACCTCCTACCGGCAGCGAAGCCCTACCGTCTTCGTACGGTAGGGCGTCTGCATGTTGTCGACGCTCTCGACGCTTGGCGTGGGGCTCCGTGAGCGATAGAACATCAGTGATTCATCTAAGATGTCTGCATGATTGACAGGCATGACTCTCTGTGGAATATTGCCGCCAGCACCACGAACTCCACACATCAAGGAAATGAACATGGACAATCGCCACGTACCTCAATGCGACAGCGCTCAGTATGAAGCATGGTTCCAGGCTGAAGCGGCATTACGCATGAATGCTCGTCGACTTCCTCAAGGAAAGAGCGCTGACGTCCGTACCTTGGTGGGTGAAGAAATCTGGTTGGCCATCGGAGATCTTGGGAAGCTTTTTGGAAAACATGTGGCCAAAAACGAGGCCTATTTCTCCCTTAAGTTTGATCGTCTGCAAGGTACGCGTTCGTTGTACCTCCGCCGCACAGATGGAGCCTTGTGAAATGGCTTATGAC
>NZ_JAAMQU010000040.1 GCF_013522925.1 Pseudomonas japonica | reverse complement strand
TCACCCTGAACACCGACGGCAGCTGGACGCTCGACCCGAGCAATGCGGCCTACCAGCACCTAGCTGTCGGTCAGAGCACGAGCTACAACATCCAGTACGTCGCCACCGACGCCCAGGGTGTGGCCAGCGCTCCCCAGGCCCTGACCGTCACCGTGACCGGCACCAACGACACCCCGGTGATCACCACTTCTTCTGCGGCTAGCGTTACCCGGGTTAATGAAGACTCGCGAGTATCTGGCAAGCTGACCGCTACGGATGCCGACGATAATTCCAGCTTGTCCTTCAGCACCGCCAGCGGCCAGCCGAGCGTGCCCGGCTTTACCCTAAAGGCTGATGGCACCTGGACCCTGGACGGCAGCAACGCGGCTTATCAGCACTTGGCCAAGGGTGCTACCGAAACCATCGCAATCAAGTACGTGGTCACTGACGAACACAGTGCCGTCAGCACGCCGCAGACGCTGACCATTACTGTCACCGGTGCTAATGACGCGCCAGTCATTACCACCACTGCGGCTGGCAACATGGCCAAGGTGAATGAAGACTTCCAGGTATCTGGCAAGCTCACTGCCATGGATGTTGATGACGGGAGCCAGCTGACCTTCAGCCAGACAGCCAAGACTAGTATCCCTGGCTTCACCCTGAACAAGGACGGCACCTGGACGCTCGACGCCAGCAACGCGGCCTACCAGAATCTGGCCAAGGGGGCTACCGAGACTCTTTACATCGGTTACAAAGTGGTCGACCAATATGGTGCGGCCGACTCTGAAACCCTGGTCATCAAGGTGACCGGCACCAACGATGCTCCGGTGATCACCACTACAACCGCCGCCGGCAACGTTGCGGTGAACGAAGACGCGGTTGCCCGTGGCACCCTGACTGCCACCGATGTTGACGACGATCGCCTGCTGACCTTCAGCACCACCAGCAGCCAGCCGAGCGTGGCCGGCTTCACCCTGAACGCCGACGGCACCTGGACCCTGGACGCCAGCAATGCTGCGTACCAGCACCTGGCCAAGGGCGTGACC
>NZ_JAAMQU010000003.1 GCF_013522925.1 Pseudomonas japonica | reverse complement strand
ACTGCCTGCTTGAGCCCTTCATCCGGTTTGCCGGCCAACACCAGATCGCGGGCAAGCCCTGCTGCTACACAGTTTGAAGCAGCCTGTAGCAGCAAGCCTTGGCTGCGACCGGTTGACGGCCAACGCCAAGTCGCGGCAAGCCCTGCGGCTACCGATTTGAAGCAGCCTGTAGCAGCAAGCCTTGGCTGCGACCGGTTGACGGCCAACGCCGAGTCGCGCCAAGCCCTGC
The DNA here is from genome assembly GCF_013522925.1 of Pseudomonas japonica. Classification (GTDB taxonomy): domain Bacteria; phylum Pseudomonadota; class Gammaproteobacteria; order Pseudomonadales; family Pseudomonadaceae; genus Aquipseudomonas; species Aquipseudomonas japonica_A. The sequence goes on along the minus strand of NZ_JAAMQU010000003.1, from coordinate 445,197 downwards.
GGCTACGTATGCTTTTGGTCAGCGCGGATTCGGTTGGTCATCCAGTTCGGCATTGTCCGGGTCCATATCGGGTACCCCCTCTTCATAAGGCGTAGGCGATACGTCAGCCGGCGCCTCTCCCTCGTTGTCCGGAAGCTCGTCGATACCCGGCTCGTCGCTCGGGTTCAGGTTCGTGCGCCCTGGGCTGAGCGGCGGGGGTGTAACAGGTGGCAAATCGTTTTCGCCGGCTACGTTCATTTGAAAGCGCTCAGTCATGTTTACCTCACCGTCAGTCATTGGCCGTGGTTTGGATAACCAGGTTTGATAGGGTTCATGAGTGGTGGCGCAAAACATCGACCGGTAGGCTTGCCATGCGCTACACATCCATAACGATGGAGCCGATGCCGACGGCCATGGTTCCAACAATAATCTGGGATGTGAGCGCCGAGGCCGGGATGAAAATGTCGTGTGGGCCGCAACATGGCTCAACCAGTTGATGGCGGCAGTGCCCGTCCCATGATCCTGGCATGAATCTCACCGCGTTCTTCCTCCGTGATAAATCCCGTAACCGGCGAATAGCGACGAAGGTCGCTACCGTGTTCGCCATGGCTCATCACGAGGTCGAACATCTCCTGGAAATCGCCTCGAAGCAGCGCACGCCACTCTTCGCTCTGGGGCGATTCACCGTTCACTATCGCGATTCTGTCCAGGTTGGCTACAGCGCGTTGTCGCAGTTCCGGATTCTCGGCGAGCTTGGCCAGGTTGGCCTTCTGGTACTCGTATGTCAGCAGGTATCGTTTTGCATGCCCCAGCTGTGTAGCAGCCTCACGAAAGGCCTGGAATCTCTCGTCCTTTCCACTGGTATCAAGGGCAACCATGGTTTTGATAAGCAGCTCAATGGCCTTGCGTTCACCAGATATTGCATACACGCCGCCCCCAGCGCGGATGGAGATATTGTCTTGTTTGACGACAACCTGGGGTACACCGTCGTAGTCGCCTGACGTGCCCGCAGTGACCGACGCCAGCGCGGCCATGACCTCCGGGACGCTGGTAATCCGGATCGCAGCGTGAAAAAGCTTTTCGAAATCTGGCAGTAGCATCTGGTAATCCCTCTGCGAATAAAACGGTGCAACATTCCCAGTGGTTTGTCGACCCGAAAACCTCAGGGTATAGCAACTCGGTTGAAATGCTCCACTTATAGGAGGAGGGCGCTCTGGCGGCTCTCTCAGCTATTGCAATCCGCTTTATCGGGGATTTTTCCTGGATCGAAACGCTGCCACCTTCATACGGTTCCCGCAGGTGACCATATCGCAGCAGCGTCGCCGATGGGACTTGCTCAGGTCATGGAACAGCAGAAAGCAATCGTGTGCCTCGCACTGGCGTACGAATTCAAACTTATTACTCGTGACCAGATGCACCACGGCGTTAGCCACAGGCCACAGTAAGCTGAGATGAGGGTAAGGTCTGCTGGGGAGTGCTTTATGGCTGCATGCACCACGCTTCATAGAGATTCGCGAAGGTCGCGGGCTTTCAGGCATCGGTAGTCCGCTCGCCAGTGGCGTTGATAGTCCAGTCGACAGCCGCTGGCGTACCTGGAGGCTATTAGTAGGCAAAACCATTTATTCGAAACGCTGACAAAGAGAGGAAGCCGCTCTGACATATGATTTAACATAATGTGCATTATCGGTAACATGATATTACAATATCGCACCCTCGGTAAGGCGCTGGAAACGAGGCCAGCCACATCTCAGTGACCTGCCGGCCGACCCCCTCGCTGAAACAGCCCGGCACTGTGTCAACCGCTCGCTACATGGCGGCCTGTACCGAGCCCCTCTGGCTACGGCATGTCATGCTCCCAGCTGCTGTCGCTGCTCACTTGCCATGGAATGATCGCCACAACGTTCATCGCTGCAGCACGACAACTCCACGCAACGTGCCAGCTTCGCCAAGCTGTCCAATCCGCGGCAGGCGTCGAATGTGCCGAACGTTGTATATCGGGCACTGCACCTTACAACGCAGCTGCAGCTATGGCCACATGTACAGCGCGCTGCGTCTCACACGTTTAGATACCTACCAAGCCGCGTGATCCCGAAAAGCTTATTCAAGCATCCACAAGGCACAGCTACCTTAAGGCTGGTTCGAAGGCATACAAATCCAACTGCAATCGCCAGGCTGCGCTTTTGAAGTACAGGCCGGCCATACCGCTCCACTAAATACGCCTAAACAGGGTTAAATTCGTTTAAAGGAGTTGCCGCCGCTTACTCTTGACAAAAGAGCGATTTCCAAGCCAACTAGGGCGTCTCGAAAGAGCCCTGCCACAAATGTAATATCCGATAACTACCAGACCCGGATATTGCAATTTTCTCGTTTTCAAGGCACCCTGTTCCACGTTTTATCGCCTTTGAGACATCGCCATATGGCAGCCCGCCCGTTACCCCTGTTCGATACCTACGATCGCTTTCTCGATTTGCATTTCATGAACATGACAGGCGAACGTGCGCCGGTACTTGCGTTTCTCAACCAGTGCGATGAGCAAACTTGCCCTGTTGAAAGTTATCAGGCGGTTCGGGGTTTCCTTAAATCCTACGCTGGCAACGAAGCAACGTTTACGTCCTATCGTACTCATGTGGAACGTTTGCTGTTATGGGCCCTCCTCGTCGCCGGCAAGCCTCTGCTGGAACTACGCCGGCGCGATGCCGAGGCGTTCATGGAGTTCTGCCTCAACCCACCCGCGGCCTGGGTCGGCCCGGTGGTGAAATCCCGATTTATCCGCCAGGGTGGCCGCAAGGCGCTCGCTTCCGATACCTATACGGCCAACCCGGCCTGGCGCCCCTTCAGCGTGACCATCGCCAAACGTGAACGCAAGATCGCAGCGGAAAGCATGGCCGACCTTCCCCCGGCGGTTTACAAGATGAGCCAGGGCTCGGTCGCTCAGGTATTCGCGGTCTGTGGCAGCTTCTTCCAGCATGCGATTGACGAAGGCCTGACTGAAGTCAATCCGTTCCGTGCGGTGAAACAGAAGTCTGTCTACAAGCAGCGCAATACCGTGGATGTCGCATCGCGCTCGCTTACTCAGCTGCAGTGGAACTTCGTTATCGAAACGGCGGAAACCATGGCGCAGGAAGATTCTGCCCATGAACGCACCTTGTTCATTGTCGCCACGCTTTATGCCATGTACTTGCGTATCTCGGACCTTGTTGGCCGGGATAACTGGGCCCCCACCATGGGAGACTTTCGGCGGGACAGCCGCGGGCACTGGTGGCTGCATGTGGTGGGCAAGGGTAACAAGGCGGCGAAAATCAGCGTGCGGGATGACTATGTTCAAACGTATCTGGTTCGATACCGGCAATACCGACAGCTTTCTCCCCTGCCCTCACCTCACGAAAAGCTGCCGCTGATCAGCACGCTCAAGGGGCGCGCAGGGTTGTCAGATCGGCATATTCGGCTGCTGTTACAGCAAGTATTCGATCGTTCGCTGCTGCGTATGAAAGCCGAGGGCTGGAGCGACGACGAGATTGATCAACTGCGCTCGGCTTCGTTGCATTGGCTGCGACATACTTCGGCAACCTTTGACGCCAAGCATCGTGACATGAAAGATCTGCAGGCAGATCTTCGTCACAACAGCCTCAGCACTACCCAGAATACCTATTACAACTCGCTGGACGAACAACGTGCACACTCGGTCAAAGACTTGAAAGTCAAGGTTTAACCCGCTGCGCAAACTATTGCGATGGCGTTATTCGACGATGCAAACCCAGCGGTGGTTATGCCGGTAAGGTGCCCGGGTGAAATGGATATCAGACACCAGCTTCATTCCGCGTTGTTGCAGGGTGCGGGTGAGTTGTTCAAGAGTATCGGCTTCGATGGTCATGGTAGTAACCTCTACAAATGTCCAGCATTCATAGTTCTTGACCCGATCGCTTTTGCCGAAATTCACTTTTTAAGTACGCTTTCGGTGTAGTCACCGGACGAACGGAGCTTTGCCAAAGGTTCACTGACCTTTCGTCTGCCTGTACTGCCGGGGCGTGAAACCAGTAAGCAGTTTGAATTGCCGCGTGAAAGCGCTGTGGTCGGTGTAGCCGCAGCGCAACGCCACTTCGATGATGGGCAGGTCTGTGCCTAGCAGGCGGTGAGCATGCTCCAGGCGCACTTTCTGGATCATCTGGCGGGGCGTCAGGTGGAACACGCGCTTACAGTAACGTTCCAATTGGGCGATGGAAATACCGGCGATTTTGGTTAGCGCGGCGAGGGTTACCGGCCGGTTGAAGTGCTCGCGTATATAAGCCTCAACGGCGGCCAACCGCTGATAGGCTGGGTGGGTTTCGCTGGCGGACTGCAAATCCAGAGAAATACCAGCCAGGCCAAAGATGTCGCCGTTGCGATTATACAAGGGCCATTTATGAGTCAGGCACCAGCCCGGTTCCTGCGAACCATATAAATGCAGCTCCAGCTTGTCCTGCAGTATCAGCCCTTGCTGCAGTACTTTCCTGTCCTGCTCTGTATAACCGGGCCCCAGTTGCGCAGGAAATACTTCGGCACTGGTTTTGCCTAGCAGCTGCCTGGCGTGTTTGTATCCGCAGCGTTCCACCAGAGCGCGGTTGGCGAGCACATAGCGCGCGTCGATATCTTTCAGAAAGATGGCAGCATTGGGCACCACGTCCAGTAAAGGCACCATGGGCGCCACGGCCTCCAGCAGTTCGTCCAGGCTATCAGGGCCTTTTGAGGTAGCGGGTTGAAACAACGCGGCGAGCGAACCGGGGGTCATGTACGGCCTGACTAGGGTGGTATCCGAAGTGACAGCTTGCGGCCGCTTAACGCGGATTGTCCATGGCCACGCCGCATGCGCCTGTGCAATTGTGCTGAAATCGTCATTCCATTAGCGCAAACGCATCAAGCCATCCGCCCGCCAGCACGCGCACCCTTAGGCACCTGCCAACCCTGCTGGAGTGCCCATGCACCGTCTTCATGTCATCGACTCCCACACCGGCGGCGAGCCTACGCGGCTGGTGATGAGCGGTTTCCCTGAGCTGCCGGCTGGCAGTATGGCGGAAAAACGCGACGCCCTTCGTGAGCACCATGATCGCTGGCGGCGTGCATGCCTGTTGGAGCCCCGTGGCAACGACGTACTGGTTGGCGCGCTGTATTGCGAGCCGGTAACGCCGGGCGCTACGTGCGGCGTTATCTTTTTCAACAATGCCGGCTATTTGAACATGTGCGGTCACGGCACCATCGGCCTGGTCGCGTCGTTGTATCACCTTGGCCGAATCGGGCCAGGCGTACACCGGATCGACACGCCAGTCGGCCTGGTCGAGGCTACGCTGCACGAAGGCGGCGCTGTTACGGTGCGCAACGTTCCAGCCTGGCGCTATCGGCAGCATATCGCAGTGACGCTCCCCGGGCACGGCAAGGTTTATGGGGATATTGCCTGGGGTGGCAACTGGTTCTTCCTGGTGGCAGATCATGGTCAGCGCCTTGAGCTGAACAATGTCGAAGCACTCACGGCTTATACCTGGGCACTGCTCCAGGCGCTCGAAGCCCAAGGCATCCACGGAGAAGGCGGTGCCCTTATCGACCATGTGGAGCTGTTCGCCGATGACGCTCAGGCCCATAGCCGCAACTTCGTGATGTGCCCCGGCAAGGCCTACGATCGATCCCCCTGCGGCACGGGCACCAGCGCCAAATTGGCCTGCCTGGCGGCGGACGGAAAGCTGGCTGCCGGGGAAAACTGGGTACAGGCCAGCATTACCGGCAGCCGCTTCGAGGCACGGTACGAATGGGACGGCGAACGCATCCGGCCCTTCATTACCGGCCAAGCCTACCTTACTGCCGACAGCACGCTATTGATCGACGAGCAGGACCCTTTCGCCTGGGGCATCTGAGCGGCTGATCCCTTTACCCCACTTCACCTTCCGGAGAACCCGCATGAACACGTCGACCTTCAGTGGCTGCATTCCTGCCCTCATGACCCCTTGCACGCCGTCACGCACACCGGATTTCGACGCACTGGTCGCCAAGGGCCGGGAGCTCGTCGATATCGGCATGAGCGCGGTGGTGTACTGCGGTTCAATGGGCGACTGGCCTTTGCTCACCGAGGCTCAGCGCCAGGAAGGTGTGGCCCGGCTAACCGCCGCCGGTGTGCCGACCATCGTGGGCACCGGCGCGGTGAACTCCCGCGAAGCGGTCTCCCATGCCGCCCATGCGGCGAAAGTGGGCGCTCAGGGTTTGATGGTGATTCCGCGGGTATTGTCGCGCGGGTCTTCCGCCGCTGCCCAGAAGGCCCATTTCGCGGCGGTACTGCAAGCAGCCCCCCACTTGCCGGCGGTGATCTATAACAGCCCCTATTACGGCTTCGCCACTCGTGCAGACCTCTTTTTCGAGCTGCGCCAGGCGCACCCCAACCTTATCGGCTTCAAGGAATTCGGCGGCGCGGCAGACCTGCGCTATGCCGCCGAGCACATTACCTCCCGGGATGAAAGCGTAACCCTGATGGTGGGCGTCGATACCCAGGTGGTGCATGGTTTCGTCAACTGCAATGCGACTGGCGCTATTACGGGGATCGGCAATGCACTGCCCCGCCAGGTGCTGCAGCTGGTTTCGCTAAGCAAACAGGCCGCTGAAGGCGACGCCAGGGCTCGGCAATTGGCCACCGAACTGGAGGCCGCGCTTGCCGTGCTGTCCTCCTTCGATGAAGGCACTGACCTGGTGCTCTATTACAAGCATTTGATGGTGCTCAACGGCGACCTGGAATACAGCCTGCACTTCAACGAAACCGATGCTTTGAGTGACGCCCAGCGCCACTATGCCGAGAGCCAGTACCGCCTGTTCGCCCGCTGGTACGCCAGCTGGACAGCCCAGCACAACCTTGCGTGACCGGTACCGTGCCCATGGGATTAGCCAATACCGTGCCTGTGCCAAACCAGGTGGACATCATTGTTGTAGGGGCCGGGGTGGTCGGTGTTGCGTGTGCCCTGAAACTCGCCCGCCAAGGGCTGAAGGTAGAAGTAGTGGACATGCAGGCGCCAGGCCGCGGCGCCTCCTATGGCAATGCGGGGCACCTGGCAACCGAGCAGGTGTTCCCCATTGCCGACGCCTCGATCCTCAAGCGCCTGCCCGGGATGTTGCTGGACCCGATGGGCCCCCTGCGGTTGGATTGGCGCTACCTGCCGCAGGCTACACCTTGGCTGGTGCGGCTGTTGCTCAACCTGCGCCCGGGGCCGTTCAACCGCACGGTCGCCGGGTTACGCGCACTGAATGAAAGCAGCCTGGCCGCATGGAAGCGCCTGCTGGGGAGTATCGACCAACCGGCATTGCTTCGGCACGAGGGGTCGCTGCTGGTGTATGAACAGCCGCAAGCCCGCGCCGGTATGGATAGCCTGTCAGCGCGCATGCACGCACAGAACGTACCCGTGGACGAGTGGAGCGCCAAGGCCGTACAGGCCGCTGCGCCGCAATTGAGTGAGCGTATCGCGGGTGGGCTGTTCTTCCCGGCAACCGCACATGTGGTTGACCCTTTCGCCGTGGTGCAAGCGATGGTCCGCGCCGCTCAGGCCGCAGGGGTGCGCTTCCGTCAGCAACAGGTCACGGGCGGCATCGTCAGCGGTCACGGTGTAGTGCTGCACACCGGCGAAGGCGCGTTGTCCGCGCGGCGCGTGCTGATTGCGTGTGGTGCTCACTCGGCCGCGCTCACTCAAGCGTTGACGGGCAAGCGAGTACCGCTGGATACGGAGCGTGGCTATCACTTGATGCTGCCAGCCGAGCGGGATCGGTTGCCGTTCGCCGTCACCTCGCTGGAGCGCAAGTTCATCATGACGCCCATGGCCGAGGGCTTGCGCCTGGCGGGCACGGTGGAATTCGCCGGGCTGCATCGCCCACCCAACATGGGCCGCGCCTGGCAACTGCAACGGTTGAGCCAGGGCCTGTTCCGCGAAAGCCTGAATACCGAAGGCGCCACGCCCTGGATGGGCTTTCGCCCTTCCCTTCCCGACTCACTCCCGGTAATCGACCGGGTAGCCAGTGGGAAGGTGTTGCTGGCGTTCGGTCACCAACACCTGGGCCTGACGCAAGCGGCTATCACTGCAGAAATGATCGGAGCGCTGGCTGGCCCCGGCGAAGCCCCTCATGCGCTGCCGGACCCAACGCCCTATCGGTTGGCGCGGTTTTGAACACGCCTGGCTTACTCGAATGGGTCTTCCAACCCGAGCCAACCTTCGGGGCCGTCTGCCATTTCAGCGTCGGTCAGCAGGCAGCTGTCCAGTAGCTGGGTAAGCGCACGCCCGTCCATGCCTATCCCGATCAGCACCAATTCCTGCCGGGCATCACCCACCGCGCTGTCCCATAGCGCTTCGATGGCCGCACGGTCTACGGCTGCCGTGGGCCACTGCTCTCTGGGCACGGCGGCCCACCACAGCCCGGCGGGCCCATGCCGGCAGATGGCACCGGCCTGCGACCATTCGAAGGCGTGTTGCGGTCGGCTGGCCAACCAGAAAAACCCCTTTGAGCGCACCACGCCGGGCCACTCCTGGTTGATTGCAGCATGCAGCCGCACAGGATGAAACGGACGCCGTGCACGGTAAACGAAGCTGCCTACACCATAGGTGTCGGTTTCCGGCAGGTGCTCGCCGCGCAATGTCTTGAGCCAACCTGGCGCCTGGGCCGCCTGTTCGAAATCAAACAGGCCCGTGCCGAGTACGCGGTTCAATGCAACCTTGCCGAACCGCGCGGTTTCGATACGCGCCCGGGGGTTCAGCCGTTGCAGGATCGCCTCCAGATGCTCGCGCTCGAGGTCGGTGACCAGGTCGAGCCTGTTCACCACGATCACATCGCAGAATTCCACCTGCTCAATCAGCAGATCGACCACCGCACGCGTGTCCTCTTCACCCAGGGCCTGGCCCCGCGCCGCCAGGTCGTCTTCCGAGCCGTAGTCATGCAGGAAGTTGAACGCGTCCACCACCGTCACCAGCGTGTCCAGGCGAGCGACATCGGAGAGGGAACGGCCGTCTTCGCCAGCGAAAGTGAAGGTTTCCGCGACGGGCAGAGGTTCCGAAACACCTGTGGATTCGATCACCAGATGATCGAAGCGGCCCTGCCCCGCGAGCCTGGCGACCTCTATCAGCAAGTCTTCGCGCAAGGTGCAGCAGATACAGCCGTTGCTCAGCTCCACCAGGCTTTCCTCGGTTCGAGAAAGCGCCGCCGCGCCGCCTCGCAGCAAAGCGGCATCAATATTGACTTCAGACATGTCATTGACGATCACCGCCACCCGCCGCCCGTCGCGGTTAGCAAGGATATGATTGAGCAACGTGGTTTTACCTGCCCCGAGAAAGCCCGACAGCACCGTTACGGGCAGGCGGGCGTCAGCGGCGGTTAAAGCAGAGGCAATCGGGCGCATGAACAGCTCCAGTGAAGTGGCACCGGAATGTTATGTTATAACCACCAATTGTCAATACGTGCCTGTTTGCCAGCCCGCACATCAAGCGCTCGCAAGCGCCCGCAGGGCCCGGTACAGTAAGCCGAACGCCCTGCCCTTCGCCTGATCACGCGAGACCTTGCCATGAAAGGACATTCCACTACCGTCGTGCCCCTGGACGCAGCGGCGCGCCGGGCGATCAAGCCGGTGATCTGCTACCCGGTCGAGAGCCTGCCCCGGCCCCACTTGCCCAGCTACCAGGCGCTGAGGAACACTCTCAGGTTGGTCGAAACAGTCACCGTGCCACCACGCAGCGCCGCTACCTGGTCGGTGCCCGCCGGGCATTTCTGCCGCATTGTTTGCACAGAGGGCCCGCAGGTGGGCGACCTCAACCTGTTCAACGCCCATGACCTCAGCGAGCGGCTGTATACCGGTAAAACCCGTGCGCTCAATGGGACCCACGTGGGCGTCGGCGACCAGCTGTTTTCCAGTTTCCCTTACCTGCGACCCATGGCCACCCTCACCCACGACAGCCTGGACTGGTATGGTTTCGATGAATACGGCGGTGCAGTCCATGATGTGATCGGCACCCGCTGCGACCCCTACACCCATAACCTGCTCAGCCATGGTGGCCAGTATCATTACTGCTGCCACTCCAACCTCACTCGCGCGCTGGCGGATACCACGGGCCTGCCCCTGCGGGAGGCCGAAGCTCATGTGCACGATGTGCTGAATGTGTTCATGTGTACTGGCTTCACGCGGGATACCGGGCAGTACTTCATGAAAGCCAGCCCGGTACGCCCGGGTGACTACCTTGAGTTCTTCGCCGAGATCGACTTGTTGGCCTGCATGTCGGCGTGCCCCGGAGGGGACTGCTCCTCCGAACACTCCTCCGATAGCGTGGCGTGCTACCCGATGAAGGTCGAAGTGTATGCCGCCGCCTCGCTACCGGAAGGCTGGGTACCGCCGGCGGTCAATGGGTATGACCGGACGCATGGGGTGTAAGGGTTGCGGGAACAGCCAGGTTAATCCCGCCTCACCGGCAGGGTAGCGATAAACAACGTGCCGCTGCCCTCTTCAGACGCTACCTCTACTTCGCCGCCATGGGCGCGTGCAATCTCCCTCACGATGAACAGCCCCAGGCCAACACTGCGCGCGTCGCCACGGTCCGATCCTCGGCTCAGGGCGTCAAACAGCGTGGCCCTGGCTTCGGCTGGAATGGCTGGCCCCGCGTTGTGTACGGACACCCGTAGCTGTTGCGCGGTGACTTCAGTGGTCACCCGTACGGGGTGATCGAGGTCACCGTATGCCACGCTGTTGGCAACCAGGTTGGCCACCAGCTGGCGGATCCGGTCACCGTCGAACGGTGCCATGCCCTCGCCGCTTTGCCGATGCTCGATGACCGCTTGCGCAAAGGCGATCCGCAGCTCGCTCAGTGCGCTGGCCACCACCTGATGGATATCCGCGTGCGTAGCGCGGATACGGATACCCTGCCCCACGCGCACCAGTGTGAAGTCCAGAAAGTCCCGGATCAGCCGGTCGGCGCGTTCTGCCGACTGGGTGATGAGGTTGGCCAAGGCGTGCTGCCGCTCAAGGCTTGGGGAACGCTTTAACAAACCGCCCGCCATCAGGATGGCTGCCAGCGGCGTTTTCAGGTCGTGGCTGGCGATGGCAACCATTTGTTCTGCTGCCAGTGCCCGGTCCCGAGCCAATTCATAGGTTTCCTGCAGCTCATCCCGAGCCTGGCGCAGCGCGGCTTCAACGTCGGTCTTGGCCTGCAACGCCTGTTCGGCCGCCTTGCGTGCGGCAAGAATTTCCCGCTCGTAGCTGTCGCGGTCGGCCATCTCGAAAAACGCCAGGTGATGATAGGACGCCCCGTCACGCTCGCTCCGCACTCCGTTGATCATCATCACCACCCGCTGCCTCTGCCCGTTAAGTACTTCGAGCTTCACCTCGCGCACCGAGCCCTGGATTCGCATCAGCGGCAACCAGTGCGTCTGGTGAAAGATCTTTCCGCCGATAGTCAATAGGTCCTGGAAGCGCCGCCCCACAAGCTGCGACGCTTCGTAGCCCAACCCATTGAGAAAGGTACCGTTGGCGCGCAGGATCTCGCCATTCTCGCGGGTGACCAGCAACCCGCAGGCCGCTTGGTCGAACAGGCTATCGGCGCCCAGCAGGTGGTCACTTGGCTGCATTCAGCGCAACGCCAAGGCCGAGAGGAATTGCCGCATGGCCGCGCCACACTCATCCGCAGCGCTCATGTGGGGGCAATGCCCCACATTGTCGAGCACGCACAAGGTGCTGTTGGGCATTGCCCGGTGCAGGTACTCCCCAACAGCGGGGGGCGCAATGATGTCCTCGGTCGACTGCAGGATCAGTGCGGGTGTTTCCAGGCCCTCGACGTCGGCGCGGTTGTCCGAAAGGAACGTCACCCTGGCGAAATGCTTGGCGATCTCGGGGTCGGTACGGCAGAACGCGTTGGTCAGTTCTTCGCTCAAGGCCGGCTGCCCGGGGGCGCCCATGATCACTGGCGCCATGTTGCTGGACCAGCCCAGGTAGTTGCTCTCGAGGGTTTCCAGGAGTTCCTCGATGTCGGCAGGCTCGAACCCGCCGAAGTACCCGGGCTTGTTCATATAGCACGGAGAAGGCCCGACCATCACATGGGCCGCGATTCCGCCTGGGTTGGCGCGATCGGCCAGCACCCCGATCATCGCACTGACCGAATGGCCCACCACGACGACAGGCCCCTCGGTGAACCGTGCGATGAGCTCGTTCAGGTCCTGGGCATAGCCTTGCAAGTGCCCATACTTGAGGCGGTCGTAGGCCGAAAGGTCCGACCCACCCGCGCCCACCAGGTCATAGGTAATTACCCGGAACTGCTCGCTGAACCCGGGCGCCAGTTGCCGCCACATGCTCTGATCGCAGCCGAACCCGTGCGAGAACACAAGCGTTACCGGCCCATCGCCGCTTACCTGTACGTTGTTGCGACGTTCGAGATCCATCACTGCACTCCATCTGGACAGGCGCAGTTTGAGGGGTTGCGCGCAACGGCACAATACATGGCAGCCTGCAAGACGGACCTCCTACGCAGGTTGCGTCGCAGCGCCAAGCAAATGGAGGTCTGCGGTGGGCTCTGGCTGCGCGAACACGAAGTTGTCGGCGCTCAACGAGTTGGCAATCTCTCCAGCCCAGCGGATTTCAAACAAGCGTCCCTGAGCATCGGCGTCCAGGCTGCGCAAAAAGGTACGCCCGGAGTCTTCGACCAACGTGAGCGTGCCGTCATGGCCATCACCCAGCCCTGTATAGCCGAGCGCGGAGACATCCACACGGTCATCGTGAGCGGAGAAATGGTTCAGGGTGTCGGTAAACACCTGCCCCAGCCGGTAGCTGTCACTGACCTGGGTGTACACAAAGGTGTCGTCACCGGTGCCGCCGTCCAATGCGTCCGAGCCTCCACCGCCTACCAGCGTGTCGTTGCCTACGCCGCCGAACAGGCGATCCTTGCCCTCCCCGCCACGCAATACGTTATCGGCCGAATTGCCGGTGAGGGTATCGGCCCCCGATGTGCCGAACACGTTATTGTCCAACCAGTCAGGAACGGTGCTGGGCCGGGTGCCATAGTCGTGGGCGAATACGATGCTGGTGTCTGCCAGTGAGGCCTTTTCCACGCCTTGCAGCAGCACCTCGAAGTGGAAGCCGCTGGTATCGCTGTCCAGGGATTTGAGCACGGTCTTCGTGCCGTCCGCGCTGGCAACCAATTTGAGGGTAGTGCCGTGGCCATCTCCCAGCCCAGTGAACCCAAGCGCGGAGACGTCGATCTGGTCACCTGCCAAAGCGCTGAAATCCACCAAAGTATCCCGCCCCTGAGTGCCATTGGCCACGTTTGACCGCAGGCTGTCGCTCAACTGGTTGTACACGAAGGTATCGGCACCAGCGCCGCCAGTCAGCGTGTCACCGCCGGCGTCGCCGTACAGCAAGTCGTCTCCGCCTTGGGCGAGGATGCGATCGCGGCCTGTGTCGCCATGGAAGGTTTCCGCCGTGTTGGCGCCATTGAGGGTATCTGCGGCTCCTGTTCCGCTCTGCTCGCCCTGCAGGTTGGCCGCGGTAAGGCCAGACAAGTCACCCTGCAATACCAGCTCGAACCGATTGCCGTCGGTGTCTGCTTCGAGGTTTTTCAGGTACGTCACGTCCCGGGTGAGGTCATACACCAGCCGCAGCGTATCGCCGTGACCATTACCCAGGGCGCTGAAGCCCAACGCGGTGAGATCGAGCCGGTCCTCGCTCAGGTTGAAATCCGTGATCCGGTCGGCATGGCTTTTGGTCCCGTCCCGGTAGCTGTCGCTTGCCAGGGTGAAGCGGAATACGTCGGCGTCCGCCCCTCCGGTCAGTACATCCGCGCCCTGGCCACCCTCCAGCACATCTTCACCCTGGCCGCCCTCGAGGCGATCATTGCCCAGGCCACCGTGCAATTGGTCCCGTACGATGGTCGCGCCAAGGCGGTCCGCACTGTCGGTACCGTAACGGATGATCCAGGGCGCATTGCCCCGGGCTATGCTGTCTTCCCCGGCCGCCACGATGGGGGCCACCGAATGGGTCACGATATTGTCGGCAATCAAGTTGTCGTGGCCCACCTGGTAGCCTTCGGCGATGCCGTAATAGGCGTAGCGGCCGCCGTAGACCAGGTTGTGCGTCGCTGCAATATTGATCGCCGTGATCGTTTCGTTGCCGTTCCAGCCATCGATGTTGATTTCGACCCCGGAAAATTCATCCTGAGCATTGTTGTGAACGATGTTCAGGTCGATCACACCGTTGCGCGAGCCATCGCTTTCGATGCCGTAATTGGTGTTTTCGAACACTTCAACGCCCCGCACGGTGTAGCCGTCCACTTGCAGCGTATGTATGCCTTCGCCACCGTTGCCCTGCACATTGCCACCGTCGACCAGCAGGGCGTTGGTGGCGCCGTCGGTGTCATACAGCAGAACGCCGTCCTGGCCGTTACCCACGGCGTCGCTGTCCAGCAGCTTGAGGTCGCCGGCCAGATGGAAACCCGCCGCACCGTTGCCAAAGGCCAGTGAATCCTGGATCACCCCCTCGGCCTGGCCCTCGGCGAGCATGCCGTCCTGGCTGTTGAGGCGGGCCTCGGCATTGCTGACCAGAAACGAGCCCGTGGTACGCAGGTCGAAGCCCACACCGCTGGCCTGACGCACTTCCACGGCAGCGATCGTCACGTTGTCATGGTCGCCGCTCACCCAGCCATTGACCGTGCCCGTATTGTTTTCCCGGTTGCCATCAAGGGTCAGCTCGCTGGCGCCGGTATTATCGCCGTTGTTGAACACCAGTGCCGTGGCCCCGGCTGCATTGTCGGCCAGCTCGATGATGCTCGCGCCAATGCCGGCGCCCGTCAGCTGAGTGTTACCGCCCAGCACAAGGCAGCGACCACTGGCCCCCGGGGACACCACATAGGTGCCCGGGCCAACGTAGACGTCTCCCCCGTTCACGCCCGCGGCGTCGATGGCTGCCTGTATCGCTGCAGTGTCATCCGTTACGCCATCGCCCACCGCGCCATAGTCTTTCACGTCAAACGTAGCCATGTGCTTCTCCCGTCGCGCCTGGCGTTCGTGATGAAGGATGGGTTACGAGTCGAACGGTGCGCGTGGGTTTACGGTAGCTGATAGGCGCCGATGTGCTTCAAAACCAGGTGCCCGGGGGTCAGGTTGCTTCCTGGAAGTCCATCTCTGGCGGCTGCCGGCGGAACCCGCCCGTGAGCCAGGCCAACCAGCCACAGCCAAGTACCAGCCAGCTTATGCCCAGTATCACCGCGGCGCGGTCAAGGCTGACCATCAGCCACAGGTCCGCTATCAGGCCGATCGATGGGCACAGCAGGAACAGCAGCGCTTCTCGTACCCCGCGGCGGGCGCCTCCGATCCAGTAATGGAAGATCACCGACAGGTTCACCAGGCTGAACGCCAGGAACGCCCCGAAGTTGATGAACGACGTGGAAGTGGTGACGTCCAGCTTAAGCGCCAGCAACGCCACCACCGCACACAGCACAATGCTGCTGACCGGCGTACCGAAGCGCTCGCTCAGCCGGCCGAACACCGATGCTGGCAGCACACCATCGCGGCCCATGGCATACAGAAGCCGGGAGCCGCTGGCCTGCGCCGATAAGCCCGAAGCGAACTGCCCTACCACCAGGCCGATCAGGAAGACCGAAACGAACACGTCGCCTCCGATGTTCCGAGCGATCTCGTAAGCCGCGGCGTCGATGTTCTCGAACTGTGCGCCCGGGTGGGCCAGTTGCACAAAGTACGACACCCCCACAAATATCAGCCCGCCCGCCAGCGTGATCAGCATGATGGCCCTGGGGATGGTGCGGCGCGGGTCGCGCGTTTCTTCGGTCAGGGTGCTGACCGCGTCGAACCCCAGGAAGGAGTAACAGGCAATGGCCGCGCCGCTCATGATGAGCGGCATTTGCAGATTGCCGCTGGTGAAAGGTGCCAAGGACCACAGCGGCGTATGCCCATCACCGCCTATATAGTGGATACACAAGGCCACGAAGGCTGCCAGCACCAGGAACTGCACCAGCATGAGCAAGGCATTGACGGTATTGGCCAGCTTCAAGCCAACGATATTGATTGCGCTGGTGACCACGATGAACGCCAGCACCCACACCGGTTGCGGCACCGACGGGAAGGCCGAGCCCAGGTAGGCCGCGCCAATCAGCCAGATCGCCATGGGCAGGAACAGGTAGTCGAGCAGCACAGCCCAGCCGGCGATAAAGCCCAGCCGGGGGCTGATAGCCTTGCGCACATAACTGTACGCCGAGCCGGCCACGGGAAAAGCCGCGGCCATACGGCCATAGCTCATCGCAGTAAAGAACATGGCGATCAGCGCAGCCAGGTAGGCTGCAGGCACCTGGCCGTCTGTGGCCTGGGCGAGAATGCCAAAGGTGCCGAGCACAATGATAGGGGTCATGTAAGCGATGCCGAACAGCACCACCGACCCCAGTGAAAGGGTACGTTGCAAACGAGCCATGAGCGACCACTCCGGATTTATAGGTTTTATGGCAGAGATAAAGTGCGGCGCAACAAACGTTCTTGTTTTGAAAAAGCGGTTATGCCTGGGGGATCAGCAACTCGCGAAGCCCGTCGGGATGCTCGATCACCTGGCCTGGCAACCGCAGCCGCTGGTCGTGCAGGTAGCGGTAGTCCCGGCGCGCGGCGGCCAGTTGGGCGAAGTCCAGCTCCACCGCGAAGCAGGTTTGGTCGCGGCCGGCTTCATGGAGCAGCGTGCCGAACGGGTCGACCAATGCGCTGCCGCCGGCGAACACCAGTGCCCCATCCCCTTCGCCTACCCGATTGACCATTAGCGCAAAAGCCTGATTTTCCTGAGCCCGCGCCATGATCGCGGTGCGGTGTACCGGGCCGTAGGGGTCCATGTTGCCGTTGGTGACAATGATCAAATCGGCGCCCAACTGCGCGAGGGCCCGGGCCGACTCCGGGAACTCGATGTCGTAACAGATCAACAGGCCTACCCGTACGCCATTCCACACGCAGGTGGCGAAGCGGTCCCCGGGGGTGAAAACCCCACGGTCCGACGCCCACAGGTGGGTTTTGCGGTAGCGCAGCGCGATGCCGTCCGGGGTGATCAGCACTGTGGTGTTATAGAACTGGCCCTTGTCGCTTTCCGCCAGGCCGATCACCACTGCGACCCCGCGTTCCCGGGCGGCGGCTTGCACCGCAGCCACCGTGGGGCCATCCAGTGGTTCAGCCACACGCGCTACGGTTTCCCGGGACGGAAAGCCCATCAGGTGCGTTTCCGGAAAAACGATCAACTGGGTGTCAGCGGCGCATTCAGCAATCGCCCGCAAGGCCTGGGTAAGGTTGTGGGCGGTATCGTTGTCCTGCCCTGCGAGTTGGGCGAGTTCGACCTTCATGGGTGCTCCTCAAGGTTCTTGTGCGTGCCCGCCGCAAAATGCTGGCCGGCGGGCGGCTGTGCGGGCAGTATGCGCATCAGCGCGGGCCAGGGGGTATTCCGCAGCTGAGGTAACCCATCAGGGGTAGAACGATGACAGTCACGCTTCAGGACATGGCATGGCACCGCTCGATCGCTCAATTGATCGAAGGCCTGGACCGCCCTAACTTCTGGGCGCAGCTGGTGCGGCTGATACAGCAGCACGTGCCCTTCGATAGCTGGGTTGCGCTGCAATTCAGCAGCGCCGAGCGCCCGCTGGTGTTCGCCGAGTGCCCTGCGCAGGATGGCAGCCCTGACGAATTGTTCCAGGATTACCTCCACGGCCTGTACCTGCTGGACCCCTTCTATATCGCCAGCCGGGAGCGCCCCCACAGTGGCCTGTTCCGCCTGGCCGAGGTGGCGCCGGAACACTTTGAACTGACGGAGTACTACCAGCGTTACTTCCGCCTGAACGTGGTTGCCGATGAGGTGCAATTCAACTGCCAACTGGACCCGGACCGCACCCTGTGCCTTTCATTGGGCTGTACCCAGCGCTTCAGCCCTGAGCAGATCGCCTTGCTGGCAATGATCCACCCATGGGTGGTTGCACTGTTGCGACAGCGAATGCCGTTCGAGGTGAGTGAGCCGGCTGCCCTATTGGCCGCTCCCGTGCCCTGCGCAGACAGCTGGCGAGACCGGCTGGAAGCGTCGGTGCAACAGAGCCGGGGCGCCCAGCTCACCGCACGGGAACTGGACGTGGGCCGGCTGATGCTCAGCGGCTGCTCCAGCAAGGAAATCGCCCGCAAGCTGGATATTTCCGCGGAAACCGTGCGGGTTCACAGAAAGCACATGTACAGCAAGCTTGGGATCAAATCGCAGTCCGAGCTGTTTTCCATCTTTCTTCAGGCGCAAAACACGAGCAGCTGACCCCAGCGAGGTCTTGTAAGGTATACCGTCAGCGGCAGGCTTTCACGAACGCGGCGGCCTGGTCCAGTGCCTGTTCGCCCATGCGGCCGTTGCAGGCTTCCTTGAAAAATTGCACGAAGCCATGTTCCACCTCCGGGTACAGCGTCTCCTGAGCCGCAACCCCTGCCTCGCGCAGCTTCAGCGCATACGCGCGGCCTTCATCCTTGAGCGGGTCCAGCCCGGCGCTGATAACCAAGGCCGGCGGCAAGCCATGCAGGGCTGCCCGCAGCGGCGCCACCAGAGGGTCATGTCGCTGCTCCGTCGGGCCTGGCACGTAGCACTGCAGCGTGAGCTCCATCGCCGCCCGGGTGGGGAAATACCGGTCACCCAACGCAGCCCAGGAAGCGGTGTCGCCGATGCCGTCAAGGTTGGGATAGAACAACACTTGCCCGGCAATGCCTGGCCCGCCCCGCTCCCGGGCCAGCAGGCACACCGCCGCCGCCAGGTTGCCACCGGCGCTGTCGCCGCACACGATCAGGCGGTGCTGGTCACCCCCCAGTTCCTGAGCATTGGCTTTGAGCCAGGTCAGCGCAGCGAAGGTATCCTCCAGCGCTGCCGGAAAGGGCGCCTCGGGTGCCAGCCGATACGCCAACGAGATCACCAGCGCACCGCTGCGGTTCGCCAGGGCGCGGAGCATGACGTCGTGGGTATCGAGATCCCCGCAGATGAACCCCCCGCCGTGGAGGAACAGCACCACGGGCCTGCAAGGTTCGGATGAAGGGGTAGCAGGCACGTACAACCTGGCTGCCAGGGCCTGCTGCAGATGCGCCACCGGGATGTCCATGTCCCGCACTTCGGCCACCGGGTCCGGCACGCCGGCCCTCGGGATCATTCCCCGGTAACTGGCGCGCCCCTGTTGTGCGTAAGCCAGCAGGTCGGGATTGGGTCGGTAATTGTCGACGGGCATCAGGTAACAGCTCCTGGCAATGTTCAGCCCGCGACCATAGCCATTGGAGCTTCAAGCTTCAAGCTACAAGCTACAAGCCAGGCGCTCTTGGCTTGCAGCTTGCAGCTTATGGCTTGCCGCTCAGAGGCCACTCAAAGGTGGGCTTTAAGCTCATTCGCGGCCTGGCGCATTGCAGCCTGTACTTCTGGCACGTCGCTCAAGGGGTTGAGCAGCCCGTAGTCATGGATCATGCCGTTGTAGCGCACGGCGGTAACCGGCACCCCAGCCGCGTCCAGCTTGCGAGCATAGGCCTCGCCTTCATCACGCAACACGTCCAGGGCCGCGGTTTGTACCAGCGCAGGCGGCAGACCCTTGAGCTGTTCGGTGGTAGCGCGCAATGGCGAAGCGTGGATGTCGGCGCGTTGAGCGGCGTCGGTGGTGTAGCTGTCCCAGAACCACTTCATCATGTTGCGAGTAAGGAAATGCCCTTCAGCGTATTGCTGATAGGAGCCGGTGTCGAAGCTGGCATCGGTCACCGGCCATAGCAGGGCCTGGAAGCGCAGCTTCGGTGTGCCCTGCTCCTTGGCCATCAGGCTTACTACCGCAGCCATATTGCCGCCCACGCTGTTACCCGCTACCGCCAGGCGGCTGCCGTCCACGTTGATCTCGCGGCCGTGCTCGGCTACCCAGCGAGTGGCCGCATAAGCCTGGTTGATCGCGGTAGGGAAATGCGCCTCGGGCGATGGGGTGTAGTCCACATACACCGCTACCGCGCCAGAGCCCACCACCAGGTCATGGATCAACCGCGCATGGGTTGGGTAGTCGCCCAGCACCCAGCCGCCACCGTGGAAGAACATGAACACGGGCAGCGCGCCTTTGACACCGGCCGGCCTTACCACGGTCAGCTTGATCGACTGGCCGCTGGCTTCGATACGACGCTCGCTCACCTCCGTGCCGCTCAGGTCCACCTTCACGGAATTCTGCGCGCCGGTCAGTACGGCGCGGGCATCCTTGGGCGACTGCTGTTCCAGCGGCTTGCCGCCGCCTGCGTTCAGGGCATTGAGGAAGGCCTGGATACGCTGGTTGGCAATGGCATCGGGCTCGGCAGCGAAAGCGCTGCCAATGGACAGGGCGAGTGCAGTGGCGGTGAGGGTTTTGCGCAACAGGGTCATTGAGTATCTCCTTATAGTGATGAGGCGCCAGGGGCGGTTTCGGGTGATCGCCATGGCATGGGTGTACTTTAGGGCTAGCGCAGCGGCGCAACAATTCCCTAGAATCAGGACTTATTGATTCCAGTTTAGGGACAGTGTCGATGGACCGTATTGAATGCATGCGCGCTTTTGTTTCAACCGTGGACGCCAACGGTTTTGCCGCAGCGGCCAGGGCCATGCGCGTTCCCCGTTCGAAGGTGAGCAAGCAGATCCAGGCACTGGAGGAAAATCTTGGCGTACAGCTGTTGCTGCGGACCACCCGCAGCCTGCACCTGACCGAAGCCGGCGCCGAATACTACGAAGCCTGCCGCGAATTGATCGCCTCGCTCGATGAAGCCGAGCAGCGCGCCCGCAGTGGGCTGGCCGAAGTGCAGGGGGTGCTGCGGGTGAACGCGCCGATGTCGTTCGGGCTCACCCAGCTGGGCGCGCTGCTGCCGCGCTTTCATGCGCTACATCCCCGGCTGGAGCTGCAGCTGGTGCTCAGTGACCAGCAAGTAGACCCGATCAAGGGCGGCTTCGATGTGACCATCCGCATCGCAAGCCTCGCCGACTCCTCGTTGGTAGCACGCCAGTTGGCGCCTGCCCCGCGAATGCTGGTGGCCTCCCCTGACTATCTTGAACGCGCCGGCACGCCGCAGCACCCCAGGGACCTGGCCGGCCATGCGTTCTTGAACTATGGCTACCTGCAAAGCGGCGTTACCCTGCAACTGAGCAATGGCCGGGAAACCCAGAACGTACATGTTACCGGGCCGCTGCATGCCAACAACGGGGACCTGCTCGCCCAGGCGGCCGAGGCCGGAATGGGCATTGCCCTGCTGCCTACGTTCATCGTGGAGCAGGCGTTGGGCCGCGGTAGCCTGGTGGCGGTGATGTGCGAGTGGCAGGCGCCGCCGATCTCCATCAACGCCGTGTACCCCACCGCGCGCCGGGTGCCGAT
This sequence comes from Pseudomonas japonica, assembly GCF_013522925.1. Taxonomy (GTDB): domain Bacteria; phylum Pseudomonadota; class Gammaproteobacteria; order Pseudomonadales; family Pseudomonadaceae; genus Aquipseudomonas; species Aquipseudomonas japonica_A. Next base: position 423,862 of record NZ_JAAMQU010000003.1, on the reverse strand, counting down.
GAAAACTCGCGCGTTTCTCGATTTCCTGAAGAACGAACTGGGTGGCAACGCTGCCTGATACGCTAGTGCCACCCTACCGGCTATCGAACCCCTGGAGGTTACCCATGAGCGACACCGCGTACGTTCCACCCAAGGTCTGGAAACACGAGGCGCCGTCTGGCGGCCAGTTCGCCAGCATCAACCGCCCCATCGCCGGCGCAACCCATGACAAGCCCCTGCCCGTAGGCAAGCACCCGTTGCAGCTGTACTCCATGGCCACGCCCAATGGCGTAAAGGTCACCGTACTGCTGGAAGAGCTGCTTGCCTTGGGCCATACGGGCGCGGAGTACGACGCATGGCTGATCCGCATCTCGGAGGGTGACCAGTTCGGCAGTGAGTTCGTGGACATCAACCCTAACTCCAAGATCCCCGCGCTGGTTGATCACAGCGGTGAGGTGCCTGTGCGGGTGTTCGAGTCCGGTTCGATCCTGCTGCACCTGGCCGAGAAGTTCGGCGCCTTTTTGCCAGCCGACCCCGCCGGCCGCGCAGAAACCCTCAACTGGCTGTTCTGGCAAATGGGCGCAGCGCCGTACCTGGGCGGAGGCTTCGGGCACTTTTATGCGTATGCGCCGGAAAAGATGCAGTACCCCATCGACCGTTTCACCATGGAGGCGAAACGCCAACTGGACGTGCTCAACCGCCGCCTCGCCGAGCAGCCGTACCTGGCCGGTAGCGCCTACACCATCGCCGACATTGCCGTATGGCCCTGGTACGGTGAGCTGGTGCGCGGCAACCTCTATTCCGCAGGCGAATTCCTCGCCGTGCAGGAGTACACACATGTACTGCGCTGGGCGAATGAAATCGCTCAGCGGCCTGCGGTGATCCGTGGGCGGCGAGTGAACCGCGTGTGGGGCGACGAAGCCGAGCAATTGCCCGAGCGGCACCAGGCGAGCGACCTCGGTTAACGCACGATTGGCCCGGGAACCTGTGCCTCGGCAGGTTGCCGGGTGCTCCTCAGGCTGGGCGCGCATTGGGCGTAAGCTTATGCGCACAAAGTATTTATCCCTGTTTTTCAGGGGCTTTAGCATTGCGCTCGTTGCCGCTTCGCCCAACCGTCCAACACCGAGTGCACTATGCCCAACTTTCTTCGTTTTACCGCCGTGGCTGCCCTGATTTCCATGGCTGGCCTGGGCGTCACTACCCAGGCCCAAGCCCGGGACACCGTACGTATCGGGTATCAGAAGTCCTCCACGCTCATTGCCTTGCTCAAAACCCGCGGCACGCTGGACAAGGCCCTGGCTGAAAAGAATATCGACGTCAGCTGGCATGAATTCCCCAGCGGATTGCCGCTGCTCGAAGCCCTCAACGTGGGCAACGTCGATATCAGCGCAGATGTAGCGGATACCGTCCCGGTGTTCGCCCAGGCGGCGCATGCCAAGCTGACCTACTTCGCCCAGGAAGCTCGCTCGCCCTCCGCGCAGGCGATCGTGGTGCCCCAAGCCTCGCCCTTGCGTGCCAGCCTTGGCGATCTCTGATAATAAATTCCGTCAGGAGATTCACCTTGCGACAAATCCGGGGTTCGCCGGATACTATTCGGCAAATGCCGCAACGAGGGCCTCCTCCATGCATGCCGAAATTCTGCGCGAAGCTGCCTACTTCGCCTACCGTACTCGCCTCGAGGCGCTGCTGGAAATTCCAGCCAGCGCGTCGGACCAGCGAATCCACGAGCTGATCGAGATGGGCTTCCCCGCGAGCCGTGTCAAAACGCTGGCCGATGAAGGAACGATCAGCCCGCTCGAGCGTGATCACATCATTCCGCTGAAAACGCTCAAAAGTCGCCTCACCAAAGGCCAGCCGCTGACTGTCGACGAGAGCGACCGGCTGTATCGCTCCGCCCATATCGCAGCCATGGCCCAGGCCCTGTTCGGGGACGATGCCAAGGCACGCCGGTGGCTCACCAAGCCCAAGGAACGCTTCGGGGGTAAAACGCCTGTTGCCATGCTTTCCACCATCCAGGGTACCCGGCAAGTGGAAGAGGCATTGGTGCAGCTCGCCGAGGGCTTTGCGTTTTGACGCTATGGCGCATCAGCGCGTTCGACGACCTCACCGGTCGTGGAGGGCTGATGGCCGGTGGGCGCTGGCATACGATCGGCCACCCGGTGGTGTACCTGGCGGGCACACCTTCGGGGGCATTGCTGGAGGTGCTGGTGCATCTGGAAGTGGACCAGGAGGATTTTCCCGAGAGCCTGCAGCTGCTGCGGGTAGAGCTCCCGGACGGGGCGATTGAGGCACCGGCCCCCGAGCTGGATCAAGGCTGGCAGCAGGATCAGGCGCGCACACGGGCTGTAGGCGATGGTTTTCTGCGTGGCGTACAGGCGCTGCTACTGCCGGTACCCAGCGCCGTGATGCCACACACCACCAACTACCTGTTCAATCCGCTGCACCCCGGCGCGGCGCTGGCCACTGTCACTCCCGAGGCGTTCGCGCTGGATACCCGGCTGTTCAAACACTGACGGGTCAGCTGAGCTTAAGCTGGGCCAGCCACTGCTCTACCGAGTCGCCACTGCTAAGCGCCGATTGCACCAGGCCGTCGACCATGAACGTGGGCGATACATGGATGCCGTTCTGGCGGGCGTACTTGCAGTGCCACTTGATCTCGCGGTCCAGGTCAGGGATGGCGAATGCTGCGGCCAGGGGCACGCCGCTGTAGCCTTCCAGCCGGGCGATGATGTCGTTGGGCGTCGCATCCAGGTTAGGCCCGGTGGCGTGGTGCTCGAACTCGAATTCCTCCCGGTGGTCGGCGATTGCCTCCATTACCCGCCAGGCAGCGTCCGCGCCACCCTCCAGGGTGGAGGCAGCGAGGATGCAACGTACCAGCACGCCCGAGTACATATGCCAGGGTTGCGACTGCAGGCGCACTTTTACGGTAAGCCGATCCTTCCCGGCCTGTTCCAGCAACGGCCTGAGCTTGCGAAAAGCCCTGACCGAGAACGGGCACGTAGGCTCCAGAAATACCTCGAAGGTTCGCGGCCCCTGGCCCCAGGTCAGCGGCGCGGCCCGCCAGTTCGATTCGGTCATGGCTTTATCCTCATAGCGTTCGTAAGGTAACCCGCGGCGACGCTACCATTGCGCGCGCCGCTTCGCCACACCGTCGGCAGGCTAACCCCGTACGTTGTCATGAATCGCGAGCCCGAGGGTTTCGCGCAACGTAGTGCCCGGGTATTCAGTGCGGTATACCCCGCGCTTTTGCAGCAGCGGCACTACTTCCTCAGTGAACCGGCGGAATTGGCCCGGGTGGCCGATGTAGATGTTGAAGCCGTCTACTGCCCTCGCCTCCAGCCACAACGCCATTTTATCCGCGATGGTCGTCGCGCTGCCCACAAACGCCCCCGGGCGCAATTGCCGCGAGGCTTCCACGGCCTGGCGCAGGGTAAGGCCCTCACTCACGGCCCGGTCGGTGATCCGTTTGGCTACGGTGAAGAAGCTGCTGCGGGCAAACTCCAGCGCCTGGGCCGGGAACGGCGCATCGAGGTCATACTGGCTGAAGTCATGCCAACCAAACGAACGGCCGAACTCGAGCAAGGCCTGTTCGAAACTGTGGTCGGCCTGATGATAGTGGCGTTCGATCTCCCGGGCCTGCGCATCGGTATCGCCCACGAAGATCTCCGCGCCTGGCAACACCAGCACCTGTTCGGGATCGCGCCCTTGGAGGCGCGCACGCTCCTTGATCTCTTTGTAAAACACCTGGCCTTGCTCCAGGCTCGGTGCGTGGGTGAAGACCACGTCGGCAATGGCAGCGCCCAATTCCCGGCCTTGCTCGGAATCTCCCGCCTGGAAAATCACCGGCTGCCCCTGTGGCGAGCGTTGGATGTTCAAAGGGCCGACTACGGAGAAATGCTCGCCCTTATGGTTCAGCGCATGCAGCTTGGCCGGGTCGAAATAGCGCCCGGTGCTGCGGTCGCGCACAAAGGCATCGTGCTCCCAGGACTGCCACAATCCCTGCACCACCTGAACATGCTCACGGGCACGGCCATAACGGGTGTCGTAGTCGTAGTGCTCGTCACGGCCATAGTTGCCGGCGGTCCCGGCGTCACCGCTGGTAACCACGTTCCACCCTGCCCGGCCCTTGCTGATCAGGTCCAGTGACGCCAGGCGCCGGGCCACGTTGAACGGCTCGTTGTATGAGGTAGTGAGCGTGCCCACCAGGCCAATGTGCCGGGTGCTGACCGCCAGGGCCGACAGTAGCGTGAGCGGCTCCAGCCGGTTCAGGTAATGGGGCGGCGAACCAGGCGTGATGAACTGACTGTCGACGATGAAGATCAGGTCGAACAGCGCCGCCTCGGCCTGGCGGGCAATGTCGATGTACCAGTCGATGTTCACGCTGGCGTCGGCGGGCAGTTCCGGGTCCAGCCACAGGTTATGCCGGCCGGGGCCGCCCACGCCCATGGTGAGGGCGCCTAGTTTCAGCTGTCGTTTGCTCATGTCAGGGGCCTCCTCGGTTCAGGGCGCGGTTTGGGCAGTGGCGGTACCCGGCACGGCCAGGGCGGTGGTGAACGAGCGATCGAACAACTGGGCCGCCGGGTACGCCTTGATCAGGCCCAGCCCTGCGAAGAAGTCGATGGTTTTTTGCGCGTCCGCAATGTTCTGCTCGCTCACCGGCCCAAGGTTGGTTTGCGCGCGGGAGAACCAGGCCCGGGCGATCTCGCGGTCGGCGCGGCTGCGCTCGGCCCAGGCGTCGGCATAGGCTTCGTTGTGAGCGGCGTCGCTGAGGGTCCAGCTGCGGGCTTTTTTCAACCGCCCCAGGAAATCCGCGATGGCGGCCCGCTTCTCTTCCAGGGACGTATTGTTGGCCACCACGAAGCTTTGCGCGGGGATCAACCCTTTGGCCGTGGTGATCACCCGCGCGCCCTGGCGCTCCTGCTGGGTCACGTAGGGCTCCCAGGTGGCGATCACATCCACAGAACCGCCGTCCAGGGCGTGGGAGGCATCCAGCGCACTAAGGTAGCGGATGTCTATTTGATCCCGGGGTATGCCCGCCTTGTCCAAGGCCGTAAACAACAACTGCTGGCTCCAGGAACCTTTCCAGATCGCCACGCGCTTTCCTCTGATGTCGGCGATGGTTTTGATTGGAGAATCCTTGGCCGCAATGATGGCCACGCCATCGAGGTTTTGTTGGGTCACCGCGATCACCTTGATAGGCGCCCCCAGCGCGCCGAGAAACAGCGGCGGCGCATCGCCCAGCAGGCCAAGGTCAAGGCTGCCCACGTTCAACGCCTCGGCCACTGGCGAGCCAGCGGTAAACTGTTTCCAGTCGAGGGTGTACGGGAGGCCTTCGAGCACGCCGGCGGCTTCCATCACGGCACGGGTGTTGTAACTCTGGTCGCCTACGGTCAGCGTTAGCGCGGAGGCGCCCAGGCTGATCGAAGCAGCGAGCGCGGCAGCGGCGAGTTTGAAGAGTGTGCCCAAGGGGGCCTCCATATGGTCGGTTATAAGCGATGTAATATTGAGACTGATCGCTTATAACCTACGCAATGGCGAATACGTTGTGAAATTCATTTAAGGCATATCCTAAGATGCAAAATCTGCATTTCAAGCCGCCTCCTCCAGCCCCAGCTGGGCCAGAATCTCCCGTCGTAGGCTTACCAGATACGGATCATCCCGCCGCCGCGGAAAGCCTCGGTTTATGGAAATTTCCGAGCGCACCCTCGCAGGCCTGCCGCTAAACACGATGATACGGTTGGCCAGCAATAGCGCCTCCTCCACGTCGTGGGTAACCAGCAAGGCTGTATAGCCTTGGCGCTGCCACAGGTCGGTCAGTTCCTTTTGCATGGCGATACGGGTAAGCGAATCCAGCTTGCCCAGCGGCTCGTCGAGGATCAGCAAGCGCGGCTCGTTCACCAAGGCCCTGGCCAGTGCCACCCGCTGCGCCATGCCGCCGGACAGCTGCCGCGGCCAGGCGCGGGCGAACTCGGACAGATGCACTTTGGCCAAGGCGTTGTCCACGCGGCTGCGTTGCCCTTTGAGCACCCCTTGGGCTTCCAGGCCGATGGCGACGTTGTCCCATACCCGCCGCCAGAGGTACAACGTGGGCTCCTGGAACATCACTACGCGGCTAGGATGCGGCCCGGAAATCGGCACCCCATCGCCCAGCAACGTACCTTCATCGGCGGGCTCCAGCCCCGCCACCAGCCGCAGCAGTGTGGATTTGCCGCAGCCGGACGGGCCGAGCAGCGCGACGAATTCACCTGGGGCGATGCTCAGGCTTACGTTATCCAGTACCGGCAGCGGCTGCCCATCCAGGTGGAAAGCGTGGCTCAGCGCCTCGATGTGCACCGCCAGCCCTGCCGTATGCCGTTGGTTGAGCGCTACCATTTCACCGTTCCTTTTTGCCAGGCCAGCAGCCGATCACGCACCTTGAACAAGGCGCAAATCAGCCCTGAGCAACACACCGCCATCAATAGCAAGGCCGCATACATGTTGGCGTAGGCTGCCCAGCCTTGCGCCCATTGCAGGTACCAGCCAATCCCCGATTTAACCCCCATCATTTCCGCCACCACCAAGGTGGAGAACGAGGCCCCCAACCCCATGAACACGCCCACGAACACGTGGGGCATGGCGGCGGGGATCGCCACTCGCCGTATCAGGAACCACGGCTTGGCACCCAGGGTGCGGGCCACGTCGTAATAGGCCTTGTCGACGCTGGTCACGCCCGACCAGGTCAGCACGGTGACGGGGAACCAGGTGGCAAGCGCGATCAGGAATACGCTGGCGCTCCAGCTGCTGGGAAACAGGAAGAAGCACAGCGGCAACAACGCCGTGGATGGCACCGGGCCAAGAAGGCGCAGCACGGGGCGCAGCCAGTAGCCCACCGCGCTGGACCAGCCCATCGCTACCCCCGCCACGAAGCCGCACGCCGCGCCGGTAATCACACCGGTGCCCAACAGCAGCGCCGAATGGGCCAGGCTGTCCAGCAACCGCGCCCAGTCGTTCAGATAAACGGCGACCAAAGCCTGCGGCGGCGCGAAAAACGGCACGGGCAGCAACCCCAGCTTTGCCGTGCCCAGTTCCCATAACGCCAACAAAGCGCCCAGTGCGATCAGCCAGGCTGAGGCGTGGCGCAGCCGCCGGTTCAGTTCAGGCAGGCGTACACCTGCCAGCGCCAGCGCTGCAATTGCCACTGCGGCAGCCAGCTCCGCGTTCGCCAGGCTGTCGGTAAGCGGCCAATGGCGGGTGGCGTCCGGGTAAAAGCGGGTCAACACGCCCGCCATGAGCCATGCCAGGCTTGCCAGCGCGGGCCGCCAGGCGATGGGCCCGTTGCGCCGAAGGGCGGCGGGCGTGGATTGGCTGAGCTCAGCTGAAGACATCGGCGGTGATCTCCCCGGCGAACTGCCTGGCATCGGTGCTGGCATCGAACACCTGCACGGTTTTCAGGTCGTCCACATAGGTCACGATTTCCTGGGTGAACGCGGCACCCACCGCATGATGCCCGTGGGTGTGGTCGTGCAGGATCGCTTGCACCTCGGCTTCGGTGGTGTTCAACGCAAACTTCTGGAACCCCTTGGCCACTGCCTCCGGGTGCTGAACCGCATAGTCGTGGGCTTCCAGCACGGCTTGGGTGAGTGCCGCAGCGACTTGGCGGTTGTCGCGCACCAGCTTGCCGGTGACGCCTACCACGCAGCACGACAGGTTGGCGTATTCATCCACCAGGTTGCTGGACAGCTCTCGTGCCTGGCCTGCCTTGATCAGCCGGTACATGAACGGGTCGCTTCCGCTGATGGCCTGCACCTCCCCCCGGTCCAGCGCCGTGCCAAGTAAATCGGCAGGATAGAGCTTCCATTGCACGTCGCTGACCGGGTCCACGCCGTGCTTTTTCAAGAGGATGGAGAAGAAGTTACGGTCCGGGCTGGCCATGTCGGTCACGCCGATGGTCTGGCCCTTGAGCGCTTCCAGTGAGGTGATCGGGCTGCTGCTGGCCCTCAACAGGCGCAGGCAACCCCCGTGCGTACCCGCGGTGAGCTTCACGTCAAAGCCCTGCTCCAGCGCCTTGAGCCAGCGCAGGGCCATGCCCAGCCCGGCATCCGCCTTGTCTGTGGCAATGGCTTCGAGCAGTACCTCTGTGGAATTACCAAAGTTCACGAATTCCACGTCCAGGTTGTGCTCCGTGAAAAAGCCTTCCCCGTGCGCGATCACCACGGGGGCCAGGCAAACGGCGTTGAGGTTGATGGCCAGTTTAAGTTTGTAAGGAGCGTCGAGTTTGATAAAGGCCCCGGTGCCTGGGGGCTCAGCGGCCTGGCCATGGGCAGCATGGTTGGGCTCATCGGCCAGGGCGCGCTCGGCAAGTGGTAGCCACAGCGGGCTGGCCAGGGCGGCGGCGCCATAACCGAGCAAGCGGCGGCGGGATAAACGGTTGGCAGAACGGCCAGGCATGCAGCATCTCCGGAACGGGTGGGTTCGGATCCGCGCGCACGGTGGCCGAGAGAGGAAGCGGGCTTTATCGGCTGAACATAGCACTGCTCGAGGCATGCCCTAAATTCATTATTGGCATATCCTAATATGCGCTTGAATTATCCTCGGCTCGCTAGTAAGGCCAGGGGCTGGCAAACTAACAATGTGCCTGCAACCGCTTGCAGGCCGACCAACGCATGGATAGCAGCCCGTAGCAGCCTATAAACATTCGCGGGCCACGCCATTGGCTTGCCGAACAATGTCCGCCATCACCGCAAGCGCTATCTGTGCCGGGGTTTTGCTGCCCAGGTTCAGGCCGATAGGTGCATGTACCCGGGCCAACTGCTCCGGGCTCAGGCGGCCGATCCTGGCCAGGCGTTCGCGGCGCTTTTCACTGGTGCGGGCCGAGCCCATGGCACCGATGTAAAACGCTTGAGTGCGCACGGCTTCCATCAAGGTGAGATCGTCCAGCCGAGGGTCGTGGGTCAGCGCCACCACCGCGGTCGCTTGATGGCAGCCGCCGCCTGCGATGAAGACCGCAGGCAGCACTTCCAGCAGTTTATCCGCCGGCACCTTGCCCTGCAGCCAGGCCAGGTGTTCCGGGCGAGGGTCGCACACGATCACCTCGAACCCCAGCGCCTGGGCGAAGTCGATGCAGTACTCAGCCACCGGCGACACTCCCGCCACAATCAATCGTGTACACGGGCCTACGTTGATACAAATGTGATCCTGATCGCGACTCACTCGCGGCGCATGCCTACGGATATCGTCCAGGCTGGGCTCGCCATTGCCCAGGCTGATGTGTCGGCTGACCGGCCGATCACCGAGCAGTGCCCGCCTCAACGCAACGAAGTGCGCCCGAGCAGGCTCGTCGGCGGCGAAGTGTTCCAGCAACACATCAAGTGAGCCACCACAGGGCAAGGCGACAGTGGGCGCGAGCCCACCTTCACCGTAGCGCACCACCTGGCTTGCGGGCGTAAACTCACCGGCGGCCAGCCGCTGGAGGAAATCCTCCTCCACGCAGCCGCCGGACAGCGACCCACAAAAGACCCCCGACGCGGTGGCCACCAGCATCGACCCTGGCTCCCTGGGCGCCGAGCCGAACGTGGCGAGCACCGTGCACAACCACACGGGCTGACCCAGTTCGAGCCACGCCAGCGCCTGTTCTACCACCTGTACGTCCAGCGGTTTCATAGGCATCAGGTGGGAATACCGTCCATGAGTTTGTCCAAGGTGATCGGCAGGTTGCGGATGCGCTTGCCGGTGGCGTGGTACACGGCATTGGCGACTGCCGCGGCCAGCCCGGTCACGCCGATTTCACCGATGCCTCGCACACCGAATTCGTTGAGGTGGAGGTCCGGATGGTCGAGGAGGATTACGTCGATTTCAGGTTGGTCCGCGTTCACCGGTACCACATATTCGGCATAGTTGTTGTTCACCGGTAGCCCATTGCGCGGGTCGAACTCCGCCGCCTCGAACAAGGCCATGCCGATGGCCATCACAATCGCACCCTCGACCTGATTGCGCGCTGCCAGCGGATTGACCACCCGGCCTACGTCGATAGCGCTTACCACTCGGGCCACGCGCAGCCTCGAAATGCCGGGGTCCCAGCGTACTTCCACGAAGTGCGCGCCGAAGGATCGGAACGCGAACTTGCTGGTGTCCGCCCCGGGGCTCTGGTACTCCGCTTCGGCGCGGGATAGCCGCTGGTTTTTGAGCACGTCGGCGAAGGCCATCGCCCGCTGGCCGTCGCTCAGCCGCCCGCCGCTTACGGTGAGCGCTTCGGGCGCGGTGCCAGCGAACGGCCCGCCCTTGCCCGTGGCATATCCGCTCAGTTTGCGCAGCGCCAACCGGGTGGCTTCGGCCACCGCAGGCATCACGCTGGCGGTAGCCCAGGAGCCGCCCGACAACGGGCCGGCCGGGAACGCCGAGCTGCCCAGTTCCACCTCGATGCGCTCCAGTGGCAGCCCGGTGAGGTCCGCCACCGTCTGCGCTACGATGGTGTATGTACCGGTGCCAATGTCCTGCAATCCGCACTGGGCCAACGCGGTGCCGTCGGCACGCAGCGTAACCCTTGCCTCCGCAGGTATCCGGTAGGCTTCCCAGTTACAGGCGCCAAGGCCATAACCGATGATTTCGTCCCCCTCGCGCATGGCGCCTGTGCCAGGCTTGCGCTGCTGCCAGCCGAAGCGCTCTGCGGCAGTGCTGAGGGCCTCGGCCAAGTGGTTGCTGGACCAGGGCAGGCCGGTGCTTTCGTCCCGGCTGGACAGGTTCTTCTGGCGAAACGCCAAGGGGTCCATGTCGCAGGCCAACGCCAATTCGTCCATGGCCGATTCCAGCGCGAACAGCCCCGGCGCCGCACCAGGCGCCCGCATGGACGTGGGCGTACCACGGTTGACCGGCGCGCTGGCATGGCTCACCACCACGTTAGGGCAGGAATACAAGCTTTTGGTCACCCCGCCGCAATTCTCGATGTACACGTCCACCATGGAGGTGGTGTTCACCGACTCGTGCTTGATCGCCACCAGCTTGCCGTTGGCGTCTGCTGCTACCTGCAGCCGCTGGGACGTTTCCGGTCGATGGCCCACGGTGGTGAACATCTGGGCGCGCGGTACCACCAGTTGCACCGGTCGGCCGGTTACTTTCGCAGCGGCGCAGGCCGCAATCGAATGAGGCCAAGGGAAGAGTTTGCTGCCAAAGCCCGAACCAATGAACGGGGCCTTCACCTCCACGCGGTCCGGGGTAAGGTCGAACACGTTGGCTAGCACGTTGCGATGGTTGACCACACCCTGTGTGGATTCATACACAGATAGCCGACCGTTCTCCCAGTACGCAGTGGTGCTGTGCATTTCCATAGGGTTGTGCACTTCCACCGGCGTGGTGTAGGTGGCCTCCACCTTGTGCACCGCGGTTGCCAGCGCAGCGTCGGCGTTGCCGCGGGTATGCCCCGCGCCGCCGTCCGCTGCAGGTTTACGTTGCAGGGATTGTTCCAGCCCCGGCACCAGTTCCCCGGTGCGGTATTGCACCTTTACCTGCTGCGCCGCTTCCCGAGCACGCTCGAAGCTGTCGGCAACCACGAGCGCAACGAACTGGCCGGGGTAGTACACCTGGTCATCTTCGAACGGCAAACGGTGTTCATCCACGTAGGTAATGGCGCGGATGTCAAAGGTGAACGCCGCAGCCGGTGAGCGGTGGAGAGCCGGCATGTTGCCGTGGTGAAGCACGGCGAGCACGCCAGGCATGGCGCGTGCAGCCCGGTCGTCGATGCTCAGCACGGTGCCGCTGGCGATGGTGCTGTACACCCCATAGGCATAGGTAAGGTTTTTGACAGGATGGTCAGCGGCGTAACGGGCGCGGCCAGTGACTTTGTGGCGGCCGTCGATGCGCCGCTGAGGGGCGCCAATAGTGGGCTCGATCACGGGCTCTCTCCTTACACCAGAAGGTTGCGCAGGTTGCGCACGATTGCCTGCTGCCCGAGCGGGACCTTGTAGGCGTTCTGCGAATATGGCGTAGCGCTTTCAAAGGCCCGCGCGGCGGCACGGGCGAACAGCTCGGGCGACGGAACCTGCCCCACCAGCGCGGCTTCGGTTTCAGCGGCCCGCCACGGTTTGGTGCCCACACCGCCCAAGGCAACGCGCGCCTGGGCAATGCGCGGCCCATTCATCACCACGATCACTGCGCTGGAGGCCAAGGCAAATTGGTACGAGGTGCGGTCGCGCAACTTCAGGTACCCCGAACGAGCGTTGGTCAACGGTGCGTCCAGGGTGATGTGTGTGATCAGTTCGTTCTTACCCAAGGCATGCTCCAGCCAAGGCGTTTTGCCGGGCAATAGATGAAAGTCGGCAAAAGCCACTTCCTTCACCCCGCCTGCGCCCTGCACCGTCACCGTGGCGCCAATGGCTGCCATCGCCACGCACATGTCCGAAGGGTGCGTGGCGATGCACTGGCCACTGGTGCCCAGCACGGCATGCACGCTGCGGTTGTGGCCGTCGATGGCGGCACAGCCCGAACCCGGCGTACGTTTGTTGCAGGCGGAAACGCCATCGCGGAAATAACCACAGCGCACGCGCTGCATCACATTGCCGGCGGTGGTGGCCTTGTTGCGCAGCTGAGTGGACGCTCCTGCTAGCAATGCCTGGGAGAGCACAGGGTAGTCCTTCACCACAATCGGGTGATGGGCCAGGTCGCTGTTGGTGACCAGCGCGCCGATGCGCAGGCGGCCGTCGCTCAGGCGCTCCACCTGCTTGAGCGCAAGCCGGTTGATGTCCACCACTTCCGTTGGCTGCATGACGTCCAGCTTCACCAGGTCGAGTAAGGTGGTGCCGCCGGCAAGAAAGGCGCGGTTCGCGTCGGGCGCGCGGCCGATGGCCTGAGCGGGCGAATCCGCGCGGGTGTACTGAAAGGTGCGCATTACACCACTCCCTTCATCTTCGGCCGGGCCGCCTGGATGGCGCTGAGGATGTTCTTGTAAGCGCCGCAGCGGCAAATGTTGCCACTCATGGCTTCCCGCACGCTGGCGTCATCCTCGGGAATATCCGGGTTTTGCAGGATGGCGTAGGCGCTCATGATCTGCCCCGAGGTGCAGTACCCGCACTGATAGGCGTCATGGGCCCAGAATGCTTCTTGCAGGGGGTGCAACTGGCCGTTTTGTTCCAGCCCTTCGATGGTGAGGATCTCGTCGCCGTCATGTTGCACCGCGATCGACAGGCAGGAGTTGATCGAGTCGCCATTGACGATCAGGGTGCAGGCCCCACATTGCCCGTGGTCGCAGCCTTTCTTGGTGCCCGTGAGCTGCAGGCGATCGCGCAGCACGTCCAACAGAATGGCATTTACCGGCACGTTGAGCACGTGGGTCTGGCCGTTCACCTTGAGCTGGATACGCCGCTCGCCTTGCTTCGGCGCCTCCTCATCCACCTGCGCGGTGGCCTGGGCCGCAGCCACGGCGCCGGGTATCCACGTGGACACGGTAGCGGCGGCGACGCTCGACACGCCGAATTTCAGGAAATTACGGCGCGAGGGCGCCAGATCGCCAGGGGCGTTCGCATCATCGGTCATGGGAGGTCCTCATCAGGCACGCAGATTCTCGTTCAATGAAATCTGTCGTTAGGGCAGCAACCTGATGAGGGTAGAAGCGATTGCCCGGAATGATTAGCCCCGCTTGGCTATGTGTAGCTATGAGCGCAGCTCATCAATCCTCGGCCCTTCCGGGCCTGTAGCAGCCAAGGCTTGCTGCTACAGGCATGATTTCAAATTGTGTAGCAGCAGGGCTTGCCCGCGACCTGGCATTGGCTGCTACGGTCTGGAACGTACGAATACACGGCATGGAGGCCTGATATGTATAAAACTCACACCCTTAGAAAAGGGCGGATTTCCGAAGAAAACCGCGTGTACCTGGTAACCGTGGTCACCCACAACCGCCAAAGACATTTCATGGACTGGCCAGGCGCTCGCCCCGTTATTCACGCTTTACGCGCCGCCGACCTGGAGGCTCACACCTCGACCCATGCATGGGTGCTCATGCCAGACTCCACTGGCTGTTTTCGTTGCGGCACAAATCCTTGGGCAGCGTAGTCGGTCGAATGAAATCCAGGTCAACCGTAGTCTTCAACAAGAACAGGGAAGGTACAGCGCCGCTCTGGCAAAAGGGCTACCACGACCGCGCGCTTCGAATCGAAGACTCTGTGCTTCAAGCCGCTTGGTATGTGGTGGCCAACCCGTTGAGGGCCGGGCTGGTGGCGAGCCTGGCCCACTACCCGCTTTGGGACGCGCAGTGGCTGCAATGACGCTTGCATCTGCATGCGCCTCACCAGCCCTGCGCCACGCCCGGCCTCAAAAGCTGCATCTGCTGCCGGTAATCATCAGTCACTTGGCGGGCCTGGCTGGTGTTGGTCACCACTCGTGGGGTGATCAATACGATCAGCTCGGTGCGGTCGCGGGTTTTGCTGGTGGTGCCGAACAACCAACGCAGCCCGGGGATGCGGGAAAGCCCCGGCACGCTGGAGACGCTCTCGGCGTTATCCTGCTTGATCAAGCCCCCCAGGAGTATGGTCTGGCCGCTCTGCACCGCAATCTGCGTGCTCACCGACCGGGTGGAGATTACCGGGTTGGGTTGGCTGGTAGTCACGTTACTGGTATCCGCGTCGCTCACTTGCTGCTGGATTTCCATGGCCACCAGCCCGCCTGGGTTGATACGCGGGACCACGTCCAGGATCACCCCGGTTTGCACATATTCCACACTGCTCAAGGTGGTGTCCGAGGTAGAGGTATTGACGGTGGTCTGGCTGATCGGGATGTTGTCACCCACCTGGATCTGCGCCTGCTGGTTGTTCATCACCACCAGTGAGGGCGCTGACAACACTTGCGTACGGCCGTTGGTTTCCAGCGCATGCAAAGCGATTTGCAGGTTATTGCTCACGAACGAATAAAACAGCGAGTCGCTCGACCCCAGCCCGGCACCCCCGCCACCGAGCGCACCCTGGCTACCGCTGGTGTTGGCCACCGTGGTGCTTGAAGAGTTGCCTGCCAGCCGGCCCAGGTACCACTGCACGCCCAGGTCCAGCTCGCCGGTGAGCTTCACTTCGAGGATGCGGGTTTCGATCTGCACCTGCAATGGAAGGTTATCTAGCCGGCGGATTGCCGCTTCGATCTCCTTCCACTGAGCCGGCCGGGTACGTACCAACAGTTGGTTGGTGCTTTTCTGCGCGGTGATGCGTACCGATTCCTGCAAACCTCGGGTTTGCTCTCCTGTCTGGGCGGTGCCCGGGTCTGCGCTGTTTTCTTCCTCGCCACTGGCGGTGCTTTCTTCGTTACTCTCGCCCGCCTGCCCGGCCGCGAAAGATGCCGTACCGCCCAATGCGCTCAAGCCACTGCTGCTCTGGCTGGTGCCGCCGCCATTCAGTGAGCTGAGCGTGGTGGTCTTGAGCCCCGGGGCCACCTTGGCCGCGCCATCCTCACTGGCCTGGCTGCTGCCGTAGATCTGGCGCAGGTACTTGGCAAGATCGGCCGCTTTCATGTTGCGCACGTCGTACACATACAGCTGTGGCTCGTTGCCCCCGCCTTCGTCGATGGTACGAATCCACTCGCCCACTTCTTGCAGATATTCGGGCTGAGGCGAGATCGCCACGATGGAATTGGTGCGCTCGTTAGGCATGAACTTGACCATGCTGGCCAAGGGCATGCCACTGTCGGGACCGAAGAGTTTCTGCAACTGTGGCATCAATTCGGCGACAGACGCCCGTTGCAAACCGTAGACGCCGATGGACATCCCCTTGAGCCAATCCACGTCAAAGGTATCGATGGTTTCCTGATAGTTGGCCAACTCCTCCGGTGTCCCGGCCAGGCTCAGCAGGTTGCGCGCCGGGTCTACCAGCAAAAAGGCATTTTCCCGCACGAACGGTTTGAGCAGTTTTTGCATCTCGGCCGCGCCAATGTAGCGCAGCGGGTACATGCGGGCAGACAACCCGCTGGCGGGCGCGCTCACCGCCACTTCGGGTACCAACTTGCCCGCAACGGCCTGGTCGGCGGGCAGGATCACGTAACGTTCGCCCTGACGGATCATCGCGTTATTGGTCCAGGACAGCAGCGTTTCAAGAATCGACAGCGCCTGGTGCGGAGTCACCGGCCGAGAGGTGGAGAAGCTTACGTTGCCCTTCACCCCCTGGGCGATGCTGTAGTTCTCGTGCAACAAGTCGCCCATTACGGTGTTCACCACCGCCTCGATGGGCTGGTCGGTGAAATTGAACACCACATCGCCCGCCACCGGTGGGGCTGCTGGCCTGGTGGCCGCTGCCGGCCGTATGAACCGCTGGTTGCCTGCGCGTATCTGCCGTTGCGGCGCCTGGCCCGCAGTATCACTCCCGGCCGCCACGCTGATCGGCTCGCTGGCCATCGGCAACGGTGCGCGGGCCGGGCCTGTTCCGGCCAGCGCTTCGCGCAACAACCCCGGGTCGTTGTCCAGTGTGGTTGCAGGGGTGGCGCAACCGCCGAGCGTAAGGGCGGTGGCCAGCCCCAGCAGCGGGGTACGCAGGCGGAATGATGAAGGCGAAGTGCGAAAAGTGTGGGTCATGGTGCCGATACGTCTGGGAGTTTAGGGGCCGGAGCCAGGGAAGGCAGCGGCAAGCGAAGTACAGGCAGGCTGAGGGTGCGTGCCTGCCCCTGGCGGGTGAACGTGGCGCTGGTGGGGCCAAGAGCGGTAAGCACCCAGCCGCCATCGAGGGTGTCGCCGCGCTGGAATTTCAATGGGCGCTTGTCGCGCTGACGCAGCAGCGCCCACTGGGCAGTGCCGTCGATAACCACGCCGGTCAGGCTCAGGCCATCCAGGCCTGGCCCCGAGGGCCCGGCCTTGGGCGCGTCGGGCTGGCGGTCGGGACTGAACAGCGGGCGTGCCCAGGCAACGGCCATGGCCGCCGGTTCCAGGGCGGTCGGGGCGAGCGGTGCCCCCTCCGCTACGGTAACGGCCGGATGAGGCTCTAGCGCCGGGTCATCGATCGGCCCGGGGCCTGCGAGCAGTAGCCAGGCAAAACTGGCAGCCAAGCCTGCGTTGAGGGCCAGCAGCCCGAATGTCATAAAGTGAGGTTTCATGAGCGGGGCCCGCCTTCAGCCGCGGGCGCCATGTAACCACGTACCAACAACTGAACCTGAAGCCGCCCCGGTCCGCCTTTTGCGGGCGCGTTGGTCGCCTGATGAACGCTGAGGCTGTCAATGAACAGAAACGGCCGGTGATACTCCAGCGCAGCGAACAACCGGATCAAGGGCTCAATGGCGCAGTCCAGGCTCAGGCTCACTTTCACTTCACGGTACGGCTGGGCGGCGTCAACCTCAGGCACGATCGGCATGCGCTGAGTTACCTCGCAGCCAGGGCCCGTGCCCGCCTGGGCTTTCACCTGGTCCACGGCGAACTGCATGAGGTCAGCGGCGACAGCGCTGGGGTCGTCACCGGGCAACAGGCTGCTACGGCTGGTCGGGTCCTGCCGGGCATGCTCAAGTTGGGCACGCACGACTGGCGCCTGGATCAGCCGCTGCGCATAGCGGTATTGCTGCGCGTTGAGGTCATCTGCCTGTTCAGCCATTTCCCGTAGAGGGCCGGCAAACCAGCTGTCGATCAGCAGGTACCAGCTGGCCCACAGCAACAACGCCAACACTGTAAGGGCGGCTATCTTGCGTTCACGGCTAGTCAGTGGTCGGCGCATCGCCCGCCTCCTGTACGAGGTGAGCGCTGAGCGAGAAACGTTCGTTCCCGGTCTGCGTGTCGGGCTGGATGATCCCCTGGAAGTGGGCGTCCGCCAGGGTATGGCAGGTTTTGAGCCGAGTGATCAGAGCGCTCGCCCGCTGGCTCTGGCCCGACAGCGAAACCGCGCCGCCGTCGCGCACTTCCAGCTGTTGTACCCAACTGTCGTCGCCCAGACATTCGCTGAGGTTGGCGAGCATGGCGGTCAAGGTGGGCCGCTCGGCCTTCAGCGCAGTCAGGTAAGTGGCCGCACCTCGGGTGTTGATCAGTTCGCGGCGCGTGGTTTCCAGCTCGGCAATTGCTTCACGTTGATGCTCAACGGTAATTCGCAAGGCCTCGAGCTGAGCTCCGCGCACGTGCAGTAACGTCACCATGGCTGTGACCGCCAGCGCAAAGCTGAACAGCGCGAGGCCGCGATTGAGCGACCAGCGCCTGGTATTTCGCGGCCGCGCCGCGGCGGGCAACAAGTCAATTCCAAGCGGCGTACCATCCCCGGTCAGCGCGTCGATCCCCACCACCGATAGCCCCCGTGCGACGCACGTGTCCAGCATCGCGTGCAGGCGCTCTTGGCTGAGCGCCACCAATAGCACCTTTACCTTGGGCCCTTTGTTGTGCAGTACTTGTGCGACAAAGTGCACCTGCTCAACGGTGAAGGGGGTGTACCGATCGATTTCGAACCCCAGCACCTTGTGCACGTCCCGCCTCGCGCCCGCCGGTAGCATCAGCGGTTGAACCAGCACTTCGCTGGCGGGCAGCACCAGCACCGCAGGCTGCTCGATGTTCAGGGTGGCAGGTAGCGGCCATGCCAGCCGCTGCACCCGGGTTGCCGGGGCAAGCCAGGCCTGCATGGCGCTGGGCAGCAAGGTGCGCAATTCGTGCAGCCAGGCCTGATACCACGCCGAAGCGGGGCTGGCCCGCCAGGCGGCGTACAGCGCCATGCGGCCTGCGCGCAACGTAGATAAAGATAGCGTCATGATTGCCAACGCAAGACCCGATACGGCCTGGCGCCCTCCTTCGCTGTGGTCATGAGCACTGTGGCCCGCAGGGTGGTCGCCTGGCCGCCGGGTGACCGGGCCTGGCTGGTGATGGTGAAAATCTGGCCGGCGTCCAAAGCCGCCGTGCGTACGTTTGGCAAACCCAGCGCGCGGGCCAGAGGCCTGGCCACCAGGCCGGCGTCGGGCTGAGCCTGCCCGGACCACACCGTGATGTAGGGCACTACCCGGTTGTAGAGCACGCCACTCATTCCAGGCAGCGGGCGCAGTTCCTCGAGGGTGCGCAGTGGTGAGCGCCCGCGCTGGCGCTCCACAGCGGCTGCCACCTGTGCAGCCACGGCGGGCGTGGCACCCCTGGCGTGCAGCAAGCGGGCGATGCTGCCGACAGGCGCGGCGTTAAGGTCCAGCTTGCCCCGCTCGCTACGGATGCGAACACGCAGCGCCATGCCGGCAAATTCAGCCGCATGCACCGAGCCGTCAGCAGCCCAGCGGGCCTGAACGGGCTGCGCATTCAAGGCAAGTACCGCCAGGCACAGCCCCGCCTCGGCTGCCATCAGCGCCTGGGTACGTTGCTGCTGCCACAGCGCTTGCCGGTACTCCAGCCGTACCCCGCCGGCGAGCGCGGCCAGCAAGGTGCTGAGCAGCGCCAGCACCCAAAGCACCAGCAGCAGGGCGATGCCACGATGCTTGGTCATCACGCCCCCGGCTCGCTGCTCAGGTCCAGCCGCAGGTTGACCTGCTGGCTTATCCAGGGCGCGCTACCGTCCAGTGTGAGGTCGATGCGTACCGCCTGTGGCAAGCGCTCCGGCCACGGCCATTCGCTCAGCCAACCAGTGGGCTTGCCCAGTGAATTCAAGCCCCGGTAACCAAAGGCCAGCGCTGTCACCCCGTGCAACAGCACTTGTGGTTCGCCATAAGGCACGCGTTCATCACCTTGTAGACGGCTAAAACTTGTAACCAAGCGGTGATCAGCCAGTATCAGCCGATGCTGTTGCAGGCCGGAGGCAATACCGGCAGCCAGCGGGGCGCAAAACTGCATGGCCTGCGCCTGGCCAATGAAGCGTTGGGGCTTACCGCTTGCGGCCTCGGTGAGCGCCAGTGGCAATGCCTGGCTGATCGCCTGGCGCAGGTAATGTTGGGTGGCGCGTATTTCATCGAGCCGCGTCCTAAAACGCTCGGCGTTGGCCACCGCACGGTTGGCGCCCGCCAATGCCGCGCCCACCAGGCTCAGCAGCACGGCCAGCAGGCTTAGCACCACCAGAATCTCCAGCAGGGTAAAGCCGTGTTCACGCCTCATGGCGTGAGGCCCCCCTGGCGAACACTTAATGTGGTGAAACGCTGGGCCCGGCCATGCGCTTCAACGCTCAGGTCCAGCTTGAACAGTCGCAACGCCCCTGATTGCGACGGCTGGGGTGTGACATCAAGGGCCCAGCGCACACCATCCCACACCCCTTGGGAATGCCCAGGCTGAAGCGGGCCTTCCCCTAGATCATCCATCACCGAGCGGGCGGCCAGGCTCAGACGGTCAGCGTGTCGGGTTTGCTGCAGCGCCCGGGCGCTCTGCCCGAAGGCACCTACCAATACGCTTGCGCACACCGCCAGCACCGCAAGGGCCGCGAGCATTTCCAGAAGGGTAAAACCACGCTGCCCGATCATGAGCCTTCCCGCAGCTCGACCATCCCTGTGAGCCAGGCAATATCGATGCGCCAATTGCGGGTACCGCTGAGCACATCGATGTTGCCGCCGCTGGCGCCGCCATCGGGATAGAACTCGAACGCCGAGCCCAGGGCCTCGGCGGTGTGCAGGCGCACCTGCATCGCGGCCGGCCATGGCACTGGCTTTCGGCCCGGGGCCTGCACGCTGCGAGCGCGCAGGTCGAACCGCGCCAGTGCCGGTTGGCCGGTCACGATGGCCTGTACCCTGGCTGCCCTCAGGGCGTTGACCATCTGCGCCACGGCGTCGCGTTCTGCGGCTTGCTGCAGGCCCCGGGTCACACCCACACCCACAAGGCCGGCGGCCAGCCCTGCCATCAGGATCACCACCAGCAGCTCGAACAGCGTGTACCCCCGACTGCGGGCGTACGAACGGGGCATCGGGCGCACGCGCGTCACTCCCAGTTGCCAAGGTCAGCGTTGTAGCCTTCGCCACCCGCCGCGCCGTCCTGCCCATAGAAAATAAGGTCAAAACTACCGTGTTCACCCGGGTAGCGATAACCGAAGCGATGGCCAAAGGGGTCGACCAGGTCCGAAGGCTTGGCATAAGGCCCGGCCCACTGGCGAGCATTGGCTGGTTTGTGCGCGAGTTGATCGAGCGTGGCCGGCGGCGCCCCCAGGTCCAGGGCATAGCTTTCTATTTTCATCCCCAGGCTGGCCAGCTGCGCCTTGCCGGCGCCGTACTTGCCCTTGTCAACGTTACTGCCCACCTGGCGCACTACGATGGTGGCCACGATCCCCAGCAGTACGATCACCGCGAGCATTTCGAGCAGGGTAAAACCGCGCTGGCGCGGCGAGGCTGAAGCAAAACGAGGCATGGGAACGTCCTTAAATATTACTGGTAAGGCTCATGAGCGGCAGCATGATGGCCAACATGATCACGGCCACCAGCACTGCCATCACTACGGTAAGGGTGGGCACCAGCGCAGCGAGCAGGCGGTCAATGCCACGCTTCACTTCAACGTCGAACACGTCGGCGACCTTGAGCAACATGGCGGCGAGCTGGCCGGACTGTTCGCCCACTTCTATCATCTGCAAAGCCAGCTCCGGCAATAGCGGCTCATCGCCAAACGCCTGGGCCAGGCGGCCACCACCTTTCACATGCTCGGTGGCCCGCTCGACCTGGGCGCGCATTGCGTGGTTGCCGCTGAGCTGGCGCACGATCAGCAGCGCCGGCAGCAGGGCTACGCCATTGCTGAGCAGAGTGCCCAGCGTGCGTGCCAGCCGGGCGGCTTCAAGCTTTTGCAGCAGCGGGCCGAATACCTTCGCCCGCAACAGGGCCCGGTCCTGGCGCTGGCGCCGTAGCGGATCGCGCCGCCGAGCCACGACCAGCCAAGGCAGTGCCACTCCTGCCGCCAGCAATACCAGGCCATACGTGCTCATGAACTCGCCCAGGCTCAGGATCACGTCGGTGATCCAAGGGATCGGCACGCCGAGGTCGCGAAAGATGGGTACGAATTGCGGCACCACATACGCCAGGAGCAGCGCCAGCGAACCCAGCACACCGGCCACCAGAAATGCCGGGTAGATGAGGGCATTGGTCACTTCGCCGCGTAATTTGTGGCTGCGCTCCAGGTAGTCCGCCAATTGCCCGAGCGTCACGTCCAGGGCGCCGCCCGCCTCACCGGCGCGAACCAGGCTGACGTAGAGCGTGGAAAACTGGCCACCCTCCTCGTCCAGCGCCACGGAAAACGGCTTGCCGGCCTTGACCTGCTCGCGCACCCGCAGAATCAGGGCTTGCCGCCGTGGCTCGGGCGCCTGTCGCAACAGGATACCTAGCGCCTGGTCGAGCGGCTGACCGGCGCCGAGCAACGTGGCCAGTTGCTGAGTGAAGCTCACAAGGTCGGCGCGCTTGAAGATGCGCGTTGCCCGCCGGGCCAGCGTATGCCCGGTGCCAGCGCCAAGGCTCACCACCAGCAGCCCGCGCGACTGCAGGCGAGCCGCTGCGACTTTTTCGTCACTGGCTTCCAGGCTGCCCTTGTGCAGTACGCCATCGGCGTCCAGCGCCTTGTAAACGAATGGCTGCATGTCAGTCACCGCGCGTCACGCGCAGCACCTCTTCGAGCGAAGTGATACCGGCCAGGGCTTGGCGCAGGCCGTCTTCATACAAGGTGATCAGCCCATCGCGGCGCGCGGCGGCTTCCAGCGTAGCGGCATCGGCCTGGCGAGTAAGCAGGCCGCGCAGTTCGTCGTTCATCACCAGTAGTTCGGTGATCGCACTACGCCCGAAATACCCGCCCCCCGGGGCGTCGGGATCGGGACGGTATAGCCGGATGGGGCGCTCCTGGGTGTAGTGATCAAGCTGATGCAGGGCAATCAGCTCCGCCGGCGCCTCGAAGGCGATACGCGTGACAGGGTCCAGCCTGCGCACCAGCCGCTGCGCCAGTATCCCCTGCACGGTCGAGGCGATCAGGTAGTGCTCGACGCCCATGTCCAGCAATCGTGTGATGCTTGCCGCCGCGCTGTTGGTGTGCAGCGTGGACAGCACCAGGTGGCCCGTGAGCGAAGACTGAATGGCGATCCGGCAGGTTTCGAGGTCACGCATTTCGCCGATCATGATCACGTCCGGGTCCTGGCGCACGATCGACCGTAGTGCCGCCGGAAAATCCAGCCCAATGGCGGGCTTGGCCTGGATCTGATTGATGCCCGGCAGTTGGTATTCGACCGGGTCCTCGACGGTGATGATCTTCCTTTCGGCGGTGTTCAATCGTGAAAGCGCGGTATAGAGGGTGGTGGTTTTGCCCGAACCAGTGGGGCCGGTGACCAGCAAAATACCGTGTGGGTGTTCGAGCAGGCTGAGCAAGGCCTGCAGGCGCGGGCCGTCGATGCCCAGGCTGGGGAAGTCGAAGCTTACCGTTTGCCGGTCCAATAACCGCATCACTACCGACTCCCCGAACCCGGTGGGCACCGTGGATACCCGCAGGTCCAGCTCGCGGCCCTGGATGCGCAGCATGATCCGGCCGTCCTGGGGCAAGCGGCGTTCGGCAATGTCCAGGCGGGCCATGATCTTGAGGCGGGATACGATGGCGGCGGCATAGCCAGGCGGCGGCGCTTCACCGTGCACCAGCACGCCGTCTACGCGGTACCGCACCTGTAACTGCCCCTCGAAGGGCTCCACATGAATGTCCGAGGCGCGATGCTCCACCGCCTTCTGCAGGATCAGGTTCACTAGCCGAATCACCGGTGCTTCGCAGGCAAGGTCTTTCAGGTGCTCGATGTCGTCCTGCTGGTCAGGGTTATCGTCCATCGCTTCGATCAATGCATCCATGGCGGTGCGACCTGCCCCGTGGCAGCGCTCGATCAAGCTGTTCACTTGACTGGCGGTAGCCACGACCACGCACACCGGCTGGCCTGCGCTATATGCCAGTGCATCCAGGGCATACCGGGAAACGGGCGGCGCCGCAGCGACCGTAAGGCCGCTTTCGCCTTGCGAAACAGGCACTACCATGTAGTGGCGCAGAAAGCGCTCGGTGCCGATTGCCAGCGGCTCGCAAACATCGACGCTGACTACCGCTTCCAGCCTTGGGGCGCCAAGCAGTGCCGCGCAGGCGGTCGCCGCTTCTTCATCGCTGATCGCCCCAAGGCGTAGCAAGGTACGCAGCACTTCGTCTTCGTCACCGGCCTCGGCCGCGCACAACTTTCTCGCCCGGCTTATATCGGCAGCCTTGATATCGGTATTGGCGATCAGCCATTCGCATACTGTTACTGCGAACGGTACCGGGCCTTCGATCAAGTTTGGCATGTGTAGGTTCTGCTGCGCTTAATATACAGGCAAACGTACCCGGCGCCCTCAAAGAGAACGCCGTGATACATCGAAAACTATCCTGGCATGAGAGCAAAGGGCAACTAAATGCTTCGCTGTAGTTGCTTCTCCGGTTACTTTTGAGCCGGATAAAACATAGATACAAAGTACAGTCAGGCCGATGCCGACGCAGCATATCAGAACGCAAAACCTAATTGCAACTAGGTTTATGATTTAGGAATCCGCGTTGCAAGCTGTGGATTTATCAGCACGCTCGTGCGTTTCATGGCTTCCAGTCGGCAGGATATCCTGCAAATGCTGTATATAGCGCAATTATACGTTTTTGCCTGCGTCTGGTTATTCTCG
Organism: Pseudomonas japonica; assembly: GCF_013522925.1. Lineage (GTDB taxonomy): Bacteria > Pseudomonadota > Gammaproteobacteria > Pseudomonadales > Pseudomonadaceae > Aquipseudomonas > Aquipseudomonas japonica_A. The sequence goes on along the minus strand of NZ_JAAMQU010000003.1, from coordinate 399,400 downwards.
ATCGCGCCCCTGTTTTTTGTAAATTTCCACATCAATGCCGGTGGCCTGAAAAATATTTTTGCGATCATTGAACTTTTAACGGCATCATCCACACTTACGCAGCGGCCAATATTGCATACCTTGTTGCCGGCCGCTGATATCACGTTCCCTCTTATACCCATAATCGAGAGCCTATCGATGACCAGACCCTTGTTGTCTGTTTTAGGCGCGGCACTGCTGTGCGCGCAAAGTATCAATTGCCTGGCCGATAACACTTCCACGGTGGCGGCTACTTCTGGCCAACCCGTGCGCGAAGCCTTTGAAGAAAAACGCGACCAGGCCTCCGGTGTGAGCAAGGTGAGCCAGGCCACCAGCGGTCCCGCCGCAGTGCTGGATACCCCGATCGCTACCGATGACGCCCCCGCTCAGGCCCAGCAGCCATGAACTGTGTGCCCCGGCGTTTGAACCCTTCATTTAAAAGGACGTTGCCCTTGTCGACCTTAAAGCACACCCTCGGCCTGAGCCTGCTGGCGTTCAGCGTGGCCCAGGCTTATGCCGCCACACCGCTTACGCCCAAGACCGGTAACGACGTGGAAGCCCGCGTGGGCGCGGTATTGGACAACATGAGCCAAGCCGAAAAAATCAACTTCACCCGCGTGGACGACGGCCACATGATCCCGGTGCTGAGCAAATTCGGCATGGCGGGCACCGTGGCCTATGACTCGTCCATGGGTGTGCACGTGAACAACGCTACCTTCGGCGCGCAGTACCCTGCGCAAACCGCGCTGGCCGCCACCTGGAGCATCAACCGGGCGAAAGAGTTCGGCCTGGCCATCGGCTACGAGACCCGCATCGCTGGCGGTCAACAGATGCTTTCGCCTGGCCTTAACCTCTACCGCACACCGTTCGGGGGGCGAGCCGCCGAATACGTGAGCGGCGAAGATCCTTTCCTCGGCGCCGCGCTGGGCCCGGCGATTGCCAACGGCATCCAGGCGCAGGGCATTCAGGCCGGCGGCAAGCATTACCTGGCCAACGAGCAGGAAGCCAACCGCCATTACCTCAACGTGAAGGTGGACGAGCGCACGCTGCGCGAGCTGTACATGCCGGGCTTCGAATCGCTGGTGAAGAATGCCAACGTGGCGTCGATCATGTGCGGCTACAACAAGATCAACGGCGACTACGCCTGCGAAAACCATCACTTGATCACCGACGTGCTCAAGGGTGAATGGGGCTATCAGGGCTTTGTGATCAGCGACTTCAACTCTGTCACCGATGCTTTCAAGGGGGCTTGGGCGGGAACAGACATCGACATGCCCTCGGGCCTGCAATTCACTGAGGCCAAGTTGCTGCCGTACCTGTGGAGCGGCCAGCTGACCCAGAACGTGATAGACGACAAGGTTCGCCGCAACCTGCGTGGGATGGTGAGCTACGGCTTCGACACCAAGCTCAACACTGCGCAAACCCTGGAGCACACCGAGTACGGCCAGACGGCCTCGCTGAATATGGCGCGCGAATCCATCGTGCTGCTGCGCAACGAGAAAACTGACGGCACCAAGCCATTGCTGCCGCTGGCCCGCACCGCGAAAATCGCGGTGATCGGTGACCTCGCCCTGCAAGCGCCCTCCTCGCCGTTCGGTACCGCCAACTCACCGCCCAATACCTACGTGACGGAACTGAGCGGTTTACAACAACTGGCTTCCAGCAGCTCGAAAGTGGAATACCTCTCCGAGATGAGCCTCAACCCCAAGGCCTCGGTGTGGTACCAGCCAACCACCGGCAAGAACAGCATCAGCAACAGCGGTGTGAAGGCCGAGTACTTCGCCAACACCGAGTTGTCCGGTTCGCCGGTGCTCACTCGCGTGGAGCCGGGGATCAATCTGGACTGGACGACCAGCACCAACGTCACCAACGCTGGCACCACGGCGGTATCAGGCTTCAGCCCTGCAGCAGGCGCCTTCTCCGCGAGGTTCACCACCAAGATCAAGCCCACCATCAGCGGCGAGCAAGTATTCAAGGTGCGCGCCGATGGCCCGTACAAGCTATGGGTGAACGATGAGCTGGTACTGGAAAGCGACGGCGTGCCGCTTTCCTTCGACCTGCTCGACGCGGTCGCGCATTCCGGCAAAACCGCCAAGCTCACGGCCGGCAAGGAATACACCGTGAAGCTTGAATACCGCCGCACCCGTGGTGACTACACCACCTTCCTGGGTGGTATCGCTGGTGTGCAGATGAGCTGGGCTTCGTTGCGCCCGCCCAAGGATCTGGCGGACTACGATGCCGTGGTAATCGCCGCTGGCAACACTTACGAATACGAAGGTGAATCCATCGACCACGGCTTCGATCTGCCAGAATACCAGTCCGACATGATCACCTACGCCACCAAGGCCAACCCCAACACCATCGTGGTGCTGCACAGCGGCGGGTCGCTGAACATGGAGCCGTGGGCGAACAAGGTAGGTGCTTCGCTGCATGCCTGGTTCCCCGGCCAGCAAGGTGGCCAGGCACTGGCGGAGATCCTCTACGGCAAGGTCAACCCGTCGGGCAAGTTGCCGATCACTATCGACAAGAAGATCGAAGACAACCCCAGCTATGCGTCCTATTCGGACCCTGCGGCCTACCGCGGCGACAATGCACTGACTGAGATGACCTACAGCGAAGGCATCTACCTGGGCTACCGCGGCTACGATAAAAAGCACACCAAGCCGCTGTACCCGTTCGGCTATGGCCTGTCGTACACCACGTTCGACTACAGCGACCTGAAGCTGTCCACCAATGTGCTCACCCCGGGCAGTACCATCGACGTGAAATTTACCCTCACCAACAGCGGCGACAAGGCCGGTTTCGAGACGGCTCAGCTGTACGTGCAGCCGGTGAACCCGTCCGTCGATCGCCCTGAGAAGGAACTGAAGGGCTTCACCAAGGTGTACCTCAAGCCCGGTGAGAGCAAGACAGTGAGCATCCCGATCGATTCCCGCTCGCTGGCGTACTACGTGGAAAGCACCGACAGCTGGAACGTGGATGCCGGGAAGTTCAAGATCCGCGTGGGTAGTGACTCTGAAAACCTTTCCCTGAGCCGCACGCTAGTAACCCTGTACCCCGAGCAGCTGACCACCCGCGACAGCAACCCGCTGCCCGCGCCTGTGCGCAAGGCTGTGCAGGTAACGGCCGCGCAAACGTACTGACGGGCAACGCGGGAATTGAATGATCAACCCTGTTCGCAGGCTCTGCCTGCCCCTACCTGTGGGACCAGGCGCTAGCCTGGGAATGGCCTAGCCTTTTAAATCCCGCTCCAACCGCTGAAGGTAATGGTCGAACACGTCCATTACCTTCACGTCTTTTGGGCCCCGCAGCCATTGAATCTGCAGGCCATCCATCACTGAAAAGATCTCCTGGGCCAGTAGCTTGACGTCCACGCCGGGGCGGATTTCACCGCTTTCCATCAGCGAAGCCAGGTGCGCTTGTGCATGGGTGTGGGTGACCTTGAATTTTTCCTTGTACCAGGGCCATGCCGGATGTGTATCCGAGAGGCTTTCGGTGTTGATCATCACCGCGGCCTGGCATTCTTCCCGGCTTTCCACGCTGAAGGCCATGCTCAATCGCAGAAATGCCAAGAAGCCATCTAGCGTGGGGGCGTCGAGCAAATCGCTGAAGCGTTCGATCACCCGCTGGTCGCGGCGGTCCAGCAGTGCACGCAGCAACGCGACCTTGTTCGGAAAGTGATGGAGCAAGCCAACGGTGGTAATGCCAGCGATATCGGCCACGTCGCGCATGGACGCAGCCAGGTAGCCATCGCGCGCAAATACCTGGGTCGCCGCGTCCAGCAGGGCGGCCCGGCGCATTTCACCCTTCGGTGCCCGTCGGCGCTTGGGGGCGGCTTTTTCGTCGGGCGAGCCTTGAGTGTCCCTGGTAACCATATGTCCCCTAACGTTGAATACTACTGACGGTCGATACTGCGGCAGCGCGGCGGGCAAAGAATGTCTTGGCCATTGCCGCCGCGCTCGCAACGCTCAACGCCGCAACCATTGCATTGCCGACCCACATCCCCAGCAACGCCCCGCTGCCATCGTTCACGCGGCTGCCCACATACACGAACGGCAGCGTGCCGAGGGTGCCGCGCAGCCAGGCGAAGGCGGCGACCCACCACGCACGGCCCATGGTAATGAACATGGCAAGGGCGATGAAATCCAGCCCGAAGGCCACCCACAGCCCCGCCCCGAAATGGCAGAACGCATTGAACAGGGGCAACGCCTCCGGCGGCAGCCCGAACACACTGGCCAGCGGCGCGGCGGCCAGCTCCAGCATGGCCCAAACCGCCAAACCATAGAGGATCACCAGCCGCCGTGTAAAGCCAATGGCCGCTCTGGCTCGTGTGTCCCGGGCCGCTGCCAGGTTTTGCGCGAGCACGGGAGCGAGCGCATTGGGCAAGGCGAAGTACAGGCAATAACAGAATTGAAGCAGCCGATCGATCACCGCCATCGCCGCCAAAGCTGGAGCGCCGAAGCTAGCCAGTGTCAGCAGCAGGTAGGTGACCGCGAAGGGCATCGCCAGGTTGCCCAGCATGGCGGGCAGCGCGACGCTGAACAGCTGGCGCGCGTGTAGCTTGAACAGTTTTGGCCTTAGCTTGCGGGAAAGACCGATACGTCGGCCCACGGCATTGAGGCCCACCGTCAACGCTACCAACGCGGCGAGGGCGTAAGCGATTGCGGCACCTTTGAGCCCCAGCCCGCAGGCGAAGATCAACAGCGGGTCCGCCACGGCCAGCGTGGCGGCCCCCGATAGAACCACCCATAGGCCGAGCCTGCTATGGCCTTCGGCACGGAGCAGCTGGGCGCACAGCTGCATCGTGCAATGAAGCACGCTTGCCGGAACGGTGATGGCAATGAACACCCTTCCCGCGACCCAGGGGGCGCTATCGGCACCAAACCACGCGGCAATCGGCCAGGCGATAGCCAGCTCGAGCAGGGCCACCGCCGTCGACAGGGTGGTTGCCAGTACCAGCATGTTCGTTACCAGCCGGCCACGACCGCTTACCGCGCCGCGCCCCATACGCGCCGATAGCAATGCCCCGGCCGCCAGTATCAGGCCTGAGAGCAATCCGCTGTTGATGAACACTAGCGTCTTTGCAATGCCCACTGCCGCCAGCAGTGTGGTGTCGTGAAGCATCGCCACGTAGACAAGCGTGAGAATATCGACCGCGAACACCGCCAACAGGCTTGCCGCTGTGGTGCTGGACATCCGCAGGATATGTCGGGAAATAGACCCGTCGATGAAATGAGCGGTACTGCTCATCGGAAGGTGTTCAAGGGGAATGTTCGGAATCGGCGATTGGGGCCGGCAGGGTAAGCGGCGCGCCTGCGCCGCGCAACCAACCTCCCCCCTCGACCGACGGAAAGCGCCCGCGAAACCCCCCTTCGCAAGCGCCGAGGCCTCTACCCAGCGTCTAAAGCCAGCCTCGCTGAGTAAACGCGCGGATGCAGTCGGTGAAGCGGCTCACCTGGTCAGCGCTCAATACGCCGGTAACCGCCAGCCCGCTCAGGTAGCCCAGCAACTCTTCGGTGGGGTATGCCGCCCCTGAGGTTCCGGCCTTCGCGCGGAACTCGCTGACTTGGGTCTGATGGCCCCAGGCGATGCCATGCGGCATTTGTACCGCTGCCAGTTCGTCGAAAAACGCATTCACCGCCTGCTCGGCCGCGGCGTCGTTGTCGTGGTCGCACATGTCACCCCCTTTTGGTGCTTATAGGGCCACGACAACAAAGGCGCAAAAACCATGGCATTGGGCGAAATGTACCCTGAACACAGGCCGTGGCAAAGCGCCATATTCCTGGACCACGGCACCGCCCGCCGAAAGGCACCCTCAAGGCTTGGCGGAATGCGCATTCTCGGCAGGCGCGGCGGGTGCTTTCTGCTTCGCGCCTTGCATTGCACCGTGTTGCTGGCCGGTAGGGTCATCAAGCTGGATCACCTTGCCCTTCTGCCAGGCATCGGCACCTGGATTGACCACAGGTGCGGGGATATCCGCGCGGTTCACCTTCTCTTCAGCGCTGCTGATCCCCAGCCGCTGATCCCGCTGGCTGACCAGTGCCGGGTCGATCTGGCCATCGGCGTTAAAGCCCATCATCAGTTGCGGCACGCCCAGGGGAAGCTTCTTGTCCAGGTCGGTGTGCCACGTGTGCCAGGTTTTTCCATAGGTATTGACCAGTTTTTCCATCAAGGCGTGCTCGGCAGGCTCCGGTATGCCGGGCGCAACCAGCTGCCCGGATTTCACCTCATGCACATGGCTGTGCCAGAGCGGCTTCTCTGCAGCCGGAAGGGTCGCATACAACTGCGCGCTGATGATGTACTCCACCCCCATCAACTTGGCGTCCTTCACGTTGCCGTCGTAGATCACGCACTGGATCACCTCTTCGTTGAGGATCGAACAGTAGTGGTGGGCTTCCATTTGGGTGCCAGGGTGGCCGTTATAGAAGTGGAAGCCATCGAGGTAGGCATTCAGTGCGTCGATCGGCGGGCGGCTCTGCAGCAAGGCAGCGCCGGCGTCCAGGGCGACGGTGTCAGCCTTCCTTTCGGCCCCGGGCGCGGTGACGTCCGAAGAAGTGGAGTGCCCGCCGCAGCCGGCCGCAGCGGTCAGGGTTGCAAGTACCAGGGCGCGTTGAGCGGTGCGCAAAGGCTGCTGGAGATACTGGTTCATGTTTGTCACCTCATCGTGATTTCAGGGGCGCGCCAACGCGAATTCGACCAAAGTGGCTGCGCAGGCTTCAATGCCCGTTTCAAGAACCAGTTCGTAGCCGTGCGTATTCTCTGTAGGGATGGCAATGCAGCCGGCCTTGGGGCAGATGCCCGCGCTCATGACTGCGCTGGCATCCGAGGCGAACTCCACCAACAGCGCGACCTGCGCCTCGGTGCCGGCGCGCTTGGCCGCCTCGATCAGGCCACTCACTACCGCACGGGTGTAATAGCCTTTCTGGTCGCCGGTATTAACGATGGGATTGGCCGACAATACCGTGCCGTATTCCTCCAGCACTGGCCCTACCTCAACGGCTAATACCGTGTCGCCGGGCAAGCGGGAGGCGGCGTACATGGCTCCGGCGTTGGACTCTTCTTCAAGGGTGGTGCACACGAACCACACATCCCGTGCTAGCGCCTCGCGCCGTCGGGCCACCCCGTGAGCAGCCAGTATCAACGCAACCAAGGGCGCCCGGTCGTCCATGAAATGGGCAGCCAGCCCATCGTTTACTCTGAACATCTGGCGCCAGTGTTGGCTCAATACAACACGCGTGCCAGGGCGTACCCCCTTTGCCATCAGTGTTTCACGGCTTTGCCGTGTAACCACATGCACGTCATCCCAGCTCACATTGCCTGCCAGTACGTCCCGCCCTTGGGCGGTGGCGCCGCTGCTGTGCATGGAGCCGAACGACAGCACCCCAGGCATTACATTGTCGTCGCCGAGAATATCCACCGGGCAGGCACCGAAACTGATGGGCTTGGCGCCGCCCAAGGCGGCAACCTGCAGGGTGCCGTCCGGGTCGACCAGTTTGACCACCATGGCGATCTCATCCAGGTGCGCCATGATCTTGAGCGCATCACTGGCAAGGGCCGGCGTCGCTGCCTTGATCAAGCCAACCAGGTTCCCCGCCGCGTCTACGTGCAACTCGTCACAGCAACCTTTCAAGGCTTTATCACACAGCTCGCGTACGTCTTCTTCCTGCCCGCCTGGGCCGCGGGCCATCAGCAGCTTTTGCAGCAGGTCGATCCATTCGTTGCGTTCCATCCAGTCGTTCCACGCTGTGGCTTCCGGAGGTAGACCCCTGGCCAGAGAGTGGGGTTCAGCGTGTTACAGCCCCGCCTTCAAGCGAGTGAACGCTCGAGTCAATGCCTGGTTGAAGGCCTTGCTGTTGTCGTTCTTTGCGTACAGCGTAGCGCGTGCTGCCTCCGGCGGGTACGTGGCCGGGTCGTTCCGGATGGCAGGGTCTACTAGCGTATCGGCGGCGGTAATGGCATTGGCGTAATGAATAGTGTTGGTGATGGGGGCGATGACGTCGGGCGTCATGAGGTAGTCCAGCAGGGCATGTGCCGCTGCGGGGTGCGGTGCGTCTGCCGGGATGACCATGGCGTCGAACCAGATCAGCGTGCCCTCCTTGGGTATTGTGTAGGCCAGGCTGAAAGGCTTGCCAGCCGCCTGCGCCTGGCCGGCTGCCATGCCGATATTGCCGTTCCACGACATGGCCAGGCAGGTGTTGCCATTGGCCATGTCGCTGAGGTTGAGGTCGTTGTCGAAGTAGCGCACGTAGGGGCGGATCTTCGCCAGTTGCTGTTCAGCCAGCTTGAGGTCGCCCAGGCGCTGGTTGTTGATGTCCAGGCCGAGGTAGCGCATCACCGCCGCGAACACCTCGTTCGGGTCGTTGAGCAGGCTTACCCCGCAATCGGCGAAGCGCGACACCACCGCCGGATCGAACAACATGGCCCAGCTATCCGTGGGGGCGTTGGGTAGCCGGCTCGCGATGGCCTGCTGCTGATAGCCAAAACCCGTGGTGCCCCAGCCGTAGATGCCGGCGTAACGGTTGCCGGGGTCGAATACTGCCATCTGCTGGCGGAACCACGGGCCGATACCGTCGAAGTGTGGCAACTGTGCCTTGTTCAGCGGCTGGATGGCCTTGGCGGTGATCGCCCTGGACAGATGCTGCCCGGCCGTTAGCACCAGGTCGTACCCGCTGCGGCCAGTGAGCAACTTGGTCTCGACGATTTCCAGGTTGTCGAAGTGGTCAGCGACCACCTTGATGCCGGTGCTGCGCTCGAAATTGGCCAAGGTATCGGGCGCAAGGTATTCGCCCCAGATGTACAGGTTGACCGTGGCGGGCGAGCTGTCGGCCGCCAGACTTGTGGCCGATACCAGGCACCCGGCCAGGCCTACGGCAAGGTCGCGTAGCTTCATGCCCCGCCCTCCTGGCGCCGAGAGGCTGCGTATTGCGGCATGGTGATACAGGCTACGTTGCCGCCGCCGAGCAGGATCTCGCGGGAATTTTCGATACCCACAATGCGGTGCCGGGGGAATAGCTCGGCCAGGGTGGCAAGGGCGAGACGGTCTTCGGGTACGCCGAACAGCGGCACCACGATTGCACTGTTACCGGCGTAGTAGTTGATGTACGAGGCACAGATTACCGTGCCGGCCTGGCGGCTATGGGTGGTATCGAGCTGATCGAGCCCTGCGGCTTCTTCGGCGGTCCACTCCAGTGGCTGGGGCTGCATGAGTTTATGGATGGTGAGCTCCCTGCCGCGGCTGTCACGGGTGGTGCGCAGGATGTCGTAGGCTTGCTGATAGATTTCCCACTGCGGGTCGCTGCGGTTGTCGGTCCATTGCAGCACCACTTCCCCGGGGCGGACGAAGCAGGCCAGGTCGTCAACGTGGCCGTCGGTTTCGTCGAACTTGCACCCCCGTGGCAGCCAGATCACCTGCTCGGCCCCCAGGTAGTCGGTAAGCCTGCGAGTGACCTCGTCCTTGCCCAGGTGCTGGTTGCGATTACGGTTGAGCAGGCACTGCTCGGTCGTCAGGATGCTGCCCTGACCGTCACTCTGGATACCGCCCAACTCAGCGATCAGCGGCGCGCGGTAGCGGTCCAGGCCCTCGATCTCAAGTATTTTGCTGGCGATCTGATCGTCCTTGTCCCAAGGGAAATAGAGCCCACCGTCCAGCCCGCCATAGGCGTTGAATTCAAAGTCCACGCCACGCACTTCGCCGGTGCGGTCATTGACCACGAAGCAGGGGCCGCTGTCGCGGAACCAAGTGTCGTTGCAGGTCATCTCCACCACCCGGACCTGCGCCGGAAGCTGGCGCCGTGCATTGGCGAACTGCGCCGCCGAGGCACAGACCGTCACCGGCTCGCTGGCGGCGATGGCCGTTACAATATCGACCCACACCCTTTGCGCGGGCTTGCCGCCGTTGCGCCATACATCCGGGCGCTCCGGCCACCCGAGCCAGCAGCCGGCCTTTGGCTCGAACTCGCCGGGGAGGCGAAAACCATCAGCTTTGGGAAGGGTATCGAGCAAACGTGCCATGTGAACCTCGAGTGGTAAGGGGACGTACGCACCCTACGGGATCACCGCTTACGCTCGCCAACGAGCATTTCTGGCCAACCCTTGAATAAAACTCAGGGGTCGCCCAACTGCTCGGCAAACCAGGCGACCAGATGCGCCACGGGCGGGCGCTCCAGCCGTACTCGCTCGCACACGAGCGCGTATTGCCCCAGCGCTGTGATCGAAGCGGCAAAGGGGCGCACCAGCCGGCCGCTGTGAAGGTCTTCCTGGGCAGTGAGGTTGTCGCCCATGGCCACGCCCTGCCCTTGCGCGGCGGCTTCCAGGCTCAGCCCCGCATGGGCGAAATACTGCTGGCGCGCCGGGCGCAGGTCGCCGCCGTGGCTGGTAAGCCAGGCGGTCCAGGTCTTGCCATCCTGATCGTCATGCAGCAGGCAGTGCCCGGCCAGGTCGGCAGGAGATTTGAGCCGGCCAAGGTTGAACAACCCAGGGCTGCACACCGGGAAGAATTCCAAGGCCGGCAGCGGGCGAACGAAGTAGGCGCTGCTGTCTGCCGGGCCGGCGCCATAGGTGATTGCGATGTCTACGTCCTCGCCCGGCAGCGTGGCGTCGATGGCTTGCTCATAGAGGTGCAAAGTGATGTGTGGGTACCGGCTGGAAAAATCGCCCAGCCGGCTTACCAACCACTTTTGCGCCAACTCCGTGGTGACCGCCAGCCGCAATACAGCAGATGAAGCGGGGTCGCGTAATTGGTCACAGGCTTCCCCGATCATTTCAAATGCCTGCTGCAAGCGTTGCATGAGCCGCCCTGCCGCCGGCGTTGGCCGCACGTTGCGGCCTTCGCGCAGGAACAGCGCTACGCCAAGTTGCTCCTCCAGCTGGCGGATCTGGTGGCTGACCGCGCTGTCAGTGACGCACAACTCAGCCGCGGCATGGCCGAAATGACCATGGCGCGCCGCGCACTCGAAGGTTTTCAACGCACCCAGGGACGGTAGTCGTCGCATGGCCCAGCCCCCAACCGAAAAGGCCATGCTGCCTGTGGCGAGCTGAAGGGTAAAGGCCCCTGCGCAGGCATGCCCCCCATGCGGCTGCGACAAGGGGTCGCGAGCCCTGGGCTTGCGTTGGATGGGCATCCGTTCTATTTATGCGCACGTTCCGGCCTGCCACTTCTATTGGCCAGCCCAGCAGTGGATACCGTCATGACTCTTTCACCCTCGCATTACCTCTACGCCCTGCTCATGCTCACCGCCGCCACTGGCGCCCAAGCCGAAGGGGATGCCGAGGCGGGCCGCGCGGTTTTCCAGGCGCGCTGCAGCGGTTGCCATAGCATCGGCCTGGGTGCCCAGCACGCGTTCGGCCCGCTGCTTACGGGCGTAGTAGGGCGCCACACCGCTGGCAGCGAGGGGTATCAGTATTCCGAAGCCATGCGCAACGCGGGCTTTGTGTGGACGGAGGAAAAACTCAAGGCGTATATCGACGACCCCAAGGCGGTAGTACCCGGTACGCGAATGAATTTCTGGTGGATCGGCAGTGAGCAGAAGCTCAGCGACCTGGTCGCCTACCTCGCCTCTCAGACCGCTCCTACCCCTTGAAACGCCTCTGGTCGAGGAAATGGCACATGGCCATACTAAAGATTAACCGTTTCAGCCGATAATAGGTCATCTATACACCGGGGGGTTTCATGTTCTTACGTCAAATGCGCATCGCACAGCGCTCACTTGTGTGCTTCGGCTTTTTCGCCGTACTGGTGGCAGGCTTCGGCTTGTTCTCGCTGGGTCAGGTTTCTGCCATCCGCGCATCGCAAAGCGTGTTGCAACTCAACGTGCTGCCTAGCGTGCAGACCATCGACCAGTTGCGCAACGACATGCTCTCCATCCGCCTTTACAACGGCAGCCTGCGGCTGGCCAAGGACAGCGCCAGTGCGGCGTCCGCCGAGGAGCGTATCCAGAAGGCCCGCACAGACCTCACTGGCAACCTCGAGGTGCTGCGGCCGTTGTTGATCAGTGAAAAAGGCCAGGCCGCCTACGCCAGCCTGCGCCAGGCCGCCCAGGCCTACCTTGGTGTGCATGATCGCTACCTTGCGGCGGTGCGCGCCGGGCAAGAGGACACTATCCGGGTACTCACCTCCAGCACGGGCGAGATGACCCTGGCCGCAGACCGGGTGCAGGAGCTGATCCAGACCCTCAACGACCTTATCGACGGCAAGGTCAAGCGTGAAGACGCCAATGCCACCGCCACCTACACCCAGGCCAAGGAGGTGACCATTGTGGTGATCATGCTGGCCCTCGCCGCGACCATCGCCCTGGCCATGCTGTTCACCCGCAGCCTGGTGGCACCGCTCACGCGCGCGCTGGGCGTTGCCGAGCGCATCGCCGCGAATGACTTCAGCCAGGCTGTGCCTGAAGACGGTACCGACGAGCCCGGCCGCTTGCTGGCGGCACTGGGGCGGATGCAGGTGAACCTGCGCCGCACCTTGACCGAACTGGGGGATTCATCCAATCAGCTGGCGTCCACTTCGGAAGAAATGGCCGCGGTCACTGACGATGCCTTGCGGGGTATCCAGCGCCAGAACGACGAAATTGCGCAATCGGCCACGGCTATGAACCAGATGTCCGCCGCGGTGGACGAGGTGGCTAACAACGCCGTGTTGGCCTCCGAAGCCGCCCGGGCATCGAGCACAGCGGCAGAGCATGGCCATGAGCAGGTGACGCAAACGGTAGCTTCGATCAATGACCTGCAAGGCGCTGTCGATCGGGCAGCCGGCGAACTGAATGCATTGGCCGGGCAGGTACGCAGCATTGGCGGCGTGCTGGAGGTGATTCGCGGCGTGGCGGAGCAAACCAACCTGTTGGCATTGAACGCGGCCATTGAGGCGGCGCGAGCAGGCGAAGCTGGCCGTGGGTTTGCCGTGGTTGCGGACGAAGTACGCGCACTGGCGCACCGTACCCAGCAGTCCACCGCGCAGATCGAAGAGATGGTTGTGGCGATCCAGGCCGGCACCGACAAGGCCGTGAACTCCATGGCCGAAAGCAGCGACCGTGCCCGTGTGAGCGTGGACGTGGCCCAGGCTGCGGGCGCCGCGCTCGCGGACATCACCGCTGCCATCGCACAAATCAACGCCCGTAACCTGAACATCGCCTCGGCTACCGAAGAGCAAGCGCAAGTGGCCCGTGAAGTGGACCGTAGCCTGGTGAGCATTCGCGACCTGTCGACCCAGACGGCCGCCGGCGCGCAGCAAACCGCCGCAGCGGGCAACGATTTGTCGCGCCTGGCGGTAAGCCTCAACGCTACCGTGCTGCGCTTCAAGCTGTAGCTAAACCCTGGCTGCGGCGAATGTGCTCAAGGCTTGCCGCAGGCCGTCAAGCACAGGGGCTTGGAGGGGTTGATCGGGGGCGCGGGTCAACTGCTCCTCCAGGGCCCCGGCCAGTGCAGCCACTTCCGTCGCGCCCACCATCAATGCTGCACCGAGTATGCGGTGGGCGCGGTGGGCGACCTCTTGCAGATCCCCTGCGCGCGTTGCCGCCTCGATGTCCAGCAGGTCGGCTTGCGTAGCGCTGATGAATAACGCCCGGAGCATATCCTGCGGGCTATCGGCGGGTTCAGCCGAGGCTGGCGGTACCCACAGCGCGAGCAAATCTTCCAGTTCCGCCAGGCGCAGGGGTTTGCTCAGGCTGCCGTCCATGTCGTGAGCGAACACTCGCTCGCGGTGTGTATCGTCATTGGCCGCAGAAATCGCCAGTACGGGCAAGCGCTGTGCGCGTCTGGTTTCGCGCTCCCAGGCCCGGATCCGGGAAGCCACTTCGTAGCCATCCATGCCAGGCAGGTTGCAATCGAGCAGCACGCCGTCGATGCCGCCAGCAGCCAGCCGGGCCAAGGCCGCGGGCCCGTCGGCGGCTATTTCGTGGCGATACCCCAGGGTCTGCAGCTGCAAAGCGATGGCTTGCTGGTTCACCGGATGGTCTTCCACCACCAGCAGCCGCGGTCCTTCCGGCCGTCGCGAGGTTTCCAGGTTCGAGTTGGGTGGCACCGGATCGGCGGCCGCAGCCATGGCCAGTACCCGCACCGGTAACCGTACCCATACTGTGGTGCCCTGCCCCGGCGCGCTGCGCAGGCCGATATCGCCTTTCATCAGCTGCGCGAGGTCGCGGCAGATGGCAAGGCCCAGGCCGCTGCCGCCGTAGCGGCGATTGGTGGAGTTGTCGGCCTGAACGAACGGCTGGAACAGCCTGGCTTGCCGGTCGGCCGGGATACCGATACCAGTGTCGGCTACCTCCACCAAAAGGTGGGCCTGCTCTTGCTCTTGCAGCGTAACGCGCAGGTCTACTTGGCCCTGCTCGGTAAACTTGACCGCGTTCGACAACAGGTTGCCGAGGATCTGCCGCAGGCGCATGGCGTCAATTTCCACCACTGCGTGCGCCGGGCCTCGGGTGTGCAGCCGCAAGGCGATGCCCTTGGCGTCGGCGGCTAACCGGTGGATATCCGCCACAGCGCTGGCCAGCTCCCACAGGCGGGTGGGTTGCAATTCCAGCTGCACTTGTTGCGCCTCCAGCCGCGACAGGTCCAGTACATTGTCCAGCAGCTCCAGCAAGTTCCCCGCCGAATTGCTGGCCAGGCTGGTGAGTTGCTCCTGCCGAGGCTGCATAGGCGTGCGTCGCAACAGCTCGAGTGAGGAAACGATGGCATTCATTGGCGTGCGAATTTCATGGCTCATCATGGCCAGAAATGCCGTCTTCACCCCCTCACTTTGTAGCGCGGCCCGCCGGGCCATCAGTGCATGGCGGGCGAACGCGGCCAGCAGCAGCACACAAACGGCGGTACCGGCCAGCTCCCAGCGGTAATAACGCAACAGCGATCCCCAGGACGGGGCACCAAAGTCGGTACTGGCTATCCAACGGGCTTCCATCAGGTCGGTTTCCCGAGATGTGAGCTCCCCGAGCACCTTGTCGATGATGCTTTTAAGCAACGGCTCGGTGGGTGCAATACCCATGGCGATCACGGCCGGCATGTCAGAAATGATGCCGGAAAGGTGCAGCTGGTCGAAATATTTGCGCCGTACCAGAGGGCGCAGCACTTGGTCCAGGCCGATGACGGCGTCAGCGTGCCCTTCATCCACGGCCGCCAGGGCGGCTTCCGGGTCGTTCAATAACAGCAAGTGAATACCCGGGTAATTACGGCTCAGGTAGCGCTCGTAGCCCCCGCCCCCTTTCACGGCGACCAATTGGCCCTCCAGCTTGGCCGGGCTATAGGCGATCGGGCTGGCCGCCTTGGTCATGATTACTGACGCCCCCACGAAATAGGGATCGCTGAACAACAGCCGATGACGGACTTCGTCATCGAGCAACCGCACCGACACCGCCGAGACGGCATCGAGCTCGCCCTGCTCGATCATGGCCAGGCTGTGCTGGAAGTCACTGCTGGGCACGAGTTCGAAGGCAAGGCCGGTGGCCTGCTCGATATGGTCGATATATTCCCGGGTGAGCCCCTGATGCTCGCCACGGCCGCCGTAGTATTCCATCGGCCAATAGGGGTCGATGGCATAGCGCACCACAGGGTGCTCGCGTATCCATGCCTGCTCCTGGGCTGTGAACGTTTGCCCTGTGGCCACGCCAACCCAAAGGCCGCACACGGCGGCGATCAGGCTGCGCCGGCTGGCGTTACCGACGTTCAAGAAGCGCACGGAGCTTGAACAGCTCGTGGTCGGTGCGAAGGCCCAGCTTGCGGTAGGCCGACTGTTTCTGCGCACTGATGGTCTTGATGCTTCGAGAGAATTTGCTACTGATGTCGGTGACGGATAAGCCATCCAGGCAGCAGCGCAGCACTTCGCGCTCGCGCAGGGTCAAGGTGGTGGTATTGACCAGCGCGGCCACGGGCTCGTCTACCTCTTCGGTAGGCCCCAGTGGATGCACCGCGACGTTGTTGCGCTGGAGGGCGTCCTCCATGTCCGGGTGCAGATACACCCGCCCGTTCGAGACCACGCGAATGGCTTTGAGCAATTCCTCTGCACCCAATTCCTTGCCCACGAAACCGGCCGCGCCGCAGCGAAGCGTGAGCGCAACGGTAGACGGCGTATGCAGTGACGAAATCACGATCACGCGGGTTCGGGGATGGCGGGTTCTGATGGCCTTGATGAGGTTAAGGCCGTCGACTTCACCAGGGCTGAGGGCGTAATCCATCACCACCATGTCCACCGGCATGATGCGCAGGGCTTCCAGCAGGGTGCGGCTCTCGGTGTGCGTGCTGATGACTTCTACATCAGGGTGGCGGGCAAGGATCTGGGAGATGCCATGGAGGATGAACTCATGGTCGTCGAGCAGCATCAGGCGGGTGCGAACGGAATTTGCCTTCATCACGAGACGACCCCGCCTGAGAGGACGGCTGCGGTATTCAACCGGAAAAGGGAGCCGTGTACATGCACTACTGTTTTCATATTGCCAAGCCTCGAAACTTTCGGTTCATGGCGCGCCAGGCACGCTCCTTGGGGGAGTTCGCCGGAAGGCTTGGCTCGGGAAATCTCCCGTTTTCAGAGCTTAGCCCGAAGACCCGGCATGGGAAACCCAGGAAGATGCTGCCGCCGAAAAGCCCGCCATTGAACTGGCCGGGCACTTTAGGGGCTGGGGGTAACGCAGAGTATCGGATTGTTCCGAATTCGAACCAAATGTAACGATTTAGCCGGCGGCGCTGCGCTGCTTAATGCGCTTTCCATTCATGGATTTGAGCGATGATTGCTATCAACAGCCCTGATTCATCAAACCTTTCGAACGGTGTTAACGTTTGCCCTGAAGACTGATGCTGCCGGGGCGACAGGCATCCCCCGCCGTCTGCGCGGCCCGGCGCGTCTCCACTTCGTCCTTTGGTGATAACGTTTGCCACCGCCCTTTGGGGACGGTGGCTTTTTTTTGCCCTATCGCGACCGGGCCCGGGTCAGGCGAGCTCGGGCGCGTCGATCACAGGCGGCCGAAGCGCAGCCTTCGCCTCGGATAGCGCCTGCTCCAGTAGCTCCCCACGCACCCGCGCCTCTGCCAGCTCGCGGCCCTGCTGCGCTGCACTTTCGCGGGCGTTCTCCAACGCCTGCCGAGTGTCGGCCAACTGGCTGGCCAATACCTCGCGGGCGCCCTGGGCCTGGCCCTGGAGCGTTGCCAACCGCGCCACTTCGCGCTGCAAGTGAGCACTATGCTCCACAGCCTGCAGCCGCTGCTGCTCGCTCTGGCCAAGGGCGGACATCAAGCGTTCGTTATCCCGTTCAAGCTGCGTCAGCGCCTCCTGGCGTCCCGCCAAAGCGTGCTGAGCCTGCTGCACCTGTGCCTGAAGCTGCTCAAGCTGCGCCTCGTGACGGCGCTGAACCTGTGCGCGTTGCTCATCGCTCAGGGCGCGGTGCTGTTCGATCGTATCGCGAGCCTGGCGAAGTTGCTCTTCGATCGAAAGCACCTGCGCCTGCTTGTCAGCGAGCCGAGCCTGGAGGTCTTCATTGGCCTGGGCAAGGCGCGCGTTCCGCGTTTGCTCGGCCTGGTGCGTCGCCTGAAGGGTCTCATGCCGCTTCAACGCCTGGCTCAGGGCCTCTTGCGTACCAGCGAGCGACTGCTGCAGCGCGTCCGCCCGGCTGGCGGTTTCGTTCAGCTGCGCCTGCAACCGCGCCCGGTGCTCGTCAAAACCTTCCTGGGCCACATCGATGCGGCCCTGGGCTTCGTCGTGCAGCCGCTGGGCAAGGGTAGTCACCAGTGCCGTCAATTCCTCGCTGATGGAAAGCATACCCTCGGCAAGCGTGCCTTCGGCCTGCTCGAGTTCCTTGAGGTAGCGATGGATGGTGCTTTTGGAACCTGTGTTGCCCAGTTCGATCCGGATGGCGTCGATACTGGGATTGCGCCCTTGGGCAATCAGCGCGTTGCGCGCCTTCTCCACTACCGCCTTGTTGATACCGCCGCGTGCCATGCCTGCCCCTGAGGTGTATGTATTGTGACCAGCGCCTGCCGGAGGCGCTTTGTACAGTTGCATTCAGAACCGTTCTTGCCCTGTGAGGTAGCGCCATTGCCCCACCGGCAGCTTGCCCATTGGCACGCCGCCCAGGCGCAACCGGCGCATCGTCACCGGCGTGAGGCCGACCGCCGTGCACAACAAGGCGATCAACCCGGGCGTCGGCGCCTTGATGGCAATCCGCAAGTGGGTTTCGTTCTGCCAGCTGGCTTTGGCGGCAGGTAATGCCTGCCCCTTATGCATCGCGCCGCGCTTGAGCCGCTCAAGGCCGCCTTCGCGCAGGGTGCCCTGCACTTCCACAACGTATTCCTGCTCTAGCTTGCCGAACTCGGCGGTAAGCTTGCGCGCAATGCGCCAGTCCTGGGTGAACACCTGCAGGCCGGTGGCGCCAGCTTGAAGTGGCGCCAGGCATTGCAGGCGGTGAAAGTGGCTTTTGAGCACCCGCTTGCCCGTGTCGAACGCTGGCGCCTGGCTGTCTGGCGTGATGGACGCCAAGGCACTGTCCTCATCCAGGCCAGGGCCCTGATTCAGCAGGAGCGTGACCGGTTCCGGCGGCTCGGCCTTGGCGCCCGGCAATAACACCACTTGCTGCGTGGGCTGTACCTGGGCCTGGGGTGCGTCCACCACCTCGCCATCCACGGTGACCCAGCCCCCCTCGATGTACATCTCCGCCTCGCGACGGGAGCAGCCGACCAGTTCTATCAGGCGGCGAGACAGGCGTTGTGCTTCGGTCATTACAGGATGCTCAGGCAAAAGAAGCCATTGTAACGGGCCCCGCGCCGTGAGTCGCCGCCCGTTAGGCGCGCCGCTACTCCATTTCTTCTGCCACCGCCTGATCCTCGCCCAGGAAGCCACCGCTCTGGTGCCGCCACAGCCGGGCATAGGTGCCATTCTTCTCGAGGAGTTGGGCGTGGGTGCCCTGCTCCACGATACGCCCTTGATCCATCACGATCAGCCGGTCCATGGCCGCGATGGTGGACAGCCGGTGCGCGATGGCAATCACCGTCTTGCCCTGCATCATTTCGTCGAGGCTTTCCTGGATGGCGACTTCCACCTCCGAATCCAGCGCGCTGGTGGCCTCGTCCAGCAGCAGGATTGGTGCGTTCTTGAGCATCACCCGGGCGATAGCGATACGTTGTCGTTGGCCACCGGAGAGCTTGATACCGCGCTCGCCCACCAGCGTGTCGTAGCCACTGTGGCCCTGTTTGTCGCTGAGCTGGCTGATGAACCCGTCGGCCTGGGCGTTGACCGCGGCGCGGTGTACTTGCTCGTCGGTGGCATCGGGCCGGCCGTAGGCGATGTTGTCGCGGATTGAGCGGTGAAGCAGCGAGGTGTCCTGGGTCACCATGCCGATGGCGCTGCGCAAGCTGTCCTGGGTCACCTTGGCGATGTTCTGCCCATCGATGCGGATTTCGCCGCTGTCCACGTCGTAAAAGCGCAGCAGCAGGTTGATCAAGGTCGATTTGCCCGCACCCGAACGGCCTACCAGGCCGATCTTCTCGCCAGGATGTATGGCCAGGTTCAGGCCATCGAGCACCTGCCGCTCGCCGTTGTAGTTGAAGCTCACGTTATCGAACACCACCGCCCCGCCGGTGGTCTGCAACACGCCCGCGCCCGGCGCGTCCTGCACCTTGGGCCCGCGGGTAAGGGTCGACATCCCGTCCTGCACGGTGCCGATGTTCTCGAACAGCGTGGTCATCTGCCACATGATCCAGTGCGACATGCCATTGATGCGCAAGGCCATGGCGGTGATCGCCGCCACGGCGCCGGTGCCCACTTCGCCCTGGTGCCACAGCCACAGGGCATAGCCGCCGGCACCGAGAATCAGCCCTACCACCAGCGCCTGGTTGACGATCTCGAACTGGCTCACCAGGCGCATCTGGCGAAAGCCTGTGTGTTTGAAATCTTCCATGGCCGCCCGCGCAAAATGCGCCTCGCGCCGGGAATGGGAGAACAGCTTTACCGTGGTGATGTTGGTGTAGGCATCGGAAATGCGGCCCGTCATGGACGACCGCGCATGGGCCTGTTCCTGCCCCACCTTGCCCAAGCGGGGCACGAAGTACCACATGGCCAACCCGAACAGCACAATCCATGCAACGAAGGGCAGCATCAGCTTGAGGTCGAAGCCACCGGCCAGCGCAATGATCGCGATGAAATACACCCCAATCCCCGGGGCAATCTCGATTACCGTGAACAGCACCTCACGCACCGCGAGCGCGGTTTGCATCACCTTGGTGGTCACCCGGCCAGAGAATTCGTCCGAAAAGAACGACAGGCTTTGCCTGAGCATCAGCCGATGGAAATCCCAGCGCAGCCGCAGCGGGAGGTTGATCGCCAACACCTGGTGCTGAACCATCGTGCGCAGCGCCACCAATCCGATGCTGGTTAGCAACACGATCGCGATGCTCCACAACACACGTTTTTCTTCGATGGCCGCCGCGCCACCCGCCTGCCAGGCCGAGAGCTGGTCCACAACCTGGCCGAGGAAGGAAAACAGCCAGGCTTCGTAGATCGACACACCGGCGCTGAACACCGCCATTGCAAGGATATACCCCCGCGCGCCACGGGTGCAGGCCCAGAGAAAACGGGCCAGGCCGTCCGGCGGTGGCGGTATTTCATCAGGCGGGAAAGGGTCGAGGCGGCGTTCGAATGAACGAAGCATGGCAGTCTCCGAAACGTTTCAGTCAGGGGATTCTGCCATTGTTTGAGGGGCGGGAGGCCGCTCATCCCTTATTCAACGATGTAATCGACCTGATGTCGGGCGATGCGCGAGTTGCCAAGCGCCTTGCGCACGCGAAGGTGTTCCGGGTGCTCGGCATAACCGGCGAGCGATTGCGCCGAATCGAATTCCGTATAAAGCACTACGTCACAGGCGTAGTCGATTCGGCTGAAATCAACGCCTACTTCTACCTTGAGAAGGCCGGGTATGCGCCCGGCCAGCCCCTCGAACAGCTCCTTGAGGTAGAAACAGGCTTGTCGAGTTTCTTCCGGGGTGGTGCCTGCAAGGTTCCACATCACTATGTGCTTGATCATCGCTGTCTCTCTGAAAATAGGCTGCCGCGACCGTCAGGCCTTGCTCTTCTGGTACACATCCACGAACACCGCTGCCAGCAACACCGCGCCCTTGATCATCTGCTGATAGTCGATCCCGATCCCCATGATCGACATGCCGTTGTTCAGCACGCCCATGATGAACGCCCCGATGACCACGCCCACTACTTTGCCCACACCCCCCGATGCCGAGGCGCCGCCGATGAACACGGCAGCGATCACGTCCAGCTCGAAGCCGGTACCGCCCCGCGGCGTGGCGCTGTTGAGGCGGGCCACGAAAATCAGCCCGGCCACCGCCGCCAGCACACCCATGTTGACGAAGGCGAAGAAGGTCACGCGTGAGGTGTTGATGCCGGACAGTTTGGCGGCCTTGAGGTTGCCCCCCACGGCGTAGACCCAGCGGCCGATCACAGTGCGGTTCATCACGAAGGTGTAGATAGCCACCAGCACACTCATGATGACCATCACGGTGGGAATGCCGCGGTAGGTCGACAGCAGGTAACAGAAGTAGACGATCAGCGCGGCGATCACGCCGTTCTTCAGCGCGAACAAGGCCATGGGCCCTACTGACGCGCCGCTTTTGGCGGCTTTTCGGCGGCTGCGATACTCCACGGCCCAGAACATCGCCGCCACGGCCGCGCCCAGCAGCAGAGACGTGATCCGCAGGTCGGCGTACGCGAACAGCTCCGGTATGAAGCCGGAACTGAGGGCCGTGAAGGCCGGTGGGAACGGCCCGATAGATTGCCCCTGGGAAATGGCGATAGTGGCGCCGCGGAAGATCAGCATGCCCGCCAGCGTGACGATGAACGAAGGCATCCGCCACACCGCCACCCAATAGCCCTGTGCGGCACCGATCAACCCGCCTGCCAGCAGGCAGATCAGCGACACACTGAAGAAATCCATCCGGTACTGCACCATCAGCACTGCAGCCAGGGCGCCGATCACCCCGACCACCGAGCCCACCGACAGGTCGATGTGCCCACACACGATCACCATCAGCATGCCCAGCGCCATCACCACGATGTAGCTGTTTTGCAGCAGCAGGTTGGTCAGGTTCAGCGGCTGCATCAAGGCCCCGCCGGTGGCTACCTGGAAGAACACCATGATCACGATCAGCGAGGCCAGCAGGCCATATTCACGCGCGCCACGCTTGAACGAGGTAAGCGCCGTGGGTTTGGTGGAAAGCGGCAGCGTGGCTTCGCTCATGGGGTCACCTCGTTATTCATGATCGCTTGCATGATCTTTTCCTGAGAGGCTTCGGCTATCGGGAACTCGCCCACGAAGCGCCCTTCGTTCATCACATAAATGCGGTCGCAGGTACCCAGCAGTTCCGGCATTTCAGAGGAAATCATCACCACCCCTCTGCCCTCGCTTACCACCTGATTGACCACGCCATAGATCTCGTACTTGGCGCCCACATCAATGCCCCGCGTGGGTTCATCGAGGATCAGCACCTTGGGGTTGGAGAACAGCCATTTGCCCAATACCACTTTTTGCTGGTTGCCACCCGATAGCTTTTCCACGGGCTGATCCACCCCTGGGCAGCGGATGTGCAAACGCGTGCGGTAGTCCTCCGCAACGTTGGTTTCAGCCGCCCCGTCCATTACCCAGCGCCGGGACACCGCTGCCAGGTTGGCCAGGGTGGTGTTGCGGGTAATGCTGTCGCCCAGCACCAGCCCCGCGCCCTTGCGGTCCTCGGTGGCGTAGGCCAGCCCCAGGTCGATGGCCTTGCGCACGGTGCTTACGTCCACCTCGCGGCCTTCCAGGCGGGCCTTGCCGCGGATGCGGGTGCCGTAGGAGCGGCCGAATACGCTCATCGCCAGTTCCGTGCGGCCGGCGCCCATCAGCCCGGCAATGCCGACCACTTCGCCGCGGCGCACGTTGAAGGTGATGTCGCGAATCCGGTCTCGCCCAGCATGCTCGGGGTCACCCACCGACCAGCCCTCGACCTCGAACAGCACCTCGCCGATGCTGGCTTCTCGCCTGGGGTAACGGTCGGACAGCTCCCGGCCGACCATAGAGCGGATAACCCGGGCGTCGTCGATGGGCGCGCTTCGGCAGTCGATGACATCCACGGTGCTGCCGTCGCGAATCACCGTGATTTCGTCCGCCACCCGGCCGATCTCGTTGAGCTTGTGGGAAATGATGATTGACGTGATTCCGCGCCCCTTGAGCTCCAGCATGAGCTTGAGCAAGGTGTCGCTGTCCTTTTCATTGAGGCTGGCGGTGGGCTCGTCGAGGATCAGCAACCGCACGTTCTTGGCCAGCGCCTTGGCAATTTCCACCATCTGTTGCTGGCCGATGCCCAGGTTGGCAACGAGCGTCTGCGGCCGCACGTCCAGGCCTACGCGATCAAGCAGCCCTCGGGCGAGCCGGTGCGCCTTGTCCCAGTCGATCACGCCTCGGCTGGCAATTTCGTTGCCCAGGAACAGGTTTTCGGTGATCGACAGCATCGGTACCAGAGCCAGTTCCTGGTGGATGATGCAGATACCCAGGGCCTCGCTGTCGCGCAGGTTGTGAAAGCTCCTCGGCTGGCCGTCGAAAATGATCTGCCCCTCGAAGCTGCCATGGGGGTACACGCCGCTGAGTATTTTCATCAGCGTGGATTTGCCCGCGCCGTTTTCGCCGCAGATGGCGTGGATTTCGCCTTCGCCCACCGAGAGGCTGACCCGGGTCAGCGCCTTGACCGGCCCGAAGCTTTTCTGGATGTCCCGCATGTCGAGAATGGTTTTGCTCATGTGCTCTCTCCTGCCCAGGGGGCAAGCCGATGGCGTTGACGTGCGCGGTGCCTAGCGCAGCTGCTCGGCGGTGTAGAACTTGGTGTCGTCCACGAGGATTTTCTGCCAGTTGCTGCGATCCACCAGCTGGGGCGTGAGCAACTGGGTAGGCACCACCATCGAGCCGTTGTCGTAGGACTTGGTGTCGTTGACGCTCACGGTCTGGCCGGTCAAGGCCGCGTCGGTCATCTGCGCCGCGGCACCGGCCAGGGCACGGGTGTCCTTGAACACCGTGGAGGACTGGTTACCGGCGATGATCGACTTCACGCTGGAGATTTCGGCATCCTGGCCCGTCACGATGGGCATCGCGCTCTTGCCGCTGCCATACCCTACCCCGCGCAGCGAGGACACCACCCCGTTGGCGATCTGGTCGTTCATGGCCAGTACCGCATCCAGGTGGGCGGTGCCGTAGAAAGCGCTCAACAGGTTGTCCATACGCGCCTGGGCCAGGGCGCCGTCCCAGTTCGGGGTGGCGGTCTTGTCGATGTCTACCTGGCCGCTTCGCACCACCAGCTTGCCGCTGTCGATGTAGGGCTTGAGCTGGGACATCACCCCGGCGTACACCACGTGAGCGTTGTTATCGTCGGTGGAGCCGGCAAAGATCTCCAGGTTGAACGGGCCCTTGCCTTGCTTGAGCGCCAGCGCATCGACGATGGACTGGCCCTGCAGTACCCCGGTGCGGAAGTTATCGAAGGTAACGTAGTAGTCGAAGTCCTTGGAATTGCGGATCAGGCGGTCGTAGGAAATGACCTTGATGCCTTTCTCCTTTGCCTGCTTGAGCACATCGGCCATGGTGGTGCCGTCGATGGGCGCCACGATCAACGCTTTCACGCCCTTGACCATCATGTTCTCGATCTGCGAGAGCTGCGTGGGCGCCTCGTACTGGGCGTATTGCAGGTCGGTGTCGTAGCCCAGTTTTTTCAACGAGTCGACGATGCTGCTGCCGTCCGACACCCAGCGCGCCTCGGTCTTGGACGGCAGGGCGATCCCTACCGTGCCCTTGGTATTGGCGTCTTGCTTGGAGCACGCCGCAACGGCCAGCCCCAGCGCCACAGTTGCAACCAGTTTGATGATCTTGTGCATGATGCCCTCAGCTTTTGTTGTTGTTGTGAATTCTCGAGGGTGCAAACGCCCGACCGGCCTCGAAATCGAGGCCGGTGAAGCAGGCGTTGCGTACTCGGACGGCTATCGGGTTACCAGGCCAGTGAAACTTCCTGGCCGTTGGCATCAGCGGACTCGAACAGCGCTTCGAGGATCACGTTGATGTTGTGTGCCTGCGTGGCCGGCACGGTGGAGGGACTGCCTGTGCGCAACGACTTCACGAACGCAGCGGCCTCACGATCGAAGTACACCGGGTTGCCGATCTCGGCGATTTCCGGCGAGTACACGGTTTTGCGCACTGCCCAGATTTCCGGGAAGCTGTTCTCGTTCCAGTGCGTCCAGCCCTGCTGATAGCCGTTCTTGCCGTCGTGGTACAGCTTGTACGACGCTGGCATGGGGGTGGAATGCATCACCCCATGGGTGCCATAGGCGGTGATGTCCCAGCTCTCGGTCCAGGGCATCGGGTCCCATGACATGAAGTCGATGGTGATCAGCTTGTCGTCATAGTTGAGCACCGCGCCTACCGCGTCTTCCCGGGCGGATTCGCTCATTTGCCCGGCAAACTTGGTGATGCGGGCGTTGACCGAGCGAGGCTTGCCGAAGTGCAGCAGGATCCGGTCGATGGTGTGGCAGCCGATCACATAAAAGGCGCCGCCGCGGTCCCCGGGCTGCTTCATGTGGTTGGTGTCTGCCTCGTCATGGGAGCAGCCGGCATGGGCGCGCACTTGCAGCACCTTGCCGATCTCACCGCTCTCGAGCACTTGCTGCATCTTTTCAACCGACGGCGCGTAGCGCCAGCAGTAGCCCACCTGGAACAGCCCATTGGTGCGCTCCACTGCCTCGACGATTCTGCTGGTGTCCTGGCTACCGCGGCCTGCCGGTTTTTCACACAGCACCGCCTTGCCGGCGTTCAGGGCCTCGATAGCCCAGTCGGCCATCAGATAGCTTTTGGGATGCACCAGCACCACATGCACGTTAGGGTCGGCAAGGATCTCCTCCTTGCTGCGTGCCTGCAGGCCCAACGCGTCACAGAACGGTTCAAGCAAGGGGCTGTCGTCGAAGGCACCGAGGAACTGCACATCGGCCATACGCTGGAATGCTTTCACCCGGCCCGAGGTATGTGGGTGAGTGATGCCCAGGCAGGCCACGCCGATGGTCGTACCGCTCTGAAGTTGATAGGACATGAGGTTCTCCTGATGATGCTGTCCAGAATTGAGCGCGAACCGCTTACAGGCGCACTGCACGGCCGGTGGCAACCGATTCCACCGCGGCGTCGGCCAGGCGCAAGGCCTGCAAGCCATCCTGCACGGTGGTCGGCATTGGTTTGTTGTACGCCAGGGCGTCGATGTAAGCCTCCAGTTCTGCCTTGTAGGCCTGCTGGTAACGCTCGAGGAAAAAGTTCAGCAGCGGCTCGCGCGCATCCGTTACGTCCTGGCTCCAGCGGCGGATGGTGGTGGGCCGCAGGTTGTCCATTTGCAACATGCCTTTGGAGCCGAACACTTCGATGCGCTGGTCGTACCCGTACACGGCCTGACGGCAGTTGTTGATGTGGCACTGTTTGCCGGAGGCCGTCTGCATGTGCACCATCGCGGTGTCGTAGTCGTCGTATTTTTCCATCAGTGGCGAGTTCACCAGGCGGCTGCCGATCGCGCTCAATTCCACCGGCTCCTCGCCCAGCAGCCAACGGCCGATGTCCAGGTCGTGGATAGTCATGTCGCGGAAGATCCCACCGGAATGCTTGATGTAGTCCTCGGGTGCCAGGCCAGGGTCACGGCTGCTGATGATGACCTGGCGCACGTCGCCGATGTCACCGGCGTCAATGGCGGCGCGCATCTGCGCGAAGGTGGTCTCGAAGCGGCGGTTGAAGGCCAGCATTACCCGGCCATTGAGCCGCTCCACTTCCTCCACCGCCGCCAGGCTCTTGGCCATGTCCAGGTCGATCGGCTTCTCGCACAGCACCGCCTTGCCCTGGCGCACCGCGCGCAGCATCAGGTTGATATGGGTGTGCGTCGGGGTGCCGATCACGATGGCGTCTACGTCGGGGCGGTCGATGGCGGCTTCGCAATCGGTCATGGCTTGCGTGCCAAGCTCATCCGCCAGGCTGGCGGCCGCGTCCGCGAAGGGGTCTGCCACCGCCACCAGTGTCGCCAGCTTGCTGGCGGCCACGTTAGCGGCGTGGATCTTGCCGATGCGCCCAGCGCCCAAAACTGCGATACCTACCATGGTACTTCTCCAGATGTGCTTGTTGATTGTTGTAAGAGGACGCCTGCGGCTTGTTTCTAGGCCGGAAAACGGATGTTCTCGAACTGGGCGATGGTGGTATCGAAGGCTCGCTTGGCCGCCACTTCCAATGGCAGCTTGCGGCATTCGGCGCTGATCAATTCCACACCCCATGGCCCGCGGTAGCCCAGGTTCACCACCTGTTGAATGAACGCCGGAACGTCCAGCTCGCCGTCGCCGCAGAACTTGCGATGGTGAGTGGAATCGTTGAACAGGGATTCGACGATCTTGTGGTTGGCGTCATCGAGCTCGATGGACTTCACCAATTCGAGCGGCAACTTGGCAATTTCATCGAATTGCATGCCGCCGCGAGCCACGTGCCAGGTATCGACCAGCAGGCCACCGTTGGGGCGCACGCCTTCTGTCACGGCAATGGCGCGGTCGATCGTGTTAACGCTGGAGAACGGCAGGAACTCGATCACCACGTTCACGCCGAAGGGCTGCGCGCGGTCACACAGGATGGCGAAGCTGTCTCGCATCAGCGAAACATCAGGCGGGCCTTCCTCGAACAGGCCACCGGCCACTTTCATGTTGTGCGCGCCCAGCTCGCCGGCGAGTTCCAGCAGTTCATCGCGCATTTTGTCAGAGGCCGCCCGCGGCGCGCCCTGCAGGTGCCAGTCGGTGAGAAACTCGACTTCGAGGAACTTGATGCCATTGTCCTTGAAGATGTTGCGCATGGTAGGCAGGCCCAGCTTTTCCAGGTTATGCAACAGGTCTGCATGCAGCAGCCCCATGCCACGCCAGCCGGCCTTGGCTGCGGCTTCGGCCCTCGCCTGGAGGGAATGCGTGGCAATTTCGCTCGGTGCGCCCGGGTAGGTGTCGCCCGCGAGGGTCCAATAAGCAGCCAGCAGTTCTACATTGTTATTGGGCATGGTGGTCACTTGGGTCAAAGTTGATGAGCAATCGTTGGGAGGTCAGGCCGGGGTGAGGACAAAATCCCAGTTCACAGCCAGGAAAGGCGTTTGCAAATCGTATCGTTGGGCGACGCCGGGGTCGGTCTCGGTGGTAAACCGCGCCACCAGCTCCTTTTTAACGCCGAACACCGTGTCTTCACGCAGATACGGGCAATCGGGCGTGAAGATGTGGGTGATCACCTGGTCGTAGCCGGGCGCGGTCACGATAAAGTGCAGGTGCGCCGCGCGGTTGGGGTGCCGCCCCAGGTCCCTGAGCAGCTTGCCCACGGGGCCATCCGCCGGGATCGGGTAGTGCCGCGGCTTCACCGTGCGAAAGGCGTAGAACCCGTTTTCATCGCTGGTGAACAGGCCGCGCAGGTTGTAGTCCGGCTGTACGCCCTTTTGCTGCACATCGTAAAAGCCGTCATCGTTGGTTTGCCAAACGTCCAGGGTGGCCCCGGCGATAGGCTTGCCTTGGGTGTCCAGCACCCGGCCGCTGACCAGCGTAGGTTCGCCCTTGCCGTCCAGGCAGATGTTGGCGCCGTTTTCGTAGCGCGGGGCGTCAGCCACATAGAATGGGCCCAGGATGGTGTTGGGCGTGGCGCCGGTGGGCCGCCGGTGATTGATCGCATCCACCAACATGGTCGCGCCCAGCACGTCGGACAGCAGGATGTACTCCTGGCGCCAGTCGGTGCACATCTGGCCGGTGCGGGTCAGGAACTCGATGGCCTTGAACCATTCCTCATGGGTGGGCTCGATCTCTTTGATCGCGGCATGCAGGTGCCGCGTGAGCACCGCCATCACTTCGCTCAACCGGGCGTCGGCGCCCTTGCCAATACGAGCGTTCACGATGTCGGCCGAGCGTTCCTCTTCGAACATCCCGCCAATGGGCGATTCAGCATCCAGTTGCGCATTCATGGTGTTCACCTTTTGCACGTATTCGTGAAGGCCGGCTTGCCCGAAGGCGCAAGGGCCGACATTTGCCATGTAGATTCAGCAGGCCCGGGCCGCGTCGGGGATACGTTTGCCGCCGCTGAGGCGCTGTTCCATCAGTGTCTCGATTTCTTCCAGGCTCAGGCCTTTGGTCTCGGGCAGCCAGAGGCTGCAGAACACAATGGAGCCAATGTTGATGACCGCGAAGAGGAAGAACGTCATGCCACCGAACTGGCTGAGCAGGATCGGGAACACGAACGCCACGATCGCGTTGAATACCCAGAAAATGCCTACCGCAATGCCGTTCATCAAACCACGGGCATGGGTGGGGAATATTTCCGACATCAGCAGCCAGTACACCGGGCCGATGCACATCTGCATGAAGAACAGGAAGACCAGCACGCCAGACAGCGCCAGGTAGCTCTGCATCAGCGAGTGCGGCAAGAAGTTGACCACCACGCCGAGGAAGATCTGCGCCAGTACCACTACCGTCAGCCCCAGCAACAGCATGCTGCGGCGGCCCATGCGGTTGATCACCCACATACCAATCAGCGTAGCCACTACCGAGACCACCCCATTGCCAATGGTCGCGACCAGCGCGGCGTGGGTGCCCATGCCGGTTTCCTTGAGGATCATCGGCGTGTAATACATGAAGGCGTTGACGCCGGTGAACTGGATAACGAAGCCCAGCCCGATCCCGATGGCCAACAACTTGAGCATCCACGGTGCCTTGAGGGCGCTCCAGGCACTGCCGTGGCGCCGTTCCAGCCTGTGCTGGGTAACGATTGCCTTCATTTCCAGGTCGGCTTCGCGCTGGGTGTCGCGGATGCCCGAAAGCGTGGCTTTGGCCTCGGCGATGCGCCCCTTGCTGACCAGCCAGCGGGGCGACGCGGGCACAAAGTGCATGCCGACATAGAGCAGCGCCGCCGGCACCAAAGCGATGGCGAGCATGTACCGCCAGATGATCGGGCTGTCGAACAGGTGGGCCAGACCGGCGCTGGCCACATAGGCCAGGCATTGCCCGGAGACAATCATCAATTCACTCTGACACACCAGGCGGCCACGATGCCGGGGGGCTGCCAGCTCCGCGATCAGCACCGGCACCGCTGACGACGCGCCGCCCACTGCGATGCCAAGGATGAAGCGGGTGACGATCATGGTGGTCAAATCGGGAGAGCAGGCAGTGCCCAGTGCGCCGATGGCAAACAACAAGGCCAGGCCCTTGAGCACACCCAGGCGGCCATAACGGTCGGACAACTGCCCCGCGAACAACGCGCCCAGTGCCCCGCCAAAAATCAGCGCCGATGCTACAAGCCCTTCGGATACCGGGGTCAACCCGAGGCCGCCTTGGGCGGCGTCGAGCGACATAAAGGGCAGCGCACCGGAAATAACGCCGGTGTCGTAGCCGAACCCCAACGAGCCCATGGTGGTAATGGCCGCGATACGCCAGAGGATCTTCGACGACGCGCTACGTACTGCTGGGTAGTCGGACATGAGGTCAACCTTTATTGAAATTGTGTGTACGCTCAGTGAGGTCGAGATTACTGCCAATGAAACGGAAAACAAACGCGCATGCGGCAAATGTGTTTTCCGCCTGGTGGAAAACTGATAGCCAGCAGTGACTCAGAGGTCCGGATCGCTTGAGTGGCGCGCGAGGTGTGAACCGCGCGTAGCCGGGAATGATCTGAACCGCTCAACGGGTCCAGTGGCGCTCATACTGGTGGGTGTTGAAATCAGCCAACAGGAAGTCGATGAATACTCGCAGCTTGGTGGGCATGTAGCGGCGGCTTTGAAAGGCCATATTGATGATCAGCCGCGGCAGGTCCCAGTCGTCCAGCACGGGTATCAGGCGCCCGGCCACCAGGTCGGCATTGATGATGTATTTTGGCTGCACCAGGATGCCCCCACCCGCCAGCGCCGCGGCCCGCACGATCTGCCCGTCGTTGGTTTCCAAGATAGGGTCAACCTTATAGGCCACTTCCTCGCTGCCCCGGGTGAACCGCATTACCCGCGGCTGGTTGGCATGGCTGTAGATCAGCAAGTCGTGGTTGGCCAGGTCCTCAACCGTTTGCGGTATACCCTTACGTTGAAGATAACCAGGGGCTGCCGCCAGCACGCGGCGCGTTTCAGCCAGCCGGCGGATGGTGATGTTGGAATCCGGCTCGTACTCGCGGGTTCTGATGGCGAGGTCTATCTCGCTGTCGATGATGTCGAAATAGCGGTTCTCACCCAGTACCTTCACATTGATGTGGGGGTACAACTTGCGAAACGCCGGAATCAGCGGCGCGATATGCAGCATGCAGAAGGATATGGAGGACGTGATGGTCAAGGTGCCCATCGGCTGCACCAAGGACTCGGTCAGCGACGCTTCGGCCTCCTTGAGCTCGCCCAGCAGGCTTTTGCAGCTTGTATAAAACTGATGCCCTGAATGAGTGAGTGCCAGCCGTCGCGTATTGCGGTCGATCAGCCGCACGTTCAACCGCTGCTCCAAGGCCACCAAATGCCTGCTGGCGGCGGCGTTGGACAGCCCCAGAATCTCCGCCGCCTTGCTCAGGGTGCCTACTTCGGCCGTGAGTACGAACAGTTCCAGCTCAGTGAGACGGTCCATCGGCGTTCCCTTCTAGTTTTTCATCAGTGAAATAAACAATTCCATAACCGGCCTTTTTTAACGGCTCGTGGAACTATAACGTTCAGCGCATCAGGCTAGAAGAGCAGTCACCATGCGCAACCTGGACGAAACCACAATCACACAGGCGGTACTGGCCACACATCGCAATGCGCCGAATGCGCGATTGAACGAGGTGATGACCAGCCTTGTGCAGCACCTCCATGCCTTTGCGCGGGATATTCGGCTGAGCGAGCACGAATGGCGGCAAGGCGTTGCGTTTCTTCAGCAGGCCGGCCAGGCAAGTTCGGCCAGCCACTGCGAGCTGGCGCTGCTGTCCCATGTGCTGGGTTTGTCCACGCTGGTGCTGGCCCAACACTCGGCCAGGCCGGGCGGCTGCACGGAGCCCGCCGCATTGGAACAACGGCCTGGCGCCGCAGCCGCGCTTCATGACCTTGATGCGGACATCAGTGCAAGCGTGCCCGGCCCTCGTGGCTGGGTGCACGGCACCGTTCGCGATCCGATGGGCAAGCCGATACCCCACGCCAGGGTGCGCGTTACAGCGTCAGGTAACCCATCGGCGCCAGCAGCCTTGTTGCAAGCCGATGGTGGCGGCACTTTCCGGTTCGCATGTGCGATGCCACAGCCGCAGCGAATGCTAGCCCAAGGGCCAGTCAACGATTTGCTCCAAGCCCTTGATCGCCCGGCGTGGCGGCCGGCTCACATGACCTTTGAGATCGACGCGGCAGGCTATCGACCGCTCACCACGTCCGTATTCCAGGAAGGCGACCCTTATCTGGCCTGTGATGCCCTGTTTGGCGTGCGCGCTGGGTTGATTGCCGAATGGAAACAGCATCCGCCCGGGCCACAGCCCAATGGCGTGGTCAGCCAGGCGCCCTTCCATACGCTCGAATTCGATTTTGTCCTAGCACCTGCCTGACCACCCCGTGCAGTTCTCGGGTTCAGGCGCCCCTATCCCAGGTACAGGAGAGTACTTCCATGGCTACACCGGACTTCGTTTATAACGGCCAACCTTCACGGGTGATTCTCGGCAAAGGCTCGCTCGCCCAGCTCGAGGCCGAAATAGACCGCCTCGGTGCCCGCCGCGCCCTGGTGCTTTGTACCCCCGAACAGCGCGCCCAGGCCGAGCAAGTGGCCGCATTGCTGGGGGATCGTGCTGCGGCTATCTTCGACAAGGCGGTGATGCATGTGCCGATCGAGACGGCGCGCACGGCCCGCGAGGTGGCGCGTGAACTGGGCGCGGACTGCGCCGTCGCCATCGGTGGCGGTTCTACCACAGGCCTTGGCAAGGCCATTGCCATGGATTCGGGCTTGCCCATCCTGGCGATTCCCACCACCTACGCGGGCTCGGAAATGACCCCGGTCTATGGCTTGACCGAAAACGGCCTCAAACGCACCGGGAAGGACCCGCGGGTACTGCCCCGAACAGTCATCTATGACCCTTCGCTGACAGTCAGCCTGCCGCTTGAGATGTCCATCACCAGCGGCATGAACGCCATCGCCCACGCGGCGGAAGGCCTGTATGCGCAAGATGGCAACCCGGTGATGTCGTTGATGGCCGAAGAAGGCATTCGCGCGTTGGCCCAGGGCATGAAGCGTATCTATCAGGCGCCTGAGGACCTCGACGCACGCGGCGACTGCCTCTACGGCGCGTGGCTGTGCGGCACGGTGTTGGGGAATGTGGGCATGGCCTTGCACCACAAGTTGTGCCACACGCTGGGCGGCAGCTTCAACCTTCCCCACGCCCAGACCCACACCATCGTGCTGCCCCATGCCATTGCCTACAACCAAGGCGCGGCGCCGGCACTGTCGCGCATCAACCGGGCCTTGGATGATCACGACTGCAGCCCAGCCGCTGCGCTATTCAAGCTGTCCAGTTCCCTGGGCGCACCTACCAGTTTGAAAGCGTTGGGGCTGACCGAGGCCGACCTGGACCGCGCCACCGACATTGCCCTGTCCAACCCTTACTGGAACCCCCGCCCTATCGAAGCGGCCGGGATACGTCAGCTGCTGCAGGACGCTTATGAGGGTGCCTCGCCAGCCTGAGGTGAACCCGGCAGGCGTTGTTTCTCGCGGCAATGCCGGTGCTGTACCATAGCCGGCCATTGACAGGGAATCGCATTCAATGACCAAGCCGGGCCAATTGGTGCTGGTCGCACTGCGCAAGATGATTGCTTCTGGCGAGCTGGCCGCCGGCGAGCGGCTGATGGAAATTCCTACCGCCGAGCGCTTCGGCGTATCGCGGATGCCAGTGCGTATTGCCTTCCGCACCCTGGAGCAAGAGGGGCTGCTGGTACGCCACGGCGGCCGCGGCTTTCAAGTGCGGGCGCTGAGCGCGGACGATATCGCCAACGCCGTTGAGGTACGCGGGGTGCTGGAGGGCCTGGCCGCGCGGCAGAGTGCCGAACGGGGGCTGTCCGAGCAGGCGCACGCGGCGTTGCTCGAATGCCTGGAACAAGGGGATGCCCTGTTTGCCAAGGGGTATGTCACCGAGCAGGACCTTGAGGTGTACCACGACCTCAACATGCGCTTTCATCAGGTGATCGTCGCCAGCAGTGGCAATGCGGCGATTGCCGAAGCGCTTGCCCGCAATGATCACCGCCCCTTCGCCTCGGTCTCGGCGCTGGCGATCGATCGCCATGCCATGGTGCGCGAATACCGCCGCTTCAATTTCGCCCACATGCAGCATCACGCCGTGTACGACGCCCTGAGCAACCGCCAGGGTGCTCGCGCCGAGGCCATCATGCGCGAGCACGCCAATGCCACCCTGCGTTACGCCAAGGTGTTCGGCGAGGCTGAGGGCAGCCCGGACTTCACCGTGATATCGCGTGGCAAATGAGACCCTCGCAGGCAGTCAGAGGTCGAGCACCAACAGCGGTGACTTTGCCCTTGAACAGCACGGCGTGAACTGATCGTTCGCGGCCTGCTCGTCCTCTGTGAGAAACAGGTCCCGGTGGTCCACTTCCCCTTCCAGCACGCGCGTGAGGCAGGTGCCGCATACGCCCTGTTCACATGAAACAGGAATGTCCACACCGTGGCGCTCCAGCACCTGAACCACGGTTTCGTCCGGCCCGATGTCGAATACCTGATCACTGTTGGCCAGTTTTACGGAAAAGTGCCCGGCGGCCTGAGGGCCTACGGGTGCGGCGGCGAAGTACTCGCGGTGCAGCTGCCCGGGCGCCCAGCCCTGGGCTGCGGCGGTATCCAGAATGTGTTGCATGAAGCCGCCCGGCCCGCACACGTACAGGTGCGTTCCGGAGTTGGGGGCAGCAAGCACACGGGCGGCATCCAGGTGGGTATCGGCCATTTCGTCGAAATGCACCACTACCTTGCCCTTAAACACCGACCCGCCGAGCCGCTCCAGGAATGCTGCGTGCCGTTCTGAACGGGCGCAGTAGTGGAGCTCGAAATCTTCACCGTTTGCGGCCAAATGCTCGGCCATGCACAGTAGCGGCGTGATACCGATCCCGCCCGCGAACAGCAGGCTGCGGCGAGCTTCGGGCACCAACGGGAAGTGATTGCGTGGTTCGCTGATCCGCAGGCGCTCACCCACGTCGATACGCTCGTGCATGCACTGCGAGCCGCCACGGGAGGCGGCGTCCTTGAGCACCCCAATCTGATACCGGTTGCGCTCACCCGGAGCGTTGCATAGGGAGTACTGGCGGATCAGGCCGCCAGGCAAGTGCACGTCAACGTGGGCCCCGGCGGTAAAGGCAGGCAGGCTCCCGCCATCGGCTGCGGTCAGTACGTAGCTGTAGATATCCAGCGCTTCATGGCTGCGCGCAGTGACCACGACGTCTAGCATGGCTGGCCCGCTCATTGTTGCGCACCCTCAAGCACGATTTCAGGTGACCGCTCCCGGGCGATAATCCGATCCAGCATCCGCCGTGCTTGTACGCCGCCGGCGTCGATATTGAGCTTCAGCAGGTTGCGATCAGGGTGCGCGAGAAGGTTTTGCTGTTGCTGTTCAAGCATCTCCAGGTCTTCGCTGAAGATCGTGCGCTGCCCTTCGCGGATGCTCGCGGTCAGCGCCTCGTCACCTGGGTTGAAGTTGCGCGCCATGCCCCAGAAATACCAGATGGAGGTCTCGGTTTCCGGGGTGATGAAATCCACCACGATGCTCGATGCCTTGTGCTCAGGTTGCGCGTGGTAGCCCCCCTTGCCCGCATGGGCGACGCCCACTTCGATCAGCACGTGGCTGGGCGGGCTGAACCGGCAGATCTGCCAGCGGTCGACCGGCACATCATCGGCCAGGTTGTTGCCGCGCAGGGCCATGCGCCAGAACGGCGGGGGCATGATGTTCTCCATGTGCCGGGCAGTCACTACCTCGTCGCCCTGCACCGTGGTCACCGGGGCGGCTTCATCGATTTCCTTCTGCCCGATGCTGG
Organism: Pseudomonas japonica; assembly: GCF_013522925.1. Lineage (GTDB taxonomy): Bacteria > Pseudomonadota > Gammaproteobacteria > Pseudomonadales > Pseudomonadaceae > Aquipseudomonas > Aquipseudomonas japonica_A. The sequence goes on along the minus strand of NZ_JAAMQU010000003.1, from coordinate 363,378 downwards.
AGGCATGCACGTAGGTTTCATGGGTGAGGTCCATCAGGTTGTCGATCATCAACCGGTAATCACAGCCGATGTGGAACAGCCCGCCGCCGTAAGCCCAATCGTCACTTTCAGCCCATTCCAGGTGGGGGATGAGTTGAGGGTTGGCCTTGTCCTGGTCACCCGGCCATACCCACACAAACCCGTGCCGCTCCACCACTGCGTAGGCTTTGTTACAAGGAAAGCCACGCACGCGCTGGCCGGGCATCTCTACGGTCTTGCCGTCGCAGCCCATCACCAGGCCGTGATACCCGCACACCAGCTTGCCGTCTTTCACATAGCCCAATGACAGGGGCGCGCCACGGTGTGGGCAGAAGTTTTCCACGGCCGCAACCTGGCCTTCCGCACCCCGGTAGAACACGATCTTTTCCCCGCAAATCTGCCGGCCGAGGGGTTTTTCAGCAAGTTCGTCAGGCGTACAAGCAACGTACCAGGTGTTTTTTGGATACATGAGGCTCTCCGGGTTCTTGTAGTTGTATGGATCCATAGAAAGCCATTACTACCGTTGAAGTCAAGGCAGATTCGAATACGCAGTCATCCGTGGATCCACAGGAATTTGGCCTGAGCCGCTCTTATCTCGGCTGTTCCAGCCTGATTTCACTTGGGTATCGAATTTGGCCATACGTCTTATCCGGTCACGCGATTAGTAAAAATCCGTAACCCGGTGGCAGGCTTCGCTCACAAAAATGCCCCGCATGCATTGCCATAAAAACAAGAACCCGAGGGATTGGAATGAGCTTTTCGAACGCCCCCGCACCCTTACTGCCCGACCGCTATCTTCCCCAGGCCGACACCTGCGAGCTTTCGCCGCGCCGCCCTGGCACCTCGCAATAATTCACAACAACAAGAGGTTCACCCTATGACAGGTTGCTCGATCAACCGGCCAAGGCGCGCCCTGCGGATGCGGCACGGCTCACACAAAATGGCGTTGGTGGCGGCGGTGCTACTGTCGGCACCCCTTGCTCAGGCGATGGAAATCGACACGGGCGAATCCGACATCAAGCTTCGCTGGGACAACACCTTCAAATACAGCAACGCATGGCGGACCAAAAGCCCAAGCAACAAGCTGACCTCGGGGCAGACCGCCTTGAACCAGGACGACGGCGACCGGGCCTTCGGCAAGGGGCTGATCTCCAACCGCCTGGATATTCTCTCGGAGCTGGACCTGGCCTACCGCCAGGTGGGTGCGCGTGTGAGCGCGGCGGGTTGGTACGACACGGTGTACCAGGGCGACAACGACAACAACGATGCGAGCCGTGCCAACGCCCGTTCCGTGGGCTATGACGAATTCACAGACGATACCCGCCACCTGCACGGCGGTGATGCCGAGGTACTGGACGCGTTTGTGTACTGGAACGGCCAGTTGAGTGACAAGGCAGTGTCGGTACGCGCCGGCCGCCACGGACTGATCTGGGGTGAAAGCCTGTTTTTCGGCGCCAACGGCATTGCCGGCGGCATGGCCCCGGTCGATATCGTGAAGGCACAGTCGGTGCCCAATACCCAGTTCAAGGAAATCACCCGCCCGGTCAATCAACTGTCCGGCACTTTCCAGCTCACCGATGACATCTCGCTGGGCGCGTTCTATCAACTGGAGTGGGAAGAAAACCGCTTGCCTGGCGCGGGCAGTTACTTTTCCAGCAGTGACACCATTGGCGAAGGCAACGAGCGGCTGATCGTGGGCGCGCCCTTCCCCTCCGCGCTGGGTGGCAGCGCCGACAGCCCGGCGGCGTTCTTCCATGGCAAGGACAAGGATGCCCGCGATACCGGCCAGGGCGGCTTGCAGCTGCGCTTTGCCGGGGAGTCGGTGGACTACGGCCTGTACGCCATCCAGTACCACGACAAAAGCCCCAAGCTGTACCTGCGCAGCAGCGCCACCGGGCCGAACTTCGCCACCGGCCAGGTGGGCGATTACTACTGGGTGTACCCCGAAGACATCCGCGCACTGGGCGCCAGCTTCGCCACCACGGTGGATGAGTACAGCTTTGCCGGCGAAGCGTCTCTGCGCTGGAACATGCCGCTGGTGTCCAACGGCCAGACGGTGATCGCCGGCAGTGGCGCGGACAACAGTGACCATCCGCTGTACGCCGTAGGGCGCACCGCGCACATCAACCTCAACGTGCTCGCCTCGCTTGGCCCGTCGTTCATCGCCGAAGAAAGCAGCCTGGCTGCAGAGGTCGCCTGGAACCACCTGCTGAGCGTGACCAAAAACCGTTCGGCGCTGGACCCCGGCGCCACCGATGACGGCCTGGGGTTGCGCTTTGTCTACACCCCCACCTACCGCCAGCTGTTCCCTGGCATCGATGTAAGCGTACCCATGGGGGCGAGCTACTTCCCGCTGGGCAAGTCCTCGGTGGTGAGCAGCTTCGGAACCGACAACGGCGGCGACATGAACATCGGCGTCACCGCCACCTATATGGACCGCGTCACATTCGGGCTCACCTACACCCACTACTACGGCCCCGAAGACACCAACCTGAACGCCACGTCGCAGTTCAATTACCTGCAATCGCTGAAGGACCGGGACTACCTGGCCTTCTCCGTTAAAACGACCTACTAAGGGCTGCCCATGACCCTCCAGACGACCCTGAAGACCCTCAGCCTGGCCATGTTGAGCGCCTGGGTGCTCCACGCGCCGCTCGGTGTGGCCGCCTCCGCCGCAGACGCCGCCAAGCTCAACAGTACCCTTACCCCGATGGGTGCGGAGCGCGCCGGCAACGCCGACGGCAGCATCCCGGCCTGGACCGGCGGTGACACCCATGTGGACCCGGCCTACAAGCCGGGCGGCAAACGGCTCGACCCCTTCGCCGCCGAAAAGCCGCTGTTCAGCATCACCGCCAAGAACCTCGCCCAATATGCCGACAAGGTGAGCGACGGCAGCAAGGAGATGTTCAAGCGCTTCCCGGATACCTACCGTATCGACGTATACCCCACTCACCGCACCGCAGCGGCGCCTCAGTGGGTGTACGACAACACCTTCAAGAACGCGACCCGCGCGTCCATGGCCGAGAGTGAAAGTGGCCCGGTGCCCAAAGGCGCCTACGGGGGCATCCCGTTCCCGATCCCGCAGAACGGCGCCGAGGCCATCTGGAACCACCTGCTGAACTGGCGCGGTACGGCGCTGGAAATGCACTTCCGCCACTACCTGATCACCGCCGATGGCAAGCCCGTGATGACCACGGACGGCAATGCCATCCAGCAGATGCCCTACTACTTCTCCAACGGCAGCCCGGAGACCTTCGAGGGCGAGTACTGGCTGTTCCGCATGGTCAACGCCGGGCCACCCATCCGGGCCGGCGAGCAGATCATCGGCCACACCAACATCGATGCTGAAAAGTCCGCGGCCCATGTGTACCTGACAGGCCAGCGCCGCGTGCGCAAGCTCCCCAATGCCTGCTGCGATACGCCCACGCCCGCTACCGCCGGGGTGATGAGCTTTGACGAACTGAGCGTGTTCGCCGGCCGGATCGACCGCTTCAACTGGAAGCTGGTGGGCAAGAAGGAGATGTACATCCCCTACAACACCAACAAGTTCCAGGCTGCCGCCAAGCCTGAAGACCTGCTGGGCGCCCATCACCTCAACCCCGACTACGTGCGTTGGGAGCTGCACCGGGTATGGGTGATCGATGCCGACCTGGCCCCGGGCAAGCGGCACCAGCTGCCCAAGGGCCGTTACTACCTGGATGAAGACACCTGGCAGGCGCTGCTCGCCGACCGCTGGGATGCGGACGGCCACCTGGCCAAGACTCTGTGGTCTTTGCCTGCGGACATGCCGGACATTCCCGCCCAGGCGCAGCTGTCTTCGGGCTTCTATGACCTGACGTCCGGCGCCTGGTTTATCCAGAACGTGTACGCCGGCCTGCCTTCGCAATACAAGGTGGTCGACCAGTACAACGCGTCGGAGTTTTCGCCCGCCGCCATGGCCGGGCAAGGCGTTCGCTGAGCATTGAAGCGGCCGCTGCGCGCCTGTCGTGTGCCGTGGCCGCCCTCGCCTGCCTTCAGTCATTCATCCGGAGCTTTTCATGACCCAATCCCGCACTGCGTGGCAGCGATTCGCGCTGAGCCTGCTGTTTGTCGCGACTTGCCCCACGCTCTCTGTCACCGCCAGCGAACGCCCCGATACGCGGCCCAATATTCTACTGATACTGGCCGATGACCTGGGCTATTCCGACCTGGGTGCCTTCGGCGGTGAGATCCATACGCCCAACCTCGACGCCCTGGCCAAGCAGGGACTGGTGCTCACTAACATGTACGCCGCGCCCACGTGCTCGCCCACCCGTTCGATGCTGATGTCCGGCACCGACAATCACCTGGCGGGCCTCGGCAGCATGGCCGAGGGGCTGTTGCCCTTCCAGCAAGGCAAGCCGGGCTATGAGGGGTACCTCAATCAGCAGTCCCACTCTATCGCGCAACTGCTCAAAGACGGCGGCTACAGCACCCAGATGGTCGGCAAATGGCATTTGGGCCTGGAGCCAGGCCAAGGGCCGGACGCCCGCGGTTTCGAGCATTCGTTCACCCTGCTCGAAGGCGGCGCATCACACTTCAAGCCCGCCAACGTGGACCCCACCAAAATCGAGCAGGTGCACTACCGCGAGGACGGCAAGCCCGCCGAGCTGCCGGATGACTTCTATTCCACTGATTTCTACACCGACAAGCTGATCAGCTACCTCCAGGCGGGTGAAAAGAATGGCAAACCCTTCTTCGCCTACGCGGCCTTCACCTCGCCTCACTGGCCACTGCAAGCGCCGGCTGCCTACCTTGAAAAATACCGTGGCCGCTATGACCAGGGTTACGACCCGGTGCGCCTGGCGCGGATCGAGCGGCAAAAGCAGCTAGGTATCCTGCCGCAGGATTTCGAGCCGGCACAGCCGCTTCCTGCCAACCCCCAATTGCCTGCCTGGGAGCAGCTCGATGCGCAAGGCAAGGCGATTGAAGCGCGCAAGATGGAAGTGTATGCGGCCATGGTCGACAACCTCGATCATAACGTGGGGCGGTTGCTCGATTACCTCAAACAGAGTGGGCAATTGGACAACACGCTGATCCTGTTCATGTCTGATAACGGCGCGGCCGCCGAGCGCCACGAACAGTTCTATCCACGAGGCCCACACACTGACAACAGCCTGGCCAACCTGGGCAAGCCAGGCTCGCAGATTGATTACGGCGTGCGCTGGGCTGAGGTGAGCGCGGCGCCCTTCCACCTGTTCAAAGGCACCACCGCCGAGGGCGGTATCAGCGTGCCGGCGATCGTGCAGCTGCCTGCGGCGTTGCGTCGCCAGGGCATGGAGCGCGGTATCGCTCGCGTCGATGACCTGGCACCGACGTTCCTGGCGCTTGCCCATATGGGCGACCCGGGCAGCAGCTATCAAGGCCAGCCCAAGCATCCGATTACTGGCAAGAGCATGCTGCCCATGCTCGAAGGCCAAGGTGCGCCCCACGGCGAGGCGCCCGTGCTGGCCGGTGAGCTCTTCGGCAACCTCTACTACCGTGAGGGCAACCTCAAGCTGCTGGGGATGCGCCCGCAGCCCGGGTTCGGCGGCGCTCCGCAACCATTGAACTGGCAGCTGTTCGACATGGCCAAGGACCGCGGCGAGCGCAATGACCTGGCTGCCAGCCAGCCTGAAACGCTTCAACGGCTGCGCCTTGCCTGGCAAGCCTACGCGCGCCAGGTGGGTGTAGTGGTGCCACCGGCGGCAGCCACGGCGCCATGACCCGAGCGAGGCACGCAGCGCTGGCCGGGCTGCTGGCGGTCGCGCTGGTGGGGGCGCTGCTCGGCCTGCGGCAGCTACCGTCGAGCGACGCGCCCTTGGGTGCGCCGCAGGGTTGCTCGCGCTACAACGGTATTCCCGCAGGCTGGCCGGCCAACCCGCTGGCCGGCATGCAACGAATCGAGGGTGGCGTCTACCGGCCCGGCAGCCAGCAGGGTTACCCGGATGAAGTGATGCTGGGCACGGCCGAGGTCGGGAGCTTCATGATCGACCGTACTGAGGTGAGCCAGGCCCAGTTCGCGGCGTTCGTGGCGGCCACCGGCTACGTCACGGAGGCCGAACGCACCGGCGGCGCCGCGCTGTTTCAGGTGCCGACCCAGGCGCAACTGAGCGAGCAGTCCATGCCGTGGTGGCATTTCGTAGCCGGGGCCAGCTGGCGTCAGCCCGCCGGGCCGGCTCAGGCCAAGCCGGTGTCCGCCAATCAGCCCGTAGCGCTGGTGACGCTGGAGGACGCCGAAGCCTACGCCCATTGGCTGGGTAATGAGCTGCCCACCGAGGCCGAATGGGAGTATGCCGCCCGAGGCGGGCGCGACGGCGAGCAAGGCGCGCTTGCGCCGGTGGATGCCCAGGGCAAGCCCACCGCGAACTACTGGCAAGGCATCTTTCCCTTCGATAACGCCGCCACCGACGGCTACCCGGGCGTCGCCCCGGTCGGCTGCTTCACGCCCAATGGGTATGGCCTGTTCGACATGATCGGCAACCTCTGGGAATGGACGACCGACGTGTACACCGGCACCCTGCAGAACCATACCAACGGTGACCCCGCCCGGCTCGGCTTCACGCCCATCCTTGGGGTGCCGCGGCAAGTCATCAAAGGCGGCTCGTTCATTTGTGCGTCCAACTACTGCATGCGCTACCGGGTCGCGGCACGTGAGCGCCAGGAAGCCAACCTGGCCACCGAGCATGTGGGGTTTCGAACGATCCGTCGGCTGGAGAAAGATTAAGCCGCAGGTCAGCGGCTCCCCGCCGCCTGCATGCTCTGTAGGAGCCCCTTACCCTGTGGGAAGCGGGGTTCTGCCTTTCGGTGACGGCTCGCGAAAATCACGCACGCGGTTACCTCAGAACGGTACATTCACCTGCACGGTCGCGGCCTGGGCATCGTAGTCGCTGCGGCTTTGCGCGCTGTAACTCACCGACAGCTCCGCGCCGCGTGGCAATGGAGTGATCAGGCTCAGCCCGCCGCGCAGTAACCACGGGCTGGCGCTGGCGCCGCCGGCGGTGAAGCGTTGGCCCGGAGCACCGGTGAAGCTGGCAGTGGCCGTGTTGTCCTGATTGATCAGGTCGTACCCTACGCCCACGGTTAACGCCAGGCGGCTACCGTCGGGGGTGAAGGCATGTTCCAGGCGGCCGTCGAGCCCGGCGATCAGTTGGTCGGTTTCTCTGGCATCCACTCGCAGCAGCAGCGGCGCCACGGCACTCGCGCCTTTTTCGTTATAGGCATCGTCTCGGATATGGTTGTAATCGAGGCGCAGGGCCGGGATCACCCGCGTGGCGTCACTCAGTCGCCAGGCATGGCCCAGGCTTGCGCCGACGGTGGCGAACAGGCTGTCGTACTCGGCCTTTGCATCGCTGTTGAGCCCGCTGAGGTTCAGGCTGCGCTCGCCTGCGACCGAATTGTGCCCAGCCCCGGCATAGAGCATGACCTCCGTGTCGGGTGCCAGGGTGTAGGCGCTATAACCACTGAACTGCCACAGGTCCAGCCGGCTGTTCTGGCTTCCCCCCGCGCCGTCCCCCGCGGTGTCGCCACGTGCGTAGGCGAAGGCCAGGCCGATTCGGCGCCCTGGGCCTGCCTGGGTGTCCATGCCGATCACCTTGCCGCTGTTATCGCTGCGCGAGCCGCGGCCTTGGCTGGCCAAGGTATTGAACGGCCGTGACCACAGGGTGGGTTGCGCCACCCCCTGGTAATTCACGATGCCTTGCCCGGTCGGCAACAAACGCTGTTGCAGCGCGTCGCTGATTTCCATCAGTGCCGCCTGGCTGGCACGCAGCCCGGCATTATCGAGCGGAAGGGTTTGCGCCAGGCTGTGGGCGACCTCGGCCTCACTGCTGGCGCTGACGAAATACGGCGTGAGTGGGCTGCCGCTGCCCTGGTTGAACTGGCCATCGAGCACCCTGGCCACGCTGGCCAGCTCCCCGCGCCCTGCATTGGCCGCCGCCCTGCTGGCACCATTGGAGGCGCGCGAGCTGAGCGTCAGATCCACAGTGTTGCCGTCCTTCAGCGCACTGAAATCAAAGAGCGCGGAGTTGCCGGTCACTGCAAAGGTGCCATCCGATTTCAGCGTCCCGGCGCTCAGAACATCCTGCAGCGTCGTCACGTTGAACGGCTGGTTGGCATGGGTTACATCAACGTCGATGCGTGCCGCGCTGGGCAGCGCCGCGGTGCCGCTTATCACCAGCTTGCCGTAATGGGTGGCGTCAGCCACATCGGTGCGCAACACCGCGCCGCTTCGCTGGGTATAGTCGCCGGCGATGGTAGCGGGCGTGGCGGTGCGGCTGGCTGGCGCGGCCAACTCCAGGGTGCCGCGGTTTACCAGTTTATCGATGGTCCAATCATCCCCGGCTTCAAGCACGTAGCGGGCGGTGCTGTAAACCGTCGCCGTGGTGCGCGGTGCATACACAGCGCCTTCGAAGCGCGCATGGTCGCCAGCCAGGTAAAGGTTGTCCAGGCGGCTATCGGCATCCACGGACAAGGCATAACCGGTCTCGCCTTTGCGCACGGCGATGGTGCCGGCATTCACCAGGCCGCCGTCTACCTGCGTGTCGATCAGGCGCAGCGCATTGGGGCTGATGAGAAAGCCGGTGTTGATGATCTGGCCTTGGATGTGCACCCCCGACAGCACCATCGCGTCCTTGCGCCCTTGAACGGCGCCCCGGTTGACCAGGTCGCCGCCAATACTGCCGCCGACCATCCTCAGGCCCTGGCCGCCAGCCTGCCCGCTGGCCAGGCCGCCCAGCAAGCGCCCGGTATTGATCAGGCTTCCGCGTATCGTTGTGTCGTTCAGGCGTATGCCCTGGTAACCAATGGCGTAGCCGCTGTTGACCAGGTCGCCTTCAATCTCTGTGCCCCGTGAAATGATCAGCCCGTAGCCGCCCTCACCGCCATTCAGCGTGCCGGAATTGCTCAGGTTGCCGGTCACGGTACCGGCGATCAACTCCAGCCCGGCATGGCCGCCGCTGGAAGCAAGAAAACTGCCGGTATTGTTCAGGTTGCCGCGGACAAAGACGTTGTTGAGCAACAGTGCAGTACTGGAGCTTCGCACAATGCCTGAATTATCCAGCCCGCCCAGGGTGCTGGAGGTGATAACGTTCCGGCCGTAGCCACTGATTTCGCCACTGTTGCTGAGCCCACCGCGCAGTGTGGCCTGGATCATGTAAAGCGCTTGGGCGGTACCGCTGATCAGGCCGGTATTGGCCACCCTTCCCTGCACCACGCTCGATACGATGCTCAGGCCAAGATAGCCGCCCATTACGCCGGAATTGAGTATGTCCTTGTTCACAACCGTCCTGGCCATAGCCAGCCCGCCGGACTCACTGCTGATGTCGCCGGCGTTGCGCAGTGAGCCTTCCAATGTGCTCCCGTAGATGGCTGCCAGTTCTATGGTGCCGGTTTCGCTATTCGTGATATCGCCGGTCACCTGGCTTTCGACAATGGCAATACCACTCTTGGCCAGCCCCGAGTTGTTCAGCGACCCTTTGAGGGTACTTTCCAGGAGGCGGATGGCGTATTCGGAGCTTGGGGCCGCAATGGTTCCAGCATTGGTGATGTTTCCCGTGAACGTACTGCCCTTTACAAGCAGCCCCGGGCCGATCCGGCTTTCGATCACCCCGCCGCCGTTGTTCTGCACGGCGCCGGTGACGGTCGCGCCGTCAATCGACAACCCCTGGTCACCGCGCAGGGTGCCGCTGTTGAAAATACGGTGGGTGCCATTGCCAGGGTGGTCGATGCTCACCGCCGCAGCGCCTGTCACATCAATCGAGCCTTGCCTGGTAATCACCAGGTTTGTGTTGCGCTCCAGCACGCAAGGCTCGGTCACTGCCGTGCTGATGCTGCCACTGCCACAGCTCGCCGCGGCTGGCGCCGTGGTAAACGCCCCAAGCGTAGCCAGCAGGGCGAGGCTCAGATGGGTGGGGCGAAAGGGAAATGCTGACGTGCGGTGGGTGGCCGACTGCCGTGGCTGACCAGGGTGCTTGCTATCCATTGGACGACCCTGCCTGCGAGGTGAAAGCAGGGTATAGGTTTGCTCGCCAAGTGTGTCAAAGCCGATACGTGAAATTCCGCTGGCCGGTGAGCTGGGATGGCTGCCCGGCCAGGTGGTACCTGAACCGGGCGAACGCGCCTGTGCTCAGTCCGCGCCGCGGTAGTAGCCCACGACCACCAGGTAATGGCCCGCTCGCTGGATCAACGCGTACTTGTCTTCGACAATGCCAGTGACCGGGTTCTTCCAGCGGTAGTCGTACTTCGCCGATTCGGCCTTACGCATCAACGCCATGATCGGCGCACCTACCGGCTTTCCCGCCGGGTCATGAATGCTGGCGAAATCCACGCCCAGCAAGCGCAGGTTGTACCCATGGGCAACATAGCGCTGCGTGTTGGCGTCGACCACAAACACGTACAAGTCGTCCTCATGGAACTGCGCAGACAAGTCATTGATCGACTTGAACGTACCTTCCGGGTCTTTCTGGATCGCAGCGACGGCCTTGCTCAGCAACTGCTGCGCCTGGTTGGCGCTCGCACGTGGCACAGACTGCGCGGCGGCAATCACGCGGTCCCCTACTTTCTGGAAGTACACGCGTTTGAGCTCAATCCGGCGTTGGGCTTTGTTGTCCCAGCGGTATTCAACCGTTTGTATGCCTGCACTGGGATCCTGCTTGGCGCTCAGTGCCTGATCGAAAGCTGCCTTCAGCTCAGGGGCAAGCACTTTGGAAACCTCACGGCCGATCAGCACGGCTGAAGGCCCACCGCTGGCCAGCAGGGTCCCATGGCTGTCGACAACGAAGATGAAATGGTCACCGTCGATGAATTCGCCTTGCCGGCTGAACGCTGCCAGCGCCGCATCGCCCTGCAGCTGGTAGTAATCGACGGCTCGCTTGAGCAGCGCGTTTGCCGCAGGATCCGCCGGTGCGTCCGCAGCCTGGGAAACGATACTGGAGAACACCAGGCCCAGCCCTACGACACAGCGGAAAATCCGCCTGGCTGCACCGGGCGGATTTACGACGCTACCACTCATGGTCATCTCGCTTTTCTATTCCTGGATGAGGTGTTATGCACAAAGCCACCCACTGGGCAGCATCGACTCGAGGGAATTTAGCGCGGGGGGAGCGGTGCCTTCCAATCGCATTGAGCGCTGGGAGGTATTGTGAAACGTGATGGCGCAAAGCTTATTGGCTACTCCTCCTTCGCCGCGGGGCCTCTTGCTGCTTTGCCTGCACTTTTACGCTGCCGAGCGGTGCGCAGGTGAGCGAGCTGCGCCTCCAGCGTCTCCGCCCGAGCCTGCTGTGCCACTGCCGCGTGCTGCGCTACCTCGAGGGCCCGCAATGCATCGGATAGCTGCGCGTCCATGGCCTGAAGTTGCCGCGCGCCCTGCTCCGCTGCCGCTTCTGCACGTGCCAGCTGGGCCGCCGCGTCGCGCTGGGTTTCGTTAAGCGCGGCACGGGTTTCTTCCACTTTTCCTTGGGCCAGTTCGAGCTGACGCTGCAGCTCGCGGCGCTCCGTGAGGCGCAGCTTGGCTTCTCCGCGCGCACGGTCCACTTCAGCATGGGCGCGATCCTCCACTCCACGGGTATAGGCTTGCTGAGCCACCCGCTCGGCTTCGGCCCGTTGCTGCGCGTCGAGCAGCGTGTGCTGAAGCCCTTGAATCTTCTCTTGAAGGGCCAGCACCGCTTCGTGCGACTCCTGCCGCTGCTGCTGCAGGTCATTGATCTGGGACTGGCGCTGCTCCAGCAACCGCTCCAGGTCAGCCAGCCGGGTGTCAGCGGCCTGCCGTGCCGTAATCGCCTCGGCCGCCTGATGACGGGCCGCTGCCACATCCTGGCGCGCCTGCTCCTGAGCCGTTGCCAATTGCTCGCGTTCCTCGGCGAGCACCTGGCGCTGCGCTGCCACCGATTGCTCGACTACGGCCTGCGCCAGGGTGGTCGCCTGTTGCCAGATCGCAACGAAGGCTTGCGCGACTTCGGCGGGCAACCCTGGCAGGCGGGTTTCGCCGCGCAAGCGCCCCGCCAACTGCTCCCACCATTGATCCAGCAGTGCGCCGACCCGTGCCGGGCTACCGCGGCCGAGCTCCAGGCGCACGCGTTCCACCGTTGGCCGCTCGCCACGGGCCAGTACTGCGTCTGCCGCTTCGAACACCGCTGTTTCTGGCACACCTATCGCCATTTGCTGCCCCTCCGCTATATATTGGGTCTGATAATGAATTGTTATCCGACGCTATAATTCTTAAACCGGAAATATAATACGTTGAACGTAATAGAAAATACACTTGTGCATTTGCCGCGTTTAGAAGGGCCGCTGGACGCGCATTCATTGGCCGCTAACGCTCAGGAGGCTGCAGCAGCGTTCGTGGCGGCGGGCACGGCGGCCAATACCGTGCGCAGTTACCGTAGCGCGCTCGCTTACTGGGCCGGTTGGCTGCAGCTGCGCTATGGCATTGGCCTTGGCGATACCCCGCTGCCGATAGCCGTAACGGTGCAGTTCGTGCTGGATCACCTAGCCCGCCCGCTGGGCAACGGCAGCTGGGCGCACCTGTTGCCGCCGGCGATCGATACCGCCCTCGTTGGCGCTCGGGTCAAGGCAAAGCCTGGGGCGTTGACCTACAACACGGTTGTGCATCGATTGGCCGTGCTCGGCAAATGGCACCGCATTCGTGGTTGGGACAGCCCGACCGAAGCACCCTCGCTCAAGACGCTGTTGCGTGAGGCACGCAAGGCCCAGTCGCGCCAGGGCGTGGCAGTGCGAAAGAAAACCGCGATGGTCGCCGGGCCCTTGCAGGCGATGTTGGCGACCTGCACGGATGGCGTTCGCGGCGTGCGCGATCGCGCCTTATTGCTGCTGGCCTGGAGCGGTGGCGGTCGTCGTCGCTCGGAAGTGGTGGGCCTGCAGGTGGAGGATGTGCGCCGCCTCGATGAGCACACCTGGCTGTACTCCCTGGGCGCTACCAAAACCGACACCGGCGGCGTGCGCCGCGACAAGCCACTGCAGGGGCCGGCCGCCCAGGCACTCGCGGCCTGGCTGGCGGCGGCGCCTGCGGCGTCAGGCCCATTGTTCAGGCGGCTGTACAAGGGCGGCAAGGTAGGTACGTCGGGGCTGTCCGGTGACCAGGTGGCGCGCATCGTGCAGCGGCGGGCGAAGCTCGCAGGGCTGGAAGGTGACTGGGCAGCTCACAGCCTGCGCTCGGGGTTCGTCACCGAGGCCGGTCGACAGGGCGTGCCGTTGGGTGAAGTGATGGCCATGACCGAACACCGAAGCGTGAGCACGGTGATGGGTTATTTCCAGGCAGGGTCATTGCTGAACAGCAAAGCGACCAGCCTGCTGGGCACGCTTGATGGGCCTGAACCCGGCTCTAGCGTGCCGCCAGCGAGCGACCGCCAGTAATATCGGCGACGAGCAGCAATTAAGCTGCGCTATGGTGAACAGGTGCCTACCACTGTGGAGCTCCGGTTCATGCGCCGATTGATACTGCGTAACCATCAATCCCCCGGCGATATCGTGATGTTGACCGCTGCCGTGCGTGACCTCCATCGGAGCTACCCTGGTGAATTCGAAACGGATGTACGTACGCCCTGCCCGGCGCTGTGGGACTACAACCCTTACCTCACCCCGCTGCTGGAAAGCGACCCTGGCGTAGAAGTGATCGAATGTGAGTACCCACTGATCAATCGCAGCAACCAGCTGCCCTACCACTTCATACATGGTTTTTGCCAGTTTCTGGAAAACCGGTTGGGTGTCCCGCTTCGCCCCTCATGCTTTCACGGCGACATTCACCTCCACGACCAGGAAAAAGCCTGGATGTCCCAGGTCGAGGAACAGGTAGGCGCGCCGCTGCCGTTCTGGATCGTGGTAGCCGGCGGCAAGGCGGACTACACCGCCAAGTGGTGGGCGGCGGAACGCTACCAGCAGGTCGTGGACCATTTCTCGGGCAGCATCCTGTTCGTGCAGGTGGGTGAGCGAGGGCATGAACACCCGCCGCTGGACGGGGTGATTGACCTGCGTGGCCAAACTGACCTGCGCCAACTGGTGCGCCTGGTGTATCACGCGCAGGGGGTGCTATGCCCCGTTACCCTGCTGATGCACTTGGCCGCCGCTATTGAAACAGGGCCCGGCCAGCCCACCGCACGGCCCTGTGTGGTGGTGGCCGGCGGGCGCGAGCCGCCGCATTGGGAAGCCTACCCGACTCACCAATACCTGCACCGCACGGGCGCGCTGAAGTGCTGCGCCGCCGGCGGATGCTGGAAATCCCGCGTACTGCCGCTGGGCGACGGCGACGAGAAGGATGCGCCTGGCAGCTTGTGCGTGGACGTGATCAATGGCTTGCCGCGGTGCCTTCATATGGTCACGGTGGACGACGTGATCCGGGGGGTGGAGCTGTATTTCGAAGGTGGCGCTATCGACTACCTCGCAAGGTAGCTTGTCGCTGGCCCGCCTTGATTCAGCGGACCCCTGACATGTCTACTCCCAGCCCGGCACCCTGGTTCGGGTCTTCGAAATCCAGCGGGCTGTAGGGCAGGCCATACAGCACCGCCAGCCGCGCGTAATCCACAGGCGTGTCGCAATCGTGCCATAACAGGTGGGCGCTGCGTTCCCAGCGGCTCTCTGGCATAAGGGGCCAGGCGCCATAGGCCTCTGCCTCACTGGGGCGCGGGTGCTGCGCCTCATAGTGACGGTTGGCATCGCAACATGAACGGTGAAGCGTTCGCGCCAGGTTGTGCACGTAGCCTTCCACGAACAGCGGTTCGTTCAAGCAAGTGCGCTGACGCAGGCTTTCGTAGGGCCCGCCGTTGCGCCAGCTGGGCACATGCAGGCCGATGCACTCGGTACGAAAGCCGAAGCCGCTGCCAGTGCAGCGCTGGCTATAGGTGGCGTACTGAGAATGCCAGGCCAACTGCTGCAAGCCAGGTAGCCAGTTCACCAGCGGTATGAACCGCCGCGACATTTTCACCAGCAGCTCCAGCCCCAAGTGCTCGGCCCATTCCAAACCCTCAACGAAGGCCGACAGGTCACCTACCGTATGGCGCAAGCGGTGCGGGTTGCAGCTCAATGCCACCCCGTATTGAGCGCACAACTGTCGCAGCACCGGCGCCTGAGGGCTGCCGTCGTCATGCACCAGCACAGGCACTTGCGGATAGAAGCGGCAACGGGATTCCAGCGCCAGGTGTACGTAGGGCAAAGCCGCGAAAGTAGCGATCACCAGCCCCACACGTGGCTCGGGTGAGCAGAACAAACGCTCACTGGCCAAGGACATGGTGCTCCACAAACACCAGCCGTCGCGCCTTGCGGTCCGGCGGCGCGGCTAACCCCGCTGGATTGTCGACGAAATACACCTCGTATTCGGCGACCACCAGGCGACAGCCTGCGGCACTACGCGCCAGCATCACCCGGCCATTCCAGAGCACGGGCGCCTCGCCCGGGCCACCTTGCACCGAGGCTTCGGGAAACCGTAGCCAACCGAAATCTTCACCCAGGCGCGGCTCCAGACGCTCCACCCACACCTCCACCTCGCCCTTGCCAATGCGCTCGGGGCCCTCGATATAGCCGGTACCCGAGAGCGTTACTTGCCACTGCCCTTCGGCGACCGCCGCAATGGCGAGCACCCGATCGGGTACCACGGAGATAATGTCGGCGAGCACACAGTTGGACAGGTGTGCCCCCGGCTCAGAACTCGGCTGGTAGCGTGCCAGGGCAAGGCGAATGAAGGGAAAGTACCCTTGGTGAACGATGTTGATGTCGCAAAACCACAGCCGGCGCTCGGCGTCCCATCGCACGTCGTGGGGCGCCACGGCCACTGGCAGCGTGCGCTGCGAAAAACCCGGCGGCGCAAGCTGATCGGTGTTGAAAGCCCCGGGCGGTTGGTCCGCTTCGGCGGCAGGCGCATTCGGCGGCAGCCAGGCGCCTTGCGGGTCGGGCGCGGTGCGGGCCAGCGGAAAATGCTCCAGCCGGGGCGCAAGGCCAGCGACGGTCGGCGCGCTCCATACCGGATCGCTGCCCCACTGGGTGACGTATTGGCGCAGGGGGTGGCCAGGAGGGTCCGTATTGGGCTCGCCTCGAAAACCGGGCGGCGGCAATACCACGGCCAACATTTCGCCATAACCGGAGCCATTCCAAGGGCGATCAAGGTAGACACGAAGGCCTCCGCGGCGCTCGATGCGATGGCCACCCTGATCGTCCGGAGCTCGCACCCATTGAAAAGTCGGTATCGCATACAGGTAAACCGGTGCCGCCGGTGGTGCCGAATTTAACACCCACGTGGTCACCGGCTCGCCAGTGACCTTGATGTGTTCATCAGTGGGGGCGCCGGTTTCGTCGAGCAACAACGCGGGCGGCAAGCATTCACGAAAGCGGGTGGTGGCATCGAACCAATAGGTTATTCGCCGGTAGTGGGTGCTTTGCAGTTCATGCACCCTGGGCACCAGGCGCTCATCGGTCAGCGCGTTGATGCCGACCACGTCCGGTGCGCTGAGGGTGTGCTCGGGGTAACCGCCAGCGGCATTACCGTCGAACACCGTTGCATAGGTCAGGCGGTCGGTAAGCTTGACCGGAAAAGCGACATCTTCACGCTGCCGCGCCTGGGGCTCGCTGCCTGTGTCCACCGGTTCGTGCCAACGGGCGAGCAAGTCCAGCCGGTCGGTAGTGGCAATGGAGCAGCCCACCTGCAGCATCGGCCGTACTGACGTTGCGCCAAGCGGCCGCGGCAGCATGGCCACTTGAGTAATTGTCGGCAACTTCAACGGCCGTTGTACCGCGTGCACCAGGGTTACTTCCTGCCACGGTGTGAGCATCCAATGCTGGCCCGCCAGTGCTCGCATTCGCTGCGCCGCCTGGCTGGGTGCATCCAGCCACTGGAAGATCCCCAAGGTAGCCAACGCCGCATCATCCAGTTGGCACGACACCCGTACCCGCGCAGTCACTCCTTTGGGCAAGGGGATTAATACGCGGCGGCTGGCCAGGTCGAAACGCGGCTGCCCGGCCTCGTCGTCGTACACCTCCAGCATGAAGGGGCTTGCCTGCGGCCAATCTGTTTCCGGGTACAGGGGAACGCTGATGATGTGTGTAGAGGCAATGTTGGGGTGATCGAAAATGCGCACGGCCACGCGGCGGGCATAAGGGTCCGGCAAGTAGGTCATGGCACGGCCTGCCTCGTGCACGGCGAACACGGTCGGGCCGGGCATTGGCAAGGTCACCTCACGCAACACCGCGGCCGGGTCGCGGCCGTCAAGGTCGTGGCTGTGCGCAAGCAGAGTGAACGTGGCCGCGCTCAAGCGGCCGGCGTCATCCAGCATGCCGTGCAGTTCCGCCTCGCGGGTGCTGACGCGGGCGGGGAGTAACGCGCGCCGGGCGCGCTCGCCGCTCACTTCAGTGACGTCCTCGGGGGTATCGTTGAAGCTGCGGATCACCATATGGCCCATGGACTCCCCGGGGCCCGGCGCTTCAACCACCCCGTCGTTGGCGACCAGGCCGAGCACTGGTGCCACCACGGGTTCGAAGCGCAGGAATGGCAGCGCCTGAGCGGCCGGTTGCTCTGCGCCGTAATTGCCGGGGATGTAGGGCAGCGAGTTACCCGCCAGGTCCACCGCGCGGGCGCGGAACCAATAGTGGTGGCCGTAGCGCAACGGCGGTAGCGAAAACGTCACCGGCTTGAAGCTCGAGGAGAACTTCAACCCCGGCGGAATCACCGCTTCGCTGCCAGCCGGCGCTGTGTCTACACTGTCGTCGGGCTGGATATTACGCCCGGGCGGCGGCGCCGCGAGGCTCCATCCGGTCCAGGTGACAAGGGCTTCGTGGAGCGAAATAACCTTCGGGTTGCTGACAGGGTCTGGCGAAGTGGTCGCGGCCAGCCGCACGGTGCCCTCTTCTTCGCCATCGGGTTCCACGATCAGTGCACCGTCGTTCAGCGAATAGCGTGCCAGCCGCCGACACAGCGACTCCCAACGGTCCTTGCTGGCATCCCAGATGTCGATGCGGTAGCCGCGCACCAGGTCCTCGGCACGCAACTCCACCGCCGCTGGCGTGCCGGCCAGTTGCTGCTCTACCGCGTTATTGCGCAGCTGATTCACCGCAAAGCGGCTCTGTAGCCAGGCACCCCGGTGGCGCTGCACCAGCATCCAGCCCGCCGTGCGCAAGGCCGGCGCGCCAACGCTGTCTTCGTGGCGGGTAACAGCGTTTACGCGCTGATCAGGGCCCAGCCGCCGGCCCAGCGACCGCGCGAAATTCATGACCTTCAGCGCTGCGCCGTCGATGTCCGCCTGCAATAACCCGATACGCGCGGGAGCAAGGTCCAGCAAGCCATCCTTGAGCGGGAAATCCGCAGCTGCGTCGTTGACCGCCGCGAATTCCGTCTTGGTCAGCCTGGTACGGGTCACGGGCGCGGCGGCAGGCGTCGCGGCGGTACCTGAGCTACCCGGCGGGAAAATCACCGCCACTTGCAACGCCAGGTCCGCACCGCCCGCGAAGTGCTCGGGCTTGAGCAATACATCCACCACCAGGCCTAGCTTGCGCAGCAATACAGGGTAAGAACCCATGGCGCCGACGATCTGATGAAAGTCCAATGTGCCGGCCAGGTCCTCGGGCCTGGGCAAGGCCGCACGGCTGTGCTCCTGCCAATTGGCCTGGATGCGTGGGTCATCCGTGCGCGTGGCCGTGCGCCTGACGGGTGCAGCCAGGGGCGCATGGAACCCGCGGAAGGCCTGCAACGCGAGCATCAGTTCCTGCGGGGCCTCCAAGCCGCCGTCACCGCCGCGGATCGAATCCAGCCGACGTACCGCGGCAATCCATTGACCCCAAGCCGGGTTTTCAATGAAATCAGACACCCGAGGCAACGCGTCTCCAGTGCTGCCGGCAAGGTCGCGGTACAAGCCCTGTACCCGTTCCATCAGGCCCACGCTGTCGAATGAACGCACCTCGTGCCCGGACAAGTCCTGGAAGACGTAGCTGCGCACAAAGGTGTCAGCGGTGAACAACGCGCGCCACACGGCCGAATCCGCAAGCCCGAGTGTCGGGTCCAGGCGATCCTCTGTGCCGCTACCATCGGCCGCCATGGATACCGTTGTGCCCTGGCAGGTGACATTGATGCGGGCGCCGCTCAGGGTATGGGGCCAGTCCTCCCAGTCCGGGAAAAAACTGGCCAATCGCGCCGGGGCGGCCTGAGCATCCAGCCGCGGCGAGATCAGCAGCGACAACCGCAACCACTGGCCATCGGTGCTGTAGCCGTTTGGCAGCGCCGTACACACCAGCGACTGGCGGGCCATCAGAGGCTCACCGGCGCGAACGCATCGCAATAGGCGGCCCAGGTGTCGCTATCGGGTACTTGCTCGATGAATTTAGGGTCCCCTTCGGCGCCGGAAAATTCCCGCCGGCAGTGCACCGATACGGACGTGCTGAACATCAGGATTTCGATCTCGACGGTGAGCTTGGCTTCGCCGTACACCAAAGATTTGCCGCCTTCCTTCAAGTAACCCAGCTGCAGATTGAAGGTCAGCGATACCGAGATCAGTGCCAACACGCACAACTCGCCATGAATCCGCACGTAGCCCGCCAGCTCCACGCTGCCATCCCCGGGCGAGGGTTCGAGCCAGTGGAAGTAGATGCCTGCTTTGACCTCGACACTACCGGAAGCCACCCCCAGGTTGATCGCCACCACGGCGCCGAACTCCAGCGCGGCTTCGATTTCGTTCACCCCTGCCGCGGACACACCGATGCCAAAGAAGCCTCCACCGCCCAGCAACGAGACGGTGAGGCTGAACGGCTGCTCACGGCGCGAGAAATAGAAATTCACCCGCGCGGGGGTGCCATCGAACGGCAAGTTAAAGCTGGCGCTCAGCGAGGCGTTGGCCAGGGCGAATATGCCCACCTCAACCGCCGGCAGGGTGAGTGAATACGCCGCGCTGATGCCGCTGGGCGTAACCGCGATGCCCGAGCCCTCTGAAAACCCGCCGCCTGGAATCAGCGATCGCAGGCCGTTGACAAATTCCAGTGGCCCGCCGAAGGTCACGGCTTCTTCGCCCTGCCGCAGCTGTACGGATACATCAGGCTTGCGCCCGCGCTGGGCGGTGAAGTTCAGGTGCTCGAACCAGAGGATCACGAAGCCGAACAGGTTGATCTTGAAATTGTTGAGCGTTGCCCGCGCCTCACACGCGGGCTGCGCGGCAGGGTTGAGCGGTGTGCGCACCAGGCCGCTCATGGTCAGGCGCGTCTCGGGCCCACTGGGGTCGGCGCGGGGAATAATCAGGTTGCGGCCGTCGCTTACCGAAATCACGCTCTCCCAGTCGAAGCGTGCTTCGGCGTAATCAGGCAGCTGCGTGGTGAGCATTTTTGGCACTTCACCTCCGGCCAACGAGGCACTCGCCTGAACGATATCGCTCAGCGTGATACCACCGAGCAGGGTGGCGTCGCCAAAAAAATCCTTGGGATCGAACTTGGAGTTCACAGCATTGGTCAGCGCCTGGCGCACGTCATCCACGCCACTCACCGCCTGCCCCGCGACCGGTCCCGCCAGGCGCGACAGCCCCAGCAGGTTCATTTGCGGCGAGGCCAGCGCGCCCAAGGCGTCGCTTTTGGCGTCGCTGGGTTTGCCGCCAAAGCTCAACGGCAGCGCCGAGGTGAGTTGCAGGAACACCTGGCCAGCGTTGGCACCCGCGTCAAAGCCCTTCTGCGCATACACATCGGGATATGCGACCTCGGAGACGAATCCCGGCTTGCCCAGCAGCTTCTGCACCGCATTGATCGCCACGGTCGCGCGTTCGATTTCTGGATAAAACGCCGGCTCCGCGCTGGCGTTGGTATTACCGGCCTGGAAGGTAATGTCCTCAGTGGAAAGTCGCGTATCCCCCGCATTGCCTTCGCCGACCGGCGCATAGGCCACCGGGCTGCCGCCCAGGGATGCCCGGCGCTTGAGCTTCACCGGCGCGTCGTTGTAGGCAGCCTTGAGTGCAGCGCTTGCCAAGGGGTTCTGGTTGGCGGGCTCGCCCACAAACAACAGTGGCATGGAGAAGGTGACCCGATTGCCCACCAGGTCGGTAGCTGCAAGATCGAAACGAACATCGGTCATCTGAGCCGCGCCGCTGGCAACGGTCATCGGCCAGAACAGCATCCGAGGCGCGATGCTCGCCGCCTGATAAGGGTCGCCAGCTGTTGCCGAAGCGGCCAGCGCGCTCAGGCCGAACCCTGGCTCCACGAGGTCAGGCGTCGCTCGGGTAAGTACCTCGACCTCAGTGAACGGAAAGTCATGCCCGTGATGGGTATGGCCCGCGCCGGTATAAGCCATGCGCTGTTGGCGCACCACCACAAAAAATCGCTGGCGCAGCACGGCCACCCGCGCCGAACCGAAGCCGTTGATCGACTGGAACTGCCGCTCGGTCACCTTTACCAGCGAGGCCGGATGGCGGAACGGGCACAGCCAGCCGGCGTATACCACGCGCACCTGATGGTCGCGCCCAAGCGTGGCCTGGTGCCGCCACTGTTGCAGGTCGATGCCTTGCGGCCGGGTATCCCAGTGGCCTTCGGCATCCAGCAACGCGCCAAGCGCTGACAAGTGCAGCCGTTTCGCCTCGCTGCCTTGAGGCACATAAGCGCGGCCATTGGCGCGGGTGGCATCGAAGCCGGCCATGAGGGTCACCAGCATCGCCCGGTCGACCAGGTCCAAAGGCATGCGGATCAAGGCAGGGTTGCGCCGAGGGGGCGGCGGCCCTGGCAGGCTCATCAGGGCGTAGAGTTCGCTCAGCCGGGTGAGCGGCCGGTAATCCTCGGACCATATCGCCCTGAACCGGCTGGGGCCTTCCGGGCCACTGGGCGCATCGTTCCCGGCCAAGCGGGTATGCCATAGCTCAGTGCGGCCCTGGTGCACTACCGGCCAAGGGCTGTGCCGCCAACGTGCGGGTGCCAGAGGTGAGCTGAGCACGCGGTAAGGCAACTCCAGCGCGGTAACGTGAGCGGCGGGCCTCTGTGGCGGCAGCCGCAGCGCAGGCGGCGGCGGTGCCGGCGTGACGGCCCCGTCTGGAAGACCGACCGGCACCACTACGGCAGAAATCGCCAGGCTGGAGGGCTCGGGCACCGCGCCAGGTGCCAACTGCATGGGCCAATCACGCAGCGCCGCCAGCACACTGGGCAAGTCGAATGCCACGGCGGACACCTCGGGCGGCATCGCCACCACGATCCGGCTGGCCCCGGCCATGCGTATCCTGGCCAATGGCAATGTGATCGGGATCCGGTCATCAGTGCCCGCTACGTTCTGCTTCGGATAGTGCGCGTCGGTCGTCACTTCAAGAGGCTGTACCGTGGCGCCATCGCTCTGCTGTGCCGTTTGCAGGAACGCCTCTTCCCCAAAGCTCTGCGGCGGGAAGGTAACGGTGATAAAGGCTTCGGGGGCGGCGCGCTCCAGGCGTGCCGGCCCTTCGGAGAAGGCCAGCCCGTTGAAGGTCAGGGTACACACCAACAGGTCGTCGGGCCGTCGAACCTCGATCTGGGCCGGGAACCGGAGGGGCGTAGCCGTCTCATCTTCCGCTTGCGGTACCCCGTCTTCGGGGCTTTCGCCTGAATGGTCGCCCGCAAGCGTGTCGGTGCACGGCGTTGGCTGCGGTGCACAGGGTGGATAAGGCGGGTACGCAGGATACGGCGGGAAGGGCGGAAAAGGTGGGTACGGCGGATAGGGCGGCCACGCGGCCCCGCCGGACAGGTGCGCATTACCGGGGGGGCGACGGCTGAGTCGAGGGCCTGGCGCTTTCACGCAACGTCTCCTGAGGTTCAAGAGGACAAGCCGCGAAATGCATGCGAACGGCCCTCACCCGAGGGCGGCCACTTCAGATTAGCCATCTCTGGAGGAACTGCTAGAGTTTCGTGAGGCAGCCGCGGGCGCGCGCCGCCTGTCCTCACGGAGAAAATCCCGTGGCTGCTTATGGCAATGACGATGAACGCTGTGACGATGCACTGCTCGGCACCCTGATCGAGGTGCGTCGCTACCTCGAGGCGCAGGGGGAAGCGGATCGCTGCATGGATCAGGCCCTGTGCGCCCTGGCCGAATCGCTCGCGCAACTGCAGTGCACGCTCGGTGAAAAGCAGGCTGAGTGCAGCCCCGCCTCCAGCGGCCATCCAATGATGCCGCCTTACCCGCCTTACCCGCCGTACCCGCCTTACCCACCTTTTCCGCCGTTTCCGCCCTACCCGCCCATGGCGGCCTGTGGTTGTACGCCTATCAATTGCGTGCCGGTTGCACCCGCGCCAGCCCCGGCGGCTGCACCTTCCCCCACCCGATCTCCGACGTCGACGCCGGCCGCTTCCTCGGCCCCGTCCAGCGTGATCCGGTAACACCCTGCCCGGAAGGGCGATCAGGAGGTTATCGACATGCCGTACCGTGAACCACCGCGCGAGCCCGATCTGCGTCGCCGTATCGGGCGCCTTCGAGAGGAGCTGGAGCAGTTATGCGACAGCCGTCGATCACCTGCGGCTGACTGTTCGCAGGATAACCGCGCGGTGCAGGAGGAGCTGCATCGGATCAAAGCGTACCTCTGCTCACAGGCGTGCGATGAGGGGCTGCGCCATGAACGCCTGAAGCTTCTCGACGCCTTGTGCCGCACGGTTGCGTGCCTGGCGCAAGAGGTGGAACACGTATGCGGGTCGCAAGGCCAGCCTGCGCCCTGCGCGCCATACCCGCCGTTTCCACCCTTCCCGCCCTATCCTCCGTACCCACCCTACGCACCTTATCCGCCCTATCCGCCCGCACAAGCCAGCTGCGCGCCGCCGACTTACCCCTGCTCGCCAACATCGTCGAGCAGCAGCTCGCCCAGCCGACCACAGCCTCCCTCCAGCAGCAGCTCATCGAGCAGTAGCTCTTCACGGCCAAGCAGTAGTTCTTCGTCCGGCAGCTCATTGCCATCGAGCAGCAGCGTGTCCTCCAGCAGCAGGTCGTCGCTGCCCAGCAGCAGTTCATCCTCGAGCAGTTCGCCGCCGCCCAGCAGCAGTTCGTCGTCGAGCAGCAGCGTGCCGTCCAGCTCCAGCAGTAGCTCCAGTGAAAGCTCGTCCAGCGAAAGCTCCGGCAGCTCAAGCAGCAGCTCCAGCTCCAGTTCGGCGCCTGCGCTGCGCCGGGTCATCCTGGCCAGCGCCAGCAATGCCGGGCATTACATCAACAACTTTATCGCCCGGGAAAAGAACGCGCTCAATGTGCTCGGCCTGATGCTTAAAGGCATCTGGGATTTCGACAGCGAAATCAGCCAAACCCCCGACCCTGCCAACCCCACACAATTCGTGACCGACACCAACGCCTTCCCGGTCGCGCCGCCCGGTGTGGGGAAGCGGGCGTACTATCAAAGCGCATCCTTCAGCCTGGGCGATGAAACCGTCATCGTACGTGGGCCCCGGGCCCGCTGGGTCAACTACACGCCGGCCACTACGCTCGCGGAAGTGCCGCCGCTGCCCCCGTTCGCGACCAATAGCGCCGTAGGC
Organism: Pseudomonas japonica; assembly: GCF_013522925.1. Lineage (GTDB taxonomy): Bacteria > Pseudomonadota > Gammaproteobacteria > Pseudomonadales > Pseudomonadaceae > Aquipseudomonas > Aquipseudomonas japonica_A. The sequence goes on along the minus strand of NZ_JAAMQU010000003.1, from coordinate 338,940 downwards.
GGGGCCAGTGGGAACAACAACAAAGATGCGGTGGGCTCGGTTAATTTCCTGCACCACCTGATACGCGATTTCATGTTCCTGGATGCCGCACGCAGTGACGATGCCACCCAGGGCGGTACGGAAGCGGCCGTTTCTCAGGCCACGCGGCAATTCACGGCGGTGCGTAACGACACCGCATTGCAAGCGCCTACCCCGCAGCCACGCGCGAGGTACACACGGGGGACGGGAACACATGCGTTCGAGAAACAGCTGTTGCTAAGCGCCGTGCCTGATGTAGAAGGCAATAACCTGCCGTTTGATCTTGGCGCCAGGCGTGTGAACTACTCGGCGTTACTCTATGAGCTGCAGGGCAACGGCGCAGCTGTAAGCCCCGACTGGTTCGGGGTCGCTGTGCCGCCGGGTTTGAAAAACTTCTCCAGCGTAGTGATCTACTTTCATCCCACGCCTTCGCAGGCGCTGTACGCTGACCAGGACTACCCTGCCAAGACCTCCAGCGGCCCCAACCGGGCGGACTGGAAAGAATTGTTCGGCTATGTAGATCGGCTCGGTGGCCAGCTGTCAGGCGCGGTGGACCAAAACCCTCTGTGCAGCCAACTGGTGATCTGCCCGTTCATGCGGCAGGCGGACGTGGGAACCGCCGGGCTACTGCCCGAGCAGTGGTACTTCATCGTGAGCGATATCTTGAACGACGTGCGAAGCCAGCGAGAGCTGGGTACATTGCCGTGAGCGGGCGCGCGGCGAATCGAGGGCAATAAAAAACCCGCCGTAGCCAAAGCCGGGGCGGGTTTTCATTCCAGACCATCCAACGTCCTGTTGGCGGCCTCCAAGGCCTCTGGTCGATCATCCTTGATACCCGGCACCTGTTCCGTGGCGCCGTTTGGATGTGTGTAGATTACGGCTATCGACGAGGCGGCAACAGAGGCGATTCTACCGCTGCGGTGTAAGCGATTGCCTACACAGTACGTGCGTGTTGGGCGAGGCGGTGTTGGGTGAGGACGGCCCGTTGTTCGATGAGCTCAACGATGCGGCCTACAACGGTATTACCCGCATGCGGGGCTGTGGTAGCCAGTTCTCTAGCCCGTCCAGGAAGCGTGCGGGCGATTTCCAATATGCGTTTTCGGGCCAATGCCCAACTGAATCCGGCCCCAGCTATGAATGCTTGCCAATGGCGAAGCTCCAATTCTGTGAATTTGTAGCGGCTACCTATCTTCATCGCCATTTTAGAACTGAGCACGGGATAGATCGCCGTGGAAAGAGCATCGTACAGAGGCGCCAACACCCAGCCCCGAGGGCTGAGCAATAACGAAAAATTCTTGGCGTGCGCATCGTGATTGCCAATCAATGCATTGAACACGGCGTAATCCATGAGTCTCAATACGCTAGGTGCGCTTGGCCGGGCTGCCTGCCTGAGTATGTCAAAGCATGCGGCAAAGCCTGGCCCGCCCTCGTTCTGGTATTTCATCTCCGGCACAATCCCTAGTGCCTGACAGAAGTCCTCCTGCTGAAGACGGGTAAGCTGCTGCCAGTCCGGACCCGCGCGGTCATAACGCGTCACCAGCAAAAACTTTTGGCCTGAGGCCTCCTGGATCTGAGTATCCGCTACCAACCAACCCATGGCCCTCGCCAGCGACATGCAGAAGTGCTCGTTAGCGACACTGTCTTCCACAGCTTCGATCGCCGGCTTGATGATATGCGTGCTGGGTTGAGAGCCCAGCGGCAGCCCGATGCGCTGACCGTCGAATACCACGGGAAGTTTGTCCTGAGCGCCAGCCAGAGATAAGCGCAGGCCTTCTTCACCCGCCAACATGGGCCGCATGGGCAACTGGGCGAGCACGGCAGACAGGCCCTTTTCATCCAGCCATCGCACGTGTCTTCTGGACGTCTCAGGCAACTGGCCGGAAGGTAGCAATGTCAGCGCGCCGGCACAGTCTCCACCGATGCGGTCGAGTAGCGCGAAGTCGTTTTGCCGAGACACCTGTAATTGCCGAGCGAGCATCAACCTGGCGTGCCCTTCAGGTAGCAGGCCTGCAAAGAAAGCGCGGGCAATAGTGTCCGGAAATGAAGCGTTTTGTAGCGGCAGTATGTTCGACACCGCATGGGCACCTGGCCTTGCGAGCCATTGGGCGTCATATTTGAAATTCATCCGGCCGCCCGCGAGATAAAGGGTTCCTACGCAGGCCTCGCCAAGCCACACGTTGAGCTCATGAGCCATATACAGGCCCCTCTGGCCCAAACGGGGGCAGCTGATGTTGCCCGGTCAGTTCAAGCTGCAAACCCAGTACTTCAATAACCCTCAGCACATGACCGAGGCGTACGGTGGATTTGCCGCTTTCAAGGTCTACCACGAAGCGCAACCCGACTCCGGCTGCCATCGCGAGCGCCTCCTGAGTCATACCCAAGGTCTTGCGCTCAACCCTTATGGCGGTGCCTAGCTGCTCGGTCGTATCAAACGCTGTCATGGCCACCTCAATATTCCCGATCGGGAATATACCGCCCAAAGAAGGTGCTGATCAATGCATTATGTTCCCGATCGGGAACATTTGCAGATAATTGCATCGAATACCCGATAATATTCCCGATCGGGAATATTGCGTCGAGCAAGGTCATCCCATTGCTAATGCTCTGTATGACATCCTATGACTATCCCGTGCTAACCTCCGACCGCAGCGTTCGCTTTCGCTAGCCCGTAAAGGCGTCTGGCAAGCGGCCCCGCACTCGCTTCGCACACAATAAAAACAATCGTAGGAGAATCGAAGATGGGTAACACCGAACAACTTGTGGGACAACCGGCTACCAACTCTCGGCGTTCGTTCCTCAAGCAATCAGCGGCACTGGCAACCATGGTCGCCGGCGTAACGGCGCTACCGCGTACGGGCTTGGCCGCCGAGCCCCTCAGCCAACGCTATCCTGACCCGCTGATCGAGGTCCTGGACGATAGCTTCATGAGCTATCGCGTGTTCAACGCAGGGGTGGAAAAACTTGCCACCGGCCTGCACTGGCCTGAAGGCCCGGTATGGTCCGGCGATGGTCGCTACCTGCTGTTCAGCGATGTGCCGAACAACCGCATCATGCGCTGGGACGAGATCAGCGACACCCTGGGTGTATACCGTTACAACTCCAATTTCTCTAACGGGCTGACCCGCGATCGCCAGGGCCGGTTGATCGTGTGCGAGGGTTCGACCACGTCCACGGAAGGCCGCCGCGTGACCCGCACCGAGCCCGACGGCAGCATCACCGTGCTGGCGGACGGGTTCGACGGCAAGCGGTTCAACTCGCCCAATGACGTGGTGGTGAAACGTGACGGCTCGATCTGGTTTACCGACCCGCCCTTCCAGACCGGCAACAACTACGAAGGCCACAAGATCACCCCGGAGCTGCCAGATGCGGTGTACCGCATCGACGGCCAAACCCTGAAGATCACCCGGGTGATCGAGAACTTCTCGGGGCCCAACGGGCTGTGCTTCTCGCCGGACGAAAAAACGCTCTACGTGGTCGAGGGGCGCGCCAAGCCCAACCGCCTGGTATGGGCTTACACCGTCAACGCGGACGGCACCCTGGGCGAGCGTCGCATGCACATCGAGGCCCTGGAGTTCGGCGCGCTGGACGGGATGAAATGCGACGAGGACGGCAACCTCTGGTGTGGCTGGGGCAGTTCTGGCGCCCGTGAAGCCAAGCCCGAGCAGCTCGATGGGGTGAGGGTGTTCAACCCGCAGGGCAAGGCGATCGGGCATATTCATCTGCCCGAACGCTGCCCTAACCTTTGCTTTGGTGGCGCCGCAGGTAACCGGCTGTTCATGACCAGCTCCCACTCCCTGTATGCGCTGTATGTAAACACCCGGGACGCCACCTTCAAGCAGGGCTGAACCGGGAGGTCAGTACGGGCTGGCCGTGGGGCGCACAATCAACTCACTGACGTCTACTTCGTCGGGCTGCTCCACGGCATAAGCAATGGCACGCGCGATAGCCTCTGCCGGGATCGCGACTTTGCGAAAGGCCTTCATTTCATCACGGCCGCCGGGGTCGGAAATGCTGTCGGCGAGTTCAGATTCGGTCACGCCAGGGGAGATAACCGTCACTCGAACGGCCGCACCTACCTCCTGACGCAGCCCTTCGGAAATCGCCCGCACAGCGAACTTGGTGGCGCAGTACACGGCTGCAGTGGGGCTGACCGCGTAGGCGCCGATGGAGGCAAGGTTGATGATCTGCCCGCTGCCTTGTTGCTGCATCCGCGGCAATACCGCCGCAATGCCGTGCAGTACACCGCGGACATTCACATCGATCATCCGGTCCCACTCATCGACCTTAGTGCATCGAGCCGCGACAAAGGCATTACCCCGGCATTGTTCACCAGCACGTCAATTCGGCCGAACGTGGCAACGGCGTGCTCCACGAATGCTTGCACCTGCTCGCGCTGGGTCACATCGAGGGCGCGATACGCCACCTCACCCCCGGCGGCCTTGATATCAGCGGCGAGGGTTTCAAGCCGATCGGTACGGCGCGCGCCCAATACCACGCGCGCACCTCGGCTGGCCAGCAGCCTGGCCGTTGCCTCGCCGATGCCGCTGCTGGCGCCTGTAATCGCTACAACCTTGCCTTGAATGTTCAGCATGCTGTTCCCTCCGTAATTGCCCTGAAGAATGGGCATGGAAGAAAGCCTACCTCCCACCGCCTGCCTTGAATTAGTCGATTCCTGCGGCAGGCTTGCCTTTTGCTGCCGGTAAAGCTGTTTCGAACGCTGAGGTTGAGCCGCTATCATCTGCGCCCTGATCGGTCAGCCCGCCTGCGAGGCCTCGTTGAACAGCTCTACATCCACTCCGTTGCCCATACCAAAGCCCGACACCCGCAAGATAATCGTGCTGGGCCTGTTGCAGATCCTGTCCTGGGGCGGGTCGTTCTACCTCCTCGGTGTACTTGCAGACCCCATTGCCGCAAGTACCGGCTGGTCGCATCAGGCGGTGCTGGCTGGCGCTTCCATCGGGCTTCTGGTCGCGGGTTTGCTGGCACCGTGGTGCGGCCGGCTGATTGCCAGGCTGGGCGGTCGCAGGGTGCTCGCCGGTCACGGTTTTTTTCTGGCGGCAGGCCTGGGTCTGTTGGCGGTTGCCCCCTCGCTTCCCCTTTACTGGTTGGGCTGGGTGATCATTGGCGTCGCTATGGCAGCGGGCCTTTACGACGCGCTGTTTACCTCCCTTGGCGCGACCTACGGGCTGGGCGCGCGGCCGGTGATCGTAGGCGTCACCTTGATTTCCGGCTTCTGCACCACAGTGATCTGGCCTCTTCTCGCTTTCATGGTGCATACCCTGGGCTGGCGGCTGACCTGTGGGGTGTACGCGATAGTGGCGCTGGTTACGTTGTACCCCTTGTACCGTTATGCCCTTACCGCGCCGCCGCCTCGTGTTGCCAACGCCAGGTCCACAACCGGTAACTCGCATGCCGTGCCGCCGACGATCTATTGGGCCATGACGGTATTGTTCGCCATCGCGGCGGCGCTCATGACCTGCTTGTCACTGGTGCTGATCACGGTGCTGCAGGCCCGCGGGCATAGCCTGGCTTCAGCCATTGCCTTGGGTGCGCTGATCGGTCCGGCCCAGGTGCTGTGCCGGGTGGTTGACCTGGTCGCCAAGCGCCAGGCGCCTCTGACGACCGCATTGCTGTCCAGCGGCTTTACCGCATTGGGCCTGTTGCTCGTGGACTTCGCGCCCGCTGCCGTTGCACTCGGGCTGGTCGCGTACGGCGCGGGCAATGGCCTGCGCGCAATCGTGAAGAGCACGCTGCCGCTGCTGGTGGTGCAACCGGAGGACTACGCCGTGGTCGCCGGGCGCATGGCCCGCCCGGCGCTGATTGCACAGGCACTGGCGCCCGTAGCCTGCGGGTATCTGTTGGCACACTGGGGCGCCGAAGCCATGATCGACCTGATGGTGATGCTCGCCCTGATCGCGTTCGGGTTGAGCCTGTGGCTGGCTCGGCTGATCAGCACGCGGTAGCCAGGCGTACCTCGTTACTGACGCTCCAGCCATAACACCTGCCCTTCCCGGCTGCGCCCGCGGAACCGGTCCGGGCCAATCGGCGTGAGCATCAGCAGCGTGCGACGTTCACGGCTGGCGAAGGTGATGCCGTCGGGTTTGCTGGCCCAGCTTGCGATCGTTTGAGCGCCCAGCCACTGACTTTCGCAGCGTTCGCCGTTGCTGTCGACCTGGCCGTTCTGGGTGAGGGTGAGGCGGCAGCCGCGCGCTGGCTGCCCCTCGGGAAACAACATCCAATCGCCGGCGACGGCCTGGGTGTTCGCAGGCGCCAGGCTGGTGGCAGCGGCAGGTAGCAGCGCACTGCCGACCATCACCGTGACCAGCAGTGCGCCCGTGCGTGCTTTAGACAAGAAAGTCACTGGTGTGGGCTTCGCCAAGGATCTTGATCACGAAATCCGCGCTGTGGTCCCCATTGAAGTCAATGGACAGGTTGGTGCCGTAGCTGGCATCACGAAGCACAGCGGCCCCGGCAGTGCCGTCCAGGGTTTTGGTGAAATGGATGGTGTCGGAGCCATTGGTAGGCAACCCCGACAGGTCGATACGGTCATGCCCGCTGACGAAATCCATCAGCCGATCCGCCGCGGCAGCCGAGGAGTCAGACACCTTGAAAAAAACAAAGCTATCGTCACCCGCCCCACCCCACAGCTTGTCCGCACCACCCTCGCCCGCGATCAAGTCGTTACCGGCATTGCCCTTCAACTCGTTGGCCACTTCATTGCCAATCAGGTAATCATTGCCCTTGCCACCGAAGGCTTTTTCCAGCGTCACGCCTTGGGCAATGGACACGTTGCCGATCAGGCCACCCACATCCGAGAAGCTCGTGTCGTGAAGGTCGATCTTCTGGTTCATGGTGTAGCCGGAGAAATCCAGGGTGTCGATACCGCCGCCATCCCACACGGAAAAGATCAGGGTGCTGGAAGAGGACGTGGCCGTTGACTCCGCGCGGTGGCTGTTGGAATGGAACCCATACACCGTACCGCCCGAACGGGTGTCTTCATTGGCGCCGTAAAGCAGTTGCATGGCGGCGATGTCGTCCATCAGCGGCGCCGAAGCATAGGCGTTATTGAAATCCTGCCCAGTGTTGTATTCGTCCCAGTAGCTCATCACGCTGTAGGCGCGCGAATCCTCGGCGTAGGCCGCATCGTCTTCGTAGCCAAGCACGCCGTTCCAGGCGTCGTAGTCGCCCGGGTGTGCGAGCCCCAGGCTATGGCCGATCTCGTGCACCAGGGTCTGGCCGCCATAGGTGTTGATGGCCGCCTTAGCGTTGTATTGATAGCTGTCGCTCACCCAATACCAGGACTGCCCATCCCGGCTGCCGCCGGTGGGGTAATAGGCGAATGCCGCCTCGCCGTAGGAAGTGGAATAACTGGCGAGGGACAGATGGCCTTCGCCCCCGCTCGCCGCCTGGGTAAAGGTCAGGTTCGCCACATCGGCCCAGGACTGCATCGCGAGCTTGGCCTGGGCTCGCTGTTGCGCGTTGAAGGCGATGAAATCCCCCAGGCTGCTGTCGAAGTCCGAGGGCTCCCGTTCGGTGAAACTGTAGGTCAGCGCGACCGTGCCGTTGCCGTTCGTGTCGGTGTAATGGTAGCCATAGCGGTCGATCTGGGCGGCCGCCTCGTCCACGGTGTAAGACGGGTGACCATCGATGTTACCCGTCCCGCGGTCGGAGGCATGGCGGTATTCGTCCAGGCGTTGGTAAGCCTTGCTGGGTTTGGACAGGTCGGTGGCGGCAGCGGCAAGCTCAAGGTCAGACATCTCGATAACCCTACTGTAATTATGGCGAGCGTGATCAGGCGCAGCCTGATGTATCCAAGCTGGCACATGTCTGGCATGGCCGCCATAACGCTGTTGGCAGACGCGACGAAAGGCGCCGCAGCGCCAGATGACGTTGCGGGCCCTGTTCCCTCGACGGCTGGCCGAGCGGTAAAACTGTGGCTACTCTCGAGCGAAAAAAGGATAGACCATGACTGCTCGCAGCACGCCCTTGCCTCGCGGCGCCTTTTCATACTGGCAACCGATTCAAACACGGTGGGCCGACAACGATTGCTACGGCCACGTGAACAACGTGGTGTATTACAACTGGTTCGATACCGCCGTGAACCGGTTTCTTCTGGAGCAAGCCCATATGAAACCGGGCGGCGATTGGCTAGGCCTGGTGGTGCATACCCACTGCGATTACTTCACGTCAGTGGCGTTCCCCCAGGCACTGGAGATCGGCCTGCGGGTGGCCAGCCAAGGCACCAGCAGTGTGCGCTACGAACTTGGAGTGTTTGCCTTGGACAGCCCTGTGGCAGCGGCGCAAGGGCAATTTGTGCATGTGTACGTAGAGGGGGCCAGCCGCCGGCCCCTGAGTACCTTACCCGCCTCATTGCGCGCCGCGCTGTTGCCGCTGAGCCTGGCCAATCAGGGCTGAGCTACAGGCTGAGTGCGCGCTATCGCGGGTTCGAGTTGCTCCGCAAGTAGTTCACCGAGGGTCTGCACCGCGGCTTCGCTGCGGGCATCCCATGGGTGGCCACAGTTAAGCCGTACACAATGGGTGAACCCCTGGGTGGCCGAAAAGATAGGCCCGGGCGCCAGGCTGATACCCATTGTTGCCGCTTGGCGAAACAGCCGTAAAGCATCCACCTCACGTGGGAACTCGAACCACAGGAAGTACCCGCCCTGGGGCTGTGTCACCCTGGTTTGGGCAGGGAAATACCGGGCCGCTGCCGCTAGCATGGCCCGCTGCTGGTCTTCCAGGCAGTGCCGCAGCTTGCGCAAGTGCCGGTCGTAGCCGCCGTACTGCAGATAGTCCGCAATGGCGGCCTGCGCAGGCACTGACGGTGAAATGGTGGTCATCAACTTGAGGCGCGACACCGCACCGGCGAAGCGACCGGCTGCGGCCCATCCCACCCGGTAGCCTGGCGCCAAGCTTTTGGAAAACGAGCCACAATGCATCACCCAGCCTTCACGATCGAAGCTTTTCACAGGCTTTGGCGGAACGGTCCCGAAGTAAAGTTCGGCGTACACATCATCCTCGATCAACGGCACCTCACGGCTGGCAAGCAGCGCGCACAGCCGCGCCTTGTCCGTATCATCGAGCGACGCGCCCAAAGGGTTCTGAAAGTTGCTCATTATCCAACAGGCCTTGATCGGCAGGCGGCCCAGCGTGGCTTCCAGGTGATCAAGGTCGATGCCATTGCCCGGGCGTACCGGTATTTCCACGGCCCGTAGCTTGAGCCGCTCCAGTACCTGCAAGGAGGCATAGAAGGCGGGTGACTCGATTGCCACCAGGTCGCCGGGCTGGGTCACGGCCTGCAGGCAGAGGTTGAGCGCCTCCATGGCCCCGTTGGTGATAACCAGCTCATCCTCGGCTGGCTGTACGCCGCTCAAGCGATACCGTTGGACGATATGCCGGGCCAGCTCGGGGTTGCCGGCGGTCATGTCCGCGATGATTGCGTGCGGTGACAAGCGTTGCACCGCCCGGCCCATGGACCGGCCGAGGCGCCCGAGCGGGAATAGCCCCGGTGCCGGAAAAGCCGAGCCGAACGGCACTGTGGCCGGGTCGCGCAAGGAGCCCAGTACGCTGAACACCAGTTCGCTGACTGCCACCTCCGTAGCGGCGCTGGGGGCAGATACGGCCGGGGCTTTTGCCAGCCGGGGGCGCCCTTGTGGCTGAACGTAATAACCGGAGCGTTCGCGGGCCTGTATCAGGCCTCGGTCCTCGAGCAGGTAGTACGCGCGAAACACCGTGGCTGGGCTTACGCCATACCGCTCACTGGCCTGCCGCACCGACGGCACCCGTTCGTGGGCCGCCAGCACGCCGGTACGAATCATGTCCGCGATTTGTTCTGCCAGCTGTTCATAGCGTTTGAGCTTGTGCGCCATCGGGTTTCTCCTTCGCCGGCAATCATCCCCACGGGCGCGGGAAATAACAACCATCCGGGGAGCCTCGATAGGCCTCGGCTACCGCTTCAAGGGCGGATTTGCTGAATTGTCAGACAATATGTAGTGCCTGAATATTTTCACTACAAAACCGTTGACGGCAGCATTTCCCCCTTGCATTATGCAGACGTCTCCCCGATCGGGAGAGCTGGTAAACGACTTTGTGCCTGTCCGGCAAGCCGCCGGGCTGTTCCTGATGTACCTGCCCACAAGGCAGATTGGCCGGAAAGCTGCTTCCCCGAACACCGGGTTGGCGCCTGGCGCGTTATCGAGAGACTTGTGGGTGAACCTGCCGTCATCCCCTTCCGCATCCCGATTGCGCCCTCGCCCATGCCCAGCGTTCAGGTGTAGTGCCCTCCTGTCATCGCTACATCAGGTTCATACCAACCTCCAGACAGACCAATGAGCGGTATAGGAACCATGACCATGAATCTGAACGACGAACCGACGATCGACCAACTGGCCCAATTGCTGGCTACCCGCAAGGACCGCAACGACAGCCATATCCTCTGGGTATGCGAAGCTGGCAACGTTCATGTCGAAGGCCTGGGCGCCCACGCCGAAGAGGCCCAGTTCGAGAGCCAGCGGCCGAGCATGCGCGCCCGGTTGCGCACTTACCGCCGGGGCCTGGGCTACGTCGGCAAAAAGGCCGCCGCTGACCGAGAGTTCGTGAGCCGGATGCTGCATACCCTCAAACACGAGTGGCAGGCCGCCCAGGGCGCTTCGGGCATTCATGTGATTGACCGCTACTACTGAGTGTGCGGCGCTCCCTGGCGCCCTCGCCACTTCGCCCGGCCATTGCGCGCCGGGCTTTCTTTTTGCGCATTCGCTGGTAGTGGTTCCCCGGAGGCGGCACAATGCCTGCAGCCATTGAAGGGAGCATCGGCATGAGCAAGTCACCTCACCGCATCGCCGTCATCGCAGGCGATGGCATCGGCACTGAAGTCATGCCTGAAGGCATCCGCGCATTGGATGCTGTCGCCGAGGTGTTCGACCTTCACTTTCAATGGGACCATTTCGATTTTGCCTGCGCCGACTATTACCTGGCGCACGGCAAAATGCTGCCGGACAACTGGTTCGAATTGCTCAAAGGCTACGACGCGCTGTACTTCGGCGCGGTGGGCTGGCCAGCGGTAGTGCCTGACCACGTTTCCCTGTGGGAATCCCTCCTGCAGTTCCGGCGGGGCTTCGATCAATACGTGAACCTGCGGCCGTGCCGGCTGATGCCGGGCGTACGCTCGCCCCTGGCTGGACGCAAGCCGGGCGATATCGACTTTTATGTGGTGCGGGAAAACACGGAGGGTGAGTATTCGAGTGTTGGCGGCCGCATGTTCCCCGGCACCGACCGCGAAATCGTGCTACAGGAAACCGTGATGACCCGGGTGGGTGTGGACCGGATCCTGCGCTTCGCCTTCGAGTTGGCCAATCGTCGACCTCGCCGCTCGCTGACGTCCGCCACCAAATCCAATGGCATCGCCATCACCATGCCCTACTGGGACGAACGGGTGAAGGCGATGCACGAAGCCTACCCGCAGGTAAAGGTGGACAGCTTCCATATCGATATCCTCGCCGCCCATTTCGTGCTGCACCCCGACTGGTTCGACGTGGTGGTGGCCAGCAACCTGTTCGGCGATATCCTTTCCGATCTGGGCCCGGCCTGTACCGGCACCATCGGCATAGCGCCTTCAGCGAACATCAACCCCGAACGCACCTTCCCCAGCCTGTTCGAACCCGTGCACGGCTCGGCTCCGGACATCGCCGGCAAAGGCATCGCCAACCCCATCGGGCAGATCTGGTGCGGCGCAATGATGCTCGAACACCTGGGGCACTTCGAGGCGGGCGCCGCGCTGGTACGGGCAATAGAGACGGTGCTGGCCGGCGGCCCGGACCAGTCGCCGCTCACCCCGGACCTGGGCGGCAGCGCCGGCACCCTGGCGCTGGGCACTGCCATCGCCGAGCAGGTTAAGCGCGCCGGCCGTGGCTGACGGTTTGCCTCGCGCAAGCGCCACTGAACTCGTGGCGCAGGCCCACCTCGAATGATGAAGACCCTGAATTGGAGGCAATCGCATGAAGGTTGAAGATCTCGCCAGCAAGGTAAAGGCAGGCCACATCCAGGAGCTGCGGCTGGTGTCCGTGGAAGGCGGCTCGTACACGCTCCACGCTCTGGTTGAGGGAACGTCTCAACGGGTGCTCAACGCGCAAGGCGAAACCCTTCATGTGGCATCGGTGGACCAGGCGCGCAAGTTGCTCGTAAACGTGCCGGATACTGTGCCGCTGTATCTGGTGCAGCCGGCGGTGTACGACGAAATGGTAGGCCAGGACAGCGGCCCCACCGATTCCAGGGAGCAGATCCCCCTACATAGCAGCCTCTGATACCTATGGACGTGCGCGCGGTGCAAGGAACACGCGACCAGTTGCTGGCGGAAAACGCCTCGCTGCGGGCTGAGCTCGAGAGCCTCAAAGGCGATGTATTTGACGCCAGTGACATCGGCTTCTGCATCATCGAAATGCATTTCGATGCGCAGGGCAAGGCAGACGACTATCGCTTTCTTACCGTTAACCGTGCATTCGCCCGACACACAGGCCTGGCCAATGCCGAAGGGCGCTGGATGCGCGATCTGGTGCCGGACCATGAAGATCATTGGTTCGAGGTCTATGGGCGTGTAGCCCTCACCGGCGAGCCGCTGCAGTTCGAGAACGACGCTACTGCCCTAGGCCGGTACTTCATGGTCCAGGCGGCGCGAATCGGCGACCCTGCCCTGCGCCGGGTTTCAGTATTGTTCACCGACATCACCAAGCGCCGGCTGGCCGAGCAGGCCCTGGCGGAAAGCGAACGACACTGGCGCGGCCTGTTCGAGCATTTCGATGAAGCCTTTGCGCTGGCCGAGGTAATCCGCGATGAAGAGGGCGAAGCGGTCGATTGGCGCTTCCTTGACGTGAACCCGGCCTGCTGCCGGTTGCTCGACCGCCCGGCCGATGCAGTCCGGGCACGTACGCTGCGCGAGCTGTTCCCGGGCCTCGCGCCGGGCTGGATTTCCGACGCGGCCCGTGTGGCTGAAAGCGGTCAGTCACGCCCTTTCATTCGGCCTCTGGATGATGTGCGCCGCTGGTACGAGGGGCGGTTGCATCCGCTACCTGGCGACCGTTTCATGGTGATTTTCCAGGATGTAAGTGAGCTACGTCGGGCCGCCCAGCGGCGCGAGGGTTTGCTGCACCTCAGTGACCGCCTGCGTACCATGGACTCGCCCGACGATATCGCAGGAGTTGCCGCAGAAATCCTCGGCAACGTGCTAGAGGCCGGCCGTGCCGGCTATTCCCTGATCGCTGCCACCTCGGGAATCATCGAAGTTCAGCGTGACTGGTCCAATGACGGCCGCGCTTCACTGGCAGGCCCTCATAACATCAGAGAACTGGGCAGCTACGTAGACGACCTGTTCGCCGGTAACGTGATTGCCGTCAGCGACGTACGGGCCGATTCTCGGGTGACGGCGCCGGAGCGTTTCGAGCAGTTCGAGGCCCGGGCATTTCTGAACGTACCCTTGATGGAAGGCGATAGGCTGGTGGCGCTGATGTTCGCTGACAGCCAACACCCCCGGCACTGGAGCTCGGAAGACATAGAGTTCACACGTGAGCTGGGAGAGCGCACCCGTACGGCGATCGAGCGGCGGCGCGCCGAGCACCAGTTGCAGGAGCTCAATGCACGGCTCGAACAGTTGGTAGCCGAGCGCACCCGCGAGCTGTTGCGCTCGGAAGAGCAGCTTCGGCAATCCCAGAAAATGGAAGCCGTGGGCCAGCTTACAGGCGGGATTGCCCATGACTTCAATAACCTGTTGACTGGAATCTCGGGCAGCCTTGAACTGTTGCAAAGCCGAATTCAACAGGGGCGCATCCAGGATCTGGATCGGTATATCAACGCCGCACAAGGCGCATCCCGCCGTGCCGCCGCCCTCACCCACCGGTTGCTTGCGTTCTCCCGCAGGCAGACCCTGGCGCCAAAGCCTACCCACGTGAACCGTCTGGTAAAAGGCATGGAGGAGCTGATTTCGCGCACGATGGGGCCCTCGGTGTCGATCATCAGCGACCTGAGCACTGACCTCTGGAGTGTGTTGATCGACCCGCACCAGTTGGAGAACGCGCTGCTCAACCTGTGCATCAACGCCCGCGACGCCATGCCTGACGGCGGTACGCTCACCATCAGCAGTCGCAACCGCACCATTGACGCGCTGGGTGCGCAAACATTCGACCTCACTGCGGGCGAATACGTGGCGCTCGCGGTGTCCGATACCGGTAGCGGAATGGCGCCTGAAGTAGCGGCCAAGGCGTTCGAGCCATTCTTCACCACCAAACCCATCGGCATGGGCACCGGGCTGGGGCTGTCGATGATCTATGGTTTTATCCGCCAATCCGGAGGCCAGGCCCGCATTCACTCCGAACCCGGGCGAGGCTGCGTGGTGACCCTTTACCTGCCGCGGCACCTGGGCGAAGTGCGCGAGCCTTCATTGGTGAAACCAGGAGCCCCGCCCCGTGCAGAGCTGGGCGAAACTGTATTGATCGTGGACGACGAGCCTACCGTGCGCATTATGGTCACCGAGGTGCTTGAAGACCTTGGCTACCATGCGATCGAGGCAGCGGATGGACGCGGCGGGCTGCAGATTCTCAACTCCGGGGTAAAGATCGACCTGTTGATTACCGATGTCGGCTTACCCGGTGGGATGAACGGGCGGCAAATGGCAGACGCCGCACGCGTTCACCGGCCCGACCTGAAGGTGTTGTTTATCACCGGGTACGCCGAATCGAGCGTGTTCGAAAACGGCGATGCCCAGGACGGCATGCATGTGCTGACCAAGCCGTTCTCGGTGGACAGCCTGGCCAGGCGAGTGCGCGGGTTAATCGAGCAGCGATGATTCCAGGCGGTTCGGGGGCTTTCGCCCCCTCCTGCATCGGTGATACGCCGTCAGACGGTGTGGTCAGTGTGAGCGGCTACGCCTAGCACCTGGACCTCGGCGGTGGAATCCGCCGGCGCGAACACGAACTGATCCGCGTTCAGGGTGTGGCTGTAGTCCCCCGCAAGGGTCACCTGGAATTTGTGCCCCTCACTGTCCGCTTCGCTGCTGCGCACGTAGGTGCGGTCGCTGCTGGCGTTGTAGGTCACTTTCAAGGTGCCGTCGGTACCGTTGCCCAGCCCGGTGAAGCCCAACGCGGAAACGTCCAGCACATCACGGCCGGTGGAGAAGTCAGTGATCAGGTCTGCGGCCCCCACGTAGCTGTCGTTCACACTGTCGAATCGGAACGTATCTGCGCCCGAACCACCGGTAAGCCGGTCGCTACCCGCGCCACCCACAATCAGGTCATCGCCCACGCTACCGGCCAACTCGTCGTTGCCGGCCAGCCCCTGCAGCGTATCGTTGCCCCAATCGCCGTACAGAGTGTCCACGCCAGCGGTGCCTGTGACGTTCACTTCAGGGATTGGCTGGGACGTATCGGTTTGTGTGGGATCGGGATTTGCGAACAGGACATTCGTGGCCGTAAGGTCGTAGAGATGGTTGCCCTTGAGCAGGATCTCGAACCGATTGCCGTCGGCGTCCGGTTCCAGTGACTTGAGCGCGGTGTAATCGCCCGCCAGGTTCAGGACCACCTTCAGGGTGCCGTCGTAGCCGTTGCCCAGGCCAGTAAAGCCAAGTGCGGTAAGGTCGATGCGGTCATGCCCGTTGCTGTTGAAGTCCACGATCAGGTCACGCTGGGCATAGCTGCCGCTGGCATCGTTACGCAGGCTGTCGCTTGTGCTGGTATAGACGAAGGTATCCGCGCCAGCGCCCCCAGTGAGCGTGTCGCCACCGCTGCCGCCCAACAAGCGGTCGGCGCCACCGTCGCCCGACAGCGTATCGCGGCCGGCATTTCCCGCCAGGGTGTCGTCCGCTGCTGTACCCGTGAGCTGATCGTTGTGAGAGGTTCCCGAGGTGAGGGTGTAGAAGTTATCGGCGCCAAGGGTGGCCAGGTGATTACCGCTGAGCGCGAGCTGGAACCTATTGCCCTGAGCGTCGGCGTCCAGGCTCGACAGGTAGGTGGTATCGGTGGTTGCGTTGTACGTCACCTTGACCGTGCCGTCATGCCCATTGCCCAGGCCTGTGAGTCCCAATGCCGTCAGGTCAAGGCGGTCGGTGTCGTCATTGAAGTCCGTGATGCGGTCGCTGTACGAGGTAGTCGCAGTGCGGTAGCTATCACTCAGGGCAGTGAAGCGGAAGACGTCGTTGCCGGTACCCCCGGTAAGGTTGTCGGCGCCAGCGCCGCCCGTGATCACATCATTGCCCGCGCCGCCATCGATACGGTCGCGGCCCTCGTCCCCGCTGATGAGTTCATCCGAACGGGTGCCGGTCAGGGTATCGGCCGAGGCGCTGCCGCGAAGGATCAACACATCGCTGTTGTTGTAGACCTGGGTCTCGGTACCTACTGCATTGATGTCACCGGCCTGGGTGCCGTTGATCACGTTGCCGAAGATCACGCTGCCGTCCACGCCCGCAGTGCTGGACGGAATTTCTGCCACGCCCCAGGTGGACTGCGCGCCGCCGGTGATGATGTTGTCATACACGAAGTTCTGCGTGCCGTTTGTGCTGCCCAGGCTGCGTATGGCCACTTCCGCGGTGTCAGTGGTCTGCGCATTGTCATGGATGATGTTGTCCGAGACCTCCACGTGGGTCGTGCCTTGCAGGTTCACTCCGGACGCGCCATTGCCGTGGATGTCCACGCGGTATATGCCGGCGTACTCGATCCCACGCACGCGCACACCGTCACCGGCATTGTCGTAGACGTCGCCACCGATCACGCTGAAGTAACCGGTGTCCACGCCGCTTTCGTTGTGTACGAAGATGCCGTCGCCAGCGTTGCCGGACGCGATGTTATCGGTGAGTGATAACGCCTGACCACCCAGGGTGACATTGATACCGTTGCGACCGTTATCCACCCCGTGGTTGTCCTGGAAGGTGGCGGCGGATAAGTCGCCGCCCAGTGTAAAGCCATCCAGGGTGTTGTTCTGCGCGGTGCTGTTGCGCACTGTCAGGTTTACTGCCGGGGCGGTAAGGTCGAACCCGCTGCCGCTGAAATGTGTGGCGGTCACGCCATCGATCACCAGGTTGGTCACGCTGTTGGCGCCAGCCTGCGACCAGCCACTGACCTCCCCGCTGGTGTTGGCCTGGTTGCCATCGAGGGTGAGATTGCTCACCGCTGCATCGCGTACCGTACTTGCGCTCGTAACGCCCAACAGCGACGTGGTGCCGCTGGCGCCGCCGTCGGCCAGCTTGAGCACGGTATCGCCCGCCCCGTCGCCGGTCAGGGTTACGTTGCTTTTCACGGCCAGGGCATTGCCCGAGCCATCGCTGTCAGACACCACCCAGGTTCCGCTGGGTACATACACCTTGCCACCGCCGGCTGCGGCGGCTGCATCTATCGCTTTCTGGATCGCCTGGGTGTCATCGGTACTGCCGTCGCCCTTGGCGCCATAATCGCGAACATCGAAAACCTGGGTCATGCACTGCTCCTGTCTGGGTACTGTAAGCCTGGGGCCGGGGTTCCCGGAATCGCTTCAGCGAGAAGCCTGTGACCCGGGAATCCGTGCTTAGTTGGCTCAGCATAGGCAACTTCCAGACGAACGAAGCGTCAGATTCGTGGCCACGCGCCTGCTATGATGCGCGCGCGAGACACGCGTCTGCATTCCTGCCCTGAACGGACATGCGCTTAGATGACCCCGGACACTACTGCTCTATCCTCCGACAGCCCCGAATTCCTCCATGCGGGAGGCGAGCTCGGCCGGTTGATACGCGAGCATGACTGGGCCGCCAGCGGCTTGGGCCCCACCGCTACCTGGCCGCAAAGCCTCAAGACCATCACGGCCATGTTGCTGGCTTCGCCCGTACCCATCGTGCTGCTGTGGGGCATGAAAGGCATCATGATCTACAACGACGCCTACTCCGGTTTTGCTGGCGGCCGCCATCCGCGGCTGCTGGGCTCCGAAGTACGCAAGGGGTGGCCGGAAGTCGCTGACTTCAACGACAACGTGATGCGGGTGGGCCTGGCTGGCCGTACGCTGGCTTACAAGGACCAGGAGCTCACACTCCACCGCAACGGGCAACCGGAACAGGTATGGATGGACCTGGATTATTCGCCGGTGTACGACGAAAGCGGGCAGCCTGCCGGAGTGATCGCTATCGTGGTGGAAACGACTCAGCGGGTGCTCGCCCAGCGCCATCTGCAGCACAGCGAAGAGCGCCTGCGCACATTGGTCAGTTCCACGGCCGACCTTATCTATCGGCTGTCCCCGGACTGGGAAGAAATGTGGCAGCTGGACGGCCAGGGGCTGCTTCAGGACACCTTGGAACCCACCCGGGGCTGGCTGCCGGCCTATGTGGACCCCGTGGACTTGCCCCGCGTGCGCCAGGGCATCGACGAGGCGATCCGCGCAACGGCCAGTTTCAACATGGAACACAGGGTTCGCCGCCTGGATGGCGGTATCAGCTGGGTCCACTCACGCGCGGTACCGTTGCTGGACGAGCGCGGCGAAATACTCGAGTGGTTCGGCGCGGCAACCGATATCAGCGCCCGGCGCGAGGCTGAAGAAACCCTGCGGGCCAACGAGCGGCGGCTGCGCTTCCTCGATACGCTGAACAGGGAAACCGCTCGTAGCACCGACGCCGATCTGATCATGGCGATCACCACTCGCCTGCTCGGCGAGCACCTTGGCGTATCAGTGTGCGCGTATGCCGACATGGATGCCGATCAGGACGGCTTCAGCATACGCGGGGATTGGAGCGCCCCAGGCTCGCCCAGCATTGTCGGGCATTACAGCCTCGCCAGCTTCGGCCGGCTTGCCTTGAAAAACCTTCACGCAGGCCTGCCGCTGATTCTCGAAGACAACGCCGCCCAGCTCGCCGCCAGCGAAGCCGAGGCGTTCTTGAGCATCGGGCTGGCCGCCACCATCTGCATGCCATTGGTGAAAGACGGTCGACTCACCGCGCTCATGGCCATCCATGACCGCGTGCCGCGCCAGTGGACTTCGCAGGAGCTCTCATTGTTGACCGAGGTCAGCGAGCGCTCCTGGGCCCACATCGAACGTGTGCGGGCAGAGATCCAGCGGCGCGAGACCGAGGAGCGGTTCCGCCGGGATCTCGAGGCCCGGGTGATCGAGCGAACCGAGGCCTTGCGGTTGAGCCAGGAAAGCATCCGGCGCACCGAGCAGGCGTTGCAGCAAGCGCAAAAAATGGAAGCGCTAGGGAATCTCACCGGTGGCATCGCGCACGATTTCAACAACCTGCTGATGGCCGTTCTGGGTAGCCTGGAGCTATTGCGTCGGCGCATGCCGGCCGATCCGGCCCTGTTGCGCCTGCTGGACAACGCCAAGGCAGGGGCAGAACGCGGTGCCTCTCTGATCGCACGCATGCTTGCCTTTGCCAGGCGGCAGGATCTGCGCACTGAAACGGTGGAGCTGGGCGAACTGATTGCCGGCATGAACGAGCTGCTGCAGCGCTCGCTAGGGCCCACCATCGAACTGGACACCGACTTCCCCGCGACACCCGCCTGGGTGCGCACCGACGCCAACCAGCTCGAAGCCGCACTCTTGAACCTGGCCGTGAACGCCCGTGATGCCATGAGTGGCCAGGGGCGTATCACCCTTGGCGCCCGGCTTGAGCACGTGTCGGCCGGCGACCCCCAGCTGGCTGCGGGCGACTACTGGTGCCTGTGCGTCACCGACACCGGCGAGGGCATGGACGAGCAAACGCTCAAGCGCGCCGCCGAACCGTTTTTCACCACCAAAGGGGTGGGCAAGGGTACCGGGCTTGGCCTGTCCATGGTATTGGGGCTGGCGGAGCAGTGTGGTGGAACCTTGCGCCTGCGCAGCAACCCGGGCTGTGGCACCACGGCCGAAGTATGGCTGCCGGCAAGCCCCGCACCTGGCGCCGAAGAACAGTCAGCCGCCCTGGCACAGCCACCTGACGCTGTGGCGCCCGGCAAGGTATTGAACATCCTTACCGTGGATGACGACGAGCTGGTACTGACCAATACCGTGGAAATGCTGCGGGAGCTGGGCCACCAGGTTCGCCCCGCGAGCTCGGCGCGAGAGGCAATGGGCTGGCTCGAACAGCAGGCCTTCGACCTGTTGATCACCGACCATGCCATGCCGCACATGACCGGCGCGCAACTGGCCGTTCAGGTACTGGCGCAGCGGCCGCAGATGCCGGTGATTCTGGTGTCTGGCTACGCCGACATGATGCCGGGTCAGGCGCCGGACCTCCCGCGCCTGGCAAAGCCGTTTTCCCAGGCGCGGTTGGTGGAGATGGTGAACAAGGTCACCGGCGGATAGACGAGCGCCTCAGCGCTGCTTGAGGCGGTCGATGATCACGGCCAGCAGCAGGATGGTGCCGCGGATCACGTACTGGTAGAAGGTGTCGATGTTCTTCAGGTTCATGGCGTTTTCGATGATCGCCAGAATAAGCACACCGGCGATCACATGACGCATCATGCCAATGCCGCCCGCCAGAGACACACCGCCCAGTACACAGGCGGAAATCACGGTCAGCTCGAAGCCCTGCCCGATCATCGGTTGGCCAGAGGTCATGCGCGAGGCCAGCACCACGCCGGCCAGCGCACCGATCACGCCATGTACCGCGAAGATGATGATCTTGGTACGGTCTACCGATACCCCGGCCAGCCGCGCGGCTTCCTGGTTACCGCCGATGGCCATGGTGTTGCGGCCGTAGGTGGTGTAGTTCAGCAGCCAGCCGAAGAACAGGAAGCACAGCAGCGTGATCACGATGGGCACAGGCACGCCATACAGCTGGCCATTGCCGAAGATCGAGAAATCCTCCTGCATCACGCCCACGGCCTTGCCGTTGGAGAAAATGTAGGCCAGGCCGCGTACGATCTGCATCGTCGCCAGGGTAGTGATCAGTGCGTTGATACGCAGCTTGGCGATCACGATGCCGTTGATCAGCCCCACCACCAACCCCATGCCCAGGGCTGCACCCACACCAAACACTACGCTGTCGGTTTCCCGCATCACGATGGCGGCGATAACGCCGGCGCAGGCGATCACCGACCCCACCGACAGGTCGAAATGCCCCGAGGCCAGGCAGAACAGCATGGTGCAGGCGGCGATCCCGGTGGTCGAGATCGCCAGCCCCAGGCCACGCATGTTCAAGGGCGAAAGGAAGTTGTCGATGAAGATCGCCGAGCAGGCAAAGATGGCGACGGCGGCCAGCAGCATGACCCAATCATCCAGGAAGCGCCGCATGTTCAGGCGGTGCGCGGAAATCAACGGAGTGTGGGGTACGCTAGCCATGGTTCACCTCTTGTTCTGGAGCTGTACGGGCGCCGGGCAGGGCCAGTTGCAGCAGGCTGGATTCGTTCGCCCGGTTGCGGGGCAGTTCACCCGTGATCTCGCCTTCACACATCACGATCACACGGTCCGATATACCGATCACTTCCATCAGGTCGCTGGACACCACGATCACCGCTACGCCATCGGCGGCAAGGTTATGAATGATCTGGTAGATCTCTGACTTGGCCCCGATGTCGATGCCACGGGTAGGCTCATCGAGCAGCAGTACCTTCATGGGCAAGGACAGCCAGCGCCCAAGAATTGCCTTTTGCTGGTTGCCACCGGACAGATAGAGCATCGCCTGGTCGGCTGAAGGGGTTTTGACGTTCAGCGCGCGAATCTGCTTTTCAGCGTTGTCGCGCTCCCAGCGCCCCCGCAACAGGCAACCCAGGCGCACATGCCGGGGGCGGGCACCGATGTTGATGTTCTCGCCCACGCTGGCGAGCGGCACGATGCCTTCCTTTTTGCGGTCCTCGGGGCATAGCAGAATGCCGGCTTGAATGGCGTCCCGCGGGCTCGCCAGCTTCAGCCGCTTGCCGTCCAGCTGGAGCGTGCCGGCGCTGGCGGGAGTCAGCCCCGAGAGCAGGCGCAGCAGCTCCGTACGCCCTGCCCCGACCAGCCCGAAGAAGCCCAGCACTTCACCGCGGCGAACAGAGAAACTGGCCGGCGCGCGCAGGCCGGGGCCCAGCAGGCGATCCACGTCCAGCGCCAGCTCGCCATGGGGGCGTTCGCGGTAATTATAGATGTCCTGGATATCCCGGCCGACCATGCAGGTCACGAGCTTGTCGTGGCTGAGCACCGCCATGTCTTCGAAGGTTTGCACGTAGCGGCCATCCTTGAAGACGGTCACCGCGTCGCAGATACGGAAAATTTCTTCCATGCGGTGGGATACGTACAGCACCACCCTGCCCTCGTCGCGCAGGTGGCCGATGATGTCCATCAGCCGGTCGATCTCCCGCGCGGAGAGGCTGCTGGTGGGCTCGTCGAAAGCGATCACCCGAGCGTCATGTGACAACGCCTTGGCGATTTCCACCAGCTGTCGCTGCCCCAGCGATAAATCGCCGAGCCGCGTCTGCGGATGGATTTCCTCGGCCAAGCCTTGCAACAGCTCCTGCGCCCGCTTGTGCATGGCGCGCCGGTTGACGATCCCCAGGCGCGAGGGGAAATGCCCGAGCAGCAGGTTCTCGGCCACGGTCATTTCTGGTACCAGGTGCAACTCCTGGTGGATGACCGCGATGCCGCTGGCCAGGCTGTCGGCGGCGTTGCGAAACTTCAGGCTGCGCTCCCCCAGGCACAGTTCACCCTCGGAGGGCGTGTAAGCGCCCCCGAGGATTTTCAGCAACGTGGACTTGCCCGCGCCGTTTTCGCCCATCAGGGCGTGTACCTGCCCTGGGTAAGCGGTGAAACTGATATCGGCCAGGGCGCGTACGCCCGGGAACTGCTTGCCGATGCCCTTGAAGGATAGCGCCTGGGCAGCGCCGGGTTGCGAAACGGTCGACAACATCGGGAAAGTCCTCGTCGCCTGGCTCAATTCCACAGGCCGATTTTTTCAAGCTCTTGCTTGAAGTTTGCCCGGGTGATGAGGGTCACTTCGTCCATGGCCGTGTATTTCGGGGGTTCCTTGCCGGTGGTGACCCACTCGAACACCATGGTGGCCGTCTTCTCGCCTTCGATGTGCGGGCTAGGCAGCATGGAGCCGAAGAAGCCGCTGTCAGGCTTTTTCAGTTCACCGATCGCGTCAGTGCCGTTGATGCCGATCCCGATCACGCTGGCCGCCTTGAACCCGGCGCTTTCGGTGGCGCGCACGCCGCCCAGCACCGTGTTGTCGTTCATGCCACCGATGATGAGGTTTTTGGCCGCAGAGGGCAGTTTCACCAACGCGGAGTTAGTAGCGTCCATGCTGCCTGGCACATCGAGGGTTTTCTGCGGGGCGAAGATAATATGGTCTTCAGGCAACCCGGCTTTCTTCAGGGCGTCCACGGAACCGTCGGTGCGCTTCTTGCCGGTGTCCAACTCGTTGTAGGTGTTGATCACAGCCCAGGTGTCTTTCCAGTCCCAGCCGCGGTTTTTCGCTTCTCCGGCCATGGCCGCGCCCTGCTTCTGGCCTACTTCGAAGGCGGCCATGCCCAGGTACGGCACGTCTTCCATGAAGTTACCCTTGGCGTCCACGAAACGGTCGTCCACCGCCATTACCTTCAGATCGTTCGCCTTGGCCTTGGCAACAATGGCCGGGCCCAGGGACACGTCCGGGGCACAGATCACAAAGCCCTTGGCGCCGTTGGCGGCAAGGCTATCGATGGCCGCGAGGGTTTTTTCACCGTCGGGAACGGCGATCTTGAGCAGGGTAAAGCCTTTCTCTTTGGCCGCTTTTTCAGCGAACGCCCATTCGGTCTGGAACCAGGGCTCCTCGGGTTGCTTGACCAGGAAGCCGATCTTGACCGGGTCAGCGGCCAGTGCCTGGCCTGCCCAGCTCAGCGCGGCGGTGGTTGCTACAGCGCCACAAAAGACGCGAAACCCTTTGGTAAGGGGCATGGCTCACTCCTTGTTCTTGTTAGAAAGCCGAACGGTACCGACGGGGCCGAATACCGCGAGTTCAGTCAAGCACAGCGCGCCGATCCAATATGTAACGAAGTGTCACCCATTAACGGCGCGGTTTTTTCATCCAGCAAAGCGGGTGCACGGCGTGCCTTTCACGTTCACCTGCGCGTAGTACACACCCCCGTCCAGGGCTGTGGCGCCGTGGGCCGGTATCGCTGATGTCAGGTACAGCGTACGAAGGTCCGGCCCGCCGAATACACAACTGGTGGGATGGCTCACCGGCACGTCGACGCGCCGATCGATTCGCCCATCCGGCGCGAAACGCAACAGGCATCCGCCACCCCAGCGGGCGTTCCACAAGTAGCCTTCGCTGTCGAGCGCGGAGCCATCAGGTACGCCAGGGCCATCCGCCGCCCAGGCTTCACGGGGGCCGAGGCTGCCGTCAGCCTGCAGGGGGAAGCGGTACAGCTGCCCCGCACGGCTGTCAGCGAAATAGACGAAGCGGCCATCGGCGCTCCACTCCAATGTATTGGGAATGCCCAGGCGTTCGAGCAGCGGTGTGACCTGCGGGGGTTGCCCGGGATGACCCGCCGTTATGCGAAACAACCCTCCGCTGTCACGCGTGACAGGGATGTCCTCCCCGGCAGGGCCAAGGTTGTTCTGCATGGTGCCCAGCCAAAGGCGGCCGTGGGGATCGCAGCGGGCTTCATTGGCACGGTTGCCGTCAAGCGGATCCACTGTGCTGAACAAGCGCAGTTCGGGGCTGTCTTTGGAACAGGCCAGGCTCAGCCGGTAGACACCGCTGGGCAAGGTCACCAACGCATCGTCAGAGGTTGTAGGAATGCAGGCGGATACCGGCTCTGCAAGCTGCCAGCGTTCAAGGCCAGTACTGCTCAAACGGCAGGCGGCCTGGCCGGCAATGTCCACGAAGTAGAGTGCCTGGGTGGAAGCGTCCCAGAACGGGCCTTCCGCCAGCTTGAAGCGATCGGGCGAAACAGGCTGCCAGTGCACGGCGCCTCCGGTTTTTATTAGTTGTTGTGTGTTCGCCGGCCAATCGAGGTTGGCAGGTGTTCAGCATTAAATAATATTACTATTTGGACTTCAAGCCCCTTGAATCATCGCAACACGCGACTTGATGTTGAAATTGGTATGACTATATTCAAGGGGTCGCGCTCGGCGATGCATCCATTTATAACAACAACCGTATGGAGATAGCTCATGAAACCCTTTCTCGCGCGCAGCGGTCAGGCCGCTGGCCTCGCCTTCGCGCTCGGCCTGGCAGCCAGTTCGGCTCAGGCGGCAGGCCTTACCCGCGAACACGCCAGCTTCGCTACCCTTGAAGACGGAACGGCCGTAGAGCGCTATGTACTGCGCAATGGCCACGGCATGCAGGCGAGCATTCTGACCTACGGGGCGACCTTGCAATCGTTGCTGGTGCCCGACCGCGCAGGCCAGCTTGCCGATGTGGTGCTGGGTTTCGATGACGTTCAGGGCTATCAGGCCCATGGGGATGTGTACTTCGGCGCAACCATCGGCCGCTTCGGCAACCGCTTGGCCAAAGGGCAGTTCACCCTGGATGGCAAGCAATACCAGGTGCCACTCAACGACGGCCCCAATGCCCTGCATGGTGGCCCCAAGGGCTTTGACAAGCATGTGTGGAAGGCCCGCGAAACCGACGAAAAAGGCTGGGTGGGCGTAACGCTGAGCTACCATTCCGCCGACGGTGAAATGGGCTTCCCGGGCAACCTCAACGTGGAGGTGGAATACAGCCTCAACGAAGATAACGTGCTGCGTATCCGCTACAAAGCCACCACTGACCACAGCACTGTGCTTAACCTCACCAACCACAGCTACTTCAACCTGGCCGGTGCCGGCGAAGGTGACATCCTCAACCAGGTCGCCACCCTGTATGCCAGCAAGTACACCCCTATCGACAGCACACTGATCCCCACCGGCGAACTGGCCCCCGTGACCGGTACCCCCATGGACTTCACCAAGCCCGTGGCGTTCGGCAAGCACATCCGCGACGACCACGAGCAGCTGAAGTTCGCCGAACCCAAGCAAGGCGGCTTCGACTTCAACTGGGTGCTGGACAGCGCAGGCGACCTGAGCAAGCTGGCGGCCGATGTGTTCGACCCAGGTTCGGGGCGGCGGCTGCAGCTGTACACCACCGAGCCGGGGGTGCAGCTGTATACCGGTAACTTCCTGAAGGGCTTCACCGGCAAAGGTGGAAAGACCTACCCGCACTGGGGTGCTTTCACGCTGGAAACCCAGCACTACCCGGACGCGCCGAATCAACCGAACTTCCCCAGCACGCGGCTCGATCCAAAGAAAACCTACACCCAGACCACGCTGTTCCGCTTCAGCGCGCAATGAATCAGGCCGGGCTGATCGAGGCGCGCATGCTTGAGCTGCTCGCCGCGCGAAGCCCGGACGCTTCCATCTGCCCGTCGGATGTCGCTCGAACGTTGGCGAGCGATACCGATGGGTGGAGGGCGTTGATGGAGCCCGTGCGTGACGTAGCAAGGGCACTGGCGGAAAGAGGCGTTGTAGTGATTACCCAAGGGCAGCAGGTTGTGGGCCCCGCCGCCCCCGTGAAAGGGCCGATCCGTTTGCGCAGAGGCCCGGCATTCGACGCACGCTGAATTGCCTAAGGATTCCTTCAAGGAATCCAGTAAATTCTAAACATGAATTTTATTTATGCCTAAGTGGGCGCTACCGTAGGGGTATTCCCCTGCGATAGAGGCACACCGGCATGGCACCTGAACCACATTGGCAGCGCAACCTGTGGGTATGCGTATTTGGCTCGTTCACCACCATCGTGGCCATGACCATCCTGCTGCCCTTCCTGCCGTTGTACGTTGAACACCTGGGCGTTACCGATACGGCCGCGATCGTGCAATGGTCGGGCGCAGCCTACGGCGCCACGTTTTTTTCTGCAGCGCTCACTGCGCCGTTGTGGGGCCGCCTGGGCGACCGCTATGGCCGAAAGCTGATGCTGATACGTGCCAGCCTGGGCATGGCCGTTGCCATGGCGCTGATCGGGCTGGCGCAAAGTGCCTGGCAGCTGGTTGCTTTGCGCTTGCTGGCGGGGTTGCTCGGCGGCTATGCCTCGGGCTCGACCATCCTGGTGGCCACCCAAGCCCCCAAAGCCCGCTCGGGCTGGGCACTGGGCGTGCTTGCCTCAGGAATCATGGCAGGTAACCTCGCCGGGCCGTTGCTGGGAGGAGCGTTGCCGCCGCTTGTGGGTATCCGTAATACGTTCTTCTTGTGTGGCGGCGCCATTTTCGTCGCGTTCCTTGCCACTACGTTTCTGCTCAAGGAAACCCCTGTACCGAAAGCCCATACCTCAAATTCAGCCAACGGCGGCGAGGCTGCGCTCAATCCCCAGTCGATCAGCATGCTGATCACCGCGGCGGCATTGATGTTCGCAACCATGTCCATCGAGCCGATCATCACGGTGTACTTCCAGCAACTGCAGGTGAACGAGGTCACCTGGATGGCCGGCCTGGCCATGGCCGCCACGGCGCTGGGCAGCATTGTTTCGGCCTCCCGCCTTGGCAAGCTGGCTGATCGCATTGGCCATTGGCCCGTGCTCAGCGGTTGCCTGGCCACGGCCGCGCTGCTGCTGATACCCCAGGCATTGGTTACCGAAGGTTGGCAACTGGTAGTACTGCGCTTGGCCATGGGGCTGGCCTTGGGCGGGCTGTTGCCCTGTATTGCCAGCGTAATCCGCCATGCCGTGCCGGACCGTGTAGCGGGGCGCGTGCTGGGCTATTCAACGTCCTGCCAGTACGTAGGCCAGGTGCTCGGCCCTTTGGCCGGTGGCTTCATGGGCGGGCATTACGGCATGCGTTCGGTGTTCTGGCTGACCAGCCTGCTGCTGGCCGGGCTGGCGGTGTTTAGCTGGAGGGCACGGCCGGCTCGGGTGGTGAGGCCCGCTTGATCCATTACCTGGCGTGAGGCGGCGAGCCCAGCCCCAACCGCTCCACCACCCCCAAGGCATCGGGCACCGCAGCGCCGGCGGCGGTGTTATCGAAGATGCACCACGTAGGCACGGCACGATTGCGTAGTCGCTCAGCCAGCGCGGCCAGTACGGTCTCGGGATAGGCCGAATAATAGATTTTCGGGCTGCCGTGCAAGCGTAGGTAAGCGATGCCTTGCCAGCCGAGCGGCGCGGGTTCGCCAAGCGGTGCCGGGTCGGCTTCTACCCAACCTACCTGCCAGGCTTGCAGCAGTGCATCGGCTGCGAGCCAGGTGGGGTGTCGGGGCTCCAGCACTACCGCACCGCTGTAAAGCCGGCGTAGCGCTTCGAAAAAAGGCCCCGCCGTGCTGGGGTCATAGGCCAGCGAAGGCGGCAGTTGCACCAGCAGGCAACCCAGGCGATCACCCAAGGTGTTGCACTGGTCCAGAAAGGCCGCCAGCAATGGCTCGCAGCCTTCGAGCCGCTGCTCATGGGTAATCTGCCGAGGAACCTTTACCGAGAAGCGGAACCTCTCGGGTACCGAAGTGCCCCAGCGTGCATAGGTCGCTGGCCGATGCGGCCGGTAGAACGAGCTGTTTATTTCCACGCCGCCAAACCGGCTGGCGTAGCGCTCGAGATGGCTGCCTTCGGTACTGAAGCGCGGCCATTGCTCGCGCGGCAAGCTCCAGCCGGCGCAGCCGATGTACAGCGGTGGATGGGTCGTGGCAGTCATGCAGGTGGGACTGACGGCTGGGTGTTGGCGTTCCGTCGGCATGCGTTGTGGGGGGTACCCGATGGCTTTAGAATGCGCCGATGTCTCATCGCCATTATGGACGACCTGATGCGCTTCGGATTGCTGCTCTGCGCTGCCCTCGCCTGCTCCACACCTTACGCCTTGGCTGATGCCTATAAATGCACGGGTGCAAACGGCCGCGTGAGCTTCAGCTTCGTGCCCTGCCCGGTCACTCGCGGCGACACGCAATGGGCGCGCAAGGTCGAGCAGGCTCAGTGGGTAAGCGTGAACCCCGAGGATGCCAAACCCGACGTGATCAACAAGCGCGCCACGGACATTCTGAAAGCCAGCTACCGGACCAAGGTTCGCTACACCGTGCACTACCTTCCGGGTGGCGCACCGGCGCCGGAGAAAAAGCCACCGCCCAAGGCCAAACCCATGCGCTGCCAGCAGCTGGCCGGGCACACCGCCTGCGACGGCCTGGCGCGCCCTTGATTCAACTGAGCGCGGCTGCCCGAGCGGTATAGCGGCGTAGTATGAGCATCGACAGCGCGGCGACCAGGCACAGGGCCCCAGCCACGTAAAACGCTGGCAGGTAGCTTGCCAGCAGGGTACGCGACAGCCCCGCCCCATAGGCGGCACTGGCCGCGCCCAGCTGGTGCGCTGCGAACACCCAGCCAAACACCAGCCCGGCCCGCTCCCGGCCGAAACGCTCGGCGATCAGCTTGACGGTGGGCGGCACCGTGGCAATCCAGTCCAGGCCATAGAACACCGCGAACAGCGACAGCCCATAGAACGTAAAGTCGGTAGACGGCAGGAACAGCAGCGACAGCCCTCGCAGGCCGTAGTACCAGAACAGTAGCCAGCGGTTGTCGTAGCGGTCCGACAGCCAGCCAGAGCCCACGGTACCGATGAAGTCGAAAATGCCCATCAGCGCCAACACGCTGGCCGCGCCGACTGCAGGCAAGCCGAAGTCACCACACAGGCTGATGAAGTGGGTTTGAATCAGCCCGTTGGTACTCGCGCCACAAATGAAGAAGCTGAGCGCCAGCACCCAGAAGGTGGCGTCGCCGCTGGCGTCGCGCAGGGCCACCAGAGGAGAACGCAGGTGGGTCAGGAAGCTGGCGGACGGTACCGCCGGGGCAACAGTGTCATCGCCGTAAGCGGGCAAGCCAAGGTCGGCCGGCCGATCGCGCATCAACAGCAGTGCCACCAACGAGGTCGCCATCAGCATCAGGCAGACGAACAATAGGGCAGCGCGCCAACCGTAGCGCTCGGTGAGTTGCGCCATCAGCGGCAGAAATACCAGCTGCCCGGTCGCGGAGCTGGCCGACAGCAAGCCCAGTACCAAGCCGCGCCGGTGATTGAACCAGCGAGTGGCCACGGTTGCGGCCAGGACCATGGCGACCATGCCGGTCCCCACCCCCACGACCACGCCCCAGAACAGCAACAGCTGCCACAGCTCGGTCATCATCCGCGAGCCCAGAAAGCCCGCGGCGATCAAGCCCAGCGCAGTGACGACCACAGGCCGAAGACCAAAATGGTTGATCAGCGCCGCTGCGAAGGGCCCGAGCAGGCCAAACAGCACCAGGCGCAAGGCCAGCGCGACGGAAATCTCAGAGGTGGACCAGCCGAACTCCTGCTGCAGGGGCACAATGAGTACCCCAGGCGCACCCATGGCGGCGGCGGCCACCAGCATCACCAGGAAGGTGGCGGCTACCACCACCCAACCGTAATGGAGGTTACGCCGCCCGAGGGCCGCCGCCAGCGTGCCGGACACCATTGACGCCTCCAGGAAATCCGCTTGATATGATGGCCGTCATAATCTTCGCTCCGGGAGGTTGTGTCAATGTGTGTCGGCACCCCGCCGGCGTCAGATCCGGAAGCTACCTACCAACTGCTTCAAACGGCCTGCCTGCTGTTCCAGATCGGTACAAGCCCGCAACGTTGCCTGAAGGTTTTCCACCCCTTCCTGGTTCAGGGTGTTGATTTCGTTAATGTCCACATTGATGGCCTCCACCACTGCGGTTTGCTCCTCGGTGGCCGTGGCGACCGATTGGTTCATGCCGTCGATTTCACCGATGCGCTGAGTCACGCTGGTGAGCCGCTCGCCCGCCTGGTTGGCAATGGTCACGCTTTGATCACTTTCACGCTGGCTCTCGTTCATGATGGCCACCGCCTCACGGGCACCCACTTGCAGCTCCTCGATCATGCCCTGAACCTGCTGGGCCGATTCCTGGGTACGGTGAGCGAGGTTACGCACTTCATCCGCCACCACCGCAAAGCCACGCCCTGCCTCGCCCGCCCGGGCCGCTTCGATGGCGGCATTGAGCGCCAGCAGGTTGGTTTGCTGGGAGATACCGGTGATCACTTCAAGGATCTGGCCGATGTTCGCTGTCTTCAGGTTTAGTTGCTCGATCTTTTCGCACGCCCCGCTGATCTTGCCGCCCAGGCGATTCATCGCGTCGATGCTTTGCTGCACTACCGCCTGGCCGTTGGCCGCCAGGTTGCTGGCATCGCTCGAATGCTCGCTTGCCAGCGCTGCGTTCTGGGCGATTTCCTGGGCGGCAGCGCCCAGTTGGTTGATAGCGGCCGCTACGCTGTTGGTGCGGTTGCTTTGTTGATCCGAATTCATCATCGACGAGTTCGACGCGCTTACCACTCGCAGCGCAACTTCATTGAGCTGCACGGTCGAGGACGACACTTCCCGCATAGAGTCGTGAATCCGCTGCACAAAGCGATTGAAGGCGGTGCCCAGGTGGCCGAATTCGTCCTGATTCTGAATCTCCAGCCGACGCGTAAGGTCGCCTTCACCGGCGGCAATGTCCTGCATCGCGCGGCCCATCACGTTCAGGGGGCGCATCAGCACGGCAATCAGCATGCCCAGCAGAATGATGATCACCACTACCGCGACCGAGGTCGCGACCACCGCAGAGGTGCGGAAGTCGCTGAGGCTTTCGTAGGCTTTTTCTTTGTCCACGGCCAGGCCGATGTACCAGTTCACCGAGGGCAGCCCATCGACGTGAGCAAAGGTCAGCACCTCGGTGTGGCCAGCGCGATCGGCTTCGCTGATGTCTGCACTCAGTTGTGGCGTCGCCTGGGGATAGGCGTCCTTCAGGTTTTTGTTTACCAGTGCCTGGTCGGGGTGCACGAGAATCTGCCCGGTTGCGTCTACCAGGAACGCGTATCCATTACCATGGAAGTCCAGCGCGTTGATGGTCTTGACCAGCGTATCGAGGGTGAGATCGCCGCCTGCCACGCCGAGCACTTGGCCGTTCGGCCCTTTCACCGGTGTGGCAATGGTGATGATCAGCGATTTGGTGACCGCGTCGGTATAGGGCTCGGTGAGCGTGGTCTTGCCAGCGTCCACGGCACCCTTGTACCAGGGCCGGGTGCGCGCGTCGTAGCCAGCGGGCATTTCATCCGGCGGCTGCATCACGAACACGCCATTGGCGCGGCCGATGTACACGTTCATGAAAGTCGCCAGCAGCGTCTTCTGCTTCATCCATTGGCTGGCGGCATCGTCATCCGCCGTCGCGGCCAGGCCTTCAGCCATGCCTTCTACCAGCAGGATGCGCCCGGACAACCAGTTGCGCACGTTGGCCGACGCGCTTTCGCCGGTTTCGGCCAGGTAGCTGTTGAGCTGCGAGGTGATCGCGTGCCGCTGCAAATAGTCGTTGTAGAGCGAAAACAAGGTAAACGCGAGCACCACCACGAGGGAGGCGGCCAGGAGGATCTTGTGGCTGAACTTGAGATTTCGGGTCATGACCGGGCGCTATCTGTAGAGGGCTTGGTAGCCTCTGTATCGGCGCCCCGGCTCGCTTGTTAAGGCAATGTGACAAAAAACTTCGAAGTTTTACTTGCCGCTGGTCGCAGGCGTGCGCGAAGCCGTTCCCAACCGCTCACCCGGCCGGGAAATAGCCTTGCCCGCCCGTTCCGATACCGCCTGCGCTTGCCCGTCCCGTTGTTTGCCATGCCGCGCCTGGGTTACCAGCTTTGGGATCAGGTCGCCCTCGGGCAGCAGCTTCCAGAACCGCGTAGGCATGTGCCCCTGCATGATCCCGGGGTTCAGCCGGGCAGGGTTGAACGTGTGTGCGTAATAGGCCCGCCACAACGCATGGGTGGCATCGCCCTGCCCCCGCGCCAGCGCTGCCCAGGCCGGTGGGCACACGCGCTCGTAATGCAGGGCTTCACCGTCGTAGTAGATCCCGTCACGCGGGGTGGCGATCAGCCAACGCTGCCGCCCCATGCGCCCCACGAAATGCTCGGCGGCGCGCGCGAGGATGTCATGAGCCGGCTCGTGCCAGGCCACATAAGCCGGCCCGTCGTCAGCTTCTGTTCGCTCCACGAAACGCAGGAAGGCGTGCAGATGATGGGCCTCCCGGCTTACCTGCTTGATGCGACGGTGCAATTCACTACCCACCGCATCTCCTGCCAGCATCGCCGTGCGGTCCCCGTGGCTCACCCGCCACAGCACTTCATAAAGCAGGCTCCAGCGCTGCTCGCCCAGGTATTGCGAGGCGCTTTCGAGCAAGGGCGGAAGCGCCTGCGGAATACGCGACTGGCAAGGCCCCGGTTCCGTTGGCAAGCCATGGGGCGCGCTGAACAGGTCGGCTTCGCGCTCGCCATTCCAGCTCACTTGGCTAGGGTCCACTTGATGGCTGAGCAACCACCGCGCCTGCTGGCGCCATTCGCTGAATTGACCGTTGCACTCCAGGCAAATCATCCCCACAACCCCAGCTGTTGAGGCTGCGGCCGCTCGACCATGGCCAGGCGCAAGGCTTGGCTGCTGGTGTCTGCCTGCGGAGGGTGATAATCGGCCGTGACCACGAACGGCTTGGCCTTGGCCAGCACACAGCGCAGGCGTGCAAGGTCGGCATAGCGGATACGCCGTTGGCGGCGAAGCTCGACAATCCGTTTGGTGGTGCGAATACCGATGCCCGGCACCCGGGCGATCATCGCCGGCTCGGCGCGGTTGAGGTCCAGCGGGAACATGTCGCGATGCTCCAGTGCCCAGGCCAACTTGGGGTCGATATCCAGCGCCAGGTTGCCCGGCCCGCTCAGCAGCTCGTTCGCCTCGTACCCATAACCTCGCAGCAGGAAGTCGGCCTGGTACAAGCGGTGCTCGCGCAGCAAGGGCGGCGGGGCCAGCGGCACACTGCCCGGGCTGTCCGGAATGGGGCTGAACGCCGAGTAATACACGCGCTTGAGTTTGAAATTACCGTAGAGGGATTCGGCACTGCGCAGGATAGTGCTGTCATCGGTGGCGTCGGCACCGATGATCATCTGCGTGCTTTGCCCCGCCGGGGTGAATTTCGGCGCGCGGGCTTCTCCCGCCACTGCCTGCTGGCCCTGGTGGATCGTGTCCATGGCCTGGTGAATAGTGATCAGTTGTTTCTCGGGCGCAAGCTTGCGCAGGCTTTCGCCGGTAGGCAGCTCTACGTTCACGCTGAGGCGGTCCGCGTACTGCCCAGCCTGTTCGATCAACCTGGGGTCAGCATCCGGGATGGTCTTGAGGTGGATATAGCCACGAAACTCGTGAACCTCGCGCAGCGTACGGGCCACGGTCACCAATTGTTCCATGGTGTAATCGGCCGAGCGGATGATGCCTGAGCTGAGAAACAGGCCGCTTACGTAGTTACGCCGGTAGAAGTCCAGCGTAAGCCGTACCACTTCCTCCGGGTTGAACCGCGCCCGCGGCACATTGCTGGAGCGCCGGTTTACACAGTACTGGCAGTCGTACAGGCAGAAGTTGGTAAGTAACACCTTGAGCAGAGATACACAGCGGCCGTCCGGTGTATAGCTATGGCAGATGCCCATGCCATTGGTGGAGCCCAGGCCGCTCTTGCCTTCGGAGCTCCGCTTGGGAGCGCCACTGCTGGCACACGACGCGTCGTACTTGGCGGCGTCGGCCAGGATGCTCAGCTTGTCGATCAACTCCATAACGCGCCCGCTTACTGGTTTTTTGTACAGTATCTGGTTGGATGTACAACCTCAAGCACCCTTGGTCGGAGGTAGTCAGGCGCGGAAAAACAAAAACCCGCCGAAGCGGGTCTTTTTTCATTGCCATTCCAGCATCCTGCCGGTAGCCGTCCTGGGCCATGGCCGATCTTCCTTTATCGCTGAAGGCCAATCCTGCGCTTCAGTTGATGGATTAAGAATACGTTGCACGGCGCCCGGTGGCGAGAGCGAAACGCTGCGCCGCGCTGTAAGACATTCGCTATACCGCCGACAGGCGCAGGCTCACGTCAGGTCCTTTGCAACGGAGTGCCCGGCAGATTCCGCGCATACCAGGGCCGCTCCTGAGCCTGGTCGATCGCATTGCCCAAGGTCGCCCGCGGCTCCACTGCCAAGCGCAAGGCGATCTTCATCATCTCCAGATCACTCTCCAGCGCGGTGCCCATCCAGATACCCGGGCCATCGGCGCAAGCATGGCTCACCGGGCCCATCCAGGGATTGTCCTGCTCCACCCATTTACCCTGGGCAAACCACTGTACGCCCCTAATCTCAGCGACACTCACCTCGCCGGGATGGAACAGCCGGTGCGCCGCGAACCAGTCGTCTATGCGCGCGTCGATCCAGCCGTGGAAGCCCCAGAACAGCGGATGCACATGGGAGGAGAACGGATCGCCGAGGAAGTCGTTGCTGGCGTCGAACCAGGGCTCGGCAAAGTCCGTGGGCTGGCGCGCCATTGGCATCGGCCGGCCGTCTGTGGGCGCCCGGGCCACGCTCGCCCAGCACATATGCAGCCAGTCGTGCAGGCTTAGCTCCAGTTCGGAACCGAACTGCCCCAGGGTCATTTTGGCCAGGTAGTCCGGGTCGCGATAACGGGACTCCCATACCTGGAAGTTGCCATCGTACGTGTCCCGGCTTTTGATCGCCGCCATGCCTTGGCTATAGCTTTCGTCGCCGGGCGCAAGCCAGGTGGGCGGAATGGCGCGGCCATCTTCGTTCTCGAAATACCGAATGAACGCTACCCGATCGGTTTCCACTGCCGGGCGTGGCAAGGGGAAATACCGCCAAGGCGTGGGCGCGCCCAGCTTGGCCGCTTCGCCCAGCATGTAGCGGTGCATATAAAGGAAGTCGATGCCCGAGCCATTACGGTCCTTGTACCGGCCGCGCGAATCACGTTCTTCATTGCGCGGGCCTGGCTGCCAGCCCAGGCCGCGCAAGGCCTGCCGACGGTCTTCCCCGATCAGGTGCCACTTGTCTCGCACGGTGTGCCAAAGTTGGTGCGCCAGGCGGTGTTGTGGCGTGACCAGCCACTGGGCAAATGCCGGCGCCAGGGGAATGCGCTCGCGCGCCTCGGGGAACGCCAACTTGCGGGCATTGAACGCGGTGGACGTTTTGCCGCCGTCGGGGTGGAGCTCAGTCACGTTGCCGCTGAGCAGGTCGTTATCCGCAACGCCTACCCCGCCCCACAAGTCGGTGAGCTTCACCTTCAGGCAGTAGCCCGGGGCGCCCGGCGCCGGATCATGTTCCATAAGCCGCCAGCGTACCTGCGACGCGTTGGCCCCCACCAGGTCGCCGATCACCTTGAAGCGTGGGTACTCATTGCTCGCCAGGCGCTCGTAGGTATCTACGTAACCCCGCAAGCCGCGGCCGCGCTCTCCGGCATCAAGCAGCAAGGTAGTGCCGTGCAAGGCCGGAACGCCCGGCGCGTCCACCTGCCACACCCCGCGCAGCAAGTCAGCCAGCCGTTGTGTGGGCAAGTCTGCCAACTCCACCCGGGCTTCGCTGGGCGTGCCTCCTTCCGCCCACCACTTTTTCCATCGGCGGGCCCCTTCATAACCCACCGGAACCATCAAACCGCCCAGGGCAGCCCCCGCAAGGATAGTGCGCCGTGTCATCCGCATCGCTTGGTGTCCATGCTAAACGCTGTCGAATACTTCTTTTGTATCAACGTGTTACCTCTGCGTCCGGCAGAAATTCGGAAAAAGAGCCAGTTGATTGACAGAGACAGTAGCAGATTGCCCTATACCCGTGGGCCTTTTCAGCTCATTTCAAAGATGAAATCTTCCGTTGCGCTTAGGGGCTACAGCCCTTGTATCGCGGGCGTTACAGGGAAAATTTAATGTGACGGCACGAACATTTTTCACCTACGCTGGCCGCAGCGCCAAACTATCGCCGTTGCGCTTGGTCACAGGGTGTGGGCGCGCCAAGCACCTTGCAGTATTCCAAACGACAAACTATTGACACTACAGGATTGACAGCGAGCCCTGATCGGCGCCCGCCGTCGAGCAATGGATAAGGAGCAAGCGATGATCTTCAACGTTAAAGACTATGGCGCCGTAGGTGACGGCGTAACCGACGACACCGCGGCGATTCAGGCCGCCATCGATGCCGCCTCTGCGGCCGGTGGTGGCCAGGTGTACATCCCCACCGGCACGTATATCGTGTCCGGGGGTGAGGAAGCGTCGGACGGCTGCCTCATGTTGAAGAGCAACGTGTATATGTCGGGCGACGGCGCGGGCGAAACCACCCTCAAGCTGGCCGACGGCTCCGATCAGGAAATCACGGGCATCGTGCGCTCGGCCTACGGCGAAGAAACCACCAACTTCGGCCTCAGCAACCTGACCATCGACGGCAACCGTGACAACACCACCGGCAAGGTGGACGGCTGGTTCAACGGTTACATCCCAGGCCAGGAAGGCCAAGATTCGAACGTCACCCTCGATGGCGTGGAAATCATGAATTGCTCCGGGTACGGCTTCGACCCGCACGAGCAGACCGTGAACATGGTCATCGAAAACTGCATCTCCCATGGCAACGGCCTGGACGGCTTCGTAGCCGATTACCTGATCGACAGCACCTTCATCAATAACGTGGCCTACGACAACGACCGCCATGGTTTCAACATCGTTACCAGCACCAACAGCTTCAGCCTGGTGGACAACGTGGCCTACGATAACGGGGGCGGCGGTATCGTGGTGCAGCGTGGCAGTGAAGATATCCCCTCGCCTACCGACATCACCATTACCGGGGGCGCGGTGTACGACAACGCCGCCGAGGGCATCCTGGTGAAGATGTCCGACGACGTGACCATCAGCGGCGTGGACATCTACAACAACGGCAGCGCTGGTATCCGCATCTATGGTTCTTCTGATGTGACCGTGGTGGACAACACCCTGACCGCCAACGGCCAGAACAATCCGGTGCCGGAGATCATCATCCAGTCCTACGATGACACCAACGGGGTGTCGGGCGAATTTTACGCGGGCAGCGGCAACGTGATCGAGAGCAACACCATCACGGGCGGCAGCAATTCCACCTATGGGGTGGCCGAGCGTAACGAAGACGGCACCGACGGCAACGCGGTGATCGGCAACACCATTACTGGCACCACCAAGGCCACCACCTTGCTGTACGGCGACGGCAGCTATGTGAGCTCGCAAGTGCCTTTGCATGAAATCGACGGCACCGCTGGCAAGGATACCCTCACCGGTACCGTCGTGGCCGACCTCATCCTCGGCGGCGAGGGCAACGACACCCTGAACGGCGCGGGCGGCAGTGACGTGATCGTGGGCGGTGCAGGCAAGGACACGCTGACCGGTGGTGACGGCGCGGACACCTTCCGCTTCGATGCGCTGACCGACAGCTATCGCAGCAGCACCACGTCCTACACGGACCTGATCACAGACTTCGATGCCAGCCAGGACAAGCTGGACGTTGCTGCACTGGGGTTCACCGGGTTGGGCGACGGCACCAACGGCACCTTGAGCATCGTCTATAACAGCAGCACCGACCGCACCTACATCAAGAGCCTGGACGCCGACGCCAACGGCAACCGTTTCGAGCTGACCCTGGCTGGGAACCTGACGGCAAGCCTTACTGCGGATAACTTCGTGTTCAAGTACGTGGTCCAGGGCACCGACAGCGCCGAAACGCTCACGGGTACCGGGCTGAGTGAAACCCTCTATGGGTTGGGCGGCGCAGACACCATCAATGCCGGTGCCGGCAATGACATTATCTACGGCGGTGCGGGGGCGGATACGCTTAGCGGCGGCGCGGGCTCGGACACCTTCGTGTATACGTCGGTAAGCGACAGCTTCCGCAACTACAACACTGGCGGTACCGACCAAGGCGACGAGATCGTCGACTTCGACGTGACCACTGACAAGATCGACTTGTCAGCCCTGGGCATCACCGGCCTGGGCAGCGGCTATGACGACACCATTCAGGTCGTGCTGAACAGCGCTGGCACCGTCACCTACATTAAAAGCCGCGACGTGGATGCCAACGGCAACCGCTTCGAGGTTGCCATCGAAGGCAACCACCTGACCGACCTGACGGCGGATAATTTTGTGTTCGCTACCCCGGTGGTTGGCACCACGCTGCAAGGCACCGCCGGCAACGATGTGCTCACCGGCACCGCAGGCAATGACATTCTTATCGGCGGCGCGGGCCTGGACAAGCTCACCGGTGGCGATGGCGCCGACACCTTCCGCTTCGAGAACCTTACTGACAGCTACCGTACAGCCAGCAGCAGCTTCGACGACCAGATCCTGGACTTCAATGCCAGTGAGGACAAGATCGACGTGTCCGCGCTGGGCTTCACAGGCCTGGGCGATGGTCACAGCGATACGCTATCGATCGTGTACAACGCCACCACCGACCGCACCTACATCAAGGACCTGGACGCCGATGCCAACGGCAACCGCTTCGAAGTGGCGCTGTCGGGCAACCACAGCACGGACCTGACCGCAGCCAACTTCGTGTTCGCCAGCACCACCCCTGCCAGCACCACTACCGTGGATACAACTGCTGCGGGCACGAGCGCCACGGCCACTGAAGTGGTGATCCTTGGTACCACCACCGACACCGAGCACCACACCACCACGGCCTGAGGCCACGCCTCGCCGCCCAGCGCGGCGGGGCCTTTCTCCCGGCGGCCGTCAGTGCGAGGCCGCTATCCCCGTGACCTGGAACAACCACTTGGCCAGGTCATCCACTTCGGTCTTGCTCACGCCGTGGGTCATGCCTGGGTAGGCATGAAAATCCGCCTTTATCCCCACTTTTAGCAACGCTTCGTTGGCCTGCGTCGCCTCGGCATAGGGGAGGATCGGGTCTGCGGTACCGTGCCCGATGAACACCGGCAGCTGGGCCAGCCCCGGCAGCGGAGCCAGGCGCTGGCGCATGCCTGATGTGAGCTTGCCGCTCAGCGCCGCGATACCCCCGACCGAATCGGGGTACTGCAGCGCAAGTTCATAACTCATCATTGCGCCCTGGCTGAATCCCACCAGGTAGATGCGCCTGGGCGCCACCTTGTACTTGCGCCCGGCCTCGGTGACAAAAGCGCGCAACGTTTCCAGGCTGCGCTGCACTTCTGCGGGAACGCCTTCGTACGGCCCGTTATCGGGGGTTTTGCTGAACCACTGATAGCGCCCCTCGCCCAACGGCATTGGCGCGCGCACCGACAGGTAGGTGAAGTCCGGGAACAGGCGCTCGTGAATTTCGAACAGGTCCTCTTCGTTTGCACCGTAGCCATGGAGGAAGATGATCAGAGGGTGCGCTTGCGGGTTGGCACCCGCCTGAGCGAGGTAGCTCAACGGCAGGTCGTGCTGCAGCACCGGCTGGGCGTGGGCCAGGCTTGCGATCAGGGGAAACAACAGGGCGGCTAACCACTTCGTCATTGCAGGGCTCTCGCTGAAAAAGGTCGCCCCAGAGGGTACCACTGCCGCTTGCATGGCTTCAGCCCCGGTGATTGGCTTCCCTGGGGCTAGCGCTATATAGTTCGTTGCATAACGCCACTTATCAGGATGCTCCATGTCTGTTATCCGCGCCGTGCCCTACTCGCTTTTTACACTCGCCAGCCTGTTCAGCCTTCACGCGCTTGCCGATGACGTTCAGGTTGCTGTCGCTGCCAACTTCACCGCCCCGTTGAACGCAATCGCCGCCGCTTTCGAGAAGGACACCGGCCATCATGTGGTCGCTTCCCCGGGCGCCACTGGCCAGCTGTACGCACAGATCAAGAACGGCGCGCCCTACGAGGTGTTTCTGTCGGCCGATGACACCACCCCCGCTCGGCTCGAAAGCGAAGGCGCTACGGCCAAAGGCTCGCGCTTCACGTACGCAATCGGCACGCTTGCGCTGTGGTCGCCCAAGGCCGGCTATGTGGACGCCAATGGCGAGGTACTCAAGGCCAACGCGTTCCAGCACTTGTCCATCGCCAACCCCAAGGCCGCGCCATACGGGTTGGCCGCCACCCAGGTATTGGCGAAGCTCAAGCTGACCGAGGCCACGCAGGCCAAGATCGTGGAGGGCCAGAACATCACCCAAGCCTTCCAGTTCGTGCAAACCGGTAACGCCGAACTGGGC
Organism: Pseudomonas japonica; assembly: GCF_013522925.1. Taxonomy (GTDB): domain Bacteria; phylum Pseudomonadota; class Gammaproteobacteria; order Pseudomonadales; family Pseudomonadaceae; genus Aquipseudomonas; species Aquipseudomonas japonica_A. Next base: position 298,078 of record NZ_JAAMQU010000003.1, on the reverse strand, counting down.
TTCGTGGCGCTGAGCCAGGTGTACAAGGATGGCAAGATCACCGGCGGTTCTGCGTGGGTGGTGCCGCAAAGCCTGTACGAACCCATTCGTCAGGACGCGGTGGTGCTCGCGAAAGGCGAGCACAACGCCACGGCCAAAGCATTCGTCGATTACCTGCGGGGGCCAAAAGCCGCACAGCTCATCACGTCTTACGGCTACGCCCTCGATGCCTCCCCTAATTGACCTGTCGCCCAGCGACTTGGGCGCCATCTGGCTTACGCTGAAGCTGGCCAGCATCACCACCGTGATGTTGTTGTTGATAGGGTTACCTGTCAGCTGGTGGCTCGCTCATACCCGGTCGCGGTTGCGGCCCGTGTTCAGCGCTATCGTTGCACTGCCCTTGGTGTTGCCGCCCACGGTCATCGGTTTCTACTTGCTGGTGCTGATGGGGCCGCAGGGCTGGCTGGGCCAACTGACCTCCAACCTCGGGCTGGGCACCCTGGTATTCAGCTTTGCGGGGTTGGTTGTGGGCTCGATGATCTACTCGCTGCCCTTTGTGGTGCAGCCGCTGCAAAACGCCTTCGAAGCCATGGGCACTCGGCCGATGGAAGTTGCGGCCACGCTGGGCGCCTCGCCGCTGGACAGGTTCATCACGGTGGCGCTTCCGCTCGCCCGGCCCGGGATACTCACTGCCACTGTGCTGGGCTTCGCTCACACGGTAGGTGAGTTCGGTGTGGTGCTGATGATCGGCGGCAACATCCCGGACAAGACGCGTGTGGTCTCGGTGCAGCTTTTCGATCACGTGGAAGCCATGGAATACGGCCAGGCCCACGGGCTGGCCGCACTGCTGGTGGCATTTTCCCTGGTGGTGCTGGTGCTGCTGTACCGCAAGCGTTCATCTGTACAGGGGGAGGACGAATGAGTGCGCTCGAGCTGCGCCTTCGCCTGGCGCGACAGGACTTTTCTCTCGATGTGGACCTCAGCTTGCCCGGCGAAGGCGTAAATGCCCTGAGCGGGCCCTCCGGGTCGGGCAAAACCACATTGCTGCGTTGCCTGGCCGGGCTAGAGCGTGCGGACGAAGGGTTCATACAGGTAGGTGACGAGGTGTGGGAAGACACCACCTCCCGCCGCTTGGTACCTGCCCACCGCCGCGCCATTGGCTATGTGTTCCAGCAGCCGGGGTTATTTCCGCACCTGAGCGTGGCCGACAACCTGGCCTATGGCTGGCGCCGCCTGCCTGCCGCGCAACGCACGCTCGACCGCGACAGCCTGCTCCGCAACCTGGGCATCGAACACCTGCTGGAACGGCGCCCGGGCGGGTTGTCTGGTGGTGAACGGCAGCGGGTGGGCATCGCCCGAGCACTGCTGCGCGCACCCCGGCTGTTGCTGATGGATGAGCCACTGGCCTCGCTGGACAATGACCGCAAGGGCGAAATATTGCCGTACCTGGAACGGCTACGCGAGCAACTGGCGATCCCTGTGGTGTACGTGAGTCATTCGATGGAGGAAATCGCGCGGCTGGCAGACCATCTGGTCGTACTGGAGCGCGGCAGGGTACTGGCGAGCGGGCCACTGAACACACTGCTTACTCGGCTCGACCTGCCGTTGGCAAAGGGGCTGGATGCCGGCGTAATCATCGAAGGCGTAGTCAGCGGCTACGACCCGCAATGGCGGCTGTTGCACCTGAGCCTGGGCGCTGGAGGAAGCACCTTGCGCGTGCCTCATGGCGAACGCCCGACCGGTAGCCGGTTGCGCGTAAGGGTACTGGCCAAGGATGTAAGCCTGAGCCTGGATGCAGACAGCAACAGCAGCATATTGAACCGGCTGCCGGCGGTGATCGGCCCACAAGCCGACGCCACCGCTTCAGGGGATGTGCTGGTTAGGCTGGATTGCCAAGGCACCCCCCTGCTCGCCCGGCTTACCCGCTATTCCGTCGACCACCTCGGGTTGGTACCAGGCACTTTGGTGTGGGCTCAGATCAAAGGTGTGGCCGTGCTGGGATAACCTTTCCCGCTCCGGCCCCGCCGCTTCCTTCAGGTTGGGAGATTCCTACGCGTCCGGTTCGCTTAAATCCGGGTCCAGGCCGCTATCATCCGCCGCAGCATCGTCCAGTGGGTCGCGGGCCGGGTCGAAGCCGGTGTCGTTGAGCTCCACCGGATCACTCGGCGCATTGAGTGGCCATTCCGGGGTGGGATTGGGATCGTTCTCATTCGCTGACATCGTTGATCACCCTGCCGTGGCTTTGAATTTCGATCATGGTGATGCCCATCAGTTGGGCCTGGTCCATCACCTCCTGGGGGGAGTCGTCAGCCGCAGGCATCAGCAGGCTGTTTTCAGCATCGCCGTAGTGAATTTCCAGCAGCCGGAGCGCCACAACCTCGGGCGGGATATGCGCCTGCTCGTATTCCAGCTCCAGATTGCGCGGCTGTTCGTTATAAAGGTAACTCACCCTGTGGCGATACAGCGTGGCCTGGGCAGGGTCGTTGGCCATCAGCTCATCGCCAGTGGGGGCGGACAGGTCGGCGCCTTGCAACCCGCCCTTGTAGTGGGGATTGGTGTCCATCGGAGCGCTCCGTTACGTGGGTGATAGTCGATGGACCGCTGCGCAAGCCGGCGGTGCCGCTGCCGGGACCAAAGGCGTCAGCCTTGGCGCAAGCGCACCCAGGTAGGCGCATGGTCGCTGGCGTGAGGCTGATCGCGTACCCATCGATCCACCCCGGCGTCTTCCAGGCGAGGGGCCAAGTCCTTGCTCAACAAGAGGTGGTCGATACGCAGCCCCGAGTTGTGCTGCCAGTGCTGGCGGAAGTAATCCCAAAAGGTAAACACCTGCTCCTGCGGAAAGTGCGCACGCAAAGCGTCGGTCCATCCCTGGTCGAGCAACCGCTGGAAGCACTCCCGGCTTTCAGGCTGGAGCAACGCGTCCTTGCGCCAGGATTTGGGATTGTAGATATCGAAATCCGTAGGGACCACGTTGTAGTCCCCTGCCAGCACAACCGGATGGCCGCTGTCGAGCAACCCCTGGGCATGGGTAATGAAGTGTTCGAACCAGCGCAGCTTGTAGTCGAACTTCGGCCCGGGCTGCGGATTGCCGTTGGGCAGGTAGAGGCACCCTACAACCACGCCTTGCACCGCCGCCTCCAGATAGCGGCTGTGAGTGTCATCTTCGAAGCCAGGCAGCCCTCGACGGATTTCCAGCGGATCGCTGCCGCGCGAGAGAATGGCCACGCCGTTCCAACTGGCTTGCCCGTGCCAGATCACGCCATAGCCCGCGTCTTCGATCGCCTCCCGAGGGAACGCCGTATCGGCGGCCTTGAGTTCCTGCAGGCAAACGATGTCGGGGGCCTCTTTTTCAAGCCAGGCCAGCAGCGCATCCAGCCGCGCACGGATGCCATTGATATTGAACGTAGCAATTTTCATCGGTGGGCTTTCCCCTGGTTTTACTGTGGGACCACGCAGTGCGGCGCTGGGTTTTATCCATAGACCAAAATGCTATTTCACCGCCCCCGGCCTTCCGCATTAGGGTAGCGCCACCGGACCACCGGACATCATTGTTTATCATTTGATCGATGCCGGGGCGTGCCTCGTTATCGTCTGCGAGGTTCGTGTGACACATCCAACCGCATCACTGTCCATCCCCGGGCTCGATACAGCCCCGCCGCTGCTGCCAGCCCGCGTACTCGAGGACGACGCCCAGGCCCTGCGGGTTGCCCGGGAATTCGCCGCCTTCGCCGCCACCCACGCAGCCGAGCGAGACGCCGAACGGCGCCTGCCCTGGGCCGAGCTCGAACGCTTCACTACCAGTGGCCTGGGCAGCATTGGTGTACCCAGGGCCTTCGGCGGGCCGGGCGTGAGCCACGTGACCATCGCCGAAGTGTTCAAGCTTATTTGCGCGGCTGATCCCGCGCTGGGGCAGATCCCGCAGAACCACTTTGGCATCCTGCGCGTGCTCGAACTGGCCGCCGCGCCTGAGCAGCAACAGCGCCTGCTAGGCAGCGTGCTGCGGGGCCATCGGATCGGCAACGCAGGGCCGGAACGCAACAGCCGGCACACCCTGGAATTGCGCGCCCGGGCACGCCGCGAGGGCAACGGCTATCGCATCAGCGGCGAGAAGTTCTATTCCACGGGTGCTTTGTTCGCTCACTGGATTACCGTGAAGGCCCTGGACGACGATGGCGAACAGGTAATGGCCTTCGTGCCGCGTGGAACCCCGGGGCTCCGGGTGATCGACGACTGGTCGGGCTTCGGCCAGCGCACCACCGCCTCTGGCACCGTACTGTTGGACAACGTGCCCGTGCCGGCGCAGAACATCGTGCGCAACGGCGCATTGGGCCAGCGCCCCAATACCCAAGGCGCGTATGCCCAGCTTATCCAGGCCGCGATTGATGCCGGTATCGCCCACGCCGCCGTAGCCGACGCTATCGCTTTCGTAAGGGAACGCGCGCGCCCGTGGCCGGATGCGAAGGTCGAAGCGGCCCGCCTGGAACCCTATGTGATCGCCGAGGTAGGCCGCTTGCAAGTAGAGCTTGAAGCCGCTGATGCCCTGCTCGAACGCGCCGCGGCCACCCTGGACGAGGTCAATGCCTTGCCTGTGGACGAGCACAGCGCGGCCCGTGCTTCTATCGCGGTAGCCGAGGCCAAGGTGCTTACCACCGAGATCGCTTTGAAGGCGAGCGAAAAGCTATTCGAGCTGGCCGGCAGCCGGGCCACCCTGGGCGAGCACAACCTCGATCGTCACTGGCGCAATGCCCGCGTGCACACGCTGCACGACCCAGTGCGCTGGAAGGTTCACGCAGTCGGCAGCTTTCACCTCAATGGCACTTATCCCGCTCGCCACTCCTGGATCTGACCCATGAACACGCTCACCCTCGCTTCCGTACCGGCGCACATTGATGCCGCCATCATCCGCGATGACGCTGAAGCGCTCGCGGTCGCCGACGCTCTGGCCCTGCGCTTTGCCGAAGGCGCCAGCGGCCGTGACCGCGAGCGCCGACTGCCTTATGCCGAGCTGGATGCCTTTTGTGTCTCGGGCCTGTGGGGCATCACCGTGCCCCGGCGCTTCGGTGGCGCGGACGTGTCCAGCGCTACCTTGGCCAAAGTGATCGCCCGTATCGCGCAGGCCGACGGCTCCCTTGGGCAAATCCCCCAAAACCATTTCTACGCCCTTGAAGTGCTGCGCGTGAACGGCAGCGAAGACCAGCAACAGCGGCTGTTCAGCGAAGCATTGCAAGGCAGGCGCTTTGGCAATGCGCTCGCCGAGTTCGCCACCAAGGATTCGCAACAACGTACCACTACCCTTCGCAAGGGCCCGGATGGCTGGACCATCCAAGGCCAGAAGTTCTACGCGACCGGCGCCCTGTTCGCCCAGCGCATTCCCACCTCCGTGGTGGATGAACATGGGGTGCAGTACATGGCGTTCGTGCCCCGCCATGCACAAGGTCTGGAAGTGATCGACGACTGGTCCGGCTTCGGCCAACGCACCACCGGCAGTGGCAGCGTACTGCTGAATAACGTTCCCATATCGCCCGAAGACGTGGTGCCGTTCCAGGCATCGTTCGAACGGCCTACCAGTGTGGGGCCGTTCGCGCAGATCCTGCACGCGGCGATCGACATCGGCATTGCCCGTGGCGCTTACGAGGCCACGCGGGCTTTTGTCCGCGAACGCGCCCGGCCTTGGCCAGACAGCGGAGTGAGCGCGGCCCATGAAGACCCGCTGACGATCTACGACATAGGCCGCGTGGCCATTGCCTTGCATGCCGCCGAAGCCGTACTGGCCAGGGCCGGTGCCCAACTGGACATTGCCCGCGCGGCACCGGACGCCCAGAGCGTGGCCGCGGCTTCCCTGAGTGTGGCCACAGCCAGGGCGTTGGGCACCGACGTCTCGCTATTAGCGGGCAACAAGCTGATTGAGCTGGGCGGCGCGCGCGCAGCCTTGGCCGAAGACGGCCTGGACCGTTTCTGGCGCAACGCGCGGGTCCATACCCTGCACGACCCGGTGCGCTGGAAATACCACGCCATCGGCAACTACCACCTTAACGACCAATTGCCGCCGCGCAAGGGTTACCTCTGACAGGAGCGGCCCATGGCACGCAAACAGGTTCTGCTCAACGCGTTCAACATGAACTGCGTGGGCCATATCAATCACGGCCTCTGGGCTCACCCCCGGGACCGCTCCAGCGAATACCACAGCGTGGAGTATTGGACCGAGCTCGCTCAGCTGCTGGAGCGCGGGCTGTTCGACGGGTTGTTCCTGGCGGACATCGTGGGCGTGTATGACGTTTATCAGGGCAATGTGGACCTCACCCTGCGCGAGAGCATCCAGCTGCCGGTCAACGACCCTCTGCTGCTCATTTCGGCCATGGCGGCCAGTACGCGCCACCTGGGCTTCGGGATCACCGCCAACCTCAGCTACGAGGCGCCCTATCTGTTCGCTCGCCGCATGTCCACGCTTGACCATTTGAGCCGCGGCCGCGTGGGCTGGAACATCGTGACCGGTTACCTCGACAGCGCCGCCCGCGCCATGGGCCGCAGCGAGCAAGCCGTCCACGACCGGCGCTACGATCAGGCCGATGAATACCTGGAGGTGCTGTACAAGCTGTGGGAAGGCAGCTGGGCGGACGATGCGGTGATCGCGGACCGGGAGCGCCGGATCTATGCCCGGCCCGAGCGCGTGCGCCCGGTACACCATCAGGGCGAATTCTATCAGGTGGAGGGTTACCACCTCAGCGAGCCCTCGCCGCAGCGTACGCCCGTATTGTTCCAGGCCGGTGCTTCGCCACGCGGCTCACGCTTCGCCGGGCAGCATGCCGAGTGCATATTTATCATGGGGCAGGACCGGGAAAGCGTCCGCAGGCAAGTGGACAGCCTGCGCGCCGCAGCCCAGGCTGCCGGGCGCGACCCGCAGGCCCTCAAAGTATTTATGGGGGTTACCGTGGTGGTGGGCGCTACCGAGCAGGAGGCTCGGGAGAAACACGCCGAGTACCTGCGGTACGCCAGCCCCGAGGCGGGCCTGGCACATTACGCCGCCTCTACGGGCATCGACCTGTCCCGCTACGGGCTGGACGAGCCGATCCTGCCACAGCAGACCAATGCCATTGAATCGGCTGCCAAGGCGCTCACCCGCAACGGTGAGTGGAGCGTACGGCGCATCCTCGAACAGAACGCGCTGGGCGGCCGTTATCCAGCGTTGGTAGGTAGCCCATCGGCCGTTGCCGAACAGCTGCTGGACTGGATCGACACCACTGGGCTGGATGGCTTCAACCTTACCCGCACGGTGACCCCTGAAAGCTATGAGGATTTCATCCGCTGGGTAGTCCCGGAGCTACAAGCCCGCGGGCGCTACAAGACCGCTTACAGTGAAGGGAGCCTGCGCCACAAGCTGTTTGGTGCCGGCAACCGCCTGCCCGGGGAGCATCCCGGAGCGGCGTATCGGTTCGAATCAGCTTGAGCGGTACAGCATCAAAGCCGGGCCGCGGCCCGTGCGACTACCTGGGCCCGCCGCGCCACGGAGGGCGCCACGGCTTCGCGCTGGGCCTGGAGCACCTGCGGGGGAGCCTGAGTGGGGTCCCCTGAGGCAAATGGCGGCGCGGGGGCGTATTCCAGCGCCAGCTGTGCCCGCTGGGCCTGCTCGTGACCGAACCATTCGGCGGCCACCGCCAGCGCGAAATCAATCCCGGCCGTTACACCGCCGCCAGTAATCAAGTTGCCATCCGTGACCACCCGCTCATGCACGGGTAACGCGCCCAGGGGCTCCAGCAGCTCGTGATAGGCCCAATGGGTGGTGGCACGTTTGCCTGCCAGCAAGCCCGCCGCCCCCAGTACAAGGGCGCCGGTGCACACCGACGTGACAAAGCGGGCACTGGGCGCGCGTGCTCGTAGGAACGCCAGCACTGCGGCATCCTCGAGCAGTGCTTCCACCCCACCCCCACCGGGTACGCAGAGCAGGTCCAACGGGGGGCAGTCCGCGAAAGTGGTACTGGCTTGCAATGTCAGGCCACCGCTTGCGCTCACGGGGGCGGTATCTTTCCAGATCAGGTGTTGGTGCACATCCGGAAAGTGCGCGAATACGTCGAATGGGCCGACAAGGTCAAGTGGCTGTACGCCGGGGAAAACGAGGTAACCGATATGCATGAAGACGCTCCGGGGTAAGTAGTCGCCTTCACACTAGTCGGTACCCGCCCGCGGCAATTGCCAATTACCGGCAGAAACCCGCCAACGCAGCGATGCTGCTCAACGGGCGAGCTTGGCCTCTTCGGCAACAATGGCTCGCATCACCTCCTCGGTCAGCTTGCCGATAGTCCAAGGCTTGGGAAGGAAGGCGATATCTTCGCCGATATCTGCGGTTTCAGGGGTTTCATGACCGGACATCACAATGATCGGCAACTCGGGCCACTCGCTGTGCACGCGCCGCGTCAGCTGAGCGCCGTCGATCTCGCCGGGCATGCGGATGTCAGTAATCAGCAGGTTTACATGCAGCCCGTCTCCGAAGGCTTTCCAGGCGTCGTCGGCGGTGCCGAATTCAACCGTGTCAAAGCCTTCATAAGCAAGAATTTCGCAGACAAACTCGCGAATGATGACTTCATCTTCCACCACCATGATTTTTTGTCGTGGCTCGGCGGGGCTGGCAGTGTTGGTTTGAGATGGGGCATTGAGCATCTTGGTGTCCTTGGCATTAAGTCGGGGCACTACCGCCCATATTCCCTTCGTCAACCAGAAACCAAGATGATTCGCCCCTCAGGGGGGGTTAATCGACGGACGGTTATGCTTTCGTTTGGCTATCAGTGCCTTGCGTAGCAATTACTTAGCGCGTTCGAGTTTTGCCAGCCGGGGTTTCAACAGAATGATGGCGCCTGCTGCTTTGGCACCGGCTCGGTTTGTGCTAAACCGTTTCTTCCCGGATGTCCGTCCCGTCGAACGTTCCAGGCGACCGAGCTGTCGGCCTTAATAACTTCATAAGGAGATCTCGAATGAGCAAGACCCTTACCTATGCCGCGCAAAACGCTTCCGACACACTCAAGCCGTATGCGATCGAACGACGGGCGCCCAACGCCGACGATGTACAGATCGAGATTCTGTACTGCGGGGTATGCCACTCCGACCTGCACACGGCCCGCAATGAATGGCAAAACACCCTCTTTCCGTCCGTCCCTGGCCACGAAATCGTTGGCCGCGTAAGCGCGGTAGGCAGCGCTGTCACCCGTTTCAAGGTCGGCGACCTCGCCGGGGTGGGCTGCATGGTCGACAGCTGCCAACACTGCGCGCCCTGTGCCGAAGGCGACGAGCAATATTGCGAAAACGGTTTTACCGGTACCTATAACGGCCCAGTGTTCGGGGGTGAGAACACGTATGGCGGCTACAGCGAACGCATTGTGGTGAAGGAAGCTTTTGTGCTGCGTATCAGCCATGACGAAGGCGACCTGGCTGCTGTCGCGCCGTTGCTGTGTGCGGGTATCACCACGTATTCGCCGCTGAGCCACTGGAAAGTTGGCCCTGGCAAGAAGGTGGGCATTGTAGGGCTGGGTGGGCTTGGCCATATGGGCGTAAAGATTGCCGCGGCCATGGGCGCTCATGTGGTGCTGTTCACTACCTCTCCCAACAAGCGCGAGGATGGCCTGCGCCTGGGCGCAAAAGAGGTCGTGGTGTCCAAGGATCCCGAGCAGATGCAAGCCCATTCCAATAGCTTGGACTTCATTCTCAACACCGTGGCCGCCCAGCACGACCTCGATCCTTTCCTTAACCTGCTCAAGCGCGATGGCACCATGACTTTGGTCGGTGCGCCGGAGCATCCACACCCTGCGCCAACCGTGTTCAACCTGATTTTCAAACGCCGCAGCCTTGCGGGTTCGCTGATCGGCGGCATACGGGAGACGCAGGAGATGCTGGACTTCTGCGCCACGCACAACCTTGTTTCGGACATCGAAATGATCGACATTCAGAGCATCAACGAGGCTTATGAACGCATGCTCAAAAGCGATGTGAAGTACCGGTTCGTGATCGACATGGCCAGCTTGAAAAAGGACGCCGCCGCGGCGTGACCCTTGGCTTGCCAGACCCGGGCCCGGCTTTTATGCCGGGCCTTTGCATTTGTGGTTTGGCGACAGCGTTGACGCGCTCATTCCCCGGCGGGGCGAACATTCCCGGGCAGTGGGGGTCTGTGAGGAGAACCTTTGTGGAGCCTTGCCCCCGTGCCACGCCTCGTCATTCTGTTACTCGCCACGCTGCTTGCCCTCCCTGCCTTCGCCGACACTCCAGCCCCCGAACAAGCCCCGGCGGAAAAGGAGGTACTGGTAGCGGGTGGGCTGCTGGGGACGTTGACGTCCAGCCTCGATAACGTTCAGGACAAGCTCGACCTCAATGAACACCTGGTGGACACCTGGCGCTTGCGCACCGATCGCGCTGCTGCCGAGGCGGGACGGTTGTTCGACCAACAGGCGGCCGCATCAGGCTGGGAACTGGCCCGCGACTTCGCAGTGCTGAGCCTTACCTGGATCGCAACCTTCTTCGCCCTTTACACCCTTGCCCGGGTGGCATGGTCGCGGGTGGGGCGCCAAGGTTTCCTTCACCGCAGGCCCAGGCTGCACGGCGTATTGGGTTACCTGCTGCGGTTCACCGTGCCGGCCCTTCTGAGCTTTGGCATGGCGCTGGTGGTCAGCCGCCACCTGGCCCCGTCCGACGCCCGGGCCCTGGCGCTGTGCCTGGCCTACGCCACCAGCAGCGGCATCTTCTCCACCACCATGATTCTGTGCGCCATCACCTTGTTCAACGTTGGTCACAAGCGTGCAGCGGTCAACGTGCTGCGGCGTGGCGCCCCCCGGCCGCTGTTTGTGATCGGCTTCCTGGCGGCCCTGGGCGATGCCCTCACCAGCCCCCAGATTGCCCGGCAGCTGGGCAATAACCTTACTGGCAGCATTGCCGTGTTCGTGGGGCTGATGGCTACCTTCACCTTCGCCGTGCTGGTATTGAAGATGCGTCGCCCCGTGGGCCAACTCATCCGCAACCGTGGTTATCGCCAGCGGCACGACCATCGCGCGGTGCAGGAAACCTTGCGGGTATTCGCGGCGGTCTGGTACCTGCCGATCCTGCTGATGATTCTGGTGTCGGCCATTCACTTGATCGGCGCCGGCGAGCAAAGCCAGCAAGCATTGCAGCGGGCACTGATGAGCACTGTGCTACTGATCGGCGCGGTGTTCCTCAGCACTGTCATGCACCATGTGCTCAAACCCCAGGCCGCAGTCGACCCGGACCGCCCTCGCCCCTATGTAGAATTGTTCCGCAGCCTTGGCCACGCGCTGTCGCGGATCATTATCGCCATTGTGTTCATCGAACTCCTGGCGCGTACGTGGGGCGTTTCCGTGCTGGAGTTCGCGGCCCGCAACAGTGTCGGCCGCGCCATCAGTAATTCCCTTAGCAGCATCGGTTTGATCCTGCTGGTCACCTGGCTGGTGTGGGTGGTCATCGACACCGCTATCCAGCAAGCGCTCAAGCCTGCGGTAGGCAGGCGCGCCAGCCGCCAGCCCAGCACCCGGATCAAGACCATCCTGCCGATGCTGCGCAACGCCACCAAGATCGTGCTGGTGGTGATCGGCACCATCACCACGATGGCCAACCTGGGCATCAATGTGGCTCCGCTGCTGGCGGGTGCCGGTGTGGTCGGCCTGGCGATCGGTTTTGGCTCGCAGCAACTGGTACAGGATGTGATCACGGGGCTGTTCATCCTGATCGAAGACACCATCGCCATCGGCGACTGGGTAGTGCTCGACTCGGGCCATGCCGGCACCGTGGAAAGCCTCACCATTCGCACCCTGCGCCTGCGGGACGGCAAGGGCTTCGTGCACTCGGTGCCCTTCGGCCAGATCAAGGCAGTGACCAACCAGTCTCGGCAGTTCGCCAACGCGTTCTTCTCGGTACAGGTGACCTACGACAGTGATATCGACACAGCACTGGCCCTGATTCAGCAAGCCGCAGACCAGATCGCCGAAGACCTGCTGCTCAAGACCAACCTGCAAGGCCCGCTGCAAGTGTTCGGCGTGGACAAGATGGACCTCAACGGTATCACCCTGACGGCGCAGTTCCGCACCAGCTCCGGCGGCCAGTATGCAGTAGGCCGTGCCTTCAACGAAAAGCTCAAGAAGCTGGTGGATGGCGTGGACAACGTGCGCTTCGCCCAGTATTACCTGCCCCCTGTGCCCGTGAAGGCATAAGGCAGTAGCGCGCCATCCGGTGGGGCTATTACCATGGCAGCCCCGCCTGCCTGCTGCAGAGAGAGACGCACCTGATGGCAACCACCTTGCTGGTTTTGAACGGCCCCAACCTGAACATGCTCGGCACCCGCGAGCCCACCGTATATGGCAAGGAAACCCTTGCCGATGTGGAAGCGCAATGCCGCGCCACCGCCGATGCGCATGGGCTGGCGCTGGAGTTTCAGCAAACCAACCATGAAGGCCAGATGATCGACTGGGTACATCAGGCCCGTGGCCGGATCGCCGGGATCGTGATCAACCCGGGCGCCTGGACCCACACCTCCATCGCGCTCCACGATGCATTGGTGGCGGCTGAAGTGCCGGTGCTTGAGGTGCACATCTCCAACGTGCACAAGCGTGAATCCTTCCGCCACCACTCCTATGTGTCCTTGGTGGCAGTAGGGGTGATTGCCGGGTTCGGCACGCATGGCTACACCCTGGCCATCGACCACTTCGCCAAATTGCTGAAATGAGCCTGGCGCGGCCCTCACCGGCTGCGCCCCGGCGTTATCGCCTACCCGTCCACGGGATCGACCCATGACATCACCGTCTTCCACCCCGCCTCGCACGCCAATGCGGGACAAGCTGCTCGGCGGCGGAATCGAGCCCGATCCTCGGTTCACCCTGGCCAACGAGCGTACCTTCCTGGCCTGGATACGCACCTCACTGGCACTGATGGCTGGAGGGATCGCCGTGGAGGCTTTCACCGGTGACGTGTTCGCGCCGGACGCGCGCAAAGTGCTGGCGGTGCTGCTGCTGACCTTGGGGTTGATCCTGAGCGCCACTGCTGGCGTTCGCTGGTTGAACGTGGAACGCGCCATGCGCCATGGCCGTGCCCTGCCGCTACCTCTGCTGGTCCCCTTGCTGTCGTTCGGCGGCGCGCTGGCGACGGCCGTGCTGTTGGTATTCATTGCCCTGCGCCCGGCATGAACCTCACCCGCGCTCATTCCGATGCCGGCCTGCAGCCTGAACGTACGTGGATGGCCTGGCGGCGCACCCTGTTGTCGTTGGTGGCCGCCAGCCTGCTATGCCTGCGTTGGGTACCACAGCATGGCCGCTTCGCGTTCGTGCTAGTGGCGCTGGCCTTGCTGGCCGCACTGGCGATCGGGCTGGGCCAGCAACGCCGCTACCGCCAGAGCATTGCCGCGATCAACGATGGCCGCGCGGCACCGCCAGTGCTTGAGGTGCTTGCCCTGGCGGTTGCCTGCGTGGCATTGGGCGCGCTCGGGCTCTACGGCGTGCTGATGTTCTAGCCCGGCTCGTTCGCTTCGCGCTGGGCATCGGCCTCGAACAGCCGTTCCAGCTCTGCCCGGGCTTCCTGATTGCTCTGGATCACCTTGGCGGCATCGTCGTATACGAGGTGTTGCTCGCGCAGCACCACCTGGTCGTGGTGCTGGAACCGGCGTATGCGGGTCTGCGCCTGTGCTTCGGTCAAGCCCAGCCCGATCAACGTGCGCCGGGTCATCTCAAGGCTCGAATAGAAGGTTTCACGCACGGAGTCCGCGCCCAGGTCGGTGAGCTTGTGAACGTGCTGGCGGTTGCGTGCGCGCGCAATGATCTTGAGGTGCGGGTACAGCCGCTTTACCAGCTCGGCGGTTTTGATGTTGGTGTCGGGATCGTTGGTGGCAATCACGAAATACTCAGCCTGGTCCACCTTGGCCGCGCGCAGGATTTCAGCCCGCAAAGGGTCACCATAGAACACTGGCAATCCCGAGAAGCTACGCGACAGTTCGATACTCTCTACCGAAGTATCGAGGGCCACAAAGGGGATTTTCTGGGCGCGCAAAATACGCGCAACGATCTGCCCCATACGGCCCATGCCAGCGATGACCACACGTGGCGCATCCGCGTCGATGTTTCGATACGCCTCCGGTACCGGCTCCGGGCGTTCCTTGCGGGCCAACAGGCGGCCTGCGCCTAGCAGCAACAGGGGCGTGACGGCCATGGACAAGGTAATGGCAAGCACCAGCAGGTCGTACAGGCGTGCGTCGAACAAACCGTTGTCGCGACCCAGCTTGAACACCACGAAAGCAAACTCACCGCCCGTGGCTAGTACCAGCCCCAGCCGCAACGCGGAACCAGGCTGCAGGCCACCGGCATGCTTACCCAGCAGCGCCAGCAAGGGCAGCTTGAGCCCAAGCAGCAACAGGGTGAGCCCGATCACGGTCACCGGCTCGGCCAGCAACAGGCCCAGGTTGGCCCCCATGCCCACGCTGATGAAGAACAGCCCCAGCAGCAGGCCCTTGAAGGGCTCGATCTGCGCTTCCAGTTCGTGCCGGTATTCCGAATCCGCCAGCAGCAGCCCTGCCAGGAACGCCCCCAGCGCCATGGATACGCCAACCTGATCCATCAACCAGGCGGTACCGATCACTACCAGCAATGCCGTGGCGGTAGACACTTCCTGTATGCCAGTCTTGGCGACCGCGCGAAATACAGGCCGCAGAAGGTAGCGCCCGCCCACCACTACCAAGGCGATACTGCCCAATACCTGCAGGCCATGCTCCAGGCTTGGTGGCGGCCGCTCGGCGGAGCCACCGGCGAGCAACGGTACCAATGCGATCAATGGAATGGCGGCAATGTCCTGGAACAACAGAATCGCGAACGCCAGGCGCCCGTGAGGGCTATGCAGTTCGTGCCGCTCGGCCAGGCTTTGCAAGCCAAATGCCGTGGACGACAACGCCAGGCCCAGGCCCAGGATCACCGCGCTGTTGAAGGGCTGTGAGAACAGGTACATGGCAACCGCGCCAATCACGCAGCCGGTCAGCGCCACCTGCGCCAGGCCGATGCCGAACACCGCTTTGCGCATCACCCACAGGCGCTTGGGCGACAGCTCCAGGCCGATGATGAACAGCAACAGCACCACGCCCAGTTCGGAAAGGTGGTTCAGGCTTTGGCTGTTGCCCACCAGCCCGAGCACCGCCGGGCCGATGGCAACACCGGCCAGCAGATAGCCGAGTACGGCACCCAGTTGAAGCCTTTTAGCCAGGGGAACCGCCAGAACGGCGGCGAGAAGAAATACAACAGCGGCGCCTAACAGATTGCCGTCATGCGGCATGCGAAACCTCTTTCATTACGGTATTGATTACTCTACAGGCCGCCCGACGAACTCGACGACTTCACGGATGACCTGTTCGATATCGAAGGGTTTGTCGAACACCACTGCGAACAGATCCGGGCTTGCCCGGCCGATGCTGCCTTGGGCGCCGCTCATGAGAAACAGCGGCAGGCTGGCAAACAGCGGGCGCTTGCGCACTTCGCGAGCGAATTCCAGGCCATCCATCACCGGCATCATGAAGTCGGTGATCACCAGGCTCGGCCGCTCGCGATCCAGCACCTCGAGGGCTTTTCGACCATTGCCGGCCTTGACGACCATGTACCCCTCGTCCTCGAGGGCGAACCCGAGGATATCGGCGATCAAATACTCGTCGTCGACTATAAGGATGGTCGTCATTTCAATTTGACTCGATCACTCAGTGGCTTGTGGACGAGGCGCTGCCCGTCAGCACTGCCTCGGCATGTTTGAACGCTTTTTTGAAATCCAGCCCCTTCGCGTCGATCACGACTTCCAGCAATGTCGGGTCGTAAATGCTGTCTCTGACTTTAAGAATGGTCATCATTCGTTTAAGTTCAGACGCGTATTCCACGAACCTCATGACCAGGATGTTGTCCACGACGCTGGACATGTCCGGCATCGGCGAGTTGATTTCCGGGCCAATCAGCCCTTGCATCTCGCAAGTCACGAGGATGGTCACGCCGCGCGCCCGCAGCTCACCGGTGAGGGCACTGAAGAAGTCGCTCAGCCGGGCGGGGTTGGTGGTCACCCGGGTCATGCCACCCAGGCTGTCGATCAATACGCGCTTGATGCCGTATGTTTCAACCTGTTCGAGCAGCCGCGCACCGAGGCCGTCGAGCAACCCTTCCGTGGTGGGCTGCCAGCTCACGTGCAGCGCGCCACTGCGCTGCATGCGCGGGAAGTCGATGCCCAATGCTGCGGCCTTCAGGGCCAGGCGTTGGGGTGTTTCATAGAAGCCGAAATGCAGCGCGGGCTCCTCGGGGGTGGCCTGAGCCAGGAACTGGATACCCAACGACGTTTTGCCTACGCCGGCAGGCCCCAGAGCCAGGGTAGCCGAGGCCCGCGCGAGGCCACCACCGATGATTTCATCCAGGCTTTTCACGCCGCAGCTCACCAGGGTGCTATCGGCAGGATCCTGGCGTGAAGGGTGGCTGTAGAGGCTTTCAAGCCGCGGGTATACCACCAGGCCTTCGTCGTTGATTTCGCAATCGTGCAGGCCGGACAACGCACCGCTGCCGCGCGTTTTGCGCAGCTGGATGCGGCGTACCGAGCGAGAGCCGATCAGCTCTTCGCCCATCTCGATCACGCCATCGACCATGGTGTGTTCGGGGCTGCCGTCATCGAGCCGGGCGCTGGTGAGGAACAGCACCGTGCAACCCGCAAAAGCGGCGTGGCCCTGGAGTTCGGCGATGAATTTTTTGGTGTCCAGCTGGGACTCGGCCTTGGTACGCGCGTTGAGCAAGCCATCGACCACCAGCACGGTTGCCTTCTGACGGCCTATTTCGCGGCGTAGCAACTTGACCACTTCCTCCAGGCCTTCGCTCTGCAACGTATCGAACGCGCTCACGAACTGGATCTGCTCGCCAATGCGCGAGGGGTCGAAGAACTTCAAGGTGGACAGGTACTGGAACAGCCGCTCATGCGATTCGGACAACAAGGTTGCCACCAGCACCTTGCCCCCGTTGCGGGCATGGTTGAAGCTCAGCTGGTTGGCCAGGATGGTCTTGCCCGACCCTGGCCGCCCCTGAACGATGTAGGAGGCACCCGCTACCAGCCCCCCCTTAAGCAGGGCGTCCAGGCCTGCTATTCCAGTCGCTAGGCGTTTTAGCTGTTCCAAGTTCAAACCTGCCTGTATATGAGGTACACGGTGCCGACCGGACGGAAGGCGCGCCCCGCCGGTGTAAGATGATGAATTCTATACTGAGCCGGGCGGGAACACACTTTAATACCGCACGTCACAAGAAACGGAGTGTATGGCTTTGCCCTTCCGGGCGATATTAGGCCTGTACCCGCCAGCCAGAGCCCTCAGCATGAGCACCGATACCCTCCCCTCTGCCCTCCGGCAACGTCACATTGCCCTGGTTACCGAAGCCTGCCGACGCATCGATGCCAGCGAGCAAGCGCCCCTGCTGAACGACCTGGCAGAACAGGCCGGGCTCAGCCCGGGCCATTTCCAGCGGGTGTTCAAGGCCGTCACCGGCTTATCCCCGAAGGCCTACGCCCAGGCAGCCCAGGCGCGCAGGGCCCAGGCACAGCTCGACAGCGCGGGTAATGTCACTCAGGCCATCTACGCAGCGGGTTTCAATTCCAACGGGCGCTTTTACGAAAGCGCTCCGGCGCGGCTAGGCATGACCCCTAGTGCGTGGCGCAATGGGGGCACCGGAACCGATATTCACTTCGCAGTAGGGCAATGCAGCCTGGGCGCGATACTGGTGGCCCAAAGCCCCCGGGGGCTGTGCGCCATTCTGTTGGGGGATGACCCGCAGGCACTGCTCGAGCAGTTCCAGGACCGTTTTCCGCAGGCACGGCTTATTGGCGCGGACGAAGCCTTCGAGGCCGTGGTGGCTCAGGTGGTAGGCCTGGTGGAAGCACCGGGGCTGGGGCTGGACCTGCCGCTGGACTTGCGCGGCACGGTGTTCCAGGAGCGTGTGTGGCGAGCACTTCAGGACATCCCCATTGGCGAGACCGTGAGCTATGCGGAGCTGGCGCGGCGCATTGGCGCACCCACGGCGGTACGCGCGGTGGCCAGGGCTTGCGCGGCCAACAGCCTGGCCGTGGCCATTCCCTGTCACCGGGTGGTTCGCAGCGACGGCGGTTTATCGGGCTACCGGTGGGGTGTGGAGCGCAAGCAGGCCTTGCTTGAGCTGGAAACGAACGGGCTGGTTTCCAGAATCCGTTCCAACTAACAGCGCAACACGCAGTCACAAAACTACATACCGTTTCGATTGAGACCTGATGAGTTTTATCACTGCGATCACCATTCTCGGCGCGGTCCTGCTGTTGCTGGCCCTCGCGTCCGCCTACCTGCGCTGGCTGCCTGTTACCACGTCTGCCGTTTGCCTGTTGGTCGGCCTGGCCATCGGCCCGGTCGGGCTGGGGGTCGTCAGCCTGGATATTCGTGAATCTACCCCCTGGCTGGAACGGCTTACTGAAGCGGCGGTGCTGTTCTCCCTGTTCGGTACCGGGATCAAGCTGCGCCTTTCGTTTGGCCGCAGTGCGTGGCGCTGCGCCTACCTGTTGGCGGGGCCGGTCATGGTGGCCTCTATCATCGGCGTGGCGGTGCTTATCCATTACGTCCTGAACCTGGACTGGGGCGTGTCGCTGCTGGTCGGCGCAATGCTCGCCCCCACGGATCCGGTGCTGGCCAACATGGTGCAGGTCAATAGCGCGCAGGATTTCGACCGTGTGCGTTTTGGCCTCTCCGGTGAGGCCGGGCTCAACGACGGCACGGCCTTCCCCTTTGTATTGTTTGGCCTGCTGCTGATCGGGCACGGCGGATTCGAAGGCGAATGGCTCACCCGGTGGGTACTCAAGGACGTGATCTGGGGCGTAAGCGCGGGTTTGCTGATCGGCTACGGCCTGGGCAGGCTGATCGGGCAATTGATGATCTTCCTCAGGGTGCGCCATCAGGACAGCACCTTGTCGCCCAACGACTTTCTGGCCCTTGCGCTGATCGCGCTGGCGTATTCGGCCGCGTGGTACGTAGGTGCATTCGGTTTTCTGGCGGTGTTCGCCGCCGGGCTGGGGCTGCGCCAGGCCGAGGCACATTCCACCAATTCCGAAGTGCCGGCTGAGCAGCTGACGCATCCCGTGATTGGCCACCATCAGTTGCCGGTGGAACACGCGGTGGCCAAGCCCATAGATAGCCTGGCACCGCCTCAACTGGCCGCCGGGGTGATGATGGGCGATATCATGGCCTTTGGCAGTTTGGTGGAAAGGTCAATGGAGGTGCTGCTGATCACGCTGCTTGGTGCGCTGCTATGGGACTATTGGGACTGGCGTGGCGTGGGGATTGGCCTGGTATTGTTCTGCGTCATCCGGCCGCTGGCCGTGTGGTGGCTGGGGGGTGGCCGCACCCTCCTCAGCCGCCATCAACGTGTGCTGCTGGGCTGGTTCGGCATACGCGGCATCGGTTCGATCTACTACCTGTGCTTCGCCCTCCAGCACGGGCTGGCCGATGAAGTGGCCAGAACCTGCACCAGCCTGACACTCACCGTGGTGGCCTTGAGCATCGTCGTGCATGGTGTGAGCACCCAGCCCCTGCTGGATCACTATGAGCGTCGCAACAACCAGTCGGTGGACTAAACCAGTAAACGCGCGACATCGTCGTAGGTTGGCGCCAGGTGGAACCGCGGCTCGCCGACGTAGGCACTGAAATCCTCTTCGCCATACCCGGCCACCCAGGTACCCGCAGCCAACCCGGCCTCCACCCCGGCATGGCTGTCTTCCACCAGCAGGCAGCGCTCGGGTGCAAGCTCCAATGTCTCAGCGGCGGCCAGTATCAAGCCCGGCGCTGGTTTCCAGGCGTTCACCTCATAAGCGCTGACAATCCGGCCTTCGAAATAGTCGAGCAGCCCGGCACTGCCCAGGCAGGTCTCGATCTTGTTGCGCGGGCCATTGGACGCCACGCAACGCGGCAGGTGAAGCTGGCGCACGAACGCCAACGCGCCGGGCATGGGCTGCA
Source organism: Pseudomonas japonica (assembly GCF_013522925.1). GTDB lineage: Bacteria > Pseudomonadota > Gammaproteobacteria > Pseudomonadales > Pseudomonadaceae > Aquipseudomonas > Aquipseudomonas japonica_A. The sequence continues at coordinate 278,106 of NZ_JAAMQU010000003.1, read as the reverse complement.
TGCCTTGCGCGAACCTTGCCAGGCTGACCTCGCGGAACGTTGCCATGAACGGTTCGGCCTCAAGCCAGGGGTACGCTTGGACCAGACGCGCCGTGAAGACCTTGAACTGCACACCACGAAAGCGCGCCAACACCTCTTCCTGGGGCAAATGGATGTCTCGCTCCACGAGCATTTCCCACAACAGGCCTGCGGCGATGCGCTCGCTGTCCACAAGGGTGCCGTCCGAATCGAAAATCACACCATCAATATTCACGCGCTGGGCTCTCCTTCATTGGCCAGTGAGCTATGACAACGGTACGGCGTCGGTGTTGCGAAGCGGGCCCACCGCCCCGCTTCAATGGAAGTCCCGGCTGCGAACATCCAGCCCGGTGAGCAGAGGCGTCATGTCCAGCAAGTTACGCGCAATAAGATGGCACACCTCACCCTGGCGCTCGAACCGGCCTTGCACCTGTAGCAACCGGGCGCCGACCAGAGCCTTGCGCTGCCGTTCGGCAAGATCGCGCCACACGATCACATTGACCATGCCGAATTCATCCTCAAGGGTAACGAACGTGACACCACTGGCCGTGCCGGGGCGTTGTCGGCTGGTGACAAGCCCGGTCACGTTGACCGCGCGGCCATGGGCCACAGTAGCAAGGTCTCGGGAACTGCGGCAGCGCCATTTGGCCAATGCACCGCGCAGCATGGCCAGGGGGTGGCTGCCCAAGGTAGTACCGATGGAGGCATAGTCGGCCAGCAAGTCTTCGCCCGCAGTAGGCACCGGAAGGCAAACGTCCGCATCAGGTACAGGTTCGACCCCTTCGAACAGGGGCAATTGCCGCTCTACGCTGGCCACTTCCCAGCGGGCGCGGTGACGGTTCCCGACCAGGCCACGCAAGGCGCCTGCATCGGCCAGCAGCTCGCGCGCGCGGTTGTCCAGCCCTGCCCGTAATGCCAGGTCCTGCACGCTGGGGAATGGCGCTGCCTCGCGGGTTTCACTCACGCGCTGCGCGGCCTGCCGGGCAAGCCCGCGAATCATCCGCAAGCCCATGCGAATGGCCGGCTGCCCTTCTGCGCAAGGCTCGAGCGTGCAATCCCAGTCGCTGTAGCGCACATCTACCGGCCGCACCTCGATGCCATGGCGCCGGGCATCCTGCAACACCTGATCCGGGCTGTAGAAGCCCATGGGCCAGCTGTTGACCAAGGCGCAGGCGAACGCTGCGGGTTCGTGGCATTTCAGCCAACTGCTGGCATAGGTGAGCAAGGCAAAACTGGCGGCGTGGGATTCAGGAAACCCGTAGCTGCCAAAGCCCTTGATCTGCTCGAAGATACGTTGGGCAAAAGCTTCGCTATAGCCATTGCGCAACATGCCTTCACGCAGGCGCTGCTGGTGCGGGTCCAGCCCGCCGTGGCGCTTCCAGGCCGCCATTGAGCGGCGCAACTGGTCAGCCTCGCCCGGGGTGTAATCGGCCGCAAGAATAGCCAGCTGCATCACCTGTTCCTGAAACAGCGGCACGCCCAACGTGCGCTTGAACACCGCTTCGAATTCTGGCGACGGGTAGGTGACCTCTTCTTCGTGATTACGGCGGCGCAGGTACGGGTGCACCATGTCACCCTGTATGGGGCCGGGGCGCACGATCGCCACCTCGATCACCAGGTCGTAGAAATTGCGCGGCTTGAGGCGGGGCAACATTGCCATCTGCGCCCGGGATTCTATCTGGAACACCCCTACCGTATCGGCCTTGCCGATCATGTCGTAGGTTGCCGCGCAATCGGCGGGCACCGAGGCCAGGGTGAGGTGGCGGCCGCGGTAGTGCTTTACCAGGTCGAAGCAGCGACGGATCGCGGTCAGCATGCCCAGGGCAAGGATATCGACCTTCAACAGGCCAACCATGTCCAGGTCGTCTTTGTCCCATTGAATGACGGTGCGGTCATCCATGGCGGCGTTTTCCACCGGCACCAGGGTTTGCAACGGGTGCTCGGAAATCACGAAACCGCCAGGGTGCTGAGACAGGTGGCGAGGGAAGCCTATCAGCTCGCCGGTGAGGGTGAGCACCCGGCGCAGCACCGGGCTGGCAGGGTCGAAACCGGCTTCGGCGAGCCGCTCTGGCGATGGCAGTGCGTCGCTGAAGCGCCCTACGCAACTGGCCAGCGCATTCACTTGGTCCGGGGGCAACCCAAGGGCCTTGGCCACATCCCGCACGGCCCCCGCAGCCCTGTAGGTGCTGGCGATGGCCGTGAGCGCGGCCCGATGGCGGCCATACCGGTTGAACACGTATTGGATGACTTCTTCACGCCGCTCATGCTCGAAATCCACGTCGATGTCTGGCGGTTCGTTGCGCTCGCGTGAGATGAAGCGTTCGAACAACATGCTGGTATGGGCCGGGTCGATCGCGGTAATGCCTAGCGCAAAGCATACGGCAGAGTTCGCGGCTGACCCCCGCCCCTGGCACAGGATGCCTTGGCGCCTGGCGAAGTCGACGATGTCATGCACGGTCAGGAAATAGGATTCATAGGCAAGGTCGGCGATGATCTCCAGCTCCCGCTCCAGCATGGTTCGCACCAGCGCCGGGATACCCTCTGGCCAGCGCTCGGTCGCGCCGCGCTCGGTCAGGGTACGCAGCCATGCCGTGGGGGTTTGGCCAGCGGGCACCACTTCATGGGGGTACTGGTAGCGCAGCTGGCCGAGGTCGAAGCGGCATCGCTCGGCGATGTGCACGGTTTCGGCCAGCAAGGCTGGTGGATACAGCTCGGCGAGCTGCGCCAGGCTGCGTAAATGACGCTCGCCATTGGGAAACAGCCACTGGCCCGCTTCGGCGACGCTGACATGATGACGCACGGCGGTAAGGGTATCCTGCAGCGCCCGCCGCCCGCGAGCATGCATGTGCACATCGCCGCTGGCCACGCAACGGATGCCCAGCTTGGCGGCCAAGGCCTGCAGATGCGCCAGGCGCTGGGTGTCATCGGCACTGCGGTGCAATTCCACCGCCAGCCACAAGCGATCGCCGAACAGCTGTTGCAGCCACTGGCCGTGCTCGATCTTCAACTCAGGCGAAGGCAGCCACAGGGCCAATAGCCCGGACAGGTCCACCTCTTGATAATCACTGGCCAGGGAACGGTAACTGCCCTTCTCGGCCCGCCGCCGCGCCAAAGTGATCAAGTGGCACAACGCTTGATACCCGCCCAGATCGCTTACCAGTACGACCAGCCGCGCACCGTTGTCCACCTGGATCTCGCTGCCCACCAGCAAGGGCACCGAGCATTCCCGGGCCGCCTGCCATGCCCGAACAATGCCGGCCAAGGTGCATTCATCAGTAATAGCCAGCGCGCGGTAGCCATGCCGGCGGGCGCGAGTGAACAGCTCCAGGGCGGTAGAGGCGCCCCGCTGAAAGCTGAAACTGGACAGGCAGTGCAGCTCGGCATACGCAGTCATCCGAACCACCCCTGCAACCACCAGCTGTCATCGCTCACAGCCTTGTAGGCCCACGCTTGCCGCCCCGAGGCCAGGCGCAAGCGGAAGTAGTCGCGACGCACATCGCCACCGTCCCACCATCCGCTTTCAATCCGTTCCGGGCCGGAAAGCGATTGCCAGCGCCCGTCGGGAAGTGGCTCCGGGCTGGGCAACAACCAGCCAGGCCGCAAGGGCGCAGGGCCAGCGTTCAGCACAAGCCCAGGGGTGTCCTCCAGTGCCCAGGCACGCTCGGGGCGATGGTCGGCCAGGTAACGAAGGCAGGCCACGGCGTCGTCACCCAGGCGGGCGCGCAGGCGTTCACGCAGCTGTTCCCAGCCCTGCCCGGCGGCCAGCCTCGCCTCGAACAACCCATGTGACACCGGGGCATACGCCGGCAGCTCTCGGGCCACCAGGCGCACATTGCGTACCGGCCGGGTAACCTGCACCGGCTCCAGGCGGCCACGGGTGAGCTCGAACAGCAGGTTGGGGTCCCGTTCCGCCGTGAGCAGCCCTACCGGAACCTGGGTATCCGCGCCCTCGGCGTGTTCAAGGTGAACCACAAAACGCTGCACCCCGCCATCACGGCTGGCCAGAAACACGCCCAGGTCGCTGATCAGTCGCCGTAATGGAAACAGCAAGGCCTCGGTGGATTCCACATCGAAATTGAGCTCTATACGGCAGTCGAAACCTTCTGGTAACGCGAAGAACTCCATCGCCTGAGGCCGTAGCCCCTGCAACAGATCCAGCTGCATGAGCAATTGGGCCGGGAACCGTCGTGCCAACGCTGCGCGCTCAAGCCGCAGCAATTGGCCAACCTTGCGCAGCCCCATGCGCATGAGCGCCGTTGCCTGCTCTTTGGCCAGGCCAATCCGGTCTACAGGCATTTGGGCCAATAGGGCCTGCAGCTGGGTAGGGGACGTGACCGCAAGGCCATCGTGAACATTGGCAAGCATTCGCGCGGCCACGGGGTTGGTAGCCAGCACGATACGGTGCGCGAACCCCATGGCACGCAGTTCACTGCGCAACCTTGCCTCGAATGCCGGCCATGGCCCGAACAACCCCATGCCTGAGGCGACCTCCAGCAACAGTGCGCGAGGAAAATGCAGGCTTACCTGCGAGCTGTAGCGATAGCCCCAGGCGGCGAGCAATTGCTGGGCCTGGCTTACCTGGCTGAGGTCGTAGTCCACCAGATGAAAATCACGGCTCAGCGCATGCGCCGCGCTCAAGCTTTGCCCAGGGCGCAGGCCAAGCGCCCGGGCCGAGGGGTTGACCGCGCGCAGCACGCGGCGTTGGGAAGGGCCACTGACCAACGCCAGAGGCGCCAGCGGGTCGGGTTGATGGCGCAACACCACGTCCAGCGCCAACTGGGGAAACAGGATACAGGCCCAGAGCATGGCGACCTCAGGCGTTGGCCAACCAAGGGATAGGGCGAGCCGGCGGCAAACCACCGCGGCATTTGAGAATGGTCCAGCCAGCAGGCTCCGGGGCGATCGCCAGGCGAAGCGCGGCCGGTGACGGATTGGCCGCCGCCTGGCTGCCGCGCAATATGAACCCCAGCGCCTGGCCTGCCTCGGCGGCTACCTGCAGCCGACGCAAGGCGCGATCATCGACCTGCCCCGCCCAGCACATGACTGCCGCGCAGCTACCGGAGCGCAGGCATTGTTCAGCTGCCCACAACGCTTCCTTGCCTTCAGCCCGCACCAGAGTCAGCCAGCCCAGGTCTACCCCGGCGGCCAGCCAGGCCTGGGGGTTGGGTATGAAAGGCGGCGCGACCAATACCACGCGCTCGGCGGCCTGTGTAAGGCGGGCCAGGGTTGGCCACAGTAATTGCAATTCGCCGCAACCGGTGAACGGGATAAGGATTTCGCTCAAGGCCCCGGGCGGCCAGCCGCCTGAGGGCAAGGCCTGATCCAGCTGGGCATGCCCTGTGGGTTGGGCGGGCGTTGTGGGCTGTTCGCCTTGGGTATTGCTGCCTTTCCAGACACGGCGCGTGCCCAGCAGGCCATCGAGGCTTACAACCGCCGCGCTCATCGCCGCACCAACCCGCAGAAGATACCTTCGATCACCAGATCGCGATCGGGGGCTACTTCAATTGGCGTATAGGCAGGGTTGCGGGGCAACAACCTCACACCTTCAAGGCTGTGTTCGAAGCGCTTGATGGTGACCTCGCCATCCAGCCTGGCGACCACGATCTGCCCGTTGCGAGCCTCCTGCAGCCGCTGCACACCCACCAGGTCTCCGTCCAGAATGCCGTCTTCAAGCATCGAATCGCCCTGCACTTCCAGCAGGTAATCCGGCACGCGCGAGAACAGCCGCACGTCCAAAGCCAGGTGGTCATGCACACCCACATCCGGATCGATCGGTAACCCCGCCGCGACACGCCCCATCAAGGGTACCTGGACAAGTTCGGCACGGCCGGCCTGCGCTACCAGCCGGATACCGCGCGCCTGATGGGCCTGGACCTCGATATGCCCGGCCTCGGCCAGCGCCACAATGTGCTTGCGGGCAACGCTACGCGAGGCAAAGCCAAAGGCCTCGCTTATCTCGGCGAGGCTGGGTGATTGACCGTGCAAAGTGATGCGCTCACGAATGAAGGCAAGGACGGCGCGGCGACGTGGGGAAAGAATGTTTGTTTTCATGGAGTACATTTGTACTCCAGCGGGTTATCCGTGACCAGCCCCTTTTGTCGATTGCCCCTGCCGCCCTGAGCCAAGGCCGTGTGTAGTTCGCCCCGCCAGCGGGGCGGCATGGCAACTGCAGGGGCCAGGCAGCACTGCGCCCGGGCGGCCATGCTGCCCACTTCCCTTGGCAACGCTTGCATAAAGTTGACGTAACATCGGCAGTGGCAAACCGGATACCCGCTGCAGCCACCCTACAGCCTCGGCGGAGCCGATCTGGCCTTCGAGGGCCTGGCGTAGCTGACTTTCACGATGCAGCTTATCGGGGTGGCAGCATTCCAGAAATGCTTTCAAACCTGCACCCCGGCCAACGAACGGCTTGAAGATCAAACAGCACAGCTGCTCTTCGTTCATGCCATAACGCTCTTCCGTATGCAGCTGCAGGCGATACGCCTGGCTGTCGATGGCACGCTCACCCAGGCAAGCGGCACGCAACCCTGCCATTTTGCGTACAGGCACCCCTTCCTTGCGCAAACGATCGAATCGGGGCCGTAACCACTCCACAAGCCCTGAAGCGGCATCCTCGCCTTTGAGGTATTTGGCCGCCAAGGCAGACAGATAAGCCCCAAGCAGGTAATCCCTGCAGTCCAGTGCATCGCGTCGCAGGGAAAAAGGGTCGAGCTGCATGCCAAGGCACTGCGTCGCCTGTTCCCAGCGCACCTTCGGGCTGGTGGAAAGAAACGCCTGCACGTTGAAGGGGGCGGCCACGGCCTGTTCCGGGGGCTGGCGTGGCGAAGCACCTTCCAGCAGCCCAGCCACCCTGTGCAACCAGGCTGGCACCGGGTGGCGCTCACCAGGGCCAAGGCCCCCTGCCTTGCGCAACAAGCGCCGGGCTCGAGCGTATTGACGCAACAGGCTGGCGAGCGGCTGGGCCATTACCAGCACGCTGGACCGCTGACTACCCTCAAGCGCCAGCAGCAGCAAACGAGCAGTGCCGATGAGGCAGTGCTTGCGTTCGAGACCAATGCCGGCCGGGCCCGCATGGACCGAACCCAGCAAGGCCTTTGCATTACCTACGTGCGCCACACGGCCCGGTTCGGTGCGATCGTAGGGGTGCAAGGCCGTGCCATCTACTGCCAGTACTTCGACCCGTTCATCTTCATGCAGGAAAAGTGCGGCGCAGGCGCGCTGTACGTTGCCGTGGTCGACGGTACTCATACCCGGGTGCAAGGGCACGGCCACGCGCAACCGGAACGTTTGCCCCTGCGCCTCGGCCAACAGCAACTGGGCCCCGCGCAGCAGCGCCATTGTGAGCAAGCCATCCCGATCACCCGAGCACATCACCACCAGGCGAGCCTGCTCCAACTGGGGGAAGCGGCGACCCAACCATTCGGCCAGCCGCAGCATTGCCTGCCGTTGTGCCTCGCCATGGGCATTGACAAGGCGCTGCAACACTTGGCGATAGATGCTGGCCAGGGCTTGTTGGTGTATTTCGCTCATGAGTCCTCCGCAGGCGACCCGCTTTCTTGGTAGCGGATTCAGCGCGCCGAAGGATAGCCATACCGGCCCGCCCGGGCAGCGGGTCGAACCGGAAGATTACTGAAGGAAAAATCTCAAGAGACTGTAGGAGAAGCCGACACTCGGCAGTGGGCTGCAATGGCAGCCCGGCAGGAGTCACGCATTACGCGGATGTTATTTCCAACACAGCCCGGCCACTGCACGGGCAGTCGTCCATATAGCGGTGGGCCTCCACTACCTGCTCGAACGCGAACACCCGAGTTGGCTGAGGTGTAAGCACGCGATCAGCAGTGAGCTGGTTGATCTGTACAAGGGCCTGGCGCACTGCTTCAGCATCCTGAGGGATCCCCAGCTCCGGCTTACCGGTGAAATTACCCAGGCAATGCACATGGAACTGAATGTTCTTCTGGAACGCCGCACACGCCGGGAACGGGGTCTGGTTCCCGCCTTGCAAGCCATAAAGCACCAGCGTACCGCGCGGTGCCAATACATCGCCGAGCAGAGACATTTGCGGCCCGCCCAGCCCGTCGAACACCATATTGACGCCTTTGCCATCGGTGTACTTGTTGATCTGCATGAGCAGGTCCTGGTCATCGGTGACGATCACCTTATGCGCACCCAGCGCCAGCAATGCTTCGCGCTGCGTTTCATTGCGGGTGGCCGCGATGACATTCACACCCAGCGCCTTGCCCAGTTGCACGAACGCCGGGCCCGAGCAATGGCTGGCATCAGTGATGAGCGCGGTCTGGCCAGGCTGGGCATGGGCCAGCTTCACGTAAGCGAACCAGGCGACCAGCAAGGGCGTGTAGTGAACGGCCGCCTGCGTCGGCGTCAGCAGGTCCGGGTATCGGGTGAGTGCTGCCGCGGGCATGACCACCTGCTCACCGCACGCCGGATAGTCGTTGGCGCTGGTGGCGGGGAAGCTTGCCACGCGATCGCCTGGCTTGAACTCGGTCACGCCGGTGCCGACGGCACTGACTACCCCGGCCATTTCATGGCCAATGCCAGCTGGCAGGCGTGCCTGGGAGGGGGCCAGATTCTGCCGCCAAAGCACGTCAAACCACGATATGCCAATGGCAGCGACCTGTACCTGCACCTCGCCCGGCCCTGGTAGCCGAGGCTCGAGCGCTTCGCACTTGAGCACGTCGGCGGGGCCAAACTTGTGAAAACGGATTGTGCGGGACATCGCTAACCTCGTCTGATCACTTCTATTACCACGTAGGTTATCCGGGCTTTGCCCACATCACCACCGAGGGAAATTGATAGTCAACATGCCTAATATTGATCCTCGATTCAATCTCTATAGCGGCGATTTAATATTTGACGTACACCACGGCAATCATTCCCCGTACTATCTCCAGCGCCCCGACCTCTGCCTGAGCGATCCAGATGAATCGTAACGACCTTCGCCGCGTCGACCTCAATTTACTGATTGTCTTTGAAACCCTGATGCATGAACGCAGCGTAACCCGCGCCGCGGAGAAGCTTTTTCTCGGCCAGCCGGCCATCAGCGCTGCCCTCTCGCGCCTGCGCAGCCTCTTCGATGACCCCTTGTTCGTGCGTACCGGCCGCAGCATGGAGCCCACGGCGCGCGCCACCGAAATCTTCGGGCTGCTGTCCCCAGCCCTGGATTCGATCTCCACGGCAGTAAGCCGCGCCGCCGAGTTTGATCCGGCCACCAGCACGGCAGTGTTCCGGGTGGGCTTATCCGATGACGTTGAATTTGCATTGCTGCCGCAACTGCTCAAGCGCTTGCGGGCAGAAGCACCGGGCATCGTGCTGGTAGTGCGGCGGGTCAATTACATTCTGATGCCGGCGTTGCTTGCTTCCGGGGAAATCTCGGTGGGCGTGAGCTACACCAACGAGCTGCCCGCCAATGCCAAGCGCAAGGTATTGCGCCGAAGCAAGCCACGCCTGCTGAGGGCCGACACCATGCCGGGGCCGATCAGCCTGGATGATTTCTGTGACCGGCCCCATGCACTGGTGTCCTATGCGGGCGACCTCAGCGGCTTCATCGACACCACCCTGGAAAAGCTGGGGCGCAAGCGCCATGTGGTGCTCGCCGTGCCTCAGTTCAATGGGTTGGGTACCTTATTGGCCGGTACGGATATTGTGGCCACCGTGCCGGACTACACCGCCGATGCGCTCACCGCAGCGGGCGGGCTGCGCGCCGAGGAACTGCCTATGGAAATGGAAACCTTCGAGCTTCATATGGCCTGGCGTGGGTCGCAGGACAACGACCCCAGCGAGCGCTGGCTACGCTCGCGGTTGCAGATGTTCTTTGGGGATCCGGATAGCCTGTGAACGGGCTTGAATAGTCACGTCTGACGGACAGCATCCAGCTGGGGCTGGCATGACTTCAGCGAAGTAGAACACCGTTTTACCTGATGCGGCACTGAATAGTTTCTCTGCATCCTTTCCTCGTCAGGCTTACTAAAGCTTAAATCCAACATAAGCGACCTTAAGCTCAGAAATGGCAGTTAAATCACGATATATGGCATTTAAAAAGGAGAGTCGTTTGCCTGACTACGCCTGCTCGGCACCTGGCTACCGGAGCCACGCCTTTCCACCTTTGCTCCTGGAACGCCAGCGCCGCGCCCTACCTCCCGCCCCGCGCTGAACCATCCATCCCCCTGAAAGTCCGACTATGAGGACTTTTCAACCAGGATTTGGGGAGCTTGGCCGATGGCGACACAGGATTTCCGGCCGCTGGATGAGCAGGTCACGGCTGCGGACGTGCTTCCACAGGAAGCCCCGCCGGTGCATGCGCTGCACATCCTTACCGTGAACATGCACAAGGGTTTCAGCCCACTGAATCGCCGCTTCGTACTGCCCGAGCTGCGCGAAGCGGTGCGCGCGACCTCTGCCGACGTGGTGTTTCTCCAGGAGGTACTGGGCGTGCACCGGCGGCATGGCGAGCGCTACGATAACTGGAGCGATGTACCGCAATACGAATTCCTGGCCGACAGCATGTGGCCTGTGTTCGCCTATGGGCGTAATGCGGTGTACCCGGACGGCGACCATGGCAATGCGCTCCTGTCCAAATTCCCCATCCTCCATTACCAGAACCACGACGTGAGCGTCGCCGGCCAGGAAGAGCGCGGGCTGCTTCATTCTGTACTGGCCGTGCCGGGGCAACCGCCGGTGCACACCATTTGCGTTCACCTGGGCCTGCGCGAGCAACAGCGTCAGGAACAGCTCCGCTTGCTGTGTCGATTACTCGAGGGCCTGCCGGAAAACGAGCCCGTGATCGTCGCTGGTGATTTCAATGACTGGCGTCAACAGGCCAGCAAGCTGTTGGCTGGCTGCGGCTTGCGTGAGGCCTTTGCTGAGGCCCATGGCTCGCCGGCGCGCAGTTTCCCGGCGCGGCTGCCGTTATTGCGCCTGGACCGCATTTACCTGCGTAACGCCACAGCGCATGCGCCGCTGGCATTGTCTCGCAAACCCTGGTCGCATTTGTCTGACCATGTGCCCCTGGCTGTGGAGGTACGCCTGTGACCGAGCAATGGCGGAGCAACAACCAGATACAGCTGCTGATCAACGGGGAAGAATTCTATCCAAGCGTATTCCAGGCCATCGCCCAAGCCCGAGAGGAAGTGTTGATCGAAACCTTCATCCTGCGTGACGACAAGGTGGGGCTGGAGCTGCAACAGGTGCTCACCGAGGCAGCCGCCCGTGGAGTGCGAATCGAGGTGCTGGTGGACGGCTATGGCAGCGCGGACCTGTCGCCTTCTACCCTGAGCGCCCTTTCGGAAGCCGGCGTGCGGGTGCTGGCGTTTGACCCGAGCAAGCCCATGCTGGGCATGCGAACCAACCTGTTCCGTCGGCTTCACCGCAAGATTGTGGTCGTCGATGGAGAGATCGGTTTCGTTGGCGGTATCAATTTCTGCGCGGATCACCTGGGCGACTTCGGCCCCATGGCCAAGCAGGACTACGCCGTGCAAGTACGTGGGCCAATTGTTGCCGACCTGCACAAGGCCTCGCTGGCCCTGATGGACGAAACCAGCCGTATCACCCGGCGCCACAAGCCTTGGTTGACCGAACGGGTGCCGTTGGAACCCGACAGTGCTCACGCAAAAATGCTGCTGAGCATCCGCGACAACAACAACCACACCGACGATATCGAAACCCACTACCTCAACGCCATCAAAGCCGCCCGTGAGCGAATCGTCATCGCCAATGCATATTTCTTCCCGGGCTACCGTGTGCTTCGCGAGCTGCGCAATGCGGCCCGTCGCGGGGTAGAAGTGACGCTTATTCTTCAGGGCATGCCTGATATGCCGCTGGTACGGCTGTGCTCAAGGCTGCTGTACAACTACCTCCTGCGCGATGGGGTGGTGATTCGCGAGTACACCACTCGCCCACTGCATGGCAAGGTGGCCTTGGTCGACCACCACTGGTCAACGGTCGGCTCCAGCAATCTCGACCCGCTCAGCCTGTCACTCAACCTGGAAGCCAACCTGGTGATTGATGACACCGCATTCAACGAGCGCCTTTACACCCACCTGGCGCAGCTCGCCAAAGAAGAATCCAAGAGCATTACCTTGCAACGGGTGCTGCGCGGTTACTGGTGGCGCGCGCCTTTGATCTTCCTCAGTTTTCACTTCCTGCGCCATTTCCCTGCCTGGATCGGCCTGCTGCCTGCACACTCCCCCCGGCTCAAACCCTGGACAACCGTAAATGAAACGGCGCCGGGCGATACCCCACTGAACGCGGAGAAAAGCGCATGAACCCCTCCGTAGATCCCGCAGCCACTCCTGAGGTACGGGATGGCCAGCCTAAACGTCGCTCCAAGGTATGGTTATGGACCAAGCGCCTGATGACCTGGAGCTGCTTCATCCTGGTGCCTGTGCTGTTGTTCATGCTTGTACGTAATCTTGATTGGCAGGAAGTCGTGCATGCGCTCAAGTCTTACAAGCTGAGCACGCTGTTGCTCGGTGGCGCATTGGCCTTGGTGAGCTACATGGTATTCAGCAGCTACGACCTGCTTTCCCGACGTTATACCGGCCACCGCTTGCCCACGACCAAGGTATTGCCCCTGGCCTTCGTGTGCTACGCCTTCAACCTCAACCTCAGCTCCTGGGTCGGAGGCATTGCCCTGCGCTACAGGCTATACGGCAAGCTGGGCCTGAGCGTCGCGACCATTACGAAGATACTTAGCCTGGGCCTGATCATTAATTGGCTTGGCTACCTGCTACTGGGCGGTGTGGTCTTCGCAATGGGGCTGCCGGCGCTTCCGGACAGCGTGAAAATAGGGTCTACCGGGCTGCGCCTGATCGGCGTTGCAATGGTCGCGGCTGGCGTTGCTTACCTGCTGGCTTGCCGGTTCGCCAAACGGCGCACGTGGACGATACGCAAGCAGGAGGTCACGCTGCCGTCCTTCCGCTTCGCAGCGCTCCAGGCCGCTACCGGTGCACTGAACTGGTCGTTGATGGGGGCGCTGATTTTTACCCTGCTGCCAGAAAAGGTTGACTACCTCACCGTGCTGGCCATCCTGCTGATCAGCAGCATTGCCGGAGTGATTACCCACATACCCGCCGGGCTGGGAGTACTGGAAACCATCTTCATTTCCCTGCTGCAGGGGCAGTATTCAAAGGGTGCGCTTCTGGCTGCGCTGATTGCCTACCGGGCGTTGTATTTTCTGGTACCGCTGGCAATCGCCTGCCTGGTGTATCTGGTGCTGGAGCGCAAGACCCGCCGCGGCGGAACGCCCGAACCTGCGGACAACGATGAACAGCCCGGCAAGGAAACCGCCGCTGCGCCAGACAAAGGCAAGGGTTATTCCGCAGCGGGTTGACGGAGCATCTGCGCAACCCGCCGGGCAAAATCGTTAAGCACAAAGGGCTTGGTGATGATCTCCATGCCCGACCGGAGCAGCGCGGGCCCCAGGGCGGACTGTTCTGCGTACCCCGTAATGAAAAGCACCGGAAGGTGAGGTTTTATGGCGCGGGCCGCTTCGGCGACCTGACGCCCATTCAGCCCGCCAGGCAGGCCAATGTCGGTGATCATCAAGGCCACCTGCGGCGTGCGGCCCAATGCGGCAAGGCCACCGGCACCGTCTTCGGCGCACACTACGTGATACCCCAACCCCTCCAGCGTTTCGCTTACCAGATCACGAATGGCCGCTTCGTCATCAATGAGCAGGATACATTCGCCTTTCGCAGTCGGCTGCGCCATCGCTACCGAAGGTTCCTCAGGTGCGGGTGCCAGTGCTTCGCTGTAGCGAGGTAGATAGATACTCACCCGGGTACCCTTGCCAGGATTGGAAGCGATACTCACGGTACCCCCTGACTGACGGGCAAAGCCATACACCATCGACAACCCCAGGCCGGTACCCTGCCCCAGGGGTTTGGTGGTGAAAAACGGATCGAACACCTTCGAAAGTACGTCTGCCGTCATGCCGTGGCCGGTGTCTGTGACGCTGATGGCCACGTAATCTCCGGGAGCCAATGCTTCCACACCCGCCGACGTGCTCACCTGTGCATGCGCAGTACACGCGAGCGTGAGTGTTCCACCCTCCGGCATGGCGTCGCGGGCATTGATGCACAGGTTGAGCAGCGCGCTTTCCAATTGGTTAGGGTCGGCCAGTACACACCAAGGCTCATGGCCGAATGCTTGCTCGCAGTGGATGTGAGGCCCCAATGTTTGCCGGATAAGGGCTTCCAAACCTTCTATCAACGCAGGCACGGCGACGGGGCGGGCATCCAGTGTTTGCCTGCGGGCAAACGCCAGCAACCGGTGGGTCAGCGTGGCCGCCCGGTCCGCAGCGCCCCGGGCTGCGGCGATATAGCGCCCGAGCTGATCCACACGCCCCTGCTCGATACGCCGGTCCATAAGCTCAAGGCTGCCGGAAATGGCGGTAAGCAGGTTATTGAAGTCATGAGCCAGCCCACCTGTCAGCTGGCCGACCGCTTCCATCTTCTGGCTGTGCCGCAGTAGCGTCTCGGTCTGCTCCAACGCGGCGGCACGCTCGCGCTCCACCGTGACGTCGCGCCCCACGGCATTGAAAAATCCGCCGCCCGGCACAGCCGCCCAGTTGATCCAGCGATAGCCGCCACGCTTGTGCCGCAAGCGGCAATCCATATCCCGCAAAGGATGGCCGGCAGCCAGGTCGCGTGCGGCCTGTTCACAAACCGCAACGTCTTCGGGATGAAGCAGCTCAAGCACATTCATGCCGAGCAGCTCCAGCTCCGGCCGGCCCAGTACTGTTTGCCATGCAGGGTTGGCGGCCGTGATCGTAAGGTCGCTTCGCGTCACCAGCATGATGTCCGTGGACAATTGCCAAAGGCGATTGCGGTCGGCGGTGCGCTCTGCAACCTCTCGCTCGAAGCGATGGGCCAGGCTTTTAAGCTCCCCCTCGGCCTGTACCGTTGCCGTGGTTTCGATGATGGTCGCCAATACCCCGAGCACGACACCGTGCCCATCGCGCAGGGGGCTGAAACAAAAGGTGTACCACGCGGGTTCCCGACGCCCGTTACGCTCGACGGGCAGGCAATGATTGAGCCCGTGGCAAGCTTCCCCGGCGAATGCCCGTTGCACTGCGGGGGCCAATCGTGCCCCGGCGTGCGGCCAGAGCCGCTCAAGCGTGCGTTCGACTACGGGGGCTCCGTGCCCCAGCAGGTCTGCGAACGCATCGTTATGGAAAATGTGCTGCTCCGCACCCCAGATGAGGCATTGGGGGAACCGGCAACCCAGGAGGTTGATCAGGCTGCACCGAACGACTTCAGGCCAGTGTTGCCACGGGCCCGGCTCACTACCCTGCCACGGATAATGCCGAATGCGATCACTCATGACCCCCTGTGAATATGGAAACGACAGCTGTTCTGTGTAGGGCATGACCGGCTCTGCGCGCGATAAACCCGGTCATTCTTGATCATCCCCGTACTGACCGCAACGGATAGGATCCTATCAAAAGCGTCTTTGCCCTCTTTCCTACACCGTAACGGTGCGCCCCCTACCCAACCAATCCCCCAGCGGTCCGTGGCCTGGGCCAATGCTGCGGCTAACCTGCCGCCGGGCTCATACCAACAGGATCATTTATGTCACGGACAGACAAACAACGCTCGGCCCTCGGCGCGGCACTTCTTTCGATAGGCGCCGCGGCCATCCCCCTCGTCGCCGGCGTCGGGTTGACGCTCAAGCTCTCGGATCACGCGCTTAATGAGGAAAATGTGCGTATCGGCCAGGCCGCTGTCGAGCACATGGACAAGATATTAAGCGCCGCCTCTGACACCGCCGACGTCTTATCGCCTATGGCCGGCAAACGTTGCCAGACCGTTTTGAGCGCAATGCGCCGGGCGGTAGCGCAAGCACCATGGGTACGGTCAGCCTCCTATGCACACAAGAATGTGCCCTATTGCAACACGGTTTCCGGAAGCTTGGGATCGGCCCGCGCGCCTGTGGCCGTGGCCGGTCCCTTCGACTACCAGACCCTTGAATTGCAGCGGCCGGACGCGATGTCCGAAGGCTTCGGCTCGTTACTTCTGATCAAGGGCAATGCCCAGTATTCGCTGACCGTGAGGATTGATAATCGGGTGATAACCGAACAGCTTGAACTGATCAGCGGCAGCGCCGACGTAGCGCTGCATGTTGCCGGCACCTATCTTTGGGACGATGGCTCGGTGCTGCGCGGTGAGCTTCGACAGAACCCTCGCTACCGTGTTCTGGTGCCCTCCACGCAGTTCAGCTATGCGATCCATAGCAGCCTGTCTGGCGAAGATGTCCTCAACCTCATCACGCGCAAGCTGCTACTGATACTCGGCCCGGTGATGATGCTCTCGATTTTCAGCGGCGGGCTTTGCCACTGGTTGATCAGCCGACCGGAGCGTCGCAAGTGACGTCTCTGGTTGAGGGTACACAAGCACATCACCGCAACCATGCGGCGCAGGCCGGGTCACAGTATCGAACCCATTACTCTTGGAGCGTGTTATTCATGAAGGCCCTATCGACCGCTGTCCTTGCTGCAAGCCTTGTATTACTGGCTGGCTGTTTCGACAGCAGTGAAAAAAACACGACACAGCAAAATACTGACAGCAGCCCGGCTTCCGTACAGATGCAACAAAAGGACGAACAGAAAAAGTGATCCAACCTCGGGACAGGGCTATGCTGCTGCCAGCCATCGAACCTCGACCCTGGCAATAGCGGCGCCGGGTTCAGGCTTGAAGGGCTGCCTCCCCGGCCCACTCTGACCCCAGGAGCGTTGCCATGTCCTTACCCGCCAACCCCCAGAGGGCTCGCCGATGGCCATGGGTGGTGATGGTTACCTTACTGCCGCTGGTCCTCGGCCTTCCCTTGTTGGCCTGGCAGGCGGAACGCAACCTGGCGGTACAATCGTCACGTGACGTTTCGCTTGCTCTCAAACGCCTCGAAGCAATCCTGGATAACGCTGCCGGTGCTGCCCGGGCCTTGGCCCCCCTGGCAGGAAAACCCTGCGCCGATGTTACCCTGGCGCTGCGAGAGCAGGTCACAGGCAACCCCTACGTTCGATCCACCAACCTTGTAGCCGAGAACCGGCTGTACTGCAGCTCGTTGTACGGCTCGTTCAGCGAGAGCTTTTCCCTTGATGGCTTCGCCGCCGGGCGGTTGCGCCTTTTCGAGGCAAACACTGTCACTCCCGGCCGCGCGCTGCTGGTTTACCGTCAAGCTGCCCAAACCGGCGCGGCACTGGCCACGGTAGACGGCCAGCACCTGGCCAATGCACTTACTGCCTCCGACGTCGACAACCAGATGCTGTTCCAGGTCGGCTCCGCCTGGATGACCGCCCAGGGGCAAGTATCTTTGGGCCCTGTGCCTCGTTTCGCTTCCGGCGAGGCGCGCGCCGCCTCCGCGCGCTATCCGTTCATGGTCCGGGGAGGCTACGCAGAGCCGGTTCCCTGGCACCGCATGTTGCAGCAATACCCGATGCTGGCGCTGCTGATGTTACTCGGCGGATGCGCTGGCGCCGTGTGTTACGTGCAACAACGGCGAGCCGGCTCGCAGCGCCAGGAGCTGACGAGGGCGCTCGCGGCGGGCGAATTCGTGCCTTTCTTCCAGCCGGTAGTGGCTGCGCAGAACGGGCAATGCACCGGCACGGAGGTATTGATGCGTTGGCGTCACCCCCGCGAAGGCCTGGTGCGCCCCGATCTGTTCATTCCTTATGCCGAAGCCTGCGGCCTTATCGTACCCATGACCCGAAGCCTCATGCGCCAGACCGCAACAGTGCTTGCGCCAATAGCGCACGGCGTTGCAGATGGCTTCCACGTGGGCATCAATATTGCCGCTGCCCATTGCGAGGATCCGCTGCTGGTCGAGGATTGCCGGCAATTTCTGGCAGCCTTTGCGCCGGGCCGGGTACAGCTGGTGCTGGAGATCACCGAACGTGAACTGGTGACGCCTACGCCTCAGACACTGGAGCTGTTCAGTACCTTGCGCGCCATGGGCGTGAAAATTGCGCTGGACGACTTCGGCACCGGCCATTGCAGCCTTTCCTACCTTCACCAATTCAAGGTCGACTACCTCAAGATCGACCAAAGCTTCGTTGCCATGATCGGCAGCCAGGCCTTTGGCAGGCATATTCTGGACAGCATCATCGAGCTGTGCGGCAAGCTTGAACTGGACATGGTGGCCGAAGGTGTCGAAACCCGCGAACAACACAATTACCTGACCAGCCATGGGGTCGCCTACCTGCAAGGGTATTACTTTGCGCGGCCGATGCCGGCTGATCTGTTCAACAGCCATGTGCAGGCCTGCCAGGAACGCGGCCTGGCGCTACCGCTGGCGCCGGCGGTCGAGCTAGGGTAACGTTCCGGCCCCGCCGCGCCCCCGCTGCTGATTGAGGTTCCCGTGTCCCGAGGCATCGCTGCATCCGTACTGGCATCGTCGCTGTTCGCCCTGCTTTATTACTACACATCGCTTTTGCAGCCACTGAGTGGCGAAGAGATTTTCGGTTGGCGGATGCTGCTCACCCTGCCCTGCGTCACATTATTCCTGTTGGCCACCGGAGACTGGCGGCTGGCTACGGGCGTGATACGGCGTATCACGGAAAAACCGCTACGCCTCGTGGGCTCCATGGTCACGGCAAGCCTCATGGGCGTGCAGTTGTGGCTGTTTCTGTGGGCGCCCCTGCATGGCCGCAGCCTGGAAGTGTCCATGGGCTATTTTCTACTGCCGTTGGCAATGGTGCTCACCGGCAAGCTGTTATGGGGCGAATCACTGTCGCGCGCGCAAACCCTGGCCGTTATCCTGGCGGCGCTCGGCGTGGGCCACGAGCTGTTCAGGCATGGCAGCTTCGCCTGGGAAACGCTGCTGGTCACACTGGGGTACCCGGTCTATTTCATCCTTCGTCGGCGTTTTCGTACCGACCATCTCGGCGGCCTGTGGACCGACATGCTGTTGATGATCCCGGCGGCCCTGTATTTCGTGATAACCGGCCCATTGTCGTCGGGCGAACTGGCCGCACACCCTGCACTATGGGCGTTGATACCGGGCCTGGGCATGATCAGCGCGCTGGCGCTGGTGAGCTACGTCATGGCCAGCCGCCAGCTCCCGTTCAGCCTGTTCGGGCTTCTTAGCTACGTGGAGCCTGTGCTGCTGGTGGCGGTTTCCCTGATGCTGGGCGAAACCATTTCCGCCGAGCAATGGCCTACCTACGCTGCAATCTGGGCGGCAGTGGGCGTACTGGTGCTTGAGGGGCTACGTCATCTGCTGAAGCGAGGTATCGGCTAGCCACGCGGATATTTCCCAGGCCGCTGCTTTCCAAGCACAAAGCAAGGCCCGATGTGGACAGGCCAGGCCAGTTTGACGAGAATGCACCCCCATGCAATCAACCCCTAGCGCGCAGCCTCGAAATGCCCCGGCGGGCTCCTCCGCCTGGCTCATCTGCGAGCATTGCGACACCCTTTATCAGCCCGTAGCGCTGCGCCGCGGCGAGGCGACTACCTGCCTGCGTTGCGGCGCGGTGCTCGAGCGTGCGCGGCGCCTTTCAGTGCAACAGCAGTTGGCCCTGGCCATCACGGCGGCGATTCTGTTTATCTTCGCCAACGCCTTTCCGGTCATCTCCATCAGCCTCGAAGGCCTCAGCAACGCCGCTACACTCTTTCAATCCGTCCAGGCGCTGAACCATGGCCGTATCACACCCATGGCCGCAGTTACCGCCCTGACGATCATCCTCGCCCCGCTACTGCAGGTCACTCTCTTGTGCTGGGTACTGGTATTCGCCTGCAGGGATCAGGTAGCGCCAGGCTTCAGGCTGTGCATGCGCACCCTGGAACACTTGCGCCCATGGAGCATGCTCGAGGTGTGCCTGCTGGGGATTCTGGTGGCGATCATCAAGCTGGGCGGCATGCTCGACGTGCATGCAGGCGTGGGCCTGTGGGCCCTGGCCATGCTGACGGTCCTGCTGATTACCCTGGGCGGGCGTGAAGTGCGCTACCTCTGGGACGATTTTGACGGCCGCCTGACATGAACCGCCTACCCTATGCCAGCGAAGCCGGCCTGCTGCTGTGCCATGTCTGTGGCCGTGCCTGCGCGCAGGCCGATGAGCGCTGCCCCCGCTGTTACGGCACGTTGCATTCGCGCAAGCCGCACAGCCTGGGCCGCACGTGGGCGTACCTGATCGCGGCGCTGATCCTTTATGTACCGGCCAACCTGTTGCCGGTGATGAACACCCAGATGTTCGGCAATGCCAGCGAAAACACCATCATGAGCGGGGTCATCGAGTTCTGGGAGAGTGGCTCGTGGGACATCGCGCTGCTGATCTTTTTTGCGAGCGTGGTCGTGCCCTGCTTGAAGTTCTTTGCCTTGGGGTTACTGCTGATCACCGCTCAACGGCGCAGCCAATGGGCCATGCGCGAGCGCTCCAAACTGTTTCGTTTCATCGAGCTGATCGGCTATTGGTCAATGCTCGATGTGTTGGTGGTCGCCCTGGTGACCGCGTTGGTCCAGTTCGACTCGCTCAGCTCCATCCAGGCGCGGCTCGGCATTCTGTTTTTTGGCCTGGTGGTGGTGCTCACAATGCTCGCCGCCATGAGTTTCGATCCCCGGTTGATCTGGGATGCAGAGGTAGATGATGACAGAGCAAGCACACCCGACCAGGCCTGACGGCGTGCCGACACCTGCGGTGCGCCGCCGCCGCTTCAACGTATCGCTGGTATGGCTGGTGCCCATTGCCGCGGCGCTGGTCGGCGTTTCGATGCTGGTGCACGACACCCTCTCGGCTGGCCCGAAGATCACGGTGCAGTTCCAGACTGCAGAAGGCCTTGAGGCCAACAAAACCCAGGTCAAATACAAGAACGTGGTCATCGGCCGGGTGACGGACATCCAGTTGGCGCCCGACCGCACCCATGTGGTCGCCAGCGTGGCGCTGAATGCCTCGGCCGAAAGCTTCACCGCCGCGGATTCCAGCTATTGGGTAGTGCGGCCGCGGATTGGTGCGCAGGGTATCTCCGGAGTAGATACCCTACTGTCGGGAGCCTTCATTGGCGCGGATGCCGGTTCGGCCAAGGAAACCCGCAAAGACTTCGTAGGCCAGGAAACGCCGCCGGCGATCACCTATGGCCAGCAGGGGCGGCGTTTCACGCTGCACACCGAAGACCTTGGCTCGCTGGACATTGGCTCGCCTGTCTATTACCGGCGAATCCAGGTAGGCCAGGTGATCTCCTACGAACTGGCCGAGGATGGCAAGGGCGTGGACATCCAGGTATTCATCAACGCGCCGAACGACAAGTACGTGACCTCCGATAGCCGATTCTGGAACGCCAGCGGCGTGGACGTGTCCCTTGGGGCAAACGGCTTGAAGGTCAATACACAATCGGTGTCGGCGATCCTGGCCGGCGGGATCGCTTTCGTGGAGCCTCGCTGGAGCCCGGACGCCACCCCCGCCAACGAGCACGCGCAGTTCCAGCTGTACACGGACCAGGAAGCCGCCCTGGCACCGCCAGATGGCGAACCTCGCTACATTCGCATGCGCTTCGAACAGCCTATGCGGGGCTTGACGGTTAACGCACCGGTGGAATTCCACGGGGTAACCCTGGGGCGCGTCGTCTCAGTGGACCTGGACTACGACATGGATAAACGGACCTTCCCGACCATGGTAGGCGCGGTGATCTACCCCGCTCGCCTGGGCAAGGCACACGAAAAGATCCTGTCCCAGTGGGGCGCGGAAGACGACGCGCGCTCGGCGCAGCTGATGGCAGCGTTCGTCAAGCAAGGCTTGAGGGCGCAGGCACGCACCGCCAACCTCATCACCGGCCAGCTGTACATTTCGCTGGACTTCGTTCCCCGCGCCGCGCCGGTGAACTTCGACACGGCGGCACGGCCGCTGCTTATCCCGACCGTACCTGGCAGCCTGGACAAGCTTCAGGAACAGCTGCAAGCCATGGTGGACAAGTTCAGCAAACTGCCGCTGGACCAGATTGCCGGCAACCTAAACGGCAGCCTGGGAGAAATGAACAAGACCCTTCGCCAGGTCAATACCAGCATGTTGCCGCAGCTCAACGATACGCTGGAGCAAACCCGCAAGACCCTCGCCGCGGCAGAGCAAACGCTGGGTGAGGATTCTCCACAGCGTCAGCAGCTCGGTGACACGCTGGGCGAACTCGAGCGCACCGCGAAATCTGTGCGGGCCCTGACCGACTATCTCGGCCGACACCCTGAATCCCTCATACGAGGGCGTACACGCGAAGGCCAGCCGGACGCCTACCGCACTACCTCACCGACTTCCAGGGAATCCGAAGCCCGATGAAAGCCACGCTTAAGTACACCTTGGCGCTGTTCGCTCCCCTGGCCCTGGCCGCATGCTCTTCGGCCCCCACGGGTTACCACACGCTGCTGGCGCCGCAGGCCGTGCCCGACAGGCAACCCGTGGCCGCCCCGGCATACCAGTTCGAAATGCAACAGGTGCGCATGCCGGTGCAGGTAGATCAACCTCAGTTAGTGGTGCGCCAGGGCCAGGGAAGCCTGGCGATCCTGGAAAGCGAACGCTGGGGTGCCCCCCTGGCTGATGAGTTCCACGACGCCCTCACTCAGCGGCTGGAGCAGCGCCTGGGCACCCGCGACATCGCCGGCCTGCCGCGCGCCCCGGGGTTGCCTGTGTTGTCGCTACGCGCCGACGTGCGCCGGTTCGAGACAGTGCCTGGGCAATATGCCCTCGTGGATGTGGTGTGGAGCCTGGGGCTTTCCGATACCGCCAGCAAAAGCCGCCGTAACCTGACGTGCTCCACGCTACTGCAGCAAGCCTCTGCGGGCAGCCTCGATGAGCTGGTATTGGCGCACCAACACCTTATTGATCGACTGTCTGCGACCATTGCAGGCACGGCAAATCACTGGGTGGCCGATACCACTGCCGGCTGCCCGAGCGTGGCGGCCACTGGAGGGGTCTGATTGGTTGATTGCTAAGGGAACTGGCAATAGGCTGTGAACAGCCGAGCCCGGCACAAAGGCCGGGCTGGTTCGGAGAACAGCGTGATGATCAGCTGGCGCTGTTCAACTGGCGGTCTGCGCCATCCTGGGCAACGGTGTTCAGTTGGCGCTCGGCACCGTCTTGAGCCACCGAGTTCAACTGACGTTCAGCGCCATCCTGAGCCACAGTGTTCAGCTGACGCTCGGCGCCATCCTGGGCAACGCTCTGGCTATAGGTCGATTGGGCCGCGCTGCTTACACGATCAAGCGGGTGTTCAGCATGCGAACGTGCGAAGGCGCTGGTGCTAGCCATCAGGGTCAGTGCAATACTCAAAACTAGTTGGCGTTTCATGATCTGGCTTCCTTTGCAGGGGTGTCTAAGGGTTTGTGTAGCCAATGCTACGCGCATGCCCGAAATACGGAATTTCATTGAGGCGATGTTAAGAATCATCAGAATTGATACATACCTGGCGAACCTTTCGCCCTCCCCTTGCCCCGGCCCTTGTCTGCAGCACGCGGTTAACAGATGCGAGCAGAATTCAGGCGGCCTCGCCCCTTAAGCGCGATAAAATTGCGACTGAAGCATTGATTCGGACATAACTTGCAAACGTTATTCCGTTGACTTGGCTAGCATTGTTAGCTCCTGATCCTCGGACCTGACGCGCATGACTTCCGCCATCTCCTCCCCTGCCCTTGAAGCCCACGCGGCGGCCATTTCCGCGCGTATCGATCGGTTGCCCTCAGTCGCAACGCTGTGGAAGCTCATCGCTCTGCTGTCGATTGGTGGATTCTTCGAGCTGTACGACCTTTTCCAGACCGCCTATATCAGCCCGGGGCTGTTCGATGCGGGTATCTTCCACAAGGGTGACGAAGGCGCCTTTGGTGTCTCGGATCAGGCGGCCTTTGCTTCGTCCACCTTTCTGGGGCTGTTCCTGGGGGCGAGCGTGCTAAGCCCCATCGCAGACAGGTTTGGCCGCCGCGCGATTTTTACCTTTGCCTTGATCTGGTACACCCTGGCAACCGTGCTGATGGGCCTTCAGAGCACCGCGATGGGCATCATTCTCTGCCGCTTCGTAGTAGGGATCGGCCTGGGCATCGAGCTGGTCACTATCGACACCTACCTGAGCGAACTCATGCCCAAGCGCCTTCGCAGCCCGGCGTTCGCCTTCGCGTTCTTTGTGCAGTTTCTTTCGGTGCCCACGGTAGCGTTGATGTCCTGGTGGCTAGTGCCGCAGGCGCCATGGGGCGTGGCCGGCTGGCGCTGGGTAGTACTGGCAAGCGCCGTTTTCGCATTGTTCGTGTGGTGGCTGCGCAAGCGCTTGCCAGAATCCCCAAGGTGGCTGGCCCAGCGTGGCCGCCTGGCCGAAGCCGAGCAGGCGCTGGCTGCGATCGAAGCGCGATGTCAGGCCGACCTCGGCGCGCCCTTGCCTCCCGCCGAGGCCCACACGGTGAGCATGGCCCGGCAGGGCCGCTTCCGCGATATCTGGCAGCCGCCCTACCGGCGCCGCGCCGTGATGCTGATCGTGTTCAACATCTTCCAGGCCATCGGCTTCTTCGGCTTTGGCAACTGGCTGCCCGCCTTGCTCAACGGCCAGGGCATGGCTACGGCCCATAGCCTTGGCTACGCTTTCATCATCACGCTCGCCTACCCTCTGGGGCCGCTGTTGTGCATGCGCCTGGCCGGCAGGCTGGAGAACAAATGGGGGATCGTCGGTTCAGCGTTATGTACGGTGATCTTCGGATCGCTGTTCGCTTACCAATCCAGTGCGATAGGGCTGGTGATCTGCGGCATCATGGTGACATTTGCCAATGCCTGGCTCACCTTCAGCTATCACGCCTACCAGAGCGAAATGTTCCCTACGGCCATCCGCGCACGGGCAGTAGGCTTCTGCTATTCGTTCAGCCGATTGTCCACCGTATTCAGCAGCCTGATCATCGGCTTCTTTCTAGAGCACTGGGGCACGCCGGGTGTGCTGGCGTTCATCGTGGCCAGCATGCTGATCGTGATGACAACCATCGGCATATTTGGCCCGCGCACCCGCAACCTCGCGCTCGAAGACATCGCGGGCTGAACCGTTACCACCAGGTTTCCAGCTGCACGCCCACATTGGAGCCGTGCCGCTGCGAACCGAACGCACCGCTGTCGGACAGCGCCGTACCAGGGTCGGCGGCAGCCTGCGCGGCGCGGTTCCACTTTGCATACGTGTAGTACAGGCGCAGCTCGGGGCGGGCCATGAAGGCCTTGCCCATGCTTAGGGTGGGCGCCACGGTGAATTTGTCCAGCTTGCGAGTGGCGCCGGCGTCCGGGTTGATCTGATCGTGCGCGAACTCCACCACAAGCTTGAAGTGGTCAGTGAAGGCATACGACGGCCGTATGCCGAAGGAGTACCACGTGAGCCCCGCGTTGTCCGGTGCTTTGGTCTTCTGTACTACCGCCAGTAGCATGCCACCGAAGTTGGGCGTGACTTGCCACATGGGCGACTCCAGTACACGCCAGGTGTGGGTGCCCCGCGAGGCCGTGAGATCGCCGGTCTGGCCCAGCCCGATCCCCGGCCCCTCGCCATACTGCATCACGAAGCGGTTTTCGCCACCGAGAAATCCATCCTGGTCGTGCTCGGCGGTGAACGACCATCCGCTGTGGGCGCCTTCCACCTGCCCGGCTTTCTGGATAACGCTCAGGCCCAACTCAAGGTCGCCATGGTCGTTGGTCTGGATACCCCCGAGGTTGAAATCGTGGCGGTTGGCCTTGTCGGGCTGATCGATGGTGTCTTCGCGGGTGAAGGCATAGCTCAGGAAATAGTGGCCCAGCTTGTAGTTGTCGATGCCCACGCCGGTGCCGCTTGGGTTCCAGTAGTAGAAGTCGCCGATATGGATGTCATGGCGTTTGTAGTAGCGTCGGCCTGCCCAGATTGTGGCGTCGTTCACCACCGGCGACTGAATGCTGGCCCAGGCCTGGGGCAGGCGAATATCGCCATACTCTCCGCTGAACGTTGGCGCATGGTTGTACTGCTCCACGAGGCTGGCCATCCCATCGACTTTGATCACCGTGCCATCGGCACCGCGATACACCTCCTGGTTGAGCTCCAGTTCCCAGTAGGTTTCGCACTCGTTGCCCAAGCGATATTTCATCGGTGCACCCGGCAGCTGGAAACAGGATTGCTTGCCACCGCTGGTAGCATCGCCAACGCCGATACGCCCATAGCCTGAAAACTGCAAGGCTGCTGCTGGAGTGGGATTGGCCAACGCCAGTAACGAGGCCATGGGGAGCAGCACGCTCATCCTTGATCGCATCGGTGAAAACTCCTTGTCTGAGCGACCCAAAGGCATGGCCGCTGCACCTCCAGAATGACCGGGCCAGCTTTAAAAAGTGCCATCCGAGCTTTTTGAACTCTGCCAGAGCGGATCCACTCCTACGGGTTAACCAGTGCGCGGCGCCTGTGGCCGTGAAAGGAGTGAGCGATGACAAGTCGGGAAGTGCCGGTTCAGGGTCAGCCAGCAGATGCAAGCAACACAGAGGAGCGCATCTACGAAACCGATCTGCCGTCTCGGCTCGACCGATTACCCTGGGGCAGGTTCCATACCCTGCTGGTGTTCGCGCTGGGTATCACCTGGCTTCTGGACGGGCTGGAAGTCACCCTCGCGGGGTCAGTGTCCGGCGCACTGAAAGGCAGCCCGGCGCTGCACCTCAGCAACGCCGATATCGGCCTGGCGGGCGCCGTCTACATCGCCGGAGCGGTACTGGGCGCGCTGTTCTTCGGCTGGCTGACCGACCGCCTGGGCCGGCGCAAACTCTTTTTCATTACGCTGTTCCTCTATGTGGGCGCCACCGCACTAACCGCGTTCTCCTGGAACCTGTGGAGTTTCCTGCTGTTCCGCTTCCTGACTGGCGCGGGGATCGGCGGTGAATACACGGCTATCAATTCGACCATTCAGGAATTCACCCCGGCGCGCTATCGGGGCTGGGTGGACCTCACCATCAACGGCACCTTCTGGATCGGCGCCGCGCTGGGCGCGGGGGGTTCTTTGATCCTGCTGGACCCGACCATCGTGGGCGGCGACCTGGGCTGGCGCCTGTGCTTCGGTATCGGCGCGGTGCTGGGGCTGATCATCATGTTCATGCGCCTGTGGGTGCCGGAAAGCCCCCGCTGGCTGATGATCCATAACCAGCCCGAAGAAGCCGAGCGTATCGTCAAGAGCATCGAGAAACACTTCCGCGACCAGGGCTATGACTTGCCCCCTCCGGCGGACAAGCCCCTTCGCCTGCATGCCCGGGATCACACGCCGCTCAAGGAAGTGTTCCACAGCCTGTTCGTGGACCATCGCCGCCGGGCTATGGTAGGGCTCACACTGCTCACCGCCCAGGCCTTCTTCTACAATGCGATCTTCTTCACCTACGCCCTGGTATTGACCGATTTCTATGACGTGCCTTCGGAGCACATCGGCTGGTACGTGCTGCCGTTCGCCTTGGGCAACTTCTGTGGGCCGCTGCTTCTGGGGCGCCTGTTCGACGTGGTCGGCCGCAAGGTCATGATCAGTACCACCTATATTCTGTCCGGTGTGCTGCTGGCGATTTCCGGATACCTGTTCCAACAGGAAATGCTTACCGTGGTGCAACAGACGATTGCCTGGATGGTGATTTTCTTCTTTGCCAGCGCAGCCGCCAGCTCCGCTTACCTTACCGTGGCCGAGACTTTCCCTCTGGAGATCCGCGCCCTGGCCATCGCTGTGTTCTACGCCTTTGGCACGGGCCTGGGCGGCATTATCGGCCCTACGTTGTTCGGGGCCTTGATCGAAAGCCATGACCGCAGCAATGTGCTGATCGGTTATCTGATCGGCGCGGCGCTGATGGCGCTTGCCGGGTTGGTGCAAGCCGTGTTCGGCGTCGCAGCCGAACGCCAACCACTGGAACAGGTGGCCAAGCCGTTGTCCCAGGCGCAGCCTGCGTAAGCAACGCATCTTCGCTGCCACAAGCGCTGGCGAAGCAGCCAGCGCACTGGCATCATTCGCGGGACCTTCGCCTGGAACGCAGGGACCGCCATGAATCGCAATGATCTGCGCCGCGCCGACATCAACCTGTTGATCGTCTTTGAAACGCTCATGCACGAGCGCAACGTAACCCGAACCGCTGAAAAGCTGTTTCTAGGACAGCCGGCGATCAGCGCGGCGCTCAACCGCCTTCGCGGGTTGTTCGATGACCCGCTGTTTATCCGCACCGGTCGCTACATGGAACCCACGGCCCGCGCAGAAGAGATCCTCGTGCAATTGTCGCCCGCACTGGATGCCATGTCGTCCGCCCTCAGTCGCAGTTCAGGTTTCGATCCAGGCACCAGCCAGGCTACGTTCCGTGTCGGGCTATCCGACGACGTAGAGTACGGGCTGCTGCCGGCCTGCATGCGGCAACTGCGTGAAGAGGCGCCTGATATCACCCTGGTCGTCCGCCGGGTAGATTACTGGCAGATGCCGCATCTACTGGCTTCGGGTGAGATTTCAGTAGGCGTAAGCTACACCCGGGACCTCCCCGCAAACGCAAAACGCAAGTTTTTGCGCTATCAGCGGCCTACGCTGCTGCGCTCTGAGGACGGCAGCCCGCCACTTACACTGGACCAGTACTGTGAACGGCCGCACGCTTTGGTGTCGTATGCCGGGGACCTGTGCGGGTTTATCGATACGGAGCTGGAGAAGCTGGGGCGCACGCGGCGGGTCAAGCTAGCGGTCCCTCAGTTCAGCTCATTGCCGATTTTACTCACTGGCAGTGAGCTGGTCGCTACCGTGCCGGGGTACGTAGCCGAAGCCATGGTGGCCCATGGCGGGGTACGGGCAGAACCCCTGCCCTTCCATGCACCGCAGTTCGAGGTCTCCATGGCCTGGCGGGGAGCCTTGGATACCGACCCCGCCGAACGGTGGCTACGCGGCAAGCTGGCAGACCTGATGCGTGAGGCCGCACCGGCCATGGAGCCCAGCTTTATCGCGGAGCCCTTCATATCATGAACTGCCGGGTGGAATACCGTCCTTGTTGTAGTCCTTGAGGCGTTCCTGCTCTTCAGGGGTGGAATGGGCCGGGGTTTCATCCTGTTTCTTGTCATCGTCGCTCATGGTGATCTCCTCTACCGATACACATTGGGCGGACCCTGCGACCAAGAGTTCACCCATTCATTAGCTAATAACCAGGTCGAATAAGCAAATTCGATAACGTTATAGTCGGCTATATAGTTTGTGGTTATGCTGCGCGCCAGTTCGGTTATAGGCAATCGGTGCGCAACATGGATTCAGGCTTTCTGGGCTTCAGTATCGCGGGGCTGATCGTAGGCTTCATCGTAGGCATGACCGGCGTAGGTGGCGGTTCGCTGATGACCCCGATCCTGTTGTGGTTCGGCATCAACCCCGCCACTGCGGTGGGTACCGACTTGCTGTACGCCGCCGTCACCAAATGCAGCGGCGTCTGGGTTCACGGGCGTAATCGCAATATCGACTGGGGCATCACTGGGTGGCTCGCACTGGGTAGCGTGCCAGCGGCCGCGCTTACGCTATGGGCGCTCAACAGCCTGCATGCCGACACCCAGGCATTGAATGCGGTCATCAAGACATCCCTTGCTTACGTGCTATTCCTCACGGCTTTGGCAATCCTGTTCCGCTCCCGCCTGCTGGCGTTTGCCAGCCGACACGCAGGCGACCGTTACAGCCTCAGCCCACGCGCGCTCAATGGTTTCACATTGCTTACTGGCGTGATACTTGGGGCCATGGTGTCGCTGACGTCCATAGGCGCAGGCGCACTGGGCACGGTTGCGCTGTTCATGCTGTACCCATTTCTCGCAACGCGCCGCCTGGTAGGCACGGAAATCGCGCATGCCGTCCCGCTCACATTGGTGGCAGGGCTAGGGCATGCTGGCATGGGGAACATGGACTGGCCGCTGCTGGGCCATTTGCTGATCGGTTCGTTGCCAGGGATCTACCTGGGCAGTCATTTGTCAGGGCGGGTACCCGATAACGTGTTGCGGCCGTGCCTGGCCGTGATGCTGGGCCTGATCGGGCTCAAGCTCCTGTACTAGGCTCTTTAAAGCGAGCGAAGTATCCAGGCCAGGCTACGCCAGGGGTATTGCTCTCCAAGCGCACTGGCGGCGCAGGTGGAGTCGTGCAGGAATGAGCGATCGGCCTGGCTGGCGATCTGAACGCTGTGGCAATAGGGGCAGCGGACCATGTCAGCCTCGAGGCGCCACTGGCGGCCCCATTCGGCGAGCTCCTCGGCCATACGCTGGTGGCCGGCGCGATTCTCGTCGTTACTCAACTTCACCCACGCCCTCCTTGACTGCCCCGGTCGCGTCCTTTGTCCACGCGGAGCGTACAGCAAGGCCTGGAAATAACCTAGTGGCATGCCAGTGGTCGGTAGCCTCGCCGCCGCCAGTGGGCAGGTACGGTATGCTCAAGCTTTGCATACCAGGGAGGCCCGCACGACGATGTGTGGTCGGATCGCTCAGTACAAAGGGGTAGCGGCGTATCTGGCTACGCTCGATAGTGATGCCCCCATATTGTCGGGTTATGACGATATACCGTTGGCTCGCTACAACGTGGCGCCCACCAGCCGTGTCCAGGTGATACGAGAAGTAGTGAACGGCATTGTCGTCGCAGCTGTAAAATGGGGATGGCAGCCCTTTTGGGCGGTGGGACGGATGCCCCCACCCATCAACGCCCGTGTCGAAACCGTGGCGGGCGGCAAATATTTCAAAAGCATCTGGCCCAACCGCGCACTGGTAAGCGCCGACGGTTGGTACGAATGGGTTCACGATCCGGCGAACCCCAAGCGCAAGCAGCCATGGTTCATCCGTTTACGCGGGGGCGAATCCATGTTCATGGCGGCCATCGGCCAGTTTTCCCACGATGGAGGTGAGGCTGGCCAAAGCGATGGCTTTGTCATACTCACCGCCGACGCCAAAGGGGGCTTGCTTGACATCCACGACCGCCGGCCGATCGTATTATCGCCAGCGCTAGCGCGCGAATGGGTAGCCATAGATACCACGCCAGAGCGCGCCCAGGACATTGTCTTGAACCATGCCCTACCCGCAGAAGCCTTTGAGTGGTATCCGGTAGACCGCGCCGTGGGCAACGTTCGCAACGAGGGCCCTCAGCTGATATTACCGCTGGACCGAGGGCCGGGGTTTTGAATGTCGTTACGCTTGCAGGTCAGAGGCAGTCCTTGGCCATGTCGGTCCACCCGTTGGTTTCAGCCCACTCCGGCGGCAGGAAGATCTGCACCCGAGCGCCCTCGCCAGCGCGGTCGACCTGCGCCCATGCAGGGGCAGCGGTGTAAGCGGCCTCCACCGTGAGCTTGTAGCCCGTTTCGGTATCTGTCTGGCGCACCGGCTTGAACGCCGCCCATTTGGGTGCAAGGCACTCCGCATAGCTCTGTGCTGATTTACTGGTTGTTTCATCCAACGGTGCCCTCGGGTCCACCGCCTTCCCGGCGCACCCCGCCAGCAGCGCTATCCCTATTATTGCCATCAGCCGACGCATCTCGTTCCCTCATTTGATAATGGTAACTGCACTCTAGCAGGCGCTCGAATATTCGGCGCTGCGCTTATTCTGATCCGCTTTTTTCCTATCAATCTGCTGCTGTTATGCACAAGCTCATCCGCGCATCATGCAACCCTCTACTTCTTTCAGAGGGCAGGTAAATGGACGGTCTTATCATGGTCGCCATCGTGGCGGGTACTCTCGGTTCCTTCGGCTACGTGATGTATCTGATCCACAAGGAAAGCCGCTGACCTAACGGCGCGGCCATACACCCTTGCGCTGGTCGCCAGCGAACCATTCCTGGTTGGCTTGCAGCTCCTGGCGCAATTCGGCCACCAGGTTCGAAATCGCACGAATATTGGTAAGGGGCGCCAGCGGCACACCCACCACCAGCAGGTCGATATGCCCGTTGGCGGGATCGGTAACCTCGATCGTCATGGTCCCACCATCGTGCAGCATGCAGGTGCAATGCAGTGGCAGGAAGCTGGACTGGATGATCTTTAAGACCTCATGCTTTGGAATCACCTGCGATACTCCCTTGCCGTGCCGCGCGAAGCTGCCAATTCACCGTTCCGTAGGCTACATAAGAGTACGCCGGGGGCTCGCCGTTCCGTAAGCCGAACGGGCTTCAGACTTCTCCACAAACGCAAAAGCCGGCTGCTCTCGCGAGAGAACAGCCGGCTTCGGCATTGATCACAAAGAGGAGCAAGCCCCCCCAATGAGTCAAGCGGGTGCAGAGCTCCGGATCAGGTGATCGAACGCCGCCAGCGACGCCTTGGCACCGTCGCCCATGGCGATGATGATCTGCTTGTAAGGCACGGTGGTCACATCGCCCGCAGCAAAGATCCCCGGCAGGTCAGTTTCGCCTCGCGCGTCGACCATGATTTCACCACGGTTCGACAGCTCGATCGCGCCCTTGAGCCAGTCGGTGTTGGGCAGCAGGCCAATCTGTACGAAGATCCCTTCCAGCTCGATCTTGTGCAGGTCGCCGGTCTGGCGATCCTTGTAGGTCAGGCCGTTTACCTTCTGGCCATCTCCGTTCACTTCGGTGGTCAGCGCACTGGTGATCACCTTGACGTTCGGCAAACTGGTCAGCTTGCGCTGCAGTACCGCATCGGCACGCAGATGGCTGTCGAACTCGATCAGCGTTACGTGGGAAACGATACCGGCCAGGTCGATCGCGGCTTCTACGCCAGAGTTACCGCCACCGATCACCGCCACGCGCTTGCCCTTGAACAGCGGGCCGTCACAGTGTGGGCAGTAGGCAACGCCACGGTTACGGTATTCCTGCTCACCCGGCACGTTCATTTCGCGCCAGCGGGCACCCGTAGCAATGATCACCGATTTTGCCTTGAGCGAAGCACCGCCAGCGAAGCGTACCTCGTGCAAATCGCCATGCCTGCCCGGAATCAGCTGCTCTGCCCGCTGCAGGTTCATGATGTCCACGTCGTACTGCTTGACGTGTTCTTCGAGGGCCATTGCGAGTTTCGGGCCCTCGGTTTCTTTCACGGAAATGAAGTTCTCGATTGCCAAAGTATCGAGCACCTGGCCCCCGAAACGTTCGGCGGCTACACCGGTACGGATGCCCTTACGTGCCGCATACACCGCCGCTGCGGCGCCAGCAGGCCCACCACCAATGACCAGCACATCAAAGGCTGCCTTGGCGTTGAGCTTTTCAGCCTGACGGGCACCAGCATTGGTGTCGAGCTTGGCGAGAATCTCTTCCAGGCCCATGCGGCCCTGGCCGAAGGGTTCACCATTGAGGTAAACGCTAGGCACCGCCATCACCTGGCGCTGCTCGACCTCGGCCTGGAACAGCGCGCCGTCGATGGCCACGTGCTGGATAGCCGGGTTGAGCACCGCCATCAGGTTCAGTGCCTGTACCACGTCCGGGCAGTTCTGGCAGGACAGCGAGAAGTACGTTTCGAAGCGGAATTCGCCTTGAAGGTTGGCGATCTGCTCCAGGGTTTCTGCGCTGGCCTTGGACGGATGGCCGCCCACTTGCAGCAAAGCCAACACCAGCGACGTGAATTCATGCCCCATGGGGATGCCGGCGAAGCGCAGGCTGATGTTCCCGTTCGGGCGGTTGACGCTGAAGGACGGCTTGCGCGCGTCCATGCCATCGTCGCGCAGGGTGATCAGCGCAGACAGGCCTTCAATCTCTTTCAGCAGCTCCAGCATTTCACGGGATTTCGCACCGTCGTCGAGCGAAGCGATCAACTCGATCGGTTGGGTGACCCGTTCCAGGTACGACTTGAGCTGGGATTTAAGATTGGCTTCCAACATACGGGCGATTTCCTTTTACTAGCATTCGATTCAGAACAACCGGCACAAATAAAAACGCCCAGGCGAAGGTCGCCCGGGCGCTTTTGTGGGCGGTGGTGTCGCTTAAGAAAGGCGGCTCACCGCCGCAGACCGGGTCACGATCTTAGATCTTGCCGATCAGGTCGAGGGACGGAGCCAGGGTGGCCTCGCCTTCTTGCCACTTGGCTGGGCAGACTTCACCCGGGTGAGCGGCGATGTACTGAGCAGCCTTGACCTTGCGCAGCAGTTCCAGCGCGTCGCGGCCGATACCGCCGTCGGTGATTTCAACGACTTTGATCTGGCCTTCCGGGTTGATCACGAAGGTACCGCGGTCAGCGATGCCTGCGTCTTCGATCAGCACGTCGAAGTTGCGGGAGATCACGTGAGTCGGGTCGGCGATCATCGGATACTGGATCTTCTGGATCGTTTCCGAGGTGTCGTGCCAGGCTTTGTGAGTGAAGTGGGTGTCGGTCGAAACGCTGTAGATTTCAACGCCCAGCTTCTGGAACTCAGCGTACGTATCGGCCAGGTCGCCCAACTCGGTTGGGCACACGAAGGTGAAGTCAGCTGGGTAGAAAAACACCACAGACCACTTGCCTTTCAGGTCCGCTTCGCTCACTTCAACGAATTTGCCGTTGTGGAAAGCCTGGGCTTTGAAGGGTTTGATCTGGCTGTTGATGATGGGCATCGGTGAATCTCCTGGGTAGGTAAATCTGACTGGAGCAATCCTAGCTACGAAATCGTTAGCATGCTCATTGGCAATACACATGCTGGCCATTGGTTTTGGCTATGGCCAGCACGTGGGCCATACGAAAACGCAGCAGCGGAGCTTTGTATAACACTACCGGCGGTCCGTAAAGCTGCTTTCAAAACGGATCCGAAAACGTCGCGTTGCTCCCTGTACGATCTTTTTCCCTCCACCCTGTACCCAGCTGCGGCTTTCACCCCTCGGGTTAACCCGTTGAATATTCAGCATTCTTTCATCGCCTTTTCCTACACGGCTTACTCACCAGGCGCATTAAGGTATCGGACAGTGGACAGCGCTGGAAACCCTTGAAGCCACCGCGCTTCCACTCTTACGAGCCTTACATGTTCACCAGGGAGCATCGTGATGTCGTACACCAGCCTCAACGGGCGCGCGCAACATGCCGAGCCGATTTATCTGACCAAAAGGGAAGTGGCTGCATTGGAGTGGAGTGCGCGGGGCAAATCCTCGTGGGAAATTTCACGAATACTGGGATGCAGTGAGTCGGCTATCAACTTCCATTTCTGCAATATTCGCCGCAAGTTCGGCGTGAAGTCCCGCCATGTTGCGGTTCTGCTCGCGCTGGAGCACAACCTGATAGACCTCTAGTTGCAACATCTACCTTTCTATCCAAAGGACCGGCCATGGCCCTCACTATCCTGATCGCAGATGATCATCCTGCCGTGCTGTATGGCCTGCGGCGGCTGCTCGAAAACGCTCCACGCAGCCGCTTCGTCATCGCCGATGCTGTGGAGGGAGGGCAGGCGTTGTTACGAAGCCTTCGCGGTAGAGGCTGCGACCTTGCACTGGTCGATTGGTACATGCCGCCCGAACGTGGGCCGTCGGGGCGTGAGTTGCTGGTACGGCTGCGTACGACCTTCCCGCAGACCGCCTTGGTGGTAATGACCGCTTCGCAACAGCCTGCCGTGTTGGCGGCCAGCCTGGCAGCCGGGGCAAAGGGTTTGTACGACAAACGAGAGTGCAGCAGCCAGCTGCCTCGCATCCTCAATCAGGCTGCACAAGGCAAACTTTGCGTAAGCCCAAGCCTGGAAAGCGTCCTTGAGCGCCATTACCTCACCCGATATCACTGGGGCCAGGAAAACCATCAGGCGCTTACCCCTCGGGAGCGGGAAGTCATGCGCCTGATCGCCGCGGGGTATACGGGCCGGCAGACCGCCGCGCAATTGAAGCGCAGCGAGAAAACCATCAGTCGACAGCGCCGGTCAGCGCTGGACAAACTGGGCTTGAACCCCGATTCGGTACCTACGCTCGCGCCGGGGTAACAGCCACATTACTCACCGACCGCAGTTCGCATGGTCACGAACTCTTCCGCAGACGTCGGATGCACGCCGATGGTGTCATCGAACATGGTCTTGGTCGCCCCGGCCTTCAAGGCAATGCCCAGGCCCTGGATGATTTCTCCTGCCTCGGGCCCAACCATATGGCAGCCGAGCACTTTATCCGACGCACTATCGACCACCAGCTTCATGTACACCCGCTCGGGAATGTCAGTCAGCGTCAGTTTCATGGGGCGGAAGCTGCTTTCAAAAATGCGCACGCTGTGGCCCGCTTCCTGCGCCTGGGCTTCGGTCAGGCCAACGGTGCCGATACTGGGTTGGCTGAACACGGCAGTGGGGATATTGGCGTAATCCACCGGGCGGTATTGCTCAGGCTTGAACAGGCGACGCGCCACGGCCGTGCCCTCCGCCAGGGCCACCGGCGTGAGCTGCACGCGGCCGATCACATCACCGAGCGCGATAATCGACGGTTCCGTAGTTTGATAATGTTCGTCCACTGCAATGAAACCCTTGTCGTCGAGTCGCACGCCTGTGTTTTCCAGCCCCAGGTTGTCCAGCATCGGGCGCCGGCCTGTCGCATACAGTATGCAGTCGGCTTCGAGCACTTCGCCGCTCTTGAGGGTGGCCGTCAATACCTCGCCATCTTTGTCGATACGCGCGATATCCGTATTGAAGCGCAGGTCCAGGCCCTTCTTGGTCAGTTCCCCGGCGAGGTGTTTGCGCACGCCGTCATCGAACCCTCTGAGGAAGAGGTCACCACGATAAAGCTGGGTGGTTTGCGCGCCCAGGCCGTGGAAGATGCCCGCGAACTCGACCGCGATGTAACCCCCGCCTACCACAATCACCCGCTTGGGCAGTTGCTCGAGGAAGAAGGCTTCATTGGAACTGATAGCGTATTCGCGCCCGGGAATATCGGGGATTGAGGGCCAACCGCCCGTGGCAATGAGAATGCGCTCACAACTGTAGCGGGTACCGGCCACTTCCACTGTATGTGGATCGAGAATCCGCGCATGTCCATCGATCACTGTTACCCCGCTGTTGCCCAGCAGGCTGCGATAGATGCCGTTGAGGCGCTCGATCTCCCGGTTTTTATTGGCGATCAACGTGGGCCAATCGAAGGATGGCGTGCCAGGTGCCCAGCCAAAGCCCTGGGAAGTTTGAAAATCCTCATGAAAGTGCGCGCCATACACGAATAGCTTCTTCGGTACGCACCCTACGTTTACGCAGGTGCCGCCCAGGTAACGGCTTTCCGCCACGGCTACCTTGGCGCCGAACCCGGCGCTGAAACGGGCGGCACGCACGCCACCGGAGCCTGCGCCAATAACAAAGAGGTCAAAATCGTAAGCCATGAAAACTCCTCATACGAAAACGCCGCCATTTACTGGAAATGGCGGCGTTCGAGTCTAACCGGTTGTCGGTTACAACTGGCCTTTCTTGTAGAAGTTCTCGAAGCAGTAGTTGGTGGCGTCGATGTAACCCTCCGCGCTACCGCAGTCGAAGCGCTCGCCCTTGAACTTGTAGGCCAGCACACAGCCGTTCTGCGCCTGCTTCATCAGCGCGTCGGTGATCTGGATCTCGCCACCCTTGCCTGGCTCGGTGTTCTTGATCAGGTCGAAGATGTCCGGGGTAAGGATGTAGCGGCCGATGATCGCCAGGTTCGACGGCGCGTCCTCTGGCTTGGGCTTTTCGACCATGCTGTTGACCCGGTAGATGTCGTCACGGATCATCTCGCCGGCAATCACACCGTATTTGCTGGTCTCCTGAGGATCGACTTCCTGGATCGCCACGATCGAGCAACGGAACTGGTTGTACAGCTTGACCATCTGCTGCAGCACGCCGTCGCCTTCCGGGTTCACACAAAGGTCATCGGCCAGTACCACGGCAAAGGGTTCATCGCCGATCAGCGGCTGACCGCTGAGAATGGCATGGCCCAGGCCTTTCATTTCGATCTGGCGGGTGTACGAGAAGGTGCACTCATCCAGCAGCTTGCGAATACCGACCAGGTATTTTTCCTTGTCGGTGTTGCGGATCTGGTTTTCCAGTTCATAGCTGATATCGAAGTGGTCTTCGAGTGCCCGCTTGCCACGCCCGGTAACGATCGCAATACCGTTCAAACCTGCTTCCAGCGCTTCTTCGACGCCATACTGGATCAGCGGCTTGTTGACCACTGGCAGCATTTCCTTGGGCATGGCCTTGGTAGCCGGCAAGAAGCGGGTACCGTAGCCGGCTGCCGGGAACAAGCATTTCTTGATCATGAAGTGTCCTTGATTCTTAGGGCGTTACGTACAGGTTCGGCGCAGTCTAATCACGCGCATCGAGGCTTACAATGGGCGCCTCGAGCGGCTGCTGCACTAATAGAAAAAAACCTTACGTGTAAGTTCCGCTTCGCTGTGCCCGAATCATCCGGAGATGCATTCGGTAACGGATGCCTGCACGTCCTTGAAGCGTAGCGGGAGATTCGACAACCGTTCATGAACCTTGATCGTGCTGCCGCCAGAGCGCTCCTGCACATCCACCACTGCCGCAGGCCCTGAAGACAGCTTGCGCGGCACGATAACCTTGTAGCCGCTTCCGTTCTTCACCAGCGTAGCCGGGCCACGCGTGGCCGCAAGCTTGCGGGCCAGGCACTCGGTAAAGGCTTGAGGATCCTTGCCCGACATCACGTCCATGGTTTCGTGCGTGTTCTCGATCTCTGCGACCGTGGCACAGCCACCGAGCGAGAGAACGGCCAGCAACAGCCCGGCTACCTTCATGTGTACCTCCACAAAAAGAAGCTAGGACCGTGGCCGCTCAGGAACGTTCGCGGCGCCGTGCTTGGGGGGCGTGCGGCCGGCGTGCTATGGTTCGCGCCTTGCCGATACCTGGAGCCAGCATGAAATTCGTACACCAGCGTGAACACCTGAACGAGGACGACGTGGTCGTGATCGAGTGTTCCCAGCGCTGCAATATCCGGCTGATGAGCGATGCCAACTTTCGCGCCTTCAAGAACGGCGCACGCCACACCTATCACGGTGGCGAATTCGACCGCTTCCCCGCCCGCATTACCGTGCCGAGCACCGGCTACTGGAACATCACGCTGGACACCGCAGGCAGCAAGCTGAATGCCGCCGCGAAAAAAGCGCCGTTCAAGCACTCGATCAAACTGATCCGCCGTTCGCCTTCTTCCTTCAGCTGAGGTTTGTCCGTGACCCGTTATGTCATTCACTACACCCTCGACGGCCAGCGCCGCTGGGACTTTGCGCAGCTCGAACAAGGCACCCCCGAAGAGGCCCTTGCCGCGCTGCTAGCCATCCATGGGCAGGAACATGCCGACAGCCTGAAAGACATTCGAGTCACCCGGGCACTTTAGCTCCGGGTGTCAGGCAGCTGCGGCGCAATGGCCGCATCAGGTGCGAAAACGCGCTACCAGCCCGTTCAAGGCCTCGGCCAGGCGCGACAAGTCCTCGGTGGCAAGTGACGTCTGCCGCGCGCCATTGGCAGTGGTACTGGCCAGGTCTCGGATGTTCACCAGGTTGCGGTCCACTTCCCGTGCCACCTGCGCCTGCTCGGCCGAAGCACTGGCGATAACCTGGTTACGCTCGTTGATCTGAGCGATGGCCGAGGTTATCTGACCAAGCGCGGCACCAGCTTCGCGAGCTTTTTCCAAGGTATGCTGGCTGCGCTGGGTGCTCGACTGCATGGCGCTCACGGCATTACCGGTGCCGGTCTGAATCCCGGCGACCATCTGTTCGATTTCGCGGGTGGATTGCTGAGTGCGGTGCGCCAGTGCGCGCACTTCATCAGCCACCACCGCAAAGCCACGGCCCGCCTCGCCCGCCCTCGCCGCTTCGATGGCCGCGTTGAGTGCCAGCAGGTTGGTCTGTTCGGCGATAGCACGGATGACGTCCAACACCTGCCCGATGTCACGCCCCTGCGCAGCCAGCCCCTCTACCAGGCGGGCCGTGGATTCAACCTCGCCGGTCATGGCCTGGATGGCCTGGACCGTCTCGCTCACGCGATCTCGTCCCTGATCGGCGATCCGGCTGGAATCTTCCGACGCTTCGGAGGTGGAAACGGCGTTGCGCGCCACCTCTTCCACCGCTGCCGTCATCTCGTTCACTGCCGTGGCTGCTTGCTCGATCTCATCGTGCTGGCGCCCAAGGCCCCGGTTGGCTTCAGCGGTGGTCGCGGTCAACTGCGTGGCTGCGGCGGCCAGGCGGGTGGCCGAACCGGCAATCTCCTCAATGGTGTTGCGTAGGCTCGATTGCATGCGGGCCAGGGCCCCCATCACCCGTGCTGGCTCATCATCGCCCGTGGTGTCGATTGTCTGCCCCAGGTTCCCCCCGGCAATGCCGTCGGCAATACGTACAGCGTGCGCCAACGGGGCGACGATGCTGCGAGTGAGCCACAGCGCGAGTACCACGGTAAGCAAGCAGGCGACCGCAGCAATAGTGATCACCGTCCAGATAGCCTGATGATATTGCGCGCCGGCGGCAGTACTGGCAGTGACCGCATCCTGTTTATTGATGGTGACCAGATCGCGCAGTTGATCGCCCATCTTGTCGGTGCCCGCTTTGATTCGGCCATTGATCAGCGCGCGCAACTCTTCCAGCCGGTTGTCCTGCGACAAGGCGAGCATGCGTTGCTGAGCATCGAGGTAATCGGTCAACGTAGCCTCGAACTCTCGGAATACCGCTGCCTCCCGCTCGCCCTTGGGCATCAGTGAATACTGCTTGCGGGCTTCAGCCACCTTGTCCATCAGCGACGCGATGCGAGTGCCTGTCTCAGCCAATGCGGCGGGCTCGCGATTTACCAATACGCGGAAAGAGGTAATGCGCAGGCGCAACACGTTTTCCATCAAGTCGCCGATATAGCCGATGCTGGGCAGTTCGTTCTGTTCCATGTCCGACGCAGCCCCCCGGATCACCGCCATACGGTCCACGGCGAATGCGCCCAGCCCGATGAGCAGGCAAGCGATGAAAGCGAAGCCGATAAAGGCACGGGGGGCAATGGTGAGGCTTCTTGTGGCCATGGCGTTTCTCGATTGACCGCAGCGACCTGCCGCGTGACGGAAGGCAGGTCGCGAAGCGCCGCCTTGTCGAAGCTATCGGCGTGGGGCAATGGAAACTGAAGTGGGCTATCGAAACTTTAAGCTGAAACGGTACAAGTCCGGGAGCCTTGTCAGCACTGTTCAGCGGCGAGCGTGACGGGGATCAACATAATTGGAAAAAGTGCCACTTCGTACAGAAAAAAATCCGCAGATCAAGCATGGCGATGCTATGTTTCTTGAACCGGCCAACTGCCCGACTCAATTGCGACTTCGGCAAATGGACATTGCATGATGCAGAGGTACGCACCATGAACAAAATGACCTTTCCCAATGCCTGCCAAGTCATGCGCTGGCATTTTCATCCGCTGGGCTTCGAGGGCAACATGGACGCCCCGAGCAGTATGGTCGCCCGCCTGTTCGACCGCAGCACAGGCGAAACGCTGATCGCCATTGCGGGCATTCCTTGCGCCACGGTGATGAACGCCACCGATGTGGAGCGCATGATCGAGGCGGTCGAAACCGAGCTCGAGACGTTTATCCCGCCCCAGTCGCTTTGCGCTTGCGGGTAATTGCGCTGCTCACGCGTCGGTCGTTATTGCGGGCTGGAACAGTTGCCTTGCGCTTGTAGCGCGGGCAGCTGCGCCTCCAGGGGCGCGAGCGGCCGCAGTGGGCTCGAGAAACCAGTGCACGGCCTTCGCCGCTCGGGTAATGCCGACATAAGCCAGGCGCAACGCTTCTTCAGCCTGAGTCTGATCGTAAGGCGCCACGGCCCCCTCACTACCTAGCCCCGCCAAAGTGTACAGCTGGTTGCGTGCCGGGGCCGCCGGCCGCGCCGCGCAATCCCCAATCAGTAGCACCACATGTGCCTCCAGCCCCTTGGACGCGTGGATTGTCATGCACCGCAGTCGCCGCGCTTCAGTGGCAAGTTTCGACTGGGCCTGCAGCATCGACTGCACCGCAGGCGCCTTTCGAGGGTCATCGCTGGCTTGGCGGTATAACAGCAATACCGTCGCGCCCGTATCCAGCGCTTCCTGGGCGATACGGGCAATGGTGTCGTCGTTTCTGACATGTATATGCACGCCTGAGGCTCCCTCGATGTCGAGCCGAGCACCGGCTGCCACCGCATTCTTGCCAGGGATCGCTTCGATACCTCCCACAAGAAACTCTGCGGCCTCAATAACTTGCGGGTTGCTTCTAAAGTTTTCTTTGAGCATGAGCCGCCGAAAACCTGGGGACGGGAACGCCTGTGCAAAGCGCATGAAGAACGCTGGTGAGCTACCCCGCCACCCATAAATGGACTGCCAATCATCCCCTACACACATCAGGGTGGCGCTGGTAGCTGCGTCTCGGCGCAGCCGTTCCGCCAGCCCAGCTTGCAGCCACCGAGCAATCTGGGGCGAGATATCCTGAAACTCGTCTACCAGCAGATGGCGTATGGCGTGGAGCTTTGCCTCGGGGAGGCGGCTTAACGCACTGCCCTGTGGGGCGCTGAAAATCGCAAACATGCGGTTGTAGCTGAGTACCGGTGGCGTCAGCCCTAATAGCTGCTTCTCCAGCGCCGGCCAATAACGCCTCAGCGCCTGGAAGAACAAGCCGTCCTCGCCGTTTTCCAACGACGCGACGGCAGTGGGGACTTCCAGCCCTAGATTTTCTATAAAGCCTGCTATTGCAACGAAGGCATCGAGCAAGGGTTGAGCACTGTTTTCGCCGCTGAGCTTGTAGTCGATACCAGCCCCTTGCAGTACTTCAGAATCAACATCAACTTCTGAAAATGAATCCAGCCATATCAATGGTTTATCGAAGAAAGCTTGAAACAATGTGCGTTTTACAGCCCATTCCGCACGTACAGGCAAACGTGCCCCGGGGCGGCTCGCATCGCCTATGCTCGGGTCGGCACCCAGCATCACCCAGGCCTGCTGAGCTTCGTTATAGCCATGACATAGAAATACCTGGCCATGGATGCGGTGCTCGCTGCGCGTTGCCGAAACACCTGGCAGCGGCCAGTGACCGGCTTCACGCCAATGAGCTTCGATAAGGTCACATAGCACAGCGTCACGTTCCGCGGCGGGAATCAATGCCACTAGCCGCCGTTGCACTTCGGGATGAGCCTCAGGAAGCGGCGCCATTCGGCTAGCTTTTAACCGAAGCGCTCGTATGATTGACGCGAATTCGTGGTCGGTTTCCACCAAGCGCTGAAAGCACCCGTTGAGTTGGTCACGCTGAGCCGGGTTCACCTTCAGCTGGAAGGCATCGCCCGCGCCTTCTCCCTCACCCAGGCTTTCGAAGGCTCGCAGCTGCGCAAACCCCGGCATTGTCC
Organism: Pseudomonas japonica; assembly: GCF_013522925.1. Lineage (GTDB taxonomy): Bacteria > Pseudomonadota > Gammaproteobacteria > Pseudomonadales > Pseudomonadaceae > Aquipseudomonas > Aquipseudomonas japonica_A. The sequence continues at coordinate 234,967 of NZ_JAAMQU010000003.1, read as the reverse complement.
TGGCCCATGCCAATGCCATCGCATGGAAGGTAGTTACCCGCGCATATGCCTCGGCCATGCTGAGTGCCTGCCCCCACAATTTGAACAGCCGCACCAGCCGCTCGGCAAAATCCGCCCGCGATGCACGCGTAAACGTGACAACGCTGATATCGCTCAGGGGCACTCCGAGGTACTGAGTCAGCAGCACGATTCGCAGGGCCAGTGAGCTGGATTTTCCTGACCCGGCACCCGCCACCACACAGGTGGTGATTGCCCCGCTGAAAATCATCTTCCATTGCGCGCCCGTGGGCTGAGCCTGTGGCGCTATAAGGCGAGCCACGTCGGCCCTCATTCGCTTGCGTATGGCTGGCGTGATATTCAGTGGCCGGTCTGCGAACAACAATGGGCTTTCACCCTCAGGTTGCTTCGGCGCGGGCGCTTTCGGCAGGGGCGCCTTGCGGGTGCGGCGAGGAGCCGAAGCAGGCTTTTGTCGCAGCGCCGACGGTGCCTGGGCTACGCCCAACCACCGGGGAAACCAACGCCGCAGAACTTCATGTAATTTCGAGATCACGCGATTAGAGTCTTATTTATCAGTGGCTTACAGGATTTATCTAGAATCTTTATACGGTATGCTTGAAGCAAAAAATAACCCGACCGGAGCCGGGTCATCACAGCGGTATCAGGCGCTGATGGCGCTATCCACCAACTGCTGTGCTTCGCTCACCAACTGTTTCAGGTGCGTTTCACTGGTAAAGCTCTCAGCGTAAATCTTGTAGATGTCTTCGGTGCCCGACGGCCTGGCGGCGAACCAACCGTTGGCCGTCATCACCTTAAGGCCGCCGATTGCCTGGTCGTTGCCGGGCGCCTTGCTGAGGATGCGCTCCACTGGCTCCCCCGCCAGGGTAGTCGAAGTGATCTGCTCTGGCGACAGCTTGCCCAACGCGGCCTTCTGCCGGGGGTCGGCCTTGGCATCCACGCGCGTCGCGAAGGGCTCGCCCAGGTCGGCGATCATTTCCAGGTACAGCTGATGCGGGTTCTTGCCCAGGCGCGCCGTCATCTCTGCCGCCAGCAGTCCCGGGATCAAGCCATCCTTGTCGGTGGTCCACACGCTGCCATCACGGCGCAGGAAGGATGCACCCGCGCTTTCTTCGCCGCCAAAGCCCAGCGAGCCCTCGAACAGCCCGGCCGCAAAGTATTTGAAACCTACCGGCACTTCGTACAGGGTGCGCTGCAGCCGGGAAGCGACGCGATCGATCAACCCGCTGCTGACCACGGTTTTGCCTACGGCCGCGTCGGCGCGCCATTGCGGCCGGTTACGGAACAGGTAGTCGATGGACACCGCCAGGTAGTTGTTCGGAGCCATCAGGCCACCGCTGCGGGTGACAATGCCATGGCGATCGTGGTCGGGATCGCAGGCAAAGGCCACGTCGTAGCGATCCTTCAGCCCGATCAGCCCCTGCATGGCGTCGCGGGAGGACGGGTCCATGCGGATCTGGCCGTCCCAGTCCATGCTCATGAAGCGGAACGTAGGGTCGGTGAAGCGATTGACCACGTCCAGGTCCAGCTTGTAGCGCTCGGCGATGGCAGGCCAGTAGCGCACTCCGGCGCCGCCCAATGGGTCCACACCCAATTTCAGCCCGGCACCACGTATTGCTTCGAAATCGATAACGTTCTCGAGGTCTGCCATGTAAGTATTGAGAAAATCGTGACGGTGGGTAGTGGCTGCCTGTAGCGCGCGCTCGTATGGCATGCGCTGGACATCGGCAAGCTTGCCCTCCAGCAACTCGTTGGCCTTGGCCTCGATCCACTTGGTAACGTCGCTGTCCGCGGGGCCGCCGTTGGGTGGGTTGTATTTGAAGCCACCGCTTTGCGGCGGGTTATGGGACGGCGTGATTACCACCCCGTCCGCCAGGCCTGACGTGCGGCCGCGGTTGTAGCAGATGATGGCGTGGGACAGCGCCGGAGTGGGTGTGTATTCGTCATCGGTAGCGAGCATGACGTCCACACCGTTCGCGGCGAACACCTCCAGCGCGCTGATCCCGGCGGGAGTCGACAGCGCATGGGTATCAATGCCCATGAACAGCGGCCCGTCGATACCCTTGGCCTTGCGGTACAAGCAAATGGCCTGGCTGATCGCCAACACGTGATCTTCATTGAAGCTGTTGTCGAAGGAACTGCCACGGTGCCCGGAGGTACCGAAGGCCACGCGGTGCGTGGCGACCGAAGCGTCTGGCTTCCTGGAGAAGTAGGCGGTTACCAGGCTTGGAATATCGATCAGCAATTCGGCCGGTGCCGGCTTGCCCGCTAGCGGACTGTGCGTCATGCAAAACCTCGAATAGGTATCAAACAGTGACAGTTTACTGACGATTCGACCGCCTTGCGACGGGAATGATCCCCCGCGCGGCTAGCCTTGGATCGGCTGGGCCGCTGGCCACCAACCCGGTAACAAGCGCTGCACCCTGGCCTGCGCGTAACGGTCGTCGATAAGCACGATCGTGCCCTTGTCGGCTTCGCTGCGTATTACCCTGCCCGCAGCCTGCACTACCTTGTGCAGCCCCGGATAGAGGTAAACGTAATCGTGCCCGCTACCGAACCGCGCTTGCATGCGCCGCTTGAAGCTTTCATTCACCGGGTTCACCTGCGCGAGCCCGAGCGTGGCCACGAAAGCGCCGATCAGGCGTGCGCCGGGCAGGTCGATACCCTCGCCGAATGCCCCGCCGAGTACTGCAAACCCCACCCCACGGCCGCTGGCCTCGAAGCCTTCGATAAACGCCTGGCGATCCTGTTCGTCCATGCCCCGGTGCTGACAGCGCAGCGGTACTGAAGGATAGTCCTGGCCCAGCCGTTCAACCACTTGATTGAGGTAATCAAAGCTGCTGAAGAAGGCCAGGTAGTTGCCTGGCCGGGCGTGGTATTGCTCGGCGATGATCTTCGCAACGTTGGCCAGTGACTGCTGACGGTCGGCGTACCGCGTGGAGACATCGGCCGCCAACCGCACCTGTAGCTGGCCGGCATTAAAGGGTGACGCGACCTCCAGCCACGCCCACCCGCTGGGCAGGCCCAGGAGGTCGGCGAAATAGTGCGCGGGGTTGAGGGTGGCCGAGAACAACACACAGCTACGCGCGCTGGTGAAACGGGGGGCCAACAAGGGCGCGGGCACTACATTGCGCAGGTTGAGCCTGGCGCGCAGCTGCTTCTTGACCGGGTAAACCTCCAGATCACACACATAAGCGTCACTGAACAGTTCGGCGATGCGAGAGAACTGCAGCGCCTGGAAATAGAAGTCCAACCAGGCGGGCGGCACTGCGGTGGGCTCCAGGTTCAGCCGTTCGCCGATCAGGCTCATGCAGCGCTGCAGCGCCAGCAACCACTGCCCGGGCACACCTGGCAAGCTGTGGTACCCCTCGCCCTGCCCCTTGGCGAGCGCGGCCCAGTGCTGGCTCAAGGTACGCAGGGCGCCACTGGTACCTGCGAGGGGCGTTTCCTTCAACGTGGCCAGCACTCGCTGGTCCAGGCTGGCGCTATACATGCTTCGCGCGCGGTCCACCAGGTTATGCGCCTCGTCCACCAGCACCGCGTACTTCCATTCCTGAGCCTGAGCCAGCGCATACAGCCAGCCGCTGAGATCGAAATAGTAGTTGTAGTCGCCGATGATCACGTCCGCCCAGCGGGCCATTTCCTGGCTCAGATAATACGGGCATACCTGATGGGCCAGCGCCAGCTCTCGCAGGGCTTCGCGGTCGAGCAGGCCGCGCTCGGCAGCAGCGATGCGGGCGCCAGGCAAACGGTCGTAAAAACCCTTGGCCAGCGGGCAGGCATCGCCATGGCAAGCGGTGCCGGGGTACTCGCAGGCTTTTTCCCGGGCGATCAGTTCCAGCACGCGAACCGGCTGGGCGGCGCCACGGGCCGGATACAACTGGCGAAGGGCATCGAGGGCCAGCTTGCGCCCCGGGGTTTTGGCGGTAAGGAAGAAAATCCGCTGCAGCCCCTGCCGCGGCATTGCCTTGAGCAGAGGAAACAAGGTGCCCAGGGTTTTGCCGATACCCGTTGGTGCCTGGGCGAGCACACAGCGGCCAGTGCTGGCAGCCTTGTAAACGGTTTCCGCCAGATGACGCTGGCCGGGGCGCATCACCGCATAGGGGAATGTGAGGTGTTCCAGCGCAGCGTCACGGGCGGCGCCGTGCGCTTCTTCACTCGCGGCCCAGGCCAGGTAGGCGTCGCACTGCTGCTGGAAAAACGCCTGTAGCGCTTCGGCGGTCAATTCCACTTCAAAGCGCGTTTCGCGCTCCAGGTCCACATGCCAGTACACCAGGGCCACCTTCAGCGAAGCCAGGCCTTCGCTGGCGCACATCAACGCGGCGTACACCTTGGCCTGAGCCCAGTGCAGCGCCCGGTGGTTGGCGGGCTGGCGGGTCAAATCGCCCCGGTGGGTCTTGATCTCTTCCAGGCACTGGCGCACAGGGTCGAACCCGTCGGCCCGGCCGCGCACTCGCAGGCCCAGGTGGCTACCGGCCAGTGGCACCTCGCTGCGGTACCCAGGGCCGCGCCGCTCACCGACCCGTTGATGCCCGACGATGCCTTCGAGTGCGCTGGGGGATGGGGTGAAGCGTAAGTCCAGGTCGCCCTCGCGGGCAGTGAACTCGCACAGGGCGCGCACGGCAACGGCCTGGTTCATGCCGGCTCAGGGCTTTCGGCATGGGCTTGCCAGCGCACATGGCACACGCTTACAGGCAGGCCATGGGTTTGGCAGAAGGCTATCCAGCGCAGCTGATTATCTTGCAAGCGGTCACCCGGGCCTTTGACTTCAACCATCCGGTAGCTGCCACTGGCCGGATAAAACTGGATGAGGTCTGGCATGCCCGTGCGATTGGCTTTCAGGTCTTGCAACAGGCGCTCGAAGCAGGCACGCAAATGAGTGGGCGCAATACATGCCAGGGCCATTTCCAGCAATGCTTCATCCATGGCGCCCCAGTGGACAAACGGGTTCGCCAAACCGTACTTGGCCCTGAAACGCTCAAGCACTGTAACCCGGTATTCTCCGCTATCCAGCTCTGCCAGGCAGCGCTCGAACAAAGCTGCACGGCGCTGGGCAAAGTCGGGCTGGTGCAGGTCCAGCGGGCCAACCTGGAATGGGTGAAAGAAGGCCCCAGGCACCGGCGCGAACAACGCTGGCCAGCACAGCAGGCCAAACAACCCGTTGAACAGCGTGTTTTCCACGTAGGCCACCGGCGCGTCTGCGGCCCCCAGTGCTTCACACACTGCCCGCTCCACGCTGGCGTGCCGAGGAAGGCACAGGTCCAACCGCTCGATAGTGGCAGCGCTGCGACGCACTTTCACCGCTTCACCCAGCGCACGACGCACTCGCGGCAGCAGCCGCTCCAGGCCTTGTACTTCGGCGGGGCTTTCCGGCGCCTGGCTGGCAAGGTTCGCCAGGGCCAATGCCTCGGTAAATTGCCCGGTGCGCTCCAGTACGCGCATCCTGCGTAGCCGGGCGCCTGGCCAGGCGCACTGCGCGTACAGGCTCGCCGCGAGGTCCCATTCGGCGGCACGCTCGCAGCGCTGGCCCAGGCGGAACAGTAGCTTCTGCCGGCGGCTCGCCAGCCAGGGGTTGTCCGAGCCGAGGGCTTGCATGGCCTGCAGCAACACTTGGGTATCCATGCCCTCCTCCAGGGCCTGGGCGCACTCTGCCAGGCCTAGCGCGATCTGCAGATCGTCCCGGTGACGGATGGCCCGGGAGCTCAAAGGGAAGTCCACCTGTTCGAAGCGCTGGATACCCAGCTCCACCAGTACGAACTGGGACCAATCCTGGCGCAAGTTGCCGAAGAACAACATGCGCAATCGCTCGCACAGTGGCCGGATGGCCAATGCCCACACTTCTTCCTCGCAGGCTGGCCACCACTCACGCAATGGCGCCTTTCGGTCGTGAAGCGGGGCCAGAACGTCGAACCACTCATCCTTGCGCCCAGCCGAAGGCAGTGGATGCGTGGCAAAGCACTGGCGCAACTCCGGTTTGCCGAACAACGCAAACAGGTCCGCAAGCTCCAGGGGCACCTCTGCCACCAGCCAACCCAGGGCCAGCAACGGCTGTGCCGCCGCTGCCGGATCGCCGATTTCGCTATACACCAGCTTGCCTTGGCGAAACCGCTCGCCCTTGCGCATGATCAGCCGCACCAGCAGGCACCGCGCGGCCTGGGGCAACCCTTGAAACGTATCTACAAAGTGCTGTTCTTCGCTATCGAACACGTCTGCGTACCGCAGGCGTAGCCAGGCAAGTGCCTGCTCGAAGTTGTGAAGGTAATACAGGGGATTGTCGAGGGGAGTCACGCCACAGTGTCCAGGTCGCCGTGACGCTGGTTATACATACAGTCGCGTTTGGCTTCAACCGCCACCCGCCGACCGGTGACGAAGGGCGGCAAGCGCCTGGCCAGTTTGAGCCTGCCGGCCAGAGCCTGCTACCCTCGCGCTTTTCTCGCCCTGGATGCGCTCATGCTCACTGCCCTGCTGTTCGATCTCGATGGAACCCTGACCGACACAGACAAGCTTCACCTGGTAGCCATTCAACAGCTGCTTTGGGAAGAAGATGCCCGCCCTTTCACGGAAGATGAGTTCGAAGTGCTGTGCAGCGGCCGTGCGAACCCGGAGCTGTGCGCCCTGTTATTCCCGGAGCGCAGCATCGAAGCCCATCGCGCGTTTGCGGATCGAAAGGAAGCCCGATTCCGAGCGTTGTCCCAAACCCTGGAACCCATCGCCGGCCTGGAAGATTTACTGGCGTGGGCCCAGGAACACGCAGTGGGACGCGTCGTGGTGACCAACGCGCCACGGGCCAACGCCGACCATATGCTGGCCGCGCTCGGCTTGCAGGAGGCGTTCGCCAGCGTGGTGGTCGCCGAAGAGTTGCCTCGCGCCAAACCTGATCCGCTGCCCTACCTCACTGGGCTGGAGCGCCTTGGCGCCAGCAGCGAGCAAGCCCTGGCCTTTGAAGATTCGATCCCGGGCCTGACCGCCGCCAAGGCCGCTGGCCTGTTCACGGTGGGCCTGGCCACCAGCCAAAGCGAAGCCGCCCTGCTCGCTGCCGGCGCGGACCTGGTAATCGACGACTTCACCGATGCAAGGCTGTGGCAAGTGATCAAGGCGCGGTATCGGGGCTGAAACCCGCCGCCTCCCACAAGGCTCCTATGGCCCGTCTGGCCGTGTCGGCGCCAGCAAAAAATTACCCGGGCCCGGGTCCGTGTGGTTGCCGACTACCGGCACCTCGGCCTCGTCCTTTAGGCTCACGCCGGAGAGCTGGCGCTTGCAGGCTTCGCGCATCAAATAGGCCAGTTTGTGTGCGGCGGTCGCATAGCTCAGCCCTTGCGGCCGTACATTGGAGATGCAGTTGCGCGCCGCATCGGTAAGCCCTACCCGCGGGGCAAAGGTAAAGTACACCCCCAGGCTGTCAGGCGAGCTCAGGCCAGGGCGCTCGCCGATCAGGTTGACCACCATTCGCGCGCCCAGCCGTTGCGCCACTTCATCGGCGACCGCTACACGGCCTTGCTCGACCACCACGAGCGGTGCCAGGCGCCAGCCCTCCTCCTTTGCCAGCGCAACGATGCGGCCCACCATTGGCACGGCATGTCGCTGCACGGCCAGCGAGGACAGGCCATCGGCAATTACCACGGCCAGATCGAAACCCTGCCCGCTCGTGGCCGCCAGGGTATCCAGGCTGGCCGCACTGCACGCATCGAGCTGTCGGCCAAGGTCGGGGCGCTGCAAGTAGACGAGCCGGTCACTGGCCGCACTGTGGGCCGTGAGCACCTGCAGCCCTTCTGCCGCCAGATCGGCTGTCAGCGCGGCCACGTCCAGCGGTACATGCACGGCATCCCGGGCCTGCGCGTGGGCGAACTGGAAATCGAGCTGCGCCGACGTGGGCAGGCTGGTGCCGGCCCGCCCCAGGGCAATCCTGGCCGGGGTCAGCGAGCGCAGGGCCTGCCACGGATCGGCCTGGGCGGGGGTACGGGGTTCGTCACTCATACCACTTCCTTATCCAACAGCGCTTATCGAATGTGGGCCAGCGCACCGGCGAACGCCACGGGCAGATCGGCGCCCAGGCGCACGTGCCCGCCCTGCTGCTGAAGAATACCCGTGCGGGCCAGCCAGGCCTCGAACTCCGGCGCGGGGCGCAGCCCCAGCACCTGGCGCACATACAGCGCGTCATGGAACGAGGTGGTCTGGTAGTTGAGCATCACGTCGTCCGAGCCGGGGATGCCCATGATGAAGTTCACGCCGGCGGTGCCCAGCAGGGTCAGCAAGGTGTCCATGTCGTCCTGGTCGGCTTCGGCATGGTTGGTGTAGCAGATGTCACAGCCCATGGGTACGCCCAGCAACTTGCCGCAGAAATGGTCTTCAAGGCCTGCGCGGATGATTTGCTTGCCACTGTAGAGGTATTCGGGGCCGATGAACCCTACGACGGTGTTCACCAGAAACGGGTCGAACCGCCGCGCCACCGCGTAGGCCCGGGCCTCGCAGGTCTGCTGGTCCACGCCGTGGTGCGCGTTGGCCGACAGCGCGCTGCCCTGCCCGGTTTCGAAATACATGAGGTTCTGCCCCAAAGTGCCGCGCTTCAGGCTCAGCCCGGCTTCGTACCCCTCCTGAAGCACATTCAGGCTAACGCCGAAGCTGGCATTGGCGGCCTCGGTGCCGGCGATGGACTGGAACACCAGGTCCAACGGCGCGCCGCGTTCGATGGCGGCGATCGACGATGTGACATGAGTGAGCACACAGGCCTGGGTGGGGATCTCGTATCTTTGAATGACACCGTCGAGCATCTTCAGCAGCTCGATGATCGCTGGCAGGCTATCGCTGGCCGGGTTGATCCCGAACATCGCATCGCCGTTGCCGTACAGCAGCCCGTCGAGCAGGCTGGCGGCAATACCGGCGGGGTCGTCCGTGGGGTGGTTGGGCTGCAGCCGGGTAGACATACGGCCGGGCAACCCCAGGGTGCCGCGGAAGGCCGTCACCACGCGCAGCTTGCGCGCTACGAGAATAAGGTCCTGCACCCGCATCAGCTTGGACACCGCCGCCGCCATCTCTGGCGTAAGCCCAGGTGCCAGCGCGGACAGCAACGGGCCGCTGGCCGCCTCGCTCAGCAGCCAGTCCCGGAAGCCACCTACCGTCAGGTGGCGAACCGGCGCGAAGGCCTCGGCATTGTGGCCGTCGATGATCAAACGGGTGACCTCGTCGGTTTCGTACGGGATCACCGCCTCTTCGAGAAAGCGCGTCAGTGGCACCTCCGCCAATGCCATCTGCGCCGCAGCGCGCTCCGCATCGCTGGCCGCCGCGATGCCAGCCAGGGCATCGCCGGAGCGTGCAGGGCTTGCCTTAGCCAGCAACGTGCGCAGGTCTTCGAAGTGCCAGCTCAGGCTGCCGATGGTCTGGCTGTACTGCCCCATGTGTCAGCCCTCGGTGACCGCGACGGTCAGGTTGGGGGTGCGATTTCGCACCAGCTTGCAGAAGATCGCCCCCAGCACCATCAGCGCGAGGAACACCAGGCCCACCTGGAAGTTGAACCAGATCATCGCGATCAGGCACACCACCGCCAGCACCAACGCGATACCGGGCACCACGGGGTAGCCTGGCGCGCGGAAGCTGCGTTCAAGGCCTGGCTCGCTGCGACGCAGCTTGAACAGGCTGAGCATGCTCACGATGTACATCACGATAGCCCCGAATACCGACATGGTGATCATGGCTGCGGTAAGGCTCATGCCCTGCAAGTTGATCAAGCCATCGCTGAAGATCGCCGCGATCCCTACCACGCCGCCTGCAAGGATAGCGCGATGCGGCGTCTGGAAGCGGGACAGCCGCGCCAGCGACGGTGGCAGAAAGCCGGCCCTTGCCAGTGCAAAGAATTGCCGGGAGTAGCCCAGGATGATCCCGTGGAAGCTGGCGACCAGGCCGAACAGGCCGATCCACACCAGCATGTGCATCCAGTTGCTGTCGTTGCCCACCACCGCTTTCATGGCTTGGGGTAGCGGGTCATTGATGTTGCTCAGTGCACGCCAGTCGCCTACGCCGCCAGCAAACACCATCACGCCAATCGCCAGCACCACCAGGGTCAGGATGCCGGCGATATAGGCTTTGGGAATCGTGCGCTTGGGGTCCTTGGCTTCTTCGGCTGCCATGGCCGCGCCTTCGATGGCGAGGAAGAACCAGATGGCGAAGGGAATGGCGGCGAAAATGCCCGCAAGCGCGCCAGTGCTGAAGGTATTTTCGCCCGCCCAGCCGCCCAGGGCAAAGTTGGCGAAACTGAAGCCCGGCGCCACCACGCCCATGAATACGAGCAGTTCGGCGACGGCCAGCACGGTCACCACCAGTTCAAACGTGGCCGCGATGCTTACCCCCAGAATATTGAGGGTCATGAACACCACGTAGGCGCCAACGGCCGCCCACTTGGGTTCCAGCCCAGGAAACTGAACGTTGAGGTAGGCCCCAATGGCCATGGCAATGGCCGGAGGCGCGAACACGAACTCGATCAGTGTGGCCAGCCCCGCAATGGTACCGCCCGTAACACCAAACGCCCGCAGGCTGTAGGCAAACGGCCCACCCGCGTTGGGAATCGCAGTGGTGAGTTCAGTAAAACTGAAGATGAAGCAGGTATACATCACCGCCACCAACAGGGTGGTCACCAGAAAGCCCAGTGTTCCCGCGGTACCCCAGCCGTAGCTCCAGCCGAAGTATTCGCCGGAGATCACCAGCCCCACGGCAATGCCCCACAGGTGCAAGGTGCCCAGGGTGGGTTTGAGTGTGTTCGCGCTCATCAGTCACCTTCCAGTGTTGGCCGCAAATGGCTTTTCCCGAGCTTAGCCACCTGCTGCCGGCAAAACTTGACCGCAGAGGTCGAACGCGAAGCGCCTGCGGTCAAATTCACCCTGACGCCCCGCCATTGGGCGACTTGACGGGCTGCTGCACCAGGCTGGCGCCGATACAGGTACGTAACGGCGGCTCTGGCGGGAATGGCTTTTGCTTGCTCAAGCGATATAGCCCTCGCAGGTAACTGACCGTGACGCGTACTCACGCCTATCCAGCCCCCTCATCCTCCGGCCCACGGCACCACCACGGCGTGCTGTCGGCGGCAGCCAGTGGCCTTGATGCGTTCATTACCGACCACGGCGGCGACCTGGACCGGGTGTTCGGCCACGCCGGCATCAACCCCGAGCAACTCGCACACCCCACCCTCAGCCTTGCCTTGCCCAACTACTGCCAGGTTCTGGAAGAAGCCGCGCGGCAAACCGGATGTGAACACTTTGGCTTGCGCTACGGTGAACAGTTCAAGCCTCAGGCGTTGGGCCTGCTGGGCTACGTCGGGCTGTGCTCACCCACACTGGAAGCCGCCCTGGTGAACTTCGCCGAAGCGTTCCCGTTTCACCAGCACAACACGCTGATTCAGCTGGTGGATGCCGGTGAGTGCTATCGCTTCGACTACCAGATCCGCCACGCCTCTATTCGCGAAAGGCGCCACGATGCCGAGTTGACCATGGGCATGGCCATGAACCTGGTGCGTCACGTGCTGGGCGATCAGTGGCACCCACGCGAGGTGCTGTTCGAACACAGCCGGCTTGATAGTGGCGACCAGCATCGGCAGGTATTCGGCGCGCAGGTGCGCTTCGATCAACCTTGCAACGGGCTATTGATTCCCAAAGCCGACATCGCCGGGCGAGTGATGCCCGGCAGCGATCCCATCCTCTTGATGTTGGTGAAAGACGCGATCCGCCAGCTCAGCGGCGATCCTACGGAAGGTGATCTGCCCCTGCGCGTGGAAGCCGTGATCACTGACCAGCTTGGAAGCGGCGAGCCCAGCCTTGAGGCGGTGGCAATGGCAGTGGATCTCGGCCCCACGGCCTTGCAGCGCCGCCTGCGCGAACACGGCTGTTGCTTTACGCAGATGGTGGAACAGGTTCGCCAGCGGTTGGCGCAACGTTACCTGCGCGAAGGCATTACCTCGGTCACACAGCTTGCGGGGCTTCTCGGGTACTCGGAAACCAGCGCATTCTCCCGCGCCTTCCGCCGTTGGCATGGCGTAAGCCCGCGGCAATGGCGCAGCCTGGGCTGATCACTGCTCGAGTTTGAGGCGCTGGTGCCAGTCCGCGATGGATTCCTCCGGGTATTCCTCAAAACGCTTGTCTTCGGGCCCCCCTTGCACTTCTACCCAACTGGCCTTCGAGTTCAGCAGCAAATGCGTATGCTCTGGCGGCACCGGCAAATCGGTGTCGATGGCGCTGGCAAACGGGTGGATCAGCTCAGGCCACTCTGGGCTGAACAACCACAAGCCGGACCCGCAGTGTTTGCAGAAGTGCCGCTCTGCCGTACTCCGCGAGCCATCGGGCATGCGGGCGTGATACACATTGATTGAATCCTCGCCGGTCACCTTCATGCTGCGGGCATCGCCGCCGAGGTTGATCGCATAGCCGCCCCCGCCCTGTGTCTTGCGGCAGATCGAGCAGTAGCAGCGCTGATAGGGATACGGGTGCGGGCTGTCGAGGCTGAAATGTACGGCGCCGCAGTGACAGGAACCTTCCAGGTGCATGGGTCATCCTCCGCAGGGTGTGATGGATTACGCCTTGAGGTAGCGCGCGCTGGCGCTCACGAACAGCAACAACAGGATCAGGCTGGCCAGCGCCCAGGACAGGTTAGCCCAGTGAGCAATGAAACCGATGGCCGCCGGGCCCAACAAAATGCCGGCGTAGCCCAACGAGACCATCGCCGGAATGGCCGCACTTTGCGGCATACGGCGCTGGCGGCCCACAGCGGAAAACAACACCGGCACGATGTTCGAGCAGCCCGCCCCCACCAGTGCGAAGCCCACCAGGGCTGCGGGCCAGCCGGGCAACAGCAGGGCCACAGCCAGGCCCGCGGCCGCGCAAGCACCGCCCAGCAACACCACGCGCATACCCCCGAGCCGGTTCACCCAGGCATCGCCGGTGAGTCGGCCGATGGTCATGGTGGCGGCAAAGGCAGCATACCCAAGGCCCGCGAGGGACGGCTCCATTTGCCGCGAGGACACGAGAAACACCGCGCTCCAGTCCAATACAGCGCCTTCGGTGAGGAACACGATAAAGCACAGCACGCCGAGAAACAGCACAATCCCCCGAGGCACAGCGAACAGTGGACCATCACGCTCGGTACCCTCGGGCAGCAGCGAACCCGCCGCATACCACAGCCCCACCAGCACCACCGCGACCACAACCAGCGTGGCCGGGAAAGGCCCGAGGCCGGTGCTGAGCAAGGCCGTCATGCCCGCCGCGCCAGCGATCCCGCCTACGCTGTACATCCCGTGAAAGCCGGACATCACGGCTTCATCACTGGCCTTCTCCACGAGCACGGCCTGAATGTTCATGGCGCAATCGAGGGTACCCATAGTGGCACCAAACAGCGCCAGGGCAATGGCGAGCGTGGCGGCAGAGGGCGCGATGGCCAGCAGTGGCAACAGCGCGCACAGCAGCAGCGCCGCCAGCACGATGGTCCAGCGGCAACCGCGATGTGCAGTGAGGTAACCGGCGAAAGGCATGGCCAGAATCGACCCGCCTCCCAGGCCAAGCAATAGCAGCCCGAGGGTGCCGTCATCCAGCCCGGCGCGGGCCTTGGCCAGCGGCACCATGGGCGCCCAGGCGGCCATCACGAAACCCGCGATGAAGAATGCGACACGCGTTGAGATACGCTGCGGACGGCCCACCGAGGCGGTGGCAAAGGTAGAACTGGCGGTCATGGCGGTACGTGGATCCCGACGGCGAAACCCGTACCTTGCCGATGCGCCAAGGCAAAAGCAAGGCGACGGCCACTCACGGGGAAGGTTCCCGCGAGCGACCGTGATCGCGCCGTATCAGGTGATAGGCGCGGGGTTGAACAACACGATGTCGTTATGCAGCTTGTGCCGCTCGGCCCAGGTTTGCTTGCGCCCGCTGGCCACATCCAGGTAGTAGTGGAACAGCTCCCAGCCAAGCTCCTCGATGGTGGCGCGCCCAGTTGCGACACGGCCGGCGTCCACGTCGATCAGGTCCGGCCAGCGCTGGGCCAGCTCGGTGCGGGTGGACACTTTCACCACCGGTGCCATCGCCAGCCCGTAGGGGGTGCCGCGGCCAGTGGTGAAGACATGCAGGTTCATGCCCGCAGCCAGTTGCAAGGTGCCGCACACGAAGTCGCTGGCCGGCGTGGCACAGTAGATCAAACCTTTGCCGGTTACGCGCTCGCCTGGCCCTACCACGCCATTGATGGCAGAGCTGCCGGATTTGACGATTGAGCCCAGGGATTTTTCGACGATGTTCGACAGCCCGCCCTTCTTGTTGCCGGGCGTAGTGTTAGCGCTGCGGTCCGCCGCGCCGCGGTCGAGGTAGTTATCGTACCAATCCATTTCGCGGACCAAGGCCTGAGCCACGTCCTGGGTCTCGGCGCGCGAGGTCAGCATGTAGATCGCGTCCCGCACCTCGGTCACTTCCGAGAACATCACGGTGGCGCCCGCACGTATCAGCAGGTCAGAGGCGTAACCCAGCGCAGGGTTGGCGGTGATGCCCGAAAACGCATCGCTGCCACCACATTGCATGCCCAGGATCAACTCAGAGGCCGGTACGGTTTCGCGGCGGCGCAGGTCGAGCTTCTGCAAGCGGGTTTCGGCCAGCGCCATGATCTGCTCGATCATTTCGCCAAAGCCATGGCTGGCGTCCTGCAAGCGATACAGCCAGGGCTCGCTCAGGTCTACCGACGGGTCGTTCTCATGCATCACCTGCCCGGCCTGCAATTTCTCGCAGCCCAGGCTGATCACCAGCGCTTCGCCTCCCAGGTTCGGGTTACGCGCCAGGTTTCGCACCGTACGGATCGGAATGTAGGCGTCGCGGGCGTTGATCGCCACGCCGCAGCCATAGCTGTGGGTGAGCGCCACCACGTCGTCTACGTTGGGGTAGCGCGGCAGCAACTCTTCACGGATGCGCTTCACAGCGTGATCGAGCACACCGGTCACGCACTGCACGGTGGTGGTGATGCCAAGGATGTTTCGCGTGCCGACAGTACCGTCCGCGTTGCGATAGCCTTCGAAGGTATAACCATCCAGGGGCGGCAATGGCGCCGGCACGGCATCGGACATGGGCAGGCTGTCCAGTGGCGGCGCCGATGGCATGGCCAGCTGGGTTTCCTTCACCCAGCTGCCACGGCGCAGCGGCTCCAGCGCGTAGCCGATGATCTGCCCGTAGCGGCGTACTTCGCCGCCCTCGGGAATATCGACCAGCGCCACTTTATGGCTTTGCGGCACGCCTTCGACGGTCACCAGGCCGTCCGGGAATACACTGCCCTCGGCAACGCCCTGGTCATTGACCACGACTACCACGTTGTCGGCTTCGTGCAAGCGCACGTAGCGTGGGGAATCGGAATGTTCGATCAACTGCATGGGGTTGGCCCCTTGTAATGTCATCAGGCTTGTACGGGTTGTGATTCGAGCAATGGGCGGCCTTCAGCATCGCGCAACTGCACGCGGCGGATAGGCCCTACGATCATCAGGTAACTGAACACGGCCACCAACGCGTTGGCGCCGACATACACCAGTGCCCACTTGAACGAGCCGGTGGTGGAGATCAGGTAGCCGATCACGATGGGGGTAGTGATCGAGGCCACATTACCGAACATATTGAACAGGCCGCCGCTGATACCGGCGATCTGCCGGGGCGAGGTGTCGGACATCACCGCCCAACCCAGCGCACCCACGCCCTTGCCGAAGAAGGCCAGCGCCATGAAGCCGACCACCAGCGCATCGAGCTCTACGTAGTTGCACAGCACCATAGTGGTCGAGAGCAGCAAGCCGCATACGATTGGCAACTTGCGGGCGAAGGTCAGCGAGTGGCCTCGGCGCAGCAGCCAGTCCGAGATTACTCCGCCCAGCACTCCGCCGATAAAGCCGCAGATGGCCGGCAGCGAAGCCACGAACCCTGCCTTCAGGATAGTCATCCCCCGCTCCTGCACCAGGTACACCGGGAACCAGGTAAGGAAGAAATAGGTAATGCCGTTGATGCAGTACTGGCCCAGATAGATGCCGAGCATCATGCGGCTGGACAACAGTTGGCGCACATAGCCCCACTGCGGCCCGGCGCGCTTCTGGCCGGGCTGGTCCATGTCGACCAACCCGCCGTTGTCCGCGATGTGGCGATACTCCTCTTCACCGATCATCGGGTGCTGGCCGGGGTTGTGGAGGAATTTCATCCAGATGCCGGCGAATACCACGCCCAGGCCGCCCATCACGATAAACACATGTTCCCAGCCCCAGGCATGGACGATCCAGCCCATCAGCGGCGCGAACAATACGGTGGCGAAGTATTGCGCCGAGTTGAAGATGGCCGACGCCGTGCCGCGTTCCGCAGTGGGGAACCAGGCGGCGACGATCCGCGCATTACCCGGGAACGACGGTGCCTCGGCGAACCCCACCAGAAAGCGCAACGTAAACAAAGCCATGACCGCGGTAGCGACGGGCATGAAGCCTACGAAGCCCTGCAGGATAGTGAACACCGACCAGGTAAAGATGCTGGCGGCATACACCTTCTTGGAGCCGAAGCGGTCGAGCAGCCAGCCCCCCGGGATTTGCCCGGCCACATAGGCCCAACCGAAAGCGGAGAAGATAAAGCCGAGCGTGAGCGGGTCGATACCAAGGTCTTTCTGGATATTCGAACCGGCGATCGAGATGGTCGCCCGGTCGGCGTAGTTGATCGTGGTCACTACGAACAACAGGAACAGAATCAGATAACGCACATGCGTTTTCTTGCTGGCATGCATGCTGAGCACTCCCACTTCTTATCATTATGCGGGCTGCCACATCAGGTCGGCGGCAGATAGTGCTACGTTATCGTACAAGCTATGCCAGCACCAGCACCCGCTGGCGGATTTTTTTGCTACTACTTGCTTTCCATCCCGCTTTTTGGGGCGATGGCTTACTGCAGTTGTCCGACAGGGCCCTCGAGCACTCAGTGATGGCAAAATGGACTAACCGGTCACTTTGGAACGTGACAGTAGAAAACGTTTCCAGTTCCGGCTTTTGTCACTGGACAGCGACGACCGGCAAGGATATGTTTCCTTCAGTCGAACGGCGCCATGGAGGCGTCGCGGCGCAATTGGATTGCATTAGAGGTGAACAATCATGAGAACCAGATCGGTGCTGGCGCTCGTCATGGGCTATCCATTGCTGAGCGGATGCGTGCAAGGCCCGCCCCTGCAATACACTGCGTTCTCGGACGGCGGTAGCGCTCCACAGGGCGACTACGCCGGGCTGACCAAATTTACCCTCGCACGTAGCTTGCTTCTCGTGCAAGCCAGCGCAGGCGAGCGAGCGCAAGTGACTTCCGTGCCCTCGGAAGCCGTGGGCGATGGCACTGATTTCGGTATCCGAGAGGTGCCTGGCACCGCAGGCACTGCGCTGCAGCTCACCAAGATCGGGAATAGCAACCTGGTAAGCTCGTTGGCCTTGCACCCTACCGCGCGCGCCAGCTCAAGCGACAACGCAACAGTGCCTCTCGCCCTGCCCGCTTCCGGCCCGGCGTTTACCGGCCTTGCATTCACCATCGACACCCAGGCGTTGTTGCCCAGCGCCCGCCCAGAGCGGGTTCCAATGTCCGGCATCGTCGAAGGTGCGGGCCGCCAGCTGGCGTTTGATATCGTCTTCGACCCAGTGCCAGCCGATGCCATCGAAACCCGTCATCTGGACCTGCAGCGTACTGGCAGCCTGTATTTCTATTCCGCCTGCCGCACCGCTACGTTGACCATCCTGAGCGCGCCACTGGCGCAGCAGCGCTTTACTGTCACCGTGGCCGATCCCAATTTCGTGCAAACCATCGCCGTAGACGAGAATCGCACAATCGCTAGCCATAGCGCCTGTGGGGTAGATGTACTGGCCAATGGTGCAGGAGGGATTATCCGCTCGGGCGGCGTGGCCGACCTGGTTGCGCAGGCCAGGAGCCTGAGCACTTCGTGGCGCACAACGCCCATGAGTGACAGCGCAAGCGCCCTGGCTGCGGTCAAGCCCCTGGCACCACCCAAGCGTTCGGTCCGCAAGGCCAGCCGGCGCACGCCCGCCCAGGTCCCGCCCGCAGAGGCAGAGGTAGAGGCACCAGCCCAGGCCGAGGCAACGCCCCGCAACCCACTACGCAATGCCGAAATCCGGCTGCCAGTGCCCGATCGCCGCGAATCGTTCGCCTTCTAGCTGGCTCAAGCCCGTCGGCTCAAGCCGGGTCTGTCAGCGCCTCGTCTGGCTTGAGGGGCGATGAGTCCCCGGTATCCTCATGGCCCGGTTCGTCCCGCTGCGGTTCATCGCCGTATTCATCGTAATCGGCGGGCGTCTGGCCAGGATGTTGCTGCTGCCGTGGATCGTTCATTACTGCTCTCCTTCAGGGTTCACGCTCATTCGAGGCGCCCCGCACTCGCAGGGTTCACTCTGCTTGCGGCTGAACCCGAGAAGGGCCACTACACTCTTCCTTGCCGAGGCCCTTCCTCACCGCTGGCGCGGCGCAGGCTGACTATTCACCTGAGCGTTTATTCCCCTGGAGCGAGAATGACCGAGACGACTGAAAGCACGGACGCACTGCTCGACAAATTGTACCGGGACATCATCGCCGCACATTCCGCCATGCGCCCGGCGGTGGCCGTGACCCCACTGACATTCAGCCAGCGCTTATCGGCCGCCACCGGTTGCGAGGTGTATCTCAAATGCGAGCATCAGCAGCATACCGGTTCATTCAAGTACCGCGGCGCGTTTAACAAGCTCAGGCTACTTTCGCCAGCGGAGCGTGCCCAGGGGGTGATCGCCGCCACGTCGGGCAATCATGGTGGGGGCGTGGCATTGGCAGGCCGGGTTGCAGGCGTGGAGGTTACGATCTACACACCGAACAAAACCTCACCTTACAAGGTGGAAGCCATGCGGGCGCTGGGTGCTACCGTGATAACAGTGCCCGGGACGTCGCTGGACGCCGAGCTGGAGGCGGAGCAGCAGGCAAGCCAGCAGGGCAAGACTTACGTATCACCCTACAATGACCTTGCGGTGATTGCGGGCCAAGGCACCGTGGGGGTAGAGCTGAACGAGCAGCTACCGGAACTCGACGCCGTGTTCGCCTCGGTCGGTGGAGGTGGCCTGGTTTCCGGGCTGGGCACGGCCCTGTCACGGCTTAACCCTGGCGCGGAGATTATCGGTTGCTGGCCTGAGCAATCGGCCCCCATGTACCGGTCCCTGGAAGCCGGAAAAATCGTATCGGTGCCTGAAGAGTTCAGCATCTGCAGCAGCAATATCGGCGGCATCTACCCAGGCGCCGTAACCTTCGACCTCTGCCGCCGGCTACTGGACCGCAGCGTGCTGGTGACAGAAGAAGAAATCCGCTGGGCCATGCGCGCCGTGGCCGTGGATGAACACTGGATCATCGAAGGCGCCGCCGGCGTGTCGCTGGCGGGCGCCCTCAAGGTCGCGCGTAGCCTGAAGGGCAAACGGCTGGCGGTGGTGCTGTGCGGCCGAAACGTCGACTGGCCGGTGTTTCTGGAAGCGGTGTCCTGACAATCAGAACATCGCCTCCACGTGGCTCAGCACGGCGCGGTCCATCTGGCCGGTATGAACATGCAGCGTGACGTAGCTCTGCAGCATGTCCAGCTTGGCGTTCAACAGGTCCCGGCGGGCCTCGAATAAGCGTTGCTGGGCGTCGAGGATATCCACGGTAGAACGCACACCGCCCTGGAAACCCTTTTCGGTAGACACCAGCGCCCGCTGGTTGGACTCCACTGCCCGCTGCGTGGCGCGGCATTTGGCGAACCCGGCAACTACACCGGCGTACGCGGTTTCCACGTCTTCGCTCAGTTGCTGACGTTGCGCATCAGCGTCTGCCTGGGCCCCGGCCAATGCTTCGGTTGCCCGGCGCACCGAAGCGCTGGTGGCACCGCCGCGATACAGCGGGATGTCCAGCGCGAGGCCTACGTAGTAACTGTCCTGGCGAGGCGAGAGGTCCTGATATTGCGTATTGTCCCGGCGGGTCAACTGTGTGGTCAGCGACAGCGTCGGGTAGTGCCCGGCCTTTTCCGAGTCGGCTTGGGTTTCGGCCACTTTCACTTGCGCCATCCGGGCCGCGAGTTCCGGGCTCGCCTCTCGGGCCAGGGTTGTCCAGTACCCAAGGTCCTGGGTATCGCTCAATGGGTTGGTGTCCGGGGGCAACTCGCGCATAGGCGTGATTTCCAGCAGGGGCAGGCTGCCGCGGCCAGATAGCGTACGCAGGGCGGCTATCCGCTGCGCCTGGTTCTCGGCTTCCTGAGCTTCCACCAGGTCATAGCGCGCCTGCGCTTCGTCCACGTCGGTGATTGCGCCCTGGCCCTTGTCGAGCAGCCGCTGGCTTTGCTTCACCAGCCCGGCGATGGCCGCCTTTTGTTGCGCGATCAACTTCAGCTCGTTTTCCACCCTCGCCACGGCGAAGTAGGCTTTGGCCACGCGATCGAACAGCGCCTGAGTGGCCACATCGTATTGCACCTCACCCAGTTCACCGCGGGCCTTGCCTTGCTGATAGGCCGCCCAACGGCCCTTGTCGTAGATCGGCTGCTGGGCGATCAGCGACATGCTGTTTGACTGGTAGTCGTCGCTGTCCACGTAGCTTTCATCGGTGCCACCGTCGGTACGGCCACCCTTGCCGTAGCGTGAGCTGAGCGACAATTGCGGTAGCAGGCCGCCGAGGCCGATGGCTTCCTCGTTTTGCGCCGCGCGGTGGGAGAAGTCCGCCGAGCGCATCACGGGGTCGTTGAGCCGCGAGGCGTCATACAGCTGCATCAGGGTCAAATGGTCGGTTTCAGGGCTTTGAGCATGGGCCTGCATGGCCAGGCACAAAAGGGTTAACGCAAGCCAGCGGTTCCTCATTCATTCTTCCTTGAAGGCTGCGAGCAAACGCTCACGCAAGGGTTTCATCAGGTAATTGACCAAGGTGCGCTCGCCCGTGATTACCGTCACGTCCGCCATCATCCCCGGCTTCACCGGCAAGCCTTTGGCTTGTAGCTTGGGCAACGTGTCGGCCGGTATTTCGACTTTCGCCGAGAAGTACGGCTGATGGGTCTGCTCGTCGATCAATTGGTCGGCGGAAACGGTCATGACCGTGCCCGTCACGGTAGGTGTGTCCACGCGCTGCAAGGCCGTGAAGTGAACCTGCACCGGCAACCCGGGCCGCAGTTTGTTGGCCAGCATCGGCGGGAACCGGGCGGTGATCGCCAGCGGTGTGCCTACCGGCACCACTTCCATCAATGCTTGGCCGGCCGTGGCTACACCGCCGATGGTATGCACGGTTAGGTTCATCACTTCACCGGCCACCGGCGCGCGCAGCGAACCGTTGTCCACTTCAAACTGCAAGGCGCGGATCTGATCGGCGTAGCCAGAGGCCTCCGCCGACACATCACTGAGCTGACTTTCCGCGTCGCGGCGGAATTCCTGCTCCTGCTGCATGGCCTTGAGCTTGCTCTCGTTGATGGACTGTTCGGTCTTGCCGATGTCGCCAATGGCCGAGGCGATCTGGCCCGACAGCTGGGCGGTATTGCGCTCGGCCTCGAACAGCTTGGCCCGCGGCACGTAGCCCTCCTGCGCGAGGTCGCGCAGCCCGTTGAGCTCTTCCTGCTGGAAACTCATCTGGGCGTCGTAGTTGGTCTTCACCTGGCGATATGCCCGCAGCTGCTGGCTGAGGGACGTCACCTCGTGGTCCACGATCCCCTGGCGGCTGGCCAACTCCGCCTTGCGCGTGAGGAACAGGTTTTGCTGCAGAGCCATGGCGGCCTTCGCCCGGGGGTCGGCTGCATGTTCCAGCAAGTCCTGGGGCCACTCGATCGTGTCCTGGCGTAGCCGTTCAGCCGTGAGGCGCGCTTCCGTGGCCCGCGCATTGAGCAGCTTGCCAAGTGTGACCTCAAGCTGGGATCGCGCCTGGACGGTATTGAGCTGCACAAGCAGCTGCCCCGGGCTTACAAGGTCGCCTTCGTTGACGAGGATTTTCTCGACCACGCCGCCCACCAGCGGCTGTACCGTCTTGCGCTCCCCGGCGACTACCACCTTGCCCTGCCCCACCATGCCTTGGTCCAGCGGGGCAAGAAACGCCCACAGGAAGAACCCGCCCAAAGCGATCAGCAGAAACCACAGCCCCTTGCGCGCTGTACTGGCGGCATCGGCATTGGCGGTTTCGGAGCTGATCGGAGTAACCGGCGCCAAGGGGCGCCGCGCAGTGACATCACGCATCGGAACGTGCCTCTCTTACCGGTGAAGGTGCGCTGGCCGGCGGGAGCACCGCCTTGAGCACCTGGTCACGGGTGCCAAACAGCTGCTGCCGCCCTTCGTTAAGCACCAGGATTTTGTCGACCACGCCCAGCACGCTGGGCCGGTGGGTGATCATGATGATGGTGCTGCCAGCGTTTTTCAGCGCGCGCAGCGCATGCACCAACGCCTTCTCGCCGGCTTCATCGAGGTTGGAATTGGGCTCATCCAGCACGATCAATGCCGGTTGCTTGAACACGGCCCGCGCCAGCCCGATGCGTTGCTTCTGCCCGCCTGACAGCCCCTGCCCACCTGGGCCCAGCACCGTGTCGTAGCCCTGCGGGAAGCGCAGGATCATGTCGTGAATCCCGGCATGGCGTGCGGCCTGGATGATCGGCTCGGAGTCCAGTTCACCAAAGCGGGCGATGTTCTCGGCCACGCTGCCATCGAACAGTTCAATGTCCTGCGGCAGATAGCCCAGATAAGGGCCCAGGTCCTCGGGCGCCCATTGATCCAACGGCGCACCATCGAGGCGCACGGCTCCTGCAAGCGGTGGCCAGATGCCCACGAGGGCCCGCGCCAGGCTCGATTTACCCGATGCGCTCGGGCCGATAACGGCCAGGATCTCGCCTTTGGCCAGTTCGAAATCGAGCCCGCGAATGATCGGCTCTTGCGAGTTCGGCGCGGCCACTTGCAGTTGCTCGACCTTCAGCGCGCCGGTAGGTGCAGGCAGCGCCATGGGCGGCACGGCAACGGGCTCCTCGGCCAGCAGGTCACTGAGCCTGCGATAGCTCTGGCGCGCGCCGACGAACTGTTTCCACGAGCCAATGGCTACTTCTACCGGTGCCAGCGCCCGGCCCAACAACAGGGACATGGCGATCATCATGCCGCCAGAGATCTGCCCTTCCAGCACCAGCAACGCCCCTAACCCGAGCGAGAGGGATTGCGCCGCGATCCGCACGAAACGGGTCATGGCGCTGATCCGCGCACCGCGATCGCTGGCCACGGCCTGGGAGGCAATCATCCCTTGTTGCAGCCAGCCCCAACGCTTGCGCAAGGCGGGCAACATGCCCATGGCCTGGATCACCTCGGCGTTGTGCAAGCTGCTGTTCACATAGAGGTTGGCCTTCATCGACAGGGCATTGGCCTGTGCCAGGCTGGGCCGCGTGGACAGTTCACCCCACAAGGCAAGCACCACCAAGGTAAGGGCCACGACCAGGGAGAGCACACCGAACCAAGGGTGGAACAGGAAGGCAATCACCATGAACACTGGCAGCCACGGGGCATCGAGCATGGCCAGCAGGCCTTGGCCAGTGATGAACTGCCGCACCTGGGTGAGGTCGCCAAACACCTGCGCCGGGTTGCTGTCGGTTTTGCGCAGGCTACGGGTAAACGCGGCGTCGAACAGGCGCTGCGCAAGGTTGGCATCAATCCCGGCGCTCATGCGGATCATCACCTGCCCACGCAGCCATTCGATCACCCCACTGAGCAGAAACAGGCCGATCGCAATCAGCGTGAGCATCAGCAACGTGGTTTCGTTACGGCTGGTGAGTACCCGGTCGTACACCTGCATCATGTAAAGGGACGGGACGAGTACCAACAGGTTGATGACGCCGCTGAAGATCGCCAGTGACCAGAAAACCCGCCGATACTTCAGAAGAGCCGCGTCGATGTCATTGCGAGGATCAAGTGTCAGGCGCATTAAGGCGTTACCAAGTGTGAAAACCGAGTCTCAGACCGTAGCAGTTCGATTTCATTCCGCCACTACCGGCCATTTGCTGTCATTTTTATGTGCATCCTTGCCCCAGCCTCGGGAACGCACGCAGGGAGACTGGTATATAAATTGGCGGAAAGCAAGGTCGACGCGCCGAACGCCGCCCATTAGCGTCGGGATTTTGACGATAATAACCTGAAGGCAAAAAAAACCCGGTGCCAATCGGCAACCGGGCGTTAGAAACCAGAATGAAACGCTTTCAGTGATGAGTACCCAAGCCACGCGACAGGTCGGTGTCCTCACCTTTGTACGGCGGGTTAACAGTGCTGCTAGCCGAGTCATGCCCTCGGGCTTCGTCAACTACGGTGCTGGCCTGGGCGGTAACGGTTTCCTTCACCTCACGAGCCTTGGCTTTGGCCTGGTCGGTCAAGCGGTCGCTGGTTTTACCCAGCAGGCGGTCCTCATGGCGCGTCGAAGGCAGTGCCGCACCCACCGCAGCCCCAAGGGCCAGGCCGATAGCGGCCAATACCAGCGGCTGTTCCCGAAGCATATGTTCGAACTGCCCTTTCGCCTGAGCGCCGGTCTCCCGCGCTTGAGCGGTAAGGTCATGGGCATTGCGGCCGAGCCGTTCGCTGCCGTCAGCCAAGCGCTCACTCGCACCGTCACGCCAGTTGCCTGCCTTGTCTTTCACAGCCGAGGTTCGCGCGGTCACGCTGTCGGCCACGGACGAGGCACGCGAAGTCACCGTGTCGGCTGCCCCGCGGAGCTGTTCCTTGGCGCTGTCCACTGCCTGGCCTACCTTGCTTGCGGCGGCGCTGGCGCGGTCCATCAGGCTTGGGCCGGTGTGCACCCGCGCTGGGGCAATCGGGCGGTTCTGGTTCATTGCCAACCACGCCAGGCTCAGGCTTGCCAGCACCGTGGGGATTGGGTTGTTTTTCACGGTGGTACCGAGGTTCTGGAAGAACTCCCCGCCGTTGCCCTTGGTGTACGCCAAAGCCTGGTCAAACAACTGGCCGGGGGTCAGCTTGCTCTCAAGGGCGTCGACGATGCTGCTGATATTGGCCCGCTGCTGGTCAATTTCATGCTCAAGCGTTTCCGGGCTTTTGTGCGACTGCGCGGTAATCGAAGAAGTCATGGCATTTTACTCCGCAGGGTTTGCTGGTCCTTGTCCAAGGCATTAAGCGTGCGGTCGGGCTTGAAGTGAGAAGGCTCGAACTGCTTCTTACCCGCCTGGATCATCACAAAGCCGATCACTACCACGATACCGCCCACGATCAGCGCTGCAGCCCAGGGCTCAAGCACAGTGCTAAGCCCGTATACCGCCGCCATCAGCAGTACGATAAAGCCGGCGAGCAGTACAATCGCCCCGCCAGCCACGGCGGCAATGCCAGCCTTCAAGGTACCGAGGCTGTTTTCCATCTCGGCCTTGGCCAGTGCCAGTTCCTTGGTGAACAGCGCTGGCACTTCATGGGTCAGCTGGCGCAGCAAGCCGATTACGCTGGCGTCCCCTTCCGGGGTGTGTACGGTACCGTCACGGCGCATTTGCGTAGGCTGGGCCGTTTGGTTCGTCGTGCGAGTGTCTACGTTCATACCAGGCCTCCTTTATTGAGCGGGTCCACGGGCTTGTCCAGGGTGGGGTACGTGGCGGCCTCGCCGAGCGGGTCTGCTGCAGGCAGCGGGTCGATGGCCGTGCTGCGGGCAGGCGGAACGGCGCTCTGCACCGGTTGCGATGTTTCGTACGGGTCCGAGGCGCCATAGGCTTCGGCCGGGGTCGGTGCCATTGCACCCAGCCCATCGTCGCTATCCGAAGCGGTAGGGGCTGGCGCCGAGGCGCGCAGGAAACGTGACAGCGCAAAACCAACGGCTACAGTACCCGCCAGGAACAGCACCGGGTTCTCCCGGGCTACACGAGCGCCTTCCTGCAACAGCTCCTCGGCACTCTTGTTGCGCATGCGCTCGGCAAATTCGCCCAGGCTGGTAGCGACATCCGCCAGGCCCTGCGACAGCCCCAACGTGTCATGCCCCTCCATCGCGGAGGCGGCAGACTGTGCGCCTTCCACCAGCCCTTCGATCTGATCGGCGGCCAGGTCACGGTACTGTTCGTACTTCTGGGTACCCTGCTCTTTCAGGTCGCCCACTGCAGAACTGGCTTCCTCGCTCAGGTTATGCAGGTGATCTTGTGCACGGTCCGCGCCCTTCGGCGTCGGTGACTGGTTTGGTATGGTCATCATGTCGCTCCTCAAAGGAAGTGGACTGTTGATGCGCGCTGCCTGTAGCGAGCTCACATCGCCCTACACTATTGAGGACGCAATGATCTGGAGCGGAGTTCACTGAAATCACCGGCGTTCCGGTGACCGGTCATCAGCTTTCCCTGACAATCAACTCAAAACCGAGGTCCTGGGGGCCCGTTTGCAGCGGCTGGCCGTCCAGCCTTGCCAGCAGCAGCAAGGCAGCCTGGCGGCCAATTTCGGCGCGAGGCGTACGGATGGAAGTCAGCCGCGGCACCATGTGCGCGGAGGTCGGCAGGTCGTTGAAGCCCACCATTGCCACCTGATCGGGAATTTTCACGCCCAGGCGCTGGGCCTCATAAATGGCGCCCTGAGCCAGGTCGTCGTTACAGAAGAACGCTCCGTCCACCTCCGGATGTTGCTCAAGCAACTGGCGGAACAGCGCGCCCCCCAGCTCGATCGACGAGGGCAGCGGCGACATCAGCTCCAATGCTGGATCGTGCAGCCCAGCAGCAGCCAATGCGCTACGGAAGCCGTCGGCCCTGCGCATTACCCGCGGGTCCAGCTGCGCTGCTACATACGCCAACCGGGTTCGCCCGCGGCCAAGCAGGTGCCGCGCCGCCACGGCGCCCGCCTGCTCCTGGGAGAAACCCACGCAGGCCAGGTTGTCATCGCCGCTGAGCTCCATCATGTGCACGCAAGGCACGTTGGCGGCCGCGAGCATCCGCTGGCTCGCCTCGCTGCGCTGCACACCCGTGAGCAGCATTCCTGCTGGCTGGTAGGCCAGGTAATTGCGAATGAGGTTTTCTTCCTCGCTCTCGTCGTAATGGAAGTTACCGATAAGGACTTCCATGCCGCGGGGCCGCAGCACCTCATGGATGGCTTCCAGGGTATCGATGAACAGGTGGTTGGATAGCGAAGGGATCAGCACCACCACCGAATGGCTTCGCGCCGAGGCCAGCGCGCGCGCGGCCGGGTTGGCGATGTACCCCAGGCTGGTCGCCGCATGCCGTACACGCTCGGCGAGCTCTGGCGCCACGGTACTCACCCCGCGCAGGGCCCTTGATGCAGTGATGGGAGAGACGCCGGACAAGCGAGCGACTTCAGTAAGCGTGGGACGACCGGTAGTACGGGTGCCGGGGCGGGCCATGGTGCGGGTTCCGGGTAGCAACGACGTCAGGAGGCGCAGTGTAGGAATTTACGCTTGCGAATTGTAGGAATTTGGCTAAGGTAGCGCTGTCTCAGGCGGGGAGCAATGCACAATCGTGCCCCTGCCGCGGTCGAAGCTGTCATACCGCTTTGACAATACCAACAACAAAACTGGGTGTGGCGTCAGCGGAACGGTTGTCGACCTCTTCCGAGACAGCGCTACCCCGCTGGAGGTAAAGATGGTTTCTCCCCTCAGCGCGCTGGTGGTGATGGGCGTGTCCGGCTGCGGCAAGAGTAGCGTGGGCGCGGCTATCGTCGAGCGCAGCGGCGGCCGGCTGATCGAAGGCGACGCGTTTCATCCCGCCGCCAACATAGAAAAAATGAGCGCTGGCATTCCCCTGGATGACGCCGACCGCGCCGGTTGGCTCGAACGGCTCGGCGAAGAGCTGGCGGCCTGGGTCGCCAAGGGCGAACGCCCGGTGCTGACCTGTTCAGCGCTCAAACGCCGTTATCGCGAGACGCTGCGCGCGGCGGTTCCGGAACTGGGCTTCGTGTTCCTTGAACTGACCCGCGAGGAAGCGGCTTACCGGGTGTCTCACCGGCCGGGCCATTTCATGCCGCCCAGCCTGGTGGACAGCCAGTTCGCCACACTTGAATCGCCCATCGGCGAAGCCTTCACCCTGACCGTCAACGCTGCAGAGCCGATTGCCGAGCTTGCAGAGCACGTCGATGGCTGGCTGCGGGAAAACGGTGCCGACGATCACAGCCAGGCCGGCTGCGATACCGCTGGCGCCCCCTTCTGTGCCCTTAATAATCACAATACGAGGCCCTGAACCATGTTTGGTTTGCCCCTTGATACCTTTTTGATGATCGACGCGCTGGTTACCATCGTCGGCCTGATCTTACTGATCACCAAACTGAAGGTTCACCCCTTCGTGGCGCTTACCCTGGCCGCCGGCTTCCTTGGCCTTACCTCCGGCATGCCGGTTGCGAAGGTGATGAAGTCGTTCCAGGACGGCTTTGGTGGCGTGCTTGGCTTCGTTGGTATCGTGCTCGCGCTCGGCACCATGCTGGGTAAGCTGATGGCGGATTCGGGCGGTGCTGACCAGATCGCGCAAACCCTGATCCGTTGGTTCGGCGTGCGCTACGTGCACTGGGCCATGATGTTCTCGGCGTTTCTGGTCGGGATTCCGCTGTTCTTCGAGATCGGCTTCGTGCTGCTGATCCCGCTGGTGTTCATCGTCGCCCGCCGCTCGGGGGTGTCGCTGGTGAAGGTGGGTATTCCGCTGCTGGCGGGCCTGTCGGTGGTGCATGGCCTGGTGCCGCCGCACCCGGGCCCGCTGCTGGCCATTGGCGTGTTTGGCGCTGATATCGGCAAGACCATTTTCTACGGGCTGCTGGTCGGTTTGCCCACCGCCATGATCGCCGGCCCGCTGTTTGGCTCCTTCATTTCGCGCTACGTGCCGGGCAACCCCTCGCAGGAGTTGATGGACCAGATCGCCAAGGAATCCACTGCGCGGGACCTGCCCAGCTTCACCGTGACCCTGGTTACTGTGCTGCTGCCTGTATTTTTGATGCTGCTCAAGACCTTTGCCGACGTGGTACTGCCCGCAGACCATGTGGTACGGGTTTGGATGGACCTGATCGGGCACCCGATCACCGCCCTCCTCGCCGCGCTACTGCTGGCTTTCTACACCTTCGGTTTCGCCCGTGGCTTCTCTCGCCAGCAAGTGATGAAGCTGCTCGACCAGAGCCTGGCGCCCACTGCGGCGATCATCCTCATCGTGGGCGCCGGCGGCGGCTTCAAGCAGATGCTGGTGGATACCGGCGTAGGTAACGTAATCGGCCAGATGGCGGTGCACGCGCAGATCAACCCGCTGCTGCTGGCCTGGTTGGTGGCGGCGGTGATCCGCGTGGCTACCGGTTCGGCGACCGTTGCAACCATCACTGGCGCGGGCATCGTCGCCCCGGTAGTAACGCTGATCCCGGACGTGAACCGCGAATTGCTGGTACTGGCCACCGGCGCCGGTTCGGTGATCCTGTCGCACGTGAACGATGCCGGCTTCTGGCTGGTGAAGCAGTATTTCAACATGACCGTGGAAGAAACCTTCAAGACCTGGAGCATGATGGAAACCATCCTCTCGGTGGTGGGCATCATCCTGATCATGCTGCTGTCGATGGTGGTCTGACCCCCATTCGCGAGCTACGCCTGCGGCTCTCACAGGCAAGAGGGCGTAGCTTGCGAACTGATTTTTGCCCTCCTCCGCGCGCCCAGCCACCGACCATTCGTCGCTTCGCTGGCACCTTGCGCTCCGTTGATCGCCTTAAGTCATGTGTCTTTCATACTGGAGACGAACATGATCAGCAAACGCCTTACTACTCTTTTCCTGGCCGCCGCTCTGGGCGCTGGCAGTACTTTCGCCCTGGCCGATTCCAGCACTGGCACCACCGACCCCACCACCCCGGGGACCTTGCCTGCCAATAAAGGTGGCGCAACCGGAACCGGCACCGGCGCCCTGCCGAACCGCAACACCGATGGCTCCACCGCGACCTCGCCCAAGCCAGGCAGCAATGCTGATGTAACGACGCCTCAGGGCAGTGATACCAAGCCCACCAATGGCAAGACGGGAATGGGCGGCACTGGCTCTGAAGGCACTGGCACCGATAAGTAAGCGGAGGCAATGATGACCACCCGCGAACCTGACGATCGCACTTCAGGCCTGCCTGAAAGCGATGACCCTTCAACGCCGGAAGGGAACACCTTCAGCCCGGACTTTGAGCCCGAGCAGGATGAGGAGAAGCTGTACAAGCCCAAGGATGCCGACATCGACACCGATGGCGGCTAGATCTACCTCTTGCTGATTGTGTGACATAGGCCCTGGCCTGCCCCACTGCCCTCGCATCGCGAGGGCAGTGTCATTTCAGGGCATCACAGGTGGCGCATAGGCCAACGTTCCGCCGAGCAGCCACAACAGCAGCAACACCAGCGGCGCATGCACCAGCAGTTGCACGAAGGAGAAGCCGATCAGCTCCCGCGCCTTGAGCCCCAGTACGCCCAGCAGGGGCAGCATATAGAAAGGGTTGATCAGGTTAGGCAGCGCCTCGGCGGCGTTGTAGATCTGTACGGCCCAGCCCAGGTGATACTGCAGGTCATTGGCAACCTGCATCACGTAAGGTGCTTCAATGATCCACTTCCCGCCCCCGGACGGAATAAAGAAGCCCAGCACCGCCGAGTACACGCCCATCAGCAACGCATAAGTGTCATGGGTTGCGATCTGCACAAAGAACGTCGAGATGTGGTGGGCCACGGTTTGGGCATCACTGCCTTTTACCGTTGTCATGATCGCGGCAATAGAGCCATACAATGGGAACTGAATCAGCACCCCCGTGGTGGTCGGTACTGCCCGGGCCACGGCATCAAGGAAGCTGCGCGGCCGCCAATGCAATAGCGCGCCGAGCATGATGAACAGGAAGTTGTAGGTGTTCAGCCCGGAAATAGCCGTGATCGCCGGCTTGCTGGCGAACTCCTTCGCCAACCATCCCCCGGCCAGCACCACCAGGATCAAGGTCAGCACGGGGCTGTATTCGAGCCATTCACCCGGGCGCTCCCGCTTCGGTAGCTTGGGCAGGCTGAAGACCGGCTCGACACCGCATGCACGCGCATCCTTCGCCGTTGCCGGGCCAGGTGCCGTAGCGTAGGCCACTACCAGAGACACCACGACCAATGCCAGCAACAGCAATCCGGATTGCCACATGAAAATCGTCTGGGTGAACGGAATAACACCGGTAATTGCCAGGATCGACGGGGGCAGGCTGGCCGGGTTGGCCTGAAGCTGGGCCGCTGACGATGACAGCCCCAACGCCCACACCGCGCCCAGTCCCAGATAGGCAGCGGCCCCGGCGGCACGGTAATCCATGCGCAGGTCCTCACGGCGCGCCAGCGCACGCACCAGCAAGCCGCCGAATACCAGCGACAGCCCCCAGTTCAGCAGCGAGGCCACCATCGAGATCAGCGCCACCCAGGCCACGGCTGAACGGCCATTGCGGGGCAGGCGCGCCAGGCGCTCGATCAGCCGCGCCGCCGGCGGCGAGCTGGCAACCACGTAGCCACCGATCACCACAAAGGCCATCTGCATGGTAAAGGGGATCAGGCTCCAGAAGCCGTCACCGAACGCGGCGGCGGTCGCCGTGGGCGTACCTCCGATGGCCAGCGCGGCGAGAGCCACAACGACCACCGCCAACGCGGCAAACACATAAGAATCGGGAAACCAGCGCTCGGCGAAGTGCGAGCACCGAAGGGCGAACCGGGCGAAACGGCTGTCTTCCAGCGAAGCAGGCATGGGCAGAACCTTTTATTGTCGTTATGGGTAAAACCGTGAACGCGCCGCTACCCGAGGGCGGCGTGGAGCCCTTGGGTAGCGACGCGCTCACGACAACAGGGTAGCGCTTCAGAACACCATTTCGGGGACTTCAGCGGGCACAATCAGTTTGCCAGCGGTTTTGGCTACGATTTCTTCCACGCTCACGCCCGGTGCGCGCTCGCGCAGAACGAACGCGCCGTCTTCGATCTCAAGCCACGCCAGGTCGGTAAGCACCTTGCGGATACAACCCGCGCCAGTCAGTGGAAGGCTGCAACGCGGCAGCAGCTTGGATTCGCCGTCCTTTGACGCATGGGTCATGGTCACGATGATGTTGTCCGCGCCGGCCACCAGATCCATGGCCCCGCCCATACCCTTCACCAGCTTGCCGGGGATCATCCAGGAGGCGATATTGCCCTCGACATCCACCTCGAAGGCGCCCAGCACGGTAAGGTCCACATGGCCGCCGCGAATCATCGCGAAGGAGGTGGCGGAATCGAAAATCGATGCACCTGTGCGCGCGGTCACGGTTTGCTTGCCGGCATTGATCATGTCAGCGTCCACGGTTTGTTCGGTGGGAAACGCTCCCATCCCCAGCAGGCCGTTTTCTGATTGCAGCATTACATCCATGCCCTCGGGCACGTAGTTGGCGACCAGCGTGGGGATGCCAATCCCCAGGTTTACATAAAAACCATCCTGCAGTTCGCGAGCGACGCGTTGCGCCATTTGTTCACGGGTAAGTGCCATGTTACAGAGCCTCGTATAGGGTGCGATCACGCCTTCAGGGTGCGTTTTTCGATACGTTTTTCGAATTGGCCCTGTATCACTCGGTCCACGAAGATGCCCGGGGTGTGAATCTGGCTGGGCTCCAGCATGCCGGGCTCCACGATTTCCTCTACTTCCACCACTGTGATGCGGCCGGCCGTGGCCGCCAGGGGGTTGAAGTTCTGAGCTGTGTGGCGGTAAACCACGTTGCCGAAATGGTCCGCTTTCCAGCCCTTCACAATGGCGAAATCGCCCGTGATGGCTTGCTCGAGGATGTAATGCCGCCCGTTGAATTCGCGTACTTCCTTACCTTCGGCTACCGGCGTGCCGTAGCCGGTTGCGGTATAGAACGCAGGAATGCCCGCGCCGCCGGCGCGCATCTTTTCAGCCAAGGTACCTTGAGGGGTAAGCTCCACTTCAAGCTCGCCATCGAGCAACTGGCGCTCGAACAGCGCGTTCTCGCCCACGTAAGAGGCAATCATCTTGCGGATCTGGCGGTCCTCGAGCAGCACGCCTAGCCCAAAGCCATCGACGCCGCAGTTGTTGGACACCACCGTGAGCCCGCGCACGCCCATACGCTTGATCTGGGCGATGAGATTCTCCGGAATGCCGCACAGGCCGAAGCCGCCGGATAGCACGGTCATGTTGTCGGTAAGCCCTGCGAGGGCCTCTTCGTAGCTGTATACCCGTTTATCGAGTCCGGCCATGGAGGTTTGCCTTTACTGTTGTTATTGATTGCCGAGGGGCTGGCGCTGACTTATCTTCCGCCCCGCTGGCTGATTTGATAAGTTTGATTTACTGATCCATTGATATGGAAATTTAATGAATCCCCGGCAGCTTCGTGCGTTTGTCACCATCTCCCAAACTCTGAGCTTCGCTCAGGCCGGCGAGCGACTGCACCTGTCCCAGCCGGCCCTTAGCCTGACCATCAAAGCGCTGGAAGAAAACCTTGGCGGCCCGTTGCTCGTTCGCAGCACGCGCAGCGTACGGCTTACGCCAGAGGGCGAAACCTTGCTGCCGCTGGCACGGCGGCTGCTTGCCGACTGGGACAACACCGAAGAGTTGATGCGCCAGCACTTCACACTGCAGCGAGGAAAAGTCTCCATCGCAGCCATGCCCTCCTTTGCCGGAAATCTCCTGCCCAAGGCCCTGCGTCGCTTCAAGGACCTGCACCCTAACGTCAATGTAGCCGTCCATGACGTGGTCAACGAGCAAGTGGTGGAAATGGTTCGCCAGCGCCGCGTGGAGCTGGGTATCGGATTCGAGCCTGAGTCGTTGCGCTCCCTGGTATTTCAGCCGCTGTTCACAGACCGCTTCGTCGCCGTGGTGCCGCGGGACTCCCCCTTGGCCCGGCTGAGCAGCGTGACGTGGGCCGAACTGCTGGAAGCGGATTTCATTACCCTTCAACGGCCGTCCGCGGTGCGCTTGTTGCTCGAGGCCGACCTGCGCGAGCGCCACGGTGGCCTGGCCGTAGCGTTCGAGAGCCATCAGCTGAGCACCGTAGGCCGGATGGTAGCCTGCGGCCTGGGCGTAAGTGCAGTGCCGGCATTGTGCAGCCAGCAGATGGAAGAGTCGGGCGCCCATTGCCTTCCATTGGAGGAACCTCGGATTGAAAGGCGAATCGGAATGATGCGGCTTGCTGACCACCAGCTGTCCAGCGCTGCCCAGGTATTGGGGGATGTGCTGCTGGCCACGCTGGCCGTTCCGGCAGATCCCGCCCTTTCATGACCCCGCAAGGAGATCACTATGCGAGCTGTAACACTGGCCGGCCAGGCCCTTCCTCCGATCGGCCAGGGCACCTGGCGCATGGGCGAGGACCCAAGCCGCCGGCAGGATGAAATTGCAGCCTTGCGCCTGGGCCTGGAATTGGGCCTGAAGGTGATCGATACCGCGGAAATGTACGGCGAAGGCGAGGCCGAGCGGGTGGTAGGCGAAGCCCTTCGCGGCAATACCGAACCGCTGTATCTGGTGAGCAAGGTGTACCCGCATAACGCCAGCCGTCATGGCGTGATCGCCGCCTGTGAACGCAGCCTGCAACGCCTGGGTGTGGAACGTCTGGACCTTTATCTGCTGCACTGGCCAGGGGAGTACCCGCTTGAAGAAACCATCGAAGGCTTCGAGCAATTGCGTGAGGCCGGCAAGATCGGCGCCTGGGGGTTGTCCAACTTTGACCTGCCGGACCTCCAGGGCACGCCGCTGGACAACTGCGCGACTCAGCAGGTGCTGTACAACCCGGAAGCCCGCGGGATCGAATACGACCTGTTGCCCTGGGCGGCCGAGCAAGGTAAGCCGATCATGGCGTACTGCCCGCTCGCCCAGGGCGGGCGCTTTCTTGACCACCCGGCCCTGCAGCAGATCGCCGTGCGGCACAAGGTAACGCCGCCGGAAGTGTGCCTGGCCTGGGTGATCCGCAGCGGCAATGTAATGGCCATCCCTAAAGCAGTGGACCCCGTGCACGTGCGCCTGAACGCGCGCGCCGCCGAGTTGCAGTTGACCCCGCAGGACCTCGCGGAACTGGACGTCGCCTTCCCCCCGCCCACACGCAAGCAGCGCCTGCGAATGGTGTGACCCGCTGTCAGCCGTGGCCATCCTCGTCACTTACCAGGCCCCAATCCGGTTTGCCCGGCCGCGCTGCACCCGCCGGGGCTGCCGGCGCAGTACTGCGTTCGGCCGGATTGTCGCGCTGCAGTTTAAGGCGCAGGCGCAAATTGTTGGCCGAGTCGGCGTTCTTCAGGGCTTCTTCTTCGCTGATGGCCCCTTCGACAACCAGGTCGAACAGCGCCATGTCAAAGGTACGCATGCCCAGGTTCACTGACTTTTCCATGATCCCTTTCAATTCGCCGAATTCGCTGCGGTGGATCAGGTCCCGAATGGTCGGCGTGCCGAGCATGACCTCCACGGCGGCGCGCCGCTTTCCATCCACGGTTTTCACCAGCCGCTGCGACACGAAGGCCTGCAGGTTATTACCCAGATCCTGGAGCAATTGCGGCCGCCGCTCTTCCGGGAAGAAGTTGATGATCCGGTCCAGTGCCTGGTTGGCGTTGTTGGCGTGAAGAGTGGAGATTGCCAAATGGCCCGTGTCGGCGAAGGCGAGCGCATGCTCCATGGTTTCGCGGTCACGGATTTCCCCGATGAGGATCACATCGGGTGCCTGGCGCAGGGTATTTTTCAACGCCGCGCGGAAACTTCGTGTGTCTACACCCACCTCGCGTTGGTTCACGATGCACTTCTTGTGGCGGTGGATATACTCCACGGGATCTTCGATAGTAATGATGTGGCCACTGCTGCTACGGTTGCGATGGTCGATCAAGGCCGCGAGGGACGTGGATTTACCCGAGCCCGTCGCGCCGATGAACAGTACCAGGCCATGCTTGCGCAGGATCACATCCAGCAGTACGGGGGGCAGCTTGAGGTCGTCAAACAATGGGATGTCGAGTTTGATGTTACGGGCTACGAGGGAGACCTCGTTGCGCTGTTTGAAAATGTTCACCCTGAACCGGCCCACGCCGGGCAGCGACAGCGCCAGGTTCATTTCCAGCTCTCGCTCGAAGTCCACCCGTTGCTCGGCATCCATGATGCTCGCAGCGATCTGCGCCACCTCCCCTGGCTTCAGCGCCTCGGCGGCCACGGGCCGCAGCACACCATTGAACTTGGCGCAGGGCGGCGCGCCGGTAGAAAGGTACAGGTCGGAACCGTCCTGGGTGGCAAGCAGTTTGAGCAGGGCCGGGAGATCCATGAATGCAGTCCGCCAATAATACGTTGAGATCAATAAGCGCCAAGGCGCATAGCTTGGCTGGGAAAGGCCTTGTGGTGCAAATCGAATGGCAAGCAAAGGTAAGCCGATGACAGTTACCAAACCGGCGACTACGCTGGCACCCCACAGCGCAGCGCGCCTGGAACAACTGTCGCAATGCCCGCCAGCGCTGCGCATGGCGGTAGACATCGCATTGAATGCGCCAGTGCCCACCGCTGTGCTGTGGGGTGCACACCACCAACTGATTGCCAACCCTGCCCTGGTTGAGGCGCTGGGGTTGCCCATACCGCGCCCCGGTCAAGCCCTGCGTGATCTGCTACCGGAGCCCGACTACCCCCTCGCCGTGGCGCTGCAGGCAGCCAGCGAGGGCGATCGCTCCGTGGTACCCGGTTTAAGGCCCGCATCCGGCACATCCGTTTCGGCCCGCCTCAGCGCCCACTTCGCACCGGTGCGCGATGATAAAGGCATGGTCATCGGAATCTGGCTCACGGTGCTCGCCGACCCTTCCACGGGTGTCAACGAGGGCGTGCTCGAGGCTCGCCTTGCCGAACAACGGCGGGCTCATCAAGCCTCTGAAGAGCGGCTGAGGCTTGCCCTGGATGCGACCCACGCGGTAGGTACCTGGGACTGGTATATACGTGAGGATCGGTTTATCGCCGATGCCCACTTCGCATATATGCACAATGTCGATCCTGTTCAGGCAGGCCAACGGCCGATAGGCGATTATCTTGCGGCAGTCCATCCCGAAGACCGCGTGTTCGTGGCACGTCGGATCAAGGCCTGCATGCACGGCAGCGGTGAATTCGCAGAGGAGTACCGCCTGCTTCAGGCGGATGGCGGCTGGCGCTGGGTGTTCGCCCGAGGGCGGTGCTTCCGTGACGATCACGGGCGCCCCGCCCGCTTCATTGGGGCGTCCATCGACATTACCGAACGCAAGCTGGCCGAACAGGCGCTTCGCGAGCTCAACGAAACGCTCGAGCAGCGCGTGGCTGAACGTACTCGCGCACTGATCGATGCCAACCGCCGGCTTCTGGCCGAAGCGCAGGAGCGTGAACGCGCCGAGGAGTTGCTGCGCCATGCACAGAAGATGGAGGCCGTGGGGCAATTGACTGGCGGCATCGCCCACGACTTCAACAACATGCTCACCGGCATCATGGGGAGCCTGGACTTGATGAACCGCTACATTGCCAAAGGCCGCAGCGCGGAAATCGGCCGGTTCGCCGACGCCGCGTTGTCCTCGGCGCAGCGCGCGGCCGCCCTCACCCACCGCCTGCTCGCCTTTTCCCGTCGGCAGTCGCTGGATCGTCAACGCATCGACCTCAACACCTTGGTGCTTTCGCTGGAAGACCTGCTGGCACGCACTACCGGCGAACAGATCGAGCTACGCCTGGAGCTCGCGCCCGACGTCTGGCCGGTGCATACCGACCCTAATCAGCTGGAAAGCGCGCTGCTCAACCTGGTGATCAATGCTCGCGACGCCATGCCAGACGGTGGGCGCCTGCTGATCACCAGCGGCAACCAGCTGATTGACGACCCCCGTGAAAACCCGCCCATGGAGCCGGTGCGGCCCGGCCATTATGTAACCTTGTGCGTGAAAGACACTGGCAGCGGGATGTCCGCCTCCACCCGGGCCAAGGCGTTCGACCCGTTCTTCACCACAAAACCCACAGGACAAGGTACCGGCCTGGGCTTGTCGATGATTTATGGCTTCGCCCAACAAAGCGGCGGGCACGTAAGCCTGGTGAGCGAGCTAGGCCAAGGGACTGAAGTGTGTCTGTATTTGCCGCGTTATCTGGAACCACATGCCGCCCAGGCAACGCTTGAAGCCGAGTGCATTCCGCCGCTGGCACAGGAGGGTGAAAGCGTGCTGGTGGTCGAGGACGACCCCGCTGTGCGCATGCTCATCCTTAACGTACTGGATGAACTGGGCTACCGGGGCCACCCGGCCGCCGATGCGGAAGTAGCCGTGCCCCTGCTCGACTCCGCGCTGCGGATCGACCTGTTGGTGACCGACGTAGGCCTGCCCGGTATGAACGGCCGGCAACTGGCCGAAATCGCCCGCGACCGTCGGCCGGGGCTCAAGGTGCTGTTCATGACGGGTTATATCGACAAGGCGGCGGATCGCGACACGTACCTGGAGGAAGGCATGGACATCGTGAGCAAACCGTTCACGCTGGAAATGCTGGCCAGCAAGGTGCGCCAGATGATCGGCGACTAGCGGGGTGGGCGCGCTGGCGTTCAGGCAGTACCATGCGCGCCCGTTTCCGTTATTTCAGCACTATCCATGAAAGCTCAGGCCCGTCACATACTCGTTCGCACCGCCCAAGAGGCAGAAACCCTTCGCCAGCGCCTGGCCAAGGGCGAGCCATTCGATGTACTGGCGCGCAAGCACTCCACTTGCCCTTCCGCAAAGCGCGGCGGTGACCTCGGGGAAGTACGCCCCGGGCAAATGGTGGGCGCAATCGACCAGATCATCTTCCGCAAGGCGCTGAAAGTGATCCACGGCCCCGTCAAAAGCCGCTTCGGCTATCATCTGGTGCAGGTGTTCTACCGGGATTAAAAAAACCCGCACGGCCTGAGGCGGTGCGGGTCGTATAAATAAATAGATAACGGGAAATGTTTCGCGCGAAGGTCAGGCAAGGCAAAAGCAGGCGAGGAAGCGGAGTTTACTAGGTGTAAATGAGCATTCCGAGCCTGCTTTTAACGCAGCATCACCGAGCGCCGGGACATTTCTACAAGCTGGCGCTGGCTCGGCGGCGCTGTTCCACCTGATTCATCCCCTGCCGCGTCGACAGATCACGTCGAAGGCCGGCGATCAGGTTGGAGATCGCGCGGCTGCTGTTGAGCTCGCGAGTATTGATACCGGTGACCATGAAATCCGGGCGGTCGGAGCCCTTTTCGAAAACCTTGACGGTGAGCGACTGATCCGGCCCCTGGGTGCATTGGCACCGCTGGGGAAGAAAGCTGCTTTCAATGATATTGCGTAGTTCAAGTGTAGACAGCATCGCGCCTCTCCCTCGTCACAGTTAGCGCCCCGAACGTTCGCCTGCAGGCTTCGGATTGAAGCCACATCGTCAGGTGACCGGTTCATCATGATCCGGCGTTTCCGGGCTCCTATACGAAGAGCACCTTCCATGCCGCCCTTGGCACCGTCCGTCTGGGCTTGTTTATCAATCACTTAGGCTGATGTCTTCACAAACACCTGAAAAGCTACCATGCGCAATGCCCGAAAAGGTGTCGCACCTGCCTGCAAACTGCACGACCCTGCCCGGATGCGTGCACTGAACTAAGCTGCGTCAGCATCGGTCCTTTAAGGATCTCCCCGCTTGATTGCAGGTTTGCCTCATGCCCCGTGCTATCTGGAAAGGCGCCGTCAGTTTCGGCCTGGTTCATATCCCCGTTGCGCTGGTTTCGGCTACCGCCTCCAAAGGGGTGGATTTCGACTGGCTCGATAAGCGCAGCATGGACCCCGTGGGCTATAAGCGCATCAACAAGGTCAGCGGTGAGGAAATGGACCGCGAGAACATCGTCAAGGGCGTGCAGTACGAGAAAGGTCGCTATGTTGTACTCAGCGAAGAGGAAATTCGCGCAGCGCACCCGGTGTCCACCCAGACCATAGAGATTTTCTCGTTTGTGGACAGCTCGCAGATCCCACTGCCCAATATCGACACGCCTTACTACCTCGCCCCCGATAAACGCGGCGAAAAAGTGTATGCGCTGTTGCGGGAAACCCTTCGGCAAACCAACAAGGTGGCCTTGGCGCTTGTCGTCCTGCACACACGCCAGTACCTGTCCGCATTGATGCCACTGGACGACGCTCTGGTATTGGTAAAACTTCGTTGGCCGGCGGAAGTGCGTAGCCTCGATACCTTGGAACTGAGTGCCGAGGCCAAAAAGGCAGAACTCAAGAAAGGCGAGCTGGAGATGGCCAAGCGGCTGGTGGAAGACATGAGCGGAGATTGGAGCCCGGAGGAGTATACCGATCAGTTCGAAGCCAAGATCATGGAACTGGTGGACCGCAAGGCCCACGAGGGCAAGATCGAAGAAGTGGAAACCGCCGAAGACACCGGCAAGCAAGGGGCCGACGTCATCGACCTTACCGAGTTGCTCAAGCGTAGCCTGGGGGGCAAAACGGCGCCCAAGGCGGCCGGGAAAGCCACCGAGGAAAAACCTGCCACGGCCAAGCCGTCCAAGTCACGTACCCCTCGCAAGTCCCGTAAAGCATCGTAGGGCTGAACCCGCCGCTGCGCTTCCGATTGTCGCCGGGACTTGCCAGCTTCTTCAGCCTTGCGGATGATGCCATGGAGGCCTTGGCAAATGATCGAGGCCGGCCAGAATCGCAATGGAGGCGTAGCAGCAAATGAGCCTTGGCAAGACCGAACAGGACCTCAAGCGTGAACTTGAAAACATCGCCTCGGACTTGAAATGGTCTGCAGTCGAATTAAAGGGTATCGCCCAGCGGCTCGAGCATAGCCACAACCAGCCGGATGCTCAGGCGCTGTTGCGAATGATCACGGTGTTCGAGCGTGGCGAGGCACGGCTCAAGCGGTATGCCGAAGACGTCCAGGCGGGGCACTTCAAAGCGGCTGCAGTACAGCCTGCGCAGGGCGCCGATCTTTCGACCTGAGCGGGCGCAGGATTCGCTGAATCTTCACACGCTTGTTACACGGATTTGCGTAAGCGCGCGGAACCCTTGGAATTTTTGCGGTCATAGGCTTGCGCGCCGCGTTGGCCGAGCGCAAATGCCAAGGCTGTCAGCCAGGGGATGCTTATAGCCATGAGGGAGTTCGATGCTGTGACGGGAGTGCCATTGGCTACAGAGCCAGCCCGCCTGAAGGTGCTGATTGCAGAAGACGACGAGCTTCTACGATGGATCGCAGAAGAAGTTGTAGAGCAACTTGGGCTGGGTGTGGTCAGCTTCGAATGCGCCGACGAGGCCATCACCTACATGCGCGCCAATCCCGATGAGGTGTCCATGGTGGTAACGGACTACATCATGCCGGGGGAGCTCGACGGGTGGGAATTCGCCAAGCAGGTGTGCAGGAAATGGCCGGAAGTACCGGTAATTCTTACTACTGGCTCGGCTGGTGAAAGCGAAGGCAACATACGCTTTTTGCAAAAGCCTTGGCAGATCGGCGAACTCACTGACCTTATCCGTTCAGCCGTAGCAGCCATCCAGCGACGTCAACAGCGCTGATACTTCTCTCAATGCCTCTCGCTCGCTTTCCTTACCCTTACTAAATATTTCGTGGCGGACATGTCCGCCCGCAAGCCCTGCCCTCTTCCCGCCGTTTCCGTTTCTCAACCGACTTAAGTCGCGTTGACAAATGTTTTGACGCATGTCGATAATCCTCAAGACGTACGACAACGGATAACTCCTCCGTGAGGTCGTTGCGGGCCCCTGCTGACAAAAACAATAACGAACGGAGACACCATGGACTTCAAACGCAAGCTGCTCACTGCGGCACTCCCCCTTGTTTTCTGCATGTCCACTGCGGCTATGGCAGAGGTCAAGATCAAGTTTGCCGAAGTGCATCCAGCCGGGTACCCCCCGGTTGTCGCAGAACAGGAGATGGGCAAGAAGCTCGAGGAGCAGAGCAAGGGCGAGATCAGCTTCAAGATGTTTGCAGGGGGCGTACTGGGCTCCGAGAAAGAGGTGGTGGAACAGGTACAAGCCAACGCCATCCAGATGACTCGGGTAAGCCTGGGCATCGTCGGCCCGGTGGTCCCTGATGTGAACGTGTTCAACCTCCCCTTCGTGTTCCGTGACCATGCGCATATGCGCAAGGTTATCGATGGCGACATCGGCCAGGAAATTCTCGACAAGATCACCAACTCCGAATTTAACCTGGTGGCCCTGGCGTGGATGGATGGCGGTACGCGCAACCTTTACACCAAGAAGCCCGTGCGTGACATCGCCGACCTCAAAGGCATGAAAATCCGCGTTCAGGGCAACCCGGTGTTTATCGACACCATCAATGCCATGGGCGGCAACGGTATCGCCATGGCCACCGGTGAGATCTTCAGCGCGCTGCAAACCGGTGTTATCGACGGGGCAGAAAACAACCCGCCGACCATGCTCGAACACAACCACTACCAGAACGCGAAGTTCTACACCCTCACCCAGCATTTGATCCTGCCTGAGCCGGTAGTGATCTCCAAGGTAACCTGGAACAAGCTCAGCCCCGAACAGCAGGCGCTGGTCAAGAAGTTGGCCAAAGAGGCGCAGGCCGAAGAGCGGGTGCTGTGGGACAAGAAATCGGCGGATAGCGAAGCCAAGCTCAAGGCGGCTGGCGTGGAGTTCATCACGCTGACGCCGGAGCAGAAGAAAGCCTTCTACGACGCCACGGCCAGCGTGCGTGCCAAGTACGGCGCACCCTACGCGGACCTCATTTCTCGCATCGAAGCTGTTCAGTAAGGCTGCGGCCATTTAATGCCAAGCCAGCGGGCTTCACGCCCGCTGGCCGAGGGTGTGCGTATGAAAAACACAGTTTTACACATCAATGATGGGCTGTACCGCTTGTGCATCGGCATTGCGGGGCTGTCCATGCTCACCATGGCACTGATCATCCCGTGGGGTATTTTCGCTCGCTATGTGCTGGGCTCGGGTTCGAGCTGGCCAGAGCCCACTGCCATTCTGCTGATGGTGGTGTTCACCTTCTTCGGCGCCGCCGCCAGCTACCGTGCCGGCGCGCACATGGCGGTGAACATGGCCACTGAACGCATGCCCCCTGCCCTGCGCCACGGGGCGGCGATCCTTGTGCAGCTGCTGATGGCACTGGTCTGCGTGTTCATGGCAGTGAAAGGCATGAAGCTGTGCCTTAATACCTGGAACCAGTTTCTGGGCGAAATGCCCGGGCTACGGGTGGGCATTTCCTACCTGCCGATCCCCATCGGCGGCGTACTGACCCTGATTTTTGTGCTGGAACGGCTGTTCCTCGGTGACCAGAGCCACCGCCGGGCCGTGCGTTTCGACCTGATCGAAGAAAGCGAAGAGGCTGCCTGAATGGACGCGTTTATCTTGCTGGGCAGTTTTATATTTCTAATCGTGGTGGGCATGCCGGTTGCCTATGCGCTGGGCCTGGCGGCGCTGGTGGGCGCCTGGTGGATCGAGATTCCGTTCGACGCCCTGATGATCCAGGTGGCGGGGGGCGTGAACAAGTTTTCGCTGCTGGCGATTCCCTTCTTTGTGCTGGCAGGCGCAATCATGGCCGAAGGCGGTATGTCCCGTCGGCTAGTAGCCTTTGCCGGGGTGCTGGTGGGCTTCGTCCGCGGTGGCTTGTCCCTGGTGAACATCGTGGCGTCCACCTTCTTCGGCGCGATTTCCGGCTCCTCGGTTGCGGACACCGC
Organism: Pseudomonas japonica; assembly: GCF_013522925.1. Classification (GTDB taxonomy): domain Bacteria; phylum Pseudomonadota; class Gammaproteobacteria; order Pseudomonadales; family Pseudomonadaceae; genus Aquipseudomonas; species Aquipseudomonas japonica_A. The sequence goes on along the minus strand of NZ_JAAMQU010000003.1, from coordinate 191,427 downwards.
CTCGGTGGGTTCGGTACTGATCCCGGAAATGGAGCGCAACGGCTACCCTCGGGACTTTTCTACCGCAGTGACCGTCAGCGGTTCGGTACAGGCGCTGCTCACCCCACCTAGCCACAACTCGGTGCTTTACTCGCTGGCTGCCGGTGGCACGGTGTCGATCGCCGCGTTGTTCATGGCGGGGATCGGCCCGGGACTGTTGCTCAGTGCAGTGATGATGGTCATGTGCATGATCTTCGCGCGCAAACGCAACTACCCCAAAGGCGAAGTCATTCCACTGCGCAAGGCGTTGAAAATTGCCGCTGAAGCGCTGTGGGGCATGATGGCGATGGTGATCATCCTGGGCGGGATCCTGTCCGGCGTGTTTACCGCCACCGAGTCAGCGGCGATCGCGGTGCTGTGGGCATTTTTCGTCACCATGTTCATCTATCGGGACTACAAGTGGCGCGACCTGCCCAAATTGATGCACCGGGCCGTGCGAACTGTTTCCATCGTGATGATCCTTATCGGCTTCGCTGCCAGCTTCGGCTACATCCTTACGCTGATGGAAATCCCGTCCAAGATCACCACCGCGTTCCTGACGCTGTCGGATAACCGCTACGTGATCCTGATGTGCATCAACGTGATGCTGCTGATACTCGGCACGATGATGGACATGGCACCGCTGATTCTTATCCTGACCCCGATCTTGCTGCCGGTGGTCACAGGCCTGGGCGTTGATCCGGTGCACTTCGGGATGATCATGCTGGTGAACCTTGGCATCGGCCTGATCACCCCGCCCGTTGGCGCGGTGCTGTTCGTGGGCGCGGCCGTAGGCAAGGTCACCATCGAGGCCACGGTAAAGGCGTTGTTGCCGTTCTACGTGGTGCTGTTCATGGTGCTGATGGCGGTAACGTACATTCCGGCAATTTCGCTGTGGTTGCCGAGCGTGGTGCTGTAAGCCGCTGGCGCAAGCTCCCCTCACCCTGCCTGCTGGCCCGGCGCGTATGCCGGGCCAGTGCGGCAAGGCTTATACCCCTTGCACGATAAATTTGAGTAAGCCGCCGGCTCAGTGATCCCGGAGATGGACCAGGAACACATCGAAATCCGCCTCCAGGCGCACCTGCACGCTCTCCACGCTGAACCCCGACACCCTGCTGCCCTGCTGAATCGAGATGCCCTTGCCAGGCTCGGGAATGTACGCATCGCTATAACGGTCATACACCCGCTCCAGCAAGGTCGCCTGCCTGTACTCGGGGTTGGTTTCGATGCGGTATTCGTTATGGAAATAAATTATTTTTGTTCTCATGACCGATGCTCCGCAGCATAGTCAGGTGAGGTTAGTACGTCCGGCCCGGCCCAACCAGTTCCATCCGGCTTGTACAAGCCCCGAACACGCGCCGCACCCGTATAACTGCCGGCAGACCTATGCCACAATATGCGCAATGTCTGGTCTCAACCCCCGCATTCATCGCCCCACAGCTCGGGCATAGCGTGCACAGCTCCCTGGGGCTCATGCACGTCGAATCAAGCCCACGGACTGGCCGGAGCTGGAAAAACTCCTGATTGGTACCAAATTGGTATCAAGCGCAGAATTAACATCGCAAGTTACTGATAGGTAAGGCTCTTGATCTCCACCGCCAACATCACGATGCAGTTCGGCCCCAAGCCGCTGTTCGAGAACGTCTCGGTCAAATTCAACAACGGCAACCGCTACGGCCTGATCGGGGCGAACGGTTGTGGCAAGTCCACTTTCATGAAAATCCTTGGCGGCGACCTGGAGCCCAGTGGCGGCCAGGTGATGCTGGAGCCCAACGTGCGGCTCGGCAAGCTGCGCCAGGACCAGTTCGCCTACGAGGCCTGCAGCGTGATCGATACCGTGATCATGGGCCACGAGCAGCTGTACAAGGTCAAGGCCGAGCGCGACCGCATCTATTCGTTGCCGGAAATGACCGAAGACGACGGCATGGCAGTCGCCGAGCTGGAAACCGAGTTCGCGGAAATGGACGGCTACACAGCCGAATCCCGCGCCGGTGAACTGTTGCTGGGCCTGGGCATTCCACTGGAGCAGCATTTCGGCCCCATGAGCGAAGTTGCCCCCGGCTGGAAGCTGCGGGTATTGCTGGCCCAGTCGCTGTTCTCGGACCCGGACGTGCTGTTGCTCGACGAACCGACCAACCACCTGGACATCAACACCATTCGCTGGCTGGAAACCATCCTCACGGCGCGTAACAGCACCATGGTGATCATTTCCCACGACCGTCACTTCCTCAACAGCGTATGCACCCACATGGCAGACCTGGATTACGGCGAATTGCGCCTGTTCCCGGGCAACTATGACGAGTACATGACCGCCGCCACCCAGTCGCGCGAGCAACTGCTGGCCGACAACGCCAAGAAGAAAGCCCAGATCGCCGAGCTGCAGACCTTCGTCAGCCGCTTCTCGGCCAACGCCTCCAAGGCCAAGCAGGCTACCTCGCGAGCCAAGCAGATCGACAAGATCCAGCTGGCCGAGGTCAAGCCTTCCAGCCGTGTCAGCCCGTTCATCCGCTTCGAGCAGAACAAGAAGCTGCACCGCCAGGCGGTCACCCTGGACAACCTGAGCAAGGGCTTTGACGGCAAGCAGCTGTTCGATCGCCTGAGCCTGCAGGTCGAAGCCGGCGAGCGCGTAGCGATCATCGGCCCCAACGGCGCCGGCAAGACCACCCTGCTGCGTATGCTGATGGGTGAGCTGCAGGCAGACAAGGGCAGCGTGAAGTGGACCGACAGCGCCGAACTGGGCTACTACGCCCAGGACCACGCCTCGGACTTCGAGCAGGATGCCACCCTGTTCGAGTGGATGGGCCAGTGGACGCAAGGCGGCGAGCAGCTTGTGCGCGGCACCCTGGGCCGCATGCTGTTCTCCAGCGACGAGATCAACAAGTCGGTGAAGGTGATCTCCGGGGGTGAACAGGGCCGCATGCTGTTCGGCAAGCTGATCCTGCAAAAGCCCAACGTGCTGGTGATGGACGAACCCACCAACCACCTGGACATGGAATCCATCGAAGCGCTGAACCTGGCACTGGAGAACTACCCAGGCACCTTGCTGTTCGTGAGCCACGACCGCGAGTTCGTGTCTTCGCTGGCCACTCGCATCATCGAGCTTACGCCTGAAGGCGTGGTGGACTTCAGCGGCACCTACGACGAATACCTGCGCAGCCAAGGCGTGGTGTAACCGGCCCGCATCGGGCGAGAAAATCATTAGCCTGCTTTTAATTTTCTCGCTCGATGGCGATCATAGGTGTAGCCCCACTGCCCGCGAGCGCACCGATGACCACCCCTTCGAGCACCCTCCCCCCGCGCTCCGGCGCAGTTACGCTGCAAATCCTGTCCATCGTGTTCTACACCTTCATCGCGTTCTTCTGCATCGGCCTGCCGATTGCGGTGCTGCCGGGCTACGTCCACGACGTACTGGGCCTGAGCGCCGTGATGGCGGGTGTGGTGATCGCCGCCCAGTATTTCGCCACCTTGCTGATCCGCCCGCTCGCTGGCCGTCTGGCCGACAGCCTGGGTACCAAACGCACCATCACCTATGGCCTGTACGCCATTGCCGGCAGCGGTGCGCTCACGCTGCTGGCAACATTGCTGCATGAATGGAACACCCTGAGCCTGAGCGTGTTGCTGGTGGCGCGCCTGCTGCTGGGGGTGGGCCAGGGCATGGTGGGCGTTGGCACCAGCGCGTGGGGCATCGGCCAGGTGGGGCCTGAGCATACGGCCAAGGTGATCTCCTGGAACGGTATCGCTTCCTACGGGGCGATCGCTATCGGGGCGCCCTTGGGCGTAGTGATGACCAGCGACCTGGGCTTCCATTCCCTGGGCATTGCCTTGTTCGCCCTGGCGGCGTTCGCGCTGTTCATGCTGCGCAAGCGGCCATCGGTACCGGTGATACGCGGCGGCGAGCGCCTGCCGTTCTGGTCGGCGTTCGGCCGCGTCGCGCCATACGGGCTAGGCCTGTGCCTGGCTTCGATCGGCTACGGCACCCTCACCACGTTCATCACCCTGTATTACCTGGAACAAGGCTGGGCAGGTGCGGCGTTCTGCCTGACGGCCTTCGGGGCCTGCTTCATCCTCGCTCGGCTGCTGTTCATCAACGCGATCAACCACTATGGCGGGTTCGCCGTGGCATTCGCTTGCCTCAGCGTCGAGACGGTCGGGTTTGTATTCCTGTGGTTGGCGCCATCGCCCGTGTTCGCCTTGATCGGGGCCAGCCTGGCAGGGTTCGGCTTGTCGCTGGTGTACCCGGCGCTGGGCGTGCTGGCCATCGCGCAGGTGCCCCCTGGCAGCCGCGGCTCGGGGCTTGGGGCGTTCGCAGTGTTCTTCGACATTGCCCTGGCCATTGCCGGGCCGCTGATGGGCGCGCTGGCGGCCAATGCCGGTTACGCAGCCATCTTCCTCTGCGCGTCGGGCTTGTCTGTCGTAGGGCTGGCGCTGATCGGCTGGCTGTCGCGGGAAGGCAGCGGCCGCTGAGTCATTGATCGGCGGTCTGCCATCCAGCGCGGGTCGGCCGGCCCAGCGCCTGGGCGAAGAAACGCCCGGCTTCGTCGATCATCGTCCGGTGGATGCCCGCGCGATCCACGCCTTGAGCGTCCTTGCACAGTGCTGGCAGTTCCCGTTCCTGCTCCTCCGTGCAGGGCGCCATGAACACGAAGTGCCCAGCGCCGGCCAACGGATGGTAGCGCGCCTTCACCGGAAGCTTGCGGGCCAAGGCCTCGGCGTTCTTGTCGACCGCGACCAACTGGTCGTTGTCGCCGGCGTAGATCAGCGTGGGTACCTGTACCGTGGCCAGTGCATGGCGACCAAACATCAGGCTCAAGGGCGCCATCAGCAATAGCGCATGCACACGCGGATCTGCCTGGGCCGTGAGGTCCTTGCGGTCGGCAACCAGCTCGCCGTGGCCCTTGCAGGCGTCGGTGTCGTGGGGCCGCTCGATACAGTAGGCCTTCAGGCGGGACAGGTCCGGCCGGGCACCAGAGAGAATCAGCGCCGTCTCGCCGCCGGCTGAATAGCCAATCACGCCCACCTGCTCGGCATTAAGGAACGGCGATAGCATAGGCTCGTCGAGCGCGGAGGTAATCGCCGCAGAGATTTGCAATGGCCGGCCATACAAGTTGCTGAGGGTGCCCAGCCGGCTCTGGTCCAGGTAGTTGTCACCCGGATGGAGCACGGCCACCACCACGAACCCCTTGCCCGCAATGGAAGTGATCAGGTCATGCAGCGCCAGGGGCGTTCCGGTATTGCCATGGGACAGCATCAGCAGCGGGAAACGCCCCATTGCGATAGGCGCGTCTTCGTCCGCATCGACCAGATAGCCATCTACCCGGGCTGTGTGCCCGGTGACGCTGGAGGGATAGAACGCATAGGCATGCATTGGCTTGCCGTCCAGCGGGTCCGAGAAGGTCAAGCGATGCACGCCCACGCCCCAGTGTGCCCGTGGGGCGGCCTGAAGTTGCACCGAAAACAGGCCCAGAAGCACCAAAAGGCCCAAAGCTGTACACAGACGCTTCATCCCTACGCCCTCGAACCGTCTCAAGGGCGCATTACAGGCGGCGCCCCTAGCCTTCTTGCCCCATGCGGTTGTGCGGGGAACCTGATGGTCCCTAGCACAAGTTGCGCCAACTCCTTCGTGCCGGTGAGCATACGCGGGCGCATCCCAGTTCGACTGAGCGGTTGAGGGCGGAGTTCAGCCGTTTACCCTTGAGCCGTGGACCAATCGACCCAATGGAATTGCCAGGTCAGCAAAATGAGCAGCCCAAACGCCACCCGGTACCAGGCAAACACGGCATAACTGTGATGGGCGATGAATTTCAGCAGGCCTTGCACCGCGATCATCGCGAACAGGAAGGACACCAGAAAACCGAGCGCGAACACTGGCAGGTCCGAGGCCTGGAACAGATCCCGATACTTGTAGCCGGAATAAACCGCAGCCCCCACCATCGTCGGCATGGCCAGGAAGAACGAGAATTCAGTGGCCGCTGTACGCGACATTCCGAACAACAGACCACCGATGATCGTGGACCCAGAGCGTGATGTGCCCGGAATCATTGCCAGGCACTGGGCGCAACCGATCTTCAAGGCATCGGTCCAGTGCATGTCGTCCACATGCTCGATACGCACCTGATGGTTTCGCTTTTCCGCCCACAACATCACCACCCCTCCTACGATCAGCGCGCAGGCCACGGTTATCGGGTTGAACAGGTAGTGGTGAATCACATCCGAGAACAGCACACCGAGCGCCACCGCCGGCAGGAACGCGATCAGCAGGTTCGCGGTGAAGCGCCGTGCCTCGGGCTGGGTGCCCAAACCGCCGACCACGCTGATGATCTTGCCGCGAAACGCCCACACCACTGCAAGGATTGCCCCCAGCTGGATGATGATATTGAATGCCATCGCTCGCTCCCCGCCGAAGTCGAGCAAATCTGCCACGATGATCTGATGCCCGGTGCTGGAGATCGGCAGGAACTCGGTGAGCCCCTCGACAATCCCCAGCACCATGGCCGACGCGGCCGTCCACATGTCCATACAGTTCCCCCAGATCCGGCCGTTCTATGACGGTTTGAATGATTAGGCACACACTTTGGTGACAAAGGCGCAAGTTCCTGAGTTTTTTCAAGCATTTCCCTGCAGCTGAGCGCCCGCGCCGGCGATTCTGACTGATGCTTGACAGCAACGCCAGCACACCTGCGTGAGGGTTGTAACGGCACGGGTTAGGATGTGCACCCAACATTGAAGAAAAGGCGGGCGTGGCAAGATGAATGTGGTGGTGTTGACCGGGCCGGAGTCCGTAGGTAAAAGCGCGCTGGCGTTGCGCCTGCAGCAGCGCTATGGGGGGCTGCGCTGCGCGGAATACGTGCGTGAGTTCATCGATACCCACCAAAGGGAAACCTCGCTGGACGACATTCCCACTATCGCGCGTGGCCAACTAGCCATGGAAGACTCCGCGCGGATGGCCAACCCCGACTGGTTGTGGCTGGACACTCACCTGCTCAGCAACATCTTGTGGAGCAACCTGTTGTTCGGAAGCTACCCGGCATGGCTCGACATAGCGTTACTGGACCGGCGTTATGACCTTCACCTCCTGCTTTCTCCCGAAGGAGTACCCTGGATAGCCGACGGCCAGCGCTGCCAGCCAGATGTGACAGATCGTCGCGCATTTTTCGACGCTTGCTTGAACTGGCTTGTGAAAAATGAACAGCCTTTTATTGTGCTTACCGGGGACTGGGCAGCCCGAGAGGCACAAGCGCATGCCGCCATCGCCCGTATTTTCGGGGCAACCGCCCGTCCATGAGTACACACCGGCGATCGGGTGGCGGGAATTCAACCTCTTTGATGAAGTCTTACGGCTGCAAAGGGTGCCGCTTGTGATAACGGAATACTTCACAAAAATTTGTGGCCGCCTTTGTGACTCGCTGGTCGCGTCAGGGCATCAGTATTTCAACTGCCGCCTCAAAAGACGCGGCGATGTCAACCTGACGTGCATTTCGAGAGAGCAAACAACTCATGGACGCAACGCTGCGTGTGAACGAAGCCCTACTGATCGCCGGCAACGCTTTCGAACCCTTCCACTGTGTCGCCTGGACACAGCAAGACGGTGATGGCGCCCTTAGCCTTACCGTGATCGATGACCACACCAGTCACAACCTGTGCCGCGCTCAGCTGTCGGCCAGTGCCTACTCCGACCCGCAGCAACTCGCCAGCGCGCTTGAAGAAGTGCGTGCCGGCCTGTCTCGTCATGGCTATAGCCTGCAACCCTGGAGCATGCCGGCTTTTGCCCACTGATTACCGTGACCGGCCGTAATCGCCGAAACGGCGCGTAATGTCTATCGACTGGCAGCGGGTGCTGCTGGACAAGCAGTCACTGGCCTTTCTGTGGGAAGTGGCCGGGCGCACGCTGCTGGCTTATGCAGTGGTCTTCGTCTTCCTGAAGATTGCCGGCCGGCGGGGCGTGCGCCAGCTATCCCTGTTCGAGCTGGTGGTCATCCTCACGCTCGGCTCCGCGGCCGGCGACGTTACGTTTTACGACGATGTACCTGTGCTGCCGGTGCTCACAGTGTTTCTGGTAATGACGCTGTTGTACCGCTTCACAACCTTTGTGATCGAACGCAGCAGCCGCTTCGGTGAATGGCTGGAAGGCCGCGCGATTCTCATTATTCGTGACGGCGTGTTCGAGCTCGAAACCCTGGACAAGGGTAACGTTACCCACGACGAGTTCCTCATGGAGCTGCGCTTGCATGGGGCTGAGCATCTGGGCCAGATTCGCCTGGCGTTACTCGAGGTGAACGGCGACGTCAGCGTGTACTTCTATGAACGGGATGAAGTGCAGCCAGGGCTGTCGATCCTGCCGCGGGAGTTCCGCTCACCTTCCGAAGCGCCCGAGGCGAGCGGGCTGTATGCCTGTGAGCACTGCGGCGGCGTGCAGCGGCTGGCAGGCCACCAAAAGCTGGACTGCCCCCGCTGCAAGCGCAAGGTCTGGAGCCAGGCCATCACCCGGCCAAGGGCTGGATAGCCGTGAGACCGCGCTGGCTACTGTGGGAGAATGTTCGCAGGCTTTCGCCTACTCCCACAGAGTCCAACGTTTTTTTCAACCCGGTGGCAAGGCGTCAAGATGCACGTATTCCGCCTCCAGAAGCCTGGCCAGCTCACGCCCCTTGCCCAGCCGCACCCCGCCCAGTTCCATGTCCACCAGCAAGGTGTCACACCCCACACTTTGTATACCCTGCACTGTCTTCAAACGCCCGTCGGTGATCACCACGCAGCGGTAAACACGCCCGGCGTCGGCCGATTGCTGCCGGGCCAGCCAGGTTTTTGCTTCGCTGAGCGCTTCAGGTAGCGGCGTGCCGCCGCCGGCACCGAGCTGATCAAGCCAGGGCCCCAGCGCGCGGGAGGCTTTAAGGCCATGGCGCTGCCATTGAGCGCCAGCGCCACTGGCGGTGATCAGGGCCAACCGCGCCCGCTGGCGGTAAGCCTGGTCGAACAAAGCCTGTAAAAACCCCTTGGCGCGAGACAGTGCGCCGTGACGGCGGGTGGATGCCGAAGTATCCACCACGATCAGCCACAGCGGCGGCGCATGGGCCGGGCCGGCTTGCCACTGCACATCCGCTCGGCTTGCGGGGCGGCCCTTCGCTAGCGTGGGCACCCAGGCGATGCGCCCACTATGGCCCCGGCGCCCGCTCCGCTGACTGGCTTTGCCCACAACGCTTGTGCGCTTCGCCCCCGCCTGGGCCAAGCGGGGGCTCAATGCTTTTTTGGCCACCCCGGCAGGCCCGTACGTGGGCCTGTGGCAACCACTTGCGCGGGCATCTGCCCCCAGTCACCCGCCGCCCCTTGCCGGGGCTGTTGCGGTTGCTGAGGTTGTGGGGCGCTTGAACTTGCCGGGGGTGTCAGCGGCGCGGGGCTCTGCCGACGGTGACGCAGCGCAAACTCCGCCACTGCATCAATGTCCACGTCCTCGATACCCGCCCCACCGCGCCAGGCCGCGTGGGCACGGGCGGCGCGCAGCCACACCAGGTCCGCGCGCAGGCCGTCCACCCCCGCGGCATGGCAGGCCTCGCTGATGCTCGACAATGCAGCGTCATCCAACGGTATGTCATTCAACCGCGCCCGTGCTTCGCGGCAGCGTTGGCCAAGGTTGGCCTGCTCGCTCGCCCAGTGTTCGCAGAAGCCGGCCGGGTCGTTGTCGAACGCCAGGCGCCGACGGATGATGGCCTGACGCTCGGCGGGCTCGGGCCGCTGTTCCAGCGCGACGTTCAAGCCAAAGCGGTCCAGCAGTTGCGGCCTGAGCTCACCCTCTTCCGGGTTCATGGTCCCGATCAACACGAAACGCGACGGATGCTGGTGAGAAATGCCGTCGCGCTCCACGCGGTTCACTCCACTGGCGGCGACATCCAGCAACAGGTCTACCAGCGGGTCAGGCAACAGATTCACTTCATCGACGTACAGCACACCCCCGTCGGCGGCCGCCAGTACACCGGGCGAGAAGCGGACCTGCCCCTGCCCCAGCGCGGCGTCCAGGTCGAGCGTGCCGGCAACGCGGTCTTCACTGGCGCCCAGCGGCAAGGTCACGAAAGGCGCCCCCTCCAGCAGGTCAGCCAGCCCGCGGGCCAAGGTGCTCTTGGCCATGCCACGCGGCCCCTCAATCAGCACGCCGCCGATCTTCGGATCAATCGCGGCCAGGCACAGCGCCAGCTTGAGCGGCTCGGCGCCAACGACCGCGCTCAGCGGATAGTGAAACGTCATCTCAGCCCTCTTCTTCGCTGTCCAGCAGCACATCTTCCAGTGCCTGGCGGTAGTCGCCGGGTTGTTGCCACAGGCCGCGCTGCTGCGCCTCCAGCAGGCGCTCGGCCATGTCCCGCAACGCATGGGGGTTATGCTCGCGAAGGAAGTCGCGGTTTTGCGCGTCCAGCACGTACGCTTCGGCCAGCAACGCATATTGGTGGTCTTCGATCAGGCCGGTAGCCGCATCAAAGCCGAACAGGTTGTCCAGGGTAGCGGCCATTTCAAAGGCGCCCTTGTAGCCGTGGCGGCGCATGCCGTCGATCCACTTGGGGTTCACCGCCCGCGCCCGTACTACCCGGTTGAGGGCTTCCTTGAGCGTGCGAATGCGCGGTACGTCCGCCTGGCTGTGATCGCCATGGTAACTGGCGGCTTCGCGACCACTTTGTTGATGCACCGCCGCGAGCATGCCGCCCTGGAATTGGTAGTAATCGTTGGAATCGAGCAGGTCGTGTTCGGTGTTGTCCTGGTTTTGCAGCACCGCCTCCACCTGGCCAAGGCGGCGGGCCAGTTCCGTGCGCGCGGGGGCGCCTTCATCGGCAGCGCCGTAGGCATAACCGGAGTGATTGAGGTATGCCTCGGCCAGATCGCCGCGGTCGGCCCATTGCCGGGACTCGATCACCCCTTGGACCCCGGCGCCGTAGGCCCCTGGCTTGGCACCGAATATTCGCCAGCCGGCCTGGCGCCGAGCCTCTTCGGCCTCGACACCATCGGCAAGCAGCTGCGCCTGCTCGCTGCGCACCCGCGCGGCGAGAGGGTTCATGTCTTCCGGCTCGTCCAGCGCCGCTACCGCCTGGACCGCAGCATCGAACAATCGAATGAGGTTGCCGAAGGCGTCACGGAAGAACCCCGACACACGCAAGGTGACGTCCACCCGGGGCCGATCCAGCAGGCTGAGCGGCAATATCTCGAAATCGTCCACCCGCTGGCTGCCGGTGGCCCAGACCGGGCGTACACCGAGCAGGGCCATGGCCTGAGCAATGTCGTCACCACCCGTGCGCATCGTCGCGGTGCCCCAGACGGAAAGCCCGAGTGCACGCAAGTGATCGCCGTGGTCCTGCAAGTGGCGCTCGAGCACCAGGTTGGCCGAGGCGAAGCCCAGTCGCCAGGCCGTGGGGGTAGGCAGGTTGCGTACGTCCACGCTGTAGAAGTTACGGCCGGTGGGCAGTACATCCAGGCGCCCCCGGCTGGGCGCGCCGCTAGGGCCGGGTTCGACAAAGCGGCCTTCAAGCGCGGCCAGCAGGCTGCCAGTTTCCGCCGGGCCGCAGGCGTCCAGCGCGGGCGCTACCTTGGCAAGCAGCCCCTCGACAATGGCTGCAACACCCTCCCACTCTGCCCCTGCCGGGCACGCCCAGCGTCCATTCAAGGCGCTTTCCACAAGCTGAGCGCCAAGCAGTTCAAGGCGCTCGCGGGTATCGCCATGGGTGCGCCAGAGGCCGGCCTCTACATCAACCAGAAGGCGTGGGCGAGGGCCTTGCCAAGGGTCGCCGAATACGCAGTCGAGCGGATCGAAGCCCAGGCGAAGGGCCGTGGCGAGCGCCCTTGGCAGGCTGGCCTCGGCGCCCTTGCCTGCCCCACGCGGTACACGTAACAACGCGCACAGGGTGTCGATGCGCAGGCGCCCCGCAGGGGACTCACCGAACACGTGCAAGCCGTCGCGGATCTGCGATTCCTTCAGGTCACACAAGTAGGTGTCCAGGCGCGGCAACCAGGTATCGGCATCGCTCAAGGCCGCATCGCTCAGGCTCAGTTCTCGGTCCAGCTGGGTGGCGCGCACCAGCGCCAGTATTTCCCCCTGCAGCTCCAGCGCGCGACGGCGGTCCAGCAACTGAGCGTCATAGTATTCGTCCGCCAGCCGCTCCAGGTCCCGTAGCGGCCCGTAGCTCTCAGCGCGGGTGAGCGGTGGCATCAGGTGGTCGATGATCACCGCTTGGGTGCGACGCTTGGCCTGGGCACCCTCGCCCGGGTCATTGACAATGAACGGGTAGATATTCGGCAGCGGGCCGAGCAGCGCGTCCGGCCAGCAACTGGCGGAGAGGCCTACGCCCTTGCCCGGCAGCCATTCCAGGTTGCCATGCTTGCCTACGTGAATGACGGCATGGGCCCCATACGTCAGCCGCAGCCAGAAGTAGAAGGCAAGGTAGCCGTGCGGGGGCGCCAGGTCCGGGTCGTGGTACACCGCGCTGGCATCAAGTTGGTAGCCCCTGGCTGGCTGAATGCCGACGAAGGTTTCGCCGAACCGCAGACCGGCGATCATCAGCCGCCCGCTACGGAACATCGGGTCGGCGTCGGGTGCGCCCCAGCGATCGGTCACGGCCTGTTGGCAGGCTTCAGGCAGGCTCAGAAACGCCTCGGTGTACGCGCCCAGTTCAAGGCTTTGCGCGCAAGGGCGGGCGTCAAGGTGCTCCAAGTCATTGCTCACACCGCCCAGCAGCGCCTGAATCAGCGCGGTGCCGGTCTCCGGCAACTGGCTTACGGCATACCCCTGCCCCTGCATCGCGCGAAGGATATTCAAGGCAGCTGCGGGGGTATCGAGGCCTACGCCATTGCCGATGCGGCCGTCCCGCGTAGGGTAATTGGCAAGTATCAACGCCACGCGTTTGCCCTGCGCAGGTGTGCGGCCCAAGGCAATCCAGCGAGCCGCCAGCTGCGCCACGAATGCCATACGCTCGGGGTGCGCGCGGTAGCACACCACGTCACTCTGGCTGCGCTCGCTGCGCCAGGCCAGGTCCTTGAAACTGATCGGCCGGCTTATGATGCGCCCGTCCAATTCGGGCAATGCCACATGCATGGCGAGGTCCCGCGGGCCCAGGCCCTGAGGGCTCGCTTCCCACATGGGCTGGTTATCCTGGGCACAAATGGCCTGAATCACCGGTACGTCGCGGCGCAACGGGCGTTGCCGAGGGGCATCGGGGCTGGCCAGCGCGAAGCCTGTGGTATTGATCACCAACGCTGCCTGGGCTTCATCCATCCAGGCTTCAAGCTGCGCGAGGCATTCGGCTTCCTTCAGGCTGGCCACCGCCACCGGCATCGGGTTCAACCCCGCCGTGACAAGCACGTCACAGAAGGCATCGATGAACGCCGTATTGGCGGCCTGCAGGTGCGAGCGGTAAAACACCACCGGCACCACAGGGGCGCCGGGCTGCCAGCAGCTCTGCCACTGCTCGAGGTTTGTGGTGCCGGATACCGGGTGATACAGGCTCACTCGGGGCAGCGGCGCGGGCGGTTGCCATGGCAGGGGCTGCGCCAGTGCCTGAGGGAAAAATTGTGCTGCGAGGTAGGCATACAGCGAGCGGGCGTTACCCATGCCACCTTGGCGCAGGTACTGCCAGATGCTTTGGGCGACTTCGGCCGTTACGGAACTCAGCGCACCCAGCTCCGGGTCTGGCCGGTCGTCCCCGGGCACCGCGACAATCAGCACGCCCTGTTCCGCCAGCTGCGCCAGCTGCTCAACGCCGTAGCGCCAATAGCCCACGCCGCCATGCAGCGACAACACGATCACTTTTGCGTGCCGCAGCACCTGATCCACATACAGGTCCACCGAGGCGTGGTTCTGAACCTGCATCGGGTTGGCCAGGCGCACGCTCGGGTAGTCACCCGGCAGGCCGTTTGCCGCTTCGGCCAGCAGGGCCAGATGGGAATCGCCGCTGCACAGGATCACCAGTTCGGCCGGGCTCTGGCCCAGATCGGCAATGCTGTCGTCCGGAACGAAACCGCCGGGCTGGGTGCGTAGCAGGTGCATCGGTCAGCCGCGCAACGCTTGGGTCAGTTCATCGCGCAGCACGGCACCGTCCAGCGCCTGGCCGATCAATACCAACCGGCTCACCCGGGCCTCGTCCGCGGCCCATGGCCGGTCGAAATGCCGATCGAACCGGCTGCCCACGCCCTGCACCAGCAAGCGCATGGGTTTGCCGGGGATGGCGGCAAAGCCTTTCACCCTGAGTACGTCGTGCCGCTGAACCACGCTGTCGAGCGCCGCCATCAATGCAGCTTCTGGCGCTTCCGGCAACTCGACCCAGATGGAATCGAAGGCGTCATGGTCGTGGTCCGCTTCTTCGCCATCATGGTGCTGATCATGGTGGGTAACGCGGCCATCGATGTGCACTTCGGATTCGGCGCCCAGGCCCAGCAGTACCGCCAACGGAAGCTGCCCGGCACTGGCTTCGACCACTTTCACCGCGGCGGGCAGTTCTTCGCTCACCTCGGCACGCACGCGTTCAAGGCCAGCGGCGTCGATCAGGTCGACCTTGTTCAGGATCACCAAGTCGGCACTGGCCAGTTGGTCTTCGAACAGCTCGTGCAGTGGGGATTCGTGGTCCAGGTTCGGGTCCTGCCGGCGCTGCGCGTCCACAGCGTCAGGGAAAGCGGCGAAGGTACCGGCTGCCACTGCGGGTGCGTCGACTACCGTAATTACCGCGTCCACCGTGCATGCGTTGCGAATCTCTGGCCACTGGAAGGCCTGCACCAGCGGCTTGGGCAGCGCCAGGCCGCTGGTTTCGATCAGGATGTGGTCCAGGGTGCCGCGGCGCTGTACCAGTTCGCGCATCACCGGGAAGAACTCTTCTTGCACGGTGCAGCACAGGCAACCGTTGGCCAGCTCGAACACGCGCCCTACGGCCTCTTCTTCGGTGCAGCCGATGCTGCACTGCTTGAGCAGGTCGCCATCGATGCCCAGCTCGCCGAACTCGTTCACGATCACCGCAATGCGCCGGCCTTCGGCGTTATCGAGAATGTGACGAAGCAGCGTGGTTTTACCGGACCCAAGGAAGCCGGTAACGATGGTAACGGGGAGCTTGCTGAGCGTTTTCATGGGTGGCCCTGGCACTGTGGCGGGCAGGCGCGAAGGCACCGCAGGCGGCGCCTGGGCAGGTTCGCACCGGATCACCCCGCCCGGTTGAAAAAAGGATCGGCACGAGGCAGGTCTCCTGGCTTGCGGCGCCCCGGGCAATATGCCCAATGGCGGCCTGGCGCCTTCCCGCCCCGAAGGCAGTGGCATTGGCCAGGCTTTACCGCTCACAGTTGCGGGGGCAGCCGCGGCTTGTTACCGCGTTCCCATCTTAGCTTCAGCAGGCATTGCCCCTGGAAGCACCTCGAGGGGGCAAGCCTACGCAGTGCCGGCCCACAGGTCAATCCGCGCTGGGGCAGGCGCCGGGGTTGAACGTTGTTTGCCGTGGCAGCCCGAAGGCCTTGTCGAACACCCATTGAAACCCGTAGGCATAAATGAAGAAGAAGGCAAACAGCCCTACATTAGTGAGGAAAGCGGTGATCAGGTCGACGCCTAGGCCGTAGGCCATTACCGGGGTGAGAATGGCCGTAAGGCCACCTTCGAAGCCCACCGCATGCAGCAGCCGCCTGAAGGGCGTACGTGCGTGCCAGCCCCTACGGCGCTCGAACCCCTCAAACAGATGGTTGAACAGCATGTTCCAGCCCAGCGCAACGGTGCTGATTACTATCGACAGCACGGTGGAGTGTCCCATCCCCTGGCCGAACAGCAGGGCCAGCGCCGGTGCCACGAATATCAGAGCGCCCGCTTCGTAGAGCACCGCCTGGACGATTTTGCGTTTCGCGCCTTGCATGGTCAAAACTCCCTTGAACGTGCGCGCAGCTTCGATGGTTGAGCCCGGCGGTGCAAGCAAGTAGATTTGACCCACCCCTAATGAGGCTAAACCCGGTGTTTGCCCACCTTCCTCTCACCGCCCTGCGCGGTTTTGAATCCGCCGCCCGGCTCGGCAGCTTCGCCGCCGCCGGGGAAGAGCTGTCGGTCACCCCGGCGGCCATTTCCCATCAGGTCAAATCCCTGGAGCAGTGGCTGGGCACCTTACTGTTCGAGCGCACCGGCCAAGGGGTTCGGCTGAGCGATGCGGGCAAGCGGCTGCATACGGGCCTTCATCAGGCGTTTGTTGGCCTCAACGGCGCCGTGCTACCGCTGCTGCCGGATGAAGCCACCAACACCTTGGTAATCACCACCACCCCAGCCTTCGCCAGCTTGTGGCTGATCCCACGCCTGGGCGACTTCTACGCACGCTGCCCACACTTGAACGTGCGCGTGGAAACGGCCGAGGCGCTGACCGACCTGGCCCGGGATGCTTCAGTGCACTTGGCTATTCGGGCGACCTTCAATGCCGAGCCGGACCTGTACCAGGTCACGCTATTCGAAGAGCACTTCGCGGTGTATACCCCGCACGGTTGGTCGCCGTCGGTCGCCCAGGCCCCGGTGCTGATCGACATGCCGTGGGCCAGCAGCGTGCCGGGTACGCCCGACTGGCCCCAATGGTGCGCCATGGCCCAGCACCAGCACTGGCTGTCACGGCCCGGGCGGCGCTCCTATGCCGATGAACAGCACGGGCTGCTGGCGGCCATCTCCGGCCACGGCCTGGTGCTGGCCAGCGACGTGCTGGTGGCTGACAGCGTGAGCAAGGGTTTGCTGCAGCCGTACCTGCCGCACCTGCGGCTGCCTGCCGCTACGTATCGGCTCAGCTGCTTGCCAGGGCGCGAGCGGTTGCCGGCCGTGCGGATGTTCATGGATTGGGCCTTGGAAACAGCCGGCGCGTAGGGGGCGGTCAAGGCCGCGAACGGTTCACCGACGTCGCCGGGTCTACAAGGGTGTGGCCCGAAATTTTTTGAATAACCTGAATCACTGGCAATGATAGTTACCTTCGAACCATTCGATTCGTCGATGGTCGCGCGTGTCGCCAGAATCCGTCCATCCTGATAAACATAATGGGCGGGCTTCTCATGGAACAGTCATTCAAACCCTTGCATTACCCCGTGGCCGTGCTGGCGCTCGCTGTGCTCACCGCCTGCGGCAAAGCGCCTGAAACCGCTCAAGCACCGCAGGCCCCCAAGGTAAGCGTTGCCGAAGTGCTGGATCAGCCGGTGAATGAATGGGACGAGTTCACTGGCCGCCTCGAGGCACCAGAAACCGTACAGATCCGCCCGCGCGTATCGGGCCAGATCGACACCGTGGCATTTACCGAGGGCGCCCTGGTGAAAAAGGGCGACCTGCTGTTCCAGATCGACCCGCGGCCATTCCAGGCCGAGGTGCACCGCCTGGAAGCCCAGCTGCAACAAGCCCGCGCCAATGCCGCCAACAGTGAGAACGAAGCCAGCCGTGGCGAACGCCTGCGCAGCGCCAATGCCATCTCTGCAGAGCTGGCGGACGGCCGCAACAGTGCGGCACTCGCCGCCCGCGCCGGGGTGGCCGCGATCCAGGCCCAACTGGACCTCGCCCGCCTCAACCTGAGCTTTACCCGTGTCACCGCGCCCATCAGTGGCCGCGTGGGCCGGGCCGAGATCACTGCCGGCAACCTGGTGAGCGCCGACAGCAGCCTGCTCACCAGCGTAGTGTCCACCGACAAGGTGTATGCCTACTTCGACGCCGACGAGCGTGCTTTCCTCAAATACACCCAGCTCACCCGCGATGGCCGGGTAAGCAGCGCGGCACCGGTGTACATGGGGCTGTCCAACGAGGACGGCAACAGCCACTTGGGCCAGCTGAACTTCCTCGACAACCAGGTGAACCCGCAAACCGGCACCATTCGTGGCCGCGCCGTGTTCGACAACAGCGATGGACAGTACACCCCGGGCCTGTATGCACGGCTCAAGCTGGTAGGCAGTGGCGTGTATGAAGCCGTGCTGATCAAGGATGAAGCCGTAGGCACCGACCTGGGCAAGAAGTTCGTGCTGGTAATGGACAAGGACAACAAGGCGACTTACCGCTCCGTCGAACTTGGCCCGAAACTCGAAGGCCTGCGCATTGTGCGAGGTGGCCTGGCCAAGGGCGACCGCATTGTAGTCAATGGCCTGCAGCGCGTGCGCCCAGGCTCCACGGTCGACCCACAAACCGTGCCCATGGCCAGCAGTGAAACCCTCGCCGCGCTCGCCAGCCAGCGCCAGGCGCTGGAAGCGAATAACCGGCCCGCCAACGCTCCCCAACAGAAACTGGCAAGCACCGCCAGCCCACGCGGCTAAAGGATCAGCGCCATGACGTTTTCCGATTTCTTCATCAAACGGCCGATCTTCGCCGCCGTGCTCTCGTTGCTGATTCTGATCGGCGGGGCGATCTCGCTGTTCCAGCTGCCCATCAGTGAATACCCCGAGGTTGTACCGCCTACCGTGGTGGTACGGGCCAACTTCCCGGGCGCCAACCCCAAGGTAATCGGCGAAACCGTTGCTTCCCCGTTGGAGCAGGCCATCACCGGCGTCGAGAACATGCTGTACATGAGCTCCCAGGCCACCGCCGATGGCAAGCTCACGCTGACGATCACCTTCGCCTTGGGCACTGACCTGGACAACGCCCAGGTACAGGTGCAAAACCGTGTGACCCGTACCGAGCCCAAGTTGCCTGAAGAGGTGACCCGCATCGGTATCACGGTGGACAAGGCGTCACCCGACCTCACCATGGTGGTGCACCTTACCTCGCCCGATCAGCGCTACGACATGCTGTACCTGTCCAACTATGCGGTGCTGAACATCAAGGACGAGCTCGCTCGTCTCAACGGTGTGGGCGACGTGCAGCTGTTCGGCATGGGCGATTACTCGCTGCGCGTATGGCTGGACCCGAACAAGACCGCGTCGCGCAACCTCACCGCCACTGACGTAGTGAATGCCATCCGCGAGCAGAACCGCCAGGTCGCGGCCGGCCAGCTCGGCGCACCGCCCGCCCCCAATGCCAGCAGCTTCCAGCTGTCGATCAACACCCAGGGCCGACTGGTCAGCGAGGAGGAATTCCAGAACATCATCATTCGCGCCGGCGCCGACGGCCAGATCACCCGCCTCAAAGACATCGCTCGGGTGGAGCTGGGCTCCAGCCAGTACGCCCTGCGCTCGCTGCTCAACAACCAGCCTGCCGTGGCAATCCCGATCTTCCAGCGCCCTGGCTCGAATGCGATCGACATTTCAAACCAGGTGCGCAACCGGATGCAGGAACTCAAGCAGAGCTTCCCGGAAGGCATGGACTACAGCATTGTGTACGACCCCACGATCTTCGTGCGTGGCTCGATCGAAGCGGTGGTACACACCCTGTTCGAGGCACTGATCCTGGTGGTGCTGGTGGTGGTGCTGTTCCTGCAAACCTGGCGCGCATCGATCATTCCTCTCGCCGCTGTGCCGGTGTCGCTGATCGGTACCTTCGCCGTGATGCACATGTTCGGCTTCTCACTCAACGCGCTCTCCCTGTTCGGCCTGGTGTTGGCCATCGGGATCGTGGTGGACGACGCCATCGTGGTGGTGGAGAACGTGGAGCGGAACATTGAACTGGGCCTGGACCCTATGGCCGCGACTCACCGCGCCATGACAGAAGTGACGGGGCCGATCATCGCCACGGCGCTTGTGCTGTGCGCGGTATTCGTACCGGCTGCATTCATCTCGGGCCTCACGGGGCAGTTCTACAAGCAGTTCGCACTCACCATTGCGATTTCCACGGTGATCTCGGCCTTCAACTCGCTCACCCTCTCGCCCGCCTTGGCCGCAGTGTTGCTCAAGGGCCACGACGCACCCAAAGACCGATTCTCGCGGGTGCTGGACAAGCTGTTCGGGGCCTGGCTGTTCCGCCCGTTCAACCGCCTGTTCGAGAAGGCCAGCCATGGCTACGTCGGCACCGTGCGCCGGGTGATTCGCGGCAGTGGTATCGCCTTGCTGGTGTACGCGGGCTTTATCGTGCTCACCTGGTTCGGCTTCGCCAATACGCCGACCGGCTTCGTGCCCCAGCAGGACAAGCAATACCTGGTGGCTTTCGCCCAGCTGCCGGATGCGGCCAGCCTGGACCGCACCGAAGCGGTGATCAAGCGCATGTCCACCATGGCGATGGAGCAACCGGGCGTGGCCAACGCGATCGCCTTCCCGGGCCTGTCCATCAACGGCTTCACCAACAGCCCCAACAGCGGCGTGGTGTTCGTTGCCCTCAAGGACTTCGACGAGCGCAAGGACCCCAGCGAATCCGCCAGTGCCATCGCCGGCGCCCTCAACGGTAAATTCGCCGGCATCGAGGAAGCCTACATGGCGATCTTCCCGCCGCCGCCTGTACAGGGGCTGGGCACGATCGGCGGGTTCAGGGTGCAAGTGGAAGACCGTGGCAACCTGGGCTATGACGAGCTGTTCAAGGAAACCCAGAACATCATCGCCAAGAGCCACAACGTGCCGGAGCTGGCTGCGCTGTTCACCAGCTACACCGTGAACGTACCGCAGGTAGACGCCAACATCGACCGCGACAAGGCCAAGACCCACGGCGTGGCTATCAGTGACATCTTCGACACGCTGCAGGTGTACCTGGGTTCGCTGTATGCCAACGACTTCAACCGCTTTGGCCGTACCTACCAGGTAAACGTGCAGGCCGATCAACGCTTCCGCCTGGACGCCGAGCAGATCGGCCAGTTGAAGGTGCGCAACGACCGCGGCGAGATGATCCCGCTGGCCACGTTGATCAAGGTGGAAAATTCCGCCGGGCCAGACCGCGTGATGCACTACAACGGCTTTGTGACCGCTGAGATCAACGGTGCCGCCGCACCGGGGTACAGCTCTGGCCAGGCCCAGGCCGCGATGGAAAAACTGCTGCGCACCGAGCTTCCCAATGGCATGAGTTACGAGTGGACCGAGCTGACCTACCAGCAGATCCTTTCGGGCAACACGGCGCTGTTTGTGTTCCCGCTGTGCGTGCTGTTGGCCTTCCTGGTGCTGGCGGCTCAGTACGAAAGCTGGAGCCTGCCATTGGCGGTGATCCTGATCGTGCCCATGACGCTATTGTCGGCCATTGCCGGGGTAATCATTGCGGGCAGCGACAACAACATCTTTACCCAGATCGGGTTGATCGTACTCGTGGGGCTGGCATGCAAGAACGCGATCCTGATCGTGGAGTTCGCCAAGGATAAACAGCTCGAAGGGCTGGACCCGCTCGCCGCGGTACTGGAGGCCTGCCGGTTGCGCCTACGGCCGATCCTGATGACCTCGTTTGCCTTCATCATGGGCGTGGTACCCCTGGTGTTCTCCACTGGCGCTGGCGCTGAAATGCGCCATGCCATGGGTGTTGCGGTGTTCTCCGGCATGCTTGGCGTAACGTTCTTCGGCCTGCTGCTCACCCCAGTGTTCTTCTTCCTGATTCGCCGATTCGTGGAGCGCCGCCAAGCCGCGCGCGCATCGGCCAATTCCCCTGCTCGCCTGGAGGCGCAGCCATGACCGCTTTGTTCCGTTTCGCCCCGGCGTTATTGACGCTTGCCTTGGCCGGGTGTGTGGTTGGCCCTGATTACAAGGCGCCGCAGCCTGCGCCAGCGGCGCTCAGCGAAGCGCAGGGCCAGGGCAACGCGCAGTACGACCGTTCACGTTTCGAGAGCCTGTGGTGGCAGCAGTTCGACGACCCGGCCCTCAATCAGCTGGTGCACGAAGCACTGGCCGGCAACCGCGACCTGCGCGTGGCGTTTTCCCGGGTGAAAGCGGCGCGAGCGATTCGCGACGACGTGGCCAACGATGATCTACCGGTGGTGACCAGCCGCGCCAGCAGCGAAGTGGGCCGCGCCCAGGTGCCCGGGCAAACCGACCACCGGGTGAACCTTGAGCGCTATGACCTGGGCCTGGACATGGCGTGGGAGGTCGACCTGTTCGGCCGTATCCAGCGCCAGTTGGAAGCCAGTGATGCGCAGGAAGGCGCAGCGCAAGCGCAGCTCCAGCAGTTGCAGGTGACGATGATTGCTGACCTGGTAGATGCCTATGGGCAGCTCCGTGGCGCCCAGCTGCGCGAGCGGATTGCCCGGGACAACCTGAGCAATCAGGAAGCCTCTCGCGGGATCACCGTGCAGCTGCGTGACCTTGGCGTTGGCGACGCCTTCGACGTGGTGCGGGCCGATGGCCGGCTTGCGGGGGTAGAAGCCAGTATTCCGCTCCTCCAGGCCGAACAGGCCAGGGCACGCCACCGGATCGCTACCCTACTGGGGCAGCGCCCCGACGCGCTGAGTATTGACCTGTCACCCAAGCCCTTGCCGGCGATCGCCAAGGCGTTGCCCATCGGTGACCCGGGCGAGCTGCTACAGCGGCGCCCTGACGTCCGCGCGGCTGAACGCCAATTGGCGGCTGCAACGGCGGATATTGGCGTGGCCACTGCAGATCTGTTTCCACGGGTGAGCTTGACGGGCTTTTTAGGCTTTACCGCCGGGCGTGGCTCGCAAATCGGCTCGGCCGCCGCTCAGGCGTGGAGCCTGGCGCCAAGCATCAACTGGGCAGCGTTCGACCTGGGCAGCGTGCGGGCGCGCATCAGAGGCGCCAACGCCGATGCGGAAGGCGCGCTGGCGACCTACGAGCAGCAGGTATTGCTGGCACTGGAAGAATCGGAAAACGCCTTCAGCGACTACGGCAAGCGCCAGCAGCGGCTGGTGTCACTGATTCGCCAGAGCGAAGCGAGCCGCACCGCGGCCGACCTTGCTCGCGTGCGCTATCGCGAAGGCACTGCAGACTACCTGGTGCTGCTCGACGCCGAGCGTGAACGGCTGAGTGCCGAGGACCAACAAGCTCAAGGCGAAGTAGACCTGTACCACGGGATCGTGGCGATCTATAAGGCGCTAGGGGGCGGGCTGGGCACCGGCGGCGAGCAAGGCCTGGCGACACGCTGACAGTAGGGCGCCCCCTACTCCGCAGGACGGGGGCGCTACACCTTGAAGTGCTTAAATCGGGGTTTTCTGGTGGTGGTTGTCGAGTGGCGCGCCGCGGTGGCCACCTGCAATACGCTTGGCTTCGTCGATGGCAAACTTCAGCACTTCGGCGGCCGGCCCCGGATCGTTTTCGCGCATCTTGGTCACGTGGCGCAATTCCTTGCCATCGCTGTCGAGCACGCGAACGTCCGATTCGTATTTATCAGCTGCCAGTTGCCTCACCAACACGTGAATGCTTGTGCCGTTGGCGAGGGTTTCTGTGTGTTCCCGCGGCGAGTGGTCGCTACCTAGCCAATCCTCGTTTTCGTGTCCATGTGCCATGTTGCTTCCCCTATTGCCTGGGTTTCGGTGGTGTATGGACAAAAGACACACCACAGGGGCCATTGGTTCATTAGGCCAAGGGCGCGGGTACCGGTGCTGCCAGGGCCAGGCGCAGTTTCTGCGTGAGCTCCTCCTCCCGGAAAGGCTTCTGCACGATCAAGTACTGACCATCATCCAGGCCACCCACTTCCGCATAACCGGTAATGAAGACCACGGGAAGGTGCGGGTATCGCTTGCGGGCCTCGCGGGCGAGCTCGGCACCGTTTGCGCCTGGCATCGCATAATCGGTAAGCAGCAAGTCCACCTCGTCGTCCAGTTGCTCCAGCGCCCGGGCAGCACCGTCGGCCTCTACCACGCTGTAGCCCAGCGCATCAAGCAACAAAGCCGTGACCTGACGTACGTTAGGGTCATCGTCGACCAGCAGTATGCGATGGCGAAGCCCATCGGGCGGCAGCAGGGCCTCGGTGGGCCCGTCCGGCGTCAGCTCCAGGCTCGGTGCTCGCATCCCGGGGAGGTACACCTTAACGGCCGTGCCCTCGCCCTCCGCGGTTTCGATCGCAACGCCCCCACCCGACTGCTTGGCAAAGCCGAACACCTGAGCCAGGCCCAGCCCAGAGCCCTTGCCCACATCCTTGGTGGTGAAGAATGGCTCGAAGGCCTTGGCCAGTACTTCCGGTGGCATGCCGCAACCGGAGTCGCGAATGGTAAGCACCACATAATCACCCACGTCCGGATCTTCCGGCCGGCTTGGCGGCCGGGTCACGGTTTCGTTGGCCGTGGTCAGGCGAAGCGTCCCCCCATTGGGCATGGCATCACGGGCGTTGATTGCCAGGTTGAGGATGATCATTTCGGTCTGGGTGGCGTCCACCAGCGCATTCCACAGGCCGGGTGCCTTTTCAGTCTGAATCCAGATGCTACCGCCCAAGGTGCGCTGCAGCAGGTCGAGCATGCCAGACACTGTGTCGTTCAAGCTGACTGCGGCGGGCTCAAGACGTTGTCGGCGCGAGAACGCGAGCAACTGGCTGGTGAGACGGGCGCCACGCTCGGCGGCTTCCTGAATACTGTGCAAACGGCTCTCGAAGCGGGCGTAGTTGCCCCTGGCCAGGTCGCGGATAAGAAAATTGGCGCTCGCCAGGATTACCGTCAGGAGGTTGTTGAAGTCATGCGCGACGCCGGCGGTCAGCTGCCCCACCGCTTCAAGGCGCTGCATCTGCTGCAGCGCCGCTTCGATCCGTTCGCGCTCGCGGATCTGCTCGCGCAGCCGCTCGTTGGTGGCGGCGAGTTCGTCGAGCACCGCCCGCTCGCTGGTGATGTCCCGGGCCACGGCGTACATCATTCCCTGGTCGGGGACGATGGTCCAGGACAGCCAGCGGTACGCGCCATCAGCATGGCG
Organism: Pseudomonas japonica; assembly: GCF_013522925.1. GTDB lineage: Bacteria > Pseudomonadota > Gammaproteobacteria > Pseudomonadales > Pseudomonadaceae > Aquipseudomonas > Aquipseudomonas japonica_A. The sequence goes on along the minus strand of NZ_JAAMQU010000003.1, from coordinate 166,797 downwards.
CATGCGGTTCACGAAGCGGCTGGAAACGATACCCTCGGCCACGTCTTCCACTTCACGGCTGGTAGCCGCGAGGTCGTCCGGATGCACCAGCCCCCACAACCCCATATGCGCGAGCTCGGCGCGGGGCCAGCCTAACGTGGCCTCCCAGGCAGGGTTGAGGGCAGCTGGCTGCATGTCGAAGTGAAGTACTGCCAGCAGCTCCCGGGACAACTCCCACGTGCGGTCCCGTTCCCGGGTGCGTTTCTGTACCCGGTCGCCCAACAGGTCGTTAAGCCGTTCAAGGGATTCCGTCGCCTCTTTCTGGCTGGTGATGTCTTGCAGCACCCCACTGAACCGCACGCACTGGCCATCTACAAAACTGGAACGGCCGCTGCTGGAAAACCACCGTTCGGCGCCGCTGGGCAGGCGCACCCGATATTCCACCTGATAGCCGTGGTCGGCCCCGGCGGCCAGGGCGGCCTCCACGCGCTCGCGGACACGAGGCCTGTCGTGGGGCACGATGGTGGAATAAAACAACTCCAGTGTCACCGGCGCGCCGGCGGGCACTTCGTACATCACCCGCATGCGCTCGTCCCAGTTAAGCACGCCGGTCTGCGGGTTGAGCTCCCACGTGCCCATGCGCGCTGCCTCGATGGCGATACGGGCGCGTGACTCAGCTTCGTGGAGGTTGCGCTCGGCCAGTTCCCGCTGACGCCGCTCATGCACCTCCGCCATCGCGCGTTTCACGGCGGCGGGCAGCAATGGCAGGCTCTGCTTGAGCACGTAGTCCGTAGCGCCTTGGCGCATCATCTTGACGGCGTGCTCTTCGCCGAACACCCCGGAAATGAATATAAGCGGCACCGAGGGTGCTTTTTCTCTGGCGATCGCCAGCACCTGCTCGCCGGATGAACCGGGCAGCACCACGTCGCTCAAAATCAGGTCGAACGTATGTGCATCCAGCAGGCGCGCCACGTCGCGATGGTGATACGCCAGGTGCGGTTCAAGCCGCAACCCGCTGCGCTCAAGGGCGAACAGCGTCAGTTCGGCATCGCGATTGCTGTCTTCGATCAGCAACAGCTTGAGGGGCGCTGGGTTGGGCACGGGCAGGTAATCTCGACAAGTCAGTTCGTGGGGCGCCGCTGCAGCCGCAACGACCCGGGAGGCGGCTCGTTGAGCACGGCCCAGAAAATCCCGAGATCGGAAATGGCAGCCACGAATTCCTTGAATTCGACCGGCTTGACCACGTAAGCGTTCACCCCCAGCTCGTAGGCGCGGGTGAGGTCCGGTTCCTCCCGCGAGGAGGTCAGCATCACGATTGGTACGCTGCGCAGTTCATCGCTGGCGCGCACGGCCTTGAGCACCTCGAGGCCATCAACCTTGGGCAGCTTGAGGTCGAGCAGCAGCACCGCAGGGTTCCCCTCTGGGCGCCCTGCGTGGCTGCCACGGCGGAACAGGTAGTCGAGCGCCTCGGCACCATCCCGATGCACGATCACTTCATTGGCCAGCTGGCTTCTTTCCAATGCGACCAGGGTCAGTTCCAGGTCACGCGGATTGTCTTCCACCAGTAGGATGGGTTTGAGCATTTAATACCTCTCGAGTAGATACGCCGGCCGATTACTGTTGATCGGGCAAAGCGAAATAGAAGGTTGCACCTTCGCCCAGCGTGCCCTCCGCCCACACCCTTCCCTGATGACGCTCGATGATCCGCCGCACGCTGGCAAGGCCGATCCCGGTACCTTCGAACTCCTCCATGCGATGCAAGCGTTGGAACACGCCGAACAGCTTGCCCGCATAGGCCATGTCGAAGCCGACGCCGTTATCCTTGACGAAGATCACGGTTTCGCCGGCTCTCTCGTTACGCAAGGCACCGATCTCGACGATCGAAGGGTCCTGCTGACGGCTGTACTTAAGGGCGTTGGAGATCAGGTTGCGCAGCGCCAGGTGGAGGAAGGCCGCATCACCCAGCACGGCTGGCAGGGGGGCGACCCTCCAGATGACGTTCCGGCCTTCATAGTCGGGAAGCATCTCTTCACGGATAGCGTCCACCAGCGCCCCTAGGTTCACGTCGGAGTGCCGCAGGGCGGCCCGGCCCATCTGGGAAAAACTCAGCAGGTTATCGACGAGGGTGCCAGCAAAGCGCGCTGAGTCACCGATGTGCTCCAGGAAGCGCAAGCCCCGATCAGACAGTTTGTCCCCGTCAAAATCGGTGAGCAGTTCGGTATATCCCGCGATATGCCGCAAGGGCGCCCGCAGGTCATGGGACACGCTGTAGGAGAACGCCTCCAGCTCCTTGTTGGATTTCTTCAACTCCCCTGCAAGTGCAGCCAACTCCTCGGCCTTGCGCAGCACGATACCTAATACCGCGGTACGCAGTTCGATGACCGCCTCGACTTCGAGAGGATCCCACGGCACCGAGTACCCGCTTACTTCTTCCCGCCATTGGGCAAAACTGTGCCGCGGGTGAAGCGAACCGCCTGGTGCGACGTTCTTCTCGGGGCGCCCGGCCCAGGTCACCGTACGCGCCTGTTCGGGGCGGAACCAGATCAGGTAATGGCTGTGGATCTTGGAAATCGCAATGGCAAGCACGCCTGCCGCATGCTCTTCGATCCCGCAGCGATCAGGCACATCCCGACCAACGTTGTCCGTATGGAACACGTCGTCGGCCCCGTCCCGTCCGAGCCACTGCACCAACGCCTCGATGGACGCCAGCGGCGGAACTTGGCCAATGGTTTCGCAGCGATCGTCGCTGATGATCGCGGCACCGCTGGCGGCCGCAAAGCCTACAAACTTCTGGGGCACCGCCAGCAGCCCTTCGGTGACACTGTCGCGGTCTGCCATCGCCGATAACAGTTCTACTACATGCTGGCGCAGCCCCAATAGCCGCTGGGTATCGGCATGCGCTTCACGGGCTTCTATCTGCAAGGACAACACGCTACCCAACAGTTCACAGGCCGTACGTACCTGGAAGTTCACCCGGCGCGGCTCCGCGTTATGACAGGACACCAGCCCCCATAACTTGCCTCGCACCACGATAGAGATGGACATCGAGGCGAGCGTGCCCATGTTGCGCATGTACTGAAGGTGAACCGGGGAAACACTGCGCAGGGCCGAATAACTGAGGTCCAGCGGCTTATCGGTAGCCGGGTTGTGCGCGGGCACCAACGATGCCGGCTGGTAGTCGGCGTTTTCGATGACCCGAATGCGGTTGGTGCAATAAAGCGCCCTTGCCTGCGCGGGGATGTCGCTGGCGGGGAAGCACATGCCCAGATAGCTTGGGTATTGTGGGTCCAACTCTTCGGCCAACACGGTCCCGTTGCCGGCGGCATCGAAGCGATAGGCCTTTACCCGGCCGAAGCCGGTAATACGCTTGATTTCGCTCACCGCGCGACGGCACAGCTCGGTGACCCCTTCCAACTCCTGCAGCCCGGTTACGAACGCGCGAACCAGCGGATAGAGCTGCCCGTAGACCGCGCTGACATCCGTGGCCGGCTCAAATTCGGCAATCAGCACCGAGTCCCAACAATGGGCGAGCATTGCATAGGGCCCAGCGGTACCTGGCGCGCTGAAACTCACATCGCCCACATGGAACGGATGCGGGTCTTCGGCCGGCGCTGCGGCAAGGCGTTGCAGCATGGGCTCCGGGGACGCGATCAAGGCAGCAAACTGCTGACCAATCAACGCCTGTGCGTCCAGGCCGAGCCAGGCACGAACGTTTTCACTGGCCTGAAGGACAGTGAAATCGACAGGATCGAGCACCAGCAGGAAACCATGAGGCTGGATGCTGCCGGGAATCCGAATAGGTTCCCGCGCGCATTGCTCGATGGCGGCGGCAAGGGCCTGTTCCGATTCGGGTGGGCTCACTGAACGCTCCGTGTAACCATTGATAAATTGGACAATACCTTAACAGACTTGTACAAACCTCGGCATCTGGGACAGCCTGGTTTAACTAAATATCCCGGAAAAAGCCGTGCACCCATGCAGAAAAGGCTAACTTTTCGTCGGCGAGAAGGAACTGTTGGATCCTACCCGGGTCCGATACCTCGGCACGAGGAGGAGGTACGCAATGGAATCGCACAAGCAGTACGAGATTCGCTATCGCTACAAGGGCAAGGCACGACGCTTTGGCCAGCGGGATTCACGCATGTCGACAGCCGATGCCTGGTACTACGCCTCGCTGCATGCCGGGGCCGGGCTATATGAAGTAGCGCTTCAAGGCACCGCTACTGCCGTAAGGCAGATTGCCGAGCAGGCCGGCGTCAGCGACGTGGGGTTTCGCGAATTGTCGTAACGGAGCTGGCGTACCCCTGCATTCCTATCAGCTTGTACAACGTGTACGGGCTTGCTGGCCGGGCAGCCCTTGCTTGCTGCCCGGGGGTACTTCAAGCCATAGGCCCATCCCTTAAAGGATGGGCTTGCCGCCCGTTACGCCGAATCGCGTGCCGGAGATGTAGCTGGATTCGTCCGACGCCAGCATCACATAGATAGGCGCCACTTCCACCGGCTGACCCGGGCGACCCAGCGGGGTTTGCGAGCCGAATTGCGTCACCTGCTCTTCCGGCATGGTTGCAACAATGAGCGGGGTCCAGATCGGCCCTGGTGCCACGCTGTTGACCCGTATGTTCTTGGGCCCAAGCAATTGGGCCAGGCCAGCACTGAAGTTGGCAATGGCGCCCTTGGTGGTGGCGTACGCCAGCAACTGCGGCGTGGGGTTGTCTGAGTTCACCGACGAGGTATTGATGATCGATGAGCCCGGCTTCATGTGCGGCACAGCGGCTTTGCAGATCCGGAACATGGCCGTGATGTTTACATCGAACGTATGCACCCATTCCTCATCGGGAATTTCATCGAGGCTTTGATGGGTCATCTGGAAGGCGGCGTTGTTCACCAGTACGTCGATCCGACCAAACTCCGCTACTGCCTTGTCTACGAGTTCAAGACAGGCGTCCCGCCTGGAAAGATCTCCTGGCACAAGCACGCATTTACGGCCCGACGCTTCTACAATCTTTGCGGTCGCCTGGGCGTCTTCATGCTCATCCAGGTAACCGATGATCAGGTCCGCGCCTTCGCGTGCGAAAGCAATCGCCACAGCGCGGCCGATGCCACTATCCGCGCCTGTTATCAGTGCAACTTTGCCTTCGAGGCGGCCCGACCCTTTGTAGCTCTCCTCGCCACAGTCTGGCAAAGGGTTCATCTTCGCCTGGCTGCCAGGCACTGGCTGGGCTTGCTTGGGGAATGGCGGCGTTGGGTAGTTTTTCATGCTAGGTCTCCCGTGGTCGTTAGGTCGATATGAAATAGCGACCACCCCGCCGAGGAGCCAGTTCAGTCGTTTTGCCGAACTGCGTGGCGCCTGGACCACGCGGGTTGCGGCACCGAGCGAGTTTTGTTCTTGCCTGTACCGCGCAGGCTGTATATATTCTGGCCTTGCGCTGATTATGCTTTGCCGTCAATGGCTTATCAGCGCGCTTCACACTCCAGCGCTACCGCCCGAATGGCGAAATTGGTAGACGCAAGGGACTTAAAATCCCTCGCCTTCTGGGCGTCCCGGTTCGACCCCGGGTTCGGGCACCATCTGTTTTCCCGCGAAGTTGGCATCACGCTCCTCCCTCGGCCGTCCTCCGCCCTCGTATTTCTAGTCGGTATCAGCTACCTCTTCCGGCTCTCAACATCTATGGCCATCCTCTACACCAAATACATCAAGAACCACCCAATCGAAGATCTGATACCGAACGAGGTGGTCGGTCACATGGTGAGGGAAAGCCTGAGCCCTGCCGCTGCCTGGCGCAAACACCTTGGCTTGTCGCAAGCGGAGGTTGCAGCCCGGATCGGAATTTCCCAGCCCGCCTACGCTCAGCAGGAGCAGGCTGCGAAGCCTCGCAAGGCCACACGGCAGAAGATCGCCGCCGCCTTGGGCGTCCCTGAGGCACTCCTGGATCTTTAAGATGCAGGTGTCGAGGGGTCGCCCTTTTGAGGCCCAGATCACGCTCCCCCCGCGCGGCTGACCTTGGCATCCGGCAGTCGGCCCAGCGAAGCATTGAAACCGACGCTTAACGCTATCAACGCTGGCAGGCTGACTCCGGTATCGATACCCAGGCCGTTGAGCAGGTACAGCAAGTCCTCTGTGGCCAGGTTCCCGCTGGCGCCTTTGGCATAAGGGCAGCCGCCAAGCCCGCCGATGGAGCTGTCGAACACCGTGATACCTTCGAGCAGGCTGGCGTAGACATTCACCAGCGCCTGCCCGTAGGTGTTATGGAAGTGGCCGGCGAGCTGGCTCCGAGGCACTTTTGCACTCACTGTCTCGATCAAACGCCGCGTAGCCTGGGCGATGCCTACGCCCACTGTGTCCCCCAAGGACACCTCGTAACAGCCGAGCTCGATCAACGCCCCTGCGACTTCGCGTACCTGCTCAGGGCGTACCTCGCCCTCGTAAGGGCAACCCAGAACGCAGGACACATACCCTCGCACGCGCACGCCCCGGCTTGAGGCGAGCTCCAATACCGGCTGGAAGCGCTTGATGCTCTCGGCAATGGAGCAGTTGATATTGCGTTGCGAAAAGCTTTCGGACGCGGCGGCAAACACGGCAACTTCCTTCACCCCCGCCTCGAGCGCGCTTTCCAGCCCGCGCAGGTTGGGCGTCAGTGCCGCATAGGTCACGCCCGGGCGCTGCTCGATGGCGCTGAACACCGCCGGTGTATCCGCCATCTGTGGCACCCATCTGGGCGACACAAAGCTGCCGACCTCGATGTAGTCCAGCCCCGCCCGGGTCAGGCCATTTATCAGCTCTACTTTCTGCGCCAGCGGCACCACCGCCGCTTCGTTCTGCAGGCCGTCACGCGGGCCCACCTCCACAATGCGTACGCGCTCAGGCAGCATTATCGACCTCCTCGACGGCGACCAGCACCGCGCCCTCGTTTACCAGATCGCCGGCGGCGCAGTTGATGGCGGTCACAAGCCCACTGCGCGGCGCTCGAAGGGTGTGCTCCATTTTCATCGCTTCCAGCACCACCAGGCTGGCGCCCGCTGCCACATGATCGCCTACGGTTACCAACACGGAGACGACGCTTGCATTCATGGGCGCTGCCAGGCTGCCGGGGGCAGCATGGGCGGCATTGCTTTGCGCCAGCGGGTCCACCGCATGCACTTCGTACTGCGCCCCTTGCCATTGCACATGCAACGCCGAAGCACGGCGCACGCCTGCCATCGCAAATGCCTGCGGCTCGGCCGGGTCGAAGGTGACCAGGCGCTGCTGTTCGCCACATTGCAGGGATAACACGGCTTCGGCGGGCCTTGCATGTCGCCAGCCTGAGGGAGCAGCCCAGGGGGAAGGCTCTGTCTGCTTTTCGGACGTAGCGAGGTACAGCCTGGCGGCCTGCTGCCAGAAGGCATCGTCCAGTGGTTCGGCCGGCGGGAGCAGTGCGGCCTCATGGCGGCCTATGAATCCCGTGTCCAACCGGGCATCGGCGAAATCTCCGTGGCCCAGCAAGCGCTGTAGAAAATGCCTGTTGGTCTTCACCCCGGCCACGGTGGTTTCTGCCAGCATCGCGATCAGCCGCAGCCGTGCGTCTTCACGGGTTTCCCCCCAAGCGATCAGCTTGGCGAGCATGGGGTCGTAGAACGGTGAAATGTCGTCGCCTTCCTGTACCCCGCTGTCCACACGGCGGCCGATCCCGGCTGCAGGCTCTTCATAAACCGAAAGGCGCCCACTGGCAGGAAGAAAGCCAGTGTCCGGGTCTTCGGCATACAGACGTGCCTCGATGGCATGGCCGCGCAACGGCACTTGGTCCTGCGTGAGGGGCAACGGCTCGCCCCGCGCCACACGCAGTTGCCAGGCCACCAGGTCCAGCCCGGTGATGGCTTCGGTCACCGGGTGCTCCACTTGTAGCCGTGTGTTCATTTCCATGAAGTAAAACGTGCCCCGGGCGTCCAGCAAAAACTCCACAGTGCCTGCGCCTACGTAGCCAATCGCCTGGGCCGCACGCACTGCTGCCTCCCCCATGGCCTGGCGTAATTCAGCCGTAAGCCCCGGGGCCGGTGCTTCTTCAATGACCTTTTGGTGACGGCGCTGAATCGAACAGTCACGCTCATGGAGGTACACGCAATGGCCATGCTGGTCCGCGAATACCTGGATTTCCACGTGGCGCGGCGAAAGTACGTACTTTTCCACCAGCAGGCGAGCGTCGCCGAAGGAGGACCGGGCCTCCCGCTGCGCTGATTCAATACCGTCGGCCAGGCCCGCCTCGTTTTCAACTACCTTCATGCCCTTGCCGCCGCCACCCGCGCTGGGCTTGAGCAGCACGGGGTAGCCAATACGCTCGGCGGCGGCGCGGAAGGTTTCGTAGCGTTGGTCCTCGCCGTGGTAGCCCGGCACCAGCGGTACCTGTGCAATTTCCATCAGCGCCTTGGCCGCGGCCTTGCTGCCCATGGCGTCGATGGCCGAAGCCGGTGGCCCGATGAATATCAGCCCTGCTTCCTCCAACTCACGCGCGAACGTGGCGTTCTCGGACAAAAAGCCGTACCCCGGGTGTACCGCCCGGGCGCCGCTGGCCTTCGCTGCGGCGATGACTTTGTCGATGTTTAGGTAGCTCTCGGCGGGTTTGGTGCCGCCCAAAGCAATGGCGACGTCCGCCTCGCGCACATGGCGGGCCCGACGATCCGCATCGCTGTACACCGCTACGCATTCGATTCCCAACGCCTGGGCGGTCCGCATGATGCGGCACGCGATCTCGCCACGGTTGGCGATCAACAACCGGTCAAGTGTGCTCATGCGCCAGCCCTCGCCTGCCAGTTGGGGGAGCGTTTCTCCAGGAAGGCAGCGATCCCTTCCTGCCCCTCGGCACCACTGCGCAGCTGCGCGATCACCTCTTCGGTGCGACGACGCAGGGGGTCGCTGACCGCGCCGTCGCCTACTTCCAGCAGCAGCGCCTTGCTCGCACGCAAGGCTGTGGGGCCGTTATTCAACACATTGGCAACCCACTGCTCCACTGCGCCCTCGAGGGCTTCAGGCGCATACACTTCCGCCAACAGCCCAAGCGCCTGCGCCCGGGTGGCATCGAAGCGCTCCGCCGTAAGGGTGTAGCGCCGAGTGGCGCGGGCACCAATGGCTTGTGTCACGTAGGGGCTGATTACCGCAGGCGCAAGGCCCAGTCGAACCTCCGACAGGCTGAATTGCGCATCCTGCGTACCGATGGCCATGTCGCAGCAACACGCCAAGCCCACCGCGCCGCCGAAAGCGGCACCGTTGACCACCGCCAGGGTCGGTACCGGCAGGGTATGGAGGGCTTCGAGCATATCGCCAAGGGCTCGTGCGTCGGCGAGGTTTTCGTCCAAGGTGAGGTTTACGCTGGCTTGCATCCAGGCCAGATCAGCACCGGCGCTGAAGTGTCGGCCACGCCCGCGCAGGATCAGCAGGCGCAAATGGGTATCTGCAGCGATCAGCCGGAAGGCTTCGCGAAGCTCGCTGATCATCGAGGCATTGAAGGCGTTGTTCTTGTCAGGTCGGTTCAGCCACAAGGTGGCAACGTCATCGGTGTGTTGTTCGAGGGTTACGGTCGAAAAGTTTGTCATTGTTGTGTGCTCTTCGAAGGTGTGGCCGGCGCCGTGATTACATGCGGAACACGCCGAAGCGGGTATCGGCCACAGGTGCGTTGGCCGCCACGGCCAAGGCCAGCGCCAGTACGTCCCGGGTTTGCGCGGGGTCGATCACCCCGTCGTCCCACAAACGCGCGCTGGAATAGAACGCGTGGGCCTGCTGCTCGTATTGCGCGATCAGTGGCTGCCTGAGCGCCTCCGCTTGCGCATCATCAAACTCACGCCCGGCGCGGCGAGCCTGTTCTTCCTTCACTTGCACCAGCACCCCGGCGGCCTGGGCAGCGCCCATTACACCGATTTTTGCGTTGGGCCACATCCACAGGAAATTGGGGTCATAGGCGCGGCCGCACATGCCGTAGTTCCCGGCCCCGAAACTGCCGCCGATGATCACCGTGAACTTGGGCACCCGGGCGCAGGCCACCGCGGTGACCAACTTGGCGCCGTGCTTGGCGATACCGCCCGCTTCGTATTTTTGCCCCACCATAAAGCCCGTGATGTTCTGCAGGAACAGCAACGGCACCTTGCGCTGGCACGCCAGCTCGATAAAGTGCGCGCCCTTTTGCGCCGCCTCGGCGAACAAGATGCCATTGTTCGCGAGGATCGCGACCGGGTAACCGTTGATGCGCGCGAAACCACAGACCAGGGTGGTCCCGAACAGCGCCTTGAATTCATCCAGGCGCGAGTCGTCCACCAGGCGAGCGATCACCTCGCGCACCTCGAAGGGCTGGCGAGGATCGGCAGGCACGATGCCGTACAGGTCCTCGGCCGGATAACGCGGGGCCATGGGCGTAGCTGGCGTGACGGCCTGGGCAGGCTTATGGTTGAGGTTGGCGATGCAACGCCGGGCAATGGCCAGCGCGTGCTCGTCGTTTTCCGCATAGTGATCGGCCACCCCGGACGTGCGGCAATGCACATCGGCGCCACCGAGCGCTTCGGCGGTGACCACCTCGCCGGTAGCGGCCTTCACCAGGGGTGGGCCGGCCAGGAAGATGGTCGCCTGTTCGCGGACCATGATGGTTTCGTCACTCATGGCCGGCACGTAGGCGCCGCCGGCGGTGCAGGACCCCATCACCACGGCGATCTGCGCAATCCCCTCGGCGCTCATGTTGGCCTGGTTGAAGAAAATGCGGCCGAAGTGCTCGCGGTCCGGAAATACCTCGTCCTGACGCGGAAGGTTGGCGCCACCTGAATCCACCAGGTACACACAGGGCAAGCGGTTCTGCCGCGCGATGGCCTGGGCGCGCAGGTGTTTTTTCACCGTAAGTGGGTAATACGAGCCACCCTTCACCGTGGCATCGTTGGCGATGATCATGCATTCGGTGCCTTCGATCCGGCCAATACCGGCGATAAGCCCGGCTGCGGCAACCTCCTCGTCGTACACCTGGAAGGCCGCCAGCTCGCCCACTTCAAGAAAAGGCGAACCGGGGTCGAGCAACAGGTTGATGCGCGTGCGCGGCAGTAACTTACCTTTGGCGGTGTGCCGTGCCTGCGCTACTTCCCCACCGCCCTGATGCACCCGGTCCAATAACTGGCGCAGCACACCTACCTGTTCGAGCATAGCGCTCTGGTTGGCCTTGAAGTCGGCCGCCTGGGCGCTGATCGCGGAATTCAAAATGCTCATGTGAACGTCCCTTATATGCGAAAGAAGCGCCCTCAGCGGGTTTCGTTGAACAGCTCACGGCCGATCAACATGCGGCGTATTTCGCTGGTGCCCGCACCGATCTCATACAGCTTGGCGTCGCGCCAGATACGGCCCACCGGGAATTCGTTGATGTAGCCGTTGCCCCCGAGGATCTGGATGGCCTCACCAGCAAGCCAGGTCGCTTTTTCCGCCGCGTACAGAATGACGCCGGCGCAATCCTTGCGAACCTGGCGAACATGGCCGCTGCCGAGGGCATCCAGATGCTTGCCCACGGCATACATGTAAGCGCGGCAGGCTTGATGGGTGGTGTACATGTCCGCCACCTTGCCCTGGATGAGCTGGAACTCGCCGATGCTCTGGCCGAATTGCTTGCGGTCGTGCAGGTAAGGCACCACCGCATCCATGGCGGCCTGCATAAGCCCCAGTGGTCCACCGGAGAGCACGGCGCGCTCATAGTCCAGGCCACTCATCAGCACGCCCGTGCCCTGGTTGACTTGGCCAAGCACGTTCTCGAGGGGCACCTCCACGTTGTCGAACACCAGTTCGCCCGTGTGCGAGCCACGCATCCCCAGCTTGTCCAGCTTTTGCGCTACGGAGAAGCCGGGGGTGTCGGTATCAAGAATAAACGCCGTGATGCCCTTCGCTCCTGCGGCCGGGTCTGTCTTGGCGTACACCACCAGCACGTCGCAGTCCGGCCCGTTGGTGATCCACATCTTCGTGCCGTTGAGCACATAGTGGTCACCCTCACGGTCGGCCCGCAGCCGCATGGACACCACATCGGAGCCGGCGTTGGGCTCGCTCATGGCCAGCGCGCCCACGTGCTCGCCTGAAATCAACTTCGGCAGGAAACGCATTTTCTGTTCATGGGTGCCGTTGCGGTTGATCTGGTTCACGCACAGGTTGGAATGCGCGCCGTAGGAGAGGCCAATGCCACCCGCACCGCGAGACACCTCTTCCATGGCGACCATGTGGGCCAGGTAGCCCATGCCGGCGCCACCATACTCTTCGGGTACCGTGAGGCCCAGAAGCCCCATCTCCCCGAACTTGCGCCACAAGTGCATGGGGAACGCGTCGTCACGGTCGGCCTGCTCCGCAAGCGGTGCCACCTCGGCCGCTACAAAGCCTGCGACCGAATCGCGCAGCATGTTGATGTCTTCGCCGAGAAAAAAATCAAGGCCGGGCAAGGGGGTCATCGCTGTGCTCTCTCTCTTTTGTAATTGTTGGGAGGTGCAGGTGCGCGCTTCGGGGCTGCGTCAGGGCAGAGGGGCTTGGTCCAATGCAGCTCTGCAACGCCCTTCGGCAGTGTCCAGTTCCAGATGCATCTGCTCGATATCGAGCATCTGTTGTTTGAGCTGGCCGCGCCGCTCTTCGATCTTTTCAAGGAAACGCGCAAGCTGCCGCCGGTTGCCAGCGGGGTCGTACAGGTCAATCAGCTCTTTGCATTCGGCCAGCGAAAAGCCGATTCGCTTGCCCCTGAGTATCAACTTGAGCGTCACCAGGTCGCGGGGGTAGAAGATCCGTTCCTGGCCACGCCGCTCAGGCGTCAGCATGCCCTGCTCTTCATAGAACCGGATGGTTCGGGTAGTGACGTCCAGCACACGGGCCAGCTCGGAAATCGTATAGGTGGTGGTCAAGGAAGCGCTTCCAGCCAATTGCTTTACGTTAACGTAAGGGTAAGGTCGAGGTGCTGTCAATGGTAGCCACAGCAGCCTTGGTCAATCGCGGAATCGGATGGCTTCCACGAACTTTGCAAAGGCCGGAGATGCGTGGCTGCGGTGCGGGTAATACAAGTGGAAGCCGTCGAACGTGGGGCTCCAGTCGGCGAGCACTTCGACCAGCCGGCCGCTTTCCAGGTAGGGCTGGGCGAGAAAGTCAGGGACATACGCCAGCCCGATGCCGTCAAGCGCCGCATTCATCACATGCACGATACTGTTGGCCGTGAACTGACCGCTCACCCGTGTCGTGAGCTTGCGTCCATCCTTTTCGAATTCCCAGGCGTAACAGGCACCATTGGCCGAGTGGCGAATATTGATGCAGCTGTGCTGTGTCAGGTCTTGTGGCAGTACCGGTGCGGTGTGCCGGCGGAAATAGGCCGGCGTCCCTACCACGGCCAGCCTCCAGTCCGGGCCCACGCGCACCGCGATCATGTCCTTGCTGATGGATTCCCCCAGGCGGATGCCGGCGTCGAATCGCTCCGTCACTATGTTGGTGAAGCCGTAGTCGATACTGACCTCGACCTGGATGTCAGGGTACTCAGCCAGAAAGCCCGCCAGCATCGGGCGGATACACCGTTCCGCGGCGTCGTCGGAACAGGTTATGCGAATGCTGCCGGACGGCTTGTCGCGCAGCTCCCCCAGCGCCGACACCTCCTCGGCAATCTGATCGAACAGCGGGGCCACTGCCTGCAATAGCCTGGCCCCTGCTTCGGTGGGCGCCACGTTGCGGGTGGTGCGGGTGAGCAAGCGAATACCCAGCCGAGCTTCCAGTGCCCTGAGGGTATGGCTGAGCGCAGAAGGCGTGACGCCCAGCCGCGCAGCAGCCTTGGTAAAGCTCTGGTCCTGGGCCACAGCCACAAAAGCTTGCAAGTCGCTGATCTTGGGAAGCGCCATTATTGATCTGCCTTCACGATTGATTAGGGAGTACCCGCCGAGGCGATGGTAATCCGTGCTGTCAGCTGCGCCTAGTCGATCGTGAAAGGCGACTGACAAGCAGACGACGCATGCAATTGGTGAGGATTATTCAGCAGTGCATCAACGGGCACGCAATTTTTTTCCAAGGTATGCCCCTATAGCATGGCTGCTTCGTCCTTGCTTGAGACCGAACCGTGTCAGATACCCTTGAACACCCCTCCCTGCCCGGTATTGCCCGGCCACGCGAACCCTCAGCCAGCTGGGCCCCGGTGTTCGCGCTAGCCTTGGGGGCGTTCGCCCTGGTGGCGTCCGAGTTCATGCCGGTCAGCCTGCTCACCCCTATTGCTACCGACCTTCATATCACCGAAGGCGCGGCGGGCCAGGCCATCTCGATTTCCGGCGCTTTCGCGCTGATCACCAGCCTGTCTATTTCATCCTTGGCCGGCCGGGTGGACCGTAAGCTACTGCTGCTGTCTCTCACACTGTTGATGGTGATCTCCGGCACCGTGGTGGCCACTGCTTCCAACTACGGCATCTTCATGGTTGGCCGGGCGCTGATCGGCGTGGCGATCGGCGGCTTCTGGTCCATGTCAGCGGCAACCGCCATGCGCCTGGTGGCGGACCATCAGGTACCCAAGGCACTGGCTATCGTCAATGGGGGGAACGCCTTGGCGACGGTCATTGCCGCGCCCCTCGGCAGTTACCTGGGCGCGATCATAGGGTGGCGCTGGGCATTCTTCGCTGTCGTCCCCGTTGCGATGGTCGCGTTCGTATGGAAGTTACTGAGCCTGCCCGCCCTTCAATCTCAAGGTAGCGCAGGGGCAAGGGCACTATGGCATCTGATGAAACGGCCCGCCGTTTCGCTGGGCATGATCGCCGTAAGCCTGTTTTTCATGGGGCAATTTTCCCTGTTCACCTACCTGCGCCCGTTCCTCGAAACGGCAGGCCACGCTAATGTTCAGACGGTTTCGGGGATATTGCTGGTGATGGGAGTGGCAGGCTTCGCCGGTACCGCCATGATCGGCAGCATTTTGCAAAGGAGCCTGTACGGCACACTGGTGGTGATCCCTGTAGTGATGGCTGCCATCGCTGGCGCGTTGATCTGGATTGGCGCCTCACTCGGTACCAGTGCGGTGCTGCTGGGGGTATGGGGCCTGATGGCGACCGCCGCCCCGGTGGGTTGGTGGACGTGGCTGTCGCGAACCCTCCCTCGCGACGCGGAAGCAGGCGGCGGCCTGATGGTGGCGATCGTGCAACTGGCGATCATGCTGGGCGCGACCCTCGGCGGGTTGCTATACGACGCCAGCGGCTACCAGGCCACCTTTGGCCTGAGCGTGGCCCTGCTTGTGATCGCTGCGGGCTTCACTGTACTGGCCGCCCGCGCGGCCCGCAACTGACTGCCGCCTGGTTGCGTCCGCAGCCGGGCGGGCCGTTGACCTGGGCCCGCCTGGCACAGCGGCATGCCGCTACTCCTCGAATACAAGGCTGAATTCGCTGACGTCGCCCTCCTCTTCTGCCTCGTGGTAGGTCACCGGCACGCCCAGGAACGCCATACCGTCGGGTTGGCGGTCTGTCAGCGGATCGAGTGCGATGCGGTACCAGAGAGGGGGTGTCCTAACTACAATGTGCGATACATTACGACCGTTCACCCTGGCCTCTCGGAGCTGGACTATCAAAGTATCCATAAGCTTCTCGCTGGTCAGGTTTCGTACATGATCTATGCCCAAGCGGGCATTGCCTACGACCCTTGCAGCATAGCGCGCTCTGAAAATCTTGTGACGTGATCAACGCCGAGGCGCACGCGGCAGCTTGCGGGGGTGTCCCCGATCTGGCCCATGTCAGCCTGAAAGCATTTCGAAAGCACAAAAGAAAAACCCCGCAGACCGTTGATCTGCGGGGCTTTCAATGATGGAGGCCGAGGTCGGAATCGAACCGGCGTAGGCGGATTTGCAATCCGCAGCATAACCACTTTGCTACTCGGCCTCAAAACACCTGACAGGAACCTGCCCGATGCGAAAACTGGAGCGGGAAACGAGACTCGAACTCGCGACCCCGACCTTGGCAAGGTCGTGCTCTACCAACTGAGCTATTCCCGCGTCGTGTTGACGGGCGCCATTCTATCTAAACGGCGCAGGCCGTCAAGCCTTTGATTCAAAAATAGTTTTATTTTTTTACATCAGTACTCAGGTGAGGCAGCGCGGCGCGCAGGTAATTGACCATGGACCACAGCGTGAGCGCCGCGGAGATCAACAGCAGGCCGTAGCCAACGAGCACGATGAGGGTGAGCGCAGGCGGGTTGCCGAGCAGGATGATCAACGCAACCATTTGCGCGGCGGTTTTCCATTTACCGAGGCTGGAAACGGCCACCTGGGCACGGGCGCCGAGTTCGGCCATCCATTCACGCAGGGCCGACACTACGATTTCCCGGCCGATGATCACTGCGGCGGGAAGGGTAAGCCAGATATTGGCGTGGGCCTGCACCAGCAGCACCAGCGCCACCGCCACCGTGAGCTTGTCTGCGACCGGGTCGAGGAACGCGCCGAAGGGGGTGCTCTGTTCGAGGCGCCTGGCAAGGTAACCGTCGAGCCAATCCGTGGCAGCGGCAATGGCGAACACGCTGCTCGCCGCCAAGTAGCTCCAGTGGTACGGAAGGTAGAACAGCAGAATGAAGATCGGGATCAGCGCGACGCGCAACACAGTTAGGATATTAGGAATATTCATCGGCACGACTGGCAGCGGGTTGAGCGGCCATTCTACTCGCTGTGCAGGTTGGCATAAATCGACTCCGCCAGCTTTTTGCTGATGCCAGGTGCCTTGGCAATTTCGTCGATGCTGGCACGTGACAATTCCTGGAGCCCTCCAAAGTGTTTAAGCAGGTCGCGGCGGCGCTTGGGCCCTACCCCGTCGATCCCTTCGAGCGTTGACGTACGCCGCGCTTTGCCTCGCCGCGCACGGTGGCCGGTGATTGCAAAACGGTGTGCTTCATCGCGAATCTGCTGAATCAGGTGCAGCGCGGGCGAGTCAGCCTTCAACGTAAATTCGTTGGCCACGTCATTGAGGTACAAGGTTTCGAAACCGGCCTTGCGGGTCACGCCTTTGGCCACCCCAATCAGGATCAGCTCGGGCACCTCCAATTCCTGCAACACATCGCGGGCCATGTTCAGCTGCCCCTTGCCGCCGTCCACCAGCAGCACATCCGGTAGCTTGCCCTCGCCGTTCTTGATCTTGCTGAAGCGGCGGGTAAGGGCCTGGTGCATCGCAGCGTAGTCGTCGCCCGCGGTCACGCCTTCGATGTTGTAGCGGCGGTAATCCGACTTGATCGGGCCTTCGGGGCCGAACACCACACAAGAGGCGACGGTGGCCTCACCGCTGGAGTGGCTGATGTCGTAACACTCCAGCCGCTGCGGTGGCTCGTCCATCCCCAGCACGTCGGCCAGGGCATCGAACCGCGCGGTCACGTGCTGCCGGTTCGCCAGCCGCGCGGCCAGTGCCTGGTCGGCGTTGGTCACGGCCAGCTGCTGCCAGCGCGCCCGGGTACCACGCACGCGGTGGCTGACTGCAAGTTCACGCCCTCGCAGGGTTGCGACGGCCTCCACCAGTGCCTCGATGTCTTCCGGGAGCGTATTGACGATCAGCTCTGTGGGCAGCTCACGTTCGGAACTGCCCAGGTAGTATTGGGACAGGAATGCCGACATTACCTCGTCCAGGGACTCTTCAATACCTACCTGCGGGAAGAAGTTCTTGCTGCCCAGCACTCGCCCGCCGCGCACGCTGATCAAGTGCACGCAGGCCCCGCCCGGGTTCACGAACGCGGCGATCACGTCCACATCGCCGGTGCCGCCCTCCATGCTTTGCTGATCCTGCACGCGGCGCAGCACAGCAATCTGGTCGCGCAGCTCTGCGGCCTTTTCGAAATCCAGGTCCATGGCCGCCCGCTCCATGGTTTCAGACAGCTCATTGGTGAGCTGGTGGCTGCGCCCCTCGAGGAACATGATCGAGTGGCGCACGTCCTCGGCGTACTCCGGGGTTTCCACGGCTCGCACGCAAGGCGCCTTGCAGCGATTGATCTGGTATTGCAGGCACGGGCGTGTGCGGTTCTTGAAGTAACTGTCTTCGCACTGGCGAACCTGGAAGGTTTTCTGCAGCAGGCTGAGGCTTTCGCGGATCGCGCCAGCGCTGGGATAAGGGCCGAAATAGCGGCCCTTGCCCTTCTTCGCGCCCCGATGGATGCTCAGCCGCGGAAACTCGGCGTCCGACAGGTAAACGTAAGGGTAGGACTTATCGTCGCGCAGAAGAATGTTGTAAGGCGGCCGCCACTCCTTGATGAGTGTCTGCTCGAGCAGCAACGCCTCGGTCTCGTTGGCCGTGATGGTGGTTTCCACCTGGGCGATGTGGCCCACCAGGGCGGCGGTCTTGGGCGCCAGGCCGGTTTTGCGGAAATAGCTCGCCAGGCGCTTCTTGAGGTTACGAGCCTTGCCGACGTACAGCAGACGCCCGCCCTCGTCGAACATCCGATAAACGCCGGGGCGGCCACTGCAGGTCGCCAGGAAGGCGGACGGATCGAAAGTCTGAGTCATGTTTTACGCGTTGGCGTCGACCATGCCGTGGCGAACGGCCAGCAAGGTCAGCTCGACATCGCTGGTAATGGAAAGCTTCTCGAAAATGCGGTACCGATAGGTATTCACCGTCTTTGGCGAGAGACAAAGCCGATCCGAGATATTCTGCACCTTCTGGCACCCAACGATCATCAGGGCGATCTGGATTTCCCGCTCTGACAACAGATCGAACGGGGACGCCGTGGTCTGTGGCTGGAACGACTTGAGCGCCAACTGCTGAGCAATCTGTGGGCTGATATAGCGTTGGCCGGCAAACACCAGGCGAATGGCCTGAACCATCTCGCCAAGCGCAGCGCCTTTGGTGAGGTACCCTGCGGCACCTGCCTGAAGCAACCGCGTGGGGAACGGATCTTCCTCGCACACCGTCACTACCACAACCTTCACGTCCGGATGGCTGCGCAACATCTTGCGGGTGGCTTCCAGCCCGCCGATGCCAGGCATCTTCACATCCATCAGTACCACGTCTGGTTTCAGATCCCGCGCAGCCTTCAGCGCTTCTTCCCCCGACTCCGCCTGGCCGACCACTTGAAGCCCGTCGATGTCGGACAGCATGCGAGTAATGCCTGTGCGTACCAGATCGTGATCGTCGACCACTAGCACCCTAATCAAGCAGACACCTCTCGTTACGCTTTACATTCAGAACGGTACATTAACAAAGTTCCACCACGCGAACCTAGGCCTAAACGAAAACTGCGTACCGGCGGTCTCAGCGCCCTCGCCTGCCATCGGCGTTTCTGGCCGGTATCAGCGCCACCAGGGCCTCTGCCATGCCCGCCAGCGCGGCCTGGGCAGGTGCCGGCAGCGAGCGATAGCCCCTCAGCAGGCTGGCTTCGTCCTCGCTCAGTTGATCGGCGGGTTCGGCCGCGCGCGCTCCGGTAAGCACGTACAGCACATCCACACCGTGATCCGCCACCGCGGCCAGGTAATCGGCCTTGGGCCAGCGCTCCCCGCTTTCGTATTTTCCCTGGGCATTAGGCTCTACCCCGCCTATCTCGCCGAACGCTCGCTGAGTGAGTCGCAGGCGTTCACGTTCCTCGCGGATGCGAGAACCAATTGCAGTCATTTGAATGTATAATCCTTTCCGAAACACCCAAAGCGGTGTGGAATCCAACACTATTAAATCTAGAAAAACGGACTTGAACTATGCACGGTATACGGACTGCCGCACAAGCGAGAGCTTGGCTGGATCATCAGGGGAAATCGGTTCAACAATTTGCCCGTGAGCACAATGTAGACCCCGCCACCACCTACCAGGTGCTGTCAGGGCGCAAGAAGGGCCGACGGGGGGAGGCTCACAAGTAGCGGTACTGCTTGGCATGAAGGACGGCGTGATACCTGGCGATATGGAGGCCTCCCGGCGGGATGTTCACGCGGCGCCCAGCTGATCCGCAAGCCAGGGCAAGGCCCCTTCGCAGGGCTGGCGAACCTTGAGCGCCAGCAAGGCATCAGCGCGGGTACGGCCCATGTTGATTGCCAGCAGGGGCTTGCCCTGACGCGACATCTCCAGGCACAGCCGGTAACTGGAATAGGCCATAAGTGATGAGCCAATCACCAGCATCACTGCGGCGCGCTCGGTCGCCTCCAGGGCGGCCCGTGCCGTATGCGTCGCCACGCCGTCACCGAAGAACACTACGTCGGGCTTGAGCCTGTTGCCGCCGCACGCAGGGCAGAGCGGCAAGGTGAACTGTTCAAGAAACCTGGCCGCAAGCTGGGCGTCACCGTCCGGAGCCAGCACCGCGCGCACGTCCTGGAGGGACGGGTTCGCTTCTTCGAGCGCCGTTTGCATTGCCGCGCGGGACAGCGTATCGGCGCAATCCAGGCACACCACACGGTGCAGGTTGCCGTGCAACTCGATCACATCGCGGCTACCGGCCTGCTCGTGCAGCCCATCCACGTTCTGAGTGACCACCGACACCACATGGCCCGCCGCCTGCAGCCGCGCCAGCGCTTCATGGGCAGGGTTGGGCCGCGCCTGCTCCACCCCATGCCAGCCTACCATCGCCCTGGCCCAGTAACGCTTGCGCGCTTGCAGCGAACTTACGAACTCCTGATGCATCATGGGGGCATTGCCGCGGCGCACGCCCTCGGTATCACGGTAATCCGGGATGCCTGAAGCGGTGCTGATGCCTGCCCCGGTCAGCGCGAGGACGGGGGCGCCGGCCAGTCTGCGGCACAGCATGGAAAGTGCCTCGAGGGCTTGGGTCTGATCCATACGCAACCTCCAATGACACGCCCGGCACCAGGCCTGCCGGGTAGTGAAGAAGGGTAAACCAGGCTGCGCGATTTAGCCGGTGATTGCGACGAACACCCTTAATCGACAAGCGCTTCGAACACTGCCTGGGCCCGGGCCAGGTCAAAATGCGCAACGTTGATACGCAACCAGGGCGTTTCCCTGCCGTCGGCGCTGAACAGCCGCCCTGGCGCGAGCAATACCTGGTGCGCGAGCGCCGCCTCGATCAGGCTTTGCGTGCATGTCAGCCGAGGGTGACGTACCCACACGAACATACCCTCGCGGGGAGGGTAATAGAGCTCCCAGCCCCACCGCTCAAGCGCAGCGCGGGTAGTGGCCTGCGCGGTTTGCAGCCGTAAGCGGGCCTTGCGCACATGCTGCTCATAGCTGCCATCAGCAAGGATCGCGCCGATGAAACGCTCGCAAAACCCGGGTACGGCCACGCTGGTCAAGAGCTTGAGGTCTGCCAGCCGAGCAATCAGCCCGGGAGGCGCGGCCACGTAGCCCACGCGCAGGTTGGCCGATAGGGTTTTGGAAAAACTGCCCACATACACCACGTTCGTTAATCCCGAGAGACTGGCCAGATGATGTGCCGGCCCTGAACAGAAATCCCCGTAGACGTCGTCCTCGACGAGAAGCATGCCATGCGCGGCGCTCAGTTTAAGCAACGAACAGGCCTGCCGGGGGCTTACGGACGTGCCCGTCGGGTTATGCAGCCGCGCATTGATGAAGAAGGCTCGCACCGCCCCCTCCTGCAGACGGGCCCGCACAGCGTCCAGGTCTGGGCCGTCGTTCAGGCGGGTTATGCCAATCACCTCAGCGCCGCGCAAGTGCAGCAGGCGGATAAGGTTACTGTTGCACGGGTCGTCTACCAGCACCCGGTCGCCGGGCGATACCAGCAGCCGGATGATCAGGTCCAGTGCCTGGGTCGCACCCAATGTAGTGAGGATATGGGAGGCGGTTACCGGCAGGCAGTGGCGCCCTCGTAGATGACAGGCCAGTGCTTCTCGCATCGGCAGGTAGCCCGCAGGATCGCCATACTCCACCAGCGAACTGCGGGCAAAAGTCGCGGTACGGCGGATAACCCGGGCCAGCGAGCGCGTGTCTGTCCATTCTGGCGGAAGCCAACCACAACCCAGCTTCATCGAAGTGCCCGAGGCATGGAAAAGGGCCCAGAACGGGTCCATCTCCGTGCTCGCCCGGGCTGGTGGCGCGGCCATGAGCGAACCGGTGCCCTCACCCGCCATGCCCACGCTTGCCATTCCCTCGACGCCCATGCCTTGCGCAGCCATAAAGTAACCCCGGCCAGGGTTTGCAACCACGCGCCCAAGCGCTTCGAGGCGTTCATAGGCACGTACCACGCCATGGAAGCTCAAACCTGGGCGTGAGGCCCATCGGCGGATGGAAGGCAGTTGTTGGCCTGGCTGGAAAGTACCGCTGGCAAGCGCCTCGCTGATCTCCAGAAAAGCCCTGTGCGCTGGGCTGTCGCCACTGCCTGCAATCATTTACCCGCCGTTCCGCTTGCTCGTGTTCCCCGGACTGTACCCCTTTGGGCACAACGGTCATAACCCCCCCAGGGGAAATAGCCCCGTTGTGCCGCTGTTAGGTGCGTTTTGCTAACAGTTAGGCGTTGTGGGGCCCAAGCTGTTAGGCCGCCAACTCGCCCGGCGCCATAGACTTCTCATCGTCACAAGGAATGCACCATTGCCCAAGGAGGCGCGTTATGACCCAGGCCATCCCGCAGCCCTGCTGGTTCGACTGGAAATGGCAACAACAGAACAGCGTGTCCACACTCGAAGAGCTGGTTCAGGCGTTCCCTGGCCTGGCCAACAGTGAACGGCTTGAAAACCTTCGGGGGGCGTTCGATACCCGCAAGGTTTCGCTCACCCCTTATGCCCTGGCGCTCATCGAAAGCGATGACTCGCAGCGCCCGGTCGAGAACGACCCCATCTGGGCGCAGACCATCCCGGAGTTCACCCAGGCCAGCGCTTTCGAATACGACGGCAGCACCGAGAATTGGGAGCTCGATGCCGAAATGGTCACTGGTATCTGCCAGCACAAGTATGACAATCGGGTGATCGTGCGTGCCGCCAACGTGTGCCACGCCTACTGCCAATTCTGCTACGAAGCCTTGCGCACATTGGAAAAGCAGCCGGGCAAACCCGCCCTGCGCAAAAGCGACTGACAGGCAACGCTGGATTATCTGGCCAGCCATTCGGGCGTTGAGGAAGTGATCCTGAGCGGTGGCGAACCTCTGATGCTGTCCGATGCTCGCCTGGAGGGGCTGCTGCAGAGCATCCGCCAGTGCCGCCCGGACATCGTGATCCGGCTGCATACCCGAGCACTGACCTTCAACCCGTACAGGATTACTCCTGCCTTGGCACAATCCCTGGCGCGCCATCGGGTGACTGCGGTGGGGCTGCACGTGGCTCACCCTCGCGAGCTGACGGAAGCCTTTTTCACTGCCGTAGCGGTATTGCAAAACGCCGTGCCGCTACTCTTCGCCAATATTCCTTTATTGGCCGGCGTCAACGATCAACTGGCTACGTTGCGCGGCCTCTGCATGGGGCTGTATCGCGGCGGGGTCACCCCTCACTACCTGTACCAGTTCATGCCGTTCTCTCCTGGGCACCGCCGTTATGCCGCCTCCATTCAACACGCGCTCACCCTCCTGCGGCAACTCAAGCGCCACGTGTCCAACCTGGCGGTCCCCGAATTCGTGATACCCCACCTCAGTGGCAAGCACACCGTGCCCCTGGAGCTGGGCGCTACCCCAACGCGCCTCGAAGTGGACGCCCAAGGTAATGAGTGCATTCACTTCACCAATTGGAAGGGCGAGCCATGCGTGTTCCCTCAGTAGTCGGCGACCGTTTGAAAGGGACCAGGGTACTTGTGCTGGATTCTGCCCGTAACAGCTATGTGGACACGCCGGACATCGAGGCCGAGGTGCTTGGCCCTGGGGTGGAGGTAACGCTGGTTCATGTGGACACAGTGGCGGACCTTCCCATCACAGCACTGGCTTGTGACGGTGCGATCAGCTGGCACCTGGTGCCACTTCCCGCCGATGCCCTCTCGCGGTTGAGCCAATGCCGAGCGATCGTGCGGGCAGCGGTAGGGGTCGACAACATAGACCTGACAGCAGCGCGGCTGCAGGGCATCGCCATTGCCAATGTTCCGGACTACGGCACGGACGAAGTGGCCGACCACACGTTGGCGATGGCGCTTGCGCTGATCCGCCGACTGCCCCGCGCGGATGCCACCGTGCGGGGCGGTAGCTGGGACTGGCGCGAGGTGGGCCGTGTGCCCCGCCTGCGCGGCCTGACCATTGGCCTGGTGGGCCTGGGCCGGATAGGCGCTGCGGTGGCATTACGCTTCAAGGCGTTTGGCTGCCGCGTGCTGTTCTTCGATCCTGCCCGCGACAGCGGGTGGGAAAAAAGCTTGGGAATCGAACGCAGGGAAAGCCTCCAAGCCCTGCTCCGGGAGGCCGATCTGGTTAGCCTGCATGCTCCGCTGACGCCACGTACACAGCACATCATCGGCAAAGCCGAGTTTCGCTGGCTGCAGGGCAAGTACCTGGTGAACACCGCTCGCGGGGGCCTGATCGACCCCGCCGCGTTGTGCGAAGCGGTGGGTGCGCGCCAACTGGCGGGCGTCGCGCTGGATGTCTACGCGGACGAACAACACCCACCGCCGGCGGCGTTGATGGCCGCTGAAGTACTGTGGTCGCCCCATGCCGCGTTCTACTCGGAGCAGGCGCTGCCCGAGCTGCGGCGCAAGGCGGCTGCTTGCCTGAAAACATTGTTGGTCAGTGGCCAACATCGGAATCGCCTATGAACCCTCTGATGCCCCATCCTGCAAGGCCGTTACGGTCATCGACGGGTAGCAACCCGTTCCCGGGTATTGCCGCGCTCGAACGTACTCTTGGCGCCCCGGTTACCGCGCGGCTAAGCGCCAACGAAGCGCTGCCGTTCTATAGCCAGGGCCTGACCGCGCGGTACGGCCAAGCCCTGCTGGAGCAGGCACGACGTTATCCCGACCCGGCTGCCTTCGAGCTGCGCGAGGCCCTCTCGGTGCACCATGGGGTGCCTGTGGGTTCTACGTTGGTGGATGCCGGCGCCGACGCGCTGATCTTTCTCTTCCTGCGCGCGTTCGCTGATCCAGGCAGTGTGGTGATTCATGCGGCGGGCACCTACCCCACCGTGGCCTATTTCGCCCGCTCCCTGGGGCTTCGCCCGTACTCGGTGAGCTATGCAGTGGCAGAAGGCAGCGCACAGGTGGACCTGGCAAGCCTGGCATCCGAAGCAAAACGCCAGAGGGCGCGCGTGGTGTACCTGGCCAACCCTGATAACCCCACTGGCAGCGAGCATGGTGCAGCAGCGATCGAAGCCTTCGCTGCGGCGCTGCCGACGGGAACGCTGTTGATGCTGGATGAAGCCTACGAGGCCTTTGGCAGCGAGCATTGTGCGTATCCCCTGCCCAACGTGGTGCGGTTGCGCAGCTTCTCCAAGGCATACGGCCTTGCGGGGATGCGCGTCGGCTACGCCATCGCGGAGCCGGCACTGCTGGAGGTCGCAAATCGCGCTCGGGTTCACTATGGCGTCGGTACGGTCACCCAATCCCTGGCGCTGGCGGCCCTCCACGACCAGGCGCATCACCGGTCGGTGATTGCCGCGACGGAGGAACTGAAGGCCTGGTTCCTGGAACAAGCCGCGGCCAGTGGGCTTCGCTGCCTTCCCTCGGCCGCCAATTTCGTTACCGTCCCCTTGCCCGACAGGCAGGCCGGCGAAAACCTGCGTACCCAACTACTGGCGCAGGGTGCAAGCCTGTACCTGGGTGCCCTCAATGGGCACGTCCACATCGCCAGGGTTTCGCTACAGCCCGAGCTGTTCAACCCGGTGCTCGCTGACATTCTTTTCCGCTTTCGGGGTTGCTGCCATGACCGACCGTAAACTCCTGATCCTGGGCATAGGCAATGTGGCTCTGAAATACCTCGAACAAGCACTGGCGCCCTATGGGTTGCAGCCGGTGGTATTCGGCGATCGCCTCGGGCGGCCGGCCGAAGTGTGGGACAACCTCCCCTTGTCGCGCTTCCATGATGTGGCGTTGGAGTACGCTGCCGTGGAGCGGTACCTGCGACAACACGCTGGCCTGGCTGAAAGCATCTGCGCGGTTACAACGCTGTTCGATGAATTGTTCCCCTTGGTTGAAGCGGTTGCGAAGGCGCATGGCTGGGATTACCCCGGCTCCGCACTGGCACGGCTTAGCGACAAGGCAGTGGTAGCGGAGCTGGCAGGTGAATTGTCCCCGCAAAGCCATGCTTTCACAGCCTGTGACCCGGAAGCACTGGCGGATGTGCTGGCCGTGCCGGGGCTCGACTGGGTAGTGAAGCCTGCTTGCGGCTCCGGTGGCCAAGCTGTGGGGCACATCACGGGCGGCATGGGCGCCGTGGGCAAGATCAGGGTGCATCTGGCGCGCCATTTTCACCTGAACGCCGAGCGCTGGATTCTCCAGCAGCGGCTTGAAGGTGTGCTCGTCAGCTTCGAGGGTTACCTGCAAGGTGGGCGTTTGAACCCGGTTGGGGTATCGCGCCGCAGCCGCATCGGCCTGACCGAGGTTGCCAACCGTTTTCCCGCCAATGCCAGCCTGGCCCCGGAGCAGCTGGCGCAGGGCTGGGCTTCCCTTACGCAACTGTTCGAGCGCAGCGGTTGCCGGGATGGGTGGTTTCACTGCGAGTGCATCGTCGGCCCCGCCGGGCTTCACCTGGTGGATGCCAATGCGGGCCGTATTGGCGGCGCGACCGTACTGGAGCAGGTAGCGCTGGCGTGCAACGTGATGCCAGCAGAACTGCTGGGCCATGTGCTGCTGTTGCCGCTTGCTCACTTTTATCCGGCGCTGCCCCGGTGGAGCGAGCCGCTCAAGGGCACCCTTGGTGTGTGGTACGGGCTGCCGGAAGCGGCGGTCTTGAGCGGTATAGAAGTAGTGTGCTGCTCGGCGCGCCATACCCGCTTTGCAGTGGATGGCGCATCTGTTCCGGCCATAGGCACCTCGGACTACGCCTGGGTCGGCATGCTCAGCGGGCAGGAGGCGGAAGTGCTGGCCAGCCTGGCCACGCTACGGCTTTACACCGACCGCGGCCCGGCATTGCCCGCCTACAACCTGGACTGAGCGCAATGGCCATTTACCTTATCCGCTTCACCACCTGGGGCAGCTGGAGCCTGCTGTTCTCCTTCTTTGCCGTGTGGCTGTCGGAAGAGTCGCCGTTTTCGGCAGGTGCGATCAGCATGCTGGGGGCGAGCATTGCCCTGTGCAACCGCGCCGGCTCGTTGCTGTTCGTGCGGTGGGTTGCGCGCACGGAAATACGCTATCTGCTGGTACTGACCCAATCGCTGATCAGCCTTGCAATTGCCGGGCTTTACCTGCTGCATGCGGCCCGCAACTATTCCCTTGCTGCCTGGCTGCCGCTGGTGTGCTTGTACGGCCTGGGGCATTCCCTGGCATCCCTGGCGCAGCTGACGTACATCGCCGCAGGCCACACCGGCAGCGACCACGTGAAGGCGTTTTCGCTGGAGAACGTTGCATTGAACCTCAGCGCCGGGATTACGCCGTATGCCTCGGCATTGATTCTCAAGCATTGGCCCATTTACTACCCCTTGTTTCCACTGCTGTATTGCGTGGCCACGGTTGCGCTCTGCCTCTGCCTGGGCGCACCCAAAGGCGAACAAAATGGCGAACGCGAGCGCCATTCTCAAACGCCCAAGGCAGGGTCGGCGGCAGGCGTGGCCCTGTTCCTGGCTATCAACGCGCTGTCGTTCTTTGCATTCAGCCATTTCTATAACGTGTTTCCGCTACACGCCCAGCCGCGTCTTGATCCGGAAGCAATAGGTCTGTGGTTCGCCCTTAGTAGCGGGCTGATCGTGGTGCTTCAGTTACCCCTCACCCGCTTGCTCGCCGGGCTGCGGCGCGGTGTGCTGATGGTAGGTTCCAACCTGCTGATGGGTATCGGCATGCTTGCCTTGTTTCATGCGAGCGGCACTCCGGCAGTCGCATTAGGGGCTGTACTGCTGCTCACGCTGGCAGAAATGGTGTTCGGCCCGCTGTATCAGGTGATGGCGCTGAGCCTGTTCCCAGGCCGGCCCGCGTTTGCCATGGCCGTGTTGACCTTGACCTGGGCACTCGCCGAAGCACTTGCGACAGGCACCGGGCTGTACCTGGTGGCGCAGGGCCATGCCTGGCTCACGTTCGCCCTGGCGGCGGGGGCTTGTTTGCTGGTAGCCACGATCGCGCTCTTGTGCCTGCGCGGTGGTGCGAGCGTGCCGATGGGGCGATCATTGGCGGCGAGGCATTAAACATGCCTCACGTGGCGGGCCGGGCGCAGGCTGCTAAAGTTCGGGTTTTCCCTCCAGTGGAGTGCCCCATGAGCGACGCCCTTCTTCCGCCTCAACTCTTTCCTGCGCCTGGCGATATTCCCCCGGCTTGGCAATTCGGTGAACCGCAGGAGCAGCGGGAGTACTTGATCGACGGCCGCTTCGAACGCTGGGAAGGTCCGCTGGCGCCGGTTGTGAGCCCTCTTTGCCTAGCCACCGAGCAGGGCGATCAGCATGCCGAACTGGGCAGCACGCCGCGGCTCAATGCCGAAGCCGCCATGCAAGCACTGGACGCCGCGGTAAGGGCGTATGACAAAGGGCGAGGCGTGTGGCCGATGATGCGCGTAGCCGAACGTATCCATCATGTTGAGGGCTTTTTGGCGCGAATGCGCGAACAACGCACCGAGGTCGTCAAGTTGCTGATGTGGGAGATCGGCAAGCCTTTGAAGGATGCGGAGAAGGAATTCGATCGCACCTGTGACTACATCGTCGACACGATCAATGCGCTGAAAGAGCTCGACCGCCGCTCCAGCCGCTTCGAGCTGGAACAAGGCACGCTGGGGCAGATCCGCCGCGTGCCCATGGGTGTGGCGCTGTGCATGGGGCCCTATAACTACCCACTGAACGAAACCTTCACTACCTTGATCCCCGCGCTCATCATGGGCAACACGGTGGTATTCAAGCCCGCGAAGTTTGGCGTGTTGCTGATCCGTCCTCTATTGGCGGCGTTCCGGGACAGCTTCCCGGCGGGGGTGATCAATGTCATCTACGGCAGTGGTCGGGTAACGGTCAGCGCTTTGATGGCAAGCGGCAAGATAGACATCTTTGCATTCATTGGTACCCACAAGGCGGCAGCGGAACTGAAAAAGCTGCACCCCAAACCGCACCGCCTGCGCTCGGCACTGGGCCTGGATGCCAAGAACCCCGGCATCATTCTTGCCGATGCCGACCTGGACAATGCCGTTAGCGAATGCATTACAGGGACGTTGTCGTTCAATGGCCAGCGCTGTACGGCGCTGAAGATTCTCTTCGTTCATCGCAGCGTCGCCGAGGACTTCCTCGGCCGGTTCAGCGCCCGGGTGAACACGCTAGTGGCCGGGATGCCGTGGAACCCCGACGTTACCCTTACCCCATTGCCCGAGCCCGGAAAGGTGGCCTACCTGGCCGGCCTGGTCGAGGATGCCAAGGCCCACGGCGCCAAGGTGATCAATCCCGGCGGCGGCACTGCCCGCGCTTCCTTCTTTCAACCTGCAGTGCTTTACCCCGTCGGGCCGGGCATGCGCGTCTATGTGGAGGAACAGTTCGGGCCGGTGGTGCCTGTGGTGCCCTTCGACGACATCGAAGAGGTGATCGACTATGTGCTGGACTCCACCTATGGCCAACAGCTGAGCCTGTTTGGCACCGATCCAATGACATTGGGCCGTCTGGTGGATACCTTTGCCAATCAGGTGGGGCGAATCAACCTTAACACTCAATGCCAGCGGGGGCCCGACCAGTACCCGTTCAACGGCCGCAAGGATTCGGCCGAGGGCACGCTTTCCGTCCATGATGCCCTGCGCAGCTTTTCCATCCGAACCCTGGTCGCAACACGCTTCAACGGGGCGAACAAGCAACTGGTCAGCGACATCATCCAGGCGCGCAGCTCGGGCTTTCTCAGTACCGATTACATCTTCTGACCCACGGGATCAACGCCTTGGTTTGACTCATCAAGGCTTGTGCCCGAAGCTGTGGGCCCTGCATTGGCGGACCCACGCATGACCCGCGCCTCACGCTTGTCTTC
Organism: Pseudomonas japonica; assembly: GCF_013522925.1. Taxonomy (GTDB): domain Bacteria; phylum Pseudomonadota; class Gammaproteobacteria; order Pseudomonadales; family Pseudomonadaceae; genus Aquipseudomonas; species Aquipseudomonas japonica_A. The sequence continues at coordinate 136,971 of NZ_JAAMQU010000003.1, read as the reverse complement.
GATTATTGGCCTGGCCCTGCTGGCAGGCGCGGTTATCTGGCTCCTTTCCGCCCCGCCCCAGCCCCAGGTTCAATCGCTCGCGCCCCGCAGCTACACCGAAGCCCTGCGCGCGGCACGCGGGGGAGAACCCGGTGCCGCCCGGCGTTTATACCAGCAGCTGGCCCGCGACGACCTTGCGCCAGGCGCCCGTGCCGCGCTGTATGGGCCGTTGCCGGACTACCCCAGCCCTCGAGCACTGGTATTCGCCCACCAGGGCCTGACCGACCCGGCGCCGGTCGTTCGGCATGCCGCGCTGACAGCCCTTGTCAGGTTGCTGCCCACCGCCGCCCAGGCAGACGCCCTCGGCCCTCTGCTCAGTGACCCTGACGAGAGCGTGCGTACAGCCGCGGCTCAGGCTTTGCTCGAGCTGGGAGCGGCGGGCACTGGTGAATATGCACATCGGCTGGACGAGGTACTCAATACCTGGGCTGGCCAGTTGGCATCAATGCCTCACGATTACAGCGCCCAACTACAACTGGCGCGCCTGCTGCTGCAACGTGGGGCGCCGGAGCAAGCTGAAACCGCTGCGCGTACGGTGCTGGCGCTACACCCCGACCACCTGCCTGCCAGGGTATTGTTGGCGAGAGCGCTTGACCAACGTGGCAAGCCGGACGAAGCCCGCGCGGTGCTGGCCGAACCTCTGCGCCAGCACCCTGACGATGCCTTCCTTCAGCACGAGCTGGGCCTGTGGCTGCTCGGCCATGGCGAACCGGCCTTTGCGCTGCTGGCATTGGCAAAAGCCGTGGAGCTTGCGCCGGAGGTCGCCGATTATCGCTTTGACCTGGCCACCACGCTGCATAGCCTGGACCAGCCAGACGCCGCCCAGGCCCAGCTTGATCAGTTGGTGCGCCGCCACCCGGAGAACCGCAAGGCGCGCATGCTCCTGATCGACTATTGGCAACAGTCCGGGCAGTTGCAGAACGTTCAGGTGCTGTTGGCCGAGCTCGAGCAACAGAACCCGGACGACCCGGCTGTCCAGCAAGGGTTGTAGCAATCGATTCACGGATGAACCCCGAGGCGCGCCTGCTGTCCAGAAACTAGCGCCGGTAATTTCAGGAGCCTGCGGCGCGACTACAGCGCATGGACGGGGGCGGCAACGGTGATGACAGCAAAACCAGAAAGTGGCCGCGCCTGGCGCGACGATAGAGGGCACTGGTCGCTGGACGGCACCAGTGCAACCGCAGCCAGCAGCATCAGCCTGTTAGTGTGCGCCGCCCCGGGCCCGGATCGAGACCAGTTGTGTGCCGTGCTCGCCAGCGGCACAGGCGGTGAGTATAAGTTGGTGGCGCCCGCTGAGTTGTTTCCCACACTTGAACGCGGCGGGGATTTGCTGATTACCACCAGCGAAACCCTGGCCTGTGGCGATCTTGCGCCGCTGCAAGCGTGGCTAGAGAACCAGCCAGAGTGGTCCGACCTGCCAGTATTGGTATTGACTGCCGCGACCGGCGGGCGCCGGCTCGCTCCACCGCCGTCCCTGGCAGCGCTCGGCAATGTGCGGGTGTTGCAACGTCCCTACCATCCTGCCTCGCTGGAAATGCTGGTTGAGGCCAGCCTGGCCAACCGCACCAAGCAATACCAGATGAGGGACAAGCTTCACAGTGTCCAGGCAGACCCCAATGCTCCGGAATGCGTGGAATCCCCTACCCGCCTCGAGGCAGTCGGTCGGCTTACCGGCGGGATTGCCCAGGATTTCAATAACCTGCTCACAGGTATCACCGGCGGCCTGGACCTTATCCGCCGACGGCTGGCCAACGGCCAATACACAAAGCTGGAGAGCCTGCTCGACCTGAGTGCTACCTCGGCCGAACGGGCAGCGCACCTCACCCATCGCCTGCTGGCGTTCGCTCGTCGGCAAACCCTCGATGCCCGGCTACTGGACGTCAACAGCTTGATACAAGCGGGCCTCGGGCTGCTGGGACGTAGCCTCAGTGGAAAAATTTCACTGCAATTCCGCCCTGCCGAGGGCTTATGGCCGGCCTGCATAGACCCCGGGCAATTGGAAAGCGCCTTGCTCAACCTGGTGATCAACGCCGGGGATGCCATGCCTGAAGGCGGGCGACTGGTGATCGATACAGCCAATCGGCGTGTCGGCATAGACCAACCCAGCATGAGCCATGCGCTGCCCGCCGGCGACTACATTGTCATCGGCGTGGAAGACAACGGCTGTGGCATGAACCGGGAGACCCTGGGGCGGGCCTTCGACCCGTTCTTCACCACCAAGCCCCCGGGGCTGGGTACCGGCCTGGGGCTGTCGATGGTGTATGGCTTCGCCCGGCAGTCAGGCGGGCATGTCACCCTGCGCAGCGAGGCCGGTCGCGGCAGCCGGGTAGAACTCTACTTCCCACGCGCCTGACGGCGCGCTCAAGCAAGTTCCTTGCGAATGGCCGCGTGCAGGTCGTCCAATTCGAACGGTTTGGCCAGCACGGGTGCGCGTTGAGCGATGGGGTGGGTACTGTCGCGGATTTCCTGCGGATAGCCGCTGATGAAAATGACCTTGAGCTCCGGGCGCAGCTTTACCGCCGGCTCGGCAATATCCACACCTGAAATACCACCAGGCAGGCGGTAATCGGTGATCATCAGATCCAGATGCGGCTTGGTGGCAAGGATACCGAAGGCTTCCACGCCATTCTCCGCTTCCAGCACATGATACCCCTCCCCCCGCAAGTAATCGTTGAGGACCTGCCGGATAACTGGCTCATCCTCGACGATCAATACGACGTCTTGCGCGTCTCCACTCATTGCAATGCCTATATAAAATGTTATGTCGGGCTGCCTATGTGACCGCAGCCAAAACAAGAGGTTGCTTCATTATTCCACGCCAGTGATCCGGGGCAGATGGACACTGAACAAGGCGCCTTCGCCCAACGTACTTTGCACGCCGATACGCCCCTGATGGGCCGACACGATCTGTTCGGAAATGAACAAGCCAAGCCCGAGGCCGGCGATGCCATGGCGATTCGACGCACGCTCGAACTGAAGGAAGATACGTCGCTGATCTTCTTCACTGATACCGGCCCCATGGTCGCGAACGGTCAGGCAAGCCCAGTCGCCCTCTGCCCGAACGGCCACTTCGACCTTTCCCTTGCCGCCATATCGGAGGGCATTGGTCAGCAGGTTGGCCACCACCTGCTCGATCCTGAACTCGTCCCAGTTTCCTATGACCGGTGCCGCCGCACTGTATTCGATCTCCATACCCGCGTTGAGCGCCTGGGGCATGAAGCGATCGACCACATTGCCTACCAACTGGGCGAGGTCGAACCTGGCCGGGCGGATCGACAATTTGCCGGTGCGGATGCGTGAGACGTCAAGCATGTCCTCGATCAGGCGAATAAGGCTTTGAATCTGACGCTCGTCGCGCTCCACCATCCCGCGCATTTTGTCGAGGCAGAACGCCTCGGCATTGCCCTTGGCGATATGCATCTTGCGTAACTGGGTTTCCAGGATGAGGCCGTTGAGCGGCGTGCGCACCTCATGGGAAACCACGGACATGAAGTCATCGCGCATCCGCACGGCGTGCTCCAGCTCGGCCTGGGTCGCCTGCAATTGCTTGAGCAAGGTTTCCTGCTGTCGCCGGCTGCGCTCGAGCGCTTCGAGCTGCTCGTTCAGCGTTTTACGCTGACGGTACAGGTCGACAAACACATTGACCTTGCTCTTCACCGCCAAGGTATCCAGCGGCTTTTGCAGGAAATCCACGGCGCCGGTTTCGTAACCCTTGAAGGCGTAATTCAGCTCCCGACCAGCAGCTGACACGAAGACAATCGGAATATGCTTGGTTTTCTCCGTGCTGCGCATCAGCTCTGCCAGTTCGAAGCCGTTCATGCCAGGCATCTGCACGTCCAGGATGGCCAGGGCGAACTCGTGCTGCAGCAACAACGACAACGCATCGTCGGCCGAGAGCGCCTTGTAGACCTCACGGTCGCTTCGGCTGATCAGGGCTTCGAGCGCCAGAAGGTTCTCTGGCAAGTCGTCGACAATCAGCAGTTTGGCGGGGGTTTGACTTAGCATGTGCCTGTTTCCAGATCGGCCAGTAGCTTGCCGATGCCGTGCAAAGTAAGAATGTGGTCAGGCCGAAACAACGCCAGCGCTGCCTCGGGCATGGTTGCGATTTTGGCCTCGGCCGGGTCCTGGACCACAGTTCGGCCACCGGCCTGGCGGATGGCGGCGAGGCCACGCGCGCCATCTTCGCTCGCACCGGTCATAAGCACACCCGTAAGCGCCGGGCCATAGGCATCGGCGGCGGAGTCGAACAATAGGTCGATGGAAGGGCGTGAAAAGTGCACGCGGGGCTCCAGGCTAAGGGAAAAACTACGGTCTCGCTCGATGGACAAGTGATAACTGGGGCCAGCCACGTAAATCAGGCCCCGCTCCACCGGCGCCTTGTCACGCGCTTCCTGCACGGGCCGCCGCAAGCGTCGCTCGAGCACCATCGGCAGCTCGCTGGGGCGCCGCTCCGGCAGATGAAGCACCACGACCACGGGTAGTTCGAAGGCGGGAGGCAAGTGACCGAAAACGGTAAGCAGCGCTTCCACGCCACCGGCCGACGCGCCGACCACCACGGCCTCGCAGGCAGGCCTCATGCGAGCGGCCCTTTCATAACTTCCGGTAGATCCTTTCTTGTCGGGACAAGGTCTCGAAGCGGTCGGCGTAGCCGGAAAAATCCAGGCTCTCCTTGGCCCCCAGCATGAGAAAACCTCGGTGGCAAAGGGATTCATGGAACAACCCGAACGCGCGATCCTGAAGGATTTTATTGAAATAAATCAATACGTTGCGACAGGTTATCATATGCGTTTCTGAAAACACGCTGTCCGTTGCCAGGCTGTGGTCGGCAAAGGTCACGTTCTCGCGCAGCGTGCTATCCAAGATAGCGTGATCGTAAGCGGCGGTGTAATAGTCCGAAAAGCTGCGTTTGCCACCCGCGCGATGGTAGTTCTCCGTGTAGGCACGTATAGCTTCCAGGGAGTAGATCCCCTGCTTGGCCCGCTCCAGAGAAACCGGATTGATGTCGGTCGCATAGATGAGCGTTCGCTCCAGCAGGCCTTCTTCGCGCAAAAGGATGGCCAGCGAATACACCTCCTCCCCGGTACTGCAGCCAGCGATCCACAGCTTGAGGGAAGGATACGTCTTGAGCAGTGGCACAACATCCCGCCGGATGGCCAGGAAATGTTCCGGGTCACGGAACATCTCGCTGACCGGGATGGTGAGGTATTGCAGCAGCTCGGTGAACACACCCGGGTCGTACAACACCCGCTCTTGCAGCGCCGAGATACTGGGGCACTCGAACTGGCGCAGCGCATGAAGTATCCGGCGCTTGATGGAAGCGCCGGAGTAATTGCGGAAGTCGTAGCTGTACCTTAAGTAGATCGCCTCGATCAACAGCTTGATCTCGATGTCGCGGGTGCGCTCGCCAGTCATGGACGGCGCGCCCTCGGTGCGATCCGGACGTTCTTGCACACTCAAATCCGCTCCAGTTGTGGCAGCCACACGCGTATCAGGGAGAACAGGCGATCGAGCTCGATAGGCTTGGCCAGGTAATCATTGGCGCCAGCGTTGAGGCACCGCTCCTGGTCATCCTTCATGGCCTTGGCCGTCACGGCGATGATCGGCAGCTTGCGCCAGCGTGGGTCCTTGCGGATCTCCCGCGTGGCCTCGAAACCGTCCATTTCCGGCATCATTACGTCCATCAGCACCAGGTCTATCTCGTCAATCGTATTCAAGCGTTCGATGGCCTCGCGGCCGTTACGGCCGATCTCGACCACTGCCCCTTTCTGCTCCAGCGCGCTGGTCAGGGCAAAGATGTTACGTACGTCGTCGTCCACTACCAGAATCTTGCGACCTTCGAACACCTTGTCCCGGCTGCGGGCTGCCTTGAGCATTTTTTGCCGTTCGTGGGACAGCTGGGATTCGACCTTGTGCAGGAACAGGGTCACTTCGTCCAGCAACCGCTCGGGAGAGCGTGCGCCCTTGATGATGATCGAGCGGGAATACTTGAGCAGCTCGGCTTCTTCTTCGCGGGTGAGATTGCGCCCGGTGTACACAATCACTGGGGGGAACGATCGAATCTCATCCGTAGACATGCGCTTGAGCAAATCGTTGCCAAGCATGTCGGGAAGTTTCAGGTCGATAATCATGCAGTCGTAGATATTCTCGCGCAGCAGGTCCAGCGCTTCCTGGGCATACGCCACAGCGGTAATCTCGATGTCCTCGTCACCGATCAACCGGGCGATGCTGTCGCGCTGCAGGTCATCGTCCTCTACCAGCAGGATGTGCTTGAGCTTTTGCGTGAGCTTGGCTTCAAGGCGGGCAAACACGGCCTTGAGTTCTTCTCGCGACGTCGGCTTCACGGCATAGCCCACCGCACCCATGTGCATGGCGGCTTCTACCCGGTCTTCCACCGAAATCACGTGAACCGGTATGTGCCGGGTTTCGGGTTGTTCCTTGAGCCGCTGCAGCACCGTCAGCCCGGAGTGGTCCGGCAAGCGCATGTCCAGCAGGATAGCGTCGGGTAAGAATTCCTCGGCCAGCAGGAAGCCCTCATCCGCGCCGTGGGCGACAAGGCAGCGGTAATTGAGCTCATGGGCAAGGTCGTAGAGGATCCGCGCAAAGCTGGGCTCATCCTCGATCACCAGGATGCAGCGCTGATCGGAAGGGGCCAGTTCGCGGTCATCCGGGAACGCCGGCGGCCGGACAGGCGCCTGCACGGAAGGCGCCGCAGCTGGCGCGGTTGGAGCGGCCACAGGCGCAACGGGCACGGTATGCGCGGCAATCCGTGGTGCCCCCACGGTAGGCAGCGCCCCGGGCTCGAAGTGCGACGGCAGCACCAGCGTGAATGTGCTTCCACCGCCCAGCGTGCTGCTGACGCTGATTGCACCTCCCAGCAGGGTGGCGAGGTCGCGTGAAATGGACAGCCCCAAGCCGGTACCGCCATAACGGCGGCTGGTGGTGCCATCGGCCTGGCGGAACGCTTCGAAAATGATCTGCTGTTGGTCCGGCGCAATGCCGATACCCGAGTCCTTCACGATAAAGGCGATATTGTCCTCGCCCTCGCGGGTAACGGTCAGGCTTACTTGCCCCTGTTCGGTGAACTTGAGCGCATTGGAAAGCAGATTCTTGACGATCTGTTCCACCCGTTGGCGGTCGGTGAACAGCGAAACCGGCGCCAGCTCGTCTACCCGTACCTGGAAGTCCAGGCCTTTGTCTGCCGCCAACGGCTGGAACATCACCCGCAAGCTGTCCGCAAGCCGGTGTACGTTGGTGTTCTCCGGACGCACGTCGAGCTTGCCCGCCTCCACCTTGGAGATGTCCAGAATGTCGTTGATGAGGTTGAGCAGGTCATTGCCCGCCGAATAGATCGATTCGGCGAATTTCACCTGATCACTGGACAAGTTGCCGTCCGGGTTCTCGGCCAAGAGTTTGGCAAGAATGAGCGAACTGTTGAGCGGTGTGCGCAGCTCGTGGGACATGTTCGCCAGGAACTCGGACTTGTAGCGGCTGGAGCGCTGCAGTTCATCGGCTCGCTCCTCCAGCTGGATCTGCGCATGCTCCAGTGCGTCGCGCTGTTTGGCCAGGGCTTCGGTGCGCTCGGCCAGTTGCTCGTTGGTCTGCTCCAGCTCGGCCTGCTGCGTTTCGAGGTACGCCTGGGACTCCTTCAGCACCCGGGACTGTTCTTCCAGTTCCTCGTTGGCCGTTTTGAGCTCTTCCTGCTGTACCTGCAGCTCTTCATTAAGCTGTTGGGTTTCAGCGAGCACCTCCTGCAGGCGCTGGCGATAGCGGGCGGCTTCAACGGACGTGCCCACATTGCCGGCAATCAATTCCAGGAACGCGATGTCTCGATCACCCAGGGGGCGCAGAAAGCCCAGCTCGATCACTGCATTGACCTGGCCGTCGTTCATGGCCGGTACCACCGCCACGCTGCGCGGCAAGCCTTCGCCAAGGCCCGAGCTCACGCGGAAATAATCCTCGGGTACATCGTCCAGCCGGTGCAGCCGGCCCTGCTGCGCGGTTTGCCCGACAATACCCTCCGGCCCTCGCACTACATGGTCACGGCCCTCCTGTTCGCGGGAAAACCCATAGGTGGCTACGCGACGAAGGTTACTTTGCTCGTCGCGTACATAAAGCGCGCCCACCACACACCCCAGGTATTGCGAGAAAAACCTCAGCACATTAGTGCCCAGTGCCTGCACGGTAAGCTGCCCCAACACCTGCTCCGCCAGTTCGGTCTGCCCGGTGCGCAGCCAAGCCTGAGCCTCCAGACGCTCAGCGCTGCGGTTTTGGGCATCAAGGATGTCGCCGTACTGGTCAGAAAGATTGAGCAGGTCCCGGCGGCCGCGGTATGCCAGCAAACCACTGAGCATGATCACGAACAACAGGTAGACGGTTATCGCGACCCATGTGGTCCGGGTGACTTCCTCGCTGCGCTGAATGCGAAGCTGCTGCTCCATCGCGACAAAGCCGTCGTACTCGCTGCGGATTTCATCCGTCAGGCGCTTGCCTCGACCGGCCTGTACCGCGCTGCGAAAATCCAGGTTCTGCCGGCGCATGGTGATCATTTCCGAGCCGAACTGATTCCAGGCGTCCTGCAGGGCTTGGAGGCGGTTCAGCCGGTCAACTTGCTGAGGGTTGTCGCCCACCAGCCCCTTTAGGCCTTCGAGCTCTGCCTTTATGCGTGGTTTGGCAACTTCATAGGGGTCCAGGAAGTGCTCGTCACCTGTCAGCAGAAACCCGCGCATGCCGGTTTCCATGTCCACCGAAAGCTTGACCGCTTCGTTGGCGTTGTTGATCACCCGGTCAGTATGGTCCACCCAACCAATGACATTCATCAGGTAGCTGAGCAGCGCGGCGAACACGAGCACGCTGACTATCCCAACACCGAGGGGGAGCGCTACGTTGCGCATCAGGATCTTGCGGAAGGCGAATTCGTCGAGGGAAAACGGTTTGGTCATATCCATGGCCTGGCTTGAGGACAACAGCGGAAGTCTGCCGGAAATTTTGCCACGGGTCCCGTTTCCTTGCCTCTTCAATGAAAATTCTTAAGCGTGGCCGGGAATTGGCGTAGGATAACGCCCCTGCGGTGGCCCTTGCGTTTTCGCATCCAGTTCGTGTGGCCGGTTGCCCCCAGGCTAAGGCCGTGTAGCGTTTCTTCACTTTATGGGATGTATCCATGTCTTCATCCGACCTTCCATCCGACCATACCATTCTTGTGGTCGAGGACGACGACATCGTCCGTATGCTCATGGTGGACGTACTTGAAGAACTCAAGTTCAAGGTCATCGAAGCGGACGGCTGGGACCTGGCAATCGCGGCACTGACCGATGACCAGGCTATCGATCTCCTGGTCACGGACGTAGGGTTGAGCGATGCGAAAGAGCGAACCGGGCTCGACCTCGCTCAGGAAGCCATGACACTGCGGCCAGGCATACCAGTGCTTATTGCCAGCGGCTATGGCAACACTTTGACGCTGCCCGATGGCGCAAAACTCCTTAGCAAGCCTTTCAGCATCGACACGCTGCGCGACACTGTGCAGGATTCACTAGCGCCAAAACGCACCGCCAGCGTTTAACCTTATACAAGACGTGGACAATTGCAGGAGCCATGCACCCTACGTGGTTCCTCGTCAGCCTCGCCTTTGATCGGCCGCTACGATCATTTAATTCTGTTCAAGATGTTTCCGCTATAAGCCTTTTGGCCGGATTGGCTAGCGGGCGCTTCCTTTCCGGTGAACCGAAATCACCCTTCGTCTCCTGGCAAGTGCTTGATATCGCTGAGATTATGCCTCTGTAAGTTTTACCTTGAAGTGCCTTTGGTCTCCAGCCTTCCCTGATTGCGGGGTACGGCGGGGGCATTATCAGCATGGCAATAGCAGCTCGCTTTCAGAGCGCCACTATTGGATCCGTTAGGAATTACCTCTACACTCTTGTAGAAATTTCCTACACAGTTGTTCCATCCACAGGGTAAGACCATGCTTAATGTTAACGGCAGCCTGGTTTATGAAACGCCTGTCATGCGCAAGCTCGTCACTGTCACTCCCTCACTCAAGCCCGCCCTGCGAAAGGTCGCCGATTTCATCCTGCGTAATCCGATGCGCTCGGCCACTATGAACATTGATGAAATCGCCCTTGCCACAGGGGCTTCCACTGCTGCGGTCAATCGGCTGGCTCATGCCATTGACCTTGCCGGTTTCACCGGCCTTCGTGCCGCGCTCGTGGAAAACTTGCTGGCACTGATCTCGCCCGCAGACAAGGTTCGAAGCGAACTGGCACAACGCCCTGGCCGTGCTTTCGCCCTGGAATTACAGGCGAGAATTTCCAAAGGCAATCTGGACGCGACGCTGGCAGCCAATGCCGATAGCACGTTCAACGGGATGGCCGATGCGCTGGTCAGCGCCAACCGGGTGTACACCCTCGGTTTCGGTATTTGTCATCATCTGGCAAGCCTGGCGGCCACAGCCTTCTTGCCGGTGTGCCACCATGCAATGTCGGTCAGTAACGAAGGCGGCAGCGAAGCGGCGGCCTATCGGCTGGCGGGGATCGGCCCCCAGGATGCATTGCTGGCAGTGGCGTTGCCGCCCTATAACGAGGAAGTCACCGCGCTGGCCCGGTACACATTGCGCCAGAAGGCCACGGTGCTGGCTATTACCGACTCTCCTGCGGCACCGCTTGCTCGCCATGCAAGCCTTACACTTTATGCGCCCGGTAGTCACCCTGTTCTAGGCGAAAGCACTACCAGCGCAGTGGCGCTTATCGAAGCGCTTGCAGCCACTATCCGTCATCGGTGCGAGGGAAAAGCCAGCCAGGCACTGCGCCAGGCGCAGGAAGCCGTCAACAGCTTGCGCCAACCATCGCCCAAGGGCTCCGCTGCGTCGTGACGCCTGGACAACCACGTTGCAATGCGTGGTAAATATTGGAAACTAGGCCATCAATAACAAGACCAGGCCCCGTGATGAGCAGATCCGCCCGCGGCAGCGAACCCTCCTATGAGTTGATGGATGACCATGAGGGTTTGTCGATTATCTATCGGCAACACGGTTTCCCGTGCCCGCTCGTTCGCTGGCACTTTCACAAGGAATATGAACTGCACCTGATCACAGCCAGTTCCGGAAAGGTGTTCATCGGGGACTACATCGGCAACTTCAACCCTGGCAGCCTGTTCCTGACGGGCCCCAACCTCCCTCATAACTGGATTAGCCAGGTAGACGGTAACGAGCACTATCCGCAGCGGGACATGTTGGTGAATTTCACCGACGGCCTGTTTGAATCCGGCCACCTGGTATTCATGGAGCTCAAAACCCTCGCCCCGCTTCTGGACAGGGCGCGCTATGGCATCGAATTCAGGGATCGCGCCCTTATTGCCGAAGCCACTCGGCTTATGGAGTTGATCGCCGCCCACACGGGAGTCACCCGGCTGGGTTATTTCCTTATCCTGATGGAAACATTGGCCGCGAGTGAAGATTACCTTCTATTGTCGGCCACCAGTGCCACCGACCTGGCCGACGAGAATAACGTCGACCGGACCAACCGAGCCGTCGACTTCATCTTTGCCAACTATGGCCGCGAGCTGTCGCTGGAAGAAGTGGCCGAGCATTTGAGCATGAAGCCCACTTATTTTTCACGGGTATTCAAACAAGCAACCGGGCGAAGTTTTGTCGAGTTCGTGAACCGCCTGCGCATCAGCAAATCCTGCGAGCTGCTCGCCGATGGCGACAAACCGGTTACTCAGGTGTGTTTTGAATCCGGCTTTAACAATATTTCCAACTTCAATCGGCGCTTTCAACAACTCAAGGGCATGACTCCCAGCCACTATCGCCGTCTTGCGGTGCAGCGCCTTACCGAGCAGAACCGGCACGCTTGAGCCCGCCATGGCTGGTAGCGGCGACGTGCGGCTGTCGCTCGCCTCACACCTGGCGGCAGGTGCGCTACGCTTGAATCAGGCGTCGCGCCGTTTCCGCCTGGGCTGTTAGCAGCCTGTGCTCAGTTGCTCGAGGAACCACCATGAAAACCGTCGCTGAGTTTCTTCACCTGCCGAAATTTCACGGTTTCAGCCTTGTTTCCGACACCTATGACCAGGGCCGCCCGGGTTATCCGCCGGAGATCAAGAAATGGCTCACCGCAGAAATGGAAATCAAGAACCAGACCGCGGTGCTGGACCTGGGCGCAGGTACGGGCAAATTCACGCGGTTGCTGGTGGATCTTCATGCCAATGTCACGGCAGTAGAGCCTGAGCCGAGCATGGCCGAACGCTTTCACAAGAACCTGCCCGGTATCACCCTGCTCTCCGGCACCGCCGATGAGATCCCATTGCCGTCGCAAAGCATGAATGCCGTAGTGTGCGCACAGTCGTTCCACTTGTTCGCCAGTGAGCAGAGCATGCGGGAAATCCACCGGGTGCTGAAACCGGGTGGCCACCTCGGGTTGTTCTGGAACGTGAGGGATGCCAGCGTTGGCTGGGTGCATGAGCTGGCGGAAATCGTCAACGAATTCGCCGGCGACCACCCGCGCTACTATGACAACAAGTGGCGCGAACCTTTGAACAACGGCATCAGGCACGGTTATGCGCCGCTCAAAGAAGCGACGTGGAAACACTTGCACACCGGCAGCCCTGAAGACGTCATCGTACGCCGGATCAAGTCCATCAGCTTCATCGCGGCCGCGCCCGAGCCGCAGAAAACCCAGATCATGGAGCGGGTCCGCAAGCTGATCGCCGAACACCCGGAGCTCGCGGGCAAGGCCGAGATAAGCGTGCCCTATGAAACCCGAGCCGTAAGGACGGTGAAGATTCTGCCGTGAATACTGTTTATTTATCGTCTTTGTGCTCGCTGCGCTCGAGCAGGAGCGGCCCGAGCGCCAGTACCGCCCAGGCGAGCACCGTGCTCAAAACAGCGGTCGCTTCGCGGCCCATGCCTGCGGCGATTCCGATGGCTGCGGTCATCCATAAGCCTGCAGCGGTGGTCAAACCTTTCACATCGTGGGTATCGAGGCGATTGCCCTTGAGTATGGTGCCCGCCCCGAGAAAGCCGATACCGGCAACAATGCCTTGCACCACTCGGCTCAGGGCGTCGGCTTGCGAGCCCGCCATTTGCGGAACCAGCACAAAAAGCGCGGCGCCGATGGACACCAGCATATGCGTGCGCACCCCCGCAGCCTTGCCTTTGTTCTCCCGCTCGAAGCCCAGAATGCCACCAAGCAATGCCGCAATCAGCAGCCGAGCAGTTACCTTGGTGAGCTGCTCGACGTCGGTGATATCGGCAAACTCCTCCTGCAGGGCACTGAGTACTTCTGTCCACCAGCCGTCCATGTATGTATCCCAAGCCATGATTGCGTTTGACTCCCTACCGTACCGCTAAGTGCCGAGGCGCCCATGCCAGTTACGTTGTTTGAAGATGAAGGCCTTACCCGTATCGACATCATTGGTGAGCTATCGCCTGGCGACGCTCATGAAGTGCGCGTGCTAGGTAGCGATGCCAACCTCCGCGCCCAGATGGGCGGGTTGGAGGCCCCTGTATCTGCAGAACTGGCGGAACGCCTGTTGGCGGCGGGCGCCCGGGACGGGCGAGGAAATTAAGCAAAATCGGATGTATGGGGCCTGGGTCTTTGGCACAATGCCTCGTTCGTTAATCGAACGCATTTCAGGCGCCTCGCCCTGGGCTGGTTGACGCCCCGCAAGGCGGCTGATATTCATGTACCACCCGGTTAGTTTTGCCTCCCGGCACAACGACGGCCACGCTTGATAATAAAAACAACGGAGACAAACATGGCTAGCCATGACATCCATTCGCAAGGCTCACAACAGACGAAGAAGGCCACCGCCAGCGGTTGGGTCGGCTCCGCCCTGGAATACTACGACTTCTTCATCTATGCCCAAGCGGCGGCGCTGATCTTTCCACAGATTTTCTTCCCCTCTACAGACCCAAAGGTAGCAATCGTAGCGTCCCTTGCAACCTACGGTGTGGGCTACGTAGCGCGCCCAATTGGCGCGTTCGTGCTGGGTCACTTGGGTGACACGCGCGGGCGCAAGAACGTACTGCTGATGTGCATGTTCCTGATGGGCTTCGCCACCATGGCCGTGGGCCTGCTGCCCACCTACAGCCAGGTCGGCATGCTTGCCCCTACCTTGCTGGTGGTGCTGCGTTTGATCCAGGGCTTTGCCGTTGCGGGTGAAATCTCGGGCGCCAGTTCGATGATTCTGGAACACGCCCCCTTCGGGCGGCGAGGTTACTACGCCAGCTATACTCTTCAGGGCGTGCAAGCGGGCCAGATCTTCGCCGCGGCGATCTTCTTGCCTCTGGCTTACTTCATGCCGGATGAGGCTTTCAATAGCTGGGGCTGGCGCATTCCGTTCCTGCTCAGCGCAATCGTGTTGATCGCCGGCTATATCATCCGCCGCGAAGTGCACGAAACTCCAGCGTTCACCCAGGCCGAGGCCAAGGGTGCGGTCACCAAATCCCCCATTGCAGAAGCCTTCCAGAAAAACTGGCAGAACATGGGCCTGGTCACCTGTATGGCGTTGATGAACGTGATCCCGGTAGTGGCTACAGTGTTTGGTGCAGCCTATGCGGTGCAACCGGCCTACGGCATCGGCTTCGAGAAAAGCGTTTACCTGTGGATTCCTGTAGTAGGCAACCTGGTAGCCGTGATGGTCATCCCGTTCGTGGGCAACTGGTCCGACCGGGTTGGCCGTCGTCCGATGATCATCGGTGGCGCGCTGGGCGCAGGCCTGTTGTCCTTCGGTTACCTGTATGCGATCAGCATTCATAGCGTACCGCTGGCCTTTGCCATGTCGCTGCTGATGTGGGGCGTGATTTATCAGGGGTATAACGCGGTATTCCCAAGCTTCTATCCTGAGTTGTTCCAGACCCGTTACCGTGTATCGGCGATGGCCATCTCTCAGAACGTGGGCACCATGATCACTGCGTTGCTCCCTGCGCTGTTCGCCGCTGTTGCACCACCGGGCTCGGACAACATCCCGCTGACCGTCGGCAGCATCGCGTTCGCCGTCACCGCGGTGGCCGCCCTCGCCGCTTATACCGCTCGTGAAACCTATCGCATCCCGATGGAAGAACTGGGCAAGCGTAACGCGGTACCGCTGGAAAAACGCGACTACGACGCAATGCGCGCTCAGGCTGCACCACGCGTGTAATACCTTTCCCGCGACATAGAAAAACGCCGGCTCGATGCCGGCGTTTTTTATTGGGCTTTATTTGCAGGTTAGCGGGAGCACCCCTTGGATCGAGCAGCGCCTGGAGCATGGCTGGCCCTAAGGGGTTCGCCATTGTGCTACAGGGCTCAAGCCCGCTCCGGCGCAACCTCTTTCTCGCGTATCTCGGTGATGAACCGATCCGCCGGTTGCGGCCTGCCAAGCAAGTAGCCTTGCAGGGAATCACACCCCAGCCGGGTCAAAAATGCCTGCTGGGTGTCGGTTTCCACGCCTTCGGCCACAATGCGCAACCCCAGCGCTTGCCCCAGTGCCACGATGGCGGACACGATCGCGGCGTCGTCGCTGTCCTGCTCCAGGTCGCGAACGAAACCCCGGTCGATCTTGAGCTCGTTCGCTGGCAGCCGCTTGAGGTACATGAGGCTCGAATAACCGGTGCCGAAGTCGTCGATGGAAATGTCCACATCCATATCCGAGAGCCGCTGCAGCACCGTCATGCTGGCGTCCGCATCGCTCATGGCAGTGGTTTCGGTGATTTCCAGCGTGAGGTTGCGCGCTTCCAACCCGTTCCGGGACAACGCGAGCGCCACGCTTTCCACCAAGCCCCCATGGCAGAACTGCAACGCCGAAAGGTTCACCGCCACACGCCAGTCGTCATAGCCTTCGCGAACCCAGAGCGCCATCTGGCGGCAAGCCTCGTTGAGCACCCAGTCCCCGATGGGGATGATCATGCCAGTCTTTTCAGCCAGCTCGATAAACTTGTCCGGCCCAAGCAACCCCAACTGAGGATGCTGCCAGCGCAGCAGTGCCTCGGCGCCAACGGGCCGGCCGCTGGCCGCGTCGAACTTGGGCTGATAGAACAGCCGGAACTCACCCCGGGCCTCGGCCATGCGTAAGTCTTGAATGAGCTGCAACTGCTTGCGCGCGTTGCTGTTCATGGAGACATCAAAGAAGCAGTAGTTATTCTTGCCGCTGCTTTTGGCGTGGTACATCGCGGCGTCAGCGTTGATCAACAGCTGATGCTGATCGATGCCGCAGCCGGGGTACAGCACCACCCCAACGCTGGCGGACACCTGCAGATCATGCTCGCTGACGCGGAAAGGCTCTGCAAGTAACGCCACCTGGGCGGCCGCTACCGAAACCGCGTCGTCCGGCCGACGCAGCGGGACCAGCAGCACGAACTCATCGCCGCCGATCCGGGCCAGGGTGTCCTGGGCCGACAGCCCCGCACGCAGCCGCTCCGCAACGCCCAATAGCAACTGGTCGCCCACATGATGGCCGAACGCATCGTTGATTGGCTTGAAACCATCCAGGTCGATGAACATCAGCGCAAAGCACGTCTCTGCCTCGTTGGCGCTCTGCATGGCCTGTGCGATGCGGTCACCCAGCAGCACACGGTTCGGCAGGCCCGTGAGGTTATCGTGGAGGGCCAGGCGAGTGAGTTTCTTGTTGGCCGCGGTAAGGGAGCTGGCCAGGTCGGCGGTGCGTGCTTCGAGGCGCGCATCGAGCACGGAGGTCAGCAGGGCGATGGCAATCACGCTCAGCGAGGTCACCACTACCAGGTAGGCAAGGCCGTCGCCGGTAAGGCTTACGCCACCCAACGCGCCGCACCAGGAGCCCTCCGGAAACCGCGCCGCTGCCATGCCGGTATAGTGCATGCCCACGATGGCAAAGCCCATCACCACCGCAGCGCCGGCCCGGGCAAGGCGTACATAAGGCGTGTGGCGCCGCAAACGGTAGGCAATGATCAGCGCCGCCGCCGAAGCCCCGACGGCAATCACCAACGAAGCACCGAGCAGCAGCGGGTCATAATCGATGCCCGGCTGCAAACGCATGGCGGCCATGCCGGTGTAATGCATGGCCGCGATACCTGCCCCCAGGATCAACGCGCCGCAGGCCAGTCGCGGCCACGGCAGGCTTGGCTGGCTGACCATCCACAACGCAAAACCGGAGCTGCCGATCGCGATCAGCAGGGAAATCAGAGTAAGGCCCAGGTCATAGCCCAGCTCGATCGGCAAACGAAACGCCAGCATGCCGATGAAATGCATGGACCAGATGCCTACGCCCATGGCCAACGAGCCGCCTGCCATCCAGAGCAGAGCGGCCTTGCCGTGAGTGCTGATGATACGGCCGGCGAGGTCCAGCGCTGTGTAGGCTGCGAGCATGGCGACCGCGAACGAGATCGCCACCAAAGCGGGAGAATAAATACCTGTCAACATGCGGCTACCAGACAACCTGAAATGAAAAGCATCCTTGCCCGGTGATCCGGGTAGGCTCCCGGAACGCAGACATCAGTGCGAACAGGTAGCCACCGGCACACATGAACGCGACGACATACTTGTTACATCAGTACTATCGGCCGCGGTCGCCCGCACTGTATGTGCGACATGGGTCACCGGTCGGTTGAAGGGTAGCTGAAAGCGCTCGGCGCGCGACAAGAATTGTACAGAATGCGACAACCTGTACACCGAAGTATTTTGTATCGCACTTATAGCGAAAGCACCGATCCGGGTGCCTCCACGCGCTTCTGCATGCGCCAGAAGCACGGATCTTCGCCAACCACCTGCAGCCCCTTGCGGGCGTAGAGCCTCTGCGCGGGGTTGTCCTTGAACACCATCAGGCGCAGTAACCCCAGGTGTCGGCGCGCGGCCAGCGCCAGCATTCGATCAAGCACCGCCGACCCTACGCCCCTTCCTCGTGCCGATTCCAACAGATGCAGTTCGCGGATGTACAACGCACGCGCATCTACGCTGAGGCTGACGAAGCCCAGCAACTCCTCTTGATGATGGAGCATGTAGTTTTCCCGCCAGCCCCAGCCGTCATCGAAGTCGCTGTCGCGCCATAGCAGTCCGTGACGGGTGTAGTACGGCATCATAGTGCGCCGTGCCAATGTGCGGGCGAACGCCAGGTCGGCTTCCGCCGCGGGTTGAAACTCGACGATCATGCGCTGCTCCACTGCCTGGCCGTAACAGAGACTACGGGCATTGCGATTGCCAATCGGCTCCAGTAAGCTCCGAAACCTCATCAGGAGACACTAGCATGCCCAAGGCCCTTCGTATTGTCGCTCACGCTGCCATCATGGCCGGCGTAGCCGTGCGCGCCGCGGCCGCTTATGCCTGCTCGTATTTTGGTTACTGGTTTAGCCAAACGCGCGCCTGATTCCCCGATACAGGCGCCCAGCATCCGGGTAGCCTGCCAACGTTTTTCGAAACCCCCGGTCGGCCACCCGATCGGGGGTTTTGCTTTTTCATCCCTTGTAACTTTGGAGTTCACAGCATGTATTACGCCACCTACCGCACCAGCACTGTTTACGCCTGGCGATTTAGCGCGTCCCGTTCGGTACAGCACGCCGCCTCCGACCGGTCCACATCAGGTGGCGAAGCCCTTGCCCGCGCAAACCTGCGCTTACGAACACCGTTGACTACCCGCTTGCGTGCCTGAAACGCAGCGGGCAAAAGGATCGCCCATGAACACCCTCGTTACCCCGTGCCTTACCGCCCTTACGGCTGCCCCCACGCTTGATGCCGAGCGCAACGAAGGCGTCGGCCAGCGACTTCCCAGCGCCTACGCGCTACGCCAGGCCTTGCCGCTTTCCAGCGCGCTGGGCGCACGCGTGGCAGAGCAGCGCCAACAGGTGCGCGACATTCTCGACGGCCGCGACAACCGCCTTCTGGTCATCACAGGCCCCTGCTCCCTTCACGACCCCGCCTGCGCACTTGAATACGGCCAACGCCTCGCCCGGCTCGCCGAAACCTTGAAAGGTGACCTTTTGATTGTGATGCGGGCGTATATAGAAAAGCCCCGCACTACGGTGGGCTGGAAAGGCCTGTTGTACGACCCCCGCCTGGACGGCAGCGACGACATGCTGCTGGGGCTGACACTTTCTCGCGAATTGATGCTTGGCCTGCTGGACCTTGGCCTGCCACTGGCGGGCGAGCTGCTTCAACCAATGGCCACCCCCTACTTCGACGACCTGCTGGCATGGGGCGCAGTGGGCGCGCGCACCACTGAATCACAGGTGCACCGGGAAATGGTCAGCGGGCTGTCGCTGCCGGTGGGCTTCAAGAATGGTACCGATGGCTCCCTGGGCGTAGCCTGCGATGCCATTCGCAGCGCGGCCCATCCGCATCGCCACTTCGGCCTGGACCTGCACGGCCATCCGGCGATCCTGCGCAGCGAAGGCAACCCGGATTGCCATCTGGTACTACGCGGTGGCCATGGCGGTCCCAATTACAGCGAGGCGCACCTGGCAGCGGCCCGGGCGCAGCTGCTCAAGGCGGGCCTGGCGCCTCGGATCATGGTGGATTGCAGTCATGCCAACAGTGGCAAGAACCCCCTGCGTCAGCCCGAGGTGCTTGCCGAGGTCATCCGGCAGCGACGCGAGGGCAACCGCGACCTGATCGGCGTAATGCTCGAAAGCCACCTGTTCGAGGGCGCGCAAGGCACGGGGGGCGCATTGCGCTATGGCGTGTCCATCACCGATGGCTGCCTGGGCTGGGAAGCCACCGAAGCCGCGCTGGTGGCTGCATGTGTTCGAAGCTGAACACTTGATCGCGCTGGCCTCAGGGGCCCGCGCGGGTTAGGCTGTTGCGTTCATTTATAGAGAGGTACTTCCCCATGGCCAAAGCCACTGCACGCCACATCCTGGTTTCCAGCGAAGACAAGTGCAACGAACTCAAGGCCCAGATCGAAGGCGGCGCCGATTTCGCCGAAGTCGCCAAGGCCAACTCCACCTGCCCTTCCAGCCGTCAGGGCGGTGATCTGGGCTCGTTCGGCCCAGGCCAGATGGTCAAGGAGTTCGACACCGTGGTGTTCAGCGCCCCGGTCAACACCGTACAAGGCCCGGTGAAAACCCAGTTCGGTTATCACCTGCTGGAAGTGACCAGCCGCCAGGACTGATCACCGCTACGCTGAATGACGGCTCGCCAACGGCGAGCCGTTGGCAAGCCGCTGGCAAGCCGTTTTGTTTCTGTACACGAACGTGCATGATGGCAACCGGACATTTCTCGCGGACCCGCTCAAGGTAGCCAATGCGATCGGTTTTCATCTCCTTCCTTTGCATGTTTGCGCTGTGTGCGGCCAATGCCGCCCTCGCAGCACCCGCGCCAGCGCTGACGGTCTACGGCGAACCGGCCAAATACCCTCCGGGCTTCAAACACTTCGAGTACGTAAACCCTGATCCGCCCAAGGGCGGCAGCTTCCGGCGCTCGGCCACGGACATCGGCCAGTTCGACCACCTCATGCCCTACATCGACAAGGGCATCGGCGTTTCCCAGATCGACGGGCTGGTGTACTCACCGCTCGCCACCCGCTCGCTGGACGAGCCTTATACCGTTTACGGCCTGGTGGCCAAGGCGATGGAGCTGAGCCCCGACGGCCTGACCCTGCGCTTCTACCTCGACCCGAATGCCTGCTTCGCCGACGGCACGCCAATTACCGCCGAAGACGTACGTTACACCTTCAACCTGCTGATGACCCAAGGCAGCCTGCGTTACCGCGCGCAGTTCGCGGACGTAAGCGAGGTAGTGGTGGAAGGCGAGCGCCAGGTGCGCTTTGACTTCAAGAACCGTGACAGCCGTACGCTGCCACTGGACGTGGCCGCTTTGCCGGTGTTCCCGGAGCATTGGTGGAAAACCCGGGATTTTGCCAATGGCGGAGGTTTTGAAGCCCCCGTGGGCAGCGGCCCCTATCGGGTGGGCAAGGTAGACAACGGCCGCAGCATCACCTTTGAACGCAATCCGGACTGGTGGGGCAAGGACCTGCCAGTGGCCCGCGGCATGTACAACTTCGACCACTTCAGCGTGGAATACTTCGGTGATATCGAAGTTGCCAGGCAAGTATTGCGCGGCGGCGGCTTCGACTATAACCGGGAATTTTCCGCCACGGCCTACACCATCGGTTATGCCGGGCCTGCCCTGGACGATGGCCGCCTGCAACGGGCACACCTGGCCCCCAAGGGTTTACAGCCGGCACAGGGCTACGTGTTCAACCTCGACCGGCCAGTGTTCCAGGACCGCCGGGTACGCCGCGCGCTGGCCATGCTCTGGGATTTCGAGTGGAGCAACCGTCAACTGATGCGCAACGTGTACATCCGCCAGCAAAGCTTCTTTTCCAACAGCCCTCTGGCAGCCACCCAGCCGCCGACGCCCGCCGAGCTGAAGATTCTTGAACCCCTGCGCGGGCAAGTGCCGGACGAAGTATTCGGGGCGGCGTTCCAGGCACCGAAAACCGACGGCACAGGCTTCATTCGCGACAAGCAATTGCAAGCGCTGCAGCTACTGGCCGACGCGGGCTGGCACCCGGACGGCGATCGGCTGGTAAATGCCAGCGGCGAACCCCTCACGTTTACCTTTCTCAATGCCCAAAGCAGCCTCGAGCGCCTGCTACTGCCGTACAAACGCACACTGGCGCAAATCGGCATCGACCTTCAAATCCGCCGCATCGATCCCTCCCAATACCTCAATCGGCTGATGGCCAGGGACTACGACATGATTGTGGCCGGCTATCCGGTGTCGGCGTCGCCCGGCCTTGAGTTGGTGAACTACTTCGGCTCGTCCGCCGCCAGCGATACCGGTTCGGGCAATTACATGGTGTTGCGCGACCCCGCTGTGGACAGGCTGATCGACGGTGTGGTGAAAGCCACGAATTTCGACGACATGGTCAACCACGCCCATGCCTTGGACCGGGTGCTGCAATGGAACGATTACTGGATTCCCAATTACTACCCGCCGGGAACATCCACGGTGTGGTGGAACCGGTTTGGCATACCTGACATTCAGGCGGCATACGACGAAGCACCGGAAACCTGGTGGGAAGTCAGCCCCACGGCCCTCACTACCGAACAGATGGCGCAGCGCAAAGCCACGGGAGCGCGACCATGACCCTGTACATCCTGCGACGCCTTCTGTTGATCATCCCTACCCTGTTGGTAATCCTGCTGGTGAACTTCGTCATCGTGCAGGCCGCGCCCGGTGGGCCGGTCGAGCAAGCCATTGCCCGGCTGCAAGGTGTGGGCGGTAGCCCGGCTGGCGGCGGTGGCGGTGATTCGGCGCAGGGCAGCTCTCGCGCCAGCCGTGGGCTGGACCCGCAAATGATCAAGGACATCGAACGCCAGTATGGTTTCGACAAGCCGGCCCACGAGCGGCTCTGGCTGATGCTCAAGCACTATGCGGTGTTTGACTTCGGCGACAGCTTTTTCCGCGGTGCCAAGGTAACGGACCTCATCCTGGACAAGATGCCGGTCACCCTCTCTCTTGGCTTCTGGGCCACGCTCATTACCTACCTGGTGTCGATCCCGTTGGGCATCCGCAAGGCTGTACGCCATGGCAGCCCCTTCGATGTGTGGAGCAGCAGCGCGGTGATCGTCGGCTACGCCATGCCGTCCTTCCTGTTCGCCATGCTGTTGATCGTGGTGTTCTGCGGCGGCACTGGCCTGAACTGGTTTCCGGTGCGCGGGCTGGTGTCCGACAACTTCGACGAGCTGTCCACGCTGGGCAAGATAACGGACTACTTCTGGCACCTGGTACTGCCAGTGCTGTCGCTGGTCATTGGCGGCTTCGCCAGCCTGACCATCCTCACCAAGAACGCCTTCCTCAACGAGGTCACCCGCCAGTACGTCGTCACCGCGCGCGCCAAGGGCCTGAGCGAGCGCCGGGTGCTATACGGGCATGTACTGCGCAACGCCATGCTGCTGGTGGTGGCCGGCTTGCCCCAGGCATTCGTGAGCGTGTTCTTCGCCGGGTCGCTGCTCGTGGAAGTGATCTTCTCTCTCGATGGCCTGGGCCGCATGAGCTACGAAGCCGCCGTCTCGCGTGATTACCCGGTGGTGTTCGGCTCGCTGTTTATCTTCACCCTCTTCGGGCTGCTGATAAAACTGGTAGGGGACCTGTGCTACACCCTGGTAGACCCTCGTATCGACTTTTCGAGGAACGCTTGATGCGCCTGTCCCCCTTGGCGCAGCGGCGCCTTCACCGTTTTCGCAAGAACCGCCGTGGCTGGTGGTCGTTGTGGTTGTTCCTGGGCCTGTTTGTGGTGTGCCTGGGCGCCGAGCTGGTGGCTAACGACAAGCCGCTGGTGCTCAAGGCCGGCGGGCACTATTGCTTCCCCGTGTTCAAGCGGTACACCGAGCAGCAGCTGGGCGGCGTGCTGCCGTTCCAGCCCGACTACCGCAGCGACTACGTGCGCAAGCTGGTGGCTGAGCAAGACGGCTGGATGCTGTTTCCACCCATTTCTTTCGGCCCGGACACGCCCAACTACGAGCTGTCCCGCCCTGCCCCCAGCCCGCCCACGGGCATCAACTGGCTCGGCACCGATGACCAGGCGCGCGACGTGCTGGCACGGGTGCTCTATGGTGCGCGCATCTCGATCCTCTTCGCTCTGGCGCTCACTGTCCTCAGCTCGCTGATTGGCGTGGCCGCCGGGGCCTTGCAAGGCTATTACGGCGGCTGGGTAGACCTGTTCGGGCAACGTTTGCAGGAAGTGTGGTCGGGGCTGCCTGTGCTTTACCTGTTGATCATTCTGTCCGGTTTCGTGGAGCCGGGCTTCTGGTGGTTGCTGGGGATCATGACGTTGTTTTCATGGCTGGCGCTGGTGGACGTGGTGCGGGCGGAATTCCTCCGCGGGCGCAGCCTGGAATACGTGAAAGCGGCGCGCGCCCTGGGCCTGCCCACCCGCACCGTGATCGTGCGGCACATTTTGCCCAATGCCATGAACGCAACCCTCAGTTACCTGCCGTTCATTCTCACGGGCGCCATTACCACGCTCAGCGCACTGGATTTTCTCGGCTTCGGCATGCCGGCCGGCAGCGCCTCGCTGGGCGAGCTGATCGCCCAGGGCAAGCAAAACCTGCAGGCGCCCTGGCTGGGGCTCACTGCGTTCTTTTCGCTAGCGGTGATTTTGAGCCTGCTGGTGTTTATCGGCGAAGCGCTGCGCGACGCCTTTGACCCTCGCGCCTGACCGGAGCTTCTGATGAGCGAACACCTGATCGAAATCAGTGACCTGTGGATCGCCTTCAACGGCGAACCGGTGGTACGTAACCTGTCGCTGAATATTCGCCCCGGGGAATGCCTGGCGCTGGTGGGCGAGTCCGGCTCTGGCAAGTCGGTCACCGCCAACGCCATTCTTCAGTTGCTCCCTGCCAACGGTAGTCACAGCCAAGGCAGCATCCGCTACCGCGGGCAGGAGCTGATTGGCGCCGATGACAAAACCCTGCGCGATATTCGCGGCAACTGCATCGCAATGATCTTTCAGGAGCCGATGACCTCGCTCAACCCATTGCACACGGTAGAGCAACAGATCGGCGAAACCCTGCTGGTGCATCGGGGCATTGCCGGAAAGGCGGCAAAGGCACGGATCCTTGAGCTGCTGGAACTGGTGGGCATTGCCAACCCGGGTGCCCGCCTAAAGGCGTACCCCCATCAGTTGTCGGGCGGCCAACGCCAGCGGGTGATGATCGCCATGGCACTGGCCTGCGAGCCGGAGCTGCTGATCGCCGACGAACCCACCACGGCGCTGGACGTGACCGTGCAGCGCAAGATCCTTGCCCTGCTCAAGTCGCTGCAACAGCGCCTGGGCATGTCGCTGCTGTTGATCAGCCACGACCTGAACCTGGTACGCAGCATCGCCCAACGGGTGTGCGTGATGCGTGGTGGGGAAATCGTCGAGCAGGCGCCATGCGAGCAATTGTTCACCGCGGCGCAGCACCCTTATAGCCGGCTGTTGCTCGATGCCGAACCCGCCGGCGAGGCCCTGCCCCGAGACACCCGTGAAGAAGTGCTCAACGTGAGCGGGCTGAAGGTGTGGTACGCCCTTGGCGGCGGGTTGTTTCGCAAGCCTTGGAGCCATGTGAAAGCCGTGGATGGGGTAAGCCTTTCGGTGGAACGCGGCAAAACCCTGGGCATTGTGGGTGAGTCCGGCTCAGGCAAGTCAACCCTGGGCCAGGCGATTCTGCGGTTGATCGACGCCGAGGGTGGCATTCGCTTCCAGGGGCATGAGTTGCATGGGCTGAGCCAGAAGCAGATGCGGCCGTGGCGCAAAAAGATGCAGGTAGTCTTCCAGGACCCCTATGGCAGCCTCAGCCCGCGCATGTCGGTGGGGCAGATCATTGCCGAGGGCCTGGAGGTGCACCTGGACGCCAGTGCACGTGAATGCGAGGACGTGGTCGCACAGGCATTGCGCGAAGTGGGCATTGACCCGAGCACCCGGGACCGCTATCCCCATGAGTTTTCTGGCGGGCAGCGCCAGCGCATCGCAATCGCGCGGGCGCTGGTACTCAAGCCTGAATTGATTCTCCTGGACGAACCGACCTCGGCGTTGGACCGCACCGTGCAAAAGCAGGTAGTGGCCCTCCTTCGCCAGCTTCAGGAGCGCCACGGGCTGACGTACCTGTTCATCAGCCATGACCTGGCCGTGGTGCGCGCCCTGGCCCACGACATCATCGTGCTCAAAGACGGCCAGGTCGTGGAGCGCGGGCCCAGCCACGAGCTGTTCGAGGCGCCCCGGCACCCTTATACCCGGGAGCTGCTCGCGGCCTCGATGCTCTCGCCGCTACCCGCCCAGCCGCTCTAGCACGCGCGCATGGCACGAGGTAGCAACGCCGCCGCAAACACGATACATTTGCGACTATTCTGTAACTGCTTATGAAATAGCGGAACTTCAAACCCGGCTGTTTTGCCACGCTTGCCGCCACGGGCCATTGCGCTCACCCTTTCGTTTCGGGGCCAAACCTATGACCAGCTTGGGCATTCGCCGGCACCTCTCCATGGAGTGGCAGGGCCTCTGGGGCTTCACTGCCCTGTTAGTAGCCTGCTGTATCTTCATCGTGGATACGGTCACCCGCCTGGACACCGCCGTTGCGGTGCTTTATGTCGCGGTACTGCTGATGCTCGCAAATCGAAGCTCGGCGAAAACCCTGCTGTGGGTGGCCGCCGCTTGCGCAGGGCTTACCCTGCTGGCATTTGCACTAGTACATGGCCATCCGGCGGTAGACACTGGGGCCGCCTGGGCGCGGTGCCTCATCAGCCTGGCCGCCATCGGCATCACAGCGCTCCTGGCCCTGCGGGGCAAGCGCGCCACCCAGGCGTTGCTCGAAGCGCAGGCCCAACTGGCCCACGCCAGCCGCGTGACCACCCTCGGCGAACTGGCGGCCTCGATTGCCCATGAAGTGAACCAGCCCCTGGCCGCCATTGCCAATAACAGTGGCGCGGGCCTGCGCTGGCTTCAACGCCCTCAGCCCGAGCTGGAGGAAGCCTGTGAATCCCTGCAGCGAGTGGCCGAGGATGCGCACCGCGCCAGCGAAGTGGTCGCTCGCATTCGGGCCTTGGCACGCAAGAGTGAACCCGTGCGGCAATCCCTGTGCATGGATGGCTTGATCACCGATACCCTGGCCCTGATCCGCGGCGAACTGAGCCGCCACCGGGTTCGTGCCCGGGTTTCCCTCGAAACGGCAGAAGCGCGCGTGTCGGCGGACCCGGTCCAGGTACAGCAGGTGCTGATCAACCTCTTGATCAACGCATGCCAGGCCATGGCCGGCGTGGCGCCCAAGGCGCGCGAACTGTACATCGAAAGCCGCGTGCAAGGCCCTTGGCTCAGCGTAAGCATCCGCGATGGCGGCGCTGGCATTCCAGCCTCAGTGCTGCCAGGCCTGTTCACGCCGTTTTTCAGCACCCGCCAGGACGGCCTGGGGATGGGGCTGTCTATCTGCAGGTCGCTGATCGAAGCCCAGGGTGGCCGGATATCCGCCACCAATGCGTCCCAAGGCGGGGCCTGTTTCGTTTTTCGCCTTCCCCTGGTCAGCAAAAAGGCGGCCCGATGAGCGCCGGCTTCGCTCCCGGTGATACCTCGCACATAGTGCTGGTGGTCGACGATGACCATGGGGTGCGCGACTCACTCAGCCGCCTGCTTCGATCGGCCGGCCACCCGGTCGATACCTTCGCCAGCGCCGCGCAACTGATGGCAGCCCCCTTGCCGCAGGTACCCAGTTGCCTCCTGCTTGATATGCAACTGCCCGGCAGCAGCGGCTTCGAGGTACAACAGCACCTCACTGAACAGGGCGCGACGTTGCCGGTGATTTTCATGAGCGGCCATGGGGACATTCCAATGACTGTACGAGCGATGAAGGCCGGCGCCGTGGATTTTCTGCCAAAGCCCTTTCGCGACCAGGACCTGCTGCAGGCCGTGGACACTGCGCTGCAGGCCGCGCGCCAGCAGCACCAGGCACGCAAAGGGGAAGCCGAGCTTCGTTGCCGCTATGCCCTGCTCAGCGAGCGCGAGCGCCAGGTGATGCACTACGCTGCCAGCGGCATGATGAACAAACAGATTGCCGGTGAACTCGGGCTTAGCGAAATCACCGTGAAGATCCACCGCGCCCGTGCCATGAAGAAAATGGCCGCCACATCGTTTGCCGATCTGGTGGTGATGTCCAGAAGCCTCTCCAGCAATGCCTGAATGAACCCTCCTATCCCGGACCTGGAAATGACCTCTACCTCCCGTGCCCACGCGGCGATCACCCCCGCGCTGGTAGTGCTGTTCGCGTTCTGCTGCGGCGCGATTGTTGCCAACATCTACTACAGCCAGCCGATCATCGAGCTGATCGCGCCCGCCATCGGCCTTTCGCCCCACGGGGCCAGCCTGGTGGTGTCGCTGACCCAGGTCGGCTACGCGCTGGGGTTGTTCCTGCTGGTGCCGTTGGCCGACTTGCTGGAGAACCGCAGGCTTATTCTCGCTACCGTGGTATTGGCGGCATTGAGCCTGGTGGGGGCGGCATTCACGGCTCGGCCAGAGGTATTTTTGGGGATCTCGCTGCTGATCGGCTTCAGCTCGGTCGCGGTGCAAATGCTTATTCCCATGGCCGCGCACATGGCGCCCGAAGCCATCCGGGGCCGGGTAGTGGGCAATATCATGAGCGGCTTGCTGCTCGGCATCCTGCTGGCCCGGCCGTTGGCCAGCGTGATTGCCGACCATCTGGGCTGGCGCGCGGTGTTCATCGTAGCGGCGGTGGTGATGGTCGCCATCCTGGCCTTGTTGATGTTCACCTTGCCCCGTCGGCAACCCGAACACAGCGCGACTTACATACAGTTGCTGCATTCGATGCTGGTATTGCTCAAGCGCTTCCCCGCCTTGCGCGAGCGCGCCTTGTACCAGGGCTTGATGTTCGCCGCGTTCAGTCTGTTCTGGACCACGGTGCCGGTGGAGCTGTCCCGCGTATATGGCTTGAGCCAGACGCAGATCGCCCTGTTCGCACTGGTGGGGGCCATGGGCGCGATCGCGGCGCCCGTTGCCGGCCGCCTGGCGGATGCCGGGCATAGCCAGGCCGCTACGCTGCTGGCACTGGTGATGGCGCCCTGCGCCTTTTTGCTGGGGGAACTGCCCGGCGGTGTGCTGTGGCTGGCGCTTACTGGCGTACTCCTGGATTTTGCGGTGCAAATGAGCATGGTCACTGGCCAGCGGGTGATCTACGCCCTGGACGCCAACAGCCGCGCGCGGCTCAACGGGCTGTACGTAACCAGTATCTTCATCGGCGGCGCGCTGGGCTCTGCCTTCGCCAGTAGCTTGTACGAAGCCGCCGGCTGGCATGGCGTGGTGGTGCTGGGCATGGCATTGCCCTTGGTGGGGCTAGTGATATTCCTGGTGCGCTCGCGCAGGGCGTCACAGGGCGTCTTGTAGCTGCTCCCTTAAAAACTCCACCAGCACCTGTACCGCTCGCGAGCCCTGGCGATGCTGGGGGTACAGGGCAGACAACGCCAGGGCCGGCGGCCGCCATTCATCGAGCACCCGGGCCAGGCGGCCTTCGGCCAGGGCGTTACGCACAATAAACAGCGGCAGATAGGTAATACCCAGCCCAGCCACTGCCGCGTCGCGCAACACTTCCCCGTTGTTAGCGCGCAATCGCCCGCTCACGTGCACCACCTGTGTCTTCCCTTCCCGCTCGAAGCGCCACTGGGACGTGCGGCCATGGCCGTACGGCAAGCACTCATGGCTGGCCAACGTTGCGGGGCTATCCGGTTCGCCGCGGGCTGCCAGGTACTGCGGGCTGCATACCCACACACGTTCCACCTGGGCAATGCGCCGGGCAATCAGGCTCGAATCTTCAAGGTCGCCAATGCGCAAGGCCATGTCGAAGCCCTCGGCGAGCAGGTCCACGGAGCGGTCGCTCAAGTCCACTTCAACGCTTACGTCCGGATAGCGCTGCATGAACAGCGGAAACAACCCGCTCAGATGCTCCACGGCGAACGACAAGGGCGCGCTCAGGCGGACGGTACCGCGAGGCTGGCCATGCTCGCCGGCGATGCTCTGCTCCACCTGTTCCACTTCATTGAGCAGGCGTAATGCCGCTTCGTGGTAGGCATGGCCAAGCGGCGTCACATCCAGCCTGCGGGTGGAGCGGTTAAGCAGGCGTACCCCCAGGCGCTCCTCGAGCTGCATCACCCGGCGGCTGATCAATTGCTTGGAAATCCCAAGGTGCTCCGCTGCGGCCGTAAAGCTGCCGGACTCCAGTACCTGGGTAAACAACCGCATGTCTTCGAATGGGTTCATGGCGCACTCACTGTCAACGTGTGCGAGACAGTATGGCGTGTTTCAGCTACTTAATACATCGGCAGTGCGACAGTACACTAGTCCCATACCCACTCACACGAGGTGCACGACATGCTCGCTCTGCGCAAATCCAACGAACGCGGCGAAGCCAACCATGGCTGGCTCAAATCTTTCCATACCTTCTCGTTCGCCTCCTATCGCGACCCTCGCGAGCAAGGGTTCTCCGACCTGCTGGTGATCAACGATGACCGTGTGGCGCCTGCCAAGGGCTTTGGCCAGCACCCGCACCGGGACATGGAAATTTTCTCTTATGTGCTCGAAGGCGCATTGGAACACCAGGACAGCCTGGGCACCGGCTCGGTCATCCGCCCTGGCGACGTGCAACTGATGAGCGCCGGCCGTGGCGTGACCCACAGCGAGTTCAACCACTCGGCCGATGCCCCGGTGCACTTCCTGCAAATCTGGATCGTGCCCTCGGTGCAAGGCGCCCAACCGCGCTACCAGCAACAGCACTTCACCCACGAAGAGAAGCGCGGCCGCCTGCGGCTGATCATCTCGCCGGAAGGCACGGACGGCTCGCTGTCGGTTCGCCAGGATGCCCGCGTGTATGCCGGCTTGTTCAACGGCGAAGAACGCGCCGAGCTGACCCTGGCCGAAGACCGCTACGCCTATGTCCACGTGGCTCAAGGCAGCATCACCCTCAACGGGCAGAAACTGGTGGAAGGCGACGGCGTTCGGGTACGCAATGAACGCACCCTGGCGTTGACCGACGGCGATAACGCCGAGGTGCTGGTGTTCGACCTGCGCCCCCATGAGCTGCCAGGCATGGCGTGACCGGGCCATCCCCGACTTGCGGCCCATGCGGCCGGTCGGGGCCAAGGCTTGCTGTTACGGGTTAGCAACATGAACACCGCATAACCCAAGGCAACTCATCAGCGCTACGGCGGTCAGCTTCATAACCAGCACGGTTACGGAGCCGGCCGCGCGCCGGTCCGCTAATCGACTCACTGTCGACCAAGGACCCCCAACCATGCAAGCACCCTCCTCCCTCCCTGCCGCCGACCGCGATGCGCGCGATCGCTTGTGCACCGACACCATCCGTACCTTGAGCATGGATGCCGTGCAAAAGGCCAATTCGGGACACCCCGGCACGCCCATGGCCCTTGCGCCTGTGGCGTATACGCTGTGGAGCCGCTTCCTTCGTTACCACCCCGATCACCCTGACTGGCCCAACCGCGATCGCTTCGTGTTGTCGGCCGGCCACGCCTCGATGCTGCTGTATTCGATCCTGCACCTGGCCGGTGTGGTGGAGATCGACGCCGATGGCAAACCCACCGGTGAACCGGCAGTGAGCCTGGACGACATCAAGCAGTTCCGGCAGATGTCCTCCAAAACCCCTGGCCACCCCGAATACCGCATGACCACCGGCGTGGAAACCACCACTGGCCCGCTCGGCCAGGGCTGCGCCAACAGTGTGGGCATGGCCATGGCCAGCCACTGGCTTGGCGAACGCTTCAACCGCGCCGCCAACACGCTGTTCGACTACCGCGTGTTCGCCATTTGCGGTGACGGCGACATGATGGAGGGGATCAGCGGTGAAGCCGCTTCCCTGGCAGGCCACCTGAAGCTGGGCAACCTGTGCTGGATCTACGACAACAACACCATCAGCATTGAAGGCCATACGGAACTGGCGTTCAGCGAGAACGTGATCACCCGCTTCCAAGGCTACGGCTGGAACACCCTGCACGTGACCGATGCGAACGACACTACGGCCCTTTCCCAAGCGCTGGAACAGTTCGAAGGCGGCGGCAACGCGCCCCTGCTCATCGTGGTGGACAGCGTGATCGGCTATGGCGCGCCTAATAAGCACAATTCGGCGGCTGCCCACGGCGAGCCGTTGGGCGAAGAGGAAATCCGCCTCGCCAAGAAAGCCTACGGCTGGGACCCGGACGCGCAGTTCAGCGTGCCCGAGGATGCCAAGGGCTGGTTGCAAGCCACCTTGCGCGAACGGAATCAGGAGGCTTATTGCGCTTGGGAAGCGGCGCTCGCGGCGCTGGAAAACCAGGAGCCGGCGCTGGCCGATGATCTGGTACGCATGCGGGCCGGCCAGATGCCTGAAGGCTGGGATGCGTCTATCGAACCCTTCCCGACCGATGCCAAAGGCGTCGCCAGCCGGCAATCGGGCGGTAAGGTGTTGAATGCCTACGCCGAGCGAATCCCATGGCTGCTCGGCGGCTCGGCCGACCTGTCCCCGTCCACCAAGACCAACCTTACGTTCGAAGGCGCGGGCAGCTTCCAGGCCGCCAGCTACAACGGGCGAAACCTGCACTTCGGGGTGCGCGAGCACGCCATGGGCGCCATCGCCAATGGCATGGCCTTGTGTTACCTGCGGCCGTACACCTCCACGTTCCTGGTATTCAGCGACTATATGAAGCCGCCAATCCGCCTGGCTTCGATCATGGAGCTGCCGGTGGTGTTCGTGTTCACCCACGACTCTATCGGCGTGGGCGAAGACGGGCCGACCCATCAGCCGATCGAGCAATTGGCGCAACTGCGCGCCACCCCAGGCGTGCTCACACTTCGCCCGGGCGACGCCAACGAAACCGCGCAGGCGTGGAAGATCGCATTGAAGCAGACCGATCGTCCTTCCTGCATCATCCTCAGTCGGCAACCGCTGCCGACCCTTGATCGGGAGCGCTCTGCCAGCGCGGACAATGTAGAGAAAGGCGCCTACGTGCTGGCCGACGGTGAGTCCCCGAAAGTGATTCTGCTGGCCACGGGCAGCGAGCTGAGCCTGGCAGTGGAAGCCCATGACAAGCTCAAGGCTGAAGGTATCGACAGCCGCGTGGTTTCGATGCCGTGCTGGGAGTTGTTCGAGGAGCAGGACACCGCCTACAAGGACAGCGTCCTGCCGCCAGCGATCACCGCCCGGGTGGCCATCGAACAGGCCGGCCCCTTGGGTTGGGACCGGTATGTGGGCAACACCGGCGCCAAAGTAGTGATGAACACCTTCGGCGCCTCCGCCCCCATCAGCAAGCTGCAGGCGCAGTTTGGCTTTACCGTCGAGAACGTGGTGAAGCTGGCGAAAGAGCAGATCCGATAGCCCCTATTCGCGAGTTCCGCCTTCGGCTACACCCGGCTCCTACAGGGTTCATCCTGATACCCTGAGGGAGCTTGTACCTCTGTGGGAAGCGGGCGAAGCTCGCGAACAGGAGCACCACTAAACCCCTTGGTGTCGGCTTCGCCGGAAGGCCGGCCCCCGCCTCCCACAATGGGCGCTACAACGGCAATGACGCGCTCACCACGCGTAACGCCAGGCCTTCGTATGGGTCGAGG
Source organism: Pseudomonas japonica (assembly GCF_013522925.1). Classification (GTDB taxonomy): domain Bacteria; phylum Pseudomonadota; class Gammaproteobacteria; order Pseudomonadales; family Pseudomonadaceae; genus Aquipseudomonas; species Aquipseudomonas japonica_A. The sequence goes on along the minus strand of NZ_JAAMQU010000003.1, from coordinate 103,920 downwards.
CTGATGGTGAAGTCTCCGTGTTCACTCAAGTCCCCTTCCACCCGCTCGTTGATAATGTCCACTACCGGGCCGGGCGCAATGCCAGGCAGGTGAAGGGTTTCCACGAGCGCTTCGTTGCCGAAGTTCAGCGCGGTGATTTGGGTGCCTTTGCCTGCGGGCAACTCATGAACCATGATCAGCAACGAAGGGTGCTCGGTGTCCGGCACCATGATCTGCTTGCTGGCGGCAATGTCATAGGCACGGCGTACCGCGAGGATTTTCTTCAGTTGCGAAGCAAACGAATCCGGGCGCTGTAACTGTTCTACCAGGCTACCGTACAACGCGCGGGCCTTGGGCATGCCGCCCACAGAGACCTCGGCGTCAGGGTCCAGATCCACCAGGTCATAGGCGCCGCGATGAATCCAGCGGGTGTCGCCATCGCCCATCAAATGCGCCACCTGGTCCGGCGGCACCGGCAATGCGCCGGCCAGGTCCCAACCGGACAACGCGAACACCCCTGGCTGCATGGCGTTGTACATCACCAGCAACAGGTGAATGTGCTGGATACGCTTCACGTCTTCGGCAGTGAGGGTGTCCAGGTCGCGGATCCCCAGCGCGGCGGTGATGATACTGGCGGTGGTGCAGGACACTCCATTGGTGACGAACTTGAGGTTATACGGCGCGTGTTCGCCCGCGAGCCGCTCGTACATCTCCTCGCGAATGTGCTCGCGCAGGATGTTCCCCGGGAAGGTCTGGCCCTGGTACATGAATTGGTCATGGGCGTGCAGGGTCCAGAAGTGCACCAGCTCCAGGGTAAGCTCATCGTGGTTCTGCAAGGCGTGGATCAGCGAGGCCGGGTCGATGCCGAAGCGGTGCATTTCCTTGAGCATCAGCCGCAGGAATTCGGTGCGCCCGGTCAACAAAGCGTGCTGATAAGCCGGGCGGGTGATGAAGTCATAAGACAGATCGGCACCGCCATGGGACATGGCCGCGATGTCATCGATGGTCAGGTTCAGTTCCTGGAAGCTGAAACCACCCGCCTTGCGTATAGCGCCGCCCAGCAACTGGTTGCCGTTGACCGACAGCGGGTGGCTTTCGGACCAGGCATTGCCTTCCGGCCGGCGCTCCACACCCAGGAAACCGTTGGCATCGAGCCTCAGAATGCGCGCGCCCACCACGTCAATGGCATGCAAGGCGTCGCCGATGATCATCTGTTGCGCCGCAAAGCTTGGGTCCAGCCAATTCAATGAAGGCTGGCCTTCCTTGAAGTAATGCAGGTACACCCAGCGCCGCGCCTTGCCGTCCACACCCGTGACCACTGGCGTGGCGCTCCAGTCGGTTTCCTTCACGCCCGGCTCGAAGAAGATCACCCGTTGCAGCTGGCCGACAATGTAGTGCTTGTCGCGCAGGGTATCCACCAGCGCCGGCGGCAGGTTCACCGCATCGCGCCCCGGCGGTACTTCCGGCAGCAGGCCCCAGTCTTCCTCGCGGATTTCCACCATGTGGAACAGCCCCGGGTACTCCTCGTAGGCCATTTCAGCCAGGCGATAGTCCGCGCCCTTGCCGGTATGAGACGGGATGGCATCCTCGATCACCACCGCGTTGTGCGCTGCCGCCAGGCGCGCGAGGGCCACAAGCTCTGCCTCGGTCCCAAGGGCCGGGTCGATATCGAAACTGATGCGGTCGAAGTTACCGTCGATGGTAGGCGTCTGGGTGCGCCCGCGCAGGCCGCCGGATAACTTCAGCGGGCCGTTATGGATGCCCTGGATGCCGATCTCCGACAAGGCATGCCACAGGGTTTCATCGCCCAGCGCTTGCAACACAGAGCCCCCTTCACGGGTCACGATCGACGCGGGATAAGCCGTGAACCACACCGAAGCGATGGCCGAGGCGTCCCGTGGCCGGGCTTGGGCGAAGGGCCTCTGCCATAGCCGGGCTTGCCCTGAATACAGCTTGGCCCGCTGCTTGGCGGCGTTGAGCATGGAGCGCTCCACCAGCCAGCGCACGTAATCCGGATCAGGAGTGGTCATAGGGCTACCTTCCGTTGCAATGGATTCTGTTCAGAGTGCCGCGCACGGCGAACGTTGCATGGGAAAACACGCCCTGTTGTTGCAGCCATGCGGCGCGGCAGTCATCATTCGCCCCGACGGTCACCCGCTACGCTCCCAGCTGTAGCGGCCCCGCCCCCGGCTTCGCTTGCAGCGCACCGGCTTCGTCGGGCGACCTGCCCATAGTCAGAACCTGTACAGCGAGCGCGAATGCCTGATAGCCGCCCCCCTCATCCCCTCGCCCAGAGGAGCCCGGTCACGGTAGCGCTGATGCTGATCGTGATCGTTGTGTCGTCCCTGGTGGGGCTGGACATCTGGCAAAGCTGGACCTCCCGGCACCAGGCCTTGCTCACAGCGCAAACCAACGCCTCCAACATGGCACGTTCGCTGGCCGAACACGCGGGCCACACGTTCGAGGAAGCCGATACCGTGTTGATCGGCATGGTGGAGCGGGCCCAGGTGGATGGTACCGAGGGCGAGCTGCAACGGCTGCGCCTGCACCGGCTGATGAAGCGGCTCACCGGTTCACTGGAGCAATTGCACGGCCTGTTCATTTACGACCGCGACGGCCGCTGGGTGGTCAGTTCCAACGAGGCCAACCCACCTAATGCCAATAACGCTGACCGCGATTACTTCATTTACCACCGCACCCATAACGACCTCAACGCGCATCTGGGCCCGGTGATCCGCAGCCGCTCCACCGGTGACCTGATCATTACACTGTCGCGCCGTATCAACGACAGCGACGGGCGCTTCGCCGGGGTGGCACTTGCAACCATCAAGGTCGAGTACTTCAAGCGCTTCTACGAAAGCTACAGCCTTGATCCCGACGGGGTAATAAACCTGGTACTGGCCGACGGCACAGTGCTGGTGCGCCGCCCCTATGACGAGCAACTGATCGGTACCAGCATTGCCAAGGGTGTGGTGTTTTCCCAGCTATTGCCCAATGCCACCGCTGGCACCCGCATGCTGCCTTCCGTGGTGGATGGCGTAGAGCGCTTGTACGGCTACCGGGCAGTGAGCCAGTACCCACTGGTGGTACTGGCGGCCGAGTCCAAGACTTTCCTGCTCGCCAACTGGCGGCAGAATATGCTGCGCACGGCAATGGTGATCCTTCTGCTGCTGTCAGCCACGGGCATTTTCGGTGCGATGCTGATCCGGCAGATCCGGCAAACGGCACAAACCGAAGCTGAGCTGCGCAATGCCCATGCCGCGCTGGAGCTGATGGCCATGCAAGACAGCCTCACGGGCCTGGCCAACCGCCGCCAGCTGGACCAGGCACTGCCGATGGAGATCGGCCGCGCGCGGCGCAATGGCCGCCCGTTGGGCGTGATCATGCTGGATATCGACCACTTCAAGGCTTACAACGACATCTATGGTCACCCGGCGGGGGATGCCTGCATTCGCGATGTGGGCCAAGCCGTTGTGGCGAGCGTGGGGCGTGCCGGCGACCTGGTAGTAAGGTATGGCGGCGAGGAGCTGCTGGTGCTGCTGCCTGAGTGCGACCTGGCCGGCGCGGTACGCGTGGCCGAACGTATGGTCGAAGCCGTACGCGGGTTGAGCATTCCTCATACGGGCAGCCCGTATGGCACCGTGACCGTGAGCGCCGGCGCCTACATGTGGTTCGACCGTGAATTGCCGCCAAGGCCTCAGGCACTGGTGGAGGCGGCGGATGCGGCGCTGTACCGCGCCAAGGCCCAGGGCAGGAATCAGGTGTACCCCGCCTGCACGCAACCGGTGTAGGAATAATCGCGGCTCGGAGTCCGATGGGCCACGTTCGAGGGCTTGCGCCCACTTCTACAGAGGCAGGCGCGCTACGCTTGCACCACGCGCAATTGCCCCAATTCGAGCAGGCTGAAATAGCCCTCGCTCCAGCCAGCCGTATCAATATGCCACACGTTCCCCAGGCGCCTCGGCCGGCGCAAGGGCGTATGGCCTACCACCACCGCGCGCACGTCGCGCACCTCGCTTTCGTCCCGTTGCTTGAGCCGGGCGCGGGACCATTGAAAGGCCTCCTCGAGCTCGATCGCATACGGCAAGGCGCCGGTCAGGTATTCACGCAGGGTGGTCCAGCTGGAAAACGGGCAATGGGCGTGCACCAGCCCAACCAGGCCCTGGGCGGTTTCCACTTCCAGCGCCACGGGTAACCTGGCGAAGCGGTCGGCGAAGCGCCGCTGGGTTTCCACCGGGCTTTGCATGAACCAGGCGCCCCCGCTGTTGAGGTAATCACGAGGGTTGAGCTGCGGGTCGCCGTCCACGAACTGGCGAGTGAGCACTTCATGGTTGCCCTGCACCGCGTAGAACCACGGCTGCTCCAGCCACTCCAGCGCGCGCGGGCTTTCCGGGCCGCGGTCTACCAGGTCGCCCACGCTGAACAGACGGTCGCGCGACGCATCGAACCGCGCACGGTCCAAGGTTGCCTCAAGGCGGCTGAAATGCCCGTGAATGTCCCCCACCGCATAATCGCGGCCAACCAGATTTGGCCCAAAGTGTTCGAATCGCGCCATGGCGTGCTCCTGTGCCGGCCCGGTCATTGTTCTGCGTCCAGCACCAACGAGTTGCGAATCTCCAGCACCGCGCCTTCGTTGGCCTGGTATCCCGCAGGCGTTCCCGCGTACGACAGCGCCCACGCCTTGCGCGCCCCGGCTGCCGCCACCAGTGTCTGGGTAATCACATGCCCGCCATTGAGGGTGATGGTGCAAGTCGTTTCGGCCGCCGGTACCTCGTTCAGGCTACTGGCTTTGACTCGCGTGCAAGCACTTTGATAGCCGCCTTGGGAAAAGTTCTTTTGTACCGCCTTGCGCATTTCCAGCACCACCCCTGCCACGTTCACCACGTGCCCTGCCTCTACCGGGCTTTGACTAAGCTCTACCACCATGGCAGGGTCGCCACGGGTATCAAGCATCACCGCGCGCTGGCGTATTACATCGCTGCCCGCCTCGGCGGGGATCGGCTCCACCTGCCACCCCGGCGGCCACGCGACCACGGTGTCGTCCGCCATGGCACAGGCCACAGCACCGAAGATAGAGACCACCAGCACAGCCAAGCGGTTCTGCATGAGCGCAGCCTTCCTCGAAAAAGCACCTAGTCTCGCAGCCGCGCTACAGTTCGTACAGCGCGGTAGACTGGACAGCGCGTGCGGGCTCTCTTAGGGTGACGCACCTTGTTGCGGAGACGTGTAATGTCCGAACTGCCCAAAGCCGGCGCCTTGTTGTTCGCCAAAGACCTGGAGCGCATGGCGGCGTTCTACTCGCAGGTCGCCGGGCTGCCGGTCAAGGTTCGCGCCGAAGGGCGCATCGTGCTCGAATCGCCCCATTACATGCTGGTATTGCACGCGCTGCCGCAGATCGTGGCGGACAACCTGATCATTGCCTCCCCGCCCCTGCGGCGTACCGATGTGCCGGTCAAGCTGATCTTTCCCGTGGCCTCGCTGGCACTGGTGCATACCCTGAGCCCGATGCTGGGCGGGGGGGTCGAAAGCGAAGAGGCCGAGTGGGTGGGCCCGGGCTTCCGCGCCTGCGAGGGCTATGACCCGGAGGGCAACCTGGTGCAATGGCGGGAACCTTTGGCCTGACGATCGCCTCCCTTATGCAGGTGTGTCATTTATCACCCACCGCAAAGGAGCTGACCATGAACCCGCAAACCAAAGGCACCGAGCAGCAAGGCCCCAGTGGCGTACCCTTCGTCAACGACCCCGCCAAGCCCGCCAATGCCAAGGTGCTCAACGATCCTTTCAATGAAGACCCCGGCTCGGAGATGGACGACGCCACCGTTCCGCTGATCGAGGACGACGATCAGGAGTGAGCGATGCTGTACGTCGACTGGACTCAGTGGCCGGCGATGCTGGCCACCGTTGTCGCCGCCTGGCTGGTAGGCTCGCAACAGCCCCGGCGGCGCATGGCCGGGTTCTGGCTGTTCCTGCTCAGCAACCTGCTGTGGGTCATATGGGGGGTGCACAGCCAGGCCTGGGCGCTGATCGTGTTGCAGGGGTGTTTGTGCGTCATGAACTGCCGCGGCTTGAGGCGCAACGCAAGCGTAATCGTCGAAGCCCCCTCCAAGCGCAGTAATGGGCCCCAAACCGCTGGCAACCGCTGAATAGACACCTCGGCGGGAACCGCGCCGGCCTGCCTCGGGTCGGTATCGTTTGAAGCTACCCGAGGCGTACCGATGGACCTGATTCCCGAATCCTGGCTGGACCGCATCCCCCTGCCCTGGCTGAGTACGCTGATCGCGGCGCTGGCCGCCGTGCTGTTCACGCTGGTGGTGCGCTGGCTTGGGCTCACCGTGCTCAAGCGTATCGCCCGCCGCATGTTGCTGGCCCAGCAGTTGATCTCCAAGGCGCGGCCGCCTTCGTTATGGCTGATGCCATTGCTGGCGCTGCAATCGGTATGGACCTCTGCGCCCGACGACCTGCCGATGATCAACACCGTGCGCCACGTGAACGGGCTGCTCGTGGTCATCGCCTTCACCTGGCTGGGCTTGCGTTGCGTGGCGGCTGTCGCGGATACCATCGCCATCCGCAACCCGCTGGACATCGAGGACAACCTCACCGCGCGGCGCATTCAGACCCAGGTGCGGGTGCTGGTGCGTTGCTTGAATGTGGTGGTCATCCTGTTCGGCAGCGGCCTGATTCTGATGAGCTTCCCGGCGGTGCGCCAGGTGGGTACCAGCCTGCTTGCCTCGGCGGGGCTGGCAGGGCTGGCGGCGGGCTTTGCCGCCAAGCCGGTATTAGGCAACCTGATTGCCGGCCTGCAAATCGCCATTTCCCAGCCCATCCGCCTGGACGACGTGGTGATCGTGGAAGGCGAATGGGGGCGAATCGAGGAAATCACCGGCAGCTACGTGGTGGTGAAAATCTGGGATGAGCGTCGGCTGGTGGTGCCGCTTACCTACTTTATTGAAAAACCCTTCCAGAACTGGACCCGCAGCGCGTCCAGCCTCATCGGCTCGGTATTCCTGTGGGTCGACTACTCGCTCCCGCTGGAGGTATTGCGCGAGGAAGTGAAACGCATCTGCGCGGAAATCCCTCACCTGTGGGATGGCCGTGTATGCGTGCTTCAGGTCACCGATACCAGTGAAAAGTCCATGCAGCTGCGGATATTGCTCAGCTCGCTGGACTCTTCCCGCAATTGGGACGCGCGTTGCCATATGCGCGAGCGGCTGATCACCTTCATCAACCACGAATTTCCGCAATGTCTGCCTCAGCTGCGTGCCGAATTGCAGACAAAGACCGTCCGTCCCGATGCGCATCAGCCTGTGAAGACCGATATCGTCGAGCGCCAACCACCTGTTTGAATTTGTTCTTGTGAGATGCCCGCAGTGCGGGTAGTACAGCCGGGCGGCACGGGCCGCTGGGGTTTACAACGTTTGTTCGGTAGAAGCCATCGATTCGATCACCACGGCTTTCTGCGCGTCGGTGAGGTGATCCCAGTAGTGGGTTTTCACGAAGAAGCCCAGGCCACCAGCGATGTACATGCCCAATACAACGATCGTCAGCACGGCCAGCGGCGGGGTGCCGCGCTCGGCCTCATCCTGGGCCGGGGACATGAAAATGTCCTGCAGGCGTTTGAAGAAATGTGTCAAGTAGAGCAATACTTGGCGCCCCATGGTTTGGGTTGACCTCTCTGAATGTGGATACGTCGGGATTGGCTGGGCACGGGCGATGACGACCGCCATGCGGCTGTCGCAGCGGTTGTATGATAACCGAACCAGAGGTAGCCAAATAGTTAGCCTGCTAGGCATTACGACGAACAGTCGTGCGGCAATCTGTCTCACCGGTCGGGCGAATGCACGAAAGGTGACGCACCATCCGTTCAATATTCCGGGGCCATCGAGGCCCGCTTGCACACAGGAGCTTTCATGCACTATCGCGTATTGGGGAAAACCGAGCTCAAGGTCAGCGCCATTGCGCTGGGTACCATGACCTGGGGCGAGCAGAACACCCAGGCCGAAGCGTTCGAGCAGATTCGCCTCGCCAAAGATGCCGGCGTGACGTTCATGGACACGGCCGAGATGTACCCGGTACCGCCGCGCGGCGAAACCTATACCCGCACCGAGGAGATCATTGGCAACTATTTCCGCGAACACGGGGACCGTGCCGACTGGATACTGGCCAGCAAGGTGGCCGGCCCGGGCCGCATGGACCACATCCGCGACGGCAACCCCCGGCTGGACCGCAAGAACATCAACGCGGCCCTCGACGCCTCGCTCAAGCGCCTGAATACCGATTACCTGGACCTTTACCAACTGCATTGGCCCGACCGTAAAACCAACTTCTTCGGTGTGCTTGGCTACCAGCACGACGAGACCGACGTGTTCACCCCCATCGAAGAAACCCTCGAGGCACTCGACGAAGCGGTGAAAGCGGGCAAGGTTCGCCATATCGGCCTGTCCAACGAAACGCCCTGGGGCACCCAGCGCTTCCTGCACCTGGCCGAAACCCGCGGCTGGCCGCGCGCGGTGTCGATCCAGAACCCTTACAACCTGCTCAACCGCAGTTTTGAAGTGGGCCTGGCAGAGATCGCCCTGCGCGAGCAGATCGGCCTGCTGGCGTACTCGCCACTAGCGTTCGGTGTGTTGTCGGGCAAATACCTGGGCGGCGCGCGCCCGGAGGCGGGTCGCTTGACCCTGTTCGAACGGTTCCAGCGCTACAACAACCCGCAAGCCGAAGCCGCCGCCGAAGCCTATGTTGCGCTGGCTCGCCAGCACGGCCTGGACCCAGCCCAGATGGCGCTGCAATACGTGACCGAACAGCCGTTCGTGACCAGCAACATCATCGGTGCTACCACCCTGGAGCAGTTGCGCAGCAACCTGGCCAGCATCGAGGTGAAACTTACCGACGAGGTTCGCGCAGGCATCGAGGCGATTCACACCCGTCATCCCAACCCTGCCCCTTGATCCTGCGAAGCCGCTAGCCTGGCCGCTCATCGAGCGCCAGGCCACCGGGCCGCCTAGCCGAACCTTTGGCCGCTTCGTAAAGTCGTAACAGAATATGACTTCGCGAAGGCCGCCATCATGCACCTGCCCCCTCATGCCCGCTTCAAACCTTACACCCACGCTGCGGGCGGCTGGGGCTCGGCGCAGTCGGTGGCAGCCATCCTGTTGCGCGAGAAGGCCCTGGGCAAGGGCCCGGCAGCGCTGCTCAAACAGAACAAGCCTGACGGCTTCGCCTGTGTAAGCTGCGCCTGGGCCAAACCCGGCAAACCTCACCCGTTGGAGTTTTGCGAGAACGGCGCGAAGGCCACCGCATGGGAGCTCACCTCCCTGCGTGCTGACGTGGATTTTTTCAGCAAACACACCTTGACCGAGTTGCGCACCTGGCCGGACCACGACCTTGAGCAACAGGGGCGCATCACCCACCCGCTTCGCTACGACGCCACCACCGACACCTACCGGCCCGTGGCATGGGAAGACGCTTTCGCCGCGATCGGTGAAACCCTGAAACGGTTGCCTCGGGAAAGCGTGGTGTTCTATGCCTCCGGGCGGGCCTCGCTGGAAGCCTCGTTCATGTATCAGCTGCTGGCGCGGGCCTATGGGAATAACCACCTGCCCGACAGCAGCAATATGTGCCATGAAAGCACGTCGGTGGGCCTGCAAGAGAGCATCGGCGTGCCAGTGGGCACGGTTACCCTGGCGGATTTCGAGCACACCGATTGCTTTTTCTTCTTCGGGCAGAACGTTGGCAGCAACAGCCCGCGGATGCTTCACCCCTTACAGGAAGCGCGTAAGCGCGACGCGCAGATCATCACGTTCAACCCGCTGCGCGAACGGGGCCTTGAGCGGTTTGTGAACCCACAAAGCCCGGTGGAAATGCTGGGGCCTGAGTCCACGCTTATCAGCACCCAGTACCATCAGGTTGCGATCGGCGGGGACCTGGCCGCCATGGCAGGCATCATCAAGGCCCTGCTGGCGTTGGACGCAGAGGCTTTGGCGGCTGGCCAGCCCGGTGTGATAGACCGCGCATTCATTGCCGAGCACACTACCGGCTTCGAGGCCTTGATTGCCCAGATCGACGGCTACTCCTGGGAAACGCTCGAACGCCGCGCCGGCCTTGGCCGCGGCGCAATGGAAGCCGCTGCCAGAGTGTATGCGCCAAGTGAACGGGTAATGGGCGTGTATGGGATGGGGCTCACGCAGCACCGCCACGGCGTAGCCAATGTACAGATGCTGGTAAACCTGCTGTTGCTGCGAGGCAATATCGGTAAGCCCGGCGCCGGGATCTGCCCCGTGCGTGGGCACTCCAACGTTCAGGGCCAGCGCACGGTGGGGATTACCGAAGACCCGAAGAAAGTACCTGGTGAGCTGATCGAGCAGGTGCTGGGCATCAAGGTGCCGGACGAGAAAGGCTTTTGCACCGTGGACGCCTGCGAAGGCATGCTGGACGGCCGTGTAAAGGGGTTTATCGGCCTGGGTGGCAACTTCGTGCGCGCCGTGCCGGATACCTCCCGTATGGAGCCCGCGTGGCAGCGCCTGGAGCTTAACGTACAGGTAGCTACCAAACTGAATCGCAGCCACCTGCTGCCGGGTGCAAGCCAGTGGCTGCTGCCCTGCCTGGGGCGTATCGAAATCGATCGCCAGGACGGCGTGGAACAGCAATGGGCGACCGAAGACAGCACAGGGTGCATTCACGGCTGGCGGGGCCAGAGCGAACCGGCCAGCGAGGACCTGTTGTCCGAACCTGCGATTATCGCGGGCATCGCCCAGGCTACCCTCCCGCCGAATCCGAAACTGGACTGGGCCGCCTGGCGGCGCGATTACCGCAAGGTTCGCGAGGCCATTGCGGCGGTCTACCCGGAAACCTTCCACGACCTGGAAGTGCGCATGGCCGAGCCCGGCGGCTTCCATCGTCCCATCCCTGCTGCCCAACGGCAATGGAAAACCGAAAGCGGCAAGGCGCAATTCACCACCATGCCCACCCTGGACACCAACGACGATGTGAACGCCGGCGAGGGCCGCCGCGACGTGTTGCAACTGATGACGCTGCGCAGCAACGACCAGTTCAACACTACGATATACGGCTATGACGACCGCTTCCGTGGCGTGAAGGGCACCCGCAAGGTGCTGCTGATGAACACCAACGACATCACGCGCATGGGCTTCGCGCCCGGGGCTTGGGTGAAAGTGACCACCGCAGTGGAAACCGACGTGCCGCGCACGGTGGGGCCGTTACAAGTCCTTGCGTATGACATCCCGGCCGGATGCTGCGGCGGGTACTACCCCGAATGCAATCCATTGGTGCCTTTATGGCATTACGCCGAGAAGAGCAAGGTACCGGCGGCCAAGTCCATTCCCGTGACCCTGATGCGTGCAAGCATGGAGCCTGGCGCGGTGCCGATCGAGCTCAAGCGCGGCTGAACCTACTGTACAGATATACACTTATTTGCTTGCATCGTGCCGCTGCCCCCGCCATCCTTGGCGGGTGTGGCAATGGGTAAACGTGATGCGGCTGTTTTTGTGTGAAAAACCTTCCCAGGCGCGGGATATCGCCAAGGCGCTCGGCGCCCGTGGCAAGGGTGACGGCTGCCTTACGGGCGCCGGGGTTACCGTAACCTGGTGCATCGGGCACCTGCTCGAAACCGCCCCGCCCGACGCCTACGACCCCCGCTACAAGCAATGGCGCCTTGAGCACCTTCCCATCGTGCCGGAGCAGTGGCGCATGCAGGTCAAGCCCAAGACCGCCTCGCAGTTCAAGGCGGTGAAGCGGTTGCTGGGCCAGGCCGGTGAGGTGGTGATCGCCACCGACGCAGACCGCGAAGGAGAAATGATCGCCCGCGAGCTGCTCGACCACTGCCGGTACCGGGGCCCGGTCCAGCGGCTATGGTTGTCGGCGCTCGACGACGCCTCCATTCAAAAGGCCTTGGCAGCGTTGCGCCCGGGCGCCTCCACCTTCAGCCTGTATCACTGCGCCCTTGGCCGGTCCCGCGCCGATTGGCTGATCGGGATGAACCTCAGCCGCCTGTTCACGTTGCTCGGTCAGCGCTCGGGCTATCAAGGCGTACTGCCCGTTGGCCGGGTGCAAACCCCAACCCTGCGGCTGGTGGTTGATCGCGACCGCAGCATTGCCGCGTTCCAGCCTGTGGCCTGGTGGGGTATCGACGTGAAGCTGGAGGCCGCGCGGCAAGTTTTCATCGCACAATGGCAGGCGCCGAAGTCGGCGTGTGATGAAGAAGGCCGCTGTCTGCAACAGCCGATTGCCGAGGCCGCCAGGGCTAAAATGGCCAGCGCGCCCAGCGCCCAGGTTACAGACGTGCGCACCGAGCGCATGAAGGAAACGGCACCGCTGCCCTTCGACCTGGGCACACTGCAACAGCTGTGCTCGCGCAAATTCGGGCTGGGCGCCCAGGAAACGCTGGACATCGCCCAGGCCTTGTACGAAACCTACAAGGCGATCACTTACCCTCGCAGCGATTGCGGCTACCTGCCAATGAGCCAGCATGCCGAGGCCCCTGCGGTACTGGCCGGGTTGAAGCGGGCAGACCCAACCCTTGCGCCGCTGTTCGACCACATCAACCCTGGCCGGCGTTCCCGGGCCTGGAACGATGCCAAGGTCTCTGCCCACCACGGCATCATTCCTACCACCGTGGCGCCCAACCTGGACAAACTGCCGCCGCGGCACCGCCAGGTGTACTCATTGATCCGCGCGCGGTACCTGGCGCAGTTTCTGCCCGAGCACAGCTACGACCGCACCCGGGCCACCTTCGAGTGCGCCGGGGAAACGCTGCTGGCTACCGGCAAGCAGGTGATCGAACCGGGCTGGAAGCGCGCCTTGCCGGAAGCGCTCGCTGCGCAGCCAGGGCGAGAGCCGGCGCAACCGCTGCCGCCGCTTGCCCGGGGGGATCAGTGCCCGGTGCGCGACGTGCAGCTAAAGAATAACTGGACCCAGCCGCCCAAGCCCTTCACCGAAGGCGACCTCATCAGCGCCATGAAGAACGTCGCCCGGCTGGTGGAAGACCCCAAGCTCAAACAGAAGCTCAAGGAAACCACCGGCATCGGTACCGAGGCCACGCGTGCCGGCATCATTCAAGGGTTGCTCGACCGCGGCTACCTCACCAAGGCGGGCAAGGCGCTTGCGGCCACACCTGCCGGCTGCAGCCTGGTGGACGCCGTACCCCGGGCGATCACCGATCCCGGTACCACGGCCATCTGGGAACAGGCGTTGGACATGGTGCAAAGCGGGGAGATGCCGCTGGAAGAGTTCCTTGCGCGGCAATCGGCATGGATGAGCAAACTGGTGGAGCGATGCAAGGGCCTGAACGTCACTATCAAGGGCCAGGCGAAGGCGCCGGCATGGAAAAAGAAGCGCAAACCTGCCGGAACTCGCCGTGCTCCCGCTGGCAAGGGGCGCAAGCGAACAGCCCCGGCTGAATGAAATATCATTCAGGCCTGCTGCCGTTCGCTCACTCGCGTGGTCTTTTATCTTGTAAAACAACGAGGTAACCACGATGAATTTTTCCAGTTTCTCCCAGGCGCTCTCCAAGCGCGCCGGCAGCCCCAAAGCCTTCGCTACGGCGCTTGTGCTGATAGTGCTATGGGCGGCGACCGGCCCCTGGTTCCATTACAACGACACCTGGCAGCTGATCATCAACACCTCTACCACCATCATCACCTTCCTGATGGTGTTCGTGATCCAGAACACGCAAAACCGTGACAACGATGTGCTGCACATCAAGATCGACGAACTGCTCAGGGCCACCAAGGAGGCCCGCATGGCGGTGCTTAACCTGGACGACCTGGATGCTCGCCAATTGAAAACAATTCGCAAGCAGTACAAGAGCATGGGCAAGGGTGAACAGGTAGAGCTGTTGCAGGAAGAAACCACCCTCACCGCCAAGGATGAGCCACAAGGCACCTGAATGGATGTTGACGCCCGCTTATGCCGGGTGCTTGACGGGCTCTCCTGCCGGATTGACCGCTGGTCTTTCCAAATCACCCGCGCCGTGCGAATGCGCAGCGGCCCTGCGTAGCATCGCTCGTCGAAACGCAACCCAGGGGTTGGAACATGCGCTATTGGGCACTGGCAACATGTATGGGCATCGTTTGCGCGGCCCCAGCGCTCGGCGCGGAGCTGGAAGTGCGTAACGTGCGCCTGGTGGACACCGGGCACATTACGAGCGTGACGGGTACGGTTATCAATGTCAGCGACCAGCCAGTCACCGGGGCGACGATCGCCCTTGCCGTCGCCAAGGCGAATCAGGTGATCAGCCGCGCCACAGTGGCCGTGCCGCCACTGGAGCCCGGGCAGGCCTGGCGCCTATGGCAACCGTTGGACGAGGGAAGCGGGGGTATTCACGCCATCAGCGCAAGAGACCCCCAAATCAGTGTAAGCACCCGTCTGGAGCCGGTGGACAGAGCCTTGCTTGCACAGTAGGCCCTCGGCGACGATGCTCCTGACGTTCTAAACCCACCGATCAGCCCTTGGCGCCGCCATACGGGGGATAGCTGTCGCCCTTGGCGCGTTTTTCGGTGTTCCCCGCCGGCCCCGAAGGTGCCTTGGCCGGGTGCATCGGATCAATCTGGGGGTCTTTGAGGTCCGGCGACTCTGGATCGAAGCCCAGCTCGGCCTCGTCGCTCTTTGCGCCACTGGCACCTGGGCGGGGAGTCCCAGGGGCTGGTGTAAGGTCAGGTTCGATACGCTCGGGCGCCAGGCCCTGGTTCTGAGGTTGCGGGTCTTTGCCTTCGATTGCCATGGTACTCGCTCTCTTTATCAGGGGTACTTGAGTTGGAAGCCCAGCGGAGCCGTTGGTGCCCTTCAAAAGACGAGTGGCGAGTGGCCCAGCGTAGGCCACTCGTTATTTGAGCCGATCCTGCATCTGCGCTTCGCTAGCCTCCAGCAGCATGACCAGCTCTTGAGCAAAGGCACCGGTAGCCACGCCCTCCACCGTTTCCGCCTCGCCGCGCTCCAGGCTTGCTTCCAGTTTGCCGGCACGCTGGGAAAGCGCCTTGGCGCCGATATTGGCCGCGCTACCTTTTATCGCATGGAAGATCGCCCTGGCGGCAGCGCGATCGCCGCTGCGGGCAAGCTCATCCAGGCGCTTGAGCAGTTCACGGGTATCCGTTGCAAAGATTTCCAGCACGTTGCGCAGTAGGTCCAGATCCCCGCCAAAGCGGCCGGTCACGGTTGGCCAGGCCTCAAGCAGGCCCCCCTCCTCCTGGACCGGTACAAGCACGGGCACTGGGCGTGCGCCTTCTACCCACCTAGTCAAGCTGCTTACCAGCCCTGCGAGGTCGACGGGCTTGGTGATGTGATCGTCCATGCCAGCGGCCAGGCAGGCGTGCCTGTCTTCGGTTGCGGCGTTAGCGGTCATGGCAATGATCGGCAGGGCCTCGAAGCGCAAGTCCTGGCGTATGCGCCGGGTCGCTTCCAGACCATCCATTTCCGGCATTTGCACGTCCATCAGCACCGCGTCGTACGTATTGGGCGCCTCGTCGAGTGCCGCGATGGCTTCAAAGCCATTACCGGCCAGGGTCACATTCGCGCCTTCCAGGTGCAACAGGCCACTGGCAACCTGCCGGTTCACCGCGTTGTCTTCCACTACCAGTACGTGCAACCCGGCCAGGCGCTTGGGCTGGCGCTCGGGCGGGGGCAATGCCGGCACCAGCGGGCGCCCTTCAACCACGCCCAGTACACAGTCGCGCAATTGCCGAGGCGTTACCGGCTTGCTCAAGGTGGCTGCAAACAAGCCTCGGTGTTGTTCCGGCGCTACCAGCGACAGCTGATCGGCATAGGCGGTCACCATCACCATGTGCGGCACCTGGCCTTCCGGGAGGCCATCATGAATCAGCCGCGCCGTGGCTACACCGTCGAGGTCGGGCATGCGCCAGTCCATCAGGATAAGGTTATAAGGCGCGGCGGTTCCGGCCACACGGCGGATGCGCTCCAATGCCTCGTGCCCCGACAAGGCGTGCTGGGCGGTCCAGCCCAACGCTTCCACGGTGCGGGAAAGCACGTCTGCGCTGGTGGGGTTGTCATCGACCACCAGCAGCCGCAGCGGCAACCGCCGGCCCGGTACGGGAAGCGGCACGTCGCCGCCATCCTGAACCTTGAGCGGCACGTCGAACCAGAAGCGGCTGCCCACGTCCACTTCACTCTCCAGCTTGAGCTCGCCGCCCATCAGCGACACCAGCCGGTTGCTGATCACAAGGCCCAGGCCTGTTCCGCCAAAGCGGCGCGAGGTGGACGTTTCGGCCTGGCTGAACCCCTCGAAGATACGCTCCTGCTGTTCCGGGCTGATGCCGATCCCGCTGTCACTCACGCTGAAGCGCAGCGTGACGTGGCCGTCTTCGCGGTGCACCACCGTGAGCCGGATCACCACTTCACCGTCGAGTGTGAACTTCAGCGCGTTGCCCACCAGGTTGACCAGCACCTGCTTGAGCCGCAGTGCGTCGCCCACCAGCATCGAGGGCACCGCCGGGTCGATGTCGAACACCGCCTCCACATCCCGCGTGCCCTGGTTACCGGCAATGATCACCGCCAGCTCGGTCAACAGGCCATCCAGCTCGAACGTATGGTTATCCAGCTTGAGCTTGCCGGCCTCGATCTTCGAATAGTCGAGGATATCGTTCAGCAGTTCCAACAGCGAACGGGCCGCTTGTCGTGCCTTGGCCACATAGTCGCGCTGCTGGGCATCCAACGCAGTGCGCTGCACCAGCTGTAGCATGCCCAGCACCGCGTTGAGCGGCGTACGGATCTCGTGGCTCATGTTGGCCAGGAATGCCGATTTGGCCGCGCTCGCTTCGTCCGCGCTGGCCTTGGCCTGGCGCAACGTGGCCTCGATTTCCTGTTGCAAGGTGATGTCGCGGTTGATGCCGGTCACATGCAGAGGTTTGCCGCCGGGGTCCCGCTCCGCGCGGGCGCTGGCCTGGATATGGCGCAACTGGCCGTCCGGCAAGCGGGCACGGAACACCAGCGCGTAAGGCTCCTCATGCTCCAGCAGGGCACGCATGGCATCGTCGCAGCGCGGGAGGTCTTCGGGATACAGGCAACGCAGCCAGTCTTCATAGTGCAGCGTGCGTTCGCCACGGGCAGGCACCAGCCCGTAAAGTTCGTACATGCGGTCGTTCCAGCTCAGCGAGCGGTCCTGCAGATTGAACGTCCAGATGCCCAATTCAGCGGCATCGGCAGCCAACAGCAGGTGGTCGCGGGCAGCAAGCAGGTCGTTGCGCTGCTTCTGCTCGCTGGTGATGTCGGTCACCACGCACACGAATACCCGGGCTTCGGCGCTGTACTTCAGGCCCACGGACACCCTGGCGGGGAACACGCTGCCATCCTTGCGCAGGCCGCGGATTTCCTGGCTGCGGGAAGAAGGCACAGCTTTTTCCAGGGTGCGCTCGACAAAACGTTCGTAGGCTGACCAATCGCTTTCGGGGATCAGGCGCGTCACATGCTGGCCGATGATCTCCTCGGCTGAATAGCCAAATACCCGGGTGCTGGCGGGGTTGAACGAGAGCACCTTGCCGCCCTCGTCAATGCTCACTACCGGGTCCACCACGGTATCCAGGATCGCCTGGGTGGTGGCCTGGCTGTCATGCACCTGCTCCTTCAGCTCTTCGTTCTGCACCTGGATACGGGCGGTCTGGGCCTTTTGCAGGGTGATGTCCCGGGCGGTGACCGAAGCCCCGACCACTTGCCCCCCGGGCCCGTGTACCGGCGACGGGGTAATGGAAACCTGCAACTGCTGGCCATTCTTGTGAAAGCGCACGGTCTCGTAGTGTGTCACCGGGTCGCCGTGTGCGATCCGCGCCAGCATGCTGTTCTCTTCGTCGACACGGTCCGCCGGTACGATCAGCCGGGTAATTGGTCGGCCGATTGCCTCTTCGGCCGTGAATCCGAACAAGTGTTCGGCGCCCCGGTTCCAGCTGCTGATAATGCCGTCCAGGCTTTTGCCGATGATGGCATCCGAGGCGCTCTCCACGATGGCACCCAGCTCCATCCGCGCGTACAGGATTTCACGCCGCTGCGCCCGGCTTACAGCAATGGCGCCAGCCAGCCCGGCAAGCACCAGGCTGGCAAGAATACCGCCCAGCCAGAGGTAGGCCGCCGGGATTACCCCCTGGCGGTCAATGAAGGCGGGAGTGACGCTGAATTCGAACGACCAGCGGCGACCGAACATGTCGCGTTCAAAATGCTGCGGGCGTAGCGCCGATGCAACGTCATTTCCCTGATGATTGTTGAAGAAGATCCCCGGCACGCCATTAGCCGAAACGTCCGATAGCTGCACGTTCAGCAATTGAGGGTCGATGCGAAGCCCCTGCAGCACTTCGGTCATCAGCAGCGGGGCGTAACTGAAGCCCACCAGCTCCGCGCGTCGCTCATCCACCGTGGCCGGGGTTCTGGGCACACGATAAATCGGCATCAGCATCAGGAAGGATTGTTGCGGCTTCGATTGCTCCTGCATCAGCGTAATAGGCTGGGTAAGGCGAACCTCCCCGGTATCGACCGCCTCTTGAGCGGCGCGGCGCCGGTTGGGTTCTGACGCTATATCGAAACCCAGGGCGCTGCGATTGCCTCGGTTGGGCTCGATGTATTCGATCACCCAGCGATCGCCTTCATGGGGGCCCAGGTTGCTGATGGTGAAATCCGGCCGGTTGTCGGCGCGCGCACGGGCCACGAACGCGGCCTCGGCCGTGGACGGCACTCGCCGGACAAACCCGAACCCGCGCGCACCCGGGAACTCAGTGCCGATGTCGCGGGATTCGCTGTAACGCCGGAACAACGACAGGGTCAGGTTTTCCGGCCCGGCGGTAAGCACCGCCCCGCGTACGCCGCGCAGCCCATACTGATACATCTGCACGCGGCTGAAGATCGCCTCGGTGGTGTCGTGAACGATGTCGTCCACCGCCTGGTCGATCCGCGCCTGGTTGGCCTGGCCCATCAGCCAGGCGCCGGTTGCGGACAACAGCAAGCCGATCACCAGCGTTACCAACGCAGTGGGATAAAAACTGGAACGCGTCCTTGTGCTCATCGTGACTTTTCCCTGTGGGCCCCTTCAAACTGCCTGCCCGGTGTGTTCAGGATAGCCTCCGAACGATCAAAGTGCCCTCGCCAGCCGGGAAGCCCGGCCCCTGCAGGGTAGCTTGCAGCAGCGCTCAGCGCTCCCCCGTTGGGCATGATGACACGGCAAGTCGTTCCGTAGTTGTGTTAACCCTGAAACGCCCCCACAGCAGCCCGCCCACGGCGGCGAGTGTCGAGCCCAGCAGCACCCCCAGCTTGGCCGCCGCCAGCCACGCAGGCGAGGTGAACGAAAGCCCGGCCATGAAAATGGCCATGGTAAAGCCCACCCCTGTCAGCAGTGCGAGCGGCGCGCGTCCTCGCACGCCAACACCCGCGCCGAGCTTAGAGCGGGTTCACATATCGTGCAACAAAACCGCTACATCCTGAACCAAGGGCCCAGGTGCCGGTCCGTTTAGTCAGGCGTCAAACAAGGCGCCGACCTTGCCTGGAGTTTGCGATGCCCTTACCCGCTCTGTTCCTCAATGCGGTGTTTTGCACCAGTGAAGCCCATACCACCTGCATGCCGCCTCAATTCGTATGGGTTGCCGAAACCTTCGTGCGGGAAGATAAACGCGTAGAGCAATGTGCTGAAAAGGCTGCGGAGCTCAACGCCAAGCGGGAGGACCTGAGCGTTCTATACCGCTGCGACACAAAAAAGGGCGTTTGAAGCACTACTTGTTTGCCATAACCCGTTGAAAAACTTCCTTGATGCGCCGACCCTATGGGCCGCCCTCCTTCTCAGGACCTGCCCATGGCTGAGGCTTCAACGTGTTTCGTACTCTTCGTTCAGCTGGAACCCCTGCAGCTGAACCCGCCAGTGTGGCGGCGCATCGTCGTAAACGGGGACACTACGCTGCGGCGGCTTCACCACTTCATTCAGGCGGCGATGGGCTGGCACAGCAGCCATTTGTACGAATTCGACCTGAATGAAAAACGCTACGGGCTACCGGACCGGGAGTTCCCCGATACACGGGTGCTCGATGATCGCAAGTTCAAGCTCAAGCGCCTCCTGAAGGTGGGCGACCGCCTGCGTTACACCTATGACTTCGGGGACAGCTGGCAGCATGTGATCGCGGTAGAGGCCCAGGCGCCGGACGAAGGCAGCGGCAGCTGGTGCATGGTGATGGACGGCGAGCGCGCCTGCCCACCCGAGGATTGTGGCGGCGTAGGCACCTACCAGCACATCCTCGGTGTGCTCAGGCAAGACCCTGACGGTGAAGAAGCCCGGCATTTCCGGCAGTGGGTGGGCCCCAACTTCGATCCCGACATTTTCGACCCCCGCGCCGCCAGCGCGGCGACGCAGCGCATCTGTAATAACTTCTGGGGGTAAGCTCACTCACCTGTAGGGGTGTAGGAGACGGGCGGAGCTCGCGAACAGGCACCACCCAACGATCAACCCAGCACCCCTCGCCCCGCCAGGTTGCGCATCAGTGCCCCTACCCCGAACACCCACGGCGGCGCCTGATCGCTGCCGGTGACCCGGTTGTGCAGCCCGCCCAGTGTCGGCGAGGCGATGCTCACCAGGTCGCCTGCCTTGTGAGTGAACCCCTGGCCTGGCTGGTCGCGGTCGTCGGTGGGGGCGAACAGCGTGCCGAGGAACAGCACGAAACCGTCCGGGTACTGGTGATTGGCATTCAACGTTTGCTGCACCAGGTCGGCCGGGTCCCGGCTGATCTGGCTCATGGCGCTGGTGCCCTCCAGCACGTAACCCTCCTGGCCTTCTACCCGCAGGGTCACGTCGCAGCGGCGCACATCGTCCAGGCTGAAGTGTTCGTCGAACAGCCGAATGAACGGCCCCAAGGCACAGGACGCGTTATTGTCCTTGGCCTTGCCCAGCAGCAGCGCGCTACGGCCTTCCACGTCGCGCAAGTTCACGTCATTGCCCAACGCTGCGCCCTGTATGCGCCCCTGGCTGTCTACGGCCAGTACCACTTCCGGCTCGGGATTGTTCCAGCGCGACGCGGGGTGCACGCCAATGGCCGCGCCCGCGCCAACCGCCGACAACACCGGGGCCTTGGTGAAGATTTCGGCGTCGGGGCCGATGCCCACCTCCAGGTACTGGGACCACATTTGCTGCTCGATCAACAGCGCTTTCAAACGCATGGCCTCGGGTGAGCCGGGCCGCAGGTCGCGCAGGTTATCGCCGATCACGTCCTGCACCAGGCTGCGAATGGCCTCGGCCCGTTGGGCGTCGCCGCCGGCCTTTTCCTCGATCACCCGCTCGATCATGCTGGCGGCAAAGGTAACCCCGGCGGCCTTGATCACCTGCAGGTCGATAGGGGCCAGCAGGCTGGGCTGGCTGGCGTCATGCCCTTCCCCAGTGTTTTCAAGCAACACCTCGATCCGCCCCAGGGACGGCCCTTGCGCATCGCGTACGGCCTGGAGAGGCGAGTCACTGTTCAACAGTTGGCTGAGCGTGGCAAAGCGGGAGGTGCAGTCGATCACTTCGCCATCGCGCACCACAACCACCGCTGGCCCTTCCACTGCCGGCAGCCACACACGGCCAATCAACGTTGCCCGCTGCCAATCCGTCGGCAGGGTGTTTTCGATAGTCAGTCGCAGCGCATCCATAACGTCATTCCATACCCGTAAACAAATCAATGAGAGTGGCGCGGTGGCCCGTTTTCAGCGATCACTCGCCAATACAAGGTGGCGGGCTCCAGGCAGCCGCCGGTGGACAGCTGGCCCACCAATTGCCGATACAGTTCCTGCCAGGGCGTTTGCGCAGGAGCCAACGCCGGCACAGGCTCCTGGCGGCGGGCGGCCAGTTCGGCCTCGTCCACCAGCAGGTTCACGCTCCGTGCGTTGAGGTCCACCCGTAGCCGGTCCCCTGTGCGCAGCAGCGACAGGCCACCACCCACGGCCGATTCCGGCGACATGTTCAGGATCGAGGGGCTGGCCGAGGTGCCACTCTGGCGCCCATCGCCCATGCACGGCAGCGAATCGATCCCCGCCTTGATCAAGGCCGATGGCGGCGCCATGTTCACCACCTCGGCGCTCCCGGGGTAACCCACCGTGCCGCAGCCGCGAATCACCAGGATGCAGCGGTCATCGATGTCCAGCGCCGGGTCGTTGATGCGCGTCTGGTAATCTTCCGGGCCCTCGAACACGATGGCGCGGGCTTCGAAGCAATTGGGCTGGGCCGGGTCGCTGAGGTAGGTACTGCGGAAGGCTTCGCCCACCACCGACATCTTCATGATCGCGCTATCGAAGAAGTTGCCACTGAGCACGATAAAGCCGGCGCGGTGTTTGAGCGGGTCCTCACAGCTGCGGATCACGTCGCGGTCCTGCGTCATTGCATCGTTCACGATCTCGCCCATGCTGCGCCCGCTGACCGAGCGGCAGTCGCGGTGCAGGCGGCCTGCCTTGTCCAGCTCGTGCATCACCGCTGGCACGCCGCCGGCGCGGTGGAAGCTTTCACCCAGGTATTCGCCTGCCGGCATGCAGTTCACCAACAGCGGCACGTCTTCGCCTACCCGTTGCCAGTCTTCGAGCGACAGGTCGATCCCGCTATGGCGCGCGATGGCGATCAAATGCGGCGGGCAATTGGTGGAGGCGCCAAGGGCCGAGGCCACGGCTATGGCGTTCTCGAACGCGGCGTGGGTCATGATCTGGGACGGGCGAATGTCTTCGCGCACCAGGTCGACGATGCGCACGCCGGTAGCATAGGCCATCTGTCCACGCTCACGGTAAGGCGCGGGAATGCTCGCGCAGCCCGGTAGCGACATTCCCAGCGCCTCGGCCAGGGCATTCATCGACAGGGCCGTGCCCATGGTGTTGCAGTGGCCCACCGATGGCGATGCTGCCGTGGTGAGGGTCATGAAGCCTTCGTAGTCGATCTCTCCGGCGCTCAGCAAATTGCGCGCATGCCACAGTACGGTGCCCGAGCCGATCCGCTGGCCCTTGTGCCAGCCATCGAGCATCGGCCCGCCAGACAACACGATCGACGGCAGGTCGGTGGTGGCCGCAGCCATCAGGCAGGCTGGCGTGGTTTTGTCGCAGCCAGTGGTCAGCACTACGCCATCCAGGGGGTAGCCGTGGAGCACTTCCACCAACCCGAGGTAAGCCAGGTTGCGGTCCAGCGCGGCGGTGGGGCGGCGGGACTGTTCGGCGATCGGGTGCACCGGGAATTCCATGGGAATGCCCCCGGCGTCGCGAATGCCGTCGCGTACACGTTTGGCCAATTCCAGGTGATGGCGATTGCACGGGGTGAGGTCGCTGCCGGTCTGGGCAATGCCAATGATCGGGCGCCCGGATTGCAGCTCGGCCCGGGTAAGGCCCTGGTTCATGTAGCGCTCGACGTACAGCGCGGTGAGGTCGGCATGGCTCGGGTCATCGAACCAATCCTGGCTGCGCAGCCGGCGGGGTGTGGTGTCAGTCATGTGGGGCTCCGGCAGAAGTAGGGGCAAGGTTATTATGGCGGCGCAGCTGGCGGATCAGCCCGGCGTGGTCGAGCTCGCCATCGCCGGCCTCGACCATCGCATGGAACAGGCCATCCACCAGGCTGGCGACCGGCAAGCGCAGGCCCAGGCTGTGTGCATAGGCCAAGGCGGTATGGGTGTCCTTGAGTTGCCACTTGGCCATGCCGCCCGGGGCGAAATCCTCGGTGAGCATGCGTTGCCCGTGCTGGCGCCAGATGGGTGAATCCACAAAACCACCCAACAGGGCCTGGTGTACCTTGGCGGGGTCGGCGCCACCACGCTCGGCCAGCAGCAGGCCCTCGCTCACGGTGGCGATGGTGCTGGCCACGATCAGCTGGTTCACCAGCTTGGCCAGTTCGCCAGTGCCGGCCGGCCCCACATGTACTGGCGTGCCCATGGCCGCCAACACTTCACGGCCCTGCGCGAAGGCAGCCGGTTCGCCACCGGCCATGATTGCCAGGGTGCCGGCGTGGGCGCCGCGCTCGCCACCAGACACCGGCGCGTCCAGGTAAGCCAGGCCGTGCCCGGCGCACCAGCGGGCGTGAGCGGCGGCAGCTTCAACGGGGATAGAGCTCATCACGATTACCAGCGCGCCGGGGGCCAGGCCCGTGGCGGCGCCCTGCTCACCGAATACCACCGCATCGCACGTGGGCCCGTCGCTGAGCATGCACACCAACACGCCCGCCCCTTCGGCCGCCTGGATAGCTGTATCGCACACCCGGGCGCCTTCCGCCGCCAGCGGTGCAGCCTTTTCCTTCGAGCGATTCCATGCCCGCACCGCGAAACCGGCCTTCAGCAGGTTGCGGGCCATGGGCATGCCCATGATCCCCGTACCGATAAAGGCCCCGTGTGTACCCCTCATGCCTTGCCTCCCACTACGTCAACAGGGGTACCCGGGTTGGCCGCCACGGGCACCGGGTTTCGTGGCATCAGCACCATGCCCAGGCCACCGGCGCCCACTAGCGCCGCAATGATGAGGAACCCCGGCGTGTAGCTGCCGGTAGCGCTGAACAAAAAGCCGGTGAGGTACGGGCCGGTAAAGCCGCTGAGGTTGCCGATGGAGTTGATCAGGCCGATACCGGCCGCAGCGCCCACACCGGTGAGTACTTGCCCCGGTACTGCCCAGAACACGTTGATCGCGCTGTACACGCCGATGGCCAACAGCACAAAGCCGATCACGATGATCCAGGGCTGGTTGATCAACAACGCCAGCGCGATGGACACCGCAGCGAGTATCGCGGCCCCGCCCGCGTGCCAGTGGCGTTCTTGCAGCCGATCGGAGCGACGGCTCCAGGCAATCATCGCCACCGCAGCCACCGCGTAAGGAATGGCGGTGATAAAGCCGTTCTGCATCAGGCCGATGTCCAGCCCGAAGGAGGCACGGAACGATGCCAGCACGGTGGGCATGAAGAAGTTCATGGCGTTGGAGCCAGAGGTGATACCGAAGTACACCAACGCCAGCATCCACACCTGCCGGCTGGCCAGGGCGCTGCGAATCATCTGGCCCTTGGTAGGCTGCACGCCAACGACCAACGGCTTGGCCCGTTCTTCCTGGTCCAGGGTATTCATCAGCCAGGCGCGTTGCTCGTTGGTGAGCCATTTGGCGTCCGCCGGGCGATCGGTGAGGTAGAAGTAGCACACCACTCCGAGAATGATCGCTGGAACGGCCTCGGCGATGTACATCAGCCGCCAGCCCACCACACCAATGCTGTCGCCCAGTGAAATAAGCCCTACCGACAGTGGTGCGCCCACCACCTGGGCGATGGGTACGCCGAGATAGAAGGTGGCGATCATGCGAGCGCGGTAGCGCGCCGGGAACCACAGCGACAGCAGGTAGATCACCCCTGGGAAGAAGCCCGCTTCGGCGATCCCCAGCAACACCCGCAGGGTGATGAAGTGCCCGGCCGTCTGCAGAAAACCCATGGCGCCAGCGATGATGCCCCAGGTGACCATGATCCGTGCCAGCCACACGCGGGCGCCGAAGCGATGCAGCAATACGTTGCTGGGGACTTCGAAGATGAAATAGCCAAGGAAGAAAATGCCTGCGCCCAGGCCATAGATGGTCTGGCTGATGCCGATGTCATCGTTCATGCGCAACGCAGCGAAGCCGACGTTGTTCCGGTCCAGGAACGCCACCACGAACAGCAGCACGAGGAATGGAATCAAGCGCTTGGTAACGCGCTTGATGGTTTGCCTTTCGATGTCGGAAATGTCCGGGTGTGGAGTGATCATGACGCACGGCCTCGCGTTTTTTATTGTTGGAAAGGGCTGTGATGACGGTGGCGCAGTCTCAGGTGGGGCAATCCTCCATGTGCGCCCGCACGATGGCGTCGAAGTCCGGGTCTGCGGTAAAGCCCAGGGCGCGGGCGCGGGGCGCGTCGACCTTGCTCGGCCAGCTTTCAACGATGCGCTGGATGGTTGCGTCCGGTTCCCAGCGAATCAGCTTCGTAACTTCCGCGCCGGCTACGCGCTGGAGCGCCGCGACCATTTCGGCGACCGTAGTGCTCACCCCAGGCAGCGGGATCACCCGCTGGCTACCCAGGGTGTCCGGCGACAGGGTCATCGCCCTCAACATCGCCTCCACCACCCGGCGCGGTGAAGTGAGGTAGACGGCGGTGTCCGGGCGCACCGGGCACACTGCCGGCAACCCTGCCAATGGCTCGCGAATGATCGAGCTGAAGAAGGTAGACGCCGCCTTGTTCGGCTTGCCCGGGCGCACCGCCACCGTGGGCAGGCGCAGCACGCGGCCATCCACAAAGCCCTTGCGGGCGTAATCGGCGACCAGCAATTCACCTACTGCCTTTTGCATGCCATAAGAGGACTGCGGCGTTAGCGCGGTATTGTCATTCACTACCTCAGGCAGCGCGCCGCCGAACACCGCGAAACCGCTCGCATACACCAGCCGAGGCTGGTTGCCTTGTTTGCGCAGGGTTTCCAGCAGGCTCATCAGGCCATGCAGGTTCACCTGCATGCCCAGGTCGAAGTCGGCTTCTGCCGCCGAGCTCACCACGGCTGCCAGGTGCCATACCAGGTCCACGCCGTCGGTTACCCGCGCCAGCACTTTGGGGTCGGCAATGTTGCCAGTGACCAGTTCGATCCGCCCGTCGCTGGGCACACCTTCGCCAGGGAAGGCATCGAACAGCACGATCCTCTCGATCGCCTGCGGGGGCTGGCCATCGAGCGCCAGGCTGTGCAGCGCGAGCAAGCGCTCGGCCAGTTGCTTGCCAATGAAGCCGGTACCACCGGTGATCAGGATGCGCATAGCGGGCTCCCGAAAGTAGAGCCGAAGAAGATCGCAAGGGTCATGGGCACTGTCCTTTTTATTCTTGAACGCAGCGGTATGGAGCAGCCGCGTGAGAAACCGTAGAACGCCTTGCCGATAATCGCCAATGAGATAATCTCAAGCCTCAATAACAGGAGGTTATCGAATGGCCGATGTAGGGTTTACCCAGCTGTGCAACTGGTTACGCTTTCGCCACCTGGTGCTGATCGACACGCTGGCGCGCACGCAGAACATGCACACCGCTGCGCAAGAGATGAGCATCAGCCAACCGGCCGTAAGCAAGATGCTGCGCGAGGTGGAACACCAGTTGGGCTTTGCCCTGTTCCAGCGCCTGCCTCGGTCCATGTGCCTGACCGACCTTGGGAGCCACGTGGCGCGCTATGCGCAGATCGCGCTCAACGACACGCGCCATTTCGTCGGCCAGGTCAATCACCTGCGCCACGGTGGGCACGGCCTGCTGAAAGTCGGGACTATTTTCGCGCCTACCGCCGTGGCGCTGCCTGCCGCCATTGTGGGCATCAAGCAGCGCTGGCCATTGCTCACCCTCGAAGTGCTCGAAGGCACCAGCGCCAACCTGCTGGAGCGGCTGGAACACAAGCAGCTCGACCTGGTGATCGCCCGCTTCACCCTGGACCGCCATCGCCAATTGTTCGACTTCCAGCCGCTGGCGCCCGAGCCGTTGTGCCTGGTCACCGGTAGCCAGCATCCACTGGCGGGTGCGCGCGAGCTGCCTCTGGCAGAGCTGGGAACCTGGCCATGGATCGTCTACCCCACCGGCACGCCCATGCGCGCGCGGCTGGAGCGGGCCTTCGCCGAAGCTGGCATGCAAACGCCCACCAACACCGTGGAAACGATCTCCATGCAAACCACCCTTCAACTGCTACAGACCTCACCCATGGTGGCCATGCTGGGGGAATCCATGGTGGAACCCGATATCCAAGCCGGCCGGCTGACCCGCCTGGAATTGCCCTTTCCGCTGGTATTGGCCGATTACGGGATCATCACGCGGCGCAACGAATTACCGGGCTGGTCGGCGCAGGCGTTTATCGAGGAATTGCTGAGCGGTGTGGAAGGGCCGCGCGCGGCACGCTAGAGGCCTCGATAACCCCGGGTTATCGAATGATCGAAAGCTATCATTTGGCGCCGTTGCGATCGCCAGCTAGCCTGCCTCTCACGCTCGCGCTGCCGAGCGCCACCGCTCAGCAGAGGCGTGCATGAAAACAATAAAGAGCTACAAGGCCCTGACGATCGGGTTCCTGTTCCTGATCGGCGTGGTCAACTACCTGGACCGCAGTGCGCTGTCCATTGCAAATACGTCCATCCAGAAAGACCTGGCCATCAGCCCGGTGCAAATGGGCGTGATGCTGTCGGCGTTTTCCATTGCCTATGCCTTCTCGCAGCTGCCGCTGGGGGCGCTGATCGACAAGCTGGGCAGCAAGCTGGCACTGGGCGGCTCGCTGATCGTCTGGTCAATCGCACAAGCGGCGTTCGGCCTGTTCAGCGGCTTCACCCACCTGGTAGCGTTGCGGGTGCTGCTGGGCATCGGCGAGGCGCCGGTGTTCCCGTCGGCGGCCAAGGCCCTTTCCGAATGGTTCGATACCCAGGAGCGCGGCACCGCTACGGGCTGGGTGTGGTCGTCCACCTGCATCGGCCCCTGCCTCGCCCCGCCGCTGCTCACGGTGTTCATGGTGCACCTGGGCTGGCGAGGCATGTTCATCCTTACCGGGGCAATTGGCCTGGTGCTCGCCGCCTGCTGGTTCGCGTTCTACAAGAGCAAGGCGCAGTACATGGCGGAAACCGGCCGCGCCGAGCCCGTGCCGGCCCAACGCAGCGCCACCCCACGGCTGCGCTGGGCGGCGATGTTCAAGGAGCGCAATACCTGGGGGGCGTTCCTGGGGTTCATGGGCGTGATCTACATGATCTGGCTCAACCTCACCTGGCTCCCCGGCTACTTCGAGCGCGAGCACGGCCTGGACTTGTACCGCACCGCCTGGGTGGTATCACTGGCCTACCTCTGCGGCGCGGTAGGCACCATCGTGGCGGGCAAGGCCTGCGACCGGCTGGTAGCCAAGGGTATGAAAGTACTGGCCAGCCGCAAGCTGATGGTGATTCTCGGCCTGGTTGGCGGCGCGCTGTTCACGCTCATCGTGGCCTTCACCACCAACGTGGTGGCCTGCGTGGTGCTGCTGTGCCTCACCATGTTCTTCATCAGCATCTCCAGCGCCACCGCCTGGATGATCGTGAACACCATCGTGCCCTCCGAACGCGTGGCCTCGTTCGGTTCGATCCAGAACTTCGGCGGCTACCTGGCCGGCTCCATCGCGCCTATCCTTACCGGCTTCAGCGTGCAGCAAAGCGGCTCGTTTTCATCGGCCTTCGTGATCAGCGCGGTGGTGGCCGCCTGCTCGGCCCTGGCCTACTTCGCCCTGCTCAAGGAGCCACAGGTCAAGGCGCCGATCGTTGCGGGTGGGGAGGCGGTGCGGGCGGGAGTGTAGGGTCTGCCCACGGGCGGCACTGCCCTTAGCCTTATGAGTACCTACCGCGCCGACTTGCCATACAGTTTCAACAACTCCAACGTCACCCCATTGGTCCAACCGAAGCCATCCTGCAGGGCGTACTCGCCGCCGCCACCGCCCTGCCCGCCTTCGATGTCGTATTTCTCGACCAGCTTGGCCTCGCGGCCATACAGGTTTTGCACTTGTTCCAGGAACCGGCGGCCGATGGTTTCGGCCAGCGCATCCTGGCCATAGCCGCGCAGGCCCTGCACGGCAATGAGCTGCAAGGGCGCCCAGCCGTTGGGGGCGTCCCATTGCTGGCCGCTATTCTGAGTAGTGGTGGCCAAGCCGCCGGGGCGCAGCAGTTGCTGGTTGACGCTGGCGGCGGTTTGCTCGGCGTGGGCCTGGGTTGCAAGGCCGGCATACAGCGGATACAGGCTTGCGGCGCTGATGCGGTCGCTCAGGGCCTGCTTTTGCCAGTCGTAGTCGGCATAGAAGCCCGCCGGGTTCCACAGGTGCTGCTCCACCGCCTTCTGTCGCGCCTGCGCCCATTGGGTATAGCGCGCGGTACAGGCGGGCTGGCTGCTCTGCTGGCAGGCTTTGGCGATAGTCTGCTCCAAGTGGAACATCAGGCTGTTGAGGTCTACCGGCACAATGGCGGTAGTGCGAATGGTTGCCATGGATTTTGCGTCGCCCAGCCAGCGTGACGAATAATCCCAGCCACTCTCGGCCCCGGCACGCAAGTCGCGGTACACCTCGGGGGCCGGCCGGTCCGGTGCTTGCGCGGCGGTGGCGCGGTCTTCGGCCCAGGACTCCTGCCGTGGTGCATCGCTGGCATCCCAGTAGCGATTGAGCACGCTGCCGTCGGCCAGCTTCACCACATGCGCCGTGGCCTCGCCCGGTTTGAGGGTTTGCGCGCCTTCCATCCAGTAGGCGTATTCCTTCTGCAGCTGCGGCAAATAACGCTGGTAGGCGCTGTCCCCTTCCAGCCGTGCCAGCAGGTCCACCATGTACGCGAAGAACGGCGGCTGCGAGCGGCTCAGGTAGTAGGTGCGGTTGCCGTTGGGAATGTGACCGTAGGTGTCGATCAGGTAGGCGAAGTTGTCCACCATGTCACGCACCTGGGCGGTGCGGCCGCTTTCCGCCAAGCCCAGCATGGTGAAGTAGGAATCCCAGTAATACATCTCACGGAAACGCCCGCCCGGTACCACGAACGAACGCGGCAAGGGCAACAGGCTGCTATAGGCCGGCACCTGCTGATAATTGCGGGTGAGCACAGGCCACAAATCGTTGATGTGAGTAGGCAGATCGGCGCCCGGCTTGGGAGGCTGCACATCTGCAGTACCGGACTCTTCGAAATTGGCGGTTACAAAGGCCTTGAGGTCGAAACCGGGCTGGTCCTTCTGGGCAAGATACGCCGCGCGAATATCCGCTGGAGCCTTGCGAGGCAAGGCGTCCACGAAATGCTTCTGGTCGGTGAAGAGGTTGCTTTGCTGCACTGCCAGGAACAGCTCGGGATAGGCTTGATCCGGCGGAATTTCTCGGCTGGCCGATACCGCCTGCCAGGTCCATTGCGGCGTTACCGGCTGCTGTTCGGCGGTGGAACATCCGTAGATCGCCGCCAGCGTAATGGACACCGCGAGCGTGGTCGCGCGGGGGAATGACGTCATAGGTACTTCCTCTCAAGCGTTCCGGGCACCTTGAAGTCGACCGACGGCAGCAGCAGGTGTTCGTTTGGATTGCAGGAAGAAAACTTCAGGGACGCGCGCAACAGACGCGTGCGCTGCAGAATTTGCCGAAAAACTGGCGATGTGATATCAATCGGATCCGTTTCTTCTGGTACCTGCCGCTGTGGTCCTGATTACCCCTGCATTGTTGCTCATGCTCAAGCCCGCCGCCTGGGGCGTTGCAGCGTTGGTTGCGAGCAACCTGCTTAAAACACCCTGGGCTCGTGGCTATGTAGGCGAGCTGCTGGTGCGGTCGCAGGCGCGCCGAGGCTTGCCCGACACCCTGTACCAACGCCTGCATAACGTGACCTTGCGCACGCCGGACGGCACTACCCAGATCGACCACGTGTTCGTGTCGCCTTATGGTGTATTTGTGCTGGAAACCAAACACATGCGCGGCTGGATCTTCGGCGGCGAGCGCCAGGCGCAGTGGACCCAGAAGCTCTACCGCAAGACGTGGCGCTTCCAGAACCCGCTGCGCCAGAACTACAAACATGTGAAAGCGCTGGAAGCGGCACTAGGCATTGGCCCGCAGCATGTGCATTCGGTGGTGGTGTTCAGCGGCGCGGCGACCTTCAAAACTGGCATGCCTGCGAACGTGACACGAGGGCGGGGGTTTGTCGCCTACATCAAAAGCTTCCGTGAGCCGGTATTCAGCCAGGCGCAGGTCGATGCGATGAGCCGGGAACTGCGGCGCCAGCGTCTGCCTGCCACGTGGGCGACGAGCCGAGCACATGTGGCGCATTTGAGGGCCCGAAAATGAGGCGCGTGGCGCGGGTGGCTGCCGTCTTGTGGGTAATTTCCTTGAGCGCTGGCGCCAACGCCGAGGAAAAACCGTTAGCGACTCAGGCCGCCGAAGCACTGCAGCCGGTTGGCAAAGGTATTAACACCACCCTCCTGCAGTTTCTTGCCGGCTCGGGTGGGCTGTTAGGCAAAGGCGCGCAGCACAACCTCACTACCCAGGCACAGGCGGATGCCGTCGCTAACCGCGGCAACCGCCAAACCATGCAAGCCTGCATCAAGCCAGGCAACCTGATCGACGACGACGTGCGCGAATGCATGAACGGTACCCGGAGCCGGGATTGGTGAGCGCCGGGTGACCTGACCGAACCTTTGGGAAGGGCCCTGCCCGGGCTCACCCCTTCACCACCTGCCGTATTTCCTCCATCAACGCCTGCGCTGCGGGCGAGTGCAGCGCGTTGGCGCGGTGGATCAGGCCGATGGCCCGGCTGGTATGGCGAAGTTGCAGCGGCAGGCGTTGCAGGCTACCGTCGGCGATCTCGTATTCGAGCTGATGCGCAGACACCGCGGTAAGCATGTCCGAGTTCATCAGCAACCCACGGATCAGCGCAAGGTCTCCGGTTTCCACGACCGGCACAGGCGGCTCCAGCCCCATTGCTTCGAAAAACCCTTCCAGCAACTGCCGCGCCGGCGTTGCCGCGCGGGGCAGCACCCAGCGGGCATTAGCCAGGTCGGCGGGGCTTACGCCCTGATCCAACAGAGGATGCCCGCGCTGTGCCAGCACCACCATTTCCTCGTTCAGCAAGGCCTCGCTGTGAAGGTCCGAGGCGTAGTCGCTGGGCCGCAGCGCGCCGAGGATGAAATCCAGCTCGCCGGCGCGCAATTCACTGGCCAGCCATTCGAACGGGCTTTCGTGAGTGGCGATGCGCACCTGAGGGTGGGCGTGCAACAGCGCGGTGATGGCCTGGGGCAGGATACGGGTGCGGCACAACGGCAGCGCCCCGATGGTCACCACACCTTGTACGTTGCCCTGCAAGGCGGCGAGGTCGGCGTCGATATGGCGCAACTCGTTCAGCGCCCGGCGAATGGGCACCAGTATGTCAGTGGCCATGCGCGTGGGCAGCAAACCGCGCGGGGTGCGCTCGAACAACACCTGGCCGCTGCCGTTCTCCAGCACCTTCAGCGCTGAGCTCACCGCCGGCTGGGTCAGCCCGAAATGGCTGGCCACGGTTTGCATGTGGCGGCTGGCGCACAGCCGCACGAACACTTCGAGCCGGCGGGCATTGAGCAGGTACAGCGGCTCTGCACCCGTGGTATCGCCGAGGATCGCCGGCACCGAGGCCAGGTCATTGAGCGCTGCCTTGGCTCGTGGCATCACCCGTTTGCCGTATTCGGTGAGCAGCATGCCGTTGGCGCGGCGCTCGAACAGCACGGCGCCCAGGCGCTGCTCCAGGTCTGCTACCGCCCGGGTAACCACGGACTGCGCCCGATACAACGTTTCGCACGCGCGGGAAATACTTCCCAGCTCGGCCACCCGCACAAACGCGCGGATTTGCATAAGGTTTGGAACGTCCATCGGATCACCCGGGCCAGCCGCAGCCACCCTCATAAACTTCGATAATTAAAACGCATACCCGTTGTAAGCCATCGCATTATGCCAGCGCGGCGCCACATGCAAACCTTCCTTATCGAACGAGGAGCCGTCCATGTCTGAATCCAACAAGAAAACAGCGCTGGTGGTCAGCGCGCATTCCGCCGACTTCGTATGGCGGGCCGGTGGCGCCATCGCCCTGCACGCCCAGCAAGGCTACGACGTTCATATCGTGTGCCTGTCCTATGGCGAGCGCGGCGAATCGGCCAAGCTGTGGCGCAAGGGCGCGGACATGACCGAAGCCAAGGTGAAGGAATCGCGCCAGCGCGAAGCCGAAGCCGCGGCCAGCATCCTGGGTGCCACTGTCGAGTTCTTCGACCTGGGTGACTACCCCCTGCGCATCGACAACGAGGCCCTGCTGCGCCTCGCCCGTGTGTACCGCCGCGTGCTGCCTGAATTTGTGCTCAGCCACTCACGCCTGGACCCGTACAACTACGATCACCCCCGTGCGCTGGCGTTGGCGGAAGAAGCCCGCATCATCGCCCAGGCCGAAGGCTTCGACCCGGGCCAGCCCATCGTGGGCGCGCCGCCGGTGTACAGCTTTGAGCCGCACCAGCCCGAGCAATGCGGCTGGTGCCCGGATGTGCTGCTGGACATCACTTCGGTGTG
The DNA here is from genome assembly GCF_013522925.1 of Pseudomonas japonica. Taxonomy (GTDB): domain Bacteria; phylum Pseudomonadota; class Gammaproteobacteria; order Pseudomonadales; family Pseudomonadaceae; genus Aquipseudomonas; species Aquipseudomonas japonica_A. The sequence continues at coordinate 69,976 of NZ_JAAMQU010000003.1, read as the reverse complement.
GGAACAGAAGTACGCCGCTATCCAGTGCATGGCTGGCCAGGAACACCTGTGGGAGTACTACACCCGCGTGGCGCTGCAGCGCGGCGTACAGGCCAAGCGCAACGTGGGCATCACCTCCACCAAAAACATCCAGTACGGTGAAGGCTACCAAAGCGTCTTCCCACGGGTGACGGAGAACCTGGGATGAGCGCGCTGATCGGCAAAACTGGTGTAGTAGTGCGCAACATCGAGCGCGCCGAGGGTGCTTCGCTCAAGGAGCTAGCCACCCTGGGTGTGGCAACCGTGCACGAAGCCCAAGGCCGCAAAGGTTTGCTGCGCCGGGACATCCGCCCCATCCAGCAGGATTTCGGCATCGCCGGCAGCGCCGTGACCGTGCTGGTAGCACCAGGCGACAACTGGATGTTCCACGTTGCCGTGGAGCTGTGCCAGCCCGGCGACATCCTTGTGGTAGCACCCTCCTCGCCCTGCGCCGATGGCTACTTTGGTGACCTTCTGGCCACCTCGCTCAAGGCCCGGGGTGTGGCCGCGCTGGTGATCGATGCCGGCGTGCGCGACACCCGCACCCTTCGCGAGATGGGCTTCCCAGTGTGGTCTCGCGCCATCAGCGCGCAAGGCACGGTGAAGGAAACCCTCGGGTCGGTGAACATCCCGCTGGTATGCGGCGATCAGTTGATCTACCCCGGCGATGCCATCGTCGCGGACGATGACGGCGTTGTAGTAGTGCGCCGCGCCGAAGTGCAACCGGTACTCGCGGCAACGCGCAAGCGCGCCGACGTGGAAGAACAAAAGCGCGTGCGCCTGGCGGACGGCGAGCTGGGCCTGGACATCTACAACATGCGCCCACGCCTGGCCGAAAAAGGCTTGCGCTACGTGGACCGTCTTGAAGACCTGGAGGGCTGAGCCATGGCTCAACGCGCCATTCCCTGCCTGATGATGCGCGGCGGTACCTCCAAGGGCGCGTATTTCCTGGCCACTGACCTGCCGCAAGACCCAGCCCTGAGGGACCAGGTATTGCTCGCGGTGATGGGCTCTCCCGATCCGCGTCAGATCGACGGGATCGGCGGCGCCGACTCGCTCACCAGCAAGGTGGCGATCATCGGCCCGTCCGAGCGCGCCGATGCCGATGTGGATTACCTGTTCGGCCAAGTGGTGGTAAACGAGCCCCGGGTGGACTACGGCCAGAACTGCGGCAATATTCTCGCCGGCGTTGGCCCCTTCGCCATCGAGCGCGGGCTGGTGGCGGTTACCGGTGACATGACCCTGGTGCGCATTCACATGGTCAACACTGGGCAGATCGCCATTGCTCAGGTCCCTACCCAGGGCGGCGAGGTGTGCTATGAAGGCGCCGCGCGCATCGACGGCGTACCCGGTACCGCCGCGCCGCTGCTGGTTGAATTCACCGACGTTGCCGGCTCCAGCTGCGGCAGCTTGCTGCCTACTGGCAATGCCGTGGACACCTTCGATGGCATTGAGGTGACCTGCATTGATAACGGCATGCCGGTGATCGTGATGCGCGCCAGCGACCTGGGCGTGACCGGTTACGAAACCCCCGCAGAACTGGACGCAAACGACGCCCTCAAGCGCCGCATCGAGGCCATACGGTTGCAGGCCGGACCGTTGATGAACCTGGGCGATGTCAGCCAGCGCACCGTGCCGAAGATGTGCCTGGTGGCGGAGCCGCGTGACGGCGGCGCCATCCATACCCGCAGTTTCATCCCTCACCGCTGCCATGCCTCCATCGGGGTATTCGCGGCCGTAAGCGTGGCGTCGGCCTGCCTGCTCGAAGGTGGCGTCGCCCGGCAGCTTGCATTCGTCCCAGTGGGTGATCGGCCGCTGCTGTCGGTGGAACACCCCGGTGGCGAGTTCACGGTAGAGCTGCACCTGGACAACGGCCAGATCGCCGGCTGCGGTTTGCTACGCACGGCACGGCTGCTGTTCGACGGAAGGGTGCAGATACCCCGGGGGGTGTGGCTGTAAACCTGTGCAAATGCATCACATGCAGTACCCACCGCGAAACACAAAAACAAAACGCGAAGGTCCTTCAATGAAAATGCTTGGCAAGCTGTACATTCAGGTATTGATCGCCATGGTCCTGGCCATTGCGCTGGGGTTACTGGCGCCCAGCGTGGCCGTGAAAATGCAGCCGCTGGGCACCGCGTTTATCGCCCTGCTCAAGATGCTGCTGGGGCCGATCATCTTCTTCACGGTAGTGCGCGGCATCGCCCACATCGGCGACTTCCGCCGGCTGGGGCGGATCGGGGTAAAAACCCTGGTGTACTTCGAAGTGGTCAGCACCCTGGCCATGATTGTCGGCTTCGTGGTGGTCAGCCTGGTTCAACCCGGCGCCGGGCTGCACGCCAACCTCGATGGCAACCTGGCCCACGCAGTGCCCAAGCTGGCGGACAGCCAGTTCAACACCGTGGACTTCTTCCTCGCGATCATCCCAAAAACCCTGGTGTCCGCGTTCACTGGTGATCAGATCCTTCCGGCACTGTTCGTCTCGGTGTTGGTGGGCATTGCCCTGGCCGCCTGCGCCAAACCGGACTGGATCGGCCTGCGCCTGCTCGACGAGGGCCAGACCGTCGTGTTCAAGCTGCTCAGCTACATCATGCGGCTGTCGCCCCTGGGCGCATTCGGCGCCATGGCGGCGGCGGTTGGCAGCTACGGTCACTCCACCCTGCTGTATCTGTTGCGCTACATCCTCACCTACTACGCCAGCGTGCTCATCTTTATCTTCCTGATCCTGGGCAGCGTGGCGGCACTGGCCGGGTTGTCGCTGTTCAAGATCCTCAAGATCATCAAGGAAGAAGCGATCATCGCCATGGGCACCGCGTCCAGCGAAGCCGCCTTCCCGCGCCTGGTGACCAAGCTGGAGAAAGCCGGCTGCGACGAGGCCGTGGTTGGCTTTGTGTTGCCAGCCGGTTACAGCTTCAATATCGACGGTGCCTGCATTTATATGGCCTGCGGGTTGGGCTTCCTGGCCCAGGCGACCGACACCCCACTGTCCATCGGCCAACAGCTGAGCCTGCTGGGGGTGATGCTGCTCACCAGCAAGGGCGGTGCCGGCGCCGCCGGTGGCGCCGTGATCAAGCTCGCCGCCACGCTGCAATCGGTGAAGCTGCTACCCGACGGCGCCATTGGCCTGCTGTTTGGCATCGACCGGGTGCTTGCCATTGCCACTTCCACCGTGAACGTGATCGGCAACAGCGTGGCGGTGTTCGTGATCAGCCGCTGGGAAGGCCTGTTCGATCGCGACCGCTTCGAAGCCTGCGCCCGTGACGCCGGCGCGCCCCAACTGCAAAGCCCCGCCGAAGCCCCAATGCCCCTGCAAGAGGAATTGAAATGAGCACTGCTACCCTGCCCCGTATTGCGTTGATCGGCTTCGGCGAAGCCGGCGGTATCCTGGGCACCGACCTGGCCGCCCAGGGCGTGGCGGTCAGCACCTACGACCGTCTGGTGCTGGAGCCGTCCACCCGTTCGCTGCTCGAAGCCCGTGCCGCCGGCGCTGGCGTGCGCCTGGCCGAAAGCGCGGCCGAGGCCGTTGAAGGGGCTACCTGGGTGATTTCAGCGGTGACCGCAGGCTCTGCGCTGGACGTCGCCCGCGCAGTGGCACCGGTGTTGGACTCAGCCCAGTTGTTTATCGACATCAACTCGGTGGCGCCCAATACCAAGCGCGCCGCGCGCGAGTTGATTGAAGCCACAGGTGCCGGCTATATCGACGCCGCGGTGATGGCACCGGTGCCGCCGAAACGGCTGAAAACGCCGATCCTGCTCGGCGGCGCTCAAGCGGCGGCATTGGTGCCGGAGCTGACGCAGCTGGGCTTCAACGTGCGCGCGGTGAGCGAGGAGATCGGGGTAGCTTCGGCGATCAAGATGTGCCGCAGCATCATGATCAAGGGCCTGGAAGCCCTTACCGCCGAATCCATGGCCACCGCGCGCCGCTACGGCGCCGAAGAAGAAGTACTGCGCTCGCTGCACCAGAGCTTTCCGCAGATGGGCTGGAACGACCAGCAGCCCCACTACCTGATCAGCCGGATCGCCGAACATGGCCGCCGCCGCGCCGAGGAAATGGAAGAAGTGGCCAAGACCGCTGCCGACGTGGGCATTACTCCGCACATGAGCCAGGCGACCGTGCTGGCGCAGCGTGGGCTGGTGGACGCCATGGCGGCGCAAGGCCTCAACTATGCGGCGCTGGAGCCCTTCGACTGGACCCGCCTTGCTGACACGCTCGCGCACCGCGGGTAGCGCCTCGTACCGTCAAGCTTGCTATAGTTCCCCCGCCTGCGCCGACCTGACGCATCCGGGGGAAACATGAAAGACATCGCTATCGTGCTGTATCCAGACATGCTCATGCTGGACATGGCCGGGCCGGTGGAAGTGTTTTCCATAGCAAACCGCTACCTGGGTGAGGACCAGCGCTATCGCATTTCTACCCTTGGCACCACTGGCACTTCGGTGCGTGCCTCCAACGGCATTACCTTGCAGGCCGACCTGCCTCTGAGCGACGCGCCTACCGCCTGGGACCTGCTGCTGGTGCCCGGTGGGCCGGGTGCCTATAACGACCGGCATGAAACCGCCGTACCCTGGTTGCGCGAAGCTGCCCGAGCGTCACGGCGCCATGGGTCGATCTGCACCGGCGCGTTTGTGCTGGGCGAGGCTGGCCTGCTCGACCACCGCCACGTCACCACGCACTGGCACTACATCAGCCGCCTGAAGCAGCGTTTCCCCCGGGCCGATATCGAAACCGACAAGATTTTCGTGAAGGATGACGAGTTGCTGACCTCGGGCGGCGTTACGGCGGGTATCGACCTGGCGCTTTCGGTGGTGAGCGAAGACCACGGCCGGCAGATCGCGCTGGATGTGGCCAAGGTGCTGCTGGTCGTCATGCAGCGCCAGGGCGGGCAGGCGCAGTTCAGCCCACTGGTGGCTGCGCTGGCCAAGGAGGATTCACCCATCGCCCGAGTGCAGAACTACGTGCTCGAGCACCTCGAGGAGCCATTCTCCGTCGAACGTTTGGCGGGCCTGGCCGCTCTGAGCCCGCGCCATTTCGCCCGGCTGTTCAGCCGGGAGGCCAATACTACCCCCATGGACTTCGTGCAGCGGGCCCGGGTAGACCGTGCCCGCCAGCTGCTCGAGAGCAGCGACCTGCCGCTCAAGACCGTGGCTTTTCGCAGCGGCTTCGGCAGCACGCGCCATATGCGGCTGTCCTTCAGCGAGCGGCTGGGGCTTACCCCGGACCAGTATCGGCGGCAGTTCACTTAGCGGCCGCGGGGCCCAATGGCCGTATTGGGCCCCCGGTTGGCCGTTTTACGTCCCTCTTGCCGATAACGGCCCGCGCGGCAGCTGCCACCATTACCCGAACGGAACGACCGCGCTCCTTCGGAGGACCATCATGTCGGCGTCTGTCGCCTGGGCGCTGCTTGCCACTCGCGCAAGCGGCGCCTGCCTTTTGTTATTGATGTATGGCTGGCCGGCAATGAGTGGCTGGTACGAGTTCCTGGACACAAGCTCGGCCCCCATGGCGCTAAGCAACGCGCTGGCCCTGAGCCTGGGGCTGTTCACGAGCGCCCTGTGCCCCTGCCTGGTAGCGCTGGGCCTGTGGCCACGATGGGCTGCCGCGGCCGTGGTCGGGTGGCTGGGTACACTGCTGGCCTGCGGCGAAGCACACCTCAGCGTCACTACCCTGGCGGTGCTGTTCGCCGTGCTCGCCTTTACGGGCGCAGGGCCGTTCACGCTGCCCAACGCCCTTGGTTGGCGGCGCCAGGTCGGTGATTCGTCCAGCGCTCCATCGCAGCGCCAACGCTCAACCGCGACCGCCAGGCACTGAGGGCGCGGCCGCGCACGGCCGATCCATATGCTATCGTCTGGGCCAATTGCCCAGGCCGTGCATGCGCACGGGAGGTAGCCCGTTGCCCGCCATTCGCAATCCCGTGCGTCGCAAATTTTTTGCCCTGTTGGGCTTCTCGGCACTCAACTGGGCCGGCATGAGCATCGCAGTGGCCTATGGCTGGGCACGAGCGGAAGCCTTGGGCCCGTCGGCGCGGTTCTGGTTGCACGGCGGCGCCACCCTTTGCGTGCTGTTGCTGCTGGGTTGGGTGTACCTGTTTCTCACCCTGCGCCGCGCGCTGCTACAACGCTCGAACCTTCTCAACCAGTATGCCTTCGAAGCCGAGCACGACCCGCTCACGGGCCTGATCAACCGACGCGGCTTCAACCTCCACCTGGACCTGACCTTGGCCCATGCTCGGCGGGAGCAGCGGTCCGTGACCCTCTTGTACCTTGACCTTGATGGCTTCAAGGCGATCAACGATCGCCATGGCCATGCCACGGGCGACCGGCTGTTGCATAGCCTCGCCGAGCGCTGGCAGGACACCGTACGCGATGACGAAGCCTTGGCCAGGCTGGGTGGGGATGAATTTGCGCTGTTGGCCTACGGTAGCGGCCCCGGTGTAGAGGTACTGGCGCAGCGGCTGATCGACCTCGCCGTGGGCCCGCTGCTGGAAGACCATCCCGACAGCCTGGTAGGGGTGAGTATCGGCATGGCGGTGTTCCCTGACCATGGCGATGACCGCCGCAGCCTGATCAATGCCGCCGACCGCGCCATGTACGCCGCGAAAAGCCAAGGCAAGCGGTGCTTCTGTTGGGCGCAATGAACGGGTACCTCCCATAGGGTGCGAGGCCATCAGCGCCGGGCATAAAAAAGGAACTCCAACCGGCGCGGCTGGCTCAACCCAGTGACCGCCCACAGGAGTTACCCATGGCCCGAATTAACCGTTTCGCCCTTTGCGCCGCCGCAGCACTGGTCAGTAGCCTCACCCTGGGCCAGGCCGCGATTGCCGCCCCCACCTATAAACTGGAAAAAGTCGCCGAGTTCGATCATCAGGTAACAGGCGTCACGGCCAGTGAAAGCGGGCGGATGTTTGTGAACTTCCCGCGCTGGACCGAAGACACCGAAACGTCAGTGGCCGAACTGCTGCCCAATGGCGGTCTCAAGCCCTTCCCCGATGCCAGCTGGAATGCCTGGCGCAACGCGCGACAGGACAGCATGACGCCAGGCGACCACTGGGTGTGCGTGCAATCGGTGGTGGCCGACAAGCGTGGCAGCCTGTGGGTGATCGACGCCGGGGCGCCGGCCCAGGCCCAGGTGGTGCCGGGCGCGCCCAAGCTGGTGCAGATCGACCTGGCCAGCAACCGCGTGGCCAAGGTGTACCCTTTCGGCCCGGATATCGCGCCTCAGGGCAGCTATCTCAACGACGTGCGCCTGAGCCCGGATGGCAAGTTCGCCTATATCACCGACTCCGGCACCAGCGGCGCAATCGTTGTGCTGGACCTTGAAACCGGCAAGGCGCGGCGCGCGCTCGATGGCGCCCCCAGCACCCAGTTCGAGAAAGGCGTGATGGTCAAGGTGGACGGCAAGCCGTTGCAGCGCCCGGACGGCCGCGGCGTGCAGTTCTCGGCGGACGGCATCGCCCTGTCGGCCGACGGCGGTACGCTCTATTGGCAGGCCGTGAAAGGCAACACGCTTTACAGCATCGACACCGCCGCCCTGCGTAGCGCCAACCTTGCCGAGCTTTCCGGCAAGGTGCACACCGTGGGCGAGAACGGCCCGGCCGACGGATTGTTGCTCGATGCCGAGGGCCGGCTTTATATCAGCTCCGTCGAGGATCACTCGATCAAGGTTCGCCAGGGCAGTGAGGTGAAGGTATTGCTCCAGGACAAGGACATGCGCTGGCCGGATACCTTCACCCAGGGCCCGGACGGCACTGTATACGTGACCGATTCTCGGATACCCGACATGAGCTTCTACAACCCGAAACAGGGCCCTGCCCTGGAAACCACGCTGTACAAGATCACCGCCAAGGACTGACCGACCGCTGCTTCAGGCACACCCACAGGCCAATGTCGGGTTGGCCGCTACGCCGGCTGGCGTGCTCAAGGCAAAGCCTTCATCCAGCCAGCCGGTGATCCCGCCGAGCATTTCCTTGACCGCGAAGCCCAGTGCAGCCAGGCGCACCGCAGCCCGATGTACGCCGTTGCAGTGAGGGCCAGCGCAGTACACGACGAAGAGCGTACCCGCGGGGTACTCCGCCAGGCGTTCGCGGGTAAGCGTGCGATGCGGCAGGTTGATCGCACCCGCAATATGGCCGGCGGCAAAAAGGTCGGTGCTGCGCACGTCCACCAGCACGTAGTCCACCTCCCCGGCTTGCTGGCTGGCGTACACGTCCGAGCAATCGGTTTCGTACGCCAGGCGGTTACTGAAATGCATCAACGCAACGGAGGGCAACGCGGCGGGCGTGTGGCTGACGAGGCTTGGCATGGTGTGTCTCCAGGGTTCTGAGGCGCCTACTGTATTTCCATCGGCACTCCGGCTACAGTGGCGGCTTCGACATCCATCGGTAAGTTTCCGCCAATGAACACTTCCCCCGGCCTTGTCGCAATCCTGGCTTATGACGGCCTTTGCACGTTCGAATTTGGCATCGCTGTCGAGATCTTTGGCCTGGCGCGCCCGGAATTCGATTTCCCCTGGTACAGCCATCGCATCGTGGCCGCTGACAGCGGACCAATGCGCGCGATGGGAGGTATCCAGGTCATCGCAGACGTGGGCCTGGACGCACTGGCCCAGGCGAATACCGTGGTGATTCCGGGCTGGCGCAGCCGCGACGAGCGCCCGCCAGCGGCCTTGCTCCATGCCATTCAAGCCGCCCATGCGCGGGGAGCCCGGCTGGTGTCCATTTGCTCCGGGGTATTTGTATTGGCGGCCGCTGGGCTGCTCGACGGCCAGCGGGCCACTACTCACTGGCGCTATACCGACGAGCTGGCCGAGCGTTACCCCGCCATCGAAGTGGACCCGGACGTGTTGTACGTGGACGCCGGGCAGATCATCACCTCGGCAGGCAGTGCCGCCGGCATCGATGCCTGCCTTCACTTGGTAGCCCGGGACTTTGGCACGGCGGTGGCCAACAGCGTGGCGCGTCGGCTGGTGATGGCCCCGCAGCGGGCCGGCGGCCAGTTGCAGTTCATTCCGGCGCCAGTGGCGCGCAACAGCCGCAACGACCTTGCCCAGGTACTGGACTGGGCCCGGCAGCAACTGCATAAACCCCTCAGCGTGGCGGCCATGGCCGATCGTGCGCTGATGAGCGAACGCACCTTCTTGCGGCGTTTCACCGAAACCACTGGCCTGACGCCCAAGGCTTGGCTGCAGCAGTCACGGCTGGCGCTGGCGCGAGAACTACTGGAAGGGACCACGCTGCCGCTGGAGCGGCTGGCCGAGCGCTGCGGGTTCGGCTCCATCGAGAGCTTGCGCCTGGCGTTCCGCAAGCACAGCGGCCTGGCCCCCTCGGCCTACCGAGAGCGGTTCGGCAAGGCACGGGGGCCCTCGATACCTACGCCTGGGGCTGAAGCTTTACCTTGATCCAGCCAGTATCGTGGCGATCGAATGCCTCGAAGGCGCCCACGGCGTCGGTCAAGGGCTCGGCCTGGCTGAGCACCTTGGCGGGGTCCACGCGGCCAGCCAGGGTCAGTTCGATCAGCTTGGGAATGTATTTGCGGTGATGGCAATTACCCATGTTGAGGGTAAGGTTCTTGTTCATGGCCGCCCCGATGGGGAAGGTATCGAACCCTGGCGGGTACACGCCGATGATCGACAGCGTGCCGGCTTTCGCCAGCCCTTCGATGGCCCATTGCAGTGCTTGCGCGGGCGCATCGCCCGGTTGCCATTGGGCGTGGGTATGGCTGTGGTCGCCGTGTGAATGGTTCGCGTCGATGCCCACGGCGTCGATGGCACGGTCTACGCCTATGCCTGACGTGAGCCGCTGCAAAGTCTCGACGGGGTTCTCTTTCTCGAAGTCGATAATCTCAGCGCCCAGTTCGCGGGCGCGCTCCAGGCGGTCGGGCAAGCCGTCGATGGCGAACACCCGCCCGGCCCCCATGAGCTTCGCGCTCACGATGGCAAACAGGCCCACCGGCCCGCAGCCAAACACCGCCACGCTGTCGCCGTCCTTGATCTCGGCCATCTCTGCGCCGAACCAGGCGGTAGGGAAAATATCCGACAGAGCAATGGCCTGGTCGTCACTGATGGCATCGGGGAGTTTGATCAAGCCGATGTTGGCGTAAGGGATGCGTGCTTTCTCGGCCTGCAACCCATGGAATGGCCCCGTGGCCTTGGGCCCGCCGAAGAATGACGTGCCTGCCGACTTGCCGTTGGGATTGGCCACATCGCATTGAGCGAAATACCCCGCCCGGCAGTAGGAACAGTTACCGCACGCGATGGTGGACGGAATCACCACACGGTCCCCGACCTTGAGGTTTCGCACGTCGTCACCCAGCGCTTCCACAATCCCGACGCCTTCATGGCCAAGAATGGTGCCCGGCTGCATGTCGGGAAAACTGCCGCGAATAAAATGCAGATCAGTGCCGCAGATGGCCGATGCGGTGAGGCGCACGATGGCGTCTGTGGGTGCTTGCAATTGCGGGTCCGGGACATCGTCCACACGGATGTCGCCCTGGCCGTGAAATACGACTGCTTTCATGAGTCACCTCCTTCGAAGCGGATGATCGAAAACACGTTTCGGTAGAGGCGAAGCGCGCCCGCGGAGTTTGAAAAAAACCGCACACCGCAGACCGATGGTCGGTTCACAAACAGGGAACGCGAGGGCGCGTTCACCGGTCGGTTGAAGTGAGCCTGGCGAGGCCTGTAGAGCGGCTCGCCTGCCAACCCTGAAGGAGAAGTTGATGAATATTTATAAAACTGCCATGGCTGGCCTGGTTCTGGCCACGTCGCTGGCAACCGCAAGTGCATACGCCGAAGACACTGCAAAGGAAAAGAAAGACACCGGCGTGCATACCGAGATCCGCTCTGGCGCGGCCGAAACCCCTGCGGACGTGAAGGGCAAAGGCGGTGGCATCCTGGACATGGGCCCCGTGAAGCAACGCCCGGAAGATCAGAAATCCGGGAAATCGGAGAAAATGTACGACAACCAGTACGAAACCGATCGCACCAAGAAAAAGGCCGAGTGACCTGAGCCCTGCCCGGGCTCTCGAACGCGTTCGTAGCGATATCTGGCAAATGGCCTAAGCTTGCAATCAGGCCGCCCGGGGCGAGGCGGCCAGCTGTAAGGCTGTGCCGCCCATACGCTCCGAATACGCAGCCTCAGCGATGAGGCAGCACATTCGGATCGGCCACCGGATCTACCCAGTCTTCCGGGCGCTTGTCGCTGTCGGGAGGCCCGCTTGGCACTGGCGCTTGCGCAGGCGTCACGGGGTCAGGGTTACCCGGTACCGCAGCGGGGTCAGCAGAGGGTTGCAGTGGGTCCGGCATGGCGGCGCGCTCCAATATGGCTTGGTATGAAAAGCCTGTTTTCGGGAGACCGTTGCCCCCTGCCCACGTTCAATCTTCGATGGAGCATTACCCGTTTCGCTGCGGTCTAGGAGTACTACCGCCCGAAACATGAGGTAATACAATGCCCCGCCTCCAGCCGTCGCTCGCATTGGGTATCACCCTCCTGGCCTTGCTGGTGGTGCTGCTGGGCGCCTATACCCGGGTGACCGGTGCTGGCCTGGGCTGCCCGGATTGGCCGGGGTGTTATGGCGAAATTGGCGTACCAGATGGGGCGCCCGGAGCCGTACAGGCCTGGACTGAAATGGTCCACCGTTACGTTGCGGGGAGCTTGATGGTGCTGGTCACCCTCCAGGCCTGGCTCAGCTGGCGCCGCTACGGCTGGCGTGAGCCCGCCGCTTTGATACTGCTGGCGGTGGTCACGTTCCAGGCGATGCTGGGGATGTGGACAGTCACCCTCAAGGTATGGCCGCAGGTCGTGACCCTTCACTTGTTGGGCGGCGTCACTACGCTTTGCCTTGCCTACCTTCATTTTCGCCGGCTGCAAGCCAATGCACGCCCAACAGGCAGCCCGCCCCGCTTGCGCCACCTCGCATGGCTGGGGCTGTTGGCCGTAGGCGTTCAAATTGCTCTGGGCGGCTGGGTAAGCACCAATCACGCCGGCGCTATCTGCCCCTCGATGCCGGGGTGTGGCGCGGTGGCCTGGGCCGCACTGGACTTTTCCAATGCCCTGCAGCTGGGCCAACCCGTGGGGCCAAGCTACCTTGCCGGTAACCTTGGCCTGAACGAGCGCGCTGGGCTGCACATGCTGCACCGCCTCGGCGCGGTGGCGTTGCTGGTGATCCTGGCCGCGCTTGCCTGGGGCTTGTATCGCCGCGGCCTGCGCCGCCCGGCAGTGGCGATAGTGCTCGCTGGCCTGGGCCAGGCCGTGCTCGGCCTGCTCAGCGCCCTGCTTGCCACCCCTATTGCCTTGACCCTGGCGCATACCGGAGGCGCCGCTGTGCTGGCGCTGCTCTTGGTGGAAGTGAACCACCGCCTCAACCTTGCCGCGCAGGCAGCCGACCGAGGCGAAGCGCCCGCGCGCTGGCTGCCGCGGCCTTCGCTGCTGCGCGACGCACCGTGACCGGCGGCGCCCATGGGACAGATATTCTCGCGCGGCGCGGACCTGTGGCTTCGCCTTGGGCTGCTCGGACTGTTCGGTGGGCTGGCAACGGTATTTCTGTGTGCCACGCTGCTGGCACGCTCGGATTACGCCACGCTGCGCGGGTGGACCATCGACCAGCCGGTGCCCTTCTCACACCAGCATCACGTAGGCGGCCTCAAGCTCGATTGCCAGTATTGCCATACCAGCGTGGCCACCAGCGCGCAGGCGACGCTGCCGCCCACCGAAACCTGCATGACCTGCCATTCTCAGGTGTGGACCAACGCCGACCTGCTGGAGCCGCTGCGCCAGAGCCTCACCCGCAATCAGCCGCTGCACTGGAACCGCGTGGCGCAGTTGCCCGATTACGTGTACTTCCATCACGACGTGCATGTGACTGCGGGCGTGGGCTGCGTGGAATGCCACGGCCGGGTGGACACCATGCCGCTGATGCGCAGGGCCGAGCCGTTCCAGATGCAATGGTGCGTGGACTGCCACCGGGACCCGGCGCCACGTTTGCGCCCCCGCGAGGCGGTCACCCAGATGGACTGGCAAACCCGCGAAGACCGTCGCGAACTGGGCCAGCGCCTGCTGCGCGAGTATCACATCGATACCCGCGACCTGACCTCTTGCAGCGTTTGCCATAGGTGAAGCCATGACCGTGCGCACCTTCGACCCCCAGCTTCCTGGCAGCTTGCCGACCGACGCCAGCGGCTTGCGCTACTGGCGTAGCCTGGACGCCCTGGTGGACTCACCCGAAGCACTGGCGCGGCTGGAAGCCGAGTTCCCCGAGGCGGCGACACCCGAGGGCATGGACCGCCGGCGCTTCCTGCAACTGATGGGCGCTTCGCTGGCATTGGGCGGGCTGGCGGCCTGCGGGCCGGCGCCAGACACGGCCGTGCCTTATGTGTTCCAGCCGGAAACGATCGTCCCCGGCGTACCGCGCTGGTACGCGACGTCAGTGTGCCTGGGCGGCTACGCACAACCGGTGCTGGGCCGTACCCACGTGGGCCGGCCCACAAAGCTGGAGGGTAACCCTGACCATCCCGCCAGCCTGGGCCGCTGCGATGCCTTCACTCAGGCGGCGATCTTGCGCTTGTACGACCCCGACCGCGCCCCGGCACCGCGCAACAAGGGCCAGGAAAGCAGCTGGCAAGCCTTTGCCTTGCACCAGCAATCAGTGCTGCCGACCCTGGACGCCCAACACGGCGAAGGTTTTCATGTACTGATCAGCGGCAACACCTCGCCCACCCTCGCGCGCCAGCTGGAAGCGCTCAAGGCGCGCTGGCCGAACATGCGAACTTATCGGCACGAGCCCTACGAAGGTCTGCGTTACGAAGCGGCGCAGGCAGCCTTTGGCCGCCCGCTTGAAACCCGCTTGCACCTGGAGGCCGCCGAATGGGTGGTTGCCTTCGACGATGACCTGCTCGGCCCCGGCCCGTGGCAAACCGCCCATGGCGTGGGCTGGGGCCAACGGCGTGCCGCCGCAGCTGGCGGTAACGGCGAGGCCCGGCTGGTGGTACTGGAACCGGGAAGCAGCCTGACCGGCGCCAATGCCACCGAGCGCAAGCGCATCGCCCCCGGCGAACAACGGGCTTATGTGCAGGCATTGGCGGCAGCCTTGGGCGAAACACCCGCTGGCGCCCCGTTGAATGCTGAAGATCAGCAGTGGGTGCAGCGCCTCGCCGATGGCCTGACGGCGCGCCAGGGCCGTTGCCTGATCACCGCGGGCGGCTATGCTCCCATCGATGTGCAAGCGGCGGTGCACCGGTTGAACGCTCGGCTCGGCAACGTGGGCCGTACCCTTAGCTATACCGCGCCAATACCCTTGCTGAGCCTGGCAGCCGCGCCGATGGAAAACCTCCCCGCGCTGGCCCAGGCCATCCGTGACGGGCAAGTGCAAACGCTGCTGGTACTGGACAGCAACCCCGCCTTCAATGCCCCGGGCGAGCTGGACTTCGCGACCCTCATGGAAAAGGTGCCGCTGCGCCTGTGCGCCAGCCTGTATTACGACGAGACCGCTGCCCTGTGCCATTGGCACCTGCCCCTGAGCGACGCGCTGGACAACTGGAGCGACGCCCGCGCGGTGGACGGCAGCCTGTGCATCCAGCAGCCGCTGGTATCGCCTTTCTACAGTGGCAAGGCTTTGGCCGAAATCCTTCCGCTGTTCGCAGGAGAAGCGAGCGCCGACGCGCTCGCCGAAGTACGCAAAACCCACGCCGCGCTCAACAACGACGCCTGGCGCAAGGCGTTGGAGCTGGGCTTCGTGCAGGGCAGTGCATTACCGGCCATTGAAGCCGAAGCCGCCCCCCTGCGCTTGCAAGCCGACCCACCGGCCCAAGGCCTGCAGGTGATCATGCGCCCCGACCCGACCGTATGGGATGGTCGCTTTGCCAACCTGGGCTGGCTGCAGGAATTGCCCAAGCCGATCAGCCAACTTACCTGGGCCAACGTGGTCGCCATGGCGCCCGCGCTCGCCAGCGAACGGGGCCTGGCCAATGGCGACCACGTGACGGTAGCCATAGCGGGCAAGTCCGTCACCGGCCCGGTGTGGATCATGCCCGGCCAGCACGAACATACGCTGGTGTTGTATGCCGGCCACGGCCGCCACCGCGCAGGCAAGGTTGCCGACGGCGTGGGCTTTTCCATCACCCCGCTACAAACGGCCTTGTCGCCATTCCAGCGCGACAGTGCCGAGTTGACAGCGGTAGGTGAGCACCAGCGCCTGGCCAGCACCCAGTTGCAGCACGACATGGGCCCCACTGACTTGATCCGCCAGTTCACCCGTGACGAACTGGCCCACCCGCCGGCCACGCCTGAGCCGCAACCGTCGCTGTACCCGCCGATCCCCGCCAGCGACACCCGCTGGGGCATGCTGATCGACCTCGACCAGTGCATTGGCTGCAATGCCTGCGTGGTCGCGTGCCAGGCGGAGAACAACATTCCCGTGGTAGGGGTGGACGAAGTGCTCAAGGGCCGGCAGATGCACTGGCTGCGGGTGGACCATTACTACGAAGGCGCGCCCGAAGCACCCGCTTCGCACTTTTTGCCAGTGCCGTGCATGCACTGTGACCAGGCGCCCTGCGAGGCCGGTTGCCCGGTGAACGCCACGGTACATGGTACCGGTGGGCTGAACGAGATGGTCTACAACCGCTGCATCGGCACGCGTACCTGTTCATCGTTCTGCCCTTACAAAGTGCGCCGCTTCAACTGGCTGGACTGGACCGCCGACGACAGTGCTTCGGTCAAGGCCCAGCGCAACCCCAACGTAACGGTGCGGGCCCGTGGGGTGATGGAAAAATGCACCTACTGCGTGCAGCGCATCAGTGAGGCGCGGATCACCGCGCGCAAGGAAGGCCGCGCCGTGGCTGACGGCGAAGTGGTCACCGCGTGCCAACAAACCTGCCCCACCCAGGCCATTACCTTTGGCAACCTGGCCGACAGCGGCAGCCGCGTAAGCCAGGGCAGAAACTCGGTGCGCCACTACGGGCTGCTCGAAGAACTGAATACCCGGCCCAAGACCACCTACCTCGGGGAAATCAACGATACCCCTGCAGCGGAGGACAGCTGATGGCCGATACCCCGCACTTCCTGCCCCTGGACATGCCTGCGGGTGCGGTGACCGCGCAGGTGATGGACATTCCGTTGCAGTTCACGCAACGCCGCCGCTGGTGGATGCTGCTCGGCGCCTGCTCCACCTTGCTGGGCATATTCGTGATCGCGGTGATTGTGCTGTTCACCCGCGGGGTGGGTGTGTGGGGCAGCAACACGCCGGTGAATTGGGCGTTCGACATCCTCAACTATATCTGGTGGCTGGGGATCGGCCATGCAGGCACGTTCATCTCGGCGCTTCTGCTGTTGATGGAGCGGCCGTGGCGCAACTCCCTCAACCGCCTGGCCGAATTGATGACCCTGATGGCAGTGTGCTGCGCCGGGCTGTACCCGATCATGCACCTGGGGCGGCCGCAGTACTTCTACTGGATCGCGCCCTACCCCAGCACCCTTGGCCTGTGGCCTCAATTCAAAAGCCCCACCGCCTGGGACTTCTTCGCCGTGCTCAGTTATTTGCTGGTGTCGGTGCTGTTCCTCTACATCGGCGCCATACCGGATTTCGCCGCCGCCCGCGACCGCGCCAAGGGCCGCGGCCAGCAGGTGGTCTACGGCATTCTGGCCATGGGCTGGCGCAATGCCGCCACCCACTGGCGCTACTGGCACCAGGCGTATCGGGTGATTGCCTTGCTGGCGGTGCCGCTGGTGTTCTCGGTTTCCAGCGGCTACTCGTTCCTGCTCAATCTGGGGCTGGCAGCGGGTTGGCACTCCACCGTGTTCCCACCCTATTTCGTGGCCGGCGCGGTGTTCTCCGGCTTTGCCCTGGTAGCGCTGCTGGCCTGCGGCGTGCGCCGTTTGCTGTTGCTGGACAACCTCATTACTACACGCCACCTGGACATGCTCGGTCGGCTGATCCTGGCCACCGGCTGGCTCACCGCCTACGGCTACCTGGCGGATATCTTCATGGCGTTCTACTCCGGCGAGGCCCAGGAACGCGTGGTGACCCTGGCACGCATGGTCGGCCCCACCGCATGGAGCTTCTGGCTGGCGATTTTCTGCAACGTGGTGGTTCTGCAAGCCCTGTGGTGGCCCTGGGTACGCCGCCACGCCGGCTGGCTCAGCCTGATCGCGCTCGCGGTGCTGGTGGGAATGTGGTGCGAGCGCTACATGTTGCTGGTAACGCCGCAAACCCGGGACTTCATGCCCTCGGCCTGGAGTGATGCCTACAGCCCCACCTTCTGGGAAGTGGCGCTGTTCATCGGCACGTTCGGGGTGTTCGGCGTGCCGTTCTGCCTGTTCCTGCGTTTCGTGCCCATGGTGTCGGCCTTCGAAGTGAAGCAGGCGCTGCACCGTAGCCGGGAGGGCGCATGAAGACCGAGCCTACCCCCTACGGCCTGCTGGCCGAATTCCACAGTGCCGAGGCTTTGATCGATGCTTGCGAAAGCGCGCGGGCAGCGGGGTATCGGCGGCTGGAAGCCTTCAGCCCCTTCCCGCTGGAAGAACTGGACGCGCCGCTGGGGCTGAGCGACCGCCGGGTACAGGCGTTCGCCATCGTCGGCGGGGTCCTGGGCGCGGCGTGCGGCTTTGGCCTGCAGGTGTATGCCAACCTGGACTACCCCCTGAACATCGGTGCCCGGCCATTGATTGCGCTGCCGGCTTTCATGGTGATTACCTTCCTGCTGGCCGTGCTGTTCGCCTGCCTTGCCACGGTGCTTGGCCTGTTCATGCTGTGCCGGTTGCCGCGGTTGCACCACCCGCTGTTCGATGCCAGCGCCTTCGCCGGTGCTTCCGACGACCGCTTCCTGCTGTGCCTGCTGGCCGACGACGTCCACTTCCACCTGGCCGATACCCGCGCCTGGCTCGCCGAGCGGGCCGAGTCGGTCACGGAGGTGTGGCAATGAACGCGCTGCTGCGAACCGGCATCGTATTGGCCGTTCTGGTAGGCATGGCCGGGTGCGACAACCTCGAGCGCCAGCGCAAGTCCCGGGACCAGGCTGCCAGTGACTTCTTCCCCAACGGCCAGGTGCAGCAGGTACCACCACGCGGCACCATCGCCCGCGGGGATGGCGCCCGCCAGCAAACCCTGGCTACTCGCCCGGCCATGACCGCCGAACTGCTGCAACGGGGCCAGGACCGCTATCAGGTGTACTGCACGCCCTGCCACGGGCTGGCCGGCGACGGCCATGGCACCGTGGTAGCGCGTGGCTTCCCCGCCCCGCCCGACTTCACCGAGCCCCGGCTGCTGGCGATGCCCGACGGTTACTTCGTCAACGTGATCACCAATGGCTACGGGCAGATGTACAGCTACGCCGCACGGGTAGCACCGGCCGATCGCTGGGCCATCGCCGCGTATATCCGCGCGTTGCAATTGAGCCGCCACGCGCCAGCTGGGCAGCTCTCGGCCGAAGATCGCCAGGCCTTGGGGGCAGCGCCATGAACCGCACACCCTTGCTGGCACTGCTCGGCGTGATCGCCGTGCTCGTGGTGGGCGCCTTCTTCGATGTCCGCGGGGTGCTGGGCGCCGGGTTGAGCGCTGCGGTCACCAGCGTGACCCTGGCGCTGGGTTGCCTGCTGTGGCGCCTGCTGATGCCGTTGATTCGGGGCGAGTGGCGAACCACCCTCACCCCCAGCCTGGCGATCGGTATGGCCAGCTTGCCCTGGGCATTGCTTGGCCTGCTGGTGCTGGTGCCGGCCGCGTGGCTGTTGTACCCCTGGAGCCAGGCGGGGGCCGAGGGCTTTCGAGGCTTCTGGTTGCACCCGTTGAGCTTTGTAGCGCGGGTGCTGATTTATGCCGGGCTGTGGTGGTGGCTGGCCAGCTGGGTGAGTCGCGGCGTGGGCGAAGCGCGGGCGGGGCTGGGCCTGATCGTGCTGGTGCTGAGTCTATCCGCAGCGGGCATCGACTGGCTGATGAGCCTGGATACCGAACTGGCGTCGACCATCTTCGGCTTGTTCTTCGTACTACGGGCGGTGCTGATGGGCCTCGCCTGGGCTGGGCTCACCAGCGGCCCGCATAGCCAGCGGCTGCTGCGGGGGCTGCTGGTGGGTGCTTGCATCTTCTGGGTGTACCTGCAGTTCATGCAGTACCTGATTGTGTGGGCCGGCAACCTCCCGCGGGAAATTCACTGGTACCTGGAGCGCACGGCCCACGGTTGGGGCGCGGTTGGCGGGCTGCTGGCACTCACCCAGGCGATCCTGCCGCTGGTGCTGCTTACCCTACCGTGGGGCAAGCGGCCGCGGGCGCTGCGCTGGGCCAGCGGCCTCACGCTGTTCAGCGGCTTTGTGGAAAGCGCCTGGCTGGGCCTGCCCTCGGTCGGGCTGGCGCCTTCGGTGTGGCTGCCGCTGGCCTGGCTGGCCTGGGCCGGGGCAATCGCTTCGCTCACCTTATGGAGGCGCCGTCATGAAGCATGATCAGCCCGGGGTAGAGCCTGATGCCATTTCGGTGCGCGGCATTCTGTGGACCGCCGCGGGCTTGCTGGTCATGTTGCTGGTCAGTGCCACGGTGATCGCCGTGATCATGCATTACTACCCGGTGATCTATCAGCGCAACCAGCCTCCCCTCACACAGGTTGAACAGCAACGCGCACCGCCGCCCAAGCCAAACCTGGAAGTGAACAGCCCGGCCGAGGGCGAGCATGTCGTTACTGCCGGCCGGGAAAAACTGCAAGGCTACGGCTGGGTGCCCGGGCAGCCCGGCGTGGCCCATATCCCTATTTCCCGCGCCATGGAAATGCTCGGCCAACAGGGTTGGCCAGCACAAAAGCCGGGCGGTGCGCCATGATTCGCCAAGCGCTGTGGCTATGCATCCTTTTGCTTGCGCCGGGGCTGGCCGGTGCTGTGGAGGGCAAGCTCGTGTCGCCGTTTGCCGCCGCAGGCATCGATGACCACCTGGGCAAGCACCTACCGCTGGATGCGCCCTTCACCGACCAGCACGGCGCGGCCGTTACCCTGCGCCAATACAGCGGCAAGCGGCCAATGGTGGTAGTGCCGGTGTACTTCACCTGCCCTAACGTATGCTCGGCGCAACTGGCAAACCTGTTCATGCTGCTGGCCGCGCTGGATTACCGGCCCGGGCAGGATTACGAGTTGGTGGCATTCAGCTTCAAGCCGGAAGAAACACCTGCCGATGCCGTCGCCCAGCTCAATGCCCTCGCCCGCCGTTGGCCCGAACTGGCGAACAACCCGGCCGTGCATTTCCTGGTAGGCCCCGAAGCCTCAAGCGCAGGGCTGGCCCAGGCCATGGGCTTCCGTTATCGGCTGGACCCACAGGTCGGCGAATACGCGCACACCTCCGCCATCGCCGCCGTCACCGCAGACGGCACCCTCGCCCGCTGGCTGTACGGGCTGGGCTATCAGGCCAGCGACCTGCGCCTTGCCCTGACCGAAGCGGGCCAGGGGAAGGTAGGCAGCCTGGGCGATCAGCTGCTGTTGCTGTGCTTCCACTACGACCCCCGCACTGGCGCCTACGACAACCTTGTGATCAAGGCGCTTCAGGTTGGCGGTGTGCTCACCTCGCTGCTACTGGGCGGGGGCATTGCCATCGCGGTAATGCGTGAACGCAGGAGGGCGACCGGGTGAACGGATTCTTCGCACACATGTGGCCGATGGCCGGCTCCGCCTACGCCAGCCGGGTGGATTGGATGGTGATGACGTTCACCGGCGTGATGCTGTTGTTCGTGGTGCCGGTGGTGGTGTGCCTCGTTGTGTTCACCTGGCGCTACCGCGAAGGGCGCGAGGCCGTGCGCGACAGCACCGCCATCGGCAACCACAAGCTGGAGATCGCCTGGATCGTGATCCCGTTCATTGCGGCCATGATCCTCTTCGGCCTGTCGGCGCGGCTGTTCTTCGAAGCGCGCACACCGCCGGTGGATGCGCTGGAAATACAGCTCACCGGCAAGCAATGGATGTGGAAATTCCAGCACGCCAGCGGCCAGCGCGAGCTGAACGCGCTGCACGTGCCGGCGGGGCGGCCGATCAAGCTGAACATGATTTCCGAGGACGTAATTCACAGCTTCTACATCCCGGTGATGCGGGTTAAGCAGGACGTGCTCCCGGGCCGTTACACGCAGATGTGGTTCCAGGCCGACCAGCCGGGCACCTATCAGGTGTACTGCGCGGAATTCTGCGGCACCGACCACTCCGCCATGCTGGCCAAGCTGGTGGTGCAAACGCCGGCCGATTACACCCGTTGGCTAGGGGTGGCCGATGCGCCCGGCAGCCTGGCCGAACAAGGCGAGGCGCTGTACCAGCAAATGGGCTGCAGCGGATGCCACGGGCCGTCGGCGGCAGTGCATGCGCCCAAGCTCGAAGGCTTGTATGGCCGGCCGGTGCCGCTGGCCGACGGCAGTGTGGTCACCGCCGACGCCAGTTACCTGAGGGACTCGATCCTGCTGCCGCAAAAGCAGGTAGCCGCCGGCTATGCGCCGATCATGCCCACCTACAGCAACGTACTGGACGAGGACGCCGTAGTGCGCCTGGTCGCCTACATTCAATCCCTTGGTAACACGGAGCCGCCTCGATGAACGCCCACACCCCGGTGCCCAGCTATCTCGAGGCCGGCCACAGCCTGCGCTCCTGGCTATTGACCACGGACCACAAGCGCATCGGCGTGCTGTACATGCTGGCCGTGACGTTCTTCTTCTTCATTGGCGGGCTGGCTGCGGGGGTGATCCGGGTAGAGCTGCTTACGCCAGAGGGGGATGTGCTGTCCTCCGACGGCTACAACCGCGCCTTCACCCTGCACGGGGTGATCATGGTGTGGTTCTTTCTCATCCCGTCGATTCCGTCGGTGCTGGGCAATTTTCTGGTGCCGCTGATGATCGGGGCCAAGGACATGGCGCTGCCGCGGATGAACCTGGCCAGCTGGTACCTGCTCATGGGCGGTGGGTTGTTCACCCTGTTCGCCCTGCTGGCGGGTGGCGTCGATACCGGCTGGACCTTCTACACGCCGCTGTCCACGATGTTCAGCAACGGCCATGTGGTAGCGGTGATCGTTGGCGTGTTCGTGACGGGCTTTTCCTCGATCTTCACCGGCATCAACATCGTGGTGACGGTGCACACCATGCGCGCGCCGGGCATGACCTGGTTCCGCCTGCCGCTGTTCATCTGGGCGTTGTATGCCACCTCGGTGATCCTGATTCTAGCGACGCCGGTGCTGGCCATTACCCTGGTGCTGATCGCCGCCGAGCACCTGTTCAAGATCGGCATCTTCGACCCCGCCCTGGGCGGCGACCCCTTGCTGTTCCAGCACCTGTTCTGGTTCTACAGCCACCCGGCGGTGTACATCATGCTGCTGCCTGGCATGGGCGTGGTGAACGAACTGATCACCGCGGCGGCGCACAAACGGGTGTTCGGCTACGGCTTTATCGCGTTTTCCAGCATCGCCATCGCCATTCTGGGGTTCATGGTGTGGGGCCATCACATGTTCGTGGCCGGGCAGTCGATGTACGCCAGCCTGCTGTTCTCGTTGCTGAGCTTTCTCATCGCCATCCCCTCGGCCATCAAGGTGTACAACTGGACGGCGACCCTCTACAAAAGCCGGCTGGCGATCACCGCGCACTTTCTCTATGGCTGCACCTTTATCGCGCTGTTCCTGCTGGGGGGCTGTGCCGGGCTGTTCGTAGCGCTGCTGGCGGCGGACTTGCACGTGCATGACACTTACTTTGTGGTGGCGCACTTCCACTACATCATGGTGGGCGCGGCGGTGTCGGCGTTCTTTGGCGGGCTGCACTTCTGGTGGCCGAAGATCACTGGGCGCATGTACCCCGAAACCCTGGGCAAGCTGGCGGCGATCCTGATTTTCCTGGGGTTCAACCTCACCTTCCTGCCGCAGTTCATATTGGGCTACGACGGCATGCCGCGCCGGTATCACCATTACCTGCCCGAATACCAGGTGCTCAACGTGCTCTCCACCGCAGGTGCTGGGGTGCTGGCAGTGGCCTACATGTTGCCCTTCTGTTACCTGCTGTGGTCGTGGTACCGGGGGCCCATTGCCCCGGCCAACCCATGGGGCGCCGCCGGGCTGGAATGGAAGGTAGCGTCACCGCCGCCGGAGCATAATTTCGAGCACATCCCCACCGTGGACTTCGAAGCCTACGATTACCCGCCGGAGGCCACCCATGGCCGGGATTGAACGGGCCGTTACCGAGCAGTTCGTCAGCGAAGAACAACGCCGCGAGGCGGTGCATCAGGGCATGTGGTTGTTCCTGGCCACTGAAACCATGATGTTCGGCGTGTTGCTGTTCGCCGCCACCTACTTCCGCCTCGCGCACCCGGCCGCCATTGCCGAGGCGGTAGAGCACTTCCACTACCTGCTCGCCGGGGTGAACAGCGCGTTGCTGCTCACCAGCAGCCTGACCGTTACCCTCGCTTTGTACGCCGCCCGCGCCGCCAATCGCCGCAGCGTGCAGAACTGGCTGCTGTTGGCCAGCGCGCTGGCTGCGGCGTTTCTGGTATTGAAGGGCTTCGAGTACCACAGCGAATTCGAAGAAAAACTGCTGCCGGGCCAGGCCGACAATCCCTTGCAGGCGCCGGCGGCGAAGATGTTCGTAGGGCTGTACCTGGTGATCACCGGCGTGCATGCCCTGCACGTGACGGTGGCAATCCTCTTCGCCCTGGGCATCTACTGGCGGCTACAGGTCGGCCGGCTGCGCATGCCCGAACGCTACCTGGTGCTGGAAACCTTCGCCCTGTACTGGCACGTGGTCGACATCATCTGGATCTTCG
This sequence comes from Pseudomonas japonica, assembly GCF_013522925.1. GTDB lineage: Bacteria > Pseudomonadota > Gammaproteobacteria > Pseudomonadales > Pseudomonadaceae > Aquipseudomonas > Aquipseudomonas japonica_A. The sequence goes on along the minus strand of NZ_JAAMQU010000003.1, from coordinate 46,229 downwards.
TGTACCCCACCCTTTACCTGATAGGGAGGCCTGCATGACCCTGCCTCGCTTGCTCCTCGCCTACGCCGCCGGCATGGCGCTGCTGGGCATTACCATCGCCATCGCCATCTCCCCCCTGCCTCTGCGCCCGGTCTGGATGTTCGCCTGCGCCACCCTCGAAGCCGTCTTGGTGCTCGGCTGTTTCATCGAACTGCAACGCAGCAGCCCACTGGTACAGGTGTTCGCGCTGGGGACGGTGTTTTTCTTCCTGATCCTGTTCGGGATGACGCTGATGGACCTGTGGAAGCGGATGGGGGGTGGGTAGGCGAAGCAAAGCGCTTCCAGCGCTCCTGGATCTGCCTCTCGGCATAACCTGAAACTTTCGGCCCTTCCGGGCCGGTCGCGGCCAAGGCATGCTGCTACAGGCTCGGGCCACGGTTGTAGCAGCACGGCCGCCCAAGGTGGCTTGACCCTGGCGTTCCCTACCCGGAAAATGGCCGCTGATTTCCACGCTCAAGGCGCCTCGGCGGGAGCGAATTTTCAATACCAGGAGGCTAAATGATCAATGTATCCATAGCTCTCGTCAGAGAAAGCAACAAACGACTCTCTTCCGGCAGAACGAGCGCACCTACACGCTCAGCCCGGTTGTCCAAGGAGATGATCAATGGGATGTTGAAGCGGGCTTATGAACGCCTGTCGCAGTGACTGGGGACGCGGCGCTTTTGCGCGAAGCCAGCCAAGACTCAGCGAGTAATGCTTCCCCGTCTCCCTGCCCTGACGATACCCTGCACTGCGCGGGCTTCGACGTCTTCAGCAAGCTGGTAGCCAGCGACGACGACTTTCTTGGGCTGATCGCTTACTCCCTATACAAGCGACACAAGATCGAATGGATCCGTCTTCATCCTGAGCAAAGCACACTTACCTTCAAACAGATTGCCTGCACGCCGCTCCAGTTGGGCATGTACCGCGACCAGGCGGAGCAATTTGCGAAGAATTTTATCGAAGAGTCCCTGGATCAGCTCGGCGCAGAGATGAAGGAAGCGATCACCACCAGCGTGGTTGTGGAAAGGATCGATAGCCTGAAGCCCGCTTCTGGCGGTCAATCGGCAACCATGCGCTAAGCGGAGTAGCTTCGGTTGCCGTCGCCTTGGCGCTGTTCGGCTTCATGACGCTGTATGCAAGTTATCAAGAGAGTGGCGGTTTGGAAGGCCGCATCAAGGAGATGAGCACGCAGGCCGAAGCTGCTCCACGCCAACCCGGAGCGTAGCAACGGGCATGGGCCGGGCAGCAAACGCTACCACCCCCCACCCAACGCCGCCACCAGCTGCACACTGGTCACCAGTTGCGTGCTCACCAGGCTGAGCAGGCTTTGCTGTTCGCTAAGCAGCGTGGCTTGGGTGGTGGCGACGTCTAGGTAGTCGATTTTGCCGGCTTCGTACTGGTCGGCGGTCACCCGGGCGGATTCGGCGGCGGCTTGGGCAGCGCGGGTGCGGGCGGCGAGTTCGGGGGCCTGAGTGCGTAGCTGTACGAGGTAATCCTCCACTTCGCCGATGCCGGTGAGCACGGTTTGTCGGTAGCTGGCAACCTGAGCGTCGTAGGCGGCGCGGGCCTGGTCGACACTGGCGCGGGTGGCGCCGAAGTCCAGCACAGTGCCGGTCAAGGACGGCCCGATGGACCAGAACCGCGTAGGTGCGTTGATCAGAGTCGCCAGGCTGGAGGCTTGATACCCGCCACTGGCGCTGAGGGTGAGGTCCGGGTAATACGCTGCGGTGGCCACGCCGATGGCTGCGTTGGCAGCCGCCACGTTGCGCTCGGCGGCGGCGATGTCGGGGCGGCGTTCCAGCAGCTGGCTGGGCACCCCTACAGGCACGGCCGGTACCTTCCACGCCCAGGCATCGGGCCCGCTGGAGGGTAAGGCTGCCAGGCTGAACTCGGCCGGCGCCTTGCCAATGAGCAAGGCAATGGCGTGCTCGTATTGGGCCCGCTGCCACTGGTAATCGAGCAGCGTGGCGCGGGCGCTTTCCAGCTGGGTCTGGGCCTGGGCCAGGTCGGCGCGGGAGGAAATCTGCTCTTCGTACTTGTTGCTGATCACCTTCAGGTAACGCTCATATGCGTTCACGGTATCCCGGTAGAGGTCCAGTTGCTGATCCAGCAGGCGCAGCTTGAAGTAGTCCTGGGCTAGCTCCGATTGTGCGCTCAAGGTGGCAGCGGCAAGGTCGGCGGCGCTAGCCTGGGCGCTGGCGCGATCCTCCTCCACCGTGCGGCGCAACTTACCCCACAGGTCCAGTTCCCAGCTAGCGCTCAAGGTGGCGGAGTGGGTGTTGCTGGCGCCGCCCTGGCTGGTGGAATAGGCGCTGGAGGAACTGGTGGCCGTTTCGCTGCGGGCGCTGTCCAGGGTGGCGCTTACCGATGGCAACAGGTCCGCCTTCGACGCGCGGGTCAATGCCAGCGCCTGGCGGTATTGGGCTTCGTACTGGGCCACGGTCTGGTTGCTCAGCGCTACCTGGTCCATCAGCGCATCGAGCGTGGCATCGCCGTAGATCGTCCACCAGCGGCCTTTGGCCTGGTCGTCCTTCGGTGCGGCGGCCGTCCAGCCCGCGGCCTCCTTGAACACCACTGGCGCCACGGTCGCCGGGCGTTGGTAGTCAGGGCCCACCATGCAGCCGCCGAGCACGGCCAGCAATAACAGGGAGGGGACGAAACGCAAAGCGGCAGGCAACTTCATAGCGAACTCTCGGGGGCAAGACGGCGAACACGGGTATTCCACAGGCGGCGCGTGGCGCGGCTCAGGTGGTCGAAATAGAGGTACAGCACGGGCGTGGTGAACAAAGTCAATAGCTGGCTGAGCGCAAGCCCACCGCAGATCGCCAACCCCAGCGGGCGACGCAGGTCCGCATCACCGCCGCTGGCCAGGGCCATGGGCAAGGCGCCGAAGAACGCCGCCAGCGACGTCATCAGGATGGGCCGCAAGCGCTGCCGGCAGGCTTCGAGAATCGCTTGCTCCGGGCTCATCCGCTGTTGCCTTTCGGCGATCAGCGCGAAGTCGATCAGCATGATCGCGTTCTTTTTCACGATACCGATCAGCAGCAGGATGCCGATCAGCGCGATCACCGTGAGCTGGGTGCCGGTGATCTGCAACAACAGCAAGGCGCCCAGCCCCGCTGACGGCAGGGTGGAGAGGATGGTGAGCGGGTGGATGTAACTCTCGTACAGCACGCCCAGCACGATGTACACCGCCACCAGCGCGGCAAGGATCAGCCACGGCATGCTGCTGGCGAGCGAGGCACTGGCGGCAGCGGTCCCGGAATAGCTGCCGTGCACCGTGGCGGGTAAGTTGATGCCTTGCAGCGCGACCTTCACCGCGGCCTGGGCGGCTTCCAGGGTAACGCCGTCCGCCAGGTTGAACGCCACCGTGCTGGTGGCCGACTGCCCGGCGTGGGCCACAGACAGGGGCGCCTCGGCGCTGCTGAAGTGGGCGATGGCCGAGAGCGGCACCTGGGCCCCGCTGTCAGTGACCAGGTACAGCTGGCGAAGCACCTCCGGGTCCTGGTTGTAGCGGGCAGCCACGTCCATGATCACGTAGTACTGGTTGAGCGTTCGGTACACAGTTGCCACGTTGGCCTGGCTGAACGCATTGCCCAGGAAGGTATCCACGTCGTCCACGTTCACGCCCAGGCGCGTGGCGGCGGCACGGTCGATGGTCAGCATCACTTCCTGGCCACCGGTCTGGGCGTCCGAGTCCACCGAGGTGAGCTGTGGCAGCTGGCGCAGGGCTTGCTCCACTTTGGGGGTCCACTCGCGCAACACGGCGAGGTCGTCGGCTTGCAGGCTGAACTGGTAGGTCGCGTTGGCGCTGCGCCCGCCGATGTGCAGGTCTTCAAGGGGCATGGCGAAGATCTGGATGCCGGCGTGCTTGCTGTAGGTGGCGCTCAGGCGGTTGGCAATCTGCTGGGCCGTGGCGTGGCGCTGGTCGAAGTCTTTCAGGCGAATGAACAGCTGGGCAGTGTTGCGCGAGCCGAAGCCGCCGCTGCCCGTGGACGCCATCACCGCCGCCACGTCCGGGTCCTTGGCCATGGCTTGGGAGATTTCCAGAATGTACGGCTTGAGCGCCTGGTAGGAGATGTTCTGGTCTGCCCGGATCGCCCCCATCAGAACGCCGGTGTCCTGACTGGGGAAAAAGCCCTTGGGCACCACGGTGTAGAGGTAAACGTTCAGCGCCAAGGTCAGCAGCAGGCTGAACACAGCAAGCAGCCGATGGCGCATTACCCAGGCGAGGGCCTCCAGATACAGCGCCTGAAGGTCGTCCAGCACGCCTTCGATCCAGCGGTACAGGCGGGGTACCGGCCGGCGCGGGTCCGCCGGGCGCAGCAGGGCCACACACAGTACCGGCGTGATGCTCAACGACACCACCATGGAAATGCCCAGCGCGATGCTGAGCGTGACCGCGAACTCACGAAACAGCCGGCCGACGATGCCGCCCATCAGTAGCAGCGGAATGAACACGGCTACCAGCGACATCGTCATCGACAGCACGGTAAAGCCTACTTCCTTGGTGCCTTGCAAGGCCGCGCGCAGCGGGCGCATGCCCCGCTCCTGCCAGGTGGCGATGTTTTCCAGCACCACGATGGCGTCATCCACCACAAAGCCTGTAGCGATGATCAAGGCCATCAGCGACAGGTTGTCCAGGCTGTAACCCAGCACATACATGGCCGCGCAGGTACCTACCAGCGACACCGGCAGCGCCACGGCCGGGATCAGCGTGGCGCGCAGGTTACGCAGAAAAACGAACACCACGGCCACCACCAGCAGCACGGCCAGTAGCAGGGTTTTTTCGGTGTCGCGCAGGGAGGCACGAATGGTGGGCGAACGGTCGATCACCTTCACTAACTGCACGTCGCCGGGGAGCATCGCTTGCAGTTGCGGCATCAGCGCGCTCACCGCGTCGATGGTTTCCAGCATGTTGGCGCCGGCCGAACGGGTAACTCCAAGCGTTACCGAAGGCTGGCCGTTGTAGTAGCCGCTCACGTAAACATCCTCCACGGCGTCGTACACATTGGCCACGTCCTTGAGGTGCACGGCCGCGCCGTCGTTGTAGCCCACGATCAGGTCACGGTAGTCGGCGGCGGTCTCCAGTTGCTGGTTGCTTTCAATGGCCCAGCTTTGGTCGCTCATCTGCAAGGCGCCCAGCGGCTTGTTGCGGGTAGCGTTGCCGATGGCGGTGCTCACGCTGCTCAAGCTGATGCCGGCGTGGCTGAGCTGCTGCGGCTGCACGTCTACCCGCACCGCGGGCAGCGAGCCACCGCGCACTGATACCTGGCCCACGCCCTGCACCTGGGCGATTTTCTGTTGCAACAGGCTGGAGGCAAGGTCGTACAGCTGGCCGGCGTCGCGGCTGGCGGAGGTCAGCGCCAGCATGACCACCGGGCCATCGGAGGGGTTGGCCTTGTGGTAGGTGGGCAGGGATTTCATCGCGCTGGGCAACAGGCTGCGCGCGGCGTTTATCGCAGCCTGCACGTCGCGGGCGGCGCCGTTGATGTCCCGGTCAAGATCGAACTGCAGAATGATGTTGGTGGACCCCTGGCTGCTGGTGGACGTCATTTCCGTTACCCCGGCGATTTGCCCGAGGGTGCGCTCCAGTGGCGTGGCAACGGTGGCAGCCATGGTTTCGGGGCTGGCGCCGGCAAGGCTCGCTTCCACCATCACCGTGGGGAAATCCACCTGGGGCAGCGGCGCCACCGGCAGCAGGCTGTAACCCAGCGCGCCGAGCAGCAGCAACGCCAGGGTCAGCAGCACTGTGGCCACAGGCCGGGCGATGAACACACGGCTCAGGTTCATGCCGGGCTCCGCGCGCTCAGGCGACGTTGCAGGCGCTCAGCCAGGCGGTCGAAGGCCAGATAGATCACCGGCGTGGTGAACAACGTGAGCAACTGGCTCAACAACAGCCCGCCCACGATCACCAGGCCCAGCGGCCGGCGCAACTCCGCGCCGGCACCGGTGGCGAGCATCAGCGGTACCGCGCCCAACAGCGCCGCCATAGTGGTCATCAGGATCGGCCGCAAGCGCAGCAGGCAGGCACGGTGGATCGCGTCCTGCGCTGAAAGCCCGTCTGCCCTGCCCTGCAAGGCGAAGTCCACCATCATGATGGCGTTCTTTTTCACGATGCCGATCAGCAGGATCACGCCGATCAGAGCAATCAGCGAGAAATCACTGCCGCTGAGCAACAGCGCCAGCAACGCACCGATCGCCGCCGAGGGCAGCGTGGACAGGATGGTCAGCGGGTGAATGTAGCTTTCGTACAGCACGCCCAGCACGATGTACATGGTGAGCAACGCGGCCAGGATCAGCCACAGGGTGTTGGCCGACGCCTGCTGGAACGAGGCCGCCGCGCCCTGGTAGCGCAGGGTTACCGAGCTGGGGGCGTCCACTTGTTGCATGGCCGCGTCCACGGCCTTTTGCGCATCTTCCAGGGCATAGCCGTCGGCAATGTTGAACGACACGGTCACCGCCGGGAACTGCCCCAGCCGGTTCAGGGAGAGTGCGCCGGTGCGCTGGCTGATCCGGGCGATGGTGCTCAGGCGTACCAGGCCCGTGGCAGTGGTGGTACTCGTGGTGCTGGAACTGGAGCTTGTAGTAGTCGCGGACGTAACGGTCGAGCTGGTGCTGGTGCTGGTGTTACTCGCCGGCGCCAGGTAAATCTGCTCGAACGCCGCCATCGACTGCTGGAACTTGCCCGGCACTTGCAACACCACGCGGTACTGATTGGCCTGGGTGAAAATGGTGGAAATCAGCCGCTGGCCAAACGCGTTGTACAGCGCCGTGTCCACGTCCGCAGCGGTAATGCCGTAACGCGCGGCGGCCTGGCGGTCCAGGTCCACGTAGGCGGTAAGGCCCTGGTCCTGCAGGTTGTCGATCACGTCGCGCAGTTCCGGCCGCTGCTGCAAGCTGGCCATCAACGTGGGCAACAACGCGGCGAGGCGGCTGCTGTCGGCGTCATCCAGGGTGAACTGGTACTGGCTGGGGGTGAGCTGGTCATCCACGCTCAGGTCCTGGGCGGCGACCATGTTCAGGCTGATGCCGGCCACGGCCTTGCTCGCCGCGTTCAGCCGCTCGATTACAACGCTCGCGCGGTCGTCACGCGCATCGAACGGCTTGAGCTGGATCTGCAAGCGCCCGTTGTTCAGGGTGGCATTGGTGCCGTCCACCCCCAGCGTGGACGAAACGGAGGCCACGGCCGCGTCTTGCAACACCACCTGCACCAACGCAGCCTGGCGGCGCGCCATTTCATTGAATGACACGTCCTGCGAGGCACGGCTGAAGCCTTGGATCAGCCCGGTGTCCTGCGCCGGGAAGAACCCTTTGGGTACCACCAGGTACAGCATCGCCGTGAGCACGAACGTGCCGAGCGCTACCAGCAACGTGATCCGCTGGTGCGCCAGCACCCAGCCCAGGCCACGGTCATAGGCGGCAGTAAGGCGGGTGAACTGGTGTTCACTCCAGCGGGCGAAGCGGTTTTGCTCCTGGGGCGCCACATGCTTGAGCAGGTAGGCGCACAGCATCGGCGTGAGGGTAAGGGAGATCACCATGGACACCAGAATGGACACTGCCAGGGTGATGGCGAACTCGCGGAACAGCCGCCCGACCACATCGCCCATGAACAGCAGCGGGATGAGCACAGCCACCAGCGAAAAGGTGAGCGAGATGATGGTAAAGCCGATCTCGCCCGAACCCTTTAGCGCGGCCTCCATGGGGCTGTCGCCTTCCTCCAGATGCCGTGAGATGTTCTCCACCACCACGATGGCGTCGTCGATCACAAAGCCGGTGGCGATGGTCAGCGCCATCAGGCTGAGGTTATTGAGGCTGAACCCGGCCAGGTACATCACGCCGAAGGTGCCCACCAGCGACAACGGCACCGCCGCGCTGGGAATAAGCGTGGCGGTAAGGTTGCCCAGGAACACGAAGGTCACCATCACCACCAGGGCGATGGACAGCGCCAGCTCGAACTGCACGTCATGAATGGACGCGCGGATGGTTTGGGTGCGGTCGGCCAGCACCTCGAGTTTCACGCTTTCAGGCAAGGCCTGGCGCAGGGCCGGCAGCTGCGCCTCGATCGCATCCACCACCTGGATCACGTTGGCGCCGGGCTGGCGCTGCACGTTGATCACGATGGCCGGCTGGCCATTGGCGGTCGCCGAGAGGTAGGCATTTTCGCTGCCGTCCTCGGTGGTGGCGACGTCGCGCAGGTACAGCGCCGCGCCGTTCTCGTACTTGAGTACCAGCGCGCCGTACTGCCCGGCGTCACGCAGCTGGTCGTTGGCGTCGATGGTGATTGAATGGTCCGGGCCATCGAAGCCGCCTTTGGAGCCGTTCACATTGGCGTTGTTGATGGTGTCGTACACGTCCTCGAGCGTCAGGCCGTGGGCGGCCAGCGCAGCGGGGTCGGCGTTGATCCGCACTGCGGGCTGGTTGCCCCCGGCCAGGCTCACCAGCCCTACGCCGTTGATCTGCGAGAGCTTCAATGCCACGCGAGTGTTGATCAGGTCCTGCACCTGGGTCAGCGGCAGGCTGTCGGAGGTGGCGGCCAGGGTGATCACTGCCGTGTCGGCAGGGTTCACCTTTTTATAGGTCGGGGGGTTGGGCAGGTCCGAGGGCAGCAGGCTGTCGGCGGCGTTGATCGCGGCCTGCACTTCCTGTTCGGCTTCATCCAACGATAGCGTAAGCGCGAACTTGAGGGTGATCACCGAGGCCCCGGCGGAGCTGGTCGAATACATCTGCGACAGCCCGGCCATCTGCCCCAGCTGGCGCTCCAGCGGCGCGGTGACGGAAGTGGCCAGCACCGTCGCGCTGGCGCCGGGGTACAGCGCGGTCACTTCGATGGTGGGGTATTCCACTTCCGGCAACGCCGAGGTGGACAGCAGCCGATAGGCGAACAGGCCGGCGAACAGTACTGCCATCATCAGCAGCACCGTGGCGACCGGGCGCTGGATAAACAGGCGGGACGGGTTCATTGCGCCGCCCCGCCGCTGGCGACCTCGGTGGGTTGCTCTACTGTCACCTTGATGCCATCGCGCAGGTGGTCGATGCCGCGGGTAACCACGCGCTCATCGGCCTGCATGCCAGTGAGGATCGCGGTGCGGTCATCCACCACCGGGCCGGTGGTCACGCTGCGCCGCTCGATGCTGCCGTCGGCCTTCACCACATAGATGAAGTTGCCGCTGGCGCCCAACTGCACCGCTGCCGACGGCACCGTGACCGCCTTGGCCAGCACGTCGGTTTGCACCTTCACGTTTACGAACTGGTTGGGGAACAGCGCATCGTTGGGGTTGGCAAACTGCGCCTTGAGCTTGATGCTGCCCGTGGCCGTGTCGATCTCGTTGCTGATGAACTTCAACTCGCCGCTGGCAATTTCGGAGTTCTGTTGCGCGTCCAGTGCCTGAACTGGGAGCTTTTCGCCCTTGCGCAGTTTGGGCAGCAGCGTTGCCAGTTGCGCCTGGGGCAGGCTGAACGTCACTGCGATGGGGTCGGTCTGGGTCACGGTCACGATGCCGGTGGTATCACTGGCATGCACCATGTTGCCGGGGTCCACCAGGCGCAGGCCCACGTAGCCATCGATGGGCGAAACGATGCGGGCGTATTCCAGGTTCAGCCGGGCGGCGGCGATCTGCGCCTGATCAGCCTGCACGGTGCCCCGGTACTGGCCGACGGTAGCCGTTTGGGTGTCCAGGTCCTGGCGGGCGAGCGAATCCTTATCGAACAGCCGCTGATAGCGGGCCAAAGTAAGCTGCGCGCTCTTGAGCAGGGCCCGGTTTTCGGCGAGTTCGCCCTGGTACTGGTCCAGCGTGGCCTGGTAGGCGCGGGGGTCGATCTGCGCCAGCAACTGGCCTTTTTTCACCTTCTGGCCTTCGCTGAAATACACCGCCTGCAGTTGCCCATCCACACGGCTGGTGACCGTAACCGAGGCGTTGGCGATCACCGTACCCAGCGCCTGCTGGTATACGGGCACGTCCTGCTGGCGGGCCTGGCCGACCGCCACGGTCACGCCGCCCCCCATCGCCGCGCCCGGCGCACCCATGAGTGGCTTGGCCCCTGCACCGGGCGCACCGCCACCGCCATGCCCCTGCGTGAACGAATGCCACACGCCAAGGGCGGCGAACGCCACGGCCAACACGGCCGCTACGGCGAAGAGGGTGCGAAGGGTGCGCCTGGAATGCTGGGCCATCTGTTGCTCACTGCTGATCGAATACGGGCAGATGATGGCGTGCAAATGTGCAGGGAAAATGGAGTTTGTCGGCATGGGTTGATTAGCCCGCTGGCAGGGGCCTAAATAGCCGGGCCATTCACCGTATGTATCTGCCATGAAACTCAGCATTTCCAGCAAACTCTTCCTTGCCGTGTTCGCCAGCGTGCTGCTGGTGATCATCAGCATGGGCATGGCCAGCAACTGGAGCTTCGGCCGTGGCTTTCTTGGCTACCTCAATGAGCTGGCGATGCAGCGGGTGAGCTCGCTGGTGCCGCGCATGACCGACGCTTACCAACGCGAAGGCAGTTGGGAGTTTTTGCACAACCATCCACAGCGGTGGTTCGATCTGCTGCGCCCGGAGCCACCGCAAAGCTACGAAGAGCACGAACTACGGCTGCCGCCTGCATCAGACCTCACTGGCACAGTATTCCGTATCGCCTTGCTCGATGAACGGCACCAGCGCGTGGCGGGCTACCAGGCCATTGCCGCCGACGCCTTGCTGCAACCGGTGGAGGTGGGCGGGCGCACCGTTGGCTGGCTGGCCGTATCGCCTTTCCAGAGCGTGAGCGAAGCTGGGGGTGAACGTTTCCAGCAGTACCAGCTGCGCACCAGCCTGGCCATGGGCGCCGTGTCCCTTCTGCTGGCGATGCTGATTGCGCTATGGATTTCCCGCGTGCTGCTGGCGCCGATCAAGCGCGTGGCCGCCGCCACCCACCGCCTCGCTGCTGGCGATTACAACAGCCGGGTGGCGGTCGCGGCCCAGGACGAAGTGGGGCAGCTGGCGCGGGACTTCAATCACCTGGCGCACACCTTGGAACGCAACGAGCAGGTACGCCGCGAATTCATGGCCGATGTGTCCCACGAACTTCGCACGCCGCTGTCCATCCTGCGGGGCGAGCTGGAAGCCATCGAAGACGGCGTGCGTACCCTGGACCACAATTCGGTAAAAAGCCTGCAGGGCGAAGTGCGCATGCTGAGCAAACTGGTGGACGACCTCTACGAACTGTCCCTGGCGGACGTTGGCGCCCTGGCCTACCGCAAGCTGCCTTGTGACCTGGCCGAGCTGCTCGCCGATTGCGTCACCAGCTTCCAGGAGCGTTACGCTGAACATGGCCTGACCATGGAGCTGGCAATCCACAGCGACCCCTTGCCCGTGCAGGCGGATGATCGTCGCCTGCGCCAGCTGTTCCATAACCTGCTGGAAAACACCTTGCGCTACACCGACCGCGGTGGCGAATTGCGGCTGAGCGCGCGCAGGGAGCAGAACACCGTGCGGGTGGATTTCCTCGACTCTGCGCCCGGTGTGGATGCGGCTCAGCTGGAGCGACTGTTCGAGCGGTTCTACCGCGCCGAGGGTTCACGCAGCCGGGCCAGCGGTGGTGCCGGCCTTGGCTTGGCGATCTGCAGCAGCATCGCCCAGGCCCACGGCGGTAGCCTCACCGCCGCCCATTCACCCCGCGGCGGGCTTTGGCTCACTCTGCGCCTGCCACTGGAGGGCTGAGCGATGGATCACCCTGTGCTGGTTGTTGAAGACGAACCCAAGCTGGCTGCGCTGTTGCGCGACTACCTGCAGGCCGCAGGCTACCCGGTGCAATGCGTTGCCAACGGGCTGGAGGTGGTAGCGGCGGTACAGGTGTACCAGCCGTGCCTGGTGCTGCTGGACTTGATGTTACCCGGGCGCGATGGGCTTGAAGTGTGCCGTGAGGTACGTTCCTTCAGCGCTGTGCCCATCATCATGCTCACCGCCCGCATGGAGGAAAGCGATCGCCTGCAGGGCCTGGACCTGGGCGCGGACGATTACATCTGCAAACCCTTCAGCCCGCGCGAGGTGGTGGCCCGGGTCAAGGCGGTATTGCGCCGGGCCCCTGCCCAGTCGAACAACGACGCCGTGGCCAGGCTGGTGATCGACCATAGCGCCCACACCGCAACGTTCGACGGCGTGCTGCTTGACCTCACCCGTGTGGAGCTGCGCCTGCTGGACACCCTGGCCAGCGCCCCTGGCCGAGTATTTTCCCGCGATCAACTGCTAGACCGCCTCTACCCCGACCGCCGTATCGTCACCGACCGCACGGTGGACAGCCACGTACGCAACCTGCGCCGCAAACTGGCCCAGGCCAGCGCTGTGGACGATCCGATCCAGTCGCTGTACGGCGTGGGGTACAAGTGGCAGTTGTGACGTTGTGGGGGCTGGGGGGGGTGGCCATTCCCGCAGGCGGAGCTCGCGAATGAGGTTAGAAAACTATTCGCGAGCTTCGCCCGCTTCCCACAAAGTGAACCGGAACGCCTTAGGGCATCAGTGCGAACCCTGTGGGAGCTGGGCGGAGCCGCAAGGCAAAGCTCGCGAATAAGGGCTTAAGCAAACCATTCAAGACAGTTGCTTGCCGCAGGGCTCCGCTAAGCGAGTAAAGCCCGCAACACCGCTTCCAGCTCCGCGGCCTTGAACGGCTTGGCGAGCAAAGGCACACCGGGGAAGCGCGCCTGCACCTCACCACTGGCGAAGCCCGAAGCGAAGGCGAAGGGTATGCCGCGTTGCTGCAGCGTGTGCGCCACCACGAAGCTCGGTTCACCGCCGAGGTACACATCCAGCAGCGCCACGTCGAACTCGCCGCTTTCGGCCAGCCATTGACCGGTATCCAGCGACTGCGCCACCTGCACGCCATGGCCCACGCCCACGGATTCGAACAACGCCTCCACGAACAGGCTCACCAGGGTATCGTCCTCGACCACCAGCACCCGAAGGTCCTTCATACGGTCCGCCCAAAGGGCGCCGGTTGCTTTCATAAGAAAAAACTCTGCCGCTGATACAGGTAGGGCCCGTTGAGTTTCATCAGATGTGTGAACGGCGTCAATATCGGGGGAACCAAAACCGCTGTTTGCCAAGCGAATAGCGATGGCAGGTCCCAAGGCCGGGCCGCGCCTGGAGTTACGGATCTGGCTTTGATCCCTTACCACCCTGTGGGCCGGCCTGGTTGCATCGAGCGTGCATTTGGGCCACCGCTCCCCTCCCTGGCTCCCCTGTCCAGTAGTACAACCGCGCCTGCCGCACGATCACCCACGCGAACGATAGTTGCTCCCCCGCCCCTTCCTCGAATTCCTCAGGCGTAAACACATGCACATCCAGCGGGTGCATCACCCCAAATAAACACGCATAAACCGCCCGCCGCCGCGCCGGCTTCGAAAGCCGTGTCCGCTGAATGACAAACACGTCCAGATCGCTGCCCTCACGGGCCAGACCGACCGCATAAGAGCCAAAGGTGCCCACCGCAATCGGGCCGCATCCATCCACGATGCGCGAAACAATCCTCTGGATATCCCCTTCACTGAGCATCAGGCCACCCGGTAGCTGACTGTCAGCAGAATGTCGTTGAACATCGAGGCGTTCAGCCGTGTGTGGCCATCGCGGGAGACTGCAACCACGGGGGGAATGCCAGCCTCTGGTACGGTGAGCGTAAAGGCGCCAGGTTGCCCGGCCTGCCCGGTAACACCACCAAGCGCCGCGACAGCGCTGCCGCCAGGCAAAGGCGGCACTTGGCGGATCGATACAGGAGCGGCAGCCCCACCGACGGGGCCAAACGTGGCGTCGGTGATCTGCGTGCCCTCCGGCGGTACCTCGGTCAGCATCAGGTTGATCGAAATATCGGTAATGGCGGCAGCACCAAGATTGGAGAACGGGAAAACATTGGCCTCCAATGGCAATGTCAGCACCTGCTGCGTCGCCCCCGTGTTCGCAGGGTTGAAAAATGCATACCAGGCGTCGCCGAAATTACTGCGCACACTGAGCAGGAACTGCTGCGGCCCTAGCGGCTTGAGGGCCTGGCGCACCGCCTGTGGATCGCCGCCCGCCGAGCGAGCCGAATAGCGCAGGTGCAGTACAACATCGGTGACGGTGGAGAGGTCGAAGCTGTTGTCGCGCGGGTCGAGTTCCAGGGTCCAGGTGCTGATCACGCCCTGCCCTTCGCACGGTAGCCAGCGTTCGTCACGCAGGTTCACATCGAACAGGCCGGCGTCGTTCTGGCCGTGGCTGGTGCAGATAGTGGAGGTGGCTGCGGGCAGGCTGGCAGCGAACGCCGGTGCCGTCGCCGCATCGCGCGCAAGTGCCGGTGTGTACGGCGATACCGGCGGTTGCACGCGCACCTTGGCCCGGGTCAGGGTCAGGCTGGCGTTCACGCCGGTGTAGGGGCCGGTGACGCATGGCACCGTGAGCGCTACCGAGCGCAGCCGACGGAAGTATTGGCCAGGGTGGTCGCGATCAAACAGCGATTCATCCAGCGCGATATCGCAGGTACCTGCCTGTAATAGCCGGATCAGCGCCATGGGTTGAGTCAGCGCCAGTGAAACATGCTTGACCAGTTCGAGCTCGCGGGTATTCGCTTCCAGGTATTGGGCCTGCATGCGACGCAGGTCGAACAGCAGGCTTTCTCCTGCCATAAGCCCCTTGTGCTGGGCATCCCAGTAACCGTATTGGACGAAGCTACCTTGGCTGCCCAGTTCATATCCATATGCCGCCTGGGCCTGCTGGGCCAGCGTGAAGGCGAGTTGGTAGGCCTGGGTGTGCACGGTGGTCAGTTGCGTGAGCATCCAGTCGTACAGCTGTTCATTGGTGTATTTGCCGGTCAGAAAATCACTGACGGCGCGGGCGTTGGTAATTTGCCGGGCATGCAAAGCCACTTCGCTATTGGCCATGGTCAGCCTGTCGTTGGCCGCGGCGATCTGGCTGTCGAGCTGAGCCAGTTCAGCGGCGGCGAGGTCTCTTTGCAGGTTCCATTCGTCCATGCGTCGCTGGTAGCTGCCCAGGGTCGCAGCCATTGCGGCGCCTTCGCTCAACACGCCGGCAGTGCCGCGCTGGGCAGCGGCCACAGAAGTCACCGAGGCCGCCACTTGTGCACCGCTCACGTCCACCAGCGAGGTCGGGCTGCCTGCCCAGCCTGTCGCGCCGAAGGTAAGGTGTGGGGTGAGGTGGGCGACGCTTGCGGTAAGGTCCAGCGTAACTGCCAAGCCGTTAAGCACCGTCGCCTGGAGCTGCAGGGCGGTCGCGGCAAACTCCCAGGCATTCATGAATTCGACGCTGGCATAAAAGCTATGGCGAATGTCCACAGCAGCCTTCTGACCCTCCAGGGCGGCAACCTGGTTAGCGGCCTCCTCCACGGCGCGGGTCTTGATGTCCAGCAGGCGCGTGAGGATATCAATGTCCTGATTGGCGCGCAGCACAGCGAGCGCCTCGGCGTCCTTTTTTTCCAATACTGCGAGCACCACTGCACCGTAGGCGCGTACATCGTTGGTCAACTCCAGGGCGCGCTCCAGGTATACGGAGAACCGGTACACCGGCGTAAAGGCCGCCGCTGCGCCGATCGCGCCGGCGGCATAAGCCCCCTGCCCCATCACGTGTAAAGGGTTGATCGGCGGAGCGTACAGCGGCAACGGCTGGGCAACGCCCTGCAGGTTCAGGCAATGGCGGATCTTGTACAGCCGGTCGGCGACTCTGTCCCAATAAGCAAGCAGTTGATCGTTCGGCGGGATGCAGAAAAACAGCGTGGACAGCGTGGGCAGGTCCGGCGCCTCGCCCACGCTATCCCCTGCCTCCAGCGCAGGCGATGGCGCAGCGATTACGTTCTCGATGGCCACCAGCACATCGGAGAATTCATCTATCCCGGCCTGGATCTGGAGGTAGGTCGTGGCGTCTGGCCCGGTGGCCAAATCGCCGGCGCGTAGCCTTACCTGCTCAGGAAGCGGGCCAAGAATGAGCTGGGCGAACACATAGAGCTGCTCGGCCTGTGCGACCTTCTCCATGGTGTATTGAACGTAGAGAGCATCTCCCCAGGCGATGAGGTTATCCACGAACGTCATCACTGTGGCCTTGGCGTAGGCGCCAATGCGCAGCCGGGCGATACGGTGGGGGTCGAACGGGTGCGCCAGCCAGTCTTGAAGCGCGGCGGCGGTGTCCGGGGCCGAGCCGCCTTGTTGGGGGGTGGTCGACAGCGTGGTCAGGATGTTCTGGATCTGCTGTGCCAGCCAATCGTTGGCATTCATTTCATAGAAGGGCCGCGTGCGCCAGAAGTGGCTCGGCACCGGCGCGGTATTGGGATCGGTAGGGTCGAAAATATAGTGCAGCCAGTGCATCGCGCCCTCGTACCGCTGATTGCGCATGAGCTGCGTGGCCACAAGCATCGGCGCGTGGTAGAAGAGCTCCCAGTTATATTGGGCATAAGCGCCGCTGACGCTGAAATCCACCTCTTCGAGCGGGTACGGCGCCATCACCGGCGCTTTCGGTGCGTACACCGTGGCGAAGTCGAAGCTTGCCTGGCCACGTACGGCTTGCGGGTCTATTTGCAGCCTGCGCTCCATCAGGCGGTCGATACCGCCAAGTTCAAGTTCGCGAAGGAAGGTGCGTGCGAAGGGATGGTAAAACGGTGTAAAGGCGTAGTTGGTATTCCACCGCGGGATATAGGCCAGCTCGTCCAGTTCCTGAGGCGAACTCGACACCGTGTAATAGTGCGGGCTGACGAAGAAGGTGCGCGCCGGGTCTGCAATAAAGAACGGGCCTGCGGAATCGAACAACCGGTCATCCATCGAAACCACCAACCGCTGGTTTTCGATGGTGCCGAGCAGGGTCACCGATACCGGAGCCCCCTGGCTTGCGGGCAGGGCCAGCACTGCCAGCGGGTTGACCGGCCCCGGATCGGGGCCATAACACACCAGTTCCTGACCACGGAACCGGTAATTGGGGGCCGTCGTCAAGGTGTTCGGGAACTGGTTTTTCGGTGTGACCAGTGCGTAACTGGGCTCTTGCGACAGGTCGATGGAGGCGGCGGCAGGCAAGGAATTCTCCGAATACACCGCCAGCGGTGAATCTGGCGTGCGCAATTCGCCGCTGGACATCAGCACACTCGAATACGTGCCACTGCTCACCCAGTGCACATCGAGGTACACCTCGAGCTGAAGCGTGGATTGCGGGTCCGCATAGGCGCGGAATGTATAGGCGAGCGCCGGCTCCTCGTTCGCGACGTAACATTTTTCGGCATAGACGCGTTTAGCCTGCCACTGGCCTGCGCTCAATTCGCTCATGGCGAATTCAATGGCCCAGAATTTCGCCGCCGACGGCGCGCTCGAGGGGGTCGGTGTTCCATTACTGGACGTCGGGATGCTTTGGGTGCCCGCTCTCTCCGAGATCTGCTTGAAGATCGGCCATACCAGATGCAGGCGCTGGTCCCACACGAACGGCACAATCTGATCAGCTGCGATGTCCAGGCTCAGTGCCTGCCAGGCGCCCCAGCCGCCGGTGCCGAGCGCCCCTTCGGCGCGGCTGCGGTAGTACCACCTGGGCGGTGCACCCCGGGTGCGGGCAAACACATGCAAAAGGTGCGATCCGTCGGCGCGGGTTTCGCGATAGTGGGCGCAAACGACAAGGTTCCTCACCTCTACCAGTTTGCGCAGGTAGTTCTCGAACGCTGCAGTGGTCGCATCCGCATCGCAGTCGCTTTGCCTGAGTTCGTTTTCGAGGTCGATAAAGAATGGAGACTTATCGGTGCGCAACTCCGGTAGCAAGTAGTTTTCAGGATAGAGAAATACTTGGCGGTTGGCCTGCCAGTACCGGAACTGGCTCCTCCAGGACCATTGATTCCATCCAGGGTCGGCAGTCGCTTCCACCGTAACGCCCACGGCCAGGCCGAGAAAGCACTGCTGCACGAACTGCTGAAGCGCCAGGGTGGCCTCCAGCAACCGTGTGGTCATGCCACAGGCACACATGCCAGGATCTATAAGGAAGCGGTTGAAAATGTCATCGCCGTTGAGCAGTGGCGGTGATATCTCAGCCGCTGCGCCTTGCCCCAGAAGGTAGGCCACCAAGGCATCACGGCGTCGTTCGCGCAAGCTGTCCTCAACCGGCTGCACGGCGCTGAACCAGGTCGAAAGCGCGTATTGGGCCTGAAAAATGCCCATGGCCGCGGATGCACTGGCAGCGGCCGAGGGTAAGCTGGCAATCTGTACCAACGCGGCGGCGCTGATGCGATAGCGCGCCGTTGTGTCGAGCGCGGCACCGATGGCCGCGAGCATGCCAATGTCAGCCAGCGTCCCGGGCTGGGCACCCGCATCCAGGGTAGGCGCCTTCACCGCCAGCGCGTTCGCAAGCACGGTGAGGTCAGGGATACTGGCGTTCAGGGCCACCGCCAGGGCCCCGTTATCGTTGGCGATAGCCGCAGAAAGATCAGCGGGCAACGCCAGTGTCCAATCGCCCAATACATCGAACACCCTGGGCCCGCGGGCGTTTTGCCGGCGATCGAGTTGCAGCGCCTGGAGAAGGCGTTCGAACGGGAGATAAACGCTATCGGCCGGAACGATGAGTGGCAGCGCCGCCGGGTTCAGCCAGTTGAACGCGATGGCGTTCCGTATCAGGAACGCAAATTGAGGTGTGGTCGGCTTTAGCGCATTGAACATTGAAGCCGCCTTGGCGATGCGAGTGAAGGCATCTACCAGTGGCTGGAATTGCCCGGGGTTCACGCCGCCGGTTTGCGTCAGCAACTGCGCGAACATTGCAGCGGGCAGCGGCAGCACCCCGGTACTCACAAGCGCGGGCGTTATTACGTCGGCGGTAACCCGGGTGGCCGCAGCCAGCGTGCTCACGAACAGGGTTTGTACCGTAGCGGGGTCGGTCTGGGCTGCAGGTGCGAGTTTCACGATTGCATCCCGGATCGACTGCAATAGCGCCCCGGCCTGGGTCGCTGTGAACGTCATTACGCTCTGGCTGGCCGAGCCATTGCGCAGCAGATAGTCCAGGTCGTGCAGGCCAAGGCCAGTTGATTGCAGCAACGCCAGCCGATGCAAAAACGCCGCAGTGTCGGCGGGTGTGCCACCAAACGCCGGCGCTGTGCCGGCCGGCAACGCATCGCAGAGCGTCATCCACAACAGCAGGTCACGAACACTCAGTGACAGGGCAGAAGCCAGCCGGGCGTGCCGGAACAGGACATTCAGGCCATCGAGGGACAGCTCCATGGGAACGCCCTGGGTAGCCGCGATTGCCGAGAGATCGTCGACGCTCAGCCCCAGCGCTGCCTTGATGGCGTTAGGCTCGACCGGGCCACCGGGTAATGCAGTGGGCTCGACAAACACCGCAGCCCAGGATGCCAACAACGTTGGGCTGCGAAACGCTTGGGTGTAGGTCGAGGGTACAGCGACCTCCACTTCGCCGAGGTGGCTGATCACGTCATGGGTAGGCATTGGCCCCCAGAAACTCAACAACTCCTGCAGTGGCAGTTGCAGCGGGTCGCGCAAGGCCAGTGCATCGGCGAGGAACACCAGGAACGCATCGTCGAGCGTGCCATTTGCGCTGCTGAGTGCCCAATCCAGTTCCCACATTGTCAGCTCGCTGAACGCGCACAGGCGCAGGAAGCGATTGGCCCGGTCGAGCACCGAAGCGTCGAGCCCCTCGAAGGTCATCAACGCGGTATCGCAGCTTGCGATGTTCGGGGTGTCCGGATTTGAACCGAGTTTGAGGGTCACGTTGCCGCCTGTGACCCAAGCCACTTCCAGTAACTGGCACAAACCCCCGAAATCAAGGTTCGAGCGGTTCAGCAGCACAGGAACTTTTGACAGGGCGGCGATCCAGTCCGCCGGCGCCGGGCTCAGCAGCTGACGCGTTCTGGGGTCGTATACGTTGGCGGGGCTGGCCTCGGCGTTGAAGCCCCAGCGCACCCAGGCGGGGTGGGCATCGGTTCCGTTGATCACCGCCCGCTGGTTGGGGTCAAGGCCAAGCCGAACGGACGCGCCCGCCGCTGCACTGGTGTTTCCGCACAGGCGCATAACCGTCGCCAGCGGCGTACCCAGCGCCTTCAAAAACGCAGTTGTCCGGGCAAAGGGCAGGTCGAAGGGAAGCGTTAGCGGGAATACTGCAGCCGCTGTTTTATCGTAGGCCGTTTGCGACACTTGCTGGGGCAAGGCACGCCGCTCCGCCACGGTGCCCATGGTCTGGACAAGGGTAACCGGCACCGTGGGCGGTGCTATCGCCGATTCCAGCAGCTCATTGACCACGTCAATGTAAGGCAGCGTGACGTCCGTATTGCTGCATCCCAAGGCAATGAACTGGAGGTCGGGCCGGCGCGATAATAGTGCGGTGAGGGCCCCGCGTTGTTTGAGCCATTGCAGCAGGTCCACGAAATAGGCAGCGGGGCTGAGCACCGAGCGGCATGGGGTGCATTCACAAAAATCGAGCGAACCGAACAGCGCCTGCAAATCCGGCAGGTTGGCCAGCGAGCCCGGCTCCGGCACCGGCGAAGCCATCAAGGCAACCGTGGTGCCATTGAGCGCGAGGTTGTAGCGCCCGAACGCGGACAATGCGCTGGCGTATCGGGCCTGCGCGCGCACCCACGCTGCACGGGCCCGGGAGGCGCTACCGAGCAGGGGCGCCATCTGTGCAATAAAAGGTGCGCGACCCTTCAGGTAAACGGCCTGCGCCGACAGGTATCCCGCGCCCTTGAGGGCCTCCACCGCCGCATAGTGGGGAGATAGCAGCGACAGCCGTTGCAGGGCCTTGAGTGACTTGAGCGCCTGGGGGGAAATCTCGACTTTATTCTTGGCCACATAGGGGTCGATGTGGGTACGGCGCAGGTTGAATGCAGGGTTCGCGCTCAGCACCGCCACCAGTTCTTCCCTGGCAGGAAATGAGGAGGCCTGGGCCTTGGTCAGGCCACCAAGGAAGGCCGTGGTCAGGTAGCGCGACGCGAACCGCTCGGCCAGTGCCTTGGCGAAGCGGGCAATGCGTTGCGCCGGGGTGTCGTCGGGAAAGACCGGCGCAATGGTCATGGCCTGCGGATCGATTTGCTCGATTCTCGCAACCCACTCCGCCTCGTCGAGCAGGGCCAGCGCCTGCACGCTGTCGAGGGTGCCTTGTGCCAGGCGCTGCATGGTGTCCCTCACGAGCGGTAAGTTACCGCCGAGTAATTCACTGGCATTGAGCGCGGCGTTGAGGGTTGCCAGCTGCGCCTTGGTCAGCGATTTATCGGCACGCAACACTTTCCAGGTCGGCCCTAGCCGCTTTCCTGACGCGGCATAGGCGTGGATAAACGCCGTGCTCACCGCAGCGGCTACGCCGGCCGCGCTCAATACGTCGTCAAGCGGCGTTTTGCCGCGGATGTAAGGCGTAGAGGCTGCGCGCTGGGCCCGCAGTACATCGAGTTGCGCCAATTCAAAGGCTTGTTTCGCTTCATAGGTCGCGGGTAATACATTGGCGGCGACTGCGGCACCCAGCGACTGCGCGAGGGACGTGCTCGACTCCGCCAGCACGCCGGCCAGCACCTGCGCCATAAAGGCGTCGTCGATGCCGGCATCGGGCAGGCTTGCCAGTGCGGTACCGAGAGGGGCCGGAATGCCCTGACTGAAAAGGCCATACAGCGTGAGGTCGCTAAGCCCGCTGGGCGCTGCGAGGCGTTGCGCAAGGTATAGCCGGGCGACGTCGGCGAACTCAGCGTCGCTGGCCTTCGCGACAAAGGTCAGCTCCTGGGCGCCCTTATTCTGCTTGAGGTCCGTGAGGGGGATCTTGAGCAACTGCCGTTCGACTCTGCCGTTCAGCAGCGCGTAGGCCGATGGCATTGGTATACCGCCGGACCGCGCGGTGGTCAGGTTGATTTCGACACTCGCCTTGGCGTTGAAGATTGTTGCCGACTCCGCAGCGACCACTCCGTTAGCCCCCAACAGCTGCACGACCAGGTTCAGGGCATTCGTTCGCGGGTACATCAGGATGAACGCGCCGGATTTATCCGTGGCCGCCGATGCAAGCGGTAAGCGATCACGCAACCGCTGGGAAAACAGCGACAGCTGTGCACCGGCGATGGGCGCGCCTTCTGCATCCACAACTGCGCCGTGAACACTGCCCTGACCGGCGCCGTCGTCCGCTGCGCCCTGTTTGAGTTCAATGTCCATAACGGTATCAGCCTCGATGATGTGCTCACTGCACCGTGGGATCGCCCCACTGCGCGCCGGTCGGATACGGGTTGTTCTCGTCGGTCTCGATCTCGAGCACAGGATTGGACCTGGCCGTATGCTCACCCATCAGGCCGTCGAACCCGTACGACAACGCGCCGATGATCCCGCCCAGAACCGCGCCCGGCAGGGCCCCGATTCCATCTGCGGGGGCGCCCATTTCCGCGCCGATAAGCGCCATGGTGCCCACGGTGGCAAGGAAGCCTGCCCTTCTCACGGTAGTGTGGTCGCCGCCTAGGCGCCTCACCGTGCTTTCCACCACCTTTGGTACGACGATGGCTGCTACCTGAAGACCGGTGCTGCGCACATTGCCCGGGGAACCGCCCAGGCTGCCGTGCTGTTTCACGGTAACGGGTGGCTCGGGGGCGGTCGTTTTGACCGGCTCGAGGCCATTCGCTCCGCGTCGGAACACACTGGGCTCATTTGCACGGACAGGCGGTGCCGAAGGCTTACGAAAGTCCGCAGGCGTATCAGGTACGCGGGTAGGCGCCGCGCCGGCCTGTTCGAGTTGCGCGGCAGACTTGAACACTTCGGCCTTCGCCGCGTCCGGGGGCAACCCGCCCTCTCGGAGTTTGTAATAGGACTTGACGTCTTCGAACCAGCTGCTGGGCGTGGCTGCGCGTTTGCTGCCGACGGTAGTTGCACCGCTTGAGGTGATTTTCACGACCGATTCAGTGGTTTTGCCCCCGGAGGCCGTCTTCACCTTCTGGCCGTTCTGGCCCGCGGGGTGGTAATCGTCCATGTGGGCGCCCCATTGGGCTCGGTTGATCGCTGCCTCGACCTTCTGCGCTGCCGGATCGTTGTATGCGTTGGGGTCTCGGGTGCTGATTGCGTTAGCTTCTTTGAACTGCGGCGCGGTGTTACGCCGATCCCCTACCTTTTTTGTTCGCGGCGCCACTTGATGCACATGGTCGCCCTTCACTTTTTCATAGGCGCCTGTTTTGGGCTTCTTGGGTTCCGTTCCCTGGGGGTCGATCAGGTTCACCGGGTTGCAATTGCTGAAACCGTAGAGGTTAACTGCTGCTACAGGATCGCAGCCGGTCCATCGTCCTAACCAGGTGGCGCAATACCTCACGCCGTGATAACTCAGCCCGCTTTCTTCGTCGCGCTCCATGCCCGTATAGCGATAGCGCTTCAAGCTGGCTTCAACGGCGCTGCGGCCCGCCTGATACGAGGTGTTTCCGTATGGGCAATATTCTTCGTATGAAATTACTTGAGCGGCGCCATCGAGTTCCACACACGTCGAGCCCAGATGGTTGCTTAACTGATAGCGAATGAGTTGTGCCGGCGAGCCGTCATCGCCATGCGTGCGCGTTTCTACCAAGGCAACACGTTGCCCGCCCTGCATAACGTGCAGCGCCTCCCGCTCCAGCGTAACGGCCCCGCTGTTGCCGTAACTTCGATATATCTCAAACCCACCCAGATAGAACCGCTCGTTGCGCTTGATGCCCTCTGACGTTTCGGTGACTTTGCGGGCGCGTTGCCCCGTGCCGTCGTAGATGTAGTACGTCTGCTCGCCCTGTTTCAGCACCCCATCGCTGTCAGTATTGTCGAGCGCTTGCCGTTGGGACATCCGCAGCTGATCCTTGAAGTTCCACTGCATCGCCCGCAACTGCGGCATTGAAGTCATGCTGCCGTGCTTGTCATGGCGGTAGGTCTCGCTCAGGGCCTGGGTGCCGCTCAGGGTGGTTTGGGTCAGCCGATTGCTGACCTTGCCCGGCTCGAGGAGGCTGGCTTCACCGTAGGCATACGTACGCGTCCACCCCGGGTGGCTGGGCTGGCTACCGCGGTGAATCAACTTCAGGAAGTTACCGGCAGGGTCGTACTGGTATTGCTCGGTATAGATCCCCATTGCGTTGCCGTCGCCGGGGCTCAAGTGGCCAATGCGAGGCGCGTCGTGGTAGGAACTGGCCGTTGACGGCAGCGTCGCGCCATTGCCGCCCTGGCCCAGGTGTTCACGGCCGGTGGCCTGCGTCAGGCGATAGAGGGCGTCATAGGTGTAGCCATTGCTCGGCTCCACGCGCTGGTTGCGGAAATAGACAGCCTGCTGGGCATTATCGCGGATGCTGGTGACGTTACCCACCGGATCATAGGTATACCCGATATTTTGCACCTGGCACCCGGGCCAACCTGCGGGCGGCGGTTGTGGGCAGTCCCCCGCAAAGGCAGCAGGGTCGCGCCGGGTGAGCAGGCGTGCCAGGCGCAATGTGAGGGGATCATAGGCGTAGAAAGTTCGCGCGCCATTGCCATGGTCGATTAGTGTGCGCTGGCCCTTGGCGTCGTAGTCGATGTTCGTGATAAAGGGCGTCTCGCTTGCGCTGCCGCGCAGCTTCACGGCAATGCCCTCAACTGAGCCCGTGGCGTTGTAACTCAAGCGCGTGATGCTTGCGTCCGGTGCCGTAACGACAATTGGCCGGTTGAGGGCATCGTATTGCGTACTGACGGCAAAGGCCTCGCCCATGGGTGGCGGTGCAGTCCAGTCCGGCAATAGCCTATGGTCCACGACGAACTGCCGGCGCGCACGCAGCAGGTTGCCCTTGAAGTCATAGGCTTCCCGAAGCCCGGACACCGGGTTAACGTCCATGTGGGTGACCACGCCCGCCGTATCGCTGATTGCATAAACCCGCGTGCGAAGGTTCAGCGCCACGTCGCCCGGCAGCCCTTCGCCATAAAGCCACCGGTGGTAACGGACCTCGGATAAGGTACGAGGATCGGAATTTACGTTGTCAGTACCCAGCACGAACACATCCGTCGGCCGACGCAGTACGTCGTATGCAGTCCTGTGGTTGTGCCCGCGGGCGTCCCAGGCGCGGATAGCATTGCCCATCACGTCGCTCAGGGTCCAACGCTCGCCAGCCTCCATGCTCGCCTGATGCACAATACCGCCGAGCATCTCGTAGTCATACGCCACGACCCTGCGATCAAGGGCGTCCGTCACCGACCGTTGCAACCCTTGGGCATCAAGCTCAGTACGGGTCAGGTATTTCCCGGCGGCGGCGTTGTCGGCAACCGCGAGGAAGGCTCGCCCGAGGGTATCGAAGTAGCGGATGCCCGGCGTATTGGCGTGGGCAGCCGCCTTGATCGCAGCGCCCTGCTCTTCCACATTCGCGGCTGCGCCAATGCGTTGGGCATACCAGGTAGGTGAAAACTCACTGCGGGCGAGCAAGCCCAAAAAGCCACTCACGTCAGGGTCCGAGGACGGGTCGGCCACGAGCACCGTATCGGTTGCGTCCCACGTGTACTGATGCCAAGGGTCGAAGACAACCTTTTCGTAGGTGTGGTCCGGGTGCAGCGTGGCCACGGCACGCCCCATCGGATCATAGAAAATGATAGGGCTGACACCTGCCTGCACACCGAACTCGAACTGGTGACCTCTTACCGCCAGCGCGCTGAAGAACGGCTCGTACTGGCGAACCGGCTGGCCCTTGTTGTTGAAAAGGGTCCAGCCACTGCCCACCCAACGGGGATCAATGACCGGGCCGCTCGCAGCGACGGGGCCCGGTTCGGCGTGAACTTTGTGCTGCACCGTCCGGCCGAGGCCATCACCGTAGGCAAACCCAAGCTGGATCCTGCTCAATTGCCCTTGCCCAAGGTCGCTGGCATGGGTCTCCCTCGAAAGCGTCGCGGCAAACACCGGCAGCCATCTCGAAGGGTCGTCCGGAAAGGCCCTGCGCGAGCGCAAGAACCGCAACGGGTCGTAGACGATGCGGGTGGTGGCCGAACCCAGTAATGTCGTGGCCAGCGTATGAGGGTCATCAGCGGCCTGAAAAATGTCGAGCTCGGCCACGGTAAGGTCGGCGGAAAAGCCGCTAAGCGAGTCCCCTCGCTGTTCAGTGCCTTTGCCCATCACGGCAACACCGGCCACCCTGCCCAGCGCATCGAACGCCACGGCGCTGCGATTGCCATTGGCGTCGGTCACGAGCAGTGGGGATAGCACGCGATAGTCATAGGTTGCCGTGACTGAGTTGCCGACGGCATCGGTACTTTGCAGGGGCAACAGATCCTGCCCCTCATAGTTGACCGACGTTGCATGGCCAAAGGGATCGACCGTGCGCCGTGGCACATAGAAATGCGCCTGCGCCTCGGCTTGCTCGGCGGCAGAGGTGGCCGCAGCCGGCAGGTAAAAGACGCGGCTGGAGGGTTGCCACCAGTGGCCATCGCCGTCCAGGTCTGTATAGCCACCGCCATCCCCGGAGACGTTTGCAAGCACATCGGCGGGCACGGGCAAAAGTGCTGCCCCGCCCCGCCGGTAGACCCGGGAAACCAGCCCGGGGGTGAATACAAGTTGGAAATGGACAGCCGGCAAAGCCAGCGATTCGAGGATGCCCAGGGCCAGGCGCGCGTTCGTGTCGGAAGCGGCGGCGCCCATATCGTCGGGCCGATAATAAGCGCGCGTGCGGGCGATCATCCGTCGGTACGTTTGCCCTGGTTCAACGGGCACGGTATCCGGCGCTTCGAAAGGGATATCGTGCGCGCCGTCGCCTGCGGCCTGAATGGCGTCGGCCAGTTGCGCAAACCCCAGAAGCGGCGCAACGCCGGCCGGGGCACCTGATCGCGGCAATTGCAGCAGTTCATAGCGGCTCGATTGCGCGAGGGCGGGCGCGCGGTACGCGTCCTGCGTAAGCACGGCGTTGGTGTAGGTAGCGTCCTCGCAGGTACCGAGCGTTGCCGCTTGCGTGCGTTGGTCTTGCGGTGCGAGCGAAGGGTCCAGATACCGCCGCCCATAGGCAACCGCGGCTGACCGCAATACGTTCCCGTACGAATCGACCGCCAGCGTCAGGGCGTGGGTTACCCTGGGGTCGCAGGCAGCCCTCGCGCCGGGTGGCGGTGCAGCCGGGTCCACCAGCTGGTTGCCGAGCACGGTGTACAGCGCACGTTCATAATGGAAGTCGATGGCTTCCCGCGCGTGTACCACGAACACCCCGTAGAGATTTACGCCCTGCGGTTGCAGGGCTTCTATTGTGTAATTTCGTTCCGAGGTGCTGTACGGGCGGTCAGCCGCGGCGGTGCCATCGAGCGCGTAGATTTCCTGGCGCAGGATCGAACCGGTCAGTGCCCGGCAGGCTTCGCGCATTTCCTGGGGGGAAAAGTTCCACGGCACGCGACTGCCGTCGGCCAGCAGCACGGTGCCAGGTAATAGCGTGTCGTCGAGCAACAGGGCTTGTTTGTCCGCCTCGCTCAAGCCCGCAATGGCGCCGCTGCGGTCGCCTTCGTCGTAGTACTCCGAGGCGAACTGCCTGGAAACGATCGACTCACCGAAGTAAGCACCGGTGTGCAGCCAGGTTCTGGTGCACACCGGCGGAGATGAATACACAGGGTCTTGATTGCTCGGCGGTGGGAAAGCGCTGTGTTGCACGACCGCGCTGATCTCTTCGGTGTCCCACTGGTCTACACGGCCAAAGCCGCGAAATTCCCGCTCCACGCCGTCGTAGTAGCCATGATGGTAGGCGTAGCGCGTACCGAATCGACTTCGGCTGATGTAGTCATGGATGAGCACCTGTTCGACCACATGCACGGGGAACGGCAGGCGCGTCAGCCAAGGTGTGCCGGCAAGCTTGTCGGCGACATAGAAGCGGGTGGAAGGTGCGTACTTGATGACTGTCTCCGCCCCCATGTTATTGCGCGCGCGAACCAGCAGATGAGGCTTGTGGCCACCGAGCAGGTCGATGTAGCGCATGGGCCGGGACGCTGTTGCAGGCGATGGCGATGACCACAGCAGGCACGCCGTGCCATTGCCGAGAAGGTCCATGACGGTCGCCGACGAGGCGGTATCGATGGCCGGGAATTGTCCAAGGCTGCGCCGGCTTCCCCAGGCATTGCCGGACTGATTGAAGTACAGGTGGATCGCGTTGTTGGCAAAATAGAGAATGTCCGCCGTGCCGGACCCGTCAATGTCGGCCAGGCGTAGCCGTGTGCCATCGAACAGATCAGCGCTGTCGAATCGCGGCGACCCGGCCATCGTGACCTTGGCCCCGAAGCGGCCATAGCCCACATTGGGCCAGTAGCAGACGTCCCCGTTGCGGATGCGAACCAGGTCAGTCAGGCCATCCCCGCACATGTCGGCGAGAAAGATCGATTCGGTGCTGTCGCGCAACACCAGCTGCGGCCCCGCTTCCTGATTCAGCGACCGGGGTATCCGCTGCCCAGCCGCGAAGCCATTGGTCGATAAGGAACCATACCAGCAGAACGCGCTGTCCTCGGTGACAAGCAGGTCGGGGAGCCCGTCACCTGTCAGGTCGATAAACCGCAGGTTCGGGTTGCTCCAGTGCAGCACCGGGAGCGACAGGAAGCGCTTGAAGCGGGCCCAACCCTGTGCATCGGTGCGTTCGAAATAACCGGGGGTGGGGCCGTCGAACGCTACGACAGCCAATTCGCCATCGCCCGAGAGGTCCATCAGGTGTACATGGTCGCCGTTCAAGGATGCAGGCGAAGGTTGGCGAGCCACGCGCTGCATGGGCCCCAAGTGCGGCCGGACCACTTCGGTGCCGGCGATGATGGAATGGTTGCCTGGGCTCAGGTTGGCCTTGTAATACCAACTGCCACCCTGTTCGGTGAGGATGCCTGAAACACCTTCACCGTTCAGGTCCACCCAGCGATAGGTGGCGTCGCTGAGGCCCGTCGGCAGGTTGCGCACGCTCTCTGCGTCGAGGTCGCGCACGGTCTCGTCGATCTCGGCTCGGGTGTAGTCGAACTCGAGCGGTGGCAGCGAACTTGCCCGGTAGCCGGCGGCGCCGTCACGCACGTAGCCGGCCTGGGTCGCCGAAAGCAAATACGCGTAAAAGGGCTGTGTGGTATCCGCTAATGGGCCGGCGGCATGTTCCAGAACGGTTGCGCACACCAGGCAATCGAGCCCGACGTTCGCTTCCTCGGCAAAATGATGAAACATCAGCACGCGCCGGCACAGTCGATAGGAACGGACCTCGAAACCCGCGCGATAACCGGAGAACGGATCAACCCTGCAGCTCCAGGCTTGGGAGGCTTCCTGGGGTACCGGGGCCAGCAAATCGTGTTCGCCGTAATCCAGCACCACTTCGAAACACCAGTCGCTGGGTAGCGGGGTTGGTTGGGGGGCGGTCAAATCCGGCCGATAAGGCACGCGGTTGCCGTAGCGGATGCGTTTGAGGTAACGCTGCGCGGATCGGGTCAGGTCCGTGCGATTGAGCTCCGGAGCCAGGGAAAGGTCGACACCTGCCGAATTTTCTGGCTTGTACTCATAGACGATGGCGTTGCCCTTGTCGTCATGGCTTTCGCAGATCAGCCAGCTGAAGATGCGACCGGAGTCGAGCGGGTCGGCAATTCGGCTTTGTGCCGTTCTGCCATACCAGGTCGTGATGTTGTTTCTGGAAATCGAGCGCCAGAAGGTGTCCGACGGGTCTGCGGTGTTCACCCAGTGTTCGATACGCGCGAACAAACCCTCGACGCGGGGGCGATAGCGGTGGATGGCGTACGAAGCGCCATAAACGGTACGCGGCGGCAGGATATCGCGCAGCCAGGCGCCCCCGACACGTAGCAGAACGGGCACCAGGTCTTCAGCACCCGAAAGCATAAAGGCGTCGGCGACGTCTGCATCCCGGTACTGCGGCAACCCCTTCTGCGTTTTACGGGAGACTGCGGGAAGCGACAGGCTCCAGCCGAAGCCGAAGGGCCCATTGCCCGCAGCAGAGTCGTAGGTGATTGCCAATTGCGGACCAAAGCCGGAGCGTCCCGCAGACGTAAGGATGGGGACCGACATCGAACCCGTTCCGGTAACGGGGTTGGCGGCAAATTTTTCACCCATCCCGTGGATGGCGCCGCCGCCTTTGGGCAAAACGATATCGGGGGCCAGGCCGCGATCGTGGGGTCGGTCCGTGTCGCCGTAATTGTGGACAGTACGCTTCATCGGTCCCCTCCCGCATGCGCGGATAGGCTTGAGAAGTGTATCACCGATCCTGAAAACCGCTTCGGTCCCTGGGGAGGTATCGGACGGTTGATGGAGCGCGACAGACGCCCGTGCCATTTGTCGAGCGGCACCTACACAAGCCGAACCAACTGGCCGCGCATGCCCTCCACCGGTAACCCTTTGTTTCGAGGTTCGCGCCGTGAAAGCCATTCGTATCGACCACTTCGGACATGAAGACGTTATGCACCTGGAGGATGTGCCCATGCCTTCGCCAAAAGCTGACGAACTGTTGATCAAGGTCACTGCAGCGGGTGTAAACCCGGTGGATTACAAGATCCGCGAGGGCCAGTACCCGGCGGTGGGCGAAGATGCCTTGCCGCTGACCCTGGGCCGCGAGGTGGCCGGCACGGTAACCGAGGTCGGCAGCGCGGTGGCGGGTTTCAAGCCAGGCGACAACGTATTTGCCATGATCGGTGCCGATGGCGGCTATGCCGAGTATGCCCGGGTGAAAGCCACTAATGCCGACCGCATTCCGAAGGAGATCGACGAGGTAACCGCCGCGGCTATCCCCCTCGCCGCACTCACCGCCTGGCAGGCGCTGTATGACCATGGCGACCTCCAGGCCAACCAGTGCGTGTTGATCCATGGCGGCTCGGGGGGTGTGGGCCACTTCGCCATCCAGTTTGCCAAGGCCACCGGCGCCGAAGTGTTTGCCACCGGCTCGAAGGCCAGCCTGGCGTTCATGAGGCAACTGGGCGCCGATCACGTGATCGACCACAAGGCCGGGCCGTTCGAAGATGAATGCCCGCCGCTGGACCTGGTGATCGACCTGATTGGCGGCGAAACCCAGAAGCGCTCCTGGGCGGTGCTACGCGAAGGCGGCCGGCTGGTTTCTACCTTGCAGGCGCCAGACCTCACCCTGCCGCAAGCGCAGGGCAAGCACGGCCGCCGCTTTACGGTGCGGCCCGACGGCAAGCAACTGCACGAGGTAGCGGCGTTGATCGTGGCGGGGCAGGTAAAACCTTACGTACACCGTACCTTCAACCTGGAAAATGCCGTGGATGCGTTGCATTACCTGGCCACTGAGCATGTTGAAGGCAAGATCGTGCTGCGGGTTGTTTGACTGCCGCAGCTGGCCGCCCGCAGCTAGCCGCCCGCAGCTGGCCGCCCGCAGCTGGCCGCTCGCCATGAAAGTGTTCCAACCGGGATCACTGCCCGCCCACCGTGCACACAAAGGTAGCCGCCGGTAACCAAACGGCGGCAGGCCTTCTCGGCGTATTTCTTCTTAAACCCCGACGTTTCAGTGACCTGCGCGCAGCTGCGCATGTTGGCATGCGCTGTGCTTTATTGCATTCATGGATAATTGGATACATTAATTCAAAGAGCCCGTCATGCCGCCGTCGTCTCTCTACCATGCCCGCACCCCTGTCACTGCCGAGGAGGAAGCCTATCGCTACCTGCTCGACGCCATATGCCATGGCCGCTATCACACCGGCGACAGGCTGATCGCCGAGGACATTGCCGGAGAGATCGGCATGAGTCGCATGCCCGTGCGCGAGGCTTTCCGCCGCCTGGCCGCCGAAGGCCTGGTGACGCTGAGGCCTAACCGTGGCGCCATCGTGAGCGGCCTCAACCTGGACGAAATGCGCGAAGTGTTCGAAATGCGCAGTGCGCTGGAGGGCCTGGCGGTACGCCTGGCCACCGCGACCTTGACTGACCGGCAATTGACCACGCTGGAGCGCATGCTTGACGACATGGACGAGGTGCGCGAGGACGGCGCCGAGTGGGTCGGCCGCCACCGTGCCTTTCACGAATACCTGTGCAGCCTGGCGATGCGCCCTCGCCTGCTTCGCCAGATCAGCGCGCTGTATTCGGTGATCGAGCCGCACATGCGGCTATGGCTGCAGCACGTGGACAAACCCCTCAGCGCTCGCCAGGAACATGCCGAGATCCTCACGGCGCTGCGCAGCCGCAACGCGGCGCTGGCCGAGCGCGTGGTGTGCGAGCACATCGAGGGCACCGTCCCGGCCCTGCTGAATTTTCTCGAGGCAGCGGGCACCTGAGACCCGTGACGCCTTGCTTGTGAACTGCCCCGGCAACCCTACCCCATGGAGCTGAAAATGTTCGAACGCAAGCTACCCCTAGCCGTGATGGCCCTTACCCTGGTGGCCACCCTTGCCACTCCGCTGGGCCAGGCTGCACCGGTGGTGCCGGATCGCCTGCAGCACAGCGACAAGCTGGTGTTCTGCGGCGGCATGGATTCGCCGCCGATGGGCTTCTATGACCCCAATCAGAAGCTTATCGGCGTGACCGTCGACCTCGGCGAAGCGATCGCGAAACGGCTGGGCAACAAGCGGATCGAGTGGCGGGTCACGCCCTTCTCCGGGCTGATCCCGGCGTTGCTCGCGGGCCAGTGCGACATGCTGGTGGACCAGCTGTTCGACAAGCCTGAGCGGCGCGAAGTGATCGACATGGTCAATTACATGTACTCAAGCCAGGCCGTGGTAGTCGCCAAGGGCAACCCTCAGGGCATCCATACCCTCGATGACCTGTCTGGCAAAAAGGTCGCGGTACTCAATGGTTCCACCATCCGGACCTTGCTCGACACCCACAATCAGTTGCTGACCAAGGCCGGCAAGCCGCCCATGAACATCGTGGTGTACAACACCGACACCGACGCCTTCCAGGCCCTGCGGATCAACCAGGCCGCGGCGTACGGCACTACCGTGGAAACGGCGGGCTACTACCAGAGCATGGCGCCCGAGCTGTTCGAGGTGGGCGTGCCCGCTTTCGCGCGCATTCTTACCGGGCTGGGCATTCGCAAGGATGACCCGCAGATGAGCGCGGCAGTGGCCGAGATTCTCAAGGACATGCGCGCCGACGGCAGCTACCAGGCCATCCTGGCCAAGTGGCACATCGAAGGCGACACACTCGATTGAGGTAAGCGCTGATGAACTTCAATTGGGACATTTTCTGGCATTACCTGCTGCAGCCGAGCGACATCTACCTGTACGGCCTGTGGCTTACCCTCACCATCAGCGTGCTCGCCATGCTGCTGGGCTGCACGCTGGGCTTGCTGGCGGCGCTGATGCGCCTGTCGCGCAACCCGCTGCTGCAATACCCGGTGCGGTTCTACGTGTGGCTGATGCGGGGCACGCCCTTGCTGGTACAGATCGTGTTCCTCTACACCGCGCTGGCGGCAGGCGGGATCTTCCGCTTCGAGGACCTAGACCTGGGCCTGTTTACCCTGCCCGGCAACATCCAGGCCGCCATCATCGCCCTGGGGCTGAACGAAGGGGCGTACATGGCGGAGATCATCCGCGCGGGTATTGGCGCGGTGGATCGCGGCCAGTACGAAGCCGGCCGCTCGCTGGGCATGACCTTCCCGAAGCTGATGCGGCGGATCGTGCTGCCGCAAGCGTTGCGGGTGATCGTGCCGCCGATCGGCAACGAGTTCAACGTGATGCTCAAGAACACCACCCTGGTGAGCGTGATCGGCGTGCCGGAGCTGCTGCTCAGCACGCAGATGGTGACCTCGGCCACCTTCAGGGTGTTCGAGCTGTACTTGGTAGTGGCGATCTACTTCCTGGCGTTGACCACCGTGTGGGGCTTTTTCCAGCGCTGGCTGGAGCGCCGCTTCGGCAAGGCAGATGCCCATGCCTCGGCGCCGCGCCGGCTGTTCGGCCGCCACACCATGAAACTGCTGAGGGGGCGCTGAGATGCACAGTGACATCGTTATCCAGGCCCGGGACGTCCATAAGGCGTTCGGGGAGCTGGAGATTCTCAAAGGGGTGAGCCTGGACGTGCGCCGTGGGGAAGTTGTGGTGCTGATCGGTGCATCCGGTTCCGGAAAAACCACCTTCATCCGCTGCATCAACCTGCTCGAAGACATCCAGGCCGGCAGCATCCGGGTGAACGGCGCGCTGATGGGCTACCGCGAACGGCCCGACGGCCGCCTCGTTCGTGACTCGGAGCGCAACATCGCCCGGCGCCGACGCGACATCGGCATGGTGTTCCAACGCTTCAACCTGTTCCCGCACATGACCGCGCTGGAAAACATCATCGAGGCGCCCATACAGGTACTGGGTGTGGCGCGCGACACAGCGGTAGCCGAGGCCCGCAACCTGCTGGCGCGGGTGCGCCTCACCGAGAAGGCCGACCACTACCCCGCGCAACTCTCCGGCGGCCAGCAGCAGCGGGTCGCCATTGCCCGTGCATTGGCAATGAAGCCCCAGGCCATGTTGTTCGATGAGCCCACCAGCGCGCTGGACCCGGAAACCGTGGGCGAGGTGCTTGAGGTGATGAAGGCCCTGGCCGAGGACGGCATGACCATGGTGGTGGTGACCCACGAAATGAGCTTTGCCAAGGAGGTGGCCGACCGGGTGGTGGTGCTGCACCAGGGGGAACTCATCGAAGAGGGGCCGCCGGCGCAGGTATTCGGCAACCCTCATCATCCGCGTACGCGGGAATTTCTCAGCCGGGTGCTGTAAGCGCCTCGAGGTGATCGTCCTATGCTGTCGTTTTCCGCACATCAATACCCCTACCCTTCGCAACGCCAGAGCGTGTTCGCCCGCCGCGGCATGGTGGCCGCTTCCCAACCTTTGGCGGCCGAGGCCGGCATTGCCATTCTGCGCCAGGGCGGTAATGCCATTGATGCGGCCATCGCCACGGCGGCGTGCCTGACGGTGGTAGAACCCACCGGATGTGGCATCGGTGGCGATGCCTTTGCCTTGGTTTGGCACAAGGGCCAGTTGCACGGCCTGGACGGCAGCGGGCACGCACCGGCCGGGCTGTCCATCGAGGCAGTGAAGGCCGCTGGGCACGAACGCATGCCGGCTCATGGCTGGCTACCCGTCACCGTGCCCGGCTGCCCCTCAGCCTGGGCCGAGTTATCGCGCCGCTTCGGCAAGTTGCCGTTCGCGGCGCTGATGGCACCGGCGATCGAACTGGCCGAAGGCGGCTTCCCCGTGTCGCCCACGGTGGCAAGGCAGTGGGAAATCGCGCGGGTGGGCTTTGAAGCCAGCCGCCAACCTGCGCTGGAGGGGTGGTTCGATACCTGGCTCATTGAAGGCCGCGCGCCCCAGGCCGGCGAGCTGTTCCGCAACCCCGGGCAGGCGCTCACCCTGCGGGCCCTCGCCGACAGCGAATGTGAAAGCTTTTACCGTGGCGAGCTGGCGCAGCGGCTGGCGGCCTATGCCCAAGCTACGGGCGGCTATCTCAAGGCCTCGGACCTGGCGGGCTACCGCGCCAGCTGGGTACAGCCGATCAAGACCACCTATCGCGGCTACGACGTATGGGAGATCCCGCCCAGCGGGCAAGGGCTGATCGCGCTGATGACCCTGAACATTTTGCAAGGGTGTAGGTTTGATCACCGCGACAGCCCCGCAACGTGGCACACCCAGCTGGAGGCCATGAAAATGGCCTATGCCGACGGCCTGCACTACATCACCGACCCGGCGCATATGCGCGTAGCCGCCGCCGACCTGCTCGGCGAAGGTTACGCGCAACGCCGCCGG
The DNA here is from genome assembly GCF_013522925.1 of Pseudomonas japonica. Taxonomy (GTDB): domain Bacteria; phylum Pseudomonadota; class Gammaproteobacteria; order Pseudomonadales; family Pseudomonadaceae; genus Aquipseudomonas; species Aquipseudomonas japonica_A. The sequence goes on along the minus strand of NZ_JAAMQU010000003.1, from coordinate 10,651 downwards.
GCCCTCATCAGCGAACGGGCCGCCGAGCCATTGCACGGAGACCCTCACGCCAGCGGCACGGTTTACCTGGCCACTGCAGACGCCGAGGGCAACATGGTGTCCTTTATCCAGAGCTGCTATCACGGCTTTGGGTCCGGGGTGGTGTTGCCCGGCGCCGGGATCTCGCTGCAAAACCGTGGCGAAGAATTCAGCCTCGACCCCGGCCACGCCAACCACTTGGCCCCGGGCAAAAAAACCTTCCACACGATCATTCCGGGGTTCATCAGCCAGGGAAGCGTGCCACTGGGGCCATTCGGGGTGATGGGCGGGTACATGCAGCCTCAGGGGCACGTGCAGATGGTCATGAACCTGGTGGATTTCGGGCTCAACCCCCAGGCGGCGCTGGATGCCCCCCGCTGGCAATGGCTGGGGGGGCGCAAGGTGGGCATCGAGCACAGCGCCCCTGCCGAGTTGACCCGGGCACTGGCGCGGCGGGGGCATGAGGTGGAAGTGGCCCATGACTCGCTGGACTTCGGCCGCGGGCAGATCATCCTGCGCGACCCGCACACCGGTGTACTGTGCGGGGGCACCGAGCCCCGCACGGACGGTCATGTAGCGGTGTGGTAACGGCGTCAGTCTGCGCCGAGGTTCTCGTCTTCGGTGCTTTGTGTGTTACCGCTGCGGGTCGGCTGCTTCTCAGCGTCCGGCTTGCCGCCGGTAATACCGCTACGGGCGTCTTCCGGGCGCCCGGGCAAGCCGCGTGCATCTTCCCTGGAATCGCGGGTGGGCCATTTATCGGTGATCGGGGTTTCTTTCATTGTAGGGCTCCTCGACGTTTTCGAACCGTAAGCTTTCGAGAACGCCGAGGCGCCGAGAGTTCGGCCGGGTTGGCCGGTTATTCGTAAAACGGCTCGACGGTCACCCGCTCGCTCGCGAAGAAGCTATCGGCCACTAGCCGCAGGGGCTGAGTGTCCATGTCGCGCCCGCCTGCCTCGATCAACTCATGGAAGTGCCGGTACAACGCGGGGTATTCACCCTCCTCCGGCAGCGCCTGGGCCACACCATCGATGCTGAGGCTGGCGCCGCCATGGTCGAGCCGCAGCACACCGTTGTCTGCTTCCAGCTCAATGCGCCAAAGCTCGTTATGGTCATGGTCGAAATCAAGCTCCACGCTCACGGGCAGCCCCTGGGCATTGGTGAGGGAGAGCGTAGCGGCAATGGGCGACTGGCAGTTCTGGGGCACACGCAGTTCAGCCTTGCTCACGAACAGCGGAGAAGGCAGCAGCTCGGTGACGATAGACAGCGCGTTGATACCGGGATCGAACACGCCCAGGCCACCGGCTTGCCAGATCCACGTTTGGCCGGGGTGCCACTTGCGTACGCTTTCCTTCCACTCCACCCGCACGGCTTTGAGGCTGCGCCCCGCCAGCCAGGCCCGGGCCGCTTCCACGCCCGGGGCGAACCGCGAGTGCCAGGCGAACAACCCGCCCACGCCCACGCTCGCCGCTTGCTCGACCAGCGCCGTGGCTTCCCCGAGGCTGGCGCACGGTGGCTTTTCAACCAATACGTGCTTGCCTGCGGCCAAGGCCTCGCGCACCAGGGCATAACGCCCCTGTGGCGGGGTGCAAAAGGCGATGGCGTCCAGTTCGGGCAACTCGCGGAGCATGTCGCCCAGCGAGCTGAAATTGGCCACGCCCGGGCATGGCTGCCCTTGGGTAGCGACCGCTACCAGGGAAAACGCCGGGTTGGCCTGGATCGCCGGCACGTGCTGATCCTGCGCAATCTTCCCGTACCCCACCAAGCCAAGACGAATCGGCTGCATCGAACACTCCTGTTTTGTTGTTGTAGAAGGTCAAGCGAAGCGTCGATGGTAGTCGGTCTTTGAAGGAAATGCCGCCACTTCCAACTTCAATACCGCGGCTTCACCGCTTTCCAATCGCTCTTGTAGCGCTGCATCTGGCGTACGTCGTCGCGCTGGCGGATGCCGCAGCTGAGGAATTGATCGTGCAGCTTGGCCAGTTGCTCGTGGTCCAGCTCAACGCCAAGGCCCGCTGCGCGGGTAATGGCCACGCAGCCGTCTTCGATCGCCAGCTTACCGCCCTTGATCACCTCTTCGTCGGGCTCCTGCCAAGGGTAGTGGGTATCGCACGCATAGCCCAGGTTCGGCGTGGCGGCGGCCACGTGGGTCATTGCCATGAGGCTGATGCCCAGGTGAGAGTTGGAGTGCATGGACACGCCTAGCCCGAAGGTGTCACACATTTTGGCCAGTATCTGGGTATCGCGCAGGCCGCCCCAGTAATGGTGGTCGGCCAGCACGATCTGCACGCTGTTCAGGGCCACGCTGCGGCGGAACTCGTCGAAATCGGTCACCACCATGTTGGTGGCCAGCGGCAGGCCGGTGCGGCGGTGCAGTTCGGCCATGCCGTCCAGGCCGGGGGTGGGGTCTTCGTAATATTGCAGGTCATCGCCCAGCAGCTCGGCCATACGGATCGCCGTGTCCAGCGACCAGTTGCCGTTGGGGTCGATGCGCAGCGGATGGTCGGGGAAGGCGCGTTTCAGCGCCTTGATGCAGGCCACTTCGTGTTCCGGCTCCAATGCGCCGGCCTTGAGCTTGATGCTTTTGAAGCCATGGGCTTCGATCATCCGCGCGGCCTGCGCCACGATCTGTGTTTCGCTCAGCGCTTCGCCCCAATTGTCTGCCGGGTAGGGCGAATCCACATGTTGGGCGTACTTGAAGAACAGGTAGGCACTGAACGGCACCCGGTCGCGCAGCGCCCCGCCCAGCAGGTCCACCAACGGCACATTCAGCGAACGCGCCTGCAGGTCGAGGAATGCCACCTCGAATGCCGAATAGGCGTTGCTCACAGCCTTGCTGGCGTGGGAACCGGGCGCCAGTTCGGCCCCTGCCACGCTCACTGGCTTGTGAGCCGCCACCGCCGCCTGCACTACCTGGCGCAGAGCATTGAGGTTGAACGGGTCCAGCCCGATGAGTTGCGCCTGTACGGCCTGCTGGATCGCCAGCGCGGGGGCATCGCCGTAGCTTTCGCCCAGCCCGATATAGCCGTTGTCGCTTTCCACTTCGATGATCGAGCGCAACGCATAGGGCTCATGGATGCCGCTGGCGTTGAGCAGCGGTGGATCGCGGAAAGCAATCGGAGTGACGGTTACGCGGATGATCTTCAAGGTCGAGGCTCCCGGTTCAAGGGTTTGATAGCCGCTTCAAGCGGTCACGGGCGAAGGCTTGCCGCCGCCCAGTTGTTGTTTGCCGGCACCTGGCTTGCCTCGGGCGAACATCACCACCACGGCGGCGAGCACCGAGGTAATGGCCAGCCCGTACATGCCGCCCTGGATCGAGCCGGTGGTTTGCTCCAGAAAACCGAACGCCGTGGGGGCCACGAAGCCGCCGAGGTTGCCGATGGAGTTGATCAGTGCGATTACCGCCGCAGCGATACGGGCATCCAGGTAGCCCTGCGGCAGCGGCCAGAACAGCGCCGAAGCGGCTTTGAAGCCAATGGCCGCGAAGCAGATGGCAACGAAGGCAAATACCGGCCCGCCGGTGGTGGACATGAACATCCCCAGCGCTGCGATCAGCAACGTAAGCGCGCACCAGGCTTGCTGATGGCGCCACTTGGCGGCCAATGCGGCGAAGCCATACATGGCCACGATGGAAATGAGCCAGGGAATGGAATTGAGCAGGCCGACTTCGAAGTCCCCCAGGCTGCCCATTTTCTTGATCATGCTGGGCAGCCAGAAGGTGGCGCCGTAGATGGTCAGCGCTACGGAGAAGTAGATAAAGCAGAACAGCACGATCTGCCGGTCTGCCAGCAGGCGAATGATCGACGGCCGCCCGCCCCGCTCGGCTTCCCGCGCGGCCTGTTCGGCGGCGATGGCGCTGGTGAGGGCTTGCTGCTCCTCAAGGGTGAGCCACTTGGCCTCCCGGGGGTGGGATTGCAGGTGCAGCCACACAAAACCGCACAGCACCACCGAGGCAAAACCTTCGATGAGGAACATCCATTGCCAGCTATGCAGCATCGGCAAGCCGAGGCTCAACAGGCCACCGGACACCGGCCCGGAAATGACCGAAGCGATGGCTGAGCCACTCAGGAAGACCGCCATGGCCTTGCCGCGCTCGGCCGCCGGTAGCCATTGAGTGAAGTAATAGATGATGCCAGGGAAGAAGCCCGCTTCGGCGGCACCGAGGATAAACCGCAGCACGTAAAAGCTGGTTTCGCCTTTCACGAAGGCCATGGCCATAGCCGCCACGCCCCAGGTGAGCATGATGCGCGCCAGCCATGCCCGTGCGCCGTAACGCTGCAGCAGCATGTTGGACGGCACTTCGAACAGGGCGTACCCGATGAAAAACAGCCCGGCGCCCAGGCCGTACGCGGCTGCGCCGATACCCAGGTCGGCTTCCATGTGGCTGCGCACGAAGCCGATGTTGACCCGGTCGATGTAGTTCACGATGAACATCACCACGAACAGTGGCAACACGTGGCGCTTGACCTTGCTCGCCGCCCGGGCGAGCACGTCCGCCTGCACGGCGCTATGGGGCTGGTTCACTGGGCATCTCCCGCTATTGTTTTTCTGGGTCGGCCGCATCCTGCTGGATACACCCCGATGATGGACGCCCGTATTGTTGCGGTCTAATCTAGTTTGGCTCTCGATTGATACCCGGAATGAATCAGTGTTCGAACTTGCTCAGCTTCGTTGCTTCACCGCTGTGGCCACGGAACTCAACTTTCGCCGCGCGGCGGAACGCTTGAACATGACCCAGCCTCCACTTAGCCGGCAGATTCAGCTGCTCGAACATCAGTTGGGCGTGGCGCTGCTTACCCGCAATACCCGAACCGTCGCCCTGACGGCGGCAGGCAGGGCGTTCTTTCTGGAAGCGCAGAACCTGCTGGAGCGAGCCGAGATGGCCGCGGTTTCCGCACGGCGCTTTGCGGCCGGGGATATTGGCTCGGTAACGGTAGGGTTCGTGGGCAGCGCGGTGTACGAATTTTTGCCCAAGGTGATTGCCGAGGCACGGGTGCAACAGCCTCACGTGAACATCGCCCTCACGGAGATGAACACCGCGCAACAGCAGGAAGCCTTGCGGGCGCGGCGCCTGGACCTGGGCATTGCACGGGCGCCGCTGCCCGAGCCAGGGTTTTCCAGCGAGCGGTTGGTGCGCGAACCGTTCGTGCTGGCGGTGAACACAGCGCACCCCCTTGCCAGGCGGGTCCGGGTAGAGATTACGGACCTGCAAGGGCAACCGTTCCTGATGTACTCCCACGCCGCCTATGCCCCGTTCAACGAACTGCTCACCGGCATGTTTCGTTCAGCTGGGGTTACGCCCGACTACGTACAGTGGCTGGGCTCGTCCTTGACGATCCTGGCTTTGGTGAACGCCGGCCTGGGACTGGCCTTCGTGCCCCGCTGCGCCACTAACGTGGTGTTCAAGAACGTGGTGTTCCACGAGATGGAACTGGGTGAAGGGGTACAGAGCGAGCTGCACCTGATCTGGCGGGAAGACAACGACAACCCCGCGTGCGGCATGTTGATACAGGCCATACGCGGGGCGGTTTGAAGCACAGGGCGCCCTTGTTCGCGGACCTTGCGGGAAGCCAAGGCTTACAGCGAGAAGCGCTTCACCAGGCCGTTGAGGTCGGTGGCCAGCCGCGCCAGTTCGTGGGTGGCCACGCTGGTTTGCTGGGCGCCAGTGGCGGTTTGTACTGACAGGTCGCGAATGCTCACCAGGCTGCGGTCCACTTCACGGGCCACCTGGGCCTGTTCTTCCGAGGCGCTGGCGATCAGCAGGTTGCGATCGTTGATGCTGGCCACGGCTTCGGTGATCGCGCCAAGGGCCTGCCCGGCAGCGTTGGCCTTGTCCATGGTGGTGCGGGCGCGCTCGGCGCTGTGCTGCAAGGCGTCCACGGTCAGCCCGGTGCCCTGCTGGATACTGCCGATCATGTTCTCGATCTCACGGGTGGATTCGCCCGTACGGTGAGCCAGCGCACGCACTTCATCGGCTACCACGGCGAACCCGCGCCCTGCGTCGCCGGCACGCGCCGCTTCGATCGCAGCGTTGAGGGCCAGCAGGTTGGTTTGCTCGGCGACCGCGCGGATCACGTCCAGCACCGTGCTGATGCTTCGGGTTTGGGTAGCCAGTGCGGCGGCGCGCTCGGAGGCGCTCATCACGTCGTCGGTGAGCGACTGGATGGAGGCAATGGCGTCGGTCAGCTGCACTCGCCCCTGCTCGGCCGATCGACTCGAAGCCTGGGACGCTTCGGAGGTGGACACCGCGTTGGTGGCAACCTCTTCCACCGCAGCGGTCATCTGGTTAACCGCCGTGGCGGCCTGTTCGATCTCGTCGTTCTGGCGCTGCATGCCACGGGTGCTCTCCTCCATCACCGCGCTCATTTCTTCAGCGGCAGCGGACAGTTGGTGAGCCGATTCGCCGATCTGCCCGATGGTTTCACGCAGGTTGGCCTGCATGGTGCCGAGTGCGGCAAACAGTTGCGTGGCTTCATCATCACCTTCGCGCTGGATGGTGCCGCTGAGGTTGCCCTGAGCAATGCCATCGGCGAAACCAACGGCCTGGCGGATCGGCGTGATGATGCTGCGTGTGAGCGTAAGGGCCAGTACCAAAGTCGCGGCGAGCGCGGCGATGATAGCGCCGATGATCACGCTGCGTGCGCTGCTGTAGGTATCGTCGGAATAGGCGGCGGCGCGGGTGGCGCCCGCCTGGTTGAAATCACGAAGGGCCGACAGCTTTTCATTCAACACCGGGCCCAGGCCTGCGAGCGCCTGGTTGATCGGGCCCATCACACTCTCGGGTGCGCTGGCCGCGATAGAGCGCTGGCGCTCATCGAGCTTGCTGGCGTACTGGCCAAAAGTGTCCCGCGCCGCGTTGAACACCTGACGCTCCTCGGGGCTTGCAATCAACGCTTCGTATTGCTGCAACAATCGCTTGATGTCCTGAATGGACGCAGCCACCAGATCGTCGCTCTTGCGGTAGGTCTCAGGGTCTTTAAAGGCCAGCTGGCGCAGGGATTCCACGCGGATGCGGGCGAAGCTCAGCGCGATGTTGTCGGCAGTGGCCTGGCTCTGCATCCAATGATTCTCGACCGTGGCGCCTGAGGCCCGAATCGCAGCCATCTTCATCAGGCTGAAGGCACCCACAGCGGCCAGCAACAGTGCTACCAGGGCAAAAAACAACAGCGTACGGTGGGCGATCTTTATTTTTCTAAGCATGGCAAGGGTCCGAGGTAGGCAGCGGGCACGCGGGCGGGTTTCCAGTGCTACGTATATCGGCCCCACACTGCCGAACTTTAGCCGCAGGCCCCCTTGCCCCGCCTTAATTGGGGAACAGCTCCACGCCCCACTCGCTCCGCACCAGGCGCAGGTATGAGGCCCGGGCGGCCGGGGTGAGATTGTGCGCGTAGAGCTCGGCCACTTGCGCGCGTATCCCGGGGATGGTCTGGTTGATGCCTGCGATGACCGCGCGGCCGAGATCACTGTTGGAGCACGCAAAATACCCATACATGAAGGCGGGCGCGCCCTTGAGCGGGTAGGCACGAAGCGCCAACGGCGTGGCCTTGGGCTGCTTTTGCAGGTAGTTGATCTCGCTGGGGTAGGCCAGAATGCCGTCCAGCCCATGCTCGTGAGCCGCCATCATGCTTACCAGGCCGCCGAGCTGGTCCTTGGAGTAGCGACGGAACACCGAGGGGCTGTCCTTGTAGGTGTCTATGACAGGGTCCACCGAAGCGCCATATCGCCTGCCGCCGAGTATGCCGAGGCGGAACGTACCTGCCGCCAACAGGCCAGCCAGGTCCACCGCGCTATCGGTCGCGGGCGGCTGCGGGTGGTCGGCCGGGACGAACAACTGAATGGGCAACATCATCAGGTAAGGCTCGCTGAATACCATAAACCGTTCACGCGCGGCGGTTTTCAGAAAGCCGGCGAAGCACACGTCACCGCGGGTTTTCATTTCCTGTTCTATCCGCTGGTAATTGGGGGGCACGGCCTGAAGCTGATGCTCGTAATCGCCAAGCCTGGCCACGGCGATACCCTGGGCATAATCGCCTACGCCGTGCTCAGGGCCGGTGACCATGAACAGCGGCGGAAAATCCACGGTCATCCACCGGACAGTGGGCTTGACGCCGCTCATGCTCGTGGCCAGGGCAGTGCCCTGTACCAAGGCAAAGGCCAGCGGCAGCAGACGACGCTTACAACACATTCGGTTTGGTCCCAGGCAGTTATGTCGCTGTGAAGCCTAGGCGCGGATGCCGGCAAACTCCACTTTTGGTGATGGGGATAAAGTTTCATGTAACAGCGCCGATACGCTTGCACGCCGCCCCTCGCCCTGGCGATCACCCCCAGGCACCTGCGCGGACGGCCACCGGACGGAATACTATAAATGCCCGAAGTCCCCACTCATTACGCCAACCTGCGGGTGGCACGCAACGCCCCGCCCGAAGTCATCCGCGCCGCGTACAAGGCGCTGATGCAGAAGCATCACCCGGACCGAAACCCGGGAGACACCGACGCCGAACGGATCGTACGGCTGATCAACGAGGCGTACGCCGTGCTCAACGACCCCGAACAGCGGGCGCGGCACGATGCATGGATCGCTTCCCAAAAGGAACAACGCCTGCGTGCGCAGCTGGCACAACTGGGGGCACCCGGCAAAGCCAGCGCCAAGGCAGCCTCCCCCACCCCTCGCCGCGTTTGGGTTGGCCTCGCGCTGGTGCTGGCTTTCGGCCTGGGTATGGGACTGGCAAGCCAGTTCACCAGCCAGGCCAAGCCGCCCGCGACCGTTTCGTGGCGGCGCTGAACCGCACAACGCTTTCGGGAATTATCGCTACAGGGGTGAGTCTATGAACATTACCCGGTGTTCCCAGCGACTTGGGAGCCTAACTTAACGCTGATTCGCAGCGGTAACGAGGAGCCTCCATATGCCGACGCCTCATCTTGACGATCTCCATGCACCGACCTGGCGCCACATGCTCGAAGGCGTCAACAAGGCCACGGACTACGTAGAGATCCGCGAGAGCGCGGCCCGGGCGACAGGTTACCTGCGATGCCTCACCGACTTCGGTCTGGTGAACCTGGGCCAGCGCAAGGCCATGGCCGAACGCATCGACACGGTTTCCACCCAGCGGCTGGAGGCCTTGCGCAGGGCGGCGTCCGGCTCGGCCGACCCTTGGTAATGGTGGCCATTCGCCCAACTTTCGTTAGAGAATGCACACAAGTAATAAGTTCTGTAACGGATCCAACACGTTTAACTAGCGGATCCACAATTAGTTGAACTTCGGGTTACTTTTTTAATAAAGAACCGCTTGGCTGCGCCGATACGTCCCATAGCAAAAGGGGACATAAGCCATGCCACATTACAATCACACCACCGCTTCATCTCGCACACCCGCTGCATTCTTCCGCGCTGACCGCGCGCTGCTCGCTGCTGCCTGCGCCGCCATCTGTGGATGGGCGGTATCCCTGGCCTGGTTGTGGATGGCGTGAGCCCTGTAAAACCTACGTCAGAACGTTTGCCCCAGCGAAAACTGGAACACCTGGGTTTCGGCGCCGTCAGGCTTTTTGATCGGCAGCGCCAGGCTGAAGCTCAGCGGGCCCAGCCCTGAATACCACGTCACCCCAACGCCCAGGGACGCGGCCATTTCGCTGAAGTCCACCCCGCCGCAACTGCCTGTTGTCGCCAGGTAGCACTTGCTGCTGAACACGCTGCCGCCGTCCATGAACAGGCTGGTACGCACCGACCTCTGGTCCTTGATGAACGGCAGCGGGAACAGGTACTCCACCCCGCCGGTGATCATGATGTTGCCGCCCAGCGCGTCGGTGTCGCGGTCGCTGTAGTACGCCTGCCCCATGCTGCTGTAGGCACCAGTTGCGGGGGTGCTGCGCGCGCCCAGGGTACTGTCCTTGAAACCGCGCACCGAGTTCAGGCCACCGGCCAGGTAGTTCTCGTAGAACGGCAGCCCGTCGGTGCCGCCGTAGCCGCCGCCATAGCCGAGCTTGGTGTGGAAGCGAATGGCCTGGTTATCCCCCACTGGCGCGAACACCTGGCCCGAGTAATCGAGCTTGTAGAACTGCAGGTCGCTGCCCGGGAGGGTGGCCATCAGGCTTACGTTCTGGGAGTAGCCCTTGGTGGGCAGCGTGCCTCGGTTCAATGCCGACTGGGACCAGCCCACGGTGGCCTTGAAGTTAGTGAACTCGGTACCTTCGCGCTGCACAAAGTCGTACAGCTCGTCGGCGCTGTAGGTGCCCAGCTCGATAGAGTCGTGCTGCACCGACAGCCCATAGGTCAGGCGCGAGGTTTCGCTGATCGGGTAGCCCAGGGTGATACCGGTGCCCAGGCTGTTGATCGAGTAGTAGGAAACATCGTCATCGTCATAAAGCTTGCTGTAGTCGGTGCTCTTGTAGAACACGTTGTAGCCCAGGCTCACGCCGTCTGGCGTGAAGTACGGGTTGGTGAAGCCGAAGTTATAGCTGCTTTGGTATTCGGAGCGGGTAAGCCCGATGCTGACCTGATTGCCGCTACCCAAAAAGTTGCTCTGGCTGATCGAGCCACCCAGGATCAGGCCCGCGCTCTGGGCGAAGCCCACGCTGGCGGTGATCGAGCCGGACGGTTGTTCTTCCACGGTGTAGTTCACGTCCACCTGGTCGTCGGTGC
>NZ_JAAMQU010000039.1 GCF_013522925.1 Pseudomonas japonica | reverse complement strand
ATCCCGGACACTGAATTGAGTTTTTCCTCAGCGACCGCCGGCGCTAGCCCTTCGTTGAACTGATGCGGTCGCCGCCAGTTGTATCGCTCCATCAGGAACCGGCTGATATCCTGTTGCGCTAGCGAAGCGCTCATGTATCCCACTGTCGGTATCCATTCAGTTTTCAAGCTGCGAAATAGCCGCTCCATGGGCGCGTTGTCATGGCAGTTACCGCGCCGACTCATGCTCTGTGTAAAACGGTATCGCCATAGTCTCTGGCGGAAACTCCGGCTGCCGTATTGGCTGCCCTGATCGCTGTGAAACAGCACATTCTGGGGCCGGCCACGCTGCTCATAGGCCATATCCAATGCCTTGATCACCAGGTCAGCGTCGGGCTTGGCTGAGAACGCCCAGCCTACAACCCGGCGGGCATAAAGATCGATGACCGCTGCCAGATAGTGCCATCGACCTTCAGCCCAAACGTACGTGATGTCACCGCACCAGACCATGTTGGGGGATTCCACGCTGAACTCACGATCAAGTACGTTCGGGATATCAGGTCGCTCTACGGTGGCCTTTTTGTAGGCATGGGAGCCCGGCTGTTTGCTGATCAGGTTCATCTCGCGCATCAACTTACGTACCTTGAATCGCCCGATTTGCATGCCGTCCTCTTTCATCATCAGCATGATGCTTCGACTGCCCGCAGCGCTTCGGCTTTGGGTAAACAGTTCGTTCACCCGGCTGCGCAAAATCACCCGTTCGGCATCAGGGGATCGCCGTTTTCGACAGTACGCGTAGTAGCAAGATCGGGTGACTTCAAATACCGAGCACAACAGATCAACCGGCTCCTCGGAGCGAAGCTGATCGACTAACGCGAGCGCTCGTGCTCCTCGGCCATCAAGAGCGCGGTAGCCTTTTTTAGAATCGATTTTTCCCTTTCAAGGCGGTTGATTCGAGCTTCCAGTTCCTGGATTTTCTGCTGCTCGGGTGTCAGCGCTTTGCTGGTCGGCGTGACACCACCTCGTTCCTGCTGGAGCTGGTTGACCCACCGGCGCAAGGCCGACTCAACCAATCCAAGCGACTGCGCTGCATCAGTGTGGCTGTAGCCTTGGTCAAGCACCAGGCTAGCAGCTTCGCGCTTGAACTCGGGGGTGAAGGTACGTCGTTGTCTGCTCATCGAACACCTCTATGGGGCGATCA
>NZ_JAAMQU010000038.1 GCF_013522925.1 Pseudomonas japonica | reverse complement strand
AAGTTGCTCTGGCTGATCGAGCCACCCAGGATCAGGCCCGCGCTCTGGGCGAAGCCCACGCTGGCGGTGATCGAGCCGGACGGTTGTTCTTCCACGGTGTAGTTCACGTCCACCTGGTCGTCGGTGCCAGGCACCGCCGGGGTTTCGACGTTCACTTCCTTGAAGTAGCCCAGCCGCTCCAGGCGGGTCTTGGACTGGTCGATCAGGTAGGTCGAAGCCCAGCCGCCTTCCATCTGGCGCATTTCACGGCGCAGCACTTCGTCTTCGGTCTTGGTGTTGCCGCGGAAGTTCACGCGGTTCACGTAGGCGCGCTTGCCCGGGTCCACCATGAAGGTGATGTCCACGGTGTGGTCGTCGTCGTGGGGCTGCGGCACGCCGTTGACGTTGGCGAAGGTGTAGCCCTCGTTGCCCAGGCGGCGGGTGATCAGGTCGGAGGTGGAAGTCATCACCTTGCGCGAGAACACCTGGCCGGGCTTGACCAGCAGCAGGTTCTGGATCTGGTCCTCGGGCACCTTGAGGTCGCCGCTGAGCTTGACGTCGCGAACCTTGTACTTCTCGCCTTCGTTCACGTTCACGGTGATGTAGACGTGCTTCTTGTCCGGGGTGATCGACACCTGGGTGGAGGCGATGTCCATGTTGATGTAGCCGCGGTCCAGGTAGTACGAGCGCAGGCGCTCGAGGTCACCGGACAGTTTTTCGCGGGCATACTTGTCGTCGTTCTTGAAGAACGACAGCCAGTTGGTGGTCTTGAGCTCGAACAGGTCGACCAGGTCTTCCTCGGCGAAGACGGTGTTGCCCACCACGTTGATGTGCTGGATGGCCGCGACCGTGCCTTCGTTGATCTTGATCTTCAGGCCCACGCGGTTGCGCGGCTGGGTCACCACTTCGGTGTCCACGGTGGCCGAGTAGCGGCCCTGGGCCACGTACTGGCGCTGCAGCTCGTTGCGCACGCCTTCGAGGGTGGCGCGCTGGAAGATCTCGCCTTCGGCCAGCCCGGACTGTTTCAGGCCCTTGAGCAGGTCTTCGGTGGAGATGGCCTTGTTGCCTTCGATCTCGATGCTGGCGACCGACGGCCGCTCCACCACGTTGATCACCAGGACGTTGCCGTCGCGGCCCAGTTGAATGTCCTGGAAGAAGCCGGTCTTGAACAGCGCGCGCGTGGAATCCACCAGCTTGCGGTCATCGGCCTGCTCGCCCACGTTCAGGGGCAGGGCGCCGAAGACGCTGCCGGCGGATACCCGCTGCAGGCCGTTGACGCGAATATCGGAGATGGTGAAGGACTCGGCGTG
>NZ_JAAMQU010000036.1 GCF_013522925.1 Pseudomonas japonica | reverse complement strand
TGTAGTGGTCAACTGATCCCGGACACTGAATTGAGTTTTTCCTCAGCGACCGCAGGCGCTAACCCTTCGTTGAACTGATGCGGTCGCCGCCAGTTGTATCGCTCCATCAGGAACCGGCCAATATCCTGTTGCGCTAGCGAAGCGCTCATATAGCCCACCGTCGGTATCCATTCAGTTTTCAGGCTGCGAAATAGCCGCTCCATTGGCGCGTTGTCATGGCAGTTGCCGCGCCGACTCATGCTCTGTGTGAAGCGGTATCGCCATAGTCTCTGGCGGAAACTCCGGCTGCCGTATTGACTGCCTTGATCGCTGTGAAACAGCACATTTTGAGGCCGGCCACGCTGCTCATAGGCCATGTCCAGCGCTTTGATCACCAGGTCGGCGTCGGGCTTGGCCGAGAACGCCCAGCCCACAACCCGGCGCGCATAAAGATCGATTACCGCCCCTAGATAGTGCCACCGACCTTCGGCCCAAACGTACGTGATGTCACCGCACCAGACCTTGTCGGGGGACGCCACGCTGAACTCTCGATCAAGCACGTTCGGGATATCAGGTCGCTCCACGGTCGCCTTTTTGTAGGCATGTGAGCCCGGCTGTTTGCTGATCAGGTTCATCTCGCGCATCAACTTACGTACCTTGAATCGACCGATCTGCATGCCGTCCTCTTTCATCATCAGCATGATGCTCCGGCTGCCCGCAGCGCTTCGGCTTTGTGTAAACAGCTCGTTCACGCGGCTGCGCAAAACCACCCGTTCGGCATTCGGATACCGACGTTTCCGGCAGTACGCGTAGTAGCAGGATCGGGTTACTTCAAATACCGAGCACAACAGATCAATCGGCTCTTGAGCCCGAAGTTGATCGATTAACGCGAACGCTCGTGTTCCTCGGCCATCAAGAGCGCGGTGGCCTTTTTTAAGATGGATTTTTCCCGTTCCAGCCGATTGATACGGGCTTCGAGTTCCTGGATTTTTTGCTGCTCAGGCGTCAGGGCTTTGCTGGTCGGAGTAACACCGCCACGTTCTTGCTGGAGCTGGTTCACCCAACGGCGCAAGGCCGACTCAACAAGCCCAAGCGAACGGGCTGCTTCGGTATGGCTGTAGCCTTGGTCGAGCACCAGGCACGCCGCCTCGCGCTTGAACTCAGGGGTAAAGGTACGACGTTGCTTGGTCATCAGACACCTCAATGTGGCGAGCATTCTCGCCTAAATGGGTGTCCGGTTTCATTAGACCACTACAAACCATGCTTGTAGTAGGTCGCAGACTTGAGCGGATCGGTGCTGAGGAGATACGTGTAAAAACGCCCTTCAAAGAGCTCGGTCACTATATGTCTCCTGATCGTAAGGCCTCATAAATGTTAGGTACCGACCCACTTTGAGTGCCAAGGCGTGGGAAGCAGCGCTGACCATAAAATGCATCGGTTTACGGAAATCCTTCGCTTTTCGCAATTTCTATTGATTCAACAATTTCTCGCAATGAGAACTTTCGCGATATATTTTGCTCTTCAAACGGCTCAGGCTTAGCGAAGGGCCTATGGGTAGATCCTCTATAAAGGTTCACTACCCCATTTGGAAAGCGAACCTGATAATTAGGCTGAACTCCTCTACCAAGCTCTCCCACCTCTACTGTGGCATCCTCTGCTCCCCTCATGTTCTTAGCCATTTTTTGAAGAAAGACATAGCCCAGTGTTGTCGCTAAAATCCGCACATCCCAGATGATTTTGGCCATGACGTCCCTGACTTCACAGTTTTACGGCGCGCTGATAGACAGCGTGATTAGAGGAGTTCTTGCGAAGGAATTCTACTCCGAAAGCGTCTTGATTGGCTCGAACGAAACGCCCTAAGCCTAGCCTGGTTTCACGATCCAAAGCCTGCCAGGTTTCAAAACCAATCACTTGCTGGATATTGAACTCGAGGCCATCGGGCAGGGCTTTTACCTTCTCCTTCAGAATATCCGCTGCGCGCTCGAACGGGGTAGCGGATTTAGTGACGTGTGCTTCCAACACGTCAAGAATCGCTGCTCGCGGATCCGCCTGCGACAGCGCCCAAGCTTCCAATTCGCCGGTGAGGGTTAGCTGAATGTCATAAGCCATTTCACAAGGCTCCATCTGTGCGGCGG
>NZ_JAAMQU010000035.1 GCF_013522925.1 Pseudomonas japonica | reverse complement strand
GTGTTCAGGCTAAGGTAAAATTTGTGAGTTGAATCGCGAATTTTCGGCGAATGTTGTCTTCACCACCGTACGATCCCGAGATTGCTTGGGGTTATATGGTCAAGTGAATAAGCGCATACGGTGGATGCCTTGGCAGTCAGAGGCGATGAAAGACGTGGTAGCCTGCGATAAGCTTCGGGGAGTCGGCAAACAGACTTTGATCCGGAGATCTCTGAATGGGGGAACCCACTCAGCACAAGCTGAGTATCTTGTACTGAATCCATAGGTGCAAGAGGCGAACCAGGGGAACTGAAACATCTAAGTACCCTGAGGAAAAGAAATCAACCGAGATTCCCTTAGTAGTGGCGAGCGAACGGGGACCAGCCCTTAAGTTGGTTTGAGATTAGCGGAACGCTCTGGAAAGTGCGGCCATAGTGGGTGATAGCCCTGTACGCGAAAATCTCTTGTCAATGAAATCGAGTAGGACGGAGCACGAGAAACTTTGTCTGAACATGGGGGGACCATCCTCCAAGGCTAAATACTACTGACTGACCGATAGTGAACCAGTACCGTGAGGGAAAGGCGAAAAGAACCCCGGAGAGGGGAGTGAAATAGATCCTGAAACCGTATGCGTACAAGCAGTGGGAGCAGACTTGTTCTGTGACTGCGTACCTTTTGTATAATGGGTCAGCGACTTATATTCAGTGGCGAGCTTAACCGAATAGGGGAGGCGTAGCGAAAGCGAGTCTTAATAGGGCGTTTAGTCGCTGGGTATAGACCCGAAACCGGGCGATCTATCCATGGGCAGGTTGAAGGTTAGGTAACACTGACTGGAGGACCGAACCGACTACCGTTGAAAAGTTAGCGGATGACCTGTGGATCGGAGTGAAAGGCTAATCAAGCTCGGAGATAGCTGGTTCTCCTCGAAAGCTATTTAGGTAGCGCCTCATGTATCACTGTAGGGGGTAGAGCACTGTTTCGGCTAGGGGGTCATCCCGACTTACCAAACCGATGCAAACTCCGAATACCTACAAGTGCCGAGCATGGGAGACACACGGCGGGTGCTAACGTCCGTCGTGAAAAGGGAAACAACCCAGACCGTCAGCTAAGGTCCCAAAGTTATGGTTAAGTGGGAAACGATGTGGGAAGGCTTAGACAGCTAGGAGGTTGGCTTAGAAGCAGCCACCCTTTAAAGAAAGCGTAATAGCTCACTAGTCGAGTCGGCCTGCGCGGAAGATGTAACGGGGCTCAAACCATACACCGAAGCTACGGGTGTCACGCAAGTGACGCGGTAGAGGAGCGTTCTGTAAGCCTGTGAAGGTCAGTTGAGAAGCTGGCTGGAGGTATCAGAAGTGCGAATGCTGACATGAGTAACGACAATGCGAGTGAAAAACTCGCACGCCGAAAAACCAAGGTTTCCTGCGCAACGTTAATCGACGCAGGGTTAGTCGGTCCCTAAGGCGAGGCTGAAAAGCGTAGTCGATGGAAAACAGGTTAATATTCCTGTACTTCTGGTTACTGCGATGGAGGGACGGAGAAGGCTAGGCCAGCCTGGCGTTGGTTGTCCAGGTTTAAGGTGGTAGGCTGGGATCTTAGGTAAATCCGGGATCCCTAGGCCGAGAGCTGATGACGAGTGCCCTCGGGCATGAAGTGGTCGATGCCATGCTTCCAGGAAAAGCTTCTAAGCTTCAGGTAACCAGGAACCGTACCCCAAACCGACACAGGTGGTTGGGTAGAGAATACCAAGGCGCTTGAGAGAACTCGGGTGAAGGAACTAGGCAAAATGGCACCGTAACTTCGGGAGAAGGTGCGCCGGCGAAGGTGAAGGGCTTGCCCCGTAAGCTTTTGCCGGTCGAAGATACCAGGCCGCTGCGACTGTTTATTAAAAACACAGCACTCTGCAAACACGAAAGTGGACGTATAGGGTGTGACGCCTGCCCGGTGCCGGAAGGTTAATTGATGGGGTTAGCGCAAGCGAAGCTCTTGATCGAAGCCCCGGTAAACGGCGGCCGTAACTATAACGGTCCTAAGGTAGCGAAATTCCTTGTCGGGTAAGTTCCGACCTGCACGAATGGCGTAACGATGGCGGCGCTGTCTCCACCCGAGACTCAGTGAAATTGAAATCGCTGTGAAGATGCAGTGTATCCGCGGCTAGACGGAAAGACCCCGTGAACCTTTACTATAGCTTTGCACTGGACTTTGAGCTTGCTTGTGTAGGATAGGTGGGAGGCTATGAAGCGTGGACGCCAGTCTGCGTGGAGCCATCCTTGAAATACCACCCTGGCAACCTTGAGGTTCTAACTCAGGTCCGTTATCCGGATCGAGGACAGTGTATGGTGGGTAGTTTGACTGGGGCGGTCTCCTCCCAAAGAGTAACGGAGGAGTACGAAGGTGCGCTCAGACCGGTCGGAAATCGGTCGTAGAGTATAAAGGCAAAAGCGCGCTTGACTGCGAGACAGACACGTCGAGCAGGTACGAAAGTAGGTCTTAGTGATCCGGTGGTTCTGTATGGAAGGGCCATCGCTCAACGGATAAAAGGTACTCCGGGGATAACAGGCTGATACCGCCCAAGAGTTCATATCGACGGCGGTGTTTGGCACCTCGATGTCGGCTCATCACATCCTGGGGCTGAAGCCGGTCCCAAGGGTATGGCTGTTCGCCATTTAAAGTGGTACGCGAGCTGGGTTTAGAACGTCGTGAGACAGTTCGGTCCCTATCTGCCGTGGACGTTTGAGATTTGAGAGGGGCTGCTCCTAGTACGAGAGGACCGGAGTGGACGAACCTCTGGTGTTCCGGTTGTCACGCCAGTGGCATTGCCGGGTAGCTATGTTCGGAAGAGATAACCGCTGAAAGCATCTAAGCGGGAAACTTGCCTCAAGATGAGATCTCACTGGAGCCTTGAGCTCCCTGAAGGGCCGTCGAAGACTACGACGTTGATAGGTGGGGTGTGTAAGCGCTGTGAGGCGTTGAGCTAACCCATACTAATTGCCCGTGAGGCTTGACCATATAACACCCAAGCAATCTGTGCAGCACACAGAGCGCGGCGGTGAAGACACACCGAAAATTGGCGACATCACAAACCATCACATACCCAGATTCGCGACCACGTGCAAACGGGGCCGCTACCGAATTTCTTGACGACCATAGAGCATTGGAACCACCTGATCCCATCCCGAACTCAGCAGTGAAACGATGCATCGCCGATGGTAGTGTGGGGTTTCCCCATGTGAGAGTAGGTCATCGTCAAGATTCAA
>NZ_JAAMQU010000034.1 GCF_013522925.1 Pseudomonas japonica | reverse complement strand
GCGCCGGCCTGGCCACCACCTTCAGCAACGGCGCCGAGCTGTCGGTGAACTACGACGCCCAGACCCGCAGCGACTACACCGACCAAACCGCCTCGGTGAAATTCAGGCTGCCGTTCTAGGGCGTAGCTATGGTTCGGGGGCTCCCGCCCCCTCCTACACTTGAGGACCCGGCGTAGCCGGGGAATGGCCTCATGCCTGTCCCTAGGGTGTATCCGCCCCGATACACGGCTTTGACAGCCCCTCCTTGGCTGGCCTATACCCAAGCAGAACAATCAAGGCGGGGTGCAACATGGACAATCGCAACCCTGGCCAGCCTTTGCAGTCGGCCCGTTGCCTCAAGCAGCATCCTTCCCATCCCCCTCACCGCCTTGCAGTGGCGGTGGTGCTGGCACTGGGCACGCTTATCGCCCAGCAAGCCGAGGGCAGCGGCAGTTGTACCCGGGCGAACACGGTCATTTCTTCCGCGGCCACCCGTGCCTGCGTACTGGGCAATCAGCAAAGCCTGGAAGTGACCGCCAGCGGTGCAATCACTGTCGCGAACGGCGCGGCGGTGAGCGTAGGCAGCGGCACCACGGCCAAGCGTTTCATGAACAATGGCAACATCTCCGGCGGCTACGGCATGTTGATTGACGGCGGCAAGGTCGCTGGCAGCGTGGTCAATGCCAGCGGCAGCATGCTCGAAGGGGCGATGGGTGCCTTTTCCATGAACAAGGGCACCATTACCGGCGCCTTGAGCAACGCCGGCACCGTGCACATGACTGGCACCGGCGCCGCCGGCATGGCCATCGTGGAGTCAGCCCTCAACGGCGGGCTCAACAACAGCGGCACCGTCAGTGCACCCTCCGGGGCGGCCGGGCTGGCGGTGGTCAGCAGCACGGTAAAAGGGGACATCAAGAACAGCGGCTCGCTTACCGCAACCTCTCAAGGGCTGCTGCTCGACCACAGCCAGGTGAGCGGTGCGCTACGCAACTCAGGCACGTTGCGCAGTGGTAGCCATTCCTTGCTGATGAACGAAAGCAGTTTGGGCGGCAGTTTGGTAAACAGCGGCGAATTCCTCGCCACCACGCTGATCTACAACAGCACCATTGGTGGCGATTTCTCCAACAGCGGGCGACTGTTCAGCGGCTACACCGGCATGGTGATGTTCGGTAGCACCGTGAAGGGCAGCTTCACCAACCGCGGCACCATCAGTTCAAGCTCCGGCGTGCTCATACGTGAAAGCACCCTGGGCAGCCTGCTCAACACCGGCACTATCAAAAGCCACAGCAGCGACTTCTCCCTTTACGACACCATCATCAAAGGCGATGTGATCAACCGTGGCACCTTCACCACCGGGCCCAGCGGCTATGCAGGGCTGTCGCTGGTGGGCGGCAGCATCGGTGGCAACCTGATCAACTACGGCACGCTCTCTGGCGGCGACGCGGCGATCGCACTACGCGGCGAACAGGAAGCGACCGTGCTGGGCAGCATCATCAACAGGGGCAAAGTGACTGGCGCCACAGGCATTGAACTGAAGAACACCCACATTGGCGGCAGCCTGATCAACAGCGGAACGATCACCGGAGCCATCAGCGCCGATTACGATGGCAGCGGATTGGGGCTGGAGAACACCGACATCAAGGGCGATTTCCGCAACAGCGGCACCATCAGCGGTGCCACCTATGGCGTGGTATGGGCGGCAGTCAAGCTCGGAGGCAATCTGGTCAACAGCGGCACGCTCGTGGCCGACAGGAGCGGGTTGGTGATCGCCGGCTCCACCATCAGCGGCGACCTGCTCAACAGCGGCCGCATCACCGGCACGGTGGCAGGGATGATCCTGGGCACCGACAAGATCGGTGGAGATGTGATCAATACCGGGACGATCAAAGGTGGCGCCTACCCCTTTTACCTCAATGACACCACGGTCGGCGGCCGAGTCATAAACCGTGGCAGCGTGAGTGGCGATACCGGCATCAACCTGATCAAGAGCACGGTAGGCGGTATCGAAAACCGTGGAAGCGTGCGCGGCACCGCCACCGGGCTGCGGCTGACCGATACCACCGTGAGCGGTTCCCTGGTGAACACTGGGCTGATTTCCGGCAGCAAGTATTCGCTGTACGTGGACGCCGACAGCAGCCTCAAAACCCTGACCGTTGGCGGCAATGATACGGCCCGCTTCCAGGGCGCACTGTATGCGCCCAAGACCGATGCGTACTTGTATAGCGGCGCCACCTACACCCTTTTACCTGGCGACCGCTGGACAGTGGACAGCCTGTCCAACCGCGGTACCCTGGTACTGGGCGCGCCGGCCAAGCGCGGCACAGTCGCCACTGTGACCGGTGATTACGTCCAGTCCAGCGGCGCGATACTGCGCACCGAAGTCACCGATGCCACCCATTACGGCCAGTTGGTGGTGAGCGGCACCGCCACCCTGCCCAGCCAGGCACGCATCGACGTGGACGTGGCCAAGGCCAACCAGCCGTTCACCGTCAGCCGTTTGCAGGACGTGATCAAGGCCGGCACGCTTAAATCCAACGGCACCTTTGCCGTCACCAGCAACTCGGCGCTGTTCAACTTCGGCGCGGTGAAGGACGCCAACACCGTGGACCTGACCTTGGCCGCCAAGACCTCCAGCGGTGTCGGGGTGGCGGCAACTGAAGCCGGTTTGACCGGTGCCAGCGGCGCTGCCCAGGTGCTGGACCAGCAACTCGCTTTGGGCAGTGCCAGCGCACTTACCCCCTACTTCGTGAGCGCCACCAGCAACGCCGAGGTCGCCAGCCGCCTGGCGCAAACCCTGCCGCAAACCAATGCGTCCCTGCGCGCCAGCCAGGCCGCGCTGTCGGCCATCGGCCTGGCGGTGCAGGAACGCATGGGCATCGCCAACGGCCTGCTCTCGGCGGACGGTTTGAACAACGCACCCGGCCTGTGGAGCAAGCCCTTCAGCTACGCCAGCGGCCGCACCGGGGGTAGCAGCGGTTCGGTGATCGGCATGGACACCCGGCTCTCTTCCACTTCCCGCGCCGGCCTGGCCTTTGCCTACGCCAACGCCGAAACCGCCAACGTGCAAGGCGCGGCCCAGAGCAGCCAGCTGGATTTGTGGCAGTTCCTCGGCTACCGCAGCTATGCGCTGGACCGCACCACCGAGCTGATGCTCTACGCCGGTGCTGGCAACAACAGCGTGCAGGGTGAGCGCACCCTCGCCTTGAGCGGCGTAAGCGGCACGGCCAAGGGCGACTACGACAGCGTGATCGCCACTGTCGGCGCCAGCCTCGGGCGCACCTTGCAATTGAACGACACTACCCAGCTGCTGCCGGCGCTGCGCCTGGACTTCAACCATATCCGCGACGAGGCCTACCGCGAGCATGGGTCCAGCAGCGTGGCGCCGCTGCTGCTCAACGTGGAAGAGCGCCACAGCAACCAGCTGATCGCCGGCCTTGACGGCACCCTGGCCCACGCCTTCACCCCACGCACCGCGCTGAAGCTGAACCTGGGTGTGGGCTACGA
>NZ_JAAMQU010000033.1 GCF_013522925.1 Pseudomonas japonica | reverse complement strand
CTTTTTTCTTCTTGCTGTAGAGCGAGTAGTCGCTGTCCTGGGCGGCGAGCAGGTCCAGTTTGCCCCCGGCCACAAGGTAAGCTTCGTCATTCGCGGCGAGGCGGCTGGAGGTGATGGTCATGTCCTGACCGGCACTCGCCGCCAGGCTGCCACCGGCGGTGACCGTGCTGCCCACCTGGCTTACATGATCTTCCTGGCGGGTGACCTTTTTGCTCTTCGAAAGCGAGTGCTCCTCATCCGCCGCCGAGCTGATCGCGAGATTCCCGGTTGCCGCCAGCGCGATATCGCGCTTGGCGTTGATCTGGCTGGCGACAGCAGTAAGGTCACGGCCCGCCGTCAGGCTAAGATCGCGCCCAGCGTTCAAGGCAGAGCCGTTCTGGGTGATGGTGCTGTCGGTGTGGCGGGTGCCCTGGGTGTTGCTGCTGACTTGTTCAGCCGAGAGCAGGTTGATGTCGCGGCCTGCTGCAATGTTCAGGTCACGGCTGCTTTGCAGCACGCTGCCGGTGTTGGTGACGTCACGCCCGGCTTGCAGCGTGAGGTCGTTGGCGGCTTCGATGCGCGCGGCGCTGTCGATAAAGTCGCGGCGCTCGGTTTTACTGCCTGCGGCGCTTTCATGGGTGGTTACAGTGCGTTCGTTGATGACGTCGCCACTGATGGCCGTGAGGCTAACATCTCGCCCGGCGATAATGCCGCCGGCCTGGTTCACCACGTTGTTGCCTGCCAACAGGTCCAGGCGGTTGCCGGCTTGGATCAGACCACTGTTGACCAGGTCGTTGCCTGCGGTGGCGCTGAGGTTGTTGGTGGCGCGCAGGGTGCCGCAAGGTCGGTGCTGGGAATGTCAATTTAGTGAAGCTAACTTAACTCAATTGATTTTAACTGCCCTTCCTCATCACACAAAATAACTACTGTGCCGTACGGGCAATCCAGAGTTATTACTTTATCCTTATATTCTTCATCAACAATCCCAGATGCCTTGCGAGTAGAGCTGTCAAATCCAATCTCTAGAAAGTAGCCCTCCCCATTATCTTGATTTGGCAAGGAATCTTTATTGCCTTGCGCAAACAGTATTTTTTGAATTTCCTCAATATGAATTGAAGCCACAAGCCCTCCGAAAATTCAAGTTAACGGGACAAAATCGCCCTTGCCTAACAAATTTTTAACTTGGCCAGGTCTAATTTGGCCAACAGAAATGATCTTCATCTCGTCTCTTGGCACGGTAATTCGAATCAGCTTCCCTTCAACTTCTTGAATTACGTTGATATGCCCTGTCCTTGCGTCCATGAACCAAGTAGCGCTGGGATTATTAGCAAGCTTCTGTAAGGCATCGGCATCAAGCTTTCCTGCAAGTCGCCCCATTCGAGGATCATTGAGCTGACCAAAAACGCGATCGGCAATTGAGAAGTTTTTTGCCGACCCTGAAGCTTCGCCTATCCCTTTTGCACCAACGTATATTGCTCTAAGAAAGCCGCCCGCACCATCAACAACCAATTTGCGTATGTCAGCCCTTCGGATTCGGGCTCAAAGAAACATCCAACTTTAGCAATCATAATCTCGCGACAAGCATCTTCAGAAAGATTAAGAGCAATCAACTGGTCAAGCTCACCAGCCCCCGCGAGCAACCTATCACGAGATTCACTATTAGTAATTTCATGAATCACCTCACTGCTATTGCTGAACTCTTCAGGCCAGTCTTGATGAAAGTAGCAACCTAATAACTGACCGATAACGCCGTAATTTTTCATACTCATGGCACCGTAGGGAATCCTGTAAGAATTTTATATCCTGTTGGAATTTTCGAATCCCGCAAAAGTATTACCCTGACCGAATTTGCATCTACTGCGCCGGACGCGCCGCGAGCAACAGATATTCCAACAGGGTTTGATAGTGTATGGTCGAGTCTCAAGCGGTTCGCGCTCCCAGAAAGCCAGTTCGCGATTTCTGTTTGGTTCATATCCAAGGTTTGTGAAACGGCCTTTTCAGCCACTGTTCGATCATAAAAAGATGACGAGCCGGTAATCTTAGGCTCCGCCGAAAGACGGCTTAACAACTGTTCCTCTGATTGCCCTACATGCTTTGCAAGCAAGTGCCCACCAGCTGCCTCATGAGCTGCAAGTCCACCACCTGGAACAATTGGGCTAACTGCCTTCCCAGGTTCTTTTGCACCACTCGTATCAACGGCCTTAACCAGCGACCAACCTGCCCCCGCCGATTTGGACAAGACCAGCAGCTCGCCTGTTGCCGTCGTGAAGCTTAGTACATTATCAACGCTTTCGGGAGATACCCCGAATACGGCGCCCAGCGCGCTAGCCGACAGCGTATTAGCCGGCATGCCGTTCCAGAGCATTTGTGCTCCCGCTGAGCTGGTGTCCGCGCCATAGCCGAAGAGGGGCACGCCTAGGAACGAACCGGCCCCTTCGGTACCGATACTCAGCGCAGCACCACCCGCCGCCAGCGCAACGCCCCCTGCCATCTGCACACCGCCAGTGAGACGGGTACCCACCTGGTAGGCACTGAGTGCATCGCTCACAGTGTCCGTTACGCCATACTGGAACAGCCCGGATGTGCTGACTAAGTTACGGGCATCCGCAAAGCTCTCACTATTGCCAATAGCTTCGATCTGCTTGTAATACAGAGAATCGGCACTGCCCTCGGGGAATTTACTGGCGCAATGAATGACTGCGCAGGCCGCCACGGTCAGCCGGAACTGCTGTGCTTCATCACCTGCTGATTGCTGCCTCAGCCACCGAGTTTCTTCCTCATGCGGAAGCCGGTTGTAAGCAGTTGCATCCTTGGCAATGTTTGCGCCGGTTTGAACGTCTCCGTCAACGGCAGCGGCAGCTAACAGGCCTACTATCTGTGATGCAGCCATTAGCCGTTGCGGATCACTGTTAAGGAAACCCGATAGCTGGTTAATCAACGCTTCGTTTGCGCCCGCGGCTGCGGCGCCCGTCGCGAAACCTTTGCCTTGAGCTTGGCTAAGCAGACCGCCTACAAGCGCGTGCAGCGCTACCTTCTCAACAGAACCATCCGGCAGTTTTCCGTACGTGCTGCCGCCGACTGCGTTAAAGGCAACTGCTTGAGCAAAGGCCGCCGCTTGGCCGGTCAGGGCACTTTCTAGATTCTGGCCTAGGCTGCCGCCCAAGATGGCGGTTTGAGCCGCAGCCTGGAAACCACCCTGAGCCGCAGAATATGCAGCGAATTGTCCCGCCCCGCCCCAGGTACCTAGGTTAAAACCATGCGTGACTTTGAAAAGGTCGTCACCCTTGACGCCGAAGGCGCTATCTAAATAGCCCGCTGTGAAACCGGCGGTAAGACCCGAGACGGCATAACCTTTAAGCGCATCGCTGGACGTGGTGTCCTTGAAGACCGCTCCCAAATCGCCCTTGTTACTGATAAAGCTGCTGGCAGCATTGGTAGCTGCCCCAGTTGCCACGGCTGCACCACCAGCAGCGACCACCGTCCCGGCCCCCGACAACGCACTCATGGCCGCAGGCCCAACGAAGACCGCCATCAGGATCGCCAGCGCCAGCTGCGCCCCAACCCCTAACCCCGACTGGCTGTATTTAAAGGAGTCATGAATCTCCTTCACCTGCCGCCAATCCACATCCCCCCGCTTCTCGGCATCCTTCAGCCACGCCAGTTGCGGGTCGGCCTTCACCATCGCATCGATCGCCTGGCTTACCGTCTGCTGGTTCACCTGCTTCACGTCGATCTGCAGCCCGTTCACCGCATTGATCGCCACGTCCCCTTTGGCCACCAGTTCACTCTGGCGCAGGGTTTCGTCGGTGTTGCCTTTGCCCTTGGCGCTGGTCCAGGCCAGGCTGCTGTTGCTCTTCTCGT
>NZ_JAAMQU010000032.1 GCF_013522925.1 Pseudomonas japonica | reverse complement strand
TGTCCTCGACCAGACGGTAATCCCGGCTGAGCTTGTCCATCTCTCGCTCAAGCCGGCTGATATCCTCGGCGGTTGTTCGCGACTTAGGAGGACGCGCTGGTTTGGCTAGCTGATCAGGGCGCGTGGCGGCAAGCATCATCTTGGCGTAGACAGTCGTAAAGCAATTTGCAGACAGCATCATCTCGGCTGTCTCTATCTGCCGCATTGGCTTCATCTTCTTGAGCGCACCGAAGGCGTGCTGATTGATCTGCCTGTCTTTTAGCATTTCCACTACCTCCGGGGCGATACCGTCCAACAGCTGCTGGCGCCTACGTATGTGCTCCACGTTCACGTCTAGGGCTTGGGCTATGCGAGCGCCTGAGGTGCCTTTCTGGATCGCCGAAAGTATCATCCTGTGCTCTTGAATCGGGGTCAGCCTGTTCACCTGGCGGTTATAGGTAAACCCTTCGTCATCGCTGGAGACCAGGCACAATGCATGAATAGCCCCCTGCTCCGCCTAGGTTCCTCCCCTTTCAGCTCATGCAGCGCGCACTGGAGGAGCTATCTGGAGGCCATAAGCACTCGGCGATAAAAATACGTAATGTCGGATTCGTCTAATGCAATTAGCGGTATATTCCAAATCAAGATTAGCGGTTTTAATTGATCAACTATGATAGAAAAGCCACTTCTTAATTATGGCATCCATGCCGCACCTTGATGTGAGCTGTAAGCAAACGGCTATCATCAACCAGTCGCGCGAGCAGTCGTCACTCGTTGCGTGTTACGACTATACGATCTCGTCGTCACCGGAGCAGGCTATGTGCCATAGATGTTTATTTCGGAACCCGATATTTTGCATGGTTCCCCCGTATATTCTCAACGCAATAGCAAAAAACGGCGACTCAAACCAGCGTGCGTCAGCAATGCGCACTAAAGCTTTGGATAGCACGCTTCGCTCTATGCGGTTGAATCAACTAGGGCGGCCAGTCCGAAGACCTATCCAGCCATTACAGGATCCGATTAAACGCCGAACCATTTACAATGCAAATAATAGTCAGTCACTACCAGGAATGATCGTCCGTTTGGAGGGGGAAAATTCAACTGGCGATCCAGCGGTTGATGAAGCATACGACGGCCTTGGAGCAACCTACGATTTTTTCAGTGAAATTTTCGATCGCAATTCAATAGATGATTCCGGAATGCAGCAAGACGCCACCGTTCATTTCGGCGTGGATTACAATAATGCGTTCTGGAACTCAGCCCAGATGGTATTCGGTGATGGGGACGGGAAAATATTCAACCGTTTCACTATGTCTATAGATGTTATTGGTCATGAACTATCTCACGGTGTGACTGAAGATGAAGCGGAGCTTTTTTACCTAAAGCAGTCGGGTGCTCTCAACGAGTCAGTGTCGGACGTTTTCGGCTCACTTATCAAGCAATATGTGGGGCATCAAACAGCTGCAGAAGCAGATTGGCTGATCGGTAATGGATTATTCGCTGAAGGCATCGACGGAATCGCGTTGCGCTCGATGCGTAACCCCGGATCAGCATTTGACGATAGATTAATTGGTAAGGATCCCCAGCCGAAACACATGGATAACTTCGTTAATACTTTCGAAGACAACGGTGGTGTACATATCAACTCCGGCATTCCCAATCACGCATTCTATCTAATTTCTACATCTATAGGAGGATATGCGTGGGAAAAGGCTGGAAGAATATGGTATGACACTCTAAGAGACCCACGACTGAAGCCTGACAGCACCATTGCCCGCTTCGCGCGGATCAGTTCCGATATTGCAAGCCGTAGTTATGGAATTGGTAGTGCCGAGCACCAAGCTGTCAGCGAAGGCTGGGCGATGGTTGGTGTCAGGACATGAAGGACAGGGCCTTTTAGTAGGTATAGCGCAAGCCGACGGACAAGACACTGTCTATTTTAGGTCTTCCTATAGGTTTAGGAATCACGAAATTACTTCTACAGACTAGGCGAAGACGTCTGCGGTTGTTTTCAAGCTAAATTGTTTAAGTTTTGGGTGCTACTTTGCGGATTTAAAGGCGTGCCACTTAAATCACGCTATTACCCTCTGATCCATTATCTTAAATAACTGGCATTATTCCAGTTGCTGTACGCTACGATCGCAGCCCAAGGTGATGACCTAATCGACGATAACCCCCTATGTCAAACGTCACAACACAGGCTCACCTTTAAATTTATCTATATATTAAAGCCAAGGAGATTCACCAATGGAACAAAATCTTCAAGCTTTCCAGGCTATGCCGGTTGATCACGCTGAAATTTCGAATGAGGTCAGCGCCGACTTAGTCGTTCAACCACTTGGAATCGGTGATGATTGGATTCTGATGCTTATTAATATGACCGACAGGTTACTTACACTTCAGCGTATAAAGTTAGGCTCCAACAGCTGGGGCGGCTGGACGGCCATGGCCCCCATCGGTCGCACTTGCAATCTGAACTCTCCACAAGTTTGCTTCGACGAACAACGCTACAGCCCTGTAATGACGATCGGCTGCGGGGGAGCAGCGTTTTCAATCGAGCTAAGAGACGCTGATGGGTACGGTGCGGCATGGGATGGAATAGTTTCTAACTGCCAACATGCAGGTGGGGTGATAACACTCGGGTAAGCACCCGTTTCCATTCTTTCCGGTCAGTTTCAGGTTTTGCGAGTCATGTGATTAGCATAGGAAAATCTTGCAAAAGTATCCACTGCCACGGGTGAAGGCTTCCTGGACGGAGCCATGAGTGATCTGACATACGCAGTGGCGATAATTACTGGCGTTCATATCCGGCGAGATTGTGACCTCAGGCTATCAATTCGTTTTTATGATGGACTGCGGCTAATTAGCGAACGGCTAAGACCTGGCTTATTCGAACACACGGGCCGGGTGCCAACAATTGATGTCCTTGATCCATCACTCCGATGGTATGTTTGGCGCAGTGGTGCCCCTTGCGGCTAGGCACGTTGCGCTGCTTACCGACGATCTATACAGCCTTCGAAGAAGGCTTATGACAATAATATGCGTGCTTGATCGATACCTCGGCGCCTACTGGCGGGGTATAGATAGCCCTCGGACTCCGAGCTTTGAAAATACGGGCTCCGGTGCTGGGGATTGCCTCGACACAAGGCAATAAAAATTCGGTGCCTCAGCCGGCCTCGACTAAGGCGTTTTGAAACCCATTACGTTTATGACCTATTACATCGAAAGCCCTACATGTGCCAAGCAATGGCCATGAGCTTATGCGGGCTCTGTTGCGTACCTCCCCAAGTCCATCTGTTCCGGAGCATCGCGAGCTGGGAACGCTCGGCATGGATGCGCTGCATTCGTACGATGCGCGACTCAATCTGCGATCGCCGTCCCTATGTAGAACCTGTTGGTTACTCTTGCCCTTCTCCTCTCCACAAGCCAGTCGGCCCTCCCCTCTCCTCCTTCCGCCTTTGTAGAAGTCAAGGTCATGGCGAAGCAGAAGATCTATCTCGACCATGCGCATAACTCGATGGGCGATCTCTACTGCGGCTGCAAGTAAACGTGGACAGATCAATCGCACGGCCGCATTGATGCTGAATCGTGCGTCCTACAGGCCAGGAAGCAGCAAAATCGTTCAGACAGGATCGAGTGGCAGCCCCTAATCCCACCGTGGAACTTCAGCACCAACGCCACTTCTAGCAGGGCGGTGGTCGGAGCACTGTATCAGCGATGATCCGGTTTTTCGTGCCATGGGTTCCGATCTGTTCAACCTCTACCCGTCTTTGGGAGAGGTCAAGGAAGACGCTCAACTCAGCGCTTTGGCCTCAGAGCGTCACCGACATGAGGGCGGGTAGCCTAGCAAACAGGGCAATCCGGACAAGGCTAAGGGGCGTCGGCAGAGTGAGGCTCCCGAGCGTCTCCCCGGCCGTC
This sequence comes from Pseudomonas japonica, assembly GCF_013522925.1. Lineage (GTDB taxonomy): Bacteria > Pseudomonadota > Gammaproteobacteria > Pseudomonadales > Pseudomonadaceae > Aquipseudomonas > Aquipseudomonas japonica_A. The sequence continues at coordinate 128 of NZ_JAAMQU010000032.1, read as the reverse complement.
GGCAGTCATCGAGTCCATAACAGAGGCAAGCTCCTTGACCAGGTCTTCATAGTTGAGCTGCAGGAACTCGGCGATTGCCTCATTGCGCAGCAGCCTGGAGACGTAACCCTTGGCGATGACTAACACCA
>NZ_JAAMQU010000031.1 GCF_013522925.1 Pseudomonas japonica | reverse complement strand
CTGGTCTGACGCTCAATCTGGAGCAGCAACGAGGTCTCGTCTGCGAGCGATCAATTCCTCAACGGCCAAGGCGCTCGGATCGCCATCCACTTGGCGTTGACGCAGAAATTCGAAATCGATCCCTGCTTGGTTTTTTTCAACCAAATCACCGCACCTAGCAACGAAGCTTGCGTACTCGAGGCCGCTGAATGGCCGACCTTCGGGATTGTCGATACTCGCGCCGTCTGTGCTGGCCTTCTCCACAAGAACCAACCAAAAACTGCGGGGAACGGTCGTACGATCCTCATGGCGATAGCGGTATGAAAGGATCCGCAGCAGCTCAGGCGCTCGTTCAATGAAAGCTTCGCGGACGGTGCGCATTACCTCGAATGGCGCATGGCTCATCCCGATGATGGAGCTGTTCCACGATTTACGTATGGATTGATATGGCGCTTCGATATCGACCGGATAGTTGTAAGCGAGCTGCAGAGCCAGGTCGCGAAATCCTACGCTACCCAGCTTGGCGGCCAGACGTTCGATGCCCTCCAGCTCATGAAGAGTGTTCCTATCGAGGACGATGAGGCTTCCCATGATTTTTCTAATAGCTCGCTGATATGAGTGTGGCCTGTTGGGTGTTCTGCCGTCAGTAAATGGAGTGGGTTTTTCGCTTAGACAAACGGACGTAGTTGATTATAGGTTCAAACGGCATCGTCGTCAGAACCGAGATGGTTCAGATCGCGCAGACTTCCAGCTTCTTAGTTGAGTGGAGCTATGTGGGTTGTCGATGGTAAGCGGAGCGCGCTAGCCGTGAGGAGGGAGGCCCGAAGGGCCGAGACGCCGGCGGCCTTTACGATAGTTATCCCACGAGGGCACGCACCAATCGACGTGGTCATCGTAATAACCCTTTCGGTAGGCGCTCTATGGTCTAGTGTTCCCACATCCTTGGCAAGCCCACCGGCTTAGTAGCGAAGCGATCAGCTAGGCCACCCGTGTTAGCGCACATGATATGGGATACCGCAGAGGCGAGGCCAAAAGTGCCATGCACGTCAATCGATTTTCATGCTGTCGCGGATGATTTTTCTCGGCTAAAGCTTGTACATGTGTTGCCGATAAACTACTGAATGCCTCGCCGCGATTTTTAGCGGGGCGATAATAGATAAACCAATTTAAATGAGGCGCATGTGGACGGCCAGAAATCACTACACAATCAGCTGATCGTTGTAAGCAAAGACGGCAAGGTTGAGCATTGGCTGTCCGGCCATTTGCGTAAGACGAGGGAGAGTCTATGGTGGGGTGAAAGTAACCCGTTAAATTGGGGGACGATATTCACATATAAGACGATCGAGAATGTATTAAACTCCGTTGGTGACATTGAAGGCGTCTCACTTATAAAGGCTGCTGACGCGTCAGCGCTGACCTTTCCACCAGGTCATCCTCGGGAGCGCCTCGTATACGCCAAACACCCAGTAAAGCGTGATATGTATTTTCCTCTTTCCGGCTTCCATAGATTTACCTTTGAGCATAAGTTTTCTGAAATTATGAATATTTTGGCTTCTTTGGGGGCCGTAACTATTCAAGCAGAACACGTCAAGGGATGGGGGAAAGAATTTGCATTTAATGCGACTGCGTCGTTCGCGAATTCCGAGGCTGTAAACGCCAGTGTGGGGCAGAAAGGAAGCGAAAACTCACGCCTTCTATTCACTTGCAGCTTTCCTGGCCATTCAGTGCCAGTCATCCCAAGCGACTTGGCATGGTATAAATTTGAGCCGCTTTGGCAGACTATTGCGAATAATCGAATCCAGCATGGACTGAAGCAATTTGCTTTGACCCTTTCATATACAGAAGACTACGGGATAAATGCAGCCCTGAGTGCTCAAATGAAGAAAGCCTCGTTAGAGGTAGGCGGGAACTTTGAGGAGTATCAAAGCACGGTATGGACGCTTTCAGGGACTTTCGCATAGTTGCAATCTTAAGCCTGTCAGGGCAAATTAAGCACGATGGGCTTTTTGGAATGGATTACCGCAAACGGTGGTATGGCTCGACGCGGCTGCGCAGCGTCTATAATGCCTCCAAGTAACCAGTCCGCGGAGGCCTCGGATCAAATAGGGGAAGATAGTCGATTGGCGGGCCAATATGCCGACGTGAATTGGCGGACGGCTGGTTCACTACGACCGGGACTCCTATCAGTTGAGGACTGCAGTGACTTCGTCATCGAAAACGTGTTGCCGCAGCTCGACCTACCGGCTAACGGACTGTCAATCATCAACGCTCAGGTCGCGCTTAAATTATTCTGGCTAGCCTCGATCGATCACTGGAGGTCTGCTCAGATGCGCCAGAGTGGGGCTGGGATTTCTTCTATAAGCTAGCCTACGTTGACCACTCGTGGCCTCGTTACGTCGTGGACAAGGCGACGAACCTGATCCAGCTGTTCAAGCATCTTGAGGCTGATGACATTGGTGACATGAACCTCCCTGAGCTACCGCACCATGCCTTGCCAGACGCTCGATTGATGTCCACGCTCTACCGCGAGCTCGGCAATCCTGAACCACAGATCAAGGGACGGCGGTAATGGCCACCGACAACATTTATCATCGCGAGATAGCCAGAAGAAAAGCACTCTGGGAACTGGCTCGCTTCACGCCCGGAGATCCTATGGCATCGGGTATCTTGGACGTTCTTGAGGCAATAGATGCCCAGGACACCGGTAACACACATTTGCCTGGTCGAGCTGTAAATGTTGATGAGGTTGCGAGTTCTGTCCCCGAAGAGTCGTTGCTGAGCGGAATCTGGGTTGTTCGAGAAGCGCGAATTCCACAGCCATGGCTGGAGCGTTCTCGGTGTGCGAGCGTTGGGTCGGCTCGCGTGGCTGAGGGGCCATATGCGACTGACCAGGAAAAGTTGCTCGGATAATGGAAGACCGAGATGTGCCATTTAGAAGAGCACAGATCTATACCGGCCAAACGTGGGTAGGATTCTAGCGGCATTGGCTCAGCATACGCAGGCGCGCTGATGAAGGCTCACCTTGCCCGCGCAACCGTAGGTGCAGGCCAAAGAGGCCAATCACGTCGTGCTGAAGGCCTGGAAGGCTAAACTCGGTGCAGAGGCTGTGGCGTCACAACCGCATCCTTTTAAGCATTACCCTCGTGAGCGTGCTCAGGCAAGCTGTATAAGCCTGTTGACACATCTCCGGCGCATAGGTAATCTAACCCGGTATGTGTCTGGCACCAACTCCTATTTAAGGAAAAGACCTCTTTATCGGCAACCCAAAACCCGTCGTAGAGAGCCAGAGACCCCGAGCAAGACCTCTGAAAAACCGCCTTTTTGGCGGTTTTTTTATGCCTGCTGTTCAGCTTGCCTAGCGAATTAGCCGGGTTCCGTGAGAGGGCATCTACATGCTCCATCCTTTAGGCGTCCAGAGGCGTAATCCGGATCCGAGAGCTTCCATGGGTTACCGTAACCATCGTTTGGCCTTTCACCAAGCTCGCCAGGTTACGTTTGGCCATCGCGAAGGGTAGGGTCGCGCGGCGCTTGTACGCCCGGTGGCTGGACAACCCCGCTTCACTGCATACCCATTTGAAGTGCTCATGGTTATGAGAGTCTTGGTATCCGGCAGCCAAATCGCCGTCCAACATGCCAAGCAATGAAAGCGTTCGGTCGTATTCCGTGTTTATGCGCTGGATGCTCTGCTCTGGCGTGGTAGGAGCTAGCTGCACCACCTTTAGAGGAGCAGATGTCGGGCGAATAACTCGCTCCTCCATCAGGTCTCCGCGCTTCCAGATTGGCTCCCAGTGAGAAATTCGGTTCCGGATATCGTTTACTAGCCCAACACGGGCTTCCAACCAATCCTGATTCTTGGTTAAGGCAAAGTTCCTGCTGGAGTTAGGGAAGACCAGTGGGAGGACGATTCCCCACTGCGTGTTGGTTTCCCTGCTGATGTTTGTCCAGAAGCCGAAAGTAAGATTGGACACCACATCATGGTCGGTAAAGGATGTCTTCTTCCGCAGCTTTCTCAGCGTTTTCGATAAGCCACCGTCGTTATGCTGGGGCAGGGAAAGATGGTTGTACCAATCCATCGAATCTACTACGACTTGGTTCAGCCGCTGAGAGTGAAATCTGCTTAGCTCTTGATGGTAAGCGTTACGCATAACGACTTCCACGAGGTGGATCAGGGGCACGAATGACCGTGAAACCTCGTTGTTCCACTGATAGCACCCATACACGTCTTGGTCATCGACGGCGTTAAAATAACTTCTGTAATTACGTAGGCGTGGCGCGGATAGGGCTTTGATGAAAGGGTCTACATCGAGCGGACGCATAGCCGATCCATTGCTAGGAAATCACGCATTATCGAGCGCTACGTGGCGGCATGGCAAGTAGCCAGACCTGTCTGGCAGGAAGCGACGATGGCTGCACTGGCACTACAGATCTCCTACCGTAACTGACAGATATGGCGTAGGTGAGCTCAAGCGGCAAGAGGCGGCTGCAAGCGGAGCGCGCAGGC
>NZ_JAAMQU010000030.1 GCF_013522925.1 Pseudomonas japonica | reverse complement strand
AATCCACCAGCTTGCGGTCATCGGCCTGCTCGCCCACGTTCAGGGGCAGGGCGCCGAAGACGCTGCCGGCGGATACCCGCTGCAGGCCGTTGACGCGAATATCGGAGATGGTGAAGGACTCGGCGTGGGCGGTACCGGCAAACAGCACGGCCGCCACCAGGGGCAACAGCGAGACGCAGCGCATACGAGTTTATATCCAGTTGGCACACTCCCCTCTCAGCCCGGGCATTTTCCGACATGGCCGATAAGGAGCAAAGTTTCGTCACCGCCGTGCGGTGTACGCTGTTATCAAGCGGCGAGCAGCTTACTGCACTCACCTGCAGGTGAACTTGTCGGGTTTGTTGGCCCGCGTACAAAGCGCAATACAATCAACCGGTCAATGTTGATAAATAACGGTTGGCGTACCAACAGCCGTTGAAACGGACGCGCCGGTGAAGTAACTGTCACCTTCACGGGTATGTATTTCATATTCGGGTTTGCCGCGCTTGCCCTCGCCGGTGCCGTCGTACCTGAGCACCCTGGCCACCTCCTGGAACCGCAGCGCGCGGGTACCGTTGTGCGAGGGGCCGGTGAGCACACTCACCCGTCGGTACCAGCCGGCGCCAGCCTGGGCAGGGTTGAAACTGTGCAACATGGCTTCGAAGCGCTCCAGCCTGGAGAACGCCCACAGGGTTTGTTCGCCCTTTTGCTCACTGTCTTCGCAGCCGGTGAACACGAACAGATTGATCGAGGGATCGTCTTCACAGAAGAAATCATACGGCAATAACCCACCGACCATTTTGCTGCCCGGCACGAAGCCTTTTTTATGCACCAGAAACATTCGCCGCCCCATGACAATGCTATCAAACAGATTAACCGGGCAGATCAAACCACGATGAGGGGTGAAATAACTATCTAGCGTTTATATTGGATCAAACCCGGGCTGATACAAACGGGCACCGTGTAGCACGTTCAGATACCTGCTCGTATAAGCCGGGGCTTGTACGCCATAACTTTTATGTTTTTTACATTCTGCTACACAGCCTCGCCTTAAGTTCACCGCGGCGTCGCCGATACATCGGCATCGAGCTTTCTTGGGCTGCATTTTGCGCCCGGCTCTCACTGCCCCTGCAAGGTATTTATGAAACTGACATTGGGAAAGAAGCTGGCGCTGTCTGCCAGCGCCGCATTGCTGTTGGTGGGCATCAGCCTTACCGCTACCCATTACGTTGAGAGCAAGAACACCCTCGAGGCCTCCATTGCCGCACAGGTCAGCAACACCGGAAAGGTGTTCGCCGCCAACGTGAGCTATTGGCTCACCAGCAAGCAGCTGGCCATGGCGTCGGTCACGGCCACGGGCAACCCGGCCGACCTGCCCTTGCAGCTCGAACAGGCCAAGGTCGCCGGCGGCTTCGACAACGTGTTCCTGGCCCGCCCGGACGGCTCGCAGATCAACGCCAACCACGTAAGCCTGCCCGCCGACAACAACGACCCACGTCGCTGGAAGTGGTACCAGCAAGCCATGATCAACCCGGGCGAGGTGTACTTCTCCACGCCTTCGATCGCCGCCGCCACCCAGAGCTTCGTGCTATCACTGGGCAAGGTCCTGAGCTCCAACGGGGAAACCCTCGGTGTGCTCGGCGCCGATGTGAGCATGAGCGAAATTCTTGGCCAGCTTAAGCAGATCAAGCTGCCGGGCAACGGCTCGGCGTTCTTCGTGGACCGCAACGGCACCATCCTCGGCCATACCGACCAGGGCGTGCTGGACAAGCCGGTGACCAGCCTGTACCCGGCGCTGACCTCGGCCAACCTCGACGCCCTCTCGGGCGGCGACGGTGCCCGCTTCCTGCTGACCGACCGTGGCGAACGGCTGTACGTGGCGCCGATCAACCATCAGCACCAGAAACTGATCATGGTGCTCGACCACGAAGCCTTGCTCGCACCGCTGCGCACCAGCCTCTGGGTCGCGCTAGGCACCTTGGCGGTCATCCTGGTGATCTCGCTGCTGGTAGTGAACGCCTTGTGCGTATGGTTGTTGCGGCCCCTGGGCGCGATGTCCCAAGGCCTGCAGGTGATTGCCAGCGGCGACGGCGACCTCACCCAGCGCATCACCCTGCAATCGCGCGACGAAGTGGGCGAGCTGGGCCAGCATTTCAACCAGTTCGTGGGCAGCCTGCACACCCTGATCGGCCATGTGCGCCAACAGGCGGTGGACATTGACCAGGAATCGACCAAGGTGCTGGACCGCAGCAGCGATTCGGCGCGAAGCCTGGGCCAGTTGCAGGAAGAACTTACGCTGGTGGCCACGGCCGTGACCGAAATGGCCAGTGCTACCCAGGAAATCGCCGGCAACGCCGAGCGCACCGCAAGCTCCGCCCAGCATTCCTCGGCCAGCAGCCTGAAAGGGCTGGAACTGGTACGTAAAACCCAGGGTTCCATCGGTGACCTCTCCGGCGAAATCAACGCCGCCACTGCGGTGGTGAACGAGCTGAGCGAGTACTCACAGTCCATCAGCAGCGTGCTCACCAGCATCCAGGGCATTGCCGAGCAAACCAACCTGCTGGCGCTCAACGCTGCCATCGAAGCGGCACGCGCGGGCGAACAGGGCCGTGGCTTTGCCGTGGTGGCGGACGAAGTGCGGATGCTGTCCCAGCGCACCCAGGAGTCGACCAAGTCGATCCAGAGCACGGTGGGCAATATCCAGCGCATTACCCAGGATGCCGTGAACCGCATGGCCAGCAGCACCGGCCTTGCCGAGCGCAGCGTGGCCGACGCTCAACTGGCCTGCGCATCGCTGGAGGCGATCACCGCTTCTGCCGATGAAATCTCCGGGATGTCCCAGCAGATCGCTTCGGCTGCAGAGGAGCAGTCTTCGGTGACCGAAGAAATCACCCGCAACGTGGTGACCATCCAGACCCTGGGCGAAGACCTGGTGGACATCGCGCAAAGCGCTGAACACCAGGCGCGTTTGCTGCAAGAGCGCGCTGGAGACCTGAACGGCAAGGTAGCGCGGTTTATTCTTTGAAGCCCTGCGGGACCCGGCTCAGCAGGCCCTCCCGAGACAACCGATACCGGTCGAAATCAGCCGCCAGCACGAGGTTGCCGCCGTACACGGCGGCGGCTTCCTGGCGCAGGTCCTCGATGGACAGCCCCTGCCGGGGGTTTGCCTGGTAGCGCGGGCTGAAGTGGGTGAGTACCAGGTTGGGTACTTGTACCTGCTGGGCAAAGGCTGCCACGGCTGCGGCGCTGCTGTGCCCGTGGTGGGTTTTGCCCTTCGCTACCTCGGCGGTATAGGTCGCCTCATGCACCAGCACCTGGGCGCCCAGGCAGGCTTCGGCCAGGCGATGCGGCTCACTGTTATCGCCAGCTACCACGATGCATTGGGTGGGCTGGTCGAAATGGACATAGTCAGCGCTGTGTAACACGCGGCCTTGGTACTCGACGCTGCCGCCACGTATCAACGCGCCCCAGGCAGGGCCCCGCTCGATGGCGTCGGCCAGCAGCTTATCGCGGTTCAGCCGTGGCTGCTGCGCCTGCTCGGTGAGCCGGTAGGCATACGACGGTACCCGATGGGCCAGCACCGCAGTGCTTACCGCCACCTCAGAATCGTTCCAACACTCGCCGCCCACCAGGGCTTCGGTGGCGTGGAAGCGCAGCTCGAACGGCAGCCAGGTGTGGGTCAGCTCAAAGGTGGCCCGCAGCCACGTTTCGATACCCTCAGGGGCAATGATATCCAGCGGCAAGGTTCGCCCCTGCAGCCCGGCACTGGCCAGCAGGCCAGGTAAGCCGTAGCAATGGTCCCCGTGGACGTGGGTGATGAATACTCCGGCCAGCCCTTGCAGCGACAGCGGCGTACGCAACACCCGATGCTGGGTGCCTTCGCCGCAATCCACCAGATACCAGCCCTTGCCTTGCCCTGCCAGCACCGCCAGCCCGCTCACGTTGCGCGCGCGGGTTGGCGTGCCGGACGAGGTACCCAGAAACAGCAGTTCCATGCGCAAGCTCCCGCGCCAAAAACAACAGTATGCCACCGGCCGGCCGGGGGCCGGGGTGCGCCAGCGAAAACCACCTATAGTGACACTATGACTACCGTCACCTTTCGCTTCTATGCGCACCTCGAGGGCTTTTTGCCCAGCCAGCGCCGTGGCCGTGCGTTCGCGTGCGCCTGCCCGCCCCTGGCCACAGCCCGTCATATGATCGAAGCGCTGGGTGTTCCGCACACCGAGGTGGCACTGTTGCTGGTTGACGGTCAGTCCGTAGGGCTCGATCAACGCCTGCAGGGCGAGGAGCGGGTGACCGTATACCCCAAGTTCGAGCAGCTGGACATCAGCCCCATCACACCCTTGCGGCAATCGCCGGCGGGCCCTCCCCGCTTCGTTGCCGACGCGCATCTGGGTGGCCTTGCCAGGCTGCTGCGCATGGCGGGCTTCGACACACTGTTCGACAACGCCGGCGCGGATGCCACCCTGGCCGCCACCGCTCGGCGCGAGGCGCGCATCTTGTTGACCCGCGACCGGGACCTGCTCAAGCACCGTGCCGTGGCACATGGTTGTTATGTACATACCCTCAAGCCGACCGCCCAACTGCGTGAGCTGTATGACCGCCTGGACCTTCACGCCAGCGCTCAACCCTTCAGCCTTTGCCTGAACTGCAATGCCGCCTTGCGGGAAGTGAACCGGCAGGACGTGCTCGACCGGCTGCCGCCCCGTGTGCGAGAGCGGCAGCAACGCTTCCTCACCTGCCTGCACTGCCAGCGGCTGTACTGGGAGGGTTCGCATTGGCGGCGGATGAACGCGCTGTTGGCTTCGCTTACGGAGCCTGGATGACTCGATGTTTCGTATCCACCACCTTTACCTGCCTTTACAGACCCTTTACCGCCATCGGGTGTAGAGTTTCCCTCTCAGCAACGTTGGCTCACCTGTGACTACCGCCATGAGCAGAATCGATCCCGTCTCCACTGTCGCCGCCGCCTTTCTCCTGTTGTTGATCGCCCTCACCTCCTGGGCTCGCGCTGAACTACCCGGTGCCACGCTGGCCTGGCTCGGAGGCCCGGTGATGGAGGTGACTGCCTCTTGTGTGCGCTCCGAGGGCAACCGCCACCTGCCCGCCGCCTGCTGAATGCTTTAGAACTGCATCAGGTTCATTGCCTCCAGAATGGCGGTACCGCCCAGGCCTGTGAGCGACACCATCACCGCACGCAGAAAGGGCTCTTCGGAATACGGCGCGAACGCACCGGTGCGCAGGTCCTTGATGCGTTGGCGCAGAAGGTTGAGCTGTTTGCAAATGGCCTCGGGGCCTGGCTCCTCTGCCGCTGACCTGTCAGACGGCAACCCGATATTCTCCGGATGGGTGCCCTGGAGCAGGTAGTGATCCAGGCGTGCCAGTGCCACTTCCCGGGCTCGCTCGGCGGCCCGACGCAGGGTCAAGGCAGACCCAAGCAGGATCGCTGCATTCAACGCGAGGATCAGGCTACTGCTCAAAGGCGCTGGCCAGTTATCGAACACGGTGCTTCGAGAGGCCATCAGCACAAGCATTACCAGTGTGGGCGCGTAGATCAGCCGATTGACGGCTGAAGTGCGCTTGGCGATCAGGGTCACGGTGAGGTAATCATCGACATAAGCGTCCATAACGCCGGAAGGCAACGTCGCCCATTGGGCGCGCAGTGCCTTTGGCCACACGAAGTGACCCTGGCTCAGCTGGCGGATGAAGCGGCTGAGTAACAGATTGGCGTCCATCACCCAGAACACCAACATCTGAAAGGCCACGGCGTGTACTACCCAGGTCCACAACCACACCCCTGCGTAGTCACCTCGTATGGGTACGTCCTCCACTGGCAAAAGTACGTACACCGCGCTGGTGACAACGAGGAAAAGCCAGGTGAACAGCACCACCCGCGCCATGCGCGCTGGCATGCTGCCAGCCGCCCGGTGCTCGGCCCAGAATATAACCAGGGATCGAGGCAAGCGACCGTCCCGGGACGAAAGCTTGTGCCTTATGGAGCCTTCCTTGCCCGGGGGAAGCAACAGTGGCTTGGTGCCCGGGAGTGGCAGCAGGATGCGATGAAGTAGCCGCCCGAGCGTGGTTTGAATACTCATGCCACCGGTACCCCTGACGGCTCTATAGCTTTGCCATTGCTGGAAAAGGGTCACCGGCAGCCCTCGCAGGCCGACGTCCAGGCAGTACTCGCGCTCGATCACGCGGCGGTTTACGCTCAGCTTGCGCCAAGCCCAGGCTATCGACACCAGCGAGATAGCAGCGGCCAATACCCGCAAGATCACCGTGGGCCAGGCGCTGATCCCCTCCCACAGGAACATGGGCTCACCCAACCCCTGCCCGGTCAACTCGGCCCGATGCTGGTAACCCCACAACAGCACGAGCGTGAATATCAGCGCAGGGATCACCACATACCAGCCAGCACCGCCATCGCTCAGATGCGTGGTGCCGTTATCATCCCCTGACAGCCGTGCCTTCACTTGCTGCCTGTTTCGCCCCTGACACCACCCGCCTAGCACAGCGATAACACCGGCGAGCCATAAAAACTCCACACTCCACCAGCGGGTCGCCAGCCATGCGAAAAACGCGGCAGTGGCATACATCGCCATCGGTGCACGCTGAGCCCAGCCCGCGCGCTGCTCATGTGCATATTGGCCGTTGCGCTCGGTATGCCACCACGCCAGCGCCACACCGATCACCAACAGCAGCAGGGCCAGGGGGCCGGCCAGGAAGAACGACTGGGTCTGCCCAAGCCACTCCTGAATGCGCGGCGACACATCCAGGTACGCCGGTGGCGGGGGGTCTTGCAGGCATTGCAGGGCCATGATGTCCTGTGCCCTTACCCGGCCACCTTTGTCAGCCAGGCTCCCCACGGAGCAGCTGGGCGGCCGCTGGCGGTCGAGGGTGCTGGCCAGCGGAATGAAGCCGCTGGCGCCTATCTCATAGATGGACGGCGACAGCAGCGAGGATTTGGAATAGTCGAATTTCCCGCGCTTGGCTTCAAATCCCTGAGGCGCCAGAGCCGCCAGCACCGCGATGTACACCGCGCTTTGCAAGCTCTCGCGAAACGGCGGCACGTCTTGCTGCAAGGCACGGGTAAGCGTAAGCCCGTAGGGCGCGGCCAATACCAGGTTGCGGGTGGTTTTCGCCTGCCCCTGCTGGAGCATGCGCGCATCCAGATCGGTGGAAAAATAAACCTTGGTTGGCATTCGGCTTTTCAACGCTTGCAACGCCAGCAGCTTGTCGTAGGTGTCCTGGCCAAAAATGCCGATTGCTCCTATGCCCTCTCCTCCTTCATCCCGCATTTTCTTGTCGGCGCGCGCGATGTGGTCGGCCAGGCGCCGCAGATAATCCAGCTGCCCGTCGCCATCGGCGGTTTCCCGCGGCGCGTTCTCCGGGCTCGCTTTATCCTCTGAAGCAGGCTTGGCCGAGGTCGATGGCTTTTCCGGTAGCCGCCCGTCCAAGCCTCGCAGGTAGCCGAAGCGCATCACCCATTGGTCCAGCTCCAGTCTTGCAACGGTGCTGAGCACGGGTACCGGATTAGGCGATGGATCATCCTCTGGCATCAGGCCGGCGCGCTTGGCGACCTGGGCTTTGAAGCTCTCGATCAGGGCGCGGCTGTAGAAGCTGTCCCATTCGGCAATGATGGCCACCCGGTTGGATTTCTCCCAGCGGCTGGCCGGGCACTTGAGGCCTGGTGTGCCTTCGGGAGAGCGCGCGCATTGCATGGCCAGGGCTGGGTCCACATGGCGAAGCTTCAGTTCTTCGAGCAACAAGGAAGAAAGGGTGCCGTCGTCGCTGACGGTGCGCAGCAGCTTCATTGCGTCGGGGTGGCTGCGCTTGGCATCATCACTCGGCTCCTGCATGCCTTCCATTAAGCGCGTGCGTTCGGCCGTCGCCAGGGGCGAATAGATCTCGACCAGTTGCGGCACTGGTTTACCCTTGCTACGCAGGGCGGCTTCTTCCTGATACATCTTGCGAAGCACGGCGGAACTGGAAGGCCCGATGACTTTAAGCGGCGCTTCCTCTCCCGGCCAATTGGCAGGACAGCTCAGGGCCGGGCCGGTCACTATGCGCGCTTGGTAGTGAAGGGGCTCACGCAACGTTTCGAGCGCGTCAAGCGGCTTATCGCCCAACGCCTCCTCGTTTACCCAGAACAACACGGTTCGGTCGGTCGTTTCCCGCACCTCATCGATATTGAGCGGCGGGTCGAAAGGGTCAGGGCCAAAGGCTTCGTAGGGTATCTCCGTGGAAGTCCCGGCAACGTCATGGCGAAGGCAGCGGATATGGCTTTCATCCAGCGGTACCCGCCGGCTGGTTTTGAACCCCGCGAGGATGGCATAGCGGATGCGCCGCCGAAGCTCGATCTCATCGGCGTACGCCGCGCCTCGCACCAGCGCAACCATCACCTTCGGCGGCTGGGGGTTGACCAACGACTCACCGCCGGATTTCAGCTCCTCGGGATCGGAAATTGCGGTTGCCATGTAGGTACAGGCATCGCCGATTTTCCCCCCAGACTTTTCCTTGGTGTCCTTGACCGATGCTCGATACCGCGCCAAGGCATCGAACGGGTCCTGCCACAACCGCGCATCGATCGGGGGCTGCGTTACTACCGGCGGGCTCGCCGGGCGCGCATCCACGAACGGTTGCCGTTGCAGCACGAACGTTGAAATTGCCAGGCTCACCAATACCGCCCCGCCAGGTAGCCAGAACGAAAGGCCCCCGCTACTTTCCTTGTTGCTCTCCATTGGCTACTCCCGTACACACCGCCTTCCAGGCGACATGCAGCGGTCCCATCCACGGGTTGGTGAGGCACCAGCTCGTACTGCATCGATGTGACCTTGCCCATCGACGGCATACACATGAACACACGTTGAACGCTGGCCTCGGCGGCCACTCGATTTGCCTGCAGACCGAGAACAACCGGGGGCGTGGGGCGGGGGC
>NZ_JAAMQU010000002.1 GCF_013522925.1 Pseudomonas japonica | reverse complement strand
TCTGCAGGCCGGCGGCGTCGTCTTTGGCGCTGTTGATTTTCAGGCCCGAGGACAAGCGAGTCATCGAGGTAGCGGTGGCGGACGAAGCCTTGTTCAGGTTGTTCTGAACGGTCAGGGAAGCAATGTTAGTGTTAACGGTCAACGACATGACGAATTCCTCAGGGGGGTGATGTACTTGGCTACCGGCCCTGCTCTGCCAGTGTGGCCTAGAGAACCTACGTACTAGTTATCGTCGTGTTGGCCGCTTGCTTGAGGGGCGTTTCGCGCTTTTTTTTCGACTTTGCCATTTTTCCCAATAATGACAGGGGTTTACGGCGTTAAGGCCGCTGGCACTGAAGATAAAAACTGTGACTGTCTTGGCAATTCCGCTGCTGCCGCTACTTGTTGTGGCAGCAGCTGATACTTGCCAGGAAGGAGACGGGCGCTGCGAGCGTTATTGCCCGCAGTGCTCCATGAGCGCAACCAACTCGTACTCCAGGTAATCGGCCACGGCCAGCCAATCCTGAAGCTGTTGGCGGGAAAAGGTTTCCATCAGTAGTGCGCCCCATTGCTGTTGCTGGTGGGCGGGCGCGGCCTCGAACAACGGTGCCAGGCGGTCGAACAGGTCAACCATGCGCAGCGCCGCTTCCACATCACGGCCCAGCCGAAACAGCCCGGCGCAGGCGCGCGCTTCCTCTATGAGCGGTGCAACCTCACTCACGTACAAGGCCCTCGGCAAAAGCGGTACCGGCGATCATCGCCCCGTCACGGCTGGTATTGAAGAAAGCCACGCCTGGGTGCCGGGCGATGTACCGCTCCAGCTCGGTCAGGTAGCTGCGGAAATTCAACTGGGTGCGCACGCGCCCGCCATGCCCGTCCAGCACCCAGTGCCGGGCATGAGTGAGCTGGGGGCCCAGGTCGCCATCGCTCCAGCCGGCATGGGTCTTGTCGTTGGGGAAGGCGAAATCCGCGCCGAACAGCGTCACCTGGGCCGCGCCCATGCGCACGGCGAGGTCCACCGCCGGATGAATCACGCTGCCGCCGCCGGCCAGCTCGGCCTTGGGCATGCGCTGGCGCAGCGCGGCGTAAACAGGGCTGGGCGAGTAGCTTGCCAACCGGTGGCCACGCCACTGGTGCAGCACCTCAGGGGCGAGTAGCGGCATGTACACCAGGCAGGTGCCAGCGGAATGTTCCGGCAGCAGGTGGCGTTCACTGATGCGTTGGTCGATGCTGACCACGATGTCGGCAACGATGCCGTGGTCCAGCAGCGGGCGCCAGGCCGTGTCCACACAAATGAGCAAAGGCCGGTCGGCGGCGGCGCGACTGTCGCGTAAATGGTCGAAGTGATGCTCCAGGCTTGGACCCGTGGCCACGACGTAGACGCTGGCGCCAGGTGAAGTGCCGAACAGCTCGACGACATCGCCGTCACTGGCCAGCATGGCTTCATTCGCCCGTAGCCGAGCGACCACCTCCGGATCCTGGGCATCGAACAGCCGGTTATTGAAGCTAAGGTGCAGCTCGCTGACCAACCGATCGCGGATTTTCGAGGCTGGGTCGTCAGCCAGTACCAGTTCCGACGGCAAGGCCACAAAAGGCAGATGGATCTCCGTTTCGTCACCCGCATAGGCCAGGCTTACCCGGGGGTCTGCAAGCCAGTCGGTGTGATCGAGCACTTGCAGCACCAGGGTGAACAGCGGGCCGTTGAGCAGGTAGATGGTCAGGTGCCGCAGGTGCGGCGCCTCCAGTAATACCCGCGGAAGGTCGCCCAGGCCCGGCCCGTAAACGTGCGCTGCCAAGCAACCGCCCGGCAGGCTGGCCGCCTGTAGCCTGGCCTCGGCAAAGCGCCCATGGCGGCTGGTGAGCTGTATGTCGTTGACCCGCAGCGTTTCTTCCTGCCCCTGGACCACTTCGACCGCCAGGTGATCGGCCACTTCAGCCTCCAGCCGCGCCGCCAGGGCGGGCCAGCGCTCGCGGATGACCGCGAGGTTTTGCGTCAGAATCTCACTCATTGCCTGGGGTGCCCGCGAACCTCGACCTTATTCGCGGTAGAGGATAGCCGATCCCCAGGACAGGCCGACACCGAAACCGCTGATGGCCACGCGCTTCCAGCTGGAGTCGAACAGGTGCTTCTCCAGCAGCAGCGGCACGCTGGACGACACGGTGTTACCTGTTTCGACCATGTCCTTGACGAATTTTTCGGGCGTGTCTTCCTCGAAACGCCGCGCCACGGCGTCCACAATGGCCGCGCTGCCCTGGTGAATGCAGTAGGCGTCGATGTCGGCAGCGCTGAGGCCGGAAGCCTCCAGCAGCGCATGCAGGTGCTGCGGCACCTTGAGCAGAGCAAAGTTGAACACCTGGCGGCCGTTCATGAAGAAGGTGCCGTTTTCCACTTTCAAATGTGGCGCTCCGGAGCCGTCTGTGCCGAACATGGACTTGCCCAGCTGCCACACCGCGCCCTCCCCCATCCAGGTAGCCGTGGCGGCATCGCCGAACAGCATGGTGGTGTTGCGGTCTTCGGGGTCGACGATCTTGGAGTACGGGTCGGCGGTAACCAGCAGGCCGTTCTTCAGCCCGGTGGCTTCCATGAAGCCTTTGAGCGCATAGATGCCATAGACATAGCCCGAGCAGCCCAGCGAGATGTCGAACGCGGCGATGCCCGTGGGCAGGCCCAGCTTGTCCTGAACGATAGCCGCAGTGTGAGGCAGGCCTTCGGCGTCGCCGTTCTGGGTTACCACGATCAGCGCATCGATGGAATCGCGCGACAGCTGCGGGTTATTGGCGAACAACGCATTCACCGCTTCCACGCACAGGTCGGACGTTTCCTGCTCGGGGGCCTTGCGAGGCAAAAAGGCCGAGCCGATCTTGCCGAGAATGAAGTCTTCATCCTTGCCGAATTTCGCACCCTGCTCGTAATTGTCCAGGCCGGCAATCGGTACGTAACTCGCTATGCTCTTGATGCCAATCATTCTGGCTTCCCAAAAAAAGAATCGCTGAAAAACGCGCCGCCACCCAGACGTAGCGCTGACGAAAACCTGACAGGGCGATAAAGGCAGCGGGCTGCAGGCAGCCAGAGCGCGCCAGGGGCCTCAGGTTACAATATTGTGGAGATGCGCAAAATGACCGGCAGGTCACGCAATGCAGACGTAATTTGCACGAACGTTCCTGATTGGCAAATGGCCATGTGAACCCGTAGGAAGCGGGCGGAGCCCGCGAATCGGGCTGTCAGCGCCCGTTCCCGGTTTCCGCCTAAGGCTCCAACCGGATGGCCGGCCCCGCGGTCCTACACAGTGGTCCAGCCCCTGAAACCTGCTTCATTCAGTCTATCAACCCCCACGCCAGTGGCGTGCCGCGCTTGATCGGCTGGCGGGCGCTGCGGCCCAGCACACCGTCGATGTGCCGCGGGGCCAGGCCCAGGCCGGGGCGGATGGCGCGCAGGTTGTCCCGACTGAAGGGCTCACCGGGCGCCATGTCTTTCACTACATAAAGCGAGCGGCGGAACACCAGGGATTTCTGTTCGGCCGTGGTGGGCCCGTAGTGCACTTGCCCCATGGCTTGCCAGGCGCGCTCTGTTTCCGTCACCAGGCTGGCGAGCTCCGCGGGTTCCAGCGAGAAGCTGGCATCCACACCGCCAGCGGCGCGGCTGAGGGTGAAGTGTTTTTCCACTACGGTAGCACCCAGCGCAACTGCAGCCACAGAGGCGCCCACCCCCATGGTGTGGTCGGACAGGCCCACTTCACAGCCGAACAGCTCGCGCAGGTGGGGCAGCGTGCGCAGGTGGGTGTTCTGCGGCGTGGCAGGATAGGTACTGGTGCACTTGAGCAGGATCAGATCCCGGCACCCCGCCTCCCGTGCGGCCTGTACCGACAGCTCCAGTTCGGCAAGGCTGGCCATGCCGGTAGAAATGATCAGGGGCTTGCCGGTGGCGGCGGCACGGCGGATCAGCGGCAGGTCGGTGTTTTCGAAGCTGGCGATCTTGTAAGCCGGCACATCGAGTGTTTCGAGAAAGTCGATGGCCGTTTCATCGAACGGGGACGAAAACGCAAGCATGCCCCTGGCCCTGGCCCGCTCGAAGATCGGCGCGTGCCATTCCCATGGCGTGTGGGCCTGCTGGTACAAGGCATAAAGCGAGGTGTCGGCCCACAGGCTGTCCGGGTCGGTGATGTGAAACTCACCTTCGTCCAGGTCCAGGGTCATGGTGTCAGCGGTGTAGGTCTGCAGCTTGAGGGCATGGGCGCCGGCGTCGGCGGCAGCATCGACGATGGCCAAGGCACGGTCCAGGGACTGGTTATGGTTGCCGCTCATTTCGGCAATTACCAACGGGGGGCTTTCGAGGCCAATGGCCCTATGGCCGATCTTGATCATGCCGATGCTCCAGTGCTCGGGTGAATTCACACACCTGCTGGGTGAACCCGGCCAGGTGAAACAGGTGTAGCGACGCGCTGTTATGGGGTAGCACCGCCGCGTCGACACGAACCACGTCCGGCCAATGGCGCAGCAGCCAGGCTTCGCCGGCATGTATTAGCCAGCGCCCCCAACCTTGGCCCAGGTACGCTTCGAAGAGATAAAGGGACACCTCTGCCCGCCCCGGCTCGGTGGGATGGCGGTCGTAGCGCAACATACCGATGGGCTGCCCGCCCGCTTCGCCGATGAACAGCGCCCGCGCCGGGTCGGCGAGGGTGCCATATAGCCAGGCCAGGTGCAGGGGCCACTCCAGCGGGCGGGTGTCGTAAGAGGCCTGCCGCACGGCGTCGGCGTTGCGCCCGTCGAACAGCAGTTGAGCGTCCGCTTCTGTGGCAGGGCGCAAGTGCAACAACGGGCCGAGCAGGCACGTAGCAACCCGCTGCGCACCGCGGCCGTCCACCAGCCGACGCGCGCGTTCGGCCAGGCTGTGGCGCAGCGGTGCGTTGGCGATCAGCAAGGCGATGGCCGCGCTCAATGCGCTCACGCTCACGCTGGACGCCTCGCCCAGGTACACATGGGCGCCCTCTCGTGCCAGCGCTTCGGCGTTTTTCACCTGATTATCAGCCACGGCCACACACAGGCTGGGCACGCCCAACGCGGCGCGCTCCCAGGTTGTGCCGCCGCCAGCGCCGATGAACAAATCCGAATCGCGCATCAGGTCGGCCATGTTCGGGCTGTAATCAAGCACCTGCCAGTGAGGGTGTTGCAGCGCATAGGCCTGGAGTTGATCGCGTTGAGGGTGGCCGTGGCCCGCCAGCAAGGTCACCTGCAGCTCCGGGAACGGCGCCAGCGCCTCCAGGGCTTTGAGTGCCATACCGGCCACGTCGAAGCCGCCAAAGCTCACCAGTACATGGCGCGCTTGCACGGGCCGGGGCTCGGTGGGCGCTGAAAATTCCGGGCGAAGCAGCGCATATCGCGGGCCCAGCACCCGTTCGCACTCGGCATTGAGCAGCGGTTCGTAGGCCGCTTCGCTGGCGGTGAGGTTCTGGTCCAGCAACAGGTCGGCATGGTGTGTACGGTTAGCCAGGTCGTCTATCACCGCGATACGCCGGGCGACCGCACGTGCGGCGCGCTCCCAGGTGCGGTCAAGGCCATAATGATCCACCACTACCCAGTCGAACCCGCGGCCGGCGAGCGCGGCCAGGTCATCCGCTTCCTCCGGCACCTCAATCAGCGCGAAACCCTGCGCCTGCACCATCGCGGGATCGAAGCCCGGCAAGGCGCGGCAGGCAAAGCTGACAGCAGCGCCACGCTCACGCAGCACGGCGGCCAAGGTCAGGCAGCGGGTGATGTGGCCCACGCCGATCTGGCTGGAGGCGTCGGCGCGAAAGAGGATATTCACGGGTCTATTTCCCCGGCGGCCCGCAGCGCCTGATGAAGGTACTCGGCGCGCCTCCAGTCTTCTTCGGTGTCGATGTCCTGCACCAGGTACCTGGGCAAGGTCACTGGCAGGCTGCACGGCGAGAACAACGTATCACCGCGCAGCCAGGCTTCACGGCGCCCCCAGTAAAACTGGCCAGCATCCTGATACGCCTCGGGCAGGTCCTGGGAACGTGTGTGCCGGTATTCGGGATACAGCGCGGTCAGCGCGCCGCTGTCATCGAGTACCAGCGCGCGCTGCACGGGAAAAGGAAAGCTGCACACGGAAAACGCATAGCTTTTGGCAGGGTTGCGCAGTAGCAGCGCCAGGCCCTCGCGAAGGTAACGCGGCTGCACCAGCGGTGCGGTGGCGTACAGGCAGCAGGCCAGTGTGGCGCTTGGCAGTTCACCCAATGCATGGGCAATCACCGGCACTGTGCCGGTGTAGTCATCTGCCAGTTCAGCGGGCCGCATGAACGGCACCTCCGCGCCTTCGGCCAATGCCAGGTCGGCAATGGCCGGGTCATCGGTGCTCACCACAATACGGTCGAAACAGCCAGCCTGGCGAGCGGCACGGATGGACCAGGCCATCATCGGCAGGCCATTGAACGATCGCAGGTTTTTGCCCGGGATTCGCTTGCTGCCGCCCCGCGCGGGAATGATCGCTACCGTGCTCACCCAGCCCTCCGCTTATGCCAGCGCATCGGATAGCGCATTGACGATGTAATGCTGTTCGGCCTCGGTGAGCCCCGGGTACAAGGGCAAGCTCAACGCCTGCGCGTAATAGGCTTCGGCCTCCGGGAAATCGCCGGGGCCAAAACCCATCTGCCGGTAGAACGGCTGCAAGTGCACCGGGATGTAGTGCACATTCACGCCTACGCCGGCCGCCCGCAACGAGGCAAACACCTCGTCACGGCGCTCGGCGATGCGTACCACATAAAGGTGCCAGGCCGATTCGGCACCCGCTTGCCGGGCTGGAAGCTGCAGGCCCAAGCCACTCAAAGCCTGATCGTAGGCCTCGGCCAATGCCCGGCGGCGCGCCAGAAAACCATCCAGCCGCGCCAGTTGCGATACCCCAAGCGCCGCCTGAATATCAGTAGCACGGTAGTTGAAGCCCAGCTCCACCTGTTGGTAGTACCAAGGGCCGTGGCTGGGCTCACTCATCATTGCCGGGTCACGCGTCATGCCGTGGCTGCGCAGGCGACGCAGGCGCTCGGCCAGCTCGGTGTGGCGAGTCATCACGATGCCGCCTTCGGCGGTGGTGATGATTTTCACCGGATGAAAGCTGAACACCGTCATGTCCGCGAATTCGCCGCTACCCACCGGTTGCCCGCCGTATTGGGCACCTACCGCGTGGGAGGCATCTTCAATCAGGGTAAAGCCGTAGCGCTCGGCCAAACGCGCAATGGCCGCCATGTCGCAGCTTTGCCCGGCAAAGGCCACGGCCACCACCACCTTGGGCAGGCGCCCTTCCCGCTCGGCGGCTTCGAGCTTGTGCGCCAGAGCATCGGCGCTGAGGTTCCAGGTGAGTGGGTCGATGTCGACGAAATCCACCCGGGCGCCGCAATACAAGCCGCAGTTGGCGGATGCCAGAAACGTGTTCGGGCTGGTCCACAGCCAGTCCCCTGGCCCCAGCCCCGCCGCCAGGCAAGCGATGTGCAGCGCGGCAGTCGCATTACACACCATCACCCCATGATCGGTAGCGCAACGGGTGGCCATGGCCGCTTCGAAGCGTTCGATGGCCGGCCCCTGGGTGAGCCAGTCCGAGCGCAACACCTGCACCACGGCCTCGATATCAGCCTCGTCCACGCTCTGCCGGCCATAGGGGATCATGCTGGCAACCCTGCGTGCAGCTCGGCAATCTGCGGCACGTCGAGGAACTCGGGGTTGGTGTCAGAGCGGTATTCGAAGCTTTCGTCTACCGGCACGCCGCGTTCGCCCAAGCCATCCACGGCCAGGTCCACGTTCACACTGGTGAAGCGCACCGAGGGCTGGATGGTGAAATGGTCGGCGAATTCCAACGTCATGCGGGCGTCGTCCTGCGGCACCATCAATTCGTGGAGCTTTTCACCGGGGCGTATGCCAACTACGCGCTGCGGCAACCCTGGGGCAAGCGCCGAGGCCAGGTCCACAATGCGGATCGAGGGGATCTTGGGCACAAAGATTTCACCGCCATGCATGCGCGCAAAGCTGTCCAGCACGAACTGCACACCCTGATCGAGGGTAATCCAGAAGCGGGTCATACGCGCGTCGGTGATCGGCATATCCGCCGCGCCTTCGGCCAGCAGCTTGCGGAAAAACGGCACCACCGAACCCCGCGAGCCCGCCACGTTGCCGTAGCGCACTACCGCAAAACGCGTGGCTTGATCGCCGGCGATGTTATTGGCCGCGACGAACAGCTTGTCCGACAGCAGCTTGGTTGCGCCGTAGAGGTTGATAGGGCTGGCGGCCTTGTCGGTCGACAGCGCCACTACCTTGGTCACGTGGTTTTCTATCGCCGCGGCAATCACATTCTCAGCGCCGGTGACGTTGGTGCGAATGCATTCGCCAGGGTTGTATTCCGCTGCAGGCACCTGCTTCAGGGCTGCGGCGTGGATCACGTAGTCCACCCCGCGCATGGCCGTGCGCAAACGCTCGGCATCGCGCACATCCCCCAGGAAGTAACGCATGCACGGCGCATCGAAAGTTTGCTGCATTTCGTATTGCTTGAGTTCGTCGCGGGAAAACACCACCACGCGGCGCGGCTGATACTGCTCGAGCAAGCGGCGAATGAAGTGACGACCAAAGGAGCCGGTGCCGCCGGTGATGAGTAAGGATTTACCGTCGAACATAGCGATGCCTTATTTTCCGGAGCCGTGTAGTGGGCAGACGGTTTTTTGACCGCAGCCTCGTTACAGGAGTTTGGAGCAATATGCAGGCCAAGCGGGCGACGAGTGGCGGGCTCGGCGGATAGCCCGCCTGCGTAGGCCGCTCAAGTGAATGCACGAACTTTTGGCATGTTTCATGAATCACCTGCTTAAGCGTCAAAAATGCTTCGCTTCGCCCGCCCAGTCTTTGCAAAGGTAGATCAATGTACGGCCAGCCGCTTTCAGACGAACTTACCGCACACTGCATGGAAGCGATTCCCGCCGGTGTGACCTCTGTTATTGAAGTTGCCGCTGCCTCTGCCGCTCTGGCGCGTCGAGTGAAACAAGCCAACCCGCAGGTGCGCTATACCTGCGTCACCGCCGATCAGGCGGTGTATACCGAAGCCCAAACAGTGTGTGACAGCGTGGAGCTGACGGACCTCGCCAACCTGAACGGCCTGTTTTTCCTCGAACACAACACTCACCAATGCTGGATATTGGGCGAAGCGTTGAGTCAAGTGGCAGATCCCTGGGCATTGCTCAAGAACATCGCCGAGCATTTGCCTGACAACGGCAGCGTGGTGATGTGCATGCCCAACGCGCAGCATTGGTCCTTGCAGGTGAAACTGGCGGCGGGCGCTTTCAGTTACCAGGACGAAGGTTTGCTGCATCGCTCCCGGCTTCGCTGGTTCACCCGTGAAACACTTCTTGAGCTACTCGATTCCACCGGTTTCGAACTGGCCCACGGGCATCCGCATGCCCCTGCCAACCCGCTGAGCGATACCTTCCTGCCACTGATCGGGCAGATCGCAAAGGCTGCCGGGCTGAATGTGGACATGGCCATCGCCGATGCCCGGCCCACGCATTACATCATTCGCGCCGCACATAAAAGCGCCGAAGCAGTTGCCAATAAACCTCGGCCAATGCTTACCACCGAACAGTTCATCGCCCAGGACCGTGGCACCGCACAGGATGGCAAGGTATGGGCATTCCCGGTATGCGCCTTTGACCATTTGCTGACCGGCAATGATCGCGCAGTGTTCGAAGCGGTTCGCTATCGGGCGGACATCCGCAAAGTAGTGCTCACCCGCGGCAAGGCTGTGGACCTTCCAGGGGAAAACGTAGACATCGTTCCGCTTGCCAGCCGTGAAGGGCAGGACGCGCTGATCGCCGCCGGCTACATTTTCGTCAAGCACTCTGCGGCCGTGAACGCACCCTATCCGTTGGACGCCAACCGACACCGTTTCATCAACCTGTGGCACGGGATTCCGCTCAAGCGCATCGGGATTACTTCGCTGGACAACGCGCCTCACCGGGAGAACCTGCTGCGCGAGCATGCGCGGCATCATGCCGTGATCGCTTCGTCGCGCATGGATCAACTGGCGATGACTGCGGCGTTCCATCCGCTGCCCATGGACAAGATCTGGATCACTGGCCTGCCCCGCAATGACGTTGTGGTGTGTGACGAGCAGCGCTTGCCCGAGGATTTCACCGAACAACTGGTACGGCTACGCGCCGAGCTGCAGGGTCGCCGGCTGGTAATGTTCGCGCCTACCTTCCGCAACGGCCAGGCGGCGGCCTATTACCGCTTCACGCCTGAACAGCGTGAACAGCTTGTAGCGTGCCTGGAGCGCCACAATGCAGTGATGGGTATTCGCGAGCACATGGCAGACCGAGCACACAGCTACTCCGCTGCGCTCATGGCCGAGGAAGGCCCGTTTACCAGCCTGGGCCGCGAGGCCTACGCCGAGATCGAAGTGCTGTACCGGGAAGCCGATGTACTGATTACCGATTACTCCAGCTGCTTCATCGACTTCATGCTCACTGGCCGGCCGGAAATCTGCTTCGCGTTCGATCGCGCCCAGTACGCTGGCCAGGAACGGGGCATGTTCTACAACCTCGAAGACGTGTTCCCGGGCCCGATCTGTGAAGACTTCCCTACCCTGCTGGCTGCGTTGGAGAGCACCCTGAGCGGCGAGCAGACGGAACATCCGTTGGTATACGCCCACAAGCGGAAGATGTTCTTCGAGCACCTGGATGACGGAAATACCCGCCGCCTGGTAGAGCGTTTGTTGGCCGAGGCGCAGCCATGAAAACCGTACTCACCTATGGCACCTTCGATGTGCTGCATGCTGGGCACATTCGGTTGCTCGCGCGTGCCAAAGCCCTGGGGGACCGGCTGATCGTCGGCCTGTCCACCGACGCATTCAACGCGCTCAAACACAAAAGCTCGTTGCTGGATTTCGATAACCGCCGCATCGTGCTCGAAGCCGTTCGCTATGTGGATATGGTGTTCCCCGAAGGCAATTGGGACCAGAAACTGGAGGACGTACAGCGCTACAACGTGGACGTCTTTGTGATGGGCGATGACTGGGAAGGCAAGTTCGACTTCCTCAAGCCCGCCTGCGAGGTGGTGTACCTGCCTCGCACCGAGCACATTTCCTCCACGCTGATCCGCGATGAGCTGAAGCGGCTGTAGGAGGCCTCTAACCCCGTGGGAAGCAACTGTCTTGAGCGGTTTTCTCAAGGGCTTATTCGCGAGCTACGCCTGCGGCTTCGCCGGATGGCCTGCCCCCCTGCCCCCACAGGGGCGGGGCGGTGAGTTCAATCTGTGGGAAGCGGGCGCCAGCTCGCGAATAGTCCATTTTTCGCGAGCTGGCGCCGGATGGCCGGCCCCGCCGGTCTACCCTATCAACGGCCCCCATGCGGCCAACCAGCGTTCGGCCTGCGGCCCCTCCAGCAGCCCTTCGGCCATGGCCCGGGCGTGCAGGGCCTGGCCAGCCGCTTCGCGCCCCGCGGGATCGCTCACCCAGGCCTCAAGCGCCGCGCTGTAGCCTTCGACACTGTGTTGTACCTTGGCAATGGGCCACGCTGACGCGTGGCTGCCGATAACGGCATTGCCGCAGGCGGCATGTTCCAGGGTCCGTTGTTCCGCCGCGGCCAGCGCGCCGAAGCTGGGTGCCAGCGCCACAACCGCCACATGCAGGCCGAGGGCAGCCAACTGCCCGGCGTAGCGTGGCGCCTCGATTGGCTGATGCTCGGTTACCCACGGGCGTAGTTCATGCGGCACTTGGCCAACAACCACCCACTGCACCCGCCCCGCAAACCGTTCGAACAGGGCGCAAAGCACCTCAAGGTCAGGGGTTTCATCCTGAGCGCATACCAGCCCCACCCTGGGCATGCCAGCGCTCGTCGATGGCAAAGGCAGGTCTCGCCATAGGGTAGGGGGCAGGCACGCTGGCAGAACGTGGATACGAGGGTGAGCACCGGCAACCCGCTCTGCCTGTTCGGGCGTTGCCACCACCACTTTGTCGTAACCGGCCAAGGCCAGGCGCAGCGCTTCGGGTTGCAGGTTGTTGTCACTCGCCGCAGACAGGTCGCAGACCCGGCAAGGGGCTATCTGAGCGCGAGCCGCGTCCAGGCCCAAATCACTGCCTGCGTTAAATGGCAGCACTACGGAACCTGGCACCAGCCGCAGCCATTCACTTACCTTCAAGGCATAGGGTGCAAGGCCGCCTTCAAGGCGCCCGGCGTAGCGCAACGCTTCCAGCGGCTGCACGATCCTCGGGTCGGAACCGCCTGGCTCGCCGCCGCCGATCACCACCGGCAATCCAGCGAACGCCAACGGCCGCCAGGTGATCTGCGGATCGGAATCGAACTCGAAGCCGTCGCCGCGCAGCGTATAGAGATAGCTGGCGGTAGGGTCGCGCCCCAGCGAGGCACCCCACTGCTCATACATGGCGTGCTCGTCGGCAGTGGCCTCGACCAAGGGTTGCCGCGCCGGTTCGGTCAGTGCCAGCCAGGCCTGCGGCGCCCATACGTTCAAGTAGCCTGCCCAATGCAGCTTCAGGCACAGGTCAGTATCTGCCCAGTGTTGCTGGAACCGCGTTTCATCGAACCCGCCCACCTGGCGGAAAATCGTTCGAGACAGCATCAGGCACGCGCCAGCAAGCGCCACCACGTTGCGCTGCACCGGCCAATAATCCATGGGGCCTTCTTCGTGGCTGAGCAAAGCGGTTTGCGCCGGCCCCTCCAGCCCAAGCCGCACGCCAACCTCCTGCAACCGCTCGCCCCTCTGCACGCGCCGCCCACCCACGGCGCCCACTTCGGGCCGCATGGCCTGATCCAGCAACAGCTCGAGCCAATCCGCCTCTATCGCTACACAGGCGGGGTCAAGGAACACAACGTACTCATCGCTCAGCGCCTCTACCGCGCCATTCATCGCAGTGTTCATCGGCAGCGGTGCAGCGCTGCGGATCGCTACCACCCTGCCCTCACCCTCACCGGCCATGGCGTCCATCCATTCACGCAGGGCCGGCGTGGTGCGGTCGGTTTCCACCAGCACCAGATGGTAATTGGCATAACCGATGACCATCAGCACGGCGGCGACACAACGCTTGAGCGTAGCCAGCGGTTCTTGCACCGGTATCAGCACCGCTACCGGGGCGGGAGCATGACCGTAGTGCAACCGGTAATGGCGCGGGGAGCTTTCGCTCACGCGGGCATCGGCGTAACCGCGCCGCTGCAGATGTTGCAGTAGCGCGCGGCGTTCATCCTCACATGGCACGAGCGGCCGCGTTTGCGGTATTACCAGAGGCTCGCTGATATGGCCGAACCCCTGCTGCCCTGCTTCGATCAGCCGCAGGATCAGGTCAAGCTCCAGCGCGGCGGGCACGTCACCGTCAAAACCGTCCATGGCGACCAGTGCATCGCGCTGGAACAACCAGTGCCCAGCCATCGCCACGGGCACGCTCAGGAGCTGATCGAGATTGAAATTGCCCCTTAGCAAGGGCCATAAGCCGCCGCGGCCGTCGCTATAGGCTTCGTCACAGAAGATCGCCGGGCATGCCGGTTTGCCCAACAGTTCAAGCAGGGTCACGCTGAGCGCATCGGCGTTGATCACCGTGCCGGCGTCCAGGGAGAAGAACCATTCGAAGTTCAGCTCGGAAACCAGCTGGTTGAGATGCCCGGCGCGCTGGGCGTGGCTGCTGCTGATCCAATAAAAGCCCTCTTCGACCTGCCCAGTGCCCACGCCTGGCCGGCTGGACAGCACCACAACCGTGGCATTGGCCAGCAACGGGGCCTGGCGATCGATACTGTGCAGCGTTTGCAGCAAACGCTGTTCGTCATCGCTCAGGTCGTTGATCACCAGCAACAAGGCGGGCCCACCGCCCTGGGCCCGAACGTAGGTGTCGATCCGCCCCTGTCGCACATGGCCCAGCTGACGCGCTTGCAGCCAGCGCTTGAAATTCATCGGAAGGGCCGTATTCAAGGTTGCCATGGGTGCTCCTGCAGTCGGGAAAATGGGCCTGACGAAGGTTTGCGTAGCGGATCATCCCCGCGTCCACGCCTCCAGCCAGCGGTTCAGCGCCGGGCCATGCAGCATGAAATCGCGATGGATGGCTTCGCGCAGTGCGTCGCCCTGTGCCGCGCTGGCAACCGGGTCGGCCAGGTGTGAACGAATGGCGGCAATCCACTCCTCCGTGGTGTTGCTGCTCACCAGCGTGACCGGCAAGGTGCCGCGATAGCTGCGGGTTTCGGTGCACACCACGGGGAAGCCGCACGCGCCGTATTCCAGCAGGCGCAGGTTGCTCTTGCAGTCGTTGAAGATGTGTTGCTCCAGCGGAGCTACCGCCAGGTCCAGGTCCAGGCTGGCGAGCTTGGCGGGGTATTGTTCCAGCGGGACGGTGCCGTGGTACTCGTGGATGTAGGGGCGCAGCTCATCCGGGCACATGCCGAAGAACACCCAGTGCACGTCATTGGACAGCGCCTTGACCACATCCTTGATCAGCAACAGGTCACCGGTGTGGCTGGTGCCCCCGCCCCAGCCCACGCGGGGCTTCTCGCCACCACGGCGCTTGCCGCGCAGGTGCACCCAACGCTCCGGAGGCAGCATGTTGGGCACCACGCGGATGTCGCCGATCATGTCGCCCATTACCTCGGCGAGGGTTTGAGTGGACACCACCAGCCGATCGCACAGGCCTACGCTGTGGCGCAGCGATGACTGGATTTCCTTGGCCAGGAACCGTTTGTGCTCGTTAGCGCCGGGCACGTCCAGCAGGTAGTCGTCCAGCTCGAACACCCGGAAGGCTGACGAGAACTGCTTGCAGGATTCGATCCCCTCGGCAGCCTTGGCGCTATAGCGGCCCTGGAAGATCACCGAGTCCGGCCGGATGCGGCCCAATTCGACCAGTGACGGTACGCCGTGGTACACCAAGCCGGTGGCCAGCCCGGCCTGTTCCACTTCATGGAACGGCTGGATCAAACGGTAGTGCCCTACCGCGCCGGGGTTGATCGGCAGGCACAGCAGGTGCGGGCGAAGCCGCTGCTCGAAAGGCTGCCAGGCGGTGCGCAAGCCTGCGTCCAGGCCGAAGCTGGAACCACTCAAGGTGAGGTTGGGGTTATAGGCGGGGTCGCGCACCAGCCGTGAGATCCATTGACGGTAGGCTTGCCCCAGCGCCAGGTCGTAGCCGGGGCGCAATTGCGGGGTGTTTTCCGGCGCGGAGCGGTAACCCAGCACGGCGTCGGGGGTCCACACCACCAGGGCGCCGGCATCGGCCACGCGCAGGCAGAAGTCCACATCGGCGCAGTGCTCGCCGAACAGGCCGTCACTCATCCCGCCCAGTTCGTTGAACAGGCTGCGGCGGATCATCATGCAATGCTGGCTCACCGCGCTGTAGTTTTGCGGCACCACCAGCCGTTGCAGGTAGCCCCGGGCGGCGGGCGCTTCGCCAAGAAACGGCGAACCGGCGATGCCGCGCATGCCAAGGATCAGCCCGGCGTGCTCGATGCGCCCATCGGCCCCCAACAGCTTGGCGCCGGTAACGCCCACTTCGGGCCGCTGGGCGTTGGCCAGCAGTTCATCGAGCCAGTTGGCATCGATTATCCGGCAGTCAGCGCTGAGCAGCAGCAGGTATTCACCCGTCGCCTGTTCGGCCAGGCCGTTGTAGCGTTCGCCTTTTACTTGGCCGGTGGTTTGCTCGAATACCCGGATACGTTCGCCCCCCAGCTCGGCCAACGCCTGCAGGTAGTCACGGGTAGCGGTGGATTCACCCGCGTCCATGCCAACCAGTACTTCGTATTGGCTGTAGGCGGTTTTTTCCAGCAGGCTCTCCAGCGCGGCCTGCAACTGAGCGGGGTTATCCAGGCTCAACACCAGAATGGATACCTGCGGCTTGGCCTCGTGCAGGTAACCCACCCGCAGGAAGCCACCCACTTGCGGTGCACGCCATTCGAACGCCTGCCCGAGCCGGGCAAGATGGCCCGCCAGGAGGAAATTATGCCCGTTGGCCACGCTGTCTTCGGCAAGCCAGCTGGCATAAGGCTGCCCGGCATGCAGCAGCACGTCCGGAATGTGATGAATGGCGCCCAGCCCATACTGTTCGGCCATACGCACCACCAGATCGGCCGCCGCGGCTTCGCCCGCGCCGCCATCCAGGCCGCCGACATCGGCAAAGCCCTGCCGCGAGAACGCCACGGCCCGGCCCACATAAGGGTAGGCGCGCATAAGGTCGAGGTTGAACGCTGGCTTGAACACGGGCTCCGGCGCCGATTCGCCACGGTCCTCGTCGCTGTAGATGGCCCGTACGCCGTCATGCGTGGCTACGCGCTCGGCCAGCTGCAACAGGGCGTTGGGGCTGAGGGTGTCGCCGGCTTCGAGCAGGTAGAACCAGTCAAAGCCTTCCACTTGCACCAGCAAGTCATTGAGCTGCGCCGCCCAGTCTGCCTGCAGCGGGGCGTAGAGATGGCTGCCTTGTTGCTCCAGGTCCTGATGAGCGCTGGAAAGGATCAGGTAGCCACAGGGGCCGTAGCTTTGTGCGGCGAGGCTGTCGAGGGTCGCTTGCACACCGGAGGCACCGTTGCGCGCAATGATCACCGGCATGATTTGTGGCTGAACCGGCCAGCCCGCCACCCGCTCTTCCAGCAAGGCCTTGCCTGCCGGGGAAAATTCGCGGGTCGCCAGCCACTCCTGGTACATCTCCGAAAAGCTTTTTGCCCTGCTGCCTACCCGGTCGGCCAAGGTCAGCGATTGGATATGCAACAGCCGGGTCATTGGCAGTTCGGTGTATTCGCGGGATGCTTCGGGCACTGCCGGCAGGGTGAGGTTATGCACCCGTACCGAGCCTGGCCACGGAGCACGCTCGCCACTCAGTTGCGCGATCAGCCGAACCACAATGGCCTTTTCAAGATCCAGCCGCCCTTCCCTGTCCACCCCGGCATACCGGCTGGGCTCGAGACGTTCGGCGCACAGGGGCTGGGCAATAGCCGCCAGATGGCCATGGCGCAGGATGCTGATGTACAGCGCAAGGTCGAAATTGACCGTCAACTCGCTGCCGGGGTCGGCCAGCGCAGGCACCACACGCTTGAGGTAGTCGCGGCGCAGCAACGTAGTGCTCAGGCTGCCGATGAAGTTGAGCGGCCAGGCTTCGAAGAACGACAACACGTCACCGCCTTGCAGCAGGGCGTCTTCAGCGAACAGGGAGAAGTTTTCGACCCGCGGCGGCAGCAGCACGCCCTCCTGATCGGCGAACCAGCGCTGGGCAGAGCACATCCCAGCTTCGGGATAGGCATCCAGTACCTGCGCCTGACGGGACACCAGGGTGGGCAGCATCCAGTCATCCCCATGGAGGAACTTGATGTACTGCCCCTTCGCCTGGTTCAGTGCCCAGGCGACATCGGCGGGATAAGCCAAGGGCTTGGCATGCGTGTGCAGGCGCAGCGGTACCTTGGTCTGGTTGCGAGCCTGTTCCACCAGCCGAGCGACTTCCGGATCTTCGGAGCTGTCGCTGACGATCACTTCCAGGTTGGGGTAGTTTTGCCCCAGCGCACTGTGAAGGGCGCGATAGAAATGGGTAGTGTCCTGTACCAGAACGGCGATGGTAACAAGCGGTGTCGATTTCATTGAGAAACTCGCCCTATGGCCGCTTTAGCCTGCGCGCGGCCAGAAAAATGACGGCAACGGTGCCAGTGATCGGATGTTGCAAAAGCAGTGCCGGGAAACCGTCCACAAACAAAAAAGCCGCCAGCAGTGCCCTGTGAAGCATAGGCAATGCTGGCGGCTTTGAAGTTTGCCGGTTTGATTCCCAGGCTTAGCCTGGTTTCACACTTACAACCGGTCGAACAGGCTCAGCTGGGAGATCTTGGCAAAGGACAACTGAGCCGCTTGCAGCATGGTCTGCTGCAGGGTGAGCTGGGTGGTCGCTTCTGCCAGGTCCGTGTCGCCAATCTGCGATTGCGTAGTGGCGTTCGCGGTTTGCAGGCTTTCGATCTGCGAGCTCTGGATATCCAGCGCGTTTTCACGAGCACCGATCGAACCGCGGGTCACGTCGATCCGGTTGGTTGCCGACTGCAGGTTACCCACGGCCGATTCCAACGAGTTGCGCAAGGCAAGCTGGGCAGCGGAGTCGTTCACCGTAGGCGTTTCAAGGGCAACCTGCAGCTGATTCAGCGTGTCCAACACGTTTTGCGTGCTGTGGGTGTTGGCGCTCACGCTGAACTGATCACTCGTTGCCGGGGTGCCGCTTATGTTGAAAGTCACACCTGCGGTGGTCAGCGAGCCGCTGCCATCGTAGGTACCGCTGGACACAGGCTTGCTGGTGTCAGTGAGCGGCTGTGCGTACACCTGATAATCCGTGCCGCTGGAGAACTTGATAATCGCTCCATTGGTGGGGAACCCCGCTGTGTAGGCAGCCGAATCCGTCACGGCGCCAGCGGTCATCTGGGCGGTGGAGGTGTTGCTCGCCAGTCGGTTGGCGGTGATGGTGTCCGGCGTGGTCTGTAGCTGGAAGGTCCGGCCTGCCAATACGGTGTCGGCGTTATCGCCCTTGGCCACGTTCGTGTTCACGTTGAAGGTCACGCCATACAGGCTGATGGTGTCGCCACCTTCTTTGTCGTAGTCATAGGCGCCCAGCTTGGCGGTCTGCGCGGTCACGTCGTTACCGCTCGCGTCGGTCACCTTGTACTGGCTGCTGCTTGTAAAGCTCAGCGTATACGGTTGCCCGGCCGCGAACTCCTTGTTGTAGCTATTGAGCGATGTCATCTGGCCGTTGGACACCGACAGCTTGCCATCCGCGGTCGCCGGGGCGGTTTGCGTGGTCTGGGTGCGACTGGTGTTGGTGGCCAGGTCGAAGATGCTGAAGCCGGTGTCGTTGGTGGCAACCGAGAGGTTGTCCGACACTTGCAGGCTCAACTGGGTTTCGTCGCCCTGGTAGGTGTACGTGCCGTCGCTGTTGAGCGTGTACGGCTGGGTCGTGGTCTTGGAGCCGGAGAACATGTACTGTCCATTGGCGTCCTTGGTGTTGAGCAGGCCGTAGATGGTTTCCTTGATCTGCGACACTTCGCTGGCCAGCGACTTGCGGTCGTCGTCGGTCAGCACGCCGTTACCGCCCTGGATCGCCAGTTCCTGCGCACGCTGCAAAGCCGTGGTGATGTTGGCCAGCACGCTTTCCTCGGAGGAAAGTGCGTTGGTGGCGCTGGTGATGTTGCCGCTGTACTGGTCCAGCACCGAGCTTTGCTGGCGCAGTTGCAGCAGCTTGGACGCGCCGATCGGGTCGTCCGAGGCGGTCTGGATGCGTTGGCCCGAGCTGATCTGGTCCTGCGTCTTGGCAGTGTCCGAGAAGTTCTTGGTGTAGGTGCTGCTGCTGCTGGCGAAATACTGGCCGGTAGAAATACGCATGTCGTCCGCTCCTTACAAGGCGTTGAGCAGGGTAGAGAAAACTTCCTGCGCAGCTTTGATAATCTGCGAGGACGCCGTGTAGTACTGCTGAAACTTGACCAGGTCAGCCGCTTCTTCGTCCAGGTTCACACCCGCGACGGAATCCCGGCTGGTGGTGGCAGACGTCAATACGGCCGCGGTGGCGGTGGCATCGCTGCTGGCCTGAGCGGCCTTGGCACCCACGTCTTCCACCAGCTTGGCGTAGGCGCCGGTCATGCTCACGCCGCCGCCTGACGCAGAACCGACCGTCTTGGCGTTTTGCAAGTTGACCACGGACGTCGCGTTGCGGTTATCCGAGGTGCCGTTGCTGTTGAAGGCCACGGTGTAGCTGTCGCTGGCCGCCGGCGAACCGCTGACGTTCATCTGGAACGTGGCGGTCATGGCATTGCCGTCGGCATCGACCATGGCGTTGCCGCTGTCGTCCAGCATGGGCACCGACACGTTCAGCGTGTTGGTCTGGTTCGGCACGATGGTGCCGGTACCGATGCTGCTGCCGCTTGAGTTGTAAACGGTGTAGCCCTGGCTGCCATTGCTGGCCGAGCCGAACACCAGCTTCACCGGCAAGCCGTTCTCTATGCCGCTTTGAGCCTTGGCCAGCGCTGCGGAGTCATACACGTCCAGCTGCGTGGTCAGCGTCGGCTGCGTCACACTGCCGGTACCGCTGTTGCCCGAACTGCTGGTGGCCGCGAGCGGGCCGGCAAAGGCCAGCTTCGACACGTCGGTCATGGTGGTCTTGATCTGGCTGGAGCCGTTACGGGTAGGCGTGACCGTAAAGGTGTCCCCCGCACTCAGTGCGTTGCCGTTGAGCGCCAGGGTAAAGCCATCGATGCTCGGCGCCGGGTCTTCATCCAGGGTATGGCTGCCCATGGAGGTGCCGTCCGAACGCGTGACCGTGTAAGTGTTGGCGTCGGAGAACTTCACCGCGTAGTTGTAGGACGTGAGCGCGCTGCTGTCGGTGATGGTCACGTCCAGGTTGCCGGAGCCGGCGCTGTTTTTGGACCCGCCCACGCTGCGGCTGCCTACTGCGGCATCCGTGTTGATGCTGCTGAACAGGCTGCTGCCGAAGTCGCCGTTTGCGTCCAGGCCCTGGCCCAGCTGAGTGTTGACCGAATCGCTGACCACCATGGCCAGGCGGCCGAGTTCGTTCTGCGCCGGCTGCAGCACTTCGCTGCGGTAGCGCAGCAGGCCGCCGATCTGGCCACCGCTGACCACGGAGGTCACGTCGGTGCTGTAGCTGGCGTAATTCACGGTAAGCGAATACGACGACGGATCGGTGGCCCCCGGCTGTGCGGTGAGGGTATTGGACGAGGTGCCCGATACCAGCGCCTGGCCGGTGCCCAGGTACACATCGTACTGGCCGTCGCGTTGCTGCACGGTCACGCCTACCAGCTCGTTGAGCTGGCGCACGGCTTCGTCGCGCGAGTCCAGCAGGCTGTTCGGCGTACCGGTACCCGACATCGAGACGATCTGCTGGTTGAGCGAGGCGATGGATTTGCTCAGCGAGTTGACCTGCTCGGAAAGCGAGGTGAGCTGGCTGTTCACGTCGGCATTGGACGACGAGATCTGCGTGGAAATGGTGTTGAAGCGATTGCTCAGCGTGGACGCAGCCGTCACCAGCAACTGGCGCGAAGCGGTGTCGCTGGGGGACGCCGCCGCGGTTTGCAACGAGGTGAAGAAGTCTGACAACACCGAGGTGATCCCGGTGCTGCTGTCCGACAGCAAAGAGTCGAGCGTAGCCGCGTTGGTGGACAACGTGCTGGCTTCCGAATCCAGGGCGGTACTGCTCGCTACCTGGTTCTGCAGGTAGGAGCTGTAGATCCGACGCACTTCGGCCAGGGTTGTACCGGTGCCCACGTAACCGGCACCACCAATGCTTTGCAGCGCGCCCGCGCTGTTCACCGTGGACTGGCGCGAATAACCCGCCGTGGCCACGTTGGAGATGTTGTTACTGGTCGTGGTCAGCGCGGCCTGGCTGGAAGACAGCCCCGACAGACCGATGTTGATCAGATTCGCCATGGTTCAAACCTTATAAAGTCGTGGACGAGCCGCTCGACGCGTAGTTCTCGTAGCTCTCGAGCTGCTTGGCAATGGAAGCGATCTTGCTCGCGTAGTGCGGGTCGGTCGCGTAACCAGCCTTCTGCAACTCTTTTACAAACTGTTCCGGGTTATCGGCAGACTTCACAACATCTTGATAGCGATCGTTGTTCTGCAGCAGGTTTACCAGGTCGTGGAAGCTGTCGGCGAAGGAGTCATAGCTGCGGAACTGCGCCGTTTCCTTGACCACCTGCCCGCCTTCGTATTCAGCGGTAACCGCGCGCGTGGTGTCGCCTTTCCAGCTGGAGCCGGCCTTGATGTTGAACAGGTTATGGCTGCTGCCGCCATCGCCCTGGCGCAGTACCGATTTACCCCAGCCGGTTTCCAGCGCTGCTTGTGCTACCAGCACTTTGGGGTCTACGCCGATGCGCGCCGCAGCCTCTTGGGCCATCGGAAGCATGGTCGCGATGAAGTCGTCATGGTTGGCGAATGCCGCCTTGCCCGGTGCCAATGGCACCTGCGCCAGGGTGCGGGTGCCGGTGGCATCGCTGTTGGCTTTAGGCGCGGTGGCATAGGTGTTGGTCCAGTCGCCATAGGCGTCGGTGGTATCTGTAGCTGGCTGGCCGCTGGCGGCGGCATTGCTGGCCACGGCCGCGGCAACGCTGCTTGGCGCGGTGGCCGGCACGTTGATGCGGTGGGCGACCTGCGGGTGCAGCAGGTTGGCGTGCGGCGCCTGGCCACGCACCAGCGTGTTGGCCTGGGTAGCCTGGGTTTCGCCTGGCACGATACCGGCCAGCAGGCGATCCACCGATTTGCTGGGCAAGGCCAGGCGGCGCTGGTTGAGCATGGCCATGTCGTTGCGTGCCGATGCCGATGCCGATTTCGCTTCGGCAGTGCCGTTGCGCACGGCGCCCAGGGCATGCTGGTTGCTGTCCGGGCGAGCGAACGGGTTGCCACCGGTGTGGGAGGCGTCCTTGGTCTTGGACAGTTGACGCATGAGCACGTCCTGCAGGCCGATGCCGTTGCCGGTGTGGGACAGGCTGACCGACAGCTGCTGGTCGTACATGTCCTGGTACTGCTTCACCGCCTCGGTGTTCATGGGGTTGTCCTTGGCCAGCACATCGTTGGCCGAACGCATGGACTTGAGCATCTGGCCGACGAAGACCGATTCGAACTCTTGTGCAACCTTGCGCAGGTTGGCGTCGCTGTCGCGATCACCCACCTTGAGCGAGTTCAACCGGTTAAGGTCGGTGTAGGCACCCGAATCGGTACCCGAAGAATTCACACCGGCGCCAGAAGACATGTCCATGCTGCATCACCCTCAGATTACGATCAGGTCGGCTTGCAAGGCACCGGCCTGCTTCAAGGCTTCAAGAATGGCCATCAGGTCACTGGGCGCGGCGCCAACCTGGTTGACGGCACGCACAATCTCATCAAGCGTTGTTCCGGGGCCGAACTTGAACATGGGCTTGGCTTCCTGTTCGGCATTGACCTTCGAGCGTGGCACTACAGCGGTCTGGCCATTGGACAACGGTCCGGGCTGGCTGACGATCGGGTCTTCGGTGATCGTCACTGTCAAACTGCCGTGAGTCACTGCCGCTGGCGTAACCTTGACGTTCTGGCCGATCACGATAGTGCCGGTCCGAGAGTTGATGATGACCTTCGCCATGGCCTGGCCGGGGTCTACTTCAAGGTTTTCCAGTATCGACAGGTAGTCCACACGCTGGTTGGGATCAAGCGGCGCGGTCACCCGAACCGATCCCCCGTCCACTGCACTTGCAACTCCCGCGCCAAGAAGCTCGTTGACCTTGTCCACGATGTGCTTGGCGGTGGTGAAGTCCGGCCGATTAAGGTTCAGCGTGAGGAAATTGCCTTGATCGAAGCCGCTCGGCACCGAACGCTCTACCGTTGCGCCGCCAGGAATCCGGCCAGCCGACGGTACGTTCACGGTGATTTTCGAGCCGTCCTTGCCTTCCGCGTCAAAACCACCCACCACCAGGTTGCCCTGGGCAATCGCATACACGTTGCCGTCGATACCCTTGAGCGGGGTCATCAACAGGCTGCCGCCGCGCAGGCTCTTGGAGTTACCGATGGACGACACGGTAATGTCGATGGTCTGGCCGGGCTTGGAGAACGCCGGCAGGTCGGCATGGATCGACACCGCCGCGACGTTTTTCAGCTGGGCCGACGAGGTACCCGTAGGTACCTTGATCCCGAACTGCGCGAGCATGTTGTTGAACGTCTGGATGGTAAACGGCGTTTGCGTGGTCATGTCGCCGGTGCCGCTCAGGCCCACGACCAGGCCGTAACCGATCAGCTGGTTGCTACGAACGCCCTGAATACTGGCGATGTCCTTGAGGCGCTCGGCGTGAGCGCCGAACGCGGTCAGGAACAACAGGGATGCCGCCACCAACTGCTTGAAGTTCAACATGGTCATACGCACTCAGAAGGGGAAGTACGGGCTGGAGAAGAACCGGTCCAACCACCCTGGCTGGCTGGCTTCTGCGAAGGAGCCGGTGCCGGAGTAGGTGATTCGCGCGTCGGCCACACGGGTCGACGACACTGTATTGTCGGTTGCTATGTCATCTGCACGAACCAGGCCAACAATACGTACCAGTTCCTGCCCGGTGTTCAGGGTCAGCCACTTCTCGCCTCGAACCGAAATGATCCCGTTGGGCAGCACATCAGCCACGGTCACGGTGATCGAACCGGTCAGGCTGTTGCCCTGGGCCGCCTTGGCGTCGCCGTTGGTGGTACGGTCGCCGCTGTAGCCGGCATCCAGGCTCAGGTCGCCACCGCCGAGCGGGTTGTTGGTGGTCCCGCTACCACCGAACAACGAGGTCAGGCCGAGCTTGTTGCTGCTGCTCTTGGTTACCTTCGAGTTGGCGCTTTTGCTCGCCGAGGTTTTCTCCGCCAGGGTGATGGTGATGATGTCACCCACACGGAACGCCTTGCGGTCGGTGTACAGGTTCTGGTCAAAGCCCGCCTGGTAAATCGAGCCGTTGTTGGACGCCGCCGGCAGGGGCGTACGCGGCAGCACAGGCGCGTAGTACGGGTCATCCGCCTTGGGGGGTGGCGACATGCAGCCACCGAGGAACGCAGCTCCGGTGAACAACAGCACAGCAGACAGACGACGATTCATGACTCCAACCTCACGGTGTAACTGATCCTTCAGGCGTTTGAGCAAGCGTGTAAAAGTGGTCAAGCGATCAATTACAAGTTCTGGGTCACGTACTGCAGCATCTGGTCCGCGGTGGAGATCACCTTGGAGTTCATCTCGTAAGCGCGCTGCGTGGTGATCATGTTCACCAGCTCTTCAACGGTGCTCACGTTGGAGTTTTCCAGCGTGTTCTGCAGCACGGTACCGAAGCCGTTCAAGCCCGGGGTACCAACGTTCGGGGCACCGCTGGCCGCTGTTTCCAGGTACAGGTTGCCGCCGATGGACTGCAGGCCGGCCGGGTTGATGAAGTCGGCGGTCTGGATGTTGCCGATCACCTGGGCGGTGGCGCTGCCGGTGGTGGTGATCGAAACGGTACCGTCGGTACCTACGGTGAAGGTTTGCGCTTCAGCCGGCACGGTGATAGCGGGCTGCACGGCCAAGCCGTTGGCGGTCACGATCTGGCCATCCGAGTTCAGGTGGAAGGTACCGTCACGGGTGTAGGAAATGGTGCCGTCAGGCTGCATCACCTGGAAGAAGCCGCGACCGTTCACGGCCATGTCCAGCGGCTGGTCGGTGGTTTGCAGGCTACCGGCGGTGAAGTTCTTCTGGGTGCCGACGATGCGCACACCGGTACCTACCTGAAGGCCCGACGGCAGCTCGCTGTCCTGGGTGGACTGAGCACCCGGCTGGCGTTTTACCTGGTACAGCAGGTCCTGGAACTCGGCGCGGTCTTTCTTGAAGCCGGTGGTGGAAACGTTGGCCAGGTTGTTCGAAATGGTGGTCAGGTTGGTGTCCTGAGCAGCCAGGCCGGTTTTACTGACATAAAGTGCTGGAAGCATGGTGTTCT
Source organism: Pseudomonas japonica (assembly GCF_013522925.1). Classification (GTDB taxonomy): domain Bacteria; phylum Pseudomonadota; class Gammaproteobacteria; order Pseudomonadales; family Pseudomonadaceae; genus Aquipseudomonas; species Aquipseudomonas japonica_A. The sequence continues at coordinate 508,710 of NZ_JAAMQU010000002.1, read as the reverse complement.
CCTTCGGGCGCCGGGTTTGCGTCGCCTGTGGTGTCAATAAAAGTGTGGGTTACACTTACATTTGCAGGACGCGTGCCATAGCTTCATCGTCTTCCTTGGCAGTCGTCATCATTTTGATGTGCATCTCGAACTGCTTGGAAAGCGCCATTACCTGGGTCATTTCATCCACGGCATTCACGTTGCTGCCCTGCAGGAAACCGGAGGTCATCTGCACAGTGCCGTCCACCGCAGCGGGCTGGCCATCCTTGGTGTGGATCATGCCGTCGGTGCCTTTGGTGAGGTCGGCCGCCTTCGGGTTAACGGTCTTGATCCGGTCCACTACCGCCATCACCGACGGCGCCTGGCCGAGCGAGCGAATGCTGATGGTGCCGTCCTGCCCCACTTCAATCTGTTCTTCCGGCGGCACGGCGATCGGGCCACCATTGCCCAGCACCGCCATGCCCGTGCTGGTGCGCAATACGCCCAAGGCGTCGACGTTCAGGCTGGCGCTTTTGGTGTAAGCCTCCGAACCGTCCGGGGCCTGTACCGCGATCCAGCCTTCGCCACCTACGGCCACGTCCAGGTCACGACCGGTAGAAATCATCGGCCCGCCGCTCAGGTCGGTGGCCGGGCGCTCGGTCATGGCATAGGCACGGGACGGCAAGGTATCGCCGAACACTGGCATGGAACGCGCTTGCTCGAGGTCCTTCTGGAAACCATTGGTGGACACGTTGGCCAGGTTGTTGGCGTGAGCCTTCTGCGCGAGGGCGTTCTGGCTGGCACCGGTCATGGCGACGTAAAGCATTTTATCCATGGTCGTCTCCTTGGCGGCGTTGGCCGCTGAGTAACTGTGTACCAGTGATATAGCAATACGCGGGCCAAGTTTATAAAACCGACTACAAAGGCTCTAGATCGGGCATTTCAGAGGTTCGACAGAAAGTCGACGGGGGAAAGGTGCCGATATTTCGGCGTTGCCTTGCCGGGATCGGCAAGGCAGTGACGTGTATTTGCTGACGGCGAAGCGGCGCACAAGGCTATCAGGGCAACCATACCCCGTGTGGGAGCCGGGCGAAGCCGCAAGGCGCAGCTCGCGAAGAAGGCACCACCTAATCCATTGATGATTCTTTCGCGAGCTTCGCCCGCTTCCTACAGCAAATCGTTACGGGCGGCAACCGGCGTTATGGAACGGGCCGGCAAAACGCTGGAATGCTTCGCCCGGGTCGCTTTGCATGCAAACGAACTGGCCGGTTTTCAAGCTTTGATACTTGAACCACGGTGCCGGAGCGCCTTCCGCGAGGCCGCCAGTCATGGTCAGGAAAATCATGAAGAGATGGACGTACTTTTTCATGGCGGCTCCGCGGCCAGGGCGGCGGCTCCTTGCGCCGCCCTGTGTGCATCAGGTCATTTGGATGATGGTTTGCATGATGGTGCTTTCGGTGGAAATGGTCTTGGCGTTCGCTTGATAGTTGCTCTGCGCCTTGATCAGGTTCACCAGTTCGCTGGTCAGGTCTACGTTGGAATCTTCCAGCGAGCCCGCGGTCAGGGTACCCATGGTGCCGCTGTTCGGCGCGCCAACCACCGGCACACCCGAAGAGGACGACTCGCGCCAGCCGGTGCTGCCGTTCGGGGTCAGGCCCTGGACGTTGCTGAAGTTTGCCAACGCCACCTGGCCGATGGTCTTGGACTCGCCGTTGCTGTACGAACCGAAGATATTGCCTTCGCTGTCGATGGACAGGGACGACAAGCTACCGGTGGCATAACCATCCTGCGACTTGGCCGTTACCGCCGACGTGGTGTTGTAGGACGAGGTTTTAGCCATGTCCAGGGTCACGCCAGTCGTTGCCGCGGTAGCACCGTTGCTCGCCATCACGCCGCTGGCATTCTTGGCCGCCGGGACCCAGTTGCTCATGGTCAGCTTGCCGGTCGAATCCACGGTCATGTCGCTGCTGGTGGTGGTCGCCAGGCTACCGTCGGAGTTGAACGTCATGGCAGCTGTGAACGGCGTGGTGGACGTCGGGTCTGCCGGGTTTACGCCATCAACGGTGGTGTACATGCTCCACGCATTGGTGTCGTCCTTCACGAAGTACTGCGTCATGGTATGGGAGTTACCCTGACTGTCGAAGATGTCCGTGCTGAAGGTGTAGTTGTAGCTGTCGGTGTCGGCGGCATCGAACGGCGTCACGGTCGGAACGGTGTCGCTGGAGTTCAGGTTCATGGTTTCCGAAACGGTGTCGGTCGCCTTGGGCGCCAGGGCAGAGGTATCCACCTTGAGCGTGGTGAGCACGCCGTCGATGACCTTGCCGTTCGAGTCGGTGCCGTAGCCCATCAGCTGGTTACCGCTGGCATCGACAATGTTGCCATCCTTGTCGGTACCGAAGGCACCGGCACGGGTGTACACCTTGTTGCCGTTGTCGCTGACCACGAAGAAGCCGTTGCCATTGATGGCCATGTCGAGGCTGGCGCCGGTGCTGCTGATGGTGCCCTGGGTGAACTGCTGGGAAACCGCCGCAGTGGCAACGCCCGAACCTACACCGTTCTTGGAGCTGCCAAGGAACAGGGAGTTGGCGTATACGTCGCCGAATTCAGCGCGCGATTTCTTGAAGCCGGTAGTTGCAACGTTGGCAATGTTGTTGCCGGTAACGTTGAGGGCGGTGTTGGCTGCGTTGAGACCGCTAAGGCCGGTATTGAACGACATAGTACTAAACTCCAGTGCCGATAAGCCGGCTTACGATCCGATGGTTTTGACGTTCGACAGCGCTACGCTAGAGCCGTCAGACAATTTAAGGGTCATGTCACCCGAGGTACTGCCGACCGTCACACTTGTGACGGTGGAAGGCAGGTACGTGGTCTGTGCAACTTCGCTGCCATCTACCGCGGCGCTGGCCACAAATTTGTAGGTGCCGGACGGAAGGACAGTGCCGTCGTTGCTGGTGCCATCCCAGTTGAAGCTGACGGTGCCTGCGGCTTGCGAGCCCAGGTCGATGTTCTTCACCAGGTTGCCACTGGCGTCGTAAACCTTGACGGTAGCGTCGGTACTGGCCGAAGCCAGGTCGAACTGCCCGGTCAGGCCGGTGCTGGTGTCTACTGTGGTGCTGCTGGTTTGCGCCAGTACCGAGTGCCCTACCAGGGCCGAGGCTTGCAGCGCCTGGCTCGAGGTGTAGTTGGTGGCAAGGCCGGACACGGTATCGTTGAGGTTGTTGATGCCTTCAACGCTACTGAACTGTGCCAGCTGCGCCACGAACTCAGAGTTGTCCTGAGGGTCGAGCGGGTTCTGGTTCTTCATCTGGGTCACGAGCAATTGCAGGAACGTGTCCTTGCCCATGGTCTCGGTGCCCGTGGTGGAGCTGGACGACGAGGACGAAGTGGACGACGTGCCGGTGGTGCCCGAAACCGCGTACTGCGAAAGGATCGAGGCGCTGGTGCTGTCAGTGGTGGTAGTCATGGTTTATCCCTTGGCTTACTGACCCAGCGTCAGTACTTTCTGCATCATGGTTTTAGCGGTGTTCATGATCTCGGCGTTGGTCTGGAAAGACCGGCTGGCGGAGATCATGTCTGCCATTTCTTCAACGACGTTCACGTTCGGGTAGTACACGTACCCATCCTTGTTCGCCGCTGGGTTGTTCGGTTCGTAGCGTGGCTCGAGGTTGCTCTGGTCTTCGACGATCCCGGATACCTGCACGCCCTGCCCTGCTTCGCCCTGGTCTTCGAACAGCGAGCTGCTGCCGCTGGTACCGCCGGCCTGCTCGGCCATCACGGTGGCGAACACCGGGTGGCGGGCACGGTAGGTCTGGTCGATGCTCGACGACACGGTCTCGGCGTTGGCGATGTTGCTGGCCACGGTGTTGAGGCGAGTGGTCTGAGCGCTCATGCCGGTGCCGGCAATGTTGAATACGCTGGAAAGAGACATGGGTTACTCTCCTTTGATGGCCGTGACCAGGCCTTTGAATTTGTTGTTGAGCAAGGTGAAGCTTGCCTGGAAGTCCACTGCGTTCTTGGCGTAGTTCGCGTTTTCGATCTGCGCGTCCACGGTGTTCTGGTCCAGGGAAGGCTGGGTGGGTACGCGGTACTGCAAGGTACCGTCGTCGTTGCCCAGGCCCTCGGCATCAATGTGCATGCTGTTCGTACGCTCCAAGCCAAAGCTGCCTTTCTGGGTCTTGTCGGCCTGAGCCGCCAGAACCGAGGAGAAGTCCAGGTCGCGCGCCTTGTAGTTAGGCGTATCGGCGTTGGCCAGGTTGTTGGCCAATACCTCGGCGCGCTGGGCGCGGAAGTTCAGCGCCTGCTCATGAATGCCGAGTGCCTTGTCGAAACTGATGCCCATGGTTGGTACCTCTGCGACGAAACTTTGTGTGCTGATCGAGATATAGCAACTGCTGTGCCAACTTTCTAAACCCTTGTTTTAGAAGGGTTACGCTGCCAAGGCTGAAATTTGTCGCCAGAAAAGCGGCAAGTTATTTCCGGTGGCAAGCGGCAAAGCGGCAAGGTCGGCGTCAGAAAAGCTGCCGTTGAGGGAAGAATTGCAAGAGAGGGGCCAAAGGGCCGAAGGCGCGTGATCTGTAGGATCAGGCGAAGCCTGGGAACAGGATTTCAGCAGGACATGGTGCGCAGTCTATTCCCAGGCTTCGCCTGGTCTTACATTGGAAAAGCAGAAAACACCTGCACAAAAAGAAAACGCCGCCGGTGGAATTCCGGCGGCGCAGCGGCAATCAGATGGCCTGGTAGATGATGCCCGGGCTGCACTGGACCATCTTGTACTTGTCCGGCAAGCCATTGAGGGCCTCGGACGCGCCAAGGAACAGGTACCCGCCCGGCTTGAGGGTGCCGTGGATGCGCGAGAGGATGTCCTTCTTTACCTCGGCCGAGAAGTAGATCAGCACGTTGCGGCAGAACACCACGTCGAACTTGCCCAGCGACATGTAGCTTTCAAGCAGGTTGATCGGCCGGAAGTCGATACGGCTGCGGATCGGCGCCTTAACGGCCCAGCGGTTGCCGGGCTTTACATCGAAGTAGCGCTGCAGGCGTTCCGGGGACAAGCCACGGCCGATGGCCAGGCTGTCGTATTCGCCGCTTTTGCAGTTGATGAGCATCGACGGCGACAAGTCCGTGGCGGTGATCTGCACCCCACCTTTGAGCTGACCCGGGTTGGCCTGGGTGAACTCCTCTACCGTCATGGACAGCGAATAGGGTTCCTGCCCCGACGAACAGGCCGCCGACCAGATGCGCAGGCGCTGGCCAGGGTTGGCCTTCACCAGCTCCGGCAGCACCTTGTTCTTCATCACTTCGAAGGGGTAGGTGTCGCGAAACCACAGGGTTTCGTTGGTGGTCATGGCATCTACTACCTGCTCGCGCAGGCCGCCCCTGGGCTGGCTCTGGATGCGCTGCACCAGTTCACCCAGGCTTTTGATGCCTTGTTGCTCCATAAGCTTGTTGAGGCGGCTGGACACCAGGTATTGCTTGTTTTCGCCCAGCACGATGCCACAGGCTTTTTCCAGGAACCCCCGGAACTGCTCAAAATCCGAATTTGCCGTAGCCAAAGCTGCCGCCTCTCAAGTTGTTCATTCTTTGCCGCGCCGGGGCCCGGTCAACCTTTTGCATTGATACGTTCGACCACCCGGGACGCGAGATCGTCCGGGCGGAATTTGGCCAGGAAGTCGTCCGCGCCGACTTTTTTCACCATGGCCTGGTTGAACACGCCCGACAGCGAGGTGTGCAACACGATGTGCAGCTTCTGCAAGCGAGGATCGCTGCGGATCTCCGCCGTAAGAGTGTAGCCATCCATTTCCGGCATCTCGATGTCGGAGATAAGCATCAGGAATTCCTCGTTCGGGTCCTTGCCCTCGGCCACCATTGCCTTGAGGTACTCCAGTGCCTGGCGCCCGTCGTTGAGCGCGACCACTTCCACACCTACCGTTTCGAGGCAGCGGCTCACCTGCTTGCGGGCCACCGAGGAGTCATCCACGGTCAGCACGCGCAGCGTGGTCGCCTTTTCCTGTACCCCTTCGGTGATCACGCCGCTGCTGATCGCTTCCGACACCGGGGACACTTCGGCGAGGATCTTCTCCACGTCGATGATTTCCACCAGCTGGTTATCTACCCGGGTAACCGCCGTGAGGTAGTGATCACGGCCGGTGCCCTTGGGTGGCGGATGAATCGCTTCCCAGTTCATGTTGACGATGCGTTCCACCGAATGAACCAGGAAACCCTGAATCTTGGTGTTGTACTCCGTGATGATCACGAAGGGGTCCTGTGCCACTTCCAGCGAGCGCGAGCCCGTGGCCATGGACAGGTCAAGAATCGGAATAGTGGCGCCACGGATGTTGGCCACGCCCCGTACGACCGGGCTGGACTTGGGCATCACGGTCAACTTCGGACACTGCAGCACTTCGCGAACCTTGAAGACATTGATGCCGTACAACTGCTTGCCGTTCAAACGGAACAACAACAGTTCAAGGCGGTTCTGCCCTACCAGTTGCGTGCGCTGGTTTACTGAATCCATCACACCAGCCATGTTAAACCTCCACCTTGTACTGTCGGCTCCGCGGAGCCTCGTTCTGTGCGAGCAAGCGTCATTTCTGGCACGTCGCTTGCTCAAGCATAGCCATGAACGAGAAAACGCCATATTCACGACATCTGATCACGGCCCTTTACGGGTTGTTCGCCACCATGTGTCTGTTTGGGTCGGGACGTCTGCTTGCCGACGACATCACAGCGCCCGAACAGCTTATCGGTGTGACGCAGGGGTTTCTTGAGTTCACCGTTGAAGATTATTTAGCGACCAGCCAGACCGACGGCCGCTACGAAATCGAAGTGGCGAACCTGGACCCCCGCTTGCGCATGCCTCAATGCGATCGGGATTTGACTGCCCGGCTGGAAAGCCCTGCCACTCCATTGGGGCGCGTGACCGTGCGGGTGCGCTGCGAAGGCGGCTCTCCGTGGACCGTCTTCGTGCCGGCGACGGTCAAGCTGTACCGCGAGGTGGTAGTGGCGACTCGGCCGTTGAAGCGCGATACGGTGATCGCCGACGGCGACGTAGCGCTCAAGGAGCGTGATGTGGGCCAGCTGAACCAAGGCTTTCTGCCGTCGCTGGACCAGGCGATCGGCCAGCGGGTGGTCCGACCGACGGTCATGGACCAGGTGATTGCACCTGTACAGATCGAACAACCGGAAGTGATCCGCAAGGGCGATCAAGTGGTCATCACTGCGCGCGCCGGTACGCTGGCCGTGCGCATGCCCGGCGAAGCGCTCAGCAATGGCGGCATGAACGAGCAGATCCGCGTACGCAACCTCAATTCCCAACGGGTGGTAAAGGCACGGGTAACCGGGCCCGCTCAGGTGGAAGTTTCCATGTAAAGACGAGCCGCTCTGGCGGCGCGGGCCCGATTTTCCTACACTTGGTGCATGAACCTTGCCGTTGGGGTGTTTTCGAAAAAATACCCTAAAGTTTCTCCGCTCATGGTCGAAAACAAGGCAAGCGTCCAAATACCAAGGGGTTTCTTATCATGGTCATCGATTTCCGGAGCGTTACCGGCTCCACTCAAGTCTCGGGCACTGCTCGTACCACCAGCAGCAAGCCAGTAGGGGCAGTAGACGACGTCAAAAGCGTCAAGGAAACCAGCCAGGCCGGTGAATCCGTACAACTGAGCGATGTTGCCCAGCACATGAAAAAGGTCACCGAAAGCCTCGGTACCGATGCGCCGGTCAACGCCAGCCGTGTTGCCGAGCTCAAGCAGCAGATCGCTGACGGCACCTACAAGGTCGACAGCAAAAGTATTGCCAGCAAGATGCTTTCCTTCGAATCCTGAGCCGTCGCTCAAGCGGCTCAAGTTTTACCCGGCGCAGTGACCATCGGGACCCGCCATGCACGACACGACCTTATTGCAGTTGATTGAAGACGACATCGCGCCAGCAGAGCAGCTACAGGCATTGCTGCGCGAGGAGTACACGGCGCTGCGGGGTCGTGACATGGTGCTGCTGGAAAACATCCTGGCGCACAAGCAGTCATTGATCGTGCAGCTGGGCCAGCATGGCCGCCGACGCAGCGAATTGCTTGCCTCCATGGGGCTGTCGCCAGATGCCGAAGGCCTGGCGCAACTGGCGCAGGTGTCGGTGCTGGGCAAAGTCCTGGTCGAGCGCGGCGAGCACCTGGCCGGCATTCTGGCCGAGTGTCAGACCATCAATGAGCAGAACGGCCGGGCCATTCAGCTTCAGCAATTTGCCACTGCGAATCAGTTGCGGATTCTGAGCGGCGGCGAAGCGCCTTCGCTGTACACCGCGCGCGGCGCTACGGCCCGTTTGGCCACAGTGCGAGCCTTCAGCCAGGCCTGAGGATTTAGTATCTCCGGGCGCACAGTGATGGCACAATGCCGTACTGTTCGCCCGTTTCGTTTTTTGCCTGGAGACCCGATCATCGTGTTCAACGCCTCGAGTGCGGACGATGCACCGCAGCCGCCAAAGGTTCTTACCACGCCACTGGAAATCATCGCGAACGTGAAGTCGCTGATGGACGGGCATGACCCGCTCATTGTGACCTTTACCGAACGCCAGCAACGTTTTCAGAGCTACGTGGTAGAGGTTGACCGTGACAGCGGTACTCTGGCTTTCGACGAGCTGATACCGCGTGATGGCGAGCGCTTCCTGAGCAATGGCGAACACTTTCGGGTAGAAGGCTTCCATGACGGCGTGCGCATTGCCTGGGAATGCAACGGGCCGTTCAAAGTGGTGGATAACGACAATGGCCGCAGCTACCACGGCGCGTTGCCCAGCGAAGTGATCTATCACCAGCGGCGTAACGCTTTCCGCGCCGCGCTCAAGCTGTCTCAATTGGTTGACGTCGAAGTGGCTGGCAGCAAGGTCGCGAAAGCGGTACGCGGCAAGCTGCTGGACGTGTCGGCAACCGGCTGCAAGTTGCGCTTCGAAGGCAACATCACCCAGCAGCTACAGTTGGGCCAGGTGTACGAAAAATTTGCCGCCGCCCTGCCCTTCGGCGCCATTACCGCACCGGTCGAACTGCGCTACCTGCACTTCGAAGAGCGCCTCGACACCACCTTCGCCGGGGTTCGCTTTCACAACATGAGCGGCCTGGTGCAGCGCAACGTGGAGCGCTTCGTCAATCAGCTGCAGCGCGAAGCGCGGCAGTTCGACAAGGACGATTTCTAAGCACGCCTGTTGGAGCTGGCGCAGCCTGCGGCCTTGCCAGGCCGGTCGCCGCCAAGGCGTGCTGCTACCGCTGCCCCCGCTCCAATGCGGCGTCAATGATCCTTCATCTGGTCGTCCACCACCTGCTCGTCCACCCGTGGGTCGAGGGCGGCGACCAGGGGGGAGCTGGTCATGTTGTCGGGCATGGCGATGTGATGCAGGGGCGCATCCTCGACCTGGTGAAGGTTGGTGACCGCCTTGGGCCGTATGCGCCATACCAGCACTAACGCGAAGAACGAGAAGAACGCATAAAGGATGTCGCTCCCGTACAGCTTCATCAGCACACCCGCGGCCAGCGGGCCGATGCTGGCGCCCACGCCATAGGTCACCAGCAGCATGGCGGTCAGTGACACCCGGCGCTCGCTTTCCACGTGGTCATTGGAAAACGCCACGGCCAGGGGATACAGGCAGAATTGCAACAGCGACACCACGAAGCCGCCGAAGAACAGCGCCTCCATGGGCACATGGAGCAGCCTGGGCGCGAGTGCCATCACCAGCGCCAGCACGCACAGCACCATGGCGATCAAGCGGATCAGCAGCGCTCGATCGTAACGGTCCGACAGCCAGCCCAACGGCCATTGCACCACCAGCCCGGCGAATACGCAGCAGCCCATGAACAGGCCCACCGCCTCGGTACTCAGCCCCTGCCCCGCCGCGTACAAAGGCGCCAAGCCGTAGAACGAACCGATGATCAGGCCGGCGCACAGCACCGTGGTCAGGGATTGAGGCACGCGCTGCATGAAAAAGCGCGGGTCCATGGGTACCGGGTGAAGCGCGTCCGGGTGGAGGCGCCGGGTGAGCGCCACGGGCACGAGGCAGAGCGCAAAACACAGCGCAACCATCATCAGCAGCTCAAGCCCCAGTTCGGAGTGCCACACGAGGATCAACTGCCCCAGCACCAGCCCCAGGTACGAAGCAATCATGTAGCCGCTGAATACCATTCCGCGCTGCTTCGCCTCGGCCTGCTCGTTGAGCCAGCTCTCGATCACCATGTACTGGCACATCATGCCTAGCCCTACGACCAGCCTTAGCACCAGCCAGGCTGGCAGGTAGCCGACCAGCCCATGCCCGAGTACCGCTGCGGTGACGATCCCCGCGCACGCGGTGTAAGCGCGTATATGGCCGACGCGTGCAATCAGCCGGTGGCCGATCTTGCCCCCGAGCACAAGGCCGAAATAGTACGCCGCCATCAAGGCGCCCACCCACAGGCCATCCACCTGATCGGCGGCGAGGCGCAGCGCGAGGTACGTACTGAGCAAGCCCGAGCCGATCAACATCATCAGAGAGGCGAAATAAAGGCCACGAAAGTTTTTCCAGATCTGACGCATTGACGCTTGCAGCTCCCGAACAGAGAAGGCGAGGCTAAAACAGCAGGCGAAACGGCGGCCCCGGCGCTCGCCAGGGCCTCATCACTCAGGCTTGCGTGGCCAACACCCGGCGTTCCCAAGGCGTGATCTCATCCATGAAGCTGGTGAGCTCCATGGTCTTGGTCGCGATGTAGCCTTCGATGAACTCTTGCCCGAACAGTTCCACTGCCAGCCTGCTGCCTTTCAGACGCTTCAAGGCGCTGTCGAGGGTACACGCCAGCGCAAGATTTTCCGGCACTTCGAACGCGCCCTGGATCGGTGGCGTGGGCTCCAATTCATGCTCGATCCCATGCAGGCCGGCGGCCAGGCTGGCAGCGATGGCCAGGTACGGGTTGGCATCCGCGCCAGGCAGGCGGTTTTCCACGCGTCTGGCCTCGGGGCCGCTGGCGGGAATGCGCAAGCCGGCGGCGCGATTGTCCTCCGACCAGCACGCATTGTTCGGCGAGGCATAGGGATGGAACAGCCGCTGATAGGCGTTTACGTTCGGGGCGAACAACGCGGTAAATTCGCCCAGCGCCGCTTGCTGGCCACCGATGAAGTGCCGGAAGGTCGCCGTAGGTTCGCCGTTCTCGGCGCTGAACACGTTGCGCCCGCTGCCCACACTCACCACGCTCTGGTGAATATGCATCGAACTGCCCGGTACGCCCGCCAAAGGCTTGGCCATGCACACCGCGATCAGCCCGTGCTTGAGGGCGACTTCCTTGAGCAGGTGCTTGAACAGGAAGGTCTGGTCGGCAAGCAGCAGCGGATCGCCATGCAGCAGGTTGATCTCGAACTGGCTCACGCCCATCTCGTGCATGAAGGTGTCGCGCGGCAGGCCAAGGGCCGCCATGCAACGGTAGACCTCAGTCCAGAACGGCCGCAAACCGTTGTTGGATGAAACGCTGAATGCCGAGTGCCCGTCTTCTCGCCGGCCGTCCAGGCCTATCGGCGGCTGGAACGGCTGCGAGGGATCGGCGTTGGCGGCAAACAGGTAAAACTCCAGCTCCGTCGCTACTACAGGGGCCAGGCCTCGGGCCGCGTAGTTGGCGATGACCCGCTTGAGCAGCGCACGCGTAGACAGCGAGGAACCGCCACCTTCCAGTTCGTTGGCGTCACAGATGGCGAACGCGCGGGGGTGGTTGCTCCAGGGCAGGCGGTAGAGGTGCGCGGGGTCGGGCACCAAGGCAAGGTCGCCGTCATCGCTGCCGTAGAACTTGGCTGGCGGATAGCCGCCCATGATGCACTGCAGCAGTACCCCCCTGGCCAGTTGCAGCCGGCGCCCTTCGGCGAAGCCCGCCGCCGTCATCACCTTGCCACGAGGTACGCCGTTCAGGTCCGGCGTAACGCATTCGACTTCGTCCACACCCGCCAGCGGGCCATCGATCAACATCGCGCATTCCTTGTTATGGTCAGTGCCGCGAACGGCGACTGACCAAAACTGGCACCGGCCGTTAAAAATATCAAGCGGCACAGGTAACCAAACGGGGAGCTTCGCTACAGCATTGCTGACAGTTCGTGATAGGCCCGATTGAAGTAGATAAGGCTGCCCACGATGTCGCTGGTATGAATAGCCAGCACCTCACAGAACATGACGTCGTGGGTGCCGACTTCGGTGCGTTGCCGCAGCCGACATTCGAAGGACACGCTCGCCCCCTCCAACACCGGGCAGCCCGAGGTACCCGGCACCCAGCTCACCGCGGCAAACCGCTCAGCCATCGCTGTCTTGCCACCGAAGCAGTTTGAAATATTCTGGTGCCCTGCCCCCAGCACGTTCACGCACAGCACGCCGTTATCCCGAAAGGCCTCATACACAGACGCGCCCCGGTTCAGGCACACCAGCAAGGTAGGCGGCTGGTCGGTCACGCTGCACACTGCCGAGGCCGTGAAGCCAGCCAGCCCGCCGGGCCCGTTGGTGGTGATCACGTTTACCGCAGCCCCGAGGCGAGCCATTGCATCGCGGAACTCAGCCTTGTCAACGGTGGGCAATACAGGCTCGGCGGTCGATACGTACATAGGTTCTCTCCATCGAAAAATGGGACTTGAAAGCCCTAGCGTTGATTGCGCAGGAAGGCCAGCAGTGACTCATTGAACGCGTCAGGGGCGGTGATGTTGTGGGCATGGCCACCGTGAGGCAGCACGTGGGCGGTACTGCCGGCGATGGCTTGGCTCAGCCGACCGGAGCAGGTTGCCGGCACCAGCACGTCGTCCAGTGCGCTGGACACGAACACCGGAAGGCTAAGCTCGGCCAGGCGCTGGCTCACATCGAAGCGGCGCAGGGCGCCAATGCGTGCCTTCATGGTGTCGGCGCCCGGGAAGTGTTCAAAGGCATGGTCAACTTCCGCCTGCACGCGCTCGGCGTGGGCCGCGGCCCAGCTCGCCGGATACAGGAAAATCGGCTGCGCTTCCACATAAGCACGTGGGCCCACATGGTCGAGCAGCGCCAGGCGCGCCTCGAAGCATCGTGCCGAATGAGGGTTGGGCGCCGCCCAGGCGTTGATCAGCGCCAGGCTCGAGATTCGCGCGGGTTGGTCCAGCGCCAATTGCAGGCCGACCAGCCCGCCTAGCGCATGGCCGACCACATGGCAGCGCGACACCCCTTCGCTGTCCAGGATGCCGATCACATCGTCAGCCATGTGCTCGATGCGATAATCCGCCGGCAACGCCTGGCGGCTGCGGCCGGTGCCACGTTGGTCGTAGGTGATCACCCGGTAGCCCGCTTCCAGCAGCACGGGCACCTGCGGGCCCCAGTACCCCGCCGAGCCGCCAAGGCCCGAAGACAGCAGCACGGTTTCGGCGCCGGGCTCGCCATGCACCTCGGTATACAGCCCGGCCGTCATGGGCGTTTGCCGGTGTGGGCCACGCTGGCGATTTCCACCAGGGCATCAGGCTTGACCAAGCCCACCTGTACGCAATACCGCGCCGGCTTCTCGCCCGGGAAGTACTCGGCGTACACAGCGTTGATGGCCGCGTAATCCTCCCAATGCTTGAGGAACACATGGTTGAAGGTCACGTCCTCCATGGTCCCGCCGGCCGCTTCGATCACGCTTTTGATCGTTTCCAGCACGTGGCGAGTCTGCGCACCGGCATCGCCGACATGGACGACGTTGTTGTTACTGTCGAACGGCAAGGTGCCAGCAACGTACACGATGCCGTCCGCGGTGGTGCCCGGTACGAAGGGGCCGATCGGGGTGGCGGTGCCCGGTGGGATAATGGCTTGTTTCGGCATGGCGGTTCCCCTGTTTATCGTTGGTTGCGTACGAGGTTGACGAAGGCTTCGACGCTGGACACCCAACCGAAGAAGGTTTCGATGTTGTAAACGGACCCAGCCTGTATGGCAGCGCCGCCCAGCTCATGGGTCGCGTCCTCGAGCATCACGCCGAAGTATTCGAGGTGGAAGGCATCGCGCAGGGTCGACTCCACGCACACGTTGGTGGCGATGCCGGTGAACACCAGGTTCTTGATGCCCCGGGCGCGCAAGGTGCTGTCCAGGGTGCTGTTGAAGAAACCGCTGTAGCGGGTTTTCGGCACAACGATGTCGCCATCCTGGGGGGCAAGGGCCTCTACCAGTTCATAATCCCAGCCGCCCTTGGCCAGAAACTGCCCTTGAAGCTCGGGAAACCTGCGCATGGTTTTCAGCGCATTGGACTTGTGCCAGTTCGGCGAGCCCGGCCCGCCTGCCTCTATGTACTGGTTGTCCCAGCCGTTCTGCAGATACACCACCGCCACGCCGGCGGCGCGGGCGGCTTCGATCGTCGTGGCGATCCGGGCAATCACACCCTGTGCGCCCGAAATGTCGAAGCCGGCGGAATCCACATAGCCGCCCACCGAGGCATAGGCGTTCTGCATGTCCACCACGATCAGCGCCGTATTGGAGGGGTGCAAGTACAGTGGCTCGGGGCGCGCCGGCAGCACCCAGGCCGCCTGGCCGTCCACAAGGGGAAGGCCCGCTGGGGTCGCGGAACTGAGGGTGACCTTTTGACCGACTTCCATGCTCAAGCCCCCACTGCTTCGGCTGTTTCACTGGGTACCGCACCGGCACTGGCAACGGCTTGCGACGGCACCGGAGAAACCGCCGCGATCCGGCTGTTCATCAGGGGCTGGATACGGGTACCGAAGGCTTCCACGCCCTCTACGAAATGGTCGAAGGTCAACAATACGCCCTCGGTGCCTTCCACTTCGGCCACTTCATCGAGCATGCGGGCAATGGAGGCGTACGAGCCCACCAGCGTGCCCATGTTGATGTTTACCGCTGAAGTAGGATCGGCCATCTGCCGCACGTTGGTGTCCGCGCCGGAGGTTTTGTCCGCGCCGCCTTGAACGCCCAGCCAGGCCACGGCCTCTTCATCCACGCCCGCCTTGTAATGCTCCCATTTGGCCCAGGCGGCCTCGTCGGTTTCGTCGGCGATCACCATCATCAGCACATAGGTGCTCACGTTTCGCCCTGTGCGCTGGGTGGCTTCGATCAGCTTTTGCGCGGCCGGCGCGAAGGCCTTGGGTGTGTTCACGCCTTTGCCGAAGCAGAAGTTGTAGTCGGCATATTGGGCCGAGAAGGCCATGCCCGCGTCGCTTTGCCCTGCACAGATCACTTTCATGTCAGCGCTTGGCCGGGGGCTCATGTGGCAATCGTCCATGGTGAAGTGGTCACCCTTGAAATCGGATCGGCCCTGCTCCCAGAGGTCACGTAATACCTGGATGTACTCGGAAAGGTACGCGTAGCGGGTGCTGAAGAACTCGTCCCCTGGCCATAGCCCCATCTGTGAGTATTCAGGCCGCTGCCAGCCGGTGACCAGGTTCACCCCGAACCGGCCGTTGGAAATGGAATCGATGGTGGAGGCCATGCGCGCGACGATCGCCGGCGGCAGCGCCAGGGACGGCGCGGTGGCAAACAGCTTGATCTTGCTGGTAACTGCCGCGAGCCCTGCCATGAGGGTGAAGGACTCGAGGTTGTGGTCCCAGAACTCGGTTTTGCCGCCAAAGCCGCGCAGCTTGATCATGGACAGGAGAAAATCCAGCCCATAGGTTTCAGCGCGCTGAGCGATCTGCTTGTTGAGCTCAAAGGTCGGTTTGTACTGTGGCGCGTTTTCCGAGATCAACCAGCCGTTGTTACCAATGGGGATAAAGATACCAACTTTCATAGGTGCCTCCGGTTGAATCGCCAGCCTGCATGGCAGCGTCCTGAGAGGTACTGAGCATGGTATGTGCCAAGATTTAAAAGTCGTTGCTTTTCAATGCCTTGAGAATTCCTGAGCGATTCCTTCAGACCATATGGTCCGAAAAAGACCGAATGGATGGGTTTTCTGCACAGCGGTGAGGCGCACAGAGCCGTTTCAGTGCACCGCTTACCAAAAAATGCTCCTCCGCCGGGGGGCCAGGCAGCCTGTTACAATGCCGGACCGACTCGAAGCACGGACAGATCTGTGAACGATACAACGTCAGAGGGCAGCGCTTCCTCACCCGGAAGGGCTGGACGCAAGGCGGCGCCCGCTACCAAGGCACTGGGCGGGAAAGACGCTCAGCCCGCCGAGGCCGGGGGCCGCAAGATCAGCGAGAAGGCGCGGAACAGGCGCTTGCAAATGGTTGAAAACAAGCGCGCCGTAATCATTCAGGCCGCACTTGGCTTGTTTTCAATATATGGATTGCACGGCACCAGCCTGGACCAGGTGGCCTCTTCGGCGGACGTCTCGAAAACCAACCTGCTCTACTACTTCAAGAGCAAGGAAGATTTGTACGTCTGCGTGCTGGAACACGTGCTGGAGATCTGGCTGGCCCCGCTTCGGGGGTTCAGCGCCGAGCAGGATCCGCTCGAGGCCATTGGCCAATACATTCGGGTAAAGCTTGAGCTATCCAGGGACCATTGCGCCGAATCCAAGCTGTTCTGCATGGAGATCATGCAAGGGGCGCCTTTGATCCGCTCCCAGCTTACCCAACCGCTGCGCGAGCTGGTGGCCAGCAAGGTGGGAGTAATCGAGCAGTGGGTAGAAGCCGGCAAGCTCGCGCCGGTCGACCCCTACCACCTGATATTCACCCTGTGGAGCACAACCCAGCACTACGCCGACTTCGGCGCCCAGGTGCATGCCGTGACGGGAAAAAGCCTGTCCGACCCGGTGTTCTTCGAAGACACCCTCGCCAGCATCAAGGCGCTGGTGTTCAATGGGCTGAAGCCGAGGCCCTGACCTCGGCGGCCCCGCCTTTTATCTCGAAGATGCGCCGGCGCCCAGCACCTCGGCGCCTGCGACCTTGCGGCGATTGAGCAGTTGGTTAAGCAGTATCGCGCCGAAGGTGGCGGTACCCAGCCCGCCCAGCGCGAAGCCACCCAGGTGCAGGGTAAAATCGCCTGTGCCCAGAACCAGCGGGATGGCAGCGACCAACAGGTTGCGACTATCGGAGAAATCCACCCGGTTCTCTACCCATATCCGCGCGCCGGCAATGGCGATCAAGCCAAACACGACGATAGACACCCCGCCCATCACCGGCACGGGAATGGTGTGCACCACGGCGCCGAACTTGGGTGACAACCCAAGGAGGATGGCTGCAATGCCCGCAACAATGAATAGCGCGGTGGAATACACCTTGGTCGCCGCCATTACGCCGATGTTTTCCGCATAGGTGGTCATGCCGCTACCCCCCACGCCTCCGCTGATCACCGTGGCAATGCCATCGCCGATGAACGCGCGGCCAATGGATTTATCCAGGTTCTGCCCGGTAATCGACGCAATGGCTTTTATATGCCCCAGGTTCTCGGCGATCAGGATCACCACCACCGGTATGATCAGCAATGCAGCCGACAGCGTGAACACAGGTGCCTGGAACGCCGGCATGCCAAGCCACGGCGCGGCTGCGATCTGGTCGAGGTTGATCGGAGCGCCCAGGCCCATCAGGTTGGCGAGCACGAAGTAAATGAGGGTTGCCGCGATCAGCCCAACCAATAGCAGCATTCTTTGCAGCAAGCCCTTTGTGTACACCGCGATGCAGGCCACGCACACAAAGGTAATGAGCTGCATCCAGGTATCGAAACTCGAGGACGCCATTGTCTTGATGGGCACACTGGCAAGGTTCAGGCCGATAACCGCTACCACCGTGCCTGTCACTACCGGCGGGGTTATGTTCTCAATCCAGGCTACCCCGGCGGCTTGCACCACGATACCGATGGCCACATACACCAGCCCGCACAGCACGATCCCGCCAAGCGCCAGCGGGATGTTCAGGTTGGGGCCACTTCCCGCATAGGCGGTAGCTGCGGACACGGCGCCGATGAAGGCAAAACTCGACCCAAGGAAACTTGGTACCTTGCCCCGCGTCACCATAAAGAAAATCAGCGTACCGATGCCGCTCATCATGATCGCGACATTGGGATCGAAACCCATCAGCAGCGGGGCCAGCAATGTCGCGCCGAACATCGCGAACACATGCTGTATGCCAAGAGCAATGGTCTGCGGCCAAGGCAAACGCTCGTCCGGGGCGATAATACCGCCCAAGTCGGCTTTTACAGACCAGGAAAACGGGTTGTTCATATAACGTCCACCCTTCGATAGTAGGATTGTCCCGGCAGCTTGCCCAATACGATGTGCAGCCAAGCACGCGGCCGCAGCGTGGCCAACCGAGCAGGATGTATGCCAGGGAAATAAAACCTATAAGGATGAAGGGCTTATACAAAGGCCAGGGGAAAATGCGGACCTGTTGGTCCACTTCAGAGCACTCGCTCAGTGCAGGCGCGGCCGTTGCTGGTGCAACAAGGCTATAAACGGTAGACAAGCGTTCGAGGCAGGCAAGGCCCGTGTTTAGGGGCTACGCTGGGAACAAGCGAGATTGGGATGCGGCGTGGTGTCCCCGGCAGGAATCGAACCTGCATCTGAGCCTTAGGAGGGCCCCGTTCTATCCGTTGAACTACAAGGACTTGGTACGCGATGCCGACAGGGCTGCAGGCACTCGAAAGGTTACCGGGATAGCCCCGGCCAAAGCGGGTGCAAATCTATCACCCCGCCCAGGGAGATGCAAACCGAGCTTTGGCGGCGCATAAAGCTGATGGATGCAAACCAAATAATCTAAGCAATGCAGGCACATTGCCTCACCGCTGCTGGACTTTACGGGGGGTCTTCGTGCAATCTGCACGGGCAAAAGTGTCAAACAATGCACAATGCATGTAAGCGTTTCGAGTTAGTGTTGCTATGGTATTGATTTAAAAGGGATTTTTAATGCCGCGCGGATTGGCACAAGGGGTGCTACCGCTGTAGTCGGCAGCTATGAATGGTCAGCCAGCTACACCACCTTGGAGACATGGATGAACGCCGCCCTCTACCTCTTCAACGCTTTGGCAATGGTTGCCGTAGTTTCGTTTCATTTTTTTGCCGAAGCCCCGAATGCTCAGGTTCACATCAATGTGCAGGACTGGGTTCAACGGCCGGCTGCCCAGCGGGCCGGAATGCACGAGCGCGTACAGGCGCCGGTGCTGGCCACCACGGCCCCAAGGATGGACGAACAAGGGCAGCTACCTGCGCCCCGTCTGGATCGATACACTTTTTAAGGCGGGCTCAAGATGTCCAGGTCTGCAATAATTTTCCTGGCTGGCAGCTTGCTGTGCTTTCTGGCAGCCGCCGCTGTCCCCTACCCCACCAGCGCACTGAGCACCCTGCTGCTGACGCTGAGCCTGGGCTGCGCCGTGCTGTTCGTGCTGGCGCTGATACGTGGGAAAAAATTCCGCTTCAATCCCCAATTGCGTTGAGGCGTTGTTGATCTATCACCGCCAGTAGCGCCGCTGCGGCATCCGCCAAGGCACCTGAGTTATCAATGGTATGCAGGCATGGGGCTTCCCCCTGCCAATCAGCGGCCGTATGATGCAGCCGCTCATTGCGCGACAGCCGACCTTCGATCTGCGCAGGCGTCTCTCGCCCTCGACTTACCAACCGCTGGCGTAATACCTCCGTGTCAACAGTCACCAGCACCGCCAAAAGGTCCGGGTATTTGCCCAGGGCGTGCGGTAGGTATCCTCTCGAACCGTTGACCAGTACCCAGCGCCCTTGGGCCAGGCTGTTTTCAATGTCGGCGGGTATGCCGTACATCAAGCCATTGGCCCCCCAACTCAAGGCGAATTCCCCCTGACCGAGCATGTGTTCAAAGGCCTCGCGGGTTACTCCCACAGCCTGCTCCCCCTTCGCTTCGGCGGAGCGGGTGATGACCCGTCGCACCACTTCGACACCGCGCGCGCCCAGGCCTTCCCGCGCCGCCTCGATCACGCTGTCCTTCCCGGCGCCAGAAGCCCCTATGAGATAAACCAGCCGCCCTCGCCGCATTTTGTCCGCCTCTTGATCGGTACTGCGCACCGTGCATTCGCTAATAGCCTGATTGCCACTATGCTGACAGAGTACCTTGAGTGTTACAGGTGGGCAAAAGCAGGGGCGCCTCGGTTTCCCTGTACGCGCCTGCGCGTAGCGAAGGCCGTGCAACGCACCGGGCGACCGGATGAAAGGCTGGCGATGTGCCATTTTTCCGAACCAGTGCACATTTCAGATTTTCCGTACTGGCGAAGCGCCCTCGCACAGTTCAGAATTTGTCACAGAATTGGCGCCAAGGTTATGGCATATCACAGGCATAATGTGCAGCCAAGCGGTCCTTCTGATGGAACGTTTGGCAAAAATGACTGTCGTACCCACATCCTGCGGCCCGCTCCGAGGAACCGCTTTCCTGAACTCAACCGGTTAACTATATGCGCCCAATGAAACAGGCAGTCTATTCCAGCCGCACCGCAGACAAGTTTGTCGTCCGCCTTCCCGATGGGATGCGCGAACGCATCGCTGAGGTCGCCCGGACCCACCACCGCAGCATGAACTCTGAAATCATCGCGCGGCTGGAGCAGAGCCTCATTCAAGAGGGTGCGCTCGGCGAGGAGCTCAGCATGCGCCTCGATAGCCCGGAGCTCTCGCTTCATGAGCGCGAACTGCTTCAGCGTTTCCGCCAGCTCGCTCATCGTCAGCAGAATGCGCTTATTGCGCTGATCGCGCACGATGCAGAGATGTCCGCTGACGCCGACGCGTAACCAACGGGCGCGTGCACAGGAGGTGCACATAGCAAAAAGGCCAGCATTCGTGCTGGCCTTTTTGTTTGCGCGAAATAACCCTTCACATCAGGAAAAGTGTCGCCAGGCCCAGGAAGATAAAGAAGCCACCGCTGTCGGTTACCGCAGTAATCATCACGCTAGAGCCCATGGCAGGGTCTCGGCCAACGCGCGCCAGGCTCATGGGAATGATCACGCCCATGAAGGCGGCAAGCAGCAGGTTGAGCGTCATGGCGGCGGTCATCACCAGGCCAAGGGACCAGCTGTGGTACAGCAGCCAGGCCACCAGGCCGATCACACCGCCCCAGATGAGCCCATTCAATACCGCAACGGATAGCTCCTTCTTCAGCAAGCGCCGGGTGTTACCTGTGCTTACCTGGTCCAGCGCCATGGCGCGTACGATCATGGTGATGGTCTGGTTGCCGGAGTTACCGCCGATACCCGCCACAATGGGCATCAGTGCCGCCAGCGCCACCAGGCGCTCGATGGAGTCCTCGAACAGGCCAATCACCCGCGATGCAACGAACGCCGTGATCAGGTTGATGGCCAGCCACGACCAACGGTTGCGCAGCGAACGCCACACGGACGCGAAGATGTCCTCCTCTTCGCGCAAACCAGCCATGTTCAGCACTTCGCTTTCGCTTTCCTCACGAATAAGGTCGACCATTTCGTCGATGGTGAGGCGGCCGATAAGGCGACGGTTCTTGTCCACCACAGGCGCGGACACCAGGTCATAACGCTCGAACGCCTGTGCCGCCTCGTAAGCGTCGGCGTCAGGGTGGAAGGTGACCGGGTCGCTGGCCATCACGTCCGCAACGCGCTTCTCCGGGTCATTGACCAGCAGCCGCTTGATCGGCAGCACGCCCTTGAGCACACCGTCCTGATCGATCACGAACACCTTGTCGGTATGGCCCGGCAACTCCCGTAGCCGGCGCAGATAGCGCAACACCACTTCAAGGGTTACGTCTTCGCGGATGGTGACCATCTCGAAGTCCATCAACGCGCCGACCTGGTCGTCTTCGTAGCTCAAGGCCGATCGAACGCGCTCCCGCTGCTGCGCGTCCAGGCTTTCCATGAGTTCGTGCACTACATCGCGCGGCAGCTCCGGGGCGAGGTCCGCCAGCTCGTCGGCGTCCATTTCCTTGGCCGCTGCCAGCAACTCGTGGTCTTCCATGTCCGCGATAAGGGTTTCGCGAACCGCATCGGACACTTCCAGCAGAATGTCGCCGTCACGCTCGGCCTTTACAAGCTGCCATACGGTAAGGCGGTCATTGAGCGGAAGGGCTTCGAGGATATAGGCGATGTCGGCGGAGTGCAGGTCATCGAGCTTGCGCTGAAGCTCGACCACGTTCTGCCGGTGCACGAGATTTTCGACCAAGGCCTGGTGCTGCCCTTCCTGCCGATGGGTCAGGTCTTCGACCACCCGCTGCCGATGCAGCAGTTCGATTACCTGGCCAAGGCGGTCCTGCAGGCTTTCTTGCAGGTTTTGGACTTCGACTTCGGTCATAGGTGTACTCCACTCCCAGTAGTGGACCACACCAGGAGATCAATCAATCAGTGCAATAGGGGCCAAAGGCGTTATTAAGGTTCTACTGGGTAAGTCCATGGAAGGAATTCCGGAGCCCCGGCGGGGCAGACGGCGGCAATGATACCCGGTCGATGGACTTTTTGGTTACTAAATTGTGGATTTACAAATGCTTGCCGGCCCATGCAGCCAAGGTATAGCAGGTTTATGTGACGAAGCATTCGGTAATAGACCCTTCAGTCCGCGCACAGTGCAGCCGCTAGGCTTGGAGAGTGAAATACAGCCAGGGAGGCCGCTATGCGAGGCTTGAACGTAGGGGTATGGATGATGGCGCTTCTTGCCCTGAGCAACGAAGCGGGTGCCACAACGGTACAGCGCTGCGTGGGCAGCGGCGGGCAAGTGACCTTCACTCACACCTCATGCCCGGACCACAGCGTGGGGCAGCGTGAGCGTGTGTGGAGCCCGACGCCGGGCAGCGTAGCGCCTGCGGTGCGGCAAACGGCAAGCCAGGCACCGAAGGTACGCTCCGCTCGCGCCGCTGATCCTGATGCAAGGGCGGTGAAAAAGCCTGGCGCCATACCGAAGCAGGTGCTGCCTGTGGAGGAAAAGGCTGAGACGAAAAAGAAAGGGACGAAAAAGAAGAAAGTGAAGTACATGCCCTGGCGGCCTACGCGCAGTTGAGGCTACCTGTAGCAGCGAGGCCAGGCCACGCTGGCTTGGCTGCGACCGGGGTACCACTGAAACAGCGGCCCTGACGGGCCGGTCGCCGCCAAGGCGGGCTGCTATGTGACAAGCAAAAAAAAGCCCACATCCGGGGATGTGGGCTTTGCAGATGGTGCACTCAGGAGGATTCGAACCTCCGACCGCTCGGTTCGTAGCCGAGTACTCTATCCAGCTGAGCTATGAGTGCAAGTTGGCGTTGTTAACCCAGTCTCCCCTGGGTTCAGGATCTCTGAAGATGAACTTCAGAACCTCTGATGTGGTGCACTCAGGAGGATTCGAACCTCCGACCGCTCGGTTCGTAGCCGAGTACTCTATCCAGCTGAGCTATGAGTGCAGGTTGGCGTTGTTAACCCAGTCTCCCCTGGAACTCAGGACTCCGGAAGATTAAACTTCAGGGCCTCTGATATGGTGCACTCAGGAGGATTCGAACCTCCGACCGCTCGGTTCGTAGCCGAGTACTCTATCCAGCTGAGCTATGAGTGCATGTACTGCCTAGGTGATTCGCCTTTCAGCAAACCCACTTGAATAATGGCGGAGAAGGGGGGATTCGAACCCCCGACACCCTTTTGAGGTGTACTCCCTTAGCAGGGGAGCGCCTTCGGCCACTCGGCCACCTCTCCGCAACACGGGGCGTATATTAACCACGTTCTTCCCCGTTTGCAAACAAAAAAAACGAAGAAAATTAAAGGCTTGGTTCTTCGCCCTTCTCCTTGCGAATTCGCTGATAGATTTCTTCGCGGTGCACAGCCACTTCCTTGGGCGCGTCTACGCCCAGGCGCACCTGGTTGCCCTTTACACCGAGCACGGTGATTGTGATTTCCCCATCGCCAATCACCAGGCTTTCGGCGCAACGGCGGGTAAGAATGAGCATGAAAATCTCCTAACGGTATTTATTCGGGAATGGTCTGCAAAAAAGGGCGTCACGGGGGCCGAAGCCGAACCGCTTGCCAAAACGGCCGTGGAAGAACCTTCCCGTGCCGTAAAAGAAAAAGGGCGCAGCCATGGCCGCGCCCCTTCTGGTCGGCTTACTCGCCCTGTCGGGCGGTCGCGTCCAGGTCGAAGGCCGTGTGCAGGGCGCGCACGGCAAGCTCCAGGTACTTCTCTTCGATAACCACCGACACCTTGATCTCGGAAGTGGAGATCATCTGGATATTGATGCTCTCCTTGGCCAGCGCTTCGAACATGCGGCTGGCAACGCCCGCGTGGGAGCGCATGCCTACGCCCACGATCGACACCTTGGCAATCTTGGTATCGCCCACCACTTCCCGCGCGCCGATTTCAGCCGCAGTGGCCTGAAGCACGCCGAGCGCCTTCTGGTAATCGTTGCGGTGAACGGTGAAGGTGAAGTCTGTGGTGTTATCGTGGGACACATTCTGAACGATCATGTCCACTTCGATGTTGGCACCGCTGATGGGGCCCAGGATCTTGAACGCCACGCCGGGAGTGTCCGGCACGCCACGGATGGTCAGCTTGGCCTCGTCGCGGTTGAAGGCGATGCCGGAAATGATCGGCTGTTCCATGGTTTCCTCTTCATCAATGGTGATCAGGGTCCCGGGACCCTCCTGGAAGCTGTGCAACACGCGCAGCGGGACGTTGTACTTGCCAGCGAATTCGACCGCACGGATCTGCAGTACCTTCGAACCCAGGCTGGCCATTTCGAGCATCTCCTCGAAGGTGATCTTGTCCAGCCGCTGGGCCTGGGCTACCACGCGCGGGTCGGTGGTATAGACGCCGTCCACGTCGGTGTAGATCTGGCACTCGTCGGCTTTCAATGCCGCGGCCAAAGCAACACCGGTGGTATCGGAGCCACCACGGCCCAGCGTGGTGATGTTGCCGTTCTGGTCTACACCCTGGAAGCCGGCTACCACAACTACGCGGCCAGCCTTGAGATCTTCGCGCAGGCGCTGATCATCGATCTGCAGAATACGCGCCTTGTTATAGGCATCATCGGTGAGGATGCGCACCTGGTTACCGGTGTAGGACACCGCCGGCACACCACGCTTGATCAAGGCCATGGCCAACAGGCCAATGGTCACTTGCTCCCCCGTGGACACCACTACGTCCAGCTCACGCGGCTCGGGTTGATCGGTGATCTGTTTGGCCAGATCGATCAACCGGTTGGTTTCGCCACTCATTGCCGAAAGCACGACCACCAGGTCGTGGCCTTGCTCGCGGAATTTCTTGACCTTATCGGCCACTTGCTCGATACGCTCGATGGAGCCCACCGAAGTGCCGCCAAACTTCTGTACGATCAAAGCCATTTCAACGCCGCCTCACGCCCACGCAGGGCACCCATTAAACATCCGCACGCTTGCGGCCACGGCGGGGCCGTGGCGCATGCCGCCGGGATTACAGCCCGCCTTCGGCGAACGGCACAGCCAGTGCCAGTGCCTGGTCGAGGGCCGCGACATCCACGCCGCCGCCCTGAGCCATGTCTGGCCGGCCTCCGCCCTTGCCACCGACTGCCGCCGCGGCCTGCTTCATCAGGTCGCCCGCTTTCACGCGCGCCGACAAGGCTTTGGTGACACCGGCAACCAGCACTACTTTTTCGTCGTGCACGCCACCGAGCAGGATCACCCCTTCGCCCAGTTTGTTCTTGAGCTGGTCTACCAGGGCCAGCAAGCCCTTGCCCTCCACGCCATCCAGGCGCGCGGCCAGCACCTTCACGCCTTTCACGTCCACGGCACCGGCCAGCAGATCGTCGCCCGCGGCGCTGGCGGCCTTGGCCTGGAGTTGCTCCAGCTGTTTCTCCAGCTGACGGTTGCGCTCCAGCACGGCCTGCAATTTGTCGAGCACGTTTTCACGGCTGCCCTTGAGCAGCGACGCGGCTTCTTTCACTTGCTCTTCAGCGTTGTTGAGCAAGGCCAGCGCGGTCGCGCCGGTCACCGCTTCGATACGCCGCACGCCCGAAGCCACGCCGCTTTCGCTGGTGATCTTGAACAGCGCGATGTCGCCGGTGCGCTTGGCGTGGATGCCGCCGCACAGTTCCACCGAGAAGTCGCCGCCCATGGTGAGTACGCGCACGCGGTCGCCGTATTTCTCACCGAACAGGGCCATGGCGCCTTTCTGCTTGGCGCTCTCGATGTCCATCTCTTCGATCTGCACCGGCGTGTTGCGACGGATCTCGCGGTTGACGATATCTTCCAGCGCCTTGATCTGCTCGGGCTTGATCGGCTCGAAGTGGCTGAAGTCGAAACGCAGGCGCTGGCTGTCGACCAGAGAGCCTTTCTGCTGGACGTGATCGCCAAGGATTTCGCGCAGCGCGGCATGCAGCAAGTGGGTAGCCGAGTGGTTGAGCGATGTGGCCTGTTGCAGGTCGCCTTCAACCTGCGCCTGCACCGTTTCGCCCACTTTCAGGCTACCCAGCGCAACGAGGCCGTGGTGCAGGAACGCGCCGCCGGACTTGGTGGTGTCGCTTACCTGGAAGCGGCTGTTGCCCCCCTGCAGCGTACCGCGGTCGCCCACCTGGCCACCGGATTCAGCGTAGAACGGCGTGCGGTCGAGAATCACCACGCCCTCCTCGCCTTCGGCCAGTTCCTGCACCGACTGCCCATCTTTATACAGCGCTACAATTTTGCCTTCGCCGTCGTGGGTGGTGTAACCCAGGAACTGCGTGTCTTCCTCGACCTTCACCAGGCTGTTGTAGTCCAGGCCGAAGGCACTGGCCGACCGGGCGCGCTCGCGCTGGGCGTCCATTTCGCGTTCGAAGCCGGCTTCGTCCAGGGTGAGGTTGCGCTCACGGGCGATGTCGCCGGTGAGGTCCATCGGGAAACCGTAGGTGTCGTACAGTTTGAAGATCACATCGCCCGGTACCACGTCGCTTTTGAGCTCGGCCAGGTCCTGCTCGAGGATCTTCAGGCCCTGCTCCAGGGTTTTGGCGAACTGCTCTTCCTCGCCCTTGAGCACGCGCTCGATATGCGCCTGCTGGTTTTTCAGTTCGGGGAAGGCTTCGCCCATCTCGGTGACGAGTGCGGCGACGATGCGGTGGAAGAACGCCCCGCGCGCGCCCAGCTTGTTGCCGTGGCGGCAGGCACGTCGAATGATCCGGCGCAGCACATAGCCACGGCCTTCATTGGAAGGCGACACACCGTCGGCGATCAGGAAGCCACAGGAACGAATGTGGTCAGCCACTACCTTGAGCGACGGCTGGCCCTCGTTGCCGCAGCCGATGGCCTCGGCAGAGGCGTGCAGCAGGTGCTGGAACAGGTCGATCTCGTAGTTCGAATGCACGTGCTGCAGCACCGCGCTGATCCGCTCCAGGCCCATGCCGGTGTCTACCGACGGCGCTGGGAGAGGATGCAGCACGCCATCGGCGGTGCGGTTGAACTGCATGAACACGTTGTTCCAGATCTCGATGTAACGGTCGCCGTCTTCTTCCGGGGAGCCGGGCGGGCCGCCCCAGATGTCCGCGCCGTGATCGTAGAAAATTTCGGTGCAAGGGCCACAAGGGCCGGTATCGCCCATGGTCCAGAAGTTGTCCGAAGCGTACGGGGCACCTTTGTTGTCGCCAATGCGCACCATGCGCTCGGCCGGCACGCCCACTTCCTTCGTCCAGATGTCGTAGGCTTCATCATCGCTGGCGTAAACGGTAACCCACAGCTTTTCCTTGGGCAGGTTCAGCCATTTTTCCGAAGTGAGGAAGGTCCAGGCGAAGGTGATGGCGTCACGCTTGAAGTAATCACCGAAGCTGAAGTTGCCTAGCATTTCGAAGAACGTGTGGTGGCGCGCGGTGTAGCCCACGTTTTCGAGGTCGTTATGCTTGCCGCCGGCGCGCACGCACTTCTGGCTGCTTACCGCGCGGGTGTAGGCGCGCTTTTCCTGGCCGAGGAAGCAGTCCTTGAATTGGTTCATCCCGGCGTTGGTGAACAGCAGGGTCGGATCGTTGGCGGGGATCAGAGAGCTTGAGGCTACACGGGTGTGGCCTTGCTCTTCGAAGAAGCGGAGGAAGGCTTCACGGATTTCTGCGCTTTTCATAGGTTCTTCCACGGAGACAGCGGCCAGAGGCACAGGCTTGGCGTCGAAACGACGGCAAAGGGCCGCATTATATCGGCCCTGCGGTCAGGGTACAGTGTGTTTGTACGATTGAGTCCATCAATTGGACGATTCGTATCCGGTTTGGCGTGCGAAGCCGGCAAACACTTCAATCACCTGGTCGATCTGACGCGCATCCACATCAAGATGAGTGACCAGGCGCAAGCGTGGGTTGGCCGTGAGGCGTACGCCCTGCCCTGCCGCGTAGTCGCGCAACGCCTCTGCCGTCGGCCCGACTTGTACATACACCATGTTGGTCTGCACAGGCTCTACGGCGTAGCCGAGTGCGCCAAGCCCTTCGGCGAGGCGGCGGGCGTTGGCATGGTCATCCGCCAGGCGCGCTACGTTATGGTCCAGCGCATACAAGCCTGCCGCGGCCAGAATGCCGGCCTGGCGCATGCCACCGCCCACGACCTTGCGCCAGCGCGTGGCGCGAGCAATCAGTGCCCGATCACCACACAGCACCGAGCCTACGGGAGCGCCGAGGCCCTTGGACAGGCAAATGGAAACCGAATCGAAATGCCTGCTGATCTCGCCCGCCGCCACGCCTTGAGCGACCGCGGCATTGAATAGCCGAGCGCCATCGAGATGGAAGCCCAGGCCATGCTCTGTGCACAGTGCTTTGGCGCACGCCAGGTAATCCAGCGGCAGCACCTTGCCCTGCATGGTGTTTTCCAATGCCAGCAGCCGAGTGCGTGCGAAGTGGAAGTCGTCGGGCTTGATGGCGGCGATTACCTGATCGAGGGCCAGCGAGCCATCGCTCTGGTTTTCCAGCGGTTGCGGCTGAATGGACCCCAACACCGCCGCGCCGCCGCCTTCGTATTTATAGGTGTGGGCTTGTTGGCCCACGATGTATTCATCCCCTCGCTCACAATGAGCCATCAGCCCCAACAGGTTGCTCATGGTGCCGCTGGGTACGAACAGGCCCGCTTCAAAGCCAAGCTCTTCGGCCAGCCGCGCTTGCAGGTGGGCTACGGTAGGGTCCTCCCCATAAACGTCATCACCGGTTTCGGCGCGCGCCATGGCCTGGAGCATGCCCGAAGAGGGGCGGGTCACGGTATCGCTGCGCAGGTCGATCGGGGTCATCAGGCCTCTCCTTGAGCGGGCGCGAGGGAATAGCGCCCTAATGAAAAAATCTAACACGTCACGCAGGGAAGGATTCCCCCTGCCTACCTGCTGTGTTAATAATGCCGCGCCGCCACACGCGGCAACGTTCTCAGGGCGGGGTGCGATTCCCCACCGGCGGTAATGGCATAGCCTAGCCCGCGAGCGCTCGTTTCGGCGAGGTCAGCAGACCCGGTGTGATCCCGGGGCCGACGGTATAGTCCGGATAAAGAGAGAACGGGGTGCCTGCGCGCTCCTTTCACTCGTGTGCCCTGTTTATTGCCAATGAACAGGAGAGTCACCATGCAAAACCAATCCGCTTCGCGCATCGCCTTCATCCAGGCCAGCTGGCACAAGGATATTGTGGACCAGAGCCGCCTCGGCTTTATCGAAGGCCTCGCCGCGCTTGGCGTGAGCGCCGATCAGGTAGACTTCTTCGAAGTTGCCGGCGCCTATGAAATCCCTCTGCACGCCAAGCTGCTTGCCCGTTCCGGGCGCTACGCCGGCATCGTCGGCGCCGCGCTGGTGGTGGACGGCGGCATCTACCGCCATGACTTCGTGGCCCCGGCGGTGATCGACGGAATGATGCGCGTACAGCTGGACACTGAAGTACCCGTGTTTTCGGTAGTGCTTACCCCGCACCACTTCCATGAAGGCAAGGAACACCACGATTACTTCTTCCGGCATTTCCATGTGAAAGGCCTGGAAGCGGCGCGGGCCTGCGTGGATACGCTGACCAAGGTGCGTGACCTCAAAGGCATGATCGCGGGGTAACCCCCTTAAAACCGTCTGGAAGCGGCGGGGCCAGCCATCCGGCATTAGCTCGCGAAAGATTTATTGCCTATTCGCGAGCTCCGCCCGCCTCCCACAGAAGAGCGAGCTCTTTCAGGGGATGGATGAATCCTGTGGGAGCTGGGGGGCCGACCATCCGGCGGAGCCGAAGGCGAAGCTCGCGAATAAGGGTTTAAGCAAACCGCTAAGGCAGCTGCTTCCCACAGGGCACAATCACGATGCCAGCACGCAGGCCATTGCGCACCTTGGGGTTGGGGAAGATGATCCGGGCGCCCTCCTCCTCGATCACCCACCGCGTGCCTTCGTCCTCGGCCAGAAGGTAACCGGTGGGCAACTCGGAGAAGTTTTCCACGTCTGCGGGCAGGTGAAGCAGGAAGCTATCGCTGTGCTTGATGATCTCGCGGGACACGCTGAACAGCTGTAGCCCGGTGAGATCGTCACCGTCGGCCACCCCTGCGCTGCCCTCGATCAACCCACGCAAGCATGCATCCAGCCGCGTCAGGTCTACTTCGGCGTTCTGGCCGAACGGGCGGGCCTTGCCCAGCTCCAGGGTAAAGGCCTCGGCCCCCAAGGTTTCATAGGTGTAGGCGCTGAAGGTGATGGCGGGACGGTTTTGCAGCAGCACCGCTTCCATGCCCGCGTCGCGCAAACGCGCCAGTTCCAGCCGCGAGTGCTCGCGCCCTTCCTTCCACGGATACAAGGCAAACTGCTCGATGCGAGAACCGCGGATGGCAGTGTGCAGGTCGTAGTGCAGCCGCTGCCGGTCCGGGCGGTTGAAGAAACCGGCGGCCAGCCGCTCCAGCTCACAGGCACGCATGGCCTCAAAGCCGCTGGACAGTTCATGACGGCCGTTGAACAACCGATTCACGTCCTGCTCCACATAGCGCTCACCGCGCCGGATGGCTTCCGGGTTACCGAACAGGAAGAGCAACCGCGCCCGGGGCTGCAGCTCATTACGCGCGATGGCGTGAATCAATGAATCGAGCAGCTCGATGGGCGCGGTTTCGTTGCCATGGATGCCCGCCGACAGCAGCAGGTCCAGCCCATTGTCGCGGTCCGCATGAGGGCGCACTTCCAACGCGCCCGGCGCGAGCCAGCGCAGGCAGGTGCCGCTTACCGTCATCTGAGTCTTCTGCGCCGGCTCACGGTCGGCCAGGGTGAGTTCCAGCAGTTTTCCAAGCGACAGCATAGGCGGGCTCCCGGCCGGGGTCAGTGATGGTGGCCGCAGTCGGGGCCGTGCACGTGGCCGTCTTCTTCATCCGCCAGTTCGGCAGGTTCCATTTCCAGCTGCAAGCTCACCAGGTTGGTGGCCATCGGGCGCATCAGCAAGTTGGCGTACTCGGTATCGCCCTCGTCCACATCCACGCCGATCAACAACTGATCGTTGCCGCCGATTTGAATCCACAGTTCCTTGCCTTGCCACATCACCGCCAGGCGGGTGCAGGAGGTTTCAAGCTGAGTGCCGTCGTCATCTTCAAGGATCAGCCGCAGGGCATCTGACATGGTTGGGGTTCCCTTCAATTGAGTTGGAATGGATAAACCGAGCCGAGCTGCAGCAGCACGGTGAGTTCATCCAGCGCTGTACGGCACTCTACCAGCAATTGTGGATCAGCCAGGTCCGCATCGCTCAGGCGATCGCGGTAGTGCCGGTCCACCCATTGGGTCAGCCGCTCGTACAGGCTGGCCGTCATGATAACCCCTGGGTTCACCGCCGCCAGTTCTTGTTCGTTGAGGGCCACGCGCAGGCGCAGGCAGGCCGGGCCACCGCCGTTCTGCATGCTTTGCTTGAGGTCGAACACTTGAACCTGGGCAATCGGGCCATTGCCAGCCGTAAGCGCCTGCAGGTAATCCCACACGCGCGGGTTGGCGCGGCATTCTTCCGGCACGATCAACAGCATGCGGCCGTCTGCGCGGGTGAGCAGTTGGCTGTTGAACAGGTACGAGCGTACAGCGTCTTCCACGCTTACCTGGTCGCGGGGCACGCTGATGGACTGGAAATGCCCACCCCGCTGGCTCAATTTCGCCGCCAACTCACCCAGCACCTGCTCGGTTTCGAGGAAGGCGTCCTGGTGATGGAACAGCACCTCGCCGTTGCCCACCGCGATCACGTCGTTGTGGAACACGCCCTGGTCGATCACTGCCGGGTTCTGCTGCGCGTAGACCGTCCCGGCCTCGCTCAGCCCATGCAGGCGCGCCACCGCCTGGGAAGCTTCGAGGGTTTGCCGCGCCGGGTAGCGTTGTGGCGAGGGGCGGCGGCTATCGAAGGCCGCACGGCCGTACACGAAGAACTCTACTCCCGGCGCGCCATAGTCCTTGCAGAACCGGGTGTGGTTCGCCGCGCCTTCGTCACCGAACTGAGCCACCGCGGGTAGCGCCGCGTGGTGAGCGAAATGAGCGGGGTCCGCGAACATGGCGGCCAACACGCGACTGGTCGTTGGGTGCTCGATGCTGCGGTGGTATTTGCAATTAAGGTTGGCCGCGGTGAAGTGCACCCGGCTGTCGGCGGTGTCTGCGCTGGGGCTCACGGTCGCAGCGTTGGCCACCCACATGCTTGACGCTGAGCAACTGGCCGCGAGAATCGGCATGGCATCACGGGCAGCGGCGGCGATCACTTCGGCGTCGGTGCCGGCGAACCCCAGGCGGCGCAAGCCAGCCACATCGGGGCGCTCCTGAGGCGCCAACACGCCCTGCACAAAGCCCATGTCGCTCAAGGCTTTCATCTTCGCCAACCCTTGGCGCGCGGCTTCCCGCGGGTTGGACTGCGCCTGGCTGTTGCTCTGCGAAGCAACGTTGCCATAAGACAAGCCGCCATAGTTGTGGGTAGGCCCCACCAGCCCGTCAAAGTTGACTTCAAACGCTTTCATTGGCCCGGCTCCCGCTAAATGTCTTATGGCTTACTGCTTTTGCTTTTGCTTTGGCTTTTGCTTTTGCTTTTGCTTTTGCTTTTGCTTGCTCTTGCTTTTGCCTTTACTTGCCGCTTGCAGCTTGCAACTCAAGGCCGCCCGCGGCTGGCCGCCCGCGGCTTACAGCGTCACACCCGGTGTAAGGGTGGCCGGCAGGCTTACCCGGTCTGCCTCAAGGGAAGCCACCGGGAAGGCACAATAATCAGCCGCGTAGTATGCGCTGGCTCGGTGATTGCCCGAGGCACCTACCCCACCGAACGGTGCACTGCTGGCGGCGCCGGTCAGTTGCTTGTTCCAGTTCACGATGCCAGCGCGGCTGTGCAGCCAGAAGTGCTGGTAGCGCTCGGCAGAATCGGACAGCAGGCCAGCGGCCAGGCCGTAACGGGTGTGGTTGGCTTCGGCGATCGCGCCATCGAAGTTCTGATAGCGCACCACCTGCAGCAGCGGGCCAAACAGTTCTTCGTCCGAACGCTCGGCCACGGCGGTAACGTCTATCAGGCCGGGCGTCAGCAGTGCCGCGCCGGGGTTGGGCTGGGTCATCGGTAACAGCGCCTGCGCGCCCTTGGCCAGCAAGTCAGCCTGGGCGGTCATCAGTGCCTGGGCAGCCGCGAGCGAAACCACCGAGCCCATGAACGGCGCGGGCTGTTCGTCGAAGGCGCCCACGCGAATGCCACGGGCCACTTCCACCAACCGTGCCAACAGGCGATCACCCCAGTCCCCCTCTGGCACCAGCAGGCGCCGGGCGCAGGTGCAACGCTGGCCAGCGGAAATAAAGGCCGATTGCACGATGGTGTAAACGGCTGCGTCCAGGTCCTCCACCTCGTCTACCACCAAGGGGTTGTTGCCGCCCATTTCCAGCGCGAGGATTTTTTCGGGGCGGCCGGCGAACAAGGCATGCAAATGGTTGCCGGTACGGCTGGAGCCGGTAAAGAACACGCCGTCGATGTCCGCGTCCGCCAAGGCCACGCCGGTATCGCGGGCCCCTTGCACCAGGTTGAGCACGCCCGCAGGCAGCCCCGCCTCTTCCCAGCACTTGACCGTGAGTGCCGCCACCGCGGGCGTAAGCTCGCTGGGTTTGAACACCACGGTATTACCGGCCAACAGCGCCGGCACGATGTGGCCATTAGGCAGGTGGCCAGGGAAGTTGTAAGGGCCGAACACCGCCACTACGCCGTGGGGTTTGTGGCGCAGCACGGCCTTGGCATCGCCCAGCACGCCGTGTTTTTCGCCGGTGCGCTCTTCGTACGCCTGAATAGAAATTGCCACCTTGTTGACCATGCTGGTCACTTCCGTGGCGGCTTCCCACAGCGGCTTGCCGGTTTCTTCACCGATGCAGCGGGCCAGCTGATCACTCGAGGCTTTGAGCCGCTCGGCGAACGCTTGCAAATAACCGATGCGGGTTTCCAGCGGCAGCGTTGCCCACTGCGGGAATGCCTGGCGCGCGGCGGCCACAGCCGATTTCACTTGCGCGGCCGAGGCGGCTTGCCCTTCCCAGATCACACGCTGGCTAACCGGATCGAGCGACTGGAAGGCTTCGCCTTCGCCCGCGAGCCATTGCCCGTCGATGAACAAAGTGGTCATGGCTGGCCCTCCAGAGCCGTGTTGGGTGACAAGGTGACCGCGCGTACCTGGTCGCCCGCATGCAGGCGCAAACGGCGGGCAGTAAGCGGGTCGACCACCAGGGTGCCGGCCGCCAGGCGCGCCGGCGCCGCGGTGATGCGGCAGTGCTCCAGTTGGCGGTTATGGATCAGATACACAGGGGCATCATCGCCCGGTGTGCCAACGGCAAGCACCAGGCTTTTGCTCTCCTGAACGGCACGTATTTTCGCCACTTCGCATTCCACGGCCGGGCCGGCGTCGAAGATGTCCACGTACCCTTGGTAGTTGAAGCCCTCGGCGCGCAGCATCGAAAGGGCCGGCTCGGTGTCTGGGTGCACCTTGCCGATCACCTCGCGGGCGGCTTCGGAAAGGAAACAGGTATAGAGCGGAAACTTGGGCATCAACTCGGCGATAAATGCACGATTACCTACGCCGGTAAGGTAATCGGCCTGGCTGAATTCCATCTTGAAGAAGTACCGGCCCAGGCTTTCCCAGAACGGCGAGCGCCCCGCCTGATCAGAGATGCCTCGCAGCTCGGCGATCACCTTGTTGCCGAACAGGCCGGTGAATTCGGCCATGAACAACAGCCGCGCCTTGGCCAGCAGGCGGCCGTTCAGGCCGTTGCGCATGTCGTCACGCAGGAACAGCGAGCACAGCTCGGAGTTGCCGGTAAGGTCGTTGGCCAGGAACAGGGTGGGAATTTCCCGGTAAATGTTCAGCTCTTTCGAGGCGCTGACGGTCAGGCCCACGCGATAGTTGTACCAGGGTTCGCGCTGCCCTACCGCGCCAGCAATGGCGGAGGTGCCCACCACGGTGCCGTCATCGGTTTCCAGCACGAACAGGTAATCGGTATCGCCCCGCTCGGCCTCGCCGCGGAAGGTCTTCTCCGCCCAGCCTACTCGGTGGGCCAGGCGCTCCTCGTTGGCAGGCAGGGTCGTCAGGCCCGGGCCGGTGCCGCGAGCCAGGTCGATCAGCGCGCTGAGGTCGCTGCTGCGTACGGGACGAACAATCATGTGTACTCCTCGAGCGGCCGCCAAGGGCGCCGCGATGCTCAGCCTGACGTAGCCAGGCAACCAACCCTGCTGTTTTACACGGCCACTACGCGGACGCTGGCGCCATCGGCCACGCCGAGGCGTTCGGCCACGGCCGCCGGCAAGCTCACAGGCTTGCCTGGCGCCCAGTCCAGTTCCAGCAACGCGGCGCGGTAGTCCTGCAAATTGCAGTTCGCTACCAGATACGGACGCCCGCCCTTGGCAGCGTTCTCATCTACCTTCACAGGCACCACGCGGCTGCTGGCAATCGAGCGGATGTTGGAGGTTCGGGCGTGCAGGGTCGGCCCGCCGTCGAAGATGTCGATGTAATGCTCGGTTTCGAAGCCTTCGCGCATGAGGATGTCGAAGGTGACCTGCGCCCTTGGATGCACTTGGCCCATGGCCTCCTGGGCGGCGTCCGGCAGCAGCGGCACATAGATCGGGTAGTGAGGCATCAGCTCGGCCAGGAATGTGCGGCTTTTCAACCCACACAAGCGCTCCGCCGCCGCGTAGTTGATGTCGAAGAAATTACGGCCGATGGCGTCCCAGAACGGCGAGTCGCCGTGTTCGTCGCTGTAGCCAACGATTTCAGTCACCACGGAATCGGCGAAACGCTCCGGGTGGTTGGCCATGAACAGCAGGCGCGCCCGCGAGTTGAGCTCGGCCCAAGGTGTGGCCACCAGTTCCGGCAGCACATAGAAACTGGTGAGCAGGCTGTTACCCGTAAGGTCATGGCACTGGGACAACACGTGAATCTTGTTGTGGATCTTCAGTTCGCGAGAGGCGTGAACGAAGGTTTCGTTGCGAAAACTGTAGAACGGCTCGGAGTAACCGGCCGACGCAACGATGGCCGAGCAACCTACCAAGGTGCCGCGAGCGGTGTCTTCGAGCACGAAGAAATAGCTCTCTTCACCGTTGAAGCTGACTTCGGCGGCAAAGGAGGCTTGCGACGCAACGATCTTGTCGCGCAGGCGCTCCAGGTCGTCGGGCAGGGAAGTGACACCGATCGGGCTGTCTGCGGCGAGCCGTTGCACCTCGTCCAGGTCAGCCATTTGCGCAGGGCGCATCACGAGCATGGTGCCACTCCTTTGAATCAAGAAAATAAAGGCGGGGCGCACGGCCCCGCCGGTCAGCCGTCAGGCCTGGGTCAGCTGGGCGACAGCGCGCTCGAAGCGGTCGAGGCCTTCGTCGATGTCAGCGATGTCGATCACCAGGCTGGGGGCGAAGCGGACCACGTCCGGGCCGGCCTGCAGGATCATCAGGTCGTTGCGCTCGGCGGCGTTGAAGAATTCCTTCGCCTTGCCCTTCCACTGTTCACTCAGCACACAGCCGATCAGCAGGCCCATGCCACGCACTTCAGTAAACACCCCGTACTGTTCGCCGATGGCGCGCAGGCGGGTGGCGAAGCGCTCATGGCGAACCTGAACGCCTTCCAGCACTTCAGGGGTATTGATCACATCCACCACCGCTTCCGCTACCGCGCAGGCCAACGGGTTGCCGCCGTAGGTAGTACCGTGCACGCCTACGCTCAGGTGGCGGGCCAATTTCTCGGTGGTGAGCATTGCACCGATCGGGAAGCCACCGCCCAGGCTCTTGGCGCTGGAGAGGATATCGGGGGTCACGCCGTACTGCATGTAGGCGAACAGCTTGCCGCTACGCCCCATGCCGCTTTGCACTTCGTCGAACACCAGCAGCGCGTTGTGCTGGTCGCACAGGGCGCGAGCGCCTTCGAGGTAAGCCCGGTCTGCCGGCAACACGCCGCCTTCACCCTGGATAGGCTCGAGCACCACGGCGCAGGTCTTGTCCGAGATCGCGGCTTTCAGCGCGTCGAGGTCGTTGTAGGGGATATGGGTGATCCCTTCGATCTTCGGCCCGAAACCATCGGAGTACTTGGGCTGGCCGCCCACGCTCACGGTGAACAGGGTACGCCCGTGGAAGCTGTTGACCGCGGCGATGATCTCGTATTTTTCCGGGCCGAACGTGTCATGGGCCACGCGACGTGCCAGCTTGAAGCAGGCTTCGTTGGCCTCCGCGCCCGAATTGCAGAAGAACACGCGCTCGGCAAACGTGGCGGCCACCAGCTTTTTGGCCAGGCGCAGGGCCGGTTCATTGGTGAACACGTTGGACACGTGCCACAGCTTGTTGGCCTGCTCGGTAAGCGCGCCGACCAACGCAGGGTGGGCATGGCCCAGCACGTTGACCGCGATGCCGCCGGAGAAGTCGATCAGCTCGCGACCCGCCTGGTCCCAGACTCGAGAGCCTGCCCCACGCACGGGAATGAAACCCGCCGGCGCATAGTTGGGGACCATTACCTGGTCGAAATCGGTGCGTTGCACCTGGGCGTGATCAGCGGACATCAGCGTCTCCTGAAGCGAAGCGCGGGCCTGAAAGTGGCCGGCGATGGGAGGATTGTAAGGAGTGGTTGGCCCTTGGCCTTGCCGCCAAGCGACAACTTGTTACAGCCAGAACCCCCGAAATACCGGGGTTTTCAGCAATGCGACAAATAGGGACAGTTTAAAACACTTGCAGGCGCCGACGCAGCCGGCGAATGGCCCTGGATTCCCGGGCTACGCTGGCGCCTGCACGTTTTCCTACCCGCGCTCTGCTGGAACAGGGGCCAGCTCGAACGGGCTGCCGGCGCGGCGCTGGTTGCGATCTTCGCGCGGGGTAGCTCCAAAGAAGTTGCGGTACGCACTGGAGAAATGCGGGCCGGAGGAAAAGCCGCACGACAGGCCGATCTGGATAATCGACTTGCTGGTTTGCATCAGCATCTGGCGGGCCTTGTTCAGGCGCAACTCGAGGTAGTACTGGCTGGGCACCCGGTTCAAGTACTGCTTGAAGATCCGCTCCAGCTGGCGCCGCGACACACACACGTGCTGGGCGATTTCGTCGGTGGTGAGCGGCTCCTCGATGTTCGCTTCCATCAGCAGCACCGCCTGGGTGAGCTTGGGGTGGCTGGAACCGAGGCGGTTTTGCAGGGGTATGCGCTGGCGCTCGCCGCCTTCACGGATGCGTTCCACCACCAGTTCTTCCGACACCGCGCCTGCCAGTTCGGCGCCGTGGTCGCGCGCCAGCAGGGCCAGCATCAGGTCGAGTACGGCCAGGCCACCGCAAGCCGTGAGGCGATCACGGTCACAGTCGAACAGGTGGCTGGTGGCAATCACCTTGGGGAAACGCTCACTGAAATCGTCCTGCCAGCGCCAGTGCACCGAGGCGCGGTAGCCATCCAGCAAGCCGAGTTGCGCGAGCGGATAAATACCCGCGGACAAGCCGCCGATCACGCACCCGCCGCGTACCAGTTGCTTCAATGCGCTGGACAGCGCGGGCGCCATGGAGGCCGGGGGTTCGTCCGCCACCAGGAATAGCTTCTGACAGCCTTCGAGGCGCCCGGCCCAGGGTTCACCCGGCAATTGCCAGCCGCCCGCGGTTGGTGCTTCGGCCTGGAGGAACAACGGCTCGTACAGCACTTCGGGATGCACCTTGCGGGCGACGGTCAAGGCCTCCTCGGCCAGCGCCAGGGTCAGTGCCTTGGTGCCAGGCCAGATAAGAAAGCCGATACGCTGGGCAGTCATGTGAGCACTCACGCAGTGAAGTTCCGGGCGGCGCGAAATACGCTCATTTAAGACTACCGGAGAGGAACTGGCGCAGCCGATCCGACTGCGGATTGGCCAGCACCTCACGGGGGTTGCCCCGCTCCTCCACCAGCCCTTGATGAAGGAACACCACCTGGTTGGACACTTCCCGGGCAAAGCCCATTTCGTGTGTGACCACCACCATGGTGCGGCCTTCCTGCGCCAGCGATTGCATTACCTTGAGCACGTCACCCACCAGCTCGGGGTCCAGCGCGGAGGTAGGCTCATCGAACAGCATCACTTCCGGCTCCATCGCCAATGCCCGGGCAATGGCCACGCGCTGCTGTTCGCCGCCGGACATATGGCCGGGGTAGGCGTCCTTGCGGTGGGTCACCCCTACTTTGGCCAAGTAGTGCTCTGCCTTTTCCTGGGCATCCTTCTTGCTCATCCCGAGCACGTGCACCGGTGCTTCCATCACGTTCTGCAATGCGGTCATGTGGGACCACAGGTTGAAGTGCTGGAACACCATTGCCAGCCTGGCGCGCATGCGCTGCAACTGCTTCGGGTCACCGGCCTTGAGGCCGCCGCCTTTGTTGGGCACCAGCTTGAGGGCTTCGTTGTTGAGCAGGATCTGCCCGGACCAAGGTTGCTCCAGCAGGTTGATGCACCGCAGGAAGGTGCTTTTGCCCGAGCCACTGGACCCGATGATGCTGATCACATCGCCTGCCTTGGCCGCCAGGCTTACGCCCTTGAGCACTTCATGGCTGCCGTAGCGCTTGTGCAGGTCCTGTACTTCGAGTTTGTTCATGCTGTGTTCTCTGAAATAAGGGTGGGCAGCGCGCCGCCCATGAACGCGATCAGCCCTTGCGTGGCGCCAGGTAGCCCAGCCAGCGCCGCTCGGCCAGCTTGAACAGCCGCACGAGGATGAAGGTAAGGGCCAGGTAGATGGCGCCCGCGGTAATGTACGCTTCGAACGGCAGGTAATACTGCGCGGTGACCGTGCGGGCCGCGCCGGTGATGTCCATCAGGGTCACGATGGAGGCCAGGCTGGTGGTCTGCAGCATCATGATCACTTCGTTGCTGTATTGCGGCAACGCGCGGCGCATGGCCGACGGCAGCAGAATGCGCCGGTACATCAAGGCCCGCGACATGCCCATGGCCCGCGCCGCTTCGATCTCGCCATGAGGCGTGGCGCGCAGGCTGCCGGCGATGATCTCGGCCGTGTAGGCGCTGGTATTGATGGCAAAGGCCAGGCAGGCGCAGAAGGTGGCATTGGATAACCATGGCCACAGTATGCTTTCACGCACGGCGGCGAACTGCGCCAGGCCGTAGTAGATCAAGAACAGCTGCACCAGCATGGGCGTACCGCGGATCACGTAGGTGTACGTCCAGGCAAGGGCATTCACCCAGGGCCGTCGCGACACCCGCATGAGCCCCA
Source organism: Pseudomonas japonica (assembly GCF_013522925.1). Lineage (GTDB taxonomy): Bacteria > Pseudomonadota > Gammaproteobacteria > Pseudomonadales > Pseudomonadaceae > Aquipseudomonas > Aquipseudomonas japonica_A. The sequence continues at coordinate 468,424 of NZ_JAAMQU010000002.1, read as the reverse complement.
GCGGCAGCGCGGCCAGCAGCCCGAGCACCAAGGAGATCGCCAGCAGCTTGAGGGTTTCCAGCATGCCCGCCAGGTACAGCGGGAGGTTCGCCTGGATCACCGTGTAGTCGAAGATCATAGTTCTGCCGTCCTTACACCAACCGAGTAACGCCGCTCCAGCCATTTGAGCAGCAGCAGCGAAACACTGGTAATCACCAGGTACAACGCCGCCACGGCCAGATAGAAGGTAAACGGCTCGCGGGTGGCATCCGCCGCCTGCTTGGCCTTGAACATCATGTCTTGCAAGCCCACCACGGAAATGAGCGCGGTCGCCTTGGTCAACACCAGCCAATTGTTGGTGAAGCCTGGAATTGCCAGGCGGATCATTTGCGGCACCAGTACCCGGTAGAAAATCTGCAGGCTGCTCATGCCGTAGGCCATGCCGGCTTCAGCCTGGCCCTTGGGGATGCCCATGAAGGCGCCGCGGAAGGTTTCGGACAGGTACGCGCCGAAGATGAACCCCAGGGTGAATACCCCGGTGAGCAACGGATTGAGGTCGATGTAATCGTCATAGCCCACCAGGGGGCCCAGGCGATTGATCAGGTCCTGGCCACCGTAGAAGATCAGCAGGATCAGTACCAGGTCCGGAATACCGCGGATCACCGTGGAATACAGTTCGCCCAGCCAGGCCAGCGCACGCACCGGCGACAGGCGGAACGCGGCACCCAACAGCCCCAGCACGATGGCCAGCGCCATGGACGAGAGCGCCAGTTGCAGGGTCAGGCCGACCCCCTCGAGGATGACCTCGCCGTAGCCTTTCAACATGCTCGCAAGCCTTCAGAATGAGCGCGGGCGTAAACGACCGCTTAGGGCAATAAAAAGAGAGCGGGGCCGCGAACGGCCCTGCGAGGGGACACAGCCGAGTTATTGGCCGTAGATATCGAAGTTGAAATACTTGTCCTGAATCTTTTTATACTCGCCGTTGGCGCGAATTGCCGTGATCGCCGCGTTCAGCTTGTCCAGGTTGGCCTTGTCGCCCTTGCGCACGGCAATGCCTACACCGTCGCCGAAGTAGTTCACGTCAGTGAAGGCCGGGCCGGCGAAGGCGAAGCCTTTGCCCGAATCGGTCTTCAGGAAGCCGTCCTGCAGCAAGGTGGCGTCGGCCAGGGTACCGTCGAGGCGGCCAGCGGCCAGGTCGAGGTAGATTTCGTTCTGCGAGCCGTAGGGTTTCACTTCCACGCCCTTGGGCGCCAGCACTTCGCGGGCGAAGCGTTCATGGATCGAGCCACGCTGCACGCCGATGTTCTTGCCTTTGAGCGCGCTCAGGGAGTCGTCCAGCGCAAAGCCTTCCTTCATCACCAGGCGAGCCGGGGTGAGGTAGTAGCGGTTAGTGAAGTCCACGGATTTCTTGCGGTCTTCGGTGATGGACATGGACGACAGGATGGCGTCGATCTTGCGCACTTTGAGCGCCGGGATCAGGCCGTCGAACTCTTGCTCCACCCATACACACTTGACCTTCATCTCGGCGCACAGGGCATTGCCGATGTCGTAGTCGAAGCCAACGATGCTGCCGTCGGGTGCTTTGGAGGCGAAGGGCGGGTAAGCGGCTTCGATACCAATCTTCATCGGCTTGTCTTCCGCTGCGGCGGCGAAGGACAACACGGACAGCGCCAGGGCACCAAAGAGTGCAAGCTTCTTCATGGGTGAACTCCATCGGGGGTAACACACGACAGCCGGGCAGGCGTGTTACCAGGATCAATCGCGCCTCCAAAGCGGAAGCGAGTGGGGGCATTCTAGCGGCGTGCGGGGATGGGAAATTTCTGCAATGCGACAACATATTACAGAACGAACGAATACCGGCAGCCAGCCTATTGACAAGGCGGCCCGGTATTGATCAAGCGCGAGAGTTCAAACTAGAACTTACTGCAAGTTTCCTGCCCTTTCCAACGGGGCCGCATGCTAGAGCGATCGGGATGTTGATCCCGGTTCATGCGACCGCCAACCGCTCCGTAAACTGTTCCTTACGGTTTCAGCGGGCGCATTATCCGGTAACACCGCTTGGGTTTCCACACAGCAAAAGCCCCGCCGAAGCGGGGCTCGATAAACGGCCTTGGATCCTGAGGGGTCAGGCCGCCGACATTTGCCGGTGGGTGTCGATCAGGTGCTGCACCACGCCAGGGTCGGCCAGGGTGGAAATATCGCCCAACGCCCCGTATTCAGCGGTCGCGATCTTGCGCAGAATACGCCGCATGATCTTGCCGGAGCGGGTTTTGGGTAACCCCGGCGCCCACTGAATCACATCGGGTGAAGCGATAGGGCCGATTTCCTTGCGCACCCAGTTTTTCAGCTCCTGGCGAAGCGCTTCGCTGGGCTGCTCGCCGGCGTTGAGGGTTACGTACACGTAGATGCCCTGCCCCTTGATGTCGTGTGGCACGCCCACCACAGCCGCCTCGGCCACCTTGGGGTGCGCGACCATGGCGCTTTCGATTTCCGCGGTGCCCATGCGGTGGCCGCTCACGTTGAGCACATCGTCCACGCGGCCGGTGATCCAGTAGTAGCCGTCCTCGTCGCGGCGGGCGCCGTCGCCGGTGAAGTACATGCCTCGGAAGGTTTTGAAGTAAGTATCCACAAAGCGGTCATGGTCGCCGTACAGCGAACGCGCCTGGCCTGGCCAGGAATCGAGGATCACCAGGTTGCCTTCGGCCGCGCCTTCGATGAGGTTGCCCAGGTTGTCCACCAGGGCCGGGATCACCCCGAAGAACGGCTTGGTCGCCGAGCCTGGCTTGAGGCCGATGGCGCCAGGCAGCGGGCTGATCAACACGCCACCGGTTTCGGTCTGCCACCAGGTATCGACGATCGGGCAGCGCTCCTTGCCCACTGTCTTGTAGTACCAGTTCCAGGCCTCGGGGTTGATCGGCTCTCCCACCGAGCCCAGCAGGCGCAGGCTGGAGCCATCCGCGCCCTCCACGGCGGCGGTGCCTTCAGCCATCATGGCGCGAATGGCCGTGGGTGCGGTGTAAAGAATGTTCACCTTGTGCTTGTCGATGATCTTCGACACGCGGGTGATGTCCGGGTAGTTGGGCACGCCCTCGAACAACAACGTAGTGGCACCGTTGGCCAGCGGGCCGTACACGATGTAGCTGTGGCCGGTCACCCAGCCTACGTCGGCCGTGCACCAGTAGATTTCGCCCGGCTTGTAGTCGAACACGCGCTCATGGGTGAGTGCCGCGTACAGCAGGTAACCCGCGCTGGTGTGCAACACACCCTTTGGCTTGCCGGTGGAGCCCGAGGTGTAGAGGATGAACAATGCTTCCTCGGCGCCCATTTCCTTCGGCGCACAGGTGCTCGAAGCCACTTCCAGCAGCGCGTGGTACCAGATGTCGCGGTGGCGGTTCCACTCGATCTCGCCACCGGTGCGCTTGCACACGATCACCTTCTGCACGCTACTGGTTTCCGGGTTGGTCAGCGCCCGGTCCACGTTGGCCTTGAGCGAGGTTTTCTTGCCGCCCCGCACGCCTTCGTCCGCCGTGATCACCACCTTGGACTTGCAGTCGATGATGCGCCCGGCCAAGGCTTCCGGCGAAAAGCCACCGAATACCACCGAATGGATGGCGCCGATACGGGCGCAGGCCAGCATGGCTACCACCGCTTCAGGGATCATCGGCATGTAGAGGGTGACCACGTCGCCCCGGTGCACGTCTTGGCCGCGCAGGGCGTTGGCGAACTTGCACACCTCTTCGTGAAGCTCACGGTAGGTGATGGTGCGGCTGTCGGCCGGGTCGTCCCCTTCCCAGATGATCGCAGCCTGGTCGCCACGGGTTTCCAGGTGGCGGTCAAGGCAGTTGTAGGCCACGTTCAGCGTGCCGTCGGCGAACCACTTGATGTCCACGCGATGGTCGTCGAAGGAGGTCTGCTTCACCTTGTCGAAGGGTTTGATCCAGTCCAGACGCTGGGCTTGCTCGCGCCAGAAGCCGTCGGGGTTCACCACGGACTGCTGGTACATGGCCTTGTAGGTTGCCTCGTCGGTGAGGGTGTTTTCCTTCACTTCGGGGCGAACGGGGTACAGGGAAGCCGCACTCATCTTTACTTTCCTCGGGGGCAATCATTGTTCTTGTATGGTTGCGTTGTACGTGAACCCACGGCCAGGCAACCATTCGACGATGGTAGTAATAGTCGCGGTGCAGCACTGCCTGAGGCAGCGCAATTGTTACGTATTCCGATAATACTGTTTATCAAAAGCCAGCCTGTTACCGCCGTCAAGGCCGCGCCTAGAATGCGCCCCGCCAGCAATGGCAACGCACTGAACAGCCCCCACGAAGGCCTGCTTCCAAACGCTCCCTGAACGCCAGCCCGCGCCCCGAAAAACGGTCGCGCGGGCACGTTCGACCGTAAAAAGGTAAACCGCAATGAAACGCTTGATGTTCGCACTCTCCGCCTGCGCCCTGCCCATGGCAATCGTGGCGGCGTTGCCCGCCGCGGCGGATGAACTTCCTGTAGAACACTATAGCTATTCCATGCCCCTGGACATCGCCCGGGTAGTGTCCATGGAGTCGATACCCAACGTGTGCCGGGTGGTGCCGCTGCACATGCTGTACGAGGACAGCAAGGGCCAACGCCACTTGCTCGAATATGAAGTGATGGGCAGCGGCTGCGTGGATTGACGCGACGCTCAAGGCGCCGCGCCTGGGGCTGCGATGACCGTGGGCGGGGCCGCTGTATAGGGGAAAGGAGCGCCTTGGTTATTGGAACATCAATTCGATCGCGCCTTGAAAGGCTGCATCAATGTCGTCCGGCACCAAGTACGCCCCTAAGACTGTGAGAACCAACTCCAATGCGCTCATGCCGACCTGCGCTGCCGAACGGATGTTACAACGGCTCGTCCGGATGCCGCGGCGCGTTCAAGCTTTGCTTGTACAGCCGCAGGCTGAGCAGCAGGCCGGCTGCGGCGGCAATGGCCGCAACGAGGAAAATCGAGGCGAAGCCGAAGCCTGACGCCACGGCACCGGCCACCGGGCCGGTAAGGCCAAGGGACAGGTCGACGAACAGCGAATAGGCGCCTACCGCAGCGCCACGGCTTGAGGCGGGTACCAGGTTGACCGCTTCCACGCCCAGCGCCGGGAACACCAGCGAGAAGCCGAAGCCGCTCAGCGCCGCCCCCGCCATCGCCCACTCCATGCTGGGTGCCAGCCACAGCATCAGCAAGCCCAGCGACTCTACCCCCAGGCAAGCGATCGCCACCCGGAAGCCGCCCAGGCGGTTGATCATGCCCCCGAACAACAGCCGCGCGAAGATGAAACAGGCGCCGAACAACGAGAGGCACAGCGCGGCGTTGCCCCACTGATTGGATGCGTAATACAGCGTGATGAAGGTGGCAATGGTGCCGAAGCCAATGCCGCCCAAGGCCAGCCCGCAGCCATGCGGGAATACCCGCCCCAGCACATGAATGAACGGCAAGCGCTCGCCGCTGACGATAGGCGCGGCCAACTTCGGCGACGCCAGGGCCACGCCCAGGGCGGACAACAGCAGCACCGCCACGCCCATGCTCCATAGCCCCAGCTGCCCTACCAGCCACACCCCGCCCGGCGCGCCGATGGCCAGCGCACCGTAACTGGCAATGCCGTTCCAGGAGATGACCTTGGCGGTGTGGGCAGCGCCCACCCGGCCGATGCCCCACCCGATAGCGCCGGACCCCACCAGGCTTTCGGCCGACCCCAGCACGATACGGCCAACGAACAGGCAGGCCAGGCTGAGCCCCGGCAGCGCCTGCAACCACGCCGCCAGCAGCATGAACACACCACTGAGCCCACAGCCGAACAGCCCGTAGATCACCGCCTGCTTGCTGCCGCGGTTATCGATGATGCGGCTGGCATAGGGCCGGCTGAGCAAGGTGGCCAGGTACTGCACACTGATCACCAGGCCGGCCAGTACCGCACCGAACCCCAGGGTGGTATGCACGAAGCCCGGCAACACAGCCAGCGGAATGCCGATGTTCAGGTAGCCGATAAAGGTGAACATTACTATGGAAACAACCTGAAGCGTGACCGCCAGGGGGTGCGGTGTAAAAGCCATGAGTGCGCCGTGTGAGTGATCGAAGATAGGGATTCTAGCGCAGACGCAGAGTACCTGTTCCCGGGTTTCCCCGCAGGGCTCCTCCCCGGCCCCACATAGTGCCGGGGAAGGTATTCAGCGCCGCGATTTCAACCGGTACAACCCCAGCGACACCAGCACCCATACCGGGATCATCATCACCGGCACGTGCATGCCCATGGCCCACATCACGCCGAGAATCAGCACCACGAAGGCCAGGCAGAGGTAATTGCCAGCCGGGTACCACACCGCCTTGAACAGGGGCCGCTGGCCCTGGCGATCAAGGTGCTGGCGGAAGCGCAGATGAGACCAACTGATCATCGCCCAGTTGATTACCAGCGTGGCCACCACCAGCGCCATCAGTACTTCCAGGGCATCGTGGGGCATGAGGTAGTTCAGCAGCACGGTAACCGCAGTGACTGCCGCCGAGGCCAGGATCGCCAGCACGGGTACGCCGCGGCGGTCGATCCGGGCCAGCACTGCGGGTGCATCGCCCTGCTCCGCCATGCCTACCAGCATGCGCCCGTTGCAATAGGCGCCGCTGTTGTACACCGACACCGCAGCGGTAAGCACCACGAAGTTGAGCACATGAGCGGCCGTGCCACTGCCCAACATGGCGAACACTTGCACGAAGGGGCTGGCGCTATAGGCATCGCCGGCGCTGCCCAGGGTACCGAGCAGGCTGTCCCAGGGAATCAACGACAACAGCACGACCAAAGCACCGACGTAGAAGATCAGGATGCGCCAGATCACCTGGTTGATGGCCTTGGGGATGACCTCCCGTGGCCGGTCTGCTTCCGCGGCAGTGAAGCCGAGCATTTCCAGGCCACCGAACGAGAACATGATCAGCGCCAGCGCCATCACCAGGCCGTGTATGCCGTTAGGGAAGAACCCACCGTGCTCCCATAGGTTTGCCACGCTCGCCTGGGGCCCGCCATGGCCAGAAACCAGCAACCAGCTACCCAGGCCGATCATGCCTACCACCGCCGCGACCTTGATGATCGCAAAGCAAAACTCGGCCTCGCCGAACACCCGTACGTTCGCCAGGTTGACCAGCGTTACCAGAGCGAAGAAGCCGGCCGCAGATGCCCAGGTAGGGATCTCCGGCCACCAGTATTGGATGTACTTGCCCACCGCTGTGAGCTCGGACATGCCCACCAGGGTGTACAGCAGCCAGCAGTTCCAGCCGGATAGAAAGCCTGCGAAGCCGCCCCAGTAGCGATGGGCGAAATGGCTGAACGAACCCGCTACCGGTTCTTCCACGATCATCTCGCCGAGCTGACGCATGATGAGGAATGCGATAAACCCGCACAGGGCGTAGCCAAGGATCATCGACGGGCCGGCAGACTTCAGCACACCAGCGGATCCCAGGAACAGGCCAGTGCCGATGGCACCACCGAGGGCAATGAGTTGGATATGGCGGTTCTTCAGGCCACGCTTGAGGGCGCCTGAATCGGAGGGGTGGGAAGCGGTCAAAAGCGGTCACCTTGAATAATCAGCACTGCGCTTTCCCGCTGGCAACGATCGGCGGGGAAGAATGACGAGAAACGGGGGTAAAGCGAACCGCCCGGGGCTACCCGGGCGGCAGGGGCTTAACGCTTTGGCGAACCTTTGGGTGCGCCGGTGGAGCGGCCGCTTGGCTTGCCGCCCGGGCGCCCGCTCGGGGAACCCGCAGGCTTGCCGTCTGGCTTGCCGTCCGGCGAGCGACGATTGCCGCCGCGCACTTCGCTCGGGCGCTCGGCCACCACGGTGCCACGGTTGGCGGCAGGGCGTGGCTTCTGCTCGTCGCGACCCTTGCGTGGGGCGCGCTCTTCGCTGCCTTCCAGCGCGGGGCGAACTTGCCGCACGCGCTCGTTACGGCCCAGCGGGCGAGCCGACTTGCGCTGCATACGCTCGAGTTTTTCTTTCGCCTTGGCGGTTTGCACCGGCATGGCAACGGGCTTGAGGCCCACTTCGCCAGCCAGAATGTCCACCTCGTGCTGGCCCAGTTCGCGCCAGCGGCCCATGGGCAGGTCCGAGTTGAGGAACACCGGGCCGAAACGCACGCGCTTCAGGCGGCTGACCACCAGCCCCTGGGACTCCCACAAGCGGCGAACTTCGCGGTTACGCCCTTCCATCACCACGCAGTGGTACCAGTGGTTGAAGCCTTCGCCGCCAGGTGCTTGCTGGATGTCAGTGAACTTGGCCGGGCCGTCTTCGAGCACCACACCTTCCTTGAGGCGGGCGATCATGTCGTCGTCCACTTCGCCGCGCACACGCACCGCGTATTCGCGGTCCATCTCGTAGGACGGGTGCATCAGGCGGTTGGCCAGCTCACCGTCGGTGGTGAACATCAGCAGGCCGGTGGTGTTGATGTCCAGGCGACCGATGTTGATCCAGCGACCTTCGCGCGGGCGCGGCAGGCGATCGAATACGGTCGGGCGGCCTTCGGGGTCGTCGCGGGTGCAGATCTCGCCGTCAGGCTTGTTGTAGATGATCACGCGGCGGACCGTTTCGGACGCCTCTTCGCGCTTGATCAGCTTGCCATCCACACTGATGGCGTCGTGCAGGTCGACGCGCTGGCCGAGGGTGGCCACCTTGCCGTTGACCTTGATGCGGCCTTCGCCGATCCAGGCCTCTACGTCACGACGCGAGCCTACGCCGATACGCGCAAGGACCTTCTGGAGTTTTTCACCTGCTGGGGGCAACGGAGCCTGGGCTTCGTCGAGTTCGTGTTCATTCATGGTTGGCACCTCCCGGTGGGTTGACGACACGGCGGCTTTCGCCGAAAAGGGCGCGCATCATACGCCCAAAGCCGACGCGGCGCACCCGTTTGGGGGGAAGTATTCGACCAGCGCGTCAGCGCGGTTCAGCTTCCTCGTTGCTGTCGGACGGTTCGGAAGCCAGCTCCTGGTCGAGCTCGGGCTCTGGCACGCGCAGGTCGTCGAAGTCGGTTTTCAGGCCCGCCTCCAGGGTGTCCAGCTCCAGCAGCAGGCTGCGGAAGCTGGTCTCTTCCGCCGGCGGCGCGGCTTCGGCATCCTCTGGCTCGGCGCTGGCATCGGCCATGGCCTGCAGGTGCGCAGGCACAGGCAGGTCTTCCTCGTCCAGCAAAGGCCGCGGCTCCAGTTCGCGAAGGTCGGCCAACGGCGGCAGTTCGTCCAGGTTCTTGAGGTTGAAGTGGTCCAGAAACGCCTTGGTGGTGGCGAACATCGCCGGCCGGCCAGGCACCTCGCGGTGGCCCACCACGCGAATCCACTCTCGCTCCAACAGCGTTTTCACGATGTTACTGTTGACGGCCACGCCGCGAACGTCCTCGATTTCCCCCCGGGTGATCGGCTGGCGGTAGGCGATCAGTGCCAAGGTTTCGAGCAACGCGCGGGAATACCGCTGCGGCCGCTCTTCCCACAATCGGCCTACCCAGGGGGCATAACGCTCGCGGATCTGCAAACGGTAGCCGGAGGCGACCTCTACCAATTCGAAGGCACGGTTGTCACAGGACTTTCGCAACAGGTCCAGGGCCTTGCGAAACACCGTGGGCCCCGGGCGCTCGGCCTCTTCAAACAGTTCGTAAAGGCGGTCCAGGCTTTGCGGCTTGCCAGAGGCGAGCAGAAAGGCTTCGAGCAGGGAGGCCAGCTCGCGGGGTTCATTCAGATTCATGGGGGCTCAGGTCGCTGCGTTCATTCCCCGCGCATCCGGACATGGATGGCGGCAAAAGGCTCATTCTGCACCAGCTCGATCAAAGATTCCTTCACCAGTTCCAGAATAGCCATGAAGGTGACCACCACGCCCAACTTGCCCTCATGGGCCGCGAACAGGTCGATGAACGGCACGAAAGCACCGCCCTTGAGCTTTTCCAGCACTTCGCTCATGCGCTCGCGGGTAGACAGCGCTTCGCGGCTCACCTGATGGCTTTCGAACAGGTCGTTGCGGCGCATCACCTCGGCCATCGCCAGCAGAACTTCCTCCAGCGCCACTTCCGGCAGCAGGCGTCGGGCCTTGGCCTGAGGTGCGTCCAGCTGGGGCACGATGATTTCCCGGCCCACACGGGGCATGCCATCGATGCCCTCCGCTGCGGCCTTGAAGCGTTCGTACTCCTGCAAGCGGCGAATCAGTTCGGCGCGAGGGTCGCCCTCCTCCTCCTGCACCTCGGCGGAACGCGGCAACAGCATGCGGGACTTGATTTCGGCCAGCATGGCGGCCATCACCAGGTATTCGGCGGCCAGCTCCAGCCGGATCGTCTTCATCAGCTCCACGTACGTCATGTACTGGCGGGTGATTTCCGCCACGGGAATATCGAGGACGTCGATGTTCTGCTTGCGGATCAGGTACAGCAGCAGGTCGAGCGGGCCTTCGAAGGCTTCGAGGAACACTTCCAGCGCATCGGGCGGGATGTACAGGTCTTGCGGCACCTCGGTGAAGGCTTCGCCATAGACCAGCGCCAGCTGCAACTGGCCCCCGGCTTCGGCCTCGAGGTCAGCGGCCACCGGGTCAACGATTTCGGTCATGCACCCGCCTGGAACGGCGCCGGGTCGCCACAGCCCACCCGTACTACATGAGGATCGTCGCCGGAAAGGTCCACCACGGTGGAGGCCGAACCGCCTCCCGGGCCGCCGTCGATGATCAGGTCCACGTGATGCTCCAGCCGCTCACGCATTTCATAGGGGTCGCTCAGTGGCTCGGCATCGCCAGGCAGGATGAGGCTCACGCTCATCAGTGGTTCGCCGAGCGCTTCGAGCAGGGCCTGGGCGATGGGGTGCTCGGGCACGCGCAGGCCGATGGTACGGCGCTTGGGGTGCAGCAGCAGCCGCGGCACTTCGCGGGTGGCGCTCAGGATGAAGGTATAAGGCCCCGGGGTATGCGCTTTCAACAAGCGGAACGCGGCGGTGTCTACCTTGGCGAACAGGCCCAGTTGCGACAGGTCGCAACACAACAGGGTGAAGTTGTGCCGGTCGTCCAGCTGACGCAGGCGGCGCACCCGTTCAATGGCGGACTTTTCACCGATCCGGCAACCGATCGCGTAGGACGAATCGGTAGGGTAAACCACCACGCCCCCTGCGCGAATGATGTCCACTGCCTGCTTGATGAGGCGTGTTTGCGGCGTTTGCGGGTGAATCTGAAAGAACTGGCTCACTTCATATCCCTGATGGTAGGCATGCACGCTCATCGCCAAAACGCTCCCACAGCAACGGCAGGTCTTGCGGAAGCGCGCGGTAGCTGCCGATTTCGCCCCAGTTGCCCGGCCCGTGGAAATCGCTACCGGCACTCGCCAGCAAGCTGAATTCTCGGGCCAGGATGGCCAAGGTACCCGTTTGCTCGTCTGCCTGTTGGCCATTGACCACTTCCAGGGCCTGACCACCGGCGTTCTGGTAGTCGGTCACCAGGCGGCGACGCTTGCTTCGGTTGAAATCATAGTGCATCGGATGAGCCAGGCTTACCCAGCTGCCCGCCCGGCGCAGCGTGGTTACGGTCTGCTCGAGCGTGGGCCAGTGCTGCTTCACGTCGCCAATCTTGCCGGCACCCAGCCATTTGCGAAACGCCGTTTGCCGGTCCGGCACGTGGCCCTGCTGCACGAGAAAGTCGGCAAAGTGCGGCCTGGCCGGCGCGTTGCGGCTGTCACCCAAGGCTGCCTGAATGGCTCGCGCCCCTTCCAACGCGCCGGGCATGCCCTTGGCGGCCAGCCGGCGGTCGATTTCCTCGGCACGCTGCCAGCGCCCGGTGTGCAAGGCCTCCAACGCTTCGTTCAGGTCCGGGGCGTCGAGCGGGAAGCCGTAACCGAGCACATGAATAGTGGCGCCGCCCCAGGTGCAGGACATTTCCACCCCGCTTACCCATCGCATCCCCAGTGCTGCCGCCGTGTCCCGGGCTTCGGCCAGCCCATCCACCGTGTCATGGTCGGTGAGGGCAAGCAGCTCCACGCCGCGCTCATGGGCGCGCGCCACCACGCTGGCCGGGGCCAGGGCGCCGTCGGAGGCCGTACTATGGCAGTGCAGGTCAACATTCATGGCGGCGCTTTCGAGTTCAAGAAGGTTTGCTATTATGCCGCCACATTCCGCGCCTGGCTGCCACCGTGAAACAACTGATCGACTTTATCCCGCTGTTACTGTTCTTCATTGTTTATAAAACCGAGCCCCGCACGCTGGACCTGGCCGGTCACAGCTTTGCCTTCGGTGGTATTTTCAGTGCGACCGCGTTCCTGATCGGCAGTTCGCTGGTGGTCTATGGCCTGCTGTTCATTCGCCAGCGGCGGCTGGAGAAAAGCCAGTGGCTGACCTTGCTGGCCTGCCTGCTGTTCGGCGGCATGACCCTGGCGTTCCACAGCGAAACCTTCCTCAAGTGGAAGGCGCCGGTGGTCAACTGGCTGTTCGCGCTGGCGTTCCTGGGTAGCCATTTTATCGGCGACCGCGTGCTTATCCAGCGCATCATGGGCCATGCCCTGAACCTGCCCGCTGCGGTCTGGAACCGCCTGAACGTGGCCTGGATCATCTTCTTCTTGATCTGCGGGGCAGCCAACCTGTTCGTGGCCTTCACCTTCGAGCGCTTCTGGGTGGACTTCAAGGTGTTCGGCAGCCTGGGCATGACCTTGCTGTTCCTGTTGGGCCAGGGCGTATACCTGTCGCGTCATCTGCACGATCACGAACCTTCCAAAACCGAGGACTGACATGCTCTACGCAATCAACGCTACCGATGTCGCCGGCTCGCTGGCCCAGCGCCTCGCCGCTCGCCCTGCCCACCTCGAACGGCTTCATGCCTTGCAGGCGGAGGGCAGGCTGGTTCTGGCCGGGCCTTATCCTGCCATCGACAGCAGCGACCCAGGCAGCGCCGGTTTCTCGGGTAGCCTGATCGTGGCCGAGTTTGCCTCGCTCGACGCTGCACGTGAATGGGCCGAAGCCGATCCCTACAAGGCTGCCGGCGTGTACGAAAGCGTGGTGGTCAAGCCGTTCAAGCAAGTCTTCCCAAGCGCCTGATCGACGATGAGCGAACTGCTGCTGATCGACGACGATGTGGAACTGTGCGAACTGCTGAGCAGCTGGCTGAGCCACGAGGGTTTTCAAGTGCGCGCCTGTCACGACGGCCAGAGCGCCCGCCGCGCGCTCGCCGAGTCGGCGCCCTCGGCGGTAGTGCTCGATGTGATGCTGCCAGATGGCAGCGGGCTGGAGCTGCTCAAGCAGCTTCGCGCCGAGCATGCCGAATTGCCGGTGGTGATGCTGTCGGCGAGGGGCGAGCCGCTGGACCGCATCCTTGGCCTGGAACTGGGCGCGGACGACTACGTGGCCAAGCCCTGCGACCCGAGGGAGCTGACAGCACGTTTACGCGCGGTGTTGCGGCGCAGCCATCCAACGGCCAGTACCAGCCAGATCGAAGTCGGGGACCTGACGTTCAGCCCGGCGAGGGGTGTAGCCAGCATTGACCAGCACGATATATCCCTCACGCTATCGGAAAGCCGCATCCTCGAAGCCCTGCTACGGCAGGCGGGCGAGCCGCTGGACAAGCAGGAGCTTGCGCAACTGGCGCTGGGCCGCAAACTCACGCTTTACGATCGCAGCCTGGACATGCACGTGAGCAACCTGCGCAAGAAAATCGGCCCCCATCCCGATGGCCGCCCGCGGATCGTTGCGCTGCGCAGCCGCGGTTATTTCTACGCCGAGTGAAGAGGCCTGTAACATTCCCCTTACCTGTGTTTACCAAGTCTTTACCTGGTGCTGACTGCCCTTGACGCTGCTCTGCGTAGACTGAACTCATCCGGTAAACGACCGGCGACGAGACAAGGAGCTTCACCATGCGCAAGACTTTGACTGCCCTGCTGTTCGCGGCCACCCTTCCAACCCTGGCCATGGCGGCCCCCGAAGGCCCGGCGCACGGTCCGGACATGGGCCCAGGCGCTGGCCCTGGCATGATGCATCACCGTGGCCCGGGCCCACTCGAAGGGCTGGACCTGAGCCGTGAACAGCGCCAGCAGGTTGGCAAGCTGATGGGCGAGCAGATGAAACAACGCCGCGAAATCACCGAAACCTACCTGGACAAACTCCCCGCTGCCGAGAAAAAGGCCATGCACGACGCCTTGGCGGCCAGCGAAGCCAAGACCCGTAGCGACATTCGCGCAGTGCTCAAGCCAGAGCAACAGAAAGAGTTCGATGAGATGAACAAGAAGCGCGATGAGCGCCGCGCGGAGTGGGCCGAGTTCCAGGCCTGGAAAGCGCAGAAAGACAAAAAGGCTCAATAAGCCGCTACCTACCGAACCCGGCCCATGGCCGGGTTTTGTCTATCCCGTGAAGAGGTGCTCCGTTGCGTTCATTGTTCTGGCGAATCCTGGCGAGCTTCTGGCTCGCGATCACCCTGGTCGCGGGCTTGTCGGTGCTGATGGGGCATGTGCTCAACCAGGATGCGTGGATCCTCAGCCGGCACCCTGCCCTCAAGCACTTTTCCCAGGAATGGGCGCAACGCTATGAAGCACAGGGCGCGGACGCCGCCGAGGCGCTGCTTGAGGATCACAAACGGCAATTCCATGTGGACACCCAAGTGCTCAACGAGGCCGGAGAAGCCGTGGTTCCCGGAACCTTCCCGCGCCGGGCGCAAGCGTTCGAAGACCGCCAGAGCCAGGATGATCGCAAGCTGCCCTGGCGCCGATTGACCACGGAATACACCAGCCCGGCCAGTGGCGACACCTACCTGTTCATTTACCGCATTCCTCATCCTGAACTCGATGCCTGGCACCGCGACAGCCTGTTCTGGCCGATCGGCGCGCTGAGCATCGCGTTGGTAGTACTCACGTTATTCAGCCTGCTGGTCACGCTCTCCATTACCCGGCCGTTGCAGCGCTTGCGCGGAGCAGTGCATGACCTCGGCCAGGCGACCTATCAGCAGCACAGCCTCGCGAGGCTGGCCGCTCGCCGTGACGAATTCGGCGTGCTGGCCAACGACTTCAATCGCATGGGCGCCCGCTTGCAAAGCCTGATCGGTAGCCAGCGGCAGTTGCTGCGCGACGTGTCGCATGAATTACGCTCGCCGCTGGCTCGCCTGCGCATCGCTTTGGCGCTGGCCGAACGGGCCGAGCCAGCGGAACGCGAACGGCTATGGCCACGCCTCACGTTGGAGTGCGACCGGTTGGAGGCCTTGATCAGTGAAATCCTGGTACTGGCGCGGGTAGACGCCGAGCAAACCAGCGCCGAAGCGGTTGCATTGGAGCCTTTGCTGGAGAGCATCGTGCACGATGCCAGGCTGAGCGCGCCAGAGCAGGTGGTAGAACTGAACGTCACCCCGGGGTTGGAACTACGCGGCTGGCCAACCCTGATCGAGCGCGCCACCGACAACCTGCTGCGCAATGCGCTGCGCTTCAACCCCAGCGGGCAGCCGATCGCGGTAAGCGCGGCGGCCACGGACGCCGGTGTGACCATCAGTGTTCGCGATCACGGCCCGGGGTGCCCGCCGGAGCACCTGGCCCAATTGGGCGAGCCCTTCTACCGCGCCCCTGGCCAGGCAGCGCCCGGCCACGGCCTGGGCCTGGCCATCGCTCGCCGTGCAGCAGAGCGCCATGGCGGCAGGCTGCTATTGGACAACCACCCCGAGGGCGGCTTTATCGCGCGGCTTGAGCTGCCCTTGGCGCCACCTTCCGCGGCGTAGGCGTGGGGCACTACCTTTGTAGACCGCCCTTATTCGCGAGCTCCGCCCGCTTCCTACAAATTCTGGCGTACACCTGTAGGAAGCGGGGGGCCGGCCATCCGGCGTAGCTCGCGAATAGGGGGTTAGAGCCCTCCTACAGGAGTGTGGCTCACCTCAGCCACGCCCCACCCAAGCGCTGACGAACCCTTCCGCCGAGGTACGGCTGGCAGGGCGGACTTCGTGAGCCGGGGTGCCCAGGTAGATCAGCCCGATGATCTGCTCATGGGCCGCCAGCCCCAGCCCGGCCGCCACCGACGGGGCGAACGACAGCTCACCGCTGCGCCACATGGCGCCGACGCCTTGGGCGTAGGCCGCCAGCAGCAACCCATGCACCGCGCAGCCCGCCGTGAGCACCTGTTCAGAGACCGGAACCTTCGGATGGGGCCTGGTCACAGCGATGGCGACCACCACCAACGGAGCCCGCAGCGGGCCCTTGCGCGCTTTCTCGATGGCCGCCTCGTTGCCCTCTCCGCCCTTTGCCGCCGCCGCCTGGGCAAGCAGCTCACCCAACGCCAGGCGCGCATCGCCTTCGACGGTCAAAAACCGCCATGGCTTGAGCTGGCCATGGTCCGGCGCGCGCATGGCGGCGTCGAACATCAAGGCTCGCTGCTCTTGGTTGGGCGCAGGCTCCACCAGCCGGCTGACGGACACACGTTCAAGCAGGGCTTCCAAGGCTTCCATCGGGCACTCCTTATCAACTCGTTCGGGCTAGTCTAACGTTTACACCGGCTGGCCCGCAGGTAAAATGTCCGGCCCTTTTGTCCCAGCGTGGGTTCAATGTCACTGTCGACCCTTCGTGTCATCGGCTTCATCATCGGCATTTTCCTGCTCACGCTGGCCGTCGGCATGGCCATTCCCATGCTCACCCTCGTTGTGTTCGACCGCACCGAAGACCTGCACAGTTTCCTCTGGGCAAGCTTGCTGACCTTCCTGTCGGGCCTGGCACTGGTCATCCGCGGCCGCCCCGAGCAAAGCAACCTCCGCCCTCGCGACATGTACCTGCTCACGGTGAGCAGCTGGGTACTGGTAGCGGTTTTCGCCGCCCTGCCCTTCTATTTCACCGCTCACATCAGCTACACCGATGCGTTCTTTGAAAGCATGTCGGGCATCACGGCAACCGGCTCCACCGTGCTCACCGGGCTCGACGCCATGTCTCCCGGGATACTCATCTGGCGCTCGCTGCTGCACTGGCTGGGCGGCATCGGCTTCATCGCCATGGCCGTCGCCATCCTGCCTCTGCTGCGCATCGGTGGCATGCGCCTGTTCCAGACAGAGTCCTCGGACCGATCGGAAAAGCTGATGCCGCGCTCGCACATGGTCGCCAAGTCCATCGTGCTGGTGTATGTGGGCATTACCACTCTCGGCGCCCTGGGGTTATGGCTCGCCGGGATGACGCTGTTCGATGCGGTCAACCACGCCATGTCGGCCATCTCTACGGGCGGTTTTTCCACCTCGGACCAATCCCTCGCCAAGTGGCATCAACCGGCGGTGCAATGGGTGGCCATCGTACTGATGATTCTCGGCAGCCTGCCGTTCACGCTTTACGTGGCGACGTTGCGCGGCCACTACCAGGCGCTGCTGCGAGACCAACAGGTTCAGGGCTTTCTCGGGCTGCTGCTGATGTGTTGGGTGGTGCTGGGCGGTTGGTACTGGCTGGGCACCGGCTTGCCGTTCTCGCAGGCGCTGCTGCACGTGGCCTTCAACGTTACCTCAGTAATCACCACTACCGGCTTCGCGTTGGGGGACTACAGCTTGTGGGGCAACTTTGCCCTCATGTTTTTCTTTTACCTGGGCTTCATCGGTGGCTGCTCGGGCTCCACGGCCGGGGGCATCAAGATCTTCCGGTTCCAGGTGGCGTATATCCTGCTCAAGGCCAGCCTCAACCAGCTCATTCACCCGCGCGCGGTGATCAGCCAGAAATACAATCGCCACCGGCTGGACGAAGACATTGTGCGTTCGATCCTCACGTTCTCGTTCTTCTTCGGCGCCACCATCGGCCTGATCGCGCTGGCACTGGGGCTGCTTGGGCTGGATTGGATGACCGCGCTAACGGGCGCGGCCAGTACGGTCTCCGGGGTAGGCCCGGGCCTGGGTGACACCATCGGCCCGGCCGGGAATTTCGCGCCTTTGCCGGATGCAGCCAAATGGCTGCTGTCGTTTGGCATGCTGCTGGGGCGGCTGGAAATCATTACCGTGCTGGTGCTGTGCATGCCTGCTTTCTGGCGGCATTGAGCGCAGGCTGCGCTTTGGCTATGCTCTGGCCATTGAACAGGCGCGGCGCCCGGAGGCCTTATGAGCGATACCCACGGTTTTGCGAGTTTTGCCGAGTTTTATCCGTACTACCTGGCCGAGCACAGCAATAACACCAGCCGGCGCCTTCACTTCGTGGGCACCAGCCTGGTGATTGCATTCGTGACCTACGCCTTTGCGACCTTCAACCCCTGGCTGCTGCTCGCCGTGCCTGTGGTGGGCTACGGCTTCGCCTGGGTCGGCCACTTCTTTTTCGAACACAACCGCCCGGCCACCTTCAAGCACCCGCTTTATAGCCTGATGGGCGACTTCGCGATGTTCCGCGACCTGATCACGGGCAAACTGAGCTTCTGAACAGGCGGGCCCTACAGGCCCGCAAGCAGTTGCCGCGCAGCTTCGCGGGTGGTTTCGTCGGTGTCCTGGGCCAGCTCGTGCAAAAGCCAGCTTGCCTCTTGCCGCTCACCCTGAGCCAGCAGCGCGCGGGCATGATCGAGACGGTCTGCACTCTGGGCCTGGCTTTCCAGATCATCGAAATCGATGCTCAGCTCATCCAGGTCGGGGAGCTCGCTCCCCGGCAGCGCAAAGTCCTCGCCAAGCCCTTCTCCGGGCAGTTCGAGCGCTTCGTCCTCCACGGGCAAATCACTCCCGAGGCCGGGCAACAATCCCGGCTCGTCGGCAAAATTATCAAGAAACGCCGCGTCCAGATCCTCTCCACCCTCTTCGGGCACGAGTGCGAGCGGCTCATCAGCGAAGTCGCTGAGGAATTCGTCTTCAGGCAGCTCGAGCACCTCGGGCAATTCGCGCAGGTTGGAAAAGAACAGGCTTTCATCGAGCGGAGCGCTGTCGGCTGGCGTGTCCAGCACGCTCGAAGCTGGGCGAGAAAGCGGCGCAGGGGGTGGATCGAACGGGTCCATGGAAGACCAATCCGCATCCAGCGCCATGTCCTCCAGGTTCAGATGGAATTCATCGGCCGCCAAGGCTTGCGATGCAGCCGCTGGCGCAGCCACGTCCGGTTCGTTCAGGTCCCCCAGCGCATCGAAATCGATGTCCAGGTCTGACAGCGTGTCGTTCGCAGGCAACTCGTCGGTGGTAGCCGGCGCTTCGAAATCCTCCGGGCGAACCTGGCGCGGCGACTCGGGAATGACCGGCGGCAGCTGCGTGGCGGCCGCGGTGCCAGCTGCCAGCGCCACGGCGGCCGAAGCCAAGCGGGGGAAGCGAGCACGGGTTTGATCCAGCGTGGCATCGCTCTCGCCACTGGCGCGCAGCGCAGCCTCTTCCTCGGCATAGGCGTGGGCGTTGCCCTGCAAGCCCAGCACTTCAAGAATGCGCAAGCGAAGGTCGCGGCGCTCTGGCTGGCGCTGCAGCCCCTCCCGGAGCACGCCGAGGGCTTCGTTGAAGCGCCCGTAGGCGATGTAGATACTGGCGGCGTCCAGCGCGTCGGTCGCGGGCGCGTGCTCGCGCCGCGCCGCCACCGGTACCGCGGTCGCCAGTGCGTTCTGGACGTCAGTGGCGTCGCCTTGGCCGGCAGCAACTGTAGCGGGCAATACTGGCGCCTCCGGCGCAGCGGTGCGCTGGCGGCGACGCTGCAACAGCCAGGCGGCGATAAGCAGCACCAGCGCCAGCAACGCGCCCAGTTGCAACAGCCAGGTGAGATCGTCCGTTTCCGGGGCTACCACCAGCGGGGCCACGGGGGCGGGCGGATTCGCGGCCGCAGGTGCCGCTGCAGGAGCGGCAGCCGGGGGTGTGGCCGTTGCAGCTACGGGCGCAGCGGGCGCTGTGGAAGCTGGCGCGGGTGCTGCAGGAGCAACCGAAGCGCCAGCCTCGGCAGGCGCGCCTGCTGTGTTCGTAGTGGGCGCCGTCGAAGTGGAAGGTGCTGCCACAGGCGGCGCAACAGCCGCTCGCGCCGCGGCGATCGCCTGCGCTTCGGCCAGGCGGGATTGCAGCTCGGCAAGCTGCTGATCCTTGGTACTGCGTTCCTCCTCCAGGCCCTGCAAGCGGGACTCGAGGTCGTCCACGGACTGCTGCAGCTGTTTGTTCTGGGCCGCCGTGGCGGTCAGTTGTTCGCCGGCCGAGGTTTCCTTGGCCGGGCTGCTACCTTCGTTGCTTCGCTTGCGCGGCGCAGCAGGCGGCGGTACCGGCGCTTCGGCCTGGGTAGGCATGGGCGCCACCGACGACACAGGTTCTGGCCGCGCGTTGGTGGCGATCAGTGGCGGTGGCAACGCCACGGTGCCCGGCGGATCGAGCAATAGGGTGTAGGTGCGCAGAAGCTGCCCGCTGGGCTGGGTGACCTGGACGATAAAGCTCAGGTAGGGCTCCAACACTACCTTGCTGGAAGTGACATGGATAACCTTGCGGCCATTTTTGAACACCGGCGTGAAGCGCAGGTCGGTGAGAAAGAACGAGCGGTCCACGCCCGCCCTGGCGAATTCCTCCGGCGTACCGAGGCTGACGGTGATATCACTTTCGTCAAGGCCGGCGCTGTCAGCCAAGGTGATATCGGCGTTCAGCGGCTGGTTCAGTGCCGAATGCAGGGTAATGTCGCCCAGCCCCAGCGCGCAGGCAAGGCCGGACCATGCAAGGGCACAGCCGCCCAGTATCGAATAGAGCGCCAGGCGAGTGGCCGATCGAGGCGCGAACCGGACATTACGGGTAAAACGCTTGCGCATGAGCATCCCTTGGGAACGACTTCCACAGCCTTCCTTATAGCCTGCGCCCGGGGAAACTCAAAGCCCCGCGACGGCCTACCGGTTCAGGCCCGCTTCTCCAGGTTGGCCAGTACCTTGGCGTGAACCGCCATGGCTGTGGCCAGATCCTGCTCACTGATGCCGCTGAACAGCTCCAGGCGCAGTTCGTTGGCAATGGTTTCAATCTGTTTGATCAGCGGCAGGGCCGATTCGCTCAAGCTGATCTGCTTCGCGCGGCGGTCTTCCACCACTGCGTGGCGCCGCACCAGGCCCTGAGCCTCCAGGCTGTCGAGCAACCGGGCCAGGGTCGGGCCTTCAACGCCCACGCTGGCGGCCAGTTCACGCTGTGTGGGGGCAACTTCGAAACGGGCCAGGTGCAACAGCACCAGCCAGCGGGCCTGGGACAGACCGAGGCCTGCCAGGCGGCGATCGAGTTCGCCGCGCCACCCTCGGGACAACTGGGCCAGTTGCATGCCGAAGCGGTGTTGGTCAGTCAGGGGCATAGGTCAACTCAAGTCACGAATACAATTATTAGGGAGCTAAGCAGGAGCGCTGGTGCTTGGCAAGTGCTTGTAATGCTTCCAGACCATTCCTTTTAAAGCTCGAACTCCGACTGCAGTGCGGCGCGTACGCAGTACAGCACCCCTTCGGGCACTCGCCCCTGGAACAGCGGAGCGATTTCGCTTACCGGCGGCAGCTCCCCCTCACCATCCAGGAAGCTGTCCTGGATTTCGCTGAGCAGCTCGAAGGGAAGGTCCAACGCCTGCTCCAATGACAGTTGCTGGGCGCCAATCGCCTCGGCCAGCAAGGTATACACATTTTTCTCGGAGCACTTGAGTTGCCCGGCGATCTGCGTGGGGGTCATGCCAGCGCGGGCCAGGCTTACCAGTTCATGGCGAAGGTCCACCACAGGGGCAGGGGCCGCCGCGCTGCTCTGGGTACCGCCAAGCACCTCGAGGAAAGCATCGCCATAGCGCTCCAGCTTGCGTGCGCCTACGCCGCTTACCCGACCCATTTCCGCCAGGGTAGTGGGTTGGCTGCGCAGCATTTCCAGCAAGGTCGAATCCGGGAAGATCACATACGGCGGCACACCATGTTCTTCGGCCAGCCGGCGACGCAGCGCCCGCAGCGCTTCCCACTGTTCGCGCTCTTCCCCGCGCACCAATTGGCTGGCCGGGCTGCCGCCGCTGCTGCGCGCAGTCACCTGGGGTTTGAGGTCCCGGCGCAGTTCAAGGGTCACTTCGCCGCGCAGCAGGGGTCGGCAGGCATCGGTCAGGCGCAGCCCGCCATAGCCTTCGAGGTCAATGTCAGCGAGCCCACGGGCGACCAGCTGGCGATACAGCGACCGCCAGTCGCCTTCTGCCCTGCCTTTACCCACCCCGAACACGGCGAGGCGCTCATGGCCAGAGGCACGTACCTTCTCGTTGTCACGCCCCAGCAGAACGTCCACCAGGTGGCCCACGCCGTAGCGCTGGCCGGTACGGTAGATGGCCGACAGCGCCTGGCGCGCAGGCTCGGTTGCATCCCAGGTTTGCACACCGTCCACGCAGTTGTCGCAATGCCCGCAAGGCTGGGGCAGGTCTTCATCGAAATAGGCCAGCAGCGCCTGACGCCGACAGCGGGTTTCCTCGCACAGCGCCAGCATGGCGTCGAGCTTATGTTGCTCCACCCGCTTGTGGCGCTCGTCGCCCTCGGAGTTCTGCATCATCTGCTTGAGCATCAGCACGTCTTGCAGGCCGTATGCCATCCACGCATCGGCCGGCAAGCCATCGCGGCCTCCGCGGCCGGTTTCCTGGTAATACGCCTCGAGGGATTTGGGCAGGTCCAGGTGGGCCACATAGCGTACGTTAGGCTTGTCGATGCCCATGCCGAAGGCAATGGTAGCCACCATGATCAGGCCTTCCTCGTTGAGGAAGCGCTTCTGGTTGAACGCGCGCAGCTCGGCAGGCAGGCCGGCGTGGTAGGGCAATGCCGGGAAGCCCTGCTCCACCAGTTGGGCGGCGACCTCGTCCACCTTCTTGCGCGACAGGCAATACACGATACCGGCATCGCCTTTATGCTCGCCAAGGAATGCCAGCAACTGCTTGCGCGGCTGCTCCTTGGGCACGATGCGGTAGAAGATGTTGGGGCGGTCGAAACTCGACAGAAAGCGCTCGGCGTCATGCAGGGCCAGGCGGTTGACGATTTCCTCTCGCGTGCGTTTATCCGCCGTGGCGGTCAGCGCGATCCGTGGCACATCGGGGAACAACTCGGCCAACTGACCCAGTTGCAGGTATTCGGGACGGAAGTCGTGGCCCCACTGCGAGACGCAATGCGCTTCGTCGATGGCAAACAGCGCCACATTCAGTTGCTGCAGGAAGCTGAGCATGCGCGGCTGCACCAGCCGCTCGGGGGCCAGGTACAGCAATTTGATTTCCCCCTGACGCAGGCGAACCGCCAGCTCGCGCTGCTGTTCGGCATCGAGGGTGGAATTGAGCGCCGCGGCGGGTACGCCCAGCTCATCGAGCGTGGCAACCTGATCTTCCATCAGGGCAATAAGGGGCGACACCACGATGGTGAGGCCTTCGCGCAGCAATGCAGGCACCTGGTAGCACAGCGATTTGCCGCCGCCGGTGGGCATCAACACCAGGGCATCGCCGCCTCGCGCCACACGCTCGATGATCGCCCCTTGGCGACCGCGGAAGCTGTCGTAGCCGAAGACGTCCTTTAGGACACGTTGTGCCTGTTCGAGCATGCATGACTCCAGGAAACCGCGAAAACCGCCCGCGGGTCGAAAAAATGGCGAGCAGTATACCAAACCACCGAGCCACAGCGCTTTTACCTGCCTTGCGGTGGCGCTTACCCCGGTTCAGGGCCTAGAATTCAGCATTGTCCTTTTCCCCCAAGGTAGTCATTCATGTCATTCGCCGAGCAACTTACCCGCCTGCAAGTCTTCCTGGACGCCGATGAGCTCCATGAAGAAGCGCTGGATTACGTAGCGGCGCATGGCTACTTGACCGCGCTGTCCATTACCACTGAGCAAGTGCCCGAGCGCGAGTGGATCGACGCGCTCTTCGCCGAAGAGCCGCACTATGCCGACGATGCCGAGCGCGAAATGATCGAAGGCACGCTGGTGCAGCTCAAGGCGCATATTGCTCGTCAGCTCGCCAGCGATGAGGAATTCGAGCTGCCGTGCGACCTGGACCTGGGCGAAGAGCCCGACGACTCCGAGTTGCGCGGCTGGTGCATCGGCTTCATGGAAGGGGTGTTCCTGCGCGAAGAGGCCTGGTTCGAAACCGCGGAAGACGAAGTCAGCGAGCTGCTGCTGCCGATCATGGTGGGGTCGGGCCTGTTCGACGAGCAGTCCGAGTTCTCCGATATCGCCAGCAGCCCCGACCTTCAGGATGAAATGGTGGTACAGATCCCGGAAATCCTTACCGGCCTGTACCTGATGATGCATGCGCCAGACGAAAAGCCGGCGCTGCTCAAGCCGCGTACTCACTGACCCAGGGCTTTCAGCGCTGCGCCCGTAAGATGACCTTGCCGGCGACCGCGGCAGTTCCGAAACAGCGGCCCTGATAGGCCGGTCGCGGCCAAGGCCAGCTGCTACGGGATATACCCGCCGATCGCGGCCAAGGCCAGCTGCTACGGGATACACCTCGTAGCAGCTGGCCTTGGCCGCGACGAGCCTTACACCGTGCTATCGACCTTCAGCGAGTGATCGCCCAGCAGGCCGTTGATGATGGCCGAATTGTTTTGCAACCCTACCACCAGCCCGTTGGCATCGGTGCTCACGTTGTAGGCCTGGGCCAGGTTCACGTGTTGCAGGTCGATGCTCTGCACCGCGGCGCCACCAGCGGTGCTGCTGATGTCGATGGTGCTGACCAGGTTGCTCCCGCTGCCAGTGACCTTGAAGCTCAACAGGCCTTCAAGGTCGCCTTTGCCCAGGTCGCCCAACAGGGAGCCGAGGTCGAGGGTGTCGGTGCCCAGTTTGAAGTCGGCCACGGTATCAGTCCCGGTATCACCTGCCTGCCATACGAAGCTATCAGCGCCCGCGCCACCGGTGAGGGTGTCGTTCCCGGCACCGCCGATCAGCGTATCCGCGCCATTGCCGCCATAGAGCTGGTCGTTGCCGGCGCCTCCGTTCATCACCAGGCCGTTGTCGCCCGCATGGAAGATGTCGTCGTAATCCGAGCCGATCAGGTGTTCGATACCGGTAAGGGTTTCGCCTGCAGCCCAGCCGCCGGTAGTGCCGCCCTCTCTCAGGTCCACGGTTACGGCACTGGTTGCAGCTGCATAGCTGACAGTGTCGAACCCGTCGCCGCCGTCCAGTACCACGGTGTGAACGCCTGCCAGCAGCAGGTCGTTGCCCGTGCCGCCATGCAATTCGTCGGCGCCCTGCCCTGCCACCAGCACATCGTTACCAGCTCCGCCCTGAAGCACGGAACCGTCATCGGTGGCCGTCAGGGTGTCGTCACCGCTGGTGCCCGTCACGGTGTGCTCACCCTGATGGTCCGCCACCACCAATGCGCTGGCGTGGCTCGCATGAGCATCGTCGATAGCGGAGGTGGTGGCAGTGGCCACAGGCGTGGTTTGCGCGTGGCTGTAATCCACACTCAGTGCCAGCTGATAGGTTTCGGTAGTCGCCGCGGCGTCCGCATTGGTCACTTTCAGGTGGTAGGTCCCGTCCGCGGTAGCGGTAAGGCTGTTCCCGACCACGGCGGCATAGCTGCCATCATCCAGCGCGTAGCTGAGTGTTGCCGCGCCGCTGCTGACGGCGGCGGAATCGACGGTGAGGGTCTCGCCCTGGCGCAAGTGCACACTCACCGTGTCGCTGGCATCGGCGGTACCCGCATGAGCCAGGGTGCCCGTGATCAGCAGCGCGGCGGTCAGTGCCAGGGAGTTGGCGTAGAACTGAGAGCGTTCCACCGCCAGTGCACGCCCCGCGACGGCCAGGCTGACAGGGCTGGTGGCGGAAAAATCAGCGCCAGCTGCCGCCCAGTCATTGCTGACGAGAATCGCGTTGCTGCTGGTGGCCGTGGCGGCAGGGTTGACGTTGATGGTCAGGGTTGAGCCCGCCGTATCACCGTCGTTGTCCACGATGGTGTAGCCGATGTTCTCCTGGCTGCTGGCATTGCTGCCTGCCGCGGTGATGTAGCCGTACTGCCCTGTGCCCACATTGATGGCCAGGATGCCGCCGTGGCTGGTGGTCACGCTCAGCAGGTTACTGGTGCTGTCGAAACTCCAGCTACCGGCGGTGCCGTCGGCGGTTACCGCGCCCTTGCCGTCATAGGTGTAGGTCACGCCGTCCACGCTGATGCTTTGCAGGTGGCCGCCATCCACGCCGAACTGGGCCGCGCTGGTAAGGCTGCCGCTGACCGACCCACTGCCCACGGTACCGTTGAGTACGCTGGGCAATTGCGACAGGTCGGTCACGACCACAGAGGCCGTATCGGTCCCGGTAGTGCCGTTGTAGGCGATCGGGTCCAGGTACACCGCCTTGGCGCTCGGCCCCATGCCGATGGCATAGGACTGGATATTGTTAGCGTCGAGGAAGGTCTGCCAGGCCGTCTGTTCGGCACTGTCGATGCCGTCGCCCAGCGCGACGTCTGTCTTGTTGCCAGACTGGCCATTGCCGGTCTTGGGACGCTCATCAGACAGCGTAGGGTTGCCGTCGGAAAGGAAGTAAGACACGTTCTGCGCGTCGGTCAGCTTGCCAGCCGTGGCCCATGCCGCCTGCGCGCCATCCAGCGCATAGTCGTAGTTGGTGCCGCCGCCATTGGTCACCGAGTCGCTGTTGATGGCCGCGCGCGCCTCGGCCACCGTCATCCACTGGCTGCTCAGCACGTTTTCGTGGTTGTTGAAGGTCACCACCTGCACCCGCACATCGCCCATGTCATCGTAACGGGCCAGCAGCTCGTTGATGGACTGCTTGGCAAGGTCCAGCCGGCTCAGGCCATTGACTTTGGAATCGTTGCCCATGCTGTTGGAAACGTCCAGCACGATCAGCAGGTTGGTATTCACCGCCGTGGAGGACACGCTATCGGTGATGGGCGCGGCCGTGGGCACGTCGTCTTCGATACGCACGTTCAGCCAGGCAAGGCTGCTGTCGCCATCGCTGTCAGTGGCCACCAGGCGGAAGTCTTCCGACAGCTCGCTCTGGCCCACATTGTGTTGCTGGGCTTCAGACAAGGTGTAGCTGTAGCTCACAACGCCCGTGGTTTCGTTGTACCCGGTAATGGTCAGCGCGTTACCCAACTGGCCGGTTACGGTCACCGGCAGGCCGGTCGCGCTGCCGCCGATCACGTCCACGCCATCGATAGTCAGGGTGGCCAGGCCATCCTTCGCATCGATTGTGAAGGTGCCCACACGGGTGAGTTCTGCAGCGTTGGGGTCGGTACCGCCTGGAAGGTTGGCCTCGAATACCCGCTGCTCGCCGCCATTCACGCCCAGGCTGATGAAGGTGACCGGGTCGTCCGGGTTGGTGACATTCACGGTCAGCGTGGCAGTGGCGGCATCGCCGTCGCTGTCGATGATCGAGTAGCTGAAGGTTTCGGTACCGTTGCCCACGGTGGCGTTGCCGGCCAGCAGGTCGCGGTAGGCCTGGCTAGTGGTGTCCAGGGTGTAGGTATAGGAACCGTCAGCGCCGAGCACCAGGGTACCGTAGGTGCCCTCGTAGGTGCCGGGGTTGGTCACTGGCGACGGGATCGCGTCAGCACCCAGGGAATCGTTGGCCAGTACGTTGCCGCTGACCACCGTGGTGGTGTCGCTCACGGCGGTAGTGTCAGAGACCGCAATAGGGTTGTCGTCTTCGATGCGCACGTTCAGCCAGGCGTTGCCGGTGTCGCCGTCGCTGTCGGTGGCGATCAGGTGGAAGTCTTCCGATAGCTCGCTCTGGCCCACGTTGTGCTGCTGGGCTTCGGACAGGGTGTAGCTGTAGGTAACCACGCCCGTGGTGGCATCGTAGCCGGTGATGGTCAGGGCATTGCCCAATTGGCCGGTGATGGTCACTGGCAGGCCGGTGGCGCTGCCGCCGATCACGTCCACGCCGTCGATGGTCAGCGTGGCCAGGCCGTCTTTCGCATCCAGGGTAAAGCTGCCAACGCGGGTCAGCGCCGCTGCGTCAGGGTCGGTACCGGTGCTGAGGTTGGCTTCGAACACCCGCTGCTCGCCGCCGTCCACACCCAGGCTGATAAAGGTGACCGGGTCGTCCGGGTTGGTAACGTTCACGGTCAGCGTGGCGGTGGCGGCATCGCCGTCGCTGTCGATGATCGAGTAGCTGAAGGTTTCCGTGCCGTTGCCTACGGTGGCATTGCCGGACAGCAGGTCGCGGTAAGCCTGGCTGGTGGTATCCAGGGTGTAGGTGTAGGAACCGTCAGCGCCGAGCACCAGGGTGCCGTAGGTGCCGGTGTAGGTGCCAGGGGTCGTCACCGGGGACGCGATGCCGTCGGCGCCCAGCACATCGTTGCTGAGCACGTTGCCGGTCACCACGGTCAGGTCATCGCTTGCAGCCTGGGTATCGGCTACAGCGGTAGGCACGTCGTCCTGAATGGTCACGTCCAGGCTGCCGCTGGCGGTGGAACCGTCGTTGTCCACGGCAGTGACCGGGATGCTTTCACCGAGGGTATTGGCGCCATTCCCGGCGGGATGGTCGGCATTACCGGTCAGCGTGTAGGTGTAGGACAGCACGCCGGTGGCCGGGTCGAAGCCGGTTACGGTAAGCAGGTTGCCGTCGGCCGTGGTATAGGACTGCCCTATTCCCACAACCTGCCCGGCACGGATCACCTCAAGGGTGCCGATCACCAGGCTGGAAAGGCCATCTGCCGCAGTGACCGTAAAGCTACCGGCCTGCGTGAGCGCGCCCGCGTCCGGGCTGGAACCGTTCGCCAGGTTAGCTTCGTTGACGGTGATTTCGCCGCCGGTCACGTCCAGGCCTGTGAGCACCACCGGGTTGTCCGGCGTGGCGGCTGCCAGCGTTACCAAAGGCGGGAGCGTGGGGTCCGGGAATTCCGGCGCGGCCGGCAAGCCTGCGGTATCGAAGCCGACGGTGGGCGCAACCGAACCGCCGACTTCAGTCAGCAATACGAAAGAATGCCCCCCGCCGCCACCGGGCACGCCGGTAGGGCCGGTCGCGGTAGGGCCCGCGGCCGTGGGTTCGGAAACCTGGGTAGGGTCCACCCCGGCGGCGATGGCCTGCTGCAGGGCGTTGACATCGTCCAGCGCGGTGTCGGCAACGCGCTCACCTGTGGTCTGGATGTCCGGTGCCTGGTGGTGCAGCAACCCTTCATTGAGCGCCAGGCTGCTCCCGCGCCCGAGCGCGAGGTCCTGCCCGCTCTGCAGGTGAACCGAAATGGCACCCCCCACACCGGTGTCCAGCTGTTCGCCAGCGTAAACACGATCTCCCTCAACGAGGAGACGACGAGTGCCATCACCGGCGACTGCGAATACCTGCCCTACTACTTTACTGACGACACCGATCAAGGTTGCCATTGCCTACTCCTCCATTGCCTTTCGGCACCAGGCCGTTGCGCAAAGGAGACAGGGGATGTTCCCCGGAGTTCACGAGAGGGCTGGCATCTTGACAGCCACTGACGCGTCGAAGCTGATGAAATTCACGCATAAGCCGAACTAATTCAACGGGTTGCGGCTCATAGCAGCTTCGTATCGAACATGAGAGCAAAAAGTGCTCTGCGGACTACGGCGACAAAAAAACGTCGCCCTCACAACTGCCCAAAATCCTTCTGGAGTACGACCCACTGATCCCTTGACACACTAAATACCGAATCCTCAAAAATCGTCTGAAAGCCCCCGCACGCGGTCCTTTCAGCGAATCGGGCGACTGTACGATGAACCGAAAGCGCATCGCCTGCATAAGTTTTTTTAGGAATAAGGCTTATGAAGAAATGATATTAACATCACAGAATTTTCACAGCGTCAGTAATGTTACGATCCGCGCATGGATCAATAAGAATAATCGCCAATAATTTGGCGACTGCCATTATTACAGGGACTGGGAGTAGTACACCGATGCGCATCTTAACCCCCCTCTGCAGCGCCGTGCTGTTGGCGATCGGGGCCATGCAGGCCCATGCCATGTCGCTCCAGGAGGCTATTCAGAGCACCGTGGATACACACCCGGAGCTGCAGTCGAATATCAACAGCCGGCTTGCCGCAGACGAAGACGTAAAAGTCGCCCGCGGTGCCTACCTGCCGAGCGTGGACTTCGTGGGCGGCTATGGTCGGGAGAAATCCGACACGCCGACTACCCGGGCCCGGGGTGACCACCATAAAGAGCTGCTGACGTATACAACGTCCGAGCTGCGTCTGCGCCAGATGCTGTTCGACGGGTCGAGCGCGACACGTGAAGTGTCACGAACCGAAGCGGTTTCCACCTCTCGTGCCTTTTATGTGCAAGGCGTGGCACAAGACCTCGCCCTGCGCGCGGTTGAGGTGTACCTGGAGGTGCTCAAGCGCCGAGAGCTGGTGGACCTGGCCAAGAACAACCTGCAAGCGCACCTGAGGGTCAATGACCAGATCGGCCTGCGCACCGAGCGCGGTATCGGCAGCACCGCCGACAGCGATCAGTCCCGTGCCCGCCGCGCGCTGGCCGAGAACAACTACCAGACCGCCATGGTTGACCTGGCCGACGCCGAAGCCAATTTCTACAGCGCCACGGGCCGCATGCCGGATGAGCTCGAAGCACCGCCTACCATTCGTGGCGAGTTGCCTCCCGAAGTCACCGACGCCCGCCAGGCCATGATCGACAATAACCCGTACCTGAAGTCTGCCCAGGCGGATGTACAGGCAGCGGAACAGCAATATGAAGGCGCCAAGTCGCAGTTTTACCCACGGGTAGACGCGGAAGTGGCCGTGGGCGCCAACGACAACATCTCTGGCGAGGAAGGCCATGCCAACGACTGGCGTGCGGGTGTAGCGGTCAGCTACAACCTCTTCCGTGGTGGTAGCGACAAGGCCCGCCTGCAAGGCGACGCGCATCGCATCAACCAGGCGATGGATATCCGCAACAATGCCCTGCGCAGCCTGAACGAAAACATGTCCCTGGCTTGGAACGCCATGCTCAACGCGCGCCAGCAGGCACCCAGCGCACGTGAGTACGCCGAAACCACCACGCGGGTAAGGGCTGCCTACCAGAACCAGTTCGGCCTGGGCCAACGCACCCTGCTCGACCTGCTGGACAGCGAAAACGAGCTGTACAACGCCAACCGTCGTTACACCGAAGTGCGCTACACCGAGGAATACTCGATGTACCGCGTACTGGCGAACATGGGCATGCTGCTGCCGAAGTCCAAGATCGTGCTGCCGGCCGAAGCCATCGCCAAGACCGACGTGAAAAGCGAAGCGCATTTGCCGGATATGCGCTAATCCGTGATTCCCGGGCCTAGCCATTCGGCAAGCCATTCGGCGAAGCCCGGGAACCGGTAGTTAAACCAGCGTCGGATCCACCACCAGCACCACCTTCCCGGTGATCTGGTTGGTGGCCAGTTCGGCGAAGGCTTCCTCGGCCTCGCCGATGGGGAAGGTCCTGGCGATCTGTGGGTTGAGCCGCTTTTCAGTGAACAGCGGCAACACCTCTTGCCCCAATTCCCTCAGCAGCTCCGCCTTGAAGGTATCGTCGCGGCTGCGCAGCGTTGAGCCAATCAGCTGCACGCGCTTACCCAGCATCAGCCCCATGTCCAGCTTGGCCTCACGGCCGCCCATCACCCCGATCAACACCCACCGGCCGTCCTGGGCAGCCACTTGCAGGTTGAGCTCGGCGTAATTGCCCCCTACCGGGTCCAGAATCACGTCGAACGGGCCCAAGTCCTTGAGTGCCGACAGGCCCTCACCGCGCAGCACGCCGCCTTGTGCGCCCAGCGCCTGGCAGTACTCCAGCCGTTCCGCCGAGCCCACCGTCACCCAGGTAGGGTTGCCGAAGGCCTTGCACAGCTGAATCGCCGCCGAGCCTATGCCACTGGCCCCCGCGTGCAGCAGCACCTTCTCGCCAGGCTGCAGGCGCGCCAGCTGGAACAGGTTCAACCATACCGTGCCGTACACTTCCAGAATGCCTGCGGCCTCGATCAGGCTCAGCCCCTCTGGCACGGGCAGCACATGGCGGGCGTCGACCACCACTTCTTCGGCCATGCCACCGCCGGCGAGCAAGGTGCATACACGGTCGCCCACGTTGAACGCAGCGACCCCGGCACCCACTTCGCTGATCACCCCGGCACATTCCAGCCCGAGGATTTCACTGGCCCCTGGCGGCGGCGGATAATGCCCCGCGCGTTGCAACAGGTCGGCCCGATTGAGCCCAGCGGCGGCCACGCGAATGCGCACCTGCCCCACATCGCATGGGGGTGCCGGGTACTCGGCCCATTCCACATGCCCTTCAACGCCTTGCAATGCCTTCACGCTGCCTCCATAGTTGACTTGAACTGAGCCCCGCGCGATGACGCGGGGTTTTTTGCATTATGTGACTCAAGTGCCGCGCCGCTGCATGAACAGGATTTAATGTAGCGGAGCTGGAACCGGTCCATTCAAAGACGGCCTAATATGCGTTATCAACTGTCCCCTCGTCGAATGAGCATGAAGCAACTATTCCCCGGTACCGCCCTGGCGTTAGGCATCAGCCTCAGCCTGCTGTCAGCCCCAGGCTTTGCGGCCAATAGCTGGAACAGCCTTCAGCCCGACCGCGACGAGGTGATCGCCAGCCTCAACGTCGTCGAGTTGTTAAAACGCCATCACTACAGCAAACCGCCGCTGAACGATGCGCGCTCGGTCATCATCTATGACAGCTATATCAAACTGCTGGATCCGTCCCGCAGTTATTTCCTGGCCAGTGATATCGCAGAGTTCGACAAGTGGAAAACCCAGTTCGATGATTTCCTGAAAAACGGAAACCTCGATCCTGGCTTTACCATCTACAAGCGTTATCTGGATCGCGTGAAGGCCCGCCTCGACTACGCCCTCGACCTGCTGGACGATGGCGTGGACAAGATGGACTTCAGCACCAACGAAACGCTCGAGGTGGACCGCAAGGATTCCCCATGGCTGGCAACCACCGCCGACCTGGATGGCCTGTGGCGCAAGCGGGTGATGGACGAAGTACTGCGCATGAAGTTGGCGGGCAAGGATTCCAAGCAGATCCAGGAAACCCTGACCAAGCGCTACAAGAACCAGCTGGCACGGCTCGATCAAACCCGCGCCGAAGATATCTTCCAGGCATACATCAATACCTTCGCCCAGTCCTACGATCCGCACACCAACTACCTGTCGCCTGACAACGCGGAAAACTTCGATATCAACATGAGCCTTTCCCTGGAAGGCATCGGGGCCGTGCTGCAGAGCGACAACGATCAGGTGAAGATCGTGCGGCTGGTACCGGCCGGGCCGGCGGACAAGACCAAGCAGGTCGCGCCTTCGGACAAGATCATCGGGGTAGCCCAGGGCGACAAGGAAATGGTCGACGTGGTCGGCTGGCGCCTGGATGAAGTGGTCAAGCTGATCCGCGGGCCCAAGGGTTCGGTGGTGCGCCTGGAAGTGATCCCGCATACCAACGCGCCAAACGACCAGACCAGCAAGATCGTGTCCATCACCCGTGAAGCGGTGAAGCTCGAAGAGCAGGCGGCGAAAAAATCCGTGCTGCACTTGAACCAGAACGGCCACGACTACAAGCTGGGCGTGATCGAAATCCCGGCGTTCTACCTGGACTTCAAAGCCTTCCGCGCCGGGGATCCGGACTACAAGTCCACCACCCGGGACGTGAAGAAGCTGCTCAGCGAGCTGCAGAAAGAAAAAGTCGACGGCGTGGTCATCGACCTGCGCAACAACGGCGGCGGTTCTCTTCAGGAAGCGACCGAGCTCACCAGCCTGTTCATCGAGAAAGGCCCGACGGTGCTGGTGCGCAACAGCGACGGCAAGGTCGACGTGCTCGAGGACGAAAACCCTGGCGCCTTCTACAAGGGGCCGTTGGCGTTGCTGGTCAACCGCCTCTCCGCTTCGGCGTCTGAAATCTTCGCTGGCGCGATGCAGGACTACCACCGAGCGCTGATCATCGGTGGCCAGACCTTCGGCAAGGGCACCGTGCAAACGATCCAGCCCCTCAACCATGGCGAGCTTAAACTCACCTTGGCGAAGTTCTACCGAGTGTCGGGTCAGAGCACGCAGCACCAGGGCGTACTGCCGGACATCGCTTACCCGTCGATCATCGACACCAAGGAAATCGGCGAGAGCGCGCTGCCCGAAGCCATGCCGTGGGACACCATCCGGCCTGCCGTCAAACCGGAAACCGACCCCTTCAAGCCGTTCCTGGCGCAGCTCAAGACCTTGCATGACAAGCGGACCGAGGGCGACGCGGAATTCGCTTATATCCGCGACCGCCTGGCGCTCAGCCAGAAGCTCGCTGACGAAAAAACAGTGAGCCTCAACGAAGCCCAGCGCCGCGCCGAGCACACCAGCATCGAAGCCCAACAGCTTGCGCTGGAAAATGCCCGCCGCAAGGCCAAGGGGCAGGAGCCGCTCAAGGAACTGAAGAAAGAGGACGAAGACCCGCTGGCAGGCGCGCCCGACGACAGCAAGCCCGAGGACGATGCCTACCTGAGTGAAACCGGCCGCATCCTGATCGACTACCTGCGGCTGAATACCCAGGTGGCCAAGCACTGATGTGAAAGGTGATAGCGCGGCGGGCTGATGGCGTTTTAGTCATCATCCTGTCACGCAACTGTCGTGAAATACGAGGCCGGGCAGCGATGCCCGGCCTTTTTCATTCTCGGCAGCGGGACACGCATGACCATCACCGAACAGCTCGGCGCCCTGAGTGCCATCCTGGCCCAGGGCAATGTCCATACCCTGTTCCAGCCGATCGTTTCCCTGGCCGAACGCCGGGTACTGGGCTATGAGGCACTCACGCGGGGCCCGTCCAACAGCCCGCTTCACTCCCCGCTCAACCTCTTCGCCGTGGCCCGGCAAACCGGGCACCTCAGCGAGCTCGAAGTGTTGTGTCGGCAAACCGCCTGCAAATGCTTCAGCGCACAGCGGTTGCAGGGCAAGCTGTTCCTCAACGTGTCCCCCGAGTCCCTGCTGGAACCCATACACCCGTCCGGGCTTACGTTGCAGCTGCTGCAACGCTGCGGGCTGTCGCCGAGCCAGGTGGTGATCGAACTCACCGAGCAGACTCCGACAGACGACTTCCAACTGTTGTCTAGAGCATTGCACCATTATCGCAGCATGGGCTTTACCATCGCGCTGGACGACCTCGGCGCCGGGTATTCGAGCCTGCGGCTGTGGTCCGAGCTGCGCCCCGATTACGTCAAGATCGACCGCCACTTTATCGAGGGTATTCACCAGGATGCGCTCAAGCGGGAATTCGTGGGCTCTATCCTGCAAATCGCCCGTCGCTCCCGGGCGCAAGTGATCGCCGAAGGCATCGAACAAGTAGAAGAACTGGCGGTGTTGACCGAA
This sequence comes from Pseudomonas japonica, assembly GCF_013522925.1. Classification (GTDB taxonomy): domain Bacteria; phylum Pseudomonadota; class Gammaproteobacteria; order Pseudomonadales; family Pseudomonadaceae; genus Aquipseudomonas; species Aquipseudomonas japonica_A. Next base: position 433,352 of record NZ_JAAMQU010000002.1, on the reverse strand, counting down.
ATGGGCGTGGACCTGGTGCAAGGCTATCTGCTTGCCCGGCCGCATGAACGGCCACCAAGGGAGGCAACCGACATGCTGCCGCGCGTGGAGGCCGCACCGGCCTTGGCCGAGGAAGCACGGGACCTGCGCAACCTGCTGCTGGAGCAGCCGGCGGTGGCCCATGACACGCCGATTGCCCGCGTGCTGGAGGCGTTCCGCCTGCAGGCTAACCTGAACTCGATGGCCGTGTTGGATACGGAGCGCCGCCCATGCGGGATCGTTCATCGCCACTCGCTTTCCGATGCGTTGCTCAAACCCTTTGCCACCGACCTGTTCGCACGCAAGCCGATCAGCCGCTTGATGAGCGCGGATTTTCTTGCCGTGGAGCTGGGCCAGTCGCTGCAGCAGGTGAGCCGGCTGCTCACCAGCCGGGCGCGCCAACGCATCGAAGAAGACTTCATCATCACCGAGGGTGGCGCCTATCAAGGGCTTGGCAGGGTGATCGACGTATTGAAATTGATTACTGAGTTGAAGATCGAACAGGCGCGCTATGCCAACCCGCTCACCCTGCTGCCAGGCAATGTACCCATTCGCCAGTGCCTGGAGCGGGTGCTCGCCCAAGGCCGGGAAGTAGCGGTGTGCTACATCGATATCGACAGCTTCAAGCCCTTCAACGACCTCTACGGCTACAGCCGTGGCGATGAGGTGCTGCTGTGCCTCGCCCACTGCCTGAGCGAACGGGTTGATCCCAGCCGCGACTTTCTTGGCCACATCGGCGGGGACGACTTCATGCTAGTGATCGGCTCGGGCGACTGGCGACCCCGGCTGGACCGCCTGATCGAAGACTTCACCCAGCAGTGCCGACGCTTCTACCGCAGCGAGCACCTGGAGGCCGGGTGCTTTGTTTCGCATAACCGCCAGGGCGTACGGCAGGCGTTCGCGCTGCTGTCACTGTCCATTGGCGTGGTGCACCTGAATGCAGGAGACTGCGCGGGGCTGAATGCCGAAGACCTGGCCGCGCAGGCTTCGGAGGCCAAACACAGCGCCAAGGAGATTGTGGGGTCGGCAGTGTTCGTCAGGGCTCCTGTGCTTGCGGCCATCCCGCTGTAGGCGCTTTAACGCTGTGAAAAGCGGATTACCGCTGTTTTGTTAAGCCCTTATTCGCGAGCTCCGCCTGCGGCTTCGCTTGCTCCTACAATAGGCGGCGCAAGCTTGCGAAAACGACGCCTTCAGCTCATCGACTTACCCGGATAACTGTACTCGAACACCCGTACCACCTCCGAAGCGTGCCACGAAGCCGCGGCTATCCCATCGACCGGGCCGGAAAAGCGGCCAAGCCGTTCCACGCATTCGAAGAAACCGGTTCGCGGCAGGCGGCTCGCGCCTTGGCTGATCACCAGCGAGCTGCGCAGCGGCTGCTCGGCGCGCGCATCGAGCATCGCCAGGTGCTCAAGTGCCGCGGTAAGGGTTTGCATGGCAGGGCTTGGCAGTTGCAGGCGCTCGAGCAAGGCGCGATAGGTGAGCAAATGACGCTGCCGTCTTGCCACATCCAGTTCACCGAGCAGGCCGTCCCAATGTTGCCGACTGATCCTCACGCTCATCGATCGCTCCCCTCGCCTGGGGCTACGCCAGGCACAACGAGGCAATTTTCAAAACGCTGAGATACATATGTCATCGGAGCCCTCCTTGATGACCCTGTCACTTGAATGGTCTTCACCGGCTTTAAACATCTTAACAGCCCAGACCTTTCCGTGAAGTGCGACAGGGCGCCTCGCCGACATACGTCAATGCGCGCGGCTCAAGGGCGGCGCAGGTACTCGCCCTCCAGTGGCACGCTCTGCTCGGGCACACGCTCCACCACACTCAGCGTTTCGGGGTGTTGCTGGCCACGCCATGCACGAAAGGCATCCAGCTCGCCCTGCAGTACTTTCATCACCCAGCCGAGCACGGCAATGTCGTCGAGCATGCCTACCCCCAGCAGCCAGTCGGGGATCGCATCGATAGGGCTCACGAAATACAGCAGCCCCGCCACCACCGACAGGATGGCCTTTGCGCCGATCGCGCGGTATTCGCCGCGCCAGTACGCCATGCACAGCGCCTGTAACAATGCGACGTCTTCTTTCACCTGGCCCAGGCGCTTGCCGCGCACTTTACGGGCAACAGCAATGGCCAGCGCAGGCAACCGGCCACGCGCGACCAGGCGCTCGGCCAGAGGCAAAAATTGGGTGAAGCCGAATGGTGCCTTCATGAAGCCTCCCGGGCATTCGTTGGAAAGGATATCCACAATATTTGTGGATAACCATGTGAACAGTGGCCTTGGATCGGGCTGAAAGCCCCAGCGGGACGGGGCGAAGGTCAGATCGGCGTTTTTTCGTTCACATCCACTGACAAAAACCCCCGCATAACAGCCCGCACGCCCAGGCGCAAGCCCTTCATCTCTGACTTTCAGCACCCTCAGGGGTTCGCTTTCGATTGGCCAGGTTCGCTTGGTCCGCGGGTTTCAACCAGCCGAAAACAACAACGCCCCGGCAAGTGCGGGGCGTTGTGGGAGGAGCAACCTGGGGCCTTACTGCGCCTTGGCGGGCGCTTCAGCCGGGGCTTCGTCCGCCGGTGCTGCCTGTTCGGCGTCGTCACCTTCAGCCTGGGCCTTGGCCGGGTCCTTGATGCCCAGCAGTTCGAGATCGAACACCAGCACCGAGTTGGCGGGAATGGTCGGGCTCGGGCTTTGCGCGCCGTAGGCCAGGTCGCTCGGTATGAAGAGCTTGACCTTTTCGCCCACGTGCATCAGTTGCAGGCCTTCGACCCAACCCGGGATCACGCCACTGACAGGCAGGTCGATCGGGCTGCCGCGCTCTACAGAGCTGTCGAACACCTTGCCGTCGATCAGTTTGCCGGTGTAGTGCACGGTGACCACATCGGTAGGCTTGGGCTGCGGGCCATCGGCCTTCTGCACTACCTGGTACTGCAAGCCGGAAGCGGTAGTGACCACGCCGTCCTTCTTGCCGTTCTCTTCAAGGAATTTCTTGCCAGCGGCCATGGACTCCTCGCTCATCTTGGTCATGCGCTCTTCGGCGCGCTTCTGCAGCGCAGCAAAGGCCTCGACCAGCTCGTCATCCTTGAGCTTCTGCTCTTTTTTGCCGACAGCGTCTTCGATGCCCAGGGCTACTGCCTTGGAATCGAGGTCGTCCATGCCTTCCTGGGCAAGGCTCTTGCCCATGTTCAGGCCGATGCCGTAGGAGGCTTTCTGAGCCGGGGTTTTCAGCTCGACGCTGCTGGTCTGCTTATCGCAACCGGCGAGAACCAAGCCAACCAGGGCGATCGCAGCCGCCAACCGATGCTGTTTCATGCTGTTTCCTTGTGAGGGGCGCCATACGAAGGGCGGTCGAGTTAAGCCGCGAGCTTAGCAGGCGGGCCCGACCAATGGCTATGCCATAGGAGGGGGAATAATCAGATAAGTTCAAGCTACCAAAGGATTTTCAATCGCGCAGGTGAAAGATCGTTTAACCGCCGCGCGAGTGGCCAGCGAGCGTGTATTCCTCCAGTTGCGCTTCCCCTTCGCGGTACCTCGCCGCCACCTCTCGCACTACATCACACAGCCACTGGCCAGGTAACGACAACGGCAAGGCGGCGTTCCCGCAGATGCCCACCGAGCCGCCCGGCTCACTCACCCCCAGGCTCAGCTCACACAGTTCACCTTGGTGGATATCCAGGTGAACGGCATCACGTGGAGCAACCCAGATCGCATCGCTGCCCTGCACGTAACGACGGCTCAAGGTCGGGGACAGGGTTTCAAGCCGTTGCGCCGACGGTGGAATGCCACATTGAACGAACAGGCTGTCGGCGTGCTTGCGAATGGTGGTGCCTGCCAGGGGCAGTACCAGCGCAAACGCCGGTATGCGGGTCACGTCCACGGGGCTGGCGCCGAGCAAGGGGTGCCCCGGCCGAACCACAAGCGTCATTGCTTCGCTGTACAGGTGCTCGAAGGTCAGGCCCTGAATTTGCGGGTTGTCGGCCACACGGCCGATCACCAGGTCGAGTTCGCCCACATGCAGCTGCCCCAAGAGGTAGGCGCCCGGGCCGGTGGCCACGCTGACCACCAGCGCGGAGTGGCGCTCATGCAACAGGCTCAGCACCTGAGCCATGAACTGGCTTTCAACCGTAGATAGGGCACCCACGCGCACATGAGGCGGCTCGTGGCTGCTGTCCCGTAATGTACTCACGCCGTCGCGCAGCGCCTGCACGCAAGGGCCCGCGTAGCGCATGAAGCGCACCCCCGCGGGGGTCAGCGCCACCCCGCCCTTGCTGCGCTCGAACAGCCGCGCCTGGAGCAGGTCTTCAAGCTCCTTCAAGGTTTTGGAGATCGCCGGCTGGCTGATCGCCATGGCATCCGCCGCGCGAGCGAAACTGCCATGGCGGGCGATTTCCAGGAAGCACAGCAGGTGGCGAAATTTGATGCGGTTGTCGAGGTTCATGGCGGGAGTTTACCCGCCATCGACGCTCAGCACATACGCCCAACATTCCCTGGCTGTCCCCAGGGCCCACAAGTCCGAGTCAGGTTTACCCCGACGGGCAATGGCGGGCTATGGCAGTGGGCAAGGCCCACGAATGGATGACCCTGGACGCGCTGACGAAACCTACGATTTTTATCCGGCCAAGTACCGAGTAACCGTCTCACCTATATCTATCTTTACGAAGCTAACGCGGTATGTGTAATCGGGGCAATGCTATGGCATTCCGACGCTCCGCCAGACGGCCAATTCGAACAGCGTTTTCCCCTTCCATCCGGAATGGCCCGGGTATTAGGCTTGGACGTGGCCGCGTCCTGGCCCCTAACCGACCGTCGAGCGACCTTGCTTGGATTACTTCCCCATTCCCAGGGGCATTGTGTACCTCCAATGCATCAGTCTCGAAGCTCAACCGGCGAGGCGCAACGGCCAGCGCCTCAACCTGGACTGGCGCAGTGCCCGGGCCTTTGAACGGAACGACTACGATCTTTTTCGGGGCGCGCGATTTGAAGGTCTTGTTCAGTACATTGAAAAGCGGCACTGGTGTCGTTCCTTCAGGATCCATCAAATTGACCGGATCGCCCAGGCAGTATGCATATGCGTTCAGCCCACCTGGCCCAAACGGCGCTAGGTGGTCTGGTGAACAAAACCGTTTTATCGTCGGCCCGTAAGTTCTGCACCCATTTCCAAGCAGATACAGGTTCGCTTTTTCGTGCAGCACCCCTTTGAAATGGCCCGCGTGCTTTGAGGCCACGTATCCGTATATGTCAAACAGCACATAATCGCCGTTGGCCCGGACGGTTTTCAGGACAGTGTTCTGGAGATCGCTGATTACGAGCATTAGACGACGCCTGCAATGGATTAGAAAAATGCAGGCTACCGGTTCTGCCTTATCAGGCATGCCTGATAAACCGCCAGGCTTTGTTCCGCCCGGCCTTACGTCGCACCGACTTCCACCCTGCCCTCCACCAGCCTCACGGGCCATGTTTTTAACGCCTGGGCAGCATCTTCGAGGCAGTGGCCGTCTACCAGGCTGAAGTGCTGTTTGTACAGCGGCGCCGCCACTACCGGCTCGCCGCCGAGGTTGCCGATAATGCCGCGGCCGATCACATTGGCGCCGGAGCGCGGATCGCGGTTGTCGAGGGCGAACAGCTCGGGGGCCTGGCCCGGGAGGTAGAACAGTGCGATCTGCTGGCCTTCGTGCCACGCCACGACGCCTGAGTTGGGCACCAGGTCGTCGAGCCCACACAGGGTGGCCCACGGGGTATCGGTACGGTAAACAGGGCTTGGCACGCTCATGTCATGCATCCTCAGTGGCGGTAACGGGAATCAGGCGAAGTTCATCAGCGCGGGCCGGCCGGCGCTGGCCGCGTTCGCGTACAAATTGCACGCCTGGGTCGGCATGTTTCTCGTTCACGAAGGTGCGGAAACGCTTGAGTTTCTCCGGGTCCTTCAGCGCGTTGGCCCATTCGCATTCGTAGCGATCGACCACCAGTTGCATCTGGGCTTCCAGCTCGGCGGCCAGCCCCAGGCTGTCGTCGATCACCACGGCCTTGAGGTAATCCAGCCCGCCTTCCAGGCTTTCGCGCCATACGGAGGTGCGTTGGAGTTTGTCGGCCGTGCGGATGTACAGCATCAGGAAGCGGTCGATGTAGCGAATGAGCGTGGCGTCGTCCAGGTCGGTCGCGAACAGCTCGGCATGGCGCGGGCGCATGCCGCCATTGCCGCAGAGGTAAAGGTTCCAGCCTTTCTCCGTGGCGATCACGCCCACGTCCTTGCTCTGGGCTTCGGCGCATTCGCGGGTACAGCCCGACACCGCGAATTTGAGCTTGTGCGGCGAGCGCAGGCCCTTGTAGCGGTCCTCGATCAGCAGGGCCATGGCTACGCTGTCCTGCACGCCATAGCGGCACCACGTGCTGCCTACACAGGATTTCACCGTACGAGTCGACTTGCCATACGCATGGCCGGTTTCGAACCCTGCCTCGATCAACTCACTCCAGATATCCGGAAGCTCATGCAGCTGGGCGCCGAAGAGGTCGATCCGCTGGCCACCGGTGATCTTGGTGTACAGGTCGTATTTCTTCGCCACCGCGCCAATCGCGATGAGCTTGTCCGGGGTAATTTCGCCACCCGGGATGCGCGGCACCACCGAGTAGGTGCCGTTCTTCTGCATGTTGGCCATGAAGGTGTCGTTGGTGTCCTGCAGCGGTACCAGCGAGGGGTTCATCACGGGCTGGTTCCAGCACGAGGCCAGGATATTGCCCACCGTGGGCTTGCAGGTATCGCACCCCAGGCTGCCTCGACCGTGGCGGGCATGCAGCTCCTCGAACGTTTGAATGCCTTCCACCCGTACCAGGGCATAGAGCTCTTGGCGGGTGTAAGCGAAGTGCTCGCAAAGGCTCTTGTCCACGGTCACGCCGCGGGCGCTGAGCTCGTGCTCGAACACCTGCTTGAGCAGGGCCGAACAGCCACCGCAGCCAGTGCCTGCCTTGGTCTGGCACTTTACGGATGCAAGATCGCCACAGCCGCTGTCGATAGCGCCGCATATCGCCCCTTTGCTCACGTTGTGACAGGAACAGATAGTGGCTGTGGCGGGCAGCGCGTCCGGGCCCAGCAAAGGCGCGGCCTCGCCTTGAGGGAGGATGAGCACCGCAGGGTCTGCGGGCAGTGGCAAACCGTTCTGGGCGTATTGCAGCAGCGTGTCGTAGTAGCTGTTATCGCCTACCAGCACAGCGCCCAGCACTTTGCTGCCGCTGGCGTCGACCACCAGCCGCCGGTAACTGGCGGTTGCCTCGTCGATGAAGCGGTAACTACGCGCGCCCGGGGTAGTACCATGGGCATCGCCGATAGAGCCTACGTCCACGCCTAGCAGCTTGAGCTTGGTCGACATGTCCGCGCCGGTGAAGTTACCGGCCTCGCCATCAGTCAGCAAATCAGCCAGGTTACGCGCCATGGTGTAACCCGGGGCAACCAGGCCGAACACACTGCCGTTCCAGGATGCACATTCACCGATGGCGAAGATTGCGGGGTCGCTGCTGCGGCACTCGCTGTCAATCACCACACCACCCCGTGGCGCGATATCCAGGCCACACGCCCGGCCCAGGGCATCCTGCGGGCGAATACCCGCCGAGAACACGATCAGGTCGGTCTCCAGATGCTCCCCACCGTCGAAATTCATGCGATAGCGGTATGTGTCACCCGCTTCCACGCTCTGAGTCGCCCGCGCCAGGTGAACGCCCACGCCCAGGGCTTCGATACGGGCCCGCAAGGCTGCTCCGCCTTCGCTGTCCAGTTGAACCGGCATCAGCCGCGGCGCGAACTCCACCACATGCGCCTCGAGCCCGAGCGACTTCAAAGCATTGGCGGCCTCGAGCCCCAATAACCCGCCGCCCACGACCACCCCTCGGCGAGCACCTTGGGCCGCCAGGCGGATGCGATCAAGGTCGTCGAGGGTGCGGTACACCAGCCGCGCATCACCTTCGCAACCCGCAATGGGCGGTACAAAGGGATAAGAGCCGGTGGCGAGCACCAGCCGGTCATAGTGGTAGCGGCCTTTGTTCGTGACGATGGCCCGGTTGGTGCGATCAATCTCCAACACGGCCTCATCATGGTGGGCCTGCATGCTGTTGTCGCGATAGAAAGCCGGGCCATTCATGGCCAAGGCTTCGGCGTCCTTCCCGGTGAAATATTCGGACAAATGCACGCGGTCGTAGGCACGCTGCCGCTCTTCGCCGAACACATGCACGTCATAACGCGCCACGGCGCCGCGCTGGGCGAGTTGCTCCAGCAAATGGTGGCCGACCATGCCGTTACCCACGATGATCAGTTGCTCGCGCGGCTTGTGAGTCAGAATCGAGTTCATACGCTACCTCGCCTCGAGGCCTTGGCCCCGCAAAAACGAAAAAGGCGCCTGGAGCCCGTGAGAGCTCCAGGCGCCTTTGCCTGGTATTCAGTAAGTTCTGTATGGAGAGCCGCGTTGCTCGCCACTGCCCGGCCGGGTGATCGACATTGATCAACCGGAAGGTCGGCCCATGCGCTGCGATGGGCCCAAGACATTTAGCAACCTCTGTGCCAGAACCTAAATCATTGATTTGCGTGGTTTTGCGGGAGAGAAACGAGGGACGAGACGAACCAATGCAGTGCGCCGCCGAAAAACCCTCACGGTTATAGGGCATTTCACAGGCCCGACGCGGCCGGCCGTGGGGAACGCAGAAGACAGACCTCTGTTAGAAAACAGCGGGCAAAAAAAAACGACCCGAAGGTCGTTTTTCTGTAGATCCGAAACCGTTCAACGTTTCGGATCGAAGATGGCGCAGCGGACGGGACTCGAACCCGCGACCCCCGGCGTGACAGGCCGGTATTCTAACCGACTGAACTACCGCTGCGTATCGCTCAGGCTTTCGCCCGAAGTGAAACAGGCTGACCGAAGCGGGGTGGTTGCTTCGATCTCAGGCAACGGGTTAGCGATACCTGGAGAAAAATGGCGCAGCGGACGGGACTCGAACCCGCGACCCCCGGCGTGACAGGCCGGTATTCTAACCGACTGAACTACCGCTGCGCGTCGGTGGACTTTCGTCCGCTCTAGAATCAGAGCACTTCGAAGTGGTGGGTGATGACGGGATCGAACCGCCGACCCTCTGCTTGTAAGGCAGATGCTCTCCCAGCTGAGCTAATCACCCGTGTACTGCGTCGAAGTGGTGCGCATTTTGGCGATGAGGTGAATGTAAGTCAATACCCTGCTTGAAGTTTTTTTCAAAAAGGCAGATTTGGCCGTTACGCCGCCCTACCGCCCGTTGTCAGACGTAAATCATCTTGCGGGTCATGCCACCGTCGATGATGAACTCCTGGCCGGTAACGAACCCGGCACTGGGCGACAACAGCCACGCCGCAGCCGCGGCGATGTCTTCCACGGTACCTACTCGCCCGACGGGGTGCTGCGCATGGTCGGCCTCGCTCAAGGGTTCGGCCCTGCGCTCGGAAGGATCGCGCGCATCGACCCAGCCAGGGCTGATCGCATTGACACGGATTTCCGGAGCAAGGCTGATAGCTAGCGCGTGGGTGAGTGCCAGCACGCCGCCCTTGCTCGCCGCGTAGGCTTCGGTGTCTGGCTCTGACTGATGCGCGCGGGTGGAGCAGATGTTCACAATCGCTCCGTTGCGTGCGCGCAGGTATGGCGCGCAATGCCTGGCCATGAGCATGGTGCCGGTGAGGTTCACGCCGATCACCCGCTGCCAGTGCGCAAGGGGCACGCTTTCGATCGGCCCGCCGTGTGCATCGGTGATCGCCGCGTTGCACACCAGGGCATCAAGCCGGCCGAAGCGCGCCAGGGCCTGGGCTACCCCGGCAATCACCTGCCGCTCATCAGCCACGTCCATGGCAACGAAAGCAGCACCCTCCCCCAGTACCTCGGCCACTTGGGCGCCCCGAGCCGCATCCACGTCGGCGAGCACCACCTTCCAGCCCTCTACCAGCAGCCAGGCGGCAATGCCCAGGCCAACGCCCCGCGCCGCGCCCGTGACCAGCGCAACGCGAGCATCGCGAAAGCCGGTACGGGCAATTTCCATCGGAATCACAGCGCAGCCAGGCCTCGGGCCATGTCCGCCTGCAGGTCTGCGAGGTCTTCCAGGCCCACCGCCACGCGGATCAGGCTGTCACGAATCCCGGCCGCTTCGCGCTCTTGCGGGGACAAGCGCCCGTGAGAGGTGGTCGCCGGATGGGTGATGGTGGTCTTGCTGTCGCCCAGGTTGGCAGTGATGGACACCAGCCGGGTAGCGTCGATAAACGCCCATGCCCCCTGCTTGCCGCCCTTCACCTCGAAGCTGACCACGCCGCCGAAGCCGCCACGCATCTGCCGCTTCGCCAACGCGTGCTGCGGGTGACTTTCAAGGCCGGCGTAGTGCACCTTCTCGATGCCATCCTGCTGCTCCAGCCACTCGGCCAGTGCCTGGGCGTTGGCGCAGTGAGCGCGCATCCTGAGGCTGAGCGTTTCAAGCCCCTTGAGAAAGATCCAGGCATTGAACGGGCTGAGCGAAGCGCCGGCGGTACGCACCACGCCGACCATTTCCTTCATATGTTCCGCACGCCCCGCTACAACACCGCCCATGCAACGGCCCTGGCCATCGATGAACTTGGTGGCCGAATGCACCACAATGTCCGCGCCCAGCTTCAAAGGCTGTTGCAGGGCCGGCGTGCTGAAGCAGTTGTCCACTACCAGCAGCGCACCCCGGGCATGGGCGACTTCGGCCAGCGCGGCGATGTCGACCAGCTCAGCCAGCGGGTTGGACGGTGACTCTACGAACAGCAGCCGCGTATTAGGCTTGATGGCCTGCTCCCAACCGGCAACGTCGGCCAGCGGCACGTAGCTCACCTCGATACCGAAGCGCTTGAAGTACTTGTCGAACAGGCTGATGGTGGAGCCGAAAACGCTTTGGGACACCAGCACATGGTCCCCCGCGCTGCACAACCCCATGGCCACGCCGGTGATCGCTGCCATGCCGGTCGCGAAACCGACCGCCTGCTCGGCACCTTCCAATGCCGCCATGCGCTCTTCGAAGGAGCGCACGGTAGGGTTGGTGTAGCGGGAATAGACGTTGCCCGGCACCTCACCGGCAAAGCGTGCCGCTGCATCCGCCGCGGTGCGGAACACGTAGCTGGACGTGAAGAACAGCGGGTCGCTGTGCTCCCCTTCCGGGGTGCGGTGCTGGCCCGCACGCACGGCCAGGGTGTCGAAACCTACGCCTTCCAGATCACTGTCGAGGCGCCCTGCGTCCCATTCCTGGCTCATGCTCTGCTCCTTCAGTTGTTGTACAGGTCGATAATCGCGCTCACGGCCTGGGTTTTCACCTTGGCCACGTCGTTGCGGGCCGTGTCGATCTTGCTGAGGTAGGCCGCGTCCACGTCACCGGTGACGTAGTTACCGTCGAATACCGCGCAATCAAACTGGTCGATTTTCACCTTGCCCCCGCCCACTGCATCGATCAGGTCTGGCAGGTCCTGGTAGATCAGCCAGTCGGCACCGATAAGGTCGGCTACTTCCTGAGTGCTGCGATTATGTGCGATCAGTTCATGAGCGCTCGGCATGTCGATGCCGTACACGTTCGGGTAGCGCACTGCCGGCGCTGCGGAGCAGAAGTACACCTTCCGGGCACCGGCTTCACGGGCCATCTGGATGATCTGCTTGCAGGTGGTGCCGCGTACGATGGAGTCGTCCACCAGCATCACGTTCTTGCCGCGGAATTCCAGTTCGATGGCGTTGAGCTTCTGCCGAACAGACTTCTTGCGCGCTGCCTGGCCCGGCATGATGAAGGTACGGCCGATGTAGCGGTTTTTCACAAAGCCTTCGCGGAATTTCACGCCTAGCTGATTCGCCAGCTCCAGCGCCGAAGTGCGGCTGGTGTCCGGGATCGGGATTACTACATCGATGTCGTGGTCTGGCCGTTCGCGCTGGATTTTCTCGGCCAGCTTCTCGCCCATGCGCAGGCGCGCCTTGTACACCGAGATCCCGTCGATGATCGAATCCGGCCGGGCCAGGTAAACGTGCTCGAAGATGCAGGGCGCGTACTGGGGGTTTGGTGCGCACTGGCGGGTGTGCAGCTTGCCGTCTTCGGTGATGTACACCGCTTCGCCCGGCGCCAGGTCGCGAATCAGGGTGAAGCCGAGCACGTCGAGCGCGACGCTTTCGGAGGCGATCATGTACTCGACGCCTTCGTCGGTATGGCGCTGGCCGAACACGATGGGGCGAATGGCGTTAGGGTCGCGGAAGCCGACAATACCGTAGCCGGTGATCATCGCCACAACGGCGTAGCCGCCCCGGCAACGCTTGTGGGTGTCTTTGACTGCAGCGAAGACATCTTCCTCGGTGGGCTGCAGCTTGCCGCGCACGGCCAGCTCGTGGGCGAAGACGTTGAGCAGCACCTCGGAGTCCGAGCTGGTATTGACGTGGCGCAGATCCGATTCGTAGATCTCCTTGGCCAACTGCTCGACGTTGGTGAGGTTACCGTTGTGCGCCAGGGTGATCCCGTAAGGGGAGTTGACGTAGAACGGCTGTGCCTCTGCCGAGGTGGAGCTGCCAGCGGTGGGATAGCGCACGTGCCCGATGCCCATATGCCCCACCAGCCTTTGCATGTGGCGCTGCTGGAACACGTCACGGACCAGGCCGTTGTCCTTGCGAAGGAATAACCGGCCGTCGTGGCTGGTCACAATACCGGCAGCGTCCTGGCCGCGATGCTGCAAGACGGTTAATGCGTCATACAGTGCCTGATTGACGTTCGACTTACCGACGATACCGATGATGCCACACATGCGACACAACCCCTACTTAGTGAACCTGAACGGACCCTTGCTCATGGCCTTTGGGCGCAGGCAAGAGATGCTCCTTGAACGGAATCTCGACCGGGGAAGTGACCCCGGCCGCCAGCCACTGACTGCTCATTCCGAGAATGAGGTTCTTTGACCAGTCTGCAACGAGAAGAAAACGCGGTAGCAATTGCGACTGCTGCCACCATGGATCCTGTTGAACGGGGCCCAGGCTGAGCAGGCCGGCGGCAATCACGATCAGCAGCCCACCACGGGCGGCGCCGAACACCATGCCCAGAAAGCGGTCTGTTCCAGACAGCCCGGTGACACGAATGAGTTCGCCTATGAGGAAATTGACCATCGCGCCCACCAACAGGGTGGCAACGAACAGAATGACGCAACTGGCGATAACGCGCGCTGATGGCGTTTGAATATAACCTTCAAGGTACTGGGAAAGGCCGCCGCCGAACATCCAGGCCACGGCGCCTGCGACTATCCACGTTACCAGCGAGAGGGCTTCCTTGACGAAGCCGCGCTTCAAGCTGATCAACGCAGAGATAGCGACGACCGCAATGATCGCCCAGTCAACCCAGGTAAAAGCCACTTTTCGGCCTGCATACGGATAAGGCCGCGCATTTTAGCAGACGGGAAGGTTCCGGTTAAGCGGCATTATCGGATCGCCGCTATTGGCTGGGGCTATGGCCGGAAAGAGAGCCTTTGGCCATACCTGGCGGACCGGCAAGCCCGCCGCCTGGCAAAGCCGGAAGAGGCTTCAAGAAACACGATTCAGGTGCGCTCAGGCTCGAAGCGCACCACGAACCCCTTCAGGTTTTGTTGGCGATTGATCACATCGCGAAGGCGCTCGGCTTCCGCACGGTCGATCAGCGGCCCAACGAACACGCGGTTCTTGCCGTCAGCCGAGCGAACATAGGCATTGTAGCCCTGAGCCCGAAGGGTCTTCTGCAGGGTATCGGCGCCCGCGCGGCTGGAAAGGCTGGCCAATTGCACCGACCAGCTCACCGGTACGCCGCTACCGTCCAGCTTGTTGGCCGACGCGGTTGGCGCAGGCGTGGCAGCCTGCGGCGCCACTTTCGGCTGCGCGACCGCAGGGGTGCCTGCCACAGGGGTGCCTGCTGCGGGCGCGGTGACCGTAGGGGCGGAGGCGATGGGCATGCTGGGCGGATGAGCTTGAGCAGGTGCCTTGGCAGTAATCGCTGGCGCAGGCGCGGGTGCCGGGGACGGCGCCGTCGCGGGTGCCGCATCCTCGACCACAGTAGGCGGGGGCGCGTCCGGAACTGCCGCCGGCTGCACACTTACGTCAGGCACAACGGGCGCGACCGGCGCCGAGGGCGCATTCACGCGCACCTCACGAAGCTCGTCCGGGCGGCTGAACAGCATGGGCAGAAACACCACGGCCAGTGCAATCAGCACCAACGCACCGACCATGCGTTGCTTGAAGACGTTATCCAGCAGAGCCATCCGCGGCTACCTCCAGGCCGTGCCGCTCGATCCATGGCAAGGCATCGGCTACACAAAAGAAAGATCCGAACACGAGTATCTCGTCGCCGGGGCCAGCCAGATCACATTGATGCTCAAGGGCCGCCTCGACACTGCCATGTGACGTTGCTACGGCCCCAAGGTTCGACAAGGCTGCCTCCAATGACTCGGCAGAGCGGCTACGAGGCGATGGCAAGGGGCATACGGCCCAGTCAGACACACTACCCAACAGCGGCTTGATCACGCCTGCAAGGTCCTTGTCAGCCAGCAGCCCGAACACCGCACGGCGAATGGCAGGCGCGGCAATCGGTGGCAGTCGCCCCTGCAGGTATTGCGCAGCATGGGGGTTATGCCCCACGTCCAGCAGCACGCGCACCTGCTTGCCTTTCCATGCAACGTCCCGCCGATCCAGGCGGCCGGTAACATGGGTGGTTCGCAGCGCCTCGGCAATACTGTCCGCTTCCCAGGGCAGGCCCAGGAGCGCGAAGGCCTGCAAGGCGAGCGCCGCGTTTTCCATGGGCAGGTCCAGCCGTGGCAGGTTCACCAGGCGCAGCGCCTGACCTTCGGCGCCCTGCCCTTGCCAGTTCCAACCTTGCGCCTGTATTTGCAGGTCGAACTCATGGCCGCGCAGCAGCAGGGGGCAACCCAGGCTGCGAGCCTTTTCGAGCAGAGGCGCGGGCGGATCGAGGTCGCCGCATAGCGCGGGCCGACCGGAGCGAAGAATTCCGGCCTTCTCGAACGCTACCGATTCCCGGGTATTGCCCAGATAGTCGGCGTGGTCGATGCCGATGCTGGTGACCACAGCAAGGTCGGCGTCCACGAGGTTGACGGTATCGAGACGGCCACCCAGCCCCACTTCCAGTACCACGGCATCGAGGCCCGCGGAGGCAAACAGCCAGAAGGCCGCCAGGGTACCCATTTCGAAATAGGTGAGCGACACGTCACCGCGTGCTGCTTCCACGGCCTCGAACGCAGCGCAGAGCTGCGCATCCGAGGCCTCGGTACCGTTCAGGCGAACGCGCTCGTTGTACCGCAGCAAGTGGGGCGAGCTGTACACCCCCACACGAAGGCCCTGCCCTGCCAGCAGGCTGGCGAGGAAGGCGCAGGTGGAACCCTTGCCGTTGGTCCCCGTCACTGTGATGACCCGGGGCGCCAGCGGCCCCAGATTCAACCGCTGGAATACCTCTCGTGACCGCTCCAGCCCCATGTCGATGGCCACGGGGTGCAGCTGTTCAAGGTAGGCCAGCCAGGCGCCCAGGGTGCGAGGTTTCATACCGCTGCAGGCGTGGTCGCGGCAGCCGGCTCGGCGGGCTGAGCGGAGATCACCGCCTGCCCAGGGGTAGGCACGTTCATCATCTGGGCCAGCAAGCGCGCAAGGCGCGGGCGCAGCTCCTGACGGTGAACGATCAGGTCAATGGCGCCGTGTTCCAGCAAGAACTCGCTGCGCTGGAAACCTTCCGGCAGTTTTTCGCGCACGGTCTGCTCGATCACTCGCGGGCCGGCAAAGCCGATCAGCGCCTTGGGCTCGCCGACGATCACGTCACCCAGCATGGCCAGGCTGGCGGAAACGCCGCCGTACACCGGGTCGGTCAGTACCGAGATGAACGGAATGCCTTCTTCGCGCAGCCGCGCCAGCACAGCGGAGGTTTTGGCCATCTGCATCAGGGAGATCAGTGCCTCCTGCATGCGGGCACCACCGGACGCCGCGAAGCACACCATGGGGCAGCGGTTTTCCAGCGCGTAATTGGCCGCGCGAACGAAACGCTCACCCACGATGGCGCCCATGGAACCGCCCATGAAGCTGAATTCGAAGGCACTGGTCACGATCGGCATGCCCATCAGGGTGCCGCTCATGGAAATCAGCGCATCCTTTTCACCGGTCTGCTTTTGCGCAGCGGTGAGGCGATCCTTGTACTTCTTGCCGTCCTTGAACTTCAAGCGGTCAACCGGCTCAAGCTCGGCACCCAGTTCCTCGCGGCCCTCGGCATCAAGGAAGATATCCAGGCGGGCGCGAGCGCCAATGCGCATGTGATGGTTGCACTTGGGGCAAACGTCGAGGGTTTTCTCGAGCTCGGGACGGTAAAGCACCGCCTCGCAGTTCGGGCACTTGTGCCACAGGCCCTCGGGAACCGAACTCTTCTTCACTTCGGAACGCATGATCGAAGGGATCAGTTTGTCTACCAACCAGTTGCTCATGCTTGTTTCTCCAGTAACTGGGCAAACCCTGTGCGGGCCGGACCTGGGGGCCAGTGCCGCCACGGTCATTCAACACCAGGGGAGCGCGTGACGCTTCACCCTCTCGAAAATAGCTATAGGCGTACCGGGCCACCTTGTGGGGCCTGCAAGGCACGCTAGAAACGTACGACGGCGGCAAGGTCGCCGCCGTCACATTGCCATACCGCCCGGGCAAGTCAACGCCAGGAGCGCACAGCCTTGACGAATGCCTCCACGCGACGGGCGTCCTTTATGCCCTTGCTGCGCTCTACCCCGCCGCTTACGTCCACCCCGTACGGCCGCACCTGCTCGATGGCCTCGCTGACGTTTTCGGGGGTGAGCCCCCCGGCCAGGATGATGGGTTTGTCCAGCTCCGCCGGAACCAGCCCCCAATCGAACGCCAAACCGGTGCCGCCGGGTACACCTTCCACGAACGCATCGAGCAACAGGCCGCTGGCGCCCTTGTAGCGCCTGCACGCCTCGGCGATATCATCTTCGGGCCGAACCCTCAGCGCCTTGATATACGGGTGCCCGTAACGACCGCATTCCTCGGGCGTTTCGTCCCCATGAAACTGCAGCAGGTCGAGGGCGACGGCATCCAGTGTTTCGTTGATTTCACAGGCGCTGGCATTGACGAAGAGCCCCACCGTGGTAACGAAAGGGGGCAAGGCGTTGATAATTTCGCGCGCCTGGAGGACGGTAACCGCCCGGGGGCTACGAGGGTAGAACACCAGGCCGATGGCGTCGGCACCGGCATGCGCCGCCACCAGAGCGTCTTCGACGCGGGTAATACCACAGATCTTGCTGCGAACGGCGGCCATCGGGCTACTACCTCAGCGCTTGCGGAAAGCCTGGCATGTTAGCAAAAGCACCTTGGGGCGTCAGCCTTCCAGGCCGCAGAAGCCTGTAAGGAAATGTGGCCCGAGATATCTCGACGGTATTTCATAGCTATCCGGATATTCCACGTGCACCAGGTAAAGCCCATAGGGATGCGCCGTGACGCCGCCCTGGCGGCGCTCCCGCCCCTGCAGCACTTCTTCTGCCCAGGTGACGGGCTTCTGACCAGAGCCGATCGCCATCAGCACCCCGGCAAGGTTTCGCACCATGTGATGCAAAAACGCATTGGCACGAACGTCAATGACGATCATCTGGCCGTGACGGCTGATACGCAGGTGATGCATCTGCTTGATCGGGGACTTGGCCTGGCACTGGCTGGCGCGGAACGCGCTGAAGTCATGGGTGCCAAGCAACGGCTGCGCCGCTTCCGCCATACGCTCGACGTCCAGCGGACGATGGTTCCAGGTCACCTCATCGGCCAGGTGCGCCGGGCGAATAAGGTCGTTGTAGATGACGTAGCGGTAACGCCGGGACATCGCTTTGAAGCGGGCATGGAAGTCGCGTGGCATCGGCCGCGCCCAGGTCACGCTGATGTCGCTGGGCAATTCGGCGTTGGTGCCCATTACCCAGGCGCGCTCGGGTCGAACGGCCTGCGTATCGAAGTGCACGACCTGCCCGCAGGCATGCACCCCAGCATCCGTGCGCCCGGCACACATGACCGACACCGGGCACGCCGCCACCTTGGAAAGCGCCCGCTCGAGGGTTTCCTGCACGCTGCGCACGCCGTCGGCCTGGCGTTGCCAGCCGTTATAGCGTGAGCCTTTGTATTCCACACCCAATGCAATGCGGGTGTAACCGTCGGCGGCAACTTCGTCCGCCGCGCTTTGGTAGATAGTCACTGCTTGAAACCCATATCCAGAAAAACGACAACGGCAGCCTGCGCGGCTGCCGTCGGGAGATAAACTACCGCGCTCAACTCAAGGCGGCGAGCATCTTGCGAGCTTCCTTCTGTTGCGCCACGTTACCTTCCTTGAGCACCTCATCGAGAATATCCCGGGCACCTTCGGCGTCCGACATTTCGATATAGGCACGGGCAAGGTCCAGTTTAGTGGTCACTTCATCCGAATCGGCCAGGAAATCAAACTCGTCCAGCCCTTCATCGGCGCCCTGGGCACTGTGCAGGCTATTGCCGGCCGAGGCCTCGCTGAGGCTGCGTGACAGCTGGTCGAGCTGGGAATTGACATCGTTCACGTCGGCAGCGAAACGGTCCTGATCCTCTTTCTCGTCGTCGGACAGCGACAGGTCGAAATCCTCCAGCCGTTCATGGTCCGACAGCACTGCGGCATCGTCCGGCGCTTCGTCAGGGATGGGGTCAATGTCCAGCGGATCAACCTCGTGCAGTTCGTCCACGGGCGAAGGCGCAGGCTCATCGGGCGCTACATCCGGCTCGGCAGGCGGTGCCTCGGAGGCCTGCAAGGCGGTACGTTCACGCAGCAGCGACTCGAAATCCAGTTCGTCCCGTGGAACAGCGCGCGCCGGCGCCTGCTCTACTGCCGGGGCCGGCTCCTCAGGGGCCGTTTCAATGCCATCCAGGCTCAGGTCAAAATCCGTGTCGAACACATCGCCGATGGGCTCAGGCGCGTTTGGCTCGTCCTGCAGCAGGTCCTTCACATATTGAGCGTCCAGTTCCGCCGCCACTGCCGCGGCGCTCAAGCCAGCGGCGACTCCGGCCATCGCCGGGAAGCGCGCTTTGAGTTCATTGACCCGCGCGTGGTTGGCGCCGGTTGCCATCAGTCGCCGCTCCTGGGCCACAAACCCGTCACGGTCGCCTTGATGAGCGAACACTTCCATGAGTTTGAGGCGCAGGTCACTGCGATCAGGCTCTGCCTCGATGGCGGCTTCCAGGATGTCGCTGGCCCGGGTGTAGCGGCCTTGCGTGATCTGATCGTCAGCCTGGGTAAGCGCATCGTCTGCAGCGGGCGCTACCACCAGCGAGGCAACCGTGGGCAGTTCATTTTTCGGTGGGGGCGTGCTCGGCCGTTGGTACACCGGCGCCTCCGCGGCCTGGGCGGCAGCGGCGGACGCAGCAACCATCGCCGGCGTAAGGCGGACACTCGGCGCGGGGGTACCTAGCCCTTCGAAGCTGGTGGACGGGAGGTCGAAGTCCTCGGAACGAAACTCCTGGGCCTCGGACAATTCACGCGCCATGCGCGCGTGGCGTTCGGATTCCTGCTGGGCCTTGCGCCGGCGCGCCAGCAGCCAGGCGGCCAGCAGTACCGCGGCGATAGCTAGCCCGGCAGCGGAACCGAGTACCCAAGGGTTGCTCGGGGCCTCCTCGGCCACGGGCTCGGCGACCACAGGCGGCACTGCCGCAGGATCGTTTGCCGCCGGCGCAGGTGCTGGCGTGGCAGCGCCTTCTGCGGGAGCCTCCTGGCTTTCGGGCGGCGGCGCGAGCTGGGCATTGATAGCCGGCTGGCCGTCGGCCGGGGCGGTACCTTCCGGCACAGCCGCAGGCTCGGCGGCGTTGGAAGCCGGGGTGCCCGAGGCTGCAGCCTCCAGGCGCGCCAATTGATCGCTCTTGAGTTGCAGCAGGCGCTGAGCCTTTTCCAACTGGCTTTGCAGGTCTGCCATGCGGCTCTGCAGCTCGCTGTTTTCCCGTTGCGCGCTGTCCAGGCTTTCCTGGGTCACCGCCAGTTTGTCTGACAGCACCTTGTTGTCACCGGCCAGGCCACGGGCGCGCTCGTTGGCCGCTTCCCCGGACACCAGCTTGAGGTTGTCGCCCTGCGCCGGCGCCGGGGCATTGCCGCGCCCGTTGCCGCGCGTGGCATCGAGTTGCTGCGCACGAGGGCCCAACCGCCGCCCCTCGCGCCAGGCAGCGTTCTGCCGCGCCACTTCGGCGATGGCCTTTGGCTGCGGCAGGGCAGTAGCGTCGCTGTTATCCGGCAGGCGCAGCACCTGCCCCGCGCGCAGGCGGTTGATGTTGGCGTCCTGGAACGCGTCCGGGTTCATCGCCTGAATCGCAAGCATGGTCTGCTGTACCGAGGCCTGCTCACGGAAGCGCGCGGCAATTTCCCACAGCGTGTCGCGATTGGTGGTGGTGTATTCCCGGGCGTTCGCCGAAGCGGGCGCGGTAACCGCCGGCGTGGCAGGCGGCGCGGCGGCCTCTGCGGCTTGCGGGGAGAAGCGGGACGGGTCGACCAGCACGCTGTAGTCGCGCATCAGGCGGCCGCTGGGGTAAATCACTTGCACCAGGAATTTGAGCAGAGGCTCGGGCAAGGGCGCGGGGGACGTGACCTGAATCACGCTGCGCCCGCCCGGGTTGATCACCGGGGTAAAGCTCAACTGGTTCAGGAAGGCCTGGCGGTCCAGCCCGGCGCGCGCGAATTCTTCGGAGGAGGCAAGGCCCGGCACGATTTCCGGAGCGGTGAGCTGAGCGACATCACGCAGCTCGATTTCCGCGACAAGCGGCTGATTGGCCGCCGATTTCAACGTGAGCTCGCCCAGTTCCAGGGCTTGCGCCATACCCGATGACAGCGCGGTGGCAGCGGCTATCGCCAAGACCAGTTTGCGAACTTGAACCATGGCCAGATCCTTTTGTGCGTGCCGGACTCACATCGTGAACCAAGAAACTTTATGTAAAGTATTCCCAAGTATCTTTTAGGAAAGGCGTTTTATCAACAATTCCGCCAATTGCACCGCATTCAGCGCGGCCCCCTTGCGCACGTTATCCAGCGTCAGCCAGAGGTTCAGCTCGCAGGCGTCATCCAACCCGGTACGTACGCGGCCCACGTAGAGCACGTCCTGGCCCACGGCGTCCCCTACTGCGGTCGGATAATCGTCGGCACCCGTCCACTCTACGGAAGGTGCCGTTTCCAGCGCGGCACACACGGCTTCGAGATCGACAGGCGTGCTGGAGCGTACGCTCACGGCAAGGCTGTCACCAAAGAATACCGGTGCCTGGATGCAACTGATGGATGCTTTGAGTAAAGGCAGGCCAAGCAGTTCGCGCAATTCACGGTGCGCACGTTTTTCCAGCGCGAGGTGGCCAGCGGCATCGGGCTCGCCCACCTGGGGCAGCAGATTGAAGGCCACCTGGCGGTCAAACACCCGCGGCTCCAAGGGCCGGGCATTCAGCAGTTCGGTGGTTTGGCGCGCCAACTCGCGGATGGCATCACGCCCTTTGGAGGACATGGAGAGGCACGCGGTAACGTTCACCTGCTCTATTTCAAGCAACGGCATCAGCGGCGCCAGCGCCAGGGCAAGGCCCGTCGCCACGCTACCCGGGCTGGCGATCAACGCCGGCATGGCAAGGCCTTCTGCGATGCCAGGGTTTACTTCTGGTACCACCACGGGCGTGCCCTGCCCTCCCGCCAGGTCGATTACCGTACAGCCCGCGGCGCGGGCCTTGCTCACATAGGCCTGGCTGACCGCTTCACCGGTGCAAAAGAACACCAGCTTCACCTGCTGGAAGTCGAAGCCGTCCAGCGCTTTCACCCGCACGTTGCGCCCACGGAACGGTACCGACTGGGCCACCGAAGCCTCACTGCCCAGCAAGTACAGCTGGCCCAGCGGGAACTCACGCTCTTCGAGGATTTGTACCAGGGTTTCACCCACGGTACCGGTAGCGCCAACCACGGCGACATCGAAAGTGACGGACATTGCCTTTCCTTCAGCAGAGAAAACGAAAACGCGGCTGGCGCGGTGTTTCCGGAACGGGAAACATCACACCAGCCGCGAAGGGCCTTGCGCGTATCAGCGTTCCAGCAGGATACGCAGCATGCGGCGCAGCGGTTCGGCGGCGCCCCAGAGCAACTGGTCACCCACGGTGAAAGCACCGAGGAACTGCGAACCCATGTTGAGCTTGCGCAGGCGGCCTACTGGCACGTTCAGCGTACCGGTCACCTGAGTAGGCGTGAGCTCGGCCATGCTGGCTTCGCGGTGGTTAGGCACCAGCTTCACCCAAGGGTTGTGCTGGCTGATCATGCCTTCGATGTCGGCGATCGGCACATCCTTGTTCAGTTTGATGGTCAGCGCCTGGCTGTGGCAGCGCATGGCACCGATGCGCACGCAGATACCGTCGACCGGAACGGGGTTCTTGAAGCGGCCGAGGATCTTGTTGGTCTCGGCCTGGCCTTTCCATTCCTCGCGGCTTTGCCCGTTTGGCAGCTCCTTGTCGATCCACGGGATCAGGCTGCCGGACAGGGGTACACCAAACTGCTCGGTAGGGAACGCTTCGCCGCGCATGGCTTCAGCCACCTTGCGGTCGATGTCGAGGATGGGGCTGGCCGGGTTGGCCAGGTCATCGGCAACTGCGGCGTGGGTAGCGCCCATCTGGCGGATGAGCTCGCGCATGTTCTGCGCGCCGGCACCGGACGCCGCCTGATAGGTCATGGCGCTCATCCATTCCACCAGGCCGGCTTCGAACAAGCCGCCCAGGCCCATCAGCATCAGGCTGACGGTGCAATTGCCGCCCACATAGTTGCGGGTACCGGCATCGAGCTGCTGGTCGATCACCTTGCGGTTGACCGGGTCGAGCACGATCACGGCGTCATCCTGCATGCGCAAGGTGGACGCGGCGTCGATCCAGTAGCCCTGCCAGCCAGCTTCACGCAGCTTGGGGAACACTTCGCTGGTGTAGTCGCCACCCTGGCAGGTGAGGATGACGTCCAGGGTTTTCAGTTCCTCGATGCTGTACGCATCCTTGAGCGGCGCGACATCCTTGCCCACGGCAGGACCTTCACCGCCCACGTTGGAGGTAGTGAAAAATACCGGTTCGATCAGGTCGAAGTCCTGCTCTTCCAGCATCCGCTGCATGAGCACGGAACCGACCATACCGCGCCAACCGATCAGACCTACACGTTTCATCGCAACTACACCCTTGAAAAAAGTGGGCCGCCGCCCCTTGCAGACGGAGCGGCGGGCCCGAGAGATTACAGATTTCGCAGGGCCGCGACTACTGCGTCGCCCATTTCCTGCGTACCGACCTTCGTGCAGCCTTGCGACCATATGTCGCCGGTGCGCACGCCGTGATCGAGCACCTTGCCGACTGCCGCTTCGATGGCTGCGGCCGCTTCGGTTTCGTTGAAGCTGTAACGCAGCATCATGGACACCGAGAGGATGGTGGCCAGCGGGTTGGCGATGCCCTGGCCCGCGATGTCTGGCGCGGAACCGTGGCAGGGCTCGTACATGCCCTTGTTGCGGGCATCCAGGGACGCCGAGGGCAGCATGCCGATGGAGCCGGTGAGCATGGACGCTTCGTCCGAGAGGATGTCGCCGAACATGTTGTCGGTGACCATCACATCGAACTGCTTGGGTGCCCGTACCAGCTGCATCGCGGCGTTGTCCACATACATGTGGCTCAACTCGACCTCAGGATAATCCTTCGCAAGGTCCTCGACCACCTCTCTCCACAGCTGGCTGGACGCAAGGACGTTGGCCTTGTCGACCGAGCACAGTTTTTTGCCGCGCACCTGTGCCATTTCAAAGCCCACTCGAGCGATACGGCGGATTTCGCTCTCGCTGTAGGGCAGCGTGTCGTAGGCCTGGCGCTCGCCGTTTTCGAGCTCCCGGGTGCCGCGAGGGGCGCCGAAGTAGATGCCGCCGGTCAACTCACGCACGATGAGAATATCCAGCCCGGCGACGATTTCCGGCTTGAGCGAGGAGGCATCGGCCAGTTGCGGATAGAGGATGGCCGGGCGCAGGTTGGCGAACAGGCCCAATTGGGCGCGGATTTTCAGCAGGCCGCGCTCCGGGCGAATGTCCCGCTCGATCTTGTCCCACTTCGGGCCGCCCACGGCACCCAGCAGCACGGCATCGGCCGCGCGGGCGCGCTCCAGGGTTTCGTCGGCCAGAGGTACACCGTGGCGGTCGATGGCGGCGCCACCGATCACGTCTTCGGTCAGGCTCAGGTCGAGTTTGAAGCGCTCGTTGGCGACATTGAGCACCTTGACCGCCTCGGCCATGATTTCAGGACCAATGCCGTCGCCGGGGAGAATCAGGATCTGCTTGCTCATGCGTTCCTCTTCTTATGCAAAACGGCACCCCACGGGGTGCCGGTAAATGTGTGGCGCCTGGGGGATCAGCGGAACAGCCAGGGCTGCGCTGCTTTGTGCCGGGTTTCGAAGGCGCGGATAGCGTCGGCATCCTGCAGGGTCAGGCCGATGTCGTCCAGGCCATGCAGCAGGCAATGCTTGCGGAATTCGTCGATCTCGAAGCTGTACGCCTTGCCATCGGGACGAGTGACGGTCTGCGCGGCCAGGTCGATGGCCAGTTGGTAACCGGGCTCGGCCTCCACCTGACGGAACAGTTCATCCACGTCGCTGGCATCGAGAATGATCGGCAGCAGGCCATTCTTGAAGCTGTTGTTGAAGAAGATGTCCGCGAAGCTGGGGGCAATCACGCAGCGGAAGCCGTATTCGTCCAGCGCCCAAGGCGCGTGCTCACGGCTGGAGCCGCAACCGAAGTTTTCCCGGGCCAGCAATACACTGGCGCCCTGGTAGCGTGGATGGTTCAACACGAATTCGGTATTGAGCGGGCGCTTGGAATTGTCCTGGTAGGGCTGGCCCACATCCAGGTAGCGCCATTCATCGAACAGGTTGGGGCCGAACCCCGTGCGCTTGATCGACTTCAAGAATTGCTTGGGAATGATCTGGTCGGTATCGACGTTGGCGCGATCCAGGGGCGCGGCAAGGCCGGTATGCTGGGTGAAAGCTTTCATGCTGCGCTCTCCTGGGACAGTTCACGGACGTCTACGAAGTGGCCGACCACGGCGGCGGCCGCGGCCATGGCCGGGCTTACCAGGTGGGTACGGCCGCCAGCACCCTGGCGCCCTTCGAAGTTGCGGTTGGAGGTGGAAGCGCAGTGCTCGCCGGATTCCAGGCGGTCCGGGTTCATGGCCAGGCACATGGAGCAGCCCGGTTCGCGCCATTCAAAGCCCGCTTCGATGAAGATGCGGTCCAGCCCTTCCCGCTCGGCCTGGGCCTTCACCAGGCCGGAGCCAGGCACCACGATCGCCTGCTTGATGGTGGCGGCGACCTTGCGGCCCTTGGCAACCTCAGCAGCGGCGCGCAGGTCTTCGATCCGCGAGTTGGTGCAGGAACCAATGAAAATACGGTCCAGGCGAATATCCGTGATCGGCTGGTTGGCACGCAGGCCCATGTACTTGAGGGCGCGCTCGATGGAGCCGCGTTTTACCAGATCGGCCTCCGCGGCCGGGTCTGGAACGGCCTGGTCCACCGCCAGCACCATTTCTGGAGACGTACCCCAGCTGACCTGCGGCTTGATCTCGGCGGCGTTCAGGCGCACCACGGTATCGAAATGGGCGTCGTCGTCGGACGTCAGGCCCTGCCATTCGGCAACGGCTTTTTCCCAGTTATCGCCGCTTGGGGCGAACGGGCGACCTTTCACGTAGGCGATGGTCTTTTCGTCGCACGCCACCAGGCCCACACGGGCGCCGGCCTCGATAGACATGTTGCAAATGGTCATGCGGCCTTCAACGGACAGGTCACGGATGGCGCTGCCCGCGAATTCGATCGCATGGCCATTACCGCCTGCGGTGCCGATCTTGCCGATCACCGCCAGCACGATGTCCTTGGCGGTAACACCGAAGGGCAAGGTGCCCTCGACCAGTACCTGCATGTTTTTCATTTTCTTGGCCACCAGGCACTGGGTCGCGAGCACGTGCTCCACTTCCGAGGTGCCGATGCCATGGGCCAGCGCGCCGAACGCACCATGGGTGGAGGTGTGGGAGTCGCCGCATACCACGGTCATGCCCGGCAAGGTCGCGCCCTGCTCCGGGCCGATCACGTGAACGATGCCCTGGCGCTCATCGTTCATCTTGAATTCGGTAATGCCGTACTCATCGCAGTTGTCGTCGAGGGTTTGCACCTGCAGGCGCGATACCTGGTCGGCGATGGCCTCGATGCCGCCCTTGCGCTCGGGGGTGGTCGGTACGTTGTGGTCGGGGGTAGCGACAATGCTGTCCACGCGCCACGGAGTACGGCCGGCCAGCCTTAGCCCTTCGAAAGCCTGGGGTGAGGTCACTTCGTGAACGATGTGGCGATCGATATAGATCAGCGCCGAGCCATCGTCCCGCTGCTTGACCAAATGAGCATCCCAAAGCTTGTCGTAAAGCGTTCTACCGGCCATCGATCGGTTCCTCGTCAGGCTATGACTTGTGGCAGTGGCATGGCGGCGTTTTGTCGCTGCTCGATTGAGGTGCCTCTGCTTGTGATAGAGATGCTATGGCGTTAGATTGAATAACTCAAATTCATAATTTTTATGTTCTGGATAACAACAAGGAATTTCACCGCGTGGATCTGGCAAACCTCAGCGCGTTTATCAGTGTGGCCGAAACCGGCAGCTTCTCTAATGCAGGCGAGCGCCTCCATCTCACCCAGCCGGCTATCAGCAAACGTATCGCCGGGCTGGAAGCCCAACTCAATACTCGGCTGTTCGATCGGCTGGGCCGCGAGGTGAGCCTGACCGAGGCCGGGCGGGCCTTGCTGCCACGCGCCTACCAGATTCTCAACGTGCTGGACGACACCCGCCGGGCCTTGAGCAACCTCAACGGCGAAGTCACCGGCCGGCTGACCCTTGCGACCAGCCATCACATTGGCTTGCACCGGTTGCCGCCTTTATTAAGGGCCTTCACCCGCCGCTATCCCAACGTAGCGCTGGATATCCAGTTTCTGGATTCTGAAGTGGCCTATGAAGAAATTCTCCATGGCCGCGCCGAACTGGCGGTGATCACGCTGGCACCCGAGCCCTACGGCCTTGTAAAGGCGGTGCAGATCTGGGACGACCCATTGGACCTGGTGGCCGCGCCTGAGCATGCGCTGGCCCGTCAGAAACAGGTATCGCTCGAAGACATCGCCCGCCACCCTGCGGTGTTCCCGGGCGGCAACACCTTTACTCACCACATCGTGCGGCATTTGTTCCAGGCACAAGGGCTTACCCCCAACATCGCCATGAGCACCAACTATCTTGAAACGATCAAGATGATGGTGTCCATTGGGCTGGCCTGGAGCGTGCTGCCGCGCACCATGCTGGATGACCAGGTGACAAGGCTGTCACTTCCGGGCGTGCAGCTGAACCGCAAGCTAGGCTACATCGTGCATACGGAAAGAACGCTCTCGAACGCCGCGCGCGCGTTCATGGCATTACTGGAAGCAGAAACTGTCTCTGAATGACAGACACAGGCAATTGCCCGATCAAGGAAGCCCGGCCTCATGCCCAAGAGCCTCAAAGCACGTGCTCGTTTGCCGCGAATACAGGCGGCTGACCCTCGGGAAGCGGAAGCGTTGTGGGAAAGTGCATCGCAACTGCTCGCAGCGCTCAACGGCGCCCGGTTGGGCGCATGGTACTGGGACATCGAGGAAGGGGTGATCAACTGGTCCCGAAGCACCCAGGCCCTGTTCGGCTTCGACCCCCAGGTTCGGCTTGCACAGGATATCGACTACCTGGACTTGCTGCCTGAGGAAGACCAGGCCCGCACCCTGCAAGCCTTCGAGGCCGTGCTGCGCGGTGAACCGCTGGACCAGGCCATGCGCCACCGGATTCGCTGGCCGGACGGTAGCCTGCATTGGATAGAAATCAGCGGCAGCCTGGTCAGCGGCCGCGACGGCCGCCCGCACATGGTGGGCGTGGTGCGGGAGATCACTCAACAGCGCGAGCGTGAAGCCGCGCTGATCGCGTCGGAAAAACGCTTCGCCACCCTGTTCCAGCTCAGCCCGAACGTGGTGATGCTCACCCGCCGCAGTGACGGGTTGATCTACGAAGTGAACCACCACTTCGAAAAGGTGCTCGGCTGGCCGGCCGATCAGGTGATCAACAAGACCACCGAGGAACTCGCGCTCTGGGCCGACCCGCCGGAACGCACGGAGCTGATGCTGGCGACGCTTGCCAGCAACGAACCGATCATCACGCAAGTGCGCCTGCGCGCCGCTACCGGGCAATTGCGCCAAGGCATCCTCTGCAGCCAGAACATCGACCTGGACGGGCGCGCGTTCCTGCTCAGCACCTTCGTGGACACCAGCGAACGCATTCGCGCCGAACAATTGCTCAAGGACAGCCAGGAACGCCTGGACCTGGCGCTGGAATCCGCCCGGCTCGGCACCTGGGACTGGCACATCCCCAGCGGCATGCTCTATGGCTCGCCCCGGGCCGCCCAACTGCACGGGCTGCCCGCCGCGCCCTTCCATCAAAGCTTTGCCGCGTTCTTCCGGCAGATCAATGCACAAGACCGCCGGGCCATGCGCCACCTGTATCGGCAACTGATCGCCGGGGGTGGCAGCGAGTATCAAATGACCTACCGCGTGGACGCAGGCCAGGGGGCTATCCGCTACCTGGAAACCCGCGCCCGGCTGCACCGCGACGCAGACCACGCGCCCCTGCGCATGGCCGGCACGCTGTTGGACATCACCGATCAGGTGGAGCGAGAGCAACGGCTGCTGCATTCCGAAGATAAATTCGTGCGGCTGTTCCAGGCCAGCCCTTACCCGGTGTGCGTAAGCGAGCAGGCCACCGGCCGCTTCGTGGAAGCGAACCCTACGTTCTGCGAAACCTTTGGCTGGACCGCAGGCGAAGTAATCGGGCGCACCGCCGAGGAGCTGGGGCTGTGGAGTGACGAGCATCAACAGGCGATGCTCAAGGAGGAGCTGAGACGCTTCGCCCGCGTTCGCCATCGAGAAATCATCGCACGGCGCAAGACGGGCGAGCCCCTGATCCTCGAAATCACCCTGGAACCCATCACGCTCGACAACACCGCATGCATGCTGATGACAGCGCGCGATGTAAGCCAGCTCAAGAACGCCCAGGCGCAGATCCAGCACCTGGCTTACCACGACCCCCTCACCAACCTGGCCAACCGGGCGTTGCTGATGGACCGCATCAGCCAGCAAGTGACCCTGCTCAAGCGTTACAACCAGCGCGGCGCGCTGCTGTTCCTCGACCTGGACCATTTCAAACACATCAACGATTCGCTCGGGCACCCCGTGGGCGATACGGTGCTCAAGATTGTCACCGCCCGGCTGGAAGCCAGCGTGCGGCTGGAAGACACGGTGGCGCGGCTGGGCGGGGATGAGTTCGTGATCCTGGTGGGCGGCCTGGAAGGCAGCCGCAGCGAGGTCACCGCCGAGGTACGTGCCTTGGCCGATACGCTGCGCGAACTGCTGGCCGAGCCAATGTCCCTCGACGGCCATCGGCTGCGGGTGACACCGAGCATCGGGATGGCGCTTATCCCGGATCACGGCACCAGCCCGGCGGACCTGCTAAAACGCGCGGACATCGCCCTCTATAGGGCCAAGGACTCGGGACGTAACACCGCGCAGATGTTCCATAGCGCCATGCAAAAGGCCGCCAGCGAGCGGCTGCGCATGGAAAACGACCTGCGCCTGGCCCTCAGCCGAGGCGAACTGCATTTGCATTTCCAGCCTCAGGTGGACGCGCGCGATAACCGCATCATCGGTGCCGAGGTGCTGCTGCGCTGGATGCACCCGCAGCTGGGGCAGCAGTCGCCGGCGCAGTTCATTCAAGTGCTGGAAGAAAGCGGGCTGATCCTGGATGTGGGCAACTGGATACTGGACGAAGCCTGCGGCGCCTGCGCCAGGCTGCTGCAGGCCGGGTTGATCAATGCCAGGGAGTTCAGCCTGTGCGTGAACATCAGCCCGCGGCAATTCCGCCAAACCGATTTCGTCGCGCGCATCGAGCGCAGCCTCAGCCACAACCAGTTGCCGTGCAGCCTGCTCAAATTGGAAATCACCGAAGGCATCGTGATCCAGAACCTGGAGGACACCATCAGCAAGATGCGCGCGCTGAAAAAGCTGGGCGTGAGCTTTGCGATGGACGACTTCGGCACGGGGTATTCGTCCCTTACCTACTTAAAGCGGTTGCCGGTGGACACCTTGAAGATCGACCAGTCCTTCGTACGCGATTGCACCCACGACCCCAACGACGCCGAGATCATCCGCGCTATCGTGGCCATGGCCCGCAGCCTGGAACTGACCGTGATTGCCGAAGGGGTAGAGCTGACCGAGCAGCTGGATTTCCTCGACCGGCTGGGGTGCCATTACTACCAAGGCTACTTGTACAGCCGCCCGGTACCGCTGGAGCAATTCAAGGAGCTGCTGGTGGGCGCGTAGGAGGCCTTTTGCCCTGTAGGAATCGTCAGGCAATAAAAAAGGGGCGCCCCACCAGGCGCCCCTTTTCACTTCTCGCGTCGAGCGATCAATGTTCCAGCACAGGCTGCGTACCACCGATCGGGATGCGTTTTGGCTTGGCCTCTTCCGGCACTACACGCAGCAGGTCAATGTTCAGCAAGCCATTCTGCAGGCCGGCCGCCTTGACCTCGATATGGTCCGCCAGGCGGAAGGACAGCTTGAAGGCCCGCTGGGCAATGCCCTGGTGCAGGTAGGTGATGCTGCTGGTGTCGCCCTCGCGGTTCTTGCCGCCGGTGACGGTCAGCACGCCTTTCTCGACCTGCAGGTCGAGGTCCTGCTCCTGGAAGCCTGCCGCAGCCACGACGATGCGGTATTCGTTATCGCCATGTTTCTCGACGTTGTAGGGTGGGTAGGTGCTACCCGACTCATTGCGCAACGCCGACTCGAACAGATCGTTGAAACGATCGAAGCCAACGGAATGACGGAACAGTGGAGCCAAGGAAAATGCAGTGCTCATGACGATCTCCTGAGATTTCAGCGAGTAGTTGATTCCGCGACCCGACTTCGGCATCGCGTACCTAACAGATAGGGGCTCGCTTAACGCTTTCAAGACCGTTCGTCGGCTTTTTTTATGCAGCTACAGGCGCCTCGAGGCCCAGCATTTCGCTGATGCGGGTGCAGTCGGTTTCCTGCCGCAGCGCCGTGAACAGCTCTACCGCGCCCGGATAGCTGCGGGTGAGCATGGCCACCCATTGCTTCAACCGGCCTGGAGCATAGCGGGGCGAGAGCTTGGCGGTGGCTTGCCGCCAGAAGTCTTGCAGCAGGGGCAGCAGGTCGTCCCACGTCATGGGCACTACCGCCTTGCCCTGGGCTGCTGCGGCGATCTGCAGGGCCAGATCGGGCCGGGAGACCAGCCCGCGCCCCAGCATGAAGTGCTGCGCGCCGCTGACTTCACGGCAGCGCTGCCAATCCTCTACGGTCCAGATTTCGCCATTGGCATACACCGGCACCTTTACCACATCCTGTACCCGTGCCACCCATTCCCAATGGGCCGGAGGCTTGTAGCCTTCCAGCTTGGTACGGGCATGCACCACGATGCGCTCCGCGCCGCCATCGGCCAACGCGCGAGCGCAGTCCATGGCGCTGGAGGGGCTGGCGTAACCCAAACGCATTTTCGCTGTGACGGGAATGTGCGAGGGGGTGCTGCGGCGCACTTCGCTGACGATCGCGTGCAACAACTCGGGCTCGTTGAGCAACACAGCGCCCCCGCGAGAGCGATTCACCGTTTTGGCCGGGCAACCGAAATTCAGGTCGATCACCGGCGCGCCCAGCTCGCTGGCCACGGCGGCGCTGTCGCCTAGCAGCACGGGATCAGAACCCAGCAGCTGAACGTGCAACGGCGTACCAGCGCGGGTCTGGCTGCCATGGGCCAACTCGGGCGCCAGCTTGAGGAAGGACGACGGCGGGAGGGCGCGGTCCGAGACGCGAATAAACTCGGTCACGCACCAGTCGATGCCGCCCACACGGGTGAGCACGTCGCGCAGGATGTTATCGACCAGCCCTTCCATAGGCGCCAGGGCGAGTTGCATAGGTTCAGTTCTCAGGTGTGGCAGGGGCCGGCTGGATGGCACAGCCATAGCCGTCGATGAATTCGCTCGGCATGCGCTTGGGGCGGCCAGTCGATAGCTCGATGCATACGAAGGTGGTTTGTGCACGCAACAGCGTAGCGCCGTCGGAAGGGCGAATGAGCTGGAAACGGCGGTTCATCTTCAGGCGCTGGTCCCAGTCGATGATCCAGGTACCCATTACCAGTTCGTCGTCTTCGTAAGCGGCGGCCAGGTAGTCGATTTCGTGGCGTAACACCGCCATGGCGCGATCCAGCCGGCGGTATTCGACAAGGTCCAGGCCAAGATAGCCCGAATGGCGCCAGGCACAGCGCTCGAGCCAGGAAACATAAACGGCGTTGTTGGCGTGGCCGAGCCCGTCGATATCGTCGGCGCTGACACGGAGGTCGAGGGTGAAGGGTGACGGCAGATCCCAGTTCATATGCTCTCCTGCGCTCACCATAGGGCCGGAAAAACAAAAGGCCCATTCAATAATCGAATGAGCCTTGATTCCCGGAGATCGGGGTAAACGTGGCGTCCCCTAGGGGACTCGAACCCCTGTTACCGCCGTGAAAGGGCGGTGTCCTAGGCCACTAGACGAAGGGGACGCAAACCTTCGAGCAGGCCTGCCGTAGCAGGCCCTGGCAAATTGGTGGAGCTAGACGGGATCGAACCGTCGACCTCTTGCATGCCATGCAAGCGCTCTCCCAGCTGAGCTATAGCCCCGATTTTACGCCTGGCGGCGTGTACCGCCGAAGCGATACAGGTGAAAATGGCGTCCCCTAGGGGACTCGAACCCCTGTTACCGCCGTGAAAGGGCGGTGTCCTAGGCCACTAGACGAAGGGGACAGACCTTCTTTCCGGCCGGTCTGGTAACCGGCCTGCCCGAGGTTTACAACACCTGGGGCGAGGAATTTGGTGGAGCTAGACGGGATCGAACCGTCGACCTCTTGCATGCCATGCAAGCGCTCTCCCAGCTGAGCTATAGCCCCACAGCGCGGCGCCTTGTTTCAGCACCATGTCGTGGACGGGGCGCATATTAAGACGACACCCCTACCCTGTCAAACTAATTTTCAGAAATTTTTAAAAAATTATTCCCGGCATTCAAAGGGTTAGGGCCCGCGCCTCGAATTTACGGGGTAAAGGGGCCGCAAGCGCAACGCCCTTCCCTTCCGTGGTCGCAAGCCCAGGCTGTCAGCCGATGTCAGCCAGCAGCTTTTCCCATTCCTTGTTTTCTTTCTTCGATACGCCACCCAGCAGGTCCAGCGCCTGGCGCAAGCGGTAGCGGGTGAGGTCCGGGCCGATGATTTCCATGGCGTCCAGCACCGACACCGAACTGGCCTGGCCAGTGATGCTTGCGAACATCAGCGGCATGGCATCGCGCAGCTTGAGCTGCAGTGCGTCCACCACGGCCTGGATGCAGGCGGTGATACGGTCCTTCTCCCACTGGCGCAGGCTTTCCAGCTTCCAGAGAATCAGCTGGATCACCTGGCGAACCTGATCCGGAGTCAGCTTCTTGGAAGCAAACAGGGCAGGATCCGGGCGCACACCGCCCTCGAAGAAGAAACCACCCAGGGGCGCGACCTGGCTGAAGGTTTCGACCCGGCCTTGTACCAGCGGTGCGATCTTCATCAGGTAATCCTGATTGAAGGCCCATTTGCGCACCCGCGCGGCGAACTCTTCGACCGGCAGCTCGCGCAGCCACTGGCCATTGAGCCAGGACAGTTTCTCGATATCGAAGATCGGCCCGCCCAGCGATACGCGGGACAGGTCGAAATGCTCGACCATTTCGTCGAGGGAAAACTTCTCGCGCTCGTCCGGCATGGACCAGCCCATGCGCCCCAGGTAATTGAGCATGGCTTCGGGCATGAAGCCCATGCGCTCGTAAAAAGTGACGGAGGTGGGGTTCTTGCGCTTGGAAAGCTTGGACTTGTCCGGGTTGCGCAGCAGCGGCATGTAGCACAGCTGCGGCTGCTCCCAGCCGAAGTACTCGTACAGCTTCATCAGCTTGGGCGCGGACGGCAGCCACTCCTCGCCACGCAGCACGTGGGTGATGCCCATGAGGTGATCGTCCACCACGTTGGCCAGGAAGTAGGTGGGCAGGCCGTCGGTCTTGATCAGCACCTGCATGTCCATGCGGTCCCACGGGATTTCCACGTCGCCACGGAGCATGTCCGGCACTACGCACACGCCTTCGCTTGGCACCTTCATGCGGATCACATGAGGCTCGCCTGCGGCCAGGCGGCGTTGCACTTCTTCCGCGGACAGCAACAGGGCACGGCCGTCATAGCGCGGGGTTTCACCACGGGCCATTTGCTCGGCACGCATCTGGTCCAGCTCTTCGGCTGTGCAGAAGCATGGGAAGGCATGGCCGGCGTCTACCAGCTGCTGGGCGTAGTGCTTGTAAATCTCGCCACGCTCGCTTTGACGGTACGGGCCGTGCGGGCCACCAACGTCCGGCCCCTCGCTCCATTCGATACCGAGCCAGCGCAAGGCATCGAAAATCTGCTGCTCTGATTCGCGGGTGGAGCGCAGCTGGTCGGTGTCCTCGATCCGCAGGATGAATTCACCGCCGTGCTTTTTGGCGAAGCAGTAGTTGAACAGGGCGATGTACGCCGTGCCAACGTGGGGGTCGCCAGTGGGCGAAGGCGCGATTCGGGTGCGAACGGTGCTCATGGAGGGCTCTCGGACAGGACAGTACAAAGCAGGGAATGGTAGCAGGCCGGGCGGGTGGCCGGTAGAAGCCCAGGCTTCCTACAGAATAAGCAGGGTTGCGCCGGCCCTTGTGGGAGCAAGCGGAGCCGCAGGCGCAGCTCGCGAAGGCTTAAGCCTAGATCAAAGGAGATGGTCGTCCGGGGCTTCCCGGCGGGTATCCACGCGTATCAGCACGTCATTCTGGAAGCGCCAGTATTTCCAGGCGCCGCCATTGGGGCCGTACACCAGCACATCGGTTTTGGTCGCGCCTTTTCGTGGCACCCCGTTTGGGCGCAGCGCGGGAGGCTGGCTGGCCTGCGCCGCGGGTGGCCCGCAGCGGCTCAGCACTTCATCCAGCCTGGCGCCAGGATTGATCAGTTCCCTGCCGCAGCGGGTGCTTGCTTCGGCAGCGGGGATACAGGCAAGCGCCAACATCCCTATCGCTACGAGTTTGATCATATCGGCTCCTTCGACCCCAGCGCATCCGCAGGTTACACCGCCAGCAACCGCTCGCGCAGCTTGCCGATTTCATCGCGGGTTTGCGCGGCAGCTTCGAACTCCAGGTCTCGGGCGAACTGGAGCATCTTCTCTTCCAGCTGGCGGATGCGTTTGTTGATCTCGCTCGGGCTACGCAGCTCGGCTTCGTACTTGGCGCTTTCCTCCGCGGCCTTGGCCATGCCCTTGCGCTTCTTGCTCTTGCCACCGGGGATGTTGGCGCCCTCGAGGATGTCGGCGATGTCGCGCACAACCCCCTTGGGCACGATGCCGTTGGCTTCGTTGAAGGCGATCTGCTTTTCCCGCCGCCGCTCGGTTTCGTTGATGGCCCGCTCCATGGAGCCCGTCATGTTGTCGGCATAAAGGATCGCCCGGCCGTTGAGGTTACGCGCGGCGCGGCCGATGGTCTGGATCAGCGAACGCTCCGAGCGCAGGAAGCCTTCCTTGTCGGCATCCAGGATGGCCACCAGGGCCACCTCCGGCATGTCCAGGCCCTCGCGCAGCAGGTTGATCCCTACCAGCACATCGAAGGTGCCCAAGCGCAGGTCGCGGATGATCTCCACCCGCTCCACCGTGTCGATGTCCGAGTGCAGGTAGCGCACCCGAACGTCGTGGTCGGCGAGGTAGTCGGTAAGGTCCTCGGACATGCGCTTGGTGAGCGTGGTGACCAGTACCCGCTGATCCAGCGCCACGCGCTTGCGAATCTCGGACAACAGGTCGTCCACCTGAGTAGAGGCCGGGCGGATTTCGATCTGCGGGTCTACTAGGCCGGTGGGGCGAACCACCTGCTCCACCACCCTGCCGGCGTGCTCCTGCTCATACGGGCCAGGCGTGGCGGAGACGAAAATGGTCTGCGGCATGATCGCCTCCCATTCGTCGAACCGCATGGGGCGGTTATCCAGCGCGGAGGGCAGGCGGAAGCCGTACTCCACGAGGGTTTCCTTGCGGGAGCGGTCGCCCTTGTACATCGCCCCCACCTGCGGAACGCTCACGTGGGATTCGTCGATCACCAGCAGCGCCTCGGGCGGCAGGTAGTCGTACAACGTGGGCGGCGCCGCGCCGGCGGGCCGACCGGAGAGGTAGCGGGAATAGTTTTCGATGCCGTTGCAGTAGCCCAGCTCCAGCATCATCTCCAAGTCGAACCGCGTGCGTTGCTCCAGCCGCTGGGCTTCTACCAGCTTGTTGGCACCGCGCAGGTATTCCAGCCGCTCTTCCAGCTCCACCTTGATCTTTTCGATGGCCCCGACGATGGTTTCCCGAGGGGTTACATAGTGGGTTTTCGGGTAGAGGGTATAACGCGGCAGGCGCTGGATGATCTCACCGGTGAGCGGGTCGAAGGACGAGATATTTTCGATTTCGTCGTCGAACAGCTCGATGCGGATGGCTTCGAGGTCGGATTCGGCCGGGAACACGTCGATCACGTCGCCGCGCACGCGGAAGGTGGCGCGGGCGAAGTCCATTTCGTTGCGGGTGTATTGCAACTCGGCCAGCCGCCGCAGCAGCTCGCGCTGGTCGAAGCGGTCACCCCGGTCCAGGTGCAGCACCATGCGCAGGTAGGTTTCCGGGCTACCCAGGCCGTAGATGCACGAGACAGTGGTCACGATGATGGCGTCCTTGCGCTCCAGCAATGCCTTGGTGGCGGACAGCCGCATCTGTTCGATGTGGTCGTTGATGGAGGCATCCTTCTCGATGAAGGTGTCCGACGACGGCACGTAGGCCTCGGGCTGGTAGTAGTCGTAGTAGGAAACGAAGTATTCCACGGCATTGTTCGGGAAGAATGCCTTGAACTCTCCGTAAAGCTGCGCCGCCAATGTTTTGTTGGGCGCCAGTACCAGCGTAGGGCGTTTTATCTGCGCGATCACGTTGGCAATGCTGAAGGTTTTGCCCGACCCGGTCACACCCAGCAGCGTCTGATGAGCGAGGCCTGCATCGATGCCTTCCACCAATTGGCGAATGGCTTCAGGCTGGTCGCCAGCGGGCTTGTATTGGGTCACAAGCTGGAATTCGGACATGGGCTACCTCAATCGCCCCGCAGGGCTGTATCCATAAACAGTACTGGGGTGCTATACAGGTCGTCAAATCGCGTTACACACAGCTGAAGGGTAAAGCACGATTCTCCGTGTTAACGGGTGTAAAAAAAAACGAACAAATCGGACACTAGCTGTCGCGAACATGCGCAACCCTCTCTATACTCATCGACCGTTGGCGCACCGCGTTGGTGCGGATTTTTTCACTCTCCTCTACAGAGCCACGGTCCCTAATGAGCCTGTTTTCCGCTGTTGAATTGGCGCCCCGCGATCCTATCCTCGGCCTCAACGAAGCCTTCAATGCCGACCCGCAGCCTGAAAAGGTCAACCTGGGTGTAGGCGTTTACTACAACGAAGAAGGCAAGATCCCGCTGCTTCGTGCGGTCATCGAAGCGGAGCAGGCACGGGTTGCCCAACATGCCGCCCGTGGTTACCTGCCCATCGACGGCATCGCCGCCTATGACAAGGCCGTGCAAACCTTGCTGTTCGGTGCCGAGTCGCCGTTGCTGGCCGAAGGCCGTGTGGTCACCGTGCAGGCCGTAGGTGGCACCGGCGCGCTCAAGCTGGGTGCCGACTTCATCAAGCGCCTGCGCCCCGAGGCGGTAGTGGCAATCAGCGATCCAAGCTGGGAAAACCACCGTGCCCTGTTCGAAACCGCCGGCTTCCCGGTACGCGAATATCGCTACTATGATGCGACCAGCCATGGGGTGAACCGTTCCGGCCTGCTGGAGGACCTGAACGCTCTGCCAAGCGGCTCGGTGGTCGTGCTGCATGCGTGCTGCCACAACCCGACCGGGGTAGACCTCACTCGTGAAGACTGGCAACAGGTGCTGGACGTGGTTCGCGCCAAGGACCATGTGCCGTTCCTGGACATTGCCTACCAGGGCTTCGGCGACGGTATCCCCGAGGACGCTGAAGCAGTAAGGTTGTTCGCCGAGGCAGGCCTCACCTTCTTCGTGTCCAGCTCGTTCTCCAAGTCCTTCTCGCTGTACGGCGAGCGCGTGGGCGCGCTGTCGATGGTCACCGCCTCGAAAGACGAGAGCACCCGCGTGCTGTCGCAGATCAAGCGAGTGATCCGCACCAACTACTCTAACCCGCCTACCCATGGCGCGGTGATCGTGGCCACCGTGCTCAACAGCCCGGAGCTGCGCGCCATGTGGGAAGCGGAACTGGCGGAAATGCGCAGCCGCATCCGTGACATGCGCGTGGGCATGGTCGATCGCCTGGCTGCCTTGGGCGCCGCGCAGGACTTCAGCTTCATCAAGCAGCAGCGCGGAATGTTCTCCTACTCGGGCCTGACCACTGCACAAGTGCATCGCCTGCGTAACGAGTTCGGCATCTATGCCCTGGACACCGGCCGCATCTGCGCCGCAGCGCTCAACCAGAGCAACCTGGGCGCGGTGACCGAGGCGATCATCAAGGTGTTGTAACGCCTTCAATGCTCCGCGTGTAGGAGCCGGCGCAGCCGGCGAACCGGTTCCGACTCCTACACACCCCGGCTTCAGGCAACGTTGACTTCCTCAACGTTATCAGTAAGATAGCCACCGTTGTTCCGCGATAGCTCAGTCGGTAGAGCAAATGACTGTTAATCATTGGGTCCCTGGTTCGAGTCCAGGTCGCGGAGCCAAACACTATTTCAGAGGCTGCCGTGCTCGCCTTTGAATCCCGAAAAACCCGCCCTTTATGGCGGGTTTTTTCGTTTTACGGGGCGGGCACCCTGGGCCGCGCCCTCACCCCTTCCAGTATTCGAACGCTGAACGCACAGCGTCCACGATACGCTCCGCCTGGCGTTCATCCTCAAGTTGCGGATACGCCTTTTTCAGCTTGCCGGACACTTGCCAGTGGTTTTCCTTGAGGGAGCGGATGATGCGGTTGGCATCCTGGTCGGGCATTTCCAGCACCTCCTTCATCTGCTCCTGAGCCCGCTGGAAGATCATCAGCACACGCGCTTCCTCGGCCATCTCGGTGCGTACGGTATGGGCGACAACCTGAGCCGTGTACAGCACGTGTTCCGTAAGGTCCGGGAAACGCCAAGCAAACAGCGCGTCGGCATAATCATCAAACACCAGGTTGCTCAGCGTGCCGTCTGTGTATTGAACAAGCTCGCCGAAGCGGTATGACGCCGCGTAGCGATGCATGAGCGGCCGGGAAAAGACCTCAAGCGTACGGTCATACCGAGCCCGAAAATCAATAGAGCTGGTAATTGTCGCCGACACGGGGAGAATCACGCCATCAGGCACTGCCTTGTCACGGATCAACGTATCGTTGATCAGAAATCGATGAATCCGGCCATTGCCGTCGCGCATGGGGTGGATATACACAAAGCTGAAGGCCAGCGCTGCGGCACGCGCCAAGGGTTCAGCGCCGCGGGTGACCTCCTCGAATTGTTTCAGCCCTTCCAGAAGCTGCGGGACCTGTTCGAACCCTGGGGCGACGTAATGCACGATGTTCTCGCGCAACGTTGCTTGACCGACGAAGACCGGTGACCGTCGCAGCCCTAACCCGATTGCATCGTGGCCGAGAATACCTGCCTGCAACGTATGCAGGCTGCTGTCGCTCAACGGACCTTCGATATGCCCGCAATACTGGGCGATCACATGGGCAAACCGCTGGATTCTATCGGCCTGATCCGCTTCCTTCTCTATCAAAAAGCTTGCGCGGGACTCCTTGAACGTCAGCCAGCTGGCTGTCCGCATCAGAATGTCGGGCCCGAAATTACGGTTCAGCTCGCGTAACGCTTCACCCACATCAAACTGCAGTGCTTCCTGAACGGCAATAGTGCGGCGAATCAAAGGGCAGAACCGAGGCGTGCCTGGAAGGTTGTCCTTGATACGCCAGCGCTGTACACGTACCGGCTTGGACCGTGTCAGATAAAGCTCGGACGAAACAGCGTCGACGTAGCTACCATTAGAGATATCGGGCACATTCAAGCGTTCTTCCGTCAGCCATTCGTACAGGAACCCGGCGCGGCGCGCATATTGCCCAAAGGGCGCCTCCCGGCACCATGCCTCGATGGGCCCGGGCCCGGTGACTGCAAACAAGCGGGCAAGGAACTCCAGATGGAGCTCTTCGTACTTGAGCCCAAATTCGAAATGGCCAGAAAAGTCGTCGGTGGGTTGGTAGCTGGAGGGGTAGGTATTGTGAAGCTGCCTCTCGCTTTCGCGGACCATACGTGTGGTGCCGATGACGGATTCAACCCGCAGAGGCTGTACAAGATCGATTCTGTACCGATCAGCGAGGGCCTTGAAGCCTACCTGCATGGATGCGTCTCCTGCTTACAGCGAAAGCGATGAACAGACGCCGATGGTAAGCGAAAAATGGTGACTGAGAGATTGAAAACGCTACCGGCCTCGCGAAAACACTACTGAAACGCGGTTTTCCAACGAAAACGTTAACGGACCGCTGCGTTTTCCTGTTGTGCACTGCCCCGCAGGCGGGAATCATAAGCCTGCCCGCGACAATCGCGGCGCATGCCTTGCCCGCTCACACAACAGGAGCCTTTCATGAAACGTATCGGTATTTCCGCCCTGCTCGCCCTTGCCTGCCTCGCCGGCACGGCGCAAGCCGCTGGCCCCGCCACTACGGCGAACACCGCCAGCGGCCCTGTACTGGCCGACAGTAAAGGCCAGGTGCTGTACACCTACGACCAGGACATGACCGGCATGTCCATGTGCAATGGCAAATGCGTGGAAAACTGGCCCGCGTTCGTGGCCGAGGATGGCGCCAAGGCCGAAGGCGACTGGTCGCTGGTCAAGCGCGACGATGGCCGCCAGCAGTGGGCGTACAAAGACAAGCCGCTGTATACCTGGAAGAACGATGCCAAGCCAGGCGAGGCCGGTGGCGATAACAAGGGCGGGGTGTGGCACGTGGCCAAGCCCTGACGGTTACGGGGCCTCGCCGAGAGAATAGAACTCGCCGTCGCTCCATACCCCCAGCAGGCGCTGGCCATTCACCTCTCGGGTAATGGCCAGGTCCACCAACTGGTAGAACACGTTGCGGTGGATCAAGGCTTCGAGGTTGCCCCGCACCGTGATGTAGGGTGCGGGTTCGCCGGTAACGCCGTCGGTGATCACCCGCAATGGGTGCTCGGGCCCAGCTGTAAAACGGTTTTCGACGTTATCGGTAAAATGCAGACGTTGCTGCTCGCCTTCCCCTTCAGCCTCAAGGATGACCGCCACAAAGGGCGCGTCTTCCACGGTAATCCCGACTTTCTCCACCGGGGTCACCAGGAACCATTTGTCCTCATCCCGTCGCAGAATGGTCGAGAACAGCCGAACCATCGGTTTGCGCCCGATCGGCGTACCCAGGTAATACCAGGTGCCATCGCGGGCGATGCGCATGTCGATGTCGCCGCAAAAGGCCGGGTTCCACAAATGAACCGGGGGCAGCCCCTGCGCCTTGGGGATTTGCCCCAACAAATCATTGACCGTTGCCGCGCCGCTCATGGCGCCTCCTTACTGGCTCATTCCCAACAAGCGCTGAGCGTAGTCCTCGAACGGTGGGCCAAGCAAATCTTCCGGCTTGTTGTTGTGCAGGGTGAGCAAGCCGCCGCGGCTGCGAATGGTCGCGGTATCGATCAAGTAGCGGGTGCTGGTTTCGATCAGCATCACCTGCACCACGCCGCTGTCGATGCCCAGGCGG
The DNA here is from genome assembly GCF_013522925.1 of Pseudomonas japonica. Lineage (GTDB taxonomy): Bacteria > Pseudomonadota > Gammaproteobacteria > Pseudomonadales > Pseudomonadaceae > Aquipseudomonas > Aquipseudomonas japonica_A. The sequence goes on along the minus strand of NZ_JAAMQU010000002.1, from coordinate 391,407 downwards.
TCGACGGCCTCCTGGTCAGACCACTCCTCCAGGTTACCGATGCGGTCATCGGCACGGGCGAAGCGGGTGTACAGCACATAGTGGGCGCCCACACCCCGTGCCTCGCTCAAGGCTTGCTCCAGCCCTTCAGGCTGTTCGGCGCGGCGAACCATGGGGAAGTACTCCACGAAGCCACGGAAGGCCTCCTCAGCCACCACATTAGGCCGCGGGTAGGCGCCACCCGGCGGTACGAACGAGCCCTGGGCGATGTAGATGAACGAGTCGGGCTGCAGCCGGAAATTGGTGGAACGGCGGGTCTGGCTATGGTCGAGCACACCGGCATCGCTGAGCTGGTCCCGAGCCACCACGCCCATGTCGCTCACGCTCATGCACCCGCCCAACATCAGCAGCATCACTACTACACACAACCTTTGCATCGTTCTCTCCGAAAGCCGCGACGGAAACCCGGCGAATGTTGGAGGCGATGCAGCTTTTGCGCCAGTTCGGGCAAGCCGCTCAGGGTTTGGAAACCACTGCCGCTTCTCGAACAGAGTGGAGATGGAAAATACCCAGCAGCAGAATTTGCGTACGGTCCAGCCAACGGTGCGAGCGGGACTGCAGCCGCCGGTTGAAGATCAGCATTTCGGCGATATGCAGCAATAGCAGGAAGGCCCCGGCAAGGTTGACCCAGGCCGAAAAAGGCTTTGGAAAAGGCGACAGCAGGTTCAGCACCACCAGCCACCAGAACACCAGTGTGAGGGCTTTGGCGATGCCGACGGCAAGCCCGGCGGGTGAAGTCATTGAGCAAAGCCTCGCGGCGTATCCAGTAGAGCGCTCACTCTACTAAAAAAGCCGCGAGGCGTCCCCTCAGCGGTTCAAGTGCAGCTCTACACGGCGGTTCTGTGCACGGCCTTCCGAGGTGCCGTTATCGGCAACCGGCCGGCTTTCGCCAAAGCCTTCGCTGCTGAGCTTGGCTTGCGATACACCGTGCTCGGTCAGGAAGGTCACCACGCTGGCAGCGCGGCGCTCGGACAACCCCTGGTTGTAGCGATCCGTACCTACGCTATCGGTATGGCCGTCTACCTTCACGCTTACGATGTCCGCCGCCTTCAACCGATCCAGCAAGCCGGTCAACTGGCTCTGGGCCTCGGCCGTCAGGTTGGACTTGTCGAACTCGAACAGCACGTCACCGGCATCGCTCAAGGTAATCACTTCTTCCTTGGGCGGTGGTGGTGGCGCAGGTGGTTCCACGGCCGCTGGCGCCGGCGCTGCCGGAAGCGGGCAACCGTTGTGCGACACTGGCGTACGTGGCGGTGTGCCCGGGCAACGATCACGGCGGTCGAATACCCCGTCGCCGTCTTCGTCGCCGTCATGTGCGTAACAGATCAATCCCCCTGCAATAGCGCCGGCCAAACCACCGCCGGCCGCCCACGCGCCGCTTTCCAGCGCGCCCAGCCCCGCTCCTGCTACACCCCCGATGGCACTGCAAATGGGCCAGTTCCCTTGGTTGAGCGGCGCAGTACCATCACTGCGCGAAGCACAACCGCTGAGAACACTGCTGACCAGAAGAACGGGCAACAGTGCCCGCACGATCATTCTCATCGTTGAAACTCCTGTGTCTCCGGCTGCTGCCGGTATATGGATTAAAGCCCAAGGCAGTTCACTCTGCCGTAATACAGGCAGATTGATTGCGCACTAGGCGTTAAGGTTCCGGAAGGCTAGTCTTTGTTTCTTGAAAGAGGACCTGAAGCAATGACCGTTTCGACCCATACCCCCCAGGAAGCGCTTGCCGCCCTGCTCGATGCGCAGCAGCCCGCGCGCCTGTTGGTGGTCGCCGCCAGCCGGTTTCCGGCGCTGGATGCCTTTATCGAAGCCCACCCGAACACGCTGCTGGGCTTCGCATTGCCGGGGGCTTTGCCGGCGGAACTGGCTGCGGAGCGCTTCGACCTGGCGGTTGTGGTGGACTGCCTGGAACACCTGGATCGCCGCGCCGGGCAGGAGCTGCTGGGCGGTATTCGCAACCTGAACGCGAGCCGGCTGGCGGTACTGGCGGACCTCGCGGCCAGCCCTTGGCGCGAAACCGACTTCTATGCCCTGGCCTTGCAAAAAACCGCCACGTTCAAGCGGGGGGAGCAAACGCTGGGGCTGTTCACCTATGATTTGCGTGAATACAAACAGGCACCGGATTGGCTCAACGCTCGCTTCTGGGCCAACCCGCAGCACTTCGGTAAATACTGGTGGTAAACAAAATGATAGCGGTATGCCCATGCGGCAGCGGAAGCGTTCTGGATGACTGTTGCGGGCGCTTCCATGGGGACTTCTCGGCGCCGGACGCCCAGCACTTGATGCGCTCGCGCTACACCGCCTACGTGTTGGGCCTGGTGGATTACCTGATCGCGACCACCCTCCCCGCCCAGCAGGCCGGGCTCGATCGCGAAGCCATGGCGGCATGGAGCGCGCAGGCCACCTGGCTGGGGTTGGAAGTGGAGAACGCCGAGGTGATCGGCGGCAAGCCTGAGCATGCGTTCGTGACCTTCACCGCCCGCTGGTATGACGCCGAGGGCGAGCATAGCCACCGTGAGCGTTCGGCATTCGTGCAGAACGACGGCCGTTGGTATTTCATCGACCCTACCGTGCCGTTGAGCAGTGGCCGGAACGACCCGTGCCCGTGTGCAAGCGGGGAGAAATTCAAGAAGTGCTGCGCGGGTTATCTCAGAGGCTGAGCCCCTACGGCGCGAGCTTGAGGTGCGAGGTATCCGGCGGCGGTGGTGCGGGCTGGGCGCTATTCCCGCTGCCGAGGTCTGCCCCCACCGGCGCCAGGCTCATCTGGCTGAGGTCTACCTTGGGCGCTGCGGCGGGCGGGGCTTCAGGCTGCATTCTGGCGCCGGCTTCGGCGATGTCGTACGCCGGAGCGTCCACGTCGACAAAGGCCGCCATGTAATTATCCCGCGGCGTTACCTTGGCCCTTGGGCCACGAGCAGGCGCCGCAGCGGGCGGCGGTGCCAGGTCGACGGTTTCGACAGGTTCAATCGCACACACCTCGGCCACCGCCCCGGCGCGTTCCAAGGCCTGGCGGAAACGCTCCGCACCCGCTGCATCCAGCTGGCTCTTGAGTATCAGCCGGCGGCCCGAGAACAACAGCTGAACGCGCTCGGCGTCGGCACGGAACAACTGCGCGACGTTGGCCTTCACGGTTTCCACGGAGGTACCGGGCAGGCATTCGCCGCTGAAGGCAATTTCGTACAGCGCCATGTTATGTTCTCCTTCAATTGGGCACGGTGTTTCCTGACAGGGTAGCCTCGCACCAGCATCCGTGACCGGGGTTTTCGGGCGGGTGCACACTCCACCGGAGGCAGTAGATGCGATACGCGCACCACACGCTATGGTTGTTTCTGCTGGCCCTGATGCTTGGGCTTGGAGGCTGCTCCACCTGGCTTACCGGCAATTATGACGATCCCGAGGTACATCTCAAACAGGTTGAGGTGGTGAAGGCCAAGTTGCTGGAGCAGCGCTTTCGCCTGCATTTCGTGATCGACAACCCCAACGATGAGGATCTTCCCATCCGGGGGCTTAGCTATAAGGTGAGCCTGGAAGGGCTGCTGCTGGCCGAAGGTGAGGATGACAGCTGGTTCAGTGTACGTGCTCACAGCCGGGCCATCCATGTAGTGGACGTGCGAACCAACCTGTGGGAGCACCTCAAGCCGCTGGCGAAATTACTGCGCCACCCCAACCGCCCGCTGCAGTATCGGCTGGAGGGGGAACTGCGCACCGGGGTATTATTCGGCCACAACCTTTCCCTGCGGCGAACAGGTGAAATCACCCCCGCAGGCTTGCTTTCGGAGTAGTAGAAATGTCGCAACAACCTCACGTGCATGGCCCTGATTGCAATCACGACCATGACCATGATCACCACGCGCATGACCACGGCCATGTGCACGGCCCGCACTGCAACCATGAGCCGCAGGAGCCAGTACGCAACGCCTTGAAGGATGTAGGCCGCAACGACCCTTGCCCCTGCGGCAGCAACAAGAAATTCAAGAAGTGCCACGGCGCCTGAGCTGTGGCGTGACCCTTCCCCGGCTTCGCCGGGTCCGCAAGGGCTGAGATTGCCGGGTCTACAGGGTAAAACGCCAACAACCTGAACCCCAGAAAGCACAAACCCCCGCTCATCAGCAGGGGTTTGTTTTACTCGAGCGCGGGTTTTACTCGGTTTTGCTTTGCACCGCGCCGGCGGTGTTGTCCATCAGGCTCTTGGTGGCCGTCTGGATGAACGCGTCGAGCTTGTTGCGTAGTGCAGGAACGTCCGCGGTTTCCGGGATGACCTCAGCCTTGGGGTCGTGGCCCAGCGTATAGCGGTAGAGCTTGGGCTCCATGTCGCGGGATTCGATCAGGATGCGGTCGCCGGTCACGATGGCCACGCTCTGCTCGCTACCCGAAGGCTTGATCACGCCGAAGCCCTGGTCGCCCTGTTGCAGGTTGAGCAGGTCCCGGCCCCAGCACTGGTGCTGCGCCTCGCCACCCAGGCGGCCCATGATGGTGGGCACGATGTCGATCTGGGTACCCACGGTGTGGTTGACCGCGCCGAACTTGTCCTGGATGCCAGGGGCGATCAACAGCAAGGGCACGTTGAAACGGCTCAGGTCCATCTCGGTCAGCTGGCGCTCGTTGCCGAAGCCATGGTCACCCACGATCACGAACAGCGTCTGGTTGTAGTACGGCGACTGCTTGGCTTTCTCGAAGAACTGCCCCAGGGCCCAATCCGAATAGCGCATGGCGGTGAGGTGCTGGTCCAGGTTGCCGCGCCCGGTTACAGGCTCTACCGGCAGGTCCTTGGGCAACGCGTACGGCGTGTGGTTGGACAGCGATTGCAACAAGGCATAGAACGGCTTGCCCTGGGCGGTCAGCTTGTCCAGCTCTTCGTTGCCGCGGGCAAACATGTCCTGGTCGGACACGCCCCAGGTAGGGTCCGAGAACACCGGGTTCACGAAATCATCGCGGCCAATGAAAGTGGTCATGCCCTGGTTGCTGAAGAAGCCCGACTGGTTGTCCCACGCGAAGTCCCCGTTGTACACGTAGACGTCGTTGTAATCCCGGGCGCTGAGCATGGCCGGCAAGCCCGACAGCTTGTGGCTACCCTCCGGGGTTTGCATCAGGTATTCAAAGCCCGGCAGGTTCGGGAAGCAGCCCATGGTGGCGAACATGCCCTGGTGGGTATGGGTGCCGTTCGAGAAGAAGTGGTCGAACAGCAGGCCTTCCTTGCTGAGCTTGTCGAAGTAAGGCGTGATGTTGGCATCGCTGCCCAGCGCGCCTACCGAATGCCCGGCGAAGCTCTCCAGCAGGATCACTACCACGTTGCGGATCGGCAGGGTATTACCGGCAGGTGGGGTGAACACCCGGCGAACCGCGGCGCTGTCGGTGTCTATCAGGCGCTCGTTGGCGGTTACCAGCATGTCGCGCACGGTCCGCGTGGCTTGGGCCTGAGGCAGCGTCGCTTGCCAGATGTTGTCGCGATCCTCCGACATCCGGCTCTTCGCCGCCGTCGCCAACGTGAGGGTGCCGTTCAGGCCCAACTGGTTGGCGAAGTTCGAATCCGTGGTGTAGGCGTCACCCCAGCGCAGCGGCGGGCCCTGGCGCAGCGTGCCGCGCACGGCAACCACGGCTACCAGCAGCACGACCACGAACACTGCAACGCGGCCGTACCAGGGAGCGCTGGCCCGCGCCATCACCACAGCGCCACGCGGCCGTGTAATACGGTCGATCCCTTTGAACACCAGGCTGAGCAGCCAGGTGACCAAGGCCCAGGCCAGCAGGTAGCGCACCACCGGGTAGCCGTACCAGATCATGCTCATGACCGTTTTAGGGTCTTCCTTCACGTACTGGAACACCAGCCCGTTGAGGCGCTGGTGGAACTCGCGGTAGAAGTCCATTTCCAGCAACCCGGCGAACAGCACCAGGCTGGAGGTGATGGTGAGCCAGGCCCGGAACACGCCCCGCGCCGCCATTGCCCTGGCGCTGAGAATGGCGAGCAACAGTGGCACCAGCAGGTACACCACAAGGCGAAGGTCGAAGCGCAGGCCGTTTAGGAAGGCTTCGACCAAGGCGGACGTGGAGGCGTCGCCTGCGGACTCGAGGTTATACGCCAGCAGCGCAGCGCGCAGGCCGCTGAGCAGCACCATGATGGCGAGGCCGCTGAGCAGCGTGTAGGCAAGGTGGGATTTCAAGGAAGGGCGCAGTGAGCGCGTGCTCGCGCGTTCCGGGCTCTGAGCATCCAGGGTGGCCATGTTTCGTCAGGTATCCGTACAGGTGGGCGATTAAGAAGCGAGACGGGCGCGGATTTTGCGGTGAAACAGGTGAAAATTCCGTGCAGGCGCGCGCCCGTTGCCGTGGCGCGCCTGCAGGGTCAGCAAAACCCGATCAACCTTTGCCGTTCAATCGTTGCTCGGCTTGTTCACTGCCTGCAGCACGTACTGCGGCAGCGCGAACGCGCCAAGGTGGATCTCCGGGTTGTAGTAACGGGTGACGATGCCACTGCCGGCGAAGCGAGCGCGCAGGGTTTCCAGCGGCAGCTTGCGGTATTCAGGCCGGGTTGCGCCCCACGCGAAGGTCATTGCCCCACCGATATAGGTGGGAACCGCCGCATGGTAGAAATGCCAGTCGGTGAACAGCCCGCGCAAGCGGCCAGCGGTGGTGCGTACGCCATCCAGCTGCATGAAGGGGGTGCCGTTCTGAGTGACCAGAATCCCGCCATCGTTCAGGCAACGATGGCATGCCTGATAAAAGTTTTCGGTGAACAAAATTTCACCCGGCCCGATGGGGTCGGTGGAGTCCGAAATGATGACGTCGAACTTCTCTTGGGTAGTGGCCACGAAGCGCATGCCGTCGTCGATCACCAGGTTCAGCCGAGGGTCTTCAAACGCGCCGCTGGAGTGGTTGGGCAGGAATTCCTTGCACATCTCCACAACGGTGCCGTCGATTTCCACCATGGTGATGTGTTCAACACCGGGATGCTTGGCCACTTCGCGAAGCATGCCGCCGTCGCCACCACCGATGATCAACACCCGACGCGCCGCGCCATGGGCGAAGATCGGCACGTGAGTGAGCATTTCGTGGTAGATGAATTCGTCTGCTTCGGTGGTCTGGATCACGCCATCCAGCGCCATCACACGGCCCATCACCGGGTTCTGGAAGATCACCAGGTGCTGATGCTCGGTGCGCACCTCGTGCAGCAGCTTCTCCATGCGAAAACGCTGGCCGTAACCTTCGTATAGGGTTTCCTGGTATTCGTTCATATGCATGCCCCCTGCAAATCGACAGCGGCGCGTGGCCGCCGCAAGAAAGGGGCGCATTCTACGACGTAGGCGCCGGCATGGCGAACGGGAGATCTTAGCGAAGATTTCCCCGTGGGCCGAGGATCGCCCAAATGATCAGCCCAAGTACCGGCACAATGGCGATGAGCAGAATCCAGAGCACTTTGATGCCCACTTCCTCGCCGCTTTTGAGAACGTGAAGAATCGCCCAGATATCCAGGGCCAGAACGATTAGGCCGAACAGGCCATTGAAGGTTGCGCCCATGATCCACTCCGCGGGAAACGTACCGCCGTTAGGTCGCTTCCCGCGGCTGCGGTTCCGTTACGGCGTGGCGGCGCTCGCCTTGAGTGCTTCCAGCGCTGGCGCCGCATGAATGCAGGCCTGTTCGCACAGGGAAAGCACGCGCTCCAAGTCGTTCTTGTAAACCAGCACCGCCTGCAGCTCGGTATCCAGCACCCGGCTGAAGTTCAGCAGCACGTAGCCGCCCATCTCGCGGTTCATGCTGGAAAGCTGGATCTGAATCCGGTTGAGCGCAACCAGCGGCTCGACCTTGGCCAGTTGCTTGGGCTTGATATTGAACGGCACGTCTGGCCCGAAAGACCCGATGATCTCCTCGAGCAGCTCCTGATAGCTGTCTGCCTGGAACAGCACGGTATCGGGGAGGCTACCCACTACCACCCATTCGCCAAGTGGGATGGGGAAGCTGTCGTCGTAGTTGATATCCGGGTTCGCCGCCAGAAACGCGTCCGGGTCAGCGTAGGCTTGCGCCGCCTCGGAGGCGATGCGGGCGATGTCCTGTTCGGTCATGCAGCCGGAGCTGATGCAGGTGATGAGTTCGGTCAAAAGGCTTTGCATGGAAGGTTCGACTGGGTGGCAAAGCGGCGGAGCATAGCATTTTGGCCCCCCTGGGGGGCCGGCCCCGCCGCTTCCCACGGCCTACATCAGCGAAGACAGCTGGGCAATGGTTTCCTGGGCGCCCATGGCACGGGCGGCGCCGAGAGCGTCAACGCCGGCGATGTCGCGGGCATGCAGGTCCGCGCCTTGCTCTAGCAGGTAGGTCACGAAGGCGGTGCGGTTGAACATGGCGGCCATCATCAGGGCGGTACGGCCATCGGCCGCGGCGCCGTTCACCTGAGCGCCATGGCTCACCAGCAGCTGTGCCATGTCGAGGTTGCCCTTGAAGGCCGCACCCGCCAGTGGCAGCTGGTTCTTGTCGTTGGGGATGTTGGCATCGGCGCCGCCCTCCAGCAGCACCCGCGCAGCGGCCAAGTGGCCGTGGTAGCTGGCCAGCATCAGCAAGGTGTCGCCATTCTGATTACGCAGGTTGGCGGGCAAACCTTTTTCGAGAAGCTTGTGCAATGTGTCGGCATCACCGTTGCGCGCTACATCGAATACCTGAGCGGCAAATTCGGCGGCTTCGTCATCGGTCATGACCTGCGGTTGAGTAGTTTCGGACATTACAGGCTCCAGCTGAACAGTGGCTTCAGTGTTCCTCACCGCTAAACCACCGGTCAACAGCCACTGTAAATAAGGGCCCAAGACGGAATTAATGGGCAAAATGATGTCAAAGGTTGTACGCCCCGCCAAACTGTGATGTTCATCACGCAAAATGCATCGTGCACCAGGCCCCACCTTGCAGTTTGCACGATTACGTAAAAATGCTTCCTGACGCAAGTGCCTGAAAAACAAGGGTTTTTGATTTAATTCAAAGTTGGCACATTCGCTGCAACCTCCTCTGCATAGCCTGCCCATTGGATATGCCAAGGAGTCGCCAGATGGAATTTCTCCAAGAAAAATTCGCCAGCCTGTTTTCCGAGTATGACGTTGTCACCCAACCCCGCCCGGACGGTGCCGTACTGCTCACGCTGCGCGGTGCTGACGGCCGGCAAACCCGCCGTTCCATCTCCTATTCCCAGCTCAACACCCCGGAACAACTGTCTTGGGTGATCAACGCGATCCGCCGCGACCTCGCCGGTGAGGTCAGCCAGCTGCCAGACATTCACCTGCTGCAAAGCCAGAACCGCTTCGCGCTGCCGACCTACCATTCGGTCTGAGACACGTCTTTCGCTCAAGCGTCGCCAAATTTCGCCGCTGACCTTCCCATAGCCGTGTATTAGTGGGTAGGCCAACGGCGAATTTATATGTGCGGCAAGCCAGTCAGTAGGCCGCCACGTCGATCCGGTCGAAGCTGGTCACCACAGGGTGATCTGCTTCCAGCCCCCCTTCCCGCGCCAGCCCACACGTGACCATCCCGGCCTTGCGCGCTGCGTCCAGTTCAGCGGTTACATCTGACAGGAACAGAACCTGCTCCGGCGCCACGTCGATCGCGCTGGCGATGGTACGGTAGCTCTCAGCGTCCCGCTTGCCACCGCTGGTGGTGTCGAAGTATCCGCTGAACAAACCGGTAAGGTCGCCCGCTTCGGAACACCCGAAAATCAGCTTCTGCGCCTGGATCGAGCCTGAGGAATAGACATACAAACGGTAGCCCTTTGCATGCCACTGCTTCAGCGCGGCGACGGCATCCGGATACACGTGCCCTTTGAGCTCCCCGCTCTCGTAACCTTTTTGCCAAACCTGCCCTTGCAAGGCCTTCAACGGCGTGGCTTTGCGGTCCTCGCGCATCCAGCCGAGAAGAATCTCGATTACCTGGTCGAGGTCGGCACCAGGCTCCCCTGCCTCGGCGCGCACGGCTTCGATCTGCGCGGCAACCGTGGGCACGGCCTGATGCTCGCGGAGGAAGCCGGGCAAGCGGCTGGCGGCGAAGGGGAACAGCACGTCATACACAAAAGTGACCGCGCTGGTGGTGCCCTCGATGTCAGTGAGGATGGCCTTGATCGGCATGTGAGAAAGATCCTTGTCAGTCATCCAGGCGAGGGAAGCGCTGGGCGATCGGCTCGCCGGTGAATTTCGCCACCCAGCCTTCGGTATTGTTGAAGAGGCGGATCGCCACAAAGTGCGGATGCTCGCCCATGTCGAACCAGTGCGGGGTACCGGCAGGCACCGAGATCAAATCGTTTTTCTCGCACAGCACGGCGTACACATAGTCGTCGATATGCAGCGTGAACAGCCCGCGCCCGGCCACGAAGAAACGCACCTCGTCTTCGCCGTGGCGGTGCTCTTCGAGAAACTTCGCGCGCAAGGCGGCCTTGTCGGGGTGTTCGCTGTTGAGGCTGATCACATCCACCGTGATATAGCCGCATTCGGTCATCAACCGGTCGATCTGCTCCCGGTAGGCCTCGATGACGGCTTCCTGGCTGGCGCCGGGCTGGATCGGTGCCGAGGCCTGCCAGCGCTCGAAGCGCACGCCATGTACGGCCAGGGTGGCGGCGATGTCCTCGACGTGGGTAAGCACCTTGTTCGGAATATCCGGGGTACTTTCGTGGTAAACGGTCAGGCAGCTCATCAGAGGGCTCCTCGCAACGGCGGTGTCAGCGCACCGCGCGCAGTTTCAATTCACATTCGAACAGGAATTCGAACGCTTCCACCTGGCGCAAGGCGTCTTGCATGCTCGCCCCCCAGGTATACAGGCCGTGCCCCCGGATCAGATAGCCAACGCAATCGGGGTTCGCGTCCAGCCAGGGCTGCACCTTCGAGGCCAGGCGGGCGATGTCCTGGTCATTCTCGAACACCGGCACCAGCACCCGGCTTTCGTGAGTGGCTATTCCACTGAAGGCTTTTTGCAGCTCGTAATCCTCGAACACCAGGTGCGGCCCCTGGGTGATGCGCGAGAGCACGGTGGCGTTCACCGAGTGGGTGTGCAGCACGGCATTGATGCGCGCGTCGCAGTTATACAGCTGGGTATGCAGCAAGGTTTCCGCCGAGGGCCGCTTGCCGGGTTCCAGGCTGTTGCCCTGCATGTCGGTCGCCAGTACGTCTTCCAACCCCAACTGGCCCTTGTGCTTGCCCGACACGGTCAGCAGCGCCTCGCTGGCCGACAGCCGGGCCGAGTAGTTGCTGCTGGTAGCCGGAGACCAGCCACGGGAATAAAGGAAACGGCCGGCGTCGATGATCTGCCGGGCCAGGGTATCGCGATCCGGGATCATACCGGCTCCTTGTGCGTGAATAGAACGATCATAACCGCTGCCGCCACTGCGGCGATGCTGGCCAGTGCAAAGGTGCCAAACGGCCCGATGGCCTGCCAGGCATAACCCGAATACACCGCACCCAACGCGCCGCCCACCCCGGCAAGCGCCGCATACAACGCCTGGCCCTGCCCTTGATAACGCAAGCCGAAGGTAACCCGTACCTTTTGCACGGCGGCGGCATGGAAACTGCCGAAGGTAGCGGCGTGCAACACCTGGGCAAACAGCAACACCCACAGCTCGCCCGCCAGCCCCCCGAGCAGCAGCCAGCGCACTGCGGCCAGCACAAAGCTGACAGCCAGCACCGTGTTTACCGACCACCGCGCCAGCAGCCGAGCCATGGCCAGGAACATCAGTACTTCGGCCACCACGCCCAAGGCCCAGCACAGCCCGATGGCAACGGCGCTGTACCCCAATTGGGCCAGATGAATGCTGAAGAAGGTGTAATAAGGCCCATGGCTGAGCTGCATCAGGCCTACGCACAGGTAAAAGGTGATCACGCCGGGTTGACGTAACCGGGCGAGGAAGCCATCGCCGGGCGGGGGCGCACTGGTTTCATCCGCCTCACGTGCCGGGGCCGGAACCCAACTGCTGGCCAGGAGAATGCCGGCCATGATGATCATCACCGTCATCGGGTAGCTGCCCATGCCGCGCAGCTCGAACCAGCGCCCCAGCAGAATGACCGCTGCGATAAAGCCTACCGAGCCCCACAAGCGCACCTGCCCGTAGCGGGTAGGCTGCTGCCGCAGATGCGCCAGGGTAATTACTTCGAACTGCGGCAATACCGCATGCCAGAAGAACGCATGCAGGGCCATGACCAGCGCCAGCCAGGCGTAGCTTTGGCTCACCAGCACCAGGCTGAACCCCAGCAGCGTGGCCGCCGCGCCCAGCCGTACAATTCTCAGGCGATGGCCGCTGCGGTCACCCAGCCAGCCCCACAGGTGTGGCGCGATGCAGCGCATCACCATGGGAATGGCGACCAGCTCGCCGATGCGCGCCGGGGCGAACCCCAGGTAGGCGAACCAGGGTGCCAGAAAAGGCGCGGTGGCCCCCAGCAACGCAAAGTAGAACAGGTAGAAGCCGGACAACCGCCAGTACGGCACCGCCACGCCAGTCACCCCCGACCGGCCGCCTGAGGTGACGTCATACGTGCTGACCCAGCACCGGCGTGCTCACCTGTACGTCAGCGTTCTGGCCGCGGTGGCGCAACAGGTGGTCCATCAGCACGATGGCCATCATGGCTTCGGCAATAGGCGTGGCACGAATGCCCACGCAGGGGTCGTGGCGGCCTTTGGTAATCATGTCCACTGGTTGCCCGCTGGCATCGATGGATTGGCCCGGCGTGGTAATGCTCGAGGTGGGCTTGAGCGCCAGGTGCGCGATGATCGGCTGGCCCGAAGAGATACCTCCCAGGATGCCACCCGCGTTGTTGCCTACAAAACCTTCCGGGGTGAGCGCATCGCGATGCTCGCTGCCGCGTTGGGCCACGCTGGCGAAACCGGCGCCGATTTCCACGCCTTTAACGGCATTGATGCTCATCAGAGCGTGGGCAAGCTCGGCGTCCAGGCGATCGAAGATCGGCTCGCCGAGGCCTGGCATCACACCGTCGGCGACCACGGTGATTTTCGCCCCGATGGAATCCTGGTCACGGCGCAACTGGTCCATATACACCTCCAGCTCCGGCACCTTGGCGGGGTCAGGGCAGAAGAATGCGTTCTGTTCCACGGCATCCCAGCTCACGAAGGGGATCTCGATGGGGCCCAGCTGGCTCATGTAGCCGCGCACCTGAATGCCCCGGGTAGCCAGGTATTTCTTGGCGATGGCGCCGGCGGCCACGCGCATGGCGGTTTCCCGCGCCGAGCTGCGACCGCCCCCACGGTAGTCGCGTACGCCGTATTTATGGTGATAGGTGTAGTCGGCATGGGCTGGACGGAACACGTCCTTGATGGCCGAATAATCCTTGCTCTTCTGGTCCGTGTTGCGAATCAACAGGCCGATCGGCGTGCCGGTGGTCCGCCCTTCGAACACGCCGGAGAGGATTTCCACTTCATCGGCTTCCTGCCGCTGCGTTGTGTGGCGGCTGGTGCCGGGCTTGCGGCGGTCCAGGTCCTGCTGCAGGTCGGTAATGTCCAGCGGCAGGCCTGGCGGGCAACCGTCGACAATGGCAAGCAAGCCAGGGCCATGGCTTTCGCCTGCGGTGGTAACGGTGAACAGCTTGCCGAAGGTATTGCCAGACATGCGAGACGCTCCGCGAGATGAATCTGGATGAAACATGGGGCCGGCCAGTATACGCAGGGTGGCAAGGCAGTTCACCCTCTCACGAACCCTGCCGGGCCGCTTCGGTCCAACCTTCCTCCTGCCCATATGGTTGATGAAGTTGCGCTTTCTTATCCTCCTCGCTGCCCTTTTCACCTCCTTCGCCCATGCGGCGTCTAGCTCCATCCTGCAACGGCCTATCGACCTGGACACCGGTAGCGGCACCTTGCATGGCAGCCTGCTGCTGCCCCGCTCCCCCAACCCGGTACCGGTGGTATTGATGATTTCCGGCTCTGGGGCCACCGACCGGGACGGCAACAATGCCGACGCCGGGCGCACCGACAGCCTCAAGAAGCTGGCATGGGCCTTGGCGCGTGCCGGGATCGCCAGCGTGCGCTACGACAAGCGGGGCGTCGCCAGCGGGCTGCCACTCGCCCCGGATGAACGCAGCCTGAGCGTTGAAGGGTATGTGGCGGATGCGGAGGCCTGGGCGCGGCAACTCTCCGCTGACCCGCGTTTCGGCTCGCTTACCCTGCTGGGCCACAGCGAGGGGGCGCTCATCGCCACGCTGGCGGCACCGAACACCAACGCCACCGGGTTGATCTCTCTGGCGGGCAGTGGCCGGCCCATCGACCTGGTACTGCGCGAGCAGCTGCGCGAACGGCTGCCGCCGGACCTCTATGCCCGCAGCGAACAATTGCTGGATGAACTGAAAGCCGGCCAACTGGATGAGCAAGTGCCCCCGCCTTTGCAGGTGGTGTTCCGGCCCAGCGTTCAGCCTTACCTGATATCGCTGTTCCGCCAGAACCCGGCCAAGGCCTTTGGCGCGCTGGAGATCCCCGCCCTGGTGGTTCAGGGCGAGCATGATATCCAGGTAAGTGTGGCTGACGCCGACGCCCTGGTCGCGGCCAACCCGAAGGCGCGCAAGGTGCTGATCCCCGGCATGAACCATGTGCTGCGTATCGTGCCCATGGACCTGAAGCAGCAGGTAGCCTCGTATGACAACCCCGACCTGCCGCTGGCAGCCGGGCTGGCGCGGGAGCTAGCAGGGTTCATCAAAGCGAACCGCTGAGCGATGCTTCAGGATTTGTATCGGTGGCCGATACCTTGCCAAGAGAGAGGATCGCCGATATGTCTGAAACCCTTTTATCCGAGGCGCCGGCCGCCGCCGATGCCGCCCCGCCCGCCGTGGAAATGCCGTGGGGCGAAGTCGCCACCGAGCACCACGAACTACTGCGCCTGGCCGCTTTGCCAACCGACCGCACCACGGGCCCACGCCCCCTGCGCTTCGTGCAATACGGCTGGGCCGAGCGCCATAGCGAACGCTGCAGCCTGTTGCGCCTGAACATCGCGTTGCCCGGCCAGCACGTACGCAAGGAACAGAACTGCCTGGATGTGTGGGCGGACCACCTTGAAAAGCGCGTGTGGAGTATCCCGGACGTTCTCAGCACCGAGCCGGCCAACCGTGGGCTTGGGCGCTTCATGCTCGCGCAGGCCGCTGCGTGGGCCAAAGCCCGCTGGCCTGAATACCGTATCGACAGCGCAGAGCTGCCGAACCGCGATGCCTTGGTGGAAGGTACTCGCCTGCGCCGCGATCACGTGTTGCGCACCCACGGCCTGGACGTGGAATACGCCGATGCCCAGCACCTGAAGGGCAGCTACAAAGCCACCCGCGTGAGCGCCCTGCTCACCGACTGGAATGGCGACAAGCTGCAGCGGATGAACGTGATGGAAAGCGCAACAATGCTGCAATTGGCCGACAAGGCCCTGCAGGAGCAGGAGGTGAAGCTGCGCCAGCAGGAAGAGCGCATCAACAAGTACCGCCGTGAAGATGGCAGCCTGCGTTTCACCATTGCCTGCCTGATCGCGTTCGCCGTGTTCCAGGCCGCGCTACTGATCTGGATTGCGACCCACCGGTAGCCTTGTGGCGCCGCTCCCACAAGACCCGCTAGATCTCTTACCTGTAGGAAGCGGGCGAAGCTCGCGAATAGATTTCGCTCTTTCGCGAGCTACGCCTTCGGCTTCGCCCGGCTCCTACATCCCACTCCCAACCTGGTAATCACGCCCGCTCAGCAAACAACGCCTGATGATCGCGGCACTGCTGGGCGGTGAGGCCAAATACGCCGTGGCCGCCGTGCTCGAACTCGAACCAGGTGAAATCCACTTCCGGGTACAGGTCCTGCACGTGCACCTGGCTGTTGCCCACTTCCACCACCAGCAAGCCATGCTCGGTGAGGTGGTCGGCGGCTTCGGCCAGCATGCGCCGCACCAGGTCCAGCCCATCATCGCCGCAGGCCAGGCCCAAGGCCGGCTCGTGGTGATATTCCGGCGGCATGT
This sequence comes from Pseudomonas japonica, assembly GCF_013522925.1. GTDB lineage: Bacteria > Pseudomonadota > Gammaproteobacteria > Pseudomonadales > Pseudomonadaceae > Aquipseudomonas > Aquipseudomonas japonica_A. The sequence goes on along the minus strand of NZ_JAAMQU010000002.1, from coordinate 375,445 downwards.
CGGCGAAATCTTCCGCATCCACGTAGGGCGGGTTGGACACGATCAAGTCGAAACGCTGCCCCGGCAACCCCTCGAAACCATCGCCCTGCACGGTGAATACGCGGGCGTCCAGCTCGTGCCGCTCGATATTCTGATTGGTCACTTCAAGGGCCTCGAACGACAGGTCGGCGAGCACCACTTCCGCGGCTGGGAACGCCTGAGCGCAGGCGATCCCGATGCAGCCCGAGCCGGTGCACAGGTCCAGGATGCGCGCTGGCGTTGCCGCCAGCCAGGGGGCGAAGCGCTGGCCGATCAGCTCGGCAATTGGCGAACGCGGGATCAATACACGCTCATCCACCACGAACGGCATGCCGCAGAACCAGGCTTCGCCCAGCAAGTAGGCGGCGGGGATGCGGTCCTTGATGCGCCGGCGCAGCAGGTGCTGCACGTGGCTGAGCTCGTCGTCTTCCAGGCGGCAATCCAGGTAGGCGTCGCTGATATCCCATGGCAGGTGCAAGGCGCCGACAACCAGCTGCCGCGCCTCGTCCCAGGCATTGTCGGTACCGTGCCCGAAGTAGAGCCCTTCGGCATGGAAGCGGCTGACGGCCCAACGGATGTGGTCGCGCAGGGTGCGCAGGCGAGTGGTAATCACGGCAGGCTCCTCGAAAAAAGTGCCGTGGATTCTATCAGCCTGCGCTCAAGCCAGCGTGACTTCGCATTACAGTGATTCCCTTAACGGCTTCGGCAGTGGACAATACGCAAAAGCCCTATCCAAAGGAGCCCCTGATGCCCGATGTCAAGACGATGTTCCAACTCAGCGGTCGCGGCTATCCGCCGTTCACCCTGAGCAATGCCACGCTGATCATTATCGATGCGCAGAAGGAGTACCTCAGCGGGCCTCTGGCATTGTCGGGCATTGACGAAGCCGTCGATCACATCGCCCTGCTGCTGGACGCCGCGCGCAAGGCCAACCGGCCGATCGTGCATGTAAAACACCTGGGCATTCCCGGTGGCCTGTTCGACCCCCAGGGCGAGCGTGGGCGGTTTATCGACAAGGCCGCGCCGCTCGAAGGCGAGCACATCATCGAAAAACGCATGCCCAACGCATTCAACAACACCGGCCTGCACGACCTGCTGCAGAGCCTGGGCCATGTGGACCTGATCGTGTGCGGTTTCATGACCCATTCGAGCATCAGCACCACCGTCCGTGCGTCCAAGGACTACGGTTACCGGTGCACCCTGGTTGAAGACGCCTGCGCTACCCGTGACCTTCCCTACAAGGACGGCGTACTGAGTGCCGAGCAGGTGAAGCAGGTAGGCATGGCCACCATGGCGGACAATTTCGCGGCAGTTACCGTGACTGCAAATGTGATCTAGTTCACAACCCGCACCGCCTGTCGATCAACCTGGCCACCGCAAGCCAATTGCCAGCCATGTCGGAACCCGAACCGCTGAAGCGGGTCGAAGGGCCGATATTCACCTGAGGAACTCCCGATGAAGCTATCCGACGACGGTTTTGACGCCCGCCGGCTTCGCCCTCGCGGTCCAAACCGGTGGCGGATGCGGTTGGGTGCAACCTTCGCGGCATTGCTGGCCACCTTTGGCATCCTGCTGGGCATGGCCGGCGCGGCCAGCCTGCTGGGCCGCCCACCTGCCCTTGAAGGCCTCGATACCAGCACCACCGGTGCCATTATCCAGGTGGTGTTCGGCCTGCTGTTCCTTTACCTGGGGATCATCGTGTGGCGGCGCTGCCGTCGGCGGATGCGGCGCACACAGGACCTGAACCTGGCGCCACACCTGATGAAAAAGCACGACTGACTCGCGTAGACTGGCCTCCTGTTTGGAGGCAACGATGCAAGACGACGATTTTTCCCTGTTCCAATCGGAAGTGCGGGGGGTAAAGCCCATCCGCCACGACCGCGCGGACACCGGCAAGCCACGCGCCGACCGCCAGCGGGTGCAAACCCTGCGCCAGGCCGCGACCGTACGCCAGGACGTAAAGGTGGTGGATGGGCTGTCTGATCAGTTCGTGATCGACGTGGGCCCCGAGGATGCGCTGGACTGGGCGCGGGACGGCGTGCAGGAAGGCCAGATGCGCAAGCTCAAGCTCGGCCAGATTGCCTTCGAAGGCAGCCTGGACCTGCACGGCATGCAGGTAGAGAAGGCCAGGGAGATCCTCTGGGAATTCCTTGCCGAAGCCACCCGCCTCGAGATCCGCTGTGTGCGAGTGACCCACGGCAAGGCGTCGCGGCTGGACGGCAAGCGGCCTATGATCAAGAGCCATGTGAACACCTGGTTGCGCCAGCATCCCCAGGTACTGGGCTTCACCTCGTGCCAGCCTCGCCACGGCGGCACTGGCGCTGTGTATGTGATGCTGCGGCGCACCATGCTCGAGGGCCGGGACGAATAACCGCACCCGCGCGCCCCAAGGCAGACTTGCGGCGCCTGATTGGCGGCCTTACCCTACGCGCCTGCAAAAAATTTTCTTACAGGTAAATTCATGTCCCTGGAACAGCAATACAGCGCCATTCTCGGTCAGATCGGCGAGGACATCTCGCGCGAGGGCCTGCTGGACACGCCCAAGCGGGCCGCCAAGGCCATGCAGTACCTCTGCCGCGGCTACGAGCAAACCCTCGAAGAAGTCACCAATGGCGCCTTGTTCAGCTCCGACAACAGCGAAATGGTGCTGGTGAAGGACATCGAGCTGTATTCCCTGTGCGAACACCACATGCTGCCCTTCATCGGCAAGGCTCACGTGGCTTACCTGCCTAACGGCAAGGTGCTGGGCCTCTCCAAGGTGGCGCGCATCGTGGACATGTACGCCCGCCGCCTGCAGATCCAGGAAAACCTCAGCCGCCAGATCGCCGACGCGATCCTGCAGGTCACCGGCGCTGCCGGCGTGGCCGTGGTGGTTGAAGCCAAGCACATGTGCATGATGATGCGCGGCGTGGAAAAGCAGAACTCCACCATGATCACCTCGGTGATGCTGGGCGAATTCCGCGACAACGCCGCCACCCGCATGGAATTCCTCGGGTTGATCAAGTAATTATCAGAGCCACTGCCTAACTTTGTGGGAAGCGGCGGGGCCGGCCGTCCGGCGAAGCTCGCGAATAGGCGATTAATCCTGCATATGGACTTTTAAACCCATTCGCTAGCTTCGCCAGCTTCCTACAGGGTGAACCGCAACTGGCTACTGTATCGCCCAATGTTCCCCTCGCTGTACGGCTTGAATCCGGCAAGGCGGCGGTACCCTTCGTGCACCACACGCAAGGATCCGCCCCATGCTCAGCGCAGCCCCTCCCCGCCTCCGACCGCTTGCCGACACCTCTGTATCCGCCGTAGTGGCAGGCTTCATTGCGATGATGACCGGCTACACCAGCTCCCTCATCCTCATGTACCAGGCCGGCCAGGCTGCCGGTTTGAGCGCGGGGCAGATCGCGTCGTGGATCTGGGCGCTGTCCATCGGCATGGCGCTGTGCAGCATCGGCTTGTCATTGCGCTACCGCACGCCAATCACCGTGGCCTGGTCCACGCCCGGCGCGGCTTTGCTGATCACCAGCCTGGGCGACGTGAGCTACCCCGAAGCGATCGGCGCCTATCTCACCTGCGCGGCACTGGTGACGGTGTGCGGCGTAACCGGCACTTTCGAACGGCTGGTGCGGCGGTTACCGGGTTCGCTGGCTGCTGCGCTGCTGGCCGGCATTCTGTTCCGCATTGGTAGCGAGATCTTTATCGCTGCTCAGCACCAAACGCTGTTGGTGCTGGGTATGTTCTTCGCCTACCTGGTGTGCAAGCGCGCCTCGCCCCGTTACGCCGTGCTGGTGGCCTTGCTGGTTGGCCTGGCGCTTGCGGCGGGGCTGGGGTTGCTGAACTTCAGCGGCGTAAGCTTGCAGCTTGCTGTGCCCGTGTGGACCACGCCGGCGTTCTCACTTGGCGCCACCATCAGCATCGCCATACCGCTGTTCGTGGTGTGCATGACCTCGCAGAACATGCCAGGCATGGCCGTGCTGCGGGCCGACGGCTATCAGGTGCCCGCCTCCCCGCTGATCACAGTCACCGGCATCGCCTCGCTGCTACTGGCGCCTTTCGGCTCCCATGGCATCAACCTGGCGGCCATCAGCGCCGCAATCTGCACCGGGCCACAAGCCCATGAAAACCCGGCGAAGCGCTACACGGCGGCGGTGTGGTGCGGCGTGTTCTATGGCGCGGCCGGCACGTTCGGCGCCACACTGGCCGCGCTGTTCGCGGCCTTCCCGCGTGAGCTGGTGCTCTCCATCGCCGCGCTGGCGCTGTTCGGCTCCATCGTCAACGGCCTTACCCAGGCCATGGCCGAGCCCCGCGAGCGGGAAGCGGCACTGATCACCTTCATGGTCACTGCCTCGGGAATGACGCTGTTCTCCATCGGCTCGGCCTTCTGGGGCATTGTCGCCGGCGTGGTTACCTTGCTGATTCTGAATGCCAACCGGCGCGCAGCCTGAGCCGGGCAGCATAAAGGCGGAACCCTGCTCTTGCGGCGCTCTCAGAAAATGAGCCATTCATTTTTCAGGAGCTGGGCATGTTCAGGTTTGTCGACAAGGTTGTAATCGTTACAGGCGCTGGCTCTGGCATCGGGGCGGCCACCGCGCAGCGGTTCGGTGCGGAGGGCGCGCTGGTAACGCTGGTGGGCCGGGACAAGTCCAAACTCGAGCGCATCGCGGCGCTGCTGCCGGAAGATAAAACCCTGGTAGTGCCAGCGGACGTATCGTCCTGGGAAGCCGTGCAGGACGTTATCAACCAGACGATCGAGCGCTTCGGCAAGCTGGACGTGCTGGTGAACAATGCCGGGGTTGCGCCTACCGGCTCGCTTACCGAAACGCCGATGGAAGACTGGCACAACGTGATGAGCATCGACGTGAACGGGGTGTTCTACGGCTGCCGCGCGGCAATGCCTCATCTGATCGAGAGCAAAGGCTCGATCATCAACCTGTCTTCGGTATCCGGCCTAGGCGGGGACTGGGGCATGAGCTTCTACAACGCGGCCAAGGGCGCGGTCAGCAACTTCACCCGCTCGCTAGCGCTGGAATATGGCCGCCAGGGCGTACGTGTGAACGCCGTGTGCCCCGCGCTCACCTGGAGCGACCTCACGGCAGAGATGAAGAACGACGAGGCGCTGATGGCCAAGTTCGAAGAACGCATCCCCATGGGCCGCGCCGCCGAGCCTCAGGAAATCGCCGACGTGATTGCCTTCCTCGCCAGCGATGACGCCCGGTTCGTGAACGGCGTAAACCTGCCCGTGGACGGCGGGCTGCATGCATCGAATGGGCAACCGCCGCAGGCGTGAGCCGCCACGCCGACCTTTAGGGGCTCAGATCAGCGGGAATGGCTGGACCGATCAGCCGTTGAGCTCAGCCACCACCCGCGCCAAGGCCTCGGCCGGGTCCGCCGCCTGGCTGATCGGGCGGCCGATTACCAGGTAATCGGAGCCGGCATCCAGCGCCTGGCGTGGGGTGAGGATGCGACGCTGGTCATCCTGGGCGCTGCCGGCGGGCCGGATGCCGGGGGTAACCAGTTGCAGGCTCGGGTGCGCGGCCTTGAGCGCCGGCGCCTCCAGGGCGGAGCACACCAGGCCATCCATCCCGGCTTTCTCAGCCAAGGCAGCCAAACGCAGCACCTGCTCTTGCGGGTCTACATCCAGGCCGATGCCGGCGAGATCTTCGCGCTCCATGCTGGTGAGCACGGTCACGCCAATCAGCAGCGGCTTGTGCCCGCCTTTTTGCTCCAGCACTTCACGGCAGGCGCTCATCATGCGCAGGCCGCCCGAGCAGTGTACGTTCACCATCCACACGCCCATCTCGGCAGCCGCTTTCACCGCCATGGCCGTAGTGTTGGGGATGTCATGGAATTTAAGGTCCAGGAACACTTCGAAGCCACGATCGTTCAGCGCTTCCACAATGCCTGCCGCGCTGCTGGTGAACAGTTCCTTGCCCACTTTAACCCGGCACAGGGCAGGGTCCAGGCGATCCGCAAGCGCCAAGGCGGCTTCGCGGGTGGAAAAGTCCAAAGCGACAATAACGGGCGACTGGCAGGCAGGCATGTGGGCTCTCGGCGGCAAACTGGAAAACGGCGCGCATTGTAGCGGATTTGCTTCCCCGAGGGAGGGCATTTGGGCGGGAGTACATGCGCCCCGGGCCCTATACTGGAACCAACGCCAGGCGGCGTTACTCGAAGCGGTAAAGGAGGCTCTTATGCCCTGGTATGCGTGGTTGATCCTGTTGGTGGCTATCGGCTCTGTGGTCGGTGGCTTGATGGTATTGCGCCAAAGCGCACAAAAGCTGCCCTTGAGCGAAGCGCAGCTCAAGCGCGTGCATGAGCGGAATGCGGAAATGGACGCGAAAGAGGCGCGTGATCGCTAAGCCATAGCCGCTCAGGGTGATAGAATGTCGCATAACATTTCATCACCCTGGAGCCCTTATGCGATATTCCCAGGACCACAAGGCACAAACCTATCAGCGCATCCTGCGGGAAGCCAGCGCGCGCTTTCGCCGCGATGGCATTGCCGCTACCGGCCTGCAGCCCCTCATGAAGGCGCTGGGGCTCACCCACGGCGGCTTTTACGCACACTTTGCATCCAAGCAGGCATTGGTGGAAACCGTACTGCGAGAAGCCACTGCGGAAATGGACACAGTGGTTGCCGAAGCTGCGGCTAATCCTACCCCTCTCGAAGCCCTGATCGACCGCTACCTGAGCGAAGGCCACCGGGACCACCCGGAACGCGGCTGTCCCTTCCCTACGCTGGCTGCAGAGCTGGGCCAGCGCGGAGAGCCCAGCGAAATCGTGGATGAGGCCATCGAGGGCCGGCTGGCCCTGATTGCCAAACTGCTACAAGGCGAAGACGCCGAGGCCCGTGCAACAGTGCTGTGGTCGTCACTGGTTGGTGCCCTGGTGCTCGCGCGGAGCGTAAAAGACCCGGCGCTTTCCACGCGCATACTGGAAGACACCAAACGCTCGCTCAAGGCCAGCTATACCCAAGCGTAGGTTATCCAACAAAACCTTGTGTGAACGTGTGGACAAGCTGGGGGGTAAGCGCTGGAGGCCGCGGTGCTCGTGGCTTTGCAGGCATTGAGCAGTTTCCGATCAACTGCCTAGGGGTTGTGCACAAAGCACGGGGACGCTTGTGTGGATAACCGTTGCACAACCCCCTGGAAGCCACGGGTGGCAGGGCCTGCGGCGACATGATCAATTTTTGATCAGCCCGACCTGCTGTTTATGAGTTATACAGCGTTTTCCCTATGTGATTGTAAATACAGCACTTATCCCTTTAAAACTTGCATGGCGCTGTGCATAAGCTGGGGGAACACCTCGCAAACCCACGGCTGGCGCGGGTTTGCGGCAACTGATCAAAAACTGAACAGCTCGATAGTGCTAATCCACCCAACGGCGGAAGATAACGCTCGCGTTCACGCCACCGAAGCCGAACCCATTGGACAAGGCATAGCTCGTGGACAGGGGTGTAGGTTCGTTCGGCCCCGCTATCGTGAGCGCACCGACGGCCTCATCCGCCGCACGGTAATTGAGCGTGGGCGGCGCAAGCTGATCTCTCAGCGCAAGCACAGTGAAGATAGCCTCCAGGCCACCCGCAGCGCCGAGCAAATGGCCCGTAGCCGATTTCGTGGCCGAGATGGTCAGCTCCGGCGCATCCCCGAACACGGCCCGCACGGCTTGCAACTCGGCCCGGTCGCCGACCGGCGTGGAGGTAGCGTGCGCGTTGATATGCCCAACCTGCCGGGGTTCAATGCCTGCCTGGGCCAACGCCGCCTGCATCGCACGCTGCGCGCCGTTGCCGTCGTCCGGCGCGGCGGTGAGATGGTAGGCATCCGCCGAGGTGCCATACCCCACCAGTTCTGCCAGCGGTACCGCGCCGCGGGCCTGAGCATGCTCGAGCGTTTCAATCACCAGCAGCCCTGCACCCTCCCCCATCACGAAGCCGTCCCTGTCTTTATCGAAGGGGCGGGAGGCCTCGGCGGCTACGGCATTGGGTGACACCGCCCGCGCGGCAGCAAAGCCGGCCAGGCTTACGCGATCGATGGCCGCCTCCGTTCCGCCGCATAGCGCGATATCAGCTTCGCCGGCGCGAATCATCCGCGCAGCATCCCCTATGGCTTGAACACCCGCCGCGCACGCCGTTACAGGGGCGCCCAACGGCCCACGGAAGCCATAGCGGATCGAGACGTTGCCCGCGGCCAGGTTGACCAGGAACGACGGAATCGTAAACGGAGACAGCCGCCGAGGGCCGCGCTCATCCGTAGTGCGCACTGCTTCGGCAATGGTACCGAACCCGCCAATGCCTGAGCCGATCACCGTCGCGGTGCGGGCCCTAGCCTCATCATCCGACGGTGCCCACCCCGCCTGCTTCAAGGCCTCTTCGGCAGCGGCCAGGGCATACACAATGAACGGCGCCATTTTCTTCTGATCCTTGCCGCTTACCACGGCTTCGGGATCGAAGCCGGCGGTTGGGTCTTCATCCCGCGAAGGTATACGCCCCGCTACCGCCACGGACAGCCCTTCCACCGTCGCGGGATCAAGCGCCCGGATACCCGACTCCCCAGCGATCAAACGAGCCCAGTTGGCCGCTACGCCAACACCCAGGGGCGACACCGCGCCCAAGCCGGTTACCACAATGCGAGGCGCGTTCATGGGCGGCCTCCACGGTGCAAGCGGATAAGGTGCAGTGCACGGTTGCAGGTTTCAGACAGGGACATGAAGGGCTCTCCACAACGCTTGGATGACAGTTATCATGCAAAGAGCTTGCGATGAGCAGGCTTAAGATGTCAACCAGCATTTAAAGAGCGGTAGCCCTGCCCTCCTTCCTTAGCGAGGGCCGGGCTTGCGGAGCGATTATTTAACAGCGAGGCGGTCGCGGTTCTTGTCCAGCAGGGATTTCCCGATCCCTTGCACCTCAAGCAGCTCGTCTACCGATGTGAAGGCGCCGTTCTGTTCACGGAACGCGACGATGGCCTGGGCTTTCGCCGCGCCAATGCCGGCAAGCTCCTTCTGCAGGGTAGTGGCGTCCGCCGTGTTCAGATTGACCAGGCTCTGGGCCATGGCCGCAGCGGAGGGCGTGGGTGCGGTGCTGGTGGTATTGGCCTGGGCGGCGAGCGGAGTGATAGCCAGTGCAGCGAGGAGAATGGAAGAAAGGATAGTCTTGCGCATGGAATGCTCCTTGACAGGTTGCACGGCACGTCATGAGCCGTGCACCTACCTTAGCGGAGCTGAAATCGAATACCAGTGTACAGCTGTTAGCGAAGTTTTCCGTGTTAGCCGAGCACCTCGATCCACAGCGCGCCGTCCCCTGAAGGGGCCTGGCTCACGCGGGCGATCCTACCGTCTGGATGAATGCGATAAGTGCCCACCACCTTGCTCAGCTCACCACAGGCAATCAGCCACTGCCCGTTAGGCGACACAGCAATATTGCGCGGTTGCTTCTCTTCGAGCTTATGGTTGTCGAGGTATTTCAGCTGGCCACCGTCTGCCACTTCGAACACGCTCACCGAACTGGTGGTGCGCTCGGTGATATACAGCAGCTTCCCGCCCGGCACCAGGCGGATGTCTGCACACCACACGCGGGGTGTAGGGTCATCGGCCAAGTTATTATTGCGGCTGTCCCGCACAAGGCCTTCGCTCAGGTTGAGCGACGCAGGGATGCCGCTTTCAACGCCAATTTGGGTGAGCGCACCGGTTTGCGCGTCGATGGCAAAGGAGATCACCGTGCCGCTCATCTCACCAACCACGTACATGTAACGGCCATCTTCGGAGAAGGCCATATGACGCGGGCCGGTGTTCTCATCGACCGTTACAAACCCTTCTTCAATCGGCTGTAATTCACCCGCTTGGGCATCCAGGGTGAATTGCAGCACGCGATCGACACCCAGTACACAGGCGTATACGAAGCGGTTGCTTGGGTCTGTACGCACCGAATGCGCATGCAGGCCGCTTGGGTATTTGCGGATCGCCTCCAGTACCTGGAGCTCGTCGTCAATGGGCTGCAGGGTTACCACGTCCTCCCCGTAAGAAGCGCCAAACAGGAAGCGGCCTTGGCGATCGGTGGCCATATACGATAGGCCCGCGCCAAGTGGTGCCTCGGCACGGCGTGTGAGCTTGCCGCTGCCGGCGTCCACGCTGAAGCTCACCACCTTTGGTGGTTGGCCGCGCAGCGCGCCGTAGAGGGTGCTGCCGTCCGGGGACAGCGACAACGCGTTCACCTTCTCCCCCGCTGTAAGCTGCTCAACCAGGCTCAGCTCACCGGTTTCGTCATTGAGGTGGTAATGGGTGATCAGCCCATCGTTGGGGCTGGAAATGTAGGCATAGCTCATGGCGGTCCCTCGGCAGGCAGTCAGATAGGCAGTCATCCTATGACCACTCGGCACCGCACTCAACCTCTGCCGCTGATCCGGGGCGTGTAACAGAAGGTGACGTTTCCATTGCACCACTTTGCAAAGGGGTGTCTAAAGTGAAGGAGAGCGCTAGCCGAAACCAGAACAAGGCCTACCGAACGCCGCTGATTGACGGAGATTCCCCATGAACAACGACATCTATTTGCTGATCGAGCACGGCCGGGAATACGGCGAAGCCTACGTACTGGGCTGGTTCGAGAACGAAGCCACCGCCAGGGAAGCGGCGTTGAAGATGGAATGGGACGCCTACCGTGCCGAGCTGCGGCACCCTTCGGGCTGGTTCAACGAAAAGCCCGTGCCGCCTAGCGAGGCGGACTACAAACGGTACTGGGTCAAGCCGTTGAGCAAGTTTGCGTATGCGCCGGTGGAGATGCCGGCGCAGGTGCATTGAGCTTCAAGCATCAGGTCTGTCAGCAGCCGGGTGCGTGGCTTCCTGCGCAGGCTCATCGGCCTTCAAGGGTCACGCCTCTGCTGCAAATGCTTCCAGTCGACAATCTCGTCTGAAGGGGCATAGCCACTCACCAGCTCTCTGAGTACATAACGCACACGCACGTAGTCATCTGCCTGCAAGGCATCCAGAAGGGACTGCAAACCGCCCTTCAAAGCCTCCCACCCCAATGCATCCTCCTGGGCGCACATGATCATCGGGTGGCGAGTCGTAGCAACGTTGTCCCCAATGAGCAGCTCTTCGTACAGCTTCTCTCCTGGTCGTAGCCCAGTGAACTCGATAGCTATATCGCCTTGGGGGTTCTTCTCGGAGCGTACCGACAAGCCCGACAGCCGTACCATCTTCTCGGCAAGCTCCACGATCCGCACCGGTTCGCCCATGTCCAGCACGAACACATCCCCCCCCTGCCCCATGGAACCCGCCTGGATAACCAACTGCGCCGCCTCGGGAATGGTCATGAAGTAACGGGTGACCTTCGGATGGGTCACCGTCAATGGTCCACCCGCGCGGATCTGCTTGTGGAACAACGGGATGACCGAGCCTGACGACCCGAGCACATTCCCGAAACGAACCATGGTGAAGCGTGTTCGGTTGACCTGGGACACCCGAGCCGAATCCTGGAACAACACCGGCGCGACCTCGCGGCTGAGCGCTTGCAGCATCATTTCCGCCATGCGCTTGGTGCTCCCCATCACGTTGGTTGGGCGCACAGCCTTGTCCGTTGACACAAGCACGAAGTTCGCGACATTGGTGCGTACCGCCGCCTGCGCGGTAAACAGCGTACCCATCACATTGTTCCAGACGCCCTCGGCCACGTTGTGCTCAACGATGGGCACGTGCTTATAGGCGGCGGCGTGATACACCGTGTCAACGCTCCAGGTGCGCATCACGTCGAACAGCTTCTCGGGGTTTCGTACGGAGCCGAGCACAGGCAACACTTGCGCAGCGATCCCGGTGCGCTCCATCAGCGCAGACAACTCCTGATGGATTGCATAAAGGTTGTACTCGCTGTGCTCGAACAGGATGAGCACCCTGGGCCGAAGCGCGACGATCTGCCTGCACAGCTCTGAGCCGATCGATCCACCGGCGCCAGTCACCATTACCGCACGATCCGTGATACAGCGTGCAAGCAGTTCCTCTTGCGCCGGCACGGCATCACGGCCCAGCAGGTCAGCGATGTCCACTTCCTGCAGGTCCTGAACGCTTACCCGGCCAGCCGCCAGGTCCGAGAAATTTGGAACGCTGCGAACGTGCAACGGGAAGCCCTCTAGGTACTCGAGGATTTCCCGTCGCCGGGAGCGGCTTACCGAAGGCAGCGCCAGCAGGATTTCCGTGGCGCCGGTTTCACGAAGCATCTGCTCCAGGTGCTTGGGCTTGTAAACGGCCAAGCCTGAGATCACGCGGTTAGCAATTGTGGAATCGTCGTCAATGAACGCAACTGGGCGCATGCGCTGGCCAAGCCGAAGCGCGGCCACCAACTGGTTTCCTGCAACCCCTGCGCCATAGACGGCGACCTTGGTCAGGCCTTGGTCACGCCGCATCCGGGGCACGCCTTGCAAGCCCATGAACCAATCCCCATGGAAGAACTGCCGCATTGCCAGGCGCAGGCCACCAGTGAGCACAAGGCTGATCCACCAGTAGTTGAAGATGATTGAGCGCGGCACGATGACTTTGTGGTCGCTGTACCAGTAAACGGCCAATGCGAGCACCAGTGATGACAGTGATACGGCCTTGGCGATGGCCATCAACGCGTCGTTGCCAAAATAGCGCATCACGGCACGGTACATGCCAGAGCGGATGAAGATTGGGATTGAGAAAAGCGGGGCCGTAATGAATAGCCAAGTATGCCTCGCAAAGGGATTACCCGCGTCATCGATGCCCAAGCGCACCACAAACGCCAGGTACAGCGCAAGCCAGACCAGTACCACGTCCGTCGTAACCTGCATCAAGCGCTTTTGACGGCGCGGGAGGTTGATCAGCCGCGACCGTAGTGCAGTCAGCATCATGCGGTGAGGCATCTGTACATAGGTAATTCCCCCGTAGAGTCTTTGCAATCTGGAAGGATAAGCCGGGCCCGGCAGACATTACCACCCTTGAATCATCTAGCTCCGGTATGTGCCTTACCTAGCTAGCCAGTACAGGTCGAAGCCATCGGCCGGGTTCTGGTATGATTTACAAGGTTTTATGCTGCCCCCATCAGTTGCAGCAATACCTGTTCAACTAACGGGAAAATACCAAAGCATGACGCTTGACAACCAGCGCGGAGCCCCTCCCGAAAGCCAACCGCTTGTGGCCATTTTAATGTGCACCTACAACGGCGCCGCTTTCCTCGCTGAACAGCTCCAGTCCATCATTGATCAGACCTACGACCGCTGGTTCCTCGTAGTCTCAGATGATGGTTCAACCGATGCCACCCTTAGGCTATTGGAGGAGCATCGGTCCAGATTGGGGGACCGCCTGACAATCCGCAGAGGCCCAGGTCGGGGCTTCGCTGAAAACTTCATGTCATTGGCTTGCGATTCTGGAATTGACGCGGACTACTTTGCCTTTGCCGACCAGGACGACGTATGGCATGCAAATAAGCTCGCCCACTCACTAAGCACGCTGCAACGTGCCGAAGCCACGGGCCAACCCGCCCTGTATTGCGGGCGCTGCAGGCTCGTGGACGAGCAAGGCCATTACTTGGGGCTGTCTCCGCTGTTTTCCCGTCGGCCGTCGTTTCGCAACGCATTGGTTCAAAGCTTGGCCGGCGCCAATACAATGCTTCTCAATGCACAGGCCAGAAGCCTGTTGACTAAGCTCCCAACTGAAGCGCACGTTATCGCCCACGATTGGCTGGCGTATCTCCTTGTGACGGCGTATAGCGGCCCGGTCATCTATGATGCCCAGCCAGCGCTCGACTATCGCCAGCATGCGCATAATGTGATTGGGGCTAATACGAAGCTTTCCGCTCGCTACAAGCGCCTGGGCATGTTGCTGCAGGGACGGTTCCGCAAATGGAGCCAGGCAAACCTGAGCATTCTGGAGCAGCTCCAGCCGCCGCTAAATCAGAAGGATGCAGAAGCTTTGCGATGGTTCAAGCAAAGCCATGGCACCCGCGGACTCAAGGGACTGTGGGCGCTTTGGCGCTCCGGCGTGTACAGACAGACCTTGGTTGGGCAGTGCAGTTTGTTGCTTGGTGCATTTTTAGGAAAGATTTGACCCCGAGCTTGCTCTTCACAATTACGCTATGAATAAAGCAAGCAATGGATTTAGCGTCGCCGCTCTCGGCGATAAATTTGGGACTTCGGCCCAAGTTTAACTCCGATGCCAGCTGACCGGCCGGGCGCCCCTTTACAAGGCACTCCATTGGTACATCTATGAGTACTTAACGAATTAGAACACAGCGTCCGAGACAAGTTTCTTAAATCCACCAGGATGGCGAAAATACCTAGGGGCAGAGATAACAAGACGCAACAATCGTCTCGGCAGGCGAAGCCTGATGGTATCCCCACGCAATCCTAGAAATTCTCGATGACTGAGCAGGGTCCGACAGGCTTCACCGCTAATATCTTTGCGAGCCAGTGCGAAGTCTAATTTCTGCAACCGACTATCAATGTACTTCAGCTTATTTTCACGAATAATGGAACGCCGTATAGTGGGCGCTGGATCACCCAAACCTACAGTATTAGATGAATGCGTTCTGTAACGTATAAATCCCTGACTGAGCGTTAGGCACTTTCCAAACAAGCTGCAATAGAGTGCAATCCATTCGTCATGAATCCAGCCAGAGGGGACAGGTAAAGCAGCAGCCAAAACGTCCCGCCTTACAGCCATCGTAGCTCCTGTCACCAAATTCCGGTTAAGAAAAGCAGTGACATGCTGCCCGCTATGGAGAAGATATCGTTCAAAAGGAGAAACTTTTAGCTGGTCGAATATAGTTCGACCCAAACAGTGGTCATTAGCATCAATCAATGCGGCATCTGAGTGAACCAGAACCAGTTCAACGTCCGTATTGAAAAGCACCAGTACATCGTGAATTCTGCTAGGCATCCACACGTCGTCTTGGTCGGAAAATAGCACTACATCCCCTTCTGCGAGAAGTATCGCGTCGGTAAAATTCTGTATGTAACCAACATTCAAAACTCGATAGCGAAGAGAAACTTTCCAGCCCTTGGCACGAAAGACGCTTGAATAGCCCTCTATGATTTCTTGAGTGCCGTCCGTGGAACAGTCATCGAAAATAATGATCTGCACCATCACTAGACATTCCTGCGAGACAATACTTTCCAACTGCGCTTTTAAATAGCGACTACCGTTATATGTACAAAGCACAATACTTATATTCATAAAATTGACCCGCCAGAAAGTTGCCAGACGGGTCTCTCTCCTATTTAACGAAAGCCAATCTTATACGCTATTCGTTTCAGCTTCTCGGCGACTCGAATACTGCTAGATTGTTGCAGTTGAGCTGTATAGTTCTCTAACGCTGCAGCGTCCATCGCCCAAAGCTGAGGATAAGAGAACCGCCTGCCTAGCAGCATACCGAACAGGCGTATGGGATAGGTTATCCGCCAAGCTTTACTGTGCAGACGATTGTGAATGCGATCTCTTAGCGCATTCTTATATTGTTCAGCCTCTAAGTCTGGGTGAGGCAGTGGAAGCAGCGGCTGCTCTTTACCTTGGTTGGAGCGCTCCAACCAAAAGGTTACCAATTGGCGTACCCTCGTCGCGCCTCCGGTATCTAAAAGCAGAGGAAGACTGTCGAGTTTCTTCCAGATGGCATAATGATTGGCAGTCCACTCCTCGGAAGAATGGACGGTAAAGGAAGATTCACCGCTATGCCACTGCCGGTAGATAGATGTAATCTCCGGGCTAGAGCCTACACCACAGATAGCCGCGGTGCGGATGAGGAAATCCCAATCTTCGGTAGTTGTCAACGTGTCATCGAAGCGCAACCCCAAAGCGCGAAAACAATCTGCAGGGAATGCCAAGCTAACCGGTGGGGTCTCATTTTGAATAAGGTGAGTAAAATAATCAAAATGGTTTGGGTAGCGTGTCTCCATCCCACCCACAGCGCGAACGCTCTTAGTGCCGTGCAACGTAGTAACGGGTTCCCAAGACTGAGCTACGGCAGTCGCCCGAAGTACGCGACCCGGATTGGTGACAGCGAGGCTTTTAAAATGCTCTACCCAATTCGCCAAGACAATATCGTCATCATCCAGGATTGCGACATAGTCCCCTCGAGCGGAACTGAAACCTACGTTCAAGGGCTCGGTCCGATTGCCTTTATCAACTAAGATAAAGCGAACTTTTTTCCTAAACGTTGCATGCGTGTCGTCAATCAATCGCTCGACCAATAGCTGGCTAGCCTTATCCAACCGATGGCCTATGATCAGCAACTCGAAATCTTGTTCAGTTTGCGCTGATAGGCATAATAGCACGTCCCGAAGAGTATCAGGCCGCCGACCTTGAGTACGGGTAATAATAGATAAGAATGGGCGCGATTCCGACTTGGCTGGCTCTGGCACCACTGGCCCAGGCAAACACAACCTCACAAACTGGTTTACACTAGCAGAGGCGTCTACGCCATCCCTTAAATTATGCAGAAATTTATTTAAAGGTGTGGATGTAGCAAGTGCGGGATGATAAGTGGGAAAGTGCTGATCACTTTGCTCCAACAATACATCATACCGATCTATTTCGTGAAGACCTGCACGACTCAGAAGATCTGAAACGATTTTGTCGTTGAAAAACTGTAAATGGGTTTTATCAAGCAAACCTTTCTCAGTTTTGTCCCAAGCTCCGAAAGCCAACTTGAATCCGACATCCCTATGAGCCATGTTTGGAACTGTTACAAGAATAGGGCAGTTAAACTTTAGCGCCACTTCCCTGAGAAAGATAAGAACTTCCAAAGGATTAGCTACATGCTCAAGAGTGTCTAGAATAGAGATGGATAATACTTTTTCACTAGCAATGGCATCATCCAAGACCCCTCGCGCAGCGGCTAAATCACTAAGATCAAGTTTGTGCGCTCGTAATCCCCGACTGCGCACTGCTTCCAGGGCTTCGTCATCAATATCAAAACCGACGTATGTACGCTCCAGCTGCGCTTCTACAGCCTCGCCTAAGCGTGCATAACTACAGCCAATGTCTAAATGCAGACCTTCTTCAACACGAGTCTTACGGCCAATGACCGCAAGAGTGTGACCATACACATTATCGTGAAAAACGGGATTGTCGTAGGTTCCCATAAATCTATAGTCCGAATCGATGTTTAGTATAGAAGTCGCCTTCGAAGCTCGCAACTTTATGCGAAGGATCTATTGGCTCGGGCAACTTATTTTCCTGTTTAAGCTGATGGTATTTTTCCGCTGCGTCCGTAAGGTTTCGATTTTCCGAGCTTTCGAAGGAGTGCAGAAGCGACGATACTAAATCAGGCCTCGAATATTTGTGCGCCATAAGAATGGCTGCTTCGGCCGAGTAATATTGCTCACTGTTGGTGGGGGCCCACTTACCAGTAGTGCTTAACCGCTTATCATGATACACCGAAGCGGATGGTTGATAGATAACCTTATAACCAGCCAGCCGCATGCGCCAAGAAAGATCTACATCATCGCAATAGAGAAAGAACGTCTCGTTATCGAATCCTCCTATCTCGTTTACGACGTCCCTGGGCATCAGAGCACAAGCCGTCGTAGCCCAACCAGTTTCACCTGTAACTTTATTATATTCTTTGGGATGCTCAATTGGCAGCTGCCTTGCCTCCACAAGCCCTACAGACTTCTCGGAGTACGGTCGAGCTAACTCAATCAAAGCATCAGGAGCTAGCATGACATCTGGATTCATTATAAGTACATAATCAGACGCGGCAGGCTTTAACAATCTGTTATGCCCGCCCGCAGAGCCCAGATTAGCGTTGAAAAAATCAACATTGACATCGGCCAAGGCATACATTTCTTCCCGCATCTTATCTAAGCTTGGTTCGTCAATAACCTGCTGCGGCGATGAATCGCCGTAGATAATTTCAACTGACGAAAAAACATCTGCTGCGATTGCCAAGTCGGCGGCGCGATTTAAATGCCGTACTGTCTGCAGTATGCGATTAAAATCATTCCCATACAGCACTGAATGAACACGAAGCGAACCGAGACTCCCCCTGAGTTTGGTAACCATCTTACTTGATTCCTTTTGCCAGCTGATCGATCCAGGTGCAGAGAGCATCAATCCCAGCTTCGAAGCTCACCTGCGGGCGCCATGAAATCAGTTCCAAGGTTGGATTAAGATCACAACTTGCTGACCTAACATCTCCCTCCCGATAAAGTCCGCAAATGTGCGGATCAGGAGCGCCATACCGTTTTGCAATTAGATTCGCAAGACGATTTATTGTATTTGGAACACCGGAACCGATATCTACGATATGGTTGCCCAAATTTCTATCTAAAACCTCGATCAGCGCATTTGCAACATCAGTTATGTATACAAAGTCCCTCACTATTTTTCCATCCTCATATACTGGGATAGACCTGCCAGACTTCGCCAACTGTGTGAAGAAGGGCACGATACCTGTATAAGGATTCGTCAATGACTGCCCTACTCCATAGACATTTTGAAGGCGTGTTATAATCAGTTCCACTCCGTATGCATCGCACCAACACCGCAAGATTTCTTCTTGGGCAAACTTGGTGATCCCATAGATGCTCGTGGGTTTTGGCAATGTAATGACAGCAGAGAATGGTGTCGGCAATAGCCCCGGAAAGTCCCACTGGTTATTATCCAGCATGGCTTTGGTCCGCATTCCCGGGTACGTCAGACCGCCTTCGGCATCACGCCACCCTCCTTCACCATACACCGCCCGACTACTTGTCAGTATGATCTTTCTAGGTGTTATGCTGTGCTTGGAAAGCGCATCCAGCATGCACGCAGTTCCGGACACGTTAACGTTTGAATGACGATATGATTCCGTAAGCGACTGCCCCGTACCTGTTTCTGCAGCCAAATGATAGATTACGTCTGGCTGATACACTGAAAGCACTGCGTCCCAGCTATTAGAGGATGTGACATCGCCCAAAACAAATTTCACGTCGCTATGTAAATCCTTAGGCCTTACCCGTTGGGAATGTACCTGAGGATGAAGATTATCCATGACAACTACCTGAGCAAAGCGCTCGGTCAACGATTTCGCTATTGCGCACCCGATAAATCCGCCCCCCCCAGTGACTAGGCAGATCTCATTGCGGTCTTTCATACAACGCCCCTTTTAATTAGTGGATGGCTAACAGCGGGTAAAAATCTTTTCTCAACAAAATGCCAAGACAAGTACCCCAGACCTATGCAAATTGGTATGGAAATAATTGCATTGAGCACTGGAGACATGTGACCACCGCACATGTAAATTATGCATTGCTGGACGGGAAACCCGTATAAGTAGATCCCATAGGACGGATCTCCATATTTACCAGCTTCACGTAGAAACGGTGTCGACGATACAGCAAAACTGATTATTACATATGGACCTACTGCATATAGTGCTAGCTCGGCAAGAACAGGATTGATCACCTGCATGAGCGAGATAAGTAGTACCAAGAAAAGAGCCCATCCCATATCCAGTACCCCCGGGATCATGAATCTTGCCAAGCACCCGCCTATAAAGAAATAAGGTATGACGTCTAAAGCCATTATCAGATCAGAGCCATAAACAACATATCTCCACTTTCCTGGAACCAAATGGGTAAAGTACAAGCTGGCTGCGCATGTAGTTATAGCCACTAGAATTAAAGAAATCCGGTTTGCCATCGTTGTAAGCATGAACACAGGGACTAAAACTAGATACATTAGAAACTCTACGGGGAGACTCCACAAAGATCCATTCACTGCTACTGGATAACTGTTAGACTCAAATACACCAGGGAGATTGTAAACGGGATACATAAATATGTTTCTAAAATAGGTCTTGAATGTCGGAGACCCAAAGTACTGTGCAAAATCTAATGTTGAGACCAATGGTCCAATTACGAACGCGCATACAATCACGACTACGATAAGCCCCGGAAATATTCTACGAATCCTTTTGCTTAAATAGTTCGTAATATCACCATCTTTCATCAAGCTTTTTGTTACAAGATAACCACTTATTGAGAAAAATATTTTTACCGCAACCGCTTGAATTGAACCGAAAAATAAGCTAGGCGCACTAGTTGCCGTCAGCGGAAACGCGTGCCCATAGATTACGACAAGCGCTGCCAAAATTCGTAAGCATTCGAAATTATTCCGCGGGCGCATTATTGCCTTCCTTTTTCTGCAGCGCCATCTCGATCATTGGGATGCCCATTAATCCTGTGGCGATATTTTTTGATGCACTATTGATTATTAACGCTTCGTCTATCCAAGCCTGTACCTCGTGCGATTCTTGCGAGCCATCGCTGACCGCAACCGTCACTGAGTAACTACCACCTGGCAGCACAGGCATCACGAAGCTGAATGCAGCTTCCCAAACTTCGCCGGGTGATGCAAACCTAGGTTTCTCGACGAAACGTATATAGGTATTGTCTCCAAACAAAGGTAGTCCGTTTTTGTTTTTTACTAAAAACCCTACAATCGTATTCGTGATAGCCGAAAGGGTACTAAATGCTATTTTTAACGTAACGTATTCCCCTCCCACCACCCAGGTCAATCTTCGAAAATTCAAATCCTGAATACAAACATCCATAATTTGTGCGCCCCCCGTCCCAAATACCCTGTCGTGCAGTGAGGGGAAACTCACAGAAAGCTCGTTGATCAGCCGGGTAGAATTGACAAAATCTCTTCGCTGGTCATAGTAGGTAGCGGGTTGTGACTGGCCAGAAGACGGCTCTGCTTTTTGTGCTATATCTCCAGATATAACC
Source organism: Pseudomonas japonica (assembly GCF_013522925.1). Lineage (GTDB taxonomy): Bacteria > Pseudomonadota > Gammaproteobacteria > Pseudomonadales > Pseudomonadaceae > Aquipseudomonas > Aquipseudomonas japonica_A. The sequence continues at coordinate 354,725 of NZ_JAAMQU010000002.1, read as the reverse complement.
TGAGATTTGCTATAGAAATCCTTAAGATAGTCTTCCATCACGGATTTTGGATCTCCAAACCTTCTTACAGTCCCGCTATCAAGCCAGGCGACTTTATCGCATAATGCCGCCACTGAGGTCGCATCGTGACTGACAAACAGAAGCGATCCGCCTTTCTTTTTGAAATCTGAAAGAAAACGCATGCACTTTTGTACGAAGTAGGCATCTCCAACAGCCAGTGCTTCGTCTATTACTAGAATATCAGCGTCAACATGAGCAATAACAGAAAATGCCAAGCGCATGAACATACCGCTGGAATAGTGCTTCACCGGCTGGTTCTGGTGACCCTGAAGCTCTGCGAATTCAATTATGACATCAGCTCTCGCCCGCACCTGCTCTTCGGTGAGCCCATATATTTGTCCGCTCAGCAATACATTTTCATACCCCGTGAATTCCGGGTTGAAACCCGCTCCTAGTTCTAGCAAGGCTGCAACGCGACCGTCTACTTTCGCAACCCCTGAAGAAGGAGCCAGCGTTCCGCATATGATTTGTAGCAGCGTAGACTTACCCGCCCCGTTTCGGCCTACAATTCCAACCGTTTCGCCTGATTTGACCTCAAAGCTGACTTCATGCAATATCTCATGCTGCTTGAAAAATGCTTTGCGCCTGATGAACATCTGAAGCAATCGATGAAAAGGCTTATCATAGGACAGAAAACTTTTCGAAACGGATTCTACTGTTATAACGTTCAAAAGAGCTCTACCTTATTACAGAACATCCGAAAAACCGTGGCGTGTGAGCTTGAACCACTGGTAGGCTAGCCAAGCTGCAGCATAGGATCCCGCATAAGCATATGCCAACTCAAGTGGATCAATTGAGTAGCCGTATATAGTCACGTTGCGTAGATTCTCTATAAACCATGTCATCGGATTCAATTGAATGTAAATTTGATATTGCTCAGGAATAGATGATAGAGGAAAGAATACCGGCGAAACAAACAGCAGCATTGAGACGGAGAGTGTTATTACCTGGCCTAGATCTCTAATATAAACACCCAGTGAAGACAGCATCCAGCTTATCGCTGTGACGCCCATGCATAGCGGCGGCAGCAAGAAAATTCCCTGCCAGAGCGTACTTGATATGCTTTCTTGGATGACGGCTATACCAATGACTAGTATTGCGAGGCTGATGAGCAAATGAAATAGTGCCGAACCTACAATGACAATGTTAAGAGCTTCTAGGGGGAATACGACTTTTGTCACATAGTTTGAATTCTCGAGAAACAGGGTCGGGGACTTATTTAGACATTCAGCAATGAAGGAATGAATTACCATGCCGCTAAAAACGAGCAAAGCGAAGTTTACCGTTCCGCCGTTTTCCAGTGCAGGCCATTTAGCTTTGAATACACTTGAGAAAACAAAGGTATAAACCACGAGCATCAAAAGCGGATTAAAGAGGGACCAGGTAATGCCAAAGACAGACCCCTTATATCTGCCAAGAATCTCCCGCACCACCATTCTTTTGATCAAGCTGAAGTTTGATATTAATATACCTATGACCTGTGTTGCCGAGCTTGACATCTTCCGCCCCTAATTTTGTAAAAAGTTTAACTTACTGTTCTTCTTTTTCTAGATCGCGATCTGCAGAACAAATGACGGCAGGGGGTTGCGTGTTCAGTTTCGGATCTTGTCGTCTCGTAACCAGTGACGTAATAAGAAAAGTGGTAGCATTGCCACACTTACCCCAATGATCGGTTCCACGACCTCATTAGCAATTCCCCAAGCAATCGGCAACAGCCACCCAAGATTTACCACTGCCACCGCCGCCGTTACCTTACCATGGCTTCTGAACCGCCTCGCCGCATGCTGATAGCCGTGGTTGCAATGGGCCTCATACACACGCTCCCTGCGCATCAGCCTCATCACCAGCGTCCAGGTAGCATCGACAACAAACACTCCCATCAACACCAGCCCTGCCCAGAACGCTTGGGACGAATGGCTGGCGATCTTAAGCCACAGCAGGCCGATCACCAGGCCAAGAAAACCACTGCCCGCATCACCCATGAAAATCTTCGCCGGAGGTAGGTTCCAGCACAGGAAGCCCGCCGATGCTGCAGCTAACAGTAGCGCCAAAACTGTGTCATGCGGTGTGCCGTAGCTATAGCTCAACCACCCCAGGCCCAAGCATACCGTTACGGCCTGCACTCCAGCGATGCCGTCGATACCGTCCATGAAGTTATAGAGGTTGAGCAGCCACACCAAGCCTATCACCAGCGGCACTGCCAGCAAGCCGCCAGTGAGGTGGACGTCGCCGTACAGAGGTATCACGGGCCAGGTGGCCAGCAGTGCAAGCCCTGTTCCGGCTGCGATGAAATGGCCAAGCAAGCGCCAGCGGGCAGCGATGTGCCCGTGGTCGTCGGCAAAGCCGATGGCGGCTACGCCCAAGCCTGGGATACCTAGCGCACAAGCATCGGCCAGCGAGATCACCCCCAGCGCGACGGCTCCAAGCAAGCCGGCCAAGAACGCGGCCACAATACCTACCCCGCCACCCCGTGGTGTAGGCACGGAATGGGAGCTTCGGGCGTTAGGCACGTCCATCAGTTGCTTGCGCAGGGCATAACCACATACGCATCCGGTAAGCACCGCTGAGAGCGCAAATACGACCAAGTAAAGAACGGCGCTCACTTTGGCTCCTTGTGATAGGCATGGGCGGTCTGGTGCAGCACTTCTGCCATAGGCACGGGTGGTCGCCATTCCAATTGCGCACAGGTGTGCTGCAGATCCACTTCCAATGGGTCGGTCAGCCGGCCGACTATGGCTTGCTTTCGGATTAGGGTGCCGGCAATGCGCAACCAACTGGCCGGGACGGGAACAAGTTTCGGCTCCCGGCCCAGTGCGCTGGCCAGAGCCTTCATCAGTTCGCTGGTGGTCGGTTGTTCGCTGTCCCGGGCAAGGAATACGCCCTGCTTAGTGGCCCCTGTGCTGTGCACTGCCAAGTCAGCGAGGTTGTCCACTGCAATCATGCTTCGCCGATTAGCCAGCGCGCCGAAAGGCAATGGCCAGCCACGGTCGAGGGCTTTCATCAATGCTCTGAAATTGGCCTTCACACCCGGACCATACACCAGCGGTGGGCGGATGATCACGACCCCCATGCCGCTCTGAGTGGACAGCGACATCAGCGCCTGCTCGGCCTCAAGCTTGGACTGCGCGTAGGGATCTTGCGGCGCTGGCGTATCCTGCGCTGTAAAAGGCCCGCGCCCTTGGGTAGTTTCCCCGTTCACCTTGATGGTGCTGATAAACACAAAGCGCCGCACACCGCACGCCGCCGCATGCGCCGCCAAACGTGCGGTCGCCTCGGCATTGGCTGCCCGATAAGCTTCGAGTGGGTCTTGCGCGGTATCGGTCATCACATGCACCCGCGCGGCGCAGTGGATCACCGCGTCGATGCCGGTGAGGTCCGGCAATGCCTGGGCTACCAGGTCGTAGACCACCGCCCTCCCCGGCCCGGCCCAGCGTTCCGGCGCACGCACTGCGGCCACCACGTCGGTACCCGGTTCCCGGGCAAGGCGCGCTGCTACCGCTGTGCCCACAAAGCCCGTTGCGCCTGTGACCAATATCGAACGGTTCACCGGGGCGTACTCCGGCTGAACAGGCGCGCCAGGCACAACGCGGCGAAGTACAGGCGGTCACGCGGCCGGCGGCGGCATTGCCGGGCGTGCATGGCGAGCCACACCAGCCCGCGGCGCCCGCCGTCAAGTTGACGTTGTAGCAATGGGGGGCAGCCGACCAGGCCGGCGATCAAACGGATCTGCCCGAACCACCAGCCTGTCTGGATACGGCGGTACCTAGTGAGCAGCGAGCGTGCCCCCACGTTGGCGCCCACCGCGTTGGCGGCATGCTGGCGGTAGCGCAGGCCGGGCTCCGCGTCGATAAACCAAGCCCGGCCGCTGGCGCGCACTAGCGCATACAGGTACCAGTCGTGGAGGGTGATACCGCTCAAGGCGCTAGCCTCAGCGGTGAGGCGCACCTTGATGAATTCAGCCAGCGCTTTGGTAAACACATAAGTACAGCCCGGTCCCGCAGCTTCGAAAAAGTGATCATACGCGACCTGCGATTGCGCCTTGTGCAACAGGCGGGTCCGGCCGTCCGGCCAGAAGGCGGTCACGTTGGAGGAATAGGCTTCGCACTGCTGCGCACCTAGCTGATCAGCGGCGCGTTGCAGCTTTCCAGGCAGCCAATGGTCGTCCTGGTCACTCAGCGCCACCAGGTCGAAGCCTTCGAAGGGCACCTCGGCGAGCAGGCGAAAGAAGTTCGCTGCCGCATTGCCGAAGCGGCCGCCATACGGCAGCAGATGGATGCGAGGGCTCGCTCCTGCCCGCTGGCGACACTTCTGGAAGGTGTCGTCCTCGCACAGGTCCACACTGATAAAGAGCTCAACGGAGACGCCCGATTGCGACAGGATGGTATCGATCTGTTCGCCTATCCACTGGCTGCCGTTGAAGGCAGCCATCAGGACTGCCACCCGCGGAGTGCTTACCATACTGGGTTACAGCTGGGTTTCATTGGCGATTTTCAATAGGTACTGCCCATACCCCGTCTTTGCTAGGCGCTGCCCCTGCTCTACCAAGGACTCCTTGGAAATCCAGCCTGCATGGAACGCGATCTCTTCCAGGCACGCCACCTTTAGCCCCTGCCGGTGCTCGATGGTATGCACGAAGTGGCTGGCTTCAAGCAGCGATTCATGGGTGCCGGTGTCCAGCCAGGCGAAGCCACGGCCCAGCAGTTCTACGTTCAGCGAGCCTTGTTCCAGGTATACGCGGTTGAGGTCGGTGATCTCCAGCTCGCCACGCGCCGAGGGCTTGATGGCCTTGGCAATTTCTACCACTTGGCTGTCGTAGAAGTACAACCCGGTCACCGCGTAGTTGGACTTGGGCTGGGCGGGTTTTTCCTCGATGCTGAGCGCGCGGCCCTGTGCGTCGAATTCCACCACGCCGAACCGCTCCGGGTCTGCCACGTGGTAGCCGAACACGGTCGCGCCTTGCTGCTGGTGGGTCGCAGCGTGGAGGTTGTCGGAGAAATGCTGCCCGTAAAAGATGTTGTCGCCCAGGATCAGGCAGCTGGGCGCGCCCGCGAGGAATTCTTCGCCGATAAGGAACGCCTGAGCCAACCCGTCCGGGCTGGGCTGCACGGCGTATTCGAGCTTCAGCCCGAACTGGCTGCCATCGCCCAACAGCTTGCGGAAGGAAGGCAGGTCGTCCGGCGTGGAGATGATCAGAACTTCCCGCATGCCTGCCAGCATCAACACGGACAGCGGGTAGTAGATCATCGGCTTGTCGTACACGGGCAGCATCTGCTTGGACGTACCCAGGGTTAGCGGGTGCAAGCGTGTGCCGGAGCCTCCGGCCAGAATAATGCCTTTGCGCGGGCTTGCCATGGTTACAGGTTCCTTTTGCTATGCCTCTGCCCTCACCGGGCCGGCTTTCCATAAATGCCTCGCAAGGCAGCAGCCTCGCAGGCGCGAAACGTATTGCTCCCGTTTATCGCAAGGCTGCGTAGCTGGGAAACAATACCAAAAACAAGGATATGAATGAAGCGAACGGCGAAGGGACGATTCTGAATCGAGCCTTACAGAGCACACCTTGCGCCTTGGCACCTCATTCGACATGCCAGGGCGCTTATGCCCGCCTGGCTTAGTTCATAGTGATGCGAAGCGGAGTGTGGCTTATCCTAAGCGTGGTGGTTTGCAGGCGTGGCAGCGCGCTATTAGTGCCCAACTGAGCTACCAGCAGGCTGGGGTTTTCGATGGCGAGGCCGCCTAGCGCCTCCAACTGGTAATCCCACCAGCAGGTCGCCATGAGGGCCTGTCGTGTCGGCTCGTCAAAACGGTAACGCACCACCCGTGCCGGAGACCCGGCCACAATGGCGTAGGGAGGCACATCTTTGTTTACCAAAGATTGCGCACCTACCACCGCACCCGTGCCGATGGTCACCCCTTTCATGATAATCACGTCTCGGCCAATCCATACGTCGTGGCCAATGATGGTAGGGAAGTCCGGCCCTGGGTCTGTAACGCTTTGCGCGTCCGGCGCCTGGTCCAGCCTTGCCTTCAATACTGCATGGCTGGTGGATAGCCAGTTCAAAGGATGTGACCGCCGGTCCTGGCCAATGACCACCCCGGCCGCTACAGAGCAATACCGGCCAATATGGCTTACATGGTGCAGTTCGCTTCCACTGACGATGTCGGTGTAGGCGCCTATCTGCAGTTGCCGGGAGAAGATCTTTATGTCGTGCAGCTTCACGCCTTCTTCAAGCGTGAGCTCCCCCTCGTTCCTGAGGCCGCGAATGCCGCTGTCGAGCCGGCATTGGTTGCGGGCTAGCCCGCGTTTGAGCCTGGCGTTCAGCCACAGCCGCGCGAATACATTCATTACGGGGAGACTGGTCCTTACTGAAGGGCTGGGCGCCCCAGGGCTGCAGGGTGTTGCAGGATACTAACGGACCTTAACCGCCAATGCGCCCTTTTAGAAAGATTTCCCTGCGCTCAAGCCGACCCACATGCTCATGCTTGCACACCACGTACGTTTGCCAGAAACGCTGCCGATCTACATTCGCAAAGCCATCCAAGGCTTCACTCACCAGCGCATCGTAATCCGCCTCGGTAATGTAGCGGTAGAGTTCGCGGTGATAGATGAAGCCAAACTGGAAGCCCAAGGTCTCGCTCAAAAACCGAGTCGGGATCGAGAAACTGTTTTCCAGATCGATCGCCAGGACCGTGTCACCTTCGACGGTCGGCATCATCACGTTCGCCGCCCACAGGTCCATATGGGCGATACCTTGCGCATGAAGAGACCGAATCAGCTCGAAGGCGGCCCGGGCAAACTGCCGAGCCTCTCTTGGGTGCGCTTCGATCCAGCTTAAGCCGTCAACATGCTTACCCAGCAGCGGGGTAAAGAGAAACAGCCTGTCCACCAGCCCCACCTTGGAACGGCCATAGCCAAAGCCCATTAACCCTGCTACCGGGGCGCCACGCTTGAAGGCTTCGGCCGTGTTACGGAGTTCCTCGACAGGCCAGTCGTACATACCATTGCGCCGAAGGCGGCCGGTATGCACCCGGAACCGCTGCCGCAGGGAATCCAGCTGTTCCTGCTTCGCAAATATTGCGTTCTGGGGGTTACCCAGCGGGGCACTTATGCGCCTTCCCTTCGCTGGGCCCGTGATCATTTGCTCTACTTCAACCCGTGCAGCGGCTGATAGCTGTGTCCTGAAGTGAAGCGTGGCAGTGGCATGCTTGAGCCGATAAGGGAATTCGGCGATCAGTAGTTTTTGCTGCCTTGCCACGCAACTGCCTCTAGGTATCAAAATGCCATTTACACAATATTCACATTTTTTTCACCTTGTTACAATATTCCACAGCATTGCGTGATCAGCGCTTGTTGGGCTAACGGGGCAAACCTTGTCTTGTCCTAGACACTCTCCGTGACATGCCCTATCACACGAATTTCAGGCTGTGCTTCACGCAGCGCCTTCGCCAGCGCAGCCTTGGCCTTGAACTCACCATGCACCAACCGCACCTCTTTCGGCGGCGCCTCTATTCCGCCCACAAACGCGAGCAACCCCGCTTGGTCGGCGTGGGCCGAGTACCCTTCGAGCGTGGCCACACCAGCGCGAATGTCGTAGCGCTCGCCATCAAGGTCAATACCAAGAAAGCCTTCCGCGCCCTCCGCCGCCTGGATCACTGCACCCGGGGTGCCTTTGGCCTGGTACCCGGAAAACAGTACGTTGTGCCGAGGGTGCCTGAGCATGGCCTTGAGGTAGTTCACGATCCGCCCTGCCGAGCACATTCCGTTGCCGGCAATAACGATGGCCGGGCGCAGCGTGCTGCTGAGGTAGTTGACGGTGCGCAGGTGTTGCTCGTGGTTGTCGATGGTAATCAGTTGTGGGAACGCCAACGGCGATTGCCCGGCTTGGGCACGTGCTTGCGCTTCTTCGTTCCACCACGGCTGCAGGTCGCGATAGGCCTGGGTGATTCGGCTTGCCAGCGGGGAATCCAGGATTACCGCCAATTGCGGCCAGTCCACAATGTCTGAGGCATCTCCCCTGCCCTGGCTCAGCGCCTTGTGGCGAATAATGGTTTCGATATCGGCCAACAGCTCCTGCGCGCGCCCCAGGCTGAAAGACGGAATGAGGATAGTACCCTGGTCTTCGAGGGCCTGTTCGATCAGGCGGGCCAGCCGGGCCACGCGATCTTCGCTCCCGCCATGCATTCGGTTGCCATAGGTGCTTTCCAGCACAAGCACATCGGCGCGCTCTGGCGGCACTGGGGGCCTGAGCAGCGCGGAGCGGCCGCTACCCAGGTCGCCGGAGAATACCACTCGCGTGCTTCCTGGCTCGCCCGGCTGCTGTATATCGAGCTCGACGTAGGCGGACCCCAGCACATGGCCGGCCCGCTGCAGCCGCAAGCGACAGCCTGGCTGGTCAGGCAAGGCATTCCACTGGCCGTAGGGCAAGGCCACTGTTCGCTGGGCGACCAGGGCGAGGTAGCGTTCCACCTTCGTCTGGTCCCGGGAGATCATCAGTTTGAAGGCGTCTTCGAGCATCAGCGGCAATAGCTTTGCAGAGGGCTCGCTGCAGTAGATAGGCCCATCGAACCCGGCCGCCAGCAGCCAGGGAATACGGCCGATGTGGTCCAGGTGTACGTGCGTTATCACCAGCCCGGCGACGTTTTCTACGGGAAAGTCGATTGCATTACTGCGGCCGTTGGCTTCACGCCCCTGGAACAGCCCGCAATCCACCAGAAGGCTTCGGCCATTGCCTAGCTGAACCTGATGGCAGGACCCGGTGACGCCTTGGTGGGCACCGTGGTGGGTAATATCTGGATACGGCACTGGCTCCATTCCTTTGTGCGATGGGGGGCAGGATTTAGCCGTGTATCCATCCGGAAACCCTATAGGCGCTGATCCGAAATACTTCGTGAATCGTTGATTCGTAAGTAAAGTTTTCTACGCTTCGGGCCTTGTTTGAGGTAGGTTTGGGGTATCAGGCCGTAGCCGCCGATACAGGCGGATAACTACGTATAAAGCCGTTCAGCCATGGGCAACGCACCCGGGCAATGATCATAAGGGCGGGCATGAAACGTATTCTGGTGGCGATAGCAGTGCTGGCGTTGTGTGGGTGTGCGGCGGATTCGCAATCCCAGATCCGGCAGGGGAAAAAGGGCCTCAACATCAGTTGCTCGGGGCTTACCTCCTCGTGGAACCGCTGCTACAAGCGAGCGGAGAAAGCCTGTGGCGGTGACTACAAGGTGCTCGCCCGCTCGGGCCAGGACGGCGAAGACGCCAGCGAGTATCCATTCGGTATCAACCCGGCGGGCTATACCAGCCGCAGCATGATTGTGTTGTGCCGCTGATGTCAGGGTTAGCGCAATGAGCGCCGCACTGCTGATCATCGACATGCAGCAGGGCATGCAAGCGCCGCACCTCGGCCGCCGCAACAACCCCGACACCGAACACAATATTGCCGCGCTACTCGGCCATTGGCGCGAGAGGGCCTGGCCGGTGGTGCACGTCCGGCATATTTCCCGAACCGCCGGGTCGGTGTTCTACCCTGGGCAGCCGGGTTGCGAATTCCAGCCCGCGCTTGCACCTTTGGCGAGCGAAGCGGTATTCGAAAAGAACGTGCCCTGCGCCTTTACCGCCACCCAGCTGGAGCGCTGGCTGCGTGTTCGCGGTATCGACGATGTGGTGGTGGTTGGGGTTATAACGAATAATTCGGTCGAAGCTACCGCACGGACCGCAGGCAACCTGGGCTTTGCGGTAACCGTGGTCGAGGACGCGACGTACACCTACGATCAGCAGGACCTCAGCGGGCGCTTGTGGCCGGCCGAGGACGTACACGCGCTGTCCTTGAGCAACCTGGCGCTGGACTACGCGGCAATCGCTACCACGGCTGCGCTACTGGCCTAGGCCTGGCTGGCAGGTACACTGTTTACCTTCTGCCGAATGGCTGCCCGGCGCAACCGCCGACGGCCCCGCATTGCGATAAACCATCCAATCAGCGGCCCCACGGCCAACCCGGCCAGCAGCGCAAGCAGCACCACTACCGATAGCGGCCATTCAGGGCTTGTGAACCCAAGGAAGCTCAAGGCCACCTTTTGCGGGTTTTCCAGTACGAACAGCAGGCATACCGCCGCCACGACCAGAACAACAACAACTTGCAGCAGGCGCGTGAAGCTACGCACGGGCTTTCCTCCAGAGGTCAGGCGCTGTCTCGCTCTTCATCTTCATTCACCCGGTCACGCAGCTCTTTGCCAGGCTTGAAGTGCGGAACGAACTTGCCGTCCAGGGTAACCGACTGGCCGGTCTTCGGGTTTCGGCCCACCCGCGGTGAGCGGTAGTGCAGCGAGAAACTGCCGAAGCCACGGATTTCAATCCGGTCTCCTGTGGCCAGGGACTGGGACATCTGCTCGAGCATGGTCTTGATCGCCAGCTCTACGTCTTTCGACGATAACAGGCCCTGATGCGTGACTATGCGTTCGATCAGTTCGGACTTCGTCATGTTTTTCCCTTCTTTATCAAGAAGCTAGGAAACCGCAAGAAAGGTTGTAGCACGGTGAACAGGGTTTGAACAGCCCGCATCTTGACTTTTTGGAAATCCAAGCGAAAGCGCTGCCAGCCCATAAAAACAGGCATCAATTTGTTGACGCCGCCGCCTCGCTTCATAGAGAACATCTTTAGATAGATAGTGTTAATTTCCCACTATGTGGGATTAATAATCATATATTGAGCGAATTTTAAAACTACTTTAGGGTGGGCTCAGCTCCCAAGCATCCATAACAACAACAGCCTGAGGTTCCCATGGCTCAACCGAACCTGGACGCCGGCCTTCACGCCAGCACCATCAAACGCCTCAACCTGAAGCTCATCCCGTTTCTTATGCTGCTGTACATGGTTGCCTACATCGACAAGTCCAATATCTCCGTAGCGGCGTTGCAGATGAACGCCGAACTCGGCCTTACCGCTCGTATGTATGGCATAGGGGTAGGCTTGTTCTTCCTCACGTACATCCTGCTGGAGGTGCCAAGCAGCCTGATCCTGACGCGGGTAGGGGCACGGCGCTGGATCGCCCGCATCATGATTACCTGGGGCATAGTGGCGGCCGGCATGAGCCTGGTGCAAAGCGCCAACCAACTCTATGGTATGCGGCTGCTGCTGGGTGCGGCGGAGGCGGGTTTCACGCCCGGGATCATCTACTACTTGTCGCAATGGTACCCGCGCACCGACCGGGCCAAGGCCATGTCCTTCTTCTACATCGGCGCCGCGCTGGCCTCGGTGATCGGTTTGCCATTGTCCGGCGCCTTCTTGCACCTGGACGGTTACTTCGGCGTGAGCGGCTGGCGCTGGCTGTTCCTTCTCGAAGGCCTGCCGGCGGTGGTGCTGGGCGTGGTTGTGCTGCGTTACTTGCCTGACACACCCCAGCGTACCCACTGGCTGGAACCCGCCCAAGCCACCTGGCTAAGCCGCACCATTGCTGCGGAACAGGCCAGCAGCCCTATTTCACACCACGTGGGCTGGCGCAAAGCCTTTCAAAGCCGGCAAGTATGGCTGCTTAGCCTTTTCTGGCTGTTGCAGGCTTTCGGCACCATCGGGATTACCCTCTTCCTCCCGCTGATCGTCAAATCGGTCTCCGGCCAGGCTTCGTTCACGGTTAGCGCACTGTCGGCGCTGCCGTTCCTTTTCGCCTGCGTATTCATGTATTTCAACGGCACCCACTCAGACCGCAAGGGCGAACGCGCCAGGCACTTGGGCGTGCCATTGATGCTGGCAGGCGTGCTGCTTGCGCTGGCAGTGGTATCGGGCAACCCGTGGCTCGCCTATGGGCTGCTTGTGACGGCGGTTGGCCTGAATTGGGCGGCCACACCGGTGTTCTGGGCCACTACTACCGAGTACTTGTCCGGCGCGGCTGCCGCAGCCTCCATCGCGCTGATCAACTCTATCGCGAATATCGCAGGGCTTGGGCTGCCGCCGGTGATGGGCTGGATCAAAGACAGCACCGGTAGCTATGACTATGCCCTTCTCCTGGTGGCAGGGGCGCTATTGGCGGGGGGTGTGCTGGGGCTGTATCTGGCGCGCATGCCCAAAGTGGCGGCCTTTAGCGAAAGGGTGGACCTGCAGGGTCATGTGGAATCTGTCCAAAAGTAAATTGTCTCCGGGCTGCGCCCTATTCTAAAGTATGATACCGGTCGAAGCCGCACCCTCGGCTAGGGAGACTGCTGAAAACCATTCAGGATTAACATGCTGTGCTCATCACATACCAAGCCTAACCAGAGCTAGGCTGTGCCTTTTACGCAGTTTCGCTTTCATCTAGGGATAGCTGCCAAATCAACAATCTGTTTCGTTTCGGGAGTTCAGCCACGATGACTCTATTGCCGGCTGGGTTTTAAAGTGTTTACTGCCTACGACGAACCCCGATCCGGCTCAAGCTGCGGGAGTTTTCGAAATCACTGGCCGCTCGAAGCTTATGGAATAGTCTTTGCAGCGGACTTCATGGCTTAATTACTTGCTGGCGGGCGGAGGCGGACGGAGAATCGTAGCGGTGAAGCCGCGGCGGAGTGAGCCTCGCTCTAGGATAAATTCCGCATATACAAAATCCGAACTTCCAAATCCACGAGCAATAGTTATAGATACCGCAGAATCATATCACCACCACACCGCTGCGTAACCTATGACATACATAGCCAAATTTAAGCCGCACAACTATACACGTTGAACTGAAGCAAAGCCAACCACCTTCGACAATAGACCGACGAAAGACAAAACAAAAATGCAAGCAAAGAAAACCATAATCTATTTTATTATTACTGGCGCGGCCTGCTTAGCCATAGTTTCAATCGCACAAACGCTCGCAAGCTCACTAGAAACGATGATTCTATTTATTAAACATTCTTCTAAAGAATTTTTATTTTCCTCGATATTAGTGTTTCTGACTTGCATAGTTCTGGACTGTGTGATAGGGCGTAAATACATTTCTATTCCAATGCTATTCCCCTTCATCATATTGATTTCGGCCATTAGCGGACAAAAATCATCTTATCGATCAGAACCGCTTTATCCTTGGGATTTTTTATTTGTCAGGCAAATTTTTGACCTGCTGCCTCTTCTTATGAAAGAAAGGCCCCTAGCAGGTGCCGCAATAATGCTAGTGACAGCAACCCTCACTCTCCTCACGGCAATAGCTATAATAGCCATTTACAAACGTCAAAAGACAACTGTACGACCTAGGATAATCTTCGGCAGCTTAGCATTTATACCACTTGCCTTTACCATTTACGGGATCAGCCCGGCAGGAAGCATCACACTTTATAGGCTTTCTGGAATAATGAACATGGCATGGGAGCAGTCTTTAAATTACTCTAAGAATGGATTTCTGCTAGCATTCGCTTACAGCCTAAACTCCGCCATTATCGAAAAGCCCAATTTAGCTATCGAGAATGCAATGCAAGGACTACCTGAGACTGCACCCAAAGCCGCCTCGCTTCTAAATAGACCTAACATCGTGATCATAATGAGCGAGTCATTTTGGGACGCAACAAAACTACCTTTAGCGGAGTTCGTAAAAGATCCAATTCCAACACTACGAGCAAACCAAACAGGTGAGATTTTTTCACCTACATATGGTGGCGGCACTGCAAATGTTGAGTTTGAAGCGTTGACGGGACTTTCAAATGCCTTTCTGCCGACAGGAAGCTTACCCTACCAACAGTACATTAAAAGACCGATTCCCTCTGTAGTTAGGACCCTCAGCAATTTGGGATATAGATCTGTGGCGCTACATCCATATCACAAATGGTTTTGGAATAGGGAAAAAGTATATTCACTCCTTGGGTTTGACGAATTTTTAAGCATTGACCAATTAAATAAAAACAATACTAAAGGCTTATTTTATTCAGATAAAGCTCTGAGCCAAGACATCCTTAAAGTTTTACGCGACGCGGATAAACCGACATTTTTGTTTGTAGTTACCATGCAAAATCACGGCCCTTACGAAAAATCAAGATATCTAAAAAATCACATCACAATAAAGCCAAAAGCAGATACAGACGCAATTACCGTAAGCGCGCTAGAAACTTACTCTGAAGGAACACGCGACGCCGATATCGGATTTAGAGAACTTATAAAAGAGCTATCCAGAGAGACCAAACCGACATTGGTTATTTTTTTTGGAGACCATCTTCCAATGCTAGGCCTTGATTTCGAAACCTATAGAACCTTGGGCCTGATAAGCTCAAAGACTCCCGAACTATCAACAAGTGAACGCATAAAGCTTCACTCCACGCCATTAATTATATGGTCAAATTATGACAAGGAGAAAAAATATTTAGGGATCATCAGTCCAAACTTCATACCTCACATTATCGATGAGGCCGTGGAAGCAAATACACCGTTTTATGGCGGCTTTTTAGATAACGCACTTTCTTATTTCAAAATAATTGATAAAAACATCATATCGTCTGCGGACCTCCATGCAGATGAACGTTCCGCCCGACAAGAGAAAAACATTCTAGAGCAATACAAATCAATCCAGTATGACATTCTTTTTGGCGATCAAAGGTCAGCTCATAAATTTTCCCCTTACTCAGGGAAGGAACTCCAATGACGTGCCTTTGCTTATCGGTGCTGCGGTCAGTATATAGGGAAGGCCAGCTGAGTAGCGTATCTTCCGCCGCTATCATTTTTACCGGCGTCCTTAATACCGGGTGCAGTGTTGATAGCCCTAGCTATGATCTTGGGTAACCCGCGGGCTGCTGGTAACGGCGGTTGGCCTGAATTGGGCGGCCACACCGGTGTTCTGGGCCACTACTACCGAGTACTTGTCCGGCGCGGCTGCCGCAGCCTCCATCGCGCTGATCAACTCCATCGCAAATATCGCAGGGCTTGGGCTGCCGCCGGTGATGGGCTGGATCAAGGACAGCACCGGTAGCTATGACTATGCCCTTCTCCTGGTGGCTGGGGCGTTGCTGGCGGGGGGTGTGCTGGGGCTGTATCTGGCGCGGGCGCCCAAGCCAGCGGCGATTGGCGAGGGGGTTGGTGCGAAGGCGGGCTGAATAAGGTGGTGCAGTCCATTCCCGGGCTTTGCCGGAAGGCCGGCCCCCCGGTCCCACATACGAATGCCAGCAACATGAGGTAAGGAAAAAGCGGCTGAAAAACCATTCAAGATTATTTTACGCTGCGGCCTGATTTACGCCTTTACGAGTCTTTCGACCAGGGATGACAGACTCTTTGCATGGATATGTCCCGCTTGAACAAGTGACTACCGCACATGGCGATCAGGCTAGAGCTACACACCGAGGATCCGGAAGAGATCGCGTTTATCCAGCGTTACTGGGCCACGGATGAAGACGGGGCTTTTATCGAGAAGGTGAACGAGCTCGTTCCCTTCAGGGAAATTACACAAGGTGGCGCCATTGCCGCTTTCGTGCGGCAGCGGTGCACGGCGTACGACCAAAACCAGCCCTGCAAAACCTGCGGGGAGCCCATCGAAATATCCAGCCGTTCGGAATTCAGGAAGCAGCCGCCGGTGCGCGCA
This sequence comes from Pseudomonas japonica, assembly GCF_013522925.1. Taxonomy (GTDB): domain Bacteria; phylum Pseudomonadota; class Gammaproteobacteria; order Pseudomonadales; family Pseudomonadaceae; genus Aquipseudomonas; species Aquipseudomonas japonica_A. Next base: position 339,168 of record NZ_JAAMQU010000002.1, on the reverse strand, counting down.
TTCGCCATGTGCAAGGCCTGCCAGCAGGCGGCGCTAGCGCTCAGGCAAAAGCAGGAGATCGCAGCAGCAGCCGAGCTGGCCGCTCGTTTGGCCGAATATGCCGAAGCGCTCAGCGATCAAACCTGTGACTACCGTGCACTTGGAGATGATCTCGCGCTTGTGGTATTGGCGCTCGAGGCCGCTATCACCCCTCGGCTAACAACCGGTACGTTCTCGGTGAAAGATTGCGAGGCGCTGTGCGCCGGTGATGCCGGGCCATACGTACAGCGCTTGCTGGAGGCGGGTGTGCTGATGGAACGCCCGCTGGAGGCGGAAGCCGGCACCTATTACCTCAAGGACGACAGCTTATGGATTCGGCGAGCCCAGGCGGTTTATGCCTTGGCACCGGACCCGAACCTGGGATCGGCAAATTCCGTACTGGAGGTAGTTTCCAACCGGGAACTCACCGACGGCCACGCCCTCGCTCAGCTGTGGCTCGACTATGCCCTTCAGGACGTGATGCATTACTTCATGAGCGAATGCCACACCTACAACCATGAGCTCTCGGCCGAGGAGCTACTGGATATCCAGAGTAGCTTTCGCAGCGCATTGGGCACCTACAGCGTTGCGCAGCTGTGGTCCGTGGCCTGGCGGGTAGTGCGCGATGCTGCCAGCCTGGCAAACCGCACGTACTACAACCGGGAAAAGGCGGCGGCCACACTGCCAGGCAAGGTTCGCCGCCACATGGAAAAGGTAGACCGCGAAGCCGCGCCCCTGCGCGCCTGGGCACGCCGTGAGGAACATCCGGCGGGTACGCTGGGCATGGTGTTCTGGGAGTTGTTCGAGATTGACGAAAACACTACCGGTGCCGACGCACTGCTGATGTTTTCGAGAATAGGGTTGCAGGCAGAGGTGCCTGCTTGCGAAGCGGCCTTGCTGGCCCCTGCTACCGAGCTGATGCGAGCGGCGGTTGCGGAAAACAGGGTGCCGGAGATACTGCTGGAGTTTGCGGCACTGATCGGGGGCGGGGTAAGTGTGCCGGAGGCCATACGCTCGATCAGGGAAAACCACCCGGCGCTTGGCGGCAAATAAAAAAAGGGGTGACCGAAGTCACCCCTTTTTTTCAATGGTAGACAGAACTCAGTTCTGCTTTTCCATTTGAGCGCGGAGCAGATCACCCAGGGTGGTCGGACCGGCGCTTTCCGAAGCTGGCTTGTCGCGCAGGCTTTGGATAGCTTCTTTCTCGTCTTCAACGTCTTTCGATTTGACCGACAGTTGGATAACACGAGATTTGCGGTCGACGCTGATGATCTTGGCTTCGACTTCTTCGCCTTCTTTCAGAACGTTGCGCGCGTCTTCAACGCGGTCACGGCTGATTTCGGAGGCTTTCAGGGTAGCTTCGATGTCATCGGCCAGGGTGATTACAGCGCCCTTGGCGTCAACTTCTTTAACGATACCGCGGACGATGGCGCCCTTGTCGTTAACTGCTACGAAGTTCGAGAACGGATCGTCTTCCAGCTGCTTGATGCCCAGCGAGATGCGCTCGCGCTCAGGATCAACGGACAGGATAACGGTTTCCAGCTCGTCGCCCTTCTTGAAGCGGCGAACGGCTTCTTCACCGGCTTCGTTCCAGGAGATGTCGGACAGGTGAACCAGACCGTCGATGCCGCCGTCCAGGCCGATGAAGATACCGAAGTCGGTGATCGACTTGATGGTACCGCTGATGCGATCGCCCTTGTTGAACTGGCCGGAGAAGTCTTCCCATGGGTTGGACTTGCACTGCTTGATGCCCAGGGAGATACGACGACGCTCTTCGTCGATGTCCAGAACCATGACTTCCACTTCGTCGCCAACCTGAACGACTTTCGACGGGTGGATGTTCTTGTTGGTCCAGTCCATTTCGGAAACGTGCACCAGGCCTTCCACGCCTTCTTCCAGCTCTGCGAAGCAGCCGTAGTCGGTCAGGTTGGTAACGCGTGCGTTCACGCGGGTGCCTTCCGGGTAGCGAGCCTTGATAGCAACCCATGGGTCTTCGCCCAGTTGCTTCAGGCCCAGCGATACGCGGTTACGCTCGCGATCGTACTTCAGAACCTTGACGTCGATCTCGTCGCCAACATTGACGATTTCGGAAGGATGCTTGATACGCTTCCAGGCCATGTCGGTGATGTGCAGCAGACCGTCCACGCCACCCAGGTCGACGAATGCGCCGTAGTCGGTGAGGTTCTTGACGATACCCTTGACCTGCTGGCCTTCCTGCAGCGATTCCAGCAGCGCTTCGCGCTCGGCGCTGTTCTCGGCTTCCAGGACGCTACGACGGGAAACGACAACGTTGTTGCGCTTCTGGTCCAGCTTGATGACCTTGAACTCGAGCTCTTTGCCTTCGAGGTGAGTGGTGTCGCGCACTGGGCGCACGTCGACCAGGGAACCCGGCAGGAACGCACGGATGCCGTTGACGTCGACAGTGAAACCACCCTTGACCTTGCCGTTGATGACGCCCTTGACCACTTCTTCGGCAGCGAAGGCAGCTTCCAGAACGATCCAGCACTCGGCGCGCTTGGCTTTTTCACGGGACAGCTTGGTTTCGCCAAAGCCATCTTCCACCGCGTCCAGCGCGACGTGAACTTCGTCACCGACCTTGATGGTCAGCTCGCCAGCTTCGTTGAAGAACTGCTCGAGCGGGATGACGCCCTCGGACTTCAGGCCAGCGTGTACAGTCACCCAGTCGCCGTCGATATCGACAACGGTACCGGTGATGATGGCGCCAGGCTGAAGATTGAGGGTTTTCAGGCTTTCTTCAAAAAGTTCTGCAAAGCTTTCGCTCATTTTAATTCCTGTAGATTGAGCCGGAGACCGGCCCACAACCACGATCCAGTTAACGTGGGCTGCGTTCAAGTAAAGGAAAGCCTTCCGGGGTAGCGGCCATCGCCGCTTACGCTGGAACCCCGTGAGCCTTCCGGGTCAGGCGAGATCGCGTTGTGCGACCTCGCTCATGATTCGATCAAGCACCTGTTCGATGGACAACTCGGTGGAATCGAGCTGTATGGCGTCGGCGGCCGGCTTGAGCGGGGCCACTGCGCGTTGGGTGTCGCGCTCGTCGCGCACACGTATCTCATCCAACAGACTCGCCAGACTAACATCATCGCCCCGGGCCTTCAACTGCAAGTAGCGGCGTCGGGCACGCTCTTCCGCGCTGGCGGTGAGGAAGATCTTCAGCGGCGCGTCAGGAAATACCACGGTTCCCATGTCGCGCCCGTCGGCGATCAGGCCTGGCTGGTCGCGGAATGCCTTCTGCCGCTCGAGCAAGGCTTCGCGCACGGCGGGAATGGCGGCAACCTGTGAAGCGCCGGCACCGACCTGCTCGTTGCGAATGGCCTGGGACACATCATCCCCTTCAAGGATGATGCGGTCCAGCCGATGATCCGTCGCCGCGACGAATTGCACATCCAGGTGCCTGGCCAGCAACACCAGGGCCGCTTCGTTGCTCAGGGCCACCCCGTGATTGCCGGCAGCGAAGGCCAGCAAGCGGTAGAGGGCACCGGAATCCAGCAATTTCCAGCCGAGCTTTTCAGCCAATTTGCTGGCAACAGTGCCTTTGCCCGAGCCGCTTGGGCCGTCGATGGTGATGACCGGAGCTTGAAAATTCACAACGTTCCCTCTTTTGACGCCTGCATTCCCGTGCGCCTGGCGCCCGAGGAATACGCAAATGAAATGGTGGCTGCCCGACCGCTACCGCTGCTGCGGCGCATGATACCCGATCCGTGTTGCGAGAAAATTCTGCAGAGGCATTTCAAACCGGTAGGAAGCGGGCGAAAGCTCGCGAATGGGTTGCCCTTTTCGCGAGCTTCGCCCGCTTCCTACAGGGAAAAAATGCGTTATTCGGCACCCTGGTAGGGTTTGGCCTTGGCGCGTTTGGCGAGGATTTCGCCGAAGTGTTCACGTGCCGCGCGCGCCTGGGTGAACGTGCGCAGCAGCTCTTCGCTGTCGCGCCGGTCCACGGCTTCGCGCAGGGCGTCCAGGTCTGCCCGGTAGATGTCCAGCTGGCGCAACACGGCGTCACGGTTGGCGAGGAAGATGTCGTGCCACATCACCGGATCGCTGCCCGCAATACGGGTGAAGTCACGGAAGCCGCCAGCGGCGTAGCGGAAGATCTCCAGGCTTTCGTCGCGACGGGCTAGCGAGTCCACCAGGTTGAACGCCAGCAGGTGCGGCAGGTGGCTGGTGGCGGCCAGTACCTCATCGTGGCGGTCCACGGCCATGTGCTCCACATCAGCCCCCAGCGCCCGCCATAACGCGTCCACCACGGCCAGCGCGGCGGGCTCGGTTTCGGCCAGAGGCGTGAGAATGACCTTGTGACGCTGGAACAACGCACTGTTGGAGGCCTCTACCCCGCTCTGCTCCGACCCCGCGATGGGGTGGCCAGGCACCAGCCGGTGAAGCCGGGCAGGCATTGCCGCCCGGGCTGCCTGCACGATGCTGCCTTTGGCGCTGCCCACATCGGTGATGATCGCATTGCCCAGGTCGAGCTCGGCGAGCATGCCAAGCACACGCTCCACCGCCAGGATCGGCACCGCCAGTTGAATCACATCAGCGCCTGTGCAGGCATCCGCCAGCGCCGCCACGCAGCGGTCGGTTACGCCTAACTCCACGGCGCGCTCGCGCGAGGTGGCATTGAGGTCCACGCCTACCACTTCGGCGCACAGGCCGCTCTCACGCAACCCTTTGGCGAAGGAGCCGCCGATCAGGCCCAGGCCTACCACCACCAGGCGTCCGATGAGCGGCGCAGCGCCGTTGGAGTGTTCATTCAACATGGAGAGGTCCGGGAAGCCTTGGCCGCGGCGGCAAACGCCGCGTACCGGGTTAAACAATGCGGCCTTCGCAAGGCCGCGGGCACGGAGGGTTCAGAGCACAGCCTTGGGATACGAGCCAAGAATTTTCAGCGCTACGGACTCATTGCTGATCTGCTCCAGCACTGCCTTGATCAACGGGTCGCGGTGATGGCCCACGAAGTCGATGAAGAACACGTACGTCCACTTGCCGCTACGTGAGGGCCGGGTTTCGATCCGGGTGAGGTCGATGTTGTTCTCGTGGAACGGCATCAACAGTTCATGCAGCGCACCAGGCTTGTTCTGCATCGACACAATGATGGACGTTTTGTCATCACCGGTGGGTGGCACTTCCTGGCTACCGATGATCAGGAAGCGCGTGGAGTTGTCCGGGCGGTCCTCGATCTTTTCGGCCAGCCGGTCCAGCCCATACAGGCTGGCCGCCATGTCGCCGGCGATGGCGGCGGAGTTCCACTCACCCTTCACCCGCTTGGCGGCCTCGGCGTTGCTCGAAACGGCGATGCGCTCCACGTTGGGGTAGTGCGCGTCCAGCCACTTGCGGCACTGCGCCAGGGACTGGGCGTGGGAGTAGATGCGCGAAATGCTGTCGGTCTTGGTGTTGCTGCCGATCAGCAAATGGTGGTGAATGCGCAGCTCCACTTCACCGCAGATCACCATGTCGTGTTCGAGGAAGCTGTCCAGGGTGTGGTTGACCGCACCCTCGGTGGAGTTTTCCACGGGCACCACGCCGAAGTTCACTGCGCCGGCGACCACTTCGCGGAACACCTCGTCGATGGCCGCCATGGGCTGGCTGATCACCGCGTGGCCGAAGTGTTTCATGGCTGCGGCCTGGGTGAAGGTGCCTTCGGGGCCCAGGTACGCGACTTTCAGCGGCTGCTCAAGCGCCAGGCAGGTGGACATGATTTCGCGGAACAACCGCGCCATCTCTTCGTCACCGAGTGGGCCCTGGTTGCGGTCCATCACCCGCTTGAGCACCTGAGCTTCACGCTCAGGGCGATAGAACACGGGAGCTTCGCCTTCGCCCAGTGCTTCCATCTTCACCCGGGCCACTTCCTGGGCGCAGCGGGCGCGGTCGCTGATCAGTTCGAGAATCTTCTCGTCGAGGCTGTCGATGCGCAGGCGCAGCGCCTTCAGTTCCTGATCAGACATCAGCCATTTTCCTTCTCGAACTCAGCCATGTAGGCCACCAGCGCGTCGACCGCGTCCAGGCCCAGGGCGTTGTAGATGGAAGCGCGCATGCCACCGACCGAGCGGTGGCCCTTGAGGTTAAGCAAGCCACGGGCATCGGCGCCAGCGAGGAAGGCCGCATCCAGGCGCTCGTCCGCCAGGCGGAACGGCACGTTCATCCAGGAGCGCGACGCCAGCGCGATAGGGTTACTGTAGAAGTCGCTGCTATCGATGAAGCTGTAGAGGCGATCCTTCTTGGCGCGGTTGCGCTGTTCCATGGCCGGCACGCCGCCCTGCTCTTTCAGCCACTCGAACACCAGGCCCGAGAGGTACCAGGAATACGTGGCGGGCGTGTTGTACATCGAGCCGTTGTCCGCGGCGACCTTGTAGTTGAGCATGGTCGGGCAGCTGGCGCGGGCGTTGCCGAGCAGGTCTTCGCGAATGATCACCACCACCAGCCCGCTGGGGCCGATGTTCTTCTGCGCGCCAGCGTAGATCATGCCGTAGTCGGCAACGTTGATCGGCCGCGACAGGATGTCCGAGGACATGTCCACTACCAGTGGCGCATCGGTTTTCGGCACCCACTGGAATTGCAGGCCGCCGATGGTTTCGTTGCTGGCATAGTGAACGTAGGCGGCGTTGTCGCTCAGCTGCCACTCGGCCTGGGGTGGCAGGTCGAGGAAATCGAGGCTTTTGGCGCTGGCGGCCACGTTGATGGTGCCGTAGCGGCGCGCTTCGTCGACGGCCTTGCCAGACCAGATTCCGGTATTGATGTAGTCGGCCACGCCGCCTTCGGGCAGCAGGTTCAGCGGGATTTCCGCGAACTGCTGGCTGGCGCCGCCTTGCAGGAAGAGCACTTTGTAGTTGGAAGGGATGGACAGCAGGTCGCGCAGGTCCTGCTCGGCCTTGTGCGCGACGGCTTGATAGTCGTCGCTGCGGTGGCTCATTTCCATTACGGAAAGGCCTTTGCCATGCCAGTCGAGCATCTCCGCCTGGGCGCGCTTCAGAACGGCTTCAGGAAGCGCGGCAGGGCCCGCGCAGAAGTTAAAGGCTCGGTTGCTCACATCCAGTCTCGCTCTACAAAGGGCTGATTGTCTTTGCCGGTTCGGGTACAACAAGCGCCTTGCGCGGCGCTCGGCGTGCTTGTTGTACCGAACCCATCTTCTACGTGTACCTGTTGCCTGTCACTCTTCGTCGAGCGGCTCGTCGCCGGTATCGCCCAGGGTCTCGGCCGGGGTTTCAACGCCGTCTTCAGGCGCCTCGATCAGCTCCTCGACCATGCTCTGGGCCAGCGCATCTTCGCTCTCGAAGATTTCGACTTCTTCCTCGGACGGTTCCTGCACCCGCTCCAGGCCCACGAGTTTCTCGTCGGTGGCCAGCTTGATGAGGGTAACGCCCTGGGTGTTACGGCCCAGGCTGGACACTTCGCCTACACGGGTACGCACCAGGGTGCCCTGGTCGGAGATGAGCATGATTTCCTCACCTTCCAGTACCTGCACGGCACCTACAAGGCGACCGTTGCGATCGTTGCTCACCATGGCGATCACGCCCTGGCCACCACGGTTGTACTGCGGGAACTCGGCGATGGCGGTGCGCTTGCCGTAGCCACGCTCCGACGCGGTGAGGATCTGGCTGCCCTCCTCCGGAATGATCATGGAGATCAGGCGCTGGCCTTCACCCAGGCGCATGCCGCGAACACCGCGGGCGGTACGGCCCATGGGGCGCACGTCGCCTTCGTTGAAGCGGGTGACCTTGCCGGCATCGGAGAACAGCATTACCTCGCGCTCGCCGTCGGTGATGGCCGCGGAGATCAGTACATCGCCTTCGTCCAACTCCAGCGCGATCAGGCCAACGCTGCGCTGACGGCTGAACTGCGGCAGCGGCACCTTCTTCACGGTACCGTTGGCGGTGGCCATGAAGATGAAGTGGCCCTCGGTGTATTCCTCTACCGGCAGCATGGTGGTGATGTATTCACCTTCGCCCAGCGGCAGCAGGTTCACCAGTGGGCGACCGCGCGCGGCGCGGGAGGCTTCGGGGATTTCATAGGTTTTGAGCCAGTACACCTTGCCCTTGCTGGAGAACAGCATGAGCGTGGTGTGGCTGTTCGCGACCAGCAGGTGCGAGATGTAGTCTTCGTCCTTCACGCCGGTGGCGGACTTGCCCTTGCCACCGCGACGCTGGGCCTGATAGGCGGCCAGCGGCTGGGTTTTCGCGTAGCCACCGTGAGAGATGGTGACCACACGGTGTTCTTCCGGGATCATGTCGCCGAGGGTGAGGTCCAGGCGCGCATCGAGGATTTCGGTGCGGCGAACGTCGCCGTATTCGGAACGGATGAGCTCGAGCTCTTCGCGGATCACTTCCATCAGGCGCTCGGCGCTGCTGAGGATGCGGATGAGCTCGCCGATCTGGTTGAGGATTTCCTGGTACTCGGCCAGCAGCTTCTCGTGCTCCAGGCCGGTAAGGCGGTGCAAGCGCAGGTCGAGGATGGCCTGGGCCTGCTCGGGCGACAGGAAATACTTGCCGTCGCGCATGCCGTATTGCGGATCGAGGTTCTCCGGGCGGCAGGCGTCGGCGCCAGCGCGCTCGACCATGGTCATCACCGCCGAGGATTCCCAGCCGGTTGACACCAGGGCTTCCTTGGCTTCGGACGGGGTAGGCGACGCCTTGATCATCGCGATGACCGGGTCGATGTTGCTCAGCGCAACGGCCTGGCCTTCGAGAATGTGGCCACGCTCACGCGCCTTGCGCAGCTCGTACACGGTGCGGCGGGTAACCACTTCGCGGCGGTGACGCACGAAGGCTTCGAGCAGGTCCTTGAGGTTCAGCAGGCGCGGGCGGCCATCGATCAGGGCCACGATGTTGATGCCGAACACCGCTTGCAGCTGGGTTTGCGCGTAGAGGTTGTTGAGGATCACCTCAGGCACTTCGCCGCGGCGCAGCTCGATCACAACGCGCATGCCGTCCTTGTCGGACTCGTCACGCAGCTCGGTGATGCCTTCGAGTTTCTTTTCCTTCACCAGCTCGGCGATCTTCTCGATCAACCGGGCCTTGTTCAACTGGTACGGCAGCTCGGTGACCACGATTTGCTGGCGGCCGCCAACCTTGTCGATGTCTTCTACCGTGGAGCGGGCGCGCATGTAGATGCGGCCACGGCCGGTGCGGTAGGCCTCGATGATGCCCTGGCGGCCATTGATGATGGCGGCCGTGGGGAAATCCGGACCCGGAATGTGCTGCATCAGTTCGTCGATGGTCACATCCGGGTTGTCGATCAGCGCCAGGCAGCCGTCGATCACTTCACCCAGGTTGTGCGGCGGAATGTTGGTGGCCATGCCGACCGCGATACCGCTAGAGCCGTTGACCAGCAGGTTGGGGATGCGCGTGGGCATTACCGCCGGGATCTGCTCGGTGCCGTCGTAGTTGGGCACCCAGTCGACGGTTTCCTTGTGCAGGTCGGCCAGCAGCTCGTGAGCCAGCTTGGTCATGCGTACTTCGGTGTAACGCATGGCCGCCGCGTTGTCGCCGTCCACCGAACCGAAGTTGCCCTGGCCGTCTACCAGCAGGTAGCGCAGCGAGAACGGCTGCGCCATGCGCACGATGGTGTCGTATACGGCGGTGTCGCCGTGGGGGTGGTACTTACCGATCACGTCACCGACCACACGGGCCGACTTCTTGTAGGGCTTGTTCCAGTCGTTGCCGAGTTCGCTCATGGCAAAGAGAACCCGCCGATGCACTGGCTTCAAGCCATCGCGGGCGTCGGGCAATGCACGCCCCACGATTACGCTCATGGCGTAGTCGAGGTACGACTGCCGGAGCTCGTCTTCGATATTGACCGGTAGGATTTCTTTGGCCAGTTCGCCCATGAGAAGCCTGATTCCTTATGTAATGAAACTCAGCCGGGCCCGCTACGGCCCGTGACACACCTGACGACTTGCGTCTCATAAAAACCGGGGCGGCGCTTCATGAAAAGGCCAGCCTCTGAACCGCCGGATGTTACCACAGAGCGCGTGTGAGGCCTATCCTGATGTGGGCTTTGGAGGAGAAGGCAGGCCACATAAAACCGCTCACAGCCCACCGTAGGAAGCGGGCGAAGCTCGCGAATGCATTTTACCTTGTTCGCGAGCTGCGTCGGATGGCCGCCCCCCGCTTCCCACCGCGCCGGAACTTAATGCAAGCGCTTGCGGCACATGAGCTGGTTCATCTTGGCGGTGTCGGGCCGTTCGACGATGCCTTTCTCGGTCACGATCACGTCGATGAGGTCGGCGGGGGTAACGTCGAACACGGGGTTGAAGGCTTCGACATCGGCACCGAAACGGGTGCCGCCCACTTCCAGCAGCTCACTGCCGGCGCGCTCTTCGATCGGGATGTCGTCGCCGCTTTCCAGCGACATGTCGATCGTGGAGCTGGGCGCGACCACCATGAAGCGCACGCCATGGTGCATGGCGTTGACCGCCAGCTGGTAGGTGCCGATCTTGTTGGCCACGTCGCCGTTGGCGGTGATGCGGTCCGCGCCCACGATCACCCAGGTAATGCCCTTGGTTTTCATGATGTGCGCGGCGGCGGAATCCGCGTTCAGCGAAACCGGGATGCCTTCATTGGCCAGCTCCCACGCAGTCAGCCGCGAACCTTGCAACCAGGGCCGGGTTTCATCGGCATACACGCGCTCTACCATCCCTTCGAGCCAGGCGGCACGAATCACCCCAAGCGCGGTACCGAAGCCGCCGGTGGCCAGCGCACCTGTGTTGCAGTGGGTAAGCAAGGCCTGCACGTTGCCCTGATGCTTGCGGATGAGGTCCACCCCCAATTGCGCCATGGTGAGGTTGGCTTCGCGGTCGCTCTCGTGAATGTTCATGGCTTCGGCTTCCAGCGCGGCAACCGGGGCCTCGCCTTCGCGCAGCCGCGCCATGCGTTCGCGCATGCGGTTCAGCGCCCAGAAGAGGTTGACCGCGGTGGGCCGTGAATCGGCCAGCAGCACGATGTCGGCGGCTACGGCGGCTTGCCAGTCGCCACCTGCGGCGGTACGCCGGGCCGCCGACAGCACCACGCCATAGGCCGCAGCGATACCGATCGCTGGCGCGCCTCGCACTACCATGCTGCGAATGGCCTCGGCCACCCCGGCGGCATCGTCGTAGCGCAGCCAGGTTTCGGCAGCAGGCAGCAGGCGCTGGTCCAGAAGAAACAGGGCGCCATCCCGCCAGTCGATCGCCTTTACCTTCTCTGCTGCCAAAAGACGATCGCGCATGCCCCACCCCACTCAAGCGTTCAAAACCGCCGATTATACCGCTCCCCCGGGAAACACGCTCGGGTATACTTCGGCAACTCATTCCTCTTATCGGAAGGCCTCCATGCCCCAAGCCCCCACACTCGACCTTTTGTTGCTGCCCACCTGGCTGGTGCCGGTGGAGCCAGCGGGTGTGGTGTTCAAGGATTACGCGCTGGGCATCCGCGACGGTGTGATCGAGTTCATCGGCCCACGCGCCGACGGCCTGGCCCGTTCCGCACTGGAAGTGCGCGAACTGCCGGATTGTCTGCTGGCCCCCGGCATGGTCAACACCCACGGCCATGCCGCCATGAGCCTGTTCCGCGGGCTGGCCGACGACCTTCCGCTGATGAGCTGGCTGCAAGATCATATCTGGCCGGCCGAAGGCCGCTGGGTAGACGAAGCCTTCATCCGCGACGGGCTGGATTTGGCCATTGCCGAGCAGATCAAGGGCGGCATCACCTGCTTTGCCGACATGTACTTCTTCCCCAAAGTGGCCGCCGACCGGGTACACGAAGCCGGTGTGCGCGCGCAGATCGCCATCCCGGTGCTGGATTTCCCCGTACCAGGGGCACGGGATAGCGACGAAGCCTTGCGCGAAGGTGTCGCCCTGTTCGACGAGCTGCGTGAGCATCCGCGCATCAGCCTGGCGTTCGGCCCGCACGCGCCCTACACCGTGGGTGATGAAAACCTGGAGAAAGTACGGGTGCTGGCCAACCAGCTCGACGCGCCCGTTCATATGCACGTGCACGAAACCGCCCATGAGGTGCAGGAGGCAGTCGAAAAAACCGGTGAGCGGCCGCTCGCCCGCCTGGCGCGCCTTGGCTTGCTGGGCCCGCGCTTCCAGGCGGTGCACATGACCCAGATCGACGAAAGCGACCTGGCGCTGCTGGTAGAAAACAACTGCAGCGTGGTGCATTGCCCCGAGTCCAACCTCAAGCTGGCCAGCGGTTTCTGCCCGGTGGAGCGTTTGTGGCAGGCTGGCGTGAACGTGGCCATGGGCACCGATGGCGCGGCCAGCAACAATGACCTGGACCTACTGGCCGAAACCCGTACCGCGGCGCTGCTGGCCAAGGCAGTCTCTGGTTCGGCCACGGCGGTAGATGCCCATCGCGCCTTGCGCATGGCCACCCTCAACGGCGCACGCGCCCTGGGCCTGGACGCCTGCATCGGCTCGCTGGAAGTGGGCAAGGCCGCAGACGTGGTAGCGTTCGACTTCTCCGGCCTGGCCTTGCAGCCGGTGTATCACCCGGTATCTCAACTTATTTATGCCGCAAGCCGCGAGTGCGTGAAGCACGTGTGGGTCGCGGGCAAACCTTTGCTGGAAAACGGCCAGCTCACAGGCTTTGACGAGGCAGCGCTCATCGCGCGGGCCCGCGCCTGGGGCGAGCGCATTGGCGCCGCCGATGCCCGCTGAACCTACCCGGCCAGCCACCTTCTTTCATATTTATTCAAGGACCGCCCATGAGTAACGTCGACCACGCTGAAATCGCCAAATTCGAAGCTTTGGCTCACCGCTGGTGGGATCGGGAAAGCGAATTCAAGCCGTTGCACGAGATCAACCCGCTGCGGGTGAACTGGATCGACGAACGCGCGCACCTGGCCGGCAAGAAGGTGCTGGACGTGGGCTGCGGCGGCGGCATCCTCAGCGAGGCCATGGCCTTGCGTGGTGCCACCGTGACCGGCATCGACATGGGCGAAGCGCCCCTGGCCGTGGCACGTCTGCACCAGCTCGAATCCGGTGTAGAAGTGGACTACCGGCAGATCACCGCCGAGGCCCTGGCCGAGGAAGCCCCCGGCGCCTACGACGTGGTGACCTGCCTGGAAATGCTCGAGCACGTGCCAGACCCCTCCTCGGTGATCCAGGCCTGCGCGCGCATGGTCAAGCCCGGCGGCCAGGTGTTTTTCTCCACCATCAACCGCAACCCCAAGGCCTACCTGTTCGCCATCGTGGGCGCGGAATACATCATGAAGCTGCTGCCACGCGGTACCCATGATTTCAAGAAATTCATCCGCCCTTCCGAACTGGGCAGCTGGGCCCGCGCCGCCGACCTGCGGGTACGGGACATGGTGGGCCTGACCTACAATCCATTGACCAAGCATTACAAGCTGGCCTCGGATGTGGATGTGAACTACATGATCCAGACCGTACGGGAGGGTTGAACATGCGCCTGGACGCCGTGCTGTTCGACATGGACGGTACCCTGCTGGATACCGCCCCCGATTTCATCGCCGTGTGCCAGGCCATGCTGGCCGAGCGCAACCTGCCGGCGGTCAACGATCAACTGATCCGCGACGTGGTGTCCGGTGGCGCTCGCGCCATGGTCAGCGCCACCTTCGCGCTGTCGCCCGAGGCCCCGGAATTCGAAGCGCTGCGCCTGGAGTTTCTCGACCGCTACCAACAGGCGTGTGCGGTGCATACCCGCCTTTACGATGGCATGGCCGAGTTGCTGGCGGACATCGAAAAGGCCGGGCTGATCTGGGGCGTGGTCACCAACAAGCCGGTGCGGTTCGCCGAGCCGATCATGCAGCAGCTGAACCTGGCCGAGCGGTCCCGCGTGCTCATCTGCCCTGACCACGTGACCCGCAGCAAGCCAGACCCGGAGCCATTGATACTCGCCTGCAAAACCTTGGGCGTGGACCCGTCCCGGGTGCTGTTCGTGGGCGATGACTTGCGTGATATCGAGTCGGGGCGCGACGCGGGCACTAAAACGGCGGCAGTGCGTTACGGCTATATTCATCCCCATGACAATCCCAATCACTGGGGCGCGGATGTGGTCGTGAGCCACCCCCAAGAGCTGCGCGACGTGCTGGACCGTGCGCTCTGCGGCTGCTGACCCTTCCCCGCCCGCGGCAAGGAGACGCGCAATGTTCGATTATAAGGCACCCCCGAACCTTCTGGCCGACAGGGTAATACTGGTCACCGGCGCTGGCCGCGGCATCGGTGCGGCGGCCGCACAGGCGTATGCCCGGCATGGCGCGCAGGTCATCCTGTTAGGCAAAACCCGCTCCCACCTGGAAAACGTGGCGCTGCGCATTCGCCATGCCGACCATGGCACGCCGATGGTGTATACGCTGGACCTCGAAACCGCGAGAACGGCGGATTACGAACAGCTGGAAGTGGCGATCGAAAAGCAGTTCGACCGCCTGGATGGTTTGCTCCACAACGCCTCGATCCTCGGGCCGCGCGCCAGCCTGGACGAAATACCCGACGCCGATTTCATCCAGGTGATGCAGGTGAACGTCAACGCGACCTTCATGCTTACCCGGGCCATGCTGCCGCTGCTGCACCGCTCCAAGGACGCCTCGGTGATATTCACCTCCAGCAGCGTAGGCCGTAAAGGCCGTGCGCAATGGGGGGCGTATGCGGTATCCAAGTTCGCCACGGAAGGCCTGATGCAAACCCTGGCGGACGAATCCGATGGCAGCTCGCTGATCCGCGCCAACAGCCTGAACCCGGGAGGCACCCGCACCGACATGCGCGCCCAGGCCTACCCCGCCGAAGACCCGAGCCGCAACCCTACGCCGGAAGAGATCATGCCGGCGTACCTGTACCTGATGGGGCCCGACAGCGCCGGCGTGAATGGCCAGGCGCTGGATGCGAGGTAACGGCGCCCTCATTCGCGAGCTTCGCCCGCTTCCTACCGATTGTGTTGGAAGCGGGCGAAGCTCGCGAATCGGTTACACCACCGCTTCGCGCTCGCGGTGCACGGCCTTGTGCTCCAGCTCCATGCAGCGTTCCAAGAACAGGAACATGTAGTCGTAGCTCTTGCAGATGGCCTTGCGCAGGTCGTTCTGCAGGGCCTGCGAAGGGTCGTTGCCGGCCAGGGTGCAGATGATCTCCAGCGCTTCCCATGGGTGGGCGTCGTCGTACTGGGCGTGCATCTTGAGCCACTTCATGGCGCGCTTGCGCGTTTCTTCCGGGAACGCATTGGCGTACACGTCGCTGGAACACACCACCGCGGACCATTCACCGGTCGCACCTTCGATGGCGTAGTTGGTGGCTGCCATGGCAATCGCCAGCGGGTCGGTGGCGCAGGTTTGCCAGCACCAGTGGCTCAGGGACTGCAGCTCTGGCGGCACTTTTTGCGCCTGCAGGTCTTCCAGGGTCACGCCGTGGGCCGCGCACCAGTTCACCCAGTAGTCGGCGTGGTTGAGCTCCACGCGAATGTTGCGCATCAGCCAGCGGCGGGCCATGTCCTCGCCCGGGTTGCGGCCGAAGCGGGTTTTGGTGAGGTTCTGGGCCATGTACAGGGAGAACTGCTCGACCACCGGCCAGCCGCCGATCAGGTACTGCCGCATGGTCGCGGCGCTGAGTTTGTTATCACGCATCCGCTGATAAAGCTCATGCTGCACCACGCGCCGTTTGGCAATGCTGCAATCGCGCAGCAATTGCTGGGCCCATGCCGGGTAGCTGCTGGCCTCCATCAGTGGCCCGGTGCGGGTGAAGCCTGAGTCTGCTACATCATTCATCGACAACTTCCTTTCTGTTGGTGAAAAACTACCGCATGCATCCACAACGATTCACGGCGTCGCACGGGCCTTGGCCGCGCTCCTGAGGCTTTCGCAGGTAAACAAGCGAGGGCGCTCGATCAGGTAACCCTGGGCATAATCCACCCCTATCTCCATCAAGGCTTGCTCGATCAAGGGCGTTTCAACGAACTCGGCGATGGTGCGCTTGCCCATCACATGGCCAATGTGATTGATCACTTCCACCATTGCCCGATTGATCGGATCGTCGAGCATGTCCTTCACGAAGCTGCCGTCGATCTTGAGGAAGTCCACCGGCAAATGCTTGAGGTACGCGAAGGACGACATACCGGCACAGAAGTCATCAAGCGAGAACAGGCAACCCAGGGCTTTGAGCTCATTGATGAAACGGATGGCGCTGCCGAGGTTCGAAATGGCGCTGGTTTCAGTGATTTCGAAGCAGATCAAATGCGGCGCAATGGCGAACCGCCGGAATTGTTCGCGCAGATAATCAAGGAAATCGTCGTCGCCGATACTGATCCCGGACAAGTTAATGGCACATATCGCCAGCGGTTCGTCGCCGCCCTGATCCATGGCCTGGCGAATGATCCCGAACACGCTCTTCACCACCCAACGGTCCAGGGCCGTCATCAGGCCATAGCGCTCCGCCGCGGGAATAAAGGTGTCCGGGAGGATCATTCGCCCGCTCTCGTCGTGCAGGCGCAGCAGGATTTCCACGTGCCGCGCATGGCTGCCGCCGTGGCGCTCGTTGCCCAACAAGGCGATCTCTTGGGCGTAGAGGGTGAACCGGTCCTCTTCCAGGGCCATCCGCAACCGCTGTATCCACGCCATTTCCCCGAAGCGGGTGGACACCTCGGAATCGTCGGCGTGGTACACCTGAACCCGGTTACGGCCTTTTTCCTTGGCCATGTAGCAGGCCATGTCGGCGGCGCGCAGAGAAAGCTCGAGGGTGGCCGGCAGCAGGTTGAGGTGCACCAGGCCGATACTCACCGAGGTCATGAACGGCCGGCCCTTCCATACGAAGTGCAGGCTATGCACGCTTTCGCGCAGGTATTCGGCAATGCGTTCGGCCTGCTCGGGCGGGCAGTCCTCCAGCAATACACCGAATTCGTCGCCGCCCAGGCGCGCCAGGGTATCGGTTTCGCGCAGGCCGGAGGCAAGCACGGCACAAATGTGCCGCAGCAACTCATCTCCCGCTGCGTGGCCGCAGGTGTCATTCACCAGCTTGAACTGATCAAGGTCCAGGAACATCAGCGAGTGGCGGCCCTTGCCACTGGCCATGCGGGCAAGGGCCTGTTCCAGCCGCTGCTCGAACTCACGGCGGTTGGCCAGGCCGGTCAAGGCATCATGGCTGGCCTGCCAGGACAGGTTGGCGATGTATTGCCGCTCCTGGGTCATGTCGTGAAGCACCAGCACCGCCCCGCTGATCCGCCCCTCCGTGCGGATAGGCGCGCCTACCAGCGTTACCGAGACCGTGCTGCCATCCAGCCGCTGGATCAACTTGGCATGCTCGCTGCCCCCCTTGAGCTGGCCACCGAGGATGCGTTCGATCAGGGTGAAGCTGTCCTGCTCGGCGTTTTCGTCCAGCAGGTTGAACAGCGCCGCCAAGGGCAAGCCCGCTGCCTGCTCGGCTTTCCAATGGGTGAGCTGCTCCGCCGCCGGGTTCATGTAGGCAATGGCGCCGGTTACGTCGGTGGCGATCACCCCGTCGCCGATAGACGCCAGGGTCACTTGCGCCCGCTCCTTCTCAAGCTGCAGCGCGGCGGCCATGTTATGGCGCTGAATGAGCAGCTTGCGGGTGATCCACAACGCCAGCCCGATCAGCACGAAGGCGGTGATCAGGTTGGTGGCGATCAACAGCCGCTGGAGTACCCGCGAACCCTCGCCCAGCGCATCGCTGAATGCCTTGGCTGCCGGCGTAACGGCATCGTTGAGGGCCACGATTTCGCCCTTCCACCGCGTCATGTCCGCGTTGGACGCCGTACCCGCCTCTATTGCCCCATGCATCTGCATGGCGATGCTGTCGAGCTGGTCCAGGTAGCGGTCACCAATGGTCCAGAGCTCTATGGCGCGGGAGAAGTAGGAAATGTGACGGAAATTCAGGAACAGCCAGATCACTCCATCGAAGTCATCCGGGTGCGTGCCGCCCTGCAACAAGCCACGTCGAGCCTGCTCCACATCCGGGTGCGGCTGGTCCAGGGCAAAGCGCAGGTCGCGGCTGCCTTCTGGTACCGCCATGGCCGCGCGGTATTTGTCGAACACCTGTTCGTCGCGGTTATCGGCGTAGAGGCTCAGGTAGAAAATGGCGTCTTTCTGGCCCTTGGACCACAGGCTTTCGCCCGCGACATACCCGCGAACGGCCGACAGGGCGTAGAGGCTGATGCAGCCGAGCAATGCCAGAAGCAGCACAACGGCGATGAATGGCCAGGCAATGCTGATGAGTCTTGGCGTTTCGAGCGTCCGATTCTGCTTCATGTGATCCTTTACAACGCAGAGCCGGGACACACGCGAACCACGTCCCGGCACACATTCAGCGCAGCGCGGCCAGCACTGACAGCACTTGCGGCCCTGCTACACCTTTATCCGTGCCCAGGCCGCGCCCGGGGGCGAAGCGACACCGGGGCGACTATAGCGCGGCGGCACGTTCTAGCCAACGTGCCAGCAAGGGCGCCAGTTCCTCTAATGGCTGGTAGCCATTAGTGAGCAAGGCGAACTGGCGGTCGCGTTCGGCAAGCAACGTAGGAAAGCCAGAGATACCCAACGAATGTGACCAGCTGAAGTCGTCCTGAGTGGCCTGAGCCGTGGCGGCGAGGTCGAAGGTTTCGGCAAAGCGGATGCGCGAGATGCCTGCGGCTTCGGCCACATCCACGAGCGTGGCGGTACGGGTCACGTCCAGGCCATCGCGATAGAACGCCTGGGCAATCCCCTTGGCCATGGGCCAGGCCAATTGCTCATTTATCCGCCGCACGGCAACCACGGCCCGACAGGCGGGCTCGGTGTCGTATACAAACCCAGGCGGCATTGCCCCCTCGAAGCGAAAAGGTTGCCCGGTGGCCGCCTCGACACTGTGCCAGTGCTCGAGAATGCGCTCACGGGTACCGCTGTCGAGTGCCGTCTGGCCCGTGCGCAGCCCGCCGAGCACCAAGTGGGTATGGATCCCGGCCTCTGCCGCCTGGTCGATGAGCGCCTGTACCGTAGGGGCAAAGCCCCAGCACCAGGAGCACAAGGGGTCCATCACATATACCAGACGGCTGGACATGGCTCAGGCCTCGGTGGTTTTGCGGTAGTTGTAGCCGATAGGGTGGGGCTGGTTGCGCGCCTTGGCCAGCTCGATCTGCTTCTGCCGGTCGATGGCGCTGCGGCGGGTTTTCTCGCTCAGGCTGTCCCAGCAGTGCCCACAGCTGATACCGGGCGCATAGTGCGGGGATTGGCGATCCTCGGCGCTGATCGGCATACGGCAGGCGTGGCACTGATCATAGTCGCCTTCGGTCAGGTCGTGACGCACCGTTACGCGATTATCGAAAACGAAGCAGTCGCCCTGCCACTTGCTTTCTTCCTGAGGCACTTCTTCAAGGTATTTGAGGATGCCGCCCTTGAGGTGGTACACCTCCTCGAACCCCTCGCCCAGCATGTAACTGGAGGCTTTTTCGCAGCGGATGCCGCCGGTGCAGAACATCGCTACCTTTTTATGGCGGGCCGGGTCGAAGTGCGCCTTGATGTACTCCGGGAACTCACGGAAGGTTTCGGTCTTCGGGTCGATGGCGCCCTCGAAGGTGCCGATGGCTACCTCGTAGTCGTTGCGGGTGTCGATCAGCAGCACTTCGGGGTCGCTGATCAAGGCGTTCCAGTCCTGCGGCTCTACGTAGGTGCCCACGCGCGTGTTCGGGTTCACGCCCGGCACGCCCAGAGTGACGATTTCCTTCTTGAGCTTGACCTTGGTGCGGTAGAACGGCTGCTCGTCGCAGTACGATTCCTTGTGGTCCACATCAACCAGGCGAGGATCGCTGCGCAGCCAGGCCAGCAGGTTGTCGATCGCACCACGGGTGCCGGAAACCGTGCCATTGATGCCTTCGTTGGCCAACAGCAGGGTGCCTTTGATGTCGTTGTCCAGCAGCACCTTGAGCAGGGGCTCGCGCAGCTCGACGTAGTCTTCGAGGGTGACGAACTTGTACAGCGCCGCCACGACGATAGGGTGAGTCATCTTTGCTTCTCCAGGTGGTCGCCCTCGCAAAGGGCGGACCAGGCAGGTCACGAATACGCGCGCCGGGCAGGCCCGGGCGGCGCGCATTCTAGCAAAGGGACAAGCGCCTGTGTGTTGCCGCGGATCAATGCCCGCCCGCGCACACCGGCGAAGCCGGCGCCACGCCTTGTGCCGCCCACTCCTCAGGGGTGTAGGTGTGCAAGGCCAGCGCATGGAACTCCCCCATCAGCTCGCCCAGCGTGCCGTACACCAACTGGTGGCGCTTCACGCTGTTCAGCCCCTGGAAGCGCTCGCTCACCACCACGGCCTTGTAGTGGGTTTGCTGGCCACGGCTGTGCATGTGGCTTTCATCCAGCACTTGCAGGTGCTGCGGCTGCAACAGGCCCAGTGTGTGCTCGATGCGGGTTTGCAAGGTCATGGCGGTTACTTCTTCTTGGCGGGCTCGGCACCCTTCGCCGCGTCGTCGGCCTTGGGCGGGGTGATTTCAGCAGTCATGTCGGCAAGCAGCTTGTTCACCACCGGCACGGCAGGCTCCAGGTGCTGCTGGCTCAGCTCCACCGACTGCTGGGTGACCTTGGGCATGGTCTGCAGCACTTTCTGCCCCAGCGGCGACTTGTAGAACTTGACCAGGTCCTTCAGCTCCTGCTCGCTGAAGTTGTCGGTGTACAGCTTGATCATGTCCGGCTTGACCTTGTCCCAGCCAATGGCCTGGTCCAGCGCGGCGTTGGCCTTGGCCTGGTAGCTTTCCAGGGTGGCCTTTTTCGACTCAGGAGCGTTGGCCTGGGCGAAACGCTGGGCAAACATCTGTTGCACCTGCATGTACACCGGCGTGCCGAGCTTGTCCGCATGGGCCATCATCAGGAAGGCTTCCGCGCTGGCGTTGTGGCTGGCGGTATCGGCCATCACCGGCCCGGCGCAGGCCAGAACGGCCGCTGTGCAAAGGGCGCGAACTCGATTCATCGGTTTTCCTTACTGTGGCGATTGGGGCAAACCCCGGAGCAGGCCATTCTGCGCCCAACCCAACCGGCCACTCAACCCTCACTGACGAGTGCCAGCCCGCAGAAGTGCCGAAAACAGGGAACCCCGCCCGCTGGAATGCGCCTAAACTGGCTGTCGAACCTGCACGAGCGAGAACGCAATGACCCGCATCGAAACAGACAGCATTGGCCAGATCGACGTCCCCGAAGACTGTTACTGGGGCGCACAAACCCAGCGTTCGCTGATCAACTTCGCCATTGGCGAGCAGCGCATGCCGCTGGACGTGGTGCACGCCCTGGCGCTTATCAAGAAGGCTGCGGCCCGGGTCAACAGCCGCAGCGGCGACCTGCCTCCGGATGTTGCCAACCTGATCGAGCAAGCCGCCAACGAAGTGCTGGCGGGCGGGTACGATACCCAATTCCCCCTGGTGGTGTGGCAAACCGGCAGTGGCACCCAGAGCAACATGAACGTGAACGAGGTGATCGCCGGGCGCGCCAACGAGCTGGCCGGCCAAGGCCGCGGCGGCAAGAGCCCGGTGCACCCCAACGACCACGTGAACCGTTCGCAAAGTTCCAATGACTGCTTCCCTACGGCCATGCACATCGCGGCGGCCAAGGCAGTGCAGAACGACCTCTTGCCCGGCGTAGCGGAGCTTTCCGCAGGCCTGGCCGAGCTGTCGGCGCGCCACATGCAGCTGGTGAAAACCGGCCGCACCCACATGATGGATGCCACGCCTATTACCTTTGGCCAGGAGCTGTCGGCGTTCGTCGCTCAGCTCGACTACGCGCAACAGGCGATCCGCACTGCCTTGCCCGGCGTGTACGAGCTGGCGCAAGGCGGGACCGCCGTGGGCACAGGCCTGAATGCGCCGTCCGGGTTTGCCGAGGCCATTGCCGCGGAAATCGCGGCGCTGTCGGGCCTGCCCTTTGTGACCGCCCCGAACAAGTTTGCGGCCCTCTCCGGCCATGAGCCGCTGGTCACCCTCGCGGGCGCACTGAAAACCCTGGCCGTGGCCCTGATGAAGCTTGCCAACGACCTGCGCCTGCTGGGCTCGGGCCCCCGCGGTGGCCTGGCCGAGGTACGGTTGCCGGCCAACGAGCCTGGCAGCTCGATCATGCCGGGCAAGGTGAACCCTACCCAATGCGAGGCGCTGTCCATGCTGGCGTGCCAGGTGCTGGGCAACGACGTGACCATTGGCATCGCGTCCAGCCAGGGCCACCTGCAGCTGAACGTGTACAAGCCGGTGATCATCCATAACCTGCTGCAATCCATTCGCTTGCTGGCTGACGGCTGCCGCAACTTCAATACCCACTGCATCGCCGGGCTGGAAGCCGATGCCGACAAAATGGCCGAGCATCTGGAACGCGGCCTGATGCTGGTGACCGCGCTCAACCCGCATATCGGCTACGACAAGGCCGCGCAGATCGCCAAGAAGGCGTATGGTGAAAACCTGACCCTGCGCCAGGCCGCGCTCGATCTGGGCTACCTCACCGATGAGCAGTTCGACCAATGGGTACGGCCCGAGAACATGCTCGGCGCCGGTAGCCAAGGCTAACGTTGCCCTCCCCTGCCCGCCGCTTTGGCGGGCAGGCACACCTTCGGCTTTCAGTTCGTTCGGAGATCACCATGTTCGGCAAACGCGCAGAAGAATCCGCTCCCGCCACTCACTTTCGCAGTGATCGGTTCACCCTGATCAACGGCAACTTTTTCTTCAGCACCCGGGAAAATACCCTCGAAGGCCCCTTCCCCAGCCGGGAAGAAGCCCTGCGGGAAAGCGAGATGTATATAGAACGTACCGCTGGCCATAGCCGCAATCCAGAACTGCCGCAGAGCGCGTAGCGATTCATTCGCGAGCTAACGCCGGATGGCCGGCCCCGCCGCTTCCAACAAGTTCAAACGTGCACCTGTGGGAGCTGGGGGGCCGGCCATCCGGCGAAGCCGCAGGCGGAGCTCGCGAATGAGGGCTACACAGCAAACAGCTGGCTCATGTCCTTGAACGCCTTGAACTCCAGGGCATTGCCGCAAGGGTCGAACAGGAACATGGTCGCCTGTTCGCCCACCTGCCCTTGGAACCGTACGTAGGGCTCGATCACGAAGCGCGTTTCCCGCGCGCGCAGGCGGTCGGCCAAGGCCTCCCATTCTTCCCAACCCAGCACGATGCCGAAATGCGGCACCGGCACGTCGTGGCCGTCCACGGCATTGGTGTGGGCGGCCTCCTGGGAAGCGGTGCGCGGGTGTTCGTGGATGACCAACTGGTGGCCGTAAAAGTTGAAGTCGACCCAGTGATCGCTGGAGCGACCCTCCGCCAGGCCGAACACTTCGCCGTAGAAGTGCCGGGCAGCGGGCAGGTCGTAAACCGGGATAGCCAAGTGGAAAGGCGACAAGCTCATGGTGGTGTCCTTGAACAGTGCTGGAGGCCCATCCATCGCTCAAAGCCCGGCATAAGTCAACGGTGCTTACGGAAAGCCTTCTCCAGGGCGTCGTTGATCGTGCGCAATACCTTCACCCGCGCCCAGCGCTTGTCATTGGCCTCGATCAGCGTCCACGGCGCGATTTCAGTACTGGTGCGGTCGACCATATCGCCCACAGCCTCGCGGTATTGCGGCCACTTGTTACGGTTGCGCCAGTCGTCCTCGGTGATCTTGTAGCGCTTGAACGGCGTTTCTTCGCGCTCCTTGAAGCGGCCCAGCTGGGTTTGCTCGTCAATCGCCAGCCAGAATTTCACCACCACCACCCCGGCGTCGGTCAGTTGCTCCTCGAAGTCGTTGATTTCGCTGTACGCACGCAGCCAGTCCGCCGGCTGGCAGAAGCCCTCCACGCGCTCCACCAGTACCCGGCCATACCAGGAACGGTCGAAGATGGTGAATTGCCCGCGCGCCGGGATGTGCCGCCAGAACCGCCAAAGGTAGGGCTGCGCACGTTCTTCTTCGGTGGGGGCCGCAACGGGGATGATGTGGTACTGGCGCGGGTCCAGCGCGGCCGCTACCCGGCGGATGGCGCCACCCTTGCCGGCAGCGTCGTTGCCCTCGAATACCGCCACCAACGCGTGTCGGCGCATGTGCTTGTGGCGCAACAGCGTGGCCAGCCGCGCCTGTTCCTCGATCAGCTGCTGCTGATAGTCGCTTTTGTCCAACGCCAGGCTCATGTCCAGCGCGTCGAGCAAGGTGCGCTGGTCGAGGCTGTCGCCCAGTGGCGTCACGGCCTGTTGAACCGGCTGCTGCGGGGCATTCAATCGGGCCTGCAGGCCTTCGAGCAGGATCTTGCCCACGGCCAGGCTGCGGTAATTGCTGTCGTGCCCCTCGATCACGTGCCAGGGTGCGTACTCACGGCTGGTGCGGCGCAACACGCGCTCGCCGTAACGCACAAAGCGGTCGTAGGTTTTCGATTGCTGCCAATCCAGGGGGCTGATGCGCCAGCTGTGCAAGGGGTCGTCCTTGAGCGACTTGAGCCGGTGTTTCATCTGCTTCTTGGACAGGTGGAACCAGAATTTGAAGATCAGCGCGCCCTCATCGCAGAGCATCTGCTCCAGCCGTTCGGCCTGGTTGATCGCCTGGTCCAGCACGGCGTCCTTGAAGTGGCCATGCACGCGGCCCTGGATCATCTGGCTGTACCAATTGCCGAAGAACACCCCCATTCGCCCCTTCGCTGGCAGCTGCCGCCAGTAGCGCCATACCGGTGGGCGGGCCAGCTCTTCATCCGTTTGCTGATCGAACGTGCGCACCTCGATCAGCCGTGGGTCCATCCATTCGCTGAGCAGCTTGACGGTTTCGCCCTTGCCCGCGCCTTCAATGCCGTTGATCAGCACGATCACCGGAAAGCGGCCCTGCTCCTTGAGTTCGTATTGCGCTTCCAGCAGTGCCTGGCGTAACGCGGGCACCGCGGCCTTATAGGTTTCATCGTCCACGGCATGGCCGATCTCGGCGGATTCAAACATGGGTGACCTCCCTTGGCTGCTTATCTGGACAGCGCCTTGTGGCAGAATGCTGCGCCCGTTCGAAGCCGATCCCTCAAGCCCATGCCCAGCGCTATCACCCCTGCCCAGCTCGACTGGGACGAAAACGGCCAACCGCGTTCCCGCGTGTTTGGCGACGTGTATTTTTCCAGCCAGGCGGCGCTGGAGGAAACCCGTTACGTATTCCTCGAGCAGAACCGCTTGGAAGCGCGCTTCGCCGCGCTGGCGGACGGGGAGCACCTGGTGATCGGTGAAACCGGCTTTGGCACGGGCATGAACTTCCTCGCGACCTGGCGGCTGTTCGACGCTATCGCCAGGCCAGGCGCGCGGCTGCATTTCGTGAGCACGGAAAAATACCCCCTTACCCGGGACGACCTTCAGCGGGCGCTGGCGCTGTGGCCTGAACTCGCACCCTGGGCGGCTCAGCTACAGGGGGCTTACCAGGCCATTCACCCCGGGTCGCAGCGGCTGGCGTTCGCGCAGGGGCGGGTAACCCTGACCCTGCTGATCGGCGACGCCCAGGCCCAGCTGAGTCAACTGAGCGCAAGGGTGGACGCCTGGTTCCTCGATGGTTTCGCCCCTGCGAAAAACCCGGACATGTGGACGCCCGGACTGTTCGCCGAGGTGGGGCGGCTGTCGCATGAAGGCACTACGCTCGGCACCTTCAGCGCGGCGGGAATGGTGCGCCGTGGCCTGATCGCAGTGGGCTTCAAGATGAAAAGGCTGCCAGGCCAGGGCAAGAAATGGGAAATCATGCGGGGGGACTTCATCGGTGCTCCGGATGCCGCCGCCACCTCTACCGCCAAGCCTTGGTTCGCCTACCCGCCAACAGTACCGGGGCCCCGCGAGGCGCTGGTGATCGGTGCCGGGCTGGCCGGCTGCGCCACGGCGTACAGCCTGGCCGTGCGCGGCTGGAAGGTCACCCTGCTGGAGCGCCATGGGCAGATCGCCCCCGAAGCCTCGGGCAACCCGCAGGGCGTGCTGTACCTCAAACTCTCCGCCCACGGCACCGCGCTGTCACAACTGATCCTTAGCGGTTTCGGGTATACCCGCCGCTGGCTGGAACGCTTGCAACAAGGTAGCGATTGGGAAGGCTGCGGCGTATTGCAATTGGCAACCACGGCCGCCGACACCTCGCGCCAGAACGCCTTGGCCGATGCCTTTGCCCCGGAACTGCTGCGCCTGGTAAGCGCCGCTGAGGCCAGCAGCCTTGCAAACGTCCCCCTGCCAGCCGGTGGCCTGTACTTTCCGGAAGGTGGCTGGGTGCACCCGCCAGCTTTATGCGCAGCGCTGGTCGCTCATCCTGGCATCACGGTAAAGCCTCATCAGGACGTGCTGCGCCTGGAGCGAGTGAACGAGCGCTGGCGCGCCTTGGCCGGCAATGAAGTACTCGCCAGCGCCCCTGTCGCAGTACTGGCGTGCGCGGCGCAGGTGCGTGCCTTCGAATACACGGCCGACCTGCCACTCAAGCCGATACGGGGGCAGATCACCCGCCTGCCGGCCACCGCTGAAAGCAAGGTACTGAGCACCGTAGTGTGTGCCGAAGGCTACGTAGCACCGGCGCGGCTAGGCGAGCATACCCTTGGCGCGAGCTTCGACTTCCAGCGCCTGGACAACGAACCCAGCATTGCCGAGCACACCCAGAACCTGGCACTGCTCGAGGGCATTTCACCTGACCTGGCCCGGCGCCTCGCCCCGGCTGCGCCTGAACACCTGGATGGCCGGGTGGGCTTGCGCTGCACCAGCCCGGACTACCTGCCCATCGTGGGCCCGGTGGCCGATACCGCTGCCTTCAACCAGGCTTATGAGGCGCTGCAGCGCAACGCCCGTGCAGCCTGTGACGCGCCATGCCCCTGGCTGCCAGGGCTTTATGTAAACAGCGGGCACGGTTCGCGAGGGCTGATTACCGCCCCGCTGTCGGGTGAACTTATTGCTGCCTGGCTCGAGCATGAGCCGCTACCGATGCCCGTCAATGTCGCCGAAAGCTGTCATCCGAACCGTTTCAGCGTACGAAAACTATCCAAAGGCGCGGTAAAAAGCTGACCCGGCCCTGCCTCCGACCGATGGCACCTGCAGGATAGGCTAACGCGGCCGATACGCTGTAGCATGAGAGGGCATTCTGATATCACAGACCCAATCCCCTCGCCCGCAGCGGAAAATACCTGATGATCCAGCCACCGCCGATGCCGATCAACGAAGCAGCCCGCCTGCGTCGTGTAGCGGAGCTCTGCCTGCTCGAGGGCACGCAGGACCCGGTATTCGAAGACATCGTCGAGCTGGTGCAGGATTACTTCAACGCGCCTATCGCCCTGATCTCGATCCTCGAAGAGCACCGGCAGTGGTTCAAGGCCAGCCGCGGAATTTGCGCGCAGGGGACCCCGCGGGATGTGTCTTTCTGCACCTACGCGATCCTCTCGGACGAGTTGTTCGTTGTACCGGATTCACACCTGGACGAACGCTTTTGCCAAAATCCCTTGGTTACCGGTACGCCGGGCATCCGGTTTTACGCCGGGATGCCGCTGATTACCGAAGACGGGCTGGGCCTGGGCAGCCTCTGCGTGATCGACACCCAGCCACGCCCTCCGCTTACGCCACGTGAAGAGGCCGCACTCCGCCGCTTCGCCGCGTTGGTGATGCAACGAATTGCCACATCGCGCGCCTTGAACTTCCACGACCCGCAAACCGGCATGCTCAACCGGGCCCGGCTGGAGCAAGACATCATCAGCCGTCGCGGCCAGGCAGCGCAGTCGCTGGTGGCCATCGACATGGTGTCGCCGCAGATGCTCAACGACATCGTTAAAGCGCTGGGGTATCAGTTCTCCCAGGACCTGATGCTCGCCATGCGCGATGAGCTGGCCGCGGTGCTGCCCGCGCACACGGCCATCTACCGGGTCAGCCAGACCCGCTTCGGTTTCTTCCTGGACAGCCACCGCGGCGCCGACGCCGATACGCTGTTCGCTGACGTGGTGCAGCGGTTCAAGCGGCCACTGATGTGCGCCGGCATCCCGATCCAGACGCAAATCGGTATCGGCGCCATTGAACTCACCGCCGCCCAGGCCAGCCTGCCGGACTGGCTGCGCATGGTGGTGAGCGCTTCGGACGATGCCCGCACCAAGGGCCAGGGCTGGTGTTGGTACCAGCCCGGGCTGGGGCGTGCTCAGCAACGCGCGTTCATGTTACTGAGCGCGCTGGCAGAAGCCATGCAAAGCCCTGAGCAACTGCGCCTGGCGTACCAGCCACGGTTCGACGCCAATACCGGCGACATGCTTTCAGTGGAAGCCCTGCTGCGTTGGGAACACCCGTTCCTCGGCGCGGTAAGCCCGGCCGAATTCATTCCGCTCGCCGAGCGCACGTCGATGATCCGCCCGCTCAGCCTCTGGGTGGTCCGCCAGGCCGTGGAACAAGCCAGCCAATGGCACCGCCTTGGCCAAAGCCTGAAGGTATCGGTCAACGTATCGGCTGAAGACCTGGATGGTAGCCAGTTCACCGATGCCCTCCTCGCCCTGCTAGCCGAAAGCGGCTTGCCGCCCGAATTGCTGGAACTGGAATTCACTGAAAGCGCCTTGTGCCAGAGCCCCGAACTGGTTCGCGAGCAGCTTGAGCGGCTGCGGCTGATCGGTATCGACGTGGCCATCGACGACTTCGGTACCGGCTACAGCAACTGGACCTACCTGCGTCAGCTGCCTGCCACAGCGGTAAAGCTGGACCGCTCGCTGATCTGCAACATCGGCAACGACGACCGCGACCGCCGCCTGGTGGAAACCCTGATCGGCCTGGGCCTGCGCCTGGGCTATCGCATCGTGGCCGAAGGCATCGAATCCGCCGACACGCTGGAAATACTGCGCCGCGCGGGGTGCCATGAAGTGCAAGGCTTCTATTTGGCGCGGCCGATGGAACTCGATGCGCTGGAGGCTTGGCGGCAGGGGCTTCAAGCCCTGGGGGCCGGACGGTAGCCGTTCTTAAGTACCCCGTCGCGGCCAAGGCCGGCTGCTACAGGGGCAAGGCGAACGGAACGATCCGATGCCTCCGGCCCTCCAACAAGCCAAGCCCCTGCCAGCGTGACGCCGCCGCAGGGCCCCTGCGCTACTGGCTGAATACGCCGTGCGCGATCTGGCTTGTGTCTGATTTTTCGTTTTCCAGGCGCATCGCCCGCACGTCCCCAGTAGCGCGAAAACCTATAGCAAAGGTTCAAGCTACATGTGTGGAATCGCAGGAGAGTTTCGTTTCGACCGCCAGCCGGCCGACCTCGGCGCCATTGAGCGCATCACCCACCACCTCGCCCCGCGCGGCCCGGATGCGTGGGGTTTTCATAGCCAGGGGCCGATTGCCTTCGGCCACCGTCGCCTGAAAATCATGGACCTGTCCGACTGCTCCGCGCAGCCGATGGTCGACGGCCAGCTGGGCCTGGCGCTGGCCTTCAACGGCGCCATCTACAACTACCCAGAGCTGCGCAAAGAGCTGGAAGCGCTTGGCTACAGCTTCTACTCCGACGGCGACACCGAGGTGCTGCTCAAGGGCTATCACGCCTGGGGCGAGGCCATGCTGCCCAAGCTCAACGGCATGTTCGCCTTCGCCGTGTGGGAGCGGGACAACCAGCGCCTGTTCCTGGCCCGCGACCGCCTGGGTGTGAAGCCGTTATACCTGACCCGCAACGGCAGCCGCTTGCGCTTCGCCTCCGCCCTGCCCGCCCTGCTCAAAGGCGGCGATATCGACCCGATGCTGGACCCGGTCGGCCTCAACCACTACCTGAACTTCCATGCCGTGGTACCCGCGCCTCGCACCATTCTCGCCAATGTGCAGAAGTTGCCAGCGGCCACCTGGATGCGGATTGACGCCGACGGTACCACCGAGGAGAAGGTGTGGTGGACGCTGCCTTATGGCCCCTCGGCGGAAGAAAGCAGCCTGAACCTTGAAGGCTGGGTGGACCGCGTATTGGATGCCACCCGTGAAGCCGTGGCCATCCGCCAGCGCGCCGCGGTGGACGTCGGCGTGCTGCTCTCCGGCGGCGTGGACTCCAGCATGCTGGTTGGCCTGCTGCGCGAGGTGGGCGTGGAGGACCTCTCCACCTTCTCGATCGGTTTTGACGATGCGGGCGGCGAGCGGGGCAACGAATTCGAATATTCGGACCTGATCGCCCGCCATTACGGCACCAAGCATCATCAGCTGCGCATCGCCGAGGGGGAGATCCTCGATCAGTTGCCGGCCGCCTTCCGCGCCATGAGCGAACCGATGGTAAGCCACGACTGTATCGCCTTCTATCTGTTGTCTCGCGAGGTCGCCAAACACTGCAAAGTGGTACAGAGCGGCCAAGGTGCGGATGAGCTGTTCGCCGGCTATCACTGGTACCCGCAAGTAGATGGCGCCAGCGACCCGTATGCCGCGTATCGCAAGGCCTTCTTCGACCGCGACTACGCCGAGTACGCCGACACCGTGCAGCCGCGCTGGCGCCTGGACCACGACGCCGCGGGTGACTTCGTTCGCGAGCACTTCGCCATGCCGGGCGCCGATGCCGCCGTGGACAAGGCGCTGCGCCTGGACAGCACCGTGATGCTGGTGGACGACCCGGTCAAGCGGGTGGACAACATGACCATGGCCTGGGGCCTGGAAGCACGCACGCCGTTCCTTGATTACCGGCTGGTGGAGCTGTCCGCGCGCATTCCTGGCCAGTTCAAACTGCCAGGCGGCGGCAAACACGTACTCAAGGAGGCCGCGCGGCGGGTGATCCCCAGCGAAGTGATCGACCGCAAGAAGGGCTACTTCCCGGTGCCCGGCCTGAAGCACCTGGAAGGCGCGACCCTGGGTTGGGTGCGCGACCTGCTGATGGACAGCAGCCACGACCGTGGCCTGTTCAACCCTACCCGCATCGATGCCCTGCTGACCGACCCACACGGCCAGTTGACCCCACTGCACGGTTCCAAGTTGTGGCAGTTGGCGGCGCTGAACCTGTGGCTCAGTGAACAAGGAATCTAAGTTATGAAAGCCCATCCACACTCCGTCAGCCAGCGCCTGCAACGCGGCCAGCCACCGTCCTATGAACGCCTGCAGGCCATGTGTGCCGAAGACGGCGTGCCGTTGGCCGACAGCCCTCGCCCCTTGCACTGCGGCTGGGGCCGTTTGCTGATGGGGCACACCTGGCCGTCGCCCCAGGAGCTGGCGACCGAACTGCTGCAAGAGCGCCCGGGTGAACGCGACATCGCGCTGTACGTGGCGGCGCCCCAGCAAGTATTGGCCCAGGCCCCGCAACAGCTGTTCCTCGACCCGTCCGACACCCTGCGGCTGTGGTTCAACGATTACCGCCCGGCGCAGCGGGTGTTTCGTGGGTTTCGCATCCGCCGCGCCTGCACCGAGCACGACTGGGAAGCGATCAACCAGTTGTACCGCAAGCGCCGCATGCTGCCGGTGGACCCGGCGCTGCTCACGCCCCGCCACCAGGGCGGGCCGGTGTACTGGCTGGCCGAGGATGAAACCGACGGCAGCGTGATCGGCAGTGTGATGGGCCTGAACCATCGCACCGCTTTCCAGGACCCGGAAGGCGGCAGCAGCCTGTGGTGCCTGGCCGTAGACCCCCGCTGCACCCGCCCTGGCGTGGGCGAAGTGCTGGTGCGCCACCTGGTAGAGCACTTCATGGGCCGGGGCCTGAATTTCATGGACCTGTCGGTGATGCACGATAACCGCCTGGCCAAGAACCTCTACGCCAAACTGGGCTTCCGCACGCTGCCTACCTTCGCGGTGAAGTGCAAGAACAGCATCAATCAGAAGCTGTTTTTAGGCCCGGGGCCGGCTGCGGACCTGAACCCCTATGCGCGCATCATCGTCGACGAGGCTTACCGCCGCGGTATCGATGTACATGTGGACGATGCCGAGCATGGGCTGTTCACCCTCAGCCATGGCGGCCGGCGGATTCGTTGCCGAGAGTCCCTTTCCGACCTCACCAGTTCTATCAGCGTGATGCTGTGCCAGGACAAGAGCCTCACCCACAAGGTGCTGGCGGCGGCGGGCCTGTCATTGCCCGCGCAACAACTGGCCGGCAGCGCGGACGACAACCAGGACTTCCTCGAAGAGCACGGCCGCATTGTGGTCAAGCCGCTCGATGGCGAGCAAGGCATGGGCGTGGCGGTGGACCTGCGCACCCTCGAAGATGTGCAGGCCGCTATCGAGGCTGCCCGCCAGTTCGACAGTCACGTGTTGCTGGAGAGCTTCCATGAAGGCGCCGACCTGCGCATTGTGGTGATCGGCTTTGATGTGGTCGCCGCCGCGATCCGGCGCCCTGCCCAGATCGTCGGCGACGGTCAGCACAACATCCGCGAGCTGATCGAAGCGCAAAGCCGCCGCCGACAGGCTGCCACAGGCGGAGAAAGTCGGATTCCGCTGGACCGGGAGACCGAGCGCACCGTCCAGGCCGCCGGGTATGAGTACACCAGCGTGTTGCCCAAGGGCGAAACCTTGGCGGTGCGCAAGACAGCCAACCTGCATACCGGCGGGCACCTGGAGGATGTGACTGACATCCTTCACCCAGTGCTTCGCGAGGCGGCAATCAATGCGGCGCGCGCCCTGGACATCCCTGTGGTGGGCCTGGACCTGCTGGTGCCGGCCGCCGATCAGCCTGAGTATGTGTTCATCGAGGCCAATGAGCGGGTTGGCCTGGCCAACCATGAGCCCCGCCCTACCGCGGAACGCTTCGTGGATTTGCTGTTCCCACATATACAGCCTGCGCGCTGACGACGCGCGCCCGTGGCTGCGGGCGCCACCTTGCCCTTGCAGCGCCCGCCAAGGCCTGCAAGCGGCCCTTGCGTATCCTCCGAGGAGAGAACAGATGTCGAAAATCCCCGAACCGGATATGAATTATCTGCGCAAAGTGCTGCTGGAAATGCTGGCGATTCCCAGCCCCACCGGCTTCACCGACACCATCGTGCGTTACGTTGCCGAGTGCCTCGAGGGGCTGGGTATTCCGTACGAACTCACCCGCCGCGGCACCCTGCGCGCCACCCTCAAGGGCAAGCACAGCTCGCCCGACCGGGCCATTTCCTCCCACTTGGACACCATAGGGGCCATCGTGCGGGTGATCCAGGACAACGGCCGCCTGGGCCTTGCGCCGGTAGGCTGCTGGTCCAGCCGGTTCGCCGAAGGCAGCCGGGTGAGCGTATTCACCGACAACGGGATCGTGCGCGGCAGCGTGTTGCCCTTGATGGCTTCCGGGCACGCTTTCAATACCGCCATCGACCAGATGCCGATCACCTGGGACCATGTGGAGCTACGCCTGGACGCGTACTCCGCCACCCGCGCAGATGCCGAGGCGCTGGGCGTGAACATCGGCGACTTCGTGGCGTTCGACCCGCTGCCGGAGTTCACTGACAGCGGCCACATCAGTGCGCGCCATCTGGATGACAAGGCTGGCGTGGCTGCGGTGCTGGCGGCATTGAAGGCGATCGTGGACAGCGGGGTAGAACCGCAGATCGACTGCCATCCGATATTCACCATCACTGAGGAAACAGGCTCCGGCGCGGCAGGAGCACTGCCGTGGGACGTGAGCGAATTCGTGGGAGTCGATATTGCGCCGGTCGCGCCGGGCCAGCATTCGAGCGAGCACGCGGTGAGCGTGGCCATGCAGGATTCCAGCGGCCCCTATGACTATCACCTGTCGCGCCACCTGTTGCGCCTGGCGCAGGACCACGCGCTGCCGGTACGCCGTGACCTTTTCCGCTACTACTACAGCGATGCCCACTCGGCGGTCACCGCTGGCCATGACGTTCGCGCGGCCCTGTTGGCCTTTGGCTGTGATGCCACCCATGGCTACGAGCGTACCCATATCGACAGCCTGGCCGGGCTCAGCCGCCTGCTCGCCGCTTATATCCTCAGCCCGCCCGTGTTTGCCAGTGATGCCGACCCGGCGAATGCCTCGCTGACCAAGTTCAGCAAGCAGATCGAACATGAGGCCCATATGGCGAATGACACCCGCGTGCCGGCCGTGGACGAAATCATCGGCAAGTGACTGCTCAACGGACAGCGGTCGTTACAACGCGATGGCGCCTGGCGGTTGCGGTAAGCTAGGCACCATCATTTTCAACGGTGCAATGCTGTGCTGATTCCTTACGACCAACTCGCTCCGGACACCCTGAATCGGCTGATCGAAGACTTCGTGACCCGGGACGGGACCGATAACGGCGACGAAACCCCTCTGCAAACCCGCGTGCTGCGGGTTCGCCAAGCCTTGGCCAAGGGCCAGGCGTTCATCCTGTTCGATGCCGACAGCCAGCAGTGCCAGCTGTTGGCGCGCCACGATATCCCCAAGGAATTGCTGGAGGATTGACCGGCCTCAGCGCCCGGCAGCGGCCAGGCGCTCGTTGCGCTCGAGCACTAACCGCTTGTAGATCTCGGCCCGGTGAACCTCCACGGAGCGCGGCGCGGCGATACCCAGCCTCACTTGGCCGCCAGTGGACGACAGGATCTTGATGCGGATGTCATCGCCGATAATGATTTCCTCACCGGCGGCTCGGGTCAGTACAAGCATGGTATGCGTCCTTTCATGGGTGGAAACCGGAGCCTGCCTTGGATTGCCGGGCGTTTCAACGCGCCAAGGGATGAATACGCGCTCTGGAGCGAAAATTGGACTCTTTCCTACAACATTCCGTGCAAATCCGTGCACGTTCTGTACCTGTCACTAACATTCGCGAGCTCCGCCGGGTGGCCGGCCCCGCCACTTCCCACAGAGGTACAAGCTCCCTCAGCATATCAGGATGAACCCAGTAGGAGCCGGGTGTAGCCGAAGGCGGAACTCGCGAATAGGGGGTTAAGCAAACTGCTCAAGACAGATGCTTCCTATTGGATGTCAGGAAGAAAACCTGGGCCCGAACAGCACCAGGCTCGCACCCAGCAGGCAGATGCCCACCCCTACCCAATCACTGAGCAGCGGCCGGCTTCGCTCCACGAACGCCAGCCAGCCCAGCGAGGTGGCGATGTACACGCCGCCGTATGCCGCGTAGGCACGGCCGGCATAGGCCGCCTCCACGCGGGTGAGCAGCAGCGCGAAGCAGGTAAGGCTCAGCAACCCGGCAACGGCCCAGGCAGGGCTATTCCCTAGCCGCAGCCACAGATAAAAACCATAGCAACCGGCGATCTCGAACACCGCCGCCAAGGCAAACCACAGGTAATTGAGCACAGCAGCCCCCGTCAATGAGCGAAGCCGCCAGCATACGTCAACCGCGGGCCTTGGCCCTCATCCGGTCCGCCATGTGCGCCATCTCGGCATACAGTGGCTCCGGGTTCCGGCATTTACCGGCCCAGGCTTCGCGGCCCGCTTCATGGGGCAGGATCATGAATGCGCCCTCGGCCACCTGCTGATAGAGGTATTCGGCGATGTCGGCAGCGCTGATAGGCGAGCCTTCCAGCAGCTTGCCCACGGCGGCTTTCATTTCCGGCGTAGGGCCGCGGAAGGAATCGAGCAGGTTGGTCTGGAAGAACGACGGGCACAGCACGTGGACCTTCACCCCCTGGCCGCGCAGTTCCACCCTCAGGCTTTCGGACAGCGCCACCACGCCGGCCTTGGCCACGTTGTAGTTGCTCATCCCCGGGCCCTGCATCAGCGCGGCCATGGACGCCACGTTGATGATCCGCCCCTGACTGCGCAGGATCAGCGGCAGAAACGCCTTGCAGCCCTTCACCACCCCCATCAGGTTGACCGAGAGCTGCCAGTCCCAGTCTTCCAGCGACAACTCCTCGAAGAACCCGCCGGATGCGACCCCGGCGTTGTTCACCAGCACGTCGATCCCGCCCAGTTGCGCCTCGCAGGCTTCGGCAAAGGCGCTCAGCTGGCTATAGTCGCGCACATCGCAGCGGCGGATGAAACCGTCACCGCCTTCGGCCCGCACCAGGCGCAGAGTTTCTTCGAGCCGGCGTTCATCCAGGTCACACAGGGCCAGCTGCCATCCCTCTCGCGCCCAACGCTGGGCGATTTCGCGGCCCAGCCCAGACCCGGCGCCGGTCACCATCATGCGGTTGCTCATGCTGCATCTCCTGGCTGCAATTGGAGCAAGCCTAGCCGCGCCCCTGCTACTGTATAAGAATCATCAGCGCGCTGAATGCCGGGACCGGCTTGGCGGTATTTCAAACTTTTTGCGCGCTTCAGGATCGTACTAACAAGCGGAAGGCAAATGCCCCGCCCCAACCGCGGCAGCTGCCGCACAGGGTCCAAAAAAAGGAAATCCGCCATGGGCACCATACTCATCATCATTCTGATTCTGCTGCTGATCGGTGGTCTACCCGTCTTCCCCCACTCGCGCAGCTGGGGTTACGGGCCGTCCGGTATCATCGGTACCGTGCTGATCATCCTGCTGATCCTTGTGCTGCTCGGGAAGATATAGCCCGCTCAGGCCTGGCCTGAAAAAAACAAAACCCCGAGCGGTGGCCAGCCCACCCTCGGGGTTTTTGTTTGCATGCCTATGTGCTTAGCTGATCTGTCGTTTGCAAATCCGGTCGCGCGGGGTATATTAACGCCTAACGTTAAGGGTTAAGCGTCAAAACGATGATTGTCAGCTTTAACTGCAAGGACACCGAGGTACTGTTCGTCACCGGACGTACCTCGCAGTGGTCAGGAATCGCCAATGTCGCCACGCGCAAGCTTCAAATGGTAGCCGCTGCTTCACAACTGGTTGATCTCCGGGCGCCACCAGGCAATCGGTTGGAGGCATTGCGCGGAAACCGCGAGGGGCAGCACAGCATACGTATCAATGACCAATGGCGCGTATGCTTTGTGTGGACCGAAAATGGCCCGGCTAACGTGGAAATTGTGGATTATCACTGAGGTTTTTATGTTCAAGAATGGCATGCGCCCTATTCACCCGGGCGAAATCCTCCGAGAAGAATTCATGGTGCCCATGGGGCTTTCCGCTTCGGCATTGGCTCGTGCGCTCGGTGTCTCGGCACCCACTGTGAATGACATAGCTCGCGAACGGCGGGGCATCTCAGCCGATACAGCTCTGCGGCTTTCCCGCTGCCTGGGTACAACGCCAGAATTCTGGGTAAACCTGCAGGCCAGCTACGACTTACGCGTGGCGGAGATTGAAAGCGGAGAGATGATTTGTCGACAAGTTGCGCAGTTAGTGGCTTGTGCCTGAGGGCGTTTTCCCGGCCTGAAAAAAACAGAACCCCGAGCGGTGGCCAGCCCACCCTCGGGGTTTTTGTTTGTCTTCCGAGAACCGCGTCCATCACCTCTGATATCAGCCGGCCGTAAAAAAAAACAACCCCCACTCGAAAGCGGGGGTTCATGGTCCGGCAGGGCCCTGCTTACACAGGGCAACGCAACTCAGGCTTGATCAGTGAGACACCGCCCCACTGGCGCCCAGGCCGGTTTGCGAGCGAACGAATTGCGGGTAGAACCGCGCACGCTCTTCTTCGCCCGCCGCGGACTTGTCCGTGATGGAGAAGAACCAGATACCGATGAACGCCACGGCAATGGAGAACAGCGCCGGGTATTCGTACGGGTAGATGGGCGTGGCATGGCCGAGGATCTGCACCCAGATGGTCGGGCCCAGGATCATCAGGCCGACGGCCGTGATCAGCCCCAGCCAGCCACCGATCATCGCGCCGCGGGTGGTGAGCTTTTTCCAGTACATGGAAAGCAGCAGCACCGGGAAGTTACAGCTGGCGGCAATGGAGAACGCCAGGCCCACCATGAACGCGATGTTCTGCTTCTCGAACAGAATGCCCAGGCCGATCGCCAGCACGCCCAGGGCAATGGTGGTGATCTTCGAAACGCGGATTTCATCCTTCTCGTTGGCGTTGCCTTTCTTCAGCACCGACGCGTACAGGTCGTGGGACACCGCCGATGCACCGGCCAGGGTAAGCCCGGCGACCACCGCCAGAATGGTGGCAAACGCCACCGCCGAAATGAAGCCCAGGAACACGCTGCCACCCACGGCGTTTGCCAGGTGCACCGCTGCCATGTTGTTGCCGCCCAGCAGGCCGCCGGTAGCGTCTTTGAAGTCCGGGTTGGTGCTTACCAGCAAGATCGCGCCAAAGCCGATGATGAAGGTAAGGATGTAGAAGTAACCGATAAAGCCTGTGGCATAGAGCACGCTCTTGCGGGCTTCCTTGGCATCGCTCACGGTGAAGAAGCGCATGAGGATGTGCGGCAGGCCAGCGGTACCGAACATCAGCGCCAGACCGAGGGAGAACGCCGAGATCGGGTCTTTCACCAGGCCGCCGGGGCTCATGATGGCCTCGCCTTTGGGGTGAACCTTGATCGCTTCGGAGAACAGGGTGTTGAAGTCGAAGTTCACGTGCTTCATCACCATCAATGCCATGAAGGTGGCACCGGAGAGCAACAGCACGGCCTTGATGATCTGCACCCAGGTGGTGGCCAGCATGCCGCCGAACAGCACGTACATGCACATCAGAATGCCCACCAGCACCACGGCAACGGCGTAATCCAGGCCGAACAGCAGCTGGATCAACTTGCCTGCGCCTACCATTTGCGCGATCAGATAGAACGCCACCACCACCAGCGAGCCACAGGCCGACAGGGTGCGGATTTCCATCTGCTTGAGCCGATAGGACGCTACGTCGGCGAAGGTGTACTTGCCCAGGTTGCGCAGCCGCTCGGCGATCAGGAACAGGATGATCGGCCAGCCCACCAGGAACCCGATGGAGTAGATCAGCCCGTCATAGCCGGAAGTGAACACCAGCGCCGAAATGCCCAGGAAGGACGCCGCGGACATATAGTCGCCGGCAATCGCCAGGCCATTCTGGAAGCCCGTGATGCGCCCACCGGCTGCGTAGTAGTCCGACGCCGAGCGGTTGCGCTTCGACGCCCAGTAGGTGATGCACAGGGTGGCGGCCACGAACAGCACGAACATGGCGATGGCGGCAACGTTCAGGGGTTGCTTTTGCACCGCCCCGGCGATGGCATCGGCCGCCATGGCTGACGGGGCAAGGGCCGCGCCGGCGAGTACCGCGAACAGGCGACGGCTCATTGCTGCACCTCCTTGAGCAGCGCGCGGTTCATGTCGTCGAATTCGCCATTGGCGCGACGCACGTAAATAGCGGTGAGCACGAAGGCGGAGAGGATCAACCCCACCCCCAGCGGGATGCCCCAGGTAACAGACGATCCTTCACTCACCGGCGTGCCCAGCAGGCGCGGCCCGTAGGCAATCAGCAAAATGAAGGCGGCGTAGAGGCCGAGCATGATCGCCGAAAGTATCCAGGCGAAACGCTCGCGTTTTGCAACGAGCTCCTTGAAGCGGGGGTTGTTCTGTATTACGAGATAAATGCTGTCGTTCATTGTTTTTGTCTCCGCAGCACGGTTTTAGTGGAACCTTAGCCACTGTATTCCCCGTACTGCAGAACAATAGACGACCTTAGTCGTAAGGGTGGGCTGGCCTGGCCCACCCTGATCAAGCGCTTACTACTTACCGGTCCACTCAGCCACACGTTGCGGGTTCTTTTCGACCCATGCCTTGGCCACCGCCTCGGGCTTGCCGCCGTTCTGGATGGCCAGCATTACTTCGCCGATTTCGTTGGCGTCTTTCCAGGAGAACTTCTTCAGGAACGCCACCACTTCCGGTGCCTTGGCGTCCAGTTGCTTGCTGCCCACGCTATCCACGTGTTCGGCGGCGCCATACACGCCTTTCGGGTCTTCGAGGAAGCGCAGCTTCCACTTGGCGAACATCCAGTGAGGCACCCACCCCGTAACAGCGATGGACTGCTGCTTGTCATAGGCCCGGCCCAGTTCGGAGGTCATGGCCGCGCCGGAACTGGCCTGCAGCTTGTAGCCGTCGAGGGCGTAATCCTTGATGGCCTGGTCGGTCTTGAGCATTACACCGGAGCCGGCGTCGATGCCTACGATCTTCTTGCCGAAGCTGTCGTCGGTCTTCAGGTCTGCAAGGGTTTTAGCCTTCACATAGTCAGGCACGATCAAGCCGATCTTGGCGTCGTTGAAGTTGGGGCCGTAGTCGACCACCTTTTCCTTGTTCTTTTCCCAGTACTCGCCGTGGGTCACCGGTAGCCAGGCCGAGAGCATCAGGTCCAGCTTGCCGGTGGCAATGCCCTGCCACATGATGCCGGTGGCCACGGGCATGAGTTTCACGTCGTAGCCCAGTTTCTGTTTGATCACCTCCGCCGCCACGAAGGTGGTGGCTACGCTGTCCGACCAGCCATCCACATAGCCTACGCTCAGCTCGGTCTTGGCACTGGCCAGGCCCGAGCCCATTGCCAGCACCAGTGCGGCCCCCGCTCCCCATAGTGTTCGCGCTTTCATGTTCGCTCCCCATCAAGATGTAGGCGTGGCTCACGGCGGTGCGCGCTTGCACGCTAAAAGCTCCCCCGCCGAAGCACCCGCGGCCGGCACGCTGCCGACAGGCTGATCATCGGCCTGTGGCCGCTTGCATCCGGTTCTGGGTGCGACCTGCAACGGGCGATCCGCGACAGCAGTTAGCCACCAGCGCAATTACCGCCGCGCCTTCGCCCATTACTTGCATGCTGGAATTGCCGCCCCGCTTGAGGGTGAACACGTTAAGATCAGCGCTTCCCTTTTCAGCTCGGCCTGTCCATGCGTTCGACCGACTCCCGCCTTTGCGTCCTCTGGTGGCTTTCCACCGCTTTTGCCTGTTTCGCCTTGCTCGGTTTCTGGTACTCCCAGGGCCGCCCCGTGCCCATGACCGACGCGGTGGCACAAGGCCAACGATTGCAGTGCGCCTCCTACTCGCCTTTTGGCAAGGACCAATCGCCGTTCGACCAGCCGCTGGCGATTCGCCCGGCCCAGCTTGAAAGCGACCTGGCGCTGTTGAGCAAACGCTTCGCCTGCCTGCGGACCTATTCCATGACCGGGCTGGAAAGCCTGCCGGAATTGGCGCGCAAGCACGGCCTGAAGCTGATGCTGGGCGCTTGGGTAAACAGCAACCCACAAGACACCCAGAAGGAAGTGGATGCGCTGGTGCACGCGGCCAATGCATACCCCGACGTTGTAACCGCGGTGATCGTGGGCAAC
The DNA here is from genome assembly GCF_013522925.1 of Pseudomonas japonica. GTDB lineage: Bacteria > Pseudomonadota > Gammaproteobacteria > Pseudomonadales > Pseudomonadaceae > Aquipseudomonas > Aquipseudomonas japonica_A. The sequence goes on along the minus strand of NZ_JAAMQU010000002.1, from coordinate 298,320 downwards.
GAGGTGCTGCTGCGCAAGGAAGCGACCGGCGAGCGGATGGCCGAGCTGGTACGCCAGGTGAAGGCGCGGGTGCAACAGCCGGTGACCTATGCCGACGTGTGGGAGTACTGGAACCTGTACCCGCAAGTGGCGCCCCAGGTGGATTTCATTACCGTGCACCTGCTGCCCTATTGGGAAGATGTGCCTCATGGCGTGGATACCGCACTGTCGCATGTGCAGGCCATTCATGACGACTTCGCCAGGCGCTTCGCACCCAAGCCGGTGATGATCGGCGAAACCGGCTGGCCAAGTGAAGGCCGGCGACGGGAAACCGCTGAACCCAGCCCTGTGAACCAGGCACGTTTCATTCGGGATTTCGTGCACCTGGCCGATCGGCTTGGCTGGCAATACAACCTTATCGAAGCCATTGACCAGCCCTGGAAGCGCAACAACGAGGGCGCTGTGGGCGGCTACTGGGGGATGCTCGACGCCGATCGAGAAGATAAAGGCGTGCTGTTCGGCCCGGTAAGCGATGTGCCGAACTGGCGGCTGTGGCTGGGCGGCTCGGTGTGGGTGCTGGCGTTTAGCCTTTTGTTGGCCGGCCGACCAAGCGCCCGCATGGCGGCGCTGGCCCTGCCCTGGCTTGGCGCAGTGGCCGGTGCAAGCCTGGCGTGCTGGGCGCGGCAAGCTGAAGTCGGCGCGCGCTACCTGGGCGAATGGGTTTGGGCAACTTGCCTGGGGGTCACAAGCCTGGCCCTGCTTGCCGAGGCCGTACTGCATCTGGGCGCGGGAGGCGGATGGCGTTCGCGGCTGGGGAGCCTGCTGACGAGCTGGCGCGCCCACTTGGCCTTGGCAGCTGGCTTCGCAACCGTCGTGGAAGCGATCTGGATGGTGTTCGACCCCCGCTATCGAAGCTTCGCCACGGCAGGGTTGCTGGTGCCGGCGCTTCTGTTGTTCTGGCGCCCCGCAGCATTGGCGCCGCGCGCCACTCGCCTTCTCGCGGCCATGTGTGCGGTGAGCATTCCTGTGCAGTTGGTGCGGGAAGGTTGGCAGAACCCCTATGCCTGGGGGTGGGCCATTACTGTCTCTATCATGGGCTGGGCGCTGATTCGCAAGCCTCGGGCAGCGTAAACAGTCATTCCCGGGCTACGCCCGGTCTTACAGGTTCATGCCTCACATGCACGCACCGCAATGCCGCCAGCATCACCACCACCCCGGCCAATGATGTGGTGTACAGCACCAACCCCGGAAGGGCGAATACCAGGCCCATCAGCGCCACTAGCTGCCCACGCGCGCCCCGCAGCAACCATCCACCCAGCGCCAGCACCAGCCCGGCCAGCGGCAGCACATTCCAGTGGATCATCAAGCCCATGCCCGCCTTCGCTTGGCAGGCTATCTGCGCAGGGTCTGCGGCGCAGGCCCCCACCCAAGCAGTGTTCTCCATCAGCCCATAGCGCACGCCATAGGCAACGGCGATCCAGGCCGCCAATAGCAGCAGTACGCCGCACAATTTATACCGTGGGTTCATGCGTTTCATCCGGTGTTCCGTGAACGTGGCTAACGAGGCGCGCATCAGCGCACAAAAGCATAGGGATACTCTACATCCCCAAGGCAAAATCGGTGTATCGTCTCGCTGCACCCGCGGCCTCGGTACGGGCGTACAAAAACATTTTCAGGGGGTTGGCAACTCGCCATTACGGCGGTTGTCTAGTCAGCATCTCGTCGTCAGGAAACATCCAAATGCTTCGAACTTTGCGCCTCGCTGCCTTGCTCGGCGGCCTTGTCATGAGCGCGTTCTCGCAGGCCAGGGACATCGACCCGGCCAGCTACGGTTTTCCGCTGACCAACCCGTTCGAGGCCACCATCGCCTCCACGCCCCCCGACCTGCGACCCAAGCTGCCGCTGGACGACGATATCGACCAGGCCGACTACACGTTGAACATTCGCCCGGAGCGGGAGTTCATCCTGCCGGACAACTTCTGGCCGGTGAAAAAGCTGCGCTATCGGCTGGCCGAGCAAGACCATGCCGCGCCGCTGATCTTCCTCATCGCAGGCACTGGCGCGGCCTATAACAGCACGCTCAACGAGTACCTGAAGAAGCTGTTCTATCAGGCCGGGTACCACGTGGTGCAGCTGTCCTCGCCCACCAGCTATGACTTCATGAGCGCCGCCTCTCGCTTTGCCACGCCAGGCATCAGCAGCGAAGACGCCGAAGACCTTTACCGCGTGATGCAAGGCGTGCGAGCCCAGCACCCGAAGCTGCCGGTGACCGATTACTACCTCACCGGTTACAGCCTGGGTGGGCTGGACGCAGCCTTCGTGAGCAAGCTGGACGAAACCCGCCGCAGCTTCAACTTCAAGAAGGTGCTGCTGCTCAACCCTCCGGTGAACCTCTACACCTCGATCAACAACCTGGACAAGCTCACCCAGACCGAAGTGAAGGGCATCAACAACAGCACCACGTTCTATGAGCTGGTACTGAAAAAGCTCACTCGCTACTTCCAGCAAAAAGGTTACATCGACCTCAACGAAGCCCTGCTGTATGACTTCCAGCAGTCGCGCCAGCACCTCTCGAACGAGCAGATGGCAATGTTGATCGGTGTGTCGTTCCGCTTCTCGGCGGCGGACATCGCCTTTACCTCGGACCTGATCAACCGTCGCGGCCTGATCATCCCGCCCAAGTACCCGATCCGCGAGGGCACCAGCCTCACTGACTTCATGCGCGTGGCGATGCAGTGCGACTTCGACTGCTACATGACCGAGCAGGTAATCCCCATGTGGCGCGCCCGCACCGACGGCGGCAGCGTGCTGCAACTGATCGACCAGGTGAGCCTTTACGGCCTGAAGGATTACCTCCAGAACAGCACCAAGATCGCCGTGATGCACAACGCCGACGACGTGATCCTCGGCCCCGGCGACATCGGCTTCCTGCGCAAGACCTTTGGCGACCGCCTCACCCTTTACCCCTACGGCGGGCATTGCGGCAACCTCAACTACCGTGTCAACAGCGACGCTATTCTGGAGTTCTTCCGTGGTTAAACATGCCCTGCTCATTGCCGCGCTGTTGTGCGCAGGCGCGGCCCAGGCCGATGACGGTCGCACCCCGACAGACCCGGACGGCTTCAAGGAGCCGCTCAAGCAGCTCAGGTTCAACCCTGGCCTGGACCAGCGGGAATTCGAACGCTCGACCCTCAGCGCCTTGAATGTCTATGACCCGCTGGAATCGTGGAACCGCCGCGTGTACCACTTCAACTACCGCTTCGATGAGTGGGTGTTTTTGCCGGTAATACGCGGCTATCGCTACATCACGCCCAGCTTCCTGCGCACAGGCGTGAGCAACTTCTTCAACAACCTGGGCGATGTGAGCAACCTGCTCAACGCCATGCTGCAGCTCAAGGGCAAGCGTTCGCTGGACATCAGCGGCCGCCTGCTGATGAACACAACGCTGGGCGTGGCCGGCCTGTGGGACCCTGCCACCCACTTCGGCCTGCCTCGGCAGAACGAAGACTTCGGGCAAACCCTGGGCCACTATGGCGTGCCGGAAGGGCCCTATGTGGTACTGCCGATCTTCGGGCCGTCCAACCTGCGTGACACCACAGGCCTGATCACCGATTTCGCGGCCGAATCGCAGATCAACTTCCTCAACGTGTCCGAGGAAAGCGGCCGCCATCCGGAAATCCTCCTGCTACGCGGCGTGGACCGGCGTTACACCACCAGCTTCCGCTATGGCCAGCTGAACTCGCCGTTCGAATACGAGAAGGTCCGCTACGTGTACACCGAAGCGCGCAAGCTTCAGGTTAGCGAGTAAGCATCGTTCGCGGGCTTCGCCACGCTCGAGCAGGAGCGGGCGTAGCCCGCGAAGCCGCAAACGAAAACAAATCGAAAACCCCGATCATTCCCCGCCAAAAGACTCACCCATCCAGCAACCCGGCAGGCATATCATGGCGCCATTGCGCTATGGAGCCTTTGCCATGTCCCTGCTTCGCCAAGTACTTGATGTTCATGTAGGCCAGCCTACGTCCGATGGCGCCGGTGTGCGCCTGATCCGCGTGTTTGGTGGCCCGGGCGTCGAGCGTTTCGACCCCTTCCTGATGCTCGACGAATTCGGCTCGGTAAACCCGAACGACTACATCGCGGGCTTTCCGCCCCACCCGCACCGCGGTTTTGAAACCGTGACCTACATGCTCGAAGGCCGCATGCGCCATGAAGACCATATGGGCAATGTGGGCCTGCTGGGCAGTGGCGGCGTGCAGTGGATGACCGCCGCCCGCGGGGTGATCCATAGCGAAATGCCGGAACAGGAAGAAGGCGCCATGCGGGGTTTCCAGCTGTGGCTGAACCTGCCAGCCAAGAGCAAGCTGGGCGATGCGGCCTATGACGATATTCAGCCAGAGCGCATCCCTCGCCTGGTCACGCCAGGTGGGGTGACCGTGATCGCCATCGCCGGTGAGTTCGACGATGGCCAGACGCAGCTTGCTGGGGCAGTGCAGCGCCCGGACACCGAGCCACTGTACCTGGACCTTCATCTGCCGGCCGGAGCGACGGTAAGCCCCAAGGTACCCGACGGCCATCGGGCCTTGCTGTACGTATACGAAGGCCAGGCGCAGGTCGAGGGCCAGCCGCAGGCCGTCGAAGCCGGGCGGCTGGCGCGGTTGAGCGAGCAAGGCGAATTACGCCTGAGCAGCGCGAACGGTTGCCGCCTGCTGTTGATCGCCGGCAAGCCACTGAACGAGCCCATCGTGCAATACGGCCCGTTCGTGATGAACAGCCGGGAAGAAATCGAACAGGCGGTTCGCGATTTTCATGCTAACCGCCTTACCGCCTGATCAGCCCTTGCGCTTGGGGTACAACCTGGGCGCGCCTTCCGGGCGTGACTTGAATCGGCGGTGCGCCCACAGGTATTGCTCGGGGCAGGCGCGGATCGCCTCTTCTACCCATTGGTTGATCCGCAGGCAATCTTCTTCCACCGTCTCGGCGGGGAAGTTGTCCAGCGGCGGGTGTACCACCAGCCGGTATCCACTGCCATCAGCCAGCCGCATTTGAGTGAAAGGTATCACCCGTGCCTTGCCCAGCCTGGCGAAGGTGCTGGTGGCCGTTACCGTGGCCGCGGGGATGCCGAACAGCGGCACGAACACGCTCTGCTTGGCGCCGTAATCCTGATCGGGCGCATACCAGATGGCGCGGCCCTTGCGCAGCAGTTTCATCATGCCGCGTACATCCTCGCGTTCCACCGCCAGGGCGTCGAGGTTATGCCGCTCGCGGCCACGCCGCTGAATGTAGTCGAACAGCGCATTGCCATGTTCGCGGTACATGCCGTCGATGGTGTGATGCTGGCCCAGCAGCGCCGCGCCGATTTCCAATGTGGTGAAGTGCGCCGCCATCAGGATCGCGCCCTCCCCCGCCGCTTGTGCTTCGCGCAGGTGCTCCAGCCCTTCGATGTGTGCCAGCCGCGCTAACCGGGGTGCCGGCCACCACCAGCTCATCGCCATTTCGAAGAAGGCGATGCCCGTTGAGCGGAAGTTTTCCTTGAGTAGCCGCTCACGCTCTTTGGCGGGGAGCTCGGGGAAACACAACTCCAGGTTACGCGCAGCGATCAGGCGCCGATCCGTGGCGAAATACCCCATCAGCCGGCCCAGCGCGCCCCCCAGGCGCAGCAAGGCCGGATAGGGCAGCTGCACCGTAAGCCACAGCAGCCCGAGCCCCAGCCACAGGGGCCAGTAGCGGGGATGAAGGAAGGCGCGGCGAAACTGCGGTCGTTGCATGGGTATTTCCGGGCAAAGGCAAAGCCGCGCATTCTACATGGGTTGCGCGCGGCTTGCGGCTGGCAAGCGTTCTCGCTATAAGTCACGGCACTTTTCGCGACAAGGCGACATTTGCCGACCATGAGCCAAACTGAACCTCAGCAGCAGGAAGCCGTATTTCAACTGAAGGGCAGCATGCTCGCCATCACCGTGCTGGAGTTGGCTCGCAATGACCTCGAAGGCCTTGACCGCCAATTGGCCGCCAAGGTTGCCCAGGCGCCGAATTTCTTCAGCAATACGCCGTTGGTGCTGGCGCTCGACAAGCTGCCGGCCGATGGGGGGCCCATCGACCTTCCCGGGCTGATGCGCGTATGCCGCCACCATGGCTTGCGCACACTGGCCATCCGCGCCGCGCGCATCGAAGACATTGCCGCTGCGATCGCCATCGACCTGCCGGTACTGCCGCCGTCGAACGCCCGCGAGCGCCCGGTGGAACTGCCCGAAGAGCGCAAGGTGGCTGTGGAGCCGCCTGCGCCCGTGATCGAAACGCCGCCAGCACCCGTCATCCAACCCACGCGGGTGATCACCACGCCCATACGGGGTGGGCAGCAGATCTACGCCCAAGGCGGGGACCTGGTGATCGTGTCCTCGGTAAGCTCGGGTGCGGAACTTCTGGCCGATGGCAACATCCATGTGTACGGCCCCATGCGCGGCCGTGCCCTGGCAGGGATCAAGGGCGACACGCGAGCTCGTATCTTTTGCCAGCATCTGGGCGCGGAGCTGGTGTCCATCGCGGGGCAGTACAAGGTCGCCGAAGACCTCAGGCGGGACCCTCTCTGGGGCAACGCGGTACAGATCAGCCTCACTGCCGATGTGTTGAACATCACCCGTCTTTAACGGATACTGCCGCCATTTTATGCGTAACGTGTTCGGTCGGCGGCGTTTTCGCCAGGTTACGCACATTCATAAGCATTCGATCTTCATCTTCACGTTTTCGAGGACTCAACGTCCTTTTTCTTTAGGGGTGATACACCTTGGCCAAGATTCTCGTGGTTACTTCCGGCAAGGGTGGTGTGGGCAAGACCACCACCAGCGCAGCCATCGGCACCGGCCTGGCATTGCGCGGCCACAAAACCGTTATCGTCGACTTCGACGTCGGCCTGCGTAACCTCGACCTGATCATGGGCTGCGAGCGTCGCGTGGTGTACGACTTCGTGAACGTGGTAAACAACGAAGCAACGCTCAAGCAGGCACTGATCAAGGACAAGCGGCTCGAGAACCTGTATGTACTCGCCGCCAGCCAGACCCGCGACAAGGATGCCCTTACCCAGGATGGCGTGGAAAAGGTACTCAACGAACTCAAGCAGGACTTCGAGTACGTGATCTGCGACTCCCCGGCCGGTATCGAGAAGGGCGCCAGCCTGGCCATGTACTTCGCCGACGAAGCCATCGTGGTCACCAACCCGGAAGTGTCCTCGGTACGAGACTCGGACCGCATGCTGGGCCTGCTGGCCAGCAAGTCGCGCCGCGCCGAAATCGGCGAAGACCCGATCAAGGAACACTTGCTGCTCACCCGCTACAACCCGGAGCGCGTGAGCAAAGGCGAAATGCTCGGTGTCGAAGACGTGGAAGAAATCCTCGCCATTCGCCTGCTGGGCGTGATTCCCGAATCCCAGGCGGTACTCAAGGCGTCCAACCAGGGCGTGCCGGTGATTCTCGACGAACAAAGCGATGCGGGCCAGGCCTACAGCGACGCGGTAGACCGCCTGCTGGGCAAGGAAGTCGCCCATCGCTTCCTCGACGTGCAGAAAAAGGGCTGGCTACAGCGCCTGTTTGGAGGCCGTGAATGAATATTTTCGACTTCTTTCGCGACCGCAAGAAAGGCAGCACCGCTTCGGTCGCGAAGGAGCGTCTGCAGATTATCGTGGCGCACGAGCGCGGCCAGCGGGCTACCCCCGACTACCTGCCTGCCTTGCAGAAAGAGCTGGTGGAAGTAATCCGCAAATACGTCAGCATCGACAACGACGACGTGCACGTGGCTCTGGAAAACCAGGGCAGCTGTTCGATCCTCGAACTCAACATCACCCTGCCCGACCGCTGAAGCGGCCCGGGTTCCCCATGTGGTGGCTTCCCTGCAAGCCGCCATGTGCGTTCCAAGAGCACTCCCGCAATGCCTCTGTCCAACATTCGCATCCTGCACCAGGACCCTTCGTTTCTGGTGATCGACAAGCCGACCCTGCTGCTCTCCGTGCCTGGGCGCGCGGACGACAACAAGGATTGCCTGATTACCCGCCTGCAGGAAAACGGCTACCCGGAGGCGTTGATCGTCCACCGGCTGGATTGGGAAACCTCGGGGATCATTCTGCTGGCGCGCAATCCGGACAGCCACCGCGAGCTGTCCCGTCAGTTCCATGACCGGGAAACGGAAAAGGCCTACACCGCGCTTTGCTGGGGCCAGCCCGCGCTGGACAGCGGCAGCATCGACCTCCCCTTGCGCTACGACCCGCCCACCAAGCCCCGGCATGTGGTGGATCATGAGCTGGGCAAGCACGCGCTCACCTTCTGGCGTGTGCTGGAGCGCAATGGCGACGTTTGCCGCGTTGAGCTCACGCCGGTCACTGGCCGCTCCCATCAGTTGCGTGTGCACATGCTGAGCATCGGCCATCCACTGCTGGGGGACCGCCTCTATGCTCACGACGCGGCACTGCAAGCTGCCCCTCGGCTGTGCCTGCATGCCAGCATGCTTGCCTTCAGCCACCCGGTCACCGGTGAGCGCGTGCGTTTCGAGTGCCCGGCACCGTTTTAAGCTTCATGGTGCATTGAAACCATTCACCAGACGAATGCGCTAGACTCGCGGCATTGCTGCCTGGAGTACCCTGATGCGCGACACTTTGAACCAAGGCCTGATCGAATTCCTCAAGGCCTCGCCCACCCCTTTCCACGCCACCGCCACCCTCGCCAAACGCCTCGAAGCCGCCGGCTATCAACGGCTTGACGAACGCGAGCGCTGGAACACCACTCCGGGTGGGCGCTACTACCTCACCCGTAACGACTCGTCGATCATCGCCATCCGCCTGGGCAAGGAATCCCCGGTTACCGAAGGCCTTCGCCTGGTAGGTGCCCACACCGACAGCCCGTGCCTGCGGGTGAAGCCGCAGCCGGAGCTGCAACGTCAGGGTTTCCTGCAGCTGGGCGTGGAAGTCTATGGCGGTGCGCTGCTGGCGCCCTGGTTCGACCGCGACCTCTCGCTCGCCGGGCGTGTCACCTTCCGCCAGGACGGCCGCGTGGCCAGCCAGCTGGTGGACTTCCGCCTGCCTATCGCGGTAATCCCCAGCCTGGCGATTCACCTCAACCGCACCGCCAACGAAGGCTGGGCGATCAATGCACAGAACGAACTGCCGCCGATCCTGGCCCAGGTAGCCGGCGGTGATCGCTTCGATTTTCGCGCCCTGCTCACCGAGCAGTTGGCCCGCGAGCACGACGTGAATGCCGACGTGGTGCTCGACTACGAGTTGAGCTTCTACGACACCCAGCCTGCCGCAGTGATCGGCTTGAACGGCGAGTTCATCGCTGGCGCTCGCCTGGACAACCTGCTGTCCTGCTTCGCCGGCCTGCAAGCCTTGCTGCGGGCCGAAGGGGATGAAACCTGCGTGCTGATCTGCACTGACCATGAAGAGGTGGGCTCCAGCTCCGCCTGTGGCGCTGACGGCCCGCTGCTGGAGCAAACCCTCCAGCGATTGCTGCCCGAGGGCGACGAGTATGTGCGAGCCATCCAGCGTTCCTTGCTGGTGTCGGCCGACAACGCACACGGCGTGCACCCCAACTATGCCGACAAGCACGACGGCAACCATGGCCCCAAGCTCAATGCCGGGCCGGTGATCAAGGTCAACAGCAACCAGCGCTACGCCACCAACAGCGAGACCGCTGGCTTCTTCCGCCACTTGTGCATGGCCGAGGAAGTGCCTGTGCAGAGCTTTGTGGTGCGAAGCGACATGGGCTGCGGCTCCACCATCGGGCCAATCACCGCAAGCCGCCTGGGTGTACGCACCGTGGACATCGGCCTGCCGACGTTCGCCATGCATTCCATCCGCGAGCTGGCCGGCAGCCATGACCTGGCCCACCTGGTGAAGGTGCTGGGCGCCTTCTATGCTGCCCGAGCGCTGCCGTGATCACGGCGATACAGGGGCCTTCCCGCCGCTGGGCGCGGGCCCTTGGCTGGCTGCTGTGGTGCGTGATAGCTGTTGCGCTGCCGGCACAGGCGAGCGGGCTGCCAAGCCTGCTGGGCGGCTCGGCCAAAAGCGAGGCACCCGCCGAAAACCTCGACCAGTCGCTGGACCAGGTGATTGCTACCTTGGAGAACGACGCGCAGCGCGCCCGGCTGCTGAGCGATCTCAAACAACTGCGTGAAGCCAGCCACAAGGCCAAGCCCGCCCAGGAAGAAGGCGTGGTCGGCCTGCTGGGCGGTACGGTGCGAGCGCTGGAGCGGCAATTCGCCGGCGAAGACAGCCCGCTGAGCCAGTGGCTGGAAGAACTTACCCTGGCCCGCACTGAACTGCTGGACCGTGCAAGCACCGTTGTGGATCAAGGCACCGTAGCGCTGGTGTTCATGGCCACGATCCTGGCCTGGGCGCTGCTGGCTTCTTTGCTGAACTGGCTCAGCCAGCGCATGCGCGAACGCTTCGGCCTGACCGAAGAGCTACCCCAGCATCCCAGCACCTGGGACCTGCTGCGGTTCGCCCTGCGCAAGATCGGCCCCTGGCTGGTGGCGCTCGGGCTCACGCTTGGCATCGGCTATGCCGTGCCATCGTCGCTGGGCAAGGACCTGGCGCTGGTGGTGGCCTACGCACTGGTGGTCGGTACCTGTTTCGCGGCGATCTGCGTTATCGCATTCTCCCTGCTCGATGGGCCGCATCGGCACCGCGCGCTGTACATCCTGCGGCGTCGCGCCTTCCGGCCAATGTGGCTGATCGGCAGCTTCGCCGCGTTTGGCGAGGCGCTGAGCGATCCTCGGCTGGTCGCCGGCCTGGGCCCGCACCTGGCCCACACCGCAGCCGCCCTGGCCAATGTGCTGGCCGCGCTGTTCAGTGGGTTGTTCATTCTGCGTTTCCGCCGCCCGATCGCGCATTTGATCTGCAATCAGCCACTGGACAGGCGCCTGCACAAACGGGCGATGACCGACACCCTGGAGGTGCTGGGTACTTACTGGTACCTGCCGGCGCTGGTGCTGGTAGGCGTGTCGCTGGTAGGCACCTTTATCTCCGCCGGTGACACCAGCACGGCGCTGCGCCAATCGTTGCTGTGCACGGTGCTGCTGGTGGTGTGCATGGTGATCAACGGGCTGGTCAGCCGCCAGGCGCAAAAGCCCAGCCACCGGCCCCGCCGTCAGGAAGCGTACGCCGAGCGGCTGAAAAGCTTCTTCTACACCTTGGTGCACATCTTTGTGTGGATGGTGTTTCTCGAGCTGGGCCTGAGGGTGTGGGGGCTGTCGCTTATCCGCTTTACCGAAGGCAGTGGTCATGACTTCAGCCTTCGGCTGTTCGGCCTTACCGGCACATTGATGTTCGCCTGGCTGGTGTGGATCCTGGCCGACACCGCCATTCATCTTGGCCTGGCACGCTCTCGCAAAGGCCTGGCGAACGCCCGCGCGCAAACCATGATGCCGTTGATTCGCAACGTGCTGTTCGTGGCCATTTTCGTGATTGCCGGGATCGTGGCCCTGGCCAACATGGGCGTGAACGTCACGCCTCTGCTGGCCGGTGCCGGTGTGATCGGCCTGGCGATCGGTTTCGGCGCCCAATCGCTGGTGGCGGACCTGATCACCGGGCTGTTCATCATCGTGGAGGACTCCCTCGCCATCGATGACTACGTGGACCTGGGCGGCCACCTGGGCACGGTGGAAGGCTTGACGATTCGTACGGTGCGCCTGCGGGACATCGACGGCATCGTGCACACCATTCCGTTCAGCGAGATCAAGAGCATCAAGAACTACTCGCGGGAGTTCGGCTACGCGATTTTCCGCGTGGCCATTCCCTATACGGTAGGCATAGACGATGCGATCAAGCTGATGCGGGACGTGGGCCAGAAGATGCACAGCGACCCGCTGCTGCGCCGTGAAATCTGGTCGCCGCTGGAATTTCAGGGGGTTGAAAGCTTCGAGTCTGGCTCGGCGGTGCTAAGGGCGCGCTTCAAGACCGCGCCGCTGAAGCAGTGGGAAATCTCCCGGGCCTTCAACCTGCTGCTCAAGCGTACCCTGGACGAAGCCGGGCTGGACCTGGCTACCCCGCGCCTGAGCGTGCAGGTGACACACGCCGGCCCACCGGCGCGTTAAAGCTCCTCGGCATCGTCCTCGACGTCTGCAGTTTCGTAGGCGTCGGCGGCTTGCTCCAGCAAGGCTTCTTCGTATTCGTTCATAACGTAGCGCTCCTGTGCCTGGGTTTGGGCAGAGAATGCCAGTGCTGGTTTACGCTCGCATGACACTGGCCCGCCTCCCTATGACTACACCGTTGCCACCACCCGGATCGCATCGTGGCGCCAATACTCCAGGTCGCAGTCGATTCGCCTGCCCTGGCGGTCGTGGTTGATACGGGTAATGCGCAGTCCAGGGCTTCCCGTGGATACCTTCAACGCGAGGGCGGCGTCGCTGGGCAAGGCGGTAGGTAACAGCTCGAACTCTACCTGCCCATATTCGATGCCATATTCGCGGGCATACAGCTCGGTCAGCGGCTGGCTAAGGTCATGGCCGAGCAAGCCGGGAAAGCACGCCGGGTTGAGGTAATGCTCCACATACAGCACCAAACGGCCGTCGATACGCCGGGCACGGCAGATGCGATATACCGCGGACAATGGTGCCAGCCCCAGGTAGTCGCAGATCGCGGCAGGGGCGGCCTGGGCCCGGGCGGTAATCAACTCGGTCGCGGGCAAACGGCCATGACGCTGGGCCATGGCATGGAAGTGGCTGCGCTCATTGAGGTCGTAGGTCAGCCGTGGCGGGGACACGAACCAACCGCGGCGGTCTTCGCGATACACCAGGCCACGCGCTTCAAGCTGCAGCAACGCCTCGCGCAAGGTAATGCGCGTTGTGGCGAACAACTCGCTGAGGGTTCGCTCCGCCGGCAGCTTGGCTCCAGGCTGCAATAACCCATGCTCGATCTGCTCTTGCAAGGCCGCGCCTATGGCGGTGACTGCTCGCGGTGCATTCTCTCGCATGCCAGCTTCCTTGTTGGTCTAGACCAGTGCACTGACAGGGCCTGTGGGGCCAGGTACCGTTGCAGTCAGCCTAGGTCGCCCGAATGAACGATAGATGACAACGCGGCATCAGCCAGGCCTTTGCATGCTCGGCCCACCAAGGGCGGCGGCTTGGTCTACGCTTGTTCAGCGAAACGGCAATAGCGGCGCATGGACATCAAAATGTCATGCCGCCTCGCTAGATTGGCCTGCGTATTGCTGACCTAGACCAGCAAGCGACACCTCCTCCCTATGACGTTTGTCTTCTGGAGCTACAGATGAAAAAGCAGCCCACGCTAAAAACACTGTTCATGGCCTCGCTGCTGGGTTCGGCCCTGGCACTGGGCAACTCAGCCATGGCCGCCGATGAGCTGGCCAGCCTGGAAGCCGCCGCGAAGAAAGAAGGCGAAGTGAACAGCGTGGGCATGCCAGACGCCTGGGCCAACTGGAAGGGCACCTGGGACGACCTGGCCAGCAAGTACGGCCTCAAGCACGTGGACACTGACATGAGCTCGGCGCAGGAGATCGCCAAGTTCGCCGCCGAGAAGGACAACGCCAGCGCCGATATCGGCGATGTGGGCGCGGCCTTCGGCCCGATTGCCGCCAGCCAGGGTGTCACCCAGCCCTACAAGCCGAGCACCTGGGCGCAGATCCCGGATTGGGCGAAGGACAAGGACGGCCACTGGATGCTGGCCTACACTGGCAGCATCGCCTTCATCATCAACAAGCAGCTGGTGAAAGACAGCGACGCCCCCAAGAGCTGGCATGACCTGGAAAGCGGCAAGTACAAGGTTGCCATCGGCGACGTGAGCACAGCTGCACAGGCGGCCAACGGCGTGCTGGCAGCGGCCATCGCTTACAAGGGCGACGAAACCAACCTGGCCCCGGGTCTGGAGCTGTTCACCAAGCTGGCGAAGCAAGGCCGCCTGTCTTTGGCCAACCCCACCATTCAAACCCTGGAAAAGGGCGAGATCGAAGTGGGCGTGGTATGGGACTTCAACGGGCTTAGCTACCGTGACCAGATCGACCCCAAGCGCTTTGATGTGTTGATCCCGTCCGACGGCTCGGTGATCTCCGGCTACACCACCATCATCAACAAATACGCCAAGCACCCCAACGCGGCGAAGTTCGCTCGCGAATACATCCTCAGCGATGCCGGGCAGATCAACCTGGCCACCGGCCACGCGCGACCTATCCGCGCCGATCATGTGAAGCTGCCCCCTGAAGTGGCCGCCAAACTGCTGCCTGCCGAGCAATACAAGAGCGTGAAACCGATCACCAACGCAGCCGCTTGGGAAAAGAGCTCCAAGGCGCTGCCGCAGCAGTGGAACGAACAAGTCATCGTTGAAATGCAATAACCATGAGCGACGCGCCCCGGGGCAAGTGGCTGGCAGCGCTGTTGCTGCTGCCGTTTGCCGTCTTCTTCATCGTGTTCCAGCTTGCCCCGCTGGCGTGGGTGGCGATCAGCAGCCTGCAAAGCGCGGACGGCTGGGGCCTCGCGAATTTCGCCAAGGCCTTCAGCTCACGCTTTTATCGCCAGGCGATGCAGTTCAGCCTGGAAATCAGCCTGTGGTCCAGCGTGATCGGGTTGGTGATTGCCGTGCTGGGGAGTTACTCCCTGCGCCAGGTGGACTCCCGGCTGCGCAACTTCGTCACCTCCTTCGCCAACATGACCAGCAACTTCGCCGGGGTGCCCCTGGCGTTTGCCTTCATCATTCTGCTGGGGTTCAACGGGGCCATTACCCTGCTGCTCAAGCAAAGCGGGCTGCTGACCGACTTCAACCTGTATTCCAAGGTCGGCCTGATCGTGGTGTACACGTATTTTCAGATTCCGCTGGGCGTATTGCTGCTGTACCCGGCCTTTGATGCTTTGAAGGACGACTGGCGCGATGCCGCCGCACTGCTTGGGGCCAGCGCCTGGCAATACTGGCGGCGCATCGGGCTACCGGTGCTGATGCCCGCGTTGCTGGGCACCTTCGTGATTCTGCTAGCCAACGCTTTAGGCGCCTATGCCACCGTGTATGCCCTCACCACCGGCAACTTCAACGTGCTGCCCATCCGCATCGCTGCCATGGTGGCCGGTGACATTTCGCTGGACCCTAACCTTGCCAGCGCGCTGGCGATCATCCTGGTAGCGATGATGGGGCTGGTCACCGTGGTGCACCAATGGATACTGCGCAGGAGCTACCATGGCCGCCGCTGACCGCGCTTCCGCCCGGCTGTATCACCGCGTGGTGGTGTGGCTGTTGTTCCTGATCCTGCTGCTGCCGCTGGCCGGCACCCTCCTCTACTCCCTGGCCACCAGCTGGTCGGCCACGCTGCTGCCCAGTGGCCTCACGCTGAAGTGGTACCTGGCGCTATGGACAGACGCGCGCTTTCTTACCGCATTTGGCCACTCCCTGCTGGTGTGCGTGGGGGCGTTGGCGCTGGCGGTGGTGTTGATCCTGCCGCTGCTGTTCGTGGTGCATTACCACTTCCCGCGGCTGGACGCCCTGATGAACATTCTTATCCTGCTACCCTTCGCGGTGCCGCCGGTGGTGTCTTCGGTGGGGTTACTGCAGCTCTATGGCTCAGGGCCGCTGGCCATGACCGGCACGCCCTGGATACTGATCGGTTGCTACTTCACCGTGGCGCTGCCGTTCATGTACCGGGCGATCACCAACAACCTGCAGGCACTCAATCTGCGCGACCTCATGGATGCCGCCCAACTGCTGGGTGCCAGCCCCTGGCAGGCGGCATGGCGGGTGGTGCTGCCCAACCTGCGCAAGGGCTTGATGGTGGCGCTGCTGCTGTCGTTCTCGTTCCTGTTCGGCGAGTTTGTGTTCGCCAACCTGTTGGTGGGCACCCAGTATGAAACCTTGCAGGTGTACCTCAACAACATGCGCAACAGCAGCGGCCACTTCAACAGCGCGCTGGTGATTTCCTATTTCCTTTTCGTGCTGGTGATGACGTGGATCGCCACACGGCTGAACAAGGACACCCACTGACATGGGCTTCATGAGCGTGAGCGCGCTGCGCAAGGATTTCGGCAGCACCACCGTGTTTGCCGATATCGACTTCACCATCGCCAAGGGCGAGTTCGTGACGTTGCTGGGCCCATCCGGGTGCGGCAAATCCACCCTGCTGCGCTGCATCGCCGGGCTCACCCACGTGGACGCCGGGCAAATCCTGCTGGAGGGGCAAAACCTCGTACCATTGGCCCCGCAGAAGCGCGACATCGGCATGGTGTTTCAAAGCTACGCGCTGTTTCCCAACATGACGGCGGCGCAAAACGTGGCGTTTGGCCTGAACATGCAAAAGGTGAGCGCCGCTGACACCCGCGAGCGGGTTCGAGAAGCCCTGGCCATGGTAGAGCTGGACACCTTCGCCGACCGTTACCCGCATCAGCTGTCCGGGGGGCAGTGCCAACGGGTCGCCCTGGCGCGTTCGCTGGTCACCCGCCCGCGCCTGTTGCTGCTGGACGAACCTCTATCCGCGCTGGACGCCCGTATCCGTAAGCACCTTCGCGAACAGATTCGCTCCATCCAGCAAGCCCTGGGCCTCACGACCATTTTCGTGACCCACGACCAGGAAGAAGCGCTGACGATGTCGGATCGGATCTTCCTGATGAACAAGGGCCAGATCGTGCAAAGCGGCGATGCCCAGAACCTCTATACCGCCCCTGTGAGCGCCTTTGCCGCAGGTTTTATCGGCAATTACAACGTGCTGGACGCCGAGAGTGCCAGCCGTTTGCTGCAACGCCCGGTAGGCGCTGCTCAGGCGATCCGCCCGGAAGCGATCGAACTGTTTGTGGAACCCGATGGCAGCGCAGAGATTCTCAGCCATAGCCTGTTGGGCAATGTGATCCGCTACCGCGTGCGGGCCCAGGCCGTGGAAGTGGTGGTGGACGTACTCAACCGCTCGGCCGATGACTTGCACCCCAACGGTACTCGGGTACGCTTGCACATTGCCCCCGCCGCCGTGCGTGAAGTGGCTTGACGAAACACAAGGAACGCTTGCTATGCCTCTGGCCATTTTCGACCTGGACGAAACCCTGATCGACGGCGACTGCGCCTCCCTCTGGAGCGAGCAGATGGCCCGCCTCGGCTGGGTAGACCCTGAAAGCTTCGTGCGCCGCGACCATGAATTGATGGCCGCTTACAGCCGAGGCGAACTGGCCATGGAAAATTACATGGCGTTCACGCTGGAGCCGTTGATCGGGCGCACCGAAGAAGAAGTCGACCATCTGGTGGGCCCTTGGGTGGAGGATGTGATCGAACCGCTGATTTTCAGCGACGCCACCCGCTGCATTGCCAACCACCGTGCCGCCGGCGATCGCCTGCTGGTGATCTCCGCTTCGGGCGTGCACCTGGTGAAGCCGATTGCCGAACGCATCGGCATCGATGAGGTGCTGGCCATCGAGCTGGACATCGCCCATGGCGTGTACAGCGGCCATACTCGAGGCACCCTCACCTACCGGGAAGGTAAAGTCACCCGCCTGATGGAATGGCTGCAGGCCGAAGGCGAAACCCTCGAAGGCGCGGCCTTCTATTCGGATTCGCGCAATGACCTGCCGCTGCTGGAGAAAGTAAGCCGCCCAGTGGCCGTCAACCCCGACCCCGTGCTGCGAGCCCGTGCCGAAGAGGCCGGGTGGCCGGTGGTGGCGTGGAAGTAGTCAGCGGGGCTTGGCCACGCTGGCTTGCCTGCGACCCGGGCCACCGCCCAACCTGCGGCCCTGTCGGCCCGGTCGCCGCCGAGGCGGGCTGCTACATGTGATTGCGCTGATAAGTTTCCTCTCCCATGGCTTTGATCTGCCCTTCGATCAGCGCGTCGAACGGCGCCAGCAGCGGCTGAAACGAGGCAGGCGCTTCGAGCACTTCGAGCGCGGCAACGATAGCCTCGATAGTCGATAGCGCACCTGGCCCCGGCGCCTTGCGCAGGCGGTAGCGGGACGGCGCGGCATCGGCGAGCGATACCCGAGGCAAGGCAGCCAGCGCCGGGTTGAGGTGCAACAGCTTGCGGGCCTTGCGCCAAGTGCCGTCCAGCACGATCAACTGTACGGGGCCTGTGCATGCGGTGGCCAACGGCGTTGAGCCTTCTCCGGGAAACAGCACATATGCTTGGCCCTCGTGTGCCTCCCATAACGACGACGGCACCTGTTCGGTAACCACCAGTTCGCTGTTCACCAAGCCCAAATGGGCCAGGCGCGCGGTATTGAGCGCGTGGTCCGCTTCGCTGGGGTGCTGAAGGATCAACACCCGCGTGCGGCTGGGCAGTTGAGGGATCAGCGCGCACAGGCAATGGCCTTCCGGGCGCTGACAACGAGGGCAATGGAGACGGGGCATGAATATCTCTAAAGCAGTTCAAGGCTCTTTACGAAAAGTCGGCGAACGCGGGCCAGGCAAGGCAAAAGCAGGCGAGGAAGCGGAGTTTACTAGTTGTAAATGAGCATTCCGAGCCTGCTTTTAACGTAGCATGGCCGAGTGCAGCCACTTTCCGTATGAGCCTAACGGCTGAAGCGTTCCGCCAAGCCATGTAAATACTCCGCCATACGCTCCAGCTCATGACTGATCTGCGCACCCTGCCTGGCCTGGCCGGCGCTATGGTCGCACAACTGGGCGATCCGGGTGATCTGCTGGTTGATGTCCTCCACCACGTGGCTTTGCTCCTCGGAGGCGGTCGCCATCTGCTGGCTCATGTTGGTGATACGCGCCACGGCTTCTGAAATGCCGCTAAGCGCGCCTTTCACGGCTTCTACGCTGCCCATGCTGGTGTGGGAGATCTGGCTGCCTCGGCTCGCGGTCTGCACCGCGCGGTCGGCGCCGGCCTGCAACGAACTGATGATCTGATGGATCTGCTCGGTGGAGGTACGGGTACGCATGGCCAGCGAACGCACCTCGTCGGCCACCACTGCAAAGCCTCGGCCCTGCTCACCCGCGCGGGCGGCTTCGATGGCGGCGTTGAGCGCGAGCAGGTTGGTTTGCTCGGCAATGGCAGTGATCACGTCAGCGACGCTGCCGATGGACTGGGTTTGCTCGGCCAGTGCATTCACGGCCTGGCCGATGTCGGCCACGGCAGCGCCCATTTCTTCCATGGCCATCAGGCTTTGCCGGGCCAGTTCGCCGCCCTCGCCCGCCAGGCGGTTGGCGTCCTCAGCGGCGCTGGCGGTGAGCTGAACGTTCTGGGTCACTTCCTGAATGGTCGCGGCCATTTGCGCGACCGCAGTAGCGGACTGGTCGGTTTCGTGACGCTGGCGCTCAAGGGAACCGGCCTGGTCCTCGGACAGGGCCGAGGATTCGCCCGCGCGCGCCTTTACGCTCAGGCCGGCGTCCACCAGGCGGGTGAGCGCGGTTTGCAGGCGTGCCTCCTCGCTCACCATCGCCAGGTCCAGTTGCCCCTGCAGGCCGCTGTTGTCGCTGTAGGTCAACGCCACCAATGGGCTGGTAAAGGCTTTGGGGTGCTCGGCCAGCGTTCGGCGGATGGCTTGCTGCTGCCGGGCTTCGCTCAATACGAAGGCCACGGCGATCGCCAGCAGCGTGGCAACCACCGCGATACCTGGAGTGAACCAAGCCCAGCCTGCCAGCGCCACCAGCCCGACCACAACGAACGGCCAGGCACGGCTGAGCGTTTGCACTGCCCGAGTTTGGGGGGCGATTGCACTCTTGCCCGCGGCCATTCGCGCATAAAGCGCGGAAGCGCGGCGCACCTGGTCGCGGCTCGGCAGAAAGCGCACCGACTCGAAGCCGGCGATGCGGCCGTTTTCGTAGATGGGAGTCACATAGGCGCTTACCCAATAGAAGTCGCCATTCTTGGCGCGATTCTTCACCACGCCCATCCACGGCTTGCCCTGCTTGAGGGTTTCCCACATATGGGCAAACACCGCAGGCGGCATGTCCGGGTGGCGTACCAGGTTGTGCGGCTGGCCTATCAGCTCTTCGCGCGTGAAGCCGCTGAGCGCAACGAAGGCATCGTTGCAGTAGGTAATCCGACTGTCGAGGTCGGTGGTGGAAATCAGCCGTTGTTCGGCAGGGAACGTACGTTCACGGTCGGTCACAGGCAGGTTGGAGCGCATGAGCAGCATTCCTTGGCAGGGGAAAGACAAAAGCCCTCGGTCGCACTTAAGGCTAGCAGAGGGAGACGCGGCGGCGAGAAACCGGGATCCATTCAGAGGAGTGTCGGCGCTGCCTGCGCAATCTTTAACGGCCGCTGCGGTTATCTCGCCAGCAGTTGGCTCTTGAGCAGATCGCGGAATGTCTGGATCAGGGGTTCGCGGGTGCGGCCCCGGCGCAGGATCAACGAGAACGGCGCCTGATAGCCAAAGGTGGCCGGTGACAGCACGCGCAAGTCGCCTTTATCTGCCCACGGTTGGGCGTAGTGTTCCGGCAGGTACCCGATGTAGGCGCCGGACAACACCAGAATCAGCTGCGCCTCCATGCTGTCCACGGTCGCCGCGCTGTGCTTGAAGCCATGACGCGCCAGCTCGGCCTGGCTCCAGTAACCCCGCCCTACCATGCGCTGTTGGGTAATGACCTGCTCGGGGATGCGCCGCTCGGCATACAACGGATGTCGGCTGCTGCAATACAGCCAGTGCTGCTCGCGGTACAGGGGTTGATACACCAGCCCGCTCATGCGCGTGGAGAACGCGCCTATGGCAAGGTCCAGGCGGTTTTCCTGCACGCCCAGCTGCAGCTCGTAAGGGCTTTGTACCGCCAGATGGATATGCACCGCCGGGTGCTCCTGGGTATAGGCGCCGATGGCTTCGGCAAACGGCAATTGGCGATCACCTACGGTGGAGTCGATCACACCCAGGTTCAGCGTGCCGCGTAGCTCGCCCTTGAGCGCGGCGGCATAGCGTTCGAAGCCTTCCATTTCCGCCAGCAGGCGCAGCGCTTCCTGATGGAACAGCTCACCTTTGCTGGTGAGGCTGAAACCGCCGCGGCCACGGTGGCACAGCACGATACCCAGCGCGGCTTCCAGCTGGCTCATGTAGGTGCTGATCGCAGAGGTGGACAGGTTGAGCGCCTGCTGGGCGTTGGCGAAGCCCTGGTGATGCACCACGCTGGTAAAGATACGCAGCAGTTTAAGGTCCGGAAAGGCATTGGCCATGGCAGCACTCGGGTCAGGCAAGGGCAGAAAAGCGAGGAACGCAGCATGCCATTACTTCAGAAATACCTGAACTAAGTTTTTCCTCGGCCCGATTCTTCCGGCGCGGGCGGTTGCGCAGACTCCAGCCATCCCGCTTTCGCAGAACGAGGCTTACCGTGGACAAGATTCTCCACCAACCCCTGGGTGGCAATGAAATGCCGCGCTTCGGCGGCATCGCCACCATGATGCGCCTGCCCCACCTGGCCTCCCCGGCCGGGCTGGACGTCGCCTTCGTAGGCGTGCCCCTGGACATCGGCACATCGCTGCGTTCGGGCACCCGTTTCGGCCCGCGGGAAATCCGCGCCGAGTCGGTGATGATCCGCCCCTACAACATGGCCACCGGTGCGGCGCCCTTCGATTCCCTCTCGGTCGCCGACATCGGTGACGTGGCGATCAACACCTTCAACCTGCTGGATGCGGTGCGGATCATTGAAGAAGCCTACGACGGCATCATCGAGCACAACGTGAAGCCCCTGACGCTGGGCGGCGATCACACCATCACGCTGCCGATCCTGCGTGCCCTGCACAAAAAGCACGGCAAGATCGGCCTGGTGCATGTGGACGCCCACGCCGACGTGAACGACCACATGTTCGGCGAGAAAATCGCCCACGGCACTACCTTCCGCCGCGCTGTGGAAGAAGGCCTGCTCGATTGCGACCGCGTGGTGCAGATCGGCTTGCGCGCCCAGGGCTATACCGCCGATGACTTCAACTGGAGCCGCCGCCAGGGCTTTCGCGTGGTGCAGGCCGAAGAATGCTGGCACCGCTCACTCGCTCCGCTGATGGAAGAAGTGCGCGCCAAGGTGGATGGCGGCCCGGTGTACCTGAGTTTCGACATCGACGGCATCGACCCGGCCTGGGCTCCGGGCACCGGCACCCCGGAAGTAGGCGGCCTCACCACCATCCAGGCGTTGGAGATCATCCGCGGTTGCCAGGGCCTGGACCTGATCGGCGGTGACCTGGTCGAGGTGTCGCCCCCCTACGACACCACCGGTAATACCTCGTTGCTGGGCGCCAACCTGCTGTACGAAATGCTGTGCGTGATGCCGGGGGTGGCGCACCGCTGACGTTCAGCGGAGCTGCAAGCTGCAAATAGTGAGAGCCTGAGAAAAAAGAAAAAGCCATGAGCGGGAAGCTTCAGCTTGCCGCTTGAAGCTTGCCACTAAAAAAAGTGATCGGAGCAGATCATGCATAACAACAACGCGAATCAGAGCATCGGCAAGATTGAAACCTATGGGGTCGAGCAGATCCCGGACAAGGACCGCACGGCCACGCCGCTGGACCTGTTCCGGATGATCTTCGGCGGCGCCAATACGTTTTCCACGGCGGTACTGGGCAGCTTCCCGGTGTTGTTCGGGCTGTCCTTCCAGGCGGGGGCGCTGGCGATCATCGCCGGTGTGCTGGTGGGGGCCTTGATCCTGGCGCCCATGGGGCTGTTCGGCCCTATCAATGGCACCAACAATGCCGTGTCCTCAGGCGCTCACTTTGGTGTCCATGGCCGTATCGTCGGCTCGTTCCTTTCACTGCTGACCGCGATCGCGTTCTTCTCCATCTCGGTGTGGAGCTCCGGCGACGCACTGGTGGGTGGCGCGCATCGCCTCGTAGGCCTGGCTGAAAGCGACCTTACCCTCGGGCTGGCCTATGGCCTGTTCGCGATCCTGGTGCTTACCGTGTGCATCTACGGCTTCCGCTTCCTGTTGTGGGTGAACAAGGTAGCCGTATGGAGCGCCAGCGTATTGTTCCTGCTGGGGATGGTGGCCTTCGCCGGCCCGTTCGATCCACACTACGCCGGGCAGGTTGCCCAAGGGCAGGAAGGGTTCTGGGCCGCTTTCATCGGCGCCGCGCTGGTGGCGATGAGCAATCCGATTTCCTTTGGCGCCTTCCTGGGCGACTGGTCCCGCTACATTCCCCGCACCGCTCCACGCTCGCGCATTCTGGGCGCGGTGGTACTGGCCCAGCTGGCGACGCTGCTGCCGTTCTTTTTCGGGCTGGTCACCGCCACCATCGTTGCGGTGCAGGCGCCGGACTACATTGCCAGTAACAACTATGTCGGCGGGCTGTTGGCCATCGCGCCTACCTGGTACTTCTTGCCGGTGTGCCTGCTGGCGGTGATCGGCGGCATGTCCACCGGCACTACGTCGCTCTATGGCACCGGTCTGGACATGTCCAGTGTGTTCCCACGGCTGCTGAGCCGAGTGAAGGCCACGCTGCTCATCGGCCTTATGTCCATCGCGTTCATCTTTATCGGGCGCTTCGCGGCGAACCTGGTGCAGAGCGTGTCGACCTTCGCGGTACTGATCATCACCTGCACCACGCCTTGGATGGTGATCATGCTGATCGGCCTGATGAAACGCCGCGGCTGGTACTGCCCGGACGACTTGCAGGTGTTCACCCGCGGCCAGCGCGGCGGCCGTTACTGGTTCCACCATGGCTGGAACTGGCGGGGCCTGGGGGCCTGGATCCCTAGCGCACTGGTAGGGCTGTGCTTCGTCAACCTGCCCGGGCAATTCGTAGGGGTACTGGGCGAGCTGGCGGGCGGCATTGATATCAGCTTGCCGGTCACGCTGGGGCTGGCTGCAGTGATCTACCTGACGCTGCTCAAGCTGTTCCCCGAATCGCCGGACGTGTACGGCCCTGCTTCAGCCAAGCTGCCAGCAGGCCTGGCCGCCGCAGCCTGAAAAGCACCGAAGAAGCTCAGCGGCGAGGCTGGCGCCGCTTGCGCTCGTCTTCGGTGGGGATTGGAACCGGTTGCATGGGCGGTATCAAACCAAGCGCGACAGCCAGGTCATGCAGCCAGTTGAAGAGTTTGTCTTGCATCACCTGCCCCCTTGGGACTTGCCCGATACGGCAACTGCGTGTGCCGTTACTGTACAGATCATAAACCCGGGGGGCCGGCCAGCGCATCGCCCCCGCTGCGACGAATGATCGCAGTGAGGGCTTTGGCCGACCTGTGGCGACCGACGGTCACCAGCCAGCACCCCTGATAATCCCGTTATCGGCAGACGGAAGCGATGCTGAAGCGCAGCTTGCTCCCGTGCTGTGTAACGGATGACCTTGCGCGGGATTCAGAGGTTCCACCGCAAGATGGTCGTGCGTTCAGGGGGCAACTTGCGCCTTGTTGGCCAGCTCCACGAATGTCAGCGGATCGAGGGCGTCCTCCTGTTCGTCGAGCACGTCCCGAGGGTGCTCACTGTCCGGGATGCTGCTGTCCAGCAAGGCAAGCAGGCGAGCGCCGTTGGTGGTCAGTTGATAGCCCTGCCCGGCGCCCGCTTCAATGAAGCCACGTTCGCGCAGCAGCGTTTCATAGCTCGAAGCATCTGCCTTAAGGGTATCCACCCCGACAGGGGTGGCGCCTTCGGCAGCCTGGGTTTGCGCGAGTTCTTCGGCGGAGTGATCGCTGTCGAAGGTTTCTCCGGCAGTGCTTTGCACCTTGTGCAGCAAGCGTTCGATCAGGTCCCAGTTATAGGTAGGCATGGTGCGGTAACTCCAGGAATGAGGGAGGGCACAGCATTCCTGGTTGTGACCGGGGCCCGGGGTGACCGTTCGGTCAGCCCCGGGCAAAGGTCATTCGGGCTTGCGCTTCTTCAGCGGAGCCAGGCCGTCCTGGCTGGCAAGGCCCGCGCTGTCAGGCTTGCGCGCGTTCGGCTTGCGCTTGGGCGTGGCCTTGGCGGCGGGCTTCTTGTCCTTGTCGGTCTTTTTCTTCTTCACCCCAACGGCCTTGCCTGAAGCCTTGAGCTTCTTCGGCCCGCTGTAGGTGCCTTTCACTTCCTTGATCACCCGGCGCTCGAAGTTCTGTTTCAGGTAGCGCTCGATGCTGGACATGAGGTTCCAGTCGCCGTGGCAGATCAAGGAGATCGCCAGCCCTTCGTTGCCAGCGCGACCCGTACGGCCAACGCGGTGAACGTACTCGTCGCCGCTGCGCGGCAGGTCGAAGTTGATCACCAGGTCCAGGCCGTCCACGTCCAGGCCGCGAGCGGCGACGTCCGTGGCCACGAGGATCTTCGCAGCGCCCTGCTTCAGGCGCTCGATGGCCAGCTTGCGGTCCTTCTGGTCCTTTTCGCCGTGCAGCACGAATACCTTGAAGTCCTTCGCTACCAAGTGGCCATAAATGCGGTCGGCCATGCTGCGGGTGTTGGTGAACACGATGGCCTTGCGATAGGTTTCGTTGGCCAGCAGCCACTGAACGATCGCTTCCTTGTGGGCGTTATGGTCCGCGGTGATGATCTGCTGCTTCACCGACTCGCTGAGGTCACTCACGTTGTTGACCATCAGGTGGGCGGGATCTTTCAGCACCTTGGCGATCATGTCGCGCAGGCCGGCGCCGCCCGTGGTGGCGGAGAACAGCAGCGTCTGGCGCTGCGGCGGGCACAGGTCGCACAGGCGGTTAACGTCTTCGGCGAAGCCCATGTCCAGCATGCGGTCGGCTTCATCGAGCACGATCACTTCCACCTGGGCCAGGTCGAGGTTGCCGGCATTGAGGTGCTCGAGCAGCCGGCCCGGCGTACCGATGAGGATGTCCGGCACCTTGCGCAGCATCGCCGCTTGTACCTTGAAGTCCTCGCCACCGGTGATCAGCCCCGCCTTGATGAAGGTGTAGCGGGCGAAGCGCTCCACCTCCTTGAGGGTTTGCTGGGCCAGCTCACGGGTGGGCAGCAGGATGATCGCGCGGATATCCACGCGTGGGCGCGCCGGGCCGATGAGGCGGTTGAGCAAGGGCAGTACGAACGCGGCGGTCTTGCCGCTGCCGGTCTGGGCGGTTACCCGCAGGTCACGCCCTTCGAGCGCTGGCGGAATGGCCGCGACCTGCACAGGGGTCGGCTCGACGAAATTGAGCTCGGCCACGGCTTTGAGCAGGCGTTCATGAAGGGCGAATTGGGAAAACACTGGGGTACTACCTCGAAGGAGAACGTGGAACGACGGCATAGGGTAGCGGAGCTTCGGCCTACAAGCGAGCCGCAAGCGCCCGAGCGGGTGCCCAGGCGGCCCGCCGACATGGTCAGGCCAGCGCCGCGCGGCGGCGGCTGATCCACACCGAGGCGAGGATAATCGCGCCGCCCAGTGCCAGGCGGCCGAGCGGTTCGTTGTGGTTCCAGATCAGCAGGTTGAGCAACAGGCCTACTGGCACGTGCAAATTATTCATTACCGCCAGCATACCGGCGGGCACCTGGCTGGCCCCTTTGTTCCAGGCGTACATGCCGAATGCCGTCGCTATCAACCCAAGGAACAGCAGCACACCCCACTGCAGGGGCGCATCAGGAAGCCGGGAAAGATTGCCGAACGCCAGGTAGGCCGGCAACGCCACCAGCACCGCGCCAAGGAAGAAATAGCCGAAGCGATGGAAATGCGGCCCGGGCAACGGTTGCTCGGCGACAAGGCGCTTGTACAGCACCTGTCCTGCCGCGTAGGTGAAGTTGGCCAGCTGAAGCAACAAAAAGCCGCCCAGGAAGTGCGCGGAAATACCATCGAAACGGATGACCGCCGCGCCCGCCACCGCAACCAGCGCAGCCAACAATGCCCACGCGTTGAAACGGCGCTCGAAGGCATCCTGCAGCAGGGTTACATGCACGGGGGTAAGGATGGTGAACAGCAGCACTTCGGGTACCGTGAGCACGCGGAAGCTCAAGTACAGGCACACGTACGTCACCCCGAACTGTAACGCGCCGATCAGCAACAGCCGGCGGGCAAAGGCTGCGGGCACTTCACGCCAGCGGGTAAGCGGGAGGAACACCAGGCCTGCGATCAGCACCCGCGCGAGCACGGCGAAGTAGCTGTCCACATGGCCGGCAAGGTATTCGCCGATCAGGCTGAAGGAGAAGGCTTGAACGAGGGTGACGATCAGCAGGTAGGGCATAGCGCGCTTCGGGCAAAGCGCGCAACTTTAACACATTCAGGCAGCCGGCTCAGGCAATGTCCGCCAGCTGCGCACGGGCCTGGCCCAAGCCTTTTTCGAGGAACTCGGCGCCCATGTTCAGGCCTTCGGCATGGATGAACGTCACGTTATGGATACCGATGAACGCCAGTACCTGGCGCAGGTAGGGTTCCTGGTGGTCACTGGTCGCGCCGGCGTGGATGCCACCGCGAGCGGTAAGCACATACGCACGTTTGCCGGTGAGCAGGCCTTGCGGGCCGGTTTCGGTGTACTTGAAGGTTACGCCGGCGCGCAGCACATGGTCGAACCAGGCCTTGAGGGTGCTGGGGATCGCGAAGTTGTACATTGGTGCAGCGAGCACCAGCACGTCGGCAGCCAGCACTTCTTCGGTAAGCTCGTTGGAGCGGGCCAGCGCTTCGGCTTCGGCAACCGTACGATCGGCCTCAGGCTTCATCCAGCCACCCAGCAGGGTTGCGTCCAGGTGAGGAACCGGCTGGCGGGCCAGGTCACGTACCTGGATGCTGTCATCCGGGTGCGCGGCTTTCCATTGAGCGATAAAGGCTTGGGTGAGGTCCCGGGAAACCGAACCTTCCTGGCGAGCGCTGCTTTCAATCACTTGTACACGGGACATGGCGAACCTCATTGGAAAGATGTGTTGTGGAATGAGCGCAGGTTAATGGCCAACCTATCGATTGAAAAGCGCAAAAAATCGCTACAAAGCATCGGTTTTCCTGTTTAATAAGCCATCACACTTTTCAGGTAGCCACAATGAAGGCACCCCGCGTAACCCTCGATCAGTGGCGTACCCTCCAGGCGGTTGTCGACCACGGTGGCTTCGCCCAGGCGGCGCAGGCGCTTCACCGCTCCCAGTCGTCGGTGAGTTACACCGTGGGGCGCATGCAGGAACAGCTGGGCGTACCGCTACTGCGCATCGATGGCCGCAAGGCCGTACTTACCGATGCCGGCGCGGTGCTGCTGCGCCGCTCCCGGCAACTGGTGAAGCAAGCCAGCCAGCTGGAAGACCTTGCCCAGCATATGGAGCAAGGCTGGGAGGCCGAGGTGCGCCTGGTGGTGGACGCCGCCTACCCCAACGCCCGCCTTGTGCGCGCCTTGACGGCGTTCATGCCGCAAAGCCGCGGCTGCCGGGTGCGGCTGCGCGAGGAGGTGCTGTCTGGCGTGGAAGAAGTGCTGCAGGAAGGTATCGCGGACCTGGCCATCAGCTCGTTCAACATCCCTGGTTACCTGGGCACCGAGATGAGCGCCGTGGAGTTTGTGGCGGTGGCCCACCCGGATCACCCCCTGCACCGGATGAACCGCGAACTTACGTTCCAGGACCTGGAAAGCCAGTTGCAGGTGGTGATTCGCGACTCCGGGCGGCAACAGCCGCGCGACGTGGGTTGGCTGGGGGCCGAGCAACGCTGGACGGTCGGCAGCCTTGCCACCGCTGCCAACTTCGTGAGCAGCGGGTTGGGCTTTGCCTGGCTGCCGCGCCATATGATCGAGCGCGAGTTGCGCGAGGCATTGCTCAAGCCCCTGCCGTTGGACCAGGGCGGCAGCCGCCACCCGGTGTTCTACCTGTATGCCAGCAAGGAAAAGCCCCTCGGCCCCGCCACCCAGATCCTGGTAGAGCTGTTGCGCAGTTTCGACACCGCGCCCCTGGATGCCCCCTACGCAGCACCGCCCTCCACCTGAGCCCACGGCAGTGGAACGTCCGCGCCCAGCGGGCATCCATTAAGGGTATCGAGGGCCTTTTGCGCTACCCTGTGAAGCTGCCTCGGCTGAGGCGCCGCCGCGTGCGGCAGTCATTACAAACACTTACACGAAGGAAGCCCTGCCTCCATGTTCAAACAACTCGTTCTTTGCGCCTGCTCCGTGATGTTCGCTGCTACCCTTCAGGCAGCGCCCGCGAACAAGCCCCATGTGCTGCTGGATACCGATATGGGCCCGATCGAAGTAGAACTCGATGCCGACAAGGCGCCAATCAGCACCCAAAACTTTTTGAGCTACGTGGACAGCGGCCACTACAACGGCACCCAATTCCATCGGGTAATCCCTGGCTTCATGGTTCAGGGCGGCGGCTACGACCGCAACATGAGCGAAAAGCCTACCCAGGCGCCAATCAAGAACGAAGCCGACAACGGCCTGAAAAACCTGACCGGTACCTTGGCCATGGCACGCACGTCCGATGTGAACTCGGCCACCAGCCAGTTCTTCATCAACGTCAACGACAACGCCTTCCTTGACCATGGTGGCCGGGACTTCGGTTATGCCGTGTTCGGCAAGGTGGTCAAGGGCATGGACGTTGTCACCAACATCGTCAACAGCCCCACCACCAACCGCGGCGGCATGCAAAACGTGCCGTCCAACCCGATCTTGATCAAGACCGCCAAGCGTATCGACTGATCCGTGCCTTGCCACCGCCCGTACCCCCGGGCGGTGTACTGAACTGGAGGGGATGCCAATGCTGTACCGCCGTTTCGAAAAGTGGATCGATGTATTTCGTGAAGCACCCACCGACGCACCGCCTGGCAAGGTCACCTCGTTCTACCTGTATTACCTGCGCCAGGTGTGGCCCAGTTTCGCGGCCCTGCTGGTTGTAGGCCTGATCGCCGCGCTCATCGAAGTAGCGCTGTTCAGCTACCTCAGCGACATCATCGACATGGTCAACAGCACCGCGCCCGATCGCTTCTTCAGCGAACACTGGGGCAGCCTGTTGTGGATGCTCGTGGTTGCGATGATTATCCGGCCGGTGTTCGTGTGCCTGCACGACCTGCTGGTGCACCAGACCATCTCGCCGGGCATGACCAGCATGATCCGCTGGCAAAACCACAGCCATGTGCTCAAGCAGAGCATGAACTTCTTCCAAAGCGACTTCGCAGGCCGCATCGCCACCCGGATCATGCAAACCGGCAACTCCCTTCGCGACTCCGCCGTACAGGCGGTGGATGCCCTGTGGCACGTGGCAATCTACGCCGTGAGTTCGCTGGTGCTGTTCGCTGAAAGCGACTGGCGCCTGATGATCCCGTTGATCCTGTGGATCCTCGCCTACGTGGTTTCCCTCTGGTACTTCGTGCCGCGGGTGAAAGAGCGCTCGGTGGTGTCCTCCGATGCCCGCTCCAAGCTGATGGGCCGGATCGTGGATGGTTACACCAACATCACCACGCTCAAGCTGTTCGCCCACACCAACCTCGAACAGGAATACGCCCGCGAAGCCATTACCGAGCAGACCGAGAAGACGCAACTGGCCAGCCGGGTGATCACCAGCATGGACGTGGTTATCACCACGCTCAACGGCTTGCTGATCGTGGGCACCACCGGCCTGGCACTGTGGCTGTGGACCCAGGGCTTGCTCACTGTGGGTGCTATCGCCCTGGCGACTGGCCTGGTGATTCGAATCGTCAATATGTCTGGCTGGATCATGTGGGTGGTCAACGGCATCTTCGAGAACATCGGCATGGTCCAGGACGGCCTGCAAACCATCGCCCAACCCTTGAGCGTGACGGACATGCCCGACGCCAAGGACCTCAAGGTGGAGCGCGGCGGCATCCGTTTCGAAGCCGCAGAATTCCACTATGGCAAGGTTGGCCGGGTGATCAGCGGGCTGGACCTGGAAATCGCGCCGGGCGAGAACATCGGCCTGATCGGCCCTTCCGGGGCCGGTAAATCCACGGTGGTGAACCTGCTGCTGCGGCTCTACGACCTCGAGAGCGGGCGCATCCTCATCGACGGCCAGGACATCGCCCATGTACGCCAGGAAAGCCTGCGCGAACAGATCGGCCTGATTACCCAGGACACCGCCCTGCTCCACCGTTCGATCCGTGACAACCTCTTGTATGGGCGCCCGGACGCCACCGACGAAGAGCTGTGGGAGGCCTTGCGCAAGGCCAAGGCGGATGAATTCCTGGCGCACCTCACCGACACTCAGGGCCGAATCGGCCTGGACGCCCATGTGGGCGAACGCGGCGTGAAGCTATCCGGTGGCCAGCGGCAGCGGATCGCCATTGCCCGGGTACTGCTGAAAAACGCGCCGATCCTGATCATGGACGAAGCCACCTCGGCGCTGGACTCCGAAGTGGAAGCGGCCATTCAGGAGAGCCTGGAAACCTTGATGGAAGGCAAGACCGTGATCGCCATCGCTCACCGCTTGTCCACCATCGCCCAGATGGACCGGCTGGTGGTGATGGACAAAGGCCGTGTGGTGGAAGTGGGCAGCCACAGCGAACTGCTGACGCACAAGGGCTTGTATTCGCGCCTGTGGCGGCACCAGACCGGCGGGTTCGTGGGCGTGGACTGAACCATGTTCACCCTCGACCTGTTCGGCGACCTGCCCCGCTCCGTTGGCGAACGCCGCCAGTTGGGGCCTGGTGCGTGGCTGCTGGAGGGCTTCGCCCTGGCGCGGGCCGAGGCGCTGGTCGAGGCCGTGCAGGCCATTGAAGCGCTAAGCCCGCCTCGCCACCTGGTAACGCCGGGTGGCTTCACCATGTCGGTGGCGATGACCAACTGTGGCCGCCTCGGTTGGAACAGCGACCTGAAGGGCTACCGCTATGGCCCGCTCGATCCGCTTTCCGGCAAGCCCTGGCCACCCATGCCTGAAGTATTCGTGAAGCTGGCGCATGATGCCGCCGAGGCGGCAGGCTATGCCGCGTTCGATCCGGATGCCTGCCTGATGAACAGCTACGCCCCTGGCGCTCGCTTGTCGCTACATCAGGACAAGGACGAGCAGGACCTCGCCGCGCCTATTGTTTCGGTGTCGTTGGGGTTGCCGGCTGTGTTCCTGTTCGGCGGCGCCCAGCGCAGCGATCCCGTGGAACGGTACGGCCTGCAGCATGGTGACGTGGTGGTGTGGGGCGGCGAAGATCGGCTGCGCTTCCACGGAGTAGCGCCGGTGAAGGCCGGGGAACACCCGCTTACTGGCGACCGGAGATTGAACCTCACCTTTCGGAAGGTGAACCGATGAGCCCTTATTCGCGAGCTACGCCTTCGGCTTCGCTTGCTCCTACAGGGTTCATCCTGACACGAGTGACTATAAGGTTCAGCGTTCCAGTTCCGGGAACAGCACGCTGGTATAGCCGAAGCGGCCGAAGTCGGTGATGCGCGAGGGGTACAGCCGGCCGATCAGGTGGTCGACCTCGTGCTGCACTACCCGGGCGTGAAAATCATGGGCTACCCGCTGTATAGCCTTGCCCCGAGGGTCCACGCCTTCGTAGCGGATGTGCTTGTAGCGGGCAACCATACCGCGCAGGCCAGGTATGGACAGGCAACCTTCCCAGCCCTCCTCCAGCTCCGGGCTCAGCGGCGTGATCAACGGGTTGATCAGTACCGTCCGTTCCACGGCCGCCGCGCCGGGGTACCGTGCATTGCTTTCAAAGCCGAACACCACCACCTGCAGGTCCACGCCGATTTGCGGGGCGGCCAGCCCTACGCCGCCGGCCTCGCCCATGGTCGCGAACATGTCGGCTATGAGCTCGTCCAGCTCATGGCTACCAAACAGCGCTTCGGGAACAGGAGGTGCAACCCGCAACAATCGTTCATCGCCCATCTTCAGGATATCGCGAATCATAGGACCTCCCCGCCCTGCCTCAGGTCTTGGCGCCGCCCAGGCCCGCGCGCTCGTCTTCATTCCCTTCCGACGGCTCGCCAGGGGCTTTCTCGCCCTTGTCCTTGCCCTCGGCGGACATATGCTCGATTACCGCGTTCATTTCCGCCCCCAGCAGCAGAACGGCCGACGAGATGTAGAAGTACAGCAGCAGGATGATGATCGCGCCAATGCTGCCGTACATGGCGTTGTAGTCAGCGAAGTTCTGTACGTAATAGGCGAACCCGACCGATGCAAGAATCCACACCACCACAGCTAGCACGGCGCCGGGCGTGAGGAAGCGGAAGCGTTGATCCACGTCTGGCATCAGGTAGTAGATCAATGCCACGGCCAGCATCAGCAACACCACCACAACCGGCCAACGGGCAATGGTCCAGATGGTCACCGTGATGCTTTCGAGGCCGATCTGCCCGGCAATCCAGTTCATCACTTGCGGCCCCAGCACCATCAAGGCAGCCGCGCACAGCATCATGCCGGCCAGCCCTATGGTGTACAGCACCGAAAGCGGCAGGCGCTTCCAGGCTGGGCGCCCTTCCGCCACATCGTAGGCTGCGTTCATTGCGCTCATTAGTGAACGCACCGCCGCGGAAGCCGTCCACAGCGCGGCGATGATACCGAACGACAACAGGCCGCCCTTGGACTGCTGCAGTTGGTCGATCACCGGGTTTACGGAATCCAGTGCCTGGTGAGGCAGCACCATGGTCGCCTGCTCACGCAGCCATGAGAAGAAATCGGGAAGATGTAAGAAACCGATCATCGCGATCAGGAACAACAGGAACGGGAATAAAGAGAACAGCATCTGATACGCCAGTGCGGAGGCGTAGGTGGACATTTCGTCGTTGGAGAACTCTTGAACGGTGCGGACCAATACCTTGGTCAGCGGCAGCTGCTTCATATCTGGAAAAATCATCTGGCGGGCTCCTTTTGACTATCCCCTTGGCCTGGCTAAGCCAGCCCCTGTGATTTCGCCATGCCTGATAGCACAGCGGCCATCCTGAGATGACCGCTGTAGTATTACGAAGTTTTACTCAGGTTCAGGATCGAGTGCCCTTGGTCACTGTTTCCTTGATGTCGCCCTTGGTTTGCTGGGCTTCACCCTTGATTTCGCGCGCAGCGCCTTTGGCCTTGGTTTCAGGGCTGTTGGTGGCATCGCCTACCGCTTGCTGGGCTTTGCCCGCGAGTTCGTTAGCCTTGCCTTTGATCTTGTCGCCAGTACCGCTCATGAGTATTACTCCTCGGTGTGGATTGAAATGAATTCAATCGGCATAAAGATGGACAAACCGCTCCGCTCATGAGTTTCAACATTTTTTTGGCAAGTTGGCGGGCGCCGACGAAGGGTCACGGCGCTAACGAAATGCTATCCGGGCGGATGACAATTTTCCCGGCCTTGTACAGCGCGCCGATGGCCTTCTTGAAGTTGCCCTTGCTCACGCCGAACTGCTGCGCGATCACTTCGGGTTCGCTGCGGTCGCTCAAAGGCAAGCTGCCCCCCGCCTTGCGCAAGGCCTCCACGATCTGCTCCTGCAGGCCTGTAACCGCCTGCTCGCCTATGGGCTGCAGGCTCAGGGCAATCTTGCCGTCCTCACGTACCGCCTTGATGTAGGCGGTTTCGCGCATGCCGCTACGCAGGAACTTGAACACCTCGTTCTTGTGGATCAGGCCCCAGTGGGCGTTCTCGATGATCGCGTTGAACCCCAGGTCGGTCTGGGCGGCGACCAGCACCTGCACGGGCTGGCCGACCTTGTACGTGGCCGGGGTTTTATCGAGGTAGCGGTCTACCTTGGCGCTGGCCGTGATGCGGCGCGTACGGCGGTCCAGAAACACATGCACCACGCAGTATTCCCCGGCACGCACCTGGCGTTTTTCTTCGGAGAACGGCAGCAACAGGTCTTTGGGGAGACCCCAGTCCAGGAAAATCCCGATGGAATTGATTTCCTTGACCTTGAGGCTGGCAAACTCGCCAACCTGCACCTTGGGCTTCTCGGTAGTTGCCAGCAGCTTGTCTTCGCTGTCCAGGTACACGAACACGTTCAGCCAGTCCTCGACCTCGTGCGGGATATCCTTGGGCACGTAGCGGTTGGGCAGAAGAATCTCCCCATCGGCGCCGCCGTCCAGGTACAGCCCGAAATCCGTATGCTTGACCACTTGCAAGCTGTTGTAGCGACCCACCAAAGCCATGACCGACACCTATGTTGACAAGCCGTTAGTGTAACTCACCCCGGCGCGACCCTTCCCGGGTTTTGCCTGCGGCTGCACCGGATGGCCGGCCCCGCCAGTTCGATCGGGCCCAAGGGCGGTCCGGGCAAACCGCCCGATCCGGCCAAATCGACGAATGGCGCCCTATGATGGCCCCTCGAATGATGATCGAAGGTATCCTCTGACCCGTCTAAACCGGGCATCTGCCTTAACCCGATACCGTTGCGAGCACCACGCAGCAGCCTCCGCGCTTTGCGCCAGGGAGAGACGCATGCTCAAACCCAGCCTGATGCTGACCGCAGGCCTTCTGGCCGCACCTCACCTTCACGCCCAAACCCTGCAGCGCGAACTGGGCGACTTCGACCTGAAACTGGGCACCACGCCAACGCGCAGCATGGCCCAGGGGCTGGTAGCGCCTGGCACCATCGGCTCTTTCCATGGCGGTATCGACGTTACCCATGACAGCGGCTGGTATTTCGGCCAGTGGTCACCCAGCGTCGGGCTCACCCCAGACAGCAACTTCGAGCTGGACAGCTACCTGGGGTACAAGCGCCGCCTGGTGCCGGATTTCGGCTATGAGCTGGGCGTGATCAGTTATACCCGGCCCGATGTGGCCGACGGCAACAGCCATCAGTTGTATGCCGGCATGCGGGTGTTCGAAAGCCGTTTCGGCGCGGCCTTCAGCGAGGCGGTCGACAGCCGCTCCGGCACGCTGTTCGCGGATTTTGGCCAGTTGCCGCTGTTCAACCTTGATGTTTCTGTAAAAGTCAGCCGCTACAGCCTCAGCTCGCCCTACGCACTGGGTGATGGGGAACTGGTCGAAGGCTTCAGTGACTGGTCCATGCAGGTATCCCGGCCGCTGATGGGCGTAGACCTCAACCTCATCTACAGCAGTTCCGACCTGCGGGGCGGCGAGTGTGTGGCTTACTCAGGGCACAACCCGGCCTGCGACAGCATGGTCACCCTCAAGGCGCAGCGGGCGTTCTTCTAACGCCAGCGGTTTGCGTCACGCCCACCGGCGTTCTACCGTTAGCGCAGGCAGCAGTAGCGGGTACGGGGGAACGATGAGGGGTTGTGCGGTTCATCGAGGATGGTTGGCGGTGTGTCTGCTGGCGGTGTTGGCCCTCGCCGCGTGTACCCGCATGGACCTGGCGTATCGCAACCTCGATACCTTGATACCCTGGAGCCTCGACGACTACCTGGACATGAACCGGGAGCAGAAGGCGTGGTTCGAGGATCAGTTGGCAGAGCACTTGCGCTGGCACTGCCAAACGCAGCTTCCCGGGTATCTGCCATGGCTGGATCGCCTTCAATCACTGGTAGCCGCGCAAAACGTAAGCGACGACACCTTGCAGGCGCTCACGCGGGACGCCGAAGAGGCAACCAACGCCATTGCCCGGCAGATCACGCCTTCGGCCGTGACATTGCTGCGCAACCTCACCGACGAACAGGTCAGTGCATTGCGTGAAGCCTTCGCCAAGGACATTGCCAAGCGCCGCCGGGAACAGGTTGCCCCGCCACTGGCGCAACAGATAGAAACCCGAGCCGAAAAGATGCACGACCGGCTCAAGCCCTGGCTCGGCCGAGTCAGCGCAGAGCAGGACGCAGCGATCAGCCGCTGGTCTGCCCAGCTTGGTAATCACAACGCGGTAGCGCTGGAGAATCGCGAACACTGGCAGCAGGCCTTGCTCACGGCACTCGAGCACCGGGCGGAGCCAGGTTTCGAGTCGCGTATCACTCAGTTGCTGCAACGGCGCGAGGCGCTGTGGAGTGAAGCCTACCGGGTAGACCGCGGCAACAGCCAGGCGGCGGCCCGGGCCCTGACCCAGGCGGTGCTGGCGTTGACCGACGCCGGGCAGCGCCAGCAGCTCACCGAGCAACTGGAAAAACTACGGGCACGCTTTTCAGCACTGCGTTGCCTGAAAAAACAGTAGCCAAATGCCTCCATCGCATGGGCGACGCCTGGGCTATCGTGCTCTAATCAGACGGGACCCCTTGATACCTGAACGCTCATGTCAGATCACTACATGCCCCCCGCCCTGCGCTTCATGTTGGCGGCTCGCCGGATCGAACTCGAAGGGCTGGAGAGCCTGGCCTTTACGTGCGATCTGGTATCAGCGCTCAGCCAACTGGTGCATGCGATTCAGCGAGAGCGCGGCTGGTCGAATCTCCACCTGGGCAGCGCGCTCGAGGATCATCTCGACGAGCTGCAACGGCTGGCGGAAGAATCCCAGGCCATCGAAGAACAGGTGCGCGCCTGTTTCGAAGGCATGGACCTCGACGCAGCGGCCTCTACCGACAGGGCGCGGCTGTTCAACCGCATCGCCTATGTATTGCACGGCTTTGAGGAGCTGCCTGGTTTGCGGCGCCGCGTACGTGAGCGGCGAATTACCGCGGTAGAAGCCACCAGCGCGCTTACCCGGTTGATCGGCGGCTTGCTGGCGGTAGTATTCGAAGCCGCGGACACGGCGATCGACCCGGCCATCACCCGGCTGTTGGTGGCGCTGTTCAATTTCATGCAGGGCAAGGAACTGGCCGGGCAGGAGCGGGCCATTGGCGTCAATGGCTTCGCTATCGGCTATTTCGACGAAGCTTTGCGCCAGCGGCTGGAACATCTGGGCCAGGCCCAGGACCGGTGTTTCGAGGTGTTTTGCGAGTTCGCCGAGGCGGGCGCCCTTACGCTCTGGCAGGCTCAACTCAGCAGTGAAACCCTGATGCAGTTACAGCGCATGCGCGCCATGGCGCTGCGTACCCATGCCGGCGCGTGCGTGGACCCGGCCCTGTCCCGGGTATGGTTCGACATCGCCACACGGCGTATCGACGCGCTCAAGGATGTGGAAAACCACCTTACCCGTGCCCTGCAGGACGGGTGCCGGCAGAGCATCCAACTGGCACGCGCCGACCTTCACAATCACCGCCTGCTGCTGCGTCGGCTGGCCAGCCTGGAAAGCACGGGGCAGAGCGAGCAGGCTCGACTGTTCAGCGTATATGCCAGCGGGCTCGACGCCCCGCCGCAGGATGGGCTGGGCCCGCAACTGGGGCGCTCGGTACTGGACCTGCTGCATGCGCAAACCCAGCGGCTGGTAAGCACCACCGATGAGCTTGAACAGGCCCGCCGTGCACTCACCGAACGCAAGATCATCGAGCGTGCGAAAAAGCGCCTGATGGACGAGTACCGCCTGAGCGAAAGCGACGCTTATGCGCGCCTGCGCCAAGCAGCCATGGAACGCGGCCAGCGGCTGGCGGACGTTGCCCAGGCGGTGGTGGACCTGCAAGCGTAGCCGCAATCGCAGGTACTTCGATTGCCCGTAGCAGCCGCGCTTGCGCGCGACCAAGGCAACCAAGGTGCCCCGGTATCAGCTTGCAAACAACCGTGACGGCGCTTGAGGAAGGCCATACCCCGCACCACCGCACCCTGCGCTACCGCCCAGCGTAAGGCACCAATACTCGGCGTCGCCGCGCAGGTCCAGCGCCTGGCCCATGCCGATGTGCACAAAGCCCAGCGCTTCGTGGAGGGCGATGGTTTCCGTGTCGGTAATCGCCACGCCGGCATACACCGCCAGGTAACCTTGCTCCTGCAAATGTTCGAGCAACGACCGGTACAGCGACCGCAGCATGCCCAGCTCCCGACCGCGGGGCGTCATGTACACGGTAACGTCCACGGACCAGCGCAACGCCAAGGGCGC
The DNA here is from genome assembly GCF_013522925.1 of Pseudomonas japonica. GTDB lineage: Bacteria > Pseudomonadota > Gammaproteobacteria > Pseudomonadales > Pseudomonadaceae > Aquipseudomonas > Aquipseudomonas japonica_A. Next base: position 259,905 of record NZ_JAAMQU010000002.1, on the reverse strand, counting down.
CTTGTGAGCACGGGCGTAGGCAAAGCCGACAATTTCATCGTTGCATTCCGCTACCAGGAAGGGGTAGCGGCCAAGCGTTGTGGCCAACAGCCCGCACAGGTCCGGGTCGTTGCCGGCAGGCACGGATACACCGTGTGCAGGGTTTGCATGAACGGCACGCAGCGCCGCGCAGTCGCTGATACGCGCCGTTCTTACCAGGCAAAACGTCATAAAACAGACATCCTGAAGAAATTCCCGAAATGCGAGGAATCCATCGCAAGCACCGCTCCCTCTAGGGTAAGCGCGAAGGATGGATCCAACCATCGAGCCCTGCAAGCTTACCCCGATGTGAGGCACCCCGCTTCGTCAAAAGTGCCGCTCCGTTTCACCAAAGTGCCATCGGGGTGTGGATTTGTGACAGGTGTCCCATATTCAGGCCGCATCCGCGGCATCGGCGCCGCGAATGGCAAGGAAAGGCTTAGCCGAACAGCCAGTAGCCCAGCGCGGTCAGCACCACGACCGCCAGCACAGGGCGCAATACCCGATAGGCCTTGGGATGGCGCCGTTTGAACTGCTTCACGCCCGAGCTGGTGCGGTCACTGAAGCGTTTGCTCCAGGCGTAGGCCTGGTTGATACCGCCTACACGCTCGTCGTCGAGGTTCTGCGGCGCGGTGGCACGGCCCAGGAAGTCGCTGACGCTGCGGTTGATCCGCGTCATCAGGCGGTTGGACAATGGCCGCTCGATGTCGCAGAACAGGATCACTCGGGTTTCATCGGTTTCGTTCTTCACCCAGTGCACGTAGGTTTCATCGAACATCACATCCTGGCCGTCGCGCCAGGCATAGGGTTGGCCATCCACGTAAATGCGGCAGGCATCCGAGTTGGGCGTGGCCAGCCCCAGGTGATACCGCAGGGAGCCCGCGAAGGGGTCGCGGTGCGGGTTGAGATGGCTACCACCAGGCAGCAACGCAAACATGGCGCCTTTCACGTTAGGAATCCCGCTCACCAGCTCGACTGTGCGTGGGCACAGCGCCATCGCCGACGGCAGCGGCTTGTCGTACCACTTCAGGTAGAAGCGCTTCCAGCCTTTCTTGAAGAACGACCCGAAGCCCGCGTCGTTGTTCTTCTCGGCGGCACGGATGTAGCCCTCGTCGAACAGGCGCATCGCCTCCTCGCGAATCACGCCCCAGTTGTCCTTCAGTACATCGAGTTCCGGAAAGCGGCTACGGTCCAGATAGGGCCGGGACGGCACGCTGGAAAACAGGTACATCAGCGCGTTATAGGGCGCAAACAATGCCGAGTGGTTGACGAACTGGCGCAGCACCGGCAGCCGCGCCTTGCCGCGCAAGTGCACATAGAGCGTGCTGCCGATGAACATCAGCAGCACAAGGGCCTTGGCGGTGAACGAGAGGGTCATGCAGCGCTCCTGGGTTTTGGCAGACCGCCATGATAAACCCGAAGCCCCGCCGCGCACAGGTCAGCGGCGGGTGGGTATGACGGATGTCATGTTCAAGCCTGGTTTTCCTGCTCGGTGAACAGGTCGCTGAACAGCATGCTCGACAGGTAGCGCTCGCCCGAATCCGGCAGGATCACCACCAGTGTCTTGCCTTGCATCTCCGGCTTCTCGGCCAGGCGCACCGCTGCGGCCATTGCCGCGCCACAGGAAATACCGCACAAAATGCCCTCCTCACGCATCAGCCGCAGCGCCATGGCTTTGGATTCGTCATCGCTCACCTGCTCTACCCGGTCCACCAGGCTCAGGTCGAGGTTTTTCGGTACAAAGCCTGCGCCGATGCCCTGGATTTTATGCGGGGACGGCTTGATCTCCTCGCCGGCCAGCGCCTGGGTGATCACCGGCGAACCGATCGGCTCGACCGCCACGGACAGGATCTGCTTGCCTTGCACCTGCTTGATGTAACGGGACACACCAGTGATAGTGCCGCCGGTGCCCACGCCCGCCACCAGCACGTCGACCGCCCCGTCGGTGTCATTCCAGATTTCCGGCCCAGTGGTTTTCTCATGGATGGCCGGGTTGGCCGGGTTTTCAAACTGCTGCGGCATGAAGTAGGTGGCTGGGTCTGCCGTTACAATTTCCGTGGCTTTCTCGATCGCGCCCTTCATGCCCTTGGCCGGCTCGGTGAGCACCAGTTCGGCGCCCAGTGCCTTGAGCACCTTGCGCCGCTCCAGGCTCATGGACGCCGGCATGGTCAGCATCAGCTTGTAGCCGCGCGCCGCCGCCACAAACGCCAAGCCGATACCGGTGTTGCCGGAGGTGGGCTCCACGATGGTCATGCCCGGCTTGAGGCGGCCGGAGGCCTCGGCGTCCCAGATCATGTTGGCGCCAATGCGGCATTTGACCGAATACCCCGGGTTACGCCCCTCGATTTTCGCCAGGATCGTTACCCCCCGCGGCGCGATGCGGTTGATCTGCACCAACGGCGTATTGCCAATGGAGTGGGCGTTGTCGGCGAAAATGCGGCTCATGGGGTTGTCCTTGTGTGAATCGGCCGGAAGTCGCCAGAGGGTAAGCCTGCAGGTGCGCAGCGTCCAGTGGGCGGCGGGTCGAACGTCTTGCGCACAAAACAGTCCACTGACCATGTTTGAAGGAGCCCGCTTCGATGAAACGTCGCTACCGCTGGCCGCTCGTGGCTATCGTTACGTTGGTTGTGCTGCTGATCGCGCTGCACATCGCCCTGCCCTTTATTGTGCGCGACTACCTCAATGACAAGCTTCGCGACATGGGCGCCTACAGCGGCCACGTGGACGACGTGGACATCGCGCTGTGGCGCGGCGCTTATGTGGTCAATGGGCTGAAAGTCACCAAGGTGGACGGCAAGGTGCCGGTACCGCTGCTCGAACTGCCGCGTACAGACATCGCGGTGAGCTGGCATTCGCTGTGGTACGACCACGCCGTGGTAGCCCGGATCGCCTTCCTGCGCCCTGCGCTGAACTTCGTCGATGGTGGCGAAAACAAACAGGCGTCCCAGACCGGTGCGGGCACCGACTGGCGTGCGCAGCTGGAAAAACTCCTGCCGATCACCCTGAACGAAATTCGCGTGGATGACGGCAAAGTCAGCTTCAACAACTTCACTTCCAAGCCACCGGTGAAGCTTGAAGCCACCCAGATCAACGCTAGCCTCTACAACCTCACCAACGTGGAAGACGCCCAAGGCAAACGCGACGCCCGTTTCGACGGCAAGGCCGTGCTGTTCGGCCAGGCCCCGGTGAATGCCACGGCCACCTTCGACCCCTTCAGCAACTTCGAGGACTTCGAGTTCCGCCTGCGCGTGACGGATATCGAGCTCAAGCGCGTGAACGATTTCGCCTCTGCCTACGGCAAATTCGACTTCAACGCCGGCCACGGTGACGTAGTGATCGAGGCCAAGGCCGACAAGGCCCGGTTGAGCGGCTACATCAAGCCATTGCTGCGAGACGTGGACGTGTTCAACTGGCAGCAGGATGTGGAGAACAAGGACAAGGGCTTCTTCCGCTCTGTATGGGAAGCCTTGGTGGGCGGCACTGAAACTGTGCTGAAAAACCAGCGCAAAAACCAGTTCGCGACCCGTGTAGAGCTGAGCGGCAACGTGCATCGCCAGGACATCAGCCCGCTGCAGGCCTTCTGGGAAATCCTGCGCAATGGCTTCGTTCAGGCCTTCAGTGCCCGTTACGAGCAAGCGCCGCCGACGAAGGACTAAACCCCGGGGCGATGAATTCCCCCCGGGCACGGGTTATGATCCCTGCAACCAAAACAAGAGGATCGCCGCATGAAATTCGAAGGGACCCAGGCCTACGTCGCCACATCCGACCTCAAGCTGGCGGTCAACGCGGCCATCACTCTGGAGCGCCCGCTGCTGGTAAAGGGTGAGCCCGGTACCGGCAAGACCATGCTGGCCGAGCAGCTCGCCCAGGCTTTCGGCGCCCGGCTGATTACCTGGCATATCAAGTCCACTACCAAGGCTCATCAGGGCTTGTACGAGTACGACGCGGTAAGCCGGCTGCGCGATTCCCAGCTGGGCGTAGACAAGGTGCATGACGTTCGCAACTACCTCAAGAAAGGCAAGCTGTGGGAAGCCTTCGAGGCCGAGGAGCGGGTGATTCTGCTGATCGACGAGATCGACAAGGCAGACATCGAATTCCCCAACGACCTGCTGCAAGAACTCGACAAGATGGAGTTCTACGTTTACGAGACGGACGAGACCATCCGCGCGCGCCACCGCCCGATCATCATCATTACTTCCAACAACGAAAAGGAACTGCCGGACGCCTTCCTGCGCCGCTGCTTCTTCCACTACATCGCCTTCCCCGACCGCGACACCCTGCAGAAAATCGTGGACGTGCACTTCCCCGGCATCAAGGAAAGCCTGGTAGGCGAAGCGCTGGATGTGTTCTTCGACGTGCGCAAGGTGCCGGGCCTCAAGAAAAAGCCTTCCACCAGTGAGCTGGTGGACTGGCTCAAGTTGCTGATGGCCGACAACATTGGCGAGGCAGTGCTGCGTGAGCGCGACCCCACCAAGGCGATTCCGCCGCTGGCCGGCGCGCTGGTAAAGAATGAACAGGACGTGCAGCTGCTCGAGCGCCTGGCATTCATGAGCCGTCGCGGCAACCGCTGAACCGCCGCGGAGGCCAACGCCATGCTGCTTAACCTGTTCAATGAAATGCGCGCGGCGCGAGTGCCAGTGTCCCTGCGCGAATGGCTGGACCTGCTCGAGGCCTTGAAGCGCCACGTGGTGTTCGCCGACATGGACGAATTCTATTACTTGTCCCGCGCCATCCTGGTGAAGGACGAACGCCACTTCGACAAATTCGACCGGGCTTTTTCCGCCTACTTCAACGGGCTGGACAACCTGGGCGAGCACCTGGAAGCGCTGATCCCGGAAGAATGGCTGCGCAAGGAGTTCGAGCGTTCGCTCAGCCCCGAGGAGCGCGCGCAGATCCAGACCCTGGGCGGGCTGGACAAGCTGATCGATGCGTTCAAGGAGCGGCTCGCCGAACAGAAGGCTCGGCACGCCGGGGGCAACAAGTGGATTGGCACGGGCGGCACCAGCCCGTTCGGTTCTGGCGGCTTCAACCCCGAAGGCATCCGCGTGGGCGACGCTGGCAAGCGCCAGGGCAAGGCCGTAAAGGTATGGGACCAGCGCGAGTACAGGAACCTGGACGATCAGGTAGAGCTGGGCACCCGCAACATCAAGCTGGCGCTTCGCCGGTTGCGCAAGTTTGCCCGGCAAGGCGCGGCGGAAGAGCTGGACATCGACGGCACCATCGACCATACCGCCCGTGATGCGGGCCTGCTGAACATCCAGCTACGCCCGGAGCGTCGCAATAGCATCAAGCTGCTGTTGTTGTTCGACATTGGCGGCTCGATGGACGCCCATGTGAAGACCTGCGAAGAGTTGTTTTCGGCCTGCAAGACCGAGTTCAAGCACCTGGAGTATTACTACTTCCATAACTTCGTGTACGAATCAGTGTGGAAGAACAACCTGCGCCGTACCTCCGAGCGCACCGCCACCCACGACCTGCTGCACAAATACGGCGCGGACTACAAAGTGATCTTCGTGGGCGATGCCGCCATGGCCCCGTACGAAATCACTCACCCCGGTGGCAGCGTGGAGCATTGGAACGAAGAGGCCGGCGCGGCGTGGATGCAGCGCTTTCGGGACAAATTCCGCAAGCTGATCTGGATCAATCCGTACCCGAAGGAAACCTGGCACTACACCGCGTCCACCACCCTGGTGCGCGAGCTGGTGGACGACAAGATGTACCCGCTCACCCTGGCAGGGCTGGAAGAAGGGATGCGCTACCTGGCCAAATAGTGAGTCCATTCCCGGGTTTCACCGGATGGCCGGCCCCGCCGGTCCTACAAATCTGTAGGACTGGGCGAAGCCCGGGAACATTTGGCCCAACCGGCGGATTTTCTACCGCCAACTCTCCGGAATAGGCTTCCTTGGCCGGATGCCAAAGGTATAGCCCACCCCGATCAGCAACCACTCGATGGCCGCAGCCAGCAGCAGGGCTACGGCAATGCCCCAGGCGATGGCATCCGGTGACAATGGCACGCGGTAGTCGTAGCTGTTGAGGGTTTCTTCGCGGATCTGCTTGTCAGCGGCAGTAGCCACATGCCAGGCGCGTTCATACCAGCGCCCTTGCAGGGCTTGCCATTCGTGCTCCAGCGCCTGCTCACGGGACACCAGCCCCGCCACGCTCTGGGCGTCGCTGCGGAACACCGGGTCGTCGCTGTTCTGGTAGTGCTGCACCAGCGCCTGAAGGTCGCCATTGAAGAACTTCTGCGCGGTCTCATTGAAGCCCTGCAGCGCCCTCTGCGCCTCGATCAAGTGCGCTTGCACCCGTTGGGTGTAATCGTTGATCACCCCCGGCACCTGAACCCCTACCAGCAAGCCGACAGCGAACAGTATCAGGCGAAGATAGCTACGCAGCATGGGGCGTCCTTATTCGATGTGGCCTTCGGCGATGCATTCGCCTCCGCGCCATAGGCACCAGCGGCCGGGCTCGTGCCGGTGCCAGGTTTCGTCTTCCGTGAGCGGTTCGGTGGCAATCACCGTGACCTCGTCGTTTGGCGTGGTTTCTGCCTTGAAGTCCACGATCACGTCCACGTCTTTGAGCCGGGCCGGGCCGAAAGGTGCCCGCCGGGTGATGTGCACCAGCTTGGTGGAGCAGAAGGTGAACAGCCAGTCGCCATCGCTCAGCAGGCCGTTGAACACGCCCAGCCGGCGATAACCCGCGCAGGCTTCGACCAGGATCGGCACCAGCAACTCTTCGCGCACGGGGTCGGGGAACGCGGTACGGACGCGGTTGAGCAGGTCGCAGAACGCGGCTTCGCTGTCGGTATCGCCGATCGGGCGGTAAAAGCCAGGCGCTGGCGCAAAGTTCGCCAGCTGGCCGTTATGGGCAAAGCACCAGTTACGCCCCCACAGTTCACGCACAAAGGGGTGGGTATTGGACAGGCACACCTTGCCTACATTGGCTTGGCGCACATGGCCGATCACCACTTCGCTCTTGATCGGGTATTGCCGCACCAGCTCCGCCACGCGGGACTCGCAGCTGGGGGCCGGGTCCTGGAACAGCCGCAGGCCACGCCCTTCATAAAAGGCGATGCCCCAGCCATCGCGGTGGGGCCCGGTGCGGCCGCCCCGCTGCATCAAACCGGTAAAGCTGAACACAATGTCCGTGGGAACATTGGCGCTCATGCCGAGCAGTTCACACATGACAGGCTCCTGGGAATGACAGTGCTAAAGCCGTGGCTCGACGCGCATGGAGCCACCCTCGGGAGGGCGACGCGGCGCGGGATTGGCCGGGCGGGGTTCGGCATCGTACCGGCCTGCCGCAAGGTTCGGGCGCTCGGGTGCGAAAGGCTCGCTCGCTTCGGCCTCGGCCAGCCTGGCCTGGCGCTGCGTTTCGGCGTCCCGCTCGGCCTGACGCGCGCGCGCGCCGCGCTCGATGGGCCAGCGAATGAACGCAAACACCGCATACACCGCCAGCGCGATCACGCTGTACATGGCCAGGTCCGATACCGCGCGCCAGGCGTTGCCGGCGACCTTGAACAGCAGGTCCAGGGCAGTGATGGCAATCGCCGGAGCGAACTGCTCACGCGCCGGGTCCACTACCGTAGGCGTGAACAGCAGCGCGGCGCCAACCACCCGCAGCGGCTCGCGCAACCAGCGCCACAGCCAGCGGGTAAGGCGAAACCACACCAGCAGGCAGCCAAGGGCCGCGAAGGCATAGATACCCCAGGCAATGTAATAGTCGTTCTCGGTCATGGTGCTCGTGGCAAGGCGGCAAAGTGGCGCTTATGATAACGGCTTTTGGCCGGGGGCGCAGTGCCGCCGGCCAGCGTGGCTCCGCCGCGCCATCGAATCGAGGACTTGCGCATGTCACAGCCCACGCCACCTATCGCCCGCAAGGCTGACGGCAGCGATCCTTACGCCTGGCTGCAGGCCCGCGGCAGCGATGAAGTGCTGGAACACCTGCGGGCCGAAAACGCCTGGCTCGACACCCAACTGGCCGATCAGGCCGACGTGCGCGAGGCGCTGTTCGAGGAAATCCGCAGCCGCATCCTGGAAACCGACCTCAGCCTGCCCTCCCCCTGGGGGCCATGGTTGTACTATTCCCGCACAACGGCGGGCGACGAATACGCCCGGCACTATCGCGCACCGCGCCCGGCCGACGGCTCGCTCAACGTAGACCCCGCTCAAGAGCAACTGCTGTTGGACCCCAACGAGCTGGCCAATGGCGGCTTCCTGTCGCTGGGCGCGTTCAGCGTAAGCCCGGATCACCAGCGGCTGGCGTACAGCCTGGACACCCAGGGCGACGAGACCTACGAACTGTTCGTCAAGGACCTGGCCAGCGGTGAGGTCCAAAGCCTGCCGTTCGAAGAGTGCTCGGGCAGCATGACCTGGGCGAACGACAGCGCGACACTGTTTTTCTCCGTGCATGACGACACCCACCGCCCGTACCGGCTGTATCGCCACCGCCTCGGCACCCAGGGGGCCACGCTGGTATTCGAGGAAACCGACGGCCGTTTCTTCCTGCATTGCTACCGCACCAGCTCCGAGCGGCAACTGGTGCTGCACGTGAACAGCAAGACCACCGCCGAGGCATGGGTATTGGATGCCGAGCATCCGCAAGGCGCGTTCGCCTGTGTGGCCGAGCGGCGCGAAGGGCATGATTACGACGTCGACCACGGCCAGTTGAACGGCGCCTGGGCATGGTTCATCCGCACCAACCGTGACGGCCTGAACTTCGCGTTGTACCAGTGCCCGGAAGGCAATACCGCGCCACGGGAAGCCGATTGGCGATCACTGGTGCCTCATAACCCCCAGGTAATGCTCGATGGCTTCAGCCTCAATCATCAGGCTTATGTGCTCAGCCTGCGCGAGGCGGGACTGCCGATCGTGCAGGTACACCCCGCTGGCGCAGAGGCGTACCGGGTACAACTCCCCGACGCGGCCTACAGCCTTTACGTGCAAGACACCCTGGAGTTTGCTGGCGAGCACATGCGCCTGCGCTACGAGGCATTGAACCGCCCGGGCCAGGTACGCCAGCTCAGCCTGGCCAGCGGTGAGCAGGTGGTGTTGAAGCAAACGCCGGTGCTGGGCCCGTTCAACCCGGACGACTACCTCAGCGAACGGCTGTGGGCCACCGCGCCGGATGGCACCCAGGTACCGGTGAGCCTGGTGCGCCGCCGTGATCGTATTGGCGAACCCACGCCGCTGTACCTTTACGGCTACGGTGCCTATGGCGAAAGCCTGGACCCGTGGTTTTCCCACGCGCGGCTGAGCCTGCTCGACCGCGGCGTTGCTTTTGCCATCGCCCATGTACGCGGCGGCGGCGAATTGGGCGAGGCCTGGTACCAGGCCGGCAAGCAGGCCAACAAGCACAACAGTTTCAGCGACTTCATCGCTTGCGCGGAGCACCTGATCAGTGCTGGCATTACCGCGTCCGACCGCTTGGTCATCAGTGGCGGCAGCGCCGGCGGCCTGCTGATCGGTGCAGTGCTCAACCAGCGCCCGGAGCTGTTCGCCGCCGCCATCGCCGAGGTGCCCTTCGTCGACACGCTCAACACGATGCTGGACCCGGAGCTGCCGCTTACCGTTACCGAGTACGACGAATGGGGCAACCCCCAGGAGCCGGAGGTGTACGCCCGTATCAAGGCCTATGCACCCTACGAGAACGTGCAGCCCCAGGCCTACCCGCATCTGCTGGTGGTGGCAGGCTACAACGACAGCCGTGTCGCCTATTGGGAAGCTGCCAAATGGGTGGCTCGCCTGAGGGAGCTCAAGACCGATGATCGGTTGTTGTTGCTCAAGACCGAGCTGGGCGCTGGCCATGGCGGCATGAGCGGCCGATACCAAGGCCTGCGAGACGTGGCACTCGAATACAGCTTTGTGTTCAAGGTGCTGAATCTGGTGTAAATAACCTTCAAAGGCATAGCGAAGACATCCACCATGGCCAACGCCGCTTCACTGAACAATGAAATCCGCATCATGCTGATGGATTGCGGCCTGTTCAGCCAATTGCACCCCGATGACTGCGGCGTGGCCGCGGGCTATTTCAGCATTGTTTCCATGGAGCAAGGCGCCCGTATCTTCAGCGAGGGCGACGCCGGCACCTTCATGTGCATCATCCACTACGGCAACGTCTCAGTGTCCAAGACCGATGCCGAGGGCAATCAGGTCGAGATCGCGCTGCTGCGCAAGGGCCGTTCGTTTGGCGAAATGGCGGTGCTCGACGGTGAGCGGCGCTCCGCCACCTGCCTTGCGGCCACGGATTGCCAGCTGCTCAGCCTGGGCAAGGACTCGCTGGAGAAGATGATGACCGAAGCGCCGAAGGTGGCCGCCAAGCTGATTCGCGCGCTGGCGATCGCCTTGTCCAAACGGTTGCGCATGGCGGACGGGCAGCGGCTGTCCTGAGCGCGCCTCAGCTTTCCTCCGCGCTGCCCGGCTTGCGTGCCGCCGCCGGGCTGACCGCAGGGGGCTGAGGCACCTGCAGTTCGGGCAACGGCGAGCTTGGGCTTGCCGGCGGAGCGGCCGCGCCTGGCCCGCCCTGAACGGACGGTGTAGCTGGCGCAACCGCAGGTACCGGAGGCGCCGCGTCCACGGGCGCGGGCGGCTCGGTGGCGGCCTGGGCAACAGCCGTGAGGGTGAGGGACAACAGCAAAAGGTATCGGGTCATGGCGATCAAGCGACGGCCTCTCGTTGCTGGGGCAAGGCATAACGCTATCCCCCTGGCAGCGGGATCACAAGCCCCCCGTCGCGCTTATCCTTGCCCTCACGCCCCCTGCCCCGGATAATCGCGCGTTTTTCAACCAGGGGCCGGCCGTGGCGAACAAGCGATACAGTTGCATCGGGCTGCACAACCCCAAGTCTCCCGAAAACGTGGGCTCGGTAATGCGCGCCGCGGGCTGCTATGGGGTGAACTCGGTGTTCTACACCGGCCGCCGCTACGAGCGCGCCCGGGACTTCGTGACCGATACCAAACGGGTGCACTACGACATCCCGCTGATCGGCGTGGACGACCTGCGGTCGATCCTGCCGCTCGATTGCGTGCCCGTGGCCGTCGAGCTGGTGGACGATGCCCGGCCGTTGCCGACCTATACCCATCCCGACCGGGCGCTGTACATCTTCGGGCCTGAAGACGGCAGCCTGGATGAAGACCTGCGCCAGTGGTGCGAGGACACGATCTACATCCCAACCCAGGGGTGCATGAACCTCGCCGCCACGGTGAACGTGGTGCTGTATGACCGCCTCGCCAAGGGCAACAACACACGTTCCGGCCCGCGCTTCAAATAAGGGAACAGCCGTCGCGTTTGGGAGTCAGCTTAGGGAGCCTTACAACTTCCCATGGAGACGCCCGAATGAGCAAAGACATCATCACCGAAGCTGTAGAAGCACTGCCCACCTCCACCGGCGCAGAAACCAACGTTCACGGCTGGGAACGCGCCGGCTCCATTGCTGGCGGCGCGCTGCTGGTAGGCAAGGGTGTTCGCCGCGGCGGCATCTTTGGCTTGATCCAGATCGCCCTGGGTGGCGTTGCCCTGGCCCGTGGCTTCACCGGCCGCAGCAAGACCAAAGCGCTGCTGGCCAAGGGCCGGGAAGAACTGGACGGCCTGCGTGGCAACATCGAACGCGCGGGTGATCAGCTCAAGTCGCTCAAGGACAACGCCGTGGCTGCCACCGAATCGGCGACCGTGACCGGGAATGATTCGCTGGAATCGCCAAAGGTTTAAACCGCGCACCCCGACCGTAGCAGCCGCGCTCGCGCGCGACTGGGCCGACACCGAGCAGAGCCGGTCGCAGGCAAGCGTGGCTGCTACTAAAAATACGGCAGTCGTTAGCCGGCGCGGAAGATCAGGTGCTCTTCCCAGTCGTCCGCAGCCACGGCGTTTTCGCTGAGCATGCGGCCGGCCTGGGACACGCGCTGCTTGTGCACCTGATCGCGGTCGCCGCACACCAGGTAGTGCCAGAGGGGCAGGTCCTGGCGCTCGCTCACCAACCGGTAAGCGCAGGTAGGCGGTAGCCACTTGAACTCATCGGCCTGGTCCGGGGTGAGCTGGATGCAATCCGGCACCTGGGCGCGGCGGTTGGGGTAATCGCTGCAGCGGCAGGTGTCGCGGTCCAGCAGGCGGCAGGCAATGCGGGTGTAATACACGCTGCCGTCGTCTTCGTCTTCCAGCTTTTGCAGGCAGCACAGGCCGCAGCCATCGCACAGCGATTCCCACTCCCCCTGATCGAGCTGATCGAGGGTTTTGCGAATCCAGAAGGGTTCTACTTTGGCGGCCATGGGCGTTCCTGATACGAAAGGCATGCCGATGGGGCATCGGCAGAAAGCGGGCGCAAGTCTAGTGGTGCGCGGGGCTGGGGCCAAGCCCCGGCGACTGTCGGTAACCGTTGCTTGCCAGCGTCGATCCGGTTGAGTAGCTTGCTACCTTCTTGAACAGGAAGCGACGCCATGCCCGATACCCCACGTATTGCCGATTACGCCATCGCCGAACACTTCATCAATCGCTGGTCGCCCCGTGCCTTCAACGCCGAGCCGATCGACGAGCAAACCCTGCTGAGCTTCTTCGAAGCCGCGCGCTGGGCACCCTCGGCCTATAACTCGCAGCCGTGGCGCTTCCTGTATGCCCGCCGCGATACCCCGGACTGGGCGCGTTACCTGGAGCTGCTCAACGAATTCAACCGCGCCTGGGCACAACACGCCTCGGCGTTGGTGATCATCCTGTCGAAAACCACCTTCACCCCGCCGGGTGCCACTGAAGAAGGCCCGGCGCTGTGGCACACCTTCGACACCGGCTCGGCGTGGGCGCACTTTGCCCTGCAAGCGAGCATCAGCGGCTATCACACCCATGGCATGGCCGGCTTCGACCAGGCCAAAACCCGCGAAGCCCTGAAAGTGCCTGAAGGCTATGCCCTGCATGCGGCGGTAGCGGTCGGCAAGCTGGGCGACAAGGCCAGCCTTCCGGAGTACCTGCAGGGCCGGGAAACCCCAAGCCCACGGCGCCCGGTAAAAGAGCTGGCCAAGAGTGGCGACTTCGATTTCAGCTGAAGCCCCGGTTCAGTAGCCGCGGTTGAAATCCACGGTGCCACGCAAGGGCTGCCCTGCCTCGAATGCCGCAAGGTTTTCGAGGAACAGGCCGGCCATCAACGCGGGCGATGTAGGCGCCGCGGTATGGCCAGTGAGCAACAGCCCCCAGGCGGTCCAGAACGGATGCTGGCGGGGCAACGGCTCCTGCCGGCACACGTCGATCACCGCACCCGCCAGGTGGCCGTCGCGCAGGGCCTGCACCAGGTCTGCGTCCACCACGGCACTCCCCCGCCCCACGTTGATGAACAACGCCTCGGGATTGAAACCGGCAAACAGCCGCGCATCGAACACGTCTCGAGTGGCGAGCGTATCGGGCAACAGGTTGATCACAAAATCCGCCTCCTGCACCAGCCGTGGCAGCGCCTCAAGCCCGGCGACCTCTTTGAATGGCGCCAGCTCGCGCGGGCCGCTGGCGATGCCATACAGCTCTACGCCAAAGAGGGAAAGGTAATAGGCAACGCTGCGACCGATATCCCCTACGCCCACGATCAGCGCCTTGCGCCCGGCGATGCTGGCCACCGGCCGATTGTCCCACTGCCGTTCGACCTGGCTGACCACGCGGGTCATCACCTTGCGCTCATGGCCCAGCACATAGGTAAGCACGTACTCGGCCATCACCTGGCCGAAAATCCCGACTGCGCGCGTAAGGGTGTAATCCCGGGTCAAGCCCAGCGCCAGCAACGGGGTGATGCCCGCCCAGGTGGACTGCACCCAGCGAGGGCGGTGGCCCTGACGCAACAGGCTGGCCAGTAAATCCGGCTGCCCCAGCCATACCGGGCATTCGGCAGCCAGGCGAGAGAGTTCGGCGGAATCACCGCTGGTGTGAATGTGCAAGGCCGGTGCCTTGTCCTGAAGCAGGGCGGTGTAGGCGGCAAAGGCCTGCTCCGCGATAAGCACGCGCATGGTCGAACCTTGAAAGCGACAACGAGGCAAAGGCCGGCAGCCTACAAGAAGGCCACCGGCAGTCCAGTGAAATCGGCACGCCGCGGGCTAGATGGGATCGTTGCGCCGCAGCAGCTCCTCGGGAAGGTGCTCGATGTACTCCGCTTCAGGCGGCGGCATCTGCAGGTGGTAGCCTTGGGCATCAAGGTTTTCCAGCACCTTGTGAATATCCTCGCGAGCCAGCTGCCGCTCGGGGCTGAGCACCAGGTCGAAGGCATGATGCGGCGCACCGAACGCGGCTAGCAGCCCCTCGGGCACCCGGGCCAGCGCATCGCTTTTGAGTACGTAGAGGTACATCTCGTTTTTCTTGGGGCTGCGATAAATCGAGCAGATACGTTTCATGGCTGTTCGCCTCCAACGGTGGCCAGGTTATCGAGCAAGGCCTGGCCAAGCCGCTCGCGCCGCCAGCCGCGCAAGGTATCGGGAAGTGTGTAGGGCCCGTTCGGAAAACCGCTGCGCAGCAGGGCTTCGAGGATTTTCTTGCGCAATACCAGTTCCGGGGCGATGCCCAGCCGCTCGGCCTCGGCCTGGCCTACCGCGCGCAGCTGCTTGAGCACGCCTGCGGCCTCCATTGGCAAAGGCTCGGGCAACGGCGCGGGCAGTTCCGCTTCCGGGGTGTGGGCTGCATCATGAATAAGCGCAAGCAAGGTTTCGCCGTCCTGGCGGATGGTGCGGGGGTGCATTTCGTCGATCTTCGCCAGCGCCGACAGGTTATTGGGCTGGAAGCGGGCCAGCGGCCAGAGCGTCTGTTCCTTGATCACCCGGTTACGAGGCACGTCGCGCAGGCGCGCCTGCTCTTCGCGCCAGGCATACAGCTCGCGCAACACCGCCAACTGCACCGGCGTGAGTTTCCAGCCGAGCCGGGCGTCACGGTACAGCTCACGGGGGTCGACCTCGCGGCCCCATTGCGCTACCAGCTCGTGGCCGTCATCCAGTACCCAGCCAAAGCGCTCGTCGCTCAACCGCGGGCGCAGCGCCTGATACACCTCGGCCAGGTGCAGCGCGTCTTCCGCGGCATAGCTCACCTGTAGCTCGGAAAGGGGCCGCTGCAGCCAGTCGGACCGGGTTTCGCCCTTGGGCAGTTCGATTGCCAACACTTCCTGCACCAGGCGGGAATACCCCATCGAGAACCCCAGCCCCAGGTAGGCCGCCGCCAGCTGCGTATCGAACAGCGGCGCAGGCAACTGGCCGGTCAGCCGGGCAAGCACCTCAAGGTCTTCGCTGCAGGCGTGCAGCACCTTCACCACGCCTGGCGCAGCCAACAGCTCGGCCAGCGGTGCCCAGGCAGAAATGCCGAGCGGGTCGATCAAAAAGGCCGTATGCCCGTCGCTCACCTGCAGCAGCCCGACCTTGGGGTAGAAGGTGTCCACTCGCACGAATTCCGTATCCAACGCAATGAACGGCAGCGCCTGCCATGCAGCACACTGCGCCGCCAGTGCCTGGTCGTCACGGATCCACTCTATCGCTATGGCCACAAGCCTCTCCTCAAACAATGGGCGCAGTATATATCGCGCCGCTCGAGGACCGTTACAGCCGGGTCATGGCTTGTTGCCACGGCAGCCTGCGAACAGGTCCAGGGCAGGCTCATACACCGAGGTGTCAATGGCCAGAAGGCCAAGCATGGAATGGAACAGGTTGTCCTGGCTTAAGGGCAGGCTTTGCCGCTGGCGCAGGCACGCAGTGTCTACCGCGAAAGCGCTGCGGTAGCCCGTGGAGAACCAGGCGATCAGCGGCACGTGCTTTTGCTGATCGGGGGCCAGCATGTACGGAGTGCCGTGCAGGTAGAGGTTGTATTCACCCAACGACTCGCCGTGGTCGGACAGGTACAGCATGGCGCTGTCCACCTTGCCCTCATGGCTGCGCAGGGTGTCGATCAGGCTGGCCAGCACATGATCGGCGTAGCGCACGGTGTTGTCATACCCGTTCACGATGCTTTCCCGGGAGCAGGCATCCAGCGCATTGCTGCGGCAAACAGGCGTGAAAAAGTCGAACCCGGCCGGGTAGCGCTTGTAGTAGTCCGGCCCATGGCTGCCCATTTCATGCAGCACCAGCACGGTGTCTTCCTTCAGGTTGTCGAGCATGGCGGGAAGGTCACGCAGGAGTATTCCATCGTGGCACTCATCGTCGCAGTAATGGCCGTCCTTGCTTTGAGCAAGGTTCTGGTAGCTCACCCGGGCGCAGGTACCCTTGCAGCCTGACTGGTTATCCAGCCAGACCACCTTCACCCCGGCACGCTGGATCACGTCGAGCAAGCCTTCCTGGTTCTGCGCCCGTACGGCGGTATACCCCTTGCGCCCCAGGTTCGAGAACATGCATGGCACCGACACGGCGGTTTCGGTGCCGCACGATTGCACATGGGCAAAGGCCAGTACGCCTTCCTCCTGAGCAAGCTCGGGGGTGGTATCGCGCTGATAGCCCAGCAGGCCTACGTTGTCTGCCCGCACGCTTTCGCCCACCACCAGCACCGTGAGCGATGGGCGGGTATGGCTGGCCCAGGCCGTGGCCTTGTGTGCATCGGCGCCCACCTGCTCGAAGGGCTGGCGTACCGAAGCGACCTGTTCATTGACGTACGCCAGCCCTGCCCCTATCACATTGCTCGGCACTACCAGCAAACGCAGCTCGTGATGGTTACGAAACAGCGAAGCAAGGCCTTGGTAGTTGCTCAGTGCGATAACGGCCATAAGCACGGCGCTGGCGATCAGGGCGGCAAGTTTGGCGAATAGGCCGCGCAGCCCCGGGCGGTAACTTACAGGCAACTTCCAGATCACCACTGCGGGCACCACACCGCACAACACCATATACCCTATGAACTTCAACGAAAGCAGGTCACGTACTTCGCTGATGTCCGTTTCGGCAATGTTCCTGAACATGCCGGGGTCAATAACGATGCCGTACTTGTTCATGAACCAGGCCGCGCCCGCGCTCACGGGGAACAGCACCATCAACACGGGCTTCAGGGTCCAGCGACCGCCAAGCAACGAGAGCACGAGGTTGAACGCAAGCCCTATGAGTGCTGCGAAGGCAATCGTCAAGCCAGCGCTGGTGCTACGCGTGATTTCGCCAAGGTGGTGCCACAACGGAAGGTTGAACGAGGCCAACAGGCAGGCACTAGCCGCAAGTGTTATCACTTCCGGGCGCACCGGTTTGATCATCGACATATTTTTCACGTTCGCAAAGTTCGCTCGCCAGCCGAGCCGAGCGAACTTTAGGGCGAGGAAAATAAACTTTTCGTGAAAAATATGCCGGGAGTAAGTATTAGCACCAGGTTAAACGAAACCTTGATAATTTATGAAGGAAACTTTCAGGTTTCCCTCACACAAAACAGTGGCGCCGCGCGCTCAGGGCTGGCTTCGCCATTTGACATAGGCTTCGCGGTCCATGTCGACGATGTCCACACCCAGCTGCAGATCCAGCCCCGGCGGTGCACTGATACCTTCTTGCAGAGCGCCAAGCAGCCCTTCAGATAATTTGCGTTTTACCTCGGCCGACCGGCCACTGAGTATGGCGAGCTTCACGTACACGAACGCCCGTTCACCCAGGCCAATGCCTACGCGGAAATGATCGAGCTGCACGGCCCTGGCCTTGATATCCACTTCATGGGCGAACTGACCGCTCGCCATCAGGGAATGGTTCAGCTTGAGCAGGAGCTTCTCAGGTTCGAGGCCAGTCAGGTTGCGGGTGTATTCCAGGTGCAGGTGTGGCATGGAGGTCCTCACATCGGCCGGCCAGGAGTGACCAGTGGTCTTAGCATAGCCCAGGTCAGGGGAACGAACGCCCCGCTTGCAAGGGTCAAACCCGTGAATCAACGGCTATGCTCCGTATAATCCACCAGCCGCGAGGTGAAGCGATGCCAGCTACACATGATCTTTATGCCGACCTGGGCAAAACGCGAGAAGAAGTAAACAAGCTGCAGCAGACCAACAAACTGCTGCAAAGCCTGGTCACCAAATACGAAGACATCGACCGGCAAGTGGTTGATGCCGAGAGCGCCTCGGCTGACGATGACACCGTAAGCGCGCTGAAGAAAAAGCGCCTGGACATCAAGAACAAGATCGTTCAGGAAATCGAATACCCCGGCACCCGGGGGGCCGCGAAAAACTTCTAGATTCATTCAAAGGCTTGGAGGCCGGCACACGCAAACCGATGCGTTCGCCGGCTCCGCCGACTCCTACGGTCGGCAACTGCGTGAAAGCAAGGCCATGAAAAGTTGTACAGCGTGCTTTGCATTCAAGCCGTTTCGTTATCCCCCCGCTCTGCCCCGTGATCATTGACTACGAACGGTCCGTCCGCCAAAGGCGGTGTTTTACACGCCTGCCTGCCTGTACAAACCTCGCACAATAGGATCCAGCTTTACGACGAATGGCTGCTCGATTGACTAAGGTTATTGAGCCCATAGGGGATAACCCAGGTACTTGCCCCGCCCGGGGCCGCTGCTCAAGGGTTACCCATGAAGTCCAACGTTCGCGATGTTCATCCTGTCGCCCGTTGCGCGCCTGTGTTGTTCAACGCTGTGGGCGCAGCCGTCTCACTGGCCGTGCTGGCAAGCGCGCCTGCCCTGCCGTTCTGGTTGACCGCAGTTTGTGTCGCTGCGCCCGCTGTGGTGGCCGGCGCGCTATGCGGCTGGCGCGGCCAGCACCAGGCGGCCGAAGCGCAGGCGCGTGAGCTCGCCAGCCAGGCGCCTGCAAGTGAAGCCCCTCGGGTTGAAGATGCTCAGCGCTTGTGTCTCGCCGCATTGCCGGTATGGATGCGCCAGATCGACACCTCGCGTGACCAGACCGAAGCGGCCATTGGTGCGCTTACCCAACGTTTCGTAGACATTGCCCAACGCCTCGACCACACCGTGAGTACCTCGCGCCAGGCCGCCGGTGACATGGGCCAGGGAGGCGCAGGCGAAGGCCTGTCCCAAAGCCAGGCTGCCCTGAGCGAAGTGGTGGACACGTTGCGTGTGAGCCAGCAAAGCCGTAATGAAATGCTCCACGCCGTGCGCAACCTCACCGACTACACCGGCGAGCTGCGGCAGATGGCAGCGGAAGTGGCCGCCATCGCTCAGCAAACCAACCTGTTGGCGCTCAATGCCGCTATTGAAGCGGCACGCGCCGGGGAAGCCGGCCGCGGCTTTGCCGTGGTTGCCGATGCGGTGCGCTCGCTATCGAGCCAGTCCAGCGAAACGGGCCAGAAAATGTCCGCCAAGGTGGACGTGATCAATACCGCCATCGGCCGCCTGGTAGAAGTGGCGGGTGAAAGCAATGACAAGGGCAACGACACCGTTGCGCAGGCCGAGCACACCATCGAAGGCGTGCTAGGAAGTTTCGAGGGCATCACCGGGCAGCTGCAAAGTGCATCGCAGCTGCTGCAGGACGAAAGTACCGGCATTGGCCATGAGCTTTCCCAGGTGCTGGTAGAACTGCAGTTCCAGGACCGCGTGAGCCAGATCCTCGTTCAGGTACGTGAACGGATGGCGAGCCTGCATCAGCAGTTGGAGCATTGCCAGGCGACCGGCGAACCCTTCCACCTCGACGTGGACGCCTGGCTGGCCGAAACCGAACGCACCTACGCGATGCAAGAGCAGCGCAACAACCATCACGGCCGGGGCAGCGCCAGGCCCGCCGACAGCGCTATCACCTTTTTCTAGGCCGCTGCCCTTTCGGGCAACGGCGTATTGACCGCTTTTAATAAATCACCCTTCAGGAGGTTATATGGCCAAGTCCATATTGGTGGTGGATGACTCCGCGAGCATTCGCCAAGTAGTAGGTATCACCCTCAAGGGCCAGGGTTACGACGTGCTGGAAGCCTGCGATGGCCAGGATGCGCTGCGCAAGCTGACCGGCCAGAAGATCCACCTGGTGATCAGCGATGTGAACATGCCGAACATGGATGGCATTACCTTCGTGAAAGAGCTGAAGAAACTGCCGGCGTACAAGTTCACGCCGGTGATCATGCTCACGACCGAATCCCAGGAAAGCCGCAAGCAGGAAGGCCAGGCCGCTGGCGCCCGTGCATGGGTGGTGAAGCCCTTCCAGCCAGCGCAGATGCTGGCCGCCGTGGCCAAGCTGATCGCGCCATGATCGTGGCAGAGCGAGCCGGCGACGCGCTGCAGGTCACCTTGCAAAGCGAGCTGACCATTTACCAGGTGGGCGAACTGCACGCCGCCGCGCAAGCCTGGCTCGCCCAAGCTTGCGCCTGGCGCCTGGACCTCAGCCAGGTGGCAGAAATGGACGGTGCGGGGTTGCAGTGGTTGCTGTTCATTCAGCAGCGGCTGCGCGCAGAGGGCCATGACCTGGCCCTCACCGCCGCCAGTGATGCCGTGCGTGCCGTGCTCCAGCTCTGCCCCGCGACCGGCCTCGCGATGCCTTCGTGATCTTTGACCCTCAGGAACAAACCGGCCTATGAACCTTGACGCTGCACTGCAGACCTTTATCGCCGAAGCCCGCGAACTCCTCCAGGACATGGAGCAAGCGCTGCTGCGCCTGGAGAGCGAGCCGGGCGATATGCAGTGCCTGGCCGCCGTGTTCCGCGCGGCCCACACCATCAAAGGCTCGGCCGGGCTGTTCGGGCTCGACCCGCTGGTGAGCTTCGCTCATGTGGTCGAAGACCTGCTCGACCGCCTGCGTAGCGGCAGCCTGGCCATCGACCGTGATCGCATCGCGCTGCTGCTGGGCTGCAACGACCACTTGAGCGCCTTGCTCGAGTGCGTAGCCGTGGAGCGCCGCGAGCCGGGTGCCGCGCTGTTGGCCAACGAACAACCGTTGCGTGACCGCCTTGCCGCCTGCGGTGGGCAAGCCGCGGCTGCCCCGGCGGCTGCGGTGGAACAGGCTCAAGCAAACCCTGGTCGGCTTTGGCAGGTTTCGGTGCGCTTCGGCGAAGACACCTTCCGCCACGGCATGGACCCGCTGTCGTTCCTGCGTTACCTGGA
Organism: Pseudomonas japonica; assembly: GCF_013522925.1. Taxonomy (GTDB): domain Bacteria; phylum Pseudomonadota; class Gammaproteobacteria; order Pseudomonadales; family Pseudomonadaceae; genus Aquipseudomonas; species Aquipseudomonas japonica_A. The sequence goes on along the minus strand of NZ_JAAMQU010000002.1, from coordinate 238,973 downwards.
TACCCTCGGCGAGCGCAAGGCCCTGGAGCTTCACCAGCAAGGCATCAGCGAAGCCGAAACCTTCGACCCTGAAACCTGCTACCTGGGCTTCGACCTTCAGCTGCAGGCCGCCTGCGATGCAGACACCCTGGCCCAGGCGTTCGCGTTTGTAGAGGGTGAATGCGAGCTGGCGATCAACGAATTGACCGGCGAGCCCTTGAGCGAGCAGTTGCCTGTGGAGGCCGTGGAACCCGCCGTGGCGACAGCTGTGCAAACAGCCACGCCAGAGCCGCGCGCAACACCAGACAACCGCCAGGCCTGGGTGCGGGTGCGCGCCGACAAGCTCGAGGCCTTGATCAACCTGGCAGGTGAACTGGTAACTGCGGGCGCCGGTGCGCGCCTGCTGGCCGAACGTGCCGCCACGGGCCGCGGCGACGAGGCCTTGCTGGAAGCGACCGCCTCGGTCAACGCGCTGGTGGAGCAGGTGCTCGAAGGCGCGCTGGCCATGCGCATGGTGCCGATCGGCGAAACCTTCAACCGGTTTCATCGCGTGGTACGTGACGTCAGCCAGGGGCTGGGCAAGGACATCGAGCTGGTGGTGAGCGGTGGCGACACCGAACTGGACAAAGCGCTGGTGGAGCAGCTCGGTGACCCGCTGATGCACCTGTTGCGCAACGCCATGGACCACGGTATCGAAACACCCGAAGCGCGGTTGGCGGCAGGCAAGCCTGCGCGTGGCCGGCTGCACCTCAACGCGTTTCACGACGCCGGCAACATTGTTGTGGAGCTCAGCGATGACGGTGCCGGCCTGAACCGCGCGCGGATTCTGGCCAAGGCACGCGAACGCGGCCTGATCGGCAATACCGAGCCTAGCGATCGTGAGCTGCTGGCACTGATTTTCGAACCGGGTTTTTCCACCGCGGCGGCCGTGACCAACCTGTCCGGGCGTGGCGTGGGCATGGACGTGGTGAAACGCAACATCACCGGCCTGCGCGGCAGTATCGAGCTGTTCAGCCCGCCAGGCGAAGGCACCACTGTGCGCATCCGGTTGCCACTCACCTTGGCGATGATCGACGGGCTGCTCGTGGAAGCTGCGGGCAGCAGTTATGTCATCCCCTTGGGGATGGTGCGCGAATGCATGGAGCTGGTGCCCGGCGAACGTGACGCCTTGCGGGCCAGGGGCCACGTTGACCTGCGCGGGGAAGTGCTGCCGTTGGTGTTCCTGCGTGACCATTTCGAGCTGCACGGCGAAGCGCCCCGGCGGGAAAACATCGTGGTGATCCGCGCCCACGGCCTCAAGGCGGGGCTGGTGGTGGACCACCTGATGGGCGAATACCAAACCGTTATCAAACCCCTCGGCGCGCTGTTCGGCGGCGTTCGAGGCATCAGCGGCTCCAGCGTGTTGGGTAGTGGCGCAGTCGCCCTGATCCTCGACGTGCCTGCCCTGCTCAAGCACCTGACCGAGCGCGAGAGCGCCTCGCTCAAACTTTCTTCAACGTTTCAGGCTGTCCAGGGTTAGTCCCGAGGTGTTCCAATGAACTGGTTCTACAATCTCAAAATCTCCGCCAAGCTGCTGATTTCCTTCCTGCTGGTGCTGTCACTGTCCATCGTGTTGGGCGTCTTCGCGATCATGCAACTGTCTGCGGTCAATAGCGCCGCGGTACGCATGAGCGAGGATTCCGTGCCGTCCATCCGCGCCGCAGCCGCCATGCGCTACAACCTTACCCAGTACCGCACCCGCGAGGCGCGCCACATCCTGGCCGACAGCGACGCGGAGATGGATGAGCTGGTGCGCACCGGGCAGCAGTCCAAAGCTGAAGTTGATGCCAACCTGGAAAAATATAAGCCGCTGATCTCCGGCCCCGAGGAACAAGCCCTCTACGACAGCTTTGTCGGCGACTATCGCCAGTACCTTGCCATAAGCGAAAAACTGCTGAACCTGTCCCGCCAGGGCGACAAGGCAGGCGCCAAAGCCATGCTGGCCGTGGATTCTCGCCCGGTGTTCGAGGGCGCCTCGGCGACCCTTGGCAAGCTGGTCGCGCTCAACGACGCCAACGCCCAGGCCGTCAGCGAAGCAGCTGCCAGCACCTATGAGCGCGCACGCCTGGCGATCGCGCTGGTATTGGCCGGCTCGGTGATCATGGGCCTGTTCCTTACCTGGTTCGTGTCCCGCATCATCTCCCGCCCCCTGCGCCATGCCATGGATGTGGCCACGCGCTTGGCCGAGGGTGACCTGGCCGTGAAGGTGGAAGTGACCAGCCAGGATGAAACCGGCCGGGTACTGGTTGCTATGGAAAACATGGCCGGCCAGCTTGGCCGCATCATTGGCGAAGTGCGCCATGCGGCGGATAACCTGGCCAGCGCTTCGGAAGAAGTGAGCGCCACCGCGCAGTCCATGAGCCAGGCCACCAGCGAGCAGGCTGCCAGCGTGGAACAGACCAGCGCTTCGGTAGAACAGATGACCGCCAGCATCAACCAGAACACGGAAAACGCCAAGGTGACCGATGGCATGGCCAGCAAGGCCTCGCGCGAAGCCGTGGAAGGCGGGCAGTCGGTGCAGGCTACCGTCGACGCCATGAAGAAGATCGCCCAGCGCATCGGGATCATCGACGACATCGCCTACCAGACCAACCTGCTGGCGCTTAACGCTGCGATCGAAGCCGCCCGTGCCGGTGAGCATGGCAAAGGCTTCGCGGTGGTTGCCGCCGAAGTGCGCAAGCTGGCTGAACGCAGCCAGGTGGCCGCGCAGGAAATCGGTGAACTGTCTACCAGCAGCGTGAGCCTGGCCGAACGCGCCGGCGCCCTGCTGACCGAGATGGTGCCCTCCATCGGCAAGACCAGCGACCTGGTGCAGGAAATCAGTGCTGCCTCCGAAGAGCAGTCTGCGGGCGTCGCCCAGATCAACATGGCAATGGTGCAGCTGAACCAGGTCACTCAGCAGAACGCTTCCAGCAGCGAAGAGCTGGCGGCCACCGCCGAGGAAATGAGCAGCCAGGCCGAGCAACTGCAGCGCGCCATGAGCTTCTTCCGCATGGAAACCGACAACGCCCGCGGCGTGCCGCCAACCTCGCAGCGCAGCCCGGTGCGGCCAGCGGTCGCCACGCCTGCACGTCAGGCCTGGCGCGGTGAGCCGGCTGCGGCACTGTGTGAAACCGAGTTCACCCGGTTCTGAAGGAGGCGCCGCCATGACTAGCCCACCCCCCGGCACCCTCGCCGATGCGCAGTACCTGACCTTTTCGGTTGCCGGGGACACCTATGCCCTGGCCATCGAAGGCATCAAGGAAATCATCGAGCTGAGCCAGATGACTGTGGTACCGATGATGCCGGCCTATGTGCGCGGCGTGATCAACTTGCGCGGCGCGGTGGTACCCGTGATTGACCTGGCCGCACGCTTCGGTCAGCCACCGGCCGAGCTTGGCCGCCGCAGCTGCGTGGTGATCCTGGAAATAAACTCGGACGACGGCGACAAGCAGGTGTTCGGCCTGCTGGTAGATGCCGTGTGCGCGGTGCTCGACATTGCCGCCGAGCACATGGAGCCGGCGCCGGCGTTCGGCGCGCGCATTCGCGCCGACTTCATCGCCGGCATGGCGCGCCTGGATGCACGCTTTGTGATTGTGCTCGATGCCAACCGTGTGCTCGCCTTGCAAGACCTGGCGGCCATCAGCCACATGGCAGGCGAGGCGGCGGCGTGAGCAACAGCGGCATCACCGACGCCGACTTCGCGCACTTTCAGCGCTGGCTTTATCAGCGCGCGGGCATCCATATGGCGGCCAGCAAGAAGGCGTTGGTGGCGGGCCGCCTGGCCACGCGTTTGCGTCACCATGGCATGAATGATCATGGCGCTTATTTTGCGATGATCACCACCCCCCAGGGTGCGGACGAAGCCCAGATTGCACTGGATCTGCTCACCACCAACGAAACCTATTTCTTTCGCGAACCCAAGCATTTCGAGTGGCTGCGTGAGCAGCTTCCGCAGCTTCAACGGCCGGGGCGCACGTTCCGCCTGTGGAGCGCCGCCTGTTCTTCCGGGGAAGAGCCCTACAGCCTCGCCATGCTGCTGGCCGACTGCCTGGGCGAAAAACCCTGGGAAATACTCGGCTCGGATATCAGTACTCGGGTGTTGGAAAAAGCCGCTCGGGGCCATTACCCCATGGAGCGGGCCCGCAACCTGAGCCAGGAACACTTGAGCCGTTATTGCCTCAAGGGCATCGGGCGCCAGGCAGGCACGCTGCTGGTGGACAAACCGCTGCGCGATCGCGTGCAGTTCCTGCAGGTGAACCTGAACGATCACTTGCCCAAGTTGGGCGAATTCGATGTGATCTTTTTGCGCAATGTGCTGATCTATTTCGATGTACCTACCAAGCAGCGCGTGCTCAGCCGGCTGGTCCCGCTACTGCGCAGCGGTGGCTACTTCATCGTGAGCCACTCCGAAAGCCTGAACGGCGTAACGGACGCGCTGGCGCTGGTGTCTCCTTCCATCTACCGCAAACCATGAGCCCGCTCGCCATGCCCATCAAGGTAATGATCATCGACGACTCGGCCGTGGTGCGTCAGGTACTGCAAGCCATTCTGGAGCAGAGCCCCGACCTGAAGGTTATCGGTGTGGCCAGCGACCCGTTGTTCGCCATGGAAAAGATGGCCAAGCAATGGCCGGATGTAATCGTGCTGGATGTGGAAATGCCGCGCATGGACGGCGTGACCTTCCTGCGCAAGCTGATGGCCGAGCGCCCTACCCCCGTGGTGATTTGCTCTACCCTGGCTGAAAGTGGCAGCCAGACCGCACTGCAAGCCTTGGCCGCCGGCGCTGCGGATATCATTGCCAAACCGAAAATGGGCCTGAAGGAATTCCTGCACCAATCGGCGGCGGAATTGACCAGCGCGGTACGGGGTGCGGCGAAAGCCAACCTGAACGCTCTGCGTGCACGTTCACCGCTGCCAGCGGTGGCGCCGAAACATACCGCCGATGCGATTCTGCCGCCCGCCGGCGCTCAGGCCATGGCCCGCACCACTGAGCGCGTGATTGCATTGGGCACTTCCACTGGCGGTACCCAGGCACTGGAGCGCGTGCTGACGGCGCTGCCTCGGGTATGCCCGGCCATTCTCGTGGTGCAGCACATGCCCGAGAAATTCACTGCTGCGTTCGCCCAGCGGCTTGATAGCCTTTGCCAGGTGGAAGTGATGGAAGCCCGGGACAACGACCGTGTGTTGCCGGGGCGGGTGCTGATCGCGCCGGGTGGGCGCCATATGTTGCTCAAGCGCAGCGGCGCGCAATATCACGTGCAGGTCACCGATGGCCCTCACGTCAACCGGCACAAGCCGTCGGTGGATGTACTGTTCCGCTCCGTTGCGCGCTTCGCCGGCGCCAATGCCACAGGCGTGATCATGACGGGCATGGGTGACGATGGCGCCCGGGGCCTGAAAGAAATGCTTGAGGCCGGGGCCGATACCTACGCCCAGGATGAGGCCAGCTGCGTGGTGTTCGGCATGCCCAAGGAAGCGATTCGCCTTGGGGCTGCCCGGCAAGTGGTGGGGCTGGACCGGATAGCTCAGCTGATCGTGCAAACGTCACGGGGCTGAGCTACCGGCCGTTACTCGCCGCTAGCCCATGTTTACCCCGTAGCCCTGCGCCAAGGGCTTGAGCCCCCCTGCGTAACCCTGGCCGATGGCGCGGAATTTCCATTCGCCATTGTGGCGGTACAGCTCGGCAAAGATCATGGCGGTTTCGGTGCCAGCGTCTTCGGCAAGGTCGTAGCGGACCACTTCCTCGCCCGTGGTCTCGTTGATGATGCGGATGAACGCACCACCCACCTGGCCGAAATTCTGCCCTCGGTCGCCCGCCTCATGAATGGTCACGGCGAACGCCACCTTATCCACGTCTGCCGGGACCAGCGCGAGGTCTACCTTGATCTGCTCGTCATCGCCGTCGCCAGCGCCGGTACGGTTGTCACCAGTGTGCTCGACCGAGCCGTCGGGGCTTTTCAGCTGGTTGTAAAAGATGAAATCCCCCTCCCCGCGGACTGTCCCCGTTGCGTTCAGCAGGAAGGCGCTGGCGTCCAGGTCGAAATCCACGCCGTCGGTAGCGCGGGGGTTCCAACCCAGCCCTACGACGATTCGCGTGAGGGAAGGGTCGGTTTTGGTAAGCGAAAGATTACCGCCCTTTTGAAGAGACAATGCCATGTGAAGCTCCTTGTTCGTACAGGTGTGCGAGGGGTCAGTTGTGTTCGGCTTGTGAAGGCGCCTTTGCGGGGAAGATCAGGCTGGCGGCAATGCCCGCAGCCAGTACGGCCATGACAATCGCCAGGCTTGTATTGGGGGCGATCGTGTAGCTGTGTTCGAACAGGTGGTGGGTGGCGTTGAGGCCAAGCTTCGCTGCAATAAAGAACAGCAGCGCGATCACGGCTTTTTCCAGGTGCACCAGGTAACGCTTGAGCGCTTCAAGCACGAAGTACAGGCTGCGCAGCCCCAGAATGGCGAACAGCATTGCCGAATACACAATCAGCGGCTCTCGGCTTACCGCAATGACTGCGGGCACCGAGTCGAACGCGAACAGCAGGTCCGACACTTCCACCACCACAAGGCACAGGAACAGGGGCGTCGCGAACACAGCGCCTTTCGCCGCGAGCGTGATGCCATGGTTTTCGGGCTTCAGTACCTGCGCTTCAAGCACCTGGCGGCTGACGAAGAACCGATTGCCGTGCAGCTTGGGCCAGGTCGGAAACAGCAGGGTGGCCACGCGATAGGCAATGTGGCGGGAATAGTCCTCTTCAGCTTCATCGCTGCCACTTCCCTTGAGCATCATGACGGCGGTCCACGCCACGATCACCGCAAATACCACCTCGACCCAGGGGCCCAGGGCGAGCAACCCGGTGCCGATAAGCACAAAGACCCCACGGAAAACGACTGCGCCGATCACACCCCAGTAGAGAACGCGGTGGCGAAGCTCGTCCGGAACCTTGAACCAGGCGAAGATGGCCATGAAGACGAACAGGTTGTCGACGCTCAATACTTTTTCCAGGGCGTAGCCGGTAATGAACAGGCTGGCGGTATGGGCGCCATGTTGCACGTACAGGAAAGCCGCAAACCCCAGCGAGAGTGCAACCCAGAACACCGACCACAGCGATGCCTTGGCCAGTGAAACGGGCCTGTCGGCGCGATGGGTGACCATGTCCAGCAGCAGTGCGCCGAGCGCGATGCCGGCGAATACCGCGATGGTCAACGGCGGGAAGCCGAGAGGCGTAGCGTCCATGGTGTACCTCACAAGTCGAAGTCAGCGGGGTTAAGCCCCAGTTCCAGGCATACCTGGCGGCAGGCGGCGCGTTCCTGCTTATCGAAGTTGCCATCGGAACCACCCACTGCGCAGGCGACCCGCACCAGCAAGCGTGCCGCGCTGTCGTTGCCCTTGAGCTTGCCGATGGTCTTGAGCGCCTCGGCCTCGCCAATGTGGAAATCGAATTCGAACTTGCTGCTGGCGTCGTTGAACGCTGCAAGTACGTCATTCAAGTTGAACACCTTCAATTCGGGCGAATTATTGATAAAACCCGTCATCTTCATTTTTTCAGCGGCAGTTATTTCGCCATCAGCGGCGGCGATCATTGCGCACGCCGCAGCCGTTGCTTCCATGAAGTGCCGGTTTCGGAACTTCGCTACTTCGGTGGTAAGCGCTTCCCGCGCCATTGCAGCGTTGCTTTTCAGCCATCCCAGCATTTGGGTTTCTCCTTGTTTACAGGGCAATAAGCCCAGCGGTCATTCGCGCGTTTTACCGCCCTGCCTGCGCCAGGCTGCAATCGACCGGCTTCACGCCATGCCACTTCGCGCGCTCCAGCGTCCTGGCAGCCCAGTTGTAATGCGTGGCCGGTTCGACCATGGCGTCGTCGTGCCTGAACACGGCGGGGCGGGCGCCCTGGACGATCAACCGGGCGCAGTTCAGGTCTTCTATGGGGACCTTCAAGCCTTCATGGATCAGGGGCACCTGGCTGGGATGGATGGCCGTTTTGCCCACCAGCCCATGGGCCATGTCCAGGTGCACTTCCCGATTGAGCAGCTCTGGCATGGCCAGGTGTTCGAATACGGGCGCCGTGAGCGCGAAACCCTGCGCGCCCAGCACACCGGCAAGCATGGGGATCACATAGCCCATTGGGGTTTCATACAGGGTGCCGGTACGCGGGCGCCGCAGGGCCAGACAACCCAGCAGATCGTTTCCCCCGATGCGGATCGCCAGGATTCGCTGCCCGAATTCGGCCCGTAGCGCCTTGCCCAAATCCGCCACAGCGGCAGGGTTGTAGACCTGTGCAGTTTCAAGGGTGGGCATGAGTAACTGGTTGGGGGCATCCAGCACACGGGCCCAGCGCTCAAGAGAGGCCAGATCGAGTTTGGGAATCACGAAACCATCTACTGCGTGTATTTCCGGCCAAGCCATCAGCGTAGCGGCCATGCGCGGGTTTCTAGGGCGAACGAACACCAATGGGCGGCAGTCATCGGCACGGCCACTGCGGGCGACGCTGGCTAGTGTGCTGCGTAGTCGAGCCAAGGCCGGGGCCGCATCCGACTCGGCAATGGCATCCTCAAGGCACACCACCAGCGATCGCAGGCCGGGTAGTTTCTTCCCCACCATAACCGCCAGAAGGTCCGGTCGAGTAGCCGGCATATACAGGGTACCGCCCAAGGCAAACGGAGAGACGTTTCGCACTAGCTCACCCTCCGGATAAGGGTAACCGCCCGGTACGGCCCCAGTGCCGTGCCGGCCTCCTGCACCTCGATGCTGGCTTGCTGAGCGAGATGGATAAGTAACTGCACGTCAGGGTCGCGCCGGTCCCGTACCACTACCTGGTCAGGAACACGCCTGAATACCGCCCGCGTGGCCTCTGCGATTCCGGGCTTTATTCGATTGAGGTCGTTTGTATCGAAGCGCTCGCACAGGTGCCCGAACACTCCTGAAGTTGCGGCTTGCAGTGCCTTTGCGTGCGGCGGGGCCCAAGGCGCTGCGGCGCTTGCGCGAACAGTGGCCCGGGCGGCGTCGACCCTTTCGATGAAGGGGCGCGTGAGGTCGTGCGCCGTCAGGTCATGCTGCACCACACATCCATGCAGCCCTGCATCGGTGGGCCAGACAGAGCGCGAAACCAGCCCGGATACCGTTGCGCCAAGCACGCCGGACGGGATGAGCCAGTCCTGCGCCGAGGCTGCCAGCCATGCACGACCACAGGGGTCTGCCAGCACCACCAACCGCGGCAGGTCGGGAAAGCGGTGGTCGCCTGCAAGGCTGCGCTTGAGTTCGGCGGCAATGGCGCCCTTGCCGGTCCAGCCGTCGACGAATGCGATGTTCTGCGCCCCATGACGGGCAATGATGTGCTCCAGCGCCACGGTGTCGATGCCGCGACCTCGTACGATACTGATCCCGTAGTGGTGAACATCGCGCCCCTGTTCCAGCAGCGCCCGACGCAGCAGCACCCCCACAGGAAGGCCGGCGCGCACAAAGGACACCAGCACAATGGAAGCACCCGTATAACGCGCCGCCAGCCCTAGCGCGAGGGCTTGCACGTCCGCGGCCATCCTGCCGGCGCTGTTCTCCAGCGCGCGTTCGAAATAGGCCAGGTGGGAACCCGAAGGCGCCTCCTCGCGGCTGAGCATTTCTGAATAATGTTTCTGCTGCCGCTGGATACAACGTTCCTTTTCCAGCACGGCCGTAGGTACAAGTTCCGTGACGCGAAGCAGAATGTGAACATCGGCCGGCAGATAACTGCCGCTGCCAACGGTTGGCATGGCCAGTGGGTCAAGCATGGGCGATTCCCTCCACACACTTGGCGACCTGGCTACCGCTCGGCGTAGCCCAGAAATGGCACAGCCCCATGAAGCCCAGATCCGAAACACTGTCTCCAATACCAAGCAACAGGCGCCCACCGTGCAGCGCGTAATCCTGCGCGAGGTAATGCTCCACTGCAGCGCGCTTGCTGATGCCCAGGGGGAGCAAGGCCAGGTTGTTACCGTTGAGGTGGGTGTACAGGCCTTCGAGGTGGCCTGCGATCAGCAAGGTGTCGCGCAAGCGCACCAACTGGGCATCGGTGCCCGCGTTGTGCTTGATCACGATGCAGTGCCGCTGCCCTCCCTCCTCCAGTACCCAGCCGCGAAGCGACATACCGAGTTCGGCGCCTGCTTGAAGGGCCGCTTCACACAGCATCGGCAAACGAGCGTGAAAGGGGCGAAGCCGCTCGGCCATCGCGCGTTGCCAGTGAAGGTCCACCTCACCGTCTGGGCGAAGGATCACCCCGCCATGGGCACAAATGGCGCCGCCACTGAACCCCAGCGCCACGCGCCCGAACGCTTCCACACTGCGAGCGGTCACGGGCACCAGATCGCAATCGCGCCGTAGCCAGTCCAGAAGGGTTTTTTGCGCTTCGCTCTGGTAGCCGCTTACTGCCCCTTCCACGTTATGGGAAGCTGGATACCGACAGGCATCTTCGGGCATCTTGCCGGGTGTTTGAAAAAGGGTATCGTCCAGGTCCAGGAACACGAGCGGCCGATTACTCACCATCGACGATCACCTGCGCATTCAGCGTGTCGATCAATGAAACAGGCAAGGCGAGCCTGTGGGTTTCCGTGCACAGCAATACCCGTTCGAACTGCCCGGGCGCGACGTTATAAAGGAAGTTGTCTATGCCCTGCCCATAGTTGTCGGGGAATGCTATTACGCGCTCGATGGCGTGCCCAACGGCAATGGGCGAGCGCTTGGTAGAGCAGAAATGCACCCGGGCGCCGCTGCGCTCCAACCGCTCCGCCAACAGAAACGGCTTCCATACGAACTCCCCGGTGCCGATCACCAGGATGTTCTCGCCAGGTACCGCCTGGAGGTCACGGCCCAGGGTGTTGGCCACGTTCCGTACACCCAGGCGCCCCCAGTCGTTTGCCGGGTCGATTGGCCACCTGGCCACTGGGGCGAGCCCGCTCCGGGGGCGGGCAGGCACCACTGAACATGAATTGCCGGTGAAACGGTATGCCCCCCGCAGCAGCGATACCTGCGCGGCGTGCTCACCAACGGCGGCAGTGATCGCACCGCCGGACCAGTCGGTAAGGACGCAGGTAACAAGCCGCTCGACCCTGCTCAGCCCTGAAGCCAGCAAAGCGTTGTAGAGATTGAGCAGGGTTTTGCCGGTAGAGGCTTCGTCGTCCACCAGTACCAGGGAACGTGCACTCAGCATCATCTCCCGCAACGCTGGGGCGGCAGGGGCATGTACGAGGTGAGTACTTGCGTGGCTGTGCTCCTCCTCGAAACAGGCGAACAGATCCTCGGCTACGAAGTGGCGGGTGGTAACAAGGTACATCGAGTCGGGGCGGAAACGGCTGTAAGCCCTATGCACACCGGCGCCGAGGCCCACAGCGGTTTCCGCAAGGCCAATGAATAGCACCGGGCCGGGAAGGTCGCCGGGTAGTCGGCTTGCAAGCTGCTCGCACGTTTCCGAGAAGCGTGAAGGCGCAACAGGAATGTGCTTGCCGAGTACACGTGAAATGAAAAGAAACGCTCGCCTTGGGTTATGCCGCTCCGCGAACCCGAAAAGGGACCGAGGGGGGACTACAGAACTCTGGACTTCGACATCGAGTACGCCCTGCTGTAATACAGCGCGGAGTTGCGTAGAGTTAAAATCGGTTACACTTGATTCCATGTGTTAATTCCCGCGGACGGCAGAACATCAAAACCCAGGCTGGATCAATAAATAAAGGAAAGCACTCTAATCGATGGCGCCAGAGGCCGAGGCCCGGGTATCGAGGAGGCGCGCATTATGCGCAGCTGATGAATCAAATGCAGCACTTCACACTGTTACAAGTGTTGCAGCATATGAGATCTACAAAAACTCCAGCAGCCGTCCTACACAGCCTGCAGAATATTCCTAATAAAAGTATCAGACAGGTAATTTAAAATATTTTTCCAAACACTATCAGACGCAACTTTCAGGGGCGCGCGCGGCCATTACAGCAAAACTACCGCAGCGCTAACCCATAAGTTCACGGACCCGCGCCGTCAGTGTTTCGAGTACGAACGGCTTTGTAATCACTTGCATGCCCGGGGCAAGGTGGCCATTCCCGATAGCGGCGTTTTCCGCATAACCCGTGATGAACAAGGTTTTCAACCCCGGGCGCAGTTCCCGGCCCGCATCGGCCATCTGCCGCCCGTTCATGCCGCCGGGCAGCCCAACGTCCGTGATCAGCAGGTCGATGTGCGCACTGGAGCGCAGAACGGCGAGCCCGGCAACACTGTCAGCCGCCTCGATCAGTTGGTAGCCGAGCTCGGTAAGCACTTCGGTCAGTAACATCCTTACCGTGGGTTCATCATCCACGATGAGAATCGTCTCTCCGGTGTTTTGTGGGTGAGTGGTCAAGGTGGCGACTTCGCGTACATCATCAACCGCCTCCCCATGATAACGGGGCAGATAAATACAGATCGTGGTGCCCAGCGCCACTTCGGAATAGATACGTACGTGGCCACCGGATTGCTTGGCGAACCCGTAGATCATCGACAACCCCAGCCCGGTCCCCTGGCCTATGGGCTTGGTGGTAAAGAAGGGGTCGAAGGCCTTCGCAATCACGTCTGGCGTCATGCCCACACCGGTGTCGGTGACACATAGAGACAAGTATTGGCCTTGGGTCATATCGTAAGCCCGGGCCGTTTCGTGATCCATCCAGCGGTTGGCCGTTTCTATGGTGATACGCCCGCCCTGGGGCATTGCGTCGCGCGCATTGATGCACAGGTTGAGCAGCGCATTCTCAAGCTGGCTGGCGTCGACGAGGGTAGGCCACAAGCTGGTTGCACCTACTGTTTCCACCGCGACACTCGGCCCAACGGTACGCTGGATCAGGTCGCTCATGCCTTCTACCAGCGCGTTCACATTGGTAGGCCGGGGATCCAGGGTTTGACGGCGTGAAAATGCGAGCAAGCGGTGTGTCAACGCCGAGGCGCGCCTCACCGCGCCTTGGGCAGCAATCATGTAGCGTTCCATGTCCGCCACGCGCCCCTGCGCAAGGCGCGTACTCATCAGTTCCAGCGCACCGGAAATACCGGCCAGCAGGTTGTTGAAATCGTGGGCAAGGCCACCGGTCAGCTGACCCACCGCTTCCATTTTCTGGGACTGGCGCAGCTTTTCTTCTGCCTGCATCAGCTCCAGGGTGCGGTCCGCCACGCGCTGTTCCAGCGTTTCGGTGAGCGATCGCAGCGCCAACACCGCACGGTCGCGCTCGGCTTCGACAGAGCGTCGCTCTTCCACATCAATGACCACACCCGGGAAGCTGAGCGCTGTGCCATCAGCGGCAAGGTCGACCCGGCCGTTCGCTTCGATCCAGTAGTAGTAGCCATCGGCGCGCCGAACCCGGTATTGATGTGCATAGGCCCCGCCCCGCTTCAACGCGCCCTCGATGGCGGCCATCAGGCCAGGCAGGTCTTCCGGATGCACCGCGGCAATCACCTGCTCAAGCGCCAGGCCTTCATCACCCGAGGCGTGGCCCAGGCCCAACGCGGCGGCGAAACCGTCGTCGAAGGTAAAGCGATTGGTGACCACGTCCCAATGCCAGGTTCCGATAATTGCACCCGCCGCAAGCGCGAGCTGTACCCGTTCCACGTTCCGCCGCGCCAGCGCTTCGCTTACGCGCAGGCGTTCCTCGGCCTCGTGCCGCTGGGTAACGTCGCTGAAGATGATCGCAATCTGCCGCTCGGCCAGATCACCTACGCTCACCGCCCTCACGTCGAACCATCGCTGAAAGGCCTTGGCGTAGCTCTCGAAGGTGGCAGGCTCGCCTGTCTTGGCCACATGGCCATAGGTATCGAACCAGAACTGCTCCAGCTCGGGAGCAAACTCGGTTACCCACTTTCCCTTGAGGTTGACCCCGGCCTGCCGCTCGAACGCGGGGTTGGCCTCGATGAATTGATAGTCGATAGGAAGGTCGTCGGCATCGAACTTGACCTGAACGATGGCAAACGCCGACTCGATGGTTTCCAGTATCGTGCGAAAGCGCTGTTCACTCTTGCGAAGGGCCGCTTCCCTGGCAAGCAGCCGGGCGATGTCTGGCCTGGTACTGTACTCACCGTCGATGCCCGCCGCGTCCAGGATATACCGCAGCCTTGCATTTTCGGCCTCAAGGTCTTCACGACTCAGGTCTTTCAAGGCTCGCTCACTCTCACATCAAGTCATGGGGATTTAAGGCACACCGGTTCGCATTTGGGCGACGCTCAGCGCGGAAAGTGCCGTTTGCGTGACGAGCGACCAAAGATCGCCGCCCGGGTAGCCGGTGGCGAGCTTCAGCCGCTGACGCACTCCACGATCCGCTGGCGCAACCACTGGTGCCCGGGCTCCCGGTGCACGCGTTCAGGCCACAGCATAAGCATCTCGAAGCCTTCCACCGGCAACGGCGCTTCAACTACCTTCAGTCGTGGATTATTGGCCACCACCCGCCACGGCACCATGGCCACCAGATCGGTATTCTCCAGCAGCGGCCCCAGGAACATGAAGTGAGGGACCGACACCACCACCTTCCTGGCCAAGCCTTGCGCGGCGAGCGCGGTATCCGTAGGCCCGGAGAAGCCGCCGCCGTCAGGCGAAACGACCACATGCTCAAGCTCGCAAAAGACATCCAGCCCCGGCCGGCGCTTGAGCCGTGGGTGATCGGCGCGCCCTGCCAGCACATAGCGTTCCACATACAGCAAACGCCGATGCAAGGCCGACGGCGCCTGATGGGCAATGTGGAATGCCATGTCTATCTCTCCTTGCTCAGCCTGGCGTACCAGTGTGCCAGGCGACAGGTTGAGCACTGCCAGCCGCGTGCCGGGGGCTTCTTTGCGGAGCGAGGCCAGCACCGGTAGCAAGATAGTGGATTCGGTGTAATCGGTGGCCGCCACACGCCAGGCATGCCGTGCCGTTGCAGGATCAAACGCATCGGCGGGAGCGATTGCCTGGCGCAAGGCTTCGAGCGCCTGGCGCAGCGGCGCACGCAGCGATTCGGCCCTTGCGGTAGGCCGCATGCCACGGGGCCCGGGCAGCAGCAGCGGATCACCCAGCGCATCGCGCAGCCGCGACAGCTGCACGCTTACGGTTGGCTGGGAAAGGTGCAGGCGCTCGGCGGCACGGGTAACGTTCAGCTCCGCGAGCAACGCATCGAGGGTAACCAACAGGTTGAGGTCCAGCCGGCGCAAGGAATTATCAACTGCAATACCTGGGATTTCGGATATTCATTTCTACTATACGTGCATCGCTCCCATCATGCCCGCACGGCCTTATTGGAGCACCGCCATGAATGTGTTGATTGTGTACGCCCACCCGGAACCCCGATCGCTTAACGGCGCCTTGAAGGACCATGCCGTCCGCTATCTGGAGCGCCAGGGGCACAGCGTGCAGGTGTCGGATTTATACGCCATGGACTGGAAGGCCGCGCTGAATGCCGGCGACAATACCGCGCATTCGCCAGGCACCCGCTTTTATCCCTCGGAAGATTCCCGTGACGCGTTTGCCAAGGGCACTCAACGCGCGGACATCAGTGCAGAGCAGCAAAAGCTGCAGTGGGCCGACGCCATTATCCTGCAGTTCCCGCTGTGGTGGTTCAGTTTGCCGGCGATACTCAAGGGCTGGGTAGAACGGGTATATGCCTATGGCTTTGCCTATGGCGTAGGCGAGCATTCCGATAGCCACTGGGGGGACCGATACGGCGAAGGCACCTTGGCGGGCAAACGCGCGATGTTGATGGTGACCACCGGCGGCTGGGCTTCCCACTACAGCCCGCGGGGCATCAATGGCCCGCTGGACGAACTGCTCTTCCCCATCCAGCACGGCATTTTGTTTTATCCGGGTTTCGAGGTGCTGCCGCCGTTCGTGATTTACCGTACCAGCAAGGTCGACGAAGAAGGCTTCGCCGCGGCCTGCACAGCACTGGAACACAGGCTTGATGGGTTATGGAGCGACTCGCCCATTGCATTTCGGCGGCAGAATGGCGGCGAGTACGAGATACCGGCGCTCACGCTTCGAGAGGACCTGGCGCCTGGCGTCGAGGGGGTAAGGGTTCATGTTTCAACCAGCATCGGGCCCTCCTCGCTCTAGGGCTGCCCCGTATAGGCCTTCTGGAAAATCGCCGCTGACCTCCCGGACGCCTCTTGGGCAGTGAACGCAACGAGCTTTTCCCTGAGCACCTTCTGCTCGGCCTCGAGTTGGAGGATTCTGGCCTGCTGGTTGGCTATCCGCTGCTGATCGGTGTCGTGCATCTTCACCAACCTGGCGATGCGCTTGCGGCAGGCCACCAGTTCACGGTTGGTTTCGTCCAGTTCATGGCCCAGCAAGGTACATTGGTGCTTCCAGGTTTCGAGCAGGGACGGCACACCGAGGGCGAACCGATCGTGGTCGGGGGGTGATGGAGGCGTTGACGGGTCGTCCATGGCAGGAATGCTCCGATACTGGTTATGCGTACAGTATAGGGCAAGCTTAAGGCTAAGCGCCAAGGGGAAGGCGCTGAGTGGTCGACAGCAAGGATGATGCCGTTGAGGAATTTACCTACTCAGTCAGAAGTATGGGCTGCTACGGGCGCTCAGTAAGGCCAGAAGACGGCTCACCCCTGTTCCGCGAAGATGAAGTTTTCCGCGCCCAGGTGACGCTCAAGGCCGCCAAGCAAGGTAATTTCGAACCGCTCGCCGCTCGCGTCCGCATCGAAGTTCTTGATATAGGTCCGGTCCAGGTCGCTGTTGTAAACCAGCTTTATGGTGCCGTCGGTACCGTTACCAAGCCCGGTATAGCCCAGCGCTGAAACATCGACCTTATCCTTGAAGGCGAGGAAATCCGTGATCAGGTCGTTGTCACCTCGCACGCTGTCTGCCAGGGTGACAAACCTGAAGGTATCCGCGCCAGACTCGCCATGGAGTTTGTCCTGGCCCAGGCCGCCATCAAGGATATCGTCGCCCCCTCCACCGTACAGAACGTCGTTGCCCCCCTCGCCCAGCATCTCCGTGTGTTCTTCGCCGTGGACCATCAGGTCGCTCCCCTGGGTACCGTGAATCGTCAGGGCAGGCGTCGGCAATCCGGGCCCCGGCGTGAAATAGAATCCTTCGGTCAAGGGAATGCCGTACCGGCTGAGGTCAGCGGCTTTGTCCAGTTGCAGGGCAAAGCGATTACCGTCGCTGTCCGCATCCAGCGACTGGAGCAGCACGCTTGCATCCGGCCCCTCGGTGAGGGCTAGCGTGCCCCCGTGCCCGTCGCCTAGCCCAGTGAAGCCCAGCGCCGTCACGTCGATACGGTCCATGTCAGGGCGATCCCCGAAGCCATAAGGGCCAAAGTCATGGATCTCGTCCACCGACGCTACCCCGGTGCGGTCGTTCACGAAGCTGTCGGTTACCTGTTCGTACACGAACACGTCGACCCCATCATTGCCGGTGAGAGAATCCGCACCGGCGCCGCCAACCAGCTGGTTGGCGGCCGCCCCGCCCGTTATCTCATCATCACCGCCCCCGCCACGCAGCACGGTGGCCGCGCCAGCGGCCGTCTCGTCCAGCGTATCGGCATGGTCAGTCCCTTGGCGCAGGCTGACGAAATCGCCGCCGCTTAACTCATTGCGATAGTCGCCCGCCAATGCGACCTGAAAGCCCTGGCTCGGGCCATCGGTTGCCAGGCTGCGCAGGTATGTAAGGCCCTGGCTTGAGTCATAGCTGAGCGCGACGGTGCCGTTCAGGCCATCGCCTACGCCTTGCAAGCCCAGCGCTGTGAGGTCGAGATGATCCACACCTGGCAGCAGGTCGGTAAGCGTGTCGAAGGCTGCGCTAGACCCGCTCCGGGAACTATCACTGGCCTGGGCGAACACAAACACATCGGCGCCGTCGCCACCCCTCAGCGTATCGCCGTCAGCGCCACCGCTGAGGCGATCGGCAAATTCACCGCCCACCAGCGTGTCCTTGCCGCCCCCGCCGAACAACGCCGCGGAGCCCACCGCAGCGTCGAGCACATCGGCCTGATCCGTACCGTACACGCGGTTCATCATGTAGTTTTCAAGCAACGGGTTGTCCAGGCCAGTGGTGGCGCTCTCGAAACCGCTGAAGACAGTTTCCGCGATAACAATGGGCGTTACCAGGCTGAGGCTGTTGCCGAGGCTGTCCTCCACTGCAATGCCGACGGTAGCCTTGCCCTCGCCAAGCAAGCTACTGAGTACAATGTCCAGCCGTCCGGTAGCCCTGTGCAGTGTGCCGTCAGCGTCCATATAGCCCTTTACCACCAGCTCCGCCGCCGTAGCCCCTTCACTGGCTGACTGCTGATTATTTCTGAGCTCGCTCTGATTGACGTAAGCACTGGAAGCACCTTCAAAACTGAACCCTGCGGCACCATTATCATGAGCGGCCACCCAATAGAAATTGGGGGTTAATGTTCGCACCACCACCCCTGCTCCGCCATTGTCATACACATCGCCGTACGTCAGCCGGGCTTCGCTTTTGTAGGGGGTGTCGAGAGGTAGCCATTGGAGCACCACCCCATTGGCCCCGTTCTCATGAGACTTCAGGTTATCGACCGTCGAAAAGTAGCCGTACTGGAAATCAACCCCGTCGCCGCCATTGCGGGCCGCCTCGTTGTCGACAAACTCCACCGAATCGCTCTGGTGTTGGTAGCTTACGTTCAAAAAACGTGTACTGAAGCCGTCGTTGCCGTTATCCGCAGCCAGGCTGTCGCTCACTTGCAGGTCAATGGTGAGCGCATTGGCCAGCAAGCCATCGCCACTGCAGTTGGCCATCACTACACTGCTCACTGCGAAATTGATCGTGTGCGCATCGAGGTTGGTGTCGGTGCCGGTGACCAGGCCGTGCACAGTGCCGCTGGTCTGGCTTTGGTTACCGTCGATGGTGAGGTTTGCAACGCTGGCATTGAGCGTGTTGTGCAGTGCCGAGGCACGAACGATGCCGTCGATGCTCGAGCTGGAACCATCAGCCAGTTTCAGTACGGTTTCGGCCGGCCCACTGCCGACCAGATGAACATTGGTTTTGAGCGTAACGCAGGCGCCGTCGGCGTTGGGGCCACTGACCAGGTAGGTGCCCGGGGGCACCCATACCTCGCCACCCCCAGCGCTTGCTGCGGCATTGATAGCCTGCTGGATGGCACGCGTGTCGTCGGCGATGCCATTACCTTTGGCGCCGTAATCGAGCACGTTGAAGATCGTATTCATGTCGGCGTACCTGCACAAAGCTAGTACGAAGACTTTAGCTGGGCATGGCGGCGCAGAGGCGGGATCGGATACATGGCCGGGGGGCCTGGGGCCAGGCGGCTCCACACGCAGCGATGATGCTACCCGAATCGTGAAATAAATTTCGTTATGCCTGGCCTTGCATGATCCGTGAGCGGTCCAAAACCTGAAAATGTGTTTAAGGGGTGGGTAATTACTCCTGCACACCGATTATCAAGCTACTTGCACATCCAGGCCGCTCCCTTAGGGGTACCGATCTCGCGGCGGTTGCGTATGACCAAGGCTGCGATTCCTACGAATGCTATCAGTATGGTCAGTAGCATTGCTGACGAGCAGGCAGTGCCGAAGCCCAGCCCTCCTTGCTCGGCCCCCTTCGTCAGGTAATCGCCCACGGTGGCACCGAGCGGGCGAGTGAGGACGAACGCTAGCCAGAACAGCAGGACCGCTGACAACCGTGAGCCGTAACGCAGGATGGTAATCAACAACAAGGTACTTCCAATTACCGCGGCGCTACCGGCGAAGCCCAGTCCCGAATCCTCGGCGAGAAAGTCCCCGAGCGCGGTTCCTAAGGTGTTTGATACCAGGATTGCACACCACAGGAAAAGCTGTGAGCGACGGCTGCGGACCGACCTGATCGAGACCGTACCCTCGGTGAAATACCATAGGGCAAACACGAACCAAAGGATCGCCATCAAGAATACAGAGCCACAGGCATATCCCATGTCCAGGGTACGGTCCATCAGGTCCGAAAGTGTGGCCCCCATGATACTAGTAGCAAGTACCACCATCCAAAACAGCAGGGGGTAGTGCTTACGCGTGGAGAGCTGAGCCATCAGCGCAACAAGAAATGCCGTAAAAAGGATAAGCGAACTGAGCGCATACCCGACATCAAGGGTCGTAGACAATAGATCCCCAGCGGTTTCACCCAATGTAGTTGCGCAGATCTTCGTGATCCAAAACGCTAGCGTGATCTTGGGCAAATTGGTCATTCTGGACACCGAAAAGAGACTGGCTGCTTTCTATTTTTCCAAAGCAAACATGAAGCGCTTGTGGGTAGTAAATCAAAAAAACGCCAAATTATGGCGATTGGATATCACTCAGGAAACATTGACCAGGTTGGACCTTGCCCCCGTCACTCGACGGGGCGTTCAAGATCTCATCTGCCGCTTTGCTTTATTTTCGGCAGCCGCTGAATATATCCAGATCCGCGTGGTACTCCTCAGTGTTCACCTGAAGTAGCCCCAGCATGGAGTGAAACAGGTTGTCGTGACTGAGCGCGCGGTGTTGAGCCGCCTCCAGGCACGAAACATCGACACCGAAGTCTTGTCGATAGCCATCGGAGAACCAGGCCAACAATGGAACGTGCTTTTGTTGCTCCGGTGCAATGAGATATGGCGTGCCATGCAGGTATAAGTTGTATTCTCCCAGCGACTCGCCGTGGTCAGCGAGGTACAGCAGCGCGGTATCATTGCCTTTACTGTTGTCGAGCATGGTGATCAAGCGGGCTAGAACGTAATCCGTATAACGGATTGTATTGTCGTAGGCGTTGACGATCTGTTCCTGGGTGCAGTTATTCAAGGCATTGCTGCGGCAGATCGGCTGAAAATGATCGAACCCTGCAGGCACCCGCTTGAAATATTCCGGCCCGTGGCTACCCATTTGATGCAATACCAAGACGGTATCGCGCTGAAGGTTATCGAGCAGTTTAGGCACCTCACGCAGCAAAATTTCATCGTGGCATTCCCCATCACTGCAATAGGTAGCATCGGGGGAATTATCCAGATTGGTGTAGCCAACACGGGCGCAGGTGCCTTTGCACCCTGACTGATTGTCCAGCCAGATCACATCGAGCCCGGCACGCTTGAGCACATCCAGTAGCCCCTCACGGTTAGCCGCGGCGCCAGCCGAATAGCCCTTGCGGGTCAGGTTGGAAAACATGCAGGGCACTGATACCGCTGTCTCGGTGCCGCAAGAATGGACATTGGTGAATGCCAGCATCCCCGCTACCTTGTCCAGCTCCGGCGTGGTATCGCGGCCGTAGCCGAGCACGCCAAGGTTGCCGGCGCGTACGCTCTCGCCCACAACCAGTACAGTCAAGGATTTACGTGTATGTTTGGCCCAGCCGGACCCTGGTCGAGCGTCCATGGCAACGTGCTCGAAGGGACGGTGTGCGGTGACAGCTTGCTCTCCTGCGTATGCCATGGCTGCGCCTATTACATTGCTTGGAACGACCATCAGCCGGAGCTCGTGATGATTACGCAACAAGGAAGACAAGCCTTGATAATTACTGATCGCAAGTAAGCCAATAACGGCGCCGCTGGACACGATGACGATAAGCTTGGTGAGGACTGCGCGTGGCAAGGCGCGATATCGAATGGGGAGATGCCAAAGCAAAACAGAAGGGATCACGCCCAGCATTATCAAATATCCGAAGAATTCAACGGACAATAGCCCTTTTACCTCGCCGACATCTGTCTCGATAACATTGCGCAGCATACCCACATCGATGATTATGCCGTATTCCTGCATGAAATAAGTCGCTCCGGCACTTAGCAGCAGGAGAGTAATCAGCAAAGGTTTCAGCGTCCACCGGGTAGCCAACAGGTTCAGTACCAGGTTAAAGATGAATAGCACTATAGCCAGGAAAATCCCTGAAATTAACCAACCACCGGTTTGCTCGACAAGGCTGGCAAGGTGCCGCAAGAGTGGCAGGTTGAAGGCAGCTAGTAGAAAGACGCTGGTAACAAGCGTTACGGCCTCTGGTCGTGCTGGTGGCAACTTTGCCATGCTGGTGACTTTCCTTGGTTCTGGCCACCTCGGATTACCAGGTGGTTACGCGTGCGGTTTCGCCAGAGTCTAGGTAAGCTGAAGAAAAATTTTTGTGAAAAGTATGGTAATAAGTTGCCGCCGCAGCGTTGTTTGGTGGATAGCTGCAATAGATAACACGGAGGCCAGGCTGAAGTATCGCCTGACTTATTGAGAATAGCTTCGTTTTATGTTTCGGTTATTTTTTAAATGACTACCCTTACAGCCTTTGAGAGTTAGTACGTTTGTGCTTCCAGGCGATACCCCCGCAGTGGCAACTTTTGTCGACGGTGCATCCGCTCTACAGCAACCGTCCTACTACACTGGCGTTTGGCCATATTAGCGGTTTACATTTTTTTCGCCTCGGTTGCTACCGTGTCGGCTACGCGTCTGCGAGCGGGGCTAGCACTCTACTGGCAGGCGCGACCAACGGTTGCTGCAACTGGGCCCTTGTGTAGAACAACGCTGCAACGGCCAGGGTGGCTAGCCATACAGTGACGCCAGCCCACAGCGTATGGGACATGTAATGCCAACCCTGCAATACGCGGGTGGTGCCATACACCATACCCAGCACGATGATCCCCTCGAGCAGCAAGGTGGAGTACCACCAGCCATAACGGCGGGCGACAAAGTACAGCGCGAAAAGGCTGAAGGCGCTGGAAGCATGCCCGCCCGGCCAGCATCGGCCCTCCCCTGGCGACGACCAGAAGGCGAAGTTTTTATACCATTCCATGCGCAGGTGTTCGCCCCCATACAGCGTGGTTTCTACCGGGCAGTACACGCTGGTATGACTTTTCAAATAGTGAATCGCGCCTGTACTTGCAGCGAATGCCACGACGATAAACAGCGCATCCACACGGTGCCGATGGGCGAAACGTAATACCGGTCCAAGTTTTATCGCCTCGCTCAGCCGGATAATCCCCGGAGCACCGGACCCTTTCAAGACTGGCCATACAAAGGAGAGGAGGAACGCGACTATGGCGCCTTCTCCGGTCCAGTCAGGAATGACGCGCGCCCATTTGTGGGTGATTTTCTCGAACAGATGATTGTGTTCGAGCGGAAACTGGCCAGCCGCCGGGTCCCAGAAAAGGTTGCTGAAGGCGAGGTCGAGGTTCCCAAGGTCGAAAACCAGGAATGTCACCAGCCCAATCAGCAAAGGAATGCCAATGTACCGGATAAAGAACTGTGCTGCGGTCGGGATGGACTGCACGATCATTTTGATTTTGCCGCCTGATCAAGAAGGGTTTGCCATCCGGGAGCATCCAGGTACCCCAGCACCTTCGCTGAATCGTCATGAATGTTTGAGAGGAAAAGAGCGCTGACATAGCCACTCGACGGAGTGCCGCCCACGCCGAGCTGTTGCTCGTAGTGCTCGATACAGCCGCTGTGCGTCACGACCACGAGATTACGTCCAGGCTTTTTCAAAGCCAGCAGCGCTTCGAGTGATGGCCTCCGGCAGTCCTGCAGCCATTCCACGGTAGGCACGTCCCGACCCGTCACCGCCTGGGCGGTTTGCACGGTGCGCACAAGCGGGCTGCTCAGAAAATCGGTAGTTTTAATCCCAAGAGCCCGGAGCGCTCGACCCGCCTTGGCAGCAACGTCTGCACCTTCGACCGTGATGCCGTCCGGGTCACCCAGGCATTCGTTGTGAGAGCGATCACAACGCTCCGCATGGCGCATGACCACCATGGCGTTACCTTGGGCCCATGCGGTGAATAGACCTGCTGCCGCGATTGAACGGCCCTCCTCCAGGTTGTGGGCTGAAGGCGCTCGGAGTATCCATCCTATCAGCGGAATAGCCAGCAACACGAACGCGACCCAAAGCCAGAAGCGACGCTTGGGAAATGGCAAGAGGCCGGCGAGTCGGCCTGGCGCAAATACGTTTTCAAGATGCATTGCAGCACCTCCTTGATATTGAAACACGCACGAAAGTACAGGCGGTTATATTTGGCGGAATAAGTGCGCGCCAATATGGTGCTGTGACGGTGACCATAAAATGAAAGCGCTGTGAAAATTTCGCGCGGCGTACTGACCCGATCGCCGGGCCTCCCTCTAACACTTTTTTTACTTGTCTTTTACCTCCAGAGGATCTCGTAGCCACTAACTTGGCCGCACCATTGGCCGAGGTCGATATGATGATGCTCGCGAATTTATATGCCCTTGCACGTATCCCTGGCAGAACGCGCCGCCTGCAGAGCCCCACCAGGCGCCGCACGTCGTTGAGCCATCTCTGGGATGATCGAGCTGATCAGGTTGTCCGCAATGCGTTTATGCATGCTGATGACCCAGGATTGGTGCTCGATGTATCTCGAAGTGTGGGAAGGTTTTGGCCGGTAATTATGGAGAAGCTAAACCGTAGGCTGATTGCTGGCGGTGCTGATATCGAGAGGATCGTCACTACGCGAGGTGCGCAGCCATCGTCTATAGCCGAGCATATCTACCCGCTCAAAACAGGCTTTTCCAGAATAGATCTGCCCCAAGGGGGAGTGGACTGCGTTGCATGCATCGGCCTATGGGAAACCGGCCTGGACTCGACGCAGCGGCTCGCCCTGCTCGGAGAGTTTTATCGGCTGACTCGGGAGTCCGTTATCATTTCTGCCTGTGTGGATGGGAATGTCGCGTCCTGGAACCGGGGCAGGCGGGTTACAAGGCGCGGCAAACCCCAGGTAGCGCCGTGGAGCTTCGGCTCGATACTCGATCAACAGACGGTAGAGCAAGAGTTTGAAAAGGCAGGCCTGAAAGTTGTCGGTGTATTCGAGTTGCTTCCGTTATTTTCTTCATGGCGGGTGTATGTACTGAGAAAAGAAACATAGACTACGCTTTACACAAGCCGCCCTGCTTACACAAAATTTGAACCGGCGCCTGATTCCATCGGGTGCGGCCATAGTTTGCTTTATAGAGGGCAAGAGCTAGACCACTGTATATTAATTGGAGGCGGGAGCATCCTTTGTGAAGAGCAAAGCGCTGCAAGACAGCAACTCATTTTTAAGAATAAACGTGCGTGACAAGACCGAACTCCAGTTTTGGTCGGTCAGGCTCGGAGTCACGAAAGCAAAATTGAAATCTGTGGTACAAGAGGTCGGTGACTCACTCTCGGCGGTCACTGAAAAAATCAAGGAATAAGCGTGTGGCGCTGTTATTGCCGGGTAAGGGCGGCAGGGGTTTTTGATGTCGAGCTGACTTTTTTTTCATATTTCTGTCGGCATCATCCTTTTACCAAAACCTACCCTACCCACTGTCACGAGACACGCAATGAACAAACTACCGCAGATAACCCTCGCTTTTTGGGTGATGAAGATATGCGCGACCACGCTGGGAGAAACAGCGGGGGATCTCCTGTCGATGACACTGAACGTTGGCTATGCCTTAAGCTCTCTGATACTCATCAGTATGTTCGTCGCTACACTCGTGGGGCAACTTTCGGCCAAGCGTTACCATCCCGCATTGTATTGGCTGGTGATTCTGTCAACCAGCACCGCTGGCACCACGATGTCGGACTTCATGGACCGTACTCTGGAGGTGGGCTATGCAGGAGGGTCGGCCATATTGATTGCGATACTGCTGGCAATCTTCGCGGCGTGGTACCGCAGCGAAGGGTCGTTGTCAGTGGACCGCATCACCACCCGCAAGGGTGAACTGTTTTACTGGTTTGCCATTCTCTTTTCCAACACGCTGGGCACCGCGCTCGGAGATTTTCTGGCTGATGATTCTGGGCTCGGTTTCGCGGGTGGCGCGCTTCTGATCGGTAGCGCCCTCGCCGTGGTAGTACTTCTCAAGCTACTGACGCGGATTCCCTCGGTATTGCTGTTCTGGGTGGCATTCGTACTCACAAGGCCTTTTGGTGCCACGCTGGGCGATGTATTGACCAAACCCTATGAAAAAGGTGGCCTGGATTTCGGCACTGCCGGCTCATCCATGGTGTTGTTGGGCATTCTCGTGGTGTTGGTTACGGTCGCGATTGCCCTCAACAGGAAGCCCCGCCAGGTGGCCCGCTCCGCCGACCGCCCTGCTGCAACGCGTCAGCACATTTCCGAAGCCAGCTGACTTAAGCTCGGTTTTAAGGTTGGTACCCAGCCTCCTGAGTGTTGTGGCCTTGACCACCGGTGTGTTGCCGTCGATCGCACGTGCGTGCACGCTGGCGTGGTCACCCCTATCCAAGTCCGGGGTGCCATTAAGCTGACGAGAACACCTACTCGTCAGGCTTAGTCACGCTTGGGCGTAACGCAGGGCGGCGAGGCTATTTCCGGCAAATAAGTTAGTTAGGCAGCAGAGCGCCATACAACTTTATTGACGGTTACCGTATACGCATCAGACCGCTGCGGCGGATACTGACCGCCCGGTCGCGTTCAAGCCTGTAGCAGTCACGATCGTTTCTTGTGAACTCGCGCACTTCGCTAGAGGGAGTGGTTCGGGCCAATGGCCAAGCGCCACTCAACTCTAGCTCTCTTGACTAAAGCCAAATGTCAATCCTCTAAAAACAATTTAAAGTAATTTACGCCAATGTACCAATGATGATAAGCGCAGCCCCCGCTTGTCTCGTGCTAGTTACTAAATGTATCTAAAATAACTAAAGTATCAAAAGGCCATGTCGATAACCCGGACGACCGAGTTTTTAATGGTCATGGGCCTACCTTGCAGGGGTGCAAGCGTGAGTCAAGGATGCCTGCCAATAAATTTATAATCAGGAATGCAAACTCGATGACATCCATCGTCACGTCGTTTTCAACGGCTCAAATCGCCGTGCTATCGACCAAGCAGATCGCCGCACTATCAACGTCTGATATTGCAGCACTGAGCACCGCCCAAGCATCCGCTTTAACCACTAGCCAGATTGCCGTGCTGTCGACGGCAGATGTTGTGTCGCTGAGCACGGCGGCCATCGCAGCGTTTAACGCATCGCAGCTCAATGCATTGAACAACCAGGATGTGGCCGCGCTGGCCGCCGCCCAGGTTGCCGCGCTGACCACCACTCAAGTGGCTGCGTTTTCGACCACCCAGATCGGCGCCATGAGCGCTACTCAGGTCGGCGCACTGGCCAGCAACATGACGGCTTCCCAGATCGGCGCCCTGTCGGCGATTCAGGTCAAGGGTTTGACCACCACCGTGCTGGGCGCCATGGCGGCCACGCCGGTGGCGGCCTTGAGCACCAAGGCCATTGCCGCGCTGACAACCACCCAGATCGGTTCGTTGTCCACTACCGGCGCTGCGGCCATGACCAGCGCGCAGATCCATGCGCTGACCACCCTGCAAGTCGGCACCATCGCGACCAAGCTGTCGACCGCTCAGATCGGCACACTGACCACCGCACAAGTGTCGGGCCTGACCACCACCGCACTGGCCGCCCTGAGCACCGATCAGCTGCAGGCGATCTCTACCGCTGACATCGCTGTGCTCTCGACTGCACAGGTAGCAGGCCTGTCGACCACCGCGTTGGGTAACCTGACCACGGCTCAGCTGCAGGCGATCTCCACCAAGGACGTCGCCGCGCTGTCGACCACGCAGGTCGGCAGCCTTTCCACCGCTCAGGTTGCCGCACTGACCACCGTGCAGGCCGGCGCCTTGACCAGCACTCAGCTCAGCACCGTGGCCGCCAAACTGTCCACCGCTCAGGTGGGTGCGCTGTCCACCGCACAGGCTGCCGGGCTTAGCACAACGGGCGTGGCGGCACTGTCCACCACGCAGCTGGCTGCCGTGTCGACCAAAGACATCGCGGCGCTGACTACCGCTCAACTGGGCGCCATTGCCACCGCAAGCGTCGCTTCGCTGACAACCGCTCAGGTTGCTGCACTGACGACCAAACAGGTCGGCGCGCTGGCCGCGAACATGTCCACCAGCCAGATTGCCGCGCTGAGCACGGCTCAAGCCGGTAGTTTGTCGACCACCGTGCTGGGCTCGCTGAGCACCGCCCAGCTGCAAGCGATCTCCACCAAGGACATCGCTGCCCTGTCCACCGCACAAGTGGCCGGCCTGTCGACCACCGCACTCGGCAACCTGACCACGGCCCAGCTGCAGGCGATCTCCACCAAAGACGTCGCCGCGCTCTCGACCACTCAGGTCGGTGCACTGAGTACTGCTCAGGTGAACGCACTGGTGACCACTCAGGTTGCGGCATTGACGAGCACCCAGGTCGGCGTGCTGGCCACCAAACTGGCTACCGCTCAGATCGGTGCGCTGTCTACGGTGCAGGCCTCGGGCCTGACCACCACGGCGCTGGCGGCCCTGACCACCGCGCAGGTGGCCGCGATCTCCACCACCGACATCGCCAAGCTGAGCACCACCCAGCTGGGCGGCCTGACAACGGCAGGCGTTGCCGCGCTGACCACCGCCCAGGTCACGGCACTCACCACCGCTCAGGTCGGTACCCTCGCCGCGAACCTGACTGCGGGCCAGGTTGGCATGTTGACCACGGCTCAGGCCGCCGGCCTGTCCACGACCGTTCTGGGCGCGTTCACCACCGCTCAGTTGCAAGCGCTTTCGACCAACGACATCGCTGCCCTGTCGACCGTTCAGGTGGCCAGCCTGTCGACCACCGCGCTGGGTAACCTGACCACCGCTCAACTGCAGGCTATCTCCACCAAAGACGTAGCCGCGCTGTCGACCACCCAGCTGGCGTCGTTGACGACCGCCCAGGTCGGCGCTCTGGTCACCGCACAGGTTGCTGCACTGTCGGCCACCCAGGCTGGCACGCTGGCTACCAAATTCACCACCGGCCAGATCGGCACACTGACCACCACCCAGGTGGGCGGCGTGGGCACTACCGCCGTGGCTGCATTGACCACCGCGCAAGTCGCCGCCATCGCCACCCGTGATATCTCGTCGCTGACCACCACTCAGCTGGGCGCGCTGGGCACCACCAGTGTTGCCGCAATCACCACGGCTCAGCTGTCTGCGCTGACCACCACTCAACTGGGCACGCTGACCGCCAAGCTGACCACCGCCCAGGTGGGCGCACTGACCTCGACTCAGATCACTGGCTTGATCGCCGCGAGCATGAGTACGGTGCAGGTCGCAGCGATTTCGACGGCTGATATCGGCTTCCTGTCCACCACTCAAATGACCGCGCTGTCGAGCACTCAGGTGGGTAGCTTTAGCACCGGCCAAGTAGCGGCATTGAAGTACACCCAGATCAGCTCGCTGGGCCAGAACTTCAGCGCCACCCAGATCGGCGCCCTCACCACCGCGCAGGCAGCAGGCTTGACCACCACGCTGCTTTCCGGGTTCAGCACCACTCAGCTGCAGGCATTGTCCACCAAGGAAATCGCCGCCCTGTCGACCGCCCAGGTCGCAGGCCTGTCGACCACCGTGCTGAACAACCTGAGCACCACGCAGGTTCAGGCGATCGAAGCGGCGGATATCGCTGCATTGACCACCGCCCAGGCCGGCGGCCTGTCGAGCGCCCAGGTGACCAGCTTCACCACCAGCCAGATCGCTGCAATGAAGTACAGCCAGGTCAGTGCGCTGAGCAGCAACCTGTCTACCGCACAGGTGGGCTTGCTGTCCACCGCACAGGTGGCTGGCATCTCCACCACAGCATTGGCGGCACTGAGCACTGCGCAGGTAGCGGCAATCACCACCAAGGACGTTGCCGCCCTGACCACTGCTCAGGTGAGTTCGCTGACCACGGCCCAGATCGGTGTACTGTCGACCTCTCAGGTCAACTCATTGACCAAGGCCCAGATCAGCGCACTGACCGCGACCCAGATGGCCCAACTCTCTACGACCCAGATCCCGTATCTGAACCTGTAAGAGCGTGCGTTGAAATGCGGGGGTTCGGCAGGCAACTGCCGGCCCCTGCATTTCACCGGGTTATGATCACCCACGTTCAGGCGTGACCTTTTTTTCCAGTAGCTGACATCCGCGGATGTCTTCGTCGCAATCTCGCGATCATTTCTTTCGAAAACGTAGCCCTATGACCCATCCAGAAGAGCGCCTCGCGGTACTACTCGAACAGATCACCAGCGGCCGTTCCTCCGAGGCCCTCCCCGAGCTTGACCACCTGCTGAGCCAGGCGCCGGAAAACCTCGCCCTGCTGGGGTTGCGGGCCGAAGCCTTGCGCCTGACCGGGCGCCTGGTCGAAGCCGTGGAAGCGTTCAGGCACGCCGCCAGCAAAGGCGCCGGCGTGCGTAACTGGCTGGCGGCCGGCGTGCTGCTGGCGGCCATGCGCAGCACTGACGATGCCTTGCAGTGCCTGCGCAGCGCCAATGAGGAAGCACCCGACAACGAAGAAGTGCTGGACGCATTGATCACCACCTGCTTCAACGCCAACCGCCAGCACGAGGGCATCGAGTTCGCTCGCCGGCAGCTGACGGTCAGTGCCAATCCACGGCTGCTGACGCACGCGGCCCTGCTGCTGCAAAGCAACGACCTCTACGCAGAGTCCTCCGGCGCGTTCAAAACGATCATCGCGCTGGCGCCTGAAGACCCGGCCGTACGTGGTGCAGCGCTGGTACCGGCGCGCTTCACCTGCGAGTGGGAATGGGTGGAAGCCCTGCAGCAGAAAATCGGTGCCTGGTACGATCAGGGCGCCTTCGACGCGCCGCAAGAATACCCGCTCACGCACCTCACCTGGTGCACCGACGAAGCGCGCAACCTGGGCGTGACCCAAGCCTATGTGAAACGCATGGTCCCGGCCGCCGAGCCTTTGCCCGCGCGGGCAGCGGCTCCGTTGGCTGGCCGGCGAATCCGCGTGGGGTACGTGTCCTGCGATTTTCGCAATCACGCCACCATGCACCTGATGGCCGGGCTGTTCGAGGCCCACGACCGTAATCGCTTTGAGGTGTTTGCCTACGATTACAGCGCGCCCGATGTTTCGGCGTATCGGCAGCGCTTCACCGAGGGCTGCGAACACGTGATCGCCATCCACGCCATGACCGATCAACAGGCTGCCGAGCGCATGGCCGCTGACCAACTGGATATCCTCTTCGACCTGAAGCTCTACACCGGCGGCGGGCGCCCGGGGATCATGGCGTACCGGCCAGCGCCGCTGCAGGTGGCGTACCTGGGCTACCCGGGCAGCGCGGCGAACACCGACATCGACTACATCGTCTCGGACCGTTTCGTCACGCCAGACAGCAGCACGCCCTTCTACCCCGAAGCGTTCTGCCGCCTGCCGCACACCTACCAGTGCAACGACCGTAAACGCAGCGCCGCCGCGCAGCCGGCCAACCGCGCGGCCCATGGATTGCCGGAAGACAAAGTGGTGTTCGGGGCGTTTAACCAGTCCTACAAGATCGACCGCACCAGCTTTACCGTGTGGCTGCGGGTACTGACCGAAGTGCCAAACAGCGTGCTCTGGTTGCTGGGCCAATGCGACGAGGCGATTACCAACCTCACCCACTATGCGCAGTTGGCCGGTGTCGATCCGCAACGGTTGATCTTCGCCCCGTTCGCCGCGCCTCAGGATCACCTGGCCCGCCTGCAACTGGCCGACGCCGTGCTCGACACACTGGTGTGCAACGGCCATACCACGACCTCCGATGCACTCTGGGCCGGTGTTCCGGTCATCACCTCACGCGGCCGGCATTTCTCGTCGCGGGTGAGTGAAAGCCTGCTCAACGCCATCGAGCTGCCAGAACTGGTGGGCGCCGACCATAACGCAATGGTGGGTATCGCCCAGCGCATCGGCAGCGACGCCGAGTACCGGACGGCACTGCGTGCCAAGGTAGCGGCCAACCGTTTGAGCACACCGCTGTTCGATACGCTGCGGTTTACCCGCAACTTCGAAACCGCCATCGAGCAGATGGTCCAGCAGCACCGCCCCGGTGTAAAAGGCGCGCACATCGACGTGCCGGACTGCGGGCCGATCGACGCGGCCATCGCCTGCCCGGCCGTCAACGACATCGCCGCAGCGCCGCTACAGAACACCTACCCCGCCTGCCCGTTGTGCCAAGGCACCAGCGAAACCCTGGGGTTTGCCAACTGCACCGGGCATGAACTGTGGCACGCGACGCTGCCGCCTTCAGTGGAATGGATGAAATGCACAGCCTGCGGGCACGTGCATACGCGCCAGTTCTGGACACCCGCCGGTATGGCCGAAGTGGCACGCAAGGC
This sequence comes from Pseudomonas japonica, assembly GCF_013522925.1. Classification (GTDB taxonomy): domain Bacteria; phylum Pseudomonadota; class Gammaproteobacteria; order Pseudomonadales; family Pseudomonadaceae; genus Aquipseudomonas; species Aquipseudomonas japonica_A. The sequence goes on along the minus strand of NZ_JAAMQU010000002.1, from coordinate 206,966 downwards.
CGACGCCGCCCGGCTGGCCATCACCGCCGAGCGCTACGACGCCAGGCGCAGCGCCTGGGCGCCGGTAGTCGACAAAGTGGTGAGCCTAATGGGCGGCTATCACGCAGCACTGGGCACTGGCCAACCGCCAACCTGGGTCGACGCCCGCTGCGGTGATGGCGCGTTGATAATGCTTGCAGCCGACTACGGCTTTGCCAGCGCCGGGCTGGATACGAGGCTGGCGCCCGTGACGCAAATCCGCCAACTGGGCTTCAACGCCGTGCACCAGGACTTCATGGCCCACCCGTTCGACGCCACCTTCGATGTGATTTCGATGATGGATATGCTCGAGCACGTGCCCTACCCGAAAGAGGCACTGACAAAGGCTGCAGTTTTGCTACGCCCGGGCGGCCTGCTGGTTGTCGGCCTGCCCGACCTGGGCTCGTCCAGCTGGAAAGTGATGGACGCCAGCGGGGCGAACCCCTACTGGCAGGAACTGGAGAGCTACCACCACTTCAGCCGCGAACGGTTGATTGGCGTGCTGGGGGAGTGTGGGTTCGAGGTGGTGGATTTGGCGATTCCGAATCGGTACCGGGGGCATGTGGAGGTGTATGCGCGGCGGGTGTGAGCGCTCTGATGAACTGACGGCTGCCTTCAAGTTTTTCTCGGCACTGTCGATCACTTCGGTACCTCCCCCGTGCCGAGCCCATGCCATGTTTTCTTTATTCAAACGCCTGAAAAACGAAATAGCCGCCCTGCGTGAAGAGGTGGCAATTTCTCGCCAGGTGCGTGAGGGCTTGGACAAGGAAACCATTCACATGCGGCTCAGCCCTCAAGGGTGCGTGCTCGGTGTGAACGCCAATTTTGAAGCCGTATTGCAATACCGTAACGACGAGCTGATGGGCAAGCCGCTGGAGAACCTGTTTGTCGAGCACGCCAGGAAGGATCCACAGTATGCGCAGATGCGAACCGCCATGCAGCGTGGAGAGCATTTTTTAGGTGTATGGCGGCTATCGCGTAAGGACGGCCGTGAATCCTGGCTGCGCGTCATCATGCATCCCGTACACAGCACAGACGGCAAATTGCTCAAGTTCTCGTGCTATGCCATCGACCAGACCAACACCATCGAGACTGCTCGTGCCCATGAGAACTTCATTGAGGCACTCATGCGCTCCACGGCGGTTATCGAGTTCGACATGAGCGGCCATGTGCTTGCCGCCAACGATCTATTCCTGCAGGCGATGAGCTATACCCAGGACCAGATCAAGGGCAAACATCACCGCCAGTTCTGCAGTAGCGACATCGCCAACTCCGCCGAATATCAAGCGTTCTGGGACCGGCTGCGTCGTGGAGAGTTCGTTGCTCAGCGCTTCAAGCGGATTGACAGCAGGGGGCGCGAGGTTTGGCTCGAGGCCTCCTACAACCCGGTTCGCGACGGCAATGCCAACTTCTACAAAGTTGTGAAAGTCGCCACAGTGATTACTGAGCAAGTAGAACGTGAAGTTGCCATTGCCCAAGCAGCGACGGTCGCTTATGACACGTCAGTGGGCACTGATGACACCGCACAGCGCGGTGCCGAGGTGGTGCAAGAGACGGTCAAGGTAATGAATGACCTCGCTCACCATATGCAAAGCGCCGCTGAAGGTATCGAAGCCCTGGATCGGCAGAGCCAGGTGATTTCCACCATCATCAAAACGATCAGTGGGATTGCCGAACAGACCAATTTGCTCGCGTTGAATGCGGCCATCGAAGCGGCGCGTGCAGGGGAACAGGGCCGCGGTTTCGCCGTGGTAGCCGATGAAGTTCGCCAACTGGCTTCACGGACCACACAAGCCACCGGAGAAATCGCGACCGTGGTTCAGCAGAATCAGAAACTCGCCACTGATGCGGTAGCCACCATAGGCGCGGGCAAACATAAGGCTGAGTCCGGCTTACACCTCGCCAATCAGGCTGGAACGGTGATTACCGAGATTCAGGAAGGAGCCAAGCGGGTGGTGGGCGCCGTGGAGAGCTTCGCTACTCAGCTTTCGACTGAGGCCTGAACTAAGATCCGCCACAATCGGGATAGCACTTGGCTGGGATGCGACACGAACTGGTGAGCCGGAGCCGGGACGGGGATAGATTAGCCAGGAAGTTTGGTAGCTGCCTTGTATCCATCTAGTCAACGTAAGTGAACAAGGGAGAAACAACCCTCCGGACACTGGAATGCGGGACTGCTGGGACAGCAATGAAAATAGCTGATCTTGAATCCTGGCAAGGACTTCAACATAAAATTGTCTTTTGCGCTTCGCACATACTCGGGTCAGCAAACCTCGAAAAAGGCTGACGAAGTCCGCGAGCAAAGTATTCAAATCCCCGCGCGGCATTTCAGGCGGGAAGTTAAAGCCTAGAAAATCAAATCCACCAGCGCGAGAACCCATCGGCGTTGAAATGCGTTGATTCATTCGAGGACGACGGGGCTGGTCGACCGCGCGAGAATACAATAATGCAGAAAGCCCTTTCAGCTCAGCGAGCTGCAAGGGCTTCGCGTGCAACGAACAATTCAAACTAGCAGATACTGCTTCCAGATGCGGAATCCCAATTCATTTTTTTCAAACGATGCCAGGCCCGCGCCAGATGGGTAGGTTTTAAATAAGATTTTTTGCGCTCACTCCACTGATGCACCGCACCGATGGCAACCTCCGAATCATCTTTCGCACCAGGGGTATTAGACATAACCCAATGAACAGTACTAAGCAACTCCATCCCGTATGGATCTTCAAACCCATCAATTAACTCAGCGACTTTCTCCATGTGCCGCATAGTTTCTACATCTCCAAGCAAAAACTTTTCAGCTTCTTCAACCGCACCTGCCTTTAGCTCCAAAGGTTTAGTAGGATCATCCTGACCGTCTCCATACCCCTGTATGAAGTGACCATCTATTTTGATCAGCACCTGCCTAAGATTTTTTGCATATGGGCCATACTGCTTTGGCTCAAACTGCAACCGAAGCGGCTTGCCACCCTCCTGCAAGAAATACATTAATTTATGAACTTCCAACAGACTCACAAATGGGTCCAAAAGGCCTTTCAGGTAACGGTCCATCAATAAAATCAACGCCGCACGACCGTCTGTCATCTTGGGACGCTCAGTTGCATTAGGCATTTCCTTAGCTGCGGGCGCACCAGATGGAGGATACAACAGCACTTCAACATCCGGCAATGACGAGAAGGCCTGGATAATTTCAGGCCGGACTTCTTCCCATTTCAAACCACCCAACCCACAGCCAAGCGGAGGAATTGCAATAGACCTAATATGCAATTCACTCACTTTGGAAACTAGATCAACCAGGCCACTTCTAATATTTTCCAGCCGACTTTTTGACTTCCAGTGACCTTTAGTCGGAAAGTTAATAATCCAACGCGGCCCACCGACCAGCCCACCAAGATCAAACACATGAACCCTGCCTAGCTGAACGATATCGTTCTTGCATGCTTCCTGATAGCTTTTGAACATGTTCGGGAACGCCTGCTTGAATTGCAGCGCGATGCCTTTCCCCATCACACCTTCGGTGTTGACGGTGTTCACCAGCGCTTCGGCGGGTGCTGTAAGAAGATTTCCCTTGCTGAGCTTGATCATATTAGAAGTACCAATCATTTTTGACTTTCACCTCAGGCTTATGTGCTGAATTGCGCAGAACTTCTTGCACTCGTTCAACCGCCGCCTGATTGTGGCAACCAATAAAGTGGATACCCTCCCAGGGGAATTGCTCTGCCACTAAAAACTCTGACTGCTTTTGATGCCGCTTTTCTCCCCAATACCTGGCATTGATCGAGGACCAATCCAATTCGGCGAGCTTACCAATATCATTGTAAAAATCGGTATGGTACGAGCCAGCATTTCCGTCGCTGAAGGCCCAGTGCCGTTGAAGCCCTAAGCCAGTGCCGACTGAGCTCACAAGGTGGACGATGTCACGTTGACATCCCGGAGGTTTCCCCGTGTTCCCCATGTTAACGGTATAGAGCATCGGGGTGCGCGGGCAGAAATAGAAGGGCACAAACTCACCAACATACCGAGGCGCGCAGCAGTCCACAACGATCTCCTGAAGCCTGCGAAGCTTGATGTGATCGTAGCCAATGACTGAATGCTGACCTGATTGAATCATCACGGCATCTGACTGAAGACCAGAAGCAATGATCCTTGGCAGATTGGCAATATCAGTAATGTGGTAAATGAGCACATCTTGAGGTCTGGATTTCATACATCGCGCCTGCGTTAGCATCTAGCAGCGGTTCGCCCGGTGACGCGTGCTGCTTACGCGCGAACCCTGAACTGTCCTTGTTTGGACGCGAATAATAAGGTTTTTTTTCTTGGCCTGCTGGCTTTTCACGAACCCGAAGCAGTGGCGACAGCACAGCGGCCCAGCCTAACAAGCTAGCTAAACACCTGCTCCAACTCGAACGCCATGCGTTCGAAGGACGGTACTGTAACCACGCCCGCCGATACATATGCCGACAATGACAGCTGAAAGAGTAGTACAAAACGATCGTACGATCGAAAAGAAAAAACCCCTGCAACTCATTGAATTGCAGAGGTTTTCTATGTATGGCGGAGAGATAGGGATTTGAACCCTAGGTACTGTTGCCAGTACAACGGATTTCGAATCCGTCCCGTTCGACCACTCCGGCATCTCTCCAGTGGCGCGCATGATAGCAGCAGTTTCGCTTGAGGCGAAGCCCCCTACGCAAAAAAAACCGCGTGCTATCAGGCGCTTGCGTGAGCGCTGCGCTTACAGCGGCACGCCCAGGCGTTTGGCGACTTCTTCGTAGGCTTCGATCACGTCACCGAGGCCCTGGCGGAAGCGGTCCTTGTCCATCTTCTTGCGGGTTTCCTTGTCCCACAGGCGGCAGCCGTCGGGGCTGAACTCGTCGCCCAGCACGATCTGGCCGTGGAACACACCGAATTCCAGCTTGAAGTCCACCAGCAGCAGGCCGGCGTCGTCGAAGAGCTTGTTCAGCACTTCGTTCACCTTGAGCGACAGCTGCTTCATGGTTGCCAGTTGCTCGGCGGTGCCCCAGCCGAACGCGACCACGTGGGATTCGTTGATGAAGGGGTCGCCCATGGCGTCGTTCTTCAGGAACAGCTCGAAGGTGGACGGCACCAGCTGCTTGCCCTCCTCCACGCCCAGGCGCTTGACCAGGCTGCCGGCGGCGTAGTTACGCACCACACACTCCACCGGGATCATGTCGAGCTTTTTCACCAGGCATTCGTTGTCGCCCAGCAGGCGGTCGAACTGGGTAGGCACACCGGCCTCTTCCAGCTTTTGCATGATGAAGGCGTTGAACTTGTTGTTCACCATGCCCTTGCGGTCCAGCTGTTCGATGCGCTTGCCGTCGAACGCCGACGTGTCGTTGCGGAACAGGAGGATCAGGCGGTCGGCGTCGTCGGTCTTGTAAACCGATTTGGCCTTGCCGCGGTAGAGTTCTTCGCGCTTTTCCATGAGGGGCTCCGCTAACTGTAAGTGGGCTGGCTAGGCTATGGCGCGCCAGTCCAGCCCTGATGCCTGATCCGCCAGCTGCAGCCAGGCCGAGTCGCACCCCAACGTGTCGACGAAGCATTGCCTGGCGCGTTCCGGCAGGTTGTTCTTCTGGCTGAGGTGGGCGAGCACAAGGTGCTGCAAGCCTTGCCATCCCAGTTCCGCCACCAGGTTCGCGGCCTGATGGTTGTTCAAATGTCCACGGTCCCCACCCACCCGTTGTTTCAGGTAGTAGGGATAAGGGCCGCCTGCAAGCAGATCGCGGCAGTGGTTGGACTCGATCATCAATGCATCGAGGCCGCTGTAATGGTTCATCACCTTCGGGCACCACGAGCCCAGGTCGGTGAGCAGGCCGAAGCGCCGCTTGCCGTCGCTGAACACGTACTGCGTAGGCTCGCGGGCATCGTGGGCCACGCCGACAACACGCACATGCAGGTCGCCGATATCGAACGCATCGCCGCAATGCACGGCACGGGCCGAAACAACCGGCTTGCGCAGCCCGCTGCGGGTGCCTTCGCTGAGGTACACCGGCACATTGTAGCGCCGCGACAGCAGCTCCACCCCGTGCACGTGGTCGGCATGTTCGTGAGTGACCAGCACGGCCTTCAGCTGAGCGGGGTGTACGCCGAGCAACGCCATGCGCCGCTCGGTTTCACGCAGCGAAAAGCCACAATCCACCAGCACCAGCGTGTTGCCACTGGAGACGAGCGTGCCATTCCCTTGGCTTCCGCTTCCAAGAACGGCGAAGCGCACGTTAGCCCAGGTTGTCCTGAATCACACTCAACACGCGGCGGGCTACGTCAGCCGGCGCCACGGTGTTGATGTTCTTCTCGACGGTGACCTGCACAGCCTCGCCCACCTTGCTCAGGCGAACCTGATAGCGGTCGGCACGGGCTTCGAGTTCTTCCTTGGTGGGCTCATGACCGAACAGCCGGCCGAAGAAGCCAGGCTTGTTGTCGTCGGCGCGGCCACCTTTCTCGGCCAGGTTGATGTAGTACAGGCCAAGGCTGCGGTTGATGTCCTCGACGCGCCATTGCCCGCCCTGCTCCAACGCACGGCCAACGCTCGACCAGGCGCGGTCCAGGTCGGCGCCCACGGTGAGCACCGGGTTGCCGCTGCCGTCTTCGGTCATGGCGACCTGGCTTGGGGCGTCGAAGTCGCGAGCGGCCAGCAGGGACACCGAACCGCCTTTCTCGGCGCCACGGGTGAGGCTCGAAAGCATTTCGTCGACCAGGGTGGCATCCACGCCGCTGGTGGTGCGCGCGGGGAAGGCGACGTCTTCGGTGCTGCCGGCAGGCCGCTGGGCGCTTACCACGTAGATTTCACTGGTATTGCGCTGCACGCCGGGCTCGACACGCACCTGCAGGCGGATGTCGCCGTTCACGTCAGAGCCGCCACGCAGGCGTTGGCCCAGATCGCTGCTCAGGCTGTCGAACGACTGCCACGCCGTGGTGAACTCGCCGGTTTGCACGCTTTCCTGGTCGATACGGAAGCCGTTGTCCTCGAAGAACTGCCGGGCCACCGGCCAGGCCTCGGCCGGTGGGCGCTGCGCCAGGATCCAGCGGCTGGCGGCGCTTTTCTGCAGGGTGAAGTCCCCGCTTTCGGCGACCACGGACAGCGGCTGCGGGCGCGGCACGTCGTAATCGTTGAGCGCGGTGTCGTCCGCCACATTACGTGGGATCGGCAACAGGGGATCGAGCCGCTTGCTGGTGGCCACGCCTTCCGGCAGGTTCATCGGTGCGGTGCGACGGGCTTCGAGGTAGTCGTTGCCACGGTCGCGGAAATAGCCGTGTTCACCCCAGAGCCAACCACAGCCACTGGTACTCGAAATAATGACAGCAAGGGCGGAAAGACCAGCCAAGCGCTTCATGCGTTGTACTTCCTCACTCAAACCAGAACGCCGGACTGGCGCAGGGCCTGCCGCAGCGGCTCGTGACAGGGTTCACTCAACCAGGTGAGCGGCAGGCGGATGCCTTCGGCCATCAGGCCCATTTCATGTAGCGCGAACTTCACCGGGATCGGGTTGGCCTCGAGGAAGAGATTCTTGTGCAGCGGCATCAGTTGTTCGTTCAGCGCGCGGGCGGTGGCGGCGTCGCCCTTGAGGGCGGCTGCGCACAGGTCGGCCATCTGGCGCGGCGCCACGTTGGCGGTTACCGAGATATTGCCCTTGCCGCCCAGCAGGATCAGTTCCACGGCGGTGGGGTCATCGCCGGACAGCAGGATGAAATCCTGGCTCATGCGGTCGAGGATGTCCTTGGCGCGTTGCAGGTCGCCGGTGGCTTCCTTGATGCCGATGATGTTCGACACCTTCGACAGCCGCGCCACGGTATCGGCCTGCATGTCGCACGCGGTGCGGCCCGGCACGTTGTAGAGGATTTGCGGGATGGCCACGGCCTTGGCGATATGGCTGAAGTGCTGGAACAAGCCTTCCTGGGTGGGCTTGTTGTAGTACGGCGTGACCAGCAGGCAGGCGTCGGCCCCGGCATTTTTGGCGTTGGTGGTCAGCTCCACCGCTTCGCGAGTGGAGTTGGCGCCCGTGCCGGCGATGACCGGGATGCGCTTGTTGACCTGGTCCACGACCCGGCGGATAACCTCGATGTGTTCTTGTACGTCGAGGGTGGCCGATTCACCGGTGGTGCCGACGGCGACGATGGCATCGGTGCCGTTTTCGAGGTGGAAATCCACCAGCTTGCTCAGAGCGTCCCAGTCGAGATCGCCCTTGGCATCCATCGGGGTGACCAACGCCACCATGCTGCCCGCGTACATGCAACCGCTCCTGCCGGAAAAAGAGAGCGGTAATGGTACTGGCGCCACCGACCTTGCACAAGCGACGGCTCGGTTTCGAGCATTCCCACAGGCGGCGCTTTTCGCTACCCTTGACCCTTTGATCGACATGGGCGGGCGCCCTTGCCATGATCGCCCCGCCGGGCGGCCATTGCCGGCTCGTCCGCGGCGCCGGCCTTGCGTTCGGCTCCCCGCCTGTCTCGACCGCTCATCGCTTTAGGAAGGCTGCATGTCCACCCCACCCGTTCGCGAACAATTTCTCGTCCTCAGCGCCATGGGCCGCAATCCCATGGAGCTGACCAATGTGCTTTGCCGTGCCAGCCACGACAGCCGCTGCTCGGTGGTGACTTCCCGCCTTACCCGCCATGGCGAGTACAGCGCGCTGGTATTGCAGGTGGCTGGCAACTGGGATGCGCTGGCCCGTTTCGAAGGCCTGTTGCCCGGCCTGGCCAAGCGCCACGACCTGCACGTGGATGTTGTGCGCAGCTCCACGCTCGAAAGCCGCCCACAGGCGCTGCCCTACGTGGCCTATGTGAGCTCGGTGTACCGTTCGGACATCATCAACGAGCTGTGCCAGTTCTTCATCGATAACAACGTGGAGCTGGAAAACCTTACCTGCGACACGTATCAGGCGCCGCAAACCGGCGGCATGATGCTCAACGCCACGTTCACCGTCACCCTCCCCGCCGGCGTGCAGATCAGCTGGCTGCGCGATCAGTTCCTGGACTTCGCCGATGCGCTGAACCTGGACGCGCTGATCGAACCGTGGCGCCCCCAGAACCCTGTGTAAGGATCGTTTCATGGCCGTAGCCCTCGACCAGCCGGTGCCGGATTTCACCGCACAGGCCACTTCCGGTCACACTGTTTCCCTGTCCGAGCTGCGTGGGCGCAAGGTGGTGCTGTACTTCTACCCCAAGGACAGCACCCCCGGCTGCACCACCCAGGGCCAGGGTTTCCGTGACCTTCACCAGGAATTCGAAGCCGCGGGCACCACGGTGTTCGGCGTTTCCCGCGACGGGCTCAAGTCCCACGAGAACTTCAAGGCCAAGCAGGGCTTTACCTTCGAGCTGATCAGCGACAAGGACGAAACCCTGTGCCAGCTGTTCGATGTGATCAAGCTGAAAAAGCTGTACGGGAAGGAATACCTGGGCGTAGACCGCAGCACCTTCCTGATCGATGAGCAGGGCGTGCTGCGCCGCGAATGGCGTGGCGTGAAAGTACCCGGCCATGTGGCCGAGGTACTCGAGGCCGCCAGGCAAGCGTAAGATGCAGGCCTCGCCCCTATTCGCGAGCTCCGCCTTCGGCTTCGCTTGCTCCCACAGGGGTCAGGGCACTCTGTGGGAAGCGGCGGGGCTACCCTACAACAACGGCGCCACACCGCCCTGGTTGCGAGGCCATGCCTCGAGCACGGCTTTCACCAAGGTGGCCAGGGGGATAGCGAAGAAGATCCCCCAGAAGCCCCACAGCCCACCGAACAGCAGCACCGCGCAAATGATCGCCACCGGGTGCAGGTTCACCGCTTCGGCGAACAACAATGGCACCAGCACGTTGCCGTCCAGGGCCTGGATGATGCCGTACACCACCATCAGGTAGATGAACTGATCGCCCCAGCCCCACTGGAACAGCGCGATCATCGCCACCGGGACGGTCACCACCACCGCACCTACGTACGGCACCACCACGGAAATACCCACCAGTAGCGCGAGCAGCGCGGCGTAGTTCAGGCCCAGGGCGACGAAGCCGATGTAGGTCGCCACGCCACAGATCACGATTTCGATGACCTTGCCGCGAATGTAATTGGCGATCTGCCGGTTCATTTCCTGAGTGACCCGCGTCAGCAATGCGCGCTCGCGAGGCAGGTAGCCGTTGATCCAGCGGCCGATCAGCTCACGGTCCTTCAGAAAGAAGAACACCAGGATCGGCACCAGCACGCAGTAGATCATCAGGTTGACCAGGAACGGCACGCTGGACAGCGACAAGGTAAGCGCCCACTGGCCGAATTTGCCGATCTGCCCGCGTGCGGCCTCGATCGCCGCCAGCACTTGTTCATCCGTGACCACCTGCGGGTAGCGCTCGGGCAGCAGCAACAAGAGTGATTGCCACTTGCCGAGCATGCCGGGCAGCTCGTTGAACAGGGTGATGATCTGATGCCAGAGCAACGGCACCAGCACCAGTACGATCACCGCCAGCAGGCCCATGAACAGGGTGAACACCAGCCCTACCGCCATGGCCGGTGGCATGCGCCAGCGTTCGAGCTGCGCAACCAGGCCATGCATCAGGAACGACAGCACCATCGCCGCCAGCACGGGCGCGAGCATGCCGCCTACCGTGAGCACCACGGTGAACGCAAGCACTAGCAGCAATACCAGTACAACCGCTTCTTCATCCGAAAAGTAGCGCTGGGTCCAGTCCCTGAACAGCTTGTACATGCAGAATCCTTGGGCCGAAGGTCAGATCTTCTGTAGCCAGTAAGTGTAGGTCCCCGCCTGTGCCGATTCGCTCAACAGGGCGTTGCCGGACAGCTTCGCGAAGGTCCGAAAATCCCGCTGCGAGCCGGCGTCGGTGGCCACCACCTTGAGCACCCCACCCGTGGGCAGGCCATTGAGGGCCAGCTTGGCCTTGAGCAAGGGAAGCGGACAATTCAGACCGCTGGCGTCTACCTCGGCGTCACACTTTATTTCATCAACCATCGAAACCCTCACAAAATCGGTGTAGTGCACTGCTCATTCAGCCAAAGTGCCGCTGGGCAAGGGTACAGGAACTGCCGGAGCGCTTTCATGCCACGGTTTAAGCCGCTGGCCTGACCTTGCGCCCTTGTAGCTCACCCCTTGCCATGGATACAGTACCCTTTTGCCGCCCAGAGTTTCGTGCATGACCCTTCTGCGCCCTACGCTGCTGGCCCTGGCCTGCCTTCTCGCCGTTCCCGCCCTGGGTGACGACCTTCCTTCCCTTGGCGACGCCAGCTCGGCGATCGTGTCCCCTGAACAGGAGCACGACCTTGGCCGCGCCTGGCTGAGCATGCTGCGCTCGCAGGTCAAGCAACTGCCGGATGCCCAGCTCAAGGACTTCGTTGAGACCAGCGTTTACCGCCTGGCCGAAACCAGCCAGGTGCAGGACCGGCGGCTGGAATTCATCATCATCGACAGCAAGGAGCTCAACGCTTTCGCCGCACCCGGCGGCATTGTGGGGGTGAACGGCGGGTTGTTCCTGGGCGCCGAAACCGAAGGCGAATATGCCGGGGTGCTCGCCCACGAACTTGCTCACTTGTCTCAACGGCACTTCGCGCGTGGGCTGGAAGAGCAACAGCGGATGCAATTGCCGATGATGGCTGCGCTGCTGGCAGGCGTGGTGATGGCCGCAGCGGGGGCCGGCGATGCGGGCATGGCGACGATATTCGGCAGCCAGGCGGCGGCGATCCAGAGCCAGCGCGGCTTCTCGCGGCAAAACGAAGCAGAAGCCGACCGTATTGGTATTCTCAACCTGCAAAAAGCCGGCTACGACCCGCGCAACATGCCCAACATGTTCGAGCGCCTGGCGCGGCAGTACCAGTTCGACGGCAAGCCGCCGGAATTCCTGCTGACCCACCCGGTGACCGAATCCCGTATCGCCGACACCCGCAACCGCGCCGAGCAGGCCCCCAAAGGCGGCAAGGAAGACAGCCAGCTGTACCAATTGATGCGCGCGCGGGTGCAGCTGATGTACGAGGAAACCCCAGGCCTGGCCGCCAAGCGATTCCGCGCCCAGCTGGATGAAAACCCGAAGAACGACGTAGCCCGCTACGGCCTGGCCATTGCCCAGGTGAAATCCGGCCAGCTCAACGAAGCCCGGGAAAACCTCAAGCCGTTGCTCGCCGGCGCGCCTAACGACCTCACCTACAACCTGGCTGAAATCGACCTGGACATCACCAACAACCGCTTGCCTGATGCCCAGCAACGGGTGGACCGGATGCTCACGCTGTTCCCGGCCAGTTACCCGCTGAATCAGGCCCGCATCGACCTGCTGCTCAAGCAAGGCCGAACCGCCGACGCCGAAAAGGGTCTGGATGCACTGCTCAAGGCACGGCCGGAAGACCCGGACGTGTGGTACATGGTCGCGGAAACCCGCGGCCAGAATGGCAACATCATTGGCCTGCATCAGGCACGCGCCGAGTACTTCGCGCTGATCGGCGACTTCCAGCAGGCCATCCAGCAGCTGGACTTCGCCAAGCGCAGGGCTGGCGACAACTTCCCGTTGGCGTCGCGCATCGACGCCCGGCAGAAGGAAATGATGGAGCAGGAGCGCGCGGTGAAAGAAATGATGCGCTAGGCCGCGCTCGCATAATTTGGTCGCCCGGCTGGCCGTTTCGCCAGCTTGAGCGATGCTTAAGGGATACTGACGAAGGAGACCCGCATGCTCATCCGCACCCTCGCGCTCACCGCCCTGTTCGCCGCCAGCCCGCTATACGCGGCCGACGGCGACTCGCCGCTGGCCCAGGACCGCGGCAAAGCCAGGCCCCTGCTCATTTATTCCAAAAGCGGGAGCGATCAGGCGCTGGTCAATGAAAGCACCGCCGTACAAGACCCCGGCCTGAAACAGCGCGACGTGGTGGTGTACAAGGTGGTCGGGCTGGCCGGCGAGCGAAACGGCAAGCCGCTGGAAACCCAGGCCACCATGGCGTTGATCCGTGAGCTGAACCTGGGCGCTGGCACCAAGGCCAAGGTGGTACTGGTGGGCAAGGACGGCGAGAAAAAACTTGAGAGTACCGACCCGCTCCCGCTGGACAAGATTTTCTCCACCATCGACCAGATGCCGATGGCCGAGAAGGAAGCCGCCGCCGCTGCGGCGCCCGCCGAACCCGCCCCGGATGCCGGCAAAGCCAAGGGCAAGCCGGGCAAGGCAGCCGCCGCCAAGCCCGCCGCCGACCTCGAAGATTAAACCGCTTGCGCTACCATTGCCGGCAGGCTGGCCGGGCTGAGTAGCGCCACCAGGTGCTCGACGATCTGACGCGCCTCGTCGTCCTTCAGGGTGAGCGCCGGCAACAGGCGCACAACATTGCCCCGCGTCACATTCAGCAGCAGCCCGCCTTCAGCCGCCTGGCTCGCCAGTTTGCCCGTGGCCTCGGTCAGCTCGATACCGATCATCAGGCCTTTGCCACGCACCTCACGCACGCCGGGGTGCCCGGCAAGCCTCTCCCGCAGAGCCTTCAGCAGCCACGCGCCCTGCCGCCGGGCATTGGCCAGCAGCTGTTGCTCTTCGATGATCTCCAGCACCTCACAGGCCACCCGGCATGCCAGCGGGTTGCCACCGAAGGTACTGCCGTGGCTGCCCGGGGTGAGCAAACGTGCCGTACGCGCCCGCGCCAGGCAAGCACCGATGGGAATACCATTGGCCAGCCCTTTGGCCAGCGTGACCACATCCGGCAGCACGCCCTCTTCGGCATAGGCGAACCAGTGGCCCGTGCGGCCTACGCCGGTTTGCACCTCGTCGAGCATCATCAGCCAGCCCTGGCGGTCACATAGCGCACGCACCGCCCGAAGGTAGCCTTCGGGTGCCGGCCTTACGCCGCCCTCCCCTTGCACCGGTTCGAGCAACACCGCAACCACGTCGGCACCGTGCCGGCGAGCGATGGCCTCCAGCGCGGCCACATCACCAAACGGCACCCGCAGGAAGTCATCGTCATAAGCGCCGAAGCCCAGCCGTACACCCGCCCCGTCACTGGCGGCCAGCGTGGCCAGCGTGCGACCGTGGAACGCGCCTTCCATGACTACGATGAGCGGCCGCTGCACGCCTTTGTACCACCCTGCCAGCCGGGCAAGCTTGAGCGCGGTTTCGTTGGCTTCAGCGCCGGAATTGTTGAAGAACGCCGCATCCAGCCCGCTCAACGCAGCGAGTTTTGCGGCCAGCCGGTGCTGCCAGTCGATGGCGTAATGGTTGGAGGTATGGAGTAGCAGGCCGGCCTGGTCGCGTATCGCCGCCACCACCCTGGGGTGGCAGTGGCCTACGCTGGTCACCGCCACGCCGCCCATTGCATCGAGGTATCGCTTGCCGGAAGCATCCCAGATCGTGCTGCCCTCGCCACGCACAAAGCTAAGCGGCAGTGGTTTGTAGGTATTCATCAGGCTTGTGGCGGTCATGGCTTGGGCTCCTTTCCGTGAAGAGCTTCAGTATCGTTAGCCACCTGAGCTGGATAAACTAGGGCACACTTCAATCATTAAAAAGCTGGAGTTGATAATGGACGTGTTGCAGGCCATGGCCGTGTATGTGCGGGTAGTGGAAGACGGCAGCATGACCGCCGCCGCTCAGGCCTGCGGCTTGTCGACGACGATGGTGGGCAACCATTTGCGCGCCCTTGAGCAACGGCTTGGGGTGAGCCTGTTACAGCGCACCACACGGCGACAGCGGCTCACGGAATTTGGTACCCAGTACTACCAGCGCTGCGTGGAGGTGCTGGGCCTGGTGGACGCCGCCGAGCGCCTGGCCGAGCAAGCCCAGGCCGAGCCCGCCGGCCGGCTGCGGATCACCGCCCCGCTGACCTTCGGCGTGGAGCGGCTTTCCCCTGCATTGGCCGAATACCACCGGCGCTACCCCAAGGTGCGGCTGGACGTGGTACTCAGCAATCAACGCCTGGACCTATTGGAGAATGGCTTTGATCTCGCGTTCCGCCTGGGCAACCCGGACCCGGCCAATGGCGTGATTGCCCGGCCGCTGGAAGATTACACCCTCACCATGTGCGCGGCGCCGGGCTACCTGGACGACCACGGCGTGCCCTTGCAGCCGCTGGACCTGCAAAGCCACGAGTGCCTCGCGTTTGCCTACCCCGCAGGCGACGACTGGCGCTCTGTGGAAAAGGAATGGCGCCTTGAAGGGCCAGAGGGGGAAGTGGTGGTGCCGGTCAGTGGCCCGCTTACCATGAACAGCTCATCGGCGATGCACCAGGCGGCCTTGGCGGGCATGGGCATTGTGATGATGCCCGATGCCCTGGTGGCCCAGGACCTGGCTGAAGGGCGGCTGGTCCCCTTGCTGCAGGGGTGGCGCCTGCCCTCGCGGCCGATGAACCTTATGTACGCCAGCGACCGGTACCGGCTGCCTAAAATCCGCAGCTTCGTGGAGTTTGCCCTCGCCCGCTGGGCGCGGCCGCATTAAAGCGCACAAAGCCTGTAGCCGCGCCCGCCGCAAACGCCGTAAGCTCCTGCCGCTGCCCTTTCGTGGAATGCCCGATCATGCCCAACCTGCCCAGCCAGCCTTTGCTGTGGGGCTTTGCCCTGCTGATTGCCGACCTGTTGCTGTGGCAATGGGCGCCTTTCGCCCACCAGGCTGGCCGGGTAGGCGTGCGGGTGGCATTGTTTCTGGGCTACAGCGCCGTGATCATGGCCGCCGGCATCAGCCCGCTGCAGCCGCCGCCCTGGCCCGACAACACGTTATGGAACCTGGCCGCCACAGGCCTTGCGATCATCTGGTGGCTGTATGGCGCCCGTACCCTGGGCGAGGTGCTGGGGCTCATTCTTACCCGGAGGATCGGCCACAGCGGCCGCCTGCTGCGCGATGTGCTGGGCGCGGTGGTGTTTCTGATTGCGGTGGTGGCGGCAGCGGGCTACGTACTCCAGTTGCCGGTCAAAGGGTTGCTGGCTACGTCCGGCGCCGTCGCGATCATCGTCGGCCTGGCGCTGCAAAGCACCCTCAGCGACGTGTTTTCCGGGATCGTGCTCAACACCACCAAGCCTTACCAGGTGGATGACTGGGTGGCCATCGACGGTACCGAAGGCAAGGTGACGGATATCGACTGGCGCGCCACGCATTTGCTGACCACTGCCGGCGCCACCGCCGTGGTGCCGAACTCGGTGGCCGCCAAGGCGCGCATCGTCAATTACAGCCGCCCCGCCGGCCGCCATGGGGTCACCATCACCGTCAGCGTGCCCAATGCGGTGCGCCCGGGCCGGGTGCTGGAAGCCTTGGAGCGCGCACTGCGAGGCAGCCATGCGCTGCTGCCCGACCCGCCCCCCAGGGCGTTGGTAAAAGAGGCCGGCGAGGACGCCACGGAATACACCGCCAGCGGGTTCGTGGCCAACCTTGCCAGCAAAGGCGAAGTGCGCAACCAGCTGTTCGACCTGGCCCACCGCCACCTGGAAGCGGCCGGCGTGACCAGCCACGACAGCGGCCCGGCGAGCACCCGCAAACGCGCCTTGCTCGATGAAGTGAAAGTGTTCCGAGCGCTCGCCTCCAGCGAGAAGGACCGCCTCGCCGATGCCTTGCAGGCCCGCGACGTGCCCGCCGGGCAAGTGATCCTGGACGTGGACGAAGTACCGGCCAACCTGTTCATCATCGGTGCCGGCGTGGTGAGCGCGGCCATCGCGAACGGCGACACCTTTATCGAAGCGGGCCGCATGGGCCCGGGCGAAGTTATGGGCGAACAGAGTGTGCTCGACGACACGCCCTCGCAGGCCCGTTTCACTGCGCTTACGTCCTGCACCCTCTACAGCGTCGACAAGGCCCTCACGCGTGAATGTGTAGCCGCCCGGGCAGAGGTGGGCAAGGCCCTGCAGAAGCTGCAGGCAGTACGGCGCCAGAGCAGCCAGTCTCTGCTGTTGCAACGCCCCGCGCCGGTGCGCAAGGGTGGTTTTCTGGGGTGGCTGCAGCGGCATTGAATGCCCCGGCAAGGCGCAGGAACTCCCGCATTCCCCGGATTTCCAACCTGTACCACCGGCCTGTAGGGAAACCAGGGAGACCATGCCATGCCGGACACCTGTGCCTGCCCCAAGTGCAAGGCATTCGCCACGCCCTCTTTCCAGCGCAACGGCCTTGGGTTTTGTAGCCAGGCTTGCGCGGACCGGCATCCGGACAAGCAACCCTGCCCACGCTCGGATTGCCACTGCGAGCAAGCGGTATTCGAGGAAGACGAGCGCAACGGCGGGCCCCAGGCAAGCGTCGGCAAACCACTCACGGCATTTCCCTGACCAGCCGTCGGCAAGCGGCTCGCCGGGCTTACAACGCAGCGCCAGGAAGCTCCAGCAAGCGCTCTAGCGTCTAAGCTGGAAGCAGTGAGACAGAATTCTCGTCACCAGGCTAAGCACTATGGGCGCTCTGTGGCACAACGATCCCGGCAAGACCAAGGCGACCGTCGATAGCCCGGACCCCGCTCAGCCGCCCGCCCCTCCAAAACGTTACGCCCGCCGCGTGGCACTGCTGTTGCTGCTGGGCGCAGCCGGGGCGGTGGGCCTGGCGGCCCGCTCGGAAATGCAAAGCTCGCGCGTGCAAGCCCATCTGCTGTCCCGCTGGGCGGCCGACCTCACCTATGCACCGGGCGAGGGCCCGAGCGACAGCATCGTCTACCCCTCGGCGGGGCCGTTCGACAAGCGCCTGGGCTACAGCGATATCGGCGCGTTCGTGACCCGCCTGCTGCAACGTAACTACGCCGTGGAGCGGCAAATGCAGTTCTCGCCAGCGCTCAGCCGCTACGCCGGCCATGGCTTGTTCATTCCTTACGCCGAAAAGCCCCAGGCGGGGTTGCTGATCAATGACTGCACCGCCGGCGAGTTTTATCGTTTCCGCTACCCGCAGCAGCTGTATGCCACCTTCGAGGAAATTCCGCCCCTAGCCGTGAGCAGCCTGCTGTTCATCGAGAACCGCCGCCTGCTCGATGCCAGTCAGCCCCAGCAGAACCCGGCAGTCGACTGGCCGCGGTTCGCCAAGGCTGCCTGGAGCCAGGTTGCGCGCACGCTGGGCCTGCCCGGCCAGTCGGCGGGCGGCAGCACATTGGCCACGCAGCTGGAGAAATACCGCCATTCCCCGGACGGGCTTACTGCTTCGGGCCCTGAAAAGCTGCGGCAAATGCTGGCTGCCAGTGTGCGGGCGTATCAGGAAGGCCCGAACACCTTGCCCGCGCGCCAGCGCATCGTGCGCGATTACCTCAACAGTGTGCCGCTGTCGGCCGTGCCAGGGCATGGCGAAGTCCACGGCCTGGCCGAGGGGTTGCGGGTGTGGTACGGCGCGGATTTCAAGCAGGTGAACGCTGCACTGAGCAGCCAGGACACCAGCGCCAAAGCCTTGTCCGATCGTGGCCTTGCACTGCGCCAAGTGTTGTCGCTGATGATTGCCCAGCGGCGCCCGTCGCACTTTTTGAGCCGAGGGCACGATGAACTGGATGAGCTTACCGATGCTCACGTACGCCTGCTCGCCGGCCAGAACGTAATTCCGCCCGAGGTGGCCAAAGCCGCGCTGGCGAGCCGCCTGCATTGGCGGGACTGGGCCAAGGAGCCTACCTGGGAGCCCTACGCAAATGACAAGGGCGTGAGCGTGGCGCGCAGCCGCCTGGCCGGTTTGCTGAATGTGCCGCTGTACGACCTGGACCGCCTCGACCTGTCTGCCACCACCAGCCTGAATGCCAAGCTGCAAAGCGAGGCCACCGAGTACCTCAAGCACTTGGCCGACCCCGCATTCGCGCAGGGGATCGGCGTGATCGGCGAGCGCCTGCTCACGCCTGCCAGCACCAGGGAAGTGAAGTACAGCTTCACGTTGTTCGAGAACACACCGGATGGCGCGCATGTGCGGGTGCAAACCGACAACACCGACCAGCCCTTCGATATCAACGAGGGCAGCAAGCTGGAGCTGGGCTCTACCGCCAAACTGCGGGTGCTCACCAGCTACCTTGAGATCATCAACGAGCTGCACGATCGCTATGCCGGCCAAAGCCCTTCGGCGCTGCGCAAGGTAGCGGTAGAGCCGCAGGATCATCTCACCCGCTGGGCCCTGGATTACTTGCTCGAACACCGCGATACCAACCTCAAGGCCATGCTCGATGCGGCGCTGGAACGCAAGTATTCGGCAAACCCCGGGGAGCGGTTCTTCACCGGCGGCGGCTTGCACACCTTCCATAACTTCCGCCGCGAGGACGACAGCCGCAGCCCTACGCTCAAGGAAGCGCTGCAAGAGTCCATCAACCTGCCGTTCGTGAGGCTGATCCGTGACCTGGTGCGCTACAGCATCTATCAGGCCCCGAGTAATAGCGCCGAACTGCTCAAGGACGACAAAAACCCCGAGCGGCAGACCTACCTGGCCCGCTTCGCCGACCGCGAAGGCACCGAGTACCTGCGACGGTTCTGGCGTAAATATGAAGGCAAGGCCACTAATGACCGCTTCGAGACCTTCCTCGACAGCTTGAGGGTGACCCCCGTGCGCCTGGCAGCAGTGCACCGTTACCTCTACCCCAACGCCGAATTGCCAGAGTTCACCCGCTTCGTGCGCAAACACTGGGACAAGACCCCGCTCACCGATACGCGGCTGGAGCAGATGTACCAGAGCTACGGCCCCGGCGCTTACGACCTGCCCGATCAGGGTTACATTGCCCGGGTACACCCCCTGGACCTCTGGCTGCTGGGCTACCTCATGCAGCACCCCGATGCCCAATGGAGCGAGGTGGTCGAGGCCAGCCGCTTCGAGCGGCAGGAAGTGTACGGGTGGCTGTTCAAGAGCCGACACAAGGGCGCGCGCGACAGCCGCATCCGCACCATGATCGAGATTGAAGCGTTCCTGGACATTCACCGCCGCTGGCAGCGGCTGGGTTACCCGTTCGACCACCTTGTGCCGTCGCTGGCGACCGCGCTGGGCAGCTCGGGCGACCGCCCCGCCTCGCTGGCCGAACTGATGGGGGTGATCCTCAACGACGGCGTGCGAATGCCCACGGTGCGCATCGACAACTTGCTGTTCGCCCAGGGCACACCTTATGAAACGTCCCTGATTACTCGCACCGATGGCGGCGAACGGCTGCTGTCGACCGAGGTGGCCAGCGCCATGCGCGAAGCCCTGGCGCAGGTGGTGGACGCCGGTACCGCCCGGCGCGTGGCGGGCAGCTTCACCCACCCCGACGGCAGCCCCCTGGCCATGGGTGGCAAGACCGGCACCGGGGACAACCGGATCGAAAGTTTCGGCAGCGGCGGCCGCTTGCTGGGCTCGCGCTCGCTCAACCGCACGGCCACCTTCGTGTTCTACCTGGGCGAGCACCACTTCGGCACGCTCACGGCGTTCGTACCTGGGCGCGCCTCCGCCAACTTCACCTTCACCTCAGCGTTGCCGGTACAGGTACTCAAAGGCATGGCGCCGTTCCTGAACACCTATCTGCAAGGCAGCGGTGGCGAAGGGGCGTGTATAGCCCGGCCGCGCCCGCTGACTTCCATGGCGACGGGCGGTGAGATACATCTGTAGACGTTTCTTAAGATATATCTTAGTCTTGCTCCCGTACCCAACGAGAGCATAGACATGAGACATAACCTTCCTCCCCACGACGGCTTCGAGCGCGGCCGCGGCCGTGAGCGCGGTGGCCGTGGTGGCCGCGTATTCGCCCCCGGCGACCTGAAATTGCTGCTGCTGGCACTGGTTGCCGAACAGCCCTGCCACGGCTACGACCTGATCCGCCGGATCGAAACAATGTTCGACGACGCTTACAGCCCTAGCCCTGGCGTGATTTACCCGACCCTCACCTTCCTTGAAGAAAGTGACCTGATTGTCAGTGCCAGCGAAGGCAGCAAAAAGCTGTTCAGCGCGACCGACGCCGGGCGCGCGCACCTGGCCGAACAGGCCGTGGCACTGGACGGCATCCGTACCCGCATGGACGTGAGCAAACGCGCGCTGCGCGGCCAGGACCGCCCACCGGCGATCCAGGAAGCCGTCAACAACCTGCGCCACGCCTTGCAACTTCACCATGGCCGCTGGAGCGAGGCGGAAATCGCCCGCGTTCGCGACCTGCTCAATTCCACTGCCCGCGCCATCGCCGATGGCCCCACTCAACAGGACTGACCCATGACCAAAGGCCCCGATTCGGCTGTACGCCGCGTGATGCACGAGATCAAGCGCCGCAAGCTGGAGGTGTTGCGCGTGACAGACCTCACCCCCCGCATGCGCCGTATCACCGTGGGCGGGCCGGAGCTTGCCGGCTTTTTGAGCCTGGGCAGTGACGACCACATCAAGCTGATGTTCCCGCGCAACGCCGAGGAAGAAGCCGCGCTGCACACCATGGTGCTGGGGCGCGACAACGAAGGGCCGAAGCCGGCCATGCGTGACTACACCCCGCGCCGTATCGACCTGGAAAAAGGCGAGCTGGACATCGACTTCGTGATCCACGGCGACGGGCCAGCGTCCACCTGGGCCGAGGCGGCCGAGCCAGGCCACACACTCTACATCGGCGGGCCGCGGAGCTCGTTGATCGTGGACGATGTGTTCGACAGCTACCTGTTGATCGGCGACGAAACCGCACTGCCCGCCATTGGCCGGCGCCTGGAAGAACTGCCCGCCAACCGCCAGGTAGTGGCCGTTATCGAAATCGAAGACGAGCAGGAGCGGCAGCCACTGCTGGAGCGCCCGGGCATCGAGGTGATCTGGGTATCGCGCCACACGCAAAACCTCGAAGCCGTGGTCGCGGGGCTTACCCTTCCCCAGGGCGAGCTCTACGCGTGGATCGCGACCGAAGCCGCCCTCTCCCGCCGGCTGCGGCGGATCTTGCTGGACCATTTCGAGCTGAGCGAGGACGCCATCAAGGCCGCGGGTTACTGGCGGCGCGACGAGGACGTACCGGCCTGAGGCCGAGGTAGCGGTCCAGCGCCACCAGCGCCAGGCCGCCCCCGCAATAGCCTGCCAGCAGGCCCAGCGCGTTGACGAAGGCTCGGGCAAAACCCAGCTCGGTCACATCCAGGAACGGGTAAGGCCACACCCCGATGCTCGCGCCCCGTAACAGCGTGAAGCCATACCAGCCCAAAGGGTACAGCGCCCAGGCCAGCACATGGGCCGGGCGCAAATGCCCTTTGGGCACGCGCCACCACCAAAAGCCCAACATCGCCAGCGGCATGATGTTGTGTAGCACCTCGTTGGCCAGCCATTGCGCGCCTTGCGGGTCCCAGTACTGGCGCAACAGCAGGTTGTAGGCGATCCCTACCAGCAACATGCTGATCACCGCGCACCCGGCCACCGCCGGCCGGCGCAGGCACCGCGCGGCCCACGTGTTGTGCGGCCAGGCTGCAGCGCTGAGCACACTGGCCGCGAAGGTGTTGCTTAGCACAGTGAAATAACTGAAAACGTTGATCAGCCCGCCTACCAGGCTGGCCCCCAGGTGCCAACGCACTTCCAGCGCCAGATACAGCTGCAACGCCAGCGCCGCCCAGGCAACCGCGGCCATCAGCTTCAACCCTTTCTCCCCTCGCATCAGCAGCCGCTCCGTATTGTTACGAAGCGGGCAAGACTGTGTCTTTGCAGCGGCGCTTTGCCGCAGGCGGAGATATCTATATCCTCCCGGCGCCTCAGGCTGAACCCGTTCAGCTTGCACGATAAAACCATTAGAAAGATTGCCTTCGATGCCTGCTAATACTTCCCGCCGCGACGGCGGTACCCTGCTTTGCGTAGCCACGGCCACGGCCATCACGGCCTGTGCCTTGACCGGCCCGGCCTTCTCGGCGGACATGTTCGACGCCGATTCGCCCTATATGTTCGGTGACTGGAACGGCCAACGCAGCGACCTCGCTCGCCGTGGCTATGACTTCAAGCTCGACTACGTGGGCGAAGCCGGCGCCAACCTGCACGGCGGCTATGATCACGACCACGTTGCCCGCTACAGCGACCAGATCGGCCTCGGCGCCCACCTGGACCTGCAGAAGATCCTCGGCTGGCACGGCGCGGACTTCCAGGTCACGGTAACCGATCGCAATGGCGATAACATCAGCAATGACCGCATCAACGACCCGCGCGTGGGTGGGTTCACCTCGGCTCAGGAAGTATGGGGCCGCGGGCAGATCTGGCGATTGACCCAGCTGTGGTACCGGCAGACCTTCCTGGACGACAAGCTGGACATCAAGGTGGGCCGCTTTGGCGAAGGCGAAGACTTCAACAGCTTCCCCTGCGACTTCCAGAACCTGGCGTTCTGCGGCTCCCAGGTGGGCAACTGGGCTGGCAGCATCTGGTACAACTGGCCGGTAAGCCAGTGGGCGATGCGGGTGAAATACCACATCACCCCCGAGCTGTACGCGCAGGTGGGTGCCTTCGAGCAGAACCCCTCCAACCTTGAGAACGACAATGGCTTCAAACTCAGTGGCAGCGGCACCGAAGGCGCGCTGATCCCTGTGGAGCTGGTGTGGACGCCCAAGGTGCAAGGCCTGCCGGGGGAATACCGTATCGGTTATTACTACAGCAGCGCCGATGCCACCGATGTTTACAAGGACAGCAACGGCAATGCCGCCGCGCTGAGTGGTAATTCATACCGCAGCGCATCGAGCAAACATGGGATGTGGTTGGGCGCTCGCCAGCAGTTGACCAGCCTGGCCAGTGACGGCTCTCGTGGCCTGAGCGTGTTCGCCAACCTTACCCTGCATGACAAGAAAACCAACGCCATCGACAACTATGTGCAGGCCGGCGTTGTTTACAAAGGCCTGCTTGACGCCCGCCCGGCGGACGACATTGGCCTGGGCCTGGCGCGTATCCACGTGAACCCGGCCTATCGCCACAACGCCGAAGCGGTGAATGCCGCCAATGACGTGTCCAGTTACGAGGACTCGGCCTACCTGCCGGTGCAGCGCACCGAGTACAGCGCGGAATTGAACTACGGCATTCATGTGGCCAACTGGCTGACCTTGCGCCCGAACGTTCAATACATCCGTCACCCGGGTGGGGTATCTCAAGTAGACGACGCCCTGATCGGCGGGCTCAAGGTACAGGCGTCGTTCTAAGTCAATATTTTGCGAACTAACCGAAGGGAAACCAACCTACTAACCTGTAGGAAATTTCTCGACATATTTTCAACGACTGGAGATTTTCAAGTATGAGCACTGACGGTGCCAAGAGCGGTCGGCGCATCCTGCCTACCCTGCTCGGCCTGCTCTTCCTGCTGATGGGCCTGGCCTTGCTGGTCGGCGGCATCAAGCTGGTGGTGGCCCACGGGTCTTTGTATTACCTCATCGCCGGTATCGGCGTGCTGCTCACGGGCGTATTGCTGATTGCCCACAAGCGCGCGGCACTGGCCCTCTATGCCGTGGTGCTGTTCGGCAGCACCCTCTGGGCACTCTGGGAAGTGGGCCTGGACTGGTGGCAGCTGGTGCCACGCCTGGCCTTGTGGTTCGCGCTGGGCATCGTGATGCTGCTGCCATGGTTCCGTTTGCCGCTCACCCGTGGCGTGCGTTACCCGCTGGGCACCAACGGCCTGGGCGTTGCCGTGGTGCTGGCCGGGCTATGCGCACTGGCCAGCCAGTTCACCAACCCTGGTGAAATCAAGGGCGAGCTGGGCCGCGATACCGCTGGCACCACCAGCGCCGCACCGGCCATGGCCGACGGTGACTGGGCCTCGTATGGCCGCAGCGCCTTCGGTGACCGCTACTCGCCACTGAACCAGATCAACACCGAGAACGTGTCGAAGCTGGAGCCGGCCTGGACCTTCCGTACCGGCGATATCCCGGGCGCGGGCGACCCGGGCGAAACCACGGCGGAAAACACCCCGCTGAAGGTGAACGGCATGCTGTATGTGTGCACGCCGCACAGCCAGGTGATTGCACTGGACCCGGACACCGGGAAGGAAATCTGGCGCTTCGATCCGAAAATCAGCACCCAGGGCGCTGACAACTTCAAGGGTTGGGCTCACATGACCTGCCGTGGCGTGGCCTACCACGACGACGCCGCTTATGCGGCCGCCGACGCGCAAGCCAGCCCTGCCGTGGCCACCTCCTGCCCCAAGCGGATCTTCGTGCCTACCGCCGATACCCGCCTGATCGCGCTGAACGCCGACACCGGCAAGATGTGTGAAGACTTCGGCAACAAGGGCGCTATCGACCTTACCGCCAACATCGGTACCTTCGCACCGGGCGGCTACTACTCCACTTCACCACCCGCAGTCACCAAGGACCTGGTGGTGATTGGCGGCCACGTCACCGACAACGTCTCCACCGACGAGCCTTCGGGCGTGGTACGCGCGTTCGACGTGCATGACGGCCACCTGGTGTGGAACTGGGACAGCGGCAACCCCGAAAAAACCACGCCGATCGGCCCGGGTGAGCACTACACCCGCAACTCGCCGAACATGTGGTCGCTGATGTCGGTGGACGAAAAACTGGGCATGCTCTACCTGCCCATGGGCAACCAGATGCCTGACCAGTGGGGCGGCAACCGCACCCCTGAAAGCGAGAAATACAGCGCTGGCGTGACCGCGCTGGACATCGCCACCGGCCAGGTACGCTGGACCTTCCAGTTCACCCACCACGACCTGTGGGACATGGACGTGGGCGGCCAGCCCAGCCTGATCGACATCAAGACCGCAGACGGCATGAAGCCTGCCGTGATGGCCTCGACCAAGCAGGGCAGCATCTACGTGCTGGACCGCAGCAATGGCCAGCCGATCGTGCCGGTCAACGAAACGCCGGTACCGCAAGGCGCGGTGGAAGGCGACCACACCTCGCCGACCCAGCCGATGTCCGAGCTGAACTTCATGCCGCCGACCCTTCGCGAGAAGGACATGTGGGGTGTGACGCCGTTCGACCAGATGCTCTGCCGCATGGACTTCCGTTCGCTGCGCTACGAAGGGATTTACACCCCGCCGTCGCTGCAGGGCTCGATCGTTTACCCAGGCAACTTCGGGGTATTCGACTGGGGCGGTATTTCGGTTGACCCGGTTCGCCAGATCGCCTTCGTGAACCCGGACTACATGGCCTTCAAATCGCGCCTGGTGCCTAGCAGCGATGTGGAAGGCGGCCCGGCTCGCAAAAGCGAAACCGAAGGCGTGCAGCCGAACAAGGGCGCGCCGTATGGCGTGATCCTCGAAGCCTTCCTGTCCAAGGCTGGCCTGCCGTGCCAGGCACCGGCCTGGGGTTATGTGGCAGCGGTGGACCTCACCACCCACAAAACCATCTGGAAGCACAAGAACGGCACCGTGCGCGACAACTCGCCGGTACCGCTGCCGCTGAGCATGGGCGTGCCTAGCCTGGGCGGCACCTTCGTCACCGCTGGTGGCGTTGGCTTCCTGAGCGGCACCCTGGACCAGTACCTGCGTGCCTACAACATGAACAACGGCAAGCAACTGTGGGAAGCCCGCCTGCCTGCCGGCGCGCAAACCACGCCGATGACCTACACCGGCAAGGATGGGCGCCAGTATGTGCTGGTGGTCGCCGGTGGCCACGGCTCGCTGGGCACCAAGCAAGGTGACTACGTGATGGCGTTCGCGCTGCCGAAGTGATGCATTGGTGATGTAACAAAACGGCGCCCCGAGGGGCGCCGTTTTTGTTGGAGCGCGCTGACGGCTCAAGTGCAGTCCATTCCCGGGCTGACGCCCGGAAGGCCGGCCCCGCGATCCTACAGGTTGAGCTGCAAGATCCAGGGTTATTTCCCGATCACCTCGCCGCGCTCGGCCGCCAATCGGGCCAGCAAACGGTTCTGCACCCTCACCGGTACGCCTTGGGCTTCCATGGCATCAGTCAGGTTTTCTACCAAGGCATTGAATTCCGCCGGGTCGATACGCTGGCCCTTGTGGGCTTCGGCCATGGTGTCGCCGGTGTAGGTACAAGGCCCGCCGGCTTCGACGCAGAACTTCTCCACCAGCTTGTTGCGCAGCCGCTCGGGGTCGACGTTGCGGAAGTGCTGCACAATGCGCGGGTCGCGGGCCACATTGAGCAACATGCCTTCGACGATACGGGTGATGCCGGGATTGCCGCCGAGGGCCTGATACAGGCTGTCGTCCTGGGCGGGGCGTTGGGCGCAGGCAGAAAGGGCTAGCGCAAGCGTAAGGGGAAGCCAGGCCAGGCGCATCAGAACGCTCCTTGAACAGACAGGTAAGTGCCGTTCTGGTTATCCAGCGTGGCGATCTCGCCGAGGCGGGCATAGGCCAGCACCACCGACACATGCTTGCTGGGGAACCAGCCCACGAACAGGTCGGCCCAGTCGCTCTCCCCCGCGAACGACAGGTTGTCCGGCTTCTCGCGGTATTCCATCCCCACTGCCCAGCGAGGGTTCAACAGCACCGCTATCGAGCCTTCTTTCAACAGGCTGCGGCTGTCGCGTCGGTCGCCACCGAAGCCCAACAGGCCAAGTTCATTGGCGCGGCTGTAACGCAGCCCGGCGTTTACCAGCAGGTTGTAACCAAAAGCACCTCCCAGGAACAGCCGACTGGCGGCTAGGTAGCCTTCCACGTCTTCGTCGCGCCGCGCGCCCACCAGGCTGGGGATGAGGAAATCCTTCTGATGCTTGTACTCAAGCCCCAGCGACACTTGCGGCAGGCGATCGTAGATCAGGTCGCCGAACAGGCGCACCTTGGCGCCCAGCACATCCTGGCTCAGGGTGTTTTCAGGCAGGCCCAGCTTGTTCACCAGGCTGCCGAGGTCGAAGCGATTGCGCGCGACGGACACTTCGATCCGGTTGCCATAGCCGATAGCGGCGCCAGCCACATCCAGCCGATAGTCAGGTAGCTGCACCCGCGTGGCGAACACAGTCGCCCCTACCTGCCCGGCTTCACCGTAGCCAGCGATCACCGCCCAGGGCGTGATACCGCCACCTGCGGCGCCATCGATACTGCTGGCGCCACCGGTGGCCAGCAAGCGGCCCTGGCGGGCACTCTCGTCCGCCAGCACGGGGGCGGCGGTGGCCAGCATCAGCCAGCACAGCATGTGTGTAAGGCGCATCAACCAACAACCTCGGTAGCAGGTGAATAAGCAGCCTGGCGTACCCAGGCTTCAAACGGCCCGGCCGCGAGGGGCCGGCTGATCAGGTAACCCTGGGCGGTATCGCAGTGCCAGCGCTCGAGCAGGCGCAGGCTGCGCTCATGTTCAACGCCCTCGGCTACCACACGCAGGCCCAGGTTATGGCTCATTTCGATGGTCGACCGCACGATCACCGCGTCTTCGCTGGTTTCATCCAGGTCGCGCACAAAGGATTGGTCGATCTTCAGTTCTTGCACCGGCAGGCGCTTGAGGTGCGCCAGGGAGGAATAGCCGGTACCGAAGTCGTCCACTGACAGGCTGATACCGCAGCCGCGCAGCCGGTGCAACACAGCCAGCGCGGCTTGAGGCTCACGCATGACCGCACTTTCGGTGATCTCGAACGTGAGCTGACGGGCTGGCACGCCATGGGTCGCGAGCAATCGGGGCACGCGGTCGGCGAGGTCCGTCCCCAACAGATCCTCCGCCGACACGTTCACCGACAGCTCCACCTCGAAACCTCGATCGTTCCACTCGGCCAGCTGGCGAATACTCTCGGCAATCACCCAGCGCGTAAGGCCCTGGATGCTCCCGGTACGCTCGGCGAGGGGGATGAACTCACCGGGCGAAACCATTCCGAATACGGGATGCTGCCAGCGCAGCAATGCTTCGGCCTGGCGCACCTGGCCCAGGCGCAGGTCCAGCTTGGGCTGGTAATGCAGCGCCAACTGGCCGTTGTGCGCAGCACCGCGCAAGTCGCGGATCAAGCTCACCTCGCGCTGGTGCACCAGGTCTCGACCGTGCTCGTATAGCTGCAAGCGCCCTGGCAGCGCCAGCGCGTCGTTTCGGGCGATACAAGCGCGGGAAACCAGCACCTCCACCTGCTGCCCGTCACCGGGGAACACCGCAATGCCGATGCTGGCTTCGAGGGCAAAGTCGTGACCATCAAGCCGCCGCGGCTTGAGCAACGTCTGCTGCAAACGGTCGGCCACTGCCACTGCGCGCTGAGCGTCAACGCCTTCGAGGACCAACAGGTACTCGCCACCGATCAAATGCGCCAGCGTGTCGCCGGGCCGTAATATCGGCTCCAGGGTAGGGCCCACGCTGCGCAGCAGGCTCTCGGCGAAGTGATTCCCGGCATTGCTCACCAACGTGGTGAAGTTGTCGAGGGCGACGCTCAGCACCGCCACAGGGCGTTCCGCGGCGATGGCACTACCGAGCCGCTCCATGGCCAAGGCGCGGTTGGGCAGGCCGGTGAGGTGATCATGCAGGGCATTGTGCGCGAGCCGCTGCTCGCGCTCTGCGATACCGGCCTGCATCATGTTGATCGCGCTGGCCAGGGTGCCGAATTCATCGCTGCGCCGAAGCTGCACCCGTACTTGATAATCCCCCTGGCCAATCCGCTCGGCGGCATCGGCCAAGGTACGCACGGGGCGGGAAATGGTACGCGCCAGCACCAGCGCACCCAACAACGACGCCAGCAGCGCCGCCACCGCGATCATCATGATGTCGTGATCCAGCGGGGCGAAGGCTCTCAAGGCATCGTCGAGCGGGCTTTGCAGCAGGGCGATCACCCGCTCCGGCGAGCTTTCCCCGCCGGCCAGTTCCAGCCGTTGTTCGAGGAACCGCTGGCCGCCGTGTTGGCCCACATTCACCAGCACCGGTGGGTGCTCGCTGAGCAGCCACTGCACCAGCCCGGCCCGCATCGCTGGGGGTTGAGTGGTAATCAGCTCGCCTACCTGCCCGGCATTCACCGCCAGAAACGACACCTGCAGGTTGCTCAGCGCGTGAAGCTCCTGGGCAAAGCTATCATCCATGGTGAAACCCATCACCACGCGGGCGATCGGCAAGGGGGCCGATACCACGGCGTCTACCAGCAGTACCGGCAGGCCGCCCCAGGCCACGATCACCATGTTCTGGTTGCGCTTGCGTGCATCACGCAGCGCCTGGTCGTAGGGGAACGGCGCGCCTTCCACGAAGGTCGCGTGGGTACTGGCCATGACCTTTCCGTCCATGCCCAGCAGTACGGCATCACTGGCGCCGATGCGTCCGCCATGGTTAAGAAGCGCTGAGCGAATAGTGGCCGAATCCGCACTGGCGATGGCGTCGCGCAGGCCAAAGTCAGCGGCAAGCAATTGGACGCCGTCGCGCAGGCGGCGGCCTCGCATGTCCAGCAGGCGCTCGAACACCCGCCCGCCCACCTCCAGCTGTTGGGTCGCCTGGGTGCGCACGGCATCGCCGGTGGCCAGCTTGACGGCGAGCGTCAACGCGGCAATCACCACCAGCAGCAGCAACACGAGCACGCTGCTGATGCGCCATTGGACGCTACTTCTGGTTTTCACGCAGCGCCTTGCCGAAGGCATCGCCGAACGGGCTGGTGGGGGGTACAGGCGTGTCGTCGTCCGAGGGCGCTACCGCCAGGGTGTAGGCCTTCGCCGCCGGGGCCGCGCCAAGCGTGAGCGTACCCGCGGCCTGCGGCTGCAGGTCCACCACCTTCGGGTGCCAGAGCGTCACGTTGTAGGTGCCCTCGGCAAGGTGGCTGAACTTCACCTTGCCCTGTCCATCTGTCACGGCAAACCAGGGGTCGGGCGTGACATAAACGTAACCGAGCATCCAATCGTGAATATTGCAGCCCAGCACCACCACACCCGGCTGGTCGAACACTACCGGCGCGGTGGGCGTACCTTCATACAGGCGCAGCTCGAAGCGCTTGCTGGATGAAAACGAATACACCTGATGACGGATATCGTCGCTGTTAGGGAAGGTCACGGCCGTTCCTGTGCGTACGGCCAATACGTGTGGGAAGAACATTTTGTCGCGTTGGTCCATGTTTGCCCGCAAAGGCGCGCTGGCGCTGGCACCGGCCGACGGGCCGGCGAGGCTCACCACAGCGTCCGCCAGCGGCGCCCCCTCTCCATCGTTGACGCTCAGGTTCAGGTCAGCAGCCAGCGCAGCGGGTATCGACGCACCGATCAGCATGAGCAAGGCGAAACCGCGGAGGAATGGAAGCATGGTACACACTCGTTCGGATCACAGAGGGCTGCGCCGATCGCTCTGGAACGGGCTGCCTGATGGAGACATGGGCAACATCCAACAAAATTGCCACTAAATGGCCACCACACAGCGTGCGCTCAGGCCTTGTGCATGAGTTATCGGCCGTAAGCGCGAATCCTTCAGTGGGCCATTGAAACCCGCAGGTGTGCGCCCCATCTAAGCGTCATAGCCATTGCCGCAGGTGCCTCATGAGCGACCAGGATTCCGTTACGGACCGCCCCAACGCTTCTAACGAACCCTCCGCAGGGCCGGAGCAGGTGGAGCACTCCACAACCTCCAGCACCGAGCTGGTATTGCCGGGCCAGAACCTGCCTGACAAGGTCTACGTGATCCCGATCCATAACAGGCCTTTCTTCCCGGCGCAGGTGCTGCCGGTGATCGTGAACGAAGAGCCCTGGGCCGAAACCCTGGACCTGGTGGCGAAAACACCGCACCACTCGCTGGCGCTGTTCTACATGGAAACGCCTGCCGAAGACCCGCGCCACCTGGACACGTCCGCCCTGCCCCTCTACGGCACCCTGGTGAAGATCCACCATGCCAGCCGGGAAGACGGCAAGCTGCAATTCGTCGCCCAGGGCCTTTCGCGTGTGCGCATTCGCACCTGGCTCAAGCATCACCGCCCTCCTTACCTGGTGGAAGTGGAATACCCGCTGCAGCCGGCCGAGCCTACCGACGAAATCAAGGCCTACGGCATGGCGCTGATCAACGCCATCAAAGAGCTGCTGCCGCTCAACCCGCTGTACAGCGAAGAGTTGAAGAACTACCTCAACCGCTTCAGCCCGAACGATCCGTCTCCGCTGACTGACTTCGCCGCGGCGCTGACGTCCGCCACCGGCGCCGAGCTGCAACAGGTACTGGACTGTGTGCCGATGCTGCGGCGCATGGAACGGGTGTTGCCGATGCTGCGCAAGGAAGTGGAAGTGGCGCGGCTGCAGAAGGAAATTTCCGCGGAGGTGAACCGGCAGATTGGCGAGCATCAGCGGCAGTTCTTCCTCAAGGAACAGCTCAAGGTCATCCAGCAGGAGCTGGGGTTGACCAAGGACGACCGCAGCGCGGACCTGGAGCAGTTCGAGCAGCGCCTCGAAGGCAAAACCCTGCCCGCCGCTGCGCGCAAGCGTATCGATGAAGAGATGGGCAAGCTGGCGATTCTGGAAACCGGCTCGCCCGAATACGCCGTGACCCGCAACTACCTGGACTGGGCCACCGCCTTGCCGTGGGGCGTGTACGGCAAGGACCGCCTGGAGCTCAAGCACGCGCGCAAGGTGCTCGACGCCCACCACGCCGGCCTTGGCGACATCAAGAACCGCATTCTGGAATTCCTTGCGGTAGGTGCCTACAAAGGCGAAATCAGCGGCTCGATCGTACTGCTGGTGGGCCCGCCGGGCGTGGGCAAGACCAGCATCGGCAAGTCCATTGCCGAATCCCTCGGGCGGCCATTCTTCCGCTTCAGCGTGGGCGGCATGCGTGACGAAGCCGAGATCAAAGGCCACCGCCGCACCTATATAGGCGCCCAGCCCGGCAAGCTGGTGCAGGCACTCAAGGAAGTGGAGGTGATGAACCCGGTCATCATGCTCGATGAAATCGACAAGATGGGCCAGAGCTACCAGGGCGACCCGGCGTCTGCCCTGCTGGAAACCCTGGACCCGGAACAGAACGTGGATTTCCTCGACCACTATCTGGATTTGCGCCTGGACCTCTCCAAGGTGCTGTTCGTGTGCACCGCCAACACGCTGGATTCGATCCCCGGCCCGCTGCTCGACCGCATGGAAGTCATCCGCCTGTCGGGCTACATCACCGAAGAAAAACTGGCCATCGCCCGCAAGCACCTGTGGCCCAAGCAGCTTGAAAAGGCCGGCGTTGCCAAGGCCAACCTCAGCATCAGCGACAGCGCGCTGCGCATGGTAATCGAAGGTTATGCCCGCGAAGCCGGTGTGCGGCAACTGGAGAAACAGCTGGGCAAGGTCGTGCGCAAGGCGGTGGTGCGGTTGCTCGAGGAGCCCGGCGCAGTGATCAAGGTGGGGCCCAAGGAACTGGAAGCTTACCTGGGCATGCCGGTGTTCCGCAGCGAGCAGCTGCTTTCAGGTGTTGGCGTGATCACCGGCCTTGCCTGGACCAGCATGGGCGGCGCCACGCTGCCTATCGAAGCCACGCGCATCCATAGCCTTACCCGTGGTTTCAAGCTCACCGGGCAGTTGGGCGAGGTGATGAAAGAGTCTGCGGAAATCGCCTACAGCTACGTCACGGCGAACCTGAAACAATTCGGTGGCGAGCCTACGTACTTCAATGAAGCGTTCGTGCACTTGCACGTGCCGGAAGGCGCCACCCCGAAAGATGGCCCGAGCGCAGGCGTAACCATGGCCAGCGCGCTGCTGTCCCTGGCACGCAACCAACCGCCGAAGAAAGGCGTGGCGATGACCGGCGAGCTCACGCTTACCGGCCACGTGCTGCCCATTGGCGGTGTGCGCGAGAAGGTGATCGCAGCGCGCCGGCAGAAGCTCACCGAGCTGATTTTGCCGGAAGCCAACCGGGGCAACTTCCAGGAACTGCCGGATTACCTCAAGGAAGGGCTTACCGTTCACTTCGCGAAACGATTCTCCGACGTGGCCAAGGTGCTGTTCTAAGTTATCGCCTGACTCGTGTTGCCCGCCTGCGCTATGCTGGCGGGCATCGCCTTCGCCAGGATGCTCCGACGATGCCCTTGTTGCGTATTTTCGCTGTTGCCAGCCTTGCCCTTCTCACTGCCTGCGCCGGGCGCCATGCGCCAGACCCTTCCGTTGCGTTCGAGCTGAACAAGCAGCAGCAGTGCCCTATCACATTGGCCCAAGGCCAGCTGTTGATCGTTACTCTCCCCAGCAACCCCACCACCGGCTACCGCTGGCTGCTGCAGAACCCCGCACAGTCCGTATTACGCAGCCTCGGCCCCGAGGTATACACCAACGCCGAAGACGCCGGCATCGTGGGCGCCGCCGGGCAGTCGGTATGGCGCTACCGTGCGCAAGGCCCGGGGCAGGGCCACCTGTTGATGGTGCTGCAGCAGCCCTGGGCACCTGAGGTGAAGCCCGTGCAAGCCTTTGATTGCGATATCACGGTTATGTAGCGGCAAGCTTCGAGCGGCAAGCGGCAAGCCTTAAGCTGCAAGCAAGAGCAAGAGCGGCCGGCGTGATGGCGGCCTTCGCTTGCAGCTTGTAGCTTGCCGCTCGAAGCTCGTAAAATCCCGGCCTTTCCCGCCACGCCCGCAGAATCCCGTGTCTGAACTTCCTGATCGTCTTTTCGCCCAACCCCTGGCCCAGGTACCCGACTTCGTCTTCAACGAGGATGTGGTACGGGTGTTCCCGGATATGATCAAGCGCTCGGTACCTGGCTACCCGGCGATTGTCGAGAACCTGGGGGTACTGGCCGCGCGTTTCGCCCAGCCCCATACCTGCCTGTACGACCTGGGCGCCTCGCTGGGGGCGGTGACGCAGGCACTGCGTCGGCACGTGCGCAAGGACGGCTGCCATGTGGTGGCGATCGATAACTCGTCGGCCATGGTTCAGCGCTGCCGTGAATACCTGCAGGGGCAGGATTCGATGTTCCAGGAACTGTTGCCTGTTCAGGTACTGGAAACCGATATTCTCGGCTTCGAGTTTCAGCCAGCCTCGGTGGTGGCAATGAACTTCACCCTGCAGTTCATTCCACCCGGGCAACGCTTGGAGGTGCTGTCGCGGATCCGCCAGGCCATCGTACCGGGTGGGGCATTGCTGCTTTCGGAAAAGCTACGGTTCGAGGATGAACAGGCGCACGAGCTGCTCACTGAGCTACACGTGGATTTCAAGCGTGCCAACGGCTACAGCGAACTGGAAATTTCCCAGAAGCGCAGCGCGATCGAGCATGTGATGAAGCCCGACAGCTTCGAGGAGCACCGTGCACGCTTGCTGGCTGCGGGCTTCACCAAGGTGGTGCCTTGGTTCCAATGCCTTAACTTCGCTTCGATGATCGCCCTGCCATGATCGACCTCTCCCCCCTCGCCCGCCGCCTGGCAGGTTCGCCCTTGGCCGAATGGGCCAATGGCCTGCAGGCCGACCTCGACACGCGCATGGAAAAAGGCCACGGCGACCTGGAGCGCTGGCAAAAGGCGCTTGCCGCGTTACCGGAGCTGCACGCCAATGCGGTGGACCTCGCCAGCAGTGTAACCCTCGACGGCGAATGCGATGACGCTACCCGGCAGCGCCTGCACGACGCGCTGATGGGCCTTTCCCCATGGCGCAAGGGGCCATTCAACCTGTTCGGCGTACACGTGAACACCGAGTGGCGCTCGGACTGGAAATGGGCCCGAGTGGCGCCGCACCTGGACCTGAACGGCAAGCGGGTGCTGGATGTAGGCTGCGGCAATGGCTATTACCAATGGCGGATGCTCGGCGCTGGCGCCGAAAGCGTGATCGGCATCGACCCCAACTGGCTGTTCTTTTGCCAGTTCCAGGCCCTGAGCCAGTATCTGCCGGGCTTGCCTGCCTGGCACTTGCCACTGGCGCTGGAAGACCTTCCGCCCAACCTTCAGGGCTTCGACACGGTATTCTCCATGGGCGTGCTGTACCACCGTCGTTCGCCCATCGACCACTTGTTCGCACTGAAGGACTGCCTGGTAAAAGGCGGCGAACTAGTGTTGGAAACCCTGGTGGTACGTGGCGACGAACAGCAGGTGCTGGTGCCCGAGGATCGTTACGCGCAAATGCGTAACGTGTGGTTCCTGCCCTCGGTGGCGGCTTTGGAACTGTGGGTGCGTCGCGCCGGCTTCCGGGACGTGAAGTGCGTGGATGTGAGCTATACCACTCCCGACGAGCAGCGCAGCACCGACTGGATGCGCTACCAGTCCCTCGAACACTTCCTCGACCCGGAAGACCACAGCAAAACCGTGGAAGGCTTGCCAGCGCCCATGCGGGCGGTGATAACGGCACGCAAGTAAGCGCGAGCGGCCAGGGCCAAGCACTATTGGGCGCATTCCCACGGATCAAGGTAAGCTCCTACCGTGTCTATAGTTCTTTGCCAGCTTGCTGGCTCTCACAGGAGATCGAACCCGATGAGCAACCGCCAGGCCGAAATCGCCGCTGCGCTGAATGTCATTCCCCCGTTTGCCGATGAAGCCGCGCTGGCCGCCGAAGTAGAACGGCGCAAGGCGTTCATCAAGCAAACCCTGCGTAATGCCGGCCTCAAGGTATTGGTACTGGGCATCAGTGGCGGCGTGGACTCCAGCACGGCGGGCCGTCTGGCTCAGTTGGCAGTAGAGGAGCTGAGGGAAGAGACCGGCGACGCCGGTTATCGCTTTATCGCGGTGCGCCTGCCCTACGGCCAGCAGCATGACGAGGACGACGCAGCGGCCGCGATGAAGTTCGTGAAGGCCGACGAGGAAGTCACGGTGAACATTGCCGACGCCGTAAAAGGCCTGGATGCAGAGTTGGACGCTGTCTCGAAGCTGACCGATGCCCGTCGTGACTTCGTGCGCGGCAATACCAAGGCCCGCATGCGCATGGTGGCGCAATATGCCATCGCCAATGCCAACGACGGGCTGGTCATCGGTACCGACCACGCCGCCGAAGCGGTGATGGGCTTCTTTACCAAGTTTGGTGACGGCGCCTGTGACCTCACGCCACTGGAGGGGCTGGTAAAGGGCCAGGTTCGCGAAATCGCAAAATACCTGGGTGCGGCGGAAAAACTGTACCTCAAGGTCCCGACTGCTGACCTGGAAGAACTCACTCCAGGCAAGCCGGATGAAGATGCCCATGGCGTAAGCTACAAGGAAATCGACGCGTTCCTCCATGGCGAGACCGTGCGGGACGACGCGTACGACATCATTGTTCGCACCTACGACAAGACCGCTCACAAACGTCGCCAGCCCTACGCCCCCGAGTAATGCCGTTCAAGGAGCGCTGCCTGCGCGGCGCTCCTTTCAGGGATCAGCAGCGGGCACGCTCCGCAGCGTCCACGATCAGCGCTTTCATCTCCGCGACCGCAGCCGGGAAACCCACGAACAAGGCGTGTGCAACCAGGGCATGGCCGATGTTCAGCTCGTTGATGCCGCAGATGGCCGCGATAGGCTCCACATTGTGGTAGTGCAGGCCATGGCCGGCATTCACGATCAGGCCAAGGTTCCGGCCTTGGGCGACCCCGTCGGCAATACGTTGTAATTCAATAGCGGCTTCTTCCGGCGTATGGGCATCGGCATAGCGCCCGGTGTGCAACTCGATTGCCGGTGCCCCTACCCTGGCAGAGGCTTCGATCTGCGCCGGGTCGGCATCGATGAACAGGGACACTTCACTCCCCACCGCGCTGAGCCGATCTACCGCCGCCTTGATCCGGGCTTCCTGACCCGCCACGTCCAGGCCACCTTCAGTGGTGAGCTCCTGACGGGTTTCAGGCACCAGACACACATGGGCAGGTTGCAGCTTTTCCGCGAATTCGAGCATGGCCTCGGTCACACCCATCTCGAAGTTCATGCGGGTTTGCAGCACCTCCTTCAGCAGCAATACGTCGCGCTCCTGAATGTGCCGGCGGTCTTCGCGCAGGTGCACGGTAATGCCATCGGCGCCTGCCTGCTCGGCATCGAGCGCAGCCTTGACCGGGTCCGGGTAGCGCGTGCCCCGCGCCTGGCGCAGTGTGGCGACGTGATCGATGTTCACGCCCAGAAGAATGCGGTTGCTGGTGGTCACGGAAAAGCTCCCTGGCAGTAGATCAGCCAAGGATACGTGGCGGCGGGGTGTTGTAGGAAGCGAATAGCAAGGGCCTTACGGCCGGCGGAACAGTTCCCGGCTCATCAGCGGTTTGCCGCCGAGATGGGCGGCCAGCGCCTGGCGCATGAGGCGCTTGGCCGCCAGCAACGCACCCGCGGCGCTCCAGTCTGCCGTGGCCATGGCCAGAAGGTCCGCGCCGTGGAATAACCCTGGGGCAAAACTGAACACCCGCTCCAGGCCTTCGTCCACACTTAGCCGATACAGCCCGTCGCTCACCACCGGGCTACCGTTGCTGTCGGTATCCAGCGCAAAGGCATAGCCCAGTTCGTCCAGCAAACGCCATTCGAAAGCCCGCAGCAGCGGCTCAAGCGGGCGCCCCTGCGCCAGTGCCTCGAGCGTAAGGCCGTAGTGGTCGTAGAGCGCCGGATGTGGGGCTTCGAAGGGCAGCAGGCGTACCAACAGCTCGTTCAGGTACAAGCCGCTGAACAGCGCTTCGCCTACAAGCCATGGGCTGGTGCCGGCGCCTTCGAGCCGCCCTACGCTGCGCAGCTCGCCCTTGCCACGAAACTCCACCACAAGCGGTACGAAGGGCCGGGCCAGGCTGCCCGCCTTGCCCCTGGCGCCGCGCAATACGCCACGCAGCCGCCCGCCCGGTGTGAGGAAGTCCACTAACGCGCTGGTTTCCCTGTACGGCCGGGCGTGCAGTACGTAGGCCGGCTGCGGCAGCGTGCCGCTCATGGGCGTGCGCGCAGGTCAGACGTCGCCGTAGCCAAGGGAGCGCAGTGCGCGTTCGTCATCGGACCAACCGCCCTTCACTTTCACCCACAGGTTGAGCATCACCTTGGCGTCGAACATCTGCTCCATGTCCTTGCGCGCTTCCATGCCGATGCGTTTGATGCGCTCGCCCTTGTCCCCGATGATGATC
This sequence comes from Pseudomonas japonica, assembly GCF_013522925.1. Taxonomy (GTDB): domain Bacteria; phylum Pseudomonadota; class Gammaproteobacteria; order Pseudomonadales; family Pseudomonadaceae; genus Aquipseudomonas; species Aquipseudomonas japonica_A. The sequence goes on along the minus strand of NZ_JAAMQU010000002.1, from coordinate 168,386 downwards.
TTCTTCTGGCCGTCACGCTCTACCAGGATCAAGGCATGGATGTGCAAGGTAGCGCCTTGCTGCTTGAATTCTTCGATCTCGACGGTGATCTGGTAGGGAAGCTCGGCGCCCAGCTGGCGCATGATCTTCTCGCGTACCAGTTCAGCGGCGAGGAAGCGGCTGCTGCGATCGGTGATCTGGTCTTCGGGGAAGAAATGGTCGTTCTCAGGCAGGTAATTGCCGATCAGCGCCTCGAGGGTGTCGAGGTTATGGCCCTGCTGCGCCGAGATCGGTACCACTTCGGCCTTGGGCAGCTGCTTTTGCAGCCATTCCAGATGCGGAATGAGCGCGGCCTTGTCTTCCAGCCGGTCGGTCTTGTTGATCGCCAGGATCACCGGGCCTTCGACGTACTGCACGCGCTCGAGGACCATCTGATCCTCGTCGGTCCAGCGGGTACGGTCCACTACAAAGATCACCACGTCCACGTCCTTGAGGGCGGCGGAGGCGGTTTTGTTCATGTAGCGGTTAAGCGCCTTGTCGTTATCCTTGTGCATGCCGGGGGTGTCGACATAAATCGCCTGCACATGGCCTTCGGTCTTGATACCCAGCATGGTGTGCCGCGTGGTTTGCGGCTTGCGCGAGGTGATCGCCAGCTTTTGCCCGAGAATATGGTTGATCAGCGTGGATTTGCCGACGTTGGGCCGGCCGACGATGGCCACGTAGCCGCAACGGGTTGCCGGAATATCAGTCATTGCCATTCTCCACGCCGAGTGCGATCAGGGCAGCCGCGGCGGCGACCTGTTCGGCGATACGCCGACTGACGCCCTGACCCCGGCTTTTTTCATTGAGCAAAGCCACTTCGCATTCCACGAAGAAGGTACGGCAATGCGGTTCACCCTGAATGTCGACCACTTCGTATCGAGGCAATTCACAGGCACGGGACTGCAAAAATTCCTGCAGCCGGGTTTTCGGGTCCTTGTTGGTGTCGACCAGGGTAAGGCTTTCGAACTCGTTCGTAAGCCAGGCCAGCACGCGCTCGCGTGCGGTGTCCATGTCGGCATCCAGGTAGATGGCCCCGATCAACGCCTCCAGAGCATCAGCCAGTATGGATTCACGGCGGAAGCCACCGCTTTTGAGCTCACCCGAGCCCAGCCGCAGGTATTCGCCCAGGTCGAAACCCCGGGCCAGCACCGCCAGGGTTTCGCCCTTGACGAGGCGGGCGCGCAGGCGGGACAGCTGGCCTTCCCGGGCCTGGGGGAAGCGGTCGTAGAGGGATTCGCCGGCCACGAAATTGAGGATCGCGTCCCCCAGGAACTCGAGGCGTTCATTGTTGCGACCCGCGAAACTGCGGTGCGTCAGCGCCAGCAGCATCAGATCCTTGTTCTTGAAGGTGTAGCCGAGCTGGCGCTCGAGACGATTGAGAGGCGACTGGCTCACGGCACACGCACGCTGGCTTGATGATCGAAACTCACTACCAGGTCGATGTTGCCCAGCAGGTGCTCGCGCCGCTCGTAAGCCAACCGGGCAAGAAGCCCGCCCTGCTGTTCAGTGATGTTCAACGCTCTTTTCAAATCCAGATCCCGGATGTTATTGACCTGCAAACTGCGGCCCACATAGTCGAAATATTCGTCGGCGTCCCCGACCTTCACTGTCGGATCGCTGGCAGCCTTGTCCATCGCTTTCCTGATGGCCCAGTAATCCATGTAATGCGGGCCTACTCGCAGGCCAGCGATGGTCACAAGGCTCACCGCTACCAGCAGCACCAGGCCGCCAACCAACGATAGCCCCTGCTGGGAGCGTAATGCATTCATGCTAGACCCTCGCCCGACGATTGCCCGGAAAGGCTGCCAGGCGCCTGGCAGCTTTCTCCCCAGGGGTTACTTGATGAGGCCGACCCGATCCAGCGTGGGCAGGTGGCGCATCTTCGGTTCCGGCCAGCTCATCCAGACCGCGAAGGCCTTGCCGACGATATTGTGGTCAGGAACCATGCCAAGGAGGTCCTTGGGAATACGCGGATCGTCCCAGTAACGGCTGTCGTTGGAGTTGTCCCGGTTATCGCCCATCATGAAGTAGTGATCGGCCGGTACAGTCCACTGCCCGCCGGGGAGCATGCGGTAGGTCGCCATCTGCTGATGGATCAAGTGCTCCACGTCGCCGATGCGCTCTTTGTATACCCCAACTTCGCCCAGGTGCGGGTCGAAGGTGGTGCCCACCATCTGTTCGTCCACCAGAGCGTCGTTGACATAGAGGTGCTTGTCCGACGTGTAGCGGATGGTGTCGCCCGGCACGCCGATCACGCGCTTGATGTAATTGACGGAAGGATCGCTTGGGTAGCGGAACACCATCACATCGCCGCGTTGCGGATCGCCGATCGGGATCACCTTGGTGTCCAGCACGGGCAGGCGAATGCCATACGAGAACTTGTTCACCAGAATGAAATCGCCCACTTCCAGCGTAGGCTTCATCGACCCCGAGGGGATCTGGAAGGGCTCGACCAGGAACGAACGCAGCACCAGCACGATGAACAGCACCGGGAAGAAGGACTTGCCGTACTCGATCAGCAGCGGCTCCTTGTTCAGTTGATCCAGCACGGCGGGCTCGGGTTGAGCCACGCTGCCCTGGTAATTCGCAATGGCAGTGCGCCGCCGCGGTGCGTAGATAACGAGGTCGAGCAGACCCAGCAGGCCACACACGGCCACGAGGATAACCAACAACAGCGGGAAGTTAAGAGACATAGGACCTGATTATTCCAACCTGAGCACGGCGAGGAAGGCTTCTTGTGGAATTTCCACATTACCGACCTGTTTCATACGCTTTTTACCGGCCTTCTGCTTTTCAAGCAGCTTGCGCTTACGGCTCACGTCACCACCGTAGCACTTGGCCAGAACGTTTTTCCGGAGCGCCTTGACGGTGGTTCGGGCAATGATCTGGCCGCCAATGGCTGCCTGGATCGCGACGTCGAACATCTGCCGAGGGATCAGCTCTTTCATTTTTTCGGTCAGCGCGCGGCCCTTGTAGTGGGCGTTGTCGCGGTGAACGATCAGTGCCAGCGCATCGACCTTGTCGCCGTTGATCAACACATCGAGCTTCACCAGGTTGGCCGACTGGTAACGAGCGAAGTGGTAATCGAGCGATGCATAGCCGCGGCTGGTGGACTTGAGGCGGTCGAAGAAGTCCAGCACCACCTCGTTCATAGGCAGGTCGTACCGCACCTGCACCTGGCTACCGAGGAACTGCATGTCACGCTGCACGCCGCGTTTTTCGATGCACAGCGTGATGACGTTACCCAAGTGCTCCTGAGGCACAAGAATGGTGGCTTCGACGATCGGCTCGCGGAAATCTTCCACCGACGACACATCTGGAAGCTTGGACGGGTTGTCGATGTAGATCGTCTCGCCGGTCTTCATCTTCACTTCGTAGATAACGCTCGGCGCAGTGGTGATCAGGTCCAGGTCGTATTCGCGCTCCAGGCGCTCCTGGATGATCTCCATGTGCAGCATGCCGAGGAACCCGCAACGGAAGCCGAAGCCCAGGGCGTCGGAACTTTCGGGCTGGTATTGCAGCGACGAATCGTTGAGGGTCAGCTTTTGCAGGGCTTCGCGGAAGTCCTCGAAATCGTCCGAGGTGGTCGGGAACAGCCCGGCGTAAACCTGAGGCTGGATCCGCTTGAACCCGGGGAGCACTTCCACGTCCGGCGTGGTAGAAAGGGTAAGGGTGTCACCCACGGGCGCGCCATGAATGTCCTTGATGCTGCCGATGATGAAGCCCACTTCGCCGGCCTTGAGGTCCGCCGTTGGGGTGTGCTTGGGGGTGAATACGCCCACGCTGTCCACCAAGTGGGTTTTACCCGTGGACTTGACGAGGATCTTGTCGCCCTTCTTCACCCGGCCGTGACGTACCCGCACCAGCGATACCACACCCAGGTAGTTGTCGAACCAGGAGTCGATGATCAGGGCCTGCAACGGCGCCTCGATATTGCCCTCGGGCGCCGGAATGGTTTGCACCAGGCGCTCGAGCACTTCGTCCACGCCCATGCCGCTCTTGGCACTGCAGGCCACGGCATCAGTGGCGTCGATGCCGATGATTTTCTCGATCTCGTCCTTCACCCGGTCCGGATCGGCCTGGGGAAGGTCCATCTTGTTGAGCACGGGCATTACTTCCAGGCCCTGCTCGATGGCGGTGTAGCAGTTGGCAACGGATTGCGCCTCGACACCCTGGCCGGCATCCACTACCAGCAATGCGCCTTCGCAGGCGGCAAGGGAGCGGCTGACTTCATAGGTGAAGTCGACGTGACCGGGGGTATCGATGAAATTGAGCTGGTAGGTTTTACCATCCTTCGCTTTGTAGTGAAGGGTGACACTGTGGGCCTTGATGGTGATGCCGCGCTCACGCTCCAGGTCCATCGAATCGAGGACCTGCGCTTCCATCTCGCGATCGGCGAGGCCGCCGCACATCTGGATGAACCGATCGGCCAGGGTCGACTTGCCGTGGTCGATGTGGGCGATGATGGAGAAATTGCGGATATGACTCAAATCACTCACGGATCAGCACTCAAAAAGGCCTTGGGCCGGACGCCCGACAAAAAATAGCCGGGCATTGTACCTGATGCCGTGGCCTATGAGGCAACCTTCGATGGTTGGCATGTTCGCGGGCCAGGGCTCCCCTGGGGGGAGAGCCCTGCAGGAGCGGGCAAAGCCCGCGAACATCTCAACCCATTACTCGGCCAGCTTGAAGGTAATGAAGCTCGCACGGCCTTGGCGCAGGACGCGCATGGACACCGAGCGGTTCTTTGGCAAGCCCTTGGCTACGTCAGTGAACTGCTTGGCGGAGGTGATCGCCTGGTTGTTCAGGTGAGTGATCACATCGCCAGGCTGCAGGCCGATCATGGCCGCAGGGCCGTCCTGCACGTCCTTGATCAACACGCCACCCTTGAGGTCGGCGGCTTTTTTCTGCTCGTCGGTGAGGTCTGCAACAGCCACGCCCAGGCGGTTGCTGCTGCGCTCGGGCTGGCCGTCGGCGTCGGTGGCCGTCTCCATGTCCTCATCCTCGGGTAGCGCGCCCACGGTAAGGTCCAGGTTCTGCCGCTTGCCGTCGCGAATGATCTCCAGCGAGGCCTTGGCACCCGCTTTCAGCCCGCCGACCAGATGCGGCAGGTCTGCCGACATGATGATCGGTTGGCCATTCATGCTCAGGATCACATCACCCACCTGCAAGCCACCCTTGGCGGCAGGACCGTCCTGCATCACCTGGGCAACCAGCGCACCGGCCGGCTTATCAAGGCCGAACGACTCGGCCAGGTCCTTGTTCACTTCCTGGATAACCACACCCAGCCAGCCGCGGCTGACTTTGCCGTCTTTCTTCAGCTGATTGGAAACATCCAGGGCAACGTCGATCGGGATCGCGAACGACAGGCCCATGAAGCCACCGGAGCGGGTGAAGATCTGCGAGTTGATCCCCACCACTTCACCGTTCATGTTGAACAGCGGCCCGCCGGAGTTACCGGGGTTGATGGCAACGTCGGTCTGGATAAAGGGCACATAGGAGTCGTTCGGCAGCGTGCGGCCCTTGGCGCTCACGATGCCTTTGGTAACGGAATGGTCGAAGCCGAACGGCGAACCGATGGCCAGTACCCACTCACCTACCTTTAGCTTGTCCGAGTCGCCGAGCTTCACCGTGGGCAGGTTCTTGCCGTCGATCTTGAGCAAGGCCACGTCAGTACGGGTGTCGGTGCCTACCAGCTTGGCCTTCAGCTCGCTGCGGTCGGACAGCCGCACCACGATCTCGTCGGCGTCGGCGATCACGTGATTGTTGGTCATCACATACCCGTCAGGCGAAATGATGAAGCCCGAACCCAGGGATTGCGCTTCGCGCTGGCGATCGCCCCGCGGGGCGCGCGGGTTGTTGCGTGGCATGTTGCGCTCGAAGAACTCACGGAACATCGGCGGCAGGCCCTGAAGGTCAGGCATCTGGCTGTCGGCCACGCCGCGGTCGGGCAACTTCTGCGTGGTGCTGATGTTGACCACCGCCGGGGAGGCCTGCTCCACCAGGGTTGTGAAATCGGGCAGCGCTTCGGCGTGGGCGGTAACGACCTGCCCCAGCATCAGTACCGCCGCGAACAGCGAAAGGCAGGATTTCAAGCGTGGTATGGACATACGGCTCCCGTACATTACGAGCATGGTTAAGCGAAGGGGCAAAGCTGGCCCCAGAGGGCGATACATCACGACCGGCCGGTGCGCTTGAGCGCAACTCCTCGACCAGCCGCACATGGTGGCAACGACCTATAAGAAAAACCGGGTCGCTTTGCAATAACATCGGCAGATCTTTCATGTTGCATTTTTATACATGAACCGGATTTCATCACACTTCAGGGCGTGCGCGGGGGCAAGGAGCCGCCTGCACGCTTATGTTCAGGGCTTCTTATCCTCGGCCTGGGCACGCATCGAAAGCGCCACACGCTCAGCCGTACCCATGGGAATTTCACCCACTACGGTCACCATCACATCGCCCCGGTCACTGGCAATACGGCGCGACACCGCTGCGGTCGGGCCCAACTGGGTGCGCCCATCCGTAGCCCGAGGCGAGCTGGCAGGCTCGATAAACACCGAGAAACGCGCCAGGCCGTCGTCGAACAGCATGCGGTCTACCGGGGTACCTTCGGGGCTTTGATAGTGTGAGGCGTCAATCCGTTCGAACCCCGCCGGGGCCCATTCGGCGCGCCAAGGCACAGCGCCGGTTGCCGCCGCTGCGGCTTCCACCGGTAGCGGGTGACAATCTGCGGTGGGCTTCAGATCGTTATCCGAAGGAACATCCGTGACGAAACGGGTGTACTGCAGGCGCTCAAGCAACTGCCCGCTTGCGCCCAGAAGCAACCATTTGACAGGCAAACCGGTATCACGATCCAGGTGCAATTCCAGGGCATATCGGTCGCGGTCTTTGGGGGTAACGGTAATGACCACAGCCGGGCGACCGGCTACGCGAGAATCCCCGGCAACCTTGATGTCGTACCAGGACATGAGCTTGAGAGCATCATAGGTGCGGGTGCTGGCGACAGGGCCGTTCGATACAGCTTCGGAGGCCATGCTGGCGCAGCGCTGGCGCCCGTCTGCGCGGACAGCTTCCTGCACCAGGCCATCGAGTTGAAAAACCCGCTCGACAACGTGGCCACCGGTAGCCCGGTGCCAGATCGCATGAGTGGAAAAGCTGCCGCTGCGCTCGTAGACGAAAGTGCCTTGAAAGCTGCGTTGCTGCTCGGCCCGATCTACGCGATCGAGCCATTGTGAGGCGTCAGCGGCGGCCAACGCCGGAAGGGAAAACCAACTGCCGCACAACAGTGTGGCCAGTGGGAGGACGCGCATGTTCCTCCTTAGCGGTTTTCCATGCTCGCCGAGCGGGCGTACGGCAATGCGCCTTCAGTACCCTTGCCTGCAGAATCCTGAGCGTGCTGGCGTACATAGCCAGGCAGCTTTTCATCCTGCCAGCCGGCCTGATTCTCCAGGGCCGGAGCCTTTACAGCTTCGCTGCTCTCGGTGTAACCGGCCAGCACGGCTGGACCCTGGGCTTGTGGCGCTACCAAGGCAGGCTGTGGCGCTTGCTGGGCCACTTGGGCACCGGCGATTTCGTTCTGGTTGTACAGACGTACACCCGCCAGCACTGCAAGCGTGACCGAGGCCGCTACTGCAAGGCGACCCAGGCTGCGCCATGGGCGAGGCGTGGAGCGTGCAGGTACCGCTTCGTCGGCCAGTGCAGCAGACACCGCCGAGGCCAGGTCCAGGCGTGGATTGAGCAGTTCCTTGTGCATGGCTGCCCGGGCGACCTGATAACGCGACCAGGTAGCACGTGCTTCGCTGTCTTCCACAGCGCTCAATACACGGCGTAATTCAAGTTCGTCCGCTTCGTTATCCATCACCGCGGACAGCGATTCCTGCAGGGCTTCACGACTCATTGCGGTTCCTCTCTTGGCTGTCGCCGCTGTCTCAGGTTTCCTGCAGCAACGGCTGCAGGGCTTTATCTATGGCTTCGCGAGCACGGAATATCCGAGACCTCACGGTACCCACCGGACACTGCATTACACTTGCAATGTCTTCATAACTCAGACCATCGAACTCACGCAGGGTCAATGCCGTGCGCAGGTCTTCCGGCAATTGCTGGATGGTCCGGTGGACGGTGCCCTCGATCTCATCCCTTAACAGCGAGCGTTCCGGCGATTCGAGGTCTTTGAGGCCATGATCGCCATCGTAGAACTCAGCGTCTTCGGAGCTGACATCGCTATCCGGCGGCCGTCGTCCTCGGGACACCAGATAATTTTTCGCCGTGTTGATGGCGATGCGGTACAGCCATGTATAAAAGGCGCTGTCTCCGCGGAAATTGCCCAAGGCCCGGTACGCCTTGATGAAGGCCTCCTGGGCCACGTCCTGTGCTTCGTGGGTGTCGTGCACAAAGCGCACGATCAGCCCGAGAATCTTGTGCTGGTACTTGAGCACCAGCAGATCGAACGCTCGCCTGTCGCCGCGCTGAACGCGCTCGACCAGCTGTTGATCTTCTTCCTGGGTTAGCATGAACACTCCTCGTTGTGCTCCAAGGAGCGCTGCAAGAGCCATCGTTCAGGCTTGCAACCATAGACTCGGGCTTTGTGCAAAAGTTCTCCCCTCCACGCAAGTTTCCTGCCCGTAAATTCGGGTACAGGAAAAAACGCACCAGGCGCTTGCCTGCTGCGTAGACAATCGGACATCCGGCCACTGACGAAACAGCCACGCGAAGGTGGTGCTCCGGCGTACCCTGTAGTTTGGCAACCACCTATGGATTGTGCCCCAAATAGGAAAGTTCCCATTACCGGATAGCCAATTTCCTACAAAAAAGGGTGCAAGGTCCATAGCAGCATACGCCCTCCGGGACATTGGCGTGGCCCTGCTTGAGCGGCGCTGGTATAAATACCGGCCCACCGCTGCGCTCGATGGTTCCATTTTGCCATATCTGAGTCTGGATCACCTCCGTCGGTCCTTCTCAACGGCAAAATCGCACGCCCAGCCAACAAGAAAGCGGCCGCCGCAGCCGCAGGAGACACTTCGTCACATGAGTCAGCATTTGCAACATGACGTACTAGTCATCGGCAGCGGCGCGGCTGGCTTGAGCCTTGCGCTCACCTTGCCCGCGCATTTACGCATTGCTGTGTTAAGCAAAGGGGAATTGTCCAACGGCTCTACGTATTGGGCGCAGGGCGGCGTGGCTGCCGTTCTGGACGATGCCGACACGGTGGACTCCCATGTGCGCGACACGCTGGACGCCGGTGGTGGGCTGTGTGACGAAGCGGCGGTGCGTTTTACGGTGGAGCACAGCCGCGAAGCGATCCAGTGGCTGATCGACCAGGGTGTGCCGTTTACGCGGGACGATACCGCTTCGGCGGAGGACGGCCAGTTCGAATTCCACCTTACCCGGGAAGGTGGCCATAGCCACCGCCGCATCATCCACGCAGCCGATGCCACCGGCGCGGCGATCTTCAATACGCTGCTGGCCCAGGCCCGGCAACGCCCCAACATTGAACTGCTACAGCAGCGCGTGGCCGTGGACCTGATCACCGAACGGCGCCTGGGGCGCGATGGCGACCGTTGCCTGGGCGCCTATGTGCTGGACCGTAAAACAGGCGAGGTCGATACGTTCGCAGCTCGCTTCACCGTGCTGGCCACGGGCGGCGCCGCCAAAGTGTACCTGTACACCAGCAACCCGGACGGCGCCTGCGGCGACGGGATTGCCATGGCCTGGCGAGCTGGCTGCCGGGTCGCGAACCTGGAGTTCAACCAGTTCCACCCTACCTGCCTGTATCACCCCCAGGCCAAGAGCTTTCTGGTGACCGAGGCGCTGCGTGGCGAGGGGGCGGTACTCAAGCTGCCGAACGGCGAGCGCTTCATGCCCCGCTTCGATCCTCGGGAAGAACTGGCCCCGCGCGATATCGTGGCCCGCGCCATCGACCACGAGATGAAGCGGCTGGGCGCCGACTGCGTATACCTGGACATCAGCCACAAACCCGCCGAGTTCGTGCGCACGCACTTCCCCACTGTTTATGAGCGCTGCCTGGCCTTTGGCATCGACATCACCAAAGAAGCCATCCCGGTGGTACCTGCGGCGCATTACACCTGCGGTGGCGTAATGATCGACAGCCACGGCCGTACCGATGTACCCGGCCTTTATGCCATCGGCGAAACCACCTTTACCGGGCTGCATGGGGCCAACCGTATGGCGAGCAATTCGCTGCTGGAATGCTTCGTCTACGGCCGCTCGGCGGCGCAGCATATCCAGTCCCTGCTCGAAACGGTTCCGGCGCCGGAGGCACTGCCCACCTGGGATGCCACGCAGGTAACCGATTCGGACGAAGACGTGGTGATCGCCCACAACTGGGATGAGCTGCGCCGGTTCATGTGGGACTACGTGGGCATTGTGCGCACCACCAAGCGCCTGCAGCGCGCCCAGCACCGCGTGCGGCTGCTGCTCGATGAAATAGATGAGTTCTACAGCAACTACCGCGTAAGCCGCGACCTGATCGAGCTGAGGAACCTGGCCCAGGTGGCCGAGCTGATGATCAGGTCAGCCATGCAACGCAAGGAATCCCGTGGGCTGCACTACACGCTGGATTATCCGGAGCTGCTGGCCGAGGCGAGGGATACGGTACTGGACCCCGCTGCAACTTAAGGCTGACGAACGGCGGACGGCGGCGCAAAGCGGTTGCGGCTCAAACGTAACCGAAGGCGCAATCGCCGATGGGTTTCGGCACCTAGTGCATCAGCGGGAATGCAGGCGGCGCGGGCGAACCATTGGCCTGGCTGGCGATAGCGCACCACCACCAGGGCCGGTAATGCCACGCTGTCACGCAGAAGCTGTACGGGATGCCAGCCAGCACGGCGGCTGAGCATCGCCCACCCTTCAGGCGTTCTGCGTATGGCGGTAACCGCGGCGGGCGAGCTCAGCAGTACATGCCGAGGGAGCACCCAGGCAGCATGCGCAACCACACTGATCAGTAATAGGAAGCGAACCGATGCTGGTACCTGCAGCACCATGGCTGAGCACAACGCCAGCGACGCTACCGCACAGTACACCTGGAATAGCCGCCGGGAAGGCCGCCAGCGGCATTCGAACCGATCATTTCGGCTGAACACGGTCCAGGATCATCCGAACCATGCGTTGAAGCTCTGGATCCTCGGATTCGCTACGCTCCATGAACCAGCCGAACATGTCTTGATCTTCACAGGCAAGCAGACGCACATAGACCGCGCGGTCGACGTCGTTCAGCGTGGGGTATACCTCCTTCACGAAGGGTACGAGCAGTACGTCCAGCTCCAGCATGCCACGGCGGCTGTGCCAGTACAGGCGATTGAGTTCGATATCCGCGACCATGGGGGCCTCCTGGGGAAAGGCCGGCAGTATACAGGCCAGGCTATCGCGGGGCACCTTGCGGGTATGAGCGGATGTGGCGCCTGTTTATTTTCCGCGCGGGGCACTATCATGAGCGCATTCAGGTTCAGCAAAGTGACCCATGTCCGATTCTGCCTTTTTCTGCGCGCTCAACCATGAGGGCGTTCTTGCGGTTCGTGGCTCGGATGCCGGCAAGTTCCTGCAAGGCCAGCTGACGTGCAACCTCAACTACCTCAACCCCCACACCAGCAGCTTGGGCGCGCGTTGTACGCCCAAGGGCCGCATGCAGTCGAGTTTCCGCATTGTGCTGGAGGGCGACGGCTGCCTGTTGGCAATGGCGCGCGAACTGGTCGACCTGCAGCTGGCCGATCTGAAGAAATACGCCGTGTTTTCCAAGGCAACCCTTTCCGACGCCTCCAGCGAATGGCTACGCTTCGGTATCCAGGAAGCCAACGCGAACGCGCTGGAACAGCTGGGTGTCAACCTGCCTGAAGAAACTCATGCGGTGGCCCGTCAGGGTGACGCGCTGTTCATTCGCGTTTCACCGGGCAGGGCTGAAGCCTGGGTGCCAGCAAGCCAGGCCGAGGCGTTGCGCGCCAGCCTGGCCGCCGCGCTACCCGAAGGGCCGCTCGAGGCCTGGTTGCTCGGCCAGGTACGCGCCGGCATAGGGCAGGTATTTGGCCCCACCCATGAGATGTTCATCCCGCAAATGCTCAACCTGCAGGCCGTGGGCGGTGTGAGCTTCAAGAAAGGCTGCTACACCGGGCAGGAAATCGTCGCCCGCATGCAGTACCTGGGCAAGCTCAAGCGCCGCCAATACCGCCTGGCGCTGGCCGAAGGCGAAATTCCCGCGCCCGGCACACCCCTGTTTTCTCCCGTCCACTCCAGCGCCGTTGGCGAGGTAGTGCTGGCCGCGCCGGCGGGCACAGGTGTGGAACTGCTCGCGGTGCTGCAAGGCGATGCCGCCGAACAAGGCGAAATTCACCTCGGCGATGCACAGGGCGCGCGCCTCACGGTGCTTGAGCTTCCGTACGAACTGGACCGCGACCGCGAGATACAACGGTAGCCTGGTCGGCGGACCTTTCCGCCCGCGCTTCACCTTTGCATGCCGAGAGGCCTCATGAGCAAGCTGGCCCAAGCGGTTCAAGAAGATTTGCTGGTCGCCATCGACCGGGACGACCTGATGCTGCCGACGCTGCCGGAAGTCGCCCTGGAGATCCGTCAGGCGGCCGAAGACAGCGAGGTGAGCGTAAGCGAGCTGAGCCGCGTGGTTGGCCGGGACCCGGCCCTGAGCGCGCGCTTGATCAAGGTGGTCAACAGCCCCTTGCTGCGCAGCCAGGTGGAAGTCACTAGCCTGCAATCGGCTATCACTCGCCTGGGCGTGAACTACACCTGCAACCTGGCAATAGGCCTGGTGATCGAGCAGATCTTCAATGCGCGGCTGCCCGTGGTGGAAGCCAAGCTTCGAGAGATCTGGGCAACCAGCGTGGAAGTGGCAGGGATTGGCTACGAACTTTGCCGTCGCCAGGCACACCTCAAGCCTGACCAGGGCGCACTGGCCGGCATGGTTCACCTGATCGGCGTATTGCCGATACTCACCTACGCCGAGGAGCATAACGAGCTGCTCAGCGACCCGGTGTGCCTGAATCATGTGATTGAAAAGATTCACCCGGTGATCGGCGCGCGGATTCTCAAATCCTGGGATTTCCCGCGGGCGCTATCGGACGTGCCGCTGCTTTATCTGGATTACCAGCGCGAGCAGGCCGCGGCGGACTATTCAGATGTAGTGCAGATCGCCTCGCTGCTGAACACACCAATCGACAGGCGCCCGTCCATCAGCAAACTCCCTTCTTATGAACGGCTGGGCATGGACCGCCTAGACCCGCCGCTGCTGGGCAGCGAACTGGAAGACGCGCGGGTGATGCTGGCCTGACCTTGGGCAAAGCCCTTGTTCGCGAGCTTTCGCCGGATGGCCGGCCCCGCCTCTTCCCACAGGATCTACAGGGTTTTGAGGCTATTGTAGGAGCAAGCGAAGCCGCAGGCGTAGCTCGCGAATAGGGCCTAAGGAAACCGCTCAAGACAGTTGCTTCCCACAGGGTTAAAGGCCCCTCTACAGGGCCTGCGATTCGTGCTCGGGAAACGCCACCCGTACCTTAAGCCCGCCATGGGCGCCGTCATGCAGGGAGATGCTGGCCCGGTGCGCCCGGCAGATTTCACCCACAATGGCCAAGCCCAGGCCGGTACCTTGCTGGCTGCCCCGGTAGAACCGTTGGAACACCCGTTCGCGGGCATCTTCGGGAATGCCCGGCCCTTCGTCTTCCACTTCCAGCACGCCCTCGGGCAGCACCCGCAGCACCACGCCGCCACCTTTGGGGCTGTGCGCCAGTGCGTTGTCGAGCAGGTTGCTCAACAGCTCGCTGAGCAACGTAGGCTCACCCCGCACATACACCGGCTGCTCGGCCTCCAGTGCCAGCTCGATCCCCTGCCCATAGGCCAGGGGCGCCATGGCCATGCCGAGCTCCCGCGCCAGCTGTGAAAGGTCGATCTGCTGCGCCCCGCCCTCCGCGATGGCCTGGGCGCCGTTCTCGATGCGGGCCAGTGACAACAGCTGATTGGCGAGATGGGTCAACCGGTCGATACCGTCCCGGCCGTCCGCCAGCGCGGTTTTCAGCTCTGCAGGATCGCTGCTGCGCAGGCTCAGCTCTACCCTGGCCTTCAAAGCGGCCAGCGGCGTGCGCAGCTCATGGGCAGCATCAGCGATGAACTGGCTCTGGCGCTCGAACTGCAAGCGCAGGCGCTCGGTAAAGTGGTCGATTGATTGCACCAGCGGCAGCAGTTCGCGTTGCACCTCGTCATGGGGCAACGGCCGCAGGTCGTCAGACCTGCGTTCCTCCACCGCGCGCCGCAGCCGTTCCAGTGGCCTTAACGCCCCGCTCACGGTAATCCATACCAGCAGCAATGCCCCCCCACCCAACATACCCAGCCGCAACAGCGTATCGGTCATCAGGTCGCGGGCCATGTTCACCCGGGCATCGTCGGTTTCCGCCACCCGTATCTCGGCCATGCCGTTCATGCTGGGCTCGCTCACCGCCTTGAGCAGGCTCACCACCCGCACATCCTGCCCGCGGTAGCTGCCGTTATAGAATTTGGCCAAGGCCGGATAGGCATCCGTGCGAGGCGTGCCCGGCGGCGCCGAGGGAAGGTTCTCGTAGCCCGAGATCAACTGGCCGTCGATGCCGTTGACCTGATAGTAGATCCGCCCGGCACTGTCATAGGCGAACGTATCCAGGGCGACGTAGGGCACATCGAGGCTGAGGCGGCCGTCCTGCTCGAACAGCCCGGCCGAAATGGTTCGCGCCGAGGCCAACAGGGTACGGTCGTAAGCGGTGTCGGCAGCCATGCGGCCGTTCCAGTAGGCACTCAGCCCGCTGGCCAGCATCAGCAGTATCAGCAAGCTGGCCAGGTTACCGAGCAGGCGCCAGCGCAGGCTGGCCGGCTTAGGCATCACGCCCCTCGAGCAGGTAACCCAGGCCGCGGAAGGTCACGATGGCCGCGCCTTGGCCATCGAGCTTCTTGCGCAAGCGGTGAATGTAGATCTCGATGGCTTCGGCGCTGGCGTCTTCGTCCAGGCCAAATACCTGGGCGGCCAGCTGTTCCTTGCTCATCACCCGGCCAGGCCGGGCGATCAAGGCTTCGAGCACCGATTGTTCGCGGGACGTGAGCACCAGCGGCACTTCGCCTATGCTGAAACGGCGGGCTTCCAGGTCGTACACCAGCGCCCCGCAACGTTGCTGCCGCTCGCCGCCCAGCAGGGTGCGGCGCAGCAGGGCCTTTACCCGGGCTTCGAGTTCAGTGAGCTCGAAGGGCTTGGCCAGGTAGTCGTCCGCGCCCAGGTTAAGGCCATGCACCCGGTCTTTGACGTCACTGCGTGCGGTGAGCATCAGCACAGGCAGGTTGCGGCCGCGGTCGCGCAGGCGGGCGAGTACTTCGAAACCGTCCATCCGGGGCAGGCCCACGTCA
Organism: Pseudomonas japonica; assembly: GCF_013522925.1. Taxonomy (GTDB): domain Bacteria; phylum Pseudomonadota; class Gammaproteobacteria; order Pseudomonadales; family Pseudomonadaceae; genus Aquipseudomonas; species Aquipseudomonas japonica_A. The sequence goes on along the minus strand of NZ_JAAMQU010000002.1, from coordinate 152,987 downwards.
AGTATGGCCATGGCGTAGTCTTCACTGGCCAGGGCAAGGTCGGCCGCGACGCCGTCGTGCAGTACGTCGACCGTAAGGCCGGCGGCTTTCAAGGCCTGGGCAATGCTTTGCGACAGCTGCACGTGATCTTCAACCAGCAAAATGCGCATCGTTCCCCCTTGTTCAGCGCCACGCGGCTGGGGAGTGTCCCCCATTCCCGGCCTGTTGGCGATCCTTGCAACGGGAACGGTCCGATTTTTCAAGCGGCATGTTTCGCTGAAAGCCTGGTGAAAGTTTCGCATTCTAGGCTCAGTGATGGCCGGTACTGACTCGTCACCTGCGACAGTCCGAAGCCGCCAAACAAAAACAACAAAAGTGGAGTCACCATGAACGCGATACTGCGCCCCCTCGCGCTGGCCGTCACCTGCCTGGCGCTTACCACCTCTGCCCTCGCGGCCGAACCCAAACGCCCTGAATGCATCGCTCCGGCCTCGCCCGGTGGCGGCTTCGACCTCACCTGCAAACTCGTACAAAGCGCCCTGCTCAACCAGAAGCTGCTGGAAAAGCCCATGCGCGTCACGTACATGCCCGGCGGCGTGGGTGCGGTAGCCTATAACGCCGTAGTAGCTCAGCGGCCCGCCGATGGCGGCACCCTTGTGGCCTGGTCGAGCGGCTCGCTGCTCAACCTGGCCCAAGGCAAGTTCGGCAGGTTCGACGAGAACGCTGTTCGCTGGCTGGCCGCGGTGGGCACCAGCTACGGCGCTATCGCAGTGAAGAGTGACTCCCCTTACAAAAACCTCGATGACCTGGTGCAAGCCCTGAAGGCCGACCCCAGCAAGGTGGTGATCGGCTCTGGCGGCACCGTGGGTAGCCAGGACTGGATGCAAACCGCCCTGATCGCCAAGGCGGCGGGCATCAACCCCAAGGAGCTGCGCTATGTGGCGCTCGAGGGAGGCGGCGAAATCGCCACGGCCCTGATGGGCGGCCACATCCAGGTGGGCAGCACGGACATCTCTGACTCCATGCCCCACATCGAGGCCGGCAACATGCGCATCCTCGCGGTGTTCTCCGACAAACGCCTGGACGAGCCGGCGATGAAGGACATCCCTACCGCCAAAGAGCAAGGCTACGACATCCAATGGCCCGTGGTACGTGGCTTCTATGTAGGGCCAAAGGTGAGCGACGAGGACTACGCCTGGTGGAAGACCACGTTCGACAAGATGTTGGCCACCGATGAGTTCGCCAAGCTGCGCGACCAGCGTGAACTGTTCCCCTTCGCCCTTACCGGCCCGGAACTGGATGCCTACGTGAAGAAACAGGTGGCGGACTACAAGACCCTCGCCAAGGAATTCGGGCTCATCCAGTGACCTCATGGCGCCCGCGGCCTCGCGGGCGCCTCGGAGAACAACCATGAAAACACTGCAACGGCTGTTCGCCGCGGCACTGCTGGCGATGTGCGCGGTGCTGGCGGTCATGGCCTGGCCCTACCAGGCAGCTTTTTCCTACGAGCCCGTCGGCCCCCGTGCCTACCCTTTGCTGCTGTTGGCATTGATGGGCATCGCCTTGCTGTACATGCTGCTGCGCCCTACTCCCATCGTTCATACCGAGGACGAGCCCAGCCTTGACCGCCACAGCCTGCTGAAGATCGGCGCCTGCATCGGCCTGCTGCTGTTGTTCGCCGGCCTGTTCGAACCGCTGGGCTTCATCCTCAGCGCCATGCTGATCGGCCTGCCCATGGCGCGGCTGTACGGCGGGCGCTGGATACCCGCGCTGGTGGTTATTCCGATCGCCAGCATCGGCCTCTACATCCTGTTCGACCGCGTGATGGACGTCCCGCTGCCCATGGGGTTGCTCGACGTACTGGAGAACTGACATGGACACTCTCGGCTACCTCGGGCAAGGCTTTGGTGTTGCCCTGTCACCGTACAACCTGATCACCGCGTTGATCGGCACCTTGATCGGTACCGTGGTCGGCCTGTTGCCAGGGCTAGGCCCGATCAACGGCGTAGCGCTGCTCATCCCCATCGCCTTCGCGCTCGGCTTGCCGCCTGAATCCGCGCTCATTCTGTGCGCGGCGGTGTACCTGGGCTGCGAATACGGTGGGCGTATCAGCTCCATCCTGCTGAACATTCCGGGCGAGGCGTCCACCGTGATGACCACGCTGGATGGCTACCCCCTCGCCCGTCAGGGCATGGCCGGTGTGGCACTGTCGCTGTCGGCCTGGAGCTCCTTCATCGGCGCCCTGATCGCCACCTGCGGCATGGTGATGTTCGCGCCCCTGCTGGCCAAATGGGCGATCGCCTTCGGGCCTGCGGAATACTTCGTGCTGATGGTGTTCGCCATCGTGTGCCTGGGCGGCATGGCGGGCAACCGGCCGCTGAAGACGTTCATCGCAGCGTTGATCGGCCTGTTCCTGTCCACTATCGGCATCGACGCGAACAGCGGGGTGTACCGCTTCACGGGCGACAGTGTGCATCTGGCTGACGGCATTCAATTCGTGGTGCTGGTGCTGGGGCTGTTCTCGGTGTCCGAGATTCTCCTGCTGCTCGAAAAAACCCACCACGGCCATCAAGCCGCGCAAGCCACCGGGCGCATGATGTTCAACCTCAAGGAAGCCGTTGCGGTATGGATGGTGAACGTTCGTTGCGGCCTGCTGGGCTTCATCATGGGTGTACTGCCTGGCGCCGGCGCCACCCTGGCCAGCGCTGTGGCCTACATGACGGAAAAACGCATGGCCGGGCCTACCGGGAAATTCGGCAAGGGCGACCTGCGCGGGCTGGCGGCGCCGGAAACCGCTATCGGCGCTGCCGCCTGTGGGGCGTTGGTGCCCATGCTTACCCTGGGCGTACCAGGGTCGGGCACCACGGCAGTGATGATCGGCGCGCTTAGCCTCTACAACATCACCCCGGGCCCGCTTTTGTTTGAACAGCAGCCCGACATCGTGTGGGGGTTGATCGCTTCGTTGTTCATCGCCAACGTGATGCTGGTGATCCTCAACATCCCGATGATCCGGGTGTTCACGCGTATTCTGTCGGTGCCGAACTGGGCGCTGGTGCCGGTGATCGCCATTATCACCGGTATTGGTGTGTATGCGGTGCATGCGACCACTTTCGACCTGTTCCTGATGGTGGGCATCGGCATCTTCGGCTACATCCTGCGCAAGCTGGACTTTCCGCTGTCTCCGCTGCTGCTGGGCTTCATTCTCGGCGGCCTGATGGAGCAGAACCTGCGGCGCGCGCTGTCCATTTCCAACGGAGACCTGCACATCCTCGCCGGCAGCCCCATCACCGTGGGCACCTGGGTGCTGACTGCAATCATGCTGGTGCTGCCGCTGATCCGCATCTGGCGCAATCGTCAACGTGCCCGCCGGCTCGCCAATGCCTGAAGCAAGGTCACCCGCCTGGTGGGTCACGGCTGTAACCGGGCTGGTAGGCGGTTGGTTGGCCAGCCAGGTGGGCTGGCCGTTGCCCTGGATGACTGGCGCGTTGCTGGCCGTCATCCTGGTGCGCTGCGCTACCCCCTGGCAGTTGCGCGAAATCCCCAATGGGCGCCGCTGTGGGCAATGGATCATCGGCACTGGCATTGGGCTGCATTTCACCCCGATCATTCTCGAGCAGGTGGCCGAGCACTGGCCGCTGATTCTCGTCGGCGCCCTGGTGACCAGCGTGTCCAGCCTGGTAAGCGTATGGCTGCTGCTGCGCACGGGTGAAGACCGGGCTACCGCGTTTTTCTCCAGCATGCCAGGGGGCTCCGGCGAGATGGTCAACCTGGGCGCGCGCAACGGCGCCAACCTTGGCCGAGTGGCCGCGGGGCAAAGCCTGAGGGTACTGCTGGTGGTATTGCTGGTGCCCGCGGTGTTCAAGTACCTGTTGGGCGAGGGTGCGGTGCCTCAGCACAATGGTGAGCTGGGCTGGGCCTGGCTTGCGTTGATTGGCGGGCTGGGCGTTGTGGCGGCGCTGGTGTGGCAAAAGCTTGACCAGCCCAACCCCTGGCTGTTCGGGCCGCTGCTGGTTACCGCCACCCTGAGTATCGGCATGGGCCTGCAGGGCAGCTTGCCTGCGGGTGGCAGCCAGCTCGGCCAATGGCTGATTGGCAGCGGCCTGGGCTGTCACTTCAACCGGGCGTTCTTTCGCCGCGCGCCTTCGTTCCTCGGGCGTACGCTGGCAGGCACACTGCTGACGATGCTGATTGCCGGCCTCGCCGCCTGGCTGCTCAGCCTGGCGACCGCGCTGGACCTGCGCTCCCTCACCCTGGGCATGATGCCCGGCGGCATCGCCGAAATGAGCCTTACCGCCGAAACCTTGCAACTGTCCGTGCCGCTGGTGACCGCGCTGCAAGTGATGCGCCTGCTGTTTGTGCTGTTCCTGGCCGAGCCGCTGTTCCGCCGCTGGAACAGGCAGCCCGGCGCCCATTCATAGCGCCCAGTCGATCGGGGCCAGATCGTGGTCCTTGAGGAACTGATTGGTCTTGCTGAAATGCCCATTGCCGATGAAGCCCCGGTGCGCTGACAACGGCGACGGGTGCACCGAGGTAAGAATCAGGTGCTTGGTAGGGTCGATCAGTTTTTTCTTGCTTTGGGCATGGGCGCCCCACAGCAAAAACACCACGTGCTCGCAGCGCTCGCTCACCGTTTCGATGATGCGGTCGGTGAACGGCTCCCAGCCCTTCTTGGCATGGGAGGCCGCCATGCCGCGTTCGACCGTAAGGGTAGTGTTAAGCAACAGCACACCCTGTTCGGCCCAGTGCTGCAAGCAGCCATGGGAAGGAACGTCTAGGTTAAGGTCGCGCTTGAGCTCTTTGAACACGTTCACCAGCGAGGGCGGCGCGGGCACGCCCGGCTGCACGGAGAAACACAGCCCGTGAGCCTGGCCGGGGCCGTGATAAGGGTCCTGGCCCAGTATCACCACTTTCACCTGATCCAGCGGGGTGAGGTTCAGCGCATTGAATATCAGCGGCCCGGGCGGATAAATCTCCTTGCCTGCGGCCAGTTCGTGGCGCAGGAACTCGCGCAACTGCCGCATGTACGGCTGGTCGAACTCTTCCTTGAGCGCCTGTTTCCAGCTTGGCTCAAGCTTGATGCGATCTTCTTCAGAGGCAGTGGTGGTCATGTGGCAGTCCATGGAACAATCCGGGGACACTAGGAAAGACCTTCTCTGTTGTCAATCGAACCGACCCTTGCGGTCCATAATTCCAACAAAGTGCTGAGCAGAGGTTTCGATGAATCTGAGTTTTGAAGAGCTTATCGGGGCAAACGGTGCCCATATTGGCATTGCTACCCTCGACGCCCCGAAGTCCTTGAACGCATTATCGCTACCGATGATCGAGGCGCTTATGGAGAAGCTCGACGCCTGGGAGCGCAACCCCCGCATCGCCTGCGTGCTGCTGCGGGGCAATGGCCCGAAAGCGTTCTGCGCGGGCGGTGACGTGCGTAGCCTGGTCGAGGCCTGTCGCGCTCATCCCGGGGAAGTCCCCGACCTGGCGGCGCGGTTCTTCGAAGCTGAATACCGTTTGGACTACCGCCTGCATACGTTCACCCGCCCGGTCATTTGCTGGGGGCATGGCTATGTATTGGGGGGCGGCATGGGCCTGTTGCAAGGCGCCGCGATCCGTATCGTCACGCCCGGTAGCCGCCTGGCGATGCCGGAGGTGAGCATCGGCCTGTATCCCGATGTGGGTGCCGGCTGGTTCTATAACCGCCTCCCGGGCAAGCTGGGCCTGTTCCTGGCGTTGACCGGGGCCCAGGTGAACGGTACCGATGCTCTGGAGCTTGGGCTGGCCGACAGGTTGCTGCGCGATGACCAACAGGACGAGCTGATTGACGGCCTGGTGCAAATGAACTGGCAGGAAAACGCAGACGTACAGCTGATCAGCCTCCTGCGCGCGCTCGAACATGATGCCCTGCCCTCCCGCCCGCCTGCACAATGGCTGGCGCGACGTGCCGCTGTGGATGACTTGTTGGACGTGGCAGGCCCTGTGCAGGCGTGGAAAGCCATCGCCCGCTGGCGCGACCACGCCGACCCAGACCTTGCCCAGGCAGCGCAAAACCTGATCAGTGGCTGCCCACTCACGGCTCACCTGGCCTGGCACCAGCTCAAGCGCGCCCGGCAGCTATCGTTACCGGACGTGCTGCGAATGGAGTACGGCCTCAGCCTCAACTGCTGCCGTCATCCGGAATTCAGCGAAGGGGTGCGCGCGCGCCTGGTCGACAAAGACAACACACCTCACTGGCACTGGCCCGACGTGGCTGCCATTCCCGAGGCCGTGGTGAACGCCCACTTCAGCCGCGCCTGGGAAGGTGAACACCCCTTGAAGGATTTGTAATGAACCCCGAGCCCCGGGTTCACAATGGGTTAGAGCCTCCTGTGGGAGCAAGCGGAGCCGAAGGCGGAGCTCGCGAATAATAGCGGGCGCCGTTTGGTCGGCCATCCGGCGTAGAGCGTTCTACCGATAACCCCGCCCGTCCCAGCCGCCACGGCCGCCGTGATCGCCACGCGGCCCGCGATACGGCCCGCCGCGGCCATGGTCACGCCAGTCCGGGCCGCGGTCGTGGCGCCATTGCGGGGGTGGCCCGCCGCGCCAACCCATCGCAGGCCGAGGCGGTGGCCCCGGGCGCCAGGCTGGCGGTGGCGGCGGCCGATAGTACTGGGGCGGCGGCGCGTAATAGCGGGGCCCCGGGGTTACGTAGTAGCCGCTGGTATAGCCATAGGGATAGGCATAAGGGCGAGCCTCATAAACAGGGCGCTGTACGGTGTAGACGTCCGTTTGTACATAGCCATCGGTGGCGTAAGGTACGCAGCCTCCAAGCAGCGTTCCCATTGAAGCGATCAGCAATAGTTTGCGATACATGAGCGGCCTCCAGGACCGCAGTGGGGAAGTCTGCGTAACCTCAGACTGACAAACACGACTCAAGTGCGGCGACGGAAACAACCGGAAATACATTGCCTTTCATCGACATACGGCCCATCCGCCCATGTCTACGTGAAAGTGATTGCGGTGGGCTGCGTTGTATTCGGGGCCAAGCACGGTATTGAAATACTTACAGGCATTGTGGTGCACCTGCCGAAGAAATTCGGCGTCATCGGCACTGCCCTTCCAGCCCTGCAACACACTGATCCGGCGGCCGTCAGCCAACCGGAAGGCGGCAATGTCCAAGGCGTTGGCGCTGGCGTGCTGGCTGAGCCTGCCTTGGCTGCGGTTGTATACGTTGCGGCAGGCGAAGCTGCCCAGATGCTCCATGGCGACCACTGGCGCGCCATAAACGGCCTGGGCCGCCGGCTGCAAACCGTGACGTTCGAACATGGCCGCGGACACCGCCAACGGGCAACTGGCCAGGAAACTGCTGCTTAACCGAACCGGCCCGCCGCTTACGCGGACTACCTCACGCAGCGGGCAGCGCTGGCCGGGCGGCGAATCCGCCTGGGGCTGGTAGCGCAGGCCAGACACGGCAAGCACCTGCGCGCACAGTTGCGGATCCGCCTGGAGGCGGCGCAGCTTGAACGGCGTGAGCCAATTGGGTGCTTCGCTTACATCCAGAGGCGCCCAGGGGTTCCAGCGTGGGGGAAGCGGCAACGCCCACCACAGCACAAACCCCACTACAGCCAACCCGCACAACATGATAAGCCCACGCATCCTAAGCGCTCCGCGAATGCGCAGGCCCTTTCACAGCAAGCCCATCTGCGTAGGGGCGCCAGCTGCAGGCACGGGCGGCAGGGCTGGCAACCCAGGCAGCCGTTCAGTCAGCCGCTCATGAAACCGTCGCGCCTGGGCGTGCGCCTCACGGTTGTCGGCGGTGTGCATGAACACATAGGGGCGGCGGCCTTCTTCAATCCATTCGGCTACCTTGGCCACCCAAGGGTCAAGGAACGGCTCGTTATCAATTACGCGCGGCAATCCAACGAAACGCACCTGAGGCCGATCGGTGAACGCGGCGGGCCGTGGCGGCACCCGTGGCTTCATGGCTTGTGCATGAAGAATGCCAGGGTCGGTGGACGTCACGCTGAACAGCGCGCGGGTGTCCATGCAGATGCGCTCCGTGCCGCTATCCCGGAGCAGGCGGTTAAGCGCGCGCTCCTCGCTTCCCTTGGAAAAAAATGCGGGGTGCCGCACTTCTACCGCCAGCGGCCGGGACACCCCTTCGATAAACAGGGCAAGGTCTGCGAGGCGGGAAGGCCCGAAGCTGGCTGACAATTGCAGCCACACCGGTGAAACGCGCTCGCCAAGCGGGGCAAGCGAGCGCAGAAACTGGTGCGCCAGTTCGAGCTGGCTAGCGAGCTCTCCACCGTGGCTGATGTCCCTTGGAAACTTGGCGGTAAAGCGAAAGTGGGCGGGCATTTCCTCGGCCCAGCGCGCAACCGTGGACGCCGCTGGCCAGGCATAAAAGGTCGTGTTGCCTTCCACGGCATTTAAGGCGCTGGCATACAGCCCTAGGGTGTCCGAGGCTTGGGTATCGGCAGGGTAGAAGCTGCCCCGCCAGGCCGCATCGCTCCAGGAAGGGCAGCCCAGGTAATACGGAAGGTCGGCAGAAGTCAGATATGAACGTCCAGGCCCAGAACCTCACCGTCCCACTCCACGAAGCTCGCCGTGGTGAGGTAGCTTGCCAAGGCAGTAGCCACGCGGGTGTTGACGCCGCGGAAGAGTTCTTCCTGCTCGCGCGCGGAGAAGGCCGGCACGAGCGTACCGCGGCCACCGCTTGCGGCAGGCCGCGGGCGGGCCTCGATCACTTCGATCTCGCCTTCCCGTTCTTCAGGCACGTCCTCAACCCGCGCCAAGCCCTTGCCGGGCTTGCGCTTGATCGGGTACGACCGCGAGGAGACGCCATCTATGCGCATTCAGGTTCTCGATAGGTGATATCAGCGTGCTGGCACTGTAGCGCCCCCAGCACTGACTCGGTGATAACTGGACCACATAACGTGCAAAAGGTTTAGGGCCGTGGGTCGAAAACCCCTCGGGCTGTCGGAACCCGGCTCAGGCGCGAGGAGCGCCCTTTGGCGTTGCCACGTTGTCCCTCAGGTACACCGGCTGTGCCTGGTCAGCGGCGACGGCCTCGCCACGCGCCCAGCCGAACGTGGCCAGCGCCAGTACGTCTTCCGCGTGCGGCAGGGCCATGGCGTCGAACTGCCTGGGCTTGACCGCCAAGCGATCAGCATAGCCCCACCCCGTGCCAGCGCCGTACCAGCCCTCCGGGTTATCGGCCGGCAACTGCACCGCATGAGGGGGCAGCACGGCCTCGATGCCGCACAGGCGCATTTCGCCGGCCTGTTCCTGATAGCAGCCCCAGTACACTTCATCCATGCGAGCATCGATGGCCGCGGCCACCCTGGCCTCGCCGTGACGCCGCCAGGCACCTTGGGCAAGCGCGGCCAGGTTGGAAACGCCGAGCACAGGGCGATCCAGCGCGAACGCCAGGCCCTGCACCACGCCAATGGCAATGCGAACCCCGGTGAACGCGCCGGGGCCGCGACCGAAGGCGATAGCATCCACCGCACTTGGCGCGATACCAGCCTGGGCCAGAACCTGCTGGATCATCGGTAGCAGCTTCTGCGCATGCAGCCGGGGGATCACCTCATAATGGCTGAGTACCCGACCCTCATGGAGCAAGGCGACAGAACAGGCTTCGGTGGCGGTATCGAGGGCCAGCAAGGTGGGCATTGCGGTGTCCGGGGCAGAAAAAAGGCAGAGAGTATAAACGACGAAAGCCCGCGAACGGGCTTTCGTTTATCCGGGAAGCTGTCAGCTGAGCGCTGCAACCACCTTGCCAGTGATGTCTTCCACCGTACCCACGCCTTCGATACAGGCGTATTTCGGCTTGCCCTGTTCCACGGACAGGTTCTTGTAGAAGTTCACCAGCGGCTCGGTCTGGTCATGGTAAACCTGAAGGCGCTTGCGCACGGTTTCTTCGGTGTCGTCAGCGCGGTGGATCAGGTCGTCACCGGTCACGTCGTCCTTGCCGGCAACCTTCGGCGGATTGAACACGGTGTGGTACACCCGGCCAGAGGCTTCGTGTACGCGACGGCCGGCGATACGATTGACGATTTCTTCGTCGGCCACGTTGATTTCCACAACGTAATCCAGAATAACGTTGGCTTTCACCAGGGCTTCGGCCTGGGGAATGGTGCGTGGGAAGCCGTCGAACAGGAAGCCATTGGCGCAATCGGGCTGAGCGATACGCTCCTTCACCAACGCAATGATCAGGTCGTCGGATACCAGCCCACCGCTGGCCATCACTTCCTTGGCCTTGAGGCCCAGTTCAGTGCCGGCCTTGACTGCCGCGCGAAGCATGTCGCCAGTGGAGATCTGCGGAATACCGAACTTCTCGGTGATGAACTTGGCCTGCGTACCTTTCCCGGCTCCGGGAGCTCCCAGCAGAATCACGCGCATCGATGTGCTCCTCAAATGTTTTTTTATATGACAACGCCGATGACCCTGGAGAAAACGTAACTACCGGTGAGCCACCGAAAAAATTCGGGCTGGCCGAAATCGGCCAAAAGGCTGTCCAAGATACACAGGCGCCCGAGGCCAGACAAGCCGTCGAAGGTCGCAGGAACCCGCCGCAGCGGGCAAGGTGCAACCAAGTGTGACTGCCTGGGCGGCGAGGTGTGCCCTGGCGGACACTTCCTGCCGCATCAGGAAGGTTCCCTTAACCGGTGTTGCGCAAGCCGGCGGCGATACCCGCCACGGTTACCAGCAGCGCCTGCTCTAGCCCGCTGTGCGGGGCGCCCTGCTGGGATCGGGAGCGGGCAAGCAGCTCGGTCTGCAGGCGATGCAGGGGGTCCAGGTAGGTATTGCGAAGGGCAAAGAACTCAAGGGTATCCGGGCTGCTGGCCAGCAGTTTCGGCTGCCCGGTGACCGCCAGTACATGGTGTGCACACTGCGACAATAGGTCGCGTAGCTCCTGGCCCAGCGGCTTGAGCGAATCCTCTACCAGGCGCTCGTCATATTGGCTGGCGATGTCCGCGTCTGCCTTGGCCAGCACCATTTCCAGCATATCTATGCGGGTACGGAAGAACGGCCAACGCTCTCGCATCTGCGCCAGCACCGGGCCGTCGCCCCGTTCCAGGGCCTGGCCCAGCGCCGCTTCCCAGCCCAGCCAGGCCGGCAACATCAGGCGGGTTTGCGTCCAACCGAAAATCCACGGGATAGCACGCAAGCTTTCGATGCCGCCCTGGCGGCGCTTGGCCGGCCGGCTGCCCAAGGGCAAGCGCCCCAGCTCCTGCTCCGGAGTTGACTGGCGGAAGTACTCCACGAATTGAGGGTGCTCACGCACTACCTTGCGATATGCCTGCACGCCGTCCGTGGCCAGGCGGTCCATTTGAGCGCGCCACGGCGCTTCGGGAAGCGGCGGCGGGAGCAGCGTGGCCTCGAGCACGGCCGCAAGGTATAGGTGCAGGTTTTGCTCGGCGATATCAGGCAGGCCGAATTTGAAACGGATCATCTCCCCTTGCTCAGTGGTGCGGAAGCGCCCGGCCACCGAGCCGGGCGGCTGCGACAAAATGGCCGCGTGTGCGGGGCCGCCTCCTCGCCCGACGGTCCCGCCGCGGCCATGGAACAGCAGCAGCTCGACGCCCTGCTCCGCACAGATGTTCACCAGTGTTTCCTGCGCCCGGTATTGCGCCCAGGCCGCTGCCGTGGTGCCAGCGTCCTTGGCCGAGTCGGAATAACCGATCATCACTTCCTGAGGCCCATGGAGCCTGGCGCGATAGCCGGGCAGCGACAGCAAGCGCTCGATCACCGGGCCGGCGTTGTCCAGGTCTGCCAGGGTTTCGAACAATGGCACCACCCGCATGGGTCGCAATACGCCCGATTCCTTTAATAGCAGTTGCACGGCCAATACATCTGATGCGGCCCCCGCCATGGAGATGACATAAGAGCCGAGCGACGCCGCCGGTGCAGCCGCCACTTCGCGACAGGTGGCCAGCACTTCGGCGGTTTCGGCCGAGGGCCGGAAGTGGGCCGGCAATAACGGCCGGCGGTTGTTCAGCTCTGTCAGCAGGAAGGCTACCCGGTCGTCTTCGTCCCAGTCCGCATAGCGCCCCAGCCCCAGATACTCGGTGATTTCGCTCATGGCCGCCGCGTGGCGGGCCGCATCCTGGCGAACGTCCAGGCGCACCAGAAACAAGCCGAAGGTGACGGCCCGACGGATACAGTCCAGCAATGGGCCATCGGCGATCACGCCCATCCCACAGGCATGCAGCGACTCAAAACATAGCTGTAGCGGCGCCAGCAGTTGATGGTTGTCCTGTAGCACCTCGGCATCGGCCGGGTGCGGGCCCTTAAGGGCGGCCTGGGCCCAGCTGCGCGTTGCCCGCAGGCGTTCGCGCAATGCCTTCAGTACGTGCCGGTAGGGCTCGGCGCTATCACCACTGTGTGCACGCAGCGCTTCGCTGGCCTGCTGCATGGACAGCTCCGCGGCCAATTGGTCCACGTCGCGCAAGAAGAGGTCTGCCGCCATCCACCGCGCCAGCAGCAGCACCTCGCGGGTCACCGCAGCCGTGACATTGGGGTTACCGTCGCGATCGCCGCCCATCCACGAGGCAAAGCGGATCGGCGCCGCTTCCAGTGGCAGGTGCAAACCGGTGGCGGCATGCAGCGCAGCATCCACTTTGCGCAGGTGGTTGGGCACCGCGTGCCACAGGGAGTGCTCGATCACCGCAAAACCCCATTTGGCTTCATCCACCGGCGTGGGACGGGTGCGACGGATCTCATCGGTATGCCACGCCTCGGCGATCAGCCGCTGCAGCTTGTGATGGATGGCTTGCTGTTCCGCATCGGTAAGGTCGCGATGGTCCAGCATGGCCAACTGAGCGGCGATGGCGTCGTATTTCTGGATCAGCGTGCGCCGGGCCACTTCCGTGGGGTGCGCGGTGAGCACCAGCTCGATATCCAGCCGGCCCACGTGCCGGGCCAGATGGTCGGCATCATGCCCGGCGGCTTGCAGGCGGCGCAGCAGCTCGGGCAGGCGCTCGGCATCCGCCATGTCCGCACTCGGGTCCGCAAGCTGCGCGACCGGGGCGTCGCCTTCGGCCCGCCGGCGGATCAACTGGTACTGCTCTGCGATGTTGGCCAGGTTCAAAAATTGAGTGAACGCCCGTGCCACCGGCAGTAGCTCGTCCTCGCTCAGGTCATCGAGGCTGTCGCGCAGCTGCGCGGTGCTGGCGGTCGCGCTGCGGCGATCGGCCTTGGCCCCTTGCCGGATGCGCTCGATCTTTTCGAGGAAGGCTTCGCCGTATTGCTCGCGAATGGTGGTGCCGAGCAATTCGCCCAACACATGGACCCGCTCACGCAGGCGCGCATCGATTTCGCTCATGTCCTTGCTCCTCTGATGGCCGGCAGACGCAGGCAGGATAGCGCAGCGGCAAATGAACGCGGCCCGGAAAAACCGCTCAATACTCCTGTACGCCTTATTCAGCCTTGTGGATGCACGGCTGTTTGGCCTCGCAATGACCTATCCGACCCATGAGGTGCCCATGAAAATCCGTGAGCTCGCCCGGCATTGGGAACAGAACGCCAAAGGCCGCCTGACCAAAACACCCTACAGCATCCATCTGGACGTTGAATCGGCCGCTCGCCTGTCGGCGTTGCAGGAAATGTATCCGAAACACCATGCCGAAGAACTGCTCGGAGAGCTGATCGGCGCGGCGCTCGAAGAGCTTGAAACCAGCTTTCCGTATATCCGCGGAACCAAGGTGATCGCTACCGATGAAGAAGGCGACCCTATGTACGAAGACATCGGGCCGACACCGCGCTTCCTTGCACTGTCTCGTCGTTATCTGGACGAACTTAACCAAAAAGACACACCCGAGACAGTCGATACTGCCGCCCAAGGCCTGACGGAAAGCGGCCGCTAGGCCCTGTCCCAGAGCCTTCAGGAAGTAAAAATTCATTCCTTTGGACAGTTTTGTGAACTATCAGAAAAACACTTGAGTCCCAAACATTAGCCATCGCAGTAGTATGCCCGCGGTTACGCTGCCCAGGCCGCTGCCATGGATAAGTTGTTTTTTGAAAGCCCTCCTATGGAGTCGAAGATCATGAAGACTTGCACTGCCAAACCCTCGTCCAACGCAGTCCGTGGGCTCAAGCTCGCCGCTCTGGCGCTGGGCAGCAGCTTCATTCTGGCCGGTTGCGCCGGTAACCCACCCACTGAGCAATACGCGCTGGCCCAATCGGCCGTGAACAGCGCGGTAAGCGCTGGCGGGACCGAATACGCGGCCGTGGAAACCAAATCGGCCCAGGACAAATTCAAGGCGGCCGAAATCGCCATGCACGACGAAGACTACGACAAGGCAAAAATGCTTGCCGAACAGGCTGAGTGGGACGCTCGCGTAGCCGAGCGCAAGGCACAGGCCGCCAAGGCACAGAAGGCCGTGGACGACGCGCACCAGGGCGTGGAAGAACTGCGCCAGGAAGGCATGCGCAACGCTCAGTAACCGCCCCGAGTGCACTTTGGACAGATAAGGAAGAACCCCCATGCGTAAACATTTGATGATCCCTGCCCTGCTGGCCGTGGCCGTTAGCTTGAGCGCTTGCTCGCACGACCCGAACGCCAACCTGGAAAGCGCCCGCACCAACTACTCCTCGCTGCAGACCAACCCGAAATCCGCGACCCTGGCTGCGCTGGAAACCAAGGATGCTTCGGAATGGCTGGACAAGGCCGACAAGGCCTACCGTGAAGGCGACGACAAGCAGAAGGTCGACCAACTGGCCTACCTGACCAACCAGCGCGTGGAATTCGCCAAGCAGACCATCGCCCTGCGCACGTCCGAAGATGACATCAAGAACGCCGCCGCCCTGCGCGCCAAGGCACAGCTGGACGCTCGCGACGCTCAGATCAAGAAGTTGCAGGACAGCCTGAACGCCAAGCAGACCGACCGTGGCACCCTGGTGACCTTCGGCGACGTACTGTTCGACCTGAACAAGTCCGAGCTCAAGCCCAGCGGCATGACCAACGTCATCCAGCTGGCTCAGTTCCTGAAGGACAACCCGGACCGTCAGGTCATCATCGAAGGGTATACCGACGCCACTGGGTCGGATTCCTACAACCAGAGCCTGTCCCAGGCCCGTGCCACCTCCGTGATGGCCGCGCTGGTTCGCCAGGGTGTAGACGCCAAGCGCATCGTCGCTCAAGGCTACGGCAAGCAGTACCCCGTAGCTGACAACAGCAGCAGCTCGGGCCGCGCCATGAACCGTCGTGTGGAAGTGACCATTTCCAACGACAACCAGCCCGTCGCGCCACGCTCCTCGATGCACTAAGCGCCGCAGTTGCATGAAAAAGCCAGCCCCTCGGGGCTGGCTTTTTTGTGGGCGGTTGGCGCCAAGGCCAGCTGCTACGGGTAATTGGGAATCTCGCCCAACCGGCGCAGCCCGTCGAAGTGGCTGGGGTCCTCGAGGAAGTGCAGCATCACCTGGCGGAAGGTGGGGTCGGCGAAGGTTTGCACATGGCCCCCACGGGTCAGTTGCAGCACACGGGGCGGTGGCAAGGCCTTGTACAGCTCTATGCCGTTTTCCAGCGGCACCACGCTGTCATCCAGGCTCTGGAACAACAACTTGGGGATGGGCCCGATGTGCTCAGCCGCCGCGATGGCGCTGTCACCGTCCGGCACGATCCAGGACAACGGCACCTGCAGAGGCCAGGTCAGCCACGAGGTGCTCAGGGCAAAGCGGCCCACCTTGCGATAACTGGCGGGCGCACCGTCGAATACCAAGGCCTTGAAACGCGCCGCTTCGCTCGGGTGCCCGGCCAGGTAATGGATGCCCAGCGCGCCACCCAGGCTTTGCCCCAGCAGTATCAACGGCTGGCCTTGGGTTTCCGGTGCCTGGCGCAGCCAGTCGAGCGCCGCTTGTATGTCGAGGTACACCCCCGGCAGGTCGGCACTGCCTTCGGATAGCCCATAGCCGCGGTAATCCAGCATCAATACCTGATACCCCTCGGCCGGCAGCCACCAACTGCCGCCCAGGTGGCGGGATAGGTTGCCGCCGTTGCCATGCAGGTGCAGCACCGTACCCTTGACCGGCACACCGGCCTTGGCTGGCAACCACCAGGCATGCAGGCGAACGCCATCGGCGCTTTGCAGCGCTAGCGGGCGCCAGGCCAGCTTTGCCACATCAGGCGTGAAGGGCTCGCCGGGCTCGGGATAGAACAGCAGGCTGCTGCAGCCGGACATGCCCAGCAGCAGCGCCAGCCCCAAGGCTTTAAATGATGTTCGCGTAATCCGCTTCAATGCGGTCCAGGCTCAGGTGATTGAGGAAGTTGGAGAAGCACATCCACGCCGACAGCGCATTCATGTCACGGAACTGTTCCGGGAGGTACTTGGGCGGCGCTACCAGGCCTTCTTCCACCAACTGGCGCAGGATACGCATGTCTTCCAGGGTGGTCTTGCCGCAGAACAACAGCGACACCTGCTCCAGCTTGCCCTTGCGAACCGCGAGCTGGATGTAGTTGTAGACCATGATGAAGCCCTTGAGGTAGGACAGGTCCTTGGTAAAGGGCAGCCCCGTAGGGGTGGAACCGCGGAATACCCGGCTGGCATTACCGTAGCTCTCGGCCATGCCGAAGCCTTGCTCCTGGAAGAAATCGAACACTTGAAGGAAGTCCGCCCCCTCCTCCACCATGTGAATGGCACGGGTGCGGTTGGTGAGCTTGCGCAGGCGGCTGGGGTAGGAGGCGAAGGCAATCACCTCCATGAGGATGGCCAGCCCTTCCTGCGTGACGGTAGAGGACGGCGGCCCCTTGGC
This sequence comes from Pseudomonas japonica, assembly GCF_013522925.1. GTDB lineage: Bacteria > Pseudomonadota > Gammaproteobacteria > Pseudomonadales > Pseudomonadaceae > Aquipseudomonas > Aquipseudomonas japonica_A. Next base: position 136,280 of record NZ_JAAMQU010000002.1, on the reverse strand, counting down.
CAGGAAGGTGCAGATAGGCTGGTTCAACCCGTTCAGTGTGGTGCCCACATGCACCAGGCCCTCATGCACCTCCAGCGCGCGCACATCCCGCTCGTTGAACATGGCGTCGGCGCGGATCTTGATGTAATCAGCGCCGGCCGCGGCGTCGGCCACGATGCCATCGGACTCGAACACGCGGATAGTGCCTTCGGTTTCGCCGAATACGCGGTTGAGCCGGCTTTGCAGCATGTCTACCGCTTCCTTGGCCGTGAGGTTTTTTATCTCGTCTTTAAGGTCCCCACGGCCGTCGATGTTATTGAGGTAATCGGACAGCATCATGCCGAGGTCTGCCAGGGTGGGGTCGCCAGCATGGAACGCATCGGAAGCCGCGCCATACAACTCCTGTGAAATGAGCCCGAAATCCTCAGTGCCCCGGGCTTCCAGCATGCGCACCACCATCCGGTATTCGCGGCACATGCGGCGCATGATCTGCCCTACCGGGTTGAATTGCCCCAGCTGCCGCGTGACCTCGCGCTCGATACTCTGGAATTCCACCCGCACGGCCGTCGCGTCGAAGCCCAACGGCCGGCTCTGGTACCAGGCGCGGTCCACTTCAGGCAGGGCTTTGCCCTTGGCCTTGAGGAACGCCTGGCGGACGTTGTCGTCCCATTTCACCGCATCGAGGATACGAATAGGGGTTTGCGCGGCAACAATACGATCGGACAGCACTCGCACCGTTTGCTGGTAGTCGTCCATCGGCCCTCCCTTGTGAAGTCAGCGTGCAACCCGTTTGTAGCGGGCGATTTCCACGAACACATCCGTGTTGGCCGGGTCGTCCAGCCAGGCGAACACTTGGGCCGGGCTTGAGCGTACGGCAACGCCCTGGCCGTCACGCGTGTCGAAGCGCTCACCGGCGAGGGCACCCTGGGCTATCGCCTGCTGCAAGCGCTCCAGGTCCAGGTTGTAGACCACCAATTCGTCCGCATCGCTCAGTTCGAAGCCAACGATAGCGAAGCGCCCACCATAGGCCTTGGGCATGGGCGCAGATGCGTACCAGCGGCCCCCGTGGCGGCTTACGGTAAAGGTCGCCTGATCCCGTGGGGCAGGAGAACCTTTCTGGTAGCTGATGGCGCTGTAATGCCCCTCAGCGGCGGGCTGGATCTTGAGGTTCAGGTGCTCGCCCCAGGCATCCCGGGCCTGCCATTGGCCAAGCAAGGCCGCGGGCGCCTTTTGCCCCGGCGGGATGGGCTCATCGAACGTGGCCAGGCAACCACTGAGCAGGGCGCCCACCAGCATGACCGCGAACAGCGTGCGCCAGACGTTCATCCCCGGGCCTCCTTCAGGCTGCGGCCAGTACCAGGTGCATGTAGCGGGTGAGAATGTCGAGCATCCCGGTGTCTTCGGCCGCCTGGTCGGGGGCCAACAGCGCCTGATATTCCATCTGCCCGATCAACGCCGTCAACACTTGTGCGTCCTGCTCGGGGCAGCGTGAGCCCAATACGCGCAGCATCTGGCAAGCCCCTTCGTGAAGGATGCGTTGGTGCGACAACACCAGGCCGGCCAGGCGAGGCGTGAGCAGGGCCTCCTGGCGGAAGGCTTGTTCGGCCATGAGGTAATCGCGGCGGGTATTCAGCTGCTTGCGCACGTAGTCGGCGGTCATTCGCGCGATGGCGTCGGCCAGGCGACCGCGCGCTTCGGCCGTTTGATCGGTAGCGGCGAGCAACTGGCGCAACATCTCCTCGCTGCTGGCCCACAGCTTGGCCATGTGCGCAGCGCTGCGCTCTACATAGCGGGCGAAGGTATCGGCCAGCAGGTCTTCGATGTCTTTGAAATAGTAAGTGGTAGCCGACAGCGGAACCCCGGCTTCGGCCGCCACCGCGCGATGGCGCACGCCGCGCACGCCGTCGCGCACAACAATGCGCATGGCGGCATCGAGGATGGCCTGGCGGCGTTGTTCGCTGCCCTCCCTGGCGGGCTTGCGCCCCTCGTATTGCACACTCATGGCCACGGCACTTGCCACGCCAGCAGCGCTGGTTGAAACGGTTGCGGGTTCCACTTCAGATCCTTTCAGGTTGTCGCCATCCATATCCCGGCCTCCCGACTCTGCAGGAGGCAGCTCACCTTGCAGGAAGCGGATGGCCGGCCCCGCCGCTTCCTACAAGGCGATGTTTCGTACAGTCAGGCTTGCGGGCGCATGTGCGGGAAGAGAATCACGTCGCGAATGGACGGCGAATTCGTCAGCAGCATCACCAGGCGGTCGATACCGATGCCTTCACCCGCGGTGGGCGGCATGCCGTATTCCAGCGCCCGTACGAAGTCGGCGTCGTAGTGCATGGCTTCGTCATCACCAGCGTCCTTGTCCGCCACCTGGCGCATGAAGCGCTCGGCCTGGTCTTCAGCATCGTTGAGCTCGGAATAGGCGTTGGCGATCTCGCGGCCACCGATGAACAGCTCGAAGCGGTCGGTCACGCTTGGGTTGTCGTCGTTACGGCGCGCCAGCGGCGACACTTCGAACGGGTACTGGGTAATGAAGTGCGGCTGCTCCAGCTTGTGCTCCACCAGTTCTTCGAAAATCATCACCTGCAACTTGCCCAGGCCTTCGAAGCCCAGCACCTTGGCGCCGGCCTTTTTGGCGATCGCGCGCGCCTTGTCGATATTGTTGAGGTCTTCGGCGGTAATGTCCGGGTTGTACTTGAGGATAGAGTCGAACACCGACAGGCGCACGAACGGTTCGCCGAAGTGGAACACCTTGTCGCCGTAGGGCACGTCGGTGGTACCCAACACCTCCATGGCCAGCTCGCGGAACAGCTCTTCGGTGAGGTCCATGTTGTCTTCGTAATCGGCGTAAGCCTGGTAGAACTCGAGCATGGTGAACTCGGGGTTATGCCGGGTGGAAACGCCTTCGTTACGGAAGTTGCGGTTGATCTCGAAGACCTTCTCGAAACCGCCTACCACCAGCCGCTTGAGGTACAGCTCGGGCGCGATGCGCAGGAACATTTCCATGTCCAGGGCATTGTGGTGGGTTTCGAACGGCTTGGCCGCCGCGCCGCCGGGGATGGTCTGCAGCATGGGGGTTTCGACTTCGAGGAAGTCGCGCTTCATCAGGAAGCTGCGGATGTGAGCGATCACCTTGGAGCGCACGCGGAAGGTTTCGCGCACGTCTTCGTTGACCATCAGGTCCACATAACGCTGGCGGTAGCGCTGCTCGGTGTCTGTCAGGCCGTGGTGCTTGTCGGGCAACGGGCGCAGCGACTTGGTGAGCAGGCGCACCTGGGTCATTTCAACGTACAGGTCACCCTTGCCGGAGCGTGCCAGAGTGCCTTCGGCGGCAATGATGTCGCCCAGGTCCCAGGTTTTCACCTGCGCCAGGGTGGCTTCGGGCAGGGTTTTACGGTTCACGTAAACCTGGATACGCCCGGACATGTCCTGGATAACCATGAACGAACCACGGTTGAGCATGATGCGGCCGGCAACCTTCACCGGGATCGCCGCAGCTTCGAGCTCTTCCTTGGTTTTGTCCGCGTATTGCTTTTGCAGGTCGCCTGCATAGCTGTCACGGCGGAAATCATTAGGGAAGGCCTGACCTTCGGCGCGCACGGCAGCAAGTTTTTCCTTGCGCAGGGCGATCAGGTTGTTTTCTTCCTGTTGAAGGGCTTGCGGGTCGAGTGGTTGGTCGCTCATGTCACATCCGTAAAAAGTCTTTCTGGGGCTTCAAGCTTCAAGCTTCAAGCTGCAAGTAAAAGCAAGATCAAGGGCTGCAAGGCAGAAGCCGGCGTAACGCCAGTCGCTTCTGGCTTGCAGCTTGCCACTTGAAGCTTGCCGCCAGGGCCGACGGGCCCTGTCAGAGGCCCTGTTTGAGGCTTGCCTCGAGGTATTCGTCGAGGTCACCGTCCAGCACCTTGTCGCAGTCGCTGCGCTCAACGCCGGTGCGCAGGTCTTTGATCCGCGACGCGTCCAGCACGTAGGAGCGGATCTGGTGGCCCCAGCCAATATCCGATTTGCTGTCTTCCAGCGCCTGGGACGCGGCGTTGCGCTTCTGCACTTCCTGCTCGTACAACCGGGCCCGCAGCATTTTCATGGCGGTGTCCTTGTTGGCGTGCTGGGAGCGTTCGTTCTGGCAGCTCACCACGGTGTTGGTCGGCACGTGGGTAATCCGCACCGCCGAGTCGGTGGTGTTTACGTGCTGGCCGCCCGCGCCGGAGGAGCGGTAGGTGTCGATGCGCAGGTCCGCCGGGTTGATCTCGATCTCGATGTTGTCGTCGATTTCCGGCGACACGAACACCGCGGTGAACGAGGTATGGCGACGGTTGCCCGAGTCGAACGGGCTTTTGCGAACCAGCCGGTGCACGCCGATTTCGGTACGCAGCCAGCCGAAGGCATATTCGCCCTTGATGTGCAGGGTAGCGCCCTTGATACCGGCCACTTCGCCTTCGGACAGTTCCATGATGGTGGTGTCGAAGCCGCGTTTGTCAGCCCAGCGCAGGTACATGCGCAGCAGCATGTTCGCCCAGTCCTGGGCCTCGGTGCCGCCGGAACCGGCCTGGATGTCCAGGTAGGCGTTGTTGGCGTCCATTTCGCCGCTGAACATACGGCGGAATTCGAGCTTTTCCAGCGAACCGCGCAGGCGCTCCAGTTCGCTCACCACATCGGCGACCGCGCCTTCGTCGTCTTCTTCGACCGCCATGTCGAGCAGCTCGCGGCTATCGGCCAGGCCACCGGACAATTCGTTCAGGGTATTGACGATGATCGCCAGGGTGGAGCGCTCCCGGCCCAGGTTCTGGGCGTATTCGGGATTGTTCCAAACGTTTGGATCTTCAAGCTCGCGATTGACTTCGGTCAGGCGTTCAGCCTTCTGATCGTAGTCAAAGATACCTCCGAATGGTTTCGGAGCGTTCGCTGAGGTCCTTGATGGTGTTGAGGATCGGGTTGATTTCCATGGCGGCTGCGCACTCACGTCAAAAGCCGGGGAGTATAGCATGCAGCGCTTGCGTGTTCATTCCCGGGCTTACGCCCGGTTGCACTGGTCAATCGGCGACCACCACCTGATTGCGCCCGCTGTGCTTGGCCATGTAAAGGCCTTTGTCGGCGGCAAGAATGAGCAACCGGCAGTGGGTGCCTGGCGCAGGCGTCATGGTGGCCAGGCCGATGCTCACCGTCAGTGGCGAGGCAGGCTCCGGGGCGTTATGCCAGATGCCCAGCGCCGCAATGCTCTGCCGCAGTTTCTCGGCCACCAGCCGCGCGCCGGCCGGGGACGTGCTTGGCAGCACCAGCGCGAACTCCTCGCCGCCATAGCGGGCCGGGAGGTCGCTGGAGCGGCTGGAGCAGTCACGGATGGCGTCCGCCACTTTGCGCAGGGCTTCGTCCCCTTCCAGGTGGCCGAAGTTGTCGTTGTAGGCCTTGAAGTAGTCCACATCGATCATCAGCAGCGACAGCTGAGTTTGATCGCGCATGGCACGGCGCCACTCCAGCTCAAGGTACTCATCGAAATGCCGGCGATTGGACAGCCCGGTAAGGCCGTCTGAGTTCATCAGCCGCTGCAACACCAGGTTGGTATCCAGCAACTGCTGCTGGCTTACCCGCAGTGCCCGATAAGCCTCGTCGCGCTGCAGGAGCGTGAGGTACGAACGGGAGTGGTAGCGAATGCGCGCGATCAGCTCGATCGTGTCGGGCAGTTTGACCAGGTAGTCGTTGGCGCCCGCGGCGAAGGCAGCGCTCTTGACCACCGCGTCTTCCTTGGTGGAAAGCACGATGATCGGGATGTCCCGGGTAGAGGGATGGTTACGGTATTCGCGCACCAGCGTAAGGCCATCCAGGCCGGGCATTACCAGGTCCTGAAGGATGACCGTGGGGCGAATGCGCACGGCGTTGGCGATCGCCTGGTGGGGGTCGGCGCAAAAGTGGAAGTCGATGTTGAGTTCGGCCGCCAGGCTGCGCCGCACGGCTTCCCCGATCATCGCCTGGTCATCCACCAGCAACACCATGGCCTTGTTTTCATCGGTGGACCTGTACTGCTCGATCTGCAGATCAATCATTGCGTTTTCACCTGAATACTGCCTGTGTGCCGGCGTGGCCCGTTCCGTTTGTTCATAGTGCGAAAGTTTCCATCAAGCGTGAAGCGATGCGCTCCAGTGGCCGCACCTCCACTGCTGCGTCAATCGCTATCGCGGCCTTGGGCATCCCGAACACCGCGCAGCTTTGTTGATCCTGGGCAATGGTGAGGTGGCCTCGTTCGCGCATGGCCTTTAGCCCCTGCGCGCCGTCGCGCCCCATGCCAGTGAGTAGCACACCCACCGCGCTGCCCTGCCAGTAGCGAGCAACGCTTTCGAAAAAGACGTTGATCGATGGCCGGTAGATTTCGTCCACCGGCTCGGCGGTATAGGTCAGGGTACCGTCGCGGGTCAGGCGCAGGTGATTGTTGGTCCCCGCCAGCAGCACATCGCCCGGTTGTGGTCGGTCGCCGTCGCGCGCAAGCCTCACGGGGCGGCGGGACGCCGTGGCCAGCCAGTCGGCCATGCCTGCGGCAAACACCTCGTCCACGTGCTGAACCAGCACCAGCGCTGCGGGAAGGTCGGCCGGCAGGCCCTTGAGCAGCGTTTCCAGTGCCGCCGGCCCGCCCGCGGAGGAACCGATAGCCACCAGCCCCTGCGGTTGGCCGCCCTGGGGCCGCGCGACCGGCGGACGTTTGGCAGGGGCACCCCGCGGGCCGATCAGCCAACCGATATTGACGATCTTGCGCAACAGCGGCGCGGCGGCCTCTCGCCCGTTTCCTGCGCCAACCGCCGGGGTATCGACTACGTCCAACGCGCCATAGCCCATGGCTTCGAATACCCGGTGCACGTTCTGCTCGCGGTCCACGGTCACGATCACAATGGCGCAGGGCGTGCTGGCCATGATCTGCCGGGTAGCCTCCACGCCGTCCATTTTCGGCATGATCAGGTCCATCAGCAGTACATCGGGCCGGTCCTCGGCGCAGCGGCGCACGGCTTCTTCCCCATCCCCGGCCACCCAGATGATTTCATGGGCCGGGTCGTAGGCCAGCGCGCGGCGCAGCGCTTCTACCGCCATCGGCATGTCGTTGACAATCGCCACCCTCATCCCTCGACTCCTCCGATCAGCTCGGCGACCGCATCGAGCAACGCGTCGTCATGGAAGCTGGCTTTTGCCAAATAGTAGTCGGCCCCGGCCTCGAGTCCACGCTGGCGGTCTTCCTCGCGATCCTTGTAGGACACCACCATGACCGGAAGCGCGCTCAGGCGGGCATCGCGACGCAGCAGTGTGACCAGTTCGATGCCGTCCATGCGTGGCATGTCGATGTCAGTGATCAGCAGGTCGAACGGTTCGCTGCGCAAGGCGTTCCAGCCATCCATGCCATCCACGGCAACCGCCACTTCGTAGCCGGCCGCCACCAGCAGCTTGCGCTGCAATTCGCGTACCGTGAGGGAGTCGTCCACCACCAGCACTCGCTTGCCCGTGCGTTGCCGGCCGCCTTCGGCCATATTGTCGATGCGCTCCAACCGGCCCGTGCTCAGCAGCTTGTCCACTGAACGCACCATGTCTTCCACGTCGATGATCAGCACCACCGAGCCGTCGTCCAGCAAAGCCCCGGCGGAGATGTCCTGAACCTTGCCCAGGCGTGAATCCAGCGGCAGTACCGCCAGCACCCGCTCGCCGATGAAACGTTCGACCGCGATGCCGTAGAGCGCATCGCGCTCGCGCACCACAACCACGCGAATGCTGCCTCCCGCATGCTGCGCGGCGGGGCGTTGAAGCAACTGGCTGGCGGCGACCAGGCCCACCTGCTGGCCTTGATGAAAGAAGTGCTGGCGGCCTTCAAGCTGAACGATATCGCCCGGTGCCAGCGCCAGGCTGTGTTCGATATGAGCCAGGGGGAAGGCGTAGGCTTCGCCTCCCACATCGACGACAAGGCTGCGCACCACCGACAAGGTGAGCGGCACTTCAACGAGGAAGCGGCTCCCCTGCCCGCTCGCCTGGGTCATCTCGACTGAACCACGCAGGTCACGCACCATGTGTTGCACGGCATCCAGGCCCACGCCGCGACCAGAGACTTCGGTGACGGTATCGCGCAGGCTGAAGGCTGGCAGGAACAGGAACGCGAGCAGTTCCTCTTCGCTCAACCGGTCCACCGTCTCGGCCGGGGCCAACTGCCGCTGCACCACGCTTTGGCGCAAGCGCGCCAGGTCCACACCGGCACCGTCATCGGCCAGCTCCAGCAACAAGTGCCCGGCGCGGTGCGACGCGCGTAACCGTAGTGTGCCTTCGGCGGGCTTGCCGGCGAGCACCCGGGCTTGCGGTGCTTCAATCCCGTGGTCAACGGCATTGCGTAGCAGGTGAGTAAGCGGGCCTTCCAGCCGCTCAAGTACATCTCGGTCGACCTGGGTTTTTTCGCCCTCTACTTCCAGCCGCACTTGCTTGCCGAGGCTGCGGCCGAGGTCCCGGACCATGCGCGCCTGGCCGTTCAACACGTCAGCGAATGGCCGCATGCGGCACGCCAGGGCGGTGTCATACAGCTGTTGTGCACGTTGAGCGGCGTCCCAGCCGTAATCGTCCAGCTCGGTCGCCTGGCCTAGCAGCACCCGCTGGGTTTCCCCCAGCATCGTCCGCGCCTGAGCCAGGGCGGCGCGAACGTCTTCCATGGGCTGGCCGGCGTCGAGGCTGTCCTTCAGATCATCCAACGCGCGCAGGCTTTGCGCTTGCATGCGCTTGAGCCGCTGCAGGGTTGCCAGGTACGGCTTGAGCCGTTGGGTTTCAACCATGGCTTTGCTGGCCAGGTCCAGTAATGCGTTGAGCCGCTCGGCGGTCACCCGCAGCACCCGCTCACCTTCGTTACTGCGGCGTGGCCCTGCCGCATCCGGAGCGGGCTCTTCCAGGGCTAGCGGCACCGGGCTTGCGGCTATTTCTGCGGGCGGCGGCTCGCTTGCCGGTGGTGGCGTGAGCTGCGCAGCGGCAGGCGCCGAGGCTGGATCGAGCGCGACTGCCAGCTGCGCCATGAACGCCTGGATATCCGCAGCGCCGGGCGCTTTGTCCGGGACCGCAATGCGCATGAGCAGGTCCGTGCCCTGGAGCAAGGCGTCGATGTGGTCGGCGCCCAGTATCAAATCCCCGGCCTGAGCGGCAACCAGACAGTCCTCCATCACATGAGCAACCTGCACACCCGCATCCACCCCCACGATCCGGGCGGCACCCTTGAGCGAATGGGCCGCTCGCATGCAGGCCTCCAACTGCGCAGGGTCACGGGGGTTGCGCTCCAGCGCCAGCAGGCCTGCGCTCAGCACGCTGGTCTGCCCTTCGGCTTCGAGCGCGAAGAGTTCCAGCATGGAGGCGTCGCGCATTTGCTCGGGGGTCATGTGAGGCTCCGGGTGATCGCCACCATCAATGCCTGCTCGTCCAGCACCCGCAAGGTGCGGGGCCCATCGGCGAGCACGGAGAGGGTGAAGCGGCTGCTTTGAGGGCCGGCACCCGCTTCGATCAGGTGCTCATCGAAGCGACGGATGCCATCGACCTCGTCCACCGGCACCACCACAGACCCTCCTTGCGCGGCCAGAATCAGCAAGCGCGGCACCACTCTCCCGCTGGCCGCTGCAGCCTGCCCCGTTTCAATGCCCAGCAGTTGACCGAGCGCGATGCAGGGCACCAGCGCGCCGCGCACGTTGGCCACGCCCATGAGGGTACGGGAACGCTGATGCGGCACGGAATGCACCGGCTGGCTGGGCGCCACTTCTACCAGGCAGCGCGTGGCCAGGCCCAGCCATTCACCAGCGATACGGAACACCACCAGCGAGCGTGACGGAACGGCTACGGGGGCCTCGGGGTAGACCAGTTCGCCGGGCTCACGCTGCAGGCTGTAGCGGTCCAGCAGCAGCGTGGCGGCGTCGGCGAACACCGGGCAATTCAGGCAGCGCACGTATTCCGCCAACCGCGGGCAGGAGCTGTCGCCGCGCACGCCAATGGTCTTCCAGCAGGCGTCGAAGGTGACCGCCGCGCCGTCGGCCGAATAGGTCAAGCCGGGCCGCTGTTGGTCGCTCATGCCTTGGGCTCCTTCAATGCGCGGGTGGCACGCGCCTGCAACCGCCGGGCACCTTCGGCATCACCGCGGGCGGCCAGCAGCATGGCCAGGTGCGCCAGCGCTTCAGGGTGCTGTGGCTCCAGGTACAGGGCCTTGCGATAGAAATTCTGCGCCTCGAGCGCATTCCCACCCGCATCGCTCAACAGGCCCAGCCAATAAAACACCTGGGCCTGGGGCGGGTGGTCCTTGAGGTAGCGCTCGCACGCCGCGCGCGCCTCGGCGCTTTTGCCGGCATCGGCCAGGGCGGCGATCTGCGCCAGCAAAGCGGCGGAGCCTGCTGCTTCGACAACCGGGGCTGCCGGCGGCACAGGGCGAGGCACGGGCGCCATCGTCACGGTTACTGGAGTGGGGCGCGGCGCCGGTCGGGGGACCGGCAGCGGTAACGGCGTGGTCAGCCTCGGGGCCTGCGCGGGCTCTGGCTGGCGTACAAAAGCAAACGCCTGCGCCAGCCCCAACGGGCGCATGCCGTTGGAGGCCAACAGGCTACCTTCCGCCGGCCCGATGAACAGCACGCCGTCCTCGCGGGTGAAGGCTTTCAAGGCGTTGACCGCTTGCTGTTGGGTTGGCACATCGAAATAGATCAGCAAGTTGCGGCAGAACACGAAATCATAGGGTTGTTCCCCGGCCAGCAACAAGGGGTCGAGTATGTTACCGGGCTGCAGGTGGATCTGTTCCAGCAACCGGGGCTGCACGTGATGCCCCTCGGGGGTGGCGGTGAAATAACGCGCCTGGAAAGCCTTGTAGTCCCCTCGGAAGGAATTGCGGCCATACAGGCCGCGGCGTGCCTTGGCCAGTGACTGCGGGCTCACGTCCACCGCGTGGATCACAAAGGCGGACGCTGACAACCCGGCGTCGAACAACGCCATGGCCAGCGAATACGGCTCCTCGCCCGTAGAGCACGGCAGGCTCAACACGCGCAGCGGCCGTGCGCCGCCCAGCTCGTGCCAGCGTGCCCTCGCCAGGCGGCCAAAGGCGGCGAAGGACTCGGGGTAACGCATGAACCAGGTTTCCGGAACGATCACCGCCTCGATCAACGCCTGCTGCTCCGCGTCGTCGCTGCTCAGCAGTGCCCAATAGGCTTCTAGCGCGGCCAGCCCCAACGCTGCCTGCCGCTGACGCACTACACGCTCGATCATCGCCGGGCCCACCGAGGCAGCGTCCAGGCCGATGCGCTGGTACAGGAAGTCGAGGAAGCGCCGGTCCATGCTCAGGCGCCCTCCCCGTCGAGCAAGGCCGCGTTACCCGGGGCATACAACAGGGCTTGCGCGCGCTCATCCAACAGCTCGTCCACGGTGATCCACTGCAATAGCCCACGGGCGTCTTCCCGGATGGGCCCCAGGTACCGCGCTTCGGGGTTGGCCAGCCCATAGGGCTTGAATTCAGACGGGTCGCAGCGCAGCGTTTCGCTTACATGCTCCAGCACCAACCCCAGGCACAGGCCCTGCTGGTAGTTCACCAGCACTATGCGAGTACTGGTACGGCGTACCGCCGGTTCGCCCAGGGCCAATGCGCGCATGTCGATCACCGGAACAACCTTGCCACGGTAGGCGAACACACCACCTACCCATGCCGGCGCCTGGGGCACGGGCTTGAGTGGCAGCAGCGGCAACACCTCCACTACGGCACGCGCAGGCAGCGCGAAGCGTTGTTCGCCAAGGGTGAACAACAAAAACAACGTGCCGGCCAGCTTGCCGGTCGGTGCGCCGGGAGCGTTCATGCGCGTGCTGGCCATTACACTCGGAAACGCGACACGCCGCCGCGCAAGCCTGCGGCGACCTGGCTCAGTTCGTCGATGGCCGCGCTGGCCTGGCGCAACGAGTCGACGGTCTGGCTGCTGGCATCGCTCAGCTGCGCCAGCGCATGGTTGATCTGCTCAGCGCCCGTGGCCTGGGCCTGCATGCCTTCATTGACCATGAGTACCCGGGGCGCCAGCGCCTGTACCTGATGGATGATCTGGTTCAGTTGCTCTCCCACTTGTTGTACTTCAAGCATCCCGCGGCGTACTTCCTCCGAGAACTTGTCCATGCCCATCACGCCCGCCGAAACCGCTGACTGGATCTCACGCACCATCTGTTCGATGTCGTAGGTCGCCACGGCGGTCTGGTCGGCCAGCCGGCGCACTTCGGTCGCGACAACAGCGAAGCCGCGCCCGTATTCGCCTGCTTTCTCGGCCTCGATCGCTGCGTTAAGGGACAGCAGGTTGGTCTGGTCTGCCACCTTTACGATAGTGACCACCACCTGCGTGATGTTCCCCGCCTTTTCGTTGAGGGTCGCCAGCTTGGCGTTCACCAGGTCGGCGGCGCCCATCACGTGCTGCATGGTTTCGGCCATCCGGGCCAGGCCCTGCTGGCCGTTGCCGGCCAACAGCGAAGCCTGGTCCGCGGCCCCGGTAACCTCGCCCATGGTGCGCACCAGGTCGCGGGAGGTAGCGGCAATCTCACGGGAGGTGGCGCCGATTTCACTGGTGGTGGCAGCAGTTTCGGTAGCCGTGGCTTGCTGCTGGCGAGACGTGGCGGCGATTTCAGTCACCGAGGTAGTGACCTGTACCGACGAGCGTTGCGCCTGGGAAACCAGGGCGTTGAGCTCATCCATCATGGCGTTGAAGCCGGTTTCGATCGCGTTGAATTCATCCCTGCGGCCAAGGTTGAGCCGCACGCTGAGGTCGCCGGCGCGCATCACTTCGAGGATGCTCAGCAGCTTGTTGGTAGGCGCCATGATATTTCGCAGCAACAGCAGCCCGCAGCTGATCGCCGCGATCAGCGCGACCAGCAGGCAGCACAGCATCACCAGTTTGGTAGTGGCCACGGACCGCTCGATGGATGCACCGGCTTCCTCCGCCGCCTTGCGGTTGAGGTCCACCACGGTGTTGATCTGCTTGCGGCCCGACGTCCAGGCGGGGGTCAGCTCCTGCTCAAGCAATTCCATGGCTTCAGTGAAGTGGCGTTGCTGGTAAGCAGCCAGGGTTCGCTTCAGTGCCGCTTCGTACGTGCCGCGCCAGCGCTCGAACTCGGTGAAAGCGGTCTTTTCTTCATCGCTGCGCAAGGTTTGACGGAACACCGCCATCTGCGTGGCCAGGCGCTCGGCAAAGCCCTTGTACTGCTCCTCATCGGCGGTGATGAGTTCCCGTTGGTAGCTCAAGCCCAGCAGCTGCTGGGTATACAGATAGCTGTCCGACCAGGCGCCGCGCATCATCGAACTCGAATACACCCCGGGAATGCTCTCGCTGCGAAGGCTGGCCGCCTCCTGCTCGATCATCATCAGCCGGGTGTACGCGATGAGCACCATGGACAGCATGATGGCGACCACGACAGCAAAACTCGCCAGGATCCGATGGCGCAGAGTCCAATTCTTCACAACCACTCCTCGAAGGTAAGCGCGCGCGCGAAAGCCGGGCAGTATAGACCACCGGCCTTGAAGCAAGGCGCGTACTTTCGGCCATCCCGGGGCACAACGCCAGCGTCGGCAGGTACGAAATTGCCATCACCTTGTTTGCAGGGTGATACACCCGATTTTCCGTTATAAATCATCGGTAACGCTTATTAGTTCTTTGCCCTCTACCCTTCACCGCGGCCCGGCCCTCTCATTCCCCGCCCACGGTTTTTCCGATATAACACCGTTCACCTCGGCCTTTCAGATAGCTGCCCATGATGACCTTGCGCCAGATTCGCCATTTCATCGCGGTTGCCGAAACGGGCTCGATCTCGGCGGCGGCGCAGGCGGTGTTTATCTCTCAGTCCACCCTGACCGGGGCCATCCAGCAGCTGGAGGAGGAGATTGGTGTAAGCCTGTTCAACCGACACGCCAAGGGCATGAGCCTGACTCACCAAGGCCATCAGTTTCTGCGCCAGGCACATTTGATCCTCGCTACGGTGGACAACGCCAAGCGAAGCCTGCAACAAAGCACGGACCAGATCAGCGGCACCCTCACCATTGGCGTCACCAGCCTCGTTGCCGGTTACTACCTGGCCAACCTGCTCACACGGTTCCAGCGCGCCTACCCTAACGTCGAGCTGCGGGTGATGGAGGATGAACGCCCTTACATCGAGCATTTGCTACTCAACGGCGAAATCGACGTAGGCGTGCTGATCCTTTCCAACCTGGAAGACCGGCATGCCCTGCAAACTGAAGTGCTGACCCACTCGCCGCACCGTTTATGGTTGCCAGCGCGGCATCACTTGCTGGAGCGGGACGATATCTCGCTTGCGGACGTGGCCGCTGAACCGCTGATTCAGCTGAACGTGGATGAAATGGACCACAACGCCCAGCGCATCTGGCAGCACGCTGGCTTGAGGCCGCAGGTAAGCCTTCGCAGCGCTTCCACAGAAGCCGTGCGCAGCCTGGTTGCCGCCGGCCTGGGCGTGTCCATTCAGCCTGACATGACCTACCGGCCATGGTCGCTGGAGGGCGATATCATCGAAGCGCGCAGCGTGGTGGACCTCACCCGCACGCTCGATGTCGGGCTGGCCTGGCGTCGCGGCAGCGCGCGCCCGATGCTGGTGGACCCTTTCCTCACCGTGGCGAGAGAACAGCACGCCCGCAAGCATTCGATTTAACCGAACGCGGCTTTCGATATTAGGAATTTGTAGCTACCACGCCGCTGCGCCTAGGCTCAGGCAACCCAGCCAGCCCGAGCCTGTGCCATGAACCCATCAGTCCAGCCAGAGCCCTTGCTTACCGCCCTGCTGATCGATGGCCAACTCGTTGCCGGGGAAGGTGCCGTAGAAAGCGTTCTGGACCCAAGCGATGGCAGCTGCCTGGCATTGGTCGCCGAAGCGAGCACCTCCCAGGTGCAGGCCGCCATCGCCGCGGCCGCTCAAGCCTTTCCCACATGGGCCAGGACCACGCCCCAACAGCGGGCTTCACGCCTGCTGGCCATCGCCGATTGCATCGAAGCGCAAGCCGATCGCCTGGCCCGGATCGAAGCCCTTAATTGTGGCAAGCCACTGCACCTCGCTCGCCAGGACGACCTCAGTGCCTGCGTCGACGTGTTCCGCTTTTTTGCCGGTGCCGTGCGTTGCCAGACGGGGCAACTTTCCGGGGAATATGTGCCGGGGTACACCAGCATGGTACGGCGCGACCCCATCGGCGTGGTTGCGTCCATCGCCCCGTGGAACTACCCCTTGATGATGGCCGCCTGGAAGCTCGCGCCGGCGCTGGCCGCAGGCAATACCGTGGTGTTCAAGCCATCCGAACACACACCTCTGTCGATATTGGCGCTGGCACCGGCGCTGGCCGAGCTGCTGCCAGCCGGGGTGCTGAACATCGTTTGCGGTGCCGGCGATGGCGTGGGCGGGCAACTGGTGAGCGACCCGCGCGTGCGCATGGTGTCGCTGACCGGGGATATCGTGACCGGGCAAAAGGTGCTCCAGGCCGCGGCGCGCACCCTCAAACGCACCCACCTGGAACTCGGCGGCAAGGCACCGGTGATCGTGTGCGATGACGCCGATATTGATGCCGTGGTGGAGGGCATTCGCACTTACGGGTATTACAACGCCGGCCAGGACTGTACCGCTGCCTGCCGTATCTATGCTCAGGCAGGCATCCATGACCGGCTGGTGGAAGAATTGGGTGCGGCGGTCGCAAGCCTGCGCTATGCCAGCAAGCGCGACGAGGACAACGACCTGGGGCCGCTGATCAGCGCCCGCCAGCGCGACCGCGTGGCCAGCTTTGTGCAGCGCGCCTTGAGCCAACCGCATATCGAACGGGTAACCGGAGCAGCCGCCCATTCCGGGCCTGGGTTCTTCTACCAACCCACACTGCTCGCCGGCTGCCGCCAACAGGATGAGATCGTTCAGCGTGAAGTGTTCGGGCCGGTGGTGACCGTCACCCGGTTCGATGAACCCGGCCAGGCCTTGGCCTGGGCGAACGAATCCGAATACGGCCTGGCCTCCTCTGTGTGGACCCGCGACCTGGATAAGGCGCTGCAGTTGGCGGCGCGGCTGGAGTACGGCTGCACCTGGATCAACAGCCACTTCATGCTGGCCAGCGAAATGCCCCATGGCGGGCTGAAGCGTTCGGGGTATGGCAAAGACCTGTCCAGCGACTCTCTCCAGGATTACAGCGTGGTGCGCCATATCATGGCGCGACAGCGGGAGGTGCTGAACTGACTCCTGCACCTGGCTCAGCATTCCAATAATCAGCGCCCCGCGCGCCTGCTTGCTTACTGCCCCGACCATAATTTGAAAAAGAGGGAAATCCATGTCCGCCCCAAAGACCGCAGTGCTCAGCGCCATTACCACCGCCCTGCTGGCAACCGCTGGCGTTCATGCCGCCGACCTGCCCACAGCCATAGGTGCCGGTGAAGGCCAGCTGAATATCATCGCCTGGCCGGGCTATATCGAGCGTGGCGAGAGCGACAAAAGCTATGACTGGGTAACCGGCTTCGAAAAGGAAACCGGCTGCAAGGTGGACGTGAAAACCGCCGCCACGTCCGATGAAATGGTCAGCCTCATGGCCAAGGGTGGCTACGACCTGGTAACCGCCTCGGGTGACGCTTCGCTGCGATTGATCGCGGGCAAGCGCGTGCAGCCGATCAATACCGCGCTGATTCCCAACTGGAAGAACGTGGACCCGCGCCTGGCCAGTGGCGACTGGTTCGTGGTGAACAAGCAAGTGTACGGCACGCCCTACCAGTGGGGGCCCAACGTGCTGCTGTACAACACTGAAGTGTTCAAGACCGCGCCTACCACCTGGGGCGTGCTGTTCGAGCCGCAGAACTTCCCTGATGGCAAGCCGAACAAAGGCCGGGTGCAGGCGTATGACGGGCCGATTTACATCGCCGATGCCGCGCTGTACCTCAAGTCGGCCAAGCCCGAATTGGGCATCAAAGACCCTTACCAGCTCACTGAAGCCCAGTACAAGGCGGTACTTGATGTGCTACGCCAGCAAAAGCCGTTGATCCACCGTTACTGGCACGACGCGACCGTGCAGATGAGCGACGTGAAAAACGAAGGCGTTGCAGCTACCAGTTCCTGGGGGTACATGGTCAACGGGCTGAAGGCCGACAACCAGCCGGTGGCCTCCACTGTGCCGAAGGAAGGCGCGACCGGCTGGGCCGACACCACCATGCTGCATGCCGAAGCCAAGCACCCCAACTGCGCCTACAAGTGGATGGACTGGTCCCTGCAACCGAAGGTGCAGGGGGACGTGGCGGCGTGGTTCGGCTCGTTGCCCGCGGTACCGGCCGCCTGCAAGGCGAGCGACCTGCTGGGCGCCGAGGGCTGCGCCACCAATGGCTTTGACCTGTTCGACAAAATCGCCTTCTGGAAAACCCCGCAGGCCGAGGGCGGCAAGTTCGTGCCGTATAGCCGGTGGACGCAGGATTATATAGCGATCATGGGCGGCCGCTAACGCCGCTTCGCGAGCTACGCCTGGCCGGCTTCGCCCGCTTCCAACAGGTAGGAAGCGGGCGAAGCTCGCGAATGGGCCGCCAGATCAGAAGGCAATTACCATGACCCCTGCTGTGCAATTTACCGAGGTATCGCGCCTGTTTGGCGAGGTGAAGGCCGTGGATCGGGTGTCGATCGACATCCACGACGGCGAATTCTTTTCCATGCTCGGCCCTTCGGGGTCGGGAAAAACCACGTGCCTGCGGCTGATCGCCGGCTTCGAACAGCCCAGCGCGGGCTCGATTCGTATTCATGGCCAGGAAGCCGCTGGCCTGCCGCCGTATCGACGCGACGTGAATACCGTGTTTCAGGATTACGCGTTGTTCCCCCACATGAATGTGCGGGACAACGTGGCGTATGGCCTGAAAGTGAAAGGCGTGGCAAAGGCCGAGCGCTTGAACCGTGCCGAGGAAGCCCTGGCGATGGTGGCGCTGGTCGGCTTTGGCGAGCGCAAGCCCGCGCAACTGTCCGGTGGGCAACGCCAGCGGGTGGCGCTGGCGCGGGCACTGGTGAATCGCCCACGGGTGCTGCTGCTGGACGAGCCGCTGGGTGCGCTCGACCTCAAGCTGCGCGAACAGATGCAGAGCGAACTCAAAAAGCTGCAGCGCCAGCTGGGCATCACCTTCGTGTTCGTGACCCACGACCAGACTGAAGCCTTGTCCATGAGCGACCGGGTGGCGGTGTTCAATAAAGGCCGCATCGAACAGTGCGATACCCCGCGCAACCTGTACATGAAGCCGGCCACGGCGTTCGTGGCCGAGTTTGTGGGTACGTCGAACGTGCTGCGGGGTGAATTGGCAGCCGCCTTGCGCGGCGTTCCCGGAGCATTTTCAATCAGGCCCGAACACATCCGCCTTGGCGTGCCGGCGATGGCCGATCAGGTGCGGCTCGAAGGCATCCTTCAGGACGTACAGTACCAAGGCAGCGCCACGCGCTATGAGCTGCGCTTGAACAACGGGCAGTTGCTCAACGTGAGCCAGGCCAACCAGGACTGGCAGCCCGACGCCGCCGCCCTGCAACCCGGGCAGCGCCTCACTCTGGCATGGCCGCGTGGCGCCATGGTGCCGCTGCTGGACGAGGGCGTTTGACCATGACCCTTGTGCTGGATGCGCCCTCCTCGCCCGCCCGCGCCTCGCTTGCGCGCTGGGCGGCGGACCTGCTCTATCGACGGCCCAACCTGTACCTGGCGTTGTTGCTGGTGCCGCCCTTGTTGTGGTTTGGGGTGATCTACCTTGGCGCACTGCTTAACCTGCTGTGGCAAGGCCTGTACACCTTCGACGACTTCAGCATGACGGTCACGCCCGACCTTACCCTGGCCAACCTGCAAGCGCTGTTTGTGCCCGCCAACCTGGACATCATTCTGCGCACCTTGGGCATGGCGGCTGCGGTGTCAGTGGCAAGCGCACTTGTCGCCTTTCCGCTGGCCTATTACATGGCTCGCTACACCACCGGCCGCACCAAGGCTTTCTTCTACATCGCGGTCATGTTGCCCATGTGGGCCAGTTATATCGTCAAGGCATACGCCTGGACGCTACTGCTGGCCAAGGGAGGCGTGGCTCAGTGGTTCGTGCAGCACCTGGGCCTGGCCGGCGCGCTGGCCTGGCTGATGGAGGTACCGGGCATTGGCGGCAGTACCTTGTCCACCTCACACCTGGGCCGCTTTCTAGTGTTCGTGTACATCTGGCTGCCATTCATGATCCTGCCGGTTCAAGCGGCGCTGGAGCGCTTGCCGCCCTCGCTGCTGCAAGCGTCCGCCGACCTTGGTGCTACCCCGCGCCAAACGTTCTTCCAGGTGGTGCTGCCACTTTCGGTACCCGGCATCGCCGCCGGCTCGATCTTCACCTTCTCGCTCACCTTGGGGGACTTCATCGTGCCCCAGTTGATCGGCCCGCCGGGCTATTTCATCGGCAGCATGGTGTATGCCCAGCAAGGCGCCATCGGCAACCTGCCCATGGCCGCGGCCTTCACCCTGGTGCCCATCGTGCTGATCGCGGTGTACCTGTCCATCGTCCGACGCCTGGGGGCCTTCGATGCACTCTGAAAAAGCGCCCCTCACATTACGTATCGCCGCCTGGGGCGGGTTGGCCTTTTTGCACATACCCATCCTGGTGATCGTGCTCTACGCCTTCAACACTGAAGACGCCGCCTTCAGCTTCCCACCACGCGGGTTCACCCTCAAATGGTTCAGCGTGGCCTTCGCCCGCCAGGACGTAGTGGAGGCGATCAAGCTGTCCCTGCAGGTCGCCTGCCTGGCCACTGCAGTGGCACTGGTGCTAGGTACGCTGGCCTCGGCGGCGTTGTACCGGCGGCAGTTCTTCGGCAAGGACGCGATCTCGCTGATGCTGATCCTGCCGATTGCCCTGCCCGGCATCGTCACCGGCATCGCGCTGCTCTCGGCGTTCAAGGTATTGGGCATCGAACCTGGGCTGCTGACGATCGTGATCGGTCATGCCACCTTCTGCGTGGTAATCGTTTACAACAACGTCATCGCGCGGCTGCGGCGCACCTCCCACAGCCTGATCGAAGCGTCCATGGACCTGGGCGCGGACGGCTGGCAAACCTTCCGCTACATCATGCTGCCCAACCTGGGCTCTGCCCTGCTCGCCGGGGGCATGCTGGCGTTTGCCCTGTCGTTCGACGAGATCATCGTCACCACCTTTACTGCGGGCAACGAGCGCACCTTGCCGATCTGGCTGCTCAACCAGCTGGCCCGCCCGCGAGACGTACCGGTCACCAACGTAGTTGCCCTGCTGGTGATGCTGGTGACCATGCTGCCCATTCTGGGCGCCTACTACCTGACCCGCGGCGGCGAATCGGTCGCCGGTGGCGGCAAATGAACTGGAGGATCGCACCATGCAAACCCAACTGCTGATCAACGGCCAACTGGTCGCGGGAGAAGGCGCGAGCCAAGCGGTATTCGACCCCGCGCGCGGCAGCGTGCTGGTTGAAATCCCTGAGGCCAGCGAGGCTCAGGTGGACGCGGCCGTGCGCGCAGCCGACGCGGCCTTCGACGGCTGGGCGCAAACGGCGCCGAAGGACCGCTCGCTGGCCCTGTTGAAACTCGCCGACGCCATCGACGCCAACGCCGACGAACTGGCCCGGCTGGAGTCTGCCAACTGCGGCAAGCCTCTGGCTGCGGCGCGTAACGATGAGTTGCCAGCCATTGCCGACGTGTTCCGTTTCTTCGCAGGTGCCGCGCGTTGCCTCAGTGGGTCTGCGGCGGGCGAATACCTGCCTGGCCACACCTCGATGATTCGCCGCGACCCGGTGGGCGTGATCGCCTCCATCGCGCCGTGGAATTACCCGCTGATGATGGTCGCCTGGAAAATCGCCCCCGCCCTCGCCGCTGGCAATACCGTGGTACTCAAGCCCTCCGAGCTCACCCCGCTGACCGCGCTCAAGCTCGCTGAACTGGCCGCGGACATCTTCCCCGCCGGGGTGCTGAACGTATTGTTCGGCCGAGGCGCCACCGTAGGCGGGCCCCTGGTGGAACACCCCAAGGTGCGCATGGTATCGCTCACCGGCTCCATCGCCACCGGCTCGCAGATCATTTCCAGTACCGCGGCGCAGGTGAAACGCATGCACATGGAGCTGGGCGGCAAGGCGCCGGTGATCATCTTCGACGATGCCGACATCGACGCCGCAGTTGAGGGCATCCGCACCTTCGGCTTCTACAATGCGGGCCAGGATTGCACGGCTGCCTGCCGGGTATACGCCCAGCAGGGTATTTATGAGCGCTTCGTAGAGAAGCTCGGCGAGGCGGTCGGCAGCCTGCGCCATGGCCCGCAGGAAGCCGAAGATACCGAGCTGGGCCCCTTGATCAGCGCCCAGCAACGGGACCGCGTGGCAGGCTTCGTGACCCGCGCTGCGGCGCAACCACACATCCGCCTGGTCACCGGTGGCAAGGTGATCGAAGGGGATGGCTTCTTCTTCGAGCCCACAGTATTGGCGGACGTACAGCAGGATGACGAGATTCTGCGCCGCGAAGTGTTCGGGCCGGTGGTGACCGTTACGCCTTTCAGCGATGAAGCTCAGGCGCTGGAATGGGCCAATGACTCTGATTACGGCCTGGCGTCCTCGGTGTGGACCAACGACCTGGGCCGCGCCCACCGCCTCAGTGCTCGCCTGCAATATGGCTGCACCTGGGTGAATACGCACTTCATGCTGGTCAGCGAAATGCCCCACGGCGGGCAGAAACATTCCGGCTACGGGAAGGACATGTCCATGTACGGGCTGGAGGACTACACCGTGGTGCGCCATGTGATGTTCAAGCACTAAAGCGTGAACCATCCCTGCTTTCGCGGCTCTACACAGGCCGTGAAGCAAGGATGGCTGTGACACTCTCGAACATTCTGAGATTGCGTCGCGCCCCTCTCCTTGGCTAACGTTGCCAATTTTCACCGAAGGGTTGTCTATGCACCGCAGAAGTCTGTTGAAAGCATCCATGGCCCTGGCGGCCTACACCGGCCTGTCGTCCACCGCGCTGATGTCTGCCCGGGCCCTGGCCGCGACCGCCAATGGCGACGCCGAGTATTTCGACTTCGAGGGCCTCAAGGCCCAGGCCAAGGCACTGGCCGCCCAGCCCTACACGGACCGTAAACAGCAACTGCCGCCCACGCTGGCGAACATGACCCCGCAGCAGTTCAACGCCATCCAGTACGACGCCAACCATTCGTTGTGGAAGGACCTCAACGGCCAGCTGGACGTGCAGTTCTTCCACGTGGGCATGGGCTTCCGTACGCCGGTGCGCATGTACAGCGTGGACCCTTCCAACCGCCAGGCGCGGGAGGTGCATTTCCGCCCCGAGCTGTTCAATTACAACGACAGCAAGGTGGAGCAGAAACAGCTCAAGGGCGACCTCGGCTTCTCCGGTTTCAAGCTGTTCAAGGCACCGGAAATCGCCAGCCACGACATCGTGTCGTTCCTGGGCGCCAGTTACTTCCGCGCGGTAGACGCCACCAAGCAGTACGGCTTGTCCGCTCGCGGCCTGGCGGTGGACACCTACGCCAAGCGCCAGGAAGAATTCCCCGATTTCACCAAGTTCTGGTTCGAGACGCCCACCAAGGACGCGACCCGTTTCGTGGTCTATGCCCTGCTTGAGTCCCCCAGCGCCACGGGCGCCTATCGCTTCGATATCGACTGCCAGGCCGAGCAAGTGGTGATGGCAGTGGACATGCAGGTGACCGCGCGCACGGCGATCCAGCAACTGGGCATCGCGCCGATGACCACCATGTTCAGCTGCGGCACCCACGAGCGCCGCATGTGCGACACCATCCACCCGGAAATTCACGACTCGGACCGCCTGGCCATGTGGCGCGGCAATGGCGAGTGGATCTGCCGGCCGCTGAACAACCCCGCCAAGTTGCAGTTCAACGCCTTCGCCGACACCAACCCAAAGGGCTTCGGGCTGGTGCAGACCGACCACAACTTCGCCAGCTACCAGGACACGGTGGACTGGTACAGCAAGCGGCCAAGCCTCTGGGTGGAGCCCACCACTGCGTGGGGCGAGGGCTCGATCGACCTGCTGGAAATCCCTACCACCGGCGAAACCCTGGACAACATCGTGGCCTTCTGGACGCCGAAGAAGCCAGTTGCCGCGGGCGATACGCTGAGCTTCGGCTACAAGCTCTACTGGAGCGCCCTGCCCCCTACCGGCACGCCATTGGCACGGGTACACGCCACGCGCTCAGGCATGGGCGGGTTCCTCGAAGGCTGGGCGCCGGGCGAACACTACCCGGACAAATGGGCACGCCGCTTTGCCATCGACTTCACCGGCGGCGGGCTGGACCGGTTGCCGGAAGGCACCGGGATCGAGCCGGTTGTCACCGTATCGAGCGGCAAGGTGCAGGACTTCCACGTGCTGGTGATCCCGGACATCAAGGGCTACCGGGTGATCTTCGACTGGTACCCCACCAGCGACAGCGTGGACCCGGTGGAAATGCGCCTGTTCATCCGCACCAGCGACCGCACCCTCAGCGAAACCTGGCTGTACCAGTACTTCCCGCCCGCGCCGGAGAAGCGTAAGTACGTGTGACCGTATAGGTCTTGTTTTCTTAAACCCTATTCGCGTGCTACGCCTTCGGCTCCGCTTGCTCCCACAGTAGTCAACGCAACCTGTGGGAAGCGGCGGGGCCGGCCATCCGGCGTAGCTCGCGAAAAAGGATGTCAATCCCGCAGATCGGATTCGTGAATAGGCTGGTCGCGGTGGGTAGCGCGCTGATACTGGGCAGGCCAGGTGGCCTTGCGTCCGCCCAGGTCGTCGTCGGCGTGCAGCGGCCAGTACGGGTCACGCAGCAGCTCGCGGGCCAGCAGGATGAGGTCAGCCTGGCCGGTGCGCAGAATATGCTCCGCCTGGGCAGGGTCGGTGATCATACCCACGGTGCCGGTGGCAATCTCCGATTCCTTGCGCACGCGTTCGGCGAAGCGGGTCTGATAGCCAGGCCCGGTCGGGATTTCCGCATTGGCGGCGGTGCCACCCGAGGACACATCCACCAGGTCTACACCCAAAGCCTTCAGGCGCCGCGCCAGCTCCACGGTTTCATCCGGGTTCCAGCCGTCATCTACCCAATCGGTGGCCGACACCCGCACGAATACCGGGAGGTCAGCAGGCCATAGCGCACGAATAGCCTCGGTCACTTCCAGCACCAGCCGAATGCGGTTATCGAAGCTGCCACCGTACTGGTCCGTGCGGCGGTTGCTCAGCGGCGACATGAACTGGTGTAGCAGGTAGCCGTGGGCCGCGTGGATTTCCACTACCTTGAAATTGGCGGTCAGCGCACGCTTGGCAGCCGCCACGAACGCTTCCTTGATGCCGGTAATCGCGGCTTCGTCCAGTTCGGTGGGGCGGGCATGTTCGGGGTCGAAGGAAATGGGCGAAGGCGCTACGGGAATCCAGCCGCCTTCATCCAGGGTGACGCTGCCATGCTTGCCGAGCCAGGGCCGCCAGGTACTGGCTTTGCGGCCAGCATGAGCCAATTGGATACCAGGCACCGAGCCCTGCGCTTCAATGAAGCGCGTGATGCGCTGAAGCATCGGGATCTGTTCATCTTTCCACAGGCCGAGGTCTTCGGGGGTGATGCGGCCATCAGCGGTGACGGCGGTTGCCTCGAAAATCACCAGGCCGGCGCCCCCTACCGCGCGGCTGCCCAGATGCACCAGGTGCCAGTCGTTGGCGAGGCCATCTTCGGACGAATACTGGCACATGGGCGAAACCAC
Organism: Pseudomonas japonica; assembly: GCF_013522925.1. GTDB lineage: Bacteria > Pseudomonadota > Gammaproteobacteria > Pseudomonadales > Pseudomonadaceae > Aquipseudomonas > Aquipseudomonas japonica_A. The sequence goes on along the minus strand of NZ_JAAMQU010000002.1, from coordinate 111,614 downwards.
GATACGGTTACGCAACGTCAACCCACGCAGGGTGTAGGGTTCCAGCAACAGGCTCATGAAGCACCTCTCGAGTGGGATATCAGGCTGTAAGGTTTGCACTCTTTGCAGCGTAGTAGACCCACAAGGGAGACGGCAGATTCCGCTAACGAGGGCTCATGTGCGCGATCATGAGTTGGACGGTTTCAACGCCACGGTATTCGTTCACATCCAGCTTGTAGGCCATTTCCACCCAGCGCGCGCTCGGGTTGGGCCAAATTTCGCGGTCTACCCCGAACGCAATGCCATCCAGGCGCAGGCTACCGCATTCGCTTTTGAGCACTACCTTGAGGTGCCGCTCGCCCACCACCCGCTGCTCCACCAACTGGAACACGCCATGGAACAGCGGCTCCGGGAAGTGCTGGCCCCAAGGCCCTGCATTACGCAGCGCGCGGGCAAGCTCCAGGTGGAACTCCTCCACGGCCAGGCAACCGTCTGACAGCAGCCTGCCGGTGAGGTCGTCTTCGCACAGGTGTTCGCGAACCTGCTTGTCGAAGGCTTCAGCGAAGGCTTCGAAATGCTCGGCGGGCAAGGACAACCCAGCCGCCATGGCATGCCCGCCGAATTTGGTGATCAGGTGCGGATGCTTGGCCGCCACGGCGTCCAGGGCGTCCCGGATGTGGAAACCCGGCACCGATCGCGCCGAGCCTTTGAGCAGCCCGTCGCCGGCATCCGCGAAGGCAATGGTAGGGCGGTGATAACGCTCTTTCATCCGTGACGCGAGGATGCCGATAACGCCTTGGTGCCAGTCGGGCTCGAACAGGCACAGGCCGAACGGCATCGAGGCCAGCGGCAGGTCCTTGAGCTGCGCCAGGGCTTCACGCTGCATGCCCTGCTCCACCGATTTGCGGTCCTGGTTGAGGCCATCCAGTTCTGCGGCGATGCCTCTTGCGTGAGCGAGGTCTTCGCTGAGCAGGCACTCGATCCCCAGGCTCATGTCATCCATACGCCCGGCGGCATTCAGCCTTGGCCCAAGGATAAAGCCGAGGTCGGTGGACGTGAGCCGGCGATGATCCCGACGGGCCACTTCCAGCAGCGCCATGATGCCCGGCCGCGCCCGGCCCGCGCGTATACGCTCCAGGCCCTGATGCACAAGAATGCGGTTGTTGGCGTCGAGCGGCACCACGTCGGCCACACTGCCCAGCGCGACGAGGTCCAGCAATTCACCAATATTAGGCTGCGGCGCCGTGGCGTAACGCCCGAGTGCTCGCAGTTGCGCACGAAGGGCCATCAGCACATAGAAAATCACCCCTACGCCCGCCAGGGCCTTGCTGGGAAAGTCACAACCTGGCTGGTTCGGGTTGACGATGGCATCGGCCTGCGGCAGCTGCGCGCCGGGCAGGTGGTGGTCGGTGATCAGCACTTTGAGCCCGGCATCTCGCGCCGCCTGAACGCCCTCCACGCTGGAAATGCCGTTATCCACGGTTACCAGCAGGTCGGGCTGGCGCTCGAGCGCCACGGCAACGATCTCAGGGGTGAGGCCGTAGCCATAGGTGAACCGGTTCGGGACAAGATAATCCACATGCGCCGCGCCGAGCAGCCGCAGCCCCAACACCGCAACGCTACTGGCCGTGGCGCCGTCGGCGTCGAAATCGCCCACCACCAGAATGCGCTCACCCCGGTCGATGGCGGTGACCAGCATGTCCACCGCGGCATCGATGCCCTTGAGTTGCTGATACGGGATCAGCCGTGCCAGCCCCTTGTCCAGCTCGGCCTGGCTTTGCACGCCTCGGGCGGCATACAGGCGGGTAAGCAGGGGTGGCAGATCACCCAGGAAAGGCAGTTCGGCGGGCAGCGGGCGGGGCTCGATACGCATGTGCGGCAGTGTTCTCACATCAAACGGCGAAACGACAGGGCGGCCATAGTGACCTTACCCCCGCTCCCCCAGCAACCATTCCAGCTGCACTTCATGCTGGCCCCGATCATCGGTCACGAATACGGTACCTTCATCGATCATCACGTCCCATTTGATGGAGCGCGGCATATCAGTGGCCAGTACCTCGAGTACCTCTTGAGGCACAGCGGCAATACTGAGGTTCTTGAGGGTGCGGGCGGGATCTGCGACTTTGTTCTGCCAGACGCGCAAGCTACCGTATGCCAGCAGGCTAACCCGCTCGGTGCGGCGGGAGCACCAGGTAAGGCGGTCGAGGTCTGGCTGGCCTACTTCGATCCAGTGCAGCACACGATCGTCGAGGCTCTTTTCCCACAAGGCGGGCTCGTCCACGTCCGACAAGCCGCGGCCGAAGCTCAGGTTTTCGTTATACCAGAGGGCATAGGCCAGCAAACGCACCGCCATGCGCTCTTCGGTTTCCGAAGGATGACGGGCAATCGTTTGCTTGATGCTTTCGTAAACACCGCGATCGAGGTCGGTCAGGTTGAGTTCGAACTTGTAAGTAGTCGATGGCTGGGCCATGGCAGGCTTCGATATAGCGAGGGGGCGCGTAGTTTACCTGATGGGCTTAGGCTGCGCATAAAAGAAACCCCGGACGCGGTGGGGAGGCCGGCCGGGGCAAACATGACCCATTCGGGCCACCGGACGACTGAACGGCACCGGAGCACAATGCCGTTCAAGCGTCCTTGTAAGGTAAGAGGGCGAGCCCTCGTGAAGGTTCCCGGCTTAACGCAACTCCACCGCGAACCGACCAACGGTGCCTACGCTTCGCAGCGCGGCAATGGTGCTTGGTTCCAGCCGGCCTTCGGCAATCATGAGGTCACGGTGCAAACCATCAACGACGTCCGTGAGGGCGTACCGGGACGCCAACTGCGACTTCGGAACGTCCCTGTGGAGGATGGCCGCGCCGGCCTGGTCGGTTACCGTGACACGAAAACGATCTTGGAGATCCGACGGAGCCAGGCTGACGCAGTAAGGTGCCAGCGCATCACTTAACAATAAGCTGATGTTTTCCATCTCGATCACCCTTATTTACCCGAAATTCATTTCAGTGCCAGTAAATGACCATCACCGCTTGGCAAAAGTTCGGGCAGCCGGGGCCAACAAGCGCAACGGCAGGATGAAAGGTACCTCAGGCGATAAGCGGTTCGGCCACATGCACCTTGAAACGGCAGAGCATCTGGTGCAGCGGACATACCGCCTGGCCCCAGGGCAGCACACCCAGTACCCATAAGCCGGCCTGACGGGCGCGCCGTACGGCGGCGGTGGTTTCGGGGCACTCGCTACGGCCCTGGATAATCACCCCTGCGGTTTCACCGGACGCTGCCAACGCATCCAGGAACATGAGCGCCGAGGTGGCCTGGCTTCCAAATACCACTACATCGACTGGCCCCTGCCGTTCCAGGGTACGACGGGCCGAGGCGGGATCTTCCGCAACCCGAACGCCATAGACGCCGCAGGCATTGAGCATTTGATGAAGTTGCAGCAGGCGGGCAGGTTGATGCTCTACGACGAGAACCTTGAGCGAACGCATGGTTGCGGCCTCGAAAGTGGGAACGAACGCCACCTTAAATAACGCGCACTCAAGGCTAAATAGGAATGATCCGAAAGGCTTGCAGGAAAAGTCGACGGAGGACGGCGGGACCAAGAGCGTTTTCCTACAAGCGCCCCTGGCCACCGCCGTAAAGGCATCGTATTACAGCGGCTTGCCGCGGTTACCGTGGGCGCTCACGAAGGCCTGGATAGCCGTGATGTCGTTCGGCAGCACCGTGCAACGTTCTTCCCGCTGGAACAGGTCTTCCAGATGAGCTGGCAGATGCAGGGCCTTGCCTACGCCGGCTTGCTCCACTGCCTCAGGGAATTTGACCGGATGGGCAGTGCCCAGCACCACCATGGGCGTGTCCAGGCTGCGGCGGCATTCGCGGGCCGCCCGTACGCCAATGGCCGTGTGCGGGTCCAGCACTTCACCGGTGCTCGCGAACACTTCAGCGATGGTTTCGCAGGTTTGTTCATCGGTCACGGCCAGTGAGTCGAACAGGCGCCGCGCTTCGGTCCAGCGGTCTTCTTCCACGCTGAAGCCACCGCCCAGCTTGAAGCTGGACATCAGCTGCGCGATGGCGGTGCCGTTGCGGCCGTGGAGGTCGAACAGCAGGCGTTCGAAGTTTGAAGAGACCATGATGTCCATGGATGGCGACAACGTGGCGTGCAGGGTGTCCTTCACGTACTGGTTGCCGCTCATGAAGCGATGGAGGATGTCGTTGCGGTTGGTTGCAACGATCAACTGGCTGATGGGCAGGCCCATGTTACGGGCCAGGTAACCGGCGAAGATGTCGCCGAAGTTACCGGTAGGCACCGAGAAGGCGACTGAGCGCGCTGGGCCGCCCAGCTGCAGGGCCGCGTGGAAGTAGTACACGATCTGGGCCATGATCCGCGCCCAGTTGATCGAGTTCACCGCTACTAGGCGCGTGCCCTTCAGGAAGCTCTGGTCGGCGAAGCTGGCCTTTACCATCTCCTGGCAATCATCGAAGTTGCCTTCCACCGCCAGGTTATGGATGTTGTCGCCAAACAGCGTGGTCATCTGCCGGCGCTGAACTTCCGATACCCGCTGGTGCGGGTGCAGGATGAAGATGTCGACGTTCTCGCAGTGCTTGCAGCCTTCGATGGCCGCCGAGCCGGTGTCGCCACTGGTAGCACCGATGATCACGACGCGCTCGCCACGCTTGGCCAGCACGTGGTCCAGCAGGCGGCCGAGCAGTTGCAGGGCGAAATCCTTGAACGCCAGGGTCGGCCCGTGGAACAGCTCGAGCACCCATTCATTGCCGTTCAGCTGGCGCAGGGGCGCAACGGCGGCGTGCGAGAAGTTTGCGTAGGTTTGTTCGAGGATCTGCTTGAAGTCGGCGTCGGCAATGCTGCCGGTCACGAACGGGCGCATCACCCGGAAGGCCAGCTCGTGGTAGGGCAACCCAGCCCAGGAGGCGATCTCTTCCTGGGTAAACCGTGGAAGGTTTTCTGGTACATACAGGCCACCATCGGTGGCCAGGCCAGCCAGCAGCACTTCCTCGAAATTGAGCGCGGGTGCCTGGCCGCGGGTACTGATGTAACGCATGTTGGGCAAACCTTTGGTTTGAGCGGCTGGGCTTGAGCTACAAGCCTTCAGCTGCAAGCTGCAAGCAAAAGCCGCGTGGGCTTCACGACTTGCAGCACGGGCTGCTACCGCTGTGGTAATCGATTTATTCAGTGCAGTGGAGGTTGACTGATTCCCAGGCTTCGCCTGGTCCTACAGCGCCCGCTCAGGCCAGGTGCTCGACCCGGATACGCACCACACTTCCTACTACGTCATCCAGCGCTTCGAGGGCGTTGATAGCGTCGTCGATACGGTTTTCCACGACCTTGTGAGTCAGAAGAATCATCGGCACCAGACCATCATGCTCTTCGGCTTCTTTTTGCATGATCGACTCGATGTTGATACCACGCGCCGACAGAATGCTGGCTACCTGGGCCAGTACACCCGGGTGGTCCTTGGCCTGGATACGCAGATAGTAGGCGCTTTCGCAGGCATCGATGGGCAGGATCGGGTGCGCCGAAAGGGAGTCGGGCTGGAAAGCCAGGTGCGGCACGCGGTTCTCCGGATCGGACGTCATGGCGCGTACCACGTCCACCAGGTCGGCCACTACCGAAGAGGCCGTAGGCTCCATGCCGGCGCCAGCACCGTAGAAGAGTGTGGAACCTACCGCATCACCGTTCACCATCACGGCGTTCATCACGCCATTGACGTTGGCGATCAGGCGATCGGCGGGGATGAGGGTGGGGTGTACCCGCAATTCGATACCGGCTGCGGTACTGCGCGCTACGCCGAGGTGTTTGATCCGGTAGCCCAGTGCTTCGGCATAGTTGACGTCGGCGGTGGTGAGCTTCGAGATGCCTTCGGTATAGGCCTTTTCGAACTGCAGCGGGATGCCGAACGCAATGGACGCCAGAATCGTGAGCTTATGCGCTGCGTCGATACCTTCCACGTCGAAGGTCGGGTCCGCTTCGGCATAGCCAAGGGCCTGTGCTTCGGCCAGCACGTCCGGGAAGGTACGGCCTTTCTCGCGCATTTCGGTGAGAATGAAGTTGCCAGTGCCGTTGATGATACCGGCGACCCAGTTGATCCGGTTGGCCGAGAGGCCTTCGCGGATGGCCTTGATGACAGGAATGCCACCCGCGACCGCCGCTTCGAAGGCCACGATCACGCCTTTTTCCCGCGCCTTGGCGAAGATCTCGTTGCCATGCACGGCGATCAGCGCCTTGTTGGCGGTAACCACGTGCTTGCCGTTTTCAATGGCCTTGAGCACCAGCTCGCGAGCGACGGTATAGCCGCCGATCAGTTCGATAACGATGTCGATGTCCGGGTTACCGGCCACTTCGAAGACATCGTTGGTAATGGGGGTACCGGTAATCTGGCAATCGGGGTTTTGCGAACGCATCGCAATCTGCGCGACCTGGATTCCACGCCCGGCACGGCGGGCAATCTCCTCGGCGTTGCGCTGAAGTACGTTGAAGGTGCCGCCACCGACGGTACCTAACCCACAGATGCCTACTTTGACCGGTTTCACTCTTGACTCCCCATGAAACGGCCGGCGTGTACGCCAGCCGCGGATAGCACCGCGATTATCGCGGCCTGTGTTTTGAATCGCCTGTCACTGCGCGGCCAGGGCGATCTTCGCCACCTGCGCCGCAGGCTGATAGCCCGGAATGACCTGGCCGTCCTGAAGGATGATCGCCGGCGTGCCACTGACCCCGATACTCTGGCCCAGGGCAAACTGCTTGCTCACGGGGTTGGCGCACTTGGCGGCATCCACGTCCTTGCCATTGATCAGCTTGTTGAGCGAAGCGCGGCGGTCGGAAGAGCACCATACCGATTGCAACTGCTGGTCGCCCTCGGAGCCCAGGCCCTGGCGCGGGAAGGCGAGGTAACGCACTTCGATACCGCGGCGGTTGAGCTCGGGCACCTCAGCGTGCAGCTTCTGGCAGTAAGGGCAGGTGGTGTCGGTGAATACGGTGATATGAGCCTTGGCCTCGCCTTCGGCCGGGTACACCACCATTTCGCCACTCGGGATGGCATTGATGGTTTTGGCAATGGCGGCGCGCTCGGTTTTCTCGGTGAGGTTCACCGGCTTGCCGTCCTGCATCTGGTACAGGTAACCCTGCATCACGAACTGGCCGTCGGCACTGGCATACAGCACCCGGCCGCCCTTGAGCCGCACTTCGTAGAGCCCGTTGATGGGGCTGCTGGAGACGGCTTCGATGGGCACATCCAATTGGAGGGTGTCGAGTGTCTTGCGGATAGCCTGCTCGGCGTCATCGGCCAGTGCAAAAGTACTGACCAACGCCAGGGCGGCGGCCGCGAAAAGACGTGTCACGCGCATGAGAACTCCTGAGGCGGCGGACGAACGGCCCAGGCCGGCCGGGGGATGATACGAAGCGGCGGGCTGGGCATAACTGACGGCAAAGACTACCACATAAGGCTCGCGGGGCCGACTGCGGCACACGTCAACGAATGTGTACGATCTTTCAGCCGCGCGGATGGTGCCGGGCGTGCAATTCCTGCAGCCTGGCTTTCGCCACATGGGTGTAGATCTGCGTGGTGGAGAGGTCGGCATGACCCAGCAGCAGCTGTACCGAACGCAGGTCTGCGCCATGGTTCAGCAGGTGCGTGGCAAACGCGTGCCGCAATGTATGCGGTGAAAGGGCCTTGTCGATGCCCGCACGCAGGGCATGGTGCTTGATGCGGTGCCAGAAGGTCTGGCGGGTCATCTGCTCGCCCCGCTGGCTGGGAAACACCACGTCGCTGGGGCGGCCGTTCAGCAGCTCTGCGCGGCCGTCGCGCAAGTAGCGTTCCAGCCAACTGATCGCCACCTCCCCCATGGGCACCAGGCGCTCCTTGCTGCCTTTGCCCATCACACGCACCACGCCCTGGCGCAGGTTCAACTGGTCCAGAGTAAGGCTTACCAGCTCGGTTACTCGAAGCCCGCACGCGTACAGCACCTCAAGCATGGCGCGATCACGCTGGCCAATGGCTTCGCTGAGGTCTGGCGCGGCGAGCAGCGCATCGACATCAGCTTCGGACAGGCTTTTGGGCAAGGGCTTGCCGAGATTGGGCAGCTCGACCAGCAAGGTGGGGTCTAGCGGGATGATTTCTTCACGCAGCAGGTACCGGTAAAACCCCCGCGCGCCGGAGAGGAAACGTGCAGTCGAGCGGGGCTTGTACTGGTTGTCGACGCGCCATGCGAGGTAGTCGAGCAACGCATCGCGGCCCGCCGCCTGCAGATCTATGCCCCGCCCCACCAGCCAGCCATTGAAATGGGCCAGGTCGCTGCGGTACGCGCTGCGGCTGTTCTCGGACAGGCCTTTTTCAAGCCACAGGGCGTCGAGGAATTGGTCGATAAGGGCGTGATCGAGGGCGGGCATGGCGGCTTCAGGTTGGCAAAGGGCAGGATCCTAGCATGTGCCGATCCATAGGTGCCCGACATCCCGGCTGCGTCTGTAAGCCAGAAACAGAAACCCGAAAACGGAAAACCCCGGCGCGAGGGCCGGGGTTTTCGGGAGAGCCTGAGCTCAAGCCGCTATCAGGAAAGTTTTTCCTTGATGCGGGCGGCCTTGCCAGACAGTTCACGCAGGTAGTACAGCTTGGCTTTACGCACGTCACCACGACGTTTCACGGCCAGGCTGTCGATCTGCGGGCTGTAGGTCTGGAAGGTACGCTCAACGCCAACACCGTTGGAGATCTTGCGAACGGTGAAGGCGCTGTTGACGCCACGGTTACGCTTGCCGATGACAACACCCTCGAAGGCCTGCAAGCGGGTACGCTCGCCTTCCTTTACCTTCACTTGAACGACAACGGTGTCGCCTGGTGCGAAGGCCGGGATTTCCTTGGTCATCTGCTCGGCTTCGAGCTGAAGGATAATCTTGTTGGTCATGCTGTGCTCCTAAGGCAAATGGTTCGTTTGCCATCGATACGTTAACTATCGTCCCGCTCGCGGATGTACTCCGCCAGCAGCTTTTGCTCTTCTCCAGAAAGTGAGCGACTTTCCAGAAGATCGGCACGTCGTTCGTAGGTCCGCCCAAGGGACTGCTGCAAACGCCAGCGCCGGATGTGTGCATGGTTGCCACTAAGCAACACGTCGGGTACACGCCGTTCCGCATACACCTCAGGTCGGGTGTAGTGCGGGCAATCCAGCAGGCCGTCCGTGAAGGAATCCTCCTCCGCGGAGTCTGCATGCCCTAAAGCTCCAGGCAGCAAACGTGTAACCGCATCAATCAGCACCATGGCCGGCAGCTCGCCACCGGACAACACGTAATCGCCAATCGACCACTCTTCATCCACATGCGCTTCAATGAAACGCTCGTCGATGCCTTCATAACGCCCGGCAATCAGGATCAAGGAATCCACGGTTGCCAGCTCTTTCACCGCCGCCTGAGTAAGGCGCCGGCCTTGTGGCGAAAGGTAGATCACCTTCGCCGCGCCTCCGGTTGCCTGCCTGGCATCGGCCAGGGCATCTTCCAGCGGCTTGATCTTCATTACCATTCCAGGGCCACCGCCAAACGGGCGATCATCCACTGTGTGGTGACGGTCCGTGGTGTAGGCCCGCGGGTTGCGACAGGTCAGCTGAAGCAGACCCTGCTTTACCGCGCGGCTGGTAATGCCGTAATCACTGATGGCCGAGAACATCTCGGGAAACAGGGTGATGACTTCTATGCGCAGGCTCGCCATGGCCTAGAAATCCGCATCCCATTCAACCCTCATGACGCCGGCACCGAGGTCGATGGCTTGCACGCAGTCGTCCGTATAGGGCAACAGGCGCTCGCGATCATCCAGGCTACCCGCACAGGGTTTGACCACCATTACATCGTTGGCGCCGGTTTCGAGCAGATGATCAATCTTGCCCAATACGTGCCCTTCGCCGTTGATGACCTGTAAACCCTCGAGCTGATACCAGTAGTAATCGCCGTCGGTGAGGTCGGGCAGCAGGCTGCGCGCGATGCAAATCTCGTAACCGGCGAGGAGGCGCGCCTCTTCACGGTCGTCGAGACCTTTCAACTTCGCGACCAGGACCTTGTTCTGGGAACGGCCACTGATCATTTCCACCTGCTTGACGATGCCTTCATGCCGAAGCGTCCAGCGGTTGTACTGCAGCAGGTTGTCAATCGGGTCGGTAAAGGAGAAAACCTTCACTTCGCCACGAACGCCGTGCACCGAAACAATCTTGCCGATGACGATGAGGTCATCCGCGGAGTCTGGCGTGTCGTTCATACTGCTCAGGCGGAAGCCTTGGCAGCGTCCTTCAGCAGCTGAGCAACGCGCTCAGACGGCTGTGCGCCCTGGGACAGCCAGTAGCTTACGCGCTCCTGGTTGACGGACAGGCGAACTTCGCCACCGTTGGCGATCGGGTTGAAGAAGCCAACACGCTCGTTGAAACGACCGTCGCGCGCATTGCGGCTGTCGGTCACGGTCAGGTGGTAAAACGGGCGCTTTTTGGAGCCGCCACGGGCAAGACGGATGGTTACCATGTGAACATCGTTCCTGTTGTCGGTGCTGCAAATCTGTAAGGCACAGCGGGCACGGGTGCCCGAAAGGCCGCATATTCTCAAGGAATGCAGGGATTTTTGCAAACCTCTTTTACCCCTGCTCCCGGCACGGCGTCGGAAACCCCGACGCACGCATGGTTACCGCGCCTCAGAGGCGAGGCATTCCGCCGGGCATCATGCCGCCAAGGCCGCGCATCATCTTCGCCATGCCGCCCTTGGCCGAGAATTTCTTCATCATCTTTTGCATCTGCTTGTGCTGCTTGATCAGGCGCCCTACGTCCTGCACCTGGGTGCCCGAACCGATGGCGATACGGCGCTTGCGCGAGCCACTGATCAGCTCGGGATCGCGGCGCTCGGCCGGGGTCATCGAGTTGATGATCGCTTCCATCTGCTTGAACTGCTTCTCGGCCGCGCCCTGGGCATTGCCCATCTGGGAGAGGTTGACGCCGCCGATGTTGGGCAGCTTTTCCATGAGGCTGCCCAGGCCGCCCATGGTTTTCATCTGCAGCAGCTGGTCGCGGAAGTCTTCGAGGTCGAACCCCTTGCCCTTCTTGATCTTCTTGGCGAGCTTCTCGGCCTTTTCCTTGTCGAGGTTCTGCTCGGCCTGCTCGATCAGGCTGAGCACGTCGCCCATGCCCAGAATGCGCGAAGCGATACGGTCCGGGTGGAACGGCTCGAGCGCTTCGGTTTTCTCGCCCATACCGATGAACTTGATCGGCTTGCCGGTAATGGAACGCACCGACAACGCGGCACCGCCCCGGGCGTCGCCGTCGACCTTGGTCAGCACCACGCCCGTAAGCGGCAGCGCGTCACCGAACGCCTTGGCGGTGTTGGCCGCGTCCTGGCCGGTCATGGCGTCTACCACGAACAGCGTTTCCACGGGCTTGACCGCAGCGTGGAGCGCCTGGATCTCGGCCATCATGTCGGCGTCGATGTGCAGGCGGCCGGCGGTGTCCAGGATGACCACGTCGATGAACTTGAGCCTGGCCTCGCGGATCGCCGCTTCGGCGATGGCCACAGGCTTCTGGCTGATGTCGGACGGGAAGAAGGTCACCCCGACATCGTTGGCCAGGGTTTCGAGCTGCTTGATGGCTGCGGGGCGGTACACGTCCGCCGACACCACCATCACCGACTTCTTCTTGCGCTCCTTCAGGAAGCGCGCCAGCTTGGCGGCGGTAGTGGTTTTACCCGCACCCTGCAGGCCGGCCATGAGCACCACCGCGGGCGGTGCCACATTGAGCATCAGGTCTTCGTTGGCCGCGCCCATCACCGCTTCGAGTTCGGCGCGCACGATTTTCACGAATGCCTGGCCCGGGGTGAGGCTACGGGACACCTCGGTGCCGACCGCGCGTTCCTTGATGGCGTTGACGAAGTCCTTCACCACCGGCAGCGCGACGTCCGCCTCGAGCAGCGCCATGCGCACTTCGCGCAGGGTGTCCTTGATGTTGTCTTCGGTCAGCTTCGCCTTGCCGGTGACATGGCGAAGCGTCTGCGAGAGACGATCGGAAAGATTTTCAAACATGGGCGATCCTTACAGGCTCCGTCGAACCGAAGTGGCATGCGGCCTGCCGATGTGCTCTGGCCACGGGCAAGGGAAGACCGGCGATTATAACGGGAAGTTGCCCGGGCCGACACCGGGGCGGTGCGGCAGTCTTTATCCGGGCGAAGGTTCTATGCCACACTCGCTTCTTTAGTGGCCGCTCGTCAGGACCTATGCTTCCCTTGCCCCCCAGTTTGCTACCCAGCCTTGCCTCTGCCTTGATCTACGCCTCGGTCACGGTCTATCAGGGCGCGCGGCTTGCCCATGGGGCCAGGTCCAACAAGCGCCTGCTGTGTGGTGGGGGCATACTCGCCGTGCTGCTGCACGCGCTGGCCCTGTCCTCGCAAATGCTGGCGCCCAGCGGGCTCAACCTGGATTTCATCACCGCGGCAAACCTTATCGCCGCCGCAGTGATCGCCCTCACGCTGTTGGCTTGCGCGTCCCTGCCCGTGGAAAACCTCCTGGTGCTGCTTTATCCACTTGGGGTCATTACTACCCTGGTCGCTCAGTTCGTGCCCTCCGGCACCGTACCGGTGATCGACGACGAGCCGGGCATCCTCGCGCATATCCTGCTGTCCATTCTGGCGTATGGCGTGTTCACCATCGCGGCGTTCCAGGCCTTGCTGCTGCTGGCGCAAGACCACCAGCTCAAGCACAAGCACCCTTCCGGGCCGATCCGCGCCTTCCCTCCCCTGCAAACCATGGAGAGCCTGCTGTTCGGTTTCCTGTGGGCGGGCTGGGTACTGTTGTCGCTGTCGCTGATATCCGGCTGGCTGTTCCTCGAGAACATGTTCGCTCAGCACCTGGTGCATAAAACGCTGCTCTCCTGCGTGGCCTGGGTGGTGTTCAGCGTATTGCTGTGGGGCCGCACCCGCTTGGGCTGGCGAGGCCACGTGGCCATCCGCTGGACCCTCGCAGGCTTCGTGTTGCTGATGCTCGCCTACTTCGGCAGCAAGCTGGTTCGTGAATACATCCTTCATATCTGAGAGCCAGCCATGACCTCCTTGACCGTGGCACCGGCGGCAGGCGCCATCGCCCTGGCGCTGTTGTGGGCCGCCAGCATTGGTACCTTCGAGCACGCCCGGCGCGCACGCACTGGCCGTGGCCAGCGTTCATCCGACAAGGAACGGGTGAGCGTAGGGCTGGCCCGGCTGGTGTTTCAGGTGATCATTGTCAGCCTGGCCGTGCTGCTCGCAGATCAGCACCACGGCGCGGCCGGGGCGGCCTGGGCCGCGGTGCTTGCCTGGCTCGGCATTACGTTGCTCACCGGCGCCCTTCCCCGCCTGCTCGCCCAACGCTACCCGGATCATTTCGTTCAGCCAGGCGTGCTCCTGTGGTTGCCCGTGCGCCTGCTCGCGCCGCTGGCAGGCCTGCAACAGCGCCTGGTCAAGGCGCTCATCGGCCCTGCCGCCACCGCTCCGGCGGCATCGGGCCGTGACGCACAGCGCAAACCTGCCTCGTCTCAGGAGCGGGAAGCCGAGGGCCGGGCAGCGAAACAGAACGCAGTGAGCAGCATCATGGGCCTGGACCGCATGACGGTGAACGACATCCTGGTGCCCCGCCACGAGGTCGATGGCCTGGACCTGAACGACCCGCTCGAGCAGATCATCGACCAGCTGATGGTCAGCCGGCACACCCGCCTGCCGGTGTTCCGCGGCGACATCAACCAGGTGGACAAGGTGGTCAATACCCGGCAGATCAGCCACCTGCTGCCCAGCCGCAGCCTGACCGAAGAAGCCTTGCTCGGTGCCTGCTACGAGGCCTACTTCGTCCCGGAAGGCACCCCGTTGCACATACAGCTGCTTAACTTCCACAAGCAGCAGCGTCGCCTGGGGATGGTGGTCGACGAATACGGTGAAGTGCTTGGCCTGGTAACCCTTGAAGACATCCTCGAGGAAATCGTGGGCGAGTTCGAAAGCGAGCAAGCCGGCAGCCACCCTCATGTGTTCCCGCAACCGGATGGCCGCTACATTCTCGACGGCGCCGCCAGTTTGCGCGACTTGAACAAGGTGCTGGGCTGGCACCTCCCCAGCGACGGCCCCAAGACCCTCAACGGCCTGGTCACCGAAGCGCTGGAGTCCATTCCTGAGCGAGCGGTGTGCCTGAAGATCGGCCGCTATCGCATGGAAATCCTCGAAACCGAGGAAAACCGCGTAAAGCGGCTGCTTGCCTGGCAACACGTAGCCACCCCTCCCGCGTTGTGACGATTGCCCGCCAGGGCAGCGCTTCCTATACTCCGAGGGCTTACCCAAGCCCGCCGAAGCCGGTGCCACCCGCGCCGCACGTTTCTGGCCAGTCAGCCCAGCTGAACGCCGCGCTTGCCTTTTTCCAACCCGAAAAGGCGGCGCCACCCCGATCCGGGGGCGCGGTTCAGTGAGGATCAAAACAATCCGCCAGCGCGGCCCTTGCCGCCCATGGCCAATGACTGTCGAGACACCCATGACCGCTACCACCCTCGCCTGCGATGACGTGCCCTCGGCACACCCTGTCAACTCCCCTGCCCGCGTCGCCACTGCCAGCTTCATCGGTACTGCGATCGAGTTCTATGATTTCTACGTGTACGCCACCGCCGCCGCGCTGGTGATCGGGCCAGTGTTTTTTCCGCAAAGCTCCGGCACCGCGCAAATGCTGTCCGCCTTTCTCACCTTTGGCATCGCTTTTTTGGCCAGGCCACTGGGCTCTGCGCTGTTCGGGCATTTCGGTGACCGTGTAGGCCGCAAGGTCACCCTGGTAGCCTCGCTGCTGCTGATGGGCGTGTGCACCACTTTGATTGGCGTGCTGCCGGGCCATGAGCAGATTGGCCTTTGGGCACCTGTGCTGCTGTGCGTGCTGCGCTTCGGCCAAGGGTTGGGGCTGGGCGGGGAATGGGGTGGCGCCGCGCTGCTGGCCACCGAAAATGCGCCGAAAGGCAAGCGCGGCTGGTTCGGCATGTTCCCGCAACTCGGCCCTTCGATTGGCTTTCTTGCGGCCAACGGCTTGTTCCTTGCCCTGGCCCTGGGGTTGGATGACGAGCAATTTCGCAGCTGGGGCTGGCGCCTGCCGTTCCTGTTGAGCGCGTTGCTGGTAGTAGTGGGCCTGTATGTACGCCTCAAGCTGGCGGAAACACCCGTATTCGCGGCCGCCCTGGCGCGCCACGAAACCGCCCGGGTGCCGGTGATGGAAGTGTTTACCCAGCATTGGCGGCCCATGCTGCTGGGCGCCGCGGCCATGGTGGTGTGCTATGCACTCTTCTACATTTCCACGGTGTTTTCGCTCAGCTATGGCGTCACCAGCCTGGGGTATAGCCGCCAGGGCTTTCTTGCCATGCTGTGCTTCGCGGTGCTGTTCATGGCGGCGGCCACGCCGGTGTCTGCCTGGCTGAGCGACCGCTACGGGCGCAAGCCGGTGCTGCTGGTCAGCGGCGTGCTCGCACTGCTGTCGGGGTTTGCGATGGAGCCGCTGCTCACACAGGGTTCCACCACGGGCGTGGTGCTGTTCCTGAGCCTGGAGCTGTTGCTGATGGGGGCGACCTTTGCACCGATGGGCGCCCTGCTGCCCGAGCTGTTCCCCACCCGGGTGCGCTACACCGGCGCATCGGCGGCCTATAACCTGGGCGGCATCGTGGGCGCGTCGGCGGCACCGTTCTTCGCGCAGAAGCTAGTGGCCATGGGCGGCCTGAGCTGGGTGGGCGGCTATGTGTCCGTCGCCGCCCTGATCAGCCTGCTGGCCGTGATGTGCCTGAAGGAAACCCGAGACAAGAATCTCTGAACAGCGGTTTGCGGGCCTGGCCTATCGGCTATGGCCCGCATACTTCATGACTGTTACAGCTCGACGTTCACGGCCTGGGCCGCGCGCGTGGCCTTGGCGCGGGCCGCTTCGATGGATTCGTCCCGCGCCAGCGCCACACCCATGCGCCGCTGACCGTTGACTTCCGGCTTGCCGAACAGGCGCAGGGCCGTATCCGGCTCGCTGAGGGCGGCGCCAAGGTTGGCGAAAGCGGTTTGCTGGGACGTGCCTTCCACCAGCACCACAGCCGAAGCCGATGGCCCGAACTGGCGCACTACTGGCACTGGCAGGCCAAGGATAGCGCGAGCGTGCAGGGCGAACTGGGACAGGTCTTGCGAGATCAAGGTGACCAGGCCAGTGTCGTGCGGGCGCGGCGACACTTCGCTGAACCACACCTGATCACCCTTGATGAACAGCTCTACGCCGAACATGCCGCGCCCACCCAGGGCTTCGGTCACGGCGCGGGCGACTTCGCGGGACGCCTCCAGGGCTTTTTCGCTCATGGCCTGGGGCTGCCAGGATTCCTGGTAATCGCCTTTTTCCTGGCGATGCCCGACAGGCTCGCAGAAGGTGGTACCGGCGCCATGGCGCACGGTAAGCAGGGTAATTTCGTAGTCGAAGTCAATGAACCCCTCGACGATCACCCGGCCCTTGCCGGCGCGCCCGCCTTCCTGGGCGTATTCCCACGCGCGCTGAACGTCGTCTTCGCCCTTGAGCAGGCTCTGGCCCTTGCCGGAGGAACTCATGACCGGCTTGACCACGCAAGGGAAGCCCAGCGCCTGAACGGCCTCGCGGTAATCCTCGACCGTGTCGGCAAAGCGATAGGGCGACGTGGGCAGGCCCAACTCTTCGGCGGCCAGGCGGCGGATGCCCTCGCGGTTCATGGTCAGCTGAGCCGCACGCGCGGTAGGGATGACCGTGAAGCCTTGGTTTTCCAGTTCCACCAGCGTGGCGGTGGCGATCGCTTCGATTTCCGGCACGATGTAGTGAGGCTTCTCGGCTTCGATCACCGCGCGCAGCGCCGCACCGTCGAGCATGTTGATCACATGGCTGCGGTGGGCCACCTGCATGGCCGGCGCGTTGGCGTAGCGGTCCACGGCGATTACTTCCACACCCAGGCGCTGAAGCTCGATCACCACTTCCTTGCCCAGCTCGCCAGAGCCACAAAGCAAGACACGGGTGGCCGTCGGGGACAGGGGGGTTCCGATACGGGTCATGTGAGGTCCTCAAGGTGAGTGAATCGAGGGCCGCCCGGTTCGCAACCCTGAAAGCCGCGCATTCTACATCAGCGTTCCTGCCAGGGGCGCCCTTTCATGCGGGCGCAGTGGAATGGCGTCAGAGCATCACACCCTGGGCCCGGGCACGCTCCACGGCGAGCGCGATCACCTGCCGACGTTCGTCGTTGCTCATGCGCCCCCAGCGGGTGATTTCCTCCGCGGTGCGCTGGCAGCCAATGCACACATCATGATCGTCCAGAGCGCAGACGTTTACACAGGGAGAGCGCACCGGGCGCTCGGCTTGCACTTCCACCGGGGTATTCCTCGAATCCATCACGCTTGAATCCATCACGGCACGCTGAACGGCCCGGAGGGGCGGCTCATGTCAATGCCAGCGTCGTACAACACGTTTACCAGCTCCACGATCATGATGGCCGTAAGCCCCCAGATCTTGTAATCCTCGTAGCGATAAGACGGCACGTAACAGCTACGCCCCTGGTAGTCGATACGATGGGTATGTTCGCGAGGATCCTCACGGAAGAACGTCAGCGGCACGGAAAATACCGCGGCGATCTCGGCGTCGTTGGGCCGGTACTCCACGTAATCGGGAATCAGCCCAACGAACGGCGTGACCTGCAAACCATGGCGAGACACCAGCGGGCTGAGCGGCCCGACAATTTCGACCATCCCCGGCGGCAGGCCGATTTCTTCCTCGGCCTCGCGCAGCGCGGTAAACACCAGGTCCGGGTCTTCCGGATCCCTGCGCCCGCCCGGGAACGCCACTTCGCCCCCATGGGTCGACAGCCCGCTGGCCCTGAGGGTAAGGATCATTTCCGGATTATCGCCGCGCGTGAGCGGAATCAGTACCGCTGCCTCAGGGAACCGCTTGTCGGTTTCGAGCGTAAGCGGAACGTGATTGCCGATACGGCGCAGCAACTCCTCAAGCATGGTTTTCCCCGTCACTTGACCTGCCGTCCATCATGCAACAAACCCGCGTATTGCCCAACCCCCAAAGTGCCGGTTGGTCGAGCCATGGCGTGCATTCACGATCAAACTTCCACCTGCCCTGCGGGTACCTTAGAATGCGTTTTGCCCTGCCTGGCACACCCTGCCAGCAGAAACAAACCGGCTTTTCTTCCCTGGGGTTTCCTCTGTCGATGCGTGTGCTGTTTGCGTTCCTGTGCCTGTCGTTCGCGACCCTGGCCAATGCCACTTTTACCCAGACGATCATCACCCGCCCCTTAAATGCTCCCGCGGTGTCGCCTCTGGCCCCCAATGCCACCGTGGATAAACTGCTGGTGATCAAATCTGCGCGCAAGTTGCAGTTGCTCAGCCATGGCGTAGCGGTCAAAACCTACCGGGTATCCCTTGGCAAGCAACCGCGTGGCGCAAAGGAGCGCGAGGGCGATAAACGAACCCCGGAAGGGCTGTACTGGGTGGATTGGCGCAAGGTGAGCGATCGCTTCAACCTCGCACTTCACCTTTCGTACCCCAATGCCCGAGACGCTGCCAAGGCGCGCGCGGCAGGGGTAGAACCCGGCAGCATGATCATGATCCACGGCACCCCCGCCAGTGAGGAGTACCCGGAATGGTACTTCCAGTCGCTGGACTGGACCGACGGCTGCATTGCGTTGAAAAACGCTGACATGCAAGAGGTATGGAGCCTGGTGAAGGACGGCACGCTGATCGAAATCCGGCCCTGACGCAACTTTCCGCGGGTTGTCCTAGGACATTTCCCGCGCAAGCCTCACCGCCTTCCTGCAACACGTTCATCCCCCGCCTCACACCATGGCTGAGCGCAACCCCGTAAGGTAAAACCATTCATTTGAGTGGTTTTTCCCTATGCGTCAGCTCATAGCGATTCTTTCGGGTTTCGTCCTTGCTCATTGCAGCAGCCTGGCTCACGCCCGCGAACCGGCCCCCGCCCTGCCCCTACCTTCCGAAGCGCTGCAGCAATTCCTCCAGGACGCCGAAGCCCACCGCAAGGCAATCGAAGGCAACCAGCGTGAGCGGCAGCTGCAACGCGCCGCGCCCGCGCCGAGCGAAAATAACCATGGCGCGCAAGCGATAGACGAAGGCCCCGAGGGCCCCTGCTGGCGGATCACCGGCCTGCGGCTGACGGGCAACCGGTTGATCAGCGACAAAGCGCTGCGCAGCGCCGTTCTACCCTTGCTTGAAGCTTGCCTCAACCCTGGCCAGATCAACCACATGCTGGCGAAGGTGACCCGGCTTTACACCGACGCCGGGTACGTGGCCAGCCGGCCGTTGCTACTCGCACCGCCCACGCACGGGCAACCCCTCGAACTGGCGATCGAGGAAGGCTTTGTGGAAGCGATCGAGCTCGCCGGCGAAGACCTGCCCGTCAGCCTGGCTGCGGCTTTCCCCGGGATGATTGGCCAGCCACTGGAGTTGCGAAAGCTCGAACAGGGCCTGGATCAACTCAACCGGCTACGGTCCGTGGACCTTACCGCCGACATCATGCCGGGAAGCCTGCCGGGCGGATCGCGAATCGTATTGCGAAGCCTGCAGCGGTTACCTCGCTGGCAACTGAACGCCGGCCTGGATAACGGCGGCAGTTCGAGCACCGGGCGACACCGCCTCAGCCTGAACGCCGGGCTCGACACCCCGCTGGAACGCAACGACAGCCTGAGCCTTTATGGCATGTACACCCCTGGGCAAGGGCATTCAGGCAGCGCCACGTTCGGGCTGTACTACAGCATCCCTCACGGCCCCTGGAATTTTTCAGCCGCCGCCAACCGCTTTCGCTATCGCAGCATGGCCAAGGGGTTGCTGGGGCCCATCGAAACCAGCGGTGTGAGCACCCTGTTGAGCTACTCACTGGAGCGCGCGCTATGGCGCGATCAACGCCGCTTGTTGAGCGCAACGCTGCGCCTTGATGACAAGCACAACGCGGCGTACCTGCTGTCGCAACGGATTGCCGTGCAAAGCCCTCGCTACCAGAGCATCGAAGCCGGCCTCAATGGGCTATGGCTGGGTGATGCCACCTGGTCGGCGTTCGCTGGCTACAGCCGTGGCTTGGGTGGCTGGAGCGGCAACGACGGCCGGCGTTACAAAGACCCCGACGCGCAGAGCGCCCGATACGGCAAGTGGCGCGCCAGCCTCAGCCGTACAGCCAGCTACACGTGGGGCGGGCTGCGCTGGACCCTTGCAAGCAGCTGGGCCGGGCAATACAGCGCGGATCGCCTGCCTCATCTGGAAGCAATGGCCCTGGCGAGCACCGCAGCGGTCAGGGGCTTCCACGGCCAGCCGGCAGACACAGTCAACGGGTTGGCATGGCGCAATACCCTGTATTTGCCGTTTGCACTCGATGGCGGGCTGCGCCTCATACCCAGCCTGGGCCTGGACGCGGGTTGGGCCGATAACCGCGGCCGCACCCGCGGCGCACTACATACACAACCGGCGCGTGACGAGCGCCTGCTCGGTGCCAGCCTTGGCGCCAGCCTGGAACACCGCCACGGTAGCCTGGCCGTGGACTACCAACACAGCCTTTACCGCCGCAACGCCCCCCTCGCCCCTGGTTATTGGCAGCTGTCCCTGCAGCTGCGGTTCTGATCCATCCCACCCGAGAAACCCCGATGAAAAAAACCAAAGGTTCTCCCTCGTTTCGCTTGCGTCATGACCCCCTGCGTTGGTCCGTCGCGGGCGCCTTGTTGCTCAATCCCGTGTGGGCCACCGCGCAAGGCATCGTTCCCGTCCCGGGGGCCGGCGGCACCGCACAGGTGCACGAGCAGAACGGCATCCCCATCGTCAATATCACCGCGCCTGGGCCCGGCGGCCTGTCGCACAACCCCTTCAGCGATTTCAACGTACCGCCCCAAGGCCTGGTACTGAATAACGCCACCGGAGCGGGCGCGTCCCAGCTGGCCGGGGCGCTGTCCGCCAACCCCCAGTTCCAAGGCCAGGCCGCCAGTACCATCCTCAATGAAGTGGTCGGCCAACTGCCGTCCAACATACGCGGGCCACAGGAGATTTTCGGGCAGGCGGCAGACTACGTGCTGGCCAACCCCAACGGCATTCATGTGCAAGGGGTGGGCTTTATCAATACGCCCCGCGCGATCTTTCTGGTGGGCACACCTGAAATCCAGGACGGTCGCCTCGCCGCGCTCAATACCTTCTCCGCCCCTGGCGACCTTCGCATCACCGGGCAAGGCCTGAGCACCGAAGCGGCTGTAGACCTGATCGCGCCCCGTATCGACAGCCAGGGCGACCTCTACGCAGCTGCCGGCCTTACGGCAATCGCCGGCCGAAACCGCGTAGCGGCCGACAACCTTGCAATGCTCGAAACCCAGCAGCGAGCAGGCCAGGCCCCGAGCGTTGACCTCAATGCACTTGGCGCCATGAAAGCCGGGCGGATTCGCCTGGTGAGCACCCGGGAAGGTGCGGGCATTCGCCTGGCAGGCCCGAGCGTTGTGGGTGAGCATGGCGTAAGCGTGGACTCCGCCGGGGATGTGCTGATTGGCCGTGAAGGGGAAGGCCAGGCAATGGTGGCTTCCATCCGGGGCGACCTCGCACTCAATGCCCGACAAGACATTACGGTCACTGGCGGCCGCCTGGCCGGGCAGGCGATCCGGGCCAAGGCCGGGCGTGACCTCACGATGGACGCAAGCACCCGGGAAAGCGTGCAGCGGCACCGGGACGACTGGCGCAAGAAAACATTGTTCATCACCACCGAGACCTACATGGAGGAAAGCGAAAAGCGCCATACCCGGCTGCAGGAAACGGTCGCCACCGCGGTAACAGACATGGAACTCGAAGCGGGACGTAACGTGACCCTGCGCGGGAGCAAGCTCCAGGCCGGCGGCGCCATGGATATTCGCGGCGGCGAGGCTGTGACCGTAGAGGCCGGGATGGAGCGCATCGATATCACCGAAAAGGTACGCCACCGCAAGCACCTGTGGCGGGGTGACAGGGATGAACGAAGCCATGAAGAGCGTGCGGTACCGTCGGAACTCAAAGCCGCCAGCGTGAACATCAGCGCTGGCGGCAAGGCCACGGTTCGCGGCAGCGACATTACCAGCGATGGCGACCTCAACATCCGTGCCCGGTCCATCGAGATCGACAGCCAAGGCTTGAAGCGCACCGCTACCCGCGATGATTACCGAGGCGACCTGGTGGACGGATGGGTGTTCGGCGACACCGGCGCCCGCGAAGAAACCAGCACGCGCCAACGCGGCAGCAACCTTAAGGCCGAGGGCACCGCCAGGCTGGTCTCGGACGACGTACTGATCAAGGGCAGTACCGTCGAGGGCAAAGCGGGCACCTTCACCGTGGGAGAAAACGGCCCGGTGATCATTGCCAGCGCGGCGGATATCACCCATGTGAAAGACCAGCGCAAGGATCGCAAGCTGGCTGGCGTCTTCGGTACCGATAGCAGCAGCACACGCGAGCGCGAGCAGGCGGTGCCGTCACATATGAAGACGCAGGGCGACAGTAAAATCGTCAGCGCGGAGCACATTCGGGTCGTTGGCTCCATTGTGGAGGCAGAAGGCAAGAACGACCTGGAAGCCAAGGGCAACATAGATATTGTTGCGGCTCAAAACAGGCAAAAGGAGCACAGCTCCACACGCACAGGCTCACTGACCGCAAGCGCTGGCGAAACCCGCACCGCCGAAGACGGCAAGGACGGATCGAGCCAGTATTACGCCCAGGTAAGCTATCGCCGGGACCATAGCGAAGGCACAAGCGATACGGTCGAGCAGGCGGGCGCCTCGGTATTGGGAGGCACTGTCGATGTCAAGGCAGGCGATACCATCAGCGTGATCAGCTCTACCGTGGAATCGCTCAACGGCAATACGGACGTGGCCGCCAAGGCCTTCAGGGCCATCTCAGAACTGAATGACACCACTACGTCCAGCAAAACATCCACTACCACCATCGGCGAGAAGGTGACCGCTGGCATCGACCGCGTGGGCGCTGGCCATGCGGGTGAGCATGTAACCGAAAACAAACAGACCCGCCGGGCGACCGCGGCGCAGGCTATTGTGAAGTCCGCCGGGGATGTAAACCTTGATGTCGAGGGCGAGGCCAAATATGCCGGTGCGCTGATCGACGTCAAGGGCGAGTTCAACGAAACAGCGGGCAGCGTGCGCCGCACAGCCGTGGCGGACATCGACGAAAAACAAGAGCAACGCACCCACTACACCGGCGAAACCATGGTGAGTGCCGAGTACAAGGACATCAGTGGCCCTCTGAAGAAAGCGTTCGAAGGCCAGGAGCAAACCCGCTTCCAGCAACAAGGTGTCGAGGACGCGATGGTGCCGCCATCGCTGGGCGCGGACGCGATGGCGAGCTATACCCACCGTGAGCACAGCGTGCGCACTGAAACGCCGACGGTAACCACGCTGAAGGCCAGCGAAGCCAATGTAACGTTGCCCGGCGCACTGGAGGACGAAGGCACTCGCTACACCGCTACGGGCGGCCAGGTTGCGATCCAGGCAGGCAGCCACGACGCCCGCGCCGCGACGGAAAAATACGTTGAAACCCTCAACCGTACCGACGTTGAAGCAAGCCTGCGGGTGGACACCACCACGGGCAGCGATATCAATGTGCGCCTCGATGGCAAAGGTAGCCGCAAGCAGACACTCGAAGAGCGAGATACCGCGCGGCCGACGCAATTCATCGCCCAGGCGGGCATTCCCGTACAGCTCGGTACCGATGGCCGTTACGAAGGCACCGTATGGGACACGGGTAACGGCGCACTCAGCATCAAGCTCGGGGGCGACCTGAGCATGCCTCAAGCCACCAACCGCCAGCACAAGGAAGAAAGTAATACCAGCGGGTACGGGTTGGTCAAAGCCGGCAATGCTCCGGGCGGCACCAATGCCCTGTTCATGGGCGGGCTTGAACATCAAACCCTTACCACTACCGACACCCAGGGGGTGGGTGGGCGCATCAAGACACCGGACGGCCAAGTGGACGTGGCTGGTAACGCCCGCCTAGAAGGCGTAGCCGTCGGCAATGGCAATGCCCCCACCAACGTTTTCGAGGTAAAGGCAGGGGGCACCGCAACCTTGGCAGCGAAAGTGGATACCCACGAGGCCCAAGGGCAAACCCTGGGCGGCGCGCTACAGGCCGGGCTCAGCCGTAACCCCACCGCCGATGCCCAACGCACGGGTGGCTCGCTCGGTGGCCATGCGGACATGGGCCGGGTGAACGAACAGTCGGAACGCCGTACAGGGGCCGAGCTGAACGTGGCCAACCTCACGGTTAAAGCCGGCGCTCACGAAGCAGTCGCGGTACAGCTGGAAGGTACGCAACTCGCCGGGGATAACCTGCACCTGAACGCGGCGAACGGCGGCATTCACATCAAGGCCGCGCGCAGCACTGAGCACAAGGACAATGTACAGGCCACTGCGGGCGCCGGCTTGAACGGCAGCCGCGGCCTTGACAAGGATGACGACGCCTCGGCCCTGTATGCCCGCGCCCGGCTTAACCTGGATAACGTGAACAGCCACACCCACGAGAACGCTGACCTTCGGGTAAAAAACGTTACGTTTGACTCCGCCATGGATACACAGCTGACAGGTGCGGTAGTAGCGGCTGATAACGTCAACGGAACGGTTGGTGGCGACTTGGTGGTAAGCAGCGCCCAGGACAGCGTGTCGTCCACACAGGTACAGGTGGACGGGCGTATCGGCAAGGAAACCAACCCGCAGGGATTGCTCAACGGCTTGAAGTCGGTCACAGGCCCGTTCGCCGACAAGGCTACTGAAAAGGTTGGCAAGCAGGTACAGGCCATGGACCTGACCGTAACGCCCACGCTGCTGGTGGACGTAGAGAATGAACAACGGGATACCGTTGCGCGTGTTGCCTCGCTCAGCGGCCGACAGGGCATCGACCTGAATGTGGCCGGTGAAACCCGCCTCAGCGGTGCAAAGCTTCGCTCGGGTGAGGGCAAAGTGGAACTAGGCGGCAGCGAAGTGCGCTTGAACGCCCTGGCCGGCCGGGATTATCGCGCCGACGTGAGTATCAATGCGTCCAACGGGCCGGCAGAGCTGTTGAGCGGAGTGATCAGCGAACTCACGGCCAGCCGCAGCGAGCAAGCCAAGGCTGATGAACATGGGAACGTGGGTGTGATCCGCACAGGCGGCCATGACCGGTCAGAAACCTTCAAGGCCGCAGTGGAGGAGCGCAGATAGTACGAGCTGGGCGAAGCCGCAAGGCGTAGCTCGGGAACGAAGCGCAACGGGGCTTAAAAGGCCTCAAGCCGCCAGGTTTCATAGGCTGGGGTTTCATAGGGGTGGCTGAGTTTGAGCGCGGCAATCACCGCCGCAATCAGCTCATCCGCCACAACCAGTTCCACCCGCCATTCCGTTATGGTTTCAACGGTGCCGGCGGTGCCAATGAACGGCTGGCTGCCGTCCAGCGGCCGGAACTGGCCTTGCCCCAATACCTGCCAACAGCATTGGTCGTAACCGCCGATTCGCCCGCCACCGGCAGCGAATACGGCGGCCTTTACCTCATCCACATGGCTGGGCGGCACGAAGAAGCAAAGCTTGTACATCGTGCCTCTCCAGGGTTAGTTCACCCACACCCGAGCGTTGCGGAACATGCGCATCCAGCCACCGTCCTCGCTCCACTCATCGCTGTACCAGGAGTTCTGCACAGCGCGGAACACGCGCTCCGGGTGCGGCATCATGATGGTCACGCGGCCGTCACGGCTGGTCAGGCCGGTAATCCCGCGCGGCGAACCGTTGGGGTTGGCCGGGTAGGTTTCGGTCACCTTGCCGTGGTTGTCCACGAAGCGCAACGCCACACAGCCCGACACATCCGCTTCGATCAAGGCCTGCTCGCTGGCAAACTCCGCATGGCCTTCGCCGTGAGCGATGGCGATCGGCATGCGCGAACCGGCCATGCCCTGCAGGAAGATCGAGTTGGACTCCTGCACCTGCACCATCGCCACGCGCGCTTCGAACTGCTCGGAGCGGTTACGCACGAAGTGAGGCCAGCTTTCGCTGCCGGGGATCAGCTCGTGCAGGTTGGACATCATCTGGCAACCGTTGCACACGCCCAGGGCGAAGCTGTCGGTACGCTCGAAGAAGGCCTGGAAGGCATCCCGCGCACGGCTGTTGAACAAGGCCGACTTGGCCCAACCCTCGCCCGCGCCAAGCACGTCACCGTAGGAGAAGCCACCACAGGCGACCAGCCCCTTGAAGTCGTTGAGGTCTACCCGGCCGGCGAGGATATCGCTCATGTGCACGTCCAGCGCGCTGAAGCCGGCACGGTCGAACGCCGCGGCCATTTCCACCTGGCCGTTCACGCCCTGTTCGCGCAGCACGGCCACCTTCGGCCGCACACCAGTCTTGATGTAAGGCGCGCTGACGTTTTCGTTCACATCGAACGACAGCTTGGCGTGCAGGCCCGGGTTGTCTTCTTCCAGCAGCGCGTCGAATTCCTGGTCGGCGCAGGTGGCGTTATCCCGCATCCGCTGAATGCGGTAGCTGGTTTCGGCCCACTGGCGCTGCAGCAGGCGGCGCTCGCCTTCGAACAGGGTTTCGTCGCCCAGGCGGATGACCACGTGGCCGTTGTTAACCGGCTTGCCCACGACCACAACGCAGTCTTCCAGGCCTGCGGCGCTGAACTGGGCGAGGATTTCCGGGGTAGCGTCATGACGCACCTGAATCACCGCGCCCAGCTCTTCGTTGAACAGCACGGCGGTGGCTTCTTCACGGCCATGCGCCAGGGTGTCCAGGCGCAGGTCCAGGCCGCAATGGCCGGCAAAGGCCATTTCCAGCGCGGTCACCAGCAGGCCGCCATCGGAGCGGTCGTGGTAGGCGAGCAGATGGCCATCGGCGTTCAGGCCCTGAATGACCGCGAAGAACGCCTTAAGGTCTTCGGCATCGTCCACGTCGGGTGCGACCTTGCCCAGCTGGCTATGCACCTGCGCCAGGATGGAAGCACCCATGCGGTTCTTGCCACGGCCCAGGTCGATCAGGATCAGGTCCGTCTCGCCCTTGTCCAGGCGAAGCTGCGGGGTGAGGGTTTTGCGAATGTCGGTCACTGGCGCGAAGCCGCTGACGATCAGCGACATTGGCGAGGTCACGGACTTGTCGGTGCCCTCTTCCTGCCAGCGGGTTTGCATGGACATCGAGTCCTTGCCCACCGGGATGGTGATGCCCAGTGCCGGGCACAGCTCCATGCCCACGGCCTTGACGGTGTCGTACAGGCGGGCATCTTCGCCCGGGTGGCCGGCGGCGGCCATCCAGTTGGCGGAGAGTTTCACGTCCGACAGCTTGCCGATCGCGGACGCCGCCAGGTTGGTGAGGGTTTCACCGATCGCCATGCGGCCCGATGCCGGGGCGTCTAGCAGTGCCAGCGGCGTGCGCTCGCCCAGCGCCATCGCCTCGCCGGTGTGGACGTCGAAGCTGGTAGCGGTCACTGCGCAGTCCGCCACCGGCACCTGCCATGGGCCGACCATCTGGTCACGGGCCACGAGGCCTGTGATGGTGCGGTCGCCGATGGTGATCAGGAAGCTTTTGCTGGCCACGGCCGGGTGACGCAGCACGCGGGTGATCGAATCGGTGAGGTCCAGGCTGGCCGGGTCGAAGTCATCGCCCTGCTCGGCTTCGCGGGCCACGGTACGGTGCATGCGCGGCGGCTTGCCCAGCAGCACTTCCAGCGGCATGTCTACCGGGCTGTTACCGAAGTGGCTGTCGGTAACGGTAAGGTGCGGCTCGGCAGTGGCTTCGCCAACTACCGCGAACGGGCAACGCTCGCGCTCGCAAATGGCCTGGAAGCGCGGGAAGTCTTCCGCCGCCACCGCCATTACGTAGCGCTCCTGGGATTCGTTGCTCCAGATTTCGTGCGGGGCCATGCCCGGCTCGTCGTTGGGCACATTGCGCAGCTCGAAGCGCCCGCCGCGGCCGCCGTCGTTCACCAGTTCCGGGAAGGCGTTGGACAGGCCGCCCGCACCCACGTCATGGATGAAGCAGATCGGGTTGGCGTCGCCCAGCTGCCAGCAGCGGTCGATGACTTCCTGGCAACGGCGCTCCATTTCCGGGTTTTCGCGCTGCACGGAGGCGAAATCCAGGTCTGCGGAGCTGGCACCGGTGGCCATGGATGAGGCTGCACCGCCGCCCAGGCCAATGAGCATGGCGGGGCCGCCCAGCACGATCAGCTTGGCGCCGACCGGGATCTCGCCCTTCTGCACGTGCTCGGCGCGGATGTTGCCCAGGCCGCCGGCCAGCATGATGGGCTTGTGGTAGCCGCGCACTTCTTCGCCACGAGGGCTGTTCACTGCCTGCTCGAAGGTACGGAAGTAGCCGGTGAGCGCGGGGCGGCCGAATTCATTGTTGAACGCGGCGCCGCCCAGCGGGCCTTCGATCATGATGTCCAGCGGGGTCACGATGCGCTCGGGCTTGCCGTAGGGCTTTTCCCAAGGCTGCTCAAAACCGGGAATGTTCAGGTTGGAAACGGTGAAGCCGTTCAGGCCTGCCTTTGGCTTGGAGCCGCGGCCGGTGGCGCCTTCGTCACGGATTTCCCCGCCCGAGCCGGTGGAAGCGCCCGGGAACGGCGCGATCGCCGTGGGGTGGTTGTGGGTTTCGACCTTCATCAGGATGTGCACGGGCTCGCGCACTGCGGCGTATTCGCCGGTTTCCGGGTTCGGGAAGAAGCGGCCCGCTTCGTTGCCGACGATGACAGCGGCGTTGTCCTTGTAAGCGGAAAGCACACCCTCACCATGCATCTGGTAGGTGTTCTTGATCATGCCGAACAGGCTTTTTTCCTGAGCCTGGCCGTCGATGTCCCAACTGGCGTTGAAGATCTTGTGGCGGCAGTGCTCGGAGTTGGCCTGAGCGAACATCATCAGTTCGATGTCGTTGGGGTTGCGCGCCAGCCCTTGGAAGCTGGTGATCAGGTAGTCGATCTCGTCTTCGGCCAGGGCCAGGCCGAGGCTCACGTTGGCGGCCTCGAGGGCGGCGCGGCCACCACCGAGCACGTCCACCGAGGTCATCGGCCGGGGCTGCGCGTGGCTGAACAGCGCGCTGGCATCCTGGAGGCGATCCAGCACGCGCTGGGTCATGCGATCGTGCAGCACGGCGGCGATGTCGGCCGCCTGGGCGTCGGTCAATTCGCCCTGTACGTAGTAGGCGATCCCGCGCTCGAGGCGGTCCACGTTGGCCAGGCCGCAGTTATGGGCGATGTCGGTGGCCTTGCTGGCCCATGGCGAAATGGTGCCAAAACGTGGCACCACCAGGAACAGGCGCCCCACCGGCTCCTGCACCGGGACGCTGGGCCCGTACTTGAGCAAGCGATCCAACACTTGCAGCTGTTCGGTGTCGAGGTCGGCCTTGAGGTCGGCGAAATGGGCGAACTCAGCGTACAGGCCGGTGACAGCGGGGACCTTCTGACTTACTTGCTCCAGTAATTTACCGTGGCGGAAGGCAGAAAGGGCAGGAGCGCCGCGCAGGATCAACATCGTGGGGACAGCCTCGAGAGGGGTGTAGATTGGGTCGTGCATTCTAGCCTAAACCGGCGCGCCAGGCATCCGTATCGGCGCGCTCGTGGGCAGACGGTTGCCCTTCCCCGCCCATTTCAGGCCCTAGCAGAACCCCGTCACACTGTCGAGATATGGTCGCGAAGCCGCTTTGCGTATACTGCACCCATGTTCGCCTCGATTGTTCCCCACCTGCGCCATGCGCTGTGGCTCCTTGCAACCGGTTTCTTCTTGATGCTCAGCGGCTGTGTGGAAAAACCCAGCACACTGGAGCGAGTCAAGGAGGATGGCGTGCTGCGCGTGATTACCCGCAACAGCCCCGCCACCTATTTCCAGGACCGCAACGGCGATACCGGCTTCGAATACGAGCTGGTGAAGCGTTTCGCCGACGACCTGGGCGTAAAGCTCGAGATCCAGACCGCCGACAACCTCGACGACCTGTTCAACCGGCTGGGCCAGCCCAACGGGCCGGTACTGGCTGCCGCCGGGTTGGTCAGCAGTTCGGCCCGCCAGCAAACGGCGCGCTTTTCCCACCCGTACCTGGAGGTCACGCCGCAGATCATCTACCGCAACGGGCAGCCTCGGCCCACCGATGCCAAGGACCTGATCGGCAAGAAGATCACTGTGCTCAAGGGCAGCACCCATGCCGAGCAACTGGCCGAGCTCAAGGCGCAGAACCCCGGCATCGAGTACGAAGAGTCTGACGCGGTGGAAGTGGTCGACCTGTTGCGCATGGTGGATGAGGGCCAGATCGACTACACCCTGGTGGATTCGAACGAAGTGGCGATGAACCAGGTGTACTTCCCCAACGTGCGCGTGGCGTTTGACCTCGGCGATGCCCGCGACCAGCGTTGGGCCGTCGCCCCTGGCACTGATAACAGCCTGCTGCACGAGATCGACCTGTTCCTGGACAAGGTACGCCGCAACGGCACTCTGCAGCGCCTCAAGGACCGTTATTACGGCCACGTGGATGTGCTGGGCTATGTGGGCGCGTATACCTTCGCCCAGCACTTGCAGGAGCGCCTGCCAAAATTCGAGAAGCACTTCCAGGCTGCTGCCAAGCAAGAGCGGGTGGATTGGAAGCTGATGGCGGCCATCGGTTATCAGGAGTCCATGTGGCAGTCCGCCGTAACCTCGAAAACGGGCGTGCGCGGCTTGATGATGCTGACTCAAAGCACGGCACAGGCCATGGGCGTATCCAACCGGCTGGACGCGCGCCAGAGCATTTATGGCGGGGCGAAGTATTTTGCGCTGATCAAGGACCAGCTCGACGATAGCATCAAGGAACCCGACCGCACCTGGTTCGCCCTGGCCGCCTACAACATCGGCACCGCGCACCTGGACGACGCTCGCAAGCTGGCGGTGGATGAGGGCCTGGACCCGAACAAGTGGCTGGACGTGAAGAAAATGCTGCCACGGCTGTCACAAAAGAAGTGGTACAGCAAAACCCGTTACGGTTATGCCCGGGGCGGCGAGCCGGTGCATTTCGTGGCAAACATCCGCCGCTACTACGACATCCTCACATGGGTAACCCAACCCCAGACTGAGGGCGGGCAGGTCGCGGACAACAACCTGCACGTGCCCGGTGTGGACAAGACCCGCCCAGCGCAGGCCCAGCCGCAAGTTACCCCGCCGCTGTAACAGTTTTCGCAAATTCCTGCCTTGTGAAAGCCCTTATTCGCGAGCTCCTAAAATAATCCCGTAGGAAGCGGGCAAAGCTCGCGAAATGGTACGAAAATATATTCGCGAGCTCCGCCCGCTTCCTACAGCGGGGGTCGCCCTGCGCTGCGCCGCTGCTTGAAAAACGCACTCAGTACTGCCCCACACTCTTCGGCCATTACCCCGCCTTCGATCAATACCCGGTGATTCAGGAACGGCTGAGCAAAGAACTGCCCCTGGCTTTGGGCAATCCCCGCCTTGGGCTCCAGCGCGCCGAACACCACCCTGGCCACCCGCGAATGGACGATCAAACCCGCGCACATGCTGCAGGGCTCCAGCGTGACATAGAGCGTTGCGCCCGGTAGCCGGTAGTTGCTCACCGCTTGGGCAGCTTCACGGATCGCGACCATCTCCGCGTGGGCGCTGGGGTCACTGGTACTGATCGGGCAATTGAAGCCGCGCCCGATCACTTCGCCGCCTTGCACCAGCACCGCGCCCACCGGCACCTCGCCCAGCACCGCGCCCTGCTCGGCGAGGGCCAGTGCCATCTGCATGAAATCGCGGTCGCGGCTGCGATCGATGATCATGGGTTGACGCATCAGGCCACCTCGATCGCTGCCATCAGGCCGGTTTCCATATGGTCGATCACATGGCAATGGAACATCCAGGTGCCCGGATTATCCGCAACCAGCGCCACCTGCGCCCGCTCATTGCGGCCCAGCAGGAAGGTATCGGTGAAATAGGGAATGATCTTGCGCCGATTGGAGGCGATTACCTTGAAGCTCATCCCATGCAGGTGAACCGGATGCTGGTACTGGGTCATGTTCTTGAGCTCGAAAATATAGCTCTTGCCCCGCTGCAGTTTGGCAATCGGGCGGTCGGCACAGGTTTTGTCGTTGATATCCCAGGCCACGCCGTTGATCTGCCACAGGCTAGGTGGGGTATCCACGCCTTCCTCCGCCGTACTGCCCACCCACTCGAAATTGAAGTTGAGCTTCTCTGCATTGGCCAGGTCGGGCTCGGCGATGGGGTTGGGCGGCAACGGCGCGGGCCAGTTGGTCGCGCTGCCTTCGGACGGAACCGCACGCAAGGTACCCAGGCGTACCGGACCATCGCGTAGGGCAATCTCTTCACCTGCGGCGGGCATGCGCAGCGCCAGACAGATCCGCATGCCAGGCCCAAGCCAGTAATCCGGGCCCATGGCCCGTGGGGTTACGGGGTTGCCGTCCAATGCGTAAATACGGGCTTCGCCCTGCCCTTTCAGGTTCAGCCGGTAGGTGGCCGTATTGTCTAGGTTCAGCAGGCGCACCCGCACGATCTGGCCGGCGGGAAGGTCCAGCGTGGGGTTGGGCTCGCCATTGATCGTGGATAACCGCCCCAACGTACCGTTACG
The DNA here is from genome assembly GCF_013522925.1 of Pseudomonas japonica. GTDB lineage: Bacteria > Pseudomonadota > Gammaproteobacteria > Pseudomonadales > Pseudomonadaceae > Aquipseudomonas > Aquipseudomonas japonica_A. Next base: position 79,091 of record NZ_JAAMQU010000002.1, on the reverse strand, counting down.
CGCGGCTTCCCGCGGGATGCTGAAGGGAAGGAAACTGCCCTCCTCGTCCACATGCCAGTTCTTCAGGCTAAGGATGCGTTCATGCACAAAACCGGTGGGCTCGCGCTCTTCAACGATCAGCGGGCCCACTAGCCCGCGCCCCAGCTGCTCGCTGCTGGTGACATGGGGGTGGTACCAATAGCTGCCGGCATCCGGCACTCGGAAGCGGTAATCGAAGGACTCCCCTGGCAGCACGGGCAACTGCGAGACATAGGGCACGCCGTCCATCTCGAGCGGCAGGCGTATGCCATGCCAGTGGACGGTAGTGGGCACTGGCAGATGGTTGGTGAACTTGACCCGCAGCCAATCGCCCTGACGCGCCCGCAGCTCCAACCCCGGCGCCGCACCGCCATAGGCCCATGCAGGGGTTTGATGGCCTGGCACCAGCTCGACATCCAGTGGCGCCGCGATCAACTCGTAATCGTGCCCGCCGGGCGCTTCATTGCGGCCCAGCCAGTAGCGCGTGGCGCCACCCACTCCCAGCCCCACGACAGCCAGGCCGGACAGGCCCGTGAGGAATTGGCGACGGGTGACGGACATGGCTTGGGAACCTCGGGATAGGCAAACGCGGACCAGCCGCGAAGGGGCCGATACGATACACAGGTATGGGAGGAATTTTAAGGGCTGAGTGAGAGGTAAGAACTTGCGGGTATTACACCGACAGCGTACCAAGGGCAGCGCCCAGATCCCGATTCAATCGGTGTTCTGCCGTGACACACCGGCTATTTGCGCAACGTCCGTCAGGCCTACCAGATCCGGCGCCGCTTCAATCAGCCTTGCCGAGGGTACTGCACGTTGCACGTCGGCCAGCGCGCTGCGCATTGCGGCAGCGGCGGTCGGCCCCTCGCGAGTGAATTCCAGTGCGAGCCTCCCAGGCTGGCCAATACCTACCACCGCGTCGTCACAGCCCGCTTCCCCCAGGCGCTCTACAACCGCATGGAGATCCTGGTCTGCCACGGTGAGCTGGTATTTGAACGTAAATATGTATTCCATGGTTACTCCTTACCGTCATCTTGCAGACAAGCCACCGTGCAGTTGTCCACGACACGCTTCAATTTTCCGCTAAGCGCCGCATTGTGACCGGTGGGTGGAGGGCTCGTACGGAGGAATCGTCTGGAAAGATGTCCCTATACCGATACGGGCCATGGGGAAGACTGATGGCAACACGAGCAAACAATTCAGGAGCGGCGAGCACGAGCAGCGCTTTGCACCGGTGCCCCCCCCTTAGAAAACCAAAAGCCCGCATCGCGCGGGCTTCAGGGCATTCTCTGCTAGTTGGTGCCGGCTATTGCCGAACGCCCGATCATTCCCACTCGATCGTCGCAGGCGGCTTGCTCGAGACGTCGTAGGTGACACGCGAGATGCCTTCGATCTCGTTGATGATGCGGCCACTGACTTTTTCGAGCAGTTCGTACGGCAGGTGCGCCCAGCGCGCGGTCATGAAGTCGATGGTTTCGACAGCGCGCAGCGCCACCACCCAGGCGTAACGGCGGCCGTCGCCGACCACGCCTACAGACTTGACCGGCTGGAATACCACGAATGCCTGGCTGACCTTGTGGTACCAGTCGGCCTTGCGCAGTTCTTCGATGAAGATGTGGTCGGCCTGGCGCAGCAGGTCGGCGTATTCCTTCTTCACTTCGCCGAGGATGCGCACACCCAGGCCAGGGCCCGGGAAGGGATGGCGGTAGACCATGTCGTACGGCAGGCCCAATTCCAGGCCGAGGCGGCGTACTTCATCCTTGAACAGCTCACGCAGCGGCTCTACCAGCTTGAGGTTCATCTCCTCCGGCAGGCCACCCACGTTGTGGTGGGACTTGATCACATGGGCCTTGCCGCTTTTGGCGCCAGCCGACTCGATCACGTCCGGGTAGATCGTGCCTTGGGCGAGGAACTGAATGTTGTGCAACTTGCTGGCCTCGGCATCGAACACGTCGATGAAGGTGCGGCCGATGATCTTGCGTTTCTTCTCCGGGTCTGCCTCACCCGCAAGGTTGCCGAGGAACTGGTCTTCGGCATTGGCGCGGATAACCTTCACGCCCATGTTCTCGGCGAACATGGCCATTACCTGCTCACCTTCGTGAAGGCGCAGCAGGCCGTTGTCGACGAATACACAGGTCAGCTGATCACCGATAGCCTTGTGCAGCAGTGCTGCGACCACGGATGAATCCACGCCGCCAGAAAGGCCCAGCAGTACATTGGCATCACCGACCTGTGCGCGAACCTGCTCGATGGCGTCGTCGGCGATGCGCGACGGCGTCCACAAGGCTTCGCAGCCGCAGATATCCAGTATGAAGCGGGACAGCATGCGGCCGCCCTGCTTGGTGTGGGTCACTTCCGGGTGGAATTGAACGCCGTAGTAGCCACGGGCATCGTCGGCCATGCCAGCGATCGGGCAGCTGGGGGTACTGGCCAGCACGTGGAAGTTGGACGGAATTTCGGTGACCTTGTCGCCGTGGCTCATCCACACGTCCAGGCCCAGCACGCCGTCGGCGTCTACATGGTCTTCGATGCCGTCGAGCAGGCGGCTTTTACCAACCACGTCCACGCGGGCATAACCGAACTCACGCAGGTTGGAGCCTTCTACCCGGCCGCCCAGTTGTTCGGCCATGGTTTGCATGCCATAGCAGATGCCCAGCAGCGGCACGTTCAGGTCGAATACGGCCTGAGGCGCGCGCGGGCTGTTGGCCTCGTGCACGGATTCCGGGCCACCGGCCAGGATAATGCCGCGCGGAGCGAATTCGCGAATCGCTTCGTCATCCATGTCGAAAGGGTGCAACTCGCAGTACACGCCGATTTCCCGCACGCGGCGGGCGATCAGCTGGGTGTACTGCGAACCGAAATCGAGGATCAGAATGCGGTGAGCATGAATATCGAGGGCCATGGGAGACTCTGAAAGGCAGCGGCAAGCTTGAAGCTGCAAGCTGCAAGTTGGTGATTAGCAATAAGCTTCAAGCTGCAAGCCTCAAGTGATTCGAGGCGTGGCAGGTGGGGTTGGCCAACCTGCTGGCCGCTTGAAGCTTGTAGCTTGAAACTGTCGGCGCAAGCCGGCCTCAGCCGACCCTGTAGTTAGGCGCTTCCTTGGTGATCTGCACGTCGTGGACGTGGGATTCAGCCATGCCGGCGCCGGTGATGCGGACGAATTCCGGACGGGTGCGCATTTCGTGGATGTTGGCGCTGCCGGTGTAGCCCATGGACGAACGCAGGCCGCCCATCAGCTGATGGATGATCGCAGACAGGGCGCCTTTGTAGGGCACGCGGCCTTCGATACCTTCCGGCACCAGCTTTTCCGCACCAGCGGACGAATCCTGGAAGTAACGGTCCGAGGAGCCCTGAGCCTGAGCCATGGCGCCCAGCGAACCCATGCCACGGTAGGCCTTGTAGGAACGCCCCTGGAACAGTTCGATTTCGCCCGGAGCCTCTTCGGTACCGGCGAACATGGAGCCCATCATCACGCAATAGGCGCCGGCGACCACGGCCTTGGACAGGTCCCCGGAGAAGCGGATGCCGCCGTCGGCGATCAATGGAACGTCAGTGTTTTTCAATGCTTCGGCAACGTTGGCCACTGCGCTGATTTGCGGAACGCCCACGCCAGCCACGATACGGGTGGTGCAGATCGAGCCTGGGCCGATACCGACTTTCACGCCATCGGCGCCAGCTTCAACCAATGCCAGCGCGGCCGCGCCGGTGGCAATGTTGCCGCCGATCACCTGCACTTGCGGGAAATTCTGCTTGACCCAACGCACGCGGTCGATCACGCCCTTGGAGTGGCCGTGGGCGGTGTCTACCACCACTACGTCCACGCCAGCGGCGACCAGCGCGGTAACGCGCTCGCCGGTGTCCTTGCCGGTACCCACCGCAGCGCCGACACGCAGGCGACCCTGGTCGTCCTTGCTCGCCAGCGGGTAGGCCTTGGCCTTTTCGATGTCCTTTACGGTCATCATGCCCTTGAGCTGGAAGTCTGCGTCCACGATCAGGACCTTCTCCAGCCGGTGCTTGTGCAGCAGTTGGCGAACTTCTTCCTTGGTGGCGCCTTCGCGCACGGTCACCAGGCGATCACGCGGGGTCATCACCTCGCGGACAGGGATGTCCAGGCGGTTTTCGAAACGTACGTCGCGGGAAGTGACGATGCCGACCAGGTCACCATCGTGCAGCACCGGCACGCCGGAGATATTGTGCTGGCGAGTGAGCTCGAACAGGTCACGAACAGTGGCGCCGGCCTCGATGGTGATCGGGTCCTTGACCACGCCTGCTTCGAACTTCTTGACCTTGCGGACTTCCGCGGCCTGTTGCTCGACAGTCATGTTCTTGTGAATGATACCGATGCCGCCTTCCTGGGCCATGGCGATGGCGAGGCGGGCTTCGGTCACGGTGTCCATGGCGGCGGACACCAGGGGAATGTTCAGTTCGATGCCACGGGTCAAACGGGTCTTGAGGCTGACTTCGTTCGGCAGGACCTCGGAATAACCGGGGACCAAAAGAATGTCATCGAAAGTCAGGGCTTCTTGGCTGATACGCAGCATCGCGGGGGCTCCCGGGCGGGAAAAATGGAAGCGCGCCATTATACCTGTACATGCCCCAAGGCTCAATGCGCGCGTGCTTCAGAGTTGCACATCCACCAGCCGTACCGGCCAATCCAGCCGCTCGGCGAAGCCCTTCACGAAGGCGTCAGTGAAGCCGGCCTCGCTCCAACCTTCGAAAATGAAGCCCAGGTTGGAGAAGCCGCAAGGCTGCAGGAACAGGAAACCATTGATGTCGTCTTCGAAGCCGCACAGCGGGCAGGTGAAATTGTCCGTGAGGCCGGGATACCACTCGTCCAGGCTTTCGAAGAGGGGCTCGCCTACTTCCCGACGGCATTTGGGGCAACCCGCTTCTTCGAGAAAGCCCTTCTGCGGCGTATAGATGCAGCGCTTGGTGACGATACGCAGGCCGTTGATCTTTTCGCCGAACGGCAGGCGCTCCGGATGGCGCACCACCCGACGGGCGCCGTCCGCAATGGCGTAGCCCATGCCATTGCCGCCCCGGCAGCAGGTGGTGGGCTGGCCATCCACGACATTCTTGTGAACGAGCCAGCGCAGCATCAGGCTGGCGGCGCCTTCATTGCCGGGGACGGTGGAGAGTTGGGGAACCAGAATGCTTTGCGAAGCCATGTGCTAGCCATACAACGACGGAACGGTGAACGATTCTACCACCAGCAGCCGCGACAGCCGCCAAGCTTGGCTTTATTATCCAGGCATGAATAACGATCCCTTTGCCAGGCTCGGCCTGGATCGCCAGGTCCTCACGGTTTCCCAGCTCAACGGCCGCGCCCGCGTGCTGCTTGAGGACGTGTTCAGCAGCGTGTGGGTAGAAGGCGAGATTTCCAACCTCGCGCGCCCTGCCTCCGGGCACCTTTATTTCACCCTCAAGGACGCCGGCGCCCAGGTGCGCTGCGCCCTCTTCAGGCAGAATGCCGCCCGGGTGCGCCAGGCATTGAGGGACGGGCTTGCGGTAAAGGTTCGCGGCAAGGTGTCGCTGTTCGAAGGGCGCGGGGACTATCAGCTCATCCTCGATACCGTCGAGCCCGCCGGAGATGGCGCCCTGCGCCTGGCCTTCGAGTCGCTGAAAGAAAAACTCAGCGCCGAGGGGTTGTTCAGTGCCGAGCGCAAGCAAAGCCTGCCGGCCCATCCTCGGCGCATCGGTATCGTCACCTCCCCTGGTGGCGCGGTGATACGCGACATCATCAGCGTGTTCCGCCGGCGTGCGCCCCAAGTGCAGCTCACGGTCATTCCCACGGCGGTTCAAGGGCGCGAGGCCATCGGGCAAATCGTCCGGGCCCTGGGCCTGGCGGACCGCCATGGCTTCGATGCAATCATCCTCGCCCGTGGCGGCGGCTCGCTCGAAGACCTGTGGTGCTTCAACGAAGAAGCCGTAGCCCGTGCGGTCGATGCCTGCGTGACGCCGGTGGTCAGCGCGATCGGCCATGAAACGGACGTGTCGATCAGTGACTTCGTTGCCGACGTGCGCGCCCCCACCCCCACCGCAGCCGCCGAGTTACTGGCCCCCGACAGCAACGACCTGCAACGCCAGCTGGCCGGTTTGCAGCGCCGCCTGTTGTTGCGCATGCAGCATCGCCTGGCGCACGACAGGTTGCGCCTCGAAGGGCTGAGCCGCCGGTTGCGCCACCCTGGCGAAAAGGTTCGTCAGCAGGCACAACGGCTGGACGACCTGGACATGCGCTTGCGGCGGGCATTCAACACCGCCTTGGCGCACCGCCAGCAGCGGCTGATGCATCTGGATGCGCGCCTGGCCGCACAGCATCCGGGGCGCGCGCTGGCGTTGCTGCAACAACGGCTGGAACAGCTGCGCGCGCGGCTTCCCCGGGTAATGCAAGAGCGCCTGCGTGCGGAGCGGCTGCGCCTGCAGACCCAGGCCCAGGCGTTGAATATTGTCAGCCCGTTGGCGACCCTTGGCCGCGGCTATAGCATCCTGCTCGACGACCGTGGCCACGCTATCCGCCGCGCCGAGCAAGCCGCACCCGGCCAGCGCCTGACCGCGCGGCTGGGTGAAGGCAAGCTCAGCGTACGGGTTGAAGACAACCATGTAGCCCCTGTGACCCTTTCGTTGTTGGATTGATCATGTACCGATTGCTCTGCGCGGCCTTGCTCGCCGCAGCCACCCTGCCCGCCTGGGCCGACAGCTACCTTACCCGCCAGTTGAACCGGCCCGTGCCCGGCGGCGTGGCCGTGGTGGACCTTGGCGCCGCCCCAGCCGCGCCACAGGTATTTCTGGAGGGCAAGCCAGTGATGGTGGTGAATGAGCAAGGCATCTGGCGCGCCGTGGCCGGGATCTCGTTGAAGACACCGCCCGCCCCACAGGCATTGCAGGTGCGACAAGGGGGCGGTACTCGCAATGTGACGTTCAACGTCACGGCCAAGGCCTACCCCGAGCAGCGAATCACGCTGAAGAACAAGCGGCAGGTGAACCCTGACCCCCAAGACCTTACCCGCATCAATAAAGAGTTGGCAGAACAGAACCGCGCCTATGCCAGCTTCACCTCTGGTACGCCGAGCAACCTGTTGCTGGACAAGCCAGTGAATGGCCCGCTATCGAGCCGCTTCGGCGTGCGGCGGTTCTTCAATGGCGAGGAGCGCAACCCTCACGCCGGGCTGGATTTCGCCGTCCCCGCCGGCACGCCGATCAAGACCCCCGCCGCTGGCAGGGTAATTCTGGTGGGCGACTACTTTTTCAACGGCAAAACGGTGTTTGTGGACCATGGCCAAGGGTTTATCAGCATGTTCTGCCATATGTCCAAGGTGGATGTGAGCGTGGGCCAGGCCTTGCCTCGCGGTGCCGTGGTAGGCCGGGTTGGCAGCACCGGGCGCGCCACGGGCCCACACATGCACTGGAATGTGAGCCTGAACGACGCGCGGGTAGACCCGGCGATATTTATTGGAGCGCACTAAGCCGGAGCAGCTATCAGGCGAGTATTTCGCACCCTTAAAGTGCGCGCAATTTTTGATCGCTCATGGATGCTTATCATTGTTTTCTGCCTGAACCTCGAGGCTATTTGGTTTTTTATACTAATTTTTTCTGCTCACTTGCGATCTTTCTCTGCACTGGTTAGGGTTTGAGTCATGAACAACTCAAGCACGCACATTCTGCTCCGCCAGCACCTGAGCCTGAATCTGGTCAGTTACCGACTACCGGGCTGAATCTTGTCGCCAGGCGCGCTTCATACCTTAAGCATTCAGGCAGCCCTCAGGTGGGCCGACCAAGGAAAACGATCATGACCATGCTCAAAGACCCGTCCAGCAAATACCGCGCATTCCCGACCATAGACCTGCCCAACCGCACCTGGCCGTCCAAGGCCATCACCGAAGCGCCTATCTGGTGCAGTTCGGACCTGCGTGACGGCAACCAGTCGTTGATCGAGCCGATGGATGCCGAGAAAAAGCTGCGGTTCTGGAAAACCCTGGTCAAGGTTGGCGTGAAGGAAATCGAAGCCGCCTTCCCCTCTGCCTCACAAACCGATTTCGACTTCATCCGCACGCTGATCGAAGACGGCCACGTGCCCGAAGACACCACCATCCAGGTGTTGACCCAAGCGCGCGAAGACTTGATCGCCCGCACATTCGAATCCCTGCGCGGCGCGAAAAAGGCCATCGTCCACCTCTATAACGCAACGTGCCCTTCGTTCCGCCGGATCGTGTTCAACCAGGACAAGGCAGGCGTGAAAGAGATCGCGGTCAACGCGGCCAAGCTGTTCGTGAAGTACGCCGCGCAGCAACCAGAAACCCAATGGACGTTCCAGTACTCGCCGGAAACGTTCAGCGCCACCGAGCTGGAGTTCGCCAAGGAAGTGTGTGATGCGGTGATCGAGGTATGGAACCCGACGCCGGAGCACAAGATCATCCTCAACCTGCCTGCGACTGTAGAAGTGTCCACGCCCAACGTGTATGCGGACCAGATCGAATGGTTCTGCCGTAACGTGAACCGTCGGGACAGCGTGCTGATCAGCCTGCACACCCACAACGATCGCGGCACTGGCGTGGCAGCTACGGAGCTGGGCCTGATGGCGGGTGCCGATCGGGTGGAAGGTTGCCTGTTCGGTAATGGCGAGCGTACCGGTAACGTGGACCTGGTGACGCTGGGCCTGAACCTGTACACCCAGGGCATCAACCCGCAGCTTGACTTCTCGGACATCGACGGCGTGCGCAAGGTGGTCGAAGAGTGCAACCAGTTGCCTGTACATCCACGCCACCCCTACGTGGGTGATCTGGTCCATACCGCGTTTTCCGGCTCTCACCAGGATGCTATCCGCAAGGGCTTTACCCAGCAGAAGGAAGGCACCCTGTGGGAAGTACCCTACCTGCCGATTGACCCCGCTGATATCGGGCGTAGCTACGAGGCGGTGATTCGGGTCAACAGCCAGTCCGGCAAGGGTGGCATTACCTACCTGCTGGAGCAGGAATACGGCATCAGCCTGCCCCGCCGCATGCAGATCGAGTTCAGCCAGGTGGTGCAGGGTGAAACCGACCGCCTGGGGCTGGAGATGACGGCCGAGCAGATCTACAAGCTGCTGCAGAAAGAGTACCTGCAAGCCAACCTGCCCTACGCACTGGTAAGCCATCGCCTGACCGAAGAAAACGGCAACAGCCAGGTGTATGTGGAAATCAGCAGCGACGGCGAAACCCTTCACTGGAAAGGCAAAGGCAACGGCGCACTGGAAGCGCTGGTCACCTCCCTGCCAATCAATGTGGAGATCATGGACTACAACGAACACGCGATCAGCTCGGGTACCAACGCCAAGGCGGCGGCCTACATCGAACTGCGGGTGGCCGGCGAACGTCCGGTGCACGGCATCGGTATCGACGAAAACATCACCACCGCCAGCTTCAAGGCATTGTTCAGTGCGCTGAACCGCTCCCTCAGCCAGCGCGCAGCGCAAGCGGCGTAAAGTTACAGATGTGAAAAAGCCGACCTTGGGGTCGGCTTTTTTTATGCCCGGTTCGCTGACTGCTGCCAGCTACGAAACCTCGAACCGGTCGGCATCCAGGTGCGCAGGGAAGCGGGTGCGGTACGCAGCCAGCCCGGCGCTGCTCAGGCTCACATGGAAAACACCTTCGGCATCGCCTGCGTTGAGCAGCGTTTCGCCCTGAAAATCCAGCACCTGGCTGTCGCCGGTATACGCATAGCCCTTGCCATCGGTGCCTACGCGGTTCACCGCGGCAACGTAGCAAAGGTTTTCAATCGCCCGGGCTGGAAGCAAGCGGTTCCAATGGTGCCGCCGCGCGCCGGGCCAGTTGGCAGTGTAGAGCAACAGGTCGGTATTCTCGGCATCGCGGCTCCATACCGGAAAGCGCAGGTCGTAGCAGATCAGCGGCCGAACTCGCCAGCCCTTGAGTTCCAGCCGCACCTGGCGCTCGCCGGCCGTGTAGTGCTCATGCTCGCCGGCCATGCGGAACAGGTGCCGCTTGTCGTAGTGAAGCAGCGTGCCGTCTGGCCTGGCCCACAACAGGCGGTTGCGATAGCTACCGTCCGCGGCTTGCACGATCACAGTACCCGTTACTACCGCATCCAGGCTTGCTGCCTGCTGCAACAGCCACTCGCTGGCAGGGCCTTGTTCCGGCTCGGCCAGGCTGGCCGAATCCATCGAAAACCCGGTGGTGAACATCTCCGGAAGCACAATAAGGTCCGCGCCCCGCGCCTGCTCCAGCAGCTCGCCAAAACGGCTCAGGTTAGCGGAGCGGTCGTGCCAGGCCAGATCGCTCTGCACCAATGCCAGCTTCAGGTCCGGCAGTTCATTCAGATCGCGCATAGTTTCTCCGCCGCCGCTCGCAGGGTGTCTTCCCGTTTCGCAAAGCATAGGCGCACCAACCGCTGGCCTTCCACCGGCGCTTGATAGAACACGGAAATCGGTATGGTGGCTACGCCGTGCTCCCGCGTAAGCCAGAGCGACATCTCGACGTCGTTGAGGTCCGGGCGAATCGCGCTGTAGTCAACTACCTGAAAATAGGTGCCCGGCGTGCGAGTGAAGCTGAAGCGCGAGCGATCGAGCAAGTCGCAGAACAGGTCGCGCTTGGCCTGATAGAAACCGGGCAGTTCGTCCACATGCCCCGGGTGCGCGCCCATGTAGTCGGCCAAGCCCCATTGCAGCGGCGTAACCCCACAGAAGTTCACGTATTGGTGGATCTTGCGCAGCTCCGCGCTCAACGCAGGCGGCGCGACCACATAACCGGTTTTCCAGCCGGTGACGTGATAGGTCTTGCCGAAGGAGCTCACCACGAAGGCCCTTGGGTACAGTCCGGGATGGGCCAATACACTGGCGTGTTTCACACCGTCGTACACCAGGTGTTCATACACTTCATCGCTGATCACATACAACCCGCGCTGTTCTACCAGCACTGCCAGCCGGTCCAGATCACGCTGGCTGATCAGCGCCCCGCTCGGGTTATGCGGGCTGTTCAGCATGATCAGGCGTGTGCGTGGGCTGAGCGCCGCAGTCAGCCGTTCCCAGTCGATAGTGAAGGTGCCGGGGCTTAGCTGCACATGCACGCAGCGGCCGCCAGCCAACTCCACCGAGGGCTCGTAGCTGTCGTAGACGGGATCGAACACGATCACTTCGTCGCCGGGCCGAACGATGGCCTGCACCGCACAGAAGATGGCTTCGGTGGCGCCGGGGGTGATGGTCACTTCCAGGTCAGGGTTAACGTTTGCGCCATAGCAGCGCTCGATCTTGGCGGCTACCTGCTCACGCAAGGCTGGCAGGCCAGTCATGGGGGAATATTGGTTGTGCCCGTCCATCACATGGCGGGCAACGGCTTGGCGCAGTGCCAGCGGGCCGTCGAAATCCGGAAAGCCCTGGCTCAGGTTCAGCGCGCCCGTTTCAGCGGCGAGCTGCGACATGGTGGTGAAGATGGTGGTGCCGACATTCGGCAGTTTACTGGCGATCATGCGGGTCCCCTGCTGGCCTGCGCCCGGTAAGCCGGGCGAAGGCGCAGGATAGCCGATCAGCGGGCGCCAGGCACCTTTAGGTTAACGCTTGTCCTTGCGCTTCTTTTCGGCCTTCTTATGGTGCGACATCAACCGGCGCTTCTTGTTGACCTGGCGATCGGTGAGGGTGTTTTTCTTGCCTTCGTACGGGTTCTCGCCGCCCTTGTATTCGATACGAATAGGCGTACCTACCAGCTTCAGCACACGGCGGTAGGTGTTTTCGAGGAAGCGGGTGTACGAACGCGGGACCTTCTCCACCTGGTTGCCGTGAATCACGATCAGCGGCGGGTTGGCACCGCCCAGGTGAGCGTAACGCAGCTTGATCCGGCGGCCGTTGACCATCGGCGGCTGGTGGTCGCTGATCGCGTCTTCGAGGATTTGCGTGAGGCGGCTGGTGGGCCAGCGGGTGATGGCCGACTTGAAGGCAGCCTGCACCGAGCCGTACAGGTGGCCGACGCCGGTGCCGTGCAGGGCCGAGATGAAGTGGATGTCGGCGAAGTCCACGAAGAACAACCGGCGTTGCAGCTCGGTCTTCACGTATTCGCGCTCGCCTGGCTCCATGCCGTCCCACTTGTTCAGGGCGATCACGATGGCACGGCCGGTTTCCAGCGCAAAGCCGAGCAGGTTCAGGTCGTGATCCACCACACCTTCGCGTGCGTCCATCACGAAGATCACCACGTTGGCGTCCTTGATGGCCTGCAAGGTTTTCACCACCGAGAACTTTTCAACTTCCTCGTGGATCTTGCCGCGTTTGCGCACACCCGCAGTGTCGATGAGGGTGTACTTGTCGCCATCGCGTTCGAACGGAATGTAGATACTGTCGCGCGTGGTACCCGGCTCGTCGTAGGTGATCACGCGCTCTTCGCCGAGCATGCGGTTCACCAGGGTCGACTTGCCCACGTTGGGCCGGCCGATGATAGCGATTTTTACGCCGTCTTTTTCGCTCGGGCCGGGAACGCGGACGGGTTCCTCGCCTTCGGCGACTTCACCGAATTCCTCTTCTTCCGAAGGGTCGCGGGGGTACTCACCGAGGGCAGTTTCCAACAGGCTGTTCATGCCACGGCCTTGGGACGCGGCCACCGGAATGGCGTTGCCCATGCCCAGCGGGGCGAACTCGGCGCGGGCCATTTCAGGGTCGATATTGTCGACCTTGTTGGCAACCAGCAGCGAGCGCTTGTTCCGCTTGCGCAGGTGCTCGGCGATCATCTGGTCGGCGGCGGTGAAACCCGCGCGCGCGTCCACCATGAACAGCACCAGGTCGGCTTCTTCGATGGCAAGCAACGATTGCTCGGCCATCTTTTCGTCCATGCCCGCCTCGTCCCCGGTGATCCCACCGGTGTCGATGACGATGTAGGAGCGGCCTTGCCAGACCGCCTCGCCGTATTGGCGGTCGCGAGTGAGGCCGGACAAGTCGCCGACGATAGCGTCGCGGCTCTTGGTCAGGCGGTTGAACATGGTGGATTTGCCCACATTGGGGCGGCCCACCAGGGCGATTACGGGAACCATGCGGCTCTCCACTTCGGAATTTCAGAAAGGCAAAGGCCGCTGCGGGGGCAGCGGCCATTAACGAATGCGGGATCGCCCCGCGCGCCCGGGGCGTTCAGCCCCAAGCATAGCAAGCATTACTTGATGGTCAGCGCCTCGAGCTTGCCGCTGTTGGCGTACACATACAGCATGTCGCCTACCACCAGCGGCCGCGCACGCAGGCCGTCACCGTCGATCTTGGTGCGGCCAACGAAGCGGCCATCCACCTGGCTCAGCAGGTGCAGGTAACCTTCCATGTCACCAACGGCGATGTAGCTGGAGAACACTTCCGGCGCGGTCAGTTGACGACGGGCCAGCGAATCGTTGCTCCACAATGCGGTGGTAGAGCGCTCATCCACGCCTTCGACCGTACCGGTGGCCTCGGCGACATACACGCTGCCAAAGCCTTGCGCCACGCCGGCATAGCTGGACGCGTCACGCTGCCAAAGCACACGGCCGCTTTCCAGCTCCAGGCCCGCCATGCGGCCCTGATAGGTCGATACGTACAGCGTGCCGCCCGACAGCAGCAGGCCGCCGTCGATATCCACTACCCGATCCAGCTCGGAACGGCCCTGCGGGATTGCTACGCGGGTTTCCCATACCGGCGTACCGTTACGGATGTCCAGCGCTACAACCTTGCCAGTGGACAAGCCAGCCACGGCCAACTGGTTGGTCACCAGCGGAGCGCTGGTACCACGCAGCGTCAGCACCGCCGGGGTGCTGTCGTAGATCCACAACTGGTTGCCATTGCTGGCGTCCAGCCCGACCAGGCGGTCGTCCTGGGTTTGCACCACTACCACGTCACCATTGGTCGCCGGCGGGGCCAGCACCTCGGCTTTTACGTGGGCGCGCCAGCGCTCTTCACCGTTGGCGGCATCCAGTGCCACCACGTCGCCGCGCAGGGTACCGAACATGACCATGCCACTGCCCACGCCTACGGCGCCGGAGATAGGCATTTCCATGTCTTTTTTCCACTGGACGTCGCCGTTCATGCGGTCCAGCGCCATCACCAGGCCGGTGGTATCTGCTGCGTAGAGGGTGTTGTTCTCCACGGCAGGTACCAGCATGTTGTAGGTCTTGCCCTGGCCATCACCGATGGACTCGCTCCAGACCTTGCTCAGCGTAACCTCTTCCTTGAAGTCGGTCAGTTCCGCCGGGGGCAGTTCCTTGTTGCTGTTGCTGCTGCAACCAACGACCGCAACGGCCAGCGTCAGCAATACCGCATGTTTCCATCGAATCACGTCACGCATCCCCTTTGGCCAGGTCGTCGAGCTTGAGTTGGAGGTCGCCTACAGCGGCGTCGTCGGCCAGGGCGTCCTTGGCCTTGCGATAGGCAGCGGCGGCATCGCCGGCCCGGCCCAGTTTCACCAGCAGGTCGCCACGCAGCTCTTCGCGGCTGGCAACGAACGCCTTGTCAGCCTGGCCGTCGAGCAGCTTGAGGGCATCCTCGGCCTTGCCTTGTGCCGCCAGCACCTGTGCCAGGCGCTCGCGCGCCACTTCGCCCAGGGTCGGGTTGGCTGGCTTGTCGATCACGGTTTGCAGCTGGCCTGCCGCGGCGTCGGGACGGCCTGCGTCCACATTGACCTTGGCCTGGAACAGCTTGCCGTATTGAGCATAGGCCGTGCCGGCGTAGTTCTTTTCCAGCTCGCCAACGAGGTAGTCCACCTTCGCCTGCTCCGGCTTGCCCGAAGGCGTGAGCGCCGTCTCCAGCAATTGCTGGTACAAGCTGGACGCCCCCTGAGCCTGGTTGCCTTGATACTTCTGCCAACCCTGCCAGCCAAAGACCACAATCAGCGCGAGCAGGCCGCCGGTGACCAAGGGCTTGCCGTTGCGCTGCCACCAGTCCTTGAACTGGACGAGCTGTTCATCATCGCTACCCGACACCCCGATACTCCTGTGTTTTATAAACGTCTTGCCCTGGTGGGCGGTTGATCAGGCCTGCAAGGCACTGGCGAGATGATCGGCCAGCGCGTCCCAGGCGATTTCCTGTTGTTCGCCCTGCCCGCGCAAAGGTTTGAACCCTACCACCTCACGGGCCAGCTCGTCCTCCCCCAGCACGAGGGCGAACAACGCCCCGCTTCGGTCGGCTTTCTTGAACTGATTTTTGAAACTGCCGCCGCCCGAATTCACCTGCAGCCGTAATGCAGGGGAGCCATCGCGCAACCGCTCGGAGAGGGTGAGCGCGGCCAGCTCGGCTGCATCGCCGATCGCGCACAGGTAGACGTCTACCTGGCGAGCAATGGATTCAGGGACCTGCTCCAGGGTTTCGAGCAGCAGGATAAGCCGC
Source organism: Pseudomonas japonica (assembly GCF_013522925.1). Taxonomy (GTDB): domain Bacteria; phylum Pseudomonadota; class Gammaproteobacteria; order Pseudomonadales; family Pseudomonadaceae; genus Aquipseudomonas; species Aquipseudomonas japonica_A. Next base: position 63,769 of record NZ_JAAMQU010000002.1, on the reverse strand, counting down.
TCGATGCCCATCGCAAACCCAACGCCTGGCGTAGGCTTGCCGCCCATCTGCTCCACCAGCCCGTCGTAACGGCCACCCGCGCAGACGGTGCCCTGGGCGCCGAGCTTGTCGGTCACCCACTCGAATACCGTCTTGGAGTAGTAATCCAGGCCACGAACCAGCTTTGGATTGATGACGTACGGAATGCCCGCCGCGTCCAGCCGGGCCTTCAGGCCGTCGAAATGCACCTTGGACTCTTCGTCCAGGTAATCGGCCAGCTTCGGCGCATCGACCAGCAGCGCCTGGGTTTCTGGCGATTTACTGTCCAGGATACGCAGCGGGTTGGTCTGCAGGCGACGCTGGCTGTCTTCGTCCAGCTGCTCCAGCCGTTCGGAAAGAAATGCCACCAGCGCGTCGCGATAGCGGGCGCGGGCTTCGCTGGTGCCCAGGCTGTTGAGCTCCAGGGTCACTGCATCACGAATGCCCAGGGCACCCCAGAGGCGCCAGGTAAGCGCGATCAATTCTGCGTCGATATCCGGCCCGGCCAGGTTGAACACTTCCACGCCGATCTGGTGGAACTGGCGATAGCGGCCTTTCTGTGGGCGCTCATGGCGGAACATGGGGCCTATGTACCAGAGCTTCTGGGGCTGGCCACCACCGGTGATGCCGTGCTCCAGCACCGCACGCACGCAGGCTGCGGTACCTTCGGGGCGCAGGGTGAGTGAATCACCGTTGCGGTCCTCGAAGGTGTACATCTCTTTTTCCACGATGTCGGTGACTTCGCCGATCGAGCGCTTGAACAACTCGGTGAACTCGACGATAGGCATGCGGATCTGGCGATAGCCATAGCTGTCCAGCAAGCCGGCCACGGTGCCTTCGAAGTAACGCCACAGCGGAGTCTGCTCGGGCAGGATGTCGTTCATGCCACGGATGGCTTGCAGAGCTTTTGTCACGGGGTGTCCTTAACGAATCAGTTATCAGGCGCCTGGAGCGTCAGCCGCGGGCAATCAATGCCGCGTCAGCTTCGACCTTTTCTGCCGCCTTCTGGCGAATCAGCCGCTCGAGCTGTTCCACCAGGTTGTCATTGGTGAGCTTCTGGGCCGGCTTGCCGTCGATGTAAACGAGGTTTGGCGTGCCGCCGGTGAGCCCCACATGGGCCTCCTTGGCCTCGCCGGGCCCGTTGACCACGCAGCCGATCACCGCAACGTCCAACGGCACCAGCAGGTCTTCAAGGCGCCCTTCCAGCTCGTTCATGGTTTTCACCACGTCGAAATTCTGCCGCGAGCAGCTAGGGCATGCGATGAAATTGATGCCACGTGAACGCAGGCGCAGGGATTTCAGGATATCGAAGCCTACCTTCACCTCTTCGACCGGATCGGCGGCCAGCGAGATGCGGATAGTGTCGCCGATGCCATCGGCCAGCAACATTCCCAGGCCCACAGAGGATTTGACCGTGCCGGAGCGCAGGCCGCCCGCCTCGGTGATGCCCAGGTGCAAGGGCTGGATGATCTGACCGGCCAGCTGGCGGTAGGCAGCAACGGCCATGAACACGTCGGAAGCCTTCACGCTCACCTTGAAGTCCTGGAAGTCCAGCCGGTCGAGGTGCTCCACGTGCCGCAGCGCCGACTCCACGAGCGCTTCAGGCGTAGGCTCGCCGTATTTCTTTTGCAGGTCTTTCTCGAGCGAGCCGGCATTCACGCCGATCCGGATCGGAATGCCACGGTCCCGGGCCGCATCGACCACGGCCCGGACCCGGTCTTCCCGGCCGATGTTGCCCGGGTTGATGCGCAGGCAATCCACGCCCAATTCAGCCACGCGCAGCGCAATGCGGTAGTCGAAATGAATGTCGGCGACCAGCGGCACGTTCACCAGTTGCTTGATCTTGCCGAACGCCTCGGCGGCGTCCATGTCCGGCACGGACACCCGCACGATGTCGGCACCGGCCTCTTCAAGCCGGGCTATCTGGGCAACGGTGGACAACACGTCCAGGGTGTCAGTGTTGGTCATGCTTTGCACCGCGATAGGGGCATCGCCACCCACCGGGACGGACCCCACCCAGATTTTCCGTGATTCGCGACGTTTGATCGGAGATTCGCCGTGCATGACAGTTATTGCCCCAGTTTCAGGCGAGCGGTCTCGCCCGAGGTGAACGGTGCCACATTGACGGCCGCGCCGTTATACGTGACCTGCGCGCCACGGGCGAAGCCCAGGCGTACTTGAAAGGGTGGCTTGCCGCTGACGTCCAGGCTGTCACCTTTGCGCTTGAGTGCGCTGACCAGCACCTTGCCTGTAGCGTCCGTGACCTGGGTCCAGCAGTCGGCGACGAACTGGATCTGCACCTGGCCTGCTCCGGCAACCGCCGCCGCAGCCTCGCTGGCAGGCACTGCCGGCTGCGCAATGGCCGGCGCGGCGGGCGTAGCGGCTGGCGCTGGCGTATGCGGTGCTGTAGCAGCCGGCGCGGTGGGAGCGGCTGGCGTGGTCACGGTCGTTGAAGGTGCTGTAACCGCGGGTTCGCTTGGGGCAGTGGCCGCAGCCGACCCCTGTGGGGAACCTGACGCGGCGGTATCGGCACCTGGCGTAGGCGCGGCCTGGCTATCGACCAACGCCTGATCTTCCGGCTCGTCGATCGGGTGGATCTGGGTGGTGCCGTCAGCGCTTTCGACTTCGACGTGCTCCATGGCGGTACCCGCCTGATCACGGCCGCGCGAGGCGTTCTGGTCCTGCCACCAAAGGAAACCGCCGCCGATGACCAGCACCAGCAGCAACAGGCTGACAATGCGAAGGATGTTGTGGGACAACCGCACCGGTTCCTCGATACGGCCCAGGCCATGCACGGCCGAACCCTGAGCGTTGGTACCCGTGAAATGGTCGAATGCTTCAACCAGCGGGGTCTGGTCCATGCCTAATAGTTTGGCGTAGGCCCGAATGTAGCCACGCGCGAAAGTATGGCCGGGTAGCCGTTCGAAGGCACCGGACTCCAGATTGGCCAGGGAGGTGGTGGTCAGGTTCAGCCGCGCCGCGACTTCCTGCAACGACCAGCTTCTGCTTTCGCGGGCCTGGCGCAGGGTTTCGCCGGGATTCGTGCGAGCCGCTGCTACAACTTCGGGATGCGCCGCTTTCATCATTGCTCCGACAGGTATTGCTGATATTCCGGCGTGCCGGGATAGAGTCTTTTCAGTTGCAGGCCATAACTGGCGGCCCGGTTCTTGTCATCGAACAGCTTCGCCAGGCGCGTACCTAGCAGCAGGCTACGGGCATTCTGCTCGCTCAGCTGGCTGAAGCGCTCATAGTAATCGCGCGCCGGGACATATTGCTGCGCTTCGTATGACAGCTCGGCCATTTCAAGCAGTGCCCGGGGCTGCTGGCGATTCAGGCGCAGCGCCTTGTCCAGCAGCTGCTTTGCTTCATCCTTGTTGCCCAGCATCAACGCGGTCATCCCAAGGTTCTCAAATACCCTGGAGCGCTCCGGGTAAAGGCTGTCGGCAGCGGCCTCCTGGAATTTATCGTAGGCATCCTTGTAGCGCTTGCGCTCGTAAAGGAAGCCGCCGTAGTTGTTCAGGATACGCGCATCGCCTGGCCGCGAGGACAACGCCTTGCGGAAATGCTGCTCGGAGAGCTCGGTTTCGCCTTCGGTCTGGAACACCAAAGCCAGGGCCGCATTGGCATCCGCGCTGGAGCTGTCGAGGTCCAGTGCCTTTTTCAATGGGACTTTCGCGCGCTCGGCATCGCCTTGCTGGAGATAGCCCAGGCCCAGCTGAATGTAGGCATCACGCGCCTGCTCACGGCCATGCCGGGTGTCCATCGGGTTCACCTTGCCGGTGGTAACGCAGCCAGTGAGCACAAAGGTCAACAAAAGCAGGAGCGCGGTGCGCTGGGTCATTGAGTTCCTCTCTGGGTTCCGCTCAGGGACGGCTGCCATTATGAGACAGCGCTTCGGCGTCGGCTTCCAGCTGACGCACCGCAATGTAACGTTCGCTGCGACGGGTGCGGTCCATGACCTGCCCAACCAGCTGGCCACAGGCCGCATCGATGTCTTCACCCCGCGTGGTGCGCACCGTCACATTGAAGCCTGCGTGGTGCAGGGCATCCTGGAAGCGACGGATAGCATTGTTGCTGGGGCGCTCGTAGCCCGAATGCGGGAACGGGTTGAACGGTATGAGGTTGACCTTGCAAGGCACGTTGCGCAACAGCTCGATCATTTCCTCGGCATGCTCGGGACGGTCGTTCACATCCTTGAGCAGGGTGTATTCGATGGTGAGCACGCGCTTCTCGCCCAGGGCGGCCATGTAGCGCTTGCAGGAATCGAGTACTACCGCAAGGGGGTACTTCTTGTTGATGGGCACCAGCTCGTTGCGCAGCGCGTCATTGGGCGCATGCAGCGACAGGGCCAGCGACACATCGATGTGTTTGGCGAGTTCGTCGATCATCGGCACCACGCCGGAGGTAGACAGGGTAACGCGGCGCTTGGAAATGCCGTAACCCAGGTCATCCATCATCAGGTGCATGGCGGAGACGACGTTGTCGAAGTTCAGCAGCGGCTCGCCCATGCCCATCATCACCACGTTGGTGATGGCACGGTCGACGGTTGCCGGAATGCTGCCGAAGGATTTGTTGGCAATCCACACCTGGCCGATCACTTCGGCGGCGGTGAGGTTGCTGTTGAAGCCTTGCTTGCCCGTGGAGCAGAAGCTGCAATCCAGGGCACAGCCCGCCTGGGAAGACACGCACAGAGTGCCGCGCTTGCCTTGGGGAATGTACACGGTCTCGACGCAGCTGCCCGAGGCCACGCGCACTACCCACTTGCGGGTACCGTCGGCGGAGATGTCTTCGCTGACCACTTCGGGCCCGCGAATTTCGGCGCAGGCCTTGAGCTTGGCGCGCAAGGCCTTGCCGAAGTCGGTCATGGCGTCGAAATCATCGACGCCAAAGTGGTGAATCCATTTCATCGCCTGACCGGCGCGGAAGCGTTTTTCCCCGAGCGTGTCGAAGAACTTTTCCATTTCCTGGCGGGTAAGGCCCAACAAGTTGATTTTGTCAGTAGATAAAGTCATGGATTCACCCTCACTCGTAAGCGTTCGCTTAGCGAGTGGTTACCTCGGTAGCAGCGAAGAAGTAAGCGATTTCGCGAGCAGCAGCGGCTTCGGAATCCGAACCGTGGACAGCGTTGGCGTCGATGGAGTCGGCGAAGTCAGCGCGGATGGTGCCAGCGTCTGCTTTCTTCGGATCGGTAGCGCCCATCAGCTCGCGGTTGCGGGCGATGGCGTTTTCACCTTCCAGAACCTGAACCACAACCGGGCCGGAAGTCATGAAGGCAACCAGATCACCGAAGAAACCACGCTCCTTGTGCTCGGCATAGAAGCCTTCGGCCTCGGCCTTGGACAGTTGCTTGAGTTTGGAAGCGACAACGCGCAGGCCGGCGTCTTCGAAGCGAGTGGTGATCTTGCCGATGACGTTCTTGGCAACGGCGTCGGGCTTGATGATGGAGAAGGTGCGTTGAACAGCCATGTGACACTCCAGAAACAGTGAGTTAAGCAAAAATTAAACCCGCGAATTATACGCGGGTTTGGAGGTATTTCCTAACGGCGGAACATTTCAATCCGCTTCTTCGATCCAGTGCGCCTGGATCGCCTCGAGCACCTTCTCGCCGCAGCGGTCGGGGTGGTCGTCGAAATCCGGCAGCTCCATCGCCAACTTGCGCAGCCGCGGGAAGCTGATGGTACGAGGATCGACGTCGGAATGTACTTCCGACAACTGAATGGCGATCTCCTGCACGTCCACCCATTTGAGACTCATGATTGGCTTCCCGATCAGTGCGGCGCTTCGGCTGCATGGTTAAGCGAGTACTTGGGAATCTCGATGGTCAGGTCTTCACTGCCCACCGTGACCTGGCACGCCAGGCGAGACTGCGCTTCCAGGCCCCAGGCCTTGTCGAGCATGTCTTCTTCCATCTCGTCGGCCTCGGCCAACGAATTGAAGCCCTTGCGCACAACGCAATGGCAAGTGGTGCAGGCGCACACGCCGCCGCAGGCGCTTTCCATCTCGATGTGGTGCTCGTGGGCCAGCTCCAGGATATTGGTCCCGGACGGTACTTCCACTACCAGCCCGTTGGGGCAAAATTTGTCATGCGGCAGGAATTCAACCCTGGGCATTGCTTACTCCTCAATCTCGTTCAGGTTGCGCCCGGCCAGTGCGGCTTTTACCGTCGAATCAAGGCGACGGGCGGCAAATGCATCGGTTACCTGCGACAAACGGCGCGTTTGTTGTTCAATGGCAGCGCCATCAGTGCCGGTCATCAAGTCCCGGAGTTCCTGCATCTGGTATTCGATCGCCAGGCGCTCCTCGGCGTCGAGCAAGCGCTCGCCATCCGCTTCCAGCGCGCCCTGGACCGCTTCGAGCAAGCGCTCGGCGTCTACCTGATGCTCGCGCAGCTGGCGGGCCTGCTTGTCATGGCCTGCGTATTCGAAGGAGTCCTTGAGCATGCGAGCAATTTCACCATCGGTAAGGCCGTAGGACGGCTTGACCTGGATACTCGACTCCACGCCAGACGCCAGCTCCCGCGCAGACACACTGAGCAGGCCGTCGGCATCCACCTGGAAGGTCACGCGAATCTTCGCCGCGCCGGCGACCATCGGAGGGATACCACGCAGCTCGAAGCGCGCGAGGGAACGGCAATCGCTCACCAGTTCGCGTTCGCCCTGCAGCACATGGATCACCATGGCCGACTGGCCGTCCTTGTAGGTGGTGAATTCCTGGGCACGGGCGACCGGAATGGTGGTGTTACGAGGAATGACCTTTTCCATCAGCCCGCCCATGGTTTCGAGCCCCAGGGACAGTGGAATCACGTCGAGCAGCAACAAGGCTTCGCCGTCGCGCTGATTGCCCGCCAGCGTATCGGCCTGGATGGCCGCGCCAATGGCAACGACCTGGTCGGGGTCGATCGTAGTGAGGGGTTCGCGGCCGAACAGTTGGCCTACGGCCTGGCGCACACGAGGCACGCGAGTAGAGCCACCTACCATCACCACCGCGCCGATTTCTTCCAGCTCTACGCCGGAATCGCGAACCGCCCGGCGACAGGCCTTGAGGCTACGGGCCAGCAATGGCTCGATCAATGCCTCGAAACCTTCGCGGGTCAGCTCACCGGCCCAGCCACCATAAGCCACTGGCACGGCTTCGGTGGCACTCAGCGCTTCTTTCGCCGCGCAGGCCACTTGAAGCAACTCGCGCTGCGCCGCTGGTGCCAGGTCTGATGACAACCCAGCCTGCTCGAGCACCCAGGTGGCGATTGCATGATCGAAATCATCGCCGCCCAGCGCGCTGTCGCCGCCGGTGGCCAGCACTTCGAACACGCCTCGCGATAAGCGCAGGATGGAAATATCGAAGGTACCGCCGCCCAGGTCATAGATAGCAACCAGGCCTTCGGCCTGCTGGTCCAGGCCATAGGCGACTGCGGCTGCGGTCGGTTCGTTGAGCAGGCGCAGCACATTCAGCCCGGCAAGCCGGGCAGCATCCTTGGTCGCCTGGCGCTGAGCGTCGTCGAAGTAGGCAGGCACGGTGATCACCGCGCCCACCAGATCGCCGCCCAAACTGGCTTCGGCCCGCAGGCGCAAGGCGCGGAGTATCTCCGCCGACACTTCCACCGGGCTTTTGCGCCCTTGTACCGTTTCAATGAACGGCATGTGCGACTCGCCCTCGGCAAAGCGGTACGGCAGTTGCTCGCCCAAATGATGGACATCGGCGATGCCGCGCCCCATCAGCCGTTTTACCGACACGATCGTGTTGTACGGGTCTATGGCCGCCGCTTGTCGCGCCGCCATGCCAACCTCTACGCGGTCAGCGTGATAACGCACGGCGGAAGGCAGAATGACTTCACCCTGCGCATCGGGCAGGGTTTCGGACAGGCCGCTGCGCAAGGCGGCAACCAGAGAATTGGTGGTGCCCAGGTCGATCCCCACCGCCAGCCGACGCTGATGCGGTTGAGGGCTCAGGCCGGGTTCGGCGATCTGAAGTAGAGCCATGCTTGTCTGTTTTCAGGCGTGCGACCGAAGCGGCACAGGGTTAATCGTCGAGGCGCTCTTCCAACTGGCGCACTTCCTGGGAAAGCTTGTCGAGAAACTGCATGCGGCGCATTAGGCGCTCGGCCTGTTCGCGCTCCGCGGGCTGGTCCCAGCAAGCGGCAAAGTCATCGTCGAGGGTGACCTGCGCGGCCTTGAGCCGTTGCTTGAAACGAGCCACGCCATCGAGGTCGGCTGCATCCTGCAGGTCTTCGAGCTCTTCGCGCCATTGCATCTGCTGCAGCAGGAAATCCGGGTCGTGGACTGTCACTTCCTGAGGCACTTCGTGGCCACTCACCGCCAGCAGATACCGGGCACGCCGGGGCGCGCTCTTGAGCGTCTGGTAGGCGTCGTTCAGGGCGGCGGATTTCTCCAGCGCCTGGCGCTGCTCGACCGCGGGCGCATCGGCGAAGCGGTCGGGATGCACCGCGCGCGCCAGCTCGCGATAGCGAGCAGCCAACTGATCGAGGTCCAGGCGAAACGCCGGCTTGAGATCGAACAAGGCAAAGTGACAGGGAGTACCCACAAGCGTCCTCAAACGTTGAAGCTTTCGCCGCAGCCACATTCGCCGCGCACGTTGGGGTTATTGAACTTGAAGCCTTCGTTCAGCCCTTCGCGCACGAAGTCCAGCTCGGTGCCGTCCAGGTAAACCAGGCTCTTGGGATCAATGATCACCTTTACACCGTGGCTTTCGAAGATCTCGTCCTCGTCGGCGGTTTCGTCAACGAACTCGAGTACATACGCCAGGCCCGAGCATCCGGTGGTACGGACGCCCAGGCGAATGCCCTCCCCTTTCCCGCGCCCATCCAGGGAGCGGCGAACGTGGTTGGCGGCGGCTTCTGTCATGCTGATGGCCATCATAACTCCTAGCGTGCAAGCATACGTTTGAAGCGATTAAAGCAGGCCTTTCTTCTGCTTGTAGTCGCGAACGGCAGCCTTGATGGCGTCTTCAGCGAGTACCGAGCAGTGAATCTTCACTGGCGGCAACGCCAGTTCTTCGGCCAGCTGGGTATTCTTGATGGTTTCCGCCTCGTCGAGGGTCTTGCCTTTCATCCACTCGGTAGCGAGCGAACTGGAAGCAATGGCGGAGCCGCAGCCGTAGGTCTTGAACTTGGCGTCTTCGATCACGCCCTGTTCGTTGACCTTGATCTGCAAGCGCATTACGTCGCCGCAAGCTGGCGCGCCGACCATTCCGGTACCAACGTCCGGATCTTCGGCGTTCATCTTGCCGACGTTACGCGGGTTCTCGTAGTGGTCGATGACCTTTTCACTGTAAGCCATGCTAGGTACTCCTCATCAATTCATGAAGCCGCTCTGGGTGGCGGCTTTGATTGTCAGTGCGCAGCCCACTCGATCTTCGAAATATCGACGCCGTCCTTGTACATGTCCCACAGCGGCGACAATGCGCGCAGCTTGGTCACGGCCTCGCACACTTTGGCGGCGGCGTAGTCGACGTCTTCTTCGGTAGTGAAGCGCCCGAAGGTGAAGCGAATGGAGCTATGTGCCAGTTCGTCATTGCGGCCCAGCGCGCGAAGCACGTAGGACGGCTCCAGCGAGGCGGACGTACAGGCCGAACCGGACGACACCGCGAGGTCCTTGAGCGCCATGATCAGCGACTCGCCCTCGACGTAGTTGAAGCTCAGGTTCAGGTTGTGGGGCACCCGCGCAACCTGGCTGCCGTTCACGTACAGCTCTTCGAGATGTTCGACCTGCTTGAAGAAGCGATCGCTCAGTGCTTGTACGTGAGCGCGGTCCTTGGCCATGTCTGCCTTGGCGATGCGGAAGGCTTCGCCCATGCCCACGATCTGGTGGGTAGCGAGGGTACCGGAACGCATACCGCGTTCGTGGCCACCGCCATGCATCTGCGCTTCGAGGCGCACACGCGGCTTGCGGCTTACATAGAGCGCACCGATGCCTTTGGGCCCATAGGTTTTGTGGGCCGAGAAGGACATCAAGTCGACTTTGAGCGCCTGCAGGTCGATATCTACCTTGCCGGTGGACTGAGCGGCGTCTACGTGGAACAGCACGCCACGGGCACGGGTCAGTTCGCCGATGGCGGCGATGTCATTGATAGTGCCGACTTCGTTGTTCACATGCATGATCGAAACCAGGATGGTGTCGTCACGCAGCGCGCCCTCGACCATGGCCGGGGTGATCAGGCCGTCTTCGGTCGGGTCCAGGTAGGTCACTTCGAAACCTTCGCGCTCGAGTTGGCGAGTGGTATCCAGAACCGCCTTGTGCTCGATCTTGCTGGTAATGATGTGCTTGCCCTTGCTGGCATAGAAGTGCGCGACGCCCTTGATGGCCAGGTTGTCGGACTCGGTAGCCCCGGATGTCCACACGATTTCGCGCGGATCGGCATTGACCAGATCGGCGACCTGACGGCGAGCGTTCTCGACAGCTTCTTCGGCCTTCCAGCCGAACACGTGGGAGCGCGACGCGGGGTTACCGAAGTTCGTCTCCATGGTGAGGCAGTCGATCATTTTCTCGGCAACCCGTGGATCAACAGGGGTGGTCGCGGAATAGTCCAGGTAAATCGGCAATTTCATCGGGAATCTCCTAATCAGGCGCGCTCCGCTCTACGGCGGTCAGTCGACGGCAGATGTTTCTATCTTTTCGAGAACGGGCATGTCCGGAATCGCGGCCTGGCCAGCACAGCGGCGCTGATCCTGGCGCTGGGCGACTTCCTGCACCTCACGGCGGGTAACCAGATCTGCCAGGCTGATACCACTCAAAAACTCGTGGATCTGCTGGCTGAGGTCACACCAGAGGTGGTGCGTGAGGCAGGTATCGCCGGCATGGCAGTCACCCAGGCCTTGGCACCGAGTGGCATCGACCGATTCGTTCACCGCATCGATCACCTGAGCGACTTGAATCCCTTGCATGTCCCGGGACAGCTGATAGCCGCCACCAGGGCCGCGCACGCTCGACACCAGGTTGCCACGCCGAAGCTTGGCGAACAGCTGTTCGAGGTACGAAAGGGAAATGCCCTGGCGCTCGGATATATCGGCCAGCGACACGGGCCCACGCTGTGCGTGCAACGCCAGGTCAAGCATGGCGGTCACGGCGTATCGGCCTTTGGTTGTCAGTCGCACGGTTCTGTTACCACGGTTTGCGGAAAGGGACGCGATGGGGCAAGTATGCGATTCCCGAGTATTTAAGTCAACTATAAGACCTACTGAATTACTCGGGATTAGGCGGGAAGCGGCGACGGATGATAGCACACAATCCTTGTAGCGCCGCTTGGCTTGCGCAGGCTGCCGCCCTGCTCAGGACTGCGCCTGCTCCTTCACACAGGCGAAATCCGCTTCGCGCAACTCGGGAAGGTCCTTGGCAGCGTAATCACTCCCCAGCCGGGTTAGCGCACCGCACATACCCTCCAGCCGACCATCCACGGCGTGCAAATGGTCAAGCAGCTGGCCAATGGCCTTGGCGATGGGATCCGGCATGTCTTCGGTGACGCCATACGCATCGAAACCGATCTTGTCCGCCATGGCCTTGCGCCGGGTTTCCTGGCCTTCGTCACGCTTCACGATAATACGCGCCGGAATGCCGACCGCCGTGGCGCCCGCAGGAACCGGCTTGGTGACCACCGCGTTGGAGCCGATCTTGGCGCCGGCGCCGACGGTAAACGGGCCCAGCACCTTGGCGCCCCCACCCACCACCACGCCATCTTCCAGGGTGGGGTGCCGCTTGCCTGCATTCCAGGTGGTGCCGCCGAGGGTCACACCCTGATAGAGCGTGACGTCGTTACCGATCTCGGCCGTTTCGCCAATAACGATGCCCATGCCGTGGTCAATGAAGAAGCGCCGGCCGATCCGCGCACCTGGGTGGATCTCCACCCCAGTGAGCCAGCGATTGAAGTTTGAAACGCACCGCGCAAGCCATTTCCAACCCGCCTGCCAGAGGCGATGGGCCACCCGATGCAACCATACGGCGTGCAGCCCGGGATAGCAGGTAAGCACCTCGAACGTGTTACGCGCCGCTGGGTCGCGGTGAAACACGCTCTGGATGTCTTCTCGCATGCGCTCGAACATTCAATGGTCCTTCCGCTTGTGGGGTTCGCCCCGGGCCGTTTTGCGGGTTTCGGTGAGAATACCGCGCAGAATACTCACTTCCGTGCGCTCCAGGCGGCAGCGGCTGTACAGGCGGCGCAGGCGGGCCATGAGGTGGCGGGGCTTTTCCGGGTCCAGGAAGCCGATGTCCACCAGCGTGGCTTCCATGTGCCCATAAAACCCTTCCAGCTCCTCGGCGGTGGCGAGCTCTACCGGGGCCTCGGCCGGCGCGGCTGGCGCAACCTGTGCCAGTGCGAGGAAGGCCAGCCGAACTTCATAGGCCATTACTTGCACGGCAGCCGCCAGGTTGAGCGAGCTGAACTCCGGCGCTGAGGGAATGTGCACATGGAAATGGCAACGCTGCAGCTCTTCATTGGTAAGGCCGGCGTGCTCGCGGCCGAATACCAGCGCCACCTCTCCACCTGCGCGGGCATCCTCCACGGCCTTGCTGGCGCAAGCGCGCGGGTCGACCAACGGCCAGGGCAGGCTGCGGTCGCGGGCGCTGGTACCCATCACCAGGCTACAGCCCACCAGCGCTTCTTCAAGCGTGGGTACCACTTGGGCATTGGCGAGTATATCGTCGGCCCCTGACGCGCGGGCACTGGCCTCGGGTGAAGGGAAGACGTGTGGGTCCACCAGCACCAGACGCGACAGGCCCATGTTTTTCATGGCGCGGGCGGCGCCGCCGATGTTGCCGGGATGGCTGGTGTTCACCAAAACGATGCGGATGTTCTGCAGCACCTTGAGCGCTCCCCGTAGTAGAAAAGGGGGCAAATTCTACAGAAGCGACGAAAGCAACGCTATGAAGGCCCAAGGCCCACTTCTTGGCGGCAGCTTTTCTGTTAGAATGCGCGGCTCTTTTTAATGACCAGGTGAAAGAACATCCATGCAGCCCATGCTGAATATCGCGCTGCGCGCCGCCCGCAGCGCCAGTGAACTGATCTTCCGCTCCATCGAGCGGCTGGATAGCATCAAGGTCGATGAAAAGGATGCCAAGGATTACGTCAGCGAAGTCGACCGCGCCGCCGAGCAGGCGATCATCACCGCGCTGCGCAAGGCTTACCCGAACCACGGGATCCTGGGCGAGGAAAGCGGCCTGCATGCCGGTAGCGGCGAGGGCGAGGATTACCTCTGGATCATCGACCCGCTCGACGGCACTACCAACTTCGTGCGCGGCGTTCCGCATTTTGCCGTGAGCATCGCCTGCAAATACCGCGGCCGCCTCGAGCATGCCGTTGTACTGGACCCGGTCCGCCAGGAAGAATTCACCGCCAGCCGCGGCCGTGGCGCCGCTGTGAATGGTCGGCGTATCCGCGTCAGCGCCCGCCGCGGCCTGGAAGGCGCCCTGCTGGGTACCGGCTTCCCGTTCCGCGACAACCAGATGGACTACCTGGACAACTACCTGGGTATGTTCCGCAGCCTGGTTGGGCAAACCGCTGGCATCCGCCGTGCCGGTTCCGCCAGCCTCGATCTGGCCTATGTAGCCGCCGGCCGTTTCGACGCCTTCTGGGAGTCGGGCTTGTCGGAATGGGACATGGCTGCTGGCGCACTGCTGATTCAGGAAGCGGGCGGCCTGGTGAGCGACTTCACCGGCGGTCACGAATTCCTCGAAAAAGGCCACATCGTGGCGGGCAACACCAAGTGCTTCAAAGCGGTACTCACCGCCATCCAACCGCACTTGCCGCCCTCGATCAAGCGCTGATCCCTGGCGTCACCGGCAATAAAAAAAGCATCCTTCGGGATGCTTTTTTTATGGGCAACGAATGTCAGCGAACCAGCATTGACGCGGCCGCCACCACCATCATCACTGCGGCGCCACGGAACACCCGCCGCTGGGCTCGCGCACTGCCGAGCAGGTGCCGTATACGCACGGCCGCGAACACGAAGCCCCCGCCCACCGCGAGCAACACCAGGATGGTAAGCGGCATCAGCATCAGCGCCCACACACCAAGGCTTACGCTCTGAAGGTCAATGACCAGAGGAAGAATGGCCAGGTAGAACGCGATGGTCTTTGGATTCCCCAGCGTGATGGTAAGGCCGGATATCGCCACCGCCCACCGCGCGCGGGCATCCTCAACCTTGCCCGTTTCCACCGCGTCGTGGCGCGCCGTCCAGAACCGCCACGCCAGGTAACCGAGATAGAGCGCGGCGGCCCACCGCACAAGCTGAAACAGCGCCGCGAAATGTTCAGCGACAAGGGCAAGCCCGAACACCGCGAGCGATAAATAGGCCAGGTCCCCCAGTATCAGACCTCCCAGCAGGCAAAGACCCGAGATCGCGCCCCCGCTCACGCTCCGCGCCACAAGGGCTGCCATTCCAGGCCCGGGAATGGCGGCCGCGACGGCCAACGCCGCGGAATAGGTCAGGGCCTGGGTAACGTCTGGCATACATTCAGCTTCCTTTTCGCATGGATTGGATAGCGAACAAGCTATACCTTTGCGATGAAATAACTGACCTACTTTGACCTCTCGGCCTAACAGTATCGATAGGATTTACCGTAATCCTGCATCAAGGAGGAATGAATGACCGCACCTACATTATCGTCCACGGACCTGAGGATTCTCGCTGCGTTGCAGCAAGACGGCCGCATCACGAATCAGACCCTCGCCGAGAAGCTCAGCATGTCTGCCTCACCGTGCTGGCGCCGCGTTCGCCATCTGGAAGAACATCAGTTTATTCAGGGCTACCGTGCAGTGCTCGACCGCAGGCGCATTGGCTTGGGCGTGATGGTGTTCATTCGAATCAATATCGATAGCCACAGCGAAGCCGAGGCGAGGAAATTCGAGGAAGAAGTGCTGCAGCTCGAGGACGTGGTGGCGTGTTACAGCATTGGCGGGGACGCAGACTTTTTATTGCAAGTAGTGGCGCCAGACCTCGATAGCTTCGCGGACTTTGCCATGTCGGTGGTGCGACGGCTGCCGGGCATCAAGGAGATGCAGAGCATGTTCGTATTGAAGGAGATCAAGCCGTTCACGGCGTTTCCTGTGAAGCGGGTTGGCTAGCACAGGGAGACCATTCGGGAGCTGCGCCGGGTGGCTGGCCCCGCCGCTTCCCACAGCTCGCGAACGACTTACGGTCGCGCGCGAGCCAAGCCCAGGAACCGATACGGGTTACTGCTGCGCCCCAGCCGCCTGGGCCTGGGTCAGCACCAGTTGGCCGTCCTTGGTGACGGGGATTTGCGCGCCGGGGTTGTGGTCCATGCGCACCTGCCCGACCTGACCGTTGAGCTGGTACTTCACGTTGTAACCCACCAGCTTGTCGCTCACGTCGTTCACGGTGTTGCAGCGGGTTTGCGTGGTGGTGTAGGTGTCACCGGACTGCATGTGCTCTTGCACCTTGTTCCCGGCATAGCCACCGCCCACAGCGCCCGCTACGGTCGCCAATTGCTTGCCATGGCCCCCACCCACCTGATGGCCCAACAAGCCGCCAGCCACTGCGCCCAATACGCTGCCCACGATCTGATGCTGATCCTGCACCGGGCGCTGGCGCGTCACAGTTACATCCTTGCACACTTCACGCGGGGTTTTGATCTGTTCGTTGATAGGCTCCGCCGCCAACACCTGGGCGTATTCGGGAGCCTTGTTGCTAACGAGGCTGTAGGTCGCGACAGCACCCCCGGCGGTTACGCCGACAGCACCCAACACTGCACCAACCAGCAACGACTTGTTCACGGAAACCTCCTGCGGCGAGGAAGACAGGGCCCTCGCACTTCTCCCAGCCTTGGAGCAAAAAAACCGGCGAAGGTTCAACCTTTCGCCGGTTTTCAATGACTTACCATTGGGCGGGCGTTATGGGCGCTCGTCCACGGCCTCCTTGGTGGCCGGCGGAATAAGATCATCACTGCTCAGGTTCAGCCAGATCAGCACCACGTTGGCGATGTAGATGGACGAGTACGTACCCGCCATTACGCCGATGAACAACGCAAGCGAGAAGCCGAACAGGTTGTCGCCACCGAACAGCAACAGCGCGCCAATCGCCAGCAGGGTCGACACTGAAGTGGCGATGGTCCGCAGCAGCGTCTGGGTGGTAGACACGTTGATGTTTTCGACCAACGAAGCCTTGCGCATCACGCGGAAGTTCTCACGCACCCGGTCGAACACCACGATGGTGTCATTGAGTGAGTAACCGATGATCGCCAGTACGGCCGCCAGCACGGTGAGGTCGAAGGTGATCTGGAAGAACGACAGGATGCCCAGGGTGACCACCACGTCGTGGATCAGGGAAACGATCGCACCCACGGCAAACTTCCACTGGAAGCGGAACGCCAGGTAGATCAGCACCCCGCCCAGCGCCAGCAGCATGCCCAGGCCGCCCTGGTCGCGCAGTTCTTCACCCACCTGCGGGCCCACGAACTCGACGCGCTTGACCGTTGCCGGGTTGTCACCGCTCACCTTGCGCAGCGCATCGGCGACTTCGGTACCCAGTTTCGGGTCTTCGCCTGGCATGCGCACCAGTACGTCGGTGGCCGCGCCGAAGCTTTGTACGATCGCTTCGTGGAAACCGGCACCAGCCAGCTCCGAGCGCAGGCCGCCCAGCTCGACGGGCTTCTCGTAGGTCAGCTCGATGAGCGTACCCCCGGTGAAGTCCAGGCCAAAGTTCAGCCCTTTATAGAACCAGCTGAACAGCGCCAGTACCGTGAGGAACAATGTGACGGCGAACGCGAGATTGCGGACGCCCATGAAGTTGATGGTCTTTTTCATGGCAGTGGCCTCAAATCCACAGCTTCTTGACGTCACGGCCGCCGTAGATCAGGTTGATCATCGCGCGGGTTACCATGATGGCAGTGAACATCGAAGTAAAGATCCCGAGGGACATGGTCACGGCAAAGCCCTTCACCGGCCCGGTACCCATGGCGAAGAGGATCGCGCCTACCAGCAGGCTGGTAAGGTTGGCGTCGATGATCGCCGTGTAGGCCCGGTTGAAGCCCTCGTGGATGGCCCGCTGCACGCTCATGCCCGCTGCGATTTCCTCACGGATACGCGAGAAGATCAACACGTTGGCGTCCACCGCCATGCCCATGGTGAGCACGATACCGGCGATGCCTGGCAGGGTCAGCGTAGCCCCCAGCAGCGACATCAATGCCAGCAGCATGACCATGTTGAAGGCCAGCGCCACGGTGGCGATCACACCGAAGAAGCGGTAGATCGCCATGATGAACAGCGACACGAAGAGCATGCCCCACAGTGCGGCGTGAATACCCTTGGTGATGTTGTCCGCGCCAAGGCTTGGGCCGATGGTGCGCTCTTCAGCGAAGTACATCGGGGCGGCCAGGCCACCGGCGCGCAGCAGCAGCGCCAGTTCCGAGGATTCGCCCTGGCCATCGAGGCCAGTGATACGGAACTGGCTGCCCAGCGGCGACTGGATGGTCGCCAGGCTGATGATCTTCTTCTCTTCAGTGAAGGTTGGAACCGCCACTTCCTGCTCGACACCATCCACGGTCTGCTTGACGTATTTGGTGGTCGGCTTCTGCTCGATGAAGATCACCGCCATGCCACGGCCCACGTTGCTGCGGGTGGCGCGGCTCATCAGGTCGCCGCCATGGCCATCCAGGCGGATGTTCACCTGCGGGCGACCATGCTCGTCATAGCTGGCCTGGGCGTCGGTTACCTGATCACCGGTAATGATCAGGCCACGCTCGACCGAGGCGGGAGGACGGTTGCCTTCACGGAATTCGAACTGCTCGGTGGTGGCGCGGCTATCGTCGGGGCCGGCAGCCAGGCGGAATTCCAGGTTGGCGGTTTTACCGAGGATACGCTTGGCTTCGGCGGTGTCCTGCACGCCTGGCAGCTCGACCACGATGCGGTTGGCGCCCTGGCGCTGTACCAGCGGCTCGGCAACGCCCAGCTCGTTCACACGGTTGCGAACAGTTGTGAGGTTCTGCTTGATGGCGTAGTCGCGGATTTCCGATACTTTGGCCTGGGTGAGGGCCAGGCGCAGCACGGCCAGCTCGCCACGCTCGGTAGCGGTGAGGTCGAAATCGGTGAAATTCTTGCGCACCAGGTCGCGTGCCTGATCGCGGGTAGCGTCGTCGCTGAAGCCAAGCATGATGCCGCCATCCTGCTGTGGCAGGCTGCGATAGCGCACCTTCTCCTTGCGCAGGAGGGTTTTGACTTCGCCTTCGTACACCTTCATGCGAGCGTCGAGGGCTTTGTCCATGTCCACTTCCAGCAGGAAGTGCACACCACCGGAAAGGTCCAGGCCGAGCTTCATCGGGCTGGCGCCCAGGTTACGCAGCCACTGGGGCGTGGTGCGCGCCAGGTTCACCGCTACCACGTAGTCGTCGCCCATGGCCTTGCGGACGATGTCCTTGGCCGGCAGCTGATCTTCCTGACGGGTAAGGCGCAGCAGGCCACCCTTGCCGTTATCGGCCAGGCTCGCGGCCTTGACCTGAATGCCCGCGTCGCTCAACGCTTTGCTGGCCTTGTCCAGATCCGCCTGGCCGACCTGCAGCGCGGTGCTTGCACCAGACAACTGGACAGCCGGGTCATCCGGGTAGAGGTTGGGTGCGGAATAAATAAAGCCGACCGCGAGTACCGCCACGATCAGAATGTATTTCCACAGAGGGTATTTGTTCAGCATCACGCCGCCCGTTCAAACGCGGGGCACGTTGCGCGCCCCGCCAAGGTAGAAGACTTGGATCAGATCGCTTTCAGCGTGCCCTTGGGCAGGGTTGCGGCAATCGCACCTTTCTGGAACTTCAGTTCGACGGTGTCGGACACTTCCAGCACCACGAAATCATCACTGACTTTGGTGATCTTGCCGGCGATACCGCCAGTGGTGACCACTTCGTCGCCCTTTTGCAGGCCGCCGAGCAGGTTCTTCTGCTCCTTGGCACGCTTGGCCTGCGGCCGCCAGATCATGAAGTAGAAGATGACCAGAAAGCCAACCAGGAAAATCCATTCGAAACCAGAACCGACAGGGCCGGCAGCCGGTGCAGCTGCGTCCGCGTAGGCGGCGGGGATCAGAAAGCTCATTCAGCGCTCCATTCGACGTGAATCGTCAATTATTGAATTGGGTCCAGAGGCGGCACGGGAAGCCCGCGCCGGGCATAGAAGGCGTCGACAAAGGCGGCCAATTTACCCTGTTGAATAGCCTCGCGCAAACCAGCCATCAAACGCTGATAATGGCGCAAGTTATGGATGGTATTGAGCATGCTACTCAGCATTTCGCCGCACTTGTCCAAGTGGTGCAGATAAGCGCGGGAGAAGTTCTTGCAGGTGTAGCAGTCGCAAGTTGGGTCCAGTGACGAGGTATCGTGACGATGAACCGCGTTGCGAATCTTCAGTACACCGGTATCGATGAACAAGTGCCCGTTGCGCGCATTGCGGGTTGGCATCACACAGTCGAACATGTCGACGCCTCGGCGCACACCCTCAACGAGGTCTTCGGGTTTGCCAACCCCCATAAGGTAACGGGGTTTGTCTGCTGGCAAATGGCCGGGCAAGTAGTCCAGCACCTTGATCATTTCTTCCTTGGGCTCGCCCACTGACAGGCCACCGATCGCCAGGCCGTCGAAGCCGATCTTCTCGAGGCCTTCTAGGGAACGCAAGCGCAGGTCCTGGTGCATGCCGCCCTGCACGATACCGAACAGCGCGGCGGTGTTGTCACCGTGAGCATCCTTGGAACGTTGCGCCCAGCGCAGCGACAGCTCCATGGAGGTGCGGGCCACGTCATGGGTGGCCGGGTACGGTGTGCACTCGTCGAAGATCATCACGATGTCCGAGCCCAGGTCACGCTGCACCTGCATCGACTCTTCCGGCCCCATGAACACCTTGGAACCGTCCACGGGCGAGGCGAAGGTCACGCCTTCTTCCTTGATTTTGCGCATGGCGCCCAGGCTGAACACCTGGAAGCCACCGGAATCGGTGAGGATCGGGCCTTTCCACTGGGTGAACTCGTGCAGCCCCCCATGGGCCTTGACCACTTCCATGCCGGGGCGCAGCCATAGGTGGAAAGTGTTGCCCAGAATGATCTCGGCCCCAGTGGCCTCGATGTCACGCGGCAGCATGCCCTTGACCGTGCCGTAGGTGCCCACTGGCATGAACGCCGGGGTTTCCACGGTGCCACGGGGGAATGTCAGGCGGCCGCGACGGGCCTTGCCGTCAGTGGCCAGCAATTCGAACTGCATACGGCAGGTACGGCTCATGGATGATCCTCGACGGCGCTGCCCTGAGGACCTTCCGGCGCCGGATTGCGGGTGATGAACATGGCATCACCGTAACTGAAGAAGCGGTACTCCCCGGCAATGGCGGCGGCATAGGCCGCCATGGTCTGGGGATAACCGGCGAACGCGGAAACCAGCATCAGCAGTGTGGATTCCGGCAAATGGAAATTGGTGACCAGCGCATCGACCACATGGAACGGCCGGCCGGGGTAAAGGAAGATGTCGGTATCGCCACTGAACGGCTTGAGTTCGCCCTCCTGCGCGGCGCTCTCCAGCGAGCGCACGCTGGTGGTGCCTACCGCGATCACCCGCCCTCCCCTTGCCTTGCAGGCCTTTACGGCCTCCACCACCTCGGCGCTCACTTGAAGCCACTCTTTATGCATGGTGTGGTCTTCGATCCGCTCCACGCGCACCGGCTGGAACGTACCCGCGCCTACGTGCAGGGTCACGAAGGTGGTCTCTACACCCTTGGCACGGATCGCCTCCAGCAAGGGCTCATCGAAATGCAGCCCGGCGGTAGGCGCGGCGACGGCCCCGGCGTGCTGCGCGTACACGGTTTGATACCGCTCGCGGTCAGCGCTTTCATCCGGGCGATCAATGTAAGGCGGCAGCGGCATATGCCCTACCTGCTCCAGCAGCGGGAGCACAGGCTGGTCGAATTGCAGCTCGAACAGTGTTTCGTGCCGCGCGACCATGGTCGCCTGCCCGCCGCCCTCTATAAGGAGGGTGGTGCCAGGCTTGGGCGCCTTGCTGGCGCGCACATGGGCCAGCACTTCGCGCAGGCCGGTTACGCGCTCTACGAGTATCTCGACCTTGCCGCCGCTGGCCTTCTGGCCAAACAGCCGCGCGGGAATCACCCGGGTGTTGTTGAACACCATCAGGTCGCCTGGGCGCACGTATTCCAGCAGATCGGCAAACTGCCGATGGGCCAGGTTACCCGTAGGGCCGTCGAGTACCAGCAACCGGCTGGCACGCCGTTCCGCCAGCGGATGGCGGGCGATCAGGGCATCGGGAAGGTCAAAGGAAAAATCAGCGACACGCATGTTGAGGCACGAAGGATCAGCAGGGCCGGAAAGTCTAGCGGAATTATGCGTTTATGACCATGAAAGCTGATTGACCAACGGTCGAGACGTCTCTATACTTCGCCGCCAGCAAGCCCTGATGGCGGAATTGGTAGACGCGGCGGATTCAAAATCCGTTTTCGAAAGGAGTGGGAGTTCGAGTCTCCCTCGGGGCACCAAACAGCAACACCTCCGAGCGATGAGTCGCTTGGATCGAAAACCGGCCCTTGAGCCGGTTTTTTTGTGCCTGGCATTTGGTTTAGCGCGCCAGCTCCCGGCCGACGCGCAAATGGCCAATTTATCCTTATAGGTAGTCGCCATCCTCCCGCATCCATCCCAGCTATCACTTAGTCGGAAATCCGACTAAGCTATGGATCTAGCTGAGGAAACAGACTATGCCTGCGGATACCTACGGCATTCATGCCGCCAAAACACATTTGTCACAGCTGGTCGAGGACGCACTCGCCGGTCGTGAAGTCATCATTGCTCGCAATGGCCAGCCTCTCATTCGCCTGGAGGTAATCGCCGACGTCCGGCCAAAGAAGCCCCGTATCGGCGGGTTGAAAGGCCGTACGTTCGATGACGTGGCGTTCGATGCGATGAGCGAGGAAATAGCCGACCTGTTCGAGGGCAAAGCGTGAAGTACCTGCTCGACACTCACTTGCTCGCCTGGGCAATGATCGATTCACCCAAACTTTCGAACCGCGCCCGCGCCATCATTATGGAGCCTTCGAATACACTTTATTTCAGCGTCGTGAGCCTTTGGGAGCTCGCCATCAAGGGACGTGTTGACCAGGTCGGCATAAGCGCCGCTGAGCTGCGAGAAGAACTGCTCGCAGCCGGTTACGAGGAGCTACCCATAATCGCTGCCCACACCTTGGGAGTTGCAACCCTACCACCGATACACCGCGACCCCTTCGACCGGCTGTTGATTGCTACAGCCGCCAGCTACATGGGGGGAATGACCTTGCTCACCCATGACGCAACGGTCGCACAGTACGCTTCCACGATTGTTCACGTCTGACATTGCGCAGGCAAGGCGAAGCCCTGCCCTCGCGCAAATCGCTGCAAAGTAGAACGTTGCAGGAAGTGGAACCAGGCCAACCATCCCACACCCGCTCGCGCATGGCATTACCGAGCCCTACACTGACGGGGCATACCTACAAGGAAGCCCTGATGAGCGAACCACTCACCCTTCAAACCATAGCGATCATCAAATCCACAGCGCCCGCCCTGCAAAAGCATGGGGTAGAGATCACAACGCGCATGTACGAGCGCCTGTTTGTCGATCCCGAGGTAAAAGCCCTCTTCGACGAAGCCGCGCAAAAATCCGGCGAGCAGCCCAAGCGCCTGGCGGCTGCCATTCTGGCGTTCGCCAATAACGTGGACCGGCTGGACGTGATCCAGAGCGCCGTGGACAACATCTGCTCCCGTCATGTGGCCACGCATGTGAAAGCCGAACACTACCCCGCTGTCGCGAATGCCTTGTTGCCAGCGATCAAGGACGTGCTCGGCGAGGCCGCGACCGACGCCATCCTTGACGCGTGGGGCCAGGCTTACTGGTACCTGGCCCATGTGATGATCGAGCGGGAAAAAGCCCTGTACGGGGAGGCTGGCGAAGCTTGACCGGCCCTGTGCTGAAGACGCCCTACCGCTGCAACCCCCGCGTCATCCTCAGCGCCAGCACGCTCCCCGCCGCGATCACTGCGGCCAGCAGGTACAGCGCCATGTCGGTGGAGCCCGTGGTGTCTTTCACAAAACCCACGATGTAGGGGCTGAGGAAACCGGCCATCTGCCCCATGGAGTTGATCAGCGCCAGGCCACCCGCCGCCGCGCCAGCACTGAGCATGGCGGTGGGCACGGGCCAGAACATTGGCAGGCCGGTCAGCGCGCCCATGGTGGCAATCGTCAGGCCCAGGATCGCGATGGCGGGCGTGGCAGTGAAATTCACGGCAATCAGCAAGCCCACAGCCCCCATCAGCATCGGTACCGCCAGGTGCCAGCGGCGCTCCTTGCGCAGGTCCGCGGAGCGGCCCACCAGCAGCATGAAGACGGCCGCAAGCAGATACGGGATCGCACTGAGCCAGCCGATGACCAGGTTATCGGCGAAACCGAGGTTCTTGATGATCGAAGGCAGCCAGAAGTTGATCGCGTATACGCCGCTCTGGATACAGAAGTAAATCAGCCCGAACGCCCAGATGGCGGGGTTTCGAAACACTTCCTGGAGGGCGCTCTTCTCGGTTTTCGGCTTGTTGGCAAGGTCCAGGGCCTGATCCGCTTCCAGCACGCTGCGCTCGTGAGCGGTAAGCCAGCGGGCGCTGGCGAAGTTGTCACTCAAGAGGAAATACGCCAGTACCCCCAGCACTACCGTAGGGATGCCTTGCAACAGGAACATCCATTGCCAGCCCGAAAGCCCGCCCTGCCCGGCCGCGAAGTGATTGAGAATCCAGCCGGAGAACGGGCTGCCCAACAAACCCGATACCGGGATTGCGGACATGAACAACGCCATGATCCGCCCGCGGCGGAACGTGGGGAACCACTGCGAGAGGTACAACACCACGCCAGGGAAGAAGCCAGCCTCGGCCGCCCCCGTGAACAGGCGCAAGGTATAGAAATGAGTAGGCGTGGAAACGAACAGCAGGCAGGTGGATAACGTGCCCCACACAATCATCATCAGGGCGATCCAGCGGCGCGGCCCGAATCGCGTGAGCGCCAGGTTGCTGGGCACACCACACAGCACGTAGCCGATGAAGAAAATCCCGGCGCCCAGGCCGTAGACAGTTTCGCTGAATTTCAGATCGTCGAGCATCTGCAACTTGGCAAAGCCAACGTTCACCCGGTCGAGGTAGTTGAACAGGTAGCAGATGAAAATAAAGGGGATGAGCCGCAAGGTTACGCGCTTGTAAACGGCGTTCTTGGTGTCATCGTTGGGGGCGGCGCTCTGTGACATGGCGTTCTCTCTTTATTATGTTTTTTCGCACTGCGAGGGTAACGTTGGTGCCCTCTGAGTCTCGACCACACCGCACAGGCGTGTCTTTGTGCTTGTGCACAGCGATCGGCACACCGGGCTGTGCTCTGGAACAATCCACCCTACTCGCTACAAGGGACCTGCCATGTTTGAACTCGATCACGACCTCGCTCAGGAAATCGTCGATCGCACCATGGCCATCCTGCCCTCCAATGTGAACGTAATGGACAGCCAGGGCTTGATCCTGGGCAGTGGCGAAGCCGGCCGTATCAACACCCGACATGAAGGGGCACAGCTTGTGCTGGCCAATGCCCGAGTGGTGGAGATCGACGAGCAGACCGCCCGGCAGCTCAAGGGTGTACAGCCGGGCATCAACCTGCCACTGATGCACGACGATCAGTTGATCGGTGTACTCGGCATCACCGGTGAGCCTGAGTTATTGCGCACCCACGCGGCCCTGGTGCGAATGGCCGCTGAAATGCTGGTGGGCCAGCGGCACCAGCAAGCCGACCAGCACTGGCGCAAGCGGCGCTGTGAGGATGTACTGGCGTTATTGCTGGCTGAGCAAGGCGACTCGCCGCGCCTGCTGGACGAAGCGCGGCAACTGGGCCTTAAACCGGATCTGGGGCGCACCCCCTACCTGTTCGAACTGGGCGCAGGGCAGACCGCCGAGGCGTTGTGCGCTTGGCTCTCGGCGCGTTACCCCGACAGCTGGTGCATCACCGTGGGGCCATTTTCCCTCCTGTGGTGCCGGCCTGCCGCAGTGGCGGTAGATACCCCTCGCCTGTTAGGCAAACTCAAGGGCCAGGGCTGGGCGATTGCACGGGTCGCGGTGGGTAGCCCTACGGACGAGCTGAACGGCTTGCGCCGGGGCTATCGCCAGGTGAGCGACCTGCTCGGCTATGGCCGAGATGTAATGCCCCATACGCCTGTACTCCCACTTACCCGTTACCGTTTGCCTGCCATGCTGTGGCGCTATCGCAGCGAGGATGGCCTCGACGATCTGGTGCACCCGTTGCGCAAGCTTTCGGCCGAAGATGCCAGCGGCCAGTTGCTGGCAACGCTGCGCAGTTGGTGCGAGCACGAAGGGCAGAGCCAGGCATGCGCCCAGGCAATGGGCATTCATCGCAACAGCCTGCGTTATCGAATGGACCGCATTGCTGAACTCAGCGGGTTGGACCCGGCAACACTGAGCGGCATGTCCAGCCTGTACCTGGGCCTGCAATTGCTACCCCAGGATTTGTACAAATGAACAAGGTGATTCACCTGACGGTTGTGCAAACGACTGGCGTTATCGCGCGAACCAAGTGGCAGCATGGGGTTTATAAGAAAAGGAGAAGCCCATGAAGATCATCATCGCCCCCGACTCATTCAAGGACAGCCTGAGCGCTGCAGGCGTGGCCGAGGCCATTGCCCAGGGCCTGGCGCAGGTATGGCCAGACGCCGAACTGTTGCAACGCCCTATGGCCGACGGCGGCGAGGGGACGGTGGAATCAGTGCTCTCGGCCTGCGATGGCCAATGGCGAAGCCAACCCGTACAAGGCCCGTTGGGCGCGACCGTACAGGCACGCTGGGGTTGGCTGGCAGCAAGCTGCACAGCGATCATCGAAATGGCGGAAGCCAGCGGCTTGCAACTGTTGGCGCGCGAGCAGCGCGATGCCTGTGCCAGCAGCACCTACGGTACCGGGGAGCTGATCCGCGCCGCGCTCGATGCCGGCGCTGAACGAATCATTCTGGCCATTGGTGGCAGCGCTACCAACGATGGCGGCGCCGGGGCAATGCAGGCCCTCGGTGTAGAACTGCTCGATACCCAAGGCGAACCACTGCCGCGCGGCGGGCTGGCGCTGGCGAAGCTGGCCCGTATCAATCTGGAACACATGGATACCCGCCTTTCCCAGGTGCGTTTCGAGATCGCGGCTGACGTGAATAACCCGCTGTGCGGCCCGCACGGGGCCTCGGCGATATTCGGTCCGCAAAAAGGCGCCAGTCCTCAACAGGTAGAGCTGCTCGACGCCGCGCTCAGCCACTTCGCCGAACACTGTGCCAAGGTACTTCCAAAGGATGTACGCGACGAGCCCGGCAGCGGCGCCGCCGGCGGCCTTGGGTTCGCGGCAAAGGCGTTTCTCGATGCGCAGTTCCGGCCTGGTGTCGAAGTAGTGGCCGAACTGGTGGGGCTGGAACAGGCGATAGAAGGGGCGGATTTGGTAATTACCGGCGAGGGCCGTTTCGACACTCAGACCCTTCGCGGCAAAACACCGTTCGGGGTAGCGCGAGTTGCTCAGCGGCACCGTGTACCAGTTGTGGTAATTGCTGGCACACTTGGCGACGGTTACGAGAAAATGTACAACCATGGCGTGGATGCAGCGTTCAGCCTGCTGGCCGGGCCAATGACACTTGAACAAGCCTGCCACGAAGCCCCTCGATTATTACGTGAGCGGGCCAGAGATATAGCGCAATTGTGGAAACTGGGAGCGCAACGGTAAATCTTGCACTTGTAGCAGCAACGCTTGCGTGCGACAACGCACTGTTCAGTTCTTATATAAGTCAGACGATTATTGGGTATAGCTTGCGAATAAAAACCAAGTTCAGGTTCGCGGGCGTTGCCCGCTCCTACAATTCCTCATCACCTGACGTGTGGAAAGCCTCGATCGACGCACCGGTTTCTGACGCCAATAGAATGTCAATAAATATTTCTTGCCGATAGTGGCACATCACCACTATTTGTCTGTAGAGTGTATCAACACTTCCACAAACAGCTGCGAACATGAAGTACGCCAACCTGCCATGGACGATGTTGCTGGCCTTTTTCACTACGGCCACAGCAGTTGCAGATACCAGCGTGAGCACCACTCAAAGCCTTTCCCAGCACCCGGCATTGAACCATGCCGAGGTGGCGGGCCTGGTGGTGGGGCAAACCGTTACCCAGAACGGCCGGGCTTTTTATGACAGCTTCGCCACGGCCTGGGCCGAAAAAGACGAAAGCGGCCGCTTTACGGTAACTGTGATCGAACGGCCCACCGCTCGCCTCGGTAGCCAGATGTTCGTGGACTACGGCAACCGCCGGATCGTGCAGGTATTCCTGCCGCCCAACCGCGCCTTGATACCCGCGCTGGGCGCCGATGCAGCGGCCCAAGTGTTCCAGGCGATTCTCGATTACCAGCTGGCACAATTTTTTGGCGACCCGGACATGGGGCGCGATGAGCTATGAAAGGACTCCCCATGCACCGATTACCCGCTGTTCTGCTGAGCCTGGCGATAGTGCCGTTTGTATCGAACAGCGTACAGGCCAGTGAGCTGACCTACGTGCCCGTGAACCCTTCGTTCGGCGGCAACCCGTTGAACGGGCCAGTACTGCTCAACCAGGCCACTGCGCAAAACAAGTTCACGGAGCACTCCTCATCATCGAGCTCTGCTACCCAAAGTACGCTCTCGCAATTCAACAGCATGCTGCAAAGCGCGATCATGAGCCGGGTATCTTCCGCAGTCACTTCCAGCATTGTAGGTACCGACGGGAAACTTACACCCGGCGTGGTTGAAACCACCGACTTCACCATTTCGATCACGAATATTTCGGCGGGCGTACTGCAAATTACCACGACCGACAAAACAACCGGGCAGAGTACGTCGTTCCAGATCAATCAGTAGACCTGCGTCTTTCACTAAAGCCTTTGCCGTAACCCTTGCTGTAGAACCTGTTGCACTTACGTGTGCGACTTGCGGGTGCGTTTGCCTGCGCAAAATCAAAACATATAACTAAACCGGGAAAAG
The DNA here is from genome assembly GCF_013522925.1 of Pseudomonas japonica. Classification (GTDB taxonomy): domain Bacteria; phylum Pseudomonadota; class Gammaproteobacteria; order Pseudomonadales; family Pseudomonadaceae; genus Aquipseudomonas; species Aquipseudomonas japonica_A. The sequence continues at coordinate 35,723 of NZ_JAAMQU010000002.1, read as the reverse complement.
GAATATCTCCATGCTCGCACGTAAATCGCTTATCGCTGTTGCCGTAATGGCTGCCCTGTCGGGTACCGCTTTCGCGGACAACAGCTCTGTCACCTCCAACCAAGAAGGCAGCTATAACAAGGTTATCGCCACACAAACCGCTGCCGACGGTTCTCATCTGGCGATCGACCAGCAAGGTAACGGTAACAGCGCAGGCTTGAAAGGCCTGGCGATCAGCCAAACCGCGACCGCCAGCAACTTGAACATCACCCAGCACGGCGACAAAAATACCGCTATTGGTGCTCAGCGCGGCAATAACAACACCGGTGTTGTTGAACAGACAGGCTCGGGCACGCAAAGCGCCGCATTGCTCCAGGGTGGAGGCTTCAACACTGCACGGATTGGTCAAGACAATAATCGCAGCAGCACTGCGGCTCTGATCCAGGCGCCACACGGCGGCAATAACGACAGCGCGACGATCACCCAGACTCGCAGCAACGACGCTCAGGCAGTGGTGCTGCAAACCGGCAGCTATAGCAATGCCAGCATCAACCAGCAATTCAGCAATTCCGCCACCGCGAGCGTTGCTCAGTTTGGCAACAACAGCAATGCGTCCCTGGCGCAGGACCACGCAGATCGTTCCACTACCGCTGTCCTGCAGACCGGTAGCAACCTGACCGCTAATGCCCAGCAAACCTGGGCCAATAACAGCGATCTGAGCATCTCCCAAAGCGGCGGTTTCAACACCGTCACGGCCAACCAGCAGAACGGCAGCCATCTCGAAGCAGACATCACCCAAAACGCCAATAATAACCTCGCCTATAGCACCCAGAGCGGCGCTTACAACGAAGAGACCCTGCTGCAAAGCGGCGCAAATAACTTCGCAAGCATTACCCAGACCGGTCAAGGCAAGGGCTATGCCGCAAACCAGGTCAATTTGAGCCAGGGCGGAAACTTCCTCAGCGCTACGGTCACCCAGACCGGCGGCGCGGGCAACACCGCGACCATCTCCCAGCGTTAATCCAGGCTGTACCCCGCCGGTTCGCCGGCGGGGCTTTTTCGGAGCAAGACCATGCGCGCCCGCTCGCTTTCATTGATGATTTTCGCCGCGGTAATACTAAGTGGCTGTGCCACTTCGCGCCCGGCGGGCACCATTTCTCCGGCGACCCTTTCGCCACCGACACACAGCACGCGCGACCTTGCGCAACTGCCCCCACCCGCCGGCCTTATTTCCGTTGCGGTGTACGGCATGCGCGACCAGACCGGCCAATACAAACCGTCGCCGGACAGTTCGTTTTCTACATCGGTAACCCAAGGCGCCGCGTCGCTGCTGGTTACCGCGCTGCGCGATTCGCACTGGTTCAAACCGGTGGAACGCGAAAACCTGCAAGACCTGCTCACCGAGCGCAAGATCATCCGCGCCCTTGAGCAGCCGCAGGACAAGGCCCAGGTGCAACTGCCACCGCTGCGCCCGGCCAACCTGATCATCGAGGGCGCAATCGTCGCCTATGAAAGCAATGTGCGCACCGGCGGTATCGGCGTGCGTTATCTGGGGGTCGGCCCTTCGGACCTCTACCGCCAGGACCAGGTGACCATCAACCTGCGCGCGGTGGACATTCGCAGCGGCGAGATCATCCAGAGCGTCACCACCACTAAAACCGTATTTTCCATCCAGCTGGATTTCGGCGTATTCAAGTTTGTGTCGCTGCGCCACCTGCTCGAAGTGGAAACCGGCCTGTCGCGTAACGAACCCGTGCAGCAGTGCGTGCGTGAAGCCATCGAAGCGGGCCTGATCCATTTGATTGCCCAGGGCGCGCGTGACGGCAGCTGGCACTTGAAGGACCCGAGCCAACTCAATCAGCCACTGCTGCAAGGATACCTGCGCGCCTATGACGAGCAGACCATGAACCTGCCGATCAGCGCCGCCGATCAAGGCACCTTCAAAGGAATGAATGATGCGCAACGCCCGTAGACCGCGCTGGATGGGGTTGGCTGCCGCGTTACTGCTCAGCAGCGCGCTGGGCAGCCATGCCGCCGACCTGGTACCCGAAGCTCGCTATGCCGGGATCGCGCCGGCGGGCAGCCGCGTCGACCTCTCGCAAATCGGTACCAACAACCGCGCCACCGTGGACCAGAGTGGTACCCGCCAACGGTTGGTGCAGGTGCAAAGCGGCACCGCCAACATCGCCTCCATCAGCCAGAGTGGTAACTATAACGCCGCCACCGCTCAGCAATCAGGCTACGGCAACGTGCTGGACCTGACCCAGAGCGGCTACAACAACCAGGCCGCCGTGGTGCAGGCCGGCACCGCCAACCAGGCGAACGTGGTACAAAGCGGCGCCTACAACCAGGCGTATGTGGGCCAGTACGGGCAAGGCAACCAGGCCAACGTGAGCCAGAACGGCTTCGGCGGCACGGTTATCGTGAACCAGTACGGCAATAACATGAACGCTACCGTGACCCAGCAGTGAGCCCGATGATCGACTTTTCCCAGCTGGCAGTGTTCATCGATACCCAGCGCGACGGCGCCGCCATGGTCATCAGCCCACACATTGAAAGCCCGACCCCGCTCAACCTGCGCTATCGCATGACGGTCAGCCAGCAAAGCGCTGGCGGCACCTCCAATGTGAACCAGCAGGGCGAGATTGAAACCGGCGTGGTGCCCTCCTCCGTGCGGCTGAGCCTGCCCGCGGGGGCCACCTGCACGGTGCACCTGGAAGTGCTCCAGGGCGATGTAATGGTCAAGGCCCTGGATCAGCGCTGCGACCTGTAAATGGCCGCTTACCCTATGGGAGTAGGCGTAAACCTGCGAATTCCCAGGCTCCGCCGGGCCCTACAGGTCTTACAGGTTCAAGTCAGGGAATGAGCTTCAATTCACGCAAGCGCTCGAACACGTCGAAGAACGCGTCATCACTGGCCTGATAGGACAGGAAGCCCAGCCGGCGGCTCTTGGACATATCCGTCACCACTTCGATAGGGCGGCCAAGGTCGGCATCGGTGTGCCAGGGCGAAGTCAGGCGGGTGATGTCGGCTTCCGCCAGCCCGTACTGCTGCGCCATGGCCTTCCATACTGGCGCATCGTCAGCCATTTGCTGCTCGAGCGGCTGTACGGTGCCGTCGAACGGCGCGGCCTCGACGCCAAACCACTCTGCCAGCCGGGGCCACATCCATTTCCAGCGGAACACGTCGCCATTGACGATATTGAACGCCTCGTTGGCAGCGGCCGGCGTGGTGGATGCCCATAGCAGTTGGCGGGCCAACTGGCGAGCATCGGTCATGTCGGTAAGGCTGTTCCACTGCACCTCGGAGCCAGGGAAGCGGAAAGGCCGGCCCGTGTGGCGGCAGATGCTGGCGTACACCGCCAACGTGGTTGCCATGTTCATGGCATTGCCTACTGCAACGCCGGTAATGGTATGTGGCCGATGGACGCTCCAGGTGAAGCCGTCCTTCTCGGCTGCGGCGTACACTTCATCTTCCTGGGCGTAATAGAAATTATCGACATCGAGCCGCGGCTGTTCCTCGCGGAATGGCGTTTGCGGCAGGCTGCCTTTGCCATAGGCCTCGAAGGGCCCGAGGTAATGCTTGAGGCCGGTCACCAGCGCCACATGGCGAACACTGCTGGCTGGGCGCAACGCCTCCAGCAGGTTGCGCACCATGGCGGCATTGACCTTGATGTTTTCCGCCTCGGTCGCCTGGCGAGACCAGGTGGTGATGAATACGTGAGTAGGCGCCTGGCCCGCGAGGGCGCGGCTGAGGTCGGCCGGGTCCATCAGGTTCGCGGCAACCGGGGTGAACCCATCACGTGCCTGTGGATGGCGCGCCAGCCCCGCAACCTTCCAGCCTTCAGTGATCAACAGATCGGTAATGGCGCTGCCAACGATACCGCTGGCGCCCACCACTAGTGCTTGATTTGCCATGCTAGGTTCCTCTATCAAAATCACGCTACGGCCTTAGCCGTAGCTGTTGAGCGATGCGTGTCGGCCACACTCACACGGGATAGCGCGCGTGCCATGCCTGCCCCGGCGCCAGTTGCGTCCGGCCCTGATGGTGAACGAGCGTAACGGCCCGGTTTGCTTCGCCCTGTAACTGCACCTGCAACTCCTCGCCATCCCAGGCAATGTCCAGCCATTGCCCGCGGTAGCGCAGCTTGAGTGCTACCGCGCCTAACTCCACAGGAATGGCCGGAAATACATGCAGCCCGTCCAATGCCGGGCGCAGCCCCAGATAGTGGCGCTGCAGCACGTCCAATGCCCCTGCCATGGCTGCCAGATGCACACCCTCCACGGTGCCACTGCTGGCGCTGGACTCCAGGTCAGTTGCCAGGCACTGGCGGAAAAATGCCCAGGATTGCGTCATGTCCACATGCGCCATGGCACCGGCGCACACGGTATGGGACAAGCTGGACTCATGAGAGATTCGCGACAAGTGATACTCCACGGCCTGACGGCCGTTCTCCTCGGGCACCGGGTACCCAAGGTGGGCGATCAGTTCGCGGATTTCCTGGGGCGGGAACAGATGCAACAGCATCAGGGTGTCCGCCTGCTTGGTGATCTGGTAATGGTCGGTACTGTCGCCCTCGGCTTCAAGCATCCAGTCCAGCCGGGGGTGTTCGCCATCGAACCACTCCGCCGGCGGCATGCGTAATTGATCGAAGCCTTCGAACTGCCCTATTACACCCGGCGCAATTACGGGCAAGAAGAGCTTCTGCCCAACTTCGTGCCAGTGCGCAATCTCACCCTCGCTGATCGCCAGCCGCTCGCACAGGTCACTCGCAGGCTGCCCCAGTTCGGCCAGCACCTGCGCAGCGCGTTGCAGCGTCCAGGCCGCCATCAGGTTGGTGTAGCTGTTGTTATCCAGCCCAGCCTCAGCTGCATCGGGGTAGCGGTTGTGGTACTCGTCCGGGCCGATCACCCCTTCGATCACGTAACGCCCGCGGGCAGCGTCCCAGCGCGCCATGCTGGCCCAGCAACGCGCCACCTCGAGGATTATTTCCCCCGCCATGCCTGCCAGCAGGTCACGATCCCCGGTCGCCAGGAACAGCAGCCAGGCGTCGTAAGCGATGGCGGCACCTATGTGGTACTGCCGCCAGGTGGGATCTTCTACCCAGTGGCCAGACAGCGGATAAAAAAGCCAGGGCGGCGTCTGCTCCTGGCCACTCGATGCGCTGCGCCAGGGGTACAGCGCACCCGCGAGGCCAAGCGCCCGGGCGCGCTCGCGGGCGGCTTCCAGCCGACGATAGCGATACGCGAGCAGGTTTTCAGCGCGGTCTGGAAAATGGCTTGCCAGGAACGGGAAGGCAAAGAGTTCGTCCCAGAAAATCTGCCCGTGATAGCCCTCCTGCCAGCCCCGCGCGGGAAAGCCCAGATCCCGCCCCAGGCTAAGCGGCGTCACCGTTTGCAGAATATGGGCGAGGGCAAAATCAAGCGGCCGCTGCAGTTCAGGGTGCGCAACGCACACCCGCGCGGCATCCCAGGGTTGCTGCCAGGCATCGCGGTGCGCGGCTTGCAGCTGGCCGAAATCACCCGAGGGCAAATAGCGGCTAAAGGCTTCGAGGTCCGCCGCACCGGGCTGCACCCGGATGTGCTTTTCAATGATCAATGCCCCGCTGGCCGGCCATTCGAGCCAAGCTTCGCGCTGATCGGCCGGGCCTTGCCAGCGCAGCGGCGCATTGGCACCGGTGTAGCAGGCCAGCGTGACCGCCTCCCCGTTCGCCAGGCGCGCGCGTACTGCACTGTGCCCTGCTTCGCTGACCCAGCGCTCATCGGTGCTCAGCCGTGAGCATTCATAGGCGTGGTTGCGCTCGATCAATTCATTGGCCCGCAGATGCAAGGTGCTACGCAGCCATACCCCGGAAGGCGGCGATGGGCAGGTGATGCACCAGCGCAATGCGATCAGGTCGGGCGCCGCGTGGCTGACGAAACGGCATTCCTCGATGCGTAACTCATACGCCCCGAGCGAGGCGCTGAACTGGCGGCTGAGTTCACAGGTCGCCATTTCGTAGGCCTGACGATAACTGCCGCATGGATTATCCATCCATTGCTGACGATCCAGAGAAAGGCTCAAACCCAATGGATCTGGCAGGTTTACCAACGCCTCCACCCGGCAGCGCTCGCCATTCACCTCGCGCTCGGCGTTGTCGTAAAAGCCGGCCAGGTACAAACCCGGGTAGCCGGGCGATGACGCTTGCATTGCTGCGAGCTCCGGAGCAGCGCCGCGCAGGCTCAGCACACCGTTGCTGAGGGTAAACAACGCTTCGCGGCGGCGCTCGTCGGCCGGGTCGTAATGCTCGAAAACGATGTCAGTCATGCAGGCGCCTTATGCGTGGTCGCAGGGTTTGAGCCAATGCCATAACCGCTTCCCTGCCCTGATAGGCCGGTTGCGAACCGAAGGCTGCAACGGCCAGGTTGGCCGCGGCGCTGCCCCACAGTGCCGCCTCGACCGCTGGCTGGCCTTCGAGCAGCGCAATGGCGAAGGTGCCGGTGAACGCATCTCCCGCCCCGGTGGCATCAACGGCGGGCCGGCCAGAAGACGGCACGGCGTAGACGCCCTCGGCGCACGCCACGAGGCAGCCGCCATCGGGCATTTTCACTACGCCGATCTGCGCGCCCAGGTCTTTCAGCGCCTCGGCTGCGCTGGCAGTGTCCGCCTCGTTATGGATGGCGTGGCCTAGCAACGCGGCGGCTTCTTCCAGGTTCGGGGTAAGCGCTGTTACCTGAGGCATGAGGCCTCGCTCCAGGCGCTCAGGGAATGAGGGGTCGACCACTACGGGCATTGCTCGCGCGTGCGCCGCCGTGACGGCCAGGCGAACAATGTGGGCAGGCACTTCGTAATCGAGTACCAGCAAGGCCTGGGAGGGTGCTTCGGCAATGGCTGACAACACACGCTGTTGCGCCATCTCATCCCAGGCGTCGTTGGCTTCGTTCGCCAGAATGATCTGTTTCTTGCCGTTCGCAGGCACCGCGATCATCGACACCGCGGTGCCCGCACCGGTGGCATGGGTAACCCCGTCCAGCAGCACACCGGCCTTGCGCAGCGGGCCCAAGGCCTGATCCGCCAAGTCATCCGCGCCTACCCGCCCGAGCAAGAGGCTGCGATGACCGAACAAGGCGCCCAGGTACGCCGTATTCGCCGCCTTGCCACCGCTCAGCCGCTGGAGGCCTTCGGCGAGAAGTGTTTCCTGGCTACCCGGTGCCTGCGACAAGCGCACCTGAAAGTCAGCATTGATACTGCCCAGGCTCAGCAACGTCCGCGGCATGAGAGAGGCTCCGTTCAGGGGATACATACCTGACTGTCACGGAGCCGCAGCGGTTCGGCCGGGTTTGTTAACGGATGTTTGAGCGAAGGCCGGTCGCTCGGCGGCGCAGGTACTCGTGACCACTCACTAACAGGATGCCGGCCATTACCAGCACCGCCCCAACCACAAAGGCCGGCTCCAGCGGCTCGCCTAGCAGCACCACGCCAAACACCACACCAAACAGGGGAGTCATGAATGACAATACGCCCACCCGGGACGCCAGGTAATTGCCCAGCAACCAGAACCACGCCAGAAAGCTGCCGAAGGACACCACCAACGTTTGGAACGTGAGGCTGGCGACCGCAATAGGGGTGGGGTTGAAGTGGGCTTGCCCGGTGAACAGGCTGGCCGCGAATAACAGAACGAAAGCACCGACTAGCTGGTACAGCAACACCAAGGAAACCCTCGCAGTCGCCAGGCGAGTGCAGCGCGCAGTCAGGGTTGTAGCCGCCCATGCAACGGCGCCGAGCAACCCCAGGGCATCGCCCCATAGCTGTTGCCCACCGCCGCTCTCGAAGAGCTTCCCGGAAAAAGCCACCGCGGTGCCGGCGAATGCGACAAGAATCCCCAGCCACTGCACGGCATTGAGCCGTTCATGCGGGAGGAAATAATGCAAACCAAGGGCAGCGAAGATGGGCGCGGTATAGAGAAACACCACCATGTGAGAGGCCGTGGTGTAGCGCAGCCCCTCCCCGACCAGCAGAAACTCCAGCGCGAACAACCCGCCCACTGCCAGGCCGGGCCGCCACGACCCAGGCACGGTGTACCGCCATTCACGCCGCAGCGTCATCAGCAGTATCACCAGCAGGGCTGCCCCGCCTGACCGCAGCGCCAGCTGGAACACCGGAGCCACGTCCGGGGCGGCGGCTTTCAGAGTGACCTGCTGAAAGCCCCAGATCGCGCAAAGCACGGCCATCAGCCCAACGGCCAGACCATCGACGGGTTTAGCGGCTTGCATAACAAAACGTTCCAACACAAAAGGGGGAACGATTATGCGGGCCGCCGCGCCGATGTACAGGGCAGAACACGGATGCCGAGGCGCAGTACCTGCTATCAGGGGTCAGAGCGCGGAATACTTGTCGTCGACCTTTCGCTTTTCCAGGGTGTAACGCTTGAGGTCGATCTCTTCCCCAGCCAGCTGGTTATCCAACCGGTTCATGTCCGCCTGACGCAGCGCCCGAACGTGAGCGCGAGTGGCCTGGTAGTTGATGGCCTCGGCGCCATCGTAGCCGCTTACCGGATCCCACAGCACCGACAGCGGCCAGAACAGCAGGTTGACCACCCCAAACCCATACGAGCGCGCGTAGAAGGAGCCGCCCCCGGGCAGCAGGCCCAACCCGGCGGCGAGCCCAGGGTTCTTTTCTTCAACCACGAGGTTTTCCGCGCGGTAATGGTCCAGCTCAGCCTTTTGCGCCGAGTTCAAGGGTGTGGCACAACCCGCCAGCATTCCCAGCAGCGGTACGGCAGCCCACAGGTAAAACTTTGACATCCGAGACTCCAGTTACGATTCCATGTCCCAGGGCCCTCTTGGCCCGGGGGCGCGTATCCTAACCAATACAATCGCCTGATGGCCAATCGCCAACACTGTTTTTGTAACTGGATCACATCTCACGCCTATACCGCTACAGCCCTACCCTGCGTTCGGGTGCGTGCCCAGGTACTCCCACAAGGCCTTGGCCACCGAATGTTGAGTGTCGCTTCGCCCACCAAACAGGCTTTGGCCAATATGCAGGCCCAACTGCCGATAGCTTTCGAACTGGGCCTCGTCGAAAAACTGGTCAGCGGTGCTTTCGTTGGGGAACGTAGGGCTGAGGGCGGCGTAGTTGTAGACGTCCGCCGGCAAGCCTTCGATCAGCCGCGGCTTGAGCAACAACACCCGTGCCTGGAACCGTCGCTCGCCGTCTTCACCTACATGCCAGGCGTTGAGCAACACCGCGCAGCGACGATCGTGGCCTTCCACGGGCTTATTGAAGTCGCATGGGCTGGCAAAGTACGGCGCGAGGATGGCGTTGTCGCGTACGCGGTTATCGACTTCCAGCTCCACGGCCTGGTCGATGCGCGCCAGGCGGATGAGATTGGCCAGGTCATCGAAACGGTAATCGGGATCACAGCCATTGTCGCAGCCTACGATCAGCTCGATGTCCCGGCGGGTGCGCAGCAATTCGTACACGGCGGTATTTTCGAAGTGGCCCCCATCGGACAAGTACTGGTACTCCCGGCGCAGGCCGTGGAAGTGGGCGGTCATTTCGTACATCAGGTAGGTCTGGGTCTTGAAGCCTCTGGACAGCCACAGCGAAGCGGTTTGCCGCGCAGGCGCGTCCCCCGGGCGGAGGTTTTCGCCACCAGGCGTGCGTTCGGCGAACGCGCTGGGCCACCAGGTGCCCAGGCGGATATTGGCCAGCCCAAATGCCAGCGATGTGCCCAGGCTGGTCGCCCGGCCCAGGCCCGTGGTGAACGCGGCGCCCGAGGTGCCGATCCAGTAGGACACACTCAACGGCTGGTTCAGCTCGCTGAGTATCGGCCGAGGCGCCAGCCGTTGGCGGTACACACCATCCAGGATAAAGCTGGCACCGCCGCCCTGGCTTGCACCGGGGATGCCGGGCGCCACGCACAGTGGCTTGCCTTTGCGGTCCCGCTGCACCAGTTGTTCGGCGGGGTCCACGGTAATGTTCAAAGTGACGTTGATCAGGTGCAGCGGCGCGCAATGCGCCGCGTAGAACTCGTCCAGCTGCAAGTCGTCGCCCTTGATCGCATCGGTTACGCTCAGCAAAGGGTTGCCACGCTGGCCCGCGTATCGAAAGCGCAGGCCGTTGGACGCGCCAAGGTAGGTCCGGGCCAGGCGGCTGGAGTAAAAGCTTTGAAGTGAAGACAGGTTGATGAACCCCATGAACTGCCCGGTGCAGATGGCCAACAGCAGTGCACCCAATGCCAGCGCGGCGAGGCACCACGCCGCAGTGGTATACCCGAAGGGCAGCGCCTCGGCCTGTGCCCAGTAAACGATCAAGTCCCAGAGCACCGCGACGAACAACAGGATGGCCACACCCGACACGCCGGCGATTATCCCCAGTGGCAATTTACTCACCCAGCCAGGCAGCGCCTTGTCGTCGGTGAAGCTGGCGACCTTGCGCACCAGCGCGATCAACGCCGGGCCGATAACGGCCAACGAGAGCTGCGCCAGGTTCAATCCCAGCAGCGCGCGATACGCGGCTGCGGTGAGGCTGTCCACGGTGGCCAATAACACCAGCCCGAGCACAACAATCAGGTGCTGCGCCAGGCTACGGGTAATCTGGATGCGATAGTTGCGCACGCTGTTGTCGGCGCCATCGTTGTGCGCACGCTTGGGCAGCGTGAGCGCCTGGAATCCAAAGGCAAGCAGCGATAACCACAACACCCCGCTGATAAGCCCCAGGGCGGAGCCGAAACTGCTGGGCCAACCCAGAGGTGCCGAGCTGGCGGCCACGCCTCCGGTGACTGCGGCAACCATCATCATGGCCACGCTGCCCCAGTTCACCAGGCGCACTGGCTCGCTCACGCTGTCACGGGGGCAGGCAAGCCAATAGGCCGCCAGCAACGGCAATACGGCGGCAAAGGCCCACAGCAACGGTAGCCACCACAGCGCATTCCCCAACGGCAGCGCATGGCTGGTAGCGACACCCGGGCAGGTCGCCAACGGTACCAATTGGGCCTCGGAGGCCAAGGGGCACAGCGCGAAAGGCCCCGGCAAATCGGCAAGCACCGCCGAGCAGAAGCCACTATCAGTGGCCAGCGGTATAGCCAGGGATTGGCACAATGGCCCGGCAATACCCAGCTTAAGCAGCGCCACCATGGCCAGCAGGCACAGCAGCGGCATGCCGATCACAAAGTGCACCGACAGCAGGTTGCGCAGCGTGGTGGCGAGCACGTAGAAGATATCCCCTGCCCCGGCAGGCGACAGGTAGCGACCGTTTTCCCGCAGCCAGCCCAGCGGGCCTCTACCCGCGGGGCCGCGCGCATAGTCACGGGAGGAATGGATGCGCTCGGGCGGTTCGAACTCGAGCACTTCGTAGGCCTGGTCCGCCGCTGCGCGGGGGGTTTGCGACGGGTGCAGGCTGCTTTCACCCTTGCCCATCTCTCGCTGGCTCAACCGGCCGGGGATGAACAGGCTGGTGAAGAATGCGCCGATATAGCCGCCACCACTGACAGTCGAGAGGTAATCGAAATAAGGGAGCAAGCCTGCCGCCGGCCCCGAGGAGGCTCCGTTGGAGCGATTGGCTGGTGCGGGCGCGCGAGTCAGCGCCTGAAGTACGCCCAATGAAAAGGTTGCACTACGAATACCACCCCCCGACAGCGCCAATGCCCAGTTGCGACCCTCGGCCGGCAACCCGAGCTGCTCGCGGCGCACGTCCACACGTTTCTGCTCGGCATCGTATTGAGGATGCGTGGGCGCGGTTCTGTCGTTCATCGTGATCCCTCACAGGCACCCGAAGGCAGCTGGCGCCTGGGTTCAAGGGGCGAATGATACCTGCCAAGCGCCAGGTAAGTGGCTATTTAATGGCACTTTTTTCAGGCAGGTGTACCGCGCAACGGGCGGCTGTGCCAGAGAGCGTAGCCCCGCCGCCTGGCTTTGCCACAAGCGCGTAACGGCCACGGCTACGCTAACTTGCCCAGCCGCCGAACGGTCATCAAGCTGGCCGATTAACAGCAGATAGCCAGTTATCGCCTTTCGGATCCTTCGGTGTTCGAGAGGCTCTACTCACTCATTTTCTGCGGATGGCCACTATGATCGATCTAAGCGTTTGGGACCTTATTCTGCCCGTTGGTACCCCGGCACAGGAGGTCGCGGCGGCCAGGCTCAGCACGTTCAGCAACCCGTATTTTCAGAACACCGGCGGCACGCTTGTATTCTGGGCACCTGTGACGGGTTCGCAATCGGGCAGCAGCCACTATCCCCGCAGTGAAATGCGTGAAGTGAACAAAAGTGGCAGCCAGCGCAACTGGAAGTGGAACAGCGGCACCAACGGCATCAGTGGCAAGGTTGCGGTGACCCAGGTGCCGTCGGAAGGCAAGGTGATCGTGGCGCAGATCCACGCGAAAGATGCCGACTCTCCCCTGCTTAAACTGCAATACCGCTTCGCCAAGGGCGCTGGCAACGTGGACATCACCTGGCGCACCAAACCGGGCGACGACAAATCGCCGATCATCTACACCTTCAAGAATGTGCCGTTGGGCCAGCCCTTCACCTACAACATTCAGATGGCCAACACCGGCGTGCTCACTGCGACCGTCAACGGCGTGGTTACCAAGGTGACCCTGGACAGCAAGTGGAAGCCTTATTCGTTCTTCTTCAAGGCCGGCAACTACACCCTGGACCACAACGGCTACACCACCGAGGGCGGCCGTGTGACCTATTACGAGTTGCAGACGAAGCATTGATCGTCGCCCTTAATCGCGAGCTACGCCTTCGGCTCCCACAGCGTGGAGTCAGTACCACAGCCTCACGCCCACTACCAAGCGGGCTTCCTGGGCGTCGTCGCCTTCTTCGCGGGCGTAATCGGCGGTGCGGCCGTAGCTCTTGGTCCAGTTCACACCAATGTACGGCGCCACCTCGGGGATGATTTCGTAGCGAAGGCGCAGCCCGGCTTCCAGCGTGGACAAACCACTGCCCTGCTGGCGCACCGGGTCGTTGCGGCTGAAGAAATTCGCTTCCATACGCGGTTGCAGGATCAGCGAGCTGGTAAGCGGCAGGTCGTAATCGCCTTCCAGGCGCAACGACGACTGGCTGTTTTCCCCCAGGTACAGGGTGGCTTCGGTGTCCAGGTCTGCCAACGGCTCGCCCTGAATGCCAAACGCTGCCCAGGTTTGCGGTGATTCGGGTTTGAAATCCTGGCGCACGCCACCCACTACCGTCCACCACGGCGTCACCGCGTGGCCATACAAAGCCTGCAGTTCGGCATTCTCGGTATGGCCGTTGGTGCGTTCGCCCTGGGAGCGCAGCCACAGGCGGTTGACATCGCCCCCTACCCAACCTTCGGCATCCCACGCCAGCGCGGTGCCTTCGTCGGCCTTCTGGTACTCCAGCCGGTCGAACAGCCAATAGGCGTGCAAGTCGCTGTCGTGCAGGGCGTGGCCCGTTACTTCGGGAAAGGCCGCAGCGCGCTCTGCGGCGGTCGGGGCGGGCAAGGTGCTCGGCGTGGCTGGCGTGGCGGTCGATGGCGCACCATGGTTCATGCTGCCGTGGTCCATGCCCTCCAGGCCTTGCATACTGCCGTGGTCCATCCCGGGCATGTCTTCCATGGCCAGCGCAGGGGCAGCACATAGGCCAAGCATCAGCGCTAACAGGGCCTTATTCATCAACGCGCACCTCGCGGAACATGCCCGCTTCCATGTGATAGAGCATGTGGCAGTGATAGGCCCAGCGGCCCAGCGCATCGGCGCTTACCCGGTAGCTGCGGCGCGTACCGGGGGGTACGTCGATGGTGTGCTTGCGCACCAGAAACTCCCCTTCTTCGTCTTCAAGGTCGCTCCACATGCCATGAAGGTGGATGGGATGCGCCATCATGGTGTCGTTGACCAGCACAATGCGCACGCGCTCGCCGTATGTTAGGCGGATGGGTCCAGCATCACCTGCCTTTACCCCGTCGAACGCCCAAACGAATTTGTCCATGTGCCCGGTAAGGTGCAGTTCCAACGTGCGGCTGGGCTCACGCCCATCCGGGTCGGCGAAGGTGCTGCGCAGGTCGGCGTAAGTGAGCACACGGCGGCCGTTGTCACGCAGGCCGATACCCGGGTCGCTCAGCCGAGGGGTAGGCGCCATGGCTTGCATATCCACCAAGGGGTTGCCCTGCTCGGTTGGAGGATGCCGCGGTTGCTCAGCCTGTGCCATGTTCATGCTGGCGTGCCCGCCATGCTCCATGCCCGCCATGGCACCGTGACCCATCCCCATGTCTGCCATGCCCAACACTACGGGGGCATCGAGTTCTGGTACCGGCGCGGCCACGCCCGGGCGGGTGCCTAGCGTTGCACGGGCATAGCCGCTGCGGTCCATGGCCTGGGCGAACACGGTGTACGGCCCTTCTGCTTCGGGCTGCACCAGTACGTCGAGTGTTTCGGCCACGGCAATGCGGAACTCGTCCACGCTCACCGGCTGCACGGGCTGGCCGTCGGCTGCGACCACAGTCATCTTCAGCCCGGGAATGCGCACGTCGAAGTAGGTCATCGCGCTGCCGTTGATAAAGCGCAGCCGCAGCGGCTGGCCGGGGGCGAACAGGGCGGTGAAGTTGTCGTCGGGCGCCCGGCCGTTCACCAGGTAGGTGTAGGCCTGGCCGGTAACGTCCGCAAGGTCTGTAGGGTCCATGCGCATCCGCGTCCACATCCAGCGTTCGCGCAGGGTATTACCCAGGCCGTGCTGCCCGGCATCGTGAATGAAATCACCCAGGGTGCGCTGGTTCTGGTTGTAATAACCGGGCTCTTTTTTCAACCGGGCAAAGATGCGTGCCGGATCCTGGTCGGTCCAGTCGGTGAGCATCATCACCTGTTCTCGAATCGCTGGTTGGGTAGCCTCCCGGGGCTCGATCACCAGTGGCCCGTACACGCCGATCTGCTCCTGAAACCCGGAATGGCTGTGGTACCAGTAGGTGCCGTGCTGGCGGACCTTGAAGCGGTATTCATACATGCCCCCTGGCGGGATGCCGTGAAAGCTCAACCCGGGCACGCCGTCCATGTTGGCCGGCAGCACAATGCCATGCCAGTGAAGCGACGTGGGTTCGTCAAGGCGGTTGTGCACTCGCAGGGTTACGGTGTCTCCTTCGCGCCAGCGCAACAACGGCCCAGGCACGCCGCCGTTGATGGTGAGCGCGCGGCGCTGCTCACCGCCCAGCGTCACTTGCTGCTGCTCGATGAACAGCTCGAAGGTATCGCCGCTGAGCTCCGTAAGGCCGGTACCGGGGGCCGTTGCCGCCCAGCCCGGCGTGCGCCATGCGCCGGTGTATCCGGCCACGCCCAAGGCCGCGAGGCTTTTGACAAAGGTTCTTCTGTGGAGGCGGTAAGGCATCAAGGGGTCCTGTGAGCGGCGGTGCACGGCGGCAATCTAGGGGTCAGCGCTTATCTGAGCGTTAAATAGTGCCAAGGTTGCGCCTCGGTGTAATAGCGAATTACTGCTGCCGGGTCTAACGATAGAACCGCCCATGGCCATATGGATATGAACAATCGGCCTTGGAACCTTATCCTGTTATGCACATAACCTAGAGTCACCCACCACAGGAGTGACGAAATGGCTATAAGCATACAACCGGTTGCAGGCAAGCTTGGCGCGCAGGTTTCGGGGGTGACTCTCAGCGGCGATCTGGGCGCAGAGGTGTTCAGTGAAATCCACCAGGCTCTGCTCCGTCACAAGGTGTTGTTTTTCCGCGACCAGGCGTTGACCGACAGCGAGCAAGAACGCTTTTCGCGCCTGTTTGGCGAACAGGTACCCCACCCCACCGTGCGCTCCGCCGGCGATACCCACGCTGTACTCAACCTGGATTCGAAGGAAGCGCGCGCCAATTCCTGGCACACCGACGTGACCTTCGTCACGGACTTCCCGAAGATCTCAATCCTGCGGGGGGTGGTGATTCCGCCCTACGGCGGCGATACCGTGTGGGCCAATACCGCCACCGCCTACGAGGCCCTCCCAATCCCGCTGCGGCAACTGGCGGATACCCTCTGGGCCGTGCACAGCAACCTGTACGACTACGTGGCCCCGCAGCACGCCACAGAGGCAGCGCTGAAGCGGTACCGGAAAGAATTTACCGCCCAGGAATACGAAACCGAGCACCCGTTGGTGCATGTACATCCCGAAACCGGCGAACGGGCCCTCTTGCTGGGGCACTTCGTGAAGCACTTCAAAGGGGTGAGCAAGGCCGACTCCAAACATTTGTTCGAGCTGTTCCATCAACGCATTACCGACCTGAACAATACCGTGCGCTGGCGCTGGCAGGCCGGCGATGTGGCCATCTGGGACAACCGCGCTACCCAGCACATTGCCGTCAACGATTACGGCGATGCCCAGCGCATCGTGCGCCGCACCACCATCGCCGGTGACATACCCGTCAGCATCGACGGCCAGCACAGCCGCGCACTAAAGCCGAGCCCACAGGCACGCTCGCCACGCACCGAAGCCGACAAAAAACACCTGGCCGCCTGATCGCAAGCAAGGAGGACGCACCATGGCAACGCACACTTCAGGATTACTGTCCCGCTTGACCGCGCTGGCGCTGGCGATGGGCGTGAGCATGGGGATGGCCCAGGCCGACGTATTGCGCATCGGCGTGGCCAGCGCGGGGGGCGGCGATCCGGTGACCTTTGGCGCGTCCAGCCTGAGCATCGCTCGCAACCAGAACCTGTTGGAGAAAGCCTTCGAAGGCACGGGCACCGAAGTGCAGTGGTTCTTCTTCAAAGGTGCGGGGCCGGCAGTGAACGAGGCATTGTCCAACCAGCAGATCGACTTTGCATACGAAGGCGACCTGCCACAAGTGGTGGCCCGGGCCAACGGCCTGGACACTCGCCTGCTGGCCGCAATCGGGACGCGCTCCAACGTGTACGTGGCCGTGCCCAAGGGCTCGGACATCCATACGCTGGCGGACCTCAAGGGCAAGAAGGTGGCGATTTTCCGCGGGACGAACGCCCACCTGGTAGCGATCAACGTGTTAGGCACCCAGGGCCTCACCGAGCGGGACCTGAAAGTGATCAACCTCGACAATGGCAGCACCCAGGCCGCGCTGGCCGCCAAAGGCGTGGATGCCGCGTTTGGTGGCTTTGAGCTGTTCAAGCTGCGAGACCAAGGCCTGGTGGACATCATTTATGACAACGCCGAGCAGGACCCGCGCTTCACCCGGCAAACCGCCCTGCTGGTACGCGCCGCTTACGAGAAGGAGCACGCCACCGAAGTACAGAAGGTGGTGGATACATTGGTGGACGCCGCGCGTTGGTCAAGCCAGCCAGAGAATCAGCAAGCGGTGTTCGAGGAGTGGGCCAAATCGGGTGCGCCGCTAGCTTCTTGGGAAGCGGACTACCGTGGGCAGTCCGTGAAAACCCGGCTGTCACCGCTGCTTGATGGTTTTGTAAGGGACCGCTACCAGGCCGTGGCGGACCAAGCCTTCAAGGAAAAGCTCATACGCAGGCCGGTAAGCGTAGAGGGCTGGTTCGAGCCCCGTTACCTCGACGCGGCCCTGAAAGCCAAGGGGCTGCAGGGCTTCTGGACGGCCTGGGCGCCAGATGGCAAGCAGGCTGAAAGCACTGCCGCTACCGCGAGCGCCCCGGCGCCCAAGGAGGCCAGCCATGAGCCAGGCTAGCGTTCACACCGCTGAGCTCCCCACAGCCAGCGCACTGGGCCGCTCCACACGTGCCCTACGCCAATGGCGCATTGGCCAGCATGCATTGCCATGGCTGTTGCCCATTGCCTTGTTGGCGGTATGGCAAATGGGCGTGACGCAGGGGTGGGTGTCCGAACAAGTGCTGCCAGCGCCGCGTTACGTCTGGGAAACCTTGGCCGACCTCGTGCGCAGCGGGGACTTGTGGGTAAACGCCAGTGCCAGCCTGCAGCGCGTGTTGGTCGGCTTTGCTGCAGGAGCAATGCTTGGGCTGTCGCTGGGCGCGGCGATGGGGCTATGGAAGCCCGCGCGCGACTATCTGCTGCCCACGTTCAACCTGCTGGTGCAGATACCCGTGCTGGGGTGGTTACCCTTTGCACTGTTGCTGTTCGGGATCGGCGAGCCGCTCAAATATGCACTGATCGCCAAGGCTGCCTTGGTACCAGTCACGCTGGCCACGCTGCAAGCCTTCGCTCAGGCACCGCCGCGGCTGCTTGAAGTGGGCCAGGCGTACGGCTTCAGCCGCCGCCAGTTGGTGCTCCATGTGGTGCTGCCGGCAGCCATGACGCCGCTGTTTACCGGGCTGCGGTTGGGGTTCACCAAAGCCTGGCTGTCGCTGGTGGTGGTTGAGCTTGTGGCGTCCAGCGAAGGCCTGGGTTACCTGATCGTCTACGGCCGCCAGCTGTTCCAGCTGGACCTGGTAATGGCCGCCGTGGTTGTGGTGGGCGCCGCGGGCCTGATGATCGACCGTGGTTTCGATGTGCTCGAACGCCGTATTACCCGAGGGCAACCAACATGAGCAGCCTGGCGCAGCCATTACCTTCGAACAGCGGCAGGCAGCGAGGCTGGGTAGTGCCTATCGCCGCCATCGGCCTGTGGTGGCTGGCGTGCAGCCAGGGGTGGAGTGATTCGCCCTTGCTGGTCTCGCCCGAGCAGGTTGCCAGCACGGCGTGGGCCGAACTGAGCAGCGGCCGCCTGGCAAGGGCCTTGGCTGCCAGCCTGGCGCGCGACCTGAGCGGCTTTGCCATCGGCACCGTCGGCGGGCTGGCGCTGGGCGCCGGGCTGGGGCTTTCTGCCTTGGCGCAGCGCTTGGTGGGCCCCAGCTTCAATACCTTCAAGCAGGTATCGCTGTTTGCATGGATACCGCTCATTTCGGTGTGGTTTGGCTTGGGTGATGTGGCCAAGGTGGTGTTCCTTTCCCTTGCCGCGCTGGTACCTGTAGCGGTGAACACCCGGGATGGTTTGCGAAAAGTGTCGCCGGCGCTGCTGGAGGTCGCCCGTGTATACGGCTATACCCGCTGGCAAACCTTGGTGGAGGTCCGCTTGCCCGCGGCGCTGCCCTCCATCTTTACCGGCCTTTACCTGGGTTTGATCTATTCATGGCTTGCAACCATCGGCGCGGAATACCTGCTGGTGTCCGGCGAAGGGATTGGTAACACCCTGATCGATGGCAGCGAGCACTTTCGCATGGACCTGGTGCTGTTCGGCATGGTGGTGATCGGCAGCGTGGGCTGGGCGCTGAATGCCTTGGCCCGGCTGGCCGAACGGCGGTTGAGCCGGCGCTTCGGCAATCTGTGATTCAAACGAGGGAACGCCCGATGCAAAGCAATAGCCTGGTCCTGGACCACGTCAGCAAGCAGTTTGACAATCCGCAACGCCCCGGCGAGGCGCTGCGGGTGCTGGAGAACATCCATCTGGATATCCGCGCTGGCGAATTCGTGAGCATCGTGGGGGCCAGCGGCTGCGGTAAGTCCACCCTCCTGCGTTTGATGCTGGGGCTCGATACCACATTTGAGGGGCAGATCCTGCTCGATGGCCGCCCGATTCGCGGCCCAGGCCTGGAACGCGGCATCGTGTTCCAGGATCACCGCCTGTTCCCCTGGCTGACCGTGAGAGAAAACATTGCGGTAGGGCTGAAGAACTCGCCGCTGTCAGCCGGGGAAAAAGCCGAGGCGGTTCGCGAGCACCTGGAGCTGGTGGGCCTGGAAGCGTTCGCCGAAGCCTACCCGCAGCAAATCTCCGGCGGGATGGCGCAACGGGTTGCGATTGCCCGAGGGCTGGTAAACCGCCCGTCTGTGTTGTTGCTGGACGAACCGTTCGGCGCGCTCGACGCCCTGACCCGCACCCGTTTGCAGAACGAACTGGAGAAGATCTGGGCCAAAGAGCGCATCACCATGGTGCTGGTGACACATGATGTGGACGAAGCCGTATTCCTGGGTGACCGCGTGGTGGTGATGCAGCCCAACCCGGGGCGGATCCGGCGCGTACTGAACATCGACCTGCCCCGCCCGCGCAACCGCAGCGACAGTAACTTCATCAGGCTGCGGGATGACCTGCTCAGCGATTTCATCGCCCCGGGCCAAGCCTGAAGGGCTTGCGCGCAGTGAGCGTTAACCTAACGCTTCACTCATCCGGCCGAGACAACCCGCGCGGGAACTGACATCCTTGGCAGCTCATTTTTTTGCATGACTGCCTCGTATGCCAGTGCCCGCCACCCATCGCCCCGCGTTCATGCGCGGCGCTGTTGCTGTCCTTCCTCTGTCTCTGGCCTGCCTGCCCTGGGGGTTGCTGGCCGGTTCGCTGGCAGTGGATGCCGGCCTTACGCCGTTGCAAAGCCAGGGGCTGTCCACCATCGTATTTGCCGGCGCCGCCCAACTGGTTGCCATCGGTATGTTCAAGGGGGGTGCGGGGGCGCTGTCAATCCTGATCACCACCCTGCTGCTCACCTCTCAGCACCTGCTCTATGGGATGCACATGCGGCCAAGGGTGGCGCCCTTGAAGGCGCCGTGGCGCATGGGGCTGGGCTTTCTGCTCACGGACGAACTGTTTGCGCTGACCAGCCAGCAAACGCCTGAGCATTTCCAGCGCTGGTACGCCCTGGGTGCGGGGTTGACGTTTTATGTGGCCTGGAACCTCTGCACATTGGCCGGCATCGTGCTGGGCAAGAGCATCCCTGGCCTGGAACACTTGGGGCTGGACTTTTCCATCGCTGCTACCTTCATTGCCCTGATCACACCCGTGGTGCGGTCGATACCGGCCGCGGTCTGTGTGGCGGTGGCGCTGGTGTGTTCCGTGCTTTTCAGCCTGTGGCAGCTCGAAAGCGCTTTGGTACTGGCGGGGCTGAGCGCGATGGCGGCCGGGTATGCCTGCAAGCAGATCATGGAGCGTGGGCAATGATGGTGTGGATGGTCATTTTCGGCATGGGCGCTGTGTTGTTCTTCAACCGCTATGTGTTTCTTGAGCCCCGCCTGCCCGTGCGCCTGGGCCGCCGTGCGCAGGATTTTCTCGGCTTCGCCGTTCCAGGCATGCTTACCGCCATTTGTGGGCCGATTGTGTTCATGCCCGAGCACCAGCTCAACCTGTCCCTCGCCAACCCCTACCTGCTGGCCGGGCTGTGTACGGTCGGGCTGATGCTGGTTACCCGTAGCGTGCTTACCAGCGTAATGCTGGGCATGGCGGTGTTTTATGGGCTGCGCGCCTGGCTGTAAGGTGGATTGAACCCGCACGCGCTGAACAGGACGAACCCAAAGGTGTGAAATATTGCCTATCGTTGTGGGAATCGTCGTAGAAGAGGTGGGTGCCATGGAAATCGAAAAGCTGTTCGCTCAGCTGCACAGTTTGCCCAGTATTCCGAAGGTAGCGCAGGACCTGATCGCTCAGTTCGATAATCCATCGTCGAGCCTTGAAGCCATCGCGCGCAACATCGAGAAAGACCCGGTCATTTCGGCAAAGATCCTCCGGCTGGCCAATACAGCGCGCTTCAAGGGCGCACGGGAATCCACCAGTATCGAAGACGCCGCCATGCGCCTGGGTTTCAACACCATGCGTACCCTGGTGCTGGCCAGCGCGGTCACCGGTGCGTTCAGCGCGCCGCCGTCGTTCAACCTCAAGGGGTTCTGGCTCAAGAGCTTCCAGGTGGCGAGTATCGCTCGCGTGCTGGCCAAGCAGGGTGGCCAGGATGCGGAAGTTGCCTTCACGTGCGGCTTGATGCACAACATCGGGGAATTGCTGATCCAGACCGGCGCCCCAGAAATGGTCGACCGGCTCAATACGCGCCGCTTGACCACCTCCCCGGCCCATGCCGCGGACGAAACCCTGCAACTGGGCTTCGGCTATCCCGAAGTGGGCGCCGAGCTGGCCAAGCGCTGGAACCTTCCAAAGCAGATCCAGGACGGTATCGCCTTCCAGGCTCGGCCGCAGCAGGCCCCTGGCAACGCTCCGCTGCCGCTGCTGGTTGCCCAGGCGGGCGAAGTGAGCGATCAGCTGCAGAAATACGGTGGCCCCACGCCTGAAGCCAAGGCAGAGCTGAACGGCGAGCTGATGAAAGGCGTGGACCTGGACCTGCTGTTCGACGCTCTGCCTGCAGTGCTGGAGGCCGATAAGGCGTTTGCCGAACTGTTGAACTGAGCCTGCTAGCCCAGGTTTTTTTCGAAGGTATCGGTAAACAGCTGATTGCGAGGGAGCCCGGCCATGAACAAGCGTCGGCTAACCGCCTGGACCATGGCCGGGGCTCCACAGGCCAGCGCGATGGTCTGCCGGGCGGGGCGCAGGTCTGTGAGCTGCGCCCCGGCGTCGCGTAAATCCACCTGAAGGTTGGGATGCAGCGCAGCCAGTGCGTTCAGCTCGGTAGAAAGGTAGTGGCTGCCCTCGCCCGCCATGTGCACCACGTGAATAGGCTCGCGGTGATGATGGCTCAGGGCAAACCGCAGCACGGCCCACAGTGGCGCCAAGCCGGTACCGCTGCCCACCAACCACAGGGGCCGCGTTTCCCACGCCAGGTCGTAATGCAACGGCCCGCCCAGCACTTCTCCCAACCGCAAGCAGTCGCCTTCCTTGAACTGGCGGGCGCGGTCGGCGAATGCGCCGGGCCGGCTGCATTGGATGTGGAACTCCAGCCACGGTGCCTCTTGGGGCAAGCTGGCGATTGAATAAGGCCGCGCGACGCCGTCTTCGGTCCATAGCACCACATGCTGGCCAGGCTGGTAGCGTACCGCGCGATGCGGCACCACCCGCAGTCGCAACACCAGGTCGCCGTGCCAGCTCACTTCACTGATTCGAGCCTCTACGCCATCGAGCTTCGGGTTATACGGTACTACCTCGAGATCACCCACCATCCGGCACTGGCACGCCAGGCGCCAGCCCATGGCGCGCTCGTGAGCAGGCAGCGCATCCGGGCGCTGGTCATCGGGCTGGCCGGCCACGCAACGTACCCGGCAGGTGTGGCAATGCCCGGCATGACAACTGGAGGGCACGGCAACGCCGTTGCGGTTCAAGGCATCCAGCAAGGAGGCCCCCGTCGGGACTTCCCAACGCCGGTTACCCACGGTCAGCTCAGGCATCCACGCACTCCCACGCGGCCACGCACCGGTTACGCCCGGCGCGCTTGGCCTGATAAAGGGCATTGTCGGCGCGGTGCAAGGCGTCGTCCAGCCTGTCGCCTTCGGTGAGCAGAGTCATACCGGCACACAGGCTCAAGCTGGTCACGCCGCCCTCGGCCGGCGGCGTAGCGGCGAATGCCAGACGCAGGCGTTCACAGCACAGGGTCAGGCGCTCGGCATCTGAATCGAGCATCAGCAACACGAACTCTTCGCCACCGTAGCGTGCCAGTACATCGCCTTCCCGCAGACAGGCCGCTGCCACCTGGGCAAACCCCTGCAACACGGCGTCACCCGCGGCATGGCCATGCACGTCATTGATGCGTTTGAAATGGTCCAGGTCGATCAGGGCCAGGCCGTGGGTGTGGCCAGCGCGCAGCGCCTGCAGCTCCCGGGAGGCAAGGCGCAGGAAATGCCGGCGATTGAACAGGCCTGTCAGTTCGTCTGTAGCGACCAGGTCTTCGAGCTGGCGCATCATTCCACGCAAGGTGTCCTGGTGAGCCTGCAGCGCAAAACGCCGCTGGCGCATGCGTTGCCGCGAGGCTTGAACGTAGTTGGCATATAAGCAAAGCCAGAACAGCACGATAAACAAGACTGCCGCTTGAATCGCCACCAGGCCTGGGTCCAGCGGCCTTCCCTCGCCTGCCTCGTAAAGGGCCAGGCCGATGAAGCTGAGGAACACTAACCCCGCGCAACGCAGGAACACCGCCCGCGGCAAATGGAACAGGCCAAACATCAGCGGCACAACGTAAATCATCATGAACGGCCCGCGGGCGTTGTCCAGGTGATAGAGCAGCCAGGTTTGCCAGGCGATGCCCAGCCAGATCTGCGCCTCGGTGAGGCTGGGGTCGGCGAAGCGCAGGTTACGGCGGGAAAAGAACACCGCACCCAGCAGCGCCTGGCTCGCCAGCACAAGCACACCGCCCGCTACCACGGTCTTGGTAGTGCCCACGAAATAGCCGCCCAGAAAGGCAACGCCCACCAGCACCAGCATCATGAGATAGCTGCTGGCCGCCAGCAGGAAACGCTTTACGAAGAGCTTTTGAAGATTATGTTCGGTCACTCGTTGACTCACCGTACTCATAGGGATCCCATCCCTTACCACAGATATGGCAAGGTGCCACTTTAGTGATCTGAGCGGAAAATGACCACCGTAATTTCATCCGCCCGATGATCGACCTCGCCCGCACCTTGGTCGGTACAAGCGCCGAATACCGCACGGGATCATTCATTCACGGCTGTACCACCGACGCGGCCAAGGTATACTGCCGCGCCTTTTATTGGCCCCCCGCCTGCCCTCGTGGATACCCGCAGCTGCGGGTAAAGCCTGGAGAGGTCGCCCCGCGTGCCCCGCGCGTGGCTATGAATGTTCCCGTGTCAAAGAGGAGCGCGCCCGTGACCGTGATCAAGCAAGACGACCTCATTCAGAGTGTCGCCGATGCCCTGCAGTACATTTCCTACTACCACCCCGTTGATTTCATTCAGGCGATGAACGAAGCCTACCTGCGCGAGGAATCCCCCGCCGCACGTGATTCCATCGCTCAGATCCTGATCAACTCCCGCATGTGCGCCACCGGCCACCGCCCGATCTGCCAGGACACCGGCATCGTGACGGTATTCGTGCGCGTGGGCATGGACGTGCGTTGGGATGGCGCCACCATGAGCGTGGACGACATGATCAACGAGGGTGTACGCAGGGCCTACAACCTGCCGGACAACGTGCTGCGCGCCTCGATCCTGGCCGACCCGGCCGGCAGCCGCAGGAACACCAAGGACAACACCCCGGCGGTGATCCACTACTCCATCGTGCCGGGTAACACCGTTGAAGTGGATGTAGCAGCCAAGGGCGGCGGCTCCGAGAACAAGTCGAAAATGGCGATGCTCAACCCGTCCGACTCGATCGTGGACTGGGTGCTGAAAACCGTTCCCACCATGGGCGCCGGCTGGTGCCCACCTGGCATGCTGGGCATCGGCATCGGCGGCACGGCTGAAAAAGCCGCGGTCATGGCCAAGGAAGTGTTGATGGACCCCATCGACATCCATGAGCTCAAGGCCCGTGGCCCGCAGAACCGCCTCGAGGAAATGCGCCTGGAGCTGTTCGAGAAGGTCAACCAGCTGGGCATCGGCGCCCAGGGCCTCGGTGGCCTGACCACCGTGCTGGACGTGAAGATCATGGATTACCCCACCCACGCAGCCTCGCTGCCGGTGTGCATGATCCCCAACTGCGCCGCTACCCGCCACGCCCACTTCGTGCTCGACGGCACCGGCCCGGCCTCGCTGGAAGCACCACCCCTGGACGCCTACCCGGAAATCGTCTGGGAAGCTGGCCCTTCGGCCCGCCGCGTCGACCTGAACACTGTCACTCCCGAAGACGTGCAAAGCTGGAAGCCGGGCGAAACCCTGCTGCTCAACGGCAAGATGCTCACCGGGCGTGATGCAGCGCACAAGCGCATGGTCGACATGCTCAACAAGGGCGAGTCGCTACCGGTGGACCTCAAGGGCCGCTTCATCTACTACGTGGGCCCGGTCGACCCGGTTCGCGAAGAAGTAGTCGGCCCTGCTGGCCCCACCACCGCCACCCGGATGGACAAGTTCACCCGGCAGATCCTGGACCAGACCGGCCTGTTGGGCATGATCGGCAAATCCGAACGCGGCCCTACCGCGATCGACGCCATCAAGGACTACAAGGCGGTGTACCTGATGGCCGTGGGCGGCGCTGCCTACCTGGTGGCGCAAGCCATCAAGGGCTCCCGCGTGGTGGCCTTCGAGGAGCTGGGCATGGAAGCGATCTACGAGTTCGACGTGAAGGACATGCCTGTCACGGTCGCGGTCGATAGCCAGGGCGAGTCGGTGCACATCACCGGCCCGGCGATCTGGCAGAACAAGATCGCTGAAAGCCTGGCGGTCGAGGTTCGTTGAGGAAGATGAGCCCGGCCGTGTGCCGGGCTCTCTCTTTAGCTTGACGGAACATATCGCCGCAGCCTAGATTCCTTGCCATGCAAGCATTTCCCCTGAACGCCGCCATTATTATTACCGCCATTCCAGCACTGGCGGGCTAGCGTTCATCTGCACCCCACCCGCCCACGAGGCGGGTTGTTCACTGTCTCCGGGCCCACTTACCGAGAGACAGCATGCCTAGCCACAGCGCCTCCGAACACAGCCCCGCCCGCACACCTGCCGATCAAGCCGTTGCCGCCGTTACCCAGGGCAGCCTGGATACGCTCCTGCGTGCCTATATAACGCGCATTCTCTCGGCGCCTGTGTATGACGTGGCTATTGAAACTCCGCTACAAGCCGCGCCTGCCCTCTCCGCCGCGTTAGGCAATCAGGTGTTGCTCAAGCGCGAAGACCTTCAACCGGTGTTTTCCTTCAAGCTACGGGGGGCTTATACGCGGCTGTCTCGCCTGAGCCCGGAGCAGCGAGCGGCGGGTGTGATCGCCGCCTCAGCCGGTAACCATGCTCAAGGGCTGGCCCTGGCGGCTCAGAAGCTGGGGGTGAAATGCCAAGTGGTGATGCCGGTGACCACGCCGGATGTAAAGATCGAGGGCGTTCGCAGCCGTGGCGGGGAAGTTATTCTCCACGGCGATGCATTCCCTCAGGCCCTTGCTCATGCGCTGAACCTGGCTGAAACCCACGGCTACACCTTTGTGCCGCCGTTCGACGATCCGGATGTGATCGCCGGCCAAGGCACGGTAGCGATGGAAATGCTACGTCAGCATCAGGGGCGCCTGGACGCCATCTTCGTACCGGTCGGCGGCGGCAGCCTGATCGCTGGCGTGGCAGCGTACGTGAAATACCTGCGGCCAGACGTGCGGATCATCGGCGTGGAACCGCACGATTCGAACTGCCTGCAGCAGGCGCTAGCGGCGGGCCAGCCGGTGGTGCTCCCGGAAGTTGGCCTGTTTGCGGATGGCGTAGCGGTGGCGCGGATTGGCGAGCACAACTTCGAGCTCTGCCAGCACCTGGTCGATGAAGTGATCACGGTCAGCGCGGACGAAATCTGCGCGGCGATCAAAGATGTATATGACGAAACCCGGGCGATCTGCGAGCCTGCCGGCGCGCTGGCAGTGGCGGGGCTGAAACGGTATGTAGCGCGCGATGGCTGCCGAGGCGAGGTGTTGGTGGCGATCAACTCCGGTGCCAATATCAACTTCAGCCGCCTGCGCCACGTGGCCGAACGCGCCGCGCTTGGTGAAGGGCGCGAGGCGCTGCTGGCGGTCACCCTCGAGGAGCGACCCGGAAGTTTACGAGAATTTTGCGAGGTACTGGGCAAGCGCCAGATCACCGAATTCAATTACCGCTGCCAGGCGCGTGAGCACGGGCAGATTTTCCTTGGCGTACAAACCGACCCGGCCCTGGCGCCCCGCGCGGCCTTACTGACCCAGCTGGCAGAACACGGTTACCCGGTGCTGGACATGACCGATAACGAACTGGCCAAGCTTCACCTGCGCCATACCGTGGGCGGCCGCGCCCCGGTCGGGCTGCAAGAGCGACTGTACCGGCTGACCTTCCCCGAACGCCCCGGCGCCCTCGGCGCGTTCCTCAATGCCCTTGACCCCCGGCTCAATATCACGCTGTTCCACTACCGCAATCATGGCGCGGACGCAGGCCGTGTGCTGTTGGGG
Source organism: Pseudomonas japonica (assembly GCF_013522925.1). Lineage (GTDB taxonomy): Bacteria > Pseudomonadota > Gammaproteobacteria > Pseudomonadales > Pseudomonadaceae > Aquipseudomonas > Aquipseudomonas japonica_A. Next base: position 8,125 of record NZ_JAAMQU010000002.1, on the reverse strand, counting down.
CTGGAACTGGGTGGAGGCTGCGATGCGCAAGCCATTGACCGGCTGTTGAGCGACTGCGGCTGCCCCTTTACCGACGAGTGCGACAACCCGGCGTATCGGTTGTTTATCGGGTGAGCTACATCGGTTCGCGAGCTTCGCATGCGGCTGCGCTTGCTCCTACCAGACCCGACAAGGTGCTTCACAGAGCACGCCTGGCCAAGGCCTGTAGGAGTGGGCGCCAGCCCGCGAAATAACCGGCGATACGCGTTCGCGCACACTCACGCCTGATCGCGCCTCAACTCCGCCCATTCGATCAGTGCCTGGATCGACGGCCCGAGGGCATGCCCGATAGGCGTCAACTGGTACTCGACCCTGGGCGGCACCTGCGGGTACACCGTGCGCGAAACAATGCCGTCTTTCTCCAACTGCTTCAGTTGCTGAATCAGCATCTTCTGGTTTATGCCTTCAATCAGCTTTTCGAGGTCTGAGAAACGCAGCGCGCCCTTTGCCGCGAAAAGCTGGCACAAGATGATGATTTTCCACTTCCCCTCCAGCACCCGAAGCGTTTCGGTGGTTGCCTCGGCCCATTTCCGACGATTTTGCGGATCGTCGCAATCCCATTCCCGGTCCATTTCTTTCTCGCTTGTGAGTAACCCACCTTTTGGTGGGTACTTACCATTATCACATCAGCTCCATAAAATCGGTGCAAGCAAACGACTGATGAGGTGTGGCCATGAAGATCGGCATCATAGGAACAGGAAATATCGGAGGCACGCTCGCCCGTAAACTGAGCGCTGCCGGTCATGAGATCCGGATAGCCAATTCCCGAGGCGTGGAGGGCGTTCGGGCCTTCGCTGAAGAGATTGGCGCTGAACCCGTGGATATTCGTGGCGCGGTGAACGCGGTGGATGTGATCGTGCTGTCGATACCTTTACCGGCGTTAAGCGCGCTGCCCGCCGACCTGTTCCAAGCTGTGCCCGAAAGTGTACCGGTTGTGGACACCAGCAATTACTACCCAGGCCTGCGCGATCCGCGCATCGCTGAACTCGATGAGGGAATGACGGAAAGCGTGTGGGTAACCCGACAGCTTGGGCGACCTGTGATCAAGGCATTCAATAACGTACTGGCCTACACCCTGGCAGACCTGGGGCGGCCCGCAGGCGCTTCAGACCGCCTGGCGATCGCGGTAGCAGGCGACGATGCCGAGGCGAAGAAAACAGTAATGGCCCTGGTAGACCAGGTGGGCTTTGATCCGGTTGATGGCGGTTCGCTTGAAGCGTCCTGGCGGCAACAGCCGAGCACACCGGGCTACTGCTGCGATTACAACGCCGAGACCATGCGCCGTGCGCTTTCGGAGGCAGTGAAAGGGCAAGCTGCGGCGAAGCGAGATGAGCTTCCACAGCATTTCAAGCGGTTGGGGCCGAACCCTCGCCACAGCGATTTGGTCGCCATGAACCGCGCCCTGAACGCGGCTTCATCTGCAGTGTAGGAACGGGCGAGCCGGCAGGCGCAGCCCGCGAACAGCGGTGATACGAGGCAGTCCAATCGCCAGCTTCGTTGGCTCCTACACGACACTGGCCACTGCATTGCGGACCATTACCGGATTACGTCTCCTCGCGTTGCCCTTGGTGAATCTCGCTCAGCAAGCTCAGCAGTTGATCGAACGCCACCGGCTTGCCCAACCGGTGGTCGAAGGTCACACCGGCATCGGTATCCGGCACGTGTGCTTCGCCGTATCCGCTCAAGGCAATAGCGACCGTGGATTCCCAGGCAGGCAGGCCGCGTAACGCTTTGAGCAGGTCGTAACCTGATAGCCCAGGCATGCCGAGGTCGGAAATGATCACGTGGGCCTGGGCCGTACGCGCCCATTCCAAGGCCGCAGTCGGCTCGCTGAAGGCCTGCACCGTGGCCTCCTCCATCTCTATCAGTTCGCGCATCACATCCAGTACTTCGGATGAGTCGTCCACCAGCAACACATTCAAACCTGCCAGCGAGGCACGCTCGTTGGAGGTGGGCTCAGCGGCAGGCCCAATTTCATGCTCAACCAAAGGGAGCGTCACGGTGAACGTGGCGCCGTGGCCAATGCCTGCCGAGTCCACGGCCACCGAGCCTCCGAACGCGCTTGCAAGCTGGCTCACAAGTGACAAGCCAATACCCAGCCCCTGGCGTTCGCGCCAGCCACGTGGCCCTTTGGCCTGGCCAAACAGGTCGAAAATCTTTTCCTGGCTGGCAGGTTCGATACCAATGCCGTCGTCGATCACCTGCAGCCGAGCGTTGTTGTTATCCCGGGAAAGTACGAGCTTGATGGACCCGTGATCATCGGTGAACTTGAGCGCGTTGCTGATCAGGTTCCAGATAATCTGCTCCAGCCGGGTGATGTCCGCATTCACGATCAACCGCTCATGCGTACATTCGATCGACACGAAGCGTTTTTCAATCGAGCGCGCCGCCAGGGCGTGGATGTCCTTGAGTACATGGCAGAGGTCGAGCGGTTTGCAATCAAGGTTGAGCTTGCCCGTTTGCACCCTGGCAACGTCGAGCAAGTCGTCGATGATCCTGGCCTGGCCTTTCACCGCTTCGCGAATCGTGCGAATCGCCCTTACGGTTGCGCTGTTTTCGTTGGCGGCCAGCCGATGCAGCAAGTCGATATTGAGCTGTATCAGGTTCAGCGGGTGCTTGAGCTCGTGCGACATCACCGCGAAAAACTCGTCCTTGAGCTGATTGCTCAGTTGGGTCTCCTGGAGCATCTGCCGCTGCTCCTCGCTGACACGCTGCTGGCCTGTGAGGTCCTTGGCGATTTTCACGAAGCCTTGCAGGCTTTCCCCCTGCAGCAGGGTGACTTCACCGATGCAGTACATGCGGCTGCCGTCTTTGCGCAAATGCCAGCGCTCATCCTCGCCACGGCCCTCGGTTCTGGCAGCGGCCAGCTCAGCCTGTGGCGCGCCTGCGGCACGGTCCTCAGGCGTGTAGATAAAGTCGAAATAGCGCCCTTCCGCTTCGCTGCGCGCATAGCCAAACATCAGCTCCGCGCCGCGGTACCAATCGGTGACCACCCCGTTTTCGTCCAGGATGAAAATCGCGTAATCGCGAGTGCTCTCCGCAACCAGGCGAAGGCGTTCTTCACCCGCGCGGAATTGCTGCTCGATGGCCCGGCGCTTGGTGATGTCGATGAAGGTCAGCACCGTGCCATGAATCTGGTTCTCACTCGAGCGATACGGCAGCAACCGCGCGATATACCAATGGTCATCGGAACTGCTGACTTCCCGCTCGATGACGGAGAGCGTACGGAACACCTCTTCAGCGTCTTCGGCCAGGTTCGGGTAATTCAGCCGATGGGTGATATCCAGCAGGGACCGCCCGGTGTCCACCGGGATCATGCTGAAGATATCGGTGGCCCGGGGGGTAAACCATTTGATCCGCATGCCGCGGTCCACGAACACCGTGGCGATATCCGTGGATGCGATCAGGTTGGTGAGGTAGTCGTTGACCTTGTCGGTCTCCTCGACCTTCATCTTCAGTTCGTGGTTTACGGTCAACAATTCTTCGTTGATCGACTGCAGTTCTTCCTTGCTGGTCTCGAGCTCTTCAGTGGCGGAGCGCAGTTCTTCGTTGACCGCCTGCATCTCTTCGTTGGAGGCTTTCAGCTCCTCGCTGGAAACTTCCGAATGCTCGATCGTCTCCTGCAACTGGCCCTTGGTGCGCTGCAGTTCGCGCTCCAGGTTGGCGATGATCGTGTTTTCGGCATAATCCGCCGACGCCAGGTGCAAGGTATCTTCAACCGCCTCGGCGTGGCGGAACTGGATAAACGTGTACTCCGCGTCGGTTTCGTCGTCCCGATAGGGTTCTATCGCGATTTGTATGAGCCGGTCCTCCCCGGCTTCGCTCACCCGAACGGCCCGCGAAACCACGGGCTGCTGACTTTGCTGAACCTGGAACAGCGTGGTGCGCAGTTCAAGACGCAGCGAAGGCAATATCAGCAGCAAAAGGCTGCGCGTTGGCTCTCCGCCTATGTGGCGCAAGTAGCGCCCCGCGCCTTCTGTCATATGAAGGATTTCGCCGCTGGTGTCCACGATCACACTGGGCGGCGCGTACTTCTCGACGGCGCGGCGATGAACGTCCTTGAACAGATGCCGGCGCGCTGGGGCTTCTTCGGACGCCTGCATCACATTGGCGCGCACGTAGGCGGAGCGCGGCATGATGGCTGAGCGACGGAGGCTGCCAGATACTGGCCGAGCCCGGAAAATGCGGTTTTTCTTGTCCACGGGGGTGAACAGCTCCGGGCAGGAATCGGCGGATTCCGACGTGCCGAGGAACAGATAGCCACCCGGGCGCAAAGCGAAGTGGAAGGTTTGAAGAATTTCGCGCTGCACATCCCGGCTGAGGTAGATCAGCAGGTTACGGCAGGTGATGAGGTCGATCTGCGAGAACGGGGGATCGCTAAGCAGGCTGTGGTTGGCGAATAAAATACGCTCGCGTATTTCCTTGCGTACCCGATACCGCTCACCCTCCTTCAAAAAGTACTGCCGCAACTGAGCGGGCGGTACGTCGGTCACGATGGCTTCCGGATAGGTGGCCCCTCGCGCAATGGAAATGGCGCGTTCGTCGATGTCGGTGGCAAACACCTGCATCTTCCCGCCATGCCCTTCCGTTTCCATCATGTCGGTGATGACCATTGCCAGCGAGTACGCTTCTTCGCCAGTGGAACACCCCGCACTCCATACGCGCAGCTCGTCGGGTGGGTCCTTTTCGAGCGACGCCTTGATCATGCCAGGCAACACGTCACGCTCCAGCGCTTCGAACGCTTCCCTGTCCCGGAAGAAATTGGTCACGCCAATCAGCATGTCACCCAGCAGCGACTTGGCTTCCTCGCCGTGGTTGAGCAGGAAGTTGTAATACGCCTCAAGGTTCGGCTGCGCGGTAACCTGCAAGCGCCGTTCGATACGTCGCAAAATGGTCGCGCGTTTGTAGTGCCGGAAGTCGTGGCCGGTAGCTGCGCGCAAATGAATCAGAATGTCGTGAATGAAATGCTCGTCCGCCCGAGCATCCGGGCTCTCGCCCTTTACAACAGGTTGGTCGTCCGCGTCTGTACTCGGGGGCAAACGGATCTGCTGGGAGTTCTTCCAAATCGACAGCAGTTTCTCGGGCATCTCCACAACGGGCAGAATGAAGTCCACCGCTCCCGTTTCAATGGCCGCTCGCGGCATGCCATTGTACTCGGCGTCCTCCGGCGTTTGCGCAAAGGTAACGCCACCCTCCTCCTTGATGCGCGTAAGGCCCACCGCACCGTCCGACCCTGCTCCAGAGAGCACGATGCAAAAGGCATTTTCCTGGTGGGCCTCGGCCAAGTCCCGGAAGAACAGATCGATAGCCACATGACCACCGCGCCGGGGCGGAGACGGCAGCACGTCAAGGCAACCATCCACCATGATCAGGTGCTGCGCCGGGGCAATCACATACACGTGGCTCGGCTCGATGCGCACCCGCTCGGTGACCTGCCGCACCGGCATGCCGGTGGCCTCCTGGATGATCCTGTCGGCGATGCTCTGGTGATGCGGCGACAGGTGCAGCACCACCGCGAACGCCATGCCCGGATCCTTCGGCATTTGCGAGAAAAACGCCTTCACCGCCTGCAAACCGCCAGCGGAAGCGCCTATGCCCACCAAGGGAAACGGCAAACCGCTGGCCTTGGTGCGCAGCGTTTTTTCCGAGGTACTTTCCGATTCTGCTGCCATTGCCGGTGCTATCCATTCGAAGGTGCGCCAGCCGTGACACAGCGCAGAAATTCCAGGAGCGTCATTATAGTGGACCTTGGCGTGATCGGGTTCGATCCGCTGGGGGTGGTTGGTTTTGTGGGGTTGGTTGAGGTGGTGGTGGGCTGCGGGATTGGGGGCGCGGCGGAGGTGAGCGCTGGCCGCCCGGTAGTCAATTACTATCCGCGCCCCGAAAAGTTCGCTTCATAGCGAGCCATAGTTTGCAATTGACTGTGAGTCATCTTGGAACTTTTTCATTTAGACCGGATAATACAGAGCTCAGCGCCCAATATTATTGGCTATCAAAAACCTATCTAGCTCATACCCATCGGCTTCAATCAAGCCGATATAGTGCTGGTAATCCTCTACGAGCAATGGATACCCTAATAAATGAGTTATCTGAAAACACTTTATTAGCTCCGTGTACCCTGGGCGACCTGAGAGCTTACAGAAATTCCAGCCCGCCGAGACCGTTGCGTCAACAACCTCAAACAAATTCTCTGGCACCCACATAGGGAAGCCGCCTGAAGGAAAAACCAAATAATCAACCCTACCCTTGAAAAAAAGCAGAGCGTAAACATCATAGGTCTCACCAACGAGGAGAGGAGAATAATCGGTCGTATCAAGCTCACCTAAACACCGAGACGAAAGTGGAAGCGACACTCCACTTATAGATCTACAGATTACCAACATAGGACCTCACTTAAACTTAAAGTCGTCTACCGCGCCTGTCTTTGTGTTGCGCACGTAATGAATTTCGACACCGTTGATATTCTGGGCCGTTTTAACCCACCCCTCGCTTCCAGGCCACCTCAGATCCGTCATCGGAACGGGGAGGATACGGCCTGCTGTAGGATTAGACATCGCCGCATCCAATGCGAGCTTTTCACGCAAATTATTCGGTATCGCTCGCCCGGTTGAACCCCGCCCTAAAGGTGCAATGGCTGCTACGGCACCCCCCACCCCAACAACAAACTCCGTCGCACGCTCTGGGCTGAACCCAAGCTGACTTACGAGAATGTCAGCGACCGCTTGTGCCGAGTGGGTAGTAGTAATACCCGCCAGTGCATTCTGCACACCGTCATTCTCGGCAATGAGCATGTTCAACTTTTCACGGGTTGCCGCTGGAGCCTCGTCTGCTTGAGCCCTGAATAACTGTGTATCGGCTTGGGCTTGAGCAATGGTCTTCGAAACCTGAGCGCAGGCCCCCGGGTCCTTGCTGCATGCAACAAAAGCTGCTTGGAGCTGGCTCTCACTCAATTCGTGGTAACGGGCGTAAGCTTTCTGGGCGCAATCACCATCAGCTCCGCAGCCAACCAGTTCCCTCGCCGCACGATCCAGGTCCGAGTGACTCAGGTAGTTGTATTGCGTTGCGCTTGCCGCAATATTGGCGGCAATCACTGGATCGCCGCCAGTGACCACGGCAGATAGGACGCCAACCAGTTGAGATATTGCCAGGAGGTTGGCTCGAGCTTGCAGGGTTCCTTGAGCCTGGGCGTCATAGTTGTCGGGCAATACCAAGCTCGCAAGATACTGCACCATGGCCTCGTTGGCGCCACCTGCCACTGCGCCAGTCTGGAAATCCCCACCCATTGCCATGGACTTTAGGCCGCCGAGCAGTGCATGAGCTGCTACCTTGGTTGGGCTGCCGTCAGCCAAGGTGGTATTCCCGAGCTTATTAGCCGCAATAGCACCGCCAATATCGATTGCCGCCCCTAGCAGGCTGTCCGCAAGATTCTTCTGTAGGCTCCCTCCATTGATAGCTGTTTGGACCAGACTATCGGCACCTGCCTTGACAATCACTTGACCGGCGCTATTCAAATCAAATTTAAGCGCAGTGGGGTCATAACCAAGGGTACCGGCTATCCCTCCTGTCAGGCCGGATACGAGGTAACCCCTCAAGCTCGATGAGCTTGTGGTGTCTTTTAGGATAGTTCCGAGATCACCTTTATTGCTGATCGCGCTATTTGCAGCCGTTGTCTCGACCGCGACAAGTGCTGCATTAGCAAAACCTGCGGTGAAACTGCTGGTTGCGCCAACCAGGCTGGCACCAGCGCCTCCAGTCAGTGCCGCTAGCGCAATCGCCAACGCCAACTGCGCACCCGCCCCTAACCCCGACTGGCTGTACTTGAAGGAGTCATGAATCTCCTTCACCTGCCGCCAATCCACATCCCCCCGCTTCTCGGCATCCTTCAGCCACGACAGCTGCGGGTCGGCCTTCACCATCGCATCGATCGCCTGGCTCACTGTCTGCTGGTTCACCTGCTTTACGTCGATGTGCAGCCCGTTCACCGCATTGATCGCCACGTCCCCTTTGGCCACCAGTTCACTCTGGCGCAGGGTTTCGTCGGTGTTGCCTTTGCCCTTGGCGCTGGTCCAGGCCAGGCTGCTGTTGC
>NZ_JAAMQU010000029.1 GCF_013522925.1 Pseudomonas japonica | reverse complement strand
TCGTAGCCCACACCCAGGTTCAGCTTCAGCGCGGTGCGTGGGGTGAAGGCGTGGGCCAGGGTGCCGTCAAGGCCGGCGATCAGCTGGTTGCTGTGGCGCTCTTCCACGTTGAGCAGCAGCGGCGCCAGGCCGCTGGACCCATGCTCGCGGTAGGCTTCGTCGCGGATGTGGTTGAAGTCCAGGCGCAGCGCGGGCAGCAGCTGGGTAGTGTCGCTCAGCTGCAAGGTGCGCCCGAGGCTGGCGCCGACAGTGGCGATCACGCTGTCGTAGTCGCCCTTGGCCGTGCCGCTCACGCCGCTGAGGGCCAGGGTGCGTTCACCTTGCACGCTGTTGTTGCCGGCACCGGCGTAGAGCATCAGCTCGGTGGTGCGGTCCAGTGCATAGCTGCGGTAGCCGAGGAACTGCCACAAATCCAGCTGGCTGCTCTGGGCCGCGCCTTGCACGTTGGCGGTTTCGGCGTTGGCGTAGGCAAACGCGAAGCCTGCGCGGGAAGTGGAAGAGAGCCGGGTGTCCATGCCGATCACCGAACCGCTGCTGCCACCGGTACGCCCGCTGGCGTAGCTGAAGGGCTTGCTCCACAGGCCGGGTGCGTTGTTCAAACCGTCCGCCGAGAGCAGGCCGTTGGCGATGCCCATGCGTTCCTGCACCGCCAGGCCGATGGCCGACAGCGCCGCCTGGCTGGCACGCAAGGAGGCGTTGGTTTGCGGCAAGGTTTGCGCCAGCCGGCTGGCCACCTCGGCGTTGCTGGTGGCGCTCACGAAGTAGGGGGTGAGTGCGCTGGCACTGCCCAAAGCGAGCTGCTGGTCCAGCACCCGGGCGGCGCCGGCACCGGTCAAACCGGCTTCAGTTGCCGCCACCCCGACACCGCTGGAGGTTTTGGCGGCCAGGGTCAGGTCCACGGTGTTGGCGTCCTTCACCGCGCCGAAGTTGAACAGCGCCGAGTTGCTGGTCACCGCAAAAGTGCCGTTGGATTTAAGCGTGCCGGCCTTGATCACGTCCTGCAAACGGCTGACGGTGAACGGCTGGTTGGCCTTGGCCACGTCCACGTCGATGCGTGCCTGGCTGGGCAGGGTGGCGGTGCCGCTCACCACCAACTGGCCGTAATGGGTGGCATCGGTGACTTCGGTGCGCAGTATCGCGCCGCTGGACTGGACGTAATCACCGGTCACAGTGGCGACCGTGCCGCGCTTGGCCGGCGCGCCCAGCACCAGGGTACCGCGGTTGGTCAGGCTGTCCACCGTCCAGCGGTCGCCAGGTAAAAGGGTGTAGGTGGCGTTGCTGTAAACGTAGGCGGTGGTATTCGGCGCGTATACGGCACCGGCAAAGCGCGCCGTGTTTGCACCGCCGATGTACAGCGCCTTCACTGTGCTGTCGTCGCTGATGTACAACGAATAGTCCGCGCCCTTGAACAAGCCGTTGTTCACCAGCCCTGCGGATAATGTGCTGTCCAAGACTTCCAGCCCGATGGCGTTGCCCCGTACCGTGCCCTTGTTGACGACTTGGCCGGTGATCGTCGAGCCGCCGATCTTTACCCCGCGGCTGGTGGCGTCGTAGTCATCCGGGTCCTTGTCGGCATTGAGGTTGGTGCTGATCGCTCCGGTATTGATAAAGGCGCCACCCACCTTGGTGTTGATCAATTCAAGCGCGCCCTGGGCAGCGTTCAGCGTGCCGCTGTTGCTCAGGCTCCCCTTGAGCGTCACACCGTCGAGCAGCACCGCGCGGGTGAGCCCTTCGATGCGGCCCTTGTTGATGAAGTCGTCGTCGATGCTGCTGCGGGTCATGATCACGCCGCTGCCCCGGTGCTCGATGGTGCGCACGTTGCCGGTGATCTTGCCGGTATTGATAAAGCTGCCGCCGATCCTGGTCATGTTCAGCAGCACGGCGTTCGCTCCGGTCATCCGGCCGCTGTTGAGCACATCGCCGAAAATCAGCGCGTCGCGGTCGGTTCGCAATGCTACGCCAAGAAAGCCACCGTCCAGGGTGCCCGCGTTGTTCACGTCCGTGCCCACCGCGCCGCCATAAATCGACAGGGCTCCGAAGCCGTCCGTACCCGAGCTGATCCGGCCGGTATTGACCACGCTGCCGGTGATCACGTTATTCACCAGGCCCAGGTCGCCGCTGCTCACGTACAGCGTGCCGCTGTTGCTGAAACTGCCCAAGCGGCTGTTGTAGATCGACACACCCGAGCCGGAGTTGATATGGCCGGTGTTGACGATGCCGCCCTGGATGGTCATCCCGGTGATGGTCAGGGCGGTGATGCCGCTGGACATCGTGCCGGAGTTGACGAAGCGCCCGTTGATTTGCCCGTCTTCAAGGTGGGTGGCGCCGTCGAGGGTGCCGCTGTTGATCACATCGCCGCCGACAAGGCCGCCCGTGATCAATAACGGGTGGCTGGTGCTGTCGATGGTGCCGCTGTTGCGGATCGAGCCATCGACGAACGAATTTTGCACCAGCAGCGTATCGCCGCCGCCGATGATCTCGCCGCTGTTACTGATGCTGCCGGTCACCGAGCTGTTGAGCACCGCCAGCCCATGGTCGCCGTCATTTACTTGAATGCGGCCGCTGTTCAGGATGTTGCCGGCCACGCCCACGTTGTCGGCGAGGATGCCCGAGCCGCCATTGGCGACAATGGCGCCGGCATTGGTCAGGCTGCCCGCTATCTGGATATTGGTAATTACAATCCCGGAGGCGCCTTGGATCACCCCCGTGCTGGCGTTATACAGCCGCCCGCTCAGGCTGCCTCCGTCAAGGGCGATACCGGAATCGCCTCGTAGCGAGCCAGCGTTGTCGATCTGCCGGGCAAACGCGCCCGCACCCCTGATGCTCGCGCCGATGTCAACTTCGATGCTGCCCGTTTCGGTCACCCGCACGCGGCCATTGTCGTCCAGTATGCAGGCTGTGCTGGTCGGCCCGCTGATCACGCTGCTGGTCGTTGTGCAACTGCCACCGGCGCTGGCGTATTCACTGCTCAGGCAGCCCATCGCCAAAACCACTGCTACGGCGAGGTGTTGAGGTGCGAATACGAAAGAAGGGGAGGTACGGCGTAAAACGGTCGACTGCAGAGGCTGACCAGGGCTGCGAATGTCCATGAGGCTACCCTGCCTGCGGTGGAAACGGAGCCTTGGGTATAGAACCCCGCCACAGTGCTGTCAAAGCCGTGTATCGGGCGTGTTACGAGCGCAGCGTCCTCGCTGCGCTCAAGGTGCGGTGTCGGTCAGGGAGCGGGTCAGTTATCCAGTTGGCGTTCCACGTCCTGATTGCGACGCTCCAGTGTTTCCGCGTCCTGTTCCTTACGCTTGATCGAGGTAGGCGTGATGGCTTCGTCGAAATCCTGCGCGGGCGAATCAGGCTCTTCGATGTCCCGCTCTACCACGTTCACGGGTTTGCCTTCGGAATCGGTGACGGGCGCATCCGGTTGTTGGCGATCGTCCTCGGTATTCATCAAAAAAGCCTCCAGTTGATACTGTACGTTCGGCCTCGCAACTCGCGAAGCCAGCGAGACGTTTGAGTGCGCCCGGGGTGCTTGGTTCGAACGCTATCAAGCGCTGCCGCTCATCCGCCGCCAGGCTGTATTTCGGAACCATTGTTCCACCGCCTCGCTCAGCATTAGGGACGATCAGGAGACTTCCATAATGCGTGCACTGACCTATCACGGCGCCCATAGCGTCAAAGTCGATACTGTACCGGACCCGGTTATCCAGGAGCCTGATGACATCATTCTGCAGGTAACCGCCACCGCCATCTGCGGCTCGGACCTGCACCTGTACCGGGGCAAAATTCCACAAACCGAGCACGGCGATATCTTCGGCCATGAGTTCATGGGGATTGTGGCGGAGACCGGCTCCGGCGTGACCGCGGTGCAGAAAGGCGACCGCGTGGTGATCCCCTTCGTGATCGCTTGTGGTGGCTGTTTCTTCTGCCAGCACGACCTGTTCGCGGCCTGCGAAACCACCAACACCGGCCGCGGCGCGATCCTGAACAAGAAATCCATTCCACCGGGAGCGGCGCTGTTCGGCTTTAGCCACCTGTACGGCGGCATCCCGGGTGGGCAGGCCGAGTACGTGCGTGTACCCAAGGCCAACGTAGGCCCCTTCAAAGTGCCGGGTACCTTGGCGGACGAAAAAGTCCTGTTCCTCAGCGACATCTTGCCCACCGCCTGGCAGGCAGTGACCAACGCAGGCATCGGCCAAGGTTCTAGCGTGGCGATCTATGGCGCCGGCCCAGTAGGGCTATTGAGCGCTGCCTGTGCGCGGATGCTGGGCGCCGAGCAGATCTTCATGGTCGACCATCACGAGTATCGCCTGGCCTATGCCCAGCAGACTTACGGCGTGATCCCGATCAACTTCGACAAAGACGACGACCCCGCCGACATCATCATCAACCAGACCGCTGGCAAACGCGGGGTGGACGGCGTGATCGACGCAGTGGGTTTCGAGGCCAAGGGCAGCACCACCGAAACCATCCTGGCCAACCTCAAGCTTGAGGGCAGCAGCGGCAAGGCCCTGCGGCAGTGCATCGCGGCCGTACGTCGCGGCGGCGTGGTCAGTGTGCCAGGCGTTTACGCCGGCTTTATCCATGGCTTCCTGTTTGGCGACGCCTTCGACAAGGGCCTGACCTTCCGCATGGGGCAAACCCACGTGCAGCGTTACCTGCCGGAACTGCTCGGCTATATCGAACAGGGCAAGCTTTCGCCCGAAGCGATCATTACCCATCGCATGTCCCTGGAACAGGCGGCTGAAGGCTACAAGATCTTCGACAAGAAAGAAGAGGACTGCCGCAAGATCATTCTTACCCCCGGTACGCCGGACGTTGTGATTCCAGCGCCAACCACGACTGACGGCGTGCTGGCCTGAGCCCCTGAGGCACCTATAACGAACCGTCGACTTTAGCCCGAGGACACCACCATGAACGCTATCGAACTGCTGGAACAGGACCATGAGCGCATCAAGGGCTTGCTGGAAGAACTGAGCAAGACCACCGAGCGTGGCGTCAAGAAGCGCGCCGAGCTGCTTGGCAAGCTTGAAATGGAGCTGACCCTGCACACCCATATCGAAGAAGACATCCTTTACCCGGCGTTCAAAAAGGCCGGTACCAAGGAACAAGACGTGATGTATTACGAAGCCAAGGAGGAGCACCGCGCGGTGGATTCGCTGGTGTTGCCGGACCTTAAGGCCACTGACCCGGGCACCCCTGAATTCACCGGCCGGGTGAAAGTGTGCAAGGAGATGCTCGAGCATCACATCGAGGAAGAGGAAGAGGAGATGTTCCCCAAGGCCCAGGAACTGCTGGGCGACCAGCTGGAGAGCCTTGGCCAGCAGATGGAGCAGCTGCGCCAGCAGCTCAAGAAGGACCTGACCCGCAAGGCCGCCTGATACGGCCTTGCAGGCAATCGCCGGCGCGCAGTGGGTTGCAACCCGCGCCGGCGCACGCCACCAATGGACACCCCCATGCCTTCGTTTTCCACACCTGCTGACACTGCCGCTCCCGGTCGCCCCCTGCGCATCGGGGTGATTGCCCATATCCAGTTTCCGATCCGCCAGCCCTTCGCCGGCGGCCTGGAAGCGTTCACCCACGACATCGTGCTGGGCCTGCGCGCGCGCGGCCATCATGTGACGCTGTTTGCCCGCGACGCCAGCGCCGAAGTGCTGCAAGTGGACCCCATCATCGAGCATCGCTGCCAGCCCATCAGCCTCAGCGAGGGCTACATGGCCGAGCACCACGCCTATATGGGGCTGATGCAACGGATCGACAGCCTGGGCTTCGACGTGATCTTCAACAACGCACTGCATTACGTGCCCGCCACCATGGCTGGGCTGTTGCGCACGCCTATGCTCACGGTGCTGCACACGCCGCCGTTCTTCGAACTGATCAACGCCTACGCCAATGGACGCGCCGCCGGGCACTTCTGCACGGTGTCGGCGGCCAACGCCCGGAGCTGGCGCCACCTGATCCCCGAGTGTGCGGTAATCCCCAACGGCATCGACCTTGACGCCTGGGCGCCCGCCGCCGAGCCACCGGGGGACCATGCCCTGTGGTTCGGCCGACTGGTGCCGGAAAAAGGTGCCCATCTGGCCATCGAGGCCGCCCGGCAGGCCGGCATGGAGATTCACCTGGCTGGCAACATGGCGGATGACGATTACTTCCGGAGCCACATCGAACCCTTGCTTGGGCCACGCGTGCATCACCTGGGCCACTTGCCGCGGGACCAACTCGCACGTGCGCTGGCCAAGGCCAAGGTAGCGCTGGTCACCCCTTGCTGGGATGAGCCCTTTGGCCTGGTGGTAGCCGAGGCCATGGCTTGTGGTACGCCCGTGGCCGGCTTTGACCGTGGCGCGATCGCAGACCTTGTTACCGAGGACACCGGCGTAGTGGTGCCGGCCAACGATACTGCCGCGCTGGCAGCTGCCCTGCGCGAAGCGGCGGGCAAATCCCGCGACGCCTGCCGGGCCCACGCGGAACGCAACTGGGGTTACGACCTTATGCTAGGGCGTTACGAGCGCCTGCTTCGGGAGGTGGCGGCTGCGCATGCGTGACATTCATATTGGCTACTACGTGCACCATCACGGCGCGGGCCATGGGGTGCGTGCGTTGACCATCGCCGAGCAGTTGGGATATCCGGTGACCCTGATGGGCAGCCGCTTGCCTGAAGGGCCGTTGGCACCTCATATCGACCGCCTGCAGTTGCCGCTGGACACCGCTGAAGGCGTAGAGGAGGGCACCCTTGATGCGCTGCACTATGCGCCGCTGGGAGTCGAAGGCCTGCGGGTTCGCATGGCGACGATGGCCAATTGGTTCCGCGACCATTGGCCCTGTTTGCTGGTGGTCGATGTGTCCATAGAGGTGGCCTTGCTGGCACGGCTGTGCTCGGTGCCTACTGTTTATGTCCGCCAGCACGGTCGGCGTAACGACCCCGCCCATGCCTTGGCGTATCAGAGCGCCAGCGCCCTGCTGGCACCTTACCCGGAGGAGATGGAAGCGCCCGACGTGCCTGGCCCGTTGCGCGCCAAAACCCACTACAGCGGTTGGCTGTCGCGGTTTGCCGAGCAGCCCGGCGCCGTGCCGGAACCCGGTCGGGTACTGGTGATCTGCGGCCGAGGGGGCAGCGGGCTTACCCCGGCACTGCTGAACGCAGCCGCCACTGCTTGCCCGCAGGTGCAGCTGCGGGTGGCCGGCGTGGACGCAGCGCTGCTGGCGGACTGCCCGCCAAACCTGGTCCCGCTAGGCCATCTGGCCAACCCTGTGGAGGAAATGCGCCGCGCCGGCGTGGTGATGGGCAGCGCAAGCGACAGCCTGGTGTCCGAGGCCGCCTCGCTAGGCTGCCGCTTCGTCGCGGTTGCCGAAGAACGCCCTTTCGACGAACAACTGCATCAGGCGCGCCAGCTGCAAGTGCTTGGCGTGGCCGTGGGCCTGGACCGGTGGCCGGCCGCACCCCAGTGGCCCGCCGTGTTGCAGGCTGCGTTCGCGCTCGATGGCAGCCGCTGGCGCCTGTGGGCCGATATCGCCGCCACTGCGCGAGCGGCGGCGATCATCCAGGAGCAGGCCTACGCCTTGTTCAAAAGCCCTGGCGGGCGGTATTGAAGCACGCCTCCACTTCGTCATGACGGGGCGTGCGTAGCACCTCCAGCGTGTCGCCTTCCCAGTTCACGAAACCGCGCTCGGCGAAGCTGCGCAGCCAGCCCTCCATGGGCCAAACCTTCCAGCGCTGATGAAACCGCAGGGCATTGCTGATGATGTCCTCGAAGTGGTTCAGCGGAGGGCTGTAGGTAGGGTGGTACTGGTGGAAAGCCAAGGCTTCGGCCACCCGCAAGGGCACCTTGCGATCCTGGGCGCGGAAGGCAAAATCGGTGTCCTCGGCGCCATAGCCGGTATAGCCTTCATCGAACCCGCCAACACGTTCGAACACTTCACGGGTACAGGCGAAATTGAGCGACCAGAACAGCGAGTGCTCCAACTCATCCCCTGGCTCACCCCGGTACACGCTCAAGGGGTGGGCAACGCTCTGCGCCTGCAAGCTGGCTTCGGTCCAGCCTGGCGCGTTGGCGCCTTCGGGCAGGTAACGCACGGCGCCCAGGTGCAGGTCGTGCGGGTAAGCGGTAAGGGCGGCGTGGTAATACTCAAGCATGTGTTCGGAGGGAATGCAGTCCACGTCGATAAATACCCATGGGCCGGGCGCCGCCAGCCCCAGCACGGCGTTGCGCGCCCGTGCCAGCGGCAGGCCTCCGGTGCCCTCCACCACGATCTCGTGAACAGGGAAGCGATCACTGTGCAAGCCCGCAGCGGGCTCGTTCATGTGGATCACCCACACCCCCAGCGGGAGCAGGGTTGAGTGCTCCAGGCCCCGCAGGAGGTTGTCCAGGTGGGCGCGGCGGCCGTGTACCAGGGTGATCACGCATACACCGGCAGGGCGTTTGGCAGCAATGGTGGCAGGCGGGTCCACCAGGGAAGGGGTAGCGGTCATTCGAGGGCTCCCGAAACATAAACCAGGCGTAGGTTGGCGGTGTGAAGGCGTTGCACGTAACATCGTGCGCTGCATGGACTTTCAGAGTCCTCCCGCTTGCCTTGGTCGACCGTCCGGCAAAGGTAAAGGTTTCTTCCCGTCGACCAGTGTCGCCGGCACGCGCAGGAGTAAGCATGTCACCCAAGGATCTGTTGTTGGCGCTGGTCGTGATCATCGCCTGGGGCTTGAATTTCGTTGTGATCAAGGTCGGGCTCGATGGCTTGCCACCGATGTTGCTCGGTGCGCTGCGCTTCGCCCTGGTTGCGTTCCCCGCCGCACTGTTCATCAAGCGGCCCAAGCTGCCATGGCGCTGGCTGCTGGCCTATGGGGTAACCATTTCGTTGGGGCAGTTCGCGTTCCTGTTCGAGGCGATGGCCAACGGCATGCCGCCGGGGCTGGCTTCATTGGTATTGCAGAGCCAGGCGTTCTTCACCCTGTTCTTTGCCGCATTGTTCCTGCGCGAGCGCCTGCGCCCTGCTAGCGTGCTGGGGCTGTTGGTGGCGGCCGGCGGCCTGGCGCTGATCGGCTTCGAAGGGGCGCACCCCACACCGTTGCTGGCGGTGTTGCTTACCCTCTGTGCCGCGGCCTCGTGGGCCATGGGCAACATCATCACCCGCCGGTTCGGCAACGTGAACCTGGTCGGGCTGGTGGTATGGGGCGCGCTGATTCCGCCGCTGCCGTTCCTGGGCTTGTCGTGGTGGCTTGACGGCCAGCAGCGGATCGTCGATTCGCTTGTGCACATTCAGCTCAGCTCGATCCTCAGCCTGGCGTACCTGGCCTTCATCGCCACCATGCTTGGCTACGGCTTGTGGAGCACTTTGCTGTCCCGTTACCCCGCCGGCAAGGTGGCGCCGTTTTCGTTGCTGGTGCCGGTGATCGGGCTCAGCTCATCGGCCCTCTTGCTGGGTGAACGCCTGGGTGCCCTGCAATGGGTGGGCGGCGGGCTGGTAATGGTGGGCCTGCTGATCAACGTGTTCGGCCCACGGCTGTGGGCGGGGCGCCCGGGCGCACAGGCAGCCACCTCGGGCCGCTGAACCGCCATGGCGGCCCTGCCGGTGATTGCCGCTTTATGGCATCATCGGCGCTTTTCCCCGTTTGCCCCTGGAGAAGCGCATGAGCCTGCCCACCGTCACCGTCGTCCCGCCTGGCACACCTTTGCAGGGGCGGGTGGCGCCACCGGGGTCCAAGTCCATCACCAACCGCGCCCTGTTACTGGCGGCGCTGGCCAAGGGCACCAGCCGCCTGACCGGCGCGCTTAAAAGCGACGACACCCGGCACATGTCCGAGGCCCTGCGGCAAATGGGCGTAACCATCGAAGAGCCCGACGCCACCACGTTCGTGGTCACCAGCAGTGGCGTATTGCAGCCGCCCGCGGGGCCACTGTTTTTGGGGAACGCGGGCACGGCGGTGCGCTTTCTCACCGCCGCGGTAGCCACCGTTCAAGGTGAAGTGGTGCTGGACGGCGACGCCTACATGCAAAAGCGCCCCATCGGCCCCTTGCTCGAGGCCCTGCGCGCCGCCGGCGTGGACGCCAGCAGCCCGACCGGCTGCCCACCCGTGACCGTGCGTGGCAACGGCAAGCTGCAAGTGACCCGGCTGGAAATCGACGGCGGGCTGTCCAGCCAGTATGTATCGGCGCTGCTGATGCTCGCCGCGTTGGGTGAAGCCCCCATTGAAGTGGCCCTCACCGGCAAGGACATCGGCGCGCGGGGTTATGTGGACCTCACCCTGGCTTGCATGCAGGCCTTCGGCGCGCAGGTGCAGACCGTGGACGACAGCACCTGGCGCGTGGCCGCCACCGTCTACCAGGCCAACGACTACCTGATCGAGCCCGATGCCTCTGCGGCCACTTACCTGTGGGCCGCCGAAGCTCTCACCGCTGGCCGTATCGACCTGGGCGTGGCCAACGAGGCGTTCACCCAGCCGGACGCTCAGGCGCAGGCGCATATTGCGCGCTTCCCGCATATGCACGCGGTGATCGACGGCTCGCAGATGCAGGACGCAGTGCCCACCCTCGCGGTGCTGGCCGCGTTCAACACGACCCCGGTGCGTTTCACCCAACTCGCCAACCTGCGCGTGAAAGAATGCGACCGGGTGCAGGCATTGTTCGATGGCCTGAACGCCATTCGGCCAGGGCTGGCCACGGTAGAAGGCGATGACCTGTTGGTGGCCGCCGACCCTGCGCTGGCGGGTACCGCGACTGACGCGCTGATCGACACCCACTCCGACCACCGCATGGCCATGTGCTTCGCCCTGGCGGGCCTGAAGGTCAGCGGCATCCGCATCCAGGACCCGGCCTGCGTGGGCAAGACCTACCCCGGCTACTGGGATGCGCTGCGCGGGCTAGGCGTGGAGTTGGTGTTTGCCTGAGGCCGAGGCGGGGGCCTTGCGCCCCCGTCGGATCGCCATCGCCGGTTGTGGGTAGGTGCCAGCCTGCGGGCAGGGTGGGCCATTTCATTCTCGGGTTACGCCTGCGGCTGTACCCCGCATTACCAACTGCCATAGGGCACACCGTATTTTTCGATATAGGCTTTGGACACGTCGTTCAGGTCGGGATATTGGTTGCCGTACCGTCCGCCGTATGGGCCGGCCTCGACAACGCGGCCTTGAACGCGAGCTATGGGCACGCTGCGGGTACATTGGCCGG
>NZ_JAAMQU010000028.1 GCF_013522925.1 Pseudomonas japonica | reverse complement strand
ATTTCTTGACGACCATAGAGCATTGGAACCACCTGATCCCATCCCGAACTCAGCAGTGAAACGATGCATCGCCGATGGTAGTGTGGGGTTTCCCCATGTGAGAGTAGGTCATCGTCAAGATTCAAACACCAAAAGCCCTGGCCGCTCGCGCGACCAGGGCTTTTGTCTTTCTGGGGTACCTTACGCTGCGCTCAATACCCGGGCCGCTTCAGCCATTGCGCCATCCGCGAAGGCTTGCAAGAAGCCCTTGAACGCCTCTGCGCCCTGTAAGTCCCCCCGTCTGCAGAGGTTCGGCCTGGATCGTCCATACTGCCCTCGAACGGGCCTCGTCTAAAGCCTTCACCTGCATAGCGGCCCAGAGGTTACCTACGGGAAGCGAGGTATGGATAAGGGTCCAGGTCATGCTCATCCCCACGTCATCGTAGGTGTTCAATTGTTCAATGGCGAAATTGCCGTCCTTGAAGGTCTTGTTTCGGACCTGGCCATCCCCAGTGCCTGTGACCTGTATGCATTCCAGCGCGGGTATGAAACGTTCAAACCCGCCAAAGTTACCAATCAGTGCCCACGTATCTGCAGCAGGTGCAGATACGTCCACCGCGGACTGAATGCGTACGCCGGCAGGGTTGTGGATGCGAGTGTCTGGCTGTAAGTGATTCATGGTTGCTGCTCCTGTTTAGCGGTTTGGTTAAATGAAGTCGATGGACCGAAGGTAAGTAGTGCCGGCTGCCAGCAGCTGTGCGTTCTTCACGGGGTACCGGTCGCCCATTCGGGCTACTGCTGCAGCGGCGCTGGCATGATGGATGCGGGAAATGTCTCCGATGTCCTCCTCGAAGCCATTTAGGTAGAACCCGAGAACGCCAAACAGCGCGTTGTCTTTGTCCACTTCCTGCAGCCTCGCTTGCCAAGTGGCTATTGGAACCAGATCGAAGTGGTGCCCGAGTGCGGCAAAAGAAGCGACGTAGTCTGTCCAGCTCAAAGGCTGGGGGTTGTGCAGATTGAAGACAGCCGCACCTGGTTCGTAGCGGCTACTTTGAAAGGCGATTAGCTTTGCAAGAAAGTCCACCGGCATAAGATCGAAACTCATGTCCAACGCTGGAACCGCAGCGAGCTGTAGCGAGCCCTTGAGCATCAGCATCAGGCGGTTCTTATGGGGTTGGCACACACCCGTCGAGCTGTTGAAGCTGATATTGCCCGGGCGGAATATGTTCACGAAGCATCCCAGGGCGCTCGCCCGGCCTAATAGCCGTTCACCGACCCACTTGCTCAGGTTGTAGCCGTTGCGGATATAAATGGGCGGAGTTTCATTAGCGCCGGTTTCCAGCACATCGCCATTGTTATCCACAGCGCTGCAGGCGGAGAGTGTGGATATAAAGTTAAGGACCTTCTTGCGGCGACCCTCGCAGAACTTCAACAACTCGAACAACGGCTCAACGTTGTCGGGTATCAAGGACGCATAATCCAATACGTGATTCACGTTGGCGGCGTTGTGGATAAGTGAGCCGTAATGGTCGTCCAGATACCTATGCTCAGCTGCGCTTAATCCGAACAGGGGCTGGGTCAGATCGGCCGCATATACTCTTACGCGAGACTGATCCACTTCCAGCCTGTTATCCACAAGCGCCTCAGCGAAGCGGTGCCGAGCGCTTTCAGTGCTTGGCGCACGTACAAGGCAGGCCACTTCGCTGGCACCCCAATCAAGCAAAGCCGCTACGATGTGCACACCGACAAAACTGTTTGCACCGGTAACAATGACCTTATGCACATCCCCAATCTGGGAAAGAGGGAGTGGGTAAATGTCGATCGGGCGCTCGGCGTCCCGTAGTGCTTGTGGAGCAACGAGGCCTGCGGTACTTCCCTGTTCAGCCTGCAGAAGCTGCTCAAGGCGCTCGATGGTAGGCAGTTCTATAAAGCGGTTGATGGAGACGCTACGGTCAAACCGTTCTCTTAGCCCTAGCAACATTTTTGAAAGCAGAATGGAATGACCGCCGAGGTTGAAGAAACTTTCGCTTGTGGATATCTCCTCGGGTGCCAGTTCCAGCAGGTCTGCCCACAGGCCCTGAAGCACCGTCTGGCAATCGGTAAGCGGCACGGTTGCTTCAGCAACGCCAGTGGGAACCGAAAGGGCGCAGAGTGCCTGCCGGTCTACTTTTCCATTAGCGGCGGCAGGGAGTGTGGATAACTCAATGTAGTGTGACGGATGCATGTAGGTTGGCAGGTGAGCGGCCACGTAGTCCCGCATAGCGGCATCCCCCGAGAGATCAGGCGAAAGCGGGCGAGCTACGAATGCAAGGATCCGTCGACGGTCATCGATGACTACCGCGACTTGCTCGAAAAGCCGTGCTGCTCGCAGGCAATATTCGATTTCCTCTGGCTCGACCCGGAACCCCCGGATCTTTACCTGATTGTCCTTTCGGCCTACCAACTCGAGCCCGTCCGGGCCCCAACGTCCAAGATCGCCGGTTCGATAAGCGCGTACGCAATCGCCATCAGGCAGCTGAACCCGCATATAACGTTCAGCGGTTTGAGTGGGGTTGTCGATGTAGCCAAGGCCCACCCCAGGGCCAATGATGTGCAGTTCGCCAACTTCGTTGTTCCGTACCGGCTTCCCGTCCTCCCCCAACAGCCATACCTGGCTGTTAGCAATAGGCCCGCCCAGCAAGCGATTTGAGCAGCCTGGGAGGAACTGGCTGGCCGTGACCAGTACCGTCGCCTCGGTTGGTCCGTAAAGGTTGAGGAAGCGGCACCGCTCGGCGAGGCTATCAATCACCCAGGGTTCACACACATCACCGCCTGTAGCGATGCATTGCATCTGCGCTACTTCATCCAGAGGAAGGATGCTCAGCATTGCCGGCGGAATAAAACCATGTGTGACCGCTTCCCGGGTAATCATGGCGGTCAACAGCGCCGGGTCACGGCGTTCGTCATCGCTTGCGACGATCAGCGTTGCGCCGCTCAGCCAGGTGGGGAAGATATCGATGGTCGCGGAATCGAAGCTGAGGGTGGAGAACTGAAGCACCCGGGACGCTTCGTCGAGCTGGACGTAGCTCGAATACCACGCCGTAAAATGGCTCAGGTTCCGCTGGCTGAGTAATACCCCCTTCGGCTGGCCCGTGGTACCGGATGTATAAAGCGCCATACAGGGAGCGTCGGCGTTTGAAGGTGGAGTAGCGGGCAGGTGAGGCACTTTTGGAAGCCGACGCGGGTCTTGGCGCTGCCAACTCCCCTGTAGCGCGGGTTCATCATCGGGCTGAAGAAGCACCTGTGCGCCGCTGTTTTCCAGGATGTACCGGCGGCGCTCTACCGGGTGGGCAGGCTCGAGCGGTAGATAAACCCCGCCGGCGAGAACAATACCTAACACGCAAGCGAACAATTCCGGGCTTTTAGCCATGCATACGCCAACCACCGGGGGCTGCGCCAGGGCGCCCAGGCTCGAGACGTAGTGACGAACCGGCTCGGCGGCAGCACGTAGCTCGGCGTAGGTCCAGGCCTGGCCGTTGCAGCGCAACGCCGTCAGCGAGCTATAACAGGTGACGGCGTTATCCAGCCGCTGAGCCAAGGCCTGCTCTGCCACGGTCAGGAGTTCCGGCGTTGAAGTAGCGTTGCCTCGGTGACGGTAGGCAATGGCATCGAAGGCGCGTAGATCCATCGAAGCGCGCGACGATGTGTGGGGTATTCCTCGCGACTCAAAGGCCGCCCCGTCGCGGGCATACTCTCCCACCACCTCGGCCAACTCCGTTACCCAGCACGCCAGTGCTTGTTCATGCAGCGTCCGCCCGTTGCCGCCGTGCTCAACGCTTGCCTGGCAATACGCAACCATTTGCTCGCCATGCGAAGCGGCAAGTGCGACCTGTGGCAACCCGTTGGCATCGTCGCTCGCGATGCACACTTTTAGTGAAATCTGTACCGCTTGCCCCAAGTCGCGTCTGTGCGCTTCGGCGAAAGGCACGCTGCCGTCGTCGATCACCAGATCCAGAGGGAGTGAAGGCAAGGTGTGTACTGGAACAGCCTGTGTCAGGCATTGATGACCGTAGCCGGTCAGCTCGTCATTCAAAGCCTGTAGTAACTCGCTCCGGCCCAGCAGCCAGATGGTTAACTGTTTCATGGGTATCTCCAGCTATCAGGGCAGATAGGGTGCGAGAGCAGCCTGTACGCAGGCGGTCTCGAGCAAGCCGGCGCGCTTGAAAAACCTGACGATGTTCTGCACCAGCGGGTGTTGTGGCCCGATAGGGAAAGCCAGGCTGAGCACCTCCTGCCGAAGCGCAGCTGCGACCTGCGCCGGTACAGGCAACGCACCGATAAGGCGAAGGTCGAACGCCTTCTGGATGTCATTGGTGAGGTAGTGCTCGATGAAGGTCGGAAGGCAGTGGGCAATGGCTTCCCGGTCGTCGTCGCCAGCGCTGCTCCAATACAGGCGGGTTAGGTCAGTCCAGAAGTTGGAATGGCGCCCCTCATCCGCCAAATGATCGGCCATCAAACCCTTGATCGACGGCTTGACGGTGTCGTCCTTGGCGAACGCTGCCACGTCGTTGGTGACCGTGTTCTCGGCTATCGCAACGCAGATAAGCTCCATGGCCGGTTGTAACCGCTGCGGTGCCTTGGACATGGCGGCGGGAATGGCGCGGCTGAGCTCTATCTCATCAGGCATCTCGATCGGCGCAATACCGGTACTTGCGATGGTCTGCTGTAGAAAGTCCATCGCCACCAGGGCGTGGTAGTCCTCGTCAACCACGACGGTCATCGCGTCATAACGGCAGGGCAGTGGGAAGGTGAGGCCAAACCGCCCCTTCGCAATACTGCGAGCGGTCTTGTCGACGATCTCGGTTTCGAAGATCACGATATCGTTGATGAACTTGTATAGCGTTTGTACCAGCACGAAATCACGCTGCTCGGGGCAGGCCTCTTGCAATATCGCGCTGATTGCCATGGGCTGCCGGCTCAAGGGGTAGATCAGCCGGTCATCCGCTTCAAGCGTGCGCCGGGGGCGCGTTCGGATAGTGGCCCGCCGCTCCCATTGGTCGGCAAAGGACACGTAGCTGAGAGCGGTCATGCCGATGCCCCCTCACGCGCCTGCTTCAAGTAATCACGAAGGCGGTCCCAGAAGGCGAGACGACTTTCCACGGCAGCAATGGCCGCCTGCAATACCTCTCTTCTCAGAACAAGGTCGTTGCCTGTCAAACGCTGCAATAGCTGCTCGGCAGCCGGCCCGTGGTCGTCGCTGTCAACTTCGATATGCCGCTGCAGGTAATACCGGAAAGTGGGAGCCTGTTCGTTGGAGACACCCAGGTCGTCCAGCAACTGCTGGAACATCGCAGGGATCACACTTTCACGCCCGTGCAGGAACGCCGCGGCTACCTGATGCGCAGGCGCCTGGCAGGCGATCTCCAAGGTATGGCCCACAAAGTGAAGCGCAGCTTCATTGGCGCCCACCTCTCGCAACGCCGTCTGATAACTCATGCCGTCTCGCTGTAATGCCACGAACCGTTCAATCGGGGCGGTATCGGCACCTACTTCGCGCATGGCATCCAGATAGAGTTCGAAATGGCTGTAGTGCCCGCCACTCAAACGCTGATCTGATTCTTCGCCAAGAACAATATCGTTGATAAGCCGCGCGGAGTCCGGATCTTTCGGAGGAAGCCAAGGCAGGGATACCGAGGTGAGTTCAATCTGCAACCGCTTTGTCAGGGACATGAAGTCCCATACGGCGTATACATGCGTTTGCATGAAGTGGCGAAGATCTTCAAGCGTAGTTATCTCCGAGAATATCGCGTGACGAGCAAGTTGCTCCTTTCGGCTCAAAAGCAGATTTTCCAGAAAGTGCATGATTTAATCCTTGGTCGGTTTTAGATAGCCAACATCTAACTTCCGGGCAAAGCAACGCCAAGGCCTCTGGCACGGGGCTGTGCGGCAAGGCATTTGATATCACAAGGCGAAGCGGAGCCCCGTTCGGCAATGGTGGCTGCCGAACGTTTATTACGGTCGCTGAATCAATCCGTGTTGGCGTAATTACCGTAGTCCAGGGAAAAACCACTTGGCAAGTTATTTGTGATAATAATTGAAGAGCGCTTTTTTTCAGGCGCGAGCGGGCCTTTTAAAACTTTTCCATTAAGTTTTAAAAGGCGTAGAGCTACCCTTTCGATCAAATAAGATCAAAATAAAGTAGTGCGCTTTAATGGCGCGGTACGCGTGTGATGAGGTATTCAAGAATGATTTCTTTGTAGGCGGCCTTACATCCCGGCCATTAGCGATCCTCCAGTCCTTGTTGCCGGTACCTTCAGAAAAGGCCCGTGCTGATCCAACGCCAAGAGTGTGCGCTTTGCGAGGCTAATGCCATGGTTGGTCACGCGTCGGGCTCGCTGAAACGCCAAAAAGCGCCAGCCAGGATGTGCTCTTGGCGCTGGTAGCCAAGAGGGGAGCAGAGGAAGGGTTGATGCGAGAGGGGGGGCGCGCCGGTTAGCCGGCGCGACGGTTACTTCTGTGGATTGCTTTGGAGGTAGCGGGTAATGGCTTCTATGCCGCGTTGCAAATGAGCAGTCAGCAGTTTGACGGCCAGGGTTACATTGCCTTCGCGGGCAGCGGCGATCAGCTCGCGGTGATCATCCTGGGACACTTTACCCAAGCCCATCGCCTTCAGGTTGAAACGCAAGAAGCGTTCTTCTTCATCCAGGCCTGTTTCCACCAGCTTCATCAGGCGACGGTTGCGGACCTTGGCGTAGAGTGCCAGGTGAAACTGCTTGTTCAATTCACCCATCACCGAATAATCGGTTTCAGCTTCCATCTGATCAACCAGGCGATCAGCCTCGCTCAAATCCGTTTCGGTAAGCTCCGGAACAGACAGTCGCAGTGCCTCGGATTCGAGCAATATCCGCAACTCATAGGTTTCCGTTGCGTCCCAGGAAATTACGGGGGCAACTACGGCGCCCTTGTGCTGTTCAACCGCCAAAAGCCCTTGGGCCTCGAGTTGGCGGAGGGCTTCGCGCACGGGCATGCGGCTCACGCCAAACAGCGTGGCGAGCTCTTGCTGACGAACCGCGGTGCCCGTTGGCAGGCTGCCGTCCAGGATGGCGGTGCGCAACCGCTCTTCGATAATCGACCGGGCAAGATGCGGAGCCAACTGCTCGGCCGATAGCACGACGCTCAATGGGCTGGGTTTTCTAGGCACTTTGGCTACCTTGATAAATGTGAAACCACTAAAGGCTATCGACCGAAGTCTCAGCGGATTTAGCTCCCTGCCAAAAGACATCCCGCATTATTTGTGGCGAGCTTGCGCCCTGCCGTTGCGATGAACCGGAGCTTACGTCCTTTGCAGGAGCTTTTCAGCACTTATCCATTGCCATTCAGGGTGTTATGCCGCTAATTGACAGCGGCCTTGTAAGGGTCGTTCAAGTGATCGCAAGTTGCCATTGTTTTTTGCGGTTTCTACCCGCACCATTCCATGCTTTCCAGTGTTCATCAGGCTGGCTGTGGTGGTGATGGCTCGTTCCGCAACTTTGCTGCTGCTTCGCCGCCTTGGCCTGGCGCTGGCGCTGAGCTTCGGCTTGCTCGGCCTGCTGCAGGCGGACTGGGATTTCTCGCTGATCAGCCGACGGGCCCAGGCACTGTATGGGCCACTGGGTGCAGGGCAGCAGCGTATCGACGCCTGGCAGCGGCTGCTGGCCACCCAGCGCCAGGTTTCGGAGGCCGAGCAACTGAAGGTGGTGAATCTCTTTTTCAATCACCAGATGCAGTACCAGGAAGATATCGATCTCTGGCGGGAGGTGGACTATTGGGCCACGCCGATCCAGTCGCTCTGGAAGGGGGCCGGAGATTGTGAAGACTACGCCATCGCCAAATATTTCAGCCTGCGTCGCCTTGGGGTCTCGGGCGACAAGCTACGCATCACGTACGTCAAGGCGCTGCGCCAGAACCGGGCTCATATGGTGCTCACTTATTACGAAAGCGCGGACGCGATGCCGCTGGTACTCGACAGCCTGATGGATGAAATACTTCCCGCCAGCCAGCGGGCCGACCTGTTGCCGGTCTATGCCTTCAACGCAGAAGGGCTGTGGCTGACAGGCGCTGGCGGCAACAAGCGGGTCAGTGATACCAAGCGGCTGTCTCGCTGGCAGGACCTGTTGAAGAAAATGGCGGCGGAAGGTTTTCCCGCTGACCCCACCGAATAATCAGGAGCCCTGATGTCTCTGTTCAAGCAATTACTCATAGCCATCTGCCTGTTCCTGATCGTAGCGTTCGGCGGGAGTTTTACTGTCAGCCTGGAGAGTTCTCGCGCCCAATACGTGAACCAGTTGCGCTCGCATGCGCAGGATGCTGCCACCGCGCTGGCGCTCTCGCTTACGCCAAACATCGATGACCCGGCGATGGTGGAACTCATGGTTAGCTCCATCTTCGACAGTGGCTACTACTCGAGCATCCGGGTAGTAGACCTGACCGACAATAAAACCATGGTGGAACGCAGCGCCGAACCGGACAGCACCGGTGTGCCTCAATGGTTCATTCGGTTGATAGGCCTGGAGCCGGCGGGCGGGGACGCTATCGTCAGCCGTGGGTGGCAGCAGGCGGCAAGGGTGGAGGTGGTCAGCCACCCGATGTTCGCCCTGGCCAAGTTGTGGGAAAGCGCCCTGGGTAGCCTGGGCTGGCTGTTGCTGTGTGGCGCGGTGAGCGGCTTATTAGGCGCGCTGTTGCTCAAGCGGCAGTTGCGACCGCTCGATTACATGGTTGAGCAATCCCATGCCATCGCGCGTCGGGAATTTCTAGTGCTGCCAGAGCTGCCGCGCACGCCTGAATTGCGTCGGGTAGTTCAAGCGATGAACCAGATGGTCGAAAAGCTCAAGGCGCTGTTCACCGAGCAGGCGGAGCGCAGTGAGCGGCTGCGCGTGGAGTCCTATCAGGACACCCTGACGGGCCTGGCCAACCGCCGCTATTTCGATATGCAGCTGCAGGCCCGGGTCAGCCATGCGGAAGAGAACGGCGCCGGCTACCTGCTACTGCTGCGGGTGAATGACCTCGCTGGGCTCAACTTGCGTAAAGGCGCCGCTGCGGCAGATGCCCTGCTCAAGGAAGTAGCGGCAATGTTGGTGCGCCACTGTGCCCGTCACCCTGAAACCAGCAACCTGATCTGCCGCAGCCGCGGTGGAGAGTTCTCGGTGCTAGCCCCGGGGCTCACGCTCGAAGAAGCGCGCCAACTGGCCCAGGCGTTGGATACCGCCTTGCATAGCTTGTATGAAACAGCGGCGTCGGACGTTTACCCAGTAGCCTGGATGGGCCTGGCGCCCTATACCGCTGGCGAGGCGCCACACGACCTGCTCAAGCTTGCCGACCAGGCGCTGGCGCAGGCGGAAGGGGCGGGCGAGGAGCATTGGGTGTGCCTGGACCAGCAGGCGATGCAATCGGGTGGTGATGACCATCATGCCTGGCACCGGTTGCTGGACGATGCGCTTCAATCGTCACGCTTGCAGTTGTTCTTCCAGCCGGTGGTCAATGCCGCCGACAACACGCCGATGCATCACAAGGTGCTGTCGCGAGTGCTTGATGCTCAGGGGCAGGCGGTGGCGGCGGGGCGGTTCCTTCCGTGGATCGAACGCTTTGGCTGGTCCAGTCGGCTCGACCTGACCATGCTCAGACTGGTGATTACCCACCTTCAGGCCCGCCCTGGCGTACTCGCCCTGAACCTGTCGGCCGCAACGCTGGATGACCCGCAAGCGTTGAACCGTATCTTCGATGTACTCAACCAATACGCCAGCCTGGGCCCACGGTTGATTTTCGAGATCGGTGAAGAGCAGTTGCCAGAGCAGCAGGTGCTCGAGCAGGTAACACGCCGCTTGCATGCGCTCGGGTTTGGTTTGGCCCTGCAACATTTCGGCGGCCGCTTCAGCATGATCGGCAACCTGGCGCATCTGGGGCTGGCGTATTTGAAAGTGGATGGCAGCTATATCCGTGCAATCGACCAGGAAAACCACAAGCGGCTGTTTATCGAAGCCATCCAGCGGGCGGCTCACAGCATCGACCTGCCGCTCATTGCCGAGCGGGTGGAGACCGAAGGCGAGCTTGCAGTGATCCGGGAGATGGGTATCGAAGGCGTGCAGGGCCGGTTGATTGGCGAACCGGGCCCCTGGCAATAAGCGCGTCAGCGCGCCATGCCCCAGCGTTTGATCGTGAGCCGTTCCAGGGTATTGAACACTAGGTTCTCGACCACCAGGCCGATCACGATCACCACCGCAAGGCCGGCGAAAACCTTGTCGGTGAACAGCTCGTTGCGGTTCTGGTAGATGTACCAACCCAGGCCGCCCTTGCCGTTGGTTGCGCCGAATACCAGCTCTGCGGCGATCAAGGTACGCCAGGCGAAAGCCCAGCCGATCTTCAAGCCCGAGAGGATCGACGGCAGTGCTGCAGGAATCAGAATCAGCGCCACCAGACGCAGCCCGCGCAGGCCGTAATTACGGCCCGCCATGCGCAGGGTTTCCGACACGCCCATGAAGCCTGAATAGGTGTTAAGCGCGAGGGGCCAGAGCACCGAATGCACCAACACAAAGACCAGGCTCTTTTCGCCCAGCCCAAACCACAGCAATGCCAAAGGCAGCAAAGCGATCGGTGGCAGTGGATTGAGCATTGAGGTGAGGGTGCTCAGCAGGTCGCGGCCCAGCTGAGTCGTTACCGCCAGGGTAGTGAGCACGAATGCGAGTGCGATCCCCAGCGCATAGCCTTTGAGCAACACACCCAGCGAAACCATTACCTTGGCCGGCAGTTCACCGCTCGCCGTGTCTTCAACCAAGGCCCGTGCAGTTTGGGTGACGCTGGGCAGCAGCAGGTCGTTGTTGGTGTAAAGCGCCGCAGCCTGCCATAGCGCGCCTATCACCAGCAGGATGACTGCTTTGCGAAGCCAACCTTGTTGCCAGAGGCGTCGGGGCAGTGAAAGGTTGCGTTCCAGCGGCACGTCCACCAACGGGGCGAGGGCGATTTCATATTCATCTCTCATGGCGTGCCCCTTAGTAAGCGATACGGATGTCGGTAAAAGCCTGTTCATGCTCGCGCGGGGCCTGCGGCTGCTCGTTGAACAACAGCTCATGTATGCGGCGAGCCGAGGCCTGGAAGCCATCACTGCCCAAGCTATGCAGGCCGTAATGGTGGCTATGAACTTCCGCCCGTACACGCCCCGGGTGGGGCGATAACAGCAGGATGCGGTTGCCCACTACCAGCGCTTCTTCGATCGAATGGGTGACAAACAACAGGGTGAAGCGTACCTCTTCCCACAGCTCCAGCAGTTCCTCCTGCATCTTGCGGCGGGTGAGGGCATCCAGCGCCGCGAATGGCTCGTCCATCAGGAGCATTTTCGGTTGCGTGGCCAAGGCGCGTGCGATGGCGGCACGCGCTTTCATACCGCCCGATAACGTATGCGGATAGGCGTCAGCGAAGGCGGCGAGCCCAACCTTCTCCAGGTAGTGCAGCGCGCGTTCCTCGGCTTCAGCGCGGCTGGCGGCTCGTGAGGCTAGCAGGGGGAACATCACGTTCTGCTTCACGGTTTTCCAGGGCGGTAGCTGGTCGAATTCCTGAAACACCACCAGGCGATCCGGCCCGGGCCCGGTGACGCGCTCCCCGGCCAGGCGGATCGTGCCTTCGGCGGGTGATAGAAAGCCGGCAATGGCCTTGAGCAAGGAGCTTTTGCCGCAGCCCGAGGGGCCGAGCAAGACGAATCGGTCAGTTACGTCGACCTCAAAGCTGACCTGGTGCGTGGCACGTACGATCTGTTTCGGCGTCCGGTATTCCAGGGTCACCTTGTCTACGGCAAGCAGGGGCACCGGCAGCAAGGGGTGCGCGAGGGTCGAATGGTCTGGGGCGGGGAGCGTCATGGGTCAAGCTACCTGATAGCAACACCTGCGGTATCTAAACCGTAGGGCGGAGACCGAGGGGCAGGCCACGCGGGCAGCGCGGCCGAATAGGCGGTTTGCCGAAGGAGGCCCTTAGAAGGGCGCGTCACCTTGGATAGTGGTGCGGTACAACTTGCGCCGCAGGTGGCTCGGGCAACCGGCAGCCAGATGGATCAGCGAGCGGTTGTCCCAGAAGACCATGTCGTGCGGCCGCCATGGGTGGCGATAAATGTTTTCAGGTAGCACGCTGTAGCGATAGAGCTCTTCGAGAATCTGCCGGCTCTCGTCCTCGGGCAAGCCTACGATCCGGGTGGTGAAGCCCTCGCTGACAAACAGTGCCTTGCGCCCGTTTTCCGGATGGGTACGGACGATAGGGTGAATCACCTCCTGCACCTGGGCCAGTTGCTCAGGGCTTAACCGGGGCCGCCAGTCGCCTTCGAATTTTGGCTCGCTGTACCGTGCGGTGTAGGAATGCGCCGCCTGTTTGCCCTCGATCGCGTTGCGCAGTTCGGCCGGCAGGGCATCGAGCGCTTTGTGCATATCAGCGAACAGCGTATCCCCGCCTTCGCTCGGGAGTTCCTGGGCGTGCAGCATGGAGCCTAGGCTTGGGAGCGGTTTATAGGACAGGTCGGAGTGCCAGAACTTGCCAGCATCGCCCAGCCCGATAGGGTTGCCCTGCTCGATGATATTGGAAACGATCAGGATTTCCGGATGGCCCGCCAGCAGGAACTGCTTGAGCACATGGATCTGTAATTCGCCAAACCGGCGGCTGAAGGCGATCTGCTGTTCTGGTGTAATGCGCTGATCACGGAACACCACTACGTGGTAATCCAGATGGGCGCGATGTATGCGGGCGAAGTCGGTATCGCTTAGCGGCCTGGTAAGGTCCAGGCCGATGATTTCGGCGCCAACGGCGCCATCGAATGGAAGGATCTCGAACGCCTGCCCGTTGGAAACGGTGGCAGCGTTAGGGGCCGAAGGCATATTGACTCTCCACGCATGCGCTGATCACGCATGTACAAGAAACTCACGGGGGACGACCGTGTTCGTTCTGTTCGTGCGGCGCGCCGGTGGGCCGGCAGGTACGCGAGAGCCAATATAAAAGAATAAGAATTGGGACTTAAATACTGTTGCGGAATAACGATAGTACCGTTGCAGGCTACAGGGCCAAGTGATGGCCCTGTAGGACTGGGGGAGCGCAAGCGAAGCCCGGGAACCGGTACTACCGCTCGTGCAGCGCCTCTGCCCGCGCGCGCAAGATCGGCTTGAGCAGGTAGCTGAGGATGCTCTTGTGGCCGGTGATGATGTCTACCGAGGCAACCATCCCTGGGATGATGAGCAACGGCTTGTCATCAGGGCCGAGGTGGTTGCGGTCGGTGCGCAGGCGAATCAGGTAGTACGTCTGCTTTTTATCTTCATCGGTGATGGTGTCCGCGCCGATCTGCTGCAGTTGGCCCTTTAGCCCACCATAAATGGTGTAGTCGTAAGCAGTGAACTTGATCATCGCTTCCTGGCCGGGGTGCAGGAACGCGATGTCCTGCGGGCGGATCTTGGCTTCCACGATCAAGGTGTCGTCCAGCGGAACGATCTCCACGATATCGCTGCCCGGCTGGATCACGCCGCCCACCGTGTTTACCAGTACCTGCTTGATGATCCCGCGCACTGGCGAGGACACCATGGTACGGCTTACGCGATCCTCCAGCCCCTTGGCCGTGGCGGTGTACTTGCTCAGGTCCGTGCGGGCTTCGTTCAGTTGGGTCAGGGCGTCGCTGCGGAACTTGCCGCGCGTTTCGTCGATCTTGCGCTGCACTTCCGAAATCGCCGCCTGGGCGCGGGGGATAGCCAACGTGGTAGCGTCAAGCTGCCCGCGGGTTTCCACCTCGGAACGCTTGAGGCGCAGCACTTCCACCGGCGATACGGCGCCTTGCTTCACCAACGGTTCGGACATGCCGATTTCCTGGCGCAGCAGGCTCAGGCTGTTGCGGTACTGCTCCTGCTTGGAACCAAACTCGCGCAGTTCCTGTTGCTTCTGCGTCAGCTGCGCCTGCAAGCCGCCGATCTCGTCGGCCATCTGCTGGCGACGGCTGCGATAAAGCTGCTCTTCATCACCAGCCTGCTTGGGCGCGGCCTTGCGCAGGTCTGCCGGGATATTCAGCGGGCGGTCGTCCACCTCGGCGCTCAAGCGCTCCACACGCAGGGCCATGCCGATACGGTCAGCCTCGGTTTCGCCCACGTTGGAAGCGAAGCGGGTATCGTCCAGGCGAATCAGCGGCGCGCCTGGCTCTACGATCTCGCCTTCCTTCACATAAATCTGCGCGACGATACCGCCTTCAAGGTTCTGCACCTTCTGGATTTTCGAGGACGGAATAGCCTTGCCTTCGCCTTTGGTGACCTCATCGATGATCGCAAAATGCGCCCAACCAATAAGGAACACGAAGAAGAGAATCACACCCCAGATGGTCAGGCGAACGATGCGCGGCGCATCGTCGATCAACGCCTTGTTCACTTCAGGCAGAGGCTGGCCGGACAAGTTGTCCCGGCCTTTGAAGTAGGCGCCGATACCGCCCTTGTCTACGTTAAGCGACATTGACTTGCCCCTTCTTCAGCGCTTCGAGCACGGCGGCTTTCGGGCCGTCCGCCACAATCTGCCCCCGATCGATCACGATCAGGCGCTCCACCAGCGACAGCAACGAAGCGCGGTGGGTGACCAGCACCACGGTCTTGTCGCCAATGAAGGGCTGCAACCGCTGCTTCAAGCGTTCTTCACCGCTGTTGTCCATGGCGCTGGTAGGTTCATCGAGCAGCAATATCTGGGGGTTGAGCAACAGGGCGCGGGCCAGGGCCACGTTCTGCCGCTGGCCACCTGAGAGGTTCTGCCCCCGCTCGCCTACCTCCAGTTCATAGCCTTGCGGGTGCAGCCGGGCGAATTCATGCACACCGGCAAGCTCTGCCGCTTGCAGCACCATTTCGTCTTCCACATAACGCGCGCCAGACACCAGGTTGTCGCGCAAGGTACCTGCCAGCAGCTGGATGTCCTGAGGGACGTAACCGATGTTGTGGCGCAGCTCGCTGACGTCGATCTGGCGGATGTCCACGCCGTCGATGAGCAGGGCGCCTTCATCGGCCTCGTACAGGCCCACGATCAATTTCGCTAGCGAGCTTTTGCCCGAACCGCTGCGGCCGATGATGCCGATCTTCTCGCCCGGGCGGATGCTGAGGTTGATATTGCGCAGGGCAACGTTCTGTTGGTTGGGGTAGGTAAAGCCCAGGTTGCGGAACTCCACCGCGCCCTGAAGAACCGGCCGGCTAAGCGGGCGCTCTTCGAAGTTGCGCTCCTGCGGCAGGTCCATCATCTGGTTGACCGACACCATGGTAACTTTGGTCTGCTGGTAGCGCGTGAGCAGGCCGGACAGTTGCGCCAGTGGGCCAAGGGCGCGGGTGTTGAGCATATAGCAGGCGATCAGGCCACCCATGCTCAGGTTGTTGTCGATGATCTGATACACACCAAAGATGATCATCGCCACGCCGGCGAGCTGTTGAATCATCAAGGTGAGGTTCATCGCCAGGCTGGACAGCACCTTTACGCGCAACTCCAGGCGGCTCAGCGTGCCAATGGTTTGCTCCCACTGATACTGGCGTTCGCTTTCCGCGTTGTTCACCTTGATCCCGTCAAGGCCGGCGAGGGTTTCGATCAGCGCCGACTGGCGCTCCGAGGCCAACGCCATGGTGCGCTCGAGGGTGGCGGTCAACGGCTTTTGCAGTAGATGGCCAAGGGTGAGCGCCAACGGGAACGCCACAACGGGAATCCACACAAGGTGGCCGCCGAGGATTGCGATCACCAGCAGGATCAGCAGGGTGAAGGGCAGGTCGATCAGGCTGGTGAGGGTCAGCGAGGTGAGGAAGTCCCGCATGCCCTGGAATTCATGAATGTTCTGCGCATAACTACCTACCCGCGCCGGGCGCATCTTCATGGCCATGCCCACCACGCGCTCGAACAGCGTGGCGGAGATGATCAGGTCAGTCTTTTTCCCGGCAAGGTCCAGGCACAGCCCGCGTAGCCCCTTAAGCAACAGGTCGAACAGGTAGGCGCCAGTGATACCGGCGGCCAGCACCCACAACGTGGCCGTGGCCTGGTTAGGCACCACGCGGTCGTACACGTTCATCACGAACAGCGGCGCGGCCATGGCGATCAAGTTGATCACCAGGCTGGCGGCGATGGCGTCCATGTACAGCCAGCGGGAACGCTTGAGGGTGTCTTTGAACCACGACTTCGCTCGGGGAATCAGGGAGCCATGGCTTACATCGAATTTGTGCTGGGGCTGTGCGAAGAACACGCGGCCGCTGTAGTCCTCTTCCAGCAACTCGCGGCTCACACTTACTTCGCCACCGTCGCTTTCGCTCAGCAACAGGCGCGCCTGGTCGCCTTCCCAGCCCACCAGCACCGCGCTGCGGTTGTCTTTCAACAACAGCAACACAGGCATGGCGATGGCGGGGATCTGCTCCAGCTTGCGCGTAAGCAACCGGCCCTGTAGCCCGGCGCGTGCAGCCGCGCGGGCTAGCAGGGCAGGGGAAAGGCGTTGGTCGGGCAACGGCAAGCCTGTAGTGAGCATGGCTCGGCTGGCTGGCTTCTGGTGCAGGTAACAGAGCGACAGCAAACCGTCCAGCAACGGGTCGTCGTGCAAGCTGCGTGGATCATGACTGGGTAGGTTTCGACCGGGTTCTGAGTCCACGCTGCGCTCTCTGTTTTTTTCGAAGTTACGAAGGGCTGATCCGTCAAGAATCAGTTCATGCCGGGCAGTTTAACCTCCGGCTTGATGTCCTGCTGCACAACCGATGCCAGCGGGGGCACTACGCCCTGGCTGCGCAACAGCTGGCCCATCACGGCCTTGATCCGGTACTGGCTGAACAGCTTGAGGTTCTGAACCTCAGCCAGGCGGCGGGCAGCCGTGAAGGTTTCGTTCTCGCTGTCGAGCAGGTCGAGCAGGGTACGCTCGCCGAGGCTGAACTGCGACTGGTAGGCCGTACGCACGCGGGTGTTACGTTCAACGTACTGCTGGGCGATCGGCAACTGAGCGGTAGCGTTGTTATAGGCGTTCCACGCCAGGCCAAGCTCTTCGTTCAGCTGGCGCAGTGCGTTGTTGCGGATATCCAGCGCCTGGCCCGACAGGTAGGACTTGGATTCCAGGTCCGCCTTGTTCGCGCCGCCAGCGTACAGGTTGAAGGTCATACGTACCATCGCCGACCAACCGTTGTAATGGCCTTCCTCACCGCTGACGTTGTTATCGGCGCTGCGCGACAGTTCTGCATCGAAGCGTGGATAAAACGACGAGCGGGCGGAGGAGTACTGCTTTTCAGTGGCGGCGATGTCTGCTTCGGCAGATCGCAGAACCGGGCTATCCGCAACCAGCTGCTCACGTGCCTGGTCCAGGCTGCCGGGCATGCCGTCTACCACCGGCGCGGGCGTTTCCAGCTGGTCAGGCATCTGGCCCACCGCGCTGTAGTAGTTGGTGGTGGCATCGGCCAGATTGGTCTGCTCGGTCAGCAGATTGTTGCGTGCTTGAGCGAGACGGGCTTCCGCCTGATCCAGGTCTGCGTTGCGGCCTATGCCCCGGGCAGTGCGCAGTTTGATCTGATCGAAAATTCGCTCGTGGTTCTTCAGATTTTCTTCAGCCAGCCGAACATATTCCCGACGAGTAAGCACATCCAGGTAAACCTGAACCACGGTCAAGGCCGTGCGCTCGGAAGTGCCCAGCAGCGAATATGCCCGAGAATTGGCGGTGGCTTGTTGACGGGCTACTTCGTTCTGCGTCGCAAAACCGTCAAAGATCATTTGTTGCAAACGGACGCTGGATTCGCCTCGCGTGAGCACTTCGAACTTGTCGTCACCCGTTGCGGTGCGGGTGGTTGGGCTGTCTGTACCCTCCCGGCCATATCCCGCCAAAACGTCGACACGTGGCAAATAGCCACCCTTGGCGGCTTTAACGGCATAGTCGGCTGCCGTCCGAGCATTGACGCCAGCTTGTACTTCAGGATGGACCTCAAGGGCATGCTGGATAGCACTCGACAGCGTTTCAGCTTGGGCGAAATTGGCGGCAACGGCGAGGGGAAGCAGAGCGAAGATGTACGAACGCATTGTGAGGATTACCCAAAAAATCCTTTGAAAACAATAACTACGACCGAGAGTCGGAGCACGCGAGATTGGCAACCGAAACGCGCGGATGTCGGCAAGTCCTTAAAGGAAACCGGGGACACACAATGCAGGCGGTTAGCCAGTGGAATATCAATGTGACATTACGCGGCGGATTGTTTAGGATGCCGCACAATAGGTCAATAGTTTGTCGGATAGTTAATCTCCTACAAACTGCGTCATGTAAATGACGCCATTCAATACCATCCCTTTATACATCACGCTCCCCACTGAAATGTCAGGGCTTTTCCCTGCCAGTCGTACGGAAGCGACCAGAACGGTAGTCTCGGAGAAGTCACATGAGCGTCGTCGCCATCGTAAAAAGCATTGTTGGCCAAGTGATCGCGGTTTCGCCTGAGGGGATCCGCCGGGTCCTTGTCGAAGGTGACCGATTGCTCGCTGGTGAGGTGGTTGAAACGGGCGCTTCGGGCGCCGTGACCCTCACGCTCAATGATGGCCGCAACCTGGATATCGGGCGGGACTCCCAGTGGAGCGCCAATACGCCGGACATGACGCGCCCGGCCGAGGACCCTGCACATCAGGCGCCTTCCGTAGCCGAGCTGCAGAAGGCCATCGCCGCCGGCGCTGACCCGACGACAGACCTGGAGGCCACCGCAGCCGGCAACACCGTGGATACCGGCGGTTCGGGCGGCGGTAGCCATAGCTTTGTATTGCTGGAGGAAACCGCGGGCGCGGTAGACCCCACCATTGGCTTCAATACCGCCGGCATTAGCAGCGGCGATTCCATTACCGCCGAGCAAACCAGCCCGACCGATAGCCCGACTATCGTGGCTGCAGACACCGCGACGGTAAACGAGGACAACGTTGCCACCGGCAATGTGCTTACCAACGACAGCGATGCCGATAACACGCTGAGCGTGACCGGCTATACCGTTGCTGGGGTTACCGGTACGTTCACGGCGGGCCAGGCCGCTACTATCGCGGGGGTTGGCACTATTACGATTGCGGCGAATGGTGATTACGTATTCACGCCGGATGCCAACTGGAACGGGACCGTTCCGCAGATCACCTATACCACCGATACCGGCGCTACCGGTTCGCTGGATATTGTGATTAACCCAGTCAACGATGCGCCTGTCATTACTACCAGCGAGGAGGCAAGCGCCGCTGGTGTCAATGAAGATTCCACCGTTTCGGGCCAAGTGACTGCCACTGACGTCGACGCCGGCGCTCAGCTGACCTTTAGCGTTGCTGCCGATCAGGCCGCTGTGCCTGGGTTCACCTTCAATGCCGACGGTACCTGGATGCTCGACGCCAGCAATGCCGCGTACCAGCAGCTGGCATTGGGTGAAACCCAGACCATCTCGGTTCAGTACCTAGTGACCGATGAAGTCGGTGCTACCAGTACTACTGAAACCTTGACCCTGAAAGTCACCGGCACCAACGACTCGCCGGTCGTCACCACCATCGCGGCTGACAGCGTAGCGGCAGTAAACGAAGACTCGATCGTGGGCGGCCAACTGACCTCCACCGACGTTGACAACGGCGCCGCGCTCACCTTCAGCACCATGGCTGGCCAAGCGGCTGTTCCGGGCTTCACTCTGAACACCGATGGCAGCTGGACTCTCGACGCCAGCAACGCCGCCTACCAGCAACTGGCTGAGGGCAAAACCCAAACCATCACCATCAAGTACCAGGTCAGCGACGAACACGGTGCCACCAGCGGTACGGAAACGCTGACCTTGACGGTCACCGGCACCAACGACACCCCGGTGATAACCACCTCGGTGGCCGACAGCAAGGCCACCATCGTCGAGGACAGCCCCCTTGCTTCCGGCACGCTGACCGCGACCGACGCCGACAGCGGTGAAACTGCCACGCTGGTGTTCAGCCAGACTTCGGCCGACAAGGTTCCAGGCTT
>NZ_JAAMQU010000027.1 GCF_013522925.1 Pseudomonas japonica | reverse complement strand
AGGATATTGGCCGGTTCCTGATGGAGCGATACAACTGGCGGCGACCGCATCAGTTCAACGAAGGGTTAGCGCCTGCGGTCGCTGAGGAAAAACTCAATTCAGTGTCCGGGATCAGTTGACCACTACACTCAGCTTGGGAGGAACAAAATGAATAATCCAAGTGGGCTACATCGATTTGACTGAAATCACTTCTACGTACCTGTATTTCTTCCTCGCCGCCTTCGTGGCTTCTTGCTCTGCCAGCAAGGTGCTCAAGGTGTCAGCCTCATGAGTCATCTCAAACGTCTGGCCTTCATACTCGTTGCCGACCCGGAGCGTGACCTTCAGTCTAGGAGTGAACGCTTTCGCGGCTTTCTTTTTCACCAGGGGTTTGCTAACCGGCAGGATCACCGTTTCTGGAACGGGTTCCCGAACGGTAGGGGGGAGGGTTGGCGCGCAGACTTCAGCGCTGCCGAACAGGGCACGACGCATCTCTTCTTCAGTTAATTCTTGATTCATGCGCTGTCTCAGGAGTTGACGGTTTGGGGCATACGCTATTCTAACAACAGGTTGTGCAGGTAATCCGAATTGGTAGGGTTTGGCTCAAAATCAAGAGAGGCTGATGGCGCCGAGATCCTGGACGTGCCGCGTTGCGGTCAGCTGTCGTGAACCAAGCCACCCTGTGTCTTGGCCCTCCGGGCTTCCATCTTCACGCCTTCGACCATCCTGGCCTGCGCGCTCCGCTTGCTCATACAGCGGTTATGAAATCCTAGGGTTTACCCTACGTGCCAGTGACCCTGTACCTCTGCGGCGTTTCCATCAGGTCACGAGCAGGTATCGGTGTCGTTTTTGGCCACAAGCGGCAAGACCAGTATGGGCGTTTTGGAGATGGCCATCTGATCCGTACTTCTGACGTGATGAAGGTGGAACGCGAAGGCAGATTCTGGGTGATGACAACTGTGAACTCGCGTTACGTGCTCGCGACATTTCAGCGTGACAACGGGCGCGCCAGCCTTCGTGAGTTCCTGCGTCTCGCGCGAGGGCAGCATCACACAACACCACGAGTGTTGCAGTAATCCTTTAAACAGTGCTGAGGGAGGTCAAGGTGCCCCCCTCCGGGATGGCTGTCGTGAACCGAGCCCCTCTAGGGTCTCAGCCCTGCGGGCTTCTATCCGCACGTCTTTGGCCTCCTACTGCCTACGCGCTCCGCCTGCGGAGGAATTAACAACCTATCACACAATATTTTAGAGAGAGCGGGATCAGGGCCACGACCGTTTGGATGGCCGACTTCACGTAGATTTTCACCCTAAATGAATATGACGAGCACGAAAAGCGCTGTTCTAGTCGATAAATGCGTCGGCCGGAGAATCGCCTATTACGCCTCATAGATGCGGCTTGGACGGATTAGTGAGGACTCATCGTGAACCTTTTCGACGGGCCATAAAATCGTGAAGATCCTTTACTACCGCATCTGCTGAGTTATCGTCGCCCAGCTGCGAAGCTTGGACTCTACGTACCTCGACGCCTTCGTAGGTGAGAGGGATCAGACGCTGGTCTGCTTGTGCGGGCGTCTCGTGATGGTAGGTGTCTCCATCAACCTCTACGACGAATGTCAGCCCCTGGAAAATCACCACAAAATCGGGCTCAAGGCGGTTATATCGTTTCCCATGCCTAACGAAAACTGGGAGCGGGGCCACAGCCATTTTTGCTCGGCAGAGGGCTTTGAAAAGAGTGATTTCCGCTTGGGATCTAAACAGGAGGCCTTGATGTTCTTTAGACGCGATATTGTCGCTACGCACACGGCCCTGATTGGTCACACCTTCACCTTGAACAAACCTCATGGCATCTTCTCGCCATCCATCCTCAGGCTCGTTCACCAGCGGGGATATGTTCACGAAGCTTAGGGCGTGATCGGGAGTCGAGGCGAAAAATGGACTAATAACGCCTGTGATCGCGGTTTTCACTGCTTCTCGATCTTCTTCCGTCATGGCGAAGAAAATTTTCACGTCCAAGCTGATTGAGAGTATCCAATAGCTGATGTTCATGCTGCCTTCATCCGAATCCAGAGAGCATTGTCCAGCTACCAACACTGCGATGGCTCTGGCATCTCCTTGGATTTTCAGCGCTTCGACGGCAGATGAAACAAGATTCTCGACGGGGAACGGTGGCCACATCTTTTCGCGCCTTCAGTAGACCGACTCAGTAGAGAAGCCGGGCATGTTCAAGAAATTGGGGGGGGTACGAATTTTCGGTAGTTAGCGGGCTGATTGTGATGGTTGCATGCTATCAGAGCCCAATGCGTAGCGTGCAATAGCTGGACGTACGTGTCGAACTAGCTTCAGCGCTGGCGCCAACTGAAAGGCGCTACCTACCTTCAGGTCTACATCGCTTTCAGCGAAACCACTTCCACGTATCGGTACTTCTTCCTGACTAGGTATCTTGCAGTGTTGCTAGCTGCCCGCGCCCCGATCCCTACCTTAAGCTGCTTTTTGCCACTCTTTGGCTACTACTGGGTGACTGCCTGCGCTAGGATTGGGTCGCTGCAGCTTCACTTATAACAGGGCGTGCCTGAGAGCCTCAGCCGCCTGTCATGGTTAGCTAGAAAGGATTCGAGCGTTGATACTCAAGCAGATGCGCGTGTGTGGTTTCCAATCGTTCGGCGCAGAGCCGGTGATTATCGATTTCCGAAAGCTAACCTTCCTGATTGGGCCTAACGGTTCTGGAAAAACGGCTACGTTGCAGGCGCTCTGTCGCCTTTTCTCGATTGACCCCAATCAACGGCGGCTGCGCAAATCTGATTTCTTCGTCGCCCATGATGAAGAAGAAAGGCCGGATGAGCGAACTCTGTGGATCGAGGCGGATTTTTACTTCCCTGAAATTTCCGATAAGAGCAAGGAGCACCCGACCATCCCGTGCAACTTTGGGCACATGCGGCTGGATAACATCAAAGGTGTGCCGCGCGTACGGTACCGTCTGGATGCCTCACTAGGACTGGACGATGATATCGAGCAGACCCTGCGCTATGTCTCTGAGGTCGACGAGGGCGGGAATCCACTTGCAACGTCGCCCGTACCGCGTGATGAGCGCAACCAGATACAGGTGCACTATCTACCTGCTCGTCGTGACCCGGCAGAGCACATCACCTATGGGACTAATGCGCTTTTAGGCCGACTGTTGCGGGCAGTAAACTGGACGGAGCAACGCGAAAAAATCACCCAACTGTCTGCAGATATTTCCGATAGCCTCAGCACGAACCAGTCGGTCATCAACCTCGGGGACGGAATAGCTAACGCTTGGGGAAAACTGCACAAAGGCAAGTTTTTCAAAGACCCGAGTCTGACTTTCGTAACCCATGAGATCGAAGCGCTGCTGAGGCATCTCTCAGTGTCATTCACCCCTGGTCACGGGGAACAGCAGGTCGACTTCTCTCGTCTGAGCGATGGACAGAAGTCGATGCTTTACCTGACATTGGTACTGACCTCACAGGCAATCGGCAGAGCAGTGCTTAAGGGCGATGATGACTCGTTCGATATGGACAAGCTTAAGCCTGCCGTATTCACCCTGATAGCCTTGGAGGAGCCGGAAAACAGTCTATCTCCTCATTATCTGGGCCGGATTGTGTCGTCACTGAAAGCTCTGGTGCTCGGCGAAGAAAATTCAGACGCGCAAGCGATGATTGCCACCCACGCCCCTTCGATGTTGCGTCGAGTAGAGCCAGAGCAAATACGATATCTTAGACTTGATGAATTGCGCTGCACGGTGGTTGCCAAGGTTAAGATGCCACCGGACAAAAACGGTGAGGCTTACAAGTTTGTTAGAGAAGCCGTGCAAGCTTTTCCCGAGGTTTATTTTTCAAGGCTGGTCGTACTGGGGGAGGGTGACAGCGAGGAAATTGTACTGCCTCGATTACTTGCCGCTGAAGGGCTTATGGTGGATGAGGCTGCAGTTTGTATTGCGCCGCTTGGTGGCCGACA
This sequence comes from Pseudomonas japonica, assembly GCF_013522925.1. GTDB lineage: Bacteria > Pseudomonadota > Gammaproteobacteria > Pseudomonadales > Pseudomonadaceae > Aquipseudomonas > Aquipseudomonas japonica_A. The sequence continues at coordinate 26,336 of NZ_JAAMQU010000027.1, read as the reverse complement.
TGTGAACCATTTTTGGCGCCTCTTGAGCGGGCTCGAAATTCCATATTTGACCCTGCTTGATCTCGATGTAGCAAGGCATGGCGGGGGGTGGGGGAGAATTCACTACGTTGCGACGCAGCTCAATTATCACCGTCCTAACCAGGGATACATGCCCGACGACCAGCTTGAGAAACTTCCGAAATGGAATAATCCTAAATACAAACTTCTCGAAGTCGAGAAAGACCGTAGTTTGAGGAGCTATATCGCTGAGCTAGAACCATTTGAGGTTTTCTTCTCCAACCCAATGGACTTGGATTTCGCCATGCTCTGCGCCTTCCCAAAGGCGTTCGGTGTCGAGGACAAACATCTTGTGACACCGAAAGTCGGCCAACTCAGATCGGTGCTGGGTGACAGCTTCCATGACGAGAAGCAGTACACCGTGTCAGAGCGCAGTTATTTCGCTATGTACCACAAGTTGTTTAAGTTAGACAGCAAGCCTAAATCGCACATCGAAGCCCTTTCCAAGCTTACTGATGATGATCTGAGGGAGGCGATGCCGCCGTCGCTCAAGCGACTGGTCAAGCATGTAATCAAGATGGCCAGGGAGCTCCACGAATGATCAAGGTCGAAGCGTGGAAACCTTCCGATGGAATCGTGCTTGAACCCAATGCAGAGATTGCAGCGAAAGAGCAAGAGCGCTGCGTGGCCCTGACTGCTGGCCCTGGCTCCGGGAAGTCAGAGTTGCTCGCTCAGCGTGCCGACTTCCTGCTCACCACAGGCGTGTGTCGTTATCCAAAGCGTATCTTGGCCATTGCCTTCAAAGTCGACGCCAGTAACAACTTGAAGGAACGCGTCCGGCGTCGCTGCGGCGCGGCGTATGCAGGTCGGTTCGACAGCTACACATTCCACGGGTTGGCGAAAAGGATCATCGAGCGCTTCAGGCCGGTATTAGCTGGCGACGATGCTTTGAACCCGAGTTTCAAAATTGTCGCAAAGGGCAAGGCTCACCCCGTTCAAACTGAATTCAAGGAACTCATCCCGCTTGCCCTAAAGATTCTGGATGCCTATCCGGCGGCTATTAACGCAGTACGCCAGACCTACAGCGACGTCTTTCTGGACGAGTTCCAAGACTGTACGGATGAGCAATATGAACTGGTTACGAGGCTGTTTAAAGGATCAGGTCGTCGCATAACTGCGGTGGGAGACGTGAAGCAAAAAATCATGGGGTGGGCCGGCGCTCTCGATGGGGTATTTGCCGAGTTCGTCGATGACTTTGAAGCCCTGCACCTGAACATCTATCGAAACTTCCGCTCGCTGCCGCACCTGCTAAAACTCCAGAACGCGATCATCAAAGTTCTAGATCCGGACTCAGAAATGCCTGCTCACTTACTCGCCGGTGAGGGGGGAGAGGTACATGTGTTGTCCTATGCCGATTGTGAGGAGGAGGCCAGTGATCTAGCAGAGCGCATCTCCCACTGGGTCAACGTGGAAGGCATTGCTCCTGCCAAAATCGCCATACTCACGCGAATCCAGCCGGAGGCTTACTGCATGCGACTGACCGCTGAGCTAGATGCTTGGGGGATTAGCTATCGAAACGAAAACAAGGCGCAAGACATTTCGACTGAGCCCATCACCCAAGTCATCGTGGATTACCTGTTGTGCATCTACGGGCTTAGAGAGCCTAAAGCTTGGACTCGTCTCACCCGTCGCATCATTCCGGTAGAGGACGATGCAGAAGGGAAGATGAAGACCAATTGGAGCCGATACATCAAAGAAGCACGCAAGTCTGCTTCAGCTGATTTGGCGACCAAAACGTTCGCTCAGCGATGGACACTTTTGGAGGAGTTCCTCGCGATGGCTGGGCCGACGCAGCTAGCCGGGCTTTCCCACGATTACGAGTCCAGGGAGCACCTTCGCGAGCTCATTGAGGACGTCAAGAAATACATTGACGAAGCTTTGGCGAAAGAGCCTGATCTTCTGAAAGCGTTGGCTGAGCTATCTGATGACCAGTCGATTCGAATCCTAACCGTGCACAAGAGCAAGGGGCTGGAGTTCGACACGGTTGTTTTGCTGGGTATCGAAGACCAAGCCTATTTCGGCAAGGATCATCATGAAGTTCAGTGCACGTTTTTCGTCGGCGTATCGCGTGCTGAAAGAAGACTTGTTGTGACAACGGCTCGTCGTAGAGAAAACCTTGGGCAGGTTAACTACTGGAAATCACCCCGCACAGCTCAGGCAGAATTCTTGGGGTATGTGAAACTTTGGAGAACTCACTCTAACTGAATCTGAAAAACTTTGGCCTATCACTGATCTCTGATGATGTATCTGAAAGACGTACTGACTCGTCTATCGATGAGCCAGGCCAGTGAGATTGGCCAGCTATTACTGCAAAAATTGATGCACCCTTGATCTGCAAAAGGCTTGCTCCCTGTTCGCTTGAGCCACCAACGCCCAAAGTAACAGCTTCATATTTTCCGGCGGCGGTTCTCCTTCACAGTCTTAGGTGTATGCGTGTTTTGCTGCCCGATGCAATGTGAGCCATCGCGCTCATGTGCAGCGCCGGGAGAAATGGATGACGTCGGCATTGCAGGATTTCCAGCAATTCGTTCATTGGCTTCACCGTCCAGACAGCGGAGCTTCCGAAGACGCTCGTCGATTCGCTAATATGGTTTCGCAGAATTTTCCTACCGTCGCAGCAAGCTCAAGGCAGCGCAGCCAACGATCCATTGTGCTGAGCGAATTAGCACGCTTATCCCTGCCTGCCACATCCCCGGCAGCGCCAGTGCCCCAGGCTGCAGAGGCCAGAGCAGGATGGGCTTTTCGTAAGCTGCATCATCTTACAGTGGGGCCATTTCGAGGGTTCAGACACCCTGAGCCATTCGAGTTGCAAAAGCGGATTGTCATGTTTTATGGCCCGAATGGCAGCGGGAAAACCAGCCTGTGTGAAGCGCTGGAGTTTGCCGTGCTCGGTGCTGTGGACGAGGGCGACAACAAACGGATCGCCGCTGACCGTTATCTTTCCAACTCGCACGAGGGCCGTGCAATCACTGCTCTGGGTTACGACTTCCGAGATCGTTCGAAGTGGGTATATGTGCATGATGACCGCTTTGGGCCTTACGCTCGGGCAGAAATCGTCATGGTTGAAGACTGTCCCGGAGCGGCTACTCCTGACACCGCAAAAGGTCGCTGGGGGCTAGCGATGTCCATCCGTGAGGCTAATGCAACCACGTGGGTATCTAGCTGTCAGCACCACATGCCCCCCCCGATCGTTGCAGTAGGGTTCGGCCAGCGGTTTCATCAGTACCTCAACGCTACGGAGGCTATGTCGGGCATGATCCTAAAAGCCGGAGAAGTGATCGCCGTTGCATCCGGGATCTATGAGGGCTACGACAAGGCTGGCCCATTTATCGTCGCACGAGATTTCGATCTTCAGGCATTTGTCGACCAGGCTGATGCCGCCCTCTCTGAGGAATTAGGAGTGTCAGGGCTTATGTATGAGATCCCGAGGATGCTCTTGGCGCAAGGCTTCATCTCGGTTATGCCGTGCCGAAAAATCTACCTAGGTGGGTTCCGAGAATTCGAGCTTGGCGAAGAAAAGGACGACTTTTGAAAATGTCTGGCTCAGATGTGTCATGGATGCTCGATATGCTCGAGCGAGACATCATAGAAAATCCCGGACGGCTTGAGCCTATCGATCCATCGCTGGTAAGCCGACTGGCTGAGCTGTGTGAGGGAGTAGAGGTTGATCTAGACGCTGCGCTATCGCCTGACGACGAATAAAACGCTGACATTGCTAGGAACGTCTGTTGGTGTCGGACTGAAACTGTACGGTTTCCAGTTAGCTGCATGACCTACACCATGAATCTAAATGCCCGGCGCCCTTACCGCCAGCGAGAAGTCAGCATGTGGCCCGATGACGAGCTCTCCACTTTCCTGAATCCAAAACGGCCCTTTGATGACGCCGTGGGTGGCATATCGTTGGCAACCATCTGAACGGTGTTGAATATAACGTATGCATTGGCGTTGGAATGAAACCGCGCCGCTCACTTTTGGAAGAGATGATGAAGGTCTATAGCGAACCCCTTCCTGAGCAGACCCTAAATGTGAGAGAGGTCTACCAGGTGCTGAAGGATGTAGCCCTTGGTACGCGCACCATGAGGCGAGTAGGCAGCCAGGCTTGGGATGAGGTCTACGCCTGTCATTTCGAGCTCGACGTGGAGGGCTGGCGACTCTCCATCTACAACGACTGCGACTCCCTGGACTACTGCCATTCATGCGTGGCGCCGGATGGGCGCCGCTGGGATTTCGATAGCAGCCAGCGCTTCGGTACTGATCCAGTGGAGCTGATGTCGACCTGGGAGCACGCAACGTTCGAGCGGCTCTTGAAAGCGCTGTAGGATGCGAACCATTGCCGCTGGAAGCTGAGCGAGAAGCTATACACATGTCCGAGAAATACGATCTGCCCCTATGTCCAAATCGCTATGTAATTGCTGTGGAAGCGGTGAGAGGGAAGGGCGCTGTCTTGAGACTATTGAAGGAACACCTGCGCCTTGATCCTGCAGCAGAGGTCGTTTTCTCGACGTATAGCGGTAGCTACTGGCTGCGTCTGAACGAAAGTGACCGCTGGCAGAACCATCGGGTAGGTATGCTTGAGGCAGTATCGGCGATGCCGTTCCTATCCGGCGACATACTCAAGCAAGAGATTGAGACCTGGTCAGCTGCGGACACCGTCCACGTGGTGGATGCTCATGCCCTCAATGCCCTACGAGAGCTTGGGCTGGGGACGCCTGATAAGGTGTAGATCCATGATCGTGCACCGATGGGCACGCCGTGAGTGTTTCGTCCTGAACGACCATATCCAGCCTTCAAACAGCAGTGTTGAGTGCACGGTCAGCGCCGTCTTGAGCGACTGTGTTAAGGCTCCGGTCTGAGCCGTCCTGTGCAACGGTATTGAGGCTACGATCCGAGCCGTCCTGGGCAACGCTTTGGAAAGTGCGCGTTGCGCCATCCTGTGCGACCGTATTAAGGCTACGATCTGAACCGTCCTGCGCGACGGTTTGCCGGGTATGTTCGGCGCCGTCCCGAGCTATCAGGGTATCGGCTTGAGCAAACTGAAGGCTGCTGGAGATACCGGCAACAAGGATGAAGGCCAAGGCTGCGAATTGGTTTTTCATGGTGTGTTCTCCGTAATCTAGGATGTGTTTTTGTCTACGGTGTTAGTGTCTCGCTGAAAGGCAGTGGCGAGAACTTGATAGGGACGATGGTGGCAATCGATCAGGTTGATGGCGGCCGGTCAATCCAGCCTCTGATCGGGTTTGGGGCGTGTCCCTCCGGAAACGGCTGTCGTGAACCATGCCCTGTCTGTGCCAGGTCATGGCCCTGCGGGCTTCCATCCTCACGCCTGCGGCCTAGGCCTGCGCGCTCCGCTTGCCATGCGACTGTTCGACCCATTAGTAAGGGACTGCTTCTGATGCGCTCGCTCGCGAGAGGCCGCAGCCGACCCATAGCGGCGATTCGTGGACAATCTGGACGGCCCTGAAGCAGTCTATTGAAAGGGAGCACAGTAAAGACCGAGAAGTCTCTCTTCGGCGCTATACAGTGGCGGTGATTACAGTAATATCGAGCTCTCGCTTCCCTGACAGCTGAATGCAAAAATGCGCCTGCTCTATCCCTGTGACCCGTTCGCTAGAAAACGCCCTGACGATCAGTACGCCGAAGAGTGCCAGGCAGCGATAGAGGCTGGCCTTGACGTAACGCTGCTATCTTTCGAGGACTTCGAATCGAGTAGTTTAAAAGTTTCGTTGCCACTAGGCCCCGGGGACGAAGTCCTCTACCGAGGCTGGATGCTCACGCCGGAGAGATACGCTGCTTTGGTCACTGAGCTACGCAAAAACGGGCGCAAATGAACTTACCAGCCCTGCACAATATCAACGCTGTCACCATTTGCCCGAGTGGTATCCGTTGCTGGTAGGCCATACCAGTAAAACGCTGGTATTGGAGAGCAATAGCGACTTCAGCCAAGCACTCGCGGGGTTGGAGTGGCCAGGCTATTTCATCAAGGATTACGTAAAGTCCCTCAACATGGGCAGCGGCAGCTTGGTAGATAAACCGCAAGAGATCGCGCCACTGGTGAAGCTGATGCTGCAGTACCGAGGGCAGATTGAAGGCGGAATTTGCGTAAGGCGGAGAGAGGACTATCTGGAGGGTACCGAGCAACGCTACTTCGTATTTCAAGGGCAGGCCTACAGTCCGAACGCAAAAATACCTGAACTGGTCACCGCGTGCGCCCAGGTGATCGATAGCCCCTTCTTCTCCATTGATCTAGCGCTCAGGGCAGACGGCGAACTCCGTGTAATCGAGCTGGGCGACGGCCAAGTGTCTGACCGTAAGGAGTGGGGCGCGGAGCGCTTCGTTGAGATGTTGGCTCGTCGGCAATAGGCGGCGATGATTGCCTGTAGTCCTGTAGCAAGCTAGCTCAAGCGGTTATTGCTCAGGGCTGTTGGCAATTCTGGACTGCAACATGCAGGCCACGCGTACGTCTGGATAGTGCGTCCGAGAACGAGCGGGACTTAAGCTGAACTGCAAAACGTTGGCCGTTATGGCCCTGCTCGTAGCTTTCCAAAATGTAAATGCCGCGCCGGGGCTCGCTACGCAAGTGCAGGCTATCGCCATAACCATTGCCCAAATGGGTATAGCCCAGAGCCGACACGTCGAGGATATCTTGGACAGGATCAAAATAGTCGATAAACCCGGTGCGCTCACCTGCGGCATTGATATAGCTGTCGCTGATGTGGTCGAAGCGGAATACATCGTTGCCGGCGCCGCCGTTCATGTAGACGCCTCCAGCACCCCCAACGAGTATGTCGTTGCCACCCCCGCTGTTCATATAGTCGAAGCCGCCCCCGCCCATTAACAGTTCATTGGCCAGCCCACCGTATAGGGTGTCGTTGCCTGGGGTGCCCTGCACGATGAGCTCGGTCGGGTTGTTGCTGACCTGGCTACCGGTGCTTGTGACCTGCAAACCCTCAAACGCCGTACGGTTGGTAACGTCCTTGATGTCAGAAACTTGGGTCATGCGTGCTCCTTACCTGCGGTTTGCCCACTGCGAGTGTAGTAAGGCCATTAATGCAGTTTCGTTGACGGCAATGGGCCGGTATCGAGGAAGGGGTGATAGGGGCCGGGGTTAGTGCACGTCGTCACGGAGCCACTTTTGGCGTTAGCCAGTCAATGCGAAGGGCCGCGATGGGTCGGTAGCCGCGTGTGGCGATGGCCCCGACCGCCCCATAGCGCCTGTCGCGAAGCTACATTGTCTTCCTTGGTCATCTTCATGCCTGCTTCCATCTCACGGCTGCGAGCAATGGCCGGCACGCTACGCCTCCCATGCGACTGCTAGGCCCGGTAATGAGTGACCGCTTCCGACTGTTTAACTGCCTGCGCAAACGAGAACTACGGGGAAATGCTGGGCAACGCTTAAGCGCTACTTGTACCATGACGCTGTGCTCATCGATAACAGGAGTAGTCATGTCACTTCGCCGTTTGGAAAACGTCTCGAAATCCCGTCAGTCGCACTTAGAGGGGCGGTTTTCATGGTTGGCCGCCGTCATTCAGGGGGAGGAGTTTGATCGTTCCCGAGTGCTTTGGGTTTCCGTCTTCGACCATTGGCTCTCGCGGGAGGATGCGAATGCGCTATTAGAAAATATTCCGCCCGAAGAGGAATCCCGGCGCAACATGCTTCTGGAAGGTTTTTGTGGAGAAATGATCGCGAACACCGAGGTTTTATCTTTTGCTATGCGAAGGCATGGGAGGTGCAGGCCAGTTTTTCGCAGTTTCAAATCGAAGGATATGCTGTTGGGATATTGTAGGCCGGGCGGCGGTACCTTATTTGGGCACCCTCGACGCTACGGCTTTCGGCATCGACATTTTCAAGTCGCACTTCCAGAGTTTGGGTGCATCTTCCAAGAATACTGGGATAGCACATACTATTTCTACTCTAGCTCGCCGCAGCTGGAGGAAGCGGCGCGCAGATGGGCTGCGCGCACCGGCGTATACATTCTCAACGCGGCCGATGACTAAGTACAGAGCTGACTGTAGGTAAACCCGATTGGTCAGCTGGAAAGTCCAGAATACTTGCTGCATTAGCCAAGCTAGCATTCAGGGCAACTTCAAGCTGGGCAGTGCGGCTTTTCCTTGCGCTGTCAGTACCGGCTCCAATTGCTCCCATGTGAAATTCAAATCGTTTTCGCAGCCGTCCCCATAGGCGGGCGTTGAGAGATGGAGGCCATGAGTGTTGAATTCCAAGTCGAACTGGGTGTAGCTAGTAACAGCAGGGCAACCCTCATCGGCGGTGGTTTGCTTACCCAGCCACGTGCTGAATTTGGCTGGGAGCGTCAAGTGGCCGGAATAGGCGTCATACCACTCTTGCTGCCCGCCGAGCCACGTCCAAGGATCGACCCTTTCACCGGTCTGCAGGTTCCAGGAATGAAGGCCACAACTGATACCGTTTCTACCAGTGCCCGCAAACCAGCGGTAAAAACTGACGGTGATAAATTGGGACGACCAATACGTGGGCTCGACGGTGATTTCGGTAGTGTGGGCCGAACCGTTCTGACCGAGGTCTTCGCGTCGTTCGCGGAAGTAATCGGCCTGATCATTGTCGTAGACTGCAAGAGCGGCGAGTTGCCGGTTAATCATTTGAACCGCCGGACTGTCGTCTTCCAGCTTGAGCGTGACTTGGGCACCGTGGATCTTGAGTGCATAGGAATGATCGCCGAAGGTTTTCTTTTCGATCTTCACCGGTAAAGGCTCTGCTTCCATGGGCGCGTTATAGACGTCGCTCCCGCAGTTGTCGGTTGGCAAGCCGACACGGTGCAAGGTGATTGGCAAAGGTTTACCGCCCTCGGTTTTGCGCCAGGCTCCTGACAGTGCATCGTCCTGCGGGGTGTTCAGCGTCCAAAAACCGGTATTCCCTTCTTCTACCCATGGTGCGTTTTCGCTGGTTTGGGTCAGCCAGATGGGGGTGAGGGTGCGCTGATAGTAATAACTGCCATGTTCGCCTGTAGACCCGTTAAAACAGGCCGTGATAGGGGAGCTACCCAAGGCGCCTTTCCAGACACCTGCCAGTTCGTCAGTGTTAGCGAGCAAGGGCGACGCGTAGGCGAGCATGAGGCAAACGACGGGTTTGAACACGGGGGCTGACGTCCTAATCTCTGATAAAAGCTTTGCTACCTGCGTCGCCAATCTTAACCTGTCTGTCTGCCAGGATGACGTGGCGAGCTGAACGCACCGAAACGCCCCCGTAGGCTCATTTGGAACATCCCGAACGAGGGAATTTCCTTCTCAGCTGATACGCCCGCACCTAGTAACACCGCCTCATGGTTCGCTCGCCTTTGGTATACAGCGATTGACGACAAATCGATCAGTGCTCCATTGCGCCTACGCGTAGTGCGAGCGGCCTGGGACAGGAAGCGTTGAGCAGCTGAAGTTACGCTTGCCCTAGGGTTGACCCTCACTCAATGTATTCTGCCTCCGTTTTACCAGCGCCTGTACGCTCGCCGCCCCAGCGCAACACCCCGACCGGATTATATACGTCATACCTAGACGCCATTACCCAACGTGCTCTGTGCTTTGCTGAAGCCGTCGCAACGATGCGGCGAGCGTCATCCAAGGCATTTCTATCGCGAACAGGCCCTTGGTGCAGCCAGAATCATGCTTGAAGGGCCTTCTTGCGCTCTCGATAAGCTGGTGCGCACCACAATGTTTGCAGGTTAGATAGCCCTCGTGGATCTCCCAGTGCATACCCCAGGCAGCTATCAATGCTTCGCTCATTAGGTTAAGCCCTCGCTTTGAAACGTCTCCTGAGGATAGCCATAAAGCATGCAAATGTATTTTCAATGCCTGCAACCATGGAGCTCTTTATACTGTCTGTTCCTTTAACATCTAACACCCTAGGAGATTATCGATGTCCCGTCTTGCCGAATTCCGCGCGCTGGAGCAAAAACTGGCCGAACAGCTCGCTGAGCTGGAAACAATGAAAAACGATGAAGGCCTAAAGCGGGAGGTCGAATTCGAGGAAAAACTCCGTGGCTTGCTGGGCGAATACAATTTCAGCCTCAAGCACATCATTGCAATCCTTGATCCGCAAGGCAGCCAGCCTTCCCCTCGCGCCGGTCGTGGCGCTGCCAAGACTGAGGAAAAAACAACTCGCAAAGCTCGCCAGGTGAAGCGCTACAAGCATCCTGAAAGCGGTGAGGTTGTTGAAACCAAGGGTGGCAATCACAAGACTTTGAAAGCCTGGAAGGCTGAGCACGGCGCTGAAACCGTGGAGTCATGGCTGCAGTGATACGCAGGCTGGTTATCTAAGCGCACAGGATGAAGGAGTCTGGTCAGCGCTTGGTGGGGAGAACCGGCCATTAAAATCCTCTGGCTGGACTCTCTGACCTTGGCTACAGGGTGGGATTAATAGAAAGCCTGCCAGCCAAAATCTGTCCTGAAGCCTGCGTTAGAACCAACGTAAGCGGCTGCCTAACACACCTTTAAATCCGGATTAACCGCTAATAGTCTGGTCAACACGCTCGCCGAGGGCCTACAGAGACGTGCTTAGCTCTGCTGGTGTAGAGCTTCAGCACGCTACTACACAGCTGATCAAACCTTCTCGCCCCGCGTCGGCCTAGGCCAGCGCCGCCGCCAAGCGCTGATCACTTTGCCAAACGGCATCGGTAACTGCAAACGCCTCTATCGCCTTCGCGGAGTCCATAGCTTGCTCCCTACTCAGCATACTTCCCAGGAAGTTAATACCGCCCCACCGGGAGCCAGACGCATCTATTATTCGACAGCCTGGCCCGGTTTCACTCTTACGCCACTCCAGTGCGATGCATTGCTTGAGGGAGGCATCATTGCCCGTTCCCCAGCCGCCTATGCTTACGGCCATGTCAACGCCGAACTCGGGGTGGGACGCTGTGTAGGTGCATAGGTAAACTGCGTATGCACCTTCTTGGTCATTAACGAACCCGCGAAAGGTTCTAGTTTCTTGACCACATCCTTCGCAATACCCAATGACTATCTCATCGCCCAGTTCTATTTCTAATGCGCTATCCATAAATATCCTTTTTTCTAAATTATCTTAAGCGAGCACGGCTTTCCGAAACTGGAAGGAAATTTACCTTGTGCACGTCAGACACGCATCCCCTAATAGGGCATTTGCTCGATCTGACTCGCCTGCTGTGTCGGCAACGTGTCATGAGTCGTTGTTGGCATTGTCTCGATATGTTCACGTTGTTACGGTCGAACGTATAGAAGGTCGTCCGGGCCACCAAGCCATTCACCAGCAAGCGGTTCGGCGGCGCACAGATGGAAATCGGGCTTGGTCTTGCGCTGTCCGCGCTCAGGCTCGCGCCCCAATCCAGCTCGTGATTGAGGTGCTAGGTCTGCATTGGCCGTCTCCTACAGATGGGTAGAGGATGAACAGATCGGCGTCCATCGCATGGAACATCCGGTCGACGTCGATACAGTGCTGCTAACCGCCGGTCTGCCAGCACTGGCGTTGGTGGTCGAACGTCCCTCTGTCGCGAGTGATTCCCGAATGCATCCCACGCTTAGGGCTTGGCGCAGGCCAGCGCCAACCTCACTGCATTATTGGATTCAGGCTTTTGAATACTCAGCGAGTAACCTACGAAACCATACTTCAAAGAGGAAAATCCCAGCCAGCGGCACCGATACCACAAAGCCTACCATCCCGAAAAAACTCCCCGCGCCAAGCCAACCTGTTAGATCCATCCCATGATAAATGCAGGGTTGGGTGCCGGATTTGGCAATATGGCAGCCTAGTAGCGCTGTGAAATACAAACAACCTTTCCAGCAGACGTAAAAGACGCCCGATGGAAGAAAGGTTAGAACCATAATCCAGCGCATCTTCAAGGCTCGCTTCGGTTCGGTCGATGACCCTAGACTACCTTTCTCATCTGGCACTGGCGCGCTTCTCCTGAAAATATGTATACAACAGCTGCGAAGGGCGAACTGCCAATAAGCTACTGATGATCACTAGCCGCAATCCGCAGCTTGGTGAAACCCCGCCGCTTTCGCCTCCGCTGCCGATTTGAAGGCAACATGATTTATGGGCGATGCCTTTCCATAGCTCGGGGAGCCGCCCGGAAGGTGATACATACGGCCAAGCTCATATGAATGCACGATGACGACTGGCAACGCATTGACCTTCACCACGCCAAGATTCCCGAGCTAGAGGCTGAAGCGAAGTCCTTGAAGGAACGGATGACAGCGCTCATGCTGATCCAGGCGTCAGACGGCTCCGCAGCAATATTTTCGAACGCCTACAGGGGGCTAGGGCTATGCGTCGGGCTATTAAACCAGGGATGCCTGAATCTACTGTCCGAGCTACGGCTATGGTTGAACAGCTCGTATCCAACGCCAAACGATCTCCCCCGCGCCACCTTCACCCCTCTGAGGGCTTAGGTTTCCCAATCCACCGTTGGGCTTTATAGCAACCATTGATATCGACGGCCTTTTGCGCATATTCCGTGCGCTGCCCGCGATTATGCGCTCCAAGGAGCCAGTAGATTTCTGCTTGATAGTCGCGGCTGGTAGCCCACTGGAACCCAGCACCTGAGGCCTCCTCACGACGGCAGGCCAGGTTCATGGCAGGCTGTGGAAAGTAGCTTTCATAGGCTGGCGCCGGTTCTTGCGTGATCTCCAAAGCAGACTGGTATTCAGGCGTATCGGTATACGCAGAACACGCAGATGCAATCGTCACAGCCGGAGGAGCAAACCCGTGGCTGAGGCTTTTCTCAAGCAATGTGCAGGCCTTCTCTTCGGTACCTTGAGGCAAGTATCCCAGATAGATCAGTGCTAGGCGGTATTGGGCAATCGGATGCTCCAGTGCTGCGGCCTGCTCAAGCAAGGGAACGGCGGTCTGTAGCTCCGCGCTGGCCTTCGCCCCCAGCGAACGATTTGTCGCCTGTATTTCGGGGGCTGATGATTTGAGATCCACAGCCTGGAGGTTTTTCTCTGCGTCTTGTAGATGCGGCAGCGCCTGCTGATAAAGACTCTCGCCGCGAGGGTCAATTTCTAAGGTATCGGCTAGGCAAATTGGCGCAAGCATATAAGCAAGCAAAAAGCAGCTCAGATGATGTAGAGACATACGACGACGTTCCTAAAGAGCCTACAGTACACATGGATAGTTTTATGGATTCGAGTCGCATCTGCAGGATCTGCTGCCATCTTCAAGACTATGTGCTCTCACTTGATCTGTCTGTCCGATTTCGCTGCTTACGAGCTTGAAGGCATCACGACTCAGGAGCGATGCGTCCCCCTGACTTACCTGCCCATGAGCACTTGCAACAGAAGTAGAGCTCACCCATCGAGCCGTTGCCCTGTTCAAGATGTACGGTTACCAACGTCTGGTCTCGATTTTGTAGAAATTATTTTCCACCTGAATCCGGCGACGATCCGAGATCGGTGCGCTCTGGATCTGGCTAGTGAGCCGAACGAAATATCTGCACTGATTCTTGTCGCCAAGCGCTTTGATGGCCGAGGTTGCTCGGACAAAGTCGTCGTAACTTCGAGAGGTAGTGGCCATCAGATCAGCGAATCCAGGTAGAGCCTGGGCGTCGGCTAGGCGCGAAGCAGGCCAGGCCGGCTCGAAGGCCAAATTGTCATCTTTGAGAAAGACTGTCAGGAACATCTCCGGCTTACCGGCACTATCAACCCAGCAAGGCGGCAGATCACCACCTTTGCCCCGATTCAGCTTGTTGTTGAGAAATTGCACCTGACCTTTCAGGTCGCTGTTAGCCTTCTGGAGGGCAAGAGGGTTAAGCCCCGACTTTTCCGTTTCGGCGTAATCCGTAGCATCCTTGATCATCTTCTGAAGCTGTTCAGGCGAGGGGATAGATTCGATTTTCAGGCCGGCTTTGACCGCAGCTGCTGTTGCATTTAGCTCTTCAACCCGCTTCACAACATCAGTCGGCTTTACATCCTTAGAAGGATCGGTAACCAGCTTCTTGAGCTGCTCGTAGGACATGAGCGTCTCGAGTACGAGGCGCTTGGCATCTTTGCTTTTGTCTTTACTTCCGCTATCCTCTAGGGCTTTGTCTATTGCGGCCAGTGTGGCGAGCTGCTCGTCCTTCTGCGTCAACAGCACCATGAGACGTTCTGACTCGTCTCGGGCTTTGGAGGCATCTACGAGCTTGGCCATAACCTCATCAGGGTTCTTAATACCAATCTGGGTCAGGTTGGCCTTTAGGGCCTCTGCCGCCTGTGCTATCGCTTTCTCTCGCTCATCTAGGCGCTGGTAGCTCAAGGCTTTTTGCTCCAGCGCCTTTTTCTCGCCATTGAGCTTCCAGACCTGCCATCCGGTTAAAAGGAGGAGAATGAACGCAAGCACCATCCAGATTTCCGTGATCGACAGGTTGAACACCTGATCGTTCTTCTGGGTCATCAAGCAGGCCTCACATCAGGGGAGTGAGGTATTGCACTCGCCTCGATGGGCTCGGCCTCGGCAGGCATCACAGGCTCGTTAACAGCAGGCTGGCGAAGCTCAATCTGGTTAATGTGGTCAATTTTACGGGCAAGGTCTTCTAGCTGGCTATGAGCCGCCTCGACTGCAGAGCTCCCCTCAATTACCTTGTTAGCCAGATCCTTGTGAGTGGCGGTGCTGTCGACGATCGCTTCGATTAACGGAACTAGGGTTGACTTGATCGAATTAGCGAAAGCTTCATGAGCGCGTTGGTTGGATTCGCCGATGGCTTGGAACGCCTCTTCGAGCTCTTGGCTCAATGCGGCGCTGCTGTCATCGTCTTCGATTTTTTTGTTCAGATCGGAAACCATTCCAACGAGTGCGCCCATAGCCTCCCGGTTTGACGCGAGCTCCTGCCGGTATTCGGCCTGGAATATAACCAGCTTGTCCAGGAAGCTCGCTTGGGCGCGTTCAATACCTTCCAGCAACGCAGAGCCCTGGCCGTTCATGGAGTCCATCAGGCGCTGTTGGCCTTCCACGATACCGTTGACAGCGCTAAGCGTATCTTCAAGCGCCTGGGTCTTGGTGTTGAGGCCGCGAATAGCAGTGCCAACAGCCCTGGCCGCGCCTTTTACATCGTCCGCCAGCGTGGCGATGCTCGAATTCACGCCCTCGGTGGTAGTTGCGAGCGTTTCAATAGCCGGATTCAGCTTGTTGGCGAAGAGGTCATCCGGGAAGAGAGTTTGCTCCAGGCGTCTCGTGGCCAAATTGCCAAAATCCAAGGCATGGGATTCCATGCGCTCAAGTGTTTTCTCACTCTTGTCTGCTAAGCCATTGATCGTCACGAGCAGATCCTCACTCGCTGACTTGGCATCTTTGAGCATCGCGTCAAAAGTCTCATTGCTGCGCTGAGTGGCGTTTGAGAAATAGGCGTCCATGGCAGCAATGCTGTGCTTCTGAATATCTTCGATCTGCTCCTTTACAGCAGCAGTCGTTTCCTTGCCGGTGCCGACCACCTGGTCGCGAAAATGCTCGAGTCGCGTGTACGTCTCGTCGAACATCATCACGAGGCGCTGAGACGCGTGGATCGCGCGTTCTTCGACAGCTTTTGTCGCATCGTCCTGGTCTTGCTTGAAGCCCACCAGCAAGGTTCTGGCCACCATGCCGATTGCTGTGCTGATCATTGCCGTTGCAAACCGAGCGGCCATGCCGGAGAGGTTGTCCCCGATGCTCTGGATGTCGGCAAGGCACACAATGATGCTGCCGACGGTAAAAAGAAAACCGAGGTAATAGGCTGAGTCCGCGAATTTTGCCGTCGTAAGATTAATGTCGTACCGCGAATGGACGATGAATCCAACGATGCAGTATCCGAACATGACAGCCAAAGGAATGACAAACCCAAACCAGAACGGATCTTGCGTGTAATAGCTGAGCGTAGCGCTGACAATCTTTAGGAGCAACGCCAGCACGAACCAGCTTCTCACCTGGTAAATCAGTCCCTCATTAGCCTTCATCACAGTCCCTCCATGGGCTCGACACCATCAAGATTGGCCCCATTTGTCGAAAAAAACCTGGCCCAAAATTCAGACCGCTTCACGTATGGGGTAACCCCTGGCTCGGCAGCCATCATGTTAAGGGTCACCGAAACGCCATTCCGAGCCGGCGCGGTAGCCTTGCGGGCATAGTCGCTGCTCTCGAAATCCTTGTAGTTAAGTTGGGGGCGCTTATACATGGTGAAATCCGACGTATTAGCTGCCATGTCAGAGAAGATGATCATGCGCTTCTCGCCGTTGGCATGTTCGTGCTTAAAGCCATTGTTGCTGGCCACCTGTAGCATCTCGAAAATCGGGGACGTTTTGCCGCGCACATCCATAGGTATGTGGTTCACCACATCCTCCAAAGGTTTGAAGAAGCGCTCGGCGTAGGCGTTGTCGACGAATTTTTTCGTCTTTGTGAGAGAGTCCGCATCATCCCACTGGCCAGGGTTACAACGGGCGAATAAAGGGGTGGCGTTTTGCTTGAAGTCTTCTCCCAGCACGAACACGGTCAGGATTGCTCCGGTGGGCAAATCGTTAACCACCAGATCCTTGAGACGTTGCTTGAGAGCGAGCCTCTGTGTGAAAGGAAACGGAGAAGTGTTGTCGATCAGCACCACATATTGCGCTTTTGGCCCACTGGACGGGCACAGGGTGACCTTGTCGATCTTGTCCTGAGTGTTGCTCTTCCACACCAGGAAGCCACCACCGCAAACAATGGCCAGGGCAACCAACACGCTCACCAGCACTGTCACCGGCGAAGCACTACTTTTTTTGCGTCGATAAACAGACATGTCTCGATCCTAGACCTGGCTCTCAAGGGGCTTTAGCTGATCAAATTTCGCGTTGAAGGAAGACTGAACCCTGGCGCGTGTGGGTTCGAGGATGTCCAACATCTGCTGAAGCATCTGTTCCTGAATCCGTAGGCGCCGCTCGTCCTCTTCAATCCCGAAATCAGGAAACTCCTGATCGCTAAGCACCACCGGTTCATTGAAGTAGTCTGGGCGCGGCTTGTCAGCGGGTCGAGCCATTTGGTTCTCGTAGCGATAAGCCTGAATCAGCGACTGGATTGCGTTGTCTGCTAGCACGAGGCGCTCGGTCACCTTCTTTTTAGCAACTGCCTTTTCGCTCATGTTGTATCTGAAGATCTGGATGGAATCTTTGGCCGTCTTGACCTTAAGCTCGATGAGGTCGAGAGCCGCTACCTTTTCATCCTCAAGCTCCGCTTTAAGCCCCCGGATGAAATCTAGGAATTCATGAAATGCATCTTGGTAGGCGCCATAAACCTTCTCATAACCGGGATAGCGGTCTTGCCAGGCGTAACCATGATGCATCGCAACCAGGCCGAAAATCATCGTGATGGCGCAAAGCGCGACACCTTCAATGTCTGTGAACGGAGAAATATGGGCAGCCATGTTTTGCCATACAGCAGCAAGCTGGTTGGCGCCGTCATCATCGATCTGCGGAAGGACAAAACGTAGATAGGCCACACCGAGACCGGCGAACGTCGTCCAGGCAAGGCCAAAGAGCCCTGCAATCCACCCTGCAGCCTTGCGGATCCCGTTGACGTGGTTTTTGTTAATCAATCCTCGGCCGCAAAAGAAGGCCACCACCAGGTTGAGGCCAGCAGCCATAAGAGCCATCATCAGGCCGCCAAGAAGGCCACCAGCTAAACCTTGGGCGAAGAAGTTGGCATTGATCATCGATTCAAGTGCACAGAAGACGATGAGCATGCTGAGTTTCACGATGTGGTCTGCCAAGCCATGCAGTCTAGGTGGGGCATCCGGTAATCGATTATCCGTACGGAATTGATCGAGAATGGCCTTTCTGGCCTTCACCGTCTTAACCATTTCCTTGAGCTCGCCATCGGCGTCAGAGAGAATCGCATCTGACTTGCGGACGTATTCATCACCCAACTGAATCGTCCGGTTCGCTTCTTGAGTCAGATCGATGCCATCCAGACGGTCTTTCAAGAGCTTGAGCCAGCTCTCGCCAGCCCTCAGGGTTGCCACACGCAAGCTCCCGACGGTGCCTTCAATCGCGTACTCCGTCTGCGTCCGGCGAATATCTCGGGCGTCAGGAACGCCACGTTCACCTTCCTTGCGTGCCTGATTGACGATATCCAGCTCGACTTTGAGCTTCTCGAGGTCGATTTCAGGAAACGAGCCGTGTGTATCGACTAGCTCCTTTCCGGCAAAAATAGCCTTGAGTCGTGCGAGCAATTTCCTCAGAAACGACATCTTCTTCATCCGCAATCCGTTGATTTTACAGGGAAATCGGCCAGTTTAAGGCGCAACCGGTCAGAGCTTCACTGTTGAGCTTGGAAATTTATGGGTTGTGGACTAGAGAGCCGTCGTCCTTAACTCGATCTTGCCGGGTGGCCATCATTGTATCGCCCGTGAAATGATCTCACGGTCTATTGGATCCGACATGCCGCTTCGTGAAGGTATCGGTCGACGTCCCGTCTTCTTTAACCGCAGGCTTGTACCGCCAGTCAGAGGCTATTGTGGCGCGGGCGGGGGAAAGGGCAGGGTCGATGTCCATTTTCAACGCGATAAAAGTCCATTCAAGGCATGCTAACGGAAAAGGGAGTGCCATTAAAGTGCCGGTATAGACCATATACTGGTTTGGACTGCCTCAGATGAAGGAGGCCGGCGGGTTGCGGCGTCGTTAGGCCGTTGTGCGATTATGACGCCCGGCTAGGAAGATGTGCCTTCTTCGTCATGAAGGGCACGCTTGCCTTCAATTAAGCGGAGCGCGCAAGCGGGGCGATCAGGATGTCCTTGGCTATCAGGCACGTTCGGCAAAAACTCACCTGCACCTCCTCGAAGGTACTGCCTCCTGAAGCGTGACAGTTGAACCCCACCACAACGAGGTATTTGCTCGCATCGTCGCTACGGCCGTGTGCCTACCGACATGCCTATAAGGCGATTTCAGCCCGGAACGCCGTATTTTACAGCGTCAGAAAGTTCGATGAGGCCTGCCTGTCCAATCTATACCGTGGGGGCAGGGCTGAGGTATCGATCGAGCACACGCATTGTTGTCATGAGCCGTCTCCGAAGGTCGTATAGATCGTCGGTGGCCAGCGCACCGTGCCTTGCGGTCAGGGACATGACTGCGCCAAACACACCATCGGAGTGATGGATCAACGACATCAGATGTTGGCCGCTCGGCCCATGGGTTCCAGCAAGCCAATTCTTGGCTGTTCGCTCATTTGCGGTAGTCCATCTCATCAGGGTCTTGACAGCTTGATGTGACGATCCCACCTCAATTCGAAGCGCGGTGGCTATCGCGGCTGCGTATGACGAATCACCCATATTTCGCTCCAGAAAGTTCTTACCCGTTTCAGGAAATACTTTTCCAGTGTTGTTTCCTATCCTCGTCTCATGACTCGCGAAACCTGCTCGCGGCACTACCTGTTAGCCGCCAAGGACAAGCTGTGTGAAAGCTGCCGACGAGAAACGTGCTGCAGATACTGCCCGCGCCATACGTGCCGTGGCATATGTACGCATGTCCACCGAGCACCAGAAATATTCGACCGACAACCAGCTCGAGACCATTACCACTTACGCCCTGGCCAAAGGGTTGGAGATCATCGATGTCTACGCCGATGCAGGTAAGAGCGGACTCCGCCTAGAAGGGAGAGACGGACTGCAGAGGCTATTTCGGGAGGCCGAATCACCAACCCGTGCTTTCAGTACGATCCTAGTCTACGACGTCAGCCGCTGGGGGCGCTTCCAGGATCCTGACCTGAGCGCTAGCTACGAAGTCCGCTGCAGGCAAGCAGGGGTGTCCGTCCAGTATTGCGCAGAGCAGTTTGAGAATGACGGTAGCCCCGTGTCTGGAATCATCAAAGGCCTGAAGCGGATGATGGCGGGGGAGTACAGTCGTGAGCTGTCAGTCAAGGTGTTCGCAGGCCAAGCGCGGCTGATACGCCTGGGTTACCGGCAGGGAGGAATTGCTGGGTTTGGATTGCGACGGCAGCTGGTTGACCAATACGGCGTTGCCAAAGCCGTGCTCGAGCTCAGAGAGCAGAAAAGCATCCAGACCGATCGCGTGGTGCTGGTTCCGGGGCCTAGCGAAGAGTTGAAGGTAGTCCACGGCATTTATAGGGCTTTCGTGGAAGACGGTCGCTCTGAAAGTGAAATCGCCCAGGGGTTGAACAGGCTTGGCCATAGAACGGGGTTAGGTACAGCGTGGACAAGGGGCACCGTCCACCAAGTGCTGATCAATGAAAAGTACATCGGCAATAACGTATGGAATCGTACGTCCTTCAAGCTAAAGGCCGAGCACGTCAAAAACGCCCGAGACGACTGGGTCAGGGCCGAAGGGGTCTTCGAAGCAGTAGTAAGCCCCCTGGTCTTCCAGAAAGCTCAGGCGATCATTTCCGCTCGAAGCTTCCAGTGGACTGATGAGCAGATGCTCGAGTCGTTACGTGCGCTTTTCCATAAAGAAGGTTTCCTGTCGGGCTTGGTCATCGATGAGTCGCCAGGCGTCCCATCCAGCACGGCGTATCGCTCAAGGTTCGGAAGCTTGCTTCGGAGCTATGGCCTCGTTGGCTTCACTCCGACACGGGATTATCGGTTCATAGAGGCGAATCGAAAAATTCGCCAGACCTATCCCGATGTATTGCGACAAACCGTGGAGCTCATCAAGCAGGTAGGTGCAAAGGTGGAAATCAATCCTCGAACCGATCTGCTAAGGGTAAACGACGAGTTCACAATCTCCTTGATTCTATGTCGCTGCCAAGAGCTGGCCTCAGGCTCGTCTCGATGGGTCGTAAAGTTTGACTTAGGTTTGTGCCCCGATGTAACCCTTGCGGTGAGAATGAGCCCGAGTGGCCAGTCCGCGCTCGATTACTTTCTGCTTCCTGCTCTCGATATGACCGCGTCCAAGCTGCGAATAGCCGAACACAACCCGGTCAATATAGAAGTCTACCGGTTCGACACCCTGGATATCCTCGGTCACCTCTCTACGCGCACGTCCTACGGGAGGACTGCCTAATGCCGGATTCAAGCGAAAGCCACCTATCGCTTCATGTAGGTGATGCTTCAGAAATCCAGTACATCCCTACAGGCAGAATACGGGTGTTAAACCCTCGCACCCGCAACTTAAAGATTTTCAGAGAATTAGTCGAAAATATCTCCAGTGTTGGGCTTAAAAGGCCGATAACCGTGTGCGTGAGCGGTGAGGATGACCAAGGTTCGAAATACAATTTATTGTGTGGTCAAGGACGTTTGGAGGCATTAATGATGCTAGGCGAAAATGAAGCGCCATGTATTGTTGTCGAGGCTTCTGAAGCGGATGGGTATTTAATCAGTCTAGTTGAAAACCTGGCTCGTAGAAAGCATACGAACCGGGATTTGCTAAACGCTATAAGCGTAATGTCGAACCGGGGATATAATTCCAGGCAGATTGCAGACAAAACTGCCCTCGATACGACCTACATAAACGGCGTGCTACTACTGCTCCGCCAAGGTGAGGATAGATTGATTTCTGGGGTCGAAAAGGGCTGGTTGCCCATGACCATTGCCATTGAAATTTCCAGAGCTTCTGACGCAGACGTCCAGATGGCACTTACCGATGCGTACGAAGCAGGCACGCTTAAGGGGGAACAGATGATCAGCGCCAGAAGGCTGATCGACAAGCGCCGCTCCCTAGGCAAAACGTTCAGGCACAGCGCGCCACGAGCCCAGCAGCCAACGACCGTTAGGAGCGTGTTGAGCACCTATCAAAACGAGGTGCGTCGACAGCAGCTCATGATCAAAAAGGCCACTATCAGTGAACATCGGTTGCTATTCATCACCAGCGCGCTTCGCAATTTATTCAAAGACAGCCACTTCCGTACGCTACTGCGAGCTGAGGGTATCCAGGATATGCCCAAGCCATTGGGCGATAAGATCCATGGAGACTCTTGATCATGGGCTCAGTCAAAAGTGCTTTTGAGCGAAAGGTTCTGGCCATTCCGCTCGACCAAATAGTGTCCGCCAGAAGCTTTGCAACGAGGATTGAAGCTTCCAAAAAATACATGAGCATTCTGGCTTCGGTCAGGGAGCTCGGAGTGATAGAACCAATAGCGGTACACCGAGAATCAGGCGTGGAGGGCGGCAGTCGGTATCTGGTGCTGGACGGGCATTTGAGGCTCATGGCCTTGAAGTCCCTAGGGGCGACTCATGCATTGTGCTTGGTCGCCAGCGATGACGAAGGGTTTACCTATAACCGCCAGGTGAATAGGCTGACCCCGATTCAGGAGCACAGGATGATTCTGTCGGCTATCAATAAAGGCACCTCGGGGGCTCGCATAGCCCAGGCCCTCGACGTGAATGTGGAGCATATCCGCAGGCGCGAACAACTGTTGGACGGTATCGCCCCGGAGGTGGTGGAGATGCTTAAAGACAGGCAGATCAATCAGCACGCCTTCGGTGCGCTCAAGAAGATGAAGCCAATGCGGCAGATAGAGACTGCCGAGATGATGCTGTCCGCGAACTGCTTTACGACTGTCTACGCCAAGATGATGCTTGCTGCCACGCGCCCTGATCAGCTAGCCAAACCAGCGCGTCCTCCTAAGTCGCGAACAACCGCCGAGGATATCAGCCGGCTTGAGCGAGAGATGGACAAGCTCAGCCGGGATTACCGTCTGGTCGAGGACACCATGGGGGAAACCATGTTGGTGTTAGTCATCGCCAAGGGTTACGTCTCCAGGCTGCTGCGCAATGAGGCAATCGCCGAGTTCCTGCAGCTCAACTATGAAGACCTGGTCAAGGAGCTTGCCTCTGTTATGGACTCGATGACTGCAGACGGCCGGGGAGACGCTCGGGAGGCTTTTTCAGCCGATACCATCTAGGCTCACTCAGATCCCTGATTTAGAAATGGTGCCCGCCAGCCTATATGGTGGAGGAGCAGCCTTTTACATTTGATGACGCGGCTCAATGAATTAACAAACCCAATCGACCTTGGCCTCGTACTGGCCATACTGAGGGGCCAACTCTTGAAATATTCTAGGAGGCGGCTCGGCCACGCGCTGATCAAAATCGACCTGAGTCTTGCCCTGACCGAACTCAGTATGACGCCTGAAGCTATGCCGCAGTTTTAGTCGCTACGGTTCCGTTGGCCCTCGCTCGGACGGGTAAAGATTGAATAAGCCGCCCTTCATGGCACGGAACACCGGCTCCAACCTCGATACAGAGCTCCCGACCGCCACCCTGTCGCCACTGACATTGGTGCCCGAACGCCCACGCAAGCTAGTACCTAAGCTCATTCGCTTCAGCTTTCAACCGCATGGCTTTTTCGTGATTAGACTCAAAATCAGTCCTCGAATGGTCGCTAATGACGGTCACGCCGCTAGTCTCATTTTTCCTTTCCCTAGCTTGATCCAGCATTTCCTCTCGACGATCAAGATGCTGCCGGATACGGGAAGAGTAATCATGTTTGTCGTAAATGCTGGAGTCCTTCACCACTGTCACGCGGGGCGCATTAGGCCTCCTGTGGGGCAGGACGCTGCTTGCATCTATCAAATTCCTGACCTTGTTTATTTTAATATCAGGTAGCTCGGCAGTGCCGGGAGTAGTGCCGCAAGCCGCGCGCACAGACGTGCGGTAAGGTGAAAGGTGCCGTTACCTGATCGCGCGATTTTTGAGGCGCCCGGGATCAGCTAACGCTTGGCAAAGGGCAGGCTGGCGAGGAAACCTTCCACAGTTCCTAAAGATGGCGACCCCCCCGCCGATTGTATTGGGATATCTCAATACATACGGAAGGGTGTCATGAAGAAAACAGTCACGCTGGTTCTGGTTATTCTATTTTCGTTCGCCGCACTATGTAGCCAAGCGTGCCCTCGGGGCACTCATCCTGTCGGCGGCACCGGCTCTCACCACAAAGGCGGTACCTGTCAGTAAACCAGATGGCCTCTATACTCGCCGTTCCATAGCAACCAGTGCCAAACGTGGCGGTCACCTTCCGGGCCGGTATGCCCTCTGCCCGAAGCAAGCTCGGATGACAATGGGCTACCCAGCAAAGCGCCAGTCAAACGAACCGCGAAAGCGGAGCGAGCGAGGTGAGGATGGGAACCTCAAGGGCTCAGAAAAATGCATCGCCGAGACACAAATCGCCCGTGAACAGCCACGGGACGGCTTCGATTGGTTCATCGAAAGTCTCTAGGCAGGGCGTCCATATCGTTAAGATGGAGTGGCACTCGCCCAGTTGTAGCAAGTCAGCGAGGTGGCTTCATAGCTTCATAGCTGCAAGCAGCGGCGTTGACGAACCAAGGCTTAACCTCGGCCACAGCGAGCCTTAAGGTCAAGGGCTGATAACCGTCGGCCTGATCCAGATTGACGCTCATCCCCGCTGGCCCCTCTCACTGAATTCCAACCTAGATGAATGGCAAATCGCCACTATAGGCAGTATGCTTGCCACCCTTTCATTTAGTCCTGGATCCGATATGAGAACCAATGCTGTATTCCTCCTGCTTACCATCGCATGCTTGTCTGGCTGTGTACAAACGGCCTATAGCAAGAGCATCGCAGTTACCAAAGACGGGGAGGGGCGCATCGTTCAAACTGTGGAAACCGAGACCGTGACTCAGCCTGGTCAGGGCTACCAGATGAAGCTTGAGAAGATTAAAGGCATTCAGCCGTAATCTTCCTATACCTTTTCTAAGGAGAGAAAAATGATCAAGTTCTTCTGGGCTGTATCTCTGCTCATGTCGATTTTCGGTGCTTTTGTCGCTTATAGACTAATACACTCTTCGCAATAACGGAGTTCATCACAATCGTTGTACAGCGTGATGCGCCGGCCTCTACGTCCACTGCAAACGAGAGGCATAGACCTCATCCCAGGTTTGCGTGCTGATCTTAGCCATGGGGCGACGCCCGAAGGCCACATTGCGCAGGACGTTGCAGACCACCTACGCGGTGATGCCAAGCGTTGGCGCATCCGCGCGCTCGTTTGGGTCATTCGAGGTGTCTGCCTGATTTGGCCGGCTTGTACATTGCGGGCTAGTCACCACCTACTGACAGTAGGCACCAATGCAGGAAATAGGGGCTGGATCTTTTCATGGCGCACTGTGCTATTGCTCCACCTGTATCTGACAGGCCGCAAAAAGCCAAAATCGGCATCTCGAAACGCTCAAGTCGGACAACGCTCTGCCGATAGGATCCATGACTCTAGGGGGACGGTCACTACGTCGCCCGATTCCTGACAGCGAATCCCGCCTATCACCAAGACTCTTGCTGGATAGGTGACATCTTGAGGAGCATCCAAATGATTCAGTGCCCAAAATGCAGCGCAACAAATATCGACAAGCTTAACTATGGAAAGCGTGCCGGCACCATGACCGGCGCCGTGGCCGGCGGGATAGGGGGCTATGCCGGAGCTACGAGCGGTGCCGCAGCGGGCGGAGAAGCAGGTGCAATGCTAGGGGTCGTCGCAGGCCCAGTTGGCGCGGTTCTGGGTGCAACAGTAGGTGCAGTTGCCGGCGGCATTCTTGGCGCACTTCTCGGAAGCGCAGCGGGAGGAACGGTAGGCTCCAAGGCCGGGGAAATGGTGGACGAGCACATCCTTGATAATTATAAGTGCCTGAATGCTAGCTGCGGTCACAAATTCAGCATTTAAGTTTTTCCTCCCCGACGGATTCGGTTAAAATATAGCGTCTTTGCGCACTGTTTTGTGGGTCAGACGCTAATATTTTATCGAGTCTCAATCTTCGATCTGAGTTCTGTCATCGTTATGAGCTGACTATTCTCAAGGGGATAGTATTGGTCGCAGATTGGATCAGCCAAGACATACTCGTTCGTTATTGGTCGAACCATTATATTGTCTAACTTGATATCTGCCAGCGCCTGGCGATCTATAGCGAACGTAGCCATCCGAGCGAGTGTCGTGAGTAGCCCACTTAGCTCTCCATGCTCCATTGCTAAAGCGCTACATCGGCGGCCAAACTCCGCGAGTTGTTCTCCCTCAAGTTGAGGTTCGCCTTCGGTAAGCTCGTCAAGCAGGGCCGCTAGCGTTCTAGCGGACGCAGACTGCGGATTCACATCCTGGAGCCACTCCACCTCGGCTAACCAATAGTGCTCCGCCTCATCCTCGTCCGATGGAGCAACAGGCCCGAAATCTCTCAGGACTCGAGTTACACAAGGATTGCCTGAGGCCGATTCGCTGGCGATAAAGTTATGGCCGCATCCCTGCCTAGTGAGGCGGTATAGCTGGCTTTCTTTTATAAACAGCGAAGAGGACGAACTGTAGTGGTCAACTGATCCCGGACACTGAATTGAGTTTTTCCTCAGCGACCGCAGGCGCTAACCCTTCGTTGAACTGATGCGGTCGCCGCCAGTTGTATCGCTCCATCAGGAACCGGCCAATATCCT
>NZ_JAAMQU010000026.1 GCF_013522925.1 Pseudomonas japonica | reverse complement strand
GCTGGCCAAGCGGGGGATCACCATCAGCTGGGGTTACTACTTCAAGACCGGGATCGTGCTGACCCTGCCCATCCTCGTCGCCACCCTCTGTGCTTTGGCCTTGCGCCTGAGTTTCTGAATCAAGGAATCCTCTGATGAAAGTCCTGTTCATGTGCACCCACAACAGCTGCCGCAGCATCCTCTCCGAAGCGGTGTTCAACCACCTGGCCCCGGACGGCTTCGAAGCGGTCAGTTCGGGCAGTTTTCCCAGCGGTCGGGTCAACCCGCGCGCGCTGCACACACTGGAAGCTGCCGGCATTCCTACGGCCGGCTTGAGCAGCAAGGCGTCGGACGCCTTTGAAAGCGCGCCTCCGGACATCGTGATCACCGTCTGTGACCGGGCCGCTGGCGAAGCCTGTCCCCTCTTCTTCGGCCCCGCCTTGAAAGCGCATTGGGGCCTCGCCGATCCCTCGGAAGCCACCGGCGCGGAGGCTGACATCGAAGCGGCATTCGCCACCACCCTGGCCAAGATCCAGGAACGCGTGCACGCCTTCCTAGCGCTGCCGTTCGCAACGATGAGCGATGAGCAGTTGAAAGCCGAGCTGGGCCGTATCGGAACGCTTTGAAGATCAACCAAGGCTTTGCCCGCAGGACGCAGCCTAAGGAGAGTGCTATGCAAGACACCTTACCCAACGTGCAGGCAGACCTGCTCGACCTCCCCACGCTGGAGCAGCTGACACCGGCCACCCCGTCACGGCACAAGCCCCGGATTCTGCTCCTGTACGGCTCGACGCGGGAACGCTCATTCAGCCGCCTGGTGACTCAAGAGGCGGCACGCCTGCTGGAAGAATTCGGTGCCGAAACTCGCATCTTTGATCCGTCCGGCCTGCCGCTGCCGGACGATGCCCCCGACTCCCACCCGAAGGTGCAGGAGCTGCGCGAACTGATGCAATGGTCAGAGGGGCAGGTGTGGTGTTCGCCTGAACGGCACGGCGCAATGAGCGCGGTGTTCAAGGCGCAGATCGACTGGGTGCCACTGGCCCTCGGCGCGGTGCGACCTACCCAGGGAAAAACCCTGGCCGTGATGCAGGTGTGCGGAGGCTCGCAGTCGTTCAACGTGGTCAACCAGCTGCGCGTGTTGGGCCGGTGGATGCGCATGTTCACCATCCCGAACCAGTCTTCGGTGGCCAAAGCCTTCACGGAGTTCGATGAGGCCGGCCGGATGAAACCCTCGTCCTATTACGACCGCCTGGTGGACGTGATGGAGGAGCTGATGAAGTTCACGCTGCTGCTGCGTGACCGCCAGGATTACCTGGTGGATCGCTACTCCGAACGCAAGGAGTCCGCTGAAGCGCTCTCCAAACGCGTCAATCAGCGTTCCATCTAACCCGTCCCTACCGCGAGAGTTCATCAATGACCCAGATCACCATCTACCACAACCCGCAATGCGGCACTTCCCGCAATACCTTGGCGTTGATCCGCAACAGCGGCGAAGAGCCCACCGTGATCGAATACCTCAAGACCCCGCCGGATCGCGCGACCCTGGTCGGGCTGATCGAGGCGATGGGGACCGGCGCGCGACCGCTGCTGCGGATCAAGAGCACCCCTTACGAGGAACTGGGGCTGGACGATCCGGCCTTGACCGATGAACAGCTCATCGAGGCCATGCTCGAGCATCCCCTCCTGATCAATCGCCCGATCGTGGTCAGCCCTCTGGGCACCCGTCTGTGCCGGCCTTCCGAAGCGGTGCTGGACCTGCTGCCGCAGCCGCAACGTGGCCGCTTCGTCAAGGAAGACGGAGAGGTGGTCATTGATGAACACGGCCGCCGGGTCTGAAGCGAAGCAGGCAAGGCCAGGGGCGGTGAACGGGGAGGGGTAGCGTGGATCAAGCCAAAAACGTGGACGTGGTGGTCATTGGCGGTGGCCAATCGGGCCTCACCGTGGCCTATTTTTTGAAGCGCACCGGTCTGTCCTATGTGGTGCTCGATGCCGAGCCGGGCCCCGGTGGGGCCTGGCGTCATGGGTGGGCGTCGCTGCGGCTGTTTTCCCCTGCGGCCTGGAGCTCGATTGCCGGCTGGCCGATGCCCGCCGTGCCCGAGGGGACGCCGGGGCGCGACGAGGTGATTGACTACCTGACTCGCTATGAGCAGCGGTACGCCTTTCCCCTCCTGCATTCCACGCGGGTGACCCGGGTGGAAAAGATCGCGGGGGGATTGCGGGTCGTTTCACAGGACCGTGTCTGGGACGCCAAGGCCGTCATCAGTGCCACCGGCACCTGGAGCCGCCCGGTCATCCCGGCCTATCCAGGGCAAGCGCTGTTCGAAGGGCAGCAGCTGCACTCGGCGCACTACGTTGAACCGCGTGCGCTCGAAGGAAAGACCGTGCTGGTCGTCGGTGGGGGCAACTCGGGTGCCCAGATTTACGCGGAAGTGTCGAAGGTCGCCCAGGCGACCTGGGTGACGCAGGCGCCGCCCAACTACCTGCCCGATGAGGTCGATGGCCGTGTGCTGTTTGAGCGAGCCACCGCGCGGTTGAAAGCCCAGCAAGCGGGCCAGGAACCGCCGCCGCTCACCGGCGGGCTGGGCGACATCGTGATGGTGCCGCCGGTCAAGGACGCCCGCAAACGCGGGGTGCTGAACGCGGTACGGCCCTTCACCCGGTTCACCTCAACCGGCGTGGTCTGGCCCTCGGGTGAGGAGACGCCGGTAGATTCGGTAATCTGGTGCACCGGCTTCTCCCCGGCGCTCGACCACCTGACCAGCCTGGGGATCGTGGGCCCGGACGGCAAGATCGCGGTGGCCGAAAACCGGAGCGTAGCGCTACCCGCTCTGTGGCTGGTGGGCTATGGCGACTGGACAGGGCTCGCCTCCGCGACCTTGATCGGGGTGACCCGGACCGCTCGGGACGTGGTCAGGCAGGTGCAGCACGACCTTACCGGGGCCGACTGATGCCTGCCCTGTCCCTGTCAAGACGTCGTCACGCAACCTTGATAGGGGCACTGGGCTGCAACCAGATCCTGGCGTGGGGCTCGACCTTTTACCTGCCAGCTGTATTGGCGGTGCCGGTGGCCCATTCGCTGAGCGCCTCGGTGCCTGCAGTGGTGGGGGCCCTGTCCTGGGCCCTGTTGGTGGCCGGCATGTGCGCACCGCTAGTGGGCCGGACCATTGATAGATTCGGCGGTAAAGGGGTGCTGGCCGGCAGCGCGGTCTTGCTGGCCCTGGGGCTGACGGCCATGTCGTTTGCCTGCGGTTTGATCGCCTACTATGCCGCCTGGACCGTGCTCGGGCTGGGCATGGCCGCCGGGCTGTATGACGCGGGGTTTGCCACCCTGGGACGCCTGATGGGTTCACGGGCCAGGTCCTCAATAACCGGCCTGACCCTGATCGCCGGCTTCGCCAGTACGGTGGCCTGGCCTTTCCTCGCGGCCATGGAAGCGAACCAGGGGTGGCCGGCCACCTGCCGGGTGCTGGCCATTATCCACCTGCTGGTCGGCCTGCCGCTTCACCTGTTCACGGTGCCGTCGCCGGCGCCAAGACCACCGGCCGCGGCTACCGCGACCCATGCCACCGACGCTCAAGCCGGTCCCCAGTTAGCCTGGATCGCGGTGCTGTTCACCCTGCATGCTTTCGTGATGTCGGCCCTGGCGGTCAACCTGCTGGTCATCCTGCAGGGCCAGGGTATCCCGGCAGCCTTGGCGGTAACGCTCGGCGCACTGATGGGGCCTTCGCAGGTAGTCGCCCGAGTGCTCGAATATGTCTTTGGTCGCCAGGCGCACCCGGTCTGGATCGCGCGGTTAGGGATGCTGGCCTGTATCGCCGGCCTGCTGGGCCTGGGGCCGGGCCTGGTGACGCTGTCCCTGCTCGCCGTCGTCGCCTTCGGTGGGGGCAATGGGATCATGACGATTGCCAGGGGCACAGTGCCGCTGACCCTGCTGGGCAGCGCCAAACTGGGCAGCCACCTGGGGTTGATCGCGCGCCCGGTGCTGATCGCCCAGGCAGCGGCGCCGCTGGCCTGTGCGTACCTCCTGGAGCAACTGGGCCCGCGCGGGCTGATCGGGATTCTGGCCGGCCTTTTGGGCCTGGGCGCAGTGGTGGCGTTCGCCCGGTTACGGGCTTTCGAACCGACGCAGGTCTGACGGCCCAGGTGTGCCGGGGCGGCCTACCGGGGACTACCCTCCAGCTCAGGGAACAGCACCGGCTCCAACGGTGGGGTCAACAGGCACAGCCCGCGCCGCCAGTAGCCCACGTCGTGCCATTTGCCGAGCTTGAAGCCCACTTCCGGGTAGGTACCGATGTGCACGAAGCCCAGCGTTTCGTGCAGCCCAACGCTGCCCTCATTGGGCTGCGCAATGCCGGCGTAAGCGGCCCGAAACCGCTGCTGCTCAAGCAGGGGCAGCAACGTTTCATAGAGTTGCCGGCCGATGCCCTGACGGCGCGCCGATTCGGCGATATACACCGTCACGTCCACGGCCCAGCGGTAGGCTGGGCGAGCGCGGTGTTGGCTGGCGTACGCGTATCCCTTGATGACCCCGTCCTCCTCGGCTACCAGGTAGGGGTAGGTCTGAAGCGTGGTCACTATCCGCTGGGCCATTTCCTCGACGGTCGGAGGGACCTCTTCAAAGGAAATCGCCGTGTCCAGAACCACCGGCGCGTAAATACGCTGGATGGCGGCCGCGTCTGTTGCTACCGCCGTACGAATGCTCAAAGCCACTGTAGGTCGTCCCTGATTGAAAACCGGAACGGTACCTTTTTTAGATCGCTTTGAGCATGAAATCCTATTGATGGGCTTCGCGGTCCACGACCTGTTAACCTTCGGAGAAGCCCACAGTCCTCCCCGGCGACTCCCAACAGGGCAATCCGAACTTCGACAGAGGTTTCTCCCGCCGTCCTGCTGATAAATGCCCTTGAATTCTTAATAGCTAGCAGCTATTACCTGCCCGGTCGGCCATTGATCTCCGTCGTAAGGGCATAGTGTGCAAAAAGAAACGCTTGAGCAGAACCAGATTCCTATCTACTTCTTGGCGGTCATTGCCGCCGCCATGGGCGGCTTACTGGCGCCTGTAGCATCACAGAGCCTGAGCGCTTGGGTTACACCGTCTATCGCAGCGTTGATGTACGCAATGTTTTTACAAATTCCGTTCCTGGAATTGCGCAACGGGCTGGGTGACAGACGCTTTATGGCAGCGTTGCTCACTGCCAATTTCGTGGTCATACCCTTGCTGGTCTGGAGCTTGAGTCAGGGCTTGGCCGATCACCCTGTAATCAGGGTCGGCGCGCTGCTGGTGCTGCTCAC
Organism: Pseudomonas japonica; assembly: GCF_013522925.1. GTDB lineage: Bacteria > Pseudomonadota > Gammaproteobacteria > Pseudomonadales > Pseudomonadaceae > Aquipseudomonas > Aquipseudomonas japonica_A. The sequence goes on along the minus strand of NZ_JAAMQU010000026.1, from coordinate 26,191 downwards.
TCCATGCATTGATTACGTTGTGGTGTTCACGCACATAGGTAAGGGAGATTCGAAGTTAACGCTCGCAGCGACGCCAATCTTGCTACTGCTCCAGCTACTACTCCTACCAGTGTATCTGGCCGTCATGATTGGAGAAAGCAGCGAGGTTGTCATCACCGTTGGGCCCTTTGCGGAGGCCTTCCTGGTGTTGATTGTGCTGCCCTTGATTCTCGCAGTGATCACCGCCGCGCTGGTGAGAAAATCCAGCGTCGTGGCGAGCTGGAACACTGCTTGGGCGTGGATGCCTGTTCCTGCCATGGTGGCGGTACTGATAGCAGTCATCGGTTCCCAGATCGCTTATGTGGTGCGTGACTTCAACAGCCTTCTTCCGGTAATCCCGGTGTATCTGGGCTTCATGCTGCTGGCCCCCGTGGTAGGCGCCGTGGTGGCTAAAGCATTTGGGCTGGGCGCCTCAAGTGCCAGGTCAGTGGTATTTAGTAGCGCTACCAGGAACTCGCTGGTAGTGCTGCCTCTGGCGTTGGCGCTGCCGGAAAATATTCGAACGCTTGCGGCAGCAGCGATCATCACGCAAACACTGATGGAGTTGATAGCTGAGCTCTTCTATATCAGACTCGTGCCTGCTTTGGTAAGGCCGCGGGCATAGGTCAGGCACACATCGACAGTACAACATTCAAGGTGATGGCCTGGCCGGTGATGCTCCAGCCAGGTGCCTTACCAAACCAGAGCAACTCGTGTTGCTGGTTATGGAGAACCTAATTCAAAGCACGTTATTGCAACCATGCTTCGACGGCTTCCGAACCGTACTCGGTTTTCCACGCCTTGAGTGTTTTATGATTGCCCCCTTTGGTCTCAACGATTTCACCGGATTCCGGGTGCCGGTAACGCTTCACTTGGCGTGCTTTGCGGGTGAACGCTTTAGTCTGAGCCGGAGCACGCTGAAACGCTTGCGGGTCGAGAATCGCAATAATGTGCTTCAGGCTAAAATTATACTCGCCTAGCAATTCCCGCAATTTTTGCTCAAATTCAACTTCACGCTGCAAACCTTCATCATTCTTCATGCTCTCGAGCTCAGCAAGCTGAGCGGCCAGCTTTTGTTCTAACGCGCGGTATTCGGCAAGACGTGACATTTTTTGCTATCCACTGGACTTCAGGAGGGTTTCAGTATAGGGACAGGAAAATGCCCTGCCAACTTGATTATAAGTCCAGGCGTATACACGGTGAACCACTCCATTTCGTGGTGAGCCAAATTCACCGCTACGTCGATCAGGGGCCCACCCAAAGAAGCCATGGTGCTTTATCCGGCACGACCAGTTTCAGATCACCCCAGACCTGTAGTGCCCCGTAGCGAATATCTTCAATAAGCGCAGGTTGAGGCCGTACGTGACCGCGTGCCGCCGTCACGCTGGCAATGGGTTCAACAGCTACGCTGCTGACCAATCCGGCGATACTGCCGGGTAGGGGGCCGGTCTTTGCTACCTGGAGTACAGCGATTTAAATGAGACAGGAATATCTCGTAGTCGCTGTTATGAAGCAGATTAAGCTCAACGGCTTGGGCCAGGACCCCTTTAAAGCTTTCGTGCCACTCCTGATTTTGAAGGAGAGCACGGTCAAGACCCGGTCCAATAGCTTGACTGTGTTAACAGTGTGTCGACCTGAGATTTGTTCTTTGCACGTGTAGAAAAAATACCTGACGCGCTGTGGATACAGTACGTTCGGATCATTCATGTACTCAGAGAGGATATTTATCTGGTCGGGGGACAGGGTCATTAATTAAATCGCCAGGAATGCTAAGGGAGTGAGCTTCTTTTCCAAGAGTCTAGCATCACACTAAATGGGAAGTCTTCCATATCTTCAGGCTTTAGCCAATGTTCTCGTGCCGCGAATATGGCTTAATTATCTTGAGATCTTAATACCACGTATACGGGGTCATCAGTCGATATGATAGTCCATCGTATAATGAGCGCAGCAGCTGCTATGGCAGCTACCATAGCGACTACTATTCAGTTATAGCGCGGGCCTTATCCAGGTCAGGGGCTGTCAGCTTGTACTGGATGCCTGGCGGCACATTCAGGCTACCAACGTGGCCGGCTTGGCAGAAGGCATCACCGACGCAAGAGGTCGTGCCGGCGGCCCGGGTCACCTCGACCTTAGGCCCTTGATTACGGCATTGGCGTTAACAGGTGACACATTGGAATCAGCCAATGGAGCCTGTCAGCTGAGCGGTGATCCGTGTACCTGAGCAAAACTTAGTCGAAAAGCTCCTGTAAAAAGGACTTCTTGCGATAAGGCTGCTGCCCTTCATGCTTGCCTTGGCTTTGATGTCCGTGCTGATTCTGGTGACCGCTCTGGTAGCTGTCCCGCCATCCGCCCCCCTGACTGGGCTGCGGATCAGAACAGCCATGCTTATTGCCAGGTTGAGCAGCAGGCGAATGCGCATACCCCGGTTCTGATAGGGGCGCGTCTTGCCTTGATGACGCTGCGCTTTGTGGCAGAAAACGAGCCTCCAGCTGCTGACTACGCTCGATGATCTTGTCGAGCTCCCCCCGGTCAAGCCAGACGCCCCGGCATTGAGGGCAGTAGTCTATCTCAACATTCTGACGGTCTGTCATGACCAACGATACGTCTTTGCAAACAGGGCACTGCATGGTTCTCTCCTTCAGCGAATACGCTGTCTAAACCGCAGCTGTCGTGTCACCGACGCAAGAGCCGCAGACCATTGAACACGACGAGCAGGCTCGCTCCCATGTCGGCGAAGACTGCCATCCATAAGGTGGCGATGCCCGACAGAGCCAGTGCTAGAAAGACAACTTTTATCCCCAATGCCAGCGTGATGTTTTGCTTCAAAATGGAAGCGGAGCGACGACTAAGCCGAATGAAATCAGCGATCTTGCGTGGGTCATCATCCATGATTGCGACATCCGCGGTTTCAAGGGCCGTGGCTGTCCCAGCGGCTCCCATGGCGAAACCGATATCGGACTGCGCCAAAGCAGGGGCGTCGTTCACACCGTCCCCGACCATCCCAATGTGGCCATATCGACGTTTGAGCTCAGCGACTGCGGTCTGCTTGTCCTCTGGCATGAGATTTCCGCGTGCATCGGTAACACCTAACTGATCAGCGATCGACTTCGCCGTCGCGGGGTTGTCACCCGTCAGCATCACCGGGACAACGTTCAACGCCTTCAGCGCAGCGACAGCTTCGAAGCTCTCGGGTCGAACGGTATCCGCGACCCCGAATATTGCAGCGGGACCTTCAGCACCACACAGCACGATGACCGTTTTGCCCGCATTTTCGAGCCGTGAAAGCCTGGCCTCGAGCGCCGGAGAGCACACTCCCAGTTCTTCAACCAATCGGTGATTACCCAGGTGCCACAGTTGGCCATCAATGAAGCCTTTCACGCCTCGTCCATTCAGCACACTGAAGTCGCTGACAAGCAGGGTCGAAACGCCAGGTTGCTGGGTCTTCCACCCATTGACCAGTGCTTTCGCTACGGGGTGAGTACTCTGTTCGTCCAGACTGGCCGCGATCAACGTGGCCTTTTCGATCGGCAGGTCACTGAAGGTTTCCGCGTCCGTTAAAACAGGCTTGCCCTGGGTCAACGTGCCGGTCTTGTCCAAGGCAACCACTTTCAGCAGCCGACCGCTTTCAAGGTACACCCCCCCCTTGATCAGGATGCCGGAGCGGGCAGCTGCGGCAAGGCCACTTACCACGGTGATAGGCGTGGAGACGACCAGGGCACAAGGGCAAGCAATGACCAGCAGGACAAGGGCCTCATACAGCCACCCCCCCCAGGTGCCCCCCAGCAGCAACGGCCCTAAAACAGCGACCAAGAACGCTACCAACACGACCGCCGGTGTGTAGTAACGCGCGAACTGATCCACAAATCTCTGCGTAGGTGCCCGCTGGGACTGTGCGTCCTGGATCGCGGCAGCGATCCGGGCAAGGGTGCTTTGGCCTGCTACTGCGGTGACCGTAGCCTCAACGATGCCGTCGGTCACGATACTGCCCGCATAAAGCGGATCGCCAACCACCTTGTCCACGGGGAGGCTTTCACCGGTAATAGGGGCTTGGTCGAGGGCTGCACGACCAGACTCCACCGTCGCATCCAATGGCACCCGTGATCCAGTGCGAACACGGATGCGGCTGCCAAGCGCGACAGCTCCGACAAGCTGCTCTTTCCAGCCCCCTTCGCCCATGACTTCCGCAGTCTCTGGGGCCAATGCGGTCAATGATTTGATCGCGTTACGCGCTCGCTCAAGCGACAGTGCTTCGATGGCTTCGGCAATGGCGAACAGGAAAACCACCATCGCGGCTTCCGGCCATTTACCAATCACGACGGAGCCCAGGACAGCCAAAGACATCAAGAAGTAGATGTTCAGGGTGAAATTCTTCACCGCGATCCATCCCTTCCTGAGGGTAGGCACACCGGCGGCAAGAATGGACACAGCAGCCAAACCCATCACGGGCCATGAGCCTTCCTGCCCCGTTGTCCAGGCGATGGCTTCAGCGGCCACAGCCGCGACGCCGCTGACAGCCAGCAGCCCTTTCAATCTCTTCGTCAGCGCCGGCGGGGCAGCTATTGGCGGGGCTCCAGCCTCGATAAGGGTAGGGCCCATGTCCAGCGCAACCAAAGCGCTGACAATCGCTTGCGGATCATCCAGCCGATGATGCACGGTCAACTCGCGACTCAGTAGATTGAAATCGAGCCGGGCGATGCCGGGCATCGGCTCCAGCCGATTACGAATCAGCCGCTCTTCTGTCGGGCAGTCCATCTTGTCGATGCGGTACCGGACCTGAGTAGTCCCTTCAGGGCCTGGAGTCACGGAACGTGGGACGATCGCTTCCGTTGCGTGCGCTCCCTGGGAACAGCAGGTATCCGCCCCGGCGGTCCCATGTGCATCGTCATGGTCATGGTCATGGTCATGGTCGTCTGTGCACTGACCGTGGCCGTGACTTGAATCGTCGGTGCACGCCCGCTCTAACGTGCTGCCCTCAGCCGGGCAGCACGGACCGGTAGGAGCTGCACCGACAGGGTCATGGAGATGCACGAAGGAGCTTTTAGCCGGCAGCTTCACCAGGGAATCGCGCTTGGAATTCGCACCACAACATTTGTCCTGCTCAAGAACGGGACGCAGCGTCGACGAAGACTTATTTTCTTGGCTCATAAGGCGCCTGCTAACAAGGAAATAAGGCCATTCAACAGCCTGTAGTAGCTACAGGGTCAAGCAAAATCGAAGATTACCTGTCTCGCACTGCACTGATGTGAAAAAGGTACCGCGCCGCGAGTGCAAGGAAGCCACGCGCAGCGGTAGGTCAGCGATGTGCTGGGGGCAATCAACGCGCGGGGTAATCAGCTACTACCTCCTGCTCACCCGACTTTTTTAATCCGAGGATCTGGTAGGCACTTTTGCGCTCACCCGCTTCCATGCCGGGCGAGCCCATCGGCATGCCTGGGGCGGCAACACCGACGAGGTCGGTCCGACTGGCAAGTTCTGCAATTTGCTGTACCGGTACGTGCCCTTCGATAAATTTCCCCTCCGTTACGCCTGTGTGGCACGACATAAGCTTTTCAGGCACGCCAAGCTTGGCCTTCACAGCGCTCATGTTTTCCTCTAAATGGTCATTTACCGTGAAGCCATTGTCCCGGAGGTAAGCAATCCACTTGGAGCAGCAGCCACAATTGGGATCCCTGTACACATCAATCAACTGAGCAGTACTGGCCTGTGCGATTGACGCGGTAAACAGCACCGTGAGTAATGCTACACGTGGTCCAGCGCTAACAAGATCTTTGAATTTCATAGCCGCATCCCTGAAAAGAACCAGTTCAAAAACATTAGAGCACTTGCCTACGTTGACAGGGGCATGCACGCCTGGCGCCACCACCCGTCGGATCGGCCCGGAAATCTGTAAGGTGGCCTCGTTAACGTGTATTCGCCCTAAACTGCAATGTAAACGTCGTACATACGCCCGGTGCACTGCAGGCGCTCACTTCTCCCCCGTGTAGGTTCATGATACTGCGGACAATAGCAAGTCCTAGCCCAGTGCCCCCCTGCTTACGCGAGCGGCTTGAGTGCACACGATAAAAGCGTTTGAAAATGTGAGGAATATGTTCCGCTTCGATCCCGGCGCCTTTATTAGCAACCGCCAACCGGGTGGCCTCCGCATCCTGGGTAATGTCTATGGATACCACTTCACCGTGCGGACTGTGGCGTATCGCATTGGAAAGCAAATTGGATATTGCCCTCTGCACCATGAGCCGGTCGCCCTGGACCTCCGCTTCCCCGTGAAGGGTCAATGAGACAGACTTGTCTTCCGCCACATGGAGGAACATTTCTGCAATACGACCTGCCTCCTCATGTAACCTGATTGTTGTGAGCTGTAATGAGGAAGGTTGCGAAACACTGGCGAGGAACAGCATTTGCGAAACCATCTGTGACAAACGCTCCAGTTCTTCCGTACAGCTTTCCAAAGCCTGCTTGTAGCTTTCGGGTGAACGCTCCCGCGAAAGGGTGACCTGCGCCTTCCCCATCAGATTGTTTATGGGCGTACGTAACTCATGCGCCAGATCATCGCAGAAGTGGGCCATCTGGCTGACCTCGGCATCCAGCCGATCCAGCATGACGTTGATAGCCTGGGCAAGCCCTTCAAGTTCTTCCGGCAACCCTTGCGTCTGCATCCTTAAAGAGAGCTCCCGGGCGGAAACGCTTTGGCTGACTTCGCGAAAAGCCATCAACGGCTTCAGACCCCGCCGAACGAGCCACCAGCCAAACCCTCCCACCATTATCAGGATAAGCGGTAAGACCAGCAGCGCCGATTTGAGGTACGCATTCACCAGAAGCGCGTCATCCTTGCGCTCTAATACCAGAAATACTTTGACGGATTGACCTCCACGCAGATTGACCTCTTTGGATACCACCAGCATTTCATAGCCTTCAGGCGACACCAGACTGTGGTAGCTCTGGTCGCTATTAAGCTCCGCCAGAGGCAGCGCTTGGCCTGCGGTCGAACCAACACTGAGTAGCCGCTTACCATCGGTAGCGGTTTCGTCGATCATCAATGCTACATAGTCATGACCCGCGACTTGATCGCGAAGGTTATGTGAGTGCAAAACGATGTCGGCTTTGGTTGCAGCGGTTTCCTGAAGCGTGTGCTGAATCTGTTGGAGCTTCTCTGCCAAGCTTTCCCGAGCGCGAAGGTCGAGCTGATGGCTGATCTCGAACCAGGCCAGGATAACCATGGCGATCACGACAAAGGCACTCAGAGCCCCCACGCTCAACCCCAATCGCGTGGATAGCCGTCGTGGTGTCATTCGCGCAGCTCCAATACATAGCCAACACCTCGCAACGTATGGATCAGTTTTTTCTCGAAGGGGTCGTCTATCTTTGCCCGCAAGCGCCGAATGGACACCTCGACCACATTGGTGTCACAGTCAAAATTCATATCCCACACCATCGAGATAATTTGCGACCGCGTCATCACCTCGCCACTGTGGCGCATGAGCAGGTGAAGAAGGGCAAATTCCTTGGTGGTCAAATCAATGCGCTTGCCACCGCGAAAGGCACGATGCCGCCCTTGATCCAGCTCAAGATCAGCCACCGTCACCACATCGGGCGTGCTGGTTTTCTCGCTTCGGCGAAGCAACGTGCGCACCCGCGCCAATAGCTCCGGAAACTCGAAAGGCTTGACCAGGTAATCGTCGGCACCGCTCTCCAGCCCCCTTACCTTTTCGCCAAGGCGTCCACGCGCAGTCACCATCATGACCCGGGTATCGTGCGTTTTCCGGAACTCTTCCAGTACCTGCCACCCGCCCATCTCGGGAAGGTTTACGTCCAATATAATCAAATCGTAGTTTTGACTTCGCGCGAGGTACAAGCCATCTACACCCGTACCGGCAATATCGACCACATACCCACTTTCACTTAATCCCTGGTGCATGTATTCGGCAGTCTTTTGTTCATCCTCTACAACCAAAATCTTCATAGCCAATTTCCAAAATAACGTACAACTTTTAATCGAGCTTTCACCCAGCAATAGCCCTTAGCATAAAGTCTGTAGCCGCTTCAGGGTCAAGGTTTGTTTTTTAAAATCAGCGATTTCCAGCACATTTTCATGCCGATTGCAGGCAGCGGCCGCCTCGCCTTCATCAATAATTGTTTCAAAAAGTGTCCAATTCGCATTACCAGAATAAATATAGCCGAATACTCATGAGAACTAGTTAGATAACGAAATTGTAATGCTGCCGCAACGCCTTTGATAACCACTGTTTTCTAAATTGCCTTCGCCACAGTTCGGGCTGATGAGGTCTGGCTATTTCCAAACTTGTACAGAGGTCTTGTTGTGCTCAGCCATAGCAGCGCTTTCGCTTTCTGCTCAATGTCCCGATTCCCGCGCTTTCGCTGGGCGCTTTTGGCAGCCCTACTGCCGTTCAGCCCAATAAGCCTGGCCGCCCCCGCTTCGCTGTCCGAAGCGGTAAAAACCGCTTTTTCCAATAATCCGGACCTTGCCGCAGCCCAGCGCGAAATCGGTATAGCCGAAGGCGAGCGTGTGCAAGCTGGGCTGATTCCCAATCCGGTGCTGTCTTGGGAGACCGAGGACACCCGGCGCGCTACCCGCACCGAAACCATCACGCTAAGCCAGACCCTTGAGCTTGGTGGTAAACGTGGTGCACGCATAGATACCGCGCGTTTTGGCCAATCCGCTGCGGACCTGGCGCTGTCGCGCCAGGCTGATCTGCTGCGAGCCGATGTCACCCGGGCTTGGTTCGGGGCGTTACGTGCAGATACGGCACTGGCCTTAGCCAAAGAAGCTCAGGCGCTCGCGCGCAGAGGGGTTGAGGTCGCTCAAGGGCGGGTACGTGCTGGCAAAGCATCACCGGTGGAAGCTACGCGTGCGCAGGTTCAACTTGTGGAAACCGCCCTTGGCGTCAAGCGTGCGCAAACGGAACGCGCTAATCAATACCGCGCCCTGTCGCGCATATTAGGCCTTGCGGAGGGCGAGGTTACTGCATTGCCAGCCAATACCTCGCCGTCACCGGGCCTTCCTCCTGCCTCCATCGCGCTGCAGGCGATGCTTGGGCGCAGTACCGAGTTGCAACTGGCGCAGACGCGAATGGACCAAGCCGACGCCGCTTTGAGCCTGGAGCAGCGTAAGCGGATACCCGACGTCACGCTAAGCCTGGGTAGCCAGTACCAAGCGGTCGAGCGTGAGCGCGTGAATGTCATAGGCGTTTCGGTGCCATTACCACTGTTTGACCGCAATCAGGGCAATGTCTTGTCCGCCTCACGTCGAGCAGACCAGTCGCGTGACCTGCGTGTCGCGGCCGAGTTGAGTTTGCGCAGCGAAGCAGCGACCGCGCTCGACCAATGGAGCACTGCGGCAGTGCAGATACAAGGTTTCGAACGGGACGTTTTGCCCGCTGCCCGGCAGGCCGTTGATGCGGCTACCCGGGGGTTCGAGTTAGGAAAATTCGGCTATCTCGAAGTGCTCGATGCTCAGCGCACGCTGATTGGAGCACGCACCCAGTACCTCGATGCCTTGGCCACCGCTACGGAGGGCCGGGCATCCCTGGAGCGGTTGCTGGGTGACGTGGCCGCGTTGAGCCCCGCTTCGGCAGACATTCCCATTTCCCACTGACTATCTGCCGCCTCGCTGATGCCGGGGCTTCGGAGCTTTAATGAACAGAAAAAACCACGCCGCCCTGGTACTGGGCGTACTGGCGTTGCTTGCCGTCATCGGGGGCGCCGTGAGTTCGGTTGGGCCGTCCTTTGCCCGGGAAAGCTCGGCGCAACCCATATCGCCGGAAGCACACGGTGCAGCGGAAAGCCATGGCGAAGACGAGGCGGAACATGCACAAGGCGAACACGCCGAGGAGGGCGGACACGAAGAAGAAGGTGCCTTGAAACTCACTGCGGACCAGATCAATGCCGCTGGAATAGAGGTCGTGATGGCCGCCGCCCGCCCCATGCGGACCTCGGTGAGCTTTCCCGGTGAAATTCGCTTTGACGAAGACCGCACCAGTCACATTGTGCCGCAACTTGCAGGCTTCGTTGAAAAGGTCAATACCAACCTAGGCGAAACCGTCCGCAAGGGGCAGGTACTGGCAGTGATCGCAAGCCAGGATATCTCCCAGCAACGGAGTGATTTGAATGCAGCAAGCAAGCGTCTGGAGCTAGCGCGCATCACCTTAAGCCGGGAAAAAGCCCTGTGGGAAGAGAAGATTTCTCCTGAACAGGATTACCTGCAAGCCCGACAGGCGTACCAGGAGGCCGAGATTGAGGTGGCCAATGCCAAGCAGAAGGTCAGTGCATTGGGTGGAAACACTGCCACTGCCGGCGGCAACCGCTATGAACTGCGAGCGCCATTCGACGGCGTGATCGTGGAAAAACACCTGGGTCAGGGTGAACGGGTCGACAGCACTACCACAGCCTTCGTCCTGAGCGACTTAACGCAGGTATGGGCCACGTTTAACGTTCCACCGTCCGAGCTGGAAAAAGTCATCTTAGGGCGAGAAGTGACAGTCGATGCACCCGATCTGCAAACGCAGGTGCAAGGCAAGGTGGGTTACGTGGGCAGCCTTTTGGGGGAACAGAACCGCGCCGCTCAAGTACGTGTGACCCTGACCAACCCGCAAGGCGCTTGGCGTCCTGGCCTGTTTGTGAATGTTCTTGTGGCTGCGCAGGAAGCCACTGCCCCCGTCAGCGTGCCAGAAGCTGCGCTGCAAAGCGTAGAAGACCGGCCAACCCTGTTCGTACGGACCGATGAAGGCTTCACGGCCCGTACCGTCGACATCGGCCGTCGCGATGGCGGTTACCTTGAAGTGCTCAAAGGCCTGGAAGCCGGCGAGCACGTGGCCGCAAATGGCAGCTTCATCCTCAAGTCGGAGCTGGGCAAAGCCAGCGCCGAACATTCCCACTGACGCGCGCTGAGAGTGTTCCATGTTTGAAAAACTGATTCAGTTTGCTATCGAACAGCGCATCGTGGTGATGATTTGCGTACTGATCATGGCCGGCCTCGGCATTGCCAGCTACCAAAAGCTGCCGATCGACGCTGTACCGGACATCACCAACGTCCAGGTGCAAATCAACGCAGCCGCACCCGGCTTCACGCCGCTGGAAACCGAGCAGCGCATTACCTTCCCGGTCGAGACCGCTATGGCGGGGCTGCCAGGCTTGCAGCAAACCCGCTCGCTGTCGCGCTCAGGCCTTTCACAGGTCACGGTGATCTTCGAAGAGGGCACCGACCTGTATTTCGCTCGGCAACTGGTCAGTGAACGGCTCCAAAGCGCCAAAGAGCAATTGCCCGAGGATATCGAGGCCGTGATGGGGCCCATCTCCACCGGGCTCGGGGAAATTTTCCTTTGGACGGTGGAAGCCGAGGATGGCGCACTCAACGCAGAAGGGAAGCCTTATACCCCTACCGACCTGCGCGTGATTCAAGACTGGATCATCAAGCCGCAGTTACGCAATGTCCCGGGTGTGGCGGAGATCAACACGATCGGTGGATTTGCGAAGCAATACCAGGTTTCGCCAGACCCACGAAAACTGGCGGCCTATCAGCTGACCCTGGAGGACCTGATCCTTGCTTTGGAACGCAACAACGGCAACGTCGGGGCGGGGTACATCGAGCGTAATGGCGAGCAACTGCTGGTACGTGCGCCAGGACAGGTCAGCACTATCAACGATATTGCCAATATCGTCGTCACCACCGTGCAGGGCAGCCCTATCCGGGTAAGCCAGCTTGCTGAGGTGGGAATCGGGCAGGAATTGCGCTCGGGAGCCGCCACCGAGAACGGCCGGGAAGTGGTGCTGGGTACGGTGTTCATGCTTGTGGGCGAGAACAGCCGCACGGTTTCCAAAGCGGTCGCCGCAAAGCTTGCAGATATCAACAAGACCTTACCGGCCGGGGTGAAAGCCGTCACGGTCTACGACCGCACCACGCTGGTGGAAAAAGCCATCGGCACCGTGAAGAAGAACCTTATCGAGGGGGCAATCCTCGTAATCGTGATTCTCTTCCTGTTCCTGGGCAATATCCGCGCGGCCCTGATCACCGCCATGGTGATTCCACTGGCCATGTTGTTCACGTTCACCGGGATGCTCGGCAACAAGGTCAGTGCGAACCTGATGAGCCTGGGCGCCTTGGATTTTGGCATCATTGTCGACGGCGCGGTGGTAATCGTGGAGAACGCCATTCGCCGACTGGCCCACGCGCAGCACAGGCATGGTCGCAAGCTCACGCGCACCGAGCGCTTCCATGAAGTGTTCGCGGCATCCAGGGAGGCGCGCCGTGCCCTGATCTTTGGGCAGTTGATCATCATGGTCGTGTACTTGCCCATCTTCGCCCTTACTGGCGTCGAAGGTAAAATGTTCCACCCCATGGCATTGACGGTGGTCATTGCATTGCTGGGCGCAATGCTGTTGTCGGTCACTTTTGTGCCGGCGGCCGTGGCGATGTTCGTAACGGGCAGGGTCAAGGAGGAAGAAGGTCGGGTGATGCGCACCGCACGGCTGCGTTACGCGCCGGCACTGGACTGGGTACTGGCCCATCGCAACATCACCTTCAGCGGCGCAGTGACGCTAATCCTGCTTTCTGGAGTGGTGGCAAGCCGGATGGGCAGCGAATTCATTCCCAGCCTCAGTGAGGGCGACTTTTCGTTGCAGGCGATCCGGGTACCAGGTACGAGCCTGACGCAGTCGTTGGACATTCAGCAGCGGATAGAGAGTTCGATCCTTCAACATGTTCCGGAGGTGGAACGGGTATTTGCCCGCACCGGTACGGCAGAAATCGCATCTGACCCGATGCCGCCGAATATCTCGGATGCGTATGTCATGCTCAGGCCCACCGATCAATGGCCCAACCCTGAGAAAAGCCGCGAAACACTGGTCCAGGAAATCGAAGCTGCCGCAGCACTGGTGCCAGGGAGCAACTACGAGATGTCCCAGCCCATCCAATTGCGCTTCAACGAGCTGATCTCCGGGGTGCGTAGTGACGTCGGGGTGAAGGTGTTCGGTGATGATATGGCAGTCCTGAACCAAACCGCCAATCAGATCGCCGCCACCCTGCAAAAGGTGGAAGGGGCCTCGGAAGTCAAAGTGGAGCAAACCTCAGGCTTGCCCGTACTGACCATCAACGTGGATCGGGAGAAAGCGGCGCGGTTCGGTCTGAACATTGGCACGGTACAGGATGCCATCTCCATCGCCGTAGGCGGAAGACAGGCCGGCACGCTGTACGAAGGTGACCGCCGCTTCGATATCACCGTACGCCTGCCTGAGGAGCTCCGCACTGACGTTTCCACGCTGTCGCAACTACTGATCCCATTGCCAACCCAGACGGGCATCGAACCATCACGTGTCAGCTTCATCACATTGTCGCAGGTAGCATCGGTAGAGCTGGTGATGGGGCCTAACCAGATCAGCCGTGAGAATGGCAAGCGGCTGGTGATAGTCACAGCCAACGTGCGCGGCCGCGACTTGGGTTCGTTCGTGAGCGCAGCCGCGCAGGCCATCGAGTCAGGCGTGAAGGTGCCTGCAGGTTACTGGATCGACTGGGGCGGGCAATTTGAACAGCTGCAATCCGCCGCTCAGCGGCTGCAGATCGTTGTACCTGTCGCCCTGCTGCTGGTGTTCACGCTGCTCTTTATGATGTTCAACAACCTCAAAGACGGAATGCTCGTATTCACTGGCATCCCCTTTGCACTCACCGGCGGCGTGGTAGCCCTATGGCTTCGGGACATTCCCCTGTCCATTTCCGCTGGGGTGGGCTTCATTGCCCTGTCTGGAGTGGCGGTACTCAATGGCCTGGTGATGATCGCCTTTATTCGCAACCTGCGCGAAGAAGGTCGGCCTTTAACAGAGGCAATCCGTGAAGGCGCATTAACGCGCTTGCGGCCTGTGCTGATGACCGCATTAGTGGCCTCGCTGGGCTTCGTCCCAATGGCCCTGGCCACGGGGACCGGTGCTGAAGTCCAACGGCCCCTGGCCACGGTCGTCATCGGCGGAATCCTTTCGTCGACGGCGCTTACCCTACTGGTGCTGCCAGCGCTCTATCAGTGGGCGCATCGCCGCGACGAGGAGTGATCCAGACGCTGTCAGTGCTCCGGGAGACCGGGGCCCTGCCGGTGGAAATCGCCGCGTTCGACCTGAATGGTGCAATGACCGATGTGATGGGCATGGCTGACAGCCTCGATCACAGCCGCCAGTACAACGTCTGGGTCCGCCACTTCTGACTTGATCACCACATGCGCGGTCAGGAGATTGTGACCACTGCTGACGGCCCATACATGTAGGTCATGCACGGCCTCTACGCCGCCGATCTGGAGAATAGTGGCTTCCACTTCGGCAAGATTGACCCCATCCGGAACGCCTTCCAACAAGATATTCAGGCTTTCTCGCAGCAACTGCACTGTACGCGGCAGGACCCAAAGGCCGATACCGACAGCCACCAGCGTATCTACCCAGGTCCAGCCTGTGAAACGGATGACCAACGCCGCAACAATGACCCCTAGCGAGCCGAGCATATCGGCCCAGACCTCCAGATACGCCCCCTTCACGTTGAGGCTTTCACCGCTGGCGGAGGCCAGCAAGCGCATGGACGCAAGGTTTACCAGCAGGCCAGCAACGGCAATCCAAAGCATGACATTGGTGGCAATTTCCGCCGGCAGGAAGAACCGCTGCCACGCCTCGTACAAGATGTACATGGCCACCAGGAACAAGAGCATAGCGTTGAACGTTGAGGCCAATATTTCCAGGCGGGCGTACCCGTAAGTCCGCCGGCGATCAGCGGGTCGTTTGGCAATTTGCAAGGCCACTAATGACAAGGCCAGTGCTGCCGCATCCGTAAACATGTGTGCGGCATCGGAAAGCAGTGCAAGGCTTCCTGTCACCCATGCACCGATGACTTCAGCCAGCATGATGCCTGTGGTCATTGCCAAGGCAATAACCAGTTTTTTCTGATGTCCTTCGCGAACATCGCCATGGCTGTGCGAATGGCCTGCACCCATCGGTGCCTCCTTGAATCGATAATAGGAATACGAACGTTGGGTAACGCCTCACTGCGAGGGTTCCTACGATTTCACGTCAGCGGCAGGGGACAGAGAGGGGAGGACGGCAGAGAGAACAGCAAGCTGGGCGCCTGCTGTCCTAGGGGGGTCAGAGCACGGAAAGCGGGTATTCTACAATCAGGCGGATTTCATCCAGATCCGATTCAAATGCGGTGGCACGGGTGGTCGCCTGACGCAGACGGAACGAGGCATCCTTGAGCGTACCACTGCGTACGACGTACTTCGCCTCGAGGTTACGTTCCCAACGCTTCTGGTCAGAGAGCGGATTGCCATCACCATCGCGACGCATGTACACATCGTTTGCCCCTGAATAGTCGGCATCACGCCCTTGGGCGTAACGCGTCATGAGCGTCAAACCGGGCACGCCAAAATGGCCCATGTCAATTTGGTAGCTGACCATCCAGGATTTTTCTTTCGGCGAGTTGAAATCGCTGTATTGGATAGAGTTGTTAAGGTATATGGAGTCCGATTGCCGAAGATAATCGAAGTCATCGCTCCCGTTGTTCTTCTGCGCTGAAAACGCCAGGGTATGAGGGCCATAAGTAGCGCCAATACGACCACTGAAGATATTGTTGCTGAATTCACCCAGCAAGCGCTTTCCTTCATCGGTAGCATTGTAATAGTTAAAGTCCGCGAACAGCGCAAGGTTGTCGTTTATGGGGTAGCTGTAGTTGACGCCAAAGTAATGCTGGTCCCAGGCGTCCTTGAGGCGACCGGTGTATAAACCCAGCGTGAGGTTTTTATTCAGCTCGTAATTTCCCCCTACATATCCAGCCCAGGGCGAATCGACTGGCCCTGCGTAAAAGGTCGCAAAATTCTCGTTAAGACTTGTGTCCTGTGGCTGGCTCATGGCGTGGACCCGGCCGCCCATCAGTGTCAGCTTGTCGATACTGGTGTTGGTAACGGTAAACCCTTTAAAGCTTTCAGGCAGCAACCGGGAATCACCGGCGGCCAGAACCGGCGTGTAGGGGGAGACGTCTCCGACGTTGATAACGGTATCAAATAGCCGGGCTTTGAGAGCTCCACCCGCTTTGACATATTCATCATCTGCCCGTCCGTCATCATTGACGGGCATTACATTGATACTACCGCCCGGGCCATAGCGGCCTTTACCGCTATCGAGCTTCAAACCCACCATGGCGAAGGCATCAAAACCAAAGCCTACTGTGCCGGCGGTAAAGCCGGATTCGAAGCGGGCGATGGCTGCCTGGGCCCAGGCCTCGGAGTAGCTGTCGCCGGACGCATCGGACTGCCCCTTACGGTAATCCCGGTTTATATAGAAATTGCGATTAAGTATGTTCAAGCTACTGCCCTGGATAAAGCCTTCTTTGGCTTCAACGGCATCCTCGGCATTGGCCTGGCAAGCCAGCACGGCGCACAATGCGCTCAGGCTGAAAATTGGGATTTTGTACATCATCTGCTCCTGATTCCTTGGCAGTACCTGGATAATAAGGCTGGGCAACGTTATAGCGCGCTCCATTTATTGTTTACCGCAAAGCGGTACCACCATCTTCAACGGAATAGGATAACGGCAAGGTGATCGTAGAATTACAATTCTGAAATGTTCGATATAATTCTACATTCACTAAAGCTCAAAAGTCCGAGTGCAAAAACCAACCTTAATGCCTGGTGCGGCATTCACCTTGGTCGCGGTACCGAACCGATTGAGGCTCCCCTTGCGAGTCCTCAAAGCTCATGATTTTACTGACGACTCCGCAATATATTACAGGGCGGGAAGTGTAGATCAGTTTTGCTACATCCAGCTTCATACCGTAACGGTAATCCACTACCTCTGGTACGGGTTTACCCGTTTGCTGGGAATAGGCTTCCAAGGATTTCTGGTTTTGTTTCTCAATTTCCAGGTCCAGTGCTTTAGGGTTAGCTTTCGCCAATGCGACGGGAGCGAGCAAAGCCATCACCACTGTCAAAATCATGTTTTTAGGTTTCATTCTGGAGGTGCCTCGTTTCAAGTTGGAGGTATTATCCAAAACGCTTCCTAACGAGAGGGTTGCTTGAAAATGACAATCCAGAAATAAAAAAAGCGCTCGATGAGCGCTAAAAAATTCACCTCCAACCAAAGGAGCAGAAAGGTGAATAGGCCGCACGTGAGAACCGCAGGAGCAATCCACATTCATGCATTCCCTATAATAAGCTTGTATTAATAACCTAAAAATGATCGAAAAATTACAATTTTGTAATGAATGAGAAATACCATCACTCTAAATTCCCTATTTGCTCAGCGGCATCACACCAGCGGTCTAGCCAATTAGACTTACTTGGGAATAATTAGGATGGCCCTACGTAGCTACCCATCATGGCCGCCTCGCACAGAGGTAACCCGGTCCCGGCATCAGGGCCAGCTGCTGCCAGAGGGTGCCCAGCCGCGGACCGGCCGCCGAATACGCCGGACCTTGTAGCGCCGTGCTGTCGCAGGGAATCACGTCCTCCAAACTGAAACGCACATAACCGTATTCGGCGTTGGCCAGCTGCAAGGCACCCTGCGCATCAAACGCGGCATACACCGCATCTTCCCCGATCCAGAAGGCACGCAAGGGGCGGGCCAGGGTCCAGACTTCGTTAGCCGCTTTCATCTGTATCCTCCTTAGCGTCAGCCCCTAACGTTAGGCCAAGGATGGACGCCAGGGTCGTTTACAGCGACGAAATGATCAGGTAGCGCCTTCGGTTTCAAAACGCAGGGCTTCGCGGCGGATAGCGATTGCGCGCGCCGTTCTCCAGGATGGCGACAGCAGGCCCATTCCCAACCACGCGCTTAGGGTTATACTGTATATTCATACACTATAACCGGACAGCCGCCATGGACGCACAGCCTTCAAACTCACTGCCCGCGCCCGACCAGGACGCGTTCTCCCTGGGTATCCCGTCCATGCTCGCCGCGTGGAAACACCACTGCACGTTGCTCAATCATGAGCTGGACGAGGCGTGCCGCGAACTCGCCAATGGCCGGCGCCGGATCGCCCAGCTGGTGACCCAGCACGACAGCGACCAGCAGCGGCTCAAACACCAGCAGGCCCGGATCGGTGAGCTTGAAACCGAAGTGAAGCGGCTAAAGGACCGGCTTGTCGCCGCCATGGCCCGTGAAGCCGCCGGCAACAGCGCCGCGATCTACGAGGGGAGCCCGCAGAATTCGGAAAAAATCGTACGCTAACAGCTCAAGTGTCCCGACCACGCCCGACAGTAGCTTGTTGGCTGGTCAATCTGGTTCACGGGTAAAGCGATAGAACAGGTTTGGCTCACTGACCACGTACAAATACCCTTCATCATCGATGGTTACGCCTTCGGCCTGGGGTATGCCTTTCAGCAAACCAGCAAAACCCCTCGCCAAGGAACGGAAACTCACCACCTTGCCCTCATCGGTCATTTCAATCAGCAGTTTCGACTCGTCGCTGAGCAGTATGAGATGGCCACTCTGTTGGTCGAAGACGACCGAAGACAAGTCAGTGGCAAATACCTTGTCCTTTACCAAGTTGGACAGGTCGCGCACGTGCAGGGAAAAACCTCCTGCCAGGCTGGCACGAAGGCCGCCCACTTCCAGCAATTGGCGAGGGTCACGCTCCTTGGTCACAAACAAGCGATCACCTTTCAGGTCGTAGGCGAGCCCTTCAAGGCCTTTGTTGTCCTCCTTGCCAAGCGCCAGGGTCAGAGCTGGATACTGGTCCCGGCTCAATGAACGATCGGGAGAAAGCTTACCGTCTTCGGCGATGGGGACATCCACAATAACCAGGCTCTGCCGGCGCTCCTCGGCGATTACCAGCTGGCCGTTGCCGGCATAGGAGACCGCCTCCACATCGTGGAAGCCATCCAGGTTGTAACGCCTTTCCACATCACCGTCACGACTAAGGGCCAATAGTTCGTTTGGGCCGTTGGTGACTGCCCACAGCAGGTTTAGGTCAGGGTCAAAGGTCAGACCCGAAAGATTGTTGTCCACACCGGGGACCGCCTTAGCATCCAGTTCAACCCGATAGCCAGGCAGCCACACAGAGCGCTCCTGCCAATCGTCGGTGTGCCAGCTGGTCTTTATCCAGAAGTACAAACGATCATCAAGGTGATGGGTGCGGACTTGGAATACGGTGAGCAACACAAGGCACAGCAGTGCCCACATCCAAGCGCTTGCTTTCCGTGTTCGGCTCAGCCAGTTTTTAGCCATCAAATACATTAGGAGCCTCGTTATTTGGGCTGACGCCACGAGTCGTGACGATTTCAATCCGACTCGGTGCGACTCGCACAGGTGATGCACAATGGCGTGGCCGGATCGAACTCCAGACGGCCCGAGGCGATCAACTCGCCGCATTGGTTACACCAGCCATCATTGCTTGCTGCTGGAGTGCATCAATTCTCGACAGACGCCCTACCTTGCTTTGATCCAGCTCTACCGATTGCGAGCGAGACTCAGCGTCTTCCAGCAATTGATCCAGCTCGGCAGCCCGCTGTTCCAGCAGGGTCTTGAAATGGGCAAGATCCAGGGCGTCGTCCATGGACATTAACGCAGCAGTAACAACGGACTGGTGGTGGTGCGGAGCATGCTGGTCGTGGTGCTACCGACCAGGAACTGCCGGATACGTGAATGGCCATAGGCCCCCATCACCAGCAGATCAATGCCATGCTCTTTCTGATAGGCGTGGAGGGTAGGCTCTATCTCGCCGTTCAGGGCCTCGGCGCGAACAGTGAATCCGGCGTTGAGCAGCACTTTCTGCGCCCAGTCCAGCTGCGCCGACGATTCGTCGCTCACGGGCCCAACCATGACCAGGTGGATCGGCAGCCCCTTCAGCAGGGGGCTGGCCGCCAGCATCTCCACACCCTTGCGGGTAGTAGCGCCGCCATCGAAGGCGAGCATCGCGCTCTCAGGCTTTTGGAAGTTGGCCGGGGTGACCAGAATCGGTCGGTGCATGATACGGATCACGCTCTCCAGCTGGCTTCCGACATGCTGACTCAGACCACCGCTAGATTCGCCCTGGCGACCGATGACCAGCAGGCGCGTTTCGGTTTGCAGCTCTTGCAGGCTTTCCAGCAGATCGCCATGACGTTGCTTGGACTCCGGCGCGGCCACGCCATCCTTAATGGCCCGCTCTTTTGCGGCCGCAAGCATGATCCGCCCTTGTTCAAGGGCCAACTTGCCACGCTGTTCATCCAGGGAAGCAAGCTCATCGAGCAGATGCTCGCGGCTGCCAAGGCCGATATTGCCACTCAGATCGGCCGTAACCGGGTACTGGCGCTGATCCAGCACATGCAGGAAGGTCAGCGGGGCTTCCAGGCTCAGACTGGCCCAGGCCGCGTAGTCGCACACGGCTGGAGCCGAGGCGGAAGCGTCTATACAGGCAATTACTTGGGTCATTGTTGTTCTCCTTCTTAGTGGCCCATGAGTTGATCAATGGCGTCGGGTTTATCGTGAACACCGAAGCGATCCACGATAGTGGCGCTCGCTTCGTTGAGGCCCAGCACTTCAACTTCGGTGCCTTCGCGGCGGAATTTGATGACCACTTTGTCCAAAGCGGCAACGGCGGTGATATCCCAGAAGTGAGCACGGTTCAGGTCGATGGTTACCTTGTTTAGGGCTTCTTTGAAGTCGAAGGCCGCGACGAACTTGTCTGCCGAGCTGAAGAACACCTGGCCGGTGACGTTATAGCTACGATGCTCGCCGGCTTCGTCCAGCAAAGAGCTGATCGCCATGTAATGGCCAACCTTGTTGGCGAAGAACATCGCGGCCAGCAGTACGCCGGCCAACACGCCGAAGGCAAGGTTGTGGGTGGCGACCACGACCACCACGGTGACGACCATGACAATGTTGGTCGACAACGGGTGCTTCTTCAGGTTGCGCAGCGAATCCCAACTGAAGGTGCCGATGGACACCATGATCATCACTGCCACCAGCGCAGCCATCGGGATCTGCTTCAGCCAGTCGCCGAGGAATACCACCATCAGTAGCAGGAATACGCCTGCGGCCAGGGAGGACAGACGAGAACGACCGCCGGATTTAACGTTGATGATCGACTGACCAATCATCGCGCAACCTGCCATACCGCCGATTAGGCCCGAAGCAATGTTGGCCACGCCTTGACCCTTGCACTCGCGGTTCTTGTCACTGGAGGTGTCGGTCAGGTCGTCGACAATGGTCGCGGTCATCATCGATTCCAACAGACCGACCACAGCCAGTGCTGCCGAATAAGGGAAGATGATGGCCAGCGTCTCGAATGTCAGCGGCACGTCAGGCCAGAGGAAGATCGGTAGCGTATCCGGCAGTTCACCCATATCACCGACCGTGCGGATATCCAGCCCAACCGACATGGCGACGGCGGTCAGCACGATGATGCACACCAGCGGCGATGGGATGAGCTTGCCGATCTTGGGGACATAGGGGAACAGATAGATGATGCCGAGGCCTGCGGCTGTCATGGCGTAGACGTGCCAGGTGACATTGGTCAGCTCGGGCAGCTGAGCCATGAAAATCAGGATCGCCAGTGCATTGACGAAACCGGTCACCACCGAGCGCGAGACGAAGCGCATCAGCGATCCGAGCTTCAGGTAGCCAGCAGCGATTTGTAGCACGCCACATAGCAGCGTGGCGGCCAGCAGATATTCAAGACCATGGTTCTTGACCAGGGTCACCATCAGCAGTGCCATTGCACCGGTTGCGGCCGAGATCATTCCGGGGCGACCACCGACAAAGGCGATAACCACGGCGATACAGAAAGAGGCGTACAGGCCGACCTTGGGGTCGACGCCGGCAATGATCGAGAAGGCGATGGCTTCAGGGATTAGGGCCAGTGCGACCACAATACCGGCGAGGATGTCGCCACGGATGTTGGATAACCAGGTTTGTTTTAACGAGTGGAGCATCAGAATTCCCAAGGCAATGGATCGCGCAGAACAGCATGGCGCAGGCCATGTGCAGCTGGTCGATACGAGGTCAAATTGTCGGATGTAGAGGAGCTGTGGCGGGTGTTAAAACCTAAAGCACAGCAGAACGCGACCGCTGGCAGAGCAAGCAGTCACAGATGATGCGGGGGGCGAAGCGCTATGGCGGCGTAGGCAGCCAGATCATGTTTTGCAGGGTAAGCATGAGGTCTTATCGAGTGTCTTTAGTAACTCAATGGCCGCAACAGTCTACAGGAAGAGGGCAATTTCTGCGAGTCACCCCCGGACTAGGGCGTCCTGTTTGGATGTCAGCCTGAGCTATACCCTAACTGGATGTCAGGCAAGGCCGCACCGCGCCGTCAGAATAGAATCCGCTTTCACATTCTTTGACACATGCTTGCCAAGGTCATAGATTTCAGCCTGACAAATTCAAGGCTTCGGGCGCAATGGAACCAAAAACCAACGTAAGCCCTACAGCCCATGGAGGCATCTTGCAGGGACAACGCATCGGTTATGTCCGGGTCAGCAGTTACGATCAGAATCCGGAACGACAACTTGAGCAAGTTGAGGTCGGCAAGCTGTTCACCGACAAAGCCTCGGGCAGGGACACCCAGCGTCCCCAGCTGGAGGCCATGCTCGGCTTCGTCCGCGAGGGCGACACCGTTGTGGTGCACAGCATGGATCGCCTGGCCCGTAACCTCGATGACTTGCGACGCCTGGTGCAGAAGCTGACCCAGCGCGGCGTGCGTATCGAGTTCCTGAAAGAGGGCCTGGTGTTCACCGGCGATGACTCGCCGATGGCCAACCTGATGCTGTCGGTGATGGGGGCCTTCGCCGAGTTCGAGCGCGCCCTGATCCGTGAGCGGCAACGGGAGGGCATCGCCCTGGCCAAGCAGCGCGGCGCGTACCGGGGCCGCAAGAAGGCCCTGTCCGACGAGCAGGCTGCTACCCTGCGACAGCGGGCGTCGGCCGGCGAGCCCAAAGCGCAGCTTGCCCGCGAGTTCAACATCAGCCGGGAAACTCTCTACCAGTACCTACGCACGGACGATTGATACATGCCGCGTCGCTTGATCCTCTCGGCTACGGAGCGGGATACCCTGCTCGCGTTGCCGGAAAGCCAGGATGACCTGATCCGCTACTACACCTTCAACGACTCCGACCTGTCGCTGATCCGCCAGCGGCGCGGCGACGCCAACCGCCTGGGCTTCGCGGTGCAGCTCAGCCTGCTGCGATATCCAGGCTATGCGCTGGGCAGCGACAGCGAGTTGCCCGAGCCGGTCATCCAGTGGGTGGCCAAGCAAGTTCAGGCCGACCCAACGAGTTGGGCGAAATACGGCGAACGCGACGTGACTCGCCGCGAGCACGCCCAGGAACTGCGCACCTACCTACAACTGGCCCCGTTCGGCCTGTCCGACTTCCGCGCCCTGGTGCGCGAGCTGACCGAGTTGGCCCAGCAGACCGACAAGGGTTTGCTGCTGGCCGGCCAGGCGCTGGAGAGTCTGCGGCAGAAGCGGCGCATCCTGCCGGCGCTGAGCGTGATTGACCGGGCCTGCTCGGAAGCCATTGCGCGGGCCAATCGCCGGGTCTACCGCGCCCTGGTCGAACCACTCACGGACTCGCATCGGGCCAAACTGGACGAGCTGTTGAAGCTCAAGGCCGGCAGCAGCATCACCTGGTTGACCTGGTTGCGGCAGGCCCCACTAAAACCGAACTCCCGGCACATGCTCGAACACATCGAGCGGCTGAAGACATTTCAGCTGGTGGATTTGCCCGAAGCTCTGGGCCGGCACATCCACCAGAACCGCCTGCTCAAGCTGGCCCGCGAGGGTGGGCAGATGACGCCCAAAGACCTCTGTAAGTTCGAGCCGCAGCGGCGCTACGCGACCCTGGCCGCCGTGGTGCTGGAGAGTACGGCGACCGTGATTGATGAGCTGGTCGATCTGCACGACCGCATCCTGGTCAAGCTGTTCAGCGGCGCGAAGCACAAGCATCAGCAGCAGTTCCAGAAGCAAGGCAAGGCGATCAACGACAAGGTGCGCCTGTACTCCAAGATCGGCCAGGCCCTGCTGGAGGCCAAGGAAAGCGGCAGCGATCCCTACGCCGCCATCGAGGCGGTGATTCCCTGGGACGAGTTCACCGAGAGCGTCAGCGAGGCCGAGCTGCTGGCCCGGCCGGAGGGCTTCGACCATCTGCACCTGGTTGGAGAGAACTTCGCCACCCTGCGCCGCTATACGCCAGCCTTGTTGGAGGTGCTGGAACTGCGCGCCGCCCCGGCTGCGCAAGGCGTGCTGGCGGCCGTGCAGACCCTGCGCGAGATGAACGCCGACAACCTGCGCAAGGTGCCGGCCGATGCGCCCACCGCCTTCATCAAGCAGCGCTGGAGGCCGCTAGTGATAACCCCGGAAGGCCTCGACCGGCGCTTCTACGAAATCTGCGCCCTGTCAGAGCTGAAGAACGCGCTGCGCTCCGGCGACATCTGGGTCAAGGGCTCGCGGCAGTTCCGCGACTTCGACGACTACCTGCTGCCGGCAGAGAGGTTCGCCGCGCTCAAGCATGCGCAGGCTCTGCCCCTGGCGATCAACCCGAACAGGAACCAGTACCTGGAAGAGCGCTTGCAGCTGCTGGACGAGCAGCTGGCCACCGTCACCCGCCTGGCCAAGGACAACGAGCTGCCCGATGCCATCCTCACCGAGTCGGGGCTGAAGATCACCCCACTGGATTCCGCGGTGCCCAATACCGCGCAGGCGCTGATCGACCAGACCAGCCAGTTGCTGCCGCGCATCAAGATCACCGAACTGCTGATGGACGTGGACGACTGGACGGGCTTCAGCCGCCACTTCACCCACCTGAAGGACGGTGCCGAGGCCAAAGACCGGACATTGCTGCTGGCAGCGATCCTGGGCGATGCGATCAACCTCGGGCTGACCAAGATGGCCGAGTCGAGCCCCGGCCTGACCTACGCCAAGCTGTCCTGGCTGCAAGCCTGGCACATCCGAGACGAAACCTACTCGGCGGCCCTAGCCGAGCTGGTCAACCACCAGTACCGTCATACCTTCGCCGCTCACTGGGGCGACGGCACGACCTCTTCTTCCGATGGCCAGCGCTTCCGGGCGGGCGGTCGGGGCGAAAGCACCGGGCACGTCAACCCGAAGTACGGCAGCGAGCCGGGGCGGCTGTTCTACACCCATATCTCCGACCAGTACGCACCGTTCAGCACCCGCGTGGTGAATGTCGGCGTGCGCGATTCCACCTATGTGCTCGACGGCTTGCTGTACCACGAGTCCGACCTACGGATTGAGGAGCACTACACCGACACGGCTGGCTTCACCGATCACGTCTTCGCCCTGATGCACCTGCTGGGCTTCCGCTTCGCACCGCGCATCCGCGACCTCGGCGAAACCAAGCTGTATGTTCCGAATAGCGTCCAGGACTACCCGACATTGCGCCCAATGGTTGGCGGCACCCTGAACATCAAGCATGTCCGCGCCCACTGGGACGACATCCTGCGCCTGGCCAGCTCGATCAAGCAGGGCACCGTCACTGCCTCGCTGATGCTGCGCAAGCTCGGCAGCTACCCGCGCCAGAACGGTCTGGCCGTGGCCTTGCGCGAACTGGGCCGGATTGAGCGCACACTGTTCATCCTCGACTGGCTGCAAAGCGTAGAGCTACGTCGCCGCGTGCATGCCGGACTGAACAAGGGCGAGGCGCGCAACTCCCTGGCCAGGGCGGTGTTCTTCAACCGCCTCGGCGAAATCAGGGATCGGAGCTTCGAGCAGCAGCGCTACCGGGCCAGCGGTCTCAACCTGGTGACGGCCGCCATCGTGCTGTGGAACACGGTGTACTTGGAACGCGCCACCCAGGCGATGGGCGAAGCGGGGAAGTCGGTGGATGGCGAGCTGCTGCAGTACCTGTCGCCGCTGGGGTGGGAGCACATCAACCTGACCGGCGATTATGTCTGGCGGCAGAGCCGCAGGCTGGAGGACGGGAAGTTTCGGCCGCTAAGGCTGCCCGGAAAACCTTAGCGTACGATTTTTTCCGAATTCTGCGGGCTCCCCATCTAGCTTGACAGAGCCTAGCTGTCAGTGAGGTTCGGGGTTCAATTCAACATAACACCCGTACACGCACCTTATTAAGCTAACTCTGTAGTGGTCTACTAACCCTGGACACCTTTTTAGGCGAAAGTGATCGCCCCATAGAGGTGTTCGATGAGCAGACAACGACGTACCTTCACCCCCGAGTTCAAGCGCGAAGCTGCTAGCCTGGTGCTT
>NZ_JAAMQU010000025.1 GCF_013522925.1 Pseudomonas japonica | reverse complement strand
AGCAGGGATCGATTTCGAATTTCTGCGTCAACGCCAAGTGGATGGCGATCCGAGCGCCTTGGCCGTTGAGGAATTGATCGCTCGCAGACGAGACCTCGTTGCTGCTCCAGATTGAGCGTCAGACCAGCGGAAGATGCCGAGGCGCTATTGATTTTAACCGGGGGCCGTACCCGTTTGGAACGGCTGTCGTGAACCAAGCCGCAGCGTCCTGATCCTTCGAGTTTCGTTCTTACGCGTTCAGCCCCGTGGCCTACGCGCTTACTTGCAGGGCAAAGTCGCAGCCCTAGATATACCTTTGCGCATGAAGGCTCAAGCTACCGCCGGGTGATCCTTCCCGGATTGCCCAGATAGTTCGGAGAGGTATCGCGTTCCGCTAGGGTGAGCGCAAGGCAGGATGGCATTCACTGGCAACCTGAATCAGCAGAGTTTTAACGTATCCCCATGCCCGACGCCTCCTACCGGCAGCGAAGCCCTACCGTCTTCGTACGCTAGGGCGCCTGCATGTTGTGGACGCTCTCGACGATCGGCGTGGGGCTACGTGAACGATAGACCATCAATGATTCATCTAAGATGACTGCCTGATTGACAGGCATGACTCTCTGTGGAATATTGGCCGCCAGCACCACGAACTCCACACATCAAGGAAATGAACATGGACAATCGCCACGTACCTCAATGCGACAGCGCTCAGTATGAAGCATGGTTTCAGGCTGAAGCGGCATTACGCATGAATGCTCGTCGACTTCCTCAAGGAAAGAGTGCTGACGTCCGTACCTTGGTGGGTGAAGAAATCTGGTTGGCCATCGGAGATCTCGGGAAGCTTTTTGGAAAACATGTGGCCAAAAACGAGGCCTATTTCTCCCTTAAGTTTGATCGTCTGCAAGGTACGCGTTCGTTGTACCTCCGCCGCACAGATGGAGCCTTGTGAAATGGCTTATGACATTCAGCTAACCCTCACCGGCGAATTGGAAGCTTGGGCGCTGTCGCAGGCGGATCCGCGAGCAGCGATTCTTGACGTGTTGGAAGCACATGTCACTAAATCCGCTACCCCGTTCGAGCGCGCAGCGGATATTCTGAAGGAGAAGGTAAAAGCCCTGCCCGATGGCCTTGAGTTCAATATCCAGCAAGTGATTGGTTTTGAAACCTGGCAGGCTTTGGATCGTGAAACCAGGCTAGGCTTAGGGCGTTTCGTTCGAGCCAATCAAGATGCTTTCGGAGTAGAATTCCTTCGCAAGAACTCCTCTAATCACGCTGTCTATCAGCGCGCCGTAAAACTGTGAAGTCAGGGACGTCATGGCCAAAATCATCTGGGATGTGCGGGTTTTAGCGACAACACTGGGCTATGTCTTTCTTCAAAAAATGGCTAAGAATATGAGGGGAGCAGAGGATGCCACAGTAGAGGTGGGAGAGCTTGGTAGAGGAGTTCAGCCTAATTATCAGGTTCGCTTTCCAAATGGGGTAGTGAACCTTTACAGAGGATCTACCCATAGGCCCTTCGCTAAGCCTGAGCCGTTTGAAGTGCAAAATATATCGCGAAAGTTCTCTTTGCGAGAAATTGTTGAATCAGTAGAAATTGCGAAATGCGAAGGATTTCCGTAAGCCGATGCATTTTATGGTCAGCGCTGCTTCCCGCGCCTTGGCACTCAAGGTGGGTCGGTACCTGACATTTATGACGTCTTGCGATCAGGAGACAAATAGTGGCCGAGCTCTTTGAAGGGCGTTTTTATACATATCTCCTCAGCACCGATCCGCTCAGGTCTGCGACCTACTACAAGCATGGTTCGTCCTCTTCGCTGTTTGTAAAAGACGGCCAGCTATACCGGCTCACGAGGCAGGGATGCGGCCATAACTTTATCGCCAGCGAATCGGCCTCAGGCAATCCTTGTGTAACTCGAGTCCTCAGAGATTTCGGCCCGGTTGCTCCATCGGACGAGGATGAGGGGGAGCACTATTGGCTGGCAGAGGTCGAATGGCTTAAGGATGTCAATCCGCAGTCTGCGTCTGCTAAAACGCTAGCGGCGCTGCTTGACGAGCTCACCGAAGGCGAGCCTCAACTTGAGGGAGAACAACTCGAGGAGTTTGGCCGCCGATGTAGCGATTTAGCAATGGCGCATGGAGAGCTAAGTGGGCTACTCACGACACTAGCTCGAATGGCAACGTTCGCTATAGATTGCCAGGCGATGGCGGATATCAAGTTAGACAACATAATGGTTCGACCAAGAACGAACGAGTATGTCTTGGCTGATCCAATTTGCGACCAATACTATCCCCTTGAGAATAGTCAGCTCGTAACGATGACAGAACTCAGATCGAAGATTGAGACTCGATAAAATATTAGCGTCTGACCCACAAAACAGTGCGCAAAGACGCTATATATTTAAGAGAATCCGCTAGGGAGAAAGATCTAAATGCTGAATTTATGACCGCAGCTAGCATTCAGGCACTTATAATTATCAAGGATATGCTCGTCCACCATTTCCCCGGCCTTGGAGCCTCCCGTCCCTCCCGCTGCACTTCCAAGGAGTGCGCCAAGAATGCCGCCGGCAACCGCGCCTACTGTTGCACCCAGTACCGCTCCAACTGGGCCTGCGACGAGCCCAGCATTGCACCTGCTTCTCCGCCCGCTGCGGCACCGCTCGTAGCTCCGGCATAGCCTCCTATCCCGCCGGCCACGGCGCCGGTCATGGTGCCGGCACGCTTTCCATAGTTAAGCTTGTCGATATTTGTCGGTAACCGCCCAGCGAACACATCGCCCTGACAGCGCCTCCGAAGGCCATGATGCCTATATTGCGCACACCTGCAACGAGAGCGGATCGTTGGACTCCCTCCGATACAAGTTGGTGAATCCCCGCCCCATCACAGGCCTCATCAGTGACGGCTCCCTGGCTCTTGGCAGGAACATCACTCAAGAAGAGATCGCCGAACTCTCGCTCGCCGGTTTTTCAGGCATTGCGCCTGCTGAAGAAAGACGGACTGATCCAGGAAGCACCAGACAGAGGTGTATTGGTCGCCCCACTGACCACCGATGACATCAGCTACCTCTATCTGATCCGTGGCACGCTGGACAACCTCGCCGCGAAGATGGCTTCCGAGCATAAATTGCAGGTCGATCCTGCGGTGATCAAACGGGGCCGCAAGGCTTCACAGAGCAGGAACATCAAGGAGATGGCCGACGCGGCCGTGGCGTTCCATGCCGCGTTCTACGATGCCTCCAGCGACCCGCTGATTGCCCAGAGCGCTTAGGTTTACTGGCTACACCTGCGCCGTGCGATGGGTGCCGTTCTGCAGTCGTCTGAGTAGCGCGAGGCGATCTGGAACGAGCATGAAGCCAATGCTGAAGCGATCGATGCCGGCGACGGTGCAGTCGCTGGCGGGCTGACGGACGTGCACCACCCATACAAGTAAAATCTGCTTGAGCGTCTCAACAATCGCCTGGTGGCTTGAGGAAGGGTGCCCGGGTTCAGGCACCTGAATGCCTTACTAGCGCTTGGCCATCGCTGGCCGATTCGGCTTATGATAACGTCCACAAAGCCTTCTACCGCAGTGGCGGGAACATGCTGCGGGCGAGAGGTAAATGCCGGCTTGTCAGACGACCACGTGACCTCATGGCTCATTGGCACTGCAGTTGAGCAGCCACAAGGATTGAGCTCAGAGGTTCACATGGATCAGCAGGTAGCGCTGCGAATGATTGCGGAAAAGGCGTACGACGTTGGGTATGCCGCCAAGCTTCACTTTTCGACTTTCGACATCGTTGAGAAAGCGCCTGGGTGGATCGGCATGGTCTCACTCATCACTGGCGTCCTCTCCCTCTACATCGATGTTTTGGCCGCCAAAAACGTATCAGCCCTTATCACAGTGGTCGGCATCTGCAGCCTTTACATCACGCTCTACTCAGAGACGAAGGGACAGTATTACCAGGCGGGTAGTGCGCTGACCGCTCTGTTTGATAGGTTGAAGGTGCTACATGCCCAATGCAAAGCAGCCACTGGGTTCACGCCTGCTCACCAGCAGGAGTATGACCTCATTACCGAGGCGTTCCGGAGTGCGTGCCTAAACAAGCACATCCTGTTTTCTGGGTGGCTCGCGCACAAGAAATTCTTCTGGGAACAGCAGATCGACTGGATCACCGAGTCTAGGAGGTTTTCCCTGTGGAGGGACAAAGTCCCGTTCTCTTTCTATGTTTTTATTCTCGCAGTTTTGGCTGCCATGGGCGCGGTTTCGTATATCGGCTCCCACCCTGAAATCGTGAATGCCCTGCAAAGGATTTGTACCCATGAGTAAAGAGCTGTTTGAACAGTTTCGGAAGAATCTGGCGGTCAGGAACGCTGATGCGATCTCCAAGAGCTATCGCCAGATCACGGAGAAGCTCAACGGGAAATATTACGGCAGCGACTCTACTAGCCAGCACTGTCGCCAGGTCGGGTCGTACGGGCGCCATACGGCAGTCCATGGCATCAGCGACTTGGACATGGCGTTTGTTCTGCCGTGGTCGGTGTATGACCGGTTTCAAAAGTACGAGAACAATAAGCAGTCCTCGCTGCTTGGCGAGATCCGCCTGGCCCTCAAAGAGCGGTTTCCCAACCATACCGTCCGCGCTCAGCAGCAGGTAGTGTCGGTCGACTTCACGGACTACATCGTCGAAGTCTTACCAGTGTTCCAGCACGATGATGGCAGCTACACCTATCCAGATGCCAACGATGGCGGCAGTTGGAGAACCTGCAATCCGGTCGCAGAGATCGATGAGATCAACAGCCTTAACCAAGACAAGAACCACAACCTCAAGCGCCTCTGCAAAATGGTTCGCGCCTGGAAGAATGACCACGGCGTCCCGCTGAAAGGGATGCTCATCGACACCCTGTGCTACCAGTTCCTCAAAGGCACGACAGACTACGACGAGGAGTCGTACTCCATGTACGGTGAGATGGCGCGGGACTTCTTTGCGTTTATGGTGGATATCGATGAGGACAAGGAACAGTGGCGAGCGCCGGGGAGCGGTTCGATCGTCACAAAGTCGGGGCACTTTCATCCAAAAGCCAAGAAAGCTCTGCGTCGACTGCAGGAGGCTCTGGACGATGCTGACGTTGCCCACGAACGTTGGAGCACGGTCTTTGGTGAACATTTCCCTGAGTACATGGAAGAAGCGAAACAGCAAGCCATCAACGAAGGCCGGGTCAAGAACATGGAGCAGTTCATTGGCCAGAAATTCAGCCTGGATATCCAGTACAACCTGCGCATCGACTGCAGCGTCAAAAACGAAGGGGATCAACTGCGCAATCTGATGTCGAGGGTCATCCGCTACAAAATTCCGAAGGAGCGCGAGCTGACCTTCTGGGTAGCCGAGATTGACGTGCCGCCGCCCTATAAGATCTATTGGAAGGTAAAGAACGTAGGCCCTCAAGCAATTGAGCGAAACATGATCCGTGGAGACATTCGGATGGACAGCGGGCCGCATCAGATCACCGAGCGATCAAGCTTCCAGGGGGATCACTACGTGGAGTGTTTTGCCGTCAAGGAAAACGTTTGCGTGGCCCGCAGTCGAATCGTTGTCCCGATCTAAGCTTACTCTCCCGCTGCGCACCAGACGATCAAGGGCACCCGAGCAATCGGGCACCCTTCGAGCCTCAGCGGTTGACCACCGACTTCGGCATTGCCAAGCAAATGCACGCAGCGAAGACCAACGGTCGAGCGAGCCGGGTGCTCCTAGCTGCTGATTGTGAGCGCCCCGGTAGCCCATAGGCTTTGGAGACGAAGCGGAAATCGGCGTCGAGATTGAGGGTTAGCTCTGGGCTGAGTAGCTTCAGATTATGGCGTGCGACTGGTAGGGAGAGGAGACAGAGGCGGCGGCGCGTCTATCGAGGAGGCGGTGAATCCGTCGCTATGACCTCTCCGTGCCGAGGTATTCCAGAGTGGACAGCATGAGGGCCCGGGTATCGGCAGTCGCTCTATGTTCTCGTCTTTCCGGAAGGCGCCTATAGATCTCACTTGCCGCTTGTGGGCCTACAAAACTTTCTAGACGCAGCAATTCGAACGACGGCTCTATGCCCGCAGCTTCGTAAAGCGTGTCCAGCCAAAGGCCGTCTTGCGGTGAATCAGAGCAGAGCTTAGCGTCGGCGAATCTGATGTTTAACTCGGCTGCGATGGCCTTCGGCTCAACCTCATCCGCGAGCAAGGAATCTCTAGAGATGCGATGCATATCCTAAGCGTCGGACGGTCAGTGCATCCAGTAATACACGGGACGGATTAACACATGGAATTCACCATAGATGGACACCACGGCGATTTCCGTTGGGTAACTGTCGGGAGCGATCCCGGATGCTTCAAAGTCGACAAACCATCGAGGACATTCCAACGCCGGCGCCTCCGGTTTGATCGCGCCTAAGTTACGGGCCTGTCGGTAGCAGGATGGAGAGGTAGCCCGCGTCGCGAACGGTGCGTCCTACCAAAGGCTGGATCCAGTCTTCTTCGTGGTTGCGCATGCCGTACACTTCGCTTCTGATCCTGCTCGCTCCCACTGGCGAAATGAAGCTCCCGATCAAATCGTAATCTACCTCAACTCAGGTTTAATCCGCCGGGGCCCTCAGCTCTCAGCAAGTCTGCCAGTCGATGACCGAGCCTTGAGGAATCCTCACGACTACCTAAGACTGCCACGCCTATACCGTTAGCTTCTTGGAAATTTTGATCTTCAAGAACTGGGACTGCGCCTCCTTTAGGCACCACCAAGAAAACGGCATCTGGTCTCCGACCATTCCAGCGTAGGGAGTCATGGTACAGGTGGGCTGACTCCATGGCATCCAGGACTCCGAAGCGGCTACTCCGGTACTTGGCATCAAGTACAACGAAACGATGCCCAGCAGGCGAATTCATGGTGATTACGATATCGGGGATGCGCCGCCGCGAAAGGCTCTGAAATCCTTTGTACGGTGTTTTATCGACAGCGGGGCAAGGCGCTTGCAGCCAGACATCAAGTGAAAGCTCACCTTTCTTTCCGCGCCACAGTATTCTGTCGACCTTCGCACTGGGCCGCCGTATCCAATCGAAGTCAGGGAATAGCTTTTGAAGCTGCTGAACAACCATTGCGTAGCACCATCTTTCGTATATCTCCCAGGTCGGGCTAATCCATAAAGACTCGCCATCCAGCTGTCCAAGCACGCCGGGCCGTAGGATGAACCAACCGAAACGGTAGGCTCGCGAATAGGCCGGGTGAGATGAAATGGCGTTCAGGCCAGCCGCCGATAGCCTGCGTGCCGATATACCTCGAAAAGGCATCTGATTGTTAACCCGCTCCAGCCTGATCACGAGTGAACGCAGGTAATGCAGACGCCGATTCAGCCTTGGGGCCAATGGAGATCGAGTATCACTGAGGTCTTCCCGCTCGGCCAATACACTCAAGGCCACACTCACCTTTTTACATCGCCGCATGACCTCGGACAAAATGAGACCGACAGCCTGATTGGCAGCGTTGTCCGACTCTTCGTATGCAGATGGCACATCAAATCGAATGGTATTGAGTGCCGGCTTCTCGGACAGGTCAGGGTGCAGCAAAGCTCGGCCACCGGGGCTGCTAAAGCCCTTGCGGATCGTAGTTGCGTCCATTCGCTTGATGGCCTGCGCGCTGACGAGAGCCCTCTCGCGCTGGAGCGTGGTCAGTGGCTTTTTAATAATTTGCTGCAGCCCCGCGACGAACCCATCTCCATACCTGCGCAAGCGGGAATACTGAAGGTGGGGACTCGTAATAGCGCCTTCGGCACCGATAGACACTTGCGCGGCTTCAGAACCGAATAACAGCGCCGGGTCGAAATCAAGGATCTCATTCACCATTGACGCAAATGTATCACTCCCTAATTTTTTCGAATCCGGCGAGACGTCTAGACGATAGATCCCGATACGCTCTTGGTGCTCATTGAGCAGCTCGGCCATTACCTCCCCGGCGAAGAATCCGGGTTTCCATCTCCATGCCGTTTCGCCCTGCCAGGTCACGGTCTCAAGCCGAACATCATCGACATACAAAGCCCACTCTTTTTGGGCAATGAAGTGATAGGTGGACAGTTCAGAGAAGCCGGCAGTGAGGGTGTCTGGCGTGACGTCGAAAAGAGTACCCTCACTACAGACACAGCTGATTGTGGCCATGGTCACCGCCAAAACCGGGTGGATCCCGTATGGCTTAGTTCCTCTGCCATTTCCTCGACTTTGGCAAGGGAGTGCTCGAGATTTTGGTTCTTCAACGTCGCCTTCAAAAGGCTGAACATTTTCTGTATCCGGGGGCTATCTTCCCCCCGAAGCTTCGGCAGTATCCTGGAGTAAACCGCGTGATCCAAGGCCTCTTCAAATTCAATGATTTCACCGATCTGGGTCTGTTGAACGTAACCGAGAATGTCCTGTAGCGTTCGCCATCCGAAATGCAATCGAAGCGGGCGTAGTACGTCCATCAGCTGTCCCATCAAACCTCGAATCGCGTCCACCTGAGCTTGGGCAAGCGCACTTTTATCCCAGCCTGGAAACGCGTTGACATCGATATCCCAAAATTCGATAACCGTCGCCCTATCCAGCACCTTATCGCTAAGGCCATGGGTGGTCTCATCCATGTTCACTGTCCCGATAATCACCAGGTTATCTGGGTACGGGATGCTGTTAGGAACCCCATTCAGGTCTTCTGTCTGACCATGGAGTTCAATGGACTCACCGGTCTCCATCGCGGAGAGCAGTGGGGCTAGGTATTGTTCAGGATGTGAAAGGTTCATCTCATCTAGGACAAGTATGTAGGGCTTCGAAGGATCACTGCTTGCCTGAAGCAGGAAATCTAATACTCCCGTTCGGACATAAGAGTCTGTGTCGAGCGGATTCACATAACCTAGAAGGCTTGAGTAGTCATGCCACCCTGGTTGTACGGGAACGATAAGAAGTCCATCCCCTGGCACCGCCTCTCCCTGCCACATACTTAAGGCATAACCTCGAGCGAGCTGGGTTTTACCCGCACCGCTGAGGCCAGTCAAAACTGCAAAATGACGACGGGTATGGCTCCATAAACCGGCATCCAATTGCGCAATCAGCGCCCTAGGAAACTGGTACTCAGGATCGAAGCCCTCAATGATATTCTTGACCGATGGCCTGTCGACTGAGACAGATTCAGCCGCTGTAGCTGGCTCCCGCGCATCAGGCGATCCTGCACGATCAGCAGCAGGTAATCCCTTGGGCTCCCAGTGAATCTGGGCAACCCAGCGAGCTCCCCTTTCGGTGAGGCTAAGCGTCTTATCAGTGAGGCCCACTAACTGCAGAGAACGCAGCCACCAGATCAGACTGGATGGCGCAAAGTCCTTCGTCCAGCCCGGATTGACTTCTCGAAGCAGGAGGATTGCATCCCGATTGGCCATAGACGAACCGGAAAGCGCGTAGAGCAGATTATCGAAGCCCAGAATCCTAGTCATCATCCAGTCTACGACTTCATCTACATCCCCTGACTCCAGAAATGCCTCACCTCTGGGCGTCAAAATCAATTCATTGCCATGAGCCTTCAGCGCGCCCCATTCAGCAATCAGGGCGTTCAATTGAGTGGCCAACGTGCTCTTTTTGGCAATGGGGCTTACGGACTGAAGGTGCTGCAAAAAGTCTTCGCGGGTACATCCCTCGACGGCGAATTCAATCATGGCCTGGATAGTGGATACACCACCCCTTATCGCTAACATGCCTCGACGCCTGCGCTCGGGTGGCAGCGGATTCAGCACCTCCTTGCCGGTAACCGGATCAGAGATCTCGGTGGCCTCGGCTTCCGCGTTCTGGACATGATTCACATACAGCAGCCAAGGTAACGTAAGCCGTGTGGCCCCCTCTTTGGAGAGTGGCATATCCACGCGGCCAAGAACTTCGTCGAGGCGTTCCAGAACACGTTTGTGCACCCGGTGTCCGGCCTCTCCCTTTGACGAGATACCCATTACAGTCGCGAGTTCGCGTAGCTTTCGAAAGTGAGCGATGGTCGTGAATGCACCCGGGCAAAGCAATGCGAACAGACGATACATCTTCAGCTTTGGCATGCGCTTGGCCAAGCTGGCAACCTCAGGCTTCAAGGTATTCCAAGCGTGAGATATCAGTGACTCTTTTTCGAGCGGGTCACCTGTAGCTGCGTAGCTGACCTTGAGCATCCATAGCTGCTCGGCCACTGATTGGCTTTTAGCGACATTCGAGATATCAACGCTGCCCATTCCCGTGGCGCTTACGGCTTCAGTATTCCACAGTGAAACTTGGAACTGCTCAGTCATAAACTCGGTATGAGAAACGTCCCGAACGATCTCTAGCCACCTCAGTATCTCCGAGATCCAACTCTGATTACCCGCAAGTGTCAACGCACTGCCCAATCTGCTGCACGCCGCTTTAAGCTGATCACCATCCCGCAAATCCACCACAGCCTTCCCTCTATTGATATCCGATGGTCGCCGACAGCAGGCTTAGACACTGCCCCCATAGGAAATTTGATGACGCTGAAATCAACTTCGTCTATAGAGCTATCAGCTATGGGGAGCGTCTCACTTTGAGCACGCTGAGCCAAGCTGGGTTAGCTGGTTGGCTGGAAATCCTGAGAAATGAGGTCTGATGGTATGCACAGCCACCTCCATGCGGGCCCGCAAGGAGCTACTCGCAGTGTGGCTTGGACGCGCCGTACATTTCATCCATCCGGGCGAGTGGTGAGCCCCCCTAGCCCCACGCCACATTCAACCATGATGCCCTTTGCTCAAGCATGGGGATGAAGGAGCGGCTCCAAAACTCAGGCGATACCATTCCGCTGCTCATACCGCCCCTTGCCAAACGGGGTACATATACCTCGGCGCTACTATCTATCGGTCGACCAACCAGCGCCTCATAAGCGCAGCGTATCACCTGCTCCAGGGCGCCCTCCTGTGCCGGTATAGGGACATGGCAGAGCGCTTGGCGCAGCTCGATCCAAAGAAACAGATCACCCCGTAACCCCCACTGTCGGGGCGCCGGATCGAACAGATCCGCTACGCTGGCCCAGACGCGCTCCAGCGGGTAGGTCGCCTGGCGACGCAAAGCGTCATGGACGAGAGGTACCAGCGTCCGCTCCCAAAATACACTGTCTGTCTGCAGGCAAAAGTATTCCGAAAGATCAAACTCACGTTCCGTGGCGCCCGATGCACATAACCCGCTGATAGCGGCGACAAGTAGGTCAAACCGCTCATGTAGGTCACGAACAGAGGCAAAACGCGGTTCAACCACGAGCGACTCTACGATCCTATTGTAGACAAATTGATTTCCATCGTAGGCCCCGAACAGGCTTGTGGTATCGCTGACAACCTTTCTCACTACCCTCGACAGAGATGGCTTTGGAACGCTTAGTAGGTAATCCAAATCCAAGCGCGTCGGGTGCTTTTCAAGCGAGATTTCCTGCGGTGTTTGAAATTTACTCGCCGTCGTGATTGATGGGTCAGCCCCTAATACTAACAGCCTGTGTATGACCGGCGATGGAGCGCCATGCCATGCCGCTTGGTGGAGGGGTGTATAGCCGTTCGGTTGTTTTGAAATATTTACCAGTTCAGGCCTCACTTCAAGTATGGATAACAGGCCATTCCAATCACCGCTGTAAGCCAATTCTGAGACTCGCTGTTGCATGTCTACTCGCTCTGTGGAAAGCCAACACATTCATTTAACGGGGGATGGTAGCGGAAAGCGCTTGGTACCTTGGGCTGTTGATCACCTTGGCTAACGTGCTACCTACCGCCATCATTTATAGCCACGTCTCACAAAGCGTCTCTGCCTGGTTAAGCACTAGCTGTGCGGCTTCTTCGGCCTGATCTGGGGGATATTTATACTTGCGCAGGATCCGACGCACCAATATTCGGAGCTTGGCCCGCACGCTTTCCCGGCTACTCCAGTCGACACTGACGTTAGCCCTTAAGCTGGCAGTCAGCTCATGGGCAATTTTGGCCAGGATCTCATCGCCCAGCTCGCGTACAGAAGCTTCGTTATTGGCCAATGCATCGTAGAACGCAAGCTCGTCATCGTTGAGTCCCAACGCATCACCCCGCTTGCTGGCGGCTGCGAACTTCTTCGCCATCTCGATCAACTCTTCGATGACTTGAGCCGTTTCGATGGAGCGGTTCTGATAGCGTTTAATAACGTTGGCAAGTAGCTCGGAAAACTTCTTTTCCTGCGCAAGGTTGGAGCTATACCGGCTTTTGATCTCACCTTCGAGCAAACGCTCCAGCAACTCGACCGCCAAGTTCTTCTCGGGCAGGTTGCGTACCTCAGCGAGAAACGCGTCGTCGAGCAGGCCAATGTTGGGCTTGTCCAGGCCTACTGCTTCAAAGATGTCCACCACCTCGCCGGAGACCACGGCGTTACCAATGATCTGGCGGATGGCCAACTCGCGCTCTTCGTCGGTCTTTTTCTGCTGACTGACTTCACGCTTGATCAGGATCACCTTGATGGCCTGGAAAAACGCCACCTCCTCGCGAACGGCCTTGGCTTCATCCAGCGTACAGCACAGGGTGAATGCCTTGCTCATGGCCAGCGCGTTATCAGCAAAACGCTTCTTGCCATCTTCCAAGCCCAAGATATGGTTGGCAGCCCCGGCTAGCAACTTGTGTCCGCCGGTGAGGAAATCGCTGCAGTCGAAGCCATGCAACAGGCTGCGCAGGACGTCGAGTTTTTCCTCCAGTACCGAATAGGCCTCATGAGCGTCTACGGTGGGTCGGCCTTTGCCCTTGCTGCCGGTGTATTCCTTGAGCGCGGCTTTTAGCTCATTGGCTATGCCGATGTAGTCCACCACCAGGCCGCCCTGCTTGTCCTTGAATACGCGGTTGACCCGAGCAATGGCCTGCATCAGGTTATGCCCCTTCATGGGCTTGTCCACGTATAGGGTGTGTACACAGGGAGCATCGAACCCGGTCAGCCACATGTCACGAACGATCACCAGCTTGAGCGGATCGAGCGGATCTTTGAAGCGCTTTTCCAGACGCTTCTT
This sequence comes from Pseudomonas japonica, assembly GCF_013522925.1. GTDB lineage: Bacteria > Pseudomonadota > Gammaproteobacteria > Pseudomonadales > Pseudomonadaceae > Aquipseudomonas > Aquipseudomonas japonica_A. Next base: position 24,975 of record NZ_JAAMQU010000025.1, on the reverse strand, counting down.
GACCTGCCCGGAATAGATGTGAGGACGCAGCAAGGCCTTATCTGAGGCGCTGCCGGTCATGATGACTTTGATTGCGCCTTTCTCGGGATCATCGTCGTGCCATTCTGGTCGTAGGGCGACAATCTCATTGTAAAGGTGAACACAGATCTCTCGGCTCATGGCCACAACCATGGCTTTGCCGGGCATCTGGCCCACGCTCACCATGCCCTGGTTACGCTCTTCAAAATGTTTCACCAGGTCAGCGGCGACACTATGAACACGTGGCTCTGCACCGACCACTTTTTCCAAGGCGGCCCATCGACTTTTTATTCGAGACTGCTGGTCGTCCTCCTCGTCTTCGGCCAGTTCATCGACCTGATCGTCTATCGCGGGAAGCTCATTGTCCTTCAACGACAGTTTGGCCAAGCGCGACTCATAATAAATGGCGACGGTCGCGCCATCTTCAGTCGCCTGCTGCATGTCATAGACATGAATGTATTCACCGAACACCGAACGGGTATCACGGTCTTCGCTAGACACCGGGGTGCCGGTAAACGCCACAAAGGTGGCGTTCGGTAGAGCATCGCGCAGATGCTGGGCATAGCCCACTTGGTAACGGGTTTGGCTCTCGCCGGACTGGGCGCCCTCGGAGGCCTTCAATTCGGCGCCAAAGCCATACTGGGTGCGGTGCGCTTCGTCGGCAATGACCACGATGTTTGAGCGGTCGGACAGCACTGGAAAAGTGTCTTCATCCACACCAGGCATGAATTTCTGGATGGTGGCGAAGACGATGCCGCCACTGGGCCGATTGGCCAGTTTGCTGCGTAAATCACCGCGTGATTCCACCTGAACGGGTTGTTCACGCAGCAGATCCTGGGACAGCGAGAACACACCGAACAACTGACCATCCAGGTCGTTGCGGTCAGTGATAACCACAATGGTCGGGTTTTCCATTGCCGCTTCTTGCATGACCCGGGCGGCAAAACAGGTCATGGTAATGCTCTTGCCAGAGCCTTGGGTATGCCAGACCACCCCACCTTTATGCGTGCCGCCGGGACGCGATGCGCTGACCACCTGCTGGATGGCTGCGCGCACGGCGTGAAACTGGTGATAGCCGGCAATCTTCTTCACCAGGCGACCGTCATCCTCGAATAGCACGAAGTAGCGCAGGTAATCGAGTAGCATGTTCGGAGCTAAGGCACCACGCACCAGAGTCTCTAGTTCGTTGAACTGACCCAGCGGGTCGAGATCCTGGCCATCAATGGTGCGCCAATTCATGAAGCGTTCGGCATCAGCCGACAACGAGCCCATGCGCGCTTCACTGCCATCCGCGATCACCAGGATCTCGTTGTATTGAAACAGATCCGGTATCTGCTCCTTGTAGGTCTGGATCTGGTCGAAGGCTTTGCCCAGGTCAGCCTTAATATCCGCTGGATTCTTCAGCTCCAGCAGCACCAACGGCAGGCCGTTGACGAAGAGGATGATGTCCGGACGCCGCGTATGCTTTGGCCCCTGAATGCTGAACTGATTGATGGCCAGCCAATCGTTGGCCTTTACCTCGACCCAGTCAATCAGGCGGACAAAATCACCACGCGTTTCACCGTCTTTCTGGTACTGCACGGGGACACCACTGACCAACAGGCGATGGAACAGGCGATTGGCCGATAGCTGAACAGGTAGGCCAAGTTCGAGTACCTGCTTGAGCGCATCCTCGCGCGCGGTCACTGGCACCTTCGGATTGAGCTTGGCCATAGCGCTGCGCATCCGCTCGATCAACACTACCTGACGGTAGTGATCACGTTCTGGGCTCTCGCCGTCATAGGCGATAGTTGGGCCGTATAGGTTGTAGCCAACCTCTGCCAGCCAGCCGAGGGTTTCCTGTTCCAATTGGTCTTCGGTCATTCTGCTTCACTTCCTGTGTCAAGTTCTCCGCCAGCTCCGCCTCGAGCTCGGCAATGTTCGGCGGATTGAGCGCAAGGTATCGGCCAAGTCGAGCAACACCTAGTATTCGGAGACGCCGATGGGTTTGTCGACCCGGAGGCGCGTATTGGGCTATCGCGCAGGCTCTGCAAGCGCTCGATGACACATAGCGCAGATTTAGAGCCACGTCAGACCGCCTCCGGCAACATATCTTCGATGGCAACATCTGCTTCGGGCAGGCACAGCTGGCCGGAAATCAGGCGCGGGAGTAGGGTGTCACGGAGCTGGGAGAGGGTTTCGGCTTTCAGACGGTTTGCATAGACCCGCTCAAAAATGGGAGATGCAATATCTGCAAAGGCAATAGACAAGGAATCATCTGCAATTGCCAAGCGAAGCTTTAATACTTGATCGGGCTTGACTCGCTGGTGGCTATTGGATGTTCCCGTAACCAATTGACACAATTGCTGCTGAAACTCACCCGAGCTAAAAAAGCAGTAAATCAGCTCTTTACTGCAGCTAGCCTTGGGTGAATAGGCGAGGAATTCAGTTGAGCAAACCGCATTTTGTCCATGCTTAACTGGCAGCCAGACCCTCGGGATATGGGGGTTTAATTTCGATAGCAGTACAACTTCCTCTGGCAGAGGTGTCTTGTTGCTCTTGATTAACTCGCCGCGCTCAATCACTGGGGACTGACCGTTATCAAAGGCGGGCAAACTGTAGTGCTCGAACCATTTATTCGGTGATACCAGAGGGTTCACCGAACCCTTTTTCTGAACTGCAATGTCAGCCACACAAGCAACGCTCCACCCCTTCGGTATCAACCCTAGTTCTGACTCTTCAAAACTCTCCGGAAATAGCGCTGCAATAGCCGCATCCATGCCTTTCGGATTAAGGCCTTCAGCCTTGGCGCGCACTGGATCAAAATCAACAAACCAGGATTTGAACAGCGCTTGGGCGATGGCTTCCAAGGTGGTATTGGTTTCGCGTAGCTGGGTGATGCGGTCGTCGAGGGCTGATAGGAGTTCAGCGATTTCATCCTGCTTACTTTTGGGCGGAAGAGGAATTGGAAGCTCGTTAAGAATTGTCTTGGTCAGAAATTTTGTCGCCGTGCCTACTGAAAGCTCCTTCAGATGCCCAACCAAGTCAGAAATCACATAATACATATACTTACAGCTGACCAGTTCTGGATCGAGCGGCTCGATAACGTAAGTGCGTTGATAGGCGTTGAATTTTCCGCTGTAATACTTAGTTGAGAAGACGCCGCTTGCGTTATTCCCAGCAAGAATCACGGCCTCAGTATCAAATGCAAACGTGTTTATCTCTGATGTCGTAGGGGAGCACGTGAAGAACGGATAGATCCCTCCCTTTTCGGCAGCATTTGAATCCAGCTTTCCTGTTTTAAGGCTGACAACACTTTCTAATCGATGAAAAACCCAATCAGAACTCATAACCCAGCCCTCCGAGCTTCTGCCGGATCAACTGATCGAGCTCTGAGCCTTTAGCCATCTGCTCACCAAACAGCGCCGTGAGGTTTTGCATCTTATCGGCGAAGGCTTCATCGTTGTCCTCGAAGGACTCCGCTCCGACATATCGGCCTGGGGTCAACACGTGGCCATGTCCGGCGATTTCCGCGAGCGGCACGCTGCGGCAGAAGCCTGGAATGTCGGAGTATTCGGCGATCTCGCCACCGACATCCAGCGGTACCCCGCGCCAATTTGCCACAGTCTGAGCAATACGTTCGATCTCGCTATCGAGCAGCTCGATCTGTGCCCGGCTAACGCTGGTGCCCTGCTTGCGCGCGTCTATAAACAGCACCTCGCGAGGACGGGCAACTTTCTGCTTGGCCAAAAACCACAGGCAGGCAGGAATCTGCGTGTTGAAAAATAGCTGACCCGGCAAGGCGACCATTACTTCGACGATATCCGCTTCGACCATGGCCTTGCGGATGTCCCCTTCAGTGTTCTGACTGGAACTCATTGAGCCGTTCGCCAGGACAATTCCGGCACGACCACTGGACTTGAGGTGGAACAGCATGTGTTGCAGCCAAGCATAGTTAGCGTTGCCATGCGGCGGCGTGCCATACACCCAGCGCGGATCACCTTCGAGGCTGCCGTGCCACCAGTCACTTACATTGAACGGAGGGTTGGCCAGCACAAAATCAGCTCGTAAATCGCTATGCTGATTACGCAGAAAGCTGTCAGCCGGCTCCTTGCCCAAGTTAAAATCAATGCCCCGGATGGCCAGGTTCATAGCCGCCAGGCGCCAGGTGGTAGGGTTGGATTCCTGACCATAGATGGAGACGTCACCAAGTTTGCCGCCATGGGCTTCGATGAATTTTTCCGACTGCACAAACATGCCGCCAGAACCGCAGCAAGGATCGTAGACTTTGCCGTGGTGTGGGTTGAGCACTGCGACTAGGGTTTTGACGATGCTGGCCGGCGTATAGAACTGTCCGCCTTTTTTACCCTCGGCACTGGCGAACTGGCCGAGGAAGTATTCGTACACTTGGCCGAGCAAGTCACGGGCGACGTTGGCGTCGCCACCAAACCCAATGGTCGAGATCAGGTCGACCAACTCGCCGAGCTTGCCATCCGGCAACTGGGCGCGAGCATAGCGCTTGTCGAGGATGTTCTTCAGCGAAGAGTTTTCCGCTTCGATGGCGGCCAGGGCCTCGTCGATGCGCTTGCCGATGTCGACCTGCTTGGCGGCGGCGCGCAGCGATTCCCAGCGGGCCGCTTCCGGTACCCAGAACACGTTAACTTCTTTGTAATAGTCGCGCTCTTCCAGTTCCCCTGCTAGGTATTCGGGATCGTCGCTGCCCAGGTAGTAATCATCTGTGGCGTCGGCAAAGCGGCGCTCCAGCTCGGCACGGCGGCCGGCAAAGCTGTCAGAGATGTACTTGAGGAAGATCAAGCCGAGGACGATGTGCTTGTACTCGGCGGCGTCCATGTTGGCCCGCAGCTTATCGGCGGTGGCCCACAGGGTCTTTTCTAGGTCTTGTAGCGTGCTGGTGGTAACGCTAGTGGTGGCTTTGCGGCCCCGTTTCTTTTCTGGCACTTCCGGCTTTGCTTCAGCGGGCTCGCTCGCCCAGAGGCGCGCACGAGTCTCAGCAAGCGCTTTCTCGGCATGGCTCGACAGCTGGCCAGCCTTTTTTTGATCCGTCATCAAGAAATCCTATCAAGAACGCGGCGTACATTCGCCCATTAACCCGCTCCGTAGAAACGGAATAGATGGCCTCATGATAGCGAAGCTGACACATCCCGTCAGTGGCCTTCCAGCGACTTTCCGCCCTAAGCCAGTAGCTCCGGCTGCCCGAAACACCCGATGAGAAATAGACCTTGTAGGCCCTCCTCAGGTGGTAAAAATGCCGGCTGCGAAGGGCTTCTCTAGCTACCTAAAAAACGTGTCGCCATTTTCGACGTAGCGGTGCAAAACCGGTTTTTTTAGCATGAGCGCTCCAACCCTCAGGAGCGAATCCAAATGAGCCAGAAGCAATCCCCCAACCGTCCCACTCAAGACCGTGTGCGGCAGAATGATCGCGCCGATGCGCTGAATAACAACGGTGGCACGAGCGGTACCAATCCGACCAATGCTCACGTACACGGGAATCGTGGCAAGCAACTCAACCCCAACCAGCAGTAAGCATCGAGGGCCTTCGAGGAACGATTCATGGACAAAGTATTCACGTCCCCCACGCTTGGCGAGGTGGTGAGATACATAGTGACCGCGTCAGGCGTGATGGCTCGTAAGGCCCGCGATCGAGAAGACGACACGGAATTCGATGAGGGAGACGCCAAGTCCTATCAGAAAAGTATGGAGCGCCTTGCGGCGGAAGAGTGCCATTTACAAAAAGTATTCGAGGAGATCACTCGGCTACATTCCAAAGCGCTCTCCCGTTACATTCAATGCCCATTAAGGGGGCGCCAAATTAACGATTTACTTAATGATCTTTTTGACTCCTATAGCGAAATGATCAAGCTGTACGGTACCTACATGACGAAGCTGGAGACGGCTCGCTATTACCTCACGACCTACGCTGTAGACGTGGGGGTGCGATCGGTTGCGTGGGCATGGTTGAAAGGATTTGGCTATTTTGAAAACCGTCCACAGCCTCCAGATTTGTTTTGGTACCTACCGGAGCTTTCAGAGACAGGCTTCCAAATGCCTTTCGACCGCGTGCTTGATTGGGCCTATGCCTGTTGCGGGCAAACGCTCGCAACGTTTCATCACCCCATCGGCATCGAAGACCCAATCGGTCAGTTACAACGCAACGAGCGTGCTGCCAGGAGCTGGAGGCGAGGTAGCAAACGCCCACCAGCATTGCCGACGCTGGTCAAAAATTTGAAGCAGTCCTTCCAGGCTCAAGCCGACGCGGGTCAACCAGTGCCTACCGAGCTGCAATCTCAGATCATTACCACCGCAACAATTGCAAGAATCGCTACGTGTATCGCGCTGGACATCCAGGACGCCTATGGGGCCGACTATCTTCAAGATATCGTGTCCCAGATACGACTCTATGCAACCTGGATACGTGAGGAGCTCAATGAGTACGTATCGAATTTTGAGCAAGAATTTTCCAAGGTCAGGACGGAAGGTGGCCGACTCGAGGCGTTCTCAGCCGAGGAGGAGCTGAAACGCAAGGTGTCTCTCAATACTCTTATGGCTCCCGACTTCTGGGCCTTTTTCAACGCTAAGCGGGATACTGCCAAGGCGGTCTTATACGATCATATAGCGCCCGATGGAGGCATCGATCCAAGGGTTGTTGCCTATCTCGACCGTAAATACGGCACATACGCAGCGAGGGTCTTGCTTGATGTGATTACGCGGTGGAAGCTCGATGACAAGCCAGCACAGTTCGATGAATACATGGAAAAAGCCTTGCAGACGAAGGACAATCCTAAGACAACCTTGGCCGACGTCGATCGGCTAAGCGAACGTATGCATAAGGCTAACGTCGCCGAACGCCTCCCATGGATGCTTCACTGGATACGCGGGGTAGTGCTCTACCGCGCAGCAGACTACAAAGGTGCCGCTCCCCACTATGTGAAAGCGTTTAAAGACGCACGGTACTCCGCCGGCTCCAAACAGTATCTGTTAGTAAATCAATATCTAGAGGTCATGGCCAAGACCAGAAAATGGCTAGCTTTCAAACAAGGGGCGCAATGGGCATGTTACCTAGGGCTACCTGTGCGCTGGTTACGGGACAAGGAGCCAACGGACGAAAATATCCGCAACGCGTACGGTATCCTTGGGCTCGCGAAGGTGCATTACGTGGATTTATGAGTTGGCCGGGTGACCTCCGCGAGCCCAGTCGCGAAGCTCCCCACTGGCAGGCCGCCTAACATGCTTGCTTGCTCGAGGCTGCGCACGGCTGATCCTGGGCACGTTGCGCCGTTTCATCTGCAGGGGATTATCAGATGCTGCTGCCAGATTTTGAAAAGCTCTTTCATGCCGCGATCCAGATTACCAGCTTCCCAGAGGTTATGACGGCCTTGGCACCCATCACTGAAGGCAAATCCGGCGCCTATGGCGGCGTGCCTGACGTTGTGGTCAGAAAAGACAGGATCGCCATCTGCGCTGGCGGTGACCTGTATGTGATGATTGGAGAGCGCAAGGCCACTGAGCTGCTCATCAAGACCATGCTCGCCCTTGACCCCAGTGGTAAGGACGCGAGATTTCATGTCTTTCGTGAGGCTGCTACACAGCTGTGGCATGCGAAACGATACCTGCTGACATACGAGTACCAGAAGGCCAACCTAGCCGAGCTCGCTAAGAGTCCCGAATTGGGACATCGCGCAGTAGCCAACCTGGACAGAATCGCAATAGTGAACGGTGAATCACCGCAGAGCGAGGAATGGCGCGCACTACTCAACGGCGGATTTCAGGAGATGTTCAATATCGTGATGAGTCATGGCGAACACGCTAACGAACTTCGTCGCTATTCACCAGTTAGAGGATTCATTACAGAGGAACAACGGGGACAAATCTATGCGAGCATCATGGGGCGCCCGCTACCACCTTCACCTGATATGTCGAAACTGACGTAGGGCCGGTATTGATGCCAGTAGGTGTTTCGGAATATCGCCCTGGACTGCGGCCTTCAACGCCCCGGAGGCGTGGTGCCTCTGAAGCCACGAGTGGTGGCCCACAGCTGAGATGGGCTAAGCCAGTCCTCTTCACGTGAGTGCATATCGCAATCCTTGGTGCGTTGATGCTTTCAGCTAATCCAGAGGGGCTTCCAGGTCAATGGACACGAAGGGTAGGCCGATCACATGCATGCTAACCCTGCCAGGGTGCCTATTATTCGCGGACTCAGTCGCCGTGACACGAGCTAGTCGCGATGCCATAGATCGCGGTGAGGAGCAACTCCTGAGGTGGCCCTTCAGTATGGCCAGCACGAGGCCAATGCTGATTTGGTCAGCCGCGTGAGAGATAAAGGGGGCTGGTAGTACGGGCATACAGCACTGCCTGAACACCGACTGGCGTCATTCCAAAATCAGGTGACCGAGTAAAGCTAGGTGTTATCGGCTGAGGTTTCGGGGCGTCTCCACGGCCGCCCACATTCATGGTGTCTGGCTCCTAAGGAATCGATACCCAAGTGGCGCACTCACGGCGATCTAGGAGCCCATTTTGCCGGCACGCTGGTTACGCACCATGACCAATGTGGGGTCATTGGTCTCTAGCCTGAAGCTGTCAGTATGTGTATGTGTGCACACGACGCTTGCAGATGCTAATCCCTGATACTCCCCCAGTTCACTTAAACGGATTGATGTCCCAATGGCGCCAAGTGTTCGAGCCTAAAACTCTCCGCGAATCGTCCTTGACCATCCGCAGGAAATTGCGCGAGTTCTCGAAGTTACCTGTCAAGCAGCCAGAGGTAAACTGGTGGCAATTATCGAGTAGAAAGTTATAGCTACGACCCTTGCCTACCATAGCAAGAGCTCGATCCGCGACCTGCTGGCTGCCTACGGCGCCCTCATCTAGTGCTGAAACGTAGATGCTGACGCCTGTTCCGCCGTCTAAGAAACCTTTAGGCGTGGTGAATTCGATGATCCCGTCCCCGGTCAGGTGGACGATTCTGTTATCCCCAACATAGATTCCGCTGTGTTCCATATAGCCAAAAGCCAGGTCGCAATAGACCACACTGCCTATCCTCGGCTTAACCGAGTCTCTACAGGCGTCGACTATACCCTCGATAACGTTGAGTAGCGGCATCGCGAAAAGCTGCCAAACCATGAGTCCACATCCCCTTTAACTGGTATAAAGCTGCCATCAACGGATCCAACCGTCTGATCGGCTACAAGTTAACGGCTTCGCTTGGATTATCTTGAGCTCGACCTTGGAGGCGGATTGATTTTGGGACGATGGAGTAATAGCGGCGAGGTGAGCCCGGTCAATGGCAGCCAAAGCCCTCACGTGAGGAGGGTCGCAAGAGGGAGGTCGACTTCGAACAGCGCCTCGCCGAGCCACGTGATGAGGTCAAGGACGTGGTGGCCCAGACATCCTTCTACAGGTTCGACCTCTGAAACCTGAGCATGCAGAGGCAGAAGCACCAGCTGCTGGGGACGTGGAATAGCTAATTTCCTCCGACCACCTGAGAATCCGAGCGTACCAAGCGAATTACCGCCATCGAGGATCATGAACCTATTAGTGACGTGGCAGCGTTTCTGAGCAGAAGGTATCGAGCCGGTTGGCGACAGCGCAGTTTGACTATGGCGAACGCAGCTACCAAACCAGCCCCTGAGCCTAGCGTACCTGGTTCCATCCCGGGCTAGCGTTGTCTGGGTCGTGGCAGGTCATGGTGCGCTCGATCTACAGCGGCAACGGAGGTGCGATAATAGATCGCTTCAATCTAAATGGCAGATCGGATTAAGATCCTCTGCAAGCAACCGATAAATGCCCTCCCAGCCGCACGCAAAATCTGCGGCTGAGGCAGCCCTAGATTATTGAACCAAGACTATCCAGCTACCCCAAGAGAATTCTAGAATGCATGTAGACAGTGTATTGTTGATCGAAGTGGCAGGGCTTTCGGTAGCCTTAGGGGCAATCCTTGTATTCTTCAACCGGCGCAAGATACCTCAAAAGGCGTCAACGGGCCTAGATGTAGTATTCGAAAACGGCCACCTTGCGGTTGTTGGGCTAAGCGCTTTTCCGGCCAACGCATTGTCGATTCCCACTAACTCGGAGACCATCTCCCAGTTTCGGCAGCTTGCCCTTGACACCGGAAAAGCTTCATTGCTCGTTCCAGGTAGAACGCTCGAGGTTGTTTTCAAACCCGAGATTCAAGAAGGCCTCAAAAAGGGCACCTTAACCCTGATGAAGACAAAGGACGGCGAGGTTCTCGCTGACGCGATCGATAATGCGACTGGGAAGATTGTAGGTAAGGCGAGACTTATGGAAGGGGGAAAAATTAGACAATTTGCATCCGCTGGCTTCCAGCTCGTGAGCATTGCCGTCGCACAGGCACATCTTGCAGAAATCGCTGATGGCCTACGTGCGTTGAACTTGAAGTTTGATAGTATCACTAACCGTCTAGAATCGAACGACATCGCCGAGATCGAAGGAGCCATAGATTACATACGTGAGCTTGCAGCTTTCGTGCAAAAGCAAGGAACCCCCAACGCTCTGTCAGCTGAAATGGCTAATAGCTTGGAGGCGACCATTCGAGAGTCCCGCTCTTGGCAGCGAAAAGCGTTGCGCCATCTAGACGATCTTGTAAAAGAATTAGCTTCAATTCAAGACCTAGACACATTCGGAACCGGATCTACATTCGAAGCGCTAAAAGGGATCATTTCAAGGGCGCAAATACTGCTAATTCGGCAGGATTTTTACAGCGAGTTTGCATCCACGGTAAATACCCTAACAGCGTTTATCGACCCCCAACGTAACCGTTTTAGCCCTGCCAAGGTAGCTTCAGAAGAATGGAGCCGGCTGTCTAATCAGATGCACAGCATTATGAAGGGGAAAGTTGTCAGTTACCTGGGAGAAGACGTCCGGTTCAACCGCGAAAGCACGCTGGCGGAACGGCGAGACCTGATCCTTACCGAGGCGGAAAGGCTGAATACTCGCAGCTTGGGCATAAATTCAGCGCTAGTAAACCGTATGTCTCGCATTGAACAAATGCTTGCAGTGGTACCTACACCAGGCCAATCTGTCCGAATGGCTCTAACAATTGACACGGAAGGGAATGTCACTAACGCAGGCATTGTCCCTACGCACGGTTGAGCGAAGCCCTTCGGTAGAGCCGGATGGCGTCGATGATACCGCATTGCGAATAGCCAACGTGATGGGTAAATCTGAACGGCCTAAATCGGCGCTCGTTCAGCACACCTTCTGAAGCCCTGATCGCCAGGATTTCTAAGTACCACCGAAGCCGTTATGTCATACCTATAATGCCTTGGTTGGACAGGAATTACCTGAGATCAGGGGCAACGCTGCTAGCGTCGCGATCAAACACTTAATACCCGCTAACGTAACTCGCAGATGGCTGCTGATTTACGCCTATGATGCCCGTCCGTGGGTACCATTGCGACGGTACCCAAGCGGCAAGCAGGTGAAACGGTCACCGAAAAAATACGGGTAGGAGCATGGGGCTCCGTTTAGAGCGCTTCTCCGGTGATAGCATATAGCGCTTGCTCCATCGTGCTAGCCCCCTCAGCTAATGGTGTGGTGAGTATTGTCAACATGGCCTCGGTGCGCTGGTGAAAGAAGTCACTAGCTATGTCGTCCCAATCACGGCCTTGTGCCAATTGATGAACGTCCATCAGGCTAAGTCTTGAGTTGATGAAAACATATGGCCCATAGTTATCACGCTTATGTATTGTGACATGCCAATCAGGCAAGCCAGGCTGCTCAACGGGCTCATTCTCGAACCTACGAAGCAAGACTTCCTGTTCAGGTTCAATATCCCCTTCGTATTTCCAGATACCTAATCCTACGATCAGCTCAGGCAGACCTGTGTGAATCGGAGCTAGGCCGAAGGCCGATCGCGCAATCACCCCACACCAGAGAACCATGGCGCTTTCGTTTATCGTTCCGCCTATAGGTGTCATCACGCCACCAAAGAATTTTGGGGGCGAAAGATCGCCGCTAGGTTTCCTAAACTTTAAGAGGTCGGGCGCCACTGTTGCGGATCTAAGTGACTCGCTTAGCGCCTTTGTCCCTATGGCACCCAAATTCTTCATTCCCTCCTGCAAGCGGTCATATGCTGGCTGGGCAACGATATCCGCAAGATCTACGCGTGTACCACTCATGTTCTGATCCCTGATGAATGCGAGCAAGTTATTGGCCATGAATGCCAGCGCGCTGCCGCGCTGTGGCTTATGAAATTGAGAAAGGTAATTGGCTATATCTCGCCAGAAACACACTGAGCCTTTCCAATGGCCTGGAGGTAGAGTGATATGGGTAAGTAGGGCAATACCTTTGAGCCCTTCGCGGCGTTTCGCCAAGTAGCGCTGATAAAGAGTCAACTGGTCGGAGTATTCCACGCCATCATCGTCCAGATGCGTCGTAAACGGCGCCGATGTCTTGTTTTCGATAATTACGAAAATGTTCGGGCCACGGCCGACCAGATCGGGGCGCTTATTGGTTGCGCTCTCATGGCCATGGCCGATGACGTGCTGGGTTTCCCACCTAACGGCTCGCAGATCTTCCTCAGGCGCACCAGCAACAGTTTCGAGCTTGAACACGTCGCGGACGATTCGCGGTAGCTCTCCAACCAGTGTGGCCTGACGTAGCCATTCTGCCAGGGCCTCGGTGAGGTAGTCCTCCAGCGGACTGCGCTGCTCGCGCTGGCGGTAGCGATAAAGCTGTGAAAGAAATGCCATGCCGAATTCATCCATATTACGAGCCGGTAACTCAAAGCTATCCATGCGTCTATCGTCCGCAATAGCCGCTGCCTGTTCCTATCATATGTCTTTCCGAAGGCTTGTCAGTGCTTGCCTCGCGACCTTCCAATTCGCCGGGGCCAAGGCGATGGAGAAGTGCAAGTTAGAAGGGCTATAAGTCTTTTGGGTCAGCTCCACTCCACGAACTCCTAGAAGGTTGAGAGGACTGTAGATCATGTCCGCCAAGCACGTATAAAAGTAATACGCTCTATCTTCCATCAGCCCGCCGAGGCCCTAGCTGCTTGTCACGATAGCATTTACCCGGCCTGTTGGACACAAAGGACTCGCTCGCCACCTTTGATCGTATACTCCACCAACTAGCCTTAACCGAAGAAGGCCCGCAGATGGGGGACACCGATGGCCATTTCGGCGGCCGCAGACTGCCTTACGTAATGAGCAGAAATCTGTAGCCGCAGTTTTATTTGTGATCAGCCGGCAAGTCATAGGTGCTCGATGTGACCGTGCGCTATGCCTAGATCGTAGGTAGGCATGATTGCACGACATGCGCGCCATAAACACGCCGGAGGCGAGCGTGGCAGAAGGTTTTGAAGCCAACGCTGCCGGGGAAGGCAGTCCTCGGCCAGTGACAACATCCTATGATTAGGAAGTTCCAGATATGGATTCGGACAATGCCAAACTGAATACCCGCTGAATCCGCGCTGATCCACTTTTAAAACGCAATGGCATCTGGATCAGGGCCATGGCCATGCTAACGCCATTACTTACATGGCCGGCACATTCGTTTGGGCGGAATCTCATGCCAGCGCCAAACTAGGTTGGGTTGGGTTGGGTTGGGTTGGTCTGGCTACCTGATCCGACCCAGCGTCCGAACCTAGGCATTTCAACCACACGATTCCAAGGGCTAGCCCCACATTGGAGTGCTGGCCGAGCCTCTTTCTCTGCTTGCTCAGATGGCAAGCCTGCCGGTCACTCAAGCCAGGACTCAACGGTCTCAGCGCCGTGCTCTGCCTTCCAAGCTTTTAAAGTCTTGTGATTGCCGCCCTTGGTTTCAACAACTTCGCCGCTTTTCGGATTCTTATAGCGTTTTACTTGGCGAGCCCGGCGGGTGGTTTTTTCCGGAGCTTGCGCCGCGCCACGGCCGGAACGTTGGGTAGGCTGGGCGCCCTGCGGATCAAGGATTGCAATGATGTCCTTAAGGCTGAAATTGTATTCACCCAACAAGCCACGGAGTTTTTCCTCGAATTCGACCTCCCGCTTTAGGCCTTCGTCGTTTTTCATTGTTTCCAGCTCAGCGAGCTGTTCGGCCAGTTTTTGCTCAAGCGCGCGGAATTCGGCAAGACGGGACATCGATAATCTCCTGGGGTAATAGATGTTAAGAGAATAGACAGTATAAAGAGCTTCAAGGTTGCAGATACTAAAAGTACATTTTCAGTGCATTTCTGTATCCTTGCATGCGACTCTCAGGAATATGGTCGGCAAACGATGAGTGCACCACTACTAGCCGCATGGCGTCGGCAATGGGAGCTACATGAGGGGTATCTAGGGTGCAGATTTTGTGCGGCTACGCAGTCGCTTCGAAATGCCCGTCGCGCCTTCAAGCATGCGCCAGGCTGTGCTAAAGGTCTGGACGCTATTGAGACCCCCTGGGTAACGCTGGCAGCCGCGTTACGCCACACTGAAGATCCCCAATAGCCATTGGCGTCATAGAGGATTGAGTCACAGAACCCTCCCGCACCGAAGTGGGGGAGTCCTCGGCCAGGTGAGCGCCGACGACCCACGTAGAGAGTGTCGACTGCCTGAGCTGCCTTCCGAAGACCGGTTCGCTTGCCTATCAGCTCTGCGATCTGCTTGCTTTTACTGTCCCGTAAGCTATCACCAATGATGTCTTGCCCACATGGATAAGGGTAAAAGCATGGAGATCTCACTCAAGACTTTATTGGCGTCAGCGGTTGCGGTAGCGCTAGGGGCATGCAGCACTGGCCCAACGGCTGCGTGGCCTTGGGCGGACAAAAGGCCTTGTGCTGACACATGCACACCCAAAGAAGCGGCCCAGGCCTTTGCAGACGCAGTTGGTTTTTGTCGCGCAGTACAAAACTATTACGAAAAGCATGGTTTTTATGCGACGAATAGCAAATTTCTGATGGGCGCATTCGGCACCTTATCCGGAGCTGTCGCAGCGCCGTTAGCGGGAGGTGGCGCAAAAGACGCTTGGGCCGGTCTTTCTGGTTCAACTAGCGCGTTGCAAACAGGGTTTGAGGAAGGATTTTCCTCCGCAGTCTATGTCCGCAGGCGCGCCAGCGTTGCAAGCGCCGGCAAAGAAGGCATTTTGCAGTACAGCCTCGCTGAGACCGATAACCAGCGTGCCATCGTTGCGGTAGCCATGGCCTTCAACTGTAGCGTTGCCGCCGCCGACGCCGAAAGCGCAGCTCTACGTGCCATCAGCAACGCCCAGGTAGTCAACCCGAACCCAGTTTCTAATGCTCGTACCCAAGAAGCCGCGACGCAAGCTCAAGACAAGGCAACAAAGGCAGCCGAGGCCGCAGCCGTTGCTCAGGAGGCTGCGGAACAAGCGCAGCAGTCTTCGATGGGCGAATCAGGTAGCGCGGCTGCTCGACAGGCTGCAGAAAAAGCTAGAATGTCCGCAAACGATGCGGAAAAGGCGGCCCGAGAAGCTGAGGCGCTTGCTAAGCCAAAGTAGAGATCACTGCGCTGTTCGATAAGGAGGATTTACGCCTGCGCTTGCACCAACATCCCGATCACTAGGAGCCTCGGCTGCTCACAACTAATCACTATCGATTTCTGAAAGTAAACAAATTGCTACTGCTTATGGCAGCCGTTCCCCTAGGGACACGCCCAAAAACCCCAGCTTCCATCTCACATGATTCACAACCTGGCTGAGGCCAAGAGCAGATCGCATCGCTAGGGTTAGCCCAACGCGGTAAATTTTCCGAGTTTGCCCCCCTGACCAAAATTTGGGGTTACGTACAGTCAGCCACGACGCCTAAGCGTCTCATCTGACTATCGAGGTAAACCACATGAGCAAGAAAGCATCAGGCACTCAATCCAAGCCTATGTCTCAGGACGCCAAGGCCAGGATCTACTCCGCTACCGCACGTAGCAATGACGGTGCTATTCCTTCTAATAGCTTCGCCGCAAGAGCGGCCCGCGCTGCTGACAAAGCATCAAACAAATAAGATCGTAAGGGCGCCATGAGGCCGCAGCTAACCAAGTATCAGTCTCTTGCTTGCCTGAGGCAGCAGTTGCCGTCCTACAGCGTTTTCAGGACTCGCTCAAATGATGCGTGCTCCCAGATCGACATCAGCCCCACAGGATCAGTCCCGAACCGCTGGCTGCTATCAAAATCCCAGCGGCGTCCATCCGGCGCCACGCATGAGTGGCAGTAGCCCAGGGAATCGCTGTCGTTGGAGATCAAGAGCCTCCGGCCATCCACTTCGATGCAGAATTGACACGCGTAGACGTCATCCCAGGCCTGGATGCCTTTGCACCTTGTTTGATCTCCCAAGCTGATAGATCATGCCCTCAAACCGAGTCCCCTTCCAGCCAATTGGCAACTCTGGCCGCCAAGATTTAGGATCTGGGTCAGCCAAGGAACATCACCATCCTGAACACAGGACATGGAGTTCTGACACGCTTGGTAGCTCAGGCGATGACCATTTGAAACAAGGAGAGCTTCAATGAGTTTCAGCGATGCCCAAGACGTTGCGACTGACGCACTGGAAACCTTTCACAAGATTGAGGATGGTGCAGCGCGGCTTCTAGCGGTACGCAGTGGTGAAGCGTCCGACGCCCTAGCAGTGATCAACACGTTCACCAACACTGCGGCAGTGGCCAAAATCGCCTCTATTGCTGACACCATCACCCAATCGCTGCTGAATCTCGTTCGCGAACCTGCGATCTCACGCGTGGTTGTCGAGACAGACGAGGGGGCGGTCGAAACCTACTATATCTGCCGCACGACCAGCATTAGCGTTAAGGGTAAGAAGCTGGCGGGCTACCGCACACCTCTCGGCCGTCTAGCCGTCTTCGGCGCTGGCGAGAGTGTCGAGCTTGAGATTGCTGGGAAGCAGAAAGGTTATCGTATTCTCGACAAGCTTGAAATGAAGCCTCAAAAGAGTGACGACCTTTGGGATGCCATCGATAGCATTTGGCGCCGCCGGCGTGCAACACCACAAACTATCCCCTCGCTTCGAAATCTCGTTCAGCCCGTTGACGACAATGCGTTCTTCGCGATGCTGGACGGCGGATCTGAGGCAGAGAAAGTTAGGGAAGGTGTAGTCCATGAAATACGCAAAGCCATGGCTTTGCGAGATCAGGCAATTCTCGACAAGATTCAGGACGAAATCTTTCGGTTGTCGATCGATCACCAGTTGATCATCCTCGGGCCTCCAGGCACCGGCAAAACCACAACGCTGATCAAACGCCTTGGCCAGAAACTGGATTGGCAGGCATTGAACCCAGATGAACAACGGCTTCTTGGCTCCCCAACCAACCGCCAACGCTGGATGATGTTCACGCCTTCTGACCTGTTGAAACACTACGTCAAGGACGCATTTAATCGGGAGCATGTCGCCGCTTCAGACGATAACATCAAAACTTGGAGCAAGCGTCGGCACGACCTGGCCAGGTCGACATTTGGAATTCTTAAAACGGGCAATAGCGGTAGCTGTATCCTCAAGGAGGATCGCCGCTATTCCAGCTTTGCGGCCAGTGATGATCCTCGGCAATGGTTTACCGACTTCAAGGCATATCACCAAAGCCGTCTCCTCGCCTCACTCAGAGAGGGGGCTGCCCTGCTGAAAGATTCCGCGCCGACCCTCTCAGATCCGGTCGTGAAAGAGTTGCTCGTCACGATAGACGATCTGAGTCCTGAGGGGTTGCTCAGTGCCTACGCGATCTGGAACAGATTAGAGGCTCGGGTCGAGCCTTTGCTCAAAGCTAGCAGAGCAACCACAGACAAGCTTATCCAGCAGCAAGGCAGTCTTCTCCACAACAGGAATAACTCCGTTTTTATTGAACTCGCTACATTCCTTGAAAGCTTGGGGCAAAGCGAGGATGAAATTGATGATGGTGAAGAATTCGACGACGACACCGGCGCGGATGGCATCAGCACCCCTAGCCACACTGCTGAGCGAAGGGCATTTCAGGCATATCAGCAGTTTTTGCAAAGCCACGCGCGTACCCAGTACCGCAACGGCAGCCTTGGGAAGTCGAGTCGGGCTGCCCGGATTCGTGACTGGCTGGGAGATAGGGTTCCGCCGGCAGAATGGTTGAAGACGCTGGGTCGTGAGATGTGCTTTCAGAATGCCCTACGTCGCTTTAGGAATGCTTGGAAACGTTACGTTCTGGATGTCCCCACGAGCTATCGGGCGTTCCGCCGTGAGTGCCTGGCACTTGAGCTCTACGACTACAAGAAGCCTGACACCCCGGCTCACATCGACGAAACCGAGCTGGACGCCATCCTCCTTCTGATGCTGCGCTCAGCACGGGAACTCATCCGACAGGAGTTCGTAAAACGTCATCTCGATGACTCACGCTTCACAGAGCTGGCCAAGATATCCGACCAGTTTCTCCACCAAGTGCTGGTTGACGAAGCAACAGACTTTTCTACCCTTCAGCTTGCCTGTATGGAAAGCCTTACTGACCCCTCGACCGAATCGTTCTTCGCTTGTGGCGACTTCAATCAGCGAATCACCGGACATGGCCTGAAGCGTCTTGATCAGCTTGAGTGGATTTCACCGCGCCTCAAGCATCGGCGAATCAATACTGTCTACCGTCAAAGTCGGCTGCTGAACAGTTTTGCCATCAAGCTTCTTGACCTCATGCGGGGAGACGCTGAGGCTGTCGGCACTCTGCCTGAGCACTCCACACACGAAGGCGTGCCGCCAGTGCTAGGTGAGCACTTGGGTGACGACGCTGCGTCCACCTGGGTCGCGGAACGCATTATCGAGATCGATGCACGGATGCGTTCCAAAGCAGAGGATATCCCGACAATTGCGGTACTGGTCACCTCAGAGGATCACGTCAGGCCAATGGCAGATGCGCTTACGAAGAAACTTGAAGGAATCAGCCTGCGAGCCACTCCTTGCGCTGATGGTCAGTCCTTGGGCAATCAGTCTGACATCCGGGTTTTCGACGTGCAGCACATCAAGGGACTTGAATTCGAAGCGGTGTTCTTCGTTGGGATCGATGACCTCGCTGAGGCCAATCCTGCGTTGTTCGAACGCTTCCTGTATGTCGGGGCTACCCGGGCGGCCACATACCTAGGCATGGTATGCCATGAGAAGCTGCCGTCAAGCCTAGAAAATATTCGTCCATTGGTAGCCACACACTGGTGGTGAATGTTCGTTGAGCTCGGCAGCGGAGCCCTACTCCGCTTATGGTGCACGGTGGTGGTTAACCATCGCAGACGTCTCTAAGCCGCTGATTATCTATAAGGTCGATACTGAACCGCGCCTGGTTTCGTAGACGCCCCAAGCCTCATAATGAGGCCCAAAATAGGAGGTGCGATGAGTTGTCAGCGTTACCCCAAAGCATTCAAGATCGAAGCGGTCAAACAAATGACCGAAAAAGGCAGACCTGTCGCCGATGTTGCCCAGTGCCTGGGCATGTCTGTTCACAGCCTCTACGCGTGTACCTGGCAGTAGTGCTGGATCTGTTCCCCCGCCAAGGGATTGGTTGGTCAATGAAGCCCAGCATGTGCAGCGACCTAGCTATCGATGCGATGTTGATGGCCGTGTGGGGTCGCAAGCCACAGTAGTAAGTGATAATTCCCTCAGATCAAGGCAGTCAGTTCAGCAGCTCCGATTGGCAAAGCTTTTTGAAGGCCAACAATGTGATCAGCAGCATGAGCCGGCGAGGAAACTGCCATGATAATCCCGTAGCTGAGAGCTTTTTCCCGCTTTTAAAGCGAAAGCGAATCCGACGAAAGATCTATGCAACACGTGACGAAGTCCGAAGTTATATTTCGATTACATCGAGACTTTCTATAACCCTAAAAGCAGACACAGTAGTGCCATTCAGTTGTCTCGAGTAGATTATGAGAAACGCTATTCCTGAGCTTGGGGTGTGCGTATGAAACCATGGGCGATTCATGCATCCGCACGCTTTACTTTACCCTATTTTTGCTCGTCCGCTTTTAAGATTTCAGAGAATGAAGAAATTCGCGGGCAGCGTTTAACCGGGTGTATCATATACATGTATGGAAATTTAGACTCTTCCATCAACTCGAGAAATACCTTCCCGAATATGGCATCGCTTACACACCTTGCTTTTACTTCGGATAAGCGCTGCTTGCGTTCGCTCAAAGAAACAGAACACTCTTCCTCAATCTGCTTCTGAACCTTTGCATTGGATACAGGATCGGGTATTACTACAAGCTGCCAGGCATATATATCCGAAAGCTTTTTGACCTCCTTACCTTCTTCCAACCGAGCCCGTAACTTTTCCCGAAATTCTCTTTCCTGGAGCGTGTAGTTTTGTTCCTCTATCTTGAACTCTGCCTTAGTCACTATATAGTCCATGAATTTCCGCTCAAGCGAGACAGCTGATCTGAAATCCGACATGGCAGTCTGGTTCAGCTTTGCCTCTTCTACATACTGCTGCAGCTCAGTGGCTCCTTGCGCAATGGCCAACATCCCTTGCTGCAGGCCGTTCAGGTAACGCGATACAGGTTTTTTTCGGGAGGCAGCCGCTGGCAATGGGGGAGGCTGTGGGGTTGAGTAGGGCAACGCGGGTGCGGGTTTGAGAGCAAACTCCTTGACGCGGCGGATGGCTTCAACTGGGGTTTTGTAAACGACGCTTGCAGGAATACGAAGCACTTTGAAACCATGTTTTATCGAGAATGCGTCGCGGATGCGGTCGCGTTCCACGGCCTCAATCGACGAGTGATAAGTTACCCCATCAATTTCAACAATGAAAGCGTCGTTTATAACAAAGTCGAATCTATAGCGCTGAAATTCCACTTGCATAGTCATTGTAAACTGAGAGCCAATGAGTTTACCCTTGCTGGGGAGTAGGTTAAATTCCTTTACCATAGCCCCAAGAAATGCAGATTCTGCCGGAGATTCGCAGCCTTCGTACCATAACTCCAGCCAATTGGTGTCAGCAGCTGTAGCATCATGCCATGTCCGTGGCATTACCTCCCGCTGGAAAGGATTACTTGTCCTTTCTTGAGGTTTTATTTCTGGCCTTGATAGTTCATCGAAAAGAAACCTTGCATAGAGGCAAATTCCAGCCCATGCAAGAGGGAACACAATCGCTATCACAGCCAGAACAACTAGAATGCCTATCTGCGTTGCTGACGGCCTTCGAATCTTTATAGTCATTCATCACCTCCTTGTGAATAGCCATTCCAATGTGCCTGTCCCAAGCTTTTCCAGATGTACAAGCGAATGATGGCAATCCTAGCAGCTTGCGCCTGAGCAAGCATACAGTACCTTCATCAATCCTGTTCTAGCTGAAGTGCTGCGGCCAGCAAAGCAGAGGTTCGAAGATTTCTTGCGCTTTACCTGGTGTCTTAAGCGGAAAGTCTGGCATCTCGTAGGTGACCTCGAAGGGCCACCCCTGACAAGGCTTCGGTCAGCGGATCACTTACCGGCACTGAAGGCCGCCCAAGCCCCCTCACTACTCCACGGTGCTCCACAAGGCCTTCTTCAGTTCCTCGACGCTTTGGCGCGAATGCTCCGTTGGGCTCAACTCGATGGTCGAGAGCCTCATGAACTTATTCCCAATCTGACGCACCTCAATCTCGAGCCGACTGCCAGGTGCCGTCTTGAGCGAACCAGAAGCTGTCCAGACGTTGATCCCTTTGGGGGTAGTCCTGAATTGCCCTGTCGGCAGCGTCATAACAGATTTGTTCATCCTCCTGTATTCGTCGGCGTACTCCTGGGGATCGAGGCCCTCACCTTCACTCATCGCCAGTACCGCTACGGAAGAGAAGACGGTGGAGTCAAACTGAAATACAGGTTTGTCGAAGCTCTGAACATCCTTCGCGACCCATTTATTTCTGATGTAGGCCGAGCGCTGCGTAGCGGTATTGACCCAGACGTCGTGCATGGACATGAACTCCCGGTTGGCCTGAGCCCGCTGGTCTGCCCTGTCCATTTCCCGAAGCGCTGATTGAACGACCATAACCGAGAGGAAGCAAAGAATGAAGATGATCAGCTTCAGCCAATGAGGGTTGACTGTCCTCACCGATATATCTTTGTTCTCATCGTAGGTTGCAGGCTGCCCTGCGCGCACCTTCCGGTACTGCATTGCCCAGGTCAGAAGGTTGACGAGGGGGATACCCAAGCCCATTCCGCTGAACCAGAGTCGGAAACCTCGCGTAAGGTACTGTGAGAAAGTGAGCTTTTCTTGGGTATGGCTGACAACCCGGATGCCTAGCAGAGCCTTACCCAGCGTGTTTCCACAGACCGCATAGATCACAGCGTCAAACACCATAGCGCCTGGAAACAGGATAATAGCGAGCAAGGCGTCGCTGCCGGGTATGGAAATCCAGCGGTTAAATCCTGTCGACATCGCTCCAAGAATGATGCCTGCAACGAACGAGAGGATGAGCGTCTCTAGCCAGGTGTCCAGCAACCTAGCGAAGAACCTTGGCCACGCCTTCGTCAATGGGTAATCGAATAACTGAAGCGGCGGTGGGTTTGGGGCTGGCGGCGGCTCGCTTTGCCTGAGGCTTTCAAATTGTTCCTGATGACTCAAAGGCGCCCAGGCCTCCATCCCTTGCTTCCACACCAAGGTATCGGGGCCGATCTTTCGTTGCCTATACAGGTTGTTGATCTCGGCTAGGCTCTTTGGGCCTACCTTTTTCCCATTGCTGCTGAACCACCACTCTGACATTGCAACATCCTTTCGCTAGATTTGAATCAGCGCCTTGGCGCCCTATTCACTCGGTGGTTGCCCATTACAAGCTGGCTATGTCAAGAGCCGCAATGGCCGAGGTAGAGAGTTGTATAGACTGCACACAAAGAAGCCTCAAGAACCGCTTTCCCCTTTGACCAGATCGATTTGCCGTTTAGATACTTACGATGCCTAGGACGCCTTCACTCGCTTCCCTCTACCCTAAACCTTACTTGGGGCCAACCGAAACGTCCACCGTCACCAAACTGGAATACTGCATGATCGAAGCCCTTTCGCACCCATGTTTTGCCATTTTCGCGGCGACGAGAGATGGCTGCCATCGATGGGGACGTACCGCCCATCTCTATCAACGACTTGCAAGCATCAACTTCTCTAGTCCTCTGTAAGCTCGTCGGCGGACTGAACGTGGGCAATGTTATCAGGTTTCTAGGTGGCAATTTCGCGCGTCAGGATAGCTGCTGATTTAAATGGCATCACAGAAATCGCTTGTGTCATACCAACCCTTGGATTCTCCCAGCGATCAGCATCGTCAACACGCAGCCAGTAACTATCGCTGTACGTTGAGAACACCGTTTGCCCGCTGGATTGAGCTGGAGCCCTTCCCGCAGTAACGCCGGCACACCACCTTCCCCCGAGCGGCCTCCGCAGCCACGACGTAGTGGTTTGAACATGAGGCTAGAGGGTGTATCAGTTGGGCATCTCAGGAGCTCTTCGGGGCGGTCAGGTATTGTCCCACCTTGCCTGTATTCGGGAGCTCCGAGATCGGTTCTGTACTGAAAATTATCTACAGAGCCTTGAGCATCAGTTCCAAGGTAGACTGATCCCAGGTAGAAAGAAGCTCGACAGGATCGGTACCGAATCGCTGGCTGCTATCAAAATCCCAGCGGCGTCCATCTGGCGCCACGCATGAATGGCAGTAGTCCAGGGAGTCGCAGTCGTTGTAGATCGAGAGTCGCCAGCCCTCTACGTCGATCTCGAAATGACAGGCGTAGACCTCATCCCAAGTCTGCCCGCCTACTCGCGTCATGGCGCGCGTTCCGAGAGCGACATCCTTGAGCACCTGGTAGACCTCCCTCACATTCAGAGTCTGCTCAAGAGGGGGTTCGCTATAGACCTTCATCTCTCATCCACAGGTGAGCGGCGCGGTTTCATTCTAGACCATTGGCATACGTTATTAGGGCTTAACGGCTCGTGACCGCACCGTAGCCTGTCCCTTATCCCTCGGGCACATCCGTCTAGGTTTTCTTGCAGATTGCTTCGTAGGGAAAGTAGAACATCAAGCGTAGCACGCGATTCTTCAATACTAAGCCCACTGGTAGATAGCATGGCGGCTGGAATTTTTGCTGCCTTTTCGCGTAGCACTTTGCCGTACTGAGTGAGGTTTTTATCACGAACACGACTAATTATTCCCTCAAGTTCTAGCCGTTGTAATATGGGAGTTACCGAGCCTAAGTCGGCAAGCACCCCAGCGCTCACATCTCCAACAGTCAAGCCGTCCCTTTCCCAGAGCACCAGCATGACGAAATACTGCGCGTACATAAGTTCCATGGCTTCAAGATGCGCTTTATATCTTTTCGCCATTAGCAAGGACGTAGAGTATAGAGCGAAGCACAGCTGCTCATCTAGCAATAGCCATCCTCACGCCATATCGATTCATCAAATTGCCATCCAGGCTCATAAAGATTCTTCCTCAAGCGACGGAGCACGCCCACCGAGGACGCTATGAAGAGAATGGCAAATAACCATTTGATAAAATCTGCACCTGATGAGGTCATGCTCTGGGTGCAAGCCATCAGCAAAGACTACTACGAATCCACGCAGGCTGTTGGGGATCGAAATGGTCGCCAAGCTGGCGATTCCAGGCGCCAGCTAGGCAAGCGGAGCGCGCAGGCGTGAGGATGGAAGCCCGTAGGGCCATGATCCGGCGCAGCCGGGGCATGGTTCACGAAAGCCGTTCCCTTCGGGACACGCCAAACCAGCCATTTCAAACGGCTAACCGAGATTCTCTTGCGAGCTCAGCGGCCTATTCGTCTTCAGGCGATAGCGAAGCGTCAAGATCAAGCTCTACTCCCTTACACAGCTCAGCCAGTTGGCTTACCAGCGATGGATCTATAGGCTCAAGCCGTTCGGGGTTTCCGACGATGTCTCGCTCGAGCATATCGAGCATCCATGACACTGTAGTGGTCTACTAACCCTGGACACCTTTTTAGGCGAAAATGATCGCCCCATAGAGGTGTTCGATGAGCAGACAACGACGTACCTTCACCCCCGAGTTCAAGCGCGAAGCTGCTAGCCTGGTGCTTGACCAAGGCTACAGCCACACTGATGCAGCGCAGTCGCTTGG
>NZ_JAAMQU010000024.1 GCF_013522925.1 Pseudomonas japonica | reverse complement strand
GCTGGCCAAGCGGGGGATCACCATCAGCTGGGGTTACTACTTCAAGACCGGGATCGTGCTGACCCTGCCCATCCTCGTCGCCACCCTCTGTGCTTTGGCCTTGCGCCTGAGTTTCTGAATCAAGGAAGCCTCTGATGAAAGTCCTGTTTATGTGCACCCACAACAGCTGCCGCAGCATCCTCTCCGAAGCAGTGTTCAATCACTTGGCCCCGGACGGCTTCGAAGCGGTCAGTTCGGGCAGTTTTCCCAGCGGTCGGGTCAACCCGCGCGCGCTGCACACGCTGGAAGCTGCCGGCATTCCTACGGCCGGCTTGAGCAGCAAGGCGTCGGACGCCTTTGAAAGCGCGCCGCCGGACATCGTGATCACCGTCTGTGACCGCGCCGCTGGCGAAGCCTGCCCCGTCTTCTTCGGCCCTGCCTTGAAAGCGCATTGGGGCCTGGCTGATCCCTCGGAAGCCACCGGCGCGGAGGCTGACATTGATGCGGCGTTCGCCACCACCCTGGCCAAGATCCAGGAACGCGTGCGCGCCTTCCTGGCGCTGCCCTTCGCAACACTGAGCGATGAGCAGTTGAAAGCCGAGCTGGGCCGTATCGGAACGCTTTGAAGATCAACCAGGGCTGTGCCCGCAGGACGCAGCCTTAGGAGAGTGCTATGCAAGACACCTTACCCAACGTGCAGGCAGACCTGCTTGACCTCCCCACGCTGGAGCAGCTGACACCGGCCACCCCGTCGCGGCACAAGCCCCGGATTCTGCTCCTGTACGGCTCGACGCGGGAACGCTCGTTCAGCCGCCTGGTGACTCAGGAGGCGGCACGCCTGCTGGAAGAATTCGGCGCCGAAACCCGCATCTTCGATCCCTCCGGCCTGCCGCTGCCGGACGATGCCCCCGACTCCCACCCGAAGGTGCAGGAGCTGCGCGAACTGATGCAGTGGTCGGAAGGGCAGGTGTGGTGCTCGCCTGAACGGCACGGCGCGATGAGCGCGGTGTTCAAGGCGCAGATCGACTGGGTGCCACTGGCCCTCGGCGCAGTGCGGCCGACCCAGGGAAAGACCCTGGCCGTGATGCAGGTCTGCGGCGGTTCGCAGTCGTTCAACGTGGTCAACCAGCTGCGCGTGTTGGGCCGCTGGATGCGCATGTTCACCATCCCCAACCAGTCCTCGGTGGCCAAAGCCTTCACCGAGTTTGATGAGGCCGGCCGGATGAAACCCTCCTCCTATTACGACCGCCTGGTGGATGTGATGGAGGAGCTGATGAAGTTCACGCTGCTGCTGCGTGATCGCCAGGATTACCTGGTGGACCGCTACTCCGAACGCAAGGAGTCCGCCGAAGAGCTCTCCAAGCGCGTCAATCAGCGTTCCATCTAACGCGTCCCTACCGCGAAATTCATCGGCTGGTAGATGGGATGACCAAGACCATCTACCAGCACGGCCTGCCAGTCGGCTTATCTGGATGCGCGCTCCAGATCAGGGAACAGCACAGGCTCCAACGGTGGCGTTAACTGGCAAAGCCCGAGCCGCCAGTAGCCAACGTCGTGCCATTTACCGAGCTTGAAGCCCACTTCAGGGTAGGTACCGATGTGCACAAACCCCAGCGCTTCGTGCAGGCCAACACTGCCCTCGTTGGGCTGCGCGATACCGGCGTAGGCGGCTCTAAACCGCTGCTGCTCAAGCAGGGGCAGCAACGTTTCATAGAGCTGACGACCAATGCCCTGACGGCGGGCCGATTCGGCGATGTACACCGTCACGTCCACGGCCCACCGGTAGGCTGGGCGAGCCCGGTGTTGGCTGGCGTACGCGTACCCCTTGATGACCCCATCCTCTTCGGCCACCAGGTAGGGATAGGTCTGAAGCGTTGTCGCTATCCGCTGAGCCATTTCCTCAACGGTCGGGGGGACCTCTTCAAAGGAAATCGCCGTTTCCAGAACTACAGGTGCGTAAATTTGCTGGATGGCGACCGCGTCTGCTTCCACCGCCGTACGAATGCTCAAAGCCACTGAAAGTCATCCTTGATCAAAGACTGGAACGGTACCTTTTTTGGATCACTTTGAGGATGAAATCATACCCGCAGCCTGAGCAATACGGCGCACCAGAAGAGCACGCCTACAGCTCTGGGCCCGTGCACCTATTAAGCGAACCGCTCTAAGGCCATCAAACGCGCCCGAGCGCGCACGGTCTTGCTCTGGAATTCTTGGCCCGGCTCCTCCGAATCATTCCTCCAGGGGATCGATCAGTTCGCGGCCCTGGTTCCTGACGTTGCCCACGGCCCTGTCCACCGTGTACCACTCGAAATCAGCCACCGGCCGGCTCCGCTCTTGCACGATGTTGAGGGCACCATTGGCCTCCAGCCCTGGTTCAAGCCAGGCGTTTGCGGCTTCAGGGTCCAGGACCACGGGCCGGCGATCATGGATGTCCACCATGCCGGCATCGCTGGCGTCGGTGATGATGACAAAGCCGTCGTTATCATGAGGTTCCAGCCCTGGATGCACCTGAGCGAGGCCGGCGAAAAACATCGGGGTCTGGGTCTTGAGCCGGATGCAATACGGCTGCTTTTTCTTGGGGTCGTCCGGATCCTTCACCCACTCGAACCAGTTATTGGCCGGTACCAGGACGCGACCAAGGGGCCACAGCGCTTTGAAGAACTTCCCAGAGGCCACCGTCTCGATCCGCGCATTGATGGGGTCCGGCCGTTTGCCCTTGGCCCAGAAGGGCGCCCAGCCCCATTTCACCGCGTCCAGGCGAATGCCCTCGGCGTCGGCGCGAATCACCGGTGATTTCGTGCTGGGGGCCACGTTGTAGCGGTTGACCGGTTCCGGCGGCACATAGTCGATCACCAGCTGCCGAGGGGCCAGCTCGCGCAGGTAGTGGTCCATCGCCTCGTACACGGAATAGCGTCCACACATGGTTCACCTGCCCTGGATTGATCGGTCGTTACGTTATAGGACCGCTTTTTGGCTGCGTCCTCAGCCCCGCTGCCACTGTTCATAGTCGAGGCGCAACTGGGCCTCCAGCACGGGCAAGTCATTAGCGGCCTTTTCCAGTGACTGAGGGTTCTCAAAGCGCTGGATAATCCAGGTGACTAACCGTATCCGTGTCACATAGGCATGGCCCAGTTGCTCTTCCAAGGCGTCGGCCAAGGTGGCAGCGGCTTCCAAGCTCCGGTTCACCTCAACAAGCGTACTCATAGACTGTGATTTCACTCTCTCTACCTTAAAAAGGGGTGTAGCGCTGCCTTTAGTGCGCGTTGACCGTCCACAACTGATCAATCCGCGTGGTGTAGCTCTGGCTCATCAGCTCGCGGCGCATGCCCCAGTCGGGCGCTATAGGCACCGTGGCTGAGCGCAGCGTTCCGCGACCCCAACGGCCGTTGATCGTGTCCAGCACCTGCATCAGCTGCTCGCACTTTTTCGGCTGGGTCTGGGCAAACAGGTCATCGGTGTACTCACCCGGTTGGCGCAGGTCCAGCAACAACACCTCAGCCTTGCTGTAGCGGTAGCCTGGCCGGTAGATCCGCTCCACGGCCTGTGTGGCCGCGTTGGTCATCAGCAGCGTGTCGTGGGTGGGGTAGGGCAGCTCGACCAGCACGCCATTGGCGTACTTGGCCTCGTCCGGGTTGAACATGCCGGTGCGCACGGCGATGCGCATCTTCTTGCACATCGAGCCCTGAGCGCGCAGCTTCTCGGCTGCGCGTGCGGTGTAGCTGGCCACGGCTTCCTTGATCGGGGCCAGCTCGGTCAGCCGCTTGCCAAACATCCGGCTGCAACAGATTTCCTGCTTGGGCGGGTCGGGGTCGTCCAGTTCCAGGCACGGCACGCCGGCGAGTTCGCGGGCCGTGCGTTCCAGCACCACGCTGAACCTGGCCCGCAGGGTCACGGGGTCGGCGTTGGCCAGGTCCATGGCGGAGTGGATGCCCATGGCCTGCAAGTGCGCGTTCAGGCGTCGGCCCACTCCCCATACCTCGGCTACGGCGGTGTTACGTAGCACCCAGTCGCGCTTGAACGGGTCGCAGATGTCCACCACGCCGCCGGTGTGTTGCTGCAAGCGCTTGGCGGTGTGGTTGGCCAGCTTGGCCAGGGTCTTGGTGCGGGCTATGCCGACACCAACCGGAATGCCGGTGCAGCGCAACACCTTCTCCCGGATCAACCGGCCCAGGGCCGTCAGGTCGCCCGGCTGGCCGGTCAGGTCGCAGAACATCTCGTCGATGCTGTACACCTCGGAGCCGGCCACCATGCCCTCGATGAGGGTCATTACCCGTTGGCTGATCTCGCCATAGAGCGCATAGTTCGAAGAAAACGCCACGATGCCGTGCCGGCGCAGCGTGTCTTTGATCTGGAAATACGGTGCGCCCATTTTTACGAAGGGCTTGGCGTCGTAGCTGCGGGCAATCACGCAGCCGTCGTTGTTCGACAGCACCACAATCGGCGTCTTGGCCAGGTCGGGCCGAAACACCCGTTCGCACGAGGCATAGAAGCTGTTGCAGTCCACCAGGGCGAATACCGGCTCAGGCGTAGGCATGATCGCGCACGCTGTAACGCACTACACCCCAGATGGTCATCTCATCGCTTTCGAGCACGTAGCGTTGGGGGTAGGCGGGGTTTTCGGACTGGAGAATGACTTCGCTGCCCTTGCGGTGCAGCCGCTTGCACACGGGTTCGCCATTGAGTGCGGCAATGACGATATCACCATGCCGGGCCTCGCGGCCTCGATCCACAATCACCAGGTCCCCAGAGAACAGGCCGGCGCCCATCATGCTGTCCCCGTCGATCTTCACCAGGTAGATATGCGGGGCGCGCAGGTCGAACAGCTCATCGAGCGAGATGTGTTTTTCCAGATGATCCGCCGCCGGCGACGGAAAGCCCGCAGGCACCCGGTAGGCGAAAAACGGCAATGGATAGATGGAAGGCTCAAGCGGCCCCAGGACAACAATGCTCATCGTCAGTCGTCCTGCAGCACGGTCCAGAAAATCTGGATATGGCCATCGTCGCGGTAGGCCAGGGTCACGTTATCGTTTTCGCCCAGCTCCGCCATGATCCGCTCCCAGGCTTCTTCCGAATCGCCCTCGAATCGCTCCAGTAATGCGGTTCTGGCCTGCTGGGCGGCGGGGTGGTTGATGGCCCGCTGCAAGCGCGTGGCCAATAGGGCATAGGGTGTCAGCGGGGTAGGGGCAGAGGAAGACGTGGCCATGACAGTGACTCTTAACTGTATATATTTACAGTATTACAACTAAAACCGGCTGAGCAAGGTTTTTTCGTCCTCCCAGGGCTTGCCGACGCTGAGGCAAACCGAGGTTTCAAGAATACGTAACTCCTTGAATATGCAGGCTGAGGCGTCATCACCACTGAAACATCTGGAAGTAAACGCTTTCCTGAGCTGATTTACAGAGTGGGTCTACAGTTGCATTAAGCCTTCACATCAAGGCCTCTAATAAAACCTAAGGTGGTTCACGTCCGGATGACGACTGAAGCATTCCATAACGTTAGGAAAACGATCACGATGAGCCTGCGAAATCTCAGTATTGGTCCCCGTTCTGCCCTGTTCTTTGGCCTGATTTGCGCGATGCTCATTGCCCTTGGGCTGGTCTCCCTTCGGCAAGCTCAACAGCTGGATGAAGCGGAGCAGTTCGTGGAGCTGAACGTTGTTCCCAGCATTAGACAGTTGGGCGTTTTGGGCCAGGAATTAGCCGCCATTCGCGGTAACAATGCCCGATTGCGTAACGCCGCTGAGCCAGCGCCGGTCAAAGCCAAGGCTATCCAGGATCTTCAGAAAAGCAGGGCGGCCATTGATGAAGCCTTGACCCGACTGGAAGCGCTTATCGTGACGCCTCAAGGCCGCGAAGCGCTCGAAGCGCTTAAAAAGCTTGAGCAATCCTATAGCGGAAAGCTGGATCGCTATGTTGGCTTCATTACAGCCAACCAGTTGGACGCAGCAATGCAGTTCTCAGCCGGTGAAATGCGCGCTGACGCCGAAGCCCTTGATGCAATGCTTTCGCGCCTTCTAGATGTCAATCTCAACAAGAGCGCTAAAGCGGGGGAAACGGCGCGCGCGGCGTACAGCCAAGCTGTAGCCACTGTCACAGGCTTTATCATCGTAGGGGTGCTGGTCAGTATCCTGCTGGCCTACCTGTTTACCCGAAGCCTCACCGTGCCTATTCGTCAGGCGCTCACTGCAGTCGAGGGCATTGCAGGAAACGATCTTCGTCAGCAGATTCAGGTTGAAGGTAATGATGAACCTGCACGCATGATGATGGCCCTGTCCAGAATGCAGGATCAGCTGCGAGAAGCCATCAGCCTGATTGGAGAGTCCGCGACACATCTTTCTGCCACCGCTGAAGAGATGCATGCTGTGACCGAAGACGCATCGCACGGCTTGCAGCGGCAGAACAGCGAGATTGAAATGGCCGCCACTGCCGTTACGGAAATGAGCGCAGCGGTAGATGAAGTCGCAAGCAATGCCGCCGCCGCATCCGAAGCCACCGGTCAATCCAGCGCGGCAGCAATGGACGGTCGTTTACGCGTCAATGAAACCGTTGATGCCATTAACCGAATGGTCGCCACCGTCAGATCCACCTCCACCAACGTAGAAAACCTGGCGGAGAATACGCGGGCGATCAGCAAGGTCCTGGAAGTGATAAGGGCCATTGCCGAGCAAACCAACCTTTTGGCGCTTAACGCCGCTATTGAGGCTGCCCGCGCTGGGGAAGCTGGCCGCGGCTTCGCTGTTGTGGCAGACGAGGTACGGGCATTAGCGCACCGTACCCAGTCATCCACGCTGGAAATCGAACAGATGGTCGGCCGTATCCAAACGGGTACTGAGGATGCCGTCAGTTCCATGCATGACACCAATACCCAAGCACAGCACACGCTGCAGAAGGCCCAAGGCGCTGGCCAGGCGCTTAACGTCATCACTGAATCCATCGAGCAGATCAACGAGCGCAACTTACTGATCGCGACGGCAGCGGAGGAGCAGGCGCAGGTCGCTCGCGAGGTAGACCAGAGCCTGGTCAGCATTCGCGACCTGTCCGGCCAGACGTCCGAAGGATCGCGACAGACCACGATCGCTACTGCGGAGCTTTCAAAACTCGCCGTTAATCTCAGTCAGCTCGTGGCCCGCTTCAAGATTTGAAGCTTCCGTGGGGGCAGTGTATGTATCAGCTTCTTGTAGAAATCCGCAACGCTGACAAATTACGGCGCCCCCTTAAACGGATCATCGTGAACTCCCCCGAGCTCTGGTACCAAGTGATAACAAGCCCTTTGGTGGATCGAGGAGATGAGGCACATCAGCTCCTGGATATTCCCCTGCACTACGAGGGCCCGCAACCGGACAAAGCGCCTTATACCCTTGTCTATGACGACGATATAACCCAGCAATCCTGGGCTCGCTGGCCTCGACGAAAACCTTGAAAGCAACCGGAAGCTGAGTCTGCTGCTATGGACCTTTATCATTCAGGTGATCGTCATAGCACTGCAAAACAACTCGTTTAATGGGCAAAGGTAGGTGGGCAGGTGGGGTTAAAGGCTATGTAACCTGGTACGTGCAGAGGCAGACGGGGGGCAACCGGGTCACGCATGGACGTGTTCATTGCGCTGCAATAGCTTGGCTCAACGATCATCTTTACTGGCGTGCTCGCGGTGTGCCGACTCGTCCCTTGCTGCACTCGGAGCGCTGTTCGAGGACCGGTGCGCCGGGGTTTTATGACCGCGATCAGCGGTAGACTCGCGACGGTAGGTGGTGGGACGGACAGACCCGGGCGGCGGTTCGTTGAGCACGGCCCAAAACATCCCCAAATCCGACACCGCCGCGACGAATGCCTTGAACTCGACCGGCTTGACCACATAGGCGTTGGCACCCAGTTCGTAGGCGCGGCTGAGGTCACCGTCTACGGTCGAACTGGTCAGCATCACCACAGGAATGCTGCGTAGCGCCTCGGTCGCACGGACTGCTTCGAGGACTTCCAGTCCGTCCACCTTGGGCAGTTTAAGATCGAGCAGGACGATAGCCGGATTGCCCTCCGCCCGGTCCGCGTACGCGCCACGGCGAAGCAGGTAATCCAGGGCTTCGGCACCGTCGCGCAGGACGATAACCTCGTTGGCCAGCTGGCTCTTTTCCAGCGCAATCAGGGTCAGTTCCAGGTCGCGTGGATTGTCCTCGACCAGGAGAATAGGCTTTAGCATAATGCCATCACAGTGAAAAAAAACGGCAATATTTTAGCAAACAGCCCCCTACCCACGCACCCTGAGGCGACGCTAGGTTTGTGTGCTGGTGCGGACTGAACGTTGCCTACCCCGGTCGGTCAGTTGACCGCCGACAAACAGAACGAATGACGTATGGATCAGTGGTACTGCAAGCGCTTCGAGCAAGGGCCGAAAACATTTGTGGCCTTGAGGCAGCTGCGCGAACTCGGCCTGGGCCTGCGGGGCATTCCCAAGCATCAGCCCTTTTACAAGGTTGTTCTCGATGCCGAGACGGCGTGCACCACGGTGTTCGTGCTGCCTGGCCACGCGGACGTGGCGCAGGCATTCGGCGCGCAGCCCTGCAAGCCGCCCGTGTTTGGGCCTTCGTTCTGTGACGTGACCGTGCCGCCTGTGACCTGCCTGCTCCAGCACGCGCACAGCCCTGCGTGCGAAAAAGCGTTCTAGGCCACCTATCCCATTTACGGTACGCGCAGCCGCCGGTCCGTACCCTTCAGGTCCGGCCCAGTCTTGCCTTGACCAGTTCACACAGGGCGTCCAGCCGCCACGGCTTGCCCACAAAGACCGCGCTGGCGGGCAGGGGGCAGGTTTGCACCGAAAAACCGCTGGTGATGATGATGGGCAGCTCAGGGCGCCGGGCAGCAGCGAATGCCGCCAGATCCCAGCCGCTCGACTGGCCCGGCGTCCGGACATCGGTAATCAACAAGTCGATGGCAGGCGTGTGCGCCAGGACCTCGGCGCCTGCATCTGCGGTTTCTACCGCGGTAACGGTCGTTCCAAGGTCGGCAATTACATCGGCGAGCAACTGGCGAAGCAGTTCCTCGTCTTCCACGATGAGCACGTGGGGCAAGGCACTGCGGGGTTTTAACGTCTTCATACACGGTAGGACTGTGTCCGTGCGTGGCGGGTCATTCCATGAGATGAAAGGCGCGCGGTGCCCACGACCGTCTACGCTCAGGACAGCCATTTCTACAAACCCGGGCGCTACCCAGCGCCGGGCCCACGATTCTCGGTGAGCGCCTGGCCACAACAAGCGGGTGGTTGGGCCGGGGTAGCCCCCGCCAAGGAGCACGTCGAAATGCAATTGTCCGAAGCCGCATTGCTGATGGAAACCGATTTGCACGGCGCAAACGACGCCATTCGCATGGGTTGGAAATTGCTGGCCATCACCTCTGCCAGCCACCCCGCTCAGCCCGAGTGCCTGCAAACCGTGTATATCCTCGGGGTTCAAGCCCACCCCCTGGACCGGCCTGAAGTCGCGGTAGGCTTACCCCCCAGTGCCGAAGCCGTTGAGGCAAGCAGGGGCGCGCGCTAAGCCGTGCCCGCGACAAGGATCAAAGGATGGGCTGTGCTTCGGTACGCGGCGTGCTGGACCGGGCGTGAAGCTCTACCGCGAACTGCTCAAGGCCCATCCTTTCGGCAAACCGTTCTACTGCGGTGAGGCTGGCCCAGGTGCGCACCGGTTCACGCCTTGAGCGCAGCGGGACAAGCGGCGAGTCCCCAGCCCCAATACGGACCGCCACTGTCCATTTCCCCGGTCTGCCTCGGTGCGCACCGCCACTACCTCACGCACCGCCTTCGCGTGCACCATCAGCTTGAATACGTCCTCGTCGATTCCTTTTACTTCCATCCCTCAAGCTCCGCTAGCCGCTCTGACACCGCTTGTTCCAACAGCGCATGAAGCCGCGCAATACAGGCCTCACGCTCCGCGTGCTGCAGCTGAAGCGCTTCGGTAAATCCTAGCGCGCGCTGGGCGCACATCAGTACGCGTGATGCCGTAGCGGCCTGCTGCACGTCATCCAGCAGTGCCTGGCACCGATCAACCAGCAATTTTGGCATATTCAACGGCCCGAGCGTCAACGGCGGCCTGTTCATGGCGGACAGTTGCACAAATGGCCTGGACCGGACATCCAGCGTAACACTTGCCCCACAGGCCCCAGTCTGCCGCCCGCCCACGCGAACACGGGCCGTTCCAACGTGGCCTGATCACAGAGCTGAACCTCGGCCAGGTTAAAATAAGCCTCGCCGTATTCCTGGTTGGCCAACGCCAACGCACCGGGTGCATCGTACGCGGCGTAGATCTCGTCGTGGCCGACCCGGAACGCCTGAAGTGTTCGCTTACCTTCCGAGGAGCGGTTACTGCCGACGCTCATAGTTCTCCTCCCAATCCTTGCGCATCAGGCGGCGCTTTTCTGCATGCTGGGACACGGTTATAGGGTTCATCCTGGCTTGCACGCTCCATATCCACCGGGTTACCCAGTGGTGGTGTAGTAGGTCTGCCCAGTTTCCAGACGAACCCACCAACCCAGGCGGCCGCCGAACGTTGCTTGGTAGGTGCCATAAACCGCCAGCAGTGGTGGTACCGGCAAGGCGAGCGTTTGGCGCGCCTCGATGCGCGTGCGCCGGAGCATGCCCAGCGGCTCAAAGTCAGGATCAACCGTGCCATCGGCCAAGACCGGACCGACTGCGTCTTCTTCGGTCATTCGAACCGTGCTTCGGGTCAGGATGAAATACAGGAGCACCAAGACAACGCCCATCTGCCAATGACAAAGCTGACAAGACTCAAGGTTGCAAAGCCCCTCACCGAATGACCTCCCTCCACTCTCTGTGATAGACCAGTGTAGGGTTAGCTGGACTACCACCCTGCCGGGATATGGCGCGCGAGTGTACAGGTTTGGTATGAAAAATCTGTTTTTTTATCCAGCGTCTACTTAGTACTTCTGGGTAGCGTCGGTAGGTGGGTCGCAGGCGAAGGATAGGACATCGACGGGGTAGAGATTTCTGGAAGCGAGGGAAACAGCCTAGCGTCGCGCTGGCTTGGCCTCCTGTCAGGTCGGTTACTCGCTTTTTAACCTCGTTGTATGATCAGCGTCATCGAATTCACTAGAAACACGAAATGTCACTGCCTTGCACGCTGAGTTCGCGGATCCTTGTGGCGACCGCTCGCGGTTTGCCCATTCATCTGGACGAGGAAAACCGGCCTTGGGTAGAACAGCTCTCCCTGTCCGGCCACATCCAGCTGACCGGAACGCTGGACGATCAAGCCATCACCATCAAGGCCACCCTGACCAGTCTCGGTCAGGAATTGCTTGACTGGTTGGAGCGCTAGATAACGTGAGCGCGGCCCTGTCGAGAAGGAACAGGCGCATGTAAAGCCCCGTACAGGTCGAAAGCTATACGGTAAAAAAGGGGCCGTTCGGCTCACTCGGTTCGCTCCCTGCCGGCGATCAATTCGCGGGTGACCTGGTCTTCGACATGATGACTGTAGGCGGCGTCTGCCAGCTCGCGCAGCTCCAGGTGCTCCATCGTGTTCACCACCCCTTGCGCGCACAGCTCAGCGGCCAGGCGCAGCAGGTCGGTGTGCCAGATCTCCAGCTCCTCCTGGGCGCGGAGGTCATTCAGCAAAGCCTCCCATTCGGCCAGCCGGCCCGCCTTCTCGTCGTCGGTCTCGCAGAACATGACTGCTCTCTCCAGGCTTGTTGCGCGAACAGCTGCGTGAGTCCTGCAGCGCGCGGTGACTAACATCATGGACTTGGGCCCCGGAATCCTTTGCCGCTCAATGGCCCAGCGCGGCAATCCTTCCCCTCAGGGCCTGTCCATACAAGCGATACAACCCTTCGCTTTGGGCAGGCGGCATGACCTGCAGCCAGGCCAGCGCCTCGGTAAACCCCGCTGCATGCTGCTCATTCAACAACGCCACGTTGACGCTGTACGCGCCTTGGATGTCATCCAATAGGGCCTGGCATTTGGTCGTTTGCTGCCGCTCACTTTTCCAAGGATTGTCAATCGAGACGCCGACGCACCTACCCCCACGGCCTCAGCCAGCAACCTCCTGCTTAACCTATGGTTTTACCGTTCTTTCTGCCTTCCCCTGGCCGATCAATAAGCGGGGTGATTAATTCGTGTCGGCGCAGTCTGGGGGCGATTCAAGCCTCGTCCCCCTAGAGAGTCATTTGCCCACCGTCTGGATGCCGGGGTGGTATCCACCTGGATTCCGAAAGGGATTCCAATAGATACTATAAGTGAATTCTACTTGATATCTATCAGCTTGCCTTTAGGAATTCCTATTGAATTCTGTCTAGATATCCTCTAGGATATCCTAAAAGGTGCCTTAGCGAATTCAGATTAGTATCCTTAAGGAATTCTTATGAATTCTTTTCGGTCACCCTATACGAATTCATGTTGGTATCTTAATGAATCCCTATCGGCTACCATAGGTACCATACATGCCTGTCATATCGTTTGTGTCCCCTAAAGGCGGGGCTGGCAAGACAACATCTGCCCTTGCGCTAGCTACCCAGATCGCAAAGCGTGTGGCGGTGACAGTAATTGATGCTGACCCAAATCACCCCATAGATTCCTGGGCAAAAGGAGGAGCGGTCCCTGAGAGCATGACCGTCATCTCAGGTGTAACGGACCAAACGATAAGTGACATCATTGCGGAAGCAGCGACGAAAACGCCCTTTGTAATAGTGGACCTGGAAGGTACAGCGGCCACGATCGTGGCGTACGCTATAGCGGAGTCTGATCTGGTCATCATCCCTTCTCAGGGTTCGCAGCTGGATGCTGAGCAAGCTAGTAGGGCGTTTGGGCTTATCAGAGCGCATGAGCGGGGCATTCAGAAGCATAAGCCTGACTACAAATTACCCTATGCCGTCCTGTTCACTCGTACATCTGTCGCGATACAAAGCAGGGACACGCGGCACATCAGAGAGAGTTTCAAGAAAGGAGGTATCCCATTCTTTGAGGTCGAGCTGAACGAAAGGGCCGCATTCAAAGCTATGTTTTCCTACCGCCAAACCCTGGAATCGCTTCCGCCAAATGAAGTCTCCAACGTAGATAAAGCTATTGATAATGCTGAGGTTTTCGCTCGTGAAGTGATCGCCAAGCTTACACCTGGCAATGCAAAGGCAACGGAGATTGAGGCATGAGCCGAGTAGACCCTTTAGAAGGCTTGAAGAATTTTGAGCCTAAGCCTGCTGTTGGGCAAAAGTCGAAGGAGGAGAGTGCGGCGCTTGAAGAGTTGGCAAGCGAGCATGGCTTCGTAGCCAGGCCATCAGTGCCAATAAAAGCCCCGGCCGATAGGTCAAGGCGAAGATTCACCACGGGTAGGAACATCCAAATCAACATAAAAGGCGATCAAGCTACTAAAGATGAGCTGTATCGCCTGGCAGATGAGATTAACGCTCCTCTCGGGGAGACGCTAAAAAGGGCGCTGTCAGCACTGGAGCGTGAGCTGAACCAGCCTAAGCCTCAAGAAAAGTAGTCGGACCGGTGCGAAACACCCAGGCTTCAACAATGCTTACAGCCTGATACGCTCTACCTCGCTCAGGCTGATTTCATCATGACGACGGTCATAGAGCTGCGTGGTTCGGGTAGAGGCGTGGTTGGCCATAGCGGCGGCGCTTTCCAGCGTTCCACCGTTTTTGAGATACGCGGTGATGCCAGTGGCTCGAAAGGTATGGTTGCCAATCTTGGTACCAATGCCAGCTGCAACGGCACGACGACGGACCATGAGGTAAGCGCTGGGCTGGGGGAGGGCGGTTCTGCTGAGCTGCTTTGTACCCCTGGCTAGCGTCCTGAACAGCGGGCCTTTGCTATCCAGGTCGATGCCGGTCCCTACCAGGTACGCATGCAAGTATTCCTCTAAAGAGTGGTGGCAGGGCATGGTGTGCTGCTTGCCCCCTTTCTCACGCAATCGAACCCATAGCCGGCGGTTCTGCGTGTACACGTCCTCCACCCTCATGGATAGCGCTGCCCCGATCCGCGCAAACGAAAACACCATTAGCCCGATCAATGCTCGATCACGAAGGCCTGCAGGGGTGCTGATATCAATGCTGTCCAGCAGTTGCCGCGCCTCGCTCGGATCAAGCACCGGCGTTTTGCCGGTGCGGCTGGTATGGCTAGGCCCGCGGACTGACGCAGCGGGATTCAGCGGGACTACCTGGCCCACTACTAGCCAATCGAACAAATGGCGTAGAGCGGCCAATCGCTGCTTTACCGAAGGAACGGACAGCCGCTGTAGCTGTAGCTCGATCCAGGTCGAGACGTGCAACGAGGTGACAGCGGCCAGGCTGGACACACCAACCGCTGCGCACCAGGTCAGGAACTCGTCTGTTGCTCGGGCATAAGCGCGTCGCGTATTGGGATTGCGGATGTTGGCCGTGAAGAACTCTACGAAGCGCATACCTGCACGCTCACCTGCCTGGCTGATAAGCGCCGGGACACTTCCAAAGGGTGAGGGGGGCAGTATCAAACCATTCATGGCAACTCGATCCCCAGCTTACTAAGCCTCTCCTTTAATACCTGTTTGCCTATCGCTTTTGCGATTTCGAGAACAAAGCTCAACCCGGCACCACCGGCCTTCTCCATACCGGCCTTGGTCTGGCGCCAAACCTCATCGTCACGAATGGTGTCTAGGAATTCATGCCCTTTATAGGTCAGCCGCTGAGGCTTCCAAACTGGAAAAGTATCTGCAAGGTAGGTCGCATTCTGGGCCATCAGCAAGCCTGCCTCCCTCATCAGCATCACATGGTATGAAAGGTCTTGATGCGTGCGGTTTTCAATGGACAGGTCGATGCCATGATCAGGATTGTTCCTGCTGGCTTCCACAGCCAACAGAATTTCCCGCATCAGATCTTTTTCTAGCTCCATCAGACGTCTCCAGCCTACATATGATAAAGGACATTATCATACATAGGTGCAACCTTGAACTGAGCGCCGAAAATAAATAGCCGTTAAGGCCGAAACCCATTGACAAGGTAAATATTTAATGAGCAGGGGATGGGAGGCTTAACGAGGAACTGGTGGAGCCAGTCCTCGATGTCGGGGACTGGCTAAGGCACTGGTCAATAAGCGCGGGGCTGACCAACACGACGATACTGACGGGCAGGCGGCCTGTCGTTTTTGCCCGGCGTGCAGCGACCCAGGTGCGACAAGAAGAACTCATGATCACTACTATGAAGTGCGTTTAGTTCGACGGCCTGCGAAAGAACCAACTTCATGCTGTCGTGCCATTCCTGCTTTTGAAGCACAGCGACCGCTAAGATCTGATCGAGACGCTTGACAATGCCTACTCGATGCTGACCGAAAAGCTGTTCTTTGCACGCATAGATAAAATAACGGATTCGTTGTTGGTACAACACGTAGGGATCGCTCATATGCTGGGCAAAGCTATCGCACTGATTTGAAGTCAAAGGCGGCATCATCTTCTCCCTAAAGTAGTTATCATGTGTCCTTGACATACTACCTAAAACAAAACAGGCTTTCAATTTAAAGTCTAACCACACCGAATTTTATCTATCTGACTCTAGTCAACATTGCACGCTGTGCGTTCCTGGCCGACAGGATTTAACTTGCAGTCCATGCGCGTCCACTACAAAATTTTTATCAGCTTTATCGCCAACAGATGCGCAGGATAGAAGAAATAGCCCCAACGGCCAACACGCCATACTCGAAATCCTAAACTAATGTTGGCCAAATATAAGCCAACCAGCGGAGCAAGAAAAGCGGCTATCCAGATGACCCGGACAAACCCGTGTGCATCTCCCCTTGTTACCCACACATTACGATTGTTTGCCGCCACACACACCAATGCTGCGATAAGGGGCCAACAGGATTTATATTTGAGGGCCATAAGGAATATTCCTGGCAACAGTACGCCATAGACTCCGTACATCAGAGAGGAGTGAAGAGCCACAGCCAGTAACGTAACGCCTATGGACAGAAACAAAGAGGGCTTTGAGCGATAGTGAATCCCCCAGGCGACTAGCAGGCCAAGCATGAGTGTCGGCATGATATTCGTAGTGCTGGAGGACCAGTCAAGCCACCGATAGGGGATTTCTGAAATGACAGTGAATACTATCAGCCATATAAGATAGCGGCTATTGGCGTCCGTAATCATGGAATCGCTCGGTGCCCGCGCGATATTTATTGCCATTGCTAACGAAAAAAATGGAAACGCGAACCGTCCAAGAATAAAAAGAACCTCAGCTTTTGGGAAAAGATACCGGAGGTGATCAACCAGCATACTGGCCATGGCAAGCCATTTTATGAGGTCTTGAGCAGAATTGCGGCCCCCATGTTCCATATGATCCCTTATAGCTGTAGCAATTACTGGTATCTATTTCAAGATTTACATGAGCATCGCTGGCTGTGGCTTAAACTGAATCAATTGTTCCGAGGGAACACGAGTGTAAACGTAGTCATATGTTCGTTTGATTTACAGGATATTTGACCACCGTGCGCTTGCATCAACGATCGGGCAATGGCAAGGCCCAACCCAGAATTTCCTGACCCTTCCCTTCTTGCTGGATCAACCCGATAAAAACGATCAAAAATACGCTCAACATGCTCTGCAGATATTGCCGGTCCAGCATTTTGGACCGCTAGCTGAATCGTGCTCTCATCGCTGCGGATATTAACCTTTATAGTCGTTCCCGCCGGGGCGTAGCGCAGGGCATTTGAAAGAAGATTCGACACAACCCGGTCCACCATGACCGCATCCGCAACTACTTTACCCTGTCCTTCTAGGAATAGATTCACACCATTATCTTCAGCTAGGAGCTCATAGTAGCCAAAGAGTTTTTTTACCGCGTCGCTTAACTC
This sequence comes from Pseudomonas japonica, assembly GCF_013522925.1. GTDB lineage: Bacteria > Pseudomonadota > Gammaproteobacteria > Pseudomonadales > Pseudomonadaceae > Aquipseudomonas > Aquipseudomonas japonica_A. Next base: position 22,220 of record NZ_JAAMQU010000024.1, on the reverse strand, counting down.
GAATGACGAGGCGTTTGGCAATACCAAACCGTTGTCCGACTTGGCCAGAAAAAGCATGCCATCGATGATGGTGGAAAGTCGGTTAAGCTCCTCCAGGTTCGAGAACAGATTTTCTTCGTAAGCATCGGGCGTGCGCTTTTTGGCCAGGATCACCTCAGCGTGGGTCCTGAGATTGCTAAGCGGGGTCCGCAACTCATGGGCAATGTCCGCAGAAAAATTGGAGAGCCTGACAAACGACTCTTCGAGCCTCGCGAGCATGGAGTTGAACGCAACTATCAGCTCCCGTAGCTCATCCGGCACCGGCTCAAGCGGTATTCTACTTTTCAGCGAGCCTGCCGACATCGAGGCTGCGACCTGCGTTACCTGAGCGACCGGTTTCAAGCCGCTTTTGGCCACCAGCCAGCCGAGGAGGGCGCTCAATACTGCGCTGCCTAGCAAAACCACACCGAACCACCATTGCAATAGCGCAAAAAAATGCATGTGGGTAGTTACGTCCAGGATTAACCAGACCGTGAAGGTTTGCCCTCGGGCTGTTTGCACCACTTTGGCGGTCAAACCACGGTAGAGATGGTGACCATGCCCCCATTCCCAGACGTCATCGCGCAATTTACCGTCATCCAGAGACGGAAGCTCAAGGTCAGGCGGGGCTGAGAAAACAACGGACCCGTCTGATGCCAGGACTAATGCCGATAGGTCAGGGTGTGCGCTCAGTAAGGCGCGTAACTGCAGCTGAATACCTGATGGGGCTTCTGCGCTTTCACTGCTGTTAAGGATTAGCCGTGTGGCTTCAAGCTTCTCGACGAGCGCTTGTTTATCCAGGGCTCTGAAGTGATGTCTGCTCAGCTCGTTGAAAGCGGTGCCCGCTACTACCAGCACGGCTACGACTGAAACCACGAACATGATGCTCAAGCGCAGCGTCAATGACCCACGCTTCATACGTCTTCCTGAGTGTCGAGCATATAGCCCATGCCACGCGAGGTATGAATCAGCTTGGTTTCAAAACCGTCATCGATCTTGGCGCGCAGCCTTCGGATCGCCACTTCGATCACGTTCGTGTCGCTGTCGAAATTCATGTCCCAGACCTGAGAGGCAATGAGCGACTTTGGTAGCACTTCGCCCCGTCTGCGCATAAGCAGTTCGAGGAGGGCAAATTCTTTTGCGGTGAGGTCAATTCGCTTGCCTGAGCGGGTGGCCCTGCGCTTGAGCAAATCCACCTGAAGATCACCTATCTGCATGGTTGTCTGGGTCTGGGCAGTACTGCCCCGACGCAACAGGCTTCGCACACGTGCCAATAGTTCGGAGAAGGCAAAAGGCTTTATCAGGTAGTCATCAGCTCCCAATTCAAGCCCTTTCACCCGGTCATCGACGCCGTCTCGTGCCGTGAGAAACAGCACGGGGACAGACTGGCCAGCGTCGCGCACGCTCTTGACGACTGCCCAGCCATCGAGGCCTGGCATCATCACATCGAGAATAAGCAGGTCATAGGCTTCGCTTAGTGCCTGGTTTAGTGCCTCGGTACCGGTCATTACCCGATCTACGCTAAATCCAGCTTCCATCAAGCCTTGCTGCAGATACATGCCGGTTTTAGGTTCGTCTTCAGCCACCAACAGTTTCATGACAGCAACCTCATTTACAGATGAGGTTTAGTCTGCCGACAAACCGATAGGTTTGGTGCCACCTTACACAAATGTAATCGGCAAATCAGGTGCACGTCAGCTGCCAAGGGCTAGTCTGGGCTCAGCTCCCTTCAAAGACCTCCGCTCCTTGGTCTCCGGCGCCTGTCCAGGCGCCGTTTCTTTTGCAAAGAACCGTCTTAGGAAAGCCTGAACCCAAGGGAAGGACAGGAATCAGGCAAGCTCAGCGGGATAGCCTTTTTCCTGGATTGCTTCGAGCAGGGCCTGCGCTGGCTGGCGGCTTTGAACCTGTACGGTACGGCTTTCCAAGTCCACATCGACCGCGGCCTCACTATCCAAAGCAGTGACCGCTGCGGTGATCGATTTGACACAATGACCGCAATTCATGCCTTGCACGTTGAACTGATACATAGCGTGTCTCCAAATCATGGGGGGCAGCGCTACTTTCAACGTTGACATGAGGTCAAGGTCAAGCCTCTTCTGTTCTGAAGCGTTAGGCGCGGTTGGAGGTTGACCTTTACATGAGGTCAAGGTTGATCCTCTACGCATTGATAGCGAGGAATCCGCCATGGCTGAATTTAATCTACCTATCCAAGGGATGACCTGCGCCGCGTGTGCCGGTCGCGTGGAGCGTGCGCTGAAGAAAGTGGCCGGCGTACAGGAAGCCAGTGTGAATCTGGCCAACGAGCAAGCCCGAATTGAAGCGCCGCAGGACGCCATGCCGGCTTTACGTGAGGCGATTACCCGCGCCGGCTATGGAGTCCCGGACGAAACCCTCGTATTGAGCATCACCGGCATGACCTGTGCCAGTTGCGTTAACCGTGTCGAACGGGCCTTGCGCAAAGTGCCCGGCGTGGGCGAGGTCAGCGTCAATCTAGCCACCGAACAGGCCCATGTCACTGCCGTAGCAGGCACGTCTGTGCAGGCCTTGATCGCCGCCGTAAGGGACGCGGGCTACCAGGCTCAACCTCCCACTACCAAGGTCCCAGCCGCTGAAAATACTCGACTCACACAGGAGCGCTGGGCGTTGATCGCAGCCTTGCTGCTGGCCGCTCCGCTCGTGCTGCCCATGCTGCTGCAACCGTTAGGCATTCACATCATGTTGCCGGTGTGGCTTCAGTTCGCTTTGGCCACACCGGTGCAATTCCTGCTCGGTGCCCGTTTTTACCGCGCAGCCTGGAAAGCGCTACGGGCCCGCACTGGCAATATGGATTTACTCGTCGCCCTGGGGACCAGCGCTGCTTATGGCTTGAGCGTCTACCAAGCCGCGACCGCTGTGCCCGGCCAGTTCCCCCACCTTTATCTAGAAGCTGCAGCTGTCGTGATTGGCCTGGTCCGTCTGGGCAAATACCTTGAAAGCCGGGCCAAGCGGCAGACCGGTGAAGCCATACGTGCGCTTCAGGGGTTAAGGCCCGAGCGCGCCCTACGTCTGGAAGCTGATGGCCGTGAGCAGGAGGTTGCGGTGGCTGACTTACGCCTGAAAGAACGCGTACGGGTCAGGCCCGGCGAGCGCATCCCGGTGGATGGCCTCATTGAGACAGGCGACAGCCATGCGGACGAAGCCCTGATCAGTGGCGAGAGCCGCCCGGTGGCCAAACAAGCCGGCGACAAGGTCATTGGTGGCTCCATCAACGGTGAAGGCATGCTGATCGTCCAGGTCACAGCCCTTGGGGGAGAGAGCGTACTGGCGCGGATCATTCGTCTGGTTGAAGACGCGCAGGCGGCCAAGGCACCCATCCAACGCCTGGTGGACAAGGTCAGCGAAATTTTCGTGCCGGTGGTGCTCGGCATTGCCCTGTTAACGCTTGTGGGCTGGCTGCTGGCAGGGAGCGGCTGGGAGACGGCGCTGATCAACGCGGTAGCCGTACTGGTCATTGCCTGCCCTTGTGCCTTGGGCTTGGCCACTCCAACTGCAATCATGGCAGGCACCGGCGTTGCGGCACGTCACGGCATCCTGATCAAGGATGCACAAACCCTGGAAGTCGCCCATGCCGTGCAAGCGGTGGCCTTTGACAAAACCGGTACCCTGACCTCAGGGGAGCCCCATCTGGTGCATATAGCGGTAGCTTCGATCCCCGAAGCGGAAGCCTTGGCGCTGGCGGGCCGCTTGCAACGAGGTAGTGAACATCCCCTGGGTCGTGCTGTTCTGGCGGCCTGTAGTGAACGCGACCTTGATACCCCAGTGGCTGACAGCGTCCGTGCGCTGTCTGGTCGTGGTGTCCAAGGCTCTGTCGAAGGCCGGCAGCTTGCCTTGGGCAATGGCCGATGGCTTGAAGAGCTAGGGCTCGAGCCAGGCGCGTTAGCTGAACACGCTCAGCAATGGGACGCCGAAGGCCGGACCTTGTCCTGGTTGATCGAGCTGGGCGCTGCGCCCAGGGTGCTGGCCTTGCTCGCGTTTGGCGATGCGCTTAAGCCTGGCGCCCAGCAGGCTGTAGCGGCCTTGGCAGCACGTCAGATCAGCAGCCATTTGATTACCGGGGATACCTGGAGCAGTGCCCGGCAGGTCGCTGCTCAGACGGGCATTGAGAACATTCATGCCCAGGTACTGCCGGCCGAAAAGGCGGCCGTCGTTGCAGGCCTCAAGGCGAAGGGCACACGGGTGGCCATGGTCGGCGACGGTATCAATGATGCGCCCGCCCTGGCGGCTGCCGATGTCGGCATTGCCATGGGCAGCGGTACCGATGTGGCCATGCATGCTGCCGGAATCACCCTACTGCGCAGTGATCCACGACTTGTACCGGCAGCGCTGGATATCGCCCGGTGCACCTACCGCAAAATCCGCCAAAATCTGTTCTGGGCCTTCGTCTATAACGTGATCGGCATCCCATTGGCAGCGTTCGGTCTGCTCGATCCGGTTTTTGCCGGCGCAGCCATGGCCTTTTCAAGCGTAAGCGTGGTGAGCAATGCCCTGCTGCTCAAACGCTGGCAACCGGCATTGGAGGACACACCCTGAACATCAGCCAAGCTGCACACGCCAGTGGGCTGACGCCCAAGATGCTGCGCTATTACGAAAGCATTGGTTTGCTTGAGCCTGCCATACGAACAGCAAGCGGTTATCGCCAGTACCGGCCTGCCGATCTGGATACCCTGGCTTTTCTCAAACGTGCTCGAGACCTGGGCTTTTCCTTGGAGGAAGTCGGCACCCTGCTCGAACTGCAACGCGACCGACACCGTGCCAGTGCCGACGTAAAAGCGCTGGCCAATGCTCATGTGCAGGACTTGAACCGCAAAATCGAGGAGTTCATCAGCCTGCGCGATACGCTGCAGGCCTTGATCAATGAATGCCAGGGCAACAACGATTCTACCTGCGCCATTCTCGACTCGCTGGCCGGAGTCGAGGGCAAATAGCGCAAAGCCCTGATGTCAGGCCAGCCAGCGTGTTAAGCCAGGCGCCCTGCACTTGCGGTACCTACGAATCAGGGTACGTTCAGGTACTCAGATCTTTAATCGTCGCGCTCGAATACGGTGAGCCTGGAGGAGGAAATAGCATGTTGGAATCAGTAGCATCGATAGCAGCGGTGCGGTAAGCATACCCCCTATCATCGGTGCTGCTATTCGCTTCATGATCTCCGAACCGGCCCCTGACCCCCAGAGTATGGGCAGCAGCCCCGCGATGATCACGGCCACCGTCATCGCCTTGGGCCTCACCTTGAGCACTGCGCCTTCCTTGATAGCTTCTGTCAAATCCTGCTCGGTTCCATGTCCTGCTGCGAGGCGGGGCGACCAGGCGCTGCGCAGGTACACCAGCATGATGACGCCAAACTCGGCAGAAACGCCGGCAAGGGCGATGAAGCCCACGCCTGTAGCGATGGACAGGTTATAGCCCAGGACATACAACAGCCAGATTCCGCCGGACAACGCAAAAGGCAGCGTCGCCATGATGAGTAGCGCCTCGCTGGCCGTACCGAAGGTGAAGTACAGCAACACGAAAATGATCGCCAGGGTAGCCGGTATCACCCACAGCAGGCGCTGGTTTGCCCGCTCCAGGTACTCGAACTGACCCGAGTACGAGACAGTGAGGCCGGGAGCCAGTTGGACTCTGGATGCTATCTGTGTCTGAAGCTCTTTCACTGTCGTGGCAAGGTCGCGCCCACGCACGTCCACATAGACCCAACCCGAAAGCCGGCCATTTTCGCTACGCAGCATCGGTGGGCCGTCGGTGATGCTGACATCTGCCACCATCGATAGGGTAATTTGCTGGCCGCTGCTGGTGACGACGGGGAGCCCTTTTAGCGCCTGTGCCGTATCTCGCCATTCGCGCCCGTAGCGCAGGTTTATAGGGTATCTGGCGAGCCCCTCCACGACTTCGCCGATGTTGCTTCCGCCAATGGCACCAGAAACCACTGCCTGCACCTCGCTGATATTCATGCCATAACGCGCTGCGGCCTGGCGATTGATACGTACGTCTACGTAGCGTCCTCCTGTCAGCCGTTCCGCCAGTGCGGATTGGACACCGGCGACTTGCTTGGCCACGGCCTCGATCTGTTGAGTTGCCTGGTCTATCTGCGCAAGCGAGGTGCCGGCCACCTTGATCCCCACCGGGCTTTTAACGCCCGTGGCAAGCATGTCGATGCGGTTGCGAATGGGGGGCACCCAAATGTTCGAGAGGCCTGGGACCTGTACCGCCTTGTCCAGCGCCTCGATCAGCTTTTCAGGGGTCATCCCGGCTCGCCATTGCTCCCTGGGCTTGAACCGTACAGTAGTCTCGAACATTTCCAACGGCGCAGGATCGGTAGCTGAATCCGCACGTCCCGCCTTGCCGAATACCCGCTCCACTTCAGGAACTGAGAGGATCATTCGGTCAGTAAGCTGGAGGAGCTGGCTCGCCTTGCTGGCCGATAAACCAGGCAAGGCCGATGGCATGTACAGCAAATCGCCTTCATCCATTTGAGGAAGAAACTCTCCCCCCAGTCGGCTTAAAGGCAAAAGCGTCGAGAAAAACACCAGGGCGGCGATAAGCAAGGTGAGTTTTGGCCACGCCAGAACCGTGTCGATTGCCGGGCGGTACACCGCGATCAGCCCGCGGTTGAGAGGGTTCTGATGCTCGGATGGAATCCTTCCCCGGATCCAGTAACCCATCAGCACGGGGACCAGCGTCACCGAGAGCCCTGCCGCGCCTGCCATTGCATAGGTCTTGGTGAAGGCCAGAGGCCCAAATAGCTTGCCTTCCTGGGCCTGTAGCGTGAAAACAGGCAAGAAAGACAACGTAATCACCAGCAGGCTGAAAAACACAGCCGGCCCGATCTCGGCAGCGGCTTGAGCGATTACGTGCCAGTGAGCCTGGCCTTCCAGCGGCTCTCCAGGATGCTGCTGTTGCCACGCCTCGATGTGTTTGTGCGCATTTTCGATCATCACTACTGCAGCATCGACCATCGCCCCGATGGCAATCGCAATCCCCCCCAGTGACATGATGTTGGCATTGACGCCCTGGTAGTGCATCACAAGAAAGGCAACCAAGATGCCCAGGGGCAAGGTCACGATGGCCACCAGCGAGGAACGTACGTGCCAGAGGAAGACTAGGCAGACCAGCGCGACCACCCCAAATTCTTCAAGCAGCTTGAAACCCAGATTGCTGATGGCGCGATCGATAAGCTGTGAGCGGTCATAGGTCGTGACTATTTCAACCCCAGCCGGCAGGCTGGTGCGCAAGTGTTCCAGCTTCTCCCTAATGGCAATCAGGGTATCGTGTGCATTTTTGCCGGAGCGCAAAAGAATGACCCCGCCCACAACCTCACCTCTGCCGTCCAGCTCAGCAACGCCGCGCCGCATTTCAGGCCCAAGCTGGATATTGGCAACTTGCCCGAGCAACACCGGGATGCCATTGCGAGAGGTCCGAAGAGGAATGTTTTTGAAGTCCTCCAGGCTTTCCAGATAGCCGGACGCCCTGACCATGTATTCCCTTTCGGCCATCTCCAATACCGCACCACCCGCTTCCTGGTTGGCGCCCTGGATGGCCTGGGTCACTTCCTGTTGGGTTACTCCGTACGCTGCCAGCTTCAGGGGATCGAGTACCACCTGGTACTGTTTGACCATGCCGCCGATTGTCGCGACTTCAGCCACGTTAGGGAGGGACTTGAGCTCGTACCGAAGGAACCAGTCCTGGATCGACCGTAACTGAGCGAGGTCGTGGCTACCCGAGCGGTCAACGAGCGCATATTGGTAAATCCAACCCACGCCCGTTGCATCAGGCCCCAGACTAGGCGTAACGCCTTTTGGCATGCGCGCCTGCGCTTGGCTGAGGTACTCCAACACCCTTGATCGCGCCCAGTACAGGTCAGTCCCGTCTTCAAAGAGCACATAGACAAACGAGTCGCCAAAGAACGAGTAACCTCGGACCGTCCTTGCGCCTGGCACCGAAAGCATCATCGTGGTCAGAGGGTAGGTCACCTGATTCTCCACAAGCTGTGGAGCCTGACCGGGATAGCTGGTTCGAATGATGACTTGGGTATCAGACAAATCAGGCAGCGCGTCCAGTGGTGTGTTGCGCACGGCCCAGAGCCCTGCGGCTACCACGACGAGCGTAGCTAGCAACACCAGGAATCGGTTGGCGATAGACCAGTAGATCAGCCGGCGAATCATTGGCCAGTCTCCTGCTTGGAGAGCTGTTCAACGATAAGCCCAGCGTCGCTTTGGGAAATTCCAATGGCGACGTGATCACCCACCTTGAGCCCTTTAGCCACGTCCGGCCTCGCCAGTGGGAAGGTCATGGTCATGCCGGGCATGCCAAGACTTTGGAACGGGCCATGGGCCAGTGTGACGGTCTCGCTGTCCAGGTCAATGATCTGACCCGTACTTGTGTGCCATTGTGCTCCCTCGGAGGGCCCCCCACGCGCGAGCAGGCCTTGGAGGCTCGCTTCCGAATCAAGCAAAAATTGCCCTGAACTGACTACCTCATCTCCTTCGGTCAGGCCCTTGATGATTTCTGCTTGCCCCCCAGATTCTTTGCCCAGTTCGACCACCTGCGGTCGATATCGCCCCTCGGGTAACGCAACCATGACGAAGGACCGCTTACCGCTGCGGATTACGGCTTCGCTCGGGGCTAGGAGTACAGAGGGCTGCTCTTCACCCTGCAGGCGAACCTGAGCGTACATGCCTGGACGAAGCTTCCCGTTGGCATTGGGTAGTTCAGCGCGCACCGTGACCGTCCGCGTTGCGCTGTCAGCGGAGGGCAACATGGAAATGATCTTTCCCTGTATAGCTTGGCCAGGCCAGGCGACGAAAAAGGCAGAAATGGGGTTGCCCACCGCCACACTGGATGTCAGAGCCTCAGGTACGGAGATGTCCAGCCATACCCTCGAAAGCCCATTGATCCGAGCCAGGTCCTGGCCTTTGGAGATAGCCATTCCGGCCTTGGCGTCGAGGGTCAGCAGCTCACCGGCGATGGGCATCACGATGGTTTGTACGGCAGCCGCTCGGCCGGTGCGGTCTACAGCTGCAATGGTGGATCCGGGCATTCCCAGCAAGCGAAGGCGTTCTTTCGCAGCGGCAGTGAGCTGAGAGTCTCCGGTCTGTTTTACAGCCAGGTATTCAAGCTGCGCCGCGGACCACTGAGGGATGAGCAGGTCTACAAGCGGTGTGCCGGCGGCTAATACGTCGCCCGGAGCCCGGCCGTAGACCTTATCAACGTAGGCGTCGGCACGGGCCTGGACCGTGGCCAGCTCCCGCTGGCTGTATCCCAAAGTGCCGGCGGCATCAATGCTTGATGGCAATGCCCCCCGTTGCACCCGCACGGTTCGAACACCCAGGCTTTGCACTGTTCCTGCCGCCAGTCCCAAGGATGTTGACGCTTGCTCATCGGCGTATTTTGGAACCAGGGCCATGTCCATGAACGGCGATCGACCAGGCTTATCAAAATGCTGGTCTGGCTTCATGGGGTCATACCAATACAGCGCCTTGCGCGCTTGGGTCGTGGTAGTGCCAGGTTCGACAGCTGTCGATTCGCTTGCCGTGCCGAGCCAAAAGCCAAGCAGAGCCCCCACGCCTACCAGGCAGGCGGCGGACAACGTACCCATCACGTATGAGCCCTTCATTGCGCGCCCTCCGCGTAGGCAAAGAAGAGTTTGGCGGTCAGAACCGACAGCTCTTCCTCCAACCCGACCTTGCGCAAAGTCGCTTCAATCAGCTGCCGGCGCGCAGAAACGACCGTGCCGATGTCAGCGCTGCCAGCCTTGTAAGCTGCCATTTCCAAGGAGAACCTACGCTGGGCCAGCGGTATAGCGCTCTCGGTGCTTCGCCTGAGTACCGCACGTAAGCGATCCTGTTCAGCCAGCCCCGATTCCAACTCCATCTGGTGACTGCGTAGCATCACTTCCTGTTCTTGCTCCATGCGCGAGAGGTTCTTTTCCCTTGATGTGATTCGCGGCCCTTGCCTGGCCCCGGTGAACAGTGGAAGGTCGAACGTCACCTGTAGGCTGACCATATCGCCGAATCGCTTGTCGCGGTTGCCATAACCAAGCTCCACGCCCCAGTCGGGCTTTTTCTCGGCGACTGCTTCGCCCAGCTCGGCCTTGGCCTCACCGACCCGAGCGGCGGCGGCCTGGATATCGGGATGATGGGCCAGCCCATGCTGGCTATGAGTAGCTGACCACTCCAATACAGGCGCCGACCCAGCCAAGGGTTGGTCACCTTGCGCACCCAGGAACTGGCGCAGTTGCGCCCTGGCGCCGGCTACATCACTGATCAGCTGATCGCGCCTGTCTTCAAGGTCCAACGTCTCCTGTTCGAGCGCCACAGCATCAGCAGGCTTTGCTGTTCCCCCGGCAATCAGCGCAGGTACCGTAGAGCGTTGTAGGTTGAGCTGTTTCAACAGGTCATCAAAAGCGGAAAAGCGTTGCTGAGCATAAAAGAGCCTCAGCCAACTGGCGGCAACGTCCTGCTTGACCTTGATCAGAGCCTGGCGCTGCTCGGCTTGCGCAAGCTCAGCGAAGGCTTCAGCCGAATGGCGCCGTGCACGGCGCTTGTCGCTGTTAGGAACCTCTTGCATAACCCCGATCCGACGCATCGTCATTGAGTCGTCGTCCAATGAGTAGCGCTGCTGCCCTTCTACGGGCAAGTTGTCGATGCCCAGAAAGAGCTTGGGATCAGGTAGCGCATCAGCGGGGCGAATGGCGGCATTTGCCGACGCGACCTGAGCGGCCCTGGCTAGATTTTCAGGGGCCATTGTCTCTGCCAGCTTCAGCGCATAATCGAAAGTAAGGGCGTCAGCCAGGGCCGGCTGCGCCGCAGTTACAAGCAGCAAGAGTGCAAGCGCGCTGGGTATGCCAGCGGCAAAAGCGGGACGAACAGGCATGACCTGCCTCCATGCGAAACCAATGTATACGCAGCCCCAGCGGTATTGCGCCGTTGGTAATGCGTTCGGACAAAGGAATTACACGAAGCGTGGTGGACGCCAAGGCGTAGCGAAGGCCTCTTGAGGCGCTGGCCTAGCTACGCAGGCGTGAACCGGCAGGGGGCCCGGCTTTGGGATTTGTAGGATGAACAGGCTGATCAGAGAGCTGGTTTTGCAATCCTGTCCCCATTTGCATGGCGCTGTCTGGCTATCCTTGACCTTTTTCTCCATATCCGCACACGGTGTCTGAGCGCGCTTTTGGACTGCTTGCATTGGACATGGCTCCGCTGGCAGCGGCCCGCCACCCTGGCCATAAGCGGGGAGAAGAAGACTTAGAATAAGAGCAAGTACGAAAACCACGCGAGCCATAGGATTCCATGAAGCGAGCCAAACCATTGGCTGTCACCGAGGCTGATTATAGAGCGAAACGCTTGCTGGGCCAGCTATGGCGCGCCTTGCTTACAGCATTGTAATGGGGTCGTGGCAGCTTGGAAGATATCCTTGGGCTATTCCATTCCAGGTGACTATTCGAGCAGCCTCTTGCCAAAGGGCCTGGCTTCAATCAGGAGCAACGATGAAAAGAAAGACAATCATGACCTTGGCGACCCTGCTTATCGCCGGTACCACTCAGGCGGCGGAGACGCTTAAGGTCGATGTCCACCGTGATGCCAATTGCGGGTGCTGCAAAGGCTGGATCAAACATTTGGAGGCTGAGGGCTTCACGGTAAATGACCAGGTGGAGCAAGACATGGCGGCTGTGAAGGGGCAGCTTGGTGTGCCACAGGGGCTGCGCTCGTGCCATACCGCCGTCATCAACGGTCGCTTTGTGGAAGGGCATGTGCCGGCAGAACAGCTCAAAGCGCTGAGCAAACGTACTGACCTGGTGGGGATTGCGGTCCCCGGCATGCCGCTGGGTTCGCCGGGCATGGAGCACGGCACTGCCCGGCACGCTTACAAGGTCATTGGGGTGACTGTTGCCGGACAGCAGGAAACGGTCGCAACGTATGACGCCAGGCCCTAAGGCTTCCATACAGGCGGCTCCTCAGGAGGAGCCGCCTGGTTCTTCTTGGAGGCTGAGCCAGGCTTAATGCACAGCCAGTAGGGCAACTATTGCATCGCCATGTCCACCTCCGGGCTCAGCGTACCCAGCCAGGCGATCAGCCCAAGAACAACGACTGCTGCAGCAAGCTCTGTGGCCATACTCCAACGCAAGGCCTTGGCGGCCCCGGTGTAGTCCCCGTGCCCAATGGAATGCTCAAGGTGAGGGCTGAGCCGAAAGCGGTTCAACGAGGCCAAACCAATCATTGCCGCAAACAGCACCAGTTTAGCCATCAGCAACCACCCGTACGTGGTATCAGCCAGGCTGTCCAACTGGGGGCCAACGATGAACAGGTAGTTGACTATCCCTGTGACCAGGATGGTCGCGACGATGACACCACCTGCCGATTCAAAGCCGGTCAGCGTCCGCGCCAAGATCTTCACAGAACCGTGGTTATCTACCTTTTTAGCTCGCAGCAGTAAGGCAAAGGCGACCAGAGCACCTACCCAGCCGCCTGCGGCAAACAAATGCACGATGTCGGTCGCAAAATGCCAGAAACGGCGACTTCCTTCGTCCATAGCACCGTGGCCTGTCCAGGCCAGTGTGGCCAAGGCAACCCCGCTGAGTGCTGTGACCACCCAAAGACTGCCTGTCGGGCTGCGGCTGGTTAGCAGGCCAGCGACCGCTATCATGGCAAGGGCCGCCATGCGTACGTCCCAGGAAAAACCCACCTCGGTTTCTGCCAGCATCATTTTGACATGAGGGAAAAGCTCCTCCCACTCAGTAGCACCACTCATGGCTTTAGCCATCTGCAACAGCGCGGCAAGGGACAGCAACGCTCCCAGCACGGCTGTCCCGGTGAGTAATAGCTTGAAGTTCAGCACCGCGCCTGACTGGCGCTCCGTTCCCCTCAAGCTGTACAGACCGAAAAGGGCCAAGCCAAACAACACCATCAGGTCGGTATAAAGCGCAAAACGAAGCGCGATGCTGAGTGGGTCGGCCATGCTTATTTCACCTTGAAGGTGACGTTGCCTGTAATGGGATGGGTATCGGACGAGACCGCGCGCCATTCCACCTTATAGCTGCCCGTTGTGAGCGGCGACGCTGGGGTAATGACCATCGTCTTAGGATCGCTGCCAGCGGCCACGCTTGCTTTTACCGGCATGGGGGAATTAGGCATGCCAGGCATGTCCGTCATGATCAGCTTGGCACCGGAAAACTGAGTGACCAAGTTCTCCGAGAAATGAAGCTCGACCTTCTCCGGCGCAGCACCATCGGCCCCTTGCGCAGGCGTGGAAGACACAAGCTTCGGATGGGCTTGAGCCAGGGCGCTTGCCAGCATGCCGGCAGCCAGAAGGGTGGCGATACCTGTGGACTTCAAGAGAGACATAAAACGCTCCTCACAGCGGATGGCTGTTCGATTGGGGGTAATTATTGGGTGAATGTAGCGGTTAGAACCACAGGCGCACGCCGAGGACCAGGCGGGCTTCACTACGATCCTCACCCTCGTCGCGGGCATAATCGGCCGTGTTCCCATATGACCGGTTCCAGGTCACACCGATGTAGGGGGCAAACTCGCGGCGGATTTCGTAGCGCAGTCGTACGCCGACTTCACTCTCGGCCAGACCCGCACCGGTACCCCTCTGTGGGTCATTCTTGCCGTAGAAATTGACCTCGGCAGTAGGCTGCAGGATGAGTCGATTGGTCAGAAGGATGTCGTAGTCACCTTCAAGCCGCATGGCTGTTTGGCCACCTTCGCCAACAAAGACCGTAGCCTCGGCTTCGAAGTTGTACAGCGCCAGACCTTGGAGACCAAAAGCGGCCCAGGTCTGTGGATCTCCTGGCTTGAAATCCTGGCGAACGCCTGTCACAACATCCCACCAGGGGCCAACGGCATGGCCCCACAGGGCCTGAACTTCCGCTTCTTCGGTTTTGCCATTGAGCCGCTCACCTTCCGAGCGCACCCACAGTCTGTCGATGTCGCCACCAGCCCAGCCGGTGAAATCCCAGTTCAGCGCACTGCCGCTGTCAGCGTCCTGCCATTCAAGCTGATCGAACAGAAGCATGTAGTTGACCGACTCATCATGCACCGTGTGGCCGGCGTCCGATTTATAAACGGCGGCGCGGTCCGCTGCGTTAATCGCTGGAATGGGCGTACGGCTCTGAGTCGGAGCAGGCTTTTGGGGGGACGAGGCCATGCCCGTCATGGAGTCATCCATGTCCTGCATCTGGCTGTGATCCATCCCCTGCATGGTGTCCTCCGCTGCCGCATAGGCAAATGGGGCCAGCATCAGACTTGCCGTGACCGCCAGACGCACCCCATTACGCGTTAGTAATGTGTCCATACCTGTTATTCCTCTACCCGGACTTCACGGAACATGCCCATCTCCATGTGGAACAGGAGGTGGCAGTGATAGGCCCAACGGCCTAGCGCATCCGCGGTGACTCGATAACTGCGTTTGGAGCCAGGAGGCATGTCAATCGTGTGCTTGCGCACCATGAAATTGCCGTTCTCGTCCTCGAGGTCGCTCCACATCCCGTGCAGGTGAATGGGGTGGGTCATCATGGTGTCGTTTACCAGGACCACGCGCACTCGCTCGCCATATTTCAATCGCAGGGGCTCAGCATCGGCGAACTTGACCCCATTGAATGACCAGGCGAATTTTTCCATATGGCCTGTGAGGTGCAGCTCGATCGTTCGCCCGGGCTCTCGGCCGTCCGGGTCTTCAAAGGTGCTTCGCAGGTCGGAATAGGTAAGCACCCGACGACCGTTATTGCGCAGGCCTAATCCGGGATCATCCAATTTTGGCGTAGGACTCATGGCCTGCATGTCAACCAAGGGATTGTCCTTCTCGGTAACCGGGTGGGCTTGCATCGGCATGTCACCCATGCCTGACATTCCCGCCATGCCGGCCATGTCTCCCATGGCCCCATGGTCCATGCCTGCCATTTTGCTATGGTCCATGCCCTGCATCTGCCCGCCGTCCATGCCCTGCATGGGTACGCCAGACATACTGTTCATGCCCTGCATGTCACCTGCGCCCATGGCGCCGTGATCCATGCCTTCCATGCCTTCCATGCTGCCCATGTCGCCCATCGAACCGTGATCCATACCGCCCATACCCATGTCGGCCATGGTCACCAGTGGCCGAGGATCAAGCGACGGTACGGGCGCTACGAGGCCTTCACGAACCGCCAGGGTGCCGCGTGCGAAACCAGTACGGTCCATCGACTGAGCAAACAAGGTGTAAGCCTGCTCGGTAGGCTCAACAATGACGTCATAGGTCTCGGCAACCGCGATGCGCAGCTCGTCAACGGTGACTGGCTTTACGTATTGCCCATCCGAGGCGACCACCGTCATTTTCAGGCCAGGGATACGCATGTCGAAATACGTCATGGAGGAGCCATTAATGAAGCGAAGCCGAATCTTTTCACCCGGGCGGAAAACGCCCGTCCAGTTCGTGTTCGGCGCGTGGCCATTCAGGAGATAGGTGTAGGTAGCCCCGCTCACATCGGCCAGGTCAGTGGGGTTCATCTTCATTTCAGCCCACATTTTTCGGTCAGCCACGGTCGCTGACCAGCCTTGCTTGTGGACATCCTCGATAAAATCGCCAACCGTGCGCTTGTTATAATTGTAGTAATCCGATTGTTTTTTCAGCTTTCGCATCAACGAAGCGGGGTCTTCGTCAGTCCAATCAGTCAGCATCACCACATAGTCGCGATCATACGTAAAAGGCTCGGGATCCTTGGCTTCAATCACCAATGGCCCATAAACCCCGGCTTGCTCTTGGAAACCGGAATGGCTGTGGTACCAGTAAGTGCCATTCTGCTTGACGTGGATTTTATAAACGTACATCCCGTCCGGCTCGATGCCGGCGAAGCTTAGTCCTGGTACACCGTCCATATTGGGGGGCAAAATAATACCGTGCCAATGGATCGATGTGTGATCGCGCAGCTTGTTGCGCACCCTAAGGGTTACAGTATCGCCTTCTTTCCAGCGCAATAGGGGCCCCGGAAGCCCACCGTTAATAACCATTGCCGTACGCGGTTTGCCGGTGATGTTTACAGGCATCTCACCGATTGAAAGATCAAAATCAGTGCCGGTAAGCGTGTTCAGTTGACCAGGCCCTGAAAGCGCCCACGACGGGTTTCGCCAGAGACCCAGGCCACCTAGAACCCCCATGGCCGTCAGGCCCTTGACGAAAGTGCGTCGCGACGTTTTCGATTGCATATATCTGCCTGATAGTTAGAAAAATCTACTGCGGTTGCGCTTGAAAACAATACTTGGACGAATTCGTCTCAAAGAGTGGCACAGCCTAACCAACACGGCGATTACATTTCTGTAAGCTTGCCAGAGCGGTTAGCAATGCTTTGGCTTCGTTTCTGGCCCTTCTTGCGCCACTTCCGGAGCCTCCTGCGAAGCGGCTTTAGCGTTATGGGCGGTCATGGCCGTCTCACGAGCTTCGGCCATGCGAGCAGATACCCGCTCACTCCCACCTTCGGCAAGTGCCAAGGAAGATGCGCCCAGCGCGAGGGTAACGAGAAGAATTTTGACAGCATTCATAGGTAAATCCTCAGTTCAAGGTACCCGGTAAGGGTTAGCCCGTTCAGGTGGAGCGCGTTTGGCGCTGAGGCAATATTAAGGGTCTGTACCTTTCAGACAGCTGAGGGGAAGATTACAGTTTGGACAGCTATAACCAGCGCTTGGCCCACTGAGACGAAATGGTCAGCTTCAACGGCTGCGCTTTTTTCGCGTAAACCTTACAGAAATGTAATCGTGGCAAACCCTACCAGCGCCCTTTTCTTAGCTACCCTTCCGAAGACGTCGGATATTCTTACTGCCGAAGCCGATACAAATATCAATCGAATAACGCTCGCCAAGAGGTCTACTATGCTTAATAAGCATCTAAGCGGTGTCGCTCTTACAAGTATTCTTTTTTTAAGTTCAGTTCCTTTGTCGTTCGCTGATAACAACGATTCTCATGCTGCTTTTAATGAGAAAGGCGGTGCTGACAATATGGCTTCGGTCACGACGGGTGGAGGTGCGTCCACAGAATACAAGCAAGCGATGGAGAAGATGAATAAAGGGATGATGAGTGGTATGGCGCCTGACCCGTCGAAAAGCTGGGCTCAGATGATGGTCGAACATCATCAAGGCGCCATCGACATGTCCAGGATTGTGCTTAAAAATACTCAAGATCCTGCTATTAAACAGATGGCTGAAAAAAATATACAAGAGCAAAGCAAAAGTATTGCGGAACTAAAATCCTGGCTGGGCAAACACTGACGATGACTGGTTTTTCGCAGCATGGTGATTTTTTTAGCGGGTCAGCGCGAGCAGAGCGGCTGAAATGCATAAAAAATCACCTCGGCTTTGACACCAAGCGGCTTCCTCGACCCTCCTTACAGGAATGAATCAAGGTCGAGGTGGTGGCTTGGAACTCATACGCATTTACCAGATTTTTGTATCCACCCAATGCGCAAGACTGACCGGCTTCGAGGCAAAAACCGCCCTCCTAAGGCGGTTTTTTTGTGCCTACGATTTGCCGGTCGCGATAGCAGTACCGTGCCATAGAACTGCTGCCGCGCCGACTATTGATGCAAGCCTGTGGTGACAGAACGGCCTTCATCCTGACGCTCTACGTCCTGATCGCCCGTAATGCTGGCGCGCGCTGTCGGCTCGGCAACCCTTCCGTGGTCTTTATGCTCCTTGCCGGGACCGGAACTCAAGCCGCCATGGCCTCGCAGGCCTGGGCGCAGGCGTGGCAGGCCTTGGCGCAATTCTGGCAATGGTCAGCGTCATGCTTGCCGCACTCCTCACCACAAGCTTTGCAGGCCTTCGCGCAAAGGGCACAGAATTCCTTCGCTAGGGGACTCTGGCGCGCCATCAGGCTCGCCGCGAGCTTGCACATATCGGCGCAGTCCCTGTCCAGCTTTATGCAGTTAGCCATCATTTGAACATCTTGCTCTTGCAAGCAGGCTGAAGCGCAGCGCTCACAGGCTAGGGCGCAGCGCAGGCATTCCTCAATGCAATCATCATAACCACCGTTCATGAGTTATCTCCGAGGTTGACGGTCGATTCTCGCGTTTACATCCAAGGCCTTTTTCCAAGGCACATGAGGTCCGACTCAGCCTGGTGGTAGGGGTTTCTAGAGTTTAATTACGTTTCTGTAAGGTTGGGCTTGAGGTCCGCGCGCGCCATCGGGTGATGGGTAACCGGCAGATCCTATTGATGCTTTTTTACATTCACGCCGCTATAGTGGCGCCCCTTGTCGGGGAGTAGCCTGCTCTAGACCTGGTATAGAGCGTTCGTGTCAACATTCTCGGCAGCATGCCGTGGCACGAACACCCTCTGGTTGGCGAGACCGACGATGCATCCATGCCTGAAGTCGGGCGTGTGGTTGTGTCGTTGACTCAAAGCCCGACTGGACGTTAACCGTGAGCCCCATTTCCCTTCTGTTCCTTGCCCTGGCGATGTCCACGGACGCTTTCGCAGCGGCCATTGGCAAGGGCGCAAGCCTCCATAAACCACGCTTTGCCGAAGCGCTGCGCACCGGCCTTATCTTTGGCGTGATTGAATCGATCACCCCCCTGGTAGGTTGGGTCATCGGGCAAGCCGCTGCCCAATACGTTGAAAACTGGGACCACTGGATCGCCTTCTTCCTCCTGTTGGCGCTGGGCGTGCACATGATCTACAACGGCCTCAAGCACGAGGAAGCCGAGGAAGAGAAGCCCAACCAGCACTCGTTTTTCATCCTGGCCGCGACGGCCGTTGCCACGAGTATTGACGCCTTAGCCGTCGGGGTTGGCTTGGCCTTCGTCAATGTGAACGTCCTGGTTGCCGCCTCGGCTATCGGTGTGGCCACGACGGTGATGGTCACGGTCGGCATGATGCTGGGCCGCGTGCTGGGAACGGTCGTGGGTAAACGAGCTGAGATCATCGGGGGTGTAGTGCTGATGGCGGTTGGGTCGACCATCCTTTATGAGCACTTGTCCGCGGTGTGACGAATAGCCACGCACGACAGCTCATGATGGTGTGGTGCGATCCTCCCTTCGGATAGCGACATAAAGACTTATGCGACTCCATCGTGGAAAACCCTGGCTGTGTCACCTGCGCAAAGCACTACCTGCAGCCGGGTCATAGCCCGATCGTAAGCAATGCCATAGGGCGGTAACCCTGTTCCTTGGCCTCAGGCGTAACTACCCGCAAGCGGCCCTTCAACACTGAACGCGCAGTAGTGAATGCTGCGCCTGTCCCCCTTGCGCCGGAAAATGCACGTATGTCATTCTTTATATAGGTAGGGGGGGTATGGTATGGCTCATTTGGCATCAAACAAAGACGATTTACTCAAGCGCGTCAAACGGATCGCGGGACAGATTCAAGCCATTGAAAGGGCACTGGAAGCCGATCATGACTGTGCAAAGACCCTTCATTTGGTGGCCGCCACACGCGGGGCCATCAATGGGCTGATGGACGAAATCATTGAAGATCACGCCAGGGAGCACGTGGCGAACCCTGCATTGAGTGAGCAGGAACGCAATAAAGGCGTCGAGGAACTCTTAGAAGCCATTCGGCGCTACTCCAAGTGATGAACGCAGGCCTGAATATGAACAGCAGTACCCGATTTACACACGAGCACGTCTTCCTCGGATCAACACACGATGAAAATGCAAAACGCACCCTCTGGGTCGTGATGCTCACCGTCGTCATGATGATCGGAGAGATTGCAGCCGGGTACATCACCGGCTCCATGGCCCTGCTCGCGGATGGTTTTCATATGGCAACCCATGCCGGCGCCCTGGGTATCACTGCCGGCGCATACGCGTATGCCAAGCGCCATGCATCCAGCGTGCGCTATAGCTTTGGCACGGGCAAGGTGGGTGATTTGGGAGGCTTTGCCTCGGCCCTGATTTTGGGGCTGGTCGCCTTGGGGGTAGGCATAGAGTCCGTGATTCGCTTGCTCCAGCCTGCGGATGTTCAATTTGGAACCGCCACCCTCATCGCCATTGTGGGCCTGGCCGTGAACGTCCTCAGCGCGGTGTTGCTGGGGCACGGTCACCACCATGGTAATGACCATGACCACCACCACGACCATGACCACGCTCATCACAAGGCCCACCAAGGCACTGACAACAACCTTAGGTCTGCCTACGTACACGTCATCGCCGATGCCCTAACGTCTGTCCTGGCCATCGCCGCCCTACTGGCTGGGCGCTACCTCGGGTGGGTCTGGCTTGACCCGGCCATGGGTGTCGTCGGAGCCATTGTGATCGCACGGTGGGCATGGAGCCTGATGAGGGCTACCGCCAGTGTTCTACTGGATGAGACGGACCAGCACGTTGCGGCAGAAATCCGCGAGCTGGTTGAACAGCCCGGTGATGCCAAAATTACCGATCTGCATGTCTGGCGCGTCGGCCCAGCGGCTCATGCCGCCATTGTCAGCGTGCTTGGTGAATCCACCATGGACGCAGATAGCATCCGTGAGCGGTTGAAGCCTGTCCACGAAGTCGGCCACCTCACTGTTGAGTATCGAGCCGTGTCGTCTACAGCGTAATTACCCTGTCCATTACGGTAGCTGCCCCGAAGAGCAACTACCCCCACTGGAACGAAAACCGCCTTTTAGGGCGGTTTTTTGTTTCTGTCAGATCGCTCAAACATTCGCTATCTCATATATTTGAAAATGCGTATATTTGGATTCTCATATGTGATGGAGCCTGTCATGTCTGCCCTAACCGCCATGACCCCGACCGCGTTATTCAAATGCCTTGCCGACGATACCCGGACCAAAATCACCTTGCTGATCGTGAGCCAGGGCGAGTTGTGTGTCTGTGAGCTTACCGCCGCGCTCGACCTGAACCAGCCCAAGATTTCCCGTCACCTAGCCCTGCTGCGTTCGGCCGGCTTGCTGATGGACCGCCGCCAGGGCCAGTGGGTGTACTACCGCCTGCATCCCGAGTTGCCCGCCTGGGTCACTGCCGTGCTCAAAGACGTCGTGGACGCCAATCAGCAATGGCTGGAAACCGAGGCCAAACGCCTGTGCGGCATGAACGACCGTCCCGTCAATCAGGCCGTGTGCAGCTGAATCACGTCCCAACCGAGTGACCGAAATGCTGACTGCCGTACTGATCTTTATAGCCACTATCGTGCTCGTCATCTGGCAACCCAGGGGGCTGGGTGTAGGCTGGAGCGCAACCTTTGGCGCCGTGCTGGCCTTGCTGACCGGTGTGGTCAGCGTGGGCGACATCCCCCAGGTGTGGCACATCGTCTGGAATGCTACCGCGACCTTCATCGCGGTCATCATCATCAGCCTGCTGCTGGATGAGGCCGGCTTTTTCGAATGGGCCGCGTTGCATGTCGCGCGCTGGGGAGGCGGCAGCACACGCAAGTTGTTTGCGTTCATCATTCTGCTGGGCGCCGCGGTATCGGCCCTGTTTGCCAATGACGGCGCCGCGTTGATCCTTACCCCGATCGTCATCGCGATGCTCTTGGCGTTGCGCTTTTCCCCGGCCGCTACCCTGGCCTTTGTCATGGCGGCCGGCTTTATCGCGGACACGGCGAGCTTACCGTTGGTGGTGTCCAACCTGGTTAACATCGTCTCGGCGGACTACTTCAACATCGGTTTCAGCGAGTACGCCTCGATCATGGTCCCGGTGAACCTGGTGAGCGTGGCGGCGACCTTGCTGATGCTGCTGTGGTTCTTCCGCAAGGAGTTGC
Source organism: Pseudomonas japonica (assembly GCF_013522925.1). Taxonomy (GTDB): domain Bacteria; phylum Pseudomonadota; class Gammaproteobacteria; order Pseudomonadales; family Pseudomonadaceae; genus Aquipseudomonas; species Aquipseudomonas japonica_A. The sequence goes on along the minus strand of NZ_JAAMQU010000024.1, from coordinate 504 downwards.
CCAATACCTACGACCTGGCGCAGCTGCATCACCCTGATGAGGCGATCCGCGACCGACCAACGTTCATGGCCGGCTGGTGGGTCTTGGCGGTGCTGCTGATCGGCTTCTTCGTGATCGAGCCGCTGGGCGTGCCGATCAGTGCCATCGCAGCGGTGTGCGCCTTCGTGTTGTATGTGATCGCGGCCCGGGGTCATGCGATCAACACCGGCAAGGTGCTCAAGGGCGCACCCTGGCAGGTGGTGATTTTCTCCCTGGGCATGTACCTGGTGATCTACGGCCTGAAAAACGCGGGCCTGACCGACTACATCGCGCACCTGCTCAACGTCTTTGCCGGCTACGGCCTCTGGGGCGCGTCGCTGGGCACCGGGCTGCTGACTGCCTTCCTGTCCTCGATCATGAACAACATGCCCACGGTGCTGGTCGGCGCCTTGTCCATCCATGCCGCCGAGGTCGATGGCGTGGTCCAGCAGGCCATGGTGTACGCCAACATCATCGGCTGCGACC
>NZ_JAAMQU010000023.1 GCF_013522925.1 Pseudomonas japonica | reverse complement strand
TCCCCTGGCCAAACGGCCGGCTGTGCGTTCACCGCCGTGGCTGGTTGGCGGGGTTACGCGGCGGTTGCCCCGAGAGCACCGCCAGAAGGTTATCTACCGCACAGGCGGCCATGGCCTCTCGGGTTTCGTCAGTGGCCGAACCGATGTGTGGAGTGGCGACCACGTTGTCCAACCGCAGCAGGGGGGAGTCGGGGCTGAGCGGTTCCTGATCGAAGACGTCAAGCCCGGCCCCGCGCAGGCGGCCCTGTTTCAATGCACGGATAAGCGCGGGCTCATCCACCACGGGCCCCCGGGCGATATTGACAAGGATGGCACCCGGCTTCATCAACCCCAATTCTCGCTCCCCGATCAGGCCCCGCGTCGCCTCGGTGAGTGGCAAGGTAAGGCAGACGAAATCCGCACCCCGCAGCAGATCATCCAGAGAGCAGTGCCGGGCACCAAAGCGCTGGTCAGCCTCGGGGCGTGGACGGTGGCTGTGATACAGCACGGGCATGTTGAAGCCGAAATGCCCGCGCTGTGCCAAGGCCTGGCCGATGCGTCCCATACCCACGATGCCCAGGGTTTTCCCGTGGACGTCGGTGCCGAAATGGGTTGGGGCCAGGCTGGCCTGCCAATGCCCATCGCGCACCCAGCGCGCCAGCTCGACCACACGCCGGGCCGTGGCCATCAACAGTGCAAAACCGGTGTCGGCGGTGGTTTCGGTCAACACGTCCGGCGTGTGGGTAAGCTGGATGCCGCGGCGGTCAAGCGCCTCTACCTCGTAGTTGTCGATGCCCACGGACACGCTGGAAATCACTTCCAGCTGCGGTGCCAAGGCGAGCAGTTCGTCATCGATCCTCAGGCTGGCGCCCAGTAGCCCATGGGCGGTGGGTAGGGCGTCACATAGGGCGGCATAGCCTGCTCCCTTCACATCATCGATCACGGTGACCCTGGCAGCGGCTCGCAATCGTTCCATCAAGGGCGCGGACAGCTGCTTGTAAACCACGACATGCTTGTTCATCAGGTTGCCTTCTTACACGTGAGCAGTTCGAGCGGCCACCGGGGCGGGCCGGGTTTTTTCATCGCGGGTACGCAGGCACAGCGTGAGCACTGCCGAGATCGCCAAGGCCGCGCTCATGAACAGGTACGACGCCGAAGGGCTACCGGTGCTGCCGTTGAGGTAGCCGACAATCCAGGAGCCCGCGAACGAACCCAGGGCGCCCATGCTGTTGATCAACGCCATTGCGCCACCGGCTACGTTGCCCGGAAGAATCTCCGGAACAATCGCGAAGAACGGCCCGTAAGGCGCGTACATACAGGCACCGGCAAAGGTGAGCAATGCATAGGACCACCAGAAATGCGTGCTGCCCAGCGCATACGAGCCATAGAACGCCAGGGCGGCGAGCAGCAGGGGCGGCCATACGAAGTGCTTGCGCTTCTGCAGCTTGTCCGAGCCCCACGAGCACAGAATCATCGCGATGACGGCGGCAAGATAAGGCAGCGCCGACAGCCAGCCGGCCTGCACCATGTCCATTTCCTGGCCTTTCTTGAGGATGGACGGTAGCCAGATCACGAACCCGTAGACCCCGATGCTCCAGCAGAAGTACTGCACGGACAGCAGGATCACCTTGGGCGAACGGAACGCCTCGGCGTAATTCTTCACCGGCTTGAAGCCTTGCTGTTCGGCTTCCAGGGCGCTCTCCAGGGCTTCGCGCTGGGGCACGCTCAACCACTTGGCCTGAGCCGGGCGCTCATCGGCGAGCTTCCACCATATGAAGGCCCAGATTACCGCTGGCAAGCCTTCGATGATGAACATCCAGCGCCAGGAGTAGTGCTGCACCAGGTAGCCGGATACGACCGACATCCACAGCATCGTGACCGGGTTGCCGAGGATCAGGAAGGTGTTGGCGCGGGAACGTTCGGCCCGGGTGAACCAGTGGCAGAGGTACACCAGCATCGCAGGCATCACCACGGCTTCGACCACGCCGAGGAGGAAGCGGATGGCAATCAGCCAATAGGCATCGGTGACCACACCCGTCAGGCTGGCCAGCCCACCCCAGAGGATCAGGCTGACAAAGATCAGCTTCTTCACGCTGCGCTTTTCGGCGTATATCGCGCCGGGTACCTGGAAAAAGAAATACCCGAGGAAGAACAGCGCGCCCAGCAGGGAGGACATGCCAGGTGTGATGTGCAGGTCTTCGGCCATCCCGGAGGCGGCAGCAAAGCCATAGTTGGCGCGGTCCAGGTACGCCAGGCTGTAGGTGATGAACACCACCGGCATCAGGTACCACCAGCGGCGGCTGGCCAGTTTCAATGCACTCATGATCACACTCCACTTATTGTTGTTGGTCGGTGTATTCAAGCGGCTAGCCTTGCAGTTGCTCTCGCGCGGCCTGTAGCTGCTCCAGCCCGGGCAGGCCTTCCATATCGCCAGGGCTTTGAACGGCCAGGCTGCCGATCCAGTTGCCACGGCGCACCGCCTGGGCGAAACCCTGGCCCTCAAGCAGCGCGCTGATCACGCCCACGGCGAACCCGTCGCCCGCACCCACGGTGTCCACCACGCGTTCTACCGGGAACCCCGCTACCATGCCCTCGGCCTGGGCGGTGCGGTAATAGGCGCCTTCAGGCCCCAGCTTGATCGCCACGGCCTCCACGCCATGGTCCAGGTACCAGGCGGCGATGTCGGGCGGGTTTTCACACCCGGTCAGCAGGCGACCTTCGGCCAGCCCCGGGAGTACCCAGTGGGCCTGGCAGGCGAGGCGGTTGATGCTGTCGATCATGGTGCGCTCGTTGGGCCATAGCGATGGCCGCAGGTTGGGGTCGAACGACACGCTGCGCCCGCGTTCGCGCATCTCTGCGATCAAGTACGCCGACAATTCGTGCGCGTCGGCCGACAAGGCCGGGGGAATGCCGGTGGCATGCAGGTGCCGCGCCTGAAGTAACGAGGGGTCTACGTCTGCGACGCTCATGGCGCTGGCCGCTGAGCCGCGGCGGAAATACTCCACGGCGGGATCGCGGCCGTCGGCTTCGCTGGATTTGAGTTGGAAGCCGGTAGGGCGGTGTGGGTCGGTGCGCACGAAGCGACAATCCAGGCCTTCGGCCACCAGGCTGTCGACTACAAACCGGCCGAACGAATCCGCCCCCGTGCGGCTGAGCCAGGCCACGTTCAACCCCAGGCGCGCCAGGCCAATGGCGACGTTGCTGTCAGCACCGGCGATGCGCTTGTGAAAATGCCCGACCTTGGCCAGGTCGCCGTATTCATCGGCCACGAACATGGCCATGGTTTCGCCGAAACCGAGGATGTCGTAGTCAGGCATGGGTGGCCTCCCGCTGGGTGCCCAGCGCTGCCAGTTCACTTACCCGCTGTTTCACAACGCCTGCCAGATCATCGCCCTGAAGGGGGTATTCAATCGCGCGCACGATGCCGGCCGGGAAACGCCGCAGCAGGCTGGCCCAACTCGACAGGTCACGTGCCTCCGGCGGCACCGCCACCAGTTTGCCAGCGGGGCTCAGGCGTACCGCCTTGCAATGCAGGTACTCTACGTACTGGCCTAGCTGGCCAGCGGCGCCAAGGGCTGATTGTGCCTGCCACTGCCAGTTGCCGATGTCGAAGGTCATCCCCACCGGAACGCCGCGCGCCCGGGCTGCGGTAAAGAACTGAACCAGCGGTTCAATCCGTCCACCTTGGGCGGTCTGGTCGTTTTCGACCAGCAACCGCACCGGGGAATCCTTGAGCAGCGCAGCCAGCGCCTTGAGGTCGGCATTGGGTGTGAAATGGCCCAGCGACGTCTTGAGCCAGACCGCGCAGGCACGCTGCGCGGCCATCAGCACCTCAGCAAGGGCGGGGTTGGGGTAGTTGGTGTTTGCCTGCCATACCTCGAGCGGCGAAGAGTACACCAGCGTCAGCTTTAGCTCGGCCGCAAGGTTGGCATAGGTGGAAAGGTCCGGGTTGGCTTCCAGCAGCTCCTCGCGCAGCTCTACATGGGTGGCACCGGCTTGGGAAAGCAGTTCGAAACAGGATGCCTGCCCGCGACTGCGAACGTATTCCGCGCCGAAGCTGGACAGGCTGATGGAAACGGGCTGATGCATTATTGTTATCCTCTGAAACCGGTTTCATTTCATGGTACGACGCGGTGTTCGGGTACTCGTTCCCTCCCGCGGCGCGCCTTGTTCGTTGAGTTTAGCTGCGTTGCCGGGGGGTGGATCCACGCACGACCAGCTGTGCAGGAAGGTCAATCTGCCGATCGGGGCCCGGGTCGCCCCGCAGCCGGCGTACCAGGCAGTCAAAGGCGGTACGGCCAATGGCATCCGTTGGCTGTGCAAGGGCGGTGATCCCACTGCCTACCAAGGGGTACCAATCCAGGTCATCCAAGGCAATGAGCCCCACATCGTCAAACAGCCGAGCGCCTGCTTCGCGCAGGGCAAACGTGGTAGCGAGCGCGGCTACGCCATTGGCGCAAAACACCGCCTTGGGCCCGTGGTCACGGGCACCAAGAAAGCGGGCGAGGGCGCCTTGCAGGTCGGGGCCGGTTTGCATCACGTGGCCGCGCACCCCTGCCGAACTGGAAACGACGGCGTCGAAGGCGGCGCGGCGTTCGCTGCGCGAGCTGGCGCCTTCCGCCGGTTCCATCACCAGCGCGAGGTCGCGATAGCCCTGCTCAAGCAGGTGCTCAATGGCCATGTTCACCGCGCCGGCGTTATCGAGCCCCACCAGGTCGGTACCGAGAGCCTCCAGCTTGCGGTCCACCAGCACAATAGGCATGTCACTCTGCAACGCTCGAAGTTGCTCGGGATGGCGCCCAAGGGTGTTAACGATCAGCCCTTCAATGTTGTAGGCATGCAGCGCTTCGAGCTGTCGGGCTTCCTGATCCGGGTCGCGGTCGGTATTGCACACCACAAGGCTGTAGCCGTGTTGCCGACAGGCGGTTTCTACACCGTGCATTACCGCGATGGAATAGGGGTTGCGGATATCGGCCATCAACATGCCGATGAGACGGGTGCGCCCACGCTTGAGGCCGCGGGCCATCTGGTTGGGGCGGTAGCCGAGGCTGGCAATAGCGGCTTCGATCCGCTGGGCAATACCCTCGGACAGCAGGCCGCGGTCCTCGCCGATGAACCGGGAAACGCTTGCCTTGGAAACGCCAGCGTGGCGGGCGACGTCGTGCATGGTCACACGGCGTGCGGGAGAAGAACCATTCACAGGCCTGTCATCCTTTTGTGTTTGTTCAGGACAGGTTGAAACCGGTTTCAGGAAACCGCATTCCGCAAGGTCCGTCAAGCCGCCGTTGGTCGATGGCTCGAGTACCGCGTTGCCCAGGGGAGATATTTCCCTCTTTCCCACAAGCGTTTCAGCCGCGTCCTGCATCCCTGGCCTTAGGTGTTTTATATAGTCAGCGCCCCTGCAGCCATTCCACAGGCACACCCGTGCGCAAAGCGATCTTCCTGGCCATTGCCCTGCTGTGGCCCACCAGCCCTGGCCTTTGGGCCGCCGACCTCATGGCCTTCTGGGCAACGCCCCAGCGAGGCGCCAACAGCTTCAACCGGTTGCCGCCCGGGCAGGGCTATTTCGAGGTCCTTTCTGCTACAGGCGCTACCTGGGTGCGCCTGGCCTATGACAAGTGGCCGGCAGGGGAGGTGGATTTTCTTATCGGCAACGCGGATGGCTATAAGGGCCTTGCCAGCCAGGACCTGCAAACCCTCATCGGTACGCTCGATCGCGCTCACCGTGCGGGGTTGAAGGTGGTGATCGCGCCGCTGTCGCTGCCTTTGATGCGCTGGTCGCAGAACAACGGGGGGCGCTTCGATGACCGCTTATGGGCCGATACCCAGAACTGGCGCGCAGCCGCGACCTTCTGGCAAGACCTGGCGCGCGCGCTGCGCGATCACCCCGCTGTCGCGGCCTACAACCTGGTCAATGAGCCAGCCCCCGAACGCCACGGCGGGCTGGCCGAGCATGCGCCTCAGGCAGACGGGCATGCGTGGTACGCCGCCAGGCAAGGCACCGGCCGCGATCTGCCGGCCTTCTATACGCAGGTGGTGAAGGCCATACGTGAGGTAGACCCGCACACTCCGATCATGGTGGACGCCGGGTGGTATGCCGCCGCCGACGGTTTCAGCTATTGGCCAGTGCCCCTGGCTGACCGCAACGTGCTGTATAGCGTGCACATGTACGAGCCTTGGAAGGCCACCAGCGACCCGTCGATGTTCAACCGGCCATTACATGCCTACCCAGGGCTGGCACCGTTCGCCGAGCATCAGCAATTCTGGGGCAAGGCAAGGGTGGCGGATTACCTGGGCAGTTTCACGCGCTGGGCAAGGGGCGCCGGGGTACCACCGCAGCACTTGGTGCTGGGTGAATTCGGATGCCTGCGAAGGTGGCCGGGGTGTGGGGCTTACCTCACTGATGTGCTGGACGTCACCGAGCAGGCAGGGGTGCACTGGGCGTTTTACGCCTTCCGGGAGGATGCATGGGACGGGATGGATTACGAGCTGGGAACCCGGCCGGTGCCCTGGGCCTACTGGAAAGCCATCGAGGCGGGCACGCCGGATCCTTTGCCCCGCCATGGCAGCCCTCTGTTCGAGATCATTCAGCGTCGGCTGAAACCGGCCGCGCAGTAAATCGAAAGCCAGCACGCCAGTACAATCCGGTAATGGGCGGGCCTTCCACACTGGTGGTTTTCACGTGTCAGGAAACGCCCTCATGGTCGACCATCCCTTGCCTGTGCAAGAGCCCCCCGCCGAGCCAGTGCCGGGGCCAGTCGTGCCGGGGCCGGCCGGCCCCAACAGCGTGGTTACACTTGTGATCAACCACAAGGTTCGGCCTGGCCAGCAATCGGCCTATGAGGCCTGGCTCAAGCGCACGGTGAAAGCCGCGCGTGGCCAGCCGGGGCACCTGGGTGTAAACGTGATACGGCCCGCCGCCGACAGCCAGGTGTTCACGTCCGTGCTGCGCTTCGCCAGTGCCGAGCAACTGCAGACCTGGATCGACTCTGGCGAGCGGCAGGGGCTGGTCGCCGAAGTGCTGCCGCTGCTGGAGGACGGCGACCACCCCCTGGTGCACAGCGACGCCGAATTCTGGTTTACCCCGGTACGCGGCGCTGGCGCGCAGCCTCCGAAATGGAAGCAGGCGGTGATCAGTTACGCCGTGATCCTGCCACTGTCCATCGTGATCCCCATGCTATGGCGCCCCTTGTTCCAGCGTTATCCTGAACTGGGCGGCACGCTGCCGAGCAACATGTTGATCACGGCGTGCATTGTGGGGCTTGTGGTGTTCGTGATCATGCCGCGGGTTACCCAATGGTGCGCTCGCTGGCTCAGCAAGGGCTAAGCGGCCGATTTAAAACGAACCCGGGCATCGGATAGCGGCTCATACACTCCAGAAACGTACTGGAGGCAATGGACCGTGGAGTGGCACAGGTTTCTGTTCGGCGAGGCCAGCCCGTGGATGCTGCTGGAGATCTGCGGCCGTGCGGCGGTGTTGTACTGGATGCTGATGTACTGCATGCGCCTGCTTGGCCGCAGGGTGGTCTCGCAATACACGCTGTTTGAACTGTCGATCGTGGTAACCCTTGCCGGCGCGGTCGGTATCCCCTTGCAAGCGCAGGAACGCGGCCTGTTGCCACCGCTGGTGATCATCGCAGTGCTGATCTCCATCCAGCGGGCGGTGGTTGCGCTGAGCATGAAGAACGCACGGGTTGCCAGGGCGGTGTCTGGTGGGCCCGACCTGGTGGTGAGCCAGGGGGCGCTGGTGCTGCCAGCGCTGAAGCAGGCAGGCCTGTCCCGGGAAAAGCTGTATGCCCTGTTGCGCGATTTTCAGGTGCAGCACCTGGGGCAGGTGAGCCGAGCCTGGCTGGAGCCCTCCGGCAAACTGACCCTGGTGCGTGCCGAGCAGCCGGAGCCTGGCCTGTGCATCCTTCCAAGTATCGATGAAGTACTACGGCGCGAAGCGGCCGTGGAACACACCCGATGCTGCTCATCCTGCGGTTATCGCCAGGATGACAGCCCACCTGCGGTTTGCCCGCGCTGTAGCGCCAGGGAATGGGAGCCGGCTGCGCAGGTACTCGCCCAATGAGCGGCGATGCGGCCGCGACCCTGCATCGCCTGCTGGTAGGCAACGCGCCTTGGTTGTTCCTGCTGGAGGTAGTCGGCCGGGCGCTTGTGGTGTACGTCGCGCTGTTCATCGTGATGCGGCTGCTGGGCAAACGTATGGCTGCGCAGCTGAGCATCTCGGAGCTGACCGTAATGCTCACTCTCGGCGCGGCCATCGGCGCACCGCTGCAAACGCCCAGTCAAGGCGTGCTGCCCGCAGTCGTATTGCTAGTGTGTGCCTTGGTGTTCCAGCGCGGACTGTCCACGGCCTCGTTCAGATGGCGCGCCGTCGAGGTGCGGGTGCAGGGGGATGTCACACTATTGCTGGCCGACGGCCGTTTGCTGATGGACGAACTCAACAAGGCCGGCCTCAGCCTGGACCGGGTGCACTCCGAGCTGCGCGCTCAGGGCGTGCAGCAACTGGGGCAGCTGCGCCGCGTGTACCTTGAATCCACCGGCCGTTTCACCTTGTTGCGCTACGTGCAGCCCAGGCCTGGGCTGTCGCTGCTGCCGCCGTTGCCCGATGCCCAGCCGCCAGCGCAAACCGAGCTATTGGCCTGCAACCGCTGCGGCTATACGGCGACCGCGGACGTGCAGGGTTGGCCGGCCTGCAGCCAGTGCGGTAATGAGCATTGGGAGCCGGCTGTGGCCTAGCGCGTAGGGTATTGGCGCAGCGGGACAGGAATACAAGGAAGCCAGCGCGCCACCTTACACCTTGAAATGCCCCACCATCTCGTTCAGCTCGGCCGCAAGCCGCGACAGTTCGTGGCTGGCAGCGCTGGTCTGGTTGGCGCCGGCAGCGGACTGCAGCGACAGATCGCGGATGTTCACCAGGTTGCGATCCACCTCCCGCGCTACCTGGGCTTGCTCTTCGGCCGCGCTGGCGATCACCAGGTTGCGCTCGGAGATCTCGCTGATGCTGCGGGTAATTTCTTCCAGGGCCGTGCCAGCGCTGCGGGCCGCTTCCAACGTGAAGCGGGCGCGTTCGCTGCTGGTGTGCATGGACGCCACCGCCTGGCCGCTGCCATGTTGAATGCCACTGACCATGGCTTCGATCTCGCGGGTGGATTCCTGAGTGCGGTGCGCCAACGCGCGTACTTCATCGGCTACCACCGCAAACCCGCGACCGGCTTCACCTGCGCGGGCTGCTTCAATCGCGGCGTTGAGGGCCAGCAGGTTGGTTTGTTCGGCAATGGCGCGAATTACATCCAGCACCTTGCCAATGTCCCGGGTGCGCTCGGCCAGCTCACGAAGCTGCTCGGAAGTGGCCTCCACGTCCTGGTTCATCTGCACAATGGCCTCAACCGTCTGGCTCACCCGTTGTTGGCCGTCCACGGCGGCACCGCTGGATTGTTGCGAAGCAGTCGAAGTGGATACCGCGTTGGTGGCGACTTCCTCGACTGCTGCGGTCATTTCATTCACAGCGGTGGCGGCCTGCTCGATTTCATCGTTCTGCTGCTGCAGCCCGCGCGAGCCTTCTTCGGTCACAGCGTTAAGTTCCTCGGCGGCAGAGGCCAGCTGCGTCGCCGACCCGCTGATACGTGAAAGGGTACCGCGCAGGTTGTCCTGCATCTGAGCCAGAGCGGTTTGCAGGCGCGAAACTTCGTCGCGGCCTTCTGGCCGGATGGCTTGGGTGAGGTCGCCCGCGGCAACTTTTTCTGCCAACGCTACCGCAACCTGCAACGGGCGCACGATGCTGCGAGTCAGTACCAGCGCAAGCACGATGGTCAGCGCGAAGGCGGCGGCAAGCATCAACGACACCAGCAAACGCGCGGCTTCGTATTTGCCTTGCGATATTTCAACGGCCTGGTCTCCGTTCTGCTGGTTGAGGTCGGTCAGCTGTTTCAGCACTGGGCTGATCTGGTCAGAAACCGCCTTGAGGTCACCGGAAATCAACGGCGCGATTTCGCTTTCGCGGCCCGCCAGTGAAGCCTGGCGCAAGCGATCCAGTGCCGCAATGTATTGCCCATGCAGCTGTTTGAGTTTGTTGAAGTCTTGTTGCTCTTCACCTGCGCCCACCAGCGCGGCGTACTTGTCGATCAGCCGTTCGCCCTGGGCGGTCAGTTCGCTGATGCGGGTGCTGGATTTTTCCACGTCAGCCTTGGCGCGGTTAACCAGCACAAAGTACGACATGGTGCGGTAACGGCCCACGGTATCGGTGAGGTCGCCGAGTAGGCGGGTGGAGGCCAGCGAGTTGTCGGCCAACTCGTGAGTGTTGTCGTTGAGCTGCGACATGGAACGCAGGCTGAGCAGGCCGAGCACGGCCATGAACAATGCGATGGTGGCAAACCCGAAGGCAGCCCGGGGCGCGATCCCGATTTTACGAAGCGACATGCGACACACTCCAGAAGTAGGCATGAAGCGCTATCGGCCAATCATCGCCAGGCTGAATGGCACCCTGAGATAACTTTCGGTGCGAGCATGGCTCCGGGCATAGGAAAGCGCCGTCGTAGCGCGTGCGGCGCTCCCTGCCGCCGCGCCTGCCGTTCGTCTGCGGGAGCCGCGCTTGCGCCCAGCCGTTACGCCACAGGCATCGCCGACAGGTGCTCGTGGCAGGCCAGCCAACGGCCTTGAGGTGCAGGCTGGCGGAACACGATGGTTTCACGCTCCAGCGCCTCCACTTCTTCGCCGCCCACGCTCAGCCGAGTGGCCACTTCGTGCATGAATATCGCCACATCGCCTTGAACGCTCACGCGGGGCTCGCGGGATTCGCAACTCAGCACGCGAAAACCGTCCTGCTGCCAGCTGTCCCACAACGCGCGATAGGCCGCGCGGCTTTCCAGCACGCCGGGGGTGGTGTGAAAGAGGAAGGTAGCGTCCTCGCTGAATGCCGCGAAGTACGCCTCGGTGTCGTTACTGCCGAACGCCTCGACCAAATGCCGGGCCGCCGTCAACACCTGTTGTTCAATGCTCGTTTCCATGGGCTTCTCTTGTTGTTTGCACGCAAGCGCCCGATTCTGCGCAGGGCAGCGAAGCGATGGAATCGCGTGGGCGAAATAATCAGTTCAGGCGTTTGGAAAGTGAAGGGTGACTGTTAGCTCGATCATGCCCGACGTCTGCGTAGCGTGTGGTAACGTCTTCCGTCCCAACCGTGAGAAGGTTCCATGCCTGACGCCATTTCGAGCCGTGAGCTCATTCGCCGTGAGGGCGCTTACGAAGACCTCGCAGATGCAGTCTCCGTGTTGTCTAAACATCCCACGTACGGACCAGAACCGGACGATGCGATGGAGCAGCCAATGGCGGTGCCTAGGGGCATCGTCGATGCCTTGGCGATGCCGGATACCGCCGAAATTGAATTCGAACCCCCAAAAGCCTCTATCCAAACCAGCTCCGATAAATTCGGGTGATTTCATCCTCCCTGGAAAAACTTTCCTTGAGCCAACAACGCCTTCCCCTCTAAGGTCTGTGTCCCGACAGTTTCCGACGCGAGCCTTGGATGATCGACTTCCACAACGTCACCGCTTTCCAGCAGCAGACCCGCGTGCTGGATGGCTTTTCCTTGCACATTGGCGCTGGAGAAAAGGTGGCCATTCTTGGCCCCAACGGCGCGGGCAAGAGTACGTTACTCAAGCTGATCACCCGGGAGCTGTACCCGCTGGACAGGGAAGGCAGCCATTTGAAGCTGTTCGGCAGCCAGAACGTGAACCTGTGGGACCTGCGCAGCCGGCTGGGCTTCGTGTCCCAGGACCTGCAGGACGATTACACCCCACACACACCAGCGCTGGATGTGGTGACCTCGGGCTTCTTCGGCGCCATTGGCGCGCATGGGCATCTTCAGGCAAGCGAGGCGCAGCGGGATCAGGCGCGGGCGTTGCTGGCCACCGTGGAGATGGCCGGGCACGAATCCACCATGTTCCAGCGGCTGTCTACCGGGCAGAAGCGCCGGCTGCTGCTGGCACGCGCGTTGGTGCATCAACCGCGCGCGCTTATCCTCGATGAGCCGGCCAATGGCCTGGACATGGGGGCCAGCCTGGGCATGCTCAACCTGCTTCGGCGCTTTTGCGGGCCGGAGCATGCGATGATCATCACTACCCACCACCTCGATGAAATCATCCCCGAAATCGAACGGGTGGTGCTGTTGGCCAAAGGGCAGATCGTGGCGGATGGCCCCAAGGCCGAGGTACTCACCAGCGAACGGCTGTCCGAGCTTTACCAGATCGACCTGCGTGTAAGCGAGCAGGACGGCTGGTACCGCTGCTGGCACGCCTGAGGGCTGTTCACCGCTCCCAAGAGGCTGCGCCAGACGCCATACGTTGATGAGTGCTGCTCATAAGTCCATGTCGATCTGGCGGCCTAGTCCCTTCCGGGTATCTCACCTAGCCTGTGCTCATTGAACGGGTAACGCCCGTTTTCCCTTTCAGGCCAGGAGCACACTAGATGAAGCCACTGATTGCCCCACTCATGGCGCTTTCGCTGATGACCGCTGAGGCCTCGGGTCGGGATGCTGCAAGCATTCGTATCTCGGCTGCGGGTTCGCAACCCCCGGTGCAGGGCTCCCAGGACTACTTCACTGGCACGGTGCACGTTGACGGCCCCTTCAAGGCGGATGAGCCGGCGCGGGTAAGCGGCGCCACGGTTACCTTCGAGCCCGGCGCGCGTACGGCGTGGCATACCCACCCGCTGGGGCAAACACTGATCGTCACTGCCGGTATCGGCTACGTACAGCAAGCGGGCAGCGCTCGCCAGGAGATCCGCCCCGGGGACGTGGTGTGGATTCCGCCTCACGTGCGCCATTGGCACGGTGCCACGCCCACCAGTGGAATGACCCACGTTGCCATTGCTGAGGCGCAAGACGGCAGCGTGGTGACCTGGGCAGAGCAGGTGACCGAAGCGCAGTACCTTGGCGAGGGTGTGGCACCGAAAGTCGCGCCAGGGCGCTTGCCGGACGCCCCCGTAGCGCAAACCCTTTCAGCGCGGCAGCAGGCGATTCCCTTGATCGCCGCCAGCATGGCGGTCAGCGATATGCCGCGGCTGAACGGGGCGTTGAATCAGGGCATGGATGCCGGGCTGAGCGTGAGCGAGGCTCGCGAAGTGCTGGTGCAGCTGTATGCCTACGTGGGCTTCCCGCGCAGCCTCAACGCGCTCTCAGAACTGATGAACGTTGTAGAGGCTCGCCAGCAGCGGGGCGTGCACGATGAACTGGGGCGCGAGCCGGGCCGGGGTATTCCTACGGGTGAGGCTTTACTGGCAGCAGGTACGGCCAACCAGACGACGATCTCCGGCAGCCCGGTGAAGGGCCCGTTGTTTGATTTTGCACCGGTGATCAACCGGTTCCTTCAGGCTCACTTGTTCGGCGACATCTTCGAGCGGGATAACCTTGACTGGCGCAGCCGCGAGCTGGCCACGGTGGGCGCGCTGGCCGCGACCCCAGGTGTTGAATCGCAGTTGCGCGCCCACATGAGCGCCAGCCTGCGAGTGGGGCTGAGCGAGGCGCAGTTGCACGAAGTGACCGAGCTGCTGGGCGAGGCGGGCGATGACGCGGCGGCTCAGCGGGCAGCCACAGCATTGGAGCAAGCAGTGGCGACCGCCGGGGCATGAGGGCCTCAGGCGTTACGGATTGAGCGTGCCAAACCCGATCAACGCTATTGCGGCCCAGCCTGCACATGTTGCTTTACCTGACGCTCCAGCTGATCAAGCCGGTAATCCCTTTGCTTTTCGGCATCCGCCATCGCCCTGCGGCCATGCTGTTTGAGCAAGTAGGCATGAATTTGCTGCACCTCGAGCGTTCGGTAAAGCGGCGCCACATCCAGCCGCTGAACATGCCCAAGGGTGCGCACCGGGCGCGTATTGACCACCACCTGCGGCCCGCTGGTACCCACGGCATGCCAGCCTTGGGCCTGGAACCAGCCCAGCGTTGAAACCAGGCAAGCGGCTTCGGTGTGTGGGTAGCGCTGCACTACGGCATTTAGCAGCGCGCGGCCGACACCCCTGCGGCGATGGCCTGAATGAACAGCCAGATAGAGCAGGGAGCAGGCATCGGGCGCGCCTGTGGCGGGTAGAAACAGGGCGAAACCCAGTACTTGGTCCGGGCTCTGCGCATCGAGGGCCAACAGCAACTCGACTTGCAGATCCGTGCCTGCGCCCATCGCCTGCAGGTAGTGATGCACCTCGAGGCCCAGGCCGTATTGATACAGGGGATACAGCGGGTTACTGGGGACCATCGCCACGCTGCCAAGGGTGGTGAGGTTATCGATCGCCAACTGTTGCACCTGGCTGGCGAAGGCTTCCGGAGGAGGGGTGACGAGGTGGCTGAGGCTGAACATGGGGCTCGGTCGCGGAAAAGGATGGGCAATCATACCCCGAATGCGAACGAGACAAGCGCCAGGCGAACCTGACGCTTGGTGACACCTGGCGGTATTACTTAGCGATAGCGCTCCAGCCAGTGGGCGTAAGGCGCAGGGAGGGTCCACGAGGGTTTGTCCACGCCCAGTTCCTTGGCGGCGAAGTACGCCCAATGGGGGTCGGCAAGGTGTGCGCGGCCGATGGACACAAGGTCCAGCTGGCCGGCTTTTACTGCCTCTTCGGCCAGTTGCGGCGCGCCGAAGCCCCAGGCCGAAGTCACCGGCAAGCCAGCTTCGCGGCGTACACGTTCAGCCACCGGGCCCATGAAGGCCGGGCCCCACGGAATATTGGTGTCGGGGATGGTGAAGCCGACGCTGACGCTCAGCAGGTCCAGCCCGCCGGCCTTGAAGCGGCGAGCCAGTTCGATCGACTCTTCGAGGGTTTGCTCGTCGCGGCCGTCGTATTCGATCACGCCGAAACGGGCAGTGAGCGGCAGGTTTTCCGGCCATACCTCACGAACGGCCGCGAGGGTTTCCAGCAGGAACCGGCTGCGGTTCTCGAAGCTTCCGCCGTAGGCGTCGGTGCGCTGGTTGGAGTGCTCGGAGAAGAAGCTCTGCCCCAGGTAACCATGGGCGAAGTGTAGCTCGATCCATTCAAACCCTGCATCGCGGGCGCGGCGGGCAGCGTCCACGAAGTCCTGTTTCACGCGAGCGATGTCTTCGAGGGTCATCGCGCGGGGTACTTTTGGCAGGTTGGCGCCGAAGGCGATGGCCGAGGGTGCGATGGTCTCCCAGGCACGAGGGTCGGAATCGGCCATGTGATCGTCGCCTTCCCACGGGCGGTTGGCGCTTGCCTTGCGACCGGCATGGGCAATCTGAATCCCCGGTACCGAGCCTGCCGCCTTGATTGCCTGCACGGCCGGCACGAAGGCCTGGGCCTGCTGATCGTTCCAGATGCCCGCGCAGCCGGGGGTGATACGGCCTTCCGGCGCGACTGCAGTGGCTTCCACAACCACCAGGCCGGCACCGCCGCGGGCCATGCTGGCCAAGTGCACGTGGTGCCATTCGTTGATTACGCCGTCCTTGGCACTGTATTGGCACATCGGCGGAATAGCGATCCGGTTGCGCAGCGTAACGTCCTTGAGGGAGTAGGGTTCGAACAGCGTTGCCATGCAGTGACTCCTGAGTCGTTGGTGCGATTGTTCGATAGTATTCGAAATATGGCGTTAATTGAACCCCCTCGGTATCATCGGCGCCATGAGACCTTACAAACACCCCGAACCCGAATCCTTCGTCCTCGAGCGCGTGCTGTACGCCTTAAGTGACCCCGTGCGCATGGAAATCGTTCGCTGCCTGTCGCTTGTAGCGCAGGCTTCGTGCGGTGAACTGGATGGCGGCCGACCCAAATCCAGTGTGTCTCATCACTTCCGCGTGCTGCGCGAGGCGGGGCTGGTGCACACCCGCAACGTGGGCACCACGCATATGAATTCGCTGCGAAGCGAGGAAATGGAAGCGCGGTTTCCAGGGCTACTGAAAGCTATTCTCGGGCAACCGGCCTAAGAGGCTTCAGCCTTGGGCGGGGCCCACCGCCAGCCGTATTTCCACCGCATCCGGCCGCCAGTATTCGCGATCGTATTCCACAGCTGTGCCGTTGGCATCGCGGCACAAGCGTTCGAGCATAAGGCCACCGGAGCCACTCGCCAGTTGCAGCAGCTGGCCCTGAG
The DNA here is from genome assembly GCF_013522925.1 of Pseudomonas japonica. GTDB lineage: Bacteria > Pseudomonadota > Gammaproteobacteria > Pseudomonadales > Pseudomonadaceae > Aquipseudomonas > Aquipseudomonas japonica_A. Next base: position 32,947 of record NZ_JAAMQU010000023.1, on the reverse strand, counting down.
TGTCATCGAGCAGGCACGGTTTAAGGGTGATTTCGCTACGGGCCTGTACCCGCTGGTAGCGCTGGCGAAGCGTTTCGGTGAGGGAACTGCCCAATGGCATATCCAGCAACCCTGGGCACCAGGCTTCCGTTAGCACGTTGGTCTCCAGCAACACAGGGCGGTCGTCCACCCAGCGCCGCCGCTCCAGGTGGTAAACCCAGGCGCCGGCGTCCAGGCCCATGCGTGCCGCCAGCCCGGGTTCGGCCTGGCGCCGTTCGGCCAGCAGGCTTTCAGTGCGTGGTTCCCGGCCTTGGGCGCTGACGTAATCCATGAAGCCGGTCACGCGCGTGGGGTCATAAGCTATGGGCGCGGGCGAAACGAACCAGCCCCGGCGGTGCCCCCGGTAGATCACGCCTTCAGCCTCCAGCCGCTGCAGTGCCTGGCGCAGCGTTACCCGCGTGCAGCCGAAGCGCTCGGCCAGTTCGCGCTCTGTCGGAAAACGCTCGCCAGCGAGCAGGCGGCCGGCACCGAGGTCGGCGCCAAGCGCGTGGTGAATGCGCAAGTACTGCGCGTTGGCGGGTTTGATGGTCATGGCAGGGCTTGCGCCGGTTGGGTAGCGCTTGGGTGGGCTGCCAGGTCTTGCTGCCACGCCCGCAAGCCATACACCGCCAGCACGATGAAGCCGGCGTAGAGCGCGGCGGTGAGCGGCAGGGCCTTGTAGTAATAGAGCCCGGTGTATACCGCGTCCAAGGCAATCCACAGCCACCAGCTGGCCACGTATTTGCGGGCAGCCCAGTAGCTGGCTACCAGGCTGTACGCCGTGAGGGTGGCGTCCAGCCAAGGCACCTCGGCGTCGGTGAAGTGCGCCATGCTGGCCCCAAGCGCCAGCGCAATCACCCCACCGATGGCAAGGCTTGCCAGCGCGATGGGCATTGGTAGCCGGTCCACATGCACACGGCCTTCGTCCACTTGGCCCGAGCGCCAGCGCCACCAGCCATAGGCCTGCATGAACACGAAGACAATCTGCAGCAGCATGTCCGAGTAGAGTTTCACGTCATAGAAGATCCACACGTACAGCAACACCGCGATCACGTTCACCGGCCAGCACCACGGCGTGCGCCGCGCCGTAAGCCACACGCCGAGCACGTTGACCACCACTGCAAGTATTTCGAGGTTGGACATGGCCGTTTTTCCTTAAAAATTGACTGTGGCGGACAGGCGCGCGGTACGCGGCGCGCCCGGGAACAGGTAGCCGTCGCCCATGTATTCGCCAACGTCGCGCCAGTATGCCTTGTTGAACAGGTTGTCCACGCTCAGCCTGAACACAGTTTCATAGCCGTCGATATGGGTGATGAAGCGGCTGCCTGCGTTGAACACGGCATAATTGTCCACCTTCACCGTGCCGGCGCGGTTGGCATATTTGCTGCCGCTGTATTGCACGCCGCCGAGCAGGGCCAGGCCTTCGATGCCCGGTACGCTGTAATCCCCGTAGAAGCTTGCGCGAACCTTGGGTACGTTGATTGCCTGGTGGCCATCGTAGGCATCGGTGCCGCTACCGCTTACGCGAGCACGGATCGCCGCCACACTGGCAGTGAGTTGAAGTTGCTCGGTGGCGCGCCCGCTGGCCGTCAGTTCCACGCCAGTATTTTTCTGCTCGCCCTGCTGCACGAAGGTGAGCGTGCCGTCGCTGTTGGCCTGGGAATACTGGTAGCCCTGATGCATCTGGAACATCGCCGCAGTCAGGCTCAAACGCTGCCAGTCCTGCTTCACGCCCAGTTCCACCTGGCGTGACACCGTGGGTGCAAGAGTTTCGCCCGCATTGGTGGTGTACCAGTCGGCCTCTCGACCCAGAGAGAGGCCCTTGCTGTAGCGGGCATAGAAGGAGGTATTGGCCCAAGGCTGATAGATCAACGCCAGGTTGGGGAGGAATTTCCACTCACGGGTATGGCGGGTGGTATCGCCGTCGCTGTTGAACGTTTTCTCGTCCAGCAATACCTCACGCCCGCCAAGCGCCAACTGCCAATGCTCGCCGAAATGAACGCGATCATTCAGCGAGAAGCCATACTGGCGGCTGTCCAGGTGCCGATAGCTCGGGCCCAGGCCCCCGCTGTACGGGCTCACACTGACGGCGCCGGTGTACAGGTTGCCGCTGCCTACCCATTCGTTGATTTCTTCATGGCTGTCGAGGGTGCGCCGCTGGGCGCTGAGGCCCAATTCCAGCTCGTGGAGAAGGCTGCCAGTGTTGAAGCGGCCGGATAGCGACGCCTGGGCTTCGTCGACCCGCCGGGTGTCGTTGGGGCTGCGGAAGTCGTAGATGTCGTAGTCGCCTTCGCGGCTGAAGTAATTGGGCACCGCATCGTTCGCACAGCTGGCCGCCCCGTAGCAGCCCCATGGGAAGGCGCTGTAGTCGTCGATAACCACCTGGCTATGGGCCAGGCCGAAACGAGCGGTCCAGTCATCGTTCAACAGGTAGGCGTAGCGGGCGTTGGTGTTGAGCGAGTCCATGCGAACCGGCTTGGCCCATTCCTGATCGCCCAACAGGTCGTGGGGGTTTACGCCATAGGGAACGTCGGTACCGCCTAATAACTGATAGCCAGGTACCGAGCGCTGCTCCTGGGCCTGATATTCAACGTCCAGTTGCAGGGTGGATCGGGGGTCGATGGCCCAGTCTACGGCCAGCGACGCGAAATCGCGTTCGCCATCGGCATGGTCAACGTAAGAACGCAAATCCTCATGGGCCAGGTTGGCGCGTATCCCGAACTGCTGCTCGGCGCCGAACCAGCTGCCTACGTCCAGGGCCAGGGAGCGCTCGCCGTCCTGGTTGGTGGCAACGGTGACCGAGCGCACGTCACGGGGCCGCTTGCTCACGTAATTGATGATGCCACCCGGGTCGCTCACGCCGCTCTGCAGGCCAGCCAGGCCCTTGAGTACCTCCACCTGCTCCTTGTTCTCAAGCGCCACGTTCTGCTCGCCAGCGATGGTAAAGCCGTTCACCTTGTAGCTGCTGGCGGCGTTCAACGAGAACCCCCTCAGCACGAAATTCTCGTAGTAGCCCACCGGGGCATAGCTTTGGCCGGCTGCGGCGTCGTTACGCAGTACGTCACTGAGCAGGCGCGCCTGCTGGTCTTGCAGCAGCCGGGTATTGAACACCGACACGGAGGCGGGAGTGTCCAGCAGCGCCGCGTCATCGCCGCCCGCCACCGAGGCAGTGGGTGCCTGGTAACCATCTGCCGCGTCGCCGACCACCGTCACGGTGCCAAGCGTGGTGGAATCGTCCGCCGCCACGCCGGCCGAGGCCAGGGCGATACCGGTCAACAGCAAACGGGCCGGGAAGGGTAGGTGATGCAACATCGAGCAGCTCCATGATCAAGTCGTTCCGGTGCGCGCGCGCCTGCCCCCTGTGCAGGGGCGAGCGAGGGTGCGGAGTGTACGCGTGCCTGTGGGAGGCAGTCAGGCCGGAGCTGCTCCGGTGGACATTGGCAAGGCGGGGTTGGCGCTCCATTGCTGGAGGGAGCCGTCGTACAGGGCAACGTTGTCGCGCCCTAAAAGCGTTAGGGCCACTGCGGTGGCGGCAGCGGAGATTCCTCCGCCGCAGTACAAAACGAGCCGAGCGTTGTCAGCCAGCAAGGCTTCACCCAGCGCTGCACGCAATGCGGCGGCCCGCTGATAACGGTGGTCGGCCTGGTAGACTTCACGGGCTGGGCGATTGAGGCTGCCGGGGATGTGCCCGCGGCGGGCATAGCGCGTAACTGCGCTGCCATCGAACACCCCCGACGACAGCGCGCACAGCAGCTGGCCCGGCGCATGGCCCTGGCTGATGGCAAGCACCTCCTCCTGGTTGGCCCAGGCGCGCGGGTCAGGCCGCACGGGCGGCGCCTCGGTGGCCGGTTCAATCACTGCTGGCCCGCTGTGCAGGGGCAGGCCGGCGTGCTGCCATAGCTGCAAGCCGCCGTCGAGGATAAAGGCCTGGATGCCGACGCTGCGCAACATCCACCACAAGCGCGCCGCCCAGAAGCCATCGGCACTGTCGTAAAGCACCAGCGTACTGTGCGGGCCTATGCCAAGCAGTTGCAACTGCCCGGCAAAGGCGTCGGCGGCAGGCATGGCGAAGCTATAGCCGGCATCAGGATCAGTCAGCCCCTCGAGTAGGTCGGCATGGGCTGCGCCAGGGAGATGGGCCTGCTGCCAGCCCTCATAGCCACTGCGCGCGCGATAGTCGCCATCGAACCGGGGCGCTTGCAGGGCCACGGTTGCATCGAGAATAACCAGGCCCGGGGTACCGAGGCGCGCGTAGAGCTCGGCCGCGCTCATCAACAGTTGGGTCATTGCCAGTCTCCGCGGCGCTGATGCAAGTGGGCCAATAGCCGCTGCCCTTCATCACGGGCAAACCAGTGTGCGTGGCGCAACAGGTAACCCTCCCAAGCCACGTCTGCGTTGCCGCGATCGTTAAGCACGCCTTCGAAATACGCTACCTCGGACAACGCAAAATCCACATGCACCACCGGCAGCAATGCAATGAGCGCGTCTATCGAAGCGGCGGGCAGTGGCCGCGACCGGGCGTAGCCGGCGAGCAACTGGTCAACCGTGGCGAGATCGGCCTGCACTGTTATGCCCTGATCGAGCCCGAGCCACGCAATAGCGTTACGCTCCAGGGCGGTAGCCAGATCGTAGAGGGCAAACGTGCGGTCGCACAGGCCAAAATCCAGCACGCTCGCCACCTCGTGCGCCTCAGGCTTGTCGGCCCACAGCAGGTTAGAAGCATGCCAGTCGTTATGGGTCCACAAGGGCGGCTGTGGCTGAAGGTATTCACGCGCGCCCTGCTGCAAGGGCAGCAGGGCGGCCAATTCACGGCGCCAGTCACGGCTGGCAAGGTAGTGCGCCAGCCCCGGCAGGCTACTGGCCTGGGCTTCCACAGCGGCTAGCGGATCGGCGCTGGTCAGCCAGCGGGGCCGGCTCACCAGCATGTTGGCGGTACGTTTCGCGCCCTCATAACCTTCCGCGGCCCGGTGCAACTTTGCCAGCGCATAACCCGCTGCCTCGGCATGGGCAGGATGCTGGAACGGCTCCCAGGATTGGGCGTCGCGATAGCGGTCGGCCCCTTGGGCATGGGCATGGATTTCATACGTCCAGCCGTGACGCTCGATAGCGCTGTGGCGGTTTGTAGCGCGTTGAACCTGAGGTACCGGGCACCCATGCTGCCGGAGGTGAGCGATGAACCGATGTTCTTCTTCCAGCCCGGCTACCGTGCGAATGCCAGGGTGATGACGCTTGATGAACCACTCGCCGGTATCCGTGGTGGCCAATGCCGCAGCCGAAAACGGCCGCGGGCTATGCCAATGAAGCGCCTCAAGCTCGCCCAGCTGAGGAAAGTCGAGCAATACCTCTTCTACCTGGGCTTCGGCGAGTAGCGGCCATGCGGGCGCAACGAGCTCTCCGGCCATGCCATGGCTGTGCAACAGCTGGCTCATGGCTGCGGCTCCGGCAGGAAATCATTGGTAAAGGCATCGGCCCATACGGCAGCATTGCCGAGGATGCCATGCTGGTGTAGCCACAGCGCATAGGGCTCGATCAACGCTTGCCGTTGTTCTCCCCAGCGGCCGTGGTGCAGCCAAGTGGGCGCAACGTGCGCCAGGGACCGTTCGATCAACCGCGCCGGGAAGTACGGAATCACCCGTTCGTAAGCGGCCAGCCCCCGCAGCGGTCGCTCGGCCACGGCCCGGAAGCCGCGTTCTGTCGCAGCCAGGAAGGCCCGCAGCACCTCAGGGTTGCGCTCAACCCATTGCTGTTGGGCGCCCAGCTGATAACTGTGATAACGCGGGGCTCCCCACTGGCTCACCGGCCACACCTGCCGCCGCTCGGCAGCGATAGGGCTGTCCATCAGCGCTTCCCAGGCCCAGTAACCGCCAAAGCTGGCATCCGCCACGCCGGCAGCAAGGTCCTCGGGGCGCAGCTCGCGGGTGCCAGCATCCACAATTATCAGCGCATTGGGGTCGCCGCCGTCTTGGCACACCAGGTGGCGAACCATCGCCAGGCCCCGCGGGGTAGGGTTCATGGCCAGGCGTTTGCCCATCAGGTCCCGCGGCCGCGCGATGGCGAAATCGGTGAGGGTCTGGATCGCTTCCAGCCCGTCATGGTTGATCGCCGCAACGCCTATGAGCGGCTGGCCTTGATCGCGCCGTACCAGCAGGCGATTGCCAGGGAATACCGCCAGATCCACCTGGCCCTCCAGCAGATACTGCAAGCTGTCGCCCCGCTCTGGGTCCGGTACCCGAAGCTCCACGTCCAGGCCCGCCTCGGCATACCAGCCGCGCTCCCGGGCGACGTAGAAACCCGCCGAATTAGGCCAAGGGTGGAAATATTCCAGCATGATTTTCAGCGAAAGCATCGAACAGCAGCCTTGCGTAGCTCGTGAAGTGCTGCCTTTATAAGGGGCCTGTTGGTATATACCAAATACTGAAAATGACTATGCTTAAGCTTTTGTGCCCTCCTGGCCGAGCTGCTCCCGTACCCGCTCCAGCAGGGCCGCATAGGCAAAAGGCTTGGGCAGGGTCGGCCACTCCAGTTCCAGCTCCGCGTAGCCGGTTATCACCAGCACGGCGACCTGGTGCGCGACCGACCGCACTTTGTTTGCCAGCTCTGAACCGTTCATGCCTGGCATCTTGAAATCAGTGATCAGCAGGTCGGGCAACAGGCCCTGGCGCACCAGCTCGAATGCGCGTTCGCCGGAGTCCGCTTCGTGGATGATGTAACCCTCATCGCCCAGCATCTCGGCGACCGTCATGCGCACCAACGCTTCGTCGTCCACCACCAGAATCGTGGCTTTTCCAGCAGCCACTTCGCTGCCTTGCGCTGCAGAGGCCTCGACCGCTGCTGGCGCCTCGCTTGCCGGAAGCAGTACGCGCACTTGTGTGCCCTGGCCCGGTTGGCTTTCAATCAGCAATTGCCCCCCCAGTTGCGCCACCACGCCGTGCACCATTGATAAACCCAGCCCGGTACCCTTGGCGCCCTTGGTGGTGAAGAATGGCTCGATTGCTCTTGCAAGGGTATGCTCGTCCATCCCGGCGCCGTTATCCCTCACCACGATCTGCAGGTGATCCTCAGTACCGCCAAGGGCGTTCGGTTGTAAGGGAAGTTGCACCTCCGAGAGCGTTATGGACAGTGTGCCGCCATTCGGCATGGCATCCCGGGCGTTGAGGCACAGGTTAAGCAGCGCCAGTTCCATCTGGTTGGCGTCGGCCATGGCAAGGCGGCTGGGCGAGCCGAGGCTGAACTCGAGCGCGATATCCTCTTCGATCGAGCGCTTGAGCAAGTCCTGCATACCGACGATCAGCTGCTTGAGATCGACCGGGCGTACGTCCAGGTTTTGCTTGCGCGCAAAGGCGAGCAACCGGCTGACCAATACCTTCGCCCGCTCGGCCGACTCCAGCCCTGCCGAGGCAATCCGCACGGCGCGATCATCATCGTTGAAGCGCCGTTTGAGCATTTCCAGGCTGGCGAAGATCGGCGTGAGGAGGTTGTTGAAGTCGTGTGCCACACCACCGGTGAGTTGCCCGATGGTTTCGGTTTTCTGCATCTGGTGAAACTGCACCACCAGCGCCTCGCGCTCGCGGCTGGCTTTGTCGTGCAGCGCCTGTTCACGTCGGTGTGCCTCCACGCGCTGTTGGCCCAGGCGTATCGCACCATCGATACGGGCTCTCAGCTCGCGTGCGTTGAACGGTTTTACCAGGTAGTCATCGGCGCCCGCCTTCAAACCCTCCACGCGCGCTTCTTCGCCAGCGCGCGCCGACAGCAGGATAAACACCACATTGCGCAGGGCAGGATCGTTGCGCACAGCCTGCAGCAAGGCAAAGCCGTCCAGCCCCGGCATCATCACATCGCTGAGGATCAGATCGGGCACCTGGGCCTTGGCGGCTTGCAACGCCTTGAGCCCGTTGTCGACCGCTTCGATCTCATAGGAAGCGCCGCCCAGGATGCTCGCGATATAGCCGCGCATGTCGGTGTTGTCGTCTGCCAACAGTATCCGGGGCCTTGGGGCATCAGCAGTCGGCGCAGCTGGGGCATGCTGCTCGCTGAGGCCGGCGTCAGGCAGCCAGCGAAGGGCCTCCTCCACATAGGCTTGTGCCCTGATGCCGGTGGACGACACGCTGGGCTGCGCGCCGATCCGCTCCGAAGGAAGGTGGCTTGAACCCAGCGGAATGCTTACGGCGAAGGTAGAGCCCACCCCGATAGCGCTTTCCAGCCCAAGGGTACCGCCGTGCAGCTTCACCAGCTCATCGACCAGGGACAGGCCGATTCCAGTGCCTTCGAAGGTTCGGCCAGCCTGGTTTTCGATCCGATGAAAGCGCTTGAATACCAGTGGCTGGTCTTCGGCGGCGATGCCCACACCGGTGTCGCGCACGGTGAGCACCGCCGAGCCTGCCATGGGCGTAACGTTCACATGAATCGCGCCGCTCAACGTGTATTTGAACGCGTTGGACAGCAGGTTCAGGGTGATCTTTTCCCACATCTCCTGGTCGATGAATGCCGGCACCGGCACAGCGGGAACGCTGATGTGCAGCGCGATACCCGCACGCTCGCACGCTGACTCGAAATTGCTCGCAAGCTCGGCGGTGAATGCGCCCAGGTCGACCTCCCGGAACGTCGCCCCGGCGCGGCCGGATTCCAGCCTGGCGAAATCCAGCAGAGAGTTCACCAGTTTCAGCAGCCGCAACGCGCTGCGGTGAGCGAGAGTCAAGCGCTCCAGTTGGTCAGGCGGCAGGTCATCGTGATGGAGCAGGGCGTCTTCAAGTGGTCCCAACATCAATGTAAGGGGGGTACGGAACTCATGGCTGACGTTGGAGAAAAACGTCGTCTTGGCTTTATCCAGGGCCGCCAGGGCTTCAGCACGCTCACGTTCCTCCTCGTAGAACCGTGCATTCGCGTAGCCCGCACTGAGCGTCCCGGTCAGAAGCGAAAAGAGGTCCTCGTACGCCTTGTTGAGCGGTAGCCGCGCACTGGCGCCAGCCAGCACGATGGCCACCGGCAATGCATCGCCCGGCACCCATAAAGGAAGAAGAAAGGCGTTGTCCGGTACCTGGTCATAAGGCCCGCACGTGGTGCCGCCGAACATTGATGAAAGGCCCGAAACCGGGCATGGGTGCGTGGAGGCTATGGCCGGCGATACAGCAAAAGGCTGCTGCATGTCGGGGAATAGCTGAGCCGGCAGGCCGTGGCCCGGGCCTACGCCGTTGTGTGCAACCAGGCTATAGCCGCTGCTGTCGGAGTTCAGTTGGTAGAACGCCAGAAACGGAAGATCGAATGCATAAGGCTGCAACGCAGCGAGCGACGCGTCGGGGATCAATGGGGTAGCGCGGATATCCGCCAGGGCCGCATGAAGCTCCCGCAAGGCGCGCGTTCGGCGTTCGCTGAGCATGGTCGGGGTGGTTTCGGTCACCGGGTGAAACAGGCCCCCGATGCCACCGGTTTCGTCCCGGATCGGGCTGGTGGAAAAGGTGAAAAACGTTTCTTCCAGGTACCCGTTGCGCGCCAGGAACATCCGCTGGTTTTCCAGGTACGAGGTATTGCCAGCCAAGGCGTTGGCGAACGGCTGGCCGATGGCAGGCCAGGCAGAGGCCCAGGTCACGGTATAGGGTTCGCCCAATGCCTGAGGGTGCGATGCGCCGCAGATTGCCCGGTATCCGTCGTTGTAGATCTGGATGTGCTCGGGGCCCCACATGATGTTGATCGGGAAATTGGACGCCAGGCAAAGGCTCACTGTGGTTTTCAGGCTTTGAGGCCAGGAGTCGATCGGGCCGAGCGGCGTGGCGGACCAGTCCTTGCCTCGGATCAGGCCACACATTTCGCCATCTCCGACAAGAAAGTCAGAGGCGGCGCGGTACTCGACAGTCTTGTTCATCAGCGACTCTATCCAGGTACATGGAACAGTTATTCGAAGGCTTGTTGCATGTGGTGTAGGCCACAACAGCGGGGGCAAGGTTCGCTCGATCTCGGCTCGCGGTGCACGTTACTGACCTGGGGGCGGGCGGCAGAGCGGTTCCGTGAAAAAGCCGTGGAGCATATCACCCCCGTAGCGGTCGCGCCGCGCCAACTGCTGCCCGCGGGGCAGGCCTGCCACCCATCTGAACGCCAGCGTGCAGAACCTGACCATCGACGGTAACCAAAGCCATACCAGCGGCACCGTTCATGGGTTGATCACAGGCTCTGACAGCAACCCAGGGGCCCACACCATCGACTTCGCTGTACAAGGGGTGGCGCTGGCCAACTGCAGCGGGAACGGCCTGCTGGCCAATGCACTCAGCATTCGCCTGACGGTGAGTGACAGCCTGGCGGCGGATAACGGCAACGATGGGTTCAGCACGCGCTTCCAGACCGAGGGCAACGGTACCAAGGGTGCAACTGGACAACGATACGAACTTCGTTCAGTTCGGGCGTAACCTGAAAGAAGCGCTGTATTTTCAGCCGGGACCTATCCTGCCCACGCCCGCTTCGCCGCTTGGCAACCTCGAAGGGCAGCTGGGCGCGGATAACTTCATCTTCGCAGGGCAGGTATAAGCGAGCCCCGCCAGTTCCTGGTGCGGACCAGAGCAGTAGAACGGCATGCGCTTTACGGTCGTTAGGATTATGACTATCATCAAAAGCTCTCATATCCGCTTCGCAGGGGAATGTCATGCGCTACACGCTACTGGGCAATACCGGGGTGCGGGTTTCAGAGCTCGCGCTGGGCACGGCCAACTTCGGCACGCAGTGGGGCCATGGCGCAACGTTCGAAGAGAGCCTGCGGATCCTCGAGGCTTATGAAGACGCAGGGGGTAACTTCCTCGATACCGCCGATATCTATCAGTTCGGCCAGTCCGAGGAATACCTGGGCAAGGCGCTGGAAGGCCGCCGCGAGCGGTTTCTGCTGGCCAGCAAATACACCTATGGGGCGCAGCCAACGCCGGGGCGGCTATCAACGGGTAACAGCCGCCGCGCGATGATCGCTTCGGTAGAGGCCAGCCTGAAGCGACTGAACACCGAGCGTATCGATCTGTTGTGGGTCCATAACCCGGACGGCCTCACGCCGACGGAAGAGATCGTGCGAGGGCTGGATGATTTGAGCCGCGCTGGCAAGATCATCTACGCGGGGCTCTCCAACTTTTCCGCATGGCGGCTCGCACGCGCGGCTACCCTTGCCGAGTTGACCCGCGCGCTGCCGATCGCCGCGGCGCAATTCGAATACAGCCTGGTGCATCGTGAGCCGGAAACCGATGTGCTCGAGGTGTGCCAGGCCCTGAACATCGCGCCAGTCACTTGGTCACCCTTGGGTGGCGGGGTGCTGACCGGCAAATACCGCAAAGGCGAAACCGGCCGCGCCGAAGCGTTGGGTGGCAAGGTATTCCAGGCTGAAAACAGCGAAAAGCGCACGGCCACCGTTGACGCGGTGCTGGCCATCGCAAGCGAGTTAAACGTCACGCCTGATCAGGTGGCGATTGCCTGGGTGTTGAGCCGCGGCACGATCCCTTTGATAGGCCCGCGCAACCTTGAGCAGTGCCGGAACAACCTGGGTGCCACGGCGCTGGCCCTGTCTCCGGATCAGCTCGCCGCGCTGGAAGCTGCCAGCGGAAAGGGCGGTGATGATACGCCCGCGACCGCGGCGGGCCTGGATCTGACAGGCACCAGCCTGCCGCTGCGGCCTGTGGCCTGAAGCGCCGTAGGGCACATTTCGCGGGCACAGCAATGTGGTATAGTGCCCCGGACCAGAACGTCATGGCGCCGCCCGGTTTTTACCGCCATGGCCTCCCACCGTGAGGAACAAAGATGCTTGGACTGCTTTGGAAGCCCAGTAAGCGAGAGAGAAAATTGCTCGACGCGCTGCGTGATCTGCAGACCCTGCGGGTCAGCCCTCGCGGGGGAATGTCGATCGACTCGAAAGAAATCCTCAGCAACGAGCATTTCATCGCAGCCAGTAAAAAGGCCAAGAAGATAGTGGCTAATGGCTGATGGGCCTGCTGCTCATTCTTCCGATCCTGGTCAGCGGTTACATCTACTGCCACGGTAGCATCTACCACCAGGCCACTCTTAGCCGCTACGACGGCCAGCTGCTCTACATGCTGATCGCCAAAACCGGCCTTTTCTTGTTTGCCATCGCTGCCATCGTCAGCTTCGCGCTGTTGTACGCCAGCAAGCACGCCTATTTTCAATACATCACACCGGACTATGCAGACTACGCCAAGTACATCAGGGCGTTTCTGGTGCGCTATGGTATCGCCGACGAGGCAGGCGCATCGCTCTGGGTGTTCTTTGGCCAGGCGTCTGTCCTGTCCTTCTTTTTCGCCTGGCTGTTCCCTCGGGTGTTCCCCTTCCTGCTGATGGTCAGGTACCGGATAGGGCCCGCGAAGGCCAAAGCACTGGTCCTTAATTCATTGGTGCCGCTCCCTCCGCTCACCAAGCACCTGCTTGGTTCGATCAGTGATGGAGACAGCCTGTACATGTTTTCGATGGAAGACAGGAAGGTTTACGTCGGCCGCGTGTCATCGGTTGGAGACCTGCACGAAGCAGGACTGATGGATGAGGACTTCGAGATAGTGCCGACAATGAGCGGATACCGAGACAAGGACACGCTCAAGGTCACCTATACCACCGACTACTCTGCCGTGGTTGAAGACATGGAGCTGAGTGGGAGGGAGATCGGCTTCACCATCCTGCTATCGCAAAAGAATATTGTGTCCATCAGCCGGTTCGAGCCCGAGGTGTGGACCCGATTCAAGGCTCGCCAGGATGTTACCGAGACGAACCACGCCTATCTGGAACGTCTCGAGGCATTTACGGACGGGCTCTAAGGGCAGATTTCAACGCCCGCCTTTCATCCGTCGCGCGATGAAATAAAGGCCCAGGCCGGCCAGGGCCGTGGCCGCGCCGATATAGCCCGTACTGGTCCAGCCCATGCCTGCCGTGATCGCCATGCCCCCCAACCATGGCCCGAGTGCGTTGGCGAGGTTGAACGCCGCATGGTTGGAGGCAGCGGCGAGGCTGGGTGCCTCGTGGGCGATGTCCATCAAGCGGATCTGCAATGGCGCGGCCATGGCGATCATGGTGCCCACCAGGGCGATGCCTAGCAGTACGGACCACAGCGCGTGGGCAGCAAAGGTGAAGAACAGCAACACGGCAATGGACCACACCAACACAACGCCCACTGCGCGAAATTGCATGCGATCGAAGAGCTTGCCCCCGGCAATGTTGCCAATGATGCCGCCCAGCCCGAACGCTGCCAGCCCGAATGGAATCCATTTGGCTGACACGCCGGTGACCTCGAGCATGGTAGGCGCCAGGTAGCTGAACACGCAGAACATGCCAGCAAAGCCGATGGCGGCAATCGACAATGCCATCCATACCTGGGGCAGCTTGAAGGCCTGGAGCTCTTTGCGCGGGTCGCTGCGCTGCTCATCGTCCCGCTGCGGCACGAAACGCCACACCAGCACGATGGTGCTTAGTGCAATCAACCCCACCAGCACAAAGGCGGCGCGCCACCCGAAGAATTGCCCCAGCACGGTGGCGATCGGGTTGCCCAGCAGCATGGCCAGCGTAAGCCCCATCATCACCCGGGCCACGGCACCGGCCCGCTGGTTGCTCGGCACCATGCTGGAAGCCACTACGGCAGCAATGCCGAAGTAGGCCCCGTGGGGCAAGCCGCTGATGAACCGAAACGCAACCAGGCCAGCGAAAGAGGGCGCGAACGCTGTAGCCAGGTTGCCAAGCGCATACAGGGCCATCAACAGCAGCAGCATGTGCTTGCGCAACAGCCGGGCACCCAGAATAGCCAGTGCCGGCGCACCGACCATTACCCCCAGGGCATACGCGCTGATGGCATGCCCCACCTGGGGCTCGCTCAACTGCAGGTTGGCCGCGATATCGGGCATCAGCCCCATGATCGCGAATTCACCGGTGCCGATGGCAAAGCTGCCCAAGGCCATGGCCGCTTCCATTTGAGCCACGGTACGCGTGGAGGCCGGCAGGGAGGGGGTTTCAAGAACAGACATCCGAATCCTTACATAAAAGCTGAAACGTTAAAGGCTAGATTTTAAGTGCGCTTGCGGATAAGCGTCGAGGCATTGCATCCGGGTATACGGTCGGTTCAGGGCTGGATCAGGCTCAACACGGCTTGGGCGAACTGAACAGGGGCTTCCTGCGGCACATTGTGGCCCACCCCCTCCAGCATCAGCCGGCGAACCGGGCCGTTGAACCGGCCAAGGGCCTGACGTTCATCCTGGGGCGCAGTCACGCCGTCACAGGTGCCCGTCAATATGACGGTAGGCGCGGTGATAGCGGGTTGCTGCGCCAGTTGTTGCTCGATAGGGGCGTACTGCGGGTCGCCCTCCACCAAGCCGAAGCGGTGCCGGTAAGAATGGGTGACCACCTCGACGAAGTCCGGGTTGTGGAAAGCCTGCGCGGTGGCCTCGAATTGCCCATCTGTGAAGGGCCAGCTCGGCGACCACAGCTGCCACAACAACCGGCAAAAGGCATCTCGGTTCGCTTCGAGCCCGGCATAACCCCGGTCGCCGTGAAGGTAATACTGGTACCACAATCGCTGTTCCACCTCTGGGGCCAAAGGCTTGCCTGCCTGGGTGATGTCTTGGATGTTGTAACCAGGCTCACAGCTCACCAGGCCAGCCACCCGCTCCGGCCAAAGCGCGGCTACCACGCAGGCGGCCCGACCGCCCCAGTCGTAGCCGGCCAGCAACGCCCGCTGGACATTGAGCGCGTCGAGCAATGCCAGCAGGTCTGCACCCAGCGCCGCCTGCTCGCCAGAGCGGGGGGTGGCCGAGGAAATGAAGCGCGTGCCGCCGTATCCCCGTAGCCACGGCACGATGCATCGGCACCCCGCTGCGGCCAGCCTAGCCGCTACCTCGTCATAGGCGTGCACGTCATAGGGAAAGCCATGCAGCAGCACCACGGCTGGCCCCTCTACAGCGCCGAATTCAAGGTACGCTACGTTCAATACGCCTGCGTGGATCTGCTTCATGGCGCTGTGCTCCCGAGGTTGGCTGCGGCGATGCTGTCAGGGAATAAGACGACGTTCGCGCATGCCCTCCAGGTGCTGCAGCAGCACCTCGTCGGAGCGAAGCGTCATCGCAGTGAAGCCAGCCTGGCGGGCCTTGGTGACATCGAAGATCGCGTCCGTTTCCACATGGAAAATAAAGTCGCCAAAGGCGCCCAGGGCGATCTTGTCGGCGTCCGGCTGAGCCAGGTGTTCTTCTTCAGCCAACTGCTTCCACACTGGCTGCAGTGCCTTCAGGCGTTGCTCGAGCGAAATCGGCTGAGGCTCGCCCACCTCCAGCCCGAACCAGGCCGCGAGCTTGGGCCATACATGGCTCCAGCGCATCACGTCGCCATTGGTGATGTTGAAAGCCCCGTCTGCGTTGTTTTTGACTACCCAGACCGCGGCTTCGCCGATCAGCTCGGCAGCGGTGAGGTTTACCAGGGCGTGCCGGTAGGCGCGCTCCGGCCCGGGGAACTGCATGGCAGTGCCGGTTTTTTTACACAGTGCCCCGTAAAGGCCGATCAGGTTGCCCAGGTTCATGGCCGAACCTTGCGAATGGCCTATCACGATGTCCGGGCGAAGGGCCGTCCACTTGATACCTTTCGCTTCCAGCGACCTGGCGAAGTCTTCGTGGCGGAAGTACAAGTTGGGCGGGAAATGGCGGCTGTCGTCTTCGCGCGCCGGCGTTTTGTACACGCCAAGGTGGGCCCCATAGATCTTGCCGCCTTGTACAAACGTGATTCTCTCCAATGCAGCGCCAGCCTTCAGCATGCCGTTGATGAGGTTTTCGAACATCGCCGCGTTTTCGTCGGCCTCCGCACCCGGGTCCGGGTTGGGCTTCAGCGCGCTGTAGAACACATGGGTAACGCCCTCCAGAAGCGGCCCGGCGTTGTCCAGCGAGCCGTCGGCCAAAAGGTCCGCCTTGATGTGTGTGTGGGAAGCTGGCGGCTCGCCGCGCCCTACGGTAGTGATCTGCCATCCTTCCTGTTCAAAAGCCGCGAGCACGGCACTTCCGATCACGCCACTGGCGCCGGCAATCAGAACATGATGTTCAGCCATGGAGGGGTCTCCTGAGAGGGTATGAGTGGTTCAGAAAGTGACAGCCCTGGTATGTGATCGTGCAGTCAAAAGTGCGCCGGGAGCACTGCGGCACCGATATTTTCAAGGTTTGAAAGGGTTCACTTTCCAACATTTCGGGCAACGAAAAACCAGTGGGTTTTCTGTAATGAAAATGTAATATTCGCTTTCGCATACAATAAAAACAGCTGGAGAGACACGATGTTTGCATTCTTCCGCCCCGCAGCGCACCGCACGCCGTTACCCGATGAGCGCGTCGACAGCACCTACCGCCGCCTTCGCTGGCAGATTTTCGCCGGTATTTTCTTCGGCTATGCCGGGTATTACCTGCTGCGCAAGAACTTCTCGCTGGCCATGCCTTATCTGATAGAAGAGCAGGGCTACACGAGGGGGCAACTGGGGTTGGCCATTTCCGCCATCGCTATCGCCTATGGCCTATCCAAGTTCCTGATGGGGCTGGTGTCCGATCGCTCCAACCCGCGCTATTTCCTGCCATTCGGGCTATTGCTGTCGGCTGCGGTGATGTTCCTGTTCGGGTTCGCGCACTGGGCGACGTCCAGCGTGGCCATCATGTTCGTGCTGCTGTTCATCAACGGCTGGGCCCAAGGCATGGGCTGGCCACCCAGCGGCCGCACCATGGTGCACTGGTGGTCGCAGAAAGAGCGCGGCGGTGTGGTGTCTACCTGGAACGTGGCGCATAACGTCGGCGGCGGCCTGATCGGGCCGTTATTCCTGCTGGGCCTGGGCTGGACCAACGACTGGCATGCGGCGTTCTACGTGCCTGCCGCCGTGGCAGTACTGGTAGCGGTATTTGCGTTCGCAACCATGCGCGACACGCCTCAGTCGGTGGGCCTGCCGCCCATCGAGGCGTACAAGAACGACTACCCCGAAGGCTACGATGCCAGCCACGAGGAAGAATTCAGCGCGAAGGAGATCTTCGTGAAGTACGTGCTGCGCAACAAGATGCTGTGGTACATCGCGCTGGCCAACGTCTTCGTGTACCTGCTGCGCTACGGCGTGCTGGACTGGGCACCCACCTACCTCAAGGAGGCCAAGCACTTCACGGTCGACACCACCTCCTGGGCATACTTCTTTTACGAATGGGCGGGAATCCCCGGCACGCTCCTGTGCGGCTGGATGAGTGACAAGATCTTCCGTGGCAACCGTGGGCTCACCGGTGTGGTGTTCATGGTACTGGTGACCATTGCCACCCTGGTGTACTGGCTCAACCCGCCAGGCAACCCGGCCGTGGACATGGCTGCGCTGTTCTCCATCGGCTTTCTGATCTACGGCCCGGTGATGCTGGTGGGGCTGCAGGCGCTGGAACTGGCACCCAAGAAAGCCGCCGGTACGGCTGCAGGGTTCACGGGGTTGTTCGGCTACCTGGGTGGCTCGGTAGCGGCGAGCGCCGCCATGGGGTATACCGTGGACCACTTCGGCTGGGATGGCGGCTTCGTGATGCTGGTGGCTGCCTGCGTGCTGGCCATCGCGTTCCTGCTGCCCACCCTGCGCCATACCAACGTGGCCAGCAGTAGCCGGGAAGCGGTCGCCTGAAGCATCGGCACTGTATGCCAGCCAGTCCAGAGGAAAAGCTGAATGAATCGCCCGCTGTTTGTCTCACTGGATGGGCCCAAAGGTGCCGGTAAGACCACCTTGCTTGAAGCGGTAACCCAGGCATTGCGGGCTGAAGGCAAGAAGGTTGTGCGAATATGCGAGCGCAAAAGCGACCCCTGCCGGGCTGAAACCATGGCCCTGGTGAACCGGCTTGCACGGCATCCCGCTCGCGATCTGGAATGGCAAGTGTGTGAACGCTTTGCCGACAGCCGTGCCTGGATTTCCCGGCACGTGCTGCCCAGGCAGCCACAGGGCAGCATTATCCTGATCGACCGCTGGTACCCGTCCGATGCGGCGTTTCGCCGCCTGGTGCCCTTTGCCGGAATTCTCAGGCTTAACCTCGAGCGGCACGTGCAGGTGCCAGACCTGCACGTGGGCGTTGTGACCGCCCCCGAAATTTCATGGGCCAGGGCAGCGGCCCGCCCGCGCGGCCTGGGGAGCACAGTGCTTTATCTCCTCAAAGAGCATATCGCTGCTACCGAGGCGTTCGAGCAAGCGGTTGCAGCCCATGGCTGGGTACTGTGCCGCAACGAAGGCAAGATCGAAGACGCCACGAGGCAGGTTGTTTTCGAGATCAATCGGGTGCTTGAGGCGGCTGTGGGCCCGTTCATTGACGAGGGCACGCAACGCCCGGCTCAAAACGTGGACTAATACAAGACAGTTGTTCTGATCCGGAGCCACCACCATGAACACGGTACATTCCATCCTTTCTTCGCGCGTGTTTCCCGTGCCCGGCAATCCTTGGCCGCTGCTTGCAGACGAGTCACCTCTCAACGATCTTGACGATGCCGGGGACGATATCGACGCGCTCGATGAGGATTTCGCCGACGCCCTTGCCGAGCGTGTGGATCAACCGGCGCCGTTGGCCGATCCTGGTACGCCGTGAGATGAGGTTATAGCGCGGGCTTCGAACCTCCATAGGCCGCAATACTCGCCCATGCGGCCACCGCAACCGGCAGCACCAGGCTCCACAACCCGACCGCAAGGTACATGAGGGCCGCGCTGATGCAGCCGAGGGTGAACCCCAGAAGGTTCGCGCCTATGGATTTCAGGCGTGAGCGAATGGCCTGGCGCTCTTGTTCATCCTTGAGCCCAATCAAAGCAAATACGTCGATTGCAACCTGGGTGACATTCCCGGTCATCAGCGTTGTGGGCGGCGCCGTTTTAAGGTGCTGGCGAGACAGCGTGTTCTGTATCGCCATCGCCGCTACGCCGGTCATTCCGGTTACCAGTGCAAGGGTGCTGTCCGCATTGCTGAAAGGCCCAAAGGTGATTCCAAATGCGGCGAACAACCCCAGCAATATAACGTGAGCGACCAGCAACAAGTGCAGCGAGGCCAGCTTGCGCTTGTGCAGCTGCAGCGCAGCCATGTGGGTAAGCCCGACCACGGCGATGAACACGGGCAACGCCAACAGCTTCCCGACCGCCCCGGACGTGCCGTGCACAATACTCACACCCAGGGTCACGAAGTTCCCGGTGACGTGCGCGGTGAACAAACCCTGCAGCGCGATGAACCCTACGGTGTCGACGTAGCCGCCATTGAAGCTCAGTGCGGGGGCGAGAAATTTGTGAATCGGCTGCATGGTGGTTGTCCCTGTACCTGAGATGAGGCCCGCAAGGCGAGCGTTGAACTCACCTTACGTATGGGCTTCTCTCCGGACAATTAAGCGGGGCAGGACTTCAGTGATTCCTGTATGGAAACAGTCGGTATGGCCGCTTCAGACAATATCGTCCACCACGCCGCCATCCACCCGCAGCGCCGCGCCGGTGGTGGCGCTGGCCTGGGGCGAGCACACATACACCACCATGTTGGCCACCTCCTCAGTGGTCGCCACGCGCTGGATGATCGAGGTGGGGCGGTGTTCCTTGACGAAATCAGCCGCTACCTCCTCCACCGGCTTGCCGGTACGTTCCACTTCGGCCTGCAGCATCCCGGCCACGCCGTCAGACAACGTGGGCCCCGGCAATACGCTGTTGACCGTCACGCCGCTGCCCGCCACGCGCTTTGCCAGCCCACGAGACAGGGCGAGCTGCGCCGTTTTGGAGAGGCCGTAGTGGATCATGTCCACAGGAATGTTGAGGCCTGACTCTGAGGAGATGAACACCACCCGGCCCCAGCCTTTTTCAACCATCGCGGGGAGCAGGGCGCGGCTCAGGCGCACGCCGGACATTACGTTAGTGGCCCAGTACTGGTCCCAAACGTCGTCGGCTGTCTCGAAAAAATCCTGCATGCCGTAGATACCGGCGTTGTTGACCAGCACGTCGATCGAGCCCGCGCTGCTGACCAGTGCCTCCGCGCCCTCGGCGTTGCTCAAGTCGGCGGCCACGCCAGAGACCGAGGCCCCGGGCACATCCGCCTGTAGCCGGGTAACCGCCTCGTTGACCGATTTATCGCTGCGGCCGTTGAGTACCAGCGTTGCACCTGTTTGTGCCAGCCCTTTGGCGATGGAATAGCCGATACCGCCGGTGGACGCGGTGACCAGTGCGCGTTTTCCGCTCAAGTCGATGTTCATCATGACTCCTTTGAAAAGGTTAGGAAGGGACTTACGGGGACAGCTCCCTAACCATAGCAACGCAGCGGAGCGTTGCCTCAGGCCTTGCCCAGATATTCCTCCGTGGAAATCACCGTGGCATAGGCAAACCCCAGCGCCGCCATGAACGCGGCATGCACATGGGCAGCGGGAACGGTAGTGCCGTTGAATTCCAGGTCGCGGCTGGCGCAGGCGTCATGCACCACCGTCACGGGATAACCCATATCGGCAGCTGCGCGGGTGATTCCATCGATGCACATGTGGCTCATGGCGCCGACCACCACCAATGCTTCGATGGCTTGTTCGTCGAGCAGCGGCTTGAGCTCGGTTTCGCGGAACGAGTTAACGAAATGCTTGAGCACCACAGGCTCCTGCGGCTGGTTGAGCACTTTGGGGTGCAGCTTGGCGCCTTCGGAGTTCGGCGTGAAAAAGGGTGCGGCTTCGCTGGTGAATTCGTGGCGAATGTGGATCACCGGAGCCCCAGCGGCGCGGGTGGCGTCGATGATTTTCGCGGCATTGTCGGCCGCCGCCTCCACGCCCACCAACGGCCATTTGCCGCCGGGGAAGTAGTCGTTCTGAATATCAACTACGATAAGCGCTGATTTGGGCATGGCGGTTTCCTTTTAGAGAGTGTGCTGTGTGGGATACCAGTATTGAAGGTTCCCCTGCCGTTGGGGATTGGCCGCAGCGACATAATGCGAGGGAAAACTGACAATGAGCGTAGAACGGGCAATCGCAGACATCGGGCTGCTGATGTACCCCGGTTCACAAAGCGCCGCCATTCACGGGCTGACTGACCTGTTTGAAGTGGCCAACCGTATGGTGGATGAGCAGGCTGCGCCGCACCTGCCCAGGCTGCGCGTGAGCCACTGGCGGGCAGACCACAGCGACGAACCTCACTGCGTATTCCAGAGCTTTGCTACGGATAAACCTGGGCCGCTGATAGCGGTGTTGATACCGCCTTCGCTCATGGGGCTTCCCGGGACCGAGGCGATGGAGGGGTTGTCGCGCTGGGTGCTGGCGCAACATGCAGCTGGGGCCACCGTGGGCACGGTATGCCTGGGCGCGTTCGTACTTGCCCAGACCGGCTTGCTTGACGGCCGGGTGGCCACCACCCATTGGACCCAGGCAGGGCTTTTGAGCGAGCGCTATCCCAAGGTAAGGGTCGATGCGGACAAACCCATCGTGGATGATGGCGACGTCATTACCACGGCTGGCTTGATGGCCTGGTCCGAACTAGGCTTGCGCCTGGTCGAGCGCCTGCTGGGCCCAAGTATTGCCGCTGCTACCGCGCGCTTTCTGGTCATCGAACACAGCGGCAGCTCGCAGCAATGCGGCAGCAACTTTGCGCCTGTGTTCACCCATGGTGACGCAGCGGTGTTGAAGGTTCAGCACCGGCTGCAGAGTAGCGGGGCGGTACAGGTTTCCCTGGATGACATGGCGCAGTGCGCGGGCCTTGAGCAGCGTACGTTCCTGCGCCGCTTCCGAGCCGCGACCGGGTTGAGCCCTACGCAGTATTGTCAGCACCTGCGGGTAGGCAAGGCGCGCGAATTACTCGAACTCACCAAGGGAACGGTCGACCACATCGCCTGGAGCGTGGGCTATCAGGACCCGGCGGCGTTTCGCGCAACCTTCCGGAAAATCACCGGCCTGGCCCCGGGTGAATATCGCTCCAGGTTTGGGGTTGGGCCTCAGCGCGCCCCACAGCTGTGATGTTCAAGTCGGGCCCGCTGCCCGCCGCAACGTGATGCGCGTGAGCTCCGAGGGTACGCCCAGGCGCAGGGCGAAGCCGGGCCATAGGGCGGTGCCGTTATTGACGTAGAGCTGCATGGCGGCTACCTGATAAAACCCGGAAACGAAGCCTTCGTTCGCATTGGCGATAATCCGGTCCAGTGGGCGGATCATGCCGCCATGGGTATGGCCGGACAGCTGCAGTGCCACGCCCTGACTTGCGGCGAGGCGGGCGTTGCGCGGTTGATGATCGAGCAGGATGATCGGGGCACCGCCAGGGGCTCCGGCCAGTGCCTGGCGCAGGTCCGGGCCAGGTAGCCCGGCGCGGGGTGCGCTGAGGTCCGTGACGCCGGCCAATACCAGATGCGCGCCATCACGCTCGATCAACGCATGGCTGTTTTCAAGGCGTTTCATGCCTAGCGAGACGAAGTACCGCATCCACGCTTCGTTATCGAAGAAGTACTCATGGTTGCCGGGTATCACGTAAACCCCATCCGGCGCATGAAGGCCACGTAACGGCTCGACGTCCTGCAGGCGCACCGCGAGCGGGCCGTCGATCAGGTCGCCCGTAATCACAATCAGGTCTACACCCAGCGCGTTCGAGCGCTCCACCACTGCACGCGCCCACGCCTCGTCGAACAGCCGGCTGATGTGCATGTCGGTCAGTTGCAGCAGCCTGTAGCCATCAAACTGCGCGGGCAGGTCCTTGATGGCTACCTCGATATCCTTTACCGGCGGCACCCGCACGGCCTGGTGCACGCCGACCCCGGCGAGCAGCAGTGCGGCCGTACCTACGGCGTAGCGCAGCGTGGAAGGGATGGTCAGCCATTGCCGGCGCACCAGCATGGTGAGCAACGTCCCGGCGTCGACCAGGATCTGCAGCACCGCGATCAGCAGAATGGCGCCAAACGCCCAGTTGAAGAACATCACTACCGGCCGAGGGAATTCGGGCGAGAACACACTGCCAGAAGAAAACCTGGCGTACAGGTGATACTGGGAGGCGAGCAGCAGTAACAGCGCAGCGGCAAGCCTGGCCGGTACTGGCCAGGGCATGGGCGAAATGAAGCGCAGGATCACATACAGGCATGGAGCGCTGAACATGAGGTGGAACATACGGCTGCTCCCGGGATCGGCTGTGCGATGGCTTCGCTCATAGGGCTATGGCGCTTCGCTGAAGACATTCAGATCCCTGCCTGCGGCGTTCCGTTCAAGCGGATAACCCCGCGCGCAGCCCGCAATAACCCACTCTGGAGCAGGTGATGGCAAAACTCGAAGACGTGCGTTTCCTTGGCTTTGATGTGTTTGGCACGGTCGTGGACTGGCGAAGCGGGGTTGCTCGAGCAGCCGATCCATTTTTGCGGCGTCATGGTTTGAAGGTCGATCCGCTGGAATTCGCCGATCAGTGGCGCGGGCTCTATCAGCCTTCCATGCAACGCGTGCGTTGCGGTGAACGGCCGTTCGTAACGCTGGATGTACTCAATCGAGAGAGCCTCGAAACGGTGCTGGCACGGCATGGCGCCGATTTTGGCGCTATCGGTGGATCTGAGCTGGACGAACTGAATACGGCATGGGAACAGCTCGATCCATGGCCGGACGCTGTGGAGGGGCTGACCCGGCTCAAACGCCGATTTGCCATTGGCGCGCTTTCCAATGGGCATATCGCCGGAATGCTCAGGCTTGCGAAGTATGGAGGCTTGCCCTGGGATGTGATTGTAGGTGCGCAAATTGCGGGTACCTACAAGCCTCAACCCCAGGCCTACCTCAAGTCAGTGAACGCGGTAGGTGTGGCCCCAGGGCAGGCGGGGATGGTCGCTGCGCACAACGGCGACCTGGCGGCAGCCCGCGCCCTTGGCATGAAAACCGTGTTCGTGCGCCGCCCCACCGAGCACGGCGCACAGCAGGCTACCGACCTTGGCCCTGAGCAAGGCTGGGATGTGGTCGTGGATTCGCTGACCGAGGCCGCGCAGGCGCTGGGTTGCTGAAGACGAGGGCAAGTTCATGGATCAATTTGCTGGTCTGCCTTTCAGATAAATAGAGCCTTTGCCCCGACCGCAGCGCGGCAAGGGCAATGTCTACCTATCGAGGAGAGAATGCATGACATCCAACCGCCCCTTGGCTCTGGTTACCGGAGGTTCCTCTGGCATCGGCTTCGAGCTGGCCAAGCAGTTCGCCCAGAACGGCTTCGACCTGGTCATTTCCGGTTCCAGCGACAAAGTGACCAAAGCCGCCGAGGAACTCCGTTCGATGGGTGCGCAGTGCTACCCCTATCAGGCGGATGCGTCCACCTATGAAGGGGTCGAAGGGCTGTGGAACCATGTGGTATCGCTCGACCGGCCACTGGAAGCCGCGGCGTTGAATGTCGGCATCGGCCAGGGCGGCGCCTTCCTCGATAACACGCTCGAGGATGATTTCAAGCTGATCGCCATCAACATCACTGGCACCGTACACATGGCCAAGCGGGTAGCTACGCACATGGTGACCAATAAGTCGGGCCGTATTCTGATCACTTCGTCCATTTCTGCGACGCAACCAACGCCTTATGAAACCGTGTATGGACCGTCGAAGGCCTTTGGTTTTTCCTTCGCCGAATCATTGCGCCAGGAGCTTCGCGGCACCGGCGTGACCGTGACTGCGCTGCTGCCTGGCGCCACGGACAGCGAGTTCCACAAAAACGCGGGTATGGCCAGCAGCGAGATTGGCAAGTCGAAGAAAAACGACAAGGCCGAAGTGGCACGGCAAGGCTTCGAAGCGCTGATGAACGATGTGGACCACGTGGTAGGCGGCGACGAGCAGACCAAGCAGCAAGCCATCGATAACCGCACTACGCCCGAAACCGTAAAGGCTGAACGTCACGCCGAAAATGCCCGCTTGAAGTAGGGGTGGGCACGCCGACGGCTTGCCATTGAAGCCGTCGCTTTGCTTGGTTTCGAAGGGAAAGTGGGGGTGACCGTGCCGAAAGTATGCAGCTCAGCGGCCAGCCGCTTCATAACAGGTTTCCAGTAATCTAACATTTGCAGCGTTAGATTGCTGAAAACTCGTTAGCGCCTAAAACGGCACGGCCAACCGCACCTGACCAACCTGCTCAGTGTCGGCCAGTACACTGCCGTTGATGTCGATGCCGCCAGTAATCCTGGTATTGCGCAGGCTGATGCCGTACTGCCCCGCGACCGTGCCGCCGTTGCGCAGGGTGCCCAGGATGGTGCTGTCACTCAAGCGTACGGCGACGTTTGTACTGGAAATCGTGCCGGTGTTGATCAGGTCGCCGCTCAGATCGCTATCGAACAGCGCGATGCCGAAAATGTCTGCCTGAATCTCGCCACTGTTGTTGATGCTGCCGTCTACGTGGGTGCCTTGCAGGCGCAGGCCGTTGCTGCCGACGAGCTGACGGCTGTTGGTGACAGTGCCAACCATGGCGCTGTTATCGAAGCGAATGGCAGAACCGTTGACGCTATTGATGACGCCCGCGTTGGTGAAATTGCCCGTGACGTGGCTGGCGCGAACGCGAACGCGCACGCCGTTGGCCTGGCCAAGGTTGCCCACGCCAAAGATGCTGCCTGTGTTGCTAAAACCGCCGCTAACGCCTGAGTTGTCGATAAACAGCCCGGTGCGCCCACTAACGGTACCACCGGAATTCTTGATGCCACGGCGGGTGATGGTGGCCGTGTCCACCTGTATTGCCACTCGATCGGAGCTGGCGATGCTGCCACTGTTGTAAATCCCGCCGACGACCGAAGTGGCGTGAACGCCCAGCGCTGCCAGGGAGCTGTTGCCGCTCTGAATCATCCCCCCTTCAACGGAAATGCCGCCGGTGTTTTGCAACGTGCCCTTCACCGTAGCGCTGTATAGCGCAAGCCCTTCGCGGGACGCCGCGATAGTGCCTTCGTTGATCACATTGCCTCGCGTCAGGCTGCTGCTGAGAGTGATGCCACTGGCTGCAGTAATTACGGCCTGGTTCACCTGGTCCCCAGCTAGCCGCCCTCCGGAGAGCCGCACGCCATGACTATCAGCGGTAAGGGTGCCTCGGGTGATCAGGTCGCGACCGATATAGCTGTCCACCACTCGCAGGGCGTCCGCGCCGCTACTGATGATGCCCCAGGCACGCACATCACCGTCCACCCTCGACCCGGTCAGGGCCATGCCATGCTGACCAGCCGTGAGGTCCCCGGTGTTGATCACTTCCCCATGGACAATGCTGCTGTCCATTGCCACGCCGGTTCCACCACTTTTCACGCCGCCGCTGTTGGACCATCGGCCGTTGATGGTGCTGCCTCGCAAGCGCAGCCCATAGTCGGCGGCATTCATATTGCCGATGTTGCGCAGCGAGCCCACAACGCTGCCTTGAATATCAAGGCCACTGCCCGAGGCGCTTCCAGACGTGACGGTGCCGTGATTGTCCAAGCCGTTACTCAAGCGGGTGTCCTTGATCACTATCGCGGTGCCGCTACTGTCGGGCACGGCCAGGTTGGCGTTGAAGAAGTTGGTGATGCCGCCTTCCAGAGTGCTGTTGGTGAGCGTAATACCCGGTGTGCCCGAGAGCCTGCCGCCATTGACGATGTCCAGAGCGCCGTTGACATGGTCCGCAGTTATCGCCGGGGCGGCGCTGCTGCTGAGCTTGCCGCTGTTGGTGATCCTGAGCGTGCTGCCGGCGACGAGCGTACAAGGGCCGGTGCTGGCGCCGCTGATTATCGTGCTGCCGGTGCTGCCGCAGGCGCCGAAGGAAGGCGACGCTGCCAGGCTGCCCATGGCAAGCGCTGCGGCACAGGCCAAGGCTCGGGGAGCGGGTAGGTCATGGGGTTGGCCTGCGTGGTTAAACCGTACCATGACCCACCCCCGGCTTTGCGCCGATGTTGTAGAGAGGAGGTGGGTATAGTCAGCGGTGGGTGTTGTGTCAAAGCTGAGACAATAATGAGTGATGGCCTCTGGGAATTAGCGGGGCCACGGTAGACTCCGTACCGCATTCAAGCGAAGCGCTTGTTATCAAGCGCTCTTTCCCTGTACAGCACCGCGTTTACAGGAAGCTGCAAACAAATGGCGCTCACGTCATCGCCGGTACCAGGTGTTTCACCTCGCGCCGTGCCAGCGCCAGGTACCAAGCGCCGCCGAGGAAACAACCGGTGAACCAGGCGAAGTTGGCGATCGGCTTGAACCATGGCACGAAGGCAAACACCAGCCCGATAACGGTAGCGGCCAACAGCGCCTTGATCGCTACCGGGTTGAAGCCATTGGTGTACCAGTAACGGCCGGTGGGGGTGTCGTTGAACAAGGCATCCACGTCGATTTGCTGCTTTTTGATCACGTAGTAATCCACCAGCAAAATTCCGAACAGGGGCCCGATGAATGCCGCCAGCACGTCCAAGGTGTAATGGATCACCTCCGGGTTGTTGAACAGGTTCCAGGGGGTGATGAAGATCGAGGCAACCGCAGCGATCATGCCGCCGGTGCGCCAGCTGATCTTGCTCGGCGCGCAGTTGGCGAAATCAAAGGCCGGGGACACGAAGTTGGCGACGATGTTGATGCCAATGGTTGCAGTGACAAAAGCAAACGCCCCGAGCAGTGCCGCTACGCTGCTGTCGATACGCCCGACGGTGGCGATGGGGTCATGAAGCATTTCGCCGAAGACGGGGAGGGTGCCGGAGACGATCACGACGGTTACCAACGAGAACGCCAAAAAATTTACCGGCAGGCCCCAGAAATTGCCCCGTTTTACGTCTGCCATGCTCCGGCAATAACGGCTGAAATCGCCAAAGTTCAGGGTCGGGCCTGAGAAATACGACACCACCAGCGCAGTCGCCATCACCACCTGGCCAAATGCTTCCCAACCGCTCAGGCTCTTTTCCGACAAGGTAAAGCTGATATTGCTCCAGCCCGCCTTCCATACGATCCAGCCGGCGAGCAGGAACATCACCGCGTAGACCACCGGGCCGGCCCAGTCGATGAAGCGCCGGATGGAATCCATGCCGGTCCAGAACACCGCCGCTTGTATCACCCACAGCGTGAGGAAACCCATCCAGCCGAGGTACGACAGCCCAGCGAACTGGGCCTGGGCGAAGCTCTCCATGGACGGGAAGAAGCGCAGTACCACGATGATCAGCGCGCTCGAGGCCAGGTAGGTCTGCACGCCATACCAGGCCACGGCGATGAGCCCGCGAATCACTGCGGGGATGTTCGCGCCGAACACCCCGAATGCCAGGCGGCAGATTACGGGATAGGGCACGGCGGCTTGCTGGCTGGGCTTGGCCAGCAGGTTGGCAATGACCTGAATGATGCCGATCCCTACCAGTAGCGCGACCAGCACCTGCCAGCTGGCCAGGCCCAGGGCGAACAGGCTGGCGGCGAACACATAGCCGCCCACGCTGTGCACATCGCTCATCCAGAACGCAAAGATGTTGTACCAGGTCCAGGTCTGCGGTATCGGGCGCAGGTCCTGGTTGCACAAGCGGGGGCTATAGCCCTTCGGAAGGTCTGGGGTCATTGCATGCCTCTCCCTGGGTAAGTGCCGCTCCGGAGACTGCATACGGAGGCTGGCAGTTTTGTATACGATCCAGGGAGGCAGAATGCATGCCAGATAATGCCGGGGCCAGAAAATCCGAGGGCTCTGGCCTGAAAGGGCACCTTTCGATAGAGGCCGGAATGAAGATCTAAAGCTAGCTTTGCGCGGTTAGAGGGCGCTTGCGCACGCAGTCAGTGCAAATGGCTTGACCCTTTGATGGGAGGTCACAGCGCTAGTCAGCGTTGATTCGTTTGTATACGATCTCATCACATCCTCGCCAAGCGCACCTATGAACGCCCATCTTTTTCTCACCGGCCCAACTATCGACAGTTCAGCCTTGAGCCGTGACGAGCAGATCTACCAGGACATCCTTGAGGCGATCGTCGAGCACCGGTTGTTGCCACGAACCCGGCTGCCGGAAGACGCCTTGGCGGAGGTATTCGACGTCAGCCGTACCGGCATTCGCAAGGTACTGCAACGCCTGGCACTTGAACGCCTGGTCACTCTACGCCCGAACCGCGGCGCCGAAGTCGCGCAACCCAACGCGAAAGAGGCGCAGGACGTATTCGCCGCACGCGAAGTCATCGAGCCGGCGCTCATGCCCGCTGTGGCGGCCCAGGCCAGTGTTGCTCAGCTCACGGCATTGCGCGCCTTGGTGGATGAGGAACATCGTGCACAACGCGCCGGGCTGCACAGCAAAGCTATCCAGCTGTCGGCGCGCTTTCATGTGCAACTGGTGGCCCTGGCCGACAACCAGGTGCTCACCGAGCAGATCGCCCACTTGACCACCCGCGCTTCGTTGATCATCGCCGTCTACGGATCGCGGCGTAGCGTGGGTTGTGAATGTGGTGACCACCTCGAATTGCTCCAGCTCGTGGAGCGAGGGGAAGGCAAGGCCGCTGCGAAGTGGATGAGCAAGCACCTTGCAAGCATCCGCGCCAGCCTGCAGGTCGAAGAGCGCCCTGTGATCGAGCCGGATTTCAAAAGCCTCTTCAAGCGCTGAGTCACGAGCCATCATGAGAATCCAGGTTATCAACCCAAACACCAGCGAACGCATGACGGCCAGCATCGCCCGTGCCGCAGCGGCCGCCGCTCGCCCAGGGACTGACATCATTGCCTGCTGCCCAGCCGATGGGCCCGAATCCATCGAAGGGCACTTCGACGAAGCCATTGCAGCCGTGGGTGTATTGGAGGAGGTGCGCAAGGGCGTGGCCGCTGGATATGACGCCCATATCATCGCCTGCTTCGGCGACCCAGGCCTGTTGGCCGCGCGTGAGCTGGCGCGCGGGCCGGTGATTGGCATAGCCGAAGCCGCCTTCCATGTCGCAAGCCTGATATGCACGCGCTTCGCCGTGGTCACCACGTTGACCCGCACGCGCATCATCGCCGAGCATTTGCTACGCAATTACGGCATGGCCGAGCACTGTACGTCCGTGCGCTGCGTGGATATCGCTGTGCTGGAATTGGAGGCGCTAGGCCCGGAAGGCCTGGTGGAGCGGGTGGCCGAACATGCCATGCACGCCCGGGACCACGAAGGTGCCGGGGCGATTGTTCTGGGCTGCGGCGGTATGGCGGACCTGGCGGCCAAGGTCAGCGAGCGGGTAGGGCTCCCGGTAGTCGACGGCGTGGCAGCCGCTGTCAAGCTAGCCGAAGCCCTGGTCGAGCTGGGCTTGGGTACCAGCAAACACGGCGACCTCGCCAACCCACTGGCCAAGCGCTTCAGTGGGCGATTTGCGCATTTTGGGAGCTAGGTTGCCCTGTGCGTGAAAGCTAACGGCAATCTGCAGCCTTGTGGAACCCTGCCGCTTCCGCCTCAGCTGCGGATTTGAACGCTACCTGATTCTTCGGCGCCACCTTGCCATAGCTCGGGCACCCGCTGGGGAGATGGTACACATGGCTGTTCTTGTTCCCGATAACCATCCCGGTGGTTTCAGGCCTGCTGGGATCCGCTGCCGGTGCTGGCTTGGCCGTGGGCCGAGTGATCGGGACGACCACGCCATCGCCAACCGGCTTGTAACCTTCAGTCCAGGACCGCTGGCCCGTCACGAAGGCATTCGGGTGGCCCATGATGGCGGCAATACGCGTGTTCCGCTCCAGCTCCCATGGCGTGACAGGAAACTGTTTATCCCACGCCATGAGCAGTTGTTGCTGCTGCCTTGACATGCTCAGGTTGTAACGGTCGAACATATAAAAGGTAGTGCGGGCTACCAGGCCCTTTACCTCATCGCGTGGCTCAGCGACCCGCTCATCGAAATCAACCTTGGTTTTGCATTGGCCGTACTGGGGCGCAACCCCTGACGCCATCCCGTAGTTGAAATTGCTGCGGTCGCCGTTCACTTCGCCCACCGACGGATAAAGGTTGAACAGATCCGCCTCCA
Organism: Pseudomonas japonica; assembly: GCF_013522925.1. Classification (GTDB taxonomy): domain Bacteria; phylum Pseudomonadota; class Gammaproteobacteria; order Pseudomonadales; family Pseudomonadaceae; genus Aquipseudomonas; species Aquipseudomonas japonica_A. The sequence continues at coordinate 2,131 of NZ_JAAMQU010000023.1, read as the reverse complement.
TGGCACGGAACACCGGGTCATCGTCGACACAGTGCTCTCGGCCGCCATTCTGCCAGCATTGGCGTTGGTGACCGAACGTCCACGCCGGCACGATGTGTTCCCACTCGACCCTGGTTTCACGGTTTTCCTGCTTCCTGGCCTGAAGGCCGCATGACTCCGGGTGAATGCGGCCACCGGACTTGCCCGTCCATGACCATTGGCACCCGCAGTAAAGCTCTCCCATGGCGCTGTTGGCCTGGTCAAGGTAGACCTGCTGCTTGGCCACGACCTTGGCCTCGGTAAAGGTTGAAGGTGGAGAGGCGAGGGCGGGCAGGGCCGTGGAAAGGAACAGGGCGAGAACAGCAATCAGAGTTTTCATGGGCACGACGGTAACAAATCAAGACCAATATCTTAAGGACGTTGCGCGTGGATGCCGAGTGAATAGTCGTTTTCCCGTGTCGGCATCCCGCCGAATACCGCTCGGGCAAAGCCTATCTGAAGCCATTGACCAGCTCGCGATACCCGTATACTGTTTATCCATACAGTATACGCGAGCGGAGGGTGGCACATGAGGAAACTGTCCAAGCTATGGACCGGTGTAGGGACCGCAACGGCTGTGTGCCTGGGCGCCGGCTTGGGCGGGCTGGGCCTCGTGGACGTAGATACGATGCTGGCGATTGTGTTGGTGCCGCAGGTCGCCTTCCTGGCCATTGGAGAATGGCCGGATTTCGGTACCTAGGTGAGGTGCCCGGGGCTTTCTATCCGAGGTTAAGAATTTTCTCCCGTTAGCTTCTAGTCTTGGTGCAAATTCCAGGAACATCGAGGCCGCCCCATGACTGCTCTTAGCGGAATCCGCGTCATCGAGATCGGAACGCTCATCGCCGCGCCCTTCGCCGCGCGGTTGATGGCGGAGTTTGGCGCCGAGGTGATCAAGATTGAGGCTCCGGGGCAGGGCGACCCGCTTCGGAAGTGGCGAAAACTGCACAACGGCACATCCCTTTGGTGGTATCTCCAATCCCGGAATAAAAAGTCACTGGCGCTGAATCTCAAGTCCGCGGAAGGGATCGACATCGTCAAGCAATTGGCCGAAAGCGCCGATGTGCTCATAGAAAATTTGCGCCCCGGAGCGTTGGAAAAACTGGGTCTTGGTTGGGACGTGCTGCACGCACTCAACCCAAAGCTGACCCTGGTACGTATTTCAGGCTATGGCCAGTCCGGCCCTTACCGCGATCGCCCAGGCTTTGGTGCGATTGGCGAGGCCATGGGAGGCATCCGTTACACCACAGGGAGCCCGGATTCACCGCCGGCTCGGGTGGGTGTCAGCCTTGGCGACTCACTGGCTTCAATGCATGCGGTGATGGGGGCACTGATGTCGCTGCTTCGAGTCAAGACAGGGCAGGGTGATGGCCAAGTCGTCGATGTATCGCTCGCTGAAAGCGTGTTCAATGTGATGGAAAGCCTGGTACCCGAATACGCGATGCTGGGCCATGTACGGGAACGCAGCGGCGGCGCCTTGCCAGGTATCGCCCCTTCCAATACCTATCCAACTGCTGACGGCGCCTATGTGGTCATCGCCGGTAACAGCGACCCTATCTTCAAGCGCCTGATGGCCGCGATTGGTCGCATAGATCTGGCCGAGAACCCGGCGTTCGCCCACAACGACGGCCGGGCTGCCGAAAGTGACCTACTTGACCGGGCCATCAGTGAATGGAGCTCCAAACTGCCAATCGAGCGCGTGCTTGATGCACTGGAGAAAGCCGAGGTACCGGCGGGCCGCATCTATTCAGTTGCCGATATCGTCGCCGACCCTCACTACCAGGCACGCGGCATGATTCTGGACGCTCAACTGCCAGATGGCGCTGCGATCAAAATGCCCGGGATCGTTCCCAAGCTCTCGGATACCCCCGGCAATGTGAACTGGCAAGGGCCCACCCTCGGGCAGCACACTCAGGCGGTGCTTGCCGAACTGGGGATGAGCAGTGGCGCGATTCAGCGGTTGAAAGATGAAGGGATCGTGGAATGAGCACTGCCTGCTTGAGCCCTTCATCCGGTTTGCCGGCCAACACCAGATCGCGGGCAAGCCCTGCTGCTACACAGTTTGAAGCAGCCTGTAGCAGCAAGCCTTGGCTGCGACCGGTTGACGGCCAACGCC
>NZ_JAAMQU010000022.1 GCF_013522925.1 Pseudomonas japonica | reverse complement strand
TAGCCAGACCTGTCTGGCAGGAAGCGACGATGGCTGCACTGGCACTACAGATCTCCTACCGTAACTGACAGATATGGCGTAGGTGAGCTCAAGCGGCAAGAGGCGGCTGCAAGCGGAGCGCGCAGGCGTGCAGGATGAACGCCCGTAGGGCCAAGATGCCTTGTCCTGGTTCACGACAGCCGCCCCCGGGAGGGGGCACGCACCGCCCCAGCAGGCAATCTCACAACGCGTTCAATAGCCGCTCCAGTCTCTGCTCTCATCATCACGTCGAAGACAGGGAGCAACGCCAAGGGCCAGTAGGCTGTTGATGCTGACGATCCGCAAGACTATCTAGAGCATATCTCTCGCCCCTGCCAGTCCCGCACGGAAGGCATGGATTTGCACCGCCCTGCCGCGTCTGTAAGGTAGTTTTCTCATGCAACAGCGTAAACGTTACAGTGCGAAATAAACGTTACATTCCGGTTCGACTAACCGCTTAGGTGGATCACCGGTGGCTACCGAATGTCATCAACCAGGCCACAGATCTGTTGCAGGTCTTCCGCCTCCTGGAAGCAGATGACATAGGGAACATGGGTATTCCAGATCTATCGCACCACGCGCTTCTGGACGCCGGGCTCCTGATAGGCCTATACCGTGACCTCACATCATTTGCTTCGCGCTGAGGACAGATTTTTGATGGATAGAAACACCGACATTCACACGCGCGAAACCCAAAGGAGAAGGGTTCTCTGGCGCCTTGCAGGTCTACAACCTGGTGATCCCGCAGCGCTGGAGCTAATCCTGGCTCTCGATGAGATCGACCGGGCAGAGGCTGATGATGCCTCGCTGGTAACGAAAATCCTCGATGCCGAGGAGCTTTTAGTCCAGGTACTCGCTGAAGATCATGCCTGCGGCTTCACCATCGTCAGACACCAGAATATTCCGCAGCCTTGGCGCTCACGCTTTCTCGCTGCGAGCATCGGCTCGACCCGTGTGGTGGAAGGTTTTTACGCTCACGACTGGCATAGCTTTCTCCGAAGATGGCAGGCGGAGATGATTCATTTAGATAGCCATAGGAGCGCGGGAATGAAAAGCACGTCTTGACCTCCCGGGCTTGTCATCTTCGTACTGAATGTTTGAGCACCGTCCCGAGGTGCGATCATCTGACGGCGAATCTCTTTTCGGCCTATAAAAATGCCCCTTGGGGTCACCTGCAGAGTCACGAGCCGATTGACTGCTTGGATGAATTCTCGTACGCGCCGTAGGCAAACGAGGTGGTGCGTTTAGCAAGGCACCGAGGCACTCTGAACAGACGCAAGGGCAGAGAAAATATACGGCTTACTCAGCGAAACGGGTAGTGAGCTTCATAGGCAACCTAGCTCCCCTTTTCCACACAGAAGAGGTCGCTGGTGATTTGGTCGCCCGGTCTTTGAGAGACGGTACGGTGATTCGAGCATCCCCAGAAGACGATGCTGAACCAGAAGATGCGACCGTTATTGTGTGGTGGCACGGCGATCCTGGCCGCGTCAGCGAAATCCCTGCATACATGATGGCAAGCAATGCGTTGGTCGACTACGTTCGATTCCATAGCGTTGGGCATAATGTCTCTCATGCAGCGAATCTTTTAGCGCACCTCAGTCAGCACTTTGCTCACAAAGCCTCCGCGAATCTGTACCCTCCATATCAAGGGTGAGCTGGTGCTTGAAATGAGACTCCAACAGAAATCTTTTTTCAAAGGTTGAAGTCCTCAGCCGCCGGAATCATTGCCCTGCTGTCTCGGGCGTAGCGTTGCTCAGAGGCATTTCAACGATATACGTCTCATCTGACGCCCCGTGAGCGGTGTCTTGCTCAGGTGTGCGTTGAAGTCGTATGGTTGATGTGATGAGTTCAGCGCAAGGGGCTAGATCGCCGATGACGATGCCAGAAGAGCGAACACGCTCAGTATTACAGGCGCGGGAATTTCTTATCGCGCTGTCCAAGAATGCTTCGATGAGTGAAGACCTCCGCGGGGAGGCCAAGGCGTTGCTACGTCACTTCCCATCGGAGGACGACATGTTGAACGTCGTGCGGTTTGAGACCAATCCTGACCACTACAGTCCCTGGTCTTACCAGACTTTCGGAATTCCTAGCGGCTCGGGGTGGAGCGTTGTGATGCCAGAGCAAGCCCCGGGGTAATGGTGTACGGGCTAACTGACTCAGGCAGTCGGCACCGTATAGTGCATCCACCAGAATCGTTGCCGATGGTGAGGCCTCAACCCTGAAACAACATCTTTTCATGCGTTGCGCGCGCGTTCCTAAGTAACTTCCCGGCAGGCGACAGGCCAGGGTCTAAACCCGCTTGGAAGACACCCAGAAGGGGCCTAGACCATGCGAATAAGCGCGGCTTGACCTAGCGTATGCAAGCGGAGCGCGCAGGCGGGAGGATGGAAGCCCAGCGGGCCAAGACCCCGACCGAAGTCGGGGCTTGGTTCACGACAGCCGTCCCAAAGGGCACGCCCTAATGATGCGAATATCATTCTGACGCTCACGAAACGAGCCGTGCAGTGACTGAAAGGTGAGCCAATGAATGTCCGGGAAATGATCGCGGTGCTGTCGACTTTTGATCCGGAGGCCGAGGTTGTCGTTGAATACGATGACCAGTACAGGCTCGTCAAAGCTGTACAGCCACAAGCGGTGCTGACTGAAGGAGCATCCTGGGGTGACTACCAAGGGATTGAATCCCTGGATACAGAGGATAGCTTGTACCCACCTTCTATGGATGAGCAGCTAGCAAACCAGGCAAGCCCGAGAGAGGTAGTCGTGGCGATTTGGGGCTCGAATCCACCCGAAGGACTCTGCCTGCCTACAGAGTCACCATAACCCTATGCACGAACGCCGCAGGGGATGCAGCTACCGCCCGCGGGCTATGGGAGTTTACGAGGCAGATGAGGGTCATGAAACGGGTGTGTGATTGACCTCAGTTACCCCCTGAGCTACCGTCTAAAAAACGTTATGAGAATGGAGAGGCCACCATGACCTACCGCGAAGAAGATTGGCTCTGAACACGAGGGTCGCCGCAGCTGAAATGCGTGATCTCCCATCGTCAGAGACGGGTTTGTTGGCGGCATCTCACAAAATGCGCGAAGAAACTAGGTATAACCAAGTGAGAACCCCTATGCAGCGCGAAGAAGAATGGATTTAAACAGGCGCATGCCACCTTGGTGCTGTGTTTTAAGGGATGACATCCTTGAGTACCAGTTGTTCGAGTTGTGACAGGGGCTCAGGCCGAGCACTCAGCCTTCAACCAAGACACGCGGCGCGAATGACGGAGTATCCCTAGTGTATGCCAAGGAAAAGAACCCTTCCAAACAATCTCTCAGGTTGACCTTACAAAGATTTTGGTGGCTTATGAAGCGCTGATCGCGCTCGATCTGCTACAGCTAAGTCTTGGGTAAAACTTTCATCTAGTTGATTGTCAAGCGCTGCATATTCTTCCTTCGGCATTCCTTCCAGAAGAGCGTCTCTCAGTTCTTTCCGCTTGCGAAGGTATATCTCCCTAACGTGATGGTGCCTTACTGACTTGATGGTTTCGTCATAGCTCGCCAGATCGCGGAACGCCCAGTCAATATAGTGCTCAACAGAGTCCGGATGGATCTGGCCCGTTTCAACTTGGATTTCGGTAACAAAAGTTTTGATATCAATCAGGTTTCTCCGAAGCTCATCCTCGTTGCGAATTTGATGATCATTTAGTAGGTTGAGGATTTTCTTTGTAATGAATGCATGCCGATACATGTGTGGGCATACTTGGTGGGATATGCCGGCAATCTTCCTTAGATGCCCAATTTCGTTGGATAGGGTTTGACCGCTAAGCGCCTTGCCGGTACGCTCGGAAATAAATAGCTTTCGATGGTCAGCTCCTAGTTTGTAATGCTTTTTTATGGTCATCCTCCGGGCTTTCTCGATATGAGTTTTAACTTTTCGGAGAACCATATGCGGAACTGAAACTTGCCTGGTTTCGATTTCACCTCCAGTCTTTAGGGTAATCAAGGCCAGCTTGTATTCGGGATCATTCAGTGCGTTTGTGATGTCGTCAATAGATACGTTTTGTATTTCGTCTCGCCTTGCTCCAGTGGCTTCGAATAAATCCAGTAAACAAGCGCGGCGCTCACGGATAAAAGCACTATAGGTAGAGTTTCGGTTTGCTCTTGTTAGTCTTTCAATATCATCATTGGTGATGGGGTCTCTCTTGTGCTGTCTCCGTGAAAATGTAAAAGAGGAATGGCTTTTGTAGTTGCGCCAGATCAATCTTCCATTTCTGCCTTTGGTAGCAAACCTTTCATTCGTAATTCTTATTGTACCTTCCTCTGATACAAAGTTAGGGTTTCCATAGAAGTGGCCTACAAAATAAAGGAAGTCCAACCATATCCGTCCAGTAGCAAGTGCTGAAGTACCGCTTTTCTTCTCTTTGGCCGGATTTTTATGGGATCTTTCCTGAGCCATTTCAATTACGTAATCGCTAAATATGCCATCGCTCAGATCCTTGGGTTCAATGGAATCCCGATAACAGCGTTTAAGTAGCTGACTAATTTTCGAGGCATAGTCTCCAATCGTGCCACCTTTATCTCCCCGCCTTGATAGGCCTTCTCTACCGCCGCGTCCAATCTTTTGATATAAGGATAGTATATAGAGGTTTCCAATCAGGCATGGCGACTTGTCTGGCCATGTAATATAGGAAATATTACTCGCGTCTCGCTTGTATAAGCGATCGATTGAAAAGTGCCGGTTGAGCTCGAAGTCTCCAAGGAGATGATAAATCTTTTCAGGGGCTACAATCGTAGCGGGCTTAGCGGTCACGGTACGCATTTAAGTCTATAACCTCTAAGCTAGGTGGTGGAGAGGAGCGAGTGAGCTGATCAAATGGAGGAGTATTCATGCTGACAATAGCCCTCAAACTGTTCGAAGCCGTTTGAACCCGGCTTGCACGGCTAGCGGAATCGGTGCCAGCTCCTATGATGGAAAACTGATGTAAGGCGTCACTGAGAGCGCTGAGCAAAATCATGTTTGTTTGCCGAAGGATGTCCAGCTCGCTTTCGAGTTCCTCTAATTTAAGTTTGAGGCCAGACTTGCTACGCTTGTTAGCCCGTGTGGTTTTTCTGTCGGAGAATTCGATCGCTGCAATGGCTTTGCGGCGTAGGTCGTCTAGTGCCTTGTAGCCACCGGTGATAATATAATCTGCGTGCGTTTTTAATGAGTTTAAGCTCATTGGAAACGTTTTTAATGTATCTCCCGTTTCTGTCGCTACAGTGCACTGGAATTTAGAAAGGCTCGCTTGGGTTTTCAATGCGGTTCGTAGTTCTATGTCAGCTGCATATTCTCTAGGCCGCTTGATAGCATTCATGAGTATTTGCTGGAGTGCATTGATGCCCTCTGAAATTTGGATGTTTTTGGTCGATCTGCTCATCAGACGCTCCGAGGCTTAGTCAGTTTGGCGACAATTTTGTAGGTCTCGCCATGCACGTCGGTAAAAAACTCCGGCTCAACCTCAAGCCAGCCTTCTATCATTAGGTCGTTGATATAGTCCTCAATCGCATTGCTGTCAATAACCTCAACGTCGTCTGTCCCATAGTGATCCTTTACCAGTTCAGCAAGGTCTTCGTATTCGGAGTAGTCCCCGGATTTAAGGCGCTCACTCAGGTATTGTGAACTCGCACTTCGAAGGATAGCGCCGTCTGTAGTTTCAGTAATATAGTGCCAGACGTGGCTAGGGTCTGTGTGGCCAAGCATCCACCGCAATGTATCAAGGCTATTAAATGTGCTGCAGTAGAAAAATAACATTGCAAAGAAACGACGCAATTGATGCTGTCGAATATACATGCGTTTTCCCTCGCTAGTTAGCGGGGTTTCAAAGTAGTCGCAAAAAAAATCTAGATTACGATTAAAGTTTCGGTCGGTTAACTTGGCCGCTCCCCGTAAATGGGGGGTAGAGAAGAGCTTCATCTCCCGTTTAATGAACCCAATGCGTTTGAGTTCCCCATGCATACGTTGCAGATTCTTGACCATCTGTGCCGCAATGGGATCAATAGGGCGTGCCTCGATTAAGCGCTTCCCAGAAGCATACCGGGTGCTTTTAGCATTTTGGAAAATCAGCCAGGATTCTGTTACATCCATACAATCGTGCGGCATCAGGCCAGTGAGTTCGCTTACGCGGCGCGCCATCAAGATACCGACTAAGAGTTGAATGCCACCTATGTAAACGCAGATGAGTTCATAGAAACCACGGTTAGCTCTGAGATCTCTAAAGTATTCAGATTTTCCTCCCTTGAAAGGTGTGGAGTAATCATGGTCTTCATCGGGGATGCTCAGGGATAGCCTGCTTACACCTAGGTCAACCAGTTCTGAACCCACCAACTGACGTACCCTTTTTGAAGATAAGCTTGCCGGTTTTATATTGACACGCTGACACTCCCTAGCAATCCGACACATTGCATCAATGAGCGTATTACCGTGTTTAATGTGCAGTTCAATAGCGTTGCGAATAGATGTAAACGCTAGTTCTGATGGGAGAGTCTGAAAACGTCCCCGGTTCGACAATGCAGGCTGGAATCTTTCTGCCTCTATTAAGGCGCTGCTGGCTGGTGCCGGGTATCCTACTTCGTGTAGTATTCCTAAGCTATAAATCGCATGCCTATACGAAGCGTAGCCGCTCATTCCTAGAAGCGCTTCATTATCTTTTCGTATGGGCGCGCGTGGATACTCTCTTTCAAAAAGGCAAGAGTTATCATTGTATGTCAAAATTAGTTTAACAGGTTTTAAGCTTGTGTTGCCCCAAATGCAGTTTTTATAGATTTCCTTTGAAATAAGGGTTGAGTTGGGTTGGTTGCCGTTAGCGGTCTTATGATAGAATCCGTGAAGAAGGAGGCATGCTCTGATTTTCGGAATCAGGGTCTCATCAATACCCAAGCTGTTGTTACATAGTTGCTCATCCGTTATATCCATGAGCTGAGGCTTGAGCTTTAATGTTTCCTCAATCTTTTTAGTGCATGTGGATGTTAGTAGTTCGAGGCAATACCTCCTGAGCTCGTTCGTCCAGTTATAGATGGACTCACAAACTTCTGGGTTCCTAGATATATTCTCAAGTATCTCCTTAAGATTGCCGGATGTCAGTTCGCCAAGTTTGTGCTTGTAGATCTTATATCTCGCGCAATTGATAAGAAAGTAATCGATCACGCAGCACGCGGTAGAGAAGCGCTTAGCTTGCATCTCTTTGACCGTGGTTTCGTTCGAGTGCGCGTCTCGAGTTGCGCCGATTAAATAATATTTAAAACTCTCAAGCAGAATTTTATTTGATTCTCCGGTAAGCATGCTGCCATCAGATAGTTTTACACACCAGTTGATGTACGGTGATTCAGTGTGGCCGAAATTGTAATACCATTTAGTATCCTCAAAGTCACTTTTTAGCCAGGCTGCACTGCGGTAGGCATCCCGTGGATCCTGTGTGAATTTCTTCAAGAACTCTAGGTTAGGCGGCAGATTCATATATGAACTTCAGCATGGATTCTGGATCGGTTCGCGACTCAGCTACAGTAAGGCTTTCCAGCAAGACTTCATCGAACCCTTCGCGAATGTGGGTCGAAACCAGCATGGTAAAGGCTGCCCAGTATTTAGCTTTCGCGTGTACTTGATCTGGCTTGGAAGCAGAGCTTACCGCGTCGCGCAGTGAAACGAGGCTGGTCATCAACGGAGTGCTTATGGATATCAGGACTCGCTCCTCGGATTTATTGCTATTATGCTTTGTAAGGTTTTTTCCCTGGTTCCTCGGAAGTTTCAGTCGTTGAGGAAGCTCTTTTAAAGCGTGATTCGACAAAAATTCGTGGAGCTCGTCCATGTTTTCAAAGCCGCTAGCTTCTAACAGATAGGGGCTATTCTTCATCGCCTCAAGGATAACGCCCTTCTGAAATATTCTGATCCAGCGCGTTTGGAAGAAATCGAGGATCACTTGCGGCAGATACGAGCTGAGTAAATTGGGTCGAAAGGTTTCATGGCCCAGGTCTCGGGCAAGCTTTCTTACGCTGTTATGTCTCAAGTAATCCTCGACAGCTACCGATGGACGATAGCTGGCGATCGAGACCCGATTGACAAGATGTCGCAGTTCAACATCCCCAAGAGCACTGTGTCTGGAGAACTCAGCAACTATCTCTTCCATCGTTTCCTTAGCAGTGTTTGCGCCCCATCGTTTCGTATTAGGCCGATTAGGTTTATTGATACTACGACTGCAGTGAATGAGAAGATACCGCCAAGCGTCGAAACCTGCTTCCCTGAGTTCTTTACGGAGCGGCTCCGTCAGTTCGATCAACATCCTGACTACAGCGGCATCACGCGCAGATAAATCGATCTTCTGCTCGCTGAGTTTGCCTCCTTTGCGATCTTTGTATCCAATAAGCTGGTAACCGCTATTGGTTTTCAGAAGGCCGGAAAGATTTCCATTCTTATCGTATAGCTCAAAGTCTTTGAAAAAGCTTTCAGTCATGACTGGATGCGAACGGATGAGCATAAGCAGTAACGCAATGAGGTCATATTTGTTTGGTAGACCAAGTTCGTTGGATATCTCGGATTTTTGAATGGTTCCAAAGCGTTTCTGATAGTCGTTCCGGAAGAACGGCAAGCCATGGGCCTCGAACGATGCGCAGATGTGTTCCGCACCGATATCAGCGATCGATTGGGCGCTTGGACGGTTTTCCGAGATAACGGTGCCGATCTTCGACAGTCGAATTCGACGCAGCTGTGCTTTACGTAGCTTCATGCAGCGACTTCTTGCCCACTTAAAAACGAGTGCATTATCAAGCTTTATTTTCTTGAACAGGATAGTGATCGCTTCTGAGTCCGTCAGTGTGAGAGGGATTTGAGTAATTAGATTATTCTTCACCTCCCGTCCGTCTTCGTTTTTGACGACCTTTGTGCGAGAGCCACATTTTGCTGTCATAGGGACTTTGCTGAGCGCTCCCCTGAACGGCTTTGCCCAAACTCCGGTATCTAAAAAGCTTTCGGTAATGGAGTTTATGAACCTAGAATAGACTTTAGATTTCGATTCATGCTCCGTCCGGGCACGAGTAGACCGATGCCAACTCTCCCAAAGATAGCTGTTAAAAAGGTTGTTGATGCGGATTGGGCAGCCGAATGTCTCTACTGGATACTCAGCTGAGTTTTCGGCTAGATAGTCGAGGAAGTGGTTGATTTCCACGTTGTCATTTCTAATTTTCTTTTCATGTAACTGGTTATAGTACTTATAGAACTGCTCGGCGAATTCACTGCCATGCGAATGCCATATTTGCGGCAAGGCGAGAATGATATTCCCTCCTTTAGGGTCGGTAATAGTCCAGCCGTTCCAGTACCTCACAGCATGTAGGTCTAGCCCTTGCTTCTGCTGTTCCCATACAGAAGCGCACTTCTCGAGGAATTGCGGGCTTTGTTCATAGGTGGGACAGAGAGGCAAGTGCTTCTGCATCTCGTGCAGGAGCTTGATGAAGTTCACCGCGTAGCGCCGGCGGGTTTGTTGAGATTGATCGATGAGGCACTGGCCGCTAAAAGAACCGATGAACCCGACACACACACTGCCGAAGCTTTTGTCTGATATGCCCAGGTAGCTCACCGCCGTGCTCGTCACGTGACAATACGCCTCAAAGAGCTTCATCAAGCACCGGAACCCGCCAGTCGTGATCACGGCGCTGCATTGCTCCATCAACAAGCGTACGGCCGGCGGCAGCCTCCTGAACGGATAGTATTTCAGAGAAGACGTGTTTTTGATGATTGTCAAGGACATTTGCTCCCTAGGGGATGCGCGGCTAGGCCCGTGCTGGAGGATTTTTGGCAGATTTGACAAGCCCGTGCAAGTGGCAATCTCGACGAACGCAGCCTCGATGCGGACCTGGCCTTGGCGCTGGTGCTTAACGGGCGGGATCTGTTGCGCGATGAGCCGCCACTGAAGGTGCTGCTCATGTCTGCCACTTTGGAAGGCGAACGGCTTTCAACGCTGCTGGACGACGCTCCGGTTATCAGCAGCCAAGGCCGTGCGTACCCGGTGGAGGTGCGATGGGGCCGCGCACCGCAGCAAGGGGAATACCTGGATGCCAGGGTAGAAAGCGTGGTGCTCCAGGCGTTGGACGAGCAGGCCGGCAGCGTGCTGGTGTTCCTGCCGGGGCAGGCCGAGATCCGCCGGGTGGCGCAGCGCCTGGAAAGCGCCCTGGGTAGCTACCCCGGCGTTCGGCTGTGCCCATTGCATGGTGAGCTCGATCTGGCGGCCCAGCGTGCCGCCATCGAACCTGCGCCCGCCGGTGAGCGCAAGGTGGTGCTCGCCACTAATATCGCTGAAACCAGCCTCACCATCGAGGGTGTGCGTGTAGTAGTGGACAGCGGGCTGGCTCGGGTGCCGCGCTTCGACCCCGGCACGGGCATGACACGTCTCGATACCCAGCGTGTTTCCCGTGCCAGCGCTACCCAGCGCGCCGGCCGGGCAGGGCGGCTGGAGCCGGGCGTGTGTTACCGGCTGTGGTCCGAAACCCAGCATGAGCAACTCGCGGCTTATGACAGCGCCGAGATACTTCAGGCCGACCTGGCGCCGCTGGCGCTGCAGCTACACCGCTGGGGCTCAACGCCGGATCAGCTGCGTTGGCTCGATATGCCGCCGCCCGCTGCGATGTCCCAGGCCGATGATCTGCTTGCCCGCCTCGGCGCCCTTGCTGCGGACGGCCGGCTGACGGCGCACGGTCAGGCGATGGCTGGCCTGCCGGCGCATCCGCGAATCGCCCACCTGCTACTGCGAGCCAAAGCCCTTGGGCTGGAGGCCATGGGTTGCGACCTCGCCGCCTTGCTGGGTGAGCGCGACATCGTGCGTGACCGTGGCGCCGACTTGCACAGCCGTTTGGCCATGCTGCACAGCGGGGCCCGTGCCTCCCAGCGCATCAAGCAACTGGCCAGGCAGTACCAGGGCCTGCTGCGCGGTCAACCCAATGCAGCACGCCCTGTCGAAGATCCCCAGGCCGACCGCTGGCTTGGCATGTTGCTCGCCCTGGCGTACCCCGACCGGGTTGCCCAGCAACGCCGCGCCGGCGGGGCTGAGTACCGCCTGGCCAACGGCCGCGCGGCCCAATTCGGTGAGCCAGACGCGCTGATGAAACATGAATGGCTGGTGGTGGCGGACCTGGGTAGCCGCCAAGGCCAGCGCGAGGAGCGGATATACCTTGCCGCAGACCTGAACCCTTTGCTGTTCGATACCGTATTGGCCGAGCAGGTACAGCGTCGGGACGTGCTGGAATGGGATGACAAGGAAGGTACGCTGCGCGCCGAAGCCCAGTGGCGGGTCGGTGACCTGGTGCTGCGCCGCGAGCCGCTTTCCGGCTTGGACGAGGCCGCGCGCGGGCAGGCGCTAGTCGACCTGGTACGACGCAAGGGGCTGGCTCTGCTGCCCTTCACTCCTGAACTGCGACAGTGGCAGGCGCGCGTGCAGCTACTGCGCGATCTGGACCTTGCCACCGGCCAGACCGAATGGCCGGACGTCAGCGATGAAGGCTTGCTGGCAAGCTTGGAAACCTGGTTGACGCCTTACCTGGGCAAGGTCACCCGACTGGCTCATTTCAGCCAACTGGACCTCTCCAGCATTCTGCACAATCTGCTGCCCTGGCCATTACCCCAGCGCCTGAACGAATTGGCACCCACCCACCTGAACGTGCCGTCGGGCTCGTCCATCCGGCTCGACTACAGTGAGCATCCGCCAGTACTGGCGGTGCGGCTGCAAGAGCTGTTCGGCCTGGCCGACACCCCGCGCATCGCCGGCAACCGGGTGCAAGTAAAACTGCATTTGCTGTCCCCGGCACGGCGGCCAGTGCAGGTCACCCAGGACCTGGCCAACTTCTGGCGCAGCACCTACAGCGAAGTGAAGAAGGACTTGAAGGGCCGGTACCCCAAACACTACTGGCCGGATGACCCGCTAGTGGCCGAGGCCACCGCACGGGCGAAACCGAGGGGGACGTAGCAGCAAGGAGGGCGTCTGTAACGTTCAGACGGGTGTGCTACGGTAGGCCAAGCCAAGCCTGACGAACCTTATTAACGATATTCTTTGACCCAAAAACCAGGCTTGGGTACGATGGCCTTGTCGCTACAGACCGGAACCTCAGATGAGGGGTAGCGATGCCGGGAACGAGTTCAGACACGTTCCTCCCAGCCTGTGAGCGGGTTTAAAGGCCAGGCCGACATTTGATTCAGCAAAAAGCCCTGCGGTGTGAGCCGTAGGGCTTTTTTGCTATTTATTTATCAGCCTTCAAACCGAGATACCCTCGTTGCGCTTTTCCAACACGTAGCGAACGTTATATAACGGACCTTTGCTCGGCAGGCCGGAGCGTCCCCAAGGTTCAACTTCGTAAGCGGAAACCACATTCAGGCGAAGGAAGTTTTCCCGGTTCAGCGGCTTGCGGATTTCAAAGAAAATTGCGTATTCATGAGCGTCAAGGCAAAAATATCGCCTGTTGTTCTGGCCCGCAAAGTGAGCTCTTACCTTCGAATCAATGAAGCGCCTATCAATGTAGTCAATTAGCTGTTTGGGAAGAGAGTACCTGGGAGAGCAGAAATATCGTTTTTCCCGAACTTTTGGATGAACTATTAATGGCCCATTTCCCTTCTTGTCACTGAAGCAATGAAGCCCGAATGTGAATTCGACGCACACGTTGCAGGCCGCCAGCTGGTATGCCCGCGCAGTTGGCTGTAAATGTGCCATACAGACTTTTTTTCCGTCTACCGTCAGGTCTTCCCAGCGCATACTCATTGCCGCTTCATTTCGGCTCACGAGAATATTCCATTAGTGAATCATGTCAATGCAGCGCTGCATGATTTCACCGGGAAAATTTGTCCAGTAACTGCTCTGTACTGACGACGTGGGTTCAGCGGTGGCTGAATAGGTTCTGGTCTTGCAGTAAGTCTTGAATCTTGTGGTGCTAATTTATATTGAAGTAAGCCAGTGCTATTTGCGCGGCCGTTACGCTGAACTAATTAATACGTAACGATATAGGACGAAACGAATCGCCTTCTTAAAAGGCGCCGGTCGAGAAATGAAGCCATAGCGGGAGCCTACGCCCCCGGCACTTTCCCCGGCAGCAAAAACCGACCCATCAATGGCAAATGATCGGAAATCCCAAGGGTATCTTCCTGCCGTACGTGGGCTTCGAGCTGGCGCACGCGGGGGCTGTGTACCAGGTAGTCCAGGGTGCGATCCGGGCCGTTGGCCGTGGGCGGAAAGTGGGTGAACCAGTCGGCTCGATCAGGGCCGCCGGCTTGCGCGTTGCTGGGGATCAGCGGGTAGCGATCCCACAGCAGGTGCAAATCGTCGGCGGGGGAATAATCTGCCTGCTCACCAGGCTCCAGCCGTCGGTATTGGCCCAAGGGTAGGAGGTTGAAGTCGCCCCCCAGTAGCCAAGGCGTGCCCAGGCTTTCCAGATGGTCTACCCGGTCGGCCACCGCTTGCAGTTGCCGGGCCTGGGCGTCGTTGCCGCGCTTGTAGGGCTCCAGGCGAGTATTGAGCACAGCCAAGTGGCCGCTGCCATCGGTGACGGGCAAATAGGCGCCCAGCATCACCTGCTGAGGATGGAACCAGCTGAAGCGGCTTACAGGGCGAGGCAATTGCCAGCGCTCGGCCTGATCAATGCGATAACGGCTGAGCGTGGCGAGCTTGCGCCCCACGCTGCCGAATATGCGGGTATCGGGTATGAAGTCGGCCTTCCAGTCAAAAGCTTCCACGCTGCAGGGGTACAGGTCTACCAAGCGCTCCTGCAGCAAGGCGAGCTGGTTCTGGTAACCGGTGGCCTTGGCGCCATCGTCCAGTTCCTGCAATAGCACCACATCGGGCTGCTCGTCGCGGATTACCCGTACTACTTCGTCCAGGTCATGAGCGATGTCCTCGGCGCTCGGGCGGTCGTCATGGCTCTGGCCTTCAGGGGCGCCGTACCAGAAGAGGTACCGCTTGCCGGCCAGGAACTGCACGTTCCACGTCATTACTTTCAGCGGCTGGCCCGGCGCCAATGTAGGCGGGCTGCCTCGGCACACTGGCGTTACGACGGCGTGGGGCGCGGGATGCCACGACAGGTGCCAGGCCAGCGCAGCGAGGGCGGCGGCCATCAGCAGAAGGATCAGGGAAGCGTTACGCAGTCGTCGAATCATCGGCTCGGCTACGGCAGCAGGAAGTTCCTGAGCATAACCGAGGCCGCGCGTCGGCCCAAGTCAGCGGCGGGGTTCGCGCAGGGTTGGGTCCGTGACCAACATGAACAGCCGGAACAGCACTACGGTCGTGATCAGCTGCACCAGGCCATTGACGCAGTCCAGCGCAAGTGAAATGGCCAGGTTGTCGTCATCGGGCAGCACGGCAGCGCTGGCGAAGTCGATCAGCCACAGCGGCACCAGCACAGCCAGCACGCAGGCCAGCACTTGCCAGAAAGGCCCGCGGGTAAGCTCGAAGCTTTGCTTGATTGCTGCCAGCGGAGTCAGCCCCCGCAGCACCAGCAGGTACTCGGCAAATGCCAGGCGGGCCATCAGCCATAGCCCTGGCAAAAGGTACAAGGCCATGCCCAGCAGGATGGCCAAGGAACAAATGGCCGCCAGTAGTGCAAAGCGAGGCCACAGCCGCAGGCCCATGCCAAGCAGCAGTTTGAGAGGTGGATGCTCGCCATTGCTGCGCGAATCGAGATACAGGATCAGGGCCGCGGTATAGATGGGGTAGAACAGCAGCCCTACCAGGATGTCGAACGCACCACGGGCGTCGGTCGCCACGCTGTGGTCTACCAGCTGTTCGGCCAGTGACTGCAGGGCAACCAGCGGCAAGCACAGCCGCACGATGGCCCACAGGTGAGTGCGGAAGAAATAGAGAGAATCTTTGAGGATGCTGAGCGGGTTCATCACGCCAATGTCTTGGGCCAGGCAGGCCCACCACTGTACCGGATGGGCCCCGCAGGGCAAACGCCTGGCAGGCGATTAACAATGTTTCATCCCGGCCAGCCGTTGAATACCAGGGTGTGGCCCCCATAATGGGTTCATCAGGCCCCTTTGGGCCAGTCAAATTCGGCAATTGAGAGGTCGCCATGAACAGCGAAGAGCAAAGCCTGATCGACGGACTCTTTTCCCGCCTCAAGCAAGCGGAAGCAGACGGCGGCCCGCGCGACGTACAAGCGGACCAGCGCATCCGCGAGCACGTGGCCAACCAGCCCGCTGCCGCCTATTACATGGCCCAGGCGATTCTGGTTCAGGAAGCGGCGGTAAAACGCCTGGATGAGATGAACCGGCAGCTCAAGGCCGAACTGGAGCAAGCGAAGGCCGCAGCCAGCAAGGCGCCGGCTCAGAGCGGCGGGTTCCTTTCCGGCCTGTTTGGTGGCGGCTCGCGCGATCAAGCGCCGGCCCCGGTGCAGCAAGCGCCCAGTGGTGGCGGTTGGCGGGAACCGGCGCGCGGCTATGCACCGCCGCCCCCACCGCCTCAATACGGCGGTGGCCAGCCGGGTTATCAGCCTGGCTATGCCCAGCCTCAGGCAGCGGGTGGAGGCTTCATGCGTGGTGCGTTGCAAACCGCTGCGGGCGTGGCCGGTGGCATGATGCTGGCGGAAGGGCTGAGCAGCCTGTTCCATCACAACAATGCGCCGCAGGAAATCGTCGAGATCATTCGCGAGGAGCCGGCACCCGCCGCCGATCAAGGCGGAAATTGGGGCGAGGACAACAGCCAGCAGCTGGTGAGCGACAACAGCGACTGGAACAACGACCGCGGGGGCTTCTCGGACGCCGACTACAGCGGCGACAGCGGAGGGTTCCTCTCGGATGACGACGACTACGTCTGAGCCCACGAGCGAGCCCTCGGAGCGTCGGCGGATTGCCCTGTTCGCCGACGTTCAGAACCTCTATTACACCGTGCGCCAGGTGCACGGTTGCCACTTCAATTACGCCGCGCTCTGGTCCCAGGTGGCCGGGCGCGGCGACATTGCGGTGGCGTATGCCTACGCCATCGACCGCGGCGATCCCAAGCAGCAGCAGTTCCAGCGCATCCTTCGCCAGCTCGGCTTCGAGGTGAAGCTCAAGCCGTATATCCAGCGCAGTGACGGCTCGGCCAAGGGCGACTGGGACGTGGGCATCACCATCGACGTGCTGGAAGCCGCCGCAGAGGTGGACGAAGTGGTCCTGGCGTCCGGCGATGGCGATTTCGATCTGCTGTTGCAACGCGTGCACCAGCGTTATGGCGTGCAAACCAGCGTGTACGGAACACCGGGCCTTACCGCAGGTTCCCTGATACGCGCCGCTTCGCGCTATGTCCCTATCGAAGGCGAGCTGTTGCTCCGGCATTGAGCTGGACGGGATCCGTTTCGCTCGTACAATGGGCGCCTTTCTCGATTTCGAGCGCCTGCCATGCCTTCCCGTCCTATGCCCGCCCTGCTGGTCGGCGCCTTTTTGGCGCTGTACCTGGTGTGGGGCTCCACCTATCTGTTCATCCGCATCGGGGTTGAGTCCTGGCCACCGCTGACCATGGCTGGCATCCGGTTCCTGGTGGCCGGCGCGATCCTCTACGCCTGGCTGCGGCTGCGGGGGGCGCCAAGGCCCACCGCGCCACAATGGCGTGCTGGCGGGTGGGTCGGGCTATTGCTGCTGGGGTGCGGCAACGGTGGGGTGACCCTGGCCGAACATGCCGGTATCGCGTCCGGCGTGGCCGCGCTGGTAGTGGCGACCATGCCCTTGTTCACCTTGCTGTTCGGGCTGCTCTGGGGCCAGCGCAATTCGTGGCTCGAGTGGAGCGGCATCCTGCTGGGCATTGCCGGCATCGCCTTGCTTAACCTTGGCGCCAACCTGCAAGCCAGCCCCGGCGGGGCGGCGGTATTGCTGTTCGCAGCGGCCGCCTGGGCGTTTGGCTCGGTGTGGAGCCGTTACCTGCCGCTGCCCGCCGGCGGTATGGCCAGCGCCGTGGAAATGCTCATCGCCGGCGCTGCATTGCTGGCTACCGGGCTGATCAGCGGCGAGCGCATGACCAGTTGGCCGCCGCTTTCTGGGTGGTTCGCACTGGCGTATCTGGTGTTCTTCGGCTCCATCCTGGCCTTCAACGCTTATATGTACCTGCTCAAGCACGTGCGCCCGGCCGCGGCAACCAGCTATGCGTACGTGAATCCTGTGGTGGCGGTACTGCTGGGCGTGCTGTTCGCAGGCGAGCGGATTGGCCCATGGGAGATGCTGGCCATGCTGGTGATCGTCGGTGCGGTGGTGCTGATCGGCTTGCCGCAATGGCGGCGACGCTGATCCGGGGTAAACTGCGCGCCTTGCCAGTTCATTTTCAGGTACACCCCGATGACTTTCGCTTCACTGGGCTTGATCGAGCCGCTGTTGAATCGGCTGCAAAGCCTTGGCTACGACAAGCCTACCCCGGTCCAGGAAAAGGCGATCCCTGCCGTGCTGGCCGGCCGCGACCTGATGGCCGCCGCCCAGACCGGCACCGGCAAAACGGCCGGTTTTGCCCTGCCGGTGCTGCAGCGCCTTACCCTGCAAGGCAGCCAGGTGGCGAGCAACAGCGTGCGCGCCCTGGTCCTGGTACCCACCCGCGAACTGGCCGAGCAAGTGCACGCCAACATCAAGGCCTACGCCGCTGATCTGCCGTTGCGCACCTACGCTGTGTACGGCGGAGTGAGCATCAACCCGCAGATGATGGCCTTGCGCAAGGGCGTGGACGTGCTGGTAGCCACGCCCGGCCGCCTGCTTGATCTGCACCGGCAGAACGCGGTCAAGTTCAACCAGGTCGAAACCCTGGTGCTGGACGAAGCCGACCGCATGTTGGACCTGGGTTTTGCCGAAGAACTGCGGGACGTGTATGCCGCGCTACCCAAGCGCCGCCAGACCCTGCTGTTCTCCGCGACCTTCTCGGATGACATCCGCCTGCTGGCCGGGAAAATGCTCGATGAGCCACTGACCCTCGAAGTGAGCCCACGCAACCAGGCCGCCACCAGTGTTCGCCAGTCCGTGGTGCCTGTGGATAAGAAACGCAAGCCGGAACTGTTCTGCCACCTGTTGCGCCAGCGCCGCTGGAAGCACGTGCTGGTGTTCGCCAAAACCCGTAACGGTGTGGACCAACTGGTCGAGCGGTTGCAGGGCCAGGGCGTAGCGGCTGAAGGCATTCATGGCGACAAGCCCCAGGCTACCCGCCAACGTGCGCTGGACAGCTTCAAGGCCGGCGAGCTGACCGTATTAGTGGCCACAGACGTGGCTGCGCGCGGGCTGGATATTCAGGACCTGCCCCTGGTGGTGAACCTGGATTTGCCCATCGTCGCCGAGGACTACGTGCACCGTATCGGCCGTACCGGCCGCGCAGGCGCCACGGGTGAGGCCATTTCGTTGGTATGTGCCGACGAAGTGGAGCAGCTGGCAGCCATCGAGGCCATGACGCGGCAAACCCTCAAGCGTGTCGAAGAGCCGGACTTCGAGCCGGAGCACCGCGTGCCGGAAACCACGGCAGGCGGGCAGATTCTGAAGAAGCCCAAAAAGCCGAAGAAGCCGAAGACCACTGGCGGTAAGGCTACGCTCGGCCGCTGGACCGAGAGCCGCGACGCTGCCGTAGCCGAACCAGCTATCAAGCCCGTGCGCAAGGTGCCGGCGTTCAACACCGGGCCTCGCAAGCGCAAGCCGTAAAGCCCGTTTAACCCAGGTACCGCAAAACCCCCTCGGCGGCGCGGCGGCCGCTGGCAAAACAGGCGGTCAGCAAGTAGCCGCCGGTGGGTGCTTCCCAGTCGAGCATCTCACCGGCGCAGAACATGCCCGGTTGGGCTGCGAGCATCAGGTCGTCGGTCAGGGCCGAACGCATCACCCCACCCGCGCTGCTGATAGCCTCGGCCAGTGGGCGAGGGCGCAGCAGGGTCAATGGCAGCGCCTTGATTGCCTGGGCCAGCCGAGGCAAGTCCTGATACACCGAGGCGTCGGTCAACTCTCGCAGCAATGCTGCCTTCACACCCTCCAGCCGCAGTTGGCCCTGCAGGTGACGGGCCATGGAGCGAGTTCCGCGCGGTTTGTTCAGCGCCGTTTCAACCTGCGCCAGGCTTCGGTCGGGCAACAGGTCGATAAACACCGTGCATTGCTCATCCCGATTGATCGCCTCTCGTATTGGCGCGGAGAGGGCATACACCAGGCTGCCTTCCAGGCCGCCTTCGGTCACTACGCATTCCCCTTTACGTGGCGCGTCGCCAGCGAGCGAGAGGGCGATATTCTTCAAAGGCGCGCCCGCGAAGCGCTCCTTTAATACAGCACTCCAGCCGCTCACTTCGAACCCGCAATTGGCCGGCTGCAGGGGCGCGATGCCCACGCCGCGCTCAACCAACCACGGCAGCCAGGCGCCGTCCGAGCCCAGCCGCGGCCAGCTTCCACCGCCCAGCGCCAGCACTGTCGCGCGGGGCTGGATAACCGTTTGGCCGTCGGGATGCTCGACCTGCAAACCACCGCAGGGCGCCCAGCCTAGCCAACGGTGGCGGGTGTGGATAACTACGCCGTTCTCGCGCAGGCGTTTGAGCCAGGCACGTAACAGCGGGGCGGCTTTCATGTCGGTGGGAAAAACCCGGCCGGAACTGCCCACAAAGGTCTCGATGCCCAGGCCGTGTATCCAGGCGCGCAGGGTGTCGGCATCAAATTCAGCCAGCCAGTCGCTTACCCAAGCGGCCTGTTCGGCATAGCGGCCAATGAAGGCAGGCTTGGGCTCGGCATGGGTAATGTTCATGCCGCCTACACCCGCCAACAGGAATTTGCGCCCCACCGAAGGCATGCTGTCGTACACCGTCACGGCGTGGCCGGCCTGGCTCAATACCTCGGCCGCCATCAGGCCGGCCGGCCCGCCACCCATGATCGCCACCGTGGGGGTAGCGGAAATCAACGCCATGAACATTCGCCAGAATCATAAAGGGCGGTAGTGTAACCAAGGCGCCTGTCAAATGCCTGCTCGCTGCTGATCAAAAAACAACCAGCTGCCTCGCAGCCTGCGTACAGAAGGGGCCTCGATGCTTTCACTCAGGTTATCCACAGGCGGTTCCACAGCGAATGTGGGTAATTTGCTAGGCAGCATGGCCCTATCAAATGCCTGCGCCCCATACCCGCGCCGCCACGGTATGCAAAATGCCGTGCCGCTTCGCCAATGCGTGCCGGTCCTTGCTGTAACCCCCGCCGATCACGCCCATTACCGGGATATCCCGGCCCAGGCAGTGCCGCAGCACGCGCTCATCCCGGGCCGCCACGCCTGCATCGGTGAGCTGCAAATAGCCCAGGGCGTCATCCTTGTGCACATCCACGCCCGCGTCATACAACACGAGGTCGGGCTGATAAAGCGGTAGCAAGTAATTCAGCGCATCCTCCACCACCTGTAGATAAGCGTCGTTTCCCATGCCCCGGGCCAAGGGGATATCCCAGTCGCTCTGCGCCTTGCGCGCAGGGAAGTTCTGCTCGCAGTGAAGGGACACGGTAATGGCATCGGCGGTATCGGCCAGAATGCGTGCAGTACCGTCGCCTTGGTGTACGTCGCAATCGAAAATCAGCACCCGATTCACCCGGCCGGCTTCCAGCAGATAGCGGCTGACTACGGCCAGGTCATTGAAGATGCAAAACCCTGCCGGGTAATCGTAGTGGGCGTGGTGGGTGCCGCCGGCCAGGTGGCAGGCCAGCCCATGTTGTAGCGCAAGTTCGGCGGTGAGCAACGAGCCGCCCACAGCGCGGATCGTCCGGCGGGCGAGGGGTTCGCTCCAGGGTAAACCCAGCCGCCGCTGGTCCTCCCGGGACAACTCACCGGCCATGTAGCGCTCTATGTACTGGGGAGCATGCGCGAGCGCCAGTACATCAGCCGGGCAGAGTTCTGGCCGATGCAGGTGTTCGGAAGAAGCGATGCCCGTGGTGACCAAGTGATCATGAAGCAGGCGAAACTTCTCCATCGGAAACCGATGTTCAAGCGGGAACGGCGGGCTGTAGTCTTCGTGATAAACCAGAGGTAAGCGCATGATCGACCGCACGGCACGAAAGCTGCGAGTGTGCCAGCTTTCGCCCGCTGATAACAAAGGAGCCCGGGCATGACTGATCTGCTGACGCTCGAGAGCCCGCGCCTGCGGTTGCGCTTGTGGAAGGATGAGGACCTGGCGCCGTTCTCCGCGCTCAGCGCAGACCCTGCCGTGATGCGCTACTTTCCCAAACCGCTCAGCCGCCTTGAAAGCGCGGCCTTCATTGGCCGCGTGCGTGGCCATTTTGCGGAATACGGTTACGGCCTGTGGGCACTGGAGCGCAAAGATGATGATGCTTTTATTGGTTTTACCGGGTTGTGGAACGTGCGGTTCAAAGCCCCTTTCACGCCTGCCGTTGAAATCGGTTGGCGGCTGGCCCGAGACTACTGGGGGCTGGGTTACGCCAGTGAAGCTGCGTTCACCAGCCTCGGTTGCGCCTTCGAACAGCTGGGCCTGAAAGAGGTAGTGGCGTTCACGTCCGAAGTGAACCTGCCCTCGCAAAAGGTGATGCAAGCGATTGGCATGCAGCGCCACGACGCCGAGGATTTTGACCACCCCGCGCTGGACGAAGCCAGCCCGTTGCGCAGGCATTACCTGTACCGCATAGACCGCGCAGGCTGGTTGAAGGCCATGCACGGGTAGCCGGTTGGCTTGCACATCAAGGTATGATGCCCGCTCATGGTATTTGTAAGCCGAGGTAACCCTGAATGAGCCACGTCCTCGACGATCTGGTCGACCTGTTAAGCCTAGAACCTATCGAAGAAAACCTCTTCCGCGGGCGTAGCCAGGACCTGGGCTTTCGCCAGCTGTTCGGTGGCCAGGTGCTGGGCCAGTCCTTGTCGGCTGCCAGCCAGACGGTAGAAGAAGAGCGGCATGTACATTCCTTGCACGGTTATTTCCTGCGCCCCGGCGATGCATCGCTGCCCGTGGTGTACATGGTTGATCGGGTACGTGACGGCGGCAGTTTCTCTACCCGACGCGTGACGGCGGTGCAGAAGGGGAAAACCATCTTCACCTGCTCGGCGTCCTTCCAATACGACGAAGAAGGCTTCTCCCATCAAAGCAAGATGCCGGATGTCGTCGGCCCTGAAAACTTGCCCACCGAACTGGAGCTGATGCGCCTGGGCGAGGCGTTGATCCCGGAACACCTGCGCGAAAAACTGCTGTGCCCCAAGCCCATCGAAATGCGCCCGGTAACCGAGCGCGACCCGTACAACCCCACCCCGGGCGACCCGGTCAAATACGTGTGGTTCCGCGCGGACGGCGCCTTGGCGGATACGCCTGCCCTGCACAAGTACGTCATGGCCTATGCCTCGGACTTCAACCTGTTGACCACCTCGCTACTGCCACACGGCAAGAGTGTGTGGCACCGGGATATGCAGATGGCCAGCCTGGACCACGCGCTCTGGTTCCATGGCAACCTGATCGCGGATGACTGGCTGCTGTATGCACTCGATAGCCCTTGGGCCGGCAATTCCCGCGGCTTCTCCCGAGGCAGCGTGTACAACCGCGCCGGCCAGTTGGTTGCCTCTTCGGCGCAGGAAGGGTTGATTCGCCACCGCAAGGATTGGGCGTGATGCTGGGGCAGATCCGGCACTGGGTGTTCGATATGGACGGCACACTCACCGTGGCCGCCCACGATTTCGCCGCCATCCGCACCGCGCTCAGCATCCCCGCCGAGGACGACATCCTGCACCACCTGGCGGCCTTGCCTGCCGACGAAGCCGCTGCCAAACACGCCTGGCTGCTCGAGCATGAGCGCGAGCTCGCGATCGCCTCCCAGCCTGCGCCCGGCGCGGTAACCCTGGTGCGCACACTGGCGGGCCGCGGCTACCGGCTGGGTGTGCTGACCCGCAATGCTCGCGAATTGGCCCATATCACTCTGGCGGCGATTGGCATCGACGACTGCTTCGCCCCGCACGATGTGCTCGGCCGCGACGAAGCAGCCTTCAAGCCCAACCCCGAGGGCCTGCTCAAGCTCGCCGCAGCGTGGCAAGTGCCGCCTGCCGAAATGGTGATGGTGGGCGATTACCAATTCGACCTTGCCGCCGGCCGCGCCGCCGGTACCCGTACCGTGCTGGTGAACATGCCGGCCAACCCCTGGCCGGAGTTGACCGACTGGCATGCGGTGGATTGTGCGGCGTTATTGGACGCTCTGTAGACCGGCGGGGCCGACCTTCCGGAGGCCCGGGAATGGCTACGGCTCCAGACACAGCCGGGAGGGGTTCGCCAGCTGCGCTGGCTCCTACAGGTGCCGCATTTAGAGCTTTTGCGCGGCGAACGTATCGCACTGCTCCAGCTTACCGCCCTCGAAACCGGCCTTGAACCAGCGCACACGCTGCGCTGACGTGCCATGGGTGAAGGAGTCAGGCACTACCCGCCCTTGGCCTTGTTGCTGGAGGCGATCGTCGCCGATGGCATTGGCGGCGTTGAGCGCTTCTTCCACGTCGCCGGGTTCCAGCCAGTTCAAACGTTGCTGGGCATGGTTGGCCCAGATGCCGGCAAAGCAGTCCGCTTGTAGTTCCTGGCGAACGAGCAAGCCATTGTCGCCTTCCAGTTTTTGCCCACGCTGGCGTGCGGCATCGACCTTGGCCGAGATACCCAACAGCGTTTGCACGTGGTGGCCTACTTCGTGCGCAATCACATAAGCCTGAGCAAAATCGCCCGCGGCTTGAAAGCGCTGGCTCATTTCGGTGAAGAATGCGGTGTCCAGGTACACTTTGTGGTCACCCGGGCAATAGAACGGGCCTACTGCGGAGGAGGCCAGGCCGCAAGCTGAATTCACCCTTCCACCGAACAGCACGAGGGTTGGGTCTTCATATTGGCGCCCGCCTTCCTTGAAGATGGCCTGCCAGGTGTCCTCGGTATCCCCCAGAATGGCTTTCACAAATTCTGTCTGCTCATCACCACCCGCAGGCGTGGTGCGCTGTTGAGTGGGCGCCGGCGAGGTGGCCTGGCCTGTGAGTTGCCCGAGTATCTGTAGCGGATCCTGCCCGGTCAGTAAGCCGAACCCGACGATCAGCACTACCGCACCCAGGCTCAAACCTTTGCCGCCCACGCGGAATCCGCCGCCTCCGTAACCGCCGCCATTGCCGCCCTCGCCGCGGGCATCGACCACGTTGTCACTGCGCCGGCCTTTTTTCCACAGCATGCTGGTGTCTCCTTGAGGTTTTTTCATAACCATATGGTTATGACAGAACTGTACATTTTCAGTGGTCGCACTGCCCGCTTTGGCGGAAACTGAAGCCAGCGTATTTATCTATGCGACCTTATAAATCCAATAACAGGAGATCGACATGTCTGAACAAGACACCAGTCGCTTCATTGTCCGTGACCGCAACTGGCATCCCAAGGCGTTGACCCCCGACTACAAAACGTCGGTACCGCGTTCGCCTCGTCAGGCCCTGGTGAGCATTCCGCAAACCGCAAGCGAAAGCACCGGCCCGAACTTCTCGCACCTCAAGCTCGGTAAGTTCGACAACGATCTTCTGCTGAATTTCAATAATGGCGGCCTGCCGGTGGGTGAGCGCATCGTGCTCGCCGGCCGTGTGATCGATCAGTTCGGCAAGCCGGTGCCGCATACCCTCGTGGAAATGTGGCAGGCCAACGCAGGTGGCCGCTATCGCCACAAGAATGACCGTTACCTGGCACCGCTGGACCCGAACTTTGGCGGGGTAGGCCGCACGCTTACCAACAGTGAGGGCTACTACACCTTCCGTACCATCAAGCCGGGCCCGTATCCATGGCGCAACGGCCCGAACGACTGGCGCCCGGCGCACATCCACGTGTCCATCAGCGGCCCGTCGATCGCGACCAAGCTCATTACCCAGCTGTACTTCGAGGGCGATCCGCTCATCCCGATGTGCCCGATCGTGAAATCCATCACCAACCCCGAAGCGGTGCAAAGCCTGATCGCACGGCTGGACATGACCAACGCCAACCCGATGGATTGCCTGGCCTACCGCTTCGATATCGTGCTGCGCGGCCAACGCCAGACCCACTTCGAAAACTGCTGAGAGGAGTGACGCACATGCCTGTTCAATTCCTGCCCGAAACTCCCTCGCAGACCGCTGGGCCTTACGTGCACATCGGCCTCGCTCTGGGCGTGGCCGGTAACCCCACCCGCGACCAGGAAATCTGGAACGAGATGGCCAAACCCGGTGCGCCGGGCGAGCACATTCTGTTGATCGGTAACGTGTATGACGGCAACGGACACCTGATCCGCGACTCCTTCCTGGAGTTCTGGCAGGCGGACCACCAAGGCCGGTATGACACCGAGTACAACCTGGAAAAGCCGTTCAACAGCTTCGGCCGTACCGCTACCACTTTCGATGCCGGTGAGTGGAGCTTGCACACCATCAAGCCGGGCGTGGTGACCACCACGGCGGGCATCCCGATGGCGCCGCACATCAACGTGAGCCTGTTTGCCCGGGGGATCAACATCCACCTGCAAACCCGGATCTACTTCGACGACGAAGCCGACGCCAACGCGAAGTGCCCGATCCTTAATTTGATCGAGCAACCGCAGCGCCGTGAAACCTTGATTGCACGCCGCTGCGAGGTGGATGGAAAAACCGCCTACCGGTTCGACATGCGGGTGCAAGGCGAAGGCGAGACGGTGTTCTTCGACTTCTGATTCAAGGCCGGGCTTAATCCCATTTGGGAGCGAAGTCCGGATTCACCAGGCGCTGATCCTTGGCCAGGCCAGCGATCAGCGCACGGTCCTCGTCGTCCAGCTGTACCTTGAGCGAGTCCAGGTTGCTCTGCTGGTTCTTCACGCTGGCAGCTTTGGGAACGGCGGCAACGCCGTCCTGATCGAGCAGCCATTTGAGCGCCACCTGGGTGGGCAGCACGCCGTGCTTTTCGGCGATCTGCTTGAGCTCAGGGATGTTCGATACCTTATTGCGTGCCAACGGGCTGTAGGCGGTAAGGGCCAGCCCATGCTGGCGGCAGAAGTCGAGCCGCGGCTGTTGATCCAGGCTTACGTGGTATTCCACCTGCAACGCTGCCAGCGGCACCTTCAATTCCTCGACTGCGCGACGCATCAGCGGCAGTGGAAAGTTGGCCACACCAATGGCTTTCGCCTTGCCGCTTTCGTATACCGC
Source organism: Pseudomonas japonica (assembly GCF_013522925.1). Classification (GTDB taxonomy): domain Bacteria; phylum Pseudomonadota; class Gammaproteobacteria; order Pseudomonadales; family Pseudomonadaceae; genus Aquipseudomonas; species Aquipseudomonas japonica_A. Next base: position 23,957 of record NZ_JAAMQU010000022.1, on the reverse strand, counting down.
GGTCAGCGCCGCCAGGCTACGGTCCATGTCCCAACCCTCGCGCCCAGGCCAGTGGATCAGGAACAGGTCCACGTAATCAGTTTGCAATGCATTGAGGCTGGCATCGAAGGAGGCCTGCAGGTCAGCTGGGGCCAGCTTGTCCCACCACACCTTGGTGGTCACATGTATCGCTTCGCGTTCCACTGAGGTAGCGCGCAACGCCTCACCGACCGCCGCTTCGTTGTTGTAGGCCGTTGCGGTATCAATGTGCCGATAGCCGAGGTCCAGCGCGCTGAGCACCGCGTCGGTGCACTCCTTGTCGAGCATGGGCCAGGTACCCAGGCCCAGCTTGGGCATCTTCAGGCCGTACGAATTGTCGATGGTTTGCATGTGAGCCTCCTTGGTTGAGTTCATTCGCTCTGCGTTACGCCAGCGGCATGGCGCCCGGCGATGTAGCCGAAGGTCATGGCCGGCCCCAGGTTGATACCACCCGCTGGGTAAAAGCCGCCCATGATGCTGGCCATGTCTGTGCCTACGGCATACAAGCCAGCGATCGCTTCGCCGTTGCTATCCAGCACGCAGGCGTTGGCATCGGTTTTCAAACCGGCGAAGGTGCCAAAGCTGCCTGGCCTTACCTCCACGGCATAGAACGGCGGTGTGACCAACGGCGCCACGCAGGGGTTGGGGCCATGACGCGGGTCGCCTTGTTTGCGGTTGTACAGGGTGCGCCCGCGGCCGAACGCCGGGTCTTCGCCGCGCTGGGCATGCAGGTTCCATTCGGCCAGCGTGTGCGCCAGGCCATCGGAGTCGATGCCACAATTACGCGCCAGTTCTTCTATGGTTGCGCCCCGCTTGAGATAGCCGGAGCGCACGGCCGGTTCAACCGGGAGCGGGAATGGCCGGGCGATACCCAGGCCATAACGGCGCTGGAAGGCATGGTCGCAGATCAGCCACGACACCACGTTGTTGCCTGGGGCCTTGTCGACCATTGCCTTTGCATAGTCGTAATAGCCGTCGGCCTCGTTCACGAAGCGCTTGCCATCGGCCAATACCCCGAAGATCCCCGGCTTGCCCCGCTCGATGATGTGGGGGAAGTGCCCTTGGCTGCCGTCTGCGTAGGGCACCTTTGATACCGGGCACCAGGCGGCCGCGCTGGCAAGATCGGTAGCCACCACGCCGCCCACGCTTTCCCCCAGGCGCAACCCATCGCCAGTGACCGAGGGCGGAGGCAGCGGCAGGTGCTCCCCGCCGGTTGGCGTACGCGGCAACAGCGCCTTGCGCCGGTCCGTGTCATGGGCAAAGCCGCCGGTGGCCAGCACCACGCCCCGGTGGGCATGGATTCGTACCTTGCCCTTGGCGGTGTCGATTTCAGCGCCTGCTACGCGCTCGTTCTGTTGCACCAGCCGCACTGCCGCCGCGCTGGGCCACAGCAGTACGCCCAGGTCTTCGGCGGACTTTGCCAGCCGCGCGACCAGCGCCACACCGTTGACCAAATGTGTTGCTCGGCCTTTGAGCGCGAGCCCAAGCAAATGCGCGCCGAAGCGCCGGGCCACATGGAGTGCCGAACGCCACGAACGGGTGACGCTGAGAAAGGCCGAGAGGTCTGCGCCCGCCATGATCGGCATGCCGAGCACGGAGGTTTCTCGCATCGTACGCCGCAGGCGGGGCAGAAGCTTGCCTAGGGCGTAGGCGCTGATCGGCGCGGCAATGACCGAGCGGCCGCCGGTACCGGCGCCAGGGGTATCGCCATGGATGTCGGCAATACCGTTGCCATCGGCGAATTGTAGCGCGGTGTGCTGCTCGAAAAAGGAAACCATCTCGGGCGCTGCTTTCAGGAAAGCGTCAATCCGGGCGGGATCAAAGCGATCGCCCAGCTCATGCTCCAGATAGCGCCGCGGCTCGCTCGGCTCTTCCACGATGCCCGCGCGGCGTGCCAAGGGGTTGCAGGGTACCCACATCCAGCCGCCCGACCACGCACTGGCGCCGCCTAAGACGTCGTCTTTTTCCACCACGATCACGTTCAGGCCATGCCACCCCGCTGTTACCGCAGCAGCCAGCCCGCCCGCACCGGAACCGATTACCAGCAGGTCGCATTCCACAACGGAAACGGGGTGGGGAAGGCTTGGCATAAGATGCTCCACAGGCTTGTTATTTATTGGAACCTTGTTCCAGAATTCTATTGGCGAGTTATCCAAAGGCCAAGTATCGTGCTGAATAAACCGGGCGAAGATCGCACGCTCCGCACAGCCTCACTACAATCGCCACTTTATTTGCAAAGGGCCCACCATGGCCGGAAGTCAGATCGAACGCGCCTTCAGCTTGCTGGAGCAACTTACCCGAGCGCCAGGCGGCCTGCCGCTGCAGGCGCTGGCAGACGAAGCCGGTATGCCCAAAAGCGCGGCGCACAGAATGCTCGCCGAGCTCGTGCGGCTGGGTTATGTACGGCAGAACCCTGAAAGCCTGCGGTACCTGCTGACGACTCGGCTGGTAGCTCAAGGGTTCCGCTACCTGGGCCACAGCGGTGTGGATATCGTGCAGCCGATCCTGGACCGCCTGGCCGAGCATACGGGCGAGCTGATCCGCCTGGGCGTGGTGGAAGGCCAGCGGCTGACTTGGCTGGCGAAGGCTCAAGGTGCCCGCGCGGGCTTGCGCTACGACCCGGACATGGGCCGCGAGGCGCCGCTGTTCTACACCGCGTCCGGGCACGCCTGGCTGGCTACCTTGCCTGACGAAGAGGCGCTCGCACTGGTGAAGGCGCAGGGCATCGCCGCGGCCGAAGGCTTCGGCCCCAATGCGCCGCGCAGCCTCGAGGCGCTGCTGGAGCGCCTGCGCCTGGCCCGTACGTTGGGCTACGCCTGGGTAATGGAGAGCTCGGCTGTTGGCATGTCCGCTCTGGGCGTCGCCGTTCGGCACCCGAGCAGCAAGGCTACCCTGGGTGTACTGAGTGTGGCGGGCCCTACCGCACGCTTACCTGAAACCCGGCTTCACGAAATCGCTCCCGCAGCCATGGCCGCTGCGGTCGAATTGGCGGAAGCGAGCCCGGCGTCGGAATGGTTTCAGTAGCGGGAGGGCTTGTATTGAAACTGGAACTGGGTTCTAAATAAATAAAACAGGTAACGGGTGGCTTGACCATGACTCAACGCAGCTTTTCCCTGGCAGCCCTTACGGTTTTGGAGCTGTCACCCGTCGAAATGATCGAGGTAGCTGCGCGGGCCGGTTATAGCCATGTGGGGCTGCGTACCGAGCCTGCCACTGCCGAGGAGCGTCATTTCTCTCTTCTGGCAGACACCGGCCTGCGACAGGCAACGCTCAAGCAGCTGCGCGATAGCGGAATCAAAGTGCTGGATATCGAGATTCTTCGATTGAAGCCCGATACCAAGGTGGCGAGCTTCGAGCCGCATCTGGCGTTTGCCGCCGAGTGCGGTGCCACGGAGCTGCTGGTGGCGGGCAACGATCCGGACTTGCCACGCTGCGCCCAGCGCTTCGCTGAACTCTGTGAGCTGGGCCAGCGCTACGGTATACACCCCCACCTGGAGTTCATGCCCTGGACCGACGTTCCCGACCTGGCCACCGCGGTGAAGGTGGTTGAGCAGGCCGGGCAGTCCAATGGCTGCGTTCTGGTAGATGCCTTCCACTTCAACCGCTCCCGCTCGCAGCTGTCGCAACTGGAACAGTTATCCCCAGGCCGTTTGCGCTACGCTCAACTGTGTGACGTTGCCGGGCCGGTGCCGGACGATATCGAGCGAATCCTCTTCGAGGCACGGCATGAGCGCTGCCTGCCGGGGGAGGGCGACTGCGATCTGGTGGGGCTGCTCAAGGCCTTGCCGCCGGATATCCCGCTGAGCCTGGAAATACCCACTCGCCGCCTGATGGAGCAAGGGGTGAGCGCGCTGGAGCGTGCCACTCGCGCATTGGAAGCCACTTACCGCGTACTGGAACGCCTTTGACCCATGACTAATGCCAACCTGTCGCTGACCGGCACCAGCCAACCGCTCAAGGGGATGGCGCTGATCGTGGTAGCGACGCTGCTGTTCGCCAGCCACGACGTATTGTCAAAATACCTTTCGGGCTTTTATCCAGTGATGCTGGTGATCTGGGTTCGGTACTTTGTACATACCTTGCTGATGATGGGGATTTTCCTGCCCCAGTCGGGGCTGCGTATCCTGCGCACGCGCAGGCCGTGGCTGCAGGTCGCCCGCGCTTTGTGCCTGCTGGGCACCAGCCTGCTGTTTGTTTCCGGGCTGCAGCATATTCCGTTGGCCGAAGCCACCGCGGTCAACTTCCTCGCGCCGCTGCTGGTCACCGCGCTGTCGGTGCCGCTGCTGGGCGAGCGTGTAACCTTTGGCCAGTGGGCCGCAGTCCTGGTCGGCTTTTGCGGGGTGGTGACCATCGTGCATCCCGGCGGGGAGCTATTTACCCCGGCAATCCTGTTCCCCTTTGGCTCGGCGCTGTGCTTCTGCTTCTATCAGTTGCTCACGCGCAAGGTCGCCGAAGTGGACAGCCCCACCACCAGCAACTTTTTCGCGGGTATCTTCAATACCTTGCTGATGTCTGCCGTGGTGCCTTTTTTCTGGCAATGGCCCAGCGTGCTCGACGGGATATTCATGATTGCCCTGGGCGCCTGCGGGATGACCGCGCACCTTCTGCTTACTCAAGCCTTCCGCCATGCGCCGCCGGCGCTGCTGGCGCCGCTGGGCTATTGCCAGATCGTATTCGCCGGCATTTATGGCTTCCTGGTGTTCAACCACAGCCCTACAACAACGACCATCGTGGGCATTGTGGTGATTTGTGGCAGTGGCATTGCCGCCGCCTGGCTGCAACGTCGGCCGAAAGTGGTGGAACCCTTGGTGGCTACGTCGGCCCAACCTTCAGCCACGGTGAGTAGCGCGCCGCCCGCGAAGACTGCCTGAACCCAGAGCAGCGAAGCGGGCGATAATCGAACACAAAACTAACCGGTTGGTACGCTTGCACGGCAGGGTTTTCAGGTATAAACCCTTCCGACAAACCCAAGAATTTCCGGCTGCAGCCAGGCCGGTCAGTAGTGTGCGGGCCACCGGGTCACGGGGCTTTGCTCGCGCCCTCAGGAGTGAACCATGCACCGTTCGATCGCCACCGTATCCCTCAGCGGCACCCTGCCGGAAAAACTCGAAGCCATTGCCGCCGCCGGCTTCGACGGGGTGGAGATCTTCGAAAACGATCTTCTTTATTACGATGGCAGCCCGCGGGAAGTGCGCCAGATGTGCGCCGACCTGGGCATCGCGATCACGCTGTTCCAGCCGTTCCGCGATTTTGAAGGCGTGCCCCGCAATCGCCTGGCCCGCAACCTCGACCGCGCGGAGCGCAAGTTCGAGTTGATGCAAGAGCTAGGCACCGACCTGGTGCTGGTGTGCAGCAACGTGGCCGCCGACTCCGTTGGTGACCACAACTTGCTGGTGGATGACATGCGCCTGCTGGCCGAACGCGCCGCAGTCCACAACCTGCGTATCGGCTACGAAGCGCTGGCCTGGGGCCGGCATGTAAATACCTGGCAGCAAGTGTGGGACATCGTGCGGGAAGCGGACCATCCCAATCTGGGGATGATCCTCGACAGCTTCCACACCCTCTCGCTGCGCGGCGACCCTTCGGGCATCGCACAGGTGCCGGGCGACAAGATCTTCTTCGTGCAAATGGCCGATGCGCCTTTGCTGGCCATGGATGTACTGGAGTGGAGCCGTCACTTCCGTAACTTCCCTGGCCAGGGTGATTTCGACCTGCCGAACTTCCTCGCGCCTATCCTCAAGACCGGCTACCAGGGGCCGCTGTCGCTGGAGATCTTCAATGATGATTTCCGCGCCGCGCCACCACGTGCCAACGCCGCCGACGGCCTGCGCTCGCTGCTCTACCTTGAGGAAAAAACCCGCGAACTGCTGGCCCGTGAGGCCGACACCAGCGCCAACCTGGAGCAGCTGTTCGCCACCCCGCCTGCGGCGCCCTATGGCGGTGTCGAGTTTCTGGAATTTGCGGTGGACGAAACCACCGGTGCCAAGCTCAAGCATTGGCTGGGCCAACTGGGCTTCGCCGAGGCCGGGCAACATCGCTCCAAGAGCGTTACCCTGCTGCGGCAGAACGATATCAACCTGATCCTCAACTCCGAGCCCTATTCGTTCGCCCATAACTTCTTCGAAGCGCATGGGCCGTCGCTGTGTGCCACCGCGATCCGCGTAGACAACAGCGCTGCTGCGCTGGAGCGGGCCGTGGACTACAAGGCCCAGCCTTATCGCGGATTGGTAGGGCCTAACGAGCGCGAGCTTGCGGCAGTGCGTGCGCCCGACGGCAGCCTGCTGTACCTGGTAGACCAGGACGCCCAAGGGCGGACCATTTACGACACCGACTTCAACATCAAGCCTGTGCCCGCGACCTCGCCTGTAGGGCTCAAGCGGATCGACCACATGGCGATGGCGCTGCCGCCGGACGCATTGGATACCTGGGTGCTGTTCTACAAGACCGTGCTCGACTTTACCGCCGACGACGAGGTGGTACTGCCCGACCCTTATGGCCTGGTAAAAAGCCGCGCCATTCGTAGCCGTTGCAGCGCGGTGCGGCTGCCGCTGAACATCTCCGAAAACCGCGGCACAGCGATTTCCCACGCGTTGTCGTCATATAGGGGGTCCGGGGTTCACCACATCGCCTTTGACTGCGATGACATCTTTGCGGCAGTCACCCAGGCCAAGGAAGCGGGGCTCGCGCTGCTGGAAATTCCGCTCAATTACTATGACGACCTGGCAGCGCGTTTCGACTTCGACGACGAATTCCTGAGCGAGCTGGCGTATTTCAACGTGCTGTACGACCGCGACGCCAATGGCGGTGAGCTGTTCCACGTGTACACCGAGCCATTCGAAAACCGCTTCTTCTTTGAAGTGCTGCAGCGGCGTGGTGGCTATGCCGGTTACGGTGCCGCGAACGTCGCCGTACGCCTGGCGGCCATGGCCAAGGCCCGTAGCGGCGCCGCCCGCCACGCCCGGTTGTAACGGCCGGTTTGAAGCCGTTTCGCCTGGAGCGGCTTCCTTCCCAAGGCGGGGCGGCTCATAATTACCGCTGACCCATACAGGCCAAGAGCCCATGACAATAACATCTGACGTGCCCGCTACCAGCGCGCCACGCCGTACCCGAAAAAACAACCCCGAGAAAACCCGCGAAAATATTCTCCAGGCCGCGATAACCGAATTCGTCGCCCAAGGCCTGGCCGGCGCACGCGTGGACGCTATCGCCGAGCGCACGCAAACCTCCAAACGGATGATTTACTACTACTTCAACAGCAAGGAACAGCTGTATGTGGAGGTGCTGGAAAAGCTTTACGGTGATATCCGGCATACCGAAAGCAGCATGCATCTCACCGAGCTGGAGCCTTTCGAAGGGTTGAAGCGGTTGGTGGAGTTCACCTTCGATCACCACGATCGCAACGTGGACTTCGTGCGGATCGTGTGCAACGAGAACATTCACCAAGGCGAGTACATCAAGCAGTCGCGTTCGATTCGCAGCATGAACCAGACCGTTCTTCTGCAACTGGAGGCGCTACTGGAGAAAGGCGTGACCAGCGGTGTGTTCCGCCAAGGCCTCGATGCCATGGACGTACACATGCTGATCAGTTCGTTCTGCTTCTACCGGGTGTCCAACAAGCACACCTTCGGCGAAATCTTCCAGGTGAACTTCGACGACCCGGCGACCAGGCAGCACCATCGAAAGATGATCGTCGAAGCGCTGGAGCGTTTCGTCAAAGCCTGACTGGCTTCCCCGCTGCTTTTGTAGAGACGGGGGGCCGGCCATCCGGCGAAGCCGCAGGCGTAGCTCGCGAACTGGCGCCCCAATCCTGCTCTTTACCAGTCGGTGCAGCTAGCCATTCATGCTGTGGAAATGCGCGGTCATGCGCTCGGCATCGGCTTGGCGGTCAGTGAACAGTTCGAACGCCTTCACAGCCTGGAAAACCGCCATGGTGCTGCCATCCAGCGTACGGCAGCCCAGGGCGCGTGCATCGCGCAGGAACTCGGTTTCCAGTGGGAAATACACGATCTCTGCTACCCACAGGTCAGCGCGCAGCAGTTCCTTCGGTACCGGCGTGCCCGGCAGCTTGGCCATGCCCATGGGCGTGGTGTTCACGATGCCGTCCGCCTGGGCCACGGTGGCGGGAAGGTCGGTGCCCACCTGGGCTGGCTCGCCCGGGAAGTGCGCATTGAGGTTATCCACCAGCGTGCGTGCGCTTTGCGGGTTCACATCGAATACCGTGAGTTGCTTTACGCCTTCCATCAGCAGCGCGTGCGCCACCGCCGAACCTGCGCCCCCTGCGCCCATCTGGATCACCCGGTTGCGCCCGGCATCGGCCAGGCCCCGGCGGAAGCCTTCGGCAAAGCCCAGGCAGTCAGTATTGTGGCCCACCCGCTTGCCGTCCTTCAGCACCACGGTGTTCACCGCGCCGATCCCTTTGGCTTCTGGCGAAAGCTCGTCCAGGTAAGGGATGATCGCCTGCTTGCTGGGGAAGGTAACGTTGAGGCCTGTGAAGCCCATGCGCTGCGCTGCGGTCAGCAGCTCCTCCAACGCCTGGTTATCAAGCTTGAGCACGTCCAGGTCGATCAACCGATAAACGTAGCCCAGCCCTTGTGCCTTGCCTTCCTGTTCGTGCATGGAAGGGGTGCGGGAAAGCTGGATGCCTGAACCGATCAGCCCGGCGAGGATGCTGTTATGAGGGGTCGCAATCATGGTGAAGCTCCATTGTTATTCTTGACCGAAGTCGCTGGCGTTAAATTGTACCAGCCGGTTACTTAGGTCAATCGCTTTACCTGTATTGGACCCCGCCAGTGCTTGGAAATTGGGCGGCAATCGGTCAGCGCTGGCCAGATACCGGTGCGCCGGCATCCCGTGGAAGCTTCCATACATCTATCGCGGCGGCCAGCGTGAGTATCGCCACCGCCACGAACGCCACATGGAAGGCCTGTTCATCGCCGCCCTCAAGGCCCAGCAAGGTTTGCGCGCCGCGCAGCAGAATCACCGCCAGCGCGATCCCCAGGCCGAACGCCAATTGCTGGGTCATGCTGAACAGCGTATTGGCTGATGTCATCAAGGGCGCGGGCATGTCGGCAAATGCCAGGCTGTGATAAGCCGTGAAGCCCATCGATCGGGCCATGCCGGACACCACCAGCACGGGCACGATCAGCCACACTGGCGTGGCTGCAGTCATGAAAGCACACGCGAGCGCAGTGGCGGCGAGTACACCGATGCTTCCCAGCAAAGTGGCGCGAAAGCCGAAGCGGCGAAGGATCGCCGACGTCATGGGTTTCATCCCGATATTCCCGGCGAACAGGGCCAGCACCAGCAAGCCCGAGACGAACGGATCGAGGCCGAACGAAAGCTGGAACATCAATGGCAGCAAAAACGGCGCGGTGCTGACCATGGCCCGGTATAGCGAGCCGCCGCGAATAGTGACCGCATAGGTTTGTATACCTAGCGCCTCGAGCCGCAGCAGTGGCGCAGCCGAGCCCCGCAGGTGCCGATTGAACCCCCACAGCACCGCGCTGCTGGCGGCTAGCCAGAGATAGGCGCCCAGCGCTTCAGGCTGTTTGCCGAGCTGCTCCAGGCCATGCACCAGCGCTCCGCAGCCCAGGGCGCAGTACGCAAAGCCCTTCAGGTCGAAAGCAGGCGGGGTGGTGTGTGCTTGCGCTTGTGGCATCAATCGCCAGGCGAATGCCAGCGCCAGTATCCCCAACGGCAGGTTGAGAAGGAATATCCAGTGCCAGGAGGCGTAGCGGGTGATGAAGCCGCCCAAGGGAGGGCCTAGCACGGGCGCTACCAACCCGGGCCAGGTGATCAGCGCGATCGCACCCAGCAGGTGCTGCTTTTCCGTGTTTCGCAATACCGCCAGCCGCCCCACCGGCACCATCATCGCCCCACCGACGGCCTGAAGCGCTCGCGCCAGAACAAATTGCCAGAGCGTTTGAGCGCCGGCGCACAGCACCGACGCCAAGGTGAAGATCACCAGTGCCGCCATGAATACCCGCCGATGGCCAAACCGCTCGGCCACCCAGCCGCTGGCCGGGATAAATACCGCCAGGGTAAGCACATACACCGTAATGCCGACGTTCACGTCCACGGCGCTTACGCCAAAGGAGCGCGCCATGGCCGGCAACGCGGTAACGATCACCGTGGCATCCAGGTTGTCCATGAAAAACGCGGCGGCCACCAGCAGGGCCAGCAACCGTGCCCGGGAAGGCGACAAAACGAAAGCGGATGATGTAGTCACAGGCCCTCCGGTTCAGAGGGCCGATATAACGGGTGCGTGGCAGCGCTTGTCAACCAGCGGCGGCAAGGCCGTGGCAGCTTTGGAACAGGTCCAGCGCCGGTTTGTACACCTGAGTGTGTACGTTGAACAACCCTAGTACCGAGTGAAATACGAAGTCGTGGCTCAGGTCGGCTTCATCCCGTTTAGCCGCCAGGCATGGCAGGGACACCCCGGCATCGCTCAGGGTGTTTTGCCCGAACCACAGCACCATGGGTACATGTTTCTGGGCTTCGGGAGCGATTGCATAAGGTGCCGCATGCAAGTACAGGCCGTTCTCGCCGAGGGATTCGCCGTGGTCCGAGACATACCACATGGCCGTGTCGAAGCGGCTCTGGTTGGCTTTCAGCACGCCGATCACCCGGGCCAGGAAGTGGTCCGTGTAGAGGATGGTGTCGTCATACACGTTGTTGAGCGACTCGTTGCTGCAGCTGCCCAATTGGTTGGTGTGGCACACAGGCGCAAAGCGCGTCATCGCCTGTGGGTAACGCTCGTAGTATTCCGGCCCGTGGCTGCCATCGGAATGAAGGAAAATCGCCGTGTCGCCGTCGAGCTTGTCGATGTCCGCCTGCAGGCCTTCAAGCAAGGACTCATCCAGGCAGGTATGGCCGTCGCAGTATGGGCTGGGCTGGTTTTTCGGGATGTCCCGGTGAGGGCTGCGCAGGCAGGTACCCTTGCAGTCACTGTTGTTCTCCACCCACAACACGTTCACCCCGGCGTGCTGGAGCACATCCAGCAGGCTTTCCACGGTTTTGCCTTTTTTGTCGGTGTAATCCTTGCGGCCGAACATCGAGAACATGCACGGCACCGACACGGCCGTGGACGTACCGCACGAATGTACCTGGCTGTAATCGAGCACATCGAGCTGGCTGAGCTCGGGGTTGGTGTCGCGGCTGTAGCCGTTGAGCGAAAAGTGGTCGGCGCGTGCTGTTTCACCTACCACGAAGATCATCAACCGTTTGCGCGGCGCCTGGCCTGCCTGCACCGCATCGGTGCCGATAGGCTGGATCTCTGTGTGCTGCTGCAAGCCTAGCCGCTCCTTGCCGAGCTTGGCGCCTGCGTAAATGAAATTGGTAGGGTTGATGAAGTGCGTGAGCTGATCGTGCTGGCGCAGCAGCGGCCCGTAGGTGGAGTAGAACGCCGCCACCGTGGCCAGCAGCAAGCCAGCCGCCAGTGCCGCAGTTGCAAGTTTGTGCAGCAGCCCGCGCAAGGGCGGGGCGTACCGAACCGGCCACGCCCAGATCAGCACTGCCGGCACCACGCCAAGGCCGAGCAGATACGCCACCATCTTCAGGCTGACCAGGCCCGCGACTTCGCCGGGGTTGGTTTCGACCACGTTCTGTATCATCACGGTGTCGATTGCTACACCGTATTCGTTCATGAAATACGCCGCGCCGGCAGCGCCCAGCGCCGCCATGCTCAGTACGGGCCTGAGCAACGGGCGGAACGAAAAGCCAATGAACAGCAGCGTAAACGCCGACCAGAGGAACACGCCGAATGAGGCTTCGAACGCCAGGCGCTTGAAGCCCTCCAGCTGAATGAGGCTGGCCAGGGCATGCCAGCTGGCAAGGTTGCAGGCGAGAACGAGAAAGGCGGAAAACAGCATCACCAGGCGGGAAGCGCCAAGGGTGGGAAGGTAGCGCGCGAGGGTCATGAATACTCTGCCACAGAGCATGAATCGGCCCGGGACCGGGGTCGGCGCTGAGGGTAGGCCTGGAGTTGTACGGCAGCGGTGAGCAGGAAGTGAAAAAAACGTGAAACCCCGGGGCCGTGACCCCGGGTTCAGGCTGGGTTCAGCGGCGGACCAGCAGTACCCCAGCTTCCATGTGGTGCGTATAGGGGAACTGATCGAACAAGGCGCAGCGTTCTATGCGATGGCTACTGCTCAGCTGTTCGAGGTTGACCGCGAGGGTTTCGGGATTGCACGAGATGTACAAGATGTTATCGAAGCGCCGCGTGAGCTCGCAAGTGTCCGGGTCCATGCCAGCGCGCGGCGGGTCGACGAATACCGTACCGAAGGCATAGCTGGAAAGGTCCACGCCCTGCAGGCGGCGGAACTCACGCACACCGTTGAGGGCCTGGGTCAGCTCCTCCGCCGACAAGCGCACCAACTCCACGTTGTTCACGCCGTTGTCAGCGAGGTTATGCAAGGCCGCCGCCACGCTGGTTTTGCTGATTTCGGTGGCCAGCGCCTTACGTACTCGGGTCGCCAGCGGCAGGGTGAAATTGCCATTGCCGCAATACAGTTCGAGCAAGTCGTCATCGCGCTTACCCAATGCCTCATAGGCCCAGCCGAGCATGTGCTCGCACACGGTGCCGTTGGGCTGGGTGAAGGCACCTTCAGGCTGGCGGTACGTGAAAGTGCGGCCGGCTACCGTGAGGGCTTCGGTCACGTAATCACGGCCGATCACCAGGCGTTGCCCGCGGGAGCGCCCGATCAGGCTTACGCCCAGCGAAGCGGCCAGCTCGCCTGCCGCAGCTTCCCACTCGGCGCCCAGTGGGCGGTGATAGCACAGCGTGATCAGCGCATCGCCGGCAAGTGTGGTGAGAAACTCCACCTGGAACAGCTTGTGCCCCAGCGCTTCGTCAGCCTGCCAGGCGGCCTTGAGCAGCGGCATCAACGCATTGATGCGCTCGCTGGCCACAGGGAACTGCTCGATGAGGATAGGCGTGCGGTTATCACCGGGGGCGAACATTGCGTAATGCCGCTGGCCGCTCTCGCGCCACAGCCTGAACTCCGCGCGTAGCCGGTAGTGCTCGCGCGGGGACTCGAATACTTGCGGCGCGGGAGCATCGAAGGGCGCCAGCAAGGCCTCAAGCCGCGCCAGCTTGGCCTGGAGTTGCTCGGCGTACTCTGCCGGGTTGATGGCCGTCATGCGTTGAACCAGCCCAGCTTGATCACGAACAGCACCGACAGGATGATCAGCGCCGGGTTGAGGTCGCGGGCGCGGCCGGACACCAGCTTCACGGCGGTCCAGGTGATGAACCCGAAGGCAATGCCGTTGGCGATGGAGTAGGTGAGTGGCATGGCCAGGGCAGTGACCACCACTGGCGCGGCCTCGGTGATGTCGTCCCAGTTGATCTCGGCCAGGCCTGAAGCCATCAGCACGGCCACGAACAGCAGGGCAGGGGCCGTGGCGTAGGCCGGCACGCTACCGGCCAACGGGGCGAAGAACAGCGCCAGCAGGAACAGTACGGCCACCACGATAGCGGTAAGCCCGGTGCGCCCACCGGCACTCACGCCCGCGGCCGACTCGATGTAGCTGGTGGTGGTAGAAGTGCCCAGCAGCGAACCGGCCATGGCCGCGGTACTGTCGGCGATCAACGCCCGGCCCATTTTCGGCATGTGGCCGTCCTTGCCCATCAGCCCGGCGCGCTTGGCCACGCCGATGAGGGTGCCGGAGTTGTCGAAGAGGTCCACGAACAGGAAGGCAAAGATCACGCTCACCAGGCCGATATCCAGCGCGCCGGCGATGTCCAGCTGCAGGAAGGTAGGGGCGAGAGAGGGCGGCATCGACACCAGGCCGCCGAAGGGGCTGAAGCCGAACAGGATCGACACCACGGTCACGGCCAGGATGCCGATCAGCACGGCGCCACGCACCTTCAGGGCTTCCAGCCCGACAATCAGGATAAAGCCCAGCGCAGCCAGAATGGCCCCCGGCTGCTTGAGGTCGCCCAGGCCCACCAAAGTAGCGGGGTTGTCCACTACGATGCCGGCATTCTGCAAGGCGATGAGGGCCAGGAACAGGCCGATACCGGCGGCGATGGCGCTACGCAGGGGCAAGGGGATGCTGTTCACGATCCACTCCCGCACCTTGAAGATCGACAGCAGGAAGAAGCACACGGCAGAAATAAACACCGCGCCGAGCGCCACCTGCCAGGTGTGGCCCATGTGCAGCACCACGGTGTAAGTGAAGAAGGCGTTGAGGCCCATGCCTGGGGCCAGCGCGATCGGGTAGTTGGCGATCAACCCCATCACGGCCGAGCCGATGGCAGCGGCCAGGCAAGTGGCGACGAACACCGCGCCCTTGTCCATGCCCGTGCTGCCGAGAATGCTCGGGTTCACGAACAGGATATAGGCCATGGCGAGGAAGGTCGTGACCCCTGCCAGGATTTCTGTGCGCACGTTAGTGTTGTGTGCCTTTAACTGAAACAGCCTTTCCAGCATGCCCGCTCCCCGAGGCGCCTTAGAAGCGCCGTGAATGATGGCCCATAAGCAAAGCACAATCGTGCCAGTTGGGCCCAAAAAAGCCGCGCATCATACCAGTGTCACGTTGCCACGGTGAACGAGAGATACGGTTTTTAAAGGCCTGCGCGACGTTAACGGCGATCAGCGGTTGCCTTCCGGCGCTTCCATCCAGCACTTCACATTTCACGGTAGCGCCATATCTGTAGTACTTGTATAAATACGGGGTGGCCGTGATCACATTTTCACCGGTCATCTTCCTGGTAATTTTCTGTCATAACGGTCCGACGTGCCTTTTAAAACCTCTTTGGTAATACCCGTTACAGCGCTTTACCCTGGTGTTGAAGGCGCGATTCGTGGCCCTATGCTGCCCTCGGCCGAGGCGGGTGTAGTGCTATGCCGCATCGAGTTCAGCGACGGCTCGCTCGCCAACGGTTCTCTCCTTGCCGTGGAGGAGAACGGCTGGTTGCTTTTGGTACATGAATACACCACTACTCAGGGGCGAAGTATTCCTGCGAGAGCCTGGGCACTCGAGCAGCCGACCGGGAATGACCAGGAACAGCCAGTGACTAGCTTCCGCGTGCGCTCGATGCTGCCCGCCGGGCCCGTGTCCGCCACCTGATGGGCACCGAGCGCCGCGCGGTCTTACTCCCCGCATCGGGCTGAACGAACCCTCCTCACGCAAAGTCGTACTACGAGACGCAGGCACACAGACTTGCGCAGACGACCGTGAGGCTTTCCCGATGAGTGCGCTTTCTTCCAGCGTTGGCGTGGAGTGCTACGCCAGCCATTCGATAAACATCACGCTTAACGGCCAGCCGCGGTCGCTCGATGTCTTGCCCTGGACCACCCTGCTCGACCTGCTGCGCGAGCGCCTGGACCTGGTAGGCAGCAAAAAGGGCTGCGATCACGGCCAGTGCGGCGCCTGCACGGTGTTGGTCAACGAAAAGCGCGTGAACGCGTGTCTGACTCTGGCCGTGATGTGCGATGGCGCAAGCGTTACCACCGTGGAGGGGCTGGCCGACGGCGGTAGCCTGCACCCTCTGCAGGCGGCGTTCATCAAGCACGACGCCTTCCAGTGCGGTTATTGCACGCCAGGCCAACTGTGCTCGGCGGCGGGTTTATTGAAAGAGGGCCGTGTGAACTCGGCCGATGATATCCGCGAACAAATGAGCGGTAACCTTTGCCGCTGCGGCGCCTACGGCAACATCCTGGCGGCTATCGAAGAGGTGATCCAGGCACCCGGGGAGGGCGACGCATGAACCCCTTCAACTATGCGCGTGCCAGCGACGTCAACGAAGCGCTGGCACTCTATCAACCGGGCAGTCGGTTTATCGCCGGCGGTACCAACCTGCTGGACTTGATGAAGGAAAACGTCACCCGTCCACAGCGGCTGATCGACATTACCCGGCTACCGCTGCATGAGATTACCGAGCTGCCGAATGACCGTATTCGTGTGGGTGCGTTAGTCAGCAACGCCGACCTGGCCCATGATCCTCTCGTCCAGGCACGTTATCCCCTTCTCAGCCAGGCTATCCTCGCGGGTGCCTCGCCCCAGTTGCGTAATATGGCGACCACAGGGGGTAACCTCCTGCAACGCACCCGCTGCTACTACTTCTACGATGCCGGGGTGCCGTGCAACAAGCGCGAGCCTGGCACGGGTTGCCCGGCCCGCACCGGCCTCAACCGCATCCATGCGATTTTCGGGGCGAGTGACCAGTGTGTTGCCACTCACCCGTCGGACATGTGCGTGGCCTTGGCGGCACTAGGCGCCACCGTAGAGGTTCAAGGCAAACAGGGTACCCGAGTTATTGATTTCGCCGACTTTCACCGCCTGCCGGGTGATCAGCCTGAGCGGGATAACCACCTGGCCGAAGATGAGCTGATCGTGGCGATCGAGCTGCCTGCCGAAGGCTTCGCCCCGCATAGCCATTACCTGAAGGTCCGCGATCGGGCTTCGTATGCGTTTGCTCTGGTGTCGGTAGCGGCGGCGTTGAAACTGGAGGGCGATATGATCAAGGAGGCTCGCCTTGCCCTTGGCGGCGTGGCCCACAAGCCGTGGCGCAATACGGCGGTGGAGGCGGCGCTGGTCGGCCAGCCCGTCAGCCATGAAACGTTCACCGCTGCGGCAGAGGCCCTGGTCAAGGACGCCCAGCCACTGGCGGGCAACGCGTTCAAAGTCAAGCTGGCCCGGCGCGCCATCGTGCGGGCGCTGGATGAAGCTGCACTGGGAGGGGCACGGCCATGACAGTACTCGGACAACCCATGGACCGTGTGGACGGCGTGCTGAAGGTCACCGGCCAGGCCCGCTACGCGGGTGAATATCCCGGGCAGGGCTTGCTGTATGGGAGCGTAGTGTCCAGCACTATAACCTCTGGGCGGGTGCTACGCATCGACGCCAGCGCGGCCCTGGCATTGCCGGGCGTGGTCGAGGTGATGGACCACGGCAATCGACCGCCCATGGCCGGCGATGACGAGAAATATTCCGATGCCGACGCAGCTGACGGCAAACCCTTCCGGCCCTTGTACAACGACCGCGTGCTCTATAACGGGCAACCCCTGGCGTTGGTGGTCGCGGAAAACCTGGAGTTGGCCCGGCACGCCGCCTCTCTGGTGCGCGTCGAATACGTGGAGCACCCATGGTGTTCCGACCTGCGCGCAGAACTAAGCAACGCCACGCCCGCGCCAGCCGAGTTGCCCGAGCCCCGCGGCGACTTTGACAGCGCCTACTCGGCTGCGGCCTACAAGGTGGACGCCACCTACGAAACGCCCATCGAGCATCACAACCCCATGGAGCCGCATGCCAGCACTGTGATCTACAAGGCCGACGGTAGCCTTGAAGTGCATGACAAAACCCAAGGTACGCAGAACTGCCAGAACTACCTGTGCCAAACGCTCGGGTTGGAAAAGGACAAGGTCCGGGTGCTGGCGGCCTTCGTTGGCGGTGCATTCGGTTCAGGGCTGCGGCCTCAGTATCAGCTGCCGCTGGCGGCAATGGCCGCGCTCAAGCTGCGGCGTTCGGTGCGGGTAACGCTCACCCGGCAACAGATGTTCACCTTCGGCTACCGCCCCCGCACGATCCAGCGCCTTCAACTGGCCAGTGATGCTGGCGGCAAGCTCATGGCGGTCTCCCATCACGCCACGGGCGTGACGTCACGCTTCGAAAAATTCACGGAACACGTGGTGGAATGGAGCGGCATGCTCTACCACTGCGACAACGTGAAGCTGAGCTACGACCTGGTACCAGTGGATCTGTACACACCTCTGGACATGCGCGCCCCTGGGGCGGCGCTGGGGTTGATCGGGCTGGAATGCGCCATGGATGAGCTGGCCGAGCGGCTGCACATGGACCCGGTCACCTTCCGTGAGCTTAACTTCGCCGATAGCAATATGAACGAGGGCAAGCCTTATTCGAGCAAGGCGCTCATTGCCTGCTACAACGAGGGCAAGGCCCGCTTCGGGTGGGACCGCCGCAAGGCCGAGCCGCGTAGCCTGCGCAACGGCCGCAAGCTGGTGGGGCTGGGCATGGCGGGCGGCGTATGGGAAGCCATGCAAATGCCTGCCAGCGCCAAAGCCAGCCTGGGCAAGGACGGGATGTTGACCGTCAGCACCGCAACCACGGATATCGGCACAGGCACCTACACGGCGCTCACGCAGATCGCTGCTCAGGCCGCTGGCCTGCCGCCGTCACTGGTGAAGATCAACCTGGGGGACTCGTCCCTACCAATGGCGCCGCTTCAGGGCGGTTCGTTCACCATTTCGTCCGTGGGCACGGCTGTGCAACAGGCCTGCGAAGCTTTGCACAAGCAGCTACTGACCGCTGCGGCCAGTATTGACCCGGACTTTGCGACGGTCACGCTTACCCAGGTGAGCTTCACCGAAAGCGCATTGGTGTGGGGAGATAAGCAGTTGGCGTTTACCGACCTGGTCCATGCCAGCGGTTCGGACGCGATCGAAGTGCAGGTAGATGCACAGCCAGACAAAAAGCGGGAGCAGTACGCCACGGCAACGCACTCGGCAGTGTTCGTGGAGGTGGAAGTTGATGAAGACCTGGGCACGGTGCATGTGACCCGCGCGGTCAATGCCGTGGCGGCGGGCAGGGTGGTGAACCCGAAAACCGCCCGCAGCCAGATTCTGGGTGGCGTGGTGTGGGGCATCGGCATGGCGCTTCATGAGGAAACGCTGACCGACCACGCGTTAGGCCGGCACATGAACCACAACCTGGCGGAGTATCACATCCCTGTTCAGGCGGACATCGGGCCTATCGACGTGGTGTTCGTCGAGGAGCAGGACTCGGTGGTCAATGCGTTGGGCTCCAAAGGGGTGGGGGAAATCGGCCTGGTAGGCGTGGCGGCAGCGGTGGCCAACGCCATTTATAACGCCACCGGCAAGCGCGTGCGCGATTTCCCTATCACTCTGGACAAACTGCTGGATAGCCCGGCGTAGCTTGCGAACGGCAGTTTGCCAATTCGCGAGCTCCGCCGGATGGCTGGCCCCGCCGCTTCCCACAGCCCAACTGCGCGGGTGTAGGAGACGGGCGGAGCCGCAGGCGCAGCTCGCGAATAAGGCCTTGAGAAAACCGCTCAAGACAATTGCTACCCACAGGGCTAGGGGGTTCCTACAGTGGCTTTGCCGCGTCTCGCTCGGGCGCTTGCATATGGTCCCGGTTGGCAAGGCTCGGGAACAGTTTTATCCACACCCCGGTCACCATCAGCGTGCCAACCCCGCCGATCACCACGGCGGGGACGGTGCCGAACCAGTGAGCGGTAAGCCCGGATTCGAACTCGCCCAGCTGATTCGACGCACCGATGAACAGCCCATTGACCGCGCTGACCCGGCCGCGCATTTCGTCTGGGGTTTCCAGCTGCACGAAGGCCCCGCGGATCACCATGCTGATCATGTCTGCCGCGCCCAGCACCGCCAGGGTTGCCAACGAGAACCAGAACGAAGTCGATAGCCCGAACGCGATGGTCGCCACGCCGAAGATGCCTACGCCGGCGAACATGGTGCGGCCCACCTTGCGTTCGATCGGGAAGCGCGACAACCAGAACGACATCAGCAGCGCCCCTACCGCTGGCGCCGAGCGGAGCAGCCCCAGGCCCCAAGGGCCGGTGAGCAGAATGTCCCGGGCGAATACCGGCAACAGGGCGGTAGCGCCTCCTAACAACACGGCGAACAGGTCCAGGGAAATCGCACCGAGGATGTCCGAGCGGCTACGAATGAAACGAATCCCCGCCATGAGCGAATGCAACGTGGCTCGGCCGGTAGGCAGCGGGGTTTCACGTTTTGGCAGGCTGAGCATCAGGCTGAGCGCCAATAGGTAAAGCACGACCGTTGGCCCGTACACCCACACGCTGCCGAACGCATACAGAAAGCCGCCCAGCGCCGGCGCCACGATGGTCGCGGTTTGCATCGCCGAAGCTGACGCCGCCACGGCCCGGGGGAACAGGCCCGCCGGGACGATATTAGGAAGCAGCGCCTGGGTAGTCGGCATTTCAAAGGCGCGGGCGCCGCCGAGGCAGAACGCAAGCACAAATATCATCTCCCGGCTCACGTTATCCGTGCTGCTACCCACCACCAGGGCCAAGGCCACAATGGCCTGTAGCGTCTGGCAGATGGCCGCGACCTTGCGGCGGTCATAGCGGTCCGCCACATGGCCGGTGTGCAGCATGAACAGCACGCGGGGCGCGAATTCGACCAGACCTACCAGGCCCAGGTCCAGCACACTGCCGGTGAGCTGGTAGAGGTGCCAACCAATGGCTACGGTCAACATCTGGAAGCCACTTGCCGTGCACACCCGTGCCAGCCAGAACGCAAGGAAGGGGCGGTGGTGACGCAACAGCCGGGGCGCTTCGGTAGCCATGAACGACCAGTGACCTCAGGGGGCGGAAGAGGTTAGCAGCCTATCATTTCCCTGTAACAAACGGTTGCAACTTCATGCTGGCGCTTGCATGAAACCTGCCGGTTCCGGGGGGTGGGGCAATTGGTCACGCGGCACTGCACCACAGCGTCGACATGCGGGAACGGGGCTACGCTATGCAAGGTCATTGATTTGGATCAATGCCGTGCTCCGTGCCGCCTGTCAGAGGAAACCCTATGTTCGGTTCAGAGGCGCTAGACCTCGCCCGTATCCAGTTTGCGTTCACCGTGTCGTTCCACATTCTTTTCCCAGCCATCACTATCGGGCTGGCGAGCTACCTTGCGGTGCTCGAAGGCTTGTGGTTGAAAAGCGGCAACAGCGTGTACCGCGAGCTGTACCATTTCTGGTCGAAAATATTCGCCGTGAACTTCGGCATGGGCGTGGTCTCCGGGCTGGTCATGGCCTACCAGTTCGGTACCAACTGGAGCCGGTTCTCGGACTTTGCCGGTGCGATCACCGGGCCATTGCTCACCTACGAGGTGCTGACGGCGTTCTTCCTCGAAGCAGGTTTCCTGGGCGTAATGCTGTTCGGCTGGAACCGCGTAGGCCGAGGGCTGCACTTCTTCGCGACGGTGATGGTAGCGATCGGCACGCTGATCTCCACCTTCTGGATTCTGGCATCCAACAGCTGGATGCACACCCCTCAGGGCTACCAGATCGTCGACGGCCGGGTGATTCCGGTGGACTGGTTCGCGGTGATCTTCAACCCGTCGTTCCCTTACCGCCTGGCCCACATGGCAACTGCTGCCTTTGTGGCGACTGCGTTCTTCGTTGGTGCCTCCGCTGCCTGGCACTTGCTGCGCGGCCGCAACAACCCAGCCGTGCGCAAGATGTTCTCCATGGCCATGTGGATGGCGTTGGTGGTTGCGCCGGTGCAGGCCATGTTGGGCGACATGCACGGCCTGAATACCCTCGAGCATCAGCCGGCGAAAATCGCCGCCATCGAGGGCCACTGGGAGAACACCAACAGCGAGCCTACGCCGCTGGTACTGTTCGGCTGGCCTGACATGGAAGCCGAGAAAACCCGCTTCGCCGTGGAAATTCCCTATCTGGGCAGCCTTATCCTTACCCACAGCCTGGACAAGCAGATCCCCGCCCTTAAAAGCTTCCCACCGGAAGACCGCCCCAACTCGACCATCATCTTCTGGTCGTTCCGTGTCATGGCCGGCCTGGGCATGCTGATGGTCGCGGTGGGCTTGTGGAGCCTCTGGCTGCGCTGGCGCGGCAAGCTGTATGACTCGCCGCTGTTCCTGCGCGTTGCGTTGTTCATGGGGCCGTCCGGGCTGATCGCCATCCTTGCGGGCTGGTTCACCACCGAGATAGGCCGTCAGCCGTGGGTGGTGTACGGCCTGATGCGTACCGCCAATGCCTCCTCCAACCACGACGTGGGGCAAATGAGCTTCACTCTGGCGCTGTTCGTGCTGGTGTACTTCGCGGTGTTCGGTGTGGGCTTCGGCTACATGATGCGCCTGGTGCGCAAAGGGCCGGCCATTGCCGGGCCGCATAGCCATGGCGGGCCTGGCCAGAAACGCACGCCTGCGCGGCCGTTGTCTGCCGCTCATGAAGAAACCGCTGAAGACCACCACGCCACGCCGAGCGAGAGGAACTGACCATGGGCATCGATCTATCGTTGATCTGGGCCATCATCATTATTTTCGGCGTGATGATGTATGTGGTGATGGACGGGTTCGATCTGGGTATAGGCATCCTCTTCCCGTTCACGCCCAAGGAACACGACCGTGACGTAATGATGAACACGGTTGCGCCGGTATGGGACGGCAACGAAACCTGGCTGGTACTGGGTGGCGCTGGCTTGTTCGCGGCCTTCCCGCTGGCCTACGCCGTAGTGCTGTCGGCCTTGTATATCCCGCTTATCCTGATGTTGATCGGCCTTATCTTCCGCGGTGTGGCATTCGAGTTCCGTTTCAAGGCCAAGGTGGACAAGCGCCACATCTGGGACAAGGCGTTCATTGGCGGTTCGCTGCTGGCTACCTTCTCCCAGGGCGTTGCGCTGGGCGCTTACATCGACGGTATCAAGGTGGCCGAGCGCGCCTATGCCGGTGGCCCGTTCGATTGGCTTACTCCGTTCTCGCTGTTCTGCGGCCTGGGCTTGATCGCGGCTTACGCCATGCTCGGCTGCACCTGGTTGATCATGAAAACCGAGGGTGAACTGCAGGAGCGCATGCACCAGCTCGGCAAGCCGCTGACCTTCGTATTGCTCGCCTTCGTGGCCATCGTGAGCGTGTGGACGCCGCTGGCTCACAGCGACATCGCCGCGCGTTGGTTCACCCTGCCGAACCTCTTCTGGTTCATGCCGGTGCCTATCCTGGTGGTGGTGGCGACCTACGGCCTGATCAAGGCGGTGGCGCGCAAGGCGCACTACATGCCGTTCCTGCTTACGCTGTTGCTGATCTTCCTGGGCTACAGCGGCCTTGGCATCAGCCTGTGGCCCAACATCATCCCGCCTGCCGTGAGCATCTGGGACGCCGCCTCGCCGCCGCAAAGCCAAGGCTTCGTACTGGTGGGCACGCTGTTCATTCTGCCGTTCATCCTCGGTTACACCTTCTGGAGCTACTACGTGTTCCGCGGCAAGGTGACCACCGAAGATGGCTACCACTAGAGAGGTGCGCCCAGTGATCAAGCCGGTTGAAACGAAAAAGCCCCTCTGGCAACGCCTCGGCTGGCTGGTACTGATCTGGGCTGCAAGCGTGGTCAGCCTCGGCCTGGTGGCCGGGCTGCTCCGGCTGCTGATGGCAGCGGCTGGCATGCGCAGCCACTGACAGGTTTTCCCTTCTTTATGCCCGCGCTCCAGCGGGCTTTTTTATGGTTGTGTGTTTGTTTTGGAGCAAATAAACAGGCTGACACCTGTATTTCAATTGAGATACGGAATATACGCGAGCTTTTTTTAAGGACTGGGAACGTCTTTCACGGTCGGGGCTACAGGCTGTAGGAAGCGGGCGAAGCTCGCGAAGAATTTATAGCGCGAATAGGCAAAAAGTCGTTCGCGAGCTCCGCCGCTTCCTACAAGTTGATCGGTAATAGCGCTACCTCCGTGCCCGCAACACCACGAACTTGGGAATCGCCGCTACATGGTCCACACCTCGTAACTAAATGGCATCGAGAATAAATCCGAACAGTAAGCGCGCTGCCTTAATGCGATCATCCGAATGTACTCTGTAGGAAGCGGGCGAAGCTCGTGAAGAATTTATAACGCAAATAGGAAAAAAGTTGTTCGCGAGCTTCGCCCGCTTCCTACAAGTTGATCGGTAATAGCGCTACCTCCGTGCCCGCAACACCACGAACTTGGGAATCGCCGCTACATGGTCCACACCTCGTAACTAAATGGCATCGAGAATAAATCCGAACAGTAAGCGCGCTGCCTTAATGCGATCATCCGAATATACTCTGTAGGAAGTGGGCGAAGCTCGTGAAGAATTCATAACGCGAATAGGCAAAAAGTTGTTCGCGAGCTCCGCCGCTTCCTACAAGTTTATCGGTAATAGCGCTACCTCCGTGCCCGCAACACCACGAACTTGGGAATCGCCGCTACATGGTCCACACCTCGTAAC
>NZ_JAAMQU010000021.1 GCF_013522925.1 Pseudomonas japonica | reverse complement strand
AATCCACCAGCTTGCGGTCATCGGCCTGCTCGCCCACGTTCAGGGGCAGGGCGCCGAAGACGCTGCCGGCGGATACCCGCTGCAGGCCGTTGACGCGAATATCGGAGATGGTGAAGGACTCGGCGTGAACTTCGGTGATCATCAGTGCGGACAGCACCGCAGTAAGCAGCAGACGTTTCATGAAGTCCTTTCTTATTCCAACGGGCAATAAACAAACTGCCGCATAGGCGGCAGGTTCGCAATTGTGCGACTCATTACAACCGACCCAGGTCGTTTATCAGGGCGAGCAGCATAACGCCGACTACCAGACTGATACCGATCTGAACCCCCCAGCCCTGTACCCGATCGGAGACCGGACGACCCCTGACCCATTCGATCAGGTAAAACAGCAGATGCCCCCCATCCAGGACGGGAATGGGTAGCAGATTGAGAACCCCGAGGCTGATGCTGAGATAAGCCAGGAAATTCAGGAAATCCCCAAGGCCCGACTGGGCCGAAGCGCCCGCCACTTTAGCAATGGTTATCGGTCCACTCAAGTTTTTTACCGAGAGCTCGCCAAAGAGCATTTTCTTCAGCGAATCAAGGGTCAACACGCTCATCTCCCAGGTTCGCCGAGCGCCCTCCACCAGCCCATCGAGCGGCCCGAAGCTGATCTCGCGCAGCATTTCCGGGGGCCACGCTACGGGCGCTACGCCCGCGCCCAGGTAACCCGCGGCGGCTTCACCCTTGCCCTTGCGGGCCAGGGTAACCGGAACATCCAGGCGCTGGCCGTCGCGCTGTACTTGCAAGGTCACCTGGCGGTTGGCCCGCTGACGCACGGCGTCTACTACTTGCTGCCAGTCCGCAAGCGCTACCCCATCCAACGCCAGCAGGCGATCGCCAGACTTCAGACCGGCGGCGCCGGCCGGCCCTTCCGGATCGATTTCGGCCAGCACCGGCTCAAGCACCGGCCGCCATGGCCGAATGCCCAACGAACGTACGGGATCCGGCTCGTCGCTACCTTTGAGCCAGGCCACCAGGTCAACGGTGTGAGCACTGGTGCCGCCCTCCCCTGTCACCCGAATGTTCAGGCTACCGGTTTCACCCAGGCGGCGGACCAGTTCCATGTTGACACCTGACCACCCCGACACAGGCTCGTCGTCAATCTCGATGATTTCCTGCCCCGGCTGCAGACCGGCGCTTGCCGCCAGGCTGCCGCTTTCGACCGCACCAATCACCGGCCGGACCTGTTCGCTGCCAAGCATGGCCAGCACCCAGAAAAAGGCGATTGCAAGCAGGAAGTTGGCCACAGGGCCGGCAGCAACGATCGCGATGCGCTGACGAACGGGCTTGCGGTTGAAGGCCTGATCAAGCTGCTCGACCGGAACCTCGGCTTCCCGTTCGTCGAGCATCTTCACGTAACCGCCCAGCGGAATTGCCGCCACAACGTATTCCGTGCCCTGCTTATCGCTCCAGCGCAGCAAGGGTGTGCCGAAACCTACCGAGAAACGCAGCACCTTTACCCCGCACCGGCGGGCAACCCAGAAGTGGCCGAATTCGTGGAAGGTCACCAGCACCCCGAGTGCGACAAGGGTGCCGACCAGCATATAAAGTGCGCTCATAGGTTTCTCCGCAGCACCCGGGAGCAATTATCCAGACCCGGGGCGCACCAATCGGAACTCATCGGCCCCACCGAGTCAACCACTGCCCGGCAAGGTGACGGGCGCTGGTATCGGCGGCAAAGACCGCGTCGAGGTTTTCCAGCGGGCCTGCCGGGGACTTGCCCAGCACGGCTTCGATCATACTCGCGATCTCGGTATAGCGGATGCGCCGCTCGAGAAACGCCGCGACCGCCACTTCATTCGCCGCATTGAGCGTGGCCGGGGCACTGCCACCGGCTTCGGCGGCCTGACGCGCCAGCCTCAGGCAAGGGAAGCGCTGCTCATCCGGCGCCTGGAAATCCAGCCGTGCCACGGCGAAGAGGTCCAGAGGTGCCACGCCGGAGTCGATCCGTTCGGGCCATGCCAGCGCGTTGGCGATGGGCGTGCGCATGTCGGGATTTCCCAGCTGCGCCAGCACCGAACCGTCGACGTAGTCGACCAGCGAATGGATGACACTCTGGGGATGAACCACGACTTCGACCTGCGACGGCCGCGCGTCGAACAGCCAGCAGGCTTCGATCAGTTCCAGGCCTTTGTTGGCCATTGTGGCTGAATCCACCGAGATCTTGCGCCCCATGGACCAGTTGGGATGGGCACAAGCCTGCTCTGGCGTGACGGTTGCCAGTTCCGCCAAGGGGGTTTCCCGGAAGGGCCCACCGGAAGCGGTGAGCAGGATACGCCGTACGCCCACCTGAGCGAGCCCCTGCGCGTAGTTGCCCGGCAAGCACTGGAATATGGCGTTGTGCTCGCTGTCGATGGGCAACAGCACGGCGCCACTGTCCCGCACTGCCTGCATGAACAAGCCCCCGGACATGACCAGGGCTTCCTTGTTGGCAAGCAATACCTTTTTGCCAGCACGTACCGCTGCCAATGTAGGAGGCAGGCCAGCCGCGCCGACGATGGCCGCCATCACGGCGTCCACTTCGCTGGCCCGGGAGACCTCGCACAGCCCCTCCTCCCCATGCAGCACATCGGTCGCCAGCCCCGCGTCGCGTAACCGCTGGGCGAACTCACCCGCCTCGGCCGCGGTGGCGACCACAGCCAGCTTCGGGCGGTGCTGCTCGCAAAGGGTGAGCAGATCGCCCAGGCGGGAATGGCCGGTAAGTGCGTGTACTTCGTAGCGATCAGGGTGGCGCGCCACCACATCCAGGGTGCTACGCCCTATGGAGCCAGTGGCGCCCAGTACGGTTATACGCTGGCGCCCGCTCACATCAGGCTCCAGTTGGCGAGCCACAGCAGCACGGCGAACACAGGAATGGCCGCGGTAAGGCTGTCGATGCGATCGAGCACGCCGCCATGGCCTGGCAACAGCTGGCTGCTGTCCTTGATCCCGGCCTGGCGCTTGAACATGCTTTCGGTAAGGTCACCCACCACCGACACCAGCACCACGATTGCCGCGATCACCAGCGCACCGATCAGTTGCCCCGCAGCCCAGCCGCGAGCCAGCCCGGTGATCAACGTAACCAGCAAGGCGATACCCAGGCCGCCGTAGAGGCCCGCCCAGCTTTTGCCCGGGCTGACCGCAGGGGCCAGCTTGCGCTTGCCAAAGGCCCGGCCTGAGAAATAAGCGCCGATATCGGCCACCCAAACCAGCACCATGACCGAGAGGATCAGCCAGTTGCCCAGGCCCGATGGCCACTGCTTGAGTACCAGCAAGCCCTCCCAGGCTGGAAGCAATACCACCCAACCGATGATCAGTTTACGGGGAGTGCTGGACCAATGCGGCGTGGAGCCTGGGTAGGTCATGACCAGCCAGGTCGCCACGCCCCACCATACGATCGCCAGGCCGAGCAACCATGGCGCCAGGCCCGGCAAGGCATACAACACCAGTAGCGCCAGGGCCACTACCGCTGCGTAGCCCACCCTCGCCCCCTGGGCTTCCCAGCCGGCCAGCCGGGCCCACTCCCATGCACCCAAGGTAACGACTGCGCCGATGAAGAGCGCGAACCATCCGCCATTGAGGAGAAAGAACCCGATCAGAGCGACAGGCAACAGGACCAGCGCGGTCAAAATGCGTTGTTTAAGCATCAGGCACGGGCTCCGGCCTCGACCTGCTCGCTGGTTTTACCGAAGCGACGCTGGCGGGAGGCGAAATCGGCCAGCGCCGTGCGCATGGCCTCGTGTTTGAAGTCCGGCCAATACAGGTCGGAGAAGTACAGCTCGGCGTACGCCAGCTGCCATAGCAGGAAATTGCTGATCCGGTGCTCGCCGCCTGTGCGGATACACAAGTCTGGCAAGGGCAGATCACCCGTCGCAAGGCAACCCTGCAGCAGCGCCGGGGTGATGTCCTCGGGGCGCAACTTGCCGGCCTGCACCTGATAGGCCAGCTGCTGCGCGGCCTGGGCGATATCCCACTGGCCGCCATAATTGGCGGCGATCTGTAGCACGAAGCGACCAGGCCCTGCGGTCAGGGCCTCGGCTTCACGCATGGCGACCTGCAGATCGGGATGGAAACGGCTGCGGTCACCGATGATGCGAAGGCTGATGTTGTTGTCGTTCAAGCGGCGGGCTTCCCGTCGCAGCATCGTGAAGAACAGCTCCATCAGCGCACCGACCTCTTCGGCGGGCCGCTGCCAGTTCTCGCTGGAAAAGGCAAACAGGGTCAGCACTTCGACGCGCGCCTCGGCGCACACCTCGATCACCGCGCGCACGGCATCCACGCCAGCCTTGTGCCCAGCCACACCGGGCAGCAGGCGCTTCTTCGCCCAGCGGTTATTGCCGTCCATGATGATCGCCACGTGTCGCGGGACGGACACGGACGCTGCCGGCTTGATCTTTTCCATGAGCACGACGGTGTCCTTAAACGGCCATCAGGTCCTTTTCTTTTTCTTCCAGCTTCTTGTCTACTTCAGCCACGTACTTATCGGTCATTTTCTGGATATCGTCAGCGCCACGGCGTTCTTCGTCTTCGCTGATTTCCTTGTCCTTGACCAGCTTCTTGAGCTGCGCCAGGGCGTCGCGACGCACGTTGCGCACGGCAACTCGCGCGTCCTCGGCCACGGCACGGGCCTGCTTGGTGTAACCCTTGCGGGTTTCTTCGGTCAGGGCAGGCATCGGCACACGGATGGTAGTGCCGGCGCTGCTGGGGTTCAGGCCCAGGTCGGAGTTGAGGATGGCTTTCTCGATCGCCTTGCCCAGGTCTTTGTCGTGCGCAACGATCTTGAGGGTTCGAGCGTCTTCAACGGTAACCGAAGCAACCTGGTTGAGCGGCATTTCGCTGCCCCAGGCCGGCACTTTCACGCTTTCCAGAATGCTGGGGTGAGCACGGCCGGTACGGATGCCGCCCAGGTTATGGGACAGCGAGTTGATAGCGCCGTCCATGCGGCCCTTGGTGTCTTTCTTGATATCTTCGATCATTACATGCCTTCCTCGATCAGGGTGCCTTCGCCGCCGCCAACCACGATGTTGAGCAGGGCGCCAGGCTTGTTCATGTTGAAGACCCGCAGCGGCATCTTGTGGTCGCGGCACAGGCAGATGGCAGTAAGGTCCATCACGCCCAGCTTGCGGTCCAGCACTTCGTCGTAGGTCAGCCGCTCGAACTTCTCGGCATGCGGGTCCTTGAACGGGTCCGCGGTGTACACACCGTCCACCTTGGTGGCCTTGAGCACGATATCAGCGTCGATTTCGATACCGCGCAGGCAGGCGGCCGAATCGGTGGTGAAGAACGGATTCCCGGTGCCAGCGGAGAAAATTACCACATCGCCGCTGTTGAGGTGACGCACGGCCTTGCGGCGGTCGTAGTGGTCGGTCACGCCCACCATGGAAATGGCGGACATCACGATGGCCGAGATGTTGGAACGCTCGAGCGCGTCACGCATCGCCAGGCCATTCATTACCGTGGCCAGCATGCCCATGTGGTCGCCCGTCACGCGGTCCATGCCGGCCGCGCTGAGCGCCGCGCCGCGGAACAGGTTGCCCCCGCCGATGACCAGGCCTACCTGTACACCGATACCCACCAACTGGCCCACTTCCAGCGCCATGCGGTCCAGTACCTTGGGATCGATACCGAACTCTTCGGAGCCCATCAGGGCCTCGCCGCTGAGTTTGAGCAGAATGCGTTTATAGCGAGGTTGACGACCACTCACCTGCTGGGCCATTGCGTATCTCTCCTGCGGCGTTCTTGAATATTTCAGGCCTTGGCCTGTTGCAACCCGGGCGCTTCTGGCGCCCGCCGCGGGGCGCCTTGAGGCAAACCCACGGGGTATCACTTTGACAAAGAGGCTGCGCGCGTGAGCGGGCAGCCTCTTTGGGAGACAGCAGTAACCTGTCTTATTGCTTGCTGGCGGCAGCCACTTGTGCGGCAACTTCGTCAGCGAAGTTGTCGACCGGCTTCTCGATGCCCTCGCCTACCTTGAAGTAGGTGAAGGAAACGATTTCGGCGCCTGCTTTCTGAGCCAGAGCACCCACGGTAAGTTCAGGGTTCTTCACGAACGCCTGCTCTACCAGGCTTGCTTCAGCCAGGAACTTCTTGATGCGGCCAGCCACCATGTTTTCCACGATGTTGTCTGGCTTGCCCTTGATCTTCTCTTCGTTCAGCTGCAGGAATACGCCCTTCTCACGCTCGATGGCTTCGGCGGAGACTTGCGAAGGCAGCAGGAACTCAGGGTTGGTGGCTGCCACGTGCATGGCGATGTCTTTCGCCAGCTCGGTATCGCCGCCCTTGAGAACAACAACCACACCGATCTTGTTGCCGTGCAGGTAGGTACCGATCACGTCACCTTCCACGCGCGCCAGGCGGCGGATGTTGACGTTTTCGCCAGTTTTGCCAACCAGTACCAGACGGTCGGCTTCCATGGCTTCGATCAGCGGCTCGACGGTGGTCAGCTTGTCGGCGAATGCCTTCTGGACGCTGGCGGCAACGAATGCCTTGAAGTCGTCCTGCAGAGCCAGGAAGTCGGTCTGGGAGTTGACTTCGAGCAGCACGGCGGCCTTGCCGTCGTCCTGGATTGCGACCGCGCCTTCAGCAGCAACGTTGCCTGCCTTCTTGGCAGCCTTGATCGCGCCCGAGGCACGCATGTCGTCGATTGCTTTTTCGATGTCGCCGCCGGCCTTGGTCAGGGCCTTCTTGCAATCCATCATGCCTTCGCCGGTACGCTCGCGCAGTTCTTTGACCAGCGCCGCAGTAATCTCTGCCATTTCAAAATCCTCTCGAACAGGTTTTCGGCCATACCGCCCGCGTATGAACGGGCATTGAAATTCTGACCCGCGGGGCCGCTTCGGCCCCGGCGGGTGGCAAAAAGGGGGCCTAGCCCCCTTTTCGCTTACCGTGCCATTGTCAGGCGCGGTCGACTCAGCCTTCTACTGCCTCGCTGGTAGCGTCCTGGGCGAATTCGCCAGTACCGCCAGCAACGTTGTTGCGACCACGGATAACAGCGTCGGCCATCGAACCCATGTACAGCTGGATTGCGCGGATGGCGTCGTCGTTGCCCGGGATCACGTAGTCAACACCTTCAGGGCTGCTGTTGGTATCGACAACGCCGATGACCGGAATGCCCAGTTTGTTTGCTTCGGTGATCGCGATGCGCTCGTGCTCGACGTCGATGACGAACAGTGCGTCAGGCAGGCCGCCCATGTCCTTGATACCACCCAGGCTGCGATCCAGTTTTTCCAGGTCGCGGGTGCGCATCAGGGCTTCTTTCTTGGTCAGCTTGGCGAACGTACCGTCTTCGGCCTGGGTTTCCAGGTCACGCAGGCGCTTGATCGACTGACGAATGGTCTTGTAGTTGGTGAGCATGCCGCCCAACCAGCGGTGATCCACGAACGGCGAGCCGCAACGTGCTGCTTCTTCAGCAACGATCTTGCCGGCGGAACGCTTGGTGCCAACGAACAGGATCTTGTTCTTGCCCTGGGCCAGTTTCTCGACGAAGCTCAGCGCTTCGTTGAACATCGGCAGGGTTTTTTCCAGGTTGATGATGTGAATCTTGTTGCGCGCGCCGAAAATGAACTTGCCCATTTTCGGGTTCCAGTAACGGGTCTGGTGGCCGAAGTGCACACCGGCCTTCAGCATATCGCGCATATTGACTTGGGACATGATAGTTCCTTGATAAGTCGGGTTAGGCCTCCACGTATCCCAATGATCCAACCCATGGCCTTGCGGCCCGGGCACCCAGGTCATCGTGTCGATACGTGTGTGGGTTAAAGCCAAGCGGGGAAGCCCCCCGCAAAGCGGCGCACTTTATATCACACAACGCGGCAAAGAGAAACCGTGGCGCACCCCTGCCCCGGCGCACCCGCGTCGGCAAGGCCTTCCCGGGCACGGCTATGGTAGAATCGCCACTTTGTACATTTATACCCGCACCGATGGTGCCGAGAGAGCCTGTATGACCGTAACCATCAAAACCCCCGAGGACATCGAGAAGATGCGCGTCGCCGGCCGCCTGGCCGCCGAGGTGCTGGAGATGATCGAGCCGTATGTGAAGCCCGGGATCACCACCGATGAACTGGACCGCCTGTGCCACGATTATATCGTGAATGAACAGAAGGCCATCCCCGCCCCGCTCAACTACAAGGGCTTTCCCAAGTCCATCTGCACCTCGATCAACCACGTGGTGTGCCACGGCATTCCCAACGAGAAGCCGCTCAAGGATGGCGACGTCCTGAACATCGACATCACGGTGATCAAGGACGGCTATCACGGCGACACCAGCCGCATGTTCCATGTAGGCACGGTGCCCGAGTGGGCTACCCGGCTTTCCCGCGTTACCCAGGAATGCATGTACAAGGGCATCGAGGTGGTTCGGCCCGGCGCGCGGCTGGGAGACATCGGCGAAGTCATTCAGAAACACGCCGAGAAGAACGGCTTCTCCGTGGTGCGCGAATACTGCGGCCATGGCATCGGCAAGGTCTTCCACGAGGAGCCGCAGGTGCTGCATTACGGCCGCGCGGGCACCGGGATCGAGCTCAAGGAAGGCATGATCTTCACCATCGAGCCGATGATCAACCAGGGCAAGGCCGATACCCGCCTGCTGGGCGACGGCTGGACCGCGATCACCAAGGACCGCAAGCTGTCGGCCCAGTGGGAACATACCGTGCTGGTCACTGCCAACGGCTATGAGATCCTCACGCTGCGGCGCGACGACACCCTGCCGCGCACCTCAGCGAACTGACGGTTCAGTACGGCCCTATAGAAGGAAGGCGATCCGATGCCGCAGGTAGATCCGGAGTTGTTCGATCGCGGCCAGTTCCAGGCGGAACTGGCCCTCAAGGCCAGCCCCGTGGCTGCGTTCAAGAAGGCCATCCGCCAGGCCCGCGACGTGCTAAACGAGCGCTTTGCCTCGGGCCGTAACGTTCGCCGCCTGGTGGAAGACCGGGCCTGGTTTGTGGATAACATCCTGCAGCAGGCCTGGGCACAGTTCGACTGGAGCAAGGAAGCCGACATCGCCCTGGTGGCCGTGGGCGGCTATGGCCGGGGTGAGCTGCATCCCTATTCCGACATCGACCTGCTGATCCTCCTCGAGGACGCCGATCATGAAGTGTTCCGCGATTCCATCGAACGCTTTCTCACCCTGCTCTGGGACATCGGTCTGGAGGTAGGGCAAAGTGTGCGCTCGGTGGAGGAATGCGCCGAGGAAGCCCGCGCCGACCTTACCGTCATCACCAACCTGATGGAGTGCCGCACCATCGCCGGGCCGGAGCGGTTGCGCAAGCGCATGCTGGAAGTGACCGCGCCGGATCGCATGTGGCCAAGCAAGGAGTTCTTTCTGGCCAAGCGGGCCGAACAAAAAGCCAGGCACCACAAGTACAACGACACCGAATACAACCTGGAACCCAACGTGAAGGGCTCTCCGGGTGGGCTACGGGATATCCAGACCATCCTCTGGGTGGCCCGCCGCCAATACGGCACGCTCAACCTCCAGGCGCTGGCCGGCCAAGGCTTCTTGCTGGAGAACGAGGGTGACCTGCTTGCCGCTTCCCAGGAATTCCTCTGGAAGGTGCGCTATGCGCTTCACATGCTGGCCGGGCGCTCCGAGGATCGCCTGCTGTTCGATTACCAGCGGCGCATTGCCGAGCTGCTGGGCTACAAGGACAGCGATGCCAAGCTGGCCATCGAAGCGCTGATGCAGAAGTACTACCGGGTAGTGATGCGCATTGCCGAGCTGAGTGACCTGATCATCCAGCACTTCGAGGAAGAGCTGCTGGCCGATGAAACCGGCACCTGCGTCACGCCTATCAATGCGCGTTTCCAGTTGCACGACGGTTACATCGAAGCCACGGCGCCCAATGTGTTCCGCCGCTTCCCCTTCGCCATCCTCGAAATTTTCGTGCTCATGGCGCAAAGCCCGGAGATCAAGGGCGTTCGCGCCGACACCATTCGCCTGCTGCGCGAGCACCGTCACCTGATCGACGACAACTTCCGCCATGACATTCGCAACACCAGCCTGTTCATCGAGCTGTTCAAGTGCGAAATCGGCATCCACCGCAACCTGCGGCGAATGAACCGCTATGGCATTCTCGGCCGCTACCTGCCCGAGTTCGGCCATATCGTGGGCCAGATGCAACACGACCTTTTCCACATCTACACCGTGGATGCGCACACGCTGAACCTCATCAAGCACCTGCGCAAGCTGCAGTACACGCCGGTGTCGGAGATGTTCCCGCTGGCCAGCAAGGTCATGGGCAAGCTGCCCAAGCCGGAACTCATCTATATCGCCGGCCTGTACCACGATATCGGCAAAGGGCGTAATGGCGACCATTCCGAGCTCGGCGCCGTGGATGCCCAGGCGTTCTGCGAGCGGCACCAGCTACCACCGTGGGACAGCCGCCTGATCGTGTGGCTGGTGCAGAACCACCTGGTGATGTCCACTACGGCGCAGCGCAAGGACCTTTCCGACCCGCAGGTGATTCATGACTTTGCCCAACTGATGGGGGATGAAGCGCACCTGGACTACCTGTACGTGCTGACGGTGGCGGACATCAACGCCACCAACCCGAGCCTGTGGAATTCCTGGCGGGCCAGCCTGTTGCGCCAGCTGTACACGGAGACCAAGCGCGCGCTGCGCCGTGGTCTGGAAAACCCCCTGGACCGCGAAGAGCAGATTCGCCAGACCCAGGCGGCCGCGCTGGATATCCTCGTGCGCAGCGGCACGGACCCCGACGACGTGGAGCAACTCTGGAGCCAGCTGGGCGACGACTACTTCCTGCGGCATACCGCCGGGGACGTTGTCTGGCACACCGATGCGATCCTTCAGCAGCCGGCAGACGGCGGCCCGCTGGTGCTGATACGCGAAACCACCCAGCGCGATTTCGAAGGGGCGAGCCAGATCTTCATCTACGCGCCGGACCAGCACGATTTCTTCGCCGTGACCGTGGCCGCCATGGACCAGCTCAACCTGAACATCCATGACGCGCGCATCATCACCTCGAGCAGCCAGTTCACCCTCGATACGTACATCGTGCTGGACAACGACGGCGGCTCGATCGGCAATAACCCGCAGCGTATCCAGCAGATCCGCGACGGCCTTACCGAAGCCCTGCGCAACCCCGATGATTACCCGACCATCATCCAGCGGCGCGTACCGCGCCAGCTGAAGCATTTTGCCTTCGCCCCGCAGGTGACCATTCTCACCGACGCCCAGCGGCCGGTGACCATCCTGGAGCTCAGCGCGCCGGACCGCCCCGGCCTGCTGGCCCGCCTGGGGAAGATTTTTCTGGAATTCGACCTGTCGCTGCAGAACGCGAAAATCGCCACCCTTGGCGAGCGCGTGGAGGACGTGTTCTTCCTCACCGACGCCCACAACCAGCCACTGGCCGACCCGCAACTGTGCGCGCGCCTGCAGGACGCCATCGTCGAGCAGTTGAGCGTGCCCCAGGCGGGCGGCATTGAACTGTCTCGCCTTAGTATCTGACTTCGAGCTACCGATGAACCAAGCCCTGAGCCACTTGCAGCCCTACCCGTTCGAAAAGCTCCGCGCCCTGCTGGCCGGCGCCCAACCGCCGGAGGGCAAGGCACACATCGCGTTGTCCATCGGCGAACCCAAGCACGCGTCGCCGGCCTTCGTCGCCAAGGCGCTGGCCGACAACCTCGACCAGCTCGCGGTGTATCCGACCACGGCCGGCCTGCCAGCCCTTCGCGAGGCCATCGGCCATTGGTGTGCGCACCGCTTCGGTGTGCCGGCCAACTGGATCGACCCCGCACGCCATGTACTGCCCGTGAACGGCACCCGCGAGGCGCTGTTCGCCTTTGTGCAAACGGTGGCTGAACGGGACCGCGACGGCCTGATCGTGAGCCCCAACCCCTTCTATCAGATCTACGAAGGGGCGACGATTCTCGCCGGCACCCAGCCGCATTACCTGCCTTGCCTGGAAGCACACGGCTTCAATCCAGACTTCGACGCGGTCCCCGCGCAGGTATGGGACCGTTGCCAGGTGCTGTTTCTTTGCTCCCCGGGCAACCCGACTGGCGCACTGATCCCGCTGGACACGCTCAAGTCGCTGATTGCGCTGGCGGACAAGCACGACTTCATCATTGCCGCGGACGAATGCTACAGCGAGCTGTATTTCGACGAAGGCGCGCCACCGCCGGGCCTGTTGAGCGCGTGCGCGGCACTGGGCCGCTCGGACTTCAAGCGCTGCGTGGTGTTCCACAGCCTGTCCAAGCGCTCCAACCTTCCGGGGCTGCGCTCAGGGTTCGTGGCCGGCGACGCCGATGTGCTCAAGGCGTTCCTGCTGTATCGCACCTACCACGGCTGCGCCATGTCCATCCCCACCCAGCTGGCGAGCATCGCGGCCTGGAATGACGAAGACCATGTGCGCGCCAACCGTGACCTGTACCGGGAAAAGTTCGACGCCGTGCTGGAGATTCTGGGCCCGGTGCTCGATGTGCAGCGGCCCGATGGTGGGTTTTACCTGTGGGCAGGCGTACCCATGAGTGATGAAACCTTCTGCCGCGAACTCTTCTGCGAACAGCATGTAACCGTGGTGCCGGGCTCTTACTTGTCCCGTGAGGTAAACGGGGTGAACCCGGGCGCCAATCGCGTTCGTCTGGCCCTGGTTGCGCCGTTGGCCGAATGCATCGAAGCGGCCAATCGTATCCGCGCGTTCCTCGAGGCGCGGTAGCCCCCTGCCTTACGGCAGCGGCTGGAACTCGCCTTTGGCCAGCGAATGGACGTCGTTACCCAACGCGTCCTTCGCGTCCAGGTTTGCGCCCTTTGCCGCCAAGGCCGCAAGAATGTCCTGGCGCTGGAACAGCGCCGCGTACATGGCAGCGGTTTGCCCGCTGCGGTTACGTTGGTCGGGGGAGCAATCCGCCGCAACCAGCCGCCGCGCAATGGTCAGCTCTCCTTTGAAGATCGCCCCCATCAGGGCGGTATTGCCTCGCGCATCCTGAGCGCAAGGGTCGGCGCCCGCCGCCAGCAGTTGCTCCACGGCGCCCTGATGGCCGTGATAGGCCGCAAGAATCAGCCCGGTATAGCCCTTGTCGTCCTGGATATTCAGATCGAAGTGGGCCTCAATAAACGCACCCAACATGTCAGCGTTGCCTTCCCGAGCCGCTTCGAAGAACAAGGCTCGTAACTGAGCCTGGGTATCGGGTACGGCCGGCGCAGCCACCGCTGGGCCTATGAGGCCTGCAAGCAGCAGCCTCAAAAAAAATCTTCTCATGTCATTTCCCCTGCGCGAAGGCCCATGCCGCGAACGACATGGGCCTGAACGGGATCAGTCCTGCAGCTGGGCGGCGAGCGCCTTCACCTTGGCCAAGTCACCCTTGGCCACCTTGGTCACGCCGGTGCCGTACTCAGGGTCTGCCTTGTAGAGGAAGGAAAGCATGATGTTCTTGCTTTGCGCATCGGTGGTCGCGAGCGATTCACCGAAGCTCTGGATCAGGTCCTGGCGGTCCTTTTGGCTATACGAGCGGTACAGGTCACCCGCTTGTTTGAAGTTCTGCTCGCGCTGGATCTTCGCCTGCTGGGTGGTGCCGGTAAGCGGCAGCTGGCTGTAGCGGGCGCCTTCATCCGATTCGCGCGGGTTCAAGCGGCTTGGCTCGTAGTTCACGCCAGTGGTGGTATGGCCACCGTTCATGGCGCCGTCCTGGTTGCCGTTGTTCACCTCAACACGTGGGCGGTTTACCGGCAGGCTCAAGCCATTGGTGCCAACGCGATACAGCTGAGTATCGGCATAGGCGAACACCCGGCCCTGCAGCAGGCGGTCCTCGGACGGTTCGATGCCCGGTACCACGTTGGCCGGCGCCATGGCCACCTGCTCGGTTTCCTGGAAGAAGTTATCCACGTTCTTGTTCAGTACCATCTGGCCGATCTTGCGCTCGGGCACGTCAGGCCAGATCTTCGTCGCGTCAAGCGGGTCGAAGGCAAACTTTGCCAAGTCTTCCGGTTTAAGCACCTGGATATACAGGTCCCACTTCGGGAAGTCGCCCTTGCCAATGGCTTGTACCAGGTCGTGGGTCATGTGGCTGTAGTCTTTGGCCTGCACTTTCGCCACTTCGGCCGGGTCCAGGTTCTTCAAGCCTTGAAGGCTTTTCCAGTGAAACTTTACGTAGTGAACTTCACCCTTGGCATTGACCAACTTGTAGGCGTGTACGCTATTGCCGTCCATGAAGCGATAGCCCGCAGGCGTGCCTTCATTGGAGTACAACAGGGTAAGCGTACGCGTAGCCTCCGGCACATGGGAGAAGAAATCAAAGCGGCGGGAATCGTCATCCAGGTTGGTGCGCGGGTCCGGCTTGAACGCATGCACCATGTCCGGGAACTTGATCGCGTCACGGATGAAGAACGTAGGGAAATTGTTGCCTACCAGGTCCCAGTTGCCGTCGGCGGTATAGAACTTGGTGGCGAACCCACGCGGATCACGCAAGGTTTCGGGCGAGTGGTTGCCGTGTACCACCGCGGAGAACCGCACGAACACCGGCGTGTGCTCCCCGGCCTTGAATACCTTGGCACGGGTGAGGTCGCTGAGGTCTTCGGTGGCGGTGAACTCGCCCTTGGCACCCGTGCCACGAGCATGAACCACTCGCTCCGGAATGCGTTCGCGGTCAAACCGCTGCAGCTTCTGAATCAGTTGAACGTCCTGCAACACAGCAGGGCCGTTGGGGCCGGCGGTCTGGGAGTTCTGGTTATCCCCCACCGCCGCGCCGTTGTCGCGGGTCAAGGTGCTGGCAAATGCCGAAGTCATGGTCAGCGCGCCAAAGGCAACAACGCCCAGCGCCTGGCCACTCAGGCTGGTAAGTTTCATGCTATCCCTCTCGGATTTATTATGCTGAACAGCTACTGCGGTAGCTGGGGTGCAATCCTAGAGATCGAAACTTGTTAACCTGTAATTGAAAGACCCTATCGCACTAATAAATTTAAATTCAGCAACTAAACGCAGCAAAATTACTACAAGGCGCGTGCGAACTTTTG
The DNA here is from genome assembly GCF_013522925.1 of Pseudomonas japonica. Taxonomy (GTDB): domain Bacteria; phylum Pseudomonadota; class Gammaproteobacteria; order Pseudomonadales; family Pseudomonadaceae; genus Aquipseudomonas; species Aquipseudomonas japonica_A. Next base: position 36,118 of record NZ_JAAMQU010000021.1, on the reverse strand, counting down.
AATCACGCGCGAATACCATGCAGGCTTCTACTACATCAACTTCAAAGTGTAACCAATTCGAAATCATTTCCTGACGTCGCCGTTGTTACTTGAAGTGGTCGCACGCTTGCGACCACACAGTCATGGCGCGGACGGTAGCGATGCCGCATAATTCACGACCTTTCATTTTCCGGAGCACAGGCTGGGGCCCGCCGGGCCGCCGCTTTACCCACATGGCTTACACACTTTTCGGCATCAAGGCGTGCGACACCATGAAAAAGGCCCGCGGCTGGCTGGATGAACATGGCATCGCCTACAGCTTCCATGACTACAAGGCCCAAGGCATCGACCGCGAGCACCTGCAGCGCTGGTGCGAAGCCCACGGCTGGGAAACCGTGCTCAACCGAGCGGGTACCACTTTCCGCAAATTACCGGACACCGACAAGGCTGGCCTGGATCAGGCCAAAGCCATCGAGTTGATGCTGGCCCAGCCCTCGATGATCAAGCGTCCGGTACTCGACCTCGGCGACCGAACCCTCGTGGGTTTCAAGCCAGACCACTACGCAGCGGCCCTGAACTGATCAGCCGGCCCTGCCCTTCAAGAGGAACATCGCATGTCTAGCACACTGTTCAGCCTGGCCTTTGGCGTTGGCACCCAGAACCGCCAAGGCGCCTGGCTGGAAGTTTTCTACGCCCAGCCACTGGTTTCCCCGTCCGAAGCGCTGGTCACTGCCATCAGCGGGCCGCTGGGCTACACCGGCGGCAACCAGGCAATCACCTTCACCAGCACCCAGGCTTCGCAACTGGCCGAAGCGCTGAAAGCGATCGACCCGGCACAAGCTGCCCTGCTGACGCGCCTGGCCGAGAGCCAGAAGCCGCTGGTTGCCACGCTGCTGGCCGAGGACGCGGCGCTGACTTCCACGCCCGAGGCGTACCTCAAGCTGCACCTGCTGTCCCATCGCCTGGCACGGCCCCATGGCTTGAACCTGGCAGGTATCTTCCCCCTGCTGCCCAACGTAGCCTGGACCAGCCAGGGCGCGGTCGACCTCGCCGAACTGTCCGAGCGCCAGCTTGAAGCACGCCTGAAGGGCAAGCTGCTGGAAGTGTTCTCGGTGGACAAGTTCCCGAAGATGACCGACTACGTGGTACCGGCCGGTGTGCGCATTGCCGACTCGGCTCGGGTACGCCTGGGCGCCTACATCGGCGAAGGCACTACCATCATGCACGAAGGCTTCGTGAACTTTAACGCTGGCACCGAAGGCCCGGGCATGATCGAAGGCCGTGTATCGGCCGGCGTATTCGTGGCCAAGGGTTCGGACCTGGGCGGCGGCTGCTCCACCATGGGTACCCTCTCCGGTGGCGGCAACATCGTGATCAAGGTGGGCGAAGGCTGCCTGATCGGCGCCAACGCCGGTATCGGTATCCCGTTGGGCGACCGAAACACCGTGGAAGCTGGCCTGTACATCACCGCCGGCACCAAGGTAGCGCTGCTCGATGAAGCCAACCAGTTGGTGAAAGTGGTGAAGGCGCGCGAGCTGGCGGGCCAGAACGACCTGTTGTTCCGCCGCAATTCCGAAACCGGCGCGGTCGAATGCAAGACGCACAAGTCGGCCATCGAGCTTAACGAAGCGTTGCACGCCCACAATTGATGACTGCGACCGGGGTGGCCACATCCGCCGCCCCGGCGCCAGGGTCCCGAGCATGTCCGAGCCTTCTCCCTGGCGGGGGGATTTTCCCGCGGTCGCCGCGCTCGAGCGGCAACAGCAAACCTACCTGGACAGCGCCGCCACTTCGCAGAAGCCGCAGGCCATGCTGGATGCGCTGACCCACTATTACGCGCACGGTGCCGCCAATGTGCATCGCGCGCAACATTTGCCAGGGGCGCTCGCCACCCAGGCGTTCGAGGAATGCCGCGAGAAAGTCGCGCAGTGGCTGCATGCCGGTGCGCCTGCCCAGGTGATCTTCACCCATGGCGCTACGTCGGCACTGAACCTGCTGGCCTACGGCCTGGAACACCTGATCGGCAACGGCGACGAAATTGCCGTAAGCGCTTTGGAGCACCACGCGAACCTGCTGCCCTGGCAACAATTGGCCCTGCGTCGCAATGCCCGGCTGGTGGTGCTGCCCGCCGATGCCCAAGGGCGCATCGACCTCAACGAGGCCGGCGCGCTGATCGGGCCGCGCACGCGCATTCTGGCCGTTACCCAACTGTCCAATGTACTAGGCACCCAGCAGCCGCTGGCTCCGTTGCTCGCCCTCGCGCGGCAGCATGGGGCACTTTCGGTGGTCGATGGCGCGCAAGGCGTGGTGCACGGCCGCCAGAACGTCGCCGCGCTGGGGTGCGACTTTTATGTATTTTCCAGCCACAAGCTTTACGGACCCGACGGCGTGGGCGTGCTCTATGGCCGCAGCGACGCGCTGGGCAGGCTGCAGCACTGGCAGTTCGGCGGAGAAATGGTGCACCTGGCCGATTACGAGCAGGCCAGTTTCCACCCGGCGCCCCTGGGCTTTGAAGCGGGCACCCCACCCATTGCAGGCGTGATTGGCCTGGGGGCCACGCTGGACTGGCTTGCCTCCCTGGACACAGAAGCGGTGCTGGCCCACGAGCGTACGCTGCATCAGCAGTTGCTGCGTGGCCTGGGGGACCGTGAAGGCATTCGCGTGCTTGGCGCGCCCGACACGGCCTTGGCCAGCTTTGTGGTAAGCGACGTGCACAACGCTGACCTTGCTCACTTGCTCACTGACCAGGGCATCGCGGTACGGGTGGGGCACCATTGCGCAATGCCGCTGTTCAAGCGCCTTGGGCTCAACGGCGCGATCCGGGTGTCGCTGGCGATGTATAACGACTCAAGCGACCTGCAGCGCTTTTTCGAAGCGCTGGACCGCGCCCTGGAGTTGCTGCGATGAACCTTTCACCCGAAGCCGCCGAGGCGGCCGAACGCTTTGCCGCCTGTGCATCCTGGGAAGCCCGGGCGCGCTTGCTGATGCAGGAAGGCGACCGCTTGGCACCGCTGGCCCCGGAGGAGCGTACCGACGCCAATCGGGTTCACGGCTGCGAAAGCCAGGTGTGGCTGGTGGGCGAACGGCACGAAGGCATCTGGCAGTTTCGGGCCGCCACCGATGCGCGATTGCTGCGCGGCCTGTTGGCGCTTTTGCTGGTGCGGGCCAATGGCCTGGAGTCGCAGGCGTTGGCCGAGCTGGACCTGGCCCAATGGTTTGCGGGCCTGGGGCTGCAACGCCAGTTAACCCCTTCGCGCAGCAACGGGTTAAATGCAGTGCTGCAGCGCATCAAGGCGTTGGCTGCTTGATACCTGTTTCTGCCTTGGCCACCAGTTTGTCCACCACCCGGCTGGCGGCGACCATGCCGAAGGTGGCAGTCACCATCATCACTGCGCCAAAGCCGCCGGCGCAGTCCAGCTTCACGCCCTCCCCCACGAACGCTTTGGTGGTGCACACGCTGCCGTCCGCGCCTGGATAGCGCAGCTGCTCCGTGGAGAACACACAAGGCACGCCATAGTTGCGTGAGGTATTGCGCGAGAAGCCGTAATCCTTGCGCAACAACGAGCGCACTTTCGAGGCGAGCGGGTCGTTCCAGGTGCGGTTGAGGTCCACGATGCCAATCTGCGTAGGGTCTACCTGCCCACCGGCCCCACCCGTGGTCACGATCGGCAGCTTGCGCCGCTTGCACCAGGCAATTACCGCCGCCTTGGCGTTCACGCTGTCGATGCAGTCCACTACGTAATCAAGCCGGTCGGTCAGGTATTCGACCAGGTTTTCCTTAGTCACGAAATCCACCACCGCATGTACCGTGCACGCCGGGTTGATGGCCCGCAGCCGCTGCGCCAGCACTTCCACCTTGGGCTGGCCTACGTTGCCTTCCAGCGCATGGGACTGCCGGTTGGTGTTGCTCACGCACACGTCGTCCATATCGAACAGGGATATCTCGCCTATTCCCGTACGCGCCAGCGCTTCCGCCACCCACGACCCCACACCACCCACGCCTACCACCGCCACGTGCGCGGCCCGCAACCGGGCCAGGCCCGCCGCGCCATACAGGCGGGCTACCCCGCCGAACCTTGGATCATCACTGCTCATTGCCATACCTCGTCAAGCGAGCGGCAATTATACGGGCAGTCGCGGCCAGGCGAAGCCAAAGCCGATATTCATCACCGTAGGGCAACTTTCGGCGCCGTCTGGTTTCAGCTGTTGAGGAACTGCAAGGACGTTGTCATCAAATGCCTACCCGCAAGTTGGGCCTGAACCTGGTCACGGTGATGGCGATCGCCGCGCTGTTCATCGGATGCTGGGCCCTGATCAACCGCCCCGTTTCAGCGCCAGACTGGCCCGATCGGGTTTCGGGCTTTTCCTATTCACCGTTTCGCCTGGGCCAGAATCCTCAAGAGGACCGCTACCCTAGCGATGAAGAAATCCGCCAGGACCTGGAGCAGCTCAGCCACTACACCGAAAGCGTGCGCACGTATTCGGTGGCTGGCAGCCAGGCGGACGTGCCCCGCCTGGCTGAAGAAGCAGGAATGCAGGTCACCCTGGGAATCTGGATCGGTAACGACCTGGCGCGCAACGAACAAGAGATCGCCACCGGCATCGAGCTCGCCAATCAGTACCGCAGCGTGGTACGGGTGGTAGTGGGCAACGAGGCGCTGTTTCGTCAGGAAGTCACCCCCAAGCAATTGATCGGCTACCTGGACCGTGTGCGCGCGGCCGTGAAGGTGCCGGTCACTACCTCTGAACAATGGCATATCTGGAACCACCACCCCGAACTCGCCGGGCATGTGGACCTGATCGCCGCGCACATTCTGCCGTACTGGGAATTCGTGAAGATGGAAGATGCCGGCCGGTTCGTGCTGGACCGCGCCCAGGAGTTACGCCAGCAGTTTCCGAAAAAGCAGCTGTTGCTCTCCGAGGTAGGCTGGCCGAGCAACGGCCGCATGCGGGGCGGCGCGGATGCCAGCCAGGCGGATCAGGCGATCTACCTGCGCAAGCTGGTGAACACCCTCAACCGCCGCGGCTATGACTACTTCGTGATCGAAGCCTACGACCAGCCCTGGAAAGCCAGCGATGAAGGCGCGGTTGGCGCCTATTGGGGCGTGTTCAACGCGGCGCGGCAACCCAAGTTCAACTTTACCGGGCCAGTGGTGGCGATCCCCCAATGGCGCCTGCTGGCTACCGCTTCGGCGGTGCTCGCGCTAGTGGCCCTGGCCTTGCTGCTTATCGACGGCTCTGCCTTGCGCAACCGCGGCCGTGCCTTCCTGACATTCATCGCGTTCCTGTGCGGCTCGGTGCTGGTATGGATCGCCTACGACTACAGCCAACAGTACAGCACTTGGTTCAGCCTCACCGTAGGTTGCCTGCTGGCGCTGGGGGTGATGGGCGTGGCGACAGTGCTGCTGACCGAAGCCCATGAGCTGGCCGAGGCGGTATGGACGCGCAAGCGGCGACGCTCGTTCGAGCCGGTGACTGGCAACGACGCCTATCGCCCCAAGGTGTCGATCCACGTGCCGTGCTACAACGAGCCGCCTGCCATGGTGAACGCCACTTTGGACGCGCTGGCCGCTCAGGATTATCCCGACTTCGAAGTGCTGGTGATCGATAACAACACCGAAGACCCTGCCGTGTGGCAGCCGGTGGCCGCTCATTGCGCAGCACTCGGGCCGCGGTTCCGGTTCTTCCATGTGGCCCCGCTGGAGGGCTTCAAGGGCGGCGCGCTGAACTACCTGCTGGCCCATACCGCGAGCGACGTCGAGGTGGTGGCGGTGATCGACTCGGACTACTGCGTGGACAGTAACTGGCTCAAACACATGGTGCCGCACTTCGCAGACCCGCGAATCGCGATCGTGCAGAGCCCGCAGGATTACCGCGATCACCACGACAGCCTGTTCAAGCAGCTGTGCCATCTGGAATACCAGGGGTTCTTCCAGATCGGCATGATCACCCGCAACGATCGGGACGCGATCATCCAGCACGGCACCATGACCCTCACCCGGCGCAGCGTGCTGGAGCGCCTGGGCTGGGCCAAATGGTGCATCTGCGAGGATGCCGAGCTGGGCTTGCGGGTGTTCGAGGAGGGGTTGTCCGCTGCGTACCATCCCCACAGCTATGGCAAGGGCCTGATGCCTGACACCTTCAGCGCCTTCAAGAAGCAGCGCGTACGCTGGGCCTACGGCGCGGTGCAGATCCTCAAGCGCCACGCCCGGGCGCTGTTGCTGGGCCGTGAAGGCCATCTGAGCCGAGGCCAGCGCTACCACTTCGTGGCCGGTTGGCTACCGTGGATCGCCGACGGCATGAACATCTTCTTCACCTTCGGCGCATTGCTATGGTCCGGTGCGATGATCATCGTGCCCAACCGCGTGGAACCACCATTGCTGGTGTTCGCCATTCCGCCGCTGGCGCTGTTCGTCTTCAAGGTGGGCAAGCTGCTGTTCCTGTACCGCCGGGCAATGGGTTTGCCGCTGCGCCGGGGGCTGTGCGCGGCGGTGGCTGGGCTGGCGCTGTCGCACACCATCGGCAAGGCGGTGCTGTACGGGCTGTTCACCAAAAGCATGCCCTTCGTGCGCACCCCCAAGCTTGCCCAGGTGCATGGCGTGAGCATGGCGCTGAGTGAGGCCCGCGAAGAACTTTACGTGCTGGTTCTGCTGTGGGGCGCAGCCATCGGCATTTGCCTGGCCCAGGGCTTGCCCAACTCCGATGCCCGCTGGTGGCTGGTAATGTTGCTGGTGCAATCGCTGCCGTACCTGTCTGCGGTGGGGATGGCGGTGGTGTCAGCCGCACCACGGCTGCGGCGGGCGGCGAAGGTAGCGATGGGCGACGCCTGAGCGGGCGCGCCCCGTGGGCGTTTTTGCTTTACCATACGCAGCCTTTTTACCGCCTTGCCCGGAGTGACCCATGACGGCCGCCGCTGATCTTTCGCCCACCCTTGCCCTGGCCTGCGAGCTGATCCGGCGCCCCTCGATCACCCCGCTGGACGCCGACTGCCAGGGCCTGATGATGCAGCGGCTGGCGGCCGCCGGCTTCGCCCTCGAGCCCATGCGTATCGAAGAGGTGGATAACTTCTGGGCGCGCCACGGCCAGCAGGACGGCCCGGTACTGTGCTTCGCCGGCCATACCGACGTGGTGCCCACCGGCCCCGCCGAAGACTGGCAGCACCAACCGTTCGATGCCCTGATCGACGCCGAAGGCATGCTCTGTGGCCGCGGCGCCGCCGACATGAAGGGCAGCCTGGCTGCGATGGTAGTGGCGGCCGAGCGGTTCGTGAAGGATTACCCCGATCACCGCGGCGCGCTCACGTTCCTGATCACCAGCGACGAGGAAGGCCCGGCGCATCATGGCACCAAAGCCGTGGTAGAGCGGTTGCGCGCCCGCAATGAACGGCTGGACTGGTGCATCGTGGGCGAGCCTTCCAGCACCACGCTGGTAGGCGACGTGGTGAAGAACGGCCGCCGCGGTTCGCTCGGGGCCACCCTGAAGGTGCGCGGCAAGCAGGGCCACGTGGCCTATCCGCACCTGGCGCGCAACCCCATCCACCTGGCGGCGCCGGCACTGGCCGAACTTACCAGCGAGCACTGGGACAACGGCAACGCGTTCTTCCCACCTACCAGCTTCCAGATCTCCAACATCAACGGCGGCACCGGGGCTACCAACGTTATCCCGGGCGAGCTCACCGTGGTGTTCAACTTCCGCTTCTCCACCGAGAGCACGGTTGAAGGCCTGCAACAGCGCGTGAGCGCCATCCTCGACAAGCATGGGCTGGACTGGCACATCGACTGGGCGTTGTCCGGCTTGCCGTTCCTCACCCAGCCCGGCGACTTGCTGAGCGCGGTAGCCGGCGCAATCAAGGACGTCACCGGCCGCGATACCCAGCCGTCCACCAGCGGCGGCACCAGCGATGGTCGCTTCATCGCCACACTGGGCACTCAGGTGGTGGAGCTGGGGCCTGTGAACGCCACCATTCACCAGGTGGATGAGCGCGTGCTGGCCAGCGACCTGGACGTGCTCACTGACATCTACTACCGCACCCTTGTGAAGCTGCTCGCCTGATGCTGACCTGCCCGCTGTGCTCCGCCCCGCTTTCGGCCGCCGACAACGGTGTCGCCTGCCCTGCCGGCCACTGGTTCGACCGCGCGCGCCAGGGTTACTTGAACCTGCTGCCCGTGCAGCACAAGAACAGCCGCGCGCCAGGCGATAACCAGGCCATGGTGGACGCCCGCCGCGCGTTTCTTGATGAGGGCCACTATGCGCCCGTTGCCGCCAGGCTGGCTGAGCTAGCCCGTGAGCGGCAGCCGAAGCATTGGCTGGATATCGGCTGTGGCGAGGGCTACTACACCGCTCAGTTGGCCGAGGCCCTTCCCCGGGCCGGGGGCTATGCGCTGGATATCTCCCGTGAGGCGGTCAAGCGTGCCTGCCGCCGGGCCTCGCAGGTGACGTGGCTGGTGGCGAGCATGGCGCGCGTGCCGCTCGCCTCGGCCTCCTGTGATTTCATCGCCAGCGTGTTCAGCCCGCTGGACTGGAACGAAGCCCACCGCCTGCTGCGCCCGGGTGGCGGGCTGATGAAAGTAGGCCCCACCCGCGACCACCTGATGGAGTTGCGCGAGCAGCTGTACGATGAAGTTCGTGAGTACGTGGACGACAAGCACCTGGCCCTGGCACCAGAAGGTATGGTGCTGGCCCACTCCGAGGTATTGACCTACCGGCTGCGCTTGATCGCCGGCGACAGCCGCGCCAACCTGTTGGCAATGACGCCCCACGGCTGGCGGGCGAGCGCCGAGCGTCGCACCGCCTTGATCGAGCGCCCCGGCCCGTTCGTGGTAACGGTCGCCATGCGATACGATTATTTTGTCAATGAGCGCGGCGCTGCCCCGGCAGCCCCATGAGCCATCACACCAGCGAGCCGAGCATGCAGCAACCGGATATCGAGATTTACCTCAAGGACGCCGACGTGAACCACAAGGCAATCACCGCCTGGCTGACCGATGCGCTGGGCCCTTGCACCGCCTGGGCGCAGAAGGGCCAGGTGTGGAAGTGCCGCGCCGGCGACATTCCAGTGACCTGGGTGCCGATGGCCGTGGGCAAATGGAACAGCCTGTTCCTGGAAAGCGACCGCACCCCGTGGGCCGACGACCTGGCCTGCGCCCGCGCCGCCCATGCCGCCCTTGGGGTGGAAGTGCGCTGCGCTCCGGGTGGCTGGCTGGAAGAGGAAGGCGAGGAAGACGCGGACCGCTGGATACGCGTGAGTGCCGAGGGCGAGCAGGAAATTACCTGGCGGACCTGAATGGGTAATCCCTGAGGGAAGCGAACAAGGGCGTATAAGGCATTCCTGCCGTGATCTGTCACACTATGCGCTCGTTAACCTGAGCCTGCCCGAATGTCCTCCTCTGTATTGCACCGCGTCGTATCCAGTGCACTGCGTCGGATCCTTTACCTGTGGGTCCGCTCGGAAACCATCAATACCAATGTGGGAGCCGGCCTGGACCGCAGCCGCCCCATCGTGTACGTGCTGGAAAGCCCCGCCGCCACCGACCTCGCGGTCGTCGACCACGAGTGCAAGCGCCTCGGGTTGCCGCGGCCGGTATTGCCCGTTGCGCTTGGCACAATGGTGGAGCCCAAGGCGCATTTCTACCTTACGCCGGCCGCCGACTGGCTGGGCCGACAGGACAAGCGCGGCGCCCCACCCACACTGCAGCGGCTAGTGGCCGCCTGCGCGGGCAACCCGGGCGAAGACGCCTTGATCGTTCCGGTAAGCGTGTTCTGGGGGCTGTCGCCGGACAGCGAATCCAGCCCCTGGAAGCTCCTGTTCGCGGACAGCTGGGCCGTTACCGGGCGCCTGCGCCGGCTGGTCACGGTACTGATCCTGGGCCGTAAAACCCGCGTGCAATTCGCTCCGGCCGTCTCCCTGCGTACCCTGGTGGATGCGGGTAAAGGCCAGGAGCGGACGGTGCGCATGGCCCAGCGCCTGCTGCGGGTGCACTTCCGTCAGCAAAGAGCCGCCGTGATCGGCCCGGATATCTCCCACCGCCGCCACTTGGTCAAGGGCTTGATCCACGCGCCACTGGTGCGCGAGGCCATTGCCAAGGAAGCCGCCCGGGAGAAAATGACCCTGGAACGCGCCGAAGCCCAGGCCCTGCGCTACGGCAACGAGATCGCCTCGGATTACACCTACACCGCTATCCGCTTTCTGGAAGTGGTACTGAGCTGGTTCTGGAACAAGATCTACGACGGTATCAAGGTCAGCCAGATCCAGCAGGTGCAGGAAGTGGCGCCCGGGCACGAAGTGATCTATGTGCCTTGCCATCGCAGCCACATCGACTACCTGTTGCTTTCGTACCTGTTGTTCCGCAATGGCCTCACCCCACCGCATATCGCCGCAGGCATCAACCTGAACATGCCGGTCATCGGCAGCCTGCTGCGCCGCGGTGGCGCGTTCTTCATGCGCCGCACGTTCAAGGGCAACCCGCTTTACACCGCCGTATTCAACGAATACCTCCACACCCTGTTCACCAAAGGGTTCCCCGTAGAGTACTTCGTGGAAGGCGGACGTTCGCGCACCGGGCGGATGCTGCGCCCCAAAACGGGCATGCTGGCGATCACCCTGCGCAGCTACCTGCGCTCATCGCGCACACCCATCGTGTTCGTGCCGGTGTATATCGGCTATGAGCGTGTTCTGGAGGGCAGGACCTACCTGGGCGAGCTCCGCGGGGCCAGCAAGAAGAAAGAGTCGCTGTTCGACATCTTCAAAGTGTTGGGTGCGCTCAAGCAGCGCTTTGGCCAGGTGTCGGTGAACTTCGGGCCGCCCATAAAACTTACCGAATTCCTCGACGCTCAGCAGCCCGGGTGGCGAGCGGAACCCGCAGCCGCCGACTTCAAACCCGACTGGCTCAACCCCGTCACCAATCGCCTGGGCGAGCGGGTAGCGTGCAGCATCAACGAAGCCGCAGCCATCAACCCGGCGAACCTGGTGGCACTGGCGCTGCTATCCACCACTCGGCAGGCGTTGGACGAAACCGCGCTGGTGCGCGTGCTGAACCTGTTCCTTGGCTTGCTGCGCTCGGTGCCCTATTCGCCTTACACCACCTTGCCGGAGGGCGACGGCCAAGCGCTGATCGACCATGTGAAAGGCATGGGGCTGGTGGCCGAGCAAACCGACGCTCTGGGCCGCATCTTGTACCTCAACGAGCAGAATGCCGTGCTCATGACGTACTACCGTAACAACGTGCTGCATGTGTTCGCACTGCCCGCCCTGCTCGCCAGCCTGTTCCAGAGCTCGGCGCGGATCAGCCGCGAACAGGTGCTGCGCTTCGCCAGGGCCCTCTACCCCTACCTGCGGGCCGAGCTGTTCATACGCTGGTCGGTAGAGGAACTCGATGCAGTGATGGACCAGTGGCTGGAAGCCTTCGTCAGCCACGGCCTGCTGCGTCACGAAGCCGGCACGTACCTGCGCCCGGCACCGAGTTCGCGGCAGTTCGTGTTGCTTACCCTGCTGGCGCGTGGGATTACTCAAACGCTGCAGCGCTTTTACATGGCGATCGCACTGTTGCTCAACCATGGCCAGTACGGGCTTACCGCCGAAGCACTCGAAGACCTGGCCACGGTGATGGCGCAGCGGCTGTCGATCCTGCATGGCCTGAACGCACCCGAGTTCTTCGACAAAACGCTGTTCCGCCACTTCATCCAGGCATTGGTGGACACCGGTGTGGTTCATCGCAATGACGAAGGCAAGCTGGGCTATCAGGAAGGGCTGGGCGAGCTGGCCGAAGGCGCGGCCAAGCGCGTGTTGTCGGCAGAGGTGCGCTTGTCCATCCGCCAGGTGACCTTGCATCGCAACGAAGACCTGGCAGTGGAAGGCACAGGTGCCGTGCCTGAAGCCTTGTTGGCAGATGCCCCTGGCGAGACTGCTCCCGATCAACGGCACGCTCGCGACGATAAACTCAACGACGCGTAGGCGTGCAGCGGGCGGTGCAATGCCGCCCGGTTCGGACCCGCTTAGGACGTTCCCTCGCTGCGTATCCGGGCGGGATCCGTTACAGTGCCCCGGTACTTTTTCCGGAGCTGCCTGTGAAAACCCTCGCCGCCTTGTTCGTTTCCCTGTTGTTAGCCGGTTGCCATCATTGGCCAGCCGCCTCTGTGCTCAAGGGCGAAGCGTTTTACCTTCAGCGCATCGCCTTGCCGCCCACGGCGGTATTAAGCGTCACGCTGGCTGATGTGTCGCTGGCTGATGCGCCGGCCCGGCCATTGGCTCGCTATACCGGCGCCGCGGGGGCGCAGGTGCCCATCGCCTTTGAATTGAGCTACGATCGCGGCCTTGTTGCCCCCGGGCACCGCTATGCTTTGACTGCACGCATCGAGGCGGCCGGAGAGCTGCTATGGATCAATACCCAGGCGTACCCCGTGGCACTCGATGGCAGCGACGCGCAGCCGCTGCGCATCAAGCTCGACCCGATCCGTTGACCCTTCCACCGCCCATAAGGTGCCGCCATGTTCCGTAGATCCGCCTCCCTCGTTACCCTCTTCGCCGGCGCGCTGTTGGCTGTTCAGGCGTCGGCGCTGTCCCTCAGCGACCTGTCCCAGGCCGATGCCAGCGGCGGCTTGAAAGACGCCCTCAGCCAGGGCGCCCAGATCGCCGTGAAGCAACTGGGCACGCCCGGTGGTTTCAGCAGTAACCCGCAAGTGCGCATCGAGCTGCCGGGCAAGCTGGGCAAAGCCAGCAAAATGCTCAAGCAGTTTGGCCTTGGGCCGCAGGTGGAGGCGCTGGAAACCGGCATGAACACCGCCGCCGAAGCCGCAGTGCCACAGGCGCAGGCCATTCTGGTGGACGCGGTGAAGCAAATGACCGTCGCCGATGCCAAGGGCATTCTGGCCGGTGGCAACAATTCGGCCACCCAATACCTGGACAAAACCAGCCGCGAGCAGATCCGCGCCAAGTTCCTCCCCATCGTGAAGCAGAACACCGACCGCATCGGCCTGGCGCAGAAATTCAACGCAGTCGCCGGCCAGGCCGCAACCCTGGGCGCCGACCCCAAGGTGAGCAGCATCGAAGGCTACGTCACCGACAAGGCGCTGGATGGCCTGTTCGAGGTGATTGCCAGCCAGGAACAGAACCTGCGCAAGAACCCCGCCGGCGCGGCTACCAGCCTGGCGAAGAAGGTGTTCGGCAGCCTCTAGGGCCCGTCAGGGCTTGAGGGATTTGCGGGCATAAATGTCGTAACGGCTCGACTTGCCTTCGAGAGTAAACGAAGGCGCAGGGCCTTCGATCGGCGGCGCCTTGCGCGGGCGCTTCACCGTCACCCGGTGGGTGGCGAGGGCCAGGGCGGCTTCGAGCAGGGCCGGCGCGTCCAGGTCGTCGCCCACCAAGGGGCGGAACAGGCGCATTTCCTTCTTCACCAGCGCGCTTTTCTCCCGATGGGGGAACATCGGGTCCAGATAGACCACCTGGGGCGTATCACCTTGCCAGCTTCGCATCAGCTCGATCGCATTGCCGTGGTGCAGGTTCATGCGGGCAACGATGGCAGCCACCTCGGTATCACCACGGGCGCGCTCCAGGCCATCGCGCAGTAGCTGGGCGATGATGGGCTGGCGCTCGATCAGGTCCATGCGGCAGCCCAGGGTCGCGAGCACGAAGGCATCCTGGCCCAGCCCTGCCGTGGCATCCAGTACATGGGGGCGCACCCCCGGCTGCAAGCCTGCGGCTTTCGCGATCATTTGCCCGCTGCCGCCGCCGAACTGCCGCCGGTGCGCCGCGCCGCCCTGTAGAAAATCGACCCACACTGGCCCGGGTGCATCGGCGCCCAACTGTTGCAGCTGCACGCCGGCCGGCCCTACCTGCAGGGCAAATTCCGGATCGTCCAGGGCTAGCGGCAACCCAAGGTCGGCCGCCAGGGCCTTCGCCGCGGTAACGTAGGCCTCGCCCAATGGGGTTACCTGGATGCGGCATGCCGCCTGTCGCTCTTGCATGGGCTGTACTCGAAAGGGTTAAATCTTTGCCGCTGGCGGCCGATAGTCACTGTGTCCGGTATTTTGCCAGAGCCACGCAGCCCACTGAACGCCATGACCGATCTGATTTCCCCACCTGTTGGTTATTTGTCTCCGGTTGGCAACTACAGCCGGCGCAATACCCAGACCCTGGGCGGGGTGAGTCACCTGTGGCAGGATTTTTTCGCCAGCGCACTGAAGGCTGAAGGCGAAGCCAGCGAGGCCGTTGATAGCGAAGGTGTTCCCCTGCCGCTTCCCGCACCTGCGTCCGCCGAGAGTCAGGGAGCAGCGGCCACCGAATGGCTGGGCCAGGTGCACGAGCAACGCGAGTGCGAAATCGCCGACAACGTGATTGAACCGCCCAAGCCACTGTTCCTGCCGATCGCCGAATTCGAAACCGACCTCTTGCCGCCGGCGAACGTGCCGTACCCGCCCGAAGAAGTTCAGGCCATGCAGTACGAGCTGGACCTGGACATGGGTTGGCGGCGCCCATTGGTCATGGCCAATGGCAAGCCGGCGCCCGAGCCCGGCCCGGCGCCGAAACCGCGCGCGCTGTACCTGCCGATCGCGGAATTCGACACCGACCTGTTGCCGCCGCCGAACGTACCGTTCGACGAACAGACCGTCATTCATCAGCAACGCGAGTTCGATTTCGATACCGGCTGGGCGCGGCCGATCGTGTTGCAGAACCTGCGCGTCACCGCCTGAGCACCCGGCCGTTTCGTAAAGGGTCGGCTGTGCGACAATAACGCCACTGCTCCACGTCGCTACCGCCTCGAGATTACCCATGACGGACCCTTCCACCTGCCCCGCCTGCGGCGCGGCCAACGCTTGCGCAATGGCAACCGGTAACGCCACATCGTGCTGGTGCTTCGGCGTTACGGTCAACCCAAGTGCCGTGGCGGCGCTGCCTGAAGCGGCGCGGGGCACGGTATGTCTGTGCCAGCGTTGCGCCACGGCCTCGCCGGAAAACCGCGCAGTACTGCCTGAGGCAGGCGATGCGGATTGACCGCTTTGTCACCAACCTGCCAGGGTTCACTCGCCAGCAGGCGCGCCTTGCCCTGGCCTTTGGCGAAGTATTGGTCGACGGCCAGGCCGTTCAGGACCCTTGCCTGGATATTCGCCCGTTCAATACCGTGACGGTGCGCGGCGAGCAGGTGCAGCTGGGCTACCCCGCGCGGTACCTGATGCTGCACAAGCCGGCCGGTTGTGTGAGCGCCACCTCTGACCCTGAACATCGGACCGTGCTCGATCTGTTGCCTGGGGATGAGCGCGCTGACCTGCACCTTGCTGGCCGCCTGGACTACAACACCACAGGCTTGATGCTGCTCACCAACGACGGGCAATGGTCGCGACGGCTTACCCAGCCTGACAGTAAGCTGCCAAAGCTCTATTACGTGGAAACCGAACAGCCGATCGAAGCGCATTACTCCCAAGTGTTCGCCGCGGGCCTGTATTTCGCGTACGAAAACCTCACCACCCTGCCGGCGCAATTGACGGTGCTGGGCCCGCGCCAGGCACACCTCACATTGGTGGAGGGGCGCTATCACCAGGTGAAGCGCATGTTCGGGCATTTTCAGAACAAGGTGACGCGCCTGCATCGCCTGGCCGTGGGCCCACTCATCCTGGACCCTGCTCTCGAACCCGGCGAATCCCGGCCCTTGACGCCCGCAGAGCTGCAAAGCCTGTCAGCGTCCCCCGCCTGAAGTCACATTTGCACCCTACCGCTCGGCTGAAAACTATACCGCCGGGCTCGATTCGCTTTGCGGCACAGGGCAATGCCTGCTTGACTGCACCTCAGGCGGTCACCGGCTGACCGGCCAGTATTGGTTGTCTCTCCTAGAAATACCCACCGATTGCCATGCGCCGGCACTTCTCGCGCTATCGGTCCTGCCCTCCATAACAACAGCCGTCGGCTACTTGACCGACCTGGGCCCCTTTCAAAGGCAATTGCCTACCTGTCATGAACACCGTGCAAAGTCGATTGCGCGAGTACCCGTTTCTTTGCCAGGAGTCGACGACTATGAGGCCAGAAATCGCTGTATTGGATATCCAAGGACAGTACCGGGTTTACACGGAATTTTATCGCGCGGATGCCGACGCGCCGACGATTATCCTTATCAACGGTTCGTTGGCCACTACCGCCTCCTTCGCCCAGACCGTGCGCAGTTTGCAGCCCTACATGAACGTGGTGCTATATGACCAACCGTATGCGGGGCGCTCACAACCCCACAATACGTTTGATCGGCTGATCAGCAAGGAAGATGAAAGCCATATATTGCTCGAGCTTATTTATCACTTCCATGCCGAACACCTGATGTCGTTTTCCTGGGGTGGTGCCTGTGCCTTGTTGGCGCTGGCCCACAGGCCTGCGTCCATCGAACGCGCGGTTATCAGTTCGTTCTCGCCCCGGGTGAACGGTCCGATGCGTGATTACCTCGAACGCGGTACGCAGCATCTTCAAAGTTGCGCACGCAGCGAACTGGGCATGCTTATCAACGAAACCATCGGCAAGCACTTGCCTTCACTGTTCAAGCGCTTCAACCACAAATACGTGTGCGGCCTGGCCGAGCATGAATACCTTCAAATGGACCGGCATGTGACGGAAGTGCTGGCGCATAACCTGGGAGACGCGCTTTATCGCGCACGAGAAATCAAGGCACCGGTGATGTTCCTCAACGGCGAGCTGGATGAATACACCACGGTGGAAGATGCCAGGCTGTTCGCTGATCACGTGCCGCGCTGCAGCTTCCGCGCGATCACCGGTGCGGGGCATTTCCTTGATATGGAACACAAGCATGCCTGCGAAGCGACCCGCACCGCGCTCCTGGATTTCCTGTGCGCCAGGCCGCAACGCCAGAGCAGCTACGCCCAACCGGAAGGCCGAGTACTGGCGCTTTAGCCAGCCGCCCCGCCTTTGAAACACGCCCAAGTGCCCGCCCCGGGAGGGGCCGTGCGGGCCGTTTCGCCGCGCGGGCAAAAAAGAAGTTCTTTTTTCGAAGGCTTTCTGGTAAAAAGTACAGCCTCAAGCGGGTGTAGTTTAGTGGTAGAACGGTAGCTTCCCAAGCTCTAGGTGAGGGTTCGATTCCCTCCACCCGCTCCAGATTTTCCCTTCCTTATTTTCCTTCCGATCGTTGCGGTCATTTCGACCCATGACATTTGTTTTTAAGCTGACTGCATCTCACGAAGCTTGCGTAGTGGCTATTGTCGCCATTCGCGAGCTTACGCCCGCTTCCCACAAATTGAACGGACTGCACTGGCCCCTGTGGGAGCAAGCGAAGCCGCAGGCGGAGCTCGCGAATAAGGGCTCAAGTTCCCGGTCTTCGCATATTAAGAAAGCCGGGCGAATGCCCGGCTTCTTCATGCAAAACATTTCTGATCGCTATAAACGCGGTTACTCCTTCCCAGCCGCCTCAAGCTTGGCGAGGAATTCATCTTCCAGCATCGCGTCCACTTCTGCCGAGGAATCTTCCTGCACTTCGGGTGCGGTGATTTGGCCGGTGGACAGCACGGGCTCGTCCAGGCGGCCCATCAGGTGTTCCAGTGCGTGGCACATCTTGTCGGCTGCGCCTTGTACTGCCTGGTCGAGTGCTTCGGCCTTGTGGGTAACGGAGATAGGCGAGTGCCCCTTGGGCCGGGCTTCAATCTGGCAGCGCTTGTCCTGCGCACCCGCCTTGTCGGCGTTTTCGTCGCTGACGTGGATTTCCACTCGGGTCAGGAAATCGTCGAACCGTTCCAGGGCGTCTTCAACCGTACTGCCTACCCAATCATGCAGACCTACGCCGGCGGTGACCTGGTTGCTGTTGACCTGTACCTGCATGGGTGTTCTCCAGTGTTATTGCAAAGGCTTGTTTCCCTTAGAGGTACACCACAGGGCGATCGGTTCCCTTGGAGTGGCAGGCGTACTGCTGGAGGCCGACGGCACCAACCTGCGCGCGGGGAGTCTGTACTTCGAGGCCGAAGGAGTAATGAGCATGCCGGATTCGCTGCATCACGCACTGGAGAAAATCTACGAGAATCAGGTCGCGCTGGCTGCGGCAATCGAGGAACTGGCGCTGTGGATCGAGGTACGCGGTGACGATGCCGCCACCGCGGGAAGCGTGCGGGATGCCCTCGATACCCTCGAACGCAATGCCGAGCCGCTCGGCCGCTGGATCGCCGAACTGCACGGCATCTCGGGTCAGTAACCTTCGGCGGCTAGGATGTCCTGCACCGAGCGGTCAGCCGGGCGGCCATCGAACTTCAACAGCTCGGCGGCTCGGTTGGTGAACACACCGTCCACGCCCGCTTTTTTCACCTTTTCGAAGTCCACCGGGTCGTCCACGGTGTACACGTGCACCAGTAGCCCTTTGGCATGGGTGAGCTTGTTCATCCAGGGCTGCACCAGGTCCATGTAGCTTTGGTCGCCGCCATGTGTGAGCGCGGCGGAAGGGCCCGTGGCCACCGCGCCCTGTGCCTTGGCGAAATCCACCCACTTGGCGAACTCTTCCTTGCTGGCCGGGCGCTGGCTGGCGTAGTACGCCGCTTTATCCTTCATCCCGGAGTCGGCGAAGGCCACCTTGGATTCAGGTTCGATACTCCCCTCGCCTACCCACAACAACAGCACCTTGGGTACCTTTGGCATTTCCTTGGCCAGCAGTTCCAGGCTGGCTTTTTCGAAGGTTTGCAGCACTACGCGATGGCCAGGCGCAACGTCACCGGCAGGCGTAAGCCAGCCACGCGAGATGAGTTTGGCCTTGAGGTCTGCCTCGATCCCCGGGTAAAGATTGGGCACCTTGGTTTCGATATACAGCCCCGTGCGGTGGTTGGGGTCTGCATCGGCGATGTCGATGATTTCATCGAGGGTCATCACCTTGGCCCCTGCAAATCCCGCTCGCCCACGCTCGGGGTAGGCCACGTTGAACCAGCTGCCGGCATCCAGCTCGCGTAATTCGGAAAGGGTGAAGGCGCTGATGGGCCGCTCGCGGCGCTCCGGAAAACGCGCCGCCACGTCGGTGGTGCGCAGCAAGGTATCGTCGTGGAACGCCACAAGCTGGCCATCGCTGGTACGTTGCAGGTCCATTTCCAGGTAATCCGCGCCCAGGTCCCTGGCAGCCAGATAAGCCGGCCGGGTAGATTCTGGCGCGTCATAGCTGGCGCCGCGATGAGCGATCACGGCAGGCCAGGCAATACCCGCCTTTTTAGCCAACGCCTCGGGCGACGGCGCTGCGGCAAACGCCGACGGCGCGGCGAGCGCCAGGCATAACACTGCAGTGGTCCACTGGTGCATTGCGACCCTCTTCACAGGCTTCCCCTTTTCCACAGTTGAAGGTTGCACGCAGCATAGCTGCATACACCCCGCCAGCCAATGAGAGCAATGAATAGGGCAAACATTCCTGAACATATTTACACATTGAGATCGCCCCTTTACCTTGATTAAAAGATCCCTATAACACTCCCTGCACTTTTTGCACTTCTAATTTTCTCTGTTAAAGTCCACTAGCGTTCGGCGGACCGTCGACCCCACTGGTGCTCCACTGTTCTTTTTCGCAAACAACCAAGACGGTGAACTTATGACAAAATCTTTCTTTAATGGAGTAGCAAAAAGTGGGTGCAGACGACATTAAGACCACCCTGCAACTGGTTCAAAAGCTGCACTCGCTTGGGAAACTCACCAAAAAGATAGTTAAGCGAGGTTCACTTTCCTACAGGGTTCAGAGCGCCGGGCATGAAAATGCCGAGTATTACGGCTCCCCTGAAAAGCCTGAACAACTAGGTAGATACAATGATCGAAAGAAAGAAATCGGGATCTGGTACGGAGCTCAACACCCCAGCGGAGCACTTGCCGAGACCTTTGGAGGGCTCCGGCCAGCGGACCTAAAAGGGATAGGCATCTTCCTCAACGCCACAGACCTCGAATCACGAGACATGTGCGTGGTTGAGATGAGCCGGGACTTGAAACTCCTGGATCTGAAGCTTTGCCTGTCCAAGCTGGCCCGAACCGTGGATGAGGTCTCCGGCCCTGACTATACCCTGACCCAGGAAATTGTCGGGGCGGTGGCAAGGTTGCCGGGCAATCCATTTGACGGCATTGCTTACGAGTCGCGCCACCATCCGGACGGACACAGCTGTTACGCGCTGTGGACCAAGCCAGGTGAGGCTACAACAGTGAAGACCATTGAGATGACAAAGCTTTCGGAGTTCGAATACACAGGAGAACTTCCGGAGGGTTTTGAGGGCGACAGTATGGATGCGGAGGAGATCATGACCGAGATCCTCGGCTACAAGGTGCTTGGCTCCTGAGCTCGCTTACTACTCACACAGCGCCCCGCCCCTGGGTGCGCTGTTTTCTAGGCCGGCGTTGAAGTCATGAAAAGCGCGGCTTCGCGTTTAATAACGTCCAACTGCTTCTCACTGGCTCCATTTTTCAAGATAACGTAGGGTAGTTCCAACTTTCCATCAGTAAAAGCGATGGGGTTCAGGAAGAAAGTACATTGCGCCTCGGCGCTCACACTCTTCAGCAAACCCAGCACCTCTTCAAGATTAGCCAGTTTCTTTTCACCGATAAACTGAAATGCGGGGTACAAGTAATCGTTGCCTTCCTGTATCGCTATCAGCGTGCCTTTCCTGACATGATTATTAACTGTCTGCCGGGTAGTGCTCAGGATTTTAGAGACATCTTGGGTTTTTAAAACACCACCAAACTCTTTGAGTTGTTCAAAAAACTCGATTTTAGCGGCAACCCTTCGAGCTTGCTTCCGAGTCTCCCGGGTGCTCAGCGCTCCGGCAATAGCTCCACTGACCGCGAGTTTTTGCAAGAGCTCGGCATCTGTAAGAGCACCCAGGCTTTCGTTGTTTTTTTCCTCGGACCATCGCTCGAACACACTGGTCAGGATTTTCAACATGCGCACCGGCGCCCCTGCGGCATCCGGAACTCTCTCCATGGCAGCGGCAAGGGTATCAACGACAGCGTTCATAGGTCTGTGCGAGTCCACAAGGCACCTCCAGCATTTCCTGATTGACGATTCACTGTACCAACAGATAACTAAAATCGTCAAACACCAATACGTACCCTGACGACGGATGGGCCCGCGACATGGCCAAAACCATGAACGCAGACAGCAACGTGATACAGTCGCGCCAGCCTTGGTAACCGAATTGCTGCACCTATGGAACGAAACGACATCACCGCCGCCCTCCCCGCCTGGAAAGACACCCGCCTGGCTTCGCACTGCACCGGCTTGCTGCTGGGCAACGGGGCCAGCCGGGCAATCTGGCGAGGCTTTGCCTACGATTCACTATTTGAACTGGCGCAGAAAGTGCGCAACCGCCCCTTGGGCCAGACCGATCAGGCGCTGTTCAAGGCGATGGGTAGCGAAAGCTTCGAGCAAGCGCTCAGTGCCCTGAACACCACCACCCGGGTGAACGCGGCGCTGGCGATCGGCGCCTCCGGGCCGCTGAACCGCTATTACGCGATCAAGGAAGCGCTTATCCACGCGATGCGCAGCGTGCACCTGCCCTGGCGGCTGTTGCCGGCCACTACCCGTAGCGCTCTGAATGAGGCTTTGCGAGGGTACAGTCGCATCTATTCCGGCAACTACGACCTGCTCTGCCATTGGGCTGTATGGGAGGCGCCAGAAGGTTTCGACGACGGCTTGGACGTGGATGCAGGGTTCGATCCGCGCAGGCCCGCAACCGGGGATCACCAACTGTTCTACCTGCACGGTGGGCTGCACCTGCTCAAAGACCGCGACGGCGCCACCCGCCGACGTGTGGCTGCGGGCAGTGAGTTGCTCGATGGCTTTGCGATCAATACGCCCGGCGATGTGCCGTTGTTCGTCAACGAGGGCACCAGCGCGGACAAACTGCGCGGTATTCGAGGCTCGGATTACCTCACCCATTGCCTGGCATCGCTGGCGAGCCATCAAGGCCCGATGTGCCTGTTCGGCCATCAACTCAACCGGCAGGACGCTCACTTGCTGGCGGCCCTGCGCGCAGCCCCTGTCGAGCAAATGGCGGTGGCGATCTTCCCGCTCAGTGAACCCTGGATTCTGAGCCAGAAGCAGCACTACCAGCAGCTGCTCGGTGACCGCATGGCACTGGAGTTCTTCGACGCCACCAGCCACCCGCTGGGTGCCCCTTCGCTGAACATCCCCCAGGAAAAGCCCCGGGCGCGGCGTTAGTTCGAAGGCAGCAAGCCATCGGCCTGCAGCAGGCGTTCCAGGCAGTGTTCGCTCACGCCGTAGAACGCCTTGAGCGCCTGAATGCGTGCCAGGCGCGAGGCTACGTCCACAGGCGCCGAGCGCTTCACCGCCAGGATCATCTTGTTCTTGCTGGTGTGTTCCAGCGACACGAACTCGAACACCTTGGTCTCATAGCCGCAGGCTTCCAGGTACAGGGCACGCAGACCATCGGTCAGCATTTCGGCCTGCTGGCCCATGTGCAAGCCGAACTGCAGCATCGGGCCCAGGGGCTCGGGGCTGTGCATTTGCGGCCGCAGTTCCTTGTGGCAGCACGGCGAACACATGATGATCGCCGCCTGGCTGCGAATGCCCGTGTGAATGGCATAGTCGGTGGCCACATCGCAGGCATGCAGGGCAATCATCACATCGATGCGGGCCGGCACCACGGTGCGCACATCGCCATGTTCGAACGTGAGCCCGGGGTGATCCAGCTCGGCCGCCGCCTGGTTGCACAGGTCGACCATGTCCTGCCGAAGCTCCACGCCGGTAACCGAGGCCTCCCGGCCCAGCCCGTGGCGCAGGTAGTCATGGATAGCGAAGGTAAGGTAACCCTTGCCCGAACCGAAGTCCGCCACCCGCACGGGCGCCTCCGCTGCCAGCCCGGCCTGGGTGAACGCATGAGCGAACACCTCGATGAACTTGTTGATCTGCTTCCACTTGCGCGACATCGCCGGCACCAATGCGCCGTGGCGGTCAGTGACGCCCAGCGCGGCCAGGAAAGGCCGGTCGAGCTCCAACCAGCGTTGCTTGGCGCGGTCATGCTCGGCGCTGGCCGCTGGCTGCGGTTGCTGGGCCTTGGCACGGTGCAGGCGGGCCTTGCCCTTCTTGCCGAATTCGAGCTGCACGGTTTCATCCGTGGTTTGCAGGTGCGCGTTGCGGAACTGCTCCGGCAGTGCCGCTGCGATCTCGGCCAGGCCTTCTTCCACCGCATGATGGCGGGTGATATCGCGGGTACGGTAGCGCAGCACAAAGCCCAGCCGAGGCTGCCCCTTGACCGTAAGCGGCTTGACCGTAATGCGCTCCAGCTCCGCTTCCGCTCCCACATGACGCGCCAATACCAACTTTACCCAGCGGCCTTCATTCAGCGCCAGGCGCAAATGGTCGAGGAAAGCGGCCCGTGGGTCGTCGGTGGGCAGAGGCGAAGCGGGCACGGCAGGCATCAAGCGAATCTCGAGAAAACGGCGGGCGGCCATTCTAAGGCACACAGGCAAAAAGCGGAAAAACGCTCGCCAGCCGGTGCGCTGACTGGATCGCCCGGCAACGATGAGTTACAACGGTGCTCAAACAACAGTCACGGTTTTACCGCCTACCTTTGGCGACGCGTGTTCGCCGCCCCCTGCAGGGCCCCGCCCAGGAATGATTTCATGAAGAAGCTGTATCTGCTTGGCCTGGCCGCTGCCTTGGCCTGCCCTCCGATCCTTGCCGCCAGCACCGGCACGGATAGCGCCACCAAGGACGCATTCATCACCGACCTGATCAAGCGCATGACGCTGGACGAAAAGATCGGCCAGTTGCGCTTGATCAGCATTGGCCCGGAAATGACCCACGAGCAGATCCGCAAGGAGATCGCCGCGGGCCGCATCGGTGGCACCTTCAATTCGGTGACCCGGCCTGAAAACCGCCCCATGCAGGACGCGGCCATGAACAGCCGGCTGAAGATCCCGATGTTCTTTGCCTACGACGTGATCCACGGGCAGCGCACCATTTTCCCCATCAGCCTGGGCCTGGCTTCCAGCTGGGACATGGACGCCATTGGCGTGAGCGCGCGCACCTCTGCGCGCGAAGCGGCGGCGGACAGCCTGGACATGACCTTCGGGCCGATGGTGGACATTTCCCGCGACCCGCGCTGGGGCCGCAGCAGCGAAGGCTTTGGCGAGGATACCTACCTGGTGTCGCGCATCGCCAAGGTGATGGTAGAGGGTTACCAGGGCAAGGACGTCAGCGCCCCGGACAGCATCATGGCGGCAGTGAAGCATTTCGCCCTGTACGGCGGTGTGGAAGGTGGGCGCGACTACAATACCGTGGACATGAGCCCCACCCGCATGTACCAGGATTACCTGCCGCCCTACCGCGCCGCGCTGGATGCGGGAGCAGGCGGGGTGATGGTCGCGCTCAACTCCATCAATGGCGTACCGGCCACGTCCAATACCTGGCTGATGCAAGACCTGCTGCGCAAGGACTGGGGTTTCAAGGGCCTGACGGTGAGCGACCACGGCGCGATCATCGAACTGGTCAAGCATGGCGTGGCGCGGGATGGCCGCGAGGCGGCGAAGCTGGCGATCCGTGCTGGCATCGACCTGAGCATGAACGACATGGTGTACGGCCAGGAACTGCCCGGCCTGGTGAAAACCGGCGAGGTGCCGGAAGCCGAGATTGATAATGCAGTGCGCGAAGTGCTCTCGGCCAAGTACGACATGGGCTTGTTCGCCGACCCGTACCGCCGCCTAGGCAAGGCGGAAGAGGACCCGGCCGATACCAACGCCGAAAGCCGCCTGCACCGCGAGGAAGCCCGTTCGGTGGCCCGTCGCTCCATGGTGCTGCTCAAGAATGCTCGCGACACGCTGCCACTGAAGAAGGCCGGCACCATCGCCGTGGTCGGTCCACTGGCCGATGCGCCGATCGACATGATGGGTAGCTGGTCGGCGGCGGGGCAGCCGAAGCAGTCCATTACCCTGCTGCAAGGGATTCGTGATGCCGTGGGCAATCAGGCGCAGGTGATGTATGCCAAGGGTGCGAACGTCACCAACGACCGCAACAGCCTGGCGTTTCTCAACCGCATCATCTTCGACCGTACCGAAGTGGACGTAGACCCACGCTCGGCTCAAACCATGATCGACGAAGCCCTCAAGGCGGCCGCTGGCGCCGATGTGATCGTGGCGGCGGTGGGCGAATCCCGTGGCATGTCCCACGAATCCGCCAGCCGCACTACGTTGGAAATTCCGGCACCACAACGGGCCCTGCTCACCGCGCTGCGCGCGACGGGCAAGCCGCTGGTGCTGGTATTGATGAATGGCCGGCCACTGTCCCTGGTGCAGGAAACCCAGCAAGCCGACGCCATGCTCGAAACCTGGTTCAGCGGCACCGAAGGCGGCCATGCCATCGCCGACGTGCTGTTTGGCGACTACAACCCGTCGGGCAAGCTGCCGGTAACCTTCCCGCGCTCGGTGGGCCAGGTGCCGATGTACTACAGCCACCTGACCATTGGCCGGCCGTTCATTCCCGGCAAGGCAGGCAACTACACCTCGCAGTACTTCGATGAAGACACCAGCCCGCTGTTCCCCTTCGGCTACGGCCTGAGCTACACCACCTTCGATGTGTCCGACGTTCACCTTTCCGCCAACCGGCTCAAGCGTGGCGAAACCCTCAAGGCCAGCGTAACCGTGCGCAACACCGGCAAGCGCGACGGCGAAACGGTGGTGCAGCTGTACCTCCATGACGTTGTGGCCTCCATGGCCCGGCCGATCAAGGAGCTGAAGAACTTCGAGAAAGTGTTCCTCAAGGCCGGCGAGCGCAAGGAAGTTACCTTCGAGCTCCGCGAAGACGACCTGAAGTTCTACAACACCCAACTTCAGTACGCCGCCGAGCCAGGCGACTTCGATGTGCAGATCGGCCTCGACTCGCAAGACGTGAAGCAGGCTCGGTTCGAGTTGTTTTAAGGCCGGATCTGAATGGGCCGCTACGGAGGCGCCAGGCAATCCGTAGCAGCCGGCCTTGGCCGCGACCCGTGTTCGGCAGGCTGCTCGCCCAACCCGGAGGCCGCAATCAGCTCCCGGGTATAGGGGTGTTCCGGCGCGGCGAAGATCCGCCGCGCCGGGCCCTGCTCTACCACCTTGCCTTCACGGATCACGATCAGCTCATGGGCCAGGGCACGTACCACCGCCAGGTCATGGCTGATGAACAGGTACGTCAGCCCGTGGCGCAGCTGCAACGACCTGAGTAGCTCCACGATCTGCTTCTGCACCGTGCGATCCAGGGCGGAGGTGGGCTCGTCGAGCAGGATCAGGCTGGGCTCGAGCACCAATGCCCGGGCGATCGCGATGCGCTGGCGCTGGCCCCCGGAAAACTCATGGGGGTAGCGATGGCGAGTTTCAGGGTCCAGCCCCACTTCACCCAGCACCCGGATTACTGCGGCCTCCTGCTCGAGGGGGGTGCCGATGCCATGGGTAAGCAGGCCTTCGGCGATAATCTGTTCCACCGACATGCGCGGGCTGAGGCTACCGAACGGGTCTTGAAACACCACCTGCATCTGCCGCCTGAATCGGCGCATGGCAGCAGGGTTTTGCAGCGTGAGCTGAACGTTGCCGAAGCGCACGCTGCCCTCACATTCCACCAGTTGCAGGATCGCCTGGCCAAGCGTGGACTTGCCCGAACCGGACTCGCCCACAATGCCCAGGGTTTTACCCTTGAGCAGGGAAAAGCTCACACCGTCCACCGCCTTGATGTATGAGCGCTCCCGGCTGAACAACGGCTTTGGCAATGGGAACCATACCCGTAGCTCGTCGACGGTGAGCAGGTAGTGGTCGAACAGCACCGGCACCGGTCGGCCATCGGGCTCGGCCTCGATCAGCATGCGGCTGTAAGGGTGCCTGGGCTGAGCGAACAGATCGTCGGTAGCGGCCTGTTCCACGATCTCCCCACCGCGCATCACGCATACCCGCTGGGCAACCCGCCGTACCAGGTTCAAGTCGTGGCTGATCAACAGCAAGGACATGCCCAGGCGCGCCTGCAGATCGCGCAGCAGTTCGAGAATGCGCTGTTGCACAGTCACGTCCAGGGCGGTGGTGGGCTCATCGGCAATCAACAGGTCCGGCTCGTTGGCCAGGGCCATGGCAATCATCACCCGCTGCCGTTGGCCGCCCGACAGCTGATGCGGATATGCCTTCAAGCGCTTGGCGGGATCGCGGATACCCACCAGTTCAAGCAGCTCAAGGACCCTGTTTCGCGCCTCAGTGCCACCCAGCCCCTTATGTACGGCCAGCACTTCACCAATCTGCCTTTCCACCGTATGCAGCGGGTTGAGGGACGTCATCGGCTCCTGGAAGATCATCGCGATACGGTTGCCGCGCAATTCGCGCAAGCGCCCCTCGCTCGCCGCTACCAGGTCCTCGCCGTTGAAATGAACACAGCCCTGGGTACACACCTTCGCCGCAGGCAGCAGCCGCAGGATCGAGTGAGCCATCACCGACTTGCCCGAGCCGGATTCGCCCACCAATGCCAGGCACTCCCCCCGGCGGATGTCGAGGCTTACACCGTGTACCACCTCGCGCTCCCCGAACGCGACGCGCAGATTCCGGATTTCGATCAGGTTGTCGTGCATGTCAGCTCCTTGGGTCGAACGCGTCGCGGCAGGCTTCGCCGATGAACACCAGCAGGGACAAAATCAGCGCCAATACGCAAAACGCTGTAAGGCCCAGCCAGGGTGCCTGCAGGTTCTGCTTGGCTTCGCCCACCAACTCCCCCAGCGACGCCGTGCCCGCTGGCATGCCGAAGCCGAGGAAATCCAGCGCGGTGAGCGTAGAAATGGCGCCAGTCACAATAAACGGCAGGTACGTCAAGGTGCTGGTCATGGCGTTAGGCAGGATGTGCCGGCGCATCAGCGCGCCATCGGTCAAACCCAGCGCCCGGGCGGCTTTCACGTATTCCAGGTTGCGCCCACGCAGAAACTCCGCCCGCACTACGTCTACCAGGCCGAGCCAGGAGAACAACGCCATGATCCCCAGCAGCCACCAGAAACTGGGGACCACAAACCCGGACAGGATGATCAACAGGTACAGCACCGGCAGGCCCGCCCAGATTTCCTGTAGCCGCTGCCCGACAAGGTCCACCACCCCGCCGTAGTACCCCTGGATCGCACCGGCGAACACGCCGATCACTGTGCTGATAAAGGTCAACAACAATGCAAAGAGGATCGACACCCGCGCGCCATACAAGGCGCGGGCCAGCACATCCCGCGCCTGGTCGTCGGTGCCCAGCCAGTTCTGTGCGCTGGGCGGGCTGGGCGAAGGCGCGGTGAGGTCCCAGTTCACCGATTCGGGCCCGAACGGGATGGGCGGAAACAGCATCCAGCCGTGTTTGCTGGCAATCAGTTGGCGCACGTACTGGCTGGTGTAATCCGGCTCGAATGGCAGTTCGCCGCCAAAATCGGTCTCTTGGTAGGTATGAAGAAAGGGCATGTACCATTGCCCCTCGTAGCTCACCAGCAACGGCTTGTCGTTAGCCAGCAACTCCGCGCACAGGCACAGCAGCAACAGGCCCAGGAACAGCCAAAGCGACCACCAGCCCCGGCGGTTGGCCTTGAACGCCTGAAGGCGGCGTTTACCCAAGGGGGAAAGCGAGAACATCAGGCGGCCCTCCGGGCAAAGTCGATACGGGGGTCCACCAGCGTGTAGCAAAGGTCGCCCACCAGCTTGATCAGCAGCCCGAACAGGGTGAACAGGAACAGCGTGCCGAACACCACGGGGTAGTCCCGGGACACGGCTGCGTCGTAGCTCATGCGCCCCAGGCCGTCGAGGTTGAACAGCGTTTCGATCAGCAACGAGCCCGCAAAAAACACGTCGATCAGCGCCTGCGGGATGCCTGCCAGCACCAGCAACATGGCATTGCGAAACACGTGGCCATAAAGCGTGCGCCGTTCAGTAAGCCCCTTGGCCCTGGCGGTAGTCACGTACTGCCGGCTGATTTCGTTGAGGAAGCTGTTCTTGGTCATGATGGTGAGCGTGGCGAAACCACCGATCACCAATGCCCCTACGGGCAGTACCAAGTGCCAGAGGTAATCCAGCACCTTGCCGGTGAAGGGCAACTGATCGAAGCCCTCGGACACCAGCCCTTGCACGGGAAACCAGCTCAGGTAACTGCCGCCGGCGAACACCACGATCAGCAGGATGGCGAACAAAAACGCCGGCATGGCATAGCCGATGATGATCGCCGTGCTTGTCCATACGTCGAACCGGCTGCCGTGATGAACCGCCTTGCGAATGCCAAGCGGGATCGACACCAGGTAGGTGATCAACGTGGCCCATACGCCCAGCGATATCGTGGTGGGGAGCTTTTGCGCGATCAGTTCGGTCACCGGCGCGCCACGAAAGAAGCTGTTGCCGAAATCCAGGCGGGCGTAATGCTCGATCATCAGCCACAGGCGCTCGTGCATAGGCTTGTCGAAACCATAGTGCCGTTTGATTTCTTCGATCAGGGCGGGGTCCAGGCCCTGGCTGGAGCGGCTGCCCCCTCCCCCGGCCATTTCGCCGCCACCGCCGCCCACGCCTTGCTTGCTGGCGCCCTGCAGGCGAGCGATGGCTTGATCCACCGGCCCGCCGGGCGCGGCCTGGACGATCACAAAGTTCACGACCAGGATGCACAGCAGCGTAGGAATGATGAGCAACAGGCGACGCAAGATGTACTGCGGCATGTCAGTGCCCCTCCGAGTTGTGCGCCAGGGCGCTCATTTGCAAGGTGGTCAGCGGGGTAGCGCTCACTTGCCACCAGGTGTCCAGCCCCACGTCGTAGGC
Source organism: Pseudomonas japonica (assembly GCF_013522925.1). Classification (GTDB taxonomy): domain Bacteria; phylum Pseudomonadota; class Gammaproteobacteria; order Pseudomonadales; family Pseudomonadaceae; genus Aquipseudomonas; species Aquipseudomonas japonica_A. The sequence continues at coordinate 6,435 of NZ_JAAMQU010000021.1, read as the reverse complement.
AGGCGGCGTGGCAGGCATGCCGAACCGGTTGAGGTACGCCACCGGGGTGCCTTCGCTGTAGTAGTTCTGGATGGCGTAATAGCCCCACTGCAGCACCCGATCGAGGGCACGGGCGTGATGCACCATGTCGCTGCGGCTGGTGGCGCTGACCAGGCCGTCGATCAGCGCGTCCACGGCGGGGTCCTTCAACACCATGAAATTGGAGCTTCCGGGTTGGGTTGCGCTGGCCGAGCCGTAGAGGTTGTAGAGCTCGCGACCGGGAGAAATGATCGGGTCGCCGCTGCGCGGGAAAGTCACCACGATCATGTCGTAGTTGCGGGCATTCATCAGGTTGTTGTACTGCGCGCCGTCGATGCGGCGCATTTCCAGCTCGATGCCGATCTGCGCCAAGGTGCGCTTCATGGGCAACACCAGCCGGTCGAAGCCGCCCTGCCCGTCCAGGAAGGTGAACTTCAGTTGTTCGCCCTGGGCGTTCACCAGGCGATTGTGATCCGGGTGCCAGCCCGCCTCGGCGAGCAATTTGAGCGCTTGCAGCTGTTTGTCGCGGATGTACCCGCTGCCATCGGTGGCAGGCGACTGGTACACCTGGGTGAACACCTCGTCGGGGATCTTCCCCCGCAGTGGTTCAAGGATCGCCAGCTCCTGGGCGTCGGGCAATTGCGTGGCCGCCATTTCACTCTTGGGGAAGTAGCTGCTCTGGCGCCGGTAGAAGCCGCGCATCATGTGCTGGTTCGCCCAGTCGAAATCCCACAGTAGTGTCAGGGCTTCGCGCACCCGCCTGTCCTGGAAGATCGGCCGTTGCAGGTTGAACACAAAGCCCTGCGCGGCCACCGGCCGGAGCTTGGCCAGGATAGCCCGTTGCAGGCGGCCGTCTGCGAGTGCAGGGCTTTCATAGCCCACCACGTAGCCACTGGAAGAAAACTCGCGGTTGTAATCGAACGCCTGGGCTTGAAGCAGCTGGCGCGCCACTTCGGTGTCAGCATAAAAATTCACGGTCAGGGTGTCGAAGTTGTACATCCCACGGCTCACGGGCAGGTCTTTGGCCCACCAATCCTTGACCCGCTCGAAGGTAATGCTGCGGCCCGGGTCTACCCGGCTGATGCGATAAGGGCCACTGCCCAGCGGCGGAGTGAAGCCGCCACCGCCGGCAAAATCGTGGTCTTTCCAGTAGTGTTCCGGCAAAACTCGCATGGATGCCAGGTCCAGCGGCAAGGTGCGGTTGAGGTTGCTTTTGAAGTTGAAGCGCACCTGCCGCGGCCCCTCTACCACCACGTCGGCCACATCGCCATAGAGCAGGCGATAGCTGAGGCTGGCCTTGGTGATCAGCTGATTGAAGGTATACGCCACGTCCTGGGCGGTAACGGGCGTGCCGTCATGGAACCGCGCACGCGGGTCCAGATAGAAGCGCACCCACATACCCGCAGGATCCTGCTCCATCTTTTCGGCAACCAACCCATACACCGTGTAAGGCTCGTCCAGGGAGCGGTAGGCCAAGGGTGAATACAGCCAAGTGTCCACCTGGCTGACTGCGGTGCCCTGGTCGTTGGTGGGCATGATGTAATTGAATTGAGCGATCTCCTCGGCGGAGCGGCTCAGCGAGCCGCCTTTGGGGGCCTGTGGGTTCACGTAGTCGAAGTGCTGAAAACCGGGCGGGTATTTAGGCGGCTCGCCATACACCGTCATGGCTGTCACGGGCATCGCCTGGGCGCCCGACACGTGCAGGTACAGCGCGGCTGCCAACAACAGCCAGCGCGGCAAAACAAAGTGCAGTTGCATAACCGGACGTCCTCGAACGCACACACATAGCGCCTGAAAAAAACCTGGCCGCCTGGCCAGGGATGCCGAATACAGGCAATCGAGCGGGCCGGAGCGCAGCCCGCCGAGGTGCTTCAGAAGTGGTAGGTCGCGCGGGCGAACAGCGTGCGGCCCAGCGGGTCGGTGTAGCGTGGGTCGTAGCCGCTCTGGAACGTGTAGTTCTGGTTGGAGAACGGCGGGTCGCGGTCGAGGATGTTTTTCACCCCCACGTCCACGTCCAGGGTTTTGGCGAAGGTGTAGCCTGCGGCCAGGTCCCAGAGCATGTACGAGGCCACATGGTCATTGGTGGTGCGGTCGTAGTCGTTGTAGCCCGAGGTGTAGCGGTTGGTGATCGAAGCGCGCGCCGGCCCGTAGGTCCAGGAGCCGGTGATGTTGTGTTTCCAGCGGGCCGCCACGCCGTAGCCCTGGAAGTCGCCCACCCGGTCGATGTAGGCGCCATCGATCGTTTGCTGGTAGTCGTAGCGGCTGACGTAGGTGCCTTGCAGGTCCACGCCAAACTGGCCGAACGGGGTGGCCGGGAAGCGGTAATTCAGGCTCACGTCCACACCGCTGGTTTTCACGTTACCCAGGTTGGCCAGGCCCGTGATGATGTGGTCGATAGAGCCATCCGCCGCCCGTACGATGCGATCGCCGTACAGTTCGGGATGCGCGAACACTTCGGACTCGGGAAACTCTTCGATCTGCCCGGCGATCTTGATCCACCAGAAGTCCAGGCCCATCGAGAGATTGCGCACCGGTTGATACACGAAGCCTGCGGTGACGTTACGGGCGGTTTCCGGTTTAAGGTCCTGGTTGCCCCCCGTGTTGTTGAGAAACTGCTGATTGCAGTCGCGGCCACCGTTGCCACCCGGTTGCAGCGTACCGCCCGTGCACAGGCGAGGGTCGTTGTAGTTACCTTGGGTGAAAGTGGTGTAGGTAGGGTTGTTCAGCTCATACAGCGACGGCGCGCGGAAGCCCTCGCTGTAGGCGCCGCGCATCACCAGCTCCTTGAAAGGCTGGAAGCGGAACGAGTACTTCGGGTTGGTGGTGCTGCCAAAGTCGCTGTACTTGTCGTGCCGCACCGCTGCGGACAATTCCAGGCTGTCGAACACCGGTACGTTGATTTCGGCATATTCGGCGCTGATGCTGCGATCGCCCGACACCGAGCTGTTCGGGTCTACGCCAAGGCTGGAAAGGTCGCCTGCGAAGTCTTCCACCGTTTCGTGGAATTTCTCCTTGCGGTATTCACCGCCCAACGCCAGCCCGACAGGGCCCGCGCCGAACCAGTCGCCGATTTCCCGGGTGAGCTTGCCGTCCATGGATGACACGCGCCCCGTGGAAACCGCATAGGTCCCGTGGTAGGTATTGGCGTCGATGTACGCCTGGCCGGCGTCGCTTTGAGGGCCGAAGGGGTTGAGCAGCCCGCTGTCCAGGCCGGCAATCATGGCCGAGTCGCTCACGTAGCCGTTGGTGACCTTGTTGTACACCTGGTTCTGGTTGTAACCAGCGCCCACGTTATAGTCCCAACCCGCCACCGTGCCGTCGAAGGTCAGCTGGAAGCGCTGGCTGGTGTTCTGGTCCTTCGATTCGCGGTCCCCGGCTGCGGTCTCGCGCCAGTTCACATCCACCGGCTGAGTGGGGTCCAGGGCGAAGTCCGTTGGCGCGGGTGTGATGCCGTTGCCCGGGTAATAGGGCGAAGTAGGTGACAAGCTAAGGCCGGTCAAGGGCGCGGGCGCCACGCTGGTGCTGTTGTTATTGCGCGACCAGAAGTAATCCAGGGTCACGTTATGGTCGTCTGCCAGTTTGCCTGTGGCCTTGCCAAAGAAGGACGTGGCTTCGGTTTGCGGCAGCAGGTCGATGGAATTGCGCGTGCTGTAGCGGCAGACGCCGTCGCTGGCGATCTGGTTGGCGCCACTGCACGCTGGCGCCAGGGGGTTGGTGGCATTGCCGTTCTGGCTGTAGTTGGCAGGGAAAGAGGTGCCAGAAGTGTTGTCCAGGCCACGGCCGGGCACGTAGTCCTTGTCGAAGCCCCGGTCATTGGCGTCCAGGTTCTGTTGCGTACGGTAGTTGAACACGCCCATCACGTTGAACCGGTCCTGCTCCAGGTCACCGTAGCCCCAGCTGCCGCTGATGTCCTTGCTGCCGCCGCCGCCATCCTGGGTGGGGGTTTCGCCGCCGAGGGTGAGCGTGCCGTCGGTGAGGGATTTCTTGGTGATGAAGTTGATCACGCCGCCGATCGCGTCGGTGCCATACAGGGCCGAGGCGCCGTCGCGCAGGATTTCTACCCGGTCGATGGCCGCGAACGGGATCATGTTGAGGTCGACAGCGCCGCCTTGAGAGGTGGTGCCAGACATGGCGTTGTTCGCCAGGCGCCGGCCGTTAAGCAATATCAGGGTTTTGTTGGCGCCGATGCCACGCATGTCAGCGAAGCTGGCGCCACCGGTTGCAGCGCCCACGGAGCCGGAGGAGTTGCTGATGGAGTTGCTGCCGGTTACCCGCTGCATCAATTCGGCGGTGGTGGTCACGCCCTGCTTTTCCAGGTCGGCGGTACGCAGGATGGTGATCGGCACAGCGGTTTCGGCGTCCACCCGGCGAATGGCCGAGCCGGTTACTTCAACCTTTTGCAGCTGGGTGGTCACCGGCGCCGGCGCTATCACCGCTGCTTGCGCGCTGTTGGTTTCTTCGGTGCTGTCAGCGGCATAAACGCCGCCCATGCCCATGGCCATTACGTAAACCGGCACCATGCGATGCCGTTGCAGGGTGGTGACCAGAGGCTTGAGGGTAAACCCGGGAAAGCTCATCAACATGTTAACTTCCGATTGTTCTCAGACGTTGATTGAAATGGCCTTGTGAGCCCTGTTTGCTCCGGGTAGGTTTTGCCGGCCCCGGAAATTTCCTTTCTTCAAACAAGCCGCTCCCCTGCAAGGCCCGGAAGGCTCGCACAGGGTTGCTGCTGGGTTACGGTTGCCCGAAGGCTTAACGCGTGGTCATCACCGAGATGCGGGTGATCCCGGAGCGCTCAATCGAAGCCATCGCCTTGGCCACCTGGCCGTAGTTCACGCTGGTGTCGGCCTGCAGTTGCACCCGTACCTCCGGGTCCTTGGCTTTTACGTCCTGCAGGCTTTTTTCCAGCAACTCGGGCGCAACCTCGGCCTTGGCGAGGAAGAACTTGCCGTCCTGGTCCACGCTCACCACCACCGGGTCCTTTTTCTCGGCGGGCGCCACGGCGTCGGTTTTGGGCAGGTTCACCTTGATGGCATTGGTCATCAGCGGCGCGGTAACGATGAACACCACCAGCAACACCAGCATCACGTCCACCAGCGGGGTGACGTTCATCTCGCTGAGTACTTCATCGCTGTCCTGGGTCGAGAAGGCCATGTCAGCTTGCCTCCCGCACGCCATGGGCATGCTTGTGAGCGATGGGCTCGCGGGTTACGGCAAAGGCGCTGCGCTGGGCGAGGCTGTCGAAGTCATGGGCGAAGTCGTCCATGTCTGCCAAGGCAAGCTTCAAACGTCGAAGGAAGAAGTTGTAAATGAGCACCGCTGGCACGGCGACCGCGATCCCTACCCCAGTGGCGATCAGCGCATGGCCGATAGGGCCGGCGACGGTTTCCAGGCTGGCCGAGCCGCTGGCCCCGATGCTTTGCAGGGCTTCCATGATCCCCCAGACCGTTCCGAACAACCCAATGAACGGTGACGTGCTGCCAATACTGGCCAGCACGGCCTGGCCGACTTCCAGCGCTCGACGTTCCCGCTGGATCTGCTGTCGCAGGTTACGTTCGAGCCGGTCCTGCCGGTTGATCGTGTGAGCCAGTTGCTGAGCGGTGCGCGGGCTGTCATCCACCGCCATGGCCTCGAAGCCGCTGTTGGCGATGCGCGCCAGCGAGCCGGGGTATTGGCTGGAGTGCTCTGCGGCAGTGAGCAGGTCGGGCGCCGTCCAGAACGCCTTGGTGAACTGACGGTTCTGCGACTTGAGGCGCAAGTATTGGGCGGACTTCACCAACAACAGCCCCCAGCTGAGCACGGAGAACAGGATCAAGGCCCAAAGCACGCCCGGTACAATCATTGCAGACAGTGATGCGTTCATGGCTTACCTCGTAACAGCTGAAATGTGTGAGTTATTGCGGCAATTTGAAGTCGATGGTCTGGGTGGCGAACCCGTCGATGGGCGTGTCCCCGCGCCTGGCTGGAATGAACTTCCAGTTGCGCACCGCAGCGACCGCTGCTTCGTCCAGTTGAGGCTTGCCACTGGAGCGGGTCACCTCCACCGTCCCGGCACGCCCATTGGCCAGCACCTGAATGCGCAGCACCACGGTGCCCTCCCAATTGCGCCGTAGCGCCAACGAGGGGTACTCCGGCGGCGGATTGCCCAGGCTTGCCAGGCCAGACACCGCAGCGGTTTCCTTCACAGGCGCAGGTACAGGCGCGGCGGGAGCAGCGGGGGCCGTTGTGGGAGCCGGCGGCGCTGGCGGCGTGGCTGCGGCGGGCGCCGGGGTTGGCGCGGGCGGCGTCGGCGCTGCGGGCTTTTTCACCGCCTGCGGCTTGGGCACTGGCTTGGGCTTCTCCACCTTTTTTTCCACCGGCTTGGGTGGCGGCTTGAGGGCGTCCGGGTCCTCCTCTGGCGCTGGCGGCGGAGGGGGC
>NZ_JAAMQU010000020.1 GCF_013522925.1 Pseudomonas japonica | reverse complement strand
CCTTTTTCACCGCATCCGATCCGGAGATCGAAGCCACTTCCCGCTTACCCGAACTGCTAACTCGTTGATTCTCAAGAAGTTTGCCGTTCCGTTGTCGCTGGAAGTGGGGCGCATTATAAGGGCTTTCGAGAGGGCGTCAACACTTATTTGTTACATCCGTGTGAACACCCTCTTCAACAGGTTTAAAGGCTGGGGAACGCGAACTGCGAAGCTTCATGGCTGGCGCGCTGCGGCCACCGCTGGGTGATTGCCTTGCGCCGGGTATAGAAGCGGACGCCATCAGGCCCGTAGGCGTGCAGGTCTCCAAACAAGGAGCGCTTCCAGCCGCCAAAGCTGTGATAGGCCACCGGCACCGGGAGCGGCACGTTGACCCCTACCATGCCCACTTCGATCTCATCACAGAACAGCCGCGCCGCTTCACCGTCACGGGTGAAGATGCAGGTGCCGTTGCCATACTCGTGATCGTTGATCAGTTGCATGGCTTCTTCCAGGCTGTTTACCCGGACGATGCACAACACCGGCCCGAAGATCTCTTCTTTATAGATACGCATGTCGGGCGTTACGCGGTCGAAAAGGCACCCACCAAGGAAGAAGCCGTTTTCGTTTCCGCTGACGCTCAACCCACGGCCGTCCACTACCAGCTGCGCGCCGGCCGCAACGCCGTCATCTACATACCCGCGGACCTTGTCCCGATGCTGGCCGGTAACCAGTGGCCCCATATCCAACCCACAGCTGGTACCCGCGCCAATCTTCAGCTCCTGAATCTGCGGCGCCAGCCTGGCCACCAGTGCATCGGCTACCTGGTCGCCCACGCATACGGCGACGGAGATCGCCATGCAGCGCTCACCACAGGAGCCATATGCCGCGCCCATCAAGGCGCTGACCGCGTTATCCAGGTCGGCATCGGGCATCAGCACGGCGTGGTTCTTAGCCCCGCCCAGCGCCTGTACCCGCTTGCCACGGGCAGCGCCTTCTTTATAGATGTACTCGGCGATCGGGGTGGAGCCTACGAAACTGATCGCTTTCACTTCAGGCGCTTCGATCAATGCATCCACTGCGACCTTGTCGCCGTGCACCACGCTCATCACGCCGGCCGGCAGCCCAGCTTCCTGAAGAAGTTGCGCGATATACAGCGTGGACGTGGGGTCGCGCTCCGAAGGCTTGAGGATGAAGCAGTTGCCGCACACTATGGCCAGTGGATACATCCACAGAGGAACCATCGCCGGAAAGTTGAACGGGGTGATCCCTGCCACTACACCTAGCGGCTGGAAGTCGGACCAGCCATCTATGTTCGGCCCTACGTTACGGCTGTATTCACCTTTCAAGAGTTCAGGTGCGGCGCATGCGAACTCAACGTTCTCGATACCGCGCTTGAGCTCGCCAGCGGCATCTTCCAGAGTTTTGCCGTGTTCCTGGCTGATCAACTGCGCGATCTTGCTTTCATTCTGCTCAAGCAGTTGCTTGAAACGGAACATCACTTGGGCACGCTTGGCTGCGGGCGTGCGGCGCCAGGCCGGAAATGCTGCCTTGGCAGCATCAATGGCGCGCTGGACCGTAGCCACGTCGGCCAGGTGTACCTTCCCGCTGACTTCGCCCGTAGAAGGGTTAAATACGTCAGCGGTACGATCACCCGCGCTTACCAGGTCGCCATTGATCAGGTGTTGGATGGTGCTCATTACGTGCTCCGTTATCAGTCGATCTGGTTGAGGGCTTCGCCCACTGCGTCGAACAGGCTGCTCATTTCTTCGGCGGTAGCATTAAAGGTCGGGCCGAACTGCAGGGTGTCGCCGCCATAACGAACATAGAAGCCTTTTTGCCATAGTTTCATCGCTGCTTCGTACGGCCGCACGATGGCATCCCCATCCCGCGGGGTGAGCTGGATTGCGCCGGCCAGGCCGAAGTTGCGGATATCCACAATGTGCCTTGCGCCTTTAACCCCGTGGATCGCCGCTTCGAATGACGGCGCCAGCTCGGCCGCGCTTTGCACAAGGTTTTCCTTGAGCAGCAAATCCAGGGCAGCAATACCGGCAGCGCACGCTACGGGGTGAGCGGAATAGGTATAGCCGTGCGGGAATTCCACCGCGTATTCAGGCGTGGGCTGCGCCATGAAGGTTTGATAGATCTCGCTGCGAGCGATCACCGCACCCATTGGGATAGCGCCATTGGTGAGCTGCTTGGCGATGCACATCAAATCTGGCGTTACGTCGAAGGTCGTTGCGCCAAACAGGCTGCCGGTACGGCCGAAACCTGTGATCACCTCGTCGAAGATAAGCAGGATGTTGTGCTGGTCGCAGATCTCGCGCAGGCGCTTGAGGTAGCCCTTGGGCGGCGGCAGTACCCCCGCCGAACCCGCCATGGGTTCCACGATCACCGCGCCGATGTTGGACGCGTCGTGCAGCTCGATCAGCCGCAGCAGGTCGTCAGCCAGGGCGATTCCACCTTCCTCGGGCAAGCCGCGGGTATAGGCGTTGGCCGGCAGAAGGGTATGAGGCAGATGATCGACGTCCATCAGTTGCCCGAACATCTTCCGGTTACCGTTCACGCCGCCCAGGCTCGTACCGGCGATGTTCACACCATGGTAGCCACGCGCGCGGCCGATCAGCTTGGTCTTGGTGGCCTGGCCTTTGAGCCGCCAGTAGGCACGCACCATCTTCACCGCCGTATCGGCGCACTCGGAACCCGAGTTGGTGAAGAACACATGATTGAGGTCACCGGGGGTGAGGTCGATGATTTTTTCGGCCAACTGGAACGACAACGGATGGCCGTACTGGAATGCAGGCGAGTAGTCCAGCACGCCTAGCTGACGGGCAACTGCTTCCTGAATTTCCTTACGGGTATGGCCGGCACCGCAGGTCCACAGGCCAGAGAGGCTGTCGTAGATCTGGCGGCCGCGGTCGTCGGTCAGGTAACGCCCCTGCGCCGCCACGATCATCCGAGGGTCGCGCTGGAAGTTACGGTTGGCCGTATACGGCATCCAGTGGGCGTCCAGTTTGAGCTGGCTCGCCAGCCCGGCGGGTGCATTCTCTGGCATGTTCATCTGAGACCTCTTTGAGGATGGCAGCGTGCGTTGGTGATTGCGGCTACGTTCGCACGCGGATAAAGTCCGAAAAACCTTGTTTTTCCAATCTTCAGGCTGAGCGGGACTAAACAATGAGCCGTCGAGAGCCTCTGGCGCAGGTCAGCGATTTTGATATCAGACTGTTGCGGATCTTCCGTAGTGTTGTGGAATGCGGCGGGTTTTCAGCGGCCGAGAACGTGCTCGGCATAGGCCGCTCCGCCATTAGCCAGCAAATGAGCGACCTGGAGCAGCGTATCGGGCTGCGGCTGTGCCAGCGCGGCCGGGCAGGCTTCTCGCTGACCGAAGAAGGGCGTGAGGTATACCAGTCCTCGCTGCAGTTATTAGGCGCGCTGGAAAACTTCCGCACGGAAGTGAATGGATTGCACCAGCATTTGCGTGGGGAGCTGAACATTGGGTTGACCGACAACCTCGTCACGCTGCCGCATATGCGTATTACCCATGCCTTGGCGCAACTCAAGGAGCGAGGGCCGGATGTGCGAATCAACATCCGCATGATTGCTCCCAGCCAGGTGGAACAAGGCGTACTGGACGGCAGCCTTCACGTGGGGGTAGTGCCGCAAGCCAGTGCGCTGCCGGGGTTGGAGTACCAGCCCTTGTACAGTGAGCGCTCTTCACTCTATTGCGCGGTGGGCCACCCCTTGTTTTATGCCGACGACACCACCTTCGATGACGATCGGCTAAATAGCCAGGAAGCCATTGCGCCGACGTTTCGATTGCCCGGCGAAATCCAGGCTCACTACCAGGTGCTGAACTGCAGCGCCAGCGCCTCGGACCGGGAGGGCATGGCGTTCCTTATCCTCACCGGCCGATACATCGGTTACCTACCGGATCACTACGCCGAAGCGTGGGTGCAGCAAGGGCGGCTACGTGCGTTGAAAGCTCGACAGCGCTTCTACGACTTAAGCCTTTCATGGGTCACCCGAAAGGGGCGGCGCCCACATTTGGTGCTGGAAAGCTTTCTCGAGCAGCTGGCGGCTACCCGGTAGATTTCCTGCACAAACCGCGAACCCCCTGGCCTGCCTGGGGCTGCGCGAAGGCCCGACCTAAAAAACTGAGCAGTTGGACAGGTTCTTGCAACGATGGATTCATCGGCCGCTTACTCGCGCGCCCGCACTGGAGCCATGCAGCATGCCACCTGAAGAATCGGTCAACCCGGACCTGCTCTATAACCTCGAGGATCGGCCCGCCCCCCTGCCAGCCATGCTTGCGGCACTGCAGCACGTGCTCGCCAGCTTCGTCGGGATCATCACGCCGCCGTTGATCATCGGCTCAACGCTTGGGCTGGGTGAGCACTTGCCCTACCTGATCAGCATGGCGCTGATGGTTTCCGGTGTAGGAACGTTCATCCAGGCGCGCCGGCCTTGGGGCATAGGCGCTGGCATGATCTGCCTGCAAGGCACCAGTTTCGCGTTCTTGGGTGCAATCCTGTCGGCAGGCTTCATGGTCAAGCAGCGCGGAGGTAGCCCGGAGGACATCCTGGCGATGATCTTCGGGATCTGCTTCTTCGGCTCGTTGGTACAGGTAGTGCTCAGCCGCTTCATAGGGCAAATGCGCCGAGTGCTCACGCCTTTGGTGACAGGCATTGTCATCACGCTGATTGGCATCAGCCTTATCAAGGTCGGCATCACCGACCTGGGTGGTGGCTTCGGTGCCGCCGATTTTGGCGCCCCAGGCAACCTGGCGCTGGGTGGGTTGGTGCTCGTGATCGTGGTGGTGCTCAGCCGCTCGGAATCACCATGGCTACGTTTGTCGGCGATCGTCATCGGCCTGGTAGCCGGCAGCATAGCGGCATGGTTCAGCGGCAAGCTGGTACCTCATGCGTTGCCTGCCTTGCCCCTGGTGACCCTGCCGATACCGTTCCGCTTCGGGTTTGCTTTCGACTGGACGGTCTTCCTGCCCATCGCTCTGATCTATCTGATCAGCAGTATCGAGACGGTCGGCGACCTTACGGCCAACTGCATGCTCTCACGCCAGCCGTTGCAAGGGCCCTCGTACGTTGCCCGGCTCAAGGGCGGCGTACTTGGGGACGGCGTGAGCTGCATGATTGCGGCAACCTTCAGTGCCTTTCCCAATACCACCTTTGCGCAAAACAATGGTGTGATCCAGCTTACCGGCGTCGCCAGCCGCTACGTGGGGCTGTACATCGGGGCCATTCTTTTCATCCTGGGGCTGGTGCCAGCCATTGGCGCTGTATTGCAGCAGATTCCAAAACCGGTGCTGGGCGGGGCCACCTTGGTGATGTTCGGTAGCGTTGCCGCGGCGGGAGTGAGGATCATTGCGCAGAACGCCCTCGACCGGCGCAACATGCTGATTGTCGCTACCTCTTTCGGCGTAGGCCTTGGCATCGCCGCCCAGCCCGAGCTTTTGCACCATATGCCTGCATTGGTGCGCAACCTGTTCGACTCAGCCATCACCAGTGGCGGGGTAACCGCACTATTGCTCAGCCTGATCTTGCCCCGTCAAGGCGAAGCGATCGCGCCGCTTCATCCCGCGGGTGCCGCCGCTGCGGTGGAAAAGCGCCTTTAACGCTTGTCTGTTGCCTGTGGGTGCGTTATCAACGCAGCTCAACGCCCCACAGGTAACCCTGGAAGACCTATGCCCCTGCATGTTCCCGCCCACAGCGCTCAGCCCGACGGCAAGCCGCCCAGCCGCATTCGCCAGAAGAACGAAGAAGCGATCATCAAGGCGGCGGAGGATGAATTCGCCCGGCATGGCTTCAAAGGCACGAGCATGAACACGATCGCGGCCAAGGCCAACCTTCCCAAGGCCAACTTGCATTATTACTTCACTAACAAGCTTGGCCTTTATATCGCTGTACTGAGCAATATCATCGAGCTATGGGACAGCACCTTCAACAACCTCACCAGCGCCGACGACCCGGGCGAAGCGCTCATCCGTTACATACGCGCCAAGATGGAATTTTCTCGCCGCCATCCTCAGGCCTCCCGTATCTTCGCCATGGAGATCATCAGTGGCGGGCAATGCTTGAGCGAGTACTTCAGCCAAGACTATCAATTATGGTTCAAGGGCCGGGCGGCGGTGTTCGAACAATGGATTGCAGAAGGGAAAATGCACGCGGTAGATCCCGTGCACCTGATCTTCCTGCTATGGAGCAGCACGCAACACTACGCAGACTTCGCCAGCCAGATCTGCCGGGTGACAGGCAAGGCCCGGCTGACTCGGGTGGATTTCGACCAGGCTGCGGATAACCTGATCCATATCATTCTCACAGGCTGCGGTATTACCATCCCGGCATCGGCAGGTATTCCCCGCTGATGTCATTCACATTGCTGGCGGTGAGTGAATACCAGGAGGAAATCCGCAAAAGCCGCTTTCTGGCGATCGCAGGTACCGTCGAGAATCCGGAGCATGCGTCGGCCTTCCTGCGAACCCATGGCGACCCTCAGGCCACCCACAACTGCTGGGCATGGAAAATCGGCACGCAGTACAGAAGCAGCGACGACGGCGAGCCCGGCGGCACCGCCGGGCGACCCATCCTTGCCGCCATCGAAGCCCAGGACTGTGATCAGGTCATGGTGGTTGTCACGCGCTGGTATGGTGGCATTCAGCTGGGCACCGGTGGCCTGGCCCGCGCCTATGGCGGCTGCGCCAACAAGTGCCTGCAGCAGGCCATCAAGCAACCTTTGATCAGCCGCTCTGCCTTCACGTGTGAATGCACGTTCAGCCAGTTGGCCCTTGTGCGCCTGCGTGTCGCTGAAGCAGGCGGCGAAGTACTGAGTGAATCCTTTGAAGCCAACTGTGTATCCCTGCAGCTGGCCGTGCCGCCGGCTCGGGCACTTGAATTAGGCGATCACCTGGCGCAGTTGAGCCGCGGACGCATTCGCTTATCCCCAGCCTGATTTGTGCACATCCACTGTGCGCCCGCCTGTGGATAAACTCTGTGTAGGTCGCTGAAGCCCAATGCTCGCGGGGCTTCCAAGCCTTCGGTTATTTTATGATCAGCAAAAGCTACCCTTATCGAGGGTATGCTTTCCCCTTCCCCATTCGGAGATCACTATCATGGCCAGTACCAAGCAAGCACTTATCATCGGCGCCTCTCGAGGGCTGGGGCTGGGCCTTGCGCAACGCCTCGCTGCGCAGGGTTGGGGCGTGACGGCAACCGTAAGGGCACAGGCACCCGCCGCCTTGGGCAAAGCCGCCACCGTACTCGAGCTTGAACTGAACGATCTTGCGAGCCTTGACGCCTTTGCCGAGAAGCTGACAGGCCAGGTATTTGATGTGATTTTCGTGAACGCTGGCGTGATGGGGCCCACTACCGCGCTGGATGAAGTGTCCCCTGAGGATATCGCCGCGTTGTTCACTACCAACGTGCTCTCGCCGATCAGGTTGGCCCGGCGGATCGCGGCAAACGTGAAGCCCGAAAGCGGCGTGCTGGCGTTCATGAGTTCGACGCTGGGTACCGTTACTTCTCCTGACGCCCTCGAAGTCCCGCTGTACAAGGCCAGCAAGGCTGCGCTCAATTCGATGGTCAATTCCTTCGTGAACCAGCTGCCCACGCCACGGCCTACCGTGCTGTGCATGCACCCGGGCTGGGTGAAGACAGACATGGGCGGCCCCCAGGCCGACATCGACGTGGATACCAGCACCCAAGGCATGGTGAAGCAGCTTGAGGCGTTTTCCGGGCGGGGCGGGCTTCACTTCATCAACTACAAAGGCGAAACCCTTGCCTGGTAAGGTTAAAGCCCTAACAGGGAGAGCATCACGAAGGTGCCGAACAACACAAAATGCGTCATGCCCTCAATGGCATTGGTTTCCCCGTCATTCAGGTTGATGGCGCACACCAGCAGCGTGATGAAGGCCATTACGGTTTGCACTGGCGTCATGGCCATCTGGAAAGGCTGCCCGGTGTAGAGGGCCATCGCCTCCATCACCGGTACCGTAAGGATTACCGTGGACAGCGATGCGCCCAGGGCAATATTCACTACAGATTGCATACGGTTAGCCAGGGCGGCTCGAAGCGCGGTCAGTATCTCCGGAGCGGCAGAAATGGCCGCCACAAGAATTGCCGACAATACTGGCGGCGCGCCACTGCCTTCCAGGCCAACGTCCATGGCTTTGGACATCACCTCGGCCAAGGCACCGATGACCACAACGCCAAACACCAGTACACCGATGGAAAACCCGGTACTAACGGGCGCTTCTTCGACTTCAGCGGAAGGTTTGCGACGCTTTTTTTCCGGGTAGTTGTAACTGAAGAAGTAACTGTGCGGCCCTACCTGCATGCGCAGGAAAAGGCTGTACAGCACCAGCATCGCGCCAATGGTGAACCCGGAATACAACGCCCAGCGCCCTTGCGGGATGAATTCCGGCACCACCATGGATACGCCCATCGCCGTGAGGATCATCACACTGTAAGTGCGAGCGGAATCATCGTTGTAGCTCTGTTCCCCGTGTTTGAGCCCGCCCATCAGCGCCGCGAGCCCGAGAATGCCGTTGATATCGAGCATTACTGCGGAGTAAATAGTGTCGCGCACCAGCGTTGGCGAGGGTGTGTTACTCATCATGATGGCAAGGATCACAACCTCCACCAGTACAGCCGCCAAGGTAAGGATCATGGTGCCGTAGGGGTCCCCTACCTTCTCGGCCAGCATTTCGGCATGGTGCGCCACCCGGAGCGAAGCGCAGATGATCGCAACCACCAGCAAGCCGGCGCTGAGCAAGGCTACGCCCTGGCCCCTATGCACCATCAATGGTTCAAGCGGATAGGCCACGATCGCCGCCACCAGTGCAAGCAACAGAAACTTTTCCTCGATGATGTGCTTGAGCATGGCAGTCCTTTCATTAACGGCGTGGAAGTAGTACTGACTGCTACACCGCCGCGATGGTTTCGCCGCGACATCCGCGACCGTGCGTGCCACGCATTACGCGCGTAAAATGCCCGGTCATGACTTCAAGAGATTTCCCTATGTACAACTGGCTCAACACCCTTCCCAAGGCTGAACTGCATATGCACCTGGAAGGCTCCCTGGAGCCTGAGCTGCTGTTTGCCCTGGCCGAACGTAACCGCATTGCCCTGCCCTGGGCTGATGTCGACGCCCTGCGCTCGGCCTATGCCTTCAACAACTTGCAAGAGTTCCTGGACCTTTATTATCGGGGTGCCGATGTGTTGCGCACCGAACAGGATTTCTACGACCTCACCTGGGCGTACCTGGAGCGCTGCAAGGCCCAGAACGTGGTGCACACCGAACCGTTTTTCGACCCGCAAACCCATACAGACCGAGGTGTTCCGTTCGAAGTGGTGCTGAACGGCATCAACGCTGCTCTTCGCGATGGCAAGACCAGGCTCGGCGTAAGCAGCGGGCTGATCCTGAGCTTCCTTCGCCACCTCAGCGAAGAAGAAGCCGAACGTACCCTCGACCAGGCGTTGCCGTTCCGGGACACTTTCGTAGCGGTAGGGCTGGACAGCTCTGAAAAAGGTCACCCGCCCAGCAAATTCAAGCGTGTATTCGATCGCGCCCGGGCGGAAGGCTTTCTTACCGTTGCCCACGCCGGTGAGGAAGGCCCGCCCGAATACATCTGGGAAGCCCTGGACCTCCTGCATATCCAGCGCATCGACCATGGTGTGCGAGCGATCGAAGACGAGCGGTTGATGCAGCGGATCATCGACGAGCAGATCCCGCTCACGGTGTGCCCGCTGTCCAATATCAAGCTTTGTGTGTTCGATGACATGGCGAACCACAACATCCTGGACATGCTGGAGCGGGGCGTGAAAGTAACGGTCAACTCTGACGACCCGGCCTATTTCGGTGGCTACGTAACGGAAAACTTCCATGCCCTGCACACGCACTTGGGCATGACCGAAGATCAGGCACGCCGCCTGGCACAAAACAGCCTGGACGCGCGCCTGGTGAAATAACCTTACACGGAGATCAGCCTGCGGTTGGCTGTCGGCTGTCCCAGCTGGGCCAACTCGCTCTGCCCCACCCGCGTCACCCGCAGCCCCCTGCCGTCATCGGCCTTGCGAACCCAGCCTTTCTGCAAACAAAGCTGCAACAGGCTGGCGCCCAAGGCACCGCTCAAATGCGGCGCCCCATTACACCAGTCGCAGCATGTGGTTACCTGCAGGCAGCCGCGCTGGGCGAACGCCTGAACGTAGATGCCGCTGCTGGCGAGGCCGACTACGCCCATTGGCGTGAGGCTGGAGCCGGTTGCGGTGTCGATCCACCCTGCCTCGATGAACCGCTGATACAACGCGCTGGCAACTTCCCCGCCTAGATGATCCTTGCAGATCCTCGCCTTGCGCAGCGCTTCGCAGGTACCCGGTAACTGCTCGGCAACGAGCGTGTTCTCGCCTAGCAGTTCCGCCCCACGGGCAACAGCCGGTACCGACGCCAGTGCCTCTACGGCCATGCCCACTTCCGGCGCGGCAAGCCGAAAGAAGCGCTTGCGTCCTCGGGCTTCGCGCTTGAGCAGCCCCGCCGCGGAAAGTTTGGACAAGTGCGCGCTGGCGGAAGAGGGGGTAAGGCCCGCCAGGTTCGCCAACTCATCGGCCCCTCGCGTAGCGCCGTCGATCAGGGCCCATAGCATGGCGCTTCGCTTCGGGTCGGCCAGTAACGTGGCAATTCGGCTGATGCGAGGTACGTATTCCATGTTCATTCACTCCCTGTATGAGGGCCGGCCGCCACTGGGACGCCAGCGAATCCAGCGCATTATAAGCACGGCATTCAGGGGGAAAATTGGCCAAGGGAAGCGCTTGCAGCGAACGAGCACAGTGCTTCATGTACACACCGCGCGAGCGCGCGCGCTTCCTGCCAGCGGACTTTTGATGATCCAGCCAGCGAATCAAGGCCTCTTGATCTTGCGTCGCCTTAACGGGATGGGAAACGGATGACACTGCCCGGTAAAAAAGCCTACGCCACCAGTCGGTGATCTGCCGTCGACCAATGCTTGCGTGTTTGCCGGGCGTCAGGCCCGGGCCCGAGCCGCCACAATTCTCTGAGTCATCAGCGACGCCACCACGGTAAGGGCGCCACAGGTGGCGATCACCAACGCCATGGGTACAGCGGAGCCGTCCGCCAAGGCGCCTACCAGCGTGGACGATACCGCGGCAATCACGAACTGCAGAAAGCCCAGCATGGCCGAAGCGCTCCCCGCACGAGGGCCCTGCCCGGCCATGGCGCACGCCGAAGCATTAGGCAGGATGGCCCCAAGGCTTGCGATACAGGCGAACAAGGGCACCAGCAAAGGCCACAGATGTACGGGCCGCAGCGCAGCCACGGCCAGCAACACAACCCCGGCGGCGAGGTAGGCCCACACCATCCGTTTGAGCAAAGCGTGTGGGCCGAGCCTGCTGAGCAACCGTGCATTGATTTGCGCAACCAGAATGAAGCCCGCCGCGTTGGCCCCGAATACCCAGCCGAAATGCTCGGTAGGCACGCCATAGAGTTTGATCACCACAAACGGTGAGCCGGCGATATAGGCGAACATGCCGGCCATGGCGATACCGCCGGTGAGCGCATGGCCTACGAAGCCCAGGTCACCGAGTAATCGAGCGTACTGGGTCAGCGCACCACTCAAAGGCAAACGCGACCGATCGGCCGGCATGCTTTCCGGCAACCCCAGGTACACCGCAACCGCGCAGCAACCGCTGAACAGGGTAAGGGCCAGGAAGATGGATTCCCAACCGGTGGTATTGACCAGAAAGCCACCCAGCACTGGCGCGAGAATAGGCGCAAGCCCCATCACCAGCATCAATTGCGAGAACACCTTGGCGGCGCCAATGGTGTCGCAGGAGTCCGTCACGATGGCGCGGGAAAGCACCATGCCTGCACACCCTCCCAAGGCCTGCAGGAAGCGCAGCAATACCAGTGCTTCGAGCGAAGGCGCGAAGGCACAGCCCAGCGATGCGACGGTGAACACGCCTACACCGACGAGCAGCGGAACCCGCCGACCGAACCTGTCGGCGACGGGGCCGTAGATCAGCTGGCCGAAAGACAGCCCCAGAAAGTAGGAGGCGAGTGTGCTCTGGATGCGGGTTTCGTCCGTCCCGAAGGCGGCCGCCATGGCCGGAAAGCCGGGCAGATAGAAATCGATGGCCAACGGGCCGAAGGCACTGAGCGCGCCGAGGATCAGAATGATTCGAAGGTTCATGGGGCAATCAGTTGTATAGGTAGCTCGCTAGTGTAGCGCGAGCTCACCGGAACAATCCGAAAAACTCCCCGGTGCCTACCGCACTTCCCCAGCAGGCTGGGCGTCATAGCCGCTGTCCTGGATAGCACGCAGCAGGCGTTCCACCGGTAGTTCACTGTCGATGGCCACCTGGCCGGCGGTAAGGTCCACGCTAACCCGGGCATCGGCATCCAGTTCTCGAATCGCCTCGCCCACTGCCTTCACGCAGTGCTGGCAGGTCATGCCTTGAACGTTGAAATACTGCATATAACCTCCTTGGGTAAAGAGAAAAGCCTCGCGCCTTACCCCGTGGCAAGGTCAAGTTTTTCGTTAATCTGCCGGGCTGGTAATCCATGGCGGGCTCCGCCAAGCTTGGAGGGTCGTTCTCGCCCAGGAGCCATTACCATGCGCAGGCCGTTCCTTTTCCTTCTTGTGTTGCTCGGCTTGTTGCCGCTGGCGCCGGCGTTCGCCGATGGGCCGCAGGGCTATGGGGTATTGATCATTTCGCGAGAGCGTCTCGAAGTGGGCACGCCCTGTGAGATCGGCCTGTACATGCAAGACCAGCTGGTCGGCCGGCTGTTCCCCGAACAGACGGTGTCCTACAACTTGCCGCCTGGGCCGCTGGTAGTCCGCTTGCAGATTCTGCCGGGCAATGCTCCGGGCTGTAACCCGGGCATCGTTGGCGATCAGCGCTCGACCACACTCACCCTGCAGGCAGGTGACATTCGTAAGTACCGTATCGCTACTGGCCCGGAGGGGCTTTTCCTGAAAGCCGCCCCGCTCGACTACGCCCCTTGACCTTGCCAGCGGGGTAAGGTTGAGGCTTCATGCTTCCGAGGAGGCATGAACCATGGCGCACCCCGCAACCTTTGAGCTTTCGATCCACGGCATGACCTGTTCCAGCTGCGCCGGGCGCGTGGAACGGGCATTGCAAAAAACGACAGGCGTGCACAGCGCCAGCGTGAACCTGGCCAGCGAGCGAGCACGGGTTCACGTGGACGCCAGCGTGGGGCCAGCCAGGCTTATTGAAGCCGTCAGCCGAGCGGGCTATCAGGCGCAAATCGCAGCGGATTCGGCCGCCGAACAACGTGCCCGGCAGCGCCTTGAGCTTCAGCAACGCATCGAGCTTGTGCTGGCATTTGCCCTCGCCATCCCCCTGGTACTGCCGATGCTGCTGATGCCGTTGGGTGTAACGCTCATGTTGCCGCCTTGGGTGCAGTTCGCGCTGGCCACCCCCGTGCAGTTTCTGGCGGGCGCGCGCTTCTATACCGCAGCGTGGCGAGCACTGCGTGCCCGGGCCGCCAACATGGACCTGCTGGTGGCGTTGGGCACCAGCGCTGCTTACGCCCTCAGCCTGTTTCTTTGGGCACAGGCCACGCCGGGCCAGGCGCCACACCTTTACTTTGAAAGCGCTGCAGTGGTGATTGCGCTCGTGCTGCTGGGCAAACACCTGGAAGCCCGCGCCAAGCGCCGGGCGGCAGGGGCCATTCGCGCACTTGAGGCCCTGCGGCCTGCCACGGCCACGCGGCTGGAGGGTGGCGTCGCCCTCGAGGTGCCGCTGGCGAGCTTGCGCAAGGGCGATCACCTTCAAGTACAACCCGGTGAGCGCTTTGCCGCCGACGGCCGGGTGATAGAAGGCCACAGCTCGGCAGACGAATCTCTGCTTTCGGGCGAAGCGCTGCCTGTGGGCAAAGCCACCGGCGACAGGGTCAGTAGCGGCACACTCAATGGCGAAGGCGTGCTGGTCGTGGAGGTGGAGGCTACCGGGCATGAAACACTGCTGGAAGGGATCATTCGCCTGGTAGAAACGGCCCAGGCGGCAAAAGCGCCCGTGCAGCGTCTCGTTGACCGGGTCAGCCGGGTATTCGTGCCTGCGATCCTGCTACTGGCACTGGCAACATTCATCGCCTGGTACCTGATCGAGGGTTCGATAGAGCATGCGCTGGTGACGGCGGTGAGCGTATTGGTAATAGCCTGCCCGTGCGCCCTTGGGCTGGCTACGCCGGCGGCGATCCTGGCGGGCACTGGGGTGGCGGCCAGGCATGGGCTGCTTATCCGGGATGTGGGCGTGATCGAAACCGCTGGCCGGATCCGCCACGTAGTGTTCGATAAAACCGGCACCCTTACCGAGGGCAAGGCCGAGCTGACGGCCCTGCTGCCAGCGACACTCGGCGACCTCTCGGTACTGGCCCTGGCCGGCGCCCTCGCTTCAGGCGGCACGCATCCACTGGCGCAAGCCGTGCAACGTGCCTGCGTGGCGAGCGGTATCCAGGTTGGGAAAGCACAAACGGTCACGGCGTTGCCAGGGCGCGGCGTGGCGGGCCAGGTCAACGGCCGTCAGCTTGTACTAGGCAGCACCCGCTTGCTTGAGCCCGATGTCGCCTGCCCACCAGCACTGCGAACCGCTGCTGCCGAGTGGGAGGCACAGGGTATGAGCGTCTCCTGGCTGCTGGAGCAGAGCCCGCAGCCGCGGGTACTCGGTGCGATGGCGTTCGCCGACACCCCGCGCCCCGAAGCCAGGGCGGCTATCGAAGCGCTTACGCAGCACGGTATCACCTGCCATATGCTGACCGGCGACAACCCTGGAAGCGCGGCGCGGGTGGCAAGCCTGGTAGGCATCACTGACGTCCAGGCCAGCCTGCTACCTGCCCAGAAAGCCCAGCGGGTGACCGAGCTCGCGGCCAGCGGGCCCGTGGCGATGGTAGGCGACGGTATCAATGACGCACCCGCGCTGGCTGCCGCGCAAATCGGCATCGCCATGGCGGGCGCCACGGACGTGGCGGCTCAAGCTGGCGCGGTGGTGCTGGCGCGGGCCGACCTCAGGCTGGTACCGGCCGCGCTGAACATCGCTGCCAAGGTTCAGCGAAAGATCCATCAAAACCTCTTCTGGGCCTTCGCTTATAACCTGGTGGGCATTCCCCTCGCCGCCCTGGGCCTGCTCAGCCCGATATTGGCAGGCGCCGCCATGGCGCTCTCGAGCGTGAGCGTGGTGAGCAACGCCCTGCTATTGAATACATGGGTGCCGCCCACCCTGAAGGAGCGCTGAAATGTCACCCGTAAATATCGGCCAGGCCGCGAAGCGCAGCGGGCTCAGTGCAAAGATGATCCGCCACTATGAGCAGATCGGCCTGCTCCCTGCTGCCATGCGAAGCGACAGCGGCTACCGCTTGTATGGCCCTGAAGCCCTGGAAACGCTGGCGTTCATCAAGCGGGCGCGCGACCTGGGCTTCAGCCTGGACGCCGTGGGCGCGCTGCTGGCGCTCAAACGCGACCCGGGCCGTGCCAGTGCCGACGTGCAAACCGTGGCGCGGCGGCATATCAACGAGCTCGATGAGCGCATCGGTAGCTTGATTGCCCTGCGCGACAGCCTGCGGGCCCTGGCAGACCAATGTCAGGGCAATGCAGCCCCGCAATGCGCGATCCTCGACCGCCTTACCACGCCCGCAGGCTAGCGAAGCCAGGGCGGCGTAGGTTCTTCCGTGGCATCGGCAGGGGCATCCTGTTCGGCGCGCGCGGCCTGGCGCCTGGCTTCATCGCGCTTCACCGCCTCGATCTCACGCATTACCGCGCGTACATCCGCGCTTACTTCTTCTTCTCGATACACACCGGTCAGCGGGGTTTCCGGCAGCAGCGTGCCCGCCTTGTACAAGGCCCACATTTCCTTGGCATAACGGGTAGCTTTCAATTCCGGAGCAAAGCGACCGAAATACTGCGCCATGTTGTTCACGTCGCGCTCGAGCATGCTGAAGGCATGGTTGTTAGCCGCCGCGTCCACTGCCTGAGGCAGGTCGATGATCACCGGCCCGTCTGGCCCGAGCAGCACGTTGAACTCCGACAGGTCCCCGTGAACCAGGCCGGTGCATAGCATGAGCACGATCTGGCGAATGATGAACGCGTGGTATTCGCGGGCCTGGTCGGCATCCAGTTCCACATCGTTGAGCCGAGGCGCGGCTTCGCCGTACTCGTCGGCCACCATTTCCATCAACAACACACCGTCCAGGAAGTCGTAAGGCTTGGGCACCCGCACACCGGCGCCGGCCAGGCGGAAGAGCGCGGCCACTTCAGCGTTTTGCCAAGCGTCTTCGGTTTCCTTGCGCCCGTAGCGGCTGCCCTTGGCCATGGCGCGTGCTTGCCGGCTGTTGCGTGTCTTGCGGCCCTCCTGATATTCGGCGGCCTGGCGGAAGCTGCGCTTGTTCGCTTCCTTGTAGACCTTGGCGCAGCGCAGGGCATTGCCACAGCGCACCACGTACACCGCTGCCTCCTTGCCGCTCATCAGTGGGCGCACCACCTCATCGACAAGGCCATCTTCGATCAAGGGTTCAAGGCGTTTTGGCGTCTTCATCGGTTGCTCAAGGGTCCTTTTTTAACCGAACAGCAAAAGGGTGGAAGGCAAATCGTGCCTCGCAGCGCAGGATGCTCTCCCAGCAGCGTCACGAATGCAAACGCCTCGCCAGTTTTGCGACTTATTGCAACAAGACCGACACGGCTCAGGCTAATTCCCCCGGAACACCTCACCTGGTGTTGAACCAAACAAAGCCTTGAACGATGCAATGAAGGCCGAGGTGGATTCGTAGCCGCAGGCAAGCGCTGCCTGGGTAACACTGCTTCCCGCTTCGAGCGTGCCAAGGGACGCCAGCAGCCGTACCCGCTGGCGCCAGGTGCGGAAGGTGAGGCCGGTTTCTCGCTGAAACAGCCGCGCCAGGGTTTTCTCGGAAACGTTCAACGCCAGGGCCCAGGCCGTGAGCGAGCAGGCGGCATCCGGCTGGGCAATCAGCGCTTCGCACAGGCGCAGCAGGCCGGCATGGCGGGGCAGCGGTACCGAGAACGCCACTTCGTTCAAGCCTTGCAATTGATCGACCAAGACCGCGCTCAGGCGTGCTTCGGCGCTGTTCCCCAGCGGGTAGTCATGCTCATAGCAGGAAAACGACTTGATCAGCTCTCGCGTCAACGGCGTGACTTCAAGTACCCGGCAGCGCGCCGACGGTACGCCCGCCACGCTGTCATCGACGTAAAGGCTGCGCATCTGGGCCTCGCCGGCGTTGTTAACCCAGTGCTCTACACCCGCGGGGATCCATACGCCCCATTGGGGCGGCGCAAAATAACTGCCTTGCTCGGTGTGCACCGCAAGCACGCCGCTGATGGCGTAAGAGAACTGAACCCACGGATGGCTGTGGCGTGGCGTCCAGGCGCCCGCCCCCAACTGTTCCGCACGGGCGAAGAGGGGCCGGGGGAGCTGGACAAGGTCCGGAATGGGGCGTGGTGCAAAGTGTCCGTTCGGCGTCATCGGCTGGCTTATTGTCGCAAGACGGTTAATGGCCTTCACGTTACCTTCCTACGTCAGCAACGTCACTTACCGATGGTCATTTATGCCTTTGCTCAAACATCTGAAGAAACTCGTTACCGACTGGTTCCTCTGCGGCATGGTGCTGGCTACCGTGCTGGCGTGGGTTTTTCCGCGCTACGGCGGCAGCGGCGGGGTATTGCACCTGGACAAGGTCATCAACGTGGGTGTCTTCCTGGTGTTCTTCCTCCACGGGGCGAACCTGTCCGGCGAGCAGATTGGCCGTGGCCTGCGCAACTGGCGGCTTCACGTGATGGTTCAAGGGTTCACCTTTGTGGTGTTTCCGCTGCTGTGGCTGGCCGCGAAGCAGCTCGGCGGCGGGTCGCTTCCCCCCATGCTGATGCTTGGCTTCCTGTACCTCTGCGCGCTGCCCTCCACCATTTCGTCGTCGGTCGCGCTCACCGGAAGTGCCAAGGGCAACGTGCCTGGGGCTATCCTCAATGCCAGCCTGTCGAGCGTACTGGGCATTTTCATCACACCCTGGCTGGTAAGCCTGGCCATCGGGACTGGCAAAGGCGGGATCGACCTGGGCCCTACCCTCCTCAACCTCAGCCTGATGTTGCTGGCCCCGCTGGTGCTGGGGCAGATCGCTCGCCGCTGGGTGGGCGCCTTCCTGGCCCGGCACAAGCGCTATACCAATATTCTGGATAAATGCGTGATTCTCTTGCTGGTGTACTCGGCCTTCTGCAATTCGATGTTGTCAGGGCTGTGGAATCAGCAAAGCGGTACCGTGATCCTCGCCGCGTTCCTTGGCAGCGCCGTGCTGCTGGCGGTGGTATTGCTGCTCACAACCCGAGTCACTCGATGGGCAGGGTTCGATCATGGCGATCAGGTAGCAGGCGTGTTCTGTGCCAGCAAGAAATCGTTGGCCGCCGGGGCGCCCATGGCAGCGCTGATCTTCGGCCAACACCCAGCCCTGGGCTTGATCCTCTTGCCCATCATGATCTACCACCCCATGCAGCTGGTGGTGTGCTCGATCATGGCGGAAACCTACAACCAGAGGGCCGCGAGGCTGAGCGCGCCAACGCCGGCGGCCGCTCGCTGAAACACTCGACCAACGGGGCGCGGGTTCGCTTGACGGATCGAACGCCCGGGGCTTCGCTTCGGTCCCATGCTGTACCTCAGCGTGGAGAACCACCATGGCCGATCCCTATGTCCGCTTCGCCAATTCCGAAATAGGGCGGCGCCTCGTTGGCGCGGTGGGCTTGCCCAGCCCGGCGCGCCTTGAGCGGTGGCATAGCCAGCGGGTACGCGAGGTCGAAGGCGCGTTACTGGTAGGCGGTGGCCCACTGGCGGCCGAAGTCGCCAGCCTGGCGGCAGGGTTCGCCGAATCCGTGCACGCTTCGCCTTCACTGGACGCCTCCGCGCCAGGCTGGTCCCCCGATAGCGGGCCTCGGCTGAAGGCCGTTGTCTTCGACGCCTCCGCGCTGCGCCAGCCCTCCGAGCTTCAGCAATTGATGGTGTTCTTCCAGCCGCTGCTGCGCTCGCTGGAATCCTGTGCCCGTGTGGTGATTCTCGGCCACCCCATAGCCGAACTTGAAGCACCTTTGGCAAAGGCCACACAACGCGCCTTGGAGGGTTTCAGCCGCTCGCTGGCCAAGGAGCTTCGCAAGGGCGGTACCGCACAGCTGCTTTATGTAGCCGAGGGCGCCAGGGATCAGCTCGAAGGCGCCTTGCGCTTTCTCCTCTCGCCAAAAAGCGCATACGTGAGCGGCCAGGTCCTCACCCTGCGCCCTGCTCCCGTGGCGACCCGACAATGGCCGCGGCCGCTCGAAGGGCAGCGCGCGCTGGTGACCGGCGCGTCACGGGGCATCGGCGCTGCCATTGCCGAAACCTTGGCGCGCGACGGCGCCAAAGTGATGCTTCTGGATGTTCCACAAGCCCGGGCGGAGCTCTCGGCCCTCGCGGCGCGGCTGGGCGGTACCTCGCTGTGCCTGGACATCACCACCACCGAGGCCGCCACAGAGCTGTTGGCCGCCCTCCCCGACGGGGTGGATATCGTTGTACACAACGCCGGCGTAACCCGGGACAAAACGCTGGCCAACATGACCCCGGAATACTGGGACCCAGTCATGGCAGTCAACCTTGAGGCCCCGCTGCGCCTGACCCAGGCGTTGCTGGAGCACAACGCCCTCGGTGCCGCGCCGCGAATCGTGCTGCTGGGCTCAGTCACAGGGATCGGTGGTAACCGAGGCCAAGCCAACTATGCAGCCAGCAAAGCCGGGCTGATCGGTTTCGCCGAGGCGATGGCAGCGCCGCTGGCAGCACGGGGTGGCAGTATTGCGACCGTGGCGCCGGGCTTCATCGAAACGCAAATGACCGAGCGTATGCCCTTCGCGCTGCGCGAAGCCGGCCGGCGCATGAGCGCGCTTGGCCAGGGCGGGCAACCGCAGGATGTCGCCGAAGCCGTCGCCTGGCTGGCGCAGCCCGGCGCCGCCGCATTGAACGGCCAAGTGTTGCGCGTGTGCGGCCAAAGCTTCCTGGGAGCCTGACCATGACCCTTTCCTGGCAACTACTCGATAGCCCTCCTCCTGCCGCCACGCTCTACAGCCGTGCGGCGCTACGCCGAAACAAGGTGACTGGCCAGCAGTTGCCCAACCAGGGGTTGCGAGCCTGGCTCGAACCCAATCCGCGCAAACTGGCCGCCTACCGAACCCTGTGCGGCTACGCTGACAGCGCCCTGCTACCGCCCACGTACCCTCACGTATTGGCGTTCAGCCTGCAGCTGGCCTTGCTCACAGACCCGGACTTCCCGTTGCCGCTCCTCGGGCTGGTGCAGTTGCGTAACGACATCCGGATCCTGCGCCCTCTGGGAGGGGTTACTCGGGTGTGTGCAAGCGTGCACGTGGAACAACTGCAAGCCCACTCACAGGGCGCAACGTTTACGCTGGTTACCCAGATAGACGACGCCTTGGGCATGCTGTGGGAGGAACGCAGCCTGTTGTTGTGCCGCGACCTGCACCTTGAAGGCGTGCCGGACGCCGAGCTCGTCCCCGCTTCACCTGCCCCGATGGAGGCCGTGACCCAATGGCCCGTGGGCAGGGACGTTGGCCTGCGCTATGCACGCGTAGCCGGCGACCTCAACCCCATCCACCTTGCGGGCGTGACCGCCCGCCTGTTCGGCTTCGACCAGGCCATCGCCCCCGGCATGTGGAGTGAAGCCCGCGCACTGGCCGCCCTTGAAGGGCACCTGCCGGCAGCCCCTCTGGATATCCGTGTGGCGTTCGAAAAGCCGCTGCCACTGCCCGGCGAGGCCTTGTTAAGCGCAACCGCCCCAGGCTCGAGCGGGCAGTTCCAACTGGCTGGCCGGGACGGTACCGTCTACCTGCAAGGCGAATGGGCGCCGCCGCCTGCTGCACAAACCTTCTAGCCAACCGTGGCCGGGTGTGGATTACTGAACGCCGGCCGCTACTACCTTGGCAACCATGAGCAACTGGATCAACCTCGCCCAGGACCGGGACACCGGTATCGAAACCCTGCATGCCCATTTTCAGGGGCATGCGCATGCCTACGACCCACACTGGCACGATACCTACCTGATCGGGTTCACCGAGCAGGGGGTGCAGCGTTTCAACAGCCGCCGCGCACGCCACGACAGCACCCCGGGCCAGGTATTCATGCTGGAGCCCGGCGACATACACGATGGCGATGCACCCAGCCCGGACGGTTTCACCTACCGCATGCTGTACCTGCAACCAGCTTGGCTCGAACGTGCGCTGGGCGGCCTGTTCGGCGACCTTCCCGGCAGCGGTATGCCCGGTATTGGCGCGGTACTGCACAACGACCCCGCCCTCGCCCGGGCCACGGTATTTGCCTTCAACGCCTTACATCAGAACGAAGTACGGCTGGTGCGCGACGCCGCCCTGGACGGCCTGCTCGAATGCCTTGCCCGGCAAGTACGCTGGCAGCGGCATTGCCAGGGCGACCCACGCGCGCCGGCAGTGGCCCGGCGCGCACGCGACTACCTGATGGCTCACCATGAGCAAGACATCAGCCTGGAAACCCTCGCACTTGTGTGTGGCACCGACCGCTTCCGCCTCACTCGGGCATTCAAGGCCACCTATGGCCTGGCGCCGCACGCCTGGCTTATCCAGTTGCGGTTGAGCCGCGCCCGTAGGCTGCTGGCCGCGGGTGTCGCGCCCATCGATGTCGCCGCCCGGCTGGGGTTCGCCGATCAAAGCCACCTCGGCCGCTGGTTCCGTCGCGCCTATGGCATCAGCCCGGGCGCTTACCAGCAGCACGTCGCCAACCGGCCCTTTTAGGCTGCACGCACCTTCAAGACCCACCCCTTACCACCTTTCACACTATGGGCATCCATTCCTGTCGCAGGGTTGCCCATGCTTGCGTTTATCCTCTTTGCATTTGTTGCGTCCATTACGCCAGGCCCTACCAACCTGATCGTGCTCAGTACCGGTGCCCGCCGCGGCTGGCGGGCCTGCGTGCCCATCATCGTGGGTGCCGGCGCGGGCGCGGCGATGGTGGTGTGGGCCGCCGGCACCGGGGCCGGTACTGCCCTGCTGCTGGTCCCGGGGGTGCGCCCTGTGATGACAGCGCTGGGTCTGTGCTGGATGCTGTGGCTGGCGTGGCAGATCTTCACCGCTCCCATCGTTTCGTTGAGCGCCGCAGCTGCCGAGAACACACGCGAAATGGGGCTGCTGGGTGCCCTGCTGTTGCAATGGGTGAACCCCAAGTCGTGGCTTATGGCACTCGCGGTCATCAGCGTGTTCACTGCCAATGGCCAGTCGCTGGAGCAACTGTGCCTGGTCTTTTTCCTCGTGGCGTTGCCCTGCCTTGGCAGCTGGGCAGTAATGGGCGTTGCCGCAGCCCGGTGGCTGGGCAGCCCTGCCCGCGTGCGCTGGATGAACCGCGCGCTGGCGGTGCTGCTGGTGGTTTCATCGGCTGCAACCTTGCTGCGCGCTTGATTCCTGCCCCGCGCCCGATGAAGCTATGGGCCTTTAGGAGTGGCCCATGAACCTGCAAGAACTGACCGAGCGCCTGCATCGCATCCGCGACACCAACCAGTGGAAGCCCTTTCACAGCCCGAAAAACCTTGCCATGGCTGCCAGCGTGGAAATGGCCGAGCTGGTGGAGATCTTCCAATGGCTGACCGAAGAGCAGTCGCGCACCCTCGCTCCCGAACAGTTGGCGCACGCCGGCCAGGAGATCGGTGACGTAGTGCTGTACCTGCTGTTGCTGTGCAGTGAGCTGGGGCTGAACATGGATGACGTGGTGCGGGCCAAGCTGGCGCACAGCGAAGCGCGGTTCGCCCGATGAAGGATCGCCATTTCGACGCCCTCGCTGCCCGCTTCGCCAACAAGATATATGGCGGGGCCAAAGGCGCCATCCGGCTCGCTGTGCTCCAGGCCGATCTGCTCGAAGCCCTGCCACAGCGACGGCTGCGCGTACTGGACGTAGGCGCGGGGCTGGGCCACATGGGTAGCTGGCTGGCGGCGCAAGGGCATGACGTCACGCTCGCCGAGCCTGCGGCCCCCATGCTGGAAGGCGCCAGAGAGCGTTTCGCTGAAGAAGGGCTGGAGGGTACGTTTGTTCAGGCCTCCTGGCAGGAGCTATCCTCCCTCACCACCCAACCCTATGACCTGGTGGTTTGCCACGCGGTGCTCGAGTGGCTGGCCGACCCCGGCGCGATTTTTCCAGCGCTCGAGCAGTGGGTAGCGCCTGGTGGCTGGCTGTCGCTGGCGTTTTACAACCGCGATGCGCTGGTGTACCGCAACTTGTTGAAGGGGCACTTTCGCAAACTTCGGCAAGATACCCTCGCTGGCGAGAAACAAAGCCTCACCCCCCAGACGCCGCTCGATCCGCGCACGCTGGACGCGCAACTCGCCACCGCCTGGCGAGTCGAAAGCCGTAGCGGGGTGCGGGTGTTTCACGACTACATGCCAGCGGATTTCCAAGCCAAGGCCGGCCTCGAGGACTTGTTGGCCATGGAACTGGAATACCGACGCCATCCGGCCTTTGCGGGCCTGGGGCGCTACCTTCACTGGATTTGCAGGCCCCGCTGAACGGGCGTAATCGCCTTGGAGAGCACCATGCGATGCCACATTGCCGCGCTACTGTGTTGCCTGGGCCTGGCCGCCTGCCAGGCGCCTAACCCGTATGTTGCCAGTTCACTGCCGCTACCCCCCGCGCCGCCACTTGCCGCGCAAGCCATCGACGCCAGCGCCTACCCTGCCGCGCCACGGGATTACGCACGTTATCGCAGCTGGGCATGGGTAAACGATCGCCTGCCCGCAGGCACACCTTGGGCAGCGCCAGAACAAATCGCCGAGGCGGTAAGTGCTGGCCTTGATCAGCGCGGCCTGCGCCCTGCCCGTTCCACCCCGGCCGACCTTCGCGTGGCTGTTGAACTGCGCCAGGAACGGCGCCTGCAGCAGGTGCAGGACGACTATGGTTATGGCGGGGGTTACGGCGGGGGTTATGGGCCCGGCTATCGGGGTTATGGACCTTACGGCTACTACGGTGGGCCACCGATCGTGCGTACCTACGAGATACAGGTGATGGTCGTTCGGGTGCATCTGTTCGATGGCATCACCGGGCAAGAGGTCTGGAACGCCGCTGCGGATACGTCGGCGCAGGGTTCTGAAAGCCAGCGTACCGATGCCCTGCGCGTCGCGCTTGGCCGAGCCCTGTCGACCTTTCCCCCAAGCTGATCCTTTGGAGGTTCTCTATGCGTGCTCAACTTTTGCTTTCCGGCGCCCTGGCCTTGGTGCTTTCGGGTTGTCAAAGCGCCAGCCCGAACCGCGACTACGATACCAGCCGCGACTTTGCAGCTTATCGAAGCTGGGCCTGGCAAGAGCCCGCGTTGCAATATCGGCCGGACGACCCGCGCATTCGCAGCGACCTTACCGAGCAACGCCTGCGCCAGGCCGTGGCCGAGCAGCTTGATCAGCGCGGCCTGCGCCCGGCGCAAAGCAGTTCGCCCGACCTGAAGGTTCAGGCGTGGCTGATCGTGGACAACCGGCGCGAGCAGATAACCACCAGTTACGGCGGCCCCTGGGGCCCGGGCTGGGGCGGGCCATGGATGAGCCCGGGGTGGAACGAGACCCGCAACGTGGACTACAAGGTCGCTACCTTGCAACTGGACCTGCTGGATGGCCGCGACGGCAAGTTGGTGTGGCGCGCCAGCCAGGAACGCATCCTGGCCGACGACAATGCCAGCCCCTCACAGCGGGCCGAAAGCCTGCGCAAAGCCGTGGCTCAGTTGCTGCAACAGTACCCACCCCGGTGAAACCTTTCTGTACTTCATCGCCTCCATAATCGGTAGGCAGCCTTGACGCGAAGCCGTTTCGGGGCTGCACTTTGCAGAAGGAAAGCGGGCGGCCGGAGGGAGTTCCGGCATGGAAGTGGCGCTGAAGGGAAGTAATGTGCAGATGCAATGCCTGGTATTACTGATCTGGTTCACCCTTTGTGCCGAACAGCACCTTCGCCAGCGGCACATCGATGACAGCCTCACCCTTGGCGGCGGCTGCTTTGCCTTGTGGTACCTCTTTTCCACCGGCCACACCTGGCTGGGCGCAAGCGCGAGCGAAGGTGCATTCGCCCTGGCACTCAGCATGGCCCTTACCCTCCCCGCGTACTGGGCCGGTCGGCTGACCGACGCAGAGGTCAAGCTGCTGGGCACCCTTGCGTTGGCCACGGATCGCCTGCACTGGCTAGGTACGCTTGGCGCGGCACTGGTGGTAGGGCTGGCCTGGCTGATGTTTGGTCGACGGGTATGGATTCAGCTCGACCGCAAGCTACGCGCCCGTCTGGCAAACCTTGCACCCGACGCTTCCCTCGCACCGCCCCTGGCGCCGTTTCTGCTGATGGGTTTTCTCGCCGCACTTACCTGGGTGCGGTAAGCCTGGTTGCGTTGCTCAAGAGCGGGATGAAAGCGAGGCGGCAGGGGAACCTCCGGGGCGTGCGCGCTGACCAACGCCACGAACCCCGGCACACGCCGGCCACTGGATGCACACCATGCAGGTAGACGGCTTTTTCGAATGGCTGGGCCAGGCGCTCGGCGCGGTCATCCGCTTTATCGTCGATGGCCTTGACTGGATCTTCGGCACCCTTGCCCATGCAGGTGGAAACTTCATCGAGGGCCTGTCCCGCACACTCGGCATGGACTCCTCCCTGATTAGCATCATCGCGCTGATACTGGGCCTGATTTTGCTCTATTCCGCCGTGCGAGCTTTCATGCGGGCGTCGATCGTGCTCGGGATCATCTGGGCGATCCTCGGCCTGTGGCTGTTGAGCTGGATCATCCATTAGCCCTCTCAAGCGGCTTTGGGCTATGGTGGCGCCCCCGTATTGCAATCGCGTACCGCCACCGGCTGTCCAACAATGATTCCTTTCCTGCAAGACTGGCGGCATCGCCCTACTCACCGCCGGGTGTGGGCCCTTGCGGCGCCGATGATCCTTTCCAATCTCTCCGTGCCGCTGGTGGCTTTGGTTGATACCGCAGTCATCGGCCACCTGCCTCATGCCCACCAATTGGGCGCTGTGGCTGTAGGCGCCAGCTTGTTCAGCCTGTTGGCATGGGCGTTCGGCTTCCTGCGTATGGGCGCCACGGGCTTTGCCGCTCAAGCCGCCGGGCGTGGCGATGGCGACGGGTTACGCCAGGTGCTGGCACAAGGGCTTATGCTGGCCGCGGGTTTCTCGTTGTTGCTATGGCTGTTGGCGGTCCCGTTCAGCCGGTTGGCGCTGAGCTGGATGTCGCCATCGGCCGAACTGGAAGGCAGCACCCTCGCGTTTTTCCACGTTCGCTTGCTCGGCCTGCCCGCCGCGCTGGGTGGCTTTGCCCTCGTGGGATGGTTCCTGGGAACCCAGAACGCCCGGGCGCCGCTTGCCATGCTGCTGCTCACAAACGCGCTGAATATCGTGCTCAACCTGTGGTTCGTACTTGGGCTGGGCTGGGGCGTGGTCGGTTCGGCCAAAGCTTCGGTGATTTCGGAGTGGGTTGCACTGGCGCTGGGCCTGGCACTGGCCCGCCCGGCACTGCGCGCCAACGCCGGGCAGGTTCCATGGGCCCGCCTGCGCCAGTGGGCCAACTGGCGCCCGCTGCTGAGCGTGAACCGGGACATCTTCATTCGCAGCCTTGCGCTTCAGGCCGTGTTCTTCCTGATTACGGTACAAGGTGCTCGCCTGGGCGATGCCACCGTGGCCGCCAATGCCCTGCTGCTCAATGGCCTGCTGCTCACCGCCCACGCGCTGGATGGGCTGGCCCACGCCGTGGAAGCCTTGTGCGGGCATGCGATAGGCGCGGGGAATCGGCGAGAGTTGCGGCGCTCGCTGGTAGTCTCCGCTGGCTGGTCGTTGCTGGCCAGCATGGTATTCGTGGTGTTCTTCGGCGCGTTCGGAGAGGTGTTCGTTCGGCTGCAAACGGATATTCCCGGCGTACAAGCCACTGCCGGCGAATACTTGCCTTACCTGGCAGTACTTCCACTGATCGCAGTATGGAGCTACCTGCTCGATGGACTGTTCATCGGGGCTACCCGAGCGCGGGAGATGCGCGACGGCATGCTTGCCAGCCTTGCGCTGGCGCTGCCGATCGCCTGGTTGACCCGGGGCTGGGGCAACCAGGGGTTATGGCTGAGTTTCCTGGCCTTCATGGCGTTGAGGGCAATGACCCTGGGGTACATTGCCCTGCGGCTGGCGCGCCAGAACCGATGGGTGACTCAGGACGCCAGGTAGGACGATCGGGTAAGCCCCAGGCGCAGCGCGTCCAGGAACACCGTACGCTCACGCGGGCTGATTTTCGCGCTGGCCACCTTGTCGCGGTAGTGCGTCATCAGCTCCTCGGGCGACAGGTGCACGTAGCGCAGCATGTCCTCGATGGTGTCATGGGTTTCGATACCCGCGTGATACACGCTGCCGCTGGCGGTCTGGTAGATGTTCACCGAGTCGGTGTCGCCGAACAGGTTGTGCATGTCCCCCAGAATCTCCTGGTAGGCCCCCACCAGGAACACCCCGAGCAGGTAATCTTCGCCCCGGGCGACCGGATGAACCGGCAGGCTGGTCTCGATGCTTTGCTCGTCCACGTATTGCTTGATCTTGCCGTCGGAGTCGCAGGTCAGATCCTGCAGTACCGCGCGCCGCACGGGCTCTTCGTCCAGCCGCTGCAACGGCAGGATCGGCAGTACCTGGCCGATGGCCCAAGTGTCTGGCAGGCTCTGGAACACCGAGAAGTTGCAGATGTACTTGTCCGCGAGCTTGTCGTTGAGCTCGTCGAGGATAGCCCGGTGGCTGCGCTGGCGCGCCTTCAGCGCGTTATGCAGCTTGCGGCACACCGCGAAGTAGCACTGCTCGGCCAGGGCTTTCTGCGCCAGGGTTACCTTGCCGTCGGCGTACTGGGCGGCTATGTCACCGATGTAGTGGGTAGCGCGCCAGTAGATTTCGGTGACCATTTCCGGGTCGGTCGGGCCCAGGAGGTCCGCCAGCCACTGCAGCGTTTCGGGCAGGGTGTCGCGGTCCGGCAGCTCCGGGATTTCGTCGTTGTGGCGCTCCACGTCGGTGACCTGCACCACCAGCATGGCGTGGTGCGCCGTGAGCGAGCGGCCGCTTTCCGAGAAAATGTGCGGGTGCGGGAGGTTCTGAGCGTTGCAGAACTCCTTGAGCATGCCCACCACTACGCCAGCATAGTCGTCCATGTCGTAGTTGATGGAGCTGGCATTGCGCGAATGGGTACCGTCGTAGTCCACGCCCAAGCCACCGCCCACGTCGATATGGTCCACCGGCAGGCCGAGGTTACGCAGCTCGCCGTAATAGCGGATCGCTTCCTTGAAGCCGTGCTGATAGTCGGCCAGGTTGGCGATCTGCGAGCCCATATGGAAGTGCAGCAAGCGAATGCCCTGCTCCAGGCCCGCTTCGCGGAAGCGCTCCACCACCGAAATCAGCTGAGCTGCGGACAGCCCGAACTTGGACTTCTCCCCGCCGGTGTCTGCCCACTTGCTCGACGCCAGGGAAGACAACCGCACGCGCAGGCCAATCTGCGGCTTGACCTTCACTTCAGCGGCTTCTTCGATGACCAGCTGAACCTCGGATTCCTTCTCGATCACGATGAATACATTGTGGCCGAGCTTCTGGCCAATCAGCGCCAGGCGGATGAACTCACGGTCCTTGTAACCGTTGCACACGATGGTGCCGCCCTTGGGCGCCAGCGCCAGCACGGCCATCAGCTCAGGCTTGGAGCCCGCTTCCAGGCCGATGGACACGTCCTTGGTGGCGATGATGTTCTCCACCACGGCTTCCTGCTGATTCACCTTGATCGGGTACAGCGCGGTGTAACGGTTCTGGTATTCCAGCCGCTCGATGTTGGCGTCGAAGGCGCCGGTCAGCTGCCGCACACGGTGCTGAAGAATGTCCGGGAAACGCACGAGCAATGGCAGCGACAGCCCACTCTTGCGCAGCTGCTGCACTTGCTCGAACAAGTCGATGGCCGGGCTCTCGGGCCCATTGGGCCGCACTTCCACGCGGCCGGCTTCGTTGATCGCGAAATAACCCGCGCCCCAATGCCGGATCCCGTAAACACCGCGGCTATCCGCAACGGTCCATTGGCTGCCATCGTCTTTGCGAGTGCGTCGTACGGACATCGAGGTCCCCTGTAATGAATCCAGCCCAGCGGGTATGTGACCCGCCAGGAGAGTGGAAAAAGGTGGTAGCGACACCTGCCGGGGTAGACCCCAGCCACGGCGCCGAGTTTAGAAAGAAGCGGCCTCAGCCGCCGGACTTCTTCGCCTTGAAGCCTTGCCGGATCAGCTCGCCGAGCAGCAGCTCGACGTGATCCCCCTGGATCTCGATGATCCCGTCTTTGAGGGCACCCCCTGTGCCGCAGCGGCGTTTCAGGGTGCTGGCCAGTTCCTTGAGCGCCTCCAGCGGCAAAGGTACGCCGGTGATCGTGGTCACGGTCTTGCCGCCACGCCCCTTGCTTTCGCGCCGCACCCTGGCGATGCCATCCCCTTCGGGAATCACGGCCTTGCTGCACACGCATTCGTCCACCGGCTTGCCGCAATCGGGGCAGTGGCGGCCGCTATCGGTTGAATACACAAGGCCGCCCAGGGAGGCGAAGGAGGTAGCTTTCTTGGCCATGGCAATCCTCAGGGGGAGGACGAAAAGGTCGCGCAGTTTAACGGCAAAAACGCCGCGTGCTAAGGGCTGCTGCCGAGCAAATTGCAGAAATTCGTCGGCCTGTCGAATCATCTGGCGAACATTGGCTGCTTCACACCCCCGCTAACCGGCAAATCGGGGAAAATAACGGCGCAACGCCTCAAGTGAATCCGGGCACCATGGCTCGTTGGCGCAGCGTTGCACGAGCTCATCGGGGCTCAGGAAACACACCTGCGCAATCTCCTCGGGCTGAGGCCGCAACGGGCCATCCCACACGGCAGAAAACACGCCACACCAGAGCCGATTGCCCGGTGCGTCAAAGAAGAATCGCCCGTGTTCCTGTAGCGGTACGTCAGTGATTCCCAGCTCCTCGGCCAATTCACGCTGGGCGGACAACGCATAGCTTTCATCAGCCTGCACCATGCCGCCCGCCGCAGCATCCCAATACCCCGGATATACCGCCTTGCTCAGAGTTCGCTGCTGAGCGCACAGCCTGCCCTGGCTGTCGAACACAAGAATGAACGTGCCGCGCCCGATCAGGCCGCGCTCGCGCAGCACGGCCCGGGGCAAACTGCCAAGCAGTTGATCCTGCTCATCAACCCAGGCAATCGACTCCCTGTCCGACGCTGCTCGATGGGCAGCTTCGGACGGGGAATACCGCTCGCCGGCACTCACCCCTGGGACAACAGCTGACGAAGGTCAAGTACCGCAGCGTTGGCGCGGGAAATGTAGTTCGCCATCACCAACGAATGGTTGGCGAAGATCCCGAAACCGCTGCCGTTGAGCACTACGGGGCTCCACAGCGGCTCCTGCGATGCCTCCAGTTCACGAATGATCTGGCGCACGCTGACCGTGGCGTTTTTCTTGGCCAGCACGTCGGCGAAGTCCACTTCGATGGCGCGCAGCAGATGCGACAGTGCCCAGGCCTCACCGCGGGCTTCATAGAACACATTGTCGATCTGCAGCCATGGCGTTTCCACGAACTGCTCTTCGAGTTGCGGGGCGCTGCCCGGGGCGAAGGTTTCGACCTTGACCGTGGTATCGAGCTTCACCCGCCCGACACTGGCAGACAAGCGCTGGGACAGTGAACCCAGGCGAGTGGACACATCCCCCAGCCAGTTGTTGAGGTTATCGGCGCGCGCATAGAAGAAGGCGTTCGGATTAGGGTCGGTCAGGCGGCGCTGGTAATTGTTCAGCGACTTCAACCCCTCCTGAAACTCCGACTCGCTCGAAGGCAGCACCCAGCTCTTGTTGTCGAAGTTGAACCGCGGCTCGGCGCGGGCGAGGTCGCCGTCTTCGGTGGATTGCGACTGCGAGCGGGCGAAATCCTTGCGCAAGGCACGGCTCAGGTCACGCACCTGCACCAGTACGCCGTATTCCCAGCTGGGCATGTTATCCAGCCACACGCCCGGCGGCAGGCGGTCATTGGAGAGGTAGCCGCCCGGCTTGGTCAGCAGGGTGCTGGCAACCTTTTCGAGGGTTTCTACCGTGGTATAGCCCACCACCATCTGGCGGTTTTCGCGCTGGATCGCGTCTTGGGCGTTCTGCTGCACCGAGAACAGGTCGGGCTCGCGGCTCCAGTAGATCCCCAGTATCAGCGCCACCAGAAGATAGATCGCGACTAACCCGATCACCGCCCGGCTCAGCAGCAGGCTCGGCCAGTATCCCTTGGGCGCGGGCCCGGCATGGGTCCCGGCTGCGGACGCCGCAGGTGACTCAGGCGTGTTGGTGCGTTTCTTCCAATCGAGCATCGGGCTGTCCTTCAGGCTTTCGGGTCAACGATTCGACCGCGCCGGCTCGCTATGGTGCCGGCTACCGGGCAACCGATTGGGCGGGCCACGCCACGGCATGCTCACTATAAGGGAAGCCGTGGTACCAAAGACACCCACCAGATCGCCAGACCAATGGCGGCGGTTTTACGACGTGCGACACAGTTTCAGATCCAAAACGCTGCTAGCATAGAGCCACTACTCTTCCCGATCACCGGTCCATGAGCCCTATAGAACCCGCCAGCGAGCACCCGATGCGCCTGCATTTTGCGCAGCGCGTGGTGCATCAGGCGCGCGACGTGCTGCAGTTTTGGCAGCGCTCGCAATATCAACTATGGACCCGTCAGGTTCAGGTGCAGCTCGACGATGCCGTGCTCCGCTGGCAGCGCTTTGCAGAACGGTACGAACATGGCCCGCATTTGTCACTGGCAATAGAAGCCCGGGACGCTCTCGCAACCGTCACGCTTGACGGTGGCAGGCTGGACAGCCCATCGCTGGGCCGCATCAACGAGATCATGCAGCGGCTGGCGACCACCGGCCTTCGCACGCTGGACGATCCCGCGGCCATGGCCGAACTCCCCCCTGCGCGGCACCCGGTGGCCTTGATGCTCAAGGATGCCGAAGCGAGCCAACGCCTGGCTCGGCAGTTGGAATTCTTCGGTTGCACCGCTCAGGCGCTGGACAGTATTGCTGCCCTGCACTCGAGTTTGCGTGAATACCCACCGGCGGCGATCCTCCTGGACGTGGATTTCAAAGGCACCGGCTCCGGGCTTGAACTGGCGTCGATGCTTCAGGCCGATGCCTACCCTTCGATCCCGCTGGTTTTCCACAGCCCCCTCGCAGCGGATACCCGTACTCGGCTGGCCGCCGTGAAGGCGGGTGGCCGTGCCTTCATCAGTGGGCCGCTCGAAGCCTGGAACGTGTTGGAAACCCTGGAGCCTTTGCTCAACGAGGGCCCATGGCAGCCGTTCAGGGTGCTCATCATCGACGACTCGCGGGCCCAGGTGATGCACACCGAGCGCATGCTGAAGAACGTCGGCATGGTCACGCGATGCCTGACCGATCCACTCGATACCATGGCGGCCCTGGCCGATTTTCAGCCTGACCTGATCATTCTCGACATGTACATGCCGGGTTGCACCGGCACCGAGTTGGCGCAGGCAATTCGCCAGAATGAACGCTACGTAAGCGTACCGATCATTTACCTCTCCGCCGAGGGCGACACCGACAAGCAGCTCGATGCCATGAGCGAAGCCGGCGATGACTTCCTCACCAAGCCTATCCGCTCCCGCCAACTGGTGACGGTAGTGCGCAACCGCGCAGGGCGCGCCCGAAGCCTGCGGGCACGGATGGTGCGCGACAGCCTGACCGGGCTGTACAACCACACTCATATTCTGAGCGAGCTCGAGGACAGTTGCGCCCGGGCCGAGCGCGAGGGCAGGCCGCTGACGTTTGCGATGCTCGACCTGGACCACTTCAAACGCATCAACGATTGTTATGGCCATCCGATGGGCGACCGCGTGATCAAGAGCCTGTCTTTGTTTCTCAAGCAACGCCTGCGCGCGAGTGACCTGATCGGACGTTACGGCGGAGAAGAGTTCGCTATCGTGATGCCTGGCACCACGGGCCAGGCGGCGCTGGGCGTGCTCGAAGACATTCGGCAGCGGTTCGCCGCAATCCAGTACCCCGCCCAGCCCCAGGATATCCGCTGCACGTTCAGCGCGGGGCTGGCAACGCTGCAAGCCGGCATGCGGGGGCATTCGCTGGCGTCCCGTGCCGACGCCGCCTTGTATCAAGCCAAGCAGCAGGGCCGAAACCGGGTAGTGGCGTATACCGCTTCAGGTATTTACTGATTTAGTAACATCTGGGGTTCGGCCAGGAATCGCCACATGGTTATCATGCCGCTCGAATTTCCGATTTGAGACTGCCATGCGCCAGTTGCTGTTCGCCCTCCTGTTCATGATCGCCCTGCCCGCGCATGCCGACCTCCTTGGCGGGCGGCCAAACGCGGTACTGGGCAGCCCTGCCACAGGTGGCGAACAGTTCCTGCCAGTGCGAGAAGCCTTCCAGCTCAGCCAGGTAGGCGGCCCTGACGGGGCCATCCGGTTACGCTTTGTCGCGGCAGAGGGGTATTACCTCTATCGGCATAGGCTGCAGTTTCACACCGAACCCGCCGTCAGCCTGGGCGAACCTCGCTTGCCAAGCGGGGAGCGCAAGCACGACGAGTATTTCGGTGACGTGGAGGTCTACCACAATATTCTGGATGTCGACCTCCCTCGCCCCGCCAGCGCCAACGCCCCTTTTACGCTGGTAGTGACGTACCAGGGCTGCGCCGACAAAGGCTTGTGCTACCCCCCTGAAACCGAACGGCTGGCCATTCCCGGTGTGGCAAACAATGCAGCCGAGGCCGCCTCCCCTCGCTCAGGCGGCCACTGGACCTGGCGCGAACTGGCGCTGTTCTTTTTGGCCGGCCTGGGTTTGACCTTCACACCCTGCGTATTGCCGATGCTGCCGATTCTCTCCGGAGTAGTGTTGCGGGGGCAGGTGGGCGGGTTGCGCGGCCTGAGTTTGTCATTAGCCTATGTACTTCCCATGGCCATCTGCTTCGCCTTGCTGGGCGCGCTGATGGGCCTGTTCGGCGCCGGCCTCAACCTTCAGGCACGGTTGCAGTCCGCATGGGTGCTGGTGCCGTTCTCACTGTTCTTCGCGGCGTTCGCAGTGGCCATGTTCGGTGCCTTCGAGCTGCGCCTTCCGCGTGGGCTAAGCGACCGCCTTGACCGCCTGGCGGGCCGCGCCCAGGGCGGTTCGCTGCTAGGGGCCGCAGCGCTGGGCATACTCTCCAGCCTGCTGGTTTCTCCCTGTGTGTCGGCTCCATTGGCAGGCGCCCTGTTGTATATCAGCACCAGTGGCGACGCGCTGGGCGGGGCTTTGAAACTGCTTGCCCTTGGGCTGGGGATGGGCGCTCCGCTGGTAGTGGTGGGCGCGGGCGGCGCGGCCTGGCTGCCCAAAAGCGGCCCGTGGCTGGTGACCGTAAAGAACGCCATCGGCGTACTGCTGCTAGGCTTGGCAATCGCCCTGCTCAGCCGCGTGCTGCCCGGGGCAGCCACCTTGATGCTGGTCGGCATACTTAGCGTTGGTACCGGGCTGTTCCTCGGTGCGTTGAGCTTCGTTCCTCACAAAGGAGCAATTGCGCAACTGCGCCAACTGCTGGGGCTGCTGTGTTTCTGTTATGGCCTTGCCTGCTGGGCCGGCGCGTTTTCCGGCAACAGCGATCTACTACGGCCCCTCGCTGGCGCCGCCCCTGTACAACAGGTGGGCACGAAGGCGGACAGCTGGCAGACCGTTACGCAGGTCTCGGACCTTCAACGCGCCTTGGCCGACGCTGCAGCGGCCGGTAGCCCTGCCGTTGTCGACTGGTACGCCGACTGGTGCATCAGCTGCAAGGTGATAGAGCGGGAAGTGCTGAGCCAACCCGCAGCCCAAACCAGGCTAGCCAGTTATCGCAAGATCCGCTTTGACATCACCGCCAGCGACCCGGCGCAACGTGCGCTACTCGATCAGTACGGTCTGTTCGGCCCGCCTGTGATCCAGTTCTTCAATGCCGCGGGCAACGAAGTGCTGCCGGCCCGAATAGTCGGTGAAGTCGATCTTGCAGGATTTCTCTCGCGCCTCCCCGGATAAAGGCCCGTTGTCACACTCCATGACCGGATTCGGCCCAGTGGTCAAATAAATGTCGGCATTCTCGGCAATCGTGCTGGCAGCTTCGGCAAACTGGACAGCCGGGCGCTGATTGGGCATAGTCGGCCCCGCACATGATTAGAAGAACCTTTGAAAGGGTCTGTCGATGGTGGTATTGCCTGCACGCCTGTCGATGCGCTTCGTGGCTTCGATATTGTGGACGCCATGTTGAGAAGTGACGCGGCGTCGCCGGTGA
The DNA here is from genome assembly GCF_013522925.1 of Pseudomonas japonica. Lineage (GTDB taxonomy): Bacteria > Pseudomonadota > Gammaproteobacteria > Pseudomonadales > Pseudomonadaceae > Aquipseudomonas > Aquipseudomonas japonica_A. Next base: position 19,470 of record NZ_JAAMQU010000020.1, on the reverse strand, counting down.
GCATCCCACACTCTGATGCGCCATTACCGATGCGCGATCAAGGACATACGTATTCGCCTCCCGCGCGCCTATGGCTTGCGGGCGGGCTTGCGGCCAACAGTGCCGATGTCAACCGACCGGGCTGCCAGGCCATTCAGGATCACCTGAACCCTTTTGCCTTAAAACCCCTGACCCATGCGGGAGTTGAAGTTCATGGATATTCGTAAAGTCAAGAAACTGATCGAGCTGCTGGAAGAGTCCGGCATCGACGAGCTGGAAATCAAGGAAGGCGAAGAGTCCGTTCGTATCAGCCGCCACAGCAAGGCACCTGCGCAGCAGTTCTATGCCGCGCCGCCCATGGCAGCCGCTCCCGCTCCGGTAGCCGCTCCCGTTGCCGCCCCGGCAGCCGAAGCAGCCCCTGCCGCGCCAAAGCTCAACGGCACCGTGGCCCGCTCGCCGATGGTCGGCACCTTCTACCGCAAGCCATCGCCGACCTCGCCAAACTTCGCTGAAGTGGGCCAGACCGTGAAAAAGGGCGACACCCTTTGCATCGTCGAAGCCATGAAAATGATGAATCACATCGAAGCCGAGACCAGTGGCGTCATCGAGTCCATCTTGGTGGAAGACGGGCAGCCGGTTGAGTTCGACCAGCCGCTGTTCACCATCGTTTGAACCGCGGAGAGCCTCCGATGTTGGAAAAAGTTCTGATCGCCAACCGCGGCGAGATCGCCCTTCGCATCCTTCGCGCCTGCAAGGAACTGGGGATCAAGACCGTGGCGGTGTACTCGACCGCCGACCGTGAGCTGATGCACCTTGGCCTGGCCGACGAGTCGGTGTGCATCGGGCCTGCGCCCGCGGCAAAGTCCTACCTGCATATCCCGGCGATCATCGCCGCCGCCGAAGTGACCGGCGCCACCGCCATCCACCCGGGTTACGGGTTCCTGGCGGAGAACGCCGACTTTGCCGAGCAGGTCGAGAAATCCGGCTTCGCCTTTATCGGCCCCAAAGCTGACACCATTCGCCTGATGGGCGACAAGGTATCGGCCAAGGACGCCATGAAGCGCGCCGGCGTACCGACCGTGCCTGGCTCCGACGGCCCGCTGCCGGAAGATGAAGCCGAAGCGCTGCGGATCGGCCGCGAAGTGGGTTACCCGGTGATCATCAAGGCGGCAGGCGGCGGCGGTGGCCGCGGCATGCGCGTGGTGCACAAGGAAGAAGACCTGATCTCGTCGGCGAAGCTGACCCGTACCGAAGCCGGTACCGCGTTCGGCAACCCGATGGTCTACCTCGAGAAGTTCCTGACCAACCCACGCCACGTGGAAGTGCAGGTACTGTCCGACGGCCAGGGTCATGCCGTGCACCTGGGTGACCGCGACTGCTCGCTGCAGCGCCGCCACCAGAAGGTACTCGAAGAAGCACCGGCACCGGGCATCGACGAGGCCGCGCGCGAGGAAGTACTGGCCCGCTGTGTGAAAGCCTGTATCGAGATCGGCTACCGTGGCGCTGGCACCTTCGAGTTCCTGTACGAGGACGGCCGTTTCTACTTCATCGAAATGAACACCCGTGTTCAGGTGGAGCACCCGGTTTCGGAAATGGTCACCGGCATCGACATCGTGAAGGAAATGCTCAGCATTGCCGCAGGCAACAAGCTGTCATTCACCCAGGACGACGTCGTTATCCGTGGCCACTCGCTGGAATGCCGGATCAACGCTGAAGATCCGCGCACGTTCATTCCAAGCCCAGGCACGGTCAAGCACTTCCATGCCCCGGGCGGCAACGGCGTTCGCGTCGATTCCCACCTGTACAGTGGCTACGCAGTGCCGCCGAACTACGATTCGCTGATCGGCAAGCTGATCACGTACGGCAAGGACCGTGACGAAGCCATGGCGCGCATGCGCAATGCCCTGGATGAAATCGTGGTTGATGGCATCAAGACCAACATCCCGCTGCACCGGGACCTGACCCGCGACGAAGGCTTCTGCAAGGGTGGCGTGAACATTCACTACCTCGAGCACAAGCTGGCTGAAGAAAAAGCCAGGTAACCGTGAGCCCGCGTGCGCCACTGGCACACGCGGGCCCTGTTGGTATCAGCCGTCGAGCAACTCCAGCACGATGCGCGCTGCCTCCCTCCCCTCCTGCGCCGCCACTGTTTGTCTGGCATTGGCGTAGCTGCCGTCTTCCAACTCCTGCCAGCGCCCTTCACGCAGCCGTGACCAGAAGCGCTCAGTCCGTTGCCTCAATGGCTCCTGCCCGACGATCAGCAACTCTCTGTAGGTATCATAAAAAGCCGCGCGCGACTGGTTGCCCAGCCGGTACACGAGCGACCCGCCATCCTTGAGGTCCAGCAGCAAGCCCCCTGTTCCTCCCGCCTCCATTCCCCAAAGCCAGCGCACAGGCTTGGCCAGCACCGCATTGAGCCCCAAAACATGAGTAACCTTGGACAGGATGTCGCCCGGCAATGCCAGCCAGTCCCCTCCCATCAGGGTACCCTGTACTGGCCGCGCCGCACTCACGGCCCCCAGGGAAGCAAGCGCCTGGTTGATCGTTTCGTCTATGGGCGCGGCGATCCCATGGTCGATATTCAGCAGTGCGCCGCGCCGCGTCACCGGGTTATACAAGCTGGCGACCACCGACCCCCTGGTTTCCAGGCCTAGCAGATAATTGTCTGCACGGACGGGGTCGAACCCGGCGCCTATGGCTTCTCCGGCTAATGCTACCCGATCGGGCTTGAACGGAACCTGGGCGGGGAACAGCTCCGACACATCGGCAATCACGCCAAGGTGCAAGGGCTCGGCAACCCTGCCACCGGGCAACCCGGTACCCGCCTTGTACACCCAACGACCTTCAGGGGTCAGCTCCACAGGCATCTTGTAATGATTCAAGGGATGACGTGAGTCCACCACCCTGATCACGCCGGCGTCTGCGTCCACCACCGCCTCGAAATACCGTTCTCCCTGCTTGATGAAGTACTGCGGCCGGGGCTGCGTTTCACCGGCTGCGGCGCGGTAAAGCCCTTGGGTGAGGCCCTGGTCGGCCACCTCGGCCAAACCGGAAGGGGGCGTACGTACCGCCCAGCGAGGATCTAGCCCGGAAACGGCATAGCGACTGCTGTGCGGCCTGACCGGCCACCGGGCCGGCGCTCCTTGGTAAACGCCCGCGTAGTCCTGCGTGGGCAGGCGTACCTTGTGTGATTTGCGTATCAGGGTTCCCCAGTGCCATCCCACCGGCCCTAGCAGAAACGTCGTGCCTACGAACGCCATGCTGAAAAAGCCTATCGCCTCTTCGGTATCTTCCAGCCTGTAGGCCTGGTAACCCCGGCTTACCGAAATGGCGATAAACACCGTGTCGAGTACAAAGCCTAGCGGGGGGAAGATCACCCCCAGCGGGCCGGCAGCGAGCTCCACACCTTTGAGTACCTGCTCGAAAATGACTTCGCGGCGGCTTTTAGTGATGTGATCCACGTCGGCAAGCATGCACTCCACCTGGTGATCATACTCAACCTGAAAACCAACCACCGGCTCGCCTGTGCCGGGAACGTCTGCCGTTGCGCTGCCCCATAGGATATCGCCCAACCGAGTGCGAGCAGCTTTCTGGGTAGCCAGTGGAACACGTTGCAGGTAATACAGCTGCACCTCGGTCGGCAAGCCGGCGCCGAATGCTGCCCGGTAGGGCCGGAAGGCGACGCCATCCGGGGCTTCGGGGCAATAGACCAACGCGTCTGCCCCCTCGGTACCGGGCAGGTTCAGCAAATAGACACCGGCAATACCCCAGCCCCGCAGCGTAACTCGGCGCAACAGCCCCGGCGCGCCTTCAGGCCGTTGCAAGGCCGGTAGCGCGGCGGCAATGGCGGCGTGCTGAGCTTCGTCCAGCTGCCCTTTGAGGCGCGCGGCCAGGGCGTCACGCTCCAGCAGCATGGCAGCCCGCCAGGCGTATAGCTGGCGGCGCCACTGGGTGGCCCCAAGAAACTCAGCGCGGATCCATGCCTCGTATTTGTCGCCCAGGTAAGCGCTGCGCAGATACCGGGCCAGGTCCGCCGCACGGGCTTGGCCCAGGTCCTGGCCAATAGAGGAGTAAACAGGCATTTGGGGATTGTCCAGGCCCCAGTTGTCGTCGTAACCGGTTACCGCCAAGTCCATCAAGCAGGGGCTTTGGGCCTTCGCCGCCTCGCCAAAGCCGAACTCATACACCGCGCCTGGCGTGAACTTGAACAGTACCGTCTCCGGATCTACCGAGGCGGTGACCCCGCAATCGGTAAAATAAGGCGCCACGGCCTGGGTGACCGTACGCTTGGCGAAACGTACGAAAGGCTCCGGGTTCGCCCCGCTATGCTCGACGATACCGCGCAGCAAGGTAAGCCGCTCGTTCAGACTGTTGAGTGCCTGACGTACCCTCAAAGGCTGTTCGATGTACCAGAGAGGGGCGGACTGCAGCACAAGCTTGTCCAGCTTGTTGGCGTGATGCAGTTCGACCAACCGCTCGATAGCATGCCGGTAGGACAGTGTGTTCGTGCGCAAGTCACGGTTGGCATCCCATACGATGGGCTTGAGGATAACCGATGCCAGATAAGCCTCGGCGGCTTCCCGCTGGCGCAGCGGCAGCCGATCGAGCAAGTAAAGCCGGCCCGTTTCTTCCTTCGCCCAAGCGCCCAGCTCCAGGTTGAGCGCCCGTATGCTGGGCAGGGCTATCCATTCCTGGCCGTCGAACTTGTCCGGGGCGTACAACACCAGCGGCTTGGCGGCGGCCTCATCCGGGTTTTCGAATACCAGCACGCCCAGCCCGCCCAGGCCTGGCAGTTCGAGTTCCCGGACCGATTGCCCGCTCCCCTCGTCCTGGGCCAGATCGCGTACCGCGACTACCGCTTGGTAGGACGCCTCGTCCAGATGCCCTTGCATCAGCGCTGCCAGCGCGCTGTGCGTCAGCGCAGCGTCGGCATGGTCGTACGCCAACAAGCGCCGGTCCTCGCTCTGGTAATGGGTGCGCAGCGTTTCGTTGTATTCGACACGCGGGTCACAAACTTCGAACAACGGGCTCAAATCCACCGCCAGGGCCTCTGGCCCAAGCGTCTCGGGCAGCTTCACAACGCTGCGCTGGATAGCGTCGTCAGGGGCATAAGGGCCGTTGAACAGCACTTGCGCAAGGGTGGCTATGACCGTTTCCTGACCGTAGGGGGTTGAGTACACCGTTTGTACCTTGATCTGCTCAGGATCCACGGCACCCCCATAGTAGGCGCTCAGCCGCCCGGCAATGGCCTGAGTCGACCATGCCAGGCGATCCTGGTCATGGTCGAGCATGGCAAGGCCCGCTTCAAGCTCGCACAAGCGCTGGGCGAGGCGTTCAAGCTGCAGCTTATCCTCGGCGCTGGCAAAACGGAGCCAGTGCGGCAGGTTTCTCGCCACGGCGTCGCCCAGACGCTCGCTGTCCTCCAGCGGCAGCAAGCTGCTGAGGGTCAGGCTATCGACCAGCGTGTCGTGGGCAGTGGCAAGCGCCTCGAGTGCTTCGTGGGCGTTCAGCAGCGGCTGTCGAGTGAACAAGGCGTCAAGCTCAGCCTCCCAGGCGCCAAGCGCGGTTTCGATCAGGTTCAGCAACTGTGAAGCGTGTGGTACCTCGTCCGTCGGCGCCAGCAGATGCACCCGGATAACTGCCTTCCATAGGTCGGGGAGCTCTGGGGCCACGGCTTCAGTCACTTCAACCACAGTGCGCCAGCGCTCATTGGAAAGCGCTGGGTAGAGGCTGTCTTCGTCCTGCTCCCCTTCGGCTTCGAGCAACTTCGTACCCAGCGGCGTGCCACTGAGCAGGCGGCGTACCTGCACGAGCAGCAGCTCCTCGATGAAGCCCTCATCGACGTTCCCCTGCGGGCAATGTACCCGTACTGCCTGTACCAGCAAGCCACGCGCGACCTGGCTGAAGGATGGCAGCCCCTGACTGCGTACACATAGAAGTTGCGCCCACCGCCGCTGGCGCTCGATCAATTCGACAGCGCCCTCGGTGACGCTGGTCTGTGGCGGTGTTCGCAACGTTGCGGATTTTAGCGCGTCCATGGTTCCCCTCCTTGGGTTCAAAGGTCGCAAGCTTAGGGAAAGCCCGACGACCATGAGGGTAAATAACGCAAGGCCCCGCCTGCCCGATACCCCAAGGCCGGGCGGGTGCAGTACACTGGCGCGCTTTATTCGCCACGCTGTCGCGCGGCAAGCCCAAAGGAACTTAATCATGCCCTGGCTTCAAGTCCGCCTGGCCATCGGCCCAGAACAGGCCGAAACCTATGAAGATGCCCTGCTGGAAATCGGCGCGGTGTCGGTTACCTTCATGGATGCCGAAGACCAGCCGATTTTCGAGCCAGACCTGAACACCACGCCCTTGTGGAGCCATACCCACCTGTTGGCATTGTTTGAAGCCGATACAGAGGCCGACGCGGTGTTTGCGCACCTGCGCCTGCTGACTGGCGACACCCTGCCCGAACACCATGCCGAAGTGATCGAAGACCAGGACTGGGAGCGCAGCTGGATGGACGCTTTCCAGCCCATGCGTTTCGGTCAACGCCTGTGGATCGTGCCCAGCTGGCACGAAGCGCCGCAGCCCGATGCGGTAAACCTGCTGCTGGACCCAGGGCTGGCGTTTGGCACAGGCACACACCCCACCACCGCGCTTTGCCTGGAATGGCTGGATGGCCAGGCATTGAGCGGCACCCGAGTGCTGGATTTCGGCTGCGGCTCGGGTATCTTGGCCATCGCAGCGCTGCTGCTTGGCGCCGAATCCGCGACAGGCACCGATATCGACGTGCAGGCGCTGGAAGCCTCTCGGGACAATGCCGGCCGAAACGGCATTCCCGAGCACAAGCTCGCTCTGTATCTTCCCCAGGACCTGCCCGCTTTCGAGGCGGACGTGCTGGTTGCGAACATCCTGGCCGGCCCGTTGGTTTCGCTGGCGCCCGAGCTGGCGTCTCGGGTGCGCCCAGGCGGTTTGCTGGCGCTCTCGGGGATTCTCGCCGAACAGGGCGAGGAAGTCGCCGCGGCCTACGCCGGCATGTTCGACCTGGACCCGATCGCAGAGCGCGAGGGCTGGGCGCGTATCAGCGGACGTCGCCGCGCATAGCAGCCCCGTTTTTTCCAACCTAGAATGCTTGCTCGCTCGAACCGGATCCCCGCATGACCGAAAGCTTCGTCACTCAGTGCCCGCATTGCCACACCAGTTTCAAGGTGAGCCACAATCAATTGAGCGTGGCCCGTGGTGCTGTGCGCTGCGGCGCGTGCAAGCAGGTATTCAACGCGGCGCGTCAGTTGCTCGAGCAGCACACCGGGCAACCCAACCTGCCGGGCGTGCCCGCCTCGGTGGCTGCCCTTCCCGCCGAAGCGCCCCGCCAGCCCATGAGCCAGGCTGAGTGGCAGGCCACCAATGCGCACCTTGAGCATCTGGACCTGGACCAGGAGCTGGCCCGGCTGGAGCGCCGTGCCGGCACACCTCGAGCGGGAGACGGCGAGGCACCGGGGCTGAGCGCCCAGCGTGACCAGAGCGAAGACTGGCTCGACGAGCCGTTCGGCAAGCCGTTCGGCGAGCATGAGGATGAGGAACCGGCTACGGCGCCAGCCACCGCACCCGCTAGCGTTCCATCTCTGGGCACACGAGCGGAGCCTGTATTTGGCCTGGACCGCGAGCCGGCGCTGGATGACGACGAGTTTCCTGCTCGACCGGCACGGTCACCGAAACCGGAGCGTTCGGCATCGAGCGAACGTCAAGGGCTCACCGCCGAACGCGAAGACGCGGTAACGCGTACCTACAATGAGGACGATGAGGCCCATCAGGCCGACCACCCGCCTGCTCGCCGCGGCAAGCGCAACGAGCCGGAGCTGCGTGACGACCATTTGCTGGACCTGCAAGACGACCCGCTCCAGCTGCAATGGGAAAAACCCCGCCGCTCTCTGGGCAAGCGCCTGCTCTGGGCTGGGCTGGCGTTGCTGGCGGCGCTAGCGCTGTTGGGCCAGTACGTGGTGTTCCATTTCGACGAACTGGCCCGCCAGGACGCCTACCGGCCATGGTTTGTGAGCCTTTGCCCGCCACTGGGTTGCACCGTTCCATCGCGCGTGGACATAAGGCTGATCCGCAGCAGCAATCTTGTGGTGCGCAGCCACCCCACCTTCGCCGGAGCCCTGGTGGTCGACGCGATCATTTATAACCGCGCACCTTTCAGCCAGCCGTTCCCGTTGCTGGAGCTGCGCTTCGCCGACCTCAATAACAAGCTGATCGCCAGTCGGCGGTTCAAACCGTCGGAATACCTCAGTGGGGACCTGGCCGGGCAAAGCGAAATGCCACCACAGATCCCTATTCATATCGCACTCGATATTCTCGACCCGGGCAAGCGCGCCGTGAACTACAGTTTGTCCTTCCATTCTCCGGAGTGAAGCCGGTTATCCGATCGGTTCGGTCTAAGCCTGTCACTGCTCAGATTTTATCCAGTTTGACCTTTATCCGGTCATCGAGAGCGGGTATCATGCGATCCCTTTTTCGAACTCAGGCTTCGTACGAATCCGGCCTTATCACGGGTAACACACCTATGTCGGCGGTACGCATCGGCCCCTACACACTCAGCAATGGCCTGATCCTCGCCCCGATGGCGGGTGTCACCGACCAGCCATTTCGCCAGCTATGCCGGCGGCTGGGCGCGGGCCTCGTGGTATCTGAAATGGTCACCGCGGACATGTCCCTGTGGAACAGCCGCAAGTCCCGCCTGCGCATGGTTCATGCGGGCGACCCGGAGCCACGTTCCGTGCAGATCGCCGGTGGCGACGCGCAGATGCTGGCAGCGGCCGCTCGGGCGAATGTGGAGGCCGGCGCGCAGATCATCGACATCAACATGGGATGCCCGGCGAAAAAGGTATGCAACAAAGCGGCGGGGTCTGCCCTGCTGCGCGACGAGGCCCTGGTGGCGGACATCCTCGAAGCCGTGGTAGCCGCGGTGGATGTGCCGGTCACCTTGAAAATTCGCACCGGCTGGGACCGCGACAACCGCAACGGCCTGACCGTGGCGAAAATCGCCGAGCAGTCGGGTATCGCTGCTCTGGCAGTACACGGGCGCACACGTGCCGACCTGTACACCGGTGAAGCCGAGTACGACACCATCGCCGCCATCAAGCAGGCGGTGTCCATACCGGTGTTTGCCAATGGCGACATCACCTCGCCAGCCAAGGCAGCCGAGGTGCTCCGGCACACAGGGGCGGACGGCCTGCTGATCGGGCGCGCCGCGCAAGGTCGGCCGTGGATCTTCCGAGAGGTCGAGCATTACCTGCGCACCGGCGAATACCTGCCGGCGCCAAAGCTCGAAGAAGTAGAGCAAATTCTGCTGGATCACCTGGCCGCGCTGCATGCGTTTTATGGTGATGTGATGGGTGTTCGCATCGCCCGTAAACACGTGGGCTGGTACCTGGCAACGCTGCCCGGCGCCAGGGAGTTCCGCGCCAGCTTCAACTGTTTGGACGATACGGCAGCGCAGTGCGCCAACGTTCGCGAATTCTTCCGCGAACGCTACGAGAGCCTTGTTGCAGAGGACGGAGAAGGGGTGGCCGCATGACGATGATGACCGAGACATTAGTGAGTGGAACAACGCCCGTGAGCGACAACGTCAACCTCAAGCAGCACCTCAATACGCCCTCCGAAGAAGGGCAGACACTACGCGGGAGTGTCGAGAAGGCGCTGCACAATTATTTCGCGCACCTCGAAGGCGCCTCGGTCACCGATGTCTACAACCTCGTGTTGTCCGAAGTCGAAGCCCCTCTGCTCGAAACCGTCATGAACTACGTCAAGGGCAACCAGACCAAGGCCAGCGAAATGCTGGGGCTCAACCGGGGCACCTTGCGCAAGAAGCTGAAGCAGTACGATCTGCTTTAACCAAACGACATTCCGAAAAGGCGACTGCATGCAGCTCGCCTTTTTTGCTAACCGCTCTGAATGGAAACTGAAATGACCGACCAGACCACCCGCCTGCCGATCCGCCGCGCCCTGATCAGCGTGTCCGACAAGACCGGCATCCTGGAGTTTGCCCGCGAGCTCGAAGCCCTCGGCGTGGAAATCCTTTCCACAGGCGGCACCTTCAAGCTGCTGCGTGACAATGGCGTGGCCGCTATCGAGGTAGCGGACTACACCGGTTTCCCCGAGATGATGGACGGCCGGGTGAAAACCCTGCATCCGAAGATCCACGGTGGGATTCTGGGGCGGCGCGGCATGGATGACGCAGTCATGGCCGAACACGCTATTCGCCCGATCGATCTGGTAGCGGTCAACCTTTATCCGTTCGAAGCCACGGTGGCCAAACCGGGTTGCGACCTGGCGACTGCCGTTGAAAACATCGACATCGGCGGGCCAACCATGGTCCGGTCCGCCGCGAAAAACCACAAAGACGTGGCGATCGTGGTGAATGCCAGCGATTACGCCTCTGTGATCGAAGGCCTGAAGGCCGGTGGCCTCACTTACGCTCAGCGTTTCGACCTGATGCTTAAGGCCTTCGAGCACACCTCGGCCTACGACGGCATGATCGCCAACTATTTCGGTACCCTCGACCAGCAGGCCGAAACGCTGTCCACCGAGTCCCGGGGCGAGTTCCCACGCACGTTCAACAGCCAGTTCATCAAGGCGCAGGGCATGCGGTACGGCGAGAACCCGCACCAGAGTGCCGCGTTCTACGTCGAGGCCAAGCCGGCCGAAGCCGGGATCGCTACGGCGGTTCAGTTGCAAGGCAAGGAACTGTCCTACAACAACGTGGCAGACACAGACGCCGCGTTGGAATGCGTCAAAAGCTTCACCAAGCCGGCCTGCGTGATCGTCAAGCACGCCAACCCCTGTGGGGTGGCCGTTTGCCCTGACGCCGAAGGCGGCATTCGTCAAGCCTACGAGCTGGCCTACGCTACCGACAGCGAATCGGCTTTCGGCGGCATCATCGCCTTCAACCGCGAACTGGACGCCGCTACCGCCCAGGCCATTGTCGAGCGCCAGTTCGTCGAAGTGATCATCGCGCCAAGCGTGAGCGACGAAGCCCGCGCCGTCGTGGCTGCCAAGGCCAACGTGCGCCTGCTGGCCTGCGGTCAGTGGCCAGCCGAGCGTTCTTCCGGCTGGGACTTCAAGCGGGTGAACGGCGGCTTGCTGGTACAAAGCCGTGACATCGGCATGATCAGCGCCGATGACCTGAAAGTGGTCACCCGTCGGGCGCCGACCGAGCAGGAAATCCACGACCTGATTTTCGCCTGGAAGGTCGCCAAGTTCGTCAAATCCAACGCTATCGTTTACGCCCGCAATCGCCAGACCATCGGCGTAGGCGCAGGCCAGATGAGCCGCGTGAACTCCGCCCGTATCGCAGCCATCAAGGCCGAACACGCCGGGCTGCCGGTGGAAGGTGCGGTCATGGCCTCCGATGCGTTCTTCCCCTTCCGCGATGGCATCGACAATGCCGCCAAGGTAGGCATCCGCGCGGTGATCCAGCCTGGCGGTTCGATGCGCGACGCCGAGGTGATCGCCGCCGCCGATGAAGCCGGTATTGCGATGGTATTCACCGGTATGCGCCATTTCAGGCACTGATACGGCCGCGCTGGCGCAGGCATCGCGACCTCATAGGGTGCCCCCTGTAGGAGGCCTCTAACTCTGTGGGAAGCGGGCGTCAGCTCGCGAAAAGATCGACAATTCGCGAGCTAGCGCCCGCTTCCCACAGGTCCGCTGTCGCACCGGGAACAACTCTGTTCCATGAGAGCGGGCATAGCCCGCGAACCCCCGAATTCGAGGTTTTGACATGAAGGTTTTGATCATCGGCAGTGGCGGGCGTGAGCATGCGCTGGCCTGGAAGGTCGCGCAGGATCCGCGCGTTGAAAAGGTATTCGTGGCCCCGGGCAATGCCGGTACCGCGACCGAAGCCAAGTGCGAGAACGTGGCGATCGACGTGCTGGCGCTAGAGCAACTGGCTGACTTCGCCGCGCAGAACGTGCAACTGACCATCGTTGGCCCCGAGGCGCCGCTGGTGGCCGGTGTGGTCGACCTGTTCCGCGAACGTGGCCTGGATTGCTTCGGCCCTACTGCCGGTGCCGCGCAACTCGAAGGTTCCAAGGCCTTCACCAAGGACTTCCTTGCCCGCCACAACATCCCCACCGCCGCCTATCAGAACTTCACCGAGATCGAGCCCGCGCTGGCCTACCTGCGTGAGCAGGGCGCGCCCATCGTGATCAAGGCCGATGGCCTGGCTGCCGGCAAAGGCGTGATCGTGGCGATGACCCTGGAAGAAGCCGAAGCGGCCGTGCGCGACATGCTGGCCGGTAACGCTTTCGGCGACGCCGGTTCGCGCGTGGTGATCGAGGAGTTCCTTGAGGGCGAGGAAGCAAGCTTCATCGTGATGGTCGATGGCCAGAACGTGCTGCCGATGGCGACCAGCCAGGACCATAAACGCGTGGGTGACGGCGATACCGGCCCAAACACCGGCGGCATGGGGGCTTACTCCCCGGCACCGGTAGTGACTGACGACGTTCACCAGCGCGTGATGGACCAGGTGATCTGGCCCACCGTGCGCGGCATGGCCGACGAAGGCAACACCTACACCGGCTTCCTCTATGCGGGGCTGATGATCGACACCGCGGGTAACCCCAAGGTCATCGAGTTCAATTGCCGCTTCGGCGACCCGGAAACCCAACCGGTAATGCTGCGCCTGCAGTCCAGCCTGATTCTGCTGGTCGAAGCCGCGCTGGCCAAGGCGTTGAACAAGATCGAAGCCCAGTGGGACCCGCGCCCCAGCCTCGGCGTGGTGCTGGCAGCTGGTGGCTACCCGGGCGACTACGCCAAGGGCGACGTGATCAACGGCCTGGCCGCGGCGGCCAGCCTGACCGGCAAGGTGTTCCATGCGGGTACGGCGCTGGTCGACGGTGACGTCGTGACGGCAGGCGGCAGGGTGCTATGCGCCACCGCGCTGGGCGATACGGTAGGCGAGGCACAGGCACAGGCCTATGCCCTGGCCCGCAAGATCGAATGGAACGGCGGCTTCTATCGCAACGATATCGGCTACCGCGCCATCGCCCGGGAGCGCGGCGAGGGCTGACCGCCTGTCACCGTAAATAGTGCCCCGTTACTTCGGTTTCGGGGCACATGCCGAGTATTCGGGCACCCCGCCAACCTGTCTGGCTCCGGCACGGTTATACTCAGCTAATGCTTATTCAGGACAGGGACATCCCCGTGCACCGGCTCAGGACTGCCTTGCTGTTTCTCGTTGCGTTGCTGTTCGCCTGCCTTACCCCGGCTTATGGCGATCAGGGCAGCGGCTGGTCCGTGCTCGTGGATGACCAGAGCGGCCTGCAGATCAGCGACGTACGCTCGGATCGCTACCAGAGCCAGTTCGCCCCTATCGACCTGCGCCAGCTCGACGCCGCGCCGCCCCACAGCGCCGTGTGGCTGCACTACAGGCTCATGCCGTCGGCGCATGAGCAGGTTATCCGCCTGTTCGCACCAGACCTCTCGCGCTATGACCTCTACACCTTCGCCGGTGACGATCAGTTGCAGCACCTTCGCAGCGGCTACGACCCACTTGCCGACTCACCGCTGCCGCGCAGCGGTGACCTGCTGCTGCCGGTTTCGATGAGCCAGGCCCCGGTAGACATTTACCTGCGCCTGGTCACAGAACACCAGGTTCGCCCAGGCATCATCCTCGAGCCCGCCATCCAAGCCGCAGCGCACCAGGGCCAGACGCTGCTGTTCGGTCTGCTGCTGGGCAGCATGATCATGCTGATCCTTCACAACCTTGCGCGTTATGCGCTGGCCCGATCTACAAGCAGCCTCTGGCTGGCGGGATGCCAGGCGATGGTGCTGGCCAGCGCGATGATCCTGGTCAACCTCGGTAACGCCTGGATGGCGTCCTGGAGCGCGGCGCGTACGCCTGCTGCATACTTTGCCATGCTGCTGGGGGCTGAGTGCGCGCTCATGTATACCTTGCGGTTCTTTGCCGCCCGCCCCTCCCCTCGCCTCAACCGCATGGTGGTAACGCTGATCGGGTTAATCGCCCTTGCCGGCGTGCTGTTGCTGTTTCTCAACACGCTGCCGCTCAATTTCACCGCCTACGCCGCTGTGGCGGTCACCTGCGTGTGCATGCTGGTAGTGTCTGCCAGGCATTGGTACAGAGGATACCCGCCGGCCCGCCTGTTCACCGTGGCAATGGGGCTGTGCAGCCTGGGCTTCCTGGTGGTATTGCCCGCGCTGCTGGGCCTCACCCGTACGCCGGTTCAATGGCTGATCTTCGGCATGCTTGGGTGCGCCGTGTGTGGTGGCGCCATGCTCAACCTGGCGCTCACCACCCGCCTGCGGCGTATCAGCGAGGATCGCTACAGCGCCAGCCGTGAGCTGGCGGCGAGCACCGCTGAAACCAATGCCAAGGCTGAATTCCTGGCCAAGCTCAGCCACGAAATACGTACTCCCATGAATGGGGTGCTGGGCATGACCGAACTGCTGCTCGGCACGCCGCTCTCGGTAAAACAGCGCGATTATGTCCAGACCATCCACAGCGCAGGCAACGAACTGCTGACGCTGATCAACGAAATCCTCGACATCTCAAAGATCGAATCTGGCCAGATCGAGCTTGATGACGTTCAGTTCGACCTGAACGCCCTGATCGAGGAATGCCTGAGCATCTACCGGGCCCGCGCCGAACAACAGAACGTGGAACTGATCAGCTTTACCCAGCCACAGGTACCCAGGGTGATCAGCGGCGACCCGATGCGCCTGCGCCAGGCACTGCTGGCCATGCTGGACAATGCCTTGAAAAAGACCACGGGAGGCGAAGTACTGGTGGCTGCCGCGTTGGACCAGCGCAGCGGGCAACCACGCTTGCGCATCGCCGTGCAGGACAGCGGCGAACCCTTGCCAGCCGAGGAGCGCGAAGCGTTACTGAACACCGAGCTGCGCAGTCAGGACCTGCTTACTACCAACAAGCCAGGCAGCAGCCACCTGGGCTTGCTGATAGCGCGCCAACTGATCACCCTGATGAACGGTGAGTTCGGGATAAAAAGCGGCGCGCACCAAGGCAGCACCTTCTGGCTCACCCTCCCGCTCGACCCTCAGCGCCTGGAGCAATCGCTGCCCGACCTGGACGGTAGCCTCAAGGATGCCCGCGTGCTGGTGGTAGATGACAACGACACCTGCCGCAAGGTGCTGGTACAACAGTGCAGCGCCTGGGGGCTGAACGTGAGCGCGGCATCTTCCGGAAAGGAAGCCCTGGCAATGCTGCGTACCAAGGCGCACCTGCGGGACTACTTCGACGTGGTGCTGCTGGACCAGAACATGCCTGGGATGACCGGGATGCAACTGGCGGCGAAGATCAAGGAAGACCCCAGCCTCAACCACGATATTCTGATCATCATGCTGACCGGCATCAGCAATGCCCCCAGCAAGATCATCGCACGCAATGCCGGCGTGAAACGGATCCTGGCCAAACCGGTCGCCGGTTACACCTTGCGCACCACCCTGGCCGACGAGTTGGCCCACCGTACCTTGGCCGAAGCCAACCCCCCGCCTCTTCCCGGGCCTGCCCGCGCTGGGGAACAACCGGGCGTGCCGGCGGATTTTAAGATTCTGGTCGCCGAGGACAACAGCATTTCCACCAAGGTGATCCGCGGCATGCTGGGCAAGCTCAACCTGCAACCTGACACCGCCAGCAACGGTGAAGAAGCGCTGAAGGCCATGAAGAGCCACCGCTACGATCTGGTGCTGATGGATTGCGAAATGCCCATACTCGACGGGTTCAGCGCAACCGAACAATTGCGGGCGTGGGAACAAGGTATGCACCGAGATCGCACTCCTGTGGTAGCGCTTACCGCGCATATTCTCAGTGAACACAAAGAGCGCGCGCGGCAGGCAGGCATGGATGGCCATATGGCAAAGCCGGTGGAAATGTCGCAGTTGAGGGAGCTGATCGATCATTGGGTCGCCCACCGCGACAGCCGTCGCAACGAGGTTGAACCCAGTTGATAGCTCACGCCCTGCCCAGCTGCGCCTACTGTGGTCGAGGTTAGCCATGCTGCATCAGTTGTTCAGCGTTTATCTGAAGATGCTCGTGCTCTATAGCCCGTTCTTCGTGCTGTCCTGCTTCATCGGGCTATCGCGGGGCTATTCACTCAAGGAGCGCAAGCGCCTGGCATGGCGGGTGGCCTTGGGCGTGCTGGTGTCCAGCGTGCTGCTTTATCTGTTCGGCCGGGTCATTTTCTCGGTGTTTGGCATCACGGCCGATGCCTTCCGTATCGGGGCCGGTAGCGTGCTGTTCATTTCCGCGCTGGGCATGGCGCAGGGTAAATCGGCGGTCCAGACCGACAGCGTTCAGCAGGACGTGACTATTGTGCCCCTCACCATCCCGCTCACCGTGGGCCCGGGCACCATCGGCGCACTGTTGGTGATGGGCGTTGGGCAGCCTCACTGGGATGACAAGTTGCTGGCCATTGTCAGCATCGCCTTGGCAGCCTTCACCGTAGGCGCAATGCTGTACGTAGCCAATCGGATCGAAGCCTTGCTCGGAGAGCAAGGCTTGCAGATCGTAAGCCGGCTGATGGGGTTATTTGTCTGCGCTCTGGCTGCACAGATTATCTTCACCGGCGTGCGGGGTTATTTGTTGCCGTCTTGAGTCCCAAGCAGGCGCAGGTAAGTACCGTCCTCCCAAGGTTTGTTGAACCGCGCCTTGATCTTCGGCAAATGCGTGGTTTCAAAGGCCCGCGTATCAAAGCGGATCAACCCGATCCGGGACTGGATATGCGGTATCGGAGCATAGGTCACGAAGCATCCCGGGCTTGACTTCGTCATGTCCAGTTCCTCGTGATACACAAGCATGTCTACTACCCCAACGCCGCTGGCCAGGCGGCTTCGAGCGCAGGGCAACAGCTGAAACATCCCATGCTGGTGGCGCCTGGCGTAGCGTTCGAACAGCACCAAGCCTTCTCCATCTCCTGTCAGCGCCTCCACTCCCGCCTCCGCCAGGTCATGAAAGCGCGGCTGCTCGCGGCCGACCGCCTCTGATGCAGCATGCAGTATGCCTTGGCGCTCCAGGCTTGGCCTGTACACGCTGGTGGGCGGTTCAGCATCCCAGCCCATGAACCGAAGTTGGCGATAGAAGTGGGTAAACCAATCATCTTCTGCTTGCTCACCGTACAAATCGCTCGCCGCCTGCTGCGCAAAACGTAACGCGTAAATCACTGAAACTCGCTCGCGCTCGCTGATTTCCGGCGCAAAGGTCAATAAGCCGGAACCGGCTACCGAAGCATCGTTGATCATCTCGAAATCGTCCTTGAAAGGATGCCAGGCCAAACGGCGGCCTGGCGGGGGGTCAATCGGCCAGCAGGTCCAGGTAGATCTGGATGTTGTCTTTCACGCGCGCGCCCAGGGCGGTCATGATCTTGTCGCGGTTCTGCGCGATAAGGCTGGCATTCACGCTCAGTACAACGGCAGCCTCGTACACCTGCACGTCGTTACTGTCCCAGTCGAAGAACAGCACGTCGTAGTCATGGCGGGCGGTGGAGAGGTCAACCACACCCAGGGCGAGCAAAATCTCACCGTCCGGCGTTTTCAAGCAGGAGGCCACGCCTACCATGGAGCCCCGGTCCGTCTTGCTGACCCGCTCGAACAGATTGAATGCCTCCCCCGTTTTGGGCAGGTTGCTCAGTGCATCTCCCGCCAATTTGCCCAGCACGGCTGCCAGCGGGGTGCCGGACATCGCTGTGGCTACCGCCCCTTGCACCAGGCTTATAAGCACATTGGCCACTTTCAGGGATTGGGAAACATCGCTGCGCTTGCCGTAACGCGAGGTCAGCCGCAGCCAGCCCGTGTCTACGAGCACACTGGCGAACTTGCCAAACCAGGCCTGTGCCTGTGTGTCCTTGTCGTGGAGCTTGTTGGCGACGAGGGTGGCGAGCTGGAACGCATTGCGTACATCGTCCTGCTCTTGCGCCGACATGCCGCTACCGAAACCGAGCAGGTTGCTGCCGATGACGGCAGCTTGTTGAAGACTGATGTCTTGAGAGTTGATCGTCATGATCCACGAGTCCTTTGAAGAATGGCGGGGAGCCCTCGGTGGGCTCGCCGCGCAAGATAGCTTCAAAGGCCTGGCAGGTCAGGGCTGAACGCCTTCCCGGCTAATCGGCTGTGGATACCAGCGTGGGGTATAGACCCACGACGTGCCATCACTCCGGGCAATGGTCCTGGTCGTGGAAGAGCCCACAATCACCATGGTGCGCATGTCCACCATTTCTGGCGTGAGGGCGCCCAGCGGAACCACGCTCAACCGCTGGCCAGGCCGCGCCACGTCACGGCCCAGTACTACTGGCGTGTCAGGCGCGCGATGCCGGCGCACCACGTCAAGTGCCTGGCCTAGCTGCCATGGCCGGGAGCGCGAGATCGGGTTATAGAAGGCCATGGCCAGGTCTGCCCTGCCCGCCAGATCCAGGCGATCTTCGATGACCGACCACGGCTTGAGGTTATCCGAGAGGGAGATCACGCAGAAATCGTGGCCCAGCGGCGCGCCCGACAGTGCCGCGGTCGCCAGGCAGGCAGAAACGCCCGGCAGGATGGCCAGGTCCACCGAATGCCAGGCTTCATCGCTCCCAGCCTCCAGCGCTTCGAGCACCGCCGACGCCATGGCGAATACCCCCGGGTCGCCAGAGGACACCACCACCACATTACGGCCGCTGGCAGCCAGTTCCAGGGCGTGCCGGGCACGTTGCAATTCCTCGCGGTTGTCGGTGCGGTGCAGCACTTGATCCGGGCGGAACGGCCCTGCCATGTTCACATAGGTTTCGTACCCCAGTACGTCCTCGGCCCGTGCAAGCTCCTCCTGTACCGCGGGCACCATGAAGGCCCGCTCGCCGGGCCCAAGCCCCACCACCGCCAGCCGCCCACGGCGCTGGCCGACATCATCGGCGCAGACCGGGGAAGGGCTGATCGCCAGAGCGACCCCCTGCTCCCCCGCCTGAATGATGGACGGCAGTTGATCGAAGGCGCTTTCGGCCGCGCCTTCAGGAATAAAACGAAGCTCGGCGCCCAAGGCTTCCGCCGCCCTGGCCAGTACCCCAGCGCCCATCAGGCCCCGAGGGGCGAGCAGGCAGGCCAGCGCTGCTGGCGCCAGCCCTGCTTCGTTCATGGCTGCGGTTACCCGTGCCGCTACGTCGCCACCGGCGGTTTCCACCCGCGCAATCACGCTGCGCGGATGAATCACCAGGTCGCCAGGCGCCTGCACCTGGCGTGGGGTTATGCGTATCGCTAGCGCGGCGTCGTTTGCCCGCGGCAGTTCGATTGCCGCCAGCCAGGGGGCATCCCCTTCCACGCGCACGTGCTGGCCGGCCAGCACATCGGAAACAAAATGCTTGCCCTGTTCCAGATCGGCCAGAACGTACCCTTCAGGCGGGTCGAGCAGGCACGTGCCAAAGCGCAGCTCACCGCTGGTAGTGATCGCAGGGGCCACATCCAACATGTCGGCAATCTGCCGAGCCAGGGCATTGACCCCGCCCAGCC
>NZ_JAAMQU010000001.1 GCF_013522925.1 Pseudomonas japonica | reverse complement strand
AGAATTTCTCGTTCAACTTCAAACACTTGACCGCTTCACTTACCTCTCGAAGCGGGAGGCGAATTCTACAGCGTTACCACCTGCTGTCAACCCCCTTTTTCACCGCATCCGATCCGGAGATCGAAGCCACTTCCCGCTTACCCGAACTGCTAACTCGTTGATTCTCAAGAAGTTTGCCGTTCCGTTGTCGCTGGAAGTGGGGCGCATTATAAGGGCTTTCTAGAGGGCGTCAACACTTATTTAACACATCTCTCAAATCACCCCTTGAGCCCGTAGCGAAGCGATGCTGTCGATGTCGAGTTCCAGCTCCCTTTGTAGTATGGCAGCTGTGTGCTCGCCGAGCAGGGGCGGCGCCAGGCGGTACTCAACCGGCGTGCGGGACAAGCGCAACGGGCTTGCCACCTGCCTCAGTACCCCGGCCAACGGGTGGGCCAGTTCGACCTCCAGCTCCCGCGCCTTTACCTGCGGATCTGCAAACACTTGCGCCAGGTCATTGATAGGGCCACAGGGCACGCCCGCTTCCTCCAACAGCGAAACCCACTCGGCCGTTGTTTTGAATACCGTAGCCTGGCGAATGAGCGGAACGAGTACCGCCCGGTGCGCAACCCTCGCAGCGTTGGTAGAGAAGCGGGGATCATCTGCCCAGCCTTCGAAGCCAGCTACCCGAGCGAACTTCCTGAATTGCTGATCATTGCCCACGGTAAGAATGAAGTCGCCATCGGCTGTAGGGAAATCCTGATACGGGACGATATTAGGATGTGCATTACCCAGCCGCCTTGGCGCGATGCCCGTGGTGAGGTAGTTCATGGCTTGGTTTGCCAGGCAGGCGACCTGAACGTCCAGCAGTGCCATATCGATATGCTGGCCCTCGCCGCTCTGCTCGCGTTCGGCGAGCGCCGCCAGCACCGCCACGGTGGAATACAAGCCCGTGAGGATATCCGTAAGCGCCACGCCGACTTTCACCGGCCCTTCGCCGTCTTCCCCTTGAGGCCTGCCGGTGAGGCTCATCAACCCACCCAGGCCCTGCACCATGAAGTCATAACCGGCGCGGCGGGCATAGGGCCCCGTTTGGCCGAACCCGGTGATGGAACAATAGATAAGCCGAGGATTGACCTGCTTCAGTGAGGCGTAGTCCAGGCCATAGGCGGCGAGGCCGCCAACCTTGAAGTTTTCGATAAGCACATCCGAATTGGCCGCCAGTGCACGGACCAGGCGCTGCCCCTCCGGCTTGGTGAAGTCGATGGTCACTGAAGACTTGTTACGGTTGGCGCACAGGTAGTACGCCGCTTCGCCCGTGCTCTCGCCCTTTGCATCCTTCAGGTAAGGTGGTCCCCACGCACGGGTGTCATCACCGTTCCCGGGGCGCTCTACCTTTATGACTTCCGCGCCGAGGTCACCCAGAATCTGGCCCGCCCAGGGGCCCGCCAATACCCGTGAGAGATCCAGCACCTTCAAGTGGGACAACGCACCCATGGCCGCTACTCCTTAATAGAAGGCCTGGATGCCAGTTTGAGCGCGGCCGAGAATCAGCGCGTGCACATCATGTGTGCCCTCATAAGTATTAACGACTTCGAGGTTGACCAAGTGACGAGCTACGCCGAATTCGTCGGAGATGCCATTGCCGCCGAGCATGTCCCGCGCCAGGCGGGCAATGTCCAAGGCCTTGCCGCACGAATTGCGCTTCATGATCGAGGTGATCTCCACCGCAGCCGTGCCTTCGTCTTTCATGCGCCCCAGCCTCAGACACCCTTGAAGGGCGAGTGTGATTTCGGTCTGCATGTCAGCGAGCTTCTTCTGTACCAGTTGGGTGGCCGCCAACGGCCGGCCGAACTGCTGACGGTCCAGGGTGTACTGCCGTGCCGTATGCCAGCAATACTCAGCTGCACCAAGGGCACCCCAGGAAATTCCGTACCGCGCCGAGTTCAGGCAGGTGAAGGGGCCTTTAAGCCCACGCACATCCGGGAAGGCGTTTTCTTCGGGCACGAACACGTTATCCATCACGATCTCGCCGGTAATAGAAGCACGCAGCCCAACCTTGCCGTGAATGGCGGGTGCAGTAAGGCCTTCCCAGCCTTTCTCTAGAATGAAACCGCGGATATCGCCTTCGTCATCCTTGGCCCATACCACGAACACATCGGCGATCGGGCTGTTGGTGATCCACATCTTGTTGCCGGTCATGCGATAACCGCCATCGACCTTCCTGGCGCGAGTGATCATTGCCCCTGGGTCCGAGCCATGATTAGGCTCGGTCAAACCGAAACAACCGATCGAATGGCCGCTGGCAAGCTTGGGCAGGTACTTCTGCTTCTGGGCTTCGGTGCCGAATTCATTGATCGGCACCATTACCAGCGAAGACTGCACGCTCATCATGGAGCGGTAGCCAGAGTCGATTCGCTCCACCTCACGGGCGATCAACCCGTAGCACACGTAATTCAGCCCGCTGCCGCCGTATTGCTCAGGGATGGTTGCGCCAAGCAACCCGATATCGCCCATCTCGCGGAAGATGGCAGGGTCGGTCAGCTCGTGCCTGAAGGCTTCCAGCACCCTGGGCGCCAGGCTGGTGTTCGCAAATTGAGCCGCGCTGTCCCGCACCATGCGCTCTTCTTCTGTGAGCTGTTGATCCAGCAGTAACGGGTCAATCCAGTTAAAGCTCGCTTTTGTGGCCATGGTGCGGTCCTCGAAAAAGTAACAGTGCGTTAAGCCTAGATGCCGCGACGGCAGTACTCAAACGAGCTTTCTGCACCCTGTTGTGTTGATTTCTCACTCCGAAAGCCGCACAAAGGCGCAAATGCCAGCCGAGGTCATGAGCCATGCGCAGAAAGATCCCTAGCACTGCAGCCCTTGTCAGTTTCGAATCCGCAGCCCGCCACGAGAGCTTCACCAAGGCAGCGCAAGAGCTATCGCTGACCCAGGGCGCCGTATGCCGCCAGATCGCCGCGCTCGAGGGCTTTCTTAATGTGGAGCTGTTTCGGCGCTCACGCCGCGGGGTAAAACTGACCGAAGCGGGGCTTTCCTATAGCCGGCAGGTCGCCGCTCAGCTGGATGCGGTGGAGCGGGACACCTTGTCGGTCATGGGCCAGCAGGGTGCGGTGGCTATCGAACTCGCAGTGGTGCCCACTTTCGGCACACGGTGGCTATTGCCACGGCTGAAAGATTTCCAGCGGCTGCATCCTCACGTGACGGTAAACCTCACCAACAGAACCCGGCCGTTCCTGTTCGCCGATACGCAGTTTGATGCCGCGATCTACTTTGGTGACGGTGAATGGCCGGGCGCACAGGCTTTTCCCTTGATGGGCGAACGGTCGGTTCCCGTATGCAGCCCGGCGCTGCTGCCCGGGGGCACCTTGCAACACCCGGCAGCCCTTGCCGAGCTGCCGCTGCTCCAGCAAACGACCAGGCCGTATGCATGGCGGCAATGGTTCAACTCCGCAGGGCTACAAGTGGCGCGGGACCTTACCGGCCCCCGTTATGAGCTGTTTTCGATGCTGGCCCAGGCCGCTATCCATCAAATGGGCGTCGCGCTGATTCCACCCTTTTTAATTGAGCAGGAATTACTCAGAAAAGAGCTGGTGATAGCACATCAACATGCCTTTTCCGACGCTCGTGCTTATCACCTGATGATTCCGGAAAGAAAAGTTGAATCCGCTTCGCTGAAAGCTTTCAGGGACTGGCTGATCGGCGCAGCGCGCAACTATTCCTTTGAAGACTATCAGCCATAACTTCCAATCCATGCGCGTAAAGAATAGCTGCTATAACTAACTTTGCTGTAAGCGATTGACGCACCCACCACTTAGAGACCAGCCGGTCTAGCCCAGACCGCCCGGCCTGCGGGCCTTTGCGACCTAAAACAGGGCCTGCGAGCGGCTTTAACTGCAATGATTACAGCCACTTGCGTAACACCCGCAAACGAACAAATACACCTGCAAAGCATTAATAGTTGATAGCGGCTGAATGCCTATGCAGAATGCAGCCAGGCATTTCCTTTAACCACTTCAGTCTGCTGCTTATTGCAGGGCGGCCTGCGTCTTTTAAAAGTGCAAGCTCGAACAAAGTTTCAGCGAGGAGAAAGATCGTGCGCATAGGCGTTCCACTAGAAACCCACCCCGGGGAAACCCGCGTGGCGGCCACTCCCGAAACAATCAAGAAGCTGATCGGCCAGGGCCACAGCGTGGTGGTCGAAGCCAGCGCAGGTGTGGCCGCGAGCATCCCGGATGCCGCCTATGAAGCAGCGGGCGCCAGCATCGGGGATCCATCCCAGGTGCTGAGCGCACAGGTGGTGTTGAAGGTCGTTGCGCCGAGTGCCGAGGAACTGACCGCCCTCGCTGCCGGTACGGTCGTGGTAGGCATGCTCAACCCATTCAACGCCGAAGGCCTGGCGCGCATGGCAGAGCAGGGCATTACCGCCTTCGCGCTGGAGGCTGCGCCCCGTACATCCCGCGCCCAGAGCCTGGACGTGTTGTCTTCCCAGGCCAATATCGCCGGCTATAAGGCTGTGCTGTTGGCCACCCAGCATTATCCGCGGTTCATGCCGATGCTGATGACCGCCGCCGGCACCGTGAAAGCCGCGCGGGTACTGGTACTTGGCGCCGGTGTGGCGGGGCTGCAGGCCATCGCAACCGCCAAGCGGCTAGGCGCGGTCATCGAAGCGTCCGACGTCCGCCCGGCCGTGAAGGAACAGATCGAATCGCTGGGCGCGAAATTCATCGACGTGCCGTACGAAACGGACGAAGAACGCGAATGCGCCCAAGGTGTGGGAGGTTATGCCCGGCCCATGCCAGCCAGTTGGATGCAGCGCCAGGCTCAGGCCGTACATGAGCGGGCGAAGCAGGCGGATATCGTTATCACCACCGCACTTATCCCGGGCCGCAAGGCGCCCATGCTGCTCAGCGCCGAAACCGTCGCGCAGATGAAACCCGGCGCCGTGGTGGTAGACCTGGCGGCCTCCCAAGGTGGCAACTGCCCGCTCACGGTCGTGGATCAAGTGGTTAACGCCCATGGCGTGACTATCGTAGGCCCGGCCAACCTTGCCACCCAGGTGCCCGCGGACGCCTCCGCGCTGTATGCGCGCAACGTGCTGGACTTCCTCAAGCTCATTCTGGGCAAGGACGGGGCACTGGACATCAACCTGGAAGACGACATCGTCGCGGCCTGCCTGATGTGCCGGGACGGCCAACTTCTGCGCAAGCAGCCCTGAAAAGGAATATCGCAATGGATGACATGCTGATCTCTCACGGCATCTACAACCTGATCATCTTCGTGCTCGCCATTTATGTGGGCTACCACGTGGTGTGGAACGTTACACCCGCCTTGCACACCCCGCTGATGGCGGTCACCAATGCCATCTCCGCCATCGTGATCGTAGGCGCGATGCTGGCTGCTGCGCTGACCGTAACCCCGCTCGGCAAATTCATGGGCACGGCCGCCGTGGCGTTGGCCGCAGTGAATGTGTTTGGTGGCTTCCTCGTTACCCGTCGCATGCTGGAAATGTTCAAGAAAAAAGCCAAGCCCGGAGCCGACGCGCAATGAGCATGAACCTGATTACCCTTCTCTATCTGGTGGCATCCATCTGCTTTATCCAGGCGCTCAAGGGGCTGTCGCATCCCACCACTTCCCGCCGCGGCAACCTGTACGGGATGGCGGGCATGGCACTGGCCGTACTGACCACTGTGGTACTGATCTTCAAGCTGGGTTCGGAGCTGGCGGGGGTAGGGATTGGCTACGTACTGCTTGGGCTGTTGATTGGCGGCACGGCGGGGTCGATCATGGCGCGCCGGGTAGAAATGACCAAGATGCCGGAGCTGGTAGCCTTCATGCACAGCATGATCGGCCTGGCAGCGGTGTTCATTGCCATTGCGGCCGTAGTAGAGCCGCAATCCCTGGGCATCGTCGCGCAGCTGGGCGATCCTATCCCTGCGGGCAACCGCCTCGAGCTGTTCCTCGGCGCGGCCATCGGGGCCATTACCTTCTCCGGCTCCGTGATTGCGTTCGGCAAGCTCTCGGGCAAATACAAGTTCCGCCTGTTCCAGGGTGCGCCAGTACAGTTCGCCGGCCAACACAAGCTTAACCTCCTGCTGGGCATACTTACGGTCGGCCTTGGGCTTGTGTTCATGCTCAGTGGCAGCCACACCGCCTTTGCACTGATGCTGGTGCTCGCATTTGTAATGGGCGTGCTGATCATCATCCCGATCGGCGGGGCCGACATGCCGGTAGTGGTGTCCATGCTCAACAGCTATTCAGGCTGGGCAGCGGCGGGCATCGGCTTCTCGCTCAACAACTCGATGCTGATCATTGCCGGCTCGCTGGTAGGTTCGTCAGGGGCAATCCTCTCCTACATCATGTGCAAGGCGATGAACCGTTCGTTCTTCAATGTGATCCTCGGTGGCTTCGGCGGTAACGCTCAGGCGAGCGCCAGTACGGGTAGCCAGGAAGCGCGGCCAGTGAAATCCGGTTCGGCGGACGACGCCAGCTTCCTGCTGAGCAACGCCGACACCGTTATCATCGTGCCCGGCTATGGCCTGGCAGTAGCCCGCGCGCAGCATGCCCTCAAGGAGCTGACCGAGAAGCTGACCCACAACGGGGTTACGGTGAAATATGCCATTCACCCGGTTGCCGGCCGCATGCCTGGCCACATGAACGTACTGCTCGCCGAAGCCGAAGTCCCCTACGACCAGGTGTTCGAGATGGACGACATCAACTCCGAGTTCGGCCAGGCAGACGTTGTGCTGGTGCTGGGGGCCAACGATGTGGTCAACCCGGCCGCGAAGAACGACCCGAACTCCCCGATTGCAGGCATGCCCATCCTCGAAGCGTTCAAGGCCCGTACCATCATCGTGAACAAACGCTCCATGGCAAGCGGCTATGCCGGGCTTGATAACGAGCTGTTCTACTTGGACAAAACCATGATGGTGTTTGGCGACGCTAAAAAGGTCATCGAGGACATGGTCAAAGCGGTCGAATAACCCCTCAATAACAGAGGCCCGGCTTCACCACCGGGCCCGTTCGTTACCATCCCCGCAATACTGTTTTACACTGAAAACCCCTCTCCAGAGCCTTTCCTTCGACCTTGGTCGATGGTCAGGCACCGCCGCGGTTCAATAGACTTGTCGCCTGATTTCCCTGGAGAGACATGTCCATGTACACCGATCGCATTCGCCTGCCTTCCCTTCTCAGCAAGGTGATGCCCGCTTCCGAAGCCGCCGCCTTGATCGAAGACGGGATGACGGTGGGCATGAGTGGCTTTACCCGCGCCGGTGAAGCCAAGGCCGTTCCCCAGGCGCTGGCGGAGCGCGCGCGCAACCATCCGCTGCAGATTACCTTGATGACAGGCGCCAGCCTGGGTAATGACCTGGACAAGCAATTGACCGACGCCGGAGTGCTGGCACGGCGCATGCCGTTCCAGGTCGACAGCACGCTGCGCAAGGCCATCAACGAGGGGAAGGTCATGTTTATCGACCAGCACCTTTCCGAAACCGTAGAACAGCTTCGCAACCTGCAGCTCAAGCCGGTGGACCTGGCTGTGATCGAAGCCGTGGCAATCACGGAACAGGGCCACATCGTCCCAAGCACTTCGGTGGGTAACTCGGCCAGCTTCGCGATCCTGGCGAACAAGGTGATCGTGGAGATCAACCTTTCCCAGCCAGCCTCCCTAGAAGGGCTGCATGACATTTATATCCCGACCTACCGGCCTACGCGCACACCTATCCCAGTGGTCGCCTGCGATAGCCGTATCGGCAGCACGGCGATCCCGATCGATCCGGCAAAGATCGTGGGCATCGTCATCAGCAACCAACCGGATTCGAACTCCACGGTGCTTCCCCCGGACGAGGACACCAAAGCCATCGCGGATCACTTGGTAGCCTTCTTCAACAATGAAGTAGCGCTTGGGCGGCTCACGCCACGGCTCATGCCATTGCAGGCAGGGATCGGCACAATCGCCAATGCGGTGATGCATGGTTTGCTGGATTCGCCGTTCCACGACCTGACGATGTATTCGGAAGTGCTTCAGGACTCAACCTTTGACCTGTTCGACGCCGGCAAACTGAGCTTCGCCTCCGGTAGCTCCATCACGCTGTCCGCGCGCCGCCATGAGCAAGTGTTCACAGACCTCGAGCGGTACAAAGACCGACTGGTACTGCGGCCCCAGGAAATTTCCAACCACCCGGAAGTCATTCGGCGCCTCGGCATCATTGGTATCAACACAGCGCTGGAATTCGACATCTACGGCAACGTGAACTCTACCCACGTTGCAGGCACCCGGATGATGAACGGGATCGGGGGTTCGGGAGATTTCGCTCGCAATGCACACTTGGCCATATTTGTTACCAAGTCCATCGCAAAGGGTGGCGCCATTTCAAGCGTCGTTCCGATGGCCAGCCACGTGGACCATACCGAGCATGATGTCGACATTCTGGTGACTGAACAGGGGCTGGCAGACCTGCGCGGCCTTGCCCCACGGGAACGCGCCCAGGCGATTATCGAGAACTGTGTGCACCCGGCTTTCCAAAACGCGCTGCGGGAGTACTTCGAAACTGCCTGCATGAAAGGCGGGCATACCCCTCACAACCTGACGGAGGCCCTTAGCTGGCACATCAATGCCGAAACAACCGGCCGCATGCTTGCCGAATAGGAATACGGAGCGGTCTGTGGAGCAAAACAGTTCGGTGCCAGCAAGGTGTTAATCACGCAAGCTGGCAGAAACTGTTCTGCTGTACCGCTCAGAATCCAGGAAAATTTAGCCGTCTAGCGCATTTCAAGTACCAAAATGCTCCAATACGGTGCACACCAGTACAGAATGCACCGGTTAGGGTAGTACAGTGGCGTAAAACAGATAACTGAATGCCACTCTTATTAGTGAACTGTGCATATGATTTCGGGTGGCTGAGGCGCATCATTTGCTCATCTTCAGATCACCACTTGAATCCCGCCACAAGCGGAAGGATGACCACCATGGAACGTACCCTGAGTTCCGACCTGCAATTCACTGCAACCACCACCCGCAACCAGACCTCGTTGCCGCTGCGTATTCTCGCCAGCCTCAGCCTGTGGCAGCGCCGCTTGGCCAGCCGCCATCAACTGGCCCGCCTGGATGCTCGACTGCTGGCCGACGCCGGTATCAGCGAATCCCAGCGTTACGAAGAGCTGAGCAAGCCTTTCTGGCGCTAAGCGCACTTTCGGGTGACATCAAAAACCCGCTACGGCTTCCGTGGCGGGTTTTTTTGTATCTATGACACTCAAATACAGTTTTATCTTAAGCCCGAAAATTCTTTAACTGTATCTGCCCTGAATAAGCGCCACGATGGAATCTTTTTCCCTTCGCGGTTCTAATACATCGGTCGCAGGCCAGCGCTCCGCTGGGCCACGCAGGGAGAGTCATTATGCTTAACGCTAAACAAGGTCTGGCGCTCGCCGGCGCGCTCGTTCTCGGAATCGCGAGCGGGGCCCAGGCTTCCAGCTTCGTGGTCACTACAGACGCCGTTGTACGTGCGGTGGATGCGAGCACCAATGCCACTTCGGACGTCTCTTCGTCTCTACGGGACAACAAGATCGTGCAGCAGGCAAAAGACGATGCAGCCAGCTTTGTTGCCACGCAAGGGCAAATCCGAGGAGTTCGCCTCGAAAGCGCCCTGGGTTGGATTCGTGGGCAGATGCCTGGGCTGCAAGCCAGCGATATCGAACTGGCCAAGGCCATTGTTGCCAGCTGAGCGGATGAAACTTGCGCAAGGCGAGCGCTGCGGACCGGCCAAGGCCTAGCTCCGCCGATGCGCATGCGCTAGCCTTGCCGCTTCGTTGAAAATGCCCTCAAAAACCATGCGCTATCCGTTCCTGCTACTTACCTGGCTGCTCTGTACTGGCACTGCCCAGGCTTTCGATACCACCACGCAAGGCGTCATCATCAGCGGTTATGTGACCAGTCAGGTCACCACGGCACCGTTCGACAAAAAGATCATCGCCAATGCGCGCGATGATGCCGCTGCGTTCGTGGCCACCGAAGGCAGGGACCGGGGCGTACGGCTCGAGGCAGCCCTGCAGGCCCTGCGGCGCGACGCATCGGACCACAACGCCAGCGACCTTGAACTGGCGCAGGCGATACTCGTCCAATAGGCACTTTTTACACCCCCCGTTTTTCCGGAGATACCATGCGCACCACATTGATCGTCGCTACCTTGGGCCTGTTCGCCCTGGCTGATGCGGCGCAAGCCCACACACTGGAGCAAACCAGCAATATCATCGTTCGCGCCTTCGGCCGCTCGATCGACTTCACCTCGGACACCACCACGTCCATCCGTGATTCCAAAGTGGTGCTGCAGGCCAAGGATGACGCGGCGAGCTACGTTGCCAGCCAAGGTGATATCCGAAGCGCTCAACTGGAATCCGCATTGGCCACCCTGCGTGCCCACTTGCCCGAAGCACAAGGCGCGAGCGACCAGGCACTGGCTGAAGCCATTCTCGCCCTGTGAAAGCCTTGGCCGCCTGGCTGCTTGCCGGCGGCCTCCTGTTTTTCAGCGCTACCGCAAGTGCGGCGCTGGAGCTGCTGATAGACGATCCTGGTCTTACACCTGCAGAGCACAGTGCAACTCAAGCACTGCTCGATGAGGCCAAAGCCGCACTGCCTCCCGCGTTTATTGCTGCGCTGGACCGCACTGTTCACGTGAGCTGGACAACCCACATGCCCGAGGATGCCTACGGGCAGGCAGGGTTGGTGTCTACGCTGGAACTCAATCGCCGGTTGTTACCTGGCCTGGTTGACGGTTCGGCCGCCACCGAGAAAACCGGCCGCCCTCATGGCACTGTGCGGGCAGAGATGCTGGCGACGGTTCTGCACGAGCTTACCCACCTCTATGACCGGGCGCGGTTATGGCCAGCCAGCGAACGAGCCCTTATTACGCGATGCCGCCAACAGCAGGCGGCACTGGGCGAAGTGGGCCTGGCGCAAGCGTGCAGAGGGCAAAAGGAGCGACGGTTCACCTTGAGCGACGACCCGCGCTTGCTGGACCTGGCAGGATGGCCCCAGGCCGTGGGCCGACGCGGCGAGCGTGAACAGGCTAACCGGCAGATCGCACGAAGCCCGGACCTGTACGAAACCAGCAGCCCCAAGGAATTTATCGCGGTCAACATGGAATACTTCCTGTTAGACCCCGCCTATGCCTGCCGCCGGCCTGAGCTATATGCCTACCTCAAAGGCCACTTTGGCTGGGCACCGGCCAGCCAGGCCAACTGTCCCACCGCGTTGCCATTCCTCAACGCAGGCAGTGATTTTGCACGCCAGCCGCTTGGGCTCATCGACCCCGAGCGGGTCTATGAAGTCGATTACCTGTTGGCAGAGGCCAATCAGAACTGGGTAAGCCGCTGGGGCCACAGCATGCTTCGGCTGGTCATCTGCGCCCCGGGCAGGCCGCGTGGGCCGGACTGCAGGCTGGACCTCGAATACAGCCTGGTGCTGTCGTTCCGCGCCTTCGTCAACGATGTACAACTCTCCACCTGGGGCGGGCTCAACGGTGCCTATCCGTCTCGACTGTTCGTACTGCCGCTGTCTCAGGTGATTGATGAATACACCAAGACCGAGTTGCGCAGCCTGGCTTCGGTACCGCTCAAACTCAGCCGCCTGGAAATCCAGTCCCTGGTGCGCCATGCGGCCGAGATGCACTGGAGCTACGACGGCAACTATTACTTCCTCTCCAACAACTGCGCCGTGGAAACACTCAAACTGCTGCGTGCCGGGACCCAGAACCCGGCCCTGCAGAGCATGGACAGTATCGTGCCCAATGGCTTGCTGAGCGTACTGGAAGCGCGGGGGCTCGCTGACGGGAATGTGCTCAAGGACAAGCGTGAAGCCCTGCGCCGTGGGTACCTGTTCGACTCCTTCCGGGACCGCTATCAGGCGATGTTCACGATTCTGAAGCAGCAGCTGCCTATCCCCCAGAACACGGTGGAGGAGTGGCTGGAGCAACCTGCGGCAGCGCGCGACGCATGGTTCGCCAAGGCCGACTTACGCACCAGCGCCGCGCTGCTGTTGCTGGAGCAGGCCGGCTACCGGCGGCAACTGCTGCTGGCTCAGGAGGAAGTGAAGCAGCGTTACCTGGGCGCTCGGGACGCCGGCGACCAGAGCGTGGGCAATGCCAACGAAACCCTTCAGGCCATCCTCGCCAATAGCGGGTTCCTCAGCCGCCCCGCTGAGCTGCTCGGCGCAGAAGGCTACGGGCTGCCTCAGGAAAGCGAGTGGAAGCGCCTGGAGCAGGCATCGGGTGAGCGTCAACGACAGCTGCAACAGCTGAGCGTCGACCTCGACAAGGAAGTCCGTGCCTTGTTGACGCCAGAGCGCGCTGCAGCCATCGCTGCCAGCGAGTCCAATCTCAAGGCCATCGGCCAGCACCTGCGCGACCTGCACAAGGCCAGCGGCGGGTTGATTCTGCCTTAGCTACCTTGCGGCACTGAAAGGCAGGCGAAAGCCACAGTGCTTAGGATCGGCGGCAACCGGTGCCGTGCCCGGACCATAACGAAGACAACAACAAGAGATTCGCCATGCTGACCTTCCTTGGCTTCGCCATGGTCGTGACGTTCATGTTCCTGATCATGACCAAACGACTGTCCGCCCTGATCGCCCTGATCATCATTCCTATCCTGTTCGCGCTGTTCGGCGGTTTCGCCGCCAAGATCGGCCCCATGATGCTCGAAGGCATCAGCAAGCTGGCGCCCACGGGCGTAATGCTGATGTTCGCCATCCTGTACTTCGCCTTGATGATCGACTCCGGGCTGTTTGATCCGGCCGTACGCAAGATCCTCAAGCTGGTCAAGGGTGACCCGCTGAAGGTTTCCGTTGGTACCGCCGTGCTCGCCTTGGTGGTATCGCTCGATGGCGACGGCGCCACCACGTACATGATCTGCTGCGCGGCAATGCTGCCCTTGTACAGCCGCCTGGGCATGAGCCCGCGGATCATGGCCGGGCTGATCATTCTGGCCGGCGGCGTGATGAACATGACGCCCTGGGGTGGCCCAACGGCCCGTGCCGCCAGCGCGCTGCATGTAGACCCTTCCGATATCTTCGTACCGATGGTGCCCGCCATGGTCGCGGGCGTACTGGGCATCCTGGCCATCGCCTGGATGTACGGCAAACGTGAAAGGGCGCGCCTGGGTGAGCTGCACCTTCCAGGTGATGAAGCGCCCTCCTGCGATATCACGGTATCTCAGTTCCCGGACGCACGCCGGCCGAAGCTGATCTGGTTCAATGGCCTGCTTACCGCCGGGCTGATGGTCGCCCTGATCAACGGCGTACTGCCGTTGCCCGTGCTGTTCATGATCGCGTTCAGTATTGCCATGATCGTGAATTACCCCTGCCTGCAGGCTCAGAAAGACCGCATTGCCGCCCACGCTGGCAGCGTGCTCGCGGTGGTGGGGCTGATCTTCGCGGCGGGTATTTTCACTGGCATTCTGTCGGGTACGGGCATGGTAGACGCCATGTCCAAGAGCCTGCTGGGGGTGATCCCGGAAGCGTTGGGGCCGTACCTGGCCGTGATTACAGCGCTGGTGAGCATGCCGTTCACCTTCTTCATGTCCAACGATGCGTTCTATTACGGCGTGCTGCCGGTGCTCGCAGAAGCCGCTTCGCACTACGGCATCACCCCGGTAGAAATGGCCCGCGCCTCGATCGTTGGCCAACCCGTGCACCTGCTAAGCCCGTTGGTCCCTTCCACTTACCTGCTGGTAGCGCTGGCAGGCATCGAGTTTGGCGACCATCAACGCTTCACCCTTAAATGGGCAGTATTGGTTTGCCTGTGCATAATGTTCGCCGCCTTGCTCATGGGGATCTTTCCCCTGGCAGGTGGGCTCTAATCCACTACCGTGTATTCAGCGCTAGCAAGCGCCGTTGTCTCTACCAAAGGAATCAATAATGGAATGGTTGACCAGCCCGGAACTCTGGGTCGCCTTTTTCACCCTGACCGCGTTGGAAATTGTACTGGGCATCGACAACATCATCATGATCTCGATCCTGGTAAGCCGCATGCCCAAAGCCATGCAGGCCCGCACCCGACTGTTCGGCCTGGCCCTGGCCATGGTCACGCGCATCCTGCTCCTGCTGTCGATCACCTGGGTGATGCGCCTCACCGCCGACCTGTTCGTGGTATTCGAGCAAGGCATTTCCGGCCGTGACCTGATCCTGTTCTTCGGTGGGCTGTTCCTGCTGTGGAAGAGCGCGCAGGAGATCTACCACGGTGTGGAAGGTGAAGATGAGGGGGGTGATGAACCTTCGGGTAAGGGCGGTAATTTCCTTTACACGATTATTCAGATCGCAATCATCGACATCGTGTTCTCCCTGGACTCGGTCATTACCGCCGTCGGGATGGTGTCGCATGTACCGGTGATGATCGCGGCGATCATAGTGGCAGTACTGGTGATGATGCTTGCTTCGGGCACCATCAGCCGCTTCATCGACCAGCACCCGTCGCTGAAGATGCTCGCGCTGTCCTTCCTGTTGGTGGTAGGTACCGTATTGATCGGCGAAGCATTCGACGTTCATGTGCCCAAGGGCTACGTTTACTTTGCCATGGCGTTCTCGCTGGCGGTGGAAGCTATCAACATCAAAATGCGCACTAGCGCCGCGAAGAAGCGCAACACACAAGCCTGAGGCACGTGCGGGCTGCAACAAGGCCCGCTCGTATGTTACGGTTTTGTTTCAACAAGGCCTGCGCCCTGCTGGCCACAGGTGCAGGCCTCAGCGGTTCTGGATGTTCGCCCCGCCGGGGCTTAATCAGGGAGGCCGTTTCGCATGCTCACCCTGCTGGATCTTCTTTCCGCCGTGGCGCTGCTGGTGTGGGGCACCCACATCGTTCGCACCGGCATCCTTCGTGTGTACGGTACCGCGCTGCGCAGGTTGCTGGGGCAGAACATGGCCAACCGGCCACTGGCGTTCCTGGCAGGTATTCTCGTCACCGCTGTGGTTCAGAGCAGCAACGCCACCGCCATGCTCACCACCTCCTTCGTAGGCCAAGGCTTGATGGGCCTTACCCCGGCGCTGGCAATCATGCTGGGTGCAGATGTGGGTACCGCGGTCATGTCTCGGGTGCTCACCTTCGATCTGTCATGGCTGTCCCCGCTGCTGATTTTCCTCGGCGTTGTCTTTTTCCTTTCCCGCAAGCAAACCCGCCTCGGGCAACTTGGCCGCGTGAGCATCGGGCTGGGGCTGATCATCCTGGCGCTTCAGCTGATCGTAGAAGCGGCCGCGCCCATCACCCAGGCAAAAGGGGTGCAGGTACTGTTCGGCTCGTTGACCGGCGATATCCTGCTGGACGCGCTGGTGGGTGCGCTCTTCGCGATGGTGTCCTATTCAAGCCTGGCCGCCGTGCTGCTCACTGCCACCTTGGCTGAAACCGGCGTGATCAGCTTGCCGGTCGCCGTTGGCCTGGTGATTGGCGCGAACATCGGCAGTGGGTTGCTGGCGTTCATGTCCACCAACATGCAGAACACCCCCGGGCGCCAGGTGGCACTGGGTAGCCTGCTGTACAAGCTTATCGGCCTGGTAGCGATCATTCCGGTGCTGGACCCGGTGGTTCACTGGATGGACACCCTGGGCTTCGACCCACAGTCCATGGTGATCGGCTTCCATGTGCTCTATAACAGCCTGCGCTGCCTGGTACTGCTGCCCACCGCTGGGCCCATGGGCCGGCTGTGCGCGGCGTTATTGCCCGAGCGCCCCGATACCGGTGGCCGCGCGGTGCCTCGCCACCTCGACGCTACCGCTTTGAGCACCCCGAGCCTGGGGCTGGCCAACGCCGTGCGTGAAACACTGCGTATCGGCGATATCATCGAAAGCATGCTCGGTGCGGTGCTCAACGCCTTGCGCGGCGTTCAAACGGCGGTCACCGCCGAAGTGCGAAGCCTGGGCGATGATGCCGAGGCGTTATCCAGCGCCATCAAGCTGTATCTGGCGCAAATGCCTTTGGATGAACTCAGCGATCAGGACCGGCACCGTTGGGCCGAGATCATCGAGCTGTCGGTAAACCTGAACCTGGCCAGCGACCTGATCGAGCGCATGCTGCGCAAGGTACAGCAGCAAAAAACCTCCGAGCGCCGGTCGTTTTCCGAAATCGGCCTGGAAGAGCTCACCACGCTCCATGGCCAACTGCTGAGCAACCTGCGCCTGGGCCTGAACGTATTTTTAAGCCGTGATGAAGAAAGTGCTCGCCAGCTGCTACGTGAAAAAAGGCGCTTCCGCGCTCAAGAGCGGCGCCTTACCCACGCACATGTCAGCCGCCTGCAACACAAGGTGGTGCAAAGTATCGAGACCAGCTCGCTGCACCTTGAGCTGATCGCGGATATGAAGCGGCTCAACTCGCTGTTCTGTGGCAGTGCTTACGCGGTGCTGGGTACCGGTGATACCGGCTCCCTGCTGGCGGGCGATGACACCGCTACCCAGCTCTCTTGAACGTCGCGGGCACGTTGCAGTCAGTTAAGAGGGCCGGCCGCGGCCCTTTCGGTTAGTGCAAGGAAGCCCGTAGATGCGTTGCATGTTGTTCGCCTGCCTGCTGTTGCTGTCGTTACCCAGTGCCGCGCTGGACCGGCTGCAGGTGCAAGGGTACCTCCTGCCAAACGGCCTCCAGGTATTGCTCAAGCCAGGCACCGACCGCGGTCATGTTGCCATTCGCCTGGTGGTAGGGGTGGGGTTCAGCGACTTCAACTGCGCCAGCCAGGAATTGCCCCACTTGCTTGAGCACCTGCTGTTCAGCGGCCTGGACGACAGCGGCGAAGGTGGCCTGGAGGAGCGTATGCAAGCGCTGGGCGGGGAGTGGAACGCCTTTACCAGTGAAGCCGACACCACCTTTGTGATCGAAGCCCCCGCGCGCAACCAGCGCAAAGTGCTGGACTTGTTGCTGCAGGCCATCACGCGCACCGAGCTGACCGAGGCCCGCCTTGATACCGCCAGGCGCATCGTAGAGCGCGAAGACGGTGGCCATTACTCGCACTTGCAGCGCTGGCTGGATCACCAGGACCTTGGCAAGGACGCCAGTAACCAGCTGGCGATCGAGATGGGCTTGCGCTGTGCCGACCGCGCTTCTGCGGCCGGGCTTACCCTCGCCCAGGTGAAACAGGTACGCCAGCAATGGTATGCGCCCAACAACATGACCTTGATCGTTGTGGGCGAGCTGGACAAATTGCTTCCCGCCTATCTGGAGCGGTCTTATGGCGAGCTCGCCTCGGTCAAGCCCAGCGACCATCCGCCACTTACGCTGGAGCAGCGGCCCGCCCAACGAGAGCGCACGCTGATCCAAGGCTGGCTCGGCGATACGGCCAAGCTTCACTGGTACTTCCCCGAGCCCGATGTGGAGGATTTGCCGCCTGGGGTATGGGACTTGTTGCAAAGCTATCTGGACTGGGCGCTGTACAAGAAACTACGGCTGGAAGAGGGCCTTTCCTACGGGCCGGGCAGCCTGAACGAGCCCTTCGGCGACAGCACGCTGATGAGCCTGAATGCCGACCTGGACCGGGACGATATCGAGAAAGCGCGTGAGGCAGTGCAGGCGCTGACGCGCCAAGTCAAGGACAAAGGCCTGGATGGGCCTACCTTCGAGCGCCTGAAAGCAGGGGCAATCGATCGCCTGGCTTGGGCTATCCAGGGCGACAGCGGGCTGGCGGATTATTACTGGGGCGCGCTGAGCGATTATGAAGACGGCCGCTTTGCCGATCCCTCAGCCGCCCTGCGCTCGGTAACGCTGGCGCAGGCGGACGAGGCAACAAGGCGCCTGTTTGCCGACCCTGGTTATATACGCGTCGAAAAATCGCTGATCGGCTATGACGACTTCGCCACGCTGATCACGGTCTCGTCCGTGCTAGCGGCTGTGGCAGGGCTGGCCCTGTGTATCGCCATCGCGCGCCATCGACGACGCTCGGCGGGCAAGTGAGCGGCCACCTCGCCAAGCCGGTATCCTTGGCTTTCGTTCCGCCTATGTTGCCGTCATGAAGTCATTGCCGCCTTTTGTTCTGAAAATCATCGAGCTGATCAAACGCTACCCGGGCATTGTCGCCGCCTTTGGCTTCTGCTCCGGGCTTGGAAGCTTCGTACTGGTAGACCGCCAGGCCACTCTGGCTACGCCCATCGCCATCCTGCTGCTGGTGAGCTGGGTATGGCTGATGTTCGAAAACACCTTCAATCGGCTGTTCAGCCGCTACTTCAAACGGGAAATTCCTCAGCCGCTGCTGCGCTATGCCACGCAGATGATCCACCAGGAAAGCCTGTTCTTCGTGCTGCCGTTCTTTTACGTCACCACCACCTGGAATAGCGGCCAACTGGTGTTCACCGGGCTATTGACCCTGGCCGGCCTTGTGTCCATCACCGATCCGCTGTACTACCGCTGGGTAGCACCCCGCCGCTGGCTGTTCCTGGCGCTGCACACCTTTACCCTGTTCGCCGCGCTGCTTACAGCGATGCCGATCATCCTTCACCTCACCACAGCAGAAACCTTCAAGATCGCGCTGGTAGTGGCCATGCTGCTGTCGTTCCCC
The DNA here is from genome assembly GCF_013522925.1 of Pseudomonas japonica. Classification (GTDB taxonomy): domain Bacteria; phylum Pseudomonadota; class Gammaproteobacteria; order Pseudomonadales; family Pseudomonadaceae; genus Aquipseudomonas; species Aquipseudomonas japonica_A. Next base: position 536,434 of record NZ_JAAMQU010000001.1, on the reverse strand, counting down.
AGCCTGGCCAGCAGTTTCCCGTTCAACCACTGGCGCAGGGCCCTCGGCCTGGTAGTGATGACACTGGCGATCGGCGGGGCGGGCTGGCTGTTACGCACCTGGGTGCCGCCAGCCACCCTATGGATGACCGAAGACGCCATTACCCTCAGCCTGGATGACCAGACCCGCACCCCGGGTGATGGCCTTAGCCGCTTGACCGTCAACCAGGCACGCAGTGGGGTATATGCCTACACGGCAATCAATGCACCGCGGGGGCTGGATGAGCGCATTTTCCATGTGTGGGAGTTCAACGGCACGGAAGTCGACCGCATCGCCCTGGACATCCATGGCGGCCGTAAAGAGGGTTACCGCGCCTGGACGCGCAAGCAGAACTTCCCGGGTAACCCCACAGGCCAGTGGAAAGTTCGGGTGGAGACCGAAGACGGTCAGATCATCGGCGCCCTGCGGTTCACGATTGCCGATGACGCGGCGCCGACCGGCAATGCATCGGCTCAGGCAAAGAACCAGTAGCACACCGCAATCGCGCTGATCACGCCCGCCAGTTCGGCCAGCAACGCGCAGCCGACTGCGTGGCGGGCACGCTGGATACCCACGGCGCCGAAGTACACGGCCAGCACATAGAAGGTCGTTTCGGTGCTGCCTTGTACAGTGGCCGCCACCAACGCGGGAAAACTGTCCACCCCCTTGCTCTGCATGGTTTCGATCAACATGGCGCGGGCGGCGCTTCCGGAGAACGGCTTGACCAGTGCCGTGGGCAGCGCATCGACAAACCGTGTATCCAGGCCGAGCCACTGGACGCCATGGCGGATACCCTCCAGCGCCAGGTCCAGGGCGCCCGAGGCACGCAGCACGCCTACCGCGCACAGCATGGCCACAAGGTAAGGCAGCAGGCCCTTGGCAACGTCGAAGCCTTCCTTGGCGCCCTCCACGAAGGCTTCATACACCGGTACCCGGCGAAGCCCTCCGATCACCAGAAAGCCGAGGATCAACCCAAACAGCGTGAGGTTGCCGAGCAGAGAGGAAAGGCTGGCTACCGCCGTGGCGGACAAGCCGGCGAGAAACGCCATGAAGCCACCCAACAGCAAAGCGCCAGGCAGCAGGTAAGCCAGCACCACCGGGTCCCACAGCCGAAGGCGCTGCATGAAGGCCACTGAGAGCAAGCCCACGAGAGTAGAACCGCTGGTGGCCAGCAGAATAGGCAGGAATACCATGGTGGGATCCGGCGCGCCCTGTTGAGCTCGGTACATGAAGATGGTGACCGGCAGCAGGGTGAGCGACGAGGCATTAAGGACCAGAAAGAGGATCTGCGCGTTGCTGGCGGCTTCAGGGCGCGGGTTCAGCTCCTGCAGCGAACGCATGGCCTTGAGCCCGATAGGCGTGGCGGCGTTGTCCAGCCCCAAGGCATTGGCTGCGAAGTTCATGGTGATCAGGCCCAGCGCAGGGTGCCCCCTCGGCACTTCGGGCATCAACCGGGCGAACAACGGCCCGAGCAAGCGAGCGAACCAGTCCACGATACCGGCCTTTTCGGCGATCTTCAGAAAGCCCAGCCAAAGGGTGAGGGTGCCGAACAACAGCACCATCACGTCGACGGACAATTTGGCCATATTGAAAATGGCTTCGACCATGGCGGCGAAGATTCCGCTGTTGCCGGCAAGCAGCCATTGGGCCATTGCCGACACTGCCGCCACTATGAAAAAGCCGAGCCAAAGGCCGTTGAGCATGGTGAACCCCCACTGATCGATGCCGGCATGATAGTCGGGCCGGTGGGAGCAGGCTATGGCCGGGCAGGGCGCCCGGCCACGCAACAGCTATCAGCGCGAGGTAGACGTTTGCGCCGAGCGCTCGCCGCTGCGCCAGTGCGGCAGGCTGTTCCAGTAGCGGGCACCCTTGGCGTCGTCGTACATGCCTTCCCAGCGTGCGATCACCAGAACAGCAAGCGCATTGCCGATCACGTTCAGGGCGGTGCGTGCCATGTCCATGATGCGGTCCACGCCTGCGATGAAGGCCAGGCCTTCCAACGGGATGCCCACGCTGCCCAGGGTGGCGAGCAGCACCACGAACGAAACACCCGGCACCCCGGCGATGCCCTTGGACGTCACCATCAGGGTGAGTACCAGCAGGATCTGCTGGCCGATGGGCATGTCGATGCCATACAGCTGGGCAATGAACAGCGCCGCGATGCTTTGGTACAGCGTGGACCCATCAAGGTTGAACGAATAACCGGTGGGCACCACGAAGCTGCTGATGGCCTTCGGCGCGCCGTAGGCCTCCATCTTCTCGATTACCCGAGGCAAAACGGTCTCAGAGCTGGCCGTGGAGTAAGCCAGGATCAGCTCATCCTTGAAGATGCGGATCAGCTTGAACACCGAGAAGCCGAACAGCCGGGCTATCAGCCCCAGCACGCCCAGCGCGAAGAACAGAATGGCGGCATAAACGAGCACCACCAGCTTGGCCAACGGCAGCAGCGAGGCAAAGCCGAAGTTGGCCACGGTTACCGCGATCAGGGCGAACACGCCAATAGGTGCGTAGTTCATGATCATGTGGGTTACCCGGAACATCGTCTCCGAGATGCCCTGGAACGTGCGCACCAGCGGTTCGCGCGTTTCTGGCGCCAGGCTGGAAAGGCCGAGGCCGAACATGACCGAGAAGAAAATGATCGGCAGCATCTCGCCTCGCACTACCGCGGCGAAAATGTTGGAGGGGATCAGGTTCAACAGCGTCGCCACCAGCGCATGGTCATGCTGCACTTCGGCCGTGGTTTTCTGGTACTGCGAAATATCTACCGTACCCAGCGTGCTCATATCGATGCCGCTGCCCGGATGCACAAGGTTGGCCAGCACCAGCCCCACCAGGATGGCAATGGTGGTAACTACTTCGAAGTAAAGGATGGTCTTGACGCCGATGCGCCCCAGTTTTTTCGCATCACCTACCCCGGCGATGCCTACGATCAGTGACGAGATCACGATCGGGATAACGATCATCTTGATCAGGCGGATAAAGATATCGCCTGCCGGCTGGAGGACATTACTGATCCACCAGGCTTTTTCGGCACTGAAGTGATTAAGCGCCGCGCCGAGGGCAATGCCCAGCACGAGCCCGATGAGAATTTGCCACGCAAGGCTGAGTTTTGGCTTTGTCATTATTAACCCTTGGTCAGGTTCACTCGGGTCACGCCCTTGCTGGGCATGCCGATGGTTTACCGCCTGAAGCAGAGCCTCTGGCAGCAAAAGCGGTGAACTATCAAGGGGTGGCAACCTGCCGTCTAATGCCGGAACGGGCTAGCCTATGCCGAATCGGCATGAATAAACTATTGATTTAAAAGGATTTAAGAATGGAAGATCGCGGCATTCGGGATACCGAACAATACACCCCAGGCTGCAAGGGGTTGTCTTACGGTTACGATAAGACGTTCGGATAGCCGAACACTGAACTGAGGCGGGCCCGAGCATCACTTTCTCGACGGGCGGTGTCAAAAAAGCCCCGAAATGCGGCGGCATCGGGCTACACAGCCGCTTGCCTGGCATCACGAGGCTTTTTTCCTGACCCGGCCCACCCGCGGTGGAGGCACTCCCTGTACCCCTAGGTCACTCCAGCGCTACAGCCGCCAAAGCATCCCGGCCCCTTGGTCATGTAACAGCCTTCCTCAGGCTGTACAGTTCCGCAACACAACGCTTCAAAACCGATGTCAGTACCAGTTGGGGTCGCTTTTCAGCTGCTCCATCAACATGGCCTGCATGCCTTCGTCCGGATCGCCCATCCAGCGGTAATCCGCATGCCTGGAAGGCGTCTTGTCTTCCGGAACGCCCTGCGGAACGCTAACCCAAAGCACGTAGGCCTTGGACTTGTCCCAACTGAACGCAACTACCACGCGGTTGTGCAGGCAGTCATCAGCTTTCTCACACACCTGCCCAACCAGGTATTTGTCGCCATCTTCCGTGACGGCATTCATTGGAGAAGAGGCTCCGGACAGGTTCAACACCCAATCGGGAAGGCGCTCCTGCTTCCGTACGGCTCCCTGCCATGCATCACGGTACTCAGTATCTGTTGCAATCAGGTTACCGGCTCGCTGCTGGCCATCGTTGTCCGCCAGCACGGGTATTGCCGTGGCCATTGCCACGGCGAACACCAGGCTCGAAATAACGCCCTTCACGTCACGGGCGCCCACGGCGACCGAAGAAGAACGACACCACGAACAGCACCAGGAAGATGACGAAGAGGATCTTGGCGATCCCGGCAGCCGTACCCGCGATGCCGCCAAATCCAAGCACAGCGGCAATGATTGCGATGATCAGGAAGGTAATGGCCCAGCTCAGCATGGTGAAACTCCTTTATGTTGTGATCAGGTTTTAGCCGTCAAAACACCCAGCGGTCTACGCTCGGACGCTGGAACTCATCACTTTGTTCAACGGGCTGAAGACGAGAAATTTGCGAAGCGGATGCACTCACGGCGTTGAGAGCAGGTGCCTGCAAGGAATGCAGCGTGTGGATCAACGGCTCGGATGGCTGGGTCCAATAATGGAACTGCTGAGCACCCACGAGGGTCAGCATCAGCGCCAGGGAAGCGAAGAGGCCTTGGCGGAAGGTATGCGTATTGATGAAAGAGACCGAAGCATCGCGTTGACCTGGCTGTTTCATATTCACCCCTCCGAAATCTGTTGCATCAAATGCCGATGCGTTTGAGGGGTTTATTGCAGGCTGCATGCCAGCTTTCGATTTGTAGGAAAAGTCTTATTTTACGGGCACTTGCGGCGGCTAAAGCGCCTCGGCTGGTACGCAAGCTGCACGATGCCCGATGAATCTCCGGGCGTTTTGCATGATGGCATTATGCCGGGCTATAAAGCCGCTCTAGCCCCTACCTTCACCAGATCAGCGTCCACGCCTCTGACTCCGCGGATCTGGCTCGCTATTGCCACGGCGTGCGCCTTTTGCGGCTGGCTGTCTACTTCGCCCGAAAGCGTGATGATGCCTTCACGGGCCTTTACATCCAGGCGCAAGGCGTCGAGGGAGCGCTCGTACTGAAAACTGCGGGCCACTTTGCTTGCGATCCAGCCATCACTGACCGCTTCGTCCGGTTGCCGTGCCTGGGTCTCGGCCTCGCTTGTACGCGTATCCGCTGCCCGCAGGCTGATCAGGTTGTTGACCACTATGGCACCGTCCGTACTCGCCGCCAGCGTACCCGCCCACTCCTTGGCTTGCGCGGTGATGGCTTGGCCCTTCAGTGTTACCACACCTCCATCCACACTCACCTCTATCGGTGCGCCTGCCGTAGAAACACTCCAGGCGAGGCGAGAGCGAATCGCCGAAGCCAGCGTCAGGTCATCCAGTGCGATCTGCTGCGGTGATTTGACCGGTGGGCGCTCCGCCAGCGAAGGGTCGACGGCAAGTTTGTTGTCCACGCTCTCGCTTCCGCTGACAGCTTTCGCAAGCGCAGCCGCCAGGGCTTTGTTCTGCTCGCTCGCCACTACGCCGTCGAGCACTACACGAGCCCCGGCCACCCTCACTTCTATCTTTTCATTGGCCAGTTCGCGGTTAAGGGCCAATGCTGTGCCGGTAGCACCTTCGGTTCGAGCATCGGTGAGCGCATCGGCGTGTGCAGTAGCCGCTCCTAGTGCAACGGTGCTGCTCAAAGCGGCTGCGAACGCGTATCGCGTCAATGCCGTGTGATATCCCGTCATGCTTCCTCCAGCGTAATGTCTCGCGGGTAACCCAGCCTCGATCAAAGGCACTGCAAGTGAGCGCTACCCTGTGAGGGGTGAAATCGTTCAGAATTGACATTGCAACTTGCCCGATAATTCTCGGACTAAGAGAAGATCTTTATTTTAGGAGCGTAGGAAAATGGAATCTGGTGCGGATCATCAAGGCCGTATCCTGCTGGTTGATGATGAAGCAGCCATTCTTCGCACCTTCCGTTACTGCCTAGAAGACGAAGGCTACAGCGTCGCCACAGCGAGCAGCGCGGCCCAGGCCGAAGCGTTGCTGCAACGCCAGGTTTTCGACCTGTGCTTCCTTGACCTTCGCCTGGGTGAAGACAATGGGCTGGACGTGCTTGCGCAAATGCGCACCCTGGCCCCCTGGATGCGTGTAGTGATCGTGACCGCACACTCGGCCGTCGATACGGCAGTCGATGCCATCCAGGCCGGCGCGGCGGACTACCTGGTCAAACCCTGCAGCCCGGATCAGCTTCGCCTCGCCACGGCCAAGCAACTGGAAGTACGTCAGCTGTCGCAGCGCCTGGAAGCACTGGAAGGCCAGATCCGCAAGCCGAAGGACGGTCTGGATTCCCACAGCCCAGCCATGATGGTGGTGCTGGAAACGGCGCGCCAGGTAGCCAATACCGACGCGAACATACTGATCCTTGGTGAATCGGGAACCGGTAAAGGCGAACTCGCCCGGGCTATCCACGGGTGGAGCAAGCGCGCCAAGAAGGCCTGTGTCACCATCAACTGCCCGTCACTGTCGGCAGACCTGATGGAAAGCGAGCTTTTCGGCCATAGCCGAGGCGCGTTTACCGGTGCCAGCGAGAGCACACTCGGCCGAGTGAACCAGGCCGACGGCGGCACGCTGTTCCTGGACGAAATCGGCGACTTCCCGCTCACCCTGCAGCCTAAATTGCTCCGGTTCATCCAGGACAAAGAATACGAGCGCGTCGGTGACCCGGTCACCCGCCGCGCAGATGTGCGTATTCTGGCGGCGACCAACCTGAACCTTGAAGACATGGTCAAGGACGGGCGCTTCCGGGAAGACCTGCTTTACCGCCTGAACGTCATCACCTTGCACCTGCCGCCGTTGCGCGAGCGCAGCGAAGACATCCTCACCCTCGCGGATCGCTTCCTTGCCCGCTTTGTGAAGGAATACGCACGCCCTGCCCGCACGTTCAGCGAGGAAGCTCGCTCGGCGTTGTTGAACTACCGCTGGCCCGGCAACATTCGCGAGCTGCGCAACGTGATCGAGCGGGCGAGCATCATCTGCCCTCAGGAACGCGTGGAAGTCACCCACCTGGGTATGGCCGAACAGCCGACGAACAACGCGCCACGGGTTGGGGCGGCGCTGAGCCTTGACGAGCTCGAAAAGGCGCACATCGGCGCGGTGCTGGCCAATAGCGACACGTTGGACCAGGCAGCCAGGACACTCGGCATCGATGCCTCCACGCTGTACCGCAAACGTAAGCAATACAATCTGTGATGCCGTGGATGAAGTTGCGGACCCGGCTTTTCCTCAGTATCTCAGCGCTCATTACGGTAGCGCTGGTAGGGCTGGTGCTGGGCCTGGTAAGCGTGATGCAAATGGCATCCAGCCAGCAATCGCTGTTGCAGGGCAGTTTCCATACCCTGGAAAGCGGCCTGCGCCTGCGCCAATTGCTGGGCGATCAGTTATCCATCGTATGGGCGGACTCGCCAGACCCTGAGGCGTTCGAGCAAGCCGAGCGGCAGTTCACCCAAACGCTGGAGCAGGCAAAGGCCACCGGTACGCCCGATCAACTGAGGCATTTCGAACAGATCGGTGAGCACTATCAGGTGTTCCAGCAGCGCTTCGACGAGGTGATGCGCATGGGCGCGAATGCCCGTGCGGACAAGGCCCTGGGTACCGCCTTCAATGCCGTGCGCAACGACCTGATCGATGCGTACAAGGCTTCGCTGGAAAGTATTACCGCCAATGAACATGCGTCCCACACGCGCGCGCAATGGATATCCGCGCTACTGGGCCTGGTAGGCATCGCCGTGCTATGCGTTGGCTTTATCACGGCACACCGTATTGCGCGGCGCTTCGGTGAGCCCATCGAGGCCTTGGCCAATGCCGCGGATGAGATCAGCCATGGCCGCTATGACGTGGCGCTGCCGGAATCCGGCGCGACCGAGATGAACCGGCTGAGCGACCGCTTTGCGTCCATGGCCGAAGCGTTACGCAACCATCAAGCCACCAATGTGAATGAACTGATCGCGGGCCAGCAGCGCATGCAGGCCGTGCTCGACAGCATTGATGACGGCTTGCTCATGATCGATCGTCAAGGGCTGCTTGAGCACCTCAACCCGGTTGCCCAGCGCCAGCTCGGCTGGGACACCGACCGCAAGGGGCTTAGCCTGGGTGCTGCGCTGGGCCGCCCCGACCTGGACGCGCAACTGCACACGGTGTTGCGCGGCGGTACGCTGGAGCGCGCCCCGGAAGACCTCAGCTTCGAAGTGGATGGCGAGACGCGGTTGCTGGCGTATAGCCTCACACCTGTTAGCCACGTGCAAGGCGACATCCTCGGCGCGGTCATGGTGTTGCACGACGTGACCGAGCAGCGCGCGTTCGAACGCGTGCGCAGCGAGTTCGTGTTGCGTGCCTCCCATGAACTGCGTACACCCGTCACAGGCATGCATATGGCGTTCGGGCTGCTGCAGGAACGCGTGCGTTTCGAAGCCCAATCCCGGGAAGCGGACCTCCTTAAAACCGTCAACGAGGAAATGCAACGGCTGGTGCAGCTGATCAACGACCTGCTGAACTTCTCCCGCTACCAGAGTGGGTTGCAAAAGCTCACGCTAGGCCCCTGTTCGGTCGACGACTTGCTGTGCCGGGCCCGCGACCGTTATAGCGAAGCCGCGGCCGGACAAGGTATCGAGCTCACCATCGAGCCTCACGAGAACCTGCCGCGCCTGCACGCCGACGAAGCGCAGCTGGACCGCGTGCTGGACAACCTGATCGATAACGCACTGCGCCATACCCCGAGCAACGGGCATATCCGTTTGCAAGCCCGACGCCATGCGGAGCGGGTGATCATCAGTGTCGAAGACAACGGCGAAGGCATTGCCTATGGCCAACAGGGTCGGATTTTCGAGCCTTTCGTGCAGGTAGGGCGCAAGAAAGGCGGAGCGGGGCTGGGGCTGGCGCTGTGCAAGGAAATCGTGCAGCTGCACGGCGGGCGCATGGGCGTATATTCGCGGCCTGGCCAGGGAACACAGTTCTACATGGCCCTGCCTATCTAGGCTGGCCGCGCATGCCTGCCAATACCTGGAGCAAAGCGGCGGTTTCGGCGTCGGGCAGCCCATCGTAACGCCCTGGGCGATAGTGCATCTGAAACGCGGCGAGCACGTGGCGGGTGGTCACATCCAGCTCGCCGCTGCGCACCACGGCATAACCCACCTTCGCCAGTTGCTCCTGATACCAGGCAATGCCTGGCAGCGCCTGAGCGAACTGCTGTTGCGCACGGCTCACCGCGCCGGCGTCCGGCCACAACCCAAAGCCTTCCTGTGCGAGGCGCTGCCAGGGGAACAGCGGCCCCGGATCGAGCTTGCGCAAAGGGGCGATATCGCTATGCCCCACAAAGTACGCCGGGTCGATGCGATAGCGGGTGCGAATGTCCTTGAGCAAGGCCAGGAGCGCTTGCACCTGCGCCTCACTGTACGGATACCATTCGCGCCCCTGGGGCGTATCGCGATAGCCCGGGTTCACGATTTCAATACCGATCGAACTGGAGTTGAGCCAGGTGCGGCCGTCCCACTCGCTTTCCCCGGCGTGCCAGGTGCGATAACGCTCATCCGCCAGGCGGTAAACCGTGGCGGGGCCATCGCCAATCAGGTAGTGGGCACTGACTTCACCGTGAGTGAGCAGCGCAAGCGAGCGGTCCAGCGGTGCTGCCGTGTAGTGCATCACCACGAACTGAACGCGGCTGTCGTAATTGGCGGAGGGGTGGCTGGTATCCACGCGCAGCGTGTTGGCGCACCCCGCCAATAGCGCTACCAAGGCCAACCAGGCCACGTTTTGCAGGTTCATGGTTTACAAGGCATCCGCAGAAAACCGTTAGTTTACATGCCTGCAGCGCCGATGCAGGGTCAGCTGTTCTCTATGCGGTTTCGGCCGGTATCCTTGGCGTGGTACAAGGCCTGATCCGCGCGCTTGAGCGCAGCTTCAGCCTGTTCGCGCGCGCGCAGCGCCGCAGTACCGATCGACACGGTGACCACGATGCGCATGCCCTTGAAGTGGAAAGGGCAGGCCTCGATCACCTGACGCATCTTCTCCAGCACCTCATGGGCCGCCTCAGGCGCGGAGTCAGGGAACAGCGCCACGAATTCCTCACCGCCAAAGCGGGCCAGGTAATCGCCTTCGCGCAACTGTCGGCGCAGTTGGTCAGCAACGATCTTCAGCACCCTGTCTCCGGCCAGGTGCCCATAACCGTCATTGATCGACTTGAAATGGTCCAGGTCCATGATCGCTACCTGGGCGGGGGTGTCGTGCGCCTCGCGCTGGGCCACCAACTGCTCCAGCCGTTCATTGAGGCCTGCCCGGTTGGGCAGCCCGGTCAGCGGGTCCAGCAGGGCCTTCTGCCGTTGCTCTTCCAGCCCATCGCGGTAGGCTTCCGCTTCGCGCTCCATGCTCGCTACCCGCTCGGAAAGCCCCCGCATACGCTCGGCCACTTCCTCCTCGCGTGCCTCCCGGCGCCGCCGATGCTCGTCCACCGAACCCAGCAAGCCGTCCAATCGAGACTCCAGCAAGCGCTTCAAGCCATCGGCATCACCCACTTCGGCCACGCTTTCATGCAGCCCGCCCACCTGCTCACGCAAGTCAGTGTCCAGCTGCCGTGCTTCATCCTGGCTTTCAGCATGGCCTTGGCTCGCTTCCTGAAGCTGGCCGTGAAACCAGGCGAGGCGTTCATTGATCTGTTCCAGGTAACGTTGCAGTTCCTGCTGCCCGTTATCGCTGATTGCCAGCATCATCACCGCCAGATCGTCCAGCAATGGCAGCAGCTCGTACCAGTTCAGGCCATGCTCGAGCCGCTCGCGCATGGATTCGCCTTTGTCCTGCAATTTCTGCGGCAACACCAGGTCATCGAGCATTTTCAGCAAGGTACCCTCGATGTGAGTGGCCACCGAGCTGTAGGTAGGCTCGTGGCTCACCGCGAGCGCAAAGCCTTGGGCTTCGGTGGGCTCGGTGTCTGGGGCATTTGCAAAGGCTTCGGCCATTTCCCGGGGAAGGGGCAGGATGTCCAGCACGCTGATAGGGGCCAGGTGCGGCGCCTGGGCGGAGTGGGACAAGGCAAGGTCTTCGATGTCGGCAGCCGGCTTGTCCGTGACAAAAGCCTCCAACGTGAGCGGTTGCTCCTCCATGCCAGCCTGCACCTGGGGCGCTGCGTCTGATTCGTGTGCCACACAATCAGGCTCACTGTCAGCAAACGTCCGGTCAGGTATCGGCTGCGCAGCGCTGACTTCGTCGTGGCCCGAGGCTGGCAGTTCCCGTGGCGCCTCGATAATCAGAAGCCGGGGTTGGTCTTCCAGCTCCGGCTCATCGTTGGCCGGGCACGGCAGCGGCCCGCTGAGCAGTGGCGAAGCGAGCACAGGTACCGGCTCGGTCTCAACTGAGGGCGACAGCTCCGCAACCGATGAGGGAGCCTGAGGGGCAGGGTCCGCCTCACGATGGCCGAACAGACGCTCCAGCAGACCAGGCCTGGTTGCGGACAACGAAGGGTCCAGCATAGACAGGGCATTGCCTTGAAGCGCGCTCAGCTCACTCAGCAAAATAGGAAGCTCACGCCCCTGCGACAGGCGTTTATCCAGGCTACCGGCGAACTTTTTGAGGGGTTTGGCGGCGTCACGCGGTAACGGAAGGGTTTGTAGCTGCGCTACCAGCGCGCTGACAGCCGTGCTGATTTGCTCGAGCCGGGTTTCACGCCGCTGCTCGGAGTCGAGCACGGCTTTCTCAAGGCGAGGAATAAGGTTAGCGAGGCCGGCATCCATGTTGTCGCCGCGTACAACCTCACGCATTTCCTTCATGCACTCGTCTACCGCCTTGTCCGAGCCCTCTGCGGCCAGCGTGCTGCGCACCAGCCCCTGGCGAAGCAGGTCGAGCCGGGCATTCCAGCGACGCTCGAGCTTTTCCTGGGCTTCGATGCTTTGAAGGTACTTTTCTTTCCAGCGCTGGGCTTCATCTGTCATGGGAAAACGAGGCCGGCGCGCAGGAGGAACGGAGCGGAGCATAGGCGCACCCCTGCCAGGCAGGGGTGCGAGAGAGGCATTACGGGGGGGTTATTGGCCGGCGCCCTTGGCCGCACGCTCTTTCTCGATCAGCGTATCGGCCACTTTCAGGGTTTCTTCAGGCCCGCCCGACGAACCGAGATCGAAACGGTATTTGCCGTTCACAATCATGGTCGGCACGCCCGTCACGCCGTAATCCACCGCCAGCTTCTTGTACTTGGCTACCATGCCCTTCACGGCGAAGGAATTGTAGGTTTCAAGGAACTTGGCCTTATCCACGCCCTGAGTGGCTACGAAGTCCGCCATCTCCTCGGGTGTCTTGAACATCTTGTGTTCTTTGTGGATGGCATCGAACACCGCAGTGTGAACCTTGTGCTCTACGCCCATGGCTTCGAGGGTAACGAACATCTGGCCGTGCACATCCCAGATACCGCCGAACATGGCCGGTATGCGGATGAAGTGCACATCGGCAGGCATTTTTTCGATCCATGGGTTGATGGTGGGCTCGAAGGCATAGCAGTGGGGGCAGCCATACCAGAACAGTTCCACGACCTCGATCTTGCCTGGCTGGGCTACAGGTACCGGGCTCTCAAGCACGGTGTACTGCTTGCCGGCCTGGATGTCATCTGCGTGGGCGGCGACGCCGAACAGGCTGGCCAGCGCCATTACCGCGCCGATGAACAGATTACGCATGCTTAACTCCTGGGCGTTTAGGGATGGCCTTCAATACATTGCTGCGGCTGGCATGGCAAGTAACAATGCATTCGTAGTTGTTACGAGGGCCTGCCGCGCGGCAACGACAGCAGGGCAGCTCAGGCGATATACTGCCGCGCAATGTGCCATGGCGCTTGCGCCCTCAGGATTCCAATGTCGTTCAAAAACCCAGTGCTTGGCCTCTGCCAGCAAGCTTCCTTCATGCTCAGTGCCGCCAAGGTCGATCAGTGCCCCGAAGACCAAGGCTTTGAAGTCGCCTTTGCCGGGCGCTCGAATGCTGGCAAATCCAGTGCGCTCAACACCCTGACCCATGCCAGCCTGGCGCGAACGTCGAAAACGCCGGGGCGCACCCAGCTGCTGAACTTCTTCCAGCTCGATGACTACCGTCGCCTGGTTGACCTTCCCGGTTATGGCTATGCCAAGGTGCCGATCCCGCTCAAGCAGCACTGGCAGAAACACCTGGAAGCCTATCTGGGCAGCCGGGAGAGCCTCAAGGGCATCATTCTGCTGATGGACGTGCGCCACCCCATGACCGACTTCGACAAAATGATGCTCGATTGGTCGGTCGCCAGCGGCATGCCGATGCATATTCTGCTGACCAAGGCAGACAAGCTCACCTACGGCGCCGCCAAGAATACGCTGCTCAAGGTGCAAACCGAGATCCGCAAGGGCTGGGGCACCGGCGTCACCGCGCAATTGTTCTCCGCGCCGAAGCGCAGCGGTACCGACGAGGCGTATGAAGTACTGGCCGGCTGGCTGGATCTGATGCCAGAGGAAGCGGCAGAGGCGTAGCCCGAAAAAAAGGCAAAAAAAACCCCAAACTTCATATGGGGAGGGAGAAGTTCGGGGTTCAAGTTCCGGGCCGCTCGCACGGGCCGGATATCTGCCAACACTTAACACAACATAGGAGCATGAAGGGCTTCACAGCCATTCACAGCGTCAGAGCAATAATTCACAGGTTTAGTTCCTTGCCGATGCTAATAAATCGCAATAACGGCAAGGTTTCATAATCTGCTCAGCTGGCGTTAGTGCGCCTCGTCCCAGTTATTGCCCGCGCCTACTTCCACCAGCAATGGCACATCCAGCGCAGCCGCGCCGGCCATGTGGGGCTGGATCTGCTCACGCACCAGCGGTACGAGGTCTTCACGCACCTCCAGTACCAGTTCGTCGTGCACCTGAAGGATCATCCGGGCGTCCAGCCCGGACTCTGCCAGCCAGTTGTCTACGGCCACCATGGCGCGCTTTACAATATCTGCCGCAGTTCCCTGCAGCGGTGCGTTGATGGCGGCGCGCTCGGCACCGCGGCGCAGGGCAGGATTTTTCGCGTTGATGTCCGGCACATACAGCCGCCGACCGAACAGTGTTTCCACATAGCCTTTTTCTGCTGCCTGGGCGCGGGTGCGTTCCATATAGGCCAGCACCCCGGGGTAGCGGGTGAAATAACGGTCGATGTAATCCTGGGATTGCTTGCGGTCCACGCCGATCTGCTTGGCCAGCCCAAAGGCACTCATCCCGTAGATCAAGCCAAAGTTGATCGCCTTGGCACTACGGCGCTGGTCGTTGGTGACCGCGTCCAGCTCCACGCCAAATACTTCGGCGGCGGTCGCCTTGTGTACGTCCAGGTCGTTCTGGAAGGCATGGAGCAAGCCTTCATCGCGGGCCAGGTGAGCCATGATCCGCAGCTCGATCTGGGAGTAGTCCGCAGCCAGCAGTTTGTATCCTGGCGCAGGGATGAACGCCTGGCGGATGCGCCTGCCCTCGGCGGTGCGGATGGGTATGTTCTGCAGGTTCGGGTCGCTCGATGAAAGCCGCCCGGTCGCTGCCACCGCTTGCTGATACGAGGTATGAATCCGCCCGGTGCGAGGGTTGATCTGTTCAGGCAGCTTGTCGGTATAGGTGCTTTTGAGCTTGCTCAGTGTTCGGTACTGCATCAGTACGCGCGGCAGCGGGTAATCCTGCTCGGCCAGCTCGGCCAATACGGCTTCGGCTGTGGAGGCCTGCCCCTTGGCGGTTTTACTGATAACCGGCATGCCTAGTTTTTCGTAAAGGATCACGCCCAACTGCTTGGGAGAGCCGAGGTTGAATTCCTCACCAGCGATGGCGTAGGCCTCATGTTCCAGCGCCACCAGCTTTTCGCCCAGCTCTGCGCTTTGTATGGCCAGCAGGCTTGCGTCCACCAAGGCACCGGTGCGCTCCATCCGGGCCAGCACGGGGACCAACGGCATTTCGATATTGCGCAATACGCTTTCCACGCTAGGCACAGCCGCCAGGCGAGGCGCGAGGGTTTGATGCAGCCGCAGCGTAACGTCCGCATCCTCGGCAGCGTACGGCCCGGCCTGCTCCAGCGGCACCTGGTCGAATGTGACCTGCTTGGCGCCCTTGCCGGCAACATCGGTGAACAGGATGGTCTGGTGGTTCAGGTATTTGGCCGCCAGGCTGTCCATGTCATGGCGCGTGGCGGTGGAATCCAGCACGTATGATTCAAGCATGGTATCGAAGGCCACACCGCGAACGGTGATGCCTTCGTCCAGATCGCCGCCAATCGCACAGTTCGCGAGGATGTTGATGTCGTATTTGGCGTGCTGGGCCACTTTCAGCTTGTTCGGGTCTTCCAGCAGCGGCTTGAGCGCCATCAGCACAGTGTCGCGATCGAGCTGGCGTGGCACGCCCATGTAAGAGTGCGTCAGCGGTATATAACAGGCTTCGTGCGGCTGGACCGCGAAGGACAACCCCACCAGTTCCGCCACTTGCGCATCCAGCCCGGTGGTTTCGGTATCGAACGAAAACAGCTCGGCGTTGCGCAGCTTTTCCAGCCACAGCTCGAACTGCACTTCGTCGAGCACGATTTCGTACGTAGGCTCTACGGCCGGAGGCGCGTCGGCCAACTGCAATGGTGCGCTGGTGGCGTGCGCGTCGCGCTTGAGCTCTTCGAGCCAGCTCTTGAACTCCAGCTCCGAATACAGCGCCGCGAGCATTTCCCGGTCCGGCTCGCCGCACATCAGCTCATCAACGGAAACGTCCAGCATGACGTCTGTCTTGATCGTGGCGAGCTCGTAGGAGAGGAATGCCATCTGCCGGTGTTCTTCCAGCTTGGCGGGCAGCGATTTGGCCCCGCGAATCGCCAGCGTTGGCACCTTGTCCAGGTTCTCGTACAGCTCGGCCAGGCCGCCGCCGATACCCAGCAACAAGCCCTGGGCTGTTTTTTCGCCCACGCCCGGTACGCCAGGAATGTTGTCGACCTTGTCGCCCATCAGCGCCAGGAAGTCGATAATGTGCTCGGGGCCCACGCCGAACTTCTCGCGCACACCCGGGATGTCGAGCACCGTGCCGGTCATGGTGTTCACAAGCGTGATGTGCTCGTCCACCAGTTGCGCCATGTCCTTGTCGCCTGTGGAGATCACCACCGGCCGGCCTTGGGCGGCGCTTATTCGGGCGAGGGTGCCAATCACATCATCGGCTTCTACCCCATCGACGCACAGCAGCGGATAACCGCTGGCCTTCACCGAGGCGTGCAATGGCTCCACCTGTACCCGCAGGTCGTCGGGCATGCTTGGGCGATTGGCCTTGTACTCGGCGAACAGCTCGTCCCGGAAGGTCCCACCCTTGGCATCGAAAACCACCGCAAAGGGGCTGTCGGGGTATTGCTTGCGCAGGCTGCGAAGCATGTTCAACACGCCTTTTACCGCGCCGGTAGGCAAACCTTTGGACGTGGTCAACGGGGGCAGGGCATGGAAGGCGCGGTACAGGTAGGACGAGCCGTCTACCAGAACGAGAGGCGCTTGGGTCATGAGCAGAATCAACCTTTAGGACGTTGCCGGCGCTAGAATACCGGTTCAATGGACCACAAAAGGACAAGGTTATCATGTGCACGCTGAAACGCTTGATGCTCACCGGCCTGCTGCTTGCCGCGCCGATGGCCGCAATGGCCGCTGACGACGCGCCCTCGGCGGACCCGGACGTTACCATTCGCCAGGACGGCGACAAGACCATCCAGGAGTATCGGCAGAACGGCTTCCTGTATGCCGTGAAGGTCACGCCCAAACACGGCAAGCCGTATTTCCTTGTGCGCGCCGACGGCACCAGCCCTAACTTCATCCGCTCCGACCAGCCCGACATGCTCATTCCCCAATGGGAAATCTTCAAGTGGTAAACTCGCCCGCGTTCATTTAACCCTCAGCCGCCGGCTACCGGTGGCTCTTCAGGCCCTGAATCCACATGTCCGTGTTTACACCGCTGTCGCGCCCGCAACTCGAAACCTTCCTTGAAGCCTACGACCTGGGCCGGCTGCGGGATTTCCAGGGCATTGCCGCTGGCACTGAAAACAGCAATTTCTTCGTAAGCGCGGAAAAGGGCGAGTTCGTACTTACCCTGGTGGAGCGTGGGCCTACGCAGGATTTGCCATTTTTTGTCGAGCTGCTGGAAGTGCTGCATCAGGCCCAGTTGCCGGTGCCCTTCGCAATTCCCGCGCGCGACGGTATCGCCTTGCGGCAACTCGCCGACAAGCCAGCCCTGCTGCAACCCCGGCTGGCAGGCAAACACATCGCCAAGCCCAATGCCCAGCACTGTGCGGAAGTAGGGGCCTTTCTGGCGCGGCTGCACCTGGCCACCCGCGACAGAATCCTCCACCGGCGCACCGACCGCGGCATGACCTGGATGCTCAAGGAAGGCGAGCGATTGGTGCAAGGCATGGCGCCCGAACCTGCCACGCTGCTGGGCAATGCCTTGAAGGAGATTACCCAGCACCGAGAAGCCATCCTCGCGCTGCCCACGGCCAACCTGCATGGCGACCTGTTCCGCGACAACGCCATGTTCGAGGGCACCCACCTCACCGGGGTGATCGACTTTTACAACGCCAGCGCCGGCCCCATGTTGTACGACGTGGCTATCACGCTGAACGACTGGTGCTCCGGCCCTGACGGGCAGTTGCAACCCACGCTGGCTAATGCCCTGCTTGCGGGCTACGCGCGACTGCGCCGCTTTACGCCCGCCGAAGTGCAGCTCTGGCCGGTCATGTTGCGCATCGCCTGTGTGCGCTTCTGGCTGTCGAGGCTGATCGCGGCGCAGTCATTCGCCGGCCGCGACGTGTTGATCCACGACCCCGCAGAGTTTGAACAGCGCCTTGCGCAGCGCCAGCACGTCACGCTGGCGCTGCCGTTCGCGCTCTGACTCAAAGCTGCTCGAGGCAGCCAGCGAGGTTATCCGCAAGGCGCTGCAGCAACAGTTCATAGCCTTGCGGGCTCGCTTCCTCGAAACCACCCAGCGCGTCCAGTTCGGCCAGGCGCACGGGCAAGCCGGCGGTCAAGGTTTCAGCCAGCCGCGGGCGCGCCGGGGGCTCGCTGAACACACAACTCTTTCCTGCCTCGGTGAGCCTGGCGCGCATGGCGGCCACGTGTGCCGCGCCAGGTTGCACCTCTGCCGCCACGGTGAACACGCCGGCGTGCTTCAGCCCGTAGGCTTGCTCGAAATAATCGAAGCCCTCGTGAAACACGAAGTAGGGTTTATCCGCTACACCGGCCAGGCGCTGACGGATACGGGCGTCCAACTGATCCAGGCGTTGCGAAAAAGCGGCGACGTTTTGCTGGTACCGCTGCGCGTTGGCCGGGTCCGCCTGGGCAAAATCCGAGGCCATTTTTTCGGCAATCACCCGGGCGTTGACGGTATCGAGCCACAGATGCGCGTCCAGCGAGCCCGGCCGATGATCGTGATCGTGTTCGTCGGCGTCCTCTTCATGGGAATGGCTGTCTTCGCTGAAGTGGCGCAGGTGCAAGCCAGGCAAGGTCTGCACCGCCACGCTGGGCAGTGTGCGCTGTGACAATGGGCGTTGCAGGAACCCTTCGAGGTCCGGGCCGATCCAGTACACCAGGTCGGCGCCGGCCAGCTTGCGAACTTCAGAAGGTCGCAATGCGTAGTTATGAGGCGAAGCACCCGGAGGCAACAGCACGTCAGGTGTGCCCGCGCCATCCTGCACCGCGGCGGCAAGCAGCTGCAGCGGCTTGATACTGGTCAGCACGTTCAGGTTCGCGCAAGCGAAGGGGCTGATGCTCAAGCCGAGCATGCAGCCTGCAACCCATGAAAAAAGCCGAGACACGGTAGACACCTTCAGATGCAGAAAGGGGTAACATAATAACGTCTCCATACAGATGCGTCCCGCTCATGTTTATCACGCCCCTGGCCAACCGCCCCCACGATCACTCCCACTGCGTGCATTCCGCTCTCACGGAAGCCGACACACTGTGCGCACAGAAAGGGCTGCGCCTCACTGCCCTGCGTCGTCGCGTGCTGGAACTGGTATGGCAAAGCCACAAGCCCCTGGGGGCCTACGATATTCTGGGCGTATTGAGTGAGCAGGACGGCCGTCGCGCCGCCCCGCCCACCGTGTATCGCGCGCTGGATTTCCTGCTTGATAACGGCCTGGTTCACCGCATCGCCTCGCTCAATGCCTTCATGGGATGCGCCCACCCTGAACATGCGCATCAGGGGCAGTTCCTGATCTGCCGGGTGTGCCATGTGGCGGTGGAACTCGAAGACGCTCCTATCAGCGAGGCCATCAACCACGGCGCTGCTGGTATCGGCTTCGCGGTCGAGGCGCAGACGGTCGAGGTGGTGGGCCTCTGCGCGAACTGCAAGGCGGCCTGATGAAAGACGCGCTTATCCGCCTGGACCAGGTGTCGGTCACCTTTGCCGGCCAATCCACCCTGGAGCGCATCGACCTGCAAGTGCGCCCGGGAGAAATCGTGACCCTGATCGGCCCCAATGGCGCTGGCAAGACAACGCTGGTGCGGGCAGTACTCGGGCTGTTGCAGCCCACCAGCGGTTCGGTGTGGCGCAGGCCGCGGCTGCGCATCGGCTACATGCCGCAAAAGCTTCAGGTCGAGCAAACCCTGCCACTGACGGTAGTCCGCTTCCTGCGGTTGCTTCCGGGCGTCAATCGAGCGAAGGCCCAGGCCGCATTGGATGAAGTAGGCGCTGCGCAGGTGATCGACAAGCCGGTACAAACCATTTCGGGAGGCGAGATGCAGCGGGTATTGCTGGCGCGCGCCTTGTTGCGCGAACCAGAACTGCTGGTGCTCGACGAGCCGGTGCAAGGGGTAGATGTCGCCGGGCAGGCCGAGCTTTACCGGCTGATCACCCGCCTGCGCGACCGCCACGGCTGCGGCGTGCTGATGGTGTCCCATGATCTTCACCTGGTGATGAGCACCACCGACCAGGTGGTGTGCCTGAACCACCACGTGTGCTGCTCTGGCCACCCGGAACAGGTCAGCGGCGACCCGGCCTTCATCGAGCTGTTCGGCGAACACGCGCCTGGCCTGGCCATCTATCACCACCATCACGACCATGCCCACACCCTGCACGGCGAAGTGGTGGAAGGGCACGCTCACCAGCACGGGGAGCAGTGCAAGCATGGATGACTTCCTGATTTACGCGCTCGCCGCCGGCCTGGCACTGGCGGTAGTGGCCGGCCCGCTGGGTTCTTTTGTGGTATGGCGGCGAATGGCTTATTTCGGCGACACCCTGTCCCACGCCGCGTTGCTGGGCGTGGCGCTGGGCCTGGCCTTGCAAGTGAGCCCGACGCTGGCGGTCACAGCAGGTTGCCTACTGCTGGCGGTCGTGCTGGTAACCTTGCAACAGCGGCAGCCCCTGGCGTCCGACACGCTGCTGGGCATACTGGCGCCCAGCACGCTCTCGCTGGGGCTGGTGGCGCTCAGCTTCATGCGCGACGTACGCATCGACCTCATGGGGTACCTGTTCGGGGATCTGTTGGCCATGAACGCCACCGACCTTGGCTGGATACTGGGCGGCAGCGCCTTGGTACTGGTGCTGCTGTTCGTGCTCTGGCGCCCGCTTATCGCGATCACGGTTCACGAAGAGCTGGCCCGGGTGGAGGGCCTCCCGGTGGCGCCGTTGCGTATGGGGCTTATGCTGCTCATTGCAATCGTGATCGCCGTGGCCATGAAGATCGTGGGCGTGTTGTTGATAACATCGCTGCTGATCATCCCGGCGGCGGCTGCCCAGCGGCATGCCCGCTCACCGGAGCAAATGGCGCTCGGCGCGAGCCTGCTGGGTGTGGTGGCCGTGTGTGGCGGGCTGGCAGCCTCGTGGTTCAAGGACACGCCCGCCGGGCCCTCGATCGTGGTGTGCGCGGCTGCCTTGTTCCTGCTTAGTTACGCGCTGCCGCGCCGTGCCTGAGACGCTCGTACAAAGGGGGCTTTTTCGCACGGCCGTCCGGCGTGTAGACTTGCTCGATTTTGCCCATAAAGAGAGTGGCGCAATGAAGCCTTTCATGTCTGGTTGTCTGCTGATCGCGGCAATTTCCCTGGCGCTTGCCGGGTGCCAGAGCGCGCCGGTGGAAGCTCCGCCGGCACCACCCAGCGCGGTCGAAATACTGCAGCAGAGCATTACCAGCAATGAGTTGGCCACCGCAGAGGATCAGCTGGCGGCGTTGCAGGCGAAAACGCCCGATGACCCGCAACTGGAGAGCCTGCAACGGCAGCTGGCCGAGGCCTACCTCAAGCGTAGCCAGATCGTGCTGCAGAAAGGTGACGTGAATGCCGCGGCTACTGCGCTGGCCCGGGCGCGCTCCCTGATGCCGCAGGCGCCAGCGTTGGTTGGCGGCGTAAACGGCGCTATCGCGCAGGCCCGCAAGGCAGAGCTGGAAAAAGCCGAAGCCGCCCTCAAGGCCGCCGAAGCGAAGCCCGTGGCGCGGGTGATCGACCCGGCCGCCAACAGCACACCTATCACCTTGGCTACCCGTGACCTGCATCAGTTGTGGGCGCAGCTGGACGACATCACGACCGACATCGTGAATTATCACTGTGACGTTGTGGTGCAGGCACCGCGCCAAGCCGATATTCCCTGGCTTGAAACGCTGATTCGTACCCGGGTGAACCGCCGCGCCCCGGGCCTGCAATGGAAGCTGGGCCACCGCATTGAACAGCGGCAGCCAGCGATGATCATCCTCAGCCCAGCCAAGCCCTGATCGTAGCGACGGGCCCGGCCTGGCTGCTATCGGTCAGGCTGGAACGGCCTTGGCCTTCGGCTCCCGCGCCCATACCCGGTGCTGCTTGATAGCGGCGATGAAATCCGCGACCTTGCTGTCGCCGATCAACAAGCCTGCATCCTCTTCCAGCTTGAGCTGGTCGATCAGCGCCTTGGCCTGGTCGCTTACGCCAATGGCCTTGAGGTGCTTATAGGCTTCCAGCACATAGTGCAGTGCCACGCCATCAGTGCTCATCGCCTGCACCGACTGCTGAGTGCCGGGAATCCACACCGCATCGAACGCGATGGACGGCAGCCCTTCCATGGAGGCGTCCACCGCCAGTGTGGCGCCACTTGCGGTTTTCACCGGCGCCGAGGTCGGCCCTAGCACCTTGGCATGGGCGCCTTCGGCTTCGAGCGCGGCTTTCACGCTGGCTACCGCCTGGTCGTCCACCCCGTTGGCCACCAGTACCGCGATCTTGCGGCCCTTGATGTTGTCCACCAGCAGGTTCAGCTGGCTCAGCGCTGGCGATGCCTTGAGGGTCTGCTCCTTCACGTCGACCGTGCCAGCCGTAGGCGCAGGCAAGCCCAGGTTGGCCGCCACGCGCTGGGCCAGGGTAAGGTCGATATTGGCGAGGATCTCATTCACCTGCCGGGCGCGAATGAACTCCCGATCGACCTTGCCCAGCTCGAAGCTGTAGGCGGCGATGATGTGTTCCTTTTCCGGCTCGCTCATGCTGTGGAAGAACAACCGTGCCTGGGAGAAGTGATCACCAAAGGACTCGCTGCGCTCGCGGATCTTGTAGCCTTCCACCCGCTCTTGATACGTCTCGAACCCGCCGTCTTTGGGGCCAGCCGGGGTTTCCTTCGGCCAGCCACCATCGATGGAATTCGGCTCGTAGGCGGCACGGCCGCGGTCGATGGTCATGCGGTGCATGCCGTCGCGCTGGCCGTTATGGTTAGGCGCCACAGGGCGGTTGATAGGAATTTCATGGAAGTTCGGCCCGCCGAGGCGGCTGATCTGGGTATCGGTGTACGAGAACAGCCGGCCTTGCAGCAGGGGATCGTTGGTGAAGTCGATACCAGGCACGATGTGGCCGGGGCAGAACGCGACCTGTTCGGTCTCGGCGAAGAAATTATCCGGATTGCGGTTCAGCACCAGCTTGCCCAGCGGCGTGACGGGTACCAGTTCTTCGGGGATGATCTTGGTGGGGTCGAGCAGGTCGAACTCGAACTTATGCTCGTCCTCCTCCGGCACGATCTGCACACCCAGCTCCCACTCGGGGTAGTCGCCCATTTCGATGGCTTCCCACAGGTCCCGGCGGTGGTAGTCGGTGTCCTTGCCTGCCAGTTTCTGCGCCTCGTCCCACACCAGCGAGCACACACCCTGCTTGGGCTTCCAATGGAATTTCACGAAGCTCGCCTTGCCTTCGGTATTGATCAACCGGAAGGTGTGGATACCGAAGCCCTCCATGGTGCGCAGGCTTTTGGGGATGGCACGGTCGGACATCGCCCAGATGACCATATGAGCGGACTCCGGCACCAGCGACACGAAGTCCCAGAAGGTATCGTGCGCCGAGCCGCCGGTAGGGATCTCGTTATGAGGCTCGGGCTTGACCGCATGAACGAAGTCGGGGAATTTCACCGCGTCCTGGATAAAGAACACCGGCATGTTGTTGCCGACCAGGTCGAAGTTGCCCTCGTCGGTATAGAACTTGGTCGCGAAGCCGCGTACGTCGCGCACGGTATCACCCGAGCCGCGCGGGCCTTGCACGGTGGAAAAGCGCACGAACACCGGGGTTTGCTTGTTCGGGTCCTGAAGGAACGCGGCTTTGGTCAGGCTGGCATGGCAGCCATAGCTCTGGAAGTAACCGTGGGCCGCGCAACCCCGCGCATGCACGATCCGCTCGGGAATACGCTCGTGGTCGAAGTGGGTGATCTTCTCGCGCATGATGAAGTCTTCAAGCAGCGAGGGGCCGCGCGGGCCAACCCTGAGCGTGTTCTGGTTATCGCTGATCTTCACGCCATGGTTGGTACGCAGCGCCTGGCCGGTGGCGTCTGAACGAAACGCTTCGAGTTGTTCCAGCTTGTCGTTGGTGTTGGCGCGGTCCGGCGCGTCGGTGCCGGCCAGTTCGCTGGGTTTTCCGCTTTCGGTTGCCATGTGGTTGTATCCTCGCTGGCTATGCCCGTTTCAGGCTTCGCATGGTGGTTCGTGGATTAGTGACTCACCATGGGAGGTGCCCGTTCCGTTAAATCGCAGCAGCTGCGGCAACCGGTCACGAAAGAAATACTGATGCGGCGGCCTGCTCAGGCTAAAATGCGCGGTTTTGGCCAACCGCCCTCCATACGCGCCTCAGGGTGCGTGGCACGCAGGTGACCCGTGATCGAGTTTCAAGACGTCCACAAGACCTACCGGGTGGCAGGCCGGGATATTCCCGCCTTGCACCCCACCCGGTTACTGATCCCTTCAGGCCAGGTATTTGGCCTGATCGGCCATTCCGGCGCCGGCAAAAGCACGTTGCTGCGCCTGATCAACCGGCTGGAGCAGCCCAGCGGCGGCACCATACTCATCGATGGCGAAGACGTGACTGCCTATGGCGCGGACCGCCTGCGCCGGTTGCGCCAGCAGGTGGGCATGATCTTCCAGCACTTCAACCTGCTGGCATCGAAAACCGTCGCCGATAACGTGGCGTTGCCGCTGCGCCTGGCGGGCGAACTTCCGTCTGCTGAAATCGACAAGCGCGTAGCCAGCCTGCTGGCGCGGGTTGGCTTGAGCGAACACGCGCGCAAGTTTCCGGCGCAGCTGTCCGGCGGGCAGAAGCAACGGGTAGGTATCGCTCGCGCGCTGTCCACCCAGCCGAAAATCCTGCTGTGCGATGAGGCCACCAGCGCGCTGGACCCTCAAACCACCGCTTCGGTGCTGCGCCTGTTGGCCGAGATCAACCGCGAACTGAACCTCACCATCGTGTTGATCACCCACGAGATGGACGTGATCCGACGTGTATGTGATCAGGTAGCCGTGATGGACGCCGGGCGGATCGTGGAACAGGGGCCGGTCGCCGAAGTGTTCCTGCACCCCACCCATCCCACTACGAAGCGCTTCGTGCAGGAGGACGAGCAGATCGACGAAAGCGAACAGCGCGACGATTTCGCTCACGTGCCGGGGCGTATCGTGCGCCTGACCTTCCAGGGCGAAGCCACCTATGCGCCATTGCTGGGTACCGTTGCCCGGGAAACCGGCGTGGACTACAGCATCCTCGCTGGCCGTATCGACCGCATCAAGGATGCTCCTTACGGGCAGCTGACGCTGGCGATCACGGGCGGCGACATGGACGCAGCGTTCGCCCGCTTCGCACAAGCGGACGTGCATATGGAGGTATTGCGGTGATTGAATTCTTTGCCAACATCGACTGGAGCGACATCTGGCTTGCCACAGTCGACACCTTGCTGATGCTCGGCGGGTCGCTGCTGTTCACGGTATTGCTCGGCTTGCCGCTGGGCGTGCTGCTGTTCCTCTGCGGCCCGCGGCAGCTGTTCGAACAGCGCGGTATGTACGCCTTGCTTTCATTCGTGGTGAACGTACTGCGCTCCCTCCCGTTCATCATTCTGCTGATCGTGATGATCCCGCTGACCATCCTGATCACCGGCACTTCCCTGGGCATTGCAGGCGCGATTCCGCCGCTGGTCGTGGGCGCCACGCCGTTCTTCGCCCGCCTGGTTGAAACCGCGTTACGTGAGGTAGACCGCGGCATTATCGAAGCCACCCAGTCGATGGGCGCCACTACCAGGCAGATCATCCTCAACGCGTTGTTGCCCGAAGCACGGCCAGGCATCTTCGCGGCGATTACCGTCACGGCCATCACACTGGTGTCCTATACCGCCATGGCGGGCCTGGTGGGCGCGGGTGGCCTGGGGGACCTGGCCATTCGCTTCGGCTACCAGCGGTTCCAGACCAACGTGATGATCGTCACCGTGGTGTTGCTGATCGTCCTGGTGCAGGTGCTGCAAAGCATCGGCGACCGCCTGGTGATTCATTATTCCCGTAAATAAAGTAAAGCCGCCCTTATCCCTGGGCGGCCTGCAGGAGCACTGACCATGAAAAAACTGCTGGTGGCATTCGCCACTGTTTTCAGCCTGGCCGCACACGCCAACGAAACGCTCACCGTTGCCGCCACCGCGGTGCCTCACGCCGAAATCCTCGAATTCGTGAAGCCAGCGCTGGCCGCACAGGGCGTAGACCTGAACGTGAAAGTATTCACCGATTACGTACAGCCTAACGTGCAAGTCGCAGAAAGCCGCCTGGACGCGAACTTCTTCCAGCACCAGCCCTACCTGAATGAATTCAATAACGGTAAAGGGACCAACCTGGTTGCCGTGACCGGCGTGCACCTGGAGCCGCTGGGCGCGTATTCGAGCAAGTACAAGAAGCTCGACGAGTTGCCGGGCGGTGCCAACGTGGTCATTCCCAACGATGCCACCAATGGCGGCCGAGCGTTGCTGCTGCTGCAAGCGGCTGGCCTGATCAAGCTGCAGAACCCCAGGGACATCCTGGCAACGCCCAAGGACATCATCGAGAACCCGAAAGACCTGAAAATCCGCGCCCTCGAAGCCGCCACCCTGCCACGGGTGCTGACGCAGGTGGACCTCGCGCTGATCAATACCAACTACGCCCTGGAAGCCAAACTGGACCCCGCCCGGGATGCTTTGGTGATCGAGGGCAACGACTCGCCTTATGTAAACATTCTGGTCGCCCGCCCGGACAACAAGGATTCGCCGGCCATGCAAAAGCTGGCTGCAGCCCTGCACAGCCCGGAGCTCAAGCAGTTCATCCTGGATAAATACAAAGGCGCGGTGCTGCCAGCCTTCTGAAGGTCAGTTGCTTTCCAGCAGCTGCGGCAAACGCTTCACCAGCAGGGCCGTGTCGAATGGCGCGCGGATAAACCCGCGTAGCCGACCGTCCGGCCCTATGACCGCCAGGTTACCGCTGTGCTGTACAGTGTAATTAGGCTTGGTGGTATCCGGCGGCAGGTAGGGGATGCCGGTTGCGGTCGAGAATTGCGTCAATACCGCTTCCGATGCCGTCAGCCCTTTGAAGTTCTTGTCGAAGTAACTCAAATAGTCCTTCATTTGCGCCGGCGTGTCCCGGTTCGGGTCAACGCTTACGAAGTACACCTGTAGCCGCTGCGCGGATGCCGAAGGCAGTTTGCGTTTCAGCTCTCGTAACTGCGCAAGCGTAGTAGGGCAAATGTCGGGGCAGAAGGTATAGCCGAAGAACAGCACGCTCCAGGTACCGGTAAGGCTGTCCATCGCGACGGTGTGCCCGTCCTGATCGGTCATGTCCAGGCGAGGCATCGGGCGCCCTTGGGGAAGAACGATGACCCCAGCTTCCAACAGCTCTGAACTTTCGTCCAGCCCGTCGCGGTTGATAGCCTTTTCGATCATCCAGCCGATCCCCAGAGCGACAATCACGATCAGGGCAGCGGTGGCTTTTTCGAGGCGGGTCATCTCATGGCTCCCAGAGGCATGCCACACGGTACGGTGATTCAGCACGCCTGAGCAAGCCTTCGGCAAGCCTGAACCCTTAGAACTCTCGAAGCCCATAATGGCTTTTTGCAATAACTCAAGGAAATAACCACGGACGGGTTATGAATATTTCATCTGACCCCTACCGTGGTGGCGACTATCGTAGGGGCTTTGCGCAAACGTATTAGCCGGAGTAAACATGAATACCGCCGCATTGCGCGAGCTGATCAAGCGTGCCCACAACCATGAGGCACAAACCGGCCAGCTTGCCGGCCTCTTGAATGGCCGCCTTAGCACCCTTCACTCTTCCATTCGCCTGAATGACGGCCAAAGCGAGTCGGAGGCTACCCTTCACCGCTTCGTCGATGCCTATATCGAACAGGTGCCCGACCTGATCGACGCGGCGGCGCAAGTCGCGCTGGAGGCGGGCATCAGCCCGCAGATTCAACCGGTGCTGAACATTGCCTTGGAATACTTCCTGCGGCCGCCGGAGTTGATAACCGGCCACGAAGGCCTGGACGGGTTGCTGGACGAAGCCTACCTGGCCCACCGCCTGGTGGAAGAGGTAAACGACCTGTATATCCGCCACTTCGCCCAGCCGTTGATTCCGCTGGATACCACCGTGGCGAACCTGATCGCACATAACCTTATTGGCGAACCCTTCGCGAACGAGCTGGATGAAGTGGTGCACCACTCCATTGACCAGCTGCTTGATGACGAAGCGTTCGAGCAGGAAACCGTTCAGGCGTACAAGGACAAGCTCACCAGCCCCGAGACAGGCGCGGCGTGGAAACGCTGGCCTTGCCTGTCCCGTCAACTGGGGATTGAAATCAACGTCGCCTGAATTGCTCTAAGCGCCCGCTCCCAACCCTGTGCTGGTGCGCAGGCGGCCTTCGACACGGCGCTTGAGGCCGCGGCTTTCGATGACCAACCGGGAGCCGCTGGCCTGATTGGCCCGCCCCCAATCTTCCAGCAGCTCCAGGCACGAGTGGTCGATGTAGCTCAGCCCGCCCAGCGGCACATGCACCTCTGTGCCCGGCTCGATGGTGCCCAGCGCTTTCGTTAGCGCGGGTACCTTCAGGAAGGTGGCCGACCCGGTCAGGCGCAGTTCGACCCGGCGTTCGCCGGCAGGCACCAGGGCGATCTTCAAGCGCGCGGCTTTCAGCGCCAGCTTCAGCAACGTAAGGGCGAAGCCCAGCAGCACGCCGGTCAGCAGATCCGTGAACACGATGGCCAGCGCTGTGGCGGCGTAGGTGAACATCGGCATGCGCCCATAACGTCCCAACCCGCGGAAGGCCTTGAAGTCCACCAGCTTCACGCCGGTGAACACCAGCACACCGGCCAGGCTGGCAACTGGAATCTGCTGCAACACGCTGGACAACACTACAACGAACGCCAGCAACCAAAGGCCATGCAGGATTGCCGAGGCGCGGGTTTGCGCGCCCGCCTGTACGTTAGCGGAGCTGCGTACAATCACGCCCGTCATGGGCAAGGCCCCAAGCAGGCCGCAGAGCATGTTGCCCACCCCCTGGGCCGACAGCTCCCGGTCGAAATCCGACCGCACCCCACTGTGCATGCGATCCACCGCGGCTGCCGATAGCAATGTTTCCGCGCTGGCAATAAAAGCCAAGGCAACAGCGGCAATCAAGAGGGTAGGGTCCGCCAGGGCCATCAAGTCGGCCGGCTTGAGCAGGTCGATGGCATCGGCAAGGTTGGCGGGCACTTCCACACGCTTTACCTGCAGCGGGAGAATAATACTGAGCACCGTCGCTGTGGCTACACCCAGCAAGGCGCCTGGCACAAATCGTAAGCGGGCAGGGCGTAGCTTTTCCCACGCCCACATGATGGCAATGGTGAGTACGCCAAGCATCCCCGCTTGCCAACCCAGGCCACCACCAAGGGCCGGCAGGGCCTCGCTGACCGCACCGGGGAATTGCAGCAAATTGGCCACGCCGGACGGCTGCGGTGACTGGTCGAGCATTACGTGCACCTGTGAAAGCACAATCAGCACGCCGATACCCGCCAGCATGCCGTACACCACCGCGGGCGCCGTTACCCGAAACCAGCAGCCGAGGCGAAACCGGCCTGCCGCAAACTGCAGAACGCCGGCCAGCAGCAAGATAGGCCCCAACATGGCCAAGCCGTGCTGGCGGACCAGCTCGAAAACCAATACGGCCAAACCGGCTGCGGGGCCGCTTACCTGCAACGGCGAACCTGCCAGAAAGCCCACTACCAAGCCGCCCACGATGCCGGTAACCAATCCTTTTGCGGGCGGCACGCCCGAGGCAATGGCAATCCCCATGCACAAGGGCAATGCCACGAGGAAAACCACGACCGAAGCCATCAGTTCGCGCGGCAGGGTCGCCTTGATTTGCGCAATATTCACGTCGCTCTCCTGAAGTTACTTCAGGCCGCGGCCGCACCGTTACACCAGGCATACCGGCATTGTTCCGGGCACGCGGCAACTGCCGGGCACCCAGACGCTACGCAAGTTGACCCGTTCGTTGATTGTTCTTATTAAACGGAAACGGCCTGAACCACGCCGGGCGTAGTTCCCATGGCCTATGACAATTGAACCGCTTCTAGAAACGGCCTTTCGGTGTTGCGCTTGGAGTTGGATGAGGACCATCCAGAGGCAGGAAGCAATCTCGCTCTGCGTCGTACGCTTTGATTTCGCTGGTTTCGATGTTGTACACCCACCCGTGGATAAACAGATGGCCGCTGGCAATACGGGCCGCGACAGAGGGGTGGGTACGCAGGTGTTGAAGCTGGGCGATCACGTTTTCTTCGGTGAGTACGGCCATGGTTTCGGCTTCAGTCGCGCAATGGCAGTTTTCGTGCACCACGGTCTTTGCGACTTCGGCGTGGCGCAGCCAGGCCTTCACGGTCGGCATCTTCTCGAGGCTGTCCGGGTTCAGCACCGCACGCATCGCGCCGCAGTCCGAGTGGCCGCAAATGATCACGTGCTGCACGCCAAGCGCCATTACGGCGTATTCAAGCGCGGTGGAAACGCCTCCGTTCATTTGCCCGTAAGGGGGCACTACGTTGCCTACGTTGCGGGTTACAAACAAGTCGCCAGGCGAGCTATTGGTGATCAGCTCCGGCACGATGCGCGAATCGGCACAGGTAATGAACATTGCGCGTGGCTTCTGCGCGGTGGCCAGCTTCTTGAACAGCGCTTGCTGTTCAGGGAAGACCTCCTGATGGAAATGCCGGAAACCGTCGACAATATGTTGCAGCGCTTGCTCCGCGCTTTCGGCCACTGTGGAGGGGTCGGGTAACGGTTGATCCTTCGGGTCCATGCTGCATCCTCTTGATGGTAGGAAAAGTCCCACTCAGGTCGGGAGAAAAATCCTACACCGAAAGCTTAAAATTCCGTATTACAGAAACTGTGACCGGATAAGACAAATCTGATATTAGGTCGAGTTTCTTAATTAAAGCTGAAGTTCATGGGCGCTTTGTTCAGGGTGACAAGCGGCGCAATGCCACTAGTGAAGTTAATTAGTGGCAGTTTGCTTTCCCGCTTTATATATTAAACGCTGTGGCTTATCACAATAAGGCCAGCTGCCGCCCGGGCGGGCAGAACAACGAGCAATCCAACGGTTGATCTTCCCGGTGGCCCAAGCCCGCCTTCTTGACCGCGGCAGCGAAACGCCGGGCGATAAGCTGGGCAAACACGCCTTCGCCTTTCATCCGTGCGCCAAACCGCGAGTTATACAGCTCACCGCCCCGGCTCTGGCGGATGAGGCTCAATACATGGGCCGCGCGTTGCGGATAATGAACACCCAGCCATTCCTCGAACAGTGGCGCGACTTCCAGCGGAAGCCGCAGCAGCACGTAGTGGGCACTGCGCGCACCCGCCTCGGCTGCGGCCTGGATCATCGCTTCCAATTCATGGTCGTTGATCATCGGGATGATAGGCGCACAGATGGCCCCCACTGGCACCCCGGCTTGCGCCAACACCCGGATCGCGCGCAAACGCGCGCCACCAGAGGCGGCACGGGGCTCCAGGGTTCGCTTGAGCTCATCGTCGAGCGTAGTGAGGCTGACCATCACCCTTACCAACCGCAACGCGGCCATTTCCTGAAGCAGGTCAAGGTCGCGCAGCACCATCGCCCCCTTTGTGGTGATGGTGACTGGGTGCCGATAACGAAGCAGGGTTTCCAGCAATTGCCGGGTGATCCGGTATTGCTGCTCGATAGGCTGGTAGGGGTCGGTATTGGCGTCCAGGGCTATTGGCGCACACCGGTAGCCTGGCTTGCTCAAGGCTTCTTCCAGCCGCTCGGCGGCGTTGGTCTTGGCGATCAGGCGGGTTTCAAAATCCAGGCCCGGCGACATGTCCCAATAGGCATGGGTAGGGCGGGCGAAGCAGTAGATACACCCATGCTCACAACCCCGGTAAGGGTTGATAGAGCGGTCGAAGGGTATGTCTGGCGAGGTGTTGCGGGCGATGATGCTTTTGGCATGCTCGATCCGTACCTCGGTGTGAACGGTGGCCGGTACCTCTTGATACCAGCCGTCGTCCTCGGCCACGGATTGGCGGCCATGAAAACGGTTATCCGGATTGCTGACCGTGCCACGGCCACGCTGCGGCGCTCTGGGTAACATGCGGGGCCCCTATGCTGTATATGGATACAGTATAAACGCCCCGCCAAGGTCACGCTTGCCCCTCGTCGGTTACCGCACCAGGCATGGCCGCTTGTTGTCGAAGCGCCAGTTCGGAATGAGGAACTGCATGGCAACCGCGTCGTCGCGCGCGCCAAGGCCCATGCCTTTGTACAGCTCATGGGCATGCGCCACGGCATCCATGTCGATGTCGACCCCAAGCCCCGGCTTTTTCGGGACCTGCACGTGGCCGTCAATGATCTGCAGAGGTTCGCGGGTCAGGCGTTGGCCATCCTGCCAGATCCAGTGCGTGTCGATAGCAGTGATATCGCCCGGCGCCGCAGCGGCAACCTGCGTGAACATCGCGAGAGAGATGTCGAAGTGGTTGTTGGAATGCGAACCCCAGGTCAGCCCCCAGTCGTTACACATCTGAGCGACTCGCACAGAGCCCTGCATCGTCCAGAAATGCGGGTCTGCCAAGGGAATATCCACCGCCTGGGACTGGATTGCATGGCCCATCTGCCGCCAGTCGGTGGCGATCATGTTGGTGGCGGTCGGCAGGCCGGTCGCCCGGCGGAATTCAGCCATCACCTCGCGGCCGGAATACCCGTCCTCCGCGCCGCAGGGGTCTTCAGCGTAGGCCAGCACATGGTGCTGGTCCCGGCACAGGCGAATAGCTTCCTTGAGTGACCAGGCGCCGTTAGGGTCCAGCGTAATGCGCGCGTCCGGGAAGCGCTCGGCCAGCGCCGTTACCGCCTCGATCTCTTCTTCACCGTGCAGCACACCGCCTTTGAGCTTGAAGTCGTTGAAGCCATACCGCGCCTTTGCCGCTTCGGCCAGGCGTACCACCGCTTGCGGCGTAAGGGCTTTCTCGTTGCGCAGGCGGAACCAGTCATCGCCTTCGGTTTCGGTGCGGTAGCCCAGATCGGTCTGGTTGCGGTCACCGATATAGAAGAGGTACCCCAGCATCTTCACGGCATCGCGCTGCTGGCCCTCGCCCAACAGTGCGGCGACCGGTACTTCGAGAAACTGGCCCAGCAGGTCCAGGAGCGCGGCTTCTATGGCGGTGACGGCATGGATGGTAATGCGCAGGTCGAACGTTTGCAGGCCACGGCCGGCGCTGTCTCGAGCGGCAAAGGCCTCGCGCATGCGGTTGAGAATCTGCTGATAGTTACCGATAGGCTGGCCTACGACCAGGCTGCGGGCATCCTCGAGGGTTTCACGGATGCGCTCGCCGCCGGGCACTTCACCAACGCCAACGTGCCCGGCGTTGTCCTTGAGAATCACGATATTGCGGGTAAAGAAGGGCCCGTGGGCGCCGCTGAGGTTAAGCAGCATGCTGTCGTGCCCAGCCACCGGGATTACCTGCAACTCGGTCACGATGGGGGCTTGGCCGGCTACGCGGGAAAAATCGTTCATGGTCATGTCCTTGTCGGGTTCGTGAGGCTCAGTGGGTCTTGCCAAGCGCGGGGCCGGCAGGCTCATGGGGCAGGGCATCCTGGCTGTTGGGCCGTGTCTTGGCGAAGAACACCAGAATGGCGGCAAGGATCGACGTGCCGGCCAAACCATACAGGCCCCCTACGATCGAGCCGGTTTGCTGTTCGAGAAAGCCGAAGGTCGCAGGGGCGAAGAACCCGCCAAGGTTGCCCAGCGAGTTGATCAGGGCAATGACCGCGGCGGCGATCCGGGCATCGAGGTAGGCCTGCGGGATTGGCCAGAACAACGAGGACGCCGACTTGAAGCCGATTGCGGCGAAGCACACCGCCACGAAGGCAAAGATCGGCCCACCGGTGGTGGACAGGAACATGCCCAGTGCGGCAATCAACAGTGCGCAAGCGACCCAGGCCTGCTGGAACTTCCACTTGCCCGACGCGGCCGCGAAGCCATACATGGCGATGATCGAAATCAACCATGGAATGGAGTTGAACAGGCCTACCTGGAAATCGGTGAGGTCCCCCATTTTCTTGATGATGCTGGGCAACCAGAAGGTTGCCGCATAGATCGTCAGCTGGATGCAGAAGTACAGCGCGCAGAACAGCAGGATCTGGCCATCTTTCAATAGCTGGCCTACGGTCGGCTTGACCGTGGTCATGGCCTCGCGCTCACGCTGTTCCTGCTCGATGGCGTTTACCAGCGCATCCTGTTCCTCTGCGGCCAACCACTTGGCATCGTGCGGCTTGGAATCCAGCCAGAACCACACCACGAAGCACAGGCACACCGACGCCAACCCTTCGATCAGGAACATCCATTGCCAGCCGTGCATGTTCAGGCCCTCGATCCCGAGCAACGCACCGGACAGCGGGCCGGAGATCAACGAAGCGAGTGCCGAACCGCTGAGGAAGATGGCGATGGCTTTGCCGCGCTCCACGCCAGGCAACCAGCGAGTGAAGTAATAGATCACCCCAGGGAAGAACCCGGCCTCGGCAATGCCGAGCAGGAAGCGAAGGATATAGAAATGGGTTTCGGTCTGGATGAACGCCATCATCGTGGCGACGATGCCCCAGGTGAACATGATGCGGGTAAGCCATACCCGGGCGCCTACGCGCTGAAGCAGCATGTTGGACGGCACTTCGAACAGCGCATAACCAATGAAGAACAGCCCCGCGCCGAAGCCGTAGGCAGCGGCACCGATGCCAAGGTCATGCTCGAGATGGGTACGCACGAAGCCGATGTTCACGCGGTCAATGTAATTGACGATGAACATGATGACGAACAACGGCAGCACCCGCTGTTTTACCTTCGCAACGGCGCGCGCCAGCACTGGATTCACGTCGCCACCGGCGACCAGGCTTGGATTGCTCACATTCGATACTCCCACTGTTTATTTTTATGCGGGGAAAGGCGCGGTGCGCCTGAAAGCGCGGTGTCGACCTCGTGGCGGTGACTCGCTGCCAGACATCATACAACTGCAAATCCAGCCGAACAACGCCCGCTCAGCAATTAAGGGGTTATTTCTGAAGCAGTATCGCGGTAACAGCCCGATATTGGAGTGTTGTCATACAAGGTCAACGTTCTGCGGCGCCAGTGGTACTATGACTGCCATTTCTCCAGGACACGCACTATGGCCCCGGACAGCGAACCTCAGGTACGACGCCGCACGCCCAACCTGGCCCATGATCTGGTCAACGAACTGACCCAACGCATCTTGCAGGGCGAATTCGCCACCGGGCAGAAACTGCCCTCCGAAACGGCCATTGTCAGCGAGCACGGGGTGAGCCGCACCGTAGTACGCGAGGCTCTATCAAAACTTCAGGCCGCGGGCTTGGTGGAAACCCGCCATGGCGTGGGCACGTTTGTGCTGGAGCGGCGGGCGCACGCGGGGCTTCGGCTTAACGTCGACACGCTGACCAATGTGCGCAGCGTGCTGGAGCTTCGCATGGGCCTGGAAACCCAGGCGGCATCGCTGGCCGCCCGGCGCCGTACGGATGCACAGCTGGCGCAGATGCGCGTGGCACTGGATGACTACGGGCGGCTGCTGGCGAACAACGATAGCTGTGTGGAAGCCGACCGGCGTTTCCATCTGCTTATCGCCCAGGCCACGGGCAATAACTGCTTTCCCGACATGCTGATGCACCTTGGTGCTTCATTGATCCCACGCACTCAGCTCAATGCACAGGAGCGCGGTAGCGAAGATTTCAGCCAGTTGGGAAAGATGGCTCAAGCCGAGCACGAAGCTATTTATCAAGCTATTCGCCGGCAGGACGCCGACGCCGCCCGCGCTGCCATGCTGCTGCACTTGAGCAACAGCATGGAGCGGTTTCATGCGGGGCCGTGATAAGTCGCCCCCCGTAGCAGCACGCCGTGGAAGCGACCCGCGACGGCCCTTGGCTCAGGGCTTCTTGAGCTTGGGGTTGGGGAAGAACTGCACGGTCTGCACTTTGGGTTTTGCAGGCTTGGGCTCTGCCTGGTTCACCCGGGTACCGAGCTCTCGCGGGATGGACTGCCCCTGCGCATTCAGCGTGTCGGAGTAGCCACAGGCCACACATTCGCGGTGCGGAACGTCGTCTTCGTTCCACATCATGAGTTTGTCCATCTCGCTGCATGCCGGGCATACCGCCCCGGCGATGAAGCGCTTTTTGGTCTTGGTCACTACCGCCTCCATTACGCTGCCTCTTCCACCAGGCCGCTGTGCCGCAGCAGCGCGTCAATGGACGGTTCACGGCCGCGGAAGTCCACGAACAACACGAGCGGCGCCTGCGACCCACCACGGGCCAGGATGGCTTCGCGGAAGGCACGGCCGGTCTGCGGATTGAGTACACCATCCTCCTCGAAGCGCGAGAACGCATCGGCCGACAGTACTTCCGCCCACTTGTAGCTGTAATAACCCGCCGCATAACCGCCGGCGAAGATATGCGAGAAGCTGTTAGGGAAGCGGTTGTAAGCCGGCGGGCGCATGACCGATACCTGATCGCGAATCTGCTCGAGCACCTGCAGCGGCGTACGGCCGTCGCCGTGGGTGGCGTGCAACTCGAAGTCGAAGAGGGAGAATTCCAGCTGGCGAACCATCATCAGGCCCGACTGGAAGTTCTTGGCGGCCAGCATCTTCTCCAGCAGGTCTTGCGGCAATGGCTCATCGGTTTGGTAGTGGCCGGAGATCAGCGCCAGGCCTTCCGGTTCCCAGCACCAGTTTTCCATGAACTGGCTTGGCAGCTCTACGGCATCCCAGGCCACGCCGTTGATGCCCGACACGCCAGCGTGCTCGATACGGGTGAGCAAATGATGCAGCCCATGGCCGAACTCGTGGAAGAGGGTGGTCACTTCGTCGTGGGTCAGCAGCGCTGGCTTGCCAGGTGCCGCCGGGTTGAAATTGCACACCAGGTTGGCGACGGGGCTCTGCAAGCTGCCTTGAGCGGTGCGGCGACGGTCCTTGGCGCCGTCCATCCAGGCACCACCCCGCTTGTTGGCGCGGGCATACAGGTCGAAGAAGAACCGGCCCACGTGCTCGCCATTCTCCTTGATTTCAAACAGCCGCACATCAGGATGCCAGCTGTCGAAGCCCTTCTGCTCGTTGATTTCGATGCCATAGAGGCGTTGCACGATCGCAAACAACCCGCTCAGCACCTTATCCACCGGGAAATAGGCGCGCAGGGTTTCCTGAGAAACGCTGTAGCGCTGTTCCCGCAGCTTCTCACCGTAGTAACCGCTGTCCCAGCTTTGCAGGTCCGGGCAACCCTGCTCGGCCGCGTAAGCCTTGAGCTGTGCCAGGTCCTTCTCGGCAAAGGGTTTGCTGCGTTTGGCAAGGTCACGCAGGAAGCCCAGCACCTGATCACTGGAGTCGGCCATCTTGGTGGCCAGGCTCAGCTCTGCATAGTTGGCGAAGCCCAGCAGGTGCGCCAGTTCCTGACGCAGGTCGAGGATTTCTTCCATTACCGGGCCGTTGTCATTCTGGCCGGCATTCGGGCCCTGCTCGGAGGCTCGCGTGCAGTAAGCGACATACACTTCTTCGCGCAATGCGCGGTCTTCGGCGTAGGTCATCACGGCGTAATAGCTTGGGAATTCGAGCGTGATCAGCCAGCCATCCAGGCCCTTGGCCTGAGCGGCTGCGGCCATTTGCGCGCGCGCCGAATCGGTGAGGCCGGCCAGGGTACGCTCGTCGGTGACGTGTTTGGTCCAGGCTTGGGTGGCGTCGAGCAACTGGTTGGAGAACTTGCTGCCCAGCTCGGACAGCTTGCTCTGCACTTCGGCATAGCGCTTCTGTTGCTCAGGCGGCAGATCGATGCCGGACAAGCGGAAGTCCCGGAGCGAATGCTCAAGAATGGTTTTCTGCGCCAGATCGAAATGCTTGCTTTCGGGGCTGCTGGCCAACGCCTGGAAGGCATCGAACAGCTGACGGTTCTGGCCCAGTTCGGTGGAGTAGGCGCTAAGCGCGGGCAGGCACGCTTCATAGGCCTGGCGCAGCTCGGGGCTGTTGCACACGGCATTGAGGTGGCTTACCGGGCTCCAGGCCGCGCCGAGGCGGTCGTTGAGCTCATCAAGGGCCAGCACCAGGCCTTCCCAGGTAGGCGCAGTGCCCTCGTGCTCGAGGATCGCGCTGACCGCGGCACGGTTATCCGCGAGAATACGCTCGATAGCCGGCTGCACGTGCTCAGGGAGAATCGCCGAAAACGGCGGCAGGTCGTAGGGCTGGAGCAGCGGATTGGTCTCGGTCACGGTCACACACCTTGGCTTGAGAAGAAACACCGGTCATCTTAATTACAATCAGCGGCCACCGCAGCATTGGCGGCCGCTATTGTCCCAGCAGAAGGAAACTATCGTGATTCGCACATTCGCCGGGGCACGCCCCGTTGTGGGGCCCAGGGCCTTTGTCGATGCCAGCGCCGTGGTCATCGGGGACGTAGAAATCGGCGAGGACAGCTCCGTCTGGCCTTTGACCGTGATTCGCGGCGATATGCACCGCATTCGAATCGGCAAGCGCACCAGCGTGCAAGATGGCAGCGTGCTGCACATTACCCATGCCGGGCCTTTCAACGAAGGCGGCTTCCCACTCACCATCGGTGACGAAGTGACGATCGGCCATAAGGTGATCCTGCATGGCTGCACCTTGGGCAGCCGCATTCTGGTAGGGATGGGTAGCACGGTGATGGACGGCGCGGTGGTGGAGGATGAAGTGATCATCGGCGCCGGCAGCCTCGTACCGCCGGGCAAAACATTGGCAAGCGGCTTCCTGTATATCGGCAGCCCGGTCAAGCAGGCGCGCCCATTGACCGAGAAGGAACGCTCCTTCTTCAGCTATACCGCTGGCAATTACGTAAAGCTCAAAGACCAGCACCTGGCCGAAGGCTTTGATCAACCGGCAGTGTGAGTAACCATGCGTTATCAAAACATCTTGTTCGACCTCGACGGTACCTTGACGGACCCGCGTGAAGGCATCACCAAGTCCATCCAGTACGCACTGGCGCAACTGGGTATCGACGAGCCCGACCTGCGCAAGCTTGAGCACTTTATCGGGCCGCCGCTGCTGGAAGCATTCATGCAGTTCTACGGCTTCGATGAAACCCGTGCCTGGGCCGCGGTGAACTTTTATCGCGAACGCTTCAAGGTAACCGGCCTGTACGAAAACGAGGTGTTCGAAGGGGTTATCGAGCTGCTCGACACACTGCGTGAGCAGGGCCGCAACCTGTTTGTGGCAACCTCCAAGCCTTGGGAGTTCGCCCGTGAAATCGCTCGCCACTTCGGCTTTGATCGGCACTTCAAGGTGATCTACGGCAGCGAGCTGGACGGCACCCGCACCAACAAGGTCGAGCTTATCGCCCACCTCTTGGCAACAGAGCAGCTGGACTCTGCCCATACATTGATGATCGGCGACCGCAAGCATGACCTGATCGGGGCGCGGCAGAACGGCCTCGCTGCAGTTTCAGTGGGCTATGGCTTTGGTAGTACCGAGGAGCTCAGTGCCCAGGCGCCCGAATTCCACTTCGACACCGTGGCCGAACTACATCGGGCCTTTGCCGAGCAAGGCTTGTAGTGCCTGTTGGCGCTCGGAAGGCGCAAGCGCGGCCAGGCCACGGACGGCCTGGTAGAACGCCGGCCACTGCGCTCCGCTTTGCCGGTAGAGCGTGGCAAACGCCGGCACCCACTGGTCGTAAAGCCCGAAGGGCAGCAGTTTGGCATTGTTGATGGGGGCCTCCACCCAGGCGTCATAGGCGCCTTTGCCACCCCACTCGGTATCCCGCAGGCGGCGGTAGGCCTGCCTGAAGTTCTCTATTTCAGCTTGCTTGCCCGCACGCATGGCCTGTGGCGGCAGCAGCTGCGCGTACAGTGCCTCAAGCCGGCCGCGCAGGCCGAGGACCATTTGCACGAAGGCGTCCCTGCGCACGTTCTGGCTGCCCTCCTGTGGCGGCAACCCCCGGGCCGCGCGCCACTGCCGTGTGCCTTCCTGCTCCACGAATGTCGCGAAGGATTCGTTGAACGGCGTATCGCCGGGCACATACACCTGCTGGTGCGCCAACTCATGGAAGATCAGCGTGGCCAGGCGCTCGTCGCCCCAATTCATCATGGAGCTGACGATAGGGTCATCGAACCATCCCAGCGTGGAATACGCTTCCACCCCGCCCATATACACATCCAACCCCTTTTGGCGCAGCAAGGCTGCCGCACCGCGGGCGCGGCCTTGCTCGTAGTACCCGCGGTAGGCAACGCACCCGGCAATGGGGAAACAATACTGAACGGGGTCCAGGGAAAATTCCTGGGTCGCGAACACGTTCCACACCACGAACGGGCGATGAATGTCTGCATAAAGCCGATAGCTTCGGTTATCGGGCAAGCCCAACTGCTGGCTTGCGAACGCTCGCGCCTTC
This sequence comes from Pseudomonas japonica, assembly GCF_013522925.1. GTDB lineage: Bacteria > Pseudomonadota > Gammaproteobacteria > Pseudomonadales > Pseudomonadaceae > Aquipseudomonas > Aquipseudomonas japonica_A. The sequence goes on along the minus strand of NZ_JAAMQU010000001.1, from coordinate 496,374 downwards.
TCCGCTTCCGCCAGGCGAGCACGCAGGGCAGGGTCACGGCCAGGATCGTCGATCACGCGAGTCACCGGCTCCCGGGCACGCAGCAGGTTCAGCTGCCCTCGCGCCAACTGCTGGTAGTAGTCCAGCGTGCTGCAACCGCTCAGCAGGAAAAACCCCATCGCGGGAACCAAACCTTTGAAAAAGCGGTCGAGTGAGCCGTGGCGTGAACGCCCCACAATAAATCCGAACATGCGTCAGGTCGCCTTGAAGGGGCCCTTTCGGGGCCTGGTTTCAGCGCCCTATCATGCCTGCCTGGAGCCTCCAATGCGTGAAATCTTCCTGCTTGCCGCTGCCCTTACCCTTACCGGCTGCATGGGGCTGCCCAAGCCCGACCCGAACCAGGCCTGGGTCGATTTGCAGGTACCCGAAGACAATGCCCTGCATGCCCAAGAGGTGGACGCGCAGGCACTGGATGACAACCGTTACTTCGAGGTCGAGCCTGGCAGCCATGAGCTGACCGTGCGCTACCAGTTCACCGTCGCCCCCAGCAACATCGGGCCGCAAGCGGCGCCGCTATCCCGCGACTGCCAGCTGAACATCAAATACAGCAATTTCAACGCCGGCGAGCGTTACCAACTGGAAGCAGGCAGCCTGGGCTTTACCCCGTGGGCCAAGCTTTATGACCAGCAGCGCCGCCTGGTAGGCCGTGCACAACCCGCCGGTTGTCAGCGGGCGTGACAACTTTCCATCGGGTATGCTGAAAGCGCTTCCCTGGGAACCCGCCTATGCACCGTTATGCCTTGTTACTCCTCGGTATGCTCCTGACGGCATGCACGACCTCGCCAGTACCGGCGCATGACCCGCACCAGGCCTGGGTCGAGATGTTCACCCGCACCGGGAAAATGGTAATGGCCGAACGGCTGGATAATCAGCGGCTGGAAGATGGGCGCTATTTTCAGTTTGCGCCTGGCGGCCACGAGCTGCAGGTGCGCTTCGACTACGAAGTCACCACGGGCGGCCTTCCATTGATGCAGCCGTCGGAACGTATCTGCTACATCAGCCTGCGCTATGACGGCTTCCAGGCCGGCCAGCGGTATCGCTTCGAAGCCCGCAACCTGGGGCTGCAAACCTTCGGCTTCCTCTACGATGCGCAGGGCACAAAACTGGCGACCGAGCGCCAGGTGAACTGCCTGTTCTAGGCTAAAGGCCCCTCGGGGCCCGAGCCTCAGGTATCGTTCTTCTGATAAATGATGCGCTGGGTGCCATTGGCACAGCTGCCAACGACCATGGCGGGATCTTTCACCTCTGCCACGGGCACCACTTCGAGGGTATAAGCCACCACGCCCTGGGCCTGGATCTTCGCTTCGATCTCTGCTTTGAGCTCGGCGCAATCCCGGGGCGCCGCGGTGGCCGGCAGGGCGAAGGCCAGGGCGACTGCCCCAGCCAATGAGGCGCCGGCTACAGCGCGTGGCGAGGCGGGCTTAAACCAGCGACGCATCAAGGGTGATCTCGGCGCCTGCAAGCACCTTGGATACGGGGCAACCGGCCTTGGCCTTGCCTGCCAGCTCCTGGAACTGCTCTTCGCTGGCACCTGGAATGGAAGCCTTCAGGATCAGGTGAACCTTGGTGATTGCAAAGCCGTCTGGCTGTTTGTCGAGCGTCACCTGCGCCGTGGTATCGATGCGATCAGCAGTGAGCCCGGCTTCGCCAAGGATCATCGACAGCGCCATCGAGAAGCAACCGGCATGGGCCGCGCCAATCAGCTCTTCCGGGTTGGTGCCCGGGCCACTCTCGAAACGGGCCTTGAAGCCGTACGGGGCGCTTTTGAGCACGCCGGTTTCGGTGGAAATCTCGCCCTGGCCGTCCTTCAAGCTGCCTTTCCACACTGCGGATGCTGTTTTGATCATTGCTGTTTCCTCGTTGTTGGAACCGTCTGGTTTGAGAGAGCGGAGCGCCAATGCAAGTTCAGCACAGATTTGCGAAAGCGGGTCAAAGCGTTCAATGTGTTCACCAGACAAGAAAAAGGCGCGGGGGTGTCTCTTTTTTGGAGTGCTTATGAAATCACTGACTGACATCAAATACTCGGCACTGGACCTGGTGCCCGTGCGCAAGGAAACCGGCCCTTCCCAGGCGCTGCGCAACTCGCTGGACCTGGCTCAGCATCTGGAGCGCTTTGGCTACAACCGCTTCTGGGTCGCCGAGCACCACAACATGGACGGCATCGCCAGCTCGGCGACCGCCGTGCTGCTGGGCTACATAGCAGGGGGGACTTCCTCCATTCGAGTGGGCTCTGGCGGCGTGATGCTGCCTAACCATGCGCCGCTGGTGATCGCCGAGCAGTTCGGCACACTCGAGAGCCTGTACCCGGGCCGTATCGACCTGGGGCTGGGCCGCGCGCCCGGCTCGGATCAAATGACCGCACGCGCCTTGCGCCGCGAACGCAGCGGCAGCGCGGACGATTTCCCTCAGGACGTCGAAGAGCTGCTTCAGTACCTTGGCCCACGCACACCAGGCCAGCGCGTGGTTGCGGTGCCCGGCACCGGTACCCAGGTGCCTGTATGGCTGTTGGGTTCCAGCCTGTTCAGCGCTCAACTGGCGGGTATGCTCGGGCTGCCTTACGCATTCGCCTCGCATTTCGCCCCTCGGTTGATGCACGAAGCCATCCGTATCTATCGGGACCACTTCACGCCTTCCCAGTACCTGGACAAGCCCTACGTAATGCTGGGTATTCCACTGGTGGCGGCCGACAGTGATGAGCGTGCCGATTACCTGGCTACTTCGGTGTACCAGCGCATTCTTAACCTGATTCGTGGCGAAACCTTGATGCTCCAGCCTCCGGTCGAGACCATGCAAGGGCTTTGGCTACCCCATGAAAAAGATGCGGTGGGAAGCTTCCTTGGTATGGCCATGATCGGCAGCCCATTGAAGATCCGCGCGAAGCTGGAGGTGCTGCTGGAGCAGACACAGGCCGACGAATTGATCTTTACCTCTGACCTGTATGAACACGCAGATCGGATACGCTCGTACGAGCTTCTCGGCCAGCTGATGCGGGGGTAACCTTCAAACCACCGTGCCCATGACGGGCACGGTGGCGCGCCGGTATCAGCGCTTGTAGACGATTTCCTTGGTACCGCCTTCGCAGGTGCCTACCACCTTGCCGTCCGCCGCGCTGCCCTTGTCCACAACCTCGAGCGAATATCCGGAGGCACCCTTGGCCTGGATCTTTGCGTCGATCTCGCTTTTAAGTTCATCGCATGGCTTGCCCGCCGCCAGGGCGCTACCTGCCAGGCCGAACAGTACAGTTGCCAACAAGACTTTTTTCATCGTTCACGGTCCTTGAGTCGATTTGAACAAAGTCGGCGGAGCTGCCAGCAGCCCCCTCCTTTCGGCGGAGTACCCCCGAAGCCGATCAGCTATTGTTAATCCTGAAACCGACTTTCAGAGTGACCTGAAAGTGCTTCACTTGCCCATCTTCAATATGACCACGTGTTTCGGTCACCTCGAACCACTCCAGGTTCTGAATGGTTTTCGCCGCCTCGGCAATGGCATTCTTGATGGCATCGTCGATGCTGGTGGTGGACGACCCTACGAGGTCGATCTTTTTATAGGTGTGATGATCACTCATATGCGCAGCTCCTCGGTCAGTAGGACCGCCATCGGCAACTGGCCGGTGGCGCCGTTTACATCTGTGCCTCGAGGAGCGGCAAAAGTTCACGAGTGCCGCACTTTTACGGAGCGGCGCAGTCGGACTCTTACACCGCAACTACCACAGCAGGAGTGAACCATGGCCAATAATTCGCTGCGCAAGGCATCGCTGCAAAGCATGGAAGCAGAAATCGAAAGCCTGCTTCGTTCGCTGGAAGGCCTCAAGGGCGATGCGTCCGAAGAGTCCCGTAAAACGCTCAAAGCCCTGCGGGCAAACGCCGAGACAGCACTGAAGCATTCCCGTAGCCTGTTGGCAGACGTGTATGAAGACGTGAAGGTCAGAACCCGTGAAACCAGCCTGGCCACCAAGGAATACGCCCAGGAGCATCCACTGACCACCGCAGGGATCGCCATTGGCGCTGTTGGCCTGATCGCCGCTTACCTGCTCTGCAAGCGCTCCCACTGATCGACCTGACGGGCCAGCTCGAGCCGTAACCAGCCCGCAAGGCGTTCGGCACGACGGCCCGCTCGCCGTTGGGGCACCCACAAAGCAAGACAGGCCGGCGTTTGCGTGAACCCCCAGGGCGCAACCAGGCGCCCGGCCTGCAGGTCATCTGCAACCAGTGCCTGCGGTGCAATGGCCACGCCAAGGCCGGCAACCGCTGCTTCGAGCAGGTAATAGAGGTGCTCGAAGCTCTGGCTGAACGCAAGCTTCGATGGATCTACCCCTTGTGATGATGCCCAGTTCGGCCACGCCTGGGGCCGCGAGACCGTCTGCAGCAACCCCTCACTCAATACAGCCCGTGGCGGTGCGCCGATCAGGCCGCTGAATCCGGCATAGTGGGGGCTGACCACTGGGCCAATACGCTCGTCGATGAGTTCATGTACGTCCACATCAGCAGGCCACGGTGGCTCGGCATACACCAGCAGGGCATCGATACCCGGGCTTTTGGGGTCCAGGTCGCCTTCTCCCGCAGACAAATGCAAACGCAGGTCTGGCAGCTCGGCATTCAAACGCCCCAGCCTGGGGATAAACCATCGGGCCAACAAACTACCCGAGCAGCCGAGCACAAAAGGCGCGTTCGCATCAGCAACTGCCAACTCCGCGCACACCTCACGCAGCCGGTCGAATGCCTGGCTACTGGCTTCACGCAGCCGCAGCCCCGCCTCGGTGAGTTTCAGGCCACGGCCATCCTTGGCGAACAGCGCAATCCCCAGCTCGGCTTCCAGTGCCTTTAGCTGTCGGCTGACCGCCCCATGGGTCACGTTCAGCTGGCGCGCCGCCTGGCTCAGGCTGCCGAGGCGGGCAGTCGCTTCAAAGGCCCTGAGCGCATTGAGCGATGGAAGGTCACGGCTCATGATCTGTGAGTTTTCCTTACAGGTTGTTGCGATCTTATCGGTTTTCCAATCAGCGTGTCGCGGCTAGAGTAAAGGCATCTGTCATCTGCCCTGGAATTCGCCATGACTGCTCAAACCTTGCGCAACGGCCCGGACGCCAACGGCCTGTTCGGCGCCTTCGGCGGCCGTTACGTCGCTGAAACCCTGATGCCTCTGGTACTGGACCTGGCTCGTGAGTACGAAGCCGCCAAGCAAGATCCGGCGTTTCTTGAACAGCTGGCTTATTTCCAGCGCGACTATATCGGCCGGCCGAACCCGCTGTACTTCGCCGAGCGGCTCACCGAGTACTGTGGCGGCGCGAAGATCTACTTCAAGCGTGAAGAGCTCAACCACACCGGCGCCCATAAGGTGAACAACTGCATTGGCCAAGTACTGCTGGCCAAGCGCATGGGCAAAAAACGCCTGATCGCTGAAACCGGCGCCGGCATGCACGGCGTGGCCACTGCCACCGTCGCGGCCCGCTTCGGCTTGCCGTGCGTCATCTACATGGGCGCAACCGACATCGAGCGCCAGCAGGCCAACGTGTTCCGCATGCGCTTGCTGGGGGCTGAAATCGTACCCGTCACCGCAGGCACGGGCACCTTGAAAGACGCCATGAACGAGGCGCTGCGCGACTGGGTGACCAATGTGGAAGACACCTTCTACCTGATCGGTACCGTGGCCGGCCCACACCCATACCCCGCCATGGTTCGGGATTTCCAGTCGATCATCGGCAAGGAAACCCGGGAGCAGCTGCAGGAAAAAGAAGGTCGCCTGCCTGATAGCCTGGTGGCCTGTGTGGGTGGCGGCTCCAATGCAATGGGCCTGTTCCATCCGTTCCTGGACGATACCAGCGTGCAAATCATCGGCGTGGAGGCGGGCGGCCATGGCGTAAACACCGACAAGCACGCTGCCAGCCTAAACGGCGGGGTGCCGGGTGTGCTGCATGGTAACCGTACCTACCTGCTGCAGGACGGCGACGGCCAGATCACCGACGCCCATTCCATTTCCGCTGGCCTGGATTACCCCGGTATCGGCCCGGAACACGCCTGGTTGCATGAGATCAAGCGCGTGGAATACGTAAGCATCACCGATGATGAAGCACTGGCGGCGTTCCACGTTACGTGCCGCACCGAAGGGATCATCCCCGCCCTGGAAACGGCCCACGCCCTGGCCGAAGCGATCCGCCGCGCACCTACCTTGCCCAAGGATCATTTGATGGTCGTGTGTCTTTCGGGCCGTGGCGACAAAGATATGCAAACCGTGATGAACCATATGGCTGCCCAGCAGGAGAACCAGGCATGAGCCGTCTCGAAAAACGTTTCGCCGACCTCAAAGCCGAAGGGCGTGCCGCGCTGGTCACCTTCGTGACCGCAGGCGACCCTGGCTTCGAGGCTTCGCTGGAAATCCTCAAGGGCCTGCCGGCTGCGGGCGCCGACGTGATCGAGCTGGGCATGCCGTTCACCGATCCCATGGCCGATGGCGTCGCCATCCAACTGGCCACGCTGCGCGCACTGGACGCAGGGCAAACCCTGGCCAAAACCCTGGACATGGTGCAAGCCTTCCGCGAAACCGACACCACTACGCCGTTGGTGCTCATGGGTTACTACAACCCTATCCACCGTTTTGGCGTGGAAGCATTCGTGGCGCAGGCCCGTGAAGTGGGTGTGGATGGCCTGATCATCGTGGATCTGCCGCCCGAGCACGACGCCGAACTGGCTACGCCAGCTCAGGCAGCGGGCATCGACTTCATTCGCCTCACCACCCCCACCACCGATGACAGCCGCTTGCCCCGCGTGCTGGAGCGCAGCTCGGGCTTTGTGTACTACGTGTCGGTCGCTGGCGTGACCGGTGCTGGCTCAGCTACCACCGAGCACGTGACCACCGCCATTGCGCGCCTTCGCAGGCATACCACGTTGCCGATCAGCGTCGGCTTCGGCATCCGCACGCCTGAGCAGGCGGCGGCGATCGCCCGGCTGGCAGACGGCGTAGTAGTAGGTTCGGCGTTGGTGGACAAGATCGCCAAGGCGAGCGGCCCGGCACAGGCGGTGAATGATGTATTGGGCCTGTGCAGCGAGCTGGCCGAAGGCGTCCGCGGGGCGCGCAAACCGGCTTAAGGTAAAGTTCCTGATACAGAGGAATTGCCATTGGTTTTCAGAGACTAACGGGCACGACCAGAGGGAGCGATGTTCGCTCCCTTGCTGTATCTGTAGAGGAACTCCATGAACAAGTCCCGCTCCCTCATTGCCGTTGCCCTGGGCACCCTGATCACCTTGGGCATGCCATTGGCCCAAGCCGCCCCCGGCCCGGACAACCAGCAGCAAGGTGGCCCGCAACAGCATAATCAGGGCAATGGCCATGGCGAAGCTCAAGGCCACAGCCAGAATGGCCAGCGCGGCAACCAGGGCCACGGCGCTCGCCCTCCCCAGGATTTCAGCCCGGTGCGTGACACCATCCGCGAGCACCGTACGGATTTCGGCCGGGGCACGCCGCTGCCGCCCGGTATACAAGTTGCCAAGGGTCACCCTCTGCCCAAGGGCTATGGCCACCGCCTGGACCGTAACGCGCTTTCCCGCCTGCCACACTATGACGGCTACGAGTGGCGCCGCCTGGGCACCGACGTTGTGCTGATTGCCGTAGGTACCGGCATCGTTTACGAAATTCTCAACGGCGTGCTTGAGTAATCGCTATCGGCCGCTTCAGCCCCGGTTGCCAAAGGCCAGGGAAACGCGGGGGCACCAGACCCATGGCAATAGCGAAGGTGCTGAATACGGAATTGCTATTGCACGTGCCACCCCACAGGCGTACCCCGCCGCGCGGGTAGTCAATGTCTTGAGCATTGATGGCATCCAGGCAACACAGTGCAGCTTGCCAGCGTCCGGCGACATGAGCCTCGTCACCCAGGTACACATGCTGAAATGGCTGGTTCGGGCGGCACAGTGTCAGGCCTTCGGCTGCAGTGAAGTGCCAACCCTTGAGGGCATGCCAACGGGCATACCCGATGGGCACGGGGCGGCCATTGCGGCGATCGGTGGCCAACCCGTGCAACTCGCCCAGCCACTCGCCGCTCGGCCCACGCAATACCCAGAAATTATGGCTGCACCAGCGGGCCAGCCTGAAGGCCCGCGCTTCCAGTGCAAACAGGCCGCCGGAACCTGCGCTCATGGCGCTTGCTCCGCCATCAGCCAGTCAACGAAGCGGTCGATCATTCGGCCGCGTCGCTTTCGTGAGGGAAGCACAAGGTGGTAGCCCAGGTTGGAACGTACACTTGCGCTGACTGGCCGACACAGCAGTTGCTGTTCGAGCAAGCCATCCACCAGGTGCCGCCAGCCGATCGCAACACCCTGCCCGCCGATGGCGGCTTGAATCAACAATGTGTAGTTGTCGAACCGCAGTTGGCCAGGCGCAGGCGCCGTGGCAATGCCCAGTTTTTGAAACACGCCGGCCCAATCAAACCAACGATTACCCTGGCCACTGCGCAAGTGAAGCAGCGGGAAGCCACACAGCGCCTGGGGAGGCAGCGGCAGGTCCTGCCCCTTGAGCAAGGCCGGGCTGCACACCGGAAACACCTCTTCATCGAACAGCCAACGGCTCTCGGTGTGCCCAGGGAAGCGGCCATCGCCGAAAACGATCGCAATGTCGGTATCTGTGCGCAAAACACCGTGGGTGCGATCGCCCGTCACGATGCTCACATCAACCTGGGGATGGCTTTGATGAAACCGGTGCAGGCGAGGCATCAGCCAATAGGCAGCGAAAGCAAAGTCGGTAGCCACTTGCAGCACCTCGTGCTGGCCATCGTTCGAGGCCTCCAGCAACCCCTCTTCCAAGGTGCGCAGCCCCTCGCCAACCTGCAGGAATAACCGCTCACCTGCTTCGGTAAGGGCGATGCCGCGGTATACCCGGTCAAACAGGCGCACCTTGAGTTGCCCTTCAAGGCGCTTGATCTGCTGGCTTACCGCAGGCTGCGAGGTGCCCAGTTCAACGGCGGCTGCTGTGAAGCTTGAATAGCGCGCCGCCGCCTCGAACGTACGCAAGGTATCCAGCGACAACTCTCCCAGTTGCTCAAACATAAGCTGTACTTATCCTAGACATTAGCCGAAGCGGGATTTACGCGCGCTGCCACGGCGCCCCATGCTGACTGGAAGTACTTTGGCATAAGGTCTGTCTATGGAACGCGTAGGTTCGGGGAAGCGCAAGAATATTCTGTTCATCATGGCCGACCAGATGGCCGCCCCATTACTGCCGTTTTATGGAGCCTCGCCGATCAAAATGCCCAACCTCTCCCGGCTGGCAGAGGGCGGGGTGGTTTTCGATTCCGCCTATTGCAACAGCCCGCTATGCGCCCCCTCGCGCTTCACCCTGGTCAGCGGCCAGCTTCCCAGCCGCATTGGTGCCTATGACAATGCGGCGGATTTCCCTGCGGATGTCCCGACCTATGCCCATTACCTGCGTCGGATGGGCTATCACACCGCGCTGTCCGGAAAGATGCACTTCTGCGGCCCGGATCAGCTGCACGGCTACGAAGAGCGCCTGACCAGCGACATCTACCCGGCGGACTACGGCTGGGCAGTGAACTGGGACGAACCGGACGTGCGCCCCAGCTGGTACCACAACATGTCTTCGGTGCTGCAGGCCGGCCCTTGTGTGCGCACCAATCAGCTCGACTTCGACGATGAGGTGGTATTCAGGGCCCGCCAATACCTTTATGACCATGTGCGCAAGGGCGACGGCAAGCCGTTCTGCCTCACGGTATCCATGACACACCCCCATGACCCCTACACGATCCCGAAAGCCTGGTGGGACCGCTACAGCGACAGCGACATCCCGCTGCCCGGGAACGTGCCGCCACAAGAGACCCTCGACCCTCACTCGCAACGGCTGTTAAAGGTGTACGACCTGTGGAACAAGCCAATGCCTGACCACAAGGTACGTGACGCCCGCCGGGCCTACTTTGGCGCCTGCAGTTACATCGATGATCAGGTAGGTACTTTGCTGGCGGTGCTGGAAAGCACAGGCTTGATCGAAGACACCGTGATTGTATTCAGTGGCGATCACGGCGACATGCTCGGAGAGCGGGGCCTTTGGTACAAGATGCACTGGTTCGAGATGGCCGCGCGCGTGCCGTTGCTGGTGTGGGCCCCCGGGGCCTTCGAACCCTCCCGGGTATCCGCCAGCGTATCCACAGCCGATTTGCTCCCCACGCTGGTAGAGCTGGCCGGTGGCGAAACCGTACCTGATCTACCCTTGGATGGCCGCTCGCTGATGCCTCACCTGCAAGGTCTGGCCGGGCACGATGAAGTCTTCGGCGAGTACATGGCTGAGGGTACCGTGAGCCCGTTGATGATGATCCGCCGCGGTGCCTACAAATTCATTTACAGTGAAACCGACCCATGCCTGCTATATGACCTGAGCAATGACCCGGCCGAACGGGAGAACCTTGCCGATTCGGCAGACCATACCCAGGTTTTCAGCGCTTTCGTTGAAGAGGCACAGGCAAAATGGGATATGCCTCAGATTCACCGCCAAGTGCTGGCCAGCCAACGGCGCCGCCGCCTGGTTGGCCAGGCACTGGCAATGGGCACGCTGAAGAGCTGGGACCACCAGCCGCTGGTGGACGCCAGTCAGCAGTACATGCGCAACCACATCGACCTGGACGATCTGGAGCGCAAGGCGCGTTTTCCGCAACCCTGCCAATTAAACGAGAACGAAGGGGGAAGACCATGAAGACCTTATCCACAGTGCTTTTGCTCGCCAGCCTTGGCGCGGCGACATCGGCCGCTCAGGCGGCGGAGAGCTGCAGCCCGGTCCGGATGGCCGACCCCGGATGGAGCGATATCGCTGCCACCAACGCTATGGCCGGTATCGTGCTTGAGGGCATGGGCTACAAAACCAAGGTGGATTCACTTGCGGTGCCCATTGCTTATGGCGGCCTGCGCGACGGGCAGATAGACGTGTTCCTGGGTAACTGGATGCCGGCACAGCAAGGCTTTTATGACCAGTTCGTGGCTTCCGGCAAAGTCACCCAACTTGCCGAAAACCTCAAAGGCACGGAATTCACGCTGGCGGTACCTGATTACGTGTACGCCGCGGGGGTACATGATTTCAAAGACCTGAGCAAATTCGCCGACAAGTTCGACAAGAAGATCTACGGCATCGGCTCCGGCGCACCGGCTAACCAGTCCATTGCCGAGATGATCAAAAAGAACGACTTCGACCTGGGGCAATGGAAGCTTGTGGAGTCGAGCGAACAGGCCATGCTTTCGGAGGTAGAACGCGCGGTGAAGCGTGAGCGTTTCGTGACGTTCCTGGGCTGGACCCCCCACCCCATGAACGTGAAACTGAAGATGCACTACCTCACCGGCGGCGAAGCGTATTTCGGCAAGACCGGTAGCGTGTACACCTTGACCCGTAACGGGTACGCCGACGCCTGCCCGGAGGTAGCCAAGCTGTTCAGCCAGATGAAGTTCACCCAGGACATGGAGAACGCAATCATGGCCGACGTGGTGGACAAGAAAGTCAGCAATGTAGAGGCCGCCAAAACCTGGCTCAAGGCACACCCCGAAGTACTGCAGGGCTGGCTGACAGGCCTCAAGACCATGGACGGCAAGGAGGCCTTGCCTGCCGTAGCCGCGAAGCTGTAAAGGCAGCTATCGCCAGGGCTCAAATGCCCTGGCGCAGCTCAACGAGTACCGGCGCGGTGGCCACTTCCACGCCACGCCAGTATCGGAAGGCCACCGCGGCTTGTTCCACCAGCATTCCCAGCCCGTCCAGCGCTTTCGCCGCACCCAGCTCCAGCGCCCACGCGCTGAAAGCTGTGGCAGTGCTGCCATACATCATGTCGTAGCACACCGTATGTCCCGGTTTGATCACGCTGACGGGCAATGGTGGCACTTCTCCGGCCAGGCTGGCCGCCGTGGCATTGATGATGACGTCCACTGGCCCATCCACTGCCTCGAACGCCGCAGCAGAAATCGGCCCTAGCGCACCAAACAGCTTGGCGAGGCCTTCGGCTTTGTCGAGGGTACGGTTGGCGATGACCAAAGAGGCCGGGCGCTGCTCCAGAAGGGGCTCGATCACGCCACGGGCCGCACCGCCCGCGCCTAACAGCAGGATGCGCGCGCCCTGCAGGGTTACTCCACAGTTATGAACCAGGTCGCGTACCAGGCCTTCACCGTCAGTGTTGTCCCCGCGCAGGCGGCCGTCTTCGAGGCGGCTGAGCATATTCACAGCGCCCGCCCGCTCCGCGCGTGGGGTGAGCACGTCACACAACCGCCAGGCCTCTTCCTTGAACGGTACCGTCACGTTGCCGCCACGCCCGCTTTCAAAAAAAGCCCTGGCAGTGGCACTGAAGCCATCCAGCGGTGCGAGCAAAGTGGTGTACTCCAGTACCTGCCCGGTTTGCTCGGCGAAACGGCGATGAATGTAGGGCGACTTGCTGTGCGCTATCGGGTTGCCAAATACAACGTAACGGTCCATGCCTCAGCTCTCGGTAGAGCAAAATCATCCCATTGAATCTCTGGGTAATTTCTGCGGTGATTTATGGCCTGTTCGGTGCCTCACAGTTCCCCTGTGGGAAGCGGGCGAAGCTCGCGAACAGTTCTGATCATTTTTTTCGCAAGCTTCGCCCGCTTCCCACAGGGCATAACACTCCTAGGGTTCCAGGCCTAGGGCAGGGGCCACGCCCAGCCAGTCGCGGTCTTGCAGGAAGTAGTCGGTCAGCCTGGCTTCTTCGCTGCCGGGTTCTGGCTTCCAGTCATAACCCCACCGTACCGTTGGCGGCAAGGACATGAGGATGGATTCGGTGCGCCCGCCGGACTGCAAGCCGAACAGTGTGCCTCGGTCGTACACCAGGTTGAACTCTACGTAGCGGCCGCGGCGAAATTCCTGGAAGGCTTTCTGCTGCTCGGTCCACGGGGTTTCGCGGCGGCGCTGAACGATCGGTAGCCAGGCCTGGATGTAGGCATCACCGATGGCTCGCATGAAGGCGAAGCTGGTGTCGAAGTCCCAGCTGTTCAGGTCGTCGAAGAACAAGCCGCCAATACCCCGTGGTTCATTGCGGTGCTTGAGGTGGAAGTAGCGATCACACCAGGCCTTGTAGCGCAGGTACACATCGTCACCAAAGGGCGCACAGGCGCGCTCCGCGATCTGGTGCCAATGAACGCAGTCCTCTTCGTAGCCGTAGTAGGGCGTGAGGTCGAAGCCCCCGCCGAACCACCACACCGGTTCCTCGCCTTCCTTTTCGGCAATAAAGAAGCGCACGTTGGCATGCGAAGTGGGCACATGGGGGTTGTGAGGGTGCATCACGAGCGACACGCCCAGTGCCTCGAACGAGCGACCTGCCAGCTCGGGCCGGTGCGCGCTGGCCGATGGCGGCAGGCCCGTGCCGTGAACGTGAGAGAAGTTCACGCCGCCTTTCTCGATGACCGTGCCGTTGTCCATGACCCGGGTGCGGCCGCCGCCACCCGCCGGCCGCGTCCAGGCATCCTCGATAAAGCGCGCGCCGCCGTCTTCATCTTCCAACGCCTTGCAGATGCGGTCCTGCAGCTCGAGCAGATAGGCCTTCACGGCCTCGGTGCGAGTGTTCATCGGTTACCTCTTGCACGCCTACGCCAACGGCCGTGGGCCACGGCCAATGAAATCGGCGCGTAGCATACCATCCGTACTCGCCCTGGCAGTTGACGCCGGTCTATGGAAAGGCGTCCGATAGGCGCTTCGTTCGAGAAAACAGAGGAAGCAACCGATGGCAAGGCGTATTCAGTTTTCCAGCAATGGCGGCCCCGAGGTACTTGAGCTCGTCGATTTCCAGCCGGCCGAGCCCGGCCCGCTGGACGTTCGCGTGCGCAACCATGCCATTGGCCTCAACTACATCGACACCTACTACCGCAGCGGGCTGTACCCGGCGCCAGCCTTGCCGTCCGGGCTGGGTACCGAAGCCGCCGGCGTGGTCGAAGCCGTGGGGGCTCAGGTTACCGCCCTGCAGGTGGGCGATCGCGTGGCCTACGCCGGGGGGCCCCTTGGCGCTTACAGCGAGGTTCATGTACTTCCCGCTGCCAGCGTTGTGAAGCTGCCAGAGTCGATCAGCTTCGAGCAGGCCGCTGCCGTGATGCTCAAGGGCCTGACGGTTCAATACCTGTTGCGCCAGACCTACAGGCTGCAAAGTGGCGAAACCATCCTCTTCCACGCCGCTGCCGGTGGGGTTGGCCTGCTGGCCTGTCAATGGGCGTCGGCCCTGGGTGCCAAGGTAATCGGCACCGTGAGTTCCGCGGAAAAAGCCGAGAAAGCCAAGGCGGCCGGCGCCTGGGAGGTCATCGACTACAGCCATGAAGATGTGGCCAAGCGGGTACTCGAACTTACGGATGGCAAAAAATGCCCGGTGGTGTATGACGGGGTAGGGAAGGACACCTGGGAGGTGTCTCTGGACTGCGTGGCGCCGAGGGGCTTGCTAGTGAGCTTCGGCAATGCTTCCGGCGCGGTGAGCGGGGTTAATCTGGGCGTACTGGCCGGCAAAGGCTCGCTGTACGTAACCCGCCCTACGTTAGGCACCTATGCCCTGCCGGGCGCGTTGCAGGGCATGGCGGATGAACTGTTCGAAATGATTGCAAGCGGCAAGCTGAACGTCGACATCAACCAGCGCTATGCATTGGCAGATGCCGCCAAGGCGCACACTGAGCTCTCCGGTCGCAAGACCACAGGCTCGAGTGTGTTGCTGCCTTGAGCCAATGAAACGCTGCGGCCCTGGGCTCAGGGCCGCACCACCTCACCGCTGCGCAGGTCACGGATCACGCTTGGGCTTTTGCGGCCACCCAGGGCACCGCCGAGGACCATGTCCACTTGGCCTCGGAAGTATTGCTCCACGCGCAGCCGGCTGCGTGCTGGCGGGCGGCCTTGAGGGTTGGCAGAGGTTGAAACCAATGGCCCAACGAGTGCGCACAGTTCGCGCACCAGCGGATGATCGCTGACCCGCACCGCTACGCTGTCATGTTGGCCGGTAATCCACGCCGGCAGCAGGTCCCGATGGGGCACCAGCCAGGTATTGGGGCCAGGCCAGGTACTGGACATCTTGTCCAGCCAGTCCTGGGGATAATCCTCGAAAAGGAAATCGAACTGCCGGATGTTGTCGGCGATGAGTATCACGCCTTTCTCAACGGAGCGCCCCTTGATCGCGAGCAGGCGATACACGGCGTCTTCGTCCCATGGATCGCACCCCAACCCCCATACGGCCTCGGTTGGGTAGGCAATCACCGCACCGGCACGGATTTCCCGCGCGGCCTGTTGCACACGCCAACTGCTTTCCATTGTCGCTTTCCTCCCAGGCTGAATGTTGCGCAGTGTAACTAGGCAGGGCGTCCAAACCAACGCCCCGCTTCACACGCCGCCCGCCCCGCCAGCTCATGCTCGGTAAGCGCGGCCAGTACCTTTGGCAGAGGCCAACCCAGGCTCTGGGCCAATTGCTCGGCGGTTTGCGGAGCAGCCAGCAACCGGCGGACCACAGGGTCACCGGGCACTTCGGCCAGCGCTTCCACAGGCGCTTGGCCGCTCGCGACGGGCAGCTGCGCTTGCCATCCGCGAAGGCCCTCAAGAATGTGCTGTACCGACTCCACCAGTTGCGCGCCGTCTCGTATCAACTGGTGGCAACCTTTCATGCCCGGATGATGGATGGAACCCGGAATGGCAAACACTTCCCGGCCTTGCTCGGCAGCCAGGCGCGCGGTGATCAGCGAGCCGCTGGCAATGTTGGCTTCCACTACCAGCACACCCAGCGACAGCCCACTGATGATGCGGTTGCGCTGTGGAAAGGTTTCGCGCGTGGGTGCCATTTCGAGCGGAAACTCTGAAACCAGCGCACCATCGCTCTCAAGCATCGCGTCGGCAAGCCGGCGATGCCGCTGTGGATAAAGTTGTTCAAGGCCGCTTCCCAGCACTGCGACCGTGGCCCCTCCAGCCTCCAGTGCCGCGCGATGGGCTGCGCCGTCTATACCCATGGCCAGCCCGGACGTCACTACAAACCCCGCGCTGGCCAGGCAACGCGAGAAAGCCTTCGCAGTATCCAGCCCTGGTGCAGAAGCGCGTCGGCTTCCAACGATTGCCAATTGAGGCCGCTCCAGCAGCGCGGGCTTTCCCGCAACGAAAAGCAGCGGCGGCGGGTTGGAAATTTCATTCAGCAGGGCAGGGTAGTCAGGGCTATCAAAGGCCAGCAAATGATGTGCGGGGCCGTCCAGCCAGCGCAGCGCCGCAGTGGCGGCGTCTCGTACGATGGCGTCGTGACGAGCGTTCGCTGCGACCTGCGACAACCCCAGCGCGCGCCATGCCGCAACGGGCGCACTGAGCGCGGCATGGGCAGAGCCAAAGGCGCCTATCAACTTTCGAAAATGAATCGGCCCTGTTTCCGGCAAGCGGTGCAAGCGCAGGCGCGCTTCTAGCTCTGCCGATGGCGGCAGGTGGGGGGTGAAAAGTGGCATACGATCGTCCTTGATCCTGGCCTCCACAGCCTGTGCTCATGCTGTGGATAACTATGTTTATAACTTTTATGGCCTACGGGTTACGAACCTTGTCCTGTACTGCCAGTGAGCGGCTGGCGGTAAGCACCAGACCATAGCTCAATTTCTGATAGGTGCGGAACACCATCACCAACCCGGCGCGCTCGTCCGGGACCTTTACCTGCTCACCGCTGATACGGTCACGCACGGTTTCACCGGTCTTGTAGATCGCCAGTACGTTCCCTTCTTCCAGGCCGTCCCGCTGCCCCTTGTCCAGCGTTACCACATCGTATTTGCCAATCTGGGTAACGCCTCGCGGCACATCAATGATGCGGCCTTCGATCGCGGCTGCAGGTGGGCTAGGGAAAAAGGTGGAATTCACCGCATGCTCTTCGCTGGTGAACAGCCGATCCCCCAGTCGCACCTCCGCGGTGGAGCGCTGCAGGTTCAAAGTAGCGATATCGCCTTCGGTGGCCACCACTTCCCCGCCGCCAATATTGTCCGCGTTGATACCCAGCACTTCCTGGGTATCAGGGTCGGTGTACACCTTGCCCTGGCGGAAAATGCCATACACGGTATGGGCGGGGTCGAACTGCCCACGGGCATAGATACGGTCACCCATGCCGCTGAGCACGCGCTCCTGATTGCCCGCGACAATGTAAGGCGCTGTGTCGAACACCGAGGCGTCGTCGACGATCCTGTTGCTGATCAGGAACGCATTGATCGCACCCAGTGGAATACTCGGCACCGCCTCGGCAACGGGCGTGGCGCGTACATGAGGTGACAGTTTTATCGTTCCGCGAGATAGCCCTCGCTCGAGGAATAACTGCGGCTGGCCATTGACCATGCCAAGCACCAGCGAATCTCCCGGGTAGATAAGGTCCGGGTTGGCGATTTGCGGGTTGGCGTGCCAGATGTGCGGCCACTGCCAGGGCTGGTTGAGAAACTTGCCGGCGATGTCCCATAAGGTATCGCCCTGCACCACGGTATAACGCTGCGGATGGCCCTCGCGCAGCAGCTCCTCACCATGGGCCAGGCTTGCGCCGGCGAGCAGCAGCAGGGCGAGTAATGATTTCCTCATGCCGTGAATCCCTTTATCATGTACGCATTCGTCAAACCCGGCCGCCGGTTCCGGCTGATCGCCTTGCCCTCGGCGGGCTTTCCATGAGCAGCAGCTGCTCAACAAGCGCTCGGCGCCATTCCCACTGACTTTACCTTACAGTGCAGCACTAAAGCATATGGCTATTTTAAACATCCTCGAATTTCCGGACCCGCGCCTGCGCACCATCGCCAAGCCGGTCACGGTTGTGGACGACGAGCTGCGCACGCTGATCGACGACATGTTTGAAACCATGTACGAGGCTCCCGGCATCGGCTTGGCTGCCACTCAGGTGAACGTGCACAAGCGCGTGGTGGTGATGGACCTCAGCGAAGACCGCAGCGAGCCCCGGGTTTTCATCAACCCCGAGTTCGAATCGCTCACCGACGAAATGGACCAGTACCAGGAAGGTTGCCTGTCCGTTCCCGGCTTCTACGAGAACGTCGATCGCCCGCAGAAGGTCAAGGTCAAGGCGCTCGATCGGGACGGCAAGCCTTACGAACTGATTGCCGAGGGCTTGCTGGCCGTTTGCATTCAGCACGAATGCGATCACCTGAACGGCAAGCTGTTCGTTGATTACCTGTCCACGCTCAAGCGGGACCGGATCAAGAAAAAGCTCGAGAAACAGCACCGCCAGCAGGCGTGATTACCCCTCCGCCCAAGGGCTTGCTTCGGCAAGCCCTTTTCATTTCAGCGAGAAGCTCATGCGCCTAGTTTTTGCCGGTACCCCAGACTTCGCGGCCGAACACCTGCAAGCCCTGCTTGGCGGTGCTCACCAGGTGGTGGCCGTCTATACCCAGCCGGATCGCCCCGCCGGGCGAGGCCAGAAACTGATGCCCAGCCCGGTCAAGCAACTGGCCCAAGCCCACGGCATACCGGTTTACCAACCTCAGACCCTGCGTAATCCGGAGGCCCAGGCAGAGCTTGCCGCGCTGGCCCCGGACCTGATGGTGGTAGTGGCCTACGGGCTTATCCTGCCCCAGGCCGTGCTGGATATTCCCCGCCTGGGCTGCATCAACAGCCATGCCTCACTGTTGCCTCGCTGGCGCGGCGCCGCCCCGATCCAGCGGGCCATCGAAGCCGGCGACAGCGTTAGCGGCGTGACCGTAATGCGCATGGAGGCGGGTCTGGATACGGGGCCGATGCTGTTGAAAGTGACCACGCCCATCAGCGCCGAGGACACTGGCGGCAGCTTGCATGATCGCCTGGCCCAATTGGGGCCGGTCGCTGTACTCGAAGCCATTGAAGGGCTGGCGGCTGGAACCCTGGAAGGCGAGGTACAAAACGATGCCGACGCTACCTATGCGCATAAGCTCAACAAGGACGAAGCCCGCATCGACTGGACCCGCCCGGCAATTGCCCTGGAGCGCCAGATACGCGCATTCAACCCGTGGCCGATCTCTCACAGCTTGCTGAACGGCGAGGCGCTCAAGGTGTTGAGCGCTCGCACCGCGGCAGGCGCAGGCGCACCGGGGGAGATCATCGCTGCCGACAAGGGCGGCCTCACCGTGGCCTGTGGCGAGGGCGCGCTGTCCCTTTCCCGTCTGCAACTCCCAGGCGGCAAACCATTGGCCTTCAGTGACCTCTACAACAGCCGGCAAGCGCTCTTCAGCACCGGCACGGTACTGGGCCAATGAGCCCGCGGCTGGCGGCAGCCCGAGCCCTGGCGGCAGTGCTCAGCGGCAAGGCCTCGCTCAACAGCGCACTCCCCGCGCAATTGGAGCGTGTTGATGGGCGCGACCGAGGCCTGGTTCAGGAGCTGGCATTCGGCACCGCTCGCTGGGAACCTCGCCTGGCCTTGCTGGCCGAACAACTGCTGCAAAAGCCATTCAAGGCCGCCGATGCAGACGTATACGCCTTGTTGCTGCTGGGCCTTTACCAACTGTTTTACACGCGTGTGCCTGCTCATGCGGCCATCGCGGAAACGGTAGGCTGTGCCGACAAGCTGAAGAAAACCTGGGCCAAAGGCCTGCTCAATGCCGTGCTGCGGCGCGCACAGCGCGAAGGCGAAGCTGTGCTTGCGAGCCTGGAGCGAGACCCGGTGGTGCGTACCGCCCACCCTCGCTGGCTGCAGAAAGCCTTTAAGGCTGCCTGGCCCGAGCAGTGGGAAAGCCTGTGCGCCGCGAATAATGAACATCCTCCGCTGACGCTGAGGGTAAATCGTCACCTGCAAACCCGGGACGGCTATCTCGCGCAACTGGGCCAGGCTGGGATCGAAGCCACGGCGTGCCGCTTCAGCCCAGATGGCATCACGCTTGCTGCCGCTACCGATGTCACTGGCCTCCCGGGCTTTGCCGAGGGCTGGGTAAGCGTGCAAGACGAAGCCGCGCAATTGGCCGCTGGTTTGCTCGAACTCAAGCCTGGCCAGCGGGTACTGGATGCCTGCTGTGCACCGGGTGGTAAAACCTGCCACGTACTGGAAAGCATGCCCAACCTTGGCTACGTGCTGGGGATCGACCTGGAAGCGAAGCGTTTGACGCGGGTGGAGGAGAACCTGGCGCGTCTGGGCCTTGCAGCGGATCTGCGCGCCGCCGATGGCCGCGACCTCGCTGCCTGGTGGGACGGCAAGCCTTTCCAGCGGATCCTGCTGGACGCGCCCTGTTCGGCCACCGGCGTCATCCGCCGCCACCCTGACATCAAGCTTACTCGCCAGGCAGACGATATTCCCGCGCTGGCAAGCCTTCAAGGTGAGTTACTGGATGCCATGTGGAGCACCCTGGAAGTCGGCGGCATCCTGCTGTACGCCACCTGCTCGGTACTGCCAATGGAAAACAGCGATACCATTGCCGCCTTCCTGGAACGCACCCCCGGCGCCCGCGAGCTGAGCCTGGACACCGAAGCCGGTATCGCCCAGCCGCACGGTCGCCAGCTGTTCCCACAAAACGGCGGGCACGACGGGTTTTATTACGCCAAACTCATGAAGATCGCCGCCACTGGCGGCCGCTGAGCGAGCTGATCGTGAAAATCATCATTCTAGGTGCCGGCCAGGTCGGCGGCACCCTTGCCGAACACCTGGCCGGCGAGGCCAACGACATCACCATCGTCGACACTGACGGCGAACGCCTGCGCAGCCTGGGCGACCGGCTGGACATTCGTACGGTGCAGGGCAAAGCGTCGTTCCCAACCGTGTTGCGGCAGGCCGGTGCCGACGATGCCGACATGCTCGTGGCGGTCACCAACAGCGACGAAACCAACATGGTCGCGTGCCAGGTGGCCTATACGCTGTTCCATACCCCGCGGCGCATTGCGCGGGTTCGCGAGGCGGCGTATCTCACCCGCGCTGACCTGTTCGCCAACGAGGCCATCCCGGTCGATGTACTGATCAGCCCGGAACAGGTGGTTACCCATTACATCAAGCGGCTGATCGAACACCCCGGCGCGCTTCAGGTCATCGACTTTGCCGGAGGCAAGGCGCAGCTGGTTGCGGTACGCGCCTATTACGGTGGCCCGCTGGTGGGCCAGCAGTTGCGGCAGATCCGCCATCACATGCCCAATGTGGAAACGCGTGTGGCGGCGATCTTCCGCCGCGACCGGCCGATCCTGCCACGCGGTGACACGGTGATAGAAGCCGACGACGAAGTCTTCTTCATCGCCGCCAAGGCTGATATCCGCGCCGTGATGGGCGAGCTGCGCCGGCTGGATGAAAACAACAAGCGAGTGGTGATTGCCGGGGGCGGGCATATTGGCGAGCGGCTCGCGGAAGCCATCGAAAGCCGGTACCAGGTGAAAATCATCGAGATGAGCCCGGCCCGCTGCCGCTACCTGTCCGAAAGCCTCAACAGCACCGTGGTGCTACAGGGCAGCGCCTCGGACCGGGACCTGATGGTCGAAGAAAATATCGCCGACGCGGACATCTTCGTAGCGCTGACCAACGATGACGAAGCCAACATCATGTCGTCGCTGCTGGCCAAGCGGCTGGGCGCGCGCAAGGTAATGACGCTGATCAACAACGCGGCCTACGTGGACCTGGTTCAAGGCGGCGAAATCGATATCGCCATCAACCCGCAGCTGGCAACCATTGGCAGTTTGCTCACGCACGTGCGTCGCGGCGACATCGTCAGCGTGCACTCTTTGCGCCGTGGCGCTGCCGAAGCCATCGAAGCCATCGCTCATGGCGACGCGCGTTCGAGCAAGGTAGTGGGCCGCGCGCTGGAAACGATCCCCATGCCCCCGGGTACCTCCATCGGTGCGATCATCCGGGACCAGGAGGTGATCATTGCCCGGGCCGACACCGTGATCGAAACCGGGGACCACGTGATCCTGTTCGTTGTGGATAAAAAATATATTCGCGATGTGGAAAAGCTCTTCCACGTTGGGCTGAGTTTCTTCTGAAGGTGAAGTGATGATCGAATCCTTGGAAAAAATGCTCGCCAAGGGTGTGGATAACTCACTCCTTCGGTTCGGGCTTGGAAAGGGCTACCTCGATGCAGCTGACGCTCCTCGCGCGGCGGAGCACCTGCGCCGCTGCGTGGAGCAGGACGCGGGCTACTCGGCCGCCTGGAAGTTACTCGGCAAGGCGCTGCAGCAGCAGGGCGACCTGCCTGCCGCGCGCGCCGCCTGGGAGCAGGGGATCGCGGCGGCGCAGGCCAAGGGCGACAAGCAGGCGGAAAAAGAGATGAGCGTGTTTATCCGCAAGCTTGAGCGCAACGCCTGAGGCTCAGTACCAACGGGCCTCACCCGGCGGGCGCTTCTTGAAGCGCTTCATGCTCCACATGTACTGGTCCGGGTACGCCCTTACATACGCTTCCACTACCTGGCTCATGGCTGCGGCGGAGGTTTCCACGTCGGTGCTGTACATGGCCTCTGGCGCTGCCTTGAGCATCACCTTGAAGCCTGAACCATCCGCCAGGCGCACGGCGTGAAGGAACACCCCGACCGCTTTGCCACCCGCCAGCATGTTGGGCACGAACTTGCTGGTGAGCGCTTGCGTACCCAGGAAGGGCACGAATACCCCGGCAGACTCGGCCGGCTCCGGGTCTGCCGGAATACCCACCTGGCCACCCTTGCGTACTTCCTTGATCACGCTGAGGATGCCTTCCTTGGTAGAAGCCGCCACGCGATTGCCCAACTGCACCCGCTGTTTGCGCAGCAGTTCATCCACAGCCTTGAGCTTGGGTGGGCGATAGAAAATGATCGGTTTGCACTGGCTGCAATAGAAGTGGTTGAGCACTTCCCAGTTACCCAGGTGGCTGGTGATGCCAACAACCCCTTTGCCGCTGGCGAGCGCCGCCTCGAGTACTTCCAGGCCTTCAACTTCACGAATCAACGCGAGCGAACGTTCGGCTGGCCAGATCCAGGCACATGCACTTTCGGTGAACGAACGGCCGATACCTTTGAGGCTTGCCCCGGTCAGTTGCTCGCGTTCGGCTGGTGACAGTTCGGGGAAACACTTGGCGAGGTTGATCCGCACCACGTCCCGGGAACGGTTGGGCAGCTTCCACATCAGCCAACCGATGGCGGCGCCTACTTTCTGCACGCCACCCCACGGCAACGAGGCAAAAGCCTTGAGCACGCCCACCATCAAGGCGCCCTTGAAGTTTTCCACAGTTCAATCCCCTGATAACGAGCCGGCCATTCTACCCCAGCATGGGCGGCGCTTCGCATAATGCCCGGTAGCGGTCGCAGTCGGTGGTGTGGTCCATGACCATCCCCGATGCCTGCATAAAGGCATAGCAAATGGTCGGGCCCACAAAGCTGAACCCAGCCTTCTTCAGGGCCTTGCTCATCGCCTGGGCTTCGGGTGTCTGGGTGGGGATTTCACTGCGGTCGGCAAAGTGGTTGATCTTCGGTTGGCCGCCAATGAAGGACCACAAGAAGCCCACCGGATCTTCAAGCCGCAGCCAGGCCTGGGCGTTTTGCCGGGCGGCATTGAGCTTCATTCGGTTGCGGATGATGCCCGCGTCCTGCATGCGAATCTCGATCTCGGCATCGGTCATGCGTGCAAGGCGCTGGGGATCGAAGGCAAAAAGCACCTCGCGATAACGCTGGCGCTTCTTGAGGATGGTGATCCAGGACAACCCCGCCTGGAACCCTTCAAGCACCAGCAACTCGAACAGGCGCTGCGGATCACGCAGCGCAAGGCCCCATTCATGGTCGTGGTACTGCTCGTAAAGCGGGTCGGTGGTACACCAAAAGCAGCGTGGCATAAAGCTCCGGGCTAGTGGGGCAGACGATTCGGGGTATACTCCCGCTCTTTAATTCGCAGCCCAAGATACAGGTGAATTTGTGAACCAGCCTACGCCAGCCGTGCGTACCTTCCAAGACTTGATTCTAGCCTTGCAACAGTACTGGGCAGAGCAAGGTTGCGTGGTGCTTCAGCCTTACGATATGGAAGTAGGCGCGGGCACCTTTCACACCGCCACCTTCCTTCGCGCCGTAGGCCCGGAGAACTGGAACGCAGCCTACGTGCAACCCAGCCGTCGCCCGGGCGATGGCCGCTACGGCGAGAACCCCAACCGCCTTCAGCACTACTACCAGTTCCAGGTGGTACTCAAGCCGAACCCGGAAAACTTCCAGGAGCTGTACCTCGGCTCGCTGCGTCATATCGGGCTGGACCCGACCGTGCACGACGTTCGCTTCGTCGAAGACAACTGGGAATCGCCCACGCTCGGCGCATGGGGCCTGGGCTGGGAAGTGTGGCTCAACGGCATGGAAGTGACGCAGTTCACGTACTTCCAGCAGGTAGGCGGTATCGAGTGCTACCCGGTCACCGGCGAGATCACCTACGGCCTCGAACGCCTGGCGATGTACCTGCAGGGCGTGGACTCGGTCTACGACCTGGTGTGGACCGACGGCCCGTTCGGCAAGGTCACCTACGGAGACGTGTTCCACCAGAACGAAGTGGAGCAGTCGACCTACAACTTCGAGCACGCCAACGTCGAGAAGCTGTTCGAGCTGTTCGATTTCTATGAAAGCGAAGCCAACCGCCTGATCGAACTGCAACTGCCGCTGCCGACCTACGAAATGGTGCTCAAGGCGTCGCATACCTTCAACCTGCTGGATGCGCGCCGGGCGATTTCCGTCACCGAGCGCCAGCGTTACATCTTGCGGGTGCGCGCACTGGCCCGTGCCGTGGCCCAAAGTTATCTGCACGCCCGGGCACGCCTGGGCTTCCCGATGGCAAACCCCGAATTGCGAGATGAAGTGTTGGCTAAGCTGGAGGCTGCACAATGAGTGCGCAAGATTTTCTGGTTGAACTTGGCACCGAAGAACTGCCACCCAAAGCGCTTGCCACCCTGGGCGAAGCCTTCCTTGCCGGTATTCAGAAGGGCCTTCTGGCCGCAGGGTTGAATTACACCGCCAGCCGTTACTATGCCGCGCCTCGGCGCCTGGCAGTGCTGGTCACCGGGCTGGACACGCAGCAGGCAGACCGCAGCGTCAACCTGGACGGCCCGCCACGCCAGGCAGCCTTCGACGCGGACGGCAACCCCACCCAGGCCGCCCTCGGCTTTGCCCGCAAGTGCGGCGTGGACATCAGCGAAATCGACCAGAGCGGCCCAAAGCTGCGGTACAGCCAGACGATCACCGGCAAGCCGACGATCAGCCTGCTGCCCACTATCGTCGAGGATTCGCTCAACGACCTGCCGATTCCCAAGCGCATGCGCTGGGGCGTGCGCAAGGACGAGTTCGTGCGCCCAACGCAGTGGCTGGTGATGCTGCTGGGCGACCAGGTGGTGGATTGCACATTGCTCGCACAACGTGCCGGGCGAACGTCCCGCGGCCACCGCTTCCATCATCCGGACAACGTGTTGATCGGCTCGCCGGCCAGCTATGCCGATGACCTGCGCAAAGCCTATGTTCTGGCCGACCTGGCCGAGCGCCGCGAAATTATCCGCAAGCGTGTGGACGAACTTGCCGTGCAGCAGGAAGGCACGGCAATCGTGCCGCCTGCGCTGCTCGATGAGGTTGCCTCGCTGGTGGAATGGCCGGTGCCGCTGGTGTGCTCTTTCGAGGAGCGCTTCCTGCAAGTGCCGCAGGAAGCACTGATTACCACCATGCAGGACAACCAGAAGTACTTCTGCCTGCTGGATGCCGAAGGCAAGTTGTTGCCGCGTTTCATCACTGTGGCGAACATCGAAAGCCGTGACCCCACGCAGATCGTCCAGGGCAACGAAAAGGTCGTGCGCCCGCGCCTGACCGACGCTGAGTTCTTCTTCAATCAGGACAAGAAGCAGCCACTGGAAAGCTTCAATGCCCGCCTGCAGAACGTGGTGTTCCAGGCGCAGCTCGGCAGTGTCTATGACAAGGCCGTGCGGGTGTCGAAACTGGCCGCATTCATCGCGCCACGCATTGGTGGGGATGCCCAGCGCGCCGCGCGTGCCGGCCTGCTGAGCAAATGCGACCTGGCGACCGAAATGGTTGGCGAGTTCCCCGAGATGCAGGGCATCGCGGGTTACTACTACGCTCTCAACGACGGCGAGCCGCAGGATGTAGCGCATGCACTGAACGAACAGTACATGCCCCGTGGCGCCGGCGCCGAATTGCCGCAGTCACTGACTGGCGCGGCCGTGGCGATCGCCGACAAGCTTGATACCCTCACCGGTATCTTCGGCATCGGCATGTTGCCAACCGGTAGCAAGGACCCCTACGCCTTGCGCCGTGCGGCACTGGGCGTGTTGCGCATTCTGATCGACAAGCAGTTGGATCTGGACCTGGCCGAAGCGGTGAATTTCGCCGTGGCCCTGTACGGCGCGAAGGTGGACTCCACCGCCCTGGCCGAACAGGTGCTGGAATTTGTCTTCGACCGCCTGCGTGCACGTTACGAAGATGAAGGCGTGGATGTTGCCAGTTATCTGGCCGTGCGTGCCCTCAAGCCAGGCTCGGCGCTGGACTTCGATCAGCGCGTGCAAGCTGTGCAAGCGTTCCGCCGTTTGCCGGAAGCCGAAGCGCTGGCCGCGGTAAACAAGCGGGTATCGAACCTGCTGGGCAAGGCAGAGGGCGCGGTAGCGGCCACTGTGGAGCCCAAGTACTTCGATAACGCCCACGAGTTTTCCCTGTATTCGGCGATCCAACAGGCCGACCACGCGGTTCAACCAATGGCCCAGGCACGTCAGTACAACGAAGCGCTTACGCGTCTCGCCGCCCTGCGCGAGCCTGTGGATGCGTTCTTCGAGGCAGTCATGGTCAATGCCGAGGACCCGAGCGTTCGCGCCAACCGTTACGCCCTGCTGGCCAGGCTGCGCGGTTTGTTCCTGGGCGTGGCCGACATCTCCGTGCTGGGCTGAGCCGTGAAACTGCTTATCCTCGACCGGGATGGGGTCATCAACCATGACTCCGACGCGTATATAAAATCCGTGGAGGAATGGGTTCCTATCCCTGGCTCGATCGAGGCGGTTGCCGAGTTGAGCCAGGCCGGATGGACGGTGGCGGTCGCGACCAATCAATCGGGAATCGCCAGGGGCTATTATCCGCTGGCGACCCTGGACGCCATGCACGCGCGGCTGCGCGAGCTGGTGGGCGAACTCGGCGGCGAAGTGGGGGTGATTCTGTACTGCCCCCATGGCCCGGATGATGAGTGTGAATGTCGCAAACCGCTACCGGGCATGCTGTTGGCCATAGCGGAGCATTACGGCACAGGCCTTGCTGATGTGTGGTTTGTAGGCGATAGCCGCAGCGATCTGGCTGCGGCCGTTGCAGCGGGCGCACGCCCAGTGCTGGTGAAAACCGGCAAAGGGCAGGAGACCGCCAAGGGGGTGCTGCCTGAAGGCACCCTGCAGTTCGATGACTTGGCCGCCGTGGCCAAGGCCCTTATCAACCCGGGCATTGCCCTCTGAAACAGGCGCCGGCCACTTCACGCGGGGCCGGCCCGTACGGTAACAACGCTATGTCCGCATTGCTGGCCATCAGAATCACACTCTTCTACGTTTTGTTGGCCCTCAGTGCATTGATCTGGTGCACGATCGGCTTTTTTGTCTGCCCATTTCTTAAATTCCCGGCGCGCTACCGGTTTATCAACGTCTACTGGTGCCGCTTCGCGCTGCTGCTTACTCGAGTGTTCTTGAACATTCGGGTACGCATCACTGGCGCGGAAAACGTGCCGGCTACCCCTTGCGTGATCCTGTCGAACCATCAAAGCACCTGGGAAACCTTTTTCCTTTCTGCCTATTTCCAGCCGTTGAGCCAGGTGCTCAAGAAGGAACTGCTGTACGTACCTTTCTTTGGTTGGGCAATGGCGATGCTTCGGCCTATCGCAATCAATCGGGATAACCCCAAGGAAGCGTTGCGGCAGGTCGCAACCAAGGGCGACGTACTGCTCAAGGACAGGGTTTGGGTGCTGATCTTTCCTGAGGGCACCCGCGTGCCTTACGGCACCATGGGAAAATTCACCCGCAGTGGCGCTGCCTTGGCGGTGAATGCCGGGCTGCCGGTGTTGCCGATTGCTCATAATGCCGGCAAGTTCTGGCCCAAGGATGGCTGGGGCAAGCGTTCCGGCGTGATCGACGTGATGATCGGCGCTCCCATGTACGCTGAAGGCAGCGGGCCGCGCGCGACCGCTGAGCTGAACGATCGAGCTGCCGCCTGGATTGCCAATGCTCAACGAGAGATGGGCTCTATCGTGACAACAGTGGATACCGGCAACCCGGTCTGATTGTGGATAACTTGTGAGCAGTTTTTCTTGCCGTTTCCTGAAAACGGCTTTAACTCACTGAAATAGAAAGATTTATCTCAAGCGGCTAATCGGCTCAAAAACGTGCATAAGTTTTTCTGCCTCTAGCGAAAGTGCCCGCCAGAACGGGCGGGCACGGTTGGCAGGGCTGGCTGTATTCAGGCGTTATCCAGATCCACGTGTCGCGTTTCTCTCAGGCTGATCAAGCCAACTACCAGGCTCACCGCCGTGACGGTAATCGGGTACCACAGCCCGTAGTAGATATCTCCCGTATACACCACCAGCGCGAACGAGACGGTAGGCAAGAAACCGCCGAACCAGCCGTTACCGATGTGATAAGGCAGCGACATCGAGGTATACCGAATGCGGGTCGGGAAGAGTTCGACCATCACAGCGGCCAACGGGCCATAGGTCATGGTCGCGATCAGAATCAGCGCTACGATAATGCCCACCACCATCGGCTGATTGACCTGGGCTGGCTCCGCTTTGGCCGGGTAGCCGGCTCCTGTGATAGCGCCGCGCAAGGCCGCTTCGTCATAGCCCTCGATACGGGTTTGCCCTACGGTAACGACAACCGCGCTGCCGGCGACCGCCGCTTGGGAGGTGTAAGGTACGCCTGCTTTTACCAACAGGGTTTTGACCTTGTCACAGGGGCTGTCGAAACGGGCCTTTCCTACCGGGTCGAACTGGAAAGTGCAGGTGTCGGGGTCGGCCATTACCACGATGGGTGCTTGCCGGGTTGCCTGGTCGATTTGTGGGTTAGCGTAATGGCTCAGCGCTTTGAAGAGCGGGAAATACAACACCGTCGCCAGTAGCAGGCCCAGCATGAGGATCGGCTTGCGGCCCACGCGATCAGAGAGCCATCCGAAGAATACAAAGAAGGGTGCGCCAATGATCACGCTGATGATCATCAGGTTGGTAGCCTGCGCAGGGTCGAGTTTCAGCATCTGGGTGAGAAAGAACATCACATAGAACTGCGCCGTGTAGAACGTCACGGCCTGCCCGGCATTGATGCTGAACAGTGCAGTCAGAACGATCTTGAGGTTGGCCCACGAGCCGAAGGATTCGCGGATGGGCGCCTTGCTCACCTTGCCTTCGGCCTTCATTTTGGTAAAGGCCGGCGACTCATGCAGGCTCAAGCGAATCCATGTGGAAATGCCCAACAGCACGATGGAAAGCAGGAACGGCAGCCGCCAGCCCCAGACTTCGAACTGATCTCCACTCAGGTATCGGCATGCGGCAACCACAACCAGTGACAGCAGAAGGCCAAGGGTGGCGGTCGATTGAATCCACCCGGTATGGTGGCCACGCTTGTTTGCCGGAGCATGCTCAGCCACATAAGTGGCTGCGCCGCCATATTCCCCTCCCAGTGCCAGGCCTTGGAGCATGCGCAGCACGATGAGGATTACCGGCGCCGCCAGGCCAATGCTCGCATAGGTGGGTAACAAGCCTACTGCAAAGGTAGATATCCCCATCAGCACAATGGTGACAAGAAACGTGTATTTACGGCCAATCATGTCCCCAAGCCGCCCGAACACCAGTGCGCCGAACGGCCTGACCAGGAATCCGGCGGCAAACGCCATCAGCGCGAAGATGAACGCGGTCGTGTCGTTTACGCCAGCGAAAAACTGCTTGCTGATGACCGCCGCCAGGGCGCCATAGAGAAAGAAGTCATACCATTCAAACACCGTACCCAGCGACGACGCGAAAATGATCTTCCGCTCTTCCCTGGCTGCGTTGGGCACCACCTGTGCGGCCTGTGGCTGCGTATAGTCGGTCATTGGTCCTGTCCTCGGCCCAAAGGGCACAGTGATTTTTCTTGTTGTTCCACTGTCTGCCCGGCTGACTGCGCCGGTGCGCTTACTGCTTCGTTGCTTTGATAGTCAGGTCACAGTGCGGGTCAGAATGCCGCCACAGGGGCCCGTTCAACACGAGCCGGCACGGTTACCTCTTCAGCCGCGGCGGTGCGTAACAAAAGCTCTGCTGCTTTCTCGGCGATCATTAGCGTAGGGGAGCAGGTATTTCCGGAAACAATCAGCGGCATGATCGAAGCATCGGCAATGCGAAGCCCTCGAACACCCCTGACCCGAAGTTCTGGGTCCACTACCGCTTCGGCGTCCACCCCCATGCGGCAGGTGCCAACCGGGTGGAATATAGTCGTTCCAACAGTACCCGCCGCTGTTTCGAGTTCTTCCTGCGACTGGAAGGATGCACCTGGGAGGTACTCGACCGGTTTGAAGGGCGCGAGCGCGGCGCCTTCAACGATAGTACGGGTTACCCGAATGGCATCGGCCGCAACGCGCAGGTCATCCGGATGGCTCAGGTATCGAGGGTCTATCAAGGGCGCGTCGCCTGGGTTACGGGAAGTGATTTCCACCCGACCGCGACTCTTGGGGCGCAGGTTACACACAGAGGCCGTGAAGGCTGCGAAGCGGTGCAAGGGCTCGCCAAACCGGTCCAGGGATAAAGGCTGTACGTGGTACTGAAGGTTGGCGCTGGGCTGGCTGGGATCGGAGCGGACGAAGGCGCCCAACTGGCTCGGTGCCATGGCCAATGGGCCGCTGCGGTCGTAAAGGTAGCGCAGCCCCATGCCGCATTTTCCCCACAGGCTATTGGCAACCTGATTAAGCGTACGTACGTTCTCGACCTGATAAATCAACCGCAGTTGCAGGTGGTCCTGCAGGTTCGTGCCGACCCCAGGCGCTTCCAAGCGCACGGGAATATCGAGTTTTTCGAGTAAGGGGCGAGGGCCGATACCGGAGCGTTGCAGAATAGTGGGGGACCCGATGGCACCCGCACTGAGGATCACCTCCCGTTTGGCCGCGAACGAACGCTTGCTGCCGAGCCAGTCAGCTTCGACACCGCTCGCCCGGTCGCCGTCAAACAGCAGCTTATCCACAGCAACCTTGGTCAATACTTTAAGGTTTGTCCGTTTGAGTACCGGACGCAGAAACGCCTTGGAAGAATTCCATCGCACACCAGCGCGCTGGTTCACGTGGAAATATCCACAACCTTCGTTATCCCCACGATTGAAGTCATCCACAGGCCCGATGCCCGCCTGCCCGGCTGCTTCGCGGAACGCATCCAGGATCGGCCAGCGGTAACGCTGGGCCTCTACTCGCCATTCGCCGGTTTCTCCATGCCAGTCATTCCCGCCTGCGGCATGAAGCTCGGTCTTACGAAAGAGGGGCAGCACATCGTTCCAGCTCCAGCCCGCGTTCCCCAACGCTGCCCAGCCATCATAATCTCGCGCCTGGCCACGCATGTAGATCATGCCGTTGATGGAGGAGCAGCCTCCCAGAACCTTGCCCCGGGGATAATTCAGTGAACGCCCGTGCAGGCCATTTTGGGGTTGGGTTTTAAAGCACCAGTCGGTGCGCGGGTTGCCGATGCAGAACAGATAGCCAACCGGGATATGTATCCAGGCGTAGTTATCTTCACCTCCGGCTTCGAGCAGAAGCACCCGGTGATCGGGGTTGGCGGAGAGCCGGTTAGCCAGCAGGCAACCGGCCGGGCCGGCGCCAACGATGATGTAATCGTATGTATCCTCGGCATTGGACATGCGCTACGCCTCGTATTTTTATTGTTCTTTACCTCATGGTATTGATTAAACGCGGTTTGAAAACGATAGTTTTTACCCAATGGCTGTGCGTTTTTGCACAGCATGAACAGCCTCCTGATTTACAACGATAATTATTGGAGTGGCAATGTTCGACTGGGACGACGTCCGTTTTTTTCTCGAGCTCCATCGCAGCGGGCGCCTGCTTGCCGCCGCCAAACGGCTCAATACCACCCATAGCACGGTTGCCCGCCATATCGAGCGCATCGAGCGCACACTGGGCGCTGCGTTGTTCGTGCAACAAGCCCAAGGCTACGAACTTACGCCCGCAGGCAATGCACTGCTGCGGCATGCCGAGGCCATGGAAAATTCTGCGCTGATGGCGCAGGAAGAAATTACCCAGTCAATCATGCCGCTCGGCAAGATTCGCCTGGGTACAGCAGAAGGCATAGGCGTGTGTTTTATCACTCCTCGCATGCCGCAACTCTTCGAGCGGTACCCTGGGCTGCAGGTCGAGCTGGTCGCGGTGCCGCGCTTCGTCAACATCCTCAACCGAGAGGCAGAAATCAGCATTCACCTCGAGCGCCCGGAGGCGGACATGCTGATTACGCGCAAGCTCAGCGATTACCGCCTGGGCCTCTATGCCAGCCCTGAATACCTGGCGGCTGCACCACCCCTGGAGCACCGCGACCAACTGAGCCAACACCAATGGATCGGCTACGTGGACGATTTGCTGTTCAGCCAGCAGTTGTTGCTACTGAACGCCTTCTGTCGGTCGCCTAATGTGGTTTTCCGCAGCACAAGCGTGCTGGCCCAGCAACTGGCTGCCCATGCCGGGCTTGGCATCGCGGTACTCCCGCAATACATGGCAGCACACGACAGCCGATTGCGCCGGGTGCTGCCTACCGAGAGCATTCAGAGAACGTACTGGATAAGTACCCGCAAAGAGCTACATAAGTCGGTAAGGCTACGAGTGGTCTGGGACTTCCTCGTGGAGCTATGCAACCGGGAAGCTTCCATACTCCTTGCAACCTAGCTGATTCTGTACGGGTGTACCAAGGCTTAATGTGTTTGCTCCCAAATAAGCTGATGCGGGCAACGTACACCGTGGTACGTACCACGTTGCAAAATCTATAAGAAACAGTAGCTGTGGCTAATGGCTTATTGCCATAAATCAGTCATAGATGTATTTGGCATTGAAGGAAAACCCATGCGTAAGCTGGATAGAACTGATATCTCCATCCTTAACGCGCTGCAGGACAACGCGCGTATCACGAACGCAGAGCTTGCACGTACGGTAAACCTCTCATCCACACCATGCTTCAACCGGGTGAAAGCAATGGAGGAGCTAGGGTTGATCAAGCAACAGGTAACGCTTCTTGCCCCAGAGATGCTTGGCCTGCACGTCAATGTCTTTATTCATGTGAGCCTCGAGAAACAAGTGGATGGGGCACTGGCGCGTTTTGAAGAGGCCATTTCTCAGCGTCCAGAGGTGATGGAGTGCTACCTCATGAGCGGCGACGCGGATTATCTGATCCGTGTTCTGGTTCCAGACATACACGCTCTGGAGCGTTTCATCATCAATCACCTCACTCGATTCCCCGGCGTCGCCAATATCCGCTCAAGCTTTGCGCTCAAGCAGGTTCGCTATAAAACCGCGCTACCGTTGCCACCAAATGGATTGATGATCGGAGAATAGCCCAGCGATCCCGGCGGCAGGGGAACATGTTCCTGCTCCGCCAACTGGTACGAAAAAAGGTAGGTTGCTCCCTCGTTGGTAAACGCAAGGGAGTGCACCATGTCGGACTGGAACAATCGATTTACACATCTGATACGCCAAAGCCGCCCTAACCTGTGGGGTAACTGGGCGTTGGCTCCCACTATCCAACCCGGGGCAGTCGGTTTCGTAGATACATCCACCGGGGCCTTCAAGCTGGTAGAGGAAACCGTTCCTTCTCTCGCGGTAAAGGAGAAGCTCGTTTCTTCCAGTTGGAAGCTCAGCAGTGAAGGCGTAAGTCGGCAGCAGGCGGACGTTAAAGGTGAAGCCTCCGTGATCGATCCTCACTCGGGGCTGAGCCTCAAGCCGGAGGTTGAATTCGTGTGGCGCTTTCAAAATAAAGATTCGATAGCCTCCGAATTTGCCATCGCCAAAGAGGTAGCGGTCACTGACCTGGGAATTCTGAACGACCAATACGCTTGGCTATTGGCGACAGCAGAAAAGGTAGGGTTCGCCCAGAATGGCAAGATCGCTCAAGGCTTCGGTGTTATCACCGAGGTCGTCTATGCGAAAAGCGGACTCAACATCGGCGCGAACGATAAAGACGCTTCCTATACCTTGGGAGGGACCGTCAAAGGCCTGCATGCCCTGCTGGGAGAGAAAGGCCCTGGCGGCTCCGTGCGCGCCAGCTATAGCTACAGCCGGGAAACTCACTCATTGGACAAGCACGTCTGGCCTGCGACGGAAGGGGAGGTGGCTAGCGAGCTGATCCCGGTAGCCTTCGCGTTTTCATCTTTTGAAGGCCGTACCGTGCTGCCGGCGTGGCGCGGACGAATCAACGGCTTATCGCTTTTCCTGGATAGCAAGGCCCGTAAGGGAACAACGTACATCACTAAAGCCAGGCTCAGTTACAGCGTAGATGGCAAGCGTGTGGATGAGCCGGTAGCGACTATCTCCGGCGGGCTTTCCGCCAGCTTTGCCAACATCCCTATAAACGCGCAGGAGTTGCAGCTCGAACTCGTGTTCAAGGGTATGTTCAAGGATGTCAGGCAAACCTTTTCCTGGGCAGTCCCTGTAGCGCAATGGCCGGCCGGTGTTATGCATATTGACCTGACCGGAACATGGCCCGGGCAGCCGAAGGCGACAATCCGGGAGGATTTGAACACCGGTATTTGACCCGACAATGCATAAAAAAACCCCAGCGTAAGCTGGGGTTTCGATTGCGGGCTAACGAGGGGTTAGAAGTCCAGGTTGGACACCGCCAGTGCATTGCTCTCGATGAAATCGCGGCGAGGCTCAACAGCATCGCCCATCAAGGTATTGAAGATCTGGTCCGCGCCAATGGCGTCTTCGATGGTGACCTTCAACATACGACGCACCGTTGGGTCCATCGTAGTTTCCCAGAGCTGATCCGGGTTCATCTCACCAAGCCCTTTATAGCGCTGAATACTGAAACGTTTGGCCGTCTCGGTCATCAACCAGTCCAAGGCTTCCTTGAACTCGCCCACGGGCTTTTTACGCTCACCCCGCTGAACGTACGCACCCTCGTCGAGCAAGCTGTTCAGCTGAGCCCCCAGGGCCGTTACGGTGCGGTAATCATTGCTACCGAAGAAGTCCCGGTTGAAGGTCACATAGCTTGCCAAGCCATGGGACAGCACTTCCACCTCAGGTAGCCACAGGTTGCGCTCACGATCTTCGCGCAAGGTCGCCTTGTAGGTGAGCCCGGACTTCTCCGAACGCTTCAGGCGATTCGCGAAATGCCCCAGCCATTCTTGCATCGCTGCATGATTGCCCAGCTGCTCAAGCGATACGGGTTGCAGGTAAACAAAGTGCTCGGTGATTTCCTGAGGGTACAAACGAGACAGCCGCTTGAGGGTTTTCATGACCATGCGGTAGTCGTTCACCAGGCGCTCCAGGGCTTCGCCCTTGATACCAGGTACGTCTTCGCCCAAGTGCAGGCTGGCGTCTTCAAGGGCGGTTTGGGTGAGGTATTCCTCCATCGCCTCGTCGTCCTTGATGTACTGTTCCTGCTTGCCTCTTTTCACCTTGTAAAGCGGTGGCTGAGCAATGTACACATAGCCTCGTTCGATCAGCTCCGGCAGCTGACGGAAGAAGAAGGTCAGCAGCAGGGTTCGAATGTGCGAGCCATCCACATCAGCGTCGGTCATGATGATGATGTTGTGGTAACGCAATTTCTCGATGTTGTATTCGTCACGACCAATGCCGCAGCCGAGCGCGGTAATCAGCGTGCCCACTTCCTGCGACGCGATCATCTTGTCGAAGCGTGCCTTCTCGACGTTGAGGATTTTGCCCTTCAGCGGAAGAATGGCTTGGGTACGACGATTGCGGCCTTGTTTGGCGGACCCGCCTGCAGAGTCACCCTCCACCAGGTACAGCTCGGAAAGGGCAGGGTCCTTTTCCTGACAATCCGCTAGCTTGCCAGGCAACCCTGCAATATCCAGGGCGCCCTTGCGGCGGGTCATCTCACGCGCCTTGCGGGCTGCTTCGCGTGCACGAGCAGCGTCGATCATCTTGCCGACCACTGCCTTCGCTTCGTTGGGGTTCTCCAAAAGGAAATCGGAGAAATATTTACCCATTTCCTGCTCGACAGCGGTTTTTACTTCGGACGAGACCAGCTTGTCCTTGGTCTGGGAGCTGAACTTGGGATCTGGCACTTTCACCGAGATGATCGCCGTGAGCCCTTCACGGGCGTCGTCTCCCGTGGTCGCCACCTTATGCTTCTTCGACAAGCCTTCCTGCTCAATATAGGTATTGAGGTTCCGGGTGAGGGCCGAGCGGAAGCCCACCAGGTGGGTGCCGCCGTCGCGCTGCGGGATGTTGTTGGTGAAGCAGAGGAGGTTCTCATTGAACCCATCGTTCCACTGCAAGGCGATTTCCACGCCCACGCCGTCTTCGCGCTGCACAGTAAAGTGGAAGACCTGCTGGTTGACCGTGGTCTTGTTGGTGTTGAGGTATTCAACAAATGCGCGCAGGCCGCCTTCATATTTGAAGAACTCTTCTTTGCCACTGCGCTCGTCCTTCAGGAAGATCCCGACGCCCGAGTTGAGGAACGACAGCTCACGGATTCGCTTCGCCAGGATATCCCAGCTGAAATGGATGTTCTTGAAGGTGTCAGCGGACGGTTTGAAATGGATCTCGGTACCCGTGGTTTCGCTGTCCCCTACGACCTTCATGGGCTCCTGCGGCACGCCATGAACGTAATGTTGCTCCCAGATCTTGCC
Source organism: Pseudomonas japonica (assembly GCF_013522925.1). Lineage (GTDB taxonomy): Bacteria > Pseudomonadota > Gammaproteobacteria > Pseudomonadales > Pseudomonadaceae > Aquipseudomonas > Aquipseudomonas japonica_A. The sequence goes on along the minus strand of NZ_JAAMQU010000001.1, from coordinate 459,673 downwards.
ACTGCGGCGGACGGTCAGCAGCAAGGATTCAGACAAAGCATTCACAACCGACACGCCTACGCCGTGGAGGCCTCCGGATACCTTGTATGAGTTGTCGTCGAATTTACCGCCGGCGTGCAGGACGGTCATGATGACTTCCGCCGCTGACACGCCTTCTTCTTTATGCACGTCCACCGGAATGCCGCGGCCGTTGTCGCGAACGGAGATGGACTCGTCCGGGTGAATGGTTACGGTGATGTCGTCACAGTGACCAGCCAGCGCTTCGTCAATCGAGTTGTCCAGCACCTCGAACACCATGTGGTGCAGGCCGCTTCCATCGTCTGTGTCGCCGATGTACATACCGGGGCGCTTGCGAACCGCATCCAGGCCTTTCAGTACCTTGATGCTTGAGGAGTCATATGTCTGGTTGTCGCTCATGCTTCACTCCTGATGTTTCGAGGTCTGAGTGATATGGCCATGTTCCACGTGGAACAACGATACCTCCGTATCTTTATGCCAATCATTACTCAGGAATTCGTGGTTAACGCAGGTGATGAACACCTGACATTTCAATTCTTCAAGCAGCCGGCAAAGAGCTTTGCGGTGCTGCTCGTCAAGTTCAGAGGGCAGGTCGTCCACCAGATAAACACACTGGCTTCTGCGGACTTGGCTTAACAGGTGGCCTTGAGCGATACGTAGGGCGCAGACCACTAGTTTCTGTTGGCCTCGAGAGAGAGTTTCGGCAGCGTTATGGCTACCTTGGCGGAGCCGTAAATCGGCGCGCTGTGGCCCCGAATGCGTATGGCCCAGTTGCCGGTCGCGCAACAACGAACTGGCCAGCACTTCGCTCAATTCACGGTCCTTGTCCCAGCCGCGGAAATAGCTCAGGGACAGACCTGGTAAATCAACCAGCTCACCGAGGATCTGATCAAATACAGGCTTGAGCTGCTGGATATATGATCGTCTGAATTCATCAATCTGCGCACTGGCCGACAGCAGCTCACGGTCCCACGCGGCCTGTGAAACGGCGTCTATTGTACCATGCCGCAGCCATGAGTTCCGTTGCTTCAGAGCCTTCTGCAGCCGCTGCCAAACAGGGAGAAACCGAGGTTCCACGTGGAACACTCCCCAATCCAGGAACTGTCGCCTGACCTTGGGAGCACCCTCCAGAAGTCTGAAGCTATCGGGGTTGATCAACTGCAAAGGAAGCACTTCGGCCAGCTGCGCAGCGCTGCGGGCATTATCGCCGTCGATTCGAATCAGGAAGTCGCCATCCCGTTGGCGAGACACGCCTAGGTTGCATACGCGGTCATTCTCAACCAAGACCTGACCGAAGACGGTGCAGGCGGGCTGTTCGTATTGAATGACAGGTTGGAGGCGAGTGCTGCGGAAGGAGCGCGCCAAGGCAAGAAGATGGATAGCTTCAAGAACGCTGGTTTTACCGCTGCCATTGTCACCGTGGAGAATGTTTATCCGAGGGGAGGGCAGCAAGGTCACTGGGTGCAGGTTACGCACCGCAGTGACAGAAACACGTGAGAGAGACATTGATAGGCGATCAAAGCCGCATCGGCATCACGACGTAGGAGGAATCGTCATTATCGGCTTCCTGAAGCAATGCACTGCTATTGGAATCGGAAAGCACCAAGCGTACCTGCTCCGTTGTCATTACCCCAAGCACGTCCAACAGGTAACTGACGTTGAAGCCGATCTCCAGACTACCCCCGCTATAGTCGACGCTGATTTCTTCTTCAGCCTCTTCCTGTTCGGGATTGTTTGCCTGGATCTTCAACTGACCAGCGCCGAGCTGCAACCGGATGCCACGGTATTTTTCGTTCGAAAGAATGGCTGTACGGCTGAATGCTTCTTTCAACGCCTGCCGGTCCCCGAGCACAACCTTATCGCCGCCTTTTGGCAGAACACGCTCGTAATCAGGGAATTTGCCATCAACCAATTTGGAAGTGAAGGTGAACTCACCCGTAGTAGCACGAATGTGATGCATGCCCAGTACGATGCTGACGGTACCATCTGGATCGGTCAGCAGGCGGGCGAGTTCAAGAATGCCCTTGCGAGGCACGATAACCTGGTGCTTGTCGGCCTGACCGAGATCGGCCGTCATCGAGCACATGGCCAGCCGGTGACCATCCGTGGCGACCGCACGAATCAGCCCGGTCGAAACTTCCAGCAACATCCCGTTCAGGTAATAGCGTACGTCCTGTTGAGCCATGGCAAACCCGGTGCGCTCGATCAAGCGACGCAACTTGCCCTGGGCAAGGGTGCAGGTGAGGGAACCGTGACCCTCTTCGGCCGTAGGGAAGTCGCTGGCGGGCAACGTGGATAAAGTGAAGCGACTGCGGCCTGCCTTTACCAGAAGCTTCTGCTCATCCAGACGCACGTCAATCTGCGCATCGGCGGGAAGGCTTTTGCATATATCCATCAGCTTGCGGGCAGGCACCGTTATTTCGCCCGGTTCCGCGGGCTCTTCCAGTTGCACGCGGCCTACGAGCTCAACTTCCAGATCGGTACCGGTGAGGGAAAGCTGCTGCCCCTGGACCACCAGCAACACGTTGGAAAGCACGGGAAGCGTCTGGCGGCGTTCTACCACCCCGGCAACCAGTTGCAGAGGCTTGAGGAGCGCCTCTCGTTGAATGGAAAAATGCATGGCGTCAGTTCCTGGCCTTTTTCGTGGCAGCTACGTAAGCGTCAAGTGGTAAGCGTACGGAGCAGGTTCTTGTAATCCTCGCGAATATCCGCGTCAGATTCTTTCAATTCGTTGATCTTTCTGCAGGCATGCAAGACCGTCGTATGATCGCGCCCACCGAACACATCGCCGATCTCAGGCAAGCTGTGATTGGTCAGTTCCTTGGATAGAGCCATCGCGACCTGGCGAGGTCTGGCGACGGATCGCGAGCGACGCTTGGAAAGGAGATCGGAGATCTTGATCTTGTAGTACTCGGCTACTGTGCGCTGAATGTTATCCACACTGACCAATTTGTCCTGCAGTGCAAGAAGGTCCTTCAAGGACTCGCGGATCAACTCGATCGTGATGTCGCGCCCCATGAAATGCGCATGGGCAATCACCCGCTTAAGGGCGCCTTCGAGTTCGCGCACATTGGAGCGGATTCGTTGAGCGATGAAGAATGCGGCGTCGTGGGGCAATTCCACCTTCGCCTGATCAGCTTTCTTCATGAGAATCGCAACCCTTGTCTCGAGCTCCGGAGGTTCGACGGCAACCGTCAGCCCCCAGCCAAAGCGCGATTTCAAGCGCTCCTCGAGGCCCTCGATTTCCTTCGGGTAACGATCGCTGGTAAGGATGACCTGCTGGCCACCCTCGAGCAGGGCGTTGAAGGTATGGAAGAACTCTTCCTGGGACCGTTCCTTGCGTGCGAAAAACTGAATGTCATCGATGAGCAGCGCGTCCACCGACCGATAAAAGCGCTTGAACTCGTTGATAGCGTTCAGCTGCAAGGCCTTGACCATGTCAGCGACGAATCGCTCCGAATGCAGGTACACCACCTTGGCATTTGGATTTTTCTTGAGCAAATGGTTACCCACAGCATGCATGAGGTGGGTTTTACCCAGGCCAACCCCACCATAAAGGAACAGTGGGTTGTACCCATGCTTGGGATTATCCGCAACTTGCCATGCCGCTGCTCGAGCCAACTGGTTCGATTTGCCTTCCACGAAATTTTCGAAAGTAAAGGTACGGTTGAGGTAACTGGTGTGCTTGAGCGCGCCTTCAACCTGAACACTGCGCGTTTCGCTTCGCGCAGTGGTCGGGGCAGTCATTGGATCGAAGCTATCCCGCGATGGCTCCGGGTCGGCGCCCTTCGGCGCAGCCGGTATCGGCGCCGGAGCCGCGGGCTGAACGGAGGCTGGCGCAGGCGCTGGCATGGAGGCAGCTGGCATGGGCGCATTGGCAGCAGTGCGCGGAGCAGAACTGCGACGGCTACCGATCAGCAGCGAAAGGGCAGGCACAGAACCCTCGCCGCGTTCAGCCATCAACTCGAGCAAGCGACCCAGGTATTTCTCATTGACCCAATCCAGGACGAAGCGGTTAGGCGCATAGATGCGCAACTCGTCACCTTCCGCTTCCGCCTGGAGCGGACGTATCCAGGTATTGAACAGTTGAGCAGGCAGTTCCTCGCGGAGCAATTCCACGCACTGCTGCCAGATTTCCACTGACACAGGAATCCCCAGAGATAGATAAGCCCGAAGGGCAAAAAAGCGTCGGCCATTGTACCTAGCGCCGAGTTAGTTATCCACACCTGCCGCTCAGCGGAGGACATCAAGCTTGAATGGGCGGAAAAACGTGCGAAAAAAGATCTGCAAGAGCCCTGTGGAAAACGTAGCCTGAGCCCAGTGGGTTAGTGGGGTTCAAACCCTGTTGATAACCTGGCTGTGGATATCTGGCAATTCTGTGCACAGGTTTTATCCACAGACTGAACAAGATGCGCGCTGCTTGTGGACAACCTTTGCCGGCCTTGGAGAGCCCTAATCTATTGGCCGAAATAAGGTTATCCACAAGGAACGGCTTCCTCAAGCTTTATAAGCTCTACAGAAAAGCTTTTTATACGTCCTTCTTTTTATTTCTGTTTCCTGCCTTCGTTCTGACGCAAGCGACCCTGTAACCATATGTAAGGAAAAGCTGGTCGGAAATTGACCTATGCCCGTGCTTTCAATAGAATCGCCGGTCTCTTGAAAACCGGGCCATTGGGGCCCAGCCGACCAACCAGGTAACTGTCCATGAAACGTACTTTCCAACCCAGCACCATCAAGCGCGCTCGCACCCACGGTTTCCGTGCTCGCATGGCCACCAAGAACGGCCGCGCCGTCCTGTCGCGTCGTCGCGCCAAGGGCCGTAAGCGTCTGGCTGTCTGATTTGCCGGCACAGGTAGGTGAGTCAGGACTTCAGCCGGAGCAAGCGACTGCTTGTTCCGAAGCAATTCAAGGCAGTCTTTGACTCCCCGACCGGCAAGGTCCCGGGGAAGCATCTCCTGATCCTTGCCAAGGATAACCAGCTCGATCATCCACGCCTCGGGCTGGTGATCGGCAAGAAAAGCGTCAAGCTGTCAGTGCAGCGCAACCGTATCAAACGTGTGATTCGTGACTCGTTCCGCCATCACCAGGAATCACTGGCTGGCTGGGATATCGTCATCGTGGCCCGAAAGGGGCTCGGCGACCTCGAGAACACCGAGCTGCATTTGCATTTCGCCAAGCTTTGGAAGCGTCTGGCCCGATCTCGGCCGGCTGCTCACACCGAACCCAAGGAACAGCACAGCCAAGATGCGTAAACTGGTCCTGCTACCGATCCAGTTTTACCGCTATGCCATTAGTCCCCTGATGGCCAGTCATTGCCGTTTCTATCCCAGTTGCTCCTGTTATGCCCATGAAGCCATCAGCCAGTACGGCGTGTGGCGTGGGAGCTGGCTGACCATACGCCGGCTGGGGCGCTGCCATCCCTGGAATGCTGGCGGTTTCGATCCCGTCCCGTCCGTGTCCACCCTTCGTAATAATTCGAAAGCCGAGTAATCATGGATATAAAACGTACGATCCTGATGGGCGCCCTGGCAGTCGTGGCCTACGTTCTGGTCCTGAAGTGGAATCAGGACTACGGCCAGGCTGCCCTGCCGACCCAGAGCGCAGCGACCCAGGCCGCGATCCCTTCGGATTTACCGCAAGCACCTGGCGCCAACGCAACGACGTCCGATGTGCCGGACACCAATGCACCGGCAGTAGCCGCAGCAACGGCTCCAGCAGCATCCAGCCAGGAGCTGATCCGGGTGCGCACTGATGTGCTCGACCTTGCCATCGATCCGAAGGGCGGGGATATCGTGCAACTCACACTGCCCCAGTATCCGCGGCGGCAGGATCATCCGGAAATTCCTTTCCAGCTGTTCGACAATGGCAGTGAGCGCGTGTATCTGGCCCAAAGCGGCCTGACCGGAGCCAATGGCCCGGACGTTCAGGCCTCTGGCCGTCCGCTCTACACCAGCTCGAGTGCCAGTTATCAACTGGCCGAAGGGCAGGACCAGTTGGTTGTGGACCTTTTGTTCAGCCAGAACAACGTCAACTACATCAAACGCTTCAGCCTGAAGCGAGGCGAGTATGACCTCACGGTCAGCTACCTGATCGACAACCAGAGCACTCAGGCCTGGGTGGGCAACCTGTTTGCCCAGCTCAAGCGCGATGCGAGCTCCGATCCCTCTTCGAGCACCGCCACTGGCACCGCCACCTACCTTGGCGCGGCCCTGTGGACAACCTCGGAGCCCTACAAGAAAGTCCCCATGAAGGACATCGACAAGGGCCAGTTCAAAGAAACGGTCCAGGGCGGCTGGGTAGCCTGGTTGCAACACTACTTTGTTACCGCATGGGTACCTGCCAGCAGCGACAGCAACAACGTGATGACCCGCAAGGACAGCCAGGGTAACTACATCGTTGGCTTCACTGGCCCGACCATGACCGTCGCGCCCGGCGCCAAGGTCGAAACGACCGCCACGTTGTACGCCGGCCCGAAAATCCAGAACAAGCTGAAGGAGTTGTCCCCAGGCCTGGAACTGACCGTCGACTACGGCTTCCTTTGGTTCATCGCGCAGCCTATCTTCTGGTTGCTCAAGCATATCCACAGCTTGCTGAACAACTGGGGCTGGTCGATCATCTGCCTGACCGTACTGATCAAGCTGCTGTTCTTCCCGCTGTCAGCGGCCAGCTACAAGTCCATGGCACGCATGCGAGCGGTAGCCCCACGTCTGGCGGCGCTCAAAGAGCAGTTTGGCGACGATCGCCAGAAGATGTCCCAGGCGATGATGGAGCTGTACAAGAAAGAGAAGATCAACCCGCTTGGTGGCTGCTTGCCGATCGTGGTGCAGATGCCTGTATTCCTGGCGCTGTACTGGGTACTGCTTGAAAGCGTGGAAATGCGTCAGGCGCCGTGGATGTTCTGGATCACCGACCTGTCCATCAAAGATCCGTTCTTCATCCTGCCTATCATCATGGGCGCCACCATGTTCATTCAGCAACGGCTGAACCCGGCGCCACCGGATCCGATGCAGGCCAAGGTCATGAAGCTGATGCCGATTGTCTTCACCTTCTTCTTCCTGTGGTTCCCGGCGGGCCTTGTGCTGTACTGGATCACCAACAACACGTTGTCGATCCTGCAGCAGTGGTTCATCACCCGCAGCATTGAGCGAGCAAACGCCAACGCTTCGGCTTAAGCCGCTACACTCGTTCGCAAACGCCCCTTGATAGGGGCGTTTTGCATTTTCCGGTGGATAACTCATGAACCTTTCTAAAGACACCATCGCAGCCATTGCCACTGCACAGGGGCGTGGAGGCGTAGGCATCGTCCGTGTGTCCGGAGCCGACGCAAAGCGGATCGCGGACGAGATCCTGCGCCGGCCGCTTGTCCCTCGCTATGCGCATCATGGTGCTTTCCATGGCGAGCGGGGCGAGGTGGTGGATGAGGGCCTGGCGATCCTGTTCCAGGGACCGAACTCCTTTACAGGGGAAGATGTACTTGAACTGCACGGCCATGGTGGGCCTGTTGTGCTGGACATGCTGCTGCGGCGCTGTACAGGCCTGGGCTGTCGATTGGCCCGCCCTGGCGAGTTCAGCGAGCGGGCATTTCTGAACGACAAGCTGGATCTGGCACAGGCAGAAGCTATCGCCGATCTGATCGAAGCCAGTTCCGAGCAGGCCGCACGCAACGCCGTGCGCTCGTTACAGGGTGCGTTCTCTCAACGGGTGGAGGCACTTACCGAAGCTCTGATCCAGCTGCGGATCTATGTGGAAGCGGCGATAGACTTTCCCGAGGAAGAAATCGACTTCCTGGCAGACGGGCTCGTTTTGGCCAAACTGGAAGCGGTTCGCGATTCTCTGGCCACGGTGCTTGCAGAAGCCAGCCAGGGCGCACTGGTGCGCGATGGCATGACCTTGGTCATTGCAGGGCGCCCCAACGCTGGCAAGTCCAGCCTGTTGAATCTTCTGGCGGGACGCGAAGCGGCGATCGTTACAGACATCGCGGGCACTACGCGGGATATTCTCAAGGAACATATTCACATCGACGGCATGCCGCTGCACGTCATCGATACTGCAGGGCTGAGAAACACGGGCGACCTGGTGGAAAAGATAGGGGTTGAGCGAGCGCTGAAGGCCATTCAGGACGCCGATCGCATTCTCTTGGTGGTGGATGCCAATAGCGACTCGGAGGCAGATCCCCACGCGCTCTGGCCTGAGTTCCTGGACACAGCGCCATCACTCGAACGTGTCACCCTCGTACGTAACAAGGCAGACCTCACGGGTGAACAGCCCGGCCTGCATATGGCTGCTGATGGCCAGGCCACATTAACCTTGAGCGCATTGGATACTGGCGCAGGCCTGGGCTTGCTTCGAGACCACCTGAAGGCAGTGATGGGTTACGAGCAAACCGCCGAAGGTAGCTTCAGCGCCCGCCGCAGGCACTTGGAAGCGCTCCGTCAGGCGCAACAGTACCTAGATCACGGCCGTAACCAGCTGGTTCATGCCGCAGCCGGCGAGCTGCTGGCGGAAGATTTACGGCTGGCGCAGCAGTGCCTGGGTGAAATCACGGGGGCATTTACTTCGGATGACCTGCTTGGACGGATTTTCACAAGTTTCTGTATCGGAAAATAACCCTCTTTTTTTTTCAAGCCGGCCTTTGGGTCGGCTTTTTTTTGCCCACAATCTGCGGATAAGCCCTGTGGAAAACCCTACCTGAGGGCTCTTCATAACCCAAGGCGAAAACCGTGCACAAAAGCCCGTTGTGGGTAAGTACGATGTTATGCACAGCTTATCTTGGCTTATCACAAACCCCCAGGGGTACCTATCGACAGTTTTCCACACGGCTGTAAACTCCGCGTGCCAAGGCCTACGGATGGTTATCCACAGAAGTGGGCCTTACTAAGAATAAACATAAAAACAAAGCTTTTATAAATCTCTCTTCTTTTATGTTTTTGTTAACAACCATTCATCCTCGGCTGGCTATTTTTTGCACAGACGGTTTCATTCAGCCACGCAAATTCCCTATACTGCGCAGCTATCCCAATTACCCATATGAACAGGCACGAGGTGCGTGGTGGATTTCCCTTCCCGTTTTGAAGTGATCGTCATCGGCGGAGGCCATGCCGGTACCGAGGCTGCGCTCGCTTCCGCGCGAATGGGCGCTCGCACGCTATTGCTTACTCACAACGTCGAAACCCTGGGCCAGATGAGCTGCAACCCCGCCATCGGCGGTATTGGCAAGAGCCATCTGGTAAAGGAAATCGACGCGCTAGGCGGGGCCATGGCATTGGCTACCGACAAAGGCGGTATTCAGTTCCGTGTCTTGAACAATCGCAAAGGGCCTGCAGTTCGCGCTACGCGCGCTCAAGCTGATCGCGTTCTGTACAAGGCAGCTGTGCGGGATATTCTGGAAAACCAGCCGAACCTGTGGATATTTCAGCAGGCGTGTGACGACCTGATTGTCGAGGGCGACGAGGTACGTGGTGTTGTCACGCAGATGGGCCTTCGTTTTCTGGCCGATGCAGTAGTACTGACGGCCGGGACCTTCCTGGGTGGCCTTATCCACATCGGGCTTGATAACTACTCAGGTGGCCGTGCCGGTGATCCACCTTCGATTGCCTTGGCCAAGCGCCTTCGCGAGCTGCCTCTGCGTGTAGGTCGGTTGAAAACCGGCACCCCGCCCCGTATCGATGGGAAGTCTGTGGACTTTTCCGTGATGACCGAGCAGCCAGGCGATACGCCGATCCCCGTCATGTCATTCATGGGCAGTGCCGACATGCATCCGCGGCAAGTGAGCTGCTGGATCACCCATACCAATGCCAAAACCCATGAAATCATCGCGGCAAACCTTGATCGTTCGCCAATGTATTCGGGCGTGATCGAGGGAGTGGGCCCGCGGTACTGCCCGTCTATCGAAGACAAGATCCACAGGTTCGCGGACAAGGACAGCCACCAGGTATTCATTGAGCCCGAGGGCCTGACCACCCACGAGCTGTACCCGAACGGGATCTCCACCTCTCTGCCATTCGATGTACAACTGCAGATTGTCCGGTCCATTCGCGGGATGGAAAACGCCCACATCATGCGTCCTGGTTACGCGATCGAGTACGACTACTTCGATCCCCGGGACCTGAAATACAGCCTCGAAACCAAAGCCATCGGTGGGCTGTTCTTCGCTGGCCAGATCAACGGAACCACAGGTTACGAAGAGGCTGGTGCACAAGGGTTGTTGGCGGGAACGAACGCTGCGTTGCGGGCGAAAGGGCAAGAGGCATGGTGCCCCCGCCGCGATGAAGCGTACATCGGGGTATTGGTGGATGACCTGATTACCTTGGGAACCCAGGAACCGTATCGGATGTTTACGTCCCGTGCGGAATACCGGTTGGTCCTTCGCGAAGACAATGCCGACCTGCGATTGACAGAAACGGGCCGCCGTCTGGGCCTGGTCGATGATGTGCGTTGGGCAGCGTTCTGTACGAAGCGGGAGGCGATCGAGCGCGAAGAGCAGCGCCTGAAAAGTACATGGGTGCGCCCGTCCACCCCCGTCGGCGACGCTCTGGCTCAACGCTACGGAACGCCATTGGCCCACGAATACAATCTCTTGAACCTGCTGAGCCGACCAGAAATCGACTACGCCGGCCTGACGGCGCTTACCGGCGCCATCGAAATTGATCCACAGGTGGCCGAACAGGTAGAGATCAAGGTCAAATACGCCGGTTATATCGATCGTCAGCAGGAGGAGATCGAAAAACTCAGAGCTAGCGAAAATGTCCGCTTGCCTGTGGATATCGACTATCCGGGCATCTCTGGCCTGTCGAAGGAAATTCAGTCGAAGCTGTCCCAGGCACGCCCGGAAACGTTAGGCCAGGCCTCGCGTATTCCTGGAGTGACGCCGGCGGCCATTTCGTTGTTGATGATTCACCTTAAAAAACGCGGTGCTGTTCGGCAAGTGGAGCAAAGTGCTTGATCGATTCGATTACTCCTCAGCAGCGTAACGAGTTGTCCACAGGTGCCCGTGCCTTGGGCGTGGCTCTGACGTTGGAGCAAGAAGATCAGCTGCTGGCCTATCTGGCGCTGTTGATCAAATGGAACAAGGCATACAACCTGACGGCGGTGCGTGATCCTGACGAAATGGTTTCCCGCCACCTGCTGGACAGTTTGAGCATTGCTTCGTACATCGGCGCAGGCTCGCGCTGGCTGGACGTAGGCAGCGGAGGTGGCATGCCGGGGATTCCGCTGGCCATCCTGTACCCGGACAAATACGTGACCACCCTGGACAGCAATGGCAAGAAAACCCGCTTCCAGACCCAGGTGAAGCTGGAACTGAAACTGACCAACCTTGACGTCATCCACAGCCGTGTGGAGGCTCATAAACCTGAGGCTCCCTACGACGGGATTGTTTCAAGGGCATTTAGCAGCCTCGAGGATTTTGCTACCTGGACCCGTCACCTTGGGGATAACTCAAGCCGCTGGTTGGCCATGAAAGGTCAGCATCCCGCGGACGAACTGGTAGCATTGCCTGCTGACTTTGAAATTGATAGCGCGCATGCTTTGGCCGTGCCAGGTTGCCAGGGCCAAAGGCATCTACTGATATTGCGCCGCAAGGCATGACGGGGAACACGAGCGACAATGGCTAAGGTATTCGCGATCGCGAACCAGAAAGGCGGGGTCGGTAAAACCACGACCTGCATCAACCTCGCGGCCTCACTGGTCGCTACCAAGCGGCGGGTGCTGTTGATCGACCTCGACCCGCAAGGTAATGCCACGATGGGCAGCGGTGTGGATAAGCATGCGCTCGAGCGTTCGGTCTATGATCTGTTGATCGGAGAATGCGATCTCAGCGAAGCCATGCACTTCTCCGAGCACGGCGGCTATCAGCTGCTGCCTGCCAACAGAGACCTTACCGCCGCTGAAGTCGTGCTGCTCGAAATGCAGATGAAGGAAAGCCGCCTGCGAAACGCGCTGGCGCCGATCCGTGAAAACTACGATTTCATTCTGATCGACTGCCCGCCCTCGCTATCGATGCTTACCTTGAACGCACTGGTAGCGGCAGATGGAGTAGTTATCCCCATGCAGTGCGAATATTTCGCGCTTGAGGGGCTCAGCGACCTTGTGGATAACATCAAGCGTATCGGCGCCGCTATCAACCCTGAGCTCAAGATCGAAGGCTTGCTGCGAACCATGTACGATCCGCGGTTGAGTTTGATCAACGATGTTTCTGCCCAGTTGAAAGCGCATTTCGGCGAGCAGCTTTACGATACGGTCATCCCACGCAATATCCGCCTCGCTGAAGCACCGAGCTTCGGCATGCCGGCGCTCGCTTACGACAAACAGTCGCGAGGCGCTCTGGCCTATCTCGAGCTGGCCAATGAATTGGTTCGCCGTCAACGCCGCAAGGCTCGTACCGCTGCGGCGGTTTAAGGAAATCCAATGGCTGTGAAGAAACGGGGGCTGGGCCGCGGGCTCGACGCGCTGCTCAGCGGCCCCTCGGCCTCGGTGCTTGAAGCCCAGGCGGTTCGGCTGGACGAAAAGGAACTGCAATACCTTCCGCTTGATGTCATCCAACGCGGGAAATACCAGCCACGCCGTGACATGGACCCCCAGGCCCTTGAGGAACTGGCTCAGTCCATTCGTTCCCAAGGCGTCATGCAACCGATCGTAGTGCGCCCCATTGGCGGCGGTCGCTATGAAATCATTGCGGGTGAGCGGCGTTGGCGCGCCAGTCAGCAGGCCGGGCAAGAGCGGATCCCGGCGATGGTACGGGAGGTGCCCGACGAAACGGCCATCGCCATGGCCCTGATCGAGAACATCCAGCGCGAGGACCTCAACCCGTTGGAAGAGGCCATCGCGTTACAGCGTTTGCAGCAGGAATTCCAGCTGACCCAACAGCAGGTTGCCGAAGCGGTAGGCAAATCGCGGGCTACGGTGACCAACCTTCTGCGCTTGATTACTTTGCCTGAGGGCATCAAGACGATGCTGGCTCACGGCGACCTTGAGATGGGTCACGCCAGGGCATTGCTAGGGCTGCCGGACGAGCGCCAGCTTGATGGGGCGCGACATGTTGTCGCACGCGGCCTTACCGTGCGCCAAACCGAGGCACTGGTACGCCAGTGGCTCAACACCACAGAGCAGCCTGAAAAAGAGCAGCGCATCGATCCGGATATCGCTCGGCTGGAACAACGCCTCGCAGAGCGGCTGGGGTCTGCGGTGCAGATTCGACACGGAGACAAGGGCAAAGGCCAGTTGGTGATCCGGTATAACTCGCTGGACGAACTCCAGGGAGTGCTTGCTCACATTCGCTGAAACAATGAGTTTCAAGCGACCAGTCGGAAAAGCCAAGCCGGTAGTTGAACAGGGGCTGAACCGCCCCTATACTCTGCGCGCATTTTGTCGGCACATTCTATGCCAAGTCGTGGTTTTACGGCGGGCCGACCTCCAGGAGTCAGAACGATGGAAACCCGCACGCCAAACCGCTTGCCCTTCCATCGATGGGCTGTATTTCCCGTCCTGCTGGCTCAATTGGTGACATTGCTACTGGCCGCTTTGGTGTTATGGCAGTGGCATGGAGTGGTTAGCGGTTACTCAGGCTTGTGTGGGGGCCTGATCGCTTGGCTACCCAACGTTTACTTCGCGTTCAAGGCGTTCCGTTTCAGCGGCGCCCGAGCAGCACAGGCTATCGTTCGGTCGTTCTACGCCGGCGAAGCAGGAAAACTGATTTTAACGGCAGTGCTGTTTGCGCTGGCGTTCGTAGGGGTAAAGCCGCTGGCGCCGTTGGCGTTGTTCGGCGTGTTCCTGTTGATCCAAGGGGTCAACTGGTTCGCACCCTTGCTCATGAGAACAAGATTTTCGAGACCTTAGGGCGTTTGAGGCAACCATGGCAGCAGAAACCGCTTCGGGCTATATACAGCACCACCTTCAAAACCTCACCTTCGGCCAGCTCGCCGACGGTAGCTGGGGCTTCGCCCATAGCGCCGCCGAGGCCAAGGCCATGGGCTTCTGGGCATTCCATGTCGATACACTCGGCTGGTCCGTTGCCCTGGGCCTGATCTTCGTTCTCCTGTTCCGCCTCGCGGCGCGCAAGGCAACGTCCGGTCAGCCAAGCGGCCTGCAGAACTTCGTGGAAGTTCTGGTCGAATTCGTCGACGGTAGTGTGAAGGACAGCTTCCATGGTCGCAGCCCGGTGATCGCACCGCTGGCTCTGACCATCTTCGCCTGGGTCTTCCTGATGAATGCCATCGACCTCATCCCGGTCGACTGGATTCCGCAGATCGCCGCCAAGCTGTCGGGCGATCACGAGATTGCCTTCCGCGCGGTATCGACTACCGACCCGAATGCGACCCTGGGCATGGCCCTGTCGGTGTTTGCCCTGATCATTTTCTACAGCATCAAGGTCAAGGGGCTCGGCGGTTTCATTGGCGAACTTACCCTGCACCCGTTCAGCAGCAAGAACACTGCAGTGCAGATCCTGCTGATTCCGGTCAACTTCCTGCTCGAATTCGTAACCCTGATCGCCAAGCCTATTTCGCTGGCGCTCCGGTTGTTCGGCAACATGTATGCCGGCGAGCTGGTGTTCATCCTCATCGCGGTGATGTTCGGTAGCGGCCTGCTCTGGCTCAGTGGCCTGGGCGTAGTGCTGCAATGGGCGTGGGCAGTGTTCCACATCCTGATCATTACCCTGCAAGCGTTCATCTTCATGATGCTGACCATCGTCTACCTGTCGATGGCGCACGAAGATAACCATTAAGGCTCGTCTGGCGCGTCTTATGTCCTTCCCGAGGCTCACCCCTCAGGAAGGAGAGCCGCAACCCGGCGCCTGCGTCGAGACGGCTCTGTGAATACTTTGCTTTACCGCTTTAAACCTAAGAAAACCTAACCAATACGACGTAAAAAGTCGGGAGGAAAGATGGAAACTGTAGTTGGTCTGACCGCTATCGCTGTTGCTCTGCTGATCGGCCTGGGCGCACTGGGTACCGCTATCGGCTTCGGCCTGCTGGGCGGCAAGTTCCTGGAAGGCGCTGCTCGCCAACCGGAAATGGTCCCTATGCTGCAAGTTAAAATGTTCATCGTCGCCGGCCTGCTCGACGCCGTGACCATGATCGGTGTTGGTATCGCCCTGTTCTTCACCTTCGCGAATCCCTTCGTTGGTCAGATCGCCGGCTGATCACTCGATTTCGAGTGATTGGTGTGATGTACAACGAACGAGCGAGGTGTTGGCGTGAACATTAATGCAACCCTGATAGGCCAGTCCGTTGCGTTCTTCATTTTCGTGTGGTTCTGCATGAAGTGCGTATGGCCTCCGGTCATCGCGGCTCTGCAGGAACGCCAGAAGAAGATCGCTGATGGTCTGGACGCTGCCAGCCGTGCTGCTCGCGACCTGGAATTGGCCCAAGATAAAGCGGGTCAACAACTGCGCGAAGCCAAGGCACAAGCTGCCGAGATCATCGAGCAGGCCAAGAAGCGTGGCACTCAGATCGTCGACGAAGCCCGTGAACAGGCTCGCGTCGAGGCAGAGCGTGTGAAAGCACAGGCTGTGGCAGAGATCGAGCAGGAACTGAACAGCGCCAAGGATGCCTTGCGTGCCCAAGTGGGCCTGCTGGCTGTCACTGGCGCAGAGAAAATCCTGGGATCGTCTATCGATCAAAACGCGCACGCGGAGCTGGTCAACAAACTGGCCGCTGAAATTTAAGCGAGGGCGATCATGGCAGAACTGACCACGTTGGCCCGACCTTACGCCAAGGCGGCCTTCGAGCATGCCCAGGCCCACCAGCAACTGGCCAATTGGTCAGCCATGCTCGGCCTGGCTGCAGCGGTGTCGGAAGACGGCACCATGCGGCAATTGCTCAAGGCCCCGCGACTGACGAGCGCAGAAAAGGCCGCAGCCTTTATTCAGGTATGCGGTGAGAAGTTTGATGCACAGGCACGTAATTTCATCCACATTGCCGCGGAAAATGACCGTCTTCTCCTTCTACCGGAGATCTCGGCGCTGTTCGACCTGTACAAGGCCGAACAGGAAAAATCCGTGGATGTGGATGTCACCAGTGCCTTCGCATTGAACCAAGAACAGCAAGACAAACTCGCCAAGGTTCTCAGTGCACGGCTCGGCCGGGAAGTGCGACTGCACGCTGCGGAGGATGCCAGCCTTATTGGTGGTGTCGTCATCCGCGCCGGTGACCTGGTAATCGATGGCTCGGTGCGCGGAAAAATCGCGCAGCTTGCCGAAGCACTGAAATCTTGAGTTTGAAGGGGCAGCAGAGCAATGCAGCAACTCAATCCTTCCGAAATTAGCGAAATCATCAAGGGGCGCATCGACCAGCTCGATGTCACCTCTCAGGCCCGCAACGAAGGTACCGTAGTCAGCGTGTCTGACGGTATCGTGCGGATCCACGGTCTGACCGACGTCATGTACGGCGAAATGATCGAGTTCCCGGACGGCGTCTTTGGTATGGCGCTCAACCTGGAACAGGACTCGGTAGGTGCCGTGGTCCTGGGTGCCTACACCTCTCTGGCCGAAGGCATGAGTGCCAAGTGCACCGGCCGTATCCTGGAAGTGCCGGTCGGCAAGGCCCTGCTGGGTCGCGTTGTCGATGCTCTGGGTAATCCGGTTGACGGCAAGGGCCCACTGGGCCACACCGAAACTGACGCGGTTGAAAAAGTTGCGCCGGGCGTTATCTGGCGTAAGTCCGTGGATCAGCCTCTGCAGACCGGCTACAAGGCCGTCGATGCAATGATCCCGGTAGGCCGTGGCCAGCGCGAGCTGATCATCGGTGACCGTCAGATCGGCAAGACCGCACTGGCCATCGACGCCATCATCAACCAGAAGAACAGTGGTGTCTTCTGTGTATATGTGGCTATCGGTCAGAAGCAGTCCACCATCGCCAACATCGTGCGCAAGCTCGAAGAGCATGGCGCGCTGGCGAACACCATCATCGTTGCTGCTTCGGCTTCCGAATCGGCCGCGCTGCAGTACCTGGCACCCTACTCGGGCTGCACCATGGGCGAATTCTTCCGCGACCGCGGCGAAGATGCCCTGATCGTTTACGATGACCTGTCCAAGCAGGCCGTGGCTTACCGCCAGATCTCCCTGCTGCTGCGCCGTCCGCCAGGCCGTGAAGCCTACCCGGGTGACGTGTTCTATCTCCACTCCCGCCTGCTGGAGCGCGCATCCCGCGTATCCGAGGAATACGTAGAGAAGTTCACCAATGGCGCCGTGACCGGTAAAACCGGCTCGCTGACTGCTCTGCCGCTGATCGAAACCCAGGCTGGCGACGTTTCGGCGTTCGTTCCAACCAACGTGATCTCGATCACCGACGGCCAGATCTTCCTCGAGTCCGGCATGTTCAACTCGGGCATCCGCCCGGCGGTCAACGCCGGTGTGTCGGTATCCCGTGTGGGTGGTGCCGCTCAGACCAAGATCATCAAGAAGCTGTCCGGTGGTATCCGTACCGCGCTGGCCCAGTACCGTGAACTGGCTGCGTTCGCGCAGTTCGCTTCCGACCTGGACGAAGCGACCCGCAAGCAGCTGGAGCATGGTCAGCGCGTTACCGAGCTGATGAAGCAGAAGCAGTACGCGCCAATGTCCATCGCCGAGATGTCGCTGTCGCTGTATGCCGCCGAGCGTGGTTTCCTGACCGACGTGGAAATCTCCAAGATCGGCAGCTTCGAGCAGGCGCTCATTGCTTACTTCCACCGCGATCACGCCGAGCTGTTGGCCAAGATCAACGTGAAGGGCGACTTCAACGACGAGATCGACGCCGGTATCAAGGCGGGTATCGAGAAGTTCAAGGCCACCCAGACCTGGTAAGCCGCAGCGGGGGCTTCGGCCCCCGCTTGCTAACCTGATAGGTGAAACATGGCAGGCGCAAAAGAGATTCGCGGCAAGATTGCGAGCATCAAAAGCACGCAAAAAATTACCAGCGCCATGGAAAAGGTGGCGGTCAGCAAAATGCGCAAGGCACAACTGCGCATGGCTGCTAGCCGTCCCTATGCGGACCACATCCGCCAGGTAATTGGACATCTGGCCAACGCCAACCCCGAATACCGTCACCCGTTCATGGTCGAGCGCGCTGTAAAGCGTGTCGGCTACGTTGTGGTGAGCAGTGATCGCGGCCTGTGCGGTGGCCTGAATACCAACCTGTTCAAGGCCCTGGTCAAGGACATGGCTGCCAATCGCGACAAGGGCGTGGAAATCGACCTGTGCGTGGTGGGCAGCAAAGGCGCTTCGTTCTTCCGCAGCTTTGGCGGTAACGTTGTCGCTGCAATCAGCCACCTGGGCGAAGAGCCGTCGATCAATGATCTGATCGGTAGCGTCAAGGTGATGCTGGACGCCTACCTCGAAGGCCGTATCGACCGCCTGTGCGTAGCGTCCAACAAGTTCGTCAACACCATGGTGCAGAAGCCTGTGGTAGAGCAGTTGGTACCGTTGGTTGCAACCCCGGATCAAGCGCTCAAGCATCACTGGGATTACCTGTACGAACCCGACGCCAAAGAGCTGCTCGACGGCCTGATGGTGCGTTACGTGGAGTCGCAGGTCTACCAGGCAGTGGTGGAGAACAACGCTTCTGAGCAAGCGGCGCGGATGATCGCCATGAAGAATGCCACTGATAACGCCGGTGATCTGATCAGCGAATTGCAGCTGGTCTACAACAAGGCGCGTCAGGCTGCGATCACCCAAGAGATCTCGGAAATCGTCGGCGGCGCTGCCGCGGTTTAACGGTTCAAATATTCAGAGGATCCAGCTATGAGTAGCGGACGTATCGTTCAAATCATCGGCGCCGTGATCGACGTGGAATTCCCACGCGACAGCGTACCGAGCATCTACAACGCGCTGAAGGTACAAGGCGCGGAAACCACCCTGGAAGTTCAGCAGCAGCTGGGCGACGGCGTGGTACGCACCATTGCGATGGGTTCCACCGAGGGCCTCAAGCGTGGCCTCGACGTGGTCGACACCAACGCTGCCATCGCGGTACCGGTTGGCAAGGCTACCCTGGGCCGTATCATGGACGTGCTCGGTAACCCGATCGACGAAGCCGGCCCTATCGGTGAAGAAGAGCGCTGGACCATCCACCGCTCGGCTCCATCGTTCGCCGACCAGGCGGGCGGTAACGAGCTGCTGGAAACCGGCATCAAGGTTATCGACCTGGTTTGCCCGTTCGCCAAAGGCGGCAAGGTTGGCCTGTTCGGCGGTGCCGGCGTGGGCAAGACCGTCAACATGATGGAATTGATCCGTAACATCGCCATCGAGCACAGCGGTTACTCCGTGTTCGCTGGTGTGGGCGAGCGTACCCGTGAAGGGAACGACTTCTACCACGAGATGAAGGACTCCAACGTTCTGGACAAGGTAGCCCTTGTCTACGGCCAGATGAACGAGCCACCAGGAAACCGCCTGCGCGTAGCGCTGACCGGCCTGACCATGGCTGAGAAATTCCGTGACGAAGGTAACGACGTTCTGCTGTTCGTCGACAACATCTATCGTTACACCCTGGCCGGTACCGAGGTATCCGCACTGCTGGGCCGTATGCCTTCGGCAGTAGGTTACCAGCCTACCCTGGCAGAAGAGATGGGCGTGCTTCAGGAGCGCATCACTTCCACCAAGAACGGCTCGATCACTTCGATCCAGGCTGTTTACGTTCCCGCGGACGACCTGACCGACCCGTCGCCAGCCACCACCTTCGCTCACCTCGACGCGACCGTGGTACTGTCCCGTGACATCGCCTCGTTGGGTATCTACCCGGCGGTCGACCCACTGGATTCGACCTCTCGCCAGCTCGACCCGCTGGTGATTGGCCAGGAGCACTACGACACCGCTCGCGGCGTCCAGTACGTGCTGCAGCGTTACAAGGAACTGAAGGACATCATCGCCATCCTCGGTATGGACGAGCTGTCGGAAAGCGACAAGCAACTGGTTTCCCGTGCACGGAAAATCCAGCGCTTCCTGTCCCAGCCGTTCTTCGTTGCCGAAGTCTTCACCGGTGCCTCGGGTAAATACGTTTCCCTGAAAGACACCATCGCAGGCTTCAAAGGCATCCTCAACGGTGACTACGACCACTTGCCAGAACAGGCGTTCTACATGGTCGGCGGCATCGAAGAAGCGATCGAGAAGGCCAAGAAACTGTAATCCCGGCGCCCGGCAACGGGCGCTTTCAGGTTGAGGCAAGTAGATGGCTATGACTGTCCATTGCGATATCGTCAGCGCGGAAGGGGAGATCTTCTCCGGCCTCGTAGAGATGGTGATCGCGCACGGTAACCTGGGTGATCTTGGTATCGCTCCAGGCCATGCGCCGTTGCTTACGGACCTGAAACCGGGTCCGATCCGCTTGATCAAGCAAGGTGGCGAAGCCGAGGTGTTCTACATCTCCGGTGGTTTCCTTGAAGTGCAGCCGAACGTGGTAAAGGTCTTGGCCGATACCGTGCAGCGCGCCGCCGATCTTGATGAAGCCTCTGCTCAGGACGCCGTAAAGGCTGCCGAGAAGGCCCTGCACGAGAAAGGCTCCGATTTCGACTACAGCGCGGCAGCCGCCCGCTTGGCCGAAGCGGCTGCTCAGCTTCGTACCGTGCAGCAGATCCGCAAAAAATACGGTGGATAACTCCACCACGCTTTTTGTGTGATTGAGTAAAAGGGTAGCCTCGGCTACCCTTTTTCTTTTTTATCCCCAGGCCTTCCATGTCTCTCGATATCGTTATCCTCGCTGCCGGCCAAGGCACTCGTATGCGCTCGGCTTTACCCAAGGTGCTCCACCCGGTTGCTGGCCGCTCGATGCTCGGGCATGTTATCCACAGTGCCAGGCAACTTGCCCCTGTGGGTATTCACGTTGTGATCGGCCATGGTGCAGAGCAGGTGCGAGAAGCCTTCCGGGATGAAGATATTCAGTTTGTGGTCCAGGCCGAACAGCTGGGTACGGGACATGCAGTTGCCCAAGCCCAGAATGGTTTGGCCTCGGCCACAACGCTTGTGTTGTACGGTGACGTTCCCCTCATCCGCGCAGAGACGCTCCGGGCTTTGCTTGAGAAGGCGAGCGAAAACCAGCTGGCGCTGCTTACGGTCGAGTTGCCAGACCCTACCGGTTACGGCCGCATCATCCGCGATGGCCAAGGGAAGGTAACGGCAATCGTGGAACATAAAGACGCCAACGAGGCCCAGCGGGCGGTCTGCGAAGGCAATACGGGCATTCTGGCGCTCCCGACCGCACAATTGGCAGGGTGGATGGCGCGCTTATCGAACAACAATGTTCAAGGCGAATACTATCTCACTGATGTGATTGCCATGGCGGTGGCGGATGGCCTGGAGATAGTTACCCACAGCGCTTCACAAGCGATGGAAGTGCAGGGCGCCAATGACCGCCGCCAGCTGGCACAGCTGGAACGTTTCTATCAGATGCGCGAAGCCGAACGGTTGATGGCCGAAGGCGTAACCCTGCGTGATCCAGCTCGCCTTGATATACGCGGCGATGTGATCGCGGGGCGAGATGTCATCCTCGACATCAACGTGGTGCTCGAAGGTAGGGTAGTGATTGAGGACAACGTACAGATTGGCGCCAATGTGGTCATTCGGGATTCGGTGATCAAGCGCGGGGCGATCATCAAACCCTTTACTCACATTGAAGGGGCTGTAGTAGGCGAGGGTGCGGACGCTGGCCCGTTCGCTCGATTGCGTCCTGGTACTGTGCTGGACGAAAAAGCGCATGTGGGTAACTTCGTGGAACTCAAAAACGCTCACATGGGCCCAGGCGCCAAGGCTGGCCATCTTAGCTACCTGGGAGACGCCAGCATCGGCGCCCGGGCAAATATTGGTGCTGGCACCATTACCTGCAACTACGATGGAGCCAATAAATTCCGAACGGTGTTGGGTGACGATGTATTTATCGGGTCCAACAACGCCCTGGTTGCCCCCGTAAGTGTGGGCAACGGTGCCACTACCGCCGCTGGCTCGACCATCACCACTGACGTGCCTGAGAGCCAGCTTGGTGTAGCGCGGGCACGCCAAAGGAACATAGAAGGGTGGAAGCGCCCGGAAAAGAAAAAACCATAACAGCCACCTCCGGTTGGGGTTGACACCAGGCGGGGCAAGCGATTGAATGCGCGCAGTAACTTTCGGAACGAAAGAAAGCGCAACCATGACGAAACGCAACACACCCCAACGGCGCCATGCCATCCTCGCCCTGCTCACTGCGCAGGGCGAAGTGACCGTAGAAGCGCTGGCGCGGCATTTCCAGACATCCGAAGTCACGGTTCGCAAAGATCTCGCGGCACTGGAAGCCAGCGGCTTGCTGCTGCGTCGTTATGGTGGTGCTGTACCTGTCCCTCAGGAAATGATCGCTGAAGCCACCCAAAAAGTTTCGGTTCATAAGCTAGCGATCGCCAAAGCCGCCGTATCCCTCATCAAAGAGCATGCGCGCATCATCATCGACAGTGGCAGCACAACGGCCGCGATGATTCCTCAGCTGGGGAAGCAGCCGGGCCTGGTAGTGATGACCAACTCGCTCCATGTAGCGACTGCTATTCGCGAACTGGAACCTGAACCGGTCCTGCTCATGACAGGCGGCACCTGGGACCCGCACTCCGAATCCTTTCAAGGCCTGGTCGCCGAGCAGGTGCTGCGTTCCTACGACTTCGACCAATTATTCATTGGTGCAGACGGCCTGGACCTTGAACGCGGCACTACAACCTTCAACGAGCTGCTCGGTTTGAGTAGGGTGATGGCTGAGGCCGCGCGCGAAGTAATCGTTATGGCCGAAGCCGACAAGGTTGGCCGGCGTATTCCAAACCTGGAGCTGCCCTGGAGCAGTATCCACACCCTTATCACCGATGATCGTCTTTCCGAGCAGGCTCGTCAGTCGATCCAGGCCCGCGGCGTGAAGTTGATCTGCGCGGCCCCTAGCCAGGAGTAAATGTATGTGCGGAATCGTTGGCGCCATCGCCGAACGTAACATAGCGGCCATCCTGCTCGAAGGCCTCAAGCGCCTTGAGTACCGCGGTTATGACAGTGCCGGCGTAGCGCTGGTTACTACCGCCGGTACGCTTGAGCGCCGCCGCCGCACGGGCAAGGTAAGCGAGCTGGAAGCTTCGTTGCAGGAACAGCCACTCGTGGGCCGCTTGGGTATCGCACACACTCGCTGGGCGACTCACGGCGCGCCTAACGAACGCAATGCCCACCCTCATTTCTCCAATGGGGTGGCGGTTGTGCACAACGGCATCATCGAGAACCACGAACCACTTCGGGCCATGCTGACCGATCAGGGTTATGTATTCGAGTCGGAAACCGACACCGAAGTCATTGCTCATCTCCTCCATCGTGAACTTCAAAGCGCCGGTAGCCTGATCGAAGCCCTACGGGTAACCGTTGGCCAGCTACACGGGGCCTACGGCCTGGCAGCGGTCAGCCTTGCAGAGCCCGACCGCCTGGTTGCAGCACGCAGTGGCAGCCCTCTGGTGATCGGATTGGGCCTTGGAGAAAACTTCCTGGCGTCCGACCAGTTAGCGCTACGCCAGGTGACGGACCGGTTCATGTACCTGGAGGAGGGCGATATCGCGGAGATTCGCCAGGATAGCCTGCGCATCTGGACCCCGGACGGTCAGCCGGTTATTCGTGAAGTAGTTCAATACCACGAAGGAGGGGAGGCGGCAGACAAAGGCGAATACCGCCATTTCATGCTCAAGGAAATCCACGAGCAGCCCAAGGTTGTTCAGCGCACGCTCGAAAGCCGACTGGGTGAAAACCAGGTGTTGGTGGAAGCGTTCGGGCCAGGCGCTCATGCGCTGTTCAAACAGGTACGAAACGTTCAGATCGTCGCGTGCGGCACCAGTTATCACGCAGGCATGGTTGCACGGTACTGGCTTGAAGGGCTGGCTGGTATCCCGTGTCAGGTCGAAGTCGCCAGCGAGTTCCGCTACCGCAAGGTAGTCGTGCCGCAGGATACCTTGTTCGTCACCATATCCCAGTCAGGGGAAACCGCTGACACCTTGGCAGCGTTGCGTTATGCCAAGGCGCTTGGGTTTGTGGGCAGCCTCGCGATCTGCAACGTCGGTATCAGCTCTCTGGTACGAGAGTCGGACCTTACCCTGCTGACGCAGGCAGGGCCGGAGATCGGTGTCGCTTCCACCAAGGCATTCACCACCCAACTGGTTGGGTTGATGCTGCTCACGCTGGCACTCGGGCAGGTGCAGGGTACGCTTGAGTCAGGGCTTGAAGCACAGTTGGTAGAAGAGTTGCGCCGCTTGCCTGTGCGGTTGGGCGAAGCCTTGGCCATGGATGCCACGGTCGAGAAGGTCGCGGAACTGTTTGCCGAAAAACACCATACCTTGTTCCTGGGGCGTGGGGCTCAGTTCCCGGTGGCGATGGAAGGCGCGCTCAAGCTCAAGGAGATCTCCTACATTCACGCCGAGGCTTATCCGGCAGGCGAGCTTAAACATGGGCCGTTGGCCTTGGTCGATGCCGACATGCCAGTGGTGACCGTTGCGCCGAACAACGAGCTGTTGGAAAAGCTCAAATCCAACCTGCAGGAGGTGCGGGCGCGGGGCGGAGAGTTGGTCGTATTCGCCGATACCGATGCCCAGCTGAGCAATGGCCCCGGTACTACCGTGGTGTCGATGCCTCACATCATCGACGCACTGGCGCCTATCCTCTATACCGTGCCGCTGCAGCTGCTGTCCTATTACGTTGCCGTCCTCAAGGGCACGGATGTGGACCAGCCGCGTAACCTGGCGAAGTCGGTAACGGTGGAGTAAGCCTGCGGGGGGGAGGGCGGCGGCTCCAACCGCCCCCTTCTCTCTACACATCAAAGCACCGGGGAAATCAGCCGCGCCACGCGCATGCCCAGCTTGAGCAGCCTATGGGTATTCTTGCTGTCCGCCACGGTCATCTCTACCGCCTCCGAAAAATCCTGCTCCAGCATCGCGGCCACTTCAGCGGTAAACCCCGTATCGACCGTGAGCAACATCACCTCGAAATTGAGCCTGAACGAGCGGTTGTCCAGGTTAGCGCTGCCTATGGCGCTGATATCGTCATCTATGAGCACAACCTTCTGATGAAGGAAGCCTGGCTGGTACCGGAAGATTCGCACGCCAGCTCGTACCGCCTCGCTCGCATAGAGGCTTGAAGCGGCGTACACGATCCGATGGTCCGGGCGGGACGGCATAAGTATGCGTACGTCTACGTTCTTCATCACCGCCAGGCGCAACGCGGCAAAGACGGCTTCGTCGGGAATGAAGTAGGGGGTAGTAATCCACAGGCGTCGTTTTGCGCTATTGATCGCCTCGATAAAGAACAGTGCGCAGGTCTCCTGCGGGTCGGCCGGCCCCGAGGGGAGTACCTGGCATAGCGCACCTTCCTCCGGATAAGCGTCCGGCAGTAGTAAAGGGGGCAGTTCCCGCGCCGCCCAGAACCAGTCCTCCGCGAAGCTTTCCTGCAAGCACGCCACGGCCGGGCCTGTGACCCAAACGTGCGTATCTCGCCAAGGGCTAAGGGGAGGGCGGTCGCCCAGGTATTCATCCCCTACGTTGTGCCCGCCCAAGAAACCTATCTTGCCGTCCACCACCACTATCTTCCGATGGTTACGGAAGTTGACCTGGAACCGGTTAAGGCCCGCTCTGCCTGCAGCGAAGGCATGTACTTGCACACCCGCACGCCGAAGCGTGTCCACATAATGCCTAGGCAGTGCATGGCTACCGATGCGGTCGAACAGCAAATGCACCGCTACGCCTTGCCCGGCTTTTTCGAGCAAGGCGGCTTGTAAACGGCGGCCGATCAGGTCGTCATGAATGATGAAAAACTGGATGAGTATTACCTGCTGCGCTTCCCGGATCGCTTCAAAGATGCGTTGGAAAGTTGCCTCGCCATTTACCAGCAACCCCACGGCGTTATTGGCCAGGCAGGGCATGCGGCCAAGCCTGGGCATTGCCCTCAACTCGGCATACGCTTGCGACTCTTTTGCCGCCATGGCTTCTTCAACCCAGGGGCGCCAGTTCAAATGAGCGATTGCATCCTGCATCTCGCGGTTGGCTTGCCGCCTTGCAGCGATGTATTCGTCGAAGGTACTGCGCCCGAAGACAAGATAAGGGAGCAAGGTAAAGTAGGGTATGAAGAACAACGACATCGCCCAGGCGATGGCGCCCTGCGCGGTTCGCACCGTAAGCAAGGCGTGCACTGCCGCAATGGCGCCGAGGCTGTGAATGATTGCCAGCAGAATTCCGAAAAAGGCGGCGCTGTGAGTGTCCATGCAGTGCGTAGGCGTCCTGGCATCAATGTGTTTATGACCCTGTCCACAGCGGAATGTGCAGCTCATTCACCTGCAACGTATGCTGGGGGCTGTCGTCCAACGTGAGCACAATCGAGGAGTAAGCTATGAAGGTCGTTGGAATGGTTGCATTGGTATGCGCGCTGAGCGCCGCAACGGGTGCTCAGGCGCAAATGCTACAGCCCGGCTTATGGGAACTGACTACCAGTAACATGGAGGTAGAGGGGCAGCCGATGCCCGATATGCAGGTGATGCTGGGCCAACTGCGCATGTTGCCTCCGGAACAACGAGCAATGATGGAACAGATGTTGGCCAAGCAAGGCATCACAGTTGCCGGCAATGGCATTCGCTCGTGCCTCACACCTGAGCAGGTGAAGGCCAACGACATACCGCTACAGGACCCACAATCTGGTTGTACGCAGCGGATTACAGAGCGCAAGGGTAACGTATGGAAGTTTTCGTTCAGCTGCCCCAAAGCTCAAGGGGCCGGGCAGGCAACGTTTCTTAGCGACCGCGAATTCACTACACAGGTGGCAGGTACTTTTAACGCCAATGGCGCAGCGCAAAAAGGCAGCATGCAAACCCGTGCCCAGTGGCTCGGTGCGAACTGTGGCAATGTGAAGCCGCGCCAGTAGTTCCACGTGGAACATTCAATTCAGGGAAGCGCCCATTTGCCCTGGCTGCGGGTTTCGCAGAACGGTTTCAAGAATCGCGCGTCGCTGGTTACGCCGTAGTAGTGGATGTCCTGGCGATAGGGCATCCCATCAACGTGAGCGTTGCTACAAATGCCAAACGCGCCGGAAGGGCATTGATCCACATAGGTGACGTCTACCTTTTGTCCTTTCAGCTCCGGTTGGCAGAAGCCGGATTTAAAAAGGCTTTCCGGGATATTCCGGTTCTGCTGGCAGACTTTTACATCCACATGATCGCCTTGAGTGTGCACGATACAGGCCTGGGCCTGAGCTTGCGGCGCATTGCAGAACAAGAGGAAGATGACAGCAAGCCCCGAAGGTCTGCGTAAATCCAGCATGCTTGAAAATATCCTTACCTATGTACTAGCTGGCCCATTGGGCGCAGGCAAAACAAGCGTAGCCCGGCACTGGCTAAGCCAGCGACCGGATGGCGAGCGTTGGGCTGTACTGATCAACGAGTTCGGGCAGGTTGGGTTGGATGCCGCGCTGCTGGGCCCTGCAACCGATGGTATCTCAATCACCGAAGTGGCAGGGGGCTGCGTGTGCTGCGTCAACGGCGCCCCGTTCACCGTAGCGCTCGGGCGGCTGCTTCGCTTGGCGCAACCACATCGGTTGCTGATCGAGTTATCAGGGCTTAGCCACCCGCTGCCGTTGCTTCGGCAGTTGAAAGCGGAGCCATGGGATAAGGTATTGGCGCTGGAGCCGCCCATTGTGGTTGTTGATGGGCTGGCGGTCTTCCAAGGGTCGCCACTGCCAGATGCGGTGAAGGCTGCTCTGAAGCATCCCTGCACGCTGCTGATCAACAAGGCGGATCTGGTGGCTATCGAGCGCCGGCTGGAGGTTGAAGCTATGCTGGGCCAGCGCGGCGTGTGGGTCACTCACGGCCACGTGGCACTGAATGAGCTGTCTGGCGCTCGAATGTATAACCCAACCCCCAGCCTAGCCCCCGGCTTCACTGTTGTAACTGCTCAATCGGCCAGCGATTGGAGTATCGGCTGGCAGCTGGCTGCGGATCGGGTACTGGACTTGCAGCGTATCGAGCACATGCTGGAACAATGGCCATGGAAGCGCGCCAAGATGATTATCCATAGCCCGGAAGGCTGGGTATCTGCCAACTTGCTTCCCGACCAGGCGATTGAATGGCGAGCTACAGAATGGCGAAAAGATAGCCGACTCGAGCTTATATTTGACGAACCGCAGCCCTCAGCCGGGCTTGAAGAGGCTTGGGCTGCCTGCCAGCTGCCCCCATCAGGGCCGGGTGCGCTTGTGGGTCTGACGCCACTCGCTTAGCTCGATGATTTCTGCGGTAGGTTGCTTTTTGATCTCGAAAGGGTAAGGCGCCAATTCAATTTGGGCGGTATGCGCGCCGAATTGAGTGATGGTGCCCGGATGACGTTGTTCGCCCGTCACGGTGAACTCGAAGCCGTACACCCTGGCGAAACGCTTACGCCCTTTGGCATCGCGCACAAAGCTGAAACGCTTGAATGCCACGTTTTCGTCCAGCAGCTCCAGGTCCAGAGCCTTGCAGTGGCTGCGTACCTTCGCCAGGGCTTTTTCCCTTAGCCCATGGCTATGCCAGAACCAGGCCCCAATACACGCCATAACCAGCAGCACGGCAAGATTTTCAAGGGTCAACATCGACAAGAGCTCCATCTGGACTCGCTCAGCTTAACTGCCTGCCCGGTCTGTCGTACAGCGCGCTTTTCACGCAATATTAGACACCCGAAAACTGCCTTTGATGCGCTGGAATTTCCAATGAAACGCACCCCTCATCTGCTCGCGATCCAATCCCATGTGGTATTTGGCCATGCGGGTAACAGCGCTGCGGTCTTTGCGATGCAGCGGATCGGCGTAAATGTGTGGCCGTTGAACACCGTACAATTTTCCAACCATACCCAGTATGGCCAATGGGCGGGAGAAGTGCTTCCCGCGCATCAAATTCCGGAGCTGGTGCGGGGTGTTTCCGCTATCGGCGAGCTTGGTAATTGCGATGCTGTCCTTAGCGGATATCTGGGCAGCCCGCAGCAAGGCCAAGCCATTCTGGAAGCGGTGGCAGCAGTAAAAGCCGCTAACCCGCGAGCCATCTACCTGTGTGATCCGGTCATGGGGCATGCTGAAAAGGGCTGCGTGGTAGCGCCCGAAGTCACTGACTTTCTGCTATCCCAGGCACTTCCTCGAGCGGATGTGCTGTGCCCCAATCAGCTGGAGCTCAATACCTTCACCGGCCGCACTGCGGATACCCTGGACGAGTGTGTAGCGATGGCGCGCGCCTTGCTCGACCGCGGCCCAGCTATGGTCATGGTCAAGCACCTCTCGTACCAGAACAAAAAGCCGGAGGACTTCGAGATGTTGCTGGTAACACCAGCAGATACCTGGCATCTGCGCCGGCCACTGCTGGCGTTTCCTCGCCAGCCAGTAGGGGTGGGGGACCTGACCTCCGGGCTGTTCCTCTCTCGGCTATTGCTAGGGGATGAGCCTGTAGCGGCCTTCGAATTTACCGCGGCGGCCGTGCATGAGGTGATGTTGGAAACGCAAGCGTGCGCCAGCTACGAGCTTCAACTGGTGCGAGCGCAGGACCGGATCGCTCATCCCCGTGTACGGTTCGAGGCTACCCGGCTTTAAAGGTCAGTTGCCGTCGGCTTTGAGCTCTTGATAGCGTTGTTCCAATTCCTGCCGGATCTGACGACGCTGCTGGCCCTGCGCAAAGCGACGCTTTTCCTCACTGGTTTGAGGTGAGCGCGGCGGCACCGGAACAGCACGTCGGTTCTCGTCCATCGCAACCATGGTGAAGAAGCAGCTGTTGGTGTGGCGCACGCTGCGCTGCTGGATATTCTCGGTCACTACCTTGATGCCCACTTCCATCGACGTATTGCCGGTGTAGTTGACGGACGCCAGGAAGGTTACAAGTTCGCCCACATGGATAGGCTCTCGGAATATCACCTGGTCGACGGAAAGCGTCACCACGTAACGCCCTGCATACCGGCTGGCGCAGGCATAGGCGACTTCGTCGAGGTATTTAAGCAAGGTGCCACCGTGGACGTTCCCGGAGAAATTCGCCATGTCCGGGGTCATCAGTACGGTCATCGTCAGCTCGGCATTTCCAGGTTCCATAAAGGCGCTCACGGTCAAAGGTCAGGGGCGGGGCGGCTTCATATACCGCTCAAGCTATAGGTTGCAGACGCAGCGGCGCGGGGACTCGTCACCCGATTGATAACGCCGTTGTGCAATATCAAAGTCTGTTTCCGCATATTGCCAATGGACGGAATACATTCCAATGAATGTTAGGGTTGTTATTCCCCTGACGTTTGGAGTGTACCGAAGTGCATGCTATCGCCTTCATTCAGGACCTGGCCGTGATCATGCTAATAGCGGGCATCGTGACGGTAATCTTTCATCGGCTCAAACAGCCAGTGGTGCTGGGCTATATCGCCGCCGGCTTCATCATCGGGCCGCATACGCCTCCGTTCGGCTTCATACATGACGAGGAAACCATCAAGACCCTTGCGGAGCTTGGTGTGGTGTTCCTCATGTTTTGTCTGGGGCTGGAATTCAGCCTGCGCAAGTTGTTCAAGGTAGGCGCTACCGCCTTTGTCGCCGCCCTGTTGGAAATCACCTTGATGATCTGGGTGGGTTACGAGATCGGCAACGCGTTTGGATGGGGCAGCATGGATGCGCTGTTCCTGGGTGCGATATTGGCCATCTCGTCCACCACCATCATCGTCAAAGCGCTGAACGACCTGAACATGAAGCACCATCGCTTCGCCCAGCTCATCTTCGGTGTGCTTATCGTAGAGGACATCCTTGGCATCGGTATCATCGCCCTGTTATCCGGTATAGCGGTGAGCGGCTCGGTGAGTTCCGGGGAAGTACTCGCAACCGTCGGCAAACTTGGGCTGTTCATGATCGTGGCGCTGGTGGTGGGCATCCTGTTGGTGCCGCGTTTGCTGGCCTATGTTGCCGAAGCCAAAAGCGATGAGATGCTTCTGGTGGTGGTGTTGGGCCTGTGCTTCGGCTTCTGCCTTCTGGTGGTGAAACTGGGCTACAGCATGGTCCTGGGTGCGTTCCTGATAGGCGCGATCATGGCGGAGTCGACACATCACCGTAAGGTCGAACGGCTGGTCGAGCCCTTGCGGGACATGTTCAGCGCTATCTTCTTTGTGGCCATCGGGTTGATGATCGAACCGCGTGTACTGGTTGAGTATGCCGTGCCAATCGCCGTCATAACCGCAGCGGTAGTGATTGGCAAGGTCGTCTCCTGCAGCCTGGGTGCGTTCCTGGCAGGCAACGATGGGCGCACGTCACTGCGAGTGGGCATGGGCCTTTCGCAGATCGGGGAGTTCTCCTTCATCATCGCCGCGCTGGGCATGACACTGGAAGTGACCAGCGATTTCCTTTATCCCGTCGCCGTCGCGGTGTCGGCCATTACCACCTTGCTCACGCCCTATCTGATCCGAGCGGCGGACCCTTTCGCATTGATGCTTGGGCGGTGGATTCCCTCACCGTTGGCCCGGGTGTTCAGCACCTATGGCGAGTGGCTGCGCAACATCCGGCTGCAGGGCGAAACCGCGGCCTTCGCAGCCATCGTACGGCGCATCCTTATGCACACCTTCGTAAACCTGGCGCTGGTTATTGCAATCTTCTTCACCTGTGCTCACTTCGCGCCCCAGGTCGGCCAGTGGCTCTCACCATGGATTACAGGCGAGGAAGGCCAGAAGGGCGTGCTGTGTGCGCTGGCGCTACTGCTGTCCATGCCTTTCCTGATCGCGGCCTACCGCAAGCTAGGCGCACTGTCTTTACTGTTGGCTCAGGCAGGGGTGAAGCCGCAATTTGCGGGCAGGCATACCGATACGCTGCGCCAGGTGATGGCGCAGGTTATTCCGGTGGTATTTCTGGGGGTGATTCTCTTCCTGCTGGCAGCGCTATCAGCGAGCATTCTGCCAACGCGCGAGATGCTGGTACTTGTGGCGGTAGTGGTTGTGATATTCGCCGCACTGTTCTGGCGGTGGCTGATCCGCATTCACGCCCGTATGCAAGCGGCATTGGTAGAGACGCTAGAGACGCCTAGCGCCCCGTCAGACCACTAACCGAAGCGCAGGGGCGCGACTGACTCAGCTTTCCAGCCAGACGTCCCTTGCCCAGTGCCACACGGACTCCCAGCTCTCTTCGGTGACCAGTTCTTCTTCGCCACTCCACAGCACTACGGTTCCGTCTTCTTCTACGCAATAGTAGTCGTCGCCATCCTGGCAGATAGGAATCAGCTCTCGTGGAACACCGAGGTCCCAAGCGGTAGCGGCAACTTCCGGCAGGTACGTATGTGACTGCGGATCCGTCACGGTGACGGGTTCGAGGCTGCCGTAAACCACGTCGCTGACGTGAAGCAGGAACTCCTTGAACACGAACGGGATGTTGATGAAGAGCTGCTCTTCAATCTCGACCAGGAGATCTTCGTCGGGTAACTCCAACGGAACCGGAACCGGTTCATTGGCTTCCCGAAGCTGTTCGATGACTTCTTCCACAGTGACTGACCTATGCCTTGAAACGATGGGCGGGTTTGTCCTGAGGATTCTAATCCATACCCCAAAAAGCAAAACCCCGGATATGGAAATCCGGGGTTTTGTGTGCCGAGCGGTGCGATATCAGCTGTTCTGGCGGATACCAGCAATAAGCCAAGGCTGGTTTTCGCCTTGCTGGCGTTCCATGTTCCAGCTCTCGCTGAACGCTTCACCCTTGTCGAAGCGGGAGTCCTTCGATACGCCCGTGAAGGTCAGGGTTGCAATCGTACGGTCTGCACGGTCATCCACACCGTCCAGTTGCACCGAGAGGTCATCGATATACGTGGACTGGT
Organism: Pseudomonas japonica; assembly: GCF_013522925.1. GTDB lineage: Bacteria > Pseudomonadota > Gammaproteobacteria > Pseudomonadales > Pseudomonadaceae > Aquipseudomonas > Aquipseudomonas japonica_A. The sequence goes on along the minus strand of NZ_JAAMQU010000001.1, from coordinate 426,914 downwards.
AGCCCTCGCCCAGCGAAGCACGCTCCTGACGAAGGAACTGCAGCATTTGAGGGGTCACGTATTCCGAGATCTTGTCCATCTCGTTGGCGTCCCAGTGTTGCTGCAGCGACAGGAAGTGTTCCCGTGCCGCGCCCAGGAAGCTTTGCTCGTTGAACCACGCCGGTGCCTGAATCACAGGCCGTGCTGACGCACCGGCACCGGCACTGGCGCCGAAGGGCGAGCCAGGCTGAGCCATCGGTTGAGCTTCACGCTGATAGGCCGGATGGCCAGCCATTGCCATCTGCGGTTGCTGCTGCTTGCGGCGACGCGAGGCAATGAAGCGGAAGATCACGAACGCCACCAGTGCGAGGAGGAGGAAGTCCAGGAACTGGAACCCTTCGAACCCGTCACCCATGAACATCGAGGCCAGCAAACCGCCGGCGGCGATACCGGCCAACGGGCCGAGCCAGCGCGAAGCGCCGCTAGGCGCACCAGGTGCCCGCCCGGGTTGTGCCGGGGTGGTAGCCGATGGCTGGGACGGCGCGGCCTGGCGTGTTTGATGGCTAGGCGCGGCGCCAAAAGACTTGCCGCCACCGAAACGTTTGGCGGCGTTGGCGTCCAGGCTCAGCGTGAGGCTGAGGCAAAGCGCCATGGCGATGCTGAGAAATCGTTGCATGAAGGCATTCCCATCTTTAATGGATATAGCGCGAGCCATGTTGCACGGCAGGAGGGGGTATAGCCAGCGAGAGATTGTTTCCGGCTTTTACGGAAGTTTCCTACAGGCTTTGGCCCCTCTATGTAGGAGAGAGGCCAGGCTGCGGGAAGTTTCCTTCCCGCGCACAGGATTATTCCAGCGGTACCAGTTTGGCGTAGCCCAGCATCAGCCACTTGCTGCCTTCGGCGAAGTTCACCTGAACCCGAGCCTGAGCGCCTGCACCCTCGAAATTGAGAATCACGCCTTCGCCGAACACCGCGTGCTGGACCCGCTGGCCCAGGTTGAACACGGTATCGGGGATACCAGCCTGGCCGAAGATACTGCCGATATTGGGCTTGGCCGCACCGCCGAAGGGGCGGCTTACGCTGTTGGACAAGCGCACTTCCTTGAGCAGGTTGGCCGGGATTTCCCGCACGAAGCGCGACACCTTGTTGTAGGTTTCGCTGCCATACAGCCGGCGAGTTTCGGCGTAAGTCATCACCAGCTGCTGCATGGCGCGGGTGATACCCACGTAGGCCAGGCGTCGCTCCTCTTCAAGGCGGCCAGGTTCTTCCAGGCTCATCTTGTGGGGGAACAGCCCTTCCTCCATGCCCACGAGGAACACGAAGGGGAATTCCAGGCCCTTGGCACTGTGCAGCGTCATCAGCTGGATGCTGTCCTCGTGCTCGTCGGCCTGCGTATCACCGGCTTCGAGCGAGGCGTGCCCCAGGAAGGCCGCCAGCGGGCTAAGGTCTTCCTCGCCCTCGGCGTTTTCAAAGTTGCGGGCAGCGCTTACCAGTTCCTCAAGGTTTTCCACCCGGGCCTGGCCTTTTTCGCCTTTCTCTTCCTGGTGGTAAACAATAAGGCCGGCATGCTCGATAACCGTCTGGGTCATCACGTGCAGCGGCATGGTTTCAGTGCGTGCGGCAAGGTCTTCGATAAGGTCCATGAAAGCCTGCAGGGCATTCGCAGCGCGGCCTGTAAGGCCTTTGTTCGCTACCAACTGCCGCATGGCCTCCCACATCGACACTTCGGCCTGGCGGGAATGTTGTCGAATGGCCTCGAGGGTTTTCTCGCCTATGCCCCGTGGCGGTACATTGATCACGCGCTCCAGCGCGGCGTCATTGCCACGGCCATCGAGCAAGCGCAGGTACGCCATGGCGTTCTTGATTTCGGCGCGCTCGAAGAATCGCTGCCCACCATAGATGCGATAGGGAATGCGCTCCCTCAGCAAGGCCTCTTCAAGCACCCGGGACTGGGCGTTGGAGCGGTAGAGAATGGCAATCTCGCTGCGGGCGAGGCCGGTCTTGAGTGCGCTTTCGATGGTTTCTACAACATAACGGGCTTCGTCATGCTCGTTATAGGCGGCATAGAGGCTGATCGGCTCACCGTCGCTGCCGTCCGTCCACAGCTCCTTGCCCAGGCGCCCACTGTTGTTGGCGATCAGTGCGTTGGCTGCGTTCAGGATACCGGCGGTGGAGCGGTAATTCTGCTCCAGGCGGATCAGCTCGGCATCGGGGAAGTCAGTGGTGTACTGGCGGATGTTTTCGATGCGCGCACCCCGCCAGCCATAGATCGACTGGTCGTCGTCGCCTACTACCATGAGGCTTTGCCCGCCCTTGGCCAACAGGCGAAGCCAGGCATATTGCACCGCGTTGGTGTCCTGGAATTCATCTACCAACACGTGGCGGAAGCGCCGCTGGTAATGCTCCAGCAAGCTGGCGTTGTCGCGCCACAGGTCCAATGCCCGCAGTAACAGCTCGGAAAAGTCGATAACCCCGGCACGCTCGCAGGCGGCTTCATACGCTTCGTAGATGCTGCGCATGGTGGCCAGGAACAGGTCACCCTTGGGTTGAATATGCTGCGGCCTCAAGCCTTCGTCTTTCTGGCCATTGATGAACCACTGAGCCTGCCGTGCAGGCCATTTCTGGTCATCCAGCCCCAGCTCGCGAATCACCCGCTTCACCAGGCGCTGCTGATCGTCACCATCCAGGATCTGGAAATTCTGGTTCAGTTTGGCTTCTTGCCAGTGGGCACGCAGCAGCCGGTGGGCCAGCCCGTGGAAAGTGCCTACCCACATGCCGGCCGGGCTTATGCCCATCAGCTGTTCGATGCGGTGACGCATCTCGGCCGCCGCCTTGTTGGTAAACGTCACGGCCAACAGGGAGTGGGGCGAGGCATGCTCCACCTGCATCAGCCAGGCGATGCGGTGCACCAGCACGCGTGTTTTGCCAGAGCCAGCGCCGGCGAGAACCAACTGACGGCCAACAGAGGCGGCGACCGCCTGGCGTTGGGCATCGTTGAGCGAATTGAGCAAAAGAGAGAGGTCGTCATGCATGACGGCATTCTAGGGTGCGCGGACATGGCTGAGCAAACACCGCTTACGACCGGTGGGCCGTCGGCCGGTCAACCGCCAGCAGGGCGAGCCTTCGCCTAGATAGAGGGCCATTGGCCATTGGCTGCAATCGGTGAAATCTTGTGTATGCTGCCAGCATCCTTCAGGTCCGAACAAGAACAACGCTTATGGCCCTTGAAAACCGCTCTCCAGGGCGGGCCGTGCCTGCGCGGCAGGTGGCCGAAAACGACTTTTCGGCCAGCCTCACGGTAGAACGCACCCGCTTGCTGTACCAGGGATCACTGGTGCCTACGCTCTTGATGTTACTCACTGGGCTGGTGTGCTCCTGGATCCTCTGGTCGCCCGGGCATCATGTGCTGGTAAGTGCATGGCTCGGCTGGCTGATGAGCCTGGTGACCCTGCGGGTCATTCAGGTGGCTGCGTTCGATGCCTCTATGCCCAACCGGCAGGCAGCGCCCATCTGGCGCCGGATGTTCTTGCTTGGGTCTGCGGCCAGTGGCCTGACGCTGGCCGGGGCCGCCATTCTGCTGGCACCCTTCGACAGCTTCCTGCAACAGGCATGGATCTTCGGCCTGCTCGGTGCCGCGGCGCTGTCGGCAAGCATCGCTTATGCCGTCAGTTTTACTGCCTTTCTCAGCTTCGCCGTGCCATGCCTTGCGCCCCCGGTGATCTGGCTGTTCATGGTGGGCGGGGTACACCAGCGCGGCTGGGCCTGGTTAGGCCTGATGCTGTTGGCCTCGCTTTGCGTAGTCGCCTGGCAGGTGAACCGGCTGATAGAGCGCAGCCTGCTTCGTCGGTTTCAGAATCAGGCACTGATCGCCAACCTGAGGGAAGAGCAAGCTGTCATTACCCGGCTTAACCGGGAAATGACCGAAGAAATGGAACGACGCCGCGCTGCCGAGCAGGAGCTGCGTGCGATCCAGGCCCATCTTGAAGAACATGTGGCCCGCCGAAGCCAGCAACTCGACCAGGCAAACCAGGCGTTGAGCAAGAGCCAGGCGCGCTTGGCGCTGGCCTTGGAAGCCAGCGAACTGGGCTTATGGGACTGGGACTTGCGCACCGATGAGGTGTTGCATACCGAACTGGAGCGGTTGTTTGGCATCGCGCAGCAAGATGTGCCGATATTGCTCAAGCATTTGCGCCCGCGATTGCACCCCGACGATGTGCCAATACTCAAGCGCACCCTGATCGCTCACCTCAAGGGGCGAACGGAGGACTACCGCGTTGAATACCGTATACGGCATAACGACGGCCGTTGGCTTTGGGTAGAAGACCGCGGCCGTGCGGTCGAGCGCACGCCAGGGGGGCGCGTATTGCGCATGCTGGGTACGCGACGGGATATCACCCGGTTGCGTGAACAGGAGGAACAACAGCGCTTGGCGGCGACCGTATTCGAAGCCATGAGCGAGGGGATTGTGGTGCTCGATCCAGAGTTTGTGGTGCTGGCCATCAACCAGGCCTTCACCTGCATTACCGGGTATCACGCTCCGGCTTGCGTCGGCCAGCTATTGCTGGAGTTGCCCTGCAGCCGGGACCTGCGGCGCCAGTTCCCACAGATTCACCAGGCATTGCTGGAGCGAGGTGGCTGGCAAGGCGAGGTGGTCGAGGCCCGCCAGAACGGCGAGCTGTATCCGCAATGGTTGCAGGTAAGCGCTGTGCTCGATGAGCAAGGTGCCCTCAGCCGTGTGGTTGTGTTCTGCTCCGACCTCACCTCCAGGCGTGCTTCCGAAGAGCGCCTGCATTACCTTTCCTATCACGACGAACTCACTGGCCTGGGCAACCGAGGGCTGTTCCGGCAGCGATTGCACGATGCCTGCCAGCGGCTCAGGCATAACGGCCGCAGCCTGGCGCTGCTGCACATTGACCTGGACCGATTCAAGCTGCTCAACGACAGCTTCGGGCACGATGCGGCCGACCAGGTGCTGCGTCAGATCGCCAAGCGGATCGGCGCTGCGTTACCGGAAGCCGACACCGTGGCAAGGCTGGCAGGGGACGAGTTTGCGGTGTTGTTCGACGCCTACACCAGCTTGTCGAGCCTTATACGCGTCACAACACGTCTGCTGGAAAAGATCCGCGCCCCGGTGCGCCTGGATGGTCACGAACTCACCCTTACGGCCTCTATCGGTATCAGCCTGTTGCCGGATACGGCACGTGAAGGCCCGATCCTGTTGAATCAAGCGGATATGGCCCTGCAGCAGGCGAAGCGCCTGGGCGGGGATCGCTTTCACTTCTTTACCGAGCCGATGCAGGCCGATGCCCATGACCGCCTGCAGTTGGAGCACCAGTTGCGCCGTGCGCTGGCATTGAATCAATTGGAGGTGTTCTACCAGCCCAAGCTGAACCTGAGCACCGAAGCGCTGGGCGGTGTAGAGGCACTGGTACGCTGGCGTCATCCCCAGCGAGGGCTTATAGGCCCAAGCGCGTTCATCGAACTGGCAGAGGAAACGGGCCTGATCACGGCCATAGGCGAGTTTGTATTACGGACCGCTTGCCGTCAGGCCCGCGAATGGCAGCGCCACGGTCTGGGCGACTTGAGGGTTTCGGTGAACCTATCCGGGCAGCAGTTACGCTACGGGAACCTTGTAAGCCTGATCCGCCAGGTGTTGGCTGAAAGCGGGCTGGCGCCTACGCTACTCGAACTCGAATTGACAGAAAGCCAGTGGCTGGACAATGTCAGTGCCATTCATGCCACCTTCGCCCAGCTGAGGCAGCTTGGGGTCAAGCTGGCCATTGATGATTTTGGCACCGGTTATTCCGCCCTCAGTTATCTCAAACGCCTGCCCGTGGACTTTGTGAAGCTTGATCAGGCGTTTGTGCGCGAACTGGAAGATAGCAGTGCCGACGCCACCATCACTCAAGCGGTGATCACCATGGCCCATGGGCTTGGCTTGAAGGTGACCGCCGAGGGCGTCGAAACGGCGGGCCAGCTGCGCGTGCTCAAAGGGCAGGGCTGCGATGAAGTGCAAGGCTATCTGATTGGCCGACCGGTACCGGCCGTGGAGTTCCAACAATGGCTCGCCGTGCGTGGCAACGAGGGCGTTCCCCTTGTTTGACTGGGCCTGCGACCACCCATGTAGTATAACTACAAAAAACCGTGGCCCAGCCCGACACCAAATGAGTCCTCTCTCTTGAACCTTCTGCAACACATTGCCCAATCCCGCCATCTGCTGCGCAAGTCGGAGCTGAAGGTTGCCGATCACGTGCTTCTCGACCCGGCGGCCGTCATGCATAGCTCCATGGCAGACCTGGCCCACAACGTGGGCATCAGCGAGCCGACCATCGTGCGGTTCTGCCGGGCCATTGGCTGCACAGGGTTCCAGGACCTCAAGCTCAAGCTGGCTCAAAGCCTGGCTGCGGGGGCGAGCTTCGGCCAGTTCGCAATTCACGAAGACGATTCGGTCGCCGATTTCAGCCTGAAGATCTTCGATACCACGCTGCACACCCTGATGGAGGTCCGCGAGCACCTGGACGCCCAGGCCCTGCAGCGAGCGGTGACGGCCATGGCACAGGCGCGGCGGGTCGAGTTTTACGGGTTTGGGGCATCCGGCGCGGTAGCGGCCGATGCTCAGCACAAGTTCTTCCGACTCCTGCTTACCGCTGCGGCGTATTCGGACCCGCACATGCAGGCCATGTCGGCGGTGACCTTGCAGCCTGGCGATGTTGCAGTGTGCATTTCCCAGTCGGGCCGGTCGAAAGACCTGCTGATCACCGCCAACCTGGTTCGCGAAACCGGTGCCTCGCTGATTACGCTCTGCCCGAGCCAAACCCCGCTGGCCGAGCTGTCTACGGTCAATCTGGCGATCGATGTGCACGAGGATACCGAGATCTACACTCCGCTCACCTCGCGCATCGCACACCTGGTGGTTATCGATGTATTGGCCATGGGTGTGGCCATGGCTCGTGGCCCAACGCTGGTGAATCACCTCAAGAGTGTGAAGCGCAGCTTGCGCAGCCTTCGCTTGTCGCCCAAGTCGATCAAGCACCCTGACGAATAGCCGTTGTAACCTCGACGTCACTCGCCTGCCGTCAAAACTTAACGCACCACCGCCATGCTGTAGCTCCCTTGAACCGATAGGAGAGGCATCATGGCGCGTTCCTATGAAGGCTCCACCAATAGCAAGACCCGCCGCCAGGAAGAAGACGCACGGCGGATGGCGTTTCGCCGTGCCATTGAAAGCCGCATCGACGAGCGACGTCTACTGGCCGACACCCTCGATTACCCTGAGCTGTACGCCTGGAAAGCCGGCGTCATGGACAATGCACAAAGCGTTCAGCCAAGCTACTGAGCTGCGCGCGCTCCTCTCGGATAAACGCCAGGAATGCCGCAGCCACGGGTGACGGGCGCCTGGCTTTCGCCCGTACCAGGCACCAGCTTCGCCGCAAGGGCAGCTCGGCCACAGCCAATTCTCGTAGCGCCCCACTGCGCAGCTCACCGATCACCGCATGGCGGCTCAACAGCGCTACCCCAAGGCCCGCTACCACGGCTTCTTTCTGGGCTTCGGCCGACCCTACTTCCAGTGTCTGGCCAAAATGCACCCGCTTTTCCTTCAGGAACACCTCGCAAGCCATGCGTGTTCCCGAGCCCGCTTCGCGGATGAGCAACGGCCATGGCTCGAGCGCCTGAAGGCGCAACTCCCTTTCTTGAGCCAGCGGATGGCCGACAGGTGCAACGGCAATGATGTCATTGGTAAGAAACGGCAGGAACTCAAGGTCCATGTCCTGGGGCACCATGGACATGATCAGCAGGTCATCGCGATTGTCGGATAACCGCCGCAACGCCTGCGCACGGTTGACTACGCTTAGTACAAGGCTCACTTCCGGATGCTTTCGCTTGAAGGCTGCGAACAAGTGGGGAAGGAAATATTTGGCGCTGGATTCTACTGCCAGCTTCAGTTGGCCCTGCAGCGAACCTTGAAGGTCGGAGAGCTGCATGTCGAAGCTTTCCAGCCGGCCGAAGATGTCCCGGCTCGCACCTTGTAGTGCTTCAGCGGCCTCGGTGAGGTAAAGCTTCTTGCCTACGTAATCAAACAAAGGCTGGCCGATCACTTCCTCCAGCTGGCGGATCTGCAGACTCACTGCTGGCTGAGTGAGCGACATTTCCTCGGCTGCTCGGCTGAAAGACCGAAGGTCACACACTTCATTGAATACCCGGAGCTGGCGCAGGGTGATTCGCATCAGGGATTTACGCACGCGTCGCTCCGAAGCCCAGCAAAGCGTTAACTATAAGCTTTCCCTGATGGGTGGCCCAACAAACTCTAATTATTATTTATCGTTGCTGCCGGTTAGGGTGAAAAGGTGCCTGCTCAAGCCGTGAGGCATTGCGTGCCGCCCATGCTGGACGAGGGAAACAACGTGATAAAAAAGATCCTCATCGCTAACCGAGGCGAGATTGCAGTTCGTATCGTGCGCGCTTGCGCCGAAATGGGCATTCGCTCGGTTGCGATTTACTCCGACGCCGATCGCCATGCGTTACATGTGAAGCGGGCAGACGAGGCTCACAACATTGGTGCCGAGCCCTTGGCGGGCTATCTCAACCCGCGCAAGCTGGTGAACCTGGCAGTGGAGACGGGTTGTGACGCCTTGCACCCCGGGTATGGCTTTCTGTCCGAAAACGCAGAGCTCGCCGAAATCTGTGCCCAGCGTGGGGTGAAATTCATCGGGCCCTCGGCTGATGTGATCCGCCGTATGGGTGACAAGACCGAAGCCCGCCGCACCATGATTGCCGCCGGGGTGCCGGTTACACCGGGTACCGAAGGCAACGTGGCGGACATTGCCGAAGCCCTGCGCGAGGGTGACCGGATCGGTTACCCGGTAATGCTCAAGGCAACGTCAGGCGGTGGCGGGCGTGGCATTCGCCGTTGCAACAGCCGTGAGGAGCTCGAGCAGGCGTTTCCGCGGGTGATCTCAGAGGCCACCAAGGCGTTTGGCTCGGCTGAAGTGTTTCTCGAAAAATGCATCGTCAATCCCAAGCACATCGAAGCCCAGGTGCTCGGTGACAGCAGCGGCAACGTGGTGCACCTGTTCGAGCGCGATTGTTCGATACAGCGGCGCAACCAGAAGCTGATCGAAATTGCTCCCAGCCCCCAGCTCACCCCGGAGCAGCGCGCCTACATTGGCGACCTCGCCGTGCGCGCGGCCAAGGCGGTCAATTACGAGAATGCGGGTACTGTGGAGTTTCTGCTCGCCGAGGGCGAGGTGTACTTCATGGAGATGAACACCCGGGTACAGGTGGAGCACACCATTACCGAAGAAATTACCGGGCTGGACATCGTTCGGGAGCAGATTCGCATCGCCTCCGGGCTACCGTTGTCGGTGAAGCAAGAAGATATCCAGCACCGCGGTTTCGCCTTGCAGTTCCGGATCAACGCCGAAGATCCGAAGAACAACTTCCTGCCGAGCTTCGGCAAGATCACCCGGTATTACGCGCCTGGTGGACCAGGCGTACGCACCGATACGGCTATTTATACGGGCTACACCATTCCGCCTTTCTACGACTCCATGTGCCTGAAGCTGGTGGTGTGGGCGCTCACCTGGGAAGAAGCCCTTGACCGTGGGCTGCGCGCCCTTGATGACATGCGCGTGCAAGGTGTGAAAACCACGGCGGCGTATTACCAAGAGATTTTGCGTAACGCGGAATTCCGCAGCGGGCAGTTCAATACCAGCTTCGTGGAAAGCCACCCGGAGCTCACGCACTACTCGATCAAGCGTAAACCCGAAGAGTTGGCCCTGGCCATCGCCGCCGCCATCGCCGCCCACGCCGGGCTATGAATCGTAGCGGCAAGCGGCAAGTTTAACGCTACAAGTCAGAGCACATCGGCTTTCACTTGCAGCTTACGGCTTGAAGCTTGCGGCCCAAGGAGCTTTTGAGATGCCCAAGAAGATCTTCGTTACCGACACCGTGCTACGCGATGCTCATCAGTCCCTGCTGGCTACCCGCATGCGTACCGAAGACATGCTGCCGATCTGCGACAAACTCGACAAGGTCGGGTACTGGTCGCTGGAAGTCTGGGGTGGTGCCACCTTCGACGCCTGTGTACGCTTCCTCAAGGAAGACCCTTGGGAGCGCCTGCGCCAGCTGCGCGCAGCCCTGCCTAACACGCGCCTGCAAATGTTGTTGCGCGGCCAGAACCTGCTGGGCTACCGCCACTACAGCGACGACGTGGTGCAAGCTTTCGTCGCTCGCGCCGCCAGCAATGGTATCGACGTATTCCGTATCTTCGATGCGATGAACGACATTCGAAACCTGCGCGTTGCCATCGAGGCCGTGAAAAGCGCTGGCAAACACGCCCAAGGCACCATCGCCTACACCACCAGCCCCGTGCATACGGTGCAGGCGTTCGTGGAGCAGGCCAAACAGATGGAAGCCATGGGGTGCGACTCCGTCGCCATCAAGGACATGGCCGGGCTGCTTACCCCGCACGCCACGGGTGAACTGGTACGGGCATTGAAGGCCGAGCAAAGCCTGCCCGTGTTCATTCATTCCCACGACACCGCCGGGCTGGCGGCGATGTGTCAGCTCAAGGCCGTGGAAAACGGCGCTGACCATATCGACACCGCGATTTCGAGCCTTGCCTGGGGTACCAGCCATCCGGGTACCGAATCCATGGTAGCCGCGCTGAAGGGCACCGAATACGACACCGGCCTGGACCTGGAGCTGCTTCAGGAGATCGGCCTGTATTTCTATGCCGTGCGCAAGAAGTACCACCAGTTCGAAAGCGAATTCACTTCGGTGGATACGCGTGTGCAAGTGAACCAGGTGCCTGGCGGCATGATTTCCAACCTGGCGAACCAGCTCAAGGAGCAGGGCGCACTCAACCGCATGAACGAGGTGTTGGCCGAAATCCCGCGGGTTCGCGAAGACCTGGGTTTCCCTCCGTTGGTAACCCCGACCTCACAGATCGTAGGTACCCAGGCGTTCTTCAACGTGCTGGCAGGAGAGCGCTACAAAACCATTACCAATGAAGTGAAGCTGTACCTTCAGGGGGGCTATGGCAAGGCGCCAGGTACTGTCAGTGAAACCTTGCGCCGGCAGGCCATTGGCAGCGAAGACGTGATTGACGTTCGCCCCGCTGACTTGCTCAAGCCTGAAATGGATAAGCTGCGCGGTGATATCGGCGAGGTAGCGCAGAGTGAAGAAGACGTGCTCACCTTCGCCATGTTCCCGGACATCGGCCGCAAGTTCCTAGAGGAACGCAACGCCGGCACCCTCAAACCCGAAGCCCTCCTGCCCGTGCCGGAAGCCGGCGCGGTGGCTTCCGTGCAGGGCGAGGGTGTACCGACCGAGTTCGTCATCGATGTGCATGGCGAAACTTACCGCGTCGACATCACCGGTGTAGGCGTGAAGGCTGAAGGCAAGCGTCACTTCTACCTGAGCATTGATGGCATGCCTGAGGAAGTGGTGTTCGAGCCGCTCAACGAGTTCGTCGGTAGCGGCATCGGCAAGCGCAAACAGGCCAGCGCCCCGGGCGATGTAACCACCACCATGCCGGGAAATATCGTGGAGGTACTGGTCAAGGAAGGCGACCAGGTGAAGGCGGGGCAAGCGGTGATGATCACTGAAGCCATGAAGATGGAAACCGAAATTCAGGCGCCCATCGCCGGCACGGTAAAGACCATTCATGTCGCCAAGGGTGATCGCGTTACCCCTGGCGAAGTATTGATCGAGATCGAAGGCTGAATCGAGACGGTTAACCTCTGGGGGCTTCGGCCCCCTTTTTTTGTCAGCCGTCTACCAGGCTTTACCCACGCAGCGCTTCCAGGGTTTTCACCTGCTTGCCATCCTGGAAGTTCTCCGGCGCCAGCCAGGCCCGGAAGGCCTCTTCAGCGGCGGGCCATTGTGAGTCCAGCATGGAGAACCAGGCGGTGTCGCGGTTGTGGTTCTTCACCACCATATGCTGGCGGAATACTCCCTCTGGCGTGAACCCGAAGCGGGCAGCCGCGCGGCGCGACCGTTCGTTGCGGTTGTCGCATTTCCATTCAACCCGACGGTACCCTGCGGCGAATACTTGCCGCGCCAGCAGGTAGATCGCTTCGGTGCCCTTGGGGGTGCGCTGCATGGGAGCGCCGAACGCTACATGGCCGATTTCGATACGGCCATGGGCGGGGACGATGGACATCAGGCTCAATACGCCCTCGGCCTTGCCTGTGTGCTTGTCGACCACACAGAACCCCAGCGGATCGTTGCTGATGGCATAGCCGTCGAGCCAGATGTCGAAGGTTTCTCGGTTATTGAAAGGGCCGTACGGGAGGAAGTCCCAGAACAGCGGGTCGGCTTCGGGGCCCTGCAACACTTCCCACAGGTCTTCGCTGTGGCGCGCGGGCACCAACTTTTCGAGGCGGATGTATTCCCCTTCGATGGTTTCAGCGACCGGTGCCTTCACCGGTTTCCAGATCATTGCGGGGGTTACCATGACGGCTCCTAAAGGGGTTTGCGGAATTGAATAAAGCCCGGCCGCTCCGCGATACGTTCGTACAAGGCGATGGCGGTGGCGTTGGTTTCGTGGGTCAGCCAGTGAACCTTGGTACAGCCGGCGCCCCTGGCCTGGGCATAGACGTGCTCGATCAATTGGCGGCCAACTCCAAGGCCGCGCTGGCTCTCGTCGACGATTAGATCCTGCAAGTAGCAAGAGTTCTCGATCGTCCAGCAGGAGCGGTGAAAGATCCAATGCACCATGCCTACCGCCTGCCCATCGCACCAGGCGAGCGCTGCGTTGATGGGTTCATTTGGCTCAAGTATCCGCTGCCAGGTCACTTCGGTGACGGCGTGCGGAATGTCCACACCATAGAAAGCCTGGTAAGCCTTCCACAGCGGTAGCCAGTGGCCTTGATCGTGTGCCTGAACGGAGCGGATTTCAATAGCCTTCATGGGGTATCTCTTGTTGGTTGAACGATAGGGTACGCGCCCATGGCGCTTGCCAGGGCTCGATCACTCGAGTGCGTACTGGCCGCCAGCGCGTCTCTTACCCCTTGTACGTCGGCTGCGCTTCGGTTCTGGCTGAGCTTTCGCTTGCCCTCAATGTGCTCGATCGCAATGGAAAAGCCGACGATAGCGGTGAGCATCTTCTGGATGTAAGCCGGGGGGGCATCGCTGATCGACCAAGGCTCGGCGCGCTGCGCCTCATGCCGCTGGGTGAGCGCTTCAACCACGGCATGCAACTGTTCGGGGTCATGGAAGATGAATGGCGTGCCGCGTACCTGCACGGAGATGTAATTCCAGGTAGGCACCACGCTGGGGTTATCTGCCTTGCTGGGATAGAACCCCGGGCTTACATAGGCATCCGGGCCGCTGAACACCACGAGCGCAGGCGTACCTGCGGCGAGGTCGTGCCATTGCGGGTTGGCTTTGGCCAAGTGCCCTTGCAATACGGCCTGATCCCCCTCGCGCTTGAGCAACAGCGGTACATGGCTGGCTTGCAGGCCTTCGCTGCCGTGGGTAATCAGCAGCGCCAGGCCGCAGTCACTGATCTGCGCCAGCAAGCGGTCTACGTCTGAATCCCTGAACGCAGTAGGGTTGTACATGGCGGTTTCCTCGGAAGGGACATGCGCTATGCTACGTATCCTATTGGCCCGCTATAAGATCCATTAACTGCAATATTCAAGGGTCCAATCCACGTGAACTCTCCCTTACCCTTCGATCCCTGCGGCCTTGAATTCATCAAAGGTCAGGGCCTGGTTCGCCAGTTATATGAGCAGCTGCGTGAGCGAGTGCTCGATGGGCGTTTGAGCGGTGGCGTTCGCTTACCGGCGAGCCGAGACCTTGCAAGGGTATTGGGGCTATCCCGAAACACTGTAATGCGCGCCTATGAACAGCTAACGGTTGAGGGGTTCACCGAAGCCCGCGTGGGTGACGGCACGTATGTGACTGTCACCCCAACGGCAAAGCAAAACAGTTCGTCGCCAGCGCGTTCATCCACAGAGTTATCAACAGGAAATGCCCCTAGGTTAACCACAGGTTTATCCACAGGAACTACTGTATTTGCATCCAGTGGCGCACCGCTTACGTCGGCATTTTCCTTGGCATTGGCCGATGGCCTGGCAATGCCAAAAAAGGGGCCGCCACGTGCGTTTCAAGTAGGCATTCCTGCATTCGACCTATTTCCTTTTGAGGTTTGGGGCAAGCTTTACAGCGCCTTTTGGCGCAACCCCGACCTCAGTGCCTTCACCTATCAAGACCCCGCAGGGGAAGAGGCGCTGCGCGACCGAGTCGCTGCTTATCTACGCAGTTCCCGCGGCTTGAGTTGTACTGCTGATCAGATAGTAATCACCTGTGGAGCGCAGCAAGGGATAAGCCTTTGTGCACAGCTGCTTCTGGAGCCAGGAGATTACGCTGCGGTGGAGAACCCGGGTTACCGGGCAGCGGGCCATGCGCTAGCCAGTGCCGGAGCACACCTCGTAGGTATTAATGTGGACAGTGAGGGTTTGAGTGCGCAGGCGCTGAACCAGGCGCCACCCTGCAAAGTGGCTTATGTAACTCCCGCCCACCAGTACCCGACCGGAGTGACCATGAGCCTGCCGCGACGCTTGCAGCTGCTGGAATGGGCGCGGCGAACCGGCGGCTGGATCATTGAAGACGATTATGACGGTGAGTATCGCTACAGCGGTGCACCCTTGGCCCCGTTGGCTGCGCTGGACCCCGACGGCAGGGTCATTTACGTAGGTACATTCGGCAAGGTCGCATTCCCCGCGCTACGGCTGGGGTACCTTGTTCTACCTCCTGGGCTGGCGCTTGCATTCGCCAGGCGTCGCGCCGTGGATATCCGGCATTCCGAAGTGGCTAGCCAGTGGGTAATGACGCAGTTCATCCTCCGGGGGCACTTTCAAAGGCACATCCGCCGGATGCGCAAGGCAGCGCTTGGCCGACGCAATGCGCTATTAAGCGCGTGGCCCCCGTGTATTCCAGGCTGCAGCCCCATGCCGGCAGTCAGCGCGGGGCTGCATGTGAAAGTGGACGTGAGCACGGCTGATCGAGAAGCCGAACTGGTGCAGTTGGCAGCTGATGCGGCTGTAGATATCCAGCCGTTGTCCAGCTACTGGTTGCCCAGCTCCGACACGCCTGTGGATAAGCGCGCCGGGCTGGTGCTGGGTTTTGCAGGTATCAATGAACACGCTATCCGCGCAGCGGTGTCCCGGCTGAAAACAGCTTGGCGAATATAACCCTGGCTTGCCGCGCTCGGGCGGCACGCCAGAAAGCGATCAACTGCCCGATTTGATGCGTGTCCAGGAACGCGTACGCAGGCGCTCGCCTTCTCGGTCCATCGGTTTGAGGGTATACAACTTGGCCATCGCTTCCTCGGTCGGGTAGAGATTAGGGTTGGCCCTGATGGCCGGGTCAACCTTGTCTGTGGCGTCCTTGTTGGGGTTCGGATAGCCCACGAAATCGCTGATCGGTGCGATCACTTCAGGGCGCAGCAAGTAGTTGATGAAGGCATGCGCGTCTGTGGGGTTGGCGGCGTCCGCCGGTATTGCCAGCATGTCGAACCAGATAGGGGCACCTTCCTTCGGCAGGCGCATGTCCACTTTTACGCCGTTCTTGGCTTCCTTGGCACGGTTGGCCGCTTGGGAAAAACTGCCTGAGTAGCCGACGGCGACGCAAATGTCCCCGTTCGCCATATCTGCCATGTACTTGGAGGAGTGGAAATAGGTGATGTAAGGCTTGAGCTTCACCATCAATGCCTCGGCCTTCTTGTAGTCCTCCGCTTTGCTGCTGTTGGGGTCCAGGCCAAGGTGCTGCAAGGCCAGCGGCATGATCTCGGAGGGGGAATCCAGGAAGGCAACGCCGCACCCATGCAGCTTTTTGAGGTTGGCTTCGTTGAACACCAGGTCCCAACTATCCACCGGCGCATTATCGCCCAGTGCAGCCTTCACCTTGTCCGGGTTGAAGCCGATCAGGATCGTTCCATACATGTAAGGCACAGCGTATTTATTGCCCGGGTCATTGGCCTCGAGCAACTTCATCAGCTTGGGGTCCAGGTGCTGCCAGTTGCTCAACTTCGAGCGATCCAGCGGTTGGAATACACCTGCCTGGATCTGCTTGGCCAGGAACACATTGGACGGAACGACCAAGTCGTAGCCGGACTTGCCCGCCAGCAACTTGGCTTCCAGCGCTTCGTTGGTGTCGAAGATGTCGTAGACCAGTTTCACACTGGCGTCTTTCTGGAAGTTGGTCAGCGTTTCGGGGGTGATGTAATCGAACCAGTTGTACACCTTCAATGTACGAGGCTCATCGGCCTGGGCCTGGCTCATCAGGCCAAGGGCGCATAGCGCGGGCAACAGCAGTCGCTTGAATGGGGTCATTATCGAGCTTCCTTGATGGCGCGTTCAAAACCTTCCAGCACGTTCACTGCGTTGATGCCAATTTCCTCGACGGCGTACCCGCCTTCCATCACAAACAGCGTAGGCCTGCCCAGGCGGGCGATGCGCTCGCCCATCAACAGATAGTCAGGGCTATCGAGCTTGAACTGAGAGATCGGGTCTTCCTTGAAGGTATCTACACCGAGCGATACCACCACTACGTCTGCGTCATAGCCATCAATTTCTCCACAGGCTTGATCCAGCGCAGCGGCCCAGTCATTCCATCCGCTGCCAGCCGGCAACGGGTAGTTGAAGTTGAGCCCTTCGCCAGCGCCTTCCCCGGTTTCGTCGGCGTAACCGAGGAAGAAGGGAAATTCCGCTGTTGGATCGCCATGGATCGATGCGAACAGCACATCGCTGCGCTCATAGAAAATGGATTGGGTACCGTTGCCGTGGTGGTAATCCACATCGAGGATCGCCACACGCGCCCGGCCTTGATCCAGAAACGCCTGTGCAGCAATAGCCGCATTGTTCAGGTAGCAATAACCGCCCATGAGCTCGGCGGCGGCATGGTGCCCCGGCGGCCGGCACAGCGAAAACGCGCTATGGCCGCCTTGTTGGATATCGGCGACGCCACTCAAGGCGACTTGGGCGGCGCTATAGGCGGCCTGCCAGGTACCGGCGGTAATGGGGGCGCCGCCATCGAAACTGTAGTACCCCAGCTCGCCGTGCAGGCTGGTGGGTTTTACCTGCCGCAGGGTGCGCGCCGGCCAGGTATAGGGCAGCAGGTCGCCGTCCTCGCCCATTGTGGCCCACCGGTCCCAGGCGCCTTTGAAGAACGCGAGATACGCTTCGCTGTGTATTCGCTGCAACGGTGCCATCCCGAAGTCTTCGGGGGGCAGTACCTCGCCTAACTGCTGATGTTGTACACGGGCCAGCACGTGGTCGGCGCGTGAAGGCATCTCGAAGCAGGGCATCAGCTTTCCGTCGATCAGTTCACACCGACCATGGTGCAAACGATGATCATCCGAATAGTAAGTACGCATATTGTTGTTCTCCGCAGGCTGTTTACCGTGCCCCATTCTTGAACCGGGCGCAGGGCGGCGGGAACGGCAGGAGTGGCCAAAAGGGGATAAATGTGGCCACGGAGGGTGTCCATATTTCGCCCCTCCATAGGGCGGCGCGCACCATTCAGGCGCGGAATGCACTTGGAGAAACGCCACTCCAGCGGATGAAGGCGTGGCGAAAGCTCGCGGTTTCGCTGAACCCTAACTGTTCTGCGATCCGGTATACGGGAAGTCGCGCTTCTACCAGCAGATGTTTCGCCTGCTCGAAACGCAGGTCGTCGAGCAGGTCCTGGTAACTGCTGCCAACATCCTGCAGGCGGCGGCGGAGCGTGCGCCCTGAGCACTTCATCTGCCGTGCCAGCCCTTCCAGCCCAGGCGGCGCGTGCAGTTGCCGGGCAAGCGCCTGGCGGATGCGCCCCAGCCAGGCCTGGCGGCCGGTAAATTCTGAATTCTGCCGTCGACAGCGCTCTGCCATGGCACCGTGGGTAACCGCGTCGGCCAAGGGCAAAGGCTTGGCCAGCCATTCACGTTCGAAAGCAAAGGCGTTGTCTGTACACCCGAAGCGTAGCGGGCAATTGAACGCTTGCTGGTAATCATCAGCGTAGTGGGGCAGGGCGTGGCTGAAGCGGGCCTCTTTCAGGGGAAGCGGTTGGCCGAGCACGTCATTGCAGATCACCCGTAGCGAGGCCATGCACAGTTCAGCGTTGAAGATCGCCAGCGCGGGGCGGTCGGTGTAGTTCGAGGCGCGCAGCCACACCAGGTCACCGTCTTCCTCCAGGCGTAACTCGAACAGCGTTCCGAGTAACGCGGGGTAGCGCAGCGCAAATGTCAGGGCGTCACCGAAAGTGGCACTTAGTAGCAGGGCGTAACCCAGCATGCCGTAGGATGACACGTGCATTCGGGCTCCCAACTCCAGCCCGATGTTGTCCCGCAGGCCATAGGCGTTGGCGCAGACCTGCATCTCCTGTGCGGTGGTGATGTGCAGGTCGGGCCGTGCCAGGTCGGCTTCTTCGATACCGCTTCCCGAGAGCAGTGCTGGCGTGCCGATGCCCTCGGCGCGGAAGGCATCCAGGATCAGCGATACGGCGTTTAGCGTGGTGAGGTGACTGTGCAGCATGTGGGCGCCTCCAGAGTTGCCGGAGGCGTGCAAGCTTCGCGCCTGCGGGGTGAGCCCTGCTTCAGCGGCGCAGGCCGGTCAGCTCACCGCAAAGGTCCACTTCAAGCAGGCAGGCCACGTCGTCGGCTTCCAGGCCAATGCCCAGCAGGCCATGTAACTTGCCGAAGGCAGCTTCCCGGGTCATCCCGCCACCGGCGACAACGCCGGCGTTGCGCAATCGGCTACCGGCTTCATACACATCGAATACCACACCGCCTTGCTGGCATTGAGTGACCGCCACCATCACCACGCCCTGATCCCGAGCCTCGCGTAACGCACTGAGGAAAGCTGCATCATCGCCTGGGCCGGTGCCGCTGCCATAGCATTCCAGCACCAGGCCCTGCACGCCGGTCGCTACCAGCGCGCTTATCCACGCCGGATCGAACCCAGGCACCAGGGGCAAGGCGGCTACGCGAGCCAAGGCCTTGGGCTGTTGATAATGCAGTTGTGCTGGCAACTTACCGGCAACCGCTGCGCTGTGGTCCCGGTGCAACGGCGAGAACGCGTCGCGCCCGCTGCTGCGTACCTTGGCGCACCGCGTCGGGAGCATCGACTGGCCATGGAAGTGCAGCCATACCCCAGGCTCCATGCCTTGGGTCAACAGGCCGAGAGCACCTTCCAGGTTTTCCCAGGCGTCGCTGTCGGCCACGCCAGCAGGCAGCATCGAGCCTGTGAACACAACCGGCGCCGGCAAGCCGATCAGCTGAAAGCTCAAGGCCGCTGCGCTGTACGCCAACGTGTCGGTGCCATGCAGCACCAGCACGGCGTCGCAGCCGTCGCTGTCCACGGCTTGGCGAATTGCCTCTCGCAGCTGTTGCCAGTAAGCAGGGGACATATTGGCGCTGTCGATCAGCGGCTGCATTTCCTGGAACGACCAGGCCGCAGTCTGCAGCCCGGACGCGTCCAGCCGAGCCTGCATCCGTGCCTCGAAGCCGCCCGCAGGCGCCAGGCCGATGGCCGTGGCCTGCATACCGATGGTACCGCCGGTATAGAGCACGCGAATGTGGGAAGCAGGCTGGGCAGGGCTCATGGGTCAGCTCCGGTTGGTCTCGTGTGGTTGGCTGGTCACGGGCCAGGCGCGTGTGTCCAGGTCAAGGTCGGCGTACTGGCGCGCATCGAACACCGGCGTTTTTATACCGGCGGCGCGTTGTGCATCGTAGTCACGCAGCAAGCGCAGGCCAACCTTGAACAGCAGGAACAAGGCAGTAAGGTTCACCAACGCCAACAGCGTCATGGTGAGGTCGGCAAAGGCGAATACCGTTTCCAGGTTTTCGATTGCGCCCCATACCACCAGGGCGAGCACGATCACGCGGTAAACGAAGATCATCTTCTTGCCGCCGCCCAGGAAGCGCAGGTTGTTCTCACCCAGGTAGTAGTTGTAAAGCATCGACGTGAACACGAACAACGCCAGGGCTACGCTGATGAATACCTTGCCCCAGGGACCTACCACTGCCGCCAGCGAGTCCTGCGCCAGCACGATACCGTTGCCGTCGAATGCAGTGCCGTACACCCCGGACAGCAGAATGAGCAAAGCCGTGCAGGTGCAGATCACGAAGGTGTCGAGGAACACGCTGAAGGCCTGCACTACACCCTGCGCAACCGGGTGGCGCACTTCAGCCACGGCAGCCACGTTGGGGGCGCTGCCAAGGCCGGCTTCGTTGGCGAATACACCGCGTTTTACGCCCAGCACGATCGCGCTGCCCACCAGCCCGCCAAACACCTGATCGATACCCAGCGCGCTCTTCACGATGGTCGCGAGCATGAGCGGCACCTGATCGAATTGCAGCACGATCACGTAAACGGTTACGGCAATGTAGGCCAGGGTTTTCACTGGCACCAAAAGGTCCGCGACCTTGGCGATACGCTTGATGCCGCCCACGAATACCAGGCCCATCAGCACGGCCAGCGCCAGCCCGGAGTACTTCACGTCAAAGCCAAAGGCATCGTTGAGTGAGGTGGTGACCGCGTGAGACTGCAAGCCATTGAAGGCGAAGCCGAAGGTGAGCAGTAACAGCGCGGCCATGACCATGCCCAGCCAGCGCTTGCCCAGCCCATGCTGGATATAAAAGGACGGGCCGCCGCGGTATTGGCCTTCGTCGTCGCAACGCTTGTACAGCTGGGCGAGGGAGCATTCGAAGAAGCTGCTGGCCATGCCCACCAGCGCCGTTACCCACATCCAGAACACCGCGCCGGGGCCACCCAGCGTAACCGCCACGCCCACGCCAGCGATGTTGCCGGCGCCTACCCGGCCGGCAAGGCTGAGCATCAGCGCCTGGAAAGAGCTGAGTTGGCTGGAGCTGCTGCGCAGGCTGTCAGCGAATACGCTGAACATATGGGGAAAATGGCGCAACTGAACGAAGCGCGAACGTAGTGTGAAGTAGCCGCCCAGCCCGACGATCAGCACGATCAGCACTTTGCCGGACAGGAAGTCATTAAGGACCCCGAGCATATTGTTTCCTCGTGTTGGCAGCCGGGTAGCGAAACGCCACACCGACGAAAAAGGGGCGCACTATACCCGCCAATAGCGTGATCGTCTGCCCAGCCTTGGTGCAAAGCTGACGTTCGGGCATTGAAAACATAGGCAAAAGCCTGAAAAACGGGCAAAAAAAGAGCCCCGTTTCGGGGCTCGCAAAAGGTGAGAGGTGTCTAGTCCCTCAGCCTGGTGATGCGGTGTGTAATCAGGCTTTCAGCGGCACCAGCCGCGGCGCGATCATGTTTTCCGGGCGCAGGATGTCGGCGAGCATGGCGTCGTCGAGCAAGGCTTCCTCGCGAACCAGTTCCAGTACACCGCGGCCGGTTTCCAGCGCAATGCGGGCGATACGCGTGGCGTTTTCATAACCGATGTAAGGGTTGAGTGCCGTTACCAGCCCAATCGAGTGCTCCACCAGTTCACGGCAGCGCTGTTCGTTGGCCGTGATGCCCACGACGCAGTGCTCGCGCAGCATGTCCATGGCGCGCTGCAGGGTGCGGATCGAGTCGAAGATCTTGTAGGCGATCAGCGGCTCCATCACGTTGAGCTGCAACTGGCCGCCTTCCGCGGCGATGGTCAGGGCCAGGTCGTTGCCCATGATCTCGAAGGCCACCATGTTCACGGCTTCGGGGATAACCGGGTTGACCTTGCCGGGCATGATGGAGCTGCCGGGCTGACGGGCCGGGAGGTTGATTTCGTTGATGCCGGTGCGTGGGCCGCTGGACAGCAGGCGCAGGTCGTTACAGATCTTCGACAGCTTGACCGCGGTGCGCTTGAGCATGCCCGAGAACAGCACGAACGCGCCCATGTCGGAGGTGGCTTCGATCAGGTCGGCCGCAGGTACCAATGGCTGGCCGCTGATGGTTGCCAGGCGAGCCACCGCGAGGTGCTGATAGCGCGGGTCGGCGTTGATCCCGGTGCCGATGGCGGTACCGCCCAGGTTCACTTCGGTGAGCAGTTCCGGCGCGAGGCTGCGCAGGCGTTGCAGGTCTTCGCCCAAGGTGGTGGCGAACGCTTTGAACTCCTGGCCCAGGGTCATGGGCACAGCGTCCTGCAACTGCGTACGGCCCATCTTCAGCACATGAGCGAACTCCGCGCCTTTTGCGGCGAAGGCCTGGATCAGGCTATCGAGGCTGGCAAGCAGGGCGTCGTGGCCTAGCAGCAGGCCCAGGCGGATGGCCGTGGGGTAGGCGTCGTTGGTCGACTGCGCCATGTTCACGTCGTTGTTGGGGTGCAGGTACTGGTATTCACCCTTCTGCTTGCCCATGGCCTCCAGGCCAATGTTGGCGATCACCTCGTTGGCATTCATGTTGGTAGAGGTGCCGGCGCCGCCCTGGATCATGTCTACCACGAACTGGTCGTGGAAATCGCCGCGGATAATCCGCGCACAGGCTTCGCTGATCGCCGCATGCTTGCTGTTGCTGAGGTGGCCAAGTTCACGGTTGGCGTCGGCGGCAGCCTGCTTGACCATCGCCAGCGCAACGACAAGCTTGGGGTAGTGCGACAGTGGCACGCCGGAAAGCCGGAAGTTGTTGACGGCGCGCAGGGTCTGGATGCCGAAATAAGCATCAGCGGGGACTTCGAGGGTGCCGAGGAGGTCTTTTTCGATGCGCGAAGATGCAGCGGAGGACATGATAGCGGTTAGCTCTGAGTGAACCCGGTAAGCACCGGAATGCTGCTAATACTGCGCTTTGAGGCGATAATGCCGCCAATGCTGTTGCGCGCTGCCCCATGCACAAACGGCATAACGATGGGTGTGACGAATGGTCGCTCCCGAGCGTGTCCCCTTGCTGAACGGAAGGCTCTTTGATGAACCTTGAAACCAAATGGCTTGAAGACCTCAGCGCCCTGGCCGCTACCCGTAGCTTTTCGCAAGCGGCGGAGCGGCGGTTCGTCACCCAGCCGGCATTCAGCCGGCGCATTCGTAGCCTCGAAGCAGCGTTGGGCCTTACCCTGGTTAACCGCGCCAAAACCCCTATCGAGTTGACAGAGGCCGGCCAGCTGTTTCTGGTGACCGCGCGCAATGTGGTTGACCAGGTGGCCGAGGTATTGCGTCACCTTCACCATCTGGAGGGCGGCCCGGGCGAAGTTGTGCAGGTAGCCGCAGCCCACTCGCTCGCGCTGGGCTTCTTTCCAGGCTGGATCGCGCGGCTGCGTAACGAAGGCCTGCCGATGGCTACACGGCTGGTGGCAACCAACGTGGGCGATGCTATCCATGCGCTGCGCGAAGGCGGTTGCGACATCATGCTAGCGTTCTATGACCCTGAAGCGACGTTGCAGATGGACCCGGAGATCTTCCCCTCGCTGCACCTGGGCGCTACGGAAATGCTGCCAGTGTGTTCAGCGGCGGCCGACGGCAGCGCGCTGTACAACCTGGACAGCGGCGCCAGCGTTCCTTTGCTTGCCTATGGGGCTGGCGCTTTCCTCGGGCGGTCAGTGAATGCGTTGCTGCGACAGCGTGGCTTGCGTTACACCACGGTATACGAAACCGCCATGGCGGATAGCCTCAAAGCCATGGCGCTGCAGGGGCTGGGGGTGGCGTGGGTCCCGCGGTTGAGCGTAACTGCAGAGCTCAACCGCGGCGAGTTGGTGGTGTGCGGGGCGCCGCCCTGGCACATTCCACTTGAGATCAGGCTCTATCGTTGCTCACTTGTGCGCAAGGCCAGTGTGCGGTTGCTATGGCGCAAGCTTGAAGCGCCGGGCCAGCGGGGCTAAGCCTCAAGGTGCTACGGACAGATAGGCATTGATGGCCTCTCGATTACGGTCACTGTAGCGATAGCAGTTCGAGCGCAGTGCTTGCCTGTACGGGTGGGTATAGGTTTCGCAGAACCATCCGTTGAACAACACTTCGGCGCCTTCGTGGGTGGCCCCGAACATGTGGCCTAGCTCGTGACCGGCGGCAGCGAAGGTTTTCAGTGAGGCCCAACCCGCGCTATTGCGTATCAGGCCCTCGCCGAGCACTTCGCTTTGTTCCGGACCCTGCGCCGGAATGCTTCCTGGAACCAGTAGCAGGGTCTTGTCCAGCCGGTAGTTCCAGTCGCTGTTGTCTTGCCCCCAAACCTGAGCATTATGGTGAAGTAGCAGATCCCAGAGTGGTTTTCGATCCGCCACACGGTAATCCGCGTTCGAAATACCCGCGACGTTTTCGTTGAGGCGCAGCTCGACTTTACGGCCGCAAAACCTTTCCATTTCCTTTACCCATGGCTTGAGGTACCTGGCCTCCAGATCCTCGCTGCGAGGCAGGTACATCATCGTGCACAGCCACATTCAGACGGATCGGCAGAGCTTGGGCAAAAGCGGCGGGGTTATAGAGCACAAGGCCCGCGAGGGCGCCAAGGGTGCTGGCAGCGTACAGCGTAAATGGTTTTTTGCATGGGATCCTTCCTTCGACAAAGGGCGTCTATGCCCGGGCCCATCTGACCAAAGTGGGCGAAGGTAGCGGGAGGCTGTAGCAGCGACCATTACGTGGGGGATGTTCCTTCCTCACAGTGCGAAACATGCATCGGGCCGTCGGCACAGGGGCGGTCACAATTGCGCCCTTTCGCCGACTGTTGAGGTATACTGCGCGGCCTCTGGCCGGTGGGTGATCCGGCTTTCGACCCAAGTCAAGCCACGCCGCTTTGCCGCGTGGCTTGTTGTTTTCTGTCGCGCCACAGGCGCCCGAAATGAAGAGGCTCGACGATGAGTGCACTGGTTGGCGTGATCATGGGCTCGAAGTCCGATTGGTCCACCCTTAGCCACACCGCCGACATGCTGGAAAAGCTCGGTATCCCCTACGAGGTGAAGGTGGTTTCCGCTCACCGCACGCCCGACCTGCTGTTCCAGTACGCGGACGAAGCCGAAGGGCGAGGCCTGGAAGTGATCATCGCCGGTGCTGGCGGTGCTGCTCATCTGCCAGGCATGTGTGCAGCCAAAACCCACCTCCCGGTGCTGGGCGTGCCGGTTCAGTCGTCGATGCTTTCGGGCGTGGATTCACTGCTGTCCATCGTGCAAATGCCCGCTGGCGTTCCAGTGGCAACGTTGGCCATCGGCAAGGCCGGGGCGATCAACGCCGCGTTGCTGGCTGCTAGCATCCTGGGTGGCAAATACCCGCAATTTCACGATGCGCTGGTGCGCTTCCGCACCGAGCAAACCACGACTGTGCTGGACAACCCGGACCCGCGCGAGGCCTGACCATGAAAATCGGTGTTATCGGTGGCGGCCAGCTGGGCCGGATGCTTGCCTTGGCGGGGGCGCCGCTGGGCATGCGCTTCAGCTTTCTCGATCCGGCGCCTGACGCCTGTGCCGCCGAGCTGGGCGAGCATGTGCTTGCGGGGTATTCCAGCGAGCAGCACCTGCGCCAGTTGGCCGAGGCGGTAGATCTGGTCACTTTCGAGTTCGAAAGCGTTCCGGCAGAAACCGTCGATTTCCTTTCGGGCTTCGTTCCGGTGTATCCCAGTGCTCAAGCCCTGCGCATTGCCCGCGACCGCTGGTTCGAAAAAAGCCTGTTCCGGGAGCTGGGTATACCCACGCCCGATTTCGCCGATATTCAATCCCAGGCGGACCTGGACGCGGCAGTCGCCAGCATCGGCCTGCCTGCGGTATTGAAAACCCGCACCCTGGGCTATGACGGCAAGGGCCAGAAGGTGCTGCGCAGCGCCGCCGATGTGGCGGGCACGTTTGCCGAGCTTGGTAGCGTGCCCTGCCTGCTTGAAGGTTTTGTGCCTTTTAGCGGGGAAGTATCGCTGGTAGCGGTGCGCGCCCGGGACGGTGAAACGCGCTTCTACCCTCTGGCCCACAACACCCACGAAGCGGGCATCCTGAAACTTTCGATTGCCAGCAGCAGCCACCCGTTGCAGGCACTGGCCGAAGACTACGTCGGGCGCGTGCTGGAAAAGCTCGATTACGTGGGTGTGCTTGCCTTCGAGTTCTTCGAAGTGGATGGCGGGCTGAAGGCCAACGAGATTGCGCCTCGGGTGCACAACTCCGGCCATTGGACCATCGAAGGCGCGGAATGCAGCCAGTTCGAGAATCACCTGCGGGCGATTGCCGGCTTGCCATTGGGGTCTACCGCCAAGGTTGGTGAAAGCGCGATGCTCAATTTCATCGGCGAAGTGCCGCCCGTGGAACAGGTGATTGCCATCGACGGTTGCCATCTGCATCACTATGGCAAGGCGTTCAAGCCTGGGCGCAAGGTAGGGCACGCGACTGTTCGCTGCGCTGATGCCGCTGCTCTGCGTCAAGGCATCGCCAACGTGCAGGCCCTTGTCGCCGATTGACTGTAGTGGGGGCCGTACCGGTGCCGTAGCGGGTCCGAAGCGCATACCGAAGCGGAACCTCCGTGGCGCCTCGCCCTCTCATTGCAAGACGCCGGTTGCCACACAGCCGGCCCTGTTACCGAGAGGGATACTTAATGGGCATTATCGGAACCATCGTAATCGGCTTGATCGTTGGCTTGCTGGCGCGCTTTCTGAAACCCGGCAATGACAGCATGGGCTGGATCATGACCATCCTGCTCGGCATTGGCGGTTCGTTGGCTGCCACCTACGGCGGGCAGGCACTGGGCATCTATCAGGCAGGCGAAGGGGCAGGTTTCCTCGGCGCACTGGTTGGCGCGATCATTCTGCTGGTGATCTACGGCATGATCAAAAAGGATTGATCCCTCGGAAACGGGGGCTGAAATTCGCCCCCGTTTCTGGAGACTCATCGTTGATGCGCGTTGTACTGCTTGCCTGCTTGTTGTCGTTCTGCACCCTGGCCTGGGGAGAGCCACCGGAAACGGACTGGTTGGCCCTGATGCCGAAGTCCGACCAGAAAGCCCTGGAGGACATGCCGGAAATCGACCACAACACCCCGGAAGCTTCCGGCTCCTTCACCGGCAAAGGTGGGCTGAAGAACCCCAAGGGGCTGCCCGCGGTGATGTATTCCACCAAGACCGTGCCGGCAATGGATGGCAAGACCATTCGAATCGGTGGTTATCCGGTTCCCTTGGAAACCGATGCCAAGGGCCGCAGCACGCTGTTCTTTCTGGTGCCCTACCCGGGTGCGTGTATCCACGTACCGCCGCCACCGCCCAATCAGTTGATTCTTATCCGCTACCCCAAGGGTTTGAAGTTGAGCGACATCTACACCCCGTTGTGGGCGATCGGTACGCTCAAGATTGAACAGGTGAGCAACGACCTCGCCGACGCCGCCTACGCGATGGACGCCAGCAAGGTGCGGGTAGTAGAAGACAACGATCTGTAGATCCGCACCCCGGAGCCGGGGCGCGGCATTGGAACGTTACAGCGCTTCGCTGGAAATGGTCACTGCCAAGGTATGGGATTCGCCAGGGCCGAGTACCTTGGCATCTGCCATCACGTTGGCCGTTTCGATGCAGAACATGCGCTGCCAGCCGTCGTTGGCCATATCCGGAAGGGCGGCGGCACGCTCGATCCAGGGGTTCCAGATCACCGCGCTCGCCGAACCCTGGGTATCGATCAGGATGCGCCGCTTCCATTCACTGTCGGCGATGGTCAACCGCGGCGGTGTTTGAAGGTAGATGCGGTCGGTCTCGCCAGTCACTTCCAGCCGACCGTTCTGGTTACGGCGCGCCCAGTCTTCGAGGGTTTCGATGTATTCCAGCCCCGCCACTTCTTCCACGGCTACCTGGCGCACATCGCTGACGGCGAAGTAGGTGTGCAAGGCCTGGCTCAGGTGCAGGGGTTCTACCCCAAGGTTGAGCGTGGCAAGTGAAAGCGTCAGGGTGTCGGCCAGCTCGATTTTCAGCTCGAGGCGTGCTGCGTGGGGCCAGCCGGGAAGCTGGCCGTCGGCCTCGGGCAGGGTGAACGTCAGGCTCACCTTGTCACCCTCGATGACTGGCTCGGCCAGGCTCCACTTCAGTGTGCGTACAAGGCCGTGCGCCGTGGCGGGGTCGGT
The DNA here is from genome assembly GCF_013522925.1 of Pseudomonas japonica. Lineage (GTDB taxonomy): Bacteria > Pseudomonadota > Gammaproteobacteria > Pseudomonadales > Pseudomonadaceae > Aquipseudomonas > Aquipseudomonas japonica_A. Next base: position 399,005 of record NZ_JAAMQU010000001.1, on the reverse strand, counting down.
AGCCTCGCGCATGCGCTGGATAGGTTCAGGGTTGCGGGCCAGATTGCCGAACCAGGGCCAACACACCGGCACGCCTGCGCGGATGGCCTTGCCTTGCTTGAAATCGGCGTGGTCATTGAGCCAGATCAGCGGCTGCTCGCCCGTCCGGCCATAACTCAATACCTGCGCGCCTTGCTCGGCCACCAGCAGCTCCGCGTGGGCGGTTTTCACGCGCCAGATATCCAGTTCGCCCTGCTTGAGCTTTTCCAGCGTGGGGGTCGACATATCGCTTCCTCGATACAGTGGGAGTGTGGCGTTGACCGCGCCGCCGGTGGCAAGTTTAACGCCGGGGTGGAACGCTGCGGGTGCGGCCGCTGCCATCGATGGCCACGAACACGAACACCGCCTCGGTTACCTTGCGCCACTCGCTGGACAGCGGGTCGTCGCTCCATACCTCAACCATCATCTGGATCGAGCTACGGCCGATTTCCAGCGTTTGCGTATAGAAGGACAACTGTGCGCCGACGGCTACCGGAACCAGAAAAGCCATGCGGTCGATGGCCACGGTCGCCACACGCCCACCAGCGACCTTGCTGGCCATGGCGGTACCGGCCAGGTCCATCTGGGCCACCAGCCACCCGCCGAATATATCGCCGAAGCCGTTGGTTTCCCGTGGGAGCGCGGTGATCTGCAAGGCGAGGTCGCCTTGCGGAATAGGATCTTCTTGTTCGAGTTCAATCATGCCGGGGGCCTCGGACCCATGACTTCGAAATGATGGCTCATAAAAGGTGACAGCCATTGCGGCCCAGTATATAGAGCCATCTGCTTGTGCATAACCGTTCAAACACAGATATATGTGCTTTATCAAGCAATTTGCTATCTTCCTACACCCGCCGACGCCTGCTCTGGCGGAGCCTGCTGCCGAACGCGATCAATAAGAGAATGCACACATGAGCACCGCGCCATCCAGCGCCGCGCCGTCAACGCGCCCGCTGAACCGTAATGATTACAAGACCTTATCGCTGTCGGCCCTTGGCGGCGCGCTGGAATTCTACGATTTCGTCATTTTCGTGTTCTTCGCGGCGGTGGTGGGAGAGCTGTTTTTCCCCGCCGACATGCCGGAATGGCTGAAACAGGTGCAGTCCTTCGGGATTTTCGCCGCTGGCTACCTTGCCCGCCCATTGGGCGGTATCGTAATGGCGCACTTTGGCGACCTGCTGGGGCGCAAGAAGATGTTCACCCTGAGCATCTTCATGATGGCGGTTCCCACCCTGTGCATGGGCTTGCTGCCCACCTACGCCCAGATCGGCATTGCTGCCCCCGTACTGCTGCTGATATTGCGGGTGATCCAGGGCGCGGCCATTGGCGGTGAGGTACCCGGAGCCTGGGTATTCGTATCCGAGCATGTGCCGGCACGCAACATCGGCTATGCCTGCGGCACCCTTACCTGCGGGCTGACCACAGGTATCCTTCTGGGCTCGCTTGTGGCCACGCTGATCAACAGCTTGTTCGCGCCCGAAGAAGTGGCTGCCTACGCCTGGCGAATTCCATTTATCCTGGGTGGGGTGTTCGGCCTGTTCTCGGTCTACCTTCGCCGCTGGCTGCACGAAACCCCGGTATTCGCCGAGCTGCAGCAGCGCAAAGCGTTGGCGGCCGAGCTTCCCCTGCAAGCGGTGTTGCGTGATCACCGGGGCGCGGTGGTCCTTTCCATGTTGCTGACCTGGATGTTGTCGGCGGCGATCGTGGTGGTAATCCTGATGACCCCCACCTTGCTGCAGAAAATCTACGGCTTCCCGGCAAAGATAGCCTTGCAGGCCAACAGCCTGGCAATCGTGTTCCTGAGCCTGGGCTGCATCCTGGCAGGCACACTGGCCGATCGCTTTGGCGGGGGTAAGGTATTCAGCGTAGGCAGCGTTGCGCTGGGCGTAACGTCCTGGACGCTTTATCACAGCCTGCAGGCTCACCCCGATTGGCTGTTCCCGCTCTATGCCGTAACCGGCCTGTGTGTAGGGGTGATCGGCGCCGTGCCTTATGTCATGGTAAAAGCATTCCCGGCCGTGGTGCGCTTTACCGGCCTGTCGTTCTCCTACAACCTGGCCTATGCAATATTTGGCGGGCTTACGCCCTTGGCTGTCTCGATGATGGTCAAATACAACCCTATGGGCGCTTCGTGGTACGTGGCCGGGCTGTGTGTATTGGGCTTTGTGGTAGGGCTCTATCTGCTCGCCCGCCGGCGATGAACCGAGGACGGCCGCGGGGCAGGGCGGCCGGTCATCAGGCTGTAACAATTGGGAATTACACTCTGCCCTTTGCCTGCAACGGCGGCCTTTGATCGCGTGCGTCCTGCCGCTCGGAGCATTCCTATGATCTTCCCGCGCCTTTCGGTGATGATCTGCCTGTTGGCTGCGCCGTTGGCTGCGCCGTTGGCTGCGGCCTTTGCAGGCGCGGCGGAACCGCCAGCACCTGGCCCCCTCACGGTTGATCCCGGCCTTGCGAACTATGACAAGGCTGCGGGCGTCTCCGGAAACCTCACCAGCGTAGGCTCTGATACGTTGGCAAACCTCATGGCCCTGTGGGCAGAAGCGTTCAGGCGCACTTACCCCAGCGTGAATGTGCAGATTCAGGCGGCGGGTTCTTCGACCGCGCCGCCTGCGCTCACCGAAGGTACCGCCAACCTCGGCCCGATGAGCCGCCGGATGAAAGACGTGGAGCTACAGGCCTTCGAACAGAAATACGGCTACAAACCAACCGCGGTTGCGGTGGCTATCGACGCGTTGGCCGTGTTCGTGCACAAGGACAACCCGATCAAGGGCCTTACGCTGGCCCAGTTGGATGCCATCTTCTCGTCCACTCGCCTATGCGGCGCGCGTGGCGATGCGCGCCGTTGGGGTGATCTCGGCGAAACCGGCACCCTCATGAACCAGCCTCTGCAGCTGTTCGGGCGTAACTCGGTTTCCGGTACGTACGGGTATTTCAAGGAGCGGGCCCTGTGCAAGGGCGATTTCAAACCAGGTGTCAATGAACAGCCGGGGTCGGCATCGGTGGTGCAAGCGATCAGTAGTTCGCTCAACGGCATCGGCTATTCGGGGTTCGGCTATAAAACCGCGAGTGTGCGTACCGTGCCATTGGCCTTGGCAGACGGTGGCCCCTTTGTAGAGGACACTGAAGCCAATGCCATCAACGGAAGCTACCCGCTGGCGCGTTACTTGTACGTGTACGTGAACAAGCCACCCAACCGAGGGTTACCACCGCTGGAAGGGGAGTTCCTGAAGTTGATATTGTCCCAGAGTGGCCAGCAGCTGGTGGCACGGGACGGTTATATCCCCTTGCCTGCGACTGTCGCAGCGCAAGCGTTGGCAAGCGTTGGCTTGGGCGATGGTGCCCACTAACCCACACATTGAGGTAGCGGTGGTCATTATTGCCGTGCAAAGCACGATCAGGCTGTGGCAATGCTGTCACCGTGATGTCACGTTTCTGTCATATATCGCCGCTAGGGTGTGCGGATGAATGATCCGGCTGTAAGCAAGGCAAACCCTGGCACGCCTCCGGCGCGCATCGATTTCAATACGCCAGCCATGCAACGCCATCGCCGGCTGCGTGCGTTCGTCGATCGTTTTACCCGTGGTTACGTCTGGATCGGTGGCCTGGGCGTGCTGGCCGCCATTACCCTGATCTTCTTCTATCTGGCTTATGTCGTTGCGCCCTTGTTCAAAGGCGCCACACTGACCGTGAAGGATCCGCTGACGCCTGCATGGCTGTCCACGGCCGGGCGGCCCGTTCTGCTGACATTGGAAGAGCAGAACCGCGTGGCAATGCGGCTTTCAGAAGAAGGCGCGGCGGTGTTTTTCAGTGCGGTGGATGGCGCCGTGCTTGGGAAGGTGGCGCTGCCCTTGCCGGTGGGTACCCGCATCACCGCAGTCGCCCAGGATCAGCCCGGCAAGGGGTTGGTAGCGGTAGGCCTTTCCAACGGTCAGGCGCTCGTGTTCCGGCACCTGTACCAGACAGCCTGGCCCGAGGATCAAAAAACCATTACCCCTGCGGTGGAATACCCCTATGGGCCCGTGCCCATTACATTGGATGAGCATGCATCGCCTGTGCGGCATATCAGCCTGAGCACAAGCGATACTGGCGCGATGCTCGCCGGCACCGATGGCACTACCTTGGCGGTTTTGTCACTGAGCGAGCAGCCCGGCGGCACACCGATACAAGCGCGCATCCCATTGCCGCAGCTGACCGAATCGGTTCAGGCGATTTACCTCGACCCCGCTCAGCGTTGGTTGTACGTGATCAACGGTCGCGCCTATGCCGATGTCTTCGATTTGCAAAGCCGCACGCTCAATGGCCGCTACAAGCTTCTGGAAAGTGCCGAAGCCAGGATAACCGCCAGTGCTCAGCTGGTAGGGGGCGTATCGCTGCTTATCGGCAGCTCGACTGGCGGCCTGGGGCAGTGGTTCATGACCCGGGGCGCAGACGGGGAGGCCCGCCTGAGCCATATTCGCGACTTTCAACTGGGCAACGCCCCGATCAGTCGTATTCGTACCGAGCAGCGGCGCAAGGGTTTCGTAGCGCTCGATGAAACAGGCCGACTGGGGGTTTTCCATAGCACATCGCACCGTACGCTCCTTGTGCGCCAGGTGGCGCCTGCCAGTGGCGTGCTGGCGCTTTCTCCCCGCGCGAACCGCCTGATGCTCGAAACGAACGGCCAACTCTTCAGGTTCACGCTCGATAATCCGCACCCGGAGGTGTCCTGGAGCGCGCTGTGGGACAAGGTGTGGTACGAGCATTACGACAGCCCCGACTATGTATGGCAATCCACCGCATCGAACTCGGATTTCGAGCCCAAGCTGAGCCTGGCGCCCCTCGCTTTCGGCACCTTCAAGGCTGCGTTCTACGCGATGCTGCTGGCGGCGCCGCTGGCGGTGGCCGCTGCCATTTATACCGCCTACTTCATGGCACCGGCGATGCGCCGCAAGGTCAAGCCGGTGATCGAACTGATGGAGGCCCTGCCCACCGTCATCCTGGGCTTTTTCGCCGGCCTGTTCCTGGCACCGTTTTTGGAAAGTCACCTGCCTGGCGTCTTCAGCCTGCTCCTGATTACCCCGCTGGGGATACTCCTGTTCGGGCTGCTATGGAGCCGGCTGCCGGCCGACGTCAGGCTCAAGGTGCCCGAAGGGTGGGAAAGCGCCTTGCTGATACCGGTGATATTGCTGCTGGGAGGCAGCTCGCTGTACCTCAGCCCCTGGCTTGAGCAGTGCTTGTTCAATGGCGATATGCGGCAGTGGCTGAGCCTGGACCTTGGCATCGACTTCGACCAGCGCAATGCCTTGGTGGTAGGTATCGCCATGGGCTTTGCGGTCATCCCCAACATTTATTCCATTGCCGAAGACGCCGTGTTCAGCGTACCGCGCAGCCTCAGTTTCGGCTCGCTGGCACTGGGCGCCACGCCTTGGCAAACCCTGGTGCGGGTGGTGCTGCTGACCGCCAGCCCCGGGATATTTTCCGCGCTGATGATCGGCATGGGGCGTGCGGTAGGTGAAACCATGATTGTGCTCATGGCCACCGGCAACACGCCCATCATGGACATGAACTTGTTCGAAGGCATGCGCACGCTGGCAGCCAACGTAGCGATCGAGATGCCGGAATCCGAAGTAGGCAGCAGCCACTATCGTGTGTTGTTCCTTGCGGCCCTGGTGCTGTTGCTGTTCACCTTCGTCATGAACACGCTGGCGGAGCTGATCCGCCAGCGGTTGCGCAGGCAGTACTCCTCCCTATGAGCGCGAACACGACGGTACACACAGTTACCCCGATAGGCTGGCTACGCAGCGGCGCGCCAGGCGTGTGGCTCAGCGCTGGGGCGGTTTCTGTGGCAGTCATCATGACCATCGGCTTGCTGGCCTTGATTGCGGTCCGGGGGCTGGGCCACTTCTGGCCTGCCGATATCGTGCAGGCTACCTACGAAGTACCCGGCCAGCCCCCCGTCAGCGTGATGGGGGAAATCGTACAAGAGGAACAGGCGCCTCTACCGCGCCTGCGCGAGGCTGGATTGCCTCTGGCCGAGGGTGGTGCAACCCTGATCACCCGCGTGCTGCTCAAGTCGGGCAACCGGGACCTGGGTGCCAGCGATTTCAATTGGGTGGTGGGGCAGTGGCTGACCCAGCGTACCTATCCCGCCGAGGCGGTGGTGCTGGAACGGCGGGAGTGGGGGAATTTCTACGGCCACCTGCTAAACGTGAAGGAAGGCGGCCGCGTGGTGGCCGAGGGGCCAGAGGCGTGGAGCCAACTGCAATCGCGCCTTGCCAGGGCGGCTGCTATAAGCGAGCAGTTGGAACATATAGAGCAAGGCGACGTCGGCGGGATCAACCATGCGCTGGAGCAGCTACGGCTTGAGGCGCGCAAGCTGGAATTGGACGGGCGCCTGGACGCAGCCAGCCAGGCAGACCTGGCAGCGGAACGCAGTGCACTGACGGCCCGCTACCAAGGCCTGGAAGCGCGCCTTGATGAGCTTCGACGCGCCGTCGCTCGGGACAGCATCACCATGGCCGATGCCCAGGGGCATGAACTCGAGATCAATCTGGGCAATGTGCTCCATGCCTGGCGCCCCAACGCTATGGGCCCCTTGGAAAAAGCCCGGGTGTATGTCGACAAACTGTGGGAATTCCTCAGCACTGGCCCCCGCGAGGCCAATACCGAGGGTGGCGTTTTCCCGGCCATTTTCGGGACGGTGATGATGACCCTGCTGATGGCTGTTGTAGTTACGCCTTTCGGGGTACTCGCCGCGGTTTATCTGCGCGAGTACGCGCGCCAGGGGTGGATGACCCGCTTGATCCGGATTGCTGTGAACAACCTCGCCGGTGTGCCGGCGATTGTCTATGGCGTGTTCGGGCTGGGCTTTTTCGTATATGTGCTCGGTGGCTCGCTGGACCAGTTGTTGTTCCGCGAGGCATTGCCGGCGCCCACGCTGGGCACGCCGGGGCTGCTGTGGGCCTCCTTGACGCTGGCGTTGCTGGCGGTGCCGGTAGTGATCGTCGCCACTGAAGAAGGCCTGGCGCGCATACCTCGCTCCCTGCGGGAGGGTTCGCTGGCGCTGGGCGCCACAAAGGCCGAAACCCTTTGGAAAATTGTGCTTCCCATGGCCAGCCCCGCGATCATGACGGGGTTGATACTGGCGATCGCGCGGGCCGCAGGGGAAGTGGCGCCGTTGATGCTGGTAGGTGTAGTAAAGCTGGCGCCTGCCTTGCCGGTAGACGGCAACTATCCCTACTTGCACCTGGATCAGAAGATCATGCACCTGGGCTTCCACATCTATGACGTGGGGTTCCAGAGCCCGAACATCGAAGCCGCGCGGCCCCTGGTATACGCCACCGCCTTGTTGCTGGTACTGGTGATTGCATTGCTGAACCTGTCGGCCGTGGCGATCCGCAACCATCTGCGAGAAAAATACCGATCGCTCGACACCTGATTCAAGCGCGGCCAGCCCGCTGATGTCCTGTTCACTAGCGTATGGAGCCTGCATGCAGCAACACACACCCGGCCGGGGCCTAGACATGGGCGCCCTGGGCCGCAAGAAGCCGGGCCTCACCGTGGTGCCTGAAGAGGTCGCCATCGACGTCGCCGGGCTCAACCTGTATTACGGGCGTCAGCAGGCCCTGTTCGATGTGGCCTTGAGCATTCCTCAGCGGCGTGTGACTTCCTTCATCGGGCCTTCGGGTTGCGGCAAGTCAACGCTGTTGCGCACGTTCAATCGCATGAACGACCTGGTGGATGATTGCCGGGTGGAAGGCGCGGTCAAGGTGTACGGCGATGATATCTATCGCCGGGGCCTGGATGTCGCCGAACTTCGTCGGCGGGTGGGGATGGTGTTCCAGAAGCCCAACCCCTTCCCCAAGACCATCTACGAGAACGTGGTGTATGGCCTGCGTATCCAGGGCGTGAAGAAGAAGCGCGTGCTCGACGATGCGGTGGAGTGGGCCCTGCGGGGCGCGGCACTGTGGGATGAGGTGAAGGACCGCCTGCATGAGTCGGCGCTGGGCTTGTCAGGTGGCCAACAGCAGCGCCTGGTGATCGCGCGCACCATTGCGGTAGAACCGGCGGTGCTGTTGCTCGACGAACCGTGCTCGGCGCTCGACCCGATTTCCACGCTCAAGGTGGAGGAACTCATCTACGAACTCAAAACCCGGTTCACCATTGTGATCGTGACCCACAACATGCAACAGGCTGCCCGCGTATCGGATTACACCGCATTCATGCACATGGGCAGGCTGGTCGAGTTCGGCGACACCGATCGCATGTTTACCAACCCCAAGAAGAGGCAGACCGAAGACTACATCACCGGTCGCTATGGCTGATCGAGCCGCCGCACCCGTACGCACCCACGCTGTCGCCAACCACCACCGGTATCCAGGAGCCTGACCCATGATTGATAAAATGAGCCTGAATCATCACATTTCACAGCAGTTCAATGCCGAGTTGGAAGAAGTGCGCAGCCACTTGCTGGCCATGGGTGGGCTTGTGGAAAAGCAGGTCAACGATGCCGTCAGCGCGCTCATCGAAGCCGACTCCGGCCTCGCTCAGCAAGTACGTGACCTGGATGATGAAATCAACCAGATGGAGCGCAACATCGACGAGGAATGCCTGCGCATTCTGGCCCGCCGCCAACCTGCAGCCTCGGATCTACGCCTGATCATCAGTATTTCCAAGTCGGTGATCGACCTGGAGCGCATCGGGGATGAGTCCACCAAGATCGCCAGGCGGGCTATTCAGCTGTGCGAGGAAGGCGAGTCGCCTCGTGGCTACGTGGAAGTGCGCCACATTGGCGACCAGGTGTTGAAAATGGTGCGTGACGCGCTGGATGCGTTCGCCCGCTTCGATGCAGACCTGGCGCTGTCCGTGGCGCAGTACGACAAGACCATCGACCGGGAATACAAAACTGCCCTGCGCGAGCTGGTCACCTACATGATGGAAGACCCGCGCTCCATCTCCCGGGTGCTCAATGTGATCTGGGCGCTGCGCTCGCTGGAACGGATTGGTGACCATGCGCGTAATATCGCCGAGCTGGTGATCTACCTGGTTCAGGGCACCGATGTTCGTCACCTTGGGCTCGAACGCATGAAAGAAGAGGTTCGCCGTAACGCCGAACGCGCTAATGTTTCTCCACGGGCTGACGATAAGTAGGTTTGCCCGAGTATCGACGCCCGGCTTCTGCCGGGCGTTTTCGTTCATACTGGCAGCAGATTTTTTGGCGTCCGCCTGGCGGGTGCGAGGTCCGGGTAGGTGTGGCCACGGTGGCGCACGCTATGCTGTCCGGATGAATTTCAGGAGTCCTTAATGGCCAAGGTCAGTGTTCTGGTAGTGGATGACGCGCCTTTCATCCGCGATCTGGTAAAAAAATGTTTGCGCAATGCCTTTCCCGGCATGCAGATCGAGGATGCCGTCAACGGCCGCAAGGCTCAGGCGATGTTGGCCAAGGACCCCTTCGATCTGATCCTTTGCGACTGGGAAATGCCCGAGATGACCGGCCTGGAATTACTCACCTGGTGCCGGGAGCAAGAGAGCACCAAGACAGTTCCTTTCATCATGGTGACCAGCCGGGGTGATAAAGAGAACGTTATCCAGGCGATCCAGGCAGGTGTTTCCGATTATGTCGGCAAGCCGTTCACCAATGAGCAGTTGCTCACCAAGGTAAAGAAAGCCCTTCACCGGGCCGGCAAGCTGGACGCCCTGATGAGCGGCCCCGGGTCGCGTCCGAATGCTTCGGCGTTTGCCAACGATTCGCTGGCGGCGCTTACCAGCAACCGGCCGGAAGGCGCTCCTGCAGCGGCACCGGCCGCCGCTGCAGCAGCCCGGCCAGCGCCCGCAACGGCACCAACCCCGGCGGCACGCCCGGCGGCGGCGTCCGTGGGCGGGCGCGGGCAGGGCCAGCTACGCTTGGCCAATGGCGGGAACATGGCCTGCGTGATCAAGGCCCTCAGCCTCAAGGAGGCCTTGGTGGTGGTCAAGCGTACCGATACGTTGCCCCAGGTGTTGGAGCAAGCGGTGCTCGATCTGGAGCAGGGTGATAACGAAGTGGCCCGGCTCAACGGGTACCTGCACGCCGTTGTCGCCATGGAGCCCAAGCCAGACAGCGAATGGCTGCAGCTTACGTTCCGCTTCGTGGACCAGGATGCGCAAAAGCTGGATTACGTCTCGCGGCTGATTGCCCGCGGCACCGTACAGAAGCACTTCGTACCAGGCGCCTGACCCATGCGAAAAGCGGCACTGGGTTGGCTGCTCTGCGTGCCGCTACTGGGTGCCGTTGGCCAGGTTCACGCCTCGGCGATCTACAAGTTCACCGACGCCAATGGCGTGGTCAATTACACGGATCGCGTTACCCCGGGCGCCAAGCGGCTGGTATTCCAGGACCGCATGGTGGAATCGCTGGCCGCGCAGGTTCGCCTTGATACTCGCCGCGTCGACGGCAAGGTCACCTATGAGGCCCGCAACGACCTGTACGCCCCGGTGCAGGTCGAGCTACGCCTTGGCGCTATTGGCAACGCCGCAGGCACCTTGCCCCGCAGTATTGCCCGGACGGTGCCGCCACGGTCCTCGCTGGTCCTCGCAACCGTTTTACCAGCCAAGGTGGGCAAGCCGATCACGGGGCGCCCGGAATTCCGTTACGCCTTGGGTGACCCTTCGACCAGCCCCCGGGCGTACCGGTACCCCTTCCCATGGCTGGGTGGCCCCTTCCGGATCAGCCAGGGCGCCAACGGGCGCTTCAGCCACACAGGCCCACGCGGGCGCTACGCCATCGACATCGCCATGCCGGAGGGCACGCCCATCGTGGCGGCCCGCGCGGGTACTGTGATCAAGGTAGAGAACAGCCAGGGCGCGGGAGGCGCCGAGGCATCGGGCAATTTCGTGCGGGTGTTGCACGATGACGGCACCATGAGCGTTTACCTGCACCTGATGCAAGGGTCGGTAGTGGTGCGCGAGGGTGACAAGGTCGCCGTAGGCTCGCCGCTGGCACGCTCTGGAAATACCGGCAACAGTACCGGGCCGCACTTGCATTTCGTGGTGCAGCGCAATACCGGCCTGGGCCTGGAGTCCATCCCGTACGAGTTCGACAGGCCATTGCAAAGCCTGCCGAATTTCGCGGTGGGCAACCGTTAAGTCAGCTTCAACACCTTGGCGAGCACGATCTTGGGGCCCTTCATTTTCTTGATGATGATGCGCAGCCCTTCCACCTCGATCACTTCCTCATCCTCCGGTACCCGCTTCAGGCTGTCATACACCAGCCCTGCCAGGGTTTCCGCCTCGATGTGGTCCAGGTCCACGCCCAGCAGCCGCTCGACCTTGAACAGCGGCGTATCGCCACGCACCAGCAGCTTGCCAGGCTGGTACGCCAGCACACCACGCTCTGCCTTGCGGTGCTCGTCCTGGATATCGCCCACCAGAACTTCCAGTACGTCCTCCATGGTGAGGTAACCGATCACTTTGCCGTCCGCTTCCTCTACCAACGCAAAATGCGCGGCGCCGGTACGGAACTGCTCCAGCAGCTCGGCCAGGGGCATGTGCCGCGATACACGCTCCAGCGGCCTTGTGAGTTCGGTGAGGTTGAACGAGGCGGGCACGTGATCCAGCGCCGCCAGTTCCAGCAGCAGGTCCTTGATGTGCAACAGGCCCACGAACTCGCCGCGTTCACTGTCGTACACAGGGTAACGGCTGTATTTGTGCCGCCTGAACGTTGCCAGGATTTCCTTCAGGGGTGCCCCGTGTTCGAGCACGATGAGGTCTTCCCGGGAATTGGCCCAGTCCACTACTTCCAGCTCGCCCATCTCGACGGCGGAGGCCAGAACGCGCATGCCTTGGTCGCTCGGATCCTGGCCACGGCTGGAGTGAAGGATTAGCTTGAGCTCCTCGCGGCTGTAGTGGTGTTCGTGATGGGGCCCGGGCTCACCCTGGCCGGCAATCCTCAGAATGCCGTTGGCGCTGGCGTTCAATAGCCAGATAGCCGGGTACATGGCCCAATAGAACAGATACAGCGGGACGGCTGTCCACAGCGAAAGCAATTCGGGCTTGCGAATGGCCCAGGACTTGGGCGCGAGCTCACCGACCACAATGTGCAGGTACGAGATCACGAAGAACGCGGTAAAGAACGACGCCCCCTTGATAACTTCCGCCGATTGCACGCCTACCGCCGCCAGCAGGGGCTCGAGCAAGTGCGCGAACGCCGGCTCGCCCACCCAGCCGAGGCCAAGCGAGGCGAGGGTGATACCCAACTGACAGGCCGAAAGGTAGGCGTCGAGCTGGCTATGCACCGTGCGCAGGATCTTGCCGCGCCAGCCTTCTCTTTCCGCGATGGATTCGACGCGTGTGGAGCGCAATTTCACCATGGCGAACTCGGCGGCAACGAAGAAACCGTTGAGCAGAACCAGGAATAGCGCGAAGAGGATCATGCCAAAGTCGGCAAAGAGGGTAGACAGCGATAACGCAGGGGAAGGGTCCATTGGGAGACGTGTGAAATCCGTGCTGGTTAGGGGGTAGCGCCATCCAGGGGCGCGAATGAAGCAATTTAGCGAGTAGAAACACGATTGGCCAGTAGCAAACCGTAGCAGGGTTCTTCCAGCTGGTTATGCAAAGGTGCTGTCGGCTGCCGTGGACGGCACCCGCAGTGCCTGCGCAAAGTGGCACGTGAACGTACTGCCCTTGCCCGGAATGCTTGTGATGTCCAGGCTACCCTTGTGGCGAAGCAGTACATGTTTGACGATAGCCAGGCCCAGGCCAGTGCCACCGGTGCTCGAGCTGCGGCTGGAGTCTACGCGATAGAACCGTTCGGTAAGCCGCGAGATATGCTTGGGCTCGATACCGATACCTGAATCCTGCACGCTCAGGTGCAGTCCGGTTTCGTCCTGCCACCAGCGTACATGCACACGGCCGTTATCAGGGGTGTATTTCACGCCATTGAACACAAGGTTCGAGAACGCACTACGCAACTCTGGCTCACTGCCCTTCATCCACAGGTCCGAAGGCGCTTCCAGCGTCACCTGATGATGGCGTTCGCCGGAGAGGGCGGTGGCATCGTTGACAATGCTTTGCAGCATGGCGCGCACATCCACCGGGTAGCTATCGGAGGGGTAGTCCGTGGCTTCGAGCTTGGCCAGCAGCAACAGGTCATTGAGCAGTGTCTGCATGCGGCTGCCTTGCTGCTGCATCTGCTGCAGCGCCCGTAACCACCTCGGGTTCAGGTGTCCGGCATTGTCCAGCAAGGTTTCCAGGTAGCCGGTGATCACTGTCAGCGGCGTGCGCAGTTCGTGGGAGACATTGGCGATGAAGTCCTTGCGCATCTGCTCCAGCTGATGAATGCGGGTCACGTCGCGCACAACCATCAGATGTTCGTTGTTGCCGTAGCGGGTAACCATGAACTGCAGGCGCAGCCGGTCGTTCAGCGGCGACGGCATCTCCAGCGGCTCGGCGTACTGCTCCGCCTCGAAGTATTCCTTGAACCGTGGATGGCGTACCAGGTTGGTGATTGGCTGGCCGCCGTCCTGTGGGGTTTTGAGGCCCAACAATGTATCGGCCGCCGGGTTCCACCATTCGAGGTTGCCGTCACTGTCCAACATGATAACGGCGTCGCGCAAGGCTGCGGTGGACTCCTGAACGCGGTCTATCACACCCTGAAGCCGTGCCCGCGCGCGGCTATCCTTGCGCTGGAGGTTATAGATATTGTCGAACACATCGCCCCATAACCCGTCGCTTTCGGGGGGAGGTTCATCGGGCTGCTGATGGCGCAACCAGTGCTGAAGACGCAGCAGGTGGCGCAGGGTGTTGGCCAGATAGCCGCCCAGGCCTACGGCCAGGCACAGGCCGTAGTGGCCGGTCAGCAGCCCCAGGATCAGGCAGGCGCCAATCAACAGCAGCAAATGGCGCAGAAGAACGCCGTGCCAGTTTCGGTTCAATTAGCGATCAATCCTTTCGCATGCCGAGCGGCTCAGCCCTTGGTGGAAAACCGATACCCCGTTCCGCGCACGGTCTGTACCAGATTCTCGTAGGCCTCGCCCAAGGCTTTGCGCAGCCGGCGGATATGCACGTCCACCGTACGCTCTTCGACATACACGTTCCCGCCCCACACCTGATCAAGCAGCTGGCCGCGGGTGTAGGCGCGCTCCTGGTGAGTCATGAAGAACTGCAACAGGCGGTATTCGGTCGGCCCCATGTCCGCTGGCTTGCCGTCGATGGTCACTCGATGTCCGATAGGGTCGAGCAGCAGGCCACCAACTTCAATGGGCGTTTCACTGTCAGTGGCGCCCGCCCGGCGCAGCACGGCCTTGAGGCGCGCTACCAGTTCACGTGGCGAGAAAGGCTTGGTGATGTAGTCATCCGCTCCTACTTCCAGGCCCTGGATCTTGTTGTCTTCCTCACCCTTGGCGGTGAGCATGATGATGGGCGTAGCGGCGGTCAGTTCGTCCCGCTTGAGCCGACGCGCCAGTTCGATCCCCGAGGTACCTGGAAGCATCCAGTCCAGCAGGATGAGGTCTGGCTTGCGGTCCACGATCACTGCGTGCGCCTGCTGGCTGTTCTCGGCCTCGAGGCAGTCATAGCCGGCCATTTCAAGCGCGACGGCGATCATCTCGCGAATAGGAGCTTCGTCGTCGACGATGAGAATGCTTTTGCCAACCATGGTTTACCCTCGAGCCTGTCCTGGATAGTGCGCTGCATTAGATAACGGAAATATTGCAGTCACATGACAGTCAGTGGAAGGGTAGCAAGTTATGGGTGCCGCGCTGAAGCTTTAGCGTGCTTCAGATGCCCCGCTGAAGGCCACCAGGGCTAGCGCAAGGCGTAGTCCAGCACGATGCCGACGAAGATAGCCAAACCTGCCCAGTGATTATGTAGAAAGGCTTCGAAGCAGGCCATCCGCTCCCGTTTGCGGGTGTGCCAGGCTTCCCAGACAAAACATCCGACGGCAACCGCGAGCCCGGCATGGAACCAGCTGCCCAGCCCGAAGCGATCCCCGGTAAGCAGCAGGCATACGATAGCCAGCCCTTGAAGGATGCCGATGATCAACCGATCCGAATTGCCGAACAGGATGGCCGTGGATTTGACGCCTATCCGCAGGTCATCTTCCCTGTCCGTCATGGCGTAGTAGGTGTCATAGCCGACGGTCCACAACAGGTTTGCCAGATAAAGCCCCCAGGCGGCCGCAGGCACATGGCCTGTTTCAGCCGTGAATGCCATGGGCATGCCCCAGGAAAACGCGGCCCCCAGTACAACCTGGGGGTAGTAGGTGTAGCGCTTCATGAACGGGTAGCTTGCCGCAAGCACCAGCCCCCCCACCGACAACCACACGGTGGCGGCATTGGTACAGAGCACCAGCGCAAAACTGAGGCTCAGCAACACCGCAAAGAACACTATCGCTTCGCGCCCCCTGACCTTGCCGCTCACCAGAGGCCGCTGCTCCGTACGCCTGACGTGGCCATCGACCTTGCGATCAGCAAAATCGTTGATCACGCAGCCAGCCGCTCGCATCAGAATCACGCCCACCACGAAAACGACTACATTGCTCGCCGAAGGGCTGCCCTGGCCGGCGATCCATAGCGCCCACAAGGTTGGCCATAGCAGCAGGTAGATTCCGATGGGCTTGTCCATTCGGCTGAGCTGGATGAAGTCCCAGGCGCGTGGATGAACACGGTTCAGCGAACGAAGCAGGGCCAGGTACATCAGGGAGCCTCCGTGGAGCCGGGCAATGCGGCCCAGAATTCAGGCAGGAATACTTCGGTGACGAGAATGCCCAGCGCGCCGCGGTCGAAGCGTGACCGCCGGGCCCATGGTGCCACTCCGGTGACGTCGATGGGCAACCAGGCGGCCGGATAACGGCCTGCTTCGATGGCGCCTCGGGTAAAGCCGCCATTCACGAACAGTAACTCGCCGAGTGAGCGCGAACCCAGCGCCGGCAGAGGGAAACCGTCTTGCTTGAGCGCCTGTTGCCCGGCCACGCTGCGTGCATACACCCATGGCCTACCGTGGCCGCTGAGGTAGACTTCCCGTACCCAGCCCATGGCATTGGGTGGCAGGCCAAGGGCGAGACATTCATCTTCCCGCAGCACGGCCCAGCCTTCGCTGGCAGGAACCACCGTGAAGCTGTCAGCGGAAAGCCGGGTAAGGCGGCGCGTGAGCGAGCCGGCGTCGAACAGCCAGTCTTCGAGCAGCGCATTGGCGGGTTCGATGGCGTTTGACCAGGCGAGAGGGCAAAGCGGAGCAATAGGTAGCACGGTTTCGAGGCATGGCGGTTGGCAGGCCATGAAGCTTAGCACGAACGGCCGGGCGCCCTGGCATGCCGGGCAATAGCATAACGATGAGGGCATTCAATGAAGAAGTGGCAGTGTGTGGTGTGTGGTTTCATTTACGACGAAGTCGCCGGTTGCCCGGAAGAGGGGCTGGCCCCTGGTACGCGCTGGGAAGACGTCCCTGAAGATTGGCTATGCCCGGACTGCGGCGTAGGCAAAACCGACTTCGAAATGATCGAGATCGTTTGAAACGCAGTTAACCCTGACGGTGGATGGCCGATAAGCCATCCGATCCGTCGGAATCAGCTCGAAGTCCCATAATAAAGCCCTTCGCACCACTGGCGCGGGTGCGCTGGGCGTGCCATTCTCGACCAGTCAGCCGTGGATAGGGGTCCACGTGCGCATTCGGCACGGGCCTACCCAGCCGGACATAAAAACAAAAAACTGCAAAGAGGCATCACTCATGCGCAAACCTGAACTCGCCCAGGCTATCGCCGACAAGGCTGATCTCACCCGGGACCAGGCTAATCACGTCCTCAACGTATTACTTGAGCAAATTACCCAGGCTGTGAACAAGGGCAATGTGACCCTCGTTGGCTTCGGGACTTTCGAAAAACGCCACCGCGGCGCCCGCACAGGCAAGAATCCGCAAACGGGCGAACCCGTGAAAATCCGAGCCAGCAACACGGTCGCTTTCAAGCCGGGCAAAGGGCTGCGCGAGAGCATCGGCTAAGCCGGCATAGCTGCCAGCACGCTTATCGACAGGCCGCGCGTTGCGGCCTGCTTTCAGAACCTGAAACCCGGCTGCCGGACCCTAGCCCTGACCGAATTGCTGGGCGAGCTCACGTAGCAGCTGCTCGGCATCCAGCACTTTGGTAACCACCTCATTGGCTTTCTCGCGGGTGATATCAAGCCGCTCCAGCAAGGCGTCCGGGATCTCTTCCTCCACCTCGAAGCCCTTGCCGCGGGCACGCAGCAAGCGCACCGCCAGGCACACAAGGTTGGCATAAGCCGAGTGCTCGCCATCATAGGTGGCGTCGTTCTGGTACTGCAGCGCAGTGACCAGCTCATCTGGCATATCCCAGTGCTTCATCAGCCAGGCACCTACCTGCTCACGGCTTATCCCGAGCAAGTGTTGCTCGACATAGGCGTGAGGCAGGTGGGGGTTCACCTCAAGGTGGCGGCACACCAGCGAGAAATGCGGCGGGAAGACGTGCGCCAGCAGCAGGTAGCCGAAGTTGTGCAACAGGCCGCCCAGGTAGGTAAGCCCGGCCTCGGGCCGCTGTGCACGCGGCATGGCGCGGGTAAGGCCTTCGACTACTGCCGCGGTATAGAGCGACTGCTGCCAATAGGGCGTAGCGTGCTGGGGCTTGTCCTTGGGCAGGGTGAGGGTTTTGCCCAATGCCAGGCCCAGGGCCAGGTTGATCACCAGATCGAACCCCAGCACCCGCACGATCGCATCTTCAACAGAGCGGATCTTGCCCACGGAGCCGTAATAAGGTGAAGCCGCCCAGCTCACCACCTGCGCCGCGAGGGCTGGATCGGTTTCGACCACCCCGGTCACGTCGTCGGTGCTGGCATCCGGATCAACCCGCAGCTTGATGATTTTCTGCGCCGTAGTGGCCAGCGGCGGAATCTCGATAGTGTCTTCAAGACGCTGTTGAATGCGGCGCGCGGTGAATGCCTGCACACCCTTGGAAATCACGCTCAGCGAACCGGAGAGTGGCTGGGCCACGGGTTTGGCGGCGTCTTCGCCAAAGCGGGCAGAGCTGGCATTGGCCAGCGCCTTGCGGAACTGATTCTGGTCCGTGGAAATTTCGAGCAGAATCCCGGGCTGACCGGAAGCGACCAGTACATACTCGATGTCCAGCAGCCGTTCGTCATAGACGCAAGGTGCACTGACCGCAAGCGGTATGCCCGGCAGCTCGCCAAGGTCTGACGGGTCAAGCAAACGCTTGAGTTTTTCCAAGGGAACGGCGGTCAGGGTGCGACCATAAATTTCCGCCAGACGCGTAAGGTCCAGAAGCTGGTCCTTGCGCAGCAGCACCAGAAGCAGGCCAACCGCGTCGCCGAGCAATACAGCCTGTACCTGCCGAGCAGGGTTCAGCAGAGGCGATTCGATCACTTCCCGGTAATCGATGCTGTGAGCGCGCAACAGCTGCTGGATGGCATCGGGGGCGTGCGGTGTTGCTACTTCCAGGGCAACTTCAGTCATGGCTGTATCCGAACGTTTACAAAGCGCCAGTATACCCAGCTTCGGGAATAATGCGGGCAGATTAAGGGCATATGACCTCACACTTGGCCATATTGCTGCCCATGGCGCAGCCAGCGCTCCAACAGTGGAGTCACATGGTTCGGCCAGCGGGCGATGAGTTGCTGCGCGGCATCCCGTACCGCCGGCAGCAAATGGGCGTCCCGCATCAGGTCAGCCACCTTGAACTGTAGCAGGCCGGTTTGCCGGGTACCCAGCATTTCACCAGGCCCCCGTAGTTCCAGGTCCTTCTCCGCGATCACGAAGCCGTCGTTGGTTTCACGCATGATCCCCAGCCGCTCGCGGCCGATGAAGGACAGGGGCGGGTGGTAGAGCAGCACGCAATGGCTGGCGGTACTGCCACGGCCAACCCGCCCACGCAATTGATGCAGCTGGGCCAGGCCAAGGCGCTCCGGGTTCTCGATGATCATCAGGCTGGCATTGGGCACATCCACCCCAACTTCGATTACCGTAGTGGCGACCAGCAGCTGCAGTTCGCCCTGTTTGAACCGGGCCATCACCTCGGCCTTTTCTGTAGGTTTCATTCGGCCGTGCACCAGGCCTACACGCAACTCACCCAGGGCGCTGGTAAGTTCCTCGAAGGTCGTTTCCGCCGCCTGGCAGGTCAGCTCTTCGGATTCCTCGATCAGGGTGCATACCCAATACGCCTGCCGCCCCTCGGCGCAGGCGGCGCGAACACGTTCGATCACCTCGATGCGGCGGCTGTCTGCCACCAACACGGTGTTTACCGGCGTGCGCCCGGGTGGCAGTTCGTCCAGCACCGAAGTGTCCAGGTCGGCGTACGCGCTCATGGCCAACGTGCGGGGAATGGGGGTGGCGGTCATGATCAGCTGATGCGGGCACAGGCGCCCATCGACACCTTTTTGCCGCAGCGCCAGGCGCTGCTGTACGCCGAAGCGGTGCTGTTCGTCGATAATCGCCAAGGCAAGGCGGTGAAAGCGAACCTCAGGCTGGAACAATGCATGGGTACCCACAACCATAGGCGCGCCACCGGCAATTCGCTCCAGCGCGGCCTGACGGGTCTTGCCCTTGAGCTTGCCAGCCAACCAGGCGACTTCGATCCCCAGCGGCTCGAACCAGCGCTGAAAGTTGATGTAGTGCTGCTCGGCCAGAATCTCGGTAGGCGCCATGAGCGCGACCTGGTAGCCGGCCTCTATCGCTTGCAGCGCGGCAAGGGCCGCTACCACTGTTTTACCTGCGCCTACATCGCCTTGCACCAGGCGCAACATCGGCGCGTTCTGGGACAGGTCATAGCTGATTTCCTTTCCCACCCGCTGCTGTGCGCCGGTAGGGCTGAAGCCCAGGTTTGCCAGGTAACGGGCCGGCAAGGTGCGCGGTTCGGGAAGCGGCGGAGCCTGCTGAGCGCGCAGGCTTTCACGCAGCCGTTGTTGTGAAAGCTGATGGGTGAGCAGCTCCTCGAATATCAGGCGCTCCTGCGCCCAGTGATGGCCCAGGGCGAGCTCTTCGACATCGGCATCGGCGGGCGGCTGGTGCAAATAGCGAATGGCGTCGCCCAAAGCCCCCAGCCGGTACTCGCGCGCCAGCTCCTCGGGAAGCCAGTCGGGCAGGCTGTTGGGGCCTAGCATCGCCAGGCTTTGCACGCACAGCTGACGAAGCCGTTGCTGGGTCAGGCCCTCGGTCAGCGGGTAGATGGGGGTGAGGGTTTGCTCGACGGGGGCCGGCTCGTCGCCGGTAAGGGCTCGGTATTCGGGATGGTAGATTTCCAACCCCGAGGCGCCAGGGCGAGCCTCGCCGTAACACCGCACCGGCGTGCCCCGCTTGAGTGTTTCCTTTTGGGCATTGCTGAAATGGTAGAAGCGCAGGCTGACCACGCCCGTGTCGTCGCCCAGGCGCACCAGCAGGCTGCGGCGCTTGCCCATCATCACGTCCGCGCCGCGCACCACGCCTTCGATCACCGCGTCCTGACCAGGGCGCAGGCTACCGATCGGGATCACACGCGTGCGGTCCTGATAACGCAGGGGCAGGTGGAACAGCACATCCTGTACGGTTTCGAGCCCCACCCTGGCGAGCTTTTCCGCCATGGCTTCGCCCACCCCCTTGAGTGCCGTGACCGGCACGCCGGCAAGTTCGGTCATACCGCAGCTTTTGTGTTCGCCGCAGGTGCCTTGACCACCGAGCACAGGCGGATCGAGTCGGCGAGGATCTCGATGGCCTTGGGCCGTGGGAAGCTGGCGCGCCAGGCAATGGCCACCGTGCGGAAGGGTGCGGGCGGTGTCATGGGACGCACCTCGATGACGCCGGGGGCGTAGTGATGGCTATGCACGGCGGACAGCGGTAGTACCGATACTCCGAGCCCGGAGGCAACCATGTGGCGAATGGTCTCCAGGGAGCTGGACTCCACCGTGGTATGCCGCGCCGCGTCAGCGCCTTTGCCCAGCGTAGGGCAAGCTTCCAGCACCTGATCGCGGAAGCAATGCCCCTCGCCAAGCAGCAGCAGGCTCTTGTCGTTGAGCAAGGCGGAGTCGATGGTTTCCTTGCGGGTCCACGGATGGTCGCTGGGCATCAATACCTGGAAGGGCTCGTCGTACAACGGCAGCGTCAGCACATCGGCTTCGTTGAACGGAAGCGCAACGATCACTGCGTCGAGCTCGCCGTTGCGCAGCTTGTCGCGAAGCAGGTGCGTGAAGTTCTCTTCGATGTACAGCGGCATCTGCGGGGCAACCCGGTGCAGCTGGGGAATGAGGTGCGGGAACAGATAAGGCCCAACGGTGTAGATGGCGCCTACCTTGAGGGGCGCGGTGAGCTGGTTTTTGCCTGCCTGTGCCAGTTCACGGATGCCCTGCGCCTGCTCGAGCACCTTCTGCGCCTGGGCAACGATGCTTTCCCCGACCGGGGTGAGGCGCACAGCGCTTTTACTGCGCTCGAAGATCAGTACGCCGAGTTCGTCTTCGAGTTTTTTCACCCCCACCGACAATGTGGGCTGGCTCACATGGCAGCGTTCGGCGGCGTGGCCGAAATGCTGCTCCTGGGCGAGGGTCACGATGTAGCGTAATTCTGTAAGGGTCATAACGGGCGTCCATGAAGTTGCGGCCCCAGCATAGCGGCTGCAGTCGATAGACGCACGTTATCGAATACGCGACCTTGTATCAGAACCTCAGTGAGTAAGGCTGAAGTTGAAAGGGGCTTTAAGCTTGACCGTTCCGTTACTCAACTTGTCCGCCGGTGGTATTGGCAAGGGTTGCGCACGATTCACGGCTCGCAACGCCGCCCGGTCGAGCAAGCTGCTTCCCGAGCTGGTGAAGATACTCGCATCCAGCACGCGACCTTGGCCGTCCATTGTGAACTCCACCATCACTTGGCCAACGGTGCCCCGGCTACGTGCGGCCGGCGGGTATTCCTTGAACCGCCCTAACCGGCCTAATACCTCGCTCTCCCAGCTGGGCGCGGCGTTGGCCGGCGGCGCGGGCGGTGGCGGTGGTGTTGGGGCCGGTGCCTTGGCGGGTGCCGCAGGCGCTGGCTGCGCCGGTTGCTCGACCGGGGTTTCCTTGGGCGGCTCTGGCTTGGGCTGCGGCTTGGGTGGTTGCGGTTTGGGCTTTGGCTTGGGCTTGGGCAGCTCGATCACCGGCTTTGGCGCTTCCACTACCTTGGGCAGCGGTGGCTCTTCCACTGGCTGCGGTGGCTGTACCACGGGCACTGGTGGCGGCAGGGGCTGTGGCTCGGGAAGCGGGGCCAGCTCCATCATCATGGCCGGGGGCGGTGGAGGGGGCGTGACGGTGCTTTTCCAGTTGAGGGCGACCACGATCGCCACCGCGTGGATAGCCAGCACCAATGCCAGGCTACCTCCGTACCGCGCTACATCTGGCAGGGGGCGACTCGCTGCGATCATTGCTTGCCTGCCGTCTCGAGGCCTACCAGGCCGACCTTCAGGTAGCCGGCGCCACGCAGGGCGTCCATCACCTCCATCAGGTCGCCATAGTCCACGCCTTTGTCGGCCTGGAAGAAAATCGTTGTGTCTTTCTTGCCGTGAGTGCGGGCATCCAGTACCTGGCCTAGCGTGGCACGGTCCACCGCGTCGTCACCCAGGTACAATTGCTTGTCGGCCTTCACGCTGAGGAATACCGGCTTTTCCGGCCGAGGCGCTGGCTTGGCCGTGGAGGCGGGGAGGTCGACCTTGATATCAACGGTCGCCAGCGGCGCGGCGACCATGAAGATGATGAGCAGAACCAACATCACGTCGATGAACGGCGTAACGTTGATCTCGTGGTTTTCGGCGAGCTCGTCGGCGCCTTCCTTAAGATGCAGGCCCATGATTAACCCGCTTTGACCATGGAGTGCGGTTGGGTGGCACGCTCGACCGGGTGATGGTCCAGGTCCCGGCTGACCAGCAGCAATACCTGCGCGCTGGCGTCGGCAACTTGTGCCTTGTAGCCGGTGATGGAACGTGCGAACACGTTATAGATCACCACCGCAGGGATAGCCGCTACCAGGCCCAGTGCAGTCGCCAGCAACGCTTCGGCGATGCCAGGTGCGACGACCGCCAGGTTGGTGGTCTGGGTTTTGGCGATACCGATGAAGCTGTTCATGATGCCCCAGACGGTACCGAACAGGCCCACGAACGGAGCCGTGGAGCCGATGGTTGCCAATACGCCGGTGCCGCTGCTCATTTTGCGGCCGCAGGCGGCAACCAGGCGCTCAAGGCGGAAGCTCACGCGCTCCTTGATGCCGTCCTTGTCACGCGCATTGGCCGAAAGCTGCAATTCTTCCATCGCGTCCTGCACCAGCAGGTGAGCCAATGTTCCGGGCTGGTTGGTCGCATCGCCCGCCGCCTTCAATGTGGCGGCGCGCTTGAGCACTTCGATTTCGCGGCGCAGGCGGCGTTTGGCGTTCAGCACTTCCAGGCCCTTGGCGATCCACAGCGTCCACGTGATGATAGAGGCAATGGCGAGCCCGATCATGACGGCTTTCACCACCATATCGGCGTTTTGATACATGCCCCATGGCGACAGGTCGTGGCCCAGATTCAGGGCAGGGTCTTCGATATTCGGAGCGTCCTCGGCAACCAGCGCTTGGCTGGGCGAGGCCGCCTCGACGGGAGCAGGCGCCGCCGTAGTGACCGGCGCGGCCGGGCTGGCAGTGGTGTCCGCGAAAGCGACCGGCGCAGCCAGGCTGACGAGCAGCAGGGCGAAAGCGCACCAGGCGCGTGACATGCTGCGAAGCGAGGGGAGCGAAACAGAGAACTGTGTGGAATTCATGCTGGCCGAACCTGAATAATGGAGGTGGCGGTCCATGCAGGCTGATGGGCGCCGGGACAAATGGTGCGCCATTATTGCAAGTAATTCTTAATAGCAGAAGCGATTGCGTCGGATTTTTCACACGGGCGCATCAAGCGAAGCCGAGATAGAGGTGTTCATGAGCATACCCAGAGTGGTGATAGCCGGTTGCGGAGACATCGGCAGCAGGCTTGCCTTGCAGCTTCAAGGCAGCGGCTGGCACGCCACGGGCATACGCCGCAACCTGGCCAAGCTGCCTTCGGGGCTGCCCGGCCTTCAGGCGGATTTCAGCCTGGCGCCTTGCCCCTCAGGCTGGGAAACGCTCGCCCCGGACTACGTCGTTTATGCCGTGGCAGCGGACCAGCACGACGAAGCCGGGTATCGCCGGGCTTATCTGGACGGGCTTGCCAACGTGATGAGCTGGGTCAAGCAGGCCGCTCAGTCGCCAAGAAGGCTCGTGTTTGTGTCCAGCAGCAGTGTGTATGGGCAGGCAGAGGGGGAGTGGGTCGATGAAGCCTCGGATACCTGCCCTACCGGTTACGCCGGCCAGATCATGCTGGAAGCAGAAAGCCTTGCCGGGGCCAGCCGTGTACCGGCTACCGTGGTTCGGCTGACCGGTATTTATGGCCCAGGCAGGGAGCGATTGATCAATCAGGCCAGGCAGGGCCAATACGCGACCGAACACCCCCCGCAATATGGCAACCGGATACATGCCGAGGATGCCGCCGGGCTTATCGCACATCTGTTGCAGGCAGACTGGGCGGGAAAAGAAATCGCGGGCTGCTACCTGGGCGTGGACGACAACCCGGCGCCGCTGCATGAAGTGCTTGCCTGGCTACGAAAGCAGTTGCAGGTTGAAGTCGCGACCGAAGCGGCCCCCATGCGTCGCACGGGTAGCAAACGTTGCAGCAATGCACTCGCCAGAAGTACCGGGTGGGCGCCGCGTTATCCAGACTATCAGAAAGGCTACGCGGCGCTGCTTCAGCAGGCGACAGGGCCTAGCGCGTAAGGCGCCAGGCAATCGGGCCAGGGCGCAGGCTGGGCATCTCATCCGCTGCGGCCTGGTTTGTGGCCTGGTAGATCTCGAGCTGGTTCTTGCCCCGCTGCAGGATATAAGCCGCGCCCTGAGGGCCGCTCTGCAGCCAGATGCTATCGAAGGCGCCGCTCATGGCCGCGCAGTCACCACCCAGGCACAAGGCGTAACGGTCCATGCCTGGCAGGCCGTCGACATGGCCGTCGGGCAGGAAGTGTACCTTGGCACCCAATCCTTCACCTTCGCTGACCGTCCACTCGCCGCCCATATAGGCTTCATACAGGCGGTGCTCGAAGGCGCCCCCTGGCGGGAGTAGGGGCTTTGCAGGATCTACCCGCTTGAAGGTCTGCTCGGCGGCGCTGTCGCTGGAGGCTTGCAGCAGTTCGTCGCCATCCAGGGCGAGCGATTCCGCACCGTTGCCGTAGAAGTCCACTCGCCACTCGGCCTTGTCAGTGGGCGTCAGGTTGCCTTCGGCCACTTCAAAACCATTGCTGGAGGTTGCCTTGCCGGCGGCCGAATCGATCTGCCATTCGAGCGTGGGGCCCATGCCGAGTAAAGCCTGGCGCAGGTTGCCACCCTTGACGGCGGCTTCGATGGCGTCCTCGTTGATCCAGGTGCCGCCAGCGTCGGCGGGATGGCTGGCGCAACCGCCCAGCAGCATGGCCAGGGCGGGGATCGCCAGAAACAGGGTGCGCATGGAGAGTCCTTGGAGTGTGAGGACGGCGCGCCCGTGGGGGCTGCGCCGTCACGGCCTCATTCGAGAACCAGGATGGCGTCCATTTCTACCTGGGAGCCTTTTGGCAGCGCGGCAACGCCAATCGCGGCACGGGCTGGGTAAGGCTGCTGGAAGTAGCGGCCCATCACTTCGTTGACCGTGGCGAAGTTGCTCAGGTCGGTGAGGAAGATGTTCAGTTTCACGATGTCCTTGAACGAACCTCCCGCCGCCTCGGCAACGGATTTAAGGTTCTCGAACACTTGCACGGTCTGTGCTTCGAAGCCCTCCACCAGCTCCATGGTGGCAGGATCGAGAGGGATCTGCCCCGACATGTAGACGGTATTGCCGGCCTTGATGGCCTGGGAATAGGTGCCGATGGCGGCGGGGGCCTTGTCGCTATGGATGACGCTCTTGGTCATTGCAAACTCCTTGTTGTAGTAGCCGTTGCGCATCGAGCCCGGCGATGGCCTAGGCTCGCATGCGGGTGATTCGGATCACGCCATTGAGCGCGCGCAGCTTGCGGATGACCCGAGCGAGATGCACGCGGTCATGCACGCTTACCATCAGGTGGACCACGCTGGTGCGACCGTCGCGCTCGTCCATGCTGATTTTCTCGATGTTGCCATCGGCGGCATTGACGCTGCTGGCGAGCAAGGCGATCAGGCCTCGCTGGTGCTCGAGCTCGACCCTCAATTCAACATTGAACTCGCCGCTCACGTCCTTGGCCCACGCCAGCTGGATGCATTTTTCAGGGTTGTGCCGCACTTCGCTGATGTTTCGGCAGTTCTCCAGATGCACCACCATGCCTTTGCCCGCAGACAGGTGACCCACGATAGGGTCGCCAGGAATCGGCGTGCAGCATTTGGCATAGCTGAGCACCAGCCCTTCGGTACCGCGAATGGCCAGTGGGCTTTCGTGATTTGGCGAGGCCTCGCCGTCGGAGGCCAGCAGCCGACGTGCCACCACATAAGCCATGCGGTTGCCCAGCCCGATGTCCTCGAGCAGGTCTTCGATGACTTCCAGGCGGTACTCCGCAAGCAGGTGCTGGATACGCTCGGCCGGGATGCCATCGAGCGATGCATCGAAGCTGTTCAGCACTTTGTTCAGCAGCCGCTCGCCCAAGCTCACCGATTCGGACCGGCGCTGCAGCTTGAGCGCGTGGCGAATGTGCGTGCGCGCCTTGCCGGTGACCACGAAGTTCAGCCACGCCGGGTTGGGCCGGGCGCCGGGCGCGCTGACGATTTCGACCGTGGAGCCACTCTGCAAAGGCTCTGAAAGCGGTGCCAGGCGGCGGTTGATACGGCAGGCAATGCAGCTGTTGCCCACATCGGTATGCACCGCATAGGCGAAGTCCACCGCCGTGGAGCCTTTGGGCAGCTCCATGATCTTGCCCTTGGGCGTGAACACGTAGACCTCGTCCGGGAAGAGGTCGATTTTCACGCTTTCGATGAATTCCAGCGAGTTGCCGGCCCGCTGTTGCAGCTCCAGTACACCCTTGACCCACTGACGCGCCCGCGCATGGGTGCTTTTCGGCACGTCGTCGTCATTGGATTTGTACAGCCAATGGGCGGCGATGCCGTTGTTGGCCATCTCTTCCATTTCACGGGTGCGAATCTGGATTTCGATAGGCACGCCGTGCATGCCGAACAGCGTGGTGTGCAGGGACTGATAACCGTTGGCCTTGGGGATGGCGATATAGTCCTTGAAGCGGCCCGGCAGCGGTTTGTAGAGGTTGTGAACGGCGCCCAGCACGCGATAACAGGTGTCTACCTTGTCTACCACGATGCGGAACGCGTACACGTCCATGATCTCGTTGAAGGCGCGCCGCTTGCCGCGCATCTTCTTGTAGATGCCGTAGAGGTGCTTCTGACGGCCGCTCACATCGCCTTCGATGCCGTCTACCGCCAGGCAATTGGCCAGGGACTGTTCGATCTTGGCGACCAGTTCCTTTCGATTGCCGCGAGCACGCTTCACCGCCTGATGGATACGCTCCGAGCGCATCGGGTGCATGGCCTGGAAGCCAAGGTCTTCGAATTCCACGCGCACGTTGTGCATGCCCAGCCGGTTGGCGATGGGTGCGTAGATTTCCAGGGTTTCCTTGGCGATGCGCCGGCGCTTCTCGCCAGACAACACTTCGAGGGTGCGCATGTTGTGCAGCCGGTCAGCCAGCTTCACCAGAATGACGCGAATGTCGCGCGCCATGGCCATGGCCATTTTCTGGAAGTTTTCTGCCTGAGCCTCGGCTTTGGTCTCGAAGTTCATCTGGGTCAGCTTGCTGACACCATCGACCAGTTCGGCCACGGTTTCGCCAAACTGTGCGCAGAGCGCTTCCTTGGCGATACCGGTGTCTTCGATCACGTCATGAAGCATGGCGGCCATCAGGCTCTGATGGTCCATGTGCATATCGGCAAGAATGTTCGCCACCGCGAGCGGGTGGGTAACATAGGGCTCACCGCTACGGCGGCGCTGACCGTCGTGAGCCTGTTCGGCGTAATAATATGCCCGGCGGACCAGATTGACCTGGTCCTTGCCGAGATAGGTCGACAAGCGCTCGGCAAGAACGTCTATGCCTGGCAAGGAGGAACCTCCCGCCAGAATGGCGCCTTGGCCGCGGTGGGTCGACAGGGCATGGGGTTAGACGGCCTCGTTGGCCTCGTCCTCGAACGCAGTGAACAGCGGCTCTTCATCGACGATCTCTGCCTCAGCGATTACATCGTAATCGACCAGGCCAGCGGCGATCTCGCGCAGGGCTACCACGGTAGGCTTGTCGTTTTCCCAACCCACCTTGGGCTCCTTGCCGCCGGTTGCCAGCTGACGGGAGCGCTTGGTGGCGAGCATGACCAGCTCGAAGCGGTTATCGACATGTTCCAGGCAGTCTTCAACGGTCACGCGGGCCATGGTCTTCCTCTTGCATAAACAGTGAGCGCCCGCCGGAGCGGGGTAGCGGACTAGGCAGTTTAAAAAATCACCAGCCTTAATGGAAGAGGAACCGCTCCGTCAGCCAACATTTCTCTTGCCGTTGGTCTGCCACGGTCGCCGCTTCAGCCTAGCAGGCCTTGCAGCAGTGCGGCATGGCGGCCCTGTTGCAAGCCCTGGCTCAGCCGATTGGCGCGGAAAATCGCGCGCAGGTCGCCAAGCGCCGTGGCGAAATCATCGTTGATCACCAGGTAGTCGTACTCAACGTAGTGGCGCATCTCGTTCACCGCTTCACGCATGCGGCCGTCGATGATGTCGTCGCTGTCCTGGCCGCGATTGGTCAGCCGCTGACGCAGGGCTTGCAACGATGGCGGCAGGATGAAGATCGAACGTGTGCCCGGGATCAGCTTGCGAACCTGCTCACCGCCCTGCCAGTCGATTTCCAGAATCAGATCCTGGCCGGCTTCCAGCGTTTGTTGCAACCGGCTTTTGGACGTGCCGTACAGGTTGCCGAACACCTCGGCCTGCTCGAGGAAATCCCCATGCTCGATCATCGCCTGGAAAGTGGGCCGATCAACGAAGTGGTAGTTCACGCCGTCCGCTTCGCCGGGGCGCATGGCGCGGGTGGTGTGGGAAACCGACACGCGAATGTCGGCTTCGGCGTCGATCAGCGCCTTGACCAGGCTGGTCTTGCCGGCGCCGGACGGCGCGGAAACGATATAAAGGGTGCCGGGTGTCGGTTTCATCAAAATAGCCTTACTCAATGTTCTGTACTTGTTCGCGCATTTGTTCGATCAGCACCTTCAGGTTCACCGCGGCTTGAGTGCTGCGGGGATCGAAGGCTTTGGAGCCCAGGGTGTTGGCTTCGCGGTTGAGCTCTTGCATGAGGAAATCCAGGCGCCGGCCGGCCGCGCCCGGGCTGGCCAGCACGCGGCGCACTTCCCGCACATGGGTGGCGAGGCGGTCCAGCTCTTCCGCCACGTCGCTTTTCTGGGCCAGCAGTACCAGCTCCTGCTCCAGGCGTACGGGGTCGAGCTCGGCGCGCACTTCGGCGAAGCGGTCGAGGATTTTCTGCCGGTGGGCGGCCAGCATCTGTGGCACCTGTTCGCGCAGCGCGGCGATATCTTCAGCCATGGCATCGAGCCGATCATTGATCAGCTTCGCAAGTTCGGCACCTTCCCGGGCGCGGCCTGCTTTCATCTCCGCCAGCGCCTCGTTGAACAGCGCCAGCGCGCCGGCCTGCATCGCCTGGGTGTCCACGCTTTCGCTGACCATCACGCCGGGCAACGCCAGCACTTGCAACGGGTCGATCGCGGCGGGCTGCTGGATCAGGGCGGCAACAGCCTGGGCGGCCTCGATCAGCTCTGCGGCGCGCGCCAGGTCCAGCTTCGGCGCCTGGCTGCCCGCTTCTTCGTTCCAGCGTAGGGTGCATTCCACCTTGCCGCGCGACAGCCCGCCGCGCAGTGCCTCG
The DNA here is from genome assembly GCF_013522925.1 of Pseudomonas japonica. Classification (GTDB taxonomy): domain Bacteria; phylum Pseudomonadota; class Gammaproteobacteria; order Pseudomonadales; family Pseudomonadaceae; genus Aquipseudomonas; species Aquipseudomonas japonica_A. The sequence goes on along the minus strand of NZ_JAAMQU010000001.1, from coordinate 369,129 downwards.
CGCACAGCCCCTTCCAATTCACGGAAGGCATCCGGCAAGCGCAGGTGAGGCTCAAGGTAGCGATGGTTGACCGAGCGCAGCTCCCAGGAAAGGGTGCCATGGGCCCCGGCGCGTTCAGCCCGGGCGAAGGCGGTCATGCTATGGACCATGGGAGGGAACCTCGTGATGGCGGCGAGAAAGGCCGAGCCGCAGGGGGCGATAAAGGCGCAAGAGTGTAACTCAAGCGAGGCTTGCCCCCAATGCGCCGTGGTGGGGCGATGTTCGTCCGCGCGTCGGCTGAGGTGTTTTAAATACCTGTCACGCCGGCTCGGCTTTATACTGTCGGGCAGTTTTTCAATCCGTACAGGTAACCCAGATGAAACGTCCCAGTGGTCGCGCCGCCGATCAGCTTCGCTCGATCCGCATCACTCGCAACTACACCCGGCATGCCGAAGGTTCGGTGCTGGTCGAATTCGGCGACACTCGGGTGATCTGCACCGTCAGCGTCGAAAGTGGCGTGCCGCGCTTCCTCAAAGGCCAAGGCCAGGGTTGGCTTACGGCCGAATACGGCATGCTGCCCCGCGCTACTGGCGAGCGTAACCAGCGCGAGGCCAGCCGCGGCAAGCAGGGTGGCCGTACGCTGGAAATCCAGCGCCTGATCGGCCGCTCACTGCGCGCGGCACTGGACATGTCCAAGCTTGGCGACATCACGCTGTACGTAGACTGCGACGTGATCCAGGCTGACGGCGGTACGCGTACAGCCTCTATCACGGGCGCCATGGTGGCCTTGATCGATGCGCTGAAGGTCATCAAGAAGCGTGGCGGGCTAAAGGCGGGCGATCCGCTCAAGCAGATGATCGCGGCGGTATCGGTAGGGATGTACCAGGGCGAGCCCGTGCTGGACCTCGATTACCTGGAAGACTCCGCAGCGGAAACCGACCTCAACGTGGTCATGACCAGCACCGGCGGCTTCATTGAAGTGCAGGGCACCGCCGAAGGCGCGCCGTTCCAGCCTGAAGACCTCAATGCCATGCTCGCCCTCGCGCGCAAAGGCATGGTGGACCTGTTCGAAATTCAGCAGACCGCTTTGGCGGATTGATCATTTGTATCTAACCCTGTAGGAAGCGGGCGAAGCTCGCGAATGGAAAAATAACCAATTCGCGAGCTTTGCCCGCTTCCAACGGCCCGCTGTTACATCAACAGGCGCGGCTCAGATCGTCAGCGTCCAGTCGTAGTCCACGATGAACGGCGCATGCTGCGAGAACCGCGGCTGGCGCGGTAACCGAGCGCTGCGCACGAAGCGACGAAGCCCCGGCGTAAGCAGCTGGTAGTCGAAACGCCAGCCCAGGTTCAGCATCTCCGCCTGTTCGCTGTCTGGCCACCAGCTGTACTGGTCGCCTTCACGGCTCACTTCGCGCAGGGCATCCACATAGCCCATGTTGCCGACGATTTCGTCCATCCAGGCGCGCTCCGGCGCCAGGAAGCCAGGAGACTGCTGGCTGTCGCGCCAGTTCTTGATGTCGAGCTTCTGCTGGGCGACGTAAAGCGAGCCGCAGTAGATGTACTCGCGACGCTTGCGGCGTTGTTTATCAAGATAACGCGCGAAGTCGTCCATCAACTTGAATTTCTGATTCAGCTCTTCATCGCCACCGCGCCCGGAAGGGAACAGCAGGGTAGCAATACTGACTTTGTCGAAATCCGCTTGCAGGTAGCGACCGAAACGATCGGACGTTTCAATCCCCAGGCCGCTGATGATCGCCTTGGGCTGCAACCGCGAATAAAGCGCGACGCCACCCTGGGCCGGCACTTCCGCGTCGGCCGCGTACAGGAAATAACCATCGAGCTGATAAGCGGAATCGTCCAGTTCGAACGCCGAGGCGCGGGTATCCTGCAAGCAGATCACGTCGGCGTTCTGGGCCTGCAGCCAGCTGAGCAAGCCTCGCTCCACAGCTGCCTGAATCCCATTGACGTTCACACTGATGATCCGCATAAATGGCCCCAAAAATCTCGTGCGTGTATGATACCCGAGGTCAAGTTATTTAGCTAAATCCGTGGTATTCAGGACTTTTACATGCAAGCCTACCAGCGTGACTTCATTCGTTTTGCCATCGAGCGGGGCGTGCTGCGCTTCGGTGAGTTTACCCTGAAGTCCGGGCGCACCAGTCCTTACTTCTTCAATGCCGGCCTGTTCAATACAGGCTCGGCACTGGCGCGTCTCGGCCAATGTTATGCCTCGGCGATCGTCGACAGCGGCCTGAACTTCGATGTGCTGTTCGGCCCGGCGTACAAGGGCATCCCGCTGGCCTCGGCAACCGCCGTGGCATTGGCGGACAAGCACGGGCGCGATGTGCCCTGGTGCTTCAACCGCAAGGAAGCCAAGGATCATGGCGAGGGCGGAAGCCTCGTTGGCGCTCCGCTCAAGGGCGACGTGCTGATCATTGACGACGTGATCACCGCAGGCACCGCCATTCGCGAGGTGATGACCATCATCCAGGCCGAGCAGGCTCGCGCCGCTGCTGTGCTGATTGCCCTCAACCGCCAGGAGCGTGGCAAGGGCGAGCTGTCTGCCATTCAGGAAGTGGAGCGCGACTACGGTATTCCGGTCGTGAGCATCGTGTCCCTGGATCAGGTGCTCGAATACCTCGCCGAAGATACCCAGCTCAAGCAGCATTTGCCTGCGGTGGAAGCTTACCGCGCGCAATACGGAATCTGACCATGCGACACGGCCTTGGGTGGGGGCTGGCGCTGCTATTCCCCTTTGCAGCGCTGGCTGCGCCGCCACCTCCGGTGCAGCTGTATCGCTATACCGATGATCGGGGCGTGGTAGTGCTGGATCGGCAAGGCGTGCCGCCTGAGTTTATTTCCAAGGGTTATCAGATCCTCAACGCGCAGGGGCGTGTACTTCAAACCATCCCTCCGGCACCCAGCGCGCAAGAGACGCAGGCGGCCAGCGCCAGGCGCGCCCGGGCCGAGGCTGACGCAAAACTGCGTGCGCGGTACACCGGGGTAGACGACCTGGAACGAGCGCGCCAACGCCAGCTCGGCGAGATCGACGGAAGGATTTCGCTGACCCGAGGGGATCTGCAGACCTTGCAAGGTCAACAGGCCTCGCTACAGGGCGAGGCTGCCAATCAGGAGCGCAATGGCCAGGCGGTATCGGCTGGGGTGCTGGATCAGCTTGAAGCCTTGCGCCAGCGCCGGGCGGACTTGAACGCGCAACTGCAGCGCTATCAGCAGATGCGCGAGGACACGGACCGCGCGTTCAACGCGGACCGTGCTCGGCTGGAACAATTGTTGACGCCTTGAAGGCTGGCAGGCTGGAGCCTGATCGCAGGCTCCGCCTATTCCTGTGATCGATCAGTGCCGCTTGCGGTTGCAGATCAAGGTGCCCACGCCGCTGTCGGTGAAGATCTCCAGCAGTACGGCGTTGGGTACTCGGCCGTCGATGATGTGCGAGCTGTTCACGCCGCCTTGCACGGCTTCCAGCGCGCAGCGAATTTTCGGGAGCATGCCGCCGTAGATAGTGCCGTCGGCAATCAGCTCGTTCACTTGTTCAGTGGTAAGGCCTGTAAGCACGTTGCCTTGCTTGTCCATCAAGCCTGCAATGTTGGTGAGCAGCATCAGCTTTTCAGCCTTCAGCGCTTCGGCCACCTTGCCTGCCACCAGGTCGGCGTTGATGTTGTAGGACTCACCATCGGCACCCACGCCGATAGGGGCGATCACCGGAATGAAATCGCCCTTCACCAGCATGTTCAGCAGCTCGGTGTTTACCCCGCTCACTTCGCCCACCAGCCCGATATCAATGATTTCAGGCTTGTCCATGCCCGGCGTCTGCCGCGTAACGGTCAGCTTGCGGGCGCGGATCAGTTCGGCATCCTTGCCGGTCAGGCCAATGGCACTGCCGCCGTGGCGGTTGATCAGGTTAACGATGCTTTTGTTCACCTGGCCACCGAGCACCATCTCCACCACATCCATGGTCTGCGCGTCTGTGACACGCATGCCATCGATGAAGTGGCTCTCGATGTTCAACCGCTTGAGCAGGTCAGCGATCTGAGGCCCGCCGCCATGCACGACCACCGGGTTGATGCCTACCGCTTTCATCAGAACGACATCGCGGGCGAAGCCGGTTTTCAACTCCTCGCTTTCCATAGCGTTGCCGCCGTACTTGATTACCAACGTTTTACCGACGAAACGTCGGATATACGGCAAGGCTTCGGACAGTACCTTGGCAACGTTGGTGGCGGCATCGCGTTCGAGGGTCATGCAAGGCTCCTGGCCGGGTTAGAACGGTATCTTCAAGTCGGGTGAAATACGGGTCAGCTGCTCACGGAACACGGCCTTGATGCGCTCGAGCTCGGCCTCGTTCTCCGCCTCGAAGCGCAGTACCAGCACCGGCGTGGTGTTGGAAGCACGTACCAGGCCCCAGCCGTTGGGGTAGTCCACACGAACACCGTCGATGGTGTTCAGGCTCGCATCGCCCCATTCCGCGTTTTGCTGCAATGCATCAATGATGCTGAATTTGCTCTCTTCAGTCACATTGATGTTGATTTCCGGGGTGGAAACATCGTTCGGGAAGGCAGCAAACACGTCTTCAGCGTTTTGCGACTTCTGGCTGAGGATTTCCAGCAGGCGCGCGGCCGCATAGATGCCGTCGTCAAAGCCGAACCAGCGTTCCTTGAAGAATACGTGGCCGCTCATTTCACCAGCGAGCAGTGCACCGGTTTCCTTCATCTTTTTCTTGATCAGCGAGTGGCCAGTCTTGTACATCACCGGGCGGCCCTTGTTGCCCTCGATCTGGGCCTTGAGGCGACGGCTGCATTTCACGTCATAGATGATGTCCGCGCCGGGGTTGCGGGACAGCACGTCCTGAGCAAAGAGCATCAGCAAGCGGTCGGGATATACAACGTTCCCGGCGTTGGTCACCACGCCTACACGGTCGGCGTCGCCGTCGAATGCCAGGCCCAGGTCCGCGCCGGTTTCCTTGACCTTGGCGATCAGGTCTTCGAGGTTTTCCAGCTTGCCCGGATCCGGATGGTGGTTCGGGAAGTTGCCGTCCACATCGCAGAACAGCGGAATGACTTCGCAGTTGAGCTTCTCGATCAGCTGAGGGGCGATCACGCCGCCTACGCCGTTGCCGCAGTCCACTACCACCTTCAGTTTGCGTGGCACCGCGATGTCTTTCTGGATGTAGGCGTCGTACTGGCTGAGGATATCGACCTTTTCGACGGTCCCCTGGCCGCTGGCCAGGTCGTTGTCACGGATACGCTCGTACAGCTTCTGGATCTGCTCGTTGGCCAGGGTGTCGCCAGCGATGATGATCTTGAAGCCATTGTAGTTCGCCGGGTTGTGGCTACCGGTCAGCATCACACCGGATTTGCCTTGAAGCACATTTGCCGCGAAATAAAGAGCGCCCGTTGGGACCATGCCCACGTCGCTTACATGACAACCGCTGTCAGCGATACCTTGAATCAGCTGCGCTACCAGCTCCGGGCCGGACAGGCGGCCGTCGCGGCCTACCGACACATGAGGCTCGCCCTGAGCCAGGCTTTGCGAGCCAATGGCGCGGCCGATCCAATAAGCGGTTTGCGCAGTCAGTGTTTCTGGCACGATGCCGCGAATGTCATAGGCGCGGAAAATGCTGGCGGGAACATTGGGTGCGACTTGTGCAATGCTGTTCATAGCGGGGGGATGCTCCATTCGCAGAAAGTCCTGGTCGGTGTCGAGGATCCCGACACCAAGTACGTCAGTCTCTTGAAACGGCAGCCGAGCACCCTCCGGCTCGGCGGAGCGGTGGGTTTGGGCGGCCGGGGCGCTGCGAGTCGTAATGCCGTTGAGGTCAGGCGCCACCACGGCGCCGGGATCGGTTCGGCGATCGCGCAAGGAGAAGCGGGCCAGGGCCTGGGCCAACCCGTTCAGCTCTGCGAGGCTCAAACTGAACGCTTTGACGACTTTTCCGCCCGAGAGTTCGTCCAGCAGTTGATTCAATTGTCGAGCATCGTCACGCAGGCGACCGCGCAACCCGCGAACCACCATCACCATCGCGACCCAGAACGCGCCAGCTGCGATCAGTAGCGCCGCTACCGCCATCAGAAGGGATATCCATTGCACCGGGGCATCGTAGGCCGTGCCTGGTGTGAAGCGCAGGCTCCAGTGTGGGTTGCCCAGGTCCAGGCTATAGGGCCGGGCCGAGCCTGGCGTCCCGCTTTGATAGAGAACCTGCACTGGCCCGTCACCGAAACGCTGCTGGAGCACCAGTTCGCCAGCTTCTGGCGGCAGGGCAGGCAGGCCCCGCAATGCACGCTGCATATCGATTGCCAGCAGCACGGTACCCACAACCTGCTGGGTGCCCGATGCTTTTACGGGGGCCGCACTGTAGACGAGCCACCGCTGCCCTGCGCGCTGGGCTTCCAGAGGGGGAGGCGAGCCGGCCTCGCTACGGCGCAGGAGGTCGAGCGCGGCGAAGGTGAAGGGCGCCGTACGCGTTTCATCCGGTTCGCCCTGGCCCAAGGAGGTAACAAAGGCGTCGATAACCCCATCGCGGTAACGAAGGCCGGCCTCGGCATTTCGCAGGCGTGCCGCGTCACCGCTTTGCAGGGCGGCTACAAGGGCAGGGTCCCCGGCCGCAGCCTGGGTGTCGGCAGCAATCTGTACAAAAGCCTGCCGCAGGGTAGCCGCCTGGGCAGACGCTGCGGATTGCGCGAGCTGCCAGCGCCAGGCTTGCTGGGATGGCCCCGGCTGGCCGATCCACAGCAGCAGGGCCGCGACCAGCAGCCCTATCGCCGCAACCACCAGGCCAGGCCGCAGCAATTGAAGGTCAGTGGCGCCATCCTCGTCGGCAGGCGTTTTTGGGACTTGCTCAGTGATACCTTTCACAACCGCTCCTTGTGTCCGCTGTCGACGATGCCTGCGATGAAGCGGTTCAGTGGCTCCCGGAGTGCCCGAACCCACCCGCGCCACGCTGGCTCTGGTCAAATGCCTCGACCACCTCGAACCGGGCCTGTACGACCGGTACCAGCACCAGTTGAGCGATTCGCTCGCCCACCTTGATCTCGAACGCCGTGTTGCCCCGGTTCCAGCAAGAGACCATCAGCTCGCCCTGGTAATCGGAGTCGATCAGGCCCACCAGGTTACCCAATACGATCCCATGCTTATGGCCCAGGCCGGAGCGCGGCAATACCAGCGCCGCAAGGCCCGGGTCGGCAATGAAAATGGACAGCCCTGTCGGGATCAGCACCGTCTGCCCCGGGGCCAGGGTGATATCCGCTGGGAGCATGGCCCGCAGATCGAGGCCGGCGGAACCGGGTGTGGCGTAGTCTGGCAGCGGGAAATCGCTACCCAGGCGTGGATCGAGAATACGGGCTTGCAGGGCGTGCATGATGTTATTGAACCTGGTTGATGCGGTTGGCGATCAGCGCGATCAGTTGGCGCGCGATCTTGCCTTTGCTGGTCTGTGGAAGCAGCGTTTCATTGAGCTGTCGGTCAATGACGCTGCAGGCGTTCTCTTCGCTGTTGAAGCCGATGCTCGGGTTGGCGACGTCATTGGCCACGATCAGGTCGAGGTTCTTGTCGCGCAGCTTGCGGGCGGCATAGTCGAGAAGGTTTTCGGTTTCGGCGGCGAAGCCCACGCTGAAGGGGCGATCCGCCCGGCCAGATAACGTGGCAAGAATGTCCGGGTTGCGGACCATGCGCAGCAGAAGGCCGTCGGCGGTGGACGGGTCTTTCTTCAGCTTTTGCGCGGCGACTACTTCAGGGCGGTAATCGGCAACCGCCGCCGACGCGATGAGAATATCGCAGGGCATGGCGGCTTCGCAGGCGGCAAGCATGTCACGCGCGCTTACCACATCGATGCGACTGACCCGATCCGGGGTTGGCAAATGAACCGGGCCGCTGACAAGCGTCACTTTTGCGCCCGCTTCCGCTGCGGCTTCGGCAAGGGCAAAGCCCATTTTGCCGGAGCTGTGGTTGGTGATGTAGCGCACCGGGTCGATGTTTTCCTGCGTAGGCCCGGCGGTGATGAGTACGTGCTTGCCGGTCAGGGCCTCCCGACGGAAGCAATCGGCGGCCAAGTGAGCCAGATCGGTGGGCTCCAGCATGCGGCCCAGGCCGATGTCACCGCATGCCTGGCTTCCCGAGGCGGGCCCGAACACTTTCAGGCCTCGGGCTTGCACGGTTTGCAGGTTGGCTTGGGTAGCAGGGTCTCGCCACATGGCCTGGTTCATTGCCGGGGCCAGCGCGACTGTTGCGTCGGTTGCCAGCACCAAGGTGGTCAGCAGGTCGTTGGCCAGCCCTTGGGCCAGGCGAGCGATGAGGTCCGCCGTGGCGGGTGCGATCAGCACCAGATCTGCCCAGCGCGCCAGTTCGATATGCCCCATGGCGGCTTCTGCGGCAGGGTCGAGCAAGTCGAGGTGCACCGGGTGCCCGGAAAGCGCCTGCATGGTCAGCGGTGTGATGAACTCGCTGCCGCCCCGTGTCATTACCACGCGCACTTCGGCGCCCTGCTCAAGCAGCCGGCGGACCAGTTCGGCGCTTTTGTAAGCGGCTATGCCACCGCCCACGCCTAGAACGATGCGTTTTCGATACAGCCGCTGCATTGAGCCTGCCTTTATCCGCTTGTGGTTACGATCAGAAATGATCCTTGAGCGCAGGCCTGGCATCGCTGGGCTTTGCGCTAAAAAAGTTGGGCTAAGATAGCACAGCGCCTGCTACGGAACAGCGGCGCCCAAGGCCGACAAGGAGGCAATGATGGCTATTCGAGACTGGCCCGTGGCTGAACGCCCCCGGGAAAAACTGCTCAGCCGTGGCGCCCAGGTGCTATCAGACGCCGAGCTGCTGGCAATTTTCCTGCGTACCGGCGTGAAGGGCTTCAGCGCGGTAGACCTGGCGCGGCGGCTGCTGGATGAAATGGGCGGGTTGCGGGGGCTGCTGCAGGCCGACCTGCCGACCTTCAGCGGGCATCTGGGCCTGGGTGAGGCAAAGTACGCGCAGCTGCAGGCCGTGTTGGAAATCGCGCGTCGCCACTTGGCCGAGCAGCTTAAACGGGATTCTGCCCTGGAGAACTCCACGGCCGTTCGCGATTACCTGAAGGCCATGCTGCGGCACGAACCCCACGAGGTATTCGCCTGCTTGTACCTGGACTCCCGCCACCGGGTGCTGGGTTTCGAAGCCCTGTTTCAAGGGTCGATCGACAGCGCCAGTGTGTACCCCCGGCAGGTGGTCAAGCGCGCACTCGCTCACAACGCCGCCGCGCTTATCCTGTGTCACAACCATCCCTCTGGGGTATCCGAGCCCAGCCAGGCGGATCGCCATCTCACGCGGCGCATAAAAGAGGCGCTGGCCTACATCGACGTCAAGGTGCTCGACCACTTCATCGTTGGCGAAGGAGAGCCACTGTCCATGGCCGAGCTGGGTTTGATGTAAAGCTTCAAGCGCAGGCCGCCCGTATAAGGCGGCCACGCTTGTTCAGTCCAGGCTTGCGTGGCTGAAATCCTGGCGGCCGAAGGGGCTTGGCTCATAGCCCTTCAGGTTTTTACTGGCCAGCACCGTTACCTCTGGATGGGCCAACGGCAGCCATAGCGCCTGCTTCTGTATCAGGGCCTGCGCCTGGTGATACAGCTCGCTGCGCTCCTGCTGGGAGCGACCGGCCTTACCCTTGGTGATCAGGCCATCCAGGGTTGGGTCGCAATAACGGGCAAAGTTGGTTCCCGATTGCACCGCCGCACAGGAAAACTGCGGGGTAAGGAAGTTATCCGGGTCGCCGTTGTCGCCCGCCCAGCCCATGAACAACAGATCATGTTCCCCGGCCTTGGCGCGGCGGATCAACTCGCCCCATTCGATGGTGCGAATGTCTGCCTTGATGCCAACCTGGGCAAGGTCAGCCTGCAGCAGTTGGGCGCCTGCCGCCGGTGCGGGATTGAGCAGGCTGCCACTGGGGCGAGTCCAGATGGTGGTGCTGAAGCCGTCCTTGAACCCGGCGTCGGCCAGCAATTTGCGCGCTTTGTCGGGGTTGTGGTCGTAGAGGTGCGCATCGGCGGCATAGCCCCAGGTATTGGTGGGGTAAATGCCATTGGCAGGCTGCGCGGTGTCCTCGAAAACAGCCTTGAGGTAGCTGGCCTTGTCGAAGGCCAGATTGATAGCCTGGCGCACGGCAGGCTTGTCCAGCGGCGGATGCTGGCTATTGATGGCCACGAACGCGGTCATGAATGCTGCGGTATCCAGCACCTGGAGTTTGCTGTCGGCCCTCACGCTTGCGATGTCCTGTGGCTTGGGTGACAGCGCCACCTGACATTCGCCCGCGCGCAGCCGTTGCATGCGCACATTCGGATCGGGGCTGATCGCATAGATCAGCGGGTCTACCGCAGGCTTGCCGCCGAAGTAGTCAGCGTTTGCTTTGTAGCGCACCTGGGCGTCCTTCTGGTACCGCACAAAAATGAACGGCCCAGTGCCGATGGGTTGGCTGTTGAGCTTCTCAGGCGTGCCGGCTTTCATCAGCTGGTCGGCATACTCGGCCGAATAGATCGAGGCGAAACCCATGCTGAGCGTGGCCAGGAAGGTTGCATCAGGATGATCGAGCACGAAGCGCACCGTAGCGGCGTCAGGTGCGTCGATCTGTTTCACGAGGCTGGGCAACTGCATGGATTGCGCATGGGGGAACCCGCTTTGCGCAACCTTGTGCCATGGGTTGGCAGGGTCGAGCATGCGCTTGAAGCTGAACACAACGTCCTCCGCCGTCAGCTCGCGGGTAGGCTTGAAATACTCCGTACCGTGGAAGCGCACGCCCTGGCGCAGGTTGAACGTGTAGGTCAGGCCATCTTCGCTGACCGACCACTGCTGTGCCAGGCTCGGTACAACCTTGCCGGCCTTGGCGTCGAAGTCCACCAGGCGGTTCATCAACACGTCCGCAGAAGCGTTGGTGGTGGTGAGCGAGTTATACTGCACCACGTCGAAGCCCTCTGGGCTGGCCTCGGTGCAAACGGAAAGCGGTTTGGCCTGGGCGGTGGCACAGGCGCCAAGTACCGCGAGCAGTAGCGGGGTGTAGGCAAGACGCATGGTCGATTCCTTGGCTTTCTGGAGTGGGCCATCTGCCGGTGCAGTCTGGATTTCCTACCCTAGAGATCTCGTTTCGTTTTCGCCATTCAAATTTTCACTCTTCTTCGACGAATGGCAGCACCGCTGCAACCATTGCAACCCACGCATTGCGCGGCCGAGAAGCGCCGGGCGGGGGTTGCCCCTGTTGTTGTGGGCTACGCTTTCTGGTATAAAGCAGCGCTCTTTTCTAGGGGTAGAGCGTTTAGCTCATCGAGCCGAGCCTTTGCGGCCGTGCCGTCTGCCCCTGCGAAACACGGTGTTTGAAGGGTTTCGAGCCTTCGCGCCAATTTTGACTGAGAGATAAAGCGGCCAACCCATGCCGGGTTGGGCATGTGGTTTAGAGGGCTGAGGCATGTCGAGAGTCTGTCAAGTTACCGGTAAGGGTCCGGTAACCGGGAACAACATTTCCCACGCAAACAACAAAACCCGTCGTCGTTTCCTGCCGAACCTGCAGCACCATCGCTTCTGGGTCGAGTCCGAAAAGCGTTTCGTGCGTCTGCGCGTATCCGCCAAAGGCATGCGTATCATCGACAAGCGTGGCATTGACGCCGTTCTGGCCGATATTCGCCGCGATGGCATCAAGGTCTAAGGGAGAAAATCATGCGTGAATTGATCCGTTTGGTGTCGAGCGCCGGTACTGGCCACTTCTACACCACCGACAAGAACAAACGTACCACCCCCGACAAGATCGAGATCAAGAAATTTGATCCGGTGGTTCGCAAGCACGTGATCTACAAGGAAGCCAAGATCAAGTAATTGATCCAGGCTGACGAAAAAAACCCGCTTCCTTCGAAGCGGGTTTTTTTTCGCCCAGGGTGCGGTTTCAGATCAGTTGAAAGCGAACCCGGTGATGATGCCATTGGTATCAGCCTGGATGTGCACGCGCTCCGGGTCGAAGATTTTGCTATGCAGCTCGTTAGGGCCGATCACCACGGCGCGGCCAGTCACATCGCTGATGTGGGCCTTCACGCTTGGGGCATAAGTGGTGCCGATAAGGCCTTGCAGCATCTGAACGATTTCTTCATTGGTCATGGGTCAATTCCTTTTGATGGGTGCCTCGGTCGAGGCACGGGGATCATCGCCAGTAGCTGACCCAGGGCTGCGTTACTTATGTGCTTCAAACACCACGTAGATCTTCCGGCAGGGCTCCAGCACTTCCCAGGTGCCCTTGAAGCCTGCGGGGATCACGAACCGGTCGCCGGCACGCACGGTGCGGGCATTGCCGGCCTCATCGCGAAGCACCGACACCCCTTGAACGATTTCGCAGTACTCATGCTCGCTGTAGCTGACGGTCCACTGGCCAACCGCTCCTTCCCATACGCCCGCCGAGAATTGCTCACATGGACTGCTGTAGTGGTTGAAGACCGCCTGGTCCGGTTCGCCTGCAATGATTTTTTCCGCGGCTGGCCGGTAGCGGACGGGATCTGGCGTCCCGATGGCGAAATCCACGATTTGCTCGACGCTCATGACGATCTCCTTGGTTGTTCAATAAAACGCACATGAGACTGCCGATTGCTGCGCGCTGTCAAATATATTGAAAGCTTTGCGGCAGTGGTTTAGGGTGAACGCCTTTGGCCGAGCTTGGGTCTGGTCGCTGTTTCGACGCGAGCTCCCCGCCCTATAAATCTATAAGAGGAGTTCGTTATGTCCAACCTGACCCTGGCTGACTGGCAACAGCGGGCCGATGCCCTGAACGTCGAAGGCCGCGCCTTTATCAATGGCCAATACACCAACGCGGTGTCGGGCGCTACGTTCGAATGCGTAAGCCCGGTTGACGGTCGACTGCTGGGCCTTGTAGCCAGCTGCGATGAAGCAGACGCCAACCTGGCGGTAGCCAATGCTCGCCAGGTATTCGAATCCGGTGCCTGGTCCCGCCTGGCGCCGGCCAAGCGCAAGTCGGTGATGATTCGTTTTGCCGGCCTGCTCAAGGCCAACGCTGAAGAGCTGGCACTGCTTGAAACCCTCGATATGGGCAAGCCTATCGGCGACTCGTTGAACATCGACGTTCCGGGCGCAGCCAATGCGCTGAGCTGGAGCGGCGAAGCCATTGACAAGATCTACGACGAAGTGGCCGCCACCCCTCATGACCAACTGGGCCTGGTAACCCGTGAGCCCGTGGGCGTAGTGGGCGCGATCGTTCCGTGGAACTTCCCCTTGATGATGGCGTGCTGGAAGCTGGGCCCTGCGCTGTCTACCGGTAACTCGGTGGTGCTCAAGCCTTCGGAAAAATCCCCGCTCACTGCCATCCGTATCGCGCAACTGGCCATCGAGGCGGGTATCCCCGCTGGCGTGCTGAACGTACTGCCTGGCTATGGCCATACCGTCGGCAAGGCCTTGGCCTTGCACATGGATGTAGATACCGTGGTGTTCACGGGCTCTACCCGTATCGCCAAGCAACTGATGGTGTATGCAGGCGAGTCCAACATGAAGCGCATCTGGCTCGAAGCCGGCGGCAAAAGCCCGAACATCGTCTTCGCCGACGCACCGGATCTGCAAGCCGCCGCTGAATCGGCCGCCAGTGCTATCGCCTTCAACCAAGGTGAAGTGTGCACCGCCGGCTCGCGCCTGTTGGTAGAGCGCTCCATCAAGGATCGCTTCCTGCCGATGGTGGTAGAGGCGCTCAAGGGCTGGAAGCCAGGCAACCCCCTGGACCCACAAACCACCGTGGGCGCGCTGGTCGATACTCAGCAGATGAACACCGTGCTGTCGTACATTGATGCCGGCCATAGCGATGGTGCAACGCTGGTCGCAGGCGGCAAACGCATCCTCGAGGAAACCGGTGGCACCTACGTGGAGCCCACGATCTTCGACGGCGTGAGCAATGCCATGCGTATCGCCAAGGAAGAAATCTTCGGGCCAGTGCTGTCGGTGATCACTTTCGATACCGCCGAAGAAGCCGTGGCTATCGCCAACGACACCCCCTACGGCCTGGCCGCAGGCGTGTGGACAGCCGACCTGTCCAAGGCCCATAACACCGCTCGCGCCCTGCGTGCCGGTAGCGTATGGGTGAACCAGTACGATGGCGGCGACATGACCGCACCGTTCGGTGGGTTCAAGCAGTCGGGCAACGGCCGTGACAAGTCGTTGCACGCCTTCGACAAGTACACCGAACTGAAAGCTACCTGGATCAAGTTGTAATCCCGCCCAGCCCCTGGCCTGGAATGGCCGGGGGCGCCTCGCCTTTCTCGCAGGAGCGCCTCGATGCCGTGGGGAACGTATTTTGCCGTGTTGTCGTCGGTGCTGAGCGTTGGCCTGGCGTTGGGCATGAGCATGCCTCTGGTGTCGCTGCGGCTGGAGAGCTGGGGCTATGGCAACTTTGCGATCGGGATCATGTCCGCTATGCCGGCGCTGGGCGTGCTGCTGGGGGCTCGGGTATCCAGCCGCCTCGCTGCTCGCTTCGGCACCGCTCGCGCCATGCAGTTATGCCTGGGCGCGGGCGCTGTTTCCATCGGGCTGTTGGCGCTCTGGCCCAGCTACCCCTTGTGGATACTGCTGCGCCTGGTGATCGGCAGTGTGCTCACCATCGTTTTTGTTTTGGGCGAAAGCTGGATCAACCAGCTGGTGGTGGAGCAGTGGCGTGGCCGACTGGTCGCGTTATATGGCTGCTGCTATGCCCTCAGTCAATTGGCCGGTCCGCTGCTTCTCGGCGCGATTGGTACCGAACAGGATCATGGCTTCTGGCTGGCAACAGCGCTGCTGCTGGTGTCCCCGTTCTTGTTGCTCGGCCGTGGCGGCGCGCCGGTCACCGAGGCGGCGACGGTCACCCTGGCGGACCTGTGGATATTTTGCCGACGCATGCCGGTAATTGCCTACGCTATTGCCTTGTTCGCCGGCTTTGAAGCCTTGATCCTGTCCCTGTTGCCGGTGTACTGCCTGCAACAGGGATATGACGCCCGCATCGCCTTGTACATGGTCAGCGCCGTGGTACTGGGCGATGCGGTTTTACAATTGCCGATCGGCGCGTTGGCTGACTACCTGCCCCGGCGCGGCCTGTTCCTTGGTTGCGCGGGCCTGCTCGCAGCCAGTAGTGCGTTGATCCCCTTGGCCATACACCACCCGCTGGTGTGGGGGTTGTGGGTGCTGTTCGGTGCCAGCGCCGGGGGCTTGTTTACATTGTCGCTGGTGTTCATCGGCGAGCAGTTCCGTCACGACGAACTGGTGCGTGCCAACGCCCATGTGGCGCAGTTATGGGGGGTCGGCTGCCTGATCGGGCCCCTGATCGCTGGTGCGGGTAACCAATGGCTTACCGGCCATGCGCTGCCCTTGATGATGGCCACCGGTGCGGCCGGCCTGGTATTGCTGGCCTGTCGTCAGCCCGTGCTTGCGGCTGAAAAGGCGGTGTAGGGCCCAGGCGTAGCCCGGCAAGTTCGCAGGCTTGCGCCTACTCCCACAAAATCCGCGCTGGCCGCGGTCATGTCAAAGAAGCTTTTCCAGCCCGATGCGCTGGCTTACCCACGCGTTGAGCCGTCGCCACCAGTCGCCGGGTTCGCGTTTTAGTACATGCACGCGATGGTCGTCCTCGGTTACCCACTCAAGCTCGTTGTCATTGAGCTCTACCTGGTAGCTCAAGGCCGGTGACATGCCCTGCAATGCGAGCTCTCGGGTGTACCCTGCAAGTTCCTCGCTATCGACCAATACGCCCACTTCGGTATTCCACAATACCGAACGCGGATCGAAGTTGAACGAACCGATGAATACCTTGCGCTTATCCAGCACCATCGCCTTGCTGTGCAAGCTGGAGGCTGAGCTGCCATGCAGCCGGTAAGAGAACCCTGCGTCGTCCCCCGGTTGCCGCCGGAGCTCGAAAAGCCTGACGCCATGCTCGAGCAGTGCCTTGCGGTAGGGCGCGTAACCGCCGTGCACCGCTGGCACGTCGGTCGCTTCCAATGAATTGGTGAGCAGCGAGACAGCCACCCCTTCGTCCGCGCGGTTGGTGAGGTACAGCAAGCCGGGTTCTCGAGGCACGAAGTACGCTGAAATCAGCAATAGCTCCTGGTGGACATTCAATAACTCAGGGGCCAACTGGGTGGTGAGCAACAGGTGAGGGTCGGGCTCGCCGCTGGAGAGGATCTTGGCTGGCGCGTCCCACATCACGGTGCTGGGGGCCCAGATCAGCTCCTGGCGCCACGTGCTGAGCCGTGGAGCGTCGCGGTAGCTCATCAAGCGGTCATACAGGGCCTTTTGCTTTACGCTCGCCTTGCGCAATGACGCATCCAGCCGTTCCCGAAAGCCCGGTAGCACCTGACGCGCGGCAGGCACGTCGGAAAGCTCTCCAAGCGGCCGGCTGAGCCGATGGTTCCAGTACTGGTCGAAGCTGTAACCCAGGTCTCGGGCTACCGGGCCGAACCCCAGCAGGTCGATGTCAGTGAAATTCAGGTTGGGCTTGGCGTCGAAGTATTCGTCGCCCAGGTTGCGTCCGCCCACGATGGCCGCGCTGTCGTCGGCGATCCAGACCTTGTTGTGCATGCGCCGGTGCTGCTGGGACAGGTCCAGCAGGCGGCCGAACCCTCGAGTAACGCCGGTGCCGCGCCCCAGGTGAGTGGGGTTGAACAGGCGCACCTCGATGTCAGGATGGCTGGCTACCGTTTCCAGCAGGCCCTCTAGATCATCGCTGGCCGTGTCATCGAGCAGGATACGCACCCGCACCCCTCGATCGGCGGCGTCCAGCAGCTCACGCATCAATGTACGGGTGCTCAGCCCGTCGTGCACGATGTAATACTGAATGTCCAGGCTGGTTCGCGCGTTGCGGATCAACTCCGCGCGGGCGCGAAACGCTTCGCCACTGTCAGGCAACAGGCGAAAACCGGATCGCCCAGGGTGGCCGTGGGCCTGTTCAAGCACAGAGCGGCCGAATGCAGATTGCTCCGCCGGGATCCTTTCACTGGGCACGGGCGGCGGCGCCTGGCCCGCGCAACCCGCAAGTACCAGGTTCAAGAGCACAACCGCCAGCAGACGGGCAGTGAGGGACATAGCGGTCTCGCTGCGATCGATAGAGCCCATGTGACAACCGTTGCGTTTGGAAAGTTACGCTTGAACCGCTTGCATCCTGGCCAACAGGGCGCTTGCAGTTTCACCCACCTGCCTTACAGCAGCTTCGAGGGCTGGGGTAGGGCGGGGAGCGAAGTTCATGCGCAGGCAGTTACGAAACTTGCCGGAGGCCGAGAAGATGCTGCCTACCGCAATCTGTACCCCTTGCCCGAGCAGGGCTTGATTCAGCCGCAGCGTGTCGAAGCCTTCCGGCAATTCGATCCACAGCATGAAGCCGCCCTGGGGCCGGCTGGCGCGAGTACCGGCGGGGAAGTAACGGCGTACCCAGTCGGTCATCTGGTCACGGCCGCGCTGGTATTGCGCACGCATGCGGCGCAGGTGGGGCTCGTAATGACCGCCCTCGATGAAATCGGCAATCGCCAGTTGTGGCTGGGTAGCCGTGCTGCCGGTGCCGATGTACTTCATGTGCAGCACTCGCTCAAGGTAGCGCCCTGGCGCGACCCAGCCAACCCTCAGGCCGGGTGCGATCGTTTTGGAGAACGAACTGCACAGCAACACACGGCCATCCACGTCAAACGACTTGATGGTGCGCGGGCGGGGATAGGTATATGCAAGGTCGCCATACACATCGTCCTCGATAATGGCCACGTCGAAGCGCTGCGCCAGTGTCAACAGCTGCCGCTTGCGCGCCTCCGGCATGATGTAGCCGAACGGGTTGTTACAGTTGGGCGTGAGCTGAATGACCTTGATCGGCCACTGTTCCAGTGCCAGTTCCAACGCCTCCAGGCTGATCCCGGTAACAGGGTCGGTGGGGATTTCCAGCGCCTTCATGCCCAACCCCTTGAGGGTTTGCATGGCGCCGAAGAAGCTGGGCGAATCTACCGCGACGATATCCCCCGGCTGGCAGATGGCGCGCACGCTGCTGGACAGTGCTTCATGGCAACCGGTAGTCACCACCAGGTCCGCTGCGGTCAGGCGGCATCCCGAATCTACCAGCAGGCGGGCGATTTGCTCGCGCAGTGCTTCGGTGCCATACACCGTGTCGTAATACAGCCCGGGCATGTCCTGGCGTCGGCTGAGCTGAGCCAGGCCGCGCAGCAGTGGCTTGAGGGTGGGGCTGGTCACGTCAGGCATGCCGCGCCCTAGCTGCACAATGTCCTTGCGGGGTGGGGTGCGTACCAGTTCCACCACCTGGTCCCATTGGGAAATGTCCACGGGGCGCTGCGCCGGGCGGCCCACTTCCGGCAAGGCGGGCAGCGTCTTGTTCGATACGAAGTACCCCGATTTCGGGCGCGGCGCCGCCAGGCCATTGTCTTCGAGCAGCCGATAGGCCTGCTGTACGGTGCTTAAGCTCACACCGTGTTCTGTACTGAGCGCACGGACCGAGGGCAACCGATCACCGGGCCGATACAGGCCTTGTTCGATTCGGTCTTCCAGCAGCCGGGCAAGGTTCATGTAGAGGGTCATGGGATACTCTGCGGTAGTCGTGCGCGCTGATGCAGTACAGATTTGGCAAAAATATAGCATTCAGCAAAGGAAAGGCGCCATCTGTATGGAAAAGAAGGGTGACTTTTGAATCTGTAATGCGCTGGCCGCCAGTGGCATTCTTTCGTCCGGGATGCACGGGAGGCTTCAGACATGAACGGCTTCACAGATGTACGGCTTTATCTCAAACAACAGGAACTCGACCCGCCGGCAAGCAGCGTGGGCACCTGTAAAAGCGGGCCTGCCGGAATGAGCCGCTGGGCGCTGATATGCCATCGGTGGGTCACGCGCCGCCAACTGCTGGCGCTCTCTGCCAGCGAACTGGCGGATGTGGGCCTGACTGCCCAGCAGCAGAGGGAGGAGGGGTTGAAGCCTTTCTGGCGAGAGTAGGCCGCCGGCTCAGACGAGTTCCTTGAGCCGGTGCCATAGCATGCCGAGGGCCAGCAGGGGCGAGCGCAGATGTTTCCCGCCGGGGAAGGTCATGTGCGGCACCTTGGCGAACAGGTCGAACCCGCCCCCCACCCTGCCGGTGATGGCCTCTGCCAGCAGCCGCCCTGCCAGGTGGGTAGCGTTCAAACCATGCCCGGCATAGGCCTGGGCGTAGTACACATTGGGGTGGCTGGCGAGGCGGCCGATCTGGGGCAACCGGTTGGCGCCGATCCCGATCATGCCGCCCCATTGGTAATCGATGCGCACGCCGCTCAGCTGCGGGAAAACCTTCAACATCTTGGGGCGCATGTAGGCGGCAATGTCCTGTGGATCGCGCCCGGAATAATGGCAGGCCCCGCCGAACAGCAGCCGGCGGTCCGCGGAAAGGCGGAAATAATCCACAGTGACTCGCTGATCGCATGCCGCCATATTGCGCGGCAGTAGCTCACGCGCCAGTGCCTCAGGCAGCGGCTCGGTGGCAATGATGTAACTGCCCGCTGGCAGCACCTTGCCGCCTAGCTCAGGGTTCAGGTCACCCAGGTAAGCATTGCAAGCCAGCACCAGTGTCTCGGCGCGCACCGAGCCGTGCGCGGTGTGCACGCTAATTTCCGGGCCGTAGTCGATACGGGTCACTGCCGAACGTTCGAACACATGAGCGCCCAGGTGTTGCGCTACGGCAGCTTCCCCAAGCGCCAGATTCAAGGGGTGCAGGTGGCCAGAGCCCATATCGACCAGGCCGCCATGATAGCGCGCGGAACCCACCACGCCGGGCAACTGCTGCGCCGTGATCAATTCCATGGCGTGGCGGTACCCCAAGCCGCGCAGCTCGGCGATTTCCGCCGCGAATGCTTCGAACTGGGCAGGCTTGTTGGCCAGATCGCAATAACCCCAGGTAAGGTCGCATGCCAGGTTGTATTTTTCGACGCGCTGCCGAACGATCTCCACCGCCTCCAGGCCCATCCGCTTGAGCTGGCGCACGCCGGCATGCCCTAGCAGGGGCTCGAATTGCTCAACGTCGTGGCCCACTCCACGGATCAACTGCCCTCCGTTTCGCCCTGAGGCTCCCCAGCCAATGGTTCGCGCCTCGAGCAGTGCCACGCTCATGCCCCTTTCGGCCAGTTCGATGGCTGTATTGAGGCCACTGAAGCCGCCGCCCACGATGCACACATCGACCTTTAACTCACCTTGCAGGTAAGGATATTCCGGCAATACAAGGCGGGTCGCTTCGTAATAGGAAGCCGGTTGATCGAGGTGTGAGGCATGCCGGACAGTGGCATCCATAAGCGCATCCTGGAGGTGTGGCTGTTAGCGAAATTTAACACCCGTGGGTGTATTCGTGCACGGGTCAGTCCGGTATTGGCAACGTGAGGCTTTCTTTGACCTCTTCCATCACGATGTAACTTTTGGATTCACGCACGTGCGGGAGCTTCAACAGAATGTCCCCCAGCAGCTTGCGGTAGGAGGCCATTTCGGAAATACGTGCCTTCACGAGGTAGTCGAAATCCCCAGATACCAGATGGCATTCCAGTACGTGTGGCAGTTTGAGCACCGCGCGCCTGAACTCCTCGAAGGTATCTCCGGATTTGTAGTCCAGGCTGATTTCCACGAACACCAGCAGGCTACCTTTGAGGTGTTGCGGATTGAGCCGAGCGTAATAGCCCATGATGATGCCTTCGCGCTCCAGCCGGCGAACCCGTTCGGTACAGGGCGTGGTGGACAGCCCTACCTTTTCCCCCAGCTCGGTGAAGGACAGACGCCCGTCGGCCTGCAACAGGCGGAGAATATTGCGGTCAATCCTATCAAGCTCGCGCTTGGTCTGATGATGGGTGCGCATAGGCGATGCCCCTCCGGAAAAGCCAATCTTGCCGAGAATTCTCGCCAAATATAGCGCTACATACAGTGAATAGCACTGGTTTCCAGTCCATATACTGCCGTCAATTTCGTCTAGAACACATTCGAACCGCGGCCGGCCGCGAGAAGGGGTTGAACATGCGAGTACTGGTATTGGGCAGTGGGGTGATCGGCACCACTACCGCGTATTACCTCGCGCGGCAGGGCTTTGAGGTTGTGGTAGTCGACCGCCAGCCCGCAGTGGCAATGGAAACCAGTTTCGCCAACGCGGGCCAGGTGTCTCCTGGTTATGCTTCGCCCTGGGCCGCACCGGGTATTCCGCTCAAGGCGCTCACATGGCTGGCTCAGCGCCATGCTCCGTTGGCGATCAAGGCTACCGGCAGCCTGGACCAATACCTGTGGATGGCGCAAATGCTGCGTAACTGCACAGCCAGCCGCTATGCCATCAACAAGGAGCGGATGGTACGGCTGTCAGAGTACAGCCGCGATTGCCTCGATGAGTTGCGTTCCGAAACCGGCATTACCTACGAAGGCCGCACACTGGGCACTACGCAGGTGTTCCGTACCCAGGAGCAGCTCGATAACGCGGCCAAGGACATTGCGGTTCTGAAACAGTCCGGTGTGCCTTACGAAGTGCTTGATCGCGCTGGTATCGCCCGCGTGGAGCCTGCGCTTGCGGCCACCGGCGACCTGCTCGTAGGCGCGCTGCGCCTGCCTAACGATCAAACCGGCGATTGCCAGATGTTCACCACGCGCCTGGCAGAAATGGCCAAGGCGCTGGGCGTGGAGTTCAGGTTCGGGCAAACCATCGAGCGGCTGGATTTCGCAGGGGACCGCGTGAACGGTGTGATCATCGACGGCAAGCTGGAAACCGCCGACCGCTACGTGCTTGCCCTGGGCAGCTACTCGCCCGCGCTGCTGAAGCCTCTGGGGATCAAGGCACCGGTGTATCCGTTGAAGGGCTACTCGCTCACCGTGCCGATTACCGATGCGGCGATGGCACCTACGTCGACCATCCTCGACGAAACCTACAAAGTGGCGATCACCCGTTTCGATAATCGCATTCGGGTAGGGGGCATGGCCGAGATTGCCGGCTTCGATCTGTCGCTCAACCCACGCCGGCGCGAAACGCTGGAGATGATCGTCAATGATCTCTATCCTCGCGGCGGCGACCTTGCGCAGGCCACGTTCTGGACAGGCTTGCGCCCGACCACCCCGGATGGCACGCCTATCGTGGGGGCGACGCCGATGCGCAACCTGTTCCTCAATACCGGCCACGGTACGCTTGGCTGGACCATGGCCTGCGGCTCGGGTCGCCTGCTCGCAGACCTGATGGCGCGCAAGAAGCCGCAAATCAGTGCCCAGGGCCTCGACATTTCCCGCTACGGCAGTCACCAGGAGAACGCCAGGCATGGTAATCCAGCGCCAGCTCACCAATGAACGCATGAGCCAGATCGTTACCCATAATGGGGTGGTGTATCTGGCTGGCCAGGTCGGCGACGACATGACGGCCGGCATCGAGCAACAAACCCGGGAAACCCTGGCAAATATCGAGCGCCTGCTCGACCTGGCAGGCTCCAGTAAGGAGCAGCTGCTCTCGGTGACTATTTACCTGAAAGACATCGACGCTCATTTCGAAGGCATGAATGCCGTGTGGGACACCTGGCTCCCCAGAGGCTTCGCCCCAGCCAGGGCGACGGTGGAGGCCAAGTTGTGCGAGCCGGAAATTCTCGTTGAGCTGTCGGTGACTGCTGCCCTGAAGTAACGATTCCTCGCCCGGCGGGTCTTCGGATCAGCCGGGTTTTTTCTGCCTGAACCTCAACCTCGAAGAGCCCTTTCATGCGCCCCGCCCGTGCCCTTATCGACCTGCAAGCCCTGCGTGAAAACTACCGTCTTGCGCGCGAGCTCACTGACGCTCGCGCCTTGGCAGTTATCAAGGCCGATGCGTATGGGCACGGCGCGGTGCGTTGCGCGCAAGCGCTCGCCGAGGTGGCCGATGGTTTCGCGGTGGCCTGTATCGAGGAGGCGTTGCAGCTGCGCGAGGCAGGTATCCAGGCGCCTATCCTGTTGTTGGAAGGTTTTTTCGAAGCAGCTGAATTGCCGTTGATCGCCGAGCACTCTCTCTGGTGCGTGGCTCACTCGTTGTGGCAGGTGGAGGCGATAGAGCAGGCCGCGTTGCCAACGCCAATCACGGTGTGGCTGAAGATGGATTCCGGGATGCATCGGGTGGGTGTACCTCCGGCCGACTATGCCTGGGCCTATCAGCGCCTGCTGGCAAGCGGCAAGGTCGCCAAAGTGGTGTTGATGAGCCATTTCTCCAGCGCCGATGAGTTGGACAACCCTCGCAGCGCCGAGCAAGTAGAGCAGTTCAAGCAGGCCAGTGAAGGCCTGGCGGCCGAAGTGAGCCTGCGCAATTCACCCGCTGTATTGGGCTGGCCACAGGTGCCCAGCGATTGGGTGCGCCCAGGGATCATGCTGTATGGCGCAACACCCTTCGAACAGCCACACCCCAACGCCGACCGCCTGCAGCCGGTGATGACGCTTGAATCCCGGGTGATCTGCGTACGCGAATTGCCCGAAGGCGAGCCGATCGGCTACGGGCAGAGCTTCGTGACCGACCGCCCGATGCGCGTAGGTGTGGTTGCCATGGGGTACGCCGATGGCTACCCACGTCATGCACCTACTGGCACGCCGGTGATGGTGGCCGGCAAACGCAGTCGCCTGCTGGGGCGGGTATCCATGGACATGCTGTGCGTGGACCTCACCGACGTACCCGAAGCCACCCTTGGCAGCCCGGTTGAGTTGTGGGGGCGCCAGGTACTTGCCAGTGAAGTGGCCAGCTGGGCACAAGCCATTCCGTACCAGCTGTTCTGCAACCTCAAGCGGGTGCCGCTCGTGTACAGCGAGTAAGGCGCAGATGGCTGCCAAATAACCCTTCGACGGGTGCGGGTGTTGTAAATACTGAACGCTGTTGCGATCATACCGTTCATTATTGCCAGCAGATGCCCCGAGGAGGGTTCCGTCATTGGACGTCGGTGAACGATTGCAAGCCATTCGCAAGCTCAAGGGCCTGTCTCAACGTGAGCTAGCCAAACGCGCGGGGGTGACCAACAGCACCATCTCGATGATCGAGAAAAACAGCGTAAGCCCGTCGATCAGTTCGCTGCGTAAAGTGCTGAGCGGGATACCCATGTCCATGGTGGAGTTCTTTTCCGAGGAGCTCGCCCCGGAAAGCACGGCCCAGATCGTCTACAAGGCTAACGAGCTGATCGATATCTCTGACGGCGAAGTCACCATGAAGCTGGTCGGTCGTGGCCACAGCAGCCGCGCGATTGCCTTTCTCACCGAAATCTATCCGCCGGGCGCGGATACCGGCGAAGAAATGCTCACGCATGACGGCGAGGAAACCGGCATCCTCATCGAAGGCCGCCTGGAGCTTGTCGTGGGCCTGGAAACGTTCGTGCTGGAAGCGGGCGACAGTTACTATTTTGAAAGCACCCGCCCACACCGCTTCCGCAACCCCTACGACGCTCCCGCTCGGCTGATCAGCGCGGCCACGCCGGCGAATTTCTGAGCCAGCCAAAGCTGTTCTGAGCGGCCTTATTCCCGAGCTTCGCCCATCTCCTACGCCCTCGCAGTTCCCCTGTGGGCGGGCAGAGCTCGCGAAAAGGGGCGAAACCCATTCGCGGGCTGTCGCCTACAGAAACATTCAACCGCGGCGCGGTCATAGTCACAGAGCATCCGAAACGGAGGTTGTGATGACTGATGTGCTAAGCCTGGAACGCGCGGTAGAGGTAGTGTTGGAGCGCTTGCCCGCGCATATCCGGCTTGGCCTTCCCCTTGGGCTGGGCAAGCCGAACCGGTTTGCCAACGCCCTGTACGCCCGGATCAAAACCCTTCCTGAGCGGCAGCTCACGATTTATACCGCCCTGTGCCTGAGCCGTCCGCCACTGGGCGACGGGTTGCAGCGTCGTTTTCTGGAACCCTTCATCGAACGGGTTTACGGCGATTATCCTGAGCTGGATTTTGTAGCGGACCTTGCGGCCGACGCCTTGCCAGCAAACGTGCGGGTCGAACAGTTTTTCATGCAGTCCGGGGCGCTCGGGGGTAGCCATCAGGCCCAGCAGGGCTATGTAAGCAGCAACTACAGCCATGCGGCCAGAGACATCAACGCCCAAGGCATCAACCTTGTGGCCCAGCTGGTGGCTGAAGACCCACAACGGCCTGGCTTGCTCAGCCTCAGCTGCAATCCCGATATCACGCTCGACCTGCTGCCCATGCTGGAGCACCGCCGCTGGGGCGGTGAAACCATCCTGATGCTGGGCCAGGTACATGCTCAACTGCCCTACATGCCCGGCGAGGCGGAGCTCCCGCGCGAACAGTTCGACCTGCTGATCGATACCCCCGAGCAAACGCCGCTGTTCTCCACGCCCAATCAGCCGGTTGGCGTACGCGAGCACTTCATCGGTTTGCATGCCAGTACGTTGGTACGCGATGGCGGTACGTTGCAGATAGGCATCGGCGCGCTAGGGGATGCGATCACCGCAGCGTTGCTTGCCCGCCAGGCGGATAACACGGGGTATCGCTCGCTGGTGCAGGAAGCCCAGCTGCAACAATGGGATGAGCTGATCCAGAGGGAAGGCGGGCTGGCGCCCTTTGCCGAAGGGCTTTATGGCTGCAGCGAAATGTTCGTCAATGGCTTGCTGGTGCTCGCCGATGCCGGCGTACTGCGTCGGCGCGTGACGGGCGGCCCCAATGGCCCCGGCCCAGAACTGGATGAAGAGGGCGCGGTGCTGCACGGTGGCTTCTTCCTGGGCCCCTCGGCGTTCTATGCCCGGCTTCGGGAAATGCCATTACAGGCCCGGGCCCGTTTTGCCATGACTGCCATCAGCTACGTGAACAAGCTGTATGGCGATGAAGACCTCAAGCGTCAGCAGCGCCGACACGCCCGGTTCATCAACACGGCATTGAGCGTCAATCTGTTCGGTGCGGCTGCGTCCGACCAGTTGCAAGACGGCCGTGTGCTCAGCGGTGTGGGAGGGCAGTTCGACTTCGTGGTGCAAGGGCATGAACTTGAACGCGCGCGGTCCATCCTGCTCCTGCGCAGCTGGCGTGAAAGCGGTGGCGTGGTGAGCTCGAACATCGTGTGGGAGCAGAACCACTGCACCATCCCGCGGCACTTGCGCGATATCGTGATCACCGAGTACGGCATCGCGGATTTGCGCGGCAAAAGTGACGCTCAGGTGATCGAGGCGTTGCTGAACATTGCTGACTCGCGCTTTCAGCCGGCGCTTCTCGACCAGGCACAGTTGGCGGGCAAACTGCCTAGAGATTTCCGGATAGACCCGCGCTTCACGGACAACACCCCGCAGCGGCTGGAGGACATCCGCGCCCGGCATGCTCACCTGTTCCCGGAATACCCCTTGGGCAGCGATTTCTCTGAAGCGGAAAAGGACCTGTTGCGGGCGCTGAACTGGCTCAAAAGCAAATTCCACCTCACCGAACTGCTGGACCTGGGCCGTGCTGCCCTGGACGCGCCCAGCGCTTCGCTGTATCCCGAACACCTGGCGCGCATGAGCCTGGACGAACCCGGAGGGCTGCGTGAGCAGTTGGAACAGCGGCTGCTGTTGGCGGGGTTACAGGCCACTCGGCCGCCCTCGCCAACCTCCATGCCAACCCCCATGGCCGCCACGCTTGCGCGCGACCTGGAGTAACCGCGACCTGGAGTGACAAGGCAGTGCCGGGAGGCGCTGAAAAACGCGCTCCCGGCCGATGCGTCATTCAGGTATGAACGTCACCTTGCCGCCAGCCAGGGATGCAACCCGCGCCAGCGACTCTACCCGGTAACCTTGCTCTTCCAGCTGGGCACGGCCGGTCTGGAAGGACTTTTCGATCACGATGCCCAGCCCGGCCACATGGGCGCCGGCCTGGTGAATGATCGAGATCAACGCCTGGGACGCTCGCCCGTTGGCGAGGAAGTCGTCGATGATCAATACCTGATCATCCTTGGCCAAGTGCCGCGGCGAAATGGCAACCGTGCTTTCCGTCTGCTTGGTGAAGGAATACACCGGGGCGGTAAGCAAGTGTTCGGTAAGGGTCAGCGAAGCATGCTTGCGGGCGAATATCACCGGCACCCCCAGGATCAACCCGGTCATTACCGCCGGGGCAATGCCGGAGGCTTCGATGGTGACGATCTTGTTGATACCCAGGCCGCCGAAGCGGCGGGCGAATTCCTCGCCGATGGCTTGCATCAGGGCAGGGTCGATCTGGTGATTGAGGAAGGCGTCCACCTTCAGTACCTGGTCGGACAGAACGATCCCTTCTTCACGGATCTTGTTATGCAGGGCTTCCACGGGGGCTCCTTGGATCAGCGCTTGAGCATGGCGCGGATGTCCGCCAATGCATGGTTGCCCCGGGCGGCTTTTACCTCCACGGGGGTGTCTTGCAAACCTTCCCAGGCCAGGTCGTCGGCGGGAAGTTCGTCGAGGAAGCGGCTGGGTGAGCAGTCGATAACCTCTCCATATTGCTTGCGTTTGGCTGCGAAGGTGAAGGCCAGCGTTTGCCGGGCGCGGGTGATACCCACGTAGGCCAGGCGGCGTTCCTCTTCGATGGTGTCAGCTTCGATGCTGGAACGGTGCGGGAGGATTTCCTCTTCCATGCCCATGATAAAGACATAGGGAAACTCCAGCCCCTTGGAGGCGTGCAGGGTCATCATCTGCACGCCGTCGGCACCGTCTTCTTCTTCCTGCTGGCGTTCGAGCATATCGCGCAGCACCAGCTTGCCGATGGCATCCTCGATCGTCATGTCGCCGTCCTCGTCTTTTTCGAGGGTGTTTTTCAGCGCTTCGATCAGAAAATTCACGTTACCGATACGATAGTCGGCCGCCTTGTCGCTGGAGCTGTTCTGGCGAATCCAGTTGTCGTAGTCGATATCAGTCACCATGGCGCGCAACGCGGCGATCGGATCGTCCTGGGCGACCTGGTGCCGCACGCCGTCCATCCAGCGCTTGAAGCGTTGCAGGCGGTCCACGTAACGGGTGTCCAGATGTTCAGCCAGGCCGAGCTCGGCGCTCGCGGTGTACATTGAGGTACCCCGCTGCGTGGCGTAGTTACCCAGCTTTTCGAGCGTAGTGGAGCCGATCTCCCGCCGCGGTACGTTGATTACCCGCAGGTAGGCGTTGTCGTCATCCGGGTTCACCAGCAGGCGGAAATAGGACATCAGGTCCTTCACTTCCTGGCGGGCGAAGAAACTGGTACCGCCGGATAACCGGTACGGCACCTGATGGTGCTGCAACTTGAGCTCGATCAGCTTCGCCTGATAGTTGCCACGGTAAAGGATGGCGAAGTCCCGGTAGGGGCGGTCGGTGCGCAGGTGCAGCGTGAGAATTTCCATCGCTACCCGCTCGGCTTCGGCGTCCTCGTTTTTGCAGCGGATTACCCGGATCTCGTCGCCATGGCCCATCTCGCTCCACAGCTGCTTTTCGAAAGCGTGCGGGTTATTGGCGATCAAGGTGTTGGCGCAGCGCAGGATCCGGCTGGTAGACCGATAGTTCTGCTCCAGCATCACCACCTTCAGCGAAGGGTAGTCCTCCTTGAGCAGCATCAGGTTTTCCGGCCGCGCGCCGCGCCATGCGTAGATAGACTGGTCGTCGTCGCCTACCACGGTGAACTGGTTACGGGTACCGATCAGCTGTTTCACCAGCAGGTACTGGCTGGCGTTGGTGTCCTGATACTCGTCCACCAGCAGGTAGCGCACACGGTTCTGCCATTTTTCCAGGATGTCCGGGTGGTCCTGGAACAGCTTGACCGGCAGCAGGATGAGATCGTCGAAATCCAGTGCGTTATAGGCCTTGAGCGTGCGCTGGTAGGCGGCGTACACGATGGCCGCGGTTTGCTCACGCGGGTTGCGGGCGCTTTCGAGTGCTTCTGGCGGCAATATCAGGTCGTTTTTCCAGCTGCCGATCATGTGCTTGATCTCGTCCGCCCCGTCGTCGCCGGCGTATTCCTTCTGCATGATGTCGGTGAGCAGCGCCTTGATATCGCTCTCGTCGAAGATCGAGAACCCGGGCTTGTAGCCTAGCCGCGCGTACTCCTTGCGGATGATGTTCAACCCCAGGTTATGGAAGGTAGACACGGTGAGCCCGCGGCCCTCGCCACCGCGCAGCAGGCTGCTCACGCGCTCTTTCATCTCGCGCGCGGCTTTGTTGGTGAAAGTCACCGCCACGATGTATTGGGCACGCATGCCGCACTGCTGCACAAGGTAGGCAATCTTGCGGGTGATCACGCTTGTCTTGCCCGAGCCGGCGCCAGCCAGCACCAGCAATGGGCCACCGACGTAGTTCACGGCTTCTTGTTGCCTGGGGTTGAGCCGAGACATGGATTCCAGAGGGGTCGCTAAAAAGGGTCGCGCATTTTAACAGGACAGGCGCTTTCTGCCGCGACCGTCTCTCACCCTCTATGTTTTTTTATGAATTTTGTTACTTTGGTTGTACCTGGCTACCTGCTTGTACAGGGTGACGTCGATGATGGTGCTTGCATCCTTGCAAATCATTATCATTGGCCCCCGCCAGATCAATTGCGCGCCATGGGGCGTCATGCTTTTAAGGAGCTCGCTTGTCTACGCTCACTGAACCCTTGCGGCTGCTGCTGATCGCGCAACAGGACGTGTGGGAAGCTGCGGTGCGTAAAAGCCTCGCCGGGTTGAGCGAGGCTTGCACGTTGCTCAGAGCAACGGAGTGGGGCGCGCATTGGGACGAATTTGCCGAGGAAGGCCTTGTATTGGTACTGGCCACGCCTGAATGTCAGCCCCCGGCAGGGCGGTGTGCCTGGCCGCAAGTGTTGCTACTGGAGCGCGAACCCCCGGAGCCGCCGGTTGGCGTGAGCGACTGGCTGGTGCTGCCTCACCTGAATGCCGACGCCCTGCGCCGATGCGTGCGCCACGTGTGCGAGCGCAGCGTGCTGCAAGGTACTTTGCAGCGCCTGGCCGAGGAAGACACGCTCACGGGCATTGCCAACCGCCAAGGCTTTCTGGCCATGCTGGCGACGAGCCTGGCGGGTGGTGATGGCCGGGGCTTGGCGCTGGGCCATCTCGATCTGGATAACTTCCGCCATGCCAACGACTGCCTGGGCTACCAGGCCGGAGACAGGCTCATTCTCGAGGTGGTGGCCAGGCTCAAGGCGCAGCTGGGCCCCGGCGACAGGCTGGCGCGTCTGGGGGGCGATGAATTTGCCCTGCTTATCGATACCCGTCGCGATTCGCAACGTGCCGAGCGCCTTGCCGAGCAGATCATCGAAGCGCTGGGCGAACCTTACTGGGTCGACGGCGAGAGCCTGTTGATCGGTTGTAGCCTGGGGATTGCCCACGGGCAGGCGCGCACCGACCCTGATCCGCTCATGTGGCACGCCCATATCGCCATGCGCCAGGCCAAGAGCGTTCAGGGCTGTACCTTTCATGTGTTCAACGAACGGATCAATCGGCATGCGCGCAGCATGGCAGACCTGGAAGGCGAGCTGCGCCGGGCGCTGCGTCGTGACGAATTGGAAATGCACTATCAGCCGCGGCTGGATCTGCCCAGCGGCCGTATCGTGGGGCTTGAAGCCTTGGTGCGGTGGCGCCATGCGGAGCGTGGCCTGTTAGGCCCAAGCGAATTCGTTCCTCTCGCGGAGCAAAGCGGGCTCATCGTACCGCTGGGATACTGGGTGCTGGCCCGGGCCCTCGAGGATATGCAAACCCTGCGCAACGCCGGCATCGCGCCATTACACATGGCAGTGAACCTCTCCTTTCGGCAGTTTCAGGACAGCCAGCTACTGAGCACACTCAGCCGGCTGATAAACGACC
Organism: Pseudomonas japonica; assembly: GCF_013522925.1. Taxonomy (GTDB): domain Bacteria; phylum Pseudomonadota; class Gammaproteobacteria; order Pseudomonadales; family Pseudomonadaceae; genus Aquipseudomonas; species Aquipseudomonas japonica_A. The sequence continues at coordinate 338,474 of NZ_JAAMQU010000001.1, read as the reverse complement.
GAGACATCGACGCCAGTTGGCTCGAGTTCGAGCTGACCGAAACCGCCGTGATGCGGCGCAACGATCAGGTGCGCCATACCATGGATGCCCTTGGCCAGCTTGGGGTTCGCTTTTCACTGGATGACTTCGGCACTGGCTTCTCTTCCTTTGTGCATTTGAGCAGCCTGCCCATTGCCTTGCTGAAAATCGACCGTAGCTTCGTGGCGGGCATGGACGAGCGCGCTGAGAGCCGGCAACTCGTCAAAGCGATGGTCAACCTTGCGCACAATCTGCATCTGGAAGTGGTTGCCGAAGGCGTGGAAACGGTGGAGCAGCTCGACGAACTACGCAGGTATGGATGCGACCAGGTGCAGGGGTTCCTGGTCAGCAGGCCCCTGCCACTGCAGCCTTTGATGGCCTACCTGCAGGCTGGGCTGGACCACTACGCAGACGTAGGAATGCGCTGACCGCTGAAACTCATGCCGGCTCGCTGGCCGCTTGCCCCGTGCCGAGCGGCGGCTGCAGCCGCTTGAGTTTTGCCTCGAACGCAACGGTAAGGCTGATGGCCGCACACGCCAGCCCCAGGGCCAGGCCCCACCACACACCTACGGCGCCGTGGCCCAGGTTGAACGCAAGCAGCCAGGCGGCCGGCGCGCCAACCAGCCAGTAGCAAGCCAGGCCTACCAGGAACGTAAGGCGGGCGTCTTTCAAGCCGCGAATGGCGCCCATGGCGATGGTTTGTACCCCATCGAAGAGTTCGAACCAGGCCGCTACCGCGAGCAGTTGCAGCGCCAGCGTGTAAATGTTGGTGAACGCCGGGTCGCTGCGGTCAATGAACAGGCCTACCAGGGCTCCAGGCATCAGCCATAGCACAAGGGAAAAGCTCAGCATGATCGCGGCACCGAAGCCGATACCTACTCGCCCGGCCTGACGCACCTGATTCAACTGGCCTGCGCCATAGTGGCGGCCGATGCGCAGTGTCACGGCGTAGGAAAGGCCCGCCGGTACCATAAAGGCGACGGATACGATCTGCAGGGCAATCTGGTGCGCACCGAGTTGGGTCTGGCCCATGTTGCCCATGCACAGCGCCGCGAACGCGAACAGGCCAACCTCCACTGCGTAAGTGCCGCCGATGGGTAGCCCCAGGCGCCATAACTCCTTCAGTGACTCAGCGCAGGGTCGCCCCAGGCCATGGAGGAAGGGGTAGGCAGCATAACTCCGGCCTCGGCTTACATAGCCTGCCAGGCTGAGCCCCATCACTGTGGTAACGGTAGCCGTCACCAGGCCAATACCCATCAGCCCCATTTGCGGCAGGCCGAGCCAGCCGTCGATCAGCGCAAGGTTCAACACGAGGTTCAGCACCGTGGCGGCGACGCTGATGACCATCACAGGCGCGGCCTTGCCCACCGCGCTGGTAAAACCTCGCAGTGCCATGAAGCTCAGGGAGCCGGGGAGGGCGAACGCCAGCACCTTCAGGAACTCGCTGGCCGCGGCGACGTTTTCGGGCGCCTGGCCCAGGTGCAGCAGCACGGGCGGCAGGTTCCACAGCAGTATCCCGCCGGCCAGTGCGAGGCTCCATGCCAGCCACAACCCTGCCTGGGTCAGCCGAGTCACGCCGGCGGGGTCTGAAGCGCCGTGACGAATGGACACCAGCGTGCCAACCGCAGCGATAACGCCAATGCAGAAAATCGACACGAACGAATAGCTGGCGGCCCCCAGGCTTCCGCCGGCCAACGCCTGTGGGCCGATGCGCGCCATCATTATCGTGTCGGTGAGGATCATCAGCATATGCGCCAACTGCGAAGCAATCAGCGGGCCGGCCAGGCGTAACAACGCCTTGAGTTCGGAGCGAGGAGTCAACGGCATGTGAAAAGAGGATCCAGTGAATCGGAGAGGTGATTCTGCGCCTTGCCCGGCTCGCTAACAAAAGGATAATAGCGATCGGTGGCATGAGTATGACTCATGCCTGGCGCTCAACCCATGGGATTCGTGATGACACGTCGATTGCCGCCGCTCTATGCCATGCGTGCCTTCGAGGCTGCGGCAAGGCACAACTCGTTCACCCGTGCCGCCGAAGAGCTGTCCATTACGCAAAGCGCGGTCAGCCGGCACGTGCGCACGCTCGAGGACTTCTTTGCCTGCCGTCTGTTCTTGCGTGCCGGGCGCAGTTTGCAGCTGAGCGAGTCGGGGCGGCTATTGCTGCCAGGCATACGCGACGGCTTCTCTTCGCTTGAGCGGGCCTGCGCCACGCTGCTTGGGGAGGACGGAATTTTACGTATGAAAGCACCTTCCACCTTGACGATGCGCTGGTTGCTGGCGCGGCTTAGCCGGTTTCGCCACCTGCAGGCCGGCAATGAGGTGCAGCTGACCAGCGCATGGATGGAAGTGGATGCCGTGGACTTCAACCTGGAGCCCTTCGATTGCGCGGTGTTGTTGGGTAATGGCAAGTTCCCCGCCGACTGGGAGGCGACCTGGCTGTTCGATGAGCTGCTCATCCCCGTCGGTGGGCCGGAGCTCGCCGCGCAGGCACCGTGGCCCCCCGAGCGCCTGGCGCAGGCTGAACTGCTCCATCCCACCCCGGATCGCCGGGATTGGCGACGCTGGTTGCAACGCATGGGGCTGGACGCAGGCGTATCCCTTCGGGGCGGGCAGGTATTCGATACGTTGGAATTGGGTATGATTGCCGCCGCTCGCGGCTATGGGGTGTCCATCGGCGACCTGCTGATGGTCGCCGAAGACGTCGCCGCAGGTCGATTGAGCCTGCCCATGCCCACCGCCGTGGCCAGTGGAGAAAGCTACTACCTGGTGTGGCCGGGCACCCGCCCGGGCAACGACCGTATCCGCAGGTTGAGCGACTACCTGCGCACCGAAGCCGCAACCATGCAAATGCCTGCGGTGACGGTGCTGCGGTAACGCTCGCCCGTAATAACCACGCATGCCGCTCAAGTATGCGCGAGCCCCGCCGAATTCCTTACAAGGATCCGGCGGGCAGGATCCAACACTATCCGAACAAACCCTTGGAAGCCTCAAGACCGGCCCAGCTGGCACTTCCAACAGGAGCTGAAATGAATCAACCCCGTGCTTTAATCGCCAGGCAGCTGGGCACTGCGCTCGCTTTTGTCCTGGTCGTAGTGATCAGCGGCAGTACCGCGTTTGCGCTGCGCTCCCTGGATCAGGCCAACCTGGTGACTCGCCAGGAACATATGGCCAGTGAGGCTCGCCTGTTGTCCGAGCAGCTGGACACCTTCCATAACACACTGCGCGAAAGTACCCAGCGCCTGAGCGGCTTGTTCGAGTCCCGGTTCTCCGCTGGCCTGAGCCTTCACCCCGAGCAACCGGTGACCGTTGCCGGTACCGCTACGCCCGGGCTGTGGCTGGGCGATGAAGTGCTGAACAACGACTTCCGCGAGGTGGACGACTTCCGCAAGATGACCGCAGGCGTAGCGACGGTGTTCGTGCGTAGCGGCGAAGAATTCGTGCGCATCAGCACCTCGTTGACCAAGCAGGATGACACCCGTGCGATTGGCACCCAGCTCGATCACGCTAACCCTGCCTACCAGCGCCTGCTTGGCGGGCAAAACTATGTGGGGGCTGCAGCGCTGTTCGGCCGCTCATACATGACGCAATACACACCGGTACGTGATGCTTCGGGCAAAGTGATCGCTGTGTTGTTCGTGGGCTTCGATTACACCGATGCGCAGAAGGCGCAGTTCGATAACCTCACTCAGTTCCGTATCGGCAAAAGTGGTTCTCTCGCACTGCTCGATGCGCAGAACCAGTGGTTGGTGCAGCCGGCCGGGGTCAAGAACCTGGACACTGCGGCCAAGGCTATCCGGGCCGACGGCGATTCCGGCAAGGGCCGCTTCTGGGACGATGGCGATGCCGGCTATTACTCCGTGGCAGTGCCTTTCAAGCAAGGCCCATGGAGTGTGGTGGCAAGTATGCCGCTGGAGGAGTTGCGCGCGGTAACCTGGAAAGTAGGCACCCAGTTGGTACTGGGCAGTTTGCTGGCCACGGTGCTGGCAGTCGGTGCCGCCATCGTGTTGCTGCGCCGCCGGCTCAAGCCGTTGGGCGACCTTGTTCGCCAGGCCGAAGCCTTGGGCGCGGGCGACCTGGAGGCGCGTCTCAATGTGGCCGGCAAGGACGAAATTGCCCAGCTGGCCCGCAGCTTCAACCATATGGGCGATGCCTTGGCTACCATGGTCCGGCATATCCGCACCGCTTCAGAGCAGGTGAGCGATCGGGCGAAAGCACTGTCCAGCCTGTCCGCCGGTGCCTATGAGGGAATGGAGCAGCAGAGCGGTGAGATCACCAGCATGGCGGGCGCCGTGGAGGAGTTCAGTGCAACCTCGTTGAACATTGCCGACAACATGGGCGAAACCGAACGGGTTGCGCAGCAGAATGCCGAGCATACCCGTACCGGCCGATCGTCCATGGAGCAGGCTTCGTCTTCGCTTGAGCAGATCGCGGGCGCACTGGGCGACACCGCTAAAGTCATCGACACGCTGGGGCAGCGCTCGCAGGAAATCGGCGGCATCGTTGGTGTGATCACCTCCATCGCCGAGCAAACCAACCTGCTGGCGCTCAACGCCGCGATCGAAGCCGCCCGTGCAGGCGAGCAGGGCCGTGGCTTTGCCGTGGTAGCGGATGAAGTGCGCAGCCTGGCATCGCGTACTCGCCAGGCCACTGATGAGATCTCCACGATGATTGCCAGCATCCAGCAGCAAACGGGTCAGGCCATCCAGACCATGGAGCAAGGCAACCAGCTGATGCAGGAAGGTTTGTCACGCAACGCCAAGGTGGCCGACGCGCTGTCCCGCATTGACGAACAAAGCCGCATGGCCGGCCAGCAATTCGCGGCTATCGCCACCGCTACTCAAGAGCAAAGCGACACCGCAACCCTGTTGAGCAGCAATTTGCAAAGCATTGCCCACGCCAACAGCGATCAACGCGAGGCCGTGTCTAACCTTGCTATTACCGCCCGCGACCTGGAAAGCCTGGCCGAGGACCTCAGCCGCGAAGTGGACCGCTTCCGCGTTCGCGGGTGATAGCCCCAGGGGTCAACCCAGCTGTGCCTCGCACGCCTGCAGCGAGCGCAGCTGGGTTTGTTCATACAGCGCCATTTCATCGATAACCGGCCGGCCGAGCGCTTGTTCGAACTGCGCGCGGTTTGCATTGCTGCCGTATTCGCTGCGCGCTTCACCACCCAGGTTGGACTGGAAAATCCCCGCCGCACTTACCGGCAGGAAGTCCTCGTAGATCACGGGCTCGCACTGCACCGCACCCTCTGCCAGCAGTGTGGTCAGGTCTCTGCCGCGGCTGCCCTCTGCAAGGCCCTTGGCGGTCGGTGCATAGCGGAACCACGCCAGGCCCTGCTCGCGCAGGGCTTGAGCATCGTCCGGGAAATCGCGGAAGGCTTCTTCAAGCAAAGCGCTGTAGCGCTGCGGATCGCGTTCGGCGGGTACGCCGCCCAATCCCGTTCGCGCCTTCTCCAGCAATTGGTCGTACAGGGCGCGGCCGGCGGGCGTAAGCGCGGCTCCGCGCTGCTCTATTTCGCCAAAGCGGGCGGTGTGCGAGCCCGCTGCGCCCTGTGAATCGGTGAAGGCAACGGCTTCCTCCAGCGCCTTGAAGCTAGTCTGCCGCAGCAGGATAGGCTGCTTGCGCTGCGGCGGGCCCTCCACCACGGCCTTGGGCGTGATCCCGCGTGCTGGCATTTGTTGCTGCACGCGGTCGATGTCCAAGGTGCGAGGGGTAAGGTGGTTGATGTGCGGGCCCTTGAAGGCAACCACATCTGCTATCAAACGGTGCTGATCGTGCAGCAACTGGTACTGCGCTTGAGTAACAGTTGCCTGGCGATGCCAGCGGAAGGTTTCCAGGGCCTCGGCCACGAAGCTATCCGCTTCGCCCGGTGTCAGCCCACCCTGTGCTTCATATTGGTCGATGAGCGCCAGCGCCTTGGTCGTGAAAATTTGCCGCTTGGCCAGCAAGCCGGCGGCCATCTCGCGTAACGGCGCATCGTCTATCAGTTCCAGCCGCAACAACGAAGTGAATACCCGGAATGGGCTGATGCGCAGGCTGTCCTCGTGTACGGCTCGAAATGCCGTGGAATGCACCGGTACCCCCGCGGACGACAGGTCGTAGTATCCCACGGGCTGCATGCCCATCACGGCAAACAGGCGGGCCAGCGTTGCCAGTTCCTCGGCGGTGCCTACCCTTATCGCGCCGTGACGCTCCTCATCCAGCCGCTCCAGATCACCTCCCAGGCGCAGGGCGTCCGCAAGCGCGGGTCGTGCGGCCAAGGTGCCCCGGTTGACGTCAGCTACCAAGGCCAGCAGGTCGCCGTACAGTGGCACCTCAGCACGATACATGGCCGACATGGCGCGAGAAAACGAGGCGCGGATATCGTCCGGGCTGGCGAATCCAGTGGTGGGCATGGCAGGGCTCCGTTGCAGGTAGGCGTGGCCTATTCAAGCGGCGGAGGCGTGAACGAGGCAAGCGAAAAAAAGTCCTCGGTTCATTCCTTATTTTCGGGAAGGGCTATGATGCTGCATTCAGCATTAGCCACAAGCGCGTGTCATTCCCTCGCGGAATGATGTGCTGCCAAATCATCGCTTGAGGGTAGCGATCCTCGCAGCGAATATCTCAGTCATCGAAGTTGAATGCGCTCGGAGAACTCACATGATCGACGGTTTGCTGCAACGCCTGGGTGTGCCCGCCACGGCTTATCGCGACGGTAACCATCCCGTGTTCACCCCTATCGACGGCAGCCAGATCGGGTCGATCACCTTGCAGGGCAAGGATGAAGTTCAAGCGCGCATTGGCGCGGCCCATAAAGCATTCCTGACCTGGCGCAACGTGCCGGCCCCTCGCCGCGGTGAGCTGGTGCGCCAGTTCGCTGAAGTGCTGCGAGAGAACAAGGCTCAGCTCGGCGAGCTGGTGTCCGTCGAGGCCGGCAAAATTACCCAGGAAGGCTTGGGCGAAGTGCAGGAAATGATCGACATCTGCGACTTCGCGGTCGGGCTGTCGCGCCAGCTGTACGGTTTGACCATCGCCTCCGAGCGCCCTGGCCACCACATGCGGGAGAGCTGGCATCCGCTGGGGGTGGTAGGCGTGATCAGCGCGTTCAACTTCCCGGTGGCGGTGTGGGCCTGGAATACGGCCCTGGCTTTGGTGTGCGGTAATGCCGTGGTGTGGAAGCCTTCGGAAAAAACGCCGCTTACCGCCCTGGCCTGCCAAGCCCTGCTGGAGCAGACATTGACGCGCTTTGGCGATGCTCCCGACGGCCTTGCACAGTTGCTGCTGGGTGATCGCGAAGCCGGCGAGGCGATGGTGGACGACACCCGCGTGGCGTTGGTCAGTGCCACTGGCAGCACCCGCATGGGTCGCGAAGTGGGCCCGCGTGTGGCCGCTCGCTTCGGCCGCAGCCTGCTCGAACTCGGCGGTAACAACGCGATGATTCTGGCGCCCAGCGCAGATCTGGACCTGGCCGTGCGCGGCATTCTGTTCGCCGCCGTTGGTACCGCAGGCCAGCGTTGCACCACCTTGCGCCGGTTGATCGTGCACCGTTCCATCAAGGACGAAGTGGTTACCCGCGTGAGGGCGGCCTACGCCAAGGTGCGTATCGGCGACCCCCGCGAAAACAACCTCGTCGGCCCGTTGATCGACCGGCAGTCATTCCAGGCCATGCAGGACGCCCTTGCCCGCGCCCGTGATGAAGGCGGCGTAGTACATGGCGGTGAGCGCCAGCTTCAGGCCCAGTACCCTGAGGCCTACTACGTAGCGCCAGCGTTGGTGGAAATGCCCGCTCAAAGCGCTGTAGTGAGGCACGAGACCTTCGCGCCCATCTTGTATGTGATGGCCTATGACGATTTCGAGCAAGCGCTGGAAATGAACAACGACGTCCCACAGGGCCTGTCCTCGTGCACTTTCACCACCGATGTGCGCGAAGCCGAGCGCTTCCAGAGCGCTTCGGGCAGTGATTGCGGCATCGCCAACGTCAACATTGGCACCAGCGGCGCAGAGATCGGCGGTGCGTTTGGTGGCGAGAAGGAAACCGGCGGTGGCCGCGAATCCGGCTCCGACGCGTGGCGCGCCTACATGCGCCGCCAGACCAACACTGTTAACTATTCACGCGACCTGCCCTTGGCCCAAGGCATCGTGTTCGACTGATACACATTGTATTGACCAGCTGAGAGCTTGCGATGCCGCCCCGCCAATTGCGCCAGGAATGTTTGTGGGAACGTGTATTACCCTCCGCGCCGGCACCCAGCCGGCTGGATACGACAGTGCGCACCCAGGTGTGCGTGATCGGTGGCGGAATCACCGGCCTTTGCGCCGCCATTCGGCTGCTCGAACGCGGCTATCAGGTGGTTTTGCTGGATGCGCACCAGGTGGGCCACGGCGGCTCGGGGCGTAACGTGGGGCTGGTCAACGCCGGTACCTGGATCAAGCCGGACGACGTGGAAGCAACGCTAGGTGCGGACATTGGCGGGCGGCTGAACAAGGTGTTGGGTGAAGCCCCGGCGCGGGTGTTCGAGACCATCGCCCGGCATGGCATCGACTGCCAGGCGCACAACGACGGTACGTTGCACATGGCCCACAACGCCAATGGCGCAGCGGACCTTCAAGCCAGGCATGACCAATGGCATCGGCGCGGGGCGAACATCGAGCTGCTTACGGGCGCGCGGTGCCGCGAGTACTGCGGCACCAGCAAAGTTGCGCTGGCACTGCTGGACCACCGCGCCGGGACCATCAACCCGATGGCCTATACCCGCGGCCTTGCGGCAACGCTGCAACGCCTCGGGGGGAAGCTGTATCAGGACACCCCGGTCACCGGCTTGCAGCGTGAGGGCTCGGGCTGGCATGTGAGCACTGCCAGCGGCAGCGTTGAAGCCGACAAGGTAGTGATCGCGACGGGCGCCTATACCGAGGGCGACTGGAACACGCTCAAGGACAATTACTTCCGCGGCTATTACCTTCAAGTGGCCTCGGTCCCTCTCAGTGGTGCGGCGGCAGATGCCATCCTGCCTCACGCCAAGGGTTCCTGGGACACCCGCACCGTACTCAGCAGCATCCGCCGGGACGACCACGGCCGCCTGCTGCTGGGCAGCATGGGCCGGCTGGATAACAAGCCGGGGTGGTTCGTGCGGAGCTGGGCGGACCGTATCCAGCGCCATTACTTCCCCGAACTGGGCCAGGTGGAATGGGAATGCCACTGGACCGGCACTATCGACTTCACCCCCGACCACCTTATGCGGCTTTACGAGCCGGCACCGGGCCTGATCGCGGTCACGGGCTACAACGGCCGTGGCAACACCACCGGTACCGTGCTCGGCGCGGCCATGGCCGATTTTCTCATCGACGACCGCGCCGATGACTTGCCCATGCCGTTCTCCCAAAGCCGGCCGGTCAGCGTGGCGACATTGCGAAGCGGGTTGTACGAGACGGGGTTCGCGCTGTATCACGCGGGGCAGTGTTTGAGGGTGGTGTTGTAGGGGCTTCTGACCGTGTGGAAAGTTGCGCGGGCTATCGTAGGAGCAAGCGAAGCCGCAGGCGGAGCTCGCGAATGGGAGGTTAGGGCGTCCAGCTTTGGCGGGGCAGTCCATACCTCACCCCGCCGCCGGCCGGTACTGCAATGCCTCGGCCAAGTGTTCCCGCCCAATACTTGCCTGCCCTTCAAGGTCGGCCAATGTTCTGGCGACTTTCAATAACCGGTGCGCCGCCCTTAGCGACAGCGTGAGCCGCTCGCAAGCCTGCTCCAGCCAGGTTTCATCCACCTTTACGAGCTGGCAGTGGGTGCGCAAGCTGTTGAGGTCCAGAAACGCATTGGCACAACCCTGGCGCTGAAGCTGGATGCCCCGGGCGCGGGCAACCTGTTCCGCAACCATGGCGGTTGATTCGCCGCGTGGCCCGTCGGGGTTGAGCGTGGTGGTTTCTCGTGCAACGGTTACGTGCAGGTCGATGCGGTCCAGCAGGGGGCCGGAGAGCTTGTTGCGGTAGCGGTCGATTTGCTCGGTGGTGCAGCGGCAGCGCCCGGTGGTATCGCCCAGGTAGCCGCAAGGGCAGGGGTTCATCGCCGCGACCAACTGAAAGCGCGCCGGAAAGCGGATCTTGTCCCGGGCCCTGGCGATCACGATTTCGCCGGACTCCAAGGGCTCGCGTAGCACCTCCAGTACCTTGCGGTCGAACTCGGGCAATTCATCAAGGAACAGCACGCCGTGGTGGGCGAGGGTGATTTCGCCCGGTTGTGGCCGGCCACCTCCGCCCACCAGCGCGGCCCCGGAGGCCGAATGGTGTGGATGGCGAAACGGCCGCTGCGGCCAGCTGCTCAAGGGTACATGGCTGGCCACAGAATGAATCGCTGCCACTTCAAGTGCTTCGTGTTCACTGAGCGGTGGCAACAACCCCGGCAACCGGCTGGCGAGCAAGGTTTTACCGGTACCCGGTGGGCCGCTGAACAACAGGTTATGAGCGCCGGCGGCGGCCACGAGCAAGGCGCGTTTGGCGGCGATTTGCCCCTGCACCTCGTTCAGGTCCGGATACGGCCGGGAAACCAGGCACAGCCCTTGCGCCTTGAAGGGGCTGAGGGGCTTTTGCCCGTTGAAGTGGCCGACGAGTTCCAACAGGTTACCCACCGCAATGACGGTAAGCCCGTTCGCCAGCGAAGCCTCCTCGGCGTTGGCCTGCGGTACCACCAAGGTACGGCCGGCGTCCCGTGCCGCCAGCGCAGCCGGCAATACACCTTGAACGGACCGCACAGCGCCGGACAACGCCAGCTCTCCCAGGCACTCCACATCGCGCAACGCATCGGCGGGTACCTGCCCGCTGCCAGCCAGAATGCCCAATGCGATGGCCAGATCGAACCGACCGCCGTCCTTGGGCAGGTCAGCGGGCGCAAGATTGAGCGTGATACGCCGCGGCGGAAAGGTCAGGCCCGAGTTCACGATGGCACTGCGTACCCGGTCCTTGCTTTCCTTCACCGATGCTTCCGGCAGGCCTACCAGGGTAAGCGCCGGCAACCCATTGGCCAGGTGCGCTTCAACCAAAACTGCGGGCGCGCCAACCCCTACCTGGGCACGGCTGTAAACGATAGCGAGGGACATGCTGGCTCCAGTGAATCGCTTCCTTGCGAAGGGCGGAGATTAGCGCAGGGGGGGGAGAGGGGGCGAGCCGGTGTTTGCCGGGATGTTTCATCCAACAGACCAACCTTCCAAGGTTGACAGCATCGAAAAGAGTGGCAAACTTTACCCAAGAGCGCGAAACCGGCGACCTTCAGGTGGTAATGGCCGGCGTTAGGAACCCCGTTGATGACCTGAACATCAGCGCTCGGGTGAGACCTCTTCTCCCCCGCTTGAGGGAGCATAATATCAAGCGTCTTTCAATACTTCTTTATAACAGGCGTAAACAAGCTGGCCTGCTCTATGTTTATTTAGCGATTTTTTATCGCAGTTCATATAGTTCCACAGCATGTGACCTTTGCTTACGTTTATGATTATGAGCATCTGATATTTCGTCGGGTATGCACCTATGAACGAAAGTCGGAATGATTTATCGTCATACATTACTTGCCATACCTCTAACGGGTTACTCAGCGTGTGGGCAGCGAAGTGAGCAAACCTTTCCCGTGCGTTAGCGCGTTTTTGCACTATGTGTAAAAGATAATCCCGTCGGGCCTGGATCGGCCCTATGGGTGTACTAATGAATTTAAATTGCTCGTCCTCCGTGAAGCCCAATGCTTTCGCAACCTGGCGCAAGGCAGCATCCGTATCACTCGCGCCCGAGATCTCATGTATTTTAGAATCAGTAGTATCATGTCTCGCACATCCGCCAAACCTAACGTCTTCCAGTTGGTCTGGCTACCTACTTTCTTCGCCTCGCAGTGTTGCATGCCATTTGACCCAGGATGCTGTGGCGAATAGTGCAATTTTGGACTGGGAAAACCAACTTTTCAACTGAGCCCGCTCTAAGCTCTTATTTTCAATTGAAAGAGAATGATTCTGCACAATATATTGTTCAGTTAAGTTTGATTTAATTTGATTTGATGCTGTCCATCCACTTAAGGATTCGCTACGAATCACGTATACACAGGGGCATGCCATTCAGTAACTCCAGATATAATCGGATTTTATCTGCGAGATATGTCCATGAATCGCGTCATCCTCATCGCCGCCGCCCTCCTGCTCGACCCCCAGGGCCGTACCTTGCTCGTGCGCAAGCGCGGCACCGCCTTTTTCATGCAGCCTGGCGGCAAGATCGAGCCCCATGAGCAGCCAGTACAGGCACTGGCGCGGGAGCTGGAAGAGGAGTTGGGCGTGCGGATCGAGCCAGGCCAGGCAACTTACCTTGGCGCCTTTGCCGCGCCGGCGGCGAACGAGCCGGGCTTTGAAGTACGTTGCGAGCTGTTCGAAGTGATGTTCGACGGCCCGGTGCAACCTGCGGCTGAAATCGAAGAAGCGGTTTGGGTAAATGCCGAGCAGGCTCAGGCCTTGCAGCTGGCGCCGCTTACCCGGGATTGGGTACTGCCACGGTTTTTCGCCGAGGCAGTGAGCTGACCTCAAGGCTGCGCTTCCTCGCCGCTCGGCTATAGTCATTCGACGCCCGCCTGAACGCCGAAGGAGCGCTCGATGACCCGCCTGACTGCCAAGGACTTCGCCCCCGAACTGCTTGAGCTCTATGACTACTACGCCCATGGCCGTATCAGTCGGCGGGATTTTCTCGACCGCGCCGCAGCCTTCACCGTCGCCGGGCTCTCTGCATCTGCCTTGCTTGCCAGCCTCAGCCCCAATTACGCCCTGGCACAGCAAGTCGAATTTACCGATCCCGATATCCTTCCCGAATACCTGACGTACCCGTCGCCCAAGGGGCACGGCCAAGTGCGAGGGTATCTGGTACGGCCGGCGAAGAAGGAAAAAGCGCCAGCCGTGGTAGTGGTCCATGAGAACCGGGGCCTTAACCCGTATATCGAAGACGTTGCACGCCGCCTTGCCAAGGCGGGTTTCGTAGCGTTTGCCCCGGATGGCCTGAGCTCGGTAGGCGGTTATCCAGGCAATGACGACAAAGGCCGCGAACTGCAGCAAAAGGTCGACCCGCAGAAACTGATGAACGACTTCTTCGCGGCAATTGAATGGATGAAGGCCCACCCGGCAGCCACCGGCAAGGTGGGGATTACCGGCTTTTGTTATGGTGGTGGCGTGTCCAATGCCGCTGCGGTCGCCTATCCCGAGCTGAGCGCTGCGGTGCCGTTCTATGGTCGCCAACCCAAGGCCGAAGACGTTCCCCGGATAAAGGCGCCCCTGCTATTGCACTATGGCGAACTGGACACTGCCATCAACGAAGGCTGGCCCGCCTATGAGCAGGCGCTGAAGGCCGCCAACAAGACCTACGAGGCCTACATTTACCCGGGCGCCAATCATGGCTTTCACAACGACTCCACCCCTCGCTACGATCAGGCCGCTGCCAACCTGGCGTGGGAGCGTACCCTGGCCTGGTTCAACCGATACCTTGCCTGAGGCCTGCCTACATCCAAACCCCACCGTCGCCCATGTGCTGCTCCAGCCGGGCTCGCAGCCAGCGCTCGGCGGGGTCGGTGTCGGTGATGCTCAGCCACACCATGGACAATTCCAGTGCAGGTGTTTCAAAGGGGAGCGGCTCGGCATGCAGTGTGCCCCAGGTTTCCATGGCGGTCGCGGCATAATCGGGGCAGCCCGCCAGCAAGTCGGTTCCCGCGAGTATGGCCGGGAGTGAGCTGAATTGGGGCACCGACAGCACTACCTTTCGGGTGCGGCCGATTTCATCGAGCCATTCGTCGGCTATACCCCGGGTATTGGCTGTGTGCGACACAACCACATGAGGCCGGCTGCAGTACTCATCCAACGTGAGTGGGCTACCTGAAATGTCAGCTCGCAGTACCCGGGCATGCATTCGACGAAGCAGCTTGCGCTTGGCATTGGCCGGCAACCCGCGGGTCTGGCTGATCCCTACGGTGATGTCACCGGCGGCAAGCAGGTCGGGAATGCGCCAGTAGTCCACGTGCTGCACTACCACCACAACATCGGGTGCCTCCTGGCGTAACGCACGCAGCAGGGGCGGCAACAATCCAAACTCTACGTCATCGGACAGCCCGATACGGAAGGTCATCTTGCTGGTCGCCGGCTCGAAGTCGTGGCTGAGGCTCAGTGCTACAGACATGGCATCCAGCGCCGGCGAAAGGTGCTTGATCAGCTCCTCGGCACGGGCCGTGGGCTCCATGCGATGCCCGACCCGGATGAACAACGGGTCGTTGAACAGTGCGCGCAGGCGGTTGAGTGCCGCGCTGATCGTGGGCTGGCCGAGAAAGAGCTTTTCCGCGACGCGGGTGACATTGCGCTCGAGCATCAATGCTTCGAACACCACCATCAGGTTGATATCGGCCTTGCGCAGTTCGTTGCGATTCATCGGCGGGCATCTGCGAGCGGGAAGGGCAAGCACCTGCGAGGTGCGTGGTTTCAGTCCTGAGCCGGCGAGGGCGCTTCGGCAGGAGGTTGCGGCAGACGTGCCTCCAGCTCCGCGAGGCGCGCTTCGAGCGCATCCACCTTGGCACGGGTGCGCGCCAGTACCGCCATCTGGGTATCGAATTCTTCGCGGCTGACCAGGTCAAGGCGGCCGAACGCGCTGTTGAGCAAGGTGCGGAACTGGCTTTCGAATTCTTGCCGGGGCGGTAGCGCATCGCCGCCAAGCAGGCGGCTGGCCTGATCGGTGAGCGCGTCGAGGAAGGCTTTTGGCGCAAGCATGTGCGGCGGATCCATGACGAGGAAATTGCCGAAAGTGTATCACGCAGTGGTTGAACAGCTTGGTACAAAGCACTGCACAGTTGTTGGGCGGGCCATTGCACTGCCCCGCACCATTGCTGTGCGTTGGCCTGTGCCATTACTCAAGCCATGACGCTTGAAACCGTCGATTGCCCTGATTTCAAAGCGGCACACAGAGATGGCAAGGTTTCTGCTTGGAGCCAATCGACCCATGCACTGATGGCGACCTGAAAGGCGAACGCAGTGTGCAGGCGGAGCGGGAAGTGTTTCGTCAGGAGCGGTGTCCGCGGCCGGGCCGGCCCTAGCCGGCGGTGCGTTACAAAGGCGGGCACTGCGCTTAGACTTGAGCCGGGTTTGTTTTCCTGGGGCAAGTCCACCAATTCGGGAGAGAGTTTCATGAAGCTAGTCACTGCCATCATCAAGCCGTTCAAGCTGGACGACGTGCGCGAGTCGCTGTCGGAAATCGGCGTGCAGGGCATTACCGTCACTGAGGTCAAGGGCTTCGGTCGGCAGAAAGGCCATACCGAGCTGTACCGTGGCGCCGAATACGTTGTGGATTTTCTGCCGAAGGTGAAGATCGACGTTGCCATTGATGACAAGGATCTGGACCGCGTGATCGAAGCGATCACCAAGGCCGCCAACACCGGCAAGATCGGTGACGGGAAGATCTTCGTGGTCAATCTGGAACAGGCGATCCGCATCCGTACCGGCGAAACCGATACCGACGCTATCTAAGCCGACCCATAGAAAAAAGCCCCAGGAGTAAACAATATGACTCTGCGTCAATTCGCAGGGCTAGGAGCCCTGTTGTCTCTGATAATGCCAGGCCTTGCCCTGGCCGATGAGGCGGCGGCCCCTGTGCTCAATTCCGGCGACACCGCCTGGATGCTCACGTCTACCGCGCTGGTGCTGTTCATGACCATTCCAGGGCTGGCCCTGTTCTATGGTGGGATGGTGCGCTCCAAGAACGTCCTGTCGGTGATGATGCAGTGTTTCGCGATTACCGGCCTGGTAACCGTGCTCTGGTTCATCTACGGCTACAGCCTTGCCTTCGATACCACCGGTATGGAACAAGGCGTGATCAACTTCAACTCCTTCGTGGGCGGCATGGGCAAGGCGTTCCTGGCGGGTATTACCCCGGCCAGCCTCACCTCGGCCACTGCGCTATTCCCGGAAGCGGTCTTCGTGACCTTCCAGATGACCTTCGCAATCATCACCCCTGCGCTGATCGTCGGGGCGTTCGCAGAACGCATGAAGTTCTCGGCCATGCTGGTGTTCATGGGCGTGTGGTTCACCCTCGTTTATGCCCCGATTGCGCACATGGTGTGGAGCGGTAACGGTGGCCTGCTGTGGGACTGGGGCGTACTGGACTTCGCTGGCGGCACCGTGGTGCACATCAACGCCGGTATCGCTGGCCTGGTGACCTGCCTGGTGTTGGGCAAGCGTAAAGGCTACCCCACCACCCCGATGGCCCCTCATAACCTGGGCTACACCCTGGTTGGCGCCGCGATGCTGTGGGTCGGCTGGTTTGGCTTCAACGCCGGTTCCGCTGCAGCCGCCAACGGCACTGCCGGCATGGCCATGCTGGTTACCCAGATCGCCACTGGCGCCGCCGCACTGGGCTGGATGTTCGCCGAATGGATCAGCCATGGGAAGCCAAGCGCCCTGGGCATCGCCTCCGGCGTCGTCGCAGGCCTGGTTGCCATCACCCCCGCCGCAGGCACAGTGGGCCCGATGGGCGCCCTGATCATCGGCCTGGTGGCCGGCGTACTGTGCTTCCTCAGCGCAACCACCCTCAAGCGCAAGCTGGGCTATGACGACTCCCTGGACGCCTTTGGTGTGCACGGTATCGGTGGCATCATCGGCGCACTGCTCACAGGTATCTTCGCAGCCCCTGCCATGGGCGGCTTCGGCACCGTCGAAGACATCGGCGCACAGCTGTGGATTCAGGCCAAGGGCGTTGGCTTTACCGTGATCTACACCGCGATCGTGACCTTCGTCATTCTCAAGGTGCTGGATATGCTGATGGGCCTGCGCGCCTCGGAAGAAGAAGAAGCGGTTGGCCTGGACCTCGCTCAGCACAACGAGCGCGGCTACAACCTCTGAAAACGCATGGCCCGCCACTTGGCGTGCCACTCGTGAAAAAATGCCCGGCTTTCCGGGCATTTTTTATGTCTGAACCTGTCATTGCTTGGAACGCCTGCCTAAACGCCCTCTGGGCTTTTACAGGTGCTGCCGGGCTTTTTTGCTTTTGTAGGAAATGCCTACACCGATACAGGACTTTGCTTTTTTTTCGAGCGCGCTAGAATGCGCCCGAAACCGGGGGAGAACGCCATGTGGCAGCAGACGATCATCACGCTGGCCGCCCGGCCTCGCGGCTTTCATCTGGTAACCGATGAGATCGTAGCGGGCCTCCCTCAGCTGGCGGCTTGTACGGTGGGCTTGTTGCACGTCTGGTTGCAACATACCTCCGCTTCACTGACGATCAATGAAAACGCCGATCCGGCGGTGCGTCGCGATTTCGAACGGTTCTTTGACCGATTGATACCGGACGGCGCACCAGGGTACGAACATAACGATGAGGGCGACGACGATCTCCCCGCGCATTTCAAGGCAAGCCTGCTGGGCTGCCAGCTCAGCTTGCCGGTGCGCTCGGGCCGTCTGGCACTGGGAACCTGGCAAGGGGTTTACCTGGGAGAGCACCGCGACCACGGTGGGCCCAGGCGCTTGATCGCCACGCTGCATGGCGAAGGGTGAGGGCGCGGGCCCTCGGTATTTCTTCCAACTGCGCCGAACTCGCCGGCGCGGCTGGGCTATATACAACTGCTCCGGCAACAATGAGGTAGGACGATGAGCGACGACGATCTGGAACAAGACGACCTGGAAGTAGGCGACGAGGACGACACCGAGGAAGGCCTGGAGACGGCTGCCGAAGACGTTGCCGAGGACGATAGCGATGCCGGCGATAGCCCGGCCCCTGCTGGCAAAGGAAAAAAGGCCGCGGTAAGCGTGGACGAACTTCCCAGCATCGAAGCCAAGCAGAAGGAGCGCGACGCGCTCGCCAGGGCAATGGAAGAGTTCTTGTCCCGGGGTGGGAGAATTCAGGAAGTCGAGCCGAACGTAGTGGCCGACCCGCCTCGCAAGCCGGACAACAAGTACGGCAGCCGACCTATCTGAAGCCGGCCTGCTGAAAAAGAAAAAACCCATCGTCGCCGTGGGTTTTTTCTTGTGCTGCGTCAGCGCCAGCTGGCCAATAGCTCAGGCAATTCGCTGAGTGTGGCAATTTCGCCGTCCGGTACGCTGCCGCCTTCCCATGGCAGGCGAGCCGGGTTGTACCAGACTGCCCGGAACCCCGCCTGCTTCGCGCCCGCGATATCATCCTCTGGGTTGTCCCCTACGTGCACTGCGGCCTCTGCCGTCGCGCCAGCACGTCGCAGCGCCTCCTCGAAGGGGCGTGGGTCGGGCTTGCCCACGCCGACATCTTCGGCGCATAGCGCAAAGCTGAAATAGTCCGCCACCCCTAGCCGGCGAACGTCGGCGTTGCCGTTGGTAATCGCGCCTAGCGTGTAACGCTGTGACAGAGCTTCGAGCGTGGCTGGTGCGTCCGGGAAGAAGTTGACCTGATGGCGTGCTTCGAGGAACGCTTCAAAGCCGTCACGGGCGAGCGCTTGCGCCTGGGCGTGGGGGTAACCGGCCTCTTCAAGTGCGATAAACAGCACTTGCTGGCGCAACTGGCTGATACGGTGCGCCAGGCCAGGGTCGGCGCTTACCAGCCGCTGACGTATCTGGTGCAGCCTCTCCGGCGGAAACGGGCCCAGTTTCGGGGCGTTGGCTGCCAGCCATTCGCGCAATACGATCTCGGCGCTCTGGATCACCGGGGCGGTATGCCACAAGGTGTCATCCAGGTCGAAAGTCACCAATGTGAGGGTCATGGCTGTTCACCGTCCTTTAGACGCTTGGCGCGTGGATGAGCACTGTCGTACACCTTGGCCAGGTACTGGAAATCCAGATGGGTGTAAATCTGCGTAGTGGAGATGTCCGCATGGCCGAGCATCTCCTGTACCGCGCGCAGGTCCTGGGAGGACTCCAGCACATGGCTGGCGAACGAATGGCGGAGCATGTGAGGGTGCAGGCGCTGGCCGAGCTCACGCTGGCCGGCGGCCTGAACCCTCAGCCGTATTGCCTGCTGCCCAAGGCGTTCGCCGCGCTTGCTGATAAACAGGGCGTTGTCGGCAGGGCTTGCCAGGCCACGCATCCGCAGCCACTCGCGTACTGCCTCGCGGGCCTTGCCGCCCACTGGCACCACCCGCGCCTTGTTGCGCTTGCCCTGAACCCGTACCAGGCCTTCGGTGAGGTCAAGGGCATCGAGGTCCAGCCCGGCAAGTTCGGATAACCGCAGCCCGGACGAATAGAACAGTTCGAGCATGGCCTGGTCGCGGCGCCCGATGAAATCATCTTCCACCGCACCATCGAGCAGTTGCTGGGCGCGATCGGTATCCAGCACCTTTGGCAAGCGCCGCTCACCCTTCGGCGCCGACAGGCCTACTGCGGGATTGTGGTCGCAGAGCCCTTCGCGTAGCAGCCACCCGTAGAAGCCCCGCACCGCCGATAGCAATCGAGCAAGGCTTTTGGGCGCCTGCCCGTGCTGGTGGAGCCGGGCAACAAGGCGGCGAAGCCTGGCAGCCGTGAGGTCCGGCCAGGCAGTGATCTGGTTCTGCTCGCAGTACTCGGCCACCTTGGCAAGGTCGCTGCGAAAGGCGCGAAGGGTATGGGGGGACGCCTGGCGCTCGGTGCGCAGGTGGTGGCAGTAACCTTCCACATGCGCTTGCATCGTCAACGTACCGGGCGCACCGCGCCGGTGAAGCGCGGTAGCACGCGGCCCAGGACTTCGGCGATATGCGCCAGGAACAATGTACCCACTGAGCTGCGGTAGTGATCTGCGTCGTCGCTGCCGATGGCCAGGATGCCTTGAATGCCCTGATGTACAAGGGGGGCGAGCGCCGTGGAGGCGACAGCCGAATGTTCGGCCCCGAACAGGAACTCCAACTCATGCGGCCGAAGTGCGCCTGTGACCGGACGAGGCTCGACCAGCAACGCGCCTATGGCCTGTTGTGCCTCGGCCAGGGTTACAGAGCGCCCCACGGGTGTTGGCGCCTCGGTGAACAGCACAAGGCTTACGAAAGGTACCTTGAAGGACTGGCGAAGGCTGTCGTCCACCGCCATCACTACTTCCTCAAGGCTGGTAGCGTCCAGAAGGTCAAGCATCAGCCGCCGGGTTTTCTCGAACAACCGGTCGTTGTCCCGGGCTACGTCCATCAGATGGCTCAAGCGTTGCCTCAGCTCGGTATTGCGCTCGCGCAGCAGCTTGAGTTGGTGCTCCACCAGCGAGACGGTATCGCCTCGCTTGTGGGGGATGCGCAAGTCGGCCAGCAGCGCTTCGTGGCCCATGAAGAACTCAGGGTGCTGTTGGAGGTAGGCCACCACGGCCTCGGCGTCAGCCTCGCCGGCAGGGGCAACAACCTGTGGCTCATCGCTCATCGTCGCTGCTCTCCTGTAGTCACAAGCGTACCTGGCCTTCATATACCCGAACGGCTGGCCCGGTCATCATCACAGGCTGGCCAGGGCCAGCCCATTCCAGCGACAGCCGGCCACCAGGCAGTTCCAAGGTGAGGGGGGAATCCATCCAGCCCTGGGCGATCGCTGCCACGGCCGCCGCGCAGGCACCCGTCCCGCAAGCCCGGGTTTCGCCAGCACCGCGTTCCCATACACGCAGCTTCCCGTGCTGGCGGTCCACCACCTGAAGGAAGCCGGCGTTGACCCGCTCGGGGAAGCGGGGGTGGTGCTCGATGCGCGGGCCCAGGGTTTGCACCGGGGCGGTGTCAACGTTGTCCACGCGCATCACGGCATGAGGGTTGCCCATGGACAGCGCGGCGATGTCATACGCCATGCCGTCGATCTCCAGCACATGGGTGAGCTCGTCGTGGTCGGCCTGGAAAGGCACTTCGGCCGGTGAAAGCCGCGGCGGGCCCATGTCCACGCTGATCTGGCCGTCATTGCGCACGTCCAGCTCGATGATGCCTTTCTTGACCTCTACGCGGATCTTTTTCTTGGCGGTCAGCCGCTTGTCCAGCACGAATCGGGCGAAGCAGCGGGCGCCGTTGCCGCATTGTTCCACTTCCGAGCCGTCGGCATTGAAGATCCGATAGCGGAAGTCGACTTCGGGGTTCGTCGGCGCCTCTACCAGCAACAGCTGGTCAAAACCGATACCGGTGTTGCGGTCGCCCCACTGGCGCGCGTGCTTGGGGGTAATGTGCGCATGCTGGCTGACCAGGTCGATGACCATGAAGTCATTGCCCAGGCCGTGCATCTTGGTGAAACGCAGCAGCATGGCCATTACTCCGGCAGCAGGCTTTCGCCAGCATAGAGTTCGGCGATGGTTTCGCGGCGGCGAACCTCATGTGCCTCGGTACCGTTCACCAGCACCTCGGCGCAACGGCCGCGGGTATTGTAATTGGAGCTCATCACGAAACCATACGCGCCGGCGGAGTGCACCGCCAGCAGGTCGCCTTCGGCCAGGGCCAGCGGGCGGTCCTTGGCAAGGAAGTCGCCGGTTTCGCAGATGGGACCAACGATGTCATACATGCGTGGCTCGCCCTGGCGAGGGCTCACGGCCGCCACGTTCATCCAGGCCTGGTACAGCGCCGGGCGGATCATGTCGTTCATGGCTGCATCGACGATGGCAAAATCCTTGTGTTCGGTGTGCTTGAGGTACTCCACCCGGGTAACCAGCACGCCGGCATTGGCCACGATGAACCGGCCTGGCTCGAACAGCAGGGCCAGGTCGCGGCCTTCGGTGCGCTCGCGCACGGCCTGGATGTACTCGCTGACCTCGGGCGGTTCTTCGTCGCGATAACGCACGCCCACGCCACCGCCCAGGTCGATATGCCGCAAGTGAATGCCGCAATCGCCAAGCCGGTCCACCAGGGCCAGCAGCCGGTCCAGCGCATCCAGGAAGGGCGCCAGGGTGGTGAGTTGCGAGCCGATGTGGCAGTCCACACCCACGACTTCGAGGTTCGGCAATTGAGCGGCGCGCAGGTACACGTCTTCGGCTTGCTCGATGGAAATGCCGAACTTGTTTTCTTTCAGGCCGGTGGAGATGTACGGGTGGGTACCCGCGTCCACGTCCGGGTTGACCCGCAACGAAACCGGCGCCCGCAAGCCCAGTTCCGCAGCCACCGATTGCAGCCGCTCGAGTTCGTCGGCTGACTCCACGTTGAAGCAATGCACACCCACTTCCAGTGCGCGGCGCATGTCGGCTCGGGTTTTGCCCACGCCCGAGAACACCACGCGGTCGGCGCGGCCTCCAGCGGCCAGCACACGCTCCAGTTCGCCACCGGAAACGATGTCGAAACCCGCGCCCAGCCGGGCCAGCACATTGAGCACGGCCAGGTTGGAGTTAGCCTTCACGGCATAGCACACCAGGTGGTCGACGCCTTGGAGGGCATCTGCGTAGGCACGGTATTGAGCTTCGATGTGCGCCCGCGAGTAGACGTACACTGGCGTACCGAAGCGCTCGGCCACGGCCGACAGCGCTACGCCTTCCGCGAACAGCTCGCCGTCACGGTATTGAAAAGCGTTCATATCGGCCCTTATTCGTGTTGGTGCGACTGGCTGTGGCCGTCGTGTTTGGCGTCGTCCGGAAGGTATAGAGGACCCTTCTGGCCGCACGCGGATACGAGGCAGGCAACCGCGACAAGCGCAGCGAATGAGGCGATAAGGCGCTTCATGGCGAAATCCTTTGTATAAACCGTCAGTTGCGCCCGAGTATACCGGCGAGGCGCTGCCTTGCCTACGAAATGACCGCCCCGCCGGGCGGCGGCGCTCCGGCCGATAGTCTTTGCAATCGAGGGAATCTGCTCGTATCTTGCCGCAGTTGTTTGACCCGTCCGATACCGAGGTTGCCCATGAGTTTGACCGAAGCGCGTTTCCACGATCTGGTGGACAGCACCCAGGAAGCCCTGGAAGACGTGTTCGATGAAAGCGATCTGGACGTGGATGTGGAAAATTCCGCGGGCGTACTGACCGTGCGTTTCGACAATGGCAGCCAGCTCATCTTCAGCCGCCAGCCCCACCTTCGGCAGCTCTGGCTCGCGGCCCGTTCGGGCGGTTTCCATTTCGACTACGACGAAGCCAGCAGCAAATGGATGTGTGATTCGTCCGACGAATTGCTCAGCGAAATGTTGGTGCGGATCGTGTTCGAGCAGTCGGGCGAGAAGCTGGACTTCGACGAAATCTGATGGCCGCCAAACCGCTCTACAGCAATATCAGCGACGCGGTGAAATCCCCGTGCGTAAGCCTGTGCAAGCTCGACGAGGAGCGTTACTGCCAGGGCTGTTTCCGCCACGTGGAGCATATCCGCGAATGGCGGGCCGCCAGCGATGAGCGTCGCCGGGAAATCCGCGCGCTGGCCGATCAGCGCAAGGCTTTGCCGGCTGACAGCGGCACCCTCTGATCGCTCCAGGCTCAGCCTGACTGCAGCGCCCCGTTGATTGCTTCTTCCAGGGTGGCTTTGTAGCGCAGGTAGCTGTTGCTGGACAGGTTCTGCTCATTGCCAAGGCCAGACAGGTCCAGGTCGGTGATATAGCAACGATACGCTCCGCTGTCTCGACGCTGATCGAGAATTTCCCGCGCAACTTCCCCGTACAGTCTGTCGCCGTATTCCAGCTCGTTGAACTCCCGCTGGTTGCAGAACAGCGTGACCCGAGGCTGCCCTTCGGCTTTTTTCCTGAGGATGGCTTGTACCTCGTAAACGGCATCGGTGCCGTCCCCTTTGGGTGGGGGCCGCCTTTCCACCGTGCGGGACTGCGCCGGGCTGCCGGTAATCCGATAGTACAGCGTGCCCAGCGTGAATGGCCGGTCCAGTGCCATTCGAGCCTCACGCCGGTAGGCTACCGATTGCAGAAAGCGGTGAAGGGGCAGCAGCAGGCTGGATTCGTCATGGAAGGCCAGCCGTTGATGCCACAGCGCATTATGCTCATCCAGCACATACAGCATGGCCTCGTCCCCCTGCCGGCTGTAGAACACCTGTACGCAGTCCGGGTGGGCGTGGGGAAGGATGAGCGACAGCTCGTGCCCGGCCAGCGCATAGGCATCCAGATGCAGCGGGCTGTAGGCCTTGAGGGGGCGGGAAAGGTAGTCCAGAAGAACGGGCAAGCCAGGCAAGGGAACATGGCGAACATTGCCCGGTGTCAGTTCCAGCACGTGGTACTGCTGCTCTACTTGTATCAGGTAGCGGTGGCCCAGTTGCCGTTCCAGCAGCTCCGTTGCGGTGTCAAACAGCTCCTGCACGCGGTTGCTGATCGCCTGGGCCCGGTTATGGCAGAAACACCGAACGTGCAACCGAGGCGCAGGGCGCTGCGAGGGCAGGGCATTGAGGTAGTCACGCAGGCAGTCGAGCAACGCATGGCGGCCCTCATATCGCTGGTAGAGCACTTCGTTCCAGCTGTTCACCACAACCTGGTCCAGCGTGAGCACCAGGTTGTCACGCACCCCCGCGTAGCTGAGCGAATCGGTACGTTCGGTGGTCATGAGGATATTCATTTCGCGGTGATGCTTGAGGGGGTCAATCCCCACATTGACCAGGAGCAACACTTCGTTGGGCGTCGCGGGCTGCAACAGCTGCGCTTCACTTATCGGGGCCATCGGTAGCGCCACCGTTCGTTGCAGCGCGCCCAGCAGGTTGAAAAGCTCGAACTCGCTGAGGTCGGACTCACCCGGGTGAACCGCCACGCGTGTGGTGGCCGCGATAATGCCGTTGCGATGGCACCAGGCCAGGAGTTCGATCAATTCATGGCTGCGCTTGAGCGGCGTGTACTGCTCACACTCCACCGCGCTGTAATTTCCGCGATAGAGGTACCACAGCCGCTTGCCTGGTTCCCGCCGGTTGGGGCCCTGCAGGAGGGTTACGGTGTCTTCGGCAAGGTTGGGGGCGATACCCGGGTTGAGGATCTCCACCTTGCCCGCTCGCCGATCGAAGGCGGCGTACAGGCGCCGGCCGAGAACGTTGAGGTCCTTGCGGTTGGCTGGGCTATCAGTGTGGTGCGCGCGGGAAAACTGCGTAAGAAAGCGGTAGCTACTGTTGAGCTCTGCCACCAATGCCTGCCGCTCAGCCGTGACCTGGCCGACTTTCCAGTAGCCACGGTTGTCCAGCAACCGTAGCTGCTGTTCGCTCCAGCCCCACTCACCAGCCAGGCGCTGCATGGCTTGCAGCTGCCAGCTGGTGGAGCGTCCCGGCCGAGCCAGGCTGACGCGGCGATTGACCTTCAGGTACAGCGCGCGCCTCACCAGTTCCAGCCGGCTATGTTCGTTTCGGTGCAGAAGGTAGGCCTCTATCCGCCGGTAGACCATCATGTAAGGGTCGAGCTCATCCAGGTCGAGCTGCCCGGCGTACACTGCGTGCTTGAGCTGCAGGCTTACGCAATGCACGGCGGGGTGTTGAGCCGCATACACCTCGGTGAGCAACAACTTGAGCAATGACTTGTAGGGCGATTCCAGCCCCTTGAACAGCTGCCAGAGCCCCGCGCCGATGAATTCACCGGCCGGTATGCGCGCGAGGTTGCCCAGGTCGAGCACCTCCTGCGCACGAATGAACCGCTTGCTCAACAGGGTTTGGGTGTAACTGGCGTAGTTGGCCTCCTCGTACACCGGCACCAGCCACCATAGGGGTGTACGGCCAGCGAGCCAGATGGCGGTACGGTAGAACTCATCCAGCAGCAGGTAGTGCTGGGTGGTGCCACTGTCATCGGAACTGAGGGTGTTGTCGCGGTCCTCGCGTACGAAGCGCTCGCAGTCGATCAGGAAAAAGTGTGCCTCGGCACCTTGTGTCGCAGCCCAGGCCTCGATGGCCTGGCATTTGCGCCGCAGCTCATCCAGTTCCCCTTCAGCCAGGCCGGAGGCGTGGCATACCCACACGTCCATATCGCTACTTTCGTCCTGGGCGAGGCTACCCAGGCTGCCCATCAGGAAAAGCCCATGTATGGGGGTAGGGGCGTTTCCGCGGCGTGGCTTGTAGGTGAAAGAGCGCGTGAGCCGCTGGGCTTCGGCCAACGTCTCGTCGTCTGGTTCATATGCACTCATGCCCGCCGGGGTGAAGCCAGAGACGTAGCCTGGAAGCAGGGGGTGGTTCACGTGGAACAGCAGCGGCAGCAACCGCAGAACAAACTGCTGCCGGCTGGCGAAGCCTTCTATTGCCCGCTCCAGGCGCCCTTGGTTGACGGTAAGAAACCGCTGGCGCAGCTGGGCAAGCACCTTGCGGTCGATGCCGGTGCCCAGGTCGGGACGGATTTCGGGTGTGCGGGTCATCTCAGGCTCGGGCCGCCAGGCCGATAACGGGTTATAGGCGTTATCGGCAGGGCGCCCCGCAGGTTGAGGGCTGTCAGGCGTTTTCTGGTGTACGCAGAATGGTCGCCAGCGCCTGGGCGTGCTGGGCGGCTTCCAGGCCGAGGCTGGTCAGGTAGCCGCCGTCGGGCTGGGTCACCAGTTCTTTCTTGTGAAGCCGCCTGGCTGCGGCGATGGCAGTGGGAAGGGCGGTCTGGTGCACTTTAAGGCCTTCCTGGGTATTGGCCAGGTTGTACAGTGACAGAAGCTCAAGTTCGGCGATCAGTTCCGGGGTGTAGGTCATGAAGCGGCCTCTCTGTTGTTATTGTCGGTGGGCATGGCCGGCCCGGCCACGCCCGTTGGCCTCTTCGACGGTGGTGTTCAGGCGCCCTCTTCTGGCAGCTCGGGCAACGCACGCAGCGCAGCCTCGTACCATTCCCCGTCGAAGGGGCGGTCGGCCTTCAGCATGTTGTCGATCTCGATCGCCAGCACGTGGGCCATGAGGTTCAGAATATCGGCTTCTTCGTATCCCACCAGCTTGAGTTTGTTAAAAGTCGCCTGCGCCGCTGGCGGCTCTCCGCTTTCCAACTGGTTGCGGATCGCTTCGGTAAGGGTTACCTCTGCGAAGCTTTCGTCGTCCAGATCGTCGTTCATGCCTGTACCTCAGCGTTGTGCCAGCAATGATTGCCCACGGATCACCGCGGCGCGAACCTGAGCCGGGGCGGTGCCGCCAATATGGTCACGTGCGTTGACCGAGCCTTCCAGGGTCAGCACTTCGAATACATCGCCTTCGATATGGGTGCTGAACTGGCGCAGTTCCTCAAGGCTCATTTCAGCCAGGTCCTTGCCGGTGTCCACGCCATACTTCACGGCATGGCCTACGATCTCGTGGCAATCGCGGAAAGGCAGGCCGCGGCGCACCAGGTAGTCGGCCAGGTCGGTTGCGGTGGAGAACCCGCGCAGGGCCGCCTCGCGCATCACCTCATGGCGCGGCTTGATGGCCGGGATCATGTCGGCAAACGCACGCAGGGAATCGCGCAGGGTGTCAGCGGCGTCGAACAGCGGTTCCTTGTCCTCCTGGTTGTCCTTGTTGTAGGCCAGCGGTTGGCCTTTCATCAAGGTCAGCAAGCCCATGAGGGCGCCGAACACGCGGCCGCTCTTGCCGCGCACCAGCTCCGGAACGTCCGGGTTTTTCTTCTGAGGCATGATCGAACTGCCGGTGCAGAAGCGGTCCGGCAAGTCGATGAACTGGAACTGCGCGCTGGTCCACAGCACCAGCTCTTCGGAGAACCGTGACAGGTGCATCATCGCCAGGCTGGCGGCAGCGCAGAATTCAATGGCGAAGTCACGGTCCGAAACGCCATCGAGGGAGTTCCCGCCCACGGCTTCGAACCCCAGCAGTTCGCACGTTACTTCGCGGTCGATCGGGTAGGTGGTGCCAGCGAGCGCAGCGCTGCCCAGCGGCATGCGGTTGGTGCGCTTGCGGCAATCCACCAGGCGCTCGTAGTCGCGGCTGAGCATCTCGAACCAGGCCAGCAAGTGGTGCCCGAAGGTGACCGGCTGAGCCGTTTGCAGGTGGGTGAAGCCCGGCATGATGGTCCCGGCTTCGCGCTCGGCCACTTCCAGCAAGCCTTTTTGCAGGCGGGTGATCTCGCCCAGGATGGCGTCGATTTCGTCGCGCAGCCACAGGCGAATATCTGTGGCTACCTGATCGTTGCGGCTGCGCCCGGTGTGGAGCTTCTTGCCGGTAACGCCGATACGGTCAGTGAGCCGCGCCTCGATGTTCATATGTACGTCTTCGAGATCGACGCGCCAGTCGAAGGTACCGGCCTCGATCTCCGCCTGGATGCTGTTCAGGCCCTCGATGATAGCGTCACGCTCGCTGTCGGTGAGCACGCCCACCTTGGCCAGCATCGTTGCGTGGGCGATCGAGCCCATGATGTCGTGGCGGTAGAGGCGGCGGTCAAAGGTGACCGAAGCGGTGAAGCGGGCGACGAAGGCGTCGACGGGTTCGCTGAAGCGGCCGCCCCAGGACTGGTTGGTCTTGTCGGTGCTCATGACTGGCTCGTTGGAGGTTCGAACGGGAAATGCCGCATCATAGCAGGGTTGCCCCCGAGCGGCTGCGGCCTGGCTCAGCCTTCGCGCGGCCCGGTACGTACAGCGCGTAAAACGATATAAGCCGATTGAGCAATATCCCGTCCGCGAACGTCTACAGTTGAGAAGGAAGCCGCAACCTCATGCATCGGCCAGGGCGGCATCGGCCGGGAATGCCATGAGTACAGAAGCGAGCCCCGGAGGGGGGCGGCGGCGGGCGACCAAGGGAGAGTTCAGTTGCGCCTCAATCACTGTGCGGCAACCCCTGCAAAAGCGTGCTCCCAACGGGCATGGAATAGCCGAAGCGAGAGATCGCAGCGGCTTCGGGCACTTTTCCACTCCGTCGCCAGTCTCAGCGTGGAACGCCGCCACGGCCGTCAGTTCACCTGTCTACGCTTTCTATCCGCGAGACTTACGCAGGAATCCGGCACTCTATGAATGTCCTGATCGTTGATGACGAACCCATGGCCCGCGAGAAACTGAGCCGTATGGTCAGCGACCTCGAAGGGTACAGCGTCCTGGAACCCGGTGCCGGCAGCGGCGACGAGGCCCTTACGCTGATTGATAGCCTCAAGCCTGATGTTGTATTGCTGGACGTCCGCATGCCCGGCCTGGACGGCCTGCAGGTGGCCGCCAGGCTGTGCGAACGCGATGCGCCACCTGCCGTGGTCTTTTGCACCGGCCAGGGCGAATTCGCCGTCAACGCCTTCGAGAACAACGAAGTGCGGTACCTGATGAAGCCGGTGAGTTCGGATAAATTGTCCGATGCGCTCAAGCGCGCGGAGCGTCCGAACCGCGCGACCCTGGCCGCGCTTACTCGCCCGGCCGCCAGCAGCGGTAGTGGCAACGGCAGCGGGCCCCGCACCCATATCAGCGCCCGCACGCGAAAAGGGATCGAGCTGATTCCTCTGGACCAGGTTATCTATTTCATCGCAGACCATAAATACGTCACCTTGCGCCATGACAACGGCGAAGTGTTGCTGGACGAGCCCCTGAAGGCGCTCGAGGACGAGTTCGGTGATCGGTTCGTACGCATCCACCGAAACGCATTGGTGGCGCGCGAGCGTATCGAACGCCTCCAGCGCACCCCGTTGGGGCATTTCCAGCTGTATCTGAAGGGTTTGAATGGAGACGCGCTGGTGGTCAGCCGACGCCATGTGGCGGGCGTACGCAAGATGATGCAGCAGCTCTGATTGACCCAAGGTTCCTGGCAGGCCTATCGGGCTGATAGCCGCGCCGTGGCCCGCCAGGGATTGGCGAGCTGTTATTATCGGCGCATTTAGGCTTCGGTATTTCCCATGTACGCTCGCACGGTTCGTATTGCCACCCGCAAAAGCGCCTTGGCCTTGTGGCAGGCCAACACAGTCAAGGCCTGCCTGGAACAGGCCCATCCCGGGTTGCAGGTCAGCCTGGTCCCCATGGTTAGCCGGGGCGATAAACTGCTTGATTCGCCGCTGGCCAAAATCGGCGGCAAAGGCCTGTTCGTCAAAGAGCTTGAAACGGCCCTGCTCGAAGGCGAGGCCGACATCGCGGTGCATTCTATGAAGGATGTACCGATGGATTTCCCCGAGGGGCTCGGCCTGTACTGCATCTGCGAGCGTGAGGACCCGCGCGACGCCTTCGTTTCCAATACCTTCGCCAACCTTGCCGCCTTGCCCAAGGGCAGTGTGGTAGGCACCTCCAGTCTGCGCCGTCAGGCGCAGCTGCTGGCGCGCCGGCCAGACCTGCAAATCCGCTTTCTTCGCGGCAACGTCAACACGCGCCTGGCCAAGCTCGATGCCGGGGAGTATGACGCGATCATTCTCGCGGCCGCCGGGTTGATCCGCCTGGGTTTCGAGGACCGTATCCGCGATAACCTCACCACCCAAGACAGCCTGCCAGCGGGCGGGCAGGGTGCAATCGGCATCGAATGCCGTACGGCCGATACCGAACTGCACGCCCTGTTGACGCCTCTACATCATGGGCCGTCTGCTGCGCGGGTCACTGCAGAGCGCGCCATGAACCGCCATTTGAACGGTGGGTGTCAGGTTCCGATTGCCGCGTATGCGGTGCTGGAGGGCGAGCAGCTGTGGCTGCGAGGGCTGGTGGGGCGCCCCGACGGGAGCCAGTTGCTGCACGCCGAGGCCCGCGCCAATCACGCCGGGGCCGAAGCGCTCGGCCGGCAGGTTGCCGAAGACCTACTGGCACAGGGCGCCGCAGCCATCCTGGATGAAGTCTACGCTGACGGCAGGCCGGATTGAGCCGCTGGCGGCTACTGTTGACACGCCCGGCGGAGGAGTCTCGCCTACTCGCCCGGATGCTCGCTGCGGGCGGCCATTACGGCAGCGCACTACCTATGCTGGTGATTAAGCCATTGGCGCTCGGCGATAGGCCGGCACCGGGGTGGCTGCAGCGATTCGCTGCGGTCATCGTCGTCAGCAAGCCTGCCGCACACCTCTCGCTCAGCTGGCTGTCGCCAGACCCGGCCGCCGCCTTACCGCGCTGGTTCGCCGTTGGCGCCGCCACTGCGGAGGTGCTACGGCTGGGCGGCATAAATGCGAGTTTTCCTACCCAGGGCGATGACAGCGAAGCGCTGTGGCAGTTGCCCGAGTTGATTTTGGCGCTCAAGGCAGGTGGTAACAGGGCATTGATCATACGGGGCGAGGGTGGCCGCGAATGGTTGGCCGAGCGTTTGATCGAGCAAGGCGTGGAGGTCGAATATCTTGAACTGTACCGTCGCGGCGTTCCTGATTATCCTGCCAACGCTGTAGCCGAACGGTTGCAAGCGGAACGCTTGAATGGCGTGGTGGTCAGCAGTGGTCAAGGGCTGGAGCATTTGCATCGGCTTGCCGGTGCGGCGTGGCCGGTATTGGCGGCACTGCCGCTGTTCGTGCCAAGCGCCCGAGTGGCTAGCCTCGCTCAAGCGCTTGGCAGCCACTGCCCTGTGAATTGCCATGGTGCGAGCAATGCGGCCTTGATCGCCGCGCTGGCCACACGAAGCCCGTGAACCGCGCCCCCCACAAAGGAAGGATACGTGAGCGAAACAGCCCCGCCCCAAGACCCCCTGGATCCTACGCCCAAGCCAGCAGCGGGCCCGGTGCCCAGCTCGGCAGCAGGCCCGGCAACCAAGCCCACGCCTGATCCGGCTCGGCAGCCTGCAAGCAAACCTGCTGGGGCCGGCCCGCTGCCGGCCAGCCGACAGCGTGGTGATCGGGCGGGCCGTGGCTTGGCCGTGTTGGCGTTGTTGATCGCTGCCGCAGGCGTAGGGGTAGGAGGCTGGGCTGTCTGGCAGTTGCGCCACCTGGATGCCGGCCAGCGTCAACAGTCCGCTCAAGTAGACAGCCTGGCCGCCAACAGCCGTACCCTGACCGAGCAGGCCCGCAGCCTGGACGAGCGCCTGTCGCGGCTGCCTGCGGCGGATGAGCTGGAGGAGCGCCGCCGGTTGCTTGCCCAGGTGCAAAGCGATCAGCAGCGCCTGGGCCAGCGCCTGGAAACCGTACTGGGCGCCAGCCGACAAGATTGGCGACTGGCTGAAGCCGAGCATCTGGTGCGACTGGCCAGCTTGCGGTTGTCTGCCTTGCAGGACGTGAACAGTGCGCGGGCGCTGGTACAGGGCGCCGACGACATCCTGCGCGAGCAGGACGATCCCAATGCCTTCGCCGCGCGTGAGCAATTGGCGCGAAGCCTGGCGGCGCTGCAAGCCACCGAGCAGCCGGACCGCACCGGGTTGTTCCTGCAATTGGGCGCGCTACGCGAACAAGCAGCGCAGCTGTCCGCGCTGGCGCCCCAGTTCGAGGCCGACCGTGAAGCCGTCAGCGCTTCGGGAGACGACAGCACGTTGCACTGGCGCCTGTGGTGGGCGCGGATATCCAGCTTCTTCCGGATCGACCTGAACCCGGACGCCAATGTGCGCCCGCTGCTGGCAGGCCAAAGCCTGAGCCAGGTACGGCTGGCGTTGAGCCTTGCGCTGGAACAGGCCCAATGGGCCGCCCTCAATGGTGAGCAAGCGGTGTATACCCAAGCCCTTGGGCAGGCAAAGGAGGTGCTGGCCACTAACTTCAACCAGGACAATACGCAAAGCCGTATGCTGCTGGAGCGGATCGAGGCGTTGACGGGTAGCCGCATCACTGTCGCCACCCCAGACCTGGCCAATAGCCTGGCCGCGCTCCAAGCCTATATGGCGCGGCGGCATCAGCCGGTAAGCGGAGCTGAGGGCGAGCAGGGGCGCACGCCATGAAGCGCTTGTATGTGGTGCTCTTCGTGACGATTGCCCTGGCCCTTGTGATCGGCCTGGGGATATCGTTGCACCCGGGGTACGTGCTGATCGACTACCCCCATGTGTTCCGCTATGAGTCTGGCTTGTGGACCACGCTTGCGGCTGTGCTGGGGCTGATCCTCCTCACAATATTGCTTGCCAGCCTGGTCCGCTTGCTCGCTACCTCCGGTGGGGTGGTAAACCCATGGTCCCGCCGTAATCGCAGGCGCAGGCTGCAGGCCGCCATCGCCCGCGGCCAGGTGGATCTGGCTGAAGGCCGTTGGGCCAGTGCCCAGAAGCATTTGAAGCTGGCCGCTGAAAACGAGCGCAATCCGCTGTTCTATTACCTGGGTGCAGCCCGTGCGGCGAACGAGCAAGGCCTGCATGAAGAGAGCGATGCACTGCTCGAACAAGCGTTGCAGCGTCAGCCCAAGGCGGAACTTGCAATCGCGCTTACCCATGCCCAGCTGCAAGCCGACCGTGGCGACTCTGCGGGTGCCCTTGCGACGCTCGAGGTCATGCACGAGCGCTATCCGGCCAATACCCAGGTACTTCGCCAACTGGCAGCGCTGTGCGTGCAGCGCAATGAGTGGCCAGCCGTGGTTCGGCTGCTGCCCGCGTTACGCAAACACAAAGTCATGGCCAACGAAGAAATCGCGGTGCTCGAACAGCGCGCCGTGGGTGAGCGGTTGCTGCTGGGAGATCTGGAAGGGCAGGGTAGCGATGAAGCAGCACTCGACCGCGCGTGGCAGCAATTGGGCCAGCAGCAGCGACAAGAGCCCGCGCTGGTGCTCAACTATGCGGAGCGCTTGCGCCGGCTGGGCGCGTCGGGCAAGGCTGAAACTGTCCTGCGCGCAGCGCTGAAGCGCGGTTATGACAGCCATCTGGTGCGGTTGTACGGCCTTGTAGCGGGCGAAGCGCCGGCCAAATCATTGGCGTTCGCCGAAAGCCTGCTCAAGGATCACCCGCAGGACCCGAGCCTGCTGCTCACGCTCGGGCGGCTCTGCCTGCAGGAGCGGCTATGGGGTAAGGCCCGTGATTACCTGGAAGCCAGCCTACGCCTGCAGCGCAATGCCGAGGCGTGTGCCGAACTGGCGCGGCTGCTGGCCCAACTGGGTGACACCCAGCGCAGCAATGCGCTATTCCAGGAAGGCCTTGGGCTGCTTGACGAGCGCTTGCTGGCGTTGCCCCTTCCAGGCCCGGTGGGCGCATAAACAGTGGCGGGTCCGGCTTCGGCCGGGCCCCGCAGGGTTGGGCGCCCTGCCTCTTTTCAGATTACTTCTTGGCTACCCCTTCTTGAAAGCGCGCAGGCCTTTCCACTAACGTGGTTGCCTGTT
The DNA here is from genome assembly GCF_013522925.1 of Pseudomonas japonica. Taxonomy (GTDB): domain Bacteria; phylum Pseudomonadota; class Gammaproteobacteria; order Pseudomonadales; family Pseudomonadaceae; genus Aquipseudomonas; species Aquipseudomonas japonica_A. Next base: position 304,668 of record NZ_JAAMQU010000001.1, on the reverse strand, counting down.
AATCGCGTATCTGGATTACCCATGCCTCTGGCCCGCTCGCGTCATCTGTTCGTGTTGGCCTTCATGCTGGCCATGCTTGCACTGAGCGCGGCGGTTCACATCGAAAAAGTTGTCGCCTTGCGGCCCTGTCCACTCCGGTTTGTACAGCATGGCCTGCTGTTTTTGATTGCAATCGTCAATGCAGTGGCCTGGTGGCACCGGCCGGGCCTGCGCGTAAACCGGCTCTATTGCATCAGTCTATTGCTGCTCACCGCTTCAGGGGCGGCCTCGGCCATCCGGCAGCTCTGGCTGCAATCGAACCCGCTGCCATTACACGTGTGTCCATCGGCGAACCTTTTGCTACTCGGCAAGTCTGAGGCTCTGCTCGAAACAGTGAAGATGTTGGTGTTGGGCACTCCTGACTGCGCCATCATCAACTGGACGCTGCTGGATATGAGCCTGCCCGAATGGAGCCTCCTGACCTTTGCGGGGCTCGCGGTCATTATCGCTGCGCAATTGTTCCAGCGCTGACCAGCCTTGCCGGGAAACAACACTGGTATGTAGAACATGTCGCCATGCCTTGAAGCTTCAGGCGCGGGGGCATAATCTCGTTAAACGCACCGGAACGTGGCCCTTTGCTACACCGGATGAATCGTACAGTGCTGTTTCGCTGGCCATTGGCTGGTTTGCGTTCCGTCTTCAACGTGAACCTCAAGGGAAGAACAGACCATGCTGGAAAGTTGTCAGAATGCTCAGGAACGTTGGGGTGGAGTCCACCTGATCATCGATCGTTGGCTGCAAGATCGCCAACATCTGATCAAGGCCTTCGGCGCTATCGAGGAAGCTTCCGAGGAAGGGCGTCTGCGACGCTCCGGCCTGCAGGATTTTTGCGGGATTCTGGTCGACTACGTGTCCGCCGGGCACTTTGGCGTATACGAGCAGCTCACCCAGGAAGCCAAGGCGTTCGGGGACGATCGCGGCCTCGAACTCGCAGAGCAGATCTGCCCTCGGCTGGATGTACTCACAGAAGGCTGCCTGAAGTTCAACGACCACTGCGACAAGGGCGACTGCACCGATTTCGCAGACCTGTCCGCGCGCCTCAAGGAGCTTGGCGGCACGCTACACGAACGGTTCGAGCTGGAAGACTGCCTCATCGAAGTCCTCCATAACGCGCACCGTGAGGAAGCGGCACAGGCCTGAATCAGTTGGCCAGGTTACGGAGTTCGATTTCGAACACCAGTGGCGTGTAGGGCGGAATCAACTCGCCCGCGCCTTCAGCCCCGTAAGCCTGGTCGGACGGAACCACCACACGCCAATGCGCGCCTTTGGGCATCTGCTGCAGGGCGATCTTCCAGCCGTCGATCACGCTGTCCAGGCGGAACCACTGGGGCTGGTCGTTCTTGTCGAACACAGTCCCATCCGGTAGCTGGCCGGTATACACCACCTCCACCCTGGAGGTGGGGCCGGGTTTATCACCGTCACCCGGCTTGATTTCGCTGTACAGCACCCCATTCGAAAGCTCATGCACATTTGCCTTTGCACGCTCCGCGGCCATGAAGCGGCGTTCTGCGGCCAGCGCGGCTTCCACGTTCGAGCCCTGGCCGGGCGCGGGTGCGCTGAGGGCGGCTTCATGGTCGGCCAGGATCTGGCGGATACGCTCGGGCTGCAGCGCTAGCGGTTCGCCACGCCAGGATTGGCGCAGCCCTTCGATCAATGCCTCGATGTCCACGTCGGGTTGATCGTCGCGCAAGCGCTCGCCGATGCTGGCGCCCAGGCTGTAACCCAGGTCGTGAGGGGAAACGGCCGGCGCCTCGGCCAGGCTTAGCGGCGCGACCAGGCTCAGTGTAAGTAGCGAATAACGCAACATTGAAAGCTCCCGAATTGAGCATGGATTATCGCCGCCAGGGTGCAACCTTTCAAACTCACGATAGCCATGCGCGACACCTGCACAAATTCATGCGGGTGCGGTAGCGAGCCGGCGGCGCTAGGCATACCATGGAAGGCCACTCAGCGAGGAGGAAAATCATGTCGGCCAAGAAGAAGCCTGTAAGCACCCCGTTGCACCTGCTCCAGCAATTGACCGCAAGCCTGATCGAACACTTCGAGCAGGCATGCACTCAAGCGCTTACCGATGCCGAAAAGGTTCTCGCCAAGTTGGAAAAACAACGGGTGAAAGTGCAGGAAAAACTGCACAAACAGCGAGCCCGTATCGAAGCCGCAGCGGCCGAGGGTAAATCGAAGGCTCAGGCCAAGGCCCGCGCCAATGCCAAGGAGCTCGAGCAATCGCTGGACGCCCTTCAGCAGCGGCAGGCCGAAACCCGCCAGTACATAGGCCAGCTCAAGAACGATATTCAAGCCGGCCTGGCGTTGGTGCAGGGAGTGGGCAAGGTACGCGAGGCCGCCGGCAAGGCCCTGGATCAGCGCAGCGAGGCTGTTGCAGCCAAGCCGGTACGCAAGCCGGCAACCGCGAGGGCGGCCACCTCACGCGCAAGCGCTGCGCGAAAGCCCGCCGCGCCTGTGTTGCTGGCCCTGGAGCCAGAAGCGGCTACTACCAAACCTGCTACCCGCAAACCCTCAAGCCGCAAGGCGCCACTGGCCAAGGCAGTTGCCAGCAGTGTGGATGCTCTGGCCGCGCCAGCCCCCCAGCGCGCCCCTCGTAAGCCGCGTACCGCCAAAGCTGTGCCCGCCAAAGGTAGCGCGCCTGCCGAAACGCCAGTGAACGGCGCAGCTGCGCCCTCCAGCGCATCCTAACCTTCGGTGGCGGCTGCGCGCAGGGCTAGCCGCGCGTTTGTATCGGCCACGGCCCAGTCAACCCAGCGCGGCTCGGTAGCGCGCTGAGGTGGCCACCCCCCTGCCGTTTTTTCCAGGCGTTCAAGCAGCGCCTGTTCGGCTTCGAGTTCCAGGCGCTTTACGCTTTCTCGCAGGTGGGCCAGTGCCGGGTCGGCAAGCGCAGCGCTGCGCCATTGCTGGCGTAGCGTGCGCAGTGGTGCAATGACAGTCCCCGACCAGGCTTCGGCGGTTGCCTGCAGGCAAGCCCCCCGGGGCGCGGACCACTCGACGCCCTGTGCTTCGAGCCACAACGCACACAGCGCCACACAGACATCTGCCCCCTTGGCCTGCGCTTGCAGGCAGGCGGCTTCCACCCCGGGCCGGGCGTAAAGCTCGCAGGCATACCGCCACAGATCATCTTGCATCGAGCCCCCACGCCAGTGGACGGCGAAGCTGGTAAACTCCGCCGCCATTATGATCCGAATCCAGAACCTCACTTTACAGCGTGGCCCGCAGCGTCTGCTAGAAGACGCTGAGCTCACCCTGCACGCCGGCCAGAAAGCCGGCCTCATCGGTGCCAACGGCGCCGGCAAATCCAGCTTGTTCGCCTTGCTGCGCGGCGAACTCACGCCGGACGCCGGCGCGTGCGACCTGCCGCCGGACTGGCGCATTGCCCACATGCGCCAGGAAGTCGATACGCTCGAACGTGTGGCGGTGGACTATGTACTGGATGGGGACCAGCGCCTGCGAGCCATCCAGGCCGAGCTGGTCACTGCCGAGGCAGCTCACGACGGGGCCGCGCTGGCCCGCCTGCATTCCGAACTGGACGCCGCCGATGGCTACACGGCGGATGCCCGCGCGCGCAAGCTGCTGGCCGGCCTTGGCTTCACCAATGCTCAGATGGACCTGCCTGTCGGCGATTTCTCCGGCGGCTGGCGCATGCGCCTCAACCTGGCTCAGGCGCTGATGTGCCCGTCCGATCTGCTGCTGCTGGATGAGCCCACCAACCACTTGGATCTGGATGCCATCCTGTGGCTGGAGGACTGGCTCAAAGGCTACCCCGGTACGCTACTGCTCATCTCCCACGACCGGGATTTTCTCGATGCCGTGGTCGACCACATCGCCCACGTGGACCAGCGCAAGCTGGTGCTTTACCGCGGCGGCTATACCGCGTTCGAGCGGGCCCGCGCCGAGCGGCTTGCCCAGCAGCAACAGGTGTACGAGAAGCAGCAGGCGCGCCGCGCCCACATGGAAAAGTACATCGCCCGCTTCAAGGCCCAGGCTACCAAGGCCCGCCAGGCACAAAGCCGGATCAAGGCGCTGGAGCGCATGGAGGAGATCTCCGCGGCCCATGTGGATTCGCCCTTCGAGTTCGTGTTCCGCGAAGCGCACAAGCTGTCCAGCCCTTTGCTGGATATGTCCGAGGCCAAGCTGGGCTATGGCAGCAAGGTTGTGCTGGAGAAGGTGAAGCTACAGCTCACCCCAGGCGCCCGGATCGGCCTGCTGGGCCCGAACGGGGCCGGCAAGTCGACGCTGATCAAGAACCTCGCCGGTGAGTTGGAACCGCTGGCGGGCGCCTTGCGGCAGGGTGAGAACCTCGAGGTCGGTTACTTTGCCCAGCATCAGCTCGACTCGCTGGACGGCAAGGCCAGCCCGTTGTTGCATTTGCAGCGGCTCGCGCCCAGTGAGCGCGAGCAAACGCTGAAGGACTTCCTCGGCGGCTTCGACTTCCGTGGCGCTCGAATCGACGAGCCCGTGCTCAATTTCTCTGGCGGAGAAAAGGCTCGCCTTGCCCTGGCGTTGATCGCCTGGGGGCGGCCGAACCTGCTGCTGCTCGATGAGCCCACCAACCACCTGGACCTTGAAATGCGCCTGGCACTGACCATGGCCCTGCAGGAGTTCGGCGGGGCTGTGCTGGTGGTGTCCCACGACAGGCACCTGCTCAAGAGCACCACGGATAACTTCCTGCTGGTTGCCGAGGGCCGCGTGGAGCCCTTTGATGGGGACCTGGACGACTACGCGCGCTGGCTGGTGGACTATCGTCAGCGTAACGCCCCGGCCACCACGCCGGCGGCCAATGGCGAGCGCACCGACAAAAAGGCCCAGCGTCAAGCCGCCGCTGCGTTGCGTCAGCAGTTGGCACCTCACAAGCGCGAAGCCGAGAGGCTCGAAGCCCACCTGGGCAAGGTGCATGAAGAGCTCGCCCGGATTGAAACCCGGCTGGGTGACGGCGGCCTCTACGAGGCTGCGAAAAAGGATGAGCTCAAAGACCTGCTTGCTCGCCAGGCAGCGCTCAAGGTCGAAGAAAGCTCGCTGGAAGAGCGCTGGATGACGGCGCTGGAGCTGCTGGAAAACATGCAAGCCGAACTGGAACGCCTGGGCTAGCCGTACACTGCAAGCGAACGCGGCTATGCCATACGGTGGGTCACACAACGAGGAGCACTTCATGGCATGGAATACATGGCTGGCCTTCCTGGCGGCGAGTTGGATCATCAGCCTGTCACCGGGGGCAGGTGCGATCGCTTCCATGTCTTCCGGGCTGCGTTACGGCTTTGGCAGAGGCTATTGGAACGCGCTGGGCCTGCAATTAGGCCTGGCACTGCAGATCGCCGTGGTAGCCGCCGGCGTAGGCGCCATTCTTGCGGCTTCGGCCACCGCGTTCACGGTGATCAAGTGGTTCGGCGTGTTCTACCTGTTGTACCTCGCCATTCGGCAATGGCGCGCCCTGCCAATGGAGATGCAGGACGCTGCCACCCCAGCTGTCGGTGGCTCCCGCCTCGGCCTGGTGACGCGTGGGTTTCTGGTGAACGTGAGCAACCCCAAGGCGTTGGTGTTCATGCTGGCGGTACTGCCGCAATTCATCGACCCTCACGCGCCCTTGCTCATGCAATACCTGATTATCGGCGCCACCATGGTCACCGTGGACCTGATCGTGATGGCAGGCTATACAGGCCTGGCCTCGAAGGTATTGCGCCTGCTGCGCAGCCCTCGACAGCAGCAACGGCTCAACCGTACCTTTGCCGGGCTGTTCGTGGGTGCGGCGACCTTTCTGGCCACGTTGCGGCGCGCACCGCTGTAATTACAGCGGCGTGGCGGCCAGCTCAACCACTCGCTCCACCAGCGCATTGATGCCTGCGGCCGCTTCGGCGATAGACCTGGCGCTCATGTAGGCAGGGGTGCACACCAGGCGGCGATGTTCGTCCTCCACGATCGCGTCCACTGCACAAGGCACGTGGGTGGCCCCCATTTTCTCGATAGTCGCGGCCGTCCCGGCGTCGGTACCGATGCTGCAGACCACCGTGGGGCCATAGATCTTCGCCGCCAGGGCGGGGGTGATGCAGATGAGCCCTACGGGTTTGCGCTCCTCGGCGAACGCTTCGGCGAAGGCCAGCAGGTGCGGGTCAAGGGTGCATTGCGCCCCTTGGGTCGCAAAGTTGGAGAGGTTAAGGGCAGAGCCGAATCCGCCAGGGATCACCAAGGCATCGAACGCCTGTACCTGCGCTTCGGAAAGGGGCTTGATGTTGCCGCGGGCGATTCGCGCCGCCTCCACCAGCACTCGCCGACGCTCACCGGTCGGCTGGCCTGAGAGGTGATCGACTACGTCGAACTCGATATCCGGTGCAAAGCACTGAACCTCGCAACCGAGCTGGTCCAGCCTCAGCAGCGCCAGCACGCTTTCATGGATTTCCGCACCGTCCTGAAAGCCACAACCTGAAAGTATCACCGCAACCCGCGTGGCCATTGCAGGGCCCTCTTGTCGACCTGTATCAGTGTGAGTGCAGGGCGGCGCCAGTGTTCACTGCGGGGGTGGGCCGGGCAGCCTGGAGGCTTCTTCCGCCTTGCGAGCGATACGTGCCGCCTTGATGCGGCGGCTGATCCACAGCACCACGCCCAGCAGCAGCAGACCACCCAGCACCCATAGCTCGTACTTCTTCACGTTGCCGAGCAGCCCCTCGAGCACGGAGCCGAAATGATAGGCCGCCTGGCCGAGAGCGATGGCCCATACCATCGCGCCAATGCCGTTGAGCAACAGGTACCGACGAGGCGGGTAGCCCGACAGGCCGATCGCGACCGGCATGACCGTGCGCAGCCCGTAAACGAAGCGGAAGGAGAGTACCCACAGGTCGGGGTGCTTGCGAATGTGCTCGAGCGCGCGGTCGCCCATGGTCTGCCAGCGCGGCTTGCGCGCCAGCAACCGCCTGCCATGGCGGCGGCCGAGGAAGTACCACAGCTGATCGCCGGCGTAGCTCCCGAAGAATGCCACCACCATCACCAGGTTGATATCCATGTACCCACGGAACGCGAGAAATCCCGCGAGCACCAGGATGGTTTCGCCTTCGAAGAAGGTCCCCAGGAACAGGGCCAGGTAACCGAAATCGTTGAGAAATTGATGGAGCATTTTCAAGATGCTGGCGAAATGAACGCGCAGCCTAACGCTTAAGAGAAATTCATGAAAGTGTCGATATGTGTCTCGACGTGAACATTCCGGGCGGTATGCGTTCTGTTTCCATCAACCACGGCTGTCATGTGCCTGTCACATATTGACTTTATAACAGCCCGGGCCGCCTCCAGCGGCGTTGTGCCTCCCTCGGCCCTTGCGGTTCGACACCGGGGCCGTGACCTCGCTTCGCAAGCCATCGTCACTGTGGCTGATCGACCTTGCCGTGCGTGCCGCCCATTGCACCCAGGGCCCCTGGCCCTTCAGGATGTTCACATGAATAATGAAGCGCTCCCCGATCTTGTCGTAGAAGAGGCTCAACCCGTGACGGAACCCCTCGTTGAAGTGGTAGCCGAAGCACCACAGGACGTGACACCAGCGCCACCGCCCCCGGCTGCCCCGGGGCTGGATGACGCTGTTCTGTACAGCCATCGCGAGCTGTCCCAGCTGCAATTCAATATTCGCGTGCTCGAGCAGGCTTTGGATGAGAGCTATCCGCTGCTGGAGCGCCTCAAGTTTCTTCTCATCTTCTCCAGCAACCTGGATGAGTTCTTCGAGATCCGCGTCGCCGGGCTCAAGAAGCAGATCACCTTCGCTCGCGAGCAGGCAGGTGCCGATGGGCTGCAGCCTCATCAGGCGCTGGCCCGGATCAGCGAGCTCGTCCATGTTCAAGTGGACCGCCAGTACGCGATTCTCAACGACATCCTGCTGCCCGAGCTCGAAAAGCACCAGGTACGGTTCATCCGCCGTCGCCATTGGACGCCCAAGCTCAAGGCCTGGGTACGGCGTTACTTCCGCGATGAAATCGCCCCCATCGTCACGCCGATCGGCCTGGACCCTACTCACCCGTTCCCGCTGCTGGTGAACAAGAGCCTGAACTTCATCGTGGAGCTTGAAGGCGTGGACGCCTTCGGCCGGGACTCTGGCCTGGCGATCATTCCCGCGCCGCGCTTGCTTCCGCGGGTGATCAAGGTGCCGGAAGATGTAAGCGGCACGGGCGATAACTTCGTGTTCCTGTCATCGATGATCCACGCCCACGCCGATGACCTGTTCCAGGGGATGAAGGTAAAGGGCTGCTACCAGTTCCGCCTTACCCGTAACGCCGACCTCTCACTGGACTCCGAAGACGTCGAAGACCTTGCCCGTGCCCTGCGTGGTGAACTGTTCTCCCGGCGCTACGGTGATGCCGTACGCCTCGAAGTGGCGGATACCTGCCCCAAGCACCTCTCCGATTATCTGCTCAAGCAGTTCAACCTGGCAGAGTCGGAGTTGTACCAGGTCAACGGCCCGGTGAACCTGACCCGGTTGTTCAGCATCACTGGCCTGGACAGCCACCCCGAGCTGCAGCACATGCCATTTACCCCGGCCATTCCCAAGCTGCTGCAGAACGCGGATAACTTCTTCAGCGTGATCAGCAAGCAGGACATCCTGCTGCTGCACCCCTTCGAGTCGTTCACGCCGGTCATCGACTTCCTGCGTCAGGCGGCGAAGGACCCACACGTTCTGGCCATTCGCCAAACGTTGTATCGCAGCGGCAGCAATTCCGAGATCGTCGATGCGCTGGTGGATGCCGCGCGCAACGGCAAGGAAGTTACGGCAGTCATTGAGCTGCGCGCCCGCTTCGATGAGGAGTCCAACCTGCAGATGGCCAGCCGCCTGCAGGCTGCGGGCGCGGTGGTGATCTATGGCGTGGTAGGGTTCAAGACCCACGCCAAGATGATGCTCATACTGCGCCGTGAAGGTGGCGAGATCACTCGGTACGCGCACCTGGGCACCGGCAACTACCACGCCAGCAATGCGCGGCTGTATACCGACTACAGCCTGCTGACGTCGGACGATGCCTTGTGTGAAGACGTGGGCAAGCTGTTCACCCAGCTGATCGGCATGGGTAAAACCCTGCGCATGAAAAAGCTCCTGCACGCACCCTTCACGCTGAAGAAGGGCATGCTGGACATGATTGCGCGGGAAACCCAGTTCGCCATCGAAGGCAAGCCCGCGCATATCGTGGCCAAGTTCAACGCGCTGACAGATCCGAAGATCATCCGCGCGTTATACAAGGCCAGCCAGGCTGGCGTACGGATCGACCTTATCGTGCGAGGGATGTGCTGCCTGCGCCCCGGAGTGCCGGGCGTATCCCATAACATCCACGTGCGTTCGATCATCGGGCGCTTCCTGGAACACACCCGGATCTTCTACTTCCTCAACGGGGGCGAGGAACAGCTGTTCCTGTCCAGCGCCGACTGGATGGAGCGCAACCTGGACCGCCGTGTGGAAACCTGTTTCCCCGTGGAAGGCAAAAAGCTCATTACCCGGGTGAAGAAAGAGGTGGAGTCGTACCTCACCGACAATACCCATGCCTGGATACTGCAGCCGGACGGTACCTATGTGCGCTTGAGCCCGACCGGCAACCAGAACGCGCGCAATGCGCAGGTCACGCTGCTCGATCGGCTCAGCAACCAGCCCCTTACCGTACGGTAAGGGTGAACCCGACCCGGGCCAGCCACTCCGCTTCGAGCGCGAAGTCGGCCTGGGTCAGGGGGTTGTTCTCCAACCAGCCCTCAGGGAAAGCCACGTCGAGCGTATCGGCGCCGGCATGCAGTTGCACCTGTGGCATTTCCTGAGTGCCACGGATGTGGTGGAACAGGATGGCGAAGCGCAGCAATACGCACAGGCGGATCAGCTTTTGCCCGTTCTCGCCGAAGTCGGCGAAGCGCTCGCGTGGAATGTTGCGGCGATGGCCACGTACCAGCAGGGCCAGCATTTGCTGATCCTCCCGCGAGAAGCCTGCAAGGTCCGAGTGCTCGATCAGGTAAGACCCGTGCTTGTGGTAATGGTAGTGGGCAATATCCAGCCCCACTTCATGCACCTTGGCCGCCCAGCCGAGCAGATCCCGCCATACGCCATCGTCCAGCGCCCAGGCATCGGCCACCTGGTCGAACGCCTCCAGCGCCTTTTCCTCCACCCGCGCGGCCTGGTCCAGGTCCACATGGTAGCGGTCCATCAGGGACCGGAGCGTGCGTTCGCGCACGTCTTCGTGGCCATGGCGGCCCATCAGGTCATACAGCACGCCTTCACGCAGGGCCCCTTCGCAATGGTCCATGCGCTGCAGCTCAAGGCTGTCGAAGATCGCTTCGAGGATGGCAAGGCCCGCGGGGAAGATAGCGCGGCGGTCAGGCTTGATACCGTCAAAGTCGATCTTGTCTGTATCGCCCAGCTTGAACAGCTTGCGCTTGAGCCAGGCAAGGCCTTCGGCGTTTACCTCTCCGGCGCCTTGGCCCCCGGCCTTGAGCGCGGCGCCAATGGCGCGGATGGTCCCGGACGAGCCGATGGCTTCATCCCAGCCAAGCCGATGCAGGGCATTCTCGATGCTCATGATCTCGAGTCGGGCGGCCGTGTAGGCCTGGGCATAACGGGCCGGGGTAATCTTGCCGTCGCGGAAGTAGCGTTGGGTGAAGCTTACGCACCCCATCTGCAGGCTTTCGCGGATCAACGGTTCGAACCGCTGGCCAATGATGAATTCGGTGCTGCCGCCGCCAATGTCAGTAACCAGCCGTTTGCCGGGCGTGTCGGCCAGGGTATGGGAAACCCCCAGGTAGATCAGGCGGGCTTCCTCGCGGCCGGAGATCACTTCCACCGGGTGGCCCAGCAAGGCTTCGGCGCGGCGGATGAATTCGGCACGGTTACGCGCTTCGCGCAGGGCATTGGTGCCCACAATCCGTACCGCGCCCAAGGGCAAGCCGTTGATCAACTGGGCAAAGCGCTTGAGGCAGTCCAATCCGCGTTGCATGGACTCTTCGCTGAGCTGGCGCTGCTCGTCGATGCCGGCGGCCAGTTGCACTTTCTCGCCGAGACGTTCGAGGATGCGTATTTCACCCTGATTGGTCTTGGCCACGACCATGTGGAAGCTGTTGGAGCCCAGGTCAATCGCAGCGATGAGTGACAGGTTCGTTGGCTTGAGTGGCGGCATTTTCGAGGTTCTCGGTCGATAACCTGAACATCCTGCCACGATACGCGTGCTTCGCCAACGTTGCCCGCCCGCGCGGCGGCCGGTTCAGGCCTCGCCCTGGCCAAGGAAGCTGGCCAGCTCCGGCGTGCTCGGCGAGGCAAACAATTGACGAGGGTCGCCGCTTTCATGAACGCGCCCTTGGTGCATGAACACCAGTTTATCCCCTACGTCGCGGGCGAAACGCATCTCGTGCGTGACCATGACGAGCGTCATGCCCTCTTTGGCGAGTTGGCGCACCACGCTTAGCACCTCGCTCACCAGTTCGGGGTCCAACGCCGAGGTGATCTCGTCGCACAGCAGCACCTTGGGTGACATCGCCAACGCGCGGGCAATCGCTACGCGCTGCTGCTGGCCGCCTGACAGGCGTTCCGGGAAGGTGTCGAACCGGTCCGCCAGGCCGACGCGCTCGAGCATGCGCCGGGCCAACGCTCGGGCCTCGTCGCGGGAGACTTTTTTCACCACCTGGGGCGCGAGCATCACGTTCTCGCCCACGCTCAAATGCGGAAACAGGTTGAACTGCTGAAAAATCATGCCCACGGTCTGGCGCAATGCCCGAAGGTCGGCGCGCGCGGCATCGAGGTATTGGCCATCAACCTCGATCACCCCGTCGTTGATGCTTTCCAGCCCGTTGAGCGTGCGTAACAGCGTGCTTTTCCCTGATCCGCTGCGGCCGATGATTGCCACCACCTGGCCTTCTTCCACGCTGAGGTCGATCCCCTTGAGCACATGGTGATCACCATAATACTTGTGTAGCGCGGTCACTCTAAGCAGCGGCATGCAGCCTCCTTTCCAGGTAACGGGCAAACAGCGATAACGGGAAACAGAGGCAGAAATAGCCCAGCGCAACCAGGCCATACACCATGAAAGGCTCGAAGGTGGCGTTCGCCAGCATGCCCCCGGTTTTCGTGAGCTCGGTAAAGCCGATGATCGAGGTAACTGCCGTGCCTTTGACCACCTGAACCGAGAACCCGACCGTGGGGGCCACTGCAATGCGCAGCGCCTGGGGCAAAATGACGTAGCGCAATTGCTCATAGCGGGTAAGTGCCAGGCTGGCCGAAGCTTCCCATTGCCCGCCAGGTATCGCCTCAACGCAGCCTCGCCAGATCTCGGCCAGATACGCTGCGGTGAAGAGGGTGAGCGCAACGGCTGCGGCAGCCCAGGGCGACACATCCGCGCCAAGCAACGCCATGCCGAAGAATATGAGAAACAGCTGCATCAACAGGGGCGTGCCCTGGAACAGCTCAATGAACACCTTGGCGGCCGATTGCGGCAAGCGGCGAGGCGATACGCGCGCGAGCAATACCAGCCAGCCCAGCACCCCACCCCCCACAAAGGCGAGCAGAGACAGCAACAGGCTCCATTTGAGCCCTACAAGCAGGTTGCGCAGGATGTCCCAAAGGGTGAAGTCAGTCATTGCGACCTCATGAACAGCCGCCGGCCCAGCCAGGCCAGGCCCCAGCGCACGAGAATGGCCATCAGCAGGTACAGCAGGGTAGTGACCAGATAGGTCTCGAATGCGCGGAAATTGCGCGACTGGATAAAATTGCCCGCGAAGCTGAGTTCCTGAGTGGCGATCTGGGAGCACACAGCCGATCCCAGCATCACAATGATGATCTGGCTGCTCAATGCCGGCCACACCTTGCCCAGCGCAGGCCGCAGCACAACGTGACGGAACGCCTCGGCGCGGCTTAGCGCCAGCGCGGCGGCTGCTTCCAGCTGGCCATGGGGCACGGCCTGGATGCCGGCGCGAATGATCTCGGTGCTGTACGCGCCAAGGTTGATCACCATCGCCAATACCGCTGCCTGCCATTCGCTCAGCTGCACGCCCAGGGATGGCAGGCCGAAGAAGATAAAGAACAGCTGAACCAGGAAAGGCGTGTTTCGAATCAGTTCCACATACACCGTATAGATGCCCGCCAAGGGCCGGATCGCCCAGGCGCGGGAAATCCCCCCCAGGATACCGATGGCGACACCCAGCAACGCGCCCACCGCGGTAAGCGCAAGCGTCACACCCGCGCCGCGCAACAGCAGCGGCGAAGCCTCCAGCACGGGTGCGAAATCAAAGTGATAAGCCATGAGCGGTCCTTGATCAGCGCGCAGACACCCGAGCGGATGGCTGCGCGAAACGCCTCAGAGGTCGGCGGGCAGTGGCTGCTTGAGCCATGTCATGGCGTTGGTGTTGAGGCTGCCGTCGGCCTTGGCGGCTGCGATGATCTCGTTGACTTTGGCCAACAGGGCAGGCTCGTTCTTGTTCAGCCCTACATACACCGGGGAATCCTTGAGCTTGAACTTCAAGGCGGGCACCCGCTTGGGGTTACGCTCGGTAATGGCGGTCATGACGACGTTGCCGCTGGCAATCAGGTCGGTTTGCCCGGCCAGATACGCGGCGATCGTGGAATTGTTGTCTTCGAAACGCTTGATGGTCACTCCCTCGGGGGCCACCTTGCTTAGCTCGATGTCTTCGATAGCGCCACGGGTGACACTGATGGTCTTGCCCTTGAGGTCGTCAGGGCCACCGATTGCCGCGTCAGGAGGGCCGAACACCGCCAGGTAGAACGGCGCGTAGGCGCTGGAGAAGTCGATGACCTGTTCGCGCTCCGGGTTTTTGCCGAGGCTGGAAATCACCAGATCGACCTTGCCGGTGGTGAGAAAAGGAATACGGTTGGTGCTGTTCACCGGCGTAAGCTCAAGCTTGACGTTCATGCGTTGGGCCAGCAGCTGCGCAGTGTCGATATCCAGGCCGCGGGGCTTCATGTCGGGACCGACAGAGCCGAAGGGCGGGAAATCCTGCGGCACGGCAACGCGCAGGGTGCCTCGCTGCGTGATGTCAGCGAGCCCGTCCGCATGGGCGCCTTGCGCCAGCAGGGCAGCCATCACGGTTGCGGTGAGCAGCGTTACACAGCGTTTAAGCATGGGTTGCTCCAGTCAGGCGAGGACAGAGCAACGGTTGCACAGCGCATGCCAGCCAGCAGCTGGATACTTCAGTCCCGAAAACACGCAGGCACGTGACGGGTTGCCGCACTGATTTTCCATCGGGCGGCTCTGCAATGGTGCCCGCCTTGCACTTGCAGCTGCAGAGTGAGCAATGGCGGTGCATTTTCCCAGATGCTTCGGGTCATATGAGAAATGGTGTAACACTATAGCTAGACTCAATCGCCTCAAGCTTTCGGTTACAAACGGGGAAGGCTATGATGGGCGCAATTTCAAGGTCGTGACCAGGAGATATTCATGAGCAGCGACAAGATCAAACACGTAAGCGATGCATCCTTTGAAGCCGATGTACTGAAGGCCCAAGGCCCGGTGCTGGTGGATTACTGGGCTGAATGGTGCGGCCCGTGCAAGATGATCGCGCCAGTACTGGACGAAATTGCCGCTACTTACGAGGGCAAGGTCACCATCGCCAAGCTGAACATCGACGAGAACCAGGAAACTCCCGCCAAGCACGGCGTGCGTGGTATCCCTACCTTGATGCTGTTCAAGAACGGCAACGTGGAAGCGACCAAGGTTGGTGCACTGTCCAAGTCGCAGCTTCAGGCATTCCTTGACGCAAACATCTGAATTTGGCGTCAGCTGTACAAAGCCCCGCATTTAGCGGGGTTTTTTCTTTTTATCGACTAGACGGCCCTGTGCTCAGGTGTTAAATTCGGCCTCGCACTGGTCTCTCCGGTGCCCCCTGCAAGTCGTCGCCGACGCATTCCAATTCGAATTTGTGCGCGATCCTATCGCCTCTCTCCCGGCGCGGCCTCTCTAAGCCCAATGCTTATTCCCTCCATACAGAACACGTCATTCCCTCTATGAATCTGACTGAACTCAAGCAAAAGCCGATCACCGACCTGCTCGAAATGGCCGAACAGATGGGCATCGAAAACATGGCCCGCTCGCGCAAGCAGGATGTGATTTTCTCCCTGCTTAAGAAGCACGCGAAAAGCGGTGAGGAGATTTCCGGTGACGGTGTGCTGGAGATCCTCCAGGACGGTTTCGGCTTCCTTCGCTCCGCCGATGCTTCCTACCTGGCCGGCCCTGACGATATCTACGTGTCCCCAAGCCAGATCCGCCGCTTCAACCTGCGGACGGGCGACACCATCGTTGGCAAGATCCGCCCTCCGAAGGAAGGCGAGCGCTACTTCGCCCTGCTGAAAGTCGACACCATCAACTTCGACCGGCCGGAAAACGCGAAGAACAAGATTCTTTTCGAGAACCTCACGCCGCTGTTCCCCAACAAGCGCCTGAAGATGGAGGCCGGCAACGGCTCCACCGAGGACCTCACCGGTCGTGTCATCGACCTGTGCGCGCCCATCGGCAAGGGCCAGCGCGGCCTGATCGTCGCTCCGCCGAAAGCGGGCAAGACCATCATGCTGCAGAACATCGCCGCGAACATCACCCGCAACAACCCTGAGTGCCACCTGATCGTTCTGCTGATCGACGAGCGCCCGGAAGAAGTGACCGAGATGCAGCGCACCGTGCGCGGCGAAGTGGTCGCCTCTACCTTCGACGAGCCGCCAACCCGCCACGTGCAAGTGGCCGAGATGGTGATCGAGAAGGCCAAGCGCCTGGTCGAGCACAAGAAGGACGTGGTGATCCTCCTGGACTCCATCACCCGCCTGGCACGCGCCTACAACACCGTGATCCCGAGCTCCGGCAAGGTGCTTACCGGTGGTGTGGATGCCCACGCCCTCGAGAAACCAAAGCGTTTCTTCGGCGCGGCCCGTAACATCGAAGAAGGCGGCTCGTTGACCATCATCGCCACCGCCCTGGTCGAAACCGGCTCGAAGATGGACGAAGTCATCTACGAGGAATTCAAGGGTACCGGCAACATGGAGCTGCCGCTGGACCGCCGTATCGCGGAAAAGCGCGTCTTCCCGGCCATCAACATCAACCGTTCCGGCACCCGCCGCGAAGAGTTGCTGACCGCCGACGACGAGCTGCAGCGCATGTGGATTCTGCGCAAGCTGCTGCACCCGATGGATGAAATCGCCGCCATCGAGTTCCTGATCGATAAGCTCAAGCAGACCAAGACCAACGATGAGTTCTTCTTGTCGATGAAGCGCAAGTAATCGCGCTTCGCAAATCACGGCGCCTTCGGGCGCCGTTTTTTTATCCGCGCCCGCCGTGGGGCGGGTAAGCTAGGCGTCTCTTTGGAAGTGTGACTGGCCGATGGAATTCAAGGATCTCCGAGACTTCGTGCAGCAACTAGAGCGGCGCGGAGAATTGAAACGCATCGCCGTACCGGTTTCTCCGGTACTGGAAATGACCGAAATCTGCGACCGCACCCTGCGCAAGCAGGGCCCCGCGCTGCTGTTCGAGAACCCGGTAGGGTTTGACATGCCAGTGCTGGGCAACCTGTTCGGCACACCTGGCCGCGTGGCCCTGGGCATGGGTGCGGAAGATGTGAGCGAGCTGCGGGAAATCGGCAAGCTGCTGGCGTTCCTTAAAGAGCCAGAGCCGCCCAAGGGCCTCAGGGATGCCTGGTCCAAGCTGCCGATCTTCAAGAAAATCATCTCCATGGCGCCCAAGGTGCTCAAGGATGCTCCGTGCCAGGAGGTGGTGCTGGAGGGCGATGACGTCGACCTTGCACGGTTGCCGATCCAGCACTGCTGGCCAGGCGATGTGGCCCCTTTGATTACCTGGGGCCTTACCGTTACCCGCGGGCCGAACAAGGAGCGCCAGAACCTGGGCATCTACCGCCAGCAGGTGATTGGCCGCAACAAGGTCATCATGCGTTGGCTCAGCCACCGCGGCGGCGCGCTGGATTACCGCGAGTGGTGCGACAAACACCCTGGCGAGCCTTTCCCGGTGGCGGTCGCCCTGGGCGCAGACCCTGCAACGATCCTCGGCGCGGTCACCCCGGTGCCGGACAGCCTGTCCGAATACGCCTTCGCCGGGCTGTTGCGCGGCCACCGCACCGAACTTGTGAAGTGCCGGGGCAATGGCTTGCAAGTGCCGGCCAGTGCCGAGATCGTGCTGGAAGGGGTGATCCATCCCGGCGAACTGGCCGATGAAGGCCCCTATGGCGATCACACGGGCTATTACAACGAAGTGGACCGCTTCCCGGTGTTCACCGTAGAGCGCATCACACATCGCACCCGGCCTATCTACCACAGCACCTACACCGGCCGGCCACCGGATGAACCCGCGATCCTCGGCGTTGCCTTAAACGAAGTGTTCGTGCCGATCCTGCAGAAGCAGTTTCCTGAAATCGTTGATTTCTACCTGCCGCCGGAAGGTTGTTCGTACCGCATGGCCGTGGTGACCATCAAGAAACAGTACCCCGGCCACGCCAAGCGGGTGATGTTGGGCGTGTGGTCCTTCCTGCGGCAGTTCATGTACACGAAGTTCGTGATCGTCACCGATGACGACATCAATGCCAGGGACTGGAACGATGTGATCTGGGCTGTAACTACCCGCATGGACCCCAAGCGGGACACGGTAATGATCGACAACACGCCCATCGACTATCTGGACTTCGCCTCGCCGGTGTCCGGGCTTGGCTCGAAGATGGGGCTGGATGCCACCAACAAGTGGCCCGGCGAAACGACCCGCGAGTGGGGCAGGGTGATCGAACGGGACCCGGCCATTACTCGCCGCGTGGACGAACTCTGGAACCAGCTGGGAATAGACTGATGCGCGTAACCTTGCAACCTTCTGGCGCAGTACTTGAAGTGCAGCCGGGCGAGAACATCCTCGATGCCGCCCGGCGCCTGGGTTATGACTGCCCGCACAGTTGCCGTAACGGCAATTGCCACGTGTGCACCGCCTTGCTGGTCGAAGGGCGGGTGCGCCAGGAGGGGCAGGAACGGGACCATGGCGAGCTCTATACCTGCATTGCGCAGCCGCTGGAAGATTGTGTGCTGCTGTGGGATGGCGTGCTTTCGCGCGGTGAGCTCCCTGTGCGCAGCTTTGCCTGCCAGGTGACTGAGTGCGCTGACGTGGGCGGCGATGTGTGGCGGGTGCGGTTGCGTGCGCCCGCTGGCAAGCCGCCCCGCTACCATGCGGGCCAGTACCTGCTGATCGAGCGGGACGGCACTGACAAGGCTGCGTTTTCCCTGGCATCGGCACCCCACAGTGGTCGCGAGCTGGAAATGCACATCCTGGGGCGTGAAGACAGCGCGCTCAACCTGCTGGCCCAACTTCGGCGAGACGGCCTGGCCCGGGTGGAACTGCCCTATGGCGATGCTCATCTGGCCGAGCTGCCCGATTGCCCTCTGGTACTGATCGCTGCCGGAACGGGTATGGCGCAGATGCACAGCCTGATCGAACATTGCCGGGCCCAGGGCTTCGCACATCCCGTGCACCTTTACTGGGGCGTACGCCAGCCGAGCGACTTTTATGAGATCGAGCACTGGGATGAATGGCTGCGCCTGCCCAACCTCTATCTTCACAAGGTGGTGAGTGACCTCTGTGGATGGGAAGGGCGTTGCGGCCTGTTGCATGAAGCCGTCCGCGAGGACATTGCCGATCTTTCTTCAGCGCACGTGTACGCCAGCGGTTCACCGGCCATGGTGTATGCCACCCTCGATGCCCTGGTGGAAGCCGGCATGGACCCTCACCAGATGCGCGCCGATGTGTTTGCGTATGCGCCCCGGCCTTGAGCCCTTGCGATAACCGGTAGCCCCGGCCGTTCTGGCTTCGGTTAGAGTGGCCACGGAAGCATTTTTGTAACATCCGGGGTTCCTACATGTCGGCAATCGAACCTGCCCCCTCCTGTCGGGTTGCGTACCCGCCTGTGCTCAATACTCCGCAGTTGAGTGATGAAGAGCTCGCCTGCTCATTGGCATCGACCATGAGCCAGCATGCGGGCGGGCCCGTGTGGTTGTTCGCTTATGGCTCGCTGATCTGGCGCCCCGAGTGCAACAGCGTGGAGCGCCGCCGCGCGCGGGTGCATGGGTACCATCGTGGGCTTTACCTGTGGTCCCAGGAGCATCGTGGCACGCCGCAGAAACCAGGGCTGGTCTTCGGGCTGGACCGGGGCGGCTCCTGTACCGGGTTCGCCTACCGTTTGCATGAAGACCATCTTGAAGCATCGCTCATGGCCCTTTGGAAGCGAGAGATGCCTTACCCGTCCTATCGGCCGCATTGGCTTACCTGCCGGCTGGACGATGGAACCAAGGTGCAGGCGCTGGGCTTTGTGCTGGAGCGGCATTTGCCTACGTATGCCGGCAACCTTCCGGATGACCTGCTCGTACAAGTGTTGGCCAGCGCGTGCGGCCGCTCGGGCAGTTGCCGGGATTATGTAGAGCAGACCATCGCAGCGCTGCGTTCCCACGCCATGCCAGACCGAAACCTGGAAGCCCGGTTCAAGCGCTGGCTGGAAATGACGCTTACCCCGGCCAGCGCCATTGCGCCTGAACTGGTGCAGGCGCCTTAGCGGACCTGAACCACCAGTTTGCCGATGGCCTGGCGATCCGCCAGTGCCTTAATGGCTTGGGGCGCTTGCTCGAGGCTATAGCGATTGGAGATGTGCGGGCGCAACTTGCCTTCTTCATACCAACTGAACAGCTGACGAAAGTTTGCGGCGTTGTCATGGGGCTGGCGTTGCGCGAAGGCACCCCAGAATACGCCCACCACTGCCGCCCCTTTAAGCAACGCAAGGTTGGCGGGTAACTGGGGAATACGGCCACTGGCGAAGCCTATCACCAGCAGGCGGCCGTTCCAGGCCACGCAGCGGATGGCCGCGTCGAACGCATCGCCGCCCACCGGATCGTAAATCACATCCGCGCCCTGGTTGGCCGTAAGTTTCATCACCTGCTCTTTCAAGTCGCCGCCGCTGTAATCGATTACCTCATCAGCACCGGCAGCCTTGGCCGCTTCCAACTTGGCGGGGCTACTGGCGGCGGCAATTACCCGAGCGCCCATGGCTTTGCCGATTTCCACCGCAGCCAGCCCGACACCGCCTGCCGCGCCCAATACCAGCAACGTTTCTCCGGCCTTCAGGTCGCCACGCTGCTTGAGCGCATGCATCGAGGTGCCATAGGTCATGGGGAATGCGGCGGCCTCGTCGAACGGCATGCTCTCGGGCATCGGCAGCACGTTATAGGCGGGTGCCGCGACTTGTTCAGCGAAACTCCCCCACCCCGTAAGCGCCATCACCCGGTCGCCTTCCCGTAGCGCGGTGACCCCTTCGCCTACCGCGCCCACCACCCCGGCGGCCTCGCCACCCGGGGAGAACGGAAAAGGCGGCTTGAACTGATATTTGCCCTCGATGATCAGCGTATCCGGGAAGTTCACGCTGGCGCTGTGCACCTGCACCACTACCTCGTTACGCTTGGGCTGCAGCGGGGCCACCTCTTCGATAACCAGGCTTTGCGCCGGGCCGAAGGCTTTGCACAATAACGCTTTCATGGGCTATTCCTTTCCGGGTAATGGCCGATAAGTGTAGGCAAGCCCCCCGGCCGGGCAACGATGATGGTGACGCCTGATAGCCGCCTATAACCGCTGCGCCCCGCCGCGTATTGAACGAGGAATTGATGCTGTGAAACCCTGGATCGCTGTATTGCTGGCCGCTTGCATTCCCTTCGCCGTCCAGGCGAACGAAGGCGGTGAATCTAAAGAAGGGCCGCCAAAGGTGGTCTACTACTCGCTGAGCCCGCCTTTGGTTGGTAACTACGCCATGGACGGAGGCCCGCGCCTGCACGTGTACAAGGCCGATATCGCCCTGAAGGTCACCGGCGAAGAGGCCGTGGCCGCGGTGAAACACCATGAGCCTTTGATTCGCAACCAACTGGTGCAGCTGTTCAATCAGCAGAGCCAGGATGCCATGAGCTCGGGCGAAGCCAAAGAGGCCCTGCGCCAGGAAGCCCTGAAGCAAACCCAGCAGGTAATCAATGCTGAAGAGGGCAAGCCGGTGGTAGAAGACTTGCTGTTCAACAACCTGATCGTGCAGTAAGCCGCGCTATTGGCTTAAATCACCACCTGGTCGAGGGTTCCTAGGCCACTGCGCACTTCGTCGCCATGAACCGCTGAATTGATATCAGTGCTGGAGCGCGGGTGGCCGTAAAGGTAACCCTGCGCGAAATCGCAGCCGTTGCTGGCCAGCCATGACGGCAGATCGGGGGAGTGAAAATCTTCAATCCCTTCCGCCGTCACTTTCATCTTCAAGCTACGGGCCATCCCCAGGATGGCTTCCACCACAGGGAGATGATCCTCGTCGCCCGACTCGAAGAAAGAGCGGTCTATCTTGATCTTGTCGATGGACAAGCGGGTCAGGTGATAAAGCCCGGAATAACCTGTTCCGAAGTCATCCAGGGCCACGGTGATGCCGTGCTCATGGAGGCGGTTCAGGTTTTTCTGGGCGGCCTGAAGGTTTCCTACGAGGGCTTCCTCGGTGATCTCCACCTCGAAACGCTCGCAGGGGAAGTTTTCCTGGCGTAACTGTTCCAGTAGCCGGTCAGGGAACAGCTCATCAGTGATCATCCCAGGTGTCACGTTCAGGGAAAGGCGCAGGTTGTCATCCCACCCCCTTGCGGCCTTGCAGGCTTGCCTGATCAACGAACGCGTCATCGCCGGCACAAGCCCCAACCGCTCAAGCGCCGGGATGAAGTCCGTGGGCATCACGATGCTTGCATCGGGCCTGATCCAGCGCGCCAGTATTTCGAAGCCCACTACTTCCTGGCTGGGAAACGCAACGATAGGTTGAAAGTACGGGACGATTTCTTCCTGCTCGACCGCCCGCTTGAGGGTGAGGTCGCTGTCGAACTGCGCGAGGCGCTGGCGCTCGAAATCCGTGCTGTAGAAGTGATACGTCGAACGCCCGCTGTCCTTGCCTTTGTACATGGCAACGTCTGCGTAGTGCAGCAGCGTCGATGCGTCGTGAGCATCCAGCCATGAGCGTGCGATGCCGAGGGTGGCCCCGAAGCGAGAAAACGCCAGGGAGTCCGGCCCACAATGTGCGATGCCCTGGATGATGGCGTCGGCGATCGTTCGAAGTTCGTGCTCTTCTTTCTTTTCCGTCAACAAGAGGCAGAACTCGTCCCCACCCAGGCGTGCGGCAACACCGCCGTGCGCGCGGGCAACCTCGTCCAGGTGACCGGCTACCTTGATCAATACCTGGTCCCCAGCGGTATGGCCGTGCTGGTCATTGATGGCTTTGAAATGATCCAGGTCGATCAGCATCACCACCGCTGGCTGCACCTGTGCAAGCCGTTCCCCGAGCAGCGCCATGAACACCCGGCGATTGAACAAACCGCTGAGCGCATCATGTTTCGCCAGTGTCTCGGCCTGGGATTGCATCTTCTGCAAGCGCCAATAGCTGATCCGTGTATTTCGGATCAACCGCCTGAGAACAAGGGTAGGGAGGATCAGGGAAAGCAGCGAAAACCCTGTGGAAGTGAGCACGAAGCGCCACCGCTCACCATTTTCAAAACTGCCGTCGTAGGGCAAGCCAAGCAGAGGCAGTACCCAACGCTCCAGCTTGAACTCCCACAAGATGGACAAACCGATCACGGTGAATATGACCAGCAACAGAAGGCGGTAAATGCGGAAAGGATGAGTACGGTGGAAGTCGGACATGACCGGCCCTCGTAGGCCAAGCGAGCTGATGTAATATCAGGTGGCCATCATACGGCTTTTGTTGGAATCCATGCCCATTGAATTGATGCATTTGGTCGATTATTGATCAGCGCTCCGGCCGGAACAGCCGTACGTGCGCTTTACGCCAGACCAACTACAGTTGATATACATTTCAATTCAAGGAGTTACCCATGGTTTGGCTGCAACCCTCTCGCTTGCTGGCTACCGGGCTGGCCTTGGCCGTGTCCATGGCGATGCTACCCGTGCAGGCTGCGGTAGATACAACCGTGCAGGGCAAGGCCGAACAGTTGAAGGGCCCTGCCCTGAAGTTGCTCGAAAAGCTGGTGAATATAGACTCCGGCTCGGGCTATGAGCCAGGCCTGACCCAGGTACGTACGCTCGTGTCCGCCGAGCTGAAGGCCTTGGGTGCGAGTATCGAAACGGTACCCAACACCGCGCCGGACAAAAGCCAGCATGTGGTTGCTACGCTCAAGGGCAGTGGCAAGGCGAAAATCCTGCTGTTGGCCCACATGGACACCGTGTTCAAGGAAGGATCCGCCGCCGCAAGGCCTTTTCATATCAAAGACGGCCGCGCCTATGGCCCGGGCGTAATGGACGACAAAGGCGGCATCGTGGTCGCGCTTCAGGCACTGAAAATCCTGAAGGACATGAATTTCAAGGACTATGGCCAAGTCACGCTGCTGCTCGACGCCAGCGAGGAGACCGGGTCGGAGGCGGCAAGCGCACTGATCCAGAAGATCGCCAAGGAACACGATGTCACCCTTAACCTTGAGCCCGGGCGGCCTGCGGATGGCCTGGTGGTGTGGCGCAAGGGCAGCGCCACCGCAGTGGTCGAAGTGACCGGCAAGGCCTCCCACGCCGGCGTCGCGCCTGAACTGGGGCGCAACGCCGCCATGGAAGCCGCGCATCAGATTCTGCAGCTGGGCCAATTGGGCGACCCGGAGAAGAAAACCACGGTCAACTTCACCGTCATCAACGCAGGCGATCGAATCAACGTGATCCCCGACCACGCCGTGGCAAAGGCCGATGTACGCGCCGCGGTGCCAGAAGAGTTCGACCGGGTGGAGAAAGACCTTGCCCGGGTCGCCAGCACCCGGCTCATCGCCGATACACAGGTCACCACGCGCCTGGAGCGCGGGTTGCCACCCATGCCGCAAACGCCTGCCAGCGATAAGCTGGTGGCCATGGCGCAAGGTATCTACGGCGAGCTGGGGCGCACACTCACGGTAGAAGGCACCGGGGGCGCAGCAGATGCCAGCCTCGCCGCGGCCGTGGGCGTACCCACCCTCGATGGCTTCGGCATTGTAGGGGGCAATATCCACACGCCCGAGGAATACGCGGAAGTGGAAAGCCTGGTGCCGCGGGTTTATCTGCTGACCCGGATGTTGATGGAGCTGTCGCGGTAGCATTACGCTAAAGGCTGCGTACAAAAATAACGGCGCAGCGATGATTGCATCCGCCGCTAATATCAGCGGCGGTGCAGTCTACATACGCCTAGGCGTCTTGTTCTATCGCAAGACGAAGGCTACTGATTTGGAAGTCAGGCATATAACCCACGATCGCATAAGCCTGTGGCAAAGAAGTTATTTGAAATTTATCCCAACCCCCGCTGGCGCCTAGGATAGGAATTGCGCGAGGTGGTGCGGATTCGATCGGATTTCCCAATATTCCAATAATCTCATCACGGATCATGCGTGAATCGACCGACAGAGGAAGGTCGCCTTTATAAGACAAAATCTCGGGCAATATAGGGTTAAGAGTGAAGTCCAATGAGCAAAATATCTCCTCACCTTCCAGAAGTACTGCCTCTAAGCCAGGCTCTAAGCTATAAAAATATTTTCTTGAATCTTCGTAAGCTTTTTCGCGGGTAAGCGGCTGATGTACTAGATCAAAAAGGTTTGATTGTTCTTTGTTGCCAAGCTTTGAGAGGAGATCGGATAAGTGGTTGGCGTTCATTCATAAAGTCCTTTGTCGATATTGGCTTTGTGAAGACTCTCGAGAAGCCCATCATGAAATTCTGGCGCGGCGTAAGACTACGAGGTGACGAGTTTTTTTGCAGGATAATCAGAACGATTTTCTCACCAATTCATAAAGAAAGACTGGCCCAGAGTGGCTGTGCTCTGGGCCAGAACCGGATGCCTTGCTTAACCTATTAGATATGTTGGCCTTTCGTAAACCTGAAAGTTTCTACTTCGAGGCCCGGCAGGTAGCCTGCGATAATTTTTATTTGATCATTTCCTGGATAGGGGAATGTGTCCCATCCTCCGCTTGGGCCTAGAATAGGGATGTCATCAGGCTGCCCTGATTCTAGAGGATGACCCAACTCAGCTATGACGTCATCACGCTTCATATCTTTTCGAAGCGATAACGGTAGCTCGCTAACGTAAATAGGCTCATCCGGTATTAGCGCAGTCAAGGTTAGGCTTATGGAACTTAGTATGTTGCTGTTTTCAAGGAAGGAAAGCTCAAGGCCGGGTTCTGGATTTTTATAGTATGTTTCGGATTCGACACCTGATTTTTCCTTCCTCAGCGAATTTAGATCAACACCCTCAAGGGGAGAATCGAGCGGCTCCCCCATTTTTTCGATCAACGATTCCAAGGTTGATTTTTTCATTTGTAGAATCCCCGCTTTATATTCTCAGCATGAAGTTGTTGAAGTGCGACTTGCAGTGATTCGCTGCTGTGGCCCTCTCCCTTTAAACCAGGAACAAGAGCTAAAAAGTTGCTCTCAACAGCTTTTCTGAGATCGCTGCCGTCTATATGCTGCTTATCCCTCGTGTTTCGCGCTCCTGACGTTTCGCTGAATTTACGATGCACGTGTTGGGGTATTGCAATTCCCACGCCTCGATCCGATATATAGCGCAACCTTGCGTCGCTCATTCCTCTGTGCTTCATGCGAAGGGCATATTCTAATGCCTTTCGAGAAGGTATGTGATCTATATCCAACCCATCCTTAACACTTCGTCGACTGAGCTCAGCATACTCCCCAACCTCCAGCGCCTCAACCGGTGGCTTTTGTACCGCCAAGTATATGGGGGCTATGCCTGATTCGGCGGGAAACCTTACGATATATGCTTCCGTTTCCAAAGCTTCAAGTGCGGGAGTACCCTGCAACTTTGGATCGAAAATCTTCAGCGGAAACTCATTGTTCGTGGTGGTTGGCTGATGCGTCGCGGGCAACTCTGTCGATGAAGGCTGCATGCCTGGCGGGATAGTGGGCGTAATAGTAATAAAGCGCGGAGGAGAGGAGACCACTGCTTCATATCGACCATTCACCGGCTGCAACGCTGCATCGACAATGACACCCTGTAAAGGGCGCTCTAAGCTGCCTTGAATTACGCTAACCTGCGTACCCGTATCCGAGGGTCGAAGGTTAATTGCGTATGGCATCGTTACGATGTCGTTATGCTTTGCAGCAGCGATCGTCTGAGGCTCAATGCCCGGAAGAGTTGCCAATGGTACGCTTAGCGCACTGCGACGTTCGCTCGGCGCAAGTGATGAAGGCCATAGTAGCGCTAAGAATCCGACTGCCACGCCGCGAAGGAGTGAAAGCCCTACCGTCATAGCGCCAGCTGCAAGCTGCTCTATGGCTTCTGCGATTGCAGTTGCCAGGCTTGCTGCGGCGAACTCTGAAAGCGCAAGAGTTCTTACGGAGGAAATGAATATCGGAACGTTGGTTGACGGGACCCCGACAACCATTGATCCGGGTTGTTCCAGGAATGTCTTAAGCTTTGCAAGATCTGCTATCCGGCGCGCCTCCTGAGCTGCGGCGGCATTCATCGCTTACTCGTGGTGCCGGGCCTGCAGCTCTTCCTCGGCTATCTGTCGCTGCCGTTCGGCCTCGAGCTGAGCTGTAATATTTGCAATCTCGGCCGCACGTGCGGCTTCAGCGGCGCGAATTGTAGTAAGTTGCTCGCCTTTGGCTTGGGCAACGTGTTTTATGGCTAATAACTGCGTCTTTGCTTCTGTGAGATAGCGGGCGGCTTCGTCCTTGAGATTTCGCTCAGGGTCAAACAGGAAACTGCCGCCGGTTTTAATTTGGTCATAAAGTTTCGCTAGGTCCGGTTTGCTCAGTCGCACTCGATTGAGCTTGTAGAAGCTAACGTCCTCGTCCTCAGGAACATAGTATTCCTCATGCGCTCGATCGACGGCCCGAACTATCGCATTGATGGCGTCATCAGGCGAGGTCTCATCAGCTGTCGCGAAGTAGGACTTGATACGGTCCGCTATAAAGCCCGGCTGATCTTCTACTACCCCAAGAGCGCGTTGTTTGAGTTCGGTTAGCTGGGAAAAAAGCGCGGATGGATCTAGCGTATCAGCAGGGGCTGTTAGCGCATTCAAGCGAGCTTCGGCTTCCGCCCGCTTTTGCCGAAGCAAGGTGACCTCGGCGCGCATTCTCTCTGCAAGGTTTCCATACCCTACCGCTGCTTTCAAATCCGTCAACCTGCGCGCACTGGCCGTAGAATTGTTGATATCTCCGCTTTCTTCCAAACTGCTCGCAAATGCCTGCCCTGTTATCGAAGAAGCCGGCAAACCCTCATAGTTTCCGCCTTTGGCAAAGTATTCTTGCATCTGGAGGGTGCTTATGAGCATTCTGTCTATTATTTCGATTTCAGTAGCTGCCTCTTGAATGGCAGTAGCCGTCCCTATTCGAGGGTTGCTTTCAATCAGTTTATTGATTTGCGTCGTTAGCCGAGTTGGGATCTTCTCCAGCTCCGCATCTAAAGCGGCTCGCAGCTTCAGAAGCTCGCCCGTGGCTATCTTCGTTATTTTTTCCTGAGCTGTTAGCCCAGGATGGCTTTCTGTATCCAGGACGGCTGAAGCGGGAGGGGGGCGCAAGTATATATCTGGATCAAATGCAGATCCTATGTGTGCGCCCGGATTTATCGGCCCGAGCCACGTGTGGGTTTGCGGTTCTTCCGCAAGTGTTGGCTCAGGCTCTATATCCCAAACTTGGGTAACCGCCAGGGTCAACGTACCATTTTCGTCATAATAGCTTTCATTAGGGTTGTTTTGCATGCCTGCTTCTCCTGGTTGGCATGCAGTAAGTTTTGCCTGGTGCGAAGCTGTGGTAAATCAGGTGGGTAGGCTTTAGTCCGTAGGATTATTAGGCGTGACGCGTAGGGATTTTCCGACAAAGGAGTGTGGCTACTTAGCAAAGCCAATTTAAGGTATTGCTACAGGGGTTATTAAGTATTCCATGCTTGGTATAAAAATATTCTGCAAGCGCAGGGCAATCAAGGCCCGCCTCAAGGTTGTAAGTTAAACTTAAGTATCGGCGGCCGCAAAAACTGAGTACAGGCTATTCAAGGATACGGTCAGCCCCATGGAAGCCTGGCGAGGCGCATCCTCAGAGGCTTCGGTCAGGGATTGCAGAGGGCTTTAGTCACACCAGCCCCAGCACCGCCGCCCATTGCGCCTCGGTCACGGGCATCACCGAAAGCCGGCTGCCTTTTTTCACCAGGGCCAGTTCCTCAAGCGCGGCTTGCTGCTTGAGTAGCCCCAGGCTGAGCACTTTGGGGAACACTCGCGCGCAACTGACGTCGACCGATAGCCAGGGGTTTTTGTCTTCGGTTGCTTTGGGGTCGTGGTAGTGGCTTTCACTGTCCAGGGCGGTGGGGTCGGGGTAGGGCGCGGTGTCGATGCGAGCGATGCCCGCGATACCGGGCTCAGGGCAGCTAGAGTGGTAGAAGAAGAACTGGTCCCCGGGCCGCATGTCGCGAATGAAATTGCGGGCCTGATAGTTGCGCACGCCGTCCCAGCGCGTCGGGCCCAGGCGATCGAGGCCTTGGATGGAGAGCTCGTCCGGCTCGGATTTCATCAGCCAGTAGGCCATGGGAAGCGGTCCTTTTTCAGGGTGCGATAGCAGGGAAATGTTACACGCTGGATTATCCCGACAGCCGGTTGAAATCAGCGTTTGCATGTGACCGGAAGCTGTCGGAGAATGCGCGCAAATTTTAACCCAGGGTCCCGCCAAGCGGGGCCTTGGGCCACTATCGCTCACGCTACAATGCCTTCAGGAGGGCCAACGATGCGGCGTAAACCGGACTTGCTGTGGGTTCTCGTTTTTCTGTTTGGCATTGGTGTAGTCACCACCGGTTATGCCCAGAGCTTCTGGGAGCGCAAGGCAAGCGAACCTGTCGAAGCAGCCTACGCCGTACCTCTGCGTTAAGCTCCCCCCTGCGTCATTCCTGGGCCTTTGCGGCAACATACCAGGCGTTATCCGTCACGGTTCCCTGCAAGGGCACGTCCCAGCTGGCTTGTTGCAGCCGGTCCACTTTCTGGCATTCATGCGCCAGCCCCAGCAAGGTCGGCTTTCGCCAGGTAACCCTCCTTGCCCGGTACGCCAGGCTGCGGTCGTAGAAGCCGCCGCCCATCCCCAGCCGCCCGCCTTGTTCATCGAAGCCCACCAGCGGCAGCAGCACCAGGTCCAGCGCCCAGATCCGCCGCTGCCGCCGAGGGCAGCGCATGGGCTCGGCAATACCGAAACGGTTGGCGCGCAAGCGTTCTCCAGGCCGCACGCGCTGGAAAACCATATGCGTGCGCGGCCATGGGCTAAGCACCGGAAGGTAAGTGTGTTTGCCTCGCCGTTGAGCGCTACGCAGCAAAGGGCGCGGGTCGATCTCGCCATCGTTGGGCAGGTACAGGGCAACGCTGCGTGCCCGCCGGAACACCGGGTGGTGGCTGAGCTGGCGATACAGCCCACGCGCGGCGGCGCGGCGCTGAGCAGGCGCAAGTGCGTTGCGCGCGTCACGCAGGCGTTTGCGCAGCTGGTTGCGTGTAAGGGAGGAGGCTTCGATCATGCTGGCAGGCTCCGCGGATGGCAAGGGAGCCTGGGGTGCCCTGAAGGCAGGGCGAAAAAAGGCGCTCCCCGACGAACCGCTGTCGGTGTAGCCCTTGAACCCGAAAGTTCAAGGTGGAGATTGCAGGAGGCTTTCAGGCTTTCCGTCGAGCGGACATGCACACCAGCCCCAACGTGCAACTTCCGTGGTTGTGCGTATCGGCTCAGGGACATGACCGACTGGCGCGCACTCCAGGGAGCGGGCTCGAGTATACCCCAAACCATATGCCTGGATCAGCCCCTGGGCGCGACCTGACTAGTGGCAAGTGCCAGATCCACCCGTTCCAGCAGGTCGCGTACCTGTTCGCGGGTAGCACCGCTGGGCTGCGCTTCGCTGGTTTCCTTGCGATGCAGCAGGTCATGGGTGATGTTCAGCGCGGCCATTACTGCGATCCGGTCGGCACCGATCACTTTACCGCCCGTGCGGATTTCACGCATCTTGCCGTCCAGGTAGCGCGCCGCGCTGATCAGGTTGCCGCGCTCTTCGGGCGGGCACATGATCGAGTACTCCTTGTCCAGGATATGCACGGTAACGCTGTTGCTCGAATTCATGAGTCTTGCTCCAGGGCCTTGAGGCGCGAAATCATCGACTCGACCTTGCGGCGGGCGACTTCGTTTTTCTCGATCAAGTGGGCTCGCTCCTCGCGCCAGGTACGTTCATGGGCGTGAAGGAGGGCATTTTGCCGATTGAGGTGCTCGACGCGTTCGATCAGAAGTTCGATCTTGCCCATCAGCGCTTGCAGGTCGTTCTGTTCCATGGGTGGGCGGTTACGATGTCCTGGTAATGGGGCGGTGTGAACGAAAGCAGACCACAGCGCGGGCCGGCGGTTGCGTCGATGGTCTTGGCGTACCTGCCGGTGTAGGATACGAAGCCTTCATTCTAGACATTGCGCCGCCCGGCGCCTAGCTGCCCATGCCCAACACTAGTTCCCCGTACGCTGCCTTCGCCAAATTGCTCGCCGACAACGGGTACCCTGTCTCTCCCGCCGAATTGCAAGGCCTGCTGCTGGGGCGTAGCTGCGCCGGCGTAGGTTTTGATGTCGACGCGTGGCTGGACGACGCTATCGAAGTACTCGGCGCGCCCGCTGACGGGACCGTTCGGCAGGCGCTGATCGGCCTGCAGGAAATGGTCAAGACCGAGCTCACCGGCGATGACGTCACCGTGGTGTTGCTGGTGCCTGGGGACGAACTGCCCCTGGCCGAGCGTGCCGCCGCGCTAGGCCAGTGGTGCCAGGGTTTTCTCACCGGCTTCGGCCTGGCCGGAGGTGGCAAAAAGCTTAGTGAAGACGCGCAGGAGGTGTTGCAGGACCTCGCCGCTATCGCTCAGGTTCAAGACGCGCTCGAGGAATCCGAAGACGGCGAAACCGATTATATGGAAGTGATGGAATACCTGCGTGTCGCGCCCTTGCTCCTTTACTCGGAGTTCGCGAAACCGGCCGCGCCAACGCCCAAGCCATCCCTGCACTGATCGCCGAGGAGCCTTGCCGCATGGTCCAGATTCCCAAGGCTGAATATGCCCGCCGGCGCAAGGCCCTGATGGCCGAGATGGTTCCGAACAGCATCGCTATCCTGCCGGCAGCCGCGGTGACCATCCGCAACCGCGACGTGGAGCATATCTACCGCCAGGACAGTGACTTCCAATACCTCAGTGGTTTCGGCGAGCCGGAAGCGGTCATCGCGCTTATCCCCGGAAGAGAGCACGGTGAATACGTGCTCTTTTGCCGGGAGCGCGACCCACTCAGGGAGCTCTGGGACGGGTTGAGGGCGGGCCAGGAAGGGGCAATTCGCGATTATGGCGCGGATGACGCCTTCCCGATCAACGACATCGACGACATCCTTCCCGGCTTGATCGAAGGCCGCGACCGCGTGTACACCGCGATGGGCAGCCACCCGGAATTCGATCGCCATCTCATGGAATGGGTGAATCAGATCCGCTCCAAGGCCAACCTCGGCGCGCAGCCGCCCAAGGAATTCGTGGCGCTGGACCACCTGCTTCATGACATGCGCCTGTACAAGTCGGCGGCCGAGATAAAGGTGATGCGAGAAGCTGCGGCCATCTCCGCCCGCGCCCATGTGCGTGCGATGCAGGCCGCGCGCCCCGGGCTTCATGAGTACAGCCTCGAGGCCGAGCTGGACTACGAGTTTCGCCGGGGAGGCGCACGGATGCCGGCCTATGGTTCTATCGTCGCGGCCGGGCGCAACACCTGCATATTGCATTATCAGGACAACAACGCCCTGCTTCGCGATGGCGACCTGGTACTGATCGACGCCGGCTGCGAGATCGACTGCTACGCCAGCGACATTACGCGCACCTTCCCGGTCAGCGGCACCTTCTCGCCCGAGCAACGGGCCATCTACGAGATCGTGCTGCAGGCCCAGCAGGCGGCGTTCGCCGAGATCGCACCAGGCAAGCACTGGAACCGCGCGCACGAAGCCACGGTACGGGTGATTACCGAAGGCCTGGTACGGCTGGGCTTGCTGGTGGGCGATGTCGACGAGTTGATCGCGGCCGAAGCGCATCGAGGGTTTTATATGCACCGCGCCGGCCATTGGCTGGGGCTGGATGTACACGATGTGGGTGAGTACAAGGTGGGCGGGGAGTGGCGCGTGCTCGAGCCGGGCATGGCACTCACGGTCGAGCCTGGCATCTACATATCGCCGCACAATGACCAGGTCCCGAAAAAATGGCGGGGCATTGGTGTGCGCATCGAGGACGACGTGGTGGTAACGCGCACAGGCTGTGAAATTCTTACTAGCGGTGTACCCAAGGCCATCGACGAAGTTGAAGCACTGATGGCGGCCGCGCGGGCGGCGTATTCATGACCCACGCCGATATAGCAATCATTGGTGGCGGGCTGGTGGGGGCGAGCCTCGCGTTGGCTTTGCAGCCGCTTGCGCGGGAGCGGGGCTGGAAGATCACACTCGTGGAGCCCTTCGCGCCAGGCAACGGCTATCAACCCAGCTATGACGCGCGAAGCTCGGCCCTGTCGTACGGCACCCGGCTTATTTACGAGCACCTGGGTGTCTGGGAGGCAATAGCCCGACACGCCGAGCCCATTCGCAACATCCATGTGTCAGACCGTGGGCGCTTCGGTGCCACTACGCTGGAGGCCGCCGAAGCGGGCGTCCCGGCCCTGGGCTACGTGGTAGAAAATGCCTGGCTCGGCCAGTGCCTGTGGGCCGCCCTGGACCCGGAGCGCGTCAGCTGGCGTTGCCCTGCCGAAGTAACCGCCTTGCGTGCCGAGCCCAACGGCTATCGCCTTACGCTTGCCGACGAAACCCAGCTCACCTGCTCTCTGGCCGTGCTTGCCGACGGCGGCCGTTCAGGCCTGCGTGATCAGTTGGGCGTCGAGGTGAAGGTGCGCGAGTACGACCAGACCGCGCTGATTGCCAACGTCAGCTTTAACGAGCCGCATAACGGCCAGGCGTTCGAACGCTTTACGGATGATGGCCCGCTGGCGTTGCTGCCGCTGCCGGATAATCGCTGCGCCTTGGTGTGGACCCGCAAGCCTGCCGATGCCAAGCGCTTGCAGGCACTTGCGGACGCGGCCTTTCTTGCTCAGCTGCAACAAAGCTTCGGCTATCGCCTGGGTACGCTTACCCAGGTTGGCGCACGCAGCCTCTACCCCTTGGCGCTGGCCGAGGCCCGTGAGCAAGTGCGCCGTAACCTGGTTGTGCTAGGGAACGCAGCCCACAGCCTGCACCCGATCGCCGGCCAGGGGTTCAACCTTTCATTACGGGATGTGCAAGCGTTGGCCCAGGCGCTGGCGGGCAGTGATGCCCCGCCCGGCGAGTTGGCAGCTTTGCAGGGTTACCTTGCCGCCCAGCAGCGTGACCAGCAATGGACCATAGGCTTCTCCGACCAGGTCACCCGCCTGTTTTCCCAGCCAGGCCGCTGGGTAGCTCATGGCCGCAACCTTGGCTTGCTCGGGCTGGATCTGCTGCCGCCTGCGCGCCAGTGGTTCGCCCGGCAGGCGATGGGCATGGGTACGGGCGTAGGAAGCACCCGATGAATGCGACAGGTTCCGGCAAAGGCAGCAACCTCATGGAAACTACAGCAGATGTAGCCATCGTCGGCGCCGGGATGGTTGGCAGCACGCTGGCGCTCGCGCTGGCAGGCAGCGGCCTCAAGGTCATGATCATCGATGGCGGCAATCTTATGCCGCAGCCCTTCGACCCGGGCTCGCCCTTCGAGCCACGGGTGAGTGCGCTGTCAGCGGCCAGCCAGCGGATATTCGAGCGTCTGGGCGTATGGAGCGCCATGTGTGCCCGGCGGGTAAGCCCGTATACCGATATGGATGTGTGGGACGGCAGCGGCACGGGCGCGGTGCATTTCAGCGCTGCGAACGTGCACGCACAAGTGCTGGGCCATATCGTGGAGAACAACGTTGTACAGGATGCGCTGCTCGAAGCCTTGCAGCAGCGGGACGTCCATTTGCTTGGCGGTGCCAGGGTCGAGCAGATGCGGCACTCCGGCGATGACCGCCTGCTCAGCCTGGCCGACGGCTCCCAGGTGCGCACCCCACTGGTGATCGCCGCCGACGGCGCCAACTCCGCCATCCGCCGGCTGGCCGGCAGTGCCACGCGTGAGTGGGACTACCTTCATCACGCCATCGTGACCAGCGTGAGAACCGAGCTTGGCCATCGCGCAACCGCCTGGCAGCGCTTCGGTGACGACGGCCCGCTGGCTTTCCTGCCGTTGCAGGGCAACACCGGCGAGCATTGGTCTTCCATTGTGTGGTCGACCACGCCCGAAGAAGCCCGTCGCTTGATGGCGCTCGATACTCAGGCGTTCTGCGCGGCGCTGAGTGCCCGGTTTGAGCACCGCCTGGGTCAAGTGCTGCATGCCGATTCGCGGTTGTGCATCCCGTTGCGTCAGCGCCACGCCCGGCGCTATGTAGAGCCCGGGCTGGCCCTGATAGGGGATGCCGCGCACACCATCCATCCCTTGGCAGGCCAGGGCGTGAACCTCGGGCTGCTGGATGCCGCCGTGCTCGCCGAAGAGCTGCTACGCGCGCGGCAGCGAGGCGAGCGCCTGGCCGACGAGCGTGTGCTCAGCCGTTACGAGCGTCGGCGAATGCCGCACAACCTGGCCCTGATGGCGGCAATGGAAGGCTTCGAACGGCTTTTCCAGGCCAACCCGCTACCCGTGCGCTGGTTGCGCAATACCGGGTTGTCGCTGGTACAGGGCCTGCCCGACGCCAAGGCAGCCTTCGTGCGGCATGCGCTGGGGCTTGGCGGGGATCTACCAGCATTGGCGAAGGTGGCGCAAGGGGCACTCTAACGTCAGTGGCAAAGCGGCCAGGTAAGCAGGCGGAATGCCAGGTTGCGTTGCGCCAGGGTGCCAGGGGCAGATAGGAAGGCTACAATGCCGCCCATTCGCAGCGCCGGGAAGGAGAACCCCATGGGATTGCGCACACCGCTGTACGACCAGCATCTGGCACTGGGTGCCAGGATGGTCGATTTTGGCGGTTGGGAAATGCCTCTGCACTATGGCTCCCAGGTCGAGGAGCACCATGAGGTGCGCCGGGCCTGCGGTGTATTCGACGTTTCCCACATGGCAGTGGTCGACGTCGTGGGCAGCGGCGCCCACAAGTGGCTGCGCCAACTTCTGGCCAACGATGTGGACCGGTTGCATGGGCCTGGGCACGCCCTTTACAGCGCCATGCTCAATGCCCACGGCGGGATCATCGACGACCTGATCGTGTACCGGCGCGAAGAAGGCTACCGCCTGGTTGTCAACGCGGCGACCCGCAGCAAGGACCTGGCCTGGCTGCGCGCCCAGGCCGAAGGGCAGGACGTGGAAGTGATCGAGCGGGTGACCACCGCAATCCTTGCCGTGCAAGGCCCTACATCGCGAGAGCGGGTCGCGGAGCTGTTGGGTGGCACGCGTGCGGCCCTCATCCGCAAACTCCAGCCGTTCCAGGCGGGCGAAGATCACGGCTGGTTCATCGCTCGCACGGGTTATACCGGCGAGGACGGGCTGGAGATTCTCCTTCCCGCAGACGAGGTCTGCGCATTGTTCAACGACCTGGTAGGGGCCGGGATCACGCCAATCGGCCTTGGTGCCCGGGACACCCTGCGGCTTGAGGCAGGCCTGAACCTCTACGGGCAGGAGCTCGACGAAGCACATTCCCCTTGGGTATCCAACCTCGGCTGGACAGTCGCCCTGGAGCCGTCGAACCGGGCATTCAACGGCCGCGCCGCGCTGGAGGCAGAACTCGCTGCCGGGCCAGGTTCACGGCTGGTAGGGCTGGTACTGGAAGAGCGCGGCGTGCTGCGCGCCCATCAAGTGGTGCGCCTCGACAAGGCCGAGGGTGAAATCACCAGCGGCAGTTTTTCGCCTACGCTTGGCAAGTCCATTGCGCTGGCCCGAGTGCCGCGGCAAACGCCAGAGCGCGCCGAAGTGGAAATCCGTGGCAAGTGGTACCCTGTGCGAGTGGTGAAACCCACCTTCGTGCGACACGGCAAAATACTGATCTGACGCCAACCGTGGCAATCCCCGTCGACCTTTTGAGGACTACCCATGAGCAATATCCCAGCTGAACTCCGTTATGCCGAAAGCCACGAGTGGGCACGCCTTGAAGCCGATGGCAGCGTTACCGTCGGTATTTCCGACCATGCCCAGGAAGCCCTGGGGGATGTAGTGTTCATCGAACTGCCGGAGGTTGGAAAAACCGTTTCCCGCAATGACCAGGTAGCCGTGGTGGAGTCGGTGAAGGCAGCTTCCGACATTTATGCGCCGGTGAGCGGTGAAGTGATCGCGGTCAATGAAGCACTGGCCGACGCCCCTGAAAGCGTCAACGGCGAACCTTACGGCGCGTGGTTCTTCAAGATCAAGCCAACCGATACCGCCGAGCTGGACAAGCTGCTGGATGCCGCAGGGTACCAAAGCGCTATCGGGGAATGAGGGATAGCCCCGCGCGCACGGCCGCGGGGCTAACCTGGCTTATTGCTCGGCCAGGGCGTTCTTCGCCAGAATGGCGTTGGCAAGCTCCATGTCGGAAGCCTGCATACCAGGGTTGTCCGCTCTCAGTCGAGTGATGGCGGCTTCCAGGTAAGGCCCACGAATTTCGCCATTGCTGGCAACGAAGCTGCCGGCGTCATCTTGCGCGGCAACGACCATCTTGTGGTCCTTGAAGGTCAGGTAGGTGGAACCTGTGGTCGCGCCTGAAGACAGCACGTTGCGCCAGAACGAATCTGCCATGGCAGAAGAAAGGGGCAGTGAAGCCAGCGCCAGGGTTGCTACAGCGAGTTTGACGCGCATGACAGCGTACTCCAAGTGTGTTGTTATCCACCCTCTTTGAGCGCGGCGCGGGGGGTAGAGTTCCGCCCTGCGGACCCAAGCCTGGGGGCGGCTTCATGCCATCGCAGGCGCTATGCGCAGCGCTTCCGCCAGGCTGGTGTGGCCTGCCGCCACCAGGCGCGCGGCGGCGGCGCGCAGGGGCTGCATGCCGGCGGCGCAGGCCAGGCGGCGAATCGCGGTCAGGTCCGGCTCCGCGACGATGCTTTCACCGATGGCTTCGTTCACGGCCAATAATTCGTACACGCCCGCGCGCCCCTTGTAGCCTGAACCCCCACATAAATCGCAGCCTCGGGCTTCGTGGATCTGGCTGGGCGGTCGCTCTGAGGACTCACCCGCCAGGCTAAGCCAATCGTGCGGGGTGATAGCCACCCGGGCTTTGCAATGAGGGCACAGAATGCGCACAAGCCGTTGCGCAATCACGCCTGCCAACGTGGCCCTTACCAGATACGCGGGTACGCCCAGTTCCATCAAGCGGGTGAGCGCGCCAGGCGCGTCGTTGGTATGCAAGGTGGACAACACGAGGTGCCCGGTGAGCGCTGCCTGTACGGCCATATGGGCGGTTTCGCTATCGCGGATTTCGCCAACCATGATGATATCCGGGTCCTGGCGCAGGAGTGCGCGTACCCCTTCGGCAAACCCCAGCTCGATGCAGGGGCGGACCTGCATCTGATTGAACGCCGGGTGAACCATTTCGATCGGGTCTTCGATGGTGCACAGGTTTACGTCCCGTGTAGCCAGGCGGTGGAGGCTGGCATACAGCGTGGTGGTCTTGCCAGAGCCGGTCGGGCCAGTGACCAGGAGGATACCGTGAGGTTTGGCCAATAGCGTTTCCCAGCGCTGCTGGTCCTCCTGACGAAGGCCCAGCGCCCCCAGGCCTTTGTTGAGCACAGCCGGGTCGAAGATCCGCATCACCATCTTTTCGCCGAAGGCGGTCGGCAGTGTCGCGAGGCGGAGCTCGATCGTTGCGCCGCTGGGGGCCTGGGTTTTCACCCGGCCATCCTGGGGGCGACGTTTCTCGGCCACGTTCATGCGGCCAAGGGATTTGAGCCGGCTGATCACGGCCAGCCCGACGGGGAGAGGTAGCTGGTAGGCATCGCGCAGCATTCCGTCGATACGTAAGCGGATGTCTGCGTGTTCGCGCCTGGGTTCGATATGGATATCGCTGGCGCCTTGTTCGAAGGCGTACTTGAACAGCCAGTCGACGATGTCGATTACAGGCGCTTCATAACCAGCGGCGGCTTCTTCCACGCCCTGAAGCGACACCAGTTGCTCGAAGGATTCGGTATAGCTTTTAGGCGTGGCACCGCTGGCGCCGCGCACCGATTGCGCCAGCCTGAAAGAGTCCGCGATCAGCCCCCGCAACTCCACTGGGTTGGCAACCACGCGCAGGATGGTCTTGCGGCAGGTTTGAGCCAGGTCTGCTTCCCATCCGCGAATTCCGGGTTGGGCGCTGGCAATGGTCAGAGTGTCGTCGGTCGAAGCGACGGCGAGAATCTGGTGGTGCCGGGCAAACGCAGCCGACATTGTGGTGGTCACCAGCCGTCGGTCCAGCTTGAGGGGGTCCAGCCGCAGAAAGGGCTGCCCGACCTGGCTCGCCAGCCACATGCAAAGCGCATCCAGGGTAAGCGGTTGCCCGGGGGCTGCCATGTCGTTCAGTTGCAAGCTGGCAAGGTATTCCAGCGGGTGCGAGTCCGGGTGTTCCCTGCGGCCGTTGAGGGCCAGTTCCGCCGCGGCGCAGGTGAGCCGTTGCTGGCGCATCAGCGAGTGGAGCAGTTCGCCCAGATCGAGCGGTGCGTCTTCATTGGGCCTGACAGTGTCCATGTGAAGGTTTCCTGAGGGGGCATCCTTGCCCGGCCAGGAAATCCTACCTTGCCTCGCTAGCGCGAGGCGCAACGCTACTGTCAGCGCATATGTGCGCGGCAGTGAATGCTTAGCGCGACAGGGCCTTCCATGCGCGCGTACGGCCTACGATGGCCGCTTGGTCCGCGCGCGGTTGCAGCACTTCGTCAGTCACAGGAAGGCTGGCGAGGGCGTGCAGCTTGTTCAGCTCGCCGTACAAGCGGTCGGTTTCCTCCACGTCCAGCACGTCGCGGGTGTGGTGCAGCCACACCTGCACACGTTCCAGGCGCGGCAACTGCTCGGCCAGGTCCTCGGGCTGGCGCTCGTAGCGCTCCAGCTTCAAAGCGATCATTTCCTCCTTGAGGAAATGCCCCAGCCAGTTGGCCAGCGGTGCTTGCCCCTGTCGGTTGCCTCGGTTGGCGCGGTCCACCGTCCAGGTACGTTCCAGCAGCCAGCGCGACAGGCTGAGGGAGAAATGCCCCCAACGTGGGTCGGTCAGCTCCTCGATGAACTGCTCCTGTGCCGCGGCGCGTACGTCTTCGTCTTCCTGGCCCGCTTCGACCAATGGCCGCCAGTCTTCGAGCAAAGCGTCCAGGCCTGCGCGCAAATCGTGGGTAGTCGGCCGTGGCGCTGCTTGCCCCAGGCTACCGAGCAAGGCGCGCAGCTCCACCAGTTGCTGAACCCAGTCTTGCAGCAGGCGCCACTGACCGGTGTGACGATACTGCTCGGCCAACCGCTGGCTGCTGCCGAGCAAATACCAGGCGATAGCGCTGAAGGCGTCGTCCAGTGCTTGCTCGGCCTCCACTACGGAGGCCGGTACCGAAACGGTATAACTGGCAGGGTCGAGCAGGCGGTAGCCGCGTTCGGCCTTGCTGATGTCGCAGGGCATCAGGGGCAGGGTGGCGGCCAGTTCGCAGGCAAGTTCCAGCAGGCCAGCCGGGTCGCCTTCGCGAAGCTCCAGCTCCAGCTCGCAGATTTCCTCGGATTGCTTGCCCGACACTACTTTGCCCAGGTCCAGCGCAGCTTCCAGCACTACCTTGGCCTTGCCGCGGCCCCAGGCGATTTCGGCTTTTTCGCGCACGAAGTCGGTGGTGAACAGCGGCTTGATGGTTTTCTTGTCCAGCTCGGCAAGGGCCGCTGGCCAGCAGCTGTCATCCAGCTTTTTCAAATCCAGCTTGGCTTTTTCCAGCGGCCAGTCGAATTCGTTACGCTCGGACAGGCCGGCAACGCTCTGGCCGCGTGTCTTGAGCGTTTGAATGATGGCGTCGCCATCCTTGCGCAGGCGCAGCGCCACGCGGGCCTGCGCAAGGTCGCGCTCTGGCGTGTCGAAGTACTGGTTGAAGAGTTCGTGACGGGACCAGCCGCTTTTGTTACGTTTTTTCAGCAGCGGATGTTCACGCAGGGCAGCCAGGGTTTCCCGGGTGATGCGCAGTTTGATTTCGGTTTCTTTGTGCATGGCGGGTATATCCGAACGCAGACAAGGCGTAGCGTAGACGCGAAGAGCCGCGCAGTGTACAGCAGTCATGCCAGCGGCGCCCCCGGCTCTGACCGCGAGCCTGTCCGCCGACCAAGCCTCAGGGAGTTCTCGATGCCGTTACCTACACTCAAGGAACGTTTTGCCGCACTGGTGGCAACGCCCTCGGTCAGCTGTACTCAAGCCAGCCTGGACCAGAGCAACGGCCCGGTTATTCAGCTATTGGCCGGTTGGCTGTCGGAGCTAGGATTTGCCTGCGATGTCCGGGAAGTATCGCCTGGCAAGTTCAACCTGCTGGCGTCGTACGGTTCCGGGCCGGGCGGGCTGGTGCTGGCCGGGCACAGCGATACCGTTCCGTTCGACGAGCGCCTGTGGAAAACCGACCCGCTCAAGCTTACCGAGGTCGATGGCCGCTGGGTGGGGCTGGGCAGTTGTGACATGAAAGGGTTTTTCGCGCTGGTCATCGAGGCCGTGCGCCCATTGCTGGCCCAGCCTTTCCGACAGCCGTTGATGATCCTGGCCACGTGCGACGAGGAGAGTTCGATGGCAGGCGCCAAGGCGCTGGCCCGTGAAGGCGCGCCACTGGGGCGAGCCGCCGTTATCGGTGAGCCCACCGGCTTGCGCCCGATCCGTTTGCACAAAGGGGTGATGATGGAGCGCATCGACATCCTGGGCCGTAGCGGCCACTCCTCCGACCCTTCACTGGGGCACAGCGCACTGGAAGCGATGCATGCATCCATTGGAGAGCTGATGGGCCTGCGCCGCGAATGGCAGGAGCGCTACCAGAACCCTCAGTTCGGCGTTCCGCAACCCACGTTGAATTTCGGCTGCATCCATGGCGGAGACAACCCTAACCGTATCTGCGGGCAATGCTCGCTGGAGTTCGATCTACGGCCACTGCCAGGCATGGACCCAGCAGCCCTGCGGGAAGCGATCAGCCTCAAGCTGCGGCCCGTCGCTGAGCGGCATCAGGTGGAGATCGACTATCGTCCTCTGTTTTCGGAGGTTCCGCCCTTTGAGGA
Organism: Pseudomonas japonica; assembly: GCF_013522925.1. Classification (GTDB taxonomy): domain Bacteria; phylum Pseudomonadota; class Gammaproteobacteria; order Pseudomonadales; family Pseudomonadaceae; genus Aquipseudomonas; species Aquipseudomonas japonica_A. The sequence continues at coordinate 263,468 of NZ_JAAMQU010000001.1, read as the reverse complement.
GCCTGCAGAGAGCGAACTGGTGAAAGTGGCGGAAAAACTCACCGGCCACAGGGCAGAAGCGGTGGCATTCGGAACGGAGGCGCCGTATCTTCAGCAACTGGGTTGCCAGACCATTGTGCTTGGCCCCGGTGACATCGCCTGCGCGCATCAGCCCGGCGAATTCCTCGAAATGTCACGATTGGACCCTACGCTGCGTCTGTTACAGGACCTCGTTGAACATTATTGCCTGCGGCCCGCCCTGAGCTGAGGCGCTCCGCCCGCCGGGCCAACTTACTGTAGAAGGAGAAGTGCGCGTGTTGCCAGGCCTGTCGCGACGATAACCGTCCCCGTTTCGCGCCCCCACTTCGTCTTACCTCAGTACAGTACAGGCCGTTCCATGCCCGAATACGTCAACTGGCTTCGCCACGCCTCGCCCTATATCAACGCCCATCGGGATTGCACCTTTGTTGTCATGCTGCCAGGCGATGGCCTGGAGCACCCCAACTTCGGCAATATCGTGCATGACCTTGTGTTGCTGCACAGCCTGGGGGTACGCCTGGTGCTGGTGCATGGCTCGCGCCCCCAGATCGAAAGCCGCCTCGCTGCCCGCGGCCTTACTCCACACTATCACCGTGGCTTACGGATTACCGACGGGCCAACGCTGGAATGTGTGATCGACGCGGTGGGCCATCTTCGGGTGGCCATCGAGGCGAGGCTTTCCATGGACATGGCCTCTTCCCCCATGCAGGGCGCGCGCTTGCGCATTGCCAGCGGCAACCTGGTCACTGCCCGGCCCATTGGTGTGGTGGAAGGGGTGGACTATCACCACACCGGGGAAGTACGGCGCATTGACCGCAAGGGCATCAATCGGCTGCTGGATGAGAGAACCATCGTCCTGTTATCCCCGCTGGGTTATTCACCTACCGGCGAAATCTTCAACATTGCCTGCGAGGACGTGGCTACTCGCGCGGCGATCGACCTCGAGGCCGACAAGCTGCTGTTGTTCGGCGCGGAGCCCGGCTTGATGGACGCGCGCGGCCAGTTGGTGCGTGAGCTTCGCCCGCAGCAGGTACCGGCGCATCTGGAACGGTTGGGCAGTGATTATCAGGGCGAGCTGCTGGATGCCGCCGCCCAGGCCTGCCGCGGTGGGGTTGCCCGTAGCCATATCGTGAGCTATGCCGAGAACGGCGCGCTGCTCACGGAGCTCTTCACCCGCAATGGTGGCGGTACGCTGGTCGCTCAAGAGCAGTTCGAGCAGGTGCGCGAAGCCACTATCAGTGATGTGGGCGGCTTGATCGAGCTGATCCGCCCCCTCGAAGAGCAAGGCATTTTGGTGCGCCGCTCTCGGGAGGTGCTGGAACGGGAAATCGAGCAGTTCAGCGTGGTTGAGCGCGAGGGCATGATCATCGCCTGCGCCGCCCTGTACCCTATCGCCGATTCCGATACCGGCGAGCTCGCATGCCTGGCGGTAAACCCGGAGTATCGTCACGGCGGCCGGGGCGATGAACTGCTGGAGCGGATCGAAGCCAGGGCCCGTCAGCAAGGGCTTAAAACCCTGTTCGTGCTCACCACCCGTACCGCCCACTGGTTCCGCGAGCGCGGTTTCAGCCCCAGCGAGGTAGAGCGCCTGCCCTCGGCCAGGGCATCGCTGTACAACTACCAGCGCAACTCGAAGATATTCGAGAAAACCCTGTAAGAGGCCTCTAACTCTGTAGGAAGCGGCGGTGCCGCCTCCCACAGGGAAGCGCCTCTTGCAGGCGCGCAGTCAGCGAGCACTATTACTGGCTTATACCCAGAATGCTGGCTTGATAAGCCGCAACGAAGAGGTCGAATTCGCCCACTTCGTTGCGCTCCAGGTCGCTCTGTGCCGCCAGCGACGTGACCGCTTGCTTTTCGAAACTGTCTCGCTTCTCGGGTGCCAGCGCGGTGCTGCGGAAATAGTCAGCATGGGCCTGGGTCTGGCGCATGGAAAACTGGCTGAAGCTTTCCTTGTGGGCCGTCATGCTCGCGAGCACCTGAGCAGAAGGCGTGAGCGCAGGGTCTGCGACCTTGTCGCGCTGGGCGGCAAGTGCCTGGCGATGCTCATCCATCCCGTGACTTTGGTCGAGCAGTTCGGCCAACGGCGCGATGCTGTCCAGTAGCTGGGAGGCCCACTCGCGCAGTGTGATGGCCTGGCCGTCACGTTGCAGTTCAAGGCCCGGGCGCCGGCCTTCTTTCACTACCTTCATGAAGTTGTCGGTGCAGGCACCGCACTCGGGGCCTTGCAGCAACGGGCTGTCTTCCATCGCGCAGTACAGCAGGAAGGCATCGAGGAAGCGCGAGAGCGGCAGATCGACCCCGGTGGGCTGGAACGGATTGATGTCCAGGCAGCGTACTTCCACATATTGCACGCCGCGGGCCATCAGCGCCTGGATTGGCCGCTCGCCCGTGTACGTGACCCGCTTGGGGCGGATGCTCGAGTAATACTCGTTTTCAATCTGCAATACGTTGGTGTTGAGCTGCACCCATTCGCCATTTTTGTGGGTGCCTATTTCCACATACGGCGCATACGGCGTGGCAACGGCCTGGCGCAGGCTTTCGGTGTAGCTATGCAGGTCGTTGTAGCAAGGGGTGAGGCTGGCCTGGGCGTTGTTCTGGTAACCCAGGTCGCTCATCCGCAAGCTCGTCGCGTAGGGCAGGTAAAGCGTGGTTGCGTCGAACTGTTCCAGGCGATGCGGGCGGCCCCTCAGGAACCCGGCGTCGAGCGCGGGCGATGCGCCGAAGAGGTACATCAACAGCCAGCTGTAACGGCGGAAATTGCGGATCAATCCGATATACGCTGCGGACTGGTAGTCCCGCTCATCCATGCTGCCGGCTTCTACGTCGCGCAGCAGGGGCCAAAGCGCCTCCGGCATCGAGAAGTTGTAATGGATGCCCGCGATGCATTGCATGGTGCGCCCGTAGCGTACCGCCAGCCCTTTTCGGTAAACGTGCTTGAGCTGGCCGATGTTGGACGTGCCATACCAGGCCAGGGGGATGTCCTCCTCCGCTGGCAGCGCGCATGGCATGGAAGGCGCCCATAACAGCTCATCGCCCAGTGCCGTGTAGGCGAAGCGATGGATGTCATCCAGGCTTTTGAACGTTTCTGCCGGATCGGGCAGGGCGGGGGTGATGAATTCGAGCAGCGCTTCGGAGTAGTCCGTGGTGATCTGCTCGTGGGTCAGCGCCGACCCCAGCGCCTCCGGATGAGGTGTTTGCGCCAGCCGGCCGTCCTGGGTCACGCGCAGGCATTCGCGCTCTATACCGTGCAGGCACTGCTTGAGCAGAGGCAGGTTGGCAGGCTCGCCGAGCAAATGCAGGCGGCGGTTCAGAAGTTCGCTCAAGTTGATGTCCTTACGCGTCGATCGCCCCGATATGGGGATGGCCATGACGTTCTGCAAGGTCGAAGCGGGCGCCCGATCGTTAAAGGCCCGATCAAGCGGGCCGCGTCGAGTTGCCATTCGGCATTGCCTCTTACCTGCCGAACTTACCCGACTTCACGCGGCCGGGCTATAGAGCGGCGAAGGTGCCTTGCGCCTTGGCCACCATTTTGCCGGCCTGTGACACTTCCGCCTCCACCACCAGCGTCCGACGGCCGGCATGGATCACCCGGCCCACACAGGTTACTTCGCCATCGGCGACCGGCCGCAGATAATTGATTTTGCACTCCAGGGTAACGCTCTGACGGTCGAACCCGTGTGAGGTAGAGCACGCCAGCCCCATCGCGATATCCACAAGGCTGAACAGCGCGCCCCCGTGAAGCACGCCGCCGCGGTTACGCAGCGGCGGCGTCAGTGCCAGGGAAACCTCGGCCCGCCCTTCCTCCAGGCTCACCACCTTGCAGCCGAGCAGCTGGCTGAAGGCGCTTTGCGTAACCTCGGCGGGAATGTCCATCAACGCTTCTTCAGTTGCTTGGCATTGGCGAACAGGTTTGCCATGGCACCATTGGCCGGAGCGGCGGTTGCGGTTTCACGCGGCCGTGGCGCGTTGGAAGAACGATTACCGGCAGGGCGGCTGCCGCCTCGGTTGCCCTCGATCTTCTCGCCAGGGGTATCACTCATGCGCATGGACAGCGCGATACGTTTGCGCGGGATGTCGACCTCCATCACCTTGACCTTCACCACGTCGCCGGCTTTCACCGCTTCGCGCGGGTCTTTCACGAACTTTTCCGACAGCGCCGAGATGTGAACAAGGCCATCCTGGTGAACTCCGATGTCCACGAAGGCGCCGAAATTGGTCACGTTGGTCACCACGCCTTCCAGCACCATACCCAATTGCAGGTCTTTCAAGTCCTCGACACCGTCCTGGAAGGCGGCGGTCTTGAATTCGGGGCGCGGATCGCGGCCGGGTTTGTCCAGTTCCTTGATGATGTCGGTAACGGTGGGCAAACCGAAGGTTTCGTCGGTGTAGCGTGCGGGGTCGAGCCGGCGCAGGAAGGCGCTGTCGCCGATCAGCGAGCGGATGTCGCGATCGGTCTGCGCGGCGATACGCTGCACCAGCGGGTAGGCTTCGGGGTGGACCGCCGAGGCGTCCAGCGGGTTGTCGCCGTTCATCACGCGCAGGAAGCCCGCCGCTTGCTCGAAGGTTTTCTCACCCAGGCGGCTGACTTTTTTCAGTTCCGCGCGGGTACGGAATGCGCCATTGGCGTCGCGGTGGGCGACGATATTCTGAGCCAGGGTGGTGTTGAGGCCGGAAATTCGCGCCAGCAGCGCAGCCGAAGCCGTGTTCACATCCACGCCCACGGCGTTCACGCAGTCTTCCACAACCGCATCCAGCCCCCGGGCCAGCTTGAGTTGGGAAACGTCGTGCTGGTACTGGCCCACACCAATGGATTTCGGATCGATCTTCACCAACTCGGCCAGTGGGTCCTGCAGGCGGCGGGCAATGGATACCGCACCACGAATCGAGACGTCGAGCTCGGGAAATTCCCGCGCCGCCAGTTCCGATGCCGAATACACCGACGCACCGGCTTCGGACACCATGACCTTGGTCAGCTGCAGTGCTGGGTACTTCTTGATCAGTTCGCCGGCGAGCTTGTCGGTTTCCCGGCTGGCTGTGCCGTTGCCGATCGCGATCAGGTCCACGTTGTGTTTGGTGCACAGCGCGCCCAGCACCGCGAGGGTCTGGTCCCACTGATTTTTCGGAACGTGCGGGTAAACCGTGGCGGTGTCGAGCAACTTGCCAGTGGCATCGACCACGGCCACCTTGCAGCCCGTTCGTAGCCCCGGGTCCAGGCCCAGGGTGGCGCGGGGGCCGGCGGGCGCGGCCAGTAACAGGTCGTGCAGGTTGTGAGCGAAAACGTTGATAGCCTCCGCTTCGGCAGCTTCTCGCAGCTCGCCCAGCAGATCGTTCTCCAGCGACGTGTACAGCTTCACCTTCCAGGTCCAGCGCACGACTTCACCCAGCCATTTGTCGGCGGGCCGGTTCTGGTTCTTCAGGCTGAAGTGCTCGGCCACCATCACCTCGCACGGGTGAAGGGTGCCTGCAGCTTCTTCGCCGACTTTGAGCGACACGCTCAGAATGCCTTCGTTGCGGCCTCGGAAAATCGCCAGGGCACGGTGGGAAGGTGCGCCTTTGAGCCGTTCGTCATGCTCGAAATAATCCCGGAACTTGGCGCCTTCCTCTTCCTTGCCAGGAACGACTCGCGCGGCAAGGGTAGCGTGTTCGCCCAGGAACCCGCGGAGCCTGCCCAGCAGGGCGGCATCTTCGGCGAAGCGCTCCATCAGGATGTACTTGGCGCCTTCGAGCACGGCGCGTACGTCGGCATAGCCTTTCTCGGCATCCACGAAACGCACAGCTTCGGCGTCGGGCACCAGCATGGGGTCGGCCAGCAGGCCATCGGCAAGTTCGCCAAGCCCCGCTTCGAGCGCGATCTGCCCCTTGGTGCGGCGCTTTTGCTTGTAAGGCAGGTAGAGGTCTTCGAGGCGGGTCTTGGTATCGGCCAGGCGGATTTCCCGCGCAAGCTCAGGGGTAAGCTTGCCTTGTTCTTCGATGCTGGCCAGGATGCTCACGCGTCGATCGTCCAGCTCACGCAGGTAGCGCAGGCGCTCTTCGAGGTGGCGCAGCTGAGTGTCGTCCAGGCTGCCGGTCACTTCCTTGCGGTAGCGGGCGATGAAGGGCACGGTCGAGCCTTCGTCGAGCAGCGCCACCGCCGCTTCCACCTGTTGCGGGCGCACGCCCAGTTCTTCGGCGATGCGGCTGTTGATGCTTTCCATAAAACCACCTGAATTCTGTAATGCGTGCACCTGCGATGGGGCAGCGGCAAACCGGGCCGGCACTCGCCGGCGGAAAAAGCGTCGCATTATAACCAGCCGAGCGTGGCAAAGGGCCGCGGCCGGGGAATTTGCCCTTCACAATCCCTTGGCGAAAAATCTGCTAACAATGCGCGAAGCACGTCCCCCGGCGGCTGCGCCATAATGCGCGCCGACAGCAAAGGAGTTATTCATGAGCAGCACCGCCCAAACCAGTGAAGGCGAAAAAATCCTCATCGTGGATGACGACCCCGGATTGAGCAGCCTGCTGGAGCGCTTCTTCGTCAGCAAAGGCTACCGGGCCCGCGCAGTGCCCAACGTCGAACAAATGGATCGCCTGCTAAGTCGCGAGGTGTTCAACCTGATCGTGCTCGACCTCATGCTGCCGGGCGAAGATGGCCTGTCGGCCTGCAGGCGCCTGCGCGCGGCGGACAACCAGATCCCCATCATCATGCTCACCGCCAAGGGTGACGAGCTCAGCCGTATCAAGGGGCTTGAGCTAGGCGCCGACGATTACCTGGCCAAGCCCTTCAACCCGGATGAGCTCGCCGCTCGGGTGAGGGCGGTGTTGCGCCGCCAGTCCACGCCGGTTCCGGGTGCGCCGGGTGCCAGCGACGAAACCGTCACGTTCGGCGATTATGAGCTATCTCTTGCCACGCGGGAGCTCAAGCGCGGCGAGGAGGTGCACATGCTCACCACGGGAGAGTTCGCCGTGCTCAAGGCCCTGGTCACGCATGCCCGGGAACCACTTACCCGCGACAAGCTGATGAGTTTGGCGCGCGGCCGCGAGTGGGATGCCCTGGAGCGGTCCATCGACGTACAAATCTCCAGGTTGCGCCGCATGATCGAGCCCGACCCGTCCAAACCCCGTTATATCCAGACCGTCTGGGGTGTCGGCTACGTGTTCGTGCCCGACGGCAACAGCGGCCGTTGATTCTTTCCCGCAGGCAGGTAGCGCCTTTGAAGCGCTGCCTGCCTGCTTTCTGCTGTTGCCGGGGCGCTCGGCGTGTGGCTCCGAGGTAAGCTGGCATTCATGAAAACCCCCGTTTGGTTCCCCCAAAGCTTCTTCGCTCGCACATTGTGGCTGGTCCTGGCCGTTGTGCTTTTTTCCAAGGCGTTGACGCTCGTTTACCTGCTGATGAACGAAGACGTATTGGTCGATCGGCAGTACAGCCATGGTGTCGCGCTCACGCTGCGTGCCTATTGGTCCGCGGACGAAACCAATCAGGGCCGAATCGCGGAAGCGGCGGGCCTGCTTCGTGTTTCCGGAGAGGCCGTTCCGGAAGGCGAACAGCACTGGCCCTACAGCGAAATCTACCAGCGGCAGATGCAGGCCGAGCTGGGCGAAGACACGGAAGTGCGGTTGCGTGTGCATGTGCCCCCTGCCTTATGGGTGAGAGCACCCAGCATCGGGCCAGACTGGCTGAAAGTGCCACTGTACCCACACCCACTTCGCGGGCAGAAGATCTGGAGCGTACTCGGGTGGTTCCTGGCAATCGGGTTACTGTCGACGGCGTCGGCCTGGATTTTCGTTCGGCAGCTCAACCAGCCACTGAAAAACCTGGTGTTCGCGGCAAGGCAGCTGGGGCAGGGGCGCAGTGTTCGCTTGCCGATCAGTGACACGCCCAGCGAAATGACGGAGGTATACAGCGCCTTCAACCAGATGGCCGAGGATGTGGAGCAGGCCGGGCGCGAGCGGGAACTGATGTTGGCCGGGGTGTCCCATGACCTTCGCACACCGCTCACGCGCCTGCGCCTGTCCCTTGAGCTGATGAGCAGCGATAACGAGTTCGCGGATGAAATGGTTCGGGACATCGAGGATATGGACGCGATCCTTGATCAATTCCTTGCATTCATCCGGGATGGCCGGGACGAAACCGTGGAGGAGGCCGACCTTTGCGCGCTGGTAGAAGAAGTTGTCGCACCCTTCAACCAGCCTGAGCACAGGGTGAGGTTGTGCCTGGAGCCTATTCCCCCCTTCCCGCTACGGCGGGTTTCCATCAAGCGGCTACTGAACAACCTGATCGGTAATGCCCTGTACCATGCGGGCAAAGGTGTGGAAGTTGCAGCGTTCGTGTCCGGGGATTCCAGCGCGCCTTACGTTGTACTCAGCGTGCTGGACCGTGGTGAAGGCATAAACCCCGAAGAGTTCGAAGGCATCTTCAATCCATTCACCCGAGGCGACCGTGCCCGCAGCAAGGGGACCGGGCTTGGCCTGGCGATCGTCAAGCGCATCGCGTCGATGCATGGGGGTAACGTGGAGCTGCGCAACCGCGCAGGGGGTGGCCTGGAAGCACGGGTGCGCTTGCCGCTCAACCTGATGCTGCCCCGGGACGCTGTGTAAGGCAGCGCCCAGGGCGAAGCCTGCTAGCCCTTGCCCCGGGTGCGGGTGAGGTTGGGGCCGCTGTTCTTTTCCAGATGCTCGATGATCATGCTCGCCACGTTCTTGCCTGTGGTGGACTCGATCCCTTCGAGGCCCGGCGACGAGTTGACTTCCATCACAAGCGGGCCGTGATTGGACCGTAGAATGTCCACGCCCGCAACGCTCAGGCCCATTACCCGGGCGGCGCGAATGGCGGTCATCCGCTCTTCAGGTGTGATTTTGATCAGGCTGGCGCTGCCACCGCGGTGAAGGTTGGAGCGAAACTCTCCCGGCTTGGCCTGGCGCTTCATCGAGGCGATCACCTTGTCGCCTACCACGAAACAGCGAATATCCGCGCCGCCGGCTTCCTGAATGTACTCCTGAACCATGATGTTCTGTTTCAGGCCCATGAAAGCCTCGATTACCGATTCCGCAGCCTTGGTGGTTTCGCAAAGCACCACGCCAATCCCTTGAGTGCCCTCCAATACCTTGATGACCAGAGGCGCGCCATTGACCATGCGAATGAGGTCGGGGATGTCATCCGGAGAGTGCGCGAAGCCGGTAACCGGCAGCCCTACACCCTTGCGGGACAGCAACTGCAGCGAGCGCAACTTGTCCCGGGAACGCGCAATGGCGACCGACTCGTTGAGGGGGAACACTCCCATCATTTCGAACTGGCGCAATACCGCGCAACCATAGAAGGTCACCGAAGCGCCGATGCGCGGAATGACCGCATCGAAACCTTCCAGCGGCTTACCCCGGTAGTGGATCTGAGGCTTGTGGCTGGCGATGTTCATGTACGCTCGAAGCGTATCCACCACTACCATTTCATGGCCTCGCTCGGTACCGGCTTCAACCAGGCGGCGGGTGGAGTACAGGCGCGGGTTGCGCGATAGCACAGCGATCTTCATTGAACACCTGGGGCAATTGAAAGGGAGGCCGGAGATACCGGTTTGTCCTGCACATACTTTTCGCCAGGGTTTACGACCAATTGGCCGTCTATGAGTGCCTTGGACCCCAGCAGCAAGCGGTACCGCATGGCCTTGCGGCACGCCAATGTAAATTCCACCTGCCAGACGCGGTCGCCCAGTGCCAGCAATGTGCGGATCACGTAGCGGGTTTGCGCCAGGCCGTTGGAGCTTTTGATCGTTTTCCTTGCCACCAGTGGCGCCTCGCAGCGCCGGTGCCGCAATTGCACAACAGAGCCCAGGTGAGCGTTGAACCGCACCCAGCGCTCGCCGTTACGCTCGAACGGCTCGATCTCAGTGGCGTGCAGGCTGGAGGTACTTGCGCCGGTATCGATCTTGGCGCGAAGGCCCGCCACGCCCAGTTCCGGTAGGGCAATCCATTCCCGCAGGCCAATGACAGTGAGGTGGTCGAAAGTCTTCAACAAGAATCGCCTGAAGTAAAACGCCCCATACAAGGCGGGCCCGAAGCCAAGGCCTGCGCGGTCACTTGCATTTGCATAGACCACGGCACGGCCCTGATTGCGTCACGTTGCAGCATGTGCCGCACTGTAAACAAAGCAACGCTGCGTTGCATCCCGCCGCGAGGGTAGTAGAGTGATTGAATGTTTCGAATTGAGGTCAGGCAGTGGCGCAGCAAGCTGAGCATGATGAAAAAGTCCGCCTGGACAAGTGGCTGTGGGCGGCGCGTTTCTATAAAACACGGGCCCTGGCCAAGGCAGCTATCGAGAGCGGAAAGGTTCATTTCCGCGGCGAGCGCTGCAAGCCCGGCAAGGAGCCGAAAATCGGCGACGAGTACCAATTGCGAACCGGGTTCGACGAGCGGACGGTAGTGGTATCGGCGCTATCCGATGTGCGCCGCGGTGCGCCCGAGGCGCAGCGCTTGTATGCCGAAACCGAAGAAAGCATCGCCCGCCGTGAGAAGGCGGCCGCGCTACGCAAGGCGGGCGCCCTCGGTGTAAGCACTGATGGCAAGCCCACCAAGAAACAGCGGCGGCAGCTGTTTCAGTTTCGCTCCGAAGGTTAGGTGCGGATAACGCTGAGCCTGTTTACTACCGGCAGGCGTTCAAGAAGAGTAAAGAGCGGCGCGGTGAGCTTTGCCAGCCAGGCGCTGGTGTGCGCCAGGAACGGCGTATGGCAAGACCAGCCCAGTGCCAGCAGCGCCATGATCATGCCACCGATGTAATCGTCCTGCCCCCAATGAGCGCCAGCAACCAGCCGAGGCATCATGAACAGCAGCGCAAGCGCCCAGACCACTACACGCTGGGCAGCGGTACGGCTGGAGAACGTCATATAAAAGGCCCAGATCAGCAACACTGATGCATGGTCACCGGGGAAGCTTGAGCTTGACTGGTCCTTCAGCTCCCATTTGCGCTCCAGATGAGGGTACCAGTCGCTCAGGTGAACCGCGCCCGGGAGCACCATGGTCGGGCTGTCATGTTGCCAACCCATGCCATCGCATAGTTTCGAAAACAGCGCGCGCACCACCAGCAACAGCAGCAGCGTAGCAATGAACCCCCAAAAGGCCTGGCGAACCTGGGTTGCCTTGAAAACCCAGTCGCCGCGAATCAACAGCGCCAGTAGAATAAGCCCGACCAGCGCGTCGAACGGGCGCAGGCTGCCCAGGGTCCATACATAACGCCAGCCTGTGCTGGTCGCCAGTGGCTGATTCAGCAGGTTAAACAGCGCTTCGTCGAACGAGGTAAAGGCTGCATGGCCCGCTGGCCACAGCCACACGCCCAGCAACGCAACCGCGATCAGATTGCACAGGGCCAGCCCGCGCGGATTCCAGCTTGCCCGGAACAGTGCCGGTTTGTTCATATAGACCTCTAAATCAGGCGACATCCACTCGCACCCAGGCGGTGCTTCGAGTCGGGCTTTATACAAGCGCCGATACATATTTTGTCATCTTTCTGTGATAGCCGAACCTATGCACGATTTGCCAAGCACCGATTTCACCCAACGTTTCATCTTCGACGACGCCGACGTGCGAGGCGAAATGGTGTCCGTCGAGAGCAGCTACAACGAAGTGCTCGCCAGGCACACCTACCCTGAGCCTGTGGCGAAGCTTTTGGGCGAGTTCATCGCAGCCGCCGCGCTGCTCGCAGGTACCCTGAAATTCGACGGGTTGCTGATACTGCAGGCGAGGTCCGAGGGGCCGGTTCCGCTGCTGATGGTGGAGTGTTCCAATGCCTTGGAAATCCGGGGCCTGGCGCGCTATGACGAGGCGCTGATCGGTACGGCGAACGACTTGCAGGAGCTGATGCCCAATGGCACTCTGGCGATGACCATCGACCCCACTGAAGGGCAGCGCTATCAAGGTATAGTGGCCCTGGATGGCGAGAGCCTGGCGGCGTGTTTCTCGAACTACTTTGCGATGTCCGAGCAGCTAGGTACCCGCTTCTGGCTGGAGGCTGATGGTCAGCGTGCCCGCGGGATGCTGTTGCAGCAGTTGCCCACAGACAAACGCAAAGACCCGGACGACAGGCAGGCCAATTGGCAGCACCTGTTGGCACTGGCAGATACCTTGAAAACGGAGGAGTTGCTTGGCCTGAGCAACGAAACCGTACTGCATCGGCTTTATCACGAAGAAGAGGTGCGGTTGTTCGATCGCCAGGCGATCGTGTTTCAGTGCAGTTGCTCGCGGGAGCGATCCGGACGCGCGATCATCACCCTCGGTGAAGAGGACGCGAAGGCATTGCTCGAGGAAGGCGACGGCGTGGTAGAGCTCGATTGCCAGTTCTGTAATGAGCGTTATCTGTTCGATGCGGCAGACTTGGCGCAACTATTTAGCGGCGGCGGGGTCGATGCACCGTCAGATAGTCGTCACTGAACAGATTCAGCAACGTAAATAAGGCTGCAGGCGCCGGAATAGCGCCGTTTTAACCGTAGGGAGCTACTCTTTTCCCTTGGTTGTAGGCATAATCCGGCCACTTTTTAGCTGTAGTAGGGTGCGGTTTTCTACTACAAACGTTTGGAGCACTCGGCTAATCGCCGACGGGGATTCTCATGACGCAAGCCAAAAACGCCGTGTATACCGATATCAGCATCGCTCAACTGGTCGAAGAGGCCATCCGTCGCGGTGAAGGTGAGCTTGCCGCCAATGGCTCGCTGGTCGTGAAAACCGGGCACCGTACCGGGCGTTCTCCGGTCGACCGCTTTATCGTGGAAGAGCCGTCCACCCAGGATTCCATCGCCTGGGGCCCTATCAACCGCAAATTCCCCGCAGACCGCTTCGATGCCCTCTGGGAGCGGGTAAGCGGCTATGTGGCTGAGCGCGATCACTTCGTTTCGCATGTTCACGTAGGGTCTGACGACAGCCACTACCTGGCTGTGAAAATGACCACCGAGACTGCCTGGCACAACCTGTTCGGTCGCTGCCTGTTCATCAACCCGGAGCAGTACAACCCGGCTTCGCGCCAGGAATGGCAAGTGCTGAACGCGCCATGGTTCACCTGCGAGCCCGAGCGCGACGGCACCAACTCCGATGGCTGCGTGATCATCAACTTCGCCGCCAAGAAAGTGTTGATCGCTGGCATGCGTTACGCCGGTGAAATGAAGAAAGCGATGTTCTCGGTGCAGAACTTCCTGCTGCCGGATGCCGATGTACTGCCGATGCACTGCGCGGCCAACATGGGCGAAGAGGGCGACGTTACCCTGTTCTTCGGTTTGTCGGGCACCGGCAAAACCACCCTGTCTGCTGACGAAAGCCGCTACTTGATCGGTGACGACGAGCACGGCTGGGGCGAAGGCGTGGTGTTCAACATCGAGGGCGGTTGCTATGCCAAGTGCATCGACCTGACCCAGAAGAACGAGCCTGTTATCTGGAAAGCCATCCAATTCGGCGCTGTGCTGGAAAACGTGGTGCTGAACCCCGAAACCCGCCTGCCCGACTACACCGATGACAGCCTGACGCAGAACAGCCGTGCGGCCTATCCGCGTGAGCTGATCGACAAGATCGCTCCGAAAAACCTGGGCGGCGAGCCTAACGCAGTGATCTTCCTGACCTGCGACCTGACCGGTGTACTGCCGCCAGTGTCGATCCTCAGTGAAGAGCAGGCGGCGTACCACTTCCTGTCCGGCTACACCGCCCTGGTGGGTTCGACCGAAATGGGCTCTGGCGCTGGCATCAAGTCGACCTTCTCCACCTGCTTCGGCGCGCCGTTCTTCCCGCGCCCGGCTGGCGTGTACGCCGAGTTGCTGATCAAGCGCATCCGCGCCTTCGGCTCCAAGGTGTACCTGGTGAACACCGGCTGGACCGGCGGTGGCTATGGCGTGGGCAAGCGCTTCAACATTCCGACCACCCGTGGCGTGATCGCGGCTATCCAGAGCGGCGCTCTGGTAGGCGCGGAAACCGAGCACCTGGACATCATCAACCTGGACGTGCCAAAAGCCGTCCCAGGCGTTGATACCGCTTTGCTCAAGCCACGCAACACCTGGTCAGACGGCGCTGCTTACGACGAGGCCGCCAAAGGCCTGGCCGGGCTGTTCATCGAGAACTTCAAGAAATTCGAAGTTTCCGACGCCATCCGCGCCGCTGGCCCGCAGCTGTAAAAACCCTCGCAAGCTACTCCCGTTTCCTCATAGGAAGCGGGCGTAGCTCGCGAATGGATCGCTGCCCGTTTGCGCCAGCCTCTTACGGCGCAAACTCTCCCGCCACTGCGCAGTACTGCGCTTTCGCTTCGCGTGTTTCCTTGTCTCGGGTTTTCTCTGCCCGGCGCGTCCAATCCTTGCACTGGTCCTTGAAGTACTGCTGCGCCGCGCGGCGGCATTCACGGTGCTCAATGCTGTCGGCCGGGAAGTTGAAGCACACCGAGCCCTGGTTGATCAGGTTGTCCTCGATTCGCCATTTGGCGACATACCGGTTGGGCCCATCCCATTCGCGAATGGTCACGGTAGCGATCTGGTATGGCCGCTGGGTGGAGGCTTCGGTACGGCCGCCGCCAGCCTTGAACTGGGCCAGGTACTGGGCGCTCACCAAGCCTTGAGGCGCTTGCGTTGCAACCGGCTCGGGCGCCGCGCTTGAATGCACTGGCGCAGGCTTGGCGGGTGCATTGATGATGACCACCTGGTTCACTACGCGGGTCGCCACGGCGGTATTCACGACTGCTACCTGGCGGGGCTCATGCACGGCAGTTTGCACTGGCGGCAGGCTGGCCGTGCCGTCAGGCGGCGCAGCTATGGGGCTATCGCTGCCATGCCAGGCCCAGGCCGCGGTAGCCACGATGGCCAAGGCAGCAAGCCAGATACCACTGGAACCCTGGCGGGCAGGCGGCGCTTGGCGAGGGAGGCGGGCGCTCCCGAGCACTACATCGATCTGGGCAGGGTCCAGGCGTTGAAAATGGGTAACGCCGTTGTCGTCGGGTGCAGCCATGGCGGGGTTCCTGATGTACCGACACCGCTGCGTGAGGGGTCGTTCGCAGGATGATGTCGCAATGCTGTTACATTGCGCGGCAGAGTAAACGCGCGTTCAGGAAATGAACAGAGGGAGGCTCAGCATTTGGTCGGAATGGATCCGACCAAACAGGGGCGGCAGAGGCCGCCCCGTGAGGGATCAGCGGTGACGCCAGTGCTTGCGGTGGCCGTAATGGTGGCCACGGTCGTGGTCCCAACGGCGATCGGCATGGCCGCGGTACTTTTTGCCGCCACGGTCACGATCATCATCGCTGCCCATGTAGTTACCCAGCGCGCCGCCCGCGCCGCCGCCCGCTGCGGCACCAATCAGGCTGCCAGTGGTGCCGCCTACGCTGCGGCCGATCACGTTGCCGCCCGCTGCACCCAGGGCGCCACCAATCGCCGCTTCGCCACGGCTGTGCTTGTCCGCACCCACTGCGCTACCAGCAGCGCCGCCCAGGCCGGCACCGATCGCCGAGCCGGTGCTTCCACCCAACTGTTGGCCGACTACAGAACCCAGCACGCCACCCAGAGCACCACCCACGCCAGCTTCGGTCGTACCACCGGCAAAAGCGGCACCAGTGACCAGGCTGAGGGACAACGCAATAACCGAGGCAAGCTTCATGAAAGGAATCTCAGGCTTATGACGCCGCGATCCTGATTGGGCGCACGAGCCGTTACAACCGAAAAGCGATGAATGACACGACTTGGTCACAAATAGCTAACTTATTGTTATGGCAAGGAAACTTGCAGTAGCGAAGCGGGTCACATGATCTTCGACCCGCTCGCCTTGGATGGATTTCAGATAATCCGCGCGCTTTCCTGCGCCCGTTCGAACCGGATGGCCACGAACTTGGAAGTAGGTGTGCTGCTGCCGTCGCCTGTACTTTCCAGCGGTACCAGCGGGTTGGTCTCCGGGTAGTACGCCGCAGCTTGCCCTGCAGGAATATCGAACGGCAGCAAGGTAAACCCGCTTACCCGACGCTCACGGCCGTCTTCCCATACCGAGATCATGTCCACCTTCTGGCCCGGCTGGTAACCCAGGCGGATGATGTCCGCTTCGTTCGCGAACACGACCTCACGCTGCCCGCGCACGCCCCGGTAACGATCATCCAGGCTGTAGATAGTGGTGTTGTACTGGTCATGCGAGCGCAGGGTCTGCAGGATCAGGTCGGGCACCCGGCCGGTGGCGTGGACCCGCTCATGCAACAGGTCGGCCGGCAGGGCGTTGGCCTTGAAGTTGGCGCGGCCGCTCGCGGTATTCCAGCGGCGCTGCCCTGCGGTATTGCCCAGGTAGAAGCCACCGGGATGATTCAGCTTGGCGTTGAAGTCTGTAAAGCCTGGGATGGTATCGGCGATCAGGTTCCGAATCCGCTGGTAGTCCCCGATCAGCCACTGCCAGTCTACGGGGCGCGGGCCAAGCGTAGCGTGGGCGATCCCGGCGATGATGGCCGGCTCCGAGCGTTGCAGCGAAGACAGCGGCTGCAGCTGGCCGAACGAGGCGTGAACCATCGAGAACGAGTCCTCCACGGTTACCGCTTGCGGGCCCTCGGCCTGGCGGTCGATGTCGGTGCGGCCCAGGCACGGCAGGATCAACGCCTCCTTGCCATGAACCAGATGGCTGCGGTTGAGCTTGGTACTGATGTGCACCGTCAGCTCACAGTTGCGCAATGCTTCTGCGGTGCGCGGGCTGTCCGGCGTGGCTTGGGCAAAGTTGCCGCCCAGCCCGATGAACACCTTGGCGCGACCTTCGAGCATGGCGTGAATGGCTTCCACCACGTTGTGCCCTTGCTGGCGCGGAACCTGGAAGCCGAAACGCTTTTCCATGGCATCGAGCAAAAACACCGGCGGGCGCTCGTTGATACCCATGGTGCGGTCGCCTTGCACGTTGCTGTGGCCACGGACCGGGCACAGGCCGGCACCTGGCCGGCCGATATTGCCGCGCAGGAGCATCAGGTTGGACAGCTCCTGAATCGTAGGGACCGAATGGCGATGCTGGGTGATGCCCATGGCCCAGCACATGATCACTTTGGTGCCTTTGGCGTACATACGAGCCGCGCGCTCGATTTCCACCAGCGGCAGGCCCGACTGTTCCACGATCTGGTCCCAGGTGGTGGCATCTACGGCGGCGAGGTATTCCTGCACGGCCGCAGTGTGTTCGCTGAGGAAGTCATGATCGAACACCGGCGGGTTGCCAGCAGCCTTCGCGTCGCGTTCCCATTGCAGCAGGAACTTGGCCATGCCGCGGGCAATCGCCATGTCGCCGCCCAAGGCCGGGCGGAAATACGCGGTATTGGTGGGGCGGTCACCGTTGGTGAGCATTTCCAGCGGGTGTTGCGGATGCTGGAAGCGCTCCAGGCCGCGCTCCTTGAGCGGGTTGATGCACACTACCTGGGCGCCGCGCTCGACTGCTTCGCGCAGAGGTTCGAGCATGCGTGGGTGGTTGGTACCGGGGTTCTGGCCCCACACGAAAATCGCGTCCGCGTGATGGAAGTCTTCGAACGTGACCGTGCCCTTGCCTACGCCGATGCTCTGCGAAAGCGCAACGCCGCTGGCTTCATGGCACATGTTCGAGCAATCGGGGAAGTTGTTGGTCCCGAACGCGCGTACGAATAGCTGGTAAAGGTAGGCGGCCTCGTTGCTGGCACGGCCGGAGGTATAGAACTCGGCCTGGTCCGGGCTTTCCAGCTCATTGAGGTGGCGGGCAATGAGCGCGAAGGCCTCGTCCCAGGCAATGGGCTTGTAACGGTCGCTCTGCGCGTCGTAGACCATCGGTTCGGTGAGCCGGCCTTGGTATTCGAGCCAGTAGTCGCTCTGCTCCAGCAGCGCGCCAACGCTGTGCCGGGCGAAGAAAGACGCATCCACCCGGCGCTTGGTAGCCTCCCAGTTCACGGCCTTGGCGCCGTTCTCGCAAAACTTCACCATGCCGTCATCAGGGGATTCGCCCCAGGCGCAACCGGGGCAGTCGAAACCGCCGTTCTGGTTGGTCTTGAGCATGGTGCGAATGTTTTTCAGCGCATTGCCGCTGCCCAGCCAGAACCGGGTCACGCTCTGCAAGGCGCCCCAGCCAGCGGCCGGGCCGCTGTAGGGCTTGTAGCGAGGGGCGGAGGCGGGGGCTTTCTCGGCTTTGGTAGAGGTGCTCACGGTTCGATCTCCATCGCGGGGCTGTACACCCGCGGCGCGCTGTGATGCGGCAGATGAATGAGGTTCAAATGATGTTTACGGGCCCATTGGCAAGCCAGGCCCGTTGGCGAAGAAAGGCTGACGAGGGTATGAATCCCGGCGCGCAGCATCTTCTGGATCAGTTCAAGGCTGCAGCGGCTGGTGACCACCACCAGCCCGCCAGCGGTATCGATGCCTTGGCGAAGCAATGCGCCGATCAGCTTGTCCAGCGCGTTGTGCCGGCCGATGTCTTCCCGGGCAAGCATGAGTTCGCCCTGGGCGTTCATGAAGGCCGCGGCATGCACCGCGCCGGAGTGCTGGCCGAGCGGCTGCAACGCGCTAAGGCGCTGGCGCAGGCCTTCAAGCCAGGCGGCGGGGGGCAAGGGCATGGGTTCAAGTATGGGTAACGCCGGTAGTGCCTGGTCCACTGCCTCCACGCCACACAGGCCGCAGCCACTGGTGCCGGCCATTTGTCGGCGATGGTCTTTCAAGGCCCAGAACGCACGGCTGGAAATGTCCACCTGCGCCTCTCGCGAGGCGCCCAGGCCACGTACCTGGATGTCGTAAACGTCTTCGATGGCCGGCACTATCCCACTGGCGATACTGAAGCCCACCACAAAGTCTTCGAGGTCGCGCGGGCTTACTAGCATTACCGCCTGGCTGATGCCGTTGTACGCAATAGCCAGCGCCACTTCGTCCGCCAACGTAGCCTGCCCCGCCTCGCCATCGGTCAGGGTGGCGTAGCGGTAATCCTGGCTGGCGGACGACAACGGGTCGGGGGGCGCCAATGGGGCAGAACGCAAGGCGGGCATTCGACAGTACCGGCAGTTTCGTTGATTGAGCCTATGCCGGGTGTGACTGACCGTCTAATCGCTTGTTCCGATGCGCTGATAGATGGGCTCGATCAATTGCCGCCAAGCGTGCTCTGGCAGTAGGCGAAGCACGCCTGGGCCAAGGGCGAGCGAGGCGCGCTGCGGCGCATGATCAAACCAAGGCGCGTGAGCGTTTGCGCCTGCTCGATCGGTTGCAGGCGCAGATGCTCGGTGAGTGCTTCCAGCCCGCCATGCAGCGGCATGATCGCGCAGCACAAGCCGCCATGTACCGCCTGAAGCAATTGGTGCACCGCGTCGGTTTGCAACAATGGGCGTGGGCGCAGGCCCCGGCTGTGGAAAGCATGGTCGATGGACTGGCGGAAATGCATGCCGCTGGTCAACAGGCCCAGGGGTAGCTCGTTGACCGCCTCCCAGCTCAGCGGGGCTTCGCCAAATTGATAGTGGCGCTGGTCATGCAGCAAGCCCATGCGCGTTTCGCTCAAGGGCAGGGTTTCGAATTGGGTTGGGTCCAGCCGGTCCAGGTACGACACACCCAGGTCCAGCCGGTTACTGGCCAACTGTTCCACCAGTTGATCGGAGCTCAGCGAGCTCAGCTCGAAGTTCAGTTCAGGGTGCAGCGTGTGCAGCCCCCGCAAGAGCGGTACGGGATCGAAGCTCGACAGTGGCACTACCCCCAGCCGCAGCGTACCCACCAGATGCCCACGACAGGCGGCGGCTTCTGCCTGCAAGCCATCGTAGGCGGCCAGTACCGTGCGAGCCCATGCCAGTATGCGCTCGCCTGGCGCGGTAAACCCCTCGAAGCGCTGGCCGCGATTCACCAAAGCCAGGTCGAGCTCTTCCTCCAGGCTGCGCAAGCGCATGGAAAGCGTAGGCTGAGTGATATGGCAGCGTGCGGCGGCCTGGCCGAAATGGCGGGTTTCGTCCAGCGCTACCAAGAACTTCAGCTGCTTGATGTCCATTCACACCCCCGGTGCCACGCTCGCATGGGCAAGGCCCGGCAGCAGCGCTCGAAAGTCCTCTACCGCGTCGAATTCCTCGGTGTTCTTGCGGCCCTTGCGGCTGTCGGGTTCGCTCACCGCGAGCAAATGGCCAATGCCGTAGGCGCGGGCACTGCGCAGGATCGGCAACGTATCGTCAATAAACAGCGCCCGTGCCGGGTCGAACGCCAGGTCGGCTTGCAGCGCATCCCAGAACGCGGCGGCTTCCTTGGGGTAGCCATAATCGTGGGACGTGATGAGCCGGTCGAACCAGGGTGCCAAGGCGATACGCTCGAGCTTGAGCGACAAGGAATCCCGGTGCGCGTTGGTGATCAGCACCAGTCGCTTGCCCGCAGCCTTCACTGCCGCCAGGAACGTATCGGCATGCGGGCGCAAGGCGATGAGGTCGGCAATTTCGTGCTTGAGTTCGAGGATCGGCAGGTTGAGCTCACGGCTCCAGAAGTCCAGGCAATACCAGTTCAGCTGCCCGGCATGTGTCTCGAACAGCGGCTGCAGTTCCATTTCAGCCATGGCCAGGCTCACCCCATGCACCTCGGCATAGCGCCGGGGCAGGTGATGCAGCCAGAAGTGGTTGTCGAAGTGCAGGTCGAGCAAGGTACCGTCCATGTCCAGCAGAACGGTATCGATGTCGGGCCAGGCTAAAACGGGCATCGGAAGGCTCCCGGGCGGCGGAAAACAGGCTCGGCACACGCGCGAGCCAAGGTATAGTAACCCGTTCAAGCCAAGGAGCCGCCCCTATGCGCCATAAACCCACCGTGCTGGGCCGTGAGATCGTCGCCAGTAGCCGTATCTTCCGTGTAGAGCAAGTACAGCTGCGTTTCGCCAATGGTGTGGAACGCACCTACGAACGGCTGGTTGGGCGGGGCAATGGTTACGGCGCGGTCATGATCGTGGCGATGCTGGACGACGAGCATGCCGTGCTGGTGGAGGAGTACTGCGGCGGCACGGAAACCTATGAGCTATCCCTGCCCAAAGGGCTGATCGAGCCGGGCGAAGACGTGCTGGCCGCCGCAAACCGGGAGCTCAAGGAAGAAGCCGGATTCGGTGCGCGGCAATTGGAACACCTCACCGAGCTGTCCCTGTCGCCTGGCTACATGAGCCAGAAGATCCAGGTGGTGCTGGCCACCGATCTCTACGAAGAACGCCTCGAAGGCGACGAGCCGGAGCCGCTGCGGGTAGACCGCGTGAACCTGCGCGAATTGTCGGAACTTGCCCGCAACGCAGACTTCACTGAAGGCCGAGCGCTGGCCGCGCTGTACCTGGTACGCGATCTGTTGGCCCAGCGCGGAGCCTTCAGCCTATGACGTTCCCCCACCCATTGCTCGAAGGCGTGCTGGCCATTGCCCGTGACGCGGGCGAAGCGATCCTGCCGTTCTGGCGGGCGGGCGTGGAAGTGACCGCCAAGGCTGATGATTCGCCTGTCACTGCGGCAGACCTGGCGGCGCACGACGTGATCGTGGTCGGCTTGACGCGCCTGGCGCCGGATATTCCGATTCTGTCGGAAGAAGACTGCGACGTGCCCCTGGCGCAACGCGCGGGCTGGGATCAATGGTGGTTGGTGGACCCGCTGGACGGCACCAAGGAGTTCATTTCCGGCAGTGAAGAATTCACGGTGAACATTGCCCTGGTCAAGGGCGGCGACGTGGTATTCGGCGTGGTTGCCATGCCGGTCAACGGCCGCTGCTGGTGGGGCGGCGCGGGCCTCGGCGCATGGTGCAGTAACCCGGGCGAAGCGCCGCAGCCGCTTCGATCACGCCCTTTGCCCGCAGAGGGTGAGCCCTTCACCGTAGTAGCCAGCCGCCGTCATTCCAGCCCTGAACAGCAAGCGCTGCTGGCCGGCCTGGAAACCGCCGTTGGCCCCCTGAGCCTCACCAGCGTAGGCAGCTCGCTCAAATTCTGCCTGGTAGCGGAAGGCGCCGCGCATTGCTACCCGCGGCTGGCGCCAACCTCACAGTGGGACACCGCTGCCGCCCAAGGCGTGCTCGAAGGCGCAGGTGGTGAGGTGGTCGATACGCAAGGCCAGCCGTTCCGCTATCCCGCGCGGGATAGCCTGCTTAATGAGTACTTCCTGGCCCTGCCTGGTAACGCGCCCTGGCGTGCGGCGTTGCTGGAGTTATGCGAGGCCTGACGCTGTGGGAGTAGGCGAAAGCCTGCGAACATTCCCGGGCTACGCCTACGGCTCCCCCCGGTCCCACAGATCGTCCGCGAATAAGGGCTTAATCCGCCTCTTCCCCGCTGCCCACGCTCAGCCCGTGCTTGCGCAACTTGTCATGCAGCGTTTTGCGCGGGATGCCCAGCGCTTCGGCAAGGCTGCGCAGCGAGGCATGGCCGCGGGCAATTTCGGCGCTGATAACCTGCCGTTCGAACGCCTCTACCTGCGCATTCAACGGCCCATGAATGTCGGCCTCCTGGGGATCTACCGGCAGGTCGCCGGGGGTATCCAGCGCAAGGTCCAGCCCCAGGGCAAATCGCTCGGCGGCATTTTGCAGTTCGCGCACGTTACCCGGCCAGCCATGGCGCAGCAGGGCGCTACGTTGCGCAGGTTGCAGGGCTTGGCTGGGCAGGCCGTGGCGCTCGGCCGCGGCGCTGCTGAAATGCTCGAACAGCGTGACTACATCCTCGCCCCGCTCGCGCAGCGGCGGAATGCGCAACGGCGCCACGTTCAGGCGGTAATACAGGTCGGCGCGGAAGCGCCCCTGGTCCGCCGCCTGGCGCAGGTCTTCCTTGGTGGCTGCGATCACGCGGATATCCAACGGGATCTGCTGATTGCCGCCCAGCCGCTCCACCACGCGTTCCTGCAGCAGGCGCAGCAGCTTTACCTGCACATCCAGGCTCATGCTTTCGATTTCGTCGAGGAACAGCGTGCCGCCGTTGGCGAACTCGAACTTGCCGATGCGCCGCTTCTGCGCGCCGGTAAAGGCGCCAGGCTCATGACCGAACAGCTCGCTTTCCACCACCGATTCAGCCAGCGCGCCAGCATTGATAGCTACGAACGGGCCATTACGGCGGCCAGACAAGTCATGCAATGCGCGCGCGACCACTTCCTTGCCCGCGCCGGTTTCGCCCAATATCAATACGTCCGCGCGGGTACCCGCCAAGGCGCCGATCTGTTCGCGCAGCCGCGCCATCGAAGGGCTGTTACCCACCAGGCGCGTACCCAGGGCCTGGCGGTCACTCAGGGCCAACCGCAGGCTGCGGTTCTCAAGCACCAGCCTTCGATGGCTCAATGCACGGCGTACGCTATCGAGCAGCGCTTCGCTCGCAAACGGCTTTTCAAGGAAATCATAAGCCCCCGCGCGCATGGCCTCGACGGCCAGCGGCACATCGCCGTGGCCGGTGATCAGCAACACCGGTAGCTCGGGGTCGGCAGCGTGCAGCTGGCGCAGTAACGTAAGCCCGTCGACGCCCGGCATGCGAATGTCCGACACCACCACGCCAGGCCAGTCGCGGCCCAGGCGGGCCGGCAGGCCGGTGGCATCTTCCAGCGCCAGCACTTTCAGCCCGGCCAGATCCAGGGTTTGCCCCAGCGCCTGGCGCAGGTGTGGGTCGTCGTCAATCAGCACCACGTCCGTGCGAGTGGTTAATGCATCCGGCGCGGTCATGCCAGGTCCTCGAGTGGTTGCGGGCTAACCCCGGGGGTGGCCGGGCGTAGCCTCAGGGTAAGCAGCGCGCCGCCCTGCGGGTGATTGGCCATGAGCAGTTCACCGCCCAGGGCGCGCATCAGCGTTTCGCAGATCGCCAACCCCAGGCCCAGCCCCTGGGTACGGGTTTTGGTTGTAAAGAAGGGTTCGCGCGCATGGGCCAGCGCCTCGCTGCTGAACCCAGGGCCGTTGTCCCGGATGAAGAGGCTGATACTGTCAGTGGACTTCTCGGCGCTGAGCCAGATACGCCGCGGGTTGGCTTTTTCAGTGAGGGCATCCAGCGCGTTGGCCAGTACATTGCCCAGCACCTGACGTAACCGGGTTTCGCCAGCTTGCACCCACAGCGGGGCGTCGGGCAGGTCGCGAATCAGTTCCACGTCCATGGCCCGGCGGCGCTTGGCCAACAGCGCCAGGGCATCTTCGAGTGCCGGTTGCAGCGCCACGCTCTCGGGCGCATGGCGGTCGCGGCGGGCGAAGGCGCGCAGGTGGGCGATGATCGAAGCCATGCGTGCGGTGAGCTCGCTGATTGCCTTTAGATTGTTCCGGGCGTCATCGGTGCGCTGGTGGTCGAGCAGCACGCCGGCGTTGTCGGCATAGCTGCGGATCGCCGCCAACGGTTGGTTTAGCTCATGGCTGATGCTGGCGCTCATGGTGCCCAGCGCCGACAGCTTGCTCGCCTGTACCAGTTCGTCCTGCGCCTGCACCAGCTTCTGCTGCGCCTGCTCGCGTTCGAGCACTTCCTGGCGCAGGCGGCTGTTGAGCTTTTGCAGGGCGCTGGTGCGTTCGCTCACGCGGGCCTCAAGTTCTTGTCGGCCAAGCGCTTCGAAGGCGATGCGGTCCAGGTAATTGCGCCGCCTTTGCATCATCAGGCCCAACATCAACATGAGCGCCAACAGCGCCGCGCCACCCACCGCCACCACGGTGCGCACCGGGCGGTCGATCAAGCTGCGCGGGGCGAGCAGGTTGACGGTCCAGCCCGTTTCGCCGATGAACCGGCTTTGGGTGAGCCAGGTGCGGTTGTCCAGTTCCAGCACACCAGGGTTGCCCGTGGGGTACGGCTGATTGGCCGCAATGGCTGCGCGTTCTACCTCCGTCAGCGGCCGCGTAGCGCGGTAGCGCCAGTCGGGGCGGGAGGTAAGGATCACCACGCCGTATTGGTCGGTGACGGCGAGCTGCTCTGGCGTGCGGCCCCAAAGGGTTTCGGTGTGGTCCAGGTCCACCTTCACCACCAGCGCCCCTATGGTTTCGTCACCGTCGCGCACGCCGGCGGCAAAGAAATAGCCACGTTTCGCCGAGGTGGTCCCCAGGCCAAAGAAGCGCCCCAATCGCCCGGCAATGGCGTCATTGAAATACGGCCGGAAGGCGAAATTACGCCCCACGAAACTGTCCTTCTGTTCCCAGTTGGAGGCAGCCAGGGTATTACCCGCCGGGTCCATGAGGTACATCACCTCGGCGCCGGTCTGGTCGCAGATGGTTTTAAGGAGGCGGTTGGCCACGCCCTGCAGTTGCGGGTCGGTGGGGTGGGCCAGTAGCTGACGCAGCGCGGGCAGGTCGCTGAGGATCGGCGGCAGGGCTTCGTAGCGGCGAAGCGTGCCCAGCAGGTTGGCCACGTACAAGTCGAGGGTCTGGCGGTTCTGGCTTACCAGCTCACTGCGGTAGTAACGCTCCGCCAGCTGCTGCAACGGAAACAGCAACGGTGCCAGGCAGATGGCGACAAGGGCGAGGTTGCGCCAGCGCGGGCGGCGGGGAAGGGCGGGCTTGATCATCCCGCCATGTTACCGCAGCGCACGCGCCACGGTTATGCCTCGCGCAGGCACTCCAGCAGTGCCTCGTGCCAATCCGCCTGGCGTACGCCCCACTCGGCCTCCAGCTTGCCGCAGTTCAGTCGCGAATTCAGCGGCCGGCGGGCAGGTGTGGGGTAGTCGCTCGAGGCGATGGGCAGCAACGCCGCGCAGGGCTTGCCAGCTTTGCGCAGCTGCTCGCCAATGGCTTCGGCAAAGCCGAACCACGAGGTTTGCCCGCGGGCAGTCAGGTGATATACGCCCCACGGGCCAGCCTGCCCAGCTTGCCAGCGATCAATGAGCCGCACCGTGCTGTCCGCGATCGTACCGGCCCAGGTAGGCGCGCCTATCTGATCGGCAACTACCTTGAGCTCCGGCTTCTCCTGCAGCAGGCGTTGCATGGTCAGCAGGAAGTTGCGCCCATGGGAGGCATACACCCAGCTGGTACGCAAAATGAGGTGCGCGCCGCCTACGCCCTGGATGGCTTGCTCACCCGCCAGTTTGCTTTCGCCGTACACCCCGAGCGGGGCGGTGGGGTCGGCTTCCACGTATGGCTCGGCCTTGCTGCCGTCGAACACATAGTCGGTGGAATAGTGGATCAGTGGCGCACCCAGCCGGTGGGCCTCTTCGGCCAACACACCCGGCGCAATGGCGTTGATAGCAAAGGCCAGCTCACGTTCGGATTCAGCCTTGTCCACTGCGGTGTGGGCTGCCGGGTTGATGATCAAGCCTGGGCTCAGTGCCCGCACCTGTTCCCGGATTGCATCCGGCCGGGTGAGGTCCAGGGTACTGCTGCCCAGTACATGCAGGTCCACTTTGCCTTGCAGGCGCTTCTGCAGCTCGGTGCTCACCTGGCCATTGGCGCCCACCAGCAATACGCTCAGGCGGCCAGTCATGGGAACAGGTCCGCGTCGGCCAAGGCCTTGCCTTGCTGGTCTTTGGCCGACAGCCGGGGCTCCAGCTCGCCCAGCTGCCAGTCGATGGCCAGGGTGGGGTCGTTCCAGGCGATGCACCGCTCGGCGGCCGGGTTGTAGTAGTCAGTGGTCTTGTAGAGGAAGTCCGCCGTCTCGCTCAGTACCACGAAGCCATGGGCGAAGCCTTCGGGGATCCACAGCTGGCGCTTGTTCTCTTCCGATAGCAGCACGGAAACGCAGTGGCCGAAGGTAGGGGAGCCACGACGGATGTCCACGGCGATGTCCAGCACTTCGCCGGTGGCAACCCGTACCAGTTTGCCCTGCGGGTTCTGGATCTGGTAATGCAGGCCGCGGAGCACGCCGCGCTGCGAGCGCGAGTGGTTGTCCTGAACAAAGGTCACCTGGCGGCCGGTGGCTTCGTTGAAGGCGCGCTCATTGAAGCTTTCGAAGAAGAACCCGCGGTCATCGCCGAATACCCTGGGCTCGAAAATCAATACATCGGGGATGTTGGTTGTCACCACGTTCATCGGGTTTCTCTCGCCAGGGCAAACAGGTATTGGCCGTAGCCGGTTTTGCCGAAAGCGTTGGCACGTACCAGCAGTTGTTGCTGGTCGATCCAGCCGTTCATGTAGGCAATTTCTTCAAGGCAGGCGACCTTCAACCCTTGCCGATGCTCTACCGTTTGCACGTACTGCGAAGCCTCCAGCAGGCTGTCGTGAGTGCCGGTATCCAGCCAGGCGAAGCCGCGGCCGAAGCGTTCCACATGCAGGTCGCCACGTGCCAGGTAGGCGTTGTTTACGTCGGTGATTTCCAGCTCACCACGCGGCGAAGGCTTGACCTCGCGGGCGATCTGCACCACGTCATTGTCATAGAAATACAGGCCGGTGACCGCATAGCTGGACTTTGGCGCGGTGGGCTTTTCTTCGATGGACAGGGCGTGGCCAGCCTCGTCGAACTCGATCACACCGAAGCGCTCTGGATCTTTCACCCAATAGCCGAACACTGTGGCGCCGCTGCCCCGCTTGACGGCGCGTTGCAACTGGTCGGAGAAGTGCTGCCCATGGAAGATGTTGTCCCCCAGGATAAGGCACACCGGGTCGTTGCCGATGAACGACTCGCCGATCAGGAACGCCTGGGCGAGGCCGTCCGGCGAGGGCTGCTCGGCGTAGCTGATATGGATACCGAACTGGCTGCCATCGCCCAGCAACTGCCGGTACTGAGGCAGGTCCAGGGGCGTGGAAATGATCAACACTTCACGGATCCCGGCCAGCATCAACACCGAGATCGGGTAATAGATCATCGGCTTGTCGTAGATCGGCAGCAGCTGTTTGGAAACGCCCAGCGTGATCGGGTGCAAGCGCGTGCCGGAGCCGCCGGCCAGGACGATGCCCTTCATGCGATCAGGTCCTTGGGTTCGGTGAAGCCCAGGCGTTCGCGCTGGTAGCTGCCGTCCTGAACGCGCCGGCACCAGTCCAGGTTATCCAGGTACCACTGCACGGTTTTGCGCAGGCCGGTCTGGAAGGTTTCCTGGGGTACCCAGCCCAGCTCGCGCTCGATCTTGCTGGCGTCGATGGCGTAACGCAGGTCGTGGCCGGGGCGGTCCTTCACGAAAGTAATCAGGTCAGCATAGTTGGCCACGCCGTCCGGGCGGGCTGGGGCCAATTCTTCGAGCAAGGCGCAAATGCCACGCACCACGTCGATGTTCTTTTGCTCGTTGTGGCCGCCGATGTTGTAGGTTTCGCCCACTTCACCGCGCGTTACCACCTCCAGCAATGCCCGGGCGTGGTCTTCCACGAACAGCCAGTCGCGCACCTGCAGGCCATCGCCATATACCGGCAAGGGCTTGCCTTCCAGTGCATTGAGAATCACCAGCGGAATCAGCTTCTCAGGGAAGTGATAAGGGCCGTAGTTGTTCGAACAGTTGGTGACCACCACCGGCAACCCATAGGTGCGATGCCAGGCGCGTACCAGGTGGTCGGAGGCCGCCTTGCTCGCTGAGTACGGGGAGCTGGGTGCGTACGGTGTGGTTTCGGTGAACAGGTCGTCCACGCCGTGGAGGTCGCCGTATACCTCGTCGGTAGAGATGTGGTGGAAGCGGAACGCACTTCGCTCCGGCTCGCTCAGCTTCGCCCAATACGCGCGGGTGGCTTCGAGCAGGGCATAGGTGCCCACGATATTGGTTTGGATGAAATCGGACGGGCCGTCGATGGACCGATCCACATGCGACTCTGCCGCCAGGTGCATGATTGCCTGAGGCTGGAACCGGGCCAGTACTTCCCCGACCACGGGCTGATCGGCGATATCGGCCTGAACGAATTCATAGCGTGTGTTGGTAGCGATGCCGGCGAGGGACTCCAGGTTACCCGCGTACGTCAGCTTGTCGACGTTGAGCACTTCGTGCCCGGTGTTTTCGATGAGGTGTCGAACCAGGGCCGAACCGATGAAGCCCGCCCCTCCAGTAATGAGGATTCGCATGTGTACGCGCCTTTTTCCTTAAGTCGCCAAGTATGAAATGGGCATACTTTGTGGGGATCCGCAGCCCGGTGCAAGCCCGAATACCTTAATACTTCGGCAGGCCTTGAGGAGTAGCTTTTCGCTAGCATTGTAGACGCTTCCCACGGGGTTGCTAATCGGCCCAATGCATGGCGATATGTGTGCAAAAAACCGAGGCCTACCCGATGTCGCTCCATGAGCTGATCCAGCGCTCCAGCCTGCCCAACCCCCACCTCTCCACCGAAGATGCCCAGCGTTTGCTGCTCGAGCATTATGCAATAGACGGTGAGCTGGAGCCTTTGGGCAGCCAGCAAGACCTCAATTTCAGAGTGCAGAGCACTGCCGGCCGTTTCGTGCTCAAGGCCTGCCATGGCAGTTACGGGCTGGAAGAGCTGCAGGCCCAGCATGCCGCGCTTGAACACCTGGCCGCCGAAGGCCTTGCCGTACCCCGAGTGATGCCCACCCTGAGCGGCCACAAGCTGCTGAGCGTGACGGCGGCCGGGCAGGCGCTGCACGTGCGGCTTTTTGAGTACCTTGAAGGTGAGCCGCTTACCCGCCGGCCACACCTGGGCATTGATATCCGGGCAGCCATGGGCCGGCTGTGCGCGGAAACGGACCGCGCGCTTGCCGGGTTCTCGCACCCGGGGCTGGAGCGAACGCTGCAATGGGACCCGCGCCAGGCAGCGGCGCTGGTAGAGCAGTTGCTTCCCGTGCTGGCGGACCAGCCCGAGCGGCTGGCACAGGTTCGCCATGCAACCCAGCACGCACAAGCGCGCCTGGCAGCGCTGATACCTCGGCTGCCGAGCCAGGCGGTGCATCTGGACCTCACCGATGACAACACGCTGTGGCAGCGCACACCGCAGCGCGGCTGGATGCTCAAGGGCATCATCGATTTTGGCGACCTTTGCCGTACCTGGCGGATCGCCGACCTGAGCGTGACCTGTGCGGCGCTGCTGCACCACTGCGAGGGTGACCCCTTCGGAATATTGCCGGCGGTTACAGCCTATCAACAGGCCAATCCGCTGACCGAAGCCGAGCTGCGTGCACTGTGGCCATTGATCGTCAACCGTGCCGCCGTGCTGGTGCTCAGTACCGCGCAGCAGCTCAAGCTCAACCCGCAAAACCCTTATCTGCATGACAACGCCGCCCATGAATGGGAAGTGCTGGACGTTGCGCTGTCGGTCGCACCGGCGCTGATGGAAAACGCCGTGCTGGCCGCCGCTGGAATGCCGTGCAGCACGCCCAACGCGCAGGGGCTGGGCCGGCTGCTGCCAGGGCTGTCGCCTGAGAGCGTGAACAGCCTGGACCTGAGCGTGCTCAGCCCGCTCTGGAACGCCGGCAACTGGGAAGAAGAGGGCGCGGTAGATCGGCAGTTGGCCGGGGCACTGGCTGGCTTCGAGGCGGCCGCGTCCCGCTATGGCGAATACTACCTCGCGCAAACACGGCCAGACATTCCCGCCGAACCCGAAACCTTCGCGCTGCACGTGCAATTGCTGTTGGCGGCGGAGCAAGCCTTGGAGGCGCCTTTCCCCGGCCAGTGGTCAGCGGCGGGCAAGGATCGCTGGATGCTTGTGGGCGAACAATGGGCGTTACAGCTTGATGGCCAGCTGAGCGATACCTCGCCCGGTGCCAAGGACAAGGGGCAGCAGCTTGGTCAGGCGTCTGGCATGTTGCGTATTCAATTGATGCACGCCGGCATCGATGCGCCTGCGTTCACTACGCCTTCACGTGCAAGCGCCTGGGCCATGTTGTGCCCTTCACCCGCTGCCGTGCTCGGCTGGGCATGTGACGCACCCGCTCAAGAAGATTCCCAGGTGTTGCTGGCGCGCCGCGATGCCAGCTTTGCCCGGTCACAGAAGTATTACTACCAGGCACCGCCGCGTATCGAGCGCGGCTGGCGCAACCACCTGATCGACATGCAGGGCCGGTCCTATCTGGACATGCTCAACAACGTAGCGGTGCTGGGCCATGGCCATCCGCGTATGGCACAGGTGGCCGCGCGGCAATGGTCCTTGCTCAATACCAACTCCCGCTTCCACTACGCCGCCTTGGCGGAGTTTTCCGAGCGCCTGCTGGCGCTGGCGCCCTCTTCGATGGACCGGGTGTTTTTGGTGAACAGCGGCAGCGAGGCCAACGACCTCGCCATCCGCCTGGCCTGGGCCTACAGCGGTGGCCGGGATGTGCTCAGTGTGCTGGAGGCCTATCACGGCTGGACGGTCGCTACCGACGCAATCTCCACCTCGATCGCGGATAACCCAAAGGCGCTGGAAACGCGCCCGCAATGGGTACACCCGGTGATGGCGCCCAATACCTACCGGGGAACGTTCCGTGGCCCGGGCAGCACCGCGGATTACCTGCGCAGTGTTACCGACACGCTGGCCAACCTGGACGCCCAGCAACGCCAGGTTGCGGGGTTCATCTGCGAGCCGGTGTATGGCAACGCCGGGGGGATCGCCTTGCCGCCGGGCTACCTAGAACAGGTTTACGCCCAAGTGCGCGCCCGCGGTGGGGTGTGCATCGCCGACGAAGTGCAAGTGGGCTATGGCCGCCTGGGCACGCACTTCTGGGGCTTCGAAGAACAAGGCGTGGTGCCGGACATCATCACCATGGCCAAGGGCATGGGCAACGGCCAGCCGCTCGGCGTGGTGATCACTCGCCGGGAAATCGCCGAAGCGCTGGAAGCGGAGGGGTATTTCTTCTCGTCTGCCGGGGGTAGCCCGGTGAGCTGCGAGATCGGCATGGCCGTGCTTGATGTGATGGAAGAAGAAGGGCTGTGGGAGAACGCCAGGGTGACCGGGGGCTATTTCAAACAGCGGTTGGAAGAATTGGTAGAGCGGTTCCCGCTGGCAGGTGCTGCCCATGGTTCCGGTTTCTACCTGGGGCTGGAACTGGTGCGTGATCGCGCCACGCTGGAGCCCGCCACCGAGGAAACGGCCCTGCTGTGCGAGCGGCTGCGAGACCTGGGCATCTTCATGCAGCCCACCGGGGACTACCTCAACATCCTGAAGATCAAGCCACCCATGTGTACCACCCGGCGGAGTGTGGACTTCTTTGTGGACAGTGTGGCCAAGGTGCTGGCAGAGGACTTGTAGCGAGTTAGAGCGGCTGGCTGGGTATTTAGCCGATTTATATCGGTTTAAAGCGCAGGCTATAGCGAGCTTTCGAATGGTTAAGCCCTTTATTGGTCGATTTTTATCGGTTATAAAGGGCCGCCCTCGAAGCGCTCACTCACCTGCACGGAGTTGTCCATGAGCCGCACCGTTACCGTCGCCGCCACTCAGATGGCCTGTTCCTGGGATCGCCAGGCCAACCTTGCCAACGCCGAACGCCTGGTTCGCCAGGCGGCGGCCGAGGGGGCCCAGATCATTCTGATCCAGGAGCTGTTTGAAACACCGTACTTTTGCCAGAAGCCCAACGCAGACTACCTCCAGCTGGCCACAGCGGCAGACACCAACGCCGCGATCGCCCACTTCCAGAAGGTAGCGCGTGAGCTCGAAGTGGTACTGCCCATCAGCTTCTATGAGCTGGCGGGGCGCGCCCGCTTCAACAGCATCGCCATCATTGATGCCGACGGCAGCAACCTCGGCATTTATCGAAAAAGCCACATCCCGGACGGCCCTGGCTACCACGAGAAGTACTACTTCAACCCCGGCGATACTGGCTTCAAGGTATGGCAAACCCGCTACGCGAAGATCGGCGTAGGGATTTGCTGGGACCAGTGGTTCCCCGAGTGCGCTCGCGCCATGGCGCTGCTGGGGGCCGAAGTGCTGTTCTACCCCACCGCCATCGGCAGTGAGCCCCACGATGCCAGCATCACTTCTCGCGACCACTGGCAGCGCGTGCAGCAAGGCCATGCCGGCGCCAACCTGATGCCAGTGGTTGCCAGCAACCGCATCGGCCGGGAAGAGCAGGACGGTTACAGCATCACGTTCTATGGCTCTTCGTTCAT
The DNA here is from genome assembly GCF_013522925.1 of Pseudomonas japonica. Classification (GTDB taxonomy): domain Bacteria; phylum Pseudomonadota; class Gammaproteobacteria; order Pseudomonadales; family Pseudomonadaceae; genus Aquipseudomonas; species Aquipseudomonas japonica_A. Next base: position 230,728 of record NZ_JAAMQU010000001.1, on the reverse strand, counting down.
CGCCGATCAGTTCGGGGCCAAAGTTCAGGAGCTGAATGAAACCGAGGAAGGCATACTGGTCCAACGTTTCGACCTCGACGCCCTCGAACGCATTCGCAGCGCCTGGGGCACCTTCCGTGATCGCCGGCCCAACCTGTATGGCCCGATCAAAACACTCGACGGTTCACTGGAGTCCTGACCACCATGACCACCCTTCACAGCACACCGCGGGCCGACGGCTTCCATATGCCGGCCGAGTGGGCACCGCAAAGCCAGGTGTGGATGATCTGGCCGGAGCGCCCGGACAACTGGCGCCTGGGCGGCAAGCCCGCGCAGGCTGCACACGTTGCCCTGGCCCGGGCTATCGCGCGCTTCGAGCCGGTTACCGTGGCCGTTTCTGCGGCGCAATATGAGAACGCCCGTGCCCGCCTGGACGTTCCCAACATCCGCATCGTGGAAATGAGCACCGATGATGCCTGGATGCGTGACACCGGCCCTACCTTCGTGATCAACGACAGCGGCGACGTGCGCGGCGTGGATTGGGGCTTCAACGCCTGGGGCGGGTTCGATGGCGGGCTGTACAGCCCCTGGAACCGGGACGACCAGGTGGCGAGCAAAGTGCTCGAGATGGAGCGCTGCGCCCGCTATCGCACCGAAGGCTTTGTGCTCGAAGGCGGCTCGATCCACGTTGATGGCGAGGGCACGGTGATCACCACCGAGGAGTGCCTGCTCAACCGCAACCGCAACCCGCACCTGGGCCGTGGGGAGATCGAAGCGCTGCTTGGCGACTACTTGAACGTGAGCAAGGTGGTGTGGCTGCCAGAAGGCCTGTTCAACGATGAAACCGACGGCCACGTGGATAACTTCTGTTGTTACGTACGCCCCGGCGAAGTGTTACTGGCGTGGACAGACGACCCACAAGACCCGAACTACAGCCGTTGCCACGAGGCGCTGCGGGTACTTGAGAACACAACGGACGCCAAGGGGCGCACTTTTGTGGTGCACAAAATGCCTATCCCCGGGCCCTTGTTTGCCACCGAAGAAGAGTGCGATGGCGTTGATGTCTGCGCCGGCAGCCAGCACCGCGACCCGTCGGTGCGCCTGGCGGGTTCGTACGTCAACTTCCTCATCGTGAACGGCGGAATCATTGCGCCAAGCTTCTCCGAAGCCACGGACGACGCGGCCCGAGAGGTACTGCAACGCGTATTCCCCGAGCACGAAATCGTGTTCGTGCCAGGCCGGGAGCTATTGCTTGGCGGCGGTAATATCCACTGCCTTACCCAGCAGCAACCTGCGCCTCACCACGGCTGATCTGCGCATCACCGCAAAGCCCAGCGGCCACCGCTGGGCTTTTGTGTATCCGCCTTGCTACGGCTTAGTGCGCTGGCACAGCTTTTGTATCTTTATATTCAGCAGATGACGGCAGTGTGCAATTGCCGACCTGTCATAAAAAAGACTTAGCCTGTGCTGTGGTTGAACCGGGGATGTTGTGATGAATGCAGTAAGAGAAGCAGTACCTCAGGGTAACAACAGTGTATCGCCCCAGATGGTCGCACCTGGGCGCAACGCCCAGCGATGTGGGGAAGGGCGGGGCGCCGATCCGCGTAGGGCGATTGCCGACCGCTATCCGGCTGGCCTGATCAGCGATGCCGAACTGGAAGCTTTGCTCGGCATCGTAAAAGCTTGAACCTCTCCGGCCACTGGCCATTCCCTTTGGGCAGGACGCCCAGCTGACCCCCCCCTCCCGACACGCTTTACTCCATTTCGTAGTTTGACACCCTCTATACCCCTCTCTAGGATCCGAGCCCGCTTCGGTTGGCTGGCTATGGCCTGTATTTGCTTCGCCGCCCGGCGTGTCTATTTCGGTACAAGGGAAAACGAGATGTTGAACTACCGCATCGCCGCATTGGCGCTAGGGATCTGCACGGCTGCCAATGCAATGGCCAATGACCAATCGCAGGCTCAGGGGTTCGTGGAGGACAGTCACCTCAACGTTCTACTGCGCAATGCTTACATGAACCGCGACTACAAGCATGGCTCCGAAGACCGCGCCGAGTGGGGCCAAGGGTTTATCGGCACCTTCAGCTCCGGGTTCACCCAAGGCACCGTAGGCGTGGGCGTGGATGCGTTTGGCCTGTACGCATTGCGCCTTGATGGCGGCAACGGGCGCAGTGGCGCGGGCGGCATCGACTTCTTCAGGGTGGACAACAATGGCAACGCCGAGCACGACGTGGCTCGCGCAGGCGCTGCCATCAAGTTCCGGGTATCCAACACCGTGCTGAAGTACGGCGAAATGATGCCTGCGTTGCCGGTACTCAACTACGACGATACCCGGCTGCTACCCGAAACCTATACCGGCTACATGGTCACGTCCCGCGAACTGCAGGGCCTGGAACTGAACGCCGGCCACTTTACCGCCGAGGCGCGCAAGAGTGACGAGGGCCGCGACAGCGGTCGCCTGAAGCAGATCGACGTGTTCGGCGGCAGCTACAAATTCAGCGACGACTTCACGGCCTCGCTGTACGCCTCCGATGTGCAGGACCGCCTGAAGAAGCAATACCTGGGCATGACCTATGTGATGCCGATGGCCACGGATCGGTCCCTTACCCTGGACTTCAACGGCTACCGCTCGCGCCTGGACCAATCCTATGCCGACCGCCTCGGCACCGGCCAGGACAACACCATCTGGAGCCTGGCGGCCACCTACGCCTTCGGCGCCCACTCCTTCACCCTGGCGCACCAGCGCAGTACCGGTGATACCGGCTACAACTACGGCAGCTACGCCGACGCCGGCGGCGTGGGTGACGGCGGGTCCACCATTTTCCTGGCCAACTCCTACTGGTCGGACTTCAACGCTGAAGACGAACGCTCCTGGCAGCTCGCGTACGGCTTGGACTTCGGCCCCTACGGCGTGCCCGGGCTCACCTACAAGATCGCCTATGTGCGCGGGGATAACATCCGCACTAACAATGGCGAAGGGAACGAGCGCGAGTGGTTCAACCAGCTGCAGTACGTGGTGCAGGAAGGCCCGGCCAAGGACCTGAAAGTGCGCCTGCGTGGCTCCATGCTGCGCACCTCCACCAACGTGCGCGAATCCGAATACAACGATGACGGCAACGAAGTACGCGTGTTCGTGGAATACCCGATCAACGTGTTCTAAAGCCTGCTTCCGGAGCGGTCCCAAGGGTGCTGTAATAGCTCGCCAGCACCCACACGGACGCTTCGATCATGCTGAAGGTTCTTGGACGAACGTCGTCCATCAATGTACGCAAAGTGTTATGGGCCTGTACCGAGCTCGGCCTGCCCGTTGAGCGCGAGGAAGACTGGGGGTTGGGCTTTCGCTCCCCAAGCTTGCCTGAGTTCCGCGCCCTCAACCCCAACGCCCAGATACCTGTGTTGATCGACGGTGATTTTGTGCTGTGGGAATCCAACAGCATCCTTCGCTACCTCGCCAACGCTTACGCAGGCGACGCGCTGTATCCCTCCTCGCCGCATGAACGCGCAAGGGTGGACCAATGGCTGGATTGGCAAGCCGCCGAACTCAATCCCTCGTGGGGCTACGTGTTCCACTCGCGAGTACGCAAAAACCCCGACTATCAAGACCCGGTTGCGCTTCGCCAGGGCGAACAGCGCTGGGCCACAACCATGGCCATTCTCGAGCAGCAACTGTCGCAAACGGGAGCATTCGTGACCGGCGATCGCTTCAGCCTGGCGGATATCGTGATCGGGCTTTCGGTAAACCGATGGTTCGGCACACCCTTCGAGCGCCCGGCGTTCCCAGCCGTGGAGGCCTATCGCGCGCGGCTCGCCGAGCGCGAAGGTTTCCAGCTGTTCTGCGGCCCAAGCCTGCCTTGAATAGCCCTGTGCTCGAAGGAGTGAGCGATGCAACCCTTGCTGACCTATGCGGCGCTGTTTGAACTGGCTACCCATGCCGCCCGTGTAACCCAGCCATGCAACTGCAGCGCGACGTTGCCAACCGGCTGGGCAGGCTGGCCAATAGGCCTACGGGAAACTCAGCTGGTTCATATCGGCACCCTCGCCGAGTTCGACGAGGAAGACGCCACGCTGGATGAGTACCATCCCGAAGGCACCTATTACTGGTCCCCCAACGCCCCCATCGCCCCTCGTTTCTATCCCGCCAACCAGTGCGGCGTGTGGCAATGCAACCTTTGCCAGCGGGCCTACCTGCGCTACAACGACGACGGCGCCTACCACAGCGAACCCCGCATTCGGCGGTTGATTCCCGAGCTGATGGTGGATGCGGTGCACAGGTTTGGTGGGCGGGATCGGGCTGAAGGGTAAACCGAGCCCCGACCTTCGGGCAGATGCAGCGCAACCGCGAAGCGGTACGGCGGTCTACCGGCAACAGAGGAGAACGCTATGCAGCCCTACGCAAACCTCAGCGGCCATGCAGGTGTGGTCGCCTACGAGCTGGGAACCGACTCCATTACCGTCCAATTCTCCAGCGAAGAACCCTGCCACTACCTCTACAACGTGGAAAGCGCCGGCCTGCCCACCGTGCTCGAAATGCAACGCCTGGCCATGGAAGGAAAGGGCCTGACCACGTTTATCAGCCAACATGTTCGGGAGCGTTATGCACAACGCTGGTGATTCACTCATCGCAAGGCCAACTGGTAGGGCGGCTTGCCGGGGAGAACCGGATCGAGCTGCTGTACCACTGCCTGACCGACGAGAGCCAGTTACTGGCCGGCTGGTCCGAAGGCACGGTTGATGTGCGCGAGGATGGCAAGACCGAACTCGCGGTTACCTGGGGCTGGCTTGCCGGGGCGTCGGGGGGAGGGGAGTCCAGGTATGTGGAGGTTGAGGGTTAGTTTGATTCGGTAGGAAGCGGGCGCAGCTCGCGAAAACTGGATCACACCGTTGTTTCTCTAGCTCAGCCCTTGTTCCGTAACTTGCCAAACCTGTAGCAGCCGGCCTTGGCCGCGACCAAGCTTCACCACGGCAGGGGGGTTGCGGTACCTACGCTGTGCACGCTCATCCCGGCGCGATCCTCGACCTGACCTTCACCAGCGCGCAGCGCTTTTCCCTGGATATGGGCCATGACGTGAAAACATATCCAGGGCTGGAACCACTCGCGAAGCCCGAAGCTTTCGAAAAGGCGATCTTGGGCGATGCTGGCTGGACGGTGGAATGGCCCGAGCTAGATATCCAGATTGGTACGGATACATTGTTTTTGGAAGCGCTGGCACAAGCGGCGCCTGACAGAACACTAATCTCCCTTAATCCGATAACGCTTCGGCACTGGAGCAGATTGCAGTCGCCCCTTGGCATAGATGGGCAAAACACTACTCGGGCCGCTTGATTCGTACCCCGTAGCAGCACGGCTTGCCGGCGACCGGGGCATTGCAAATTTGAGCTTATTCGCGAGCTGGCCCCGGATGGCCAGCCCCCACTTCCCACTGGGTTCACATGATGGCCAGCCGGGTCTCCCTCTCGGCGCCCTTCATTGTTACACGGTAATGGATTTCAGCTTCCGCCCAGCTCAATACATCCCGTGCGCTTTATTTGATATTGCTTGTAGGCCGGTTGCGTAAGCGGTTGTTTAGCCTTGGCCTCATCTATAAGTGCAAGGCAGGTATGAGGCTCGTTAAAGGGTAACGCTGCCAACTGTTTAATAGGCAAATCCCACCAGGCGCTTTTTACCAATGCTTCTCTAAGTGTTGGGTCATCGAACCGCCAACGTAGAAATTTGGCAGGGTTCCCGCCAACTATGGCATAAGGTGGAACGTCCTTGGTGACAACCGCGCCCGCGGCAATAACTGCCCCATCGCCCACACGCAAACCATTCAAAATAATCACACTTTCACCAATCCAGACATCGTTTCCTATGCTGGTAGCTGAGCGAGAGGGTTTGTGTTTCATTCTTCCCGCGAAATCATGAACTGGATGGGTCGTTAGCCAGTCAAGAGGATGGGCATCCGCGCTCAAACCGATCCTCACGTCCTGCCCTATTGAACAGAATCGCCCTATAGCACTGACTAATTGCAGTGAACCGCTGCGAATATAGGTGTGCGTTCCGATGTGCAGGCTCCGGGACTTGATTATTACGTCGCCGAGGCTTACCGCTTTTTCGACTCGTAAACTGGCATTTGGTGAGAGGCAGCGTAGGCCGGCCGAAAGCTTGACATCCCGCGCCTTAAGCCAGCGTTTCCATCGGTAGTTTCGAATGAAATTGAGCAAAGCAACTTCTCTCCTTGGCGCGATGGTTACACCAGGTAGTGCTGGGTCACTCCTGACCATGGAGCGCGACTATACCTCGCAGCGCTTCGCAATGGGCGGGTCCTAAAGCGTGATCTGCTTCATCTGGCCCCTTAGGTTTGCCGCCGTGCACCCGGCTCGGCATCGGCCTGGGCTGATGGATAGGCCCGGCCAGCTGCGTGTTGCCTCTATCAGGTCGAGCAGATCGCAGACGACCTGCAGCGGGTTCACACTCTCCGAGCCCAGCTACGCCTGCGGTGCGATGCTACGGCGGATCCCGTGGATGCGCTCCTGCATGTCGCTGCTGATCGAGGCGTTGAGCTTCTGTACCACTGCGTGACCAACGAAGGCAGCTACTGGCCGGCTGGTCCGAAGGCACAGTTGACCTACGCGACGATGGCAAGACCGACTCGCGTTTACCTGGGGATGGCTTGCCGGCGCGTCGGGGGGAGGGGAGTCCAGGTATGTGGAGGTGGAGGGGTTAGGTTGACTCGGTAGGAAGCGGCGGGGCCGGCCATCCGGCGAAGCTCGCGAAAACAGTGCCAAGCCGAATGCCAGGCTTGTAGCAGCCGGGCTTGCTCGCGACCGGCGTCACCACGGCACGCGGGGTTGCGTTACGCAGGCCATGCATGCACGGTACGGCTATCGCGGAGCGACGATTCCCCACTGCCCCTATACATGACTCACCAACACCGCCAACTGGCCACAGGCTACAAACCCTGATGAAACGCCCTCGTCTTCTGGCTGTGCGCGCCCATCCCGGCACGATCCTCGACCTGACCTTCACCAGCGGCCAGCGCTTTTCCCTCGATATCGGCCATGACGTGAAAACGTATCCAGGGCTTGAACCACTCGTTGAGCTCGAAGCTTTCGAAAAGGCGATCTTGGGCGATGCTGGCTGGACGGTGGAATGGCCCGAGCTAGATATTCAGATTGGGGCTGATACCTTGTTTTCGGAAGCGCTGGCGCAAGCGGCGCCTGAGCTGAACACCTAGCCCCTTTATTAAAGGTTCGTACCCCGTAGCAGCACGGCTTGCCGGCGACAGGAGCACTGCGGATCTGAGCTTGTGCGCGGGCTGCCGTCGGTTTCTAACAGCCACTTGTTCCGGACCACTTGCCTGCAAGGCATACCTCAGGCAATGTAAAGACCAACGTCATTACACCGAGGCTATCGCCATGGCATCCATCAACGTCCGTATCGACGACGATCTCAAAGCGCGCGCCTACCGGGAGCTCGAAAAACTAGGCGTCACTCCGTCTGAGCTAATGCGTCAGGCACTTCAATACGTGGCTGAGCGCGGCCAGCTTCCCTTCAAGTCAGTTCTGGTCACAGACGAGGATGAAGCGCTACTCGCTACCGTTCGGGAGCGTCTGGCCGATCCTCAGCGGGTAAAGGTTTCGCTGGATGACCTATAGCCTTGAATTTGATGCGCGGGCGTTGAAGGAGTGGCGCAAGCTTGGGGATACCGTTCGGCAACAGTTCAGGAAGAAGCTGGTGTTGATACTGCTGAACCCTCAAACCCGGTGATTGGGCCAGGCAGGCAGTCGACCGCTGCAATGTGGGCAAAGTCTTGGTGCAGCTGCTTCAGCGATACCCCACTCATTCGGCACCTCTCGCGTTTTTCAAAGTGCGTGGGGTGGCCATAGCCATGCGGTGGCGGGCGAGGGCGCGAAGGTGGGAGGTAATAAGGGTATTCATGCTGCGGCTCCGTTTACTAAGGAGCTGCCAAAACCGTCGCCAAACGATTAGGTGGCAGCTGTACGCAGGTTGGCGAACCGGGGTAAACGGAACCCGGCAGACCCGAAGGTCTCCCGCGCACAGCTGCCATAACACAGCCCCGCAGGCACAAAAAAAGCGCCTACGGTCTGGTGGGGCGCTGTTGCGCCGTCTACTGATCGGGTCGCCAAACCCGGCCGCTGGATTGACAGCGACGGCGTGACTCTACGAGCGGGTGCCGGGCCGAGTCAAGGCGAGCAGGCTGCCAGTTGTTTCGGCACGCTTCGGCCTGGCGCCGGCCTCAAAACTGTTTAGGGCTAAATCCACACAGAGCGGGGTAGGCCTCATTCGCGAGCTGCCGTCGGATGGCCGACCCCGCCGCTTCGCACAGATTGAACCGGGCGCGCTGCTGAGCCCATTGCCGTGTTGGCTTGCTTCCTCTCGGGCGCACATTCCCTGGCTATCGCAAGGTCCCACAGGAGGTATCACCCCAGTTCGCGCCAACCCCTGTGGCGGGATAGCCTGCGAATTGCCTTTGCTGCGGTGGTTATTCCCGGGCTCTGCGCCCGGTCCCAGCCCGGCCCTGCTGAGCTCGCGAATGGGAGGCTGAAGCGCGAGCTGCGCCAGATGGTCGGAAAAAGCAGCTCAAGACAGTTGCTTCCCACCGTGTGAACTGATGCCGCGGCATGTGTGGATTTTGGAGCAGGCAAAGGCCCGAGAGCATTCCTGAGCTCCGCCGGATGGCCAGCCTCGCCGTTTACTACCAGGTATAGGGGGGCGTTGTAGTAAAGGGTCGATGATTCGGCGAGGCTGCGAAGGACAGATTGATGCTGGCCCCATTCGCGAGCTAGCGCCCGCTTCCTACCGGGTATGGAGCATGCCGTTGTATTGAAGGGGCCGAAGATTCGGCGGAGTTTGGGGAGGGTAGGTCCGTGCTGGCGTCATTCGGGAGCTGACGCCGCAAGGCCGGCCCCGCCGCTTCCCACCAGCATCTTCCTCCCAGCACACCCGCCAACAAAAAAGGCCCACCTTTCGGTGAGCCTTCTTCGGTACTGCGTATGGTGCCGGCACCAGGAATCGAACCCGGGACCTACTGATTACAAGTCAGTTGCTCTACCAGCTGAGCTATACCGGCGGGTAAGGGCGCTGATTATAGCGATTCGCGGGCCGCTGTAAAGCCTTGCGTGCCGCAGCCCTTCGCCGCTGCGCTTTTCCGCGTCTTTGCGGACCTTTCCTACACGGGGCACGGAATTTTCGAGCAAGTTACTCGGAAAGTGCCTGCATGCCTAAAACAAATAAATCATAACAATGGCGCCCTGTTCAGATGCCGTTGCGTTAGTTATCAGAGGGCGGGTTGTGTCATGAGGTTCATATTTATTCTCGCATGCCTGGTTATGTTCCCCGGCGCTGCAATGGCGGGCCCGAAAATAAGCATTGGCACACTTTCGGATTATTTGCGTGCCGATAAAAATGTGGTGGTCAAGCGTGTGTTCAACCACGGCGACGCCACTGCTTTCGTGAAGGTCCGGGCCTGGGAGCTGGTGCGCCAAGGGGATGGCACGGTCCGGGAAATCCCGCTGGACGTAGAAACGGCGGGGGGTAAGCGGGAGCTGGTGGTGTCCCCGGCGCGCCTGATCATTCCGGCGGCGGGCATGCAGACGGTGCGGCTGCTGTTCAGCGGTGAGCGCGACAAGGAGCGATATTTCCGACTGCGGTTCAACCCTGTGCTGCCCAGCGCCGGAGACGGTTTTGAACTTACTGAAAAAGAAGCCGACGCCTATGAAGTTTCAATTTCAGGCGGTGTGCAGATGCTCGCAGGGTTCGGGTCGCTGCTCTATGTGCGCCCCAGGGAAGTTGCACATCAATTAGCCATCGATGAAGAGCCCAGTCGTTTTGTAGTGCGCAACGTAGGCAATGCCACGGCTGTGCTGGACCGCTTTCGCCGCTGCAATGGCGACGGCCTGGATTGTGACCCGGCGGTGGTTCATCACCTTGCCCCAGGGGGCGAAAAGGTTTTCGAGAAAAAGCCAGGCGAAATCTACGTGTTCACCCACCGGCGCGGTGCGTTGGCGCCACTGCCGTATGAAATCAAGGGCTAGCCGACCCTCAACTTCGGCCTATACCAACCAAGGAGCGTAAACCCATGAAACTGAAATTCCTCGCACTGCCCCTGGCGCTACTCGCAGCCGGCCAGGTAATGGCTGCCGATAACGTGATCAGCAAGCAGATCCAAGTGACCGCTTACATTCCGACTTCGGAATTCTCGATCATCGACGAGGGCGGCTGGATGAACCAGACCCAGCCAATGGGCATCCTGAATGGCAACCTGCAAAAGGTTTCCAACCGTGTAATCGCTAAAAGCACCACCGGCGCGATTTCCGCCCGCCTGGAAAACGCCGCCGTGCTGACCAGCCGCAACAACAGCATCCCGCTCACCATCACTGCCAACGGCGTGGACCTGACCACCAGCACCCAGGAAATCGTGCCAGCCGGCGACGCTGCCAGCCCGTACTACATGAACATGGACATCGCCGCGGCAACCGGGCCGTACCAGCCAGGCGACTACATGGGCTTCGTGGACGTGACCTTCGAAACCGCGCTGGCGCCCTGACCCCTTCTGGCGGCGGGCCCATCCGGGCCCGCCACTTGCCTCTTCGATGCCTGGATATTCGCCGTGGTGTTTGCAACCCATCACTTCAGGCTTGCCGCCACCTGCGCGGTAAGTTTTTGTGTCAGTACAGCCGTGGCGGCTTCATCGCAGCCACCCGCTGCACTGGATCTGCTGACACAAACGCAAGGACTACCTGCGGAATTCCGCGACCATTTCTTCAATGCGCCGCTCATAGTGCGCGTTGATCTCAACGGAGCGTACCTGGCCGACGCCACACTGGTGCTCGGCCGGGACGAAACGGTGGAACTGGTGAAGTACGCCGAAACGGACCAGTCCGAGGTGAACGAAGACGATCGTCAGGTATGGCTGCAGGCCTTGAGCAAGCCGCGCAAGTTGGGCCGCTGCGAAGCGGACTGTCCCCAGGGCCTGGTTGCGCTGCACTACAGCCTCGAACGGTCACAGCTGTCGATCCTCACAAATGCTGCAGAAAGTACCGGCAGCGGCCCGCGCTATTACAGCTTGCCGCAGAACGGCAGCGGGCTGCTGGTGCGTAACCAGCTGAATGCCGCCGGAAGCCGTTCAGACATGTATGGCACGTACGTAGCGTCCGCCTTGGCCAGCAAAGGGCCATGGACCGCAGCCGCCGAAGCCCAGCTGGACCGCAGTCGAGGCGAAGGCATCACCACCGATCGTCATCGGTTGCGTAGCCTTTACACCGATTACCTGAAGGAAAACACCTTCTACCGGGTGGGGTACTTCACCCCATCCCTCCAGGGATTAAGCCGCCAGCCCCGTACCCTGAACGGTTTGCCCGAGGGCACACTGGGCCTGATGTTCGGCAGCAGCGATAGCCTGGCCATCGAAGACGGCCGGCCGAGCGCAACGCCTATTTACGTGACGCCCAACCGCCCGGCGGTGATCGAGGTGTACCGCAATGGGTCGCTGGTTAACAGCCAGCCCGTTCAGCCTGGGCTGCAGGCCATCGATACCCGGCCGCTGCCGGGAGGTATCTACCCTGTGGAAATCCGCGTGGTGGAAGATGGGCAGGTCACTTCCACCAGTGAAGAATTTGTTTACAAGCCCACCAACTGGAGCAACCCCGAGCAGCGCTGGCGCTACAACGCCTACTTCGGCCGGGGCAGAGAGCTGTTCAGCAACTGGGAAACCGATCGCGAAGAGGGCATGAATGCCGGCCTGATCACGAACTACCTGCTCCACCCTACGGCCATCCTTGGCCTTTCCGTGGAGCATGTTGACGGGGCGATGCAATACGGCACGTCTCTGGACTGGGACCTGAGCACGGCGTTTCGCACGTACGTCAACCTGTACCGTACCGAAGGGCGGGGCGATGGCCTGGACGTACAAGCGATCTACACCTATCCGAAGGGCAATGTGGTGGCCAGCCACACCCGTTCCTGGTTGTACCAATACCAACTGGAGGACCGCTGGCCTGCGTATTACACGCCACGTTATCGCTGGGAGGTGCGCGAAACGTCCCAGAGCTCCCTCAGCTGGCAGCACCGTTTTTCGCCACGCGGAACGGGCGTGATGAGGCTTTCCCATGCCACCGGCGCCGTGGACGGGTTTGGCCTGGACCTCTCCTGGGTACAGCGCGCGGTGTTACTGGGCACGGACACAACGTGGCGCTTCTCGGTGTTCGACCGCCCGGCGGTGGCCAGCAGTGGCGCCGAGCGCAACCGGGGCGTGGATGTAAGCCTTACTTTGGCCCTGGGCGGCAATGGCGACAGCCTCTATGGCAGCCTGGGCAGCCGCACCCGCCGTGATGGCGGGCGTGAGCACACCGCTTCCTTGAACTACCAGCATCAGGTTAACGGCCCGTTCGTGCGTAACGTCACCGGCACGTTGAACAAGGACAGCTATGGCCTTGGCGTAGGTGGCAGGGTGGGCTTCCAGAACCGCCTACTGGCTGGGGACGCCTACCTGCAAACGTCTTCGTACAACGACGAGCTCGGTGGTGGGCTTAACCTCAGCAACACCTTGGCCCTTGGCGATGGTCATCTGGCCTCGACCGGAAACCTGGGCGTATACCAGGCGGGCATGGTGGTAGACGTAGACAGCGATGTGGAAGACGTGGAATTGCTCAGCTTCGATGGCAACGGGACGTCGGGCCAACTGCGCCGTGGGCGCAATGTGATTCCGTTGAGCCCCTACCGCAAGGGCCGGGTTCGATTTGATATCAAGGGCGAGGAGGCGGCCCCCATAGTGGTTGCGCCGCATGTGGCCGACTACCACTTGAATATGGGCGGCGTGGCGTACCAGCGGCTGCAGGTGATGCGCACCATGACGGTGATCGGCCGCTTGCTCGACCCTGCGGGCCAACCCGTACCTGGGGCCATGGTAATCAACCATGCCAGCCGTAGCGTGACCGAGACCGACGGCTTCTTTGCGGTAGAGATGAGCCAGTCCACGCCCACCCTCGAAGTACGGGTAGACGGCAGACGCCACTGCCTGGTGCGTATCGACGCCGCCAGCGGTGAGCGAGACCAGGACGTAGTGATGATGGGCGATCTGACGTGCTCTCCACGCACTGTCGCCGGCAGTACAGCACTGGAGGATCGTGATGTTTAAGCCATTCTGCTCGGGCAGGGGCTGGCGCGTCGCCCGGATCGCAGTAGCCCTGTCAGGGCTGTTAGCCGGCAACGCCTGGGGCGCAGATGTGGAAATAACAGCGGACTACCGACCTTCGGAGAACCGGGGAGAATTTCGCAATACCACGCCGAACTCTGGCTACTGCCGGGAATTCGGCTGCGCCAGTGGCATCTTCTCGGTGGCCTTGCCGATCAGTTACGAGCGAACGGTGTTATCGGGATTGCCCCCGGTTCCACAGCGCTGGTCACTGCAGACGCCGAGGGAAACCACAGTTGATGTGATGTCAGACCGAGGAGATACCGCGGCCCTGCGATTGCAGATCACCCATGTTGCCGAGGCGTTGACCGAAGGCTCCAGCCCGCTGACAAAACTTAACAACCCCGCTGCCCATTACAGTGCCGGCGGTGGATGCACCTGGTTGACTGGCGCCACTTACGACGGCGACACGAGCGATTCAGGGTTCGTATGGCAAGTGAATGACCCTCGCTCGCCGTCACTGTGTTATCCCGCGTCATCCTATGTAACCAAGCAGGAGAGCGTCACGCCTTGGGTCCGTAGTTTTTCCGTGGGGTACAAGCTGGTTTTGCCCAGGCCCCATACCATGGCGATGGGTACTTATCATGGCTCCGTTACCTTCAGTGTGGGCGAGGCGGGTGACTTCACCTTAGGCAGCAACGTAACGAACCTCAGCACCAACAGCGTAACGTTCAACTTCACACTTACCGTTCACCACGAACTTCAAGTGCAGTTTCCGGCAAACTCGAACAGGGTTGTTCTGGAACCCACTATTGGCTGGCAAAAATGGCTGGATACGGGGGTACCGCCCACCAAAGTGACTGGTTCACTGCCGTACCGCCTCACAACTTCCGGGCCGTTCAGTATCACTATGAATTGCGGAGAGCAGGGCATTGGCCAGTCCTGCACCCTGCGTAATCAGCGCAACAATGAATTTGCGTATTTCGGCGTTATGTTTTATCCGCCAAAGGGCCTTGAGTTGGCAGGGTATCCCGGGGAGGAAGCTCCTTGGCGTGAAGCGCTGGTTCACGGTCGCCCGCTTGGATATCTCACTCGAGGGCTGGTGACCAGCGCCCTTGGGAAATTTGAGTTTTATGCGCTTTCTGAACAGATCGCAAAACTCGTCAGTTCACCCGGTGATAAATGGGCTGGCTTGGTAACACTGATATTCGACGCAAGGCTTTAGGTGCAGGTACGGCGCCATGGAGTTTCATTTTATAGGGAGGTAGGCAGTGTTCAATTTGACCAAGCCAGGCTGGTACAGATGTGCCGGTGGCAATTATCCGGTGATGGCTGGAACACCAGTAGCCATGCTAGTGCTGAGCCTGGCAATACCTTGTGGCGATGCCGCCGCAGTAGACATTACCGCAGAGTTTCGGCCAGGCAATACCGGCAACGGGTTTGAAAACACCACGCCTTCTTCAGGCTACTGCCAGGAGTTCGGCGGTTGCGTACCCGGCGAAATTTCAGTGGCTCTGCCGGTTACGTACAGCCGCCAGGTTTTTTCCGGGTTGCCGCCGCTACCTTCCCGATGGTCGCTGCGGGCACCCCCGCAAGCCCGGGTAACCCTGTTTTCTGATACCGGGGCGACCCTTGCGTTCGACTTCCAGATCACTCACTTGGCCCAGTTGTTGATCGGCAGCAGCTTTTCACCGTACGAGAACCCAGGTTTCCATTGGAGCACGGGTGGCGGTTGCAACTTCGTGAACTCCCATGCGTTCGATGCTGGCGCCAGCATGGGCTTCGTATGGCAGGTCGCCAACCCGACATCGCCCGGGCTGTGCTACCCCACCTCCGGCGGCGTGTCCGAAGGTGAACGCGAGATCGAGCCTGAGGTGAAGTCCTTCTCGGTGGGCTACCGCGTGATATTCCCGGCGCCTCATACCGTGCCGATGGGCCGATACACCGGCAGCCTCATTTGGTCCGTAGGTGAAACAGGAGACTTCTCGCTCGGTAGCCAGGTGTCGGGACTTAGCAGCAACAGTGTGACATTCAACTTCGAGGTCGATGTGGAGCACGAGTTGGGCATAGCGTTCGATGACAACGCTGCCCAAGTTGTGCTGGAACCACGAAATGGCAGCTGGATCGAATGGATGATGGGGAATATATCGCCTACTGCCCAGCTCGCTGGCCGGCTGCCCATGCGTGTGACAACTACTGGCCCGTTCAGTGTTTATATGGGATGTGAGCACACGAAACAGGCCGGTGACTGCGCCATCGGCAATACCCATACGGGTGAGCAGGCCGCCGTTGCAACACTGATTACCCTGCCCCAAGGCCTTGTGTATCAGGGCGCTCCGGTACAACGGATGCGCCTCACCGAGCATGTTCACTACGCCTTGGATGCCCGCCGTGCGATCGCCGGTGAACGGGGCGAAGTGGAGTTTCATACCCTCAACGGCGAGGTACAGCAGATGATCAAGCGCGGCGGCGATACCTATTCGGGCCAGGTCACGCTGTATTTCGATGCGCAGCTCTTATGAGTAAGGGCAGCATGTTCTTCATCACGCATTGGCGTGAGCGGGTGGCCCGATGGTTGGGAATAGTGGCGCTCGTATGTTCGGCAAGTGCCAGCGCCGGCCCCGACCTGGACCCCGGCTCCTTCTATCACTACTTGCCGGCCAACCGCGCCACGCTGTTGGCGGATATAAGAAACCTCGGCGACGCTACTGCATTCGTACAAATACAACTCGCCGAGCTCAGCTTTGACGAGAAGGGCGAGCCCCATGAACGGCCCTTGGCAGATGAAGACGGTAAAACCCGGGCGCTGCTGGCGACGCCGCCGCGGTTGATCATCCCGGCAAGCGGCGCTCAACAGGCACGGATCATTTACCGGGGCCCGCGTACCACCGAGCGGTACTTCCGTGTTCGCTATGTACCGGTTGCCCCCAAGCCCAAGGATGCGTTTGCCCTGCAGCCCGAAGAAGCTCGGGCATATGCCGATACCCTTCAAGCCGGAGTGGGCATTCTCAAAGCCATTGGCACGATCGTGATCGTGAGCCCGGCGCAGCCTCGTTACGCCACCCAGCTGAAACCCGACGAGCAGAGGCTGCGCATCGTCAACGAGGGTAATGCCACCGTGCGGGTGGAAAATGTGCAGCGGTGCAAGCTCGATTCCCAAGCCTGCACGTTCGGCACCAGCTTGCATATTCGGCCGGGCCAGCAGGGTGAGCTGCCACGGCTGGCGGGGGAAATGTACCGCTATGAATTACGCGAGGGCGCCCAGCGCACCTCCCACGTTTATCCACAGGTCAACTAGCGCCCGTGATCCCAGGCGTTGACCGTGCAAGAGACCATCCCATGGCGACGGCAGTAATTATCGACGACCAGCCTTACATACGAGTGATCCTCAAACGGATTCTGGTCGAGGAGGGGGTAACCGTGCTTGCTGAATGCAGTGACGGTATAGAGGGCATGGCCCAGGCTCGGGAGTTGAAGCCAGACATCCTCGTGATGGAACTGGTACTTCCCGGCCTTGACGGCATGGACGTCATCAACCGTATTCGTCGCCAGGCACCAGGGATTCAAATCGTGGTGGTTACCGCCTGCCCCGCAGAGTTTTCGATGGACCGGTGCATGCGCGCCGGGGTTACGGCCTACATTTCCAAAAGCACGGATATCGAAGTATTTCGCAAAGCTATCCAGGCCGTGCGAGCAGGCTTTATCTGTTTTCCCAATGTACGGGCTGGAAGCGAGCTACCCAGCCACTCCGATCCGGATGAGCGTGTACGCATCGCCGGGCTTTCGGCGCGCGAGTTGGCAGTGCTGCGATACCTGGCGATGGGTTTCAGCAATTTGCGGATAGGCCAGGCCTTGCTATTGAGCAACAAGACGATCAGTTCTTACAAAACGCGGCTGGTGAAAAAACTCAAAGTGAGATCAGTGATCTGCCTGGCTGAACTTGCGCATCGGCACGGGGTGGTATGAGTAACTTGCCATCAACTTGTTCACAGACTTATCCACAAGTTGTTCGTTCTGCGAGAACAAGCAGGTTACGTGGCGTGAGCGTGCGTTCGCAAAAGGTACCTATACGAACTTTATAACCTTGTTCCCTCAGGAAAAGCGCCCGGTCCAACACCAGCCATAACTCCAACGGCCGCCGAAAAAGGTTGCGAACCCTTTCCAGATTGCGAACCTCGGCCAGCCGCCGCTGCCCTTGTTGTTCCCAATAGGCCCAATCCTCGCCTGGCTCAAGTTCGACACCCTTCAGTGTGGCCAGATGCTGGCAGTAATCGGCAAAGCTTTTGCCCAGCCAGCTTACTGGCAGCGAAGGCGTGGGCAAGTATTCGCATACGCCGCGCACCTGCCGCTGGAGCAGATCGAAGCCAAGGCGGCGTGCCATCGAGAGGTCGCGCTGGCGCCTTTCCCGGGCGCCGGCCGTTACCGCTTCGCTGGCCGGCAGGCCCAGGTCGTCGCGGTCAAGGGCAAGCGGCCGCGCTTGCGCGGCGGCGGATAACGCCACATAGCTATTGGCTTGAGTGCGGTTGTAACAGCAAGGTGCGATCGCCAGCTGGGTGCAACCGTGCTCACTGGCCAGGCGCAGCAGCTTTACGTGAAGGTCCCCACAGGCATGCAGGGCTACCGGGGTGTCGCCCGGCACAAGAACAACGCCATCCGCCATTACATCGCAGCGCTGGTGGGTGGCCGGCAGCCTGTGGTGCTCGCTCAGCACGTGCCCGGCGGCGACCAGCGCGGGGTCGTGTTCCAGGCAGGTCATCTTTTGGCCAGGCCTCAGCAACCGACGGCCCAGGTGCGCCTTGCCCGCGCACCAGTCCACCCAATGTGTCACAGGGGAGGTAAACGCCAAGGCTTGCGCGAAGGCTTCGATCTGCTCCCATTTGCGGCCCGGTACATCCCGCTCCAGCCGAGAGGGCGGAGCAGGCAGCTCGACAGATGGCAGCTTGCCCGGCTCCCCCAGAGCGGCCGCTTGCGCCGCCAACTCCGGCAAAGGCGAGGGGCCCAGGGTTTCGAATGGTGCGAGAGCGGCCTGCTCGGCGTCGTCCAGTGATCGTTGGCGTAGCCAGTGCGCCAGTTCTGGGTAGTCCGTTTCCCAAGGCAGCCTCAGGCGCGTAAACGGGCGCGGCTTCCACAGCGCTTCGTGCGCTGCAAGAAACTCATGCAGCGCGGCGAAGCGTGTTTCGAGGGCATGGTTCTCCAGCATGTCAACGGATGCTGAACGGGAAGTACTTGTCGTTGATCTTCTTGTAGGTGCCGTCCTGAATGATGTCCTTGAGCGCAACGTTCAGTCGCGTGCGCAGTGAATCGTTCAGGCGAGTGGCGATGGCAATCTGGTCGCCGTCTTCCACCGGCTCACCCTTGAGCTCGAAGCCTTTACCCGCATCAGTACGCAGCCACTCATACGTGGAGTACTTGTCCGCCAGCGCGCCGTCTATCTGGCCGGTGGAGAGTGCTACATACACTTCATCCTGGGTCTGGAAGGTTTGCACGATGGCCACATTGGCTGCGTTTTCCTGCAGCCACTTTGCGGCCAACGTGCCCTCCTGGGCACCCAGGGTCTTACCCATCAGCGTGCCCGCGGCGCTAGTAAGGTCGCTGTTCCCGGCTGCAACGAATTGCAGCTTGTTGATGTAGTAGGGATCGGTGAAATCCACCAACTGCTTGCGGTCTTCGGTGACCGACAAGGAAGAAATGAGGAAGTCGTACTGGTTGTTGTTCAGTGCCGGAATCAGGTCTTCGAAACTCGTGGTCACGATCTCGCATTCCACTTTCATCTTCGCGCACAGCGCGGCGCCAATGTCGGCATCGAACCCGACCACCTGCCCACTGGCGTCGGTGTCATTGAAAGGCGGGTGCCCGCCTTCCATGCCCATACGTAGTTTTTCTACTGCATACGCCGAAGAAAGGCAGGAGAGGGCCAGAACGCAACCCACGAGCGAACTGAAAAATCGAGCCATGTAGCAAAACTCCAAAGGGCAGCGGCGAGGTGTCCTCGCTTCGACAACGGTTATCGCAAAAACATCACCCAGGCGATATGGCCATGGTGACATTTTTATCACTTATCTCGCGCGCAAAGCTTCCATGCCGGTTGTACCAGGCACTGCCTGAAAACCGAGGAACGGGTTGCACCAATGACGAGCGCAAGGTGTTACCACTCGCTCGAAAAGGGGGCATTTTTCTGTAGGAAAATGTGTAATCCGGTAATACTCTGCGGCCTGCGACAAAAAGCCATCTTGCTTAAACGTTTATGCCCCTGATCTCGCAATACCGATGGTCAAGCGGTTTGAACTATTTTGCATCAATTTGGCGCGCTTCTTGCGTAAAATAAATCCAACGGCGCGTAGCGTGTCTCAAACAGTGGTAGGGGTTGAGCACAATCGTCGGTCAAATCGCTTTCTCGGAAGGGTACACGTATGAGTAGTGTTCAAAACGCTGGCGGGCTCGCCCAAGGCCTGAAAGCCCGCCACGTCACCATGCTGTCTATCGCCGGTGTAATCGGCGCTGGCCTGTTCGTGGGTTCCGGCCACGCCATTGCCGAAGCCGGCCCAGCCGTTCTGCTGGCCTATGCAGCCGCCGGTACCCTCGTGGTGCTGGTGATGCGCATGCTGGGTGAGATGGCGGTCGCTTCGCCAGATACCGGTTCGTTCTCCACTTATGCCGACCGTGCCATTGGCCACTGGGCTGGCTTTACCATCGGCTGGCTGTACTGGTGGTTCTGGGTATTGGTAATTCCGCTGGAAGCCAACGCCGCAGCCGCCATCCTTCATGCCTGGATACCGGACGTTCAGGTATGGGTGTTTGCGCTGATCATCACCGCAGTGCTCACAGTGACCAACCTGTTCAGCGTAAAAAACTACGGCGAGTTCGAGTTCTGGTTCGCGCTGCTGAAGGTCATCGCCATCGTTGCCTTCATCGTGGTAGGCCTGGGCGCGGCGTTCGGCTTCGTGCCGGGCAGCCAGGTCAGCGGCTTCAGCCACGTGACCGACACCCAAGGCTTCATGCCTAATGGCCTGGGCGCTGTGGTAGCTGCGATGCTCACGACCATGTTCTCGTTCATGGGTACCGAGATCGTGACCATTGCCGCGTCCGAGTCCCGCGACCCAGGCCGGCAGATTTCCAAGGCCACCAATTCGGTGATCTGGCGGATCTGCCTGTTCTACCTGGTATCGATCTTCCTGGTGGTTGCACTGGTGCCGTGGAACGACCCTGCGCTGCCGCAGCTGGGTTCCTACCAGACCGTGCTTAACCTCGTTGGCGTGCCTAACGCCAAGCTCATCGTCGACATCGTGGTACTGGTTGCCGTCACCAGCTGCCTGAACTCGGCGCTCTATACCTCTTCGCGCATGCTGTTCTCCCTGAGCAAACGTGGCGATGCTCCGAAGGTCGCCCAACGTACCTCGCGCGCTGGCACGCCTTACACCGCAGTCATTCTGTCTACTGCGGCTGCATTCCTGGCCACCTTCGCCAACTATGTAGCCCCTGCGGCGGTGTTCGACTTCCTGCTGGCAAGCTCGGGTGCCATCGCCCTGCTGGTGTACCTGGTAATTGCCTTCTCGCAACTGCGCATGCGCCGCCAGGCCGAAGCACGGGGTGAGCAGATGGCGTTCAAGATGTGGGCCTTCCCTGGCCTTACTTACCTGGTGATCGCGTTCATCATCGCTGTGCTGGCCGTGATGTTCTTCCGTGCCGACCATCGCATTGAAATCATCGCCACTGGCTTGCTCACCATCGCGGTGGTGGCTGCAGGGTTGATCGTTGACCGTCGTCGCAAATCGTCGGGCGCTGGCCGTGCGGTACTTGGCAGCTGATACCTGGCCAGGCGCTGAAGCTACAAAAGGCCGCTACCTGAGAGGGTAGCGGCCTTTTCGTTTATCCCTTGGTGCTTACCAGCGTGGGCCATCGAAGCGGTGATGTTCCCAGTGCCGAGGCGGCGGCGGGGCGGGGCGGTAATACACGACCTGCGGCGCGGGGCGGTAGTACACCGGCTGTGGCGCCGGCACGTACACCACTTGGCGTGGCGGTGGTGCGTAACGAGGCCCGTCGTGGTGGTGATGCCCACCGTTGTCCCAATTACTTGCGATAAGCGCGCCTACCGCAGCGCCAGCGACCACTGGCACGATGAGGTTGCGCTCGTCCGCTGACGCAGTACCGGCGACCCCAGCGGCCGCCAGGCAAGTGGAAAGAAGCAGGGCTTTGGTCAACTTCGCAAACATGGTGTCTCCTCAAGCGCCGATCAGGGTGGCGCCATGGACGTATGAAACACCGGGGGCGTGTAAAGCGCGGTATGGAAACGGTAAAGGTTTGGTAAGGGCAGGAGAGCCAACGCAGGCCATCGTGGGAGTAGGCGCCAGCCTGCGAATGAAGTCAGACAGTGCTAGGCATCAGGCGCTTCGGCGATAACCGCGGCAGCCGCTACGTAGGCTTCGGAGAACTCAGGGCTTTCGATGCGCGCCATGGCGTCGTCTTCGCTCATATCGTGGTGCTTCTCGTAGTAAGCGATCCACAGCGAAATGATCAGGTCCGACACGTCGTCTTCCGAGTAATTCTCCATCACCAGCGGCAGTGGGGATTCGGTCAGGAACACGTACGCGACGGCTTGCTGGCCCTCGGGCTCGGCGGCGGCCATCGCGTCGAACATGTCATCGAAGGCGCCCATCTCCATGCCGCCATCGAAGAACTCTTCCATGCTGATGAACGCAGGAGACAAGGCGTCGGGGTTGTTCTCTGGCGGCGTGTCGGCAACGTTGTTGCGCAGGATGCGGTTTTGCCGGGCCTTGGCCGAGGCGCGCTTGTGTTTCTTCTGCTGCTTGCGGGGAGAGGACATGGGGCGGCTCCTTTGCCGGCACGAAACGAAGCGTTATGAGCGTAGCGCAACAACTGAAGCGCAAGGGACGGAATGCGCGAAGTGCGTGAGCGAAAGCGGGCTTTCATGTCGCGCATCAACAAAAAACCCCTGAACCTTTCGATTCAGGGGTTTTGGAAGAGTGGTGCCCAGGGACGGAATCGAACCGCCGACACGGGGATTTTCAATCCCCTGCTCTACCAACTGAGCTACCTGGGCAACGGGGCGCATTAAACGGGTTTTTCAGGGTGGCGTCAAGCGTCGGTGCGAAAAAATTTTAATTATTACCGTCGCTTACGCGGCAAGGGGTCATTCCGAGGGCGGAACGTAACCTTCGGCCTGGGCGTAATCCTCGCCAGACAGGTACTTGTCCATCTCGGCCTGCAGGAACTTGCGGTCCTCGGCATTCATCATGTTCAGCCGCCGCTCGTTGATGAGCAGGGTCTGGTGCTTCTGCCAGTCGGCCCAGGCCTTCTGCGAGACGTGCAGGTAAATGTCTTCACCCTTGGCGCCAGGGTAGGGCGGGCGTTCCAGGCCAGGGAGCTCTTCTTTGTACTTACGGCACATCACGGTGCGGGTCATGGGGTGTCTCCTGCATGCAAGGCAACGGCCGCGCGCTCCAGCAATGTTTTCACGGGGGCAGCCAGGCCCAGGCGCGGCGGGGTGGCGAGGTTATACCAGAGCCAGTCGGCCTCGGCCACGCGAGCGGCGCGCGCATCCACCTGAACCAGCCAGGGTTGGATGCTCAACTGAAAGTGGCTGAAGGTATGCGTAAGGCCAGGCAAAGCGTGTGTATCCAGCAGCCGGAGGTCGTGCTGGGCTACCAAGTGCTGGATGTCACTGAAGTCATCCAGCTCGGGCAGGCTCCACAGCCCGCCCCACAGCCCTGTGGAAGGGCGGCGATACAGCAAAATGTCGCCTTGGCCATTGCTGAGCAGTGGCATCAGCGTTTGCCGTTGAGGCAGCGCCTTGCGCGGCTTGGGCGCGGGGAAGCGGGTTTCCTCGCCCAGCAGGTGCGCTCGGCAGCCTTCGCGCAGCGGGCACAGCAAGCAGGTGGGCCTGCTGCGGGTACATAGCGTGGCACCCAGGTCCATCATGGCCTGGGTGTAATCGTTTACCCGTGCGTGAGGTGTGAAGCGGTCAGCGGCGTCCCATAAGGCCTTGGCTACCTTCGGCTCGCCTGGGTAACCGCTTTGTGCGGTATACCGGGCCAGCACGCGCTTCACGTTGCCATCGAGAATAGGCGCTCGCAGGCCCATGCTGATACTGGCGATGGCGCTCGCAGTGGAGCGGCCGATGCCGGGCAAGGTTTCGAGCAAGGCAGGGTCGCGCGGAAACTCACCGTTGTAGTCGGCCATCACGATGCGCGCGGCCTTTTGCAGGTTGCGCGCGCGGGTGTAGTACCCAAGGCCCGTCCACAGGTGCAGCACTTCGTCTTCCGGTGCTTCGGCCAGGTCGCGCACGGTCGGCAGCGCCGCCATGAACCGGTCGAAATAGTTGAGCACGGTGCTCACCTGGGTCTGCTGGAGCATGATTTCCGATACCCACACGCGGTACGGATTGATCTGCTGCTGCCAGGGCAGGTCGTGCCGGCCGTGCTGGTCGAA
The DNA here is from genome assembly GCF_013522925.1 of Pseudomonas japonica. GTDB lineage: Bacteria > Pseudomonadota > Gammaproteobacteria > Pseudomonadales > Pseudomonadaceae > Aquipseudomonas > Aquipseudomonas japonica_A. The sequence goes on along the minus strand of NZ_JAAMQU010000001.1, from coordinate 207,170 downwards.
CCAGCTCAGCACGGCGGAGGAAAAGTGCTCGGGTGTCATCGCTTGAACAGGCCCTTGAGGGCATCCTTCAGTTCGGGGCTGACCTTGTCGCCCAGCTTGTCTTCGATTTTTTCTTCTACCCGGTTGCGTACCGCCTGGGTTGCCAGTTGGCCAAGGCCGTCGCGGTCCACACGGCAAGCGCGCGCGCCCAGCTCCAGCGGCCCTCGGCAGCGAACCGGTAGCTCCAGGTTCGCGAAACGGTCGTTCACCTGGCAGGCAGGGTCGGCCATGTTGCCGCTCTCGCCTTCTACCACCACGCCCACGCGGTAATCCATGCCCAGCACGCGCAGGTCAATGTCCCCATTGCCGTTTACCCGCAGCCCGGGAATGTTCGCCTTGAGGTCAGGGTTGTTGGCCACCCCGTCGCGCACGGTCAAAGTACCGTCGAGGCGCTGGAAGGGTGTGTCCCTGCCGCGTGGCTCGCTGGCCAGGGCCTTGCGGTTCAACAGGGCAATGCCCTGGCACAGTTGCTGTTCGAGGTTGGCATTGACCAGCACACCGTTGTCTACGTTGAAGCGGGCGTTGCCGTTGAGGGTATCTACCAATGCCTTCTGGCTGTTGCCGCTACCGGTGAACGTGGCGTCCAGGGTAAGCAGCCCGCGAACCGGCGGGGTGGCGGTGTGGCTGGCAAGCACGGCTTCCACGGGCACCTTGTTCAGGTTGGCCTTGAGGTTGAGCACGGGCACCTCCGGGCGTACATCGAGGCTGCCGGTGGCGTTGAAATCACCATTGGCGATCTGGCCACCCAGCTGCTGCAGGTTGAGCAGGCCATGAGCACCCGTAGCGGTCAGCCGCGCATTGTCGATGGGCAGCTTCTGGACGGTAAGCCGCGCCAGGCTCAGCTCGGCCTGCAGGTCGATGGCGCGCAGGCGCTCGATGGGGAACAGGCGATCGTCGCTCCAGGCTTGGCGGCCGGGCGCTTCGGGCAGCGGCGAATTGCCCCCGCTGGCCATGGCGGCGGCTTCGCTGCCCTGAACTTCCGCCTGGCGAGCAGCCGACGTGCCCTTGGCCGCATCGCTGTCACCGGGGAGGTAACGGTCCAGGTCCAGTGGGTCGCCCTGCAACTTGATGCGTACCGCCTGCGCCGCGATGTCTTCTATCGCCACGCGGCCGGTGAGGGTGCTGCCATCCAGCTTGATGGAGAGATCTTCCAGCGCCAGCGCGTTGCGGTTGCCCTGCAGCGTGCTCACCAGCTCGACCTGTGTGAGCGCGGCCGGGTCCGCGGTGCCCGGCACGGGCAGGCCAATACCGTCGAGGAAGGCGCGCAGGTCCAATTGAGCGATGGACAACGCGCCGCTGAGCTGAGGCGCGGAGTCTATGTCGCGTGCATGCAGTTCACCCAGCGCGCGCACCTGGTTCACCGAAAGTTTCAGGTTGTTCCAATCGGCGACCTTGGCCGCGAGGTCGGCCAGCAACTGGCCCTGAGCCGCGAAGGTGACCGTTTTTCCCTGCAAGGGCGCGCCAGACAATTCGCCGCCCAGGCGCATGTCTTCGAACTGGTAACGCTGCACGGAGGGGTCGAAGCGCAACGTGCCCTTCAGCTCGGTGCGCGCGCGAAGTTCGGGCTGGTTGGTGCCCAGGAACGCAGTAAGCGTCACCGGAATATCGGTTGCCGGGTGAATGGCCCCGGTGCTCAGCTGGATGCTTTCGGCACTGAAGGTACGGCCGCTTTGTTCATCCAGGTAGCCCACCCGCGCGTTGTTCACCGTGAGGCTGTCGATGTCCAGCTTCAAAGGCCGGCCGTGCTCGGCGGTGGCAGAGGGTTCGTTGCCGGCCGGGGCTGGGGCTGGCTGCGCCGGGTCGCCGGGCAAGGGCTTGCCGAAGTCTTCCCAGTTGCCATGGCCCTGGGCGTCACGCTGCAGGTTCAGTTCAAGCCCATCGATGCGCACGTCGCTCATCTGCACTTCGCGGCGCAGCAGCGGCAATACCCGAACCGACAGCCCCAGCAGTTGTAGGTTGGCGAAGGGGCTTTGGGGTTGGGCGAGCGTGGCCACGCTGGCGTCATGCAGTTCAAGCCCAAGCCATGGGAAAAGGCTCCAGCCGATATCCCCATTGAGGGTCAGCTCTACATGGGCCTTGTCGCGGGCGAGCTTGCGGATTTCGTCTTTATAGTCGTTGGGATCGAAAAGATGGGTCAGGGCAAAGCCCAGAGCCACGATGATCAGCAACAGCCCGAGTATGAATAGCCCCAGGATTTTGCCGAACGCTTTCATGGGCGGGTCCTTGTAATCCGGTTCATGGTTCGCCGGGAGTATAACGGTTTGCTTGCCCGGTACGGGGTCAACGTTGCGCTTGTGTAGCGTTTTGGTTACCAGCCCACAAAGGCGACCGGCGCAGGCACTGTGCGCTACGCCACAAGCCGCCAAAAAGGCGATAGCAGTGTGCTTCCATTGGCTTGAACAAATGTTAATCTTCGCGGTTCGAAGGCTTTGTGCGGCAGTTTGTCGCGTTTTCGAGAGTGCTGCCGATAAGACGATCAGTTGCCACGTGCACGAAGATCGCGGCACCGCTCTAGCGCCAGGCAGTCGCCTGGCGCAAAGGCCGCGAGCCAATCACAACTAGGGGTAGTAAATGACTCAAAGCACTCATGCGGCGAGCGCGGCTGATCAGCCGGGTTTTCTCGCCAAGGAACGCATAATCGCGAAGCCCGGGTTCAACCGTTGGCTGGTACCTCCCGCCGCCCTTGCCATTCACTTGTGCATCGGCATGGCGTATGGCTTCTCCGTGTTCTGGCTGCCGTTGTCCAAGGCGCTAGGCGTTACTGCCGCCGTCGCTTGCCCGGCGGACATGGGCTTTATCAGTCAGGTGTTTTCTTCTGACTGCGACTGGCCGATCTCCATGCTCGGCTGGATCTACACCCTCTTCTTCATCTTCCTGGGGTGCTCGGCTGCGGCCTGGGGCGGCTGGCTGGAACATGCCGGCCCACGCAAGGCAGGCGTGGTATCCGCGGTGTGCTGGTGCGGTGGCCTGGTGATCTCGGCGCTGGGTGTCTACACCCACCAGATCTGGCTGATGTGGATCGGCTCCGGCGTGATCGGCGGCATTGGCCTTGGCCTTGGCTATATCTCGCCCGTTTCCACCTTGATCAAATGGTTCCCGGACAAGCGCGGCATGGCTACCGGCATGGCAATCATGGGCTTCGGCGGCGGCGCCATGGTAGGCGCGCCCCTGGCAACTGCGCTGATGTCTCACTTCGCAACGCCTGCCAGCGTAGGCGTGTGGCAGAGCTTCCTGGTAATGGCCGCGATCTACTTCGTGTTCATGATCGGCGGTGCGCTCACCTACCGTGTACCCCCTACCGGATGGAAGCCTGAAGGTTGGGCGGCGCCGGCCAAGAAGGCCAGCAACGCCATGATCACCGACCGTCACGTTCATGTGAGCGTGGCCTGGAAAACCCCTCAGTTCGCACTGGTATGGCTGGTGCTGTGCCTGAACGTATCCGCAGGCATCGGCATTCTGGGCATGGCTTCGCCACTGCTGCAGGAAGTGTTCGCGGGCAAGCTGCTGGGCACCAACCAAACCTTCGGTGAGCTCGCACCGGCACAGCTGGCGCAGATCGCGGCTATCGCGGCCGGCTTCACGGGCTTGCTGAGCCTGTTCAACATCGGTGGCCGCTTCTTCTGGGCGTCGTTCTCGGACTACATCGGCCGCAAGTACACCTACTTCGTGTTCTTTACCCTGGGCGTGGCGCTGTACGCGCTGGTACCGAACCTCGGTCACCTGGGTAACGTTGCGCTGTTCGTGACGGCGTTCTGCATCATCCTGTCGATGTACGGCGGCGGCTTCGCCACGGTACCGGCCTACCTGGCGGACCTGTTCGGCACTCAGATGGTAGGCGCCATCCACGGTCGCCTGCTCACTGCCTGGGCCGCTGCCGGCGTGCTTGGCCCGGTGCTGGTGAACTACCTGCGTGAATACCAGCTGAGCATCGGCGTGGAACGCGCCGCGGTGTACGACATCACCCTGTACATCCTGGCGGGCCTGCTGGTGCTTGGCTTCATTTGCAACGCGCTGATCCGCCCGGTTGCCGACAAGTACTTCATGAGCGCCGAAGAGCTGGCCGTGGAACGCGCGATCAGCCACGACAAGAGCGCCAACGGTTCCACCGTGCTCGAATGGCGCGCGGCTCCGGGTACCCGCCCGCTGGTGGTCGCAGCCTGGCTGGCGGTTGGTATTCCGCTGGCGTGGGGCGTGGCAATCACCATCCAGAAAACCGCCGTGCTGTTCTGATAGCGGTTCGGTAACACTCAAACCCCGCCCCGCCGCACTGGCCGGGCGGGGTTTTTCGTATCTTCGTCGCTGATCGCTTCATGCTGCCGCCCATCTGCGCCTATAATGTGCCCCTTTTTCGCTGAATGATTGTTTGCGGAGTTGGTGATGGCCGAACGTAAGGCGTTCGTCGAGCGCAACACCCTGGAAACCCAGATCAAAGCCTCGATCAACCTGGATGGCACCGGCAAGGCCCGGTTCGATATCGGTGTGCCTTTTCTCGAGCATATGCTCGACCAGATCGCCCGCCATGGGCTGATCGACCTGGACATCGAATGCAAGGGAGACCTGGCTATCGACGACCATCACACCGTCGAGGATGTGGGCATTACCCTTGGCCAGGCGTTCGCGCGCGCGGTAGGTGACAAAAAAGGTATCCGCCGCTATGGCCATGCCTACGTCCCGCTGGACGAAGCCCTGTCGCGGGTGGTGATCGACTTTTCCGGCCGCCCCGGCCTGCAGATGCACGTGCCCTACACCCGGGCGGTGGTCGGCCGGTTCGACGTAGACCTGTTCCAGGAGTTCTTCCAAGGCTTCGTCAACCACGCCCAGGTCACCCTGCACATCGATAACCTGCGCGGCGTGAACACTCACCATCAGATCGAAACCGTGTTCAAGGCGTTCGGCCGCGCGCTGCGCATGGCCGTGGAAGTGGACGATCGGATGGCTGGGCAAATGCCTTCCACCAAGGGCGTACTCTGATGCAAACGGTAGCGGTGATCGACTACGGCATGGGCAACCTGCACTCGGTGGCCAAGGCCCTGGAGCACGTGGGCGCCGGCAAGGTGCTGGTAACCAGTGATGCGGCAGTGATTCGCGAGGCGGACCGGGTAGTGTTCCCCGGCGTTGGTGCGATCCGCGATTGCATGGCTGAAATCCGCCGGTTGGGCTTCGACGCGCTGGTACAGGAAGTGAGCAAGGACCGGCCATTCCTCGGCATCTGCGTCGGCATGCAGGCACTGATGGAGCGCAGCGAAGAGAACGACGGCGTGGACTGCATCGGCGTGTTCCCTGGCCAGGTGCGTTTCTTCGGCAAAAACCTGCACGAAGACGGCGAGCACCTCAAGGTGCCCCACATGGGCTGGAACGAAATCAGCATGCCGGTGGACCATCCGCTGTGGCATAGCATCCCGGACCGCGCGCGTTTCTACTTCGTGCACAGCTATTACATCGAGGCTGGCAAGCCTTCGCAAGTGGTTGGCCGCGGCCACTACGGCAAGGATTTCGCCGCTGCCCTGGCTGAAGGCTCGCGCTTTGCCGTGCAGTTCCACCCTGAAAAAAGCCACACCCACGGCCTGCAGTTGCTGCAGAACTTCGCCGCCTGGGATGGGCGCTGGTAGACCCTCAGTTACAAGCTGTAAGCGGCAAGCTACAAGCTAAAGCGGGCGCACCGCGGATTGCTTTGGCTTGCGGCTTATGGCTTACAGCTTGAAGCTAATCCGAAGGATTGAAGAATGTTGATCATCCCCGCTATTGACCTGAAGGACGGCGCTTGCGTGCGCCTGCGCCAGGGCCGTATGGAAGACTCCACCGTGTTCTCCGACGATCCGGTGAGCATGGCTGCCAAGTGGGTGGACGGCGGCTGCCGCCGGCTGCACCTGGTAGACCTCAACGGCGCGTTCGAAGGCCAGCCGGTCAATGGCGAAGTCGTTACCGCGATCGCCAAACGCTACCCCAAGCTGCCGATCCAGATCGGCGGCGGCATCCGTTCGCTCGAAACCATCGAGCACTACGTGAAGGCCGGCGTGAGCTACGTGATCATTGGCACCAAGGCCGTGAAGCAGCCCGAGTTCGTGGCTGAAGCCTGCAAGGCGTTCCCGGGCAAAGTGATCGTGGGCCTGGACGCAAAAGACGGTTTCGTCGCTACCGACGGTTGGGCTGAAGTGAGCACGGTGCAGGTGATCGACCTGGCCAAGCGCTTCGAAGCCGACGGCGTGTCGGCCATTGTGTACACCGACATCGCCAAGGACGGAATGATGCAGGGCTGCAACGTGCCCTTCACCGCCGCGCTGGCCGAAGCCACCCGTATCCCGGTAATCGCTTCGGGCGGCATCCATAACCTGGGCGACATCAAGGCCCTGCTGAACGCAAATGCCCCTGGCATCATCGGCGCCATCACCGGCCGCGCCATCTACGAAGGCACGCTGGATGTGGCCGAAGCTCAAGCCTTCTGCGACCAGTTCGTGAGTGGCAAGCTGTAAGCGGCAAGCTACAAGAAAAAAGCAGTACGCGATCCGCTGTTACTTACCGCTTGGAGCTTGAGGCTTGAAGCTCCAAGCGTGAAGCTGCCGAAGAAGGAGGCCCTGATGGCCCTGGCAAAACGCATCATCCCCTGCCTGGACGTGGACAACGGCCGCGTGGTCAAGGGCGTGAAATTCGAGAACATCCGCGATGCCGGGGACCCGGTGGAAATCGCTCGCCGCTACGATGAGCAAGGCGCGGACGAAATCACTTTCCTGGACATCACCGCCAGCGTAGACGGCCGCGATACCACATTGCACACCGTCGAGCGCATGGCGAGCCAGGTGTTTATCCCGCTGACCGTGGGCGGCGGCGTTCGCACGGTGCAGGATATTCGTAACCTGCTCAATGCCGGGGCGGACAAGGTGTCCATCAACACCGCCGCAGTGTTCAATCCGGAGTTCGTGGGCGAAGCCGCTGCGCGGTTCGGGTCACAGTGCATTGTGGTGGCCATCGACGCCAAGAAGGTTTCCGGGCCTGGCGAAGAGCCTCGCTGGGAGATCTTCACCCATGGCGGCCGCAAGCCTACCGGGCTCGATGCGGTCGAGTGGGCGCAGAAGATGGAAGGGCTGGGCGCGGGCGAAATTCTGCTCACCAGCATGGACCAGGACGGCATGAAAAACGGCTTCGACCTGGGCGTTACCCGGGCGATCAGCGATGCGCTGGGAATCCCTGTGATTGCCAGTGGTGGCGTGGGTAACCTGCAGCACCTGGCAGATGGCATCACCCAGGGCCACGCCAGCGCTGTGCTGGCGGCGAGTATTTTCCACTTCGGCGAATACACCGTGCCCGAGGCCAAGGCGTTCATGGCAGCGCAGGGTATCTGCGTTCGTTAACCGTTTACGCCATGTTGGAAGCGGGCACCTACAGGTGACGTGGCTGGTTGCCCCTATGGGCAATCATCTGGCGGATACTGATCAACTCTACTCCCCGCGCCTTCAGGCCCGGTAACGCTTGCTCCAGCAGGGTGAGCGTTTCTGGGTAGGGATGGCCGATCACCACCGCTGAGCCTTGCTTACGGGCCAGCGCTACCGCCTTGTCCAGCTGCGCCGCGATGGCTTGCGGCGTACGCTCATCATCCAGAAAAACATCCCGGGATACGCTCGCCAGCCCAATGGCCTGTGCCTGTGCGGCTGCCTGGGTCGCGGCGCTGGTGCGGCTGTCTACCAGAAACAAACGCCGTTGCTGCAGCTCGCTGGCCAGCAACGCCATGGCGCCCGGTTGCGCCGTCATTCGGCTGCCTTCGTGATTATTCAGGCCGGCGGCGAAGGGTACGGCCTTGAATGCCGCGACCAGGCGCTCGCGCAGCTCATCATCCGGCATGCCGGGTTGCCAGGCGAACGGGCCGCCCGCCGGGTCCATGGGCATATGCACAATTACCGTTTTGCCTGCCTTGTAAGCTTCGCGGGCGAACGTTGCGGCATGCGGGGTATCGGGCATCACAGCCAGGGTTATCGGGCCGGGAAGCGCCAGGGCCCGGGCATCCCGGGCCACATTCTGCCCAAGGTCATCGATGATCAGGCTGAGGTAGGCAGGCGCTTCACTCGCCGTGGCCACGCCTGCCCCCAAAAAAGTGAGCAGGCAGGCCAGCAACCACGTTCGCATGGCTTCAGTTGCCGCGGGTAACCTTCAGGCCCTTGAGCAGGTTCAGCGCCTGGCTGAGCTGGAAGTCGTCATCCTGCGGGCGCGCCTTCTTGTCCGCCGCGCTGCTGCCCGTAGGCCGGTCGGCACCACCATTGCCATTACCCAGGTGGCCCTGCAGGTCGGCTTCCTTGAAGGTTTCCTGATCCTGTTCGCGGGTGATCTTCGCCCGGCGTACTTCCACGTCGGGGATGATCCCCTGGGCTTGAATGGAGCGCCCGTTGGGCGTGAAGTACAGGGCAGTGGTCAGCTTCAATGCCCGGTCGTTGTTCAGCGGCAGCACGGTTTGCACCGAGCCCTTGCCGAAGCTGTCGGTGCCCATGAGCACGCCGCGCTTCTGGTCTTGCAAGGCGCCGGCCACGATCTCGGAAGCTGACGCGCTGCCGCCGTTGATCAGCACTACCAGCGGCGCGCCTTCGCTGGCGTCTGCAGGGTCGGCATTAAAGCGCAGCTCGGAGTTGGCGATGCGGCCTTTGGTGTACACGATCAGGCCGTGGGTAAGGAAGTGGTCTGCCACTTCCACCGCTGCTTGCAACACACCACCGGGGTTGTTGCGCAGGTCGAGGATCAAGCCATTGAGCTTCTTGCCGTTGTCCTTGCGCAGCTTGGCGAGCGCCTTGCCTACTTCTTCGCCTGTCTTCACCTGGAACTGGGTAATACGGATGTAACCGTAGCCGTCTTCCAACAGCTGGGCCTTCACGCTCTTCACCTGGATGATGGCGCGGGCAAGGGTTACGTCGAACGGGTTGCCGCCGTCACGCACCAGGGTAAGCGTGATTTTCTCACCCACCTTGCCACGCATTTTGTCCACGGCTTCGGTCATGGTCTGGCCACGAGTGGGTTGGCCGTTGATCTTCACGATCAGGTCGCCCGCTTCGATGCCGGCGCGGCTGGCGGGGGTATCGTCGATGGGCGACACCACCTTGATGAAGTTGTCTTCCACGCCCACTTCGATGCCCAGGCCGCCGAACTCACCGCTGGTGCTTTCCTGCAGCTCGGCGAAATCCTCGGGGCCCAGGTAGGCGGAGTGTGGGTCCAGGTTGCTCAACATGCCCTTGATGGCGTTTTCCAGCAGGGTCTTGTCGTCCACCGGCTCCACATACGCAGCCTTGATACGGTCCATCACCTCGGCGAAGGTGCGCAGTTCGTCCAGCGGCAGCGGCGCCTTGCCCGGGGCCGGCGCGGTAACCGGAGACGCCGCGGGCGCCGGCGTGGGATCAGCGGCGTTCGCCAGGGGCGCGGCCATCATCAGAGCGAGGGCCAGCATGGAAAGGCGGGAGGAATGCAGCATGTCGAACAACTCCTGATCCTGTTTGACCGGTACCGCGTCAGCCGCGGCACCACTGTGCGGGGTCGGTTGCCCGGCCCTGCTGTCGAATGGCGAAATACAATGCTGGTGTGTCCTGCCCACCGCTGGTGCCGACCGTTGAAATCGCCTCACCAGCCTTGACTACATCTCCCGCACTTTTGAGTAGCGTCTGGTTATGGCCATACAGGCTGAGATAACCGTCTCCGTGGTCCAGAATGACCAGAAGCCCCGCGCCGCGCAACCAGTCGGCGAATACCACCCGGCCCCCATGCACCGCGCGTACGGCGGTACCGGCGGCTGCGCCGATCATTACACCGTCCCAACGCGTGCGCTCATCCCCGCGTGTGTCACCGAAGCGCGCCAATAGTCGACCATCGACCGGCCATGGAAGTTTTCCCCGGGCTGAGCCGAAAGCGCCTCCGAAGGTTTCGCCGGTACTTACACGCACTTCCGGGGCCGCCTTTCGCGGCGGGGGTGGCGTGTTGCTCGCGGCCGCCGCTTCGCGTTGCCGGCGTTCTTCTTCCTGCTGTGCCAGCAACGCCTTGCGCCGGGCCTCTTCGGCCTCACGCGCCTGGCGTGCCAGGGTTTCCTCGATGGTTGCCAGTACCTTTTGCAGGTCGGCCTGGTCCTGCTGCCGCCGTTGCAGCTTCTGGTCCCGGGCCTGGTAATCGTCGTTCAGTTTGGCCAGGGCCACCTGACGCTCCTTGCGCACCTGCTCCAGCTGGGAGCGCTGTTCATCCAGCGTGCCCTGCTGCACCAACAACTGCGCCTGTTGCATCTGGATATTCTTTTCAACGTCCGCAAGCTGGCGCAGGGTTTCGTTGAACGCCTTCAGCTGGTCCAGCCGCGCCTTGCTCAGGTAATCGTAATAGGTGAGGGTACGGGCAAACTTCTCGGGGTTCTGCTGGTTGAGCAACAGCTTGAGGTATTCCTGCCGGCCGCTTTGGTACGCTGCCCGCGCCTGAATGCCGATCAACTTTTGTTGTTCAGTGCGCGAACTTTGAAGTTTTTTTTTCTCTGTCTCGAGCCGCTGCAGCTCGGTTTCGGTCTTCTTCAGCTGTTCCTGCAGGGCATCCACCTGCTTTTGCAGCGTGCCCATCTGTGTTTCGGTACCCCGCAGGTCCTTCTGCACGTCGGCCCTTTCCTGCTGCAACTGGCCGAGTACCTTCTTCAGCTCATTGATATCTTGCCGGGTGGCTTCAATCTGCTGCTGGGTTTGAGCGCGATCATCGGCGAAAACCGGAAGCGTCATGGCCGCGAGGGCGAGGAAGGCGAGGGCGCGAAGCATCGAGTGGGTCGTTACCGGAATAGAAAGTGGGCCTAGTATGCCCGGCGGCATCGGCAATCAAAAGGGCGCGCCATGCACGCCCTGTCCTTGATGATCAGGCGTCGACCAGAATGGAGTGGCCCGTCATTTCTTCGGGCTTTTCCATGCCCAGCAGTTGCAGCATGGTGGGCGCCACATCGGCAAGCACTCCGCCTTCGCGCACTTTCAATGGGCGCTGGCCCACGTAGATGAACGGCACCGGCTCGGTGGTATGCGCGGTGTGCGCTTGGCCGGTGGATTCGTCTTCCATCTGCTCCACGTTACCGTGGTCGGCGGTGATCAGCGCTTCGCCGCCCACTTTCTCCAGCGCGGCGGCGATGCGGCCCACGCAGGTATCCAGGCACTCGACCGCTTTCACGGCTGCGTCGAAGATGCCGCTGTGGCCCACCATGTCGCCGTTGGCGTAGTTCACCACGATCACGTCGTAGCGCTGGTTCTCGATGGCGTCGACGATCTTGTCGGTCACTTCCGGCGCGCTCATTTCCGGCTGCAGGTCGTAGGTGGCGACCTTGGGCGACGGGATCAGGATGCGCTCTTCACCGGGGAAGGGCTCTTCGCGGCCACCAGAGAAGAAGAAGGTAACGTGGGCGTACTTCTCGGTCTCGGCGATGCGCAGCTGGGTTTTGCCGTTGTTGGCCAGGTATTCGCCCAGTACGTTCTTCAGGCTGCTGGCGCCGAAGGCCGCCGGCGCGGGGATCTTCGCCGAATATTGGGTGAGGCCTACATAGCCAGCCAGCTTGGGCTGGCGCTTGCGTTCGAAGTCGGCGAAGTTGTCTTCAACGAATACCCGTGACAGCTCGCGGGCACGGTCGGCGCGGAAGTTCATGAAGACCACGGCGTCGCCGTCTTCGACCTTCACCGGTTCGCCCACGGTGGTGGCCTTCACGAACTCATCGCTCTCGCCGCGGGCATACGCGGCGTCCAGCCCTTCGGAGGCGGTAGCGGCGTGATATTCGGCAGTGGCGTCCACGATCAGGTTGTAGGCAGCGCTTACGCGGTCCCAGCGGTTGTCGCGGTCCATGGCGAAGTAGCGGCCGATCAGGCTGGCGAAGCGGCCCTTGCCCAGGCGGGCGAAGGTGCTTTCCATCAGCTGCAGCGAGCTTTGCGCGCTTTTGGGTGGCGTGTCGCGGCCATCGAGGAAGGCGTGCAGGTAGATACGCTCGGCGCCACGGCGGGCGGCCAGTTCAACCATTGCCACGATGTGGTCCTGATGGCTGTGCACGCCGCCGTCGGACAGCAGGCCCATTACATGCACGGCCTTGCCTGCGCCTACCGCCTTGTCGACGGCCGCGCAAATGGTGGGGTTCTCGAAGAACTCACCATCGCGGATAGCCTTGGTTACGCGAGTGAAATCCTGATACACCACCCGGCCGGCGCCGAGGTTCATGTGGCCCACTTCGGAGTTGCCCATCTGGCCGTCGGGCAAACCCACGTCCATGCCAGAGCCGGAAATCAGGCCATGGGCATGGTTTTGCAACAACTTGTCGAGATTCGGCTTTTTAGCGGACCAGACGGCGTTGTATTCATGGGTATCGCTATGCCCGAATCCGTCCAGGATGATCAAGACCAGAGGTTTCGGCGTGGCTGTCATGGTTCCCACTCGCGGCTGTCAGAGGATAAGGAAAGCTATCTTAGGGCAATTCACCCCGGCTTGCGTACCAGAGCGTGATCCACAGACCCCCAAGCCCCGCTCCGGTTCCGTGAAACAGGCGCCCGGTGGGCTTTGGCCGTGCCCGGCCGCTGTGTATACTGGCCGCCATTTTTCATGCTCTGGAAGCTGTCGATGGTCGCTCACTTGCTGGAATTCGCCACCAATCACTACCTGCTCGTCGGTCTTTTCCTGATTCTTCTCGCATTGCTGCTGGTACTTGAAACCAGCCGTGGCGGCCGTAGCCTCAGCCCGCGCGAGTTGACCGCCCTGGTAAACGCCGACAAGGGCGTGGTGATCGACATCCGCGCCAAGAAGGATTTTGCCGCCGGCCATATCGTCGATGCGCTGAACATTCCCCAGGACAAGCTCGTAGCGCGTGCCGCCGAGCTGGACAAGCACAAGGGCAAAACCCTGATCATCGTGGACGCCATGGGCCAGCACGCTGGCACGGTATGCCGGGATCTTCTGAAGAGCGGCCATACCGCCGCGAAGCTGTCGGGCGGCATTTCAAGCTGGCGTGCCGACAACCTGCCACTGGTGAAGTGATATGGCTCAGATAGTCGTTTATTCCAGCGATTGGTGCCCGTACTGCTCTCGGGCCAAGGCCTTGCTTGCAAAGAAGGGCGTGGCGTTCGAAGAAATCCGCGTGGACGGCCAACCTCAGCTGCGTGCCGAGATGACCAAAAAGGCCGGGCGTACGTCCGTGCCGCAAATCTGGATTGGCGACTATCACGTGGGCGGTTGCGATGACCTGTACGCCTTGGAGCGAGCGGGCAAGCTGGACCCGCTGTTGCGCTGAAAACAACCCTACCGAACGTTACAAGAAGGATCTGTCATGACTGATCAAGCTACCAACGGCGCCGCCAACGAAGAAGCTGAAGGCCCTCAATTCTCGCTGCAGCGCATTTACGTTCGCGACCTCTCCTTCGAGGCCCCGAAAAGCCCGGCGATCTTCCGCCAGCAGTGGGAACCGAGCGTTGCGCTGGACCTGAACACCCGTCAGAAGCAGCTGGACGGCGACTTCCACGAAGTTGTGCTCACCCTTTCGGTAACCGTGAAAAACGGTGAAGAAGTAGCCTTCATCGCCGAAGTTCAACAGGCCGGTATCTTCATGATCAAGGGCCTGGACGCAGGCGCCATGAGCCACACCCTCGGCGCCTTCTGCCCTAACATCCTGTTCCCGTACGCTCGGGAAACCCTGGACAGCCTGGTCACCCGCGGCTCGTTCCCTGCGCTGATGCTGGCCCCGGTCAACTTCGACGCCCTGTACGCGCAAGAGCTGCAGCGCATGCAGGAAGCCGGCGAAGCGCCTCAGGCCTGATCGCCCGGCTTGCTACGTAAAAACGCCCTTCGGGGCGTTTTTTTTCGATCTTGTTCGCGGGCTTCGCCCACTTCTACTGTTGTAAGTGCAGGCTTGGATCTTGTAGCGAAGCAGGCACCGCGTAACTCAGTGGTTACCCCTCGGAGAACCCATGCTGCCGCCACGCCTCGTACACGGCAATGGCCACGGTATTGGAAAGGTTCAGGCTGCGGCTGTTGGGGCGCATGGGCAGGCGCAGGCGGCGGTCTGCGGGGAAGGTGTCGAGCACCTCGGGCGGCAAGCCTCGGCTTTCGGGGCCGAACAGGAAGGCGTCTCCGGGCTCGAACTGCACGTCGTGAAACGGCTGCGAGCCCTTGGTGGTGAAGGCGAACAGGCGCGGGTGGCCCAGGCTTTCAAGGCAGGTGGGCAGGTCCGGATAGCGCTTGAGTGGCGCATACTCGTGGTAATCCAGGCCCGCCCGGCGCAGGCGTTTGTCATCCAGCTCGAAACCCAAGGGTTCAATCAGGTGAAGGTGGCAGCCGCTGTTGGCACAAAGCCTGATAACGTTGCCCGTATTGGGTGGTATTTCCGGTTGAAACAGGATGACGTGAAACATGCGCGGCTCCGATACGAACGACGGGCAGCATTCTAACGCCGAAGTGCTGCCGCCACGATCCTCCCTGTGGCCTCGCTTCCTGTGCTCGCTGGCACTGATCGGGCTGCTGGTAGGCTTGATGATCGGCAAATTGATGGACCCTGGGCGTCCCGCCTTCGACAAGGTGGAGTTGTTGCCCGAGGGCGAAATGAACGTATGGTTCGATCATGCCCCGCAGGTGCATGGAGAACTGGTCGATGGCACGGTTGCTATCCTGTTCGATGCCAGCGGGCCACAGCTGCAAGGCCAGCTGGAACTGGATGGTCGCCAGGCGAAGTGGACGCTGCGCCACACCGACAAGGGCCTGCTGCTCAATATCATCGCGGCCCGACAACTGCGGGCTCAATGGGAAGGTGAGGAAGTGTCCGGTCGCTGGAGGCTGCATATCAGCCTCCGTGACGAATAAAAGAGGGAAGCCCCGGCCTGCCTGTACCAAGGTCCCCAAAAGGGGTGAGCGCTGCCGCGAGGGCCTGGCTCAGGTGTAAAGAAGGAACTTCGGCCTGCCTGTACCGAAGCCCCTGAAAGGGGCGGGGCCGCGCTATGCGTAAGCCCCGTGGTGTAAAGAGGGGAACCTTGGCCTGCCTGTACCAAAATCCCCGAAACCGTTCATATCAGTGTTATTGCAGGGCGCGTGCCAGAGTGTGTAACCCAGCGGGGCGTGAGGCCGATTAAGCTTTAACCATTTGAAACAATTAGGGTTTTTAGTCGGCGGTACGAGTGCGCCTGGATGGGCCGCCCTCGTGAACAGGTTTGCAGCGCTCCGCAACCGCGCCTTCGTCCGGTGCAGGCAGCACCACCGTGCACAAAACTAGGCCCAAAAAAAGCCCCGCCGAAGCGGGGCTCTTGGCTAGCGGGCATCAGGCGTCGTCGTTGTCGTCCTCTTCACCGCCATCCACTTTCATTCCCAGTTCCTTGATCTTGCGGGTGAGGGTATTACGGCCCCAACCCAGCAGTACTGCGGCATCGCGACGTCGCCCGGCGGTGTGCTTGAGCGCCGTTTCGATCATGATCCGTTCGAAGCTTGGCACTGCACTGTCCAGCAGGTTCGACTGCCCACGCGCCAAGGCCTGGTCTGCCCATTGCCGCAGGGCTTGCTCCCAGTTGGTCACCGGCGCTGCGTCCTGGGGCAGGCTGAGCAGTTCAGGCGGCAGGTCGGAAATGTGTACCTCGCGCCCGGAAGCCATCACCGTGATCCAGCGGCAGGTGTTTTCCAGCTGGCGCACGTTGCCCGGCCACGGCAGGTTCTTCAGGTACTCCTCGGTTTCCGGCTTGAGCAGCTTGGGCTCTACCGCCAGCTCTTGCGCGGCACGGCTGAGGAAGTGCCGGGCAAGGGTAGGGATATCCTCGCGGCGGTCCGACATGCGCGGGATGTGAATGCGGATAACGTTCAAGCGGTGGAACAGGTCTTCCCGGAACTTGCCCGCATGCACCAGGTTTTCCAGGTTCTGGTGGGTCGCTGCGATGATGCGCACGTCGACCTTGACCGGCGTATGGCCGCCCACGCGGTAGAACTCACCATCGGCCAACACCCGTAGCAAGCGGGTTTGCGTATCGGCAGGCATATCGCCAATTTCGTCGAGGAACAGCGTGCCGCCGTCGGCCTGTTCGAATCGGCCTCGGCGCAGGTTCGCAGCGCCGGTGAACGCACCTTTTTCGTGGCCAAACAGCTCGGATTCCATCAGGTCTTTCGGAATCGCCGCCATGTTCAGGGCAATGAAGGGGGCTGCCGCGCGGGGGCTGTGCCGATGCAGGGCATGGGCTACCAACTCCTTGCCGGTCCCGGACTCGCCGTTGATCAGCACGGTGATATTGGAGTGGCTCAAGCGCCCGATCGCCCGGAACACCTCCTGCATGGCCGGAGCTTCACCGATGATCTCCGGCGTGCGGGTAAGCGCAGGCGGCGTGTCCATCCCTTGCTGTTCTTGCGCATGCTGGTTGGCACGCTTCACCAGCGATACCGCTTCATCCACGTCGAAGGGCTTGGGCAGGTATTCGAACGCACCGCCCTGATAAGACGCCACCGCGCTGTCCAGGTCGGAATGGGCGGTCATGATGATTACCGGCAGGCGAGGGTGCTGCTCGCGAATGCGCGCGAGCAGGTCCAGGCCGCTGGCACCCGGCATGCGGATATCGGAAATGATCACGTCGGGCTGCTGGCGGGCGAGGCGGCTCATCACGCCGTCGGCACTGTCGAAGCTCTGGGTCGTCATGCCTTCCTGTTGCAGCGCTTTCTCCAAAACCCAGCGGATGGAACGGTCGTCATCGACGATCCAGACAGTTTCACTACGGCTCATGACGAAGCAGCTCCTTGTTCCAGCGGCAGGAAGATCGAAAAAGTGGTGTGGCCAGGGTGGCTGTCACATTCGATCAGCCCCTGATGCTGGCTGATGATGTTCTGAGTAATGGCCAGCCCAAGGCCGGTGCCGTCAGGGCGCCCGCTGACCATTGGATAAAAGATCGTTTCCTGCAGTTCGTGGGGTATCCCCGGCCCGTTGTCGATGATCTCGATCTTGGCCACCAGCCTGTGACGGGTGTGGCCAATGGTGAACTGGCGCATGGTGCGGGTACGCAGGGTTATGCGGCCAAGGCGCAGCTCCTTCTCCTCGCTGATGGCCTGCATGGCGTTGCGCACAATGTTCAGCACAGCCTGGATCATCTGCTCGCGGTCGATCAGCACATCGGGAATGCTCGGGTCGTAGTCCCGCAGCAAGGAAATGCCACCCTGGCTCTCGGCATCCACCAGGCTGCATACGCGCTCCAGCACTTCGTGAATATTGGTCATCGCCAGGGAAGGCAACTTGTTGGAGCCCAACATGCGGTCCACCAGGTTACGCAGCCGATCGGCCTCTTCGATGATCACATTGGTGTAGTCACGCAAGCCGTCCTCGGGAAGCTCGCGGGCCAGCAGCTGCGCCGCGCCGCGGATACCGCCAAGGGGGTTCTTGATCTCGTGTGCAAGGCCACGCACCAGCATCTTGGTGGTTTCCTGTTTCGAGAGCTGCGCTTCTTCCTTGGTAATCCGCAACAGGCGGTCCCGGGGGTGTACCTCAAGCAGCAACAACGTCTCGCCCATGCTCAGTATCGGCGTAACGGCGTAGTCCACCGTGAGGGTCTGGCCGGTCATTGCGGTAAGCATGGCTTCGCGTTTGGTAAACGGATGAGCCTGCTCCACGGCCTGGCGAAGCGAATTAAGTGCTTCTGCAGACTCTGTAAACAATTCGCTGATGAACTGGCCATGGCTGCGTTGGCCACTGATAGCCAACAACATCTCCGCCGCCGGGTTCATGTATTCGAGCCGCAGTTCAGCATTGAGAAGAATGGTGGCGGTGGTGAGGTTGTCCAGTAACAGTCGGTGCAGCGCATCGCTGATGGTCATGCGTATCCTTGACCTCTCTTGGCACGTCGCGACCCAAGGGCGCGGTCTCGGTGCGGGGCCAGGCCGTGCCTGCGCCCCACTGATGCATGCAAAATGCAAAATCCAAACCAAGCTCCGAAAAGAAGCGCACATGCCCGGGCAGGCAGGGTTTCCCAGGGGAATCCAGATAAGGCTAGCTGGCTTTTGCGCTATTTCGGCTCACGTCATCGTGCAACGTGCATTGGATGCACTATAAGCGTGCGCGGGCCTTGGCGCGATAACAGCTAGCTTTCATCGTCATCATCATCGGCGGGCTTGTCGCTGAGCGGGCACTCCGGGCGCACGCCATAGTCGGCTTCCTTGCACGGACGCACCCGGCGTTTTTGCGAAAGGGACGTGCGCAGCATATGCACCGGCTGCGCAGGGGTGCGTTCTATCACGATGCCTTGGCTGTCGAGGATTTCGCCCACCAGCTGATGAGTGCCTCGGTCTACGTTCTGCAAGGCGATAACGGGGCTGGCGCCAGGCTCGCCCGCAGGCTTGCCGTCCAGAAGCAGTCGATAGCGGTCGCCGTTCTCCAACGCCGGTTCGCTGGTGAGGGTAACGATCATCTCTCCGCTGGCGTGGGTCACGGCCGCATCGGGAAGGGGTACAAGGATGCGGAACATTTCATAGTGGGTTACCCGCAATACCGGCACTGCCTTGGGCCGCGCCTGCTGCTGAGCGCGATTGGCGCTCGCCGGCGTGGCGGAAGACTGGTTCATGCGGTTTCCTTCGGGTACCCGCACCGCTGTGGCGCCTTTGCGAGGTTGGTCGGTATACACCCGGTTGCCTTGCGCGTCGACGTACGTATACACCTGCGCCTGACATACCCCGGCCACGGCGAGCAATGTACAAAACATGAGCGCTCTCATCGCGCGTTGACCCTCAGAACCGAGATGGTGACCGGTTCGCTGACTTGCACCACGTTCGCGCCGTCCAGTACCTGAACCGCTAGCCGATGCTGGCCACGGTCAACGTTCACAAGCTGCAGCCGTGGAACGTTGCTGGGTGTGCCATAGGCAACCCCATCCAGCACCAGCTGAAGTAACTGCCCACCGGCCAGCCGTGGCTGAATGCTGACCCCCACGTCAAAGGTACCGTCGTTGGCACGTATTGCGCCGTCGGCCGGGATGCCCGTGAGCTCAAGCAGGGTATAGGCGGCGACAGGGGCGGAGGGCGGAGCGGCGGGAGCGGGGGCTTCGGTCGGTTTGGCCTTCGGGATCTGCACGCTATTGAGCGGCGGAAGGTTCATCTTCTCTGAAGGCCGGCCAGCGGGAGCATGTTCCGAATAAACCGTATTGCCGTTGGCGTCGGTGGACTTGTAGATCTCGCCGAAGGCCGGGGCACACAGGAGGGGGATCAGCAGCAAAAGGGCATGGCGCATGGTGACTACTCGGCAAGGCGTCGGCGGCCTGACCAGCATAGATCAGGCCTGTTCGCCAATCACGGGTTAATGCGCGGCAGAGCACAGCTCGCCGGTAGCGCGGGTGAGCGCCAGGCGGTGCAGGGCATCCCTGTTGGCGCGATCGATAGCGCCGGCGACCCACTGCGGGCAGTCAGGGCTGCTGCGGTAGGGTGTGAAGGCTGCCAGTTGTAGCAGGAGGGCTTTCTGCAGGCCGTCGAGTTGCGGACGGATCTGCCCGACCAGGTCGGGCCGCGGGCTGTTCGGGGCCTCGCCTCTGAGGCGCCAGTCCACCAGCAGGCCATACTGCACCAGCTTGTTGGCTTCGATCTGGGCTGCGAAGAACTGCTCCACGAATGCCGGCTCGAGCTTGTATTCGGGCGCCAGCACTACCGCGCCTGCGATCACCTCGCGCTCGCGGGCGCGATCTTCCACAGGCTTCTTGCTATCCCATTTGCTCAAGGCCACCTGGTCAGCAATGTTCAGGCGCTGCTCGATGCTGCTCAACAGTGAAGGCAATTCGGCGGGGGCGGGCGTGGCGGCGGCTGCAAGGCTGGCAAAGGCACTGCCGACCAGGGCCAGGCAAAATGCAGAAAGCTTAGGCATGCGAGGTTCCGTTGTTATTGGTTTGGCGCTCCGTTATGCCAGTAAATCCATGGCTTCGCCAGCCGCGATCAAAGGACTGCTCCCCGGTTTTGCTTCCTGTCATTTCCGCCCATGAAAAAGGCCTCCCGAAGGAGGCCTTTTCGTACAACCAGGCGGGATCAGACGCTGTAGTACAGGTCGTATTCCAGCGGGTGCACGAAGGTGCGAACCTTGATTTCTTCTTCGGACTTCAGCTCGATGTAGGCATCGATGAAGTCGTCAGAGAACACGCCGCCCTTGGTCAGGAAGGCGCGGCCCTTGTCCAGCTCTTCCAGGGCTTCTTTCAGGCTGCCACATACCTGTGGGATTTCCTTGGCCTCTTCAGGCGGCAGGTCGTACAGGTTCTTGTCCGCGGCATCGCCAGGGTGGATCTTGTTCTGGATACCGTCCAGGCCGGCCATCAGCAGCGCGGCGAAGGCCAGGTACGGGTTGGCAGCCGGATCCGGGAAGCGTGCTTCGATACGGCGGCCTTTGGGGCTGTTCACGTAAGGAATGCGGATGGACGCGGAGCGGTTGCGAGCCGAGTAGGCCAGCATCACCGGTGCTTCGAAACCTGGGACCAGACGCTTGTACGAGTTGGTCGACGGGTTGGTGAAGCCGTTCAGTGCCTTGCCGTGCTTGATGATGCCGCCGATGAAGTACAGGGCGGTATCGGACAGGCCGGCATAGCCTTCGCCAGCGAAGGTGTTCTTGCCATCCTTGGAGATGGACATGTGCACGTGCATACCCGAGCCGTTATCGCCATACAGCGGCTTTGGCATGAAGGTCGCGGTGCGGCCGTAGGCGTCGGCAACGTTGTGAACAACGTACTTCAGCGTTTGGGTTTCGTCGGCCTTCTTCACCAGGGTGTTGAACTTGACGCCGATTTCGTTCTGGCCGGCAGTCGCCACTTCGTGGTGGTGAACTTCAACGGTCAGGCCCATTTCTTCCAGGGCGTTGCACATTGCAGTGCGGATTTCGTGGTCGTGATCGACCGGTGGAACCGGGAAGTAGCCGCCTTTCACGCCTGGGCGGTGGCCCTTGTTGCCGCCGTCCACGTCCTGATCGGTCATCCAGGAAGCTTGTTCGGAGAAGATCTTGAACATCGAGCCGGAGATGTCGGACTTGAACTTCACTTCGTCGAAGATGAAGAATTCTGGCTCCGGGCCTACGAATACGGTGTCACCGATGCCGGTGGACTTGAGGTATTCCTCGGCGCGGTGGGCGATGGCGCGCGGGTCGCGATCGTAACCTTGCATGGTGGAAGGTTCGATGATGTCGCAGACCAGGATCAGCGTCGGCTCTTCGGTGAACGGGTCCAGCACGGCGGTTTCGTCGTCTGGCAGCAGGATCATGTCGGACGCTTCGATGCCTTTCCAGCCAGCGATGGAGGAGCCGTCGAACATCTTGCCGACTTCGAAGAAGTCATCATCCAGAGCGTCGCGAGCCGGCATGGTGACGTGCTGCTGCTTGCCTTTGGTATCAGTGAAGCGCAGATCAATCCATTTAACGTCATGATCTTTGATGAGTTGAACCGACTTCGACATGTTGTCCTCCGGGTGGATGGGGACGGACTGTGTGCGCCCCTGGATTCAGTGCTGCCGCCGCATACTCGGCCAAGGCAACCTGCCTCACAAGGGAGCAATTTGCATGCCAGTGCCCCGAGATGGGCATGGCTCGAAAAAAGCCCGTTTTTGCGGGACTTACAGGCGGCAGCCAGAAAAGCTTCGCACCTTAACGGGGCGAGGCTCGTTCAAGGCGTCCCAAAATGGTGCTTTCCGAGCTTTCGACAGATAGTTGGTCAAAGCTTGAACAATTTCCGCTATAATGCTGCCCCTTTTTTCAGCTGGGCCATTGCGCGCGCTGTTCATGAAATTGATCGTTAAAGTTTTCCCCG
Organism: Pseudomonas japonica; assembly: GCF_013522925.1. Taxonomy (GTDB): domain Bacteria; phylum Pseudomonadota; class Gammaproteobacteria; order Pseudomonadales; family Pseudomonadaceae; genus Aquipseudomonas; species Aquipseudomonas japonica_A. The sequence goes on along the minus strand of NZ_JAAMQU010000001.1, from coordinate 185,418 downwards.
AGATCACCATCAAAAGCCGGCCGGTGCGCAAGCAGTTCATCCGCCAGCTGGCGAAGAACATTCGCGCGGTGGTGCGTGACCTGGACCCCGATATTGCGGTAACGGGCGTGTGGGACAACCTCGAGGTTCAAACGAAAGTCACCGACGCCAAGGTGCTCAAGGAACTGATCGAGCGCCTGAGCTGCACACCGGGCATTACCCACTTCCTGCAGGTGGATGAATACCCCCTGGGTGACTTTGACGACATCGTGGCCAAGTGCAAGGCCCACTTCGGTCACCTGCTGCCCGGCAAGCGCTTTTCCGTGCGCTGCAAGCGCGGGGGCCGACACGATTTCACTTCCATGGACGTTGACCGCTACGTTGGCAGCCAGTTGCGCCAGCAATGCGGCGCGGCCGGTATCGACCTCAAGCACCCTGAGGTTGTGGTGCGGATGGAAATCCGCGACAAGCGCCTGTTCGTTATCCACAACCAGCATAAGGGCATCGGCGGCTATCCATTGGGCGCGCTGGAGCAAACCCTTGTGCTGATGTCCGGCGGGTTCGACTCCACCGTGGCGGCCTATCAGATGATGCGCCGCGGGTTGATGACCCACTTCTGCTTCTTCAACCTCGGTGGCCGCGCCCACGAACTGGGTGTGATGGAAGTCGCCCATTACCTGTGGAAGAAGTACGGCAGCTCCCATCGGGTGCTGTTCATCAGCGTGCCCTTCGAAGAGGTGGTAGGCGAAATCCTCGCCAAGGTGGACGACAGCCAGATGGGCGTTATCCTCAAGCGGATGATGCTGCGTGCCGCCAGCCGCATGGCCGAGCGCCTCGAAATCGACGCGCTGGTCACCGGGGAGGCGATTTCCCAGGTGTCCAGCCAGACGCTGACCAACCTGGCAGTGATCGACTCGGTTACCCCTACGCTTGTCCTGCGGCCGTTGCTTGCTACTCACAAGCAGGACATCATCGACACCGCGGTCGAGATCGGCACCGCCGATTTCGCCAAGCACATGCCAGAATACTGCGGCGTGATCTCGGTGAACCCGACTACCAGCGCGCGCGGTTATCGCATCGAGCGCGAAGAGCAGCGCTTTGACATGGCCGTGCTGGAAAGCGCCCTGGAGCGTGCGCGCCTCGTCTCGATCGACCATGTGATCGACGAGCTGGGCAAGCAGGTGGAGATCGAAGAAGTCGCCGAAGCCCTGGCCAGCCATATAGTGCTCGACATTCGTCACCCCGATGCCCAGGAAGACGACCCATTGGCCCTGGAAGGGGTCGAAGTTCGTACGTTGCCTTTCTATGCGTTGAACAGCCGGTTCAAGGATCTCGATCCTGCCCGGCAATACCTGTTGTATTGCGACAAAGGTGTCATGAGCAGGCTGCATGCTCATCACCTGCTCAGCGAGGGGCACGCCAATGTGCGCGTTTATCGCCCGGCCTAGGAGGGGCCTCGGCGGCTGGAGCCGCCACCGCCCACCCGACCGCGCGCAGTGATTGCGCGTTTTGATCGGCCGCTGCCTTGAGCCGGCCCCACCGTATTCATCATCGAGATATACCCTGTGAGAGATAAGCTTCGTAACATCGCCATCATCGCCCACGTTGACCATGGTAAAACCACCCTGGTCGACAAGCTCTTGAAGCTGTCCGGCACCCTGGACCGCAAGGAGCTGAACGACGAGCGCGTGATGGACAGCAACGACCAGGAAAAAGAGCGCGGCATTACCATTCTGGCCAAGAACACCGCCGTCAAGTGGAACGACTACGACATCAACATCGTGGACACCCCCGGCCACGCCGACTTCGGCGGTGAGGTCGAGCGCGTGATGTCCATGGTGGACTCGGTGCTGCTGCTGGTCGATGCCCAGGACGGCCCGATGCCACAAACCCGTTTCGTGACCCAGAAAGCGTTCGCCGCTGGCCTGCGTCCGATCGTGGTCATCAACAAGGTCGACCGTCCGGGTGCAGATCCGGACAAAGTCGCCAGCCTGATGTTCGACCTGTTCGACAACCTGGGTGCCACCGAAGAGCAACTGGACTTCCCGATCGTCTACGCCAGTGCCCTGAACGGTATCGCTGGTCTGGACTACAACGACATGTCCGACAACATGGACCCGCTGTTCGAGGCCATCGTGAAACACGTGCCGGCCCCTAAGGTCGACCTCGAAGGCCCGTTCCAGATGCAGATCTCTGCACTGGACTACAACAGCTTCCTGGGTGTGATCGGCATCGGCCGCATCGCTCGCGGCCGCGTCAAGGCCAACAGCCCGGTGGTCGCCATCGACGCCGAAGGCAAGAAGCGTAACGGCCGTATCCTCAAGCTGATGGGCCACCATGGCCTGCATCGCGTTGACGTGGATACCGCTGAAGCGGGCGACATCGTGTGCATCAGCGGCATGGACCAGCTGTTCATCTCCGACACCCTGTGCGATCCACAGAACGTCGAGGCCATGAAGCCGCTGAGCGTGGACGAGCCGACCGTAAGCATGACCTTCCAGGTCAACGACTCGCCGTTCTGCGGCAAGGAAGGCAAGTTCGTTACCAGCCGCAACATCAAGGAGCGTCTGGAAAAAGAACTGCTGCACAACGTTGCCCTGCGTGTTGAAGAAACCGACAGCGCCGACAAGTTCAAGGTCTCCGGCCGTGGTGAGCTGCACCTCTCGGTACTGATCGAAACCATGCGCCGCGAAGGCTTCGAACTGGCTATCTCCCGCCCTGAAGTGGTTATCAAGGAAGTGGATGGCGAGAAGCAGGAACCCTACGAAAGCGTGACCATCGACATCGAAGAACAGCACCAGGGTGCTGTGATGGAACAGATGGGCCTGCGTAAGGGCGACCTGAGCAACATGGTGCCGGACGGTAAAGGGCGCATCCGCCTGGAATACACCATCCCGGCGCGTGGCCTGATCGGCTTCCGCAACAGCTTCCTGACCATGACCTCCGGCAGCGGTATCCTCACCGGTACCTTCAGCCACTACGGCCCGATCAAAGCCGGCGATGTTACCAACCGCCAGAACGGCGTACTGGTTTCCATGGCTACCGGCAAGGCGCTGACCTACTCGCTGGAAACTCTGCAGGACCGCGGCAAGCTGTTCCTCGAGCCTGGCCAGGAAATCTACGAAGGCCAACTGGCGGGCATCAACAGCCGTGACAACGACCTGGTGATCAACCCCACCAAGGGCAAGAAGCTCGACAACATGCGCGCTTCGGGCAAGGACGAGACCATCGCCCTGGTTCCGCCAATCAAGTTCACCCTTGAACAGGCTCTGGAATTCATCGCTGACGATGAGCTGGTTGAAGTGACGCCGAAGTCGATCCGCCTGCGCAAGAAAGTGCTGAACGAGAACGAGCGTAAGCGCGCCTCGAAGTAAGTTCTTTGCAATGAAAAAGCCCGGCAAATGCCGGGCTTTTTCATGGGCGTATTCATTCGCAAGCTCCGCCTTCGGCTATGCCCGCTTCCTACGAGGGCTGGGCAAGGGGACGCATAACCTGTGGGAGCCGGGCGTGCCGAAGGCGGAGCTCGCGAAGCAGGCACCGCGTATTCGGGACGATCCTGTTCGTTAGCGCTTCACCCGCCCCATCAACCCACCGATGGTGTCCTGAATATCGGCCGGCAGCACAATCGTTTTGGCATTGTTGCTGGTCGCCAGTTTTTCCATGGCACTGATGTACTTCTCGCCCAGCAGGTAAATCATCGGCCCGGTATCGCTGCCGATAGCGGCTTTCACCCGTTCGATGGCCTGGGCCGAGGCGTTGGCCAGGGTGACTTGGGCGTCGCCGTCGCGCTTGGCCGATTCCAGGCGGGCCTCCGCTTCCAGGATGGCTGCTGTCTTCGCGCCTTCAGCGCGGGTGACGGTTGCCTTGCGCTCCCGTTCGGCTGCAGCTTGCAGTTCCATTGCCCGCTGCATCGACTCGGACGGTTTGATGTCCTGGATTTCCACCGAGCGGATGGTAATGCCCCAGTCGATGGTTTGCTCGGACATGGCCTCGCGCAGCAATGCCTTGATCTTGTCCCGTGAGGACAGGGCTTCGTCCAGGTCCATCCCGCCGATGATCGAGCGCAGGCTGGTCATGGTAAGGCTGCGCACAGCCTGGTCGTAGTCCTCGATGCCGTAGGCAGCCTTGGTAGGGTCGGTGATTTTGGCAAAGCACAGTGCATTGGCGAGCAGCACGGCATTGTCCCGGGTGATGACCTCTTGCTGCTGAATATCGAGGATCAGGTCCTTCGTGCTCATCTTGTAGCTGACCGTATCCATATACGGGATCAGGAAGTTCAGGCCGGGTTTGAGGGTAACGCGGTAGCGGCCCAGGCGCTCGACGATCCACTCCTGCCCCTGCGGTACCAGGCGCACACCCTTGGCGATGGTGACCACAATGAACACGAGAAGAATGAAGGGAATGATAAATGCGGCGTTCATGGAACCTCCTTGCTCAAAATGAAAACGTTCAACCAGCGCTGCTCGGGCCCACGCGTACGAGGTTTCCCTCCACCGCGAGTACGCGCACACGTTCCCCGGCGAGGATTTCGGTGTCGGCGACACATGGCCATTCCTCGGCACCCATCAACGGCTTTTGAAAGCGGACCTTGCCGCGTTGAAAGGGCGTGACGGAAAAGGTAAGCAGGCCTACTTCACCCAACGCGTCTTCGGCGGACCATTGCGGCCCCCGCTGAACCCCAGCCCGGAATACCTTGAACCAAAGCAAGGCCAGCCCTACCGAGGCGGCGCTCCACACCAGTACCTGCACCCCGACGCTCGTGGCCGGGGCCAGCCAGAGTACGAACGCAACCAGCAGCGCGCCCAGACCGAACCAGACAATGAAGAACGACGTGACCACTAGCTCCAGCAATACCAGAGCCACGCCGGCAACCGCCCAATACCACCATTGGATATCCATAACATTCTGCCTGTGTGAACAGGCGAAATGGTGACGCCTGCACCGCCGTTTAGGAAGCGCTGCGTTGAGGGGATTTATTCAGGGTGTTTCTCAGCGTGCCAGCGGCTTGGGTTTGTAGGCGCAATAGCCCGGGCGGGGGCCGATCTTCGGGTGGTTGCGGCAGGTATCGGGCCGCTTGTCATAGATAGTGCACAGGCGGCTTTTGCGATCCAGGTACAGACAATCGTCGTTGCTCATCCGCGCCAGGGTGAAGATGCCGCTTTTCTGATTGAAGCGATCGACGATGCCTTCCTTCTGCAAACGCTTGGCAACGTTCTTCGGGGGTTCGTCTTTCTCGAACTCATCCACCACGCCAATACGAATCAGGTCCTTGATACGTACTTCCACCGGGAGGGTGCAGCAGGTCGACATGCAGCCGCCACACATGTGGCTGGCGTACTTCTGCCAGGTTTCGAGGCGGTCGAGCTCGGCGGCGGCAATCAAGGCGGGTTTCATGGTGGCGTATCTATGGGATCGGGCGCGCGATGATACCTGCACTGGCCATAGGTTCAATCGCCGTTCGTGCCATTTCTGCCAAGAGTTTTCTCGAACCCGGCCTACCACCCCCTGTCGAACGGTCTAGGCTGATTGCACCAGCGAAGGTTTTTTTACGCATTGAGGGCTTCAAATGTCTCAGGAACCGCTTACCCGAAAAGTCAAAGTCGACGTGGACGAATTTCGTGCCGCTGTACTCGCCAAACTGACCTACGCGGTTGGCAAGGACCCGGAACATGCATTCGATCACGACTGGTTCGAAGCCATTGCGCTTGCCGCCCGGGACCATATGGTCGATCACTGGATGGACCACACCCGGCAGATTTATCGCAGCCAGCAGAAGCGCGTGTATTACCTCTCGCTTGAGTTTTTGATCGGCCGTTTGCTGGTCGACAGCTTGAGCAACATGGGCATCCTGGACGTGGCGCGTGAGGCGTTGGACGGCTTGGGCGTGGACCTCGACAAGATCCGCTTGCTCGAGCCTGACGCAGCATTGGGCAACGGCGGCCTCGGGCGCCTGGCAGCCTGCTTCATGGAGAGTATGTCTACCTTGGGCGTGGCTGCGCACGGCTATGGCATTCGTTATGAGCACGGGCTGTTCCGCCAGGCAATCATCGACGGCTGGCAACAGGAACAGACCGAGAACTGGCTGGATTTCGGTAACCCCTGGGAGTTCGAGCGGCCTGAAGTGATTTACCCGATCAGCTTTGGCGGCCATGTAGAGGCGACGGTAGAGAGCGACGGTACCGCGCGGCAAGTATGGCGCCCGGGCGAAACCGTACGGGCAGTGGCGTACGACACTCCAGTGGTCGGCTGGAAAGGTGCGAGCGTGAACACCTTGAGGCTGTGGCGTGCCCGCGCCATGGAGGAGTTGCACCTGGAACGTTTCAACGCCGGCGACCACCTCGGCGCCGTAGCGGACGTGGCCCGCGCCGAAAGTATCTCTCGCGTGCTGTACCCCGCCGACAGTACAGAGGCAGGGCAGGAGCTTCGGCTGCGTCAGGAATACTTCTTCGTGTCTGCCTCGCTGCAGGACCTGATGCGCCGCCATGTGAACATGCACGGAACGGTGAATTCGCTGGGCGAGCATGCCTCCATCCAGATGAACGATACCCACCCTTCGATTGCAGTGGCCGAACTGATGCGGCTGCTGGTGGACATCCATCAGCTGAGCTGGGACGAAGCCTGGAAAGTCACCGTCGATACGCTGTCCTACACCAACCACACCTTGCTGCCAGAGGCGCTCGAAACCTGGCCTGTGGGGCTGATGGAGCGCATGCTGCCCCGGCACATGCAGATCATTTACCTGATCAACGCTCAGCACATCGACGGCCTGCGCGCAAAGGGCAACGACGATGTGAACCTGCTGCGAACGGTTTCGCTCATCGAGGAAGAACACGGCCGCCGCGTGCGCATGGGCAACCTGGCCTTCCTGGGCTCGCATAGCGTGAATGGCGTGTCGGCACTGCATACCGACCTGATGCGCAGCACGGTCTTTTCCGATCTCAACAAGCTCTACCCGGAGCGCATCAACAACAAGACCAATGGCATTACCTTCCGCCGCTGGTTGTACCAGAGCAACCCCAAGCTGACGTCGATGCTGGTAGACAAGCTCGGCGAAGCCGTACTCGACGATCCTGAAGGCAACCTAAAGCGGCTGGAACCTTTCGCGGACGACGCGCTGTTCCAGCGCCGCTTCGCCGAGCAGCGGCTGCACAGCAAAGAGGCGCTGGCGCGGATCATTCAGGACCGGCTGGGCGTGGCGGTAGACCCCAAAGCGCTGTTCGACGTGCAGGTCAAACGTATCCATGAGTACAAGCGGCAGTTGCTCAACCTGCTGCATACCGTTGCGCTGTACCAGGCCATTCGCGCCACCCCGGAAAAACCCTGGGTGCCACGGGTCAAGATCTTTGCCGGCAAGGCCGCAGCCAGTTATCACCAGGCCAAGCTGATCATCAAGCTCGCCAACGACATTGCCCGTACCATCAACAACGATCCCACGGTACGTGGCCTGTTGAAGGTAGCGTTCCTGCCTAACTACAACGTGAGCCTGGCCGAAAGCATCATTCCGGCGGCGGACCTGTCCGAGCAGATCTCTACCGCAGGGTATGAAGCCTCCGGGACCAGCAACATGAAGTTCGGGCTCAACGGGGCGCTGACCATCGGCACCATGGACGGAGCGAACGTGGAGATGTGTGATCATGTGGGCGCAGAGCACATGTTCATCTTCGGCCTCAAGGCAGACGAAGTGGAAGCCCGCAAACACAGCGGCGATCACAGTGCCCATCAGGAAGTGGCCAATTCGCACCGGCTCAATGATGTGCTCCAGGCGATCCGCGGCGGGGTGTTCTCCCCGGATGATCCGTCACGCTACGCGGGCCTGGTGGATAGCCTGCTCAGCTACGACAACTTCCTGGTCTGCGCAGACTTCGAGTCCTACTGGGCGGCGCAAATGAAAGTGGAAGAGCTGTGGCGGCACCCGAAACAATGGTGGCGCTCGGCGATCCTCAATACCTCCCGCATGGGCTGGTTCTCCTCGGACCGTACAATCCGCGAGTACGCCAAGGAGATCTGGAAGGCGTTGTAATCTCCCGGGTTCTGCCCGGTCTTGATGCCTACCTCTGTGGGAGACGGGGGGCCGGCCATCCGGCGTAGCTGCAGGCGGAGCTCGCGAATGAGGGCTTGCTGTTCGATGAACTCAGCCGGTTCGTCGGGGTCTGAGGGCAGTCGCGCCGATGGCGTATCAGGCTATGCACGGGACGTTGTTATATTCCGTACATAGCCCTGGTTTGCTTTCGCCCTGTAAACTGCGCGGGTTTTATCCCTCTCCCCGGAACCGGAGCTTGTCCATGTCGCCCGTTACCCTGAGTCGCTACTTGATCGAGCAGACGCGAAGCAACAACACCCCTGCCGATCTGCGCTTCCTCATCGAGGTCGTCGCCCGCGCGTGCAAGGCCATTGCCCATCAGGTACAGAAAGGCGCCCTTGGCGGGGTGCTGGGTAGCATGGGTACGGAAAACGTACAGGGCGAAGTGCAGAAGAAGCTGGACGTGCTGTCCAACGAAATCCTGCTCGAAGCCAACGAATGGGGCGGCCACCTGGCCGGCATGGCGTCCGAGGAAATGGACAATGCCTACCAGATCCCCGGCAAATACCCCAAGGGCGCCTACCTGCTGGTCTTCGACCCGCTCGACGGCTCCTCCAACATCGACGTTAACGTCTCGGTTGGCACCATCTTCTCCGTTCTGCGTTGCCCGGATCAGTACCTGAGCCAGAACGACGCTCTCAACGAGCAAGCCTTCCTGCAGCCCGGTACCCAACAGGTTGCCGCTGGCTACGCGATCTACGGCCCGCAAACCATGCTGGTGCTCACCTTGGGCAACGGTGTGATCGGCTTTACGCTGGACCGCGAACTGGGCAGCTTCGTGCTTACCCATGAAGACATCCAGGTGCCGCAGACCACCGCGGAATTCGCCATCAACATGTCCAACCAGCGCCACTGGGAAGCGCCCGTGAAACGCTACGTGGACGAGTTGCTGACCGGCCAGGACGGCCCGCTGGGCAAGAACTACAACATGCGCTGGATCGCCTCCATGGTGGCGGACGTGCACCGTATCCTTACCCGTGGGGGCGTGTTCATGTACCCGCGCGATGATCGCGAGCCTTCCAAGCCAGGCAAGCTGCGCCTGATGTACGAAGCCAACCCCATGTCCTTCCTGATTGAACAGGCGGGTGGCGCCTCCACCGATGGCCGCCAGCGCATTCTCGATATTCAGCCAGAAGGCCTGCACCAGCGCGTGGCGGTGTTCCTGGGCTCGAAGGAAGAAGTCGAGCGCGTGACCGGTTACCACCAGTAACCAATACGCCCGCTCCGGTCGGGGCGGGCGTTCTATCGCAGGTCAGATCCTGAAGCTGCCCACCAGCTGCTTCAGGCGGCTGACCTGGCTTTCCAGGTCACCGCAGGCGTTCAGGGTGGATTGCAAGTTCTCTACCCCCTCCTGATTCAACAGGTTGATCTCGGTAATGTCCCGGTTGATGGCCTCCACTACAGCGGTCTGCTCTTCGGTGGCGGTAGCGACTGACTGGTTCATGCCGTCGATCTCGCCGATGCGTTGGGTAACGCTGTTCAGCCGGTCCCCTGCCTGGTTGGCCACCTCTACGCTTGCTTCACTCTGCCGCTGGCTCTCGGTCATGATGTCTACGGCCTGCCGCGCGCCCTGCTGCAATTCCTCGATGATGGCCTGCACTTGCTGTGCGGACTCCTGAGTGCGATGCGCCAGGTTGCGTACTTCATCGGCCACCACCGCGAAGCCCCGGCCCGCTTCCCCGGCACGCGCGGCTTCGATGGCTGCGTTCAGCGCCAGCAGGTTGGTCTGCTGTGAAATGCCGCTGATCACCTCAAGGATTTGCCCGATGTTGACGGTGTTGGCATTGAGGGTTTCGATGTTCCCGCAAGAATTGCTGATGTTTGCCGACAACTGCCCAAGCGCGCCGATGGTTTTGTGCACCACCTGCTGGCCCTGGTCCGCCAGGCCACGGGCTTCGCTGGAATGCTGCGAGGCGAGGGCAGCGTTGTGGGCGATTTCCTGAGCGGCAGCACCCAGTTCGTTGATGGCGGCAGCCACGCTACCGGTTCGCCCGGCTTGCTGGTCGGAGTTCAGCATCGACGCGTTGGAGGTTTCCACCACTCGCAGTGCCACCTGGTTCACCTGGGCAGTGGCCGATGCCACTTCGCGGATGGACTCATGGATACGCTCGACGAAACGGTTGAACGACTCGCCCAGGGTGCCGAACTCATCACGGCCATGGATGGTGAGGCGGCGGGTAAGGTCGCCTTCGCCAGCAGCAATGTCCTGTAGCGCACGGTTCATCACATGCAACGGTGCCATCAGCACGCGAATCAGCAGGCCCAGCAAAGCGATGATCGCCACCACAGCGATAACCATGGCTACCAGGGCCGAGGCGCGGAATTCACCCAACATGGCAAGCGCCGCGGACTTGTCCAGCACCGTTGCGATGTACCAGTCTGCTGAAGGCACGCCCTTGAGCCGGGTGAACGTGATGTATTGCTCTTCGCCGTCCGCCTGCACTTCTTTCAAGCCGCCGCTGATAGCAGGCGCGCCCTGTGGATAAGCGTCGGCCAAGGTTTTGAGCGCAAGGCTGGCATTGGGGTGAATCAGTATCTTGCCTTGCCCACTCACGATGAATGCCAAGCCATGGCCACCGAAATTCAGCGAGTTGATGATGTCGCTCACCTGACCCAGGTCGATATCGGCACCGGCCACGCCGAGGCGCTCGCTGCCACGCTGGACAGGGGAAGCGACAGTGACCACCAGCTTGCCCGAGGAGGCCGCAATGTAGGGCTCGGTGACGATGGTTTGCCCGGCGTTGTCGGCAGCCTTGTACCAGCCTCGCGCGCGCGGGTCGTAATCAGCTGCACGGTTGCCGGCAGGCACCGAGAACATCAAGCCGTCACGCCCACCAAAGTAGCTGAGCTGGAAGTTGGCCGGGTACACCGGCAGGCCAACGATCGCTGGCAGGCTTTGCGGGTTGCCGTCAGCCACCGAGACTTGTTGGGCCATGGATTCGACCAGTTGCATGCGGCCGGTGAGCCACGTTTGCACGTTGCTGGCGGTGAGCGCCCCCAGCTGTGCCAATGATGTTTCGGTTTGCGCTCGCAACGTCTGGCGCTGACGGTAATCGTTGAACAGGGTGAAACAGGCAAACGCCAGCGCCACGATCAATCCTGCAACCAGCAGGATCTTGTGGCTGAATTTCATGTTATTGCTCATTGCGAAGAGTGCTCGAAGCAGGTGCGAGGGGGGTTCGGGCGCGGATTGTACGGTGTAACCGGGTGCAAACTCAGCCCCGCACAGCGGAAATAAACCGCTTCGCGGATGAGCCCAGATAGCGGGGCCCTGCGCCCTGCAATACGTGTGCATGCGCCTGGTGCCCGGAACCTCTCTCCAGCCGGACCGTCCAACCCCGATCGAGTGATCAGGAACCCCATGGCAATGACTGAACAGGACCTGCCCGAGAAGATCGGGCGCGCCATCGACCGGCGTATCGCGGCCATTACCCGCGCGGCGAAGGGGCCGGAAACGGTGCTGATGACCGGTATGGCGTTGGGCTATATGGCAGCGCTGTCGGATGCCGGCGTAATCGACCCGCCGCTGCGCCTGGCGCTGGAACGCAAGGTGCAAGCGCTGGAACCGTCAGCGCTGGCAGAATAAGCCTCTATAGATCAGGAGCATTGGACATGGCTAACCCTCGGCGAAGCACCTTCTGGCCCCGCGCGGCTGGGCTGTTGGCGTTGTGTGTCGGCATCGGCCTGCTGGCGGCTTGCAGTAACGCGGGCACTGGCGACGTGGCACCAAAAACTGTCGGCAAGGTAGACCTCAAGCGTTATCAGGGTACTTGGTATGAGCTGGCCCGCCTGCCCATGTTCTTCCAGCGCAAGTGCGTGCAATCCGAGGCGCACTATGCCCTCAAGCCTGACGGCAATGTGGATGTGCTCAACCGCTGCAAGATTGCCGATGGCAGCTGGCAAGAAGCCCATGGCACCGCTACGCCGCAGGTTCCGGGCGAGACCGACAAGCTCTGGGTAGTGTTCGACAACTGGTTCTCGAAACTGGCGCCAGGCCTGGCCAAGGGCGATTACTGGATCGTCGATCTGGATAATGCCTATAGCCACGTGATCGTGGGCACGCCTGACCGTAAATTCCTCTGGCTGCTGTCTCGCACGCCAACGGTGAGTGAAGACGTGAAGCAGCAGCTGCTGACCCGGGCGCGCCAGCAGGGCTATGACACCTCCAGGCTCATCTGGCGCGCGGCGGACTAAGACGTCAGGCCAGCACGGCCTGTAGCGTTCGAGTAAACGCGGGCAGGCTTTGCGCCTCGCCCGGGTGCTGGCCAGCGCGCACTCGCCATTTTCCTCCCACCATCACGTCGCGCACTTGGCGGTCGCCACCGGCAAACAGCCAGCGGCCAAGCAGGGCGTCGTCGGTGGCGGTGGCGAGGTAAGGGTCTTGCGGGTCCAGCAGCAGCCAATCCGCGCGCGCGCCGGGCTCCAATCTGCCCACCGGCTGCCCCAACGCCTGGGCGCCGCCAGCGAGTGCACCCTGATACAGCGCCTGGCCGACTTGCGGCGAGCGCGGGCCGTGCAGGCGATTACGGCGTTGATCGCGCAGGCGCTGGCCATATTCCAGCCAGCGCAACTCTTCCACCACGCTCAGTGATACGTGGCTGTCCGAGCCGATTCCCCAGCGGCCGCCAGCAGCAAAATACTCAACCGCAGGGAACAGGCCATCCCCCAGGTTCGCTTCGGTGGTGAGGCACAAACCTGCCACCGCGCCGCTCGCTGCCATGCGCTCAACCTCATCGGGGTTGGCATGGGTGGCGTGCACCAGGCACCAGCGCGGGTCAACAGGCACATGGTCGAACAGCCACTGCAGAGGCCGGCTGCCACTCCATGCCAGGCAATCGTCCACTTCCTTTTGCTGTTCTGCGATATGAATGTGCACAGGCGCCGCAGTCAGGCCAGCCGCAAGCACCTGCTCGATCTGCCCGGGCGTAACGGCTCTCAACGAATGGAAACAGATGCCCAACTGCTGCTCGGGCTGCTCTGCCAATGCGGCGGCAAGCCGCTGCTGCAAGGCGAGGTAGGCGTCGGTGCTGTGGATAAAACGGCGCTGCCCTGCGTTGGGTGCCTGGCCACCAAACCCACTATGGCTGTACAGCACCGGCAGCAGGGTAAGGCCGATACCCGCAGTGGCAGCGGCACGGCTGATGCGCAGGGCCATTTCCGCAGGGTCGCTATAAGCCGTGCCATCAGGGTTATGGTGCAGGTAGTGGAACTCGGCCACCGAGGTGTAGCCGGCCTTGAGCATTTCGATGTACAGCTGCGTAGCGATGGTTTCCAGGTCGTCCGGGCTGATTTTTCCCACCAGCCGGTACATCAATTCCCGCCACGTCCAGAAGCTGTCGTTCGGGTTGCCGGCCACCTCGGCCAGCCCAGCCATCGCCCGCTGGAACGCATGGGAATGGAGGTTCGGCATGCCCGGCAGCAAGGCACCCGCAAGGCGTTCGGCGCCCTCGGCCGAGGCGTTGGCTTGCACTGCCGTGATTGTGCCCAGGGCGTTCACCTCCAGGCGTACCGCCTGTGCCCAACCGTCGGGGAGCAGGGCGCGGTCGGCGAAATAGGCAGGCATTGGGAATCTCTCCGGGCTTTGGTTGTATATACATATACAGCTGTTTGCGTGCCGGGTAAACTCCGGCAAGCTATGCCCGTTTACCCTTTACAGGTGCCCCTCGTGCCCATGCCGCCCGTTGTTTCTTCCTTGGCTGACCAGCTGGGCGAAAGCCCCGCGCCCCTTTACGCGCGGGTCAAGCAGATGATCACCCAGCAGATCCAGAACGGCACCTGGCCGCCCCATTACCGTGTGCCTTCCGAAAGCGAACTGGTGAGCCAGCTCGGCTTCAGCCGCATGACCATCAACCGTGCCCTGCGTGAACTCACCGCCGAAGGCTTGCTGGTGCGTATGCAGGGCGTGGGTACCTTTGTGGCAGAGCCCAAGACCCAGTCGGCACTGTTCGAAGTACATAACATTGCCGATGAAATCGCCGCCCGCGGGCATCGTCACCGCTGCCTGGTAGTAAAACTGGTCGAGGAAATTGCAGGTGCCACCCGGGCCGTGGCACTGGATGTACGAGAAGGGCAGCGGGTATTTCATTCCATCATCGTGCATTACGAGAACGACGTACCGGTGCAGATCGAAGACCGCTACGTGAATGCCCAGGTGGCGCCGGACTATCTTGAGCAAGACTTCACCCGCGAAACCCCCTACGCCTACCTTAACCGCGTTGCCCCGCTGACTGAAGGCGAGCACGTGGTGGAGGCGATCCTTGCCGACGAGCAATCCTGCCAACTGTTGCAGATTGACCCGAGCGAGCCCTGCCTGTTGATCCGCCGCCGCACCTGGTCAGGCCGCGAGGCTGTGACGGCGGCCCGTTTGATCCATCCCGGCTCCCGCCATCGCCTTGAAGGGCGCTTCACCAAATGAGGCTGCTGCGCGCCGCTGACTACGTTCGAACGCCGTGGAAGAACGGCGGCGGCAGCACGCGGGAAATCTGCCGCGATCATGGCGAGGGCCTGGACGGCTTCGGCTGGCGCCTGTCCATCGCTGATATCGAGCAGGGCGGCCCGTTCTCGACCTTCGCCGGCTACGAACGGATCATCACGGTGCTGGAAGGCGAAGGTATGCGGCTGCAAGTGGACGGCGCCAGCTCGGGTGTGCTGCGGGCGTTTGAGCCGTTCGCGTTTTCCGGTGACAGCGGGGTGAGCTGCGAGCTCATCAACGGGCCTATCCGGGATTTCAACTTGATCTATTCGCCCGTGCGTTTTACTGCCCGATTGCAATGGCTCAATAGCAACGCACCGTTGCAGCTGAATGAACCGGGCAAGACCCTTATCGTTTTCGCCGCCGGGTCACGGGCCCAGGTTGAGGTGGGGGGTAACACCGCTGTGCTCCAGCGCCACGACACGCTCGTGCTGCCTCCTTCCCCTACTGCCCAAGTAACCGGCCACTGCTGCGTTATCGCCCTCTCGGCTCGCTGATTACCGCTGCGTTTATGTTCGCTCGAGGTGCGCGTCGCGTTGGCGCTGCGCCCTTTCGGCGCGTCTTCCATCTGCTGAAAATTATCAAACCCTTTACTAACGGGCGTTGAATAACTTTGGCCTCCTGATTGCATATGCTTGTACATACAAGTAAATATGTGTGCGGACGAAACAACCGTTCCCATTCAGAGGACCACCCGATGACCACCTTCCGTGACGTAAACATCCGCGCGCCCCGTGGCACCCAACTCACCGCCAAGAGCTGGCTGACCGAAGCCCCGCTGCGCATGCTGATGAACAACCTCGACCCCGAAGTGGCCGAGAACCCCAAGGAACTGGTGGTGTACGGCGGCATTGGCCGTGCCGCGCGTAACTGGGAGTGCTACGACCGCATCGTGGAAAGCCTGACCAACCTCGAAGCCGACGAAACGCTGCTGGTGCAATCGGGCAAGCCGGTAGGGGTGTTCAAGACCCACGCCAACGCCCCGCGCGTGCTGATTGCGAACTCCAACCTGGTGCCGCATTGGGCGAATTGGGAGCACTTCAACGAACTGGATGCAAAGGGCCTGGCCATGTATGGCCAGATGACCGCAGGCAGCTGGATCTACATCGGTAGCCAAGGCATCGTGCAGGGCACCTACGAAACCTTCGTGGAAGCTGGGCGCCAGCACTATGGCGGCAACCTCACTGGCAAATGGGTGCTTACCGCAGGCCTTGGCGGCATGGGTGGCGCGCAGCCACTGGCGGCTACCCTGGCCGGCGCCTGCTCGCTGAACATCGAGTGCCAGCAGAGCCGGATCGACTTCCGCCTCAAAACCCGCTATGTGGACGAGCAGGCCGATGACCTGGACGACGCGCTGGCCCGCATCCAGCGTTACACCGGTGAAGGCCGTGCCGTGTCCATCGCGCTGTGCGGTAATGCCGCGGACATCCTGCCAGAGCTGGTACGTCGCGGTGTGCGCCCCGACATGGTCACCGACCAGACCAGCGCTCACGACCCGCTCAACGGCTACCTGCCTAAAGGCTGGACCTGGGAAACCTACCGCAGCCGCGCCCTGCAAGAGCCTGCCGTGGTGGTGAAAGCCGCGCGCCAGTCCATGGCCGACCACGTACGCGCCATGCTGGCGTTCCAGCAGATGGGCGTTCCCACGTTCGACTATGGCAACAACATCCGCCAGATGGCCAAGGAAGAGGGCGTGGAAAATGCCTTCGACTTCCCGGGCTTCGTGCCGGCGTATATCCGCCCGCTGTTCTGCCGCGGCGTAGGCCCTTTCCGCTGGGTTGCACTCTCGGGCGACCCGCAGGACATCTACAAGACGGACGCCAAGGTCAAGGAACTCATCCCGGACGATGCCCACCTGCACAACTGGCTGGACATGGCCCGCGAACGCATCAGCTTCCAGGGCTTGCCGGCACGCATTTGCTGGGTAGGCCTGGGGCAGCGAGCGAAGCTGGGCCTGGCCTTCAACGAAATGGTGCGCAGCGGTGAGCTGTCCGCGCCTGTCGTGATTGGCCGCGATCACCTGGACTCCGGCTCCGTGGCCAGCCCCAACCGGGAAACCGAGGCCATGCGCGATGGCTCCGATGCCGTTTCCGACTGGCCATTGCTCAACGCCCTGTTGAATACCGCGAGCGGCGCCACCTGGGTATCGCTGCACCACGGCGGCGGCGTAGGCATGGGCTTCTCGCAGCATTCGGGGATGGTGATCGTGTGCGACGGCACCGACGAAGCCGCCGAGCGCATCGCCCGCGTGCTGCATAACGACCCGGCCACCGGGGTAATGCGCCATGCCGACGCCGGTTACCCGATTGCCATCGAGTGCGCCCGTGAACAGGGCCTGAACCTGCCGATGATCGACCACAACTGACCACCCTCTGGAACATCCCCCAACGCTTGGAGATCTGGTATGCCGGTAGATACGCGAGACCTTGCAAACACCCCGTTGATCGAACGGCGCTCCATCGACTACATACCAGACGCCGAGCGCCATGGCCGGCTGGGTAGCCAGTTCAGCCTGTGGCTGAGCGCCAACCTGCAGATCACCGCGATCGTGACCGGCGCGCTGGCAGTGGTGTTGGGGGGTGATGTGTTCTGGTCGCTGGTGGGCCTGCTGCTGGGGCAATTGCTCGGCGGCGCGGTAATGGCGTTGCACGCCGCCCAAGGCCCGCGCCTCGGGTTGCCGCAGATGATCTCCAGCCGCGTACAGTTCGGGGTATACGGGGCGGTAATCCCGTTGGTGCTGGTGTGCCTGATGTACATCGGCTTCTCGGCCAGCGGTTCGGTGCTGGCCGGGCAGGCCGTGGCGCAACTGGCGGGCCTGGCAGACTGGCAAGGCATCTGTGTGTTCGCGGTGATCATCGTGCTGTTCACGGTATTCGGCTACCGGGTGATTCACCTGGTGGGCCGAGTGGCCAGTGTGTTGGGTGTGCTGGCGTTCGCTTACCTGTTCTACGCCTTGCTGGCAGGCAACGACATTTCGGCGCTGCTGGCCAACAAGCATTTTTCCCTGAGCAGCTTCTTGTTGGCGGTGTCGTTGTCGGCCTCTTGGCAGATCGCGTTCGGCCCCTATGTAGCGGACTATTCACGCTACTTGCCGCGGTCTACTTCCATGAGCGGAACATTCTGGGCCGTGGGCCTGGGTTCGGTAATCGGCGCTCAAGCCGCCATGGTGTTCGGGGTGTTCGCCGCCGCGTTGGCGGGCAAGGGTTTCGCGCATCATGAGGTTGCCTTCATCGTGGGCCTGGGCGGCACCGGCGCGGTGGCCGCGGCGCTGTACTTCAGCATCGCGTTCGGCAAGCTCACCATCACCATCCTCAATGCCTACGGCAGCTTCATGTCGATGGCGACCATTTTCACCGGCGTGTCCGGCCAGCGGCGCATCGGCGCAACCACCCGCCTCCTGTGCATCGTGGCGATGGTGGTGATCTCTACCAGCCTGGCGCTGCTGGGCAAGGATTCCTTCCTCAAGGACTTCTCGGCCTTCATTCTCTTCCTGCTGGCGTTCTTTACCCCCTGGAGCGCCATCAACCTTGTGGACTACTACTGCATCAGCAAAGAGCGCTATGACCTGCCCGCGCTGAACGATCCGGCTGGGCGTTATGGCGCGTGGAACATTGTGGGCATCGCCGTGTACGTACTTGGCGTGGCGGTCCAGATGCCTTTCATTTCCACACACTTCTATACCGGGCCTTTGGTTGAGCCGTTGGGAGACACCGATATTTCCTGGATCATCGGCCTGGTGCTGCCGGCGGTGGTGTACTACTGGGCGGCCCGTCGCTGGCCTCGGCCAGTGCCGGCGCAACTGGTGCTGCCGGCTGATAGCGAACCCGGCACGGGTCAAGGTTTCAGCCAGGCACGTGCGGTTTGAGCCGCTGCGCTACGTTGGGTGTCCTAGGCTGGTGATAACACCAAGATGAGCACTGCCTATGTTCCCCGACAGCCTTACGTTTTCCATCGCCGATGGGGTGAATGCCTGGGTCGACCAATTGGTCGGCCGTTATGGCGACACCCTTCGGCAGGTATCCGATTCCTTGCTGGCCGTGTTGGTAGGGCTCGAAAGCCTGCTGCGTGCCACACCCTGGTGGTTGTTGCTGATCATCGTAGGTGCGTTGGCCTGGCATGCGAGCCGCCGCTGGTACGTGGCTGGTCTCATGGTGGGGCTGCTGTTTCTGGTGGGTGCGGTGGGGCTGTGGGACAAACTGCTGCAAACCCTTGCCCTGGTGCTGGTCGCCACCGTTCTGGCTGTTCTCGCCGGGGTTCCGCTAGGGATGTTTGCCGCCCGTTCACGCCGTTTGCGCGCGGTATTGCTGCCCTTGCTCGACGTGATGCAAACGCTGCCGAGCTTTGTGTACCTGATCCCCGTGCTGATGCTGTTCGGCCTGGGCAAGGTGCCGGCAATCTTCGCCACGGTGGTGTACGCCATTGCGCCGGTGATTCGCCTTACCGACCTGGGTATACGGCAGGTGGATCGGGAAATCATGGAAGCGGCCAACGCCTTCGGTGCCAGCCCTTGGCAGCAGTTGATCGGGGTGCAGTTGCCGCTGGCGTTGCCCAGCATCATGGCGGGTATCAACCAGACCACCATGATGGCGCTGTCGATGGTGGTGATCGCTTCCATGATTGGCGCACGCGGGCTGGGCGAAGATGTGCTGGCAGGCATCCAGACGCTGAACGTAGGCAAGGGCCTGGAAGCCGGCCTTGCCATCGTCGCGCTGGCGATCGTGATCGACCGCATCACCCAGGCGTATGGGCAGCCTCGGCGGAGGGCTGGCAAATGAGCGCGATCGAGCTGCGTCACGTGACCAAGGTGTTCGGGCGACATCCCGAGCGCGCCCTCACATTGCTGGATCAAGGCGCGGAAAAAAGCCGAATTCTCAGCGAAACCGGCTGCGTGGTAGGCGTGGCGGATGTCTCTCTGAGCATCGAGGCCGGCGAAGTGTTCGTGATCATGGGCCTGTCCGGCTCGGGCAAGTCCACGCTGGTGCGGCACCTGAACCGATTGATCGATCCGTCCCGCGGGGAAGTGATCGTCAAGGGGGAAAACGTGCTGGGCTACGGGCCCGGCCGCCTGCGTGAGTTCCGCCGGCGCGACATCAGTATGGTGTTCCAGAGCTTCGGCCTGTTCCCCCACAAGAACGTGCTGGACAACGTGGCCTACGGGCTTCGTTTACGGGGCGATTCGCCAGGTGAAAGCCGTGAACGTGCGCGGCACTGGATCGGCCAGGTTGGGCTGGACGGTTACGCCGACCACTGGCCCGAACAGCTGTCTGGCGGCATGCGCCAGCGCGTGGGCCTGGCCAGGGCGCTGGCCACCGATACGCCCATCCTGCTGCTGGACGAGGCCTTCAGCGCCCTGGACCCGCTGATTCGCAGCGACCTGCAGGAGCAACTGCGGGACCTGCAGGCGCGCCTGCGCAAAACCATCGTGTTCATCACCCATGACCTGGACGAAGCGCTGCGCCTGGGCGACCGGATTGCCATCCTGCGCGATGGCCGGTTGGTTCAGGTCGGCGCGCCACAACACATTCTGCAGCACCCCGCCGACGAGTACGTCAGCCGATTTGTTCAGCGCCGTGTGCGCGAGATTGGAGATTGATATGCCAACCCTTTGGCACAACTGCCATGCAGCGACCCTTGCCGAGGGCCGCTATTCGATTATCGAAGATGCCGCCATCCTCACCGACGGCGGGTTGATCCAGTGGATCGGGCCCCACACCAATGCGCCGCGTGAGGCTGCCGCCGAACTGGTCGACCTGCAAGGGCGCTGGGTAACGCCGGGCTTTGTGGATTGCCATACCCACCTGGTATACGGCGGCAATCGCAGCGGTGAGTTCGAGCAGCGCTTGCAGGGCGTGAGCTACGCCGAGATTGCCGCCAGCGGTGGCGGGATCGCCAACACCGTGCGGGCTACCAGGGCGGCCAGCGAAGAAGCGTTGTTCGACAGCGCCCGCCGCCGTCTGGCCTGCCTTCAACGGGAAGGCGTGACCACGGTGGAGATCAAGTCTGGCTACGGCCTGGACCTGGCCAGCGAGCGCAAGATGCTGCGTGTGATTCGACGCCTGGGCGCTGAGTTGCCCGTCACCACACGCGCCACTTGCCTTGCCGCCCATTCGGTGCCGGAGGAGTACAAAGGCAACGCCGAAGGCTACATCGGCTACGTGTGTAATGAGTTGCTGCCTGCGCTGGCGAGCGAGGGCCTGGTGGACGCCGTGGATGCGTTCTGCGAGTACCTGGCGTTTTCCCCAGCGCAGGTCGAGCAGGTGTTCCAGACGGCCGCGCGGCTGGGCTTGCCGGTGAAACTGCATGCCGAACAACTGTCCTCGCTGGGAGGCTCGAGCCTGGCGGCGCGGTACCAGGCCCTGTCGGCGGACCACCTGGAGTTCATGACCGAAGCGGATGCCGCGGCCATGGCTGCGGCAGGCACAGTGGCCGTATTGTTGCCCGGCGCTTTCTACTTCCTTCGGGAAACTCAATTGCCACCGATGCAGGCATTGCACGATCACGGAGTGGCGATCGCCATTTCCACCGACAGCAACCCCGGCACATCGCCCACGCTTTCGTTGCGGCTGATGATGAACATGGCCTGCACGTTGTTCCGCCTCACACCCGAACAGGCGCTGGCCGGCGTAACCCTGCACGCCGCGCGGGCGCTGGGCCTGGGTGGTAGCCACGGCTCTCTGGAACCGGGCAAGGTCGCCGACTTCGTGGCCTGGGACATCGAGCGCCCGGCGGACCTGGCCTATTGGCTGGGCGGGGACCTGGATAAACGCATCATCCGCCATGGCGCGGAACTCACCTTCACGCAGGAACGCAGATGAACGACACCTACACCTTCACACAGGGCAGCGTGCCGCTGCTGATCAGCGTGCCCCATGCCGGCCTACGCCTTGCGCCGGCGGTGGACCAGGGCCTGGCAGAGCCCGCGCGCAGCTTGCCGGATACCGACTGGCATATTCCGCGGCTGTACGATTTTGCCGGTGAGCTAGGGGCAAGCGTGCTGGTAGCCGAATACTCCAGGTTCGTGATCGACCTGAACCGCCCGGACGACGACAAGCCGCTCTATGCCGGTGCTACTACTGGGCTTTACCCCGACACCTTGTTCGATGGCACACCGTTGTTCCAGCCGGGCCGGGCGCCCTCTGCCGAAGAACGCGCACGTTATCTGGAGGAGGTGTGGCGCCCTTACCACCAGCGGATCGCCCAGGAGCTGGCCCGCTTGCGGGAGGTTCATGGCTATGCGTTGTTGTGGGATGCGCATTCCATCTGCTCCCATGTGCCCCGGTTGTTCGACGGCAAGCTGCCGGACTTCAACCTTGGCACTTTCAACAACGCCAGCTGCGCCCCGGAGCTGGCCTCGCGGCTTGAGCAGGCATGTGCTCAAGCGGCGGGCTATACACATGTGCTCAATGGCCGTTTCAAGGGAGGGCACATCACCCGCCACTACGGTGCGCCGGCAAACGACATCCATGCTGTTCAGCTGGAACTGGGCCAGGCGACCTATATGAATGAGCAGCCGCCATTCGATTATCGCCCTGACCTGGCCGAGCCCACCCGCGCTGTGCTGCGCCGGCTGCTGGAAACCGCGCTGGCCTGGGGGCGGGAAACCTACCCGCGCACGTAGGAGCCGGCACTGCCGGCGAACCAAGGGGCAGAACAACCGCCGAAGCGTTTAGACGAGCACATACAGCCGTTTCAGGTTTATGATGGCCCACGGCTGATCAAACCCTTACGGAGCGCCAGATGCTGACCCTGTATCCGCAGATCAAACCCTATGCACGGCACGATCTCGCCGTGGATGAACCGCATGTGCTGTACGTCGACGAGAGCGGTTCCCCTGAGGGTCTGCCGGTACTGTTCATCCATGGTGGCCCGGGCGCCGGCTGCGATGCGGCAAGCCGCTGCTATTTCGATCCCAACCTGTACCGTATCGTCACCTTCGACCAGCGTGGGTGTGGCCGCTCCACGCCGCACGCCAGCCTCGAAAACAACACAACCTGGGACCTGGTGCGTGACATCGAGCGCATTCGTGAGCACCTGGGCATCGACAAGTGGGTGCTGTTCGGTGGTTCCTGGGGGTCTACCCTCGCGCTGGCCTACGCTCAAGCCCATCCGGAGCGTGTGCACGGGCTGATCCTGCGCGGCATTTTCCTGTGCCGCCCTCAGGAGTTCCAGTGGTTCTACCAGAACGGCGCCAACCGCATGTTCCCGGATTACTGGCAGGATTACCTTGCGCCTATCCCGCACGAAGAGCGCGGCGACTTGCTCAAGGCCTTCCACAAGCGCCTCACCGGCAGCGACCAGATCGCCCAGATGCATGCCGCCAAGGCTTGGTCCATCTGGGAAGGGCGCACGGCTACCCTGCGGCCCAATCCGCTGGTGGTCGACCGCTTTTCCGAGCCGCAGCGCGCGCTGTCGATCGCCCGTATCGAAACCCACTATTTCATCAACAACGCCTTCCTGGAGCCGGACCAACTCATCCGTGACGTGCACAAGATCGCTCACCTTCCGGCTGTGATCATTCACGGTCGCTATGACGTGATCTGCCCCTTGGATAATGCCTGGGAGCTGCATCAGGCCTGGCCCAACAGTGAGCTGAAGGTCATTCGGGACGCAGGCCATGCGGGCTCCGAGCCCGGCATCATCGATGCCCTCGTGCGCGCGGCCGACCAGATGGCCCGGCGCCTGCTGGACCTGCCCCTCGAAGAAGCATGAAGGGGCTGCTTCAGCGCGTGGCCAGCGCGCGGGTCGAGGTGGCGGGCGAAGTTGTCGGTGCAATCGAGCAGGGGCTGCTGGTGCTGGTCGCCGTGGAGCCGGGCGATACCACGGCGAATGCGGAAAAACTGCTGCATCGGCTACTCAACTACCGAGTGTTCTGTGACGCAGAAGGCCGCATGAACCGCTCGCTCGCTGACGTAAGCGGCGGCCTGCTGCTGGTTTCGCAATTTACCCTCGCAGCGGACACCCGCAGCGGCCTGCGCCCGAGCTTTTCCACCGCGGCTCCGCCAGCGCTTGCACGGGAACTGTTCGACTACCTGTTGGAGCAGGCTCGGCACGCTCATCCGGAAACGCAAAGCGGCCGTTTTGGCGCCGATATGCAGGTTCATCTGGTAAATGACGGCCCGGTAACCTTCCTGCTGCAGGCCTGAAACATCTCTGCCGTATGAAATTCCCCGCCGGGGCGTGAAAAATCCAATTTTGTAGCAGAATTTCTTCCCTGCCCCTGATGCGTTGTTACGCGGCGTGCTAGATAATCGCGCGCCGGGGGGGCAGAGGTTGCATCCCCGGTTTTGTTCTAAGTTGAGTGCTGGGCCGCCGCCGTTTAGGGAATCATTAAGCCCTTTTGGAGTCGGAACAATGCTCGCCAACCCGGCAACCGCAGCTGGTCGTTGGTTCAATATCTGTTTTTCGGCGAGGGTAGCTCGTGATTGCAAGTCCGTGTAACAAACCAAGAACAACCGGCAAACGCTTGCGCCACGCCTTCATGGCAGGCTCCGCGCTGTTCTGCCTGTTTGGCGCTGGGCAGCTGTGGGCGTTCAGCCTCGACGACGTTGCCGCCAGGGCGAAGGACCTTGCCGGACAGAAATACGAAGCCCCCAAAAGCAACCTGCCTCCGCTGTTCCGCGACATGAAGTTCGCGGACTACCAGAAAATCCAGTTCCGCACCGACAAGGTGGAATGGGCTGACGAGAAGTCGCCGTTCAAGCTGTCGTTCTATCACCAGGGCATGCATTTCGACACGCCGGTGAAAATCAACGAAGTGACCGCCACCACCGTCGATGAAATCAAGTACGACCCGCAGCGGTTCGACTTCGGCGACCTTCAGTTCGACCCCAAAAGCACCGAAAACCTGGGCTGGGCCGGCTTCCGGGTGCTGTACCCGCTGAACAAGTCGGACAAGCAGGACGAGGTAATGACCCTGCTGGGTGCCAGCTACTTCCGGGTGATCGGCAAAGGCCAGAATTACGGCCTCTCCGCCCGTGGCCTGGCGATCGACACCGCCTTGCCGTCGGGTGAGGAATTCCCGCGCTTCACCGAGTTCTGGGTCGAGAAGCCAAACCCCGAAGACAAGCAGCTGATCATTTATGCGCTGCTCGACTCGCCGCGCTCCACCGGCGCCTATCGCCTGGTGCTGCGCCCGGGTACCGACAGCGTGGTAGACGTGCAATCGCGCGTGTACCTGCGTGACCATGTAAGCCGCCTGGGTGTGGCTCCGCTGACCAGCATGTACCTGTTCGGCTCCAACCAGCCCTCCCGCGTGCTCAACTATCGTCGCGAGCTTCACGACTCCAATGGCCTGTCGATCCATGCCGGTAACGGCGAGTGGATCTGGCGCCCGCTGAACAACCCCAAACATCTGGGAATCAGCAGCTTCACCGTGGAAAACCCGCAAGGTTTCGGTTTGCTGCAGCGCGGGCGTGAATTCAGCCGCTACGAAGATCTGGACGACCGCTATGACCGTCGCCCAAGCGCATGGATCGAACCCCGTGGCGATTGGGGCAAGGGCACCGTGGAACTGGTAGAAATCCCTACCGCCGACGAAACCAACGACAACATCGTTGCGTTCTGGAGCCCGGAAAAGATGCCAGAGCCAGGTCAGCCGCTCGAGCATAACTACCGCATCCACTGGACCACCGACGAGTCCGAGCTGCATTCCAACGATATCGCCTGGGTCAAGCAGACCCTGCGCTCCACCGGTGACGTGAAGCAGTCCAACCTGGTTCGCCAACCCGACGGCAGCCTGGCCTTCCTGATCGATTTCGAAGGGCCGAAGCTCAAATCGTTGCTGGACGACGCTGGCGTGCGCAGCCAGGTCAGCGTAAGCGACAACGCCGACCTCGTGGAAAACAGCGTGCGCTACAACCCGGAAACCCAGGGCTGGCGCCTGACCTTGCGGATCAAGGTGAAAGACGGCAGCAAGCCGGTGGAAATGCGCGCGGCACTGGTGCAGGACATCGTGCCGGTCGATCCGCCCAAGCCGGTTGCCGAGGTCAAGGCCGAAGAGCCTTCCCATGGGCACAAGAAGGGTGGCAAGCACGACAAGGCTGCCGCGCCTGCCGAGACCACGGCCGCAGCGGAGCCCGCGCCGCAACCTGCTGAACCGGTCAAGACTGAAGAAGTGTTGACTGAAACCTGGAGCTACCAGTTGCCTGCCGATGAGTAAGCCAACAGAACGACCCGAAACGCTCCCCGAGTACCTGGCGCACCTGCCATTGAGCGAGGAGCAGCGCAGTGAACTGGCGCAGAGCGGCTCCTTTGCCGAACTGCACCAGCGTCTTTCCCGGCCCGATGGGGCCGAGACGGGCGCGCATGCCTCCGTGGGGCCTCGCCTCACGATCGGCTCTGCTGCTGAACTTGAACAGCATGAGATGCTGGACGTGGATGCCGCCGGCCGGGTTCGGCTCAAGGCTACTCCGCCGATCCATCGCACTCGCATGGTGCCCGAGCCCTGGAAAACCAACATCGTGGCCCGTGGCTGGCGTCGGCTGCTGGGCAAGGGCACCCCGCCCCAGCCCACCGATGACCGCCGCGAATTGCCCAAGGCGCGTTGGCGCATGGTGGGTTCGATCCGCCGCTACATTCTGCTGGTGTTGATGCTGGGGCAAACCCTTGTCGCCGGCTATTACATGAAGGGCATCCTGCCGTATCAGGGCTGGGCCTTGGTCGATCTCGACGAAGTGGCCCATCAGCCCTTGCTGCAAACCGCGCAGCAGGTACTGCCGTATGTACTGCAAACGACCATCCTGATCCTGTTCGGCATCCTGTTCTGCTGGGTGTCGGCCGGGTTCTGGACCGCGCTCATGGGCTTCCTTGAGCTGCTGACCGGTCGGGACAAGTACCGCATCTCCGGTGCCAGTGCGGGTAACGAACCCATCGAGCCGGGCGCGCGCACCGCGCTGGTGATGCCGATCTGCAACGAAGACGTGCCCCGGGTGTTCGCCGGCCTGCGCGCTACCTTCGAATCCGTGGCCGCGACCGGCGACCTGGACCGCTTCGACTTCTTCATCCTCAGCGACACCTACAGCGGTGATATCGCGGTGGCTGAGCAGCAAGCCTGGCTGGACGTGTGCCGCGAAACCAAGGGCTTCGGCAAGATCTTCTATCGCCGCCGTCGCCGCCGCGTCAAACGCAAAAGCGGGAACCTGGACGACTTCTGCCGCCGGTGGGGCAGCGACTACCGCTATATGGTGGTCCTGGACGCCGACAGCGTGATGAGCGGCGAATGCCTCACGTCTCTGGTACGGCTGATGGAAGCTACACCGGACGCCGGTATCATCCAGACCGCGCCCAAGGCATCGGGCATGGATACTCTCTATGCACGCCTGCAGCAGTTCGCTACCCGCGTGTATGGCCCATTGTTCACCGCCGGCCTTCACTTCTGGCAGCTGGGTGAGTCCCACTATTGGGGCCACAACGCGATCATCCGGATGAAGCCCTTCATCGAGCACTGCGCGCTGGCGCCACTGCCCGGCAAGGGGGCGTTCTCGGGCTCCATCCTGTCTCACGACTTTGTGGAAGCCGCGTTGATGCGTCGCGCTGGCTGGGGCGTATGGATCGCATACGACCTTCCAGGCAGCTATGAGGAACTGCCGCCCAACCTGCTCGACGAGCTCAAGCGGGACCGACGCTGGTGCCACGGCAACCTGATGAATTTCCGGCTGTTCCTGGTCAAGGGCATGCACCCGGTACACCGGGCGGTATTCCTCACCGGGGTCATGTCGTACCTGTCTGCGCCGCTGTGGTTCTTCTTCCTGGTGCTATCCACAGCGTTGCTGGCGGTGAACACCCTGATGGAGCCGACGTACTTCCTGGAGCCTCGACAGCTGTACCCGCTATGGCCGCAGTGGCACCCGGACAAGGCAATTGCCCTGTTCTCGACCACTATCGTGCTGTTGTTCCTGCCCAAGCTGCTCAGCATCATCCTGATCTGGGCCAAGGGTGCGAAAGAGTACGGCGGGCGAATCAAGGTCACCTTGTCCATGCTGCTGGAAATGCTGTTTTCCATGCTGCTGGCGCCGGTGCGGATGATCTTCCACACCCGTTTCGTACTGGCCGCGTTCCTTGGCTGGGCGGCAACCTGGAACTCGCCGCAGCGCGATGACGACTCCACTCCATGGGGCGAGGCGGTCCGCCGTCATGGCCCGCAAACCTTGCTGGGCCTGGTGTGGGCGTTGCTGGTCGCGGCGCTGAACCCGAGCTTCCTGTGGTGGCTGGCGCCGATCGTGGTGTCGCTGATGCTGTCGATTCCGGTGTCGGTGATTTCCAGCCGCACCAACCTCGGCTTGCGGGCCAAGGACGAGAAGATGTTCCTGATACCGGAGGAATACAACCCGCCGCAGGAGCTCGTGTCCACCGACGCCTATACCCATGAAAACCGCTGGCATGCGCTGCACCAGGGCTTTGTGCGGGCAGTGGTCGATCCGCGTCAGAACGCGCTCGCTTGCGCCCTGGCCACGGCGCGCCATGGGCATGCCAGGCCGGTTGAGGCCATGCGTGAAACCATGGTCGGCAAGGCGCTTCAGGGCGGCCCCGATTCGTTGGATGGCAATGCCCGGTTGTACTTGCTGAGCGATCCGGTTGCATTGAGCCGGCTGCACCAGCAGGTATGGGAAACCCGTAACGAAGCGTGGCTGGCCACCTGGCGCGCTTCCGTCGCGGCAGACCCCCACGCACCCGCGCTACCGCTTCAGCCGGTATTGAACGGTACGCTGGCCAACGCCTGATCCCACGAAAGGCAGGTCTCACAGCACGCTGTGAGGCCTGGGGGGAACTGTCTTGAGCGGTTTCTTATGCCTTATTCGCGAGCTACGCCTTCGGCTCCGCCCATCTCCTACACCCGCGCAGTTGGCCTGTAGGAAGCGGGCGTAGCTCGCGAACAAGGATGCGCGCCTAGAACAACCTGGCCAGCAGCGCCGTTACCGCCGTTTCCACCCGCAGTATGCGCTCGCCCATCTGCACGGGCTTCAGCCCGGCCAGCTTGAGCAACTCCACTTCATAGGGAATCCAGCCGCCTTCCGGGCCAATGGCCAGGGTGACAGGGCCTTCGACCGCGCGCGGGCAGGGTGGAAATTCTCCGGGGTGGGCGATCAACCCTTGGGTGCCGCTTGCGATTGCGCCAAGCCGGTCCTCCACGAAGGGTTTGAAGCGCTTCTCGATGATCACTTCCGGCAGCACCGTATCCCGGCCTTGCTCCAGGCCGAGTAGCAATTGCTCGCGAATGGCTTCAGGTTGCAGGAAGGGCGTTTGCCAGAAGCTTTTCTCTACCCGGTAACTGTTCACCAGGATCACCCGAGGCACGCCCAGCGTAGCAACCGTCTGGAATACACGGCGCAGCATCTTGGGCCGTGGCAGCGCCAATACCAGTGTAAGGGGCAGCTTGGCGGGCGGCGGATGGTCGAACGCTACGCGAAGTTCGGCGCAGTTCGTGTCCAGCACATCGATATGCCCCTCGCCCATGAGGCCATCCAGGCAACCGACTCTCAACGTGTCGCCTACCTCGGCCCGATGCACTTCACGCATGTGCGTAAGACGGCGGCCGGTCAGCCGTACGCGGCCTTCGTCGATAAAGTCCGACGGCTCCAGAAGCAACAGGTTCATGAGCGGGTAGCGGGTGGCTGATCGTTGCGATCCTGGGCCTCGGCGGCCTCTTCGCTACGTTTGCGGATCAAGGCGCCAAACAGTACGCCCACTTCAAATAGCAGCCACATCGGTACTGCCAGCAACGTCTGGGAGAAGATATCAGGCGGTGTAAGCACCATGCCCACCACGAAGCAGGCGATGATCACGTAGGGGCGCGCCTTTTTCAGCGCTTTCACGTCCACTACACCGATCCACACCAGCAGTATCACCGCGACGGGAATTTCGAAGGCTACCCCGAACGCAAAGAACAGGGTCATCACGAAGTCGAGGTAGCTGGTGATGTCCGTCATCATGGCAACACCGTCTGGCGTGGCCGCGGCGAAGAATTTGAACATCAGCGGGAACACCACGAAGTACGCGAATGCCATGCCCGCATAGAACAGCAGAATGCTGGAGACCAACAGCGGGATGGCGATGCGTTTCTCGTGGCGGTAAAGCCCCGGCGCTACGAATCCCCATACCTGATGGAGAATCAACGGTATCGCCAGGAACAGGGACACCGTCATGGTGAGCTTGAACGGCGTGAGGAACGGCGAGGCCACATCCGTGGCGATCATGGTCGCCCCCGGTGGGAGGTAGGCCCGCAGTGGCGCCGATACCAGGGTGTAGATCTGCTGGGCAAACGAAAACAGCCCGGCAAACACCACGAACACAACGGCAACGCAACGAAGCAGGCGGCTGCGCAATTCGGTCAGGTGGGACACCAGCGGCATGGGCTGGTCGTCTTCGGGTATTTCGCTCATGGTGCTGGGGTTGAATCCTGTGGCGGGCGCGGAGCCGGCTGTGGCTCGGTTTTCAGCGGCTCGGCGGGCGTGGTAGCAACTTCGCTGGTAGCGGGCCCGCTACTGATCCCGGTGCGCTCTACGCTGGCCGAGGCCGCCGCCGCCGGAGGTTCGGCTTGCGCGGGCGGGTGGATCGAAGGCGAGGCCTGATTGGCCCCCTGCGGGTCGATCAGTTTGCGGGCTTCCTGCTCCAGCGAGAGGATGTGCTCGTTGTGCAACTGGCGGCGAATTTCATCCGCGCCCAATTCCCGCTCGATCTCGGTCTTGATGGAATTGAAGCTGCGCTTGAGCCGGCCAATCCACAGCCCCGCCGTACGCGCGGCGCCGGGCAGGCGCTCTGGCCCAAGCACCAGCAGGGCTACAAGCCCTACCAGCAACAGCTCGCTGAAACTGATCCCGAACATGGCTCAGTCCCTGGTTGCGTCTTTCCGCACGGGTTCGTCCACACGCGTGTGCTGGCCATCGAGCGTGGTTGGCGGCGGCGTGATCGGGGAAGTGGCCTGCGGGTGAACGGGTTGCTGCGGCTCGCTGGGCTTTTCTTCATCGTTCATGGCCTTGCGGAAGCCTTTGATGGACTCGCCCACATCGGTGCCCAGGTTTTTCAGCTTTTTGGTGCCAAATACCAGTACAACCACGATCAGAATGACGATCCAGTGTTTCCAGTCAAAGATACCCATGGGCAACTCCGTAAAAGAATGAGGTTCAGGCCGACGGCGTGCGGGCTGCTTTTTCCGCGTGGCCAGAGAGGCCGAAGCGGCGTTCGAGTTCATCCAGCACGGCTTGGGGGTGCTGGCCCAGCGCCGCGAGCATTACCAAGCTATGGAACCATAGATCTGCGGTCTCGTAGATGACATCGCTGCAGTCGCCGCTGCGCTCGGCGTCCTTGGCCGCGAGGATCGTTTCCACGGACTCTTCGCCCACCTTCTCCAGAATCTTGTTCAAACCCTTGTGGTAGAGGCTGGCAACGTAGGAGCTGTCTGCCGAAGCGCCCTTGCGGGACTCCAGCACCTCGGCCACGCGAGCGAGGGTGTCATTCATGGTTGTGCCCTTGATAGATAGCGGCGGGGTCTTTGAGAACAGGTTCGACGGTATTCCACGCGCCGTTCTCGAACACCCGGTAAAAGCAGCTTTCGCGGCCTGTGTGGCAGGCGATACCGCCAAGCTGTTCGACCGCCATGACGATTACGTCGGCGTCGCAGTCCAGGCGAAGCTCATGCACCTTTTGCACGTGGCCGGATTCCTCACCCTTGCGCCACAGCCGGTTGCGCGAGCGCGACCAGTAGATGGCGCGGTTTTCCTGCGCGGTAAGGGCCAGGGCCTCGCGGTTCATCCAGGCCATCATCAACACGCGCCCGGTTCGGTGATCCTGGGCGATGGCCGGTACCAGGCCGTCGCTGTTCCAGTTGATCTCGTCCAGCCAGTCTTTCATCGTTTGCTCCACCACGTGTTTCGCTAGTGTGCCAGCCTAGCCTGCCACTGGCTATCCACGCGCTATCAGATACACCCCACAGGCCAGCATTACCCACGCCGGCCAGCCTTCGAGGCTGTTCAAGGTGCCAGCGGTGGACGCCATTACCGCACCAGCCGCTACCAGAACACCACCCATTACCCGCAGCGCCATTTCCTCGCGGCGGCGCCGCCAGGGCGGGGGAGCGTCCTTGCGGTGCGGCTGGGACATGCGCTCCAGCAGGTCGCGGGTCATGTTGGCCAGGTGCGGGAGTTGCTCGATCTGGGCCTGCACGTTGCCGAGCACCGTGCGCGGGCTCATCCGCTCACGCATCCAGCGCTCCAGGAACGGCTGCGCGGTCGCCCACAGGTCAAGGTCCGGATACAGCTGGCGGCCCAGGCCTTCGATGTTCAAAAGGGTTTTCTGCAGCAGCACCAGCTGCGGCTGCACTTCCATGTTGAAGCGGCGCGCGGTCTGGAACAGCCGCATCAAGACCTGACCGAAGGAAATGTCTTTGAGCGGCTTTTCGAAGATAGGCTCACAGACGGTACGGATCGCGGCTTCGAACTCGTTGAGCTTGGTTTCGGCGGGCACCCAGCCCGAATCGATGTGCAGCTGGGCTACACGGCGATAATCACGCTTGAAGAAGGCAAACAGGTTGCGGGCCAGGTAGTCCTGGTCCTCCGGTGTGAGGCTGCCGACGATGCCACAGTCGATAGCGATGTAGCGCGGGTCCCACGGTGCCACCGTGCTGACGAAAATGTTGCCCGGGTGCATGTCTGCATGGAAAAAGCTGTCCCGGAACACCTGGGTGAAGAAAATCTCCACGCCCCGTTCCGCCAGCAGCTTCATGTCCGTGCGCTGGTCGGCCAAGGTCGCCAGGTCGTTGACCTGAATGCCGTAGATGCGCTCCATCACCAACACTTTCGGCCGGCACCAGTCCCAGTAGATCTGGGGCACGTACAACAGGTCGGAGTCTTCGAAGTTGCGCCGCAGCTGGCTGGCATTGGCGGCCTCGCGCAGCAGGTCCAGTTCGTCGTAGATGGTTTTCTCGTAGTCAGCCACCACGTCGATCGGGTGCAGCAGGCGGGCATCGGCGGACACGCGCTCGGCCAGGCGCGCCAGAATGAACAGCCAGGCGATGTCCTGGCTGATGATCGGGCGCAGGCCTGGCCGCACCACCTTGACCACTACCTCTTCACCGGTTTTCAGCCGCGCGGCGTGAACCTGCGCCACAGAGGCCGAGGCCATGGGTTCGACGTCGAAGCGGCTGAACACGCTGGTAATCTTCATGCCCAACTGGGCTTCGATCAATTGCATCGACTGCTGCGGATCGAATGGCGGCACCCGGTCCTGGAGCAGCATCAGCTCGTCGGCGATGTCTTCGGGCAGCAGGTCACGGCGAGTGGAAAGGATTTGCCCGAACTTGATGAAGATCGGGCCCAGGTCCTGGAGCGCCAGGCGCAGGCAGGCACCCCGGCTGAGCTGGCGGTTGCTGCGCGGGAACCAGCGCCACGGCATGCCGAAGCGCAGGATGCGCAGCCACCAGGGCAACGGCAGTGCGAGCAGAAGGTCATCGAGGCGGAAACGGATGGCAACGCGCAGGATGCGGAACAAACGAAGTACGGCGGCGAGCAGCTTCATGCGTTATCGCTGGCTTCAAGGGTTCGGAGCAGGCGGTCGAAACGCGCTTGCAGGCGGTCGGTGTCGAGCTTGAGCTGGTCGAGCTCGCGCAGGCGCGCCTCGGCTTCTCGCTTTCCGACCAGGGTTCGGGTTTCTTCGTTCAAGTAATCGGAAAGCGTGGCCAACATCCGGGCGCTGCCCCGTTGCGCCCATTGAGCGCGCAAACGCACATGCCCGCCCAGCAAGGCTGCCGGTACCGGGCCCAGCCAGCGGGAAATTTCGTATTCCCAGTCCAGCTCCAGGCCTTGCAGTATGGCCGCCAGCTCGGTCAGCGCGGCGCTGTCGCCGCTGAGCGAAACCTCGGGTGCATGCAGTACGCGGGTTTTGTCCTTGCGCAGGGCCAGCTGTATCAGCGTGCCCAGCGGGGCCTGAAGCGTGCAGTCAGGTGGCGCCTCCCAATGGCGGGCGAGGGTGAGGCCTGCGGGGCCAGGTATCAGATAGAGGCGCTGCCGCGGCTGCGCGCAGTCCACCAGGATAACCTGGCCCTGCAGGCGCCCAAGCCGTGGCAGTGCAGTGCTGTCCAGCCGCAAGGTGGCATTGAGCCCGGCCTCGATCGCAGCCAGCAGGCCATCGGTCAACATCAGGGTTTGATGCCCCGGTGCAGGGCAACGATACCCGAGGTCATGTTGTGATAGGTCACGCGGTCGAAGCCGGCATCCACCATCATGGCCTTGAGGGTTTCCTGGTCGGGGTGCATGCGGATCGACTCTGCCAGATAGCGATAGCTCTCGGCATCATTGGCGATCAGCTTGCCCATCAGCGGCATGAAGGCGAACGAATAGGCGTCGTAGGCCTTGGACATGACCTTGCTGGTGGGCTTGGAGAACTCCAGCACCAACAGCCGCCCACCCGGCTTGAGCACGCGCAGCATCGAACGCAGGGCGTCTTCCTTGTGGGTCACGTTGCGCAGGCCGAAGGCGATGGTCACGCAATCGAAGTGATTGTCGGGGAAGGGCAGCTTTTCAGCGTCGGCCTGCACGAACTGCACATTGCCCGCCACGCCCAGGTCCAGCAGGCGGTCCCGCCCTACCTTGAGCATCGAGGCGTTGATGTCGGCCAATACCACTTCGCCGGTAGGGCCAACCAGCTGGGAGAACTTGCGAGTGAGGTCGCCCGTGCCGCCGGCGATGTCCAGCACCCGGTTGCCCATGCGCACGCCGGACAACTCGATGGTAAAGCGCTTCCACAGGCGGTGCATGCCACCGGAAAGCAGGTCGTTCATCACATCGTATTTGGCCGCCACCGAGTGGAACACTTCCGCGACCTTTTTCGCCTTCTGGCTTTCGGGAACGTTCTGATAGCCGAAGTGAGTGGTGGGTTCGGCATCGCTGCCTTTGCGCTGATCGTTCATATCGCTGTCACCGGAAAAATTACCGGCCATTCTAATAGGCCGGGGCTGCATTTGTCTTGGCGTATGGAACATGTCGACAACCGCGTTAATATATCGGCCATTTTTCTGCGATCGAGGTCTTTCATGAGCCATATCCGGGTAGAACGCAAGCATCAGCTGGGCAAGGAAGTCGCGAAGGAAAAAGCCGAGCGCCTTGTGGAAAAGCTGGTTTCCAAATACGACATGAGCGCCGAGTGGAACGGCGACGTGGTGGAGCTCAAGCGCAGTGGCATCACGGGGCAGGTAGCGGTAGGGGACGATAACGTGGTGGTGGACCTGAAGCTGGGCATGATGTTGTCGATGATGAGCGGGATGATCGAATCCGAGATCGACCGGGCACTGGACAAAGCCCTCGCCTGAGCCCCCCTCCCGTTTCGCTTCTAGGAAGACCTTTCTAATTTTTGCTTCTACCCTCGGACGTGACATGCCGCCTTCCGGCGGCGTGTGTCGCGCGGCTGTGCGGTGCGCGTTTCTCCATCTTCGGAAAACGAGGGCAACTAATGGCTACCCTGACGCTGAGAAAGAAAGTGCACATTCCCACCGAGCCCGTCGAGCATGCCGGCAAAGAGGCACGGTCCTACATGCGCAAGGTGTGGTTGGCAGGCCTGGGCGCTTATAGCCGCCTCGGCCGTGAGGGCCTGGATTATCTGCGCGAGCTGATCCGTGCCGGCGAGGACGTTGAAGCCGAAGGCAAGCAGCTGTTCGACCGCAAGTTGCGCGCCGCCAATACCCAGATCGACGAAGTGACTGATGAATTGTTCGACGCCGGCAATCGGCTGGAGCATCAGGCAAGCCGTCTGGAACGGGCCTTCGACGCACGGGTGGCCGGTGCGCTTCACCGCATCGGCATTCCTTCGCGTCAGGACGTGGAACGATTGTCCGCCAAACTCGACCAATTGCAGGTGCTGGTGGAATACGCCGCCCGCAAGCAATAAGGAGCGCCTCATGGCTAGCAAGAAGAAAGTAGAGAAGGAAGCCGCTTCGTGGGTTGGCGGCATCGAGAAATACTCCCGGCAAATCTGGCTGGCGGGGCTGGGGGCATACGCCAAGATCAGCACGGACGGCAACAAGCTGTTCGACAGCCTGGTGAAGGAAGGCGAAAGCGCCGAGAAGCAGGCACGTGGCGAAATGGACAAGCAGGTGGACACGGTCAAGGCCACCACTCGCTCGAAGGTGGGCGGGGTCAAAGACAAGGCCCTGGGTAAATGGGGCGAACTCGAAGAGGCGTTCGACAAGCGGCTGAACAGCGCGATTTCCCGCCTTGGCGTGCCCAGCCGGAACGAGGTGGCCGCGCTCAACGAGAAAGTTGACCTGTTGATGCGTGAGCTGGAGCGTTTGACCGGCGCCACGGTACCGCAGGCCCAGGCGGCGCTTCAGGCGCCGGATGACCTTGCCACCAAGCCATTGGCCAGCGCCACACGCCGGGCCAACGCCAGCAAGCCATCGACGGCGAAGGCGAGCAAGCCTGCCGGCTCGGCTACCTCTACCAACGCCGCAGCCAAAACCACGCTGAACAAGGCGAGCAAGGCGGGCGCCAAGGCAGTGGGCGAAGCGGCATCCACGGCCAAGGCAGCGACTACGGCAGAGAAAAAGCCCCGTACCCGCAAGCCCGCAGCCAAGGCGAGCGCGGCCAGCACCGCCAACTCGGCAACCCCGGCTTCGTCGCCCGCTACTGCTCCGGCGGCCGAACCCGCAACGCCTGCCTGAGCGCTTCGGTCAAGGCAGGTAGCGCCTGGCCAACGCTTCGACGTCCTCACGGGCGTCGGAGTGCAGGTGTGGGGCAATGATCATCATCGCCTGATACACCATCACGCCTACTTCGGGCTCCTGGCCCAGGATGCGCTGGTAGTCCAGGCTGCATACCAGCGTCATCGCCGTTTGGTCGCTCAGGGCAGTGAGCGTGCCATTGCCTCCCGCCAGGCGAGGGTTCTCTTCGAGGCTGGCCAGCAGCGCCACAAGCGTTCGGCGCAATGCCTGGATGATCTCGCGCATGCCACGGCCCAGGCGCGGCATGCGGCGGGCCATGTTGGACAAGTCCATGAACAGGAAGCGGTACCGCGCCATGCGCTCGGCCACCAGGTGCAGAAACAGCCAATAATCTTCAGCCCCCAGCTGCGCCGCCGCGGGTGGGCGCAATAATGGCCGCAACTCCTGCTGGAACACTTCGAACAAGCCCAGGATCAACGGCTCCTTGCCGTGATAGTGGTAGTACAGGTTGCCAGGGCTGATGCCCAGCTGGCTGGCGACTTCCACGGGCGTCACGTTCGGTTCGCCGTGCTCGTTGAACAGCCCAAGCGCGCACTCGAGGATACGCTCGCGGGTTTTCGCTCCAGCCGATGGCGGCATGCCTTACTCACCCAATACGTAGGTTCCAGGCGCCGCGCCCAGTGCCGGAAATTTCTCGCTGCCCACTTGGGTGATCGGCGCGCGTAGCGGGCCGCTGCGCTCTTGTACCCAGGCCAGCCAGGGTGCCCACCAGCTGCCTTCGTGGCGCGTGGCGTCGTAATACCAGGCGCGCGGGTCTCCGCTGAGCTTGGGGTTTTCCAGATACCAGGCTTCGCTGGCTCGCCCCGGAGGCGCCAGCATGCCCCGTACGTGCCCGCCGCTGGAAAGTACCAGCCGGTGCGTTCCGCCCAGCAGCTGGCTGGAGCGATAGATCGAATCCCAAGGGGTGATCTGGTCGTTCAATGCGGCAACCGTGAACGTGTCCACGCCTACCAGGGACAGGTCCACAGGTGTGCCACACACCTCGAGTGCGCCGGGGCGCGGCAGCGGGTTGTGTTTGAACAGGTCGAGGAGGTCCCCATGCAGCGCGGCGGGCAGGCGAGTGGTGTCGTTGGCCCAGTACAACACGTCGCTGGCCTCCGGCTCCCGCCCCAGCAGGTAGTTGTTCACCCAGTATCGCCAGATCAACTCGTTGGGGCGCGCCAGGGCAGCCCATCTGGCCAGCTCGCGGCCATCCAGCACGCCCAGCTGATAGGAACGGCGCTTCGCCGATTCCAGGGCCTCTTCCCCAAGGAACAAGCTGGCCGGGCCTTCCAGGTGCGCGTCCAGCAGGCTCACGAAGTAGCTGGCGCTCTGTACTCGCCCCAATTGCCGCTTGCGCTGCAGCACACTTTGCAGCGCGGCATTGATAAGGCCCCCGGTGCATCCGCCTACCAGGTTCACTTCGCGGCTGGCGCTTATTGCCCGGCAGGCATCCAGTGCTTCCTCCAGTGCCTGTACGTAGCGTGACAGGCCCCACTCGCGGTGGCGCGGGGTAGGGTTGCGCCAGCTCACCATGAACACCTGCAGGTTATGCTTGAGCGCGTATTGCACAAAGCTGTTGGCGGGCGACAGGTCAAAGATATAAAAACGGTTGATCGGGGAGGGCACCACCAGCAGCGGGCGCTTGTGCTGCTTCTCGCTGAGCGCGCCGTACTGGATGAGTTCGAGCACCTCGTTGCGCAACACCACCGCGCCGGGTGTGGTTGCCACTTGCTTGCCCACCTCGAACGCCTGCGGAGGCACTTGCCGAGGCAGGCCCTGGTGGTGCCTCAGGTCTGCCAACAGGTGCCGGGCGCCCCGCAGCAGGCTCAGGCCACCGGAGTTGAACACCTCCTTGATCGCCTGGGGGTTGAGCAGGGTGTTGCTGGGCGCGATCGCGTCATCGAGCAGTGCGAAGAGAAAGCCTGCGCGGATTCTGGATTGCTCATCGAGCTGGCTGTCCTGCAGCCATTCCTGCAGCCCTTGCTGGCAACTGAGGTACGCCTGCAGCCCCCGCTTGTACAAAGGGTTCAGTGCCCAGGTAGGGTCGTTGAAGCGGGTGTCGGAAGGGTCCGGCGCGAACAGCGTGTCGCCTAGCATCACGCGGCCCAGCCGGCCCCCGAGCGCCAGGGCGTGGCGGCTGGCATGAAGTGGGTGTCGCAGCCCGTGGGTGGCCACGCTGCGCACGGTGTCGATCAGGTCCTTTCGCTGCAGGCCGGTGATCACACTCTGCGCGTTGATGTAGTCGGCAGACGTGGCCGGGCTGCTTTTGGCGACCTTGGTTTTCATGAGGCGCTCCGATTAGTGATCGCTGCTCGCGGTCGGCGCCGGCCGTGGATGTACCACCGCCCGCTGCCGTTCCTCTTCGAGAAACTTCATGATGATCGGGGCCACAGCACCAGCCCGGGTTACCAGGAACAAATGCCCGTCATCGATAATGTGTAGCTGTGCATTGGGAATCCGCCAGGCCAGCAGGCGCATGTTGATCAGGGGGATCAGCGGGTCGTCGTCCCCGGCCAGTACCAGGGTTGGCTGGTGAATGCGATGTAGCCAGTGGATGCTGGTCCAGCCCAGCCCGGCGAACAGTTGCCAGTAGTAGCCCAGCTTGCCGGACGAGCGCACCTTGCGCGCATGGGCCATGGCCAGGTCCGGCTCCCGGCGGAAGCTGCCGCCGTAGATTTCCGGGGCAATCCGCACGCCGTGCGAGGGCTGGATGTAGCGCCGGGGGCTTGCCATCAACCACAGCACCCGCGGCTTGCCTGGCACCATGAACGCTCCCGCCGATGTTGCCGCCAATACCAGCTTTTTGCAGCGTTCGGGAAAGTCATGGGCGAACTGCTGCGCTAGCGCGCCACCCCAGGAAACGCCGATCGCATTCACTTGCCCGTAATCGAGGTAATCGAGCATCCGCACGGCAAGCTTCGCCAGGCCGGGAAAGCGATAGGGCAGGTTAGGGGTCGAGGAGCCACCCACGCCCGGCACGTCGAAGGCGATCACCTCCAGGTCGGGGTCCAGCGCGGCCACGAAGGGAAATACCAACTCCAGGTTGGCGCCGATACCGTTGAAGATCAGCAACGGAGTAAGGTGCGGTTTGCCCGGTCGCACGGCCGTGCGGATCGCCTGGCCATTGATGTCGATGGTGCGAAATACATAAGAAAGCGGCATGCGCGCATCCTGTGTGGCGGGCGGGTGTCGGCCTTAGCGCTCGTGCACGTACGTGCCGGGCGAGGGGTGCGCGGGTGGGTACCGCTTGTTGCCGAGCTGAGCGGGCGCCTCGCGCATGTCGCCCGAGCGATTCACCAGCCACAGGCCCCAGTGCAGCCACCACGAGTCCAGGTGCTTGGTGGCGTCGTTCTGCCATGCCTTGGGCGCGATGGGCATGTCCGGGTTGGTCATGAAGCGTGCCTTGGGGTTGCCCGGCGGGTTGAGGATGCTCTGGATATGCCCGCTGCTGGAGAGCACGAATTCCACGTTTCCACCAAACAACTGCGCCGACTTGTAGCAGCTGGTCCACGGGGTGATGTGGTCATTGCTGCCCGCTACGCAGAAGAGGTCGCTGGTGACCTGCTTGAGGTCGATGGCGGTACCGCACACCTCCAATGCGCCTGGATGAATAAGCGGGTTATTGCGAAAGAGCTCGATCAGGTCGGCATGAAAGGCGGCCGGCAGGCGGGTGGTATCGTTGTTCCAGAACAGGATGTCGAATACCGGCGGCTCATTGCCCAGCAGGTAGTTGTTCACCCAGTAATTCCAGATCAGGTCGTTGGGGCGCATCCAGGCAAATACCCGCGAAAGGTCCCGCCCTTCCAGCACGCCACTCTGGTAGGAATGTCGCTTGGCGGCTTCCAGCGTCTGGTCATCCACAAACAGCGCCACGTCCGTGTCCAGGTTGGTATCCAGCACGCTCACTACCAGCGTAAGGCTGTGGACCTTGCTCTGGCCAAGCGCGGCGTAATGGCCCAGTAGCGCGGCGCAGGTGATGCCACCCGAGCAGGCGCCCAGCAGGTTCACATCTTGGCTCGCGGTTATGTCGCACACGGCGTCGATGGCTTCCTTCAGTGCCTCGATGTAGGTAGACAGCCCCCATTCGCGCTGCGCCTTGGTGGGGTTGCGCCAGCTGATGATGAACGCTGGCACCTGGCTGCGGACCACAAAGCGCACCAGACTTTTTTCAGGGCTGAGGTCGAACACGTAGAACTTGTTGATCTGTGGCGGCACGATGAGCAGAGGCCGCTGATAGACCTCACCGCTGGCCGGCTTGTAGTGGATAAGCTCGAGCACATCGTTGCTGAACACCACCGAGCCTTCGCTGGTGCCCAGGTTGCGCCCTACTTCGAACGCCCCCATGTCGACCTGGCTCGGCATGCCGCCGTTCTTCACCAGGTCCTTGGCCAGGTGCCCAGCCCCGTCGAGCAAGCTTTTACCACCGGTTTCGAACAGGCGCTTGATGGCTGCGGGGTTGGCCAACGTGTTACTGGGCGCCATCGCCTCGGTCATCAGGTTAAGCACAAAATGTGCGCGATTGACGTCTTTGGGCTCAAGGTTGCTGGTGTCGATCCAGGCATGCAGCTCCTTGCGCCAAGCCAGGTACCCCTGCAGGTAGCGTCGGTACAGGAAGTTCTCGTTCCAGGCCGGATCAACGAAGCGCCGGTCACCGGGTTCCGGCGCGAGGCGGGATTTGCCCAGCATCACGTCCCGCAGCTCTGCGCCGAATTTCAGGGTGTGGGTAAGGCTGTGCAAGGGCTGGCGAGCCACTTGGCGCAGCACCATGCGTGCCGAGGAGAAGAGGTCCTTGCGGCGCAGCCCGAGTATGGGGTTAAGGCCCATGCCGGTGTCGTTGGCCTGGGCCGTAATGTCTTCGGGGTTTCTGTCGCCCATGCCCGAGGCTCCGTGTTTGCGCTGTTGCCAATGCAACCGTCGAAAGTAGCCCACAGCAATCAGAGCATCCGGTAGGCGCGATGCACGCGGCCCTGTCCACAGGGCGCGCACACACTTTCGCGCCTGCAAACAGTGGTTACCTTAGTTGGGCATACAGCACAAGCAAGCCCATGATGGGCACTAGCGCAAGGTGGATTCGCTCAAGGAACGAATTTCACCACGGATTCGACCGGATCACGGGACCTGCCGGCCGAGTGCAGCGCGGCCAGGTACTCCTCCCAGAGGCTGTCGCGGCGGGTAGCCAGCTCATAGAGGTAATCCCAGGTATACAAGCCGCTGTCATGCCCGTCATCGAAGATCAGCTTGAGCGCGTACTGGCCGGCAGGCTCCACGCCGGTCAGCGCAACCGCGAGCTTGCCATATTGAAGGATCGGCTTGCCGTGGCCTTGTACTTCGGCCGATGGAGAGTGCACGCGCAGGAATTCCGCCGGCAGGTCATAGGATTCATCAGGGCCGTACGTGAGGCTAAGAATTTTCGAAGCCTTGTGCAGCTTGATGGCGGTGGGGCGTCGGGTCATGGTGCGCGCTTCCAGAGTAACGAAAAGGGCCCCGAAGGGCCCCATGAGGAGAACCGGCGACCGGTCGCGTTACAAAATATAGCGCGACAGGTCTTCGTTTTCCGCCAGCTCGCCAAGGTGGCTGTTCACGTACTCGGCGTCGATCCGGATAGGCTCGCCGTTCTGTGCGCCCGCCAAGTCGCCCGCGCTGAAGGAAACCTCTTCCAGCAGCCGCTCGAGCAGTGTGTGGAGGCGGCGAGCACCGATGTTTTCGGTTTTTTCGTTCACCTGCCAGGCAATTTCAGCCAGGCGCTTGATGCCGTCTGCCTGGAATTCCACGCCAAGGCCTTCGGTCTTGAGCAGTTCGCGGTACTGCTCGGTCAGGGAGGCATGCGGCTCGCTGAGAATGCGCTCGAAATCACCAGGCGTGAGGGCTTTGAGCTCCACGCGGATCGGCAGGCGGCCTTGCAACTCGGGCACCAGGTCGCTGGGCTTGCTCAGGTGGAACGCACCCGAGGCAATGAACAGGATGTGGTCGGTTTTTACCATGCCCAGCTTGGTGTTCACCGTGCAGCCTTCGATCAGCGGCAGCAGGTCGCGCTGTACGCCTTCACGGGACACGTCAGCGCCGCCGACATTGCCGCGCTTGGCAACCTTGTCGATCTCGTCGATGAACACGATACCGTTCTGCTCGACCGCCTCCAGGGCCTGGGCCTTGAGCTCTTCTTCGTTCACCAGGCGCCCGGCTTCTTCGTCGCGTACCAGCTTCAGCGCCTCTTTCACCTTGAGCTTGCGCGCCTTGCGGCGGCCCTTGCCCATGTTGGCGAAGAGGTTCTGCAACTGGCTGGTCATTTCTTCCATGCCAGGTGGCGCCGAGATGTCCACGCCAACGCTTTCGGCGACTTCGATCTCGATTTCCTTGTCGTCCAGCTGGCCTTCACGCAAGCGCTTGCGGAACAGCTGGCGGGTGTTCGAATCGCTGCTCGGGGCCGGATCTTCGTTGAAACCCACCCGCGCTGGCGGCAACAGGGCGTCAAGGATGCGATCTTCGGCGGCGTCTTCGGCGCGGTGCTGCACCTTGATCATTTCCTGCTCGCGCAGCAGCTTCATGGCGGCGTCGGCAAGGTCACGAATGATCGACTCTACATCGCGGCCCACATAGCCCACTTCGGTGAACTTGGTGGCCTCGACCTTGATGAACGGGGCGTTGGCGAGCTTGGCCAGGCGCCGGGCGATCTCGGTTTTACCTACACCGGTAGGGCCGATCATCAGGATGTTCTTGGGGGTGACTTCAGCGCGCAGCTCGGCAGGAAGCTGCATGCGCCGCCAGCGGTTGCGCAGGGCGATAGCGACGGCGCGCTTGGCATCGTCCTGGCCGATGATATGGCGGTTGAGTTCGTGGACGATTTCGCGGGGGGTCATGGACATGGCGTTGATGGCCTCGGGCATGTCACTGCGCGAGGTCCTGCTCCTCGATGGTCAGGTGATGGTTGGTGAAAACGCAGATGTCCGCGGCGATGTTAAGCGCGGATTCGGCGATTTCCCGGGCCGACAGATCGGTCTTGTTCAGCAGCGCGCGGGCGGCTGCCTGAGCGAAGGCGCCACCGGAGCCCATGGCGATCAGGCCGTCCTCGGGTTCCACCACGTCGCCGTTGCCGGTGATGATCAAGGATGCGTCCTTGTTGGCTACGGCCAGCATGGCTTCCAGGCGGCTGAGGGAGCGGTCGGTACGCCAGTCCTTCGCCAGTTCCACAGCGGCGCGCACCAGATGGCCCTGGTGTTTTTCCAGCTGTGCTTCAAAGCGTTCGAAGAGGGTGAATGCGTCGGCGGTGGCCCCGGCGAAACCCGCGATGACCTGACCGTGGTACAGGCGGCGGACCTTCTTGGCGTTGCCTTTCATCACGGTATTGCCGAGGGAAACCTGGCCATCCCCGCCCATGACGACTTTGCCATGGCGGCGGACTGAAACGATGGTGGTCAAGGGAACGTCCTCACGCTGCGGGGCGAAAATGCCCAATGCAGACAGATGTGGGGATGCCTGGGAAGGATTTCAACCGGTGCAAGCCCCAATCCCTGAATGGGGCCCTCCCGTACCTCTGTAGCAGCCAGCCTTGGCCGCGACAGGGCAGACATCGATATGCGCCCTTTCGCGGCAAACGCGCCTGTTACCGGTTTTGCCGCTGTTGCAGCAGCAGGTTGTTGAAGCCGCTGCCGGCGAGCATCTTCTGCGCCGCGGTGAGCTGCTCGCGGTTGCTGAACGGGCCCACCAGCACCCGGTACCAGGTTTCCTCCTTCACCGTACCCGATTCCACCTGCACAGCCTGGCCCAGCAGAATGATCTGGGCGCGAACCTTGTCGGCATCCGTTTGCTTGCGGAACGAGCCCGCCTGTAGGTAGTACTGGGTCGTCGCCGCTG
This sequence comes from Pseudomonas japonica, assembly GCF_013522925.1. Lineage (GTDB taxonomy): Bacteria > Pseudomonadota > Gammaproteobacteria > Pseudomonadales > Pseudomonadaceae > Aquipseudomonas > Aquipseudomonas japonica_A. Next base: position 141,354 of record NZ_JAAMQU010000001.1, on the reverse strand, counting down.
GCTTGATGACCGGCGGTGGGGGCGGCGGTACCTGCCCCGAGAGCGCAGCCTGGGCCCTCGCGGTATCTATCTTCGCCGCTTCGGCCGGGGTTACAGGCTGGGCGGGCACCGGCGGGGTTTTCTCCGGCACCGCTTCCGGTGGCACGATCACCTCGGATTCGGGCAGCAGTGTGTAGAAGTCATACTTGGGTTTGATCTTCTCCGGGCTGGGCGGGGTTTTTTCCATCTCGGCCTTTGCCGCTGCCTTTTGCTCCTCGGGCTTGACCCGTTTGACGTCGCTACGCCCCGGTTCGAGCTTCATCAGGAACACAATGAAGGCGCCCACGGACAGCCCGATGGCCAGCCACAGCCAGCCCGGTACGGGTTTTTTCGCAGGGGCCTGGTTGCGGCTGGCGCCACGCTTGGGTGCAGGTTTTTTCGCCGCCAACTTACATACGCTCCAGAGTTTCCAGGCCCAGCAGTTCCAGGCCCTGCTTGAGGGTCAGGCCAGTGAGCGCCGCCAGGCGCAGCCGGCTTTGCTGCTGTTCCGGCGTTTCGGCCGCCAGGATCGGGCAGTTTTCGTAAAAGCTGGAGAACAGGCCCGCTACATCGTAGAGGTAGCTGCACAGCACGTGAGGCGTGCCTTTTTCCGCCACGTTGTTCAACACTTCGCCGAATTGCGCCAACTTGGCGGCAAGGTCCTGCTCGTGCGGGGCCTGCAGCACAATTCGGCCTTGCGCTTCGTTGTACCCCTTGCCCAGCTTGCGGAACACACCGGCAACGCGGGTGTAGGCGTACAGCAGGTAAGGCGCGGTGTTGCCTTCGAAGTTGAGCATCAGCTCGAAGTTGAAGCTGTAGTCGCTGGTGCGGTGCTTGGAGAGGTCGGCGTATTTCACCGCGCCAATGCCTACCACCCGGGCGATGTCACGCAGGCGGCTTTCTTCCAGCTCCGGGTTCTTTTCCTTCACCAGGGCGTAGGCGCGCTGTTCGGCCTCGTCGAGCAGGTCGATCAGCTTGACGGTGCCGCCGTCGCGGGTTTTGAACGGGCGGCCGTCAGCGCCGTTCATGGTGCCGAAGCCCATGTGCTCGGGCACCATGCCACTGGTGATGAAACCTGCGCGCCGGGCTACCTCGAACACTTGCTGGAAGTGCAGTGCCTGACGCTGGTCCACGAAATAGAGGGCGCGGTCTGCCTTGAGCACGTTGCTGCGATAGCGAACGGCCGCCAGGTCGGTGGTGGCATAGAGATAGCCGCCGCCGGCCTTTTGCACGATCACCGGCAGCGGGTTGCCTTCGGCGTTCTTGAACTCGTCGAGGAACACGCACTGGGCGCCCTCGCTTTCTACCAGCAGGCCCTTGGCGCGAAGGTCTGCAACCACGCTCGGAAGGTCATCGTTGTAGGCGCTTTCACCCATCACGTCATTGGGGGTGAGGTGAACGTTCAGGCGCTCGTAGGTTTTCTGGCAATGGGACAGCGAGATCGTGTTGAAACGCTTCCACAGCTTCAGGCAATCGGGGTCGCCGGCTTGCAGCTTTACCACCAGGCTGCGCGCACGTTCGGCAAAGGCTTCGGATTCGTCGAAGCGCTTCTTCGCCGCGCGGTAGAAATTCTCCAGATCGGACAACTGGTCGCTGTCCGCCGGGTTCTCCTCGAGGTAGGCCAGCAGCATGCCGAACTGGGTGCCCCAGTCGCCCACATGGTTCTGCCGGATCACCGTGTCGCCGAGGAACTCCAGCACATTGGCCACCGCGTCGCCGATGATGGTCGAGCGCAGGTGGCCAACGTGCATTTCCTTGGCCAGGTTGGGCGCCGAAAGGTCCACCACTACGCGCTGGTTGGCGCTGGCCTTGCGGATGCCCAGGCGACGATCGGCCAGGGCACTGTCGAGCCGAGCGGCCAGTGCTTCGGTGTTCTGGAAGAAGTTGATGAAACCGGGGCCGGCGATTTCAGCCTTGCTCAGCTGAGGGTCGGCAGGCAGGGCAGCGATGACCTTCTCTGCCAGGTCCCGTGGCTTCATGCCGGCAGGCTTGGCCAGCATCATCGCGATATTGCTGGCGAAGTCCCCGTGGGTCTTGTCCCGGGTGTTTTCGACCTGGATCGCGGGCGACAGCCCGGCGGGCAGCACACCGTCCTCGACGAGGCGGGTGAGGGCGTGTTGGATCAGCAGGCGAATAGTGTCTTTCATGATCGTCTCGTGTGCCGCGAGGCGGCGGCGCAGGATGCGCGGGTGGAAAAACGGAGCATTATCCGTTCATGGGCCGGGCTTGCCAACCTTCGTGGCCATTCAATAAAGGTCGATAGGGTCTATATCAAGCGCCCAGCGCACTTGCCGGCCGCCCGGAAGCTGCTCCAACTGCAACACCCAAAGGCTGAGCAAGCGATGCAGCGGTGCCCGAGCGCTGGCTTGCAGCAACAACTGCGAGCGATAACGCCCGGCGCGCCGCTCCATGGGGGCCGGTACCGGGCCCAGCAGCTCTACGCCGGGCACGTTCAAGGTGTCGCGCAAGCGCTCGGCCTCTACGCACGCCTGCTCAAGGAAGGCCTCAGCCTGCCCGGGTTTGTGCGCTTCGGCGCGCAGCAGGGCCAGGTGGCAAAAGGGCGGAAGCCCGGCGGCGCGGCGCTCGCTCAGGGCCTGGGTGGCAAAGGCGGCGTAGCCCTCCTCGGTAAGCTGTACCAGCAGCGGATGATCGGCCATGTGGCTCTGGATGATGGTGCGCCCCGGTTGCTCCGCGCGGCCCGCGCGGCCCGCGACTTGTACGATCAGCTGAGCCATGCGTTCGGCGGCGCGGAAATCCGCGGAAAACAGGCCGCCGTCGGCATCCAGAATGGCCACCAGTGTGACGCGCGGAAAGTGGTGCCCCTTGGCGAGCATCTGGGTGCCTACGAGGATGCACGGCTCGCCGCTTTGAACCTTGCTGTACAGCTGCGCCATTGCCTCCTTGCGCGAGGTGCTGTCGCGGTCTACACGCAGCACTGGCACGTTGGGGAACAGCGTGTTGAGGCGGTCCTCGGCGCGCTCGGTGCCGGCCCCTACGGGGCGCAGGTCTACCGACTGGCATGCCGGGCACTGGCGCGGGCGCGGCGCGGCATGCCCACAGTGATGGCAACGTAGTTCGCCGGAACGCAGGTGGACGGTCATGCGCGCGTCGCACAATGGGCATTCGGAGAGCCAGCCACAGTCGTGGCACAACAAGGTAGGGGCGAAGCCGCGGCGGTTCAGGAACACCAGTACTTGCTGGCCCTGCGCTAGCGTCTGCCCGATGGCCTGTTGCAGCGGAGGGCTCATGCCGCTGTCCAGCGGACGGCTTTTCACGTCCAGGCGCAGATACCGCGGTGGCAACGCGCCGCCAGCACGTTGCTCCATGCGCAGCAGGCCGTAGCGGCCGCTGTGTGCATTGTGCAGGCTTTCCAGTGAAGGGGTGGCCGAGCCCAGCAATACCGGGATGTTGTCTTGGCGGGCGCGGACCACGGCCAGGTCGCGTGCGTGATAGCGCAGGCCTTCCTGCTGTTTATAAGAGCTGTCGTGCTCCTCGTCGACGATGATGATGCCGGGGTTGAGCATGGGCGTGAACAGGGCCGAACGGGTGCCGATGATGATATCGGCATCGCCATCCCTGGCGGCGAGCCAGGCGTCCAGCCGCTCACGATCGTTGACCGCCGAATGCACCAGTGCGATCCGGGCATTGAAACGTTGTTCGAAGCGCTGCAGCGTTTGCGGCCCCAGGTTGATTTCAGGGATCAACACCAGCGCCTGCTTGCCGGCCCGCAGCGTTTCATGAATCAGCTGCAGGTAAACCTCGGTTTTGCCGCTGCCGGTTACACCAGCGAGCAAGAAAGCATGGAAATGCCCGAACCCCGCTTTCACCGCTTCGAAGGCGCTGCGTTGTTCGGGGTTCAGCGGTAGCTCCGGCTGGGCCAGCCAGTGCGCCTGGCGCCGGGCAGGCGCGTGGCTGCGTACTTCCACCTGAGCCAGCCCCTTGGCCAGCAATGCGTCCAGCGCATCCTTGGCCAGCCCCAGGCGGGGCAGCAGGGAGTGAGCGACACCGTGGGGATGTTGCGCCAGCACGGTGAACGCGTCGCGCTGCCGAGGTGCCCGGCCCATTCGGGGGTCATCGCTGCGGGCTGCGGGGGTTACGCTCCAGAAACGCTCCTGCCGGGCCTCAGCAGCCTCGCCCTGGCGCAGCAGGCTCGGCAAGGCCCAGGCCAGGGTGTCCCCCAGGCTGTGCTGGTAATACTGAGCGGTCCACAGGCACAGGTTGAACATCCCGGGCGGTATAGGGGTGGTTTCGTCCAGCAGTGCGATGGCGGCCTTGAGCTTGTCCCGGGGTACATCGGTGCGGTCGCTTACTTCCACCAGAACGCCGATCATTTCGCGCCGGCCAAAGGGCACGCGCAGGCGCATGCCTGGCTGCAAGGCGGCCACGCGCAGGTTCGCCGGCGCCCGATAATCGAACAGGCGGCGCAGCGGCGAGGGCAGGGCAAGGCGCAGGATGACGTCGGGCACGGAGGTTTCCACGGCGAATAGCGAAGCAAGCGCGCAAGCCTACCACCTCGAAGTGACCATCGGTATCCGCTGCGCTTGCGTCACCGCGCGGCTCTGTTAATATGCCGCCCCCAGTACGTGCGGTATCCGGCAATGGTGCCGGGTGGCGGCGCGACAACAGAGGAATTACCCATGAAGCCTGAAATCCATCCGAAATACGAAGCTATCGAAGCTACCTGCAGCTGCGGTAACGTCATCCACACCCGTTCCACCTTGGCCAAGCCGCTGAGCCTGGACGTGTGCAACGAGTGCCACCCGTTCTACACCGGCAAGCAGAAAATGCTGGATACCGGCGGCCGTGTCGATCGCTTCAAGCAGCGCTTCGGCGTGTTCGGCGCCGCGAAAACCAACTAAGGTTCTTCGCGTTGGAAAGCCGTTTCGGCTTGTCCAGGCTGATCAGAAAGGCGTCCCTCGTGGGCGCCTTTTTATTGCCTGCGTTTTTGCCTCTGCCCGCATGGGCCGATTGCCCGGCGCCACCCGCCACGCTCTTGGCGAAGGTGGTGAACGTCGTGGATGGAGACACCCTGCGGCTCGCGGATGGCCGAAGCGTTCGCCTCATCGGCCTCAATACGCCCGAGCTCGCGGGCAAGGGACGCACCGACGAGCCCGGTGCGGTTGCGGCTCGCCGGCGGCTGCAAGCGCTGGTGGAACAGGCAGGTGGGGCGGTCGCCGTGGTGCCCGGCCGTCAGCCGCGCGATCACTACGGGCGCACGCTGGCGAATGTATACACCCCTGACGGGCGCAACCTGGAAGCCCGCCTGCTTGAAGAGGGCCTGGGCTATCAGGTGGTGGTATTGCCCAATGACGCCTTGAGCGAGTGCCATGCACGTGCCGAGCAGCGCGCGCGTGAGGCGGGGATCGGCGTATGGCGGGCCTTCTCGCCGCGCCCGGCGGCGTCTGTCGACCGCGGTGGGTTCGCTGTAGTCGCTGGCAGAGTGCTGTCTGTCCAGCGCAACCGGGGCGGCGTGTGGATGAACCTCGATGGCGGGTTGGTCTTGCATGTCGCAAAGGCCAATGAGGAGTCGTTCGACCTAGGTGCGCTACAGGCAATGCGCGGCCAACCTGTGGAGGCGCGAGGCTGGGTTACCGATCGAGGCCGCCGGTCGGGCGAAGCGGCTAACCGCGCTCGCTGGGTATTGCGGTTGACGGCTCCGGCGATGCTTCAAGCACTGTCTTCTGCACCGAAAGTCGTAGGCGCGAACCCTTGACAGGGGTGACTGGGTAGTCTTGTCGCGACTTTCCTTTGTGCGTATCCTCGGCGATCCGAAAAGTTCAACAGTCAAGCGGAACGCCAACATGTCAGACCTGAAAACTGCCGCTCTCGAATACCATGCCCACCCCCGCCCCGGGAAACTGAGCGTCGAACTCACCAAGGCGACCGCCACCGCGCGCGACCTGTCGCTGGCCTACAGCCCAGGCGTCGCTGAGCCTGTACGTGAAATCGCCCGCGACCCGGAGCTCGCCTACAAGTACACCGGCAAGGGCAACCTGGTAGCAGTGATCTCTGACGGTACCGCCATTCTCGGCCTGGGTAACCTGGGGCCTCTGGCCTCCAAGCCGGTAATGGAAGGCAAGGGCGTTCTGTTCAAGCGCTTCGCTGGCGTGGACGTGTTCGACATCGAAGTGGACGCTGAAAGCCCGCAAGCCTTCATCGACACCGTCAAGCGTATCTCCATCACCTTCGGCGGCATCAACCTTGAAGACATCAAGGCGCCCGAGTGCTTCGAGATCGAGCGTGCACTGATTGAACAGTGCGACATTCCGGTATTCCATGATGACCAGCACGGCACCGCGATCGTGACCGCCGCTGGCATGCTGAACGCGCTGGAAATCGCCGGCAAGCAGCTCGAGGCCGCGAAAATCGTGTGCCTGGGCGCTGGCGCCGCCGCTATCTCCTGCATGAAGCTGCTGGTGAGCATGGGCGCCAAGGTAGAGAACATCTTCATGATCGACCGCGTGGGTGTGATCCATGCTGGCCGTGATGACCTGAACCAGTACAAGGCTGTGTTCGCCCACGAAACCGACAAGCGCACCCTGGCCGATGCCCTGGACGGTGCCGACGTGTTCGTCGGGTTGTCCGGCCCGAACCTGCTCAGCCCTGAGGGCCTGAAGAGCATGGCGCCAAACCCGATCGTGTTCGCGTGCTCCAACCCGGACCCGGAGATTTCTCCGGAACTGGCCCACGCTACCCGCGACGACGTGATCATGGCCACTGGTCGTTCGGACTACCCGAACCAGGTCAACAATGTGCTGGGCTTCCCGTTCATCTTCCGTGGTGCACTGGACGTCCGCGCCAAGCGCATCAACGAGGAAATGAAGATCGCCGCTGCCTACGCCCTGCGCGACCTGGCCAAGCTGCCGGTGCCTCAGGACGTGTGCGATGCCTATAACGTCCCAAGCCTGAGCTTCGGCCGTGAGTACATCATTCCCAAGCCTCTGGACGTACGCTTGATCGACGTGGTGTCCGATGCCGTGGCCAAGGCCGCCATCGAAAGCGGCGTGGCTACCCTGCCGTACCCCTCGAACTACCCGCTCAAGAGCGTGGACGACGTGTTCAAGGGCTGAGCCCTGCGGTAACAAAAAACCGGCCTTGATGGCCGGTTTTTTTATGGTCACGAATCCACTGATGACGCCTTGTAGGAGGGGGGCGCAAGCCCCCGAATTCAGCCTGATAAAGCTACGCGCCCGCCCAAGCGTCAGAACAGGTCCATCGGCGCTGCTTCGTCCGCTGGCAGCGGGCTGCCTGGGGCTGTGCCGTTGCCGATTTCATTGACCGACGGCGGCGTGTCTTCGCTCTTGAACAGCTCGAAGTACGCGTTCGGCGTGGAAGGCGTTGCCGCGCGGCCGCTGACGGGGTCTACCCTCAGGCTTACGATCCCTTCAGGCTCCGGCTGGGTGTGTGGAGGCTTGTCCTTGAGGGCCGCGCCCATGTATTGCATCCAGATCGGCAGCGAAACAGTACCGCCGAATTCCTTGTGGCCCAGCGTTTCGGGTTGGTCGAAGCCCGTCCATACGGTGGTCATGTAGTCGGCGTTGTACCCCGAGAACCAGGCGTCCTTGGAATCGTTGGTGGTACCGGTCTTGCCAGCGATGTCCGGGCGGTTCAACGCCAGGGCCCGTCGGCCGGTGCCTTTCTTGATCACATCCTGCAGCATGCTGGTCAGGATATAGGTCGTGCGCCCGTCGATGATCCTTGGGGCGAATGCCGGTGCAGCGGCCGCGGGAGGCGTGGTTGCGCCTTGTACATCGTTGCCGGTCGCCGTGGTCATCGGTTCGGCGGGTGGCGCGCTGGCCTCCTGCTCGTCGGTAGGCACTACAGGCGGAGCAGCAGTGAACAGCACGTCGCCGTTACGGCTTTCGATCTTCTGGATCAGGTACGGCGTTACCTTGAAGCCACCATTGGCAAAGGCGCTCCAGCCTGTGGCGATTTCCATCGGCGTGAGCGTGGCGGTACCCAAGGCCAGCGACAGGTTGCGAGGCAGGTCCTGGCGGTTGAAGCCGAAGCGGGTGATGTAGTCGATGGTGTGGTCCACGCCCAGGCTTTGCAGCACGCGGATAGACACCAGGTTGCGCGACTTGTACAGCGCTTCGCGCAGGCGAATCGGCCCGAGGAAGGTGTTGGTGTCGTTCTTTGGCCGCCATACCTTGTCCACCGCCTCGTCCACGAACACGATCGGCGCGTCGTTCACCAGGCTGGCTGGGGTGTAGCCGTTGTCCAGCGCTGCGCTATAGATGAATGGCTTGAAGCTCGAACCCGGTTGCCGCTTGGCCTGCATGGCGCGGTTATAGTTGCTTTGCTCGAAGGCAAAGCCCCCCACCAGGGCCTTGATTGCGCCGTCGTGCGGGTCGAGAGAGACCAGTGCGCTCTGTGCCGTGGGTACCTGGCTGAATTTCAGGCTGCCATCCGGCAGGCGCTGTACGCGGATCAGGTCACCGATCTGCGCCACGTCCGCCGGCTGGCTGGGCGCGCGGCCCTGGCTGTTGGTGTTGATGAACGGCCGCGCCCATTTCATGGTTTCCCAGGCGACATGCTCTTCCTTGTCGTCCCGGTTCAGTACGGTAAGGCCGGCCTTGTCCACGTGGGTAACGATCACAGGCTCCAGCGTATTGAGCGTGCGCTGGCGCGCCAGCTCTGCCAGCCAGGCTTCGCGGGTCTTGCCTGGAAGCCGCGATTCAGGCCCACGGTAACCATGCCGCTGGTCATAGGTAGCCAGCCCGTCCAGCACGGCCTTGTTGGCAATTTCCTGAAGGGTGCTTGGCACCGTCGTGGTTACACGGAAGCCTTCGGTATAGGCGTCGCTGCCATAGCGGCCGACCATTTCGGCCCGTGCCATCTCGGCGATATAGGGGGCGTTCACTTCCGGCGTGGGCACGTGATAACTGGCGTTGATCGGTTCAGCCAGTGCTGCCTGGTAGCTGGCTTCGTCGATCTTGCCCAGCTTGTACATCCGCCCGAGGATCCAGTCACGCCGCTCCTTCGCCCGCGCGGCGTTAGCCAGCGGATTGAAGCGCGACGGGGCCTTGGGCAGGCCGGCGATCATCGCCATCTGCGCCAGGCTGCAGTCCCGGATGGACTTGCCGTAGTACACCTGCGCCGCCGCTTCGATGCCGTACGCGCGGTTGCCCAGGTAAATCTTGTTTACATAGAGTTCGAGGATCTCGTCCTTGGTCAGCTGACGCTCGATCTGCAACGCCAGAAGGATCTCGTTCGTCTTGCGCGAGAAACTGCGCTCGCTGCTCAGGAAGTAGTTCTTGGCCACCTGCATGGTGATCGTACTGCCGCCGGTCTGGATGTGCCCGCTACGTAGCAGCTGGCTGGCGGCGCGCACCAGGCTGGAAGGGTCTACCCCATAGTGGTTCTCGAAGTTGTCATCTTCGGCCGAAAGCAGCGCCTGGATGAAGTGAGGCGGGATGTCAGAAAACCGGATCGGCGAGCGGCGCATTTCGCCGAATTCTGCTATCAATTTGCCGTCGCTGCTGTATACCCGTAAGGGAATTTGCAACTGAACGCTTTTGAGAGCCTCCACAGAGGGCAGGCCGGGGCTAAGATACAGGTAGGCGCCGCTCAGCCCGAGCAGAAGCCCGCAGACCACAGCGAGGATGGACCAGCAGAAAAACTTGAGCAGGCGGATCAAGGCTTTCGGATTTCCAGTAAGAATAAGGGCTTGGCCGTAGGGCGGGCCAAGGCAGAAAAAGCGCTCGGCATTATAAGCATTTTGTTGTGGAGCGTCATTTGCGCTTCTGTCAAGACTGCTATTAAATGCCGTTTACCATAAACGGTCCGTAAGTCTCGGATAGTGCTAGGGAATCAGTAGTGCTAGGACTCTTCAGCAAGAAAGCGAACTCGCTTCTGGGGATCGACATCAGCTCTACCTCGGTCAAGCTGCTGGAGCTTAGCCGCGTCGGCGACCGCTTCAAGGTAGAGTCGTATGCTGTCGAGCCATTGCCTGCCAACGCCGTGGTCGAGAAGAACATCGCCGAGCTCGAAGGCGTCGGCAACGCTTTGCTTCGCGTGGTGACCAAGGCGCGTACCGCTACCCGTGGCGTCGCCCTGGCCGTTTCCGGTTCCGCGGTCATCACCAAGTCCATCGAGATGGACGCGGGTATGACCGACGACGAGATGGAAAACCAGCTCAAGCTCGAAGCCGACCAATACATCCCTTATCCGCTGGAAGAAGTCGCTATCGACTTCGAAGTGCAGGGCCCCTCGGCGCGCAACCCCGAGCGCGTAGAAGTGCTCCTCGCCGCGTGCCGCAAGGAAAACGTCGAGGTACGTGAGGCCGCGCTTGCGGTGGCAGGCCTGAATGCCCGTGTGGTGGACGTCGAAGCCTATGCCCTGGAGCGCGCGTTCGGGCTGCTGGCCCCGCAGCTGCGCAATGGCGACCAGCCATTAACCGTGGCGGTGGTGGACGTAGGCGCTACCATGACCACCCTGAGCGTTATCCACAATGGGCGGATCATCTACACCCGTGAGCAGTTGTTCGGTGGCCGCCAGCTCACCGAGGAAATTCAGCGTCGTTACGGGTTGAGCGTCGAGGAAGCGGGCCTTGCCAAGAAGCAGGGCGGCTTGCCGGACGACTACGTCGCCGAAGTGCTGCAGCCGTTTCGCGAGGCGGTGGTTCAGCAGGTATCGCGCTCGTTACAGTTCTTTTTTGCAGCGGGGCAGTTCAATCAGGTTGACTATATCGTGCTTGCCGGCGGCACGGCCTCCCTGGCAGGCCTGGATCAACTGATCCAGCAACGGATCGGCACGCCTACGCTGGTCGCCAACCCCTTCGCAGACATGGCGCTCAACAGCAAGGTGAATGCCGGCGCGCTGGCCAGCGATGCCCCCGCGCTGATGATCGCTTGCGGGCTGGCGCTCAGGAGCTTCGACTGATGGCACGCATCAACCTGTTGCCCTGGCGCGACCAGCAGCGCGAGGAGCGCAAGAAGCATTTCCTGATCCTGCTGGCGGCGGTGGTAGTGTTCTGCGGTGGGGTGATCTTTCTGGCAGACCAGTTCATCAAGGGCCAGATCGAGCGCCAGACAGCCCGCAATACTTACCTGCAAACCCAGAATGCCAATCTCGACCAGCGGATCAAGGCCATCAGCGACTTGAAAGCCCGGCGCAAGCAATTGCTTGCCCGGATGCGCATCATCCAGGACCTGCAAGGCAACCGACCGATCATCGGGCGGATTTTCGATCAACTGGTACGTACTCTTCCCGATGGTGTGTATTTCTCTGACGTGAAGATGACCGGCAAGCAGATCGACATCGCTGGCGCGGCTGAATCCAACAATCGGGTATCGGACCTGATGCGCAACCTGGACGCCTCGCCCTGGCTTGAAGCACCCACCTTGACCGAAGTAAAGGCCAAGACCGATGCCGAGACCAACCTGTTCCAGCTGTCCGTACGGCAAACCGCGCCTACGGTGGAGGAGGATGACAAATGAACATGGCAGGGTGGCTTGAAAGCCTGCGCAAGGTCGAGCTGAGCGAGCTCGATATCAACAACGTTGGCTCGTGGCCAGCGCCGGTGAAAGGCATTGCCGCCGTGTTGCTCGGGCTGCTTTTGCTGGGGCTGGGCTATTACTTTCATATCCAGGACCTGGAAGCAGACCTCGACACCCAGGTGGTGCAGGAACAGGCCCTGAGGGATCAGTACACGGCCAAGGCCTTCCAGGCGGCGAACCTGGAAGCCTACACCGCCCAGATGAAGGAAATGGAAACCTCCTTCGGCGCGATGCTCCGCCAGCTGCCCAGTGATACCGAAGTGCCCGGCCTGCTTGAGGACATAACCCGCGCTGGTTTGGGTGCCGGGCTCGAGTTCGAGGAAATCAAGCTCTTGCCTGAAACGGCCCAGCAGTTCTATATCGAGCTGCCTATCCAGATCACCGTGACGGGCAACTACCATGACCTTGCCACTTTCGTCAGCGGCGTGGCCAGCCTGCCACGGATCGTTACCCTGCACGATTTCGACGTAAAGCCGGCCAGCGAAGACAACGCGTCCCAGCTGCGGATGCAGATCCTCGCCAAGACCTACCGGTATAACGACAAGGGGCTGACGCAATGAGGGCGTGGGTCAATGCAGGGATGCTTTTTGTAGTACTGGCGCTCTCCGGGTGCGGCGGTTCGGACGATTTTTCCGATATCGACGCCTTTCTCAAGGAGGTCAACGAAAAGCCCAAGGGAACAATCGAACCGATTCCCCGTTTTCAGGCGTATCAGGCGTTCACGTACCAGGCGTCCGACATGCGCAGCCCGTTCCAGCCGCCCATTCGGGTGGAGCAGGCGAACCGGCAAAAAGGGTCGCGAGACATACACCCGGATCCGAACCGGGTTAAGCAGTTCCTCGAAGGCTTCAATATCGAAGACTTCGAAATGGTCGGCACCCTCGCCAACGGCTCGGGGAAATTTGCCCTTATGAAAGGCGGTGGCGGGGTGCATCGGGTGAAGGTAGGCGACTACATTGGCGAGAACGACGGAAAGATCGTTGCCATCAGCGACACAGAAGTCGATGTCGTGGAACTCGTTCCGGACGGCGAAGGCGGGTGGCTCGAACGGCCACGCGCCATTCTGCTCAAGGAACCGTCCTGACGGGTTGGTCAAGCATGCTCAGTGGAACCATACAATGAACAGGATTTTCTCCGCCCTTGGCGTCGCGCTGGTCGCGTTGCTGGCGTCACCAGCCCTGCTGGCGGCCACCCTCAAGACCCTCGACGTGGCTGCGTTGCCCGGCGACCGTATCGAACTGAAGCTGTCGTTCGACAGCCCGGTTACCGCGCCGCGCGGCTATACAACCGAAGATCCGGCCCGCATCGCACTGGATTTCCCGGGGGTGGTTACCGCCGTCGCCACGCGAAGCCGTGACCTGGGTGTGGGGAATGCGCGCACCCTGGCCCTGATCGAGGCGAAGGACCGTACGCGGCTGATCGTCAACCTCGCTACCCTCGTGCCCTACAGCACCCGGGTAGAAGGCAACAATGTATTCGTGCTGATCGGCCAGGGCGCCAATGCGGTTCAGTCTTCCGCGCCCGCCGCAGGAGGCGCCGTGGCTTCGGCTCCCGCCGCTCCGGCCAATCGGGCCGCGCCGGCCGTTGCCACGCCCAGGCCGGCCGTATCTGCCCCTGCGGGCAGGGCCATCCGTAGCGTGGACTTCCAGCGGGGCCCGCTGGGTGAAGGCAATGTGGTTATCGACCTGAGCGACCCGACCATCAGCCCCGACGTAAAGGAGCAGGGCGGCCAGATCATCGTCAGCTTCGCCAGAACTGCGCTTCCCGATCCGCTGCGCTTGCGGCTGGATGTGAAAGACTTCGCCACGCCGGTGCAGTTCGTGAGCTCGACCGTTGCCGGTGACAACGCCACGGTGACCATCGAACCCTCGGGCGCCTTCGACTACTCCGCCTACCAGACCGAGAACAAGCTCACCCTGAGCGTGCGCCCGCTTACCAACGAAGACCTGCAGCGCCGCAACGCCGACCGCAACGTGTACACCGGTGAGAAGCTGTCGCTGAATTTCCAGGACATCGATGTACGGTCGGTGCTGCAGTTGATCGCCGACTTCACCAACCTCAACCTGGTTGCCAGCGACACCGTGCAGGGTGGGATTACCCTGCGCCTGCAGAATGTACCGTGGGATCAGGCGCTGGATCTGGTGCTCAAGACCAAAGGCCTGGACAAGCGCAAGGTTGGCAACGTATTGCTCGTGGCACCTGCTGATGAGATCGCCGCGCGCGAACGGCAAGAGCTCGAGTCCCAGAAACAGCTTCAGGAGCTGGCGCCACTGCGTCGCGACCTGATCCAGGTGAACTACGCCAAGGCCGCGGACATCGCCAAGCTGTTCCAGTCCGTTACCGGCTCGAAAGATAACGCCGATGCCCGTGGCTCCATTACCGTGGATGACCGCACCAACAGCATCATCGCCTATCAGACCCAGGACAGCCTGGACGAGCTGCGGCGCATCGTGGCCCAGCTGGACATCCCGGTGCGCCAGGTGATGATCGAGGCGCGTATCGTTGAAGCCAACGTGGGTTACGACAAGGCCCTGGGCGTGCGCTGGGGTGGTACCTCCACGGGCCATGGCAACACGACGGTGTACGGCCTGGACGACAATGGCGACGAAGCCGGCAATACCGGCAGTGACGTGGGCACCAACGTACCCTTCGTGGACATGGGTGTCGCCGATGCAACCTCCGGTATTGGCCTGGGCTTTGTGACCAATAACACCTTGATCGACCTGGAACTCAGCGCCATGGAAAGCACAGGCAATGGCGAGGTGGTCTCCCAGCCCAAGGTGGTAACGTCCGATAAAGAAACCGCCAAGATCCTCAAGGGCCAGGAGATTCCGTATCAGGAATCCAGCTCCAGCGGTGCCACCACGGTATCCTTCAAGGAGGCATCGCTGTCCCTCGAGGTCACGCCGCAGATCACGCCAGACAACCGCATCATCATGGAAGTGAAGGTGACCAAGGATGCCCCCGACTACCTCAACGAGGTACTGGGGGTGCCGCCGATCGACAAGAACGAGGTGAACGCCAAGGTACTGGTCAATGACGGGGAAACCATTGTTATCGGTGGTGTGTTCTCCAACAACCAGACCAAAACGACGGACAAGGTGCCATTTCTCGGCGATGTGCCGTATGTTGGGCGCCTATTCCGCCGGGACGTGGTCTCGGAATCCAAATCCGAACTGCTGGTGTTCCTGACTCCCCGTATCATGAACAATCAGGCGATTGCTGTGAGTCATTGATTCTGTGCGAAATCTGATACTCGTTGGGCCGATGGGCGCGGGCAAAAGCACCATCGGCCGCTTGCTTGCCAAAGAGTTGCGTCTTCCCTTCCGGGATTCGGACAAGGAAATCGAAACACGCTGTGGCGCGAACATTCCCTGGATCTTCGATCAGGAAGGCGAAGCGGGCTTTCGTGAACGCGAGCATGCCATGCTGGCCGAGCTTTGCGCCTACGACGGCGTGGTGCTGGCCACCGGAGGCGGTGCAGTGATGCGCGATGCCAATCGCGAAATCCTGCGGGCCGGAGGCCGGGTGGTGTATCTTCATGCGTCGGTGGAACAGCAGGTTGGGCGCACCGCGCGGGACCGCAACCGGCCGTTGCTACGCACCGCCAACCCCGAGGCTACCCTGCGCGCCCTGCTGGCGCTGCGCGATCCGTTGTACCGGGAAATCGCCGACCTGGTTGTGGAAACGGATGAGCGCCCTCCACGGATGGTAGTGCTCGATATCCTCGAACGCCTGCGGCACCTCGCTCCACGGTGACGCGGCGGCAAACCTGACCAACGGCCCTTGGGGCCCGGATCCGCTTGACTATGCACACACTCAAGGTCGAATTGGCCGAACGTACCTACCCGATTCACATCGGTGAGAACCTGCTTGGCAATCCCGAGCTGTTGCAGCCGTACCTGGCAGGCCGTCAGGTAGCCGTGGTCACCAACGAAACCGTGGGGCCGCTGTACCTGGAGCAGCTGAGCAAGGCTCTGGAGGGGCGCTCCGTGCTCCCGGTGGTGCTGCCGGATGGCGAAGCCTATAAAAACTGGGAAACCCTGCAGACCATCTTCGATGCGCTGCTGGGGGGCCGCCATGATCGACGTACCACGGTGATTGCCCTGGGCGGCGGCGTGGTAGGGGACATGGCCGGCTTTGCCGCCGCCTGCTATCAGCGGGGTGTGGACTTCATCCAGGTGCCGACCACGCTGCTGTCCCAGGTCGATTCCTCCGTGGGTGGCAAGACCGGGATCAACCACCCGCTGGGCAAGAACATGATCGGGGCGTTCTATCAGCCCAAGGCTGTGCTGATCGACACCGCCACCCTGCGCTCGCTGCCCGCTCGCGAGCTTTCCGCGGGGCTTGCGGAGGTGATCAAGTATGGGCTGATCCACGATGAGCCGTTCCTCAGTTGGCTCGAGGAGCACATGAGCGCCTTGGTGGCGGTCGATCAGGTTGCGCTGACAGAGGCGATCAGCCGCTCTTGCGCGGCCAAGGCGCTGGTAGTGAATGCGGATGAGCGAGAAGCCGGCGTACGCGCCACGTTGAACCTGGGCCATACCTTCGGCCACGCCATCGAGACCCAGATGGGGTATGGTGTGTGGCTGCACGGCGAGGCGGTGGCGGCAGGTACCGCCATGGCGCTGGAAATGTCCATGCGCCTGGGCTGGATCGATCAGGCCGCGCGTGACCGCGGTATCCGTCTGTTGCTTCGTGCCGGGTTACCGGTAGTGCCGCCGGCCGAAATGAGCGCGGACGATTTTCTTCGGCACATGGCCGTGGACAAGAAAGTGGTCGATGGTCGCATGCGCCTGGTGCTATTGCGCCAGCTGGGCGAAGCGGTGGTTACCGACGACTACGCACCCGAGATACTACAGGCCACGCTGACAGCGGATTACCGCGCTATCGTGGATCAGCTTCGAGGTTAACGAGAGTTCGATGACAAGTTTGCATGCCGATGAGGCCTTCCTCGGCCACTATCAACTGGAACACGATCCCTTCGCTGCTCGGGTGCCGGGATTCAAGTTCTTCCCTGCCCAGCGCAAGCCGGTACTGGGCCAACTGCATCACCTTGCGCGTTACAGCCAATTGATGCTCGTGGTTACGGGGCCCCATGGCAGTGGCAAGACCTTGCTGCGCCAGGCCCTGGTAGCCAGCACCAACAAGCAATCGGTGGTAAGCGTGGTGGTGTCCGCACGGGGCGCCGGCGATGCGGCCGGCGTGCTGGGCCAGATTGCCCAAGGCGTGGGCTGCGCCGAGGCTGGTATCGATGCCCTTCTGCACCGGGTGGTTCAGCTCGGGCTCACCGGGCAGGAAGTGTACCTGCTGGTGGACGATGCGGAACAACTTGACGAATCGGGGCTCGAAGCCCTGCTGGAACTGGCAGGCGGCGTGCCCGAAGGGCGGCCGCATGTGTTCCTCTTCGGTGAGCCTTCACTGGTATCGCTGCTGGAACAACAGGAAAGCGGGCCCGAGCGCTATCACATCATCGAGCTGCAGCCCTACACACTTGAAGAAACACGCGAATATCTGGCGCAGCGCCTGGAAGGCGCCGGCAAAGGTATCGCATTGTTCAGCAACGAGCAGATCGCGGACATCCACGAGTCATCCGGCGGCTGGCCTGGGCCTATCAACCAGGTTGCGCGGGACTCGATGATCGAGGCAATGATCGCCAGTCGCTCCGCGGGTAAGCGACCATCCATAGGACTTAAAATGCCTAAGAAATACCTGTTGGCCCTCTCTGCCGTGGTAGTGATCATTGTCGCTGCCGCTGGCCTGCTGTCGGGCCACAACAAGGCGCCAGCTCCGGCGGGCGAGCAAGCGCAACTCCCCTTGGGCGAGGGGCAGCCTGGGGGCGCCCAACCGAACCAGGACGGTAATCCCGCCATCGAGTTCGCCGGTAATTCCAAGCCGTTGCCCCTCAACGGCCAGCCTGTCATGCGTGAACCCCTGGCTTCCGCTGCGGGCGCCGAGGATGACGACGGCGCGCCTACCGTCGACGGTAGCGCAAGCAGCCAACCGCCGATGGTCACCACCAGCGCACCACCTGTGGGTGTACCGGCCGGCCCTGCGACTACGCCAGTTCCGGTGCCTTCCACTCCGGCGCCGCAGCCGGTTGAGCCGATCGCCACCAGCAAGCCGGCCCCCGCGACCAAGCCAGCGCCTGCGCCTGCGCAGCAATTGGCCATGGCCAAACCCGCGCCGGTCAAGCCCGTTGAAAAACCAGCGGACAAACCTACCGCCAAGGCGTCGGGCTCCAGCTGGTATACCGCTCAATCCCCGGGCAGCTATGTGGTGCAAATCTTCGGCACCAGCTCGGAGAGCGCGGCGCAGTCCTATGTGCGCGAGCAGGGCGGCGAGTACCGCTACTTCAAGAAAACGCTGCAGGGCAAACCTCTATACGTAGTCACTTACGGTAGCTTTGCAAACCGTGCCGCAGCGGTTGCCGCCATCAAGAACTTGCCAGCGAAGGTCCAGGCTGGTAAACCATGGCCTAGAACTGTCGCAAGCGTCCAACAAGAGCTCGCCTCAGCCCACTGATGGCCCGGTGGCGTATCCTCGCCACCGCCTGACGTCCCCCGAGTCACCGCATAGCCCGCTGCGTATCACGCCGCGGGCTTTTGTGCCCTCCCAAAGTGCCCGCAGGCCACAAGCCCCCACCGCGCGCCAATAATTCATTGACTCAGGCAGCCTCGCTACATCATAAAGGCAGCCAAATTCGTTCGCTTTTGCGACATGTAAATACATTGGTTCGACATCAAATTTGTGGCACACGGCCCTGCTGTGTACAATGACTGCCCTTTTGCCCCCGCAAAGCTGGCGTTCGTTCGGCGTGGATGGTAAGTGGTTGAATTAAAGAGCATTTGCTTCCAAGAGAGGCAAGCCTGGTGAGAAAGTGTCTATGAAAACAGGTCTGTACCATCCCGAGGAATTCAAGGACAACTGTGGCTTCGGCCTCATTGCCCATATGACGGGCGAGCCTAGCCACAACCTGTTGCAGACGGCCATCGAGGCCTTGACCTGCATGACCCACCGCGGCGGTATCAACGCCGACGGCAAGACGGGTGACGGTTGCGGCCTGCTGATGCAGAAGCCAGACCTGTTCCTGCGAGCCATCGCCAAGGAGCATTTTGGCGCCGAATTGCCACGCCAGTACGCAGTGGGCATGGTCTTCCTGAACCAGGACGACGCCCGTGCCGAAGCCGCGCGTGAAAACATGAACCGCGAGATCCTCGCGGCTGGCCTGCAACTGATCGGCTGGCGTCAGGTGCCCATCAATACCAGCGTACTAGGGCGCCTTGCCCTGGAGCGCCTGCCCAAGATCGAACAGGTGTTCGTGGGCGGTGAGGGCTTCACCGATCAGGAGTTCGCGATCAAGCTGTTCAGTGCCCGGCGCCGCTCGTCCGTCGCTAATGCTGAAGACACTGATCACTACATCTGCAGCTTTTCGCAGAAGACCATCATTTATAAAGGCCTGATGATGCCCGCCGACCTGGCGGCGTTTTTCCCGGACCTTAGCGATGAGCGCCTGCAAACCGCAATCTGCGTGTTCCACCAGCGCTTCTCCACCAACACCTTGCCCAAATGGCCTCTGGCGCAGCCGTTCCGGTTCCTGGCCCATAACGGTGAAATCAATACCATCACTGGTAACCGCAACTGGGCACTCGCACGGCGCACCAAGTTCGCCAACGAACTGATCCCTGACCTCGAAGAGCTCGGCCCGCTGGTAAACCGCGTTGGTTCGGACTCCTCCAGCATGGACAACATGCTTGAGTTGATGGTCACCGGCGGCATCGACCTGTTCCGTGGCGTGCGGATGCTGATTCCGCCAGCCTGGCAGAACGTCGAAACCATGGACCCCGACCTGCGGGCGTTCTATGAATACAACTCCATGCACATGGAGCCATGGGACGGCCCGGCTGGCGTGGTGATGACCGAAGGTCGCCACGCGGTGTGCCTGCTGGACCGTAACGGCCTGCGCCCGGCGCGCTGGGTGACCACGCGCAATGGCTACATCACGCTGGCTTCCGAGATCGGCGTGTGGAACTACAAGCCTGAGGACGTGATCGCCAAAGGCCGCGTTGGCCCTGGCCAGATCTTCGCCGTGGACACCGAGACCGGCCAGATCCTGGACACCAACGCCATCGACGACCGCCTCAAGTCGCGCCACCCTTATAAACAGTGGCTGCGCCGGCATGCGCTGCGTATCCAGGCGAAGATGGACGACCACGACCATGGCTCGGACTTCTACGACGCGGATCGCCTCAAGCAGTACATGAAGATGTACCAGGTCACCTTCGAAGAGCGTGATCAGGTGCTGCGCCCGCTGGGTGAGCAAGGCTACGAAGCCGTAGGTTCGATGGGCGACGATACCCCGATGGCGGTGCTGTCCCAGCGTGTGCGCACGCCTTACGACTACTTCCGCCAGCAGTTCGCGCAGGTCACCAACCCGCCGATCGACCCATTGCGTGAAGCGATCGTGATGTCGCTGGAAATCTGCCTCGGTGCCGAGCGCAATATCTTCCAGGAGTCCCCGGAGCATGCTTCGCGGGTCATTCTGAGCTCGCCGGTCATTTCGCCCGCCAAGTGGCGCGCGCTGATGAACCTGGAGCGAGATGGCTTCGGGCGCCAGTTGATCGACCTCAACTACGACGAAAGCCTTGGCCTGGAAGCGGCAATCTGCAACATCGCCGATCAGGCTGAGGAAGCCGTACGCGCGGGCAAAACCCAGATCGTGCTCAGCGACCGCGCCATCGCCCAAGGCAAGCTGCCTGCTCATGCGGCAATGGCCGTGGGCGCCGTGCATCACCGCCTGGTCGAAAAGGGCCTGCGGTGCGACAGCAACATCCTGGTGGAAACGGCTACCGCGCGTGACCCGCACCACTTCGCCGTGCTGATCGGCTTTGGCGCTTCCGCCGTGTACCCGTTCCTGGCCTACGAAGTGCTGGGCGACCTGATCCGCACCGGTGAGGTGCTGGGCGACCTGTACGAAGTCTTCAAGAACTACCGCAAAGGCATTACCAAGGGCCTGCTGAAAATCCTGTCCAAGATGGGTATTTCCACCATTGCTTCCTACCGCGGTGCGCAGTTGTTCGAAGCCATCGGCCTGGCCGATGAGGTCACCGGCCTGTGCTTCCGTGGTGTGGCCAGCCGCATCAAGGGTGCGCGCTTCAGCGACCTGGAAGCCGAGCAGAAAGCGCTGGCCGGCGAAGCCTGGAGCCCGCGCAAGCCAATCCAGCAAGGTGGCCTGTTGAAGTTCGTGTACGGCGGTGAATACCACGCCTACAACCCGGACGTGGTGAACTCGCTGCAAGCTGCCGTGCAACAGGGCGACTACGCGAAATTCAAGGAATACACCGCGCTTGTCGACCAGCGCCCGGTGTCGATGCTGCGCGACCTGCTCAAGGTTCGCGAGGCCGAGCAGCCTTTGGCACTGACTGACATCGAGCCGCTGGAAGCGATCCTCAAGCGGTTCGACTCGGCAGGCATTTCCCTCGGCGCGCTGTCGCCGGAAGCCCACGAAGCTCTGGCTGAGGCCATGAACCGCCTGGGCGCCCGCTCCAACTCTGGCGAAGGCGGCGAAGACCCGTCCCGCTACGGGACTGTTCGCAGCTCCAAGATCAAGCAAGTGGCCACTGGCCGCTTCGGTGTTACGCCGGAATACCTGGTAAACGCCGAAGTGCTGCAGATCAAGGTTGCCCAAGGCGCCAAGCCAGGCGAGGGCGGTCAGTTGCCGGGTGGCAAGGTCAACGGCCTGATCGCCAAGCTGCGCTATGCCGTACCTGGCGTGACCCTGATTTCGCCGCCGCCGCACCACGACATTTATTCGATCGAAGACCTGTCGCAGCTCATCTTCGACCTCAAGCAGGTGAACCCTGCCGCGCTGGTGTCGGTCAAGCTGGTATCGGAAGCGGGCGTGGGCACCATCGCCGCGGGTGTAGCCAAGGCCTACGCGGACCTGATCACGATCTCCGGCTACGACGGTGGCACGGGTGCATCGCCGCTCACCTCCATCAAGTACGCGGGCAGCCCGTGGGAGCTTGGCCTGGCGGAAACCCACCAGACCCTGCGCGGGAACGACCTGCGCGGCAAGGTACGGGTACAGACCGACGGCGGGCTGAAAACCGGCCTGGATGTGATCAAGGCAGCCATTCTCGGCGCCGAGAGCTTCGGCTTCGGCACCGCGCCGATGATCGCGCTGGGCTGCAAGTATCTGCGCATCTGCCACCTGAACAACTGCGCCACCGGTGTAGCCACGCAGAACGAAAAGCTGCGCAAGGACCACTACATCGGCACCGTGGACATGGTGATCAACTTCTTCACCTTCGTGGCCGAAGAAACCCGCGAGTGGCTGGCCCGCCTGGGCGTTCGCAGCCTGGGTGAGCTGATCGGGCGTACCGACCTGCTTGAAATGCTGACGGGTGAAACCGCAAAACAGGCGAACCTGGACCTCACCCCGCTGTTGGGCAGCGATCATATCCCCGCGGATAAACCTCAGTTCTGCGAGGCTGAGCGCAACCCACCGTTCGACAAGGGCCTGGTTGCCGAGAAAATGGTCGAGCTGTCGCTGGCCGGGATCGAAGCCCGTACCGGTGGCGAGTACGCCATGGACCTGTGCAACTGCGACCGCTCCATCGGTGCCCGCGTCTCTGGCGAGATCGCCAAGCGTTATGGCAACCAGGGCATGGCAGACGCACCGGTGACCTTCCGCTTCAAGGGCACGGCGGGGCAAAGCTTCGGTGTATGGAACGCTGGTGGCCTGAACATGTACCTCGAAGGCGACGCCAACGACTACGTGGGCAAGGGCATGACCGGCGGCAAGCTGGTGATCGTGCCGCCGAAAGGCAGCCCGTTCAAAACCCAGGACAGCGCCATCATCGGCAATACCTGCCTGTACGGCGCCACTGGCGGCAAGCTGTTTGCCACCGGCACCGCAGGTGAGCGTTTTGCAGTTCGTAACTCCGGCGCCTACACGGTGGTGGAGGGTACCGGCGACCATTGCTGCGAATACATGACCGGTGGTTTCGTGTGCGTACTGGGCCGAACCGGCTACAACTTCGGTTCCGGCATGACCGGTGGCTTCGCTTATGTGCTCGACCAGGACAACACCTTCGTCGACCGGGTGAACCATGAACTGGTGGAAATCCAGCGCATCAGCGGTGAAGCGATGGAAGCCTATCGCAGCCATCTGGAAGGGGTGCTGGCCGAATACGTGGCTGAAACCGACAGTGAATGGGGCCGTAACCTCTGGGAAAACCTGGACGACTACCTGCGCCGCTTCTGGCTGGTCAAGCCCAAGGCCGCCAGCCTCAAGTCGCTGTTGTCCAGCACCATTGCCAACCCCCAATAACGCAGCGGCAAGCCCCAAGCATCAAGCCGCAAGCTTGGGGCGCGCCAAGGCGGAACACCGAATTTTGCTTGCAGCTTGGAGCTTATAGCTTAGAGCTGCGCCGAGAGGCGCTTATGTCAGAACGCTTGAGTAACGACTTCCAGTTCATCGATGTCGGCCGCAAAGACCCGAAAAAGGTGCTGTTGCGCCAGCGCAAGAAGGAATTCGTGGAAATCTACGAACCCCTCAAGCCGCAGCAGGCTGGCGAGCAGTCCCACCGCTGCCTGGGGTGTGGCAACCCGTACTGTGAATGGAAGTGCCCTGTGCACAACTTCATTCCCAACTGGCTGAAACTGGTGTCGGAAGGAAATATCCTCGCCGCTGCCGAACTGGCACATCAAACCAACACCCTGCCTGAAGTGTGTGGACGTGTGTGCCCACAGGATCGCCTTTGCGAAGGTGCCTGCACCCTGAACGATGGCTTCGGCGCCGTCACCATCGGCTCGGTAGAAAAGTACATCGCCGACACTGCCTTCGCCATGGGCTGGCGCCCGGATATGTCCAAGGTGAAGCCAACCGGCAAGCGCGTGGCCATCATCGGCGCCGGCCCTGCCGGGCTGGGCTGTGCCGACGTGCTGGTGCGTGGTGGCGTAACGCCGGTGGTGTTTGACCGCAACCCTGAAATCGGTGGCCTGCTGACCTTCGGCATCCCTGAGTTCAAGCTGGAAAAAACCGTGCTGAGCAATCGGCGTGAAATTTTCACCGGCATGGGGATCGAGTTCCGTCTGAACACGGAAGTGGGCAAGGACATCACCATGGAGCAGTTGCTCGCCGAGTACGATGCTGTATTCATGGGCATGGGCACCTACACCTACATGAAGGGCGGCTTCCCTGGTGAAGACCTGCCCGGCGTGCACGACGCGCTGGACTTCCTGATCGCCAACGTGAACCGCAACCTGGGCTTCGAGAAAACCCCGGAAGACTTCATCGACATGAAGGGCAAGCGGGTAGTGGTACTGGGCGGGGGCGACACCGCCATGGACTGCAACCGCACCTCGATCCGCCAAGGCGCGAAGACCGTGACCTGCGCTTATCGCCGTGATGAAGCGAACATGCCAGGCTCGCGCCGCGAAGTGAAGAACGCCAAGGAAGAGGGTGTGAAGTTCCTCTACAACCGCCAGCCTATCGCTATTGTGGGTGAGGATCGGGTTGAAGGCGTGAAAGTTGTGGAAACCCGTCTGGGTGAGCCTGACGCACGTGGCCGGCGCAGCCCGGAGCCGATTCCAGGCTCCGAGGAAGTACTGCCGGCCGATGCCGTGGTGATCGCGTTCGGGTTCCGGCCCAGCCCTGCGTCGTGGTTCGACCAGCACGAAATCCAGCTCGACAGCCAGGGCCGGGTCATCGCGCCAGCTACCGGCGGTCAGTTCCGGCACCAGACCAGCAACCCGAAGATCTTCGCTGGCGGTGACATGGTGCGGGGCTCGGACCTGGTGGTAACCGCCATTTACGAGGGTCGCACCGCCGCCGAAGGCATCATGGATTACCTTCAGCTGTAAGCGCTATCGAGGCGATTGATAAAAGGCACGGTGCAACGCCGTGCCTTTTGCCGTGGTGTCTGAGAAAATGCCCGCACTTTTTTTGCGGATGCCCTCATGACTGCCTTGAAGAACGACCGATTCCTGCGCGCCCTGCTCAAGCAACCGGTAGACGTTACCCCGGTGTGGATGATGCGCCAGGCTGGCCGCTACCTGCCGGAATACCGTGCCAGCCGCGCCAAGGCCGGCGACTTCATGAGCCTGTGCATGAACCCTGCGTTCGCCTGCGAAGTCACCCTTCAGCCGCTGGAACGTTACCCGCTGGACGCGGCCATTCTGTTCTCGGACATCCTTACCATTCCGGATGCCATGGGGCAGGGGCTGTATTTCGAAACGGGCGAAGGGCCGCGTTTTCGCAAGGTGATCGATACGGTCGCCGATATCGAAGCCCTGCCAATTCCCGATCCGCAAAAAGACCTGGGTTATGTGATGGACGCGGTGAGCACGATCCGTCGTGAACTCAACGGCCGGGTGCCGCTCATTGGCTTCTCGGGAAGCCCCTGGACCCTTGCGACCTACATGGTCGAAGGCGGCTCTTCCAAGGACTTCCGTAAAACCAAGGCCATGCTGTACGACCAGCCAGAAGCCATGCACGCCCTGCTGGGCAAGCTGGCGCAGTCGGTTACCGCCTACCTGAATGGCCAGATTCTCGCCGGCGCGCAGGCCGTGCAAATCTTCGATACCTGGGGCGGCAACCTGTCGTCCGCGGCGTACCAGACCTTCTCGCTGGCCTACATGAAGCAGATCGTCAGCGGGCTGATTCGTGAACACGAGGGCCGCAAGGTGCCGGTCATCCTGTTCACCAAAAACGGTGGCCTGTGGCTTGAATCCATTGCGGACGCCGGCGCCGATGCGCTGGGGCTGGACTGGACGTGCGACATCGGCGAGGCCCGCCAGCGGGTAGGCAACAAGGTAGCGCTTCAGGGGAACATGGACCCCAGCGTGCTCTACGCCAAGCCTGCGGCGATCCGTGCAGAGGTTGCGCGCATCCTGGCCAGCTATGGCCATGGCAGCGGGCACGTGTTCAACCTGGGGCATGGCATCACCCCGGAAGTCGATCCTGCCCACGCCGGTGCATTCATCGAAGCGGTGCACGAACTGTCGGCGGCCTATCACGGCTAAGCGGCTGGCGGTTTTGGCCGCAAGCCCTGTATTTCAGAAAAAGTCCTAGAGAAGTCCGGCGCGCCAAGGCTTAGATTGCGCGTCCTCTGGCGGAACCGTCCGCTTGGAGCAACGTGACTTCCGAGGACTTTTTCCATGAAAGGATTTTTCAGGCCTACTCACCTGGCCATGGCCGTATGTACCGGCCTGGTGGCTGGGCAAGCAATGGCGCACGGCTACTTGTCTTATCCACCCTCTCGCGCTGCGCTGTGCCAGCAGGGTATCAACGCCGACTGCGGGCCGGCCCGATACGAACCGCAGAGTGTCGGCGAAACGGACAAAGGTTTCCCGGCCGTCGGGCCTGCCGATGGCCAGCTTGCCAGTGGTGGCAAGTCGCTGGGCGCCGCGCTGGACGTTCAATCCGCAGGCCGTTGGAGCAAGACCGAGCTTGCCAAGCGCGATATCACATTTGACTGGCAGTTTCTGGCCGCACACCCGGCTACAAAGTTCGAGTACTACATTACCCGCCAAGGCTGGAACCCGAACGAGCCATTGACTCGCGCAGCGCTCGATGCGGAACCGTTCTGCAGCTTTGACACAGGCAACGAAGTTCCTATCGACGGCCCTGCTGGCAGCGGCGGCCCGCTTTTGAAGAAGCACCCCTGCGTTCTGCCTGCAGACCGCTCCGGCTACCACGTCATCTATGGGATCTGGACCGTCGGTAACACCGACAATTCGTTCTATAACGTAGCCGATGTGGACATTACCGCCGAAGCCGGACCGGCCCCCGTCGACGGCTGGCAAGGCGTTGCCAACATTCCTGCCGTCCAGGTGCTGTTGCCAGGCGACAAGGTTACCGCTCGGGCTTTTCGCAGCGGCACTGAAAGCGCTGAACACAGCGTAACGCTGGACATCGAATCGGCCGAGCAGGGCCAGCCGGCCAACTGGGCATTCGACCTCGCCACGAAAATCAATGCAACCCAGGCGCTGATCCGCGCTGGCGCTCGCAATGGTGACGGTGACATCGAGCCCGTTCGAGGTGCCAACAGCATCTACGCCAAGGCAGAGTCCGGCGTAACCAATTACCAGATGGCATTCGACCTCAAGCCAGATACCGAAGCGCGGCTCTCGTTGCAAAACCTGCAGCCGAACTACGAGCTGGTCAAAGGCCAGGCTGAGTTGGGCCTTACGGTAAGCACCAACCGCCGCCTGAACATCGAGGCCGGCCTGTATGACGCCAATCACAAGGCAGCCGGCACCATTCGCCAAGCGGTTGAACCCG
Source organism: Pseudomonas japonica (assembly GCF_013522925.1). Classification (GTDB taxonomy): domain Bacteria; phylum Pseudomonadota; class Gammaproteobacteria; order Pseudomonadales; family Pseudomonadaceae; genus Aquipseudomonas; species Aquipseudomonas japonica_A. Next base: position 114,543 of record NZ_JAAMQU010000001.1, on the reverse strand, counting down.
GCGACAGTGTGATCAGCCTGGATGTGCGTGGCATGCCAGGGGCTTACACCCTGAATGTGATCGGTAGCACCGAAGATGGCCGCGCCAACCTGCAAGTGAGCGAGCCTGTGGAGCTTACCGGCGACGGTGCTGCGGATTACGACCAGGTGTTCCCGAGCGGGCTTGGCACCTACAAGGCCGGTACCCGTGTACTTCAGCCCAGCGACGAGCGCGTGTACGAGTGCAAGCCATTCCCTGCAGAAGGGTGGTGCAACATCTTTAACCCGAACGCTACCCAGTATGAGCCGGGCACCGGCAGCCATTGGGAAGACGCCTGGATCGCTCGCTGACAGCGACCCCTGGCAATACCACCCCGGCGCGCTGCCGGGGTGGTCGAGGACACATCCGTGACGATCAAAACCTATTCCCGTTCGCAGAAGCTGCTGCATTGGCTTTCGGCCGTAGTGATTCTGTGGGCACTGTTCACCGGTTTTTATGTCGCGCTGGCTCCGGTCAGCTCGGAAATGAAAGGCTTGGCCGGATGGATCAACGTCTCCCTGACCACCTTGCTTATCCCTGTATTCGCCTGGCGCTGCGTCCTGGCGTGGCGTCATCGCATTGCGCCAAGCGTGCAGCCAAAGCCGTTGATGACACGTCTGGCGGGCTGGGTGCATGTAATTCTCTATTTGACGATCAGTGTGGTGCTGCTTACCGGCGTGCTCATGATGGAACGCTCCATCGTCGTGTTCGACTGGTTCATCTTGCCGCAGCCAATCAAGGATCCGGCACTTACCAGGTTTTTCCACATCCTCCACATTGCGAGCTGCGCAGTGTTGGCGACCTTGGTGGGGCTGCACATCGCGGCGGTGGTAAAACATTCCGTGAAAGGCAAGTCAGTACTGGGCCGGATGCTGTGAGCACGGTCATGCGCTACAAGTGGTGGGCATTGCCGGTGGTGATGGCGGCGGGCGCGGGCTGGCTTGTCTATCGTGTTTGGCAAGCGCCGTTACCGGCTACCCCACCGTTACCCTCGGTGGCCGCCAAGCCCATTTCCGCGCCCGCGACACTCTCGCCTCAGGTGATCGCGAGGCTGTTTGGCCTGCCTTCAGGTGCGCCGCTCGCACAGGCACGCACGGCGCTCAAGCTCAAGGCTTGCGTTGTAGCAGGGGAGCATTCCCGAATCCTCGTGGAGCACGCCGGGCTGGTGCAGGCGTACCGCATAGGCGACAGGCTCCCGGATGGAAGCCAGGTTCGCCGGGTTAACGCCGGCCATGCTGTGCTCTGGCAGCGTGGCGAGGAAGTGGTGCTGGCTTTACGACAGGCGACTGCAAACCGCCCTTCCTTCGAAGCGGTTGATGGGCCACCGGCCACTGGCACAAGGCGCTACCTGCGTTCCGCTCTCTCTGCAGGCCCACACTCATGAAACATGCCCCACAGTTGTTATCTCTCGCGCTCGCAACGTTGTTGGTATGCACTGCCGCACCCTTACGGGCCGATACCTGGATGCTGTCCATGGAAGACGCCGACGTCGTGGATGTAGCTACCGAAGTTGCCGACATCCTGGGATTGACCGCGATCGTGGACCCAAGGGCCAAGGCCCGCCTTACGGTGCATTCGGATCAGGCCCTGGACCGCAACCAGGTGCGCGAGCTGTTTTATACCGTGCTCGAAAGCCGGGGACTGGCCGCCGTGGAAGAAGACGGCCGTTTGTTGGTGGTTCCGGCTGCCGACGCGAAGGCGCGTGCCGCCAGCCGCACCGACATGGGCGTAGTCACGCAGGTATTGGCCCTGCATAGCGCACAAGCAGCCGACCTGGCGGCGTTGCTCAAACCGCTGGCCTCTGCGCACGGCTACGTGGGGCCGTCGGCTTCGGCCAATGCGCTGGTCATTACCGATACCGCGGCTAATGCCAGGCGCCTGTCGCGCCTGGCTCAGGAATTGGACAACGGTGAGCAGGCCGGGCATGACGTGTTACCGCTCAAGCACGCGGACGCCGGTGAGCTCGCGACGCTGCTGGAGCGAGCCACCGCTCGCAAAGGTGATGAAACCCCCCGGATAATTGCCGATCCCGCTGGCCACGCGCTGGTGCTGCTGGGCCCGCCCGCGTTACGCGAGCGGCTCAAAGGCTTGGCCCTCAGCCTCGACGTTCCCCGAAGCAGTGACAGCAATGCGGCCGTGATCCACCTGCGGCATGGCGACGCGCGACAGCTGGCCGAAGTACTCGATCCGCTCAGCCAGCAGGCAGGGGAACCGCTCGAGGGCTTGCCACGGGACCGCGCCGGCGCAGGCCAATCAGCGACCGTACGGGCCGACGAAAGCCAGAACGCCTTGGTGATGATAGGGCCTTCCAAGGCTATTCGGACGATGCAGGCACTGGTCAGCCAACTTGATCAGCCCCGTGCGCAAGTAATGATCGAGGCCGCTATCGTCGAGATCAGTGGCGACACCAGCCAGGCACTAGGCGTGCAATGGGGGCTGCAGGGCGGTGACCTTGGGGGCTCCAGCAGCTTCCCTGGGGCAGGGATCAGCCCGATCGGTACGCTTGCCGAAGAGCTGGATCTACCTGACGGTGGCCTGCTGCGGCTAGGCAACGATCGTTTTCGGTTGCTGGTGTCGGCGTTGGCCAGCAACGTGAACAGCAACCTGCTGTCCACCCCTAGCCTGATGACCCTGGATAACCAGGAGGCGGAGATTCTGGTGGGCCAGAACGTCCCCTTCCTCACGGGCAGTTACACCACTGGCAACAGTGGCTCGGACAACCCCTTCACCACGGTAGAGCGCCGGGACGTAGGCATCAAGCTCAAGATCCGCCCTCATATCAACGACGGCGATGCCATGCGGCTGGAGATCGAACAAGAGAACTCGGAGGTCGCGCCCACCACAGACCCCGCCGTCAAGGACCTGATCACCAACAAGCGCAGTGTAAAGAGCACCATCCTGGCGCGGGATGGCCAGATCATCGTATTGGGTGGCTTGATCAAGGACAGCGTACGCCAGACCGAAAGTGGCGTGCCCGGGCTCAAGCGATTGCCTTGGGTAGGCCGTTTGTTCACTTGGCGGCGTGATACTCAGGTGAAGACCAACCTGATGGTGTTCCTGCGCCCGACGGTGATGCGCGAGGCCGTAGCGCAATCGGCCTTGGCCGAGCGGCAACTGCAAAGGGCGAGGCAAACCGAAACCGAGGTGATCGACGACCCTCGTGGCCGGCGCGTGCCCCCTGAAGCGCAGGGCTTGTTCGAGGGGGCGCCGGGTTCACATGACTGAACCGTCGTTACCGCCCATGCCGTTCCGCTACGCCTCGCGCGCTGGCGTTCTGCTCGAAGGGACCGCTGCCGCGCCTGTGTTGGTGTGCCGCGGCCAGCCCGGTTGGGAAGTATGTGCCGAGGTACGCCGCTGGCTCGGTCACGAGCCTTGTCTGCAACTGCTTGACGACACCGCGTTCGCGCAGCGCCTGGCCCGCCATTACCAGGGCGATGAACACGACGCGCGGCATGTTGCCGAGCGCCTGAATGACGATCAGGACCTCAACCAGTTGGCGGTAGAGCTGCCGCATAACCTGGACCTGCTGGAGGATGAGGCCGAAGCGCCGGTCATTCGCCTCATCAACGCGCTGCTGGCGCAGGCGGTACGGGAACGTGCCTCGGATGTTCACCTGGACACCGAAGAAAACGCAGTGGTGGTGCGCCTGCGCGTGGATGGGCACCTTCGAGAAGTGTTGCGGGCGCGCCGTGAAGCTTCCTCTTCGCTGGTGTCCCGGCTCAAGGTGATGGCGGGGCTGGATATCGCTGAAAAGCGCGTGCCCCAGGATGGCCGGATCGCGCTGCGCCTGGCCGGGCACGATATCGACATACGCCTATCCACGCTGCCGTGCGTGCAAGGCGAGCGGGTGGTGTTGCGGTTGCTCGACAGGAACGCCGTGCCGGTCAGCCTGGAACACATCATGCCTCCGGGGCCCGGGCTTGAACGCCTGCGAGGGGTGCTGGCGCGGCCTCATGGCATCTTCCTCGTTACCGGCCCCACAGGTTCAGGAAAAACCACCAGCCTTTATGCGGCCCTGGCCAGTTTGCGGGAACAGGCACGCAACATCCTCACCGTAGAAGACCCGGTGGAATACCACCTCCCTGGAATAGGCCAGTCGCCCGTGAATGCGGCGGCGGGCATGACCTTCGCGCGCGGGTTGCGGGCCATTCTGCGGCAAGACCCGGACGTGGTGATGGTGGGCGAAATCCGGGATCGGGAAACGGCCGAGGTGGCCATTCAGGCTTCTCTTACCGGCCACCTTGTGCTGTCGACCCTGCATACCAACAGTGCCGTAGGGGCGGTAACCCGCTTGCTCGATATGGGGGTAGATGCCTATCTGCTGGCCTCCAGCCTCACTGCGGTGCAGTCCCAGCGGCTGGTGCGGCTGTTGTGTGTCCATTGCAAGCAGCCGCACGCCAGCGGTGGGTTCGAGCCGGTAGGTTGCGAGCACTGCCGCCATGGTTATCGGGGGCGGATGGCCCTTCATGAGCTGGTGGAAATGGATTCATCGCTCATGCTGGCCATTCATGATGGCGCGAGTGAGCAACAACTCGAATCGCTGGCCCGACAGCAGGCGCCAGGCCTTGCCGCAGCGGGCTTGCAGGCAGTAGCCGACGGGCTCACCAGCCTGACTGAGGTGCGCCGCGTGGTGGAAATAGGGCCATGAACCGTTACCGCTACCGCGCCGAAGATGCACAGGGCCGTATTCATAGGGGGCTGGAAAGCGCTGCCAGTTCTGCCGCGCTCCGGCAACAGCTGCGATCACGCGGCTGGGTACCGCGCCATATAAGCGTGGCCCGTGGCGGCCCACACGTGCAAAAGGTACGGGTAGGCAGCGCCGAGCTTGCCCTTGCCACACGCCAGCTCGCGACCTTGCTGCAAGCTACGGTGCCGTTGGCGAGCGCCCTTGAGGCCGTGACCCGCCAAATGCACGACAGCCCCACGGCCAAGGTATTGAAGGAGGTGCTGGGCGGCGTGGTAGAAGGCCGTAGCCTGGCCGCAGCCATGGCCAGCCAGCCCCGGGTATTTTCCAACCTGTATCGCGCCACCGTGGAAGCCGGTGAGCAATCGGGGCATTTGGGACAAGTGCTGGAGCAGTTGGCAGACCACCTTGAAGCGCGGCAGCTCGCTCGTCAGCGCATCCGCACTGCCCTGGTGTACCCCGCGTTATTGCTGCTGGTGAGCTCGGTAATAGTGGCGTTTTTGCTGGGCTACGTGGTGCCGGATATTCTCGCCCTGTTTACCGGGAGCGGCCAGGCATTGCCATGGCCCACACGGTGGCTGATGGGCTTTACGGGGTTCCTCGGGATCGCCTGGCCTTGGCTCGCCGCGTTCATGGCACTGCTGGCAACGGCGGGCCCGATACTGCTGCGCAAGCCCGCTCCCCGGCGGCGGCTGGACAGCCTGTTCCTGCGTGTTCCGGTACTCGGCCCCACCCTGGGGAACGCTGAAAGCGCCCGCTATATCAGCACCCTGGCAATCATGTTGGGCAGTGGCGTGCCTTTGCTGCCAGCGCTGAGAATTGCCAACGCAGTATTGGGAAACCTGGCGCTTCGAGATCGCCTCGTGGGTGTAGTGGATCGAGTGGCTGAAGGCGGTGCGCTCGCCCAGGCGCTGGCAGGTACAAAAACCATCAGCCCGCTCATGCTGCAGTTGATTGCCAGTGGGGAGCAGTCCGGCAACCTGGCCGGGATGATGCACCGTGCCGCTGACCAGCAGGAAAAACTCCTCGCCAACCGTATTGCCATGATGCTTAGCCTGTTCGAGCCTTTGATGCTGGTCGGGATGGGGCTCGTGGTCATGTTCATCGTGATGGGCGTGTTGCTCCCCATCCTCAGCCTCAACCAATTGGTAACCTGAATGCGTACATTGCAATTGCCGCGGGCGGCTCAGCGTGGCTTTACCCTCATTGAAATCATGATCGTCGTTGTCATCATCGGCGTGCTCGGCGCGCTGATCGTGCCTCAATTCATGGACCGTCCCGAGCAGGCCAAGGTCACCGCCGCACGCAGCGATCTGAAAGCCATTGCCACCGCCATCGAAATGTATCGCCTGGATAACGGCCACTACCCCAGTACCGAACAAGGGCTGGAGGCGCTGGTCACCCGCCCGCAAGGCGACCCGCCTGCGCCGAACTGGAGCCCGCGAGGCTATTTGCGTCAGCTGCCGGTAGACCCATGGGGCAGCCAGTACCGCTACGCCGTGACGGACACCGGGTTCGAGTTGAGCTCCCTCGGCGCGGACAGGCAACCCGGCGGCACCGAAGGCGCTGCCGACCTTGAGGCCTGGGCGCCTTGAAACCGTTGGCGCAACGCGGCTTCACGCTGCTTGAACTGCTGATTGTGATGGCGGTGATCGGAGCGGTGCTTGCCACGGCAAGCCTTGCCATGGGCCCCGATCCTCACCGCCAAGGCCGCCAGGCCCTGGCTGAATTGGGCGCACAACTGAGTGCGTTGCGCGAGCAGGCGGTGTTGCTGGACCGCCAGTACGGCATTGCCTTGAACGAGGCTGGCTGGCAAGCGATGGCGCTGCGCGAGGGTGCCTGGACGGCGTTGCCTTCCACTGGCACGTTGGGCACGGGTATGGCCTGGCAGCTCACGGTAGAGGGGCAGGCGGTGCTGCTGCCTGCAAGCGGCCCTGCCAAGCCACAGCTGCTCGCGCTGGCCAGCGATGAACTGAGCAGTTTTGAGTTACACCTGCGGTGGCAGGGGCAAAGCGTCGGGGTGCTGCGCACCGATGGCGCCGGTGACCCGGAGTTGCAACCATGAAGCGGCAGCGGGGCTTTACCCTGATGGAGCTGCTGGTAGCCCTGGCGGTATTTGCAACCCTGGCGGCGGCGGTGGTGTCCGCTGCGCAATGGAGCACCCTGAATCAGCAACGCCTGGAGGCGCGCTGGTTCGCCAGTATTGCCTTGGATAATCACCTTCAGGCCTTGACCCTGGGGCTGGTATCGTCCCGCACCGAGGGCCTGGCGCTCACGTTTGCCGGGAACACGTGGTGGTTGCAGCAACGGCCCGAGGGCGCCAGTGGCCTGTCCATAGTGCTGCAGGAAACGCCAGGTGGCGAAGCCTTGGCTACCTGGTCGGGGTCGCATCCGTGAGCAATAACCAGGGCGGCTTTACGCTGGTGGAACTGCTGATTGCCCTCGCATTGTTCGCCTTGCTCGGTATCGCCTGTTCAAAGCTGTTCGACCTGGCATGGCGAGCGGAACTGGGATTAACCACTCGCAGTCAGTCGCTGCGTGAACTGCAGCGTACGTTTACCGCCCTGGACCACGATGCGCTGCACGCCGTCACCTGGTACCGCCCACTGTACCTGGACAGGCGCCAGCTGACCTTCGGCAGCGCGGGCTGGCGCAACCCATTGGATCTTCCGCGCAGCGAGTTGCAGCAGGTGAGCTATCAGTTCAGTGACGGCGAACTCTGGCGGCATGCACGGGGCGATAACGGCGCGGTTACGCAACGGCGGTTGCTGAGTGGGATCAAGGCTGCCCGTTGGCAGGTGCTGGGCAAGGACAATCTGTGGCTGGATGGCTGCGAGGTGCGCTGTCGCCCTGCCGCGTTACGCTTGACCATCGAACACCCGTTGTTCGGAACCGTTACCCGCCTGCTTCGCTGGCCGGGGCGCGGCCGATGAGACAGCAACGGGGTATGGCGCTGCTCAGCGTGTTGTTGGTGCTCACATTGGCGTTGCTGCTGGTGGAAGGGGTTGTGCGGCAACAACGGGTAATGGTCGCCGCGACAACCATGCAGCTTGAGACTATACGCCTGCGCCAGGCGCTCCTCGAAGGGGAAGCGCGGCTGCTGGCCCAGTTGCCAAGGTGGGAAGGCTCGCGGCCTGAACCCGTGCACGTTGGCCAGCCTTGGGCCCAACCGCAGGCCTGGACCTTGAAGGACGGCATCTATCTACAGGGCGCGGTAACCGACCTGGCGGGGCGCTTCAACCTTCAATGGCTTGCGCGGCCAAGCGGGCTTGAGCAGTTCAAGCGGCTGCTGCAGGTGCTTGAGCTCAAGGCTGTTTCCTGGCCTGAAGGGCCCCTGCCTGCATGGCGCGAGCTCAGCCAGGCGCGCCTGCTAACTGGCGTCGACCGTCCGTGGCTGGCGCGGCTTGCGCCTTATGCCGCATGGATGCCCGAGGCTGCGCGGATCAACGTCAATACCGTGCAAGCGCCTGTGTTGGCTAGCCTGGGCATACCGATGGACGTTGCGCGGCGCCTGGAACGCGAGCGGCCTTCAGCGGGGTTTTCGACGGTGCAGGCCTGGCGCAACCAACCTGCCTTGCAAGGCCTGAGCGTGCAGGCCGGTGATCTGGCTGTCGGCAGTCGCTGGTTCCGCCTTGAGCTGGCAGCCCAGGCCGATCGACGCCGCCTGCGTTTGCTTGCCGATGTGGAACTGGCTGCTGCCGACGGGCACCCGCGGGTGCTACGCCGTTGGCTACGCGCAATTGAGGAAGAGGCGCCATCACCATGACAACATGGCTGTACATACTACCCCAGGCCACCGAGACCCTTGATGCGCAGCCGTGTTGGCTGATGCAACACGCCCAGGGCGTGACTGAAACCACCCTGGGTGACTGCGCCCGTATGCTTGAGGGCAAACCGGTGAAGGTCTTGCTGCCGATGGAGCGGTTTGGCTGGCACCTTTGTGCCCCTTGGCGGCACCGCGGCAAACCCACCACCGAGGCGATGCTGTTCGAGCTCGAGGAGCAATTGCTCCAACCCGCCGAGAGCCTGTGCGCCTGGCGTGGTCAACGGCATGCGGATAACCGTCATGAGCTGTGGATAACCGACGGGCAAGCTCATCACGCGCTGGTGGACTATTTACGCAGAGCACTCCCCACAATGGTCGGCTTGTGCATTGATGCCGACTGCTGCGCTGCGTCTCAGCCTGGCGCTGTGTGGATCGCAGGGCGCTGGCTGGTCGGCGGCAAGGGGTTGCCCAGGTTGGCGGCCAGCGAAGCCTGGCTGGGCGCTCTTGAACGTGACAGCGATCAGCCCATCGCTCGGCTGGAAGCGCCCGACAACCTTTGGGCAGCACTGCAGGGCTCCATGGGCCTGGACCTCCTTGAAAGCCGAAACACGCGGGCACATTGGCCATGGGTGGCCACCCTCGCAATAGCCGCCTGCGCGTTTGGCCTGGTATGCGCCGCCGAGTACCGAGTGGGTTCCACGTTGATCGCCGGCAACCTGGCCTTGGCGCACAGTAACGAACAGCGCATGGCGCAGCTGTACCCGGGTCAACCGCCAGGGCCCGCGCTGCTGGCCCGGCTTTCTGGCGCCAGCGGGAACGCACGTAGCGGCGCACTACCCGCGCTTGTAGCGTTGCTGCAGCAGCTGGACGCAACCCCAGGGGTACAGGTGCTCACGATCGAACGGGGCGCCGACAAGCGCTGGCGCCTGAGTGTGAGCGCGCAACGGCTGGAGGACATTCACCTTGACCGCAAGCAGTGGCGAATGCTCAAGATGACTGCCGAAGAAGGGCGCTGGCGCGGTAGCCTGGAGGAGATCGGAACATGAGTGCCTGGATGCGCTGGCAGCGGCTTTCAAAGCGCGAGCGGCTGACGTTATTGCTTGCGGCCGCTTTGCTGACCTCCACGGTGCTGTGGCGCTTCGCGTGGCTACCATTGCAGTGGCGCAGCGAAGCGGCCAGGGCGGCTCAAACCGAGCACGTGGCACTGGCCAGGCAGTTGGCGAACGCGCCGGCCCAATCAACATCCAGGCAGGCGTTCACCCCGGAGCAGCTTCATGCATCCTTGATCGAGGCCCAGCTAGACGTGAAACGCATTGATATTTCCACGGGCCGCGCGCAACTCTCCCTGGAAGGCGCCGCAGCTGCGTTGTGGCCGTGGCTCCAGCGCCTCGACAGCGCTGACCTGAAGCTCGACACGATCAAGCTCGCCCGGGAAGGCGACCGGCTACGGCTGATCATGGCCGTCTCTGGCCTGGCCCCGCCGGATTAAGCTTGGCTTCATCTGGGTTCACTACGCTGTGTTCATCCATACAGCGATGAGGGTTCAACCATGAAGCTGCGTTATCTTTCGATCTGCCTGCCTTTGTTGGCCGCTAGCGCCTTCAGCCACGCTGGCGGCTACACCGGCCCTAATGGCGGCGCTACAGGTACTGCCGCTGGCGTGATCGATACCGCGCAGGCGGCGAACCAGGCCGCTGATGATGCCCGGGTAGTGCTCGAAGGCACCATCACGCACCGCCTGAAGGGCGACAACTACGAGTTCCGCGATGCAAGCGGCACCATCAAGGTAGAGATCGACGACGATCAATGGCCCACGAATGCATCGGTCGATGACAAGCAAAAGGTACGGCTCGTCGGCGAAGTCGATGTGGACAGCGACGGCCGCGAGGTCGACGTTCACCGAGTGGAAATCGTCCAGTAACTGGGGCGTTCGACAAAAAAACCGGCCTAGGCCGGTTTTTTGTTGCCCGGGAGTACTGGCAGGCGCGCCAGCTTCACCGCTACCGCCAGTGCCAGTACCAGCAGGGCACCAATGAACGTGCCAATCCCGTTCCAGCCCCCGTAATGCCAGGCCACGCCCCCCAGGGTGCCAGCCAGGCTCGAGCCCAGGTAATAACTGAACAGGTAAAGGGAAGACGCCTGGCCCTTGGCATGGGTGGCGCGGCGGCCGATCCAGCTGCTGGCCACCGAATGCGCGCCGAAAAAGCCGAAGGTGAATATCAGCATGCCGGGAAGGATCGCGGCCAGCGACGGGAGCATGGTAAGCACCAGCCCGAACAGCATCACCGCGATGGCCACCCAGAACACCTGGCGCCGCCCGAACTTGTCCGCCAGCGCGCCGGTTTGCGCCGAGCTGTAGATGCCCGCGAGATACACGATCGAAAGCAGCCCCACCACTGCCTGGCTGAGATCGTAGGGGTCGGCCAGCAAACGGTACCCAATATAGTTGAACAACGTGACAAAGCCCCCCATCAGCAGGAAGGCTTCGAGGAACAGCCACGGCAGGCCAGCGTCACGGAAATGAATGACAAAACCGTCCAGGAGGCTACGAGGGTTGAGCGCGCGGCTGGTGAAGTTTCGCGAAGGCGGCAGCACCTTCACGAATACCACCGCAGCTGCGAAGGCCAGGCCACCGACCACGAGGGTTGCTGTGTGCCAGCTCACGTAGTCGATCAATACCCCCAGAATAAGCCGCCCCGACATCCCGCCGATGGCGTTGCCGCCGATGTACAAGCCCATCGCCAGGCCGATGTGCTCTGGATGGATCTCCTCACTCAGGTAGGTCATCGCCACAGCGGCCACACCGCTGAGCGAAAGCCCCAGCAGCGCGCGCATCAGCAGAATTGCCGGCCAGCTCGGCATCAGCGCGCTGGCCATAGTGCACAGGGCCGCGCTGAACAGGGCCGTCACCATCACCGGCTTGCGGCCGATCCTGTCCGAAATTGGCCCTGTAATCAGCAACCCGACCGCGAGCATGGCCGTGGAAACGGAAAGCACCAGGCTGCTCTGCGCGGCATTGATGGAGAACTCATGGGAAAGCAGGGGCATCATCGGCTGCACGCAATACAGCAATACAAAGGTAGCGAAGCCGCCACAAAACAACGCCAGCACCGTGCGCATGAATAGCGGCGTGCCTTTTTCGATCCAGCGTTCCGCGCCAGGGGCGGGTGAAGCGGCAACAGAGCGAACTGGTTCGGCCACAGCGGTTTTCAAGAGAGGCCTCATCAGGACAGTGCGGGATTAAAAAAGCATATAACTGGGCGAACATGACTTCCAATATATTGTTCGACCTGTTTGATATGTTCTGGATATGGTTATGGAGCTTCGTCACCTTCGTTATTTCATTGCGGTAGCAGAGTGTTTGCACTTCGGGCGTGCTGCCGAAGCGCTGGGTATCAGCCAGCCGCCATTGAGCCAGCAGATCCAGGCACTGGAACAGGAGCTGGGCGCGCGCTTGTTCGATCGCACCAACCGACGGGTAGCCTTGAGCGAAGCCGGGCGCTTGTTTCTTGAAGAAGCCAGGCATGTGCTGGCGCAGGTCGACAAGGCAGCGGATGTGGCACGTCGGGCCCAGTTAGGGGAACTCGGTGAACTGAAGATCGGCTTTACGTCGTCCGCGCCGTTCAATTCCAGTATTCCAGCGGCCATTCGTGCGTTCCGCCAGGCATTCCCCGCCGTGCACTTGCACCTGCGCGAGATGAGCAGCCAGGAGGTCGCCGATGCCTTGCTCGAGAAGCGTGTGGAAGTGGGCATCATGCGGCCGCTACCTCTTGCCGACACATTGCATGCCGTTGAGCTGTTCCGAGAACCCCTGGTAGCGGTAGTCAACGCCAGCCATCCCTTGGCGACAATGCCCGGAGACGGGCTGCCCATGGCTGCGCTCGCCGAGCAGCCGTTTGTGTTCTTCCCGCGCAGCTACGGTAGCGGCCTGTACGCTCAGCTGCTGAGCCTGGCCCAGGCCGCAGGGTTCAGCCCCCACTTCGCACAGGAGGCTACAGAAACCATGACCATCATCGGGCTGGTGTCGGCGGGCCTTGGCGTGTCGGTCCTGCCGGCCTCGTTCCGCTCCATACGTATCGATGGTGTGGTGTACAGGCCCTTGCTCGATACGGCTGCGGAGTCGGCGGTATGGCTGGTGCGGCGCACCGGGCCGGGATCTGCCATGGGCGAAGCGTTTACCCGTTTGTTGCTTGGCCATCATTGAGCCAAGGTAGCCTTTGCCACGCAGACCCTGTACATATCGTGGGGTGCGAGCGGTCGCACCGGATTGGAACGCAAAAAGGAGGATGCAATGCGACGTGTGGTGTTCAACCAAAAGGGCGGGGTGGGCAAGTCTAGTATTGCCTGCAACCTGGCGGCGGTCAGCGCCAGCGCCGGTTATCGGACGCTCTTGATCGACCTGGACGCCCAGGCCAACGCCACGCAGTACCTTACCGGCCTGGCCGGTGACGATGTGCCCCCTGGCATTGCCGCGTTCTTTCGCAATACCTTGGCCTCTGGGCAATTCGGCAAGAAGAACGCCGTAGACGTGTACGAAACGGCGTTCGACAACCTTCACCTCATCACTGCCACGGCGGAACTGGCGGACCTTCAGCCCAAGCTGGAAGCCAAATTCAAGATCAACAAGCTGCGCAAGCTGTTGGACACGCTCGAGGAGGACTACGAGCGTATCTACGTAGACACGCCTCCCGCACTGAATTTTTATGCGGTGTCGGCCATGATCGCCGCCGACCGGGTACTGATCCCCTTCGATTGCGACAGCTTCTCGCGCCAGGCCTTGTATGGGCTGATAAAGGAAATCGGCGAGTTGCGCGATGAGCACAACGAAGACCTTGTGATCGAGGGCATTGTGGTCAACCAATTCCAGCCCCGAGCGGCCTTACCGCAGAAGATGCTGGATGGCCTGGTTGCCGAAGGGTTGCCGGTATTGCCTGTATACCTGAATAGCTCAGTGCGGATGCGCGAGTCGCATGAAGCGAACAAGCCGCTGATCCACTTCGACCCTCGCCATAAACTGACCCGGCAGTTCGTAGATCTTCATGATCTACTCGAAGAGCACTGAACCCAATGGAGCACGGCATGAGAACCCTTGGCGTCATCGGCGGCATGAGCTGGGAATCCACCGCTACCTACTACCGGCTTCTCAACGAAGGCGTGCGCGACCGGCTCGGTGGCCTGCATTCGGCGCCTCTGCTGTTGCACTCTGTGGATTTCGCTCAGGTGGCGGCCATGCAAAAGGCCGGCGAATGGGAAGCTGCGGGGGCACTGCTGGGGCGTGCGGCACAAGGGCTGGAGCGGGCAGGCGCAACGGCGTTGTTGCTGGCCACCAACACCATGCACAAGGTCGCCGGGGCAATCGAGGCTTCGGTGGACATTCCACTGCTGCACATCGGCGACGCGGTGGGCCAGCAATTACAGGCCCAAGGCATTGAAAGGGTGGCCTTGCTGGGCACCCGCTTCACCATGCGCGAACCCTTCTACCGCGATCGCTTGAACGAACGCTTCGGCCAACACGTGCTGTTGCCTACACAGGCCGAAATGGAAGAAATCGACCGGGTTATCTTCAGCGAGCTGTGCGTAGGGGCTATCAAACCCGAGGCGAAAGCGTTCTACCTCGCCTGCCTTGAACGCCTGGAAGCCATCGGAGCGCAGGCCGCAATACTGGGATGTACCGAAATCGGCCTGCTGATCGGCCCGGACGATACGGTGCTCACATTGGTAGACAGCACCGAGGCCCACGTGGGGATGGGGTTGGAGTGGATGGTGGGCCGGTTCGCCGGGTAGCCCCGGCCCCTACATCGGCCCCCCGGCGAAGCGCGCGAATGGCCATCTCCACAGCGCCTTAGCACACTTCCCCAGCCGCATGCCCCGACGCCCAGGCCCATTGGAAGTTGAACCCACCGAGGTGCCCGGTCACATCCAGTACTTCACCAATGAAATACAGCCCCGGGCTTTTCAGGGATTCCATGGTTTTGGAGGACACTTCGCGGGTGTCCACGCCGCCGAGGGTGACTTCGGCGGTGCGGTAGCCTTCGGTACCCGCCGGCACCAGTTGCCAATCGCCCAGCTGGCTGGCAATCACTTGCAATTGCGCCGGTGTGTACTGTTTCATCGGGCGGGATTCGAACCACTGCTCGCACAGCAATTGGGCCATCTTGCGGGTGAACAGGTCGCCAAGCACGGTGCGAAGCTCGGCATTCGGCCGCTCGGCCTGGGCCGAATCCAGCCACGCCACGGCGTCGTGATCTGGCAGCAGGTTGATCGCCACCACATCACCCGGGGCCCAGAACGATGACACCTGCAGGATCGCCGGGCCACTGAGGCCTCGGTGCGTGAACAGCAGGTTCTCCCGAAAGCTCTGGCCGTTGCAGCTGGCGATGCAGTCCACCGATGTGCCCGACAGCTCGGTGCACAGGGCTTTGAGCTGGTCGGTAATGGTGAAGGGCACCAGCCCGGCGCGGGTTGGCAACACCTGGTGGCCGAACTGGCGCGCCAGCTGGTAGCCGAAGCCTGTCGCACCCAGGGTGGGAATAGACAGGCCACCGGTGGCAATCACCAGGGAGGCGCAGGTAAGCGGCCCGCCGCTGGTCAGCAAGCGATACCCGCCCTCGACCGCCGCCACCTCTTGCACGCTGGTATCGAGCCGAACCTCGGCGCCGGTACGTTCGCATTCAGCCAGCAACAGGCTCAGGATGTCGCTGGCCTTGTTGTCACAGAACAGCTGCCCGAGTTTCTTTTCGTGGTAGGGCACGCCGTAGCCGGCCACCAGGCCAATGAAGTCCCACTGGGTATACCGCGCCAGTGCGGATTTGCAGAAGTGCGGGTTCTGCGAAAGGAAGTTGGCAGGCTCCGTGTACATGTTGGTGAAGTTGCAGCGCCCACCGCCAGACATGAGAATCTTCTTGCCCGCCTTGTTCGCATGGTCGATTACCAGCACCTTGCGCCCGCGTTCCGCGGCGGTGGCGGCACACATCAGGCCGGCGGCGCCAGCCCCGATAACGACGACATCCAACTTCACAACAGGCGCACCCGCAGCGAACGGCCTTTGATCTTGCCTTTGTTGAGGCGATCCAGTGCCTGCTTGGCGACCCCACGCTCAACGGCAACGAAGGCCTGGTAATCGAAGATGGCGATCTTGCCCACCTGGGTACCGGGGATACCCGCGTCGCCCGTGAGCGCGCCCAGGATATCGCCAGGGCGCACCTTGTCCTTGCGCCCACCGGCGATGCACAAGGTTGCCATCGGCGGCACCAGGGGGCCGTCGCCGCGGTTTTGCAGTTCTTCCAATGGGCGCCAGTTCACCTGGGCCTTTTGCAACGCTTCGATGGCTTGCGCGCGGTGGGCTTCGGCCGGGGCAACCAGGCTTACCGCCACACCGCTCTCTCCGGCGCGCCCGGTGCGGCCGATGCGGTGGATGTGAATTTCCGGGTCCCGTGCCAGCTCAACGTTGATCACCAGGTCCAGCCCCTCGATGTCGATCCCGCGGGCGGCAACGTCAGTGGCAACCATCACGCTAGTGGAACGGTTGGCGAACAAGGCCAGCACCTGATCGCGATCGCGCTGCTCCATGTCGCCGTGCAAGGCGCTAGCGCTGATGCCCTTGCTGGTCAACAGGTCGGTCACTTCCTGGCATTGCTGGCGGGTGAAGCAGAACGCCACGCAGGACTGCGGCCGGAAATGCCCCAGCACCTTGAGTACGGCATTGAGGCGCTGTTCGGCGTCAACTTCGTAAAAGCGTTGTTCGATCTTGCGGTCGTCGTGCAATGCCGCCACCTTGACCGTGCGCGGGTTGCGCATGAATCGTGCGGCCAGCGCCTCGATGCCCTTGGGGTAGGTGGCCGAGAACAGCAGCGTCTGGCGGCGGCTCGGGGTTTGCTCGATGATCGCGGCGATGGCGTCCACAAAGCCCATGTCCAGCATGCGGTCCGCTTCGTCGAGCACCAGGGTGTTCAGCCCGCTGAGCACCAGGGTGCCCTTGTCCAGGTGCTGCTGCACGCGGCCGGGGGTACCGACGATGATGTGCGCGCCGTGTTCCAGCGAGCCTACCTGCGGGCCGAACGGCACTCCGCCGCACAGGGTGAGCACCTTGATGTTGTCTTCGGAGCGCGCCAGCCGACGGATTTCCTTGGCCACCTGATCGGCCAGTTCCCGGGTAGGGCAGAGCACCAGCGCCTGGCAGCCGAAGTACCGAGGGTTGATCGGGTTGAGCAGGCCGATGCCGAACGCCGCGGTCTTGCCGCTGCCGGTGCTGGCCTGGGCAATCAGGTCGGCGCCCTCGAGGATGGCCGGCAGGCTTTGCGCCTGGATCGGTGTCATCTGCGTGTAGCCCAGCGATGCAAGGTTGGCGAGCATCGCTGGCGACAGCGGCAGGGTTTCGAAGGCGGTTGCGGTCACGGAAGCGGTCCTGCAAAAAAAATGTGGCGCAGTTTAGCAGCCCGCGGCCGATCTCCCTATGCGTCTGGGCCGGGCGGCGGACGAACAGCGCGGCGGCCGACCTCTGGTGACAGCTGAACGAAGATGGTGGCCGCAAACATCGCCATCAAGCCAATGGTGAAGAAGGTCAGATGGAAGGCACTCAGCACATCCTCTACACCGTCCTTGCCGATCGCTGATTCGAACCCGCCCAGCAGGGCGCCGGCACACGCCACGCCAAGGCTCATGGAAAGCTGCGCCACTACCGACAACAGGCTGTTGCCGCTGCTGGCTTCCTGATCGCCAAGGTCGATGAGCGTCACCGTGTTCATGGCGGTGAACTGCATGGAGTTGATCGCGCCCAGTACGCCCAGAAGCGCCAGCAACAGGGGATAAGGCGTATCGGCCGTGACCAGCCCAAGGCTTGCCAGCAAGATCCCGAGGGCAACGGTGTTGGCGGTGAGCAACGTGCGGTAGCCAAACCGCTCGATCAATGGCCGCGCCAGCGACTTGGCCACCATGGCGGCGGCTGCGAGGGGGATCATGCTCATGCCCGCCAGCGAGGGTGAGTAACCCATGCCCACTTGCAGCAGCAGCGGCACCAGGAACGGCAGCGCCCCGGAGCCCAGCCGCGCGAAGAGGTTGCCCAGGATGCCCACCGCGAAGCTGCGCGTACGGAACAGGCTGGCGGCGAACAAGGGCGCTTCGGTGTGAACGGCGCGCAGCCAGTAAGCGGCCAGGCACGCCATGCCGGCGAACAGCAGCAGCACCACGCGAAGGTGGGGCAGGTGGAGTTCGCCCAGGCCCTCCATGGCAATGGTGATCAGCACCATGGCGGCGCCGAATAGCGCGAAGCCCAACCCGTCGAACCGGGTTCGCTCGCCGCCGGGAAGCTCTGGCAGCAACTTCCGTACCGCAACGCAGCCGAGAATGCCCACAGGCAGGTTGATGAGGAAGATCCAGTGCCAGGTGAGGTACTCCACCATCCAGCCGCCCATGGTGGGGCCGATCAGCGGGCCCAGCAGCCCGGGCACGGTGATGAAGCTCAGAATGCGCACCAGCTCCGAGCGCGGATAGGCCCGCAGTACCACCAGCCGGCCTACCGGGAGTAGCAGCGCACCGCCCAGGCCTTGCAGGATACGGGCGCCGACGAGCATCGGTAGCGTGGCAGACACCGCGCACAGCAGCGAACCGAAGGTGAACAGGGCGATGGCGCTCATGAACACGCGCTTGATGCCGAAGCGGTCAGCCACCCAGCCCGAAGCGGGTATCAGCAGCGCAACTGTAAGCATGTAGGCGATGACCACCGACTGCATGCGCAGCGGGTCTTCAGCCAGGTCGCGCGCCATGGCGGGGAGGGCGGTGTTGAGAATGGTGCCGTCGAGCGATTGCATGAAGAAGGCGATGGCCACCACCCAAGGGATCCAGCGGGCGGTGGCGGGGTCGAGCGTGGCGTGGGTAGGCATATCACCTCTTCAGTAACAGGCCGCCTCGCTCGCAGGCCTTCAGAGCGTCAACCGAAGCCGGTTGACCAGTGCGCCGGGCAAGCGGCTCGAGGCGGTGTGGCGTTGTTCATAGGTGTTGGTCGAAACGATCAGCTCGCGCTCCCGGGTAAGGGCCAGAAGCTGGCTGCCCAGAAGATCGTAGACGCTGTCATCGAAGCGCATGGTGTCTACGGGGCCTACGATCTGACCGTTCTCGACCCAGAAAGTCGCAAAGCGGGTAAGGCCGGTAAGCCGCGCCGCGGGCATGTCCGAGTAATTCAGGTACCACAAGTTATTAACGTATAGCCCCCGGTCCAATGCCTGTGGCACCTCGTTCAAAGGCAACTCACCGGGTGCGAGGTCGAGGGCGACCGGGCCTTCACCTGGGTCCGCGCCGTTACACGGCATGCCGTATTCGATGGCGCTGCGGCTGCTGACAAGCCGCTCGCCCGCCACACCGTTGGTAATCAGCGAAAGGTCATGCCGAGGGCGGCCTTCAGAGCTGAACGCAGGGCTGAGCGAACCGGTTATCCGCTCGTTCAGGTTTATAGCAGCGCTCAGCGCAGCCTGGCCGCTGTACAGCTTTTGCAACGGGCTGGCCTGGCTTTCCAGCGCCTGGGCGGAAAAGCCACCCCAGGCCAGCATGCCGAGCAATTCATCCAGGGCGGCGGGCGCCAGATACGCGCGATAGTCGCCGGGCTTCACGCTCACTGGCGGCAAGCCCAGATAGCCCAGCTGTTCGCGTGCAATGGCCAACTGTTGATCGAAAGCGCCCGGGTGCCAACCCGGCGCGGCAAGGCCGGCCTTTACTGCCTGGCCGTTACGGTGGAACAGGCTCCAGTCCACATGCAGGTTGTGGGCCTGGTGCCAGCCAAAGGCACCAGCACTGTTGGCAAAGCCTCGATAGATCGGGCCGCTGGCAAGAATGCCAACCAGGTCCAGGCCCGCGGCTTCGGTGCAGATATGCTCGACTACCTGGGCGGTATCCACTTCGGCAGCGCTTTCAGGCACCCTGCGCACCTTCCATACGGCTGTGTTGCGCGCCAGCCATGGATCGGCGGGCAACAGTGGCAGCAATTGACGGAGCTGTTCGATAGCGCCCAATACGTTGCCGGTGTCGTGCGCGGTGCCCGCCAATGTCAGCTGAACGCTCGCCTGGCGAGTGCCGTCGTCCAGTACCAGGTTGAGCCTGGCCTGCCGTACCTGCCCGGCCTGGCGAACGCGTGCCTGGTTGAAGCGAACGAATTGCGAAGCCTCCGCCTCCAGCGAAAGGCTGAGGTTCTCGCCATCGCGCAGGCCGCCGAGAGCGGCCTGTGCCAGTTGCTCGAAACGCTCGACTGCAATCATTCCCGCCCACCAAATACGTCGATATCGGAGAACAGGCAAGCGGGCGAAGCATGGCCCACGCGCACTACCTGATTAGGCTCGCCCTTGCCGCAGTTGGGTGTGCCCAACACTTCCAGCGTGCCCAGGTCGCCCACGCCTTTGAGGCTTCTCCAGAAACTGGACGAAATGCCGCGGTAATTGGGGTTTTTCACTACCGCGCCCAAACGTCCATTTTCGATCAGCTGGCCCCATTGGCAGCCAAACTGAAACTTGTTGCGAGCGTCATCGATGGACCACGACCGGTTGGTGCGCATCAGAATGCCATGCTCGACCGAACCGATCAGTGCCTCGAGCGATTGCTCGCCCGGTTCGATATTGATGTTGGCCATGCGGTCGATCGGCGCGCGGTTCCAGCTTGAAGCCCTGCTGTTGGCCAGCCCGGCCAGGCCGCTGCGTATTGAAGACAGTGGGCTGCCCAGTGGGCGCAACAGGATCCCGCCCCGGATCAGCCACACCTTGGACGCGCGCGTACCGTCATCGTCGAAGGCGTAGCTGGCCAATTGCTCGGGACGCTCGGGATCGAAAGTAACGTTGAGCAGGGGCGAGCCATAACGCAGGCTGCCGAAGTCTTCCTGCTTTACGAAACTGGTGCCGGCATAGTTACGCTCATCGCCAAGAATGCGGTCCAGTTCCAATGGATGGCCGATCGATTCGTGAATCTGAAGTGCCATCTGGTCCGGCATCAACAGCAGGTCGCGCGGCCCTTCAGGCGTATTGGGCGCTAGCAGCAATTGGAGGGCTTCATCGGCCACGCGGGCAGCACTGCCGCCCAGGCCCAGGCGCTGCAGTACGTCCAGCCCGCCTTGCTGGCCGAAGTTCTCCCGGCCGAGGGTACGGGTCTGGCTGTCGTGCTCGTTTGCCGCCGTAACGCTCACACCCGGATACACAAAGCGAAACGCCTGGCGCAGCTCGGCGCCGGCGCTGTTGAAATACAGCTGCTCGACCTCGCTCACAGCCAGGCTGGTTTCCCAGTTGGCGAAGCGGGGATCGTTCGGCACCTGACTGGCCTCGGCCTGGAGTAGCGCCAGGCAGTCTTTGATGGAAGCAAATGGCCGCTCTACACCGGGCGCGAGGTAATCGTGTTGGCCATCAGCCATACTCAGCGGCGCCAGGTCAACGAGGCCCAGCCCCGCGAGCTGGCGGGCAAGGGCTTCGGCACGCTCCAGCGCGGACTGCAGGCCAGCTTGGGAGAGATCACTGGTGGCCGCATAGGCTTCGCTGCCACCCACGCGGGCGATCAGCATGGCGCCTTCATCGAGCGTGAGCCGGGGTGGCTCGGCCACGCCGCGCCTCACACAAAGGTAATGATCCGCCTGCCGCACATGCCGCAACGAATACGCCTGTGCCGACGTGCGCAGCGCCTTGAAGCGCTCGCGCAGCGTTGCGGTGAGGGCGAAGGCCGGGCCGCTCAGATGGGGCAACCCTTGGCTCGCAGGATGGCATCGAACCGCTTGGGATCGAGCGTGCCGTTGGCAATGCCTTCGAGGGTGGCGCGCTCACGGGCCAGCAAGTCGTTGCAGCGCTGTACCAGCTCGGGCAACTCGGCGCGCGCCGCGGCTACTACGCCGTCACCGTCACCGATCATCAGGTCGCCCGGCATTACCAGCATGCCTGCGCAGGAAATCGGCACGTTGATTTCGCCGCCGCCGTCTGTGCTCGGGCCACGGTGCACGGCACCGATCGCATACACCGGCAGCTCGCCGGTCTGCCACTCATCCACGTCACGCAGTGCGCCGTTGATGACTACACCAGCGATGCCGGCTTTCAGTGCCATGGCGCGCATGATGCCGCCGAATACCGCGCGGGTGAGGTCGGCGCTGCCGTCGATCACCAGTACGTCGCCGGGGCGGGCCATCTGCATGGCCTTGAGGATCATCAGGTTATCGCCGGGGCGTACCCGCACGGTCAGCGCGCTGCCCAGCATGGGCTTGTTGCCGTGGAACGCCTTGAGGCCCAGGCCCCCTACGTTACGGCCAAGGCAGTCACTGACGGCGGCAGCGGGGATCTTGCTGAATTCGGTCAGCCACTTGGGATCAAGGGGCTCGACGTTGGGGTTGATCATGTAGCCGGCTGGCCATTTGCTCGAAGATACGACATCAAACATGGGTATGAAACCTCGGCGAAACCACGGCGCTGGCCGATGCCAGCGTGACGGGGAACTCTTCTCTTGGGTGAACAAGCTTAGGCCCCGCCTTGGCTGTACCGCAAGCGGCGCGGGAATGCTGGCTTAACGATGGCTGAATCGATTAGGTGTTTGATTGCGCGGCTGAGCGTCAACCCCTATCTGCCCTTCGAATGGGGCGATAATCCCCACGCCCCGCGATTCTTGAGATGTAACGCGCCCGGTGCCGGCTTATTTGTTGAGATGCACGGCAGTGGAGCCGTTTATGTAAACGAGGATGCCGGAGAGGTCGATCATGCCGTTCTCATGCATCCTGAGCCTGCTACTGCCTACCTCCAAAGTAATGGATGTAGCTGCTGAAATCGTAACCGCTCCGTTCTCAGCCGTTACGCTATACGTCCCTTCGTGCGCGGAAACGCTGATATCCCGTTTCACCGTCTCGGAATGACTGCCGTCCACCTCGATACGGCGGTTCCCAGCGACCCGATGATGCTCGTCTGCCTCTACTTCGGTAAGCAGATCGCGCTCGGCATGAAGGCAGATTCGCTCAGCCCCATCACGATCATCAAAACTGAGAAAACTGGCATTCGAACCGTTGCCCTTGAGCGATCGGGTCATGAACCCGCTCCTGGCCTTGTTGGCAGGGAGCTGCCAAGGTGGGAGATTCACGCTGTTGTACAAACTACCAGTTATCAGCGGGCGATCCGGATCTCCATCCAGAAACTCGACCACCACTTCATCACCTACGCGGGGGACACTTATATGGCCAAAGCCGCCACTGGCTGCTGGCTGAGCTACACGCACCCAACATGAGCTCATGTCATCATTACGGCCGTATCTGTCCCAGTGGAACTGGATCTTTACCCTGCCGAGCTCATCGGTATAGATCTCCTCGCCTTTAGGGCCGACAATTATCGCCGTCTGAGGTCCGTTGATTGTCGGCCGTAATGTGTTCAGCGCGGGACGAAAAGGTATTTTTGATCGTACGCATTCGAACGTGTTGAAATACTGCGCCTCTACCTCGTCGAGGTAGTTGTTTACTCCGGTATGCTTGATGCTCATGGGCAAAAAATTGCGATCTTCCGGGGAACCTTGGTCGTGCTCGTAGTGGCCGCTTAGTTCGAACGTGTAGCCGGGTCGCAATGCGCGGCAGTCGCCTTTTCCTTCGAACGCTTTGCCGCCAAGCTCCAGCAATTCGATCCTTCTACGGACCAATGCTTCCCCCTCGTTATAGTCTTTATGAGTGTAATGGCCCATATAATCATACAATTCAAAGGTCGGCGCTTCGCCTTGCTCGGTGACCGTTTTCATATAGACAGGAAGGCGATTTCTCGGCTGCCGGTAGTCAAACGTCTGGGTGGTCATCGATCCTGAGTGCAGTGCGCGCGCAGCGTTCCATTCGATGATGGAGTCCAGCCGGGAAGTTCTGGAGTCCATGTCAAAAGGAATTACAGGCTGTTCCGGCAAGGCTGTAAGCCTGCTGGAGTCGTCCAGGATAACCAAAGTATGGCTATCGGGATCATGCTCGAAGTAGAATAAGAGCCCCTCGGATTCAAGCAGGCGTAACACGAAGTGGTAGTCACTTTCCCTGTATTGAGTGATATAGCTGCGCGGCTTAAGCGGGGCAGTGATCCTGAATCTATAATTGGCCAGCCCTTGGTATTCCTGGAAGATCTCGGTGATAACATCGACGACTGTTTTGTCCTGGAAGATGCGGGAGTTATGGCGCTGCTCCAGCAGGCTTAGCCAGGAACCCATTAGTGCCGTGTAATGGCATGTGTTGTCGTCGGTGCTGCGCTTGCCAAAGCCGGTAATGATGCCGTTTATATACCGGGTTCTGTTTCGATTAAGCGCAATCTCAACTGTTACGGATTGCCCCAGTACCGACTTCAATTTTATGTTTCGGTTGGGAGATATCAAGTCAAGCTTGAACCCAAAGTCTTCCGATAACCCCTCTCCGCCGCTGAATGAGGCGATCATCAACTCGGCGTGTAACTTTAGCCCAGTCTTTAGCTTGAGCAGCCTGTTTTCTTGAGATGTGAAGAGTGGTAGGAGAGAATTTGGCATTTATACCCCTGGTTTTTCTGAAGGCAGATTATGAAATGGAGTGCCTGATGGTTGGGCCAATGGTTAACTGATTTATGACGATGGCCGAGACTTGAGGAGGTTTTCAAGCCAGCGAGCGAACCGGCTTATCCACCAGCGGCGTCGTGCTTCTCGTATTTCTTCTATTTGAAAGAACGTAAATCGCATCGAGGCGCTTCGCTCTTCTTTTATCAAGTCGCGTAGGCCTGCGATGAAGTGGCGGCCTTGGTAAATAATGCAGAGCGCGCACGCTAACATGACTCCAGACATTAGTAGCCAGGCGGTGGCGCCCCCGATATTCTCAATGACCGTTGCGCCTGCAATGAAAGCCAAAACTGAAAGGATTTGGTTCCTGGTGCTTGGCGGGTCCGCGTAATCGAAAATATGAGCTTTTCCATCTTTACAGTAAAATGGAGATGAGGTTGTGCGTTTTATTGCAAACCATGCTACTAAGGCCGCAGAGATTATGTATGGGGACGACAGTATTAAATATTTATAGTGTTCGGGCGGGGCAGGGCTTTCCTTGTGCCAGATATAGAGCATGAGCATAGATAGGTGGGTAGGGATGAAAATCAAATAGCCTAAAGTTGTGAGTATGTATGCTGTATAGCTCTCGTTTCGATAAGCAAGAAATAAGTTCCAGGCGGAATTGAGTGCGAAAATTACAATCCATAAGCACCAGTAGTAAAAATTTCCCCATGGGGCTATCAATAAGAGCACTGGAGCGCCAAAAAAAGATCGGGTGCAGGTTTGTTTTAAGCTAAATGGGTTCGGCATGGCTTAATCCGTCAGTAAGTCACCAAGCTTCTTGTCGAGCCCCAGTTCCCCTATGCCGTAGAGTGAGCCTAAGCTTGCTGCCCAACTTGCACCAATTACGATCAAAAGTGCTACTGGTCCCGTTCCGATTACCAGTGTTGCGGCCCATCCGCCTACAATTATGCTGGCGGCTACGGCAGCAATATTGGCCGGTTGGCTGTAAGCCGATTTTCTATAGAACTCATCGAGTGTTGCCGAGCTTCTATAATCCAGATACGCCTGCGGCCCGACTGCCAACACAACCCCCGCGGTGCCACTCGGGGAATACTTCAGGAGGCCTCTTGCTCCATCTGCAGCCAGCCAGGCCTTCCTGCTCAAGCCCCGCTTGGCTCCGTACACCGGAACGTTGACGACACCGGGCATTCGATGTCGTTGGGTGTAGTACACCGATTCCGCCGTTGCAGGGATTTGAAAATGCAGTACGCCTCGTAGCCACACCAGTTTTATCTTCCCCTTGCTGATCTTCTTTGCGGACCTTGCGCCTGCCTTGCCTCGCATATCTACCCAGTTCTTGAGCCGAGCCTTCTGGTCGGGCGGCAAGTCAAGCAAATCGGACACGCTTTTGTTTTGTGCCAAAGCGAGCGACATGTTGGAGAGGTTTACTACCGTTCCTGCAATGTTTGCTGGTGAAAATAGAAGTGGGCCAATTCCCTTAATGCCCTCGGCCATCTGCTGAACCTGTTGGAGTTTCTCCAGGTTTATATCGGCTGCGGCTGACATCTGCCTGAGCAGCCGTTGCAGTAGGCTCACTGATTCTTCCACCTCCCTCGCTGACATGGGCTCGTCGGATTTCAGCTGATGAATAATGAAAACGGTTGCGTTGTAGTCGCTGGTTGCGTAGAGCTCACCCATATTGGGGGCGTTCGCCATTAGTCGGTTAGCGATATTCGCCGGCCATAAGGGTTCGCCCGTACCCAGCATTCCATGCTGTCGGAGACCGCCACGGGGATTGGCGACTGTACAACGGGGATAGTTATCCATTCTGTAGTCCGCTCCTTCTCCGCTTGGTAAAAATGCAACTGAATATTTTCAAGATACCAACGCCTTCGCGCCAACTGATTAAGTGCCTTAGTGGCACATACACTGGCGGGCCACGCAGGTAGGTGCGCAAGAAGATACGCGCCGAGCGGGCAACGTCAACCAATGAAATGTTCGAGGTTATATAGAATCATTCAGTGATATTTCTCACTTTCCTACAGCATGCCGGTGCGAGCGCCGAAAATACTGGTTTTTGCGGAGAGTGTGCGCCACGCTAAAGGTAAAAGTTCGAAACACTTTAGTAGAGTGGTATCCAAAAGCGAAAGCTCGTGACTGGAGCAGCGAGCACTCGATTCAAGGTGATGGTCGTGAACTGAAGAGATTTTTAACCCAGCGAGCGAACCGGCTTATCCACCAGCGGCTTCGTGCTTCCCGTATTTCTTCTATTTGCAGGAACGTATATCGCATTGAGGCGCTTCGTTCTTCTTTTATCAGGTCGCGAAGGCCTGCGATGAAATGGCGGCCTTGGTAAATAATGTAAAGCGCACACGCCAACATCACCCCAGACATTAATAGCCAGGCGGTGGCGCCCCCGATATTCTCAATGACCGTTGCGCCTGCAATGAAAGCCAAAACTGAAAGGATTTGGTTCCTGGTGCTTGGCGGCTCCGCGTAATCGAAAATATGAGCTTTTCCATCTTTACAGTAAAATGGAGATGAGGTTGTGGGTCTTGTCAACGTCCATCCCATAAACCCGAATACGATAATGGGTGGTACTAGTATGAGTAGGTAGCTGGTATTTGCGCGAAGCGATGGATCCTGATCGAGCCAGATATAAAACATGGCTATAGATAGATGAGTAGGAATTAATACTAAATATCCTAAAAATGTAGATATATACGCGGTATAGCTTTCGTTTCGATAAATAAGGTTTAGAATCCAAGCGGCGTTAAATCCGGCAATAATGATCCATAAGCCCCAATATAACGCATTTCCCCACGGCGCTATCAGTAATATCAGTGGAGCGCTTAAAAACGATTTTATGCGAATTTCTTCTGGGATAAGCACGTCTGGCATGAGCTGTTTATTCCGTCAGTAAGTCGCCAAGTTTTTTATCTAGCTTCAATTCTCCTGCCAAGAAAAGCGTACCTACGCTTACTGCCCAGCCTACAGCTAGCAGAATTACAAAAGCGGGTCCGAACCTTACAATTTTGGCCGATTTTATAATAATTTTGCCTGCCGCTATCCCTCCCGCTACGGCAGCAATATTGGCAGGTTGGCTGTAAGCCGACTTTCTATAAAACTCATCCAGTGTTGCCGAGCTTCTATAATCCAGATACGCCTGCGGCCCGACTGCCAACACAACCCCCGCGGTGCCACTCGAGGAATACTTCAGGAGGCCTCTTGCTCCATCTGCAGCCAGCCAGGCCTTCCTGCTCAAGCCCCGCTTGGCTCCGTACACCGGAACGTTGACGACACCGGGCATTCGATGTCGTTGGGTGTAGTACACCGATTCCGCCGTTGCAGGGATTTGAAAATGCAGTACGCCTCGTAGCCACACCAGTTTTATCTTCCCCTTGCTGATCTTCTTTGCGGACCTTGCGCCTGCCTTGCCTCGCATATCTACCCAGTTCTTGAGCCGAGCCTTCTGGTCGGGCGGCAAGTCAAGCAAATCGGACACGCTTTTGTTTTGTGCCAAAGCGAGCGACATGTTGGAGAGGTTTACTACCGTTCCTGCAATGTTTGCTGGTGAAAATAGAAGTGGGCCAATTCCCTTAATGCCCTCGGCCATCTGCTGAACCTGTTGGAGTTTCTCCAGGTTTATATCGGCTGCGGCTGACATCTGCCTGAGCAGCCGTTGCAGTAGGCTCACTGATTCTTCCACCTCCCTCGCTGACATGGGCTCGTCGGATTTCAGCTGATGAATAATGAAAACGGTTGCGTTGTAGTCGCTGGTTGCGTAGAGCTCACCCATATTGGGGGCGTTCGCCATTAGTCGGTTAGCGATATTCGCCGGCCATAAGGGTTCGCCCGTACCCAGCATTCCATGCTGTCGGAGACCGCCACGGGGATTGGCGACTGTACAACGGGGATAGTTATCCATTCTGTAGTCCGCTCCTTCTCCGCTTGGTAAAAATGCAACTGAATATTTTCAAGATACCAACGCCTTCGCGCCAACTGATTAAGTGCCTTAGTGGCACATACACTGGCGGGCCACGGAGGTAGGTGCGCAAGAAGATACGCGCCGAGCGGGCAACGTCAACCAATGAAATGTTCGAGGTTATATAGAATCATTCACTGATATTTCCCACTTTCCTACAGCATGCCGGTGCGAGCGCCGAAAATACTGGTTGTACGGAGAGTGTGCCTACGCTAAACGTAAAAGTTAGAAACACTTTAGTAGGGCCGAATTAAGGCTCGGCCGTGAGGCTGTGCACTGCGATAGGGGCGTTCGGAAAAGCCTGGAAACTTTTAGCCTGCCGCCCGTTCAAGTTCTTCGACTTTCCCGGGCGAGGAGCGATAACGTGTTGAGCCACGCATTAGCGGAGCTACAGGTCGCGCCAGAGCGAATCGAATTCATCATCGCGCCCTGCGCCATCCGGGCTGGCCGGGCGGGCCGCGGGCTGGGCTACCTGTTCGGCGAAGCGGTACTCGAACTGGTTGAAGCTGCCGGTACTTGCAAGCCGCTTGAGCAGGCTGGCGCGGTTTTCGTCGCCGTTGGTGTTAAGCACGATCTTGTGGCCTTCCTGGAAGGGCAGGCGCGGCGCCAGCAGGGTGGCGGGTATGTCGATGGCGCGGATCTCCGGCAGTACCAAGCCACGCAAGTACTCACTGTGAGGGTCGTCGCCGCGTACCAGTTGCAGGCCACAGGGCTGGGCGTGCGGGGCGATGAGCTCGATACCCATTTGTGTACCACCGTCGCGCACCTGGCGAATCCACCGCACCACGGCCACGCTCCAGCCTTGCGCGGGCGCATCCTGGATGCCCACCAATTCGCCTGCCTGCAGCTGGGAGGGTACTTCCTTGCGCCACGCCAGGCAGTAACCACCAGGGCTGTGGTTCACGATCTGCAAACTGTAGGTGGGAAATTCAGGCGCTAGCCCTTGATTCCCGACGCGCTCGGGTTCGTATTCGATTTCCTCTACCGCCGGAACCTCCATTACCGGGCCCCACACGCCTTGCTTCCCCAAGGCATTGAATTGCGCCGAGGTGGTGCTACCGGGCAACCCGAGCTGCTCGCCGAACGTTCGCTCGCCGCCCAGGTAATAGTGCATGGCGCTCATGCCGATGCACACCGTAAGGTTTCCGTCTCCGGGCGTACGCTGGAACGTGCGCTCGGCCACGTTCCCCCAGGCAGCCGCCACGTGTTGCAGCACATCAGTGCTGAAACCGGGTGGCACCGCGAAGCGCGCCTGGGGGCGCTGTTCGATCGGCAGTGCCAGGTATTCCTTGATGTGATGAGCAAGCAGCGCGGTATCGAGCCCGAGCAACTGGCTCAACTCCGCCTCTTCGAACAGTGCCTTGTAGCGTGGCGGGCCATCGGTGGCGGGTGCCACGGCAAACAGGCTGCTGGCAGCGAGGGCCGGCTGCACCCGCGCGTACTGGCTCCAGCTCTCGAGCATCTCGGCCAGGCGCATGATTGCGGTCTGGCGCATCTGATTGCAGCGTGAGCTGCCCAGCAGCAGGGCGGCGACGTAGGTTTGCTCCGGCGTGAGCGCCTTGACGTTATGGGCCAGGCCGTCGGCTACCGATGTGTGCTGAACCTTGTGCTCGCACGCTACCAGGTAGAGATGATGCAGCTCGTGCCAAAGCCGCTCCGGTACCGGGCAATACAGCAGCGCGGCACGCACCAGAGGGCCATAGAGGCAATGAAGCGCCCGCTGCACGGAAATGGCCAGGGCCGTAGAGTGCTCACGGCCGGCCGAGGCCACGCGTACCACAATGATCTTGTAGCCGGCCGCGAGGTGGTTCTGCAGTGCCTGGCAGAGGTTCGCGACCTTGCGGGCGCGCTCGTCCAGCACGATGGCCTGATTGAGGAAGTGCCGCTCCAGCTGCTTGCACACGTAATACACTTCGGGCCGCAGCAGTTCCAGCAGCTGCAAACGGTTTTCGCTGGGTGTCACCAGCTGGTTGAGCTCGGCGAGGCCCTGGTACAGCAGCCGCGCCGTTTCGCCGATGTTCGCCTTGGGGAGCTCGGATATCCATCGCTTGAGGTCGCGCGGGTTCGCCTCGCAGAACGTCAACGTGTTCTGCGAGGGCGTAGGCGCGCGTAGCGAAAGATGGGGGCTGGGGCGAAGCATCCAGTGATTCCTGATCATCGTGCGAAGCGTGTGCGGCTTCGGCTCGGGAACGCATGGCCGTTGGCAGGCCGTCGTTTATCGGACTCTAACAGCATCCTGATTACGTCACACCCGCCGCAAAATACATCATTGGGCCACTGTCGGCATACCCAATACCTGGCCCATGCGTACAGGGGACACGGCTGCCAGGTGGTGGCCCCAGGTGACCTGATCCGGGCCGAACAGCATGATCACGGTGGAACCCAACTTGAAGCGCCCCATTTCCTCACCCTTTTCCAGATGAATGGGGCCACGCGCCGCTTCGTCGTAACGCCAGCTTTTGAGTGCGCGCTTGGGCGGCGTTACCAGGCCTGCCCACACCGTCTCGATGGAGGCCACGATCATTGCGCCCACCAGCACCATCGCCATCGGCCCACGCTCGGTATCGAACAGGCACACCACGCGTTCATTACGGGCGAACAGCTCGGGCACGTTTTCGGCGGTGGTCTGGTTCACCGAAAAGATCCGGCCCGGCACGTAGATCATTTCGCGCAGGGTGCCGGCCAAGGGCATGTGCACCCGATGGTAGTCACGTGGCGACAGGTAGACCGTGGCGAAGCTGCCCCCCATGAATTGCGCCGCATGGGCGGGGTCGCCGCCCAGCAGCTCGAGCACGCTGTAGCTGTGCCCCTTGGCCTGGAACACCCGGCCATGTTCGATGGGGCCCATCTGGCTGATGGCGCCGTCGGCCGGGGACAGGATGGCGCCGGGGGTAGGGTCCAGCGGGCGAGCGCCAGGCTTCAGGGCCCGGGTGAAGAAGGCGTTGAAGTGCTCGTAGGCGGTAATGTCTTCAACCTGCGCTTCGCTCATGTCCACGTTGAAGCGGCGGACGAACCAGCCGGTGAAGGCGTTCTTGAGCCAGCGCGCCCGGCATTCCGCCACGCAGCCGGCCAACCTGGACAGCAGGTGGTGGGGCAGCAGGTATTGGGAAAGGATGAACAACCGATCTTTCATGGATAACCCTTAAACGTCTACAGGGGTGTCGGGGTGGTTGCCCCATTCGCCCCAGGAACCGGCATAGGCTTTCACCCGGGGATAACCGAGTGCCTTGGCGGCCAGATAGGTGAAGCCGGACCGATGGTGGGTCTGGCAGTGCGTGATGATTTCCTTGTCCGGTGTGATGCCGAGGCGTTCAAGAACCTGCGCAAGGTCCTGACGCATACGCAAGGCGCGTGTTGCGTCCATGCCGGCGGTCCACTCGAAGTTTACCGCGCCGGGGATGTGCCCTCCGCGCGCGGCAACCACTTTCTGCCCTGAATACTCCAACGGCCCGCGGGCGTCCCAGATGGCGAGATCCGCCGCGCCCAGGCGGCTGCGCAGGTAGTCGAGCGTTGCGGTCGGCCCCTCGTCGAGGGTAAGGCTGACCTGCCCTTGGGCGGGCAAGGGTACGTCGGTGCTCAGCTCGCGGCCCTCGGCCTGCCACGCGAGCAGGCCACCATCGAGGTAGTGATAACGGCTGTGGCCGATCACGTCCAGCAGCCAGATGAACCGGCCGGCCCAGCCACCGCCTTCGTCGTCGTACACCACGTAGGTGACGTCGGGGCCGTGGCCCAGCTCGGCGAACAGTGCGTTGAGGCTGTCGAGGGAGGGCAACAGGCCCGGTGCGGGCGGCTTGCCCAATTGAGTGCGCGCCGGTGCCACGAACCGTGCACCAGGAATATGCCCGGCCGCATAGCGTTCGGCGCTGGTGAGATCGACCACCACCAGCCCGGGCACATTCAGCCGCGACGCCAGGTCGGCGGGTTCGATCACCAGCCCCAGGCCAGAGAAGTCAGCCATGCAAGCGTCCCCAAGAATTGACAGAAGGCCACGATTGTAGCGCAACCCTCAGCGGCTGCGGTTACTGAACACGGTCAGCGCCCGCTCGATGCATTGGGCCGTCTTGGTAAAGGCTTGCACACTGGTGTCGGCCATGGGCAAGCCGCCTTGGTCGGCAAGCACCAGCATCAGCACGCGGTCGTGGCTGCTGATGGAACGCAGCAGCAAGTGCTCGCCACGGAACATCACGCGCAGGCTGGCCGGGATGAGCCTGGAAAGTGAGGCATTGTTCTCGGGCGTGAGGCGTAGCTGCCCGGGCCGCTCCACCAATCGCTGCAACAGCGGCGCATGGGCAAGCACCATGCTCAGGTCGGCTGCCGCCTTGGGCAGGCCGAACACCTGATGAACCCGCAGGTTGGCTTGTGCCTTGTCCACCATCAGCAGGGCAATACGGCGCATGCCACAGGCTTCCAGCGCCTGCATGGCAACGCCGGTCAGGTGCATGGCGTTGTTGAAGGGGCTTGGTTCCTCAAGCAGGGTCTGGCAATGCTGCCGCCAGAGTGCCAGCGCTTCCTGGGATGGGCCGGGGACCGGCAGCAGGCCCGCGTGCACACGGCGTTCGTCGGGTGGCCATACCAGGGTGACCGCAGGGTGCCACACGCCCTCGGCTGCATGGGTACGGGCGCTTTGTACGGCGAGCAGATGGGACTGCTGTTGGGTCTGCTCCAGCGGGGCCTGGGTGTACAGCGCAAGCAGCTGTTGCCAGCGCGCCACATGCGGGGTGCCCCACCCCTGTTCGCACGCCAGGGCCAGGCCGTTGGCCAGCAGCACCGTATTGGCAGGTTGGTTCAGCCAGCGGTACAACTCGGGGTTTGCGTCCAGCTGATGTTGCTGGCGCAGCGGGTCCTCTTCGCGCGCGATCAGCATGGCCTTGGCCAATGAGCGGCGTTCCTGGGTAAGGGTGCGATAACCCTGGCGTACCCAGGCAGGCAGGCCCCAATAGTCGGCAAGGGCCTTGCACAGGTCGAGCACCCGCACACCGAACAGCTCGTGCTCTACCCGGGCGGCATCTTCGCCTTTGTGCAGCACACGCAGGTCCCATTCTTCGAACAGCTTTGGCTCGGTCATTGCCAAGGGCCACAGCGGTGCAAGAAACAGCAGGCTGCCCCAATGGATTTCCTGCCACAGCCGGGCCAGCCGAGCGGCAAAGAAGCCGCTGGCTTGCTGGGTGGCGTGCTGGCTCACCAGCTGTAACTGGCGAAGCGGCAATGGAATATCCGCGGGATCCAGCGCGGGCACGCGAGTGAGCAGTTCTTCAGTGCGTTTAAGGCCGAGGCGGTTAAGCGCGATTTCGAGGCTTTCCGCAGGCTCCACCAGGCTGCCGCTGGCCTGCAGGTTGGCCTCGCGGATCACGTTCAAGGCGAGCGCCGGGCTGTTCTGCATGCATTCAGCAATATCGCGCAGCGAGCTGCGGCTATCGCCGAGCACGGCACACACCCGCTGGTGGCTGTCCCGGGGTACTGGAATGCGGACGTTGCCGAGCGATTTCACCCATGCGTCGATGTTCTGCTGCCGGACTGCTGACATAGAAGGCACTGCTCGCTCGATCTGGTTTTTGAGATTTATACGCAAAGTGCCTGCATTCGGCCATGCTGCGTCAATACTGCCTCGACAACGATGATTCACAATTCCCGAGCCGGGCGGGCCGCATCATTTTTTCCGCGCCTGCCCTTCGCTTGATGACTTTTCGTACAAACCTTACGAATCGTCACTATAGTCTGGCGCAGTTCTGCCGATAGGTAGAAGCAGAGATTGAGACGGCCCCGCGCCAAGTTTTCCACGTTTCGAAGTGTTCCTGACCTATGGCTAAAATTATCGGCATGATCGTCGTGTTCGCGAGCGTACTCGGCGGATACGTCCTTTCCCACGGGCAAATCGCGGCCCTGATCCAGCCTTTCGAGGTGATGATCATCGGCGGTGCCTGCCTTGGCGCTTTCTTGCAGGCCAACCCCGGCTCGATGACCATGCACGTCCTCAAGAAATCCTTGAAGATGTTCAAGTCTCGGTTCACCCACGCCTTCTACCTTGAGGTGCTGGGCCTGGTCTACGAGATCCTCAACAAAAGCCGCCGTGAAGGCATGATGGCGATTGAAAGCGACATCGAAGATGCCGCGGCCAGCCCTATCTTCGCCAAGTACCCGGCGGTACTCAACGATGCCCGCATGACCGCGTTCATCTGCGATTACCTGCGCATCATGTCCTCGGGCAACATGGCTCCCCATGAGCTCGAAGGCTTGTTCGACATGGAACTGCTGAGCATGAAAGAAGAGCTCGAGCATCCGTCCCATGCGGTGCAAGGTATCGCCGACGGTTTGCCAGGCTTCGGTATCGTGGCAGCGGTATTGGGGATCGTGGTGACCATGGCCTCGCTCGGCGACGGTGACAAGGCCGCCATCGGTGGCCACGTGGGCGCGGCGCTGGTCGGTACCTTCCTGGGTATTCTCGCGGCGTATGGCTTCTTCGGCCCGTTGTCCTCCACCTTGGCTCACGATGCCAAGGAAGAGATGAACGTGTTCGAGGCCATCAAGGCTTCGCTGGTGGCTTCGGCTTCCGGCATGCCGCCCACCCTGGCGGTGGAATTCGGGCGCAAAGTGCTTTACCCGGCACATCGTCCGAGCTTCGCAGAGCTGGAACAAGCAGTACGCGGTCGCTAAGCCATGGAAAATAATCAGCCGATCATCGTCAAGCGGGTAAAACGCTTTGGCGGCGGGCACCACGGGGGTGCCTGGAAAATTGCCTTCGCCGACTTCGCAACCGCGATGATGGCCTTCTTTCTGGTGCTGTGGCTGTTGTCCGAAGCCACGCCCGAGCAGAAGCTCGCTATCGCTGGTTACTTCAAGGACCCGATCGGCTTTACCGAAAGCGGCTCGCCTTATGTGATCGACCTTGGCGGGTCGCCACAACTGGCGCCGGACCACACGCTCAACCCGGAAACCAAGGACACGCCGCCACGGCCCGAGGCGCAGACTGACGTGAACCCGGAGCAGGCGGAGAACATCGCCGAGAAGATCGAGAAAGACCGCCTCGAGCTGCTGTTGCAGGAGCTGCAGAACAAGGTGGACGAAAACCCGCAGCTGAAGAAATTCAAGGATCAGATCCTGTTCGAGATCACTCAGGACGGCCTGCGCATCCAGATCATGGACGCGGACAACCGACCGATGTTCGACCTCGGCAGTGCGCGGCTCAAGCCCTACTTCGAAGATATCCTGCTGGCGATGGCAGACACCATCAAGGAAGTGCCGAACAAGGTCAGTATCAGTGGCCATACCGATGCCAAGCCCTACGCGGCCAGCGCGGACTTCGGCAACTGGGAGCTGTCGGCCAACCGCGCCAACGCCGCACGCCGCGCCTTGGTAACCGGTGGCTACCCGGAGCCGCAGATTGCACGGGTGGTGGGGTATGGGTCATCTGCGCTGTTTGATCGCAAGGATCCACTGAACCCGGTAAACCGTCGTATCGACATCATTGTGCTTAACAAAAAGGCACAGCGGGACATCGAAGGCGAACAGCCAGAAGGTGACCAGGCGACTCCGCCGGCCGCACCGAGCGCGCCGGCAGCAGCACCAGGTACACCTGGGGCAGCGGCACCCGTCGCTCCGCCAGCGGCAGCCGCAGTAGCTGGGCAGAACCCTACGGTTCAGCCCCGCGAATTGCGAGAGAAGCTCAACATCTTCGACAGCGGCGCGCTGAAGATGGAAGCACCGACGGGCAAGCAACTGTAGGTCTGTTTCGCGAGCGTAGCCCGCGAAACAGCGTCACAACGATGGGAGGGGGTCGCTCAATACCGTTCTTCAGGCAAGCTGGCGATAATGGCCCGGTAGCTGTGCATCCGCTGTGGGTGGATGCGCCCATCTTCCAACGCGAGCAACAGGGCGCAGCCGGGCTCCCGGTCGTGCTTGCAGTCGCGGAAGCGGCAGCGGCCGAGCAGGCCGGCGAACTCGATAAAGCCCGCTTCCACGTCGTCCCGGCTCACATGCACCAGGCCAAACTCCCGGATGCCCGGCGAGTCGATCAGGTCGCCCCCCAACGGGAAATGAAACAGTTTGGCCGTGGTGGTGGTGTGGGTGCCTTGCCCGGACCAGTCCGACAGCGCACCTACCCGTGCCTGAGCGTCAGGCAGCAGCGTGTTCACCAGCGAAGACTTGCCCACGCCGGATTGCCCCACGAACACACTGGTGTGCCCCTTGAGCCGCTCCTTGAGCTGCTGCATGCCATCGCCTTCATGGGCAGACACTTCCAGCAACGGATAGCCCAGCTGCCGGTAGGCCTCGAGCAGGTCGTTGAGCTTGCCTTCGTTGTCGGCGTTGATCAGGTCAGCCTTGTTCAACAGCAACAACGGATGAATGCCCGCGTGTTCGGCCGCTACCAGATAACGGTCGATCAGGTTTGCCTGAGGTTCGGGCGCCGGTGCGAACACGATCACGATCAGGTCGACGTTGGCGGCCACGGGCTTGAGCTGACCGCGGTGGTCGGGGCGGCATAGCTCGGTGCTGCGCGGCAATTGCGCCACGATCACGCCGATCCCTTGATTGCCGGCGCGCCACACCACGCGGTCACCGGTCACCAGTGCTGGCAGGTTGGCACGCAGGTGGCAGCGGAATACTTCGCCGATGTGCTCGCCCTGTTGCGCTTCCACTTCTACCTGCACGCCGTAGTGCGCAATGATCAGGCCGGTTTCTTCGGGCCCCAGATCGCCACCCTCAAGCACTTCTGCCGCCTGCGATTCCCGCTTGGCAGCCCTGTCGGCGCGTTCGTTCTGGATTTTATCGATGCGCCAGGCCTGGCGACGGTTCAGTTGGCGTTTGGCCATGGGATTCCTGAAAAAAGCGCCGTAGGCAGGCGCGAAACAGCGGGGGATAGGTCAGGCGCAGGAGTCTAGCATGCGCCGGTAAGCTACACTTCGCAGTCTTGTCGAGGAGATTGCAATGCTTAACCCCACCAACCTGATCTGGATCGATCTGGAAATGACCGGGCTGGATCCGGACAACGACGTCATCATCGAAATGGCCACCATTGTGACCGACAGCCAGCTCAACACCTTGGCTGAAGGCCCCGTGATCGCCATTCACCACAGCGATGAAGTGTTGGCGCGCATGGACGAGTGGAACACTCGGCAACATGGCGGCTCGGGGCTGACCCAGCGCGTACGTGACAGCAAGGTATCGATGGCCGAAGCCGAGGCCCAGACCCTCGCGTTCCTTGAGCAATGGGTGCCCAAGGGCAAATCCCCGATCTGTGGCAACAGCATCTGCCAGGACCGACGCTTCCTCTACCGGCACATGCCGGCGCTGGAGGGTTACTTCCACTACCGCAACCTGGACGTGTCCACGCTCAAGATCCTGGCTGGGCTCTGGGCACCTGACGTACTCGGCAGCTTGAAGAAAGGCGGCAGCCACCTGGCATTGGACGACATTCGCGAATCCATTGCCGAGCTGCAGCACTACCGCCAGCACTTCATCAAGGCGTAACCGCAACCGCCTCGCCGTGGCGGCCGAGCGCCCATTCCACATGCTCGCGCACCAGTGCCGAGGGGTGGCCCAGCCGGGCGCGCAACGCTTCGACGACCGCGATGGTAGTGGGAGCGTTACCCAGGCCTACCGCCAGGTTACGCAGCCAGCGCTCGTAGCCTGCGCGGCGCAGGGGCGAGCCTTCGGTATGGGATAGAAACGTTTGCTCGTCCCAACGAAACAGCGCCGCGAGCTCTGCGTTATCCAGCCCGTGGCGCGGAGTGAAATCCCCCTCGGTAGTGGGGCGGGCGAAGCGGTTCCAGGGGCACACCAATTGGCAATCGTCGCAGCCGAATACCCGGTTCCCGATCAGCGGCCGCAAGTCCTCTGGAATCGACCCCTTGTACTCGATGGTGAGATAGGAAATGCACCGCCGCGCATCCAGCTGATACGGGCCGATGAAAGCGTTGGTCGGGCAGATGTCCAGGCATGCATGGCATTTGCCGCAATGCTCGCTGGCCTGAGGTGGGTCGGTGGGCAGCGGCAAATCCACAAACAACTCACCTAAGAAGAAATAGCTGCCGGCCTTGCGGTTCAGCACAAGGGTGTTCTTGCCGATCCAGCCAAGGCCCGCTTGCTCGGCGATCGCTTTCTCTAGCACTGGCGCGCTGTCCACGAACGCCCGATAACCGAACGGCCCGATTACCGCGCTGATACGTTCGGCCAGTTGCTGCAGGCGTTTGCGCACAACCTTGTGGTAATCGCGGCCAAGGGCGTAGCGGGAAATGTAAGCCTTCTCGGGCTGTGCCAGGCGCTCGGCCATGCGGGTGTCGCCGGGCAGGTAATCCATCCGCACCGAAATAACCCGCAGCGTGCCAGGCACCAACTCCTCGGGCCGCCAGCGCTTGCTGCCGTGGGCGGCCATATAGTCCATTTCGCCGTGGTGCCCTGCGTCCAGCCAGCGCTGCAGGTGCTGCTCGTGTTCGCCCAGGGAAAGGCCGCTGATGCCCACCTGCTGAAAGCCCAGCTCACGGCCCCAGTCCTTGATGGACGAGGCAAGTTCAGTAAGGTCGAGAACGGCGGCGGACATGAAAAGGGGAAACCAGGGCTGGGGTGGGTATAATTCTGCCAGACATCCACGCTCATGGTTGAACGATGGCACAGGCTGATAACCCTTTACCCGACGTACTGTACACCGGCGCCCAGGTGCGAGACCTCGACGCACGGCTTATCGCCGCCGGCACCCTAGGCTTTGAGCTGATGCAGCGCGCCGCCAACGCCTGCTGGCGCGCGCTACGCCTGCGCTGGCCCCACGCCGCGGAAGTTACCGTGCTGGCGGGGGCGGGCAACAACGGGGCAGATGGCTACCTGATAGCGGCCTTGGCCCGGCGAGCCGGTTGGCACGCCACTGTTCTTGCTCTGGCGCCCGCTGACAAACTCACCGGTGATGCCGCTGCGGCATTCGCCGAAGCTCAAGCTGCTGGTGTGCAATGTCAGCCATGGAGCACCGGCGCCGCTTTAAGAGGCGTACTGGTCGATGCGCTGCTGGGCACCGGGCTGGGCCGGGAAGTGCAAGGCGTGTATGCCCAGGCCATCGAGGCGGTCAATACCAGCGGCCTGGGCGTACTGGCCGTGGATATACCGTCCGGCCTGAACGCCGATACCGGCCATGTAATGGGCACTGCGGTGCGCGCTGACCTTACGGTGACCTTCATTGCCCTCAAGCTCGGGCTATTTACCGGCGAGGCGCCAACGCTTGTGGGTTCGTTGGTATTCGATGACCTGAACGCCGATGCTTCGATACTCGCCCAAGTGAAGCCGCAGGCCACGTTGCTCAAGCCCGGAGGCCTGCCATTGCCGGCCCCGCGGGTGGCAACCGCGCATAAGGGGCAGTTCGGCCGGGTGCTGGTAATAGGCGGCGAACGAGGAACGGGCGGCGCCGCGATCATGGCGGCCGAGTCAGCCTTGCGCACCGGTGCTGGCATGGTTTCGCTCGCCACTCGTGATGTGCACCTGGCGCCTGCATTGACCCGCTTGCCTGAAGTGATGACCGCAGCGGTCGATTCGGCCAACCAGTTGCCAGCCCTGATCAAGGCCGCCTCTGTGCTGGTGGTCGGGCCGGGGATGGGTACAGGTGCCTGGGGACGAAGCCTGCTGTCGGTTGCAGCCTCCAGCCAAACGGCGCAGCTATGGGATGCCGATGCGCTCAACCTGCTCAGTGAAGGCGTGATGGCGCTGCCCTCGGGCTCGGTGATCACCCCGCACCCTGGCGAGGCTGCACGCCTGCTGGGAATGAGCACGGCCGATGTGCAAGCCGATCGCCCTTCGGCGGCGCTGGCGTTGGCCCGTAAATACGGCAATGTTTGCGTGCTCAAGGGCGCCGGCAGCCTGATTGCCGCCCCCGATGGCCGGCTCGCCCTGTGTGATCGCGGGCACCCTGGGATGGCCACCGCCGGTTTGGGCGATGTGCTGTCAGGTGTGATCGGCGCGTTGCTGGCCCAGCATATGTCTGCCTTCGATGCGGCGTGCCTGGGCGTGTGGTTGCATGCCACCGCCGGCGAGCAGCAGGGCGCGAAGGGGCGAGGCCTGGCTGCCGTCGATCTGATTCCCGCCATCCGTCAGTTACTGGAAGAGGTTGCGCCATGCAAAGCCTGACACTATTCGTGCCTGATGAGGCCGCGATGACCGCATTGGGCGCTCGCCTCGCTCACGTCACACAGGGGCGCGGTACCGTGTTCCTCGAGGGCGACCTGGGGGCTGGCAAAACAACCCTGTCGCGAGGCATCGTCCGCGGTTTCGGGCACACTGGCGCGGTCAAAAGCCCAACCTTCACGTTGGTGGAGCCTTACGAACTGGGCGATGTGGCGCTTTATCACTTTGATCTCTACCGCCTTGCAGATCCCGAAGAGCTTGAATTCATGGGGATTCGCGACTACTTCGAGGGCAACGCACTGTGCCTGGTTGAATGGCCGGCAAAAGGTGAGGGCGTTTTGCCAAAGCCCGACCTGACCATTACCATAAGCGCCCATGAGCCCGGGCGCCGTCTTGAACTGCGCGCCGAGAGCTCGGTCGGTGAAACGTGGTTGGGCGCGCTGGCGCCTGGTTGATCAATGAAGGGGTGGGGAACATATGCGCATTCGCGCGCTGATCGCAGTCGTGGGACTTTGGCTTACGGCATTCGCGGTCGACGCTATGGCCGTCACGCAAGTCAAGAGCATGCGGTTGTGGCGAGCTCCCGATAACACCCGTCTGGTGTTCGATCTGTCCGGCCCGGTGGAACACAGTGTGTTCACCCTGACGGCACCGGACCGCCTGGTGATCGACATCAATGGCGCGACCCTGGCCGGGACATTGAACGTCTCCACGGCCAACACCCCTATTGGCAGTGTGCGCTCCGCTCAGCGCACACCGACCGACCTGCGCGTGGTGGTAGACCTCAAAAAGCCCCTCACGCCCAAAAGCTTCACCTTGGCGCCGAACCAGCAGTATGGCAATCGGTTGGTAGTGGACCTGTACGACCAGCCTTCGGATGCCGAGCCTGCCGCGCCGCCGCCGACCATCGCCACCACGCCAGCGGTGCCGGTGACGCCGGCCAAGCCGGAAATAAAGCTGGCCCCTGTGCCCAACGGAAAGCGTGACATCATCATCGCCATCGACGCCGGGCACGGCGGCGAAGACCCGGGCGCCTCCGGTTCGCGCGGCGAGCACGAGAAAGACGTGGTGCTGGCGATCGCCAAAGAGCTGCAACGGCAGATCAACCAGGAGAAAGGCTTCCGGGCCGAACTCACCCGTACCGGCGACTACTTCATTCCGCTACGCGGCCGTACCGAAATCGCCCGCAAGAAGGGCGCCGACCTGTTCGTTTCGATTCACGCCGACGCCGCGCCGTCTTCGGCGGCCTATGGGGCTTCGGTGTTCGCGTTGTCCGAGCGCGGGGCCACTTCGGAAACGGCCCGCTGGCTGGCTGACAGCGAAAACCGCTCCGACTTGATCGGCGGGGCGGGCAACGTGAGCCTGGACGACAAGGACCGCATGCTGGCTGGCGTGCTGCTGGACCTGTCCATGACGGCGTCCCTCAGCTCCAGCCTGAACGTTGGGCAGAAGGTTCTGAGCAACATCGGCCGGGTCACGACCTTGCACAAGAGCCGGGTAGAACAGGCCGCGTTCATGGTGCTGAAATCCCCGGACATCCCGTCGATTCTGGTAGAAACGGGCTTCATTTCCAATTCCGGCGAATCCAGCAAGCTGCGGTCCGCCGCTCACCAGCAGGCGCTGGCACGCTCTATCCGTGCCGGGGTGAAGCAGTTCTTCGAGCAAAATCCGCCACCTGGCACCTACATCGCCTGGCTGCGGGATTCCGGCAAGCTGGCTCGCAGCGAAAGCGAGCACACCGTGCGCAGCGGCGAGACCTTGCCCATGATCGCGACCCGCTATCAGGTGTCGGTCAGTGCGCTGCGCAGTGCCAACGACTTGAAAAGCGATGAGCTGAAAATCGGCCAGTTGTTGACCATTCCTTCCACCGCTGTGGCGGCTCAACCATGAATGGCGCTGCGCGTATCGAATTGCTGAGCCCTCGGCTGGCGAACCAGATCGCCGCGGGCGAGGTTGTCGAGCGGCCGGCTTCGGTCATCAAGGAGTTGTTGGAAAACAGCCTGGATTCCGGTGCGCGTCGCATCGACGTGGAAGTGGAGCAGGGCGGCGTGAAGCTGCTCAAGGTTCGCGACGACGGCTCCGGTATTGCTTGCGATGACCTCCCGCTGGCGCTGGCCCGGCATGCCACCAGCAAGATCCGCGACCTTGAAGACCTCGAGCGGGTAATGAGCCTGGGCTTTCGTGGCGAGGCCCTGGCGTCCATCAGCTCGGTAGCGCGGCTGGTGCTCACATCGCGCACGGTCGATGCCGACCAGGCCTGGCAGGTGGAAACCGAAGGCCGTGACATGGCGCCGCGGGTGCAGCCAGCGGCGCACCCGGTTGGTACCTCGGTGGAAGTGCGCGACCTGTTCTTCAATACCCCGGCGCGGCGCAAGTTTCTCAAAAGCGAGAAGACCGAATTCGATCATTTGCAGGAAGTGATCCGGCGCCTGGCCCTGGCGCGTTTCGACGTTGCCTTCCACCTGCGCCACAACGGCAAAAGCGTGCTCAGCCTGCATGAGGCCCATGACGAGGCAATGCGCGCGCGCCGCGTAGGTGCCATTTGCGGGCCAGGCTTCCTTGAGCAGGCCATGCCGATCGAGGTAGAGCGTAGCGGCTTGCGTTTGTGGGGTTGGGTAGGCTTGCCTACGTTCTCCCGCAGCCAGGCAGACATGCAGTATTTCTTCGTCAACGGTCGCGCGGTGCGGGACAAACTGGTCGCCCACGCTGTACGCCAGGCTTACCGAGACGTGCTGTTCAACGGCCGCCACCCGACCTTTGTGCTGTTCCTGGAAGTAGACCCCGCCGTGGTCGATGTGAATGTCCACCCCACCAAGCACGAAGTGCGCTTCCGTGACGGGCGCATGGTGCACGACTTCCTGTACGGCACCTTGCACCGTGCCCTCGCTGAAGTTCGCCCCGAGGATCAACTGGCGGCAGCGCCCGCGCCAACGGCGGCACTGGGTGTGGCGCGGCCCACAGGCCTGGGTGTCGGCGAATTCGGCCCCCAGGAGGAGATAGCGCTCGCCGCGCGGCCTTTGCAGTCCCAGCAGCAACAGTTCCAGTCCCAGCCTCAGATTGCTTATGGCCAGGGGAGCGGTGGTGGCTACGCCAACTACAGTGGAGGGGCGGAACGGCGCCCCGCTGTACCCCTGGCCGAGGCCGGTGGCGTGTACCGGGCGTTCTTCGCGCCCCTGGCCGAAGGCGAGCCATCCAGCCCTGGGCTGCCCGAGCAACACGGGGAAGTGCCTCCATTGGGGTTCGCGCTGGCGCAACTCAAGGGTATCTACATCCTGGCGGAAAACGCCCACGGCCTGGTGCTGGTGGACATGCACGCCGCGCACGAGCGCATCATGTACGAGCGGCTCAAGGTGGCTATGGCCAGCGAAGGGCTGAGCGGCCAGCCCTTGCTCGTGCCCGAGTCCCTTGCGGTGAGCCAGCGCGAGGCGGATTGCGCTGAAGAACACACCGGTTGGTTCTCCCGCCTGGGCTTCGAATTGCAGCGCCTGGGCCCCGAAACTCTCGCCATTCGGCAGATCCCGGCCCTGCTCAAGCAGGCGGAAGCGAACCGGCTGGTGGCCGACGTGCTGGCGGACCTGATGGAATACGGGACCAGTGACCGTATCCAGGCCCACCTCAACGAACTGCTGGGCACCATGGCCTGTCACGGGGCGGTACGTGCCAATCGGCGCCTGGCTGTTCCCGAAATGAACGCGCTGCTGCGGGACATGGAAACCACCGAGCGCAGCGGGCAGTGCAATCACGGCAGGCCCACCTGGACCCAGCTTGGGCTGGATGAACTCGACAAGCTCTTCCTGCGGGGCCGCTGACATGTCCAGATTGCCGCCCGCCATCTTCCTGATGGGGCCTACGGCTTCCGGTAAGACCGACCTTGCCATGGAGCTGGCGCGGATACTGCCCTGCGACCTGGTCAGCGTGGATTCGGCCCTCGTCTACAAGAGCATGGATATCGGTACGGCCAAACCTTCGAAGCAACAGCTGGCCGAATTCCCACACCGTCTGGTGGATATTCTTGACCCTGCCCAGGCCTACTCCGCAGCGGATTTTCGCCGCGATGCGCTGGAGGCCATGGCCGAGATCACTGCGCGGGGGCGAATTCCCTTGCTGGTGGGCGGCACCATGCTCTATTTCAAGGCCTTGCTGGACGGACTCGCCGACATGCCGAGCGCCGATCCCGCCATCCGCCAGGCGCTGGAGGCTCAGGCTGAGGCCGAAGGGTTGCAGGCATTGCATGCCGAATTAAGCAAGGTGGACCCCGTCTCGGCTGCCCGGATTCATCCCAACGATCCGCAGCGGATCATCCGCGCGCTGGAAGTCTTCCATGCCGGCGGTATAAGCATGACCGACCTACGCCTGCGGCAAATTGCTGAAAATGGCGCGCCAGGCGCGTCGGCCACGCTTCAATTACCCTATACTGTCGCCAGCCTTGCCATCGCACCGGCCGAGCGGTCGGTGTTGCATGCGCGCATTGCCCAGCGGTTCGAACAAATGCTTGAACAGGGTTTCATCGGTGAGGTCAGACAGTTGCGTAGCAGAGGAGACCTGCACGCAGGCTTGCCTTCCATCAGGGCGGTCGGGTATCGGCAGGTGTGGGATCATCTCGACGGCAGGCTATCT
Organism: Pseudomonas japonica; assembly: GCF_013522925.1. Taxonomy (GTDB): domain Bacteria; phylum Pseudomonadota; class Gammaproteobacteria; order Pseudomonadales; family Pseudomonadaceae; genus Aquipseudomonas; species Aquipseudomonas japonica_A. The sequence goes on along the minus strand of NZ_JAAMQU010000001.1, from coordinate 69,918 downwards.
GCCGATGAAATGAAAGAGCGGGGCATTATTGCAACGCGCCAGTTGGCCAAACGGCAATTCACCTGGTTGCGCGGCTGGGATGACCTGAAGTGGCTCGACAGCCTTGCTAGCGACAATCTGACGCAGTCCTTGAAATACCTTGGTTCGATCTCCATATTGAGCTGAGTCATGCGTTGCCGTCTATCCTTGGGGGAAAGCCGGTCAGCTATTATTTTTGAAGTCTTTTTATTGATCCTTAAAGGAGTGCGGCACATGTCAAAAGGGCATTCGCTACAAGACCCTTACTTGAACACATTGCGTAAAGAAAAAGTGGGGGTGTCGATTTATCTGGTAAACGGCATCAAGCTGCAGGGTACTATCGAATCGTTTGACCAGTTCGTGATCCTGTTGAAGAACACTGTCAGCCAGATGGTCTACAAGCACGCAATCTCTACCGTCGTTCCCGTTCGCCCGATTCGCCTGCCAAGCGCTGGTGACGCCGAACAAGCCGACGCCGAACCCGGAAACGCCTGATATAGGAGCCTCCTTTGTTCTTTGAGCGCCACGGTGGTGGTGAACGGGCAATTCTCGTTCATCTGGATGGACAAGACCCTGAGGCGCGCGAAGACCCGCAGGAGTTTCAGGAGTTGGCAGCCTCGGCAGGTGCCGAGACAATCGCTTTCGTGAGCGTCTCGCGTCATCAGCCGACGGCCAAATACCTGATCGGTACCGGTAAGGTCGACGAGCTGCGCGAGCAGGTAAAGGCCGGCGAAGTCGATCTCGTTATCTTCAATCACACCCTCACGCCCAGCCAGGAGCGTAACCTCGAGCGCGCCTTCGAATGCCGCGTACTCGACCGCACCGGGCTTATCCTCGATATCTTCGCTCAGCGCGCCCGTACCCATGAAGGCAAGCTGCAGGTCGAACTGGCCCAGCTGGAGCACATGAGCACCCGCCTTGTACGCGGGTGGACGCACCTTGAGCGGCAGAAAGGCGGGATCGGGCTACGTGGCCCGGGGGAAACCCAGCTTGAAACCGACCGTCGCCTGCTACGGGTTCGCCTGCGGCAGATCAAGGCGCGGCTGGAAAAGGTCCGCAGCCAGCGCGAACAGGCCCGCCGAGGCCGCAAGCGCGCGGATATTCCGTCAGTGTCCCTGGTGGGCTATACCAACGCCGGCAAGTCGACCCTGTTCAATGCCATTACCCAGTCCGACGTTTACGCGGCGGATCAACTGTTCGCAACGCTTGACCCTACGCTGCGGCGGCTGGAGTTGGCGGACATCGGCCCGATCGTGTTGGCCGACACCGTAGGCTTCATTCGCCACCTGCCGCACAAGCTGGTCGAGGCATTCCGGGCCACGCTCGAAGAATCCGCCAGCTCCGACCTGCTGTTGCATGTGATCGACGCTCATGAACCCGAGCGAATGGCGCAGGTTGAGCAAGTAATGGCTGTGCTCACCGAGATCGGCGCGCAAGGGCTGCCGATTCTCGAGGTGTATAACAAGCTCGACCTCCTGGAGGCGGTAGAGCCGCACATCCAGCGTGGCGAAGACGGCAAGCCGCAACGGGTATGGGTGTCGGCGCGGGATGGCCGGGGCCTGGAGCTCGTTGGCAAGGCGATTGCCGAACTGCTCGGTGAGGACCTTTTCGTGGCAACCCTGCGGTTGCCTCAGCAGCTGGGGCGCCTCAGGGCGCAATTCTTCTCGTCCGGCGCGGTGCAGAGCGAAGCCCATGACGAGAGTGGCGCCAGTTTGCTCGATGTGCGTTTACCCCGGGTAGAGTTGAACCGGCTGGTTAGCCGGGAGGGCTTGAAACCTCTGGAATTCATCCAGGAACACACTTTGCAATAAAAGCTCTCCGCGTTGGTTTGGTCGGGAGGGCTCGCATTCTGTAGCATTGGCCGACGCGCCGCGGGTGCGTCTTAGCTTTATCTGATGGAGAGCGCTATGGCTTGGAATGAGCCGGGTGGTGGCAATTCGAATAACCAGGACCCATGGGGTGGCCGCAAGGGCGGTGATCGCAAGGGGCCACCGGACCTGGACGAAGCCTTTCGCAAGCTGCAGGAAAGCCTGAACGGCCTGTTCGGGGGCGGCAAGCGCCGCGGCGGCGAGCCGACGGGGTCGAAGGGGGGCGGGTTAGGCCTGCTGGGCATTGGCCTGGCCGTTCTGGCAGCCATCTGGCTGTACAGTGCCGTCTATGTGGTGGACGAGCAGGAGCAGGCGGTCATTCTCCGGTTTGGCAAGTACTACGAAACCGTAGGGCCAGGCCTGAACATCTATTTCCCGCCGATCGATCGCAAGTTCCTCGAGAACGTCACGCGTGAGCGCGCCTACAGCAAGCAGGGCCAGATGCTGACCGAAGACGAGAACATCGTCGAGGTTCCGCTGACCGTTCAGTACAAGATCGTGAACCTGCGCGATTTCGTACTCAACGTGGACCAGCCGGAAGTCAGCCTCCAGCATGCCACCGACAGTGCATTGCGCCATGTAGTCGGTTCCACTGCGATGGACCAGGTACTTACCGAAGGCCGCGTTCAAATGGCCGGCGAAATCAAGGAGCGCCTTCAGCGGTTCCTCGATACCTATCGCACCGGTATCAGCGTGACCCAGGTGAACGTACAGAGCGCTGCCGCACCGCGGGAAGTTCAGGAAGCGTTCGACGACGTGATCCGGGCCCGTGAAGACGAACAGCGCGCCCGCAACCAGGCCGAAACCTATGCCAATGGCGTGGTGCCCGAGGCACGCGGCCAGGCGCAGCGCATCATCGAGGATGCCAATGGTTACCGGGACGAAGTGGTTTCCCGCGCCAAAGGTGAGGCCGACCGCTTCAGCAAATTGCTGGCCGAGTACCGCAAGGCGCCGGATGTAACCCGCGAGCGCCTGTACCTCGAAACCATGCAGGATGTGTACAGCAATACCAGCAAGGTGCTGGTTTCCAGCAAGGGCCAGAACAACATGCTCTACCTGCCGCTGGACAAACTGATGGAAAAAGGCCGCAGCCCGGCCCCGGCACAGCCGGCGGTCAACCCTCCCTCGGATTCCGCGGGGCGTAGCGCTGGCGACCTGCAACAGCAGCAGCGAGAGTTGCGTACCAGGGAGAGCCGCTGATGGGCAATAGATCCGTAATCGCGCTTATCGTCGGTGTAGTCGCCGTGGTGGTGCTATGGAACAGCTTCTATATCGTTTCGCAAACCGAGCGGGCAGTTCTGCTGCGCTTCGGTCGAGTGGTAGAGGCCGACGTGCAACCTGGCTTGCACATGAAGGTGCCCTACATGAACCAGGTGCGCCGTTTCGACGCGCGCCTGATGACCCTGGATGCACCTACCCAGCGTTTCCTCACGCTCGAGAAAAAAGCGGTGATGGTCGATGCCTACGCCAAATGGCGGGTGAAGGACGCCGATCGCTTCTACACCGCGACAGCGGGTATGAAGGCCACTGCGGACGAGCGCCTGGCGCGCCGGCTGGAGTCGGGCCTGCGTGACCAGTTCGGTAAACGCACCCTGCATGAAGTGGTTTCGGGTGAGCGCGATGCCCTGATGGCGGACATCACCGCTTCGCTGAACCGCATGGCGGATCAGGAGCTGGGTATTGAAGTGGTCGATGTTCGGGTCAAGTCCATCGACCTGCCCAAGGAAGTGAACCGCAGCGTATTCGAGCGCATGAGCACCGAGCGCGAGCGCGAAGCCCGGGAGCACCGCGCCAAGGGTAACGAGTTGGCCGAAGGTATCCGCGCGGACGCCGATCGTCAGCGGCGCGTGCTGCTGGCCGAGGCATACCGTGAGTCTGAAGAGGTACGCGGTGACGGCGATGCGCAGGCTGCTTCCATCTATGCCAAGGCGTACAACCAGGACCCGGAATTCTACGGGTTCTATCGTAGCCTGCAGGCCTACCGGCAAGGCTTCTCCACCAAGGGCGATGTGCTGGTGCTCGACCCCAGCAGCGATTTTTTCCGCTACATGGAACGGGCCAAGCCGTAAGTGCCTTACAGGTTCCCGCTGGGCAGGTGACTGCCTGGCGGGGTGATCCGCCGGCCAAACCTGTGTATCATGCGGCAGCCGGGAAATTCCCGGCTTTTTTGCGTCTGCAAGGTCCGATGGCCGTGCGGGCCCCAAGGTTTTTCGAGGACACTGCCCCGTGGCGCGGCAAGCGCTATGGTTTTCGCGCCTGCGCGGCAGTATCTGCTTCACTCAAGGGTGGGCCAGCATGAGCCCACCGCCCGGAACAAAGGGGATGGGGTAATGGCAACGGTAGACCGCTGGCTCTTGCCGGATGGTATCGAGGAAGTACTGCCACCGGAGGCCGCACGTATCGAAGTCGCGCGGCGCCAGGTACTGGATCTGTTCCAGAGCTGGGGCTACGAATTCGTCGTAACGCCGCACATCGAATACCTGGAGTCGCTGCTGGTTGGCGCTTCCCAGGACCTGGACCTGCGCACCTTCAAGGTGGTCGACCCGTTGTCGGGCCGCCAGATGGGCTTTCGCGCGGACATCACCCCTCAGGTAGCGCGCATCGACGCACACTCCCTGCGCCGCGAAGGGCCGAGCCGGCTGTGTTATGCCGGTAGCGTGCTGCACGCCAACCCTCGCGCACTTTCCAATTCGCGCAGCCCGATCCAGCTCGGTGCGGAACTGTACGGCGACGCCAGTATCGGCAGCGACCTGGAAGTGATCAGCCTGATGCTGGCGATGCTGGAACTGTGGCAGGTGCCGGATGTGCACATGGACCTGGGCCACGTAGGTATCTACCGCGGGCTGGCCCGCGCCGCTGGCCTCTCGGGCGAGACCGAACAGCGCCTGTTCGACGCGCTGCAACGCAAGGCCACGGATGAAGTGTTCGAACTTACCGAAGGTGTGGCCGCAGGCCCCGCACGGATGCTGCGGGCGCTGGTCAATCTCTCTGGGGACCGCTCGGTACTGGGCCAGGCGCGGGAGATTCTCGGCGGCGCTCCGGCGCCGGTGCTGGCGGCACTGGATGAATTGCTGGAGTTGGCTGAACGGCTGGCCGCCCGCTTCCCGGGCCTTCCACTGTACTTCGACCTTGGCGAGTTGCGCGGCTATCACTATCACACCGGGGTTGTGTTCGCCGCGTTCGTGCCGGGTGTAGGCCAGTCCATCGCCCAAGGCGGCCGCTATGACGACTTCGGAGCCGACTTCGGCCGTGCCCGGCCGGCGACGGGTTTTTCCACCGACCTGAAAACCTTGGTTACGCTGGGGCGCGCAGAGGTCGAATTGCCCGAGGGCGGCATCTGGATGCCCGACAGCCCGGATACCGCGCTGTGGCAAACCGTATGTGGCCTGCGCTCGCGTGGCGAGCGCGTTGTACAGGCATTACCCGGGCAGGCCACGGCGGCCGCCCGCGAGGCGGGCTGTGACCGCCAGCTCATTCTGCAGGGCGGTTGCTGGGAAGTGGCACCGCTGGTTTCCTGAGTTCACGCCGGCCGCGGTCGGCACCAAGTTTGCGCCAATGAGGACAAGTGTTATGGGTAAGAATGTCGTCGTCCTGGGCACCCAATGGGGTGATGAGGGCAAAGGCAAGATCGTCGATCTGCTCACCGAACATGCTGCCGCGGTCGTGCGTTACCAGGGTGGCCACAATGCCGGCCATACGCTGGTAATCGACGGTGAGAAGACCGTGCTGCACCTGATCCCGTCCGGCATCCTGCGTGACGGCGTGCAGTGCCTGATCGGCAACGGCGTGGTCGTTGCTCCCGATGCGCTGATGCGCGAGATCATCAAGCTGGAAGAGAAGGGCGTGCCCGTGCGTGAGCGTCTGCGCATCAGCCCGGCCTGCCCGTTGATCCTGTCGTACCACGTAGCTCTGGACCAGGCGCGCGAAAAAGCACGCGGCGAGCACAAGATCGGTACCACTGGCCGTGGTATCGGCCCTGCTTACGAAGACAAGGTTGCGCGTCGCGGCCTGCGCGTGGGCGACCTGTTCCACCGCGAGCGTTTTGCCGCCAAGCTGGGCGAGTTGCTGGACTACCACAACTTCGTACTGGTGAATTACTACAAAGAGCCTGCAATCGACTTCCAGCAAACGCTGGATGAATGCATGGGCTACGCCGAGCTGCTGCAACCGATGATGCAGGATGTCACTGCCGAACTGCACGCGCTGCGCAAGGCCGACAAGGACATCATGTTCGAAGGCGCTCAAGGCTCGCTGCTGGACATCGACCACGGCACCTACCCCTTCGTCACCAGCTCCAACACCACTGCGGGCGGCATCGCTACCGGTTCCGGCTTCGGCCCGATGTACCTGGATTACATCCTGGGCATCACCAAGGCCTACACCACCCGTGTAGGCTCGGGTCCGTTCCCCACTGAACTGTTCGACGACGTTGGCGCCTTCCTCGCCAAGCGTGGGCACGAATTCGGCGCAACCACTGGCCGCGCCCGTCGCTGCGGCTGGTTCGACGCTGTCATTCTGCGCCGCGCTATCGAAATCAACAGCATCTCGGGCCTGTGCCTGACCAAGCTGGACGTGCTCGACGGCCTTGAAACCATCCGCATCTGCGTTGGCTACAAGAACGAAGCCGGTGCCGTCATCGATGCGCCAACCGATGCAGACAGCTACATTGGCCTGCAGCCAGTGTACGAAGACGTACCGGGGTGGAGCGAGTCCACGCTGGGCGCGAAAAGCCTGGAAGAATTGCCGGCCAATGCCCGTGCTTACATCAAGCGTGTGGAAGAGCTGGTAGGTGCGCCGATCGACATTATTTCGACGGGCCCGGACCGCAACGAAACCATCGTGCTGCGCCACCCGTTCGCGTAAGCCATTGGTGTTTAAGACAAAGGGTCCCACATGGGGCCCTTTGTCGTTTTTGCCGCCTGCTCGGCACGGGGATTGCTGGGAAGATCCATCAGCGTGTGCGCCATTGTTTTAATGGCACTGGATCAGAGGACTTACCCGTGTCGGCCATTCTTTCGCTCTTTCGCAGCCGCTTGCTGCGCCCCGTGTTCCTTGCCCTGGGAATTGCTCTTTTGGTGCAGGTTCTGGTGGCGGTAGCACTTACTCGGAGCACAGTCGCCGCGCTGGAGACCGACCTGGGCGTTCGGCTGGGGGCAGATAGCCAGCGGCTTGGGAATGAGCTCAACCAGGCAGGGCAGGACCTGACCAGCAGCCTGGACAAACTCTCTGCCAGCACTCGGCAGCGCTTGGCGGCGGGGCTATCCAGCCGGCTCACCGATGAGCAGAAGCAGGTTCGCGCTACCCTCGAACACAGCATCAAGGAGTCGGCCAATGATATGGCCGAGCTGCTTGCCTCTGTCGCTCCCCGAGCCATGTGGGATAACGACATTCCTACCTTGTCAGAATTTGCCCGCCGAGCGCAGCGTAATCCCAACGTGTTATTCGTCATCTACGACGACGCGACCGGGCAACACCTGACCCGTTACCTGAACCGGGACAACCCCATCAACCAGGCTCTGATTGAAAAGGGGCAAGGTGAGCGGCCGCTGGAAAAGGTACTCGATGCTGCTCGTAACGACCCTTCGGTTTATTACGTTGAGGCACCCATCAGCCCGAACGGTGCGGAAATCGGCAAGGTGCGTATGGGTGTGTCCACGGCTGGGGTGGATGCCGAGCTGGCAGCCCTGGACAAGCGCTTCAACGATCTTATAGCCAGTGGTGATCAACTGGTCGCCGATAGTGTTTCCGGCGCAGCCGCCGAGAGCTCGCGGGTGTTGCGTGACCGTCTTGAAAGCGCCCAAGGCGCCGCCAAGGAAATGCAGGCCAATACTCATCACGCTGTGAGTGAGGCCGCTGAAGTGCTCCGTTGGAGAATCGGCGCAGGCCTGGCCGTGGTTGCGCTGGGTGTGTTGCTGGCACTGGCTGTGGTGCTTGGGCACAGAGTAGTGAACAAATTGCGCCTGCTGATCAGTGCACTGGATGACCTGGCTGCCGGTGAAGGCGACCTGACCAAGCGGGTAGCGCTGAACAGCAACGACGAAATAGGAGACATGGCCGGCGCGGTGAACCGTTTCGTGGCCAAGTTGCAACCCATCGTGCGCGAGGCCGGCGATGTGGCGCAACGCACTGGCCAGGAAATCGGTGCCATGACGCAACGCAATGCCGGTGCCGATGCCGCCGCCGAACGTCAGCGCGACGAAGTGGCTGCCAGCTTGCAGGCGTTGGCTCAGATGGCAGATGAGGCTCAGGCGGAAAGTATTGCGATGCAGGCCGCATTGAAACAGGTGGCTGAGATCCGCCAGGCCACGGATGCCAATACCAAGGCGTCTACGCAAGTCGGAAGCTTGATAGAGGCCCTGGCGGGGCAGGTGGAAACTGGCTCGCAAGTGATCGAGCGGCTGGCTACGCAAAGCCAGCAGATCGAGGTGGTGCTGACCGTGATCCATGGTATTGCCGAGCAGACCAACCTGCTTGCACTCAATGCCGCGATCGAAGCGGCGAGGGCAGGAGAGACTGGGCGAGGCTTTGCCGTGGTCGCTGATGAGGTTCGGGCGCTGGCGAGTAAAACCCAGAGCTCCACGGGCGATATCCAGGCGCATATTGGCGCGCTTCAAGCCGGTGCGCGCGAAGCGGTCACCGCCATTGGCCAGGCGGGCCGCCAGGCCAGCGAAGGGTTGCGCGTACTGCGGGATGCGTCGAGGCTGCAGCAAACCGTCCAGGCATCGGTGGAGCAAGTGCATGCCGTCATCGACCTGGCTACCCGCGCCGCGCAACATCAGGCGCAGGGGGCGCAGGCCGTAAAGGGCCGGGTAGAAGTGATTCACGCCCAGGCCGAACAATCGGCGCAGGTTGTGTTGCAGACGACTGCCAGCAGTAAGGTGCTCGACCGCCTTGCCCACCAGCTGCGGGCAAGCCTTGGTCAGTTCCGCGCGTGATCCACGCCGCTAGCGGCGGCTAAGGTACATGCGGGTGGTGAGAAGGTACACCGGTAGCCCGGACACGAGAATCAGCAAGGCGGCGAAGGGCGCGGCGGCGGCGAACTCCATGTTCGACGTGTGCGCCCACACCTCGGTAGCCAAGGTGGTGGTGCCCGTGGGGCTGAGCAACAGCGTTGCGGTGAGCTCTTTCATTGCGTCGAGGAACACCAGCGCGAAGGCAGCCGCCAGCGCCGGGAAGATGATAGGCAGGGTAACCTTGCAAAACGCCTTGAACGCCCCTGCACCCAAGGTACGCGCCGCCTCTTCAAGCTGCGGAGCGGCCTTCGTCAGGGCGGTACGCACTGGCCCTTGCGCCAAGGGCAGGAACAGCAGGGCGTAGGCAATCACTAGCAACGCCGTGGTCTGGTACAGCGCTGGTATATAGTGGAGAGAGAAATACACCAGCGTTAGCGCGATCACCAGCCCGGGCAAGGCATGCAGCAGGTACGGAAGCCTTTCCGCCCAGATGGCCAGGCTGCCGCGGTACCGCACCACCAGCAGGCCCACCGGCAGCGCCAGTAACAGGGATACCGCCGCGCCCGCGAGCGACAGGCCGAGCGACGACAATAGTGCCTGGCCAATGGCAACAACCGGGAAGGCCGCCGAGCTTCCCTGGGCCAGCCAGTAGCCCAGCATCACCAGCGGCACTCCACTGCCCAGGATGGCGAGCGCGGCGCAGAAGCCTTGGCCGCAAAGCCCGGCCCACACCGGCAGCCGCACCGGTGCCGCGTGACGAGCCACGCCTTGGCCCGTGCGTACATGGCGTGCTCGCCCACGCGCCTTCAACTCCAGCCACAGGAAGCCCAGGCACAGCACCAGCAGTACGGCGGAAAGCATGGCGGCGTTGGCGTTGCTGAATTCCAGCTCGAACTGCTGGTAGATCGCGGTGGTAAAGGTGCGAACGTTCAGAATCGACAGGGCACCGAACTCGACCAGCATGTGCAGCGCGATCAGAAGGCTACCGGCAAGGATGGAAGGCCAGAGCAGCGGCAGGGTGATGCTGAAGAACAGCCTGCTCCGGTTCGCCCCCAGCAGCCGGGCGGACTCTTCCAGCGAATGGTCCAGATTGCGCAACGTGGCTGCAACGGGCAGAAATACCAGAGGGTATTTGGACAGGCTCATGATGAGGATGGCACCGCCCAGGCCTTCGAAGCCGGAGCTGAGGGACACCCAGGTAAAGCTCGACACGAACGAAGGCACCGCGAACGGCAGGCACAGGATCACGCCCCACGCACGCCGCCCCCACAGGTTGGTGCGTTCCAGCAGCCATGCGAGCAGGGTGCCGGCAATCGCGCACGCCACGGTAACGCCGGCAAGTAACGTAAGGGTATTGACCAGCAGGCTATAGACATAAGGCCGGAGCAGCAGGCGGGCAATGTCGTGCCAGCCGGCTTCGGCGGTACGTATGGTGACATAGGCCAGCGGCAGGAGGCTCAGCCCAACGAGCAGCAATACAGGCGCGACCAGCCAGGCGGACGGTCGCTTTCCCTTGATCCCCCGGGGCAGCGTAGCGGCCGGCGGAAGCTGAGCCTGCGCTGTCATCAGTTCAAGCCGACGTCACGTTGGAGGTCCAGCGCTTCTTCGGCATTGCCGATGTCAGCGGGGGTGATGTCCGGCGCTTCAAGTTCCTCGAAAGGCTTGAGCCCTTGATCGGACACCATGCCCTTGCGCAGCGGGTATTCGGCCTGCGCACGGGTGATGACCCGCTGGCCTTCCTCGCTGGTCATCCATGCCAGTAGTTGCTGGGCTTCCTTCGGGTGCTTGCTGGCCTTCACCACGGCCGCGCTGGATATGCTTACCAGGGCGCCCGGGTCCTTGTTCTTGAAATAGTACAGCTGCGACTTGAGCTCGCCCTTTTCGCGCTTGAGTGCGTACCAGTAGTAGTTGTTCACCAATACTGCCGCAATTTCGCCGTTCTCGACTGCCTTGATCGCCACCATATTGTTGGCGTAGGTCTTGCCGTAGGCCTTGAGGCCTGTAAGCCATTCTTCGGCAGCCTCTTCACCCTTGAGCCGAAGCACAGCCACGGCCTGCTCCTGGAACGCTCCGCTGGTGGGAACGAAGCCGATCTTGCCGTTCCACTCCGGGCGGGCAAAATCCATCACCGAGGCGGGCATGTCTTTTTCAGCGACCAGGCTCGGGTTGTATGCCACGACACGAACACGGGCCGTGATACCGATCCAGGTGCCGTCCTTCGCGACATAGTCGGGCGGCAATGCGTCCAGCGTGCCTTTATCGGTAACCGCCAGGAAGCCTTTTTCGCCCAGGGCATTGAGCGGGGGAGATTCCTCGCTGTAGATAACGTCGGCGGGGGAGCGGGCGCCTTCTTCCATGATCTGGCTTGCCAGCTGATTGCTGCTGCCCTTTCGCACGTTTACATGAATGCCGGTACTGGCTTCGAACGCCTTGGCAATCGCCTCGCCCAATTCCTTGTGCTGGCCGTTGTAAAGCGTAAGGGCGGGGGCGTCGGCGGCCTGGGCAGCACCAGTGACCAGGGCCAGTGCCAGGGCTGGCACGGCGCACAGGCGCAGGAGGGCAATTCGCATTGACATCCGAGCGTATCTCCATGGGTACAAAAGGGCGCAAGTATAAAGGAGATCGCTTCTCGAATGCGGGCGTATTTGATTGGCAAACATTTCCGATGGGCACAAAAAAACCCGCTTGTGAGCGGGTTTTTTGAAGCGCTGACGCTTGAATTTGGTGCCCAGGAGAAGACTCGAACTTCCACGGCCGTAAAGCCACCAACACCTGAAGCTGGCGTGTCTACCAATTTCACCACCTGGGCATATCGAAGACTGGCGTCGTCGATGGCGCGCACTATACGGCTGCCGATTGAGGCTGTAAACCCCTTTTTGAAAAAAATGAGGCTGCGGAATCAGGTTGGGCGTAGCGGGGAGCTGAAATGCAAAAGCCCGCTTTCGCGGGCTTTTGGAACGCGATGGACTGAGGTAGTCTCGCGTTTGAAGATGGTGCCCAGAAGAAGACTCGAACTTCCACGGCCGTAAGGCCACCAACACCTGAAGCTGGCGTGTCTACCAATTTCACCATCTGGGCAAATCGACCACTTGCGTCGTCGATGGCGCGCACTATACGGTCGCTGTATTGCAGTGTAAACCCCTGGCTGCAAAAATATTCGGGCCCAAGCGGTGAGGCCTCAAAGGGGCGCCGCAAAGGCTGTGGCGCGCTATAAAGTGCTGGAATTTCCCGTTTCCACAGGGGTATGCCAAACTAACTTGCATATCACACAAGGTGAACACTCTCTAATGGCCGATTGGCAGTCCCTCGATCCCGAGGCCGCTCGTGAAGCGGAAAAATACGATAATCCTATCCCCAGCCGTGAATTGATCCTGCACCACCTCGCCGAGCGTGGTTCTCCAGCGAGCCGCGAGCAGCTGGTCGAGGAGTTCGGCCTGGGGACCGAAGACCAGATCGAAGCCCTGCGTCGCCGCCTGCGAGCGATGGAGCGCGATGCTCAGCTTATTTATACCCGGCGCGGCACCTACGCGCCGGTCGACAAACTCGACCTGATTGCCGGGCGCGTCAGTGGCCACCGTGATGGTTTCGGCTTCCTGATCCCCGACGATGGCAGCGACGACCTCTTCCTCAGCCCGGCTCAGATGCGCCTTGTGTTCGATGGCGACCGAGCCCTGGCGCGGGTTTCCGGGCTCGACCGTCGCGGCCGCCGTGAAGGCGCGCTGGTAGAAGTGGTGAGCCGTGCTCATGAAACCATCGTGGGGCGGTACTTCGAAGAAGGTGGCATTGGCTTCGTCCAGGCGGATAACCCCAAGGTACAGCAGGAAGTGCTGGTAACCCCCGGCCGCAATGGCGGCGCGCGCGTGGGCCAGTTCGTCGAGATCAAGATCACCCACTGGCCAACGGCTCGCTTCCAGCCGCAGGGCGACGTGGTTGAAGTACTGGGCAACTATATGGCCCCCGGGATGGAAATCGACGTTGCCCTGCGCAGCTACGACATTCCCAATGTGTGGCCCGAGGCTGTCGAAAAAGAAGCGGCGCGGCTCAAGCCGGAAGTTGAAGACAAGCACAAGGCTAACCGTGTCGACCTGCGTCACCTGCCGTTCGTGACCATCGACGGCGAAGACGCGCGGGACTTCGACGATGCGGTCTATTGCGAGCCCACGGGCCGTATCAAGATGTTTTCCGGCGGCTGGCGGCTTTACGTGGCCATTGCCGACGTATCCAGCTATGTGAAGATCGACTCGGCGCTGGACGCCGAGGCGCAGGTGCGCGGCAACTCTGTGTACTTCCCGGAACGGGTGATCCCGATGCTGCCCGAGGAGCTGTCCAACGGCCTCTGCTCGCTCAACCCGCACGTGGATCGCTTGGCAATGGTTTGCGAGATGACCATTTCCAAAAGCGGGCAAATGGTCGACTACAAGTTCTACGAAGCGGTTATCCATTCCCACGCGCGCCTGACCTACAACAAGGTCAGCACGATGCTCGAGCATAGCCGTACCGCGGAAGCCAAGGCGCTGCGTGGTGAATACGGCCAGGTGCTGCCTCACCTCAAGCAGCTGTACGCGCTCTACCAGGTGCTTTTGGCGGGCCGTCACACCCGGGGCGCGATCGACTTCGAAACCCAGGAAACCCGTATCGTCTTTGGCGAGGATCGCAAGATCGCGGAAATCCGCCCGACCACTCGCAACGACGCGCACAAGTTGATCGAGGAATGCATGCTGGCCGCTAACGTGGCTACCGCCGAATTCCTCAAGAAACACGAAGTGCCCGCGCTGTTCCGCGTTCACGACGGCCCACCGCCGGAGCGTCTTGAGAAGCTGCAGGCCTTCCTGGGTGAGCTGGGCCTTGCCTTGCACAAAGGGAAGGAGGGGCCGACGCCCAAGGATTACCAGGCGCTGCTCGAGCGTATCAAGGATCGCCCGGACTTCCAGCTGATCCAGACCGTGATGCTCCGCTCGCTGAGCCAGGCGGTCTATACCTCGGACAACAATGGCCACTTCGGCCTGAATTACCCGGCCTATACCCACTTTACCTCGCCTATTCGCCGCTATCCCGACCTGCTGGTTCACCGCGCCATCCGCAGCGTGATCCGCTCCAAGCGGGAAACCCCGCATGTGGTGCGCGCGGGAGCGGCGGCCATGCCCAAGGCGCGGATATACCCGTACGACGAAGCGGCGCTGGAGCAACTGGGCGAACAGTGCTCGATGACCGAGCGCCGTGCCGACGAAGCCACCCGGGACGTAGTGAACTGGCTCAAGTGCGAGTTCATGAAGGACCGCGTGGGCGAAGTATTCCCCGGCATCATTACCGCGACTACCGGTTTCGGCCTGTTCGTGGCGCTTACCGACATCTATGTGGAAGGGCTGGTCCACGTCTCGGCGTTGCCGGGGGACTACTACCACTATGACCAGGTTCACCATCGCCTCACTGGCGAGCGAACCGGGCGTAGCTTCCGCTTGGGCGATACCGTGCAGGTGCGTGTGATGCGCGTAGACCTGGACGAGCGCAAGATCGACTTCGAGCTGGCCGACAAGGCCCCTGAGAAGAGCTCAGGCAGAGCCGGCAATACCGGTACCGGCGCACGTAAATCGCGCAAGGTCACCGATACCGCGCCCGCCGGCCGCTCGCGCAAGCCTGAGGCGGTCGCCGCCCCGGCTGCCGAGCCTGCGCAAGCGCCCGCTAGCCCGCGCAAGCGCAAGGCAGGGAAGGACCCAGCCGTGGACGAAGCCTATCGGGCCTCCCATGCCACGGCCAACAACGCTGAAGTACGCAAAAGCCGTGAAATGAAGAAAGCCCTGATGAGCGACGCCCGGAGCGCGCCCGCCAAGGCCGATAGCGGCAAGCCCACCAAACACCGCAAGGGGCCGTCCAAGGCTGGCTCGCGCAAGGCCAAGGCAAAATCATGAGCCAGTTGGAAAAGATCTACGGCGTGCATGCCGTGGAAGCGCTGTTGCGCCACCACCCGCGCCGGGTCAAGCACATCTGGCTGTCCGAAGGCCGCAGTGAGCCTCGGCTGCAAGCTTTGCTGCAGCTGGCAAGCGAACACCGCGTTACGGTCGGCTCCGCTGAGCGCAGGGAGCTGGACGCCTGGGTAGAAGGCGTTCACCAGGGCGTGGTCGCTGACGTAAGCCCGAGCCAGGTATGGGGCGAGGCCATGCTCGACGAGCTGCTCGACCGCCATGAGGGGCCACCCTTGCTGTTGGTGCTCGACGGCGTGACCGACCCGCACAACCTCGGGGCCTGCCTGCGCACCGCAGACGCCGCTGGCGCCCTTGCCGTGATCATTCCCAAGGACAAGTCCGCCACGCTTACCCCCGTGGTGCGCAAGGTGGCCTGCGGCGCGGCGGAAGTGATCCCACTGGTTGCCGTGACCAACCTGGCGCGCAGCCTGGAAAAGCTCCAGCAGCGCGGGCTGTGGGTTGTCGGCACGGCCGGCGAAGCCGAGAAGGAAATCTACCAGCAAGACCTGACCGGCCCGCTGGTCCTGGTGATGGGTGCCGAAGGCAAGGGCATGCGCCGCCTTACTCGCGAGCATTGTGATCATCTGGTCAAGCTGCCGATGTCGGGCAGTGTCAGCAGCCTCAACGTTTCGGTCGCAACCGGTGTGTGCCTGTTCGAGGCGGTGCGCCAGCGCCAGGGCCGTTAACGGCCCGTCTTCCCGGGCTCAGCGCCCGGGATAGGCGGCTGGTCAAATATTCGCCAATCACCTTGCGTTGCCCAAGGCCCTTCTCTACAATTGCGCCCCTTGCCCTGGCGGCAGGCTTACCAGCGCCCGCCTAGGCATGTACCAAGCACTATTCACTCCTTGTCTGACCGGTACCTCGGCAGGCTACAACCCGTAAGGAGCATTCATGCGTCATTACGAAATCATCTTCCTGGTCCACCCGGATCAGAGCGAGCAAGTCGGCGGCATGGTCGAGCGTTACACCAAGCTGATCGAAGAAGACGGTGGCAAGATTCACCGCCTGGAAGACTGGGGCCGTCGTCAACTGGCCTATGCAATCAACAACGTTCACAAGGCTCACTACGTGATGCTGAACGTCGAATGCACCGGCAAGGCCCTGGCCGAGCTGGAAGACAGCTTCCGCTACAACGATGCCGTTATCCGTAACCTTGTGATCCGTCGCGACGAAGCCGTTACCGGCCCGTCCGAAATGCTCAAGGCTGAAGAAAACCGCAGCGAGCGCCGTGAGCGTCGTGACCGTCCTGAGCAAGCTGAAAGCGCCGACGGCGACGACAGCGACAACAGTGACAACAGCGACAACGCTGACGAGTAATCCACGGATCTTTAGAGGAGCCTGTTAAATGGCACGTTTCTTCCGTCGTCGTAAATTCTGCCGCTTCACCGCAGAAAACGTTAAAGAGATCGATTACAAGGATCTCAACACCCTGAAAGCTTACGTATCTGAAACCGGCAAGATCGTTCCAAGCCGTATCACGGGTACCAAGGCTCGTTATCAGCGTCAGCTGGCTACCGCTATCAAGCGCGCCCGCTTCCTGGCCCTGCTGCCTTACACCGACAGCCACGGCCGCTGATACGGGCTTTGTCGACAAGCCGTAAAGGATAGAGCGCATGCGTGCCTTGGCTGATTTCATCATGCGGGGTCGTATGCAAGCCACCCTGGTGGTGGCTGGATGTGCGGCATTGCCGCTGTTGTTCTGGTTGAGTGCCGCCGCAGGTTGCCTTGTGCTGCTGCGGCGGGGGCGAAGCGACGCCATTGCCGTCCTTGCCTGGGGAATACTGCCGGCGTTTGTCTGGTGGTACTTCGGTGAACCTCGCACCCTCATGGTGTTGCTGGGTTCGCTGGGGCTCGCGGCGCTGCTGCGCGCGGGATGGCCCTGGAGCAAGGTGTTGCTGGCGAGTGTCGGCCTGGGTGTGGTGTATGGCGTGGTACTGGGAGCCGCCTTCGGCGAAGCCCTGAACCAGCTGGCGGTGGCCATGAACAGCCACCTGCCTGACCTGCTCGGCGACATCTACCAGCGCTTGTCGCTGGAAGAGCAAGCCCACCTGGAGGCGTTGATCGCTCCGGTACTGATCGGATTGATAGCAGCTCTGTTGCAGGCCATCAGCCTGTTGGCCCTGATACTGGGGCGCTACTGGCAGGCCGTGTTGTATAACCCCGGCGGTTTCGGGCGCGAGTTTCGCGCCACGCGAATCCCCGGTGCCGTAGCCCTCGCGCTATTGGCGTGCATGCTGGTGGGGCCGCACTTCGGTCCCAGGGTGGCGATGTTGACCCCCCTGTGCAGCGTGCCGCTGATGTTCGCGGGCTTCGCCCTGGTGCATGGGCTGGTCGTACGCGGCAAGCTCGGGCGCTTCTGGCTGGTAGGGTTGTACGTCACGTTCCTGCTGTTCATACAGCTGGCCTATCCGTTACTGGTGGCTGTGGCCATTGTCGACAGCCTGATTGATTTTCGCGGCCGCCTGGCGCCTGAAAAAGGCAACGACCAGGGCTCCGCGAACGGTGAAGGTTAAAGTTAAGAGGTTAATACCAAATGGAACTGATCCTGCTGGAAAAAATCGCCAACCTGGGCAACCTGGGCGACAAGGTAAACGTAAAGGCTGGTTACGGTCGTAACTACCTGCTGCCACAAGGCAAGGCTACTGCCGCGACCGCCGCCAACCTGGCTGCGTTCGAAGCTCGCCGTGCTGACCTGGAAAAAGCAGCTGCCGACAAGAAAGCCTCCGCTGAAAGCCGCGCCGCTCAACTGGCCGAGCTGGAAGTCACCATCACCGCTACCGCGGGCGATGAAGGCAAGCTGTTCGGTTCGATCGGTACTCACGACATCGCTGACGCACTGACCGCCTCCGGCGTTGAAGTTGCCAAGGCTGAAGTTCGTCTGCCGAACGGCACCATCCGTAACGTCGGTGAATACGACGTAGCCGTGCACCTGCACAGCGACGTTGAAGCTACCGTTCGCGTTGTGGTTGTAGCCGCCTGAGCCATTGGCTGGCCGCTCGGCCAGCCAGCGGTTTAACATGGGGCACGGCCCTGTCTTCGACAGGTCGTGCCCTTTGTTTTTTATGTACCCCTCAGATTCCGCCGGTTATGAACGAAATCTCGACGCCTGAACAGTACGACCTGCAAACCGCCGCGCTCAAGGTTCCACCTCACTCCATCGAGGCCGAACAGGCTGTGCTCGGTGGCTTGATGCTGGACAACAATGCCTGGGAGCGGGTACTGGACCAGGTGTCGGATGGCGACTTCTACCGGCATGACCACCGCCTG
Source organism: Pseudomonas japonica (assembly GCF_013522925.1). Taxonomy (GTDB): domain Bacteria; phylum Pseudomonadota; class Gammaproteobacteria; order Pseudomonadales; family Pseudomonadaceae; genus Aquipseudomonas; species Aquipseudomonas japonica_A. Next base: position 51,852 of record NZ_JAAMQU010000001.1, on the reverse strand, counting down.
ATCTTCCGCGCGGTGGCTCGCCTGGCTGACCAGAACCTTCCATTCGACGTGGTCACGCTGCACGAGCAGCTGGACAAGGAAGGGCAGAGCAGCCAGGTCGGCGGCCTTGCTTATCTGGGCGAATTGGCCAAGAACACGCCGTCGGTCGCCAACATCAAGGCGTACGCTCAGATCGTTCGCGAACGCGCAACCCTGCGGCAATTGATCAGCATCAGCAGCGATATCGCTGACAGTGCGTTCAATCCGCAAGGGCGGAACGCGTCCGAAATCCTCGATGAAGCCGAGCGGCAGATCTTCCAGATTGCCGAGGCACGCCCCAAGACCGGCGGCCCGGTGGGCGTGAATGATCTGTTGACCAAGGCCATCGACCGCATCGATACGCTGTTCAATACCGATCAGGCGATCACGGGCCTGTCCACCGGCTATGCCGACCTGGACGAAAAGACCAGCGGCCTGCAGCCGTCCGACCTGGTGATCGTGGCAGGGCGACCGTCCATGGGTAAAACCACGTTCGCCATGAACCTGGTGGAAAACGCGGTACTGCGCAGCGACAAGGTAGTGCTGGTGTACTCCCTCGAAATGCCAGGCGACTCGCTGATCATGCGTATGCTGTCGTCGCTGGGCCGTATCGACCAGACCAAGGTACGAACCGGCCGCCTGGATGACGACGATTGGCCACGGCTCACTTCGGCGGTGAACCTGCTCAACGACCGCAAGCTGTTCATCGACGATACCGCCGGCATCAGCCCCTCGGAAATGCGCGCCCGTACGCGGCGCATCGTGCGTGAACATGGCGAGATCGCTATGATCATGATCGACTACCTCCAGTTGATGCAGATTCCCGGCTCGAGCGGTGACAACCGCACGAACGAGATCTCGGAGATCTCGCGCTCGCTGAAGGCCCTGGCCAAGGAATTCAACTGCCCCGTGATTGCACTGTCCCAGCTCAACCGCTCGCTGGAACAACGCCCGAACAAGCGCCCGGTAAACTCCGACCTGCGGGAATCGGGAGCGATCGAGCAGGACGCCGACGTGATCATGTTCGTATACCGGGACGAGGTGTACCACCCCGAAACCGAGCACAAGGGCATCGCCGAAATCATCATCGGCAAGCAGCGGAACGGCCCGATCGGTACCGTGCGCCTGGCGTTTATCGGGAAGTACACCCGGTTCGAGAACCTGGCGCCGGGCAGCTATCAGTTCGATGACGAATAATCGGGGAACATCCTGCGCTCGGTGATGCTGCGTTAAAAACAGGTGGGGCCGCCTAGGCTCGGAATGCTCATTTACAACCAGTAAACTGGAGCGCCAGCCCGGTCCGCTTCCTCGCCTGTTTTTGCCTTGCCTGCGCGGCCCGGCCTGACCTTCGCTCGGATATTCCCTGCAGAGCCATCGAATAGCCTATATCCGACAAAGGCCGTCGGATTTGGTTATTTTTTGTGCTATCCTCCGCGGCCGCGAATTCGCGCGGGTCCATTTGCCATAACACCGGTCATCACCATGCAAGCAGCCAAGCCATTATTCGACTATCCGAAATACTGGGCCGAATGTTTCGGGCCGGCGCCTTTCCTGCCTATGAGCCGGGAAGAAATGGACCAGCTGGGATGGGATTCCTGCGACATCATCATTGTCAGCGGTGATGCCTATGTCGATCATCCCTCGTTCGGTATGGCGATCATCGGTCGGCTGCTCGAAGCCCAAGGCTTCCGAGTGGGCATCATTGCCCAGCCGGATTGGACCTCCAAAGCCGATTTCATGAAGCTGGGCGAGCCCAACCTGTTCTTCGGCGTTGCGGCCGGCAACATGGATTCGATGATCAACCGCTACACCGCAGACAAGAAAATCCGCTCCGACGATGCGTACACCCCCGGCGGCCTTGCCGGCAAGCGGCCGGACCGCGCCAGCCTGGTGTATAGCCAGCGCTGCAAGGAAGCCTACAAGCACGTGCCTATCGTGCTGGGTGGCATCGAGGCGTCGCTGCGGCGGATCGCGCATTACGACTACTGGCAGGACAAAGTCCGCCATTCGATCCTGATCGACGCCTGTGCCGATATCCTTCTGTACGGCAACGCCGAGCGCGCCGTAGTAGAAGTGGCTCAAAGGCTGGCGGCTGGGCAGCCGATCGAAAGCATCACGGATATCCGCGGCACCGCCTTTGTGCGCCGGGATACCCCCCAGGGCTGGTACGAGGTGGACTCCACGCGTATCGACCGCCCGGGCAAGGTCGACAAGATCATCAACCCGTATGTGAACACCCAGGACACCCAGGCCTGCGCCATCGAGCAGGAAAAAGGCCCGGTGGAAGATCCGACCGAAGCCAAGGTCGTGCAGATCCTCGAAAGCCCGCGCATGACCCGCGACAAGACAGTCATCCGCTTGCCGTCCTTCGAGAAAGTACGCAACGACGCCGTGCTCTATGCCCACGCCAACCGCGTGCTGCACCTGGAAACCAACCCGGGCAACGCCCGCGCGCTGGTGCAGAAGCATGGCGAAGTAGACGTGTGGTTCAACCCGCCACCCATTCCCATGACCACCGAGGAAATGGACTACGTGTTCGGCATGCCCTACGCGCGCGTCCCGCACCCGGCCTACGGCAAGGAAAAGATCCCGGCCTACGACATGATTCGCTTCTCGGTGAACATTATGCGCGGCTGCTTCGGTGGCTGCACATTCTGCTCCATTACCGAACACGAAGGCCGGATCATCCAGAACCGTTCCGAAGAGTCGATCATCCGCGAGATTGAAGAAATCCGCGACAAGGTGCCCGGCTTCACCGGCGTTATCTCGGACCTGGGCGGGCCCACTGCGAACATGTACCGCATCGCCTGCAAAAGCCCGGAGATCGAATCCGCGTGCCGCAAGCCTTCGTGCGTGTTCCCGGGGATCTGCCCCAACCTGAACACCGATCACTCGTCGCTGATCCAGCTGTACCGCAGCGCCCGCGCCTTGCCCGGTGTGAAGAAGATCCTGATTGCTTCAGGCCTGCGCTATGACCTGGCGGTGGAATCGCCGGAGTATGTGAAGGAACTGGTCACCCACCATGTGGGCGGCTACCTGAAAATTGCCCCGGAGCACACCGAGGAAGGCCCGCTCAACCAGATGATGAAGCCGGGCATCGGCAGCTACGACCGCTTCAAGCGGATGTTCGAGAAGTACTCGAAGGAGGCGGGAAAAGAGCAGTACCTGATCCCGTATTTCATCGCCGCGCACCCTGGCACCACTGACGAAGACATGATGAACCTGGCCCTGTGGCTCAAGGGCAATGGCTTCCGCGCCGACCAGGTGCAGGCGTTCTATCCATCACCCATGGCATCCGCTACCGCCATGTACCACTCGGGCAAGAACCCGCTGCGCAAGGTCACGTACAAGAGCCCGGGTGTGAGCATCGTGAAAAGCGAGGCCCAGCGCCGGCTGCACAAGGCCTTCCTGCGCTACCACGACCCGAAGGGTTGGCCAATGCTGCGCGAAGCCCTGGAACGCATGGGCCGTGCCGATCTGATCGGCTCGGGTAAAAACCAGTTGATCCCGGCGCACCAGCCTGACGCGGACACCTACACCAGCGCACGGCGTAAGAACTCAACCCCTGCCGGTAGCCACAAGGTCGCCCGCGAGCAGCGTATTCTCACGCAGCACACCGGCCTGCCGCCGCGCGGTAGTGACGGCAGCAAGCCTTGGGACAAGCGGGAGGAGGCCAAGGCTGCGGCACAGGCGCGCCGCGATCAGGCTGCTCGGGCTGGCAAGGGAAATACCAGCGCCAAGGGCAAGCGCAAGCCTAGCCGGCAACCGGTGCTTCCTCGCTGATCGGAAAGGCTGTCACACCCAGAGAGAAAGGCCGTTCCGCTGATCCTGAGCGATCAGCGACGGCTCCAGGCCTGCCTGCACAGCGCCTGGTTTATTAACATCGCGCCCGTGGATAGAACAGCGGTTGGTTGAGTCCAACCAGAGCACCGCGGGCTGAGCCAGCTATGCATAACCGACAGCAGGGTTGTGCTGGCACAACTCTTGCGCTGTTTCCCTGACCGTTTGGCCTGCAGGAGGCACGCTGTGTCGATACATGTCGCGTTAAACCACATTACCGACTATCGCTACGACCGCGCGGTGGAGCTAGGGCCGCAGATAGTCCGGCTGCGCCCAGCGCCTCATAGCCGAACACGCGTTCTTTCCTATTCACTAAAGGTTCTGCCCGAAGGCCATTTCATCAACTGGCAGCAGGACCCGCAGGGCAATTACCTGGCGCGGCTAGTGTTCCCGGAGAAAACCGAGCGGTTCAGGATCGAGGTGGACCTGGTCGCCGAGATGGCCGTGTTCAACCCGTTCGACTTTTTCCTTGAGCCCTATGCTGACGCCGTTCCGTTCAGTTATGCACCTGATGAGCGCCATGAACTGGCGCCCTATCTGGAAAAACTGCCGCTGTCGCCTCGGTTCGCCGCTTATGTGGAAAGTATCGAGCGCGAGCCCAAGCCAACCGTAGACTTTCTGGTTGCGCTGAACCAGCGCATCAGCCAGGACGTGCGCTACCTCATCCGTATGGAGCCGGGGGTGCAAACACCTGAGCAAACCCTGGAACTGGAATGCGGCTCTTGCAGGGATTCGGCCTGGCTGCTGGTACAGGTGCTGCGCAACCTCGGGCTGGCGGCGCGTTTCGTGTCCGGATACCTGATTCAGCTTACCGCTGACGTGAAAGCGCTGGACGGGCCAGCCGGTACGGACGTGGATTTCACCGACCTGCACGCCTGGTGCGAAGTTTACCTGCCAGGCGCTGGCTGGATCGGCCTGGATGCCACGTCAGGCCTGTTTGCTGGAGAAGGGCATATCCCATTGGCGTGCAGCCCGGACCCCACTTCCGCTGCGCCCATCACCGGCAGGGTAGAGCCATGCGAATGTGATTTCGCGCATTCCATGTCGGTGCGCAGGATCTGGGAAGCGCCGCGCGTTACCCGGCCTTACAGCGAAGACCAATGGCAGGCCATACTTGCGCTGGGCGAGCACATCGACGCCGACCTGCTCGCGGGTGACGTGCGCCTGACCATGGGCGGCGAACCCACGTTCGTTTCCGTGGACCACCCAGACGGCGTCGAATGGAACACCGCCGCCCTCGGGCCGAACAAACGCAAGCTTGCCACTGATCTGTATCAGCGCCTGCGAGCACGCTACGCCACCGGTGGGCTGGTGCACTTCGGCCAGGGGAAATGGTACCCGGGCGAGCAGTTGCCGCGATGGTCGCTGAATGCCTTCTGGCGAACGGACGGCGAGCCGATCTGGCGCAACCCTCGCCTGATCGCCAATGAGCAGGAGAGCTACGCTGCCGATACCGAGTTGGCGGCGCGCTTTCTGGTACAGGTGGCCGAGCACATGGGGTTGCCTGGAGACTTCGTTTTTCCGGCCTACGAAGACAGCCTTTACTACCTCTGGCGCGAGGGCACGTTGCCGACGAATCTGAGCGTGAGCGATGCTCGGCTGGCCGATTCGCTGGAGCGTGAGCGCCTGCGCAAGGTGTTCACCCAAGGCCTGGACCAGGTGGTTGGCCATGTGTTGCCGCTGGCGCGTACTGCCGCAGGTGATCGTTGGCACAGTAGCCGCTGGTACCTGCGCGACGAGCAATGCCGCCTGTTACCCGGCGATTCGGCCCTGGGTTACCGGCTGCCGTTGAATTCTCTGCCGTGGGTCCAGGAAAGCGATTACCCCTTCATCAACGCCCGGGACCCCAACCAGGCCTTCTCGCCCCTTGCGCTGCAGCAGCCGGCAGCGTCGGTGCAAGGCCGTTACGAAGGCAGCGCTCCGAAAGCAGGCGAATCGGCGGGCTGGATTGCCCGTACCGCATTGTGCGCCGAACCCAGGGACGGCCGGCTTCACATCTTCATGCCGCCGCTGGAGCGGCTGGAAGACTACCTTCAATTGGTAGAAGTGGTTGAGGCAGTAGCCGAAGGGTTGCGCTGCCCGGTGGTGCTGGAAGGCTACGAGCCACCGGCCGACCCGCGTCTGCAGAACCTGCGCATTACGCCCGACCCTGGCGTTATTGAAGTGAACGTTCAGCCTTCGGCGAGTTGGGCGGAGCTGGTGGATCGTACCGAATTTCTTTATGAGCAGGCGCGGCTTACCCGCCTGGCCAGCGAGAAGTTCATGATCGACGGCCGCCATACCGGGACAGGTGGTGGCAACCATTTCGTGCTTGGCGGGGCCACGCCTGCAGACTCTCCCTTCCTGCGTCGCCCTGACCTGCTGCGTAGCCTGGTGAGTTACTGGAATGATCACCCCTCGCTTTCGTACCTGTTCTCCGGGCTGTTCATCGGGCCCACGTCACAGGCCCCAAGGGTGGACGAAGCGCGCAGCGATGCCCTTTACGAGCTGGAAATCGCCTTCTCGCAAATGCCCGCTCCTGGCGAGGAGGCCGCGCCCTGGCTGGTAGACCGCCTGCTGCGCAACCTGCTGACCGACGTAACCGGCAACACCCACCGCGCCGAATTTTGTATCGACAAGCTGTATTCGCCCGACAGCGCCAGTGGCCGCCTTGGCCTGCTGGAATTGCGCGCGTTCGAAATGCCGCCCCATGCCCGCATGAGCCTGGCGCAGCAGTTGCTGTTGCGCGGGCTGGTGGCGCGGTTCTGGAAAGCACCCTATGCCCCAGAACGCCTGACTCGCTGGGGCACGGAGCTGCATGACCGCTTTCTGCTTCCCCATTTTGTGGCTCAGGACTTCGCCGATGTGCTTCATGAGCTCACGCTTGCAGGCTATCCGTTCAAGGCAGAATGGTTCGCGCCGCACCTGGAGTTTCGCTTTCCCAAGGTGGGCGACTATGCGGTGGCCGGGATCGAGCTGGAACTGCGCCAGGCCCTGGAGCCTTGGCACGTGCTGGGCGAGGAGGGTGCCGCCGGGGGCACCGTGCGCTACGTGGACTCCTCGCTTGAGCGCATGCAGGTGAAAGTGACTGGCATGGCGCCGGGGCGTTATGTGCTTACCTGCAATGGCCTTCCGGTACCGCTGCGTGCCACTGGAGTCGCCGGCGAGTTCGTTGCGGGTGTGCGCTACCGTGCGTGGCAGCCGGCCAACGCATTGCACCCGAACATCGCACCCCATGCGCCCCTGGTATTTGACCTGGTCGATACCTGGATGCAGCGTTCGTTGGGCGGCTGCCAATATCATGTGGCACACCCGGGTGGGCGTAACTACGACACCTTCCCGGTCAATGGCAACGAAGCCGAAAGCCGGCGGCTGGCGCGTTTCTTCCGGGTCGGCCACACTCCCGGAACGCTTGTCGCGCCACCTGTACAGGTTAACGAAGCGTTTCCCATGACACTGGACATGCGCCGTTTCCAATGAGTCGGGCCCACTACCTGTAGCCGAGCGTTTCATGCCAGACCTGCTTGAACACTACCTGCGCACCGCAGGCAGCTATCACGAAATGCTCGACCCCGCTGGCGCAGTAAGGCCGCACTGGCGGCGCCTGCTCGACCATCTGCAACGCAGCAGCCCCGCGCAGCTGGCCCAGCGGCAGGACATGCTAAACCGGCAGATTCACGAAAACGGTGTGACCTACAACGTGTATGCCGACCCCAAGGGTGCGGACCGGCCGTGGGAGCTGGACCTGCTGCCCAACCTCATCGAGCAGGGCGAATGGCAGTACCTGGCCGCCGGCATCGCCCAGCGCGCACGCTTGCTCAACGCGGTGCTGGCGGACATCTACGGCCCGCAAACCCTGATGCAGGAGGGGTTGCTGCCGTCCGAGCTGGTGTTTGGCCATAACAATTACCTCTGGGCCTGTCAGGGTATCCGCCCGCCCGCAGATATTTTCCTTCACCTGTATGCGGTGGATCTGGCCCGCAGCCCCGATGGGCGCTGGTGGGTAACCGCAGACCGTACGCAGGCCCCCTCGGGGGCGGGCTATGCGCTGGAAAACCGCATGATCGTGTCTCGCGCATTTCCCGACCTTTACCGGGACCTGCAAGCGCGGCACCTCGCTGGCTTCTTCCGGGCACTGCAGGAAACCCTCGCCCGGCTAGCCACGGCGGGCACCGATACGCCCTTGGTGGTGGTGCTGACGCCTGGGCGCTTCAACGAAAGTTATTTCGAGCACCTCTACCTGGCCCGACAATTGGGCTACCCGCTGGTTGAAGGCACCGACCTGACCGTGCGCGACGCCACGGTGTACCTCAAGACACTCAATGGGCTGCAGCGCGTGCACGCCATATTGCGCCGCCTGGATGACGACTTCTGCGACCCGCTTGAGCTGCGCACCGATTCCGCCCTGGGCGTGCCCGGGCTGTTGCAATCAGTACGCGAAGGCCGGGTGCTGGTAGCCAACTCACTGGGCAGCGGCGTGCTGGAGTCCCCGGGGCTGCTTGGGTTTTTGCCTGCGATCAACGAGCACCTGTTTGGCGAGAAGCTGATGTTACCGTCCATTGCCACCTGGTGGTGCGGGGAGCCCCCGGTGATGGCGCACGCCCTGGAGCACATGGCCGAGCTGGTGTTCAAGCCGGCCTTCCCGTCGCAGAGCTTTGGGCCGGTGTTCGGGCGAAACCTCGATGGAGCGCAGCGCAAAGCCCTATGTGAGCGGATCAAGGCTCGCCCCTATGCCTATGTTGGCCAGGCCATCGCGCAGCTGTCCCAGGCGCCGGTGTGGCATGGCGACAGCCTTGGGCTGCAGCCTCGCGCGGTGGGCATGCGCATGTATGCGGTGGCGGCTGAAGAGGGCTACCGCGTGCTGCCGGGGGGGCTGACCCGGGTAGCCGCCCACGCCGACGCCGAGGTGATCGCCATGCAGCGCGGCGGCGCCAGTAAAGATACGTGGATACTGGGCGAGCCGGCGCCCAGCGCCGAGCAGTGGCGCGCACAACGGGCCCTCGGGGCGCAGGACGTGATCCGGCGAGACCCCTACTTGCCCTCTCGGGTGGTCGAAAACCTGTTCTGGTTCGGGCGCTATTCGGAGCGGTGCGACGACAGTGCCCGGTTGCTGCGGATCGTCCTCACCCGCCACGTGGAAGGCGACGACGCGCAGGCATTGCATGCTGCGGTCGCGCTGGCGCAGGCCCTGAATGTAATGCCCGATGAAAGTGAACTGGAAGCCGGGCTGCTCACGGCGCTGGTGGGGGCTGAGTGGCCGTTCAGCCTGCGCAACAACCTGCAACGGCTGCAATGGGCGGCGTCACAGGTACGCGGCAAGCTTTCGCGTGAAAACTGGCATGCATTGGTCGAATTGCAACGGGAGTCGGCACGGTTGGAGCCGCTAGGCACTGACCTGGGCGAAGCCCTGGATCTGCTCAACCGCTTGGTAGTGTCACTGGCGGCACTGTCCGGCTTTGCGCTGGATGACATGACCCGCGACGAGGGCTGGCGTTTCCTGATGATCGGCCGGCGCCTCGAGCGTTTGCACTTCCTGTGCACCAGCCTGGCGGCCAGCTTGCGCAGTGGACAGGTATTCGAGCCTTCGGCGCTGGAGTGGCTGCTGGAATTGGCGAACAGTAGTATTACTTACCGCTCACGCTACCTGGCCGAAGCGCAACTGATCCCTGTGCTCGACCTGTTGCTGCTTGACCCCCAGAACCCACACGCCGTGCTATTTCAGCTCCGACAGGTGGTCCGGTCGCTACGGCGGCTGCACGATGACTTGCGCATACCACGCGATAACTCGTTTGCAACACTGATCGAGCGGCTTACGGTATTCGATCTGGGTGCCTTGGAATATTCATTGTTCGGGGTAGGCAGCGTACGGGTGGTGCTGGGTGGGTTGGCGGATCTGCTCGATGAGGTAGGCGATGCCAGCAGTCAGGTGTCCGACCGCCTTGCATTGCGCCATTTCGCTCATGTGGATGATGTCAGCCAGCAAACGGTATCGGTATGACAGGCACTTGTTATCAGGTGATGCATGACACCCACTACGCGTACGACGCCCCGGTATCGCTGGCCAAACAGCTGGCGCACTTGTGGCCGCGGCCTTGTGCGTGGCAGTTATGCCGCAATCAGTCACTTGAGGTGTCACCACTGCCTACCCAGCGGATCGACGAATACGATGTATTCGGCAACCCGCTTACCCGCCTGGCCTTTGAGCGGCCCCATGACGCGCTCACGGTCAAGGCGCGGCTGGAAGTGGAAGTGCTAGCCCGCCGAGTGCCCGACATGCGATTGTCGCCCGCCTGGGAAATGGCCCGTGACAGCTTGTGCTACAGCGGTCAGCCAATGCCACGGGATATGCTGAAGGCGTGCCGCTTCCGCTTTGAGTCGCCCTTTATTCGATTGAAGAAGCACTTCGTCGCGTTTGCTGACAGCTGTTTCCCTGCAAACATGCCTTTGCTCGAAGGCGCCCAGGTGCTGATGGGCAAGATCTTCAACGAATTCACCTATGACGCTAACGCCACTGGCGTGGCGACCCCTTTGCTGGAAGTACTGGAGCAGCGGCGCGGGGTTTGCCAGGACTTCGCCCACCTGATGATTGCCTGCCTGCGGTCCCGGGGATTGGCTGCGCGCTATGTCAGCGGTTATCTGCTGACCCAGCCGCCGCCTGGCAAACCTCGGCTCATCGGCGCGGACGCCTCCCATGCCTGGGTAGCGGTGTATTGCCCGGCCAATGGCTGGGTAGAGTTCGACCCCACCAACAACGTACGCCCGGGGCTGGGCCACGTCACGCTCGCATGGGGGCGGGATTTTTCCGATGTATCCCCCCTGCGTGGGGTGATCCTGGGCGGCGGCAGCCACGACCCTGAGGTACAGGTGACCGTGACCCCCATTGAAGAAGCGCTGCCTACCGCATGATCAGTGCGGCTGGCCTGCCTTGTACTCAGGCTCGGCGCCACTGGCGCCACAGGCGTATGCGGCAAGCAGGCTACGGAAGAAGCTGTTGAAACCCATGATGGTTCTCCTCAAGTGATGTTGAGAAGCCTACGCCCGGCAGGCAAGATGGGCTCTTTGAATGTGTTCATGGGCCTGATAGACAACGCGGCCCACTGCCCTGGAGTGTATGCATGTTGCTCAAAGCCGTTTTCGCCGGTTTGCTTGGCCTGGTCGCCGTTCCCGCTCTGGCGGCCCAGTGCGAGGTAACGGTCGATTCCACCGATCAGATGACTTTCGATCAGAAGGAAATCACCGTCAGCAAAAGCTGCAAGGCCTTCAAGGTCACGCTTACCCACTCCGGCGCGCTGCCGGTGCAGGTGATGGGGCATAACTGGGTGCTCAGCAAAACGGCCGACATGCGCAACGTGGCCAGCGATGGAATGTCGGCTGGCGCCGAAGAGGGCTATCTCCAGCCGGAAGACAGCCGGGTAATCGCGCATACGCGCATGATCGGCGCAGGCGACCAGGACAGCGTCACCTTCGATGCTTCCGCTCTCGACCCCGCTGGCCAGTACAGCTTCTTCTGCACTTTCCCCGGGCATATCTCGATGATGCAAGGCACCTTGAAGCTGGTGGACTAGGTCCAGCCAAACCCCGCAGTGCTACATCACCTTGAACACATGCCGCAGGTAGGACACGAAATTCGGGTCGCGGCATTGGGTCTTGGCCGCTTCGTCGGAGATCTTCGCCACGGGCTGGCCATTGCAGCTGGTCATCTTCAGCACCATGCTCATAGGCGCCACCCCGTCGATATCGCACGTGAGGTTGGTGCCAATGCCAAAGCTCACATTGATGCGCCCCCGTAGAGCGCGATACAGGTTAAGCGCACGGGGGAGGTCCAGGCCATCTGAGAACACCAGGGTTTTGGTCATTGGGTCGATGCCCAGCTTGCGGTAGTGCGTAATGGCCTTCTCGGCCCAGAGCAGCGGGTCACCCGAGTCATGGCGAAGGCCGTCGAACAGCTTGGCGAAGTACAGGTCGAAATCGCGCAGGAAGGCATCCATGGTGATGGTGTCTGTAAGCGCGATGCCTAGCAGGCCGCGGTATTCCCTGACCCAACAATCCAGCGCGGCGATCTGGCTGTCGATCAGCCGCGGGCCGAGCTGCTGGTGCGCCATTACCCATTCATGCGCCATGGTGCCCAATGGCTTGAGGTCGTATTTACGCGCCAGGTACACATTGCTGGTACCCACGAAGCGTGCCGGGAATTCCGCTTTCAGCAGCCGCACTACCTCATCCTGGACGCCAAAGGAAAACCTGCGGCGTGTACCAAAATCGGCCACCTGCAGGCCTGCCAGTTCGTCCACCGTGGCGTTGGCGACCAGCCAGTCGAACTTGCGGTACAGCTGATCCCGGGCTTTTTGCAGCGTCACGACCGGATGGAGCGTGCGGTTGCGAACCTCGCTCACCATCGCCAGCAATGGCACCTCGAACAGAATCACATGCAACCATGGCCCGCGAAGCCGGATGTAGAGCTCATCGTGCTCGATGCCCAGCTGCACATACCGCAGGTTGAATCGGAACAACCCCAGGAAGCGCAGAAAATCAGGCTTCATAAAGCTGATATTTTCCAGGAAGGCGGCTTCCTCGTCGGCCAGGCTCAATTCACACAAGCGCTCCAGTTCCCACCGCAGCTCATCCAGATAAGGGCGCAGGTCCTCGCCGTTGCGGCAGCGAAACTCCCACTCCACATCTGTATTGGGGTAGTTGTGCAGCACCGCCTGCATCATGGAGAGCTTGTAAAGGTCAGTGTCCAGCAGTGAGTGAATCACGCATGGGCGAAAGGGTGAATCGATCATCAAGGGCTCCGGGTTGGCCAACACGTTTCAGACAACGGTTCGGCTAAAAAGTATGGCATGCACACTTGTGCCACTTCTCGGCGCATGAGGCGGGATGTTACAGAACACAGTTTGTGCCCGCCTTCTGCGGTGCCGCCGGAGCACGGCCGGGATGGTGCGCGATGTAGCGGGCGCGCACCGAGGTTGTGCAGTTCCGTTACGCTTGTTGTTACGCCTTGGTTGCGCTGACTTGCCGGTCATGGTTGCTCTTCACGCTGGCGTCAGGTTGCCCCTTTATTGTAACGAGGTATCACTATCTTCGTGTTAGACGGTTGCACGTCCCGTTTGATCGACCTGCAAGGGGCGCGCTTGAAACTTCAGCCTACGACTTTACGCGCATGTAAAAATTGATGGCACGCCGCTTGCTCAGAGCATGACGCTGAAGCTGTTGTGCCAACCAAAAAAACGTTCAGGAGCATCACCTCATGTCGCAGACGTTTTACAAGAAAGGCTTTCTGGCCCTGGCGGTCGCTACCGCGATGGGCGTTGCGTCGTATGCACAGGCGGACGTGAAAATCGGCGTTGCTGGCCCCATGACCGGTGCCAACGCTTCGTTCGGTGAGCAGTACATGAAGGGTGCGCAGGCTGCGGCCGATGCCATCAACGCCGCGGGGGGCGTGAACGGGGAAAAGATCGTACTGGTGGCAGGCGATGATGCCTGCGAACCCAAGCAGGCTGTGGCCGTTGCCAACCGGCTGGTAGACCAGGACAAAGTGGTAGGCGTTGTAGGGCACTTCTGTTCTTCGAACACCATCCCGGCGTCGGAAGTGTATGACGAAGCGGGTGTTATCGCGATCACCCCTGGCTCCACCAACCCGGCAGTCACCGAGCGCGGCCTCAAGACCATGCTGCGGATGTGCGGCCGTGACGACCAACAAGGCATCGTTGCCGGTGATTACATCGTCGACATGCTCAAGGCCAAGAAAGTCGCGGTAATCAACGACAAGGACACCTATGGCAAGGGCCTGGCCGATGCCACCTCCGCCCAGCTGAAAAAGCGCGGTGTAACGCCTGTGCTGGAAGAAGGCCTGACCCGCGGTGAGAAAGACTTCAGCGCCCTGGTTACCAAAATCCGCGGCACCGGCGCCGACGTGGTGTTCTTCGGTGGCCTGCACCCCGAAGCCGGCCCGCTGGTTCGCCAGCTGCGCGAGCAGGGCCTCAAGGACGTGAAGTTCGTATCTGACGACGGCATCGTGACCGATGAACTGGTGACTACCGCCGGTGGCGCTCAATACGTTGATGGCGTGTACATGACCTTTGGCGCAGACCCACGCTTGCTGCCGGACTCCAAAGCTGTTGTAGAGCAGTTCCGCAAGAGTGGCTACGAGCCTGAAGGCTACACCCTGTATGCCTACGCTTCGCTTCAGGCCATTGCTGCCGGCCTGAACGGCGCCAAGGAAAACAAGGGTGAGAAAGCCGCCGAATGGCTCAAGGCACACTCGGTCAAGACTGTAATGGGCGAGAAAACCTGGGACAGCAAGGGCGACCTGAAAGTCTCCGACTACGTCGTGTACCAGTGGGGCCCGGACGGCAAGTACAAGCAACTCGAAAAACAAAAATAAGCTCCGCGCCAAGGCGAGCAGGGCAATGGCCCGCCCGCCCTGGCTGCACTTCCAACTTGCCTGCGCAACATTGCAGGCACACGCGTTTCGGCCTGCGTCGAGGCGTGAGTGCCTGGCGCCCCAATACGTTCACGAGAGTGCATGATGGACGGTATTTTCCTGCAGCAAATGGTCAACGGGCTGACCCTGGGGTCGGTCTACGGGCTGATTGCCATCGGCTACACGATGGTTTACGGCATCATCGGCATGATCAACTTCGCCCATGGCGACGTGTATATGGTCAGCTGCTACCTCTCCGCTATCGGCCTGGCGGTACTGTCCCTCTTCGGCATCGATTCTTTCCCATTTCTGATTCTCGGCACGCTGATCTTCACGATTGTGGTGACCGGCGTGTACGGGTTCGTGATCGAGCGCGTGGCCTATAAGCCTCTGCGTAACTCCACGCGGCTTGCTCCCTTGATCAGCGCCATCGGTATTTCGCTGATCCTGCAAAACTACGTACAGATCAGCCAGGGCTCGCGCCAGCAGGGCGTACCCACCTTGCTCGAAGGCGGCTGGCGCTTCCACATAGGCAGTGGCTTCGTGCAGCTGAGCTACACCAAGGCGTTCATCATCGTGGCAGCGTTCGTCGGCATGGCGGTGCTCACCTACATCATCAAGTACACCAAGCTGGGCCGGATGTGCCGGGCCACGCAGCAAGACCGCAAGATGGCCTCTATCCTGGGCATCAACACCGACCGGGTGATTTCCTATGTATTCATCATCGGTGCAGCCATGGCCGCGCTGGCCGGTGTGCTGGTGACCATGAACTACGGCACCTTTGACTTCTATGCCGGCTTCATCATCGGGATCAAGGCGTTCACCGCGGCGGTGCTGGGCGGCATCGGCTCGTTGCCGGGCGCCATGCTGGGTGGGCTGATCCTCGGCGTGGCCGAGTCGCAATTCTCCGGGCTGGTGAACTCGGATTACAAAGACGTGTTCAGCTTCGGCCTGCTGGTGCTGATCCTGATCTTCCGTCCCCAAGGCCTGCTGGGTCGCCCACTTGTGGCGAAGGTGTGACCATGTCTTCCGCGATCAATAAACCTGTCAATCTCAAGAAAAGCCTTATCGATGCAATCGTTGCCGGCCTGCTGGCGCTGATCGTATTCGGCCCCATCGTGGGTATCGTGCTCGATGGCTATGGGTTCAACCTGCAACCGGCGCGTACCGCCGTGCTGGTCGCCGTAGTGATGGCCGGGCGCTTCCTGCTCAGCCTGTTCCTGCAAACACCCAAGGGCCTGAGCATCCTCCAGGGGTTCGAAGGCAGCGGCGGAGGCGTGCACGTGCTGGCGCCAGACTACAAATCCCGGCTGCGCTGGATCATCCCCCTGCTGATCGTGATTGCCCTGGTATTTCCGGTGTTCGCGAACAAGTACATGCTCACCGTGGTGATCCTGGGGTTGATCTATGTACTGCTTGGGCTGGGCCTGAACATCGTGGTAGGGCTGGCGGGCCTGCTGGACCTGGGCTACGTGGCGTTCTACGCGATCGGGGCCTATGGCCTGGCGCTCGGCTATCAATACCTGGGGCTTGGCTTCTGGTCCGCCTTGCCGTTGGCGGCTATTGCTGCCGCGTTGGCGGGGTGCATTCTGGGCTTCCCGGTACTGCGAATGCATGGGGACTACCTGGCAATCGTGACCTTGGGTTTCGGTGAGATCATTCGCCTGGTGCTGAACAACTGGCTGGACTTCACCGGAGGCCCCAACGGCGTGCCGGTACCTTCGCCAACCATCTTTGGGCTGGAGTTTGGCCGGCGGGCAAAGGATGGCGGCGTTCCGATCCATGAATACTTCGGCTTCGAATACAACCCCGATCTCAAGTTCCTGTTCATCTACGCCGTGCTGTTCCTGGTGGTAATGGCGGTTCTGTACATCAAGCATCGCCTTACCCGCATGCCCGTGGGCCGTGCATGGGAAGCGCTGCGCGAGGACGAAATTGCCTGCCGCGCCATGGGCCTCAATCATGTGTTGGTCAAGCTGTCGGCGTTCACCCTCGGGGCCTCGACCGCTGGCCTGGCAGGGGTGTTCTTTGCCAGCTACCAGGGCTTCGTGAACCCTGCCTCGTTTACCTTCTTCGAGTCGGCCCTGATCCTCGCCATTGTAGTGCTTGGCGGGATGGGCTCCACGGTGGGTGTGGTGATCGCCGCGTTCGTGCTCACGGTAGCGCCAGAACTGCTGCGAAGCTTCGCCGAGTACCGGGTGCTGCTGTTCGGCATTCTCATGGTGTTGATGATGATCTGGCGACCGCGCGGGCTTATTCGCATCAGCCGTACCGGTGTAGTGCCGCGTAAAGGAGTGGCGCCATGAGCGACGATATCATTCTGTCCGTTGAACACCTGATGATGCAGTTCGGCGGTATCAAGGCGCTGAGCGACGTTAACTTGCAGGTAAAGCGCAACTCGATCTTCGCCTTGATCGGCCCCAACGGCGCTGGCAAGACCACCGTGTTCAACTGCCTCACGGGCTTTTACAAGGCCACCGGTGGGCGCATCCAGCTGAATGCGCGCTCGGGCAGCGTAGAAGTCATCAAGCTGCTGGGCGAGCCGTTCAAGGCCACGGATTTCGTGGCGCCGAACCGCTTTTTCAGCCGGCTTTACTACAAAATGTTTGGCGGTACCCATTTGGTGAACCGTGCAGGGCTGGCGCGTACTTTCCAGAACATTCGCCTGTTCAAGGAAATGTCCGTGGTGGAAAACCTGCTGGTAGCCCATCACATGTGGGTCAACCGCAACATGATTGCCGGCATTCTGAATACCCCCGGTTATCGCAAGGCGGAGGAGCGGGCGCTGGAAACGGCGTTCTACTGGCTTGAAGTGGTCGACCTGGTGGACTGCGCCAACCGCCTGGCGGGTGAGCTTTCCTATGGCCAGCAGCGTCGGCTGGAAATTGCCCGGGCCATGTGCACCCGGCCTCAGGTTATTTGCCTGGACGAGCCGGCCGCCGGCCTCAACCCGCAGGAAACCGAAGCGCTGAGTGGCATGATTCGCCACCTGCGGGACCACCACGACATGACTGTGGTGCTGATCGAGCATGACATGGGCATGGTGATGAGCATTTCCGATGAAATCGTGGTGCTGGACCACGGCAACGTGATTGCCACCGGCAAACCCGAGCAGATTCGCAATGACCCCAAAGTGATCGCAGCCTACCTGGGCGCTGACGAAGAGGAACTGGTATGACCGCGCCCATCCTCGAACTGAAAGCCATCGACGTATATTACGGGCCGATCCAGGCGCTGAAGCAGGTATCCCTGCACATCGACCCGGGTGAAACGGTCAGCCTGATCGGTTCCAACGGGGCAGGGAAGTCGACCTTGCTGATGTCCATTTTCGGCCAGCCGAGAGTGGCCAGCGGGCAGATCTTCTACCAGG
Source organism: Pseudomonas japonica (assembly GCF_013522925.1). Taxonomy (GTDB): domain Bacteria; phylum Pseudomonadota; class Gammaproteobacteria; order Pseudomonadales; family Pseudomonadaceae; genus Aquipseudomonas; species Aquipseudomonas japonica_A. The sequence goes on along the minus strand of NZ_JAAMQU010000001.1, from coordinate 34,222 downwards.
GCACGGACATCAGCCAGAAGTCGTCCCACTACATCGCGTCCAATGGCATTGCGCAGTCGCCGGAAGGCCGCCGGGTTTTCCCGGACATGTCCGTGGAAGAAAACCTGATGATGGGGACTATCCCCATCGGGGATAAATACGCTGGCGAAGACATGCAGCGGATGTTCGACCTGTTCCCTCGCCTGAAGGAACGCCGCAACCAGCGGGCAATGACCATGTCGGGCGGTGAGCAGCAGATGCTGGCCATCGCACGAGCCTTGATGAGCCGGCCCAAGCTGTTGCTGCTGGACGAGCCGTCGCTGGGCCTGGCACCGATCGTGGTGAAGCAGATTTTCGCCACCCTGCGAGAACTGGCCCAGTCCGGTATGACTATTTTCCTCGTGGAGCAGAATGCCAACCATGCGCTGAAGTTATCCGACCGGGCCTATGTGATGGTCAATGGGCAGATCCGCATGACCGGCACCGGCAAGGAATTGCTGGCCAACGATGACGTCAGGAATGCCTATCTGGGCGGCCATTGACAACATCGCACAACCTTTCACGGCCGGTCGGAAATGTGGAAAACATTTTTGAACCGGCTTTGGAATGCGACCTGAAGTCGCATTTGATGTTTACTTATCCCCATTCGTTATTAGCCCACAACTCCCGTGGACCAGCCTGTGAATAACTTGGTGGCACAACGCTATGCGCCGCGGAAACCGTGGCTTCCAGGCTCATGATCATTTTTTGAACAGCAGCGTTGTGCATTAGAGCCTGTTTAAAAGTCAAGCCTTGACAGCTACCTTCCAGATCGCTAAGCAGCCTGTGGATAACTCTGTGGGAAACCCTTGGAAATACGTGCCTAGAGGCCGTGCTGCAAGACCCCGCCAGGTTGCGAATCGCTGAAAGGATTCTCCGCCGAGCGGTAACTACACAGGAAGAACCGCCGCTTTTAACGTTGTGCCGCCTCTCTGCGCCGGGCATTCTGGGCGCTGATCACATCCATCCGACCAGCCAAGCGCTGGCGCAAGCAGGAGAACGCAATGACCTCCACTGTTTTTATCACTGGCGCGACCTCTGGTTTCGGTGAAGCCTGTGCCCGGCGCTTTGCCGAAGCCGGCTGGTCCTTGATCATCACCGGTCGGCGCGAAGACCGCCTTCAGGCGCTGGCCAAGGAGCTGTCTGAAAAGGTGGAAGTAATGCCGCTGGTGGTGGACGTTCGCGACCGCAAGGCCATGGAAGCCGCTATCAACGGCCTGCCAGAGCAGTTTTCGACCCTGACCGCGCTGGTGAACAACGCAGGCTTGGCCCTTGGCGCGGATCCGGCGCCCAAGTGTGACCTTGATGATTGGGAAACCATGGTCGACACCAACATCAAGGGGCTGCTGTATACCACGCGCCTGTTGCTGCCGCGCCTGATCGCCCACGGCAAGGGCGCTGGTATCGTGAACCTCGGTTCCGTGGCAGGCAGCTATCCCTACCCCGGTAGCCACGTGTACGGCGGCACCAAGGCGTTCGTGAAGCAGTTTTCGCTCAACCTGCGCTGCGATCTGCAAGGCACCGGCGTACGGGTGACCGACCTTGAGCCGGGCATGTGCGAAAGCGAATTTTCACTGGTGCGTTTCGGCGGCGACAAGGCCCGTTACGATGCCACTTACGCCGGTGCCGAGCCTATTCAGCCCCAGGATATCGCCGACACCATCTATTGGATTCTGACCCAGCCCGCGCACATCAACGTGAACCGCCTCGAAGTGATGCCGGTTACTCAGTCGTGGGCGGGCTTTGCGGTACATCGCCAGTAACCGGGCTGATGGCGTTCGCCAGGGCCGCCAGGCACGTATAAAGGTGGTATGGGGTGGTGGATGGCATGTCATGCCGGCTCACTACCCCACTGGCGTCACGGCATTCGAACCAGCCCTCGGGGCGCATGAACTGTTCCCGTAGCTGCAGCAGGCCGGTCGTCAGCGTATCGGCGCGCTCTGGCAACAGGCTCAGGGCTCGCAAGTATTCGGCATGTGCCCAGACGCGGCGGGTGCCGTCGAGCAGCGTGCCGCTCGCGGTGAGCATCGCGCATACCGCCCCCTCTTGCAGGCCCTGTTGCTCGGAGCGAACCAGCGCTTCTGCCATATCCTTGGCGAGCGCGTGGTTCTCCAGGCGGGGCGACGAAGCGAGTAAGTAGAACCACTCGAACTGATGGCCTGGCTCATACCAGTTATCCACAGCCGAGCACGGTTTCTCCAACAACACGCCGTGACGTGCGTCGAAAAATTCCTGATGCATGGCATCACAGAGTGCGTCGAGCGCGGCGGTGGTCTGCGCGTCCGGCCGCGCGTCGAGGCTGGCCAGGAACGCTTCAGCCAAGTGCATCAGTGGGTTCTGCAACGGGCCTTGGCCAAGGTCGCTCCAGTCTCGATCCAGGCACGCTTCGTAAAGGCCATTGTTAGTGGCAAAGCGTTGTACCACCGCCAGCGCCTGGTCCAGGCAGGCTTCAGCCTCAGGCGCTTGGCGAAGGTAATGGGCACACGCGAAAACGATGAAGGCGTGGGTATAGAGGTCTTTGCGGGTATCCAGCGGCGCGCCCTGGGGATCGACGCTGTAATACCAGCCACCGTTTACCGGGTCGGCGAAGTGTCGGTTGAGCGAGGTAAATAACCTGGCCGCCCGTTCCCGCGCGCCGGGACGATCGCCCAGCGACGTGAACACGAACAACTGCCGGGCGCAGGCCATGGCGCGGTAGCGTTGCGGCGGGAGTGGCTGATGCCCGTCGCTCAGTGCTTCGTAGGGCAGCTCAAGGGCGCTGTTCCAGCCTGGGCCTTCCCACAACGGCACGATGGTGTCGAGGAAATGCGCCCACACCGTGGCGTAGGTTTCGGCAAGCGGGGTGTTCACGAAGGAGGCAGGCATGGACGGCTTCATGGGCGGCAAATGGGCGCCACTCTAGCAGAAAACCCGATTCGAGTTCCTGCCAGGGCAGGCCCAGATCGGTGGTTCGACACAGGCATTGCAGGAGGGGGCGTCAGCCCCCGAACTGGTGCCCGCTGCTACGCCAGGCATCCGTTCCCGGTTTCCGCCTGCGGCGCCAACCGGTCCCACAGCAGGCGGTCAAGCCGCGAGCAGGTATCCACCGGCGATGGCGGCGCCCAGGCCGGCCAGGCGAACCAGCGGCGCGGCGGCGCGAGGCATCCAGCGAGCCAGGGCGTAGCCTGCTCCATGCAGGGCAGCGGTGGCGACGATGAACCCGGCGGCGTAGGTCCAGGCGCTGGCCATCGCTGGCAGTTCCAGGCCGTGCGCCATGCCATGACACACCGCAAACCCCGCAGTGGCCAGCATGGCCAATGGTAGCGGCGGGCGAACCGCCAAGGCGACCGCCAGCCCCAGTGCCAGTACTGATGCAGCGATACCGCTTTCCAAACCCGGCAGGTTCACCCCGGCAAAGCCCAGCGCCCCACCCACCGGCATGCTGGCCAGGAACGTACAGGGCAGAGCCCAGCGGCCACGCCCCTCCTGCTGAGCCGCCCAAAGGCCGACTGCGACCATGGCAAGCAAATGGTCCAGCCCACCGAGCGGGTGACCGGCGCCGGCCAGCAGGCCCTGGCCATGCCCTGGGTGGGCAAATGCGGCGGCGGGTGCCAGGAGGAGGGTAAGCGCGGCGAATAGTTGATTACGGGTCACGGTAGCTTCCTTGTGTAGTTCAAGCTGCGCTGAGCAGCCCTTGGCGTTCGATGAAGGCGATGATCGCTTCCAGCCCTTGGCCGGTTTTCTGGTTGCTGAACACGAATGGTTTTTCGCCACGCATCTTGCGGGTATCGCGGTCCATGCTTTCCAGTGATGCGCCCACTTGGTCTGCGAGGTCGATCTTGTTGATTACCAGCAGGTCGGATTTGCAGATGCCCGGGCCGCCCTTGCGTGGCAGCTTGTCGCCGGCGGATACGTCGATCACATACAACGTGAGGTCGGACAGTTCCGGGCTGAAGGTAGCCGACAGGTTGTCTCCGCCGGACTCCACCAGAATCAGGTCCAGCCCCGGGAAGCGCCGGTTGAGCTGATCCACGGCCTCCAGATTGATGGAGGCGTCTTCGCGGATGGCCGTGTGGGGGCAGCCGCCGGTTTCAACGCCAATGATGCGCTCTGGCGCCAGCGCTTCGTTACGCACCAGGAAGTCGGCGTCTTCGCGGGTATAAATGTCGTTGGTCACCACGGCGAGGTTGTACCGCTCGCGCAACGCCAGGCAAAGCGCCAGGGTAAGAGCGGTTTTACCGGAGCCGACAGGGCCACCGATACCGACGCGCAGGGGTTGGCTGTTCATGGTTTCTCCTAGGATCGAAAAAGGCGGCTGTACTGGCGCTCATGGGCCATGCTGGCCAGGGCCAGGCCGAAGGGGGCGCTGCCGATGTCGGCAGGGTCCAGCGCGCATGTAGCGCGGTGGGCTTCTTCCAGCGCCGGCAGCAGTTCGCTGGTCAATTGCTGGGCGGCTTGCTGGCCCAGCGGCAATGTTTTCATCAGTACGGCCAGCTGGTTTTCCAGCCAGCCCCATAGCCAGGCGGCCAGGGCGTCATGCGGGGTGATGCCCCAGGCGCGCGCCGCCAGCGCCCAGCCAAGTGCCATGTGAGGCTCTTCAAGGCTGTCGAGAAATTCGCGGCCAGCGGCGTCCAGTTCCACCAGGCCAAGCAGCAGTTGGCGTAACGAATAGCCCATTTGCCGGCTTTCCAGGTGCAGCTCACGGGTTTCCCGGCTGGCGCGGTACGCTTCGCAGCGCTGCCGCAGCCCGGGCCAGTTTTCGGCCTCGGCCAAGGTGCAATGGGCCAATAACTGGGGGGCATCGAAACGAGGGAGGTTGAGCTCAAGTTGGTCACGCAGCCAGGTGGCCGCGGTTCCCCGGCAGGTTACCCAGCCCGCTTCCACTGCCAGCTCCAGCCCTTGGGAATAGCTGTAGCCGCCAATCGGAAGCTGCGGGCTGGCCAGGCGCAGCAGTGCCCAGGCCCGGTTCACCGAGGCGAGCCGAACTGGTGCAGGCGGGGTGCATAGTTAAAGCCTTCCTCGCCCTGATGCGAATGGTGATGGCCACCGCCATAGGCGCCATGTTCAGGCTGGAAGGGTGCTTCCAGCGGCTCTACCGTGGCGCCAAGTTGTTCGAGCATGGCCTTGAGCACATGGTCGTCGAGCAGGCGCAGCCAGCCATCGCCGATCTGCAGCGCAACGTGGCGGTTCCCCAGGTGGTAGGCGGCGCGGGTGAGTTCAAGCGTGTTAGCGCAGGTAACCTGCAGCAGGTGCTCGGGGCGGGCACACACCCGCACTACACGGCCATCTTCGGCCTGCAGAAATTCACCATCACGCAGTGGTGGTTGGCCGCGCTCCAGGAAAAGTCCCACGTCTTCGCCATCTGCGGCGAAGCAGCGCAAGCGGCTTTTGCTACGGGCTTCGTAGTTGAGGTGGATCTCGGCGGCCCAGCTAGGCTGCGGCGGCGTACGACGATGAATCACAAGCATGCGTCTATTTCCAGCAAGACCGGTATCAAGCGTAGAGCAAGGGCCTTGCCAAGCCATGCGGTTGTGGCAAACAGGGGACATGGAGCGGGGGAGTGAACAGAGATAGCGCGCGGGAGGGTAACTTCTTGGTGCGTCCTGCGGTTCTTCGCACTTCGGTGGTGCAAAGGCCTTTAACGAATCAGGCCCGCTGTTGAAAGGCGGGCCGGGTATTCGTAAGTCATGAACGGCACTCAGGCAGTAGCGTTAAGGCTGCGATCAGCACCATCTTGGGCGACAGTGTTCAGCGAGCGATCCGAGCCGTCTTGAGCGACCGCGTTCAGCGAACGGTCCGAGCCATCTTGGGCGACAGTGTTCAGCGAACGGTCCGAGCCATCTTGGGCGACGGTGTTCAGCGAACGGTCCGAGCCATCTTGGGCGACGGTGTTCAGCGAACGGTCCGAGCCATCTTGGGCGACGGTGTTCAGCGAACGATCCGAGCCATCTTGAGCAACGCTGTAGCCATGGGTCACCACGATAGCGGCGGTGGGTTTGGCCTGGGCCGAAATGGCCTGTTCGGTAACTGGCATTGCGAATGCGCTTACGGTAACAAGCGAGAGGGCGGCGGCGAGGACTTGAAGTTTCATGGTGGTAGCTCCGAAAGTGGGGGTGAAAATCTGTCTACGGGGCCAATGCTACGCTGTGCTCGCCACAGCGGAAGTTGATCGTGGGAATGATAACAATCGACCGGAATGATGTTTAAAAAATCGTTATATAACAACAAGTTATAGTTGTTATTGGCTTGATTCCCCCTTGGCGTAGCCGGCACGGGCCGCAGCTATCGAACCTCTACCGCCTCGTTGTAGTCACACCCTTGACCATCGTTAGCGCGCTCGAGAGAGAGGGTCGCTGTAAGGAGAACCTATGTCCCGCCCGCTTCGCATCGTCGCCTGGACCCTCGCCGTCCTGCTCGCCCTGCTCATAGCCGTTGTGATCTTTATCGCGGTGTTCGACTGGAATCGGGTGAAGCCGACCCTCAATGAGAAGGTGTCCGCAGCCCTGCACCGACCCTTTGCCATTAATGGCAACCTGGCGGTGGAGTGGGCACGCCAGCCGGACGAAGGCGGCTGGAGGGCATGGGTGCCGTGGCCGCAGTTCATTGCCGACGACATCAGCCTGGGCAACCCGGAATGGGCGAAGGCGCCGCAGATGGCTGGCCTCAAGCGCGTAGAGTTTCGCCTGTCCCCGCTGCCGCTGATTGCGCAGCATATCGTGATCCCGCGGATCAACCTTACCGAGCCCAGCGCTGACCTGCAGCGGCTCAAGGACGGCCGGGCCAACTGGGACTTCGACCTCGGGCCAAAAGACCAAAATGCCGAGCCTTCGAGCTGGGTATTGGATATTGGCGCGATCGGCTTCGACAAGGGGCGGGTAACTCTTGATGACGCCACCTTGGCAACGCAGATGGAGGTGTTGATCGATCCATTGGGCAAACCCATTCCCTTCAAGGCACTGGCGGGCGGCAGTGAAGCAGCCAAGGCGCTGGAGAAAGAAGGCAATAGCGCGCAGGACTACGCGTTCGGCTTCAAGGCCAGCGGCCGTTATAAAGGGCTGCCGGTGAAAGGCGACGGCAAGATCGGCGGGCTGCTGGCATTGCAGGATGCCGCCCAACCGTTCCCGGTGCAGGTAGATGTAGCGGCGGGTGACACCCGGGCGGCGGCCGTCGGCACGCTGACCGACCCCCGCAACCTCGGCGCGCTGGACCTTCATTTGAAGCTGTCCGGCAGTAGCCTGGGCAACCTCTACCCCCTTACTGGCGTAACCCTGCCGGATTCCCCGCCTTACAGCACTGACGGCCATCTTGTGGCCCGCCTGCATGAACCCAGCGGGGCAACCTTCCGCTATGAGGGGTTCAATGGCCGGATCGGTGACAGCGACATCCATGGCGACCTCGGTTTTGCCGCCACCCAGCCCCGGCCGAAACTGACCGGCAAGCTGGTTTCCAATCAGCTGCTGTTCGCGGACCTGGCACCGCTTATTGGCGCTGACTCCAATGAAGAACAAAAAGCCCGAGGCGGTGCCAGCCAGCAGCCCGAAGGCAAGGTATTGCCGGTGGAGGCGTTCAAGACGGACCGCTGGCGTGCGATGGATGCCGATGTGCAGTTTGCTGGCAAGCGCATCGTAAAAAGCGAGAGCCTGCCTATCACCGACCTCAATACTCACGTGGTGCTGGATGATGGGCGGCTGAGCCTCGATCCCCTGCGCTTCGGCGTGGCGGGTGGGCAGTTGAACGCCCAGATAGACCTCAACGGCCGCGCCGCGCCGCTACAAGGCCAGGCCCGGTTGAGCGCGCGGGGGTTCAAGCTCAAGCAGCTGTTCCCGACCTTTGAGCCCATGCGCACCAGCTTCGGCGAGCTGAACGGCGACGCGCAGTTCTCCGGGACCGGCAACTCGGTGGCAGCGTTGCTGGGTTCGTCCAACGGCAACTTGAAGATGCTGGTGAATGACGGTGCGGTAAGCCGCGACCTCATGGAGATTGCCGGACTGAACGTGGGCAACTATGTAATGGGCAAGATCTTTGGTGACAAGGAAGTGAAGATCAACTGCGCCGCGGCGGACGTGGGCATCAAGGATGGATTGGCCAGCACCAACCTCTTCGTGTTCGATACCGAGAACGCGGTCATCTACATCGACGGCGACGCCAACTTCAAGACCGAGCGCATGGACTTCAAGGTTACCCCGGAGTCCAAGGGGTTCAGGTTGCTGTCGCTGCGTTCGCCGTTGTACGTCCGTGGCACTTTCGGCCAACCGAGCGCTGGTGTGCAAACCGTTCCGCTGCTGCTGCGTGGGGCTGGGATGGTGGCGCTAGGTGCGGTGGTCGCGCCCGCTGCCGGGTTGCTGGCCCTGGTAGCGCCAAGCGGGGAAGCCCCTAACCAGTGCCGGCCGTTGCTGGAGCAGATGAAGCAAGGCAAGGTACCGCAAACGGTGCGGTGAGGGCATACCGATGCAGGAAGTCCCTAACCCTGTGGGAAGCAACTGTCTTGAGCTGTTTGCTGTGTAGCCCTCATTTGCGAGCTACGCCTTCGGCTTCGCCCCACAGGTACACGCCTGAACTTGTGGGAAGCGGCGGGCCGGCCATCCGGCGCTAGCTCGCGAATAAGGCGGCCATAAAAAAACCAGGCATATGCCTGGTTTTGGTCTCTTCAGCCGTATCAGCCAAGGTCGGCCAGGATGTCCGCCATGTCGTCGGCGTGTTCTTCTTCCTGGGCCAGGATGTCTTCGAAGATGCGGCGGGTGGTTGGGTCTTTTTCACCGATGTACTGCACGATCTCGCGGTAGGCATCAATGGCGATGCGCTCGGCGACCAGGTCCTCGTAGACCATTTCCTTCAGGTTGCTGCCAGCCTTGTATTCGGCGTGGGACATGGCGGAAATCTTGTCCGGATTGAATTCCGGCTCGCCCCCCAGCTGCACAATGCGCTCGGCCAGGCGGTCGGCGTGCTCGGCCTCCTGCTTGGCGTGCTCGAGGAATTCATCGGCGGCCACGCTGGCCTTCAGCCCGGTGGCCATGAAGTAGTGGCGCTTGTAGCGCAGGGTGCACACCAGCTCGGTGGCCAGGGATTCATTCAGCAGGCGGATCACTTCTTCGCGGTCAGCGGTATAACCTTCCGTTACCGCGCCGTTGTCCACGTTCTGGCGGGCGCGTTCTCGCAGGGCGACCTTGTCTGTCAGTTGCAGGTTAAGCATGGTTTCTCTCCAGGCGGTTCACGGGTAGTACCGGCTCGCTCTGTTACGCCCATGGCGCCCGGCGAGCTCGGTTCAGATGTGAGTAGCCGCTGCGGCGAAGGTTTCACCCAGGCGTCGCAGCGGTAGGGCTCACTTGGCCTGTTCGTTCTGTTTGCGCTGCTCACAGGTCATGAAACCTTTGGTGTCCACCAGGCCGGCGCTGCTGAAGCTTACGTAATAGGCCTGCTGATGGCCTTCACGGTTGAGGATGTAGTTGTTGCAGGTGCCGTTGCTGGAGCCGGCGGTGCCTTCTACCACCGTGGAGGGCGGGCCGGCAATGGTGCGCACTTGCTCCATGGTCATGCCGTTTTCCACTTGCTTGACCAGAGGCTCGTTGCGGTAGGTCACGAAGTCCACCGGGTTCTCGGGGGTGGTCTGGCAACCGGCAAGCATGGCGAGCGTGCACGCAGCGGTCAGGGTTTGCCTAAACATGGGTATCGCTCCTTCTAGGGCCGAAGTGGCTACATTTTTGGAGCTTTGTTTGTGCACAAGAGTTCGAACTTTCAACACATCGAGTAGCGCTTGGAGTGCCGCCCCGCTTAAGGCTGGTGGTACGACGTGTTCACTGGCAGACTGCCCATCCTTCCCGCGTGGTTTGTTCGAGGCCGTATGCCCACGTTTTCTTCACGTCATGTACTGATCGCCAGTTGGGTGCTGGTTATCGGCGGGCTGCTGCTAGTGCTGCCGCTGCGCTTGCTCCCAAGCCTTCTGGCCGGCCTGCTGGTGTTCGAGCTGGTCAATATGCTCACCCCGCAGCTGCAAAGGCTTATTGCCGGCCCCCGGGCGCGGTGGGTAGCCGTCGCGTTGCTGGGAACGCTGGTGGTGAGTGCGCTGGCGCTGATTTTCTTCGGTGCCTTCAGCCTCGTGCTGCATGAGGTAGAAAACCCTGGTGCCTCGCTGGACAAGTTCATGGGCGTGGTGGACCGGGCTCGAGGCCAGTTGCCACCCGCCGTGGATGCCTATCTGCCGGCCAGCGCAGCGGAGTTCCGGGTGGCGATTGGCGCATGGCTGGGCAAGCATGTAAGCGACCTGCAGCTGATGGGCAAGGACGCGGTGCACACCTTCGTGACGTTGCTGATCGGGATGGTGCTGGGGGCGATCATCGCCCTCCAGCGCGCCCCTGATCATGCCGATCGCCAGCCGTTGGCCGCCGCCCTTTATCAACGCGTTACGCTGCTGGTGCAGGCGTTTCGCAACATCGTGTTCGCGCAGCTGAAGATTTCGCTGCTCAACACCACCTTCACGGCGATTTTCCTGGCGGTGGTTTTGCCGTTGCTGGGCATCAAGCTACCGTTGACCAAGACCCTGATCGTGTTGACGTTCCTGCTGGGCCTGCTGCCGGTGATTGGCAACCTGATGTCCAACACGCTCATCACCATCGTAGGGCTTTCGCTGTCGATCTGGGTCGCGGTTGGCGCGCTGGCCTACCTGATCCTTATCCACAAGGTGGAATACTTCCTCAATGCCCGCATTGTAGGCGGGCAGATCCGTGCGAAGTCCTGGGAGCTGTTGCTGGCGATGCTGGTATTCGAGGCGGCGTTCGGGTTGCCCGGCGTGGTGGCCGGGCCGATCTATTACGCCTACCTCAAAAGCGAGCTACGTGAGGCTGGCCTGGTTTAGCCGTAGCGCCGCCAGGCTTCGATGGCCAGCCCGCTGCCAATGCTGCCAAAGCGGTTGCCTTCCACATGCCGGGCATTGGGCAGCATTGCCGCCACGCTGTCCCGTAGCGCCGGAATGCCGCTGGAGCCGCCAGTGAAGAACACGGTGTCAACCTGGCTTTCGGTGATGCCGGCGCGCTGGAGGGTTTCGCTCACGCTGTTGCGCACGCGCTCCAGAAGGCCCTCGATAGCGCTTTCGAACAACACTCGGGTAAGGTCCGCGCTCAACCCCGGCTCGATGCGGCTCAGGTCCAGCTCCCGGTTCGGGGCTTCGGTGAGCTGGATCTTGCTCTCTTCCACCTCCATGGCCAGCCAGTGCCCGGCGCGTTGCTCGATCAGCCGGAACAGGCGGTCGATGCCCAGGGTGTCCTCTATGTCGTAGCGCATGTTGCCCAGGGCAATCTGCGATTTCTGCAAATACACCGAGTTGATCGTGTGCCAGGTGGCCAGGTTCAGGTGGAAGCTGGTAGGCATCAGCGCCTGGCTTTTCATCCGGCTGCCATAGCCGAACAACGGCATCACGCCCTGCAGGCTGAGCTGCTTGTCGAAATCCGTCCCGCCCACGTGCACACCGCCGGTGGCCAGGATGTCACTCTGGCGTTCGGTGAGCGCGCGGCGCTCGGGTGCCAGGCGCACCAGGGAGAAGTCCGACGTACCGCCGCCGATGTCCACGATCAGTACCAGCTCTTCGCGATCGATCCCCGACTCATAGTCGAATGCCGCGGCAATGGGTTCGTACTGGAACGACACCTCTTTGAACCCGATCTTGCGCGCGACCGCAGCCAGCGTGTCTTCGGCCTCCTGGTCGGCCACCGGGTCCTCATCCACAAAGAATACCGGCCGGCCAAGTACCACCTGGTCGAAATCGCGGCCACCGGCCTGTTCGGCGCGTTGCTTGAGCTGGGTGATGAACAGGCCCAGCAGGTCCTTGAACGGCAGGGCGCTGCCCAGCACGCTGGTGTCATGCTTGATCAACCGCGAGCCCAGCAGGCTTTTGAGGGAACGCATCAGGCGCCCTTCGTAACCTTCCAGGTACTCCTTCAAGGCCAGCCGGCCGTACACCGGGCGGCGCTCCTCGGCGTTGAAGAACACCACAGAGGGCAAGGTGATCTTGCCGTCCTCGAGTGGCAGCAAGGTGTCCTCGCCAGGGCGGTACCAGCCTACCGTGGAGTTGGACGTACCGAAGTCGATGCCGCAGGCGCGAGCGAAGGGAGCGGAGGTCATGGAGCGGCCCTGGGGAAAAAACGGCCGCGCAGTGTATGCCACGGTTACCCGAAATCGAAGGGCAGGCGTCGGTTATTTTACTGGGCAGGCACCTTGAAAGAAGCACTCCGGCCCCCCATCTGGAAGCCATTCCCGCGCGAACCTTTGCCATAGGCAACGTCTGATTGAGGACGCCCTCGCGCTTTTCAATTTTCAGGTGGTACCCACAGATGGATTTCAAAGACTACTACAAGATACTTGGAGTGGAGCCCAGCGCGGATGAGAAGACCATCAAGGCCGCCTACCGCAAGCTCGCCCGCAAGTATCACCCGGACGTAAGCAAGGAGCCCAATGCCGAGGCGCACTTCAAGGAAGCGAACGAGGCGTACGATGCGCTGAGCAGCCCGGAAAAGCGCGCCGAGTATGACGAGCTGCGCAAGTATGGCGTGCACGGCAGGCCATTCCAGGCACCGCCGGGCTACGGTGGCGGCGGTAACTTCGGTGGCGACACGGCCGATTTTTCGGAGTTCTTCAGCTCCATCTTCGGCAACCAGAGCCGCGCCGGTAATCCCTTCGGCAGCGCCCGGGGCCAATCACGCAGCAGCAGCCGGCGGGGCAAGGACGTGGAACTGGAACTGGCGTTGTTCCTCGAGGAAACCCTGGCTGGCGAGTCCAAGCAGGTCAGCTTCCGCGTGCCTCAGTACAACGCGGCCGGCCACCCCGCGGGGAGCGTTACCAAAACGCTGAACGTAAAGATCCCCGGCGGCGTGACCGACGGTGAGCGCGTGCGCCTGAAGGGGCAGGGCGGGCCCGGGCATGCGGGTGGCGAAGCCGGGGATTTGTACATCACCATTCGCTATGCCCCACACCCGCGCTTTACCCCTGAGGGTACCGACCTGGTGGTTGAGGTGCCTGTTGCGCCCTGGGAACTGGCACTGGGCGCGAAAGTGCCGGTGCCTACGCTCACGGGCCGGATCAACCTGACCATCCGCCCCGACAGCCAGAACGGCCAGCGCCTGCGCGTGAAAGACAACGGGTTGCCCATCAAGGGCGGCGGCCGAGGCGACCTGTTCGTGCAGCTCAAGGCAGTGATGCCACCGCGCAACGAAGCCACCCGCGAGCTGTGGGAAAAACTCGCCAGCAAGGCAGGCTTCGATCCCAGGGCGTAAGGCGAGCCACAAGCGGCAAGCGACAAGCCCATAGCTTTTAGCTTTTAGCTTGCTGCTAGAACAGAAAATACCGCTGGGCCATGGGCAGTTCGTCCGCCGGTTCGCACCACAGCAGCACGCCATCGGCCTTGACCTGGTAGGTCTGCGGGTCCACTTCGATGTGGGGCTGGTAGCTGTTGTGGATAAGGTCGGCCTTGGTCACGTTGCGGCAGCCTTTCACCACGCCGATGGCTTTTTTCAGCCCCAACTGCTCCGGTACGCCTGCGGCTTTCGCGGCCTGGCTGATAAAGGTCAGGCTGGTAGCATGGCGCGCGCCGGCGTAGCTGCCGAACATGGGCCGGTAGTGCACGGGCTGGGGCGTGGGAATGGAGGCGTTGGCATCGCCCATCAGGCTGGCGGCGATGGTGCCGCCCTTGAGGATCAGGGTGGGCTTGACCCCAAAGAACGCCGGGCGCCACAGCACCAGATCGGCAAACTTGCCCACTTCGATCGAGCCCACTTCGTGGCTGATGCCATGGGTGATCGCCGGGTTGATGGTGTATTTAGCGATGTAGCGCCGTGCGCGGAAGTTGTCGTTACGCTCACTGTCTTCGGGCAACGGCCCGCGCTGCTTGCGCATCTTGTCGGCGGTTTGCCAGGTACGGGTGATCACTTCTCCTACGCGACCCATGGCCTGGCTGTCCGAGCTGATCATGGAGAACGCGCCAAGGTCATGCAGGATGTCCTCGGCGGCGATGGTTTCCCGGCGGATACGGCTTTCCGCGAAGGCCACGTCCTCGGCAATGCTCGGGTCCAGGTGATGGCAAACCATGAGCATGTCCAGGTGCTCGTCGATGGTGTTGCGGGTGAATGGCCGAGTAGGGTTGGTGGAGCTAGGCAGCACGTTCGGCAGACCACAGGCCTTGATGATGTCCGGTGCGTGCCCGCCCCCGGCGCCTTCGGTGTGGTAGGTGTGAATAGTGCGGCCCTTGAACGCGCCCAGGGTGGTTTCCACAAAGCCGGACTCGTTCAGGGTGTCGGTATGGATCGCCACCTGCACGTCGTATTGGTCGGCCACAGACAGGCAATTGTCGATGGCGGCCGGCGTGGTGCCCCAATCCTCATGCAGCTTGAGGCCAATGGCCCCAGCCTCCACCTGCTCGATCAGCGGGCCTGGCAGGCTGGCGTTGCCCTTGCCGGTAAAACCGATGTTCATGGGGAAAGCGTCTGCGGCCTGGAGCATGCGCGCCATGTGCCACGGGCCGGGGGTGCAGGTGGTGGCGTTGGTGCCAGTCGCAGGCCCCGTGCCGCCCCCAATCATGGTGGTGACGCCGCTCATCAATGCCTCTTCGATCTGCTGCGGGCAAATGAAGTGGATATGGGTGTCGATGCCACCGGCGGTTAGGATCATGCCCTCGCCAGCGATCACCTCCGTGCTGGCGCCCAGCGCGATGGTCACCTCCGGCTGGATATCCGGGTTGCCGGCCTTGCCGATCGCGGCGATGCGGCCATTCTTCAAGCCTACATCCGCCTTGACGATGCCCCAGTGATCAAGGATCAAGGCATTGGTAATCACCGTGTCCACGACGTCGGCCGCCAGCAACTGGCCCTGGCCCATGCCATCGCGGATCACCTTGCCGCCGCCGAACTTCACCTCTTCCCCGTAACTGGTGAAGTCTTTCTCCACTTCGATCCACAGCTCGGTGTCGGCCAGCCGTACCCGATCGCCAACGGTAGGGCCGAACATGTCGGCGTAGGCCTGTTTACTGATTTTCATCCCCAATCCTCTGAAGCGGCAGCTTCAAGCTTCAAGCTTCAAGCTGCAAGAAAATGCGCGGCGCGTGTCAGGCCACATGGCACCTCAAGCTCTACGCGGCTCTTGCTTGCCGCTTGTAGCTTGTGGCTTGTCGCTGTCATGGGCGATCAAGATCGCCCATGACTCGCCCTGCGAAGCCATACACTCGGCGCAGACCAGCCAGTTCTACCAGCTCTACCTCACGTGACTGCCCAGGCTCGAAGCGCACCGCCGTGCCGGCCGGGATGTTCAGGCGCATGCCGCGCGCTGCGGCACGGTCGAAGGCAAGGGCGTCGTTGGTTTCGAAAAAGTGAAAATGCGAGCCCACCTGGATAGGCCGGTCGCCGCTGTTGGCCACGGTAAGGCTATGGGTGCGACGGCCGACATTGAGTTCGATCTCGCCAGCGTCGATGCGGTATTCGCCTGGGATCATGCGCGAGGTCCTTGCAGGATTTTGTAATAAAGGGAAGTAGGGCGGTACGTGCCGTCGGGCGAACAGGCGTAGTCGGGGATTTCCCCGCCGCGCTGGTAGCCCAGGCCTTGATAGAAATGTTCCGCCGTCGAGCCGGTTTCAGTGTCCAGAAACAGCAGCCCACGCTGAAGCTGACGGGCACTGGTTTCCAGTTCGAGCATCAGTTGCGCGCCCAGGCCGTGGCGGCGGCTGTCGCTGCGTACCAGCAGCTTTTGCACTTCGGCACGGTTCAGCCCGTTGGGCTTCTGGCACAGCCCCAACTGCGCGGTTGCCAGCACTTGCTCGTGCTTGACCACCACCCAGAGCAGGCGGCTGCCCTGGTGGATTTCGCTGTGTACCTGGGCGAAATAGTCCGCTGCCCCAGCCGCGTCCAGGTCTTCCAGGAAACCCACGGAGGCTCCGTTGGCGACTGCATCGAGTAGCAGTTCTACCAGCCCGGGGCGGTAATGGGCGAAGCTTTCCACGGTGACGCGACGCAACTGTGCAACGTTCATGGCTTACTCCGGTCGTGAGGGCGGCGCAGCGCCAGGGGCAAGAATCAACTGCATGAAAGTCAGGTCCAGCCAGCGGCCGAATTTCACGCCCACCTGGGGCATCTGCCCGGTAACTGTGAAACCGTGCCGCTCATGCAAACGGATCGAGGCGGCGTTGCCGCTTTCGATGGCTGCCACCACCACATGCTTGCCGCAATCCTTCGCGCGCTGGATCAGTGGCTCGAGCAGCTTTGCGCCGAGGCCCAGCCCCCGCTGCCCGTCGCGCACGTACACCGAATTTTCCACGCTGTGGCGGAAGCCGTCGAAGGGCCGCCAATCACCGAACGAGGCGTAGCCGAGTACCTGTTCGGCGGCGTCCACCGCCACCAGGATCGGATACCCCTGTTGCTGGCGCAGGTCATACCAGGCCTGGCGGTTCGCCAGGTCGACGAGGCTGTCGTTCCAGATGGCCGTGGTGTTGGCCACGGCATCGTTGTAGATGTCCAGAATGCCCGGCAGATCCGCCGGGGTGGCATCGCGTATTTCGATTGTCATCGGGGCGCTCAAGCAATTGGCTGATGTACGGTCACCAGCTTGGTGCCGTCGGGGAAGGTGGCTTCTACCTGGATCTCCGGGATCATCTCGGCGATGCCTTCCATCACTTGGTCGCGGCTGAGCAGCGTGGTGCCGAAGTGCATCAGTTCGGCTACGGTTTGCCCGTCTCGGGCGCCTTCGAGCAATGCTGCGGAAATGTAGGCCATCGCTTCGGGGTAATTGAGCTTCAGGCCACGGGCCAAGCGCCGTTCGGCGACCAGGCCGGCGGTGAAGATCAGCAGCTTGTCTTTCTCGCGGGGGGTCAGGTCCATGCGGGTTCGTTACCTATGTCTATGTGGCCCAGATGCGCGGAGGTACGGCATCCCGACCGAGTAATTGGGGGCGTAACAGTCGCCAGAGGCTGATCAACCAGTCCCGGGCATGCAGCGCTTCACTGGCCAGGCAGCGGGCGATGACCAACTCGGGTAGCTGGCTGAGGTCACCTTGCCCAAGGCACGGCAGTGCCCGGCATTGCTCCAGCAGCTCGGCGCTGGCCTGGCCGGTGATGATCAGGGTGGCGAACACGGGCTGGCCGCGCAAGCCGATTGGAGAAGCCAACAGGCGATCGTTGCCCACCAGGCGCTGGCGCTCATGCCAGATAAGCTCGCCGTTTCGGCGGATATCCAGCGCCGTCTGGACGTACCCAGAGGCGAAGGCCTCGCCACTGGCGGGCCGGCCGAGCGCGACCACGTCCCAGTAGCACAGGCGAGCGTCGCCTTCGAGGTTGATGTGGGTCTCCAGCTGGGCCTGTGCCCCACTGAACACGATGGTTTCCTGAGGCAGCCATTCCAGTGTGGCCCCAGCGCTGGCATGCAGCTCCAGGGTTTGCCGGGCCGCGCTGTCGGCGCGGTACCACTTGGCGGCGCCAGGGCTGGTGAGTTGTGCCCAGGCGCTTTCGCCTACACTGGCGGACACGGCCAGGCGATCTCCGCCCGCGATGCCTGCTGGCGGGTGAACGATAATGTGTTGGCACACCTGAGGCCCCTCGGGGTACAGGTGTTTCTGCACCCGCAGCGGGCCCAGGTGGCGACGGCGGACAGGCCGGGTGGCGTCGCCGTCACGCGCATAGGCAAGGTCCAGCTCGGCATGCCAGCTAGGAACGAACAAGGCAGGGTTAACAGGTAGGTTCATGGTCGGTTCAGTCAGATGGTTACCAGGCCGCGCACGCCGTCAGCTTCCATGTCGGCGCCACGCCCTTCGCGAATGATCTCGCCCCGCGCCATGACCATGTAGTGGTCGGCGAGCTCGGCGGCAAAGTCATAGAATTGCTCCACCAGCAGAATGGCCATATCCCCACGCGCGGCCAGTTTACGAATGACCGCACCGATTTCCTTGATCACCGAGGGCTGAATCCCTTCGGTGGGCTCATCCAGAATCAGCAGCCGTGGCCGGCTGGCCAAGGCACGGCCGATCGCCAGCTGTTGCTGCTGCCCGCCGGACAGGTCACCGCCGCGGCGGTGCTTCATTTCGAGCAACACGGGAAACAGCTCATAGATGAAACCGGGTACTTCCTTGGCTTCACGCGCCGGGAACCGGGACAGGCCCATCAGCAGGTTTTCTTCCACCGTAAGCCGCGGGAAGATTTCCCGGCCCTGCGGCACGTAGGCGATACCGGCGTGCACGCGCTGGTGTGGCTTGAACCCGGTGATCGGCTTGCCTTCCCAGCGTACCTGCCCTTCCTTGGCCGGCAACAGGCCCATCAGGCAACGAAGCAAGGTGGTTTTGCCCACGCCGTTGCGTCCGAGCAGGCAGGTGACTTCACCCACCCGCGCCTCGAACGAAAGGCCCCGCAGGATGTGGCTGCCGCCGTAGTACTGATGAAGCGTTTCGACCTGGAGCATGTTGTTATTCCTTTGGTTCGGCACATCCTTGGTAGGAGTGAGCGAAGCTCGCGAAAATGAGCAAATCGTTCGCGAGCTTCGCCCGCTTCCTACAGGGCTCCTGGGCGTCAGCGGCCCAGGTAAACCTCGATCACCCGCTCGTGGGCCTGCACTTCTTCCAGCGAGCCTTCAGCGAGTACGCTGCCTTGGTGCAGCACGGTCACGTGGTCGGCGATGGTACCCACAAAGCCCATGTCGTGCTCCACCACCATCAGCGAGCGCTGGCCGGCCAGGGTCTTGAACAGCTCGGCGGTGAACTCGGTTTCGGCGTCGGTCATGCCCGCCACGGGTTCGTCCAGCAACAGTAGCTGCGGATCCTGCATCAGCAACATGCCGATCTCCAGGAATTGCTTCTGCCCGTGAGACAGCAACCCGGCCGGGCGCGAAGCCGAAGCCGTAAGGCGGATGGTCTCGAGAATCTCCTCGATATGGTCCCGTTGCTCACCCTTGAGCCGCGCCTTGAGGCTGGCCCACACCGACTTGTCCGCCTTCTGCGCCAGCTCCAGGTTCTCGAACACGGTCAGTGCTTCAAATACGGTGGGTTTCTGGAATTTGCGGCCAATCCCCGCCTGGGCGATCTGCACTTCGCTCATGCGGGTGAGGTCCAGGGTTTCACCGAACCAGGCCCCGCCGGCGGTGGGCCGGGTTTTACCGGTGATCACATCCATCATGGTGGTTTTGCCGGCGCCGTTGGGGCCAATGATGCAGCGCAGCTCACCTACGCCGATGTACAGGTTCAAGTTGTTCAGCGCCTTGAAGCCATCGAAGCTCACACTGATGTCTTCCAGGGTGAGGATGGTCCCGTGGCGGGTGTCCAGGCCGCCCGCACTGACCCCGCCCAGGCCAATGGCATCGCGGCTGGTGCCGGCGTCCTGGTTCGGGTCCAGCGCGGGTTCGAGCATGAAGTCGGGCGTAGGGGTGATTCTCATGATTCACCTCGCTTGTTCAGCAGGCCGATCACGCCTTTGGGCAGGTACAGGGTGACCACGATGAACAGCGCCCCAAGGAAGAACAGCCAGTATTCGGGAAAGGCCACTGTGAACCAGCTTTTCATGCCATTGACCAGGCCGGCCCCGAGCAGTGGCCCGATCAAGGTGCCACGCCCACCCAGCGCCACCCATACAGCGGCTTCGATAGAGTTGGTGGGTGACATTTCGCTAGGGTTGATGATGCCCACCTGCGGCACGTACAGCGCGCCGGCCAGCCCGCACAGCACGGCGCTGAGCACCCACACGAACAGCTTGAAGCCGCGCGGATCGTAGCCGCAGAACATCAGGCGGTTCTCGGCGTCGCGCAGGGCGGTAAGGATCCGCCCGAACTTGCTTTTCGCCAGGCGCCAGCCCAGGAACAGGCTGGCCAGCAATAGCGCGACCGTCAGCAGAAACAGCACCGCCCGGGTGCCTTGGGAGGTGACCGAAAACCCAAGCAGCGTGCGGAAGTTGGTAAAGCCGTTGTTGCCGCCAAAACCGGTTTCGTTGCGGAAGAACAGCAACATGCCAGCAAAGGTAAGGGCCTGGGTCATGATCGAAAAGTACACGCCCTTGATCCGCGAACGGAACGCGAAGAAGCCGAACACCAGCGCCAGCAGCCCCGGCGCCAGCACCACAAGGCACATGGCCCAGAGGAAGTGCTGCGTGCCGGCCCAGTACCACGGCAGCTCGGTCCACGACAGGAACGTCATGAACGCGGGCAGGCCGTCACCCGCGGCTTCGCGCATCAGGTACATGCCCATCGCATACCCGCCCAGGGCGAAGAACAAGCCGTGGCCCAGGGACAACAGGCCGGCGTAGCCCCACACCAGGTCCAGCGCGAGGGCCACGATGGCGTAGCAGAGGATCTTGCCCACCAGGGTAAGTGTGTAGGCCGACACTTGCAGGCTGTTGGTTTCAGGCAGCAACGACAACAGTGGCAATGCCAGCAGAACCAGCACCACCACCGCGCCCACGGCAATCGATACACGAGGCCCGGCCTTGCGCGCGACGGTAACCATCAAAGGTTGATTCATCAGTCGATCACCCGCCCTTTCAGTGCGAACAGCCCTTGTGGGCGTTTCTGGATGAACAGGATGATCAGCGCCAGGATAAGGATCTTGCCCAGCACCGCGCCGATCTGTGGTTCGAGAAACTTGTTGGCAATGCCCAGCCCGAAGGCAGCGCAGATGCTGCCGGCCAATTGGCCTACGCCGCCGAGCACCACCACCAGGAAGGAGTCGATGATGTAGCTCTGGCCCAGGTCAGGGCCTACGTTACCGATCTGGCTCAACGCAACGCCGCCCAGGCCTGCAATGCCGGAGCCCAGGCCGAAGGCGAGCATGTCTACCCGGCCGGTAGGCACACCGCAGCAGGCGGCCATGTTGCGGTTCTGGGTGACGGCGCGCACGTTCAGGCCAAGGCGGGTTTTGTTCAGCAATAGCCAGGTGAGGCCCACCACGAACAGCGAGAAGCCGATGATCACGATGCGGTTGTACGGCAACACAAGGTTAGGCAGCACCTGAATGCCGCCGGACAACCAGGCCGGGTTAGCCACTTCGACGTTCTGTGCGCCGAACACCACGCGGATGAGCTGGATCAGGATCAGGCTGATACCCCAGGTGGCCAGCAGGGTTTCCAGCGGGCGGCCATAGAGGTGACGAATCACCGTACGCTCCAAGGCCATGCCGATGCAGGCGGTAACGAAGAACGCTACCGGCAAGGCCAGTAGCGGGTACCAGGCCAGCGCAGCCGGGGCATAGTGCTGGATCGCCGACTGCACCACATAGGTGGTATAGGCCCCCAGCATCAGCATCTCGCCGTGGGCCATGTTGATCACGCCCAGCAGGCCGAAGGTGATTGCCAAGCCGAGGGCGGCCAGCAGCAGGATCGAGCCCAGGGACAAGCCGCTGAACGCCTGGCCAAGCAGTTCGCCGACCATGAGCTGGCGGTTCACCTGTACCAGGCTGGTCTGAGCGGCGGTGCGCACGGCGGCGTCGGGCTCCACGTCGGGCGCGAGCAATGCTTCCAGGCGCGTACGGGCGACCGGGTCGCCCGTCTCTCCAAGTAACCGAACAGCCCGCAGCCGAACGTCCGGCGAAGGGTCGGTGAGTTGAAGGTTGGCCAGCGCCAGGCCCAGCGCGGCCTTGATGCCTACGTTCTTTTCGCCTTCAAACTGATGCTGCAGTGTGCCGACCTGAGCGGGCAGGGCGCTGCGTTGCAGCTGCTGGGCAGCGGCCAGCCGCACGGCATCGTCATTGGACAGTAACTGGTGGCTGGCGAGGGTGTTGTTTACCAAGCCTCGCAAGCGGTTATTCAGCCGCAGTTTTCGCGGTTCGTCGACGGGGGTGGGCACATCCACGCCTACCATCTTGCCGTCGGTTTCGATGAATGGGTGTTTTTCGTTGTCAGCGGCCAGCCGCCCTTCCTGCACCGCCTGTAACAGGGGCAGGCGCTCAGGGACAGGCTGTGCCGCCCAGGTTTCCAGCAGTCGCGCCTGGCCCGAGGCATCGGCGGCAACGAAGTCACCGGCATCACTGGCGTGGGCGGCCAGCGGTAGCAGCAGGGTGAGCAGTACTATCAGTCGGTTGATGTGCATCAGGCTATTCCTCGCGCCTTGGCGGCACCTGCCGGGCAGGCAGGGCCGCGAACCCTTCGGGAACCCTTCGGGGCCATGAAGGCGGTGGATCAGTTGCTCTTCACCGGGTGGTCAGGCTTCTTGTCGTTGCCAGGGATGTACGGGCTCCACGGCTGGGCGCGGATCGGCTCCTTGGTCTGCCACACCACGTTGAACTGACCGTTGTCTTCGATCTCGCCGATCATCACCGGCTTGTGCAGGTGGTGGTTGGTCTTGTCCATGGTGAGGGTAAAGCCCGATGGCGCCTTGAAGGTCTGCCCGGCCATGGCTTCGCGCACCTTGTCCACATCAGTGGATTTGGCTTTCTCGACCGCCTGCGCCCACATATGGATGCCTACGTAGGTGGCTTCCATTGGGTCGTTGGTCACAACGGTGTCGGCGTTCGGCAGGTTGTGCGCCTTGGCGTAGGCTTTCCAGTCGGCCACGAACTTCTTGTTCACGTCGTTCTCGACGGATTCGAAGTAGTTCCAGGCGGCCAGGTTGCCCACCAGCGGCTTGGTGTCGATGCCGCGCAGTTCTTCCTCACCCACGGAGAAAGCCACCACCGGTACGTCGGTCGCTTCCAGGCCCTGGTTGGCCAGTTCCTTGTAGAACGGCACGTTGGAGTCGCCGTTGACGGTAGAGATCACAGCGGTTTTGCCACCGGCGGAGAACTTCTTGATGTTCGCCACGATGGTTTGGTAATCGCTGTGGCCAAAGGGCGTGTACACCTCTTCGATGTCTTTGTCGGCCACCCCTTTGGAATGCAGGAAGGCGCGCAGAATCTTGTTGGTGGTGCGTGGGTACACGTAGTCGGTGCCCAGCAGGAAGAAGCGCTTGGCCGCGCCGCCGTCTTCGCTCATCAGGTACTCGACCGCCGGGATGGCCTGCTGGTTAGGTGCGGCGCCGGTGTAGAACACGTTAGGGCTCATTTCTTCACCCTCGTACTGGACGGGGTAGAACAGCAGGCCGTTGAGCTCTTCGAACACCGGGAGTACCGATTTGCGCGATACAGACGTCCAGCAGCCAAACACTACCGCTACCTTGTCCTGGGTAAGCAACTGGCGGCCTTTTTCAGCGAACAGCGGCCAGTTGGACGCTGGGTCTACCACTACAGGCTCCAATTGCTTGCCGTTCACCCCGCCTGCCTTGTTGATCTCGTCGATGGTCATCAAGGCCATGTCTTTGAGCGAGGTTTCGGAGATGGCCATGGTTCCGGACAGCGAATGCAGAATGCCAACCTTGATGGTTTCCGCGGCCTGGACAGTCCAGGTCAAGCCCATCGCGGCAACGGAAGCCGAGAGGGTAAAAGCCTTTAGCAAACTGCGGCGCTTCATGTGCTATCTCCAGTGCTTTGGTTTTTTGGTATGGGCAGACGGCGTGCTCCTGAACGGACCATTGCAAGGGGTGTGCCGGAAGAACGGAACGGCCCGCCAGCGCGGAAGTTGACGGGGTGGTCAACCCTGGCGTTGCGCCAGGGAAGGGCCTGGACAGGGCGCTGGTGCATTCGCGCGCCCTGTTCTGGTGCCTGTGCAGGCGGTTTGGAGGGTTATGCCGTTTCCGGCACCTTACGCATCCACCGCAGAACGCCGTACTCAAGTACCGCGACCGCCAACAGCGAAGCGCCCACGAGCGGGAAGGCCAACCCCAGCGCGATCATCACCGCCACAGCGGTTTTCCACAGGGGCAGGCCGTGACGCAGCGGTGGTACGCCCAGGCCTTTGGCTGGCCGGCGCTTCCACCAGATCACCAGGCCACTCACCGACCCCAGCAGTACCATCAGGCACACCACCAGCACGATCAGCTGGTTGGCCAGCCCGAACATCTTGCCTTCGTGCAGCATCACTGCCAGCTCGGTGGCGCGGGCCAGCAGGCCGTATTGTGCGTAGCGCACATCAACCAGCACCTGGCCTGTGTACTGGTCGATGTGCAGCGTGGCATCGTTGCGCGGGTCGTCGGCAAACACTGCAACGGTGTACACCCCTGTGCCGGTTTTGGGCAGGGTAATGCTGTAACCCGGGTGCACGCCTGCGCGTTCGGCGGTTTCGACCACGCCCTGCAAGCCCACCTGCGGTGCGGCGGGCCCGCTGTTCGCGCCAGCATGGCCCATATGCTCGGCATGAGCGCCGCCGCTCATGGGCATCGGCGTGGTTTCCAAAGCCCACGGTACCGTTTGCCGGGCGGCGTCGTTGAGGGTACGGGCTTTCACGTCCGACAGCGGTACCTCACTGAACATCCCAGTCGGGAAGCGATTCCACAGCTCGGCGTACTGTTTGCCCCAGATACCTGTCCAGGTCATGCCCGTGAGCAGCATGAACAACAGCCCCAGCGAGCCCCAGAAGCCGACCACCGCGTGCAGGTCCCGCCAGAACGTGCGGCCGCGGCTGCGCAGGCGCGGCCAGAGTACGCCGGCAGCACCATTGCCTCGAGGCCACCACAGGTAAAGCCCGGACACCACCAGGACGATTCCCCAGCCGGCGGCAAGCTCGACCACGGCGTCGCCTACCTTGCCCACCATCAGCTCGCCGTGCAGCGCCCGCGCGATGGCCTGCAGGTTGTACAGGCCATGCTGTGTGCCCAGCACCTGGCCCGTGTACGGGTTGATGAACAGGTCGAGCGTGGCGCCATTCACCTGCAGCACGAACTGGGCGCTGCTGTCCGGGGTGGCGGGCGGCAGGTACTGGTCGACGATGGCGCCAGGGTAGGTTTCCTGCACCCGGGCCAGTTGAGCGTCAGCCGAAAGCGCCTTCTCCTGCACCTCTACCTGAAGCAGGTGCGGGTACATGAGCGGGTCGAGCTGGGGTTTGAACAGGTAGATGATGCCGGTGACGGCCAGCAGGATCATCACCGGGGCAACGAGCAAGCCTGCGTAGAAATGCCAGCGCCAGGCCAGGTTATAAAAGGAAGTGCGCATGATCGTGCCTCGAGGCTCAGAAGGTCAGGTCAACTTGGGTCCAGAGCGTGCGCCCCGGTTCGCGTATGGCTTCGGTGGCATCCCCGGGGTAGCCGAAGCCCGCATTGCCCGCCAGGTTCAGGTGCTCGGCGTAGTCCTTGCCGAAGAGGTTGTCCACGCCGGCGCTGACTTTCAGATGCGAGCTCAGCCGCACGGCGCCATTGAGTGAAAACACCCCGAAGCCGGGGGTGTCCCGGTAGTCCTTGCCCACCACATTGCCGTGGCCCGGGTCGGTGCGGTGCTGAGCGCTCACCACTCGCCACAGTGCGCCGGCGCTCCAGCGCTCCCGCTGGTAGCTGAGGCCCAGGCGAGTATCCAGCGGCGGCATTTGCGCCAGGGGCCGGCCATCGCTGCGGTTTTCGCCCCAGGCATACGCGACCGTCACGTCGGCCTTCCAATGTTCATCGAGGTGCCAGGCGGTGCCTGCCTCCCCACCGGCGATACGTGCGCTCACGTTTCGGGCGGCAGACTGCCCTGCGGTGTAGTCGAACAGGATGTAGTCCGTTACATGCCCTGCGTAGGCCGATAGCCACGCCTCCACGTGCTCGCCCTTGTATTGCAGCCCGGTGTCCAGCTGGGTGGTTTTTTCCGGGCGGATACCGTCGAAAGCGTTGGCGCTTCCCGCTGGCCCACTGGTGGGGGAATACAATTCCCAGTAATCGGGGAAACGTTGGGTATGGCCAACACCGGCGTAGGCGGTGACAGGCAGGCCCTGCAGGTCATGTTCGAAGCGCACGAAGCCGCTGGGTAACGTGTCGCTACGGGTTTCGTTGGCCGTGGGGTTGGGGCGCAAAGCCATGCCGGAGCCCAGGGTTGCGCGGTAGTCCCTGGCCGTGGCGTGATCCAGCCGAGCGCCGCCAATCCAGCGGTCGCGCTCGGTTGCATGCCAGGTCAGCTCGGTGAAGGCGCCCAGGTTATTCATCACTGCATCCCGCGCACGGGGTACGTTGGCATAGGCGCCTTCGCCCATGGCCGAGCGCTTGCGGTGCTCGCTGGTTTGTCCGTCTACTCCGGTCACCAGGTCCACGGTTTGCCATTCCCAGGTGGCTTTAAGGCGACCGCCGAGGGTGCGCCTGTCCACGTTGCTGGCATAGGGGCCTGCCATCATCCCGCCTGCCGGTGGGGTGCGCAGGCTGTAGTTGTCCATCACATGGTCGGCATAGTTGTAATAGAACTGCGCTTCCAGGCTTTGAAGCACTTCCCCCAGCCCGTGTTGCTCCAGGCGCAGGCCCAGGCTTTCGCGCTTGAAGCTGGCGCCGTCCATGCCGCGGCCGGCGTAACGGGCTTCTCCATCGCCCTTGCCGGCGGATAACTCGACGAGGGTATCTTCGCTTGGGGTGAAGCCGAGGGCGAGGTCGCCGTTCCATTTGCGCCAGCGCGAAGGAACGGTGTCCCCGTTGCCGGCCTGATAGTCGTCGGCCTGGGCATCGTTGGCGATGAAACGGGCATACGCCTCACGGTTGCCCGCAGCCGTGTCCAGGCGGCGCTCGAAGCGGCCGTTGGAGCCCGCCAGCAGGCTTGCCTCGCCCCGGGCGCCTGGCTCGGTGAAGGTTTCCGGGTCCCGTTCGAATCGCACAGTGCCCGCCGAAGCGCCTGGCCCCCACTGCACGCTCTGGGGCCCCTTGACCACCACGAGGCGGTCGTAGCTCTGGGGTGAGATATAGGCCGTGGGCGCGTCCATCCGCCCGGGGCAGGCGCCTACGATCTGCCCGCCATTGGCGAGGATGTTCAGGCGCGAGCCGAACATGCCGCGCAGCACAGGGTCGCCGTTGCTGCCGCCGTTGCGAATGGCGCTGAAGCCTGGAATGGTCTTCAGGTAGTCGGCGCCGTCGGTGGCGGGGAGGGGTTGGCGAGGCGCCTTCGGGTCGGTAGTGATGGTGAGGGGGGATACCGGCGCCACGGCGGTGACCACGGTGGGCGCAAGCTCCACGTCGTCCTGGCGACCGGGGCGAACGTCTTCAGCGGCCAGGGCCGTTGGGCTTGCAAGGGCGCCGATCAGCAGCGCCGCGGAGCGCGGAGCGGGGCGCAATACGAAAGAAAAGGCAGGCAT
Organism: Pseudomonas japonica; assembly: GCF_013522925.1. Taxonomy (GTDB): domain Bacteria; phylum Pseudomonadota; class Gammaproteobacteria; order Pseudomonadales; family Pseudomonadaceae; genus Aquipseudomonas; species Aquipseudomonas japonica_A. The sequence continues at coordinate 7,185 of NZ_JAAMQU010000001.1, read as the reverse complement.
GGTTTTCCCAAAGCGATGAGCAGTCAGGCACGCGCCAGGGTTGCCGTAATACGGCAGCCGGCTTTGGCGCGTGATGCGAAGGTCAGGCGTAAGGGAAAGGCGGTGGCGCGCGGGTGCGTGCGCCTGGGAATACCGGTTGCAGGCCATGGCCCTGGCGGGCCTGAACAAGCAGCCGGGTGGTGTGGGCGGGGGCGGCGTCAGCCTGGAACTGCAACGTTTGAGGCAACGCCGGGCAATGGAAGAACAGGCTGCAATAGCCGCATCGCTCCCACAGCGGATGAAGTTGCTTGTCGCCCGTTTGCCCGGCCTGGGCCTGGCAGTGTTCCCCGGCGTCGCTCATGACCATGCCGGCATGGGCAGGCATGCTGGTTTGCATCGAAGCATTGCCGCCATGGTTCATTGGCATGGCTTGGGATATCAACGGCCCGATGAATATCATCAGCATCGCGAAGAGGCTGATCCATGCCCCCGGGCGGCTATGAGGCTGGATGCGCATCAGCCGCCGTGCTGGTGCATGCCAGCGCCCTCAGGAGGATCGGCAAGCACCTGCACCTGGACTTCCACATCGCCGGCTTTTTCAAAATGCAGGGTCAATGGAAAACGGCCGCCCTCTACCAGTTGGCTTCGATCGCCCAGGCCCAGCAGCATCACATGGTTGCCCATGGGCGCGAAGCGTACCTGGCCCGCGGCGGGAATGATCATGCCGTCGACCTGTTGCATCTTCATCATGCCATCGGCGCCGATGTGCTCATGGAGTTGAGCTTCGGCTGCCAGTGGGGACATCACGCCGGTGAGGCGGTCGTCACTCATGCCCGTATTGCGGATAACGAAGTAAACCGCGACCGTCGGTGCGTTCGGGGGGAGCTGCTGGGACCATGGCGCAACTACCTGCAGGTCGCCAATGCGGTAATCCTCGGCGCCTGCCAGGTTGCCGAACAAGGCAAGGGCCAGCGCGAAGAAGCAGGGCAGCGAGCGCCGAAGGAAGGGCATGTGCAGCGTCCGAGGCAGGGGGGAAGATGGCCGGTATTTAGCCAGAACCCCCGGCAGAAGTAAAAAGTGGAAGTGTTACCGTATTGCTTCGATCAACGCCTCGGTGCTATGGAACTCGCGGTCCACGGCAGGCAGCTCGGGCCGGGCCAGCATCAACACCGGCAGTTGCCGCTCTCGGGCCACCTGCAGTTTGGGCTCTGTGGCCCCGCTGCCGCTGTTTTTGCTGATCACTACATCGAAGCCCCCGTGGGCGAACAGCTGGCGCTCGTCGTCGAAATGGAAAGGCCCGCGGGCACCGATGACTTCGCAGCGAGCATTCCCGGGGTGTGGGTCCAGGCAGCGCAGGGTCCAGTGTTGGTGAGGGGGTATCTCGTTCAAGTGAGCCAAGGGTTCCCGGCCGAGGGTGAAGAATGGCCGGTGGAAGTCATGCAAGGCAGCTGTCAGGGCTGCCCAGTCCTTCACTTCGCGCCAGTTATCACCCTCTTGAGGATGCCAGCCCGGGCGGCGCAAGGCCCAGCAGGGGATACCGGCCAGCCGGGCGGCCGTTGCCGCGTTATGGCTCATCCGGGCCGCGTAGGGGTGGGTGGCATCGACCAGCAGGCTGATACCCTCGGCGCGAATATACGCTGCCAGCCCTTCCGCGCCTCCGTAGCCGCCCACCCGTACCGCGCAGCGCAGGTCGGTGGGTACCCGGCCGATGCCCGCCAGGCTGTACACATGCTGCGGGCCCAGTTCGCGTGCCACGCGCAGGCTTTCGGTCACACCGCCCAGCAACAGTACACGCATCACCAGGGCCCCCCGGCGCGGCCCACCACACCACCCTGGCGATCGATGGCAATCACTTCCACCTCCACCGTGGCCGGCACCACGCTGCGCGCGAACGCCAATGCCTGACGGCACACTTCGTCACCTAGCGGTATATTCACGGCCAGCGCCTGGGCCAGGGCCTGCTGGCTGGTATTGGCACTGTGGATCTGCGCTTGCAGGTGTTCGTCCGCGCCAAGGCTGACGGCCCACCCGGCAAGTTTCGGCAGGTCGATCGCCGAATGGCGGCTGTGCAGGTCCATATGGCCGGCGGCGAGTTTGCTGATCTTGCCAAAGCCTCCGCACAAGCTCAGCCGGGCCACCGGTACCTTGCGCAGATGCTTGAGCACGGCGCCCACGAAGTCGCCCATTTCTATCAGGGCGATATCGGGCAAGCCATAGAGGCGGCGGATGGTGTCCTCACTGGCGTTTCCAGTGCAGGCCGCGATGTGGTCGTAGCCATTGGTATGGGCCACGTCGATGCCTTGATGTATGGAGGCGATATAGGCCGCACACGAGAACGGCCGCACGATGCCGCTGGTGCCGAGAATCGACAGCCCGCCCACGATCCCAAGGCGGGGGTTCATGGTCTTGAGGGCCAGTGCCGCGCCGTGCTCCACGCCGAGCGTGACCTCAAACCCCCCGCCGTAACCGTAAGCCGCAGCGAGTTGGCCGAGGTGGGCTGTCATCATTTGTCGCGGTACAGGGTTGATGGCGGGCTCTCCAACGCCAAGCACCAGGCCCGGGCGCGTGACAGTGCCCACGCCTTCGCCGGCCTTGAACGCGACGCCCGGCGTTTCCGTGAGCCGCACCTGGGCGTGCACCAGTGCTCCGTGCGTCACATCAGGGTCATCACCGGCATCCTTGACGGTGCCAGCTTCTGCCGTGCCCTGGGCCACGACGCGGCAGAATTCCAGCCGAAGCGTCACGATGCGCCCTTTGGGAAGCGTGACTTCCACCGCATCATTGACCGCGCCGCCCAGCAATAGCGTGGCTGCCGCCAGGCTGGTTGCGGTAGCGCAGGTGCCCGTGGTCAGCCCGCTACGCAGGGGGGCAGGTTGCTCGGCGGTTTCGTCACGCATCGGCGGCCTTGACCACGTCCAGAAGGGTGATAGGAAGCGCTTGCCGCCAGGTGTGGAAGTTGCCCAGCGGCCGCGCCTGGGCGATTTGCGTGCGCACCAGTTCGCCACCGTGAGCGGTTTGCCAGTGGAACAGCGCCATCTCGCTTTCCAGCGTAACGGCATTGGCTACCAACCGGCCGCCGGGTTTGAGCGCGGCCCAGCAGCGGCTCAGCACACCCTCCACCGTAACGCCGCCGCCAATGAAGATCGCATCCGGCCGCGGCAGGCCTTCGAGTGCTTCAGGGGCGCGACCAGGCACCAATTGCAAACCGGGTACACCCAACGCATCCCGATTGCGCTCGATCAGGCCTTGGCGGCTGCTGTCCGCTTCCACGGCAATGGCGCGACACGTAGGGTGGGCACGCATCCATTCGATGCCGATGGACCCGCACCCTGCGCCCACGTCCCAAAGCAACTGCCCTGGCTGTGGCGCGAGGCGGCCGAGGGTGAGCGCACGCACGTCGCGCTTGGTCAATTGGCCGTCGTGCTCGAAGGCTGTATCCGGCAGGCCACAGAGGTAGCTCAAAGGCTGCGCGCCAGGGCCCGCGACCAATTCCAGTGCGATCACGTTGAGGTCCGCCGCCGGCCGACCTTGCCACTGGTCGGCCTTGAGGCACTGACGCTGTTCGTTCGGCCCGCCGAGATGCTCGAATACGTGCAGTGTGGAAGCGTCGAAACCTGCTGCGCACAGCAGCGCGCCGACTACGCTCGGGGTGTGCCCGTCATTGCTTAGCACCAGCAAGCGCGCGCCATCGTACAGGTGGCGGTTCAGCAAAGCGGGCGGCCGAGCGACCAGCGAAACAACCTGGGTTTCAGGCAGCGACCAGCCCAGACGCGCCGCAGCCAGCGATACCGAGGACGGGGCGGGGAAGACCGTGAGGGCTTCGTCTGGCAAGGCCCGAGCGAGGCTGGTACCCACACCGTGGAACATCGGATCGCCGCTGGCCAGTACGCACATGGGTTGGCCACGGCGCTCCAGTACCGGCGTCAGGGAAAACGGCTTTGGCCACGGTAGCCGTTCGGCGCTCAGGCAGGCGGGCAGCAAGGCGAGCTGGCGCGGCGCGCCGATGATCAGGCTGGCGCCGCGCAAGGCCTGCCGGGCTGGCTTGCCGAGGCCTGGATAGCCGTCTTCGCCAATCCCGACAATGGTCAGCCAGGGCAACATGAAGCATCCTCATGGGTAATCCGACAGGCTGGATTTTCATGCTGTCGGCCAAAGCAGGCATAATACCGCGCACTTCTGCTCAGAAGTGCCTTTTGACGATTGCCGGGTGATCTTTTGAACGAGCCATTGCCGGCCCCTACGCCTCCTGCACCGCCGCGAACTTCAGCCTGCCCCGGGCTGCTGCGTATCGTTGCCGCCCGGGACGGGGGCCTGTGTCGAATCAAGCTGCCAGGTGGTGTACTCACCGCCAGCGCAGCCCGGGCCGTGGCGCACGCCGCGCGAAGGTACGGCAACGGCGCGGTGGATATCACCAATCGGGCGAACGTTCAGTTGCGCGGTATCGAGCCCGCCCACCAGGCGGCGCTGATCGAGGACCTTTTGGCCGCCGGGCTGGGCCCCGCTTCACCGGCCGCCGACGACGTGCGCAATCTCATGCTCAGCCCCATGGCGGGGTTGGACCCTGCCGCCGCACTGGATATTCGCCCTTTGGCCAGCGCCCTGCTGCAAACGTTGGAGCAGACCCCGCGCTATCACCAGCTGTCGCCCAAGTTCGCCATTCAGCTCGATGGGGGCGAGGCCCTGGCAGAGCTGCATCATCACCATGATGTGTGGCTGTCACCCCTGTGGATCAAGGGCACGCTCCATCTGGCGCTTGGGCTGGCCGGTGAAATCGGGGGCGCCAACCCGGTTGCCGCGGTGCCGGCCGATCAAGGGTTAACCTTGCTGCTGAGCGTACTGGACCGTTTTCTCGAACTGGCGGGCCCGGCGCCCGGTCGGCTGCGGGAACTGCTGAGTACCTGCCCAGCCCAGGCCCTGTTGGAGGGGTTGCCTGTGTCTTTCGCGCCGGGCACCTTACCTTCCGTCCCCAAGCGACGTGTGCCGCCGGTGCTTGGCGTGCATGCGCAGCAGCAGGTCGGGCGGGTGGCAGTGGGTATCGCGCCGGCACTTGGGCGGTTGCCGGCCGATGCACTGGCTGCGCTGGCCGGCCTTACGGAAGAAATGGCCGAAGGTGAACTACGGCTCACGCCCTGGCAGGGGCTGCTGGTGCCGCACGTCATGTTGGCTTCAGCGCATCATTTGCAAGCGCAAGCACAGGCGTTGGGCTTGCTGATCAGTGGCGCAGAGCCCTTGGCTAGCCTGGTCGCCTGCACGGGGTCGGCGGGCTGCAATCGGGCCCTGGCTGATACCAAGGGCGACGCACGGCGGCTGGCGGACCTGCTGGGCCAGGCCGTTCCCGTTCACTTGAGCGGCTGTGCCCGGTCCTGCGCGCAAGCCTCGGTGGCGCCGGCCACCCTGTTGGCCACAGGGACAGGCCGTTACGACCTCTTTTTCCGCGACCCTTCGGCGCCAGGCTTTGGCCGGCTTCAGGGGAGCGATCTCACCTTGCAAGACGCAGCGACGCAGATCGCTGCCTGCTCACGGAGCACATTTAATGATTGATTACATTCGCGACGGCCAGGCGATTTATCGCAATTCGTTCGCCACCATTCGGGCCGAAGCGGACCTGACCCATATCCCTGCCGACCTGGAAAAACTAGCCGTGCGGGTCATCCATGCCTGCGGCATGGTGGACGTGGTGCAAGAGCTGCAGTTTTCCCCCGGGGCCGGGCTTGCAGGCCGCCGTGCCCTGGCTGCGGGGGCGCCCATCCTCTGCGATGCGCACATGGTAGCCGAGGGCGTCACGCGCGCGCGATTGCCGGCGAACAACCCGGTCATCTGCACCCTGAAGGATGAACGTGTTCCCGCGATGGCGCTTGAAGAAGGGAATACCCGTTCTGCCGTGGCGCTCGAGCTCTGGCGCCCGTGGCTGGAAGGCAGCGTGGTGGTAATCGGTAACGCCCCCACCGCGTTGTTTTATCTGCTTGAAATGCTCGACGCCGGTGCCCCCCGCCCTGCATTGATTCTTGGCTTCCCGGTGGGCTTCGTCGGGGCTGCCGAATCCAAGGCGATGCTGGCGGCGGACAGCCGTGGTGTGCCGTTCGTGGTAGTCAACGGGCGGCGCGGCGGTAGCGCCATGGCTGCCGCCGCGGTGAATGCACTCGCCACGGAGGTGGAGTGATGGCAGGTGGTCGTCTGTACGGGCTGGGTGTAGGGCCCGGAGACCCGGAGCTGATCACGGTGAAGGCGCTCCGCTTGCTGCGGGAGGCGCCGGTGGTGGCTTATTTCGTGGCGAAGGGCAAGAAGGGCAACGCATTCGGCATCATCGAAAGCCATCTGCAACCCGCCCAGACACTGTTGCCGCTGGTATACCCGGTAACCACCGAAGTGCTGCCAGCGCCGCTGTCCTATGAGCAGGTGATCGCTGACTTCTACGATCAGGCCAGTGTCGAAGTGGCGGCGCACCTGGACGCCGGGCGCGACGTGGCGGTGATCTGCGAGGGCGATCCGATGTTCTATGGCTCGTACATGTACCTTCACGATCGCCTGGCCGAACGCTACTCCACCGAAGTAATCCCCGGCGTGTGCTCGATGCTTGGCGGGGCGGCGGTACTGGGCGCGCCGTTGGTGTACCGCAATCAAAGCCTGTCGGTGTTGTCCGGCGTGCTCCCGGCCGAGGAGCTCAAGCGGCGCCTGGCCGATGCTGAAGCCGCGGTGATCATGAAGCTTGGCCGTAACTTGCCCAAAGTGCGGCAGGTGCTCACGGAGCTGGGGCTGGACCGCCGTGCGCTTTACGTGGAGCGCGCCACCATGGCCAACCAGAAAATCGTTCCTCTTGCCGAGGTAGATCCGATGTCATCGCCGTATTTCTCCCTGGTGGTCGTGCCCGGCGAACGGTGGCAGGGATGAGCGGCGCGCTTGCCACGGCAATCGTGGTGCTTGGCGCCTCGGCGCTCCCGGTGGCACGCCGTATCCAGGCCTTGCTGCCGAACTCGAAAGTGTTTGGCTTGCAGGGCCGCGCAGAGGCCGCTGATGTCACCTATTCGTCGTTCGGCGACACCCTGCGGGCGCTCTACCGGGACGGCACCGGGATCGTTGCGTTGTGCGCCGCGGGTATCGTGATTCGCACGCTGGCCAGTGTTCTCGACGAAAAAGGCAGCGAGCCGCCCGTGCTGGCGGTCGCCGAAGATGGCAGTGCGGTAGTGCCGTTGCTGGGGGGGCTGGGCG
>NZ_JAAMQU010000019.1 GCF_013522925.1 Pseudomonas japonica | reverse complement strand
GGTCGCAGCCGATGATGTTGGCGTACACCATGGCCTGCTGGACCACGCCATCGACCTCGGCGGCATGGATGGACAAGGCGCCGACCAGCACCGTGGGCATGTTGTTCATGATCGAGGACAGGAAGGCGGTCAGCAGCCCGGTGCCCAGCGATGCGCCCCAGAGGCCGTAGCCGGCAAAGACGTTGAGCAGGTGCGCGATGTAGTCGGTCAGGCCCGCGTTTTTCAAGCCGTAGATCACCAGGTACATGCCCAGGGAGAAAATCACCACCTGCCAGGGTGCGCCCTTGAGCACCTTGCCGGTGTTGATCGCGTGACCTCGGGCCGCGATCACATACAACACGAAGGCGCACACCGCTGCGATGGCACTGATCGGCACGCCCAGCGGCTCGATCACGAAGAAGCCGATCAACAGCACCGCCAAGACCCACCAGCCGGCCATGAACGTTGGTCGGTCGCGGATCGCCTCATCAGGGTGATGCAGCTGCGCCAGGTCGTAGGTGTTGGGCAACTCCTTGCGGAAGAACCACAGCAGCATCAGCAAGGTCGCCGCCACGCTCACCAGGTTCACCGGGACCATGATCGAGGCGTACTCGCTGAAACCGATGTTGAAGTAGTCCGCCGAGACGATGTTGACCAGGTTCGACACCACCAGCGGCAAGCTCGCCGTGTCTGCGATAAAACCGGCTGCCATGACAAAGGCCAGGGTGGCTGCAGGGGAAAAGCGCAACGCCAGGAGCATCGCGATGACGATCGGGGTGAGGATCAACGCGGCGCCGTCATTGGCAAACAGGGCCGATACTGCGGCGCCCAAGAGAATGATGAACGCAAACAGCTTGCGTGTGCTGCCGCCTCCCCAGCGCGCGACATGCAACGCGGCCCATTCGAAAAAGCCGGCCTCATCCAGCAGCAGGCTGATGATGATGACCGCGATAAAGGTCGCGGTGGCATTCCAGACGATGTGCCACACCTGGGGGATGTCGCCCACGCTGACCACACCGGTCAGCAGGGCCAGCACGGCACCAAACGTTGCGCCCCAGCCCACGCCCAGCCCCCGGGGTTGCCAGATGACAAGCACGATGGTGGCTATGAAAATCAGTACGGCAGTCAGCATTGGGGTCACTCGGTTGGGACGTGATTCAGCTGCACACGGCCTGGTTGACGGGACGGTCGTTCATGCCGCAAAGGCGTTTGGCCTCGGTTTCCAACCACTGCTGGTTAGCGTCCACCACGTCTTTAAGCACGGCGGTGACCCACGCGGGCAACTTGGGATGCAGGCGGTAGTACACCCATTGGCCCTGACGGCGGTCCATCAGCAAGCCGGCCGAACGCAGCAGGGCTAGGTGGCGGGAAATTTTCGGCTGGTTCAGGTCGAGCGCGGCGGTGAGCTCACAGACACACAGCTCGCCCTGGCTCACGATCAGCAAGGTGATTTTGGTACGGGTGTCATCCGCCAGGCACTTGAACAGTGCCGTGGGGGTCATGGGCGGGGCCATACGTCCTCCAGAAATCGCTGTCGTATACGAAAAATCGAATATACGAACTTTCGCATATTTGATAAAGCATATGTATAACTTCGGGCTCAAGCAGCCGTGCCGTCAGCCTTCAGCGGCTTGACTGAGCAGCATCCCTTTTGAGGGGTGTGTCCGGTTTGCAGACGCCAGACGACGGCTGGACCGAAAAAATCTTGCCGTACGGGATTTGGCTGTAATACTGTAAATTCATACAGTTAAGAGTCATCCCCATGGCCACGTCTTCCTCCACCCCATAGCGCGGACTGGGGATGCGCCGCGAGCTGATGGCCAGAGCTACACCACGCGGGTTGACCTGCTTTGGGCTATAAGGATCCGTTAATTGATGTTTTCTAATAGCAACCGTTGACTGCTCTTATCTGAAGAAACCGGCAAGGATGTACGATGATTGACAATTCAAACGAAGTAATTAATGCAGTTAAAGAAAGTAAGAAAGGATGGCGAACCTTAGTAGATCTCGCAGCCATAGGCACAGTGTTATTGCTCATATCTTCTTGGGTTTTTTCACTGAATGGTCGGTCTTATCATGACGGTTATTTATCATATTTAAATCAGGAAACGACCATGTATCCAGTGGCATCAAGTGATGCTGGTTTCTATGGAACGATTGCGTGGTTTAAGTTAACCATAGGCATCCTTAATACGCTTTCTAAAAGCTCAATTAAGGTTTTTATTATAACCTTGCTCCTTATTTTGCTGGGGGTTATTGTCTATACTGTGTTTCACCACTACGCTTCAGCAAAAATTCCAACAAATAGGGTGGGGAAGAAAGTCTTAATTAATCGGTCACCGCTTTTTCGGGCTTCGATTATTAATAGCTTTTCTGTTATTCTCGCGCTCTATGCTGCGCTGGGCATGTTGATATTTACCATATTGTCGATTATGCTTATGATTAATCCTTTCAGGGATGTTGGGAAAGATGCCGCGCGTAAAGATGTTGAGGATGGATATCTTAATGCACCGTGGTTGATGCTACGTACGCCATCCGGCGAATCTCCTGAGCGCTGGAAAGTAGTTGAGTGTTCCACCCAATTCTGTATCCTTTATAAAGATTCTACGGTTATCTCTGTACCAGTAGGCAAGCTTGAATGGGTAGAGGCATTACCTCCGGGGATTAAAAAGCAAAAGCTTTAGCCGAGCCTAACTGTCTAATCGCCATAACGCGCGTAGAGCGCTTCGTGGGAAGCTAGACATCTGTAGCTGCGCGATCTACGGATCGCGGCGCACTAAAATTATGGAATGGGCTGTCTAAAAGCTTACTAATCGTTCAGTTTTCCCGACAAATAAACCGTGTTAGTAAATATTTAGGAATAAAGTCGTGGCAAAAAATTCAACTTATGGCTCTGAATCAAATATAGATTTATGGTTAGGCCGGCTTAGCCATATATCTCAATTTGGATTTTTTGCGCTTACTATAGGCGCCTTATATTTTACGGTTATCCCGTTATACAAAACTGCGGCTTTAGAGGAAGCCATCGCTAGGCGTGAAGCTGAGCTGGTCACTACAAATGAGAAGCTGCTAACGGCGACAGAGAGCCTTAAGAAATTGAATGCCGAAATTTACCTCCGTAATCGAGATGATTTAATACAAGATCTAGTTTATATTTCTCCATTTTGCTCAGGGCTTATGGTGCCGCCAGCCAAGCGGCGCAACGCTGGCTCTTTGGGGGATAACCTGTTAAAGGTGGATGCTGCTGTATGTTTAATGGAGCATTTTGAAATGTCTAAAGCAAAAGTCGTTCTTTCTAGTGCTGACTACGAATATCTGAAAGGTGTCGTAGAAAATATTAGTAACGAGTTGGCTAAAGAACAAAACTCTTTGGTTGATAATATTGCAACCCTCGAAGATCGCGCAAAGAAAGACCCGTCTATTCTGCTTCCTCCGGACGAAGCTGATTTGGAGCTATCCAGGGTTTTTAAGACGATCGGAATTGATGTGTCAGGTGATGACGAAAAATTAGCTGTTGTAAGAACAAAAACCCGATTAGCTTCGAGTTTCTATGAAACGGTCCGAGTGAAAATACTTGGTCTTAGGAAGCTAAGTTGGCCTCAATCCTAACTTTGACTCCCAATGGGCTCTACCGCCCTGCAGCATCAGGGTAATCAAAGGATGGGAGGGTTCGAAGCCTAGGGAGCAGAAGGTTTGCGGCGATTCCTTGCTAAGCCTAGCGGGGCGAAGGTCAACCCCTAGCCTGTTGACGGGGCTGTCAGCTATGACATAATCATTAAGCGCACACGTGGCGCGCAAGGGTGGTTACAGGGATCTTCGGATCGCGCCCCGTTGCTGAGCTTGCTCAGTTCGCCCATGGCGAGGTAACAACGTCCTGCCCCGTCGCAATGCGCGCAACGCGGCGGCTGAGACCCCCTCTTTAAGGGGGGGTCGCCTTTCTCTCACGGCGTGTGCCGGTTCCTCACTTCCTTCGGATACTGCCCTTTGGGCTTTTTCTGCGTGTCCAGGGCAACCTTGAAAATACTGAAGCCTTTTTTGTTGACCGGCACCCCCGGAGCACCTTCGCCTGTGCGCGCGAAATAGGCGCTGGTAACGTGTATGCGTAGCACGCGGTATTCCCGAAACACGGCCAGGCAGACCTTGTAGGGTTCGATGACCCCATTCAGGTTGTTTTGGACATGCAGGGTGAAAAACCGTTCGCCTTCCTGGTGGTAGAGCAACGCGCCCTGGTCGAGCTGTTCGATGATACGGCGCAGCTGTTTTGAGGCAGCGTACCGCTCCAGGCACACCGCTTGGCTATGGCGACCGTCTGCATAACTGAAGGAAATATTGTGCTCGGTGCCGTCCTTGGTGAAGCAGTGCAGGCCGTAGGTCACCACAAAGCGGATTTCACCCTGGTGAGTCTTGAACACGACTTCATGGCAGTCCAGATGGCTCAAATCGTATGGCTTGCCATCGTATTCAAACGGCGGCCAGGTCTGGATTGAATCTACATGGAATTTAGGCAAGCCGGTCTCTCTGCCGCCAGGTTGATCGAAGGGCCAGCATTATGCCAAACGGGGCTTGGGCCCTTCAGTATTTCACCTTGTACGTCGGTGAATCCTCAGGCCGGTTCTGCCGCCGATCATAGATCCGAGTCGTGCTGATGTTGGCATGGCCGAGCCACGCCTGGACCTTGGCAATGTCTGCCTCATGCTCCAGGGCATTGGTGGCCGCCGTAGCGCGCAGGCCATGCACGCCCAGGCCGTCTACCTTGATGCGGGCTTTTTTTGCATAGGCTTCGACTAGCTTATAGATGCCATCCGCCGTGATGCCGCCTCGGTCAACAGGACCGCGCAGGGGTAGGAAAAGCGGGCCTTTCGGCGCGACCAGGTGATGCCCGGAACGCTCCAGGTAGTCATGGATGCGGTCCGCGGCCACCGGGTGCAACGGCAGGTACCGCACCTTGCCGCCTTTGCCGTGGACTAGCAAATGCTTGATGCCGCGGCGTTCCAGGATATCGCTCACCGTCAGCTGCGCCGCTTCCTCCCGGCGCAGCCCGTGGTACAGCAATACCGCGAGCAGGGCGCGGTCGCGCAGCCCTTTCAGCGTGGCCACGTCCGGTGCTTCCAACAGTGCTTTGGCTTGGTGATCGCCCAGCGCTGGGGTCTTGCCTTCGTTGGTTTCGATTCTGGGCCGTTTGACGCCATGCACGGGGTTTCCACCGGCAACGGCGTTGCATTCCAAGAGGTGGTCGAACAGGCTGGCCAGCGCGGCCAGTTTGCGCCGGATGGTAGCCCCGGCCAGGCCGCGTTTTTCCAGCTGGGCACGCCAGGCGAGAACGTGGGCACGGTTCACCGCCCGAAAATCTTCCGCTGTGGCCAGCCCTATAAAGGAACAGAAGTCTTCCAGGTCGTTTTGGTACGCCCGACGCGTGCGCGGGTTATCAATATTGGCAAACCATTCGACCGCCGCTGGTACCGTGGCCAGGTGCTGGAACTCGGCGGCAGTCAATCGACGTTCGTTTCCCTCCTGGTGAACCATTAGCTCGCTCATTACCCCTCCCCTCCCCCAAAACGATTTTTTGACGCTGCCGGCTAAAAACTCTTGATAACCTATTTTCTCACCACTAATTCCATCCAAATCAGAGATAGTTTTCTTTACTAATGCACCTCCATCGCTGGAAAATTGTATGAGTCCGGCCAATACACCTTCTGCGATCAACTGATCTGAACGGAGTTTAAGCAGCGTCGACGTCAGTCGAACAACTGCCTGTTGAAGCTTTGAACGAACGGGCACGTTGTTTTAATTGGAGGAGCTTTCATCTCTAGCAGGCTTGAGAGAAAGACAACGCGGCGCGACGTTGAGCCGTCCAACTGTAGTGGTCTACTAACCCCGGACAACTTTTTAGGCGAAAATGATCGCCACATAGAGGTGTTTGATGAGCAGACAACGACGTACCTTCACCCCTGAATTCAAGCGCGAAGCTGCCAGCCTGGTGCTTGACCAGGGCTATAGCCACACCAATGCAGCCCAGTCGCTCGGGTTGGTAAAATCGGCCCTGCGCCGGTGGGTCAACCAGCTCCAGCAGGAACGAGGCGGTGTCACACCGACCAGCAAAGCGCTGACACCCGAGCAGCAGAAAATCCAGGAACTGGAAGCCCGAATCAACCGCTTGAAACGAGAGAAATCGATTTAAAAAAAGGCTACCGCGCTCTTGATGGCCGAGGAACACGAGCGCTTGCGTTAATCGATCAATTGCGCTCGGAGGAGCCAGTTGATTTTTTGTGCTCGGTCTTTGAAGTCACTCGATCCTGCTGCTACGCATACTGCCGTAGACGTCGAACTCCGGACGCTTAACGGGTGTATTTGGGCAGCCGTGTGAACGAGTTATTCACGCAAAGCCGAAGCGCTGCGGGTAGCCGCAGCATCATGTTGATGATGAAAGCGGACGGTCTGCAAATTGGGCGGTTCAAGGTACGCAGGTTGATGCGCGAGATGAACTTGATCAGCAAGAAACCGGGCTCCCATGCCTACAAAAAGGCCACCGTAGAGCGACCTGATATCCCGAATGTGCTGAATCGTGAGTTTGCTGTCGCGTCCCCTAATCAGGTCTGGTGCGGTGATATTACGTACATTTGGGCCAAAGGCCGCTGGCATTATCTGGCCCCCGTTATCGACCTATGTGCGCGCCGGGTTGTGGGCTGAGCATTCTCACCCAACCCTGACGCTGACTTGGTAATCAAGGCGTTGGACATGGCTTACGAGCAACGTGACCGGCCGCAGAATGTGTTGTTTCACAGTGATCAGGGCAGCCAATATGGGAGCCGAGCGTTCCGCCAGAGGCTCTGGCGATATCGCTTCAAACAAAGCATGAGCCGGCGTGGTAACTGCCTTGACAATGCTCCGATGGAGCGGCTGTTCCGTAGCTTGAAAACTGAATGGATACCGATGGTGGGCTACATGAGCGCTGCGCTGGCGAAGCAGGATATCGGTCGGTATCTGATCCAGTAGTACAACTGTCAGCGACCGCATCAGTTCAATGCCGGGTTAGCACCTGGGGTCGCTGAGGAAAAACTTAACGCAGTGTCCGGGATCAGTTGACCACCACAATAGGGCTGATGGTTTTCTCGTTTTGCACGCATTGGTGCTGCGCTGGCTATGAAGTTTGATGACGTCTATACGCAGAACCGCCGGCTATGGGTTCGGTTGCGGGAGAAAGGTGGCAAGCAATACACAATGCCTTGCCATCACTCCCGGAAGAGTATCCGCACACCTAACTGGTGGGGACCGGTATTGACCTGGACGGTAAAGGCCCTTTGTTCAGAACGATAGCGCGAGGCACTAAGCAATTTAGCAGGACCGCCCTTCCCCAGCCGAGCGCCTACCTCATGGTACGCCGCCGCGCAACAGCTGCCGGCATTCATACACGTATTGGCAACCATACTTTTCGGGCAACAGGAATCACGGCTTACCTGAAAAATGGCGGTACGCTGGAAAGCGCGGCAGCCATGGCGAATCACTCTTCAACCCGTACCACGCAGAACTACGATCGTCGAAGCGACGAAATCAGTCTGAGCGAAGTCGAACGTATCAGGGTGTGACCCCCATATACCCATCTAGTGATCGACGGTCCTGCCCCTCCAGCTTCATTCCTCTCCGTGTTGCATCGAATAGCATTTTGGAAACCTGACTCGTTGGTTACGACCGATAACCTATATTTAGCGCTTCTACGTGCCAAAGCCTGGCCTAAGGCTGCCTTTGAAATTCAGGTTTACAGTGGCAGTCCACGCTCTGAAATGACGTGCTTCATTACAAGGGTAGACGTTAGCCGCTGGACGTTTGGGAGCCTTGATAAGCCATCGTCGTACAATTTCTGAAAGGCTGGCAGATCCCGCGCTACGACGTGCAGGAGGTAATCAGGCTCGCCGAACAGGCGCTGCGCATTAACCACTTCTGCTATGTCGATAAGCGCGGCTTCGAACGCCGCCACCGCTTCCTGATTGCCTTCGCGCAAAGTGGCGAAAACCAATGCTGAAAAATTGAGCCCAAGGACCGCAGTATCCAGCTGGGCCCTGTAACCACGAATTGCTCCAGATTCCTCCAAGGCCCGCACGCGACGGTGACACGGAGAAAGGCTTAGCCCTACCCTTTCGCCCAGATCAGTGAGAGACAGACGGCCATCCTTTTGTAACTCAGCAAGAATATTTCTATCGAGCCTATCCACAGAGAGAAATCTCCCGATACCCATGCGTTAGACGCCGAATGTTAAAATAAAATACCCGTTTATTCTCGATATTCTTTCGGCACGAACTCGCCATCGCCGCGTTGGCAGATGGGAGGTTTTTCTCGGAAGACAGGATGAGCTTTAGTACCTTTGCGGCTTTCTGGGCTGTGTCGTTTCTCTTCGTCATCACTCCGGGTGCGGACTGGGCTTATGCCATCGCAGCCGGGATGCGGGGTCGTGTCGTTGTGCCGGCTGTAGCGGGCCTTTTAAGTGGGCATTTAATGACAACGGTGATCGTTGCGGCGGGCGTTGGAGGGCTTGTCGCAAGCTTCCCGAGGGTCATGATGGCAATGACTTTGGTGGGGGCCTGCTACCTGATCTGGCTTGGCATAAACGTGCTTCGCCATCCGTCCGTTCCCGAGGCCGGAGCGGATGACATGGGCTCGGGTCTACGCTGGGCTATCAAGGGAGCTTGTATCAGCGGGCTGAACCCGAAGGTGTTTTTGCTGTTTCTGGCGCTGCTTCCACAGTTTACGGAGCCGGATTCGTCGTGGCCTGTCCCCGCACAGATGGTCATGTTAGGTCTGGTGCATACCTTCAGCTGCGCTGTGATTTACCTCTTGGTCGGTTTCGGCTCCGAAGTGATACTCCGTGCTCGCCCGCGTGGTGCCTTGCTGGTGAACCATTTTTCCGGAGGAGCCATGATCGTGGTGGGCCTCCTTCTGCTCATTGAGCAGTCCTTAGCCTAAAAGGTATGAATATGAGTGAACAGACCTTACCCTACGGTACCAGCAGCAATTCAGCTAGCGGTCCCCGGATCAGAATTCCCCATCTGATGCAGATGAAGAAAAATGGTCAACGGTGGGCAATGTTGACCGCCTACGACATGTACACCGCCAAGATTTTCGATGCAGCCGGGATTCCGGTTCTCCTGGTCGGCGATTCGGCCTCCAACAACGTCTTCGGTTACGACTCTACCCTGACCGTGACGGTTGATGAGATGATTCCTCTGGTCCGGGCTGTCACCCGATCCACACACAGGGCACTCGTTATCGCTGACCTGCCTTTTGGCTCCTACCAGGCTTGTGCAGAGCAGTGTTTTCACACAGCGGTGCGCTTTATGAAAGAAGGCGGAGCGCATGCGGTAAAGCTTGAAGGTGGCGTTGAGATCATGCCCCAGGTCGAAAAGCTCGTGTCTTCTGGCATCCCTGTCATGGCTCATATCGGTTTCACGCCGCAGGCAGAGCATCAGTTGGGAGGATTCCGGGTACAAGGGCGTGGCGATGGTGCTCAGCGGCTGATTAATACCGCTCGCGCGTTCGAGTCAGCGGGAGCTTTCGGGCTGCTCATTGAAATGGTGCCTAGCCAGGTGGCCGCTAAAATCACCCATGCGGTAGGTATCCCTACTGTGGGAATCGGTGCCGGCAATGAGTGCGACGCCCAGGTGCTGGTATGGCAAGACATGGCCGGCTTGCGGGGAGGACGTTTACCGAGGTTCGTCAAACAATACGCTGATGTGCGCGGCGTACTGCAGGAGGCCGCCCAGGCGTTTGCTTCTGATGTTGCTGCCGGTACGTTTCCAGCGCCCGAGCATTCATTTCAAGACTGACGAAAGCGTAGTCTCTAAGCGTACTTAGCATTAATAGCCGCCATGTGAATCGCCACGGATGGCAATATTACCGATTGGTAAAAAATAATGTGACACAACAAGCTCAGATGCTGGCACCTCGACAAAGCTTGTTCAAAAGGACATTACGGTGCGAAGCATTTTTGATAAGATCCTGGCGTGCGGGGACACTGATTGAGCAGTATACGCTATGAAAGCCAGTTTTGAGAAAGTGCCTACCCAAGCTAATGCTTCCTGGACATTCCTGAACAGGAGGCTGGATCATGCCATTCCTTTCGAATGGCACCATCACCCTGAATACGAGCTGACGCTCACCTTGAACAGCCGAGGTCATCGTTACATTAGCAGCAATGTTGCCAGCTACGACGATGGCGATCTCGTCTTGGTAGGGCCAAATGTTCCGCATAGCTGGTCATCCTCTGAGCGGATCCGAACAGGACAACCGCATACCGCCCTGGTGATCTGGTTTTCTGAAGCCTGGGCTGAGTCTCTGGTGAGCTTGCTTCCTGAAATGGGCCCGATCCGCCCATTACTGATTGCGGCTCAAAACGCACTTATGTTTAGCGAAGGGGCATCACGCCAAGTACGGCCAATGATCGAGGCGATGGTGACTCAGGAGCCTGCCGAACGGCTAGTGTTCTTGCTCATCGTGCTAAATACATTGGTCCAAGATAACCACGCTACCCAGATTCTTCCTGCGCAACCTATGCACTCCTGCCAAAAGGTTGTAGAAGACGATCGTATTCATCGGGTACTGGAATTTCTGCACCTGAACTACGCCACCATGGTCAGCATCCCCGATTTGGCAGCGATGGCATGCGTCAGCGTCTCGGCATTTCATCGGATGTTTCGCAAGCACACGCGCTGTACTGCGCTGGATTATATTGTGCGCTTACGAATTGGCCATGCATGCGCGCTCCTGATGCAGGGTAATTTAACTATTTCTCTTATTGCCGAACGGGTTGGCTACTCCTCGCAGGCGCTGTTCAATCGCCAATTCAAAGCGCTTAAGGGGCTGACACCCTCGGAATTCCGCCGACAGCATAGCCACCATTTCTGTAGGAACCCGTGTGCCCGATAGGCTTATTGCTTCAGTCTGCAAGGCTACAACGCCACAATAGTATTGGAACTCGCCTCAATTGACACTGCCGGTGACGCAGCTGGAAGTGCTTCTATACCTGTGTGAAAAACAAAAAACAGGTCCTATCATGAGCAAGTATCAATCTTTTGAATCTGCTGTCCTTCCAGAAGATTACAGAGATAGCATCATCAGGATGAAGCGCGCACTACGGTCCCAGATCGGCGACCTAGACGCGTTGTTTGCCGAGGTCAGTGATTTTATTCGCGCAGAGATCGCCTCAATCAAGGACCAAGAGGCCAGGACGGGGTCAGGATGGCCAGTACTTGACTTCGAGGATATTGCTCAAGGGAGAGTTACCGAGGCGCAGATAGCGCACATCAAGCGCCGAGGCTGCATGGTCATCAAAAACCATTTTCCTAGGGATCAAGTACTGGCATGGGAAAAGGACCTTTTGGATTACCTGGACAGGAATGAATTCGACCGCGTTTATAGAGGTCCTGTCGATCAATTTTTTGGCAACCTGGACGCCTCCCGGCCTGAGATCTTCCCTATCTATTGGTCCAAGGCCCAGATGGAATTACGTCAGGATGAACGCATGGGCAAAGCCCAGTCGTTTTTGAACCGTTTATGGAAGACAAACTCACAGGGGCAGGAGTGGTTCAATCCGGACGTCAACGCACTCTACCCTGATCGCGTTCGCCGCCGTCCGCCGGGAACCACCTCCAAAGGGTTGGGCCCGCATACCGACTCCGGTGCACTGGAGCGGTGGCTGCATCCTGCTTACCTAAAAGTGTTCGACAAGATCTACAGCAATGAATTTGCTTCATACGATCCTTGGGACGCCGCCTTCCGCACAGAGGTGGATGAGTATGCTTACGAGGATACGGTCAAATGTTCCGCATTCCGTACCTTCCAAGGGTGGACTGCCCTTTCTGACATGGGGGCTGATCAAGGAGTTTTGCACACCTTGCCAATCCCTAAAGCAATGGCCTACATGCTACTCAGGCCATTGCTCGACGACGTGCCTGAAGATGAGTTGTGCGGTGTTGTGCCGGGCAAGGTGCTTCCGGTGTCCCCAAAATGGCACCCACTTCTGGTAGAAGGGCTTACGCCCATCCCCGACGTGCGGGCCGGGGATTCGGTATGGTGGCATTGCGATGTAATTCATAGTGTTGCACCGGTCGAAAACCAGCAAGGCTGGGGCAATGTCATGTATGTACCCGCAGCGCCGATGTGTCCCAAGAACCAGCGCTACGCTCACGACGTGTTTCGCGCTTTTGAACGGGGGGCATCCCCCGATGACTTCCCACGTGAGGACTACGAAAAATCCTGGAAAGATCGGTTCACTCAAGAAGGGCTGAATGCCATTGGCCGTGCAGGGCTAGGGCTTGAATAAGCGACACCGGTTTCCCCCAGGCAAGCTACAACACCACACAAAAAACAATAAAGGTAACGCTATGAACCGACTCACCCGCCTCGCTTCGATTATTTCGCTGGTTTCACTGCTCCCCGCCGTCGTCCAGGCTGCCGAGAGCAAGGGAACCGTTGAGGTCGTGCACTATTGGACGTCCGGGGGGGAAGCCAAATCAGTGGATGTGCTCAGGAAAATCATTGAAAACGATGGCTTTACCTGGAAGGACGGTGCCGTAGCGGGGGGCGGCGGCGGTGCGGCGATGACGGTCTTGAAGACTCGCGCAGTTTCAGGTAACCCTCCCTCGGCTGCCCAAATCAAGGGACCAGACATTCAGGAGTGGGGTAAGCTGAATTTGCTGACCAGTATTGACGATGTCGCAAGGGCCAATCACTGGGACGATCTGCTGCCCAAGGCGGTGGCCGATAACATGAAGTACGACGGGCACTACGTCGCGGTGCCGGTCAATATCCACCGTATCAATTGGCTATGGATTAATCCTGCCGTGCTCAAACAAGCCGGTGTGATCAAAGCGCCCGCTACGCTTGAGGAGCTTTACGCCGCCGGCGATAAACTCAAGGCCGCGGGGTTCATTGCCATCGCGCACGGTGGCCAGGCTTGGCAGGACACCACGATTTTTGAAAATCTTGTCGTAAGCATTATGGGCGCTGACGGCTTCAAGAAAGCCTTTATCGACATGGATGCTGACACGTTGACCGGGCCGAAAATGGCTGAAGTATTTGCCGCATTGCGCAAGGTCCAAGGGTATCTGGACCCGAACGGCTCCGGTCAGGACTGGAACCTGGAAACGGCCAAGGTCATCAACGGTAAAGCAGGTATGCAGATCATGGGTGACTGGGCCAAAAGTGAATGGACTGCAGCAGGTAAGCATGCCGGTACTGACTACGAATGTGTGCCCTTCCCAGGCTCCCAAGGCTCATACAGCTACACCATAGACTCGTTGGCCATGTTCAAGCCTGCTGAAAATAACAACACGCCGGGTAACATAGCTGCGCGCAATGATCTGGCCAAGGTTGCGCTTGAGCCGGACTTTCAATACACGTTCAACCAGAACAAAGGTTCCATTCCTGTAATCAAGGGCTTGGACATGAGTAAGTTTGATAGCTGCGCTCAGGCTTCGGCCAAGGACTTTGCTGAGGCGGAGCGATCGGGCACCCTTACACCGAGTATGGCGTTCAATATGTCGACCTCCCAAGCCGTTCAGGGCGCCGTGTTTGACGTGGTTACGAATTTTTTGACTGACACGAAGGCCGACGCTAATGCGGGCGGTAAAAAACTGCTTGCGGCAATTACTGCTGCTCAATAAAGGTTGCCGAACGCCGCTGCCAGGCCAAGCGCTGGCAGCGCTATCTGTGCAGCGTTTCCATGGCAGACCTATCAACATTTCACCTTATAAGTAGGTGAATCCTCCGGCCGGTTCTGCCGCCGATCGTAGAGCCTGGTCGTGCTGATATTGGTATGGCCCAACCAAGCCTGGACCTTGGCAAGATCCGCCTCGTGCTCCAGGGCATTGGTGGCCGCCGTCGCACGTAAGCCGTGTACGCCTAGCCCCTCAACCTGGATGCCTGCTTTCTTCGCGTAGGCCCCCACCAGGGTTTAGATGCCGTTGGCTGTTACTACAAGACCTTTGGGCCAGTGCCGCAAGAGTACAAACAACGGCGCTTTAGGGTTGGCCAACACATATCCTGAGCGCTCTAGTTAAGGATGGATACAGTCTGGTGCGACCGGGTGCATGGGTAGGTAGCGCACCTTGCCGCCCTTATCGTGGACCAGCAGATGCGACGTGGAAGCACGGCTGGACGATGGTACCGACCCAGGCACCCCACTGTTCATGAAAGGGCGGATGGTGGATGTCGACGAAAAACCGTTGGCGGGCGCGATAGTCGATGTTTGGCAGGCCAATACCGGTGGCACTTACTCGTACTTTGGCCCGAGCCAGTCGGAATTCAACCTCCGCCGACGCATTGTTACAAATGTCGATGGCCTTTATCGCTTCCGCAGTATCGTGCCATCGGAATACGGCTGCCCACCAGTCGGTCCGACCCAGCAACTGCTCGATTAACTGGGACGCCACGGTCAGCGCCCAGCGCATATTGACTTCTTCATCTCGGCGGCCGGCCATCGGCATCTTACTACCCAGATCAATTTGGCAGGCGATAAGTACCTCTATGACGATTTCGCGTATGCCACCCGTGATGAGCTAGTGGCGCAAATCCGTTTCAGTGAGGACCAGACCGCTGCGGCAGCGTACGGAGTCGTAGGCCGGTTTGCAGAAATCGACTTCGATTTCACGCTACAGCAAACTGAAGTGCTGAACGAGCCGCACCGCCGCGAACGCGTGCGCGCACTTGAGTCGTAGTCTCGGTAAGAGCCGAGCTTGGACGCTTTCTCTAAACGACAGGGTGGCGTCCAACGAGATTATCCTCCGAAGAAAATTGATGATCTTTTTGATTAATTTGAGCACTGTCCTTCGAGCAATGTGGGTGCGCGCCGGCACCTACGAGCCGACCTCCAAGAGTCTCAGAACCGAATCGATAAGCAGACTGCTTTTCACAAGTGCGCTCATAGCCTAGCGAAAGCAATGACCTAAGTTATCAAAAAGCATCGAAAATCTTCTCTTGAAATCGCGAGCTTTAATAAAAAAATTCCGTCTCCTGAGATCGACTCACAGTTCAATCCCAGCGGGCTCGTTACTTGCTGCTCGCGGCTCTGTGCGTTACACTTGAAATGCATTGGAAATGGGGTCCTTCACTTAGGTGAAGTTATTCGAGTCTCTGATTGCGCTGAGTAATTTCGACAGTTTCGTCTAGGATGCACAAACTTCAGATCTCCCTTGTAACCTTGAGGACGGTTAGCCGACGAAGTGTTCGTACATGAGGACGACAGCGATGACTACCATGGCTGCTCCTGATACGCGCATTACAACTGTAGCGGCGGCTGGCCTCGTTCGTAGCACGGTTTTTGCGCTGTAAGCGATTGTGAGAGTCGGCCGTGCTACGAGTGCTCATGGCGAGGGCAAGGCGCTCCTTTTCGCTGTGGACGCGGATATGAATGTCGGTCGGCTCCTAGCCATTGGCCGGGTCGATGTCATCGCGGCAGGACGAACTGCCGCACACCAAGTTGGTCATCGCTTTGAGCAATACGTAATCGCCGGGCCGCGACCACAGTTCATCCAAAGTCATCTGCTGATGGGCATCGATGGCGGTGTTGAAGAAAAAGTTGATCGCAGGGCAGCCTTCCCGCGCTTGAACCCAGTGGGCGGCCAGCACGCGGCTAAGGTTGTCGTTGCAGTTGTCGTGCCCGAAATTACCGTGGCTTTCGTAGTAGCGGGCGGCCCAGGCGAGGGAAGGCGTCGTGGCGGCCGACGGTGTCCTGCACCACTTCCAGCATGCGTTGCAGGCGTCGGTCGAAGAACTTGCCGAACAACCCTGGTGCCGGGTACGCGCTGCCGTTGAGGGTGCGGGTGACGGTCTGGTCCAGCTGCAGCTCGATGCCCCGGTCCAAATGCGCGGCGGTCAAAGGCAACGAAGTCCGAGCACTGCCGTCCGGCAACGTCGAGCACCTGAATGTATTGGCCCTTGGCGACGGTGTAGCTATGGTCGGTGCCCGCGCTGACCGGCTATTTGCAATGGGTTTGGCCATAGACTGCATCGGTCTTGACCCATTCGCTTCAAGGCGAAAGTACATAGCCAAGATCGAGATAGTCGATGACAAAATTCAGAATTTACTCGTTAGTCACATACTGCAAGAGCATAGCTGCCTCACACCTTGAACTGCTCAACCAGGCGCATTGATGGCTAGCCAACGCGTTCAGCTTGCCGCTTACCCTGGCGCTCTCCGTTGCCTGTTCTGCCAGTTGTTCGGTGACTGTACTAATCGCCGCCACGTTCCGATTTACTTCCTCTGCCACGGCACTTTGCTCTTCAGCCGCGCTTGCAATCTGGAGGTTCATTTCGGTGATCACGCCGACGGCATCGCTTATTTGCGCCAATGCCTGGGACACTTGAACGACCTGTTCGGCGTTCGCCTGCGCTTGGTCCCGGCTGGAGTGCATTGTAGCCACTACTTCGCGAGTGCTTCCATGGATGAGCTCAATAACATGACGAATTTCCTCAACCGAGTCCTGGGTACGCTTGGCAAGGCTGCGGACCTCATCCGCCACAACTGCGAACCCGCGTCCGCTTTCGCCAGCGCGAGCGGCTTCGATTGCGGCATTGAGTGCAAGTAGATTGGTCTGTTCGGCAATGCTGCGGATGACATTGAGTATCACGCCGATTTGTTCACTGGTTTCGGCTAAGGTCTCAACCTGCGCGATCGCCTTCCCGACCTCATCTGCCAGAGCCTTAATACCTTGAGTGCTGCGGGTCATGACGTCCTTCCCGGTTCGTGCAGAAACTTCGGCATTCTTCGCGGCGGATGCCGCGCCAGCGGCGCTTGCGGCGACCTCATGCGCCGTCGCGCTCATCTCGTTTGAAGCGGTTGCGACCTGCTCGATCTCTCGATTTTGCAGTTGCATCCCCTCACTGGTCTTTTGCGCGATCAGGGATGACTCGTCTGCCGTCTCGCGCGCATTGGTGATGCTGGTTTTGATATCCGCGACGATGGGCTGAAGCTTATCCAGGAACTTGTTGAAATTGCCCGTTAAAGCGCCAAGTTCGTCGTGCCGCGGGTAGTGCAGGCGCTGAGTCAGATCGCCTTCGCCACTTGCAATGTCTTCGAGCATACCGGCGACCTTATTGACGGGGCGTGTCACACCTGATGCTGTGAGCCAGAGCAATATTATGCCTATCAGACCGGCTACGGCTGCGATCAACAAAGTAGCGAAGGTTCCATCTCGCTGAGCCTTGCTCAATGTCGCCTGAATCCTGATAGAGTCTGCGAACAGCACATCTCTTGGCAGGTCAATGGACACACCTGCCAGGGTGATGATTTTTAGCCTTATGGACAATGTTCGGGCCATAGTCATGATCGCCAATTTGGGAGTGGTGATGGACGTCCGTCTAGTAAAGCGGCGTCTGTATTTGGAATGGCATTAATCCACTTGCGGCTGCCCGGCAGGTGCCGGGCGCGCGTTGTTCGAGAGTTAGAACTTGGCCTGAAAAAGAAGTTGTGCGTAAACATTGGTACGACTGTCGTCTAGCTGAGAGCCGCCGTTGTCGATGTCTTTTTCAGGCTTGTAGATTCCGATCAGAGGAATGGCTGACAGATGCTCATTCATCTGCCACATCGCATAAACGTCTAGTTCGTTACCATCCTGATTTTCGAATACGCCTGCGGTTTTACTCAACGTTTCGAAACGATAGGCGAGGACACCCAGGGTTACACTGTCCGCCGGTGTAAGCGTCAGCCCAAGCTGGTGGATGCGGGTATTTGTACTGAAGGGGCCTGAGTAATTACTAGCGACTTCACCTTGAAACCATGTTCCTATCGCCCTGACGTTGCCATAGAACAGCGGATCATATCCTTCTGAAAAAAGGCTGAATCGATAGCTCACAGTAGGACGCCATGGCACCTCGGAGAACTTCCAGCCAGACTCGAGGTACCAAGCTCTTTCGTCTCGTGCATTGCGATGTTGCTTGGCGTATTCGCCGCTGAGTAAGAGGTTTGGATTCCCCAGATTACCTTGGCCTCTGAGAGAAACTGTCCTCGTACCAGCACGGTCCAAAAAGTCGAAGGCAGGGTCGGTGTCTACTACTTTCAGGTAGGTCAGCCCAACGGTCCCCAGAGCGGTGACGTTTTCCAGCGTGCCGGCGATGGTCTCGGCTTTACCTTGGGCAGGGTTATCGGATTTGAGCCACATAAGGTCTCCACGCAGGTCCTGTGCGCCTCCAATTTTGAGTACGGCCGTTTCATCGAAGGCTTTGCGCCCCGTGAGGTAGTAAGCTCCACCACGGTTCACAGAGCCCCCTAGAAAAGATTTCCCGATGTTGAGTGCGTCGCCTGCGATAAGGAATCCGTCACCAATGATGACGTTCTGGCGACCAAATGAAATGTCCAGGCCGTCCTTGCCCAAGGCCGAAAGGCTGTCACCTGATTTCCAACCCAAGTAAGCGTCCTCAATTTTTGTCGTACGCTCAGTCCCATCAGTCCAGCCAGCTGCATCACCCTGACCAAAAGTCACGCTTGATAACCAGTTAAGCGCACCGTATGCGCGCTGTGATTCCTTGCCCGTGCTGGCCCATCCGCTAAAGCCGTACTTTGCATACGACTCCTGCCAGTCCTTACTCCCGCCAGTCGTGGTGTTGGACTGGCCATAACTTTTGCGACTATGAAAAATGCCGACTGCCAACTCGGCATCCGCATTCAACGCCCCTTCGTCTGACGAATACAGCTCGTATGCATTAGCTTCTGCTGCCGTTTGTAGTGCAGTACAAAACAGCAGTGCGCTAATCTTTTTTTTAGTTTCGACCATCGTGCTCACTCCGTTATGGGTTTTACCGTTAACGTCTTTATAAGTTTGGGGCAAAAGCAGAACGGCAGATACGGAAAAACCCAAACATCGAATGTCATCCGAAATTCGAAAGTAAGCGGGTCTCAATAGCCTGCCTTTTCTTTATTGTTGTTGTACGCAAGCAGTGCCCGAAGGGCGGGTCTTACACATAAGAAATTGCCCTACTGAAGAGGTAGGGCAATTGGTGTTATTAGATAGGGAAGGCACGTTCTCCCATCTGCAGGGTTACCCATTTGAGTTCGGTCATGTCTTGGACAGAATAGCGACCGTTTTCCTTACCATGGCCGCTGTCTTTGAAACCGCCGAAAGGAGCATTCGGATCATCGTCAAACGAGTTGTCGTTGATATGCACGGAGCCTGCTTCAACACGCAGCGCAAAGTCGAATGCTTTTTGCAGATCGTTGGTAACGATGCCCGACGAGAGGCCATAGGAAGTGTCATTGGCCAATTCAAGAGCATGTTCGTAGTCTTTAGCCTTGTAGATAGAAACCAAAGGACCAAAAGTTTCCTCGTTGTAAACTGCCATCGAAGGTTCGACGTTTATCAGTACCGAAGGCTGGAACAAGTTTTTACTGTATTCACCACCTGTCAGCAGCGTAGCGCCTTTCGACACTGCATCATCGATCTGGCCTTTGATGAATTCACATTGGCGTGCATTGATAAGCGGACCGATGATGGTCGAAGGGTCGGTGGGATCCCCACAACGAATTGTCCGAACTTTTTCAGCGAAGGCGCTGCAGAACTTCTCGTAAATGGGCTCTTCAACGACGATCCGGGAGTTGGCCATACAGACCTGACCTTGGTTGAAGAAAATGCCGAATGCCGCCGCACGGACCGCGTATTCGAGATCTGCGTCTTTGAGAATCACGATCGGGCTTTTGCCACCCAACTCCAGCACGATTCGTTTTTGAAATTTACCAGCCAGTTCGGAAAGGTACTGGCCGACTTTGGCTGAACCAGTGAAGGTCACCATCTTCACTCGTTTCTCAGAAAAGAATTTGTCACCTAATG
Source organism: Pseudomonas japonica (assembly GCF_013522925.1). Taxonomy (GTDB): domain Bacteria; phylum Pseudomonadota; class Gammaproteobacteria; order Pseudomonadales; family Pseudomonadaceae; genus Aquipseudomonas; species Aquipseudomonas japonica_A. The sequence goes on along the minus strand of NZ_JAAMQU010000019.1, from coordinate 35,493 downwards.
CTTCGTTTGTGGTCGGCAGGACATTGAATACGCCTGGCGGCAGCCCTGCTTCCTCGAGGATTTCGGCAAACATCAAGCCGATAAGAGGAGTCTGCGGAGCTGGCTTAAGCAAAAACGCGTTACCTGCTGCGAGCGCAGGAGCCAGCTTTTTCCCGTTCAGCAGCAACGGGGCATTAAACGGCCCTACACCTGCAATGACGCCAAGCGGCTGCCGGAAGGACATGGAAATACGCCCCGGTCCGTCAGCAGGCATCGTCTCGCCACGAACGTCACGTGCTTGCCCAGCGGCGATCCGGAAGGTACTCACCATATAATCACATTCGAACATGGCTTTTCCGAAGACGTTGCCTCCTTCTTGGATCAGGATATTTACGATGTCGCTGCGGCGTCGCTCGATAATGTCAGCAGCGCGGCAAAGGATAGCCTCACGCTCCTTGGCCAGAGTTTTACCCCAGGTTTTCTGCGCCTCATATGCCGCAGCGATAGCCACATCGATGTCTGCAGCAGTCGCGAGTTTTACAAGTGCCAGCGCCTGTTGATTGTAGGGATTGACGACAACCTGCTCAGGTTGATCAGCACTTTCCCAGGATTTGCCGTTGATATAGGGATGATAGGTTTTTAGTTGCGTTGTGGCCAAGTCAGTCATAACAGCCCGCCTTTGAGTCTAGGGTTGCCCAGGTTGAATTTCTCTGGGCGTATCGGCAGAGAAATTTCAGTCTTTTAAGCGTTGATCAGAGATGAAGCCGAAAAACCAAGCCTCAGATTTTTTCGCTTTTTTTCCAGTTCGCCATCAATGTGTTTGATGGCAGTGTTTCGTCAAGCAGTTTCTGCGCTGTGATCACACCTGCAATCGGAAGCCCTTCGGGGTTCAGCAGGCCTACCTGTACCAGCAGGCTCGCCTGGTCCCAGTAAATGTGCTCGTGGTATAGCTTGTCGCCACGGAACCTGACCACGCCAAGCATCGGGATTTCGACGTATTTTCCAGTCGGTGCAACGTTAGGGAGAAGCCAGTCGATTTCGGTTGTATGCGTAAAGCACATGATGAACTCATCAACAATTTGCAGCGCGCCAACCGTCCGAGACAGCGGGATCAGCTTCATGTCCGGCGGATTACCATGGACGAAGTGGTGTTGGTAGAACCGGCTCAGTTGCTTATTGCCAACGCCGCCAGTCATGGTCGGGATATGGTTCACATAAGGTTCTGCGACCATGGTTGCCATGGTGGCAGGAACGTCGCGGGTATCGAACTCGTGCTTTACATGCTCGTCCCAAAGCTCGGACAAGTTGAATTGCGGACCAATCTCGCGCTTGAGCGCTGCGATGGTGCGTTCGTGCGCCATTAACGCGGCTGGTTTATCGAAGTGTTCGCTGCCAACACGAGCGAAAGCGTGGTCGACATTGGGGTAGACGTAGACCTCGGCACTCTTGTTGGACTTGAGCGCCGTGGAGATATGAGCACGCGCATCAGCATCGCAGTAAACGTCGTTTTCGGCAAAGTGCAGGACTAGGCGCCCCGATATTTGATTGGCTTCATCGAGGTAGCTTTCTATGCCCATCCCATAAAAACCAACGGAGCAAGCTGCTTTCGTCCGGGTAGCCGTCAGATAGGCCAACTTCCCGCCCATGCAGAATCCCACGTAGCCCAACCCGTCGCCTTCGACTTGGTCGAGTGTTTCCAGTTTGACGAAGCTGGCAGCAATGTCGTCGACGGCCCGGCCCACATCCATGCGTTGAAACAGATCAATCGCCTTGGTGAAGTCTTCTTGCGTGTAGCCCAGGTCTACGTCGCGCTCCAACCTCCAGAAGAGATCGGGGACGAGGACAACATAGCCTTCCTCTGCATACAAGTCGGCGACGGCGCGCATGTTGGCGTTAACACCGAAAATTTCCTGGCCTAGTACCAGCCCAGGGCCTTTTCCGCTCGCGGGTACTGCAAGGTAACCGCGAAAGGTATTTTGTTTATCCAAAGTTTGGATAGCAACGAACTCACCCATCTGGAATGCCCCTTAAAAATGAATTACTCAGAATGAAGTTGGAACCAGACCTTTGGCGACAAACCCCGGTCCGGCCCAAGGATCGAGAAGCCGCCATCAACCGGCACATCGACGCCTGTCATCCAGGAAGCGCCTGCGCTACATAGGAAAGCCACAACGTTCCCGATTTCCTCGCCCCGACCTACGCGGCCAAGAGGATGGAAATCCGCGCCGACCTTGTCGGCCAAAGCGATATCGTTATTCGTCAGTGATGCAACACTCGGTGACCAAGTCCAAGCCGGTGATACGCTGAGTACCCGGGTACCCTGGGGGGCGAGGCTAACCGCAAAATTTTTGGTCAACTGCAGCATCGCTGCTTTGGACGCAGGATAAAGCGCCCTGCCAGCGGCACCGAACTTGCCGCCGGTGCTGGTGATGTTGATGATCGTGCTCCCAGATCGTAGAAGCGAGGAAACCTTCTGGACGAACATCGCAGAAGAAACAATGTTGACATTCAAACTCTTGTGCCATTCGTCCCTGGAAGAAGCGATTCCGTTGTCTGCGTAGATGCATGCATTATTGATGAGGATGTCGATCTTGCCGAATTGATTGATGGTGTTATCAATACACCTATCAATGTCTTCATCGTTTTCAACATCACACTCTGTATAAGACGCACACGGGCCCAACTCCTCGCTCAATCGACGACCGGCTTCGGCATTTCTGCCTACCAGCATCACCTCGGCGCCCTGAGCGAGCAAAACTTTAGCGATATCCAGGCCTAGACCTTGAGTGCTGCCGGTAACAATCGCAACTTTGCCTTCAAGACTCATACCAATGACTCCATCAATTGGCGGACGCTGGTGATTCGTGCAATTAGGCTCATGCTATTAAGCGATGCCTGATGCGCTGAAGGATCTGCAGACGAGCAAGCGTCGGACGGCACCATCACCTTGTAACCGCAGTCCACTGCATGTCGAACTGTGCTTTCTACGACCGAGTGAGTGGCAACGCCGGCAATGATCAACGTCCGAGCACCAAGCATCGTTAGCAAAGCCTCGGCATGAGTGCCATAGAACGCATTGATCCGTTTGTGCGTAACGACGTATTCATTGCCGTTTTCATGGGGGCTCAAAACCTCGAGAAACTCTGCACCCCAAGACCCGTCTATCACCGCACCGATTTTTCTCACGTTTTCGAGAATTGGTGCGTTGGCGATCAGGTCAGAATAATTACCGCAGTAAGCGACGCGGGCATGAATGATGGGCCAGTCGTTTTTTCGCGCGCCCCGTAGAAGCTTCCCCGCAGCTGCGATGAGATTCGCCCGACCTTCCCCGTCGGTGTCCATACCTACCTTGATGCGACCGTCAGCGTGCAGGACGTCGTTCTGGTAATGGAGCGCAATGACGACCGGCCGATCCATCAAACGAACACCTCGAGGTTGGCGAAGACGTCGTTGCAGTTGACCAGGTCGACACGTTTCAGCTTGATCTTCCATCCATCGACTTTATTGCCGATCAGTTTGTAGGTGTAGCGCCCTGCGAGTTGACGCTGATCAAGCCGCCACTCGGTTGCTTGGAAACTGGCACTGACCACCAGACAGTCATCCTCGTCCAAACCTTCGATGCAGACGTTACCTACCAAGTGGGCGGTTTGGGTCTGAGGTTGTTGTGACCAGTTGCGAACATTCTCGACCCGGCGGATACGGGTTTCCCGGAGCATCCTGTTCTCCCAGAACAGAGAGATGTGGTCAAACGGGTTGGCTTGATTGTGCTTATGCGGCACCCAGTACATGCCGTCATCGGTGAATAGTTTGTCCCACTCCCAGAACTTCCAGGTATCGAGCAAGCGAGCCTCTCGGTAGATGAATTGTTCGATCGAACGTACTGTTGCTTCTTCGACAAGCGTGAGAGTCAGGTCGGTCGTGTTTACGTTGAAATTACGGTCAAGCAACATTGCCGCTCTCCTTGGCGATGATGGTTCCAGTCATGAATTTTTTCCAGGCAGCGAATTGATTGCGCATCGGCAATTCGCTAGTGCCATTGGTAGAAACTGCACCGTCTTCCAGAATCTTGTCGGTACCAACATAGCGATGCATGCTGATCCAGTTGCCTCCGCGGGTCATATTCCCCTCTTGGCAGCGTGCATAGACTTCAACGTCATCTGGCATTACGTTCGAGGACGGCGAGTTGATGACGTTGGCATAGGTCAATGCACGATCAAAGACCACGTCTGGTGCGCCCTTTGGACGGAACGTCTGAATTTCCACCATGGTTTTGTCGACGGAAACCGGGCGGATAACACGAAATTGCATGAATACGGTGTGAGGCGATCCGCTACCGTAAATTACGGTGTTGTGGCGGTTCATGCCCATGATTTCGCGTGCCCTTTCTGCGCCGTAAGCTTCGCTCAGGCATTCGAAATGGGCTTTGGAAACCTCATCGCGTTCAGCAGCGCCCGGATCGAAGATTGCTTCCATGTAGCCATGACCATTGTGATAAGCGCGCAGCTCCAGTTTTTCCCAGAAATCATACGGCTCACCGTTGCCGTCCATGATCAGCAGTTCGAAAGGCATTTCGCCGATGGATTTAGCTTCCTGGCGAGCCGCATCCACAGATGATTCGTGGGTTACGCGAGCGTGCATCGTGTCATGCAGATTCTCGTAGAACACTTTCCAGTTGGAGCGTTGCTGGACGCGGAATATGCCGCCCGCTACTTCCAACTCACCGATTGGGGAACGGTCACACATATTGTCGATAGACGTGACCACTCCGCCCAGGAACGTTTTCAAATCTTCGCCAAATGCTGCTTGGCTGGCGAATATAAAGCCACGATAATTAGCAACCCGGGCCACACTCACCATGGAGAAATCGGGATGTTTAGGGTCGTAACAGGTGCCTTCGAATCCGCTTTTTAGCGGAGCAGAAAGATGCGATCCGTCGAGCTTGAAAGTCCACGCGTGATAAGGGCAACGGAAGAACTTGCCGACGTTACCGTCGCCGTCAGCAACCAGCTTAGCACCCTTGTGAGGGCAGCGGTTGTAGTGGACATTAACCTTGCCGTCTGGCGCCCTTACCATCACAACGTCTTGGTCACCGATACGAGTGGTATGGTAATCGCCAAGGTTCTTCACTTGGCTTTCGTGACCGACATAGATCCAAGCGTGGCCGTAAATGCGCTCCATCTCGAGCTGAAATAAAATAGGGTCTGTATAAACGCTCTTATGGACACTATCTTCTCGGATCAGGTCCGCGATTTGTTCATTTGTTGGAATCATTGTTGTCTCCATTACTGATTATAGGTCCAGTACCAATTTGGCGGTTTTGGCACGGGAAACACATGTGCAGAACGATCCGCTTGCACGTTCACGATCGGAAAGGCAGATATCTCGGTGGTCTGCCTCCCCATCAATAATCTGGGTAACGCAGACACCGCAGTCCCCTCGGCGGCAATCGAACATTGGGTCCAGGCCAGCTTCGATCATGACGTCTAGCAAGTTTTGCCCAGGATTTACTGCCAAGGTCATACCGCTGGCGCGGAGTTCGACCTCAAATGCCTGATCGCCTTCTTCTTCCAGAGTTCCGGCAAATAACTCGTAATGTAGTTGTTCTTCGGGCCAGCCTAAATCGCGAGCGATCTGAATGACTGAAGTGATCATTGCAGTGGGGCCGCAGATGTACAGATGCTTATTGGGAATGGGATTGGCCAGCACTGTTGCGGCAGGGAATCGTTTCTCTACGTCACCGCCACTGATCCAGCACTGGCTGTTATCCAAGCATTGAACCTCAGTGAGATAAGCCATATTCGATGCTTCACGACCTGCGTAATGCAGCGTGAAGTCCCGATGAGATTCAACCAGTGCACGTGCCATGCTCAGTATGGGGGTGATGCCGATGCCCCCAGCGATAAGCAGGTAGTGCTCGGCGTCGGCCACTAGAGGGAAATGATTCTTAGGAATCTCTACTTCCACCTCCTGACCTTCAACCAGGCTGTGAACCCATTTCGAACCGCCCGTGCTTTGATCATTTAGCTGCACAGCAATCTCATAATGATCGCTAGCTGAAAAATTGACTATTGAATAGGCACGTTTTTGTTTGCGTTCACCAGGAATATGCAACTCTAGATGGGCTCCCGGTGTGAATCTCGGCAGGGACGCATTATCTGGCGAAATCAGCACTAGACGGCGAATGCGCTGAGTCAAATTTTCAATTTTTTCAACTTTTAAGGAAAAACTGGACATAACGAAATCCTACGCGCATATAGCGGTCGAACATAAAACGTAACAGGCGCCCGGAGGTGCTTTGGTTAGGTATTACTTTCTGTAAACTTTTCAAAGTACATACGGATCGAGCTAAGCTTTTTGTCGGTCTGCCAAGATTTGATAGATTCCACCATGGGCGGAGGACCGCACATATACATATCAAATGGCGTGTCAGCCGTTTCGTATTCTCCCAAGTGAGCCGGGATAAATCCTTTCAGACCCTTCCATTGTTCGCTTGCATCGCTCAAAACAGGTGTGAACTCAAACCCCGGGATCTTTGCTTTGTAGGCCTCAATACGTGCGAGCTCACACAAGTCCTGCTCGGTCCGAACGCCGTAGAACAGGTGTATGGGAAAGCCTGATCCGCCTTTTTTGGCCAGTTGATCCAACATGCCCAGGAAAGCAGAGAGCCCAGTGCCACCTGCAATCATGATCACCGGCCGGTCAATGTGCCGCAGATAAAAAGCTCCAAGGGGGGCTTCCATTTTGATCGTATCGCCGACCTTGCAGCGGTCACGTACGTAGTCCGTCATGACGCCGCTCGGCAAGAGCCGAACGAGAAACTCCAAGTTCCGGCTGCCGGGTGCGCAAGCGAACGAGTATGAGCGACTGTGCTCTGTACCCGGTACTTTCAGGCGTGCGTATTGGCCTGGAAGATAGTTCAGGACTGGTTGGTCGGCGTTGATTGCGACTCTGACAATAGCCGTGCTGTTTGAAATCTGGATAACTTCAGTCACTGTGGATGTGACTTCTGCGGTTCCCTCGTTTCCGCATAGGGTTGAGTCAAAGTCAAAATAAAACGAGGCGTCGGAAAGCACTCTTGTCTGACAGGAAAGTACTTTACGTTCAGCCAAATCTTGCTCGGAGAGTGCTTCTTCATCCACGTAGTCTTGCGTGTAGCTACCAGACTCGCAACGGCCCTGACAGGTCGCGCAAACCCCTTCACGGCAATCCAGAGGGATTTTTATTCCGCACTTGAGCGCCGCGTCCAATAGAATGCCATTGGGCGGTACTGAGCAAAACAGAGTTTTGCCGTCAGCGAAGTTCAACGCAACCTTGTACATGGCTTAACCTTTCCTACGGCTTAAATGTGGTAAAAATCCAACACGGAGTTAATGGTGTCGTTCAGGAGCACGGTGTGCTTCTTGGAGATCAGCCAGCCTTCGCCGTTGGGCCGCAATGTGTAGGTGGCCCGCCCAAAGAAATGCTCTGCTGTCGCTTGGCGGTAATACAGGGTCTGCCAATTGACTCGAGCTTCTAAATAGCCACCTTCCATTGGCTGGATACGCACGTTGCTGATCTGGTGAAGCGTGCGCGGCATCGGTGTCGCTGAAGCGGCTTTGCCAGTACGGATACGGAAAACCCGGTCTTCAAGGCCGCCTCGGTTGGGGTAATAGATCAAGGACATACCCTTCTTTGGATCGGTGGTGTAAACGTGTTCCGAGTCCCATTGAGGAAGATGCAAGACGCTGTCGTCGCTGAACAACGCGAGGTAAGCGTCCCAATCTTGGGCGTCACACAACTCTGCTTTCTTATAGAGGAATTGCTCGATTTGGTATTGGAGTTCGGCGCTCATGGCTTATACCTCTTTGAGTTTCAATGCTTGGGCGTTGGCTGCCTTACGAGCGAGTCCGTTGAGCAGAAACTTCTGCCAGTTGCCGTGCTGATTTACGTACAGACCTTCATGGGTAAATTCCGCGCCGATCATCGCTGGGGAGATCCCGATGGTTTCGGTATTGCGGGTAGGGCCCGTTGTCCACTTGTCGCGACCACGTGAAATGTCACTCCATCGTTCCAGACGTGCCTGGAAACCCCGTTGTGCTTCACGGAACTCGACCAGGTCGTCAGGTGTGCCCATCCCGGATACGTTGAAGAAGTCCTCAAACTGGCGGATACGGTTTTCTCGGTCTGCATCAGACTCACCTTTCACGCCAAGGCAGAAGCTGTTGATCTCAGTTTTATCCCACGCTATGGGACGGATAATTCGCAATTGGGAGCTGATCTGGTCGAGGAAGAACATACTCGGATACACGTTCAGGTTTCGCAGGCGGTGCATCATCCATTCCGCTTTGTCCTGCCCGTACTCTTCGACCAGCCGCGGCATGATAGTGGCGTAACCTGGACGCACTTCTGGGTTTGGCATATCGCTGAACAGCACGCTATGACCGTTGTTAAATGCAAACCAGCCGTCGTCGGTTTCTTTATCACCTGCACCCAGCTTGCTGTAATCCAGCGTGTCGCCTGAATCTAGGCCCTTGGAGGCATTGACCTGCTGCCGATGCTGCACGGTCGAAACGTAGTTGTAGTGAACGGTACTGACGTGATAGCCATCAAGGCCATTCTCGTTCTGCAGCTTCCAGTTGCCGTCGTAGGTATAAGCTGACTTGCCCGGGAGCACTTCAAGCTCACCGGTTGGAGACTGCGCGACCATCATGTCAAAAAACACTTTGGCGTCGCCCAGGTAATCTTCCAAAGTGTCAGTACCTTGAACGTCAAGGCTGACGAAAACAAAACCCTTATAGCTCTCGATACGTGCTTTTTTAAGCCCGCGAGTTGCCTTGTCAAAGTCTTCGCCGTATTCAGTAGGCGCTTTTACTTTGACCAGACGGCCATCGCTTTTATAGCACCAGGCGTGAAACGGGCAGGTAAACGTAGACTGGTTGCCTTTGCCGACTCGAGTGAGAGTTGTGCCTCGATGCTGGCAAGCATTTACAAGCGCGTTTAAATTATTTTCGCCGTCACGAGTAATGATTAGAGGCTGCCTGCCAGCACGCATGGTGACGAAGTCGTGTTTGTTGGCAATTTCACTTTCGTGACAAGCATATATCCAGTTCTTTTCGAAAATAAGTTCCATTTCGAGATCGAAGAGCTCTGGCTCAGTGAACATATCTCGTGCAATACGGTAAATGCCTTCTTCGCTTCGGAAGTCTAAGCAGCTTTCAATATATTCCTGCCATTGGCTTGTATCACGCATACGGCTCATCGGTAGATCCTCAATCAAGCGGCTATCCAGGCTTCACATTAGAGGTGGATGGCGGCGATTGGTCTATCCAGTTTGTAGATGAGTTCAGTCCATTTAATTAGGTGGGCTAACAGAAAGGGTATCAAGTATTTATATATTAAATATAAGATGAGAATGATTATCTGTACTAGACAGGGTTTTTTAATGGGTAACATTGACTGAGTAAATCAGTATCGACAGGTTGATACCCAAAAATACATGGTAACAAAAGGTGCGAATTCCCTGAAACCGAGCCCGGTATTGGTGCGTACCCGTTCGGATGGATTGCGGTTATCTAGTCTTTTTTGGCGCTCTATCCAAATTGTCGGATTTCTTCATCCAGATTTCCCAATTGCTCTCATTCTTTCAGCGATGGCACGTGTCTTGCTATTACTCCTAGGAGCGCCGTAGAGCGCACCTCCTTTAACAGTGGAGCCTAGTCATGACCCGGCCTCATGTCTTTGTGAACAACAATATTCAGATCAACAGCTATGACATGGCTGGCGCACGTGCGTGGATGGAACAGGTCTGTGGCCCTCATAGCCTTTTCAGTAGTCACCCAGACCAGATCTCATTTCGTCATTGCGCGCGTGTCTTCCGTTCGTACGCAACGACGCTCGGTACGATGGAGTACGGAGCTGATGTCCGTATTGGTGTGGAGAGTTCAGATCATCTAGATAGCTACAGCCTGAGCTTACCGTTTGCCGGCGAGCAGGAGCTCGTCTATCTCGGAAATCGTATTCAGTCTAACCGGAATGTTGGGGTAATTGTTTCCCCCTTTCATAGCCAAGAGCTCTCCATGGCAGGAGACTGCAAGAAAATATCTGTGCTCATACCGCGGGTCACCATGAGGTTAGCACTTGAGGAAATTTTGCAGCGCCCGGTAGAGATTCCGATCAACTTCGATCCAGTAATGGATGGTCAGTCCGGCGCGAGTGCGTCATGGTGGCGCCTAGCTGCGCACTTTGTATCAGAGCAGGAATGCGGTGGTGCCTTGTTCGACCAGACACTATTTTCTCGAGATATCGAAGCGTCATTGGTGCGCGGTCTTATCCTGGCTCAGAATAATAACTATACCGCTGAGATTCAGGAATGCATGCTCGGAAAGCTGCCGAGCTATCTGCTGAGGGCAAAAGAATTTATACACGCGAATGCTCGTGAAGATCTTCGCCTAGAGGATATAGAGGCAGCCGCAGGTGTATCGCGTTTCAAATTGTTTGATGGCTTTCGAAAGCATATGGGAATGTCCCCGATGGCGTACCTAAAAAAGTTGCGATTGTCGGAGGTCCGGAAACAACTGCTCAAGGGGGGGAGGGGGATCAATATCTCAACTGTCGCCACAGAATGGGGGTTCAATCATTTGGGGCGTTTTGCAAGCGAGTATAAAAAGCTCTTCAACGAAATGCCCAGCGCGACCATGCATAGAAATGATAGCAGTCGGGCACACTTGATCTGAAGTTTGAGGGAAAGTTGTGTATGCTCCATGGCGCTATTCTTATGAAGCCCTTCCACCATATGAGTTGTTAGGGCTTTTTTGTGGCTTGAGTACTCAGTCTGGTCAATGTTCGTGCGGAGTTTTTGAATGCCTATCCTCTGATTCTGGAATGGTTCCGATTTTTTGGATCATTTTGCTAAGTATTTGGATTGTTCTTGGGACACTTCTGCTGTGGAATAGTCCTGCGCGGGGGTGGCTCACAGCAGCGCTAAGTTAGTCAAGGTGCAAGCGATACTCGCCAATTTTTGAATCGCATACAGCTCCATCAAAGAAGCCTGGTGTACAATGAATTTGGGATGAGCGGAATAATGTCTACCGACGATAAAAATCAAGAACAGCAGACGTCAATGCAGTTGAGCCGTCGTAGCACTTTGTTAGGCATGGCTTTAGGCGCTTCCACACTTGCAGCATCCTCTTTGGTGCGCGCAGCAACGTCAGAAAAGTCAGCTCCAGGCCTACCCGCCGATGCTTATGATGTGATCGTCATCGGCGCGGGCATGGCAGGGGCGACGACGGCTCGAGAATTGGGTGCTCGTGGAAAAAAATGTCTTGTCCTCGAAGCTCGCAATCGACTTGGGGGCAGAACATGGACGGCCGATATTTTTGGTCAACCGTCAGAGGTCGGAGGACAGTGGATTCATTGGTATCAGCCTCATGTCTGGGCCGAGATAAAAAGGTATGGCCTAGAAATCGATGAAACCCCCGGGGCCAACCCCACCTATGGCACCGTGCTCATAAACAACGAACTGAAGAATGTTGATCCTGCGGATTCGTTCGCAATGCTCGATAAAGGCATGAAGGTATTTTGTGGCGACCTGATCAATGCTTTTCCTCGACCCTATGACCCAAATTTCGATACCAGCTTCTTGAAACACGATGATATCTCCATCGCTCAGCGTCTGAAACAGATCGATCTGGACATCACGACTCATACGATTCTTGAGTCGTTCTTTGCCACGGCAGTCAGCGGTAGCTTGGAAACAGCTGGCATGCTGGACCAGATTCACTGGTATGCCCGCGCTGACAACGATATGGGCCGCCTGCTGCGTGCCTGTACCCAGTACTACATCAAATCGGGCACTTCTTCGCTGATCAACAGCATGCTCAATGAGAGTAAGGCTGATGTTCGCACCAGCAAACCAGTACGGAAAGTTGAGCAGACAGCGTCAGGTGTGACGGTAACCACTGAGAGTGGTGAAGTCTTCAAAGCCAGTGCTTGCGTCGTCGCTATGCCAATGAACTGCTGGAATGACATTCAATGGTCCCCGGCACTGCTTCCCGGGAAGGTTGCCGCGAGCAAGGAGCGCCATGTGGGCGCTGGCTTCAAACTGAAGATCAAAGTAAAGGGTAACAAAGGTGCATACCAGAGTCTTGCCGGTGTAGGGCATCCCGTGAACATGGTGTACACCGACCATTTCTATGATGATCACACGACACTGTTCTGTATGGGCTATCCAACGCCAGGCTTCGACTACAACAACAAAGCGCTGGTTTTGAAAGAGGTAGAGAAGCTCCTGCCAGACGCTGAAGTCTTGGACACCTTCGCCTACGACTGGACGAATGACCCTTACTCCAAGGGTAGCTGGTGTGACTACAAGGTAGGGATGTGGAGTAAATACGGTGCAGATATGCGCAAGACCGAGGGGCGGATCGTATTTGCTGGCTCCGACGTCGCGGACGGGTGGCGCGGCTTCATAGACGGCGCGATCGAAACCGGCTTACGCGCAGGCCGCGTGACTGCAGAGTTGCTGTCTTCAAAGTCCTGATGCGCAACGGCTTCGCGTCAATGACGCTTGCGCTGGTTTCAATAAGCGCAATGGGCGGGCATGAGGAGTGTGACCCTGTCATGAGCGACCAGGCTTGGACTCAGTGCGCCGTTTGCCATTCGTTGAAACTAGGAGATTCGAGCAAGTTTGGACCGAATCTTCGCGGCGTACTGGGGCGCCGATCGGGTTCGTTGCCGGGTTACGTTTTCTCACCAGCGATGGCAAACAGCTATTTCACATGGACGGGATCCAAGCTGGACGCATTTTTAGAGGGGCCGCAGATCCTGGTTCCCGGTAGCGCAATGCCCTTCGGGGGACTGGCCGATGCACAAACGCGCAGCGCCATTATTTGCAAGCTTGCCAACTCTAATAATTAGCGGTCATTGGACAAAAAAAGGTTAAAGACATGAATCCAGTCATGACGCACTTCACACGCAATCGCTATCTTCTGATACTCAATATCGTGGCGGTCTTTTTGTGCTTCAACACGGTGTACTTAGCACTGCAAGCGGGAAGCTTCGAATATGAGGCTACAGGTAACATCGTCGGCCAGCTGGAGGTTGGGATTGAGGGTTCCCCGAACCTCAAATGGATGATGCTGAGCGACATGTTCGGTTTCTACCTCTTCAGTATTCCCTCCGGGCTATACCTCTGGTTCGCGCTTAGAGAAGATCGCCCGTACCTACTGTCATTGGCGACGATCGCAGGGGCTATTTTCGGTATTGTCGGCGCAATAGGTGCAGCTGTTCTGTCAGTGGCTTGGCCTGTTCTGACTGTCCTCCACGCGTCTGCGACCGATTCTGCAAATGTGCTCATCACCCAGGAAGTTTTCCGTATCCTGACCATGGTTGTACAAGATGGTATGTGGGGACGACTGGAGTTTTTCCTATCTGGCGTCTGGTACCTAGGTCTGTCGATCATCCTGTGGCAGCACAAGAAAGCTTTCGCCCTGGTTGTGTTCGTGAATGCCGCCTGCGCGTTGGTGTCGAGCTTCGGCAAGATGTTCGATATGGGTGAGCTAGCGGGACTCGCTCTGACTGGCGTCACGTACGCAACGCCTGTGTTTTATATCTGGCTAGGAGTCATTGCATGGCGGGGACGATTGCCCAGTCCGAAAGATCACGCCAACTCTATCAGTGCTGATCGGGTGGTCGCGGGTTATTGATGCGATACCTATTGGGAATGTGTGACGGTTACTGTTTGCGGTCTTACTGATCTTCCGGCTGCTATTGAAGAAAGTACTTTCCATATTTACTCCTTGGTGAGGGTGCCGCTGGTTGCCCAGCGGTACTTGTTTTTTCCAGCTCTCGGACCGAACTATCGTGCTCATTTGCAGCGCGGGGGCGATGACGCACACTTATGAAGAAGAGGGGAAATTAAGATGGGAATCATGGATTGGAAGCATTGGATTGTAATCCTTGTTGTTGTTGTATTGGTATTTGGTACCAAGAAGTTGAAAGGGTTGGGTACTGACGTCGGAGAAACCATCAAAGGTTTTCGAACCGCTATGCGTGATGATACCCCTATTCCACAGAATGATAGCATTCATGGATTGCCTAAGAGTCCGGTTGCTTCCAGTGCCAACTTAGGAACAGCAGTACCCTCCGAAAGTACGATACGTGCCGCTACTGAGTAGCAGACAACTGTTGGTCACCTCAGCTAATGCTTTAGAGAATCAAGAGTTCAAATTTTCTCAGCGCGAGATGCCTATCGTGGTAAAGATCTTCACGGAGGTCGTCAAGCGGGATATTCTCCGCCAAGGCTAAATGGTGTACTTTCGCTAGCGAGTATATACGAATGCTCCGGTTGAAGAGTATGTTGTCCTGAAGGAACACACCGTTTTGACGCCAAAGCGAGGAGACATCTGCAAGTGCCAGATCAATGCCATCGACCACTACGCGTCCGCGCTCCGGGATGTGAAGCTTCTGCAGCAGTTGGGTTAGCGTGCTCTTCCCCGAGCCGGAGCGGCCAGCTACTCCGATGAACTCACCGGCCTCAATGGTGAGATTAATCCCTCGAGGATTCTATCAGGCCGATCTCTGAAGTGCACATGATCGAATTCAAGCCGGCCTTTGATAGTAGGCAGCGCGCTTTTGTTGGCTTGGCTCAGCTCGTTCTTCGTATTGAGGATATCGTCCAGTCTCTGGACGGAGATACCTGTCTGCTGGAGGTTCGTCCACAGCTGGGCAAGTCGCATGATTGGCTGAGCGAATGATTGACCTATGAGATGCTCGCAACAAGGCAGTTCATGACAGCATCGTGATGAGGTGTGGCTTGAAGAGCCTGCTGTAGCCCCGTCCCTTTTTGCTGAACCAAGCTAACCGCTATCCGCAAATTTGACTGAAGCGCACGGTGCTCTCGGAGGAAGCATTGCAAGTAAAACGAGAGGAGCGTTCAGAGCTCGTTTTGGCTGTCTTGGGGCGCGATCCGAAGAAAGCGAGTATTATCACGCTTCAGTACAGCATGACACCGGTTCCGATGATCACTGGATCATTCAAAATGAACCGGGCATTTGGTAGCTCTTTACGTTCCTGCGCTACAAACAACCTGCTGCCCGTTAACGTTTCTAGGCTCCATCTACTACATGGCTGCTTGCACAAACACATGCCAGCTACCGGATGGCAGGATCTGGCAGCAATGTTCGCTGATTTCGTACCGTGGGCTCGCCTAACTTTCATAGGAAAGCTATTTCCGGTCTCTACCCTGCGGCGACTACTGACTTCGCTCAGTTCCTAGAGCGGAACGGACCATGCTGCGCATGGCATCGCTCTGTTCCTGCTGGCAGGCCGTTAATGCTGCCTTGATAATTTTGCGGCACGCGGAGTAGAGTCTATGGGGCGCTATATCAGCCGATTTATGTGCAAGTCTGCGAATTCAGATTACGGCCTTGTAACTATTCTTATGCATGCGAATTTAATTCTGAACTAACCAGTCAAGGTGTGGGTATCTTTGCGACTTCACAAAATACTATAGACTTGAATTGGAGAAGTTCTTTCAACGGGTCTTATGTTGAATCAAAGCGGCTAGCCCTAGATGCTTGCTGACGTACCATGGCGCTTGTAGCCCGCAGCTACGTCCCATAGTTGTTGTTCGGGATGTGGCTTAAATGGGTCGATTGCAGCCTATCGCTATCTGCAGCTGCCCACCCCATAGCTGCGATATAGGAGGCCTTGTCAGGGTGGTGGAGTGCCGGCCGACCCTGATTGAGGGATGAGGCGAGAAATGATGGCCAGAGCTTTACGACGCGGATTTCAGTTCTGGACGATGTACGGCCGGTGGTGAGCGGTCATTCTTGCTTTGCTCTGGATTATCGCCTGCCCCATAGCTTCAACTGAACCCGGCCCAATACTTGCACAGATCCCAAACGGCTCCGGAAAAAATTGCGCCTATCGTGAGCGCGATCAACGCTCCAGCCCTTTTGCCGACTCTGCTCATGCTAGATGCTGGCCGCCATGCAGCCAGATTGGGCTTAGCGTCGACCATTTTCGCCGAGACCAGCAAAGCAACTAACAGTGGTATGCAGCCAATTCCAATAGACGTAACGAAGGGCAGTGAGATCCAAGTCTGCACATAGTTGGTCGTGATTAAATACGCTAGGCTGATTAGGATTAGGCAAAGCGCTAATGGAGCCCAAATCATTTTCATCGAGTACTCCAAGCGCTCGACCTTGGCAGTGGCGAGGCTCTCAGCCTGCGTCGATTGCGAAAGCTGGGTTTGCACAGCGAGTCGATCCCTCCTTTCTGCTGCGAGTTCCTCACTCACACCGCTCAAATTACCAGAGACAGCTTCTAGATCCCGCAATGCAGCCAATCGGGACTGCCGTTCCTGTTCGAGCTTTTCACCGGCAGCCTTTAGGTCTTCCGATACCACGCCAAGATCGTGAACAGCAGCGTTATGAAGCGAGATCAGCTCTTCTCTGACGTATTCGAATACTTCCTCGTTGGAGGCGCTGGAGTTTTTCAAGCGCCCTCGTAGCGCCTGGTTGGTGAGCATCACCTTGATGGTCGTTTCCGTAAAATCCCCGACGTTTTCGAATCGAGATATCGATTCCAAAATTTTCACCGTGACCTTCTCGTCCTCGGCGTCGAATGATTGGAAGTAAAGTGACATACGCAACGAATCCACGAGGACGTCATCCAGGTCAGCGCTTCTTGGAATCCAGAATTGAAGGAGCTGGATCAGGCTACTCGGATGGAGCACCAACGGTAGACCACTGCCTTTGGCCGAGCGCTTCTGTCGGTCGAAGCTAATCAATCGCCAATCGATGGTGACTGCCCAATACTCTACGTCGAATGGAGAGTGATCGTTTGTCGAACGTCGATCCTTCACCGCGTGCCAAAGCACAGCATCATGAAGGAGTGTCTCGTAACCTTTTCGTTTGGCTTCAGGTAACTCTAGTACCTCTCGATCCATCTCGGTCAATACGTCGTCAATAACGTCTTGTTTGAAGTTATAGATGGCCGGATTCGCATCCAGAATTTTGATGCCTTTGCCTTCAAGCACCGACCTTATGTCTTCCACATAAGGGCGAAAAAAAGTCTCGGCGCTCAGCCCTGGGGCTTTCGTGGCGGCATCGAGGAATTTTTTCGCGATGCTTGGAAGCGGTTGGCTCAGTGCTGCTCGCGACATGGCCCGCGACGTCCGTATGTGCTCAACCAGGCGAATCTGACTGGTCAGTACTCGCTGCACTTCGTCGAGCGTGCTGGGGAGGACGTAGAGGACAATCTCAAAATTTTTGCCAGTGCGTTCGGTGATCTCCACCAACGAAAGGGCCGAATCATCCCCAGGATTGTCGTGTAGCTTAAGGATGGAGAACAGAAAATTGGTGTCCAGGACGACCTTGATCGTACGTTTTTTCCGCTGTCCTTCAATGGCGGCAAGCGTCGACGATTTCAATTGAGACGACTCTGCGAAAAAGTGAGCGCTTATGAGCCGAAGAACGTGACTCCGGCAGGCTTCGTTTGATGGAGAGAAAAAGGCGGCAAGCGTTTTCCTCAGCCCTTCCTGGCAGCTTTGCGAGTACTTTGATAAGAACGGGTCTACCCAGTCGACGTCCCGTTCGAGTTGGCCATCAACGAGCAGGTGAAAAAGGTTGGCTCCTGATACCTGGATGGTTCGCTGCAAGCACCTTCTGAATTCGGCATACGTGGCCTCAGCATCCAGGATCGGACAATGCTTCTTGCAGTTCGCAATGAAGACGTCCTCACACGCTTGCTGCTCCTTGTCTGCGACGGCTTTTGCAGCAGTCAACTCAGCCCGCTTCGTTTCGGTTAACTTGTATTTTTTGGCCAGAGTGGTCACTGCGCCCTGAGCGGACAGGATGTCGAGCTGAGCAAGCAGCCTGTCATTAGCGACCTCGTAGTAGAGATCTTCCTTGAGCTTGGCCTGCAGCTCCCCGATATCAACAGTTTTGTTGAGTTGCCAAAGCGCGCTTTGGACCACTTGGCCCAATGCCTTTTTCCACCAGCCCGACTCGTTGAGCTCAACGTGGTGGATCAGGGAAACTGTCTCTGCAGATAGCGGGTTCGGAATCATTATTGTGCCTTTCTTAGCCTGCAAAAAACCGTTTCCTACACAGAATTGGAAGAAGTGCTCACGATGGCGCTGCGCTCCGAAAAGCTGGCGGCCAATATCAGAAAGCTACTATCCTGTCGGGATACCTGCAAGCCATGGTTCCCCTGGCTCGACTTCACGACTGTAGCCGTACGGGTCTACGGTACGACGCGAGCAGCAGCGCGTGCGCTTTTTGACTGATGGAGTAGTTGAGTGGGACGGACGTTCGCATTCGTTGACGAATCTGGCAATCACGACTTGGATACGTCGAAAGCTGGAAGCTCGGGCTTCTTCGTAATTTGCTCGATAATCATTTCTGAAACCGATCTGCCTCGGGCCTATGAGCTAGCCGAAGGGCTGCGGGTGAAGCATTTCCAGACAGGTGAGATCAAGTCTAGCAAGCTCAAGGCAAAGGACTCTGAGCGTCGTCGGAAGATTCTGGCGGATCTCGCTGAGTTACCTCTTAAGCTCTACTTCACGGTCGTGGACAAGAGCCGGATGTACAAGGATGGGGGGCATCAATTCAAGCAGTCCTTCATCAAGAGCGTGAACAACCTCTTGTACGAGCGACTGTTCAACCACTGTCAAGACTTGCACATGACCGTTGACGAGCACGGCGGGCCGGAGTTCCAAGAGAGCCTGCGCGACTATGTAGCGGCGCGATACTCCAATGACCTCTTTGCTGACTCGGCATTTCAGACCAAAAGCAGTAAATGCGACGTCTTGATCCAGGCGGCTGATTTCTTCGCAGGCACTCTGTCCCACATTTACGAAGGCAAAGCTTCGAACGAGGTGCTCGAGGTATACAAAAACATCCTGCGCAGTCGAACGCTAGGGCTGCTGGAGTGGCCACCGAAGTATCAGCCCCTCATCCCTCCACCGATGAGCGAGTCTGCGTATGCGGACTACCGAGTACATCAGCAGGCCCTGAAGCAGGCGGATCAGTTTCTCGCCAAGCTCGGTAAGCGCCATAACGAAGAGGAGCGCTTACAGCTCTGCATCCTGGATTACCTAAGATTTCGAAGCGAGTTCGTCAGTGATGAGTACGTCTCAACGGAGGATATTGCCAAACACTTGGCGGAAAGAGGCTTCCCGGGACTAGGCGACCAGAAGATCAGATCCAGCGGCATCGCGAAGCTTCGTGACTCCGATGTGATCATTGCCAGCGCCACTAGGGGCTACAAGATCCCTCGAACCCGTGCCGACATCAACGATTTTTTAGAACTGGCATCGAGCCAAATTTTACCCCTCCTTGATCGAGTCAAAAAGGCTCGGGATGTGTATCGGCTCAGCAGCGTAGGTGAATACGACATCCTAGAGGGAGAGCAGTTTGCTCAGATCAGGAAGCTGCTTTTATCGCTTGAGACCCTATAGGTCAGATTTCACAGATAACTTGGCAGGACGCATACTTGGGTTTCTCTTTTGGTGTAGTGCTTTTTGCGTTCGCCTACAGGGCGTGCTGCGCTCGGCTCGGTACTGCTCCAAGTACGCAGCCGATACTAGGTCCTGACGCGTTCGGTCTTCACGCAGGGATAAGGTACATTGCCGAATCGGCACCGCAGCACTTCGTCGTCGAAAACGGTATCGCCGCCAGTCAGCCCGCCAATGGTTGACGCCGGGCGCGTGTCGGCGCCCAAGCCACCGGCGAAGAGGATGCGCTAACCGGGCTAACCGCCGGAATTCGCTGGGCGGCTGGCTGAGTGATCAAGGGCGGTGTTGGGAATGATGTGCCAAGTTGCCAATAGGCTCTGATGTAGTTCCAGGTCAACCCAAGGCTCGTCGCCAATGTCAGGCCCCGATCAGCAGCGCCGGATTCAAGCGCGACCTGACCGCCGACGCGGCGAGTGCGGCTCGAGCGCCGTCAAAGGTGACGCGTGCCGATCCCTTTCGAGTTCTGGATGGTCTCGTAGCATCACTCTCTCCTAGCTTTGGTTCTGTATTCATAGATTGCCCAACGCCGTTGCTGCGTTGGGGCGCTAACTGGATGCTCACGGCGGTACCGCGGTGCCGGTGCCAGGCGTCAATAAAGCAGTCGGTACTACACCTTTTATCGGCCGTGGCGCGCTTGGCCAGAGTGAAATGATCAATAGAGGGAGTTTAGAACGGTACTGCCTCACTTCGGCTCAACCGACACCACCTCGACATACCGGAATTTCTTCCGCGCCGCCTTCACCGCTTCCTGCTCTGCCAGCAAGGTGCTCAGCGTGTCGGCCTCATGCACCACCTCCTGCGTTTCGCCTTCAAACACATTCCCGACCCTGAGCGTCACCTTGAGCCTGGGCGTAAACGCCTTGTCGACTTTCCGCTTCTTCGCTACGGCCGGCGGCGGCACGATGATCACGTCCGGAATGGCCTCCAGCGGATCAGGGATGTGCACGTGTGTGGGCGCCGGCGCTTCCGCAGCCCCAAATAGCGCACGGCGCATTTCTTCTTCGGTCAGGTCGTTCATGTCGCTCTCAGTTTTGTAGTGCCCGCAGGGTATGGCCGCGGCAGTTAACGCAGCGGCTGATGATAGATCACGGCGCACTGGACAGGTTGTATAGCCGCTGAAACGCCGGAGCCGTGAGTGTGGGCTGGCTTAGACAGACGTGGATACCCTTCTCCTGTCGGAATAAACGTTACGCCTGCCCTTCCGCCCTCGCTTCCAGCAGCGCTTCATACCGCGCCTCGAGCCGCTCATGGGCTTTCTGCAGCTGATGCAGCTGCGCCGCGGCACTCTCGGCCTGTGCCCTAAACCCCGCACTCTCCTCCTTGGCGTCCGAGCGCTGCACCCGCAGCCGGTCGACCATGTCGCGACTCTGCGCGAGCTCCCGGGTCAGGCGCTCGGTCTCGAGCCTGGCGGCATCGCGGACCCGGCTGGTTTCCTTCATCAGGTGGTTGGAGGTGCTGTCGAAGATGTCCGCCTGCCGGCTGACCTCGGCGCGCAGCGCAGCATTCTCCTCCGCGTGCACCGCCTGTAGTCGTTCGAGCTCGGCGGCATGGGTCGCGGCGAAGCGCTGCTGTTCGGCCTGGTGCGCGGCTTGCAGCCGGGTCAGCTCGTCGCGGTGCTGTTGGCCTTGCTGCTGCTGTTGGCTCATCACCTCGCGCAGCTCGGCCTGCAGGTCGTCGCTCTGCCCCTGCGCGCGGCTCAGCTGCTCGCTCAACCGCTGTACCTGGTCGGTCAGCAGGGAAATCTGCCGCTCCTGGTCCGCGAAGCGCGCCCTCGCCTGCTCCGCCTCGTTCAGGGCCGCGGCCGCCCGCGCCGTGGCCTGATCGGCCTGTTGCAGGTGGTGCGAGCGCTCGATCGCATAGGCCTGGGTTGCCTCATTGAGCGCCACCTCCCACACGGCATCAAGGGCTTGGCACACCGGCTCGGGGATCCCCGGTCGTTTCAGCCGTGCGCAGAGCAACGGTCCGGTCCTGACCCAGAACTGCTTCACCTCATCCCCCACCACGTTCGGCGAGGCGGTGACCCCGTGGTGCTCGAGGATCAGCGCACGGATGCCCGTGACCGATACTTCGGCCCCCGCCTCGAGCAGCTGCGCCGCGTAATGCCGGACCAGGTCGCGGGTTTTGGGCAGACCGCTGCTGGGGGGTGTCGGGGTCATCACGAAAAGGCTCCTTGGTGAGGAAAGGACGGGGCTTTTCAAACGCCCGGTTTTCCAGGCTCGTAGCCCGGTTTCAGGTGTAAAACGGTCGAAAAACGCAAAATTCAGCTAGCGCAGTATTAATTTTTTAAGTACTGCAATCAATATTAAAAATATCGTTACTCCAAAAAATTCGTGATTACCTCCAGTTATCACGAATTTTTTGCCCAAGGCGGTTACAGTGGGTAAGCTTGGCAGTAGCGGGGCCATCAGCCACTGATCGCCAAGCTTCACTCTTGTTCAGTAAAAACAGTTGGTTACCAAGGATAAACTTGCGCTGTGGATCAAGTTGCTCATGGCCTCGCATTGCTCCGTCCGCTCCGGCTGAGCCCGTTGGATTTCAAGGCACTGATTCGTCAGCGCGGATGGCGCATGGCTGACGCGGCCGTGCGCTGGAATGTGCGACCTGAAACGCTCAGCCGGATCGCCGCCGACCCTTCCCGCGAAACGCGCTGGGATGACCTGGTGCGCGCGCTGCCTCAGCTGACCCGCCGCGAGCGGGCCGCCGCCACGGCGGCCCGCCTGGCACTCTGTCCGCCGCGGCCTCGGGCCCGTGCCGGCCTGGCGGCGGCAGACGATCCGAGCACCTCCCCCTCCCCGGCTGCATCGCCACCGGCGCCGCTGTCCTGGGCCGATGACGAAGAGGAGGATCTGGACGACTCAGCCTATGGGGCCAATGGTTTCCGTTACCGGGGGTATGTCGGGGTGCATTCGGAGCTGGTTGTGGTCCGGGAGATCGGCAGCTTTGCGCCTGAGGGGGCGGTGTTGGTCGTCAGCGATACCCGACTTGGGGTGAACGCGCACGCGGAGCCCCAGGAGGAGTACTGCTGCGAATCGCCCAGCGGCCTCCTGCAGTGGCTGACCCCCGATGAAATGGACGACTGGGTGGTCTCCACGGGCAAGACCCGGAGTGTGTACTGATGACCGAGGTGTTGACCGTTGCCAGCAGTGATCCGATCGATTTTCAGCAGGCCGTTGCGCTCGAGCAGGTGCCAGTACCCGGGGCGCACCGCGGCGCGAATACCCTCCCCGACCTGGTCCAGGCCCGCTCGGACATCGAGGCCGCCGCCATCTGGCTGGAGGCGACCACCGACAACCCGAAAACCCGCCGGGCCATGCGCAAGGAGGTGGAGCGCTTCATCCTCTGGGCGCTGCATGTCCGCGGTAAGCAGCTGTCCCAGGTCGGTGTGATGGACGTGCGCGCGTACGTGCGCTTCCTGCAGGACCCGCAGCCGGCCGGCGTGTGGGTGTCCACCGTCAAGCGACCGCGGCAGCACCCGGAATGGCGACCTTTTGCCGGACCGTTGAGCCTCGCCTCGCAGCGGTACGCGCTGGTACAGCTGGGCAGCCTGTACAGCTGGATGGTCAAGGGCGGTTGGCTCAAGGGCAATCCCGTGGCCCTGGTGAAAAAACCGGAAGCGCCGATCGATCCGTTGATCAAGCGGCTGTTGCCCCCGGAAGGGATCGCGCTGGCCTTCGAGGTGATCGCGGCGACAAGAAGTCCGCTGAAGCGGGCACGGGATCATTTCATGTTCAGTCTTTTTTATCTGACCGGGTTGCGGACCTTTGAAGCCACGGCCGCGGACATGGGCACCGTGCGCCGCTCAAGCAGTGGCAACCTGTGGCTGATGGTGCACGGCAAGCGCAACAAGCGGCGTGAAGTGCCGATTTCGGAAGCCCTGTATGAGGAGCTTGGGCGGTACCGGGTCGCCTTTGGTCTGCCCCTGGCCATACTGCCAGGCGAAGACACGCCCTTGCTGATGGCCGCCAACAGCAAGCGCAAGCGGGCCAGCAACAGCACCGTCCTCAAGGCCATGATCGAGATCATGGGGCGCGCCGCCGACCTGGCGCGAACCCGGGAACAGCTTGAGCTTGCTGAACGGCTCGCCGAAGCAACGACCCACTGGCTGCGCCACTCATGCTTCAGCCACCTCGCGCAGGCCACGGGCGACCTGGTGATGGTGCGCTCGCTGGCCGGGCATGCGCGGATGGACACGACCAGCCGGTACCTGCACGCGGAAGCGGATGACCTGCACCTGCGGGTCAGTCAGACCCTGCTGACACCGCCCAGCCGGTGAGCCTGCACGGGTTCTGGAAGCAGGCAGCTACAAAGAGAACGATCACTCAAACCATACGGCGTGAGCCCGGCCGCCGTTGTTGCGTGGTTGTTTTTTGATCAATGGCTGCAAGGAGCACCAGATGGCCTCTCTGGGGCGAAGATCAAGGTCTTATCCACAGAGTAATCCCCTGATTTTGTGCATGACTTTGGTGAGGCCTTCTGTCCAAAGCCAGCCGCCCTTTGCAAGCAGCAACACCTGACCAATTCTGTTGAAAAAGTCGACTTTTCCAAACTCGTGGAAAACTGGTCGATCGAAGCCTTAGCTGCGTGCTGCTATGTGAAATCGCAGGTTTGACAACTCTGCGAAGACTCTGGATTTCAATCTCAGTCGCTTAATTCTTTGCCAAAGAGGCCGAGGTCAACTGTTCTAAAAAGAATCGAACCATAGCTGCCGTTCCCGTTGGTAGAACTTGCCAGAAGCAGCCATTGCTACAACCTCTAGACTAGCGTGGTTCA
The DNA here is from genome assembly GCF_013522925.1 of Pseudomonas japonica. Lineage (GTDB taxonomy): Bacteria > Pseudomonadota > Gammaproteobacteria > Pseudomonadales > Pseudomonadaceae > Aquipseudomonas > Aquipseudomonas japonica_A. The sequence continues at coordinate 11,243 of NZ_JAAMQU010000019.1, read as the reverse complement.
CTTCGTATATGTGTAATCGTAGTTGTGTGAGCAAGGCACACTACATGCGTTGTAGTACTCTAAACCACTGCCTGTGGAGAGCAAATGTAAGTTTTTGACAAGGATCTGAAGTTATATGGCATTTGAGGCCAAAAATACCGCAGGTTCGGCTGGGACGGTACGATCTTTTTTCATAAAGCTGGATGAAGATCTACGGCTATGTCTGCACGACAATTCAGAACAGCTCGAATATATCCTAAATACATTGTCGTCTAGATATGCCGCAATCATGCTAGGTGCCGTTTGGCTGGAAGTTTACCGTGGCGGAGGTCTGCTTCAAATATATTTTGTTTAAAAGTCGCCCTGAGAATTGCAGAAGAAAATCCAAGCGTTCCAGTTTGTAAGCCGCGCTACTCGCTAAAATCGATAACCTGGATTTTACGTAGCAATGCTGATACGGGTGAAATTTTGGTGTCATCGCGACCCGGTCTGCCTCGGCTATTGACAGTCCTAATGCAAAGATGCAATTTATAAAGCAGTTGTTCAACTGGCTCAAGCAAAAGCTTCGGCTTTGTACCCGTCATGACAAAGCTTGCCAGAAGATTCAGAGCCATGATCACACTGGCTTGGTCGAGAAATGCCTGAGTACAGACTTTTCAAGCAAACCCTAATGTTGAATAGATATTTTGAAACCCCCTACTAACTCAAAACTTAGCGCTAATTAGGTTTTGCTGCCTTCTCCTACCCAGAGGATTATTCTCTTGAAAAATCTTATCAAACTTCCAACCACGGCTACGTTTAACCTCATCAATCTTCTAGCGCAGGCTACGCAAAGTTTCATCAGCCTAGAACCAAAAACTGCACAAATCTTTAGCAACCTCCATGGCCAGAATGCGCCAAACCTCATCAAGTTCCAAGCCAAGACCGCACCAAAAATAATGCCAAGCAGCCCAAATTTGAAAGCTGGCTGTTGCCATTCATATTCGCGACCAAATAGCAAATGATTAATCCAGCGCGCACCTAAATGGTAAGGCGTATCCCAAGTCGTTAAAAACGAGATAACGGAAGCGAAGAGAGATATTAAAAGGATAACAAATCCAACTCTATTTATCGGGTATTTAAATCTTTCCAAACGCATTATGAGATCTCCTTGATTGATTTTAATAACTACCTAAGTCTTAAGGTGAGGCGGCCATGACACTGAAGATAGTAGGTTGACGGCAGCAGAAAGTCTTTCTTGAGACGTAATCGGCCTTCTAATTAAGCTAAAGAGTGATAGGTATTGGGCTACTGAGAGCTCTCGTCTCCCACCGTACTTGGACGGCCAAGTTCCTCATGCTAAGCATCTGTGCTGAATAACCCCATCGCTTACCTATCAGCTACCTAAGGATATCTTAAGATATAAACATATACGCGAAATTTTACGTAATCAAACGGGCAGGAAAGCACCTCATGCCCGTCTGACTGCTGCAGAGTTGTGGATCAAGCCTTAATCATATAACTCTCGATGTCCTCGATAATCCTCAACGACTGTGCCACCTTGCCGTCAATTTCAGCGTCCAAACCGGCAATCACAGTTTTGGTCCGTTCGGCCTTGATCACTCCCAGAAGGTCCATCTTGTCGATCAGGTAGCAGACAAATGTCATGCAGAAGGCGGTCATTCCGCCGACTAACACGGCGGTAAGCACCGGCGCGAACGGTATGAGCGAGGGGACGCCCATTATCAGCTTTTCGGCCATCTCTTCCAGTGCAACCCCGCCGATTACCACGCCACCAACCGCTAGTAGCTTAAGAGCTTCATGCGCGGCCTGGTTGAAGGTCAGATCTTCAGGCGGGAAGATCATTACTTTGAGGGCTTTGAGCAGGGAGAAGACGCCCTCGCGGATCATGCGAACAGCCCGCTTTCCGGTGGTGACGAACATGTTGATGAGCATGGTGATGGCGTTGGACACGAAACCGGAGATGAAGCCGCCGGTAAAGCCCTTGACAAGATTTTCCCATTTTGAGGCCACTCGTGTGCCCGCCCTTTTCAAACGGACGGCTAGTTCATCCAGTATGGAATTGCTGTGGCGGCCGTTCATGTAGAGGTCTTTGATTTCGTCGAAGGCGGCGGTGAAGATTTCGATCATCAAGAGGCCGAAGGCTTGTTGTGCGCCCATTTTCAGGCCTTCGCTGACGCCGGTGATGGCGGCGTTCTTCGAATAGAACTGGGCTTTTCGGCCCAACGTAGGCGCATGATTCTCGGCCGTCTCCTGACCTCGCTTCACAGTGGCGTTCAACCGGTCCCGGTCGATGTTGTAATGTTCTTCATTAGTCACCGTACGGCTGTCCGCCGTGGTATCAGCCCATTCGGTCTTTTCGGTATCGGACATCGAACTGTTGATGGAGCGGTCTGTGGAGACCAAATTTCCGGTATCCGTACTGAAATCAGCCTTCTCTGTAGGGGAGAGCATAAAACCCCCGTTTTTATGAAAAGCCGAATTGGAAACGATGTGATCGGGGCTGGAGTCTGAACCTTTGATTCGTTCACCCGTGTATCCATCGATCAGATAGCCGTCAGCATCAAGTTGGCCTTGGGTGAAGGTACTGCCGGCCGAGTGTTTACCGCCTTGAAATTTTTTGCCTTCGCTATTGGGAGTATTGGTGTAGTCATCCCGTCTGTACTCATCCTGCTCTCGGGCATAAATCTTCTGCCCAGCATTATGAATAGTAGTCACATTCCCGCCCACCTTGTCGTGAACGGCGATGACCTTACCTAGCCCCAGGGGCCCTGCTATAGCACCGATCACATCGCGCCGGCACTTTTGCAGCATTGTTTCGAGTCGAGCTGCCTCGAAGCCTTGCTCCAACTCCCGGATCAGTCGATCCGCTTCAGCTGAAGTATCAGCGATGTCCATCGATAGCACCGACAGATAACCCAGTGACGATAATCGGGATGCATCTGCCTCTGCGCTGAGCAGAGTCGCGACGGCTTCGGGTAATGCGGCGCTGTGAATCAGCGGCCGCCCTTGTACAGCGGCGCGCAGGGCCTGCTGTTGCTTGAATAAATCGAGCTTGCTCATAGGGGTCCCTTCCTCAGGCGGCTTTCAGCTCATTCCAAGCTTGCATGAAGACATTTTCGGCGGGCAGAACTTGCCCATCGGAATGCACGACTACCTGGATGATTTCATCGAACACCGGCATGTCGATTCCGGAGTCGTGCGCCAATTTGAACGCCATGCGCAAGCTGGGAGGCGTCTCGTAGAGATCAGTGATCTGGGCAATCACCGACGCAGGCAGTGCGGCGGCAGAAAGTCCGGAGATGAACATCTCGATGTTCTGCTTTTCGGCATCACAGATCTCGCCGTCGCAGTTGGCCGCAGCGATTGCTACCGCTTGCATCGCGACAATGCCGTCAAAAAACTTGCCTGCACTTTTCAGTTCGGTGAACAGCAGTTGCAGCTTCTGGCGAAGCTGCTCGACCACCGCTGCGTTGTCCGCTTTGCCTTTGGCGTAGCCTTGTTGTTCGTACTGTTCTCGCTTAGCGGTGTCATCGCCTACATGCGCGCCGATCACAGCGCCTGCGACGCCAGCGCCGACTGCAGCCGCAACAGCGCCCCCGCCTGCCAATGAGCCCGCCAGGCTGGCGGCGCCCAACAGGGAACCCCCTCCGGTGAACGGTACCGCTGCCACGGCAGCAACCCCGATGACGGCGCCGCCTGCGATGGCCCAGTAGTTCAACGAGCCATCTTCATTTTCCAGCTTGGTGCCCAAGTCGCTGGCGAAGTTTTTCGACGCATCGTAAGCCTCGGAAGCAGCATCCGACACGGTCTCAGCGGCGCTGGAAACGGTGTCGGTAACCTTATCTGCGGCCTCGATCATGGTTTCGCGGGCTGAGTCGTAGGCTCTGGAAAGCGCGTCGCTGATCGAGGAGAAGATATAAGTCGCACCTGGCATGTCGTCTGCTGCGGGGTAAGCATCGAGTTTTTGCAGTTCACTGTAGGAGCCATCTTCTGCTTGATCGAAAAACTTTCTGAACATGAGCAACACATTCCTTGGTAATCGTGACTGGGATAACGTCTGTGCATGAGGCTTACGTAGAACGACTCGCTCAGACGGCGCTATCCAAGTGTTCGGCTGACGATGGCAAAGGTTTAGGATCCGGAGGAGGTACTATCACTAATTCAGCGGGCGGGATGGAGTCCTTTGCACCGCGCGGGCATGGCTTCCGCTACAGCGACTACGTAGGCGTGAACGCCGAACTGGTGGTGATGAAGAGATCGGGAGTTTCGCGGCTGAAGGTACCGTGCTGGTGGTCACCGACACGCGGGTCGGCGTGAACGAGGACGGCACGGCGCAGGAGGAATACCGCTGCGAAGCCTCGCAGGGGACGACCCTGTGGCTCACGCCTGCGCAGATGGACGACTGGGTCGTCTCCACCGGCAAGACCCGGAGTGGCTTCTGATAATGAATGAGAGTGTGAACCGCGAAGGATTGCCGCAGGCGGTGGACTTTCAGCACACGATGTCGCTCGAGCGCGTACGGCCGACGGCGTTCATGGACGAGACGGACGCCCTCCCCGACCTGGTCCAGGCCCACTCTGACATCGAGGCCGCGGCCATCTGGCTGGAGGTGACCACCGACAACCCCAAGACCCGACGCGCCATGTGCAAGGACGAGCGCTTCATCCTCTGGGCGTTGCATGTGCGCGTCAAGCAGCCCTCGCAGGTCGGCGTCATGGACGGGCGTGCGTACCTGCGCTTCTTGCAGGACCCGCAGCCGGCCTCGGTGTGGGTGTCAGGCACCAAGCGGCTGCGGCAGTACCCGAACTGGCGCCTTGCCGGGCCGTTGAGTCTGGCTTCGCAACACTATGCGCAGGTCCAGCTGGGCAGCCTGTACAGCTGGATGGTCAAGGGCGGCTGGCTCAAGGGCAACCCCGTTGCCCTGGTCAGGAAACCCGAAGCGCCGATCGATCCGATGATCAAGCGGCTGTTGCCCCCGGAAGGCATCGCACTGGCCTTCGAGGTGATCGCGGCTACAAGAAATCCGCTGAAGCGGGCACGGGATCATTTCATGTTCAGTCTTTTTTATCTGACCGGGTTGCGGACCTTTTGAAGCAACGGGCGTGGGCACCGTGCGCCGTTCCACCAGTGGCAACCTGTGGCTAATGGTGCAGGACAAGCGCAACAAGCTAGTTCAAAGCCCAGTCGCCCTTCGAAAGCTGCACCAACCGCCCGAGGCTGTGTGAAACGCTAATTGGAAATTAAGTACGCGTCCTGGAAATTCAGCTGGCCAGCGTGTTCAGGCCTAAAGGTAGCGACGCAAGTAGATGATTAACTGAGGCTTCTCGCTGGACAACCATTCGTTTCGGTAGTATCGGAATGATGATAAATTGCCATTCCTGATGCGAGGAATGCCCAAGGAGGGTTTCGTGAGGAATGGTTTGCTGGTTTCTTGTGTGGCTCTCTCTCTTTCGGGATGTGGAGCCGGTGACGAGGTATATAAGAAGCAGGCCGAGACCCTTCGGGCGGACGTGAAATCTCTCCAGGCGGAGGTATCAGCTGCAAAGGGAAGAATCGCCCAGCTTGAGCAGGAAAACACCACCCTCAAAGAGACTCCTCCAGTATTGATGGCTCAGGTCAGAAAGGCTGTTGATAGTAGCGACGAAGCAGCTGCGAAGGCTGCACTGGCGTTGCTGACTACCCGCTACCCAGACTCACCAGAGGCCGCGACTGGGAATGGCCTCTTGCAGAAAATGGTCAAGGATCGTGAAGCTAAAGAACAGGAAGTCCGCCGCCTGGCGGCTCTTGGGATGAAGGCTATCCCAGTCAAGGGCTCCTTCTCTGCTGACGACAGCGCCGTCACGCTTCAATCAGCTCAAGTAGCTAGCCAGTGGAGCTTCAACGATCACGGTGATGAGTATGAGTACCGGTCAGCCGAGCGAGGCTCTCGGTACATCACGGCAAAGGTAACTTATTCTTCCAAGAGCAAAGACCCACGGCTGGCCCCTCTCATCGTTTACGCATCAAACGGCGGCGAGCTTAAACGGCTTGGCGTCATGCGATTCGAATTTGTTAGCTGGAGCAGTTACGCGACCTTCCTAGGCAACTACCACGACGACGCCAACGATTTTGCTCACAATGCCAGCATCAGATTCTCAATGGGTCTTCAAATCCCTAATGAAGCGATCACTAAGCCGCTGTACATCGTGGCCTCGTCTTCAGGGTGCGCTGATCGTACCTCGGACCGTTTCGGTAACCCACCAGTGAGCTACTCGACCTACAGCTGTAACCAAGCTGCTCCCGAGGTGCTTCGCGCTAGCGATTTTGTCGAAGGAAGATTTGGTATCGTTAAGCGCATTGATTGACTTAGAGATAGGATCTCAGCCTATGAAGAAGGCCTTTATCGCGATAGGCATCACCCTGCTCTGCTTAATCGTCTATACCCAATTTACGATATTCGTGGTACCGCCAATAGGAGCTGTGCCTGAGGGCAGGACAGTCATCATGCTCCGTCTTAATAAAACGAATTTCATCGATAGTGCCGATGCCATGTGTGTTCGCATCCAAGGCTACGTCAGCTTGCTTTGCCGAGGGATGACTATGGCAGGTGTCGTAAACGCTACCACCATCATCGCGCGTCTGCCCTACTCTGAAACCATCTACAAGATAAGCACCGGTGGCAACACCTACGATCGATAGTTCGGCCATGCAGGCTTGAATTATCAGTCCTGCCAGATCTGCCTGGCTACTCTGGTTCCCATGTGTCCGAGGGCATTGATCATGGCCCGGATGAGCCGCTTTAACGGGCTCGCTTGCCGCTGGCTGCGGTGAGCTTGCAGACATTGGATCTTGAATCATCTTTGCGATCTTGCTCCGTGCGCGATTTCGGCGCCCTTTCCGACTCAGCTGACCTCCCAGCGAGGCTGTTACCAAGAAGGCTCGCACTTACCCTATCACCATAAAGCAATAAAGAGGGGAGATGGCTGCCGGGCGGCCCATCAAAATCGCTGGCTAGCCGCTGCAAGGATAAGTCTAAAGGTGACGTCGGCAATTGGGTCAATTCCATGCTGGTGGCAACAAGCGAGATGATTAAAATATCTTATTGCGCGCCTGGGTGCCGACTTTACGAGAACGAAAGCTGGCAATGTTGCGGTGACCGATCCCGTTAAATTGGCAGCCACTTACGGATCACGTTGGCGTTGATGCCGTGATGGATGGCTACGCTAGAAGTCGTCGCTCTGGGTTGCAGGCATTCCTAGACGAGCCATGCAGGCCAAAGGGGCTCTTTACGAAACTCCAGATGGCAATATGCTTGGCCTTGACTACAGTGAGTCATCCAGATGCCGATTGGATGGTTAATTTTGATGACTGCTACTGATACCAATGCTGTGCTTAGCCATACCGTCAGGACTGGCCCAGGTACTGTACAAATTGATCTTAAAGGCGAAACCGACGTTCCGTTGAGCGTTACCACCACTTCGAACGGCCAAATTGTCGTAGGGGCTCAAACAGAACATTTGGCATGGGGCTACCCTGGAGCTCCCGGGGACGAAAGCCTAGGCTATGAATTCGATCACGCCGTTCTTCGTCTCAATGCCAATGGTACCCTTGATAGCAAATTCCATGACGGTGGAGTCGACGTCGTACCCGCTCCGTTCCCTTCGGACGCGTATTATGACAGGACATACGTCCAAGCCGATGGCAAGGTACTGATCGCTACCACTGCCGCTGCATCCTTGAAGCACACCTTGCGCCTTGAGCGGTATAACACCGATGGCAAACTCGATACGGCTTTTGGCCATAGCGGCGTGGTGTTGATCGATACCTCTTACAATATTGAAGGCTTTGATCTTGGTTTGGGTGCAGACGGTGCGCCGTATCTCAGCGCCTCTGGCACCAATCAAGCCACGGTGGTAAAGCTAGATAAAAACGGCTCTCTAATCGATGCCTTCGGTGATGGAGGAGTCTTGACCCTCAGCGCAAGCGCCACGGAGGGGGAGATATTCAGGGCTACACCTACGTACCAACCTGACGGCGATGTGCTGCTTGGTATCTGGTACGTTGCAGATAGCGGCTCAGAAATACCCGCTGAACAAAACACGCTAGCCTTCAAGCTTGAACGTTACAACCCTGATGGCTCCTTGGATCTTGCTTTCGGTGAAAACGGTACCGCTTTCCTCGAGGACGGTGAAGATTTTACGGTTAGCGAAGTCGCAGCCGTGCAAGCTGATGGCAAGATCATCACGTTGGCTAGAGACCTCACGTCCGGCTTCCTGGCCAGGTTCAAAACCGACGGGTCCTTGGATAGCACTTTCGGAGACGGAGGAAAGGTAACACTCGAGATGGGGTGGCCGAACGAGTTGGGGGTCCAAGCGGATGGCAAAATCCTGGCTATCGGGAACCCCGATGGGGACATCCATATCGCTCGATTAAATGCGGATGGTAGCCTTGATACGAAGTTTGGCAGCAGCGATGGAAAGCTTCACATCGATGGGTACCTTGGTGAGGAGATCCTTCGAGGTACGGATGCTGCTGAAGTCATTCGCGGCTTGGCTGGTAACGATGTCCTGCTGGGGAACGGGGGCAAGGATGTGCTACAAGGAGGGGCCGGCGCAGACATTTTCCGTTTTACCCAGATTAGTGACAGTTACCGGACTACATCGCAAACGAACAGTGACCGTATCCTGGACTTTGATGCGCATGCAGATCGTATCGACCTAACCAAGCTTGGCTTCACGAGCATAGGTGATGGCCGAAACGGCACCCTGTCGGTGCAGGTCAGTGCTGACGGCTCCAAGACCTACCTCAAGAGCTATGAGGTCGATTCTTCCGGGAAGCGTTTCGAATTGGCGCTGGACGGGAATTTTTCTGAAGAACTCAACAGCACCAACGTAGTTTTTTCGGCACCCACCATCCAGGGTACCTCGGGCAAAGACACAATCACTGGTTCTGCTCTTTCCGAAATAATTTTCGGCTTAGCCGGAAATGACAAGATCAATGGCGGGGCCGGAGCTGACGTGATTATTGGCGGTGCAGGGGCCGACCACCTGAATGGTGGGGATAGGGTCGATATTGAGTTGCATACCTACCCAAAGGAAGATGCCGACGTGTTCCTCTACACCTCTATTGATGACAGCTATAGCACCGCCACGCAGAGCTTCTCAGACCTAATCGTAAATTTCGAAACCTACTACGATAAAATCGACGTTTCGGCCCTTGGCTATACAGGCTTCGGCGATGGGACTGGGACGACGCTGAAGGTAACCTACAGCAGTGCATTGGACAGAACCTACCTCAAGGATCTAGAGGCCGATTCTAAGGGACACAAATTTCAAGTTGCATTGACCGGTGACTGGCTGAGAGAGATCGAGGAAAAGAATATGGTCTTCGCTCCCCAGGCAGAAGTAGGGCTGGTAGGTGTTGCCTTGGAGAACGGTGAGGCCCACTCCGTCAGTTGAGCCGAAAGCATGCGCCAGATGAGCGCTCAGTAGGCGCATGGTGAAAGCGGGATGAGATAGGACAGCCAGCAGCTGGACGTGAAGTCCAGTGTTGGCGTGTTGGCGTGTTGGCGTGTCCGCATGATAGCCGACAGATCAATCTACCGGCGTTGAGGCAACCCCTGGGACCTCAAGGAAGCAGAGGGCTGAGCCGTCTATCCAAAGCGAAGAGCGCTTGCGCTATCAGTGGGTTTGCATGCGAAAGCCTTCTACCTCGGATGTAGGGCCTAGTGGACCCCATCCCAGCTGCTGCGTTATACCTGCGCTTAGCTGATGCAATTGCTCCACGTAACGTCGCCCTTTTGGCAGCAAGGTAACCTGGTGACCTTCATTCCGGGCGGAGCTGACCTGGATATATCCCGAGACGACGAGCGTTCTCAGCACCTCCACTTCGGCTATGACGATAGCGTGCCAATTTCCTATGGAAATCAGCTTGAGCACCCTGAACTCCTTTTCCTCATAGGCCTTCATATCAACTCCTTCTGATAGTCGATTCATGGTAGCTCCTGGCCACCTTTCGTGGCCATTGCTTTTGCATCAGGTTGTCGGAGCCGTCAGCAGAAGGTCTTTGGACGACTCAATAGCGTTCATTGGCGAATGGATGTTAAGTCGCGCAACGTATGAGGAGTTGCAGGATAGGGGGAAATGTCTGCTCCCCATTGCTATCAGAGAGAAGGGATCAACCTTATACTGGACGTTAATACACTCATTGGATGAACACATGTCCCGCCTTGCAGAATACCGTGCCCTGGAACAGAAACTGGCGGCTCAACTCGCCGAACTTGAAAGTCTGAAGAATGACAAAGGGCTGCAGCGCGAGGTTGAGTTCGAGCAAAAGCTGCGGGAATTGCTAGATGAATACGGCTTTAGCCTCAGACACATCATCGCGATCCTTGATCCCCAAGCCTCGCAGCGTTCCACCCCTGAAGCGAGACCCTCAACGCGCAGAGCCCGTCAGGTAAAACGCTATAAGCATCCGGATTCCGGCGAGATCGTGGAAACCAAGGGCGGCAATCACAAGACGCTCAAGGCCTGGAAACAGGAATACGGTGCAGAGACAGTCGAGTCCTGGCTCGAGTAACGCCCGGCAGTCTCAAGCTGAGCTTTGGTCTCTCCGAAGCTCAGCCAAGCTTCTACACCTAGTACCTCCCCGGCCTTAGCTTTGGCCAGTCGCCGTATGCCCGTTGAGCAGGTGCTTCCTGGCCAGGTTGAATGAAACCCTGCCTCCCTCCCCCGCTACGTTTCAAATCCCGGAATCCGCCATGGCCGAGGACTGTCTGGTTGCGCTTGAGCTTAAGACCCTTCAGCTCACAGCAGATCGGGATCCCCTCCGCGTGACAGCAGCTTTCGCGCTCACCGCTACTCAAACGCCCCCATTCACAATATGTGAATTGGGCAAAATCGACCCTCAGGTTCAATAGGCGCAAGGCTGCCCTACCCTTCTGAACGTCCGAGCCGGCGACCTGTCGCCTGGGGCTGGTACGCATACAGTGATCTGGGCGAAGAAGAATTCGCCGTCGCTGTGCGCCAGCGCTTGAGAGGACACTGCGTCTGTTAATAGTTGGAGGCAGTGACTATGCCATTCCTCCTGCTGCCGCAGTGCTACGTCGAGGACACGGTCGAGGCGTCTGCAGAGCTCAGCTTGGCCAGGCCCTGCCAGTGTAGTGGTCAACTAATCCCGGACACTGAATTGAGTTTTTCCTCAGCGACCGCCGGCGCTAGCCCTTCGTTGAACTGATGCGGTCGCCGCCAGTTGTATCGCTCCATCAGGAACCGGCTGATATC
>NZ_JAAMQU010000018.1 GCF_013522925.1 Pseudomonas japonica | reverse complement strand
GGGCGGGCCTGGGGGCGGAAGGGTTTGGACAGGTTTGAAGTGACCGTGCCTGGGTGCAGCGCCACCAAGTGCTTGCCCGGCCAGCGGCGGGCGGTTTCGATGGCGGCGGTCTTGATCAGCATGTTCAGCGCCGCCTTGGATGCCCGATAGCTGTACCAGCCCCCCAGGCGGTTATCCCCGATGCTGCCGACCTTGGCCGAGAGCACGGCGAATACGCCGTCGGCCGTCAGCAAGGGTAAGAACTGCTGCAGCACCAGCGCAGGGCCGAACGTATTGGCCTGGAAGGTGGCCAACAGTTGGTCGAGGTTGATGGCTTCGAGGGATTTTTCCGGCATGAAACCTTCGCCATGGAGGATGCCGCTCGCCAATATGATCAGGTCGAACGGGCCCCGCGGCCCAAGGGCGGCGGCGGCTTCGCTGATGCTCTGCGGCACGGTAAGGTCCATGCCCGGTTGCGTATTTCGGCCGAGGCGGATGACCTCTGCGTAGCGGCTGTCTTCCTCCAGTAACTGGGCAAAGGCGCCCCCAATGGCGCCGCTGGCACCGATAACCAAAGCCTTGAGATGGGTTGCCGAAGTGTTCACGCGCTGCCTCTTCGAAGACAGGCCCCATGCGCCCCGATGGCCGGGCCTACCGAGGCATCTGAACCGCGCCGGCGAGGAAGGTGCCCAGCAGCCAGCTGTTGACTGCCTTATCTGGTCAGAGACCCGGATAGAAAAAAGGCCCCGAGGGGCCTTTTCAGAAGCTTACTATTGCGAGTCAGTAGAAAATACCGAACAGGTCGCCGTGGTCTACGAATTGACGCGAGTCGCGTAGAACTTGCTCCAGAAGGAGGGGTCGCGCGCAGCTTTCTTGGCGTACCAAGGATCGGAGGAGTATGCCTCTTTTAAACGTAGTGATCCCAGCGCTCGCCGTTCTGCTTCCTGCAAGGTGATCACTCCAGCTTCCAAAAACTGTCTCCAATAGCTGTCCGCCTTCAGAATTGCAGAAGGTTTTTGCTTGGAAGTCGTAGTAGGCATGAGCTACCTCCGGCACAACGTATTCTAGGGATGCGATGACAGTGTCAATCATGCACTGGATGTTGTCCAGCGTCCGACCTTTGGCCCATGCCAGAGGAGGAACCCCAAGCCTTTCACAGCCGTCGAGCTGGTCTGGATGGGGCGCTAGGTGATTTGTGCTGCGGTACTTGACTGCAGAACATAGCATATTGTCAAGGCGCCTACGAAGCGCCAGATCGGACAGCCCGTCGGGGTCTCCAACGAAGGTACGCTTGGTGTTATAGGCAAATGTGGCTACGGCTGCATAGATGGCAGATCCACCGAGACCGGGACTGCTCTCGGAGACATCAAGCCAGGTCTCAATGGCATTGACGTACACGTTAAAAAAAATGTCTCTTTGAATGGTTTTGTATGCAAAATCCCAGCGAAGAGTATCAGGCCAGTCATCCAATTCATTCATGCTCTCGAGGGTTGACCCTGGCATGAATCGCTCCATGATTTCCTTGAGGTTGTTCTCACCGGATCTCGGGTTGAAGAATAGATCCTCTTCATTCGATAGTGCCAATAGCCACCTTGCCGCAAACGTACTGTTTTCCCTATCAACCATTTCCAATACGCTTATTCGCCCAAGGTGAATAGTTGGTGGATCTACAAGCGCCCGAACCGCGGGGCCGTTGCGTCAACATCCCATGGATTCTGTGCTGCATCCAGACCGAATATTTTTCGAAATGATAATAAGCAAGCAGCTAATAAGGGGAAGTTTCTGAACAATCGTTGTCGATGCTCAAGCCTACCGAGGCATCTGAACCGCGCCGCCGAGGAACGTCCCCAACGCGGTGCGGGTATCGGCCACGCACTGGTCCGTGACCGGGCCAGGGTACTGATCGAACAGGTGCGGCACCCCTGCGTACAGCCGCGCTTCCACCGACACTCCGGCATGGCTTAGCCGCAACGCAAAATGCATCGCTTCATCCACGAACAAATCCAACGCGCCCACGGCAATGAAGGTCGGCGGCAGGCCGGCCAGGCTTGGCGCCAGGGCAGGGGAAAATTCCCCCAGGCGGTCATCGTCGAGTGTGTAATCCCCCCGCAGGCATTCCCAGCAGAAGTGGTTGGGTTCGGCGCTCCATCCATAGGCACCCGCGTTGGGATTCAGCGGTTGGCCTGATGCTCCGGTGCGGTGATCCAGCATGGGGTAGATCAGCACCAGCCCGGCGAGTTGGCAGCACGGTTGCGATTGATGCCGCAGCGCCAATGCTGCCGCCAACCCGCCGCCTGCGCTATGGCCCATCAGCACCACCGCGTCCGTCCCTACCCCTAAGGTATCGGCATGGGCGACCACCCAGCGCAGCGCGGCCGCGCAGTCGTCCAACGGGGCAGGGAAGGGATGTTCCGGCGCCAGCCGATAGTCCACCGCCGCGATCGCCACGCCCATGGCGAGGGCGAGTTCGTTGAGGTAGTTGTCGGCCATTTCCGGGCAGCCCAGCACGAACCCACCGCCATGCAGGTACACCACCAGCGGCGGGTTGATCACCCCCGGCCGCGGACGGTACAGCCGCAACCGTGGCCCGTCCGGTATCCAGTGCTCTTCTCCCTGAGCATGGGCGCGCGGCGTAAAACCTTGGTGCAGCCGCGCCCGGATCGCCCCCAGCGTGGCGAATTTCCACGGCTCCGGCTGCTCCTCCAAAAACAACCGGTACGCCGGATGCAGCAAGTGCGCCGTGCTCATGTCACAGCCAGGCCTTGATGCGCGCGCACACGGCGGTTGTGGATATCCCGTAGCGGTCGTGCAGGGTGGGCAAGGCGCCGGCATCGAGGAAGGCGTCCGGCAGGGCGATCTGGCGGAAGGTGGGCGTTACGCCGTTGCGCAGCAGCACGCCCGCCACCGCCTCACCCAGGCCACCGATCTCCGAGTGGTTTTCAGCGGTCACCACCAGCCGCCCTGGTTTGCGCGCCTCGGCCAGGATGCTGGCGGTGTCCAGCGGCTTGATCGTGGGCACGTGCTGCACAGCCACGTCGATGCCGTCGGCCCGCAGCTGCTCGGCCGCTTCCAGCGCGCGCATGGTCATCAGCCCAGTGGAGATGATCAACACGTCATTGCCGGTGCGCAGGGTTTTCGCCTTGCCGATCTCTAACTGGTAGCCGTATTCGTCCAGCACCAGCGGCACGTTGCCGCGCAGCAGGCGCATGTACACCGGCCCCTGGTGGGCGGCGATGGCAGGCACGGCCTGCTCGATTTCCAGCGCGTCGCAGGGGTCCAGGATCATCAGGTTGGGCATGGCGCGGAAGATCGCCAGGTCGTCCGTGGCCTGGTGGCTGGGGCCGTAGCCGGTGGTGAGCCCGGGCAGGCCGCAGACGATCTTCACGTTGAGGTTTTCTTCGGCGATGGCCATGCAGATGAAGTCATAGGCGCGCCGCGATGCGAACACCGCGTAGGTGGTGGCGAACGGCACGCAGCCTTCGCGGGCCATGCCGGCGGCGGCGCTCATCAACAACTGCTCGGCCATGCCCATCTGATAGAAACGGCCGGGGTGAGCTTTGGCGAAGATGTGCAGGTCGGTGTATTTGGACAGGTCCGCCGACAACCCGACAATATCGCTGCGTTCGTCCGCCAGTGCGGCGAGGGCGTGGCCGAACGGGGCGGAGCGAGTGGCCTGGCCCTCGGCAGCGATCGAGGCAATCATCGCACTGGTGGTGAGGCGTTTGCCGGTGGAAGCAGGGGCTTTGAAGGTGCTCATACGGTTTTCTCCTGGTCCAGCAGCGCCAGCGCCTGGTCCCATTCATGTTCGTCCACGCGAATGAAGTGTGTCTTTTCCCGGGCTTCCAGGAAGGGCACGCCTTTGCCCATGCGGGTATCGCAGATAATTACTCGGGGCTGAGCACCGTTGTGGGCACGCGCGGCATCGAAGGCGCCGACCAACGCATCCAGGTCATTGCCATCCACCCGTTGGGTGAACCAGCCGAAGGCCTGCCAGCGGTCGACGATGGGCTCGAAGGCGAGGACTTCGCTGGAATGGCCGTCGGCCTGCTGATTGTTCACGTCCACGATCGCAATGAGGTTGTTCAGCCGCCAGTGAGACGCCGACATCACCGCTTCCCAAGTGGAGCCTTCGTTCAGTTCACCGTCGGACAGCAGGTTGTACACGAAGCTGTCCGAACCCTTGCGTTTGAGGCCCAGGCACGCCCCCACCGCGATGCCCAGCCCATGGCCCAGCGAGCCACCGGTGATCTCCATGCCAGGGGTGTAGGCGGCCATGCCTGACATCGGCAGGCGGCTGTCGTCGGCGCCGTAGGTTTCCAGCTCCTCCAGAGGGATGATTTCGGCCTCGATCAGCGCTGCATACAAAGCGATAGCGTAGTGGCCGATGGACAGGTAAAAGCGGTCACGGCCTTCCCACTCAGGGTCATGGGGCTGGTAGCGCATGGCGTGGAAGTACGCCACGGCCAGCAGGTCGGCGGCGCCGAGGGCCTGGCCGACGTACCCCTGGCCTTGCACCTGGCCCATGCGCAGGGCGTGGCGGCGAATGTTGTAGGCGCGGTCACGCAGCGTGGGCGAGAGGTTAGGTAAAGCGCTCATAAGGTGTCTCCAGTGGCTTAACGGTTGACCAGCGAGGCGGGTACGCGCAGCACCAGGCTGGCGCCGAAGCACAGCACGCCGGTGATCAGGTACATGCCGATCGCGCTGGAGCCGGTGCTGGTGGTGATCCAGCCGATCAGGTAGGGCGAGCAGAAGCCGGCCAGGTTGGCGAAGCTGTTCACGGCGGCGATGCCGGCGGCGGCGGACACGCCCCCCAGCAAGGTGGTAGGTAGCATCCAGAACATCGACGAGGCAGACAGCACGCCCGCAGCGGCCAGGCACAGGCTGAGGATCGACAGCACCACACTGCTGCCCATGAGCGCAGCCAGGGTCAGGCCCAGGGCGCCGGCCAGCATGGGCACGATCAGGTGCCAGCGCCGCTCGCGGTGTTTGTCGCCGCTACGCCCAGCCAGCAGCATCGCGGCAATGGCGCACAAGTAGGGCAGGCTGGTGAGCAGGCCGATGTGCAGCGGGTCGGACACCCCGGCATTGCGCACCAGGGTAGGCAGCCAGAAGGTGATCGCGTACTGGCCCATCACCACGCAGAAATAGATCCCGGCGAGCAACCACAGGCGGCGGTCTCGGATGAAGGCGGCGGGGGAGGCGTGGGTAACTTTTTTCTGCTCGTCTTCGGCCAGCTCACGGCTGATCAGGGCTTTTTCGTCGTCATCGAGCCATGTGGCTTGATGCACGCCGTCCTTGAGGTAGCTGAGCACCAATATTCCCACTAGCACCGTAGGCACCGCTTCAAGCGCAAACATCCATTGCCAGCCCGCCCATCCGTGCACGCCGGCAAAGTGGTTCATGATCCAGCCCGACAACGGCCCGCCGATCATCCCCGACAACGGAATGGCCACGAACCACAGCACGGTCATGCGCGCCCGGCGAGCCCGGCGATAGGAAGGGAACCAATAGGTGAGGTACAGCAGCAGGCCGGGTGCGAGCCCCGCTTCGGCGACACCAAGGAAGAACCGCAGCGTATAGAACTGCCAGGCGGTGTCGACGAAGGCGAACAGCGCCGAAATGAGCCCCCAGCTGATCATGATGCGGGCGATCCAGCGGCGCGCACCCACTTTGTGCAGGATGATGTTGCTGGGCACTTCGCAGAAAAAGTAGCCGATGAAGAACATGCCAGCACCCAGGCCGTACACCGTCTCGCTCAGGGCCAGGTCGTTCATCATCTGCAGCTTGGCGAAGCCCACATTTACCCGGTCCAGGTAGGCGCACAGGTAGCACAGCATCAGGAAGGGCATCAGCCGCCAGGCGGTTTTGCGGTACGCGGACGAGCGAACGCTCGTGGCCGCTTCGAGGGTGAGGGTGGTCATGGGTCTGATCTCTTGTTGTTATCGCAGGCCAGGTGAATCACCTGGCGCATCGCTGATACAGAACCGCGGCGACTTCAGTGAATCAACATGCCACCGTTCACGTCCAGGGTAATACCGGTGAGGTAAGCCGAGAGGTCGCTGGCCAGGAACAGCGCCGCGTTGGCCACGTCGTCCGCCGCGCCCAGGCGGCCCAACGGGATGCCTTCGATAATGGCGTGGCGCCGTTCATCCTGCATCAGGCCACCGGTGATGTCGGTGTGGATCAACCCCGGCGCGATCGAGTTGACGCGGATCTGGGCCGGGCCGAACTCCCTCGCCATCGCCTTGGCAAGCCCCAGTACGCCGGCCTTGGCTGCGCTGTAGTGGGGGCCGCCGAAGATGCCCCCGCCGCGCTGGGCAGACACCGAAGACATGCACACGATGCTGCCACCGCCTTGCTCGCGCATGGCGGGGATCACTGCCTGAGACATGAGCAACGTGCCGCGCAGGCTCACGTCCAGCACCTTGTCGTAGTCGCTGCCGCGGATGTCCAGGGTTTTCAGTGGCTGGGTGATGCCGGCGTTGTTGATCAGCACGTCGATGCGCCCGAAGTGCTCCAATGCCTGGGCCACAGCGCCTTGGGCAGCGGCTTCATCGGCCACGTTGGCGCCCAGGCCCAGGTGGCCCTCGCCCAAGGAGGCAGCGGCATCGCGGGCGGCTGCGGCATCCAGGTCGAGAATGGCGACGCGTGCGCCGTGGCGGGCGAAGACGATAGCGGTAGCGCGGCCGATGCCGCGAGCGGAGGCAGCGCCAGTGATGATTGCAACCTTGCCTTGGAGAAGCATGAGAGCACCCTCTGATTGTTTTTGTAGGGTCGATCCGTTCGAATCGATGGGCTCAGCTTCCGCCTGCCGTCCAAGGCCAGCAAGGTAGCCCCGCTCACTCGGCGCTGAAAAAAATTCAGCACTCGCCATGCGTACGCATCAATGCTTGAATGCGGGAGCCACGCGATACGCCGTGTCCACTACAAGAACATGACCATGCCTCTGCCAGACAACAGCTCCCTGACGCTGCCACCGCTGAAAGCCCTTCAAGCCTTCGAGCAGATTGCCCGCTTCGGCAACGTTGCCCGCGCGGCCGAAGTGCTCAACCTCACGCCTTCGGCCGTGAGCCATCAATTGGCGAACCTGGAAGCTTTGATCGGGCGACCGCTGTTCCTGCGTACCGCCCGGGGCGTAACGCTTACGCCGGTAGGTGAGCAGTACTTGCTGGATGTGTCCGGGCTGCTGCACAGCCTGACCGTTGCCACGGAACGGGCCACCAGCGACCAGAGCCTGGATTGCCTGCGCCTGCATTCCTCGCCCAGCTTCGGCCTGCTGTGGCTGATGCCGCGGCTGGAAGCGTTTCGCCTGAGCCACCCGGACATCCAGCTCAACCTGTCGTGTTCGTATGAGTCGCTGCACTTCAGCCGCGACAAGATCGACCTGGACATCCGCCATGGGCTGCCCAATTGGCCCAGCTTCGAAGTGCGCACTGTGCCCCAGGAGCGGATCGCCGTGCTGGCGTCGCCCGGGCTGCTGGAAAAGTGGCCGGTGCGGCGGATGGGCGACCTGCTGAGCGCCCCGCTGATTCTCTCCGAGGCGACTTTGGTGAAATGGCCGCAGATGTTCGCCCAGCACGGCCTGGCCCGGCCTGAGCAACCCTACTCGTTGAGCTTCGACCGCTCCTACATGACGCTCGAAGCCGCCAGCCATGGGCTGGGTTTTGCGTTGGAAAGCACTTTGCTCGCCCAGGCCTACCTTGCGCGCGGCAGCCTGGTGGAGGTGGGCGAGGGGCTAAGCGCGGCCATCACCGCCCACCACCTGGTATTCCCTCGGGCCCACGCCAACTTTCCGAGGGTGCGGCGCTTTCTGGACTGGATGCAGGCCGAGCTGGGGCAGGGGTTTGTGTATTAACCCTATGGGGCAGCTCAACCCGACATTCGCGAGCTAGCGCCCGCTTCCCACGGTGTCCGGCGTGCAATTGTGGGAGCCGCAGGCGGAGCTCGCGAATAAGGTCTTTCGAAAACAGCCCAAGACAGTTGCTTCCCGCAAGGGTTAGAGGCCTCAAACCAGCGAATACACCAGCGCCGAAATGGACACCAGGCCGATCACCACCACAAATACGTTGGACCACTGGCCGGCGTATTGGCGCAGGGCGGGTACACGGCGCACGGCGTACATCGGCATCAGGAACAGGATGGCCGCGATCACCGGGCCGCCGAGGGTTTCAATCATGCCCAAGATGCTTGGGTTCAGGGTTGCCACCGCCCAGCACACCACCGCCATGGCTACCGCCACCATGCGATCCCGGCCCTTGCTGGCGCCGCGCCCACGCTTGGCCAGCAGCCCGTGCAGGCCTTCGCTGGCGCCGATGTAATGGCCGAGGAAGGATTTGGCGATCGCTACCACGGCGATGATGGGCGCGGCGAAGGCGATAGTCGGGTTGCTGAAATGGTTGGCCAGGTACGAGAGGATCGACAGGTTCTGCGCCTTGGCTTCCGCCAGTTGCTCGGGCGACAGCACCAGCACGCAACTGAACACGAAGAACATCACCGTCACTACCATCAACCCGTGCGCGCGGGCCAGCACTCGGCTGCAGCGCGGTTCAGCGGCATCACCCCAGGCCCGTTTGCGGTCCACGGCGAAGGCCGAAATGATCGGCGAGTGGTTGAACGAAAACACCATCACAGGAATGGCCAGCCACAGGGTATGCACCAGGGAGGCGGCAGGCGGGACGTTGCCGGCGGTGGCCGGGATGCCCCCGGTCCAGTGGGGCACAAGGAACAGCCCCAGCAACACCAGCGCGGCAATGAAGGGGTACACCAGCAGGCTCATCACCTTCACGATGACCGCCTCGCCGCAGCGCACCACGATCATCAGCCCAACGATCAGCAAGGCAGCCAGCACCGAGCGAGGGGGTGGCGTGACGTGCAGCTGGTGCTCGAGAAAGCTGCCCACGGTGTTGGTCAGGGCCACGCTGTAGATCAGCAGGATGGGGAAGATCGCGAAGAAATACAGCAGCGTGATCAGCGTTCCGGCTTTCTTGCCGAAGTGCTCTTCCACCACGCCGGTGATGTCGGCGCCATCACGCCCCGACAGCACGAAACGGGTAAGCCCGCGGTGCGCGTAGTACGTCATCGGGAAGGCCAGCAGCGCCAGGATCAGCAGCGGCCAGAACCCGCCGACGCCGGCGTTGATAGGCAGAAACAGCGTACCGGCGCCGATGGCGGTGCCGAACAGGCCGAGCATCCAGGTGGTTTCGTCTCGGCCCCAGCGCGCTAGAGCGACGGGGGTGGCTTGGGTGGCAGTGGCCTGCTGAGTCATTCGGGGTCTCCGTTAGCAAGGCTTCAAGCACGGCCGCAAACCGCTGCGAGAGCAGGGCGGCCCATAAAAAAAGCCGCGATTGTGTAACGTTTGGTTAATCTTGCAAAGCCTGAATGCGCCAGGCGGGCGTCAAGCGCCGTGGTTGCAGGCCTTGTGGGGAGCCTTTGCGAAGGCCTACTCTTGGCAACCCGACCCCTGCAAAGGCACCGACATGGACCTGTCTACCTGGGCGCTGTTCGTGCCCGCCTGCTTCGCCCTGAACCTGGCCCCGGGCCCCAATAACCTGTTGTCGGTACATAACGCGACCCACTATGGCTTTAGCCGTGCCTGCTGGGCGGGCGTCGGCCGGCTGGCAGCATTCGCTGGGATGATCGGGCTGGCCTCGGTGGGCCTGGCGGCAGTGATTCAGGCGTCCGCCACGCTGTTCATGCTGGTGAAAATGGTGGGCGCGGCGTATCTGCTTTACCTCGCCTGGCAACTTTGGAACAGCGGGGCCGGGGTCGAGACCGGAGGCGCCACCGTAGGCACTCCTACCGCCTGGCAAATGGCACGGCAGGAGTTTCTGGTCGCCGCAGGCAACCCAAAAGCCATACTAATTTTTACCGCCTTCCTGCCTCAGTTCGTAAGTGCAGGGCAACCCTTCGCCGCGCAGTTCGTGCAGCTGGGCGCAGCGTTCCTATTCTTGGAATGGGTAGCCATCGCGCTCTATGCCTGTGCTGGGGTGCACCTGCGCCAATTGCTGAAGCGGCCTTCGGCCCAAGCGATATTCAGCCGCTGTTGCGCTTCGCTGCTGGCATTGGCGGGTGCGATGTTGCTGCTGGGCCGTAAAGCCCCAGCCTGACGACTGGCGCCGCGAGGAACTGGCGAAGGCAGCAATTAGTATTACTATATGGTCATTCCGGGCCGTGCCCGGTACGTCGGCACCCACAATAACAAGAGGTGTTCCATGGCCATACCTGCTGCCGCGTCGCCCGCGGTTGATGCCCGTTCCCTGGAAGATGCGCTGTACCGCAAGGTGAACTGGCGCATCGTTCCGCTCTTTATCCTTTGTTTCCTCTTCGCCTACCTGGACCGTGTGAACATCAGCTTCGCCAAGCTGGAAATGCAAAGCGACCTGGGCTTCAGCGACACCGTGTACGGCTTGGGCGCCAGTTTGTTCTTTGTGGGTTACTTCCTGTTCGAGGTGCCGAGCAACGTGCTGCTGCACAAGATCGGCGCAAGGGTGTGGATTGCCCGCATCATGGTCACCTGGGGCATCACCTCGGCCTGCATGATGTTTGTGCAGAGCGAGTTCTGGTTCTACACCTTGCGCTTTCTCATCGGGGTGATGGAGGCGGGCTTCGTACCAGGGGTGCTGTACTACTTCACCCAGTGGTACCCCAGCAGCCGTCGTGGGCGGGTGAATGGTTATTTCAAAAGCTCGATCTGCCTGTGCGGGATCGTCGGCGGGCCGTTGGCAGGGTTGATCCTGGGCCATATGGACGGCGCCATGGGCATGGCAGGCTGGAAGTGGCTGTTCCTGCTAGAGGGCGTGCCCTCGATGTTGCTGGGTGGCGTGGTGTTCTGGCTGCTGAGCGATCGCATTGAGGACGCACCCTGGCTTACTGCGCAAGAAAAACGCCTGCTGGCCCAGCGCATGGCCGAAGACGTGAAACCGGCCGGCAAACCCTCCATGGCCAGCCTGCTGCGCTTGCCCACTACCTATGTGATGAGCGCGATCTACCTTTGCCTGGTCATGGCCCTTACCGGGTTGCTGTTCTGGATGCCCCAGCTGATCCGTAGCGCTGGCGTAACCGACACCTTGCATATCGGCTGGCTGACCATGGTGCCGTACCTGGTGGCGGTGGTGGTGAACCTGCTGATGGGCTACAGCTCGGACCGCAGCGGCGAGCGGCGCTGGCACATGGCGACCTGCGCCTTGCTGTGCGCCGGTGGCTACCTGTTGTGCGCAATCACCGCGGGGCAACTGTTACCGCTGATGGTGGGGTTGAGCCTGATCATGGCGGGCATCATTGCCTGGATGCCCATTTTCTGGACGATACCGCCTCGCTTCCTCAGCGGTGTGGCCGCAGCGGCGGGTATCGCCCTGATCAATTCCCTGGGCCAGCTGGGTGGGATCATCGCGCCGTTCATGATCGGCCGTGTGCGTGACCTCACCGGCGCGGCAACCCCGGCGCTATACCTGCTCAGTGTTATCAGCCTGGTGGCCGTGGCGTTGATTCTGTGGGGCGTGCCCAAGGTTTACTACAGCGCCGAGCCCCAGCCTGAGGCGGAACCCGACACTGCAGCCTCGCTGCCTCAAGGCGTGGTTTCGATCTCGCGGCGGTAAGCGTAGGTGTCAGCGAAGCGCGACAGCAGGAACTCGGCGCAGGTCGTGGTCGGGTACCGTGGCGGGTTGCTTGCGCTCTGGCAGCCGGGCAGGCACTCGATGCGGGTGTCGGGGTGCGGCTCGGCGAAGAACGGCATGGCGTAGCGGTCCACCCCCAGCGGGCTTATCACCCGGTGGGGCGTGGACAGGTACAGCGCGTTGCTCCAGCGCGCCATCATGTCGCCCAGGTTCACCACGAACGTGCCTTCGATCGGAGGCGCGTCGATCCATTCACCATTCACATTGCGCACCTGCAGGCCGCCGGCATTGTCCTGATAAAGCAGGGTGATGCAGCCGTAGTCGGTATGCGCGCCGGCCCCTTGCTGCTCAGCCGAGGTGGCGGTATGGCGCGGTGGATAGTGGATCATCCGGAACACGCTCACCGGCTGGGTGAAGCGCTGGTCGAAGAAGTCCTCGGGCACCCCCAGTGCTGGCGTCATCGCCCGCAGCAGCGTTTGCGCCAGCGCCTGCATATCGAGGTAATGCGCCTCCATCAACGCTTCCCAGCCTGGCAAAGCAGGGTGGCGGTTTGGCCCGCGCAAGGGTTTCTCGGCCAGCACCTCGGGATGGTCGGCCGGCAGGTGCAGGCCCATGTCGAAGGTTTCCTTCAAGTCGCTGGGCAAGGCAGGGTCCAGCTGCTCGGTCGCGATGGCGCCGTAGCCGCGGTGGTGGCGGGTCTGGGTGATGTCGATGCGCAGTTTGTCTTCCAGTGGCAGAGCGAAGAAGGTCTTCGCGGCCTGGGTCAGCGCTTCGATACGGGCGGTACTGATGGGGTGGCCTTTGATGTAGAAGAAACCCCACTCGCGGCAGGCGCGGTCGATGGCGGCCGATACCTGGGCAATAGCGTGCGGATCATTCTCGTACAGCGGGGCGATGTCGATGATCGGAAGGGTGTTCATGCGGGTTGTCCTGAAAGCACCAATGGGCGGCCGCCCTGGTTGCGGGCGGCCGCGCGGGGCAGCGTTATTTCGGCAGTTGCGCGGTCAGGCCTTCAACGTAGTAGTTCATCGAGGCGAGGTCAGCAATGCTGGCGCTGCTGCCCGCCGGGATTTTCTCTGCCCCGGCCTGGTCCTTGATCGGCCCGGTGAACGGCTTGAATTCACCACTCTTGATGCTGGCAATCAGCTGCTCGGCCTCGGCTTTCACTTCGGCGGGCACCACGTCGCTGATCGGCAGCTCCACGGTGCCGTCGGCCAGGCCACCCCAGAAGTCCTGGGATTTCCAGGTGCCGTCGATCACCGCCTGAGTCGTCTGAATATAGTGCGGCGCCCAGTTGTTGACGATAGAGGTAAGCACGGCCTTGGGCCCGAAGTGCGCCATGTCCGAGGCATAACCCACCGCGTACACGCCACGGCGTTCGGCGGTCTGGATAGGGGCGGGGCTGTCGGTGTGCTGGAAGATCACGTCCGCGCCCTGGTCGATCAGCGCGTTGGCCGCGTCGGATTCCTTGCCCGGATCGAACCAGGAGTTCACCCACACCACTTTCAGTTCGGTACCAGGGTTGTACTTGTTCAGGGCCAGCTGAATGGCATTGATGTCGCGGATCACCTCGGGGATCGGGAACGAGGCCACGTAGCCGATCTTCTTGGTTTTGGTCATCTTCGCCGCCAGGAAGCCGCCCACGTAGCGGCCCTCGTAGGTGCGGGCCAGGTACGTGCCCAGGTTCTTGTCCTGCTTGTAGCCGGTGGCGTGCTCGAAGATCACCTTGGGGAATTGCTTGGCCACTTTCACGGTAGGGTTCATGTAGCCGAACGAGGTGGTGAACACCAGGTCGTACTTGTCCTTGGCCATGTCACGGATTACCCGCTCGGCGTCGGCCCCCTCGGCCACGTTTTCCACGAAATTGGTGGTGATCTTGTCGCCCATCTGCGCTTGCAGCGCCTTGCGCCCCTGTTCGTGCTGGTAGGTCCAGCCATGGTCCCCGATGGGGCCCACGTACACAAAGCCCACCTTCAACGGCGCCGCGCTGGCGGCCAGGGTCAGCGTGGCGGCCATGGCAGCGGCCACGGCGGTGAACAACTTCTTCAAAGGGCGTTTTTGCACAGTTACAAGCTCCGTCTCGGGTGGTGTTGTTATCAGGTGTCAGCTGCGAGGGAGAATGCAAAAAGCTGACCAAGGGGACAGGTGAGGCTGCGTATCACGCGCCATTGACCAATGCGTGTGCGGCCTGGCGGTGGTCGGCCATCAGGCCTGACACGTCCAGGCCTTCGATCTGGCCCTCGATAACCCGCCACTGGCCGCCCACCATTACCCGGTCGGCACGGTCGGCGCCGCACAGCAGCAGCGCGGCGACCGGGTCATGGCTGCCGGAAAAGCGCAGGTCATCCAGCTTGAACAAAGCAAGGTCCGCCTGCTTGCCCGGCGCCAGTTCGCCGATGTCCGTGCGCCCCAACAGTGCCGCCGAACCTTTCGTGGCCCAACCGAGTGCGAGCTCGGGGGTGATGCGTTCGGCCCCATAGCGCAAGCGTTGCAAGTACAACGCCTGCCGGGCTTCGAGCATCAGGTTGGAACCGTCGTTGGAGGCCGAGCCGTCTACGCCCAGGCCGATGGTGGCGCCAGCGGCCAGCAGCTCCAGCGTTGGGCAAATGCCCGAAGCCAGGCGCATGTTGGAGGTCGGGCAATGGCAAATGCCAACGCCCGCGCCGCCCAGGCGAGCAATTTCCTCGGGGTTGAAATGGATGCCGTGCGCCAGCCAGGTGCGTGGGCCCAGCCAGCCCACGCTGTCGAGGTAATCCACGGTGCGCAGGCCGAACCGCTGTATGCAGAAGGCTTCTTCGTCCAAGGTTTCGGCCAAGTGCGTATGCAGGCGCACATCGAGGTGATGAGCCATGTCTGCGCTGGCGCGCATGATTTCGGGGGTCACCGAAAAGGGTGAACAAGGTGCCAGAGCGATCTGCACCTGGGCACCGTCCCCACGTTCATGGTAGCGCTCGATCAGCCGCCGGCTGTCCGCCAAAATCGCCTCGCCCTGCTGCACCGTCTGCTGCGGCGGCAGCCCGCCGTCCGCCTGGCCAAGGCTCATGGAGCCGCGGGTGAGCATGGCGCGCATTCCAAGCTCGCGCACCGCCTCTACCTGCACGTCGATCGCTTCTTCAAGGCCATTGGGGAACAGGTAGTGGTGGTCGGCCGCAGTGGTGCAGCCCGACAGCAACAGCTCGGCCAGCGCTACTTTGCTCGCCAGTGCCAGCTGCGCCGGGGTCAGCCGCGCCCATACGGGGTAAAGGGTTTGCAGCCAAGGGAACAATGGCTGGTTCACCACCGGCCCCCACGCGCGGGTAAGGGTTTGATAGAAGTGGTGGTGGGTGTTGATCAACCCTGGCAGCAGCACGTGCTCGCGGGCGTCGAATACTTGCTCACAGGGCAGGGCAGGGTGTTCGCCTGCGGCGAGCAGCTGTTCGATCACGCCGTTGGCGATCACCAGGCCACCTTCGGCGCTCAGGTTGTTGCCGGTAAACACGGCGAGGGGGTTTTTCAACCAGGTACGGATAGCAGGCATGTGGCCGGCTCCTCTGAAGTGAATGTGAGGGAAGCCAGCTCAGTGTTGCCCTGTCTGCTGATCCAGGGGCGCCTGCCGGTGAGGCCAGGCGCAGGGGGCGTACTCTACGGGTTCAGTGCCCGGGTTGCCAAGGCTGCCCTAGCGAAACCGGCGCATACAGGCGTGTGCGCAGGCCATCGCGGGACAGCAACACCAGCACCACGATGGTCGCCACATACGGCAGCATCGCCAGCAGGTTGGAGGGGATGTTCAGCCCCACACCCTGCGCCACCAGATGAAGGATGCTGGCGAGGCCGAACAGGTAGGCGCCCAACAACAGGCGGCCCACTCGCCAGCTGGCGAACACCACCAGGGCCAGGGCGATCCAGCCGCGGCCGGCGCTCATGTTCTCCGCCCACATGGGGGTATAGGCCAGCGACAGGTAGCTGCCAGCCAGCCCGGCCATGGCGCCGCCGAACAGCACTGCGAGGGTGCGCACGCGCAGCACCGGCAGGCCCATGGCGCTGGCGGCGTCGGGGTTCTCGCCCACAGCCTGGATGATCAGCCCAAGGCGGCTTTTGAGCAGCACCCAAGCCACCAGCGCGAACAGCGCGAAGGACAGGTACACCAGCAGGTCCTGGCCGAACAGCATGCGGCCCACCACGGGCAGCTCACTGAGCCAAGGCAGGGCGATGGGCTCGAAACCACTGAGCGGCTTGCCCACCCAGGCCGCGCCAACGAAGGTGGACAGCCCCACGCCGAAGATGGTCAGCGCCAGCCCGGTGGCCACCTGGTTCGCGTTGAACGCCAACGCCACCAAGGCAAACAGCGAAGATAGCAACACCCCCGCCAGCATCGCCATCAGCACCCCAAGCCACAGGTTGCCGGTGCTGTAGGCCGCAATGAACCCCACCACGGCGCCGAACAGCATCATCCCTTCCTGGCCCAGGTTGAGTACTCCGGTTTTCTCGCACACCAATTCGCCCAGCGCCACCAGCAACAGCGGCGTGCCAGTGCGCACCATGGCGTAAAACACATTGCTCAGCAGGTCGATGTCCATCAGGCGGCTCCAGCGGTAACGACAGCCGCGCGGCGGCGGGCCCAGCGCAGGTTCAGGCGGGGGCGATACAGGATCAGTACGTCGCTGGCCAGCAGGAAGAACAGCATCATCCCCTGGAACAGTTGAGTGATCGCCTGCGGCAGGTTGAGGCTCATTTGTGCGCTCTCACCGCCCAGGTACAGCAACGCCATCAGCGCGCTGGCAAACACGATGCCCACAGGGTGCAGGCGCCCCAGGAAGGCGACAGTAATGGCGGCGTAGCCATACCCGGGGCTTACTTGTGGGACCAATTGGCCAATGGGCCCGGTCACTTCGCACACCCCCGCCAGGCCCGCAAGGCCGCCGCTGAGCAGCAGCACCAGCCACACCAGGCGTTTTTCCCGAAAGCCCACCGAGGCAGCGGCACGCCCGTCAAGGCCCAGCACCTTGATCTGAAAGCCCAGGAAGCTGCGTTGCAGCAACACCCATACGGCCACCAATGCGAGCAGGGCGAAGTATGCGCCGGTGTGGGCGCGGCCGTCTTCGAACAGCACCGGCAAGCGGGTGGCGTCGGAGAACATGGCCGATTCCGGGAAGTTGAACCCGGCCGGGTCCTTCAGCGGGCCGTGCACGCCATACAGCAACAGGTTGAGCGCCACATAGTTGAGCATGATGCTGGTGAGGATCTCGTTGGCGTTGAACCGTGTGCGCAACCAGGCGGTGAGGCCGGCCCAGAGGGCGCCCCCGAGCATGCCTGTGGCCAGCACCAGTACCAGTGCCCAGCGGCTTTGTACGTCGAGGATGTGCACCGCCACTGCGCTGCCGGCCAAGGCGCCGATCAGCAACTGGCCCTCGGCGCCGATGTTCCAGATCCGGGCCTGGTACGCGACCGCCAGGCCCAAGGCGCACAGCAGGATGGGCGTGGCCTTGACCAGCAGTTCGGACACTCCGTACAGGTCACTGACCGGGTCGATCAACAACGTATGCAGGGTGATCAAAGGGTCTTGCCCGAGGGCCATGAACAGCAGCGAGCCGCTGGCCAGGGTAAGTACCGCCGCCAGCACGGGCGACAGCCACAGCATGGCGCGGGACTGTTGGCCGCGGGGTTCGAGGGAAAGCAACATGACAGGCTCCGTTATGCGGGCATTGCCGGTGAAAGGGGAGAATCGTTCGCGGGTGCCATGGCTTCGAAACGGCCGGCCATCCAGCCGCCCAGTTCTACTTGGGTCGTCTCTGTGGTGGGCTTCAACGCACTGAGGCGCCCGGCACTGAGCGCGCCGAGGCGGTCGCAGATCTGGAACAGCTCGTCCAGGTCTTCGGAAATCACCAGGATCGCCGCGCCGGCATCGCGCAAGGCGATCAAGGCACGGTGAATGGTTGCCGCCGCGCCCACATCCACGCCCCACGTAGGGTGCGCCGCCACCAGCAGGCGAGGCTGTTGAAGGATTTCCCGGCCGAGGATGAATTTCTGCAGGTTGCCGCCCGACAGGCTTCGCGCTGCCGCGTGGGTTCCGGCGCTTTTAACCCCGAAGCGCTCGATGATGGTTTCGGCCAGTTGCACAACCTTGCCGCGCTGGATCAGCCCTTTGCTTACCAGCCCTTGGCCGAAGGCGGTGAGCAGGGCGTTGTCTGCCAGGCTCATGTCCGGCACCGCGCCATGGCCCAGGCGCTCGGCAGGTACAAAGCCTAATCCCAGGGCCCTACGGGCATCCGGGCGCAGGCTGCCCACAGGCTTGCCGGCAAACTGCACGCATGCGCTATCGGCCGTGGCAAGGGTGCGTTCGCCGCTGAGCAAGGCCAGCAGTTCGTCCTGGCCATTGCCGGCCACGCCGGCGATGCCGACGATTTCCCCGCGGCGTACGGCAAGGTCCACTGCTTTCAGTGAGCAGCCAAACGGATCGGGGTTGTGCCACGAGAGTTGCTGCACGTTGAGAAAATCGACGCCGCCCGTGGCCTTCGCGTATTCGGTCTCCAGCCCTTCGGCATCGCCGACCATCATCCGCGCCAGCGCCAGGTCGCTGCTCTCGTTGGGCACGCACTGGCCTGACACCCGGCCAGCCCGCAACACCGTGGCGCTGTGGCACAGGGCGCGGACTTCGCCCAGCTTATGGCTGATGAACAGGATGCTGCAGCCTTCGGCCGCCAGGCGCCGAAGGGTCACGAACAGGTCCTCCGCTTCTTGCGGGGTAAGCACAGAAGTGGGCTCATCGAGAATCAGCAGGCGGATGTCTTGCATCAGGCAACGAATGATCTCGACCCGCTGGCGTTCGCCGATGGAGAGGCTGTGCACCAGCCGCTCCGGGGCCAGGCTCATGCCGTAGCGCGCTGACACTTCACGGATGCGCGGCTCCAGTTGCTTTGGCGTTTGCCCGGGCCCCATGGCCAGGGCAATGTTCTGGGCCACGGTGAGGGTTTCGAACAGTGAGAAGTGTTGGAACACCATGCCGATGCCCAATGAGCGCGCCTGGGCGGGGTTACGCATGCGCACTCGCTCGCCTTCCCAGAGGATTTCGCCGCTGTCCGGCTGGGTGACCCCATAGATGATCTTCATCAGGGTACTTTTGCCCGCGCCGTTCTCGCCCAGCAAGGCGTGAATTTCCCCGGCGTCGATCCGCAGGTCGATGGCGTCGTTGGCAAGGCAGCCCGGGTAGCGCTTGGTGATCTGGCGCAGATGCAGGCGCGGGCTTGCGGTGGTAGAAGGCATGGCAGGCTCGTTCAGGGTGGCTGGCCCTGATAAAGCAATTAGCTGGCCAACAGGTCAGGTTTTGCTTGCATTGCCCATGCATGGCTAGCTAGCTCGGCGGGCGTCGGTGGGTGCGGCACGAACGGGCTCCGAAGTGGTGCGGGGTAAGCGTGGCCCGAACCGGATTGAGGCGTAGAGGGTTAGTCCATTCCCAGGCTATCGCCGGCCATCCGGCGGTAGCTTGGGAATAAATGTCATGCCACAGCCATGTCCATCATCGCCGCATACGCCTTGAGGTGGTGATCATCGTCGCCGAACTGGTGGCTGAGCATCACCAGCCGCTTGGCGTGGTGGGCAAGCACATACTCCCAGGTCATGCCGATGCCGCCATGGGACTGGATCGCCTGCTCGGCGATGAAGCGGCCGGCGCGGCTGCAGATGAACTTGGCGTTGGCGAGGGTACGGGAGCGTTCAAGGTTGTCGGGCTCGTCGGCCACGCAGGCGGCCAGAATGGCCATGGAGGTAGCCTGCTGTAGCTCGGTGTGCATGTCCACCATGCGGTGTTGCAGTACCTGGAACTTGCCAATGGGCGCGCCAAACTGTTTGCGGGTTTTGAGGTAGTCCAGGGTCAGCGCGCAGGCCGCCTGCATGCTGCCCAACGCCTCGGCGCATTGCGCAGCGATGGCGCGGCCCTGTTGATAGCGCAGTGCATTGAACGCCTGGCCCACTTCCCCCAGTACAGCGCTGGCCGGCACCACGGCGCCGTCAAGGAACAGCTCGCAGGCGCGCGGGCCGTCCACCGTGGGGTATTCGCGTCGGCGTACGCCGGCTGTATCGGGCGCCAGCACGAACAGGCTGATGCCGGTTTCATCTCCAGCCTCGCCGTGGGTGCGGGCACTGACGAGGATGGCATCGGCGCTATGGCCGGCGATCACCGCCACCTTGCGCCCGCTCAGCCGATACCCTTCGGGCACGGCCTCGGCGCGGGTTTTCACGTGGTTCAGGCAATAGTGGCTGTGGGGCTCTTCGAGCGCCACGGCCAGCTGTGCCTCGGCGCTCGCCACCGGCCCCAACCAGCGAGCCTGTTGCTCCGCCGTTCCCAACTGAGCGAGCAGCCCGCCGGCGAACACCACTGAATGCAGGTAGGGCTCCAGGCACAGGCCGCGGCCAAGTTCGGTCATGATCAGCATGAGGTCGACACTGCTGCCGCCCATGCCACCCGCGTGTTCGTCAAAGGGTACTGCGGTGAGGCCAAGCTCGCCCAACTGCGCCCAGAAGTCACGCGAATAACCCAGTGCAGTGGCGGCATGGGCCTGGCGGGCTTCGAAGGTGTATTGATCGCGCACCAGTCGCGCGGCGGTGTCTTGCAGCATCTGCTGCTCTTGGCTGAGGTTGAAGTCCATGGCGCGCCCCTAGAGTTCTAGAATCATTTTGGTGACGATGTTTTTCTGGATCTCGTTGGACCCGCCGAAGATCGACAGCTTGCGCAGGTTGAAATACTCGCTGGCCAGCGGTGCGCTGTCCTCGATATAAAGCGGCGGTTCGCTGTCATTCAGCTCCATCTCTTCCTCTACCAGTGGCAGGGCATAGGGGCCGATGGCTTTGCGCAACAAGTGGGAAATCGCCTGGCGGATCTCGGTGCCCTTTACCTTGAGGATCGAGCTTTCGCTACCCGGCACGCCGCCATTGTTGGCCGCTGCGCAGATGCGCAAGGTGCTGATCTCGATGGCCCGCAGTTGCATCTCCACGTCCGCGACCTGGGCACGGAACAGCGGGTCGTCGAGCAAGGGCTTGCCGCCGCTCTGCGCCTGGGTCGCCACTTTTTTGAGCTGGCGCAGGGCAGCCTTGGACGTACCAATGCCGGCCAGCCCGGTGCGTTCATGGGTGAGCAGGTACTTGGCGCAGGTCCAGCCCTGGTTTTCTTCACCTACCAGGTTGGCCGCCGGCACCCGTACATTGTCGAAGAACACTTCGTTGACTTCGTGCTCGCCGTCCAGAGTGATGATCGGCCGTACGGTGATGCCCGGCGTGGCCATGTCGATCAGCAGGAAAGAGATGCCACGCTGCGGCTGTGCCTGGGCATCGGTGCGCACCAGGCAGAAAATCCAGTTGGCGTACTGGCCAAGGGTGGTCCAGGTTTTCTGGCCATTGACGATGTAATGCTCGCCCTCACGCACCGCGCGGGTTTTCAGGTTGGCGAGGTCCGAGCCGGCGCCGGGCTCCGAGTAGCCCTGGCACCACCAGTGCTCGCCCGAGAGTATGCGCGGCAGGTAGAAGTCCCGCTGCGCCTGGGTGCCAAAGCGGATGATCACCGGGGCCACCATGTTCACCCCGAACGGGACTATCCGAGGCGCGCCAGCCGCCGCGCAGGCTTCGTCGAAAATGTGCTTCTGGATCGGGTCCCAGCCTGTACCGCCCAGTTCGGCCGGCCAACTGTTGGCCAGCCAGCCCTTGGCCGCGAGGATGGCGTGCCAGGCTTGCATGTCTGCCTTGGCCAGGCGTTTGCCCAGCAATACCTTGCGGGCAATAGGCGCTGGCAATTGCTTAGCCAGAAACGCCTCTACCTCCTGGCGAAACTGCTGTTGTTGCTCGGTGTAATGAATGTCCATGTCTACCCCGTGTGGTCAGGCAATTTCGAACAGGCCCGCGGCACCCATGCCGCCGGCGATGCACATGGTGACGACGACATAGCGCGCGCCGCGTCGCCGCCCTTCGAGCAGGGCATGGCCGACCATGCGGGCGCCGGTCATGCCATAGGGATGGCCGATGGCAATGGAGCCGCCATTTACGTTCAGCTTCGAAGGGTCAATGCCGAGGCGGTCGCGGCAATAGATCACCTGGGAGGCGAACGCCTCGTTCAGCTCCCACAGGTCAATGTCGTTCACGGTCAGGCCGTGGCGCTTGAGCAGTTTGGGCACGGCATACACCGGGCCGATGCCCATTTCGTCCGGCTCGCAGCCGGCCACCGCAAAGCCGCGCACGATGCCCAGCGGGGCAAGGTTCTGTTGTGCGGCAACGCGGCTGTCCATTACCAGGCAAGCGCTGGCGCCGTCCGACAGTTGACTGGCGTTGCCGGCAGTGACGAACTGATCGGGACCGCGCACCGGTGCCAGCGCCGCCAATGCCTCGAGGGTGGTGGATGCACGGCTGCATTCATCCTGGGTCAGGGTCACCGCTTCTTCTCGTGTTTTTCCACTGGCCTTGTCGGTCACTTGGCGCACGCTGGCCAGCGGCACGATCTCGGCATCGAAGCACCCGGCCTGCTGAGCAGCGGCCGTGCGCTGCTGGCTGAGCAGGGCGTATTCGTCCTGGGCCTGGCGGCTGATGCCGTATCGCTGGGCGACGATGTCCGCGGTGTCGATCATGGGCAGCCAGAGGTCGGGTTTCAACTGATACAAGCCGGCCTCCTGTATCCCGTTCGCATTCAGCGTGGGCTGTACCAGGCTGATCGATTCCACCCCGCCCGCGATCATGGCGGCTACCCCCTCGGCCCGAATGTAATGAGCAGCCTGGGCGATCGCTTGCAGGCCCGAGCCGCAAAAGCGGTTCACAGTGGCGCCGCCCACGCTCAACGGCAACCCGGCGCGCACGGCCGCCAATCGGGCGATGTTCTTGCCGGTGGCGCCCTCGGGCAGGCCGCAACCGAGCACGCAGTCTTCGACCAGGGACGGGTCCAGGTCTACGCGGGCCAGCGCATGGCTGACCACATGGCCAGCCAGTACGGCGCCGTGAGTATTATTGAACGCGCCACGGAACGCCTTGCCGATGGCGGTGCGAGCGGTTGAAACGATAACGGCGTCGTTCATGCGCTGGCCCCCTTGCCGGTAAAAGTGCCGCCTTCGTGGGCCAGCCGCTGCAGCAATGGCGCAGGCTCCCACCAGGCGCCAAGCTCGCGATGGAAGGCTTCGATGCGCTCCAGCGCGGTGCCCAGGCCCAACGTGTCGGCGTAGAACATCGGGCCGCCGCGAAATGCCGGGAAGCCATAGCCGTTGAGGTAGATCAGGTCGATGTCGCTGGCGCGCAGGGCGATGCCTTCGTCCAGCAGCTTCGCGCCCTCGTTCACCAAGGCCAGGAGGGTTCGGTCCAGGATGTATTCATCGCTCAAGGCGCGCCGCTCCACGCCTTGCTGGCGGGAAGCGGCCTGGAGCAGTGCGGGCAGCTCAGGGTTAGGCAGGGGCGTGCGGGCGCCGGCTTCGTAGCGGTAGAAGCCACAGCCGGTTTTTTGCCCCAGCATGCCTTTTTCGAACAGCAGGTCCAGCAGGCAAGGCAACGGGTAGTTCGGGGGCAGTTGCTGTCGCTGGCGGTTGCGGATCGCCATGCCGATGTCCAGCCCCGATAGGTCACGCATGGCAAACGGCCCCATGGCCATGCCAAAGCTACGCAGCGCTGCGTCAACCTGTTCGGGCGTGGCACCTTCCTCGAGCAGGAACTCCGCCTCACGCCCGTACTGGAACAGCATGCGATTGCCCACGAAGCCATCGCACACACCCACTACGGCGCTTACCTTTTTCAGCCGCTTGCCCAACGCAAGCCCGGTGGCCAACGCTTCGGGTGACGTGCGAGCACCACGTACCACCTCAAGCAGGCGCATCACGTTGGCGGGGCTGAAGAAATGCAGGCCGATCACGTCCTCTGGCCGGCGCGTGGCAGTGGCGATTTCGTTCAGGTCCAGGGAGGACGTATTGGAGGCGAGGAGGGCGCCGGGCTTGCACACCGCGTCCAGTGTTTCGAACACTCGATGCTTCACCGCCATGTCCTCGAACACCGCCTCAACCACGACGTCGACATCGGCCAAGGCGGCGTAATCGGTAACGCCTTCGATCAAGCTAAGGCGCTGCTCCATATCAGTGACGCTCAAACTGCCGCGCTTCACGCTGGCGGCGTAGGTGTCGCATGCACGCTGCACGGCGCGGGCAAGGGCTGTTTCATTCACTTCCAGCAGCTTCACCGGCAGCCCCGCGTTGGCGAAGCACAGCGCAATCCCGACGCCCATGGTGCCGCCGCCCACCACGGCAACGTGCTCAACGGAGCGGGGGCGTGTGTCCGCGGTAACGCCCGGCACCTTGCTCGCTTCACGCTCCGCGAAGAAGGCGTGCACCAACCCGGCCCGTTGCGGGGACTGCAGGCATTCCATGAACAGCTCACGCTCGCGTTTCAACCCCTCGGCCAGCGGCAGCTGAACCGAGGCTTGCACCGCCATCACGCAGCGCAACGGGGAATAAAGGCCCGGATAGCGTTTCTCTACGCTGACCTTCTGTTCCGAGAAGAATGCTTCCGGGTCATTGCCCTCCAGGGCTGCGGTGCGTTCACCGGTGCGGCGCACCCCGCCTCCCTGGCTGAGCAGTTTGCGGGCATAGCCTGTACCCGCCTGCACCGCATCACCCTCATAAAGGGTATCGACCAGCCCGGCGGCCAAGGCTGCTTCACCACTGATAGGGGCGCCGCTGACGATCATGTCCAGCGCCTTGGGCACACCGACCACACGGGGTAGCCGCTGGGTACCACCGGCACCCGGCAGCAGCCCCAGCTTCACTTCGGGCAGGCCCAGCGATGTATCGGCGGTGGCGATGCGGTAGTGCGCGCCCAATGCCAGCTCCAACCCGCCACCGAGGGCGCTGCCATGCAGCACCGCGATCACCGGCTTGCTGAAGGCCTCTACAGCAGCGATCACGTCGGGTAGGGCGGGGACCATGGGCGGCGCACTGAATTCCTTGATGTCGGCGCCGGCGCAGAACAGTCGGCCCGTGCCCAGCAACAGCAGCGCATCAAGGCCTGAGGCTTGCGCGGCTTGCTCAAGCGCTGCCATCAGGCCAGCACGGAGCGGCTGGCTGAGAGCGTTGACCGGGGGGTTGTCGAGGGTGATCCACCCCAGGTTGCCTGACTGCTGGAATCGCACTTGCGCCGCCATGCCGCACCTCCTGTTGTTTTTTTGCAACCCTAGACCGCTGCGCAAAACAATCACACCGCTATTCACTGGGTTTATGAGGTACCTAATCGAGGAAGGCATACCGCACGGCTACATAGGTGGCGCAGAACCCGTGCCCTTGAGCGGTTTACAAACCGGCAGGGCCTGCCCTAGGCTCGGCTGTCCCTGGATATGGCTACCTGAATGAACACCGTACTTGTTGTAATCGCCCCCATCTTTTCTTTAATCCTGCTCGGCTATGCCTCCGGGCGCACCCGCCGCCTGGGCGAGCATGCGGCGTCGGAACTGAACAAACTGGTGGTGTGGCTGTGCCTGCCGGCGCTGCTGTTCAAGGTGACCGCGACGGCGGTGTGGGCGCAGATCTGGCAGCCGGGCTTTATCCTTAGTTTCGGGCTGGGCTGCATGGCGGTGTTTTTCGGCACGCTGGCCTGGAAAGTCGCCCGGGGCAAGCGCCTGGTGGAGGGCAGCATTGATGGCCTCAGCGCGGCGTATGCCAACACCGGGTATATCGGCATACCGTTGTGCCTGATGGTCCTGGGCCCTTCGGGGCTGGAGCCGGCCCTTATCTCATCGCTGATCGTGGTATGCGTGCTCTTTGCGGTGGCCGTCACGCTGGTGGAAGTGGGCTTGCAAGCGGAGCCGAACCTAGCGCGGGCGGGCTTGGCCGTCACGACGGCGCTGTTGAAAAACCCGCTGGTGGTCACACCCGTGGCAGGCGCGTTCTGGGCCAGTACTGGCCTGGGGCTGGCAGCGCCGGTCACCCAGCTGCTGGACATGCTGGCAGCGGCGACCACGCCCTGCGCGCTCATCTCACTGGGGTTGTTCCTCGCCCGCCCGGGCAAGCCGGCCAGCCAGAGTGCCTGGCCACTGGTGCTGCTCAACCTGGTGGGCCAGCCACTGATCACCGGCTGACTGGCCTTCAAGGTGTTCGTGCTGCCCCCGCTGTGGGCCCACTCGGCGCTGCTGCTGAGCGCGCTGCCTACCGGCACGGGGCCGTTCATGATCGCCGAATACCATAAGCGTGAAGCCGGCACTATCTCCCGGGTGATTCTGCTGTCCACGCTGGGGTCCGTGGTCACGTTGTCGGCGTGTATCGTGTGGATTGGGGGTTGAGGCTCTATAGCAACCGAGTGTCCAGATCGAAATCCAGCAGCCGTGCTCCTGACGCAGCCTTGGCAAACGCAGGATGGTCAATATCAAGCAGGTAATTCCATTCGCGCGGCACAATAACACTGGGTAGCCCAAGGGCAAGACTCTGGCCGGAGGCTAGCCAGGTATCGCCATGGCTTGCAGTTTCCAATGGAGCGGGTTCGGCTCGCCAGTTATTGGGCAGTTCAGTTATATCGGCGTAGAGCACCAGGTCGTCATCGACCTCCATCTCGAACATCGCATAGTGATGGGCCAGTTCAGCGTCGCTCAAATGTGCAAGAACCTCCAGAAGAGCCAGCGATTCGCTACCCGCGCCGTATACGCACGCTAAACCTTTGCTGTTCCACCGACCGCCATAACGTTTGGCTGCCTCTCCATCGAATGCATGTGCGCTCCATTTTTTCTTCACCAGGCGATAAATCCGGGTCACGCGATTACCCCATGCTCCAAGCGCCCAATGAGGTCCAGCACAGCAGTTGTTTCCGCCGAGGTTCGCGCCATCTCGATCGGGCGTCGCCCACCCAGGCCCCGCACTGGCTCGGATAGCCAATGCCGAGTGGCTACTTCGTCACCCTCGAACAATTCGAAAGCCGCACTCAATATTTGAGCCAGCCGGTACAAGCGATCACTTTCCTCAGTGTTGAAGCGCTTGCTTTTCAATCGGCGTTGCAACGTGGCGGGAGGGATCAATGCATACGAGGCC
This sequence comes from Pseudomonas japonica, assembly GCF_013522925.1. GTDB lineage: Bacteria > Pseudomonadota > Gammaproteobacteria > Pseudomonadales > Pseudomonadaceae > Aquipseudomonas > Aquipseudomonas japonica_A. Next base: position 28,940 of record NZ_JAAMQU010000018.1, on the reverse strand, counting down.
AAAGCATTCTTGGCAACGCCGATGGCAACAGATAGATGATCCAATACTGAAACGGAGAAGCCTTCATGCAAGGCCCGATAGAGCGGTTCTCCCCGCTCCGGAATGCCAAGGCTGTACCACAAGCCCGGCCGAATGGGTGGGACAGGGTGATAGATGCGCGATGAGATGTCCATAATGGTTCCTGATATCGCTCTAATCATTTGATAGGTTTAGTTTGCTCCAAATGATAGATTTTGCCAAGCACTTCGGTGGTTTGGATAGCGTGTCGCCTACCACCCATACCCGCCCGTCGCCCCGCCACGCCAACTCCCGCCGCGCACCCTCAACCTTTGCCAACCGCAGCCGTAACACCGTCCAGACACCCCTTGTTCTGGAGCCCCCTATGGCCCTTTTACCTACGCGTATCGCCGGGCGCATGACCTTCGGCATTCTGGCACTGCTGGCGCTCACCGCGTTGGCGATCTACGCGGTGATGGCCATCGGCGGCAAGCCGAGGCTGATTGCAGCTGGCACCGAGGCGGCGGAGCAGTCCGCGAGCGCCATCACCCGGCAGCTGGCGTTGCAGCTCAACCGTATCGAAGGGACCACTGCCGCAGTGGCGCACCTGGCCCAGAGCCTTCCCCACGATGAAGCCTTGGTGAAGGCCAACCTGCCGGGCGTGATCGACAGCCAGGGTGACCGTGCCATCGCCGGTGGCGGCCTGTGGCCAGAGCCTAATGCCTTTACCCCGGGTATAGAGCGGCGCAGTTTCTTCTGGGCGCGCAATGCCAGCAACGGCCTGGACTATTCCGAGGAGTACAACGGCGCGCAGGCGGCCCCGTACCATGCCGAAGCCTGGTACACCGGCGCACGCACGGCGCCCGGTGGCCGCTGTGTATGGTCCGACGCGTATCAGGACCCGATCAGCGGCGTGGCCATGACCACTTGCAGCGTGCCGTACCAGGCCAATGGTGCGTTTGCCGGCGTTGCCACCGTGGACTTGAAGCTGGACGGCCTGGCTGACTTTCTCAAGGCCAAGGGCAACGTGACGGGTGGTTACGCCTTCGCGGTGGACCAAAGCGGCAACGTGCTGTTCTTCCCCGAGGCCAAGGGTGATAAAGGCAGCCTGCCGACGATGGCCAACCTGGCCAAGGCCATGCCTTGGCTGCAACCGGTAGCGGCCAGCCTCGGCAACAAGAATACCGCCCCTGCAACCTTGTACCTGGACGAAGACGGCCGCTTGGGCGGGCCGGCCTACGTCACCTTGGAAACCATGGAAAGCACGGGCTGGCGCATCGGCCTGGTCACACCGCAGGCGCGGGTAGTGGGCCTGGCCAATGAGCTCACCCAACAAATGATGCTGTTCCTGCTGCCACTGCTGGCCGTGTTGCTGGGCCTGGCCTGGTTCGCCGGCAAGCGGCTGCTGTCGCAGCTGGAAGAAACCACCGCGCAGATCGCTCGCCTCGGCGAAGGCGGGCAGGGTGCCACCGAGCTGGACATCCGCCGGGCCGACGAAATCGGCGCGCTGCGCGCGGCGGTGAACCGCTACGCGGGCTCCCTGCGCGACATGCTCAAGCGGATCGCCGACGAATCGGTATCGCTGGAGGCCCAGGCCAACGCGCTCGCCCACTTGTCCAGCGGGCTGGCCGAGCGGGCCGAAGCGCAGCGCGAAGACAACACCCTGCTGGCTGCGGCGGTGACTGAAATGTCCGCCAGTGCCAGCGAAGTGGCGCGCAATACCAGTGACTGCTCGGAAACTGCCCGCCGTTCGCTACTGGACGCCCAGGACGGGCAGACACAGGTACACCGCAACAGCCAGTCGATCGAGGCGCTGGCCGGCGACATCAATGGTGCGGCGGGGGCGATCACCCGGCTTGGCACCGACATCGAGCGTGTGGGGAGCGTGCTGGACGTGATCAAGTCCATCTCGGAGCAAACCAACCTGCTGGCGCTCAATGCCGCTATCGAAGCCGCGCGTGCCGGGGAGCAGGGCCGAGGGTTCGCCGTGGTGGCGGACGAAGTGCGCACCCTGGCAGGCCGTACGCAAACGTCGGCCAACGAGATCCAGGAGATGATCACCCAGCTGCGCCAGGCTTCGACGGTGGCGGTGACCACCATGCAGAACGGTGCCGAGCGCACCCGTGAAGCGGTGCACCAGGCCAGTGGCGTGTCGGGTACCTTGGGCACCACGGTGAACAGCTTCGACGACATCGTGCAGCGGGCCCAGCAGATTGCCGTGGCGGCGCAGCAGCAAAGCCATGTGACCCATGAGATCAACGAACTGGCCGTGCGGATTCACACGGCCAGTGAGGAGGGCGCCCGCGATGCCAGTGCCCTGCGCGAGCTGGGGCAAGGCATGCAGGCGATCTCGAGCCGGCTGGGCGGGCTCAGCCGAGGGAAGTAGCTTATTTCACCGGGCTGAAGCGGGTGATGCGATCGCCTTCGGCGTCGTCCTGGCCCTTGGCCTTGTTCACGGCGTAAACGTTGCCTTTCCCGTCCACGGTCACGTGGTTGGGGAAGGTGCCGTCGGGCAGGTTGGCGACCAGCTTGCCGTCCGGGTCTACCACGGAAAGGGTACCGGACACGCGGTTGGTCACGTACGCCAGGCGCTTGACCGGGTCGAACGCCACGTTCAGCGGGCCGGCGCCGGTGCTCACCCGGTGCAGCGTCTTGCCGCTGGCCAAGTCGACGATGGCCAGGTTGTCGCTGCCCTGAGCGGCCACGAACAGGCGGTTGGTTTTGGCGTCATACGCCACGCCCATGGCCATCTTGATCCCTTCTACCGGGATCACTTTCTCTACCGTGCCGGTCTTGGCATCCACTACCGCGGCTTCTTCGGTGCTCAGGCTCACGGCGTACAGCTTGTGGGCCGCTGCGTCCAGGTGCAGGCTGGCCACGGAGAACTGGCTGCCCCATTTCAGCGACTTGACCTGGATCGGGGTAGGTTCGGCCAGGGTTTTGGTGTCGAACATGGCAATCACCGGCGTGCCGGTCGCCGAGGCGAAGGCGCGGCCCAGCGTTGGGTCGATCACCACGTCACGGGCGTGGGCCACGGTGCCCGGGGCGAACTGCTTGACCAGGCTAAGATCGGCCTGCCGGTACACGGCTACGGCATTCTGGCGGGTGTTGGTGACCCACACGTTGCCGTTCTGGTCGTCCACGCCCACGCCATACACGGCGAACACGCTGCCGTCGTCGCTGCCGGGAGCAACTGCGGGGGTAACCCGGGCTTCCACGGCGAGCGTTTCGCCGTTGAGCCTGAGCAGCTCCGAGGCCTTCACCGGCGGGCGGCCCACGGCGGATGTCACGAACACCGCGCCGGTTTTGGCGCTGACAGCAGACTGATACAGCCCGGGTGCCAGTTTGGCGCTGACCTGCTTGTAGGCCTCGGTATTGGATACCGGTACCACCGGCGACACTTTCAGCGGGAACACGGCCGCAGCCGAGGGGTTGCTGACCGCCACCAGGATAGGCTGCAAGCCCACCGCCGCATCGGCCGGCACCTTCAGGCTGGCGCTGAACGTGCCTTTTTCGTCCGCCACGTAGGCGTCCGTGTTCAGCACGGTGTTGCCACGCATGAGGGTAATCCGCTGCCCCGGCTTGAAGTCGCGCCCCTGCAGCTGCACTTCGCTGCCTGCGGTAATGGCGGTGCCACGGGGGCCCTGTGCGTTGATCTCACCTTTATAGGTGGCGTCTGGCGCATCGAACACAGTAGCGGCCTGGGCGGTTTGCACGCCCAAGGCCATCAGGCCAAGTAGCGAAACCATGGTGCAGAGCTGGCGGCCGGTCGGCGCCAGGCGGGCGTTGCCTGTTCCCATCTGGGACTCCTTGTTGAATAGACAGCAGGCGCGCGCAACCCAGTGGTTGCGAAGCGGTGGCGAAGGTTAACAAGAACCATTCGCAAAATGATACAAGAAAGTGCCATCAGGCGATGCCTTTCCCTATCTGCTCCTGGCCCTTGACGGCCTGCTTCCCAATGGGTCGCCAAAGCACCGCTCTATGCTTATGCAAAACGGCATAGCACCTCGCTCACGTAGGTCGGCATGCAAGCCGTGACCTTTCGTTGACGTCCGTTCATCCCGTGCCGAAGTTATCCCGCACTTGCTCCCGCAGCTAATTGAGCGCAGTCATTAGCTATCTCCGAGACTTGCGACTATGGTACCCGGGAAAGGCAGTAATGAACTCACACATAACTAACTAATATGCCACCATCCCCTTGGTCAGTTGCTGATCGAAATCTGCAATCAATTATTGCAGCAATATGAACGCTAAAAAACCGCGTAAACCATTGATGTACAAAGGTTTTCCGCATTTACATCCGGTGTCGGAGTAGTACTGCGTACTCGATGAAAGCGGGTTTAAAGTTCCTGGGGCATAAGGTATCTGGAAGAGAGGTTGATTATCTAGAGAGTCATTCTCGATGAGTGGCGTCGTAAGTTCCAAGAATATTGACGCCATTAAAAGTTAACCACGGCTTTGTTCAATTTTTTAATGCCAGAAAAGGCATCAGCGAGAGACGAATACCTGCGTGAGCAACCCGCACGTAACCATTTTTCGATGCCAGCCCATCATGGAGATCAACCCCTTGATTTATAACGTGAAAGATTATTCAGCGAAAGGAAATGGCACTGCAGACGACACCCAGGCCATTCAACGCGCTATCGAGGCGGCGTACAAGGCAGGCGGTGGTGATGTGTATGTTCCCGCCGGTACCTATAAGGTTTCTGCAGGCGACGAGCCCGGCGATGGCTGTTTGATGTTGCGCAATAACGTCCACCTGTACGGTGCTGGAATGGGCAAGACAGTCATCAAGGTTGCGGATGGTTCCGATACCAAGATCACTGGCGTGATCCGCTCCGAGTACGGGGAGCAGAATCACGATTTCGGGATCAAGGACCTGACCATCGACGGTAACCGCGCCAACACAACCGGCAAGATTGACGGCTGGTTCAACGGTTACATTCCTGGCAAAGCCGGGCACGACTCCAATGTCACAATCGACAGCGTCGAAGTCAAAAACTGCTCGGGCTATGGTTTCGACCCCCATGAACAGACCTGGAACATGGTCCTCAAGAACAGCGTGGCGCACGGAAACGGCCTGGACGGCTTCGTTGCCGATTACCTGGTGAATAGCTCGTTCGTGAACAACACCAGCTACGGCAATGACCGCCACGGCTTCAATGTGGTGACCAGCACCAACGATTTCACCATGCGCGACAACAACGCCTACAACAACGGCAGCACCGGCATCGTGCTACAGCGCGGTGACGAAGACCTCGCCGCACCGAACGACATCGTTATCAGTGGCGGGAGCGTTTACGGTAACAAGGCCGAAGGGGTGCTGCTCAAGCTGGTTCATGATGTGACCGTCAGCGGGGTGGATATCCACGACAATGCCCGCTCCGGAGTCCGCCTGTACGGCAGCTCGGACGTGGAGCTGCTGAACAATTCCATTCAAAAGAACTCCCTGGCGGTGACCTCCCCGGAAGTCGTGATTCAGTCGTATGACGATAGCCGTGGGGCGTCCGGTGACTACTTCAATGGCAGCAATAACCTGATCCAGGGAAACACCATCGTCGGCAGCGACCGGTCCACCTATGGTGTGGCCGAAGTGGATGAGAAAGGCACCGATCACAATACCCTGATCAATAACACCATCAGCCACGTCTCCCGCGGTGACACGGCGCTCTACGGCGACGGCAGCACCGTCAGCGGGAGCCAGGGCTCGCTGATCGGCACCAGCGGCAACGACAACCTGATGGGTACCGGTGCCGGCGAAACCCTGATGGGCTATGCCGGGAAGGATACGGTCAATGGCGCCGGCGGCAACGACGTGCTGGTGGGCGGGGCGGGCGTGGACAAGCTTATCGGGGGCACGGGCAGCGATACCTTCCGCTTCACCGCCGCCACTGACAGCTATCGCACGGCCAGTTTGACGGCCAAGGATACGGTGACCGACTTCAGCGCCAGCGGCGACAAGATTGACGTGGCGGCCTTGGGGTTCACCGGGCTGGGCAATGGGCACGGCAACACCTTGAACGTTTCTTACAACGCAACCAGCAACCTTACCTACCTCAAGGATTTTGATGCCGACGCCAACGGTGTGCGCTTTGAGCTGGGCCTGACCGGCAACTACCTCAGCAGCCTCAAGGCGTCCAATTTCGTGTTTGCCAAAACATCCACTGCCAAGCTCGATGCCCTGAACCTGGATGCCGCAGTGGCAGTCACTGCCCTGGCAGCGGCCGCCGTGGCCAACCCGCTCAATGGCACGGCGGGCGATGACGTCCTGATAGGCGACGGCCCGGCTAATACCATCAACGGCCTGGCAGGCAAGGACCGCATCGAAGGGATGGGAGGCAACGACCGCCTGACCGGCGGCGCGGGCGTCGATACGCTGACCGGTGGTACAGGCACCGACACCTTCGTCTATACCGCGCGCAGCGACAGCTACCGTACCACCAGCGGCACGGTAGCCAGCGACCTCATCAAGGACTTCAGCACCGACCGCATCGACCTCTCTGCCTTGGGTATCACCGGCCTGGGTGATGGTTACGGCACCACCGTCAAGGTGAGCACCAGCAGTGATGGCAGCAAGACCTACATCAAGTCTTTCGTGGCGGATGCGGCTGGGGAACGCCTGGAGATCTCGTTACAGGGCAACCAGTTGAGCAACCTGAGCGCCAGCAAGTTCATCTTCGCCGGTACCTCAGGCACCAACCTCACCGGTACCAGCGGCAACGACAACCTGGTGGGCACCGCCAGCGGCGAGTCGCTGCTAGGCCTGGCTGGCAACGACACCCTCAAGGCGGGGGATGGCAATGACACGCTCGACGGCGGCGCGGGCAAGGACTCGCTCTATGGGCAGGGCGGCGCCGATACCTTCCGCTTCAGCAAAATGCTCGACAGCTACCGCGACTATGACTCCGGCGGCGTGACCGCCACCGACACTATCTTCGATTTCGTCCGCGGCCAGGACAAGATCGACGTCAGCGCGCTGGGCTTTTTTGCCCTTGGCAGCGGCAGCGGGCATACCCTGTACACAACGTACAGCGCCTCCTCCAACAAGACCTACATCAAGACCAACGATGCTGATAGCGATGGCAATCGTTTCGAAGTCGCCCTCAGTGGCAACCTTGCGCTGACGTCCAGCGACTTCGTATTCGCCCCGCACACCACGGCGGGCATCGAATTTCTGCCCACCCTGGGCCAGTCCAACGCACGCCTGATGCGGGTGACTGAAGACGACAGCCAGTCGGGTATCACGGAACTGGTCAAGGACCTGAGCCGCTACACGCCTCTGGATGTGCGCAGCCAGTTCAATGATTCCAACGGCAACCCCGTGGACATCGCCATTGGCGGCACCACCGTCACCGGGCTTTCTACAGATACGGCCGCGGAGAAGGCCCTGAGCTGGTGGTTCACCGACACCAACAAGCCGGGGCCTGTGCTTACCCGGGCAGTCGACCTGCTCAAGAGCCAGATCGCGACCCTGAGCAAGACCGACCCGGTAAACCTGGACATCATCTGGGGGCAAGGCGAGGAGGGCGCCCAGGCGATCGCCAGGGCCAGCGACAAGACGGCGGCCGAAGCCCTGTACAAGGCCTCGACCTTGAAGGTGTTCGACTACCTGCATGCACAGCTGGGGGACTTTACGGTTTACCTGATGGAAACCGGCCACTATGCCGAGGACGGCGCCCGCTACCGTGGCTATTCCGAAAGCAAGATCGCCGGCATTGTCGACGGCACCGTGCATGTTCGGCACGCCCAGGAGGCCATGGCCGCCGAGCGCGCGGACGTACAACTCGCCGTCGACTACACCGACCTGCCCCTGCGCCAGGAAGTGGACCCGGTGACGTACCCGGATGACGTGTGGCACCTGCACGAAGAGTCGGCGGAAATCGTCGGCCAGCGCCTGGCCGATTACATCGCCAACGACCTGGGCTACAAGGGCAACCCCAGCGACAACAACGACCCTGGCGCCATCACCGCCTCGAGCTCGAACCAGAATGGGCGGATACAGGGCACCGACGTGGCCGACACCCTGGTGGCGACCGGCTCGGAAAGCCAGGTGCTCAACGGTGACGTGGGCGCCGACACCCTGATTGGCAAAGGCACGGGCAGCACCCTGTATATCGTCGACAACGTTGGCGACACCGTGACCGAAACCGACGCCAACACAGCGCATGTCGATACCGTGCAAAGCTCGGTGAGCTGGACGTTGGGCAACAACGTCGAAGAGCTCGACCTTGCCGGTAACAAGGCCCTGGCCGGAACCGGCAATGCCCTGGATAACGTGCTGACGGGCAACGCGGGGAACAACGTACTCGATGGCAAGGGCGGCAGTGACACCCTGGTCGGCGGCGGCGGTGCCGATGTGTACCGGTTCAGTGCATGGCACGACATGGGCGTGGGCGCCGCGGGCGATCAGATCGAGGGGTTCAGTGAGGCCGAGGGCGACAAGATCGATCTCACCGGCCTGGATGCCAATCCGCTCACAGCGGCCATGGACGGCTTCAAGTTCATCGGCAGCGCGGCGTTCAGTGCCGACGCCACCGGTGAGCTGCGGTTCGCCGATGGCGTGCTGCAGGGCAGCCAGGATGCCAACGGCACGCCGGACTTCGAGGTGCGGATGGTAGGTGTCGATGAGCTCCGCTCGGTGGACCTGGTGGGGTAGGGGAATGGGCGCCCGCTTGAAGGTTGCGGCCTTCAGGCGACGGCGCCAATTGATTCGGACGAAGCGCCCTCGGTGAAGGCGTATTTCCAACTACCGTTTGAGGCACACCCGACCTCTTTCGTTGGGATTCGGAGATTGTCATGATTTCTGCCTCTTCCACTACCCTGCCAGCTACTACCCTGCGCACCGGCAAGACCGTTGTCGATGTCTCAGGCCTCAATGACTCCAGCCACAGTGTCGCTATTACCAGCGCCGGCAAAGTGCAGATGGTAGGGCTGACGTCCGACGGCGACCGCTCGGATTACGCGGTGGTAAGCCTGACGCCCGACGGCCAACGCAACTTCAGCTACGACCACGACGGCATTGAGCGACTTCCCGCTGTGGTGCCTGTCAGTGACAGCGGTGACCTTACGACGCAACCTTCTGGCCAGAACCTGACCAGCCAGATCTTGAATGACAACGGCACCTACAACCTGAGCATCCTGGCGCTTGGCGCCACTGCGAATGATCGGCCATCCGAGTTGTTGTCGGTGGCTATCCCCGCGCAAGGCGACGCGCCTGCCTACTCCAGCGTGCAAGCGCTCGCGGACGGCATGTTGTTAGCGAGCGCCCGCAGCGACACCACCCTCACCCTGGTGCGGTTCAACGACCAAGGGGCCCTCGACCAGGCCTTCGGCCGGGGCGGCATCGCCACCTTCGCCCTGCCAGACGGGATGCCTGTCATCACCGAAACGTCGCTGGCCCTCCAATCCAATGGTGATGTGTTGCTCGCCGGTTACCGCTACCCCGGCGGAACCGCCGATTTCAGCCTCACGCGGTATCACTCGGACGGCACACTCGACACCCGCTTCGGTACCGATGGCACGGTGACCGTGGACGTGGCCGACGGCAACGATTACGCCCGGGTGGTGACGCAGCAAGCGGACGGCAAACTGCTGATCGCTGGCACCAGTGACAAGGGTGATAACGAAGTGGGCGATGGCAACTTCAACTTCAGCGTGGTTCGGCTGAATGCGGACGGCAGCCTGGACACCAGCTTTGGCGATGGCGGCAAGGCCATGTTCGACTTTGAAGGTGGTCGCGATGGCGCGCAAACCATCACCGTGCTGGATGACGGCAAACTCCTGCTGACCGGCGCTGCGTACAACGCCGACGGCAACGCGGACTTCGCCGCCTTGCGGCTTAACGCAGACGGCACGCTGGATACCAGCTTCGGCGACCCGGTTGGGCATTTGCGCCATATCAACGGCCAGGACAGCAACGACCTCATAGTAGGCACCGCTGCGGATGAAGCCATTTCCGGGGATGCGGGGAACGACTTGCTCGATGGCGGTGGCGGCCGTGACCAGCTCAGCGGCGGCGCGGGCAGCGACGTCTTCCGCTTCTCTTCAAGGGAGGACAGCTACCGTACCGACAGCGAAAGCTTCAGCGACCACATCACCGATTTCAATCCGGTACGGGACGTGCTTGACCTTGCAGCGCTGGGCTATACCGGGCTGGGCGACGGCTACGGCAATACACTGGCCTTGCGAGTAGATGCCGAAGCCAACCGTACCTACCTTACGAGTATGGAGCCCAACGCGGACGGCCACCGCTTCGAACTCGTGCTCAACGGTGACCTGAGCGGGCAGCTGGACGAATACCACCTCTTGTTTGCGCCCTATGTGTTCGAAGGCGCAGATGACTCGAGTTCCTACATTGCTGGCAGTGTGACCACCGAATTACTAGGCAAGGGGGGCGATGACCGGCTGTACGGTGGGCTGGGTAATGACATCCTCGATGGCGGCGCCGGCCGCGATATCCTCTTTGGCTCTGAGGGGGCCGATACTTACAGGTTCACCTCACTGAGCGACAGCTACCGTGACGAAGGGCAGAACTTCAGCGACCGTATCGCCGACTTTGACGTATTCAACGACCGCATCGACGTGTCCGCGCTCGGCTTCACCACTCTGGGGGACGGCCATGACGGCACACTGGCTTTGATGGTGAATGATGATGGAACCACGACTTACCTCAAAAGCTTCGACGCAAATGCACAAGGCGAGCGCTTCGAGGTCAGCCTCAGGGGCGACCTGAGCCAGACGCTGAGCACCGATGCGATCATATTTGCCCAGCCGGACAGTGATTTGGCGGAACTGGCGCTTCTAGGTGTGGCGGGCGGGCATCAGGAGGCTGCGGTCGTATAGGCGTTCATCGCTGGTTTCCAGTCAGTCGCCACGTTCCTGGATGTGCTGCTTTGGGTCGGTTGCGGCAGTGTAAGCCATAATCGATCCGAAGCCGGGGCCAGGAACGGGGGCGTGCACCTGCGTACCGGCGCTTTTCCCGTACTCCCTGTACGCGAGGGCAATTTCCTTAAAGTACATCGGCCAGTGACACTGGCTCTGCGCTCAATAAATTTCGACTCCCTACTAGTGGCTATTGGCTTCCATCCCTATAATCCCACCGCTTGCGCGCCTTGCGGCGAGAGCGCAATGGACGCCACTACCCCTACAAGGAGCTGTTTGTGAACCCCAATTTTCCCAAGGTTGCCCTGCCTGTACTGGCAACGCTTGCCCTGGCCGCACTGTCTGGCTGCGCCGCTACCGAAACGTCCCGGGCGTTGCCGGTGGCACAAGTGGAGAGTGTTGCCCGGCCCTACAGCGGCGCGCGCTCGCCCATCGCAGTGGGGAAGTTCGACAACCGCTCCAGCTACATGCGTGGGATCTTCTCTGACGGCGTCGACCGCCTCGGCAGTCAGGCAAAGACCATTCTGGTTACCCATCTCCAGCAGACCGGCCGCTTCAATGTGCTGGACCGCGACAATCTGGGCGAAATCCAGCAGGAAGCGGGCTTCAAGGGCCAGGTCCAGCGCCTGAAGGGCGCTGACTATGTGGTGACGGGCGACGTTACCGAGTTCGGTCGCAAGGAGGTAGGCGATCAGCAGCTGTTCGGGATACTTGGCCGGGCCAAGAGCCAAGTGGCCTATGCCAAGGTTGCTCTGAACATCGTTGATAGCGCTACTTCCGAAGTGGTGTATTCCACCCAAGGCGCCGGGGAATACGCACTCTCCAACCGCGAGATCATTGGCTTTGGCGGTACCGCCAGTTATGACTCGACCCTGAACGGCAAGGTATTGGACCTGGCTGTGCGCGAGGCAGTGAACAAGCTCGCAAGCGCCGTGGACAGTGGCGCCTGGAAACCCCAACACTGATCAAGGGATTGATGCATGAACATCGTATTGAAATGCGCGGCCACCGCTCTGGTGTGCGGCTGGCTTGCTGGGTGCGCCGGCCCACGGACCTTGTATCAGTGGGAAGGCTACCAGGCAGAGGTGCGCGGCTACTTCAAGGGTGATTCCAAGGAAGCCCAATTGCAGGCGCTGGAGGCTGGGCTGGAGCGGATCAAGGCCAAGAACGGCGCGGTGCCGCCCGGCTATCACGCACAGATGGGCTTGCTGTGTGCTGATCTTGGCCAACCGGGGCGCACGGTGCAGGAGTTTCAGGCGGAGAAAGCACTGTTTCCCGAATCGGGCGCATACATGGACTTTCTGCTGAAAAATGCGGGCAGTAAAACGGCCTCGTCTGCCACTGCCCCAGGCGCCGATGTTGCCAAGGCTGCCGCTCAGGAAGGGGCACCGCTATGAACCCATGGATCAAAAGCCTGACAGTGCTTGCGCTGGCTCTCCTTGCCGGCGGCTGCGTACCCTCGAAGACGGTCGATTACCAAGCCTACAAGCAGGCCCGGCCTCGGTCGATCGTGGTATTGCCACCGCTGAATGAGTCCCCGGACGTCAAGGCCACCTACAGTATGTTGGCGCAAGTCACCGTACCACTGGCAGAGGCGGGGTATTACGTTGTACCTGTAGCGCTTATGGATGAGACCTTCCGCCAGAACGGCGTAGCCACAGCGGGTGATGCCCACCAACTGCCACCTGCCAAATTGCAGGAAATCTACGGCGCCGATGCAGGACTTTACATCACCGTAAGCGACTACGGCACCAAATACATGGTGCTCGCCAGCGCTACTATCGTTACTGCTCATGCTCGCTTGGTGGACCTGAAGACTGGCACCACCCTCTGGACCGGGACCGCCAGTGCCTCCAGTCAGGAAAATCAGAACAACGGCGGCGGCTTGATCGGAATGCTGATCGTGGCGGCTGTCAATCAGATCATTGCCAGTTCTATGGATGACGCCGGTTACCCTATTGCCGGCATGACTAGCGGCCGCCTGCTGTCCGCCGGGCAACCCGCCGGCTTGCTCTACGGCCCACGTTCGCCGCGCTACGGCAGCGATTAAGGCTGAGGTATCGGCAAGTGGCGCTTCGCCAGGCGCGCCACGCCTTTCCGCACCTCGGGTCACAGCTCTGTGCGCCCTCACGTCAAGGCAACGGCATTAGCCTGAAATGCAAGAACTGCTGCGTAAAGCAGTACCATCGGCGGAGTGCCACCCCAGAAGGGTTGGTGGCAACGCATATTAACGAGCAGGGAGTTCAGCAGTGGAAGCAAAACACAACGGACTGGTGTACTACGAAAAAATCGGTGGGTTGCTCTGGCTACCCGCCATCTGGACCATAACTATTCCTTTGTTCGCTGGTTATTTGATGACGCTTTCTCCTGTCCATGGCGGTCTGATGATGGCCTTCGGAATCGTAAACGCCTGGCTGTTCTGGAAGCGCTCGTCGCTGTATCGGGGCTACTTCGTTATTCAGGCAATCGCCTTCTTGTTCCTGTTTGGCGCAGGTAGTTCCATCACATTTATCATCATGCTTTACCTCCTGTTTGGCCGCAGGCCTCGTGGGACTTTTACTCAGCCACTTACCAGGCAGCCTGAAGCGCGGGAAGCGCTGGGGCAATAGAGTAAGTATCGCCGTCGAGTCAAAACGCTACCAGATAGCCGCTTCTACTTCAGCGCCCGGGGTGCTCAAACGACCTCCGTGTTCAGTTCAACAACGACGGCAGCCTGATGGGCAGGTTTGGCGACAAGGGCGTGCTGGTCGTCGATGGCGAGAACGACCCTGACTACAACTCAGCGATTGCCACGGCAACCCCCACGCACAACTGAACTCCAACCGAAGCGGCAGGTCAAACCGCCCACTTTGCGCCGGGCCTTGCATCAACAGGGCAGGGGCCAAGTCTGTTCCGGCCAAGGTCGGTGTTTTCACTTCGTTTCGATGTGCCCATGCGCTTGATCAATCGTATCGCCTCGCTGTGCCTGTTCCCGCTTTCATCGCTGTGCCTTGCCACTGTTGCCATGCCTGCTCAGGCAGCAGGCGAGCAGCAGCTGCTCTCGGCCATCAATGCCTTGCGCGCCCATCCGGGGCGCTGCGGTGGTGCGTCGGTTTCCGCGCTACCGCCGCTTGCGCTCAAGGCGGGGCTCGCGGTGCCGCCTGGCTACGGCGGCGGTTTGCGTGAAGGCTTGAAGCAGGCCGGCTACCAGGCAGCCGCCGTGCGCGCCATTCGCCTGGACGGCCCGGTCGATGCCGGGGTTGCCTTTCAAATGCTCCAGGGAAGTTATTGCGCGGCCCTGATCGACAGCCAGTACACCGATATCGGCCTCAGCCACGCCGGGGATGAATGGCGGGTGCTGCTGGCGCGGCCGCTGCTCGATGCTCGCCTGGGCGACACGCGCGGCGCCGCGCAAGCGCTGCTGGCGCAGGTGAACGCAGCAAGAGCGCGCCCGCGGTTGTGCGGCCGTCAACGCTTTGGTGCTGCACGGCCGTTGGCCTGGAGCCCTGCATTGGGCGCAGCAGCGCTAGCGCATAGCCAGGCCATGGCGCGAGGTGATTATTTCAGCCACACCGATCCAGACGGCGATACCCCCTATGACCGCGCGCGCGAGGCGGGTTATCGCGGCCGGCAGGTGGGGGAAAACATCGCCGCCGGGCAGGGCTCGCCCAATGCCGCCATGGCCGGATGGCTCGCCAGCCCAGGGCATTGCGCCAACCTCATGAACCCCTTGTTCACGCAAGTTGGCGCCGGCTACAACGCCGACCCCAACAGCCAGAACGGTATCTACTGGACCATGCTGTTCGGGGCCCCCTAGCCATTACTTCGTGCGCTCGGCTCAGCTGCGTGGGGCATAGAAGACGAACTTGTCCGTTTCGGCCGTGCGCCGGTAGCGCTTGGTCCAGTCGGTGGTTATCCGATGGTCATGGAAGTACAGCGCACCGCCGGTGGTGTCACGCAGTTGCTGGTTCAGTGCCTTGCCGGCGATGGCTTTCGCCAGCTGGTAGCGGTCTTCCTCCTGCACCTGATCGGCGCGGCCATCGCACCACCAAGAGAACTGGCAATTCTTCTTCTCAGACCCTTGCTTGACCACGCCGCACACGGTGTTGGCATAGCCCTCGCGGCCCAGCCGGTTCATCACCACGCTGGCCACCGCCTCCATGTTGGTTTCGCTGCCGCCTTTGGCTTCCCAATACACCGTGCGCGCCAGGCAGGTAATGGCATCGTCCACCGACTCACGCCCGGCAGGGTCCACAGCTTGCACCTCGGTTTTGCTTAACGTTGCCTGAGGCGGCGGCGGAGCGTCGCTTGCGGCTTTTTCCTCCAGTACCTGCGCCTTGTCTTCGGCGCGGGCGCTCACCGTCTCGGCATGGGCCGGGAGGGCATTACACAGCAACACAGCAAGGCATATAAAGGAAGCGAGGCAGCGCATGGTCGAACCTCTGGGCAAACGGGGAGGGGCCGGGCGCGGCAGGGCCGATGACTATTATTGTTGCTCTGCCGGCCAGGGCTGGGTCGAAGAATGGACAAGCGAAGCGGCGAAACATTCCGCCACGGCCCGGGGTACCATGCCGGATCAACCATCGACAGCGAAGGAAGCGGTGCAATGATCGAGCCCGGGGAGGCAGTGGAGCGCGGCAAGCGTGCCGATGTAGTGATTGTTGGCGGTGGCCTGAGCGGCGCGCTGTTGGCGATGCAGCTGCTGCGCCAGCCAGGCGCGCGACATATCGTGATATTCGAACCGCGTGCCGAGTTGGCCCGCGGCGAAGCCTACAGTGCTGTGGAACTGGGCCATACGCTCAATGCCAATGCCGCACGGATGAGCGTGGACCCTGACGCCCCCGACGACCTTACCCACTGGCTGGCAGACCATGTTGCTACTGGCGGCTGGCCGGAATCGGCCGGGCAGGGCGTGCCGGTGGCCGAACTGTTCCCGCCACGCGGATTGTTTGGCCGGTATGCACGGCAGCGGCTGGCCGAAGCGCAAGCCGCCGCGCCCGGTTCGCGCTTGACCCATGTGCGTGGCGAAGCAACGGACCTAATCGTCGAACCCGGCTTGGCGCGCGTCATGGGGGAGGGCGGCGAGTGTTGGGAGGCGCCGTTGGCGGTGTTGGCCACGGGTGTCTTCGCCGCAGCCCGCACCCGGTGCACTCAAGATGGCGCTACGGCCATAACCGGGTTGGACCCGTGGGACGTCACTGCCCTGCGGCAGATACCCACCGACGGCACCGTCGCGATCGTGGGGGCCGGGTTGACCATGATCGACGCGTTGGTGTCCTTGCACCAGGCCGGCCATCAAGGGCCTGTGCGGGTGTTCTCGCGCCATGGGCTGTTACCGCAACCGCGTCGGCAACCGCCTGCCTGGCCAGACTTCCTCAGCGAACAACCCGCGGTGCGCACGCCCCGGCAGCTATCGGTGGCGCTGCGTGAGCAATGCCGCCTGGCCATGGCTGAAGGCGTGGATTGGCAAGCGCCACTCGATACCGTCCGCCAGCACGTGGCCCGCCTGTGGAGCCAGGCCAACGACTTCCAGCGCAGGCAGTTCGTGCGCCACCTGCGCCCCTGGTGGGAAACCCACCACCATCGCTCGCCACCGCTGGGTGCGGCGTTGCTGGCTGACTGGCAGCGAACGGGAAGGCTAGAGATCACTGCGGCTTCGCTGCTAGGCGTAACACCTGCGGCCGAAGGAGTGGCGCTGACCCTGCGCCAGCGCGGGGAAGCGGCTGCAAGCGTTGTGCACGCGGTGGCGTTGATCAATTCCAGCGGTATCGAATACGACTGGCGGCGGGTAGACAAACCGTTGCCGCGGCAACTGCTGGCCCGCGGCCTCATTCGGCCCGGCCCGCTGGCTCTGGGGGTTGATGCTGACGCACAAGGGGCGGTGCGCAATGCGTCGGGAATCGCTTCAACGGTGCTGTATGCCATGGGCCCGCCGCTGCGTGGCCTGTGGTGGGAAAGTACAGCGGTAAATGATGTTGCGGCCCAGGCGAAGGCACTGGCCGCCCACTTGACCCGACCATGAGTGAGCGCTTGTGGCCGCTGCGCTTTGTATCGTTTTAAGGAGTGTTTTCGTCGTTTTGTAACAGCGCCAAAACACCGTCTTTAGGCAAAGTGCCACTGCCGACCGTTTGGCGACGTAAATCCGCTAAAAGCGCCGGAAAGAGAACCTTTATCAGTTGGTGGCACTTTGGAAAAGTTCAGCTAAACCAGACACTTATAATCACAAACCGGAACGGGTAGGCAATTCGCCACATTCCCGACGATCGGTATGTTTGCCCCCATTGTTTTCCCTCGAAGCGCTGTGCATCATCTGGCCACCTTTCCAAAGATGTCCGTCTGGCCTCGCAAGGGAGTGTTGGCAAATGATGAGTGTGTTCGTAGTTGTAATGAGTATGTGCACCGCGTCTGAAGGGTGCCTGGAAGAACGTCGGCCCACCGCTTATTCCTCACGGGCCGAATGCCTTGAAACCGTAGCGACGATGCCTATGAACAAGGGCGTCAAGTACCGCTGCGCGGCCACGCCCCAGTTCATGGTGAGCGAAGAACGCAGGGCCGCCAAATCGCACCTTGTCACGACTGCGACCGAGGCGCCCATCAAGCCCTGACGCGAACAGGTCACCGGGCTGGCAGACGATTTTGGTGCCCTTGGGCGGCACCAGGCACTGCCGGCATAGCCCACCCCTCTCCTTGTTTTCCCCTTCGCTCCTATCTGATGGTTCAGCGGGCCACCCCAGGCTTCCCTCCCATGCGCTGAACGATCAAGGCCTTGCGTGGATCGAACGCACGTTCGCATTTGCAAGGAACCGTCATGACTTCAACGCCTGATCAGCCCCGCGGTGTGCCGGGGAGTGGCTTCGTGCGGGTGCGCGGCGCCCGCGAGCACAACCTCAAGAATGTCGACGTGGACGTGCCACGGGATGCACTGGTGGTGTTCAGCGGTGTCTCGGGATCGGGCAAGTCGTCTTTGGCATTCGCCACCATCTATGCGGAAGCGCAGCGGCGTTATTTCGAATCCGTGGCACCGTATGCGCGGCGCCTGATCGATCAGGCCGGGGTACCAGACGTCGACAGCATCGACGGGCTGCCCCCGGCGGTTGCGTTGCAGCAGCAGCGTGGGTCGCCCAGCGCGCGGTCGTCCGTGGGTAGCGTCACCACACTGTCCAGCCTGATCCGCATGTTGTATTCCCGCGCCGGCAGCTACCCTGCCGGGCAACCCATGCTGTACGCCGAGGACTTTTCCACCAATACGCCCCAAGGCGCCTGTGCGCACTGCCACGGCGTGGGCCGGGTGTTCGACGTGAGCGAGGCCTCGCTGGTGCCAGACCCTTCGCTGACCATCCGCGAGCGGGCTGTGGCCGCATGGCCCACCGCGTGGCAAGGGCAGAACCTGCGCGACATCCTGGTAACGCTGGGCTATGACGTCGACGTCCCCTGGCGAGACCTTCCCCAGGCGCAGCGGGACTGGATTCTGTTCACCGACGAAACTCCCACCGTGCCGGTATACGCCGGCCTTACCCCGGCACAAACCCGCGAGGCACTCCAGCGCAAGCTGGAGCCCAGCTATCAAGGTACCTTCACCGGGGCGCGGCGTTATGTGTTGCACACGTTCAGCCACAGCCAGAGCGCCATGATGCGCAAGCGGGTAGGGCAGTTCATGCGCGCCAGCCCCTGCCCGGTTTGCCACGGCAAGCGGCTCAAGCCCGAGGCGCTGAGTGTGCGGTTTGCCGGGCTGGATATCGCCGAGCTGTCACGTCTGCCCTTGCAGGCATTGGCCGCCCTGTTGGCCCCTGTGGCGAGCGCTGCCTACCTGAGCGAGGGCGAAGCCGGCGGCGATGTGCTCAGCCACGCCCAGGTTCGGGAGGCACGTGACCGGCGCGTGGCCAGCGGTGGCAGTGCCCATGCCAGCGGCAAGGAAGTGCGACACACGCCCAACCTGTCGATCGAAAAACGTTTGGCGGCCCAGCGCATTGCCCAGGAATTGCTGGAACGCCTGGGTACATTGCTGGAGCTTGGCCTGGGCTACCTGGACCTGGAACGCAGCACGCCCACGCTTTCTCCAGGGGAGCTGCAACGGCTGCGGCTGGCGACGCAGCTCAATTCCCAGCTGTTCGGTGTGATCTATGTGCTGGACGAGCCTTCCGCCGGCTTGCACCCGGCCGACAGCCAGGCGTTGCTGGATGCACTGGAGCGCCTCAAACAGGCGGGCAACTCGGTGTTCGTGGTGGAACACGACCTGGATACCCTGCGCCGCGCCGACTGGCTGGTAGACGTGGGCCCGGACGCCGGGGAGCGGGGCGGCGAAGTGTTGTACAGCGGGCCTCCCGCTGGGTTGGAAGGCGTGGCGGCCTCACGCACGGCGGCTTACCTGTTCGCCGACCAACAGCCCCAGCGCCGGCCGCCGCGCCCGCCGCAGGGTTGGCTGCGCCTTGAAGGTATTACCCGCAACAACCTCCGCCAGCTGGACGCCGCGTTTCCGTTGGGTTGCCTGGTGGCCGTCACCGGGGTTTCCGGGTCGGGCAAGTCGAGCCTGGTAAGCCAGGCGTTGCTGGAGCTGGTGAGCGAGCAACTGGGGCAGCCCGCAGCAGCGGCTATGGATGAAGAACAGGCGCTCGATGCCGAACCGGCCATGCCCAGCGAGGGCAGGGGAGTGGAAGGCGTGGAGCAGCTGCGGCGGCTGGTGCCGGTGGACCAGAAACCCATCGGGCGCACGCCACGCTCGAATCTGGCGACCTACACCGGCCTGTTCGACGCCGTGCGCAAGCTGTTTGCCGCGACCCCTGCAGCGCAAGCTCAGGGTTTTGACGCGGGGCAGTTTTCCTTCAACGTTGCCAAAGGCCGTTGCGAAACCTGTGAAGGTGAGGGCTTCGTCAGCGTCGAGCTGCTCTTCATGCCCAGCGTCTATGCCCCGTGCCCGGTGTGCCATGGCGACCGCTACAACCCGCAAACCCTGGCCATCGAATGGCAGGGGCTGAATATCGCACAGGTGCTCAAACTGACTGTGGAAGATGCGCTGGGCACCTTTGCGGATGAACCGGCGGTGCGACGCTCATTGGAAGTGCTGCGCGATATCGGCCTGGGCTACCTGCGCCTTGGCCAGCCCGCCACCGAGTTGTCGGGCGGGGAGGCTCAGCGCATCAAGCTGGCGACCGAGTTGCAACGCAGCGCACGTGGCGCCTCGCTGTATGTGCTGGACGAGCCCACTACGGGTTTGCATCCTCAGGACGTTGACCGGTTGCTGCTGCAACTGCACCGGCTGGTGGACGCCGGCCACACGGTGATCGTGGTGGAGCATGACATGCGAGTGGTGGCCGACAGCGACTGGGTGATCGACATCGGGCCGGGCGCTGGCGAGGCAGGCGGTAAACTGGTCGCCTGTGGAGTGCCCGCCGATGTCGCTCGCAGCCAGGAGAGCCGAACCGCGCCGTTTTTGGCCCGCGCGTTGGGGCTGGAAACGGGCAGCGCCTGAGCGACCTATCGGTAGCCCTGCGCCTGAAGGTCGAACAGCCGGGCGTAGCGGCCACCTTGGGCCACCAGGCTGGCGTGGTCGCCCTGCTCCAGAATGCGCCCCTGGTCCAGCACCAGGATGTGCCCGGCATTGCGAACGCTGGAGAACCGGTGGGAAATCAACACGCTCATGCGGCCTTGGGCATACGCGCGAAAGCGGTCGAACACAGCCGCTTCGGCGGCAGCATCCAGCGCTGCGGTCGGCTCATCCAAAATCAGAATGTCGGCGTTGCGGCGCATGTAGGCCCGCGACAGGGCAATCTTCTGCCACTGCCCACCGGACAGTTCCTGTCCACCCAAAAACCATTTGCCCAGTTGGGTCTGGTAGCCCTGCGACAGGCGCTCGATAAAGGGCGCAGCCATGCCCGCGTCCGCTGCTTCGTGCCAACGCTGCTCGTCGGTGAATGCCTCCACATCGCCAACGCCCAGGTTTTCCCCCACCTTCATCTGGTAGCGCAGGTAGTCCTGGAAAATCACCCCGATGCGGCCATGCAGTACATCGCGATCCCAGGCCTGAAGGTCGCTGCCGTCCAGCAGAATCCGCCCGGTGCTTGGTGCGTAAAGCCGGGTGAGCAATTTGATCAGCGTAGTCTTGCCCGAACCGTTCTCGCCTACCAGCGCCACGCTCTGGCCTGGCGCCAGGTGCAGGCCAATGTCGCTGAGCGCGGGCTGGGTGGCGCCGGGGTAGGTGAAGCCGACGCCTTCGAACCTCAGCCCATCGCCGGGCCGGGCGCCTTGGGTAAGCGCGCCGGTATTGGCTGGCACCGGCTGGCCCAGGTAGTCGTACAGGTTGGTGAGGTAAAGCCCGTCCTCGTACAAGCCGCCTATGGCGCTCAGGCTGGAACTGATGGCCGCCTGGCCTTGCTTGAACAGCACCAGGTACATGGTCATCTGCCCGAGGGTGATCAGCCCGTCGATGGTATCGAGCACCACCCAGGCATACGCCAGGTAAAAGCCCAGCGTGCCCAGCAGCCCAAGCCCGAACCCCCAGCCATCGCGGCGCAGGGTGAGCCGCCGGTCCTCGGCGTACAGGCGCGCGAAGGTATCCCGGTAGCGTTGCAGCAGCAGCGGGGCAATGCCGAACAGGCGCACTTCCTTGATATGGGCTTCCTGCGACAGTAGCGCCTCGATGTAATTCTGCTGCCGCGCTTCGGGTGCGCGCCGGGTGAACAGGCGGAAGGCATCGCCGGAGAAGTGGGTTTCCGAGAAAAACACGGGAAGGGCGGCCACCACCAGGATTGCCAGTGCCCAGGGCGAAAACTGCACCAGCAACACGGCAAAGCTGGTGAGCGACACAAGGTTCTGGATCAGCCCCAGGGATTTGGTCACCAGCCCTAGTGGCCGGGTGGACGCGTCGCGGCGCACGCGCACCAGCTTGTCGTAGAACTCCGAGTCTTCGAACTGCAGCAGCGCCAGCGTCTGGGCTTTTTCCAGGATCAGCAGGTTGACCTTCTGCCCCAGCTGCACCCTCAGCAATGACTGTTGCACCGACAGCGCCCGTTGCGCGGCGGCAAGTCCCGCCAGTACCCCGGCCTCGGCCAGCACAAAACGCAGCACCGGCCATAGCGCTGCGTGGCCTTGGCGCGCGTGAAGGTCCATGGCGTGCAGCACGGCATCGACGATTTGTTGGCCGATCCACGCGGCGAGGGCGGGCAATACGCCGGCGAACAGGGTAGCGATCACCAACCCGATGAACAGGCCCCGGGAGGTGCTCCATACCAGCGCAACGGCGCGGCGCGCCTGGTCAAGGAAGGTGATAAAGCGGTGCAACGCAGACATCGGGCGGGCTCCGGCCAGGTCAGAAGTGCGAGTTAGACCACGCAGGCATAGCCCGGGGCACACCTTGGACCGCTGCGCTGTATGGAAGGTCGCGGCCTGGGCTTGTCCGCGACAGGGCCACCGCCAAGCCTGGGGCCCTCCCGGGCCGGTCGCTGCCAAGGCACGCTGCTACAGGCGGGTTTCGTTCCTGCTGTGCGGGCAAAAAAAAGCTGCGCCGACCAGCGACGCAGCAAGGGTGGTTCGATGAAAGCCAACAGGTCAGTTGACGGCGATACGGTCCAGCGTGACCGGCTTGAGCCGTGGCGTGAGCAGGTGGATGACCACGATCGCGATCAGGTAGGCGCTGCCCGCCACGATGAAGATCGGCTGGTAGGACTTGAACACTTCAAGAATGTACCCGTTGTAGGTGGTCATGAGCATGCCGCCCATGGCGCCGGCCATGCCGCCGATACCGATCACCGATGCGACGGCTTCCTTGGGGAACATGTCAGAGGGCAGGGTCATCAGGTTCGCCGACCAGGCCTGGTGCGCGGCAGCGGCGATGCCGATGATAGCCACCACCAGCCACAGGCTGGAGACGAACTGCGCGGTGACGATCGGGGTAACCGCCAGGGCGCAGAGCAGCATGGTGGTCTTGCGGGAAGCGTTGGCGGTGCGGCCGTTTTTCATCTGGCGCGAAGAACCCCAGCCGCCCAGTATCGAACCCAGGTCTGCCAGAATGTAGATCGCGATCAGGGGCGGCCCGAAGCTCTTGAGGTTCAGCCCGTAGGTTTTGCCGAGGAAGTCTGGCAGCCAGAAGAGATACAGCCACCAGATGGGGTCAGTGAGGAATTTGCCGCCCGCGTAGGCCCAGGTTTCGCGGAAGGTGAGCAACTTGAACCAGGAGATTTTCACCGGTGCCGCTGGCTTGGCCGACACAGGGGTGCTGTCGGACTGGATGTATGCCAGTTCCTCACGGCTCACTTTGCTGTGTTCGTGGGGGCGACGGTACATCAGCAGCCACGCCACCAGCCACAGGGAGCTCACGATGCCGATGGAAATGAACGCGGTGCGCCAGCCCCAGGCCAGGGTGATGGCCGGTACCAGCAGGGGGGTGATGATCGGGCCCATGGCGGTACCGGCGTTGAAGATACCGGTGGCCTGGGCACGTTCCTTTTGCGGGAACCACTCCGATACGGCCTTCAGGCTTGCCGGGAAGCTGCCGGACTCACCGAAGCCCAACGTAAAGCGTGCGATGGCGAACTGGGTGACGGTAGTGATCAGCCCGTGGCCGATACTTGCAAAGGTCCATACGGTAAAGGCGAGCGCATACCCGACCCGTACTCCTACCTTGTCAATCAAACGGCCGAAGGTAATAAAGCCGATTGCATAGGCACACTGGAACCAGAACACGATATTGGCGTAATCGGTTTCAGATCACTTAAGTTCCGCCGCAAGGGTGGGCTTGAGGATGCCGATCATTTGTCGGTCGATATAGTTGATGCCGATCGCGATAAACAACAGCGCGCAAATCACCCATCGGTACTTGCTGATGCGCGATTGCTCTTGAACGATGTGCCTTGCGCCGGGCTGAACGCGCGGAGGGACTTGTACTGTCATATGTAGTGGCTCCTTTGTTCTTTTTATTCACCGTACTACCGGTTTCTCATCTCTGTAACATTCAGAAACGAAATTTGTACGACATCCTATGACGGCGTTTTTAGGCTGTCAATCGCTCGAATCGGTTATTCAGCGGGCACAAAAAAGGGCGGAACGGGCAAGTGATGCGCCCGTTTTCCGCCCCCGGAAGAGGTGGTGCCATCAGCGGATCAATGCCTTCAGAACGCCGGCACTACATCTCCGTGGTAGCGGTCGAGGATGAACTGCTTGACCTGCGGCGAGTTCAGCAGCGCCCCAAGCTTCTGCACGGCAGGGTCGTTCGCCTTGTCCCGGCGCACGTACAGGTAATTGGCGTAAGGCGACTCGGAGCTTTCGATGAACAGCGCATCCTTATGGGGCTCAAGCTTGGCTTCCAAGGCGTAGTTGGCATTGATCAAGGCCATGTCCACCTGGTTCAACACCCTGGGCAGCATGGCCGCCTCCAGCTCCTTGAACTTCAGGTGCTTGGGGTTGCTGGTGATATCCCCGGCCGTGGCCATGATGTTGCTAGGGTCTTTGAGCGTGATCAGGCCCTGTTTGGCGATCAGCAACAGCGCGCGCCCGGAATTGGTCGGGTCATTGGGGATGGCAACCGTGGCACCGTCTTGCAGTTCAGCGATGGACTTGATCTTTTTCGAATACGCACCGAAAGGCTCGATGTGCACCGCTACCACCGGGACCTGATCGCTGTCGGGGCGATCTTTCTTGTAGGCGTCGTAGTAGGGCTTGCTCTGGAAGTAATTGGCATCCAGCCGCCCTTCGTCCACCTGGCGATCAGGCTGGATGTAGTCGCTGAACACCTTCACATCCAGCGTCACGCCTTGCTTGGCCAACTCGGGCTTGAGGAATTCGAGGATCTCGGCATGGGGGATCGGCACCACCGCGATCTTCAGGGTTTCGGCACTGGCGGTGCCCATGGCGGCCAGCAAGGCCAGCGAAAGCGCGAGGCGTTTCATGATCGTTCAACTCCGAAGCGTTTGAGAGAAAAGGAAGAAAGGTCCAGCTCGGTCGAGCCTTGCGTACACCATTGTGCGAAGGCCTCGCCCAGTGCCGCCGAATGCTTGAAACCGTGGCCGGAACACGCGGAAACCACCAGGGTGTGCTGCAACGAAGGGTGTGCGTCGATGATGAAATGCCGGTCGGGCGTTACTGTGTAGGCGCATACGGCCGACTTGACCACTTTGCTGGTGACGCCTGTGATGCGCCCTTGAACGTGCCGTTCGAACATGGCCTGCCCGTCCGCGGCCGTCACCGTGCGGTCAAGGGTGTCGGGCGTGGAGGGGGTGTGGTACTGGGCGGTGGCGACTTTCAGGCTGCCCTCGCCAGGCAGGGCCGGGAAGCCATAGTTGATGTGATCGTCGCCACGGCCGTGGGTCAGAATAAAGGTAGGCGAAGCACCGACCAGCTCTGCCTGCGGCTCAGTTTCGAACCAGAACAGTTGCTGGCGGTACACCGTGAGTAGCGAATCCACCGGATCACCTGCCAGCGCACCGGCCCAATTGCCCGCAGCCATCACTACCTTGTCAGCCCGCAGTGTTCGCTGGTCAGTGGTTACGGTCACACCCTGGCCATCGGAGCGGATGCCGGTAACGGTCTCGCCCTTGTACAGCGTGGCGCCGTGCTGTTCGGCCAGCCTCAGTTGCACTTCAATGCAGCGTTCGGGCCGCAGAAAGCCGCCCTCAGGTTCGAAGTAGCCGATGGCATCGTCACGCACCTGTGCGAATTGCGGGAAACGCTGGCGGATTTGCGCGGCGTCCAGCACCTCGTGCTCGATCCCGTACGCTTTCGCAAGGCTGAGGGTGCGCAGGGTGAAGTCGGTTTTATCGCCGGGGTCGAAGCCCGGGCTGGAGGTGAGTACCAGTACGCCAGACTGCTCGAACAGTGCCTCCCCCGTCAGCGCTTCCAATTCACGCCAGATTTCATGCGCCCTGCGAACGATGGGCACGTACTGCGGGCCTTCGCCCACTGACAACCGCGTGATGCGGGTGTCGCCATGGCTTGAACCAAACGTGTGAGGAGGGTGATGGCGATCGATGCCAGCGGCTTTTATGCCGCGCTTGGCCAACTGGTAGATCGTGGCCGCGCCCATGGCGCCCAGCCCGATGACCAACGCTTCGTAGTGGTCCACCCACATCTCCGGCTCGAAAAAATGAGCGCTAGTTGAGGGGCAAAACCTTAGGAAGACAAAGAACCGTTGGGCATAACCTTATGCCAGTGATGCGTAGATTGGGGAAGGGCGCTACGCCAGCGAGGTTTTCGCGGCGCAGCGCAGGGCACAGGGTATTACGCCGCAGCGGGGCGGCGGGCGTACCAGCCGTAGGCGGCGATGACCGCGTAGCACACCGCCGGAACGGCCAGCGAAAAGCCGAGGGTGGTCAGGTCAGCGGCAAAGCCGGTCAGCGGCGGCACGATCGCACCACCCACGATGGCGCAGCAGATCAGGCCCGAACCTTCGGCGGCCCGTTTGCCCAGGCCTTCACAGGCCAACGCGAAAATGGTGGGGAACATCACCGAGTTGAACAGGCCGATGGCCAGGATCGACCAGCCGGCCACGGCACCGTGGGTAGTGGCGGCGCTGGCGATCAAGGCGATTACCATCAGGGCTGCGCAGGCCAGTACTTTCCCGGGCGCAAAACTGCGCAGCAGGGCAGCACCGATGAAGCGGCCCACCATGGCGCCACCCCAGTAATAAGCCACGTGCTTACCTGCCAGCTCTGCGTCGAAGCCGAAGGTGCTGTCCTGCATCAGGAAGTTGGTGAGCAGACTGCCGATGGCCACTTCCGCGCCAACGTAGCAGAACAGGCAGGCGGCGCCGAAGGCGAAGCGGGGCTGCTTGAGCAGGCTTAGCGCCGACAGTGGGTTCGCGCCCTCGCTGGCGCCCGAGACTGGCAATTGCTTGCGTTGCTGCCACACCAGCATGGCCACGGCCACCAGCGCCAGGGCAATGCCTGCGTAGGTATTGCTGATTACCTTGGCTTCCTGGGCCAGGTAGGCCGCCAGCGCGGAGCCGGACAGGGTGGCGGGGTCTACCTGGCTGAGCGAGCCCAGGATCAGCATGGCGCCCAGGTACGGCGCAATGGTTGTGCCCAGTGAGTTGAACGCCTGCGCAAAGGTTACGCGGCTGTGGGCGGTTTGCTTGTCACCGAGCAGGCAGATCAGCGGGTTTGCCACCACCTGCACGACCGTTACGCCGATGGCGAGCACGAACAGCGCAACGAGGAAGGCGCCGAACAGGCCCACAAGGGCCGCCGGGATGAACATCACGCACCCTACGGCCATGGTAATCAGGCCGATAGAGGCGGCCCGCATGTAGCCGATCCGGGCGATCAACAACCCCGCCGGAATGGAGGCAAGTGCATAGGCCAGGAAGAACGAGGACTGCACCAGCATCGCCTCGGCATAGCTGAGGCTGAACAGGCTTTTGAGCTTGGGGATCAGGATGTCATTCAGGCTGGTGATACCACCAAAAATGAAGAACAGGGCGAAAACGAACAAGCTTAACCGCTGGACGTTGGCTGTGCCTGGGGTGGTGTGTTCCGGTGTTACTGCAACGGTGTTATCCGTCATGGCCGCGGTCCTGTTTATTGTCGGGCTGTGGGTCAGTTTTTTTCGATTCGACGCGGTTGGGCCGTGCACCTGGCGTTCACAAGGCCAGCTGCCGGAGCGTCTTGAGATGAACTGAAACCAGCGAAGCGGGAAAGTTCAGGCTTCCCGGCTCGGGACAGGCTTTGGAACGAGGGTTTGCGCCACAAAGGGACAGGTGGTCAGGTCTGTACCTACAGGCGGCGGCGAGCGGCGGCGCAGCCCGGGTCGAATCCGCGGCGGCGTTATATCAGTGAAGGTAGGGAGGGTCAAATGAAGCGAAGCGGCGAGTGGTGAAAACAGGAGGGATTCTGAAAGGGCAGGGCCGGGTAGGAAGGGCAACGCTCGTCGCCCTTCCCGGCTGTCATGAATCAGCTTTTACGGTTGCCGCCGCCGCTGCTCTGGCCACCTTTGCGGCCGGCTTCGGATGCTTTCTCGCGGTCATTGGAGAAGCTGCCGCTGGAGGATTGTCCGCCCTTTCTGCCCGCTTCGGAGGCTTTCTCCCGATCGTTTGCAAAGTTGCCTGGATTGCTATTTCCGGTCTTGGCCATGATGCACTCCTAGTCTCAAGTTTGGATGCCCCACAAGCGGGGCATTATCTATGACCAAGTAATCGGTAGGTTTTGTTCCTCGTGTTTATCCACTCCCGATAAGCGGTCTGCAAACTGATTATTTATTTAATAATGGATGTTTATTTCAATTATGTTGGCTTGCTTTAGTTTGGTGCTCCAAGTAACCATTTGGTGTAAAGTCATCGCCAAGTGTTATAAAAGGCCGCTTCGCTAGTTGCCCGTTTACTTTTCTGGCAGCAAAAAAAATGCCCGCACAACGGCGGGCATCGGTCACTTGGGCGTATTCAGGCTGCTTGTAGCGCCTCGATGATCGTCGTGTTGAACGCGTCCAGGTCCTTTGGCGTACGCGAGGTGATCAAGGTCCAGCCATTGGCGCCGCATTTGAACACTTCAACGTCCTTCCAGCCTGCGGCCTTGGCATTGAGCAGGTCTGTGCGAACGCTGGCGTAGGAGGTAAGGGTTTTGCCTTCCACCACGCCTGCGTCAATCAATACCCAAGGCCCATGGCAAATAGCGGCCACGGTTTTACCGGCGCTGGCAAACGCCTTCACCAAGCGCTGTGCATCGGCGTCCTGGCGCAGGGTATCGGCGTTTACGGTCCCGCCAGGAATCACCAGCGCGTCAAAATCAGCGGCGTCGAGCCCGGCCAGTTTGGCGGTCGACTCCACCGTGCGGTCTTTCTCGGTGTCTTGAACGAAGGTCTGGGTGGTGCCGCCTTCTACCGAAGCGTGTGTCACGGTGGCGCCTTCGTCGCCCAGTGCCTTCAGCGGCGCCAGCAGTTCGTCACGCTCGATGCCGGTGTTGGAGGTGATGACCAGGATACGTTTGCCAGTGAGACGGTCGCTCATGGGGGGGGCTCCTTCAGGTGGGTTCAGAGGGATGGCCCGTTGCCGGGCGTCTTGTTTTGGGAAAGCGCAGGTGCGGGCAAAGTTCAGCAAATTTGCCTGCCTGGTGGTTGCCGATCGCCTATGCTCTGATTTGCCAAAACCCCCGGCCCCCGCCCCACGC
>NZ_JAAMQU010000017.1 GCF_013522925.1 Pseudomonas japonica | reverse complement strand
CCAAGCGACTGCGCTGCATCAGTGTGGCTGTAGCCTTGGTCAAGCACCAGGCTAGCAGCTTCGCGCTTGAACTCGGGGGTGAAGGTACGTCGTTGTCTGCTCATCGAACACCTCTATGGGGCGATCACTTTCGCCTAAAAAGGTGTCCAGGGTTAGTAGACCACTACACAGGCGTTCCTTGCAGGAGTGGAAGTAAAACCTGACCCGCTGCGCATATCGAATGCCCGGATTGTTCAGCATGGCCTGAATGCTGGCAATGTCTTCGAGGGTATAGGCCATCGCGGCGACCAAGAACTCGCTCAAGCGTGCGCGGGACCACTCATGCTGAGCCTGTTCTACCTAACCGGGCTGCGCACCTTCGAGGCAACCACGGCCGACATGCGCACGTTGCGCTGTTCGGCCAGTGGCCAGTGGCTGTTGGTGCATGGCAAACGCAACAAGCGGCGAGACGTACCGATTCCAGACGCGTTGTATGAGGAGCTGGGGCAGTACCGGGCCGTCTGTGGCCTGCCGGCGGCGATTGCTGCAGACGAGGACACCCCACTGCTGATGGCCGCCAACAGCAAGCGCAAGCGCGCGAGCAACAGCACCGTACTGAAAGCCATCATCGGCCTGATGACGCGGGCTGCAGACCTTGCACGCAGCCGCGAGCAGGCTGACCTGGCCGATCGGCTGGCAGAGACGGCTACCCACTGGTTGCGCCATTCCTGTTTCAGTCACTTGGCCCAGGTCACGGGGGATCTAGTCGTGGTGCGCTCCCTGGCCGGACACGCGTGTTTGGATACGACGAGCCGGTGCCTCCATGCCGAGGCGGATGAACTTCACATGCGGGTGAGCCACGCTTGACGAAGCCGGCAAGTGCTTAAGTACTCAAGATCTGCCGTGGTACTAGGTCTAACAGCGAGACGTCCCCCCGCCGGTAAATTTCCGGCAGAGGTTGGGCCGCCTCGCCAGTAATAGCCACTATCAAATCCGCTGATTTCTATGCGCGGGTCGGCAGGTTTAGCCTGAACGCATTCCTGAAACGTAATGCGCTGAGCCTGGAGGGACCCATGAAACGCCTGATGATACTGGCTTCGTTGATAATGACCGCTGCTCTGGCAGGGTGCGCCTCGAATGCACCCGAAACCCGGCCCTATACCGCACAGGAGAGTTTTCAGCTGTCCATGGAAGCTCTCAACCGGCAAGGCCTCCCAATCGACCAATACGTCCAGGCCCGGAACAAACTGATTCGTGTCCATAACGAGAATGCAGGCATCGCTCAACGCGGGGGCGTCGTCTCCCTTGGTCGTGAAAGCTGACCTTCAACGGTGTGGTCGTCAGCTACGTTCAGAGGAATAGATAAAGGCGTAAAGGCGGGGACTCTTACAGCAGGCGACTGATTGAAGCACCCCTGGATCTTCCTCAATGGACGCGCGGCTGCCCTACCCTCCTGACCGAGGGAGCAGGTGGTTTGTCTTCCTTACCTGGTACGCAATGCATCAGCTGGGCCAGGAGGAAATCGCAGTCGTCTCGATGCAATAATTCCAGGAGCACCGCTTCCATCAGCAGCTGCCAACAGCAGTCATGCCATTCCTCTCGATGCTGGATCGCCAGGTTCAGGATCATATCCAAGCGTCGAACCATTTCTGGGCTAGCGCGTCTGGTCAGGCATTCCTTGCATGAATGGAAAAAGAACCTGACACGCTGCGCGTAGCGAACGCAGGGGTCATTCATCATTGCTGAGATGCCAGCGGCTTCCTCAACCGAGATCACTCCCATTCCTTTGTTCACCATCTATCCTTCCCTCGACATACCATGTGTTTAGCCGCAAACATCGCGGCGCTGCGCTTGAGGCGTTCCCTACCTACCACCGCTCCCATCCTGTTGCGGTTCCCGAACACAGCATTTCTATGTGCTATCCACAAAAATAGGGGATTCGTCTGGGGATAAGCGCTGTATGGCCGCCCCCTTCCCAGTCTAACTGGCAAATTCAAGGATCGATCAAAAAACAGCCAAATCTGGCTGCCCACATGCTGCTAGGTTGAGTCGCTTCTCCCCGATTGCCAACAGTTTTCAAATCGAGCGAGCCCGGTCTGTATACCGTGAAAGGAGCAGTAGCTCGCTAGCGTTGCTACTAGCAACACATCTCGGCGATGGCTATTCCGGTTTACTTAAAAAAAATGCTTTAAATCCGGAAATTAACGTTTCACTCAAGCGATTCCGGAATTACAATCGTCCTATCATCGATTAGGACGAACCCCTGATGGCTACCGATCAAGATCTGCATGAAGACACGCCAAGCTATGTCGATTTCAGCGCATTGGAGTACCAGCCCCAGTTCGCAGCGAACTGTATTGGCTTAACCCCCCGTAGGCTGATGGATATAGAGCGGGACTATGACATCGAGATCCGAAGGGTAGCCCGTGGCACCGTCAGTGCCCGTATGTACACACCATCTGATATCTTCCGGATATCTGCATTACGGCGGGAACTGGGACACGCGAAACGGCTAGCTCGGCAGGTTGTGGTGTCTATATTTGTTCAGAAGGGGGGCACTGCTAAGACGACAA
Organism: Pseudomonas japonica; assembly: GCF_013522925.1. GTDB lineage: Bacteria > Pseudomonadota > Gammaproteobacteria > Pseudomonadales > Pseudomonadaceae > Aquipseudomonas > Aquipseudomonas japonica_A. Next base: position 76,864 of record NZ_JAAMQU010000017.1, on the reverse strand, counting down.
CCGCTGTCAATCTTGGTATTGCTGCGCAATTTTCAGGTCTAAAAACTCTGATCATTGACAATGACCCCCAAGGGGACACCTCTTCTATGCTGGGTTATGACCCGGATTTAGCTCCTGAGGACCTCAAGAATTTTGGAATACCCCTCGACCGGCTCGTAGATGGACATTTGGGAAACCTAATTGCCCCACACTTACAGATGCGCTCATTCGAAGCGAAGAGGTTAGACCAGGTCGTTAAGAAACCCTTCGGCGAATATGGACCACATCTGATCCCAGCAGATGCGTACATGGAAGATTTGGTGATTGCGCTCGACGTATCCCCAAATCCCGATATGAGGTATGCCAAATGGATACAGCTTGCCATTAGCGGGAAGATCCCAGGCTGTGACCTTTCTGATTATGATCTGATAATTTTTGATAATGCCCCAGCAGGGTCGAGATTGACTAAGAACTCTGTGGCAGCGAGCGATTTGCTCCTTTGCCCTGTCCGGATGGACAAGTTTTCGAGTCGTGCTCTGGTCCGCTTAAATGACTGGTGCGCTCGTTTTGCCGAGGAATACAACTTCGCTCCGGATATGCTTGCGATTCCAACGATGTTTTTCAAAGGCAGGACAGCGCTACAGGAGAATTTAGCTCGGTTGAACTCGCTGTTTCCAAACCGCGTTACGGAGGAAAAAATCTACTTTAGTGAGGATTACTCGAAGTCGCTTAACAATGGTGTTCCTTTACTGCTTTGGAAGGGCGCCTCTACAAAGAGCCTTGATCCAGCTCGCAAGGTTTTCGAGGAAGTCATCGCCAAAATCCGGGACATCGGGAGCCATTGAGCAATCCCTACGGGTCCCTTGGTGTTGCTAGTAGCAACGCCTGAGTTCCTACCTATCGCTGCTACCAGCAACGAATTCTTTATTTTTTACCTGTTGCTACTAGCAACACCTTCTTCCATGGTGACCACGACATGAAATCAACTGATTTTCCTGGTAATCCGTTGAAAGGCACTCGTCGCCCAGCTGTGATCCCACAGACAGACCCGTCTCGTCCCTCCGGCCGAGCGGCGATGCTAGCGCAAATTGGTGAGGCGCTAGAGGAATCAGAGCTCGTCCTCAAGGATATTCCTGTAGAGGATATTGTGCTTTCGCCGTATCAGCCACGGCTTAAATTCGACCAGGCCAAGCTCATGGAGCTGCGAGAATCTATCAAAGCTATAGGCTTAGGAAAGCCGATTATTGTCCGTCCAAGGGCTGGAGGATACGAACTGGTCGGAGGCGAGCGCCGGCTTAGGGCGGTTAAGGAACTAGGCTGGAAGACGATACCCGCAGTCATTAAATCTATGACTGATTCCCTCGCCATGATTATTGCGCTGAGCGACAACACAGGTGAAGCGCTAACTGACTATGAAAGCGCCTTAGGTTACGCCAGGGTGCTAGAAACTGGAGAAGAGCGTAGCCAGGGAGCTATCGCCGCCCGGCTCGGGATAAACAGATCGACAATAAGCCGCTGTTTGCAACTTGTCGAACTGCCTGGATCTATTCAATCCATTTTGAAGGACCATCCTGAGCTAATTACTTCGAATTATGCGAAGCAGTTTGTCGAATACGCCAAACAAGACCGAAAGGCAGTTGAACGCGTTGTCCAGACGCTTATGGTAGATAAAGGAGTGGGGCAGGTAGCAGCGCTGAGGGAAATTGGCAAAAAATTACGTCCGGCTTCGTCTGACCCTGTAGAAACGAAGAGTTTTCAGGGATTAGGGACTGTGAAGAGGACGGGCACAAAAGTCGAGTTCAGATGCGAAAAGGGTATAGACCCGTCCCGATTTATGCAGAGAATAGAGGCATTTCTAGCAAGCATTGATCCACAGGATGTCGGGAATACCGCGCCGTAGTAATGTCTATTTAGTATCATAATTTCTCTCAGTAGCCCCTAGGGAGGAGGCCGCGCACGCAACGGCACTTACTGGTGCTAAACGAACTTTGCCTTTCCACAGAACAATGGGCGACTGGCAATGGCGCTGTAGAAGAAGGGGCTAGCACGTGATCTCCAGCTTCACGCTCCCACTAGCCCTCTTCAGTCCCCGGTTGGACAGAGCTTTGGTCGTTAAAGCAAATGGGTGTTGCTAGTAGCAATGCCGAGCGCACCGCATCATACCGAGGGAAAGCTCTGAAGCTTTAGCGCTCAAGCATTTAAGGGGCAGCGTGGGCGAACCCAGAGGAGGCAGAGTGTTGTAGAGTTCTGCCCCTCGATTATTTAGGTAAGCTCGCTTGCCGAGATCCAACGTGCAATGGTGACGCGCGGGGCAGCTGGCAAGGGAGCATTTGAGAAGTGTGGATGCCTGAGTCAAAGCACAGATCTTGGCCACTTAGCATCCACTACTCGACCTACGATCTGCCAGTTTTCATCGATCTCGATAGTGTTAAAAGCCGGATTCAGTGGCCTCAGGTAGGTTTTGCCTGAATCTCGGTAAAGCTGCTTAAATGTGGCCTCTTCAGTATCAATCATTTTCGCCACAACATATTGACCGCTTTCAACATCGAAACCAGGAGCGATCAATATAAGCATGCCTTCGGCGAAAGTTACGCCACCTTGAGAAGTCATAGACGGGCCTTTAACCTTCAACCAAAATCCGTTGGTTCCTGCCCAAGCATCTGATGGATGTTTTTCAAAGTTAGTTACATTTCCAATCACTAAAGCCTCCATGGCTTTTCCTGCCTGTACCCAGCTTATTTCGGGGTACTCATAAAACTTAACTGGGGCTAGGGCAGGCTCCACGTTTGCATCGAATTCCGAAGCATCAGGCTGCATGCCCCCTTTGCCTGTAGCCAGCCATTCAGGGCTGACCCCACATGCCTTCGCAAGGCTTACGACGAAGGTGCTCCCCAAATTTTTCCCCGTTTCAAGCTGCGAAATCACTGGCTGCTTCACCCCAGCAATTCTTGCTAATTCGCCCTGGGATAACCCAGCGTGCGCTCGTGCGGCTTTGAGTCTGTCGGCTAGGTTGGTCATTTCTTCTATCTTATAAGGTTGCTTATCAGCGTTGCAAAAAAGAAGACTTATATTTAGGCTATAATCATTCTTATTTGGACTTCTCGTATGACGCCTATCCAGAAGCTTGTCGATTTTTTTGGCGGGCAGGCGAAGACAGCATCCGCTTTGGGTGTAACTCAAGCCGCCGTGTCCTACTGGGTGTCCGGTATCCACCAGATGAGCGCAGCCAAGGCTTTCCTTGCCGAGGACCTGACGTGCGGTGAGGTTACAGCCCGTGATCTGTGTACTGCGCCGTCCGCTGAAACATCGAGAAGTCCTAACTCCCCTTTCTAAATATTGCCTTTTCCGAAGGAAATTTCACTGCCTACCCCAGGCATATAAGGAAAATTATTGCATTCACCTATAAGTGTGCTTATATTTGGTTGAGGTCGCCTGTGTTCACTCGTTCAGAACCTATAAGCGACCGCTGCTGGATAGCTACCAGTCGCGTATCAGAGGCAGCGATGGGCCGGCCTCGACGGCTCAGAGGGTTGGCAACTGGCCCAGGGTGCGCAGCGTAAAGCCCCAAACGAGTTATTCGGCGGACAGACGGTCGCGGTCGAAGTCAATTATGAAGCTCCTCTCGATTCCCAGTTCTTCTGGATTGAGAGGGGTTTCCCAAATGTCCTCTAGGTAGGCCATTTGGGAAATCTCTCCCTCCTCGCAGCAAAGGAAAAACCGCAATGCTCACCACCAGTGCCTTCCTGGCCCTGGCTATGCAATGCGCCCCCTCGATACACCCCGCCACGCTTACCCCCATCGTCAAAACAGAATCCTCCTTCAATCCCTGGGCCATTGGGGTCGTGGGCGGAGCCTTGCCGCGTCAGCCGCAAAGCCTGGATGAAGCGGTGTTGACGGTGAAAAAGCTGGTAGGGGAGGGCGCCAACTTCAGCATCGGCCTGGGCCAGATCAACCGGCAGCATTTCGATGTCAGCCACCCCGAAACCATGTTCGAGCCTTGCACCAATCTGCGCATGACCGCGCAGCTTCTGCAGGACTGCTACACCGCCGCCGCCGAAGCCGACCCCGACCTGCAAGGAGCCTTGCGCAAGGCCATCTCCTGCTACTACAGCGGCAGCCTCACACGCGGCTTCCAGGCCGAAGCCGACTTTGGCGGCAGTAGTCACGTTCAACGTGTGCTGGCCAACGCAGACATCAGCGTGCCAGCCCTGGAAGGCGGCGCTCAGCCAGCGCAAAGCCGGCTACAGCGCGCAACCGCCGAACCCGTAACCACCGTGCAGCCGGTGTACGAAAGCTGGGACGTGCTTCGGCAATACCCACGCTATCCACCGCCCGCCCCGGTTTCTGCTCCACCCGCTCCACCCGCTGTTTCCGCCGTTCCCGCATCAACCCCGCAAGAAACCCCCACCACTGTTAAGGAATATCAATGATGACCAAGCGAAGCCTTGTCCCCAACAAAACCGAACTGTGCATTCTGCTGGTAGCTGTGGCCTGCATGCCGGGCTTTGCCTCGGCTGACTGGCAGGAGACGTTGCAGACCTGGGGCACCAATATCCGCCTGGCCCTTTACGCCCTGGGCGGCACCCTGGGCCTGTGTTGCCTGATGTGGTCGGGTATCCAGTGGCAGATTGCCCGTTCCACGGGTGACCGGTCCCACACCTTCATGGACCACCTGCAACAAGTCGGCGTCCTGGTCGTCGTCGGCGGCACCATGGTGTTAGGCGCTGCGGCCTGGCAGGTCTTTGGCACCGGCGAGCCGGCGTAACCGGGAGCGCTTATGGCCGGTAACGACGCACTCAAGCAACTGACCTTCGAAAGCTACAACGGGATGAGCCGGCCGGCGATGTTCTGGAGCATTCCCATCATGCCGATGGTGGGGCTCCTGATGGGGGGGCTGGTGTGCGGCATTGCCGCCACCACCCTGCTGTCCTGGGTGTGGGGGCTGATCGCCGCCGCGCCCTTTCTGATTGCCCTCATCGCCTTGAGGGTTGTCGGCCTCATTGATCCCCAGTACCTGCGCCGTATCCGCTTTGGGCTACGGCGCCTGAAGCTGGGCCTGAGCTACGGCAAGCCGTTGTTGCTAACCCCGTTCAACCCGCAATGGAGTGAATTCTATGGCGCGCGATTTTCACAGAAGCGTTATGCCCCCCGAGGTGAAAGTTCCGCTGCTGCGGTACCCGGTCCACGAACACATGGTGACCCTGCCCGGTAATCGCCTGGTCAGCCTGATCCGGCTCAAGGGGGTGTCCCACGAAACGCGCAGCAATGACGAACTCATTGGGCTGTTTCACAAGCTCAATCGCTTCTTTCTGGCCATGGGCAAGAAGGAAGGCAAGAACCTGATGCTGCAAACCTACATCACCAAGACCGGCATCGAGCTGGACACGCAATACACCCTTCCGTTGCCGGCCTTGCAGGACTTTGTGGATGCGTACACCGCCCCGTTCCGGGACGGCACCTTCTACCAGGTTGGCTACAGCATCGCCTTGATTCTCAAATACCGCGAGGTCGACGAGGGCATCCAGCGCATGAGCGAACTACTAACCCTGTCCGACACCATGCTGGCCGACTATGACCCGGCCATCATGGGGATCGAGGAAAACGCGCACGGCGCGCTCTTTTCGCAGATGGGCCGCTACTACAGCCTGCTGTTCAACGGGCATGAAAAAGACATTCTGGTCAGCGATACCCGACTAGGTGATGCGGTGATCGACAGCGTGACCAGCTTCGCGCAGTACGACTTCATCGAGAACCGGCCCAACCGGGGCGGCCAGCGCTTCGCCACGACCTACGACCTGCGCGACTACCCCGGTTCCAGCTATCCAGGCATGTGGGACGAGGCTATCGAGCAGCAATTCGAGTTCTCCCTGGTGCAGTCGTTTCTGTTCGAAGACCGCAACGCGGCCAAGGGCAAATTCAAGCGGCACATTGCGGACCTGGGCTCCGTGGAAAAGGAGTCCAGGCAATCGCTGGAGCTGGAAAACGCCATCGAGGCGATCACCCTCGGGGATAAGGCGTTCGGCCGCTATTACGCCTCCCTGGTGGTGTTCGGCAAGACACCGGACGAGGCTATAGAGAACGGTTCGAAAATGGCATCGGTGTTTGCAGTCCATGACGCCACGTTCGTGCGCTCCACCATGAGCAATATCGACACCTGGTACACGCAGTTCCCCGGTGCGACCGATGCGCTGTACCCCATGATCAAGTCCACCGAGAACCTGGCCTGCGGCTTTTCCTTGCACGCCACGCCGACCGGCAAGGCCAAAGGCAATCCTATCGGCGACGGCACCGGCCTGATGCCGTTGCTGACCGTGAACAAGGCGCTGTACCTGCTGAACCTGCATGACAGCCCGCCCGGCCAGAACAACCTGGGCGAGTTGCTGCCCGGTCACGCGGCCTTCACCGGGCAAACCGGCGTCGGCAAAACCACGGCAGAGGCCACGGTGCTGACCTTCCTCAGCCGCTTCAACCCGATGATTTTCTGCATCGATTACAACGAGTCGCTGAAAAACCTGCTGGGCGCGCTGGATACGCAGTACTACACCTTGCAGCCGGGGCATTTCACCGGAGTGAACCCGTTCCAGTTCCGCGACAGCGTAGGGCTTCGCCAGATGCTGTTCGACCTGGTGCTGGCCTGCGCAGGCGGCAAGGACAGGACCAGCGACGAGGAACAGGACGAAATCAAGGATTCGGTGGAAGCCGTCATGCAGCACAGGAATGTGGGCAACACCACCGTGCGGGTACAGAACCAGTCGTTCAACAAGCGGGACATGAACAACCGGGGCCAGACGGACAGCTACAGCGAGCAGGCGCGGCCCCTGATGCTGCCCCAGGAGGTCAATGAACTGCCTTATGACAAGCAGCTGATTTTCATCCAGGGCACCAAGCAAACGGAGCCGATCAAGGTGCTGTCGCGCAAAATCTTCTTTTATGAGGAGGAGGTGTTCAGGTCGCGGGCCAACATGACGCCGCCGCCGTTGCCGATCGGAGACGCCTCGAAGATCGATGCTCTGACCGTGCCGGTGCGCACGGTCGAAGCCAAGGTGGCCCTGTCAGACGATCTACCCTTGCGCGCCGAGCAGCAACAACGTTGGAAGCCCTAGTTCAAGGAGTCCACGATTGGCATAGTTGCCCGTCCGATCAAATTGCCAAGCACTCCACTGTCATCGAACAGAGCGCCTTTGGCCGCCGCTGCGTCAGAGTCTGCAAGCAGCGCAGCCAAACCAGCCGGCAAACCGACACTGATCAGTACTGCCTCAAATTCCGCCTGTGGCAGGTTTTGATAAACCACAGGTTTGGCAGCTTTTTGGCTGATCATCGCAGCGAGCTCGGTCAATGTATAACTGCTGTTACCTGCCAGTTCATAGACCTTGCCTGCTTGCCCTTCAGTGGTCAAAACCACTGCTGCTGCTTGAGCGTAGTCGGCACGCGGCGCCGAGCTAATGCGACCATCGGCAGCGCTGCCCAACAGGGCGCCATGTTCCACGGCAGCGGGTACGCTGGCGAGGTAATTTTCGCTGTACCAGCCATTGCGAAGCAGTACGTGTGGCACCCCGGAGGCTTTCAAGGCCTCTTCAGTATCGCGGTGATCAGCGGCCAACCCCAGGGTAGAGATATCAGCATGCAGGACACTGGTGTATGCCAGGAGACTTACCCCAGCGGCCTTGGCGGCATCAATGACGGTACGGTGTTGAGTGGCCCGGATTCCTGCTTCATTGGAGGAAATCAGCAGCAGTTTATCGACACCTTTCAGCCCGGCAGTCAATGTCTCAGGCTCGTTGTAGTCGAATTTGCGTACCACCACACCCCGTTCGGCCAGGTCCTGAGCTTTGCCTGGATCTCTGACCAAGGCGGTTACCTGGTCGGCTGGGACGTGTTCAAGCAGGAATTGAATAACAAGGCGGCCCAGTTGGCCCGAGGCTCCGGTGATTGCGATCATGACAAATACCTTGATGGGGAAAGGAAGAGGGATCATCCTAGCGCCCTAGCTAACTTTCCGTAAGTACGCACCTAAAGGTAAGTACCATGAGTTCAACTACCGAATTTTCTGACCCGTTTTCAGCTGCTGTTCGACGCGGCGATGTACTGAGCGCCGATTGTCCTTCTCGTGAGGTGCTCAAGCACATGACTAGCCGCTGGGGCGTGCTGGTCCTTGTAATACTTCTGGGCGGGATGCATCGCTTTAGCGAGCTGCGTCGCAAGATCGGCGGGGTCAGCGAGAAAATGCTTTCGCAAACCCTGCAGGGGCTCGAATCTGACGGGTTGATCAACCGTAAATCGTTACCAGTTGTGCCACCGCATGTGGAATATAGCTTGAGCCCATTAGGCCAGGAGGCCGCTCAGCACCTTGAAGTCATGGTCAACTGGATCGAGGAAAAGCTGCCGGAAATCATGTCCTGGCGGCATAGCCGCGAGGATGACAAAACAGACGGTTAATCAGGCCTGCACGGCGATAGTTTTCGTGCAGAGCATAGAGCCGCCCTTGAAACACGAACACTGTAGCGGTGCATTCGCACCTGCAGAAACCATCAAGAACGCTACACCGCCCCTCTGAACACCCCTTGATAGACCGGCGCGCCCCGCGCCTTTCAGGAACTCCCACCATGAAAACATCCGTTCATGCGGCTGACCGCCCAGGTCAGCCCGAAGGCAACGCCGTGCCTGGTCGCGGCAAAAAACTGGTGTGTGCTGTGTTCGTCGCTTGCCTGCTAGGCAGTCCTCAAGCCTTCGCCGGCGACTCGTGCAAATCCGTGCTGTGCATGTTCGGCAAGCTCACCGGCAACAGCGGTGGCAGCGCGTGCAGCAGCGCCGAACGGGACTACTTCAGCATCCTGGTGAAGAAGCACGGCAACATCAAATGGAGCAAAACGTCCACGGCACGCTTGAACTACCTCAACAGCTGCCCCGGTGCTGACCGCAGCTACACCCAACAGATCAACGCCAAGTTCGGCACCGTCCGGGGCTAAGCCCTGCCCAACACACGGAGAACATCATGCGCGTATTTATCGCGGAAAAGCCCGCGCTGGGCCAGGTCATTGCCGAAGCGCTGGGCACGGTCATCCGCAAGGATGGCTATTTCGAGTGTGGCAGCAACGACATCGTGACCTGGTGCATCGGTCACTTGCTCGAACTGGCCCCGCCCGAGGCTCATAACCCCGCCTACAAAGCCTGGAACCTGGCCGACCTGCCGCTGAAGCTGCGCCCCGCCAAGTACCAGCCGATTGCGCGCACCCAGGCCCAGCTGAAGGTGGTCCAGCAGCTGATCGGTCGCGCCTCGGAAATCGTCCACGCCGGCGACCCGGACGACGAAGGCCAGTTACTGGTGGATGAAGTCCTGGAGCATTTCAGCAACACCTCGCCGGTCAAACGCATCCTGATCAACGACCTCAACGCCAACGCCGCCCGCAAGGCCCTGGCGGGCCTGCGCGATAACCGGGAGTTCTTCGGCCTGTATCAAAAAGCGCTGGCCCGCAGCATTGGCGACCAGCTGTACGGCTTCAACATGACCCGCGCCTGCACCCTGGCCGGACAGGCCAAAGGCGTCAAAGGCGTGCTGTCGGTTGGCCGCGTGCAAACCCCGATCCTGGGCCTGATCGTGAACCGCTACCTGGCCAACAAGCACCACGCCAGCGCGTTCTACTACACCGTCGCGGCCAGCCTCGCCTTTGATGGCCATCGCACCCAGGCGCGCCTGGTGGTCGCCGCTGATGCGCCCGTGGACGATAAAAATCGAATCATCGAGGAGGGCTACGCCAACCAGGTAGCTGACGCCTGCCGGCTCAAACCTGCCAGCGTGATCGAGGCCCGCGTGGAGGAAAAGCAAACGCCGGCACCATTGCCGTTCGCGCTGCTGGACCTTCAGGTGTACATGAGCAAGGCGCATGGTATTGATGCGGAAAAGACCCTGGCCCTGACCCAGTCGCTGCGCGAGAAGTACAAGGCCATCACCTACAACCGCTCTGATTGCAGCTACCTATCGAGCGACCAGTTTGTCGAAGCCCCGCACACCCTGGACCTGCTCAGCCAGGCCCTGCCGGACCTGGCCGGGATGTTTGCTGAGGCCAAACCCGAGCGTAAAAGCCGCGCCTTCGATGACAGCAAGGTGTCGGCCCACACCGCGATCATTCCAACAGCGGTCAAGATCAACCTGGAGCAGCTGAGCGCGGATGAACGCGCCGTGTACCTGGCCATCGTGAACCGCTACGTCGCCCAGTTCCTGCCGGAAAAGCGCTACCTGAGCGCCGAGGTGCGGTTTGACGTGAGCGGAAATGCTTTCATGGCCCGGTCCACCAAAGTGACCCACCCCGGCTGGACCGCGCAGATGGCCGAAGAGCGCGAAGACGACGAGGACAGCCAGGACGTGGACGCCGCGAGCCCGTTCGATGCCCTGGCGGCACTGAAGGCCGGCGACACGGGCCGCTGTGACGGCATCACGGTGGCCAAGGAGAAGACCAAGCCCCTGCCGCTGTACACGGAAGCGACGTTGCTCAAGGATCTACAGCGCGTGGCCAAGTATGTGAAAGACCCGCGCATCAAGCAGCTGCTGATTGCCCGCGACGACGTCAAGAAAGGCGAAAACGGCGGCATCGGTACGCCAGCGACCCGCGCCGCGATGCTGGCCAAGCTTCAGGAACGGGGTTTCTACGCGGTCGAGAAGAAAAAGCTGATCCCCACCCCGCTGGGCCTGGAGTTCATCGCCGCCCTGCCGGCGATTGCCACCACGCCGGACATGACCGCGCTCTGGCACGAACAGCAACAGATGATCGAGGCCGGCGAACTCACGGTGGATGCGTTCCTGGACGAGCTCGAGCGCTTCATTGCCGACCAGGTGCAAGGTGTAGACCTGGGCAACGTGCAGGGCACCGCCAAGCCGGTACCGGCCGCGCTGAATGCCAAGTGCCCCATGTGCGGCACTGACTTGGCGGTGACGCCGCGTGTGATCGGTTGTCGCGGTTGCGCCTTCAAGCTGTACCCGGAGGTCAGCGGCAAGATGCTCACCCCCGGCCAGATCGAAACACTGCTGACCAAGGGCAAAACCGGCGTGCTGAAGGGCTTTCACAGCAAGAAAACCGGCAAGTGCTTCGACGCCGCGTTGAAGCTCAATCACGAAGCCAAGCTGGAATTCGTGTTCAGCCGCTAGCCGTCCCCCACCCACCAACCACCGCGGAACGGGCCACGTCAGGTGCCGCGCTCCCGGCTCGTTGTGACGCGTTCCATGGTCGCGGCGAACGGAAGCACGGGCGAAGCGAACACTTGACGACACCCCGACCCGAAAAGGCTTACCGACGGAGTGTGGGGTGGCTTCATCGCCCCGCGCTCCCGAGGTCAACGCGGCCGTTGCGGGATGACAAGGGCGGCGCCCTTGGTGTGCAACCCCTGCGGCTTACACATTTTCGATCAAGCACACCGGGCGACTACGCCCGGTGCGATATTCCCTAGCTGAAGGAAACCCACATGAAAGTCATCGTCATCAACTACACCGGCACCGTAGGCAAAACCACTATCGCCGCCAACCTGCTTTCGCCCCGCATGGACGGGGCTCCGATCTACGCTATCGAATCGATCAACGAAACCGCTGAAAACCTTGGTTTGGACGTGGAAAAGCTGCGCGGTAATAAATTCCGCGAGCTGTTCAAGCGGCTCATGCTGGAGGACCAGGCCATCATCGACGTAGGCGCTTCCAACGTCGAAGACTTCATGTCCAACCTTGAGGGTTTTGAAGAAGCCCACGAAGAAATCGACTACTACGTGGTCCCGGTCACCGCCGGCACCAAGGAGCAAAAGGAGACCGTCAGCATGATCGGCAGCCTTGCTTCCATGGGGGTTCCTGCTGACAAAATTCGGGTAGTGTTCAACCGCGTCAAACGCGACGTGGAAGCCGAATTCCCGATCATTGCCGCTTATCACCAGCGGGCCAGCGCGTTCAAAATGAATTACCAGTGCGCGGTGTTCGAATCGGAATTGTTCGATGTCTTGTCCATCAATCGCCTTTCCATGCAGGGCCTGATGGATGATCAGACGGACTATAAAGCGCTGCTAAAAAACAAGGAAGCCAGCGCACAAGAGCGCGACAAGTGGTCCGACATGTACGGTTTGAAGCTCTTGTGCAAAGGCGTTAACCGAAAGCTTGACGCGGTGTTCGCCGAGTTGTTTGACCTGGAGCTGGTCAAATGAGTGAGCACGAAATCATCCCGTCTACGGCACGGGATGCTTTGATTATCGAGCTTTTAAGCGACGTGGGCCGCTTGCACGACGATGTTAAAAGCATTCCCAAGGTGCTTGAAGTGTCCATGAGGGATTCGCTCAACATTGTGGCCGACGCCGTAGAGGATGCGGAGGATACCGCGCTGCTCTTACAGAAAAGCACCAAGGAAATAATCGAAGCCACAGCCGCCAAAGCCGGTGTGGATGTCGCTATCGAGATGTCTACGGCCATTCACCAAAGTCTGGAGCGGGTTTTTGAGCCCGCTCTAAATCGAGCAGCCGCCAAAATCGAGAACCTGGAGAAGCGTATTACGGGTTTATCCAGCAATGTCCGCGACACCCAGGCTACGCGGTTTAACTATATTGTTTTGGCGGGATTTGTCGCAGTGACCGTGGCCATGGTGTGCGCAATGGGCTGGCTTGCGATACAGGCACAGGATGTTAATGAAACCAATAAATGGTTCTATGATGAATACATTCATCAGCGGGCCGTGATTGACAAGCTACCACCGGCCATAAAAAAACAATTTGCGCAGTAGTTACTGCGCAAAGCTACTTCACTCAAGGCTGGGCCTTGCGATTTGCGTCGCTGATCACTTGGGCCCAGTCCGTATTCTCCACCTCGGCCCTGATTTGCTTCAGGCTTTGCCTGAAGTTTGCTTGGGGTTTGAGCGTATTGCCGCTCAGCAGGGCCGGCTTGTTAGCCGCTACGCGAGGGCTTTTTTCAGGTAGTGGGTGTTTAGCCTGTTCGGGTTGTTTACGGCTTTTACGGATTCTGTAGAGCGCCTGGTCAAAGTGACGAAGGCTGATGGCCAGCCCCGTATCTACCAGTTTTTGGTGAATCACTGTTCTGCTTACCCCTGACCTCAGGGCGTTCTCGATCACGTCATACACGTCACGAATTTGCGCCGTGTACGACCTGGCTGCGTTGTCCTGGACCAGTTCAGCCAAGGCTTCACGCCGGTTTTGGGTTTCCTGAGCCACGTTTCGTCCCTTTCTGTCCGCCGAGTGATGTAAAAGTGATGTAAACCTGTCGTATCAGAGCGTATCACTGATGCATAAAAACGCAATGCAGAGCATTTGCGATGCATTCCAAAGCAATATAGATGTACGTCTGATGTAACCACCTCTCTCAAAATCTCTGAACAGGCACGTTACCGATGTATACGGGGGCAAGCCCCCTCCTACATCGACGTGCCAAAGGGGACACCCCTTTGCAACCCCGCAGCGCGCTAGCGCTTCGCTTGTCATTCGTCGTCAGTCATTAAAGCAATCGTCATTGTTGGAGGCCCTATGGCTGAGCAGTCCAAGAAAACCCGCGTCCTGACCCTGCGCGTGACCGAGGAAGATTTTGCTGAAATCGACAGGAAGCTCAAAGCCACAGGCATGACTACATCCGAATTTCTGCGCGATGTTTTTCTAAACTCCAAAGTCACATTCAACGTCAAGCAAGCCAGGCCGGTGGATTACCACCGATTGCTGTTCTTCTATAACAAAGCCAGTAACAACATTAACCAGCTGGCTCATAGCGTGAATGCCGCCAACCGGCGCGGTTTGATTTCGGAATCCGTCTATCTCAAATGGCTTAATAAACTAGCCTCGATTGAGTCCCGCTTTCTGACAGGTATCTCCAATGTTGATTAGGGCGAGCGGGTACAACACTGGCGCGCAGGAATATCTTGAAAAAGGCAATAAATCAGGTCGCGAATTAAGCCGCGATGAACTGGACCACCGCATGGTCCTGTCGGGTGACCTGGACCTGACCCGGGCAATCTATGAAAGCATTCCCGACCGAGGCCAGGACCGGTATCTAACGTTTACGCTCAGCTTTCATGAAGACATTATACCCGAGGCAACGCTTCATGCGGTAACTACCGAGTTCAAGCAGTTTCTGATGTATGCCTATAAGGAAGATGAATTCAATTTCTACGCCGAAGCGCATTTGCCAAAGCTCAAATGGGTAAACGATAAGAAGACCGGCGAAGCCATCGAGCGTAAGCCTCACATCCACGTTATCGTGCCCCGCATCAACCTGCTCAGCGGCAGTGAAGCGAACCCCGTAGGCTTCTATAAAAACCACGAAAAGCATTTTGAAGCGTTTCAAGAGTACCTGAACCAGAAATACAACCTTGTTTCACCCAGGGAGCGTGTCCGAGTAGACATCAGAGACGCGGCCAGTGTGTTATCCAGGTACAAGGGCGATGATTTCTACGGGAAGAATCGCGAGTTCAAGCAGGCCCTGGTCAAGCAGGTCATTGAAAGGAATGTCACCACCCGTGCCGACTTTTACGCACTGGCCTCTACCTACGGTGATCCGCGAATTCGCAACCAAGGTAAGGACAATGAGTATCTGGCGGTAAAGCTACCGGGTGATACCAAGTACACAAACCTGAAAGAGACTATTTTCAAAGACGATTTTATCGTTCGACGCGAGTTGAAGAAGCCACCCTTGGATAAAGTCGTCATTGCTCAGCGGTTGAGGGAGTGGCCGCAACGCGCCAGGGAAATCAAGTATGTGGAAAAGGCTACGCCCTCGTTTCGTAAGCGCTATGTGGACGCTAGCCCCGAGGTAAAACAGCAATTACTTGCTGAGCGTGAACAGAAATTCTACCGAATCCATGGAGAGCATCATGACTTACAGCCCAGCAAACGGCCGAGAGATCACCAGCGAAGTGTTATTGAAACTGCGGGGCGACGCGCTGCCCAGCCTGCCGATGGCCTGCAAGACCTGTCCATCAGCGATGTGGCAAATCACCGGCAAGCCGGATCGACCCGAAGCCGTGACGGTACGGTGTTACTGCCCAGTGATGCACACGTTCACTTGGGACAGCCGCAACCAGGAGGAGATTCTGGACTGCGATCATCTGTACGAGGAGGAGGAGGACGAGGAGGGCGCAGCCGGCCCGCAGCTGAGCGCGGAGGAAGAGGAAGCCAGCCTGCCGCCGTTCCTCAGGCAACAGCGGGAACAACAGCGCCAGCAGGCTCAACAGGCCGGCGACGCGCCGGAGCTACCCGAAATCCACGAAATGCCCGAGTACAACGAGCTGGACGCGTAGTCCCGCCCTACGCGAAGAACCCTTATCGGGTTGCAACGATTGCGGACATCGAGGAGCGCGGCCGGCGTTTATTCGATCCGCTAAAGCGGCCTGCGCAGCGTGAATTGGTGTTCTTGCGTAAGCCCTTCGAAACGCAGGCCAGCGACCCTCAGGCCGGCACGTCGATCACTAAGGCCGTGCACGCAGGCCAAGGCGCTGACCAGGGCTGTGTAGCCCGCAAACCCCGCAAACGCCCGCTAGGCGCATCTGTGCCGCCTTATGCGAAAAACCCCCATCGCGTGGCCACGGTAAAGGACATCGAGCAGCGCGGACGGATGTTGTTCGATCCACTCAAGCGTCCTGCAGAAAACCCGCTGGTGTTCAAACGGGCGCCCATCAAGGCCCTGACAGCCAACAAGCACGCCTCAACGGTGGCCGCGTATTTCACGCGGGAGGCGCAGCACAACCAGATTTTGCCGGTTCACCGCCACGTCCTACGTCGCATCGACCAGCAGTTCTATTCGACCCGGCGCGCCGTGTTTTCCGATGACCGTTTGACCCGCCAGGACAAGGCCCAGCTGATCTCCGTGCTGACCTTCGAGCGGTTGCGAGCGCGTGAACAGCTTCAATCCCCCCAACCCAGCACCGAGGTAGATTTTATGGGCAGTGCAGCCATACGACAGCTAATTGAGGAAGAAAAGGACGAACCGGGCTTCACGATCAGCGGGGCCAAAGGGCCTACCCCTGAAGGCGTGCGGGACCGCGTGAAGCGCATCATGGATCGCTTCGCCAACCAGGTAGACCCGCAGGCCGCCGAGGAACGCGCGCGCGATCTGAGCGCCAAAGACCTCTATACCAAAAAGGCAAAATTCAGCCAGAACGTGCATTACCTGAACAAAGCGACCGACAAGACGTTGTTCGTGGATACCGGCAAAGCTATCTCGATGCGCCGCACGGGCATTACCGAAGCAGGCGTTGCCGTGGCCCTTCAGCTGGCCAAGGAGCGGTTTGGCAGCACGTTGACGATCAACGGTACCGCGGACTTCAAAAAGCTGGTGATCGAGGCGGTGGCCAAGAACGGCCTTGACGTGCATTTCACTGACAAGGCGATGAACCAGGGCCTGGCCACCCGCCGTGCTGAGCTGGACATTGCCAAGGACGGGCAAACCATCAAGCCCGGTGTGGACACGTCGAAGGACGTTGACCAGGCCACCGCTAAACACGCTGATGAGCCTGGTCAGGACCAGCCAGCGAATGAGGCCGCGCCGAAGGCCGGCGCTGGGCTAGACCCTGACGCGCAAAGCCCCAGCGAGATGGTCAGGCGCGAAGCGGCCTGGCGGCAGGCGATGCCGCTCACTGAGGCAGACGTGCGAGCCTCGGACACGGTGATGAGCCTCAGGGCTGAAGACCATGCAGTGTGGCTGATCGCAACCGACGACAAGACGCCAGAGGCCGCGGCCATGCTCGCGTCCTACATGGAAAACGACGCTTACCGCGAAACGTTCAAGGGCGCCATTGAATCGCTGTACGCGCAGGCCAAGGGCTCGCCAGAAACCGTTCAGGCTCTGGACGCCGCCACGGAAACAGCGGTCGGGATTGTTCACCAGGTCGAAGACCGGTTGCAGGCAGTGGTGCCGGCACCGTCCGAAAGTCCCGCGAAGGCCAATTCGCGGATCATCGAGGGCGAACTGGTGGACCACGGTGCAGCGCGTTACCAGCACCAGGACGACAAGCAGATGAGCTACTTCGTCACGCTCAAGACCGACGCCGGCGAGCGTACGGTATGGGGGGTAGGTCTGGAGCAGGCCATTGATAACGTCATGGAACACTCAGACCTGATAGTGGGTGACCAGCTGCGCCTTGTAGACCTCGGCACGCGGCCAGTCGTGGTGCAGGAAGTGGCCGAAGATGGCACGGTGATGGAGAAGACGACCAATCGCCGCGAGTGGTCAGCGCAAACCGCCGTGCCAGAACGCGAAGTGGCCGACACCACGCCTAAAGGGCTGGCCGTGGCTGCAGGCACGCCGGAACTACCAGAGCCGGAGCAAGAGGCTGGCATGAGTTTCGATTAACCATCCCAGCGAGCCGCCTCCTCAAACGGGAGGCGGTGACGACGTTTTAGAGGCCTAACCCTATTCAAGAGCGACATTGTTACTATGGAAAACGCGAATCAATATTTCGGATAGACGAGAATCTGGATCCGAATCAACTATGTTTTTGCAAGCGTATTTAAAGTTTTCCAAAGCATGGGAGAATGCAGGCTCAGGATTAGATATTCGCATAATAGAGAAATTTTCATTTAAGAAGTTAGCAAGCTCTTTGCCACGTAGGCTGCGAATAGTTGCTTCGTACATTTTAGGAGTAGATTCGGATAGGCAAATATTTTCCCTGTCACCCCAGCCATTATTATTTCTAATCCGTTGTAAAGCTTCCACTAATGTTAGTGGTGGGAAACGATTATTTCGTATGCGCGCATCCAGCGCGGCAAGCGCAGGATGTGAAAAATCTTCTGAACTAAAGTGCTCAGAAGCTCCAGATTCAATTACTGCTTCATTCTGATCAATCCATGATTGTATCAATGAATCAGCAGTTTCTGGATGCCCACATTGCGTAAATAACATGCTTAGGGAGCTTGCATCGCTTGCAGAGAGCAGATTTGCATTTTTTCGCAATCGCTCTATAGATTCTGAATTAATGTCAAAAATAAAATCAGGATCCCAAGAGTACGCCTCGAACAAGCTGCGGAAGTCATCATAAATCTCGTTTCTAGCGAACTGCTCTCTATACTTTTCAATAACTTTGTCCAACCTAGAGCGGTCGATAATCCCAGATCGCAGGTAGGAAACGACAATTTCTTCGTAGTCGTCAGCGGATGCTATCTTAAGTTTTTCAAGAATATTGTCCCAATCTTGCTCCTCCGCGCTACGTTCTTTACGTGAAAATATGCTTTGAAAGGAATTGTATTGCAATACGTATTCCATAGTTATTTTCGAAGAAATTCCTCGATAATGAATTGCGGTGAGCAGAGCGGTGCTGCCTACTATGCTATCTATTATGTGTTCATCAAGCATTCCATACGGAGAGGCGAGCTCAGAAAATACTCTCAAGATTCGCTTGATTATCCTTATGTTAGTTATGCCTAGACTGGCTACAACAGACTTAATCTGGTTTGTATAAGGTAATTTAAAATCGGCCGCTGCTATATCATAAGCTTCCTCTGAATTTGGCTTTAATACAATCTCTATGTCTACAACTTTCTCATGCAGTTTTCTCCATATTGCTTCGTCTTCTAGATTGTCAGAATTAAGAAGCAGCAGGAAACGCGCATCGTGGTTTTCTGAGTATTCATTGATAAAACCTAAGACCTCGTCTATGTCTAAGTTTTTATGTTTTCTTTCAATGTCGTCAATAACGATTAGTCTCTTAGCTAAAAGCTTAGGCAACCATAAAAGTGCTAGGTCGTCAACTGCAAGGCCTGGTATGAATTTACCAGCAATTCCTTTTATCGCTGATCCGCCTGCACCAAAAATTTCTTTGAATTTACTGTCTTTTGAGATCGTACGACATTGAAGGAGTCTAAACTTCATGTCGTTAAGACTTTTTGCCCCAAATATTGAAAAATAAATAGGTGCCGGTGTAGATGAATTCAGGGTAATTGATTTTTCAGCTGTGGACCATAAATGGGTTTTCCCCGTACCCCACTTGCCAGAAAGGGCTATTACTTTGTAATTGTCTTTATTCAATATTTCTATAAGTGTTGATTTAGCTATCTCATATGAGTTCAAACTTAGGTATCCTGTATGAAATGATCGCTTGACACAACGGTAAATTTACCCTCGCCGAGCTTCTACATCCACTCAAAAGGGATTCGTTCTTAAAAGCAGCTAGCGATCCTGTGATAGCCAGCTGCTCGGAAAGCGATTCTGTAAGGTTAAAGATGACAAAACACTTGCCGAGTGTAAGCCAAGGCCTTACGCTTTATTCATGATAAAAAGCTTCCGACATAAAGGCATCAAGGCCCTGTACCTGACCGGCAACGCCAAAGGCGTCAGAGCCGATCACGTCGCCCGGTTGCGGCGAATTCTGGCTTCGCTGGATGTGGCCAGGGTGGCAGATGACATGGACGAACCGGGAATGCGCCTGCATCCGCTCAAAGGCGAGCTTGCAGGTTTCTGGTCGGTGAGCGTGTCGGGTAACTGGCGGGTGATATTCCGCTTTATCGAGACTGATGTAGAACTGGTGGATTACCTGGACTACCACTGACAGGAGAACGTTAGATGACCATGCACAACCCTCCCCACCCAGGCGAGGCGCTACGCGAAGACGTACTGCCCGAAATGAAGCTGTCCGTCACGGCGCTGGCCAAGCACCTAGGATATTCTAGGGGGCAATTGTCCACGATCCTTAATGGTCGAGCCGCGATCACCGCTGACCTGGCTTGGCGCCTGGAGCTGGCAGGCTTGGGCAAGGCCCACATGTGGCTTGCTCGGCAATCGGCCTACGATTTATGGCAGGCGCAGCATAAAGACGTGCCTGCAATCGCTCGATTGCATGCGGCCTAGCAAGCGGCTCCTACGTGCCGACTAGACCTACACTTGTTCGCTTGGGCGACCTATGCCCCGTGGCAAGCGCAAAGGCTGATGCAGGCAATCATAGCGAAGCGACTGAAACTTATGTAAGTTACGTAACTTATTCGGTTGAGGTTGAGTGCTCCTATGATTCTTCTACTAGGCGGTGAAAAGGGGGGTAGCGGTAAAAGCTGTCTTGCTCAGAACCTTGCCGTATGGCTGCAAGCCCGAGGTGGCGATGTCCTTCTCCTCGATGCAGATCCTCAAGGCACTACCGCAGACTGGGCAGCTGAGCGCTCTGCTCAGGGAGATTTGCCGGCAATCCCGGTAGTGCAGGCCCACGGTAATATCAGGCAAACGCTAGCGGACCTACGAGGTCGATACAGGCAAATTGTGGTCGATGCTGGAGGGTCGGACTCTGAAGCATTGCGTTCAGCTATGACTGTCGCGACGCACATGCTGATTCCGTTCCGACCAAAGCGGCGTGACTTGAAGACCTTACCCAAGGTGGACAATCTAGCCCGGTTAGCTACAGCCGTGAATCCTGTGCTGACGATCCGCGCCGTGATCACGCAATGTCCCGCATTGCCTAGTCAAGTGCAGCGAATTCTAGATGCCAAGGAGGCATGCCGGTCCTTTGGCATTCTGCCCTTGGATGCGATCACTACAGCCCGTAACGTCTACGACGATGCCGATGAAGACGGTTGCTCCGTTCTTGAAAGCGGCAATGACCCGCGAGCCAAGGAAGAAATCGAAACGTTGGCCACCGAGCTCTGGGGGAGCAGATCATGGGCTTGAAGGATTTGGTTCGTAAGCCTGAGCAGGTGGTTCCGCCGACCGAAGCCAACGAGGAAGCCGCGCTGGCATTCATTGCAGCTGCGCCTCTCAGCGCAACGCCCAAGGCGAAGCGCAAGCGTCGAAAAGCGCCTACCTTCGTGCGCACAACGTTCTCGCTGTCCAAAGATATCAACCTGAAGATCGATAAGCTTTCGATGCTACCGCGTGAGTTCAAGGCAACCCGTTCAGACGTGATACGTGCTGCAATCATCGCGCTTCGGAAGCTAAGCAAGGCTGAAATAATTGCCTTATTAGAAGACGCTTCTCAGGCTGAACCCCGCGCCAACCGGGAGCCAGACGGCGAAAGCGAATAAGTTACGTAAGTTATGTAACTTACGTAACTTACGTAACAAATTGAAGTGAATCCTAGACGCCACGGGGGCTTCAGACGTTCTAGCTTGCGATGCATAGCAAAGAAAATGTGGCTTAGCGCCGACGCGTTTTCGTTGCAGAGAAATTTCTGCGGTGATAGTGTTCACGCACTTTGCGTTCCCGAACGCTGTACGCCGGTGCTTTGCGCAGCCGTTTAGGGCCGGCGTGACCAGATAGAAAGAGATTTTTAGTGAGATAACCAAATCGTAGAAACCAAAAAGCCCCGGTTGGCGCCGGGGCTTTTTGGAAAATCCTGAACAGGCCTGTTTGAGATCGGGTACCTGTCCAGCACACATAACGTGAGCCAATTATGGCGATCACTACGGCTTCGTGCAAGCCCAAAAAGTGATCCTAACTGGCTCACCGCTGAATGGCGGACTTATGGAAAAGATTCCTCCGCAGGCTGTGCCGTTTCCCGGCCCTGCCCTGTACACCACGCGACACCCAGACCTGACAGGCTTCACCGCAGCGCATGCCCCCAGCGGCCCAGGCGGTGAAGCATGAGCCACCTCAAGGCCGTCAGGCTCGCCCCCTCTGACCCTCATTCCGCGTTGCGCCGACCTGGCCGGCCGATGCCTGCCCGCTATGCCGCGCCGCGTCACCTCACCGAACAGCAGCTGAAAAACCCCCTGATCCGTAGCGCCTATGAGCGGCTGAGCAACATGGTCAGCTACCGCGGCCGCTACCTGCGCCGCCTGGACGGCGTCCATGGTGATCGCCGTACCCGCCGCGAGAAATTCTGCGCCATCGAGCGCGTGGCCGAGCAACTGCTGGTGCGCCTGGACCTGGCCACCAGTGTGCTGGGCTACATCGACCCGCAGAACGGGCGCTTTGTGCTCAACACGCAGCGCGGCATTGCCGAAGACGCGGGGATCTCCGCGCCGGCGCTGTGCCGTTTGCTGAAAACCCTGGACGATGCCGGCTATGTGTACCGGCGCATCGAGCGCGTGCGCCTGGATGAAAGGGACGACAACGGGCTGCACCTGGTGCGCACCCGTGTCCTGGTGCGCTTCACCAAGCTGTTCTGGAAAGACCTGGGCCTGGCCTACGTCTACGAGCGCGTGCAGAAGTCGGCCAAGAAGCGCCGTGACGCCGCGCTGCGCGACATCGGGCAACAGCGCATGGCCGAGTTGGAACGCCACTCCTTGGAGCTCCAGCGCCGTGAGGTGTCCCGGGAGCGCTGGCAGGCGAAGGAAGCGCGCGAGGCCGGCGTAGAGCGCCCACGCAAGGCGCCCGTCCAGCCTCAACCCGAAATGCGAGGTAACACGGCCGTCAAGGCGGCGAACAAGGTCCAGAGCGCGATGGACAAGCTCTTTGCGTCGGTGGCCAACAAAGCCAAATAACTCCCTGTTCTGCCCAAAATCCGTATCCGCTCACGCGGAGGCCTTGTCACGCCTGCGATTTAAGGCGCTTTTGATCGAGGTTTCACGCGGCTATCGCCCAGCCAGGCGACGGCCCCAAGCACCCCGGTTTTGCCCCCGAATCACCCGCTCCTGGAGCGTTCAGCGCGGCGGTTTGTGGAGGCTTTAAAATAAATGAAATTTTATACCCCCTTCAGTTTCCCCGTCCCGGAAAAACAGGGAATTACGAGGTGTAGAACCCCCCTCGTAGAGCATAATGCCCACGCATTTCGTGCCGATGGCACGGCGTGGACAGGTGAACTTGAGCCTCCACAAAAGCCTGTCTAGGCGGCCCAGGGCGGTCCCCGCCCTGCCCTGGCCTGCGGCCACCCTACGGGCGCCAAGACCCGGATAAATCGCCCCAGCCAGGCCACGCCTGGCTGCGCCTCAACCGGGCGCGCGTGCGCGCAGGCTTTCAGAGCAGGCAGCGTTTAAACGTCCGCACGGTGCCTTCGGTGAAGGCATGCGTTTTGAGCTCTCGGCCGACCGGGCGATGATGCTGACGCGGCAATCGCCACGGCGGCGGGACGCGGGCTTTTCAACGTGACAAGGCGTGTGGCCCTGGCTACAGTGGGTGCATTAAACGCACCTTTGAACTGTGATGACCGTGATGGCGACCTACCCTAAAGGCGACCTGCGCCGAATGCTTGCGGTCCTCGCCGCCATCGAGGCAACGCCCGACGCGACCCTGGTCAAGGTCGCAGCCAGGACCGGCCTCGATAAGAAGACCGTGACGCACCTGGTCGCCCAGGCGGGCGAGCAGGCCGGCGTGATCCTCAGCAAAACCGGCTCGGTCTACACCCTGGATGACTGGGGACCGGTGTTCAACCCGGCCGGCGCGCACCAGGCACTGGCCGGCACGCTGAACGCCCCGGATCCCCGGGCGTCTGCCTGTGTCCGCGACCCTGCTACGCCAGCCATGGGCCGGCAAACGGGGGGCAATGACCTGTGGTCAGCGGTATGGCCGTGTGAATTGATCCTGCCACTGGGACATGGCTGGGTGGCCTGTACCGACGCCCTGCCCTGGAATGACTATCAGGGGGAGCTCGAATACATCGTCTACAGCCCCGCGTACGGCGGTGACTTGCACCGGTGCACGTTCAGCTTGAGCGGGGCGCGCTGGTACAACGAACGCCAGGCACTGGGCATCAGCGGGGTGACCCATTGGCGCCTGGCCCGCCGCGATGAGCCTCGCGACAGCACCCTGGACGGCCCTCCCCCGACCGTTACGGAGGTGGATGCCGAGGGCTTGGCCAGGCTGCACCGGTGGTGGGAGTGGTATCGCCACGCCACCGGCATTGAGCCGGCCTAACGCCTCAGGGATGACTTGGGAGACGCGCTGCCGGCGGCGTGCCGTGGTACGCATTCTCATAGATCGCGGCGCTGTGGCCGGCGGCCTCACGGGCCATGGCGGTGACAAGCCGGTCCTTTAGCCGCTTCACTTCGGTTTCAAGCTCACCGATCCGGGCCTGCTGGTGTTTGAGCCGCTGCTGGTCGTTGTCGTGCTGGGTCACCAGCTGGGCGATCCGGCGCCGGCCATTAGCGAGTTCGCGGCACGTCTCGTCCAATTCATGGTTGAGCAACGTACAGTGGTGTTTCCACGCGGCGAGCATGGACGGGATACCCAGGGAGAACGCGTCCTGGTTGGGGGCGGGCAGTGAATTCGAGGGCTGAGCGTCCATGGCGGCTGTCCGATTATAGTGTATGGATGTACAGTATAGCCCTAAGCGTGGGGTGGGGAATGAGCGGCCGACGGGCTTCAGCTGCGATAGCGCCTCATGACCCGTGAAGAAGGGTTTTTGCCAGTTCACATAACGATTCCAGGGACCAGGGCTTTTGCACAAAGCAGGCACTGGGAGGCAGTTCATTATTATGCTGCTCGGCCGAATAGCCGCTGGTGATGATGATAGGGACGTTTGGTCGTTGGTCATAGACGGCTTTCGCCAGGTCCCAACCGTTCATGCGGCCAGGCGTTCGGACATCAGTGACTAGGAGATCGAAGGCCGTATTTTTCTCGAAGGCTGTCAAGCCGTCGTCAGCTGTGGCAACAGCGCTCACCGCTACACCCATTTCCGAAAATGCCTCGGTCAGGAGCTCGCGCAGCAGATCCTCGTCCTCGACGATCATGATGGAAGGGGCAGCGGTCGATCCAGAGTAAGCGTGCATTCCCTTCAGACCCTGCGGCTGCGGTCCCGTTGGAGACTGAGAGACAAGCGGTCAGGTTTGTACAAAATCTTCTTGCTAACGCTACGCAGCCGATTGGCTGTACACGTTTTCGGCTGCGTTATGGGAGCACTTCAGGCCGATCGGCGCCGTCCTTCTAGGGCGTGCGGTGTTCGATTGCAAACACTGCAGTTGAGCCTTCCAAGCCTCGCCACCAGGTTTGGATCATGCAGTCCCCGCGTTAGAAAGCCGTAGGCCGCAAGGTGGCATACCCTGTGACACCTCCCGCGCTTGAAGGCCAGTAACTTCGAAATCCCTTGCCCGTTTGGAATCTTCGACTACGAAAATACTCGGTTAGATGAATTTTTCAGAGGAGCGCACTGCCATGTCAAAACTCTTCACCATCGACTACACCCTGCACGGCAACCAGAAGTCCTTCATCATCCGGCTGGATCAGATTGATGCGGCGCAGGCGTGGCACTGGGCAAGCTGTGATGCCGGGATCGGGCATATACCGCGCCACAAGCATGACCGGATCAAACGCACCTCGCAGTCCGAAGCCGAACAGGCAGGCATCGGCAATGTGCAATGGCGCGCGGTAGGCATGCAGTCCCCAGGCGAGGCGTCCATGATCAGCTCAGCCGACACCGACTAAGAGCCCGCCTGGCTGCGGTCTTCAGGACCGCTTACTGGCCAGGCTTTGGCCACGGCTAAATACATCCGCGTTATCCCCTCCCGAAGGACAGCAGTTCGAGCCACTTGGCTGCGGTTGGCGTTCAGGTCCATCACCTGAATCAAGCCGTTCACCTTCATGCAGGCCACATGCAGGTGGACGGCGTCCTGTAGCCGTACCGCTTATCCGACAAAAGCGAAGCGCGCAGGACAAACGGTGTGCAAGATTCTCTGATGAACAGGTACTACACGCCTTTCCAGGCAAATGGGTTGCAGGAATGCGCCGGTAGCGTGGCAGTACACGCGCTCCCAGCAAAAGCGATGCGCCCCAATCTGATCAATGACGATGAGGTATCACCATGGCCCGCACAACCGTAGAAGATCTGTTTATCCACGAGCTGTCCGATGTCTACAGCGCTGAAAAGCAGATCACCAAGGCGCTGCCGCGGATGGCTCGCGCGTCAACCAATCCTCTGCTGGCCGAAGCCTTCACCACGCACCTGGAAGAAACCCAGGGTCAGATCGAGCGGATTGATCAAGTGGTGGAAGTGACCGGGTTCAAACTCAAGCGCATGAAGTGCGTGGCGACTGAAGGCTTGATCGAGGAAGGCAAGGAGCTGCTCGACGAAATCGAGAAAGGGCCGGTGCTGGACGCTGCGCTGATTGGTGCCTGCCAGAAGATCGAGCACTACGAAATCGCCGCGTATGGCACCTTGGTTGCCATGGCCAAACACCTGGGGCTTACCGAGGCCGCCGCGTTGTTGGGCGAGACCCTGGCCGAAGAGAAGGGCGCCGATGAGCGACTCTCTGCCATTGCCGAGCAGGGTGGTAACCAGGCAGCAACCCTGGAGAAAAAGAAAAAGTAAGGCGGACAGGGCGATCTTCCGATCGCCCTGTCCTTTCTACGGTTCGCGCGCTGGCAGCAGTACAGCGCTTTGGCCCAGGGTGGTTGCTGTCCCTATTGCCGTAGGCTAGCGTTAGCAAAATTTCCAGCGTTACCCTATGCAGATGCCCATTTACGGCCCTCGGCTGACCTTCAGAAAGCCTAAAGTCAGCGATTTACCCCGCCTGTTCGAAATCTACAGCGACTCGCGAACGCAGGTCTTTGCTCCTGCAGGCCCTCTGGCAACCCTGACCCAGGCCGAGTCGCTATTGGGCCAATGGCTGAACCATTGGGACCAGCAGGGTTACGGGTGGTGGAGCATTGCCAATAAAGCCGAACCCGAGCGGGTCATTGGATTTGGAGGCATTGCATATGACGACTACCTGGGCGAACCCCGTCTGGACATCGGCTATTGCTTTGCGGTAGAGGCGTGGGGCAAGGGCTATGCGACGGAGCTGGGCGAGGTCGCCTTGCGATGTGCGTTCGGAACGCCCGGCATCAACCGTGTCTGGGCGGTGGTCCGTCCTGATCATGCGGCCTCGATCAGGGTACTGGAAAAGATCGGCATGCAGCGCTGTGGTGCTCGCCAATGTACTTGGTCAGCCCGCCAGCCTGGCTTTTGAAATCAGCAGGCCAACTCCCCCAGGGTGACTGTCTAGCCGCTGTTGCGATCGTTTGGCTGGCATTCGTCGGGGCGCACGGCCCTGGTGTATCCATATGGCCTACCGTTAGGCCAACCCCTGAGGAGCAGTCTACCGATGAAAGCGGCTAACGAACTCTTGACCTTGACCCGACCCTTGCAGGCCTTCTGGATCGACGAGGACACGGTGTATGCAGCCTTTGATGCGCAAGGTGCCTTGCAGCTGGCCAACGCCGAATACGGTTATGACTGTTTCAGCCTGGAAGAGGTGATTCCATGCGACAGCGCCGTGCTGGACGGGCCGGCGTATTCACCGGCGGGCCAGCGACTGGGGACGCTTTGGCAACAACTGGCCCTGATGCCAGCTCCGGGCTACCTGTGTGCGAGACGGCCATGAAAGCGCCCCTGCTCAATGTGATGTCGTTGCAGCTGCCGGCGTATCTCTCGGACAAATGCCAGGCGCTGCTGGAGGACATTCAGCGCGCTGACAGCGCGGATGCCGCCCTGCTGACCGAGCAACGCACAGTGGGCTTTACCGAAGCGCTGGAGTGGCTGAAATTGTTACAACCGACCGATCTCGAGCGACTGCATGAGCTGTATGAACGGGCCCTGACAGCACGGATCGCGGTACTGGGGCATTGAAGCCGGACAACGCTGATGCAGGGCATCAAGGGCTTTGCGACGGGACGGCGGAGTCAGTTCTGCTGCGCCAGTGCGAGCCCGCTACGTTTTACGACACCCTTGCATGAGCCCTATTGGTCGCCTGCAAGGGCTCCAGCGGCGTCCGGCATCGTTTCACCCGCCTGCTCGGCGGGAATCTCAGCGGTCTTTTGATGCTCCAGACCGCTGCAGGGCATGGCAACCTTGGCTATCCGATCCGCGAAATACGTGTCGAAGGGTTCCAGCTCGGGATATTCCTCAGGGGCTACCGATAAGGCAGTCAGCCGCCCGATCAGGCCGCAGATCCAGTCGGCGCACTGGATGGTTTGAAACAGGTGGCTTTCTGCCTGAATGGGCGGCTCGATGAGCGTCCTGCATTTCTCGGAAGCATCCTCGAACATGGCCAGCGTGCAGACTTCCACGTTGGTTTCCCGCCATTCGTTCCCGGCCTGCTGCTCGTCGAGCATCAGCATGAAGGTCGAGTTGTTGTCCGCGCAGAATCGGTCAATTTTGCGAACCGACTGCAGGAGCTGGCGTTTGAACGTTTCGGTGGAGTCGTGGGCTTCGGGGTCAGTGGTCTTGTGTTCGCCCGTGTAGAACACATGCCCCCCGATTTTCCCGATGTGCGCCAGGAGACGGAACGTGGATCGCCGCAGCTGCTCGTACTGCGTGACATTGCGCAGCGTATAGAGCTGCGAGCCCTTTTTCTCCCACTGGTAGGCAGGCAGATTTTTCGGATTGTTGTGCGCAAGATCGTGCGCGAGAAGCCGGCACTTGAGCTTGTAGAAAAAGATGGCGAACTCGCGAATCTCGGTGGCTGGCAGCAGGAGGCCAGCAAACCCGAACGCGGGATGCGTTTTGTACTTTGGATGGTGGCGTGAGACGTATTGGCCGACGTGCCCGAATTCGTCCAGGTACGCGACGTAATGCGTCATGGCTGCTTGATTCCTTGCCCCAGAAACACGAAAACCCGCAGCTTTCGCTAGGCGGGTCTCGGAAGGTAGGCACGAAAGTGACCTCTCATGCGTTGAGAACAATCATATACAAGCTGACACGTGTGTCAACCTTACGCCGTACCTTACGTCACCGTTTACTTCGAGCAGGCTGTAATCAAGGTTTTGCGATCCGCTTCCGCTTCTGCCCATCACGACGATGGCCGGCGGGTCAAACATCTTGATACCCGCGAGCGTGGTGTAATACTGTAAATACATACAGTTTCGAGTTACCTGCCATGGCCCTCCCTCAGCCCAACCCTTACGACCTGCTTGCGATTCGCCTGCAGCGAGCTATCAACCATCCCGCCGCTCAGCACGCCAAAACCGCGTTGCTGGAACGGTTCGAGGGCGGTTCGGACGAGGCGTGGGAGCAAATCATGGAAGAGCTGGGGGAAAACGATAACGTGACCCTGGCCTACCGCGACGATGGCCATCTCCAGATTTTCTGGACCGTGCTGCAGGACGATTGACCATGGCGTTTTCTGTCCTGGGGCCGCTGAAGCCTTCGGTTTACCCCCTGCCCTTTTTCGCCTGCCGGGTACCGGCCGGCTTCCCCTCGCCGGCAGCGGATCACCTGGAAAAGCATATCTCCCTGGATGAGCTGTTCGACCTGCGCGCCCCGCACGTGTACCTGGTGAAGATCGAGGGCGACAGCATGAACGGTGCCGGCCTGTTTTCCGGTGACCTGGTGATTGTAGATCGGGGCCGCGAGGCCCGGCACGGGGACATCGTGATTGCCGCGCTCAATGGCGAACCCGTGTGCAAGCGGCTGCACTGCAAAGGCGCCGAGGTCATTCTCCAGTCCGAAAACCCCGCCTATCCGCAACGCTACGTCCTGGAAAGCGATGACATGACCATCTGGGGTGTAGTGCGCTACAGCGTGCGCGATCATGCCTACGCCTGAGCCGGTAAATCGCCCTGGTGGACTGCAACAGCTTCTATGCCTCGTGCGAGCGGGTGTTTCGCCCGGACCTGATCGTGGTGCTGTCGAACAACTATCTGAGTGATACCAACCGTTAGCAACACCGGGCTCGGCTCTCATATCCATGGCAGCGACAAGCAGCTATCGACCCATAGCTGCCCTTGGTAGAGGACAGTCCACGGCTAAAAGCTGCCTATGGCCGCTGCAGCAAAAGCAATCGGGAAACTGCTGGTATGGTCAGCGTGGCCCCAACTCCCGACGCGATGTCAAGGTTTGGGCTTGGCGGTGCCGCTGCGGGGCTGGGCAAGGAGTTGCTTGTACATTGCGCTTGTTCAGTCGCCTGTCAATGACCAACACGAATCCCGCCGCACAGGGCTAGTGCATCCCAATTGCATAGCTAAAACTCGTCCTGGCTACTGCAGGTAACACTCGAAAAATCCCTCCAAAAACGTCCCCGAATCCAGAACGGTCATCGCCATCCTGCGTGATTTTGTACAGATGTAATGCAGCTAGGCAGCTTTCCCTAGCTAATGTACGAAATTTGCTACCTTACAGTCCTTTTTCTAAAAGCGTCAGTTTATTATAATTATGGGACATCCTCGGGGCCTGCGATGCCTTGGACGACATCATGATTTCACGGAGGAGACGGGCCATGTCCATGGTCATGGAGAGCCTAAATCGCCATGAGCACATCGAATGCTCGAAAATCAATGCAAGCAGCACGTGCTATCCTAAGCACACGCATGAAGAGTACGTGCTCAGTGCGAACCTCTGTGGGGTGGAGCACATTTGGTACGATGGTAAGCAGCAGAACGTCACTCAAGGCGAGGTGACACTGTACAATCCTATGACCGTCCAGGCGTCCAAGTTTCAGGACGGCGATACTCAGTTCATTAGTCTTCACCTAGATAGCGAACATGTCCGAGATGTGGTTGGGGAAGCATCAAACACCCATGCCATGCCCATTTTTGTGGAAGGCGTGATCAAGGATAGAGAGCTGTTCCACTCTATCGTTAGTCTATCGGCGCAATGGGATTCCGAGGGCTGCGAGGAAGCGAAGCTTGTCCTATACGGTGAGTTGCTTCGTTTCCGCACCACACCGACCACACCCCCAGAACCGTTGCGCGTGACCCAGCTGATTCGCTTCATGAAGGACAACCTTTATGAACCGCTGGAGCTCGAAAACCTTTGCGCTGAAGCTAATTTATCGAAGTTTCATCTCGTGCGAAGTTTCAAGGCTCAGAAGCATCTGCCCCCCATGCAGTATTTCAAACAATTAAAGCTGATCGAAGCGCGCAGGCGTCTACGCCTCAACGAATCCCCCACACGCATTGCCGTGGACCTGGGCTATTTCGACCAAGCCCATATGAGCAATGCGTTTCGCAAGGTGATAGGCGCTTCGCCCTGGAATTACAGCTCAATGCTCGGGGGCGTCGGGTTGCCGATGAACTCCGTGTAGCCTGTGATCACGACGTAGGCTGTAAAGTAGGCAAAAATCAATGCCGAGGCGATGTACGTATACCTGACTAGTTGCGCTCCCATCAGCCGACCGCCCTGCGCAGCCAAGGTACACAGTACTAACGCCCAGAAAATGCCGGCAATGAAAAAGCCGCAGAGGAATAGTCCGGCGCTGGCGATATCCGAACCTTGCCGAGCAATGATTGCGCCGCCGACGGCGGCAAACCAGAGAATGGCGCTTGGGGAAGACATCGCTAACATGACGCCGCGGGAAAACAACGCTCGATTGGTTTCTCCCCACTGCTTTACAGTCCCGTCATGCTCGCTGGTGTTCCCCTTCAAGGCACTTAAGATCATTTTCAAGCACAGATAGCTCAATACTGCTGACCCGCCGATCCACAGCATCCAACGCACCCATTCGCTCTGCAGCAGCACAGCCATGCCGGTCATGGCAAGAATGGCGTAAATCAGGTCACCTACACAGGTCCCCACGCCCAGCCAGACCCCTTGAGCAAACCCTCGCTGCATGGCGAGGGTGATCATGGCCATGTTGGCAAGACCGATCTCCAAACAAAGCGACAGGCTTAGCAGAAAACCATTACTAAACTGCATGATTTGATCCTTCAAAAATCTGCTGCACATACCCTAGGGTAACTTCGCAGCCACCAAGCCCAAACATGAAGTCATCCTCGTCGCCCTTAAGTCGATGAGGGCAGTATTGCTCGATAAAGCCTTCAAATCTAGTAAGATCCCCTGTGAGCGCCGCGTCGATCAATACTTGCGCAATCGTATGCATGGCCGCAATGAAACGGTCGGCATCGACCGACCATCCCTGGCTGCTTGTGGAGGTGATTGCTCCAGAGTCATTGAGAATTCGCAGCTGAATGTAGGCGGAGCCGGCGTCGGGGAAATGACGAGGCCCGCGACGGAGGTAGCGTAGCAATTCCAGCACGTACACTCGGACCATTTGTGACGGCTGCAGGTCTACGCTTCTCGCGATAGCGGCATCTACGCTCAGCAAAAAACCAAACACATCTGCTAGCGCTTCCTGGATTACCATTGATCCCCACCGGTCATGCTTACTCAACCTACCGAAGTTGGTGTCTTGCAGAACGATGGAATGCCCGAGATCGTGCCCTCTAAACCAAGTAATAAGATAGCGTTGCAGGTCATCGGCTGTTGGTAGGTCGGATGCCTGCCAACCGAACAGCGTGGCCTGCTGCACGGCAATTTTCTCGTAGAGATTGCGATAGGTATTGGCGAAAACAATGGTGCGTTTGACTTGGGAATATTTGACTCCCTGATCTTCAGGCATGAAATAAGCAAAATGCTTGGGGAAGTAATTCGCTTCGCCAGCAATGCCGAAAAGGTCGATGATCTTATACGCACAATTGGGTAAGGCTTTGAGTGGGGCGCCCAGATCGACAACCAATCGCTGCAGTGCAGCAGGAAAGTGCTGGTCCACACAATCAGAGACGCGCTGAAGAGCCAAATTGGGGGTACCGAAGAATGCCGAGCAGAACGTATTGCGTGACTTGCCTAGCCAGGTAGATAGGTCCCCTACGTGGCACACTAACTCACGCTCATCTAGGGCAGCCACGGCTTGGCTCATATCTGCGAATTGGGTACTGCCCATCAACCCCTCGGCAGTAAAACTGACTGCTTTGCTTGAGTCCTCATCATGCAGTAGGGCGGAAATTTCAGACAGATGCGTGGCAATGCTTTTCGTCAGCTCGTTGACCACATGCCGATCAGGATCGTTGCAGGTTTGGATGCTTCGAAGGGCATCTACCCTCACCAGGATCTTCCGCATCAGCGCGATAAGCCTGGGGTCAAGTATAGGTGAAGACATCTCGACCGTTCTAACAACGTTCTGCGAGCGCGGGGGCCAGAAGATCTCGTTCATGATGGTGCTCCTAGAAAGGGAGCACATAAAGCCAGCGAGGCTGCGCCGCTTATTGGAAAAAATTGCTCAACGCAGACCGCGGGCACGCTCTGGTTATCGCCTTTAACAGGTGCGGCGCTTTCCGATTCAGCGGACTCGTCATTTTGACTTCAGAGCTTCCGCTACCACCATTCATGACCGTATTTCCTAGGGTCAAGCATGAAGTCTGTCCAAGCGGCATCGATCTGCATGGCAGATTGATCGATATCATGCTGCACTACCAGTTGAGGGATTAGATACTGCAGGCGTTACCTATTTGATCCTAGAAGCCCCTGGAGGCCCGAAACAAAACTCGCTTAAGGCTACTATCGACCGTTGCTGCCGCTTGCGAGCGTCAGCTTTGGGTTGAGGCCACTGGCGGACTGGCTCGCATTTGCCGACGCTGATGTCTTCCACCACGCGCGCCGATTTATCTACGGCCACCTCTTCCGTAGTCGCTTGAATCTCGATGACGCTTTCCTGAAGGTGTTCAGATCAGCTGCGGTCACTGGACAGTCCACAGCGCGACCTCGATTTCGGCATGCTCTTCACACGGGCTCACGGTTTCCTCCAACGGACGCTCGGTGACGCAGGGCACTACCTTTACCCGACCGGCAGTGACCTACGGGGGCCTCTCGCTCAACGCTTTACGGGCGCTTGCATCTACCCCATTTTCAAGCCCTGGCCATGCCTCATCCTCACCGACGGCAGGACTTTTAGTCGATCGGAAAGACCAGCCGGACTTGCGCTCCGCCTTCATTGTACCGCTCGATGGTAGCCTTCAAGCGTCTGGCCAGCGCGTCGATGATACCGGTGCCTCGACTCGTCCCGGGGCGGGCGGAAAGGACATCTTCGGAAAAGCCCTGGCCGCTGTCCGAGATGGTCAGGACCGCCCTGTTGTCAGGGATGCGCCGAAGCGTCAGTTTGATGGGAAAAGCCGATGGCCCGCCGTGCTTGATCGAGTTCGTGATCAGTTCATTGAGTACCAGGCCCAGGTTGGACGCCAGCGGGAACGAGACCCAGAGACTGTCCATTTCAACCAGCAGCTTGGCGGTATCACTGCCCTCGGAAGCGAGGACGGCTTCGCCCAGGCTGACCAGGTACTCGGAAAGATCGACCTGTCCCGTTTTGCTTTGATGAAGGTACTCCTGGACCAGGCCTACCCCCAGAATGCGATTGATCGTTGTATCCACGACCTCCCGCACCTCCTGGCCCACCGCGCGCGCGCCGGCCAGCTGCAAGAAAGCGATGACCAGTTGCAGGTTGTTTTTGACTCGATGATTCAGTTCCGCGAGCAAAACCCGCTGATGCTCCTGCAGATCGCGCTGCTCGGTGATGTCGATACAGCTGCCGAAATACCCGGCGAACTGCCCATTGCGGAAATAGGGTGCGCCGTTGTCCAGGAACCAGCGGTACACGCCGTCCTTCCTGCGCAAGCGATAGGGCATGGTGAACGGTTCACGCGCATCAAAGGCTGTCACGTAGATTTCGACGCAACGGTCGTAGTCATCCGGGTGGACATCCTCCGCCCAGCCAAAGCCCAGCAACTGTTCCATGGTCCGGCCGGCATAGTCGATCCACGGCTTGTTGAACCAGTCGCATTGCTTGTCGATGTCCGAGCGCCAGATCATGACGGGAGCGTTATCGGCCAGCTCGCGGAATTCCTGCTCACCCATGTCCGGCACAGAGAGCGTATTAAGGTTCGAAGGGCTCATGGGGTCATCCTGCCGGCGATTGCGCGAAGAGGGTCAAGGCGGGGGGTAGGCTTTGTTGTGTATTGTCTGGGGTTACCACGTCGATGGCCTTGAGCAGATCGGCCGGTGGAAACGGTTTTTTCATCCAACCCAGCGCAAGAGTCGAGTGGCTTTGTACCGCGGCCACCTGGCCGCTGACGAACAGGGAAGGAATGCCGAAGCGTGCCTGCAATTGGCGAACAATCTCTATCCCCTCATCGCGGCCTTCGAGGTTGACATCGGCCAGGGCAAGTTCAACGTTCCTCTCGCCGGAAACGATCTGGTAGGTCTCTTCGGCGGAATAAGCTATTCCCACCACGTCGTGTCCGCCTAGGGTCAGCGTTGAAGCAAACGTCAGGGCCAGGATAGGGTCGTCTTCGATCAAAAGGATACGCATGGGGCTCAACAAAAAAGGGTTAAAAATCTTCAGATAAGACGCCGACCTGGTGGCAGACGGGCATCGGCAATACACGGCCGGTACCCGTCAGCTCTCAACCAGTTCCTTCAATCGATTGCTCAGCACGTCCAGTGCAAACGGTTTGGTCAGAATATGCATGCCCTTTTCAAGCCGGCCAGAGAGGGTCGCGGCATCCTCTGCGTAGCCGGTCACGAACAGCACTTTCAGCTCAGGTCGCCGGGCCTGGCACTGGCTGACCATCTCGAAACCGTTTTTACCGCCTGGCAAGCCCACATCGGTGATCAACACGTCGATCGCCACGTCCGATTCAAGGGTGCGTAGGCCTGCCACGCTATCGGTGGCCTCGATCACGGTGTAACCCAGGTCCAGGACAACCTCGGCAAGCAGCATGCGCACCGCAGCGTCGTCTTCGACAATCAATACCGTCCGGTCATCGGTCGTTGAGCTGATTGACGTGCGGATAGTAGAGGCGAGTTCTTCAGGCACAATGTCTCCTTCGGAGCGTGGTAGATACAAGGTTACAGTGGTGCCGCAGCCGGGCATGGAGTTGAGGGAGACCTGCCCGCCCGATTGGCGGGCAAAGCCGTACACCATCGAAAGCCCTAGACCCGTCCCCTCGCCCACCGGTTTCGTTGTATAGAACGGTTCAAATACCTTGCTGATCACCGAGGCCGGCATCCCTACCCCGGTATCGGCGACACTCATGCGCAGGTATTGACCCGCCGGCAGGTCCAACTGGCCAGCTCTGGAGCTGGTGACCGTCTTGTTAGCGGTCTGTATGGTGATTTTCCCGCCTCCGGGCATGGCGTCGCGGGCATTGATGCACAAATTCAACAGGGCATTTTCAAGTTGGCCGGGGTCGATCAACGCCGGCCATGGCGCGCAGGCCAATTGTACGTCGAGCTGAACCGAGGGCCCCACGGCCCGCTCGATAAGCTCCTTCATGCCCGTGATCAACGTGTTGATGTTTGTGGGCTTGGGTGCCAACACCTGCTGTCTTGAGAAGGCCAGCAGCCGGTGGGTCAAGGCTGCCCCCCGTTGCACCGCACCCTGGGCCACGGTCGCATAGCGGCCCAGGTCATTGAACCGTCCCTGGTTGATCCTGGCCTGCATCATTTCAAGGCAACCGGAGATGCCGCCGAGCAGGTTATTGAAATCGTGGGCAATGCCACCGGTGAGCTGCCCGACCGCTTCCATCTTCTGTGACTGCCGCAGCTGTTCCTCGGCCACTTCACGCTCCTGGATCGCGTGCCTGACTCTTTCCTCCAGGGTGGTATTGAGCTGATGAACAGCCGCTTCGGCGTTCTTGCGATCGGTGACGTCCACGGAGGAGCCAATCAGCCCAATGACGTCGCCGGCCTCATTGAACAGCGGTTCTTTGGTGGACAGCCAGACGCTGACCGTCCCATCGGGCAGGTTCACGGCCTCTTCGACGGTTTCCCCTGTTCCGCTCGCCATGATCCGTTGGTCCGTCTCGGTGATGATCCGGGCTTGCTCGGCATCCTGCAGAAATTCCGCATCGGTCTTGCCCAGGTAGTGCTCGGGTGGCTTTCCGATCAGTTCGGTTGCGCCCCGGTTGGCGACCAGCATGCGGCCCTGGCGATCCTTGGCGTAGACGACCCCAGGCACCGCCTCGGCGAACATGCGCAGCAGGGTCGTCGCGCGGTCACGCTCGGCCTCAGCGGCCCGGCGGGCATCGATATCCAGCAGGATGCCGGGGAAGCGCACGGGTCGCCCCAGCTCGTCGGTGTCAACCCGGCCGGAGGCTTCGACCCACCGGTAAATACCGTTCGTACCGCGAATCCGGTATTCGCAGCGGTAAGGCCCCGGGTGGTTGAGCGCTGCGTTGATTGCCCGCTGTACCCTCTCCACGTCGTCCGGATGAATAGCGGTAAGGGTGTCAGTCAGTGATAGGCCCGAAAGGCAGTCCGCCGGTGGCAGGCCGAAGGAACGCGCGAAGCGCTCATCCGCCGTCACCACATCCCGGGGAATGTCCCAGATCCAGGTACCAATGATGGCCCCTGCATCCAATGCCAGGCGCAGCCGCTCAAAAGCTTCATAAGCAGGGTCTTCGAGTGTCTGGTGGGATTGGGCGGGTTTGAGCGTACTGCTCATGGGGGTCTTCCAGGCTGACAGCGTGTGCTGGGCTATGATCGCATTTGGCAAGGTAAAACAGCGATAGCGACAGTAGTGGTATTTGGCCAGTCATCGGGTCGCATGATCTTCGTCTGGTTGCAGGCGCTCGCTTGGGGCAAGCTGCAAAGGCGCAATCACGGTGTTGAGGAAGCCCCTCCTGGTGAAGGCGTCAGCCGCGTCTGCGGCCCTTGCGACCACTCGGTGTGAGAATAAAATGAACAGTCGTGAATGGCTCTGCATTGCCCTTATTTCCGGTGTGGGTACCGGCCTTGAAGTCTCTCTATTGCTGTATTTGGGTGCGGTGTGAGTTTTCAGCGTACCTACTCCCGAACGCCACCTGTTGATAGCATCGCACGGCTACAGCAGCCAGGATTAGGCAGGTAGCCAGGCGGCACTGCCCACTACGGCCTGTACTGGATGCACAGCAGCCAATGGTTACGATGAGCGCAGGCCATGCTAGGCATCACTGTACTGAACACGGCGGTCGTCACACTGGCGGTGCTCATCCATTATGAATGCCTGCTGCGGCTCAATGCCTGGATGCCCCGGCTGATCCTGTGGCACCGATTCAGAATCGCCTTCGGCGTGCTTGGTGCATTGGTGGCCCACGCCCTGGAAATCTGGTGTTTTGCCCTGGCCTACTTCAACCTGATACGCACGGGGGGACACGGCAGCCTGGTTGGCGCATTTGATGGGACCGTGCTCGACTGCGCCTACTTCTCTTTCGTCACGTTCACGACCATTGGCTTCGGGGATATCGAGCCCATCGGGGCCCTGAAGTTTTTGGCCGGCCTGGAAGGCTTGACCGGCCTTGTGTTGATCAGTTGGACGGCGTCGTTCCTGTTTCTGGAAATGCAACGCTACTGGAAGGACCGCTGAGGCCTGGCAGGCAGCGTATAGCGGGTCCAGTGCTGGAGTGACCCACTAGAAATCCTCGTTCTTCGAAGCCTTCGATCAACAACCCTTACGCTTGTTGATTCGCCGCCAGGGATGGATACGCACTGACGCCGAAGACTCACCCTTGCTGGTCGCTACGACGCCGGTTGTACATGTGGGAAGTTTTCTGGGCCTTGGCTTCAGCTTGAGCCAGGGCCTGACGGCCTGCAGGAGTTAATCGTAACTCGATGTATCCAAGGCGGACGCCGGCCACCAGGCCGCGCGCGATCAGCGCATCGATATAAACCACGCAGTTCCCGTTCAAGGATGATTGGCCTTCGCCAATCGCCGAGAGCAGCTGCATTTCCTGTGGAGTGGCAGTCATCGAATGACCTCCTTCAGAGGCTAACAGAGAACGTGGATGGATCTGCGGCCGGAAGGCAACGGCGCGACCACCTCTGGTCGGACGGCTCATGCAACTTTCGGGGGACCCCTTCGCCGTGAAAGCAAAACCGCGTTCTTCTGACGGCTTCGCTTAGGAATTATCCAGCTATGCCCATCCGGCACTCCAAGCGGTTTGCAGCAGGACACTGTTGCCGTTTCTGATGCGTGCTCCATATCCAGCCAGGAATCAGCGTCGCAAGATACCCTTCCTCATCATAGACAGGGAAAGGACGACTATCCATGAAAAGTTGTACGACACCTATACAAAGCGGTATGGCAGCGACAATGTCGTACAGGACGGTCTCCTCGCCACCGTATGATACGCGGCCGGCGAACACGCCTTGCGCAGCTGCGCAAGGCGTTAGGTCTGCCGCCGTCGTGAGTCAACGGGCAGTGCTAGGCTCACCTATCATCCGATATGCAAAGCTCACGAGCATTGACTGGAGCGTGCCGACCTCATGCCTTACCGCAAAGCCAGCCTCGTGTTTGCCGCCACCCTGGCGACGGTTGTCATGACCCTGACGGCGGCCGTAGGTCCTGTGACGCTGCTCTGGACCAACCAGACCCGGCTGGAGCGCAATAAGGTCGAGCAGGAGCTGGAAAGCGTTCGTACCGTGCAGGCGCTGGTGGTAGACGCAGAGACCGGACAGCGGGGGTATGCGCTCACCGGAAAGGAGCGCTTTCTGCAGCCCTATTACATCACGACCTCGTTATTGCCCGGCGCGCTCAGGGAACTGCGCGAGGCCTATGCAGCACGTAGCCCTGAAGACATCAATCGGATCGATCAGCTGATCAAGCAGGTCGATCTGAGGATGGAGCACCTGGATCATGTGATCAACCTGCGAAGCGGGGGTGGATTTGAAGCCGCCGAGGCTGAAGTGTCCAATGGGCATGGAAAGGCATTGATGGATCATCTGCGCAGTCTCTGTGCGCTCGTGTTGGCAGATGGATACCAGGAGCGGGCCCTGCTTGAAGAGCGGCTCGAACGAAACCTGCGCTGGGCAGTGGGTTTGTCGGCTGCCTCGTTTCTGCTGGCTCTGGCACTGGTACGCTTCATCTTTGTCTCGATGCGGCGAACGATACAGCAGCAAACCAGCCTGGTGACCCAACAGAAGGAATCCTCGGCGGCCGCCATCGCCGCCTCGGCAGAGCTCAACCGAAGCCTGGAGCGCCTGGAGCAGCGCAACCATCAGATCGGCATGATCGCGGAATTGGCCCAGCTGCTGCAAAGCGAGCTGAACCAGGAAGAAACCCTGAAGCTGGCCAGCTCGTATTGCCGGCGCTCACTGGCCCGTAGCAGCGGTATTTTCTATCTCTACCGAAACTCGGCGGACGTGCTCATGCCAGCAGCGCGCTGGGGGACTATGGACGAGGCAGAGGGGCCCCTGCTCAATCCCAAGGACTGTTGGGCTGTAAGGCGGGGACGTCGATACGTTGTCGGGCCCGACGATGACGTCCGGTGCGGTCATTACACATCGGAGGCTGATCCGGACAACACCTGGCACGTTTGCCTACCGCTGACAGCCTATGGAGAGATTCTCGGATTGCTGCATATCTGCTTTCCAGGGGTCAAGGAAGTCTCGGAGGCGAGCCTGCAGTGCTCCGAAGCCATCGCCGAGCAGACGGCCCTGGCCCTGGCCAATGGCAGGATGCGGCAGGTGCTGCAAAGCCAGTCGATCAAGGATCCGCTGACCGGTCTTTATAATCGCCGGTTCATGGAGGAAACGTTGGAGCGCGAGCTCGCGCGCGCCAAGCGGAGCGATTCCACGCTCAGTGTCGTCATGCTCGACCTGGACAACTTCAAGTCGCTCAATGACACCTATGGACACCCTGCAGGCGATGCTGTCCTGCAGGCGTGTGCAGCGCTGCTGAAAAACGCCTTGAGATCGTCCGATATCGCGTGTCGATTCGGCGGCGAAGAGCTGCTGGTGATCCTTCCCGATTGTGGGATCGAAGACGCCCGGATCAGGGCCGAGGCCATCAGAAGCGCATTGGAAAAGATGAGTCATCAGGAAATAGACGGAACGTTCAAGGTGACGGGCTCGTTTGGGGTCGCCTCCACCCGCGAGTGCGGACTCAACCAGGGCGCACTGCTCAAAGCGGCGGATGCCGCCCTCTACAAGGCCAAGAAGAGCGGAAAAAACAAGGTCGAGCAGTGGTTGTCGCTCCTTCCTGTCGGTACCGGCGGATAGTCCGGGAATGCTTACATTACGATTCCCCCTCTGTTCCCGCCGATGCCCTGCAAAATGTTGGACGCCGTTGCACGGCCCTTAAATTTCCGCCTATCCAACCGGCTAGAGCTTGAACCGGGCCACCAGTCCATTGAACGAGGTGGCCAGTTTTGAAAGGTCGGCGCTGGAGGCATTGATCTGGTGCGCACCGGTCGCCGTCTGGGTCGAGAGTGCCTGAATGGTCGACAGGTTGCGGTCCACTTCCCGAGCTACCTGCGCCTGCTCCTCGGCAGCAGAGGCAATGACCAGGTTCTTCTCGTTGATCAGCGATATCCCCTCGGTGATCTTTTCCAGGGCTTCGCCGGCCTGGACTGCCTGGGCCCGCGTGGTGGACGCCAGGGTTTTGCTGCGGCTCATGGCGGTCACCGCTTCCTCGGCACCGGTGCGCATCAGGTTCATCATGTTCTCGATGTCCGCGGTGGAGGCCTGGGTGCGGTGGGCCAGTGCCCGTACTTCATCGGCCACCACGGCAAAGCCGCGCCCCTGCTCACCGGCGCGCGCGGCTTCGATGGCCGCATTGAGCGCCAGGAGGTTGGTCTGTTCGGCAATGGCCTGGATCATTCCAAGGGTTTTGGTAATCTCCTCGACCCTGGACGCGAGCACTTCCACCTTTTCGGTCGAATGGGTGATTTCATCGGCCATGGCACTGACCGAGGCCACGGCCTCGCGCACCTGATCGCGACCTTGAGCGGCATTACGGCTGGTCTGTTCGGACGCCTGCGAGGTGCTGGCCGCGTTACCCGCCACTTCCTCCACGGCCGCCGTCATTTCGTTCACGGCCGTGGCCGCCTGTTGAATTTCGTCATTCTGCCGAATGAGGCCCTGCGTGCTTTCCTCGGTGACCGCGTTGAGT
This sequence comes from Pseudomonas japonica, assembly GCF_013522925.1. Lineage (GTDB taxonomy): Bacteria > Pseudomonadota > Gammaproteobacteria > Pseudomonadales > Pseudomonadaceae > Aquipseudomonas > Aquipseudomonas japonica_A. Next base: position 35,461 of record NZ_JAAMQU010000017.1, on the reverse strand, counting down.
TCTTCGGAGGCGGACGCCAGCTGATCGGCAGCCTGGGCAATGTTCTGCACCGTGGTCTTGAGGTTGCCCTGCATGACGTTCAAGGCGTTGAGCAGCACACCGATTTCATCCTTGCCTGCGCTGGCCAGCGGGTAGGAGAGATCCCCTGTGGCCACCCGATTGGCACTGTCGACCGCCTCGGCCAGCGGACGTGTGATGGAGCGGGTGATGACCAGGCCCAGCCCGATCGCGGCGAGGAAGGCAATCACTACCCCACTCAGGAGGGTCAGGTCGGCCTTGCGTGAATCGGCTTTCGTCGCTTGAGCCGCTTCGGCACTTTGCCGGTTGTTGGACGAAACGATCACTTTGAGCGCATCGTTGACGGCCTGGTAGGCCTGCGCAACCTGCTGCTCGAACACCTGCGTGGCGCCGCTCAGGTTACCCGCGTCTACCTGGGCGATCACCTGATTGGCATGCTGAATATAGACAGGCCAGGCCTTTTCAAAGTGCTCACTGGCCACGCGCTCGTCATCTTCCTGAGGGGTCTGCAGATAATCCTTGAACAACTGCTCCACCTCCGACTGGTTATCCTTCATCGAGGCCACCGCCTCGCCATACCCGGCAGGGTCGGCCTTCATGTACGTGAGCAGCAGGGCGCGATGAAGGTCACGGTAATGTGCGACGCTGTTGGCGCGGGCATTGCTGGCCTTGTAGATGGAGACAAGGTTGTTGGAAACAACATCGTCCAGGTTGTGACTAAGCATACCGATGCCCGACCGGCCCGTGAGGCCTACGGCCAGTGTGATCAACGCACAGGCCACGAAGGCCATGAGCAGACGTCTGGACAGCCGGGTATCGCGCAAAATACTCATATCGAAAGCGTCCACTTCACAATTGGCGTGTTCACAATCAAAGCACAAGGAATGAGCGTTGGCAGGATGTCGGCAGCGTCACGGAAAATACGGCACGTTTTTTACCCAGTACAATGCTTTGGGCTAGCCAGACACGTCAGGGCCGATGCATAACGCCACCCCAGGGAGCGATGCCATGTTTTGGGATACCGACGAAGAGAAGGCTGGACGCCTGGCCGAGTGGGAGGAGCTGGTCAACAACAGCCGTGTCCAGGGCGAGCTGGAGGGCTGGGACGCCGACCTGCGGCGCCTGGCTACCGCGTTGCGTACCCAAGGCGTCGTGCATGGCATCGAACCTGTGAACCTGCGCGCGTTGGCCGGCGCAGCGTACAGCCACCTGGCAGCGTACAGCCACCTGATAGAAGACGAGATCACCCGCGAACTCAGCGCGGACAAGGAACCTACCTGATGAGTAAAAATTCCCCCTTGATGGTTGAATTGCCGGATTTTGTACTGGGCTACATCTAGGACGCCGCCCGAGCCGACATCCACTATTTTGGACTGGACAGCGATAACGATGACGTGCATGAGACGGCCATCACCAAGCGGCAGGAGGCCATGGCGATGCTAGCCGAGGCCATGATGAACCTTACCCAGGGGCCCATGTTGGCGGGTCGCTGGCTGAGGCGCTGATCGAGCGTGAGGAGGTCATGCGCGCGCACCGGGAGGCGGCCGAGAAAGCACGCTGATCGTGGGAGTTCGAGACGTGGCTCCCCATCCTCCAGGGCCTTGGACTACGCTTGGTGAAGAAGCATACCCATAAGCCTGATGTGTGGAGTAGCCCGATGAGTGAGCCTCTTGCCCCTGAAACCATTGCAATCATCAAATCAACCGCCCCGGCCCTGCAGAAGCACGGGGTCGCGATCAGCACCCGAATGTACGAGCGATTGTTCGTCGATCCCGAGATCAAGGCCTTGTTCGACGAGGCCGCGCACACCTCCGGTGAGCAACCGCGGCGGTTGGCCGCCGCCATTCTGGCCTTTGCCAACAACGTCGATCGCCTCGATGTCATCAATGACGCGGTCAACAAGATCTGCGCCCGCCATGTGGCCACCCACATCAAGGCCGAGCATTACCCGGCGGTAGCCGAGGCGTTGCTGCCGGCCATTCGCGACGTGCTGGGGGACGCCGCGACCGATGAAATCCTCAATGCCTGGGGACAGGCCTACTGGTACCTGGCCAATATCATGATCGAGCGTGAAAAGACGCTGTACAGCCAAGCGTCCTGACCGTTCGAGTCTCTAGGCCCTGTCCGCTCACGGACAGGGCCTTTTCGCACCTGCAGGGCAGGTTCAGTCAGTGCAGGCGCCGCTTAAACGTCTGGCGCCAATTGCGTGGCGAAGCGGCCTACGGCACTGACGACCTTCTGCGCACCGTCCTGAATCTCCACGATGACATCGCCGGCCTTGGCGGCCAAGGTCAGGCCCTCCTGCGCCTGCTCCCTGCCGATGGTGATGATGGCGACGGCGCCAGAGGCCAGTTTCTGGTTCTGTTGCACGACGCCGGCAATCTCGGCGGTGGCCTGGGACGTGCGGGACGCCAGTTGACGGACCTCGTCGGCCACCACGGCGAAGCCACGACCCTGCTCCCCCGCCCGCGCCGCCTCGATGGCGGCATTGAGGGCCAGCAGGTTGGTCTGTTCGGCGATCCCGCTGATGGTCTTGATGATCGTGCTGATGATCTGGCTTTGCTGGTCCAACGCCTCAATACCCTCGGTGGCATCGAGCATGTGTTGAGCCAGTTCCCGCATCACCGCCACGGTCTGATGAACCACCTCGGTACCCTGCTGGGCACTGGTGTCGGTCTGAACGGAAGTGCTGTAGGCGATGTTCGCCGCTTCGGCGACGGCCTGCTCGCGGGTGACCTGATCGGTGATGACCGTGGCGAATTTGACAATCTTGACGAGTTTGTTGGCGGTGTCGAACACCGGGTTGTACGAGGCCTCCAGCCAGACGGTACGTCCCTGGCTGTCAATGCGCTTGAAACGGCCACTGGCGTATTCACCCCGGCGCAGCTGCTCCCAGAAGGCCTGGTAGTCGCTCGAGCTGGCCTCTTCGGAAAAGCAGAACAGCCGGTGGTGTTTGCCACGGATCTGCTCGAGTCGATAGCCCATGCCCTGAAGGAACTGCGCGTTGGCCGTGAGCACATGCCCCTGGACGTCGAATTCGATCACGGCCGTGGAACGCAGCAGGGCCTGAATCATGCTGTCCTGTTCGCGCGAGGCTTCGATGGTCCGTGTCAGGTCGCTGGCATAAATGAAGAACGTCGTCACCTTGTCGTCGCTGTCCTCCACCGGCACCACCAAGGCCCGCAGCCAGGCTTCGCGGCCATCCTTTCTCAGCAGGCGCAGCACGCCGCTGAACGATTCGCCGCGGTCCAGCGCCTTGCTGACCCGCAGGTGGAACGCATCGTTCCTGGCCGCCGCCGGCACGAAGGCATCCAGCGGCTTGCCCAGCACGTCCTGCTCGGCATACCGCAGTTCGGACTGAAAATTGGCATTGGCATAGGAGATCCACCCGTTAGCATCGAGGTGGAGCACCAGCATGTCGGCGTCCAGTCCCTGGCGCATCTTATGAACCGTTGCAAGCTCCTTGCGCAACGCGGCAACTTCGGCTTTGAGCTTTTTATTGAACATGGGGCACCAGGCGTAACGCCATAAACTGATGATCAAACAGTCGGCCTGCCCAGGGAACTCTTGAGCCTTTAAACGCCTTTAATTGTTAAAGTCATAATAGAAATGTCCAGATAATTACTTAGGTAGGCAACTATCTAGCGAGGGATCCAGGAGTAACAACCGCTTCGTCGGAAAGAGGCCTGAAAGCCTCAAGCCAGTCGGGTTTGTGCCGTTATTAGGTAAAATTTGGAGTAAGGCTCATGATCCGAAAAATAGCCGTCTCTGATCTAACGATCGGCATGTTCATTCATGAGGCGGCCGGGGCAGGTATCACACAGTCACTGTGGAAGGTGGGTTTCAAGGTACAGCACCCGGTCGATCTCAAGCGTATCCAGGACTCGGGCCTGTCCGAGGTCTACATCGACACCAGCAAAGGGCTTGATATCGCGAACGAGGTCCCTGCCGCTGCACCGGCCAGCCAAGGGAGCTTGCACGAGGAGGTCGAGCAGGCGATCGAGGTCTGCACACGGGCCAAGCATGCCGTTGCCAGCATGTTCACCGATGCCCGGCTGGGCAAGGCCATCAACAACGAGGCCTCCATCGCGGCGGTCGAGGAAATCACCGCGTCGGTGATGCGTCATCCGCATGCGCTGATCAGCCTGGCACGGCTCAAGTCCTCGGACGAATACACCTACATGCACTCGGTGGCCGTCTGCGGGCTGATGGTGGCGTTGGCCAAACAATTGGGCCACTCCGCCGTTGAGATTCATGAGGCCGGCGTTGCCGGGCTGCTGCACGACATCGGCAAGATGGTCATCCCCGTGGAGATCCTCAACAAGCCCGAGAAGCTGTCGGACGATGAATTTGTCGTCGTGCGCCAACACCCTACCGGCGGTTCGGAGATCCTGCGTAAAAGCAATTTCAGTAACGTCGCCGCCCTGGATGTCTGCTTGCACCATCACGAAAAGTTCGACGGTACCGGTTACCCGCACGGGCTTTCTGGTGAGCAGATCAGCGTCATGGCCCGAATGGGGGCTATCTGCGACGTCTATGACGCTGTTACCTCGGCCCGACCGTACAAGAAGCCCTGGGGCCCTGCGCATTCGTTGCGTGAAATGGCGGGCTGGAAGGGCCATTTTGATCGCCGGTTGTTCCAGGCCTTTGTGCGCACGGTCGGGATCTACCCTGTAGGCGCGCTGGTACGGCTCTCCGACGATCATTTGGCGGTAGTGGCCGAGCAGAACGAGAAGGTGTTGCTGACCCCTAAAGTCGTCGTGGTGTTCGACTGCAAACGGCGAAGAATCCTGGACCCGGTAGCGCTCGACCTGGCCGATGGCGATCGGCGGATCGTGTGTATCGAAAAACCCGAAGATTGGGCACTCGGGGATCTGGACGCCTTGTGGTCAGGGGTCTCAACGACCCGGCAGTGCCTGTTCAGCTAACGCCCCTGCCGTCGCATCGGTGCGGTAGTGGGCTGGCCAGGCGGCTGCGCTGGCTTGCGTCACGCGGGCAATAACCCTGCCCAATGTAGTGGCTTTATGGTATCATTTTTGACACTGGTAGCGCCTGGGTAGGCGCAACAGGAACCGAATGCAAGCACAGCCGCGCTGATGTCTTACCCGGCGCCCAGTGCCTTTATTCCAAGGCTTGACCAGTATTGGATTGTCACACTTGGAATGATCATGTTTCGCCAGATGCCACGATTCATCACGCTACGTACACTTATTCTGGTGCTGACACTGACGGCGGCCATGAGCATGCTCCTTGCCAGCATCATGGTGGCGTACGTGACCTACCGCAATGCGCTGATACGCCACTCGCTCGACGTCAACGAAGCCTATGCCAAAAAGATTGCCGCCGCAGTGGACGGGAATATCCTGGAGGGCATGTCCCGGCTCAAGTACAGCGCCCAGGCCATGGCTCGCGGCGGTGATCAAGCCACGGAAATGGACCGTCTACTTCATCAGGATTCCACATTCAACAGCATTCTGGTGGTCAGCCCTGAAGGCGCCATCCAGAGCGTCCTGCCCCCGCGTGCCGAATTGCTCGGTGAAACCCTGTCCGGTTGGTCGGCCCAGTTAACGACGCGCGCGAGCATAAGCTCCTCTTTTTTTTCAGCGGCCGGTAACGTTCTTTTCTACGTGTCCCACCCCGTAGCTCGGCCCAACGGTGTGCCTGGTAACGTGTTGGTGGCCACGATCAATGTCAAGGCCGACAGCGCTTTTCGCAGGTTGCTGACGGAGCACAGTTTCCATAACCGTGCGTTCCTGTACCTGGTCGACGGCGAAGGGAATTATCTCTATCACCCGAACGAAAGCGCACTGGGCAAGCGAAGCGATGATGACATTACCCGGCAGGCCCTGCGCCGTGGTGAAGGCGGTTCGGTCATCATCAAGGACGTCGCCGGCGGGCTGGCCCTGGTCGGCTATGCGCCGATCGGCCAAACCCCCTGGGGGGTCGTGCTCAAGCAACCGCTGCAGGTGGCCGACGGCATGGTCCTGGACCTGGTCAAGTCCATGGCCTGGGGTATCTTGCCCCTCGGGCTGGTGGGTTTGGGATTGACCATCTGGGGTGCAACCAGGATCAGTCGTCCTCTGCGCCAGCTCGCCGAGGGGGCCCGACGGCTGGGCGAGGCCAACAGTATCAGCCTGATCAAGGAAGCCGGTGGCTGGTATGCCGAAGCGTGGCGGATCAGACGCGCGTTGCTCACCGGCATTGGCCTGATGAACGAGAAACTGGCCACATTGAATACTCAAGCGTACCGGGACCCATTGACGAACCTTGCCAACCGCCGCGCCCTGGATGAAACGCTGGCGAATCTGGCGGATCAGGGCCAGCCGTTTTCCGTCCTGGCGGCCGATATCGACCATTTCAAACGGGTCAATGACACCTTCGGCCACAACGTTGGCGACACTGTACTGTGCCGAATCGCCGAAGTCTTCAACCAGCAGCTGCGTCAAGGCGATCTTGCCTGCCGGGTGGGAGGGGAAGAGTTCATCATCGTGTTGCCCAACACGCCTGTTTCCGCGGCAGTTGCCTTGGCCGAACGAATCCGCACGGCCGTACAGGAGACACCCCTGCTGCCCGGCCATCCGCTCACCCTTTCGTTGGGGGTCGCGACCTGGAACAGTCGTGGTGACGAAACCGTCGCGGGCACCTTGAAACAGGCCGACAAACTGCTGTACGTGGCCAAACAGAGCGGTCGCAACCGCGTGGCCTCGCCTGCAGCGCTGCTCAGCGCCGTGACGTGAGACTTCAGTAGGGGCATGACGATGTTGGCAGGTTGGAGCGCAGGTTTGTTCGGCACGGCCGCCGGAATCAGCTTCGCACCGTCCAGAAGACGAGCTATCGGTAGGGTCGATTACCGAACGTGATTAGCCGGGCTGTGCTGTTTGGATCCGCCAGGGGTCCCTCCTTCGCTCTAGAATGGCGATGAACAGCGAGACGGCCCTCTCCCGGTCAGTAGGCGGGTATGAGAAAATCACGGCTTGTCATTCCGCGCGGAGCATTACGTGGACACTTGGTATAGATTCCCACTCGGGCAAGGCGCGGCTGAATACCAGGCGCTGCGTGAGGTACGTCAGTTGCGACTGCGACACGAAAGCGCCAGGCCGGACGTCGCGTTCCCTGTGCTGCTTGACCAGGTAGACGTCAGCCTGTGGCTGTACCTGCCGCCGGGGAATGACGCGCTGGCAAAAGAATTGAAGGGGGTCCCCTGCCCCAGCCCCGAGGAAGCGCCAGGTCGCCTGGTCAAGCTCAGCGAGGAATATCACCCGGCACACCCGCCGCTTCGTATGCCACGTTTTGATAGTTTGGCGTTGGACGTCGGTGCTGAAGCGTTGGGCTTTCCAGCGGTTGGACCGGACCCTGTGCTACCAGACCTTTCAGCCGACGTGAGCCCTTCGGTTCTTGGGACGTTGCAGCCCGATCGCAGCGAGGGGTAAGGTCGTTTGTCGCCGCCGGCCTGCCCCTTCTCATCGCTCCAACCAATCGAGCAGTTCCTGGCCGAGGCGGGTTAGCCTGGCCGTGACGGTAATGGCATCGGACTCAAGGGCGCCGTTCAAAGTGATGTGCCCAGACCGGGAAAGCTCCTCCAGCCAGTGGCATGTTTCTTTATCCAGGCGGATCGGTAAGCCCCGCGCGGCCGCGATAAGAATGCGTGAGGTAATCGTCGTGGGAACGGGCATGGTCAGATCAATCAGTGTGTTGTAACGACCCGGCGTTGCCCGTGGGTTCAAGCGGCTAACGTCATGGTTTGTCGGAGCGGCGACGCTGGTAAGTGCGGGCAGACGGTTGCTCGATGGGCCCTTCAGCTTGCGAAAGCACATGCCGTCCCTCAGGCGTCAGCCGCAAATGGAAGTAGCCGAGGCGGACGCCGGTTACCAGCCCTCGTGCAATCAGGGCGTCTACGTGGACCACCCCATTGCCGGTGACCGTCGACATACCTGAGCCAATGTCTGCCAGCAGCCTGAATTGCTGAGGGGTTGGTGTCATCGTTAACCTCCTTCGGGGCTGCCACGAGGACGGTCTGTTGACCGCCGTCCATATGGCTGCCCAACGCGTACCTGCTCGGACTGCTCCTGGAGTTCTGACAGGTACTGTCTGCCCCTGGGTGTCAGCACCAACTGTGTCCTGGCCTTGGGGCTGCCAGAAAGAAGCTGGGCGGTGACATAACCGGCGCACATCAATGATTGAAGCAGAGGCTTGTCCTCGTGATCGAGGCGAGTCCAAGCCTGTTCCAGTACCAAATCCAGAAGACGCTTGTGTTCATCATAGACAGACATAGGTCGAGGCACCATCAGCAAGGTCGGACTGGACAGCGAAACGGTATCGTCTAGGTAAAGCCGACTTCATTCGACTCGGTGAAGAGCCAGCGAAGTGGCCAGCACTGTCGGTCGGTGTGTTGCTACATCCGTACGCGAATCGTCGCGATTGCTGCTTATGCCTTCGGTCCTGCCGCGTAGAGTCTGTGGTCACCTGGTCCCACAGCTCAGCGGCATAACGTGAATCCATTAAGTCCGGCGCTGTATTTGTAGACTTCTGAATTTCCCCTAAAAGCTGATACATACGCTTCTCAGGACAGGGTGGTTAATCCTTCGAAAGCAGCAATCAGGTTCCTACGTATGTTCCCTATGTAATAACAACGCCACAGAATGGATCCGTTACTTCAATAAATTCTGTGAATAGGACCAATGTTTCCAGGAAAATGACGCATTCGTGATAAGGATCCATTACAGCGCATCCTAGGCATCCAGCCTTTTCCCGTCCACTCGTGCCGACGAAGCGATGGCCTTTGGCATCATGATTCCTTGGGCAAGACCAAACGCGACAATCTGTGCTGATCGAGTTGCCCTACCCTGCCCACGATACGTGGCTGAGCAATATCCTCTCCAGGCGGTGGAGTGATCGACCGAACACCCCATACCTGATCCGCGCAAGTGACGGCTCCCGATGGCGAGCGCTGGGGGAGACCTAAACCGTAGGTTTCGAAAGGCGCTGGCCATGGGCTGGCTAAGCGCACTGTTGATGGAAGGAGTGGATCATGCGGCAAAGGGGCAGCCGGCGTAGATCGACGGCCGATAGTCCAGCGGTATAACCTACCGTTAGGCGTAACGCACAGAAGCATAGAGCAGAGCAAATGAAGGCAGCCAATGAAGCCTTGAACCTGACCCGGCCCTTGCAGGCTATCTGGGTCGGTAATGATGAGCTGTATGGCGCCAATGACGCCGCCGACGCAGTACCGCAAGCCGACCCTACATATGGCCAGGCGTGCTTCAGGCTGAAGAATGTGCGCGCTTTCAACGTCACCCTACTGGAAAGCCGATCCGTTCAGCCGCCTGGGCTGGGGGAAGCCTTCTGGCAGCGGCTGGTCATGACGCAGACACCGGGTAACCCGCGCGCTTGTCTGCCATGAGAGGACCGTGGCCAACCGTGGCGGGGCTGCAATTGCCTCGGTATCTTGAGAGTAAATGTCAGTCCCTGCTGGAGGGCATCCAGCGCGCGGACACGGCTTCCAACGCTGTACAGGCCGAGCAGCGCGCTGCAGGTTTTATCGAAGCGTTGGAACTGTTGCAGGTGATGCCCTTGGCTCGAATTGAGCGGCTGTATGCACTGTATAAGCGCGCCCTCGCCGCACGACTGAGGGGTGGGAATGATCAGCAAGGGTATTGATGAAAGCCAGAGCCGCGTTCTTGGTGTTAGCCATTCGGCGGTGTTGCAAGGCTGGCCGTATTGATAGCTGAACCTCGCGGCTGATCGGGTGCATCATGAGCGGCATTTAAAGGGCTGCACCGTAGGGGAGCTTCCTACCGGTGTTCGAACTGCCACTGAGCCTCAGCGCATCTGTCACACAATCCATCCCCTGCATGGGCACCACGTTCGACGACGGGGTGCTCGCACTGGGCACATATTGGCCACTTTCTTTCATAGCCACACCAATGACAGGTGGAATCTGCTATTAAAAACATTTGAACGTTGCACGATACACACTCCTGAACGCCTTCTACGGGAGACTGATTAAAGGGGTCTTCGTGTAAGGTTAAAAAATTGTCCTCAAGAAATTCTATAGCCGATTCGATCTGCCCACAGGAATAGCATTGGAGACGAAAATCAAGGGTATCGGTAGGAGTGGTGTGATCGACATCCTCTTGTAGCGGTTTGAGCAGTGAGGAATAGCAAGCCTTGCACCTGCACTCCTTCATGAATTCAAGCGCCGGTAGAGGGTAATGGAGATCAGCCCATTCCTGACTGATTTGAGCTTCGCAACTTCTGAAGAATTCGTGCGTGTCCAGCATTGTAGGCCAAGCGTCACCGAGTAAGGCACCAGGCAGCTCACCTAATTCCTTCGTAATAAAATATCCAAGCATGGGGAAAAGCGTCGATATGGAGGCTTGGATGCCGCTGACCGGGTCTGTTGGATGTAAGTGTTCAAGCGCATTTCTACAATCACGAAGAGGTGTCAAAGCGCTCCAGTCATGATAAATGTTTAAGCTCTTCAGTCTCGCTTCAATCATATGCGCATCGATGGTCTTGCGCGGGTGTGGCAGTGGCGACCAGGCGATGGTACCAGCATCGGTAACATGAGGCAGGATGGTCTGGGGGACGTAGATTAGTGCTTTAGCCTCCTCCGGTGTTGCCGCTAGCGACGCAATCTTGTATTTGAACAACAGCAGAACACCGGCATAGATATTTCTCGCGGCCGATAGTGCGCGTGCCGACTGCCCAGGTTTATCCCTACTGATTACAAAATCTTCGACACCCAGTTGGATTGAGCTGACGGCATTTCGGAGAAGTTCGGCGACCTCGAATTGATTCTTTTTTGTAGACCGCTTGCTGCCTGTCATATCCGTGGTCCTAAATGATTAGCACTGAAGCCTGCGTTTTTAATTCTGATAAACTTTGGTAAAGGCTATACTGTGTCAGCCCCGCTAGGTTGAGGATGAAGGCGCGCCGTTATATCTACGCCAAGTGCCTTGGTAACGGCTAAGAGGGTTTTCAAGGTAGGGTTACCGTGGCTGCTTAATGAACGGTAAAGCTGCTGCCGGGATAAGCCGGTTTCCTGTGCCAGTTCCTTCATACCCCTGGCTCGCGCCACGATGCCCAGCGCTTTAGCGATATACTCGGCGTCACCTGTTTCGAATGCGTCGGACAAAAATATGGCAATTGCCTCCGGTCCTTTCAACCCGGCGCTTGGGTCATAGTCATACAGCGGTTCTTTCATATCAAACTCCAGCCGTTCGGCAATTCCACCTTTCCATGACGGAAGCTTGGCTACTTTTGTCAATTACTTTGGCCTCCGCCGCTTGGAATGAAGCGCCTACAAAGCGCTTGGCTAAGCATAAACTCAAAGCATCGGTAGCCGCTCCGAAAAGGCCGCGTTTGAGCCATCTTTACCAGATTGCAGGTGATCTCTGACCGATTGTTACACCGCTATCAGGATTGTAGTGTGGTCCAAAAACGATACATGGCACAAGCATAGGGCTCAGCCCTTAGGATGGGTTGCGACTCGATTCGTCCGAAGCACCTGGCGTGGGTTTATCCTCCACCGCCCCGCACCGCTAAATTTTCGCGCCCGCGAAAATGAAGCCTACCTGATGGGCCTTTTCAAAAATTCTATAGATAAGCCAACGGGCTGAGGCCTGTCGTCACATGATGGCAATATATATCAATGGCCGAGCAAGTCTGATTGTTGGTTGATAAATCTTTTTGTATGTTTTACGCTGTGGATCCACCATCATTCAAGGCTTATTACATGTCCGAAAAAGGCGGCGTTTCCATTCCCGTATTTGAATGCCTGTTCAACGGTTCTGAATCCATCACCAGCTTTACCAAGGAATTTGATCGATCATTGTATGAGGCATTGCCTCACCTGTATGTCGTCTGTATTGCGAAAAACACGGGTAAGCTTAAGCAGCTGGTAGGTGGATTTTTCATAAAAACCAGCTATCACCATAATGATGGTTACGAATTCACAGCCGCATTGCATACAGCGCTCATCACTTCAGACACCCTCCGTCAGTTCGATAGCCCTGAATACAGCCTGCTACCCGCCCGTCTTGGAGTCTTGGGCGCAGAGCCTCTATCCGAAGGCGAGATGCTGAAAATCTTCAGCCAGCAGTACCTCAAGTTTAATACTGCTGCGGGTAATGCCTGATTATGCATTCATCAGTAACCGAATCGAGGAAGATTAGATGACTGAAAAACGATACACGCTAGATGACTTTGATTTTTCCAAGGTCAACCAGCCGCGCCTTGGGGAGCCCACAATCTTGCTTCGTTTGGTTGAAGGTGCAGGCGTAGCACTTTATCGCCATGATGATGATAGCGGCGCAGAGCTTATCCCCGCCGCTCCCCACCTATTCCCTTACCGAGGGGGTTATACCTGGGGCTACGGCGGTTCGGGGCCCCGGAACCTCAGCCATGCTATATCGGCCCATCTCTTTCAAGACTCACTGTTAACAGACTCGGACCTGATTGAACGGGCCTCCGTTATCTTAAGCCTGATCAGCCAGCTGCCCCAAGATAAAGAACATGATATAAAGGTCGCTGACATTGAAAAGCTTTTAGCTTAGTCTGATATTTTTGGACAACAATTGATCAAGGCGCTTCACACGGCTTGGAGTGGATATATGTTGACTGCGCTATCATCCGATCAGCGACATAGTTTTGAGCAGCACATGAGCGATCCTTATGTCCTGTACCAGCAACGCATCCGGTATTTTATGTATTCCTGCAAGGAGCAATTGGCCGGTCAATATCGAGTGGGTATTGTTAAACGCCTTGACCAATGCTTGGCGGTAGCGGTCCTGCAAAAGCAGGAATGGCATGACAGTTTGAAGCTTGTCTTGGCGCAGGCCGTGGAGCTGAATGCGCTGCATGCCAGCGATCAGGAATTTTTCCTGTCGCACCTGGGCCGTTGCACCCCCACCAGCAAAGATAAACCCCCATCCCGCCAGTATCGTCGCGTTGGCCAGCCCCGCGCCTATTGATGACCCGCAGCCGAAGGCAGTCCCTCCGATGGAGCGTTGCCTTCGCGCGAATTTTCCCAAGCCCTACCGCCGGGTTGTTTTTCTTCACTGCGTTCCACCATCTGCCTTTCTGTTAAGGTATTTCGCCCTTCGCGCTCAATTTTTCCTGCGCCACCCACGCGGTTGCACCTATGTACGATGATGTCCTTATCAGTACTTTACCTTGTAGGTCGGTGAGTCCTCCGGCCGGTTCTGCCGCCGATCATAGATCCGTGTAGTACTGATGTTCGCATGCCCCAACCAGGCCTGGACCTTCGCAATGTCCGCCTCATGCTCCAGGGCATTGGTGGCTGCGGTTGCACGCAGCCCATGCACCCCCAGGCCAGTGACCTCGATGCCGGCTTTCTTCGCATACGCTTCCACCACGGTATAGATGCCATTGGCGGTGACGCCGGCGCCAGTCTGCCGGCCCCGCAGGGGCATGAACAGCGGGGCCTTGGGGTTCACCAGGTGATGCGCGGAGCGCTCCAGGTAGGCATGGATGCGCTCGGCGGCCACGGCGTGCAGCGGCAAATAACGTACCTTGCCGCCCTTCCCCTGCACCAGTAGATGCTTCACCCCACGCCGCTCGAGCATGTCGCTCACCCGCAGCTGCGCCGCTTCTTCCCGGCGCAGGCCGTGGTAAAGCAACACCGCCAGGATGGCCCGGTCGCGCAGCCCTTTGAGCGTGGTGTGATCGGGAGCTTCGAGCAGCGCCTTGGCCTGATGATCGCCGAGGGCCGGGGTCTTGCCTTCGTTGGTTTCGATCCGGGGCCGTTTGACCCCATGCACCGGGTTGCCGCCGGCAACCGCATTGTTTTCCAGTAGGTGATCGAACAGGCTGGCCAGCGCCGCCAGCTTGCGGCGGATGGTGGCCCCGGCCAAGCCGCGTCGTTCCAGATCGGCCCGCCAAGCCAAGACGTGGGCCCGCGTGACCAGACGAAAGTCCTCCGCACCGGCGAGTCCTATATAGGAAGAGAAATCGGTCAGGTCATTCTGGTACGCACGGCGCGTGCGCGGGTTGTCGATGTTCGCAAACCATTCCACCGCGGCGGGCACCCGGCTCAGGTGCTGAAATTCCACCGCCGTGAGCCGCCGCTCCCCTTCCCTTTCCGGGATAGCCAGTTCTTGCACGCGCGTCAGTCCTCAAGTCAGGTCGGGAAGCTTATCGGTTTCACAGTCATAAATAGCACAGTTCCGAGGTGAGCGTACCAACCCGATCAAAGCCGCTGATAATTGGTGATAATAATATATTTTATCACTAGTAATGGACGCTACCCTCTTTGTGCTCCCCTTTGCAGCAAAATCAGCCTGACCTCGCCACACTTAGTCACGAGGATGAATCTGCTTCAGATCTTGGGAGTGCGTCATGGCTGCTAATGCGAAAATCCGTTCCGTCACCGCCCACGTTCCGGTGGAGCTCGCTGAGCGCGTCGATGAAATCGCCGAGCGCCTGGAGCGTTCGAGAAACTGGATCTTTAAACAGGCCTTGACTGCCTGGCTGGACCAGGAGGAAGAGCGCAGCCGGCTGACCCGTGAAGCGTTGCTCGATGTCGATGCCGGCCGGGTGATCGATCACCAGGCGGTGCAGGCCTGGGCCGCGAGCCTGGACACCGAAACGCCGTTGCCGGTACCGCGCTGATGGAGTTGCAGTGAACCAGCAAGGCCGACTCTGACCTAGTTCGCTGTAGGAATTCTGGACCCGGTAAATCGCCCGGTGGGCCGCACACGGGTGCAACAACTCACGGGTACGCCGCTTACGCTGCTGACAAATCCCCACTTGGATGAGCACTGGAAGGGTTCGAGCGTCGGCTATTGATAGAGGTCATGAGACTGCAGGATCAGATATGTACTTACTATGCTCTTGGCATAATCGCAGAAATTAATAATGTGCTGACTTAGATGTCAACTTTCGGCCATCTTGTATAGGTAGTTATATTCTATGGCTTTCTTTATTCGCTATAGCTGTTGGAACGGGTTGGGCTATCGTTGAGTTGTCTCCTTTTGATATTTTAAAACGATCAGCAGGAACTGAGAGGATAGTGAAGTTACACTCAAGGTTTATAAGCTGACCAACGGCTTCAAGGAACCTTCTGGGTTGCCGATAGATGGTTACCAAAATGCCACTACGATGCCCACTCATGGCTTCCTTCGTCCTGCGTCGCTTCCTCGGCCTTCACCAAGCATGGCTCGATCTGCTCCTCATTGCGCTCTTCGGCGCTGGCGTGCTGACGCTCTGCATCGAGCTTGATTTTTACGAAGTACTAACGGGCTTCAACGCCCGGCATGAGCGGTGGCAGGCGGATGAAGTGTTCCTGGCTTTCGTTGTGATCGGCTGGTGTGGATTTATCTTTGGTATCCGCCGCATAGCCGAGCTGCGGCGGGAAATCCACAGCAGACGTCTGGCGGAACAAGCTGCGCTAGAAATGGCCACTCATGATCCATTGACGCGGCTGCCCAACCGCAGAGGGCTGGACCTGAATTTTCATTCCCGGAGACTAAATCCGAACGAGCCTTTCTTCCTGGTAGTGTTCGATCTTGACGGCTTTAAATCCATCAACGACGTATACGGGCACAGCGCTGGTGACCGGCTTTTACAGGAACTCGCCTGTCGCATACGTACGGCGTTGCCGGAAGGCGACTTCGCCTGCCGCTTGGGTGGTGATGAATTTGCCTTGATTATCCGGTCGGCAAAGACCCCGGAATCCGCTAGCTGCCTTCTGGCCCAGCTGACCCCACTCCTTTCCAGCCCGGTGACGTTCGATTCTATACGCCTTGTAGCGGCGAGCACTTATGGCGTTGCTGAATATCCCAAGGACGGAGACAACCTGAGCAGTCTCCTTCGCCGTGCGGACCTGGCCCTTTACCAAGGCAAGCACGATGGTAAGGGCACCATCTGTTTCTTTGACGAGCGTCGTGATTGCCGCCTGGAGGAGCAATCACAAGCGACGCAGTTGTTACGTGAAGCCCTTGACAATGGATACCTGAGCCTGGCTTATCAGCCAATCGTCACGGTTAAGGGGGAGCGGATTGTAGGCTTTGAAGCTTTAGCCAGGCTGACTCATCCCTTGCATGGGGAAATCCCTCCCTCCAGATTTATCCCGGCCGCCGAGCGCTCAGGCTTGATGCGAGATGTAACAAACCTCCTGTTGGAGCGCGCTTGCAGGGAGGCCCAGGGCTGGCCTGCACACCTATGGTTGGCATTCAATCTAAGTGCACTGGACCTACGGGATGAATGCCTGGTTCACCGAGTCCAAACCGCACTCCAGCGAAGCGGCCTTGCCCCCAACAGGCTGGAGTTGGAGGTCACGGAAACGGCGGTCGTGGATAACATTGCGTTGGCTCGAAAGCACCTTGAAGCGCTACGGGGCATGGGAATCCGTATTGCAATGGATGATTTTGGAACGGGATATTCAAGTTTGGCCCAGCTTGGCAACCTCAATTTTGACAAGCTTAAAATTGATCGCTCATTCATAAACACCGTACTGGAAAATGATAAAAATGGCCGTATCGTCAGAGCCATTATTCACCTGAGCGAAGGGTTGGCATTACCCGCAGTCGCTGAAGGCGTTGAAAGCCAAGGCCAAGCGCAATGGCTTAGCGAGGCGGGCTGTCCCCTGGCGCAGGGGTATCTATTTAGCAAACCTCTAACGGAAGCCAGACTCCGAGAACTGTTGAGCGCACCCTTGCCTGACTATGGTTGATGCCATCGACGGCTGAACGTCAGGCCGTCCACGTTGCCCGTGGAAAGGCCAACCTTGCACTGCATCATGCAGTTTCCTGACGTCGGTGGATGAAAAGACGTGCCGGTCGGGCGCTTGTTCCGGCGTCCCGTATCAAAGGTGGGCTAGCCGCCTATGGCGCCTCGCGAGGCATAAACGTCCACTGCGCCGCCAGGGTGTCGAGTGATTCGCGCGACAGTTGAATTTTTCCCGCCATGGCCAGCAGGTGGCTGGCGTAAGCCTGGCGGTAGACCTGAACGGTACAGTTGACCACCGCTTCCACTTCGTATTCGGCAAAGACCTGCTCAGGGGTCTCGAGCTGGGCGATGCGCGCGGCTGACCAAGGGTGCCCTGCACACCTTAGCTTCCTATTGCAGCGAACCACCCCGGATGCGCGGCAAGACAGTGTAGGCATCTCTACACCGCCGTTAAACTGCACAATTGTTCCTTTTTTAGAAACAGATAGATTCGTTATGGCTAGATTGTGTCAGGACAGGGCGCAACGTAAATTGGCTCACATGCACCGGCGATGTGCTTCCACTCGGTTGCCATACCCCAATTTGAACACTCTCTACTTAAAGGAATGCCCTGATGACTACCTACAACCGCCTGAACAAAGACGACGCCGTACTGCTGCTGGTTGACCACCAGACGGGCCTCATCTCGCTGGTACAGGATTTCTCGCCAAACGAGTTCAAGAACAACGTGCTGGCCCTGGCCGATTGCGGCAAGTTCTTCGGGCTGCCCACCATCCTGACCACCAGCTTCGAGCAGGGCCCGAACGGGCCGCTGGTTCCGGAGCTGAAGGAAATGTTCCCCGACGCGCCCTACATTCCACGCCCTGGCCAGATCAATGCGTGGGACAACGAGGACTTCGTCAAGGCGATCAAGGCCACCGGCCGCAAGCAGCTGATCATTGCTGGCGTGGTGACTGACGTGTGCGTCGCCTTCCCTACCCTCTCCGCACTGGCTGAAGGCTTCGATGTGTTCGTGGTCACCGATGCATCGGGCACCTTCAACGAAACCGTTCAGCAGGCATCCTGGGCCCGCATGTCCGCCGCCGGCGCTCAGCTGATGAACTGGTTCAGTGTGGCCTGCGAGCTGCACCGCGACTGGCGCAACGACATCGAGGGGCTGGGCAACTTGCTGTCGCAGCGCATCCCCAACTACCGCAACCTCATGAACAGCTACGCGGCATTGACGGCCAAATGAAAGGCTGAACACGCCTTAACAGATGGCAGAAGGTAGACGTCGGATTATTGCGAATCCTGGCGTCTACCTGCTGGCTGGCACGCTGCAGTTCGGCAGCTGGGCCCGCGAGACCGCATAGAAATGCGGGTGCTCGAAGTGTCAGATGGAATGGCTATACACGATCGCGTAGGACTCGATACCGTCGTTGGGCTCTCTGATCCCCGCATTTGAATAATGGGTTACTCGCAGGCCCAACCGTTGGGATGCGCCGATCCTGACCCCAGCACCAATCCGGTCCTCGAAATTGAAGGCAGATCCGAATTTCTGATCCCCGGCGGCAGCGCCCGAGAACATCGCAACTCCAATACCCGCTTCAACGTATGGTTTGACCAAGTCCCCGCCGAACTCATACATGAACACCGGCGCGAAGGAAAGGGAGTGGCGTCCACCGGCTTGATCCCCGGCACCCCAGTAGGTATATCCAAGATCCCAATAGCCGGTCAGCTTGCCCGTCGCGCTTTCCAACCATGACTTCTCCCACCCGAAACCTAGCCCTGCCCGCGCCGTTATACCGCCCTGACTCGTCGCGCCCAGCCCTGCGGAGACCTCGGCGGCATTCAGATTCATGGTCAAGCAGGAGGCGGCGAGCGTGGCCAACAGTGCAGTCTTTTTCATAGTCATCTTCAATCGTTGTAAAGCGATAGCTCCCCGCCTGACGTCGGCTGGGGAACGCAGCCGGAAAACCAGGCTGGGCTTCAGGGAAGTGGTTGGCTTGCAATTGTCTCGAGGGCTGGGCGTCCTGGCTTGCCCCGTTGTGCTCATTTGAGCCCTACAGGACTGTCGAGCGGGAGCGGCTTCGTCCAGGTTTCACCAAAGCTTGCCTTGTAATGCGTCACGCCTTCATCGGCGGTATTCAAGCAGTGGACCCAGGGCCGCTGCGCATCAGCGAAAGCAAAAAGATGGACCACGGCGCAGCGCACTATAAGTGTTGTGGAAGCCGGAGATGTCACTCTTATCGGCTGGTTCCGTCGATCGACACTCCAACGGCCAACGTGAGCTACCTTTGTATCGCCTCCTATACACAAGCCGAATCACGCCGGCGGTGCATAGGTACCCAAGGAGCTGCCTGTTGTCTCTAGGAGAACCAATGACCACTATCTATTACAACGTACAAGACTATGGCGCGGTCGGCGATGGCGTCACCGACGATACCCTGGCGATTCAGAAAGCCATCGATGCGGCCAGTGCCGCCATTGGCTCTGCTGACGAGATCATCGATGCCCAGGTTTACCTGCCTGAGGGCACCTACATCGTCAGCAGTAACCCCAAGTGGGCCGACGACACCTGCCTGCGGATTGGTAGCCGGATCACCCTTGGCGGCGATGGGGCCGACGCGACCAGCATCAAGCTGGCTGATGGCTCGGACCAGGCCGTGAGTATGGTGCGAACCGCTGGCGAAACACAGGAATCTGGCCTGAAGGACCTCACCATCGACGGCAACAGTGCTAACACCAGCGGACGCGTGGATGGCTTTACCACCGGCGGTGAAAACTACCGGGACAACCCTGACACGCTTGTCACCCTCAGCGGCGTGGCGCTGGTCAATTGCAGCGGCAACGGGCTCAATGCCCAGGAAAACACCTATGGCCTCAGCGTGACCGACAGCGTGGCCAGGGGCAACGGCCTCGACGGCTTCTATGCCAACCTGGCCAGCGTGGGCAACCCGTACTTCGACGCTGGCGGCTTCCAGGACAACCTCAGCGAGAACAACGGCCGCAACGGCTTCACTGTGCTGCTCGACAACTACCAGACCAGCCTCGCCGACAACGACGCCATCAACAACGGAGGGCACGGTATTCTCGTCCAGGGCGCAGAGGGCGCTGAGACAGACGACGAGGTGCAGGTTACCGGTGGCGAGCTGTATGGCAATGGGGAGGAAGGCCTGGCGCTCAAACTGACTGAGTTCAGTCGCGTGAGTGGCGTCACTGTGCACGATAATGGTGAAGCAGGCATAGGCCTGATCGGTAGCAAAGGACTCACCATCGCTGGCAATACCCTTTACAACAACGCCGTGAGCCATGGCAACGCGGAAATTACGATACAGGGCTCGGACGACAAGGATGTTACCGCGACGGATTGGACATACGGCAATGAGGTGTACAACAACATCATCACGGGTGGCAACGCCAGCTACGCCGTGACCGAGTCCAACGAAAGCCTGGTTGACCACAATACCGTGTTCGATAACTACTTCAGCCAACTGGACGAGCCTGCCACGGTGCTCTACGGCGAAGGCAGCGGCGCCTTCGGCAACCACGCCGGGTTGGCGATCACCGGCACGGCCAGCAGCAACACCCTGACCGCGATTGATCCAGCCGATACCCTCCTCTACGGCGGCGGCGGCAATGATCGCCTGATCGGCGGCGCCTATGATGACCTGCTATACGGCGGCGCGGGCAGTGACCGGCTGACAGGCGGCGCGGGCGCGGACACCTTCCGCTACACCCGGGCCAGCGACAGCGTGCGCGGCGCCAGCGACTTGATCACCGACTTCAAGCCCGGCGAGGACAAGCTCGATGTGGCCAGCCTTGGCTATTCCGGTCTAGGCAATGGCCACGACGGTACGCTGCGCATGACCTACAACGCCAGCCTGGACCGCACCTACCTGCAAAGCCTGGACGCCGACGTCAATGGCCACTATTTCCAGCTGACGCTGACCGGCAACTACGTCGGCCAGTTGAGCGCCACTGATTTCGAAACGCTGCTCCAGGGCACTAGCGGCAAAGACACCCTAAGCGGCACCGATGCCAACGAAACGCTTGCAGGCCTGAATGGGCGCGACACCCTGAACGCCGGCGGCGGCAGCGACTACCTGATCGGGGGCGCCGGCGCTGATCATCTCACCGGTGGCGCCGGCGCGGATACCTTCGTGTTCAATGCCATGCGCGACAGCTACGCCAACGACACACGCGGCGTGGATTTCAGCGATACCCTCACGGATTTCGACTACCGCCAGGACGTCCTGGACCTGTCCGCACTGGGCTTCAGCAAGCTGGGGAATGGCCACGATGGCACCCTTCAGGCCACGCAGTTGGGCAACACAGGCGCCATGGTGCTGCAATCGCTGGACCCGGACGCTAACGGCAATTACTTCAAACTGGTGCTGGAACACGCCAATGACATCAATGATGCGGCGATCCGCTTCGGCGATCCGGTAGCTACCCATTTCAATGAGCAACCTGCCAGCTATGACAATCGGGTCATCGATTCGCCGACTACCGGGAACGACACTATCGTCGGGTACTTCAGCGATGATCGCATCAGCGGCTTGGCGGGCAATGACAACCTACGTGGCGAGGCGGGTCACGATACCCTGAACGGCAATGCGGGTACCGATACGCTGGACGGCGGTAGCGGCAACGATACGTTGGCGGGTGGTAGCGGCAACGACCTGCTCAGCGGCGGCGCCGGTGACGATAGCCTGACGGGAGGCACTGGGGCGGACCAGCTCACCGGGGGTTCGGGAGCCGATACCTTCGGCTTTATCAGCAGCGCCGACAGCCTGAGCGGCGCCAGCGACCTGATCACCGACTTTTCCGCCAGCCGAGATTTGATCGATGTGTCTGCCCTGGGTTACACGGCACTGGGCAACGGTAACGACGGCACGCTGAAGGTCAGCTATAACGCGGAGCTTGACCGCACCTATGTTCAGGACTTCACCTCTACTCAAGGCCAGCACTTCGAGATCGCCTTGAGCGGAGACCACAGCCACGACCTGGGCGCGGGCCAGTTCGTCTTCGCCGAGGCAAGTCCTGAGCTGACATTGTTGGGGGTGTAGATGTCGAGCGAAGGTGTGGTCGCTTCCAAAGGGTATTAAAGCGTTCGGGCCTGCGTTGGGGCGGAAGCCGGCCTTGGCTGGGAAATGGCTTCCGACCCCATTCAGCCGGACAGCTTTGGCTGCAACCGACCATCGCAGCAGCTATCGCAGCGGATAGTCGCCCTTTCCTGCGCTCGGCGGCGCGTACTGGCCCGTCCTGTTCAGGCTTGAGGGAACGGGTGATATGGTAAATCGGGGAGCAGGCAAACCCATACAGCCAGGATCGAGCTCGCCGAGCATGCCCTGCAGCGTACTCATTCCTTTACCGCTTCGATAACGGTTGGGGCCTGTCTCTGATGGATTGAGAAAGCCTATTTTTACTATTAGCTTTGAAAATGCGCCGCTGACCAAGATAGCGAGGATAACGCCTTTTCAAATCCACACGCCGATATCATGGCAGCGACTGGCCCGAATGCGGAGACCTCTCAGCCGAGATCTCCTCCTCCCACAGGCAGGGTTACGCCGGTGATATAAGACGCTTCGTCCGAGGCTAGGAACAGAATGGCGGCAACCTGTTCGGTAATGTTCCCGTAGCGCTTCATCAGGCTGCTGTTCAGGGTCTGGTCAACGATCTGTTGGTACCAAATTCGCTCCTGGTCGCTCTGGGCGTTCTCGTTACGCGGAATGCGCCTAGCAGGCGCTTCCGTGCCCCCGGGTGCGGTGGCATTGACCCGAACGCCCCGCTCCGCGGTTTCAAATGCCAAGCACGCCGTGAGCGCGTTGACGCCACCTTTGGCCGCACCGTAGGGCGCCCGGTTTATGCCCCGAGTAGCAATGGACGAGACATTGACGATCGCGCCCCGCCCTCGTGCAAGCATATGAGGCAGTGCTGCATGACAACACCAAAGGGTAGGGAACAGAGAGCGACGCACTTCCGCCTCTATCTCCGCAGCTTGGTAGTGCTCGAAGGGCTTGGCCCAGATGGTCCCACCGACGTTATTAACCAGCACATCCAGCGTACCGAAGTGGCCGATGGCAGCCTCCACCGCTCGGACGCATTCCCGGTGCTCTTCAAGATCGGCAGTGAGGGTCAGCACGCGCGGGCCTCCTATCTCATGCACCAAAGGTGAGCGGTCCACCGCCAGCACTTGAGCACCTTCGTCTCGCAATCTGAGTGCAACCGCCTGGCCGATGCCTTGGGCTGCCCCGGTTACCAATGCGACCTTGCTTGCAAATCGTGTATTCATGACGCTCTCCTCAGGCCAGGTCCCCGGCGGCGATTGCACCGGTGGTGACGGCATTGGCGGTGAATTTCTCGTAATGGAAGCTCGTCGGCGTCACACCCTGCTCGCGCAGGTACTGGCGCACGGCGTCGACCATCGGTGGCGGCCCGCAGAGGTACAGGTCTATCTCGCCGTCGTTCAATGCAGAGGAGGTCAAGTGCTGGGTGACATACCCAAGGCGAGGATGTTGGGAGTCGGGGTCCGCCACGCAGGTGAGGTAGCTGAACCCGGGCAAGCGCTTGGCCAGGGTATCGAGTTGCCCGATCATTACCAGGTCCTGGTCTCGATTCACGCCATAGACCAGGCATACCTGGGCGTCACTGCCTTGGTCTGCCAACACCTCCAACATGGAAAGAAAAGGCGCCAGCCCGGTGCCTCCCGCCAGCATCAATAGCGGGCGCTTGACCTCCCTCAGGAAAAAACCCCCCAGGGGGCCGGTCATTCCGACGCTGTCGCCAACGGCGGCCCGCGTAAGCCAGCTACTCATCAGCCCGCCAGGCACCTGCTTGATCAGAAAACTCGCGAAGCGCTCCCCTGGCTTACTGCTGAATGAATATGAACGCGTCTGTCCTGACCCTGGTACGTCAATGTTCACGTACTGCCCAGGCAGGAAATCCGCTGCGACGTCCAGCTCGAAGCGGATAGCTACCGCCGAGTCAGCCAGCGCCTCTACGGACGCTACACGAGCCTTGAGTGTCGAGGTGCCGGTCTTGCAGCTGGCGGCCGGGACCGGTACCCGTAAGACGCAATCGGACGTTACTATCATCTGGCAGGTGAGCACCTGGCCCTGCTGGGCCTCATCCTCGCTTAGAGCATCCTCGATGTAGTCCTCGCCGAGCTCATAGTCGCCGCTTTCGCAGTGGCATTTGCACGTTCCACACACCCCGTCGGAGCAGTCCATGGGCAAGTTGATCCGCTGCCGGTAGGCCGCGTCGAGGACCTTCTCCCCGGGTTTGCAATCGATGAAACGGGTTATCCCGTCCTCGAAATTCAACGCGATGCTGTACGTCATGGCTACACCTCAGCAGTGGTAGATGTCGATCACCTGGTGGATATAGTCATTCTTGAGCACCACTTTCTTATAGGTGATGAGGGGCTGGTCGCCGCTCAAGTCCAAGGTGTAGAACGACGTGCCGAAAAACACATCGGTGCTCTTGTACCGATGGCTCAGGGTTTGCCAGTTGAAACGAAGGTGCGCTGTTAACCCGTCATCGCTTAGCACTTCGAGGTTGGCAATGAAGTGCGAGGTCCGCGGCTCGGGCATGCTCGCGCTGGAGCGTTCGGTCTTGATACGGAACACGCGGTCCTCCAAACCCTCGCGGTTGGGGTAGTACACCAGTGATATGTGCGATTGAGGGTCTTCGACCAACTGGTCGTTGTCGTCCCATGCCGGCATCCAGAATTGTGCCCTGGGGCTGTAGCAGGCTAGCCACTCATCCCACTGTCGGTCATCGAGCAGGCGCGCCTCGCGGTACACGAAATCAAGCAAGTGGCTACGTGGCGTGGTCATAGTGGCATCTCCCGATCGGTCGCCAGCAATGGGCCGCGTTCCTTCTCCACGGCCGCCGTCAGCGCCTGGGCCCAATACGCATGCTGTCGCACAAAAAGCCCTTCGTCCTCGGTACGCGGACCAGAGAGCAAAGGGTTCATGCCCATGGCCTGGGCATTAGCGTCTGCCCCTTCGACCCATTGAGCGGCACCGCGGGAGAGGTCATTCCACAACTTGCTGGTCCCTTGGTAGGCCGTCTGGCAGGAGCGGAACTCTTCAAGATCGTCAGGAGTACCCATGCCACTCACGTTGAAGAAGTCTTCGTACTGGCGAATCCGCAGGGCGCGATCGGCAGCGCTCTCGCCCTTGGGCGCGAAGCAGTAAATGGTGATTTCCGTCTTGTCCACCGAGATGGGCCGCACGACCCGGATTTGCGTTGAGAACTGATCCATCAAGTACACGTTGGGATAGAGCCCAAGGTTACGGGTCTGGTCAACGATGAACGTCGCGCGGTCCTTGCCCAGGCGCTGCTCGAGTTCCTCGCGCTGCCCATACACCGGGCGCACCTCAGGGTTGAGCAGCTGGGTCCACAGCAGAATGTGCCCATACTCGAACCCGTATACACCGCCCACGCTCTTCGACCACCCATTGGCGTCCACGGTCCGGGTACCCTCGGCTTCATAGTTGCGCCGGCCCATGGTCGCGGAGTAGTTCCAGTGCACAGAGCTTACGTGGTAGCCGTCGGCGCCGTTTTCCATTTGCAGCTTCCAATTACCGTCGTAGTAGTACGACGAATTGCCGCGCAGTACCTCAAGGCCATTGGGCGCCTGGTCGACGATCTGATCGATGATGACCCGGGTTTCGCCCAGGTAATCCGACAGTTCAGGAACGTCCGCGCTCAGGGAACCGAAGAGAAAGCCCTTGTAGCTCTCGAAGCGCGCCAGCTTGGTCAGGTCGTGCGACCCGTCACAGTCGAACTGCTCCGGGTAGGCGCCCGTCTTGCCATCCTTGACCTTCAGCAGCTTGCCGTTGTTACTGAAGGTCCAGCCATGGAACGGACAGGTAAACGAGCCCTTGTTGCCGTGTTTGCGCCGGCACAGCATGGCACCGCGGTGGGCACAGGCGTTGACCAGGCCGTGTAGCAGCCCCTGTTTGTCGCGGGTGATCACCACCGGTTGGCGACCGATGTAGGTGGTGAAGTAATCGTTGATCGCCGGGACCTGGCTGTCGTGGGCCAGGTATACCCAGCCGCCCTCGAAGATATGCTTCATCTCGAGTTCGAACAGCGCTGGATCGGTGAACACGTCTCGGCGGCAGCGGAATACGCCGCGGGCAGGATCGTCTTCGACAGCCTCAGCGATGTGCTGGGCCAGACGGTCGAAAGTACTGGTCATGGGGGTGGCCCTCGGTTGTTTTTGTATCAGGCCACTTCAAGTTACGCGGGGGGTGGGCAAGCCACTATCCGCGCCCTGCGTATCGCTATCCGCTTTCCGCGAATCACCTCATCAATTCACGGAGCTGTTTCATGATGCCGTTTCCAGGTATGCGACGGCAGTTCCCCGAAGCGCTTGCGGTAGGTCTCGGCGAAGCGACCCAGGTGCAGGAAGCCAATATCCAACGCTGCCTGGGTCACGCTGTGAGTCGCGGGATGCTGCAGTCGCTGATGCACGCAGTCTAGTTTGCGCTGCCGAATGTACTCACGCGGCGAGACCCCGGCCTTGCGTTCGAACAGGCTATAAAGCGTGCGCTCACTGACACCGGCCACCTTGAGCAGGCGTTCCAGGCCAATCTCTTCACTCACATGAGCGTCGATATACTCGCTCAGCGTGTCGAAAACGCTGGCGCCTGGCGAGGCCAAGGGAGCATGCCAGGCATTATTGGCAAGCAGCCCAAGCAATTTGCCTGCGACGATTCGCTCGTAGAGCACAGGTATCCCTTCCAAGGCGTAGCCTTCGGCCTCGCGACAGATCAGGTCCAGGAGCCCGGCGAATTCCGAATGATGCGCGAGGTCATGCCGTGCCTGACCGAAACGGATTCCGGTAGTAGGCACGGCGCGGCTCTGCCCTAGGCAGGCGCGTTCCAGGACCGACACCGGCAGGCGCAGGATGAACTTCTCACAATCTTGTGAATAGGTAAGGTCAACTGGGTCGTCAGGGTTGATCAGAAGCATTTCTCCCGGCACGTAGGTGTGCTCGATCGCCCCGGCGCGAGAGGTGCAGTGCCCGCGTAGCAATATTTGGAGGTGATAACTGGTCCCCAGGGCAGTGCTAGTGACGCGGACTGCGCCGCCATAGCTGATACGGCACAGGTCAAGGGATGCGAAGGTCCTGTGGCGAATGCTTGCTTCGGGCCTGCCGGTTGGTGGCAGACGAATGCAATGCGTGCCGACGTGCTGGTTGACGTAATCCGACACGGCATGGGCATCGGCGCGTTCGAAAACACGGCTGCGTTCGCTTAATAAGGTCAGCATTTCAGCGTGCCTCTGTTTTTTTGTTATCCAGCGGTGGCGCGAAGTCTCACGCCAAAAGCCCGGAAGCAAATGCCCCGGGCCTGTTGACTGTCATCCTGGCGTGCCTGACTTCAAGCCTCCAGGGCGCGGGCTCGCTCGCGACGTTCCTCGGCGGTGGGCTCCGCGGTGGGCTGGAGCACGAAGTCGAAGTCGATCTCAGCGAAGCGCCCTTCTACACCGCGAGCCTGCGCCTGCCCGGCGTCGTCGATAAATCGGATATCAGCGATAAGCTCGTCGCGGGTTGCATAGGCGAAGTCATCATGCAGGTAGCGGTCACCAGCGAGGTTGATCTGGGTGGTGAGGTGGCGATGCGCTGGGGCCGAGATGAAGAAATGGATGTGCGCCGGCCGCTGACCGTGACGCCCCAGCTGGTCAAGCAAGTGTTGAGTGGGGCCATCGGGTGGGCAGCCGTAGCCGGAAGGCACGATGCTACGAAAGCGATAGCGGCCCTCGGCATCGGTAACAATGCGACGGCGCAGGTTGAATTCGGACTGGCTGGGGTCGAAGTACGAATAGGTTCCGCCAGTATTGGCATGCCATACGTCCACCACCGCGCCGGCCAAGGGCGAGCCATCGGTGTCTCGTACCTGGCCCTGCATGAACAACACGGTGCCAGCGTCTTGGCCGTCGTCGAGGCGGGCCTCGCCGTCTACTAGAGGCGCACCGGCGACATACAGGGGCCCCTCGATCGTGCGCGGGGTGCCGCCGAGCTGGCCATTCTGAGCGTCTTCGGCGTCCAGCAGCAGGTCCAGGTAATGCTCCAGGCCCAGGCCAGCCACCAGCAGGCCAGCCTCCTGACGACTACCCAAGAGGTTGAGGTAGTTTACTGCCTGCCAGAATTCCTCAGTCGTCACACCGAGGTCTTCAATGATCTTGATCGTCTCGGTCAATACCCGGTGCACGATGGTTTTCATGCGTGGGTCGCCGCCGGTTTGTTCGAATCCGCTGGCCACCTCGAAAAATTTCTGTACGTCAGCGGTATGGGAAATGCGTACGGTCATGGCGAAGGTTCTCATCTTGTTCTTGTGAGCGCTACAGTTCGGCAGGTTGAGGCAGTCGGTCAGCGATCGTCGTCGCGAATCGACGAAGGATGGCGGCACAGCGCCATGACCTCGATGTCCATGTAGGGGTACAACGGCAGCTGCATCAGAGTGTCGTGCAGGGCTTGAGCGTCGGGAACGTCGAAGACACTGATGTTGGCGTAGAGACCGGCGATCCGCCACAAGTGGCGCCACGTGCCCTCTTCCTGCAGGCGTGAGGCCAAGGCCTTTTCATCGGCCTTGAGCCTGGCTGACTGCTCGGCGGGCATGCTGGCGGGTAGCTTGACGGTCATGCGTACGTGAAAAAGCATTGAAAGTGCTCCATGGGCGGGTCAGTGGCGGGCGAATCGGGCCAGGCGCTGTTCGTCAAGCTCAATGCCCAGCCCAGGGGTGGTCGGCAACATGAGCTGGAAGTCGCGGTATTCGAGGCCGTGCACCAGGATGTCTTCGGTCAGCAACAGCGGACCGAACAACTCGGTGTGCCACTCCAGGCGGTCCAGCGTGGCGAAGGCATGGGCAGCCGCAATGGTGCCTATGCTGCCCTCGAGCATGGTGCCGCCATACAGGCCGATCCCGGCGGCTTCGGCAATGGCCGCAGTGCGCAGCACCGCGCGAGGCCCGCCGGTCTTGGCGATCTTCAAGGCGAAGATGGGGGCTACGCCCAGCTGCGCCAGCGCGAAGCTATCAGCGACCGATTCGATGGCCTCGTCCGCCATGAGGGGGATGGGGCTGTGCGCATTAAGGCGTACCATTCCGGCACGGTCATGGCGTGACAACGGTTGCTCGATCAGCTCTACCCCAGCGTCGGCGAGGCGGCGGCAGCCGTTAATGGCTACTGCCTCACTCCAGGCCTGGTTCACGTCCACGCGGACACTGGCGCGGTCGCCCAAGGCACTTTTGATCGCCGCGACGTGAGCGATGTCCCGAACAGGCTCGGCCGAGCCAATCTTGAGTTTGAAGTGCCGGTGGCGGCGCAGGTCGAGCATGCGCTCGGCTTCCTCGATATCCCGACCCGTATCACCACTTGCCAAGGTCCAGGCGCATTCCACGCCATTACGTACACGGCCGCCGAGCAGCTCGGCAACCGGCAGGCCGAGACGCTTGCCCTGGGCGTCGAGCAAGGCGGTTTCCACCGCACTGCGAGCAAAGGTATTGGCCCGTACGGCACGATCAATGCGCTGCATGGCCGCGTTGAGGTTGGTCGCATCCTGGCCCAGCAGCAGCGGCGCGAACCAGGTGTCGAGGTTGACCTTGATGCTTTCCGGGCTTTCGCCTGCGTAGCTCAGGCCGCCAATGGTAGTGGCCTCGCCTAACCCAACCACGCCGTCACTGCAATGCAGCTTGAGGATCACCAAGGTCTGGCCATGCATGGTGTGCATGGCCAGCTTGTGTGGACGTATGGTCGGCAGGTCGACGATGAACGTCTCCAACCGGTCTATGGTCACGCGGCTCATGGCATCTTCCAGTAGCGTGTGTTGTCATTATTGACCTCAGGTTGACGCCCGACCTGCCCTGCGTCCAATATGATTTTGGTCTTGACCATACCCAGGAGGTATCGTGGAGCTTCGACACCTGCGCTACTTTCGAGTACTCGCGCAGACCCTGAATTTCACACGCGCCGCCGAGCAGCTTCACATCGCACAGCCACCGTTGAGCCGGCAGATTCAGCAGCTTGAGGATGAACTTGGGGTCCCGTTGCTAGAGCGCGGCAGGCCGCTGCGCCTGACCGAGGCGGGCCGCTTCTTCAACGAACATGCCTCCCAGTTGCTGGAGCAGCTGCAGCGCATCAGCGACGACACTCGCCGCATGGGCCAGGCGGACAAACGTTGGCTGGGTATCGGCTTTGCGCCCTCTACCCTCTATGGCGCCCTGCCAGAGCTGATCCGCCGTCTGCGTGCCTTCGGCGACGTCGAAGTAGGGCTGTCGGAATTGATTACCTTGCAACAGCTGGAGGCATTGAAGAGCGGGCGTATCGATATAGGCTTCGGCCGACTCTTGTTCGACGACCCGGCCGTGACGCAGTTTGTGCTACGTGAAGATCCTCTGGTAGCGGTGCTGCCCAGTGGCCACCCGTTACTGGGCCAGAAAGTGACACTGGCGCAACTGGCAAGGGAGCCGTTCGTACTCTACCCCGGCTCCCCCAGACCTAGTTATGCCGATCATGTCCTAGGGCTGTTCGCCAAGCACGGCTTGAATATCCACGTTGCGCAGATGTCCAACGAATTGCAGACCACTATCGGCCTAGTGGCGGCCGGCATCGGGGTAGCGTTGGTGCCAGGGTCGGTGCAGCGGCTTCACCGCGACGACATCGGCTATGCGCCGCTGGTGGATGAGTATGCCACGTCGCCTATCGTGGTCAGCTACCGTGCCGGAGACCAGTCGCAGCTGTTGCTCCGGGTGCTGGATGAGCTCAAAGAGTTACCATTGCCAGGGGCTCCTTGAACATCAGGTTGCTATCAATGGGCCAATACCAAGGCGCCCCTTGTCTGTTGAGCCGAAGCCTCGATTACCGCCAATACAGCCATGGCAGCGCTCAGCAGCGGGACAATCAGGACAAGTAGAGCCCTGTGCCGCCGACTTGAGCCAACACTATCATGCCCACCGCTGAACCCATGATGCGCCCACGCGGCT
Source organism: Pseudomonas japonica (assembly GCF_013522925.1). Classification (GTDB taxonomy): domain Bacteria; phylum Pseudomonadota; class Gammaproteobacteria; order Pseudomonadales; family Pseudomonadaceae; genus Aquipseudomonas; species Aquipseudomonas japonica_A. The sequence continues at coordinate 4,769 of NZ_JAAMQU010000017.1, read as the reverse complement.
CATGCCGATCGCTACCTCAATGGTGGGTAGCTATGGCTCGATTGCAACTGCCGAAGAATGGCCGCTTTCGACCAATTGCGTGACGAAAGTGACGTAACGCTATCTTCGGCATAGAACCGAGTGACGCTCCCTAATCAGCCTTTTCTGCATTGAAGCCGTCGAAGTTTTCAAATACCCCCATAAATCCGGGAACCGTAGCTTCACGAGCCCAGTCGCGCTGCAGCTCGCAGTACATCTGGACGCGACTGATCAATTTCGCCCCCGCCTGTTCGATGCGGCGCAGCGCCGCTTCGTGTGCAGCCAGGGAGGTACCGCCGACCGCATCGACGGGTACGTACACATCGTAACCTTCCTGAAGCGCATCCAGTACCGGAAACGCCAGACAGGCTTCGGTCCAAAGCGCTGTCATGATCAGTTTGCGGCGCCCCTGGGCTTTGACGGCCTCTTTGAACTGCGTGTCCTCCCAGCTATTGATCGAGGTGCGGTCGTAGGTAGGAAGGTGCCCAATAACGTCCTGCAGTTGCTGGATAGGTGGCTTGTTCCGGCCGGTACCGACGTTCACCGTGGAGTGAATGATCGGAAGCCCGAAATTGACCGCCGCCTTGGCAACGCTGGTGATGTTGAACACCAATTCGTCGCGAGACATCGAGCGGATCGAGGATACCTGGATGGGCTGATAGTCGATTATCACCAGCAGCGCATTATCAGGGGTCAGCAGCTGGTCGGTCAGTGGGTTACGAATAGTCTCACTTGCCATTGCTATATCTACCTTTCTCTAGGTCGCATGCATGTGCCTTGAGGCACCGTCTCAGGCAGACAGCCCCGAAGCCGCAGCGGCGAGCAAAATGTTGCCTTCGCCAACCAAGCGCCAGCGGGGCGATCGCCTGTGGATTGGCATTCTGCTGTTCCCCAAAGTACGTCGGTAGTAGCATCCAGCGTCCAACTGTGTCGCTTGAAGGGGAACGCCACGATGGACATGGAGGAGCTCGAAACCTTTGTCGAGGTAGCCGATGCTGGAGGGGTATCGCCTGCTGCGCTCAGGCTTGGAATCTCGAAGTCGATTGTCAGCCGCCGTCTGGCGCGGTTGGAGGCGGCCTTGGGTGTGCAACTGCTGGCACGCTCGACCCGTGGCGCGTCCTTGACCGAGGCGGGATCGACGTTTCGTGATCATGCGGCGAGGGTCTGCGCCGAATTGGAATCGGCGCGGGAAGCGATCCAACCAACGGGTACCTTGCGTGGCCGCTTGCGCGTGGCCGCCCCCCTTTCATTTGGCCCCACACACTTCGCCCCAGTGCTGGCAGAAATGGGGCGCTGTCATCCTCAGCTGCATATCCAGACCTGTTACAGCGACCGCTTCGTCGATCTTATCTCCGAAGGCTATGACTGCTGCATAAGGGTCGGTTACCTGCCGGACTCCAACCTGGTCGGCAGGCGCGTTGGTCCCCTGAAGGTTGCCCTTGTTGCCGGCCCAGACTACATCAACACGCATGGTGCGCCTGATAGGCCCGACCAACTGGCGCGCCACGAAGCATTGATGCAGCACACCGAAGCCTGGCAGTTTCTGGATGGCGACAAGGTTGTTTCGGTTCGTCCCCAAGGGCGGTTCAAAGCCGACAACGGCGTCGCACTGGTTGCAGCTGCCGAGGCCGGGTTGGGAATTGCGTACCTACCCGAGACCCTCATCCAGCAAAGTATCGTCTCCGGAGCATTGGTGCCGATTATGACGAGCTATCCGCCGCCTCCGGCCGGGGCATATGTGGTTCGTCCTGCGAGCCCGAATCCGCCTCGAAAAATCCGGGTTCTCACCGAACTGTTGATTGAACATTTCGCACGATCAGCCTAATCAGTCATGGTCCCTGCTGGCCACGCTGCTGACCTACGAGCCAAGGAGGGCCCCAATCGCTGCGGTCGTGGAACCTAATGCGTCCATGGATTTGTCGTGCTGCTTGTCTTCGCGCCTTGTCTTCTTCTCCTTGCCGTTTGGCGCTGCTCCGCGGCCACGTCGCGGTCCGCTTCCTTGCGGCCAGCCCCAATGAGCGACAACCTATTCAGTACTTCGCTCGGGATAGTTTTTCTTTACTGCTGCAGTAAATCTTCTGGTTTGGCGGCCTGGGTGGAGTTTTGGATAGTTGACCCATGCCGAAGTGCTCGGCCAACCCCACCGGAAGGAGGAAATGTGATGACTATTCAATCCCGTAATTTCGAAGGCAAGGTGGTTCTGGTTACCGGTGGTACCTCCGGTATCGGCTTGGAAGTGGCACGCCGCTTTGTTGCTCAAGGCGCTCAGGTAATCGCCACAGGCGTATCGCCTGAGCGTCTCAAATCGGCGCAAGAGGAGTTGGGTGATCATGCCTTGGTCATGGCGGCTGATCTGCGTCAGCCCGAAGCGCTGGACCCGGTTATACGTACCGTCCAGGAGCGTTTCGGTCGGTTGGACATTGTGTTTGCAAATGCCGGTGCTGGCACAGCGGCGCCGCTGGAATCGGTTACCAAAACTCAGATCGACGAGCAGTTTGCACTTAATTTCACCGGTACTTTTTTCACCGTACAAAAAGCGGCACCGTTGCTGAGCAAAGGTAGCAGCGTGGTCTTGACCACCTCCTTTCTGAATCAGGTAGGCACTCCCGGCCTGTCGATTCTTTCGGCAAGCAAGGCAGCCGTTCGATCTCTCGCGCGTACGTTGGGTGCAGAGTTGGCCCCTCGCGGCATTCGGGTTAACGCTGTCAGTCCTGGTCCGATCAGCACGCCTTTCCACGGAAAGCTTGGTCTTTCGGATGCGGAGCTCAACGAAGTGGCTGCAGGCATCGAAGCCGCAGTGCCGTTGGGGCGTTTCGGGGAGGCGTCCGAAGTCGCCAACGCTGTGCTCTTCCTGGCCGGCGACCAGTCGTCCTTCATGACGGGCGAAGAAATCATCGTGGACGGTGGTTTGTCCCAATTCTGATTTTGGCGAGATCGTCACCCTGAGGTTCCACTGCACTCGTGACAGCGCGGGACACCACCCAGCTGTCACCGGCACCGCTTTTATCAGGAGACCGTCCCATGTTTGGGACTGCGCACTATGGCACCTTCGTTGTGTCCTTCATCTTGCTGCTTATCTGCCCGGCCCGGGTAATTTTGCGCTGATTACCTCGACCGGCAAAGGAGGTGTAAAGGAAGGTCTGACCGCGATAGCCGGAGTCATCATCGGCGACCAGATTCTTATGTGGCTTGCGTTAGCAGGTGTGGCTGTGCTGCTCAAAACCTACCCCGCCACCTTCAACGGCGCTCAAATCCTCGGCAGCCTGTACCTGGGCTATCCAGGGTTGCGGTTAATGCTGGCCACGGCCGTAGAGGCCAGCGTAGTGAACATTGCGACCTTCCATTATCTTCGCCAGACGCTGTTCATCACGTTGTGTAATCCCAAAGCGGTTCTCTTCTACCTTGCCTTCCTGCCCCTGTTCATCGATCCCTCTGAGCATCGGGGCGTTGCCACTTTTACTGCGCTGGCGCTTACGGTCTCGAGTCTTACCTTCCTCTATGGGGTAATTGTCATCGGGCTCATACGATTTTTGGGCAGACGTCTGCACGCTTTGCCGGGCTGCTGGCTGATCTGCGACACGGCCCGTACGCCCGCTGTGGAATGTGCTGTGTAATGACCGGCGTTATACCCGGTCTATTCGCTTATCGTGAGATATTTGAATGCGAGTGAGGATATGAGAGCCCCGCGTCATTTGAACGCATTGCGAGCTTTCGAAGCCGCTGCCCGTCACCTGAGTTTCGTCGGTGCAGCCCAGGAGCTCAACGTCACGCCGGCAGCGGTCGGCCAGTTGGTACGCCAGCTGGAGGAAAGCTTTGGTCAGGAGCTGTTTTACCGCTCACGCGGGGGCCCTTCACGCCTTGAATTGACCACTGCAGCCAGTCACGCGCTGGTAGAGCTGCGTGCAGGCTTCGATCTGTTGAGCCGAGCAGTGGAGGGACTCAAGCGCGGGGCAGTGCCAGCTTCAATCAGCGTCACCGTTCCCCCCGCCTTTGCTGACAAATGGCTGCTAGGAAGAGTCGAGGCCTTTCAGACAATCTATCCGCAGTTCGAATTGATCCTGAACACTGAAGGACGTCTGGTGGACCTGGCCGGAGACAGGATCGATCTGGGTATTCGTTTCGGCCACGGTCATTGGCCAGGATTGACTGCCACCTATTTAATGGGGGATACGTTTTTTCCGGTATGCAGCCCTGCACTGATGGAAGGGCCGTTCGCCCCCACTGGTCCCGAAATGCTTAGCCACCATGTGCTGATCCACGACCTATCGATGCGAAATACCGCCGCGTTCCCTACATGGAATAGCTGGTTAGAGCGGGCCGGTAACCCGCCTATAGACCAAGCACGAGTTCTACGTATCAATGACTCGGCCGCAGGGTTGCAAGCGGCGATGGCAGGCAGCGGAATCGCTCTGGGACGCAGCAGCCTGGTCACAGGGGATTTGCAGGCCGGAAGGTTAATCAGACCCTTTGGTGAGGCGCAATCCAGCCCTCTGGCTTACTACGTTGTCCAAGTGGAGAAGGTGGGGCTTTCAGTCGCTGCGGAGAGTTTCAAAGAATGGCTACTTGACTGTGCCTTGGACCCTTGGCCTGACGGGCGACAGAAAGAGAGTGTAGTGGTCAACTAATCCCGGACACTGAATTGAGTTTTTCCTCAGCGACCGCCGGCGCTAGCCCTTCGTTGAACTGATGCGGTCGCCGCCAGTTGTATCGCTCCATCAGGAACCGGCTGATATCCTGTTGCGCTAGCGAAG
>NZ_JAAMQU010000016.1 GCF_013522925.1 Pseudomonas japonica | reverse complement strand
CCCAAAAGGCCCCCAGCCCCTGCCCCGGCAGCGAGTATCTGCCCGGCAGCCAATGGGCCGGCCATGGAGCCCAGCCGCCCGACCGCAACGGCAGCGCCTACGCCTGTGGCGCGGCAGGCAGTGGGATAAAGCGTGGGCGCCAGTGCATACAACACCAGTTGCCCGCCGATGGCGCAGTAGCCAGCCAGGCAACCCGCCGCGAGCATCCAGCCGAACTGGCTGAATAACCCCAGGCCAGCCAGCGCTGCCAGCATGCCGATGTAAGCCATCGCCACTGCCCCCTTTGCCCGGCCCTTGTCCATCAAGCGCCCGGTGATGAAAGAGCCCGCAGCCCCGCCGAGGTTGAACAGTACCTGGACTGCCCCCGCCTGCGGGCGGCTGAACCCTTGGCCCATCAACAGGGAGGGCAGCCAGTTCAGCAGCATGTACAGCACGGTGAGGGTGAAGAAGCACGCCAGCCATAGCAGCAATGTGCGGGTAGCCCGGCTTTCGCCAAACAGCCCGTGACCAACGCCAACGCGCAACGCTGCCTGGGCGTTGAAGGCGCGTGATTCGGGCAGCCACCCGCCCAGTGCCGCCGCCACCAGCAGGGGCGCGACGCCACCGGCATAAAACACCACATGCCAATCGGCGCCGGCGCCGCTTAGGCCGATCAGTGAAGCGACGGCGCCGCCCAAAGGCACGCCGCAATAGGTAAGGCTTACCGCGGTGCTGCGCCAGCGGGGGTCAACCGCCTCCGAGGCCAGGGCGATCAGGATCGGCAGCGCCGCGCCCAGGCCGAGGCCGGTCATCAGCCGGGCCAGCAACAGGCTGTGAAAATCCCACGCATAGGCCGTACCGAGCGAGAACGCGCCAAACAGCAGCACAGCGCCTACCAGCACCCGCTTGCGCCCAATGCGATCGGCCAGCCAGCCGCCCACGAAAGCGCCCGGCAGCAAACCCAGCAACCCGGCGCTGAACACCCAACCGAGCATGGCAGGGGTAAGCTCGAACGCCTTGGCCAGGTGCGGTGCGGCGATACCCGTGGCCTGGAGGTCAAAACCTTCAAGCAGGGCGGTTACGAAACACAACGTGATGGTCAACGTGGAACGAGGCATGGCGGTCATGACGAACTCCTGGTTCTAGAATCGGAAGGTGCCGCGCAGGGCTACGAACGAGGCGTCTTCGCCGCCGGCATCAGTGATGGCCGAGCCCACGTCGTAATATTTGCAGTCCAGGTCGAAGGTGGTGTTCGCGCTTGCCAGCCAGCGCAGGTTGGCGCGGTAGATGGTGCCCAGGTGGCGGCCGCTGTCGCGGGTGCCCGGCAACATGCTCATGCCGGGCATGTACACGCCGTCGTGTGGATTTTCTTTCCATACTGCGAATACGCCCGGCTCCAGCCGCAAGCGAGGGTGCGGTGAAAACGCAAAGGTGGGGCCCACAATCACGATGTTGGCCAAGGTGGTAAGGCTGGCTTCGCCGTACACGCCGTTGCGCGGGTACAGCGGATCGAAGGTGCCCACGCGGCCATCACCCGCGGCGTCATCCCCGCTGGCCGCGTCTACGCGCAAACCCAACCGTGGCCGCAACGGCCCGTCAAAGGTGTAGCCGGTGTCCGAGGACACCGCCCAGGCGCGAATCGATGCGCCCCCCAGATGGCCGAACTGGCCTACCAGGTCGGTGCTCCAGTCGAACCCATCAGCCTGGCCGAACAGTCGCGTACCCACGCTGTAGCGTTTTTCGCTGCCGGTTACGGCAGTGAGCGTGCGCTCACGCGTTTCCAGGCCGAAGGCGTACAGGTCGGCGTTCAGCGGCCCGGCGACAGGTGAGGTGGCGTACAACCCGTAAAACTTCACAGCGTTATCGCTGCCGTCGTCGAAGCTGTCCGCGGCATCGACCGCGACCGGGCGTACCGCAAAGGCATCGAGCTTGCGGCCCGGCGCAAGGGCCAGGCTCAACCGCAGGCCATCGAAGGTCTGGCGCACGTTCGGGGTATCGCGATACGTCACCAGTACCTGACTGCCGTAGGCCATTTCCTGCCGCCCTACCCGCGTGGTCAGCCGGCTCGCGCCCAATTGGGTGTTGAGGTCGATAAACGCCTGGCTCACCTCGTTACGGCCTTCGTCCGAAGGGGAGTACAAATCCTTGCCGAACACCCGCGTGTTCTGCAGCTGCACAAAGGCCCGTACGGCGTCATCGAGCAGGTGAAGGTCGGCATGCGCCTGCAGCCGCTGCATGAAGTAGCTGTCATCGTTCACGCCACGCAAGCCAAAAAACGGTTTGTCGAGCGCATCGGCGCGGTAGCGCAATTCGGCGCCGAACTGAGCCCATGCGCTGTCGCTGAGGCGCACGTAGCGAAAGCGGTCGAAGGGGTCGGTACGTTTGGCCTCGTGATCAAGAAACCGGTAGTCCTCGCTCCAGCGAGGCGCTCCCGGCCGCGAGGGCCGTGACTGTTCCAAGGGGTTGTCAGCGGCCAGCAGCGGTTGGGCACAACCGAGCAGGCACAGCGCAGCCGACAGCGCTCGCGCGAGGGATAAAGGCGCCATGGCGAATCCTTTGTTGTTTTTATGAATTTGGATAAGACAGTTAACGGTTATATTTATTAACTTTATCGCCGTCAAGCGCGGCCTTGCTTCCATCAGCTTGAAGGCGGGCGATTACCGCACTGCTAGCTTGATGGCCGCTTGACGGCCGCTTCGCTGTGATGCGTGTCACAAAGTGGGCAGCGAAACAGCCCAACTGTCTGGAAAGCGGGTTGCAGCGAGGGCAGAAACGGAACCGGCTCAAGGAAGGCCCGGTCGGAAGCCCGTCTATGAAGTCTCGGCGCTACCACGCTGAAGGAGGATAAGGGTGCACATCGAACGGTTGGCGCTGATGCTGGAGATGCTCGAGGAACTTGCCTCGGGCCGTTGGCAGGTAAGCCGCAAGGGCTACGCCGGCTCAAGCCACCGGCGGCCGTCCTTTTTGCCAGATGTATGGGTCACGTCCATGGACGACCCGCTGGGCCATGCTGCCTGCGCTATTGGTTTTGCCTGCCTGGATGCCCGGTTCGAGGGCCTCTACCTTGACGGGTTGGAACCGTGCACTCGCATCGCCGGTACGGCGCGGGCCCATGCGCGGCTGGCAAAGGGCTGGGAGGCCGTGTGCGCGTACTTCGGCTTGAGCGAACCGCTGGCCCGCGAGCTGTTCGGCCCTGACCGTTCGCCGGGCTCCATCGCCGACGTGCGGGATTGGTTGCGTGCGCTGCTCCACACTCCCGCGGCCAACGCCAACACTGCCCGCCACGCCCACTGCGGCTGATCCACAAGGTTACCCTGGCTTGTTGGCAATGCCGAACGGCACATGCACCATGGGGATATTCCCGGCGGCCGACGCCAGATGGCTGCGCTGGTCATCAAAAAACATGTGGGGTTTGAGCACCGACAGCACGCGCGACTTTTCCATGCCGCCTAGAAAGAACGACTCATCCGGCGACACGCCCCAGCTGTTCAAGGTGGTAACCACGCGCTCATGGGAAGGAGCATTTCGCGCCGTCACGATCGCGATACGCAGGATTTTGCGGTAGGCCGGATCCTCGTTCAAACGCTGTTCTTCAAGCTGCTGCAAGAACGCCAGCTTGCGAAAAAGGTCAGCCAGGGGCCCGGGCTGATGGGCAATGGCGCGCTTCTCGGTTTCGTAGGTCTGAAATTCTGCGACGTCCAGGTTGCGCTTGAACACGGTCTCGGCCTCGTCGTCGGCAATCACCCCATCGAAGTCAAAAGCCACACGCAGCTCGGTGTCGATTTCGTCATCGAATACCTTCGAGGGCAAGACAACCCCGGCAGGATAGTCGGCGTCGATCGCCCGCTGCACGTCGCCTTCATTCGCGCTGAGAAACAGCGACGCATTGAACGCAGGAATGTATTCGTGGGGCGAGCGGCCGGTCATGAAGGCGGCGCGGCTGATGTCCAGGCCATAGTGGCGAATGGAACGGAATACCCGCACCCCGGTTTCCGGTGAATTGCGCGACAACAACACCACCTCTACCGGCGACTCGGCCGCGAACCAGCGGTTGATACTCAAAAACCTCCGGATGAAAGGAAAGGCCACGCCCTTTGCGAACGGCTCGTCCACATTGCGCTGCTGGTGCAGCCGATAGGCTTCCACGCCCTCGCTCAAGTACACCTGATGGGACTCGGACAGGTCGAACAACGCGCTGGAGGCAACGCCGATGACCAGCTTTTTCTCGATGGGATACGGCATAGGCCTCTACTGGCAGTGAAACGTATTTGCGGGCTGGCTCGCGCCCAGAGCATATCTCAATCACACGCTTTGATCGGCGGCATTCAAGCGCGCACAGAGCAAGCCGATAGCGTTAACGAGCCCAGCGTGAGGGGTGGCCTGTCAGGCTGCCGCGGGGGTTTGCAGATACGCCGGAGGGCGCGCAATGGAACACAACAATTTCGTAGGTTCTTACACCCAGGCGCACAAGAGCTTGATGAACCTGTTGAGCGATGGCGTGATGGCCCGGCTCGCTCGCCCCAGCGAACCTGAACAGGCGGCTGCCGAACAGGAATCGGTGAACGCCGCAGAAGCCGCATCGTTCTATTTCCGCAGCCGCACCAGCAAGCGGTGCGGCTGCGCCCAGTGCAAGGCTGTGCGCGCGGCCATGTAATGCCGGCACCAGCTCCCCGCGTCCTTTAGCGCTTGGCTTCGAGGTCCGGGTGTTCCGACCGCCCGAGGAATTGCTGGGTGGTCGGCGCCAAGTGCTCCAGAATCCACTGCGCCATGGCTTTTTCCTGCTCCAGGATTTTCTCGCACTCCGTAGCCGTTACGTTATCGCCAGCAGCCTTGGCAGCGGCAATGATCACGGTATACGTCGCGATCTCGAGATTTTCGAATACATACCCGCTCATCGAACCCTTGATCACTTCGTCGGGCATGGTCATGCCAGCCATTGCCTGACCGAACGCCATCAGCTTGCCGCCGATGTCCTTGAGCGTCGACGGGCTACCGCCCAGGCGTTTGATCGCGCCATCGACGATTCCCTGCTGCCAGCGCGTTTCTTCGATGTGCTGCTGAATACGTTGCTTGAGGTCCGGGTAATGCTCCAGGCGCTCAGCCTGCGCGGTGAGCATTTTTTCCGCTTGCTGCTCCATGGCGTGCGCGTCTTTGAGCCAATCGAGCAAGTTGTCTTGTACCGATGCCATGTTGATGTCCTCCAGGTTGGCTTGAGTCGGGTCAATGCCCACTGATAAGGGCTACAAGAGCAGACCCCGGTGCTGTCGGCCCGGCTTCGTTGGGTTGACGATTGCCAGACCGGCGGTGATCAGCCCTTGCTGCGCCGCGGGTCAGCGCTACGCGGGTAGGTGCGCTCTTCCTGAATGGTGCCGTCGCCCTTGTGGATCTTGAGCGAGGCGGTCTTGCCTTCCAGGAACGTGGCGGCCTCTTCCATCAGGGCGTCCTTGGTGGGCGCGGTGCGGGAAGCTCGGGCGGCACCTTCTTTTTTCAGTTCCCAATGGTCGCCGGCTTTAGTGACGTGATAGTTATCCATGTCGCTCTCCTGATAAGCGCCTGCGGTTATCCAGGCCTTGACTGTGTAGAGGCGCCAAACAAGCGGCAGTTCGAACGAATTTGGTCCCGTTGATGAACAGGGCTCCCACACGGCTGGCTGCCTCAGGGGGCTGGCTGGCGGATCGAACTGTTTGGAAAGTAGTCACACCCCTGCTTGGAAACAGCCCGAGGACTATGAATGAACGATTACATTGCCCCTGTGCCGCTGGAAAAGGCCTATCGGTTGCTCAACCATGGGCCAACCGTGCTGGTGTCTGCCCGGCATGACGGGGTAGACGATGTGATGGCTGCGGCCTGGGCATGCGCGCTGGATTTCGACCCGCCCAAGCTCACGGTGGTACTGGACAAAAGCACGCGCACGCGCAGCCTCGTAGAGCAGGCGGGAAGCTTTGTGATACAGGTACCGACCGCTGCGCAGGCCCAGCTTACCCATGACGTGGGTAACCGGTCGCTGAACGATGACCCTTCCAAGCTCGACCGGTGTGGTGTGACCGTGCAGGCGTTCGAGGGGCATGACCAGCCATTCGTGAAGGGCTGCTGCGCCTGGTTGGCTTGCACACTGATACCGGAGCCACATAACCAAATCACCTATGACCTGTTCATTGCGCAGGTGACAGGCGCCTGGGCAGACAGCCGGGTATTCCGCGACGGGCATTGGAAGTTCGAAGAAGCTGACCCTGCGCTGCGCAGCCTTCACTACGTGGCAGGCGGGCAGTTTTACGCGATTGGGGAGTCGATAGTCGCCCGCCACGCCGGCGAGGCGTGAACGGGGAATGAAAGGCCCGGCGGAGGCATCAGGGATGCAGCCCCGCCGGATAGTGCGTCACAGCGCGATGTCTGCAGCCGGCGCTGCGGCGGCTGGAGCTGCTGGAGCGCTGCCGGCCGGTGCTGCGGCAGCCGGTGCTGCGGCGGTCGCTTGCTCAATGGCCGGCGGGGTCGCCAGTTGCAAGGTCTTGGCCGTGTAGGCCCATTCCTCGGCCACGCGCTGAGGGCTGTCGTTCAAGTGGGTGCCATAGCTGGGCACGATCTGGTGAAGCTTTTCCTGCCAGGCAGGCGTAGCAACCTTGTCCTTGAACACCTTCTCCAGCACGGTGAGCATGATCGGCGCGGCGGTCGAGGCACCTGGCGATGCGCCCAGCAGGCCGGCGATGCTGCCATCGGCGGAGCTTACAACCTCGGTACCCAACTTGAGCACGCCGCCCTTCTCTTCGTCCCGCTTGATGATCTGTACGCGCTGGCCGGCTTGCCACAGGCGCCAGTCTTCCTTTTTGGCGTTCGGGAAGTATTCACGCAGCGCGTTGAAGCGGTCCTCGTCCGAGAGCATCAGCTGGCCAGCAAGGTACTCCACCAGCGGGTACTGCTCGATGCCCACCTTGGTCATTGGCCATACGTTGTGTGGTGTAGTGCTGGTGAGCAGATCCAGGTACGAGCCATTCTTCAGGAACTTGGTGGAGAAGGTTGCGAATGGCCCGAACAGGATCACGCGCTTGCTATCCAGCACGCGGGTGTCCAGGTGTGGCACCGACATCGGGGGCGCGCCGACAGAAGCCTTGCCATAGGCCTTGGCCAGGTGCTGCTCGGCAACGCCAGGGTTGTCGGTGACCAGGAACGAGCCGCCTACCGGGAAGCCTGCGTATTCCTTGGCTTCAGGGATACCCGACTTTTGCAGCAGGTGCAGCGCGCCGCCGCCGGCGCCGATGAACACGAAGCGCGCGTCGGTTTCGCTGACGGTGCCGTCTTTCAGGTTCTTGTACTCGACGTGCCAGCTGCCATCGTCGTTACGCTTGATGGTTTCCACTTCGCTGGACAGCTTGAGCGAAAAGCCCGGCTGAGCCTGCAAGTGGCCAACGAACTGGCGAGTGATCTCGCCGAAATTCACGTCGGTACCGATTGGCGACCAGGTGGCGGCGATCTTCTGCTTCGGATCGCGGCCTTCCATCATCAGTGGCACCCACTGTTTGATCTGGGCGGCGTCTTCGGAATACTGCATGCCGGCGAACAGCGGGCTCGCTTTCAACGCTTCGTAGCGCTTTTTCAGGAAAGCGATGTTGTCGTCGCCCCATACGAAGCTCATGTGCGGCGTGGAGTTGATGAACGAGCGCGGGTTCTTCAGCACATCGTTACGCACCTGCCACGACCAGAACTGGCGGGAGATCTGGAAGGCTTCGTTGATCTCCACCGCCTTGGCGATCTCGACGTGGCCGTTCTTGTCTTCCGGGGTGTAGTTCAGCTCTGCCAGCGCGGAGTGGCCGGTACCGGCGTTGTTCCAGCCGTTTGAGCTTTCTTCAGCCACGCCATCAAGGCGTTCGACCATTTCCATGGTCCAGCCCGGTTCCAGCTCGTTGAGCCAGATGCCGAGAGTGGAACTCATGATGCCGCCACCGATCAGCAGCACATCTACCCGCTTTGCCTCGGCCGCGAGGGCGGAACCACTGGCGATCGAAACGGCCAGGGCCAGCACCGCCCCGCTTGCTTTCTTCAACATATTCACTTCCACGATAATGAGGCCTGCACCGCGCGCGCAGGGCTTCCCGATCGACAGGGATGCCTGTAATCGGCTGGCCGGCCGCCAGCGCGCGCAAGGCTAAAGGCAAAGGCTTTCACGAAGCTTTCACCAGCCTTTCATTTGCCGGCGGGCCGGCGCGTGGGTCAGCTTTTGTGCTTATGGGAAACCGACAGGTTCTCGAAGGTGACCCGGCCGCCTTCCTTGCTGTAGCCAGAGTTATCCTGGGTGTACACCCCGGCCTTGAAGTACAGCGGCTTTTCCTTCCATTTGGAACTCAGCTCGGTGTTCCAGCCGTAGTTGGCGGCAACCACGCTCAGCTTGCCGCCCTTGGTCAGGGTGATCACGTAAGAGAAGGCTTCGTTCAACGGCACCTTCTTGGCGATCGTGATTACCGTGGGGTCATCCTGGCTAGGTGTCTTGCGCAGCTTGGCCACGATATTGCCCAGCCGATCGTCATCCATGTACTGATACTCGACCTTGAGCAGCGGGTCGTTGCTGTTGTACTGGTGGATCTGCCCGATAACGATTTTGCCGCTGGACGGCACCTTGTTCACGGAGAGCTTGGCGCGCAGGTAATTATCCGCTTCGGTGTATTTCCAGTTGCGCAGGGAGCCGTCAGCGTAGGTTTCGCGCAGCTCACTGCGAGGGTATTTGGCGCTTGCGGTAGTAGCCCCGGTCACTGGCGCCCAGAAATAGAGCTTGCTGCCGTCCTTGCGGAAATACTTGTCCTTGTACCCTTTCACCAGTGCAGGGGTTTCGATGGTTTTGGCGGGTGAGCCCACGGGGATGCTGAGGTTCCAGGTGGAGAGATCGATCATGTCAGGCGTTACCAGTGATTCGGCACATCACACGTCGGTGTGCCGAGTGCGGATAAAACCTAGCACCATCCTGGCGCTAAGCGGGGCGGCCGCTTTATATATAGATGAATCAAAATTGTTAATGATGGCACGCCTTGCGATTGGCGCCTGAAAACCGCCAAGTCATTGCAGCCCAATAAGTGCGGGCGCTTTCAGCGCTTGACCGTTCGTCGGCTAAACTGAACGTTGGCGGTTTATGCTATTTGGCCAGTATTGATGGCATTTTGACCACAACCGCCTACGCGGGACCGTTAACGAAGCGGTGAGTTGCAGCAAAACCGGATAATTTTATGACCGCTCGTCGGCTCCTGAATTAATAAATTCTGGATGACGACGGTTAAATCAACGCGAGCGCCAATTTATAGACGCCAAGGATCCAGCGCAAACCCTTGAAAAGACTGATAGATGGCATAGTGCTATTGCCTTGCGGATTGAAGGCATAAGGCTATCAGTGACGGGGTTAAGCCGAAAATCTGGCGAAACCCCTTGAATACGGGCCCTTTAGCCTTGGCGACCATTGCCGAAACAACAAGTAACCAGATGGTGAGCAGCGTGCTTACCGGCCCCTTGTTACGTATTGGAGTTGTTTCATGATCGCACTGGACACTTGGAACCTGAGCATCCCCGTTGGCAGCCCGGCCATCACCATCGACACCCCCAAATTGGCTAGCGGCTACACCGACGGCTTCTTCAAATCGGGCGATACCCTGTTCTTCTGGGCCCCGGTAACCGGCACCACGACCAAAAGCGCCAAGTATCCGCGTACCGAACTGCGCGAAACCAAGGCTAACGGTAGCCTGAACAACTGGAAATACACCGCTGCGGACAATATGCTGCGCGCCGCCGTGGCGGTGAACCAGGTGCCTTCCACGGGCAAGATCGTGATCGGACAGATTCACTGCAACGGCAGCACCGAGCCGATGCTCAAGCTTGAATACCAATGGAAAGACGCAAGCCGCCTGGGGAACGTCGTTGCCAAGTTCCGCGCTACCCCGGACTCGGAACCAGCAGTGATCACCGTAGCCGAAAAGGTGCCGATGAACCAGCGCTTCACCTACACCATTCACCTGACGCCTACGGGGAGCCTGACGGTCAATGCAGCAGGCTTCCAATGGGGTACCAAGGTTGCCACCAGCTGGGCTTCGCAGGATTTGTACTTCAAGGCTGGCGTGTACACCCAGGACAACACTGGCTATGCCACCGAAGGCGGCGCCGCTACCTTCTATAAGCTGGCCATCGAGCACAACCCCAAAGGCTGATGCTCCTCGAATTCAACGCAACACTACTTTGGCCTGTCTTCGGACAGGCTTTTTTTTGCCTGCAAAAAGCTGTAGACCCCCGCGCTGCCTGCGTTCGTCCCATTTCATTGAGCACTTGCATCGCCACGATAGGTTTTTTAAATGAACCATCGCCCTCGATAGCTCCCTATATCCATGTAACCAAGAGATTGACGATTTGGTTATGAAAGAAAGTTACAAACACTGGGACGCTAAAGATTAGGTAAGTAGTTGGCCTGCTGAAGCGAAGCCTGGAGTACGGCACAAGCAGCCATGAGCTGCGCGATGCCACAGAAGGGGAACCAGGCAACGACCTGTAATTGAACCTTTTTCAAACCCGTGACGAACCGAGGACGAAAGTATGTTCATACATAACAAGCGTCTGCAGTATACCGTACGTGTTGCCGCGCCTAACCCAGGCCTGGCCAATTTGATGCTCGAACAATTCGGGGGCGCCCAAGGGGAACTTGCGGCTGCCATGCGTTATTTCACCCAGGCAGTGACCGAGGAAGATCCAGGTCGTAAAGATATGCTGTACGACATTGCCACCGAAGAACTTAGCCACCTTGAAATCATTGGTTCCATCATTGTGATGTTGAACAAAGGTGCGCGCGGCCAGTTGGCCGAAGGTGTACAGGAAGAGGGTGAACTTTATCGCTCGCTCACCGGGGCGGGTAACGACTCTCATATCACCAGCCTGTTGTATGGCGGTGGCGCCGCGCTGATCAACTCGGGCGGTGTGCCCTGGACCGCAGCCTATGTGGACACCATCGGCGAACCTACCGCCGACCTGCGTTCCAACATCGCCGCTGAAGCACGGGCCAAGATTGTGTATGAGCGGCTGATCAATGTGACAGATGATCCGGGCATCCGCGATGCGCTGGGCTTCCTGATGACTCGTGAAGTGGCTCACCAGATGTCGTTCGAGAAGGCGCTGCACGCCATTCAACCTAACTTCCCTCAAGGCAAGCTGCCACCCAAGCCTGAGTTTGCATCGGTGTACTTCAACATGTCGCAAGGCGACGACATGAAAGGCCCTTGGAACACTGGCGAGAATGCGGTGGATACCTGGGAAGTACGCGAAGCCACCCCGGCCGTAGACGGCGGCGATGGCCTGGCAACTGTAGACCTGCCCCCGCAAGATCTGGAAGTGGTAGAAGCCATGAAGCTGCGTACCGCTTCCAACCCTGATGCAGACCCGATGACCGGGGCTGATCTGGGCAAGCTGGGCGCGCTCAAGAAGTAAGTGGTAGCGTGTGAAGAAAGCCGCCTTCGGGCGGCTTTCGTTTGCCTGCCCTCCCCCTCGCTAATCCGTTTCGCCGGCCTGGGCACGTTGGTGGAAGCCTTTGAGCGCAGCCAATGCATGGCAAGCGGCCTGGCGAATCACCTCTTGGCGGTCGCCTGAGAACCGTTCGGTGCGGGAAAACAACGCGGCCTTGCCACCCACCCCGAATGCCCAGGCAAAGCACACAGTGCCAGGCGGTATATCGTCCATAGGGTCCGGGCCAGCCACGCCGGTAGTGGCCACCGCCACATTGGCCTCGCTGTCGCGCAGCGCGCCCAATGCCATCTCCCGGCTTACTTCCTCACTGGTAAGCCCGAACCGATCAATGGTTTGTGCCGACACGCCCAGCAAACGGTGCTTGGCGGTAGGCGAATACACCACGTAACCGCTTTCCATTACCTTGCCACCACCAGGAACCGAGCCCAGCGCCGCAGCGATCAACCCGGCCGTACAAGACTCGGCAGTGGCCAGGTAGAGCTTATGGTCCAGCAAGTAGGTCACAGTGGCTTCGAGGTCTTCGAATACTGCTTCAGGCATCTCCATAGGTTCCCCCTGTGAAGGGCTACGGCTGCTTGATTGCCGCGCCCGATCACCCTTGGATCATCCGCCGCGCGCGGTGTTTCAACTTAGTGCCGGAGTTCACATGCCGCGCCGCTACAGCGTCCAGCCCAGCCCCAGCGCCTTATGCAGGGCGGTGAAATCCTTGAGTAACTGGGCATCGCCGGCCACACGGTTCTGCTCGGCCTGATAGCGCGTACGTTCAGCGTCCAGCCAGTCCAGCGTGCTGGCGGTGCCCGCGTGGTAGCGCTCGCCGGTCAAGGTCGCGGCGCGCGTGGCCGATGCTTCGATGTCTCGCAGCAGCACCACGTTCTGCCGCTGGTGACCGTAACGAGCCAGTGCGGTATCAGCATCGCGCAACGCCTCCAGCACAACGCCACGATAGTGCCCCAGGGCTTCGTCGCGTCCCGCCTCGGCAGCATTTACTGAAGCTGCTACCCGGCCAAAATCCAGCGCGTTCCAGGTCAGCCGTGGCACTGCAAGCCAGGTGGCATTATCCGAGCGTGCCAGGTGCGAGGGGTCCCCCGCGCTGAACCCCAGGCTGCCGTACAGGCTTAGCTTGGGAAACCAGTCGGCGGTTTTCTCGCCGATCTGTGCCTGGCGTGATGCCAACTGCCGTTCCGCCTCACGTACGTCCGGCCGCGACTTGAGCAGGGCAGCGGGGTCGGCCTGAGGCACGCTGGCCGGCACTTGGGGCAAAGGCCGCGCGGCACCCAGTTGCGCGTCCAGTTCTCCTGGTTCCAGGCCGCTGAGGGCAGCCAAGCGGTCAAGGGCTTCGATGATGTCGGCCTGTAGCGGAAGGCGTTGCGCGCGCGTGGTGTCCGCCTGAGTGAGCACTTGCTCCAGCTGCAATTGCGACGCCACACCGCGCTCACGGCGCTGGCGGGTAAGCTCCAAAGCCTGGTCTTCGCTGGTGCTGGACGCCTCGACCAAGGCCAGGCGGGTTTGTCGGTCCCGCAGGTCCACATAGGCCTGCACGACATCCGCTGCCAGGCTTACCTGTACGTCAGCCAGCTGTGCCTCGCTGGCTTGGGAACTGGCGCTGGCCGCTTCGACGGCGCGGCGTGTGCCGCCGAACAGGTCCACTTCCCAGCTGGCATCGAAGTTGGCCAGGTACAGGCTCAGCGGCCCACGCCCGTCGCCGGTACCCAAGGCGCTGGTGTCGGGCGATCGCATACGCAGCATTGTGGCGCCCGCGCTTACCTTCGGCCGGCCGCTGGCCTGTTCCCCGCGTAACCCTGCCCGGCTCTGCCGCAGGCGCGCCTCGGCTGAGGCTACGTCCGGGCTTCGCCGAAGGGCGGTTTCAACCAGCCCATCGAGCTGCCGGTCGCCCAGCCCTTCCCACCAGCGGGCAGTTGTCGGCGCGCTCTCCACGGCCGACGGTGCATGCGGCAAGCGCGCCGCGGCCAACGTGCTGTCAGCCAGCAAAGGTGGCCCCTGGTAATCCGGGCCCACGGTACAACCGCCCGAGGCAATCAGCACCAAGGGTAAAACCAGCCGTCGAATCATGAACGAACCACCACGGGCGCCGGGCGCCCCTTGAGAATGAAAGCCAACGGCGCACAGGCGAGCATCACCAACCCCAGCAACAGGAACGCATCATTGAACGTCATGACCGATGCCTGGCGGGCAATGTCATTGGCGAACTGTCCCAGCGCCTGCAGTTGGGCGAAGGCAGGGTCCCCTCCCTGCGCGAGGAAACCGGCGGCATGGGCTGCCAACTGGTCCTGCGCCAACGGGCTATTAGCGCTGACCGATTCGCGAATGGCTGCGTCGTGAAAATGGTTGCGGCGGTCCACCAGCACACCGATCAGGGCAAGCCCGATAGTCCCGCCCAGGTTGCGCGCCATGTTGTACAGCCCGGCGGCGTCACCGGCATCCCGGGGCGCCACGCTGCCCATGGATAACTGGCTCAGCGGCATCATTACCAAAATCTGCGCAAAGCCTCGCAGCAGCTGGGAGGCGTAAAAGTCATGCCCTACGCTTTCGGCCGTGAGGTAAACGTCGCACAGGCAACTGGCGCAGTAGATCAACAAGCCCGCCCCCACCAGCAGCCGCAGGTCCAGGACTTTAAGCATGCGCGGCAGCAAGGGCATCAACAGAAAGGCCGGTAAGCCCGACAGCAACATGATGCCGCCGGCCTGCTCGGCGTTATAGCCCGACAGGGTGGCGAGGAACTGCGGCACCAGGTACGCGGTACCGTACAGCCCGGCCCCGATCACGGTGCCGATGAACAGCACACTGCCAAAGCTGCGATTGGCCAGCAGCTGCAAGCGCAGGATCGGACGGCTGGCGCTCAATTGCCCCCAGGCTACCAGGGCGAAACCCACCAAGGTGCACACCGTGAGTGAACAGATCAGACCCGAATCGAACCAACGCTCACGCTGCCCTTCCTCCAGCACCACGGTGAGCGAGCTCAGCCCCAGCGCCAGCCCTGCAATACCGCGCCAATCGGCTTCGAAGAACTGCCGCGCATCGGCCTTTTCCGGTGCCAGCCCGGTCCACAGCAGCGCAATCAGCGCGACACTGATGGGCAGGTTGAGGAAGAAGCACCAGCGCCAGTCGATATTCTCGGTCAGCCATCCTCCGATCACCGGGCCCAGCAGTGGCCCCAGCAACACGGTGAGACCAAACAGCGTGGTGCCGATAGGCAGTTGGTGCGCCGGCAAACGCGTGCGGATGATGGTTTGCGCGGTAGGGATCATTGCCCCGCCAACGAAGCCCTGGCCGATGCGGCCGATGATCATCATGGTGAGGCTGCTCGACAGCCCGCAATACATGGAAAACAGGCTGAACAGCGCCGCCGTGGCAATCAGGAAGCGGCGCAGCCCGAATACCCGGGTGAGCCACGCCGCGAGCGGAATCATCACGATCTCGGACATCAGGTAGCCGGTGGAGATCCAGGTGCCTTCGGTGCCGGTGGCGCCAATCTGGCCCTGGATCTGCGGCAGCGCCGAGTTGGTAATGGAGATATCCAGCGTGGCCAGCAGGGCGCCGAGCGAGCCGGCAATCACGGCGATCCAGTCGGTAAGCGACGCGTTGGCCGCCGGGGTGGGCGCCTCAGCCATGGCGCCCGTCCGAACCGCTTTGGGCACCGCTGCGCAGGTCCACGTCGACCGTGGCGGACAACCCCGGCACCAGCACATCTTTCAGGCTGTCCGGGATGTCCAGCTGAATGCGAACCGGCACCCGCTGCACGATCTTGGTGAAGTTGCCCGTGGCATTGGAGGGCGGTAGCAGCGCGAACTGCGCGCCGGTGCCCGGGGCCAGGCTGTCCACATGGCCGTGCAAGGGCTGGCCAGGTAGCGCATCCACTTTCACCGTGACGGCCTGGCCCGGGCGCATGTGGCCGATCTGCGTTTCCTTGAAATTGGCCGTGAGGTAAATCGCTTGTAGCGGCACGATGGTCATCAGGCGGGTGCCCGGTTGAGCGAACTGCCCCACCCGCACCGCGCGGTCGGCCACGCGACCGTCCACCGGGCTGCGCAACTCAACGTCCGCCAGGTCCAGGCCGCTCTGCTCTCCGCTTGCCTGGGCCACCGCCAACTGGGCGCGGGCTTGCTTGAGCTGCGCCTGCAACGTGCCCACCCGGGCTTGTGCCGAGCGCAGGGCCGCTTCCCGGGCCGCCACGGTGGTCAGCGCGCGGGCCAGTTCGTTATTGAGGTCAGCCAGGTGTTCTTCGGTTTCAGCGCCGGAACGTGTGAGCGGCGCATACCGGGCCACCTGCGCACGGGCATGCTTGAGGTCGGCCTGGGCGCCAGCCAACTGGGCCTGGCTTTCACCCACGCTCGCCTGCTGCTGCGCAAGCTGGGCCTGCGCGCTGGCCACATCCGCCTCGCGGGAGGCCACGGTCGCCTCGCGTTCGTCCTGCGCGGCCTGGTATTTACGGGCGTCCAGCCGCGCGACAACATCGCCGGCATGCACTGCCTGGTTGTCCTTGACCAACACCTCGGCCACATAGCCGCTGATTTTCGGCGCAACGGTCAGGCTGTCCGCCTGCAGGTAGGCGTCATCAGTGCTTTCAAAGAAACGCCCCTCCAGCCACCAGTAACCGGCCCACCCCGCGGCTGCCAACAACGCGATCAGCGCAAGCACCCGCAGTACGCGCTTGCCCCGGGACGTGCGTGCGTTACCAGGCGCGGGGCTTGTGGGCGCAAGGCGGTGTTGCGCGCCCAATGACTGCTCGGCAGACATGCATGACTCCAAAATATTCCAGTCGGAATAAAATCAAGGCTGGGCAAATTTTTGTCAATTGATATATTTTGCGCCGATACCTTTGCATAGGCCGGATGCCATGGCACGACATAAACCTGCCGCCGAGGGCGGCTATCAACGGGGCGAGGAAACCCGCGCCCGGCTGATTCACGCGGCAGTGCGTGTATTCGGCGAACGGGGCTACGAAGGCGCTTCCACCCGCGAAATCGCCAGCGAAGCCGGGGTCAATGCCCCGGCATTGCAGTATTACTTCGACAACAAGGAAGGCCTGTACCTCGCCTGCATGGGCTTCATCCTGGACCGCATGAAGGAACAGCTAGGCGAGGCGGTTACCGCAGCCAGCGCCGCGCTGGGCGATCCACGGGTGGAAGACGAACAACTGATCGACGCGCTGCTCGGCATGCTGGGGGGGTTTGTGTCCTTCATCCAGGACACCCCGCACGCCGCGCAATGGCGGTTGTTCATGGCGCGCGAGCAGGCAGGTCAAGGGCCACCGGCGGCGTTCCGGATGCTGGACGAAAGTTTCAACCAGCGTATCGGTGGCCTTAGCCGGCAAATCATCGCGCGGTTGTCGGGCTATGCCGTGGACGACGAGCGAACCGTACTGCACTCGTTCTCGATCATCAGCCAGGGCATGGTGTTTCGGGTGATGCGCCTGCAAGTGCTGAGCGCAATGGGCTGGGACGAAATCAACCACGCCCGGATGCTGCAGGTGCGCGATCTGCTGTTCACTCAAACGCGGCTGATCCTGCGCGGACTGGTGGCCGAGCGGAACGCCCGCCCCCCCGCGTCAGGCGCGTGAACCGCCGGGTACGGCATACAACCTGGCACCGCTGGCCACGGCGCCCACAAGCGCGAAACCACAGCCCAGCCACAGGCACAGCTGGGCACCGGCGCTGCTGAACAGGTGGAAGCATAAAGCGACCAGGGCAGCCCCCAGGGTTTGCCCCACCAGCCGCGACGACGCCACTACCCCGCTCGCCCCACTGCTGCGCGACACCGGTGCGCTGGTCATCAGGGCCTTGAGGTTGGGCGACTGGAAGAAGCCGAATCCGGCACCGCAAACGGCCATTCGCCAGCCAATGTCCAGCGCGCTCGCGCCAGGCTCGAGCAAGGCCAGCGCGCCCATGCCCAGGCTCAGTACCAGCAACCCGAGGCCGCCCAGCAGGCCTGGCGCAATGCGGTCCGACAAACGCCCGGCAATCAACGCCATGACTGCCACCACAGCCGGCCATGGAGTAATCAGGTAACCCGTGGCCACCTGGCTGTGGCCCAACTGCTCCTGCAACAGAAACGGCAGCGCCACGAACGCCAGCCCTTGGGTACAGAACGCGCACACCGCGGTGAGCGACGACAGCGCGAACACCGGCAGGCGGTACAGGTCCACCGCCAGCATGGGCGCCGGATGGCCGGCCTGGCGCCGCCCGAGCAACACACCGCAGATCAGGGCGACGGCCAGTTCGGCGCCGATCATCAGCCCGTGCCCGCCCTGTACCCCCGAGCTGAGCGCCAGCACCGTGAAACCGAACAAACCCGAGCACAACACCGCAGCGGTACGATCATAGGGATGGCTGGCGGGCTCGATCAGGGGCAGGTTGCGGCTGGCCATCCACATGGCGAGCAGCCCGAGGGGCACGTTGATCAGAAACAACCAATGCCAGCTGGCAAACGACAGAATTGCCGATGCCAACGTCGGCCCGAGGGTAAACGCCAGCCCCACCACCAGAGAGTTGATGCCCATCCCCCGGCCCAACCGGGCGAATGGGTAGATATGCCGCAGCAGCACGGCGTTCACGCTCATCAACGCCGCTGCGCCCAGCCCTTGAACCACCCGGGCGATCGCCAGGCTGGGCAGCGACCACGCCAGCCCGCAGAACAGCGAGGCCACCACGAATACCAGCAAGCCGCCCAGGTACACCCGCCGCGGCCCCAGCACTTCACCGAGCGAGGCAAACGGCAGCAGCGTCGCCACCATGGCGAACTGATAGGCGTTCACTACCCAGATTACCGAGGCGGGCGTGGCGCCGATCCCACCGGCAACGGTAGGCAGGGCAGTGTTGATGATGGCAGTGTCCAGCGTCGCCATGCCTACCGCGAGGCATACGGCGATAACGGCGGGGATCAGCTTGTTGCGGGGTAAACCATCAGGGGCTGGCATCGTGGCGGGCAATCCTTTGTCGGACATACGGGCGCTAGGTTAGCAAATTGTCGCCAACCCACGATGAATCCCTGCTCAAGCCGTTTGCCGCGCCACACCACGATCGCGGCAAGCCAGGTAGGCCACCAGCAGCACGGCGATGCCCATCACGATTGCACCGGCGAACAGGCTGGCGTTGATTGCACTGCGGTACAGCTCGGTTACCTGCTCCAACTGATCGGCAGGCACTGCGGTCAAGGCTTGCGCATCGCCCAACTGCACGCTCGACAGCGATATCGGCAACCCCGCCGCGCCGCGCGCCAGGATGTAGCTCATGATGCCGCCGGCAGTGGCCACCCCTACCGCAGCGCCCAGCGAACGGCAGAACGTCAACGCCGCGGTTGCCGCGCCCATCACCGACGGTGCAACCGCGTTCTGCACCAGCACCGTGGCGTTGGGCATGCCTACGCCCATGCCCAGGCCGAGTACGCCCATGGTGAGGAAGAACCACGGCGCGCTCATGCCGGCGCGGGTAAAGGCCAACAGCAGGCACAGCCCCAGGCATTCGAGCGCCACGCCTACCAACAGCAGGTTCACGAAATTCTGCCGGCGTGTAGAAATAGCCCCGCCCACAAAGGAGCTGATGACCATCATCACCACCTGCGGCAGGGTCATGAACCCTGACTCTGTAGGGGTTTGATGCAGCACCGCCTGGTAATACAGCGGCATGAACACTAACGAACCCATCATGGCGAAGGCCATGGCGGCCATGGCGCAGATCGCCACAGTAAAGCGACGATTGGCAAACAGTGCCGGGTCGATGATAGGCGCGGTGGCGGCGCGCTCTACCCGGTACAGCAGGGCGAACCCAGCCAGTGCCAGCACGCCCAGGCCCAGCGGGATGGCCACGCCGCCCTCGGCGGAAAACGAGTACGCGTGGGTCAGCAACAGCAACGCCGACGTGGCAACGCCGAGTACCACCGCCCCGGCATAATCCACACTCACCTGGGCCTGACGCTGCAACGCGGGAAGGTTACGGAACAGCCCTGCCATGGCCAGCGCGCCCAGCGGCAGGTTGATGAAAAACACCCAGCGCCAGTTCAGGTTGGAGGTGATGAACCCACCAAGCAGCGGCCCCAGGGCACTGCTGATGGCGAAGGCAGCGGAGAACACACCTTGGTAGCGTCCACGCTCGCTGGGCTTGACCGAACGCCCGATCACGATCTGCGACAAGGTCATCAGCCCCCCTGCCCCTAGCCCCTGCAGGCCACGCGCAGCGATCAACTGACCCATGCTCGAACACATCCCGCACAGCACCGACGCCGCCACGAACACGCCGATACTGAGCATGAACAGTGGCCGCTGGCCGTACAGGTCCGACAGCTTGCCGTACAACGGCGCACTGATGGTGGAGGTGAGCATGAACACCGTGACCACCCAGCTCAGGCTTTCGATCCCGTGCAGATCGCTGGCAATGGCCGGCAGCGCCGTGGCCAGGATGCTCTGGTCCAGGGCGCCGAGCACCATGGCCAGCAGCAGCGACACGATGAGCGCCGCCGAGGGACGGCTGCGGGTATCAGCGGCCGGCGCCACGGTGGTTTGAGCTTCTGTAACGGTAGAACGGGCCAAGAGAACTCCTGTGACGATAACGCGCGGCCGTCCATTTAGCCGAGGGTGGCCGGTGCAGGCAAGGGTCGGGAACCAATCTCCTTGTTTTCTCCTTATTTACGCGCTTCGTCCGTAGGCCCAGACAACTGTCACACGGCGGGGTAGCATAGTGGCTGGATAGCATCAGCCAGCCTATGGAATCAGCGGTTTTTTTATGGACATGAAGGCGTTAACCCGATGTGCGTTCCTTGTACTGGCCCTGGGCATTTCGGCCGGGCCTGCCGTGGGCGGCGAGGGTGACAGTCACGACGGCCCACGGCCGCATCATCGTGGCTACAAGGTAGGTGGCGGTGTGGTTGTGCTGGTAGTGATCGCAGCGGTCGCCGCCAGCATGGTGTTGTTCGGCGATCTCCGCCGCCGGCGCCTCGGCAAGACCGACCCCGCAGCGCCTCGCCCTGCCCCTTTGCCCGAGGGCTCGGAATGGGACACCCAAGGCGCCGACGACCCCGGTGCAGACCAGCCACGCCTTCCCAGCCCCCGTCAGCGCAGGGCGCGCCGCGCGGAGCGGGCCACGGCCGAGCCCGGATCGGATACCTGAACCGCCCCGCTGCAAGGGCCGACTGGCTGGGCGCAGATTTTCTTCATCACGCCCGTAGCCGGTGGACACCGCTGATCCGGGCACGCTGAACGATAGGCGGCAGAGCGCAGTCCACCCTGAACGTTCCAGCAGCAACCGCCGCGCAGCGTTGTCCCGGATTACGGCCTACCTTGCTTCTGACGCCCCCCTGGATGCTACGTCGGAGGCACGCATGAAGATTACCCACGTCGCTCCTTTATGGGTGGCCGCCCACGGGCTGGCCGCGAACACAGGCGCACGCCCATGAACAGCGCAGGCAGCCAGCAAGACTACGTTCTGGTGGAAGGCGACATGTTTCTGGTCACCAACTCGTTCGGCGACATCACCGGTGGCGCCGACGGGCTGTTCTATCAGGATACCCGGGTGCTGTCGGATTACCGCCTGAGCGTGGCCGGCCAGCAACCTTGCCTGCTCTCGGCTTCGGTCAGCCAGGACAACGTCTACTCCACGTCCCATTTCACCAATCACCCACTGCCGGTGATCGGGGAAACTTCCGCGCCGCAAGGGGTGCTGCACATCGAGCGGCGCCGATTCCTCTGGGAAGGCAGCATGCACGAGTGCATCGTGCTGACCAATTACAGCGATGCGACCGCGGCGCTTTCCGTTGCACTGCACTTTGCCGGGGACTTTCGCGACATGTTCGAGGTACGCGGTGCGCCCCGGCCCCACCGGGGCACACTGGAACCTACCGTGGTCAGCGACGGCCAGGTCGTCATGAGCTACAAGGGCCTGGATGACCACGTTCGCAACAACATAATCCGCTTCTCCGAAGCGCCGGCAATGCTCACTGAAAACGTGGCCGAGTTTCACGTAAGCCTGGCGCCCCATGCCGATCGCGCCCTGTATGTGTTGGTGGGCCCCGTTGGCCAGGCGCCCTGCCGCGAGCACTACCGGGCATGCGCCGCGCGGGCCAGGCTGGCGATGCGCAAGAAGCAGCGTAAGGGAGCCCGGCTGGTTGCTTCTGGCCGGCTGTTCCAGAACTGGCTGGATAAATCCCGCGCCGACGTCGCTTTGCTTACTGCCGATTTTCCCACAGGCCCCTACCCCTATGCAGGCATCCCGTGGTACTCCACGCCGTTCGGCCGCGACGCGATCATTACCGCGCGGCAGTTGCTGTGGCTCGATCCCACCCTCGCGAGCGGGGTATTGCGCTACCTGGCCGAACACCAGGCGAAGGAAACATCGGCCTTCCGGGACGCCGAGCCGGGCAAGATCATGCATGAAACCCGTCAAGGTGAGATGTCCCGGCTGAACGAGCTACCCTTCGGCCGCTATTACGGGGGGGTGGACACAACGCCGCTGTTTATCGCACTGGCGGGCGCCTACGTGCGCAGAGTGGATGACTGGGCATTCATCGACAACCTGTGGCCACACCTCGAAGCCGCCGCTGGCTGGCTGACCCAGAACGCCGGTCGCAACCCCGACGGGTTTATCAGCTACGCCCGGGGTGAGAGCACCGGCCTGGCCAATCAGGGCTGGAAGGACAGCCACGACTCGATCTTCCACGAGAACGGCGACAGCCCGGTGGGGCCCATTTCCCTGATCGAAGTCCAGGGTTACGCCTTCGAGGCTTACCAAAGCCTGGCGTACATCGCCGAGGGCCGAGGCGACCCGGCCGCTGCCTTGCACTGGGCCCAGCAGGCGCAGCGCATGCAGCAGGCCGTGGAGCGGCATTTCTGGCAGGAGGATCAGCACTTTTATGCCTTGGCGCTGGACGGTGAAAACCGGCCGTGTCGTGTGCGGGGCTCCAATGTAGGCCACTTGCTGGCCTCAGGCTTGCCCGCGCCTGAACGGGGCCGACTGGTGGCCAGGCAACTGCTAGGCAGCGCCTTCCACAATGGTTGGGGCGTGCGAACCCTGGCCCGGGAAGCGGCCCGCTACAATCCGATGTCCTATCACAACGGGTCGGTGTGGCCCCACGACGTGGCCCTCTGCGCGCTGGGCATAGGCCGCTATGGGCTACATGACGGCGTGGTGCGACTGCTGGGAGGTGTCTTCGAGGCGGCGAGCCATTTCGACATGCGCTTGCCAGAGCTGTTCTGCGGCTTCGAACGCGCGCCTGGCGAGTCACCTATCGCCTACCCTGTGGCTTGCCTGCCGCAGGCCTGGGCGGCCGGCTCGGTATTCATGTTGCTGCAAGCCTGCCTGGGTATCTCTATTGATGCGCAGCGGGGCAAGATCACCATTACCCGTCCCCAACTGCCTTTTGGTATCTCACGGCTGGAAGTGCAACACATCGGCTTTGGCGATAGCAGCCTGGACCTCATCTTCCAGCGCGTAGGCAAGCGTATCGTGTGTTACGTCGAACGCCAGGCCGAGGGCCGATCGATACAAGTGGATGTACGCTACTGAACAGGCTCGCCAATTCAACGAGGTTCACCCATGGCTGAACACGAGTTGCCTACGCTCTACCATGCCTATCTGGCCTGCCTCAACGAACGGGACCTGGGCAGGCTGGGCGAGCATGTTCACACCCAGGTGGAATACAACGATGCCCCCGTTGGGCTGGCAGGCTACCGCGCCATGCTGGAAGCTGACTTCGCCGCCATTCCAGACCTGCGCTTCAAACCCACCCTGCTCATTGCCGAGCCGCCCCATATCGCCAGCCGCCTGGCCTTCGACTGCACCCCTGCAGGGGAGTTGTTCGGGATGGCCGTGAACGGGCAGCGTGTGCGGTTTTTCGAGAACGTGTTCTATCAGTTCGAAGCGGGCAAGATCCGCCGGGTGTGGTCAGTGATCGACAAGGCGGCGATCCAGGCACAACTGCGCCCTGCTCGCGACTCGTTCCTGTAGCCCTACCCAAACGCCATTGCGCGAGCCATGCGAGCACTTGTGTGGGTGGCCATCGCCCAGCGCAAGGGGTTGGCTACCTGGCCTTGGCGCACAGCGGTAGCCAGGCGCCAAAGTTGCGGCGGGTTATGCCAAAGGCCCGCCCACGGTGGTTTTCACCAGCCCGGCGATGATCGCCTCTTCACTCCCTGGCAACTCGGCGTACCAGGCTTGGGTTGCTGTCTCGTCTTCACCATGGATGATTGCCGCCCGCTCCCGTGCCTTGAGCACCAGGTTGGCAACGCGGTCGGCGCGCTGCGCCTCGTAGCGCTGCAAACCGGCCTGGACCGAACTCGCCCCCTCCAGGCTGCGCGCCAGCACCCAGGCGTCTTCCATGGCCTGGCAGCCGCCCTGGCCTATATTCGGCGTCATGGCATGGGCGGCGTCGCCCAGCAAGGCCACGCGCTGGCTCGCCAGATGAGGCACCCGTTGCGTGTCGTGGATCTCTACCCGGGCAATGCCGGCCGGGTCCAGGCGGTCGATCAACTGCTGTACCGGTTGGGCCCAGCCGGCAAAGTGCGCGAGTAATTCCTCCCGGTATTGCTCGCGCACGTTGGGCGTGCCCGCAGGCAAGGGCACGTCGAAGAAGAAGTAGAATTCGTCGGTGCCCATCGGCATCAACGACACCCGCTTGTGCTCGCCCACGAACTGGGCCCATTCATGCCGGTCGCTCAAGGCGGCGTCCATCCTGATACGGCCATTCCAGTTCACGTAGCCGCAGTAGCGACGGTCGATCCGCTCGCCTGCAACGGTATTGCGCAACGCCGAGTGGGTGCCGTTCGCAGCAATCAGCAAGTCTGCCTGGACCGACTCGCCGGTGGACAGGTGCACGCTTACACCCTCCTGCGATTCGGTGTAGCCCTCGCAACCTACGCCGAGGGTGACATGCTCCGGCCCCGCCGCCTCCAGCAGCAGCCGTTGCAGTTCGGCACGGGCAATGGGGCACGCGCGCTGGCGCACCTGGCGGTAGAGCGGGTCGAGGCTGAAGCGGGTCAACAGCTCGCCCGTATGGGTGGAATAGCTCATCGCACGCATATCGCCCGCCACGGCCTCTACCGCCTCACCGACACCCAGCGCATGCAGTACCTTCATCCCGTTCGGCCAGATGGAAATAGCCGCGCCGATGGGTGCCAACTCTGCCGCGCGCTCGTAGAGGTGTACGTTATGGCCCGCCTGGCGCAGGGCGATCGCCGCGCTCAGCCCGCCCATGCCTGCACCGGCGATTATCACATTGAGGTTTTGCATGATCCGTCCGCGAGGTTGATTGTGCCCGCCTAGTGTAAAGCAAAAAGCTGACCAAGTGGTCAGGTGACAGGGCAGCCGGGAACACAGGCCCCACTGGCGGCCTGGCGACCCACGGAGGTGCATCTTGTGCGCTTTGCGCACCTGTTCCGGGCCAGGGCGGGACGCTTCGCTTCGCGGTATGCTTCGCTACGAGCAATCGAAGCACAGCATTGGAGGCCCCTTGGGCAAAGACGCCGAAAACCCCTGCACCTCGGAGTGCAAGCTCAGCGATGGTGTTTGCCGGGGCTGTGGTCGTTCCAAGGAAGAAATCAAAGCATGGAAACGCCTCAAGCGCCCAGAGCGCGCCGCCGTGGTGCAACGGGCGCGCGAACGGCTGAAAGCGCTCAAGGGAAAGAAGAAGAAATAATGCTCGGCGCAAACCATTGGCCCGGGGCCGTGGCGCAACCTGCGCGGGGGCTATAAAATGGCCGCTCACACAGACCACGGGTGCATCATGGCCACCGATACCTCCAAGCTCGATCGAATCCTCGCCGACAACCAGCGCGAGCGCGAAAGCGGTTATCGCGACAAGGCCCTGAAGATGTACCCCCACGTGTGCGGCCGCTGCGCCCGGGAGTTTTCCGGCAAGCGCCTCAGCGAACTCACCGTGCACCATCGCGACCACAATCACGACAATAACCCGCAGGATGGCTCCAACTGGGAGCTCCTGTGCCTGTATTGTCATGACAACGAGCACGCCCGCTATACCGATCAGCAGTATTTCACTGAAGGCTCCCTGAGCACGCCTTCCGTTGCCAAAGCCACGCACAACCCGTTCGCCGCACTGGCGGGGTTGATGAAGAAGGAGTAAGCCAGGCGGGCTGCCACTATTGCTATTGGCAATACCCACCATCACGCTTGATGCATTCCGCTTCGCTCCGCTGCCCGGGAAAATATCGGTACTCCCTACCGCGCCCTCCCGGCCAGGAACGATCCAGGAATTCACACCGTGCGTACTTCACTCGCTATCTGCAGCCTGGCTGCCCTTGGTGCTCTGACAGGCTGCGCCTCCGCGCCCAACGAACCGACCCTCGCCCTGCAAACCAGCAAAAGCCCCGACGCTTATGCTGCCTGCGTCATGCCCCGGTTACAGGAGCATGCTTTCCACCCTACCCTTACCCAGGGCCAGCGTAATTACAGAATCGTGGTACCCAGCTCGATTGCCGCCGATAACGTGATCGACGCTTACAAGGCCGCAGAGGGTGGGAAGGTGTTCGTGTACGAGCGCAGCCTGCTCTCGCCGGGGTTTGCACGGGTGGCGAGGGAGTGCGCATAGCGCTGATCGCCTCCGGTCAGGGAGGGTTCAGCAGAAACACTACGTAGCCCAGGAACCCTGGCGTCTCGCTCAGCCAGGCAGGCGCTTGCCATTCCCCGCCCTGAATCAGGCCGATCCTGAACGGTAAACCCAACCGACTCAGGCGCGGTAGGTAGGCGCCATAGTCTGGAATGCTTCGCCGACCTTGATAGGTTTGCACCACCACTTCGTCGACCACGCCGTTCAGCTCCCTGATGGATTCGGGGCTGGCGTTGCTGCTCCAGTCCAGCAGGCCGGTGATGCTCAACTTGTAGTGCACTGGCAGGCGCTGGCGCAGGTTTTTCAGAAAGGCCACGTACTCATTGAGGTAGCGCGTGCGCGCGTCGAAGTCGATCTGCACCCCCACGATGGTGCTTCCCGCAGCCTGCCAACGTTGCACCTGGCCCAGGAGCTTGCGATACACCGACTCCGGCCAGCGAAGCGTGTGAGCCCGGTACACGATCCACACCCGCGGCTGCGGTAGTCGGGTGACGCTCATGCCCTGGGCAATGAACGCTACAGGTTGGCGCTCATCGTGCGGCGCCGTTATCTGGCCTTGCAGCACATACAGCGTACTGGCCTGAGCGAGCACCGCCTGGGCGTTCACGCCGCTCCACAGCCAGAACGCATCGTGGTCGCCAGCATTCACCGGCGCGGCGATGCAGCTACCGCTTAACAGGCAAAGCAGCCAGGGCCAGAGCTGCCTGGCCATTACCAGTAATACTGCTGGGACTTGCCCCAACGGGTGTTGCCGTAGGTCGTTTTCAGTTGCTTGAACCACGCCTTGCGCACCGGCTGATTCACGTCTTCACCGCCGCAGCCGTTATAGCCGGACGGTCCATAGCAATTGATCGCACGGTACAATGCATAGGCTTTGTCCTCCCGGCTGGCCTGTGCGTTCGCAATGACGGCCCGATACGCCTCCAGCCTGGAGAACACTCTGCCTTTGAATCCTGGCTCCGTGCCGCCGAGGTGGTCTGCCTCCGGGCGTTGGTCCAGCGGCATGCCGTCCAACCCGTTGCGCAGCACCAATTCGCCAAGGCAGTTCAACCCTTTGGGATCATCGGCGCGCACCTTCAGCATAGCGGCGGTCTCGGCCACGCTCGGGCAGGCGTACCCGGCGTCGGCTTTTTCGCCCGACCACTGAAACAGGTCCAACGTATAGCTTTTGCCGTAGACATAGCCCAGGCTACTGTCGAGCTTGACCTGCGCCAGTGCTTCCGGCGAAGCGGCCATGTCATCGAGAAACGCCGCGTATTCGCCACGAAACAGGTCCTTGTACAACAGTGCGAACCGTGCCGTGGCTTTCTCTTTCTCGCTGATACCTTGCGTGGCTTGTTGGCGCAGCAGCGGCGCGTCGGCAACCTTGCCCAGTAGTATCAAGCGCACCTGCTCCGACCTGATTGGGGAGTCACTGGCAAATACCTTGGCCAACCCACCGTCCCGCTCATAGCTCATGGCCAGCGCGAGTTCGAGCATTTCCCGTTGCAGCGGCTGACGTGCCAAGGGTATCAATTGGAGCCACAGCGCCTGTGCGGCGCCCCCTTCACCCTTGGCTTCAAGGGCCAGGCCGCGCAGGGCCTGCTGGCTGAACGCGAGGTAATCGAGCTGCGCTGGCATCTGCGTGGGCAGTCGCTCGATAGCTGCTGCGGGATCGTGGTCCGTGTAAAACGCGAACGCTGCCTGAAGGTACTCGAACAGGCCAGGCACTTGTTCCAGCACGTCGCGCTGTGACAGCAATTGCTCGCGGGTAAGCTTGCGTGAATCATCAGCACGCATGCCCATCAGGTCATTCACTGCGGCCAATAGCGGCGCCGGCAAATCCTGGTCTCTGGAGGGGAGAAGCTTGGTGTCGATTTCCTGAATCAACGCTTCGAGCGACACATTGCGTTGCGCTGCGGCGGGCGCCGTGAGCTGCGCGGCATAGTCGCCGGCAAGCTTGGCCTTTTCGCCGGCCAACCAATGTACGCGCCGCACCAAGCCTTTGGCGGAGGCGGCGTAGCTGCCGTCCGGGTAGACGCTCAAGTAGCCTTGCAGGGCCTGCTCCGCGGCGGCATAAGACTGAGCGCCAGCCCTTTGCTTCAGGCTGCCATACTCATCGAACGCGCCTTCCTGCGCGGCATTGAGTTGAACGCGCGCAACCATGTAGCTGCTCACTTCCTTCAACCATGGCTGGGGATTGGCCACCAGGGCCATGAAGCCAGTGTGCGCCTCACTGAAGCGGCCACTGTAGAAATCTGCCGCCGCCCGCAGGTAGGTCGCGAAGGCTTCGGCTTCAGCGGATGCTGAACCTTTCGGCAACAGGTCGGCTATTTGCTGGGGGGCCCAGCTGCAGGCTTCGAGCAACTGCATCCGGGTGCGGGCCAAGGCGCGGCGCTCGGGCTGGGTCAGTTGTGTGCTGTTCACGATCTGCTGCATGAACGCCAGCGCGCTGTCGTCCGTGTTACTCCGGCAGCGGCTGCCCTCCCCCTCAAGGAATGCACCGCCGGCGGTTTCCAGGTTCTCCCGTTCCAGCCCCAGGTTCTGCAATAGCTCATTGAGCGCCGCGGTGCCGCTGTGATCACCCTGCTCTTCGGCTATACCGGGAGCTTGAAGCCGAGCCAGACCGAACGGCACCGGGCCATAACCTTCCGAGATCTCGTCTTCGCTCAGGTCGCTGGGCGCCATCTCCAACAAGCCGCGGTCAGCCAGTAACAGGCGCAGGTTGACCCGGCTATCGTTCCCGGGGGCCAGGAAGGGAACGTTGTTACAGGTGTCTGGCGAACGTGCCGCCAGCGACCAGTCGGGATAACAGCTATCGTCGCCACTGGCTTGAGCCTGGGTACACACCATGGCACCCAGAAAAAAAGCCGCTGAGGTGAGGAAACGCGTGCGCATTCTACGATCCTTGTGTTCTACGCGGGTGTTCGAAAAAACGGGCGCGAATGATACTACCCTTGGGTCGCCGAAGGGAGGCGGGCAAGCCTGACAGCAAGCCCCATTGGCCGCCCGCGCGCTTTAATACAACGCCTTACCTGCCTCGCGCATGAAGATTTCCACCGTCTTGGGCCCGATACCTTTGAAGGCCTGGAGCCGCTGTTCGAACTCCGAACGATCCGCGCTTGCTTCATGAATGTTCAATACCTTGCCGGCATATTCGACGTTCAACTGTTGCGCCAAGGCCACCAGGCGGTCGGCAGTGGATTCGTCATAACGCGCATAGCCCGCCTCGCCAAGCATGGCCACCAGATCGCCATGACGGCAATGGGCGAGCTTGCGCGGTGTATCGCGCTGATGCTTGTCCACGATTACTTGATACGCCTGGGCGGCAATCTCGGCGCGGATACGCTTGCCCATCAGGAAACTGGCGATCAGCCACTTGAACAGGCTGGCTTCGTCGTTATTGTGCAGGGTCAGGTTCAGATCTTGGGCCGTAATGGTCCTGCTCATGGGCGCACGCGCTCCTTGTCCTCGGTTGGGATCGATGCTCATGCACAACCTTCAGGTTTATGTGCGCTATCAGAACTTTGGAACCGTGCAGGCGGACAACGTGCGACGTTTAAGCAGAAAACTGCAAGAGAGTTGATCTACAGACCCAAATACTATAGTTTTGCGTCTACAGATTAATCGCGTGAGATCCTGATGAGCCAGCCTATCAACGCACATGCACTTTCGACCAAGGACGCGGGGGCAGTCGCGTTGCGCACAGCGGTGACCATCATGGAACGGTGGAAAGCCACTACCCGCCAAATCGAAAACACCCTGCGGATATCACGTAGCACTTATGCGCGCGCCAAAGATCAGGATCGCACTGTAAGCCTGGACAGCGATCAATTCGCGCGTATCAGTCTCATCCTCAACATACACGCGGCGCTGCGCACGATTTTCGACAACCCTGAAAACGTGTACGGCTTTCCTTCCCTGAAGAATGACAATGATTTCTTCAATGGGCAGGCGCCTCTGGACGTGATGTCCACGGGTTCATTCATCAGCCTTTATGAAACCTTTCGCCGTGTCGACGCGCTGCGGGGCGCCCAATGGTAAGCGCGGTGGAGCTGACCACACTGGGCGGCGACACGCTCAAGTGTTATCGGCTGGTGAACTCCAAGTACCCTCCAATCGATCTGTTCGACGATGTCGCCAACGCGGAGGAGTTCGAGATCCTTTACCAGGTTCAGGCGCTGACCAATCCGCGCCTGCAAAATGAGATAGGCATGCTCGATCTCATTCCACGCGGTGAAATCCCGTTCGGGATCACAGGGTGCGCGTACGCCACAGCCCCCTTCACCCACGTGAATCCCAATGGCTCCCGCTTCAGCGACGGCACGTTCGGGGTGTTGTACCTGGCCGACACCATGGAAACCGCGCTTGCCGAGGTCCGCTATCATCAAGAGGCTTACTGGAGCAAGGTTCAGGGGCTGAGCTACGAGCGCTTCGTGTTTCGCGGCCTGGCGTGCCGGTTCGACGAAACGGGGATACTGGACGCCACGGCCCTGCCGCCCACCCACGCGATTTACGCGCCAGACGATTACAGTGCATCCCGGCTGCTGGGGCGGGACGTAAAGAAAGCAAAAGCCCCCGGCCTGCGTTATCACTCGGTTCGCTCGCCAGGTAATACCTGCTGGGCACTGATGACTCCCCGCCGGGTAGCCTCGATCATTCAGGCCGGCCACTATGAGATGGTCTGGAACAAGCAGATCACCAGCGTAAACAAGTTGGTGGCGGGGGTGTGATGCGCCTTGGCGAAGGGGCAATCGGAGTTTCGCGTACGCTTAAAGCCGGCGCCACAGACGTATGGCTGGGCGCATGAACGGGAAAGGCGGAAACAAAAAAGCCCTGCTTGGGCAGGGCTTTAATGATGAAAAGATGGCGGAGGCGTAGAGATTCGAACTCTAGGATAGTTGCCCATCGACGGTTTTCAAGACCGTTGCCTTAAACCACTCGGCCACACCTCCTCGTATTGCGGGCGCCATCATACCGGAATGAAACAAGCTGTCAAACACTGCTGCTCGCCTTACCGCGCCGCTTTGGTATGCTGTTTTGCGACTAGAGATTTCCGGGGCGGATACGGCGCTTGCCCCCGGGCCGAAAGGCCTGTTCAATCGCCTCATCAACGACCTAAAGGAGTTTCGCCATGCGCGAACAGGATTACACCCTCAGCCACGGCGCGAAGGGCGCCGAGCTGGAAGTCAGTCGAGTACTTCGCAATACCTATGGCCTGCTGGCCCTCACCCTGGCCTTCAGCGCGGTCTGCGCCTTCGCCGCGCAGCAGATGAACGTCCGCTACCCGAACGTGTTCGTGGTGCTCATCGGCTTCTATGGCCTGTTCTTCCTCACCAACAAGCTGCAGGATTCTGTCTGGGGCATCGTCTCCACCTTCGCCCTTACCGGTTTCATGGGCTACATCCTCGGCCCTGTGCTCAACCGTTACCTGGGAATGGCCGGCGGCGCGGAAATCGTCAGTTCGGCGTTTGCCATGACTGCCCTGGTATTCGGTGGCCTGTCGGCCTACGTGCTGATTACCCGCAAGGACATGTCGTTCCTTTCCGGCTTCATCACCGCAGGCTTCTTCGTGCTGCTGGGCGCGACCCTGGCCGGCCTGTTCTTCAACATCAGCGGCCTGCACCTGGCGATCAGCGCCGGCTTCGTGCTGTTCTCGTCGGTATGCATCCTCTTCCAGACCAGCGCGATCATCCACGGCGGCGAGCGCAACTACATCATGGCCACTGTCAGCCTGTATGTATCCATCTACAACCTGTTCGTCAGCCTGCTTCAGCTGTTCGGCCTGATGAGCCGCGACGACTGATCACTTGCTTTACCCCAGCCCGCTTCGGCGGGCTTTTTTATGCGTGAGCGATTAGAATTCAGCTGTCGCCCAGCCCGGAAACGCCATGAAGTTCGCTATCGCCGTATTCAGTCCGCCGCATGCTCCGGCCACCCGACGCGCCTTGCGCTTCACCGAGGCGGCCCTTGCGGCGGGGCATGAAATCACCCGTGTGTTTTTCTATGGCGATGGCGTACATAACGCGTCGGCCAACATCGTGGTGCCTCAGGATGAATTCGATAGCGCGGCGGCCTGGCGGTTATTGATCGCGAACAACAGCCTGGATGGCGTGGTGTGCATTGCTGCGGCGTTGCGCCGAGGCACCCTGAACGCCGAAGAGGCGGTGCGCTGGGAGCGCCCGGCGGCGAATGTATTACCACCGCTCGAGCTTTCTGGCCTGGGTCAGCTGCACGAAGCAGCGCAGGCAGCAGATCGTCTGCTCTGCTTCGGAGGCGATTGAAATGGCCAGGTCCCTGTTGATTGTCAGCCGCAGCGCGCCCTGGAGCGGCATGACGGCTCGGGAAGCGCTGGACATTGCCCTGGCCGGCGGCGCCTACGACTTGGCTGTGGGTATGCTCTTCATGGATGACGGCGTGTTCCAGCTGGTCGACGGTCAGCGGCCTGAGGCAGTGAAGCAAAAGAACCTGGCCGCGAACCTCCAGGCGCTGCCGCTGTTCGGTGTGGACGCCCTCTTCGTCTGCGCAGCCAGCCTGGCCGAACGCGGGCTTGACGCCAGCCAGCTTACGCCGCTTGCGGCAATAACGGCGCCAGAAGGCTTGTCGGCGTTGTTCAACCAGTTCGACGAGGTCATTACGCTCTGATGGCGACCCTGCATGTAATCTCCAGTTCTCCTTTCACCGACACCCGCTTGGGCAGCTGTCTGCGTACGCTGGGGCCTGATGACGGCCTGTTGCTTTGTGGTGCGGCGGTACAAGCACTACGCCCAGGTACCGTAGCGGCTCAGCAGCTCCACAAGCTCGCCTCCACACGGCTTTATGCGTTGAACGAGGATTGCGAAGCGCATGGGGTTGAACACTCCAAGGCCCAGCCCATCGACTACCCTCAGTTTGTCGAGCTGTCCCTGGCCTATGACCGGGTGAATACATGGCTGTGAGCGCGCTGGCTATAGCTGGCAAACACATCGAAGTCGACAAGGAAGGCTTCCTTGTCGACTTGGGGGACTGGTCCCTGGAGGTTGCCGCCGCGCTGGCACAGGCGGAAGGCATCACGCTTACCCCGGCTCATGAAGAGGTAGTGATAGCACTGAGGCGCTTTTATGCCGAATTTCAGCTGTCACCTGCCACGCGGCCGCTGGTGAAATACGTAGCGGCCCAACTGGGGCCCGACAAAGGCAACAGTGCCTACCTCAACCATCTGTTCAAGGGCACCCCGGCCAAGCTGGCTGCGAAGCTGGCGGGCCTGCCCAAACCGGCCAATTGCATATGACGACGATCCAACCGCTTCGCCTCGACACCCCGGCCGAACACCCCTTCGCCGAGTTCGTACGAATACTGGGCAAAGGCAAGCGAGGCGCGCGTGCGCTTACCCGTGAGGAAGCCTTCAGGGCGATGGGCATGGTGCTCGACGGTGAAGTCGAGGACACCCAGCTCGGGGCCTTCCTGATGTTGTTGCGGCACAAGGAAGAAAGCGCCGAAGAGTTGGCGGGGTTCACCGAGGCCGTCCGCGCCCGAGTAGCCGCCCCGGCACTGCGCGTGGACCTGGACTGGCCTTCCTACGCCGGCAAGAAACGCCACCTGCCCTGGTACTTGCTGGCGGTGAAATGCCTGGGCCAAAATGGCCTGCGAATTTTCATGCATGGCGGAGGCGCACACACTGCCGGGCGGCTGTACACCGAACACCTGTTGAGTGACCTGGGCATTGCACTGTGCCGGGACTGGCCGCAGGTAAGCGCCGCCCTGGATACCTCTGGGGTGGCCTTCGCACCGCTGTCCGACTGGGCAGGCCCCTTGCAGCGCATGATCGACCTCCGAAACACCCTGGGATTGCGTTCTCCTATTCACTCGCTCGCGCGGGTGCTGAACCCCCTCGGCGCTCGCTGTGGCTTGCAGAGCATTTTCCACCCGGGCTATCAGCCTGTGCACCGTGAAGCCAGCCGGTTGCTGGGGGACACGTCTATCGTGATAAAGGGGGACGGCGGAGAGCTGGAAGTGAACCCGGACGCGGCCTGCCATCTCTATGGGGCAAGTGGCGGCCAGGCTTGGGATGAAGAATGGCCACAGCAGTCGGCGCAGCGGCACCTCAAACCCGGCTTCCTGGACCCGGCACAGTTGGAACGGGTATGGAAGCGGGAAACTGAAGACCGCTACGGCGAACTGGCTGTGGTTTCGACCATGGCCCTGGCCTTGCGCGGCCTGGGCAAGCCTCGTGAAGAGGCTTTCGCGACCGCGCAAGCATGGTGGGATGCTCGGGACAGCAGCCGCTAGGCGCTGCCTTCGAACCAGGCGAGCTTGTCGCGCAGGCGAACCACCTCGCCCACGATCACCAGCGTTGGCGCATGCACATCATGGCGGGCCACCAGCGCTGGCAGATCTGCCAGGGTGCCAGTAAACACCCGCTGGTGGGC
Organism: Pseudomonas japonica; assembly: GCF_013522925.1. Lineage (GTDB taxonomy): Bacteria > Pseudomonadota > Gammaproteobacteria > Pseudomonadales > Pseudomonadaceae > Aquipseudomonas > Aquipseudomonas japonica_A. The sequence goes on along the minus strand of NZ_JAAMQU010000016.1, from coordinate 48,352 downwards.
CGTAGTTCCCTGCTGCACCAGTGCCGCCGGGGTGTCGGGTGAACGGCCATGGCGAATCATACCTTCGCAAATAACCCGCAAACCCACCAGGCCCATGTAGAACACGACCGTTTGCGCAGGGGCCACCAGGTCATTCCACGGGAGGTCGCTGCTCCCATCCTTCAAGTGCCCGGTCACGAAGCGTACCGATTGTGCATAGTCCCGGTGCGTCAGTGGAATGCCGGCATATGCGGCGCAACCACTGGCAGCGGTAATGCCCGGCACCACCTGGAAGGGAATGCCATGAGCCGCCAGCTCTTCGATTTCCTCGCCGCCGCGGCCAAAGATGAACGGGTCGCCGCCCTTCAACCGCACCACGCGCTTGCCTTGCAGGGCCAGCTCTACCAGTTGGCGGTTGATCTGGTCTTGGGGCAGGGCATGATCCGCCCGACGCTTGCCTACATAGATGCGCTCGGCATCCCGTCGGCAGAGTTCGATGATGGCGGGCGCCACCAGGCGGTCATAGAGCACTACATCCGCTTGCTGCATCAGCCGCAGCGCCTTGAAGGTGAGCAGATCGGGATCACCCGGCCCGGCACCTACCAAGTAAACCTCGCCCGGCGCATGAGGCGGCGCGCCTTCCACCCGCTCCGCCAGCATGCTGGCCGCCTCGCTGCCACGGCCAGCCAGTTGCCGCTCGGCAATCGGCCCCTGGAATACCTCTTCCCAGAACGCCCTGCGTTGATTCACCTCGGGAAAGCGTTGCTTTACCCGATCGCGAAAGCCCGCCGCAAGCTTGGCAAGTTCACCATAGGCCGACGGAATCCACGCTTCGAGGCGTGCACGGATCAAACGCGCCAGCACCGGCGCATCGCCTCCGCTGGAAACGGCGACCACCAATGGCGAGCGGTCAACGATGGCCGGGAAGATAACGGTGCACAGTGCCGGTGCATCCACCACATTCACGGGAATACAACGGTGCTGCGCCTCCGCCGAAACCTGTGCATTGAGCGGTGTGTCATCGGTTGCCGCGATGACCAGCACGCAATCGGTCAGGTCCTGAGCGTGATACCCGCGCGCGCGAACTTCACCGCCGCTGCTTTCAGCCAACGCAACCAGCTGGCTATCCACAACCGGAGCAACCACCCGCAGCACCGCGCCCGCATCAGCCAGCAGGCGAGACTTGCGCAGGGCGATCTCGCCGCCCCCCACTACCAGTACGACGCGCCCGGACAGCTTATGAAACAGCGGCAGGAAATTCATTCAGCCAATGACCTCAAGGCCAGCCATATAAGGTTTGAGCACTTCCGGCACCCGGATGGAGCCGTCGGCCTGCTGGTAGTTTTCCAGCACTGCTACCAGGGTACGGCCAACCGCCAGGCCGGAACCGTTGAGCGTATGAACCAACTCGGGCTTGCCGGTTTCCGGGTTACGCCAGCGGGCTTGCATACGCCGTGCCTGGAAGTCGCCGGTGTTGGAGCAGGACGAGATTTCCCGGTACTTGCCCTGGCTAGGCACCCACACCTCAAGATCGTAGGTCTTGATTGCGCTGAAGCCCATGTCACCCGTGCACAAAGCAAGCACGCGATAAGGCAGTTCAAGGAGCTGAAGTACACGCTCGGCGTTGGCAGTGAGGCCTTCGAGGGCTTCCATGGATTTGGAAGGCTCGACCACCTGGACCATCTCGACCTTGTCGAACTGGTGCTGACGGATCATGCCGCGGGTATCCCGGCCGGACGCGCCCGCCTCGCTGCGGAAGCACGGCGTATGGGCCACCAGCTTCAACGGCAGCACCTTGGCATCGAGGATCTGGTCCGCAACCAGGTTGGTCAGCGACACCTCGGCCGTAGGGATAAGGTACAGGTCCGCCTCGCCGTCGCGGGCAATCTTGAACAGGTCTTCCTCGAACTTGGGCAACTGCCCTGTGCCCTGAAGCGCCGGGGCCTGGACGAGATACGGGGTGTAGGCCTCTTCGTAACCGTGCTCGGCCACGTGAAGGTTGATCATGAACTGCGCCAAGGCACGGTGCAGCCGCGCAATCGGCCCGCGCAGCACCGCGAAGCGTGCGCCAGACAGGCGCGCGGCGCTTTCGAAATCCAGCCAGCCGAAGCGTTCGCCCAGGGCGACGTGATCCTTGATTTCGAAATCGAAGGCCGCAGGCGTGCCCCAGCGGCGCACTTCCAGGTTGTCGTCTTCATCCTTGCCTACCGGCACCGAGGCGTCAGGCAGGTTGGGCAAACCAAGAAGGATGCCGTCGAGCTGTGCTTGAATGTCGTCCAGTTCCGCCTTGCCCTGGGCAAGCTCCTGGGCCATGCGCTCCACGTCCGCCATCAGCGGGGCGATGTCTTCGCCACGGGCCTTGGCCTGGCCAATGGATTTGGATCGACTGTTGCGCTCCGCCTGCAGCTGCTCGGTACGGGTTTGCACCACCTTGCGCTGGGCTTCCAGCGCTTCGATGCGAGCCACATCAAGGCTGAAGCCTCGGGTGGCAAGGCGCTCGGCTACTTCTTGCAGTTGGCCGCGTAACAGTTTCGAATCGAGCATGTGGTTCTCTCGTTGATCAGATTTTTGTCAGGTACAGGCCAGCCCAGGTCGCCAGGAGGCCGCCCAGGACACTGGCGGCCGCATAGCCTATGGCCAGTGGCGCCTGCCCGCTTTCCAGCAGGCGCAGCGTGTCCAGGGAAAAGGATGAGAACGTGGTCAGCCCACCCACGAAACCTACAATCAGCCCGGCCTTCAGGTAGGCCGGGGCGTCCGGCCTGCCCAGAAAGGCCCCATAAAGATAGCCAATGATCAGGCACCCTACGATATTCACGGCCAGGGTGGCCAAATAGAAATGGCGAGGGTAATGGGCGCTTACCCAAACTCCGGTTGCGAAGCGGAGCAAACCACCTAACGCACCGAAACAGGCTACTGAGAGTACAACCGGGATCACGACTTTCTCCGTTGCAGCGGGCTGGTACGGTCCAGCTCGGCGAGGTGCCGCAGCTTCTCACCGATTTTAAGTTCGAGGCCACGGGGCACGGGCTGGTAATAATGCCGTGGTGCCATACCTTCAGGGAAGTAGTCTTCGCCGGCCGCGTAAGCATCCGGCTCGTCGTGGGCATAGCGATATTGCTCGCCGTACCCGAGCTGCTTCATCAGCTTGGTAGGCGCATTGCGAAGGTGCAACGGCACTTCCTGGGAGCCCATTCCCGCGGCGTCGGCCTTGGCGGCCTTGAACGCCGTGTACACCGCGTTGCTCTTGGGAGCGCAGGCAAGGTAGACGATGGCCTGGGCGACCGCCAGCTCGCCTTCCGGGCTGCCGAGCCGCTCCTGGACGTCCCAGGCCGCCAAACACACACCCAGCGCTCGGGGATCGGCATTGCCGATGTCTTCGCTGGCCATGCGCACCACGCGGCGAGCGATGTAGAGAGGATCGCAGCCGCCATCCAGCATTCGGGCAAACCAATAGAGCGCGCCGTCGGGGCTGGAACCCCTGACCGACTTGTGCAGCGCTGATATCTGGTCGTAAAAGGCTTCGCCGCCCTTGTCGAAGCGGCGCCGGGTATCGCCCAGCAGGCTTTGCAGCAGCGGCGTGCCGATCTCTTCGCCGTCCTCGACCAGGTCCGACGCGTTCTCCAGGAGGTTCAGCAGCCGGCGGCCATCCCCGTCGGCCGCTGCTACCAACATGCCGAAGGCTTCATCCCCCAACGTGAGGTTACGGGCACCAAGGCCCCGCTGCTCGGTAAGGGCACGCTGCGCAAGCTGTCGCATCGCAGCCTCGTCCAGGCTTTTGAGCACATACACCCGGGCGCGGGACAGCAGGGCGTTATTGAGTTCGAAAGAGGGATTTTCCGTCGTGGCACCGACGAAAATCAGGGTGCCGTCTTCTACATAGGGTAAAAACGCGTCCTGCTGGGATTTGTTGAAGCGATGCACTTCGTCCACGAACAAGAGCGTGCGCCGCCCGTATTGGGCCGCCTGTTGCCGCGCCATCTCCACGGCGTGGCGGATCTCTTTCACCCCGGCCAGTACCGCTGAAACCGTCTCGAAATGGGCGTCGGTAACCTTGGCCAGCAGTCGCGCCAGCGTAGTTTTACCCACACCAGGTGGCCCCCAGAAGATCATCGAGTGCAAGGCACCCTGTTCCAGGGCTTCACGCAAGGGCTTGCCGCGGCCAAGCAGATGCTCCTGGCCCACGTATTCATCCAGCGTGCTGGCCCGCAGCCGGGCAGCCAGAGGCTGCGAAGGCGGCGGCGAGCTGAACAGATCCATGAAAGCGGAGCCGCCCTATTCCTGAATCACGTCGGCACCCTTGGGGATGACGAACGTGAACTTGCTGGCCGGCACTGGCTCATTGGCTTTGATGCCCATGAACAGGATATTGGTGCGCTGCCCTACGCTGTCGATCAGTTGCATGTCGTTGATCAGGCCACGGCGGAACGACAACCGCAGCGAGTCGAACAAGGTGTCCTTGGTCTTGGGCTTGAGTACGAAGTCGATAACGTCGCCGGCTTCCTTCGAAGTGATGTCGAAGCTCTGGCTGATTTTGGACACATCGCCAGACAACAGCAGCGCGGGGGTTTGAGTCAGGCGCTGGTCGAGGGTTTTGATAGTCACCTGCTCCAGGTCAGGGTCCCAGAGCGATACCTTCTTGCCGTCCGACACCATCAGCTGCTCTTGTGGTGCATCAGTATGCCAATTGAACAACCCTGGCCGCTGGAGCGCCATTTCACCGCTGGTTTCCTGCAGCTGGGTGCCGCTACCGTCGAGTGTAAGCTGGGAAAAACGCCCGGTGAGGGTCTGGGACTTTTCCAGCAGTTGCGTCAGCGACTTTACCGCCTGGTCATCCGCCAATGCGGAAACGCTGGCCATGGCCAGGGCAGACACCAACAACATGCGAATCAGGCGCATGATAATCCTCTAGTCAGGTGGGCGAACCAGTGCCTGTTCGGCACTGGCCTATCAGTCTCGTGTCGGGCCGGGCGCGATGACGTCGCGGCTGCCGTTGCTGTTCATGGGTGTGACCACACCGGCCATTTCCATGGCTTCGATCATCCGGGCGGCGCGGTTATAGCCGATTTTCAGCTTGCGCTGCACGGAGGAGATGGACGCTCGGCGACTCTCCAGCACGAAGGCCACGGCCTCGTCGTACAGGGCATCGCTTTCGCTATCGTCACCGTCACCACCACCCGAACCTTCGAAGCTGGCGCCATTACCTTCTTCAACACCGTTAAGGATGTCGTCGTTGTAGTCGGGCGTGCCACGTTGCTTCCAGGCTTCCACCACACGGTGAACTTCGTCGTCCGACACGAACGCACCGTGCACACGGATCGGCAGGCTGGTACCAGGAGGCATGTAGAGCATGTCACCGTGGCCGAGAAGCTGCTCGGCGCCTCCCTGATCGATGATGGTGCGGGAGTCGATCTTGCTCGACACCTGGAACGCCATCCGCGTCGGGATGTTGGCCTTGATCAGGCCGGTGATCACATCCACGGACGGACGCTGGGTAGCGAGGATGAGGTGGATACCCGCCGCGCGCGCTTTCTGGGCGATACGGGCGATCAGCTCTTCCACTTTTTTGCCGACGATCATCATCATGTCGGCAAACTCGTCCACCACCACCACGATGGTTGGCAGTGTTTTAAGCAGTGGGGCTTCGTCTTCCATGCTTTCGCGACGGTAGAGCGGATCCCCCAGCGGAGTGCCGGCCTCTTCGGCGTCCTTCACCTTGCGATTGAAACCCGCAAGGTTACGCACACCCATGGCCGCCATCAGCTTGTAGCGGCGCTCCATCTCGGCCACGCTCCAGCGCAGGGCGTTGGCAGCGTCCTTCATGTCGGTGACCACCGGGCACAGCAGATGCGGAATGCCTTCGTAGATCGACAGCTCGAGCATTTTCGGGTCGATCATGATAAGCCGCGCTTCCTGTGGCGTGGACTTGAACAGGATCGACAGGATCATCGCGTTCACGCCCACCGACTTACCGGAACCGGTGGTGCCGGCGACCAGCAGGTGGGGCATCTTGGCCAGGTCGGTAATGACCGGCTTACCGCCAATGTCATGCCCGAGGGCAAGCGTGACGGGCGACTGGGCATCATCGTACTGAGGCGTGGACAGCACTTCGGAGAACCGCACGATCTGGCGGTCCTCGTTGGGAATTTCGATGCCCACGGTGGTTTTGCCCGGGATTACCTCCACAACGCGCACGCTGGTCACCGCGAGCGAGCGCGCGAGGTCCTTCGCGAGGTTGGAAATGCGGCTGACCTTCACGCCCGCGGCAGGCTGGATTTCGTAACGGGTGATCACCGGACCCGGATGGATCGAATCCACCGTGACCTCTACACCGAATTCCTTCAGCTTGATCTGAAGCAGCTGCCCTACCCCTGCCAGGGACTCGGGAGAGTACTGCACCTGCTTCTTTTCTACCGGGTCGAGGATCGACAGCGGCGGAATGGTACCTTCCAGCGCGGCATCGACCATGGGGGGCTGGGGCTTTTCAGGGAAGGCCAGACGCACAGGCTCTGCCTTTGCCGCAGGCGGCGCCACGGCGGGAGGCTGCGCGGAAGGTGCAATAATGGGAGGCATCGAGGGCGCGGACACCTGGGCAACCTTGCGCTCGGCCACTAGCCGTGGTGCTTCCAGCACAGGGTTTTCACCGGTAGCGGAGAAGCTTTCGAATTCGTCGTCTTCGTCATCCCAGGGCATGCGCAGCGCAACCGCCGGTACACGTTCCGCCGCTTGGGTGCGGGGTGGGGTGGCATTCAGGCCAGTACCTGAAACCGCCGCCTGGGGAGCCTTTGCTACCGAGGGCTCGAAACGCGGCTCTACCACGGGTTCCTGCCGCGCCGATACCGCAGGCTGCGGCTTGGGCTCGGGGCGAGTTTCCTTGCGCGTCGGTGGCGCCTCGTAGGCCGGCTCATCCGAGCGCAGCGCGGCGACCAGCTTGCGTTGTTCGGTACGGGCCGCCCACCACCGGCTTGCCGCACCCGTGACCAGTTCTATCAGATCGAGGGTGATCTTGCCGGTGGTGTCCATCACGCTGAACCATGAAAGATCGGTGAACACCGTCAGGCCGAACAGGAACAGCGCGATGAACAGCAAGGTACTGCCTTGAACGTTCAGCGCATTACGGGCCAGGTCGCCCAGGCTTTCGCCCAGTGCACCACCCGCCGACGCCGGGAGGCTGGCAGCCGAGTGGAAATGCAGGTGAGCGAGGGCCGCGCCTGAAAGCACGAGGAATACCAGGCCAATCAGCCGCCAGGAAAACAACCAGCCGCTCCATTGCCAGGCCTGGTGGCGCTCACGGAAGATCTGCCAGGCTTTCACACCCAACAGCAACGGGAAAATGTAGGCGAAATAGCCCAGCACCATGAACAGGATGTCCGCGGCATAGGCTCCGGCCCGCCCTGCGGCATTCTGCACCTGGCCCACGCTTGTGCCGGTATGGCTCCAGCCTGGATCGCCCTGATCATAGCTGAGCAGCGCCATCCAGAGGTACAGGCACAGCGCCGCCATGGCGATGAGCGCACCTTCTTTCAGGCGGTAATGAAATTGCTGCCGCCAGAGGGGGACAGGGACGGGTTTAGCGGTGGACTTCTTCAAAACGCGTTCTTTCCTGCGCGGTGCGCGCGATCAGAGGGACTCTATCGCGGCCGGTTCCGTTCATGGCCGACCATTGTACGGATTTACAGTACCGATGTCATAGGGTGGCAGCAAGCCACCTGCTACCGGCCCCAGGCCAAAAAAGGCGGCTTCAATTTCACCATGCTTTATGTTGGCTGACAAAGGTTTAAGCGCATATTTAAAGTTACTGCGCGAACCTTCATGGACCTCAGGCCGCCCTTAGGGTTCCAGCCCGTCCCGGCAGGTGGAACAAACGTGCATCGAGAATAACCAACGCTGCAATCCGGCACATAGCCAGCCCTCGACGCTGGGGCTATGGCGCGTGATACTGCCCTCCCCTTCCATCGATCGAATCATTGCACCGCGACCATGCTCACCTGGCTCAACCGTGACGACCTCACTTTCCCCCCGCTGCACCGGGCGCTGCGCGACCCCAACGGCCTTCTGGCGGCCGGAGGCGACCTGAGCCCGGAACGCCTGGTAGCGGCCTACCGGCACGGCTGCTTTCCCTGGTATGAGGAGGGTCAGCCGATCCTCTGGTGGTCACCCGACCCGCGCATGGTCGTGCCGCCTGCCCAGGTGCGCGCGTCGCGAAGCTTGCGCAAGGTCATACGCCAGGGGCGCTTCACCGTTACGCTGAACCGTGATTTTCCCGCGGTGATCAGGGCCTGCGCCGCGCCGCGTGACTATGCACGGGGCACCTGGATCACTTCAGCCATCGAGCAGGCCTATGTAGAGCTGCATCGCCGCGGGATCGCCCACAGCGTCGAAGCCTGGCAAGGAGATGAACTGGTTGGCGGCTTGTATGGTATTGCGATTGGCCAACTGTTTTTCGGCGAGTCGATGTTCAGCCGCGTCACGGACGCCTCCAAGGTGGCTTTTGTGACGCTCGCCCAGCATTTGCAAGGCGCCGATTTTGCGCTGATAGACTGCCAGATGCATACCCGTCATCTGGAAAGCCTGGGCGCAAGGGAGATCAGCCGGGCAGAATTCGTCCAATACCTCGACCAGTACCTGGATGCGCCCGCGGGCGCCAACTGGGCTGGCCGAGCGAGTTCCATCGCTCTGGCATACACTCACTGAGTAAGTTTGGACCGAGGGTTGACCATGACCGAGTTGGCGCGCTTGAAGTTTTATGCCACTCAACCCCACACCTGCAGCTATCTGCCGGATGAGCAGGCGACCACGCTGTTCCTGGACCCGAGCCAGCCGATGGATCCGGGCGTGTACGCCGACCTGTCGGAACTGGGTTTCCGGCGCAGCGGCGATCACCTCTACCGCCCGCACTGCCAGCGCTGCAACGCCTGTGTGCCCGCTCGCATTCCCGCGGCGCGCTTTCTCCCCAACCGGCAGCAGAAACGCATTCTCAAGCGCAACGCAGACCTTACGGTGACCGCCGCACGGCCGCGCTTCACCGAAGAGTACTTCGACCTGTACAAGCGCTATATCGACCAGCGCCACGCCGATGGCGATATGTATCCTCCCAGCCGGGATCAGTTCTCGACCTTCCTGGTGCGGGATCTGCCATTTTCCCGCTTCTACGAGTTCCGCCTGGGCACCCGGTTACTGGCCGTGGCGGTGACAGACCTGCTACCCAATGGGCTTTCGGCGGTGTACACCTTCTACGAGCCAGAGCAGGAGCGGCGTAGCCTGGGCCGTTTCGCCATTCTGTGGCAAATCACCGAAGCCCTGCGGCTCGACCTGGGCGCGGTGTACCTGGGGTACTGGATCAAGAACTGCAAAAAGATGAATTACAAGACTCAATACCGCCCCATCGAGCTATTGATCAATCAAAGGTGGGTCACGCTGAACTGAGCCCTTGGCGCAAGGTCTGTTTTTCGGGCACAATATGCGCCGCTTTTGCCTGGCGCAGTTGCACCGGGCCACATACTGGATACCGAGGGCTTTACTGCATGTCGAAAGAAGACAGCTTCGAAATGGAAGGCACTGTCGTCGACACCCTGCCCAACACCATGTTCCGCGTGGAGTTGGAAAACGGGCACGTCGTTACCGCGCATATTTCTGGAAAGATGCGCAAGAATTACATCCGAATCCTCACCGGCGACAAGGTCCGCGTGGAGCTGACCCCTTACGATTTGAGCAAGGGCCGGATCACGTACCGCGCTCGCTAAAAGCTTGAAACGACAAAGCCCGGCATAAGCCGGGCTTTTCGTTTGCGCCTGAAAAACAGATGGCGGCGAGGCTAGCCCCGCCGCTACCGCATCAGGCCATCTCAGCCGTGGTTTCGAAATCGAAGGTCATCTCGCCGTCCTTGATATCGATATGCACCACGCCGCCATGCTCGGCAAGCTCCCCGAACAGGATCTCCTCGGCCAAAGGCCGCTTGATCTTGTCCTGGATAAGCCGGGCCATCGGCCGGGCACCCATCTGGGCGTCGTAGCCACTGGCAGCCAGCCAGCTGCGCGCGGCATCGGTAACTTCCAACAGCACCCGCTTGTCTTCCAACTGGGCCTGCAGTTCGGTAAGGAACTTGTCCACCACACTCTTGATGACTTCGTGGTTGAGGCGACCAAACTGAATGATGGTGTCCAGGCGGTTGCGGAATTCTGGCGTGAAACTCTTCTTGATCACTTCCATGGCGTCCGAGGAATGATCCTGGTGAGTGAAGCCGATGGACGCCCGCGCGGCGGTTTCAGCGCCAGCGTTGGTGGTCATGATGAGGATCACATTGCGGAAGTCCGCCTTGCGGCCGTTGTTATCGGTCAGGGTGCCGTGATCCATCACCTGCAACAGCAGGTTGAAGACTTCCGGGTGCGCCTTCTCGATCTCGTCAAGCAACAGTACGCAGTGAGGCTGCTTGGTGATGGCTTCGGTCAGCAAACCGCCCTGATCGAACCCTACGTACCCTGGAGGGGCACCGATCAGCCGGGATACGGTATGGCGCTCCATGTATTCGGACATGTCGAACCGCACGAGCTCGATACCCAAAGCCTTGGCCAACTGCCGCGCAGCCTCGGTTTTGCCCACGCCGGTAGGCCCGGCGAACAGGAACGAACCTACAGGCTTGTCCGGCGCCTTGAGCCCGGCGCGAGACAGCTTGATCGCGGTGGACAGCGAATCGATGGCGGCATCCTGGCCGAACACCGTGAGCTTGAGGTCGCGCTCCAGGTTACGCAGCAATTCCTTGTCGGAGCTGCTGACGTGCTTCGGGGGAATGCGCGCGATCTTGGCGATGATGTCCTCGACTTGCGCTACTTCGATGCGCTTGACCCGGGCTTCGACCGGCTGCAACCGCTGATAGGCGCCCGCTTCGTCGATCACGTCGATAGCCTTGTCGGGCATGTGACGGTCGTTGATATAACGCGAGGCCAGTTCAGCCGCTGCACGCAGAGCCTCATCGCTGTACTCGATGCTATGGTGCTGTTCGAAGCGATTTTTCAGGCCGCGCAGGATCCCGATGGTGTCTTCCACCGAAGGCTCGGTGACGTCCACCTTCTGGAAACGACGCGCCAAGGCACGGTCTTTCTCGAAGATGCCGCGGAATTCCTGGAACGTGGTAGACCCGATGCAGCGGATCTCGCCCGAGGAAAGTAGTGGCTTGAGCAGATTGGACGCATCCATCACGCCGCCGGACGCCGCGCCCGCACCGATGATGGTATGGATTTCGTCGATGAACAGGATGGCCTGCGGGCGCTTGCGCAGCTCACCGAGCAGCGCCTTGAAGCGCTTCTCGAAGTCACCGCGGTACTTGGTACCGGCCAGCAAGGCACCGAGATCCAGCGAGTAGACCACGCTGTTTGCAAGGAGGTCTGGCACCTGGCTGTCGACGATGCGCTTGGCAAGGCCTTCGGCAATGGCGGTTTTACCTACGCCCGCCTCGCCTACCAGCAATGGATTGTTCTTGCGCCGGCGGGCAAGGATCTGAGCCACGCGCTCGACCTCGCTCTCCCGGCCTACCAGCGGATCGATGCGACCCTGCCGCGCAAGGTCGTTCAGGTTGCTTGCATAAGCATCCAGCGGATTGCCGGATGCAGAGGATTCGCCACCCTCGTCGTCCTGCATTTCCTGCTCCCCTTCCGAATGCTCACCGTGACCCGGCACCTTCGAAATACCATGGGCAATGTAATTGACCACGTCGATGCGGGCGACACTCTGCTGCTTGAGCAGGAAGACAGCCTGGCTTTCCTGTTCGCTGAAAATGGCTACCAGTACATTGGCGCCGGTGACCTCACGCTTGCCCGAACTCTGCACATGAAACACGGCGCGTTGAAGCACGCGCTGGAACCCCAGTGTTGGCTGGGTTTCGCGGTCTTCATCATGAACGGGAATCAGCGGCGTGGTGGAGTCAATGAACTCCTGGAGGTCGTGCTTGAGCTTGTCGAGGTTTGCGCCGCATGCCCGTAGCACGGTAGCAGCGGCTTCGTTATCCAATAAGGCCAACAGAAGGTGCTCGACGGTCATGAACTCATGACGCTTAGACCGAGCCTCCTTGAAGGCCAGATTGAGGGTGACTTCGAGCTCGCGGTTTAACATAGCTTCACCTCATAACCCAAGTGGCCGGATTTCAACCGTCCTTCTCGATTTCACAGAGTAGCGGATGCTGGCTTTCCCTGGCGTATTGATTCACCTGCATGGCCTTCGTTTCCGCGATGTCCCTGGTGTACAGCCCGCAGACTGCACGCCCTTCCGTATGTACCGCCAGCATCACCTTTGTCGCCAGCTCGCGATTCAGGTTGAAGAACAGCTCCAGCACCTCTACCACGAAATCCATCGGGGTGTAGTCATCGTTGAACAGCACCACCTTGTACATCGGTGGCGCCTGCAGCGTCGGTTTGGATTCCTGCACCGCAACTCCGGCGGAATCATCTTCCAGAGGAGCGGGGCTGTCGGGACCGAGCCGAGACTGGCCGTGCCTGCACTGGCTGTGCCCGTACGGACCGTGCCGATACTGCTTGAAGGTTAGACGAGTATGGTTGGTTGCATGCATTTCGGAAGTGTTCATCGTTGAGCGATTGAAGGTTGTGGTGAGACGTGTGTCCAGATTGATACTCGGCCGCCGCATGACCTTGACTATCGGCAAAACGGTGTTACAAACAGTAGAACCCACATTGGGGAAGAAAGGTCCGCACAGTCAAATAAATTTTCGGCCGGTGCGCGAACGAGGTGGATGATACTCCAGCAATGGGGTCCTTTGCAGAGGGATATGAGCATGCCAAGCGGTAAAGTCAAGTGGTTCAACAATGCCAAGGGCTACGGGTTCATCATCGAGGACGGGAAATCGGAAGATCTCTTCGCCCATTTCTCGGCTATCGAAATGGAAGGTTACAAAACGCTCAAGGCCGGGCAACCCGTGAAATTCAACATTATCCAGGGTCCTAAGGGCATGCATGCCGTGGGCATTTCACCGGTGACTGAAACAGTTGCCACTACTTCTCACGCGTCTTCAACCTCGCACGCCTGACGCAGCGTCTCACTGATGGCTGGCTGCCTCTCCCCGGGGTGGTCAGTCGCGCAAGCCTTGCGCAGACTCTCGCCCTACCCCCTGTTTACATCGTCGCGCCCGAGCATCGGGCGAAGCCAGGTGCGCCTTTCCACGGGTTTGATATACTCCGCCGGGTGACCACCGAGTCATGGCGGCGAACCTCCACGCAAGGGGCGCCACCGCACGTTTGTGAACCCGTTCGGGCCAGCACCTCGGCCCGGCCGTTTGACGCTCGACTGATGCACCCAACATCACCGCGAGGCCTCTCGACTTTCCGTGCACGCCACCGAAAGCGCCTACCCTGCGTAACGAGATGCTTAGCATGCTCAGCAAAACAGAGAGTTAACCCGACATGCCCACCCGATCCAAGATCATCTACACCTTCACCGACGAAGCCCCTGCCCTCGCCACCTATTCCCTCCTGCCGATCATCGAGGCGTTTACCCGAACCGCTGACATCGCTGTCGAGACCCGCGACATCTCTCTGGCCGGCCGCATCCTCGCTGCCTTCCCGGAGCGCCTGGGCGACCGCGCCGTGTCCGATGACCTGGCGGAGCTGGGGGAACTGGCTACCACGCCCGAGGCCAATATCATCAAGCTGCCGAACATCAGTGCCTCGGTTCCGCAGCTGAAGGCAGCGATCAAGGAACTGCAAGCCAAGGGCTTCGATGTTCCGGACTACCCGGACACCGCCGACAGCGACGAAGCCAAGGACGTTCGCACCCGCTACGACAAGATCAAGGGCAGCGCCGTGAACCCGGTGTTGCGCGAAGGCAACTCCGACCGCCGCGCCCCGCTGTCGGTCAAGAACTACGCCCGCAAGCACCCCCACAAGATGGGCGCCTGGGCCAGCGACTCCAAGGCGCACGTGGCGCACATGGACGGCGGCGACTTCTACGGCAGCGAAAAGGCGGCCTTGATCGAGGCCGACGGCGCCGTTCGCATCGAACTGGTCGGCAAGGACGGCACTACCACCGTTCTCAAGGAAAAAACCAAGGTCCAGGCCAGTGAGATCATCGACAGTGCAGTGATGAGCCGCAAGGCCCTGCGCGCATTCGTCGCAGCCCAGATCGAGGACGCCAAGGCACAGGGCGTACTGTTCTCCGTGCACCTCAAAGCCACCATGATGAAGGTCTCCGACCCGATCATGTTCGGCCAGTTCGTGGAGGAGTACTACAAGGACGCGCTGGCGAAGCACGACAGCACCCTTGCTGAAGTGGGCTTCAACAGCAACAACGGCATCGGCGACCTGTACGCGCGTATCAAATCCCTGCCAGCCGACAAGCAGGCCGAAATCGAAGCGGACCTGCAAGCCGTCTATGCCGCTCGCGCTGCGGTGGCCATGGTGAACTCGGACAAGGGCATCACCAACCTGCACGTACCGAGCGACGTCATCGTAGACGCCTCGATGCCGGCAATGATCCGCGACTCGGGCAAAATGTGGAACGCCCAGGGCGAGCTGCAGGACGCCAAGGCTGTGATCCCGGACCGTTGCTACGCGACCATCTACCAGGCCGTGATCGAAGACTGCAAAGTCAACGGCGCCTTCGACCCGACCACCATGGGCAGCGTGCCGAACGTTGGCCTGATGGCCCAGAAGGCCGAAGAATACGGCTCCCACGACAAGACCTTCCAGGTGAAGGCCGACGGCGTGGTTCGCGTACTGGCCGCTGACGGTTCCGTGCTCATGGAACAGGCCGTTGAAGCCGGCGATACCTTCCGTATGTGCCAGACCAAGGACGCCCCGATCCGCGACTGGGTCAAGCTGGCCGTCAACCGTGCTCGCGCCAGCAGCACGCCTGCCATCTTCTGGCTGGACAGCGCCCGCGCCCACGACGCCGCCCTGATCGAGAAAGTGCAGCGCTACCTGAAAGACCACGACACCAACGGCCTGGACATCCAGATCCTTGCGCCGGTCGAGGCCATGAAGCTGTCCCTTTCGCGCATCCGCGAAGGCAAGGACACCATCTCGGTCACCGGTAACGTATTGCGCGACTACCTGACCGACCTGTTCCCGATCATGGAACTGGGCACCAGCGCCAAGATGCTGTCCATCGTGCCACTGATGAACGGCGGCGGGCTGTTCGAAACCGGCGCCGGCGGCTCCGCGCCCAAGCACGTGCAGCAGTTCAACGAAGAAGGCTTCCTGCGCTGGGACTCGCTGGGTGAATTCCTGGCCCTGGCCGCCTCGCTCGAACACCTGGCGACCACCTACGGCAACAACAAGGCCCAGGTTCTGGCGGACACTCTGGACCAGGCCACCGGCAAGTTCCTGGATACCAACAAGTCGCCATCGCGCAAGGTCGGCGGTATCGACAACCGTGGCAGCCACTACTTCCTGGCCACCTACTGGGCACAGGCACTGGCGGAGCAGACCACCGACAGCGACCTGCAGGCGCGCTTCAAGCCGCTGGCCGAAGCGCTCACCAGCAACGAGGCGACCATTGTCGGCGAGTTGAACGGCGCCCAGGGCAAGCCGGTGGACATCGGCGGCTACTACTTCGCCACGCCGGAGTTGGCCAGCAAGGCCATGCGGCCGAGCGCAACGCTCAATGAGGCTATCGCCTCGTTGAAGTAACCCGCTTCACAAAACCCCAGCCCAGCTGGGGTTTTTTATTTCTTTTGAAACTGGACACTTTATGACTTGGCACCCCCACATTACCGTCGCCACCGTGATTGAAGATGACGGCCGCTTCCTGTTCGTCGAAGAACACAAAGAGGGCCGCCTGGTGTTGAACCAGCCTGCCGGCCACTTCGAGCGCGGCGAAACCCTGCGCGAAGCCGCGCTGCGTGAAACCCGTGAAGAAACCGCCTGGGAGGTCGAGCTCACCGGCGTGGTCGGCATCTACTTGTACACGGCGCCTTCCAACGGCGTGACCTATCAGCGCGTGTGCTTTGCCGCACGCCCCATACGCCGCAAGGATCACCCACTGGACCGCGATATCACGGCCACTCATTGGCTGACCCGTGACGAGCTGGCCGCCGAGCCCAAGAGGTGGCGTAGCGACCTGGTACTAAGGTGCATCGATGATTACCTGGCCGGCCCCGTGTACAGCCTTGATGTGGTTCGCGACTGATCCCGGCAGGGCTTCACTGTCTTTCTTAAAGGCCTATTCGCGAGCTACGCCTACGGCTGCGCCCGGCTCCCACAGGGTGCGCTGCTGCAGCCACAACAGCTTTGTTCTATAAGAGCCCAGCCTGTTAGACTGTCGCGTTTTACACCAGAACCTTTTCAAGCCCATGCGTGAGCCCGTTTCCCACGATCCCTACAAGGATCCTCGTAATACGCGCGTGATCGTCGGCATGTCCGGCGGCGTCGACTCCTCTGTGTCCGCCCTCCTCCTGTTGCAGCAAGGCTTCCAGGTGGAAGGGCTGTTCATGAAGAACTGGGAGGAAGACGACGGCACCGAATACTGCACGGCGCGCGAAGACCTCGCCGACGCGCAGGCGGTGTGCGACCGGATCGGCATCAAGCTGCACACGGCCAATTTCGCCGCCGAGTACTGGGACAATGTGTTCGAGCACTTCCTGGAAGAGTACAAGGCCGGCCGCACGCCCAACCCGGACATCCTTTGCAACCGGGAAATCAAGTTCAAGGCATTCCTGGATTACGCCCTTGGCCTGGGGGCAGACCTCATTGCCACCGGCCATTACGTGCGGCGCCGTGACCGCGACGGCGTCACCGAACTGCTGAAGGGCCTGGACCCGAACAAGGATCAGAGCTATTTCCTTCACGCTGTTGGCGGCGAGCAGATCGCGCGTACCCTCTTCCCGGTGGGCGAGCTGGAAAAACCCGAAGTGCGCGCCATTGCCGACCTGCATGGGCTGGCCACTGCGAAGAAGAAAGACTCCACCGGGATCTGCTTCATCGGCGAGCGCCGCTTCAGTGACTTCCTCAAGCAGTACCTCCCGGCACAACCGGGCGAGATCAAAACCACCGAAGGCGAGATCATCGGCCGCCATCATGGCCTGATGTACCACACCATCGGCCAGCGCCAGGGGCTGGGCATCGGCGGCTTGCAAGGCGCTGGAGACGAACCCTGGTACGTACTGGCCAAGGACCTGTCCCGCAACGAGCTGATCGTGGGCCAAGGCAACGACCACCCTTGGTTGTTCGCCGAATCGCTCGAAGCTTCCGAGATCTTCTGGGTAAACCCTATCGACCTGTCGCAGCCACGACGCCTCACCGCCAAAGTGCGCTACCGCCAGGCCGATCAGCCCTGCACGCTCGAACTCACCGCCCGCGGATATCGGGTCACCTTCGACGAGCCTCAGCGGGCCGTCACGCCAGGCCAATCCGTGGTGTTCTACGATGGGGATATCTGCCTGGGTGGCGGCGTGATCGAGGCGGCGCACTGTGCAGCGCAGCAGGAAGCGACCTCATGAGCAAGGTGCATGAGCAGCTCATGGCCCTGGGCAGCGTGTTCCAGGCAGCGGTGCTGGTAGACCGCATAGCCAAGACCGGGCAGGTCAGCGAAGCGGAGCTGGCGGCCATGCTCGGCACGCTGTTGGTGCGCGATCCCAAGACCACCCTGGACGTGTTCGGTGGCGACGACAAGCAACTGCGCGAGGGGTACCGGGCATTGGCCGCCGCGCTCGAGCGCGACCCCACCAGCCTTCAGCGCGAGCCACTGCGCTATGCGCTGTCGATGGTGACGCTGGAGCGGCAGTTGGAAAAACGCCCCGCCATGCTGGACGCCATTGGCAAGCGGTTGCCGCAGATCCAGGCGCAGGTGGAACACTTCGGGCCGGCGCATGAGAACGTGATCGCTGCCACCGGCGGCCTGTATCAGGACACCCTCAGTACTCTGCGCCAGCGCATTCAGGTGCACGGCGACATGCGCCACCTTCAGCAGCCCAGCAACGCCTCCAAAATTCGCGCGCTGTTGCTGGCAGGCATCCGCTGTGCCCGCCTGTGGCGCCAGCTCGGCGGCCACCGTTGGCAGTTGTTGATCAGCCGCCGCAAGCTGTTGCGCGAGCTATACCCCATGCTACGAGACGGGTGATTGCCCGCCCCGCCTCGCTCACTGGCCCGATAGGTCAGCGAGCCAGGTGGTTTTTCATGTATCATATGCGCCCTTTTCGTTGCCCGACTGCCCGAGAACACCCTATGCAGCTTTCTTCGCTCACTGCGGTTTCCCCTGTTGACGGCCGCTACGCCGGCAAAACCGAGGCCCTGCGCCCCATCTTCAGCGAATACGGCCTTATCCGTTTCCGCGCCATGGTCGAAGTGCGCTGGCTGCAGCGGTTGGCCGCTCACCCGCAGGTTAGCGAGGTGCCGCCGTTCTCCGAAGGCGCGAACGCCCTGCTCAACGAACTGGCCACCGGCTTCGCGCTGGAGCATGCCGAGCGCGTGAAAGAAATCGAACGCACCACCAACCACGACGTGAAGGCGATCGAGTACCTGCTCAAGGAGCAGGCCGAGCGGCTGCCGGAGCTCGCCAAGGTCAGCGAATTCATTCACTTCGCCTGCACCAGCGAAGACATCAACAACCTGTCCCATGCGCTGATGCTGCGCGAAGGCCGCGACACCGTGCTGTTGCCACTGATGCGGCAGATTGCCGGAGCCGTGCGCGAACTGGCTCACCGCTTCGCCGACGTGCCGATGCTGTCCCGCACCCACGGCCAGCCTGCCTCGCCCACCACCCTGGGCAAGGAGCTGGCAAACGTGGTGTACCGCCTCGAGCGGCAGATCACCCAGATCGCGGCCGTGCCCCTGCTTGGCAAGATCAACGGTGCCGTGGGTAACTACAACGCTCACCTCTCGGCGTATCCCGATATCGACTGGGAAGCCAACGCCCGTGCCTTCATCGAGGACGAACTGGGCCTGGTGTTCAACCCCTACACCACGCAGATCGAGCCGCATGACTACATCGCAGAGCTGTTCGACGCCATCGCCCGCTTCAACACCATCCTGATCGACTTCGACCGGGACGTGTGGGGCTACATCTCCCTGGGCTACTTCAAGCAGCGCACCGTTGCTGGCGAAATCGGCTCTTCGACCATGCCGCACAAGGTCAACCCGATCGACTTCGAGAACTCCGAAGGCAACCTCGGGATCGCCAATGCGCTGTTCCAGCATCTTGCAAGCAAACTGCCAATCTCCCGCTGGCAGCGTGACCTCACCGACTCCACCGTGCTGCGCAACCTGGGCGTGGGCTTTGCCCATAGCGTGATCGCCTATGAGGCCAGCCTCAAGGGTATCGGCAAGCTGGAAATCAACGCGCAGCGCATCGCCGCAGACCTGGACGCCTGCTGGGAGGTACTGGCCGAGCCCATCCAGACCGTGATGCGTCGCTACAACATCGAAAACCCCTACGAGAAGCTCAAGGAGCTTACCCGGGGCAAGGGCATTACTGCTCAAGCCTTGCAGGAGTTCATCGAGGGCCTGGACATGCCAGCCGCTGCCAAGGCCGAGCTCACTCGCCTCACGCCAGCGACCTACATCGGCAACGCCGCCGAACAGGCGCGCCGCGTCTGACTGAAACATCGTGCAAGCGCCCGGCCTGGCCGGGCGTTTTTTATTGTGTATATCCATAAATTACAACGAGTTATCCATGTCTTCCGATAAACCTCTTCAACTGCTAGGCGGCATGACGGCCCAGGAATTTCTTCGCGACTACTGGCAGAAGAAACCGCTGCTGGTGCGGCAGGCCTTCACCGATTTCGAAAACCCGATAAACCCCGATGAGCTGGCCGGCCTGGCGCTGGAAGAAGAAATCGAGTCCCGCATCGTGCTCGAGCACGGGGATCACCCTTGGGAGCTGCGCCGCGGCCCGTTCGCCGAAGACGCTTTCGCCAACCTCCCCGCCAAAGACTGGACCTTGCTGGTACAGGCCGTGGATCAATTCGTACCCGAGGTCAGCGCCCTGCTGGAGCCGTTCCGCTTTCTGCCCACCTGGCGCATCGACGACGTGATGATCAGCTATGCCGCGCCTGGCGGCGGCGTTGGGCCGCATTTCGACCACTACGATGTGTTCCTGCTCCAAGGCCTGGGCCAGCGCACCTGGCGTACTGGGCAAATGTGTGATGCCGACAGCCCGCTGCTGGAGCACGCCGACCTGCGCATCCTCGCTGAATTCGAGGAGAACGAAAGCTGGACGCTCGAACCCGGCGACATGCTCTACCTGCCCCCGCGCCTGGCTCACTACGGTACGGCCGTGGATGACTGCATGACGTACAGCATTGGCTTCCGTGCCCCGAGCGCCAGCGAAGTGCTGACCCACTTCACGGATTTCCTGAGCCAGTTCATTCCCGATGACGAGCGCTACAGTGACCCGGACATCAAGCCGGCGGTTGACCCGAGCCAGATCCAGCATGACGCGCTCACGCGCCTCAAGGACTTGCTTGCCCGCCACATGAGCGACGACCGCCTGTTGCTCACCTGGTTCGGCCAGTTCATGACCGAACCCCGGTACGCCGAACGCGTGGCGGGCAGCGAGCTCAGCGAGGCCGACCTGCTCGAGGCTTTGGGCCAGGGCGCGGTGCTGGTGCGCAACCCCAGCGCGCGCCTTGCCTGGTCGGAGATGGACAGCGAGTTGATGCTGTTCGCCAGCGGGCAAAGCCGGCTGCTGCCAGGCAACCTTCGCGGCCTGCTGCAACAGGTATGCTCGGCCGACGCGCTGCACGAGGAAAACCTGGCCCCGTGGCTGGGCGATGATGACGCCGTTACCCTCCTCAGCCAGCTAGTGATGCAGGGCAGCCTGGGGTTCGCCGATGAATGACCTGCGCGTCCGGTTGGCAGATTGGCATCGAGATTATTCGAAGATCCACCACATTCGGGAAAGCGTCTTTGTGGCCGAACAGGCCATGCCGCCCGAGCAGGAGTGGGATTCGGACGACGAAACCGCGATCCACTTCCTCGCAGAGCAGGAAGACTTCGCCATTGGTACCGCGCGCCTGCTGCCCGACGGCTACGTAGGGCGGCTTTCAGTGCTCAAGGACTGGCGTGGCTTGCACGTGGGTGATGCGCTCATGCAAGCGGTGATCGCAGAGGCCAGCGTGCGCGGCATCGGCGAGCTGAAACTCACGGCGCAGGTACACGCCACCGCTTTTTACCAGCGCTTTGGCTTCGAAGTGGTCAGCGAAGAGTTTCTCGAAGCCGGCCTGCCCCATGTGGATATGCTGCGCCACATAGCCTAGGCCGCGAAAGATTCACGCCCCGGCAGGGGCTCCGTCATGGTCCGCCCTGGTTCATACTCAGGGCTGAACCTTGCGGAGTAACCTGCCATGCCGCTGCGCCCTTTGTTTTTCCTTGCCCTGCTGGCCCTCGCCCCGGCCACACAAGCCGCTACCCAGGTGCTAGACCTGCACTACCGCACCAGCGAAGATGTACTCCCGCTGATTCGCAGCTTCCTTGGCAATCAAGGCAGTGTCAGTGCGCTGGGCAATCAGTTGGTCGTCAATGCCGAGCCAGGCAAGCTGGATGAGCTCAATGCCCTCATGGAGCGCATCGATGCACCAGCGCGCCGCCTGTTGATCAGCGTGGATACCAGTGACAGCAACCACAGCTCGGGCGGCGGCGCTGGCAATGGCCGGGTAATCCGTTACGGCACCGCCAACCGCACCGGCGGCCTTCAGCAAGTGCAGGCCAGCGAAGGCAGCCCTGCGCTGATCCAGGTAGGCCAGAGCGTACCGCTTACCACCGCGCAAACCGATGGGTATGGGCGCCTTGAAACCCAGACCGAATACCGCAACGTGACCCAGGGTTTTTACGTGACGGCCAGCGTAACCGGCGACACCGTGCACTTGGCGATCAGCGCCAACAACGACCGAATGAGCCAGGAGCGCCCGGATGTGGTGAACGTGCAAAGCACCGACACCCGCGTAAGCGGCCCGCTTGGCCAATGGATAACCGTGGCCGGGATCAACGGGCAAAGCCAGGCCGAGCGCAGCGGCGGTACCCGGTATTACGGCACCCAGGGCCACGATGACATGACCCTGCGCGTGCGGGTCGATGCCCTGCCCTGAAGTACCGACTCCAGGGCCTTTTCATGACCCTTCAGTCGTATTTTCAGGAATATGTAGTGCCTTTAAAAAAACACTACAAAACGTTTGACGATGCATTTCTCCGAAGGCATGATGGCCTCGCTCCCGCTAATCAGGGGCCTTGAACCAAGGCCTCCGGCGCGTGCCTTCACCATCCCGAGGGCCGTTCCTGTGTCAGCACGGCCCAAAAGGCGGTCCGACGGGGTTGCGACTGGAACGAAGTTGTCCCGAGGGACGGAAGCGCTGATGGCACCCCTGCCAGTTTCGCGCGATCTGGAGTGGCCTGAGCCCCACACTACACGCAGCTCAGTTCGCCCTGGTTCGTCGAACCGCCCGTTCGCCCCTCGCAAACTTCCCATCGCACCCCAAGGCCCCTGCCGCTGCCCTGATTGGCGTATCACCTGCGGGTGGAGCTGACACCCCTACGAGACCTATGCGACGAGGTTCACCCCATGGCACTGACACGCGAACAACAAATAGCGGCCCTTGAGAAAGACTGGGCGGAAAACCCACGCTGGAAAGGGGTAACCCGCACTTATACCGCCGCCGATGTCGTCCGCCTGCGTGGCTCGGTCCAACCCGAGCACACCTTGGCCAAACTGGGCGCGGAGAAGCTCTGGAAGCTGGTGACCCAAGGCGCACACCCGTCCTTCCGGCCTGAGAAAGATTTCGTCAACTGCATGGGCGCTCTTACGGGTGGCCAGGCGGTGCAGCAGGTAAAAGCCGGTATCCAAGCGATCTATTTGTCCGGCTGGCAGGTCGCTGCCGACAACAACAGCGCCGAGTCCATGTACCCCGACCAGTCGCTGTACCCGGTCGACTCCGTGCCTACCGTGGTCAAACGCATCAACAACTCGTTCCGCCGGGCGGATCAGATTCAATGGAAAGCCGGCAAAAACCCGGGCGACGACGGCTACATCGATTACTTCGCGCCTATCGTTGCCGATGCCGAAGCCGGTTTCGGCGGTGTGTTGAACGCCTATGAGCTGATGAAGAACATGATCGAGGCAGGCGCCGCCGGCGTTCACTTCGAGGATCAGCTGGCTTCGGTGAAAAAATGCGGCCATATGGGTGGCAAGGTACTGGTGCCTACCCAGGAAGCCGTGCAGAAGCTGGTAGCGGCTCGTCTGGCAGCCGACGTTGCCGGCGTACCGACCATCATCCTGGCCCGCACCGACGCCAACGCGGCGGACCTGCTGACCTCGGACTGCGATCCGTATGACCAGCCGTTCGTGACCGGCACCCGCACCCCGGAAGGCTTCTATAAAGTGCGCGCAGGCCTGGACCAGGCCATCGCTCGCGGCTTGGCCTACGCACCATATGCCGACCTGATCTGGTGTGAAACCGCCAAACCTGACCTGGACGAAGCGCGTCGCTTCGCCGAAGCGATCAAGAAGGAATACCCCGACCAGTTGCTGTCGTACAACTGCTCGCCTTCCTTCAACTGGAAAAAGAACCTGGACGACGCGACCATTGCGAAATTCCAGCGCGAGTTGTCCGCCATGGGTTACAAGCACCAGTTCATCACCTTGGCCGGCATTCACAACATGTGGCACGGCATGTTCCAGTTGGCCCATGACTACGCTCGCAACGACATGACCGCCTACGTGAAGCTGCAGGAGCAGGAATTCGCCGATGCTGCCAAGGGTTACACCTTCGTGGCGCACCAGCAGGAAGTGGGTACTGGCTATTTCGATGACATGACCACCGTGATCCAGGGCGGCGCTTCCTCGGTGACCGCCCTCACCGGCTCCACCGAGGAAGAACAGTTCCACTGACAGCCGTGTGATACAGAAGCCGCCTTCGGGCGGCTTTTTTATTGCCCGCGAGGCGTGCTGGGGCGCCCGCGGCACTTCCCTCCAGGCATGATCTGCGTCAATGCTCCCAAATGAAAACGGCATAAACTGAAACCGGGACTATAGTGACTTCAGCGCGTACAAACAGCGGCTCAAGTACAGTAGTTGCGACTAATTATCATTTACTTAAGTTTATTGCGCAGCGGAGGAAACAGCATTGAACAAAACGGGTCGAATGCCCGGACGGCGGGCCCTAGACCTTCGATAGAAAGCGTTAACTCATTGGATTGGACGAATTAATTTGATGCAGCAAATTTACTTGCTGCGGGTTTGCCCATAAAATCCGCCGATCTTATGGCTGCGACATTTCGTCACTGCTTTACCCTACTTCGATTCAGAGCCTTATGTCTCTGTTAAGGACTGCCAGCATGACCCCAACAGCAGGACTCATCGCCCACAACTGGGGCTTTGCCATCTTCCTTCTGGGTGTAGTGGGGCTTTGTGCCTTCATGCTTGGCCTTTCCAGCCTGCTCGGCGGCAAGGCCTGGGGCCGAAGCAAGAACGACCCCTTCGAATCCGGCATGCTGCCTGTTGGCAGCGCGCGCCTGCGGTTGTCTGCAAAATTCTATCTGGTCGCGATGCTGTTCGTGATCTTCGATATCGAAGCCCTCTTTTTGTTCGCCTGGTCTGTGTCCGTCCGCGAAAGCGGCTGGGCAGGCTTTGCCGAAGCACTCATTTTCATAGCAATTCTGTTGGCGGGTCTTGTCTACCTTTGGCGAGTGGGGGCTCTCGATTGGGCGCCCGAAGGTCGTCTCAAGCGGCAGGCGAAGCTGAAACAATGAGGCTTTGGCAATGCAATACAACCTTACCAAGATCGACCCGGATGCTCCCCAGGATCCGGAACAGCGCTACCCCTTGGGCAAACAAGGCATCGTCGATGACAAGATGCTCGAGGATCAGGTGCACCGCAGTGTCTTCATGGGCAAGCTCGAAGATGTGCTGAGCGGTGCGGTCAACTGGGGCCGCAAGAACTCCCTGTGGCCTTACAATTTCGGGCTTTCGTGCTGCTACGTGGAGATGACCACGGCGTTTACCGCGCCTCATGATATCGCCCGTTTCGGTGCCGAAGTAATCCGGGCATCGCCGCGTCAGGCGGATTTCATGGTGATTGCCGGTACGCCTTTCATCAAGATGGCACCGATCATCCAGCGCCTGTATGAACAGATGCTGGAACCCAAGTGGGTGATCTCCATGGGGGCCTGCGCCAACTCGGGCGGCATGTACGACATCTATTCCGTAGTACAGGGCGTGGACAAGTTCCTGCCCGTGGACGTGTATGTGCCCGGCTGCCCGCCGCGCCCCGAAGCGTTCCTGCAAGGCTTGATGCTGCTGCAGGAATCCATCGGCAAGGAGCGGCGGCCGCTGTCCTGGGTAGTGGGCGATCAGGGCGTATACCGCGCTGAAATGCCCTCCCAGAAAGACGTGCGCCGCGAACAGCGTATCCAGGTCACCAACCTGCGCAGCCCAGACGAAGTGTGATCCATGGCTCGCCCTGCCCCGCTTGCGGGCCGGGCGCGCACCTGGCCTTCATTCTTTACGTTGACCGAAAGCGAAAGCGACCGACACCATGACAACAGCGGACACCGCTCTGTATATCCCGCCCTACAAGGCTGACGACCAGGATGTGGTCGTTGAACTGACCAACCGCTTCGGCGCCGACAGCTTCACCGCCCAACACACCCGCACCGGCATGCCCGTGCTGTGGGTGGCACGCGCGCAAATCAAGGAAGTACTCGCTTTCTTGCGCGGCGTGCCCAAGCCCTACTCGATGCTGTACGACCTGCACGGCGTGGACGAGCGCCTGCGCACACAGCGCCGCGGCTTGCCCGACGCAGACTTCACCGTGTTCTACCACCTGATGTCGATCGAGCGTAACAGCGATGTAATGCTCAAGGTCGCGCTGAGCGAAAGCGATCTGAACCTCCCGAGCGTCACCAGCATCTGGCCCAATGCCAACTGGTACGAGCGCGAAGTGTGGGACATGTTCGGCATTACCTTCGAAGGCCACCCGAACCTGAGCCGCATCATGATGCCGCCCACCTGGGAAGGCCACCCGCTGCGCAAGGACTACCCTGCCCGGGCTACGGAGTTCGACCCCTACAGCCTGAGCCTGGCCAAGCAGGCCCATGAAGAAGAGGCCGCACGCTTCCGCCCCGAAGACTGGGGCATGAAACGCGGCACGGCGAACGAAGACTTCATGTTCCTCAACCTGGGCCCGAACCACCCTTCGGCCCACGGGGCATTCCGCATCATCCTGCAGCTGGACGGTGAAGAGATCGTCGACTGCGTGCCGGATATCGGTTACCACCACCGCGGCGCCGAGAAGATGGGCGAGCGGCAGTCGTGGCACAGCTATATTCCCTACACCGACCGCATCGATTACCTCGGCGGGGTGATGAACAACCTGCCGTACGTGCTGGCCGTGGAAAAACTCGCTGGCATCACTGTGCCGGACCGGGTGAACACCATCCGCATCATGATGGCCGAGTTCTTCCGCATCACCAGCCACCTGCTGTTCCTGGGCACTTATATCCAGGACGTGGGTGCGATGACCCCGGTGTTCTTCACCTTCACTGACCGCCAGCGCGCCTACACCGTGATCGAGGCGATCACCGGCTTCCGCCTGCACCCGGCCTGGTATCGGATCGGCGGCGTGGCGCACGACTTGCCCCGCGGCTGGGAAAAGCTGGTCAAAGACTTCATCGAATGGATGCCCAAGCGCCTGGATGAATACACCAAGGCCGCGCTTCAGAACAGCATCCTGATCGGCCGTACCAAGGGCGTGGCGCAGTACAACACCCGCGAGGCGCTGGAATGGGGCGTTACCGGCGCTGGCCTGCGCTCTACCGGCTGCGACTTCGACCTGCGCAAGGCGCGCCCGTATTCGGGCTACGAGAACTTCGAATTCGAGGTGCCGCTTGCCGTGAATGGCGATGCCTATGACCGCTGCATGGTTCGCGTGGAAGAAATGCGCCAGAGCATCCGGATCATCGAGCAGTGCATGCGCAACATGCCGGCCGGCCCGTACAAGGCGGATCACCCCTTGACCACGCCGCCGCCCAAAGAGCGCACGCTGCAGCATATCGAAACCCTGATCACTCACTTCCTGCAGGTTTCGTGGGGCCCGGTGATGCCGGCCAACGAATCCTTCCAGATGATCGAGGCGACCAAGGGTATCAACAGTTATTACCTGACGAGCGACGGCGGCACCATGAGCTACCGTACCCGTATCCGTACCCCCAGCTATCCGCACCTGCAACAGATCCCTTCGGTGATCCGTGGCAGCATGGTCGCCGACCTGATCGCGTACCTGGGCAGTATCGACTTCGTCATGGCCGATGTGGACCGCTAAGCATGAACAGTACGCTTATCCAGACTGACCGTTTCGTCCTCAGCGAAACCGAGCGCTCGGCCATCGAGCACGAGTTGCACCATTACGAAGACCCGCGCGCCGCGTCGATCGAAGCGTTGAAGATCGTGCAGAAGGAACGTGGCTGGGTGCCAGATGGCGCGCTCTACGCCATTGGCGACATCCTGGGCATTCCAGCCAGCGACGTCGAAGGCGTGGCCACCTTCTATAGCCAGATCTTCCGCCAGCCCGTGGGGCGTCACATCATTCGCGTGTGCGACAGCATGGTCTGCTACATCGGTGGGCACGAATCCGTGGTGGCGCAGATCCAACAGGAACTGGGCATCGGCCTGGGCCAGACCACCGCCGATGGTCGCTTCACCCTGCTGCCGGTGTGCTGCCTGGGCAACTGTGACAAGGCCCCGGCCCTGATGATCGACGACGACACCTTCGGCGACGTGAAGCCCGATGGTGTAAGCCGCTTGCTGGAGGCCTACGTATGACGCTCACTTCCTTTGGCCCGGCCAACCGGATTGCCCGTGCGGCTGAAACCCATCCGCTCACCTGGCGCCTGCGTGACGACGCCGAGCCGGTATGGCTCGACGAATATCAGCGCAAGGACGGCTACACCGCTGCCCGCAAGGCGCTGGCACAGATGTCCCAGGACGAGATCGTGCAAACGGTGAAAGACTCCGGCCTCAAGGGCCGGGGTGGCGCTGGCTTCCCTACCGGAGTGAAGTGGGGCCTGATGCCCAAAGACGAGTCCATGAACATCCGTTACCTGTTGTGTAACGCCGATGAAATGGAGCCCAACACCTGGAAAGACCGCATGCTCATGGAGCAGCAGCCGCACCTGCTGATCGAAGGCATGCTCATCAGCGCCCGCGCGCTCAAGGCGTACCGGGGCTACATCTTCCTGCGTGGCGAATACACCACCGCGGCGCGCCACCTCAACCGCGCAGTGGAAGAAGCCAAAGCCGCCGGCCTGCTGGGCAAGAACATCCTGGGCAGCGGGTTCGATTTCGAGCTGTTCGTGCACACCGGTGCCGGCCGCTACATCTGCGGTGAAGAAACCGCGCTGATCAACTCCCTCGAAGGCCGCCGCGCCAACCCCCGGTCCAAGCCGCCCTTCCCGGCCGCCGTGGGCGTATGGGGCAAGCCGACCTGCGTGAACAACGTCGAAACCCTGTGCAACGTACCGGCGATCGTTGGTAACGGCATCGACTGGTACAAGGGCCTGGCGCGTGAAGGCAGCGAAGACCACGGCACCAAGCTGATGGGCTTCTCCGGCAAGGTGAAGAACCCAGGCCTGTGGGAACTGCCCTTCGGCGTGACCGCGCGGGAGCTGTTCGAGGACTACGCCGGCGGCATGCGTGACGGCTATACCCTCAAGTGCTGGCAGCCTGGCGGGGCCGGTACCGGTTTCCTGCTGCCCGAGCACCTCGAGGCGCAGATGTACGCCGGCGGTATCGCCAAGGTGGGCACGCGGATGGGTACCGGCCTGGCCATGGCCGTGGACAACACGGTGAACATGGTCTCGCTGCTGCGCAATATGGAAGAGTTCTTCGCGCGTGAGTCCTGTGGTTTCTGCACGCCGTGCCGCGACGGCCTCCCCTGGTCGGTCAAGCTGCTGCGCGCACTGGAAAACCGCCAGGGCACCCAGGGGGACATCGACACCCTGCTGGGGCTGGTAGGTTTCCTGGGCCCAGGCAAGACCTTCTGTGCACATGCCCCCGGCGCCGTAGAGCCACTGGGCAGCGCGATCAAGTACTTCCGGGAAGAGTTCGAAGCCGGCATGGCCCCCGTGGGAGCGGCGAGCCCGGCGCCAGGCTTTGGCCAACCACGGCCGATCCCTGCTGGAGCCTGATTGATGCAAGGGGCGATGGCTTGGCCTCGCCCCCGGCCTGTGAACGCGATGCGCCAGGCCCAGAACAAGATTTCCATTAGCCACGCCCGGGAAACCGGGCCAACGAAGACCTTTGAACCATGGCTACTATCCACGTAGACGGCAAAGCGCTCGAAGTCGATGGTGCGGACAACCTGCTACAGGCATGTCTCTCCCTCGGCCTCGACATTCCCTACTTCTGCTGGCACCCGGCGCTGGGAAGCGTCGGTGCCTGCCGCCAGTGCGCGGTAAAGCAGTACAACGACGAGAACGACAAGCGCGGCCGCATCGTCATGTCCTGCATGACACCCGCCACCGACAACACCTGGATCTCCATCGATGATGAAGAATCCAAGGCGTTCCGGGCCAGTGTTGTCGAATGGCTGATGACCAACCACCCGCACGACTGCCCCGTGTGCGAGGAAGGCGGCCATTGCCACTTGCAAGACATGACCGTGATGACCGGCCACAACGAGCGCCGGTACCGCTTCACCAAGCGTACCCACCAGAACCAGGACCTGGGCCCGTTCATCGCGCATGAGATGAACCGCTGCATCGCCTGCTACCGCTGCGTCCGGTTCTACAAGGACTACGCCGGCGGCACCGACCTGGGTGTGTACGGCGCCCACGACAACGTCTACTTCGGCCGCGTGGAAGATGGCGTACTCGAAAGCGAGTTCTCCGGCAACCTGACCGAGGTCTGCCCTACCGGTGTGTTCACCGACAAAACCCACTCCGAGCGCTACAACCGCAAGTGGGACATGCAGTTCGCCCCGAGCATCTGCCACGGCTGCTCCAGCGGCTGCAACATCAGCCCCGGTGAACGTTATGGCGAACTGCGCCGCATCGAGAACCGCTACAACGGCTCGGTGAACCACTACTTCCTGTGTGACCGCGGGCGTTTTGGCTATGGCTACGTGAACCGCAAGGATCGCCCCAAGCATCCGATGCTGGGTCAGGAGCGCACCATGCTGGGCGTCGACGCTGCGCTGGACAAGGCTGCCCAGTTGCTCAGCGGCCGTACCATCGTGGGCATCGGCTCGCCACGCGCCAGCCTCGAAAGCAACTACGCCCTGCGTGAACTGGTAGGCGCCGACTGGTACCACACTGGTATCGAAGCCGGTGAGCTGGCCCGCATCCGCCTGGCACTGGATGTGCTCAACAACAGCCCGCTGCCTATCCCGAGCCTGCGCGAAGTAGAAGACCACGACGCGGTCTTCGTACTCGGCGAAGACCTGACCCAGACCGCCGCCCGCATGGCCCTGGCGCTGCGTCAGTCGGTAAAAGGCAAGGCCGAGGCGATGGCCGAAGCCATGCGCGTACAGCCTTGGCTCAACGCCGCAGTGAACAACATCGGGCAGCACGAGATGTACCCGCTGTTCATCGCCAGCCTCACCGACACCAAGCTCGATGACGTTGCCGAAGAATGCGTACACGCGTCGCCCGAAGACCTAGCGCGTATCGGTTTCGCCGTGGCCCACGCCATCGACGCCAGCGCACCCGCAGTACCGGGCCTGGATGACGAAGCCCTTGACCTGGCGCAACGCATTGCCGATGCACTGGTGAACGCCAAGCGCCCGCTGGTGGTGTCCGGTACTTCGCTGGGCAATGACAGCCTGATCGAAGCCGCCGCCAACATCGCCAAGGCACTGGCCCTGCGCGCCAAGGCCGGCTCGCTTAGCCTGATCGTGCCGGAAGCAAACAGCCTGGGCCTGGCCATGCTCGGCGGTGAATCCCTCGACGCGGCGCTGGATGCCCTGATCGAAGGCCGCGCAGATGCGTTGGTAGTACTGGAAAACGACCTTTACACCCGCGCCCCGAAAGCCAAGGTAGACGCTGCCCTAGCCGCCGCCAAGGTGGTGATCGTTGCCGACCACCAGCAAACCGCGACCACCGACCGTGCGGACCTGATCCTGCCAGCAGCCAGCTTTGCCGAAGGCGACGGCACCTTGGTCAGCCAGGAAGGCCGCGCACAGCGCTTCTTCCAGGTGTTCGACCCGAACTACCTCGACCCGCAGAACTTCACCCACGAAGGCTGGCGCTGGCTGCATGCCCTGCGCGCCACCCTGCTGGAGCGCAAGGTCGACTGGACCCAGCTCGACCACGTGACCGCCGCCTGCGCCGCCAGCGCACCGCAGCTGGCCCGCATTGTGGAGGCTGCACCGTCCGCTGCCTTCCGCATCAAGGGTTTGAAGCTTGCCCGCGAACCGCTGCGTTACTCCGGCCGTACGGCCATGCGCGCCAACATCAGCGTGCACGAACCACGTACCAGCCAGGACGTGGACAGCGCATTCTCCTTCTCCATGGAAGGTTACTCGGGCAGCAAGGAGCTGCGCCAACAGGTGCCGTTCGCCTGGTCCCCGGGCTGGAACTCGCCTCAAGCGTGGAACAAGTTCCAGGACGAAGTGGGCGGCCATCTGCGCGCAGGCGACCCGGGCGTGCGCCTGATCGAAACCCGCGGCGACAACCTGGCCTGGTTCACCCGCATTCCAGCGGCGTTTGCCCCGGCTCGCGGCACCTGGACGGCGGTGCCTTACTACCACCTGTTCGGCAGTGAAGAAACCTCTTCCCGTGCCGCGCCTGTACAGTCCCGTATCCCCTCCCCTTATGTGGCCCTGGCCAAGGCCGAAGCCGACCGGCTGGGCGTGAACGACGGCGCACTGCTGAGCCTCAGCATTGGCGGGGTGCAGTTGCGCCTGCCGCTGCGCGTGGATGAGCAACTCGCCGCCGGCCTGGTGGCGCTGCCCAAAGGGTTGGCAGGCATTCCACCGGCATTTGGTGGGTTAACGGTTGAAGGCCTGCAGGAGGCAGCACAATGACCTGGTTCACGCCTGAAGTGATCGACGTGATCGTGTCGGTGGTGAAGTCCATCGTCATTTTGCTGGCTGTGGTGGTCTGCGGCGCGTTCCTCAGCTTTGTCGAGCGCCGCCTGCTGGGCTGGTGGCAGGACCGTTACGGGCCAAACCGCGTTGGCCCGTTCGGCCTGTTCCAGATTGCCGCCGACATGCTCAAGATGTTCTTCAAGGAAGACTGGAACCCGCCATTCGTGGACCGGGTGATCTTCACCCTGGCGCCAGTTGTGGCCATGAGCGCCCTGTTGATCGCCTTCTCTGTCATCCCGATCACCCCCACCTGGGGCGTGGCGGACCTGAACATCGGCGTGTTGTTCTTCTTCGCCATGGCAGGCCTGTCGGTGTACGCGGTGCTGTTCGCCGGTTGGTCGAGCAACAACAAGTACGCCTTGCTCGGCAGCCTGCGGGCCTCGGCGCAAACCGTGAGCTACGAAGTGTTCATGGGCCTGGCATTGATGGGTGTGATCGTGCAGGCGGGGTCGTTCAACATGCGCGACATCGTCGAGTACCAGGCGCAGAACCTGTGGTTCATCATTCCCCAGTTCTTCGGCTTCTGTACGTTCTTCATTGCTGGCGTGGCCGTGACTCACCGTCACCCCTTCGACCAGCCTGAAGCGGAACAGGAACTGGCCGACGGTTACCACATCGAGTATGCCGGCATGAAATGGGGCATGTTCTTCGTGGGCGAGTACATCGGTATCGTGCTGATCTCGGCGCTGCTGGTCACGCTGTTCTTCGGCGGCTGGCACGGCCCGTTCGATATCCTGCCGCAGGTACCGTTCCTGTGGTTCGCCCTCAAGACCGCCTTCTTCATCATGCTGTTCATTCTGCTGCGGGCTTCGATCCCACGGCCGCGCTATGACCAGGTGATGGATTTCAGCTGGAAGTTCTGCCTCCCGCTGACCCTGATCAATTTGCTGGTCACCGCCGCGATCGTGTTGTTGAACACGCCGGCCGGTGCTTGAGGACAACGTCATGTTCAAATATATCGGCCATGTGGTACATGGCACCTATACCCAGCTGCGCAGCCTGATCATGATTTTTGGTCACGGCTTCCGCAAGCGTGACACCCTCCAGTATCCGGAAGAGGCTGTTTATCTGCCGCCGCGCTATCGGGGCCGCATCGTGCTCACCCGCGACCCGGACGGCGAGGAACGCTGCGTGGCGTGCAACCTGTGCGCGGTCGCCTGCCCGGTGGGCTGCATTTCCCTGCAGAAGGCAGAAACGGACGATGGACGCTGGTACCCGGAGTTCTTCCGGATCAACTTCTCGCGCTGCATTTTCTGCGGCCTGTGCGAAGAAGCCTGCCCTACCACGGCTATCCAGCTCACGCCGGACTTCGAAATGGCGGACTACAAGCGCCAGGACCTGGTGTACGAGAAGGAAGACCTGCTGATCTCGGGCCCGGGCAAGAATCCGGACTATAACTTCTATCGCGTCGCGGGCATGGCCGTGGCCGGCAAGCCGAAAGGCGCCGCGCAGAACGAAGCCGAGCCGATCAACGTGAAAAGCCTGCTGCCTTAAGGAAGAAAGATGGAATTCGCGTTCTATTTCGCCTCTGGCGTTGCGGTGCTGGCGACCCTTCGGGTCATTACCGGCACCAATCCGGTCCATGCCTTGTTGTACCTGATCATCTCCCTCATCGCAGTGGCCATGACCTTTTTCGCCCTCGGCGCGCCCTTCGCGGGCGTGCTGGAGGTGATTGCCTATGCCGGTGCGATCATGGTGCTGTTCGTGTTCGTGGTGATGATGCTCAACCTGGGCACCGCATCTGCCCATCAAGAGCAGGAGTGGTTCAAGCCTGGCATCTGGGCAGGCCCGATGTTGCTGGCCGCCCTGTTGCTGCTGGAGTTGATGTACGTGCTGTTCTCCGGCCCGGGCAACATTCCGGTCGGCGAAACCACCATCGGCCCCAAAGCCGTGGGCATCAGCCTGTTCGGCCCCTACCTGCTGGCGGTGGAGCTTGCCTCCATGCTGCTGCTGGCCGCGGCCATCACGGCCTTCCACATTGGCCGCAACGAGGCGAAGGAGTAACCCATGCCAGCCATTCCTCTTGAACACGGCCTGGCCGTCGCCGGCGTGCTGTTCGTACTCGGCCTGGTGGGCCTGCTGGTCCGCCGCAATATCCTTTTTGTGCTGATGAGCCTGGAAATCATGATGAACGCCTCTGCACTGGCCTTCATCGTGGCTGGCAGCCGCTGGGCGCAACCGGACGGGCAGATCATGTTCATCCTGGTAATCAGCCTGGCCGCAGCCGAGGCCAGTATCGGCCTGGCGATCCTGATCCAGCTGTATCGCCGCTTCCATACGCTTGATATCGACGCTGCCAGTGAGATGCGCGGATGAACCTACTCTTTCTGACTTTCGTCTTTCCCCTGCTGGGCTGGCTGGTGCTGTCCTTTTCCCGCGGGCGCTTCTCGGAGAACACCTCGGCGCTGATCGGCGTGGGCTCGGTGGGCCTGTCCGCCGTGGTGGCCGCCTATGTGATCTGGCAATTCAACATGGCCCCGCCACCCGGCGGTGTGTACACCCACCTGCTATGGACCTGGATGTCGGTAGGCACCTTCGCGCCAACCTTCACGCTATATCTGGATGGCCTGTCGGTCACCATGCTGGGCGTGGTCGTGGGCGTGGGCTTCCTGATCCACCTGTTCGCCTCCTGGTACATGCGCGGTGAAGAGGGTTACTCGCGCTTCTTCTCCTACACCAACCTGTTCATCGCCAGCATGCTGTTCCTGATATTGGGCGACAACCTGCTGTTCATCTACTTCGGTTGGGAAGGCGTGGGCCTGTGCAGCTACCTGCTGATCGGCTTCTACTACAGCAACCGCAACAACGGCAACGCAGCACTAAAGGCCTTTATCGTCACCCGTATCGGCGACGTGTTCATGGCCATCGGCTTGTTCATCCTGTTCCAGCAACTGGGCACGTTGAACATTCAGGAGCTGCTGGTACGCGCACCCGAGCACTTCAAGGTGGGCGACTTCTGGATCGTGCTGGCCACCTTGATGCTGCTAGGCGGCGCGGTCGGTAAATCCGCTCAGTTGCCGCTGCAAACCTGGCTGGCGGACGCGATGGCCGGCCCTACCCCGGTTTCGGCGCTGATCCACGCGGCAACCATGGTGACCGCGGGCGTGTACCTGATCGCCCGTACCCACGGCTTGTTCACTCTGGCGCCGGACATCCTGCACCTGGTGGGTATCGTCGGCGGCGTGACCCTGGTACTGGCAGGCTTCGCCGCGCTGGTACAAACCGACATCAAGCGCATCCTCGCCTACTCCACCATGAGCCAGATCGGCTACATGTTCCTGGCCCTGGGCGTAGGTGCATGGGACGGCGCTATCTTCCACCTGATGACCCACGCATTCTTCAAGGCACTGCTGTTCCTTGCCTCGGGCGCTGTGATCATCGGCTGCCACCACGAGCAGAACATCTTCAAGATGGGCGGCTTGTGGAAAAAGCTGCCGCTGGCGTATGCCTGCTTCATCGTTGGCGGCGCGGCGCTGTCGGCCTTGCCGATCCTCACTGCGGGCTTCTACTCCAAGGACGAGATCCTCTGGGAAGCCTTTGCCAGCGGCCACACCGGTTTGCTGTATGCCGGGCTTGTGGGCGCGTTCATGACCTCGCTGTACACCTTCCGCCTGATCTTCATTGCCTTCCATGGCGAAGCGAAGACCGATGCCCACCCTGGCCACGGCATCTCCCACTGGCTGCCGCTGGGCGTGCTGTTGGTACTGTCCACCTTCATCGGCGCCTGGATTCACCCACCGCTGGCAGGTGTGCTGCCTGAAAGCGCGGGCCATGCCGGCGGTGAGGCCAAGCACAGCCTGGAGATCGCTTCCGGCGCCATCGCGCTAGCGGGCATTCTGCTGTCGGCGCTGCTGTTCCTGGGCAAGCGTCGGGTAGCCACCGCCATCGCCAACAGTGGCCCGGGCCGTGTGCTGTCTGCCTGGTGGTTCGCGGCTTGGGGCTTCGACTGGATCTACGACAAGCTGTTGGTAAAACCTTACTTGTGGATCAGCCACGTGCTGCGCAGGGATCCGATGGATCGCGGCATTGGCCTGGTACCTCGGCTGGTGAAAGGCGGGCACTCCGTCATGAGCCGCACCGAGAACGGCCAGCTGCGCTGGTATGCCGCCTCCCTTGCCTTCGGTGCCGTATTGGTACTGGGCGCCGTGGTAATGGCAGCCTGACTATGAACCTTGCGAATTTGCGAAAGGAAACGAACCCGTCATGATTCTGCCTTGGCTGATCCTGATTCCCTTCATCGGCGGCCTTCTGTGCTGGATGGCTGAGCGCTCTAGCGCCACCCTCCCCCGCTGGATCGCATTGCTGACCATGTCCCTGGAACTGGTACTGGGGCTTTGGCTCTGGTCCCAGGGCGATTACTCCCTGGCGCCCGCGCCGGGGGCCGACCCGGTATGGGCCGTGGAATTCAAGCTGGCCTGGATTCAGCGCTTCGGCATCAGCGTGCACCTGGCGCTCGATGGCTTGTCGCTGCTGATGATCCTGCTCACCGGCCTGCTGGGCGTGCTGTCCGTACTGTGTTCCTGGAAAGAGATCCAGCGCCATGTGGGCTTCTTCCACCTGAACCTGATGTGGATCCTGGGCGGGGTGATCGGCGTGTTCCTTGCGCTGGACCTGTTCCTGTTCTTCTTCTTCTGGGAAATGATGCTGGTGCCGATGTACTTCCTCATCGCGCTCTGGGGTCATAGCTCGTCGGACGGCAAGCGCACGCGGATCTACGCTGCCACCAAGTTCTTCATCTTCACTCAGGCCAGCGGCCTGATCATGCTGGTAGCGATCCTTGGCCTGGTGCTGGTGAACTACAACGCTACCGGCGTGATCACCTTCAACTACAGCGACCTGCTCAAGGCGCACCTGCCAGCCGGTACCGAGTACCTGCTGATGCTGGGCTTCTTCGTGGCCTTTGCAGTGAAGCTTCCAGTGGTGCCGGTGCACTCCTGGCTGCCTGATGCGCACGCCCAGGCGCCAACGGCGGGTTCCGTGGACCTGGCGGGTATCTTGCTGAAAACCGCCGCCTACGGCTTGCTGCGCTTTGCCCTGCCGCTGTTCCCCAACGCCTCGGCCGAGTTCGCGCCGATCGCCATGGGCCTGGGCCTGGTTGGCATCTTCTACGGCGCCTTCCTGGCGTTCGCGCAAACCGACATCAAGCGCCTGATCGCCTACTCCAGCGTGTCTCACATGGGCTTTGTGCTGATCGGGATCTACTCCGGCAGCCAGCAAGCGCTGCAAGGCGCTGTGGTGCAGATGGTCGCCCACGGCTTGTCCGCTGCGGCGCTGTTTATCCTCAGCGGCCAGTTGTATGAGCGCCTGCATACCCGTGACATGCGTGAGATGGGCGGGCTGTGGTCGCGTATCAGCTACCTGCCGGCCATCAGCCTGTTCTTCGCCGCAGCATCGCTGGGGCTTCCGGGTACCGGTAACTTCGTGAGTGAGTTCCTGATCCTGCTGGGCAGCTTCGCGGTCGCGCCTTGGGTGACCACCGTTGCAACCTTCGGCCTGGTAGTGGGTTCGGTTTACGCGCTGATCATGATCCACCGGGCCTACTTCGGCCCGGCAAAGTCGGACACCGTACTGCACGGCATGGACGGCCGCGAGCTGGCGATGATCCTGCTGCTGGCGGTGCTGCTGGTGCTGCTGGGCGTGTACCCGCAACCGGTGCTGGACACCTCGGCCGCGACCATGGCCGGCGTGCAGCAGTGGTTCGGCTCGGCTTTCTCTCAACTTGCATCGGCCCGGTAACCTGTAATGGAACTGACCTCTCAACACTTTCTGGCATTGGCGCCGCTGCTGATCACCAGCGTCACCATCGTGGTGGTGATGCTGGCGATCGCCTGGCGCCGTAACCATTCACAAACGTTCCTGCTGTCCTGCGCGGGCTTGAACCTGGCGCTGCTGTCGATCCTGCCAGTGCTCAAGATCACCCCGATGAGCGTGACCTCGTTGCTGCAGGTGGACAACTTCGCGTGCCTGTACATGGCGCTGATCCTGATCGCCACCCTGGCTTGCGTCACCCTCGCCCACGCCTACCTCGGTGATGGTGGCATCGGCTACCCGGGCAACCGTGAAGAACTCTACCTGCTGATCCTGCTGGCAGCTGCCGGTGGCCTGGTGCTGGTGTGTGCACAACAGCTGTCGGCGCTGTTCATCGGGCTGGAACTGCTGTCGGTGCCGGTGTACGGGCTGGTAGCGTACGCGTACTTCAACAAGCGCTCGCTGGAAGCCGGTATCAAGTACATGGTGCTATCGGCCGCTGGCTCGGCGTTCCTCTTGTTCGGCATGGCGCTGTTGTATGCCGACGCCGGCACGCTGAGCTTCTCCGGAATCGGCGCCGCGCTTGCCGCTACCGGCATGCCGAGCCTGATGGCGCAGTTGGGCCTGGGCATGATGCTGGTGGGCCTGGCATTCAAGCTGTCGCTGGTGCCCTTCCACCTGTGGACCCCCGACGTCTACGAAGGCGCACCTGCGCCGGTGGCGGCCTTCCTGGCCACCGCCAGCAAGGTTGCGGTGTTCGCAGTGATCGTGAGGCTCTTCCAGCTCTCCCCAGCCGGGAGCAGCGGCGTACTGAACGTGGTACTGAGTGCAATCGCCATCGCTTCGATCGTGGTGGGCAACCTGCTGGCACTGAACCAGACCAACCTCAAGCGGCTGCTGGGTTATTCCTCCATCGCCCACTTCGGTTACCTGCTGATTGCGCTGGTGGCGAGCAAGGGCCTGGCTGTTGAAGCCATCGGCGTGTACCTGGCCACTTATGTGATCACCAGCCTGGGTGCGTTCGGCGTGATCACGCTGATGTCCTCCCCGTACAAAGGCCGCGATGCCGATGCGCTGTTCGAGTACCGCGGGCTGTTCTGGCGCCGCCCGTACCTCACCGCAGTGCTGACCGTCATGATGCTCTCCCTGGCGGGCATCCCGCTCACCGCAGGCTTCATCGGCAAGTTCTACATCATGGCAGCCGGTGTCGAGTCTGGCTTGTGGTGGCTGGTGGGCGCATTGGTACTGGGCAGCGCCATTGGCCTGTTCTACTA
Organism: Pseudomonas japonica; assembly: GCF_013522925.1. Classification (GTDB taxonomy): domain Bacteria; phylum Pseudomonadota; class Gammaproteobacteria; order Pseudomonadales; family Pseudomonadaceae; genus Aquipseudomonas; species Aquipseudomonas japonica_A. The sequence goes on along the minus strand of NZ_JAAMQU010000016.1, from coordinate 9,340 downwards.
CCTGCGCGTGATGGTGACCCTGTACCTGATGGAATCTAGCATTCCACGCCAGGACGCGCCGCTGAACTGGGAGCAGCGCACCGGTGGCGTGATGCTGCTGGCCATCGCCATCCTGGCCTTCGTGCTGGGGGTTTACCCTCAGCCATTGGTGGACCTGGTGCAGCATGCCGGGCTTCATCTGATGGGCTAAGCCGGTTGGCTTGAACAAAAAACCCCGCCTGGCGCTGCCGGCGGGTTTTTTTATTGTGCGGGAGGAATGATTACAGGCCCGACGCATGAACGAAGCAGAGCTTGTTGCCCTCCGGGTCGCGGCAATAGGCCCCGTAGTAATCCGGGGCATACCGTACTCGCACACCCGGCGAGCCTTCGTCGCTACCGCCGTTGGCCAGCGCAGCTGCCCAGGCGGCATCTACCCGGTCCCGGCTGGAGCAAGCAAAACTGACCTGGGTGCCATTACCCGGTGAAGCGGGTTGGCCGTTGAAGGGCTCCTGCACGAAGAACTGCGGCCAGCGCCGACCCGGCAGCTGCCAGCCCTTGCCCGGAGGGCCACCGTCGTCTTCTTCCGACATGGGCACCAGGCCCAACTCGCTGAGCACACGGTCATAAAATGCCACCAGGCGGTTCAAGTCACGGGCGCCAACGATGATGTGGGAGAACATGATGCAGCCCTCAGGCAAGGACGCCCCGGCCGGGCGATAAAGATCAGCTGAACAGTTTGGCCGCTGTCTTGGCTACCAGCTCGCCCTGATGGCGTGCGCCCGCCAGTTCGATTTCGCTGGGCTGGCGCGAGCCGTCACCCGAGGCAATGGTCGTTGCGCCATAGGGGGCGCCGCCGACGATTTCGTCCATGTTCATCTGCCCTTGATGGCTGTAGGGCAGCCCCACGATGACCATACCGAAATGCAGCAGGTTGGTGATCAGCGAGAACAGCGTGGTCTCCTGGCCGCCATGCTGGCTGGCCGTGGAAGTAAAGGCCGCGCCAACCTTGCCATTGAACTTCCCAGCGGCCCACAGCCCACCTGCCTGGTCGAGGAAGGCGGCCATCTGGCTGCTTACACGGCCGAAACGGGTCGGGCTTCCAAGGATGATTGCATCGTAGTCTGCCAGCTCCTGCACGGTAGCGACGGGCGCTGCCTGATCGAGCTTGAAGTGGGCGGCTTGCGCTACTTCCGCCGGGGCAGTTTCGGGTACGCGTTTGACATCCACGGTCGCGCCGGCGCTACGGGCGCCCTCGGCAATGGCATTGGCCATGGTTTCGATATGCCCGTAGGTGGAGTAGTAGAGAACAAGAACTTTAGCCACAGAGACGCTCCTTGATGTGCCGCGCCGGCATGGCGCGGACTCATGAACTTCGCACAGCCAGAGACAGGATAAAAACGGGTTGATTCGAACGGTTTGATCGAAACGTTGAATCCCGCCCCTGCCTGCGAGTGTAGCTGGCACTCAACTGGCCGGTGATTTCACTGGCAGCGCAGGGCTGGCGTACTGCGGCTTGAGGTGGCCGCTCTGGTCCAGCAGCCAGGCATCGAGCACCTCGCGAACCACCGGGCCGGCAACTCGGCCGCCGGCCTCACCGTTCTCGATCATCACCGCCACCACGATCTTCGGGTTCTCGGCCGGGGCAAAGCCTACGAACAGCGCGTTATCCCGGTTACGCTCCTGGGTCTTTTCCCGGTTGTAGCGCTCCCCTTGGCGAATGGCGACTACTTGCGCGGTACCGCTCTTGCCCGCAATACGGTATTGCGCCCCCACTGCCGATTGCCGGGCGATACCCCTGGGGTCATGCAGCACCGCTTGCATGCCGCGATTCACCTGCTCCCATTCGCCTGGGTCGTGCAATACGATGTTAGGCATCGGGTTGGTATCGACCGGGGGCTCGCCACCAATGGTTTCGGCCAGGTGCGGCCGATGCCACACACCCTTGCTGGCGATCAACGATGTCGCCTGCGCCAGCTGCAAAGGCGTGACCTGCATATAGCCCTGGCCGATCCCCAGGATCAGTGTTTCCCCCGGGAACCACGGCTGCCGGCGGGTCGCGCGCTTCCATTGCTCGGAAGGCATCAGGCCAGGCGCTTCTTCGAACATGTCGAGCGATACCTTCTGGCCGATGCCGAACCGGCTGAGGTAGTCATGCAGGCGGTCGATCCCCAGCCGGTGGGCAGTTTCATAGAAATAGGTATCGTTGGACCGCATGATCGCGGCATAGAGGTCTACCCAGCCATCACCACTGCGGTTCCAGTTGCGGTACTTGTGGTCGTAGTTGGGCAGCTCGTAGTACCCCGGGTCGAACACCCTGCTGGCCGGTGTGATCACGCCGCTATCAAGCCCCGCGATCGCCACTTCCGGCTTGATGGTCGAGCCTGGCGCATACAGGCCCCGAAGCACACGGTTGAACAGCGGCCGGTCGATGGAGTCACGCAACGCGGTGTATTGCTTGAAGCTGATCCCGGTGACAAACAAATTGGGATCGAAGCTGGGCTCACTCACCATCGCTAGCACGTCGCCGTTCTGCGGGTCCAGCGCCACGATGGCGCCGCGGCGGCCGCCCAGGGCTTTCTCCGCGGCAAGCTGCAGGTTGGCATCGAGGGTGAGGGTGATGTTCTTGCCCGCTATCGGGTCGGTATGGCGCAACACCCGCATCACACGGCCCTGGGCATTGGTTTCCACTTCCTCGAACCCGACGTGCCCATGCAGGGCGGGTTCATAGAAGCGTTCCACCCCCGTTTTGCCGACAGACTGAGTACCGCGATACTCCACCGGGTCCAGCACCTTGGCTTCATTCTCGTTGATGCGCCCCACGTAGCCCAGGGAATGGGCAAACTGTTCGCCCAATGGGTACTCGCGCACGAACTGCGCCTCCACATCCAGCCCCGGCAGCAGGAACTGATTTACTGCGATCAGTGCAATCTGCTCTTCGGTCAGTTCATACATCAAGGTCACCGGCTCGAAGGGATGCCGAGCGCGACGCATGTCTTTGTCGAACTGGCGACGCTGCTCTTCGGGTAACTGCAGAATACTTGCCAGGGTATCGAGTACGTGTGCGGAGTCCCCGGCGCGCTCACGGGTAAGGGTCAGGTTGAAGCTGGGGCGATTGTTGGCCAGCACCACGCCGTTGCGGTCATAAATCAAACCGCGTTCCGGCGGGATCGGCAGTACGTGAACGCGGTTGTTTTCGGAAATGGTCGAGTGGTAGTCGTATTGAACCACTTGCAGGAAATACAACCGAGCCACCAGGGCGAATGCCAGCCCCAGCACCAGAACCGCGCAAGCGACCAGGCGGCCGTTGACCAGGAGTTGTTCCTTGTCGTGGTCCTTTAAGGGAATCGGGTCTGGCATTGGCACCGCTCGTGTGTACAGATCGAAGCGCCCGCCGGCGGCGAACGCTCGATTCGTACATCACGCGGTTCACCGTTGCAGGTCGGGGGGCAATTGTATGGTGGGCCGGTTGCCGACGAAGATGCTCCAGCTCGACACGAAGAGCGCCGCGATCAGCGGGCCGATCACGAACCCGTTCAGGCCGAAGACCGCGAGCCCACCGAGGGTGGAAATCAGCACCAGGTAGTCCGGAAGCTTTGTGTCCTTGCCTACCAGAAGGGGCCGAAGCACATTGTCGACCAGGCCGATCACGAAAATGCCGTAAAGCGTGAGCACGACGCCCCGCCACATTTCGCCGTCAAGCATGAAGTAAACCGCCACCGGCGCCCATACTACCCCGGCACCCACTGCGGGCAATAATGAAAGAAATGCCATCAATACCGCCCACAGCAACGCGCTGGGGATGTCCAGTATCCAGAAGATCAGCCCGCCCAGTGCGCCCTGGGAAATAGCCACCAGCATGTTGCCTTTGACCGTGGCCCGTACCACCCGGGTGAACTTGAGCTGCAGCCGGCGCTTCTGGTGCTCGGCCAATGGCACCGCCATGCGCACCTTGCGCACAAGCTCTGGGCCGTCGCGCAGGAAAAAGAACACCAGATAGAGCATCACCCCGAAGCTGACGATGAAGTCGAGCGTGCCTTGGCCAAAGCTGAAGGCCTGGGATGTAAGGGCCTCGCTGCCCTGCATTGCGCGCGAGGTAATTTTCTCCCGCAGGCCATCGAGGTTGCCCATGCCCATGCGGTCCAGCAGGTGCTGTGCCGGGGTGGGCAAGGCATGCTTGAAGTGGCTCATGTAGCTGGCCACGTCCAGCTCGCCGCTCTGGATGCTTTTGTAAACGCTGGTCCCCTCCTGCACCAGCAAGGCGCTGATGATGATCACGGGAAGTACCGCCACCAGCACGCACACGCCAAGCGTAACCACCGAGGTGACGTTGCGGCTCCATTTATAGCGTTGGATGAGCTTGCGCTGCAGCGGCGCGAACAGGATGCCCAGGATCACTGCCCAGAAGACGGCGCCGTAGTAAGGAAGGAGTATCCAGATAAAAGCGAGGGTGACCAGTACAAGCAGCAAGAGGAGTGTCTTGTATTGGAGGTTGGTTTCGTTCATGCGCGTTCCATGTCGGCTTGCCTTCAGCGCCCCTCATGGGGCGCCTGAAGGTTAGTCCGGCTGGGCTTGGGATAGTGCCCTCGATCGCGGTGCAGAATCCTCGGTTCAGATTCGGAACTGCGCAACCAGCCGCCCAAGGCCCTGGCCCAGGGCTGCCAGCTTGCGGGAGGTCTCCGCGCCCTGGCGGGTTTCATCGGCCACCTGATCCACCGCGCCGGCAATCTGATGAACGCTGCGGTTGATTTCTTCCACCACGGCGGTTTGCTCTTCGGCAGCGGTTGCAATCTGCGCGTTCATGTTGCTGATGGTCGCAATCAGGCTGCCCATGGCGTCCAGCGAACGGCCGGCCTCATTGGCACGAACGCTGGTGCCCTCGCCCGCCTCACTGGAACGGCGCATGGCTTCCACGGCATCGCGGGTACCCTTTTCAAGGCGGTCGATCATGCCTTGAATTTCCTGGGTGCTTTGCTGCGTGCGGCTGGCCAACGCGCGCACTTCGTCCGCCACCACCGCGAACCCACGCCCGGCTTCCCCTGCCCGCGCCGCTTCGATAGCCGCGTTGAGCGCCAGCAGGTTGGTTTGCTCGGCAATCGAGCGGATAACGCCAAGTACGCTGACGATGGAGCGCACGTCGTTCTGCAGGGTGTCGAGGGAATTGCCACTCAAGCGGATATCGGCAATCAGCGAGTGGATCTGGGCCACGCTGCCATCCACGACCTGCTTGGCTTGACGGCCTTCGTTGTCGGTTTCCTGAGCCGCGGTGGCGGCGCCCTGTGCGCTGCGAGCCACTTCCTGCGCCGCGCCGGACATTTCGTTGACGGCAGTGGCCACCTGATCTGTCTCTTGGCGCTGGCGCTCCATGGCGCGCTCCGAGCGCTGGGCCTGATCGGCCACTTCGCTGACCAGGCCGGTGAGTTCGCCGGTCATGGTTGCGATCTGGCGCACCAGGCCGTGAATCTTCTCCGCGAAGCGATTGAAGGAGCCAGCCAGCGCGCCCAGCTCGTCCTGGCTGGTGATTGGCAACCGGCGGGTAAGGTCGCCTTCACCGGCAGCAATGTCATCCAGGCTCTGCTTCATCAGCATGAGCGGGCGCAGAATATTCCGTGCCAGCAGCAGGCCAATCGAAGCGATGATCAGTACCAACACTAATGCGATACCTACGATGGTCATGAGCATGTCGATAGTGCGGGCATGCACCGCTTCGCGCACCTGAGCGAGCTGAGCGTCGATGCCGTCCAGGTTGACCGCGGTGCCGATCACCATGTCCCACTTGGGCAGGTATTCGGTGTAGGCGAGCTTTGGGACAAGCTTCTGGCTGCCCGGCAGGCTGGACGAGTAACTGACAAAGTGAGTGCCGTTCTTGCCTACGTTCACCAGCTCGCGGTTCACATAGACACCGTTGGGGTCTTTGGCGTCGATGAAGCTTTGGCCAACACCTTCGCTGCTATTGCCCTTGAACAGGCGCACGGCCTGGGAATCGTAGCCGAAGAAGTAGCCATCCTTGCCGTAGGTAACGGTGGAGAGCATTTTCACGACCTGAGCCCGGGCGGCTGTGTCATTGCCATCGGCCGCATCATAAATCGGCTTGACGGTGCCCAGCGCAACCGCGACGTAGTTTTGCAAGGATGCCCGGGCGTCGGTGATGTAACGCTCGCGGGTTTCCTGCACCTCTTGAGCCGCCTGCTGGCGCAGGATCCACAGGGTGCACAGGCTGATGATCAGCGCGAACAGCACGACAGGCACAACGGCAACGGACAGGACCTTGCCCTTCAAGCTAAGGCGCATGGGAAACTCTCACAGGCAGAAAATGAATACTCGGCTTATCGGCCCTGCCCTGAGAAAGTTGAGCTTGCCCCACGGCGGGGCAGACAAACGCTCGCGCACAATCCGCCCAAGTGACTTTCCGAGAGGCAGAGCCGGCCGTGACAGGCCTCGACGATATCCTTCACGATGCCCAGGCCCAGCCCATGGCCCTCGGTACGCTCATCCAGCCGTTCCCCGCGGCCCAGTACCTGCTTCCTAGCGTCGGCGGGTATGCCGGGCCCGTCATCGTCGACGCACAGGCGATAACCTTGAGCGTCGTTCGTCACTGTCAGCAACACCTGGCTGTCTGCCCACTTGCAGGCGTTATCCAGCAGGTTACCCAGCAATTCGAGAAGATCTTCCCGATCCCAAGGCAATATGAGGCCCGGCGGTAAGTGCCAGTCGAGTTGTAGATGCTCGCCGTGGATAGCGCGCAAGGTAGCGAACAAGCCTGGAAGCTCGACGGCGCAGTCCAAGGGCGTACCTGGAAGTGCGTCGCCGGCCAGGCGGGCCCGGGCCAGTTCCTTGTCCAGCCGGGCTTGTAGATGCTCAAGCTGTTCAAGCAGTGCGCGGCGAAGGGACGGGTCGCGGTCCAGGCGTGGGCCATTGGCCTGGCTGAAGAGCACCGCAAGCGGCGTCTTCAGGGCATGGCCCAGGTTGCCCAGAGCAGTACGGGCCTTCTTGAGGCTGTCTTCGGTATGGGCGTGCAAATGGTTGATCTGTGTAACGAGGGGCTCCAGCTCCAGCGGTACATTCACTTGCAACTGGCTACGCTGGCCCTGCTGCAACTGTGCAAGCTGTGCCCGTGCCGCCTCCAATGGCCGCAGAGCCCGAGTGACGATCAGGCGTTGCAAGCCAAGCACCAGTAATAGCAACACCACACCAAATGCCAAGCCCCAGTGGCGCAACCGCGCAAAGCTGTCACGAATGGGGCTGTAGTCCTGGGCGACCGTGATAGACAGCGCCAGGCCCAGCCGCCGGTAGTCCGCGCGAAGGAGGATCAGTTGCTGGCCCTCCGGCCCGGTCGCCCGGCTTAGCCCCGGCGCAGTGAATTGGGGCAATTGCGCATCCCATAGGGAGCGGGAGCGAAGCTGGGTATCAGGTAACGTGATTTGAAAGTAATAGCCCGAGAAGGCGCGTTGGTAGGCGGGCAGTACACGCTCTTCGATCAGTTCGACACCTTCAGGCCCGCGCGCCAGGCCCAGCAGAAGGTTCTCGCTTTGGCTTCGCAGATTGTCTTCGAGGTATTTCTCAATACCTTTTTCAAAAAGCCACAAACCTGCCTGGGCGAAGATCAGCCCTCCTACCAGCAATACCCCCAGCAGGCCAATGCTCAGCCGGGCTTGCAGCGACCTCATCCGCTACACCCACCCAACCGATAGCCCTGCCCACGGCGGGTTTCGATCACCGCCTTGCCCAGTTTGCCGCGCAAGTGGTTTACATGCACTTCAAGGACATTAGAACCCCGCTCGTTCTCACCGTCATAAAGGTGCTCGGCCAGGTGAGCTTTGGAAAGTATCCTCCCGGGATGCAGCATGAAGTACCGCAACAGACGAAACTCCGCTGCGGTGAGGCTGATCGTGTTCGAGCCAATGGTCACGCTTTGCGTAGCCTCGTCCAGCACCAATCCACCCGCCTCCAACCGAGGCTGGTTCGGCAGGCCCTTGGAACGTCGTAACAGCGACTGGATGCGAAGTAGCAACTCCTCAGGATGAAAGGGCTTGCTGAGGTAATCGTCGGCGCCCGCCTTCAAGCCTTCGATACGCTCGGCCCAGGAACCTCGGGCCGTCAGCACCAGCACGGGTAGCGCAACGCCTTCCTGGCGCCACCGGGCCAACACCTCAAGCCCGGGCATACCTGGCAGCCCAAGATCCAACACCGCACAATCGTAGGGCTCGACCTGCCCTTGCACCAGCGCATCCCTGCCATCGGCCAGCCAGTCCACCGCATAGCCCTTGCTGCCTAACAGCGCAAGCAGTTCGTCGGCCAGGGGAACGGAGTCTTCGACTAACAGTACCCGCATTCAGTCATCATCCTTGTCTACGAGCAGCTTGCCGCTCGTTGCATCATATTCAAGTTCGCGAACCAGACCGTCCGGCAGCACAACCTCGATTTCATAGGTATATCGGCCCTTGTCCTCTTCCAGTTCCACTTCCAGCAAAGCTGAACCCGGATGGCGGCTGATAGCGTCAGCCGTGAGTGTGTCCAACGGCATGATCACGCCTTGCTGGCGCAGGCGCAGGGCTTCGTCCTGGCCAAGATCATGTGCCGTGACAGCGGTCACTGGCAGCAGGACCAGCAGGCAGATCGCGCGCACGACAGACATTGGATATCCTCGAGAGGTTCAGGCAACGGATGCGAGATGCCTCCGCGCACTGGATCGTTGAAAGCATCAAGGTTAACCCCCAGCCCTTAAACGAAGCTGAAGCGGACTCCCCAAGCCTCGGGTGGTAGAATCGCGCTTTGGATTTGTTATGGGTACCGTTGCGTGGAAATTTTCAAGGAATTCACGTTTGAGTCGGCGCACAAGTTGCCAAATGTCCCCGACGGGCATAAGTGCGGGCGGCTGCACGGCCATTCGTTCAAGGTAGGCATTCACCTGACAGGGGCGGTTGATGCTCATACCGGGTGGATCCGGGACTTCTCCGAGATCAAGGCAGTGTTCAAACCGATCTACGAGCAGCTCGATCACAATTATCTGAATGATATTCCGGGCCTTGAAAATCCGACCAGCGAAAACCTGGCGGTATGGATCTGGCAGGCACTGAAACCGCTGCTCCCAGAGCTCAGCAAGGTCCGTATCCACGAAACTTGCACGAGTGGTTGCGAATACACCGGCGATTGATCGCTTTTATGAAACCGCGGCAGCTGTCGCGGTTTTTTTCTGCCTGCGCGTAGCCCGGAAAAGACAAAACCCCCGATCGCGAAGCGATCAGGGGTTCTGGGTTTGAATCTTGACGATGACCTACTCTCACATGGGGAAACCCCACACTACCATCGGCGATGCATCGTTTCACTGCTGAGTTCGGGATGGGATCAGGTGGTTCCAATGCTC
>NZ_JAAMQU010000015.1 GCF_013522925.1 Pseudomonas japonica | reverse complement strand
ATTTCTCGTTCAACTTCAAACACTTGACCGCTTCACTTACCTCTCGAAGCGGGAGGCGAATTCTACAGCGTTACCACCTGCTGTCAACCCCCTTTTTCACCGCATCCGATCCGGAGATCGAAGCCACCTCCCGCTTACCTGAACCGCTAACTCGTTGATTCTCAAGAAGTTTGCCGTTCCGTTGTCGCTGGAAGTGGGCGCATTATAAGGGCTTTCGAGAGGGCGTCAAGCGCTTCTTTGAAGATTCGTTCGATTCTTTTTTGGCCGCTTGATGAATGCAGCGATCAACGGCACACGGAGCAACATAAGCACTGCGCCGATGCTTGCATACACGGACCATTCCGCCCAGTTCGCCCGCACGATCCAGAGGAAGTGCAGTAGCCCGAGGGCAAGTACCGCATACACCAGCTTATGTAGCCTGCGCCAGTTGCTACCTAGCTTCCGTTGGCTAGCCCGGTTCGAGGTGATCGCCAACGCAAGCAGCAGTACCCAGGCGAGAGCACCGACGATAATGTACGGACGCTTTTGAAGCTCTACGCCAAGCTGGCTGAAATCCAACCCCAGCACAAAGAACAGGTAGGCGCTCAGGTGCAGCACGGCGTAGGCGAAACACCATAGCCCAAGCTGCCTTCGAACGATGATCCAGCCGCTCCATCCTGTTATTCGCTGAAGCGGCGTCATGCTCAAGGTAATCAACAGCATCACCAGCGCACCCAGCCCCAGCCGATCAAGCAATACCTTGCCCGGGTCTGGGCCAAGCGCAAACAGCCAGGCCTGGTAAACCCACCATAATGGCCACACCGCCACGGCGAAAAATACCGCCAGGCGAAACCATGGATAACGCATCAGTAGTTCACCCTCAGGTCCAGCCCTGCATAGAGAGAAGCCACGTCCTCGGCATAGCCGTTGAACATTTGGGTTTCCCGCACGTTCGGAGCGAACAGGCCACTGGGAAGGCGGCGTTCTCGCGCCTGGGTCCAGCGCGGATGATCAACCTGCGGATTGACGTTGGCATAGAAGCCATATTCGTCCGGTGCTATGCCCTGCCAGGTGGTGCGCGGCTGCTCGGTGACCAAGCTCATTCGAACGATGGATTTGATCCCCTTGAAGCCATATTTCCACGGCACGATCAGGCGCAGTGGCGCACCATTCTGGTTGGGCAGCTCCCGCCCATACATGCCTACCGCCAACAAGGTGAGAGGGTGCATGGCTTCGTCCAGGCGCAACCCTTCTTCATACGGCCACTGTATATAGGAGAAGCTCGAGCGCTGGCCCGGCATTGTGGCTGGGTCCTGCAGGGTCTCGAAGCGCACATAGCGAGCTTTGGAGGTGGGCTCCACCTGCTTGAGGATGCTGGCCAGCGGGAAGCCAAGCCAGGGAATGACCATCGACCAGGCTTCGACGCAACGCAGCCGATAGATGCGTTCCTCGAGCTGGCTGGGCTTCACGAAGTCTTCAAGCGCATATTTGCCGGGCTTGCCCACCTCCCCATCGACAACGATCGACCAGGGTTCGGTTTTCAGGCTACCCGCGTTTTGCACAGGGTCGCCCTTGTCAGTACCGAACTCGTAGAAGTTGTTGTAGTGGGTGGCATCCTTGAAGGGCGTAATGGCTTCGCCCTTGGCAGTGACTGCCTGCCAATGGGTTTGCTTGAGTTTTTCCTGGAACCAGGCCGCAGGCTTACCGGGTTCGACGCCTTCGTACGCGGACGCGCTGGAGGAGTCCGCCCAGGCCGGAATCGATGCCCCGGCTGCCAATGCGGCAGCGCCTGCCATAAGGGTTCGGCGGGAAAGATAGGCAGCTTGAGGGGTAACTTCAGATTCGTGGCAGGCGGATGCCTGGCTAACCTTGATAAGCATTGGGCACACTCCGAGCGATCAGTTGCTGGATCGTGAGACGAAGTGTGCCCTGATTTATTTCATCTGTGCCGACGAAGGCGCAACAAATGTTGAATCGGCCCGGATGCCGCATAGATGAGGAAGATCAGCAGAAGGATCTTCGGCGGGTCGATGAACACAACGGCGAACACCAGCACAACCGCCAGGATGGCCACGAAAGGTACCCTGCCCTTCAGGTCGAGCTCCTTGAAGCTGTTGTACTTGATGTTACTGACCATCAGCATGCCGGCACCGGCCACCAGGATAGCCACCAGGAACGACAGCTTGGCCCCCGGGATTTCCAGGTCGCTCATGGCCCACACCGTACCGGCCACCACCCCTGCCGCCGCAGGGCTTGCCAGGCCGATGAAGTAGCGCTTGTCCGCCTTGCCTACCTGGGTATTGAAGCGGGCCAGCCGCAGCGCAGCACCGGCAACGTAGATAAAGGCGACCATCCAGCCCACCTTGCCCATGGCACCCAGTGCCCAGACGAACGCCAGCAGCGACGGCGCCATTCCGAAGGCGACCATATCGGACAGCGAATCGTACTCCGCGCCGAACGCGCTTTGGGTATTGGTCATGCGCGCTACACGGCCATCAAGGCCATCGAGCACCATCGCGACGAAGATCGCAATGGCGGCAAAGGAGTAATACTTCACTGCCTCGGCCGAATTGCCCGCACTCAGGGCGCTCTGGGCTGTGATCGAGTTGATGATGGAATAGAAACCGGCAAACAGGTTTGCGGTAGTGAAGAGGTTAGGCAGCAGGTAGATCCCACGGTGCCGCACTCTACGCCCCTCGGCATCCTGACCCTCTTCAACATGCTCGTCGACAGGGAGCAGGCTATCGGCGTCGGGGGCCGTGTTCGGCTCTTCAGGGCGTTCGCTCATAAACAGTACCTTGCAACGTGTGAAAAATTTCGACAGACGCTCGGGACGAGGGTTCGTCCGCAAACGTTGCAGCTTTATACCAGAAGGCCACGCTGGAAACGAAAAAACGCGGCCGAGGCCGCGTTTTCCGTTGTAACAAAGCGCGATCAGTTCTTGGCTTTGTCGACGATCTTGTTCGCCGAGATCCAAGGCATCATCGAACGCAGTTGCTCACCGATCACTTCGATGCCGTGCGCTGCGTTGTTACGGCGGCGAGCGGTCATGGACGGGTAGTTGGCGGCGCCTTCAGCGATGAACATCTTGGCGTACTCACCATCCTGGATGCGCTTGAGTGCATTGCGCATGGCCTGACGGGATTCGGCGTTGATCACTTCCGGGCCGGTAACGTACTCGCCGTACTCAGCGTTGTTGGAGATCGAGTAGTTCATGTTGGCGATGCCGCCTTCGTACATGAGGTCAACGATCAGCTTCAGCTCGTGCAGGCATTCGAAGTAGGCCATTTCCGGGGCGTAGCCAGCTTCTACCAGGGTTTCGAAACCGGCTTTCACCAGTTCTACCGCACCGCCACACAGAACGGCCTGCTCGCCGAACAGGTCGGTTTCGGTTTCGTCCTTGAAGGTGGTTTCGATGATGCCGGTACGCCCACCGCCCACGCCGGCAGCGTAGGACAGCGCGACGTTCTTGGCATTGCCCGAAGCGTCCTGGTAGATCGCGATCAGGTCAGGAATACCGCCGCCCTTGACGAACTCGGAGCGAACGGTGTGGCCCGGTGCCTTGGGGGCGATCATGATCACGTCCAGGTCGCTGCGAGGAACAACCTGGTTGTAATGGATGGCGAAGCCGTGGGAGAAGGCCAGGGTCGCGCCCTGCTTCAGGTTCGGCTCTACTTCGTTCTTGTACAGTACCGACTGGAATTCATCCGGGGTGAGGATCATGACCAGGTCAGCAGAAGCAACGGCGCTGGCCACGTCAGTGACTTTCAGGCCATGAGCCTCAGCCTTGGCCACAGTAGCCGAACCCTTGCGCAGGCCGACGACGACATCAACACCGGAGTCTTTCAGGTTGCACGCCTGAGCATGGCCCTGGGAGCCGTAACCGATGATGGCGACTTTCTTGCCCTGGATGATGGACAGGTCACAGTCTTTGTCGTAGTAAACTTTCATGAAATTCCCCTGATTATCCTGGCCCTTGGGCCGCCTGCAAAAATGGTTTGATTAGATGCTGAGTACTTTGTCGCCGCGCGCGATACCGGTAACGCCACTGCGCACGGTTTCGAGAATGGACGCTGTGCCGACGGCCTGGATGAAGCTGTCGAGCTTGTCGCTGGTACCTGTGAGCTGAACGGTATAAACGCTGCTGCTTACATCCACGATCTGCCCGCGGAAGATGTCGGTGGTGCGCTTGACCTCGGCGCGCTGAGCGCCGGTCGCCTTCACTTTCACCAGCATCAGCTCACGCTCGATGTGTGCACTTTCCGAAAGGTCGACCAGCTTCACCACTTCCACCAGCTTGTTGAGGTTCTTGGTGATCTGCTCGATCACCTCATCATGGCCGATAGTGGTGAGGGTAAGGCGCGACAAGGTCGGGTCTTCGGTCGCGGCAACGGTCAGGCTTTCAATATTGTAGTTGCGCTGCGAGAACAGGCCGACCACCCGGGACAGTGCGCCCGGTTCGTTTTCCAACAGCAAAGAAATGATGTGCCGCATGGTCAGGTACGCTCCGTCTTGCTCAGCCACATGTCACGCATCGAGCCATCCTTGATCTGCATCGGATAGACGTGCTCGCTGGTATCCACCTGAATGTCCAGGAACACCAGGCGATCTTTCATGGCAAAGGCTTCGGCCATCATGGGCTTGAGGTCCTTGAGGTCGGTGATGCGCATGCCGACATGGCCGTAGGCCTCGGCCAGCTTGACGAAATCTGGCAGCGACTCCATGTACGAATGCGAATGGCGGCTGCTGTAGTTCATGTCCTGCCACTGGCGCACCATGCCCAGTACGCCATTGTTCAGGTTCACGATCTTCACCGGCAGGCCGTACTGCATGCAGGTAGAGAGCTCCTGAATGTTCATCTGGATGCTGCCCTCCCCCGTCACGCAGGCAACGTCGTTGTCGGGGAAGTTCAGCTTCACACCCATCGCGGCCGGGAAGCCGAAGCCCATGGTGCCCAGGCCACCGGAGTTGATCCAGCGGTTAGGCTTGTCGAACGGGTAGTACTGAGCCGCGAACATCTGATGCTGGCCCACGTCGGAGGTCACGAACGCATCGCCCTGAGTAACATCCCACAGAGTACGAATCACGGTTTGAGGCTTGATCAGCTGACCATCGCCCTGCTCGTAGGGGAACAGGCCGCGCTCGCCACGCCATTCGTCGATCTGCTTCCACCAGGCGGCAACCGCTTCCTTGTCCGGGGTTTGCCCCAGCTCTTTATAAGCGGCAACCATTTCAGTCAGCACGCTTTCTACCGGGCCCACGATTGGCACATCGGCCTTGATCGTCTTGGAAATGGACGCCGGGTCGATATCCACGTGAATGATCTTGGCGTTAGGGCAGAACTTGGCCGCGCCATTGATTACACGGTCGTCGAAGCGCGCGCCCACGGCGAAGATCACATCGGCATGGTGCATGGTCAGGTTGGCCGTGTAGCTACCGTGCATGCCGAGCATGCCGACGAACTGACGATCAGTGCCTGGGTACGCGCCCAGCCCCATCAACGTGTTAGTGACCGGAGCGTTAAGCAGCCGCGCCAGCTCGGTGAGTGGCGAAGACGCTCCGCCAAGGATCACGCCGCCACCGGCATAGATAACCGGGCGACGCGCAGCCACGAGCATTTCGGCGGCCTTGCGGATCTGGCCCGAATGGCCCCGCACGGCAGGTGAATAGGAGCGCAGCTTCACCTTTTTCGGGTAGACGTATTCGAATTTCTCCGCCGGGTTGGTCATATCCTTCGGGATATCGACCACAACCGGGCCAGGCCGGCCAGACTCAGCCAGGTAGAACGCCTTCTTCAGGATCTCCGGAATTTCCGAGGGATGCTTGATCATGAAGCTGTGCTTCACGATAGGCCGGGAGATACCGATCATGTCGGTTTCCTGGAAGGCGTCGGTGCCTACCATGGTGCTCGGAACCTGGCCAGACAGCACCACCATGGGGATCGAGTCCATGTAAGCCGTGGCGATCCCGGTGATGGCGTTGGTAGCGCCAGGGCCGGACGTCACCAGCACCACACCCGCCTTGCCGGTGGCGCGGGCATAACCGTCGGCCATGTGAGTAGCGGCCTGCTCGTGGCGAACCAGGATGTGCGAGACATCAGGCTCTTTGAACAGGGCATCGTAAACATGAAGGAGAGCACCGCCAGGGTACCCGTAGATGTGCTTGACACCCTCGTCACGCAAAAAGCGGACGATCATCTCAGCGCCGGATAAGAGCTCCACGTTGTTCACCTCAAAAACGCCAGAATACCGCCGGGAGGCGGGTCCATTAGGTTTACTGCCAAGCAGAGCATGAGCGACGGTGGTCGCCGACTACGTCAGCACTGACTGAGCAAGTATTGGGACTTCCCCAAAGTGTTGCGGGGGTTTCCCACCCAGCGCGAGGTAACGCGTTGCGGGTGTAACAGGTCGGCGCGGGTATGCGCCTCATGATCTGCTGAGCGGGTCTGCTTCTGGCAGTCCCTTCACAGCGGACTTTGGATTGTTGTGAATAGCCCCTCGCAAGTCAAGTCATCTGTCGCCTTTCTGCTTCTGTGGTAATTTTGCGCAAAGCCCTTTGGACGAACGGAGCGGACATGCGCCTTACATGCCTGGTGGCCAGCGTGATGCTGGCAGCAATGGGGTCGCTGCAAGCGGCCCAGGTATACAAATGGGTGGATGCCAACGGCGTGACTCACTTCGATGCCAAGCCGCCGACCGGCCAGGCGGCCACGCCTATCGACACGCACGCGCCGCCCCCTGCCAGCCCTGCGAAAGGTTCGCAGAACGAGGACGACGTGGACAACGATCCCGAGCAGAAAGCCGCAAACGATCGTGTTCGCCAGCAGGTGACAGAGCAGGAAGCGCAGACGAAGGAGTTCTGCGACCAGGCGCGCACCAACCTCGCCCAGTTGAACAACAACCCAAGGGTGCGCCAGGAAGTGGATGGCGAATTGAGGCGCCTGACCGAGGAAGAGCGGCAGGCGAAGATTGCCGAAACCCGCAAAGCCATTGCCGATCAGTGCCACTGACCGGCAGCCCTGCCCTGCAGGTCAGGCCTGGCTGGCGCCAGTGATAAGAAGGTCGAACTCGCGCAGGCAGGCCATGAGCGCAAGGCCCTGCCCAGGCCTGCTGGCGTAGACCATTTCAGCCATGGCGAGGATGCCGGAGGCATTGGGCAAGGCCAGGCCGTTCTCCAGGATTAGCTTCATTCGTGGCAGGAAGATCCATTGCAACCACTCCTCGAAGCTGAGCGTGTCCACGCAGAACGGCTCCACACTGGCCAGCGCCTGCTCGCTGGGCGGCTGGGCGGCCCACCATCCAGCCTGACGAAGGGCGCGTTCGATCAGCAAAAGCTGATCGGCAATGGCAGGAAAACGAGCGTCCATTTCCCTGATCACCCTCGCGCATTCTGGCGAGCCTGCGCCGCGCCTGCTGCGTCACCCTGTTTCTCGCGCGCCTGAGCGATGGTTTCCCACAGCCGCGCCTGGAGGTCCGGGCGCCCGTTGGCGTAGCTCAACGCCCGCCGGGCAAACTGCTCGGCCTGGGCAGCGTCACCCTGTGCCAACCTTACCTGGGCGAGACGAAACAGCACCTGAGGCTCGCGCGGCGCTATGCGCTGGGCACGCTCCAGGCTGGAGGAGGCGCCATTGAGGTCGCCGCCGCCCTGCTGTTGTTGGGCGGTAGTGAGCAGCGCCAACACCGGACCGTCCAGCTGCTCATCCGCTGCCAGGCCTCCGCTGGAACGCGTGGCCGCAGGAATACCGCTCGGAGCAGACGGTGCGGGTGTATACAGGCTGCCGCTGGCCGCAGGCGTGGGCGGTGTATAGGCAGGGCCATTGGTAACCGGCCCCGGGGTGATCGGGCTGGTACTGATAGGCGCTGCGCTGGCCTGAATCGGAGCACTGGAGGTGGGCACCATCACCATGACGCCGCTGTCTTCGGGGGCAGCCTGCGTAGGGGCCGCCGCGACCGGAGCGCGGTAAGCGGTATTACGGTTGGCCGACACGCGCTCGCTGTTGGAAACCCGCGCGCCTTGATCAACCACAGGTATCGAGCCGCGAGGCACGCTTGCACAGCCTTGCAACAGGACTGTCGCGGTCAGCATTGAAAACCACAACTTCTTCACGTCAGTTCCTCAGTCAATTCAGCCAGCCCTTGATCCAGTCCATCACCGGAGCCGCCGGGGACTCGGAGCCGGAATTACATGCCACGCCAGGGGCTGGTTCACTGCCCCGAATATAAGGCATCTGCACGGCGTTCGGGCAGCCTTCCGCCGAACCCTGCCCGGTCTGGGCGTCCACCCAGGCGAGCACGACGTTATCCGGCACCGCCATGTTCAGCGGGAGCGGATCGGCCTTGCGCATGAAATTGGTCCACACCTGCAAGGCGCCGGTGGCACCGGTGTAAGGGGTTTTACCGTTGTCGTCGCGCCCCATCCACACCACCGCCAGCAAATCCTGGCTGAAGCCGGCGAACCAGCTGTCGCGTGAATCGTTGGTAGTGCCGGTTTTCCCGGCCAGGTTCAACGACGAGGGCAACACATTGTAAACCGAGCGCGCGGTACCTTCGCGCACCACACGCTGCATGGCGGTCTGGATCAGGTAAATGCTGCCTGGATCGAAACGCTGCTGGATCTGGAAGGGGTAACGCTTCAACGGCTGGCCTTCGGCGGTCAACACGCTGCGAATACCCCGCATCGGCGTGTTGTAGCCACCGTTGGCAATGGTTTGATAAACCGTCGCCACCTGCATTGGCGTGAGCGCGCCTGCGCCCAGCAACATGGAAGGGTATGCCGGCCAGTTCACATCCACGCCCAGTTTGCCAAGGGTTTTGAAGACATTGGGAATGCCGAGATCAAGGCCGAGGCGAGCACTGGAGAGGTTGTAGGAATGCGCCAGCCCTTGATACAGGAAGATGGTGCCGTTGGAGCCTTTTTCGTAGTTCTGCGGCGACCACACCTGCCCATCGGCGCCCTTCACCGAGAAGGGTTCGTCCTTGATCCAGCTGGTAAGCGTGTACTGGCTGGGTTTTTCAAGGGCGGTGAGGTAGATCGCCGGCTTCACCAGCGAGCCGATGGGCCGCACCGCATCCAGGGCCCGGTTGAAGCCGGCAAAACCTGCCTGGCGGCTACCGACCAACGCTTGTACCTCACCACTTTCCGGATTGGTCACCACCATTGCGGTTTCCATTGCGTCACCGCCCTTACGGGCCGAGAAGCGCTTGAAGCTCTCGCTGACGGCCGCTTCGGCTTTCATCTGCAGGATGGGGTCGAAACTGGTGAATATCCGCAGGCCTTCGCCAGTAAGGTCTTCATCCCGGTAATCTTCGCGCAGCTGGCGCTTGACCAGGTCCAGGAAACCCGGGAACGAACTGTCTGCCAGGCTACCGCGCTGGGTAACGCCCAGGGGCATTTTCTTCGCGGCGGCCACGGCCTCGGGTGTGGCCACGCCCTGCTCCTGCAGCAGGTCGAGCACCAGGTTACGGCGCTCCAGCGCCCGCTCGGGATAGCGACGGGGGTTGTAATACGAAGGGCCTTTCACCATCCCGACCAGCAATGCAACCTGGTGCAACCGGAGCTCTGACAGGGGCTGGCTGAAGAAGAACTGGCTGGCCAGGCCAAAGCCGTGCACGGCCCGTTGGCCATCCTGACCGATGAACACTTCGTTCAGGTAAGCCTCGAGGATTTCCTGCTTGCTGTAATGCAGCTCGAGCAGCACCGCCATCATCGCTTCGGTCAGCTTGCGGCTGAGGCTGCGCTCGTTGGTGAGGTAGAAGTTCTTCACCAGCTGTTGCGTCAAGGTACTGCCGCCCTGGCGCATCTGCCCCGAGGAAGCGTTGATGTACACCGCCCGCGCGATGGACTTGGGCGATACACCGAAGTGGTGATAGAAGTCGCGGTCCTCTACGGTCACGAGGGTGTCGATCAGGTAGGGCGGCACCTGATCGAGCTTGATGAGAATCCGGTCTTCAAGGTTTTTCGGGTAGATCCCGCCGATCAGCAACGGCTCGAGCCGCACCACGGGGAGCTTTTCGCCGCCGTTGCCAGCCAGGTCGCCAACGTAGTCGCCATTGAAGCGCACCCGAACCGGCCGGGCTTGCTCCAGCCCCTCATAGAACTGGAAACCACGGGTATTGAGCGAGACGGTATTGCCGGCCACCGCAACCTGCCCGGGGCCATCCACGGCATTGACGCGACGATAGCCAAGGGCGTCCAGTTCGGTGAGAAAGTCTTTGAGTTCGAGCTTTTGCCCCACGAACAATTCGAGCGGCCGGCCGTACACCTTGGCGGGGATGGTCCAGCGCTTGCCGGAAAACTTCTCCTGCACCACGGCATCGAGGTAAATGGCAACGCCAGCCAGCGCCACAAGGCCGACCAGGCTGAGCTTGAGCAGCCAGCCGAGCCACGTGCGGGCGCGATTTGAAGCGGGACGAGAGGGTTTGCGGGGGGATCGGCTACGAGTCATGGCGGCGGATTATACGCAGTTTGCCCCCCCACAAACAGAAACGTTGTTACGGTTTGCAGCACCGGCGGTAGCCGCCATAATGAACGGCAATGCCCCTCGACCGCATAAGGATTTTCCGTGAGTCAAGCCCTCGTTGCCGCGCTGCAGAACCCGGCGCTTTACCCTCACCCGGTTGAAGCGTTCGAGCTGATCGAAACACATATTTCCTGGGTCATCCTGACCGGCCCCTACGCCTACAAGATCAAGAAGCCGGTAAACTTCGGCTTCCTGGATTTCACCACCCTGGCCGCGCGACAACACTTCTGCCAGGAAGAGCTGCGGCTCAACCAGCGCCTTACCGAGGGGCTTTACCTGGACGTGCTGAGCGTAACCGGGAGCGAACAAGCCCCGGCCCTGGGTGGCGAAGGCCCGGCGATCGAATACGCCCTGAAAATGCGCCAGTTCCCGCAAAGCCAGTTGTTGAGCACGCTCCAGGCCAATGGGGAGCTGGGCAACGAGCATATCGACGCGCTTGCGCAACAAATCGCCGAATTCCACCTGGCCGCACCGCGGGTTCCGCTGGAGCGCAGCGAAGGTACGCCTGAGAGCGTGATGGCCCCGGTGAGCCAGAATTTCGAACAGGTTCGGCCGTTCCTGTCCGACCGCGCCGACCTGGTGCAGCTGGACGCACTACAGGCCTGGGCGAGCGCCGAGTACGACCGCCTCCTGCCGCTGTTGCAGGCACGCAAGGCCGAAGGGTTCATCCGTGAATGCCATGGGGATATTCACCTGGGCAACGCAACCATCATTGATGGCAAGGTAGTGATCTTCGATTGCATCGAGTTCAACGAGCCCTTCCGCTTCACGGATGTGTACGCAGATATCGGTTTCCTGGCCATGGACCTCGAAGACCGCGGCCTCAAGTGCCTGTCCCGCAGGCTGGTCACCCGCTACCTCGAGATCACCGGCGACTACGCGGGCCTGCCGCTGCTCAATTTCTACAAGGCTTACCGCGCGATGGTGCGGGCCAAGGTCGCGCTGTTCAGCATGCCGGCCAACGCCGATGGCCTGCAGCGCGCAACCTCGCTGCGCCAATACCGGAACTACGCCACGCTGGCAGAAAGTTACAGCGCCATTCCGTCCCGCTTCCTGGCCATCACCAGCGGCGTGTCCGCCGTGGGCAAGAGCCATGTGGCATTACGGCTGGTCGAAGCTCTGGGCGCCATTCGCTTGCGCTCGGATGTAGAGCGAAAGCGCCTCTACGCTGAAGTGGACACCGATGCGCTCTACAGCGAGCAGGCCAGCGAAGCGACCTACCACAAACTGCACACGCTGGCCGGGCAGATACTGAGCGCAGGCCTTCCGGTGGTGCTCGACGCCACCTACCTCAAGCAGTCACAGCGTGCCGCAGCCCAGGCGGTTGCCCAGGCCCAGGCGGTGCCTTTCTTCATTCTGGATTGCAGCGCTCCCCAGGCAGTGATCGAAAGCAGGCTGGCCCAACGTCAGGCTCAGCAGAACCCGGACCCTTCCGATGCCACACTTGACGTGATCGCGGCACAATCACACAGCCGAGATCCACTCTCCGGAGAGGAGCGGCTGGCGGCGAAAGCGGTCAATACCCATGACGCCAGCAGCGTCGACGCCGTGATCGAAGCGATTCGCAGCCGACTGCCGGGGCTCTGACCTCGACAGCGCGTGAACCAGTCCACACCTTCGGCTTTCGGGTGGTGTCATTATGATGGCGCCACCTTCCCAACGGAGACGCTGCCATGACCCAGCCCAAACTGATCGATTCGCCCCTTTTCGCACTCGTGAGGGAAGAACGGATCGGGGACTTCAATGAGGCGAAGCGCCGCGAGGGGGCGGTGGACTTCACTGGGGGAGACTTCCGAGGCCTGGACCTGCGCAACCTGGATGCAGACGGCCTGAACCTCAGCGACGCCTACTTTCGCTCCGCCGACCTCAGGGGCATAGATTTCCGCAATGCTTGCCTGGAAGGCGCCTCGCTCGCCCATGCGCAAATCTCCGGGGCGTATTTCCCGCCGGAACTGAGTGCGGACGAAATCCTGATGTCCGTCAACTTCGGAACCCGGCTTCGGTATCGCACCAAATGACCCTCGGCTAAAGTCCGCTGAGGGGACAGCCCCCGATTAGGAGCCTGGATGAACGACGAGCTGCAGGAACTGCGAAACCTGGGCAAGACCTCCGCCCAATGGCTCCACGCTGTTGGCATCCACAGTGCAGCCGACCTGCGCCGGCTGGGTGCCGTGGACGCTTATCGCGCTGTAAAAACTCGAGGCTTCCGTGCTTCAAAGGTACTGCTTTATGCCATCGAGGGCGCGCTTCAAGGGGTTCACTGGAGTGACCTGCCTGCCGAGCGCAAGGAAGCCCTGAACAAGGCCTTCAACGCTTCGCCCTCGCCTCGCCCGAACAACTGACCACGCGCCAAGCGCGCACGCTGAGAATGAATCATGTATCTAGTTGGGGAGCAGTCGGCCTACGCCGAAGAATGGATCACACGCTTGCAAGGGTTGCCTTCGCGGCTGTTGGAAGGCGCGCGAGCCAGTGATTCACCGCTGGAATTATCGGCTGACACCCTCCTCGGATCGCATATACGCCCCGACCAGCTTTACCTGATCGAGGCCGGGCTTGTGCAGGTGGCCTTGAACGACCGCAATCTGTTCTATCTCAGCGAGGGTGATGTGCTCAACCTTGCACCGGCGCCTGAAGGCCTGGAATGCCGCTACCGCGCCCAGGCGCCCCTGCGCCTTGTTCCTTTTGAGCGCTCCACCGCCCTGGCTCACATTGGCGCCGCGGGTAAAAGCGAGCTGCTCGCCGATTACCTGGGGGGGCATGCCTGGTTACTCGCCGAAGCCGTTACCCGGCTGAAACAGCCCGAATACCGCAGCGCCAGCGGCTTCAAACATGTGGCCGCTGGTGAAGTGCTCATCCGCCAGGGGGATGAACCCGATCATGTCTTCATCATCATCGACGGTCACGCGGAGGTATTCGTCGACGGCCTGAAGGTGGGAGATGTTGCCAAAGAGGAAATTTTCGGCGCGATGGCAGTGTTCACCGAGGAAAAGCGCACCGCCACCGTGATTGCGAGCACCGCTTGCACAGTAATGATGATCCCGAAGGATCAATTCCTTGCGATGACGCAGTCCAATCCAAAAATTGCGCACAGCCTTATCGAGAGCATGGCCAAGAAAATCAATGTGTTAAATCGCCAGCTCACAGGATCTGGCTTGGAGCCGCAATAAACCCACGAAAATGCACTTGACTCTCAAATGAGAATAGTTATGATTAGCACAACTGGTCGCGAGATCAGCCGATAAGCAGCCCGGTGGTTCGGACTCAGCTTATCTCCTCATCAGGCTAATCACGGTTATTGACCCGGCTCTTGCCGGGTCTTTTTTTGCCTGTGAAAAATGCACCCCGCTCAATCCAGCTGAAGGCTGAGCCGGCGGTCAATGAACACTTCTTCTGGCGTAAGGTGTACGCCGTAGGCGAGCACCTCTACACCTTCACTGGCAGCGAGGCGAAGCGCCTGGGCATAGGTGTCATCGATTTCCCAGGCTGGGCGAACGCTCTCGATACCGCTCAGATTCACGCAAAACAGCTGTACTGCCCGTACGCCGCGCCTGGCCAGCGCGGCCAGCTCACGCAAATGCCGCGCTCCCCGCTGGGTCACAGCATCTGGGAAGGCCGCCACTGTGGTGCCATCGAAGCCCAGGGTTACGCTTTTCACTTCCACGTAGGCTTCGCTTGATGCAAAGCCAAGGTGAAAGTCTATCCGGCTGTTTTCTTCTCCATACCGCACCTCGCGGCGCAGCTGGGTATACCCCGCCAGTTCCGGAATCATCCCGGCCAGCAACGCTTCCTCCACCAGCCGGTTGGCTCGCCCGGTATTGATACAGGCCAAGCGCCCTTGGGGTGTTTCCACGATTTCCCAGGTACCGGGCAGCTTGCGCGAAGGGTCGCTCGAGCGGCTGAACCATACCCGGCAGCCAGGCGCCATGCAGTTGAGCATCGAGCCGGTGTTCGGGCAATGCACAGTGAGCTGGCTCCCATCTGCCAGTTCGATGTCTGCGAGAAATCGCTTGTAGCGGCGCAGCAAGGTGGCAGGCTCCAAGGGCGGATCGAAACGCATCAGCCTTGCCACCGTTGCAGGCCACGGGCAATGCGCTCAACGGCCTGCTCCAGCCGAGGCAACGCCTGGGTGTAGGCGAAGCGCACATGCTGGCGCGCCAGGTGCCGGCCGAAATCGAGGCCCGGTGTGAACGCCACGTGCTCCTCTTCGAGGAAGAACCGGGAGAATGCAAAGGCATCACCACCGAAGCGGCTGATATCCGCGTACAGGTAGAACGCCCCTTGGGGTTCCACTGCAATGTCGAAGCCCAGCCCGCGCAGGGCTGGCAGAAGAAAATCTCGCCGCTGTCGAAACGCTTCGCGGCGGCTTTCGAGGATTTCCAGCGTATGGGGCTCGAAACACGCCAACGCCGCATGCTGAGCGATGCTCGGGGCGCTTATGTAAAGGTTCTGCGCAAGCTTTTCGAGCTCGGGAACTGCTGCTGGCGGGGCTACCAGCCAGCCCAGCCGCCAGCCGGTCATGCCGAAGTACTTGGAGAAGCTGTTGAGCACAAAGGCCTCGTCATTCACTTCGAGCACGCTGTGTGCATCCATGCCATACGTGAGGCCATGATAGATTTCATCCACTACCAGGTGGCCCTCCCGTGCGTCCAGCGCCTCGCTCAACGCTTTCAGTTCGCTCAGCCCAAGCACGGCGCCCGTGGGATTGGCCGGCGAGGCCACCAAAGCCCCCACGGAACGGTCATCCCAGTGCTCGGCGACCAGCCGCGAGTTGAGCTGGTAATGGTCCGCAGGCCCTACGGGCACTAGCTTCGCCTCGCCCTCGATCAGCCTGAGAAAGTGCCGATTACACGGATAGCCCGGATCTGCCAGCAGCCAATGCTGGCCCGGGTCGACCAGCAAGGCACTGGTAAGCAGCAGCGCGCCAGAGCCCCCGGGGGTCACCATGATGCGCGCCGGATCGATGTCCAACCCGTAGCGCTGGCCATAAAACCGGGCGATGGCCTGGCGCAGCGCAGGCAACCCTCGTGCGGCGGTGTAGCCGGTATGGCCGGCGGCAAGCGCAGCCTGCCCTGCCGCCACGATGGGTGCGGCGGTGACAAAGTCCGGCTCGCCGATTTCCAGGTGAATCACGTCATGGCCGGCTGCCTGAAGCTCGTTCGCGCGAGCCAGCAGGGCCATCACATGGAAGGGTTCGATCGCGCGGCTGCGCGCGCTGTAAGGCTTGGCCATGACGCGGTCTCGAGTTGCCTGGCAGAGCGGCGATTCTACGGCAAGCTCGCCCGCAAATGCGCGCTTTCGGGGCATAGTTGAATGAACCGCCGTCCCGGTTGTCCAACCGCGTTGCAGCAGCAAATCAGGCTAGACAACCGGGAGTGGCGCACCCGGATTCGATCTGGTAAGTTCGCCCGCTTGCAGTCGCGGGGCCGGCGGGCGCCGGAGATGGATCATCCCGCGCAGTGGATTAGAAGAGCGAGAGGCGGTCATTCATGCCCACCAATGAAAACCAGCAAAACAGTCCCGAGCTTGTTCGCGGCTTCAAACCCTATGAGGAAAAAAAGGGCGAGGAGTACATGAGCGAAGCGATGCGAGCTCATTTCACGCAAATCCTGAATCAATGGAAACAAGAGTTGATGCAGGAAGTCGACCGCACCGTGGACCACATGAAGGACGAGGCAGCCAATTTCCCGGACCCGGCAGACCGTGCCAGCCAGGAAGAGGAATTCAGCCTCGAACTGCGGGCCCGCGACCGCGAGCGCAAGCTGATCAAGAAGATCGACAAAACCCTGCAGTTGATTGAAGACGAAGAATACGGCTGGTGCGACTCTTGCGGGATCGAAATCGGGATTCGCCGCCTCGAGGCGCGCCCAACCGCTGATCTGTGCATCGATTGCAAAACCCTCGCTGAAATCAAGGAAAAACAGGTCGGCAAGTGATCTGAGTCGGGGGCGCTCCAGCCGCGCGCCCCTGTTTGGCCGGTATAACGGCATCCCTTCGGCCCTTTCCTCATGAATTCCTCGCGTACAGGTCGCTTCGCCCCTACACCTAGTGGCTTGCTTCATTTCGGCTCGCTGGTGGCCGCCCTCGCTTCGTTCGCTGATGCCCGTGCCCAAGGTGGCCAATGGCTTGTGCGCATGGAAGACATCGACCCTCCGCGCGAAGCGCCGGGCGCGAAAGCCGCCATTCTCGAAACCCTGCACGCCTACGGCTTTGAGTGGGACGGCCCGGTGCTTTACCAGAGTGAACGCTCGAGCAGGTACCAGGCGGTCATCGATCACTGGCTGCGACAGGGCCTGGCCTACGCCTGCACCTGTTCACGCAAGGCGCTGGAGCCCTACGCCGGCGTTTACCCAGGCTTTTGCCGCAATGCGGGCCACCCGCCAGAGGGCGCGGCCATTCGCCTGCGAGTGCCCGAGCTGCGCTATGGCTTCCAGGACCGTCTGCAGGGCCATTTCGAGCAGCACCTGGGTACGGAAGTGGGCGATTTCATCATCCGCCGACGCGACGGCCTATACGCCTATCAGTTGGCGGTGGTGATCGATGACGGCGACCAGCAAGTCACGGACATCGTTCGCGGGGCCGACCTGCTCGATTCCACGCCCCGTCAGCTATACCTTCAGGAGCTGTTGGGCCTTCCCTCGCCTACGTACTTGCATGTGCCGCTGCTGGTGCAGCCAGACGGCCACAAGCTGGGCAAAAGCTACCGCTCGGCACCGCTCACCGCGGCAGACGCCCGAAGCCAGCTGTTACGCGCCTTGCGCACACTGGGCCAGAAGCCGCCGCCCGAACTGCAAGGCGCGCAGCCCAGGGAGATACTTCAGTGGGCGGCAAGCCATTGGAGCGTCGATGCACTGCCTCGCGTAGGCACGCTAGCTGAAGCCTCGCTCCTCTGATGCGCCGCGTGCCTGGCGCTGTAGGCAGCCAGGCAGGCATCCGCTAACATCCCGGCACCCCCGCCGGGGTACGTCTGAAGCCGACCGGGAAGTGAAGAGGCCAGCATGTATATCTATCGCTTGGTGTTGCTGCTGGTCGTTGGCATCTATCTGTTCTCGCCGGCCATCATGGACTGGTGGATAGAACCCACCGGCGCCTGGTACCGCCCCTACCTGCTGTGGCTGATCCTCATCGTGGTCACCTTTATCCTGCAAAGCCAGAGAGATGCCGATGAGCTTTAGCCTTACCCAGATGATCCTGATCAGCGCCGCCTACCTGCTGGTGCTGTTCGGCGTAGCGTGGGTGAGCGAGCGAGGCATGATCCCTCGTTCGATTATCCGGCACCCCCTTACCTACACGTTATCGCTGGGCGTGTATGCCAGCGCCTGGGCGTTCTATGGCACCGTGGGGCTGGCCTACGAATATGGCTACGGCTTCCTGGCCTGTTACCTGGGCGTGTCGGGCGCCTTTCTGCTGGCGCCGGTATTGCTGTATCCCATTCTGAAAATCACCCGCACCTACCAGCTCTCCTCGCTGGCAGACCTGATTGCCTTCCGGTTTCGCAGCACCTGGGCGGGCGCGCTGACCACCCTGTTCATGCTGGTAGGGGTGTTGCCTCTGTTGGCCCTGCAGATACAGGCCGTGGCGGACTCCATCGGCATTCTGACCCAGGAACCGGTCAAGGACCGGGTAGCCTTGAGCTTCTGCGCGCTGATCACCCTGTTCACGATTTTCTTTGGCTCGCGCCATATCGCTACGCGAGAAAAGCACCAAGGGCTGGTATTCGCCATCGCCTTTGAATCCATCATCAAGCTGATCGCCTTGGGCGGGCTCGGCCTGTACGCGCTGTATGGCGTGTTCGGCGGCCCTCATGAGCTGGAGCTGTGGCTGCTGCAGAACCAGATGGCGCTGGCGGCGCTGCATACGCCGCTTCAGGAAGGCCCATGGCGGACCCTTCTGCTGGTGTTCTTTGCCTCTGCCATCGTGATGCCGCACATGTATCACATGGCCTTTACCGAGAACCTCAACCCTAGAGCATTGGTAAGCGCCAGCTGGGGCCTGCCGCTGTTCCTGTTGTTGATGAGCCTGGCGGTGCCGTTGATTCTGTGGGCAGGGCTCCGCCTGGGTGCCACTACATCGCCGGAATACTTCACCCTCGGCATTGGTATCGCGGCCAACAACAAGGCGCTTGCCTTGCTGGCCTATGTAGGCGGGCTGTCGGCGTCCAGCGGCTTGATCATCGTGACCACCCTGGCGCTGTCCGGCATGGCGCTCAACCACCTGGTGTTACCGCTGTACCAGCCTCCCGCGGGCGGCAGCATTTACCGCTGGCTGAAATGGACCCGTCGCGGCCTGATCGTGGCCATCATCATGGCGGGGTACGCGTTCTACCTCATGCTCGGCACCCGCCAGGACCTCGCCCACCTGGGGATCGTGGCATTTGTAGCGACCTTGCAGTTCCTTCCCGGCGTGCTGTCAGTGCTGTACTGGCCCACAGCCAACCGCCGCGGCTTTATCGCCGGGCTGCTTGCCGGCGTGGCGGTATGGTCGCTGACCATGCTGATGCCACTGGTGGGTGACGTGGACGGGTTCTATATCCCCGTGCTGGACATGATCTACGTGCTGGACGATACCAGCTGGCACATGGCAGCCATCGCGTCGCTGGCCGCCAACGTACTGCTGTTTACGCTCGTGTCGGTGTTCACCGATGCCAGCGCAGAGGAAATGAGCGCCGCAGAGGCCTGCGCGGTGGACAACGTTAGGCGCCCGCAACGGCGCGAACTGCACGCGGCGTCCCCGCAGGAATTTGCGACCCAACTGGCCAAGCCGCTGGGCGCCCGCGCCGCGCAAAAGGAGGTGGAGCAAGCACTGCGCGACCTCTATCTGCCATTCGATGAGCGCCGCCCCTACGCCTTGCGCCGTTTGCGCGACCGTATCGAGGCCAACCTCTCTGGCCTCATGGGCCCCAGCGTTGCCCAGGATATCGTCGAGACGTTCCTGCCCTACAAGTCCGGCGGCGAAACCTACGTCACCGAAGACATCCACTTTATCGAAAGCCGGCTGGAGGACTACCACTCCCGCCTCACCGGCCTTGCCGCCGAGCTCGATGCCCTGCGCCGCTACCACCGGCAAACGCTTCAGGAGTTGCCCATGGGGGTGTGCTCACTGGCCAAGGACCGGGAAATCCTGATGTGGAACAAGGCCATGGAAGAGCTCACCGGTATCTCGGCGCAGCGTGTGGTGGGCTCGCGCCTGGCCACCATCAGCGAGCCCTGGCACGAACTGCTGCAAAGCTTCATTGAAGGCACAGACGAACACCTGCACAAACAGCGCCTGGCACTGGATGGGCAGATCCGCTGGCTCAACCTGCACAAGGCGGCGATCGACGAGCCGCTCGCGCCGGGCAACAGCGGCCTGGTGCTGCTGGTCGAAGACCTCACAGACACACAGATGCTCGAAGACAAACTGGTGCATTCCGAGCGGCTGGCGAGTATTGGCCGGCTGGCTGCCGGTGTGGCCCATGAAATCGGCAACCCGATCACCGGCATTGCCTGCCTGGCGCAAAACCTGCGCGAAGAGCGCGAGGAGGATGGCGAAATCACCGAGCTGTCCAACCAGATACTGGAGCAGACCAAGCGGGTGTCGCGCATCGTCCAGTCGCTGATGAGCTTTGCTCACGCCGGCAGTCATCAGAACAGCGAGGAAGCCGTGAACCTGGCCGAGGTCGCCCAGGACGCGATCGGCTTGCTGGCCCTCAACCGGCGCAATTTCGAGGTGCAGTTCTACAACCTCTGTGACCCGGACCATTGGGCCGAAGGCGATCCCCAGCGCCTGGCTCAGGTACTGATCAACCTGCTGTCCAATGCCCGGGACGCCTCGCCGGCCGGCAGCGCCGTGCGGGTGCGCAGCGATGCCAGCGAACACACCGTAGACCTGATCGTCGAAGACGAAGGCACCGGGATTCCCAAAAACATCATGGATCGGCTGTTCGAACCCTTTTTCACCACCAAGGATCCGGGCGAAGGCACGGGGCTGGGCCTCGCGCTGGTCTATTCCATTGTGGAGGAGCATTATGGGCAAATCACCATCGACAGCCCGGCTGACCTAGAAAAGCAAATCGGAACCCGTATCCGGGTAACCCTGCCACGCCACGTCGAAGCGACGTCCGCCGTTAACTGAGACCGTCGAGAGAACCGAATCAGATGCCGCACATTCTCATCGTCGAAGACGAAACCATTATTCGCTCTGCCTTGCGTCGCCTGCTTGAACGGAATCAGTACCAGGTCAGCGAAGCGGGGTCTGTGCAGGAAGCACAGGAACGTTTCACCATTGCCTCGTTCGACCTCATCATCAGCGACTTGCGGCTGCCAGGCGCACCAGGCACCGAACTGATCCGCCATGGCGAAGGCCGGCCGGTGCTCATCATGACCAGCTACGCCAGCCTGCGCTCCGCCGTGGACTCCATGAAGATGGGCGCGGTGGATTACATCGCCAAGCCCTTCGACCACGACGAAATGCTTCAAGCCGTGGCGCGGATTCTCCGTGAGCGCCAAGGGCCGGCTTCGGCCGGTGATCCGCAAAAAGCCGCGCCACGCGGTAACGACAAGCTGGCAGGCAACCCTCAGGGTGAGATTGGCATTATCGGCTCTTGCCCGCCCATGCAGGACCTGTACGGCAAAATCCGCAAGGTGGCGCCTACGGATTCGAACGTGCTGATCCAGGGCGAGTCCGGCACCGGCAAGGAACTGGTCGCGCGCGCGCTGCATAACCTGTCACGGCGCGCCAAGGCGACCATGATTTCGGTGAACTGCGCGGCCATCCCTGAAACCCTGATCGAATCCGAACTGTTCGGCCATGAAAAAGGCGCGTTCACCGGTGCCAGCGCAGGCCGCGCGGGCCTGGTAGAAGCTGCAGACGGCGGCACGCTGTTCCTCGACGAGATCGGCGAACTGCCCCTTGAAGCGCAGGCCCGCCTGCTACGCGTATTGCAGGAAGGCGAGATTCGCCGGGTAGGTTCGGTGCAGTCACAAAAGGTGGATGTGCGCTTGATCGCAGCCACCCACCGAGACCTGAAAAGCCTCGCCAAGGTTGGCCAGTTCCGCGAAGACCTTTACTACCGCCTTCACGTGATTGCCCTGAAGCTGCCGCCGCTGCGTGAGCGTGGCAGCGATGTGATCGAAATCGCCAACGTATTCCTCGCCCGGCAGGCTGCGCGCGCCGGCCGTGACGGGGTTCGCTTCGGGCCCGACGCCGAGAGCGCCATCCGGCACTACGGCTGGCCCGGCAACGTCCGCGAGCTGGAGAACGCAGTGGAACGGGCGGTGATCCTCAGCGAGAGCAATCAGATTTCCGCCGACCTGCTGGGCATAGATATCGAGCTGGGCAGCCTGGATGAAGACGATGACTTCCCGGCGGCGAGCGCTGCCCAGCCATCGAACAACCATGAGCCTACCGAGGACCTTTCACTGGAGGACTATTTCCAGCATTTCGTGCTCGAGCACCAGGACCACATGACCGAAACAGAGCTGGCGCGCAAGCTGGGGGTCAGCCGCAAGTGCTTGTGGGAGCGTCGGCAGCGTTTGGGCATCCCTCGGCGCAAATCCAGTGTGGCCAACGAAGGCTGAGAAGGTGTTACCGCCCCGGCACATCACGTAACAAAGCCGGGGCATACGGTAACGGTTTTTCCCTGTAGCGCACTTGGCAAACCACTACCTTTTAGCTCAAGCCCTTGAAAACAAAGGGTTTTTAAAAGTTGGCACAGCATCTGCTATATCTACGGTACAAGAACAACAACAAGCGCCAAGACACATAATAAAAACAACACGAATCGACTCACGCATAACAAAAACAAGACGGCATGAGGCGTAGCTAACTGATTCTTTTGGAGAGGTATTGTTTCGGATTTTCCGCGACCAGGCCGAGAACAACAAAAACTGCGCTACAGCAGTGCCTGAACTGGTTGGACCCACGGGTCGTCACAATACGGCGTTCAAAGCAATCCGTTTGCTCTTTGCTCCCCTTTTGGGAGAAGCCCCTGGCAAAACGCCTGATGGGCTGGGCACTCAACAAAAACAAAAAGCCCGCGCAAGAATAAAAACGAGCAAGCAACGACTTTGCAGGGGAGCTTCGGCTCCCCTTGTCGTGTCCGTACCAGCCCATTTCGCGGCCTCCTACACCATCCCGTCACTAAATGCTAGAATCCCCGCCCATCATGCGGTCACTCCTGGTATGACCGATCATCCCTTCATACAGTGCATCCCATGCTGAAGAAGCTGTTCCAGTCTTTTCGTCCCCCGGCCCGTCAGGTCCACCATCAACGTAGCACGCCCGAAGTGCTGAACAGCGGCACCCATGGCCTGCAGCGTCAGCAGTTCAGCCGCCATGCCGTAGGCATCGTCGAACGCCTGCAGCAAGCCGGTTATCAGGCTTATCTGGTAGGCGGCTGTGTCCGCGACCTGCTGCTGAATATCACGCCCAAGGACTTCGACGTTGCCACCAGTGCCACGCCCGAGCAGATCCGTGCGGAATTCCGCAACGCCCGGATCATCGGCCGGCGTTTCAGGCTCGTGCATATTCATTTCGGCCGCGAGATCATCGAAGTCGCGACCTTCCGCGCCAACCATCCGGAAGACGACGAAACGGCTACCAGCCATCATTCGTCGCGCAACGAAAGCGGGCTGATCCTGCGAGACAACGTTTACGGCACCCTGGAAGAAGACGCACAACGGCGCGACTTCACCATCAATGCGCTGTACTACGACCCGGTCAGCGACCGTATTCTGGATTACGCCAATGGCGTGCACGACGTGCGCAACCGCCTCGTGCGGCTGATCGGCGAGCCCCGTCAGCGGTATCAGGAAGACCCGGTGCGCATGCTCCGCGCGGTGCGCTTTGCTGCCAAGCTGGACTTCGGCATCGAGCGCCACACCATGCTGCCGATTCGCGAAATGGCCGAGTTGCTTCAGGACATCCCGGGCGCGCGCCTGTTCGAGGAAGTGCTCAAGCTGTTCCTGTCCGGCCAGGCGACCGATACGTTCGAGATGCTGGTGGACCTCAACCTGTTCGAGCAGATGTTCCCGGCGAGCGCCGACGCGCTGGAACATAACCCTACCTATACGCACACGCTGATTCGCAACGCGCTGGTCAACACAGACCTGCGGGTGCAACAGGGCAAGCCGGTCACGCCGGCCTTCCTGTTCGCGGCCCTGCTGTGGCCTGCCTTGCCAGCACGGGCCCTGCAGTTGCAGGCCAAAGGCATGCCGCCGATCCCTGCCATGCAGGAAGCCGCCCACGACGTGATTGCCGAGCAGTGCCAATACATTGCCATTCCCAAGCGTTTCACCTTGCCCATCAAGGAAATCTGGGACATGCAGGAGCGCCTGCCGCGGCGCAGCGGCAAGCGTGCCGATGCCCTGCTGGACAACCCTCGCTTCCGCGCCGGTTATGACTTCCTGCTGTTGCGCGAAACCGCCGGCGAAGAAACCGACGGCCTGGGCGAATGGTGGACGGACTACCAGGACGCTTCCGACACGGAGCGCCGTAACATGATCCGCGACCTGGGCAGCCGGGAAGACACCGCCAGCGCGGGCGCACCAGTGCGCAAGAAGCGCCGCAGCAATACCCGGCGCAAAGGCGACAGCATCGCCGAATGAAAGCCATGGAACGGGTATTCGTGGGGCTGGGCAGTAACCTGGCCGCCCCTGCCCAGCAATTGCGCCAGGCTATCGACAGCCTCAGCCACCTGCCCGGTTGCGCGCTGGCAGGCATCTCGAGCTTGTACATGAGCGATTCGCTACTGCCGGGCCAGCCCCGGTACAGCAACGCGGTCGCGGCACTGGACACGTCCCTTGAGCCGCTGGCACTGCTGGATGCGCTGCAAGGTATCGAAAACAACCAGGGCCGTGTGCGTGCCGAACGCTGGGGGCCACGTACGCTGGACCTGGACATCATCCTGTTCGGCGAGCGGCAAATCGACGTTCCCCGGCTGCGTGTGCCCCACTACCACTTGCACGCCCGACCGTTCGTCCTCTATCCCTTGGCCGAGTTGGTCGATGAGCGCTTCATTCTGGCAGATGGCCGTAGCCTGGCTTCTCTGTTGAGCGAGTGCCCTTTCGAGGGCCTGGAGCGCGTAGGCAACCTGGCGTAGCGCCGAGGGGCTGCCGGTAACACCGGTAACGCTCAAGTGTGCCGCCTGGATTGACTTCCCAGGGGTGGCTCACGACTATAGGCGGCCTGCCGGCTTCCGGCAGGCACAAACCGGTAACGCAGGGCCGCTGCCTGCCCCCGCGCCCTGCGTATACCTGCGCACCGCTACCCAGATACACGTGTTGCCTCGCCCCTGTGGCAAGGCCGACCGAGGATTGGAATTCATGCCAGCGATAACCCTGACCACCCTCAGCGCCCTGAAGGCCAAGGGTGAAAAAATAACAATGCTGACCTGCTACGACGCTACCTTCGGCAAAGCAGCCAGTGATGCAGGGGTTGAGATACTGCTCATCGGGGACTCCCTGGGCATGGTCCTGCAAGGCCATGACAGCACCCTCCCCGTTACCAACGCAGAAATGGCCTATCACACCGCTTGTGTAAAACGCGGTAACACCGACGCATTGATCCTCGCCGACCTGCCCTTCATGGCCTGCGCCACGCTCGAACAGGCATTCGCCAACAGCGCCGCACTGATGCAGGCGGGCGCACACATGGTGAAGGTCGAAGGTGCCGCATGGCTGGGCGAGACCATCCGCCTGCTGGCTGAGCGCGGTGTGCCGGTGTGCGCGCACATGGGCCTTACGCCCCAATCGGTGAATGTGCTGGGCGGCTACAAGGTGCAAGGCCGGCTCGAGAGCCAGGCGCGGCAGATGCGCGCCGACGCCATTGCCCTGCAGGACGCTGGCGCGGCAATGATTTTGCTCGAATGCGTACCGAGCGAACTGGCCGCGGAGATTACCCAGGCGGTTCGCGTGCCAGTGATCGGTATCGGCGCTGGCCCCGCCACCGACGGCCAGGTGCTGGTGCTTCATGACATGCTGGGCCTGTCACTGAGCGGCCGCGTGCCCAAGTTCGTCCGCAATTTCATGACCGGCCAGCCCGACATCCATAGCGCGCTGCGGGCCTACGTGGCCGCGGTCAAGGATGGAAGCTTCCCTGCCCCCGAACACGGATTCAACGCATGAACACAGTAAAAACTGTACTCGAGCTGCGTGCCGCCGTGGCACGGGCGCGCGCGGAAGGTAAACGGATCGGCTTCGTGCCTACCATGGGCAACCTGCACAGCGGCCATGTGGCGCTGGTGACCAAGGCCTGCCAGCGCGCAGACTTCGTGGTGGCGAGCATTTTCGTGAACCCTCTGCAGTTCGGCGCCAACGAAGACCTGGACAGCTATCCCCGCACACTGGCCGCGGATCAGGAAAAGCTGCTGGAGGCCGGCTGTAACCTGCTGTTCGCGCCCTCTGTGAGTGAGGTGTACCCCGGCGGCACATCCACTCAAACCCGCGTGAGCGTGCCCGAACTGTCCCAGGAATTGTGCGGCGCGAGCCGTCCGGGGCATTTCGAAGGCGTGGCCACAGTGGTCAGCAAATTGTTCAACATGGTGCAGCCAGACCTGGCTGTGTTCGGCCAGAAGGACTACCAGCAGCTGGCCGTGATCAAGGCGATGGTCCGCGACCTGAACTTGCCGGTGCAGATCATTGGCGAGCCCACGGTGCGGGCAGAAGATGGCCTGGCCTTGTCTTCCCGCAACGGCTACCTCAGCGTGGAACAACGCGCCATCGCACCGGCGATTCACCGTAGCCTGGAGGCTATCGCCACAGCACTTGCGCAGGGCAATCGCGACCTTCAGGGGTTGATGACCGAGCACCGCAAGCGCATCGTGGACAGCGGCATGCGCCTCGACTACCTGGAAATTCGCCACGCCGACACCCTGCGCGCCGCAACGGAG
The DNA here is from genome assembly GCF_013522925.1 of Pseudomonas japonica. Classification (GTDB taxonomy): domain Bacteria; phylum Pseudomonadota; class Gammaproteobacteria; order Pseudomonadales; family Pseudomonadaceae; genus Aquipseudomonas; species Aquipseudomonas japonica_A. The sequence continues at coordinate 91,078 of NZ_JAAMQU010000015.1, read as the reverse complement.
CAAGACGTGGAGCTGGTGATCCTTGCCGCCGCTTACCTGGGCAACACCCGGTTGATCGACAACCTGCGGGTAAGCCTGAGCCCGGCCGCCTGAGGAAAAGGTTATCGGGCACGGCGCGACGGCGCCTGCTACCTTCCGGTGACATAAGATAGTATCGGAAACGCTTGGAGGCAGGCGCAGACAGCGCCCCGCCCAAGCGTTACCGTGATGTTCCGGCCAAACGCTGCCTTGTGCTCTGGCAGCTCAAATACAAAGCAACCCGGCCGCCCCCCGTAGTGTCCAAGAGGCTGACCAAGTAAAAGGAAACTTGCAGAGATGGCGTACTACCGCAATCCTCATGACGTGACCGCCCTTCCCGCCTGGCAGGCGCTCAAAGAGCACCGCGCCGCCATGCAGCATTTCAGCATGCGCGAAGCCTTCCAGGCCGACCCCGAGCGCTTCGGCACTTTCTCGCTCAGCGCCTGTGGCTTGTTCCTCGACTATTCCAAGAACCTGATCACCAAGGAAACCCGTGACCTGCTGGTGCAGCTGGCCAATGAGGTGAAGCTGTCCGAAGCGATCAACTCGATGTTCGATGGCGAGATCCTGAACGCCTCCGAAGGCCGCCCGGCCCTGCATACTGCCTTGCGCCGCCCCATCGGCGACAAGTTGAAGGTGGGTGGCACCAACATCATGCCCGAAGTGCACAAAGTGCTTGGGCAGATCACCGAACTGGTTACCCGCATCCACGATGGCCTGTGGCGCGGTTACACCGAAAAACCGATCACTGATGTGGTGAATATCGGTATTGGCGGTTCTTTCCTCGGCCCTGAGCTCGTCTCTGAAGCCCTGCTGCCTTACAGCCAGAAAGGCGTGCGTTGCCATTACCTGGCCAATATCGACGGCAGTGAATTCCACGAGCTGTCGGCGAAACTTCGAGCCGAAACCACGCTGTTCATCGTGTCGTCGAAATCCTTCGGCACGCTGGAAACGTTGAAAAATGCCCAGGCCGCCCGGGCCTGGTACCTGGCACAGGGTGGTTCGGAGGCTGAGCTGCACCGCCACTTCATCGCGGTGTCCAGCAACAATGCCGCCGCAGTCGCCTTTGGTATCCGTGAAGAAAACATCTTCCCGATGTGGGACTGGGTAGGTGGGCGTTATTCGCTGTGGTCGGCCATCGGCCTGCCGATTGCGCTCTCCATCGGTACCGCCAACTTCAAGGAACTGCTGTCCGGCGCGCACACCATGGACCAGCATTTCCAGACCGCGCCGTTCTCGAGCAACATGCCGGTGCTGCTGGCGTTGCTGGGGGTGTGGTACGGGAATTTCTGGGGCGCGCAAAGCCACGCGATCCTGCCGTACGACCATTACCTGCGCAACATCACCAAGCACTTGCAGCAGCTGGACATGGAATCCAATGGAAAGAGCGTGCGCCAGGATGGCTCTCCCGCGGTCACCGACACCGGCCCCGTGATCTGGGGCGGCGTGGGCGCCAACGGGCAACACGCCTATCACCAGCTGCTGCATCAAGGCACCCAGGTGATCCCCGCAGACTTCATCGTGCCGGTGGTGAGCTTCAACCCGGTCGCCGACCATCATCAATGGCTGTTCGCCAACTGCCTGTCTCAAAGCCAGGCACTGATGCTGGGTAAAACCCGGGCCGAAGCCGAGGCCGAGCTGCGCGCCAAGGGTGTGGCAGAGGCCGAAGTCGAGCGGCTGGCACCGCACAAGGTCATCCCGGGCAACCGTCCGAGCAATACGCTGGTGGTGGAACGTATCAGCCCTCGCCGCCTGGGTGCGTTGGTGGCCATGTATGAACACAAAGTGTTCGTACAAAGCGTGGTGTGGGGTATCAACGCCTTCGACCAGTGGGGCGTGGAACTGGGCAAGGAGCTCGGTAAAAACGTGTACCAGCGCCTGATCGGTGATGTAGAGGAGCCGGCAGAAGACGCCTCCACTCAAGGCCTGATCGACTTCTTCCGCAGCCGTCACCGCGGCTGAACCGCTGGATGATCGAAGCCCTCCGGCGCCGGGTCGAACGTCAGGTGCTCAGCCTGACCGGCCTGGCGCTGGGGCAGCGCCGTACGTAGGCGCAACGGATACAAATATGCCAACATGCGCCCACTCCGCTATCTCCAGCCTACCCAGGCCAGCTAAAAACAATGAGGATCGAAGCGCATGAAAGAGGTCGTTATCGTCGCTGCCAAGCGCACCCCCGTGGGCAGTTTCCAAGGGGCCTTGGCGTCCGTTTCCGCGGTTGAGCTAGGGGCAACGGTGATCCGCCAGTTGCTCAGCGACACCGGCCTGGCACCGGCAGAAGTGGACGAGGTCATTCTTGGCCAGGTGCTCACCGCCGGCGCGGGCCAGAACCCTGCGCGGCAGTCCTCCATCGTGGCGGGGTTACCGCCTTCCGTTCCAGCCATGACAGTGAACAAGGTCTGCGGTTCTGGCCTCAAGGCATTGCACCTGGCTACGCAGGCCATTCGTTGCGGCGACGCGGATGTGATCATTGCCGGCGGGCAGGAAAGCATGAGCCTGGCCAATTACGTGCTGCCAGGCGCCCGCACCGGCCTTCGCATGGGGCATGCCACCATGGTGGACACGCTTATCAGCGATGGCTTGTGGGATGCCTTCAATGATTACCACATGGGCATCACGGCCGAGAACCTGGTCGAGAAATATGACATCAGCCGGGAAGACCAGGACACCTTCGCCGCGGCGTCCCAGCACAAGGCCGCCGCGGCGGTGGAGTCTCGCCGCTTCCATAGCGAAATCAGCCCTGTCAGCGTGCCCCAGCGCAAGGGCGAGCCGCTGCAGATCGTCGATGACGAACAGCCTCGTGCCGGTACCACCGTTGAAGCGCTGGCCAAGCTCAAGCCCGCTTTCAAAAAGGACGGCTCGGTCACTGCCGGGAACGCCTCTTCGCTGAACGACGGCGCAGCGGCTGTCATTCTCATGAGCGCTGAAAAAGCCGCAGCCCTTGGCTTGCCAGTGCTGGCGCGCATTGCCGGCTACGCCAACGCCGGGGTAGACCCCGCCATCATGGGCATCGGTCCGGTCAGCGCCACACGGCGGTGCCTCGAAAACGCAGGCTGGGCCCTTGAAGACCTTGACCTGATCGAGGCCAACGAAGCGTTCGCGGCCCAGGCCCTGGCGGTTTCACGCGAACTGGGCTGGGACATGGACAAGGTGAACGTGAACGGCGGTGCGATCGCGCTCGGGCACCCCATTGGCGCCTCCGGGTGCCGTGTACTGGTTACCCTCCTGCATGAAATGATCCGCCGGGACGTGAAGAAAGGGCTGGCCACGCTTTGCATCGGTGGTGGCCAAGGCGTAGCCCTGGCCATCGAACGGCCCTAACAAGCTGTAAGCGGCAAGCTGCAAGCTGCAAGCTGCAAGAAAGAGCGCCGCGTATTGCTCCTACTTGCGGCTTGAAGCTTGAGGCTTGGAGCTGCCGCCGGGAACCCAACGGCTGCGTTACACTCCAACGCACCTTTCCTGATCAAGCGAAGCCGACATGCCCATCAGATTGCTACGCATCGGCGCCGGGGTGCTGATTGCTCTCGCGTTGTATGCCCTGTTGGGGTTCTGGGTTGCGCCGGTCGTTGCCCTGCGCATTACCAACGACAAGCTCGCCGAGCTGGCCGCCGTGCCGGCGCGCCTGGAGCAGATCCGGTTCAACCCGTTCACCCTGCAGCTGGAGCTGTACGGCCTCAGGTTCGGAGAAGCAGGGGCCGAACAGGTAGGGTTCCAACGGTTGGCAGCCAACTTACAGGTCGATAGCCTGTGGCGCCGCCAGGTTCACCTGGCAAGCGTTGAACTCACTCAGCCGAAAGTCCAGGTATTGATAGCCGCAGACGGCACGCTCAACCTTGCCCAATTGTTCAAGCCTTCCAACGCCCCCGAGCAGCCGGCAACCACCGAGAACGACTCGCCGTTCCCGGTCACGATTGACACACTGGCGCTGAGCCAAGGCTATGTGCACTTTCGTGATGCCCGCTCCAAGGCACCGGTGGAATTCACCTACGACGCAATGGACTTCCAGCTTCGGCACCTGACCACGCTGCCCAAGGGCGATGCGGAAATGGAGCTCACGGCGCGGGGCCCGTTGGTAGGGAAGCTGGAATGGGCCGGGCGCTTCGCGCTGTTCCCGTTTACCTCCAAGGGCCACCTCACGCTTACCAATGCTCCCTTGCAAACATGGTGGCCTTACGTGCAAGCCGCCGCGCCCTTGAAGCTGGAGCAGGGGCAGGTGAGCGCCGATCTTGATTACACCCTGGACCTGACCCAGCAGGCCCAGGTGGTTGTGAGCAACGCGCGGTTGAGCCTGGCACCCTTCGCCATGGCCAGCCCCGACGGCAAACCCTTGGTACGGCTGAAAGCTTTGGACGTTACCGGCGCCTCTTTCGATCTTGCACAGCGGCATGTGACGCTTCCCAGCATCGCGGCCCAGCAACTGGAAACCTGGGCCGCGCGCGAAGCCGATGGCCAGCTTGACTGGCAACGGTTGTTCAGCGGACCAAACCCACCCGCACCGGCGGCCCAGCCGCCCGCACCCAGCGCCGAGGCGCAGCCGTGGCGCATCACACTCAACGATGCGCGCCTGACCGACGCCCGGGTGCACCTCGCGGACAGGTCAGCCGCCGACCCGGTTCAGCTGGACCTTGCCCCACTGAACGTACATGTGAGCGGTTACGACAGCATCAATGGCCAGCCAGTACACGTGGACATTGATACTGGCGTCGGGCGCCAAGGCAAGCTGCAGGCCAAGGGGCAGCTTTCGCTGAGCCCCGTGAGTGGCGAGTTCGCGGTTACCACCCGGGACATCGACCTGCGCATCGCCCAGGCCTATATCACGCCCTTCATGCGCCTGGAATTACGCAGCGGCATGCTCGACAGCGACTTGAACGTAGCGCTGAGCAATACCGCGCCGCTGGCATTTACCGTTACTGGCAAGGCCCAGGTGAATCAGCTGCATACGCTGGATACACTCAAGTCCCGGGACTTCCTGCGCTGGGCCCGCCTGAACCTCGACGGTATCGACTACCGCCATGGCGAGGGGCTGAGCATTGATCAGGTCACCCTGACGCAGCCCTACGCCCGCTTCATGATCAATGAAGACCGCAGCACCAACATTGACGACCTGCTGGTCCCGCAGCCCGCCGCGCCGGCGGTACCGCGGGCGCCAACCGAGCCCTCGAAGCCCCTTGCCATACGCATCGGCGGCATTGCTTTCAGTGACGGCTCTGCCAACTTCGCGGATTTCAGCCTCACCCCCAATTTCGCCACGGCCATCCAGCAACTCACCGGGCAGGTGGGCACCCTCGACAACCAGCGCCCTCTCGCTGCCCGGGTGGACATCAAGGGCCGGGTGGACCGCTACGCGCCGGTTACGATCGAAGGCAGCCTGAGGCCGTTCGACCCCCTGGCGAGCCTGGACATCGCCACCCATTTCCGCCGGGTAGAGCTGACCACGCTCACCCCTTACTCAGGGAAATTCGCCGGGTACCGCATTCGCAAGGGCCGGCTGGACCTGGACCTTCACTACCAGATCACCAAGGGGCAGCTCAAAGCCGACAACAACCTGGTGGTGGAACAACTGGAACTCGGGGAGAAGGTAGACAGCCCCGATGCGGTCAACCTGCCCATCAAACTGGCGATCGCTTTGCTCAAAGACAGCCATGGGCGGATTTCGATTGCACTGCCCGTGTCGGGCGATTTGAACAATCCGCAGTTCAGCGTGATGCCGGTGGTATGGCAAACCTTGCGTAACCTGATGGTACGTGCGGCTCAGGCCCCATTCAGGCTGCTGGGTAGCCTGGTACAGGGCGGCGGCGGTGAAGACCTCGGCACCGTCACCTTCGAGCCCGGCAGCAGCGAGCTGGACGCCCAGGCCAAGGCCGACCTGCTCAAAGTGGCGGGCGCCCTGACCCAGAAACCTGAGCTACGCCTTGAGGTGGAAGGCGCGAGCGCGGCAGCGAGTGATGGGCCGCTGATTGCAATGCAACGTCTGGAGCGGGAATACCAGGCCATGTGGTACAAAATCTTGCAGCGGCGCGGCGACAAAGTGCCGGCACAAGCGGCGCAGATCACCGTACCAGCCGATGAGAAACCGGCGCTGCTGGAAGGTATCTACCGCACACGCCTCAAGCAACAACCGCCTGCGGATTGGCAGGCGCTGGCCCCAGCGGAGCGGCAGCAGAAGCTTCAGGTGGCGGTTATCGATTCATGGCGCGACAACAATACCCTCCTCCGCCAGCTGGGTCAGGCGCGCGCCGCCAGCATCAAGGACTTCATGGTTGCTCAGGGCAAGCTCTCGGATGATCGGGTTTACCTGATCGATGCCCGGCTGGAAACGCCTGGGCCCAATGGCCGCGTGACCAGTCTGTTGCACCTTGACGTAGCCCCGTAACAAACGGTCTTAGCGTTCAGAAACGAGAAAGCCCCGCAAATGCGGGGCTTCTTTTTACAACTGACCGGGATCAGTTGGTTTTCAGGCCATCAGCCGAAACGGCTTTAACGCCTTTGATTTTCTTGGTGATCATGACGGCGGTGTCTTTCTGAGCCTTGCTCAGTGCAACAGTAGACGACAGGGAAACGACGCCTTTGTTGGTCTCAACCTTGATGTCAGTGCCTGGAATGCCTTTTTCGGTAACCAGGTCGGATTTGACCTTGGTGGTGATCCAGGTATCGGAGGTCGCTTCCTGGGCCTGCTCCACTTCACCTGCTGCCAGCATCATTGGCGATTGCGCGGCTTGAGTGGTTTGGGCAAAGGCGACATTGGTCAGGCCCATCGCCATGACGGAAGCAGCTGCGGCAGCGATAGCGAGTTTTTTCATGGGAGTCACTCCTGTTCTTTTGGATATCCCGTAGCCTGTTGGCCACTGAGTGACAGTAGTGTTGCAGTCGCCGTGCCAACGTTTCGCTTGGTTATTAGCCCATATAAATCAATTACTTATGAATTCGAGCATCGGAATGCCATCGTGCAAGCTGCAATCACTGACGAAAATTTGCGTGCAAGTTGCAGGGACATGAATCGCCGAAAACCGGACAAAAAAAAGCCCCACCGAAGCGGGGCCCTTTCATTATGCGCAGTCGATCAGGTGATCAAACGCCCGAAGCTTCCGCCGCCGGCACGTCTTTGATCGAAAGCTTGATACGGCCGCGGTTGTCCACGTCCATTACCAATACCTTCACTTCCTGGCCTTCCTTCAGCACGTCGGTCACTTTCTCAACGCGCTGATCGCTCAGCATCGAGATGTGCACAAGGCCGTCCTTGCCTGGCAGGATGTTCACGAATGCGCCGAAGTCGACGATGCGCTCAACCTTGCCGACATAGATCTTGCCGATCTCGGCTTCTGCGGTGATGCCCAGTACGCGCTGGCGGGCAGCTTCAGCAGCTTCCTTGGTTTCGCCGAAGATCTTGATCGTGCCGTCGTCTTCGATGTCGATCGAAGCCTTGGTTTCTTCGCAGATGGCGCGGATGGTGGCGCCGCCCTTGCCGATCACGTCACGGATCTTGTCGGTGTCGATCTTCATCGCGATCATGGTAGGCGCGTTGGCGGACAGCTCGTTACGCGACTGGCCAATCACCTGGTTCATCTGGCCGAGGATGTTCAGGCGCGCTTCCAGGGCCTGGCCCAGGGCGATTTCCATGATCTCTTCGGTGATGCCGTTGATCTTGATGTCCATCTGCAGTGCGGTAACGCCCTTGGCGGTACCGGCAACCTTGAAGTCCATGTCGCCGAGGTGGTCTTCGTCACCCAGGATGTCGGTGAGGATGGCGAATTTCTCGCCTTCTTTCACCAGGCCCATGGCGATACCGGCCACAGGGGCCTTCATCGGTACACCGGCGTCCATCAAGGCCAGAGAAGCACCGCACACCGACGCCATGGAGCTGGAGCCGTTGGATTCGGTGATTTCCGACACCACGCGGATGGTGTAGGGGAACACGTCGGAGTCCGGCAGCATAGCCTGGACGCTGCGGCGGGCCAGACGGCCGTGGCCGATTTCGCGACGGCCAGCACCGCCCATGCGACCACACTCGCCTACCGAGAACGGCGGGAAGTTGTAGTGCAGCATGAAGGGGTCTTTCTTCTCGCCTTCGAGGGTGTCCAGCAGCTGTGCGTCACGGGCGGTGCCCAGGGTCGCTACTACCAGTGCCTGGGTTTCGCCACGGGTGAACAGGGCCGAACCGTGGGTCTTGGGCAGTACACCTACTTCGATGTTCAGCGGGCGAACGGTACGGGTGTCACGGCCATCGATACGCGGCTTGCCATTCACGATGTTTTCGCGAACGGTGCGGTATTCGATCTCGCCGAAGATTTCCTTCACTTCGGCGGAGCTTGGCTGGCCTTCCTCACCGGAGAATTTGGCAACGGCCTGGTCGCGCAGTTCGCCCAGGCGAGCATAGCGATCAGCCTTGACGGTGATGGTGTAAGCCTCGGAGACAGCAGCACCGACTTCACCACGGATGGCGTTCAGCAGCTCGGTGTTCTCGGCTTTTGGCGCCCAGTTCCAGGTAGGCTTGGCAGCTTCGGCGGCCAGTTCCTTAACAGCAGTGATCACCGACTGGAATTCGTCGTGGGCGAACAGCACAGCGCCCAGCATCTGGTCTTCGGTCAGTTCCTTGGCTTCGGATTCAACCATCAGCACGGCGTCGGCGGTACCGGCCACGACCATGTCGAGGCTGGAAGCGGCCAGTTGCTCGTAGGTCGGGTTCAGCAGGTAGCCGGTGCTTTCATGGAAAGCGACACGGGCAGCGCCGATTGGGCCTTCGAACGGAATACCGGAAATGGCCAGGGCAGCCGAGGTGCCGATCATCGCAGCGATGTCCGGATCGGTCTTCTTGCTGGTGGAAACGACGGTGCAGACAACCTGCACTTCGTTCATGAAGCCTTCGGGGAACAGCGGGCGGATCGGACGGTCGATCAGCCGGGAAGTGAGGGTTTCTTTCTCGGACGGGCGGCCTTCGCGCTTGAAGAAGCCACCAGGGATCTTGCCGGCTGCGTAGGTTTTTTCCTGGTAGTGAACAGACAGCGGGAAGAAGCCCTTGCCTGGATCGGCCTGCTTGGCACCTACCACGGTGACCAGCACGGTCACGTCGTTGTCGACGGTGACCAGGACGGCGCCGGAGGCTTGACGGGCAATGCGGCCAGTCTCGAGGGTTACGGTCGATTGACCGAACTGAAATTGCTTGATTACCGGGTTCACGGTTTCCTACCTTCCATTTGCTCTTGGGGGAATCTGTACCAGGCCAGTATGCCGTTGCCTACCGGGCCTCGAATAGTTGGGCGCCAACGGGTTTCGGCCCGTACCACGTCCGGATAAAGCTGGTCCCGGATATCACCGGCCCCATAAAACTTGAGGCTGGAAACCCGCCCCTCTCGAACACAAGGCTCGAAAGAGACGGGTCGCCAACCTCATTGAGTTGCCCAGCCCCTGCAACGATTGCGCATCAAGCGCGACCGTTGCGAGGCCGTGCACACCACTGGCCGGGCCGCTATCAGCGACGCAGGCCCAGGCGACCGATCAGGGCGCTGTAGCGAGTGACGTCTTTGCCCTTCAGGTAGTCCAGCAGCTTGCGACGCTGGTTAACCATACGGATCAGGCCACGACGCGAGTGGTGGTCTTTGCCGTTGGCCTTGAAGTGGTCCTGCAGCTTGTTGATGTTGTGGGTCAGCAGGGCTACCTGCACTTCCGGGGAACCGGTGTCGCCAGCAGCTTGCTGATATTCACCAACGATACGAGCTTTGTCTTCAACGCTGAGTGCCATGAGGCGTTCTCCATTTCACGGAACCGCCAGGCGATTCCAATAGGCCAGGGAAACCCCTGTCGTTTAATAGGAGGAGTGACCGCGCCTAATGACAGCCACCCTCGTTCGGTCATTCAGACCGAATCAGTCGACGCGGCGCAATACGCCCGTCTTCGCTCACTTCACCGATACCAATGAAGCGACCGTTGTGATCCTGTACGCGCACCATGCCAAAGGCCGGAGCCTCCGGGGCACGAACCGGCTGCCCATGGAGCCAGTAGAACGCACTGTGTTCCGAGAACTGCAGCAGCGGCCAATCCTGAAGGCCGCTGTCGGCCGGCAGGAGGAACTGGTCCAGCGCCTCGTTGCCACCCTCGGCATGCGCCTGTTCCAGGGCTTCGAGGGTGATCGTTTGCGCGAGCTTGAACGGCCCCGCCTGTGTACGCCGCAGCTGCGCCACATAAGCCCCGCAACCGAGCCGCTCGCCGATATCCTCGACCAGGGTTCGAATGTAGGTGCCTTTGGTGCAATGCACTGCCAGCGTAGCCCGGGTTTGCTCTACCGCCAGCAACTCAAGGCTGCCAATAGTAACAGAACGCGCTTCGCGCTCCACTACTTCCCCGGCACGTGCAAGTTTGTACAGCGGCTGCCCGTCACGCTTGAGCGCCGAGTACATCGGCGGAACCTGCTGGATAGGGCCACGGAAGTGGGGCAGTACCGCTTCGATGTCAGCACGACCGACGGTCACCTCACGCTCGCGCAATACCTCACCTTCCGCATCGGCGGTGGTGGTGGTAACGCCCAGCTGCATGACGGTCTCGTAGCCCTTGTCGGAATCGAGCAGGTACTGGGAGAACTTGGTCGCCTCCCCGAAGCACAGCGGCAATACGCCGGTGGCCAGAGGGTCGAGGCTACCGGTGTGGCCGGCCTTCTCGGCATTGAGCAGCCAACGCACCTTCTGCAGCGCCGCGTTGGAGGTAAAACCCTGTGGCTTGTCCAGCAGGATGATGCCGCTCACGTTACGGCGTATACGCTTGACCTGAGCCACCGGTCAGTCCTCGCCCACATCTTTGGGCTCGGGCGAGGCTGGCGCGTGCTGGCTGTCTTCGGCGACCGCGCGCTCGATCAGCGCAGAGAGGTGCGCCCCGCGAGCCACGCTTTCGTCATAGTGGAAGTGCAGTTGCGGAACGCTGCGCAGTTTCATTTCCCGGCCCAGTTGCGTGCGCAGGAAACTGCCCGCCGCGTTGAGCACCTTCACGCTCTGCTTGACCTGCTCGCCGCCATCGTCACCCATCACGGTGATGTAGACCTTGGCGTGGCCAACGTCGCGTGTGACTTCTACCGCGGTGATGGTGACCAGGCCCACGCGTGGGTCTTTCACTTCACGCCGAATGAGTTGCGCCAGTTCGCGCTGCATCTGATCGCCGATGCGTTGGGTACGGCTATATTCTTTTGCCATGGCAAGACTACCTGTATCGACCCCCCGCAGCGCGGGCGGCTTGAAAGCGGCAAACGCCCGACCCAGCGAGTAGCCGGACCGGGCGTTGCGTTAAGGGCGGGCGCTGAGCCTTCCCTGAGTACAGCTTAGAGGGTACGAGCTACCTGGACCTTCTCGAAGACTTCGATCTTGTCACCGACTTTCACGTCGTTGTAGCTCTTCACGCCAATACCGCACTCCATGCCGGCACGCACTTCGGACATGTCGTCCTTGAAGCGGCGCAGCGACTCGAGTTCGCCCTCGAAGATCACCACGTCTTCGCGCAGTACGCGAATCGGGCGATTCCGGTGAACGATACCTTCGAGCACCATACAGCCGGCAACGGCGCCGAATTTCGGCGAGCGGAACACGTCACGTACTTCGGCGATGCCGAGGATGTTCTCGCGGACATCGCTGCCAAGCATGCCGGTAAGGGCCTTCTTGACGTCTTCGATGATGTCGTAGATCACGTTGTAGTAACGCATGTCCAGGCCTTCCTGCTCGACGATCTTGCGAGCACCGGCATCGGCACGCACGTTGAAGCCGAACACGACTGCATTGGAGGCAAGGGCCAGGTTGGCATCGCTTTCCGTGATGCCACCTACACCGCCAGCCACGACGCGAACCTGCACTTCGTCGTTGCCCAGGCCGCCCAGGGCGCCCTGCAGGGCTTCGAGAGAACCACGCACGTCGGCCTTGAGCACGATGTTGAGGGTTTTCTTCTCTTCCTGGCCCATGTTCTCGAAGATGTTCTCGAGCTTGCCGGCGTGAGCACGAGCCAGCTTGACCTCGCGGAACTTGCCTTGACGGAACATGGCAACTTCACGGGCTTTCTTCTCGTCGCCCACCACGCTCATTTCGTCGCCGGCGTCCGGGGTACCGTCCAGGCCGAGAATCTCGACCGGGATCGATGGGCCCGCTTCTTTCACGTTCTTGCCGTTCTCGTCGAGCATTGCGCGGATGCGGCCGAAGTTCGAGCCTACCAGCACCATGTCGCCCTGACGCAGGGTACCGTCCTGAACCAGAACGGTCGCAACCGGGCCGCGGCCCTTGTCCAGGCGGGACTCGACTACAACACCACGGCCAGGCGCAGCCGGGCTTGCCTTGAGCTCGAGTACTTCAGCCTGAAGCAGAACGGCTTCGAGCAGTTCGTCGACACCGGTACCCATCTTCGCGGAGACCGGAACGAACGGAGTATCGCCGCCCCACTCTTCGGAAGTCACGCCCTGCACCGACAGCTCGCTGCGGATGCGGTCCAGGTCAGCGCCCGGCTTGTCGATCTTGTTCACTGCGACAACCAGCGGTACACCGGCAGCCTTGGCGTGCTGAACGGCTTCGATGGTTTGCGGCATCACGCCGTCGTCCGCCGCCACCACGAGGATGACGATGTCGGTCGCCTTGGCACCACGAGCACGCATGGCGGTAAACGCGGCGTGGCCAGGGGTGTCGAGGAACGTAACCATGCCACGGTCGGTTTCGACGTGGTAGGCACCGATGTGCTGGGTGATACCACCGGCTTCGCCAGCAGCAACCTTGGCACGACGGATGTAGTCGAGCAGCGAGGTTTTACCATGGTCAACGTGGCCCATGACGGTAACCACCGGCGCGCGAGCGACGGTTTCGCCTTCATAGCGCAGCGATTCGGCCAGGGATTCTTCCAGGGCGTTGTCGCTGACCAGCTTGACCTTGTGGCCGAGCTCTTCGGCGACCAGCTGAGCGGTGTCACGGTCCAGCACCTGGTTGATGGTAACCGGGGTGCCGAGCTTGAACATGAACTTGACCACTTCAGCGCCCTTGACGGACATCTGCTGCGCCAGGTCGGACACGGTGATGGTTTCGCCAATCACAACGTCACGAACAACCGGGCCAGTCGGGCTCTGGAAGCCATGCATGTTGCGCTTCTTGAGCTTGGACTTGCCACGGCCACCGCGACGGAAGCCATCGCTCTCTTCGTCGGTGGTACGTGGGGCGGCACGCGGCGTAGGCGCCTTTTCCTTCACAGTCGCGCGGTGCGGCTGATTCTTGCGGTCGCCACGACGATCGTCGTCGGTGGTTGCCTTGGGCTTGTCCGGACGGCGGGCATCGTCGCGCTTGCGCACTTCAGCGACCTGGGTCGGCTGTGGCGCACGCTCAGGTGCAGCGGCCGGCTCGGAAGCACGGGCGGCAGGTGCCTGGGCAACCGCGTCAGCCACAGGCTGGCTGGCCTCGGCGGCAGACGCGGCCTTGCGGGCTTCTTCCTCAGCGCGCAGGCGAACCTGATCGTTGATCTTGTCGCGAGCAGCGTTTTCAGCAGCGCGGCGCTCTTCGAGTTCGCGGCGTTGTTGAGCCTCGATCTCCTCAGGGCTTTGCTTGACGAAGGTCTTCTTCTTGCGGACCTCGACACTGATGGTCTTGCTGCCGGCCACGCGCAATGTGCTGGTGGTCTTGCGTTGCAGGGTAATCTTGCGGGGTTCTTCCACTTTTGCCTTGTGACTGCTTTTCAGGTGCGCCAACAGCGCTTGTTTTTCGGTATCGGTCACAACCTGGCCGGCGTCGGTATGTGGTAGCCCCGCCTCACGCATCTGTTGCAACAGGCGCTCCACCGGTGCGGCGACCTCTTGGGCCAGTTCTTTCACCGTGACTTGCGTCATGCACTTCTCTCCTCAGGCCGCGCCAGTTACTCGAACCAATGGGCTCGGGCGGCCATGATCAACTTGCCGGCACGCTCTTGGTCGATGCCGTCGATGTCGAGCAAATCGTCAATAGACTGCTCGGCCAGGTCTTCGCGGTTGATTACGCCGCGTACCGCCAATTCCTTCGCAAGGTCCGCGTCCATACCTTCCAGGGAAAGCAGATCTTCGGCCGGATGGGCGTCAGCGAGCTTTTCCTCGGAAGCGATGGCAGCGGTCAACAGGCGATCCTTGGCCCGAGCACGAAGCTCATTGACGATCTCCTCATCGAACCCATCGATGTTGAGCATTTCTTCCAAAGGCACGTAGGCGATTTCTTCCAGGCTGGTGAAACCTTCGTCAACCAGAACCTGGGCGAGCTCTTCGTCGACTTCGAGTTGCTCGACGAAATTGCGCAGGATGTCGCCGGTTTCGGCCTGTTGTTTAGCCTGGATATCGGACTCGGTCATGACATTCAGCGTCCAGCCGGTCAGCTGGCTGGCCAGACGAACGTTCTGCCCGCCCCGGCCGATGGCCTGGGCGAGGTTGTCAGCCGCAACGGCGATATCCATGGCATGCGCGTCCTCATCAACGATGATGGCCGCGACTTCCGCCGGGGACATTGCGTTGATGACGAACTGTGCAGGGTTGTCGTCCCAGAGGACGATGTCGACACGCTCGCCACCCAGCTCGCCGGACACCGCTTGTACGCGGGAGCCGCGCATACCGATGCACGCGCCCTGAGGGTCGATGCGTTTGTCCTTGGAGCGGACCGCGATTTTCGCGCGGGAACCCGGATCGCGGGAAGCGGCCATCACTTCGATGAGGCCTTCTGCGATTTCCGGTACTTCGATACGGAAGAGCTCGATGAGCATTTCCGGTGCAGTGCGCGACAGGATCAGTTGCGGGCCGCGGTTCTCGCTGCGAATTTCCTTGAGCAGCGCGCGAAGACGCACGCCAACACGGAAGGTTTCGCGGGAGATGATGTCTTCACGCGCCAGCAGCGCCTCGGCATTGTTGCCAAGGTCCACGATGACGTTGTCGCGAGTCACCTTCTTTACGGTGCCGGAGATGATTTCGCCAACCTTCTCGCGGTAGGCATCGACCACCTGGGCACGCTCGGCCTCGCGCACTTTCTGCACGATGACTTGCTTGGCGGTTTGCGCGGCGATGCGACCGAACTCGATGGAGTCGATCTTTTCCTCGATGATGTCGCCTGCAACCGAGTCAGGCTTGCGAGCCTGAGCCTGGTCGACAGCCAGCTGGATGGCCGGGTCATCGAAGTTTTCGTCCTCGACGACGGTCCAGCGGCGGAACGTCTCGTAGCTGCCGGTGTGGCGGTTGATCGCCACGCGCAGATCTACTTCGTCCTCGAACCGCTTCTTGGTAGCGGTAGCCAGGGCGATTTCCAGTGCTTCAAAAATGACACCCGCCGGTACGCCCTTTTCATTGGATACCGATTCAACAACCAGCAGTACTTCTTTACTCATCGTACGCCTCGCCTTTCGCAAGCCTTTGGTTTCCGCGATTCACGCAGAACCCGAAACGTCTCAGTCAAAACTGGGAATAATGTTTGCTTTATCGATGGAATCGATCGGCAACAAGAATTCATGGTCATCGACCTGGACCACCACATCCTGTTCTTCCACACCGCGAAGCAGGCCCTGAAAATTGCGCCGACCTTCGAAAGGCGTGCGCAACTTGATTTTTACCTGGTCGCCGGCATGGGCAGCGAACTGCTCCAGCGTAAACAACGGGCGATCCATGCCTGGAGAGGAAACTTCAAGCGTGTACTCGACAGCGATCGGGTCTTCGACATCAAGTACCCCGCTGACCTGACGACTGACGATTTCGCAGTCCTCGACAAGCACACCGCCTTCCTTATCAATAAAAATACGTAGCAGTGAGTGGCGACCCTGGGATATGTACTCTATACCCCAACATTGATAACCAAGCGCCTCGACCACTGGGGCCAGCAGGGCCTGCAACTGTTCTAGCTTGCTCGACAACTGAACCCCCTCGTGCATGCTTTGCAAATAAAAAATGGGCGAAACGCCCACACTGGAAACGCCGCCGGAGAGCGACGCATGTGCTGATCAGCTAACAAAAAGCCCCTGAACAGGGGCTCCGCTAAAGCTGGTTGCGGGGGCTGGATTTGAACCAACGACCTTCGGGTTATGAGCCCGACGAGCTACCGGACTGCTCCACCCCGCGACATAACTGGCCCGAAAGTATACGGCTTCGGCCCTGAACGGTCAATCAACAGCGCTGGAACAAGAAAGCCCGCAAAAATGCGGGCTCCTTGTATATGGTACCGAGAAGGGGACTCGAACCCCTACACCCTATGGGCACAACCACCTCAAGGTTGCGTGTCTACCAATTCCACCACCTCGGCAAAACTCTTAAAACCCGTTACTTCTGCTCTTGAGCTGGAGGAACATCGTTAGTGTTCGCTCCGCCTTTCTGCTCATTGAGCACCGGGACATCATCTGCCGCCGGCTTTTGCTGAGGTACTTCGAGCACTGCTGGATTTGGAAGCCCTGCCTGACTCAACTGGTGAGCCTTTTCCTTAGCAAAGTATCCTAACCCCAAGCTGGTCAAGAAGAAACATGCAGCGAGTATACCAGTAAACTTGCTTAGAAAGGTAGAGGAACCTTGGCTTCCGAACACAGTATTTGAAGCACCTGCGCCGAAAGATGCTCCTGCTTCTGCACCTTTCCCCTGCTGAAGCAGCACGAGGACAACTACCCCGAGCGCACCCAACAGGTGAAACACTACAACGACGTTTTCCAGCATGTTGTCAGCTTCCCGCGGCGCGACAGATCGCACCGAACTCATCTGCATTCAGGGCGGCACCACCAATCAGCCCCCCGTCGATATCCGGCATACGGAACAGATCAGCCGCGTTGGCCGCCTTTACGCTGCCGCCGTATAAAAGTCGCACGCCTTGTGCGACTTCAGCATTCCTGGCTGCCAGCCTGGCCCGGATCGCATGATGCACGTCCTGAGCCTGCTCTGGCGTTGCCGTCAAACCTGTGCCAATCGCCCATACCGGCTCGTAAGCAATGACTGCCTGGGAGAAGACCTCTACACCAAGCGCGTCCATGACGCTGTCGAGCTGTGCACCGACTACATCGAAAGTCCGTTCGGCTTCGCGATCCTCGAGGGTTTCGCCTACACAGAGCACCGGAACCAGCCCAGCCTCCTGTGCAGCCTTGAACTTCGCAACGAGAACGCCTTCAGCCTCGCCCAGAATCTGCCTGCGTTCCGAATGCCCTATCAGGACAAGCGAACAACCTGCATCCTTGAGCTGGCTCGCTGCAACCTCACCGGTAAGGGCACCTGGCCCCGACTGGGTAGCAACGTTTTGCGCCCCTACTGCAACGCCCGCCTCTCGCAACGCTTCAACCGCTTCGCTGACGTGGAGGAATGTCGGGAAAACCGCGACGTCTACTGTCGCTGAAAACTCCTGACTTTTCAACCCCTTGAGCAGCTCCGCCACGCTGGAGCGGGTACCGTTCATTTTCCAGTTACCAGCTACCATCAAGCGACGCATACTTTACCCCGTCGGTCAAAGTGGGCGCAGATGTTACCCAGAACAAAGCGCAGTGGCAAGCCTTCAGATCGCAAATCAGGCGCAAACTTCTTCCACAAGCCTGGCGAGCTCTTCGGCATAGCGGCGAACCTGCACTTCTTCATCGCCTTCGACCATCACACGCACAAGCGGCTCGGTTCCAGACTTGCGCAGCAGCACACGGCCGCGACCACCCATGGCTGCGGTCACGCGTTCGCACGCCTGCTCCACCGCCGGATGACTTGTTGGGTCCTGCCCGCCACCGAAACGTACGTTGATCAGTACCTGGGGGCACTTGCGCAGGCCGTGACGGGCCTGGGAAAGCGTTTCGCCACGGCGCTTGAGCGCCAGCAGCACCTGCAGCGACGCGATGATCGCGTCCCCGGTGGTGGTGTGCTGGGAGCAAACGATGTGCCCGGAGTTTTCACCGCCCAGCGGCCAGTGGCGCTCGGACATTTCGGCGATGACATAGCGGTCGCCGACTTTGGCCCGCGTAAACGGGATATCGTGGTCCTGTAACGCCAGCTCCAGCCCCAGGTTGCTCATCAGTGTGCCGACCACGCCACCTTCCAACCGCCCGCGCTCTTTGAGGTCGCGGGCAATGATGAACAGCAGTTCGTCGCCGTCGACGATGGCACCGGTATGGTCGACCATGAGCACGCGGTCGCCGTCACCGTCGAAGGCGATACCCATGTCCGCATGGCCAAGCAGTACAGCGGCCTGCAGGGCTTCCATGTGGGTGGAGCCGCAGTTCTCGTTGATATTCAGGCCGTCCGGTTGGGCCGAGATGACGGTAACCTGGGCACCCAGCTCACGGAACACGTTGGGGGCGACTTTATAGGTGGCGCCGTGCGCGCAATCCACCACCAGCTTGAGGCCAGCGAAATCGGTGCTGGTCGGAACACTGCTTTTGCAGAATTCGATATAGCGGCCGGCGGCGTCGTTGATACGCGACACCTTGCCCAGGCTGCCCGACTCGGCCACTGTCATCGGCTGATCCATCAGCTCTTCGATCATCAGTTCGATGTCATCCGGCAGCTTGGTGCCCTGCCCGGAGAAGAATTTAATGCCGTTGTCGTGGTGCGGGTTATGCGAGGCACTGATAACGATGCCCGCTTCGGCATGGAAGGTACGGGTGAGGTAGGCAATGGCTGGCGTGGGCATAGGCCCCAGCAGCATCACGTCCGCACCGGCGGCCGACAGGCCGGCTTCGAGCGCGGATTCGAACATGTACCCGGAGATGCGTGTGTCCTTGCCCACCAGAACCCGGCATGCGCCCATCTTGCGGAACGCCATGCCCGCAGCCCAGCCAAGCTTGAGCATGAAATCCGGAGTGATTGGGTATTGACCGACGCGGCCCCGAATTCCATCGGTGCCAAAATACTTCTTGCTCATAGGTGCTCCGTTCGTTCTTATTCCGCCGCGTCGACCGCTGCGATCATGCGCACCACGTCTACTGTTTCAGCAACGTCGTGAACGCGAAGGATCCGCGCGCCTTTGGCCATCGCCAGCGCCGCCAATGCCAGGCTACCGAACAGCCGCTCGGTTACCGGCTTGCCCAGCGCCTGGCCTACGATGCTTTTGCGCGAAACGCCGACCAACAACGGCTGCCCAAGCGCATGCAAAGCTTGCAGGTGTTTGAACAGGCTCAGGTTGTGAGCATGCGTTTTCGCAAAGCCGAACCCTGGGTCCAGGATGATCCGCGACGGGTCTATGCCCACATTCTGACAGGCAAGCACGCGCCCGGCGAGGAAATCGGACACTTCGCCGACCAGATCAGTGTAGTGAGGATTGTCCTGCATATCGCCGGGCTCGCCGAGCATGTGCATCAGGCATACCGCGGCGCGGGTACCTGCCGCTGCCTCCAGCGCACCAGGCCGGCGCAACGAGCGAACATCATTGATCAAGCCCATGCCTCTGGCGGCGCTTTCGGTAATGACTTCTGGCGTGGACGTGTCCACGGAAATCACCACATCCAGTTCGCCGGCTATGGCCTCGACCACAGGACACACCCGGTCCAGCTCTTCCTGGACGGATACCGCCGATGCGCCTGGGCGAGTGGACTCCCCGCCCACGTCAATGAGCGTGGCGCCCGCGTCAACCATGGCACGGGCGTGAGCCAGCGCGCGGTCGAGCCCCTTGAAGCGGCCACCGTCGGAGAAAGAGTCGGGGGTAACGTTGAGAATACCCATGACATGGGTACGTGATAAATCAAGAACCCGGTTACCGCAAGGTAACCGGGTCGAGTACAGCGCAGAGGTCATGCGAGGCCTTAGTGTTGAGCGGCGGGCCCGCCGATGGGCGCCTCCGGACGCTCGCTGCCTTTGGCCGCGGTTCCGGAAGAGCCGGAGCCTCCGGTCCAGTCCCGAGGTTCGCGCACCGGCCTGCCGGCCATGATGTCTTCGATCTGATCCGCGTCAATGGTCTCATATTTCATGAGCGCATCGGCCATGACATCGAGCTTGTCGCGGTTGTCCGCCAGGATCTGCTTGGCGGTGGTATAGCAGTGATCGATGATACTGCGAACTTCAGAGTCGATCATCTTCGCGGTTTCGCCCGACAGGCTGCCGTTCTGCGAGCTGCCGCCACGGCCCAGGAACACCTCGCCCTCTTCCTCGGCATACATGAGCGGGCCCATCTTCTCGGACAGCCCCCACTTGGTCACCATGTTCCGGGCAATCTGGCTGGCGCGCATGATGTCGTTGGACGCGCCCGTGGTCACCCCATCGAAGCCCAGGGTCATTTCCTCGGCGATACGGCCACCGTAGAGGGAACAGATCTGGCTGATGAGGGCACGCTTGGACAGGCTGTAACGATCTTCCTCAGGAAGGAACATGGTCACGCCCAAAGCGCGGCCACGAGGGATGATCGACACCTTGTACACCGGGTCATGCTCGGGAACGATGCGCCCGACGATCGCGTGGCCTGCTTCATGATAGGCAGTGTTGCGCTTTTCCTTGTCGGACATGACCATGGTTTTGCGCTCGGCGCCCATCATGATCTTGTCTTTGGCAAGCTCGAATTCACGCATTTCAACAATGCGCTTGCCTGCACGAGCCGCGAACAGCGACGCCTCGTTGACCAGGTTGGCCAGGTCGGCGCCCGAGAAGCCAGGTGTGCCGCGAGCGATAACGCCAGCGTTCACATCGTCGCCCATCGGCACTTTACGCATGTGCACTTTCAGGATCTGCTCGCGACCACGGATATCCGGCAAGCCAACCACGACCTGACGGTCGAAGCGGCCAGGCCGCAGCAAGGCAGGGTCCAGCACGTCAGGACGGTTGGTGGCTGCAATGACGATGATGCCGTCATTCATTTCGAAGCCGTCCATCTCTACCAGCAACTGGTTGAGGGTTTGCTCGCGCTCGTCGTGACCACCGCCCATACCGGCGCCACGGTGGCGACCGACAGCGTCGATTTCGTCGATGAAGATGATGCAAGGCGCGTGCTTTTTAGCCTGTTCGAACATGTCCCGAACACGGCTGGCACCGACACCCACGAACATTTCAACGAAGTCCGAACCGGAAATGGTGAAGAACGGTACTTTCGCCTCGCCCGCAATAGCCTTGGCGATAAGGGTTTTACCGGTACCCGGCGGGCCGACCATCAGCACACCGCGCGGGATTCGCCCACCAAGGCGCTGGAACTTGCCGGGGTCGCGAAGGAACTCGACCAGTTCGCCCACTTCTTCCTTGGCTTCGTCGCAGCCCGCCACGTCGGCGAGCGTTGTTTTCACCTGGTCTTCGGAAAGCAGCCTGGCCTTGCTCTTGCCAAAGCTCATGGGGCCACCCTTGCCACCTGCCCCGCCCTGCATCTGCCTCATGAAGAACATGAACACGGCAATGATGACGAGTATGGGGAAGCTGGCGACCAGCAGTTGCGTCCAGATGCTTTGCTGCTCGGGCTGCTTGCCTTCGATCACGACCTTGTTGTCCACCAGGTCGCCGATCAGGCCGTTGTCCTGGATCGCCGGGCGGATGGTCTTGAAGTTGTCGCCGTCGTTGCGCTTGCCGGTGATGACGTAACCGTCGACCTGCACGCGCTCAATCTTGCCGTCCTTCACCTGTTGGATGAAATCGGAGTAATTGAGGGTTTGCGGCTCGTTGGGGCTCGAGAAATTGTTCATCACCGTCACCAGAACGGCGGCGATGATCAGCCACAGGATGAGATTCTTTGCCATATCGTTCAATTCGCTACCCTCTGAAGCCAGTCTCTGAGACCTAGCGCCAGGCTTCGTATGATGTCCATCGGCCTAACTTACTACACAACCGTAGGCATGCGCAGACGCTGCTTGTAACGCTTTGTGAAACTTTTGACTGCGTAATAGTCGCTTATGCTTCACAGCGACCACCATTTGAAAAAAGCTATCGCCAGCTACAAGCCCGTTGTGAGTGTAGCTGTCAGCCCTTGAACCCGCGCGCCAGAAGGTATTGCTCCCTGGAACGATCTCGCGACGACAGCGGTTTACGCATCTGGACCTTTTCGAACTTCTGCCGAACGGTCTTGAGGTACGTATCGAAGCCCTCACCCTGGAAAATCTTGATGAGAAAATCGCCGCCTGGCTTGAGCACCCGGTCGGCCAGGTCCAGTGCCAACTCGCACAGGAACATGGCACGCGGCATGTCCACCGCGCTCAATCCACTCATATTGGGGGCCATATCGGAAATAACAAGGTCGACTTCGCTGCTACCCACCGCCTGGAGGATTTGCGCGAGCACGGCCTCTTGTGTGAAGTCCCCCTGGATGAAGGTCACGTCGGGGATGCTGTCCATCTCCAGGATGTCCGAAGCGATCAGCCGGCCTTGGCCGCCGATCAACCGGCTGGTGACCTGCGACCAGCCACCCGGCGCCGCGCCCAGGTCGATAACCGACATGCCGGGGCGGATCAGCCGGTCCTTCTCCTGGATTTCCAGCAGCTTGTAGCTGGCCCGTGAGCGATAGCCGTCTTTTTGCGCCATCTTCACGTAGGGGTCGTTGAAATGTTCTTTCAGCCAGTTATGGCTTGTCTTGGAACGGGCCACAGGGCACCTCTGGGTAAGACGGCGATGCGTGTCGCTGGGCTTGGACCGGCACGCTCGGGTAAAATGGCCGCCGTTTTATACGGTTTCATTCAAAGGGTCAGATTATGCCGCTCAATACAGAGCAGAAAAAGCAGTACAAATCCATCGGTCACCACCTCAAGCCGGTATTGATCGTAGCCGACAACGGCGTTACCGAAGGGGTCGCGGCCGAGCTGGAGCGTGCCCTGGCCGACCACGAACTGATCAAGGTGAAGGTCAACATCCTGGACCGTGAGCAACGGCTGGAGACGATCACGAGCCTTTGCCAGGCCGGGCGTGCGGAGCTGGTTCAGGTGATCGGCAAGATGGCGCTGGTGTACCGTCGCAATCCACAGCCGAACAAGCAGCTGTCGAATATCCACCGGTTTCATTAACCGGTAACCCGGATATTTTCGGCGGGTTTGAGATGTTCGCGAGCTACGCCGGACAGCCGGCGTAGCTCGCGAATAATCAGAGGTGCAACACCTCGATGATTTCGTACTCCACAATGCCGCTCGGGGTTTTCACTACCACGATGTCGCCTTCTTCCTTCCCGATCAGGGAACGAGCGATAGGCGAACTGACCGAGATCTTGCCGGCCTTGATATCGGCTTCATCCTCACCAACGATCTGATACTTCAAGCGATCGTCGGTTTCGGTATTGGCGATTTCTACGGTGGTACCGAAGATCACCTTGCCGGTCGGCTCGATGGTGCTGACGTCAATCACCACGGCATTCTGCAGGCGGCCTTCGATGTCACGAATGCGCGCCTCGACCATGCCCTGCTGCTCGCGGGCAGCATGGTACTCGGCATTCTCCTTCAGGTCGCCCAGCTCCCGCGCCACGCCAATGTCATGGCTCAGCTTGGGGCGCACAACCTTGGAGAGGTGAGCATGTTCCTCTTCCAGGGCGCGGTGGCCCTGGACAGTCATCGGGTATTTATTCATGCGTTGAGTCCTGCGTGTAGATCCTGCAAGCGGCGCACCGTTTTCTCGGGGCCGAATTTCAGTGCCTCACAGATGGCTTCGCCCGCGGCAATGGTCGTGGTGCAGTAAATCTTGTGCTGCAGGGCGTTGCGGCGGATGGAGTACGAGTCGGCGATCGACTGGCGGCCTTCGGTGGTGTTGATGATCAAGGTCACTTCGTCGTTCTTGATCATGTCGACCACGTGCGGGCGCCCTTCGGTGACCTTGTTCACACGGCGCACCTTCAGGCCTGCCTCTTCGATCACCTTGGCGGTGCCGGAGGTGGCTACGATGTTGAAGCCCAGTTCGATCAGCTGCGAGGCTACGCCAGCCACGAAGGGTTTGTCGTCGTCACGCACGCTGATGAAGGCGGTACCGCCGGTAGGCAGCACTTCGCTGGCACCCATCTGGGCCTTGGCGAAGGCTTCACCGAAGGTGTCGCCCACACCCATCACTTCACCGGTGGATTTCATCTCTGGGCCCAGGATCGGGTCCACGCCAGGGAACTTGGCGAAGGGGAATACCGCCTCCTTCACACTGTAGAAGTTCGGGATGATTTCCTTGGTGAAGCCCAGCTCTTTCAGGGTTTTACCGGCCATCACACGTGCTGCGATCATGGCCAGGGAGGTGCCGATGCACTTGGACACGAACGGCACGGTGCGCGAGGCGCGCGGGTTGACCTCGATCACGTAGATCTTGTCGCCTTGCAGTGCCAATTGCACGTTCATCAGGCCGACAACACCCAGCTCCAGGGCCATCTTCTTGACCTGCTCGCGTACTTCGTCCTGCACATGAGCAGGCAGCGAGTACGGTGGCAGCGAGCATGCGGAGTCACCGGAGTGAACACCGGCCTGCTCGATGTGCTGCATGATGGCGCCGATGACCACGTCGGTACCGTCGCACACCGCATCCACGTCCATCTCGATGGCGCAGTTGAGGAAGTGGTCCAGCAGCACCGGGCTGTCGTTGGATACCTGCACGGCTTCACGCAGGTAGCGCTTGAGCTCGTCGAGCTCGTAGACGATTTCCATCGCGCGGCCGCCCAGTACATAGGACGGGCGAACTACCAGCGGGTAGCCGATGGTGCCAGCGGCGCGAATGGCTTCTTCCTCGCTGCGAACGGTGGCGTTCGGCGGCTGCAGCAGGTTCAGGCGCTGCACCATCTGCTGGAAGCGCTCACGGTCTTCGGCGCGGTCGATGGCGTCCGGGCTGGTACCGATGATCGGTACGCCGGCTTCTTCAAGCGCACGCGCCAGTTTCAGCGGGGTCTGGCCGCCGTACTGCACGATCACGCCCTTGGGCTTCTCGACCCGTACCACTTCCAGCACGTCTTCGAGGGTAAGCGGCTCGAAGTACAGGCGGTCCGAAGTGTCGTAGTCGGTGGAAACGGTTTCCGGGTTGCAGTTGACCATGATGGTTTCATAACCATCGTCACGCAGGGCCAGGGCCGCATGCACGCAGCAATAGTCGAACTCAATGCCCTGGCCGATACGGTTTGGCCCGCCACCCAGGATCATGATCTTGTCGCGGTTGGACGGGTTGGCCTCGCACTCTTCCTCGTAGGTGGAATAGAGGTAGGCGGTATCGGTCGCGAACTCGGCGGCGCAGGTGTCCACGCGCTTGTAGACCGGGAAGATCTCCAGCTTGTGGCGATGGCGACGCAGGTTCTTGTCCGTCACACCCAGCAGCTTGGCCAGGCGCTGGTCGGAGAAGCCTTTGCGCTTGAGGCGGAACATCAGGGCTTTGTCGATATCGGCCAGGCCCAGGGTTTTGACCTTTTCTTCTTCCTTGATCAGGTCTTCGATCTGAACCAGGAACCAGTGGTCGATGCTGGTCAGGGCGAAGATTTCGTCACAGGTCATGCCCGCGCGGAAGGCATCGGCCACGTACCAGATGCGCTCGGCGCCAGGCACGGTCAGCTCGCGCTTGAGGATGCTGTGGTATTCCGGGTTGCTCGGCTCCACTTTCGGGTCCAGGCCGCACACGCCTACTTCCAGACCACGCAGGGCCTTCTGCAGCGATTCCTGGAAGGTCCGGCCGATAGCCATCACTTCACCCACCGACTTCATCTGGGTGGTGAGGCGAGCGTCTGCCTTGGGGAATTTCTCGAAGGCGAAGCGCGGAAGCTTGGTGACCACGTAGTCGATGGACGGTTCGAACGAGGCCGGGGTTTTGCCGCCGGTGATGTCGTTCTGCAATTCGTCGAGGGTGTAGCCCACTGCCAGCTTGGCCGCGACCTTGGCGATCGGGAAGCCGGTGGCCTTGGAGGCCAGCGCCGAGGAGCGCGATACCCGTGGGTTCATTTCGATCACGACCATGCGGCCGGTGTCCGGGCAGATGCCGAACTGCACGTTCGAGCCGCCGGTTTCCACGCCGATTTCACGCAGCACCGCCAGCGAGGCGTTGCGCATGATCTGGTATTCCTTGTCGGTCAGCGTCTGCGCCGGTGCGACGGTGATCGAGTCGCCGGTGTGCACGCCCATCGGGTCGAAGTTCTCGATGGAGCAGACGATGATGCAGTTGTCCTTCTTGTCGCGGACAACTTCCATTTCATACTCTTTCCAACCGATCAGCGATTCGTCGATCAGCAGTTCCTTGGTCGGCGAGAGGTCCAGGCCGCGGGCGCAGATTTCTTCGAACTCTTCGCGGTTGTACGCGATGCCGCCACCGGTGCCGCCCATGGTGAACGAGGGCCGGATGATGCACGGGAAGCCCAGGGTTTCGAGGACCGCGTTGGCTTCTTCCATGCTGTGGGCGATGCCCGAGCGCGGGCAGGCCAGGCCGATGGCCTTCATGGCCTTGTCGAAGCGCGAGCGGTCTTCAGCCTTGTCGATGGTGTCGGCATTGGCGCCGATCATTTCCACGCCGAACTTCTCCAGAACGCCTTCGCGCTCCAGGTCCAGGGCGCAGTTGAGCGCGGTCTGACCACCCATGGTCGGCAGCAAGGCATCCGGGCGCTCGGCTTCGATGATCTTGGCAACGGTCTGCCACTTGATCGGCTCGATGTAGGTCGCGTCGGCCATGGCCGGGTCGGTCATGATGGTGGCGGGGTTCGAGTTGACCAGGATCACCCGGTAACCTTCCTCACGCAGCGCCTTGCAGGCCTGAGCGCCGGAGTAGTCGAACTCGCACGCCTGGCCGATGACGATCGGGCCGGCGCCAAGAATCAGGATGCTTTTGATGTCTGTACGTTTTGGCATGGTTGTCACTCAATTCCGCGTATCGGTCGGCGGGCCCGGTTGCGGCGGGCGGCCGAGAACAATCAGGGGCGGCGCCAGGCCTGCCCGCGTAACCCCGGAAGGGTAACGGAGCGGGCCCAGGGCTATTGGCAGTTAGCGGCGCTTGGCCATCGAATCGATGAAGCGATCGAACAGCGGGGCCACGTCGGTCGGGCCCGGGCTGGCTTCCGGGTGCCCCTGGAAGCTGAACGCGTCCTTGTCGGTAAGCTCGATCCCCTGCAGGGTGCCGTCGAACAGCGACTTGTGAATGGCACGCACGTTGCCCGGCAGTGTGCTTTCGTCTACCGCGAACCCGTGGTTCTGGCTGGTGATCATCACCACACCGCTGTCCAGATCCTGCACAGGGTGGTTGGCGCCGTGGTGGCCGGTGTCCATCTTCACGGTGCGGGCGCCCGCGGCCAGGGCCAGCAGCTGGTGACCCAGGCAGATGCCGAACACCGGGGTATCGGTTTTCAGGATTTCCTGAATCGCCTCGATGGCGTAGTCGCACGGCTCGGGATCGCCAGGGCCGTTGGACAGGAACACGCCGTCAGGCTTGAGGGCGAGCACTTCACTGGCAGGCATTTGCGCCGGCACTACCGTCAGGCGGCAGCCGCGCGCAACCAGCATGCGCAGGATGTTCAGCTTTACCCCGTAGTCGTAGGCGACCACGTGGTAAGGCAGCTCTTCGTCCTTCATCACCGCATGGGTGTCGGTAGCCAAGGCCCATACACCCTCGCGCCACTGGTAGGACTCCTTGGTGCTCACTTCCTTGGCCAGGTCCATGCCCTTCAGGCCCGGGAACGCACGGGCGGCGGCGATGGCGGCTTCTTCGGAAATGTCGTCACCGGCCAGGATGCAGCCGTTCTGCGCGCCTTTTTCGCGCAGCAGGCGGGTCAGGCGGCGGGTGTCGATACCGGCGATGGCCACAACGTTGTTGGCCTTGAGGTAGTCCGACAGGGACTGGGTGTTACGCCAGTTGCTGGCGACCAGTGGAAGGTCCCGGATGACCAGGCCTGCCGACCATACGCGATCGGCCTCGGCGTCCAGCGCGGTGGTGCCGGTGTTGCCGATGTGCGGGTAGGTCAGGGTGACGATCTGCTGGGCATAGGAAGGGTCTGTGAGGATTTCCTGATAGCCGGTCATTGCGGTGTTGAACACCACCTCTCCGACAGTCTGGCCGTCGGCTCCAATCGCTTCACCGCGAAAGATGCTGCCGTCGGCAAGGGCGAGTATGGCTGGCTTAGTCAAGAAGACCTCCGATAAATCAAGCCTGAAAGGGCGATCGCAGGTTGTAAAAAAGCGGAGAGACGTATTGACACGTCACCCCGCTTCTTCATCGAATTATCTGCGCGCTTTTAGTGGACACACTAAAGCTGTAGCTTACAGAAAAGCGACATTTTGGTCCACCCATTGCACGCTTTAATTTTGGAAAGCTCTAGAATCTCGCAATGCTCCAAGGCTCGACCCTGCCGCGAGCCTGCACAATCCTGGGATCCGCCAGCTCCTGATAATACAGATAGCTCAATACGGTACGCCGGACTGCGGGATTTTCAACGTCCAACGAACCCGGCAAGGTTGGCCAATCATCCATGGTCACAGGCTTGATGGGCATATAGCCGCCCCACATGGGTTCCAAATGCCGCTCAATGGCCCTTTCGAACAACGACGGGTCACGCAAAGACGACGATGGAATGGCCTGGTACACCTTGGTGCTCGCTTTGACCTGCTCGGCATTATGTATCATCACACCAAGCGAGCCTTCGGAGTTTGAAAGCTGCGCACCCAGTGCGGTGTACATTTGCGTTGCGTCTGCCACCTCAGAAGTGGCGAACCGAAGCACCCTGCCTTGGCCACCGCCAGCATAAGTCAGCTCCAGCGCGCTATGCACCTGTTTGACTGGTACCGATTTCGACCAAACCTTGCCCAGCATGGCCCAACTTGCACCTTTGCTGTCCAGCCGGTTTACCGGATCGCCTCCGCAGTAGACATAAGCGTTCAATCCACCCCGCCCGAAAGGGCTTACCCCATCCGGCAACGTAAACCGGCCCAGTGCTGGCAGGTAGGCACGATAGCCATTGCCCAGCAGATACAGGCCCGATTCGCGTAGTTGCCCGGCAAACGCCGTTTCGCCCCGCCGGCCTGGTGCATAACCGAAGGGCGTATACCCCTGCAGCGTTCGAGCGCGCCGCAGCGCAGATCCCGCCATATCGACGGCCAACAGCGTGTTCAGAGGATTGTAAGAAGGCATCAAGAGCTCCCGGCGCGTTCATGCGTTCATTAGAACGCGCCGGGAGGCTGATCGAAACTGGCAGAAATGCCAGGTTCCCGTTTGGCCCTACGGCTCAAACGGCTTATCGCAGGTCGAGCACATCCTGCATGTCGTACAGCCCCGCGGCTCGACCATCCAGCCACATGGCTGCGCGCACGGCGCCTTTGGCGAAGGTCATGCGGCTGGAAGCCTTGTGGGTGATCTCGACGCGCTCGCCTTCGGCGGCGAACAGCACCGTATGGTCACCCACCACGTCGCCAGCGCGCACGGTGGCGAAGCCGATGGTCTGGCGGTCACGGGCACCGGTCTGGCCTTCACGGCCGTACACGGCCACTTCCTGAAGGTCGCGACCCAACGCATTGGCTACCACTTCTCCCATGCGCAAGGCGGTACCCGAGGGGGCATCGACCTTGTGACGATGGTGGGCTTCGATGATCTCAATGTCCACTTCATCGCCGAGCACCCGGGCAGCGGTATCGAGCAGCTTCAAGCACAGGTTCACGCCTACGCTGAAGTTGGCCGCGAACACGATAGGGATGTCTTTGGCGGCATCCGCCAGGCGTTCCTTTTCTTCCGGGCTGAAGCCGGTGGTGCCGATAACCATGGCCTTGCCCGCCTTGCGGCAGAAGGCCAGGTTTTTCAGCGTGACCGATGGGTGGGTGAAGTCGATGAGCACATCGAACTCCTCCGCCACCTTGGCCAGGTCGCCGGAGACTGGCACGCCAATACGGCCGAGCGCGGCCAGCTCACCGGCATCCGCGCCCACCAGGGTGCTGTCAGGCCGGTCGATGGCGGCGGTCAGGCCAGAACCCGGGGTTTGCTGGACCGCTTCGACCAGGGTTTTGCCCATGCGCCCGGCGGCGCCCATCACAGCTATACGTCGCATCAGTGAATCCTTTTATACGTTCGCTTCAGAGGTCGCCAAAGAAGCGCTTCATGCCCTCGAACCAGCCACTGGCCTTGGGCGAGTTCGTGGTATTGCCTTCCAGGGAAGCCCGGAACTCTTCCAGCAGCTCACGCTGACGGCGGTCGAGGTTGACCGGGGTTTCGACCGCAACGCGGCACAGCAGGTCGCCGGGCGAACCGCCGCGCACCGGTGCTACACCCTTGCCGCGCAGGCGGAACTGCTTGCCGGTTTGAGTGCCTTCCGGGATCTTGAGCTTCACGCGGCCATCGAGCGTGGGCACTTCCAGCTCGCCACCGAGGGCAGCATCGGTGAAGCTGATCGGCACTTCGCAATAGAGGTTTTTGCCGTCGCGCTGGAAGATCGAGTGCTCGCGCACATTGATGACCACATAGAGGTCGCCGGTGGGGCCGCCCTGAGCGCCCGCCTCGCCCTCACCCGACAGACGAATACGGTCGCCGGTATCGACCCCTGGCGGCACCTTGACCGAAAGGGTCTTGAATTCTTCGACGCGGCCTTCGCCATGGCAGCCTTCGCACGGGTCGGAGATGATCTTGCCCTGGCCATGGCAGCGCGGGCAGGTTTGCTGCACCGAGAAGAAGCCCTGCTGCATGCGCACCTGGCCGATACCGGCACAGGTAGGGCAGCTGATGGGGGAAGAGCCTTTCTTGGCGCCGCTACCGTCGCACACCTTGCAGTTGACCAGCGTGGGCACGCGGATGCTGACGGTAGTGCCGCGTACAGCTTCTTCGAGGTCCAGCTCGAGCGTGTAGCGCAGGTCGCTGCCACGCTGGGCGCCCCCACGGCCGCCGCCACGCCCGCCACCGCCGCCGAAGAAGTCGCTGAACACGTCGCCGAAGATGTCGGAGAAGTTGGCGCCGCCGAAGCCCGGGCCACCGCCGCCCATCTGCGGATCTACACCGGCATGACCATACTGGTCGTAGGCGGCGCGCTTGCTGGCATCCGAGAGCACCTCATAGGCCTCGTTGGCTTCCTTGAAGCTTTCTTCCGACGCCTTGTCACCCGGGTTGCGGTCGGGGTGATGCTTCATCGCCAGACGGCGATAGGCCTTCTTCAGGTCGGCTTCGCTCGCGCCCCGCTCTACCCCCAGTACCTCGTAATAGTCACGCTTAGCCATATGGTTTTTTCACACCCTGAATAATTTTCGCCAATGCCCGCCGAACCGAGCCGGCAAACGTACGCAAGCGCCAAGGCCAATGGCCCGGCAGCATGCGCTCTGGCCTGCCCCCGTGCCGCGATTGCGGTCACGGGCCACTGCAGCCAGCCGGAGCACCCGCCGCGGCGAGTGCTTGAAATTCCTGTATCCCAGACACGCCAACGCGGGGACCAAGGCCCCCGCGCGGCGACATGCTACCAGTCACCGCGCTTAAGCAGGGAACCGGCCGATCACAAGCAATTGCTTACTTGTTGTCTTTCACTTCTTCGAACTCGGCATCGACCACGTCGTCGTGCTTCTTCGGTTCTTCACCGGCGGGCTGGGCAGGTGCTTCCTGACCGGCGTCGGCGTACATCTTCTGGGCAACCGGAGCGGTGACTTTCGACAGCTCTTCGATACGCGACTCGATCGCAGCCTTGTCGTCGCCTTTCACAGCGGTTTCCAGCGCGGTAACGGCCGTTTCGATCGCGGCTTTTTCCTCGGCGGTCACCTTGTCACCGGCTTCGCTCACCATCTTGCGAGTGGAGTGCACCAGTGCATCACCCTGGTTGCGCGCAGCGGCCAGCTCTTCGAACTTGCGGTCTTCCTCGGCGTTGGCCTCGGCGTCACGCACCATTTGCTGGATCTCTTCCTCGGACAGGCCGGAGTTGGCCTTGATCACGATGGACTGCTGCTTGCCGGTGGCCTTGTCTTTCGCGCCCACGTGCAGGATGCCGTTGGCGTCGATGTCGAAGGTCACTTCGATCTGAGGCACGCCACGCGGTGCTGGCGGGATGTCGCTCAGGTCGAACTTGCCCAGGGACTTGTTCTGCGAGGCCTGCTTGCGCTCACCCTGCAGCACGTGAATGGTCACTGCGCCCTGGTTGTCGTCGGCGGTCGAGAACACCTGCGACTTTTTGGTCGGGATAGTGGTGTTTTTCTCGATCAGCGGGGTCATCACGCCGCCCATGGTTTCGATACCGAGGGTGAGCGGGCTGACGTCCAGCAGCAGTACGTCTTTCACGTCACCGGCCAGTACCGCACCCTGGATGGCAGCACCCATGGCCACGGCTTCGTCCGGGTTCACGTCCTTGCGTGCTTCCTTGCCGAAGAAGTCGCTGACGGTTTTCTGAACCAGCGGCATGCGGGTCTGGCCGCCAACGAGGATCACGTCGTTGATCGAACCGACGTCGATGCCAGCGTCCTTCAGTGCGATACGGCAAGGCTCGATGGTGCGCTGCACCAGGTCTTCGACCAGGGCTTCGAGCTTGGCGCGCGAAATCTTCACGTTCAGGTGCTTCGGCCCGGTGGCGTCGGCGGTGATGTACGGCAGGTTGACGTCGGTCGACTGCGAGGACGACAGCTCGATCTTGGCTTTTTCAGCGGCTTCTTTCAGGCGCTGCATCGCCAGCGGGTCACCCTTGAGGTTCATGCCGCTTTCTTTCTTGAATTCGTCTACCAGGTAGTCGATCAGGCGGATGTCGAAGTCTTCACCACCCAGGAAGGTGTCGCCGTTGGTGGCCAACACTTCGAACTGGTGCTCGCCGTCAACTTCAGCGATTTCGATCACGGACACGTCGAAGGTACCGCCACCCAGGTCATACACGATGACGGTGTGGTCGCCCTTGGCCTTGTCCATGCCATACGCCAACGCAGCCGCGGTAGGCTCGTTGATGATGCGCTTGACGTCCAGGCCAGCGATGCGGCCGGCGTCTTTGGTCGCCTGGCGCTGGCTGTCGTTGAAGTAAGCAGGAACGGTGATGACCGCTTCGGTCACTGCTTCGCCGAGGTAGTCTTCGGCGGTTTTCTTCATCTTCTTCAGCACTTCGGCCGAAATTTGTGGCGGTGCCATCTTCTGGCCGTTCACTTCCACCCAGGCGTCACCGTTGTCGGCCTTGGCGATCTTGTACGGGACCATCTTGATGTCTTTCTGTACAACGTCTTCTTCGAACTTGCGGCCGATCAGGCGCTTTACCGCGTACAGGGTGTTGTGCGGGTTGGTGACCGCCTGACGCTTGGCGGACTGGCCTACGAGGATCTCGCCATCGTTGGCGTATGCAATGATCGAAGGGGTGGTACGCGCGCCTTCGGCGTTCTCGATCACCTTGGCTTTGCCGTTTTCCAGCACGGAGACACAGGAGTTGGTAGTCCCCAGGTCAATACCGATAATCTTGCCCATGTATGAAACTCTCCCGAAACTTTGAATTAGGTTGCCGCGTCAGTGGTGGCTGCACGCGGTAGCACTCGAACGCTTGACGACTAAATGGGGGCCGCTTTGCGGATTTCAAGCCTTCTCGTCGATGGACGGCGATGCCGCGGCGACGGGCTTGCTGACCACAACCATCGCCGGGCGCAGCAGGCGGCCGTTGAGCTGGTAACCCTTCTGGAACACCTTGAGCACGGTGTTGGGCTCCACGTCGGCGCTTTCCTGCATGGCCATCGCCTGGTGGTGCTCGGCGTTGAACGGTTCGCCATGCGGATCAACCGCTTCGGCCCCGTAACGCTTGAGCGTGTCGGCGAACATTTTCAGGGTCAGCTGCATGCCTTCGCGCATCGGGCGAAGGGCTTCGTCTTCGGCGTTGGACATTTCCAGGCCGCGCTCGAGGCTGTCGATGATCGGCAGCAGGTCGCCTGCGAATTTTTCCAGCGCGAACTTGTGAGCCTTTTCCACATCCTGCTCGGCGCGGCGACGGATGTTCTGCACGTCCGCGGCCACACGCAGGGATTGGTCCTTGGCTGCGGCCAGCTGCTCTTCGAGCGCCTGCACTTGAGCGGCGAGGTCTTCGCCGGTGGCTTCTGGCGCCGGGGTGGTGTCCGGGTTCTGTTCGTCCAGAGTCTTTTCTTCAGCCATGGAATTCTCCTTTGGATACGTCGGCGAGTGTTGCCTCGCACAGGTTGCCCGCTATATGGGGCCGCGATCACAAGCTTCAAGGGCCCCGCGCGCAGCCAATTCACTTTCGCCCGCTGAACGGCTCCATGGGCGAGCGATGGCCGGGATTGTCAGCACCACCAAAAACACTGTATAAATAACCAGACATTTCTCACATCGGGGATCGTGACCATGCTGGTGCACCTGTCCGTTCACAACTACGCCATCGTCGAACACCTGGACCTTGAACTGGAACGCGGCATGAGCGTGATCACCGGTGAAACGGGTGCGGGCAAGTCCATCATGCTCGATGCGCTGGGCCTTACCTTGGGCGATCGGGCCGACAGTGGCGTAGTGCGCCCGGGCGCCGACAAGGCCGATATCCTGGCCACCTTCGACGTGAGCGAAATCCCCGATGCCAAGGCCTGGCTGGCGGAGCGGGACCTGGAAACCGACGCGCATTGCATCCTGCGCCGGGTAATCACCAGCGAAGGCCGTTCGCGCGGCTACATCAATGGCGCGCCCAGCCCGCTTGGGGATTTGAAAGCCCTGGGCGAGCTGCTGATCGACATCCACGGCCAGCATGAGCACCAGTCGCTGCTCAAGCCCGATACGCACCGTCGCCTGCTGGACGAATTCGCCGGCGCCACCGACCTTGCCCGTCAAGTGAACCTGGCGGCGCAACGCTGGCGGCAAACCCGGCAGGAAATCCACCGGCTTTCCAGCACCAGCGATGAGCAGCGCGCCCGCCATCAGTTGCTCAGCTATCAGCTCGAAGAGCTGGAAAACCTGGCGCTGGGCGAGAACGAACTCGAGGAGTTGGAAGAAGCGCAGAAAAACCTCGCCAACGCCGAGGGCCTGTTCGCTACCAGCCGCCAGGTGGTGGAGCAATGCAGCGAAAGCGACTCGGGCAACATCCTCGACGCGCTGGGTGCCTGCCTCAACCGGCTCACCGCCATTGCCAACCCGCCACGGGCCCTGCAGGAAGCAGCGAACCTGCTGGCAAGCGCGCAGATCCAGGTCGAGGAAGCGGTGGGCGAACTCAACCGGTTCGTGGATAACTTCGAAGCAGACCCGGCTCGCCTGCAACTGATTGAAGAGCGCCTGGACACTATCTATACCCTGGCGCGCAAACACCGGGTGCAGCCGACCGAGGTAGCCGCACTCCAGCAGAAAATCTTCGACGAAGTGGAAAGCCTGGCAGCCAGCGATGAATCCATCGAGCGCCTTGAGGGCGAGCTGGCAGCCTTTGCCCGGCACTACCAGGAAAAAGCCACCGAGCTCACCGCTTTGCGTGGCGAGGCAGCGAAGCGCCTGGCGGCGTCGGTCGAGGAAGAAATCCATCGCCTGGGCATGCCCGGCGGCACGTTCCGCATCGAGCTCAAGCCCCACGGCGGTAATGACCTGCACCCCAACGGCCAGGAAAGCATCGAGCTGATGGTCAGCGCCAACCCGGGCCAGCCAATCAAGTCACTGGCAAAAGTGGCGTCGGGCGGCGAGCTGTCGCGTATCAGCCTGGCCATTCAGGTAATCACCGCGCAAACGTCCCGCACCCCTACGCTGGTGTTCGACGAAGTGGACGTGGGCATCGGCGGCCCCACCGCGGAAATCGTTGGCCAACTGCTGCGCCGGCTCGGGGACCGCGGGCAGGTACTGACCGTGACCCACTTGCCTCAGGTAGCTGCTCAGGGCCATCACCACCTGTTCGTGCACAAGCTGCGCGGCAGTGACGAAACCCGCACCGCCGTACGAAGCCTGGCCAAGGCTGAGCGCATCGAAGAAGTGGCGCGGATGCTCGGCGGCGTGGACCTCACCAAGGAATCCCTCGCCCACGCGCGCAAGATGGTGGTCAGCGCCAAGGGCTGACCGCAACGGCTGCTCACCCGCAGACACAAAAAACCCGCCTTTCACGGCGGGTTTTTCATACAGGCCTGGATTATTTGCCCTTGCGGACGTACAGCACCAGGTTGTGATCGACCAGCTCGAAGCCATGTTCGGCAACGATTTCCTTCTGTCGTTTTTCGATTTCGCTGTCGAAAAACTCGATCACTTCACCTGAATCCACGTCCACCATATGGTCGTGGTGGCCACCGTCGGCCAGTTCGAATACCGCATGACCACCATCGAAGTTATGGCGAACCACGAGCCCGGCAGCTTCGAATTGGGTCAATACGCGGTAAACCGTCGCCAGCCCAACATCCTCTCCCGCTTCCATGAGGGCCTTGTACACGTCCTCCGCGCTCATATGGCGCTGCTCGGCCGAGTCAAGCATTTGCAGGATCTTGACCCGTGGAAGGGTCACCTTGAGGCCTGCTTTTCGTAATTCGTTGTTTTCAACCATGGTCAGCTTTCTCGCCGATGCTGCTTCGCAGCTTCATTCATTGCGGGTATGATCGGGGCTTTGTTGACCCAGCCAAGATAGTGGAAGTCGCCCACCGATGCAAAACACCAAGCACTTGCTTACCAGCCTCACCTTCGTGAGCCTGCTCGCACTCGCCGGTTGTTCATTCCCCGGGGTTTATAAGATCGACATCCAGCAGGGCAATGTCGTCACGCAGGACATGATAGACCAGTTGAGGCCTGGAATGACCCGCCGGCAAGTGCGGTTTATCATGGGCAACCCGATGCTGGTGGATACTTTCCACCCAAACCGCTGGGATTACCTCTATAGCATGCAGCAAGGCGGTGCCCGTCGGCAGCAGGAACGCGTAAGCGTGTTCTTCAACGAAGCGGACCAGCTCGCCAGCCTTTCGGGCGATTTCATGCCTGGCGTGAGCCGCGACGACTCGATCCTGGGCAAGGACAACAACGCCGCTCCGGCCGAGGAAAACGCGCCTGTGCAGCCGCAGCAACCAGAAGCGCCAGCCAAGCCAGGCTCGCTGCTGGAGCAGATCCAGCGCGACGTGGACCAGGCCAAGCCGGTGCCGGTGCCAAGCCCCGCGCCGATCGAAACCTCCCCGCAGTAATTCGCGGATGCAAAAAAGCCCGGTTCGCCGGGCTTTTTTTCGCCTTGGGTTTTATGCCCAGCGCCAATCAGCAGCCGGGCACTCGAACCCGGGTCA
Source organism: Pseudomonas japonica (assembly GCF_013522925.1). Classification (GTDB taxonomy): domain Bacteria; phylum Pseudomonadota; class Gammaproteobacteria; order Pseudomonadales; family Pseudomonadaceae; genus Aquipseudomonas; species Aquipseudomonas japonica_A. The sequence goes on along the minus strand of NZ_JAAMQU010000015.1, from coordinate 54,160 downwards.
GCCGTTCAGCTGCTTCGCTCGCTGGCAGAAGGCATCTACCAGGGTATTCGCCGCCTGATTGAACAGCGGGCCCAGGGTGGCGCGCACAATCGGGCCGTCGTAATCGAAGGAGAGGTCGAGGCTGATCTTGCAGGCCTTCTCGCCCAACGGCTTGAACACCCAGATTCCGTGCAACTGGGTGAAGGGCCCTTCCTCGAGGTTCATTTCGATGCGCTCGCCGGGTATCAGCGCATTGCGCGTGACCAACCGCTGGCTCAGCCCGCCCTTGGCGACCTCCAGGCTGGCGCGCATGAAGTCGTCACTGCTTTCGATCACGCGAGTAGACGAACACCAGGGCAGAAACTCCGGATAGCGCGCCACGTCATTCACAAGGTCGTAGAGCGCCTTGGCCGGATACGGAAGCAAGGCAGAGCGTTGAATATGTGTGGTCATGAACGCGTCATTTTCCAAAACTGAGCGGCGAATACGATGAGAATGCCGCACGGCGCCACATAGCGCATCAAAAAGAAGGTCAGCTGGAACATTAGCGGGTTACGCATGGCCAGCTCATCCCGTACCGCGGCGCGACCCATTACCCAGCCGGCAAACACCACAAAACTCAGGCCACCCAGCGGAAGCATGATCCGCGAAGTGAAGAAATCGATTACTCCGAAGAAATCCAGCCCGGTGTCGGCCCCCCATTGATAGAGGCGGAAGCCGGCAGCATCGTTCACGAAAAATTTGGCCTGCTTCCACAGGTTGAACGAGAACACCGTACCCAGCCCGAACAGCCAGCAGGCCAGGGCCAGCCAGGTGGCGACCCAGGCCCGGGATATTTTATAGCGCTCCACCATATACGCCACCATGGGCTCGAGCAGCGAAATCGCGGAGCTCCAGGCGGCCACGCCCACCAGAATAAAGAACACTACACCCATCAGTTGGCCGAAGGGCACACTGCCGAAGGCATAAGGCAGGGTCACGAACATCAGGCCAGGCCCTTCGCCCGGGTTCAGGCCCGCGGCGAACACGATCGGGAACAGCGCCACACCGGCCAGCAGGGACACAAAGGTATCCAGCAAAGCCACCGACACGATAGTGCCGCCGATGGACGCGCTGCGCGGCATGTAGGCACCGTAAATCATGATCGACCCCACGCCCACGCTCAGCGAAAAGAACGCATGGCCCATGGCGGGGAGCAGGCCATCGAGCACCTTGCTGGCGTCGAAGTCGAACATGAAATGCACGCCTTCCATGAAGTGCCCGGTGGTCATGCTGTAGCCCAGCAGGATCAACAGCAGTACGAACAGCAACGGCATCATGATCCGAAGGCTGCGCTCCAGCCCGCCGACCACACCCTTGGCGATGACCACCGCCGAGGTGAACATGAACACGCTGTGCCAGAAGATCAGCCGCAGGGGATCGGCGATCACGTTGCCGAAATAGGCGCCCACCTGATCTGGCGTAACGCCTTCGAAGTCGCCCTTGGCCATGTCCACGATGTAATCGAAGGACCAGCCGCCCACCACGCTGTAGAACGACAGGATCAGCAGCGCCGTGAGCATGCCGGCGAAGGCGGCCCAGGACCATGCGCCTGGCTGGCCGGCTTCGCGGGCAAGCATGGCCAGCGCGTTGGCCGGGCTTTGCCGCGCCCGCCGGCCGATGAGGGTTTCGGCCAGCATGACCGGCACGCCGATCAGGGCGATACAGGCGAGGAACACGAGCACGAAGGCGCCGCCGCCATACTCGCCAACCATGTAAGGAAACTTCCAGATACTGCCCAGCCCGACCGCGGAACCGGTAGCAGCGAGGATGAATACCCAGCGGCTGGCCCAGCTTCCATGGACGGACACCTTTTCACTCGACATCCGTTTACTCGCCCATGAACAAAAAAGAGCGCGCATTGTCCGGGATATACCTCGGTGGCTCAACCCGTGAAGCACTGGTGAAACACTTCGAAACCGTAGCCGCCGCTTGAAGTTATCCCTATAATGCGCGCCCTATGGCTAAGCAAAAGAAGCATCCCACAGGGACGATCGCGCTGAACAAAAAAGCGCGCCACGACTATTTCATCGAGCAACGCATGGAGGCGGGGCTGGTGCTCGCCGGTTGGGAAGTAAAAAGCCTGCGTGCCGGCAAGGCGCAGCTGGTCGACAGCTACGTGCTGCTCAAGGACGGCGAGGCCTGGCTCTTCGGCTCGCACTTCACGCCGCTGACCGCCGCAAGTACCCATGTGATCGCCGACCCTATCCGCACCCGCAAGCTCTTGTTGAACAAGAAAGAGCTCGAGCGCCTGCATGCCTCGGTACAGCAAAAGGGCTACACCGCCGTGTGTACCGCGCTGTACTGGAGCAAGCACCTGATCAAGTGCGAAATTGCGCTGGGCAAAGGCAAGAAGGAATACGACAAGCGCGACACCGAGCGCGAGCGCGATTCCAACCGCGAAATGCAGCGCGCCGTACGCAGCAAGGGCAAGGGCGAAGAGTAACGCCGCTCCCTAAACTGTAGGAAGCGGGCGGAGCTCGCGAAGGGTTTCTCGCTCTTTTCGCGAGCTCCGCCTGCGGCTGCGCTTGCTCCCACAGGGGGTGGCGCAGGCAGTTCAATCTGTGGGGGCAAAAGCTTCGCGAGTCAGGCACTCCCCTACAACCCCTTGCGCCGCTCCGCCCTGGCCAGCCGCTGCGCCTGCTGCTGCACCTCTTCCAGCACTTCCTGCACATACAGAATATGCCGGCTCGACACTTCCCGGGCTTTCTCGGCCTGGCCCTCCATGATCGCCTGATACAGCTCCCGGTGTTGGCTGATCAACATGGCTCGGGTTTCTGACCGCTGCTTGTACATGCCGCCAATGTTGGTGACCACGTTGCGCTTGAGCAGGTCGAACAGGCCACGAATGGTGTGCAGCAACACGGCGTTATGGCTGGCCTCGGCGATCGCCAGATGGAAGCGCGCATCGGCGGCGCCCTCCTCTACCTGGCTGGCTTCATCGGCGCGGGCGTAGCAATCCTGCAGCGTATCGAATGCGGCCGTCAGCCGTTCGCGGTCCACGTCGGTCGCCCGCAACGCGGCGTAATACGCACAGGAGGCTTCCAGCGTGTGGCGAAATTCCAGCAGGTCGTGCTGGGCGCTGGCGCTGTGTTCGAGCAATTCCAGTAAAGGGTCGCTAAAGGTCGTGCCCAGGCTGTCTACCACATAATTACCGCCACCCTGGCGGCTGACCAGAATGCCTTTGGCTGCAAGCTTCTGGATGGCTTCGCGCAGGGACGGCCGAGACACGCCGAACTGCTCGGCCAGTACCCGCTCCGCCGGCAAGCGCTCACCAGCTTTGAGCGTGCCCTCGAGAATCATCCCCTCAAGCCGCTCGACAATATCGTCGGACAAGCGCCGCTGCCGAACCTGATCAAACCCCATCTACCGCCTCCCATGCCTCAGCCGTAAGGGCTGATACCGCGATTTTACCTGCCTGCGAACGATCGCGCCTTAGACCTGCTTACGAGGCGCTACGACCAAAGTCTCGACCAAGGGAAATTGACAGGCCAACCACGGGCACCCTAACCTACCCACCACAACCTGTAAATTGGTATTACCAATTTACCCAAGCGACCGCCTGCCAATAACAACTAGAGGCCGCCATGCAAACCTGGGAACAACTCTACAGCCCGCTGGGCAGCCTTGGGCTGTCTGCCACCTTCGCACTTATCCCCATCGCGTTTTTCTTCGTGGCCCTGGCCTGGCTTCGGCTTAAAGGCCACGTGGCCGGTAGCCTTACGCTGCTGCTGTCGCTGCTGGTAGCGATCTTCGCGTTTCGCATGCCCGCCGACATGGCGCTGGCCGCCGCCGGTTATGGCTTCCTCTATGGGCTGTGGCCTATCGCTTGGATCATTGTGGCCGCGGTGTTCCTGTACAAGCTGACCGTGCAGAGCGGCCAGTTCGAAGTGATCCGTGCCTCGGTGTTGTCGCTGACTGAAGACCAGCGGCTGCAAGTGCTGCTGATCGGCTTCTGCTTCGGTGCCTTCCTGGAAGGCGCGGCAGGTTTCGGCGCCCCGGTGGCCATCACCGCCGCGCTGCTGGTAGGGCTGGGCTTCAATCCCTTGTATGCCGCCGGGTTGTGTTTGATTGCCAACACCGCACCCGTGGCGTTCGGCGCGCTGGGCATTCCGATCATCGTAGCCGGCCAGGTGACTGGCATCGATGCGTTCAAGATCGGCGCCATGGCGGGCCGGCAATTGCCGTTGCTGTCGGTGTTCGTGCCCTTCTGGCTGGTGTTCATCATGGACGGCTGGCGCGGCGTACGCGAAACCTGGCCGGCAGCACTGGTGGCGGGCCTCAGCTTTGCGGTCACGCAATACCTCACCTCCAACTTCATTGGGCCGGAGCTGCCAGACATCACCTCTGCGTTGGTCAGCCTGGTGTCTCTCGCACTGTTCCTCAAGGTATGGTCACCAGCGCCAAGCACCGCGCAGTTGGCAGGAGCAAGTGTCGGCGCCGCAGTGGTTACCGCACCCGCGCGCCAGGCTTGCCCCCACTCAATGGGCGCTATCCTCAAAGCCTGGTCACCGTTTCTGATCCTCACCCTGCTGGTTACGGTGTGGACGCTCAAGCCCTTCAAGGCCCTGTTTGCCGCTGGCGGCTCGCTCTACAGCTGGGTATGGAGCACCCCAATCCCACACCTGGACCAATTGGTGATGAAAGCGGCGCCCATCGTGGCGGCACCTACGGTGATGCCTGCGGTGTTCAAGCTTGATCCCATCTCGGCCACGGGCACTGCGATTTTCCTTTCCGCCTTGGTGAGCATGCTGGTGCTTCGCATACGGCCGTCTATTGGTATTACCACTTTTCTCACCACGGTGAAGGAGCTGCGCTGGCCGATCCTGTCCATCGGCATGGTGCTGGCCTTCGCCTTCGTCACCAACTACTCGGGCATGTCCTCCACCCTGGCGCTGGTGCTTGCAGGTACCGGGGCGGCCTTCCCGTTCTTCTCGCCCTTCCTGGGTTGGCTTGGGGTATTCCTCACGGGCTCGGATACCTCGTCCAACGCGCTGTTCAGCTCACTGCAAGCCACCACCGCGCACCAGATCGGCGTGAACGACACCTTGCTGGTAGCCGCCAATACCAGCGGCGGGGTCACCGGGAAGATGATTTCGCCGCAGTCCATCGCCGTGGCCTGCGCCGCCACCGGCCTGGTGGGGAAAGAATCCGACCTGTTCCGCTTCACCCTCAAGCACAGCCTGTTCTTCGCGGCGCTGGTAGGGCTGATTACGTTGGCCCAGGCGTACTGTTTTACCGGCATTCTGGTGCATTGAAGCTTTACTGAAATGGCACGCCGGACACCCCGGCGTGGCGACCGAGCCCGACCATGGCAATAAAGAAGCCGGGCCATTGTGGAGAACCTGCCTGATGAGCGAGCTTTTTTACAACGCGGCCCCGAACGCCACCCGCCTTGCCGCGCCTATTCCAGCGCCGCGTGAGTACCCGGCGAGCAAGCCGGCGCGGGTGTACCTGTTCGGCACTTGCGTGGTGGACGTGTTCTTCCCGCATGCCGGGCTGGACGCGATCCGCCTGCTGGAGCGTGAAGGCATTGCCGTGGATTATCCACAGGGCCAGAGCTGCTGCGGCCAGCCCGCCTATACCAGCGGCTACACCGACCAGGCCCGCACGGTCGCCGCTGCCCAGTTGGAACTGTTCAAACAGCCGTGGCCCGTGGTGGTGCCGTCGGGCTCGTGCGCCGGGATGTTCCGCGAGCATTATCCGGCGTTGTTCCGGGACGACCCGGCCCGGCTTGCCCAGGCGCAAGCCCTCGCCGCGCGCACCTATGAGCTGGCGGAGTTTCTGCTGCATGTGTGCCAGGTGGAGCTTCGCGATCAAGGCTCGCCGATCAAGGTGGCGCTGCATACGTCCTGCTCGGCGCGGCGGGAAATGAACACCCATGTGCACGGCCGCGCCCTCCTTGCCCAACTGGGCCAGGTGGAGCGTGTGGACCACAGCCATGAAAGTGAATGCTGCGGCTTCGGCGGCACATTCAGCGTGCGCATGCCGGACATCTCCGGCGCCATGGTGGAAGATAAAACTCGCAACCTCATCGACTCTGGCGCGGATGAAGTGATCACTGCCGATTGCGGCTGCCTGATGAACATCAACGGCGCTTTGGAAAAACAGCGCCAACCGCTACGGGGCCAGCACCTGGCGAGCTTTCTGTGGCAGCGCACCGGAGGTGGCCAATGAACAGCCAAACCCGCATTCCCGCTTTGGAAATTCCTACAACCTTCCGCGAGCGCGCCCACACCGCATTAGGCGACAGCCAATTGCGCGGCAACTTCCGCACCGCCATGGATTCGTTGATGACCAAACGGGCCCTGGCGTTTGCCGATGCCGATGAACGCGAGGAACTGCGCGTACTAGGCAACGCGATTCGCGCGCGGGCGCTTTCCAAATTGCCCAACCTGCTGGAAACCTTGGAGCGCAACCTTACCCGCCAAGGCATTCAGGTGCACTGGGCCGAGACCACCGAGCAAGCCAACGAGATTGTGCTGGGGATTGTGGCGAAGCATGAAGCGCGGCAGGTGATCAAGGGCAAGTCCATGGTCAGCGAAGAAATGGAAATGAACGACGTGCTGGCCGCCAAAGGCATCGAATGCCTGGAAGCCGACATGGGCGAGTTCATCGTGCAGCTGGACCACGAAAAGCCTTCCCACATCATCATGCCGGCTATCCACAAGAATGCCGGGCAGGTGGCGTCGCTGTTCGAAAACAAGCTGGGGGTGGAATACACCCGGGACGTGGATGAGCTGATCCAGATCGGCCGCCGCGTGTTGCGGCAGAAGTTCTTCGAGGCGGACATCGGCGTCTCCGGCGTGAACTTCGCGGTCGCCGAAACCGGCACCTTGCTGCTGGTGGAAAACGAAGGCAACGGCCGCATGGTCACCAGCGTGCCGCCTGTGCACATTGCCGTGACCGGTATCGAAAAGGTGGTGGAAAACCTGCGCGACGTGGTGCCGTTACTGTCGCTGCTCACGCGCTCGGCGCTGGGCATTCCCATCACCACCTACGTGAACATGATCTCCAGCCCACGCAAGGCCCACGAGCTCGATGGCCCGCGCGAGGTGCACCTGGTGTTGCTGGACAACGGCCGCAGCCAGGCCTTTGCCGACAGTGAATTGCGCCAGACGCTGAACTGCATCCGCTGCGGCGCCTGCATGAACCATTGCCCGGTGTACACGCGGGTGGGTGGCCACACGTATGGCCAGGTATACCCCGGCCCCATCGGCAAGATTATCACCCCGCACATGGTCGGCCTGGCGGCGGTGCCGGACCACCCCAGCGCCTCCTCGCTGTGCGGCGCCTGCGGCGAAGTGTGCCCGGTGAAAATCCCCATCCCAGCCCTGCTGCGACGGCTGCGCGAGGAAAACGTGAAGCCGCCCAGCGACACGCCGCTGCTGCGCGGCCAAGGCAGCAAATACTCCCGCAAGGAACGCCTCGCCTGGAATGCTTGGGCGCGGCTGAACAGTTCGCCCACGCTGTACCGCGCCTTCCTGAAAATGGCCACGCGGCTGCGCAAGCTCACCCCCGCGAACATCGGCCCATGGACCCAGAACCACAGCGCGCCCCAGCCGGCGCCACGGTCGCTGCATGAACTGGCCGCCGAGCACCTCGCCAAAGGGAAAACCACGCCATGAGCGCCCGCGAAAACATCCTTGGAAAGCTGCGGGCGAGCCTGCAAGGCACCACACCGATTGTGGATAACTTCGACGAGGCCCTGGTCACTGCGCCTTGGTCCTACCCAGCGGAAGAACGCATCGGCCGGCTGCGGCAGTTGATGGAAACGGTACACACCGAAGTCCACCTCAGCACTGCGGCGCAATGGCCTTCATTAGTAGCGAAGCTACTACGCGACCGCCAACTGGACAGCCTGCTGATCGCACCGCGCACGCCCTATGGCCAACAACTGCTCAGCGCGTGGGAAGGCGACACGCAAGCACCGCAAACCAAAGCGTACGACCGCCCGATCGAGGCATGGAAAAGCGAGCTGTTCGATGACACACCGGCCAGCCTCACCGGCACGCTGGGCGCCATCGCGGCGACCGGCAGCCTGATCCTCTGGCCCACCGCCGACGAACCCCGGTTGATGAGCTTGGTGCCGCCGGTGCACTTCGCGTTGCTCAAGGCCAGTGAGATCCACAGCAACTTTTATGAAGTGATGCAGCGCTTCAACTGGGCCGGCGGCATGCCCACCAATGCCTTGTTAGTCTCCGGCCCCTCGAAAACGGCGGACATCGAACAGGTACTGGCCTACGGCGCCCACGGGCCGAAGGACCTTGTGGTGCTGATCCTGGAGGACGCATGACCCTGCCTGCCCGCTTCCTCGCCCATGCACAGGCGTTGATCCCCGCCGAGCGGCGGTTCGACGACCCGATGGCAACGCTGGCCTATGGCACCGACGCCAGCTTTTATCGGCTGCTGCCCAAGCTGGTGATACGGGTGGAAGCCGAGGCGGAAGTGATCAGCCTGCTCAAGGCCGCCGCGGCCGACAAGGTTGCAGTGACCTTCCGCGCGGCCGGCACCAGCTTGTCCGGGCAGGCCATCAGCGATTCCGTGCTGTTGGTGCTGGGCGATCACTGGAACGGCCGCGACATTCGCAACCAGGGCGAGCAGATCCGCCTGCAACCTGGCGTGATCGGCGCCCAGGCCAATGCCTGGCTCAAACCTTATGGCCGCAAGCTGGGGCCGGACCCGGCGTCCATTAACGCCTGCAAGATCGGCGGCATCGTCGCCAACAACGCCAGCGGCATGTGCTGCGGCACCGCGCAAAACACCTACCACACCCTCGCCGGCCTGCGCCTGGTGCTGGCAGACGGCACCTGCGTGGATACCGAAAACCCGGACAGCGTTGCGCTGTTCAGAGAAAGCCATGCGGACCTGCTCGCCACGCTGGAGCAATTGGGCCAGGAAGTACGTGCGGACGAAGCCCTCGCTGCACGTATCCGTCATAAGTACCGGCTGAAGAACACCACCGGCCTGAGCCTCAACGCGCTTGTGGATTACACCGACCCTCTGGATATCCTCAGCCATTTGCTGGTGGGCTCCGAAGGCACCCTGGGCTTTATCAGCTCGGTGACCTACAACACCGTGGTGGACCTGCCCCACAAGGCCACCGCGCTGGTGGTGTTCCCCTCCGTGGAAGAATGCTGCCGCGCCGTTACCGCATTACGCAGCCAACCCGTGGCCGCCGTGGAATTGCTCGACCGCCGCAGCCTGCGCTCGGTGCAACACAAGCCCGGCATGCCAGCGTTCGTGCAGCACTTATCCCCGGGCGCGTGCGCCCTGCTGATCGAAAGCGCGGCCGGCTCTACCGAAACATTGCAAACGCAGGTCGCGCAGGTAGTCGCCACCCTCGCCTCGTTCGAGGTAGAGCAGCGCATCGCCTTCACCACCGACCCTACGGAAAACGCCCGCTTGTGGGCCATTCGCAAAGGCACCTTCCCAGCCGTGGGCGCGGTGCGTGAAACCGGCACCACGGTAATCATCGAAGACGTGACCTTCCCGCTGGAGCGCCTGGCCGAAGGCGTGAACCGCTTGCTGGCGCTGCTGGAAAAACACCGCTACGACGAAGCGATCCTGTTCGGCCACGCCCTGGAAGGCAACCTGCACTTCGTGTTCACCCAAGGCTTCAACAGCCCCGAGGAAATTGCCCGCTACGAAGCCCTGATGGCAGACGTCGCCCAACTGGTGGCAGTGGAATTCGGCGGCTCGCTCAAGGCCGAGCACGGCACCGGCCGCAACATGGCGCCGTTCGTGGAACTGGAATGGGGCACCCAGGCCTACCAGCTGATGTGGACACTCAAGCGCCTGCTGGACCCCCACGGCATTCTCAACCCGGATGTGGTGCTGAGCGAAGACCCGCACATCCACCTCAAACACCTCAAGCCCATGCCCGCCGCCGACGCGCTTGTGGATAAATGTATCGAATGTGGCTTTTGCGAACCGGTGTGCCCGTCCCGCGGGCTTACGCTCAGCCCACGCCAACGCATCGTAATGTGGCGGGACATTCAGGCACGCCGGCGCGATGGGTACAACACCACAGCGCTGGAGCAGCAATTCCAATACCACGGCATCGACACCTGCGCCGCCACCGGGCTATGCGCCGAACGCTGCCCGGTGGGTATCAACACCGGCGACCTGATTAAAAAGCTACGCACTGTCAACGCCGAGCATGGCCGCACCGCCAGCTGGGCCGCCGAACACTTCGCCACATTGATGGCAGGCGCCCGCGTTGGCTTGCGCCTCGCCAATGGCGCGCAGCGGCTGCTGGGCGCACCGCGCATGGCCCGCTACGCCGCCGGTTTACGCCGAGTGAACCAAGCCGTACCCCACTGGCCCGCCGCATTGCCGCAAGCCCAGGCGCCCGTTCAATTCTCTGCACCAAGCGCCGATGCTCGCCCCCGTGTGGTGTACCTGGCGGCGTGCGTTTCCCGCGCGATGGGCCCGGCCAGTAGCGATGCCGAGCAAACGCCCCTTATCGACAAAACCCGCCAGTTGCTGGAAAAAGCCGGTTACCAAGTGGTATTCCCCGAAGGCCTGGACGCCCTGTGCTGCGGCCAGCCCTTCTCATCCAAAGGCTACCCGGACCAAGGCGAAGCCAAGCGCCAAGCAATGATCCGCGCCCTGTTGAAAGCCAGCCGCGGCGGGCTGGATCCAGTGTACTGCGACACCAGCCCGTGCACGCTGCGGCTGGTGGACAACCTCGCCGACACCCGCCTGGACCTGTACGACCCGGTGAAATTTATCCACAGCCACCTGCTCGACAAACTGGACTTCACTCCCCAGCAAGCACCCGTTGCGGTGCACGTCACCTGCAGCACCCAAAACCTCGGCCAAAGCCAGGCATTGCTGGACATCGCCCGCCGCTGCAGCCGCGAAGTAGTAATACCGGAAGGCATTCACTGCTGTGGCTTCGCTGGCGACAAAGGCTTCACCCAACCTGAGCTCAACGCCCACGCGCTGCGCTCACTCAAGAACGCAGTGCAGCACTGCAACGAAGGTATCTCCACCAGCCGCACCTGCGAGATCGGCCTGAGTGAGCACAGCGGCCTCGATTACCACAGCCTGGTGTACCTGGTAGACCGGGTGACACGCCCCAAGCCGGTGCATGCCGATAGGACGTTTGTTGCGCCAAAAGAGGGCGAACACGCGGCGATCAGCTGAAACCTTGTCGTGTTAATTCGTACACAAAAAATAGAACCTCTCGGCAATTCGCGCAGTCCATGAAGTAAGCCCAACCGCGCGGGCGAACCTTGGCGCCTTGGCATTGGCCAATGAGCGTACTTATCCTTCAAAGGAGAAATGCCCATGACCCGTACCCTTCTTTCCGCCTTCGCCCTTTGCGCCGCCACCGTTGTGGCCGCGCCTGCCTTCGCCGCCGACGATCTGTGCGCCGCGAACCTGCAGAAAATCGACGACACCATGACCACCAACACCGCCACCAACCCAGCCCTGGAAAAAACCATGCGCGGCCAGATCGACGCCGCCAAGGCCGACCAGGCCCGCGGTGACACCAAGGCCTGCATCGCCAGCACTGGCAAAATCCTGACCCAGCTGGACAACTACACCAAGAAAGGCGGCGCGGCAGGCAACTGAGCCACGACGGTGCGCTCAACGGTCGACTTTTCTAGCCGAGGGGCGTATGCTTCACAAACCTGCCGCCACTGGCTGCAGGTACGGGGCCGATCAGGATTCGACGCCGGTAACGAAACTTTAGGTGCATGCCGAGTTGGTAACAGAACTCGTAAATCCACTGTTGCAACTTCTATAGTTGCCAATGACGAAACCTACGGCCAGGACTTCGCCATCGCCGCTTAATTGCGACGACTAGAACCTGAGCTTCTGGCTACTTCGGTACCAGCAGTCGCTAGGGGATGCCTGTAAACCCGAACCGACTGTCAGATAGAACAGGATCGCTGCCTAGTATGTCGTGGACGACGCAGCTAAAACTTACACGACTCGCCCAAAGCACCCTGCCCCTCGGGCGGCCGCGGGTTAACTCAGTAGAACGGGCTAAGCATGTAGTACCGACAGCGGAGTACTGGCGGACGGGGGTTCAAATCCCCCCGGCTCCACCAAATCCGAGAAAAGGCGCCTTTCGAGGCGCCTTTTTTTGTGCCTGCGATTTGGGGTTGGTTGTCGCTGCCGGATAGGAGCTGGGCGTAGCCGAAGGCGAAGCTCGCGAATCAGGCGCTGCCATTGCATCCCGGAGCAGCCGGGCTCGCCCGCGACGCTTCTTATCGCTACACCGCGAAATGCTGGATGCAGATACTCTGTTGGCCGTCAACCTTTTTGCAGGTATTTTTCGCTAAAAAGCCTGGACGAGTCGAAGGCCTCGCCGCTTCGCAAGCATGCCCAGATACCGGTCAGGTACTTGCGCATGACAGCGGCGATGGCCTGCATCTTCTTCTTGCCCTTGCCTACCAACGTGTCATAGAAACCCTTGGCATACCGGTCGTAGCGCATGGCACTCATGGCTGGCATGAACAGGGCCGAGCGCAGGTAGGCGTTGCCGGATTTGCCGAACCCTCGCGAACAGCGGCTCATCGTCCAGTACAGCGGTAACTTGTTCTTCACGGTCCGATAGGCCAGCGAATACAAGCCGCCATTCAGAGCTGTCCAGCTTCTGCTCCGCCTTGAATTTATTTAGGGCCTCCTGCCGCTTTTCCTTTGGGGGTACGAAGGCTTTCTCGGCCTTGTCGTAACGCTTGGCCAATTCTTCACTGGCAAGGCGTAAACCGTTGAACGTCGAAAGCTCAACGCCATCCGTACGCTGCTGATGGCGCTGCAAACCGGATTGGATTGCTGAGGACAGCGCTGATAATGCGGTACCCATCAGCGCATCTCCAACTGGCACTTCTCTGGTGCCATGGTGGCGAACACGGGCACGTCTTCGGCCACTTGGTTCTCACTGCCAATACGGGCAATGGAAGCCTGCAGGTTAGCGAGCATTTCGTTCATGCCCGCTTGCATAGCGTTCTGGCCCGCCTGCATATCTTCGGCAATGCTTTCGCCTATGCTGCCGACTCCGCCCATCTTACCCATGGCCACCCCAGCGGCTATCTGGCCGCCGGCTTGTTTGTGGACATCCTCCAGCGTTTGGTGGGGAACGAAAACAGCTTGGAACACGCCATTAAGGCTATCGAGCGGGATTATCCAACTGGGTCCGAGCCAACAGTTCCGCAGAGCAGGCAGCCATGGCACATCAAAATTGGCGGGCTTTGACCGCAAAGAATGCCGTTGGTGCCATTGCGTTTGCCTAGGGATCCATTTTCGGGCAGATTGCCATCAATGACTTGGCTCGTAACTGCCAAGGAAGGCTTTAGCGCGGCACCGCTTGGCCTTCTACCGGCCCACTGCGGCCAACTGATCACGACGACCGAGTTTTTCAGAAATGGACGCTTTTTCAACGCTCTTCAAAAAATGGACCGAGAACCCTTCAGCGCAGTTGTGGGCGCCGTCGTTCGTTGTGGTTGTGGTGCTGCTGTTGGTGGTGTGGTACGCCTGGCCAATCGGTTGCTGCCATGCAATCAATGCAACAGGGGTTCAACGCCCTTGTGCAAGACATGCGCTCGGCCAGTGAAGCCTCTTCCGACAATAGCGCGAAGATGATCGCGCAATTGCTCGCCGAAGGCACAGGGCGCGGCGCGCATTAACCCGCTGCAGCCCTTGCTGAAGTTGTCCGCAGGGGCGCCTAGCCGAGACGAAAGCGCCAATACGCGAGGGAAATCACGGTCGGCATCACGCTGAACCCAAAGGCTGCGTTGCTCGATCAGCCAGCCGTTGGCTGCTACTTCCACATGCATCGCATACCCTTGGGCCTGTCGCCAGCGCAGCAGCGATTCGTGGATCATGCTTGGTACATGGCAGATGCCTTGGGTACTGTTGCGCACGAAGGCACGCAATAATCCGTCGGCCGTGAACAGCAGCATCTGCGTATTTTCGCTGCGTTGACCATTGTCCGAAGGCTGAACCATGTCACTGATCCCAAGAGGGCCGTAAGCCAGCTGAATGGCAGGCCACGCCATGGCGTCAACGGGCGCGCCTAGTGCCTCACCCACAGCACCGCCCAGCAAGCAGCCCCTGACCTGTTCCATCGTATTCATTTGTCATCCCTTTGAATTTTCGCCGCCTACGCTGGCTGCCATTGGGACTCAAGATATGTAGTGGAACACGACAGGTCTAGATTGTAGACTTGTACAGGTAAATTATTCGCGCATATGAGGGCAGGATGAAACGCAAGCAGGCCATCGAGCAGGTACGTTGGGACTTAGCGCTACGCTATCGATTGATCGAGACGGTGGCTTGGTGGGAAGGCCGGTTGACCACGGGGCACCTGATGCAGAGCTTCGGTATCAGCCGCCAGCAAGCGTCGAAGGACATCAATACCTACATTACCGAGCATGCGCCTAAAAACCTTACATATGACAAACAGCTGAAAGGCTACGTGCCGAGCAAGCAGTTCAGGCCCCTGTTCATCGACGACAGCGCCAGCGCTTATCTTCACCTGCTGTATCAAAACAACTCACGAGCGCGGCACATCGAAGGCCTTGCCCTGGCGTATGCGCACACACGAGTGCTGGAGGTACCGGATCGGTCGATCAAGGCAGAGATCCTGCGACCACTACTGAAGGCCTGTAGGGAGCATTTGCGCTTGGAGATCGAATACGTGTCGCTGGCGAACCCTGAGCCGGAAGTGCGGCTGATTGCCCCGCACACGCTGGTATACACCGGCATGCGCTGGCACGTGCGTGCGTTCTGTGAGAAGAACCAGGCCTATCGTGATTTCGTGTTGAGCCGGTTGCGCGGCGTACCCGAACTGATGGATGACGTGACCACGAACGGGATGGAAGGCGACCACGAGTGGAACACCGAAGTGCCTGTACTGATTGCCCCGGACGAGCGATTGGCGCCCGCTCAGAAATCGATCATCGAGACGGACTTCGGCATGGTAGATGGCACGCTGGAGATTCTGACCCGCCAGGCACTGGTGAAGTATGTGCTTCAGCGGTACCAGATCGACCCGAAGAAGCTCGACCCTAAGCCCGAGGCGCAGCAGATCTGGGTGAAGAACCTGAAGGCTCTGAAGGCTTGGTTGTATGACTGAGCAAGCCGGCCGAGCGCCGGTATACCCTCTAACACTACCCGCTCGGCTTATTCAATATTACCGCTAGAGGAGGCCTCCACGATCGCCCAGGCGCGTTCGAGGTGCGGGCTATGAGAGTCCTGCAGAAAATCGAACAGAGTGTCTACGGCTTGGGTCGCGATACCCAGCTGACGAGCCAATTCTGTCCTGCCAAGCCCTGACGCCACAAAAGCATTCCATGTAGAGACCTTTATCGAAGACAGCTCTGAAAGGCAGACCGTTTGCTGGCCGACACAGGGTTCGCTTGGGGTTGGGATTGGTACGTACTCTTCAACATAGAACGAAAACGCCGTTTCCAGACCATCATGCAGCGACTTAAGGGCCATTACCATGTCATCGCCTATGCCATAGGTCCTTGGGATATCGGGGCAGCTCAACCAAAGGCCGTCAGGATCGTCGTGAATCAGGACTGGATAGAGGTATAAGGTCGCGTTCATGATAATTACCAAGACAATTTTTAGTAAACTTAGATTGGAACAGCCGGGCATTTGTCAAGAAAGCCCTCTTAAAAGCGCCAGGTATGGTGAGGTTGAAATATCTGTCCTCCGTAGCGACGCTTGGCGCAAATTTTTCTTAGATATGCGGCCATTCGCCACCAGCCTTAGGACTGGTAGACTCCGTGCCCTGCATCAGCTGCCTCGCAGGTGTCATTCATCCATGAAACGAATCAGAAACTATGTACCACCAAGCGCACCAGAATTGGCAGAGCTCAAAAATAAGTTTGGCCGCACAAGTCAGCAAATGGCAGATATTTACGGTATTTCTCAAGGCGCTAACTGGCGACGGTATACCGGCGGCGCCGATCCCCGCCCTATGTCTATACAGATGCACTTTCACATGGCGGCCCTTCTGACGCTTGCCGAGCCCGAGTTGACACGAGTGCTGGCCACCATGAGCGAGCACGGCGCCCGCCTTGAAGATTCACCTCCCGAGCTAAAGTGAAGAGTTGGCTGCATAGAAAGCCGCAATATTACAACCGCACAAATGCCGCAGCCATGCTGATTATTTGTACATGTAAAGTTTTCATGCAGGGCCGCAGTGCACATGAATTTCTTAAGGTTTTGGTTTACGGCACTTTGACAGTATCAATGGCACAAGTTGAACGAAATATGCAAAGCCGCGGATGCCACGATCAAGATTACGGACACCACCAATACGGGATTCCATATGCGCTTGACCGTAGTGAGTTTCTGTTCGGCCTTCAGTTTGGCTATCTCAGCATGTAGCTTCGTCGTCTCAGCCTTGAGCTTCAGAGTCTCGGCAGCTTTCAGCGCCTGCTTCAGGTCTTCTTTAGTTACGTCCATAACGCATCCTTTTAAACGATTATTGGGGCTTCGCCTGTGCTTGCCACGTTATAGAAGGCTTCACATCGCCACGCGTCACGCGTTTCCGTTGAAGCCACTGCGGCGCCAATCGGACCTGCGCTAAAATCTTACATGTATATTTATACAGAATGGCACATCAAGGGTGAGTACGTTCGTGTGGTTGTGGCAAACGCTCTCTCCAAGCGAGAACAAACCACTGCCTGTGCTGCCTACCAGTCCATTTATCTGATTAAGAAATAGTCGCCAATCATCCTCAATGCTTTCTTGCCCGATGATTCGTAGAGTTCGTGCAAGCCATTCTGATTGGTCAGCTGGTGAAGCTTAAAATGGTTGTAAAATGCTTGCCCCAAACGCTGCTCCGCGAATGTTCCGCTGTACCATAAGTTCAAGAAAAGCTCAAAACTTGCGTGTTCGATCTCGTAACAAGGACCTTCCATCATAAAATTCTCCTATCAGTTCTAGCCTCGGCGCCCAGGACCACAACATCAAAAAAAAACTACTCTTAACCTGTAGCGTGACAACCCAAGTCAGCCCTATAATATGCGCCCCCACCCCCCTTGCGAAGTTCCTAGATATGGATGCAGCGGCCCAGGTAGCTTCTCTGACAGCTAGTCAGGAATTTACAAGCTTAAAGGACTACACCCAAGCTTTCGACCTTTTCAGAGTCATGGGGGTGAGCAATAAGGAGCTCGTTCACTCCAATATCATTGCATCGCTTTTAAATGATCGAGGTACCCATAGCCTAGGCAGCGCCTTCAGGGATGCCTATGTACGCTCGCTCGTTAACTGCAGGCACTCGAATACCGGAGTTCCGGAGCAGGTATTCGAAGCTGCGGCGGGTACACCTGCCGTGGTCGCTCGGGAACTACAGTACATGGACGTATTGATTGATTTCCCTTCCATTGGCCTAGTCATCGCCATTGAGAATAAGATCCATGCTTTGGACCAGCATGAACAGGTCTTAGGGTATCAGCAAGCGCTTTGCGGTCTCTTTCCTCACTATAAGCACCGCCTGGTCGTTTATCTCACGCCTAAAGGTAGGGATTCACCCACGGCGGACCATGAGCATTCTGTGCCTGTGTATTACCAATCGTACGGGCAGCTCGCTCATCTGCTACGCCAGCAGCAAACGCGGACTTCTGGCGCAGTCCGGGAGTTTCTGGAGCAGTTTGCCACTCACATAGAGAAAACAATGACTGGTAGCTCTGAACTTAAGCAGCTATGTTGGCAGCTCTTCGACCAAAATCAGGACGCTTACGAACTTCTGCAGGACCATTACGCGTACTGCCTCGGACGTAAACTCGATGAGAAATTTTCCTACCTCCAGACCCAGCTTTTAGAGGGTGAGCTATTTTCGCCATGGCGAGGGATCGTCGAGATCAAGCTTGTTCGTGATAAAGAAAAAGATAAGCAGCACTACAGCTTGGATGTGCGGCTGGAAGGGTGGCCCTCGGGCTTGTGCGTTAAGATCTACAAGCACACCTGGCTGGGGGTCTTCCCTTACTTCAACAAACGGGACCTCCCAGCCATCAATGAGCGGCTGCCGGTATTCACTTCCCCTGCGCGGCCGGTCCCTGATTTTCCTGACCTCTACCTTGCCTCCAGCAGATATCATGTTAAGCATGAGCGAAAGGTCTGCCCACAGGGAAACAAGGCAACCCCCGACGACTTGAATCTGGCCTTGGCCAAAGCTCGCGAATGTATTGTTGAGATCGAGTCGGCCCTTGCTCCCTCGGAGCTGGTCGCAAACATTTCAGCGCCCGGCACCGAGATTAGCTAGCGGTCGCCACCCCCGCCGTCAGTCCACTCATCCGCTGGAGCGGCGGCGGAATGCTCAGTAGAGGCGTGGAAAGATAGATCATCACAACTGTCCGATACGGAGGTAGACCCGCGGCTGAAGACCCGGTAACTCTGGATCGGCGGCCCGTAATCAACGGCCATTCAGCCCGGTAATATTTTCCGCAACTGCACGCCATTGAGACTCCCGGACGCATCGCCCAAACCCAACACCCTCTATCCCAACCAAGTCATCAGCATCCAGGTCGAAGGGCATCACCCACAGCCTCAACGAGGGGCTGAAATCAAAAGGCGGAAGCGCAAACTGAAAGCTGGCGGAGCGTGGAAAGATCAGAGCCATCTCGCCGCAACCGCCAAGGTATTTTTGCCCGTAGGCAAACAGCTGATAGAAATCCGCTTGGCTTAGGCCGTAGTTACCGGCCCGGTTGAATGCCTGTAGCCGCTTCCATTTTGTGTCCAACACCCAGGCCTGGCGGCCCGATTCCAGGAGAAAGTCTGGTGCCAAACGAAACATCGAGCCGTTCATATGGCTGCACAGGCTATGCCGCGCCGCCTGCGTGGTTAGCCGTGCACCGGGTGTCAACTGCTCACGCAGCCAGCCACCGACATAACTTTCGAACAGCCTTTCCATTGGGAACAACAGGCTGATACCTCGCCATTGGCCCTGTACTGCGAGTGGCATCTGCTGGTTCAAGATCAGCTCGCACCAAGGCTTTACTGCTTGGTAATGGGCCATCAGGCGATCCTCGCTCCAGGCTCGCAAGTCGCGGCTTACCTGCCTGCTTGAAGGGATCTCTGCCAATAGGGCCCGCAACTCATTGGCAAGGCGCCAATTCGAGGCGTCTTGCGTACTCTTGGCTACTGTCTCAAGCGCCAGCTTTAGCAGGCGATTTTCGGCACGGTCGGGAAGGAATACATCGTGGCTGATCTGAAAATGATGTTGGCGCCCCGGAGGCTGGCGCATTTGCTTCACGGCGTTGAGCTGACCGCGGAGAAAGAGCCGCTCCTCCTCCACGCGCTGGTAATCGAACCGTACGCCACGCTTCACCAACACATCGAGCTCACCGAGAAACTGCCCCATCACCCACTCGCTGAGCGGTGCATCGAAGCGCTCTAGGCTGGCAACGGATACCTCACGGGGTTTTAGGTGCAAGGCTCGTTGAATCAGCTTGCGCAGCAATTGCCGACTACTGGCCAGGCAGTCGCCTTCTTCATGGTGCTTCGGCAGGATTTCGAGGCGAGTACCACAGGGCGTTTCGACTACCCCCACATAGGCATCCCACTTCAACGTGCGCCTGCCTTCCAGCTGTAACAGCGAGGCACCGTTGGCCTTGAAGCTTGCACTCAGTTCACATAGCCAATCGAACGCGCTAGAGGTGACCTGAGCCAAGTCCAACGAGTTTTCCACTGCCGCCGTAGTAAGCCGACCGTACTCGCGAATCGAGACCGAGTGACGACTCACTGACCGTTGCCCAAGACGTTCAGGTAACTGTCGATTGAGCTAAACGCAAGCGGGTTAAGTTGCCAACGTTGGTCGTTAAGCCGCCCCGCGATCGTAGCGCCAAACAGCGCTTCGAGGCCAAGCCCAGCCGACGGTCGCTGGACGAAGGGTTGCGTACCATTGTCCTCGGCCTGCTGGTCGTTCAGGACCCATCCAATGCGTTCCCAATCTTCGAAGAAATACTCCTGCAGCAGCGGCAGCACTTGGTTGCGGAAGATCGTTCCCAGGCGTTCTAGCGAGTTGTCTGCCTTGAGCGGGAAGAAATAGGCGTGCCCCAGGCAGTGGTCTCGATCAAGCAGCACCTCAATGCGCCGATTGATTGCTCTTAGCAATTGCCCGATGGTCACTCCCTCAACGCTCACATCGTCTAGAAGCTGAGGCTGAGGCGGCATTTCTCGGAAATTGAAGCGACGGCGCAGAGCGATGTCTAGCCCAGCCAAAGACCGGTCAGTGGTGTTCATGGTGCCGATCAAATAAACATTGTCGGGCACGCTGAAGCTTTGCTTCGAATAGGGCAGCACCACCGACAAGGCCTCCTCGGCTCCGGCGCGCTTGGAAGGCTCGATCAAGGTAATCAGCTCTCCAAAAATGCGCGATACATTGCCTCGGTTGATTTCATCGATGATGAGCACCCGGGCTTCCGGCGGGGGCGCCGTCGGAGCGGCGGGCGCCATGGGAGCGGCGAGGTATTCAACCAGTGGAGCGAGGATATTGTTGTAGCCATTTACCAGAAACGGTTCCAACGCCGCGCTAGGTAGCTTGGCCATTGCGGATTTGTCGCGAATGTCCTGGATTGAAATAGTGCCCAGGCGCACCGCATTGGCCAACTCGCCCAGCATCGTCATAGAGAAGCCTATGAGGTTGCCGTTGGGTTTCCGCAATTCGAGTAAGTCATCCGTCGCACGGACCACTTGATAGTCCCGGCCAAACACCTGGCCAATCCGGAACCCCGTTACCGTTGCGTGCGCGGCGCCAAGCAGTAGCTCCAGCTTCTCCCGGTTCAGCGTCGGGGCACGCAACTCATACAGCGTCATTTGGCTAAACTGGCCGTTAAGCAATTCGCTGTGCGGCAGAGAGGGGCTGTACTCACGCAGCCATTTGACTCGCCGCATCTGCGAGTAACTTGTCTCGAACTCGCTATGCGCCCTGAACTCGTACCCGCCTGTCACCTCGCCTATGGCGCGAAACTTAAAATTCCCGTCGGACACCACGATGAGGTCGCCCACTTGGATGCGGGTAACGAAGGCCGTGACGCTAGTGATACTGTAATCGGTCGCCGGATTTTCCGGGATGAACCCAGCCTGCGCGAAGCGCTCCTGCACGTCCGAGCGGCTGGCACACCCGCTGAAATCAATAGTGTCCCCCCAGCCCAGTAGCACATACCCACCGATGAGGCATTCCTGGTAAATGCTCGCGTCTTCGCCAAGCGTGTTGCCAAGGGACATTTTCCAGATACGGCGCTGCCCTAATTCAATAGGGGCCGGCGCTTGACTAGTCACCTTTACCGCAGCCGCCTCGCACAGCGATTTGAACACCCCATCCACCACGTCATAGCGCAGCTGTTGGGTGACTTCATCGTTGGACGCACGCAATCCTTCGACGAAGTCTTCGTAACTGAAGCTTTGGTGGAAGGTTACGAAACGAATGCGTTCCTGCTGCACCAGCTCGTCGAAGCGACGCTTGAGCGCCGCACGGCTCTCTTGCTGTTCCAGCAGATACGCGGGGTCGAGTACCTCCAGCGCAGCATCGATAGTGGCGTAGGTTTTACCTGTACCCGGCGGCCCAAAGAGGATTTGGTTCTTTGGAACAGTAGTCATGCGCCATCATCCATAGTTACTTCTGTCGAACGCCTTAGGCGTCGTGTCGAGGCCTTGCGTATCAGCCAGGCTCATCCTTGGAGCGTGAATGATGGCAATGTGCAGCAAAACATTTCGTAACGCAATTGTGTGGAAGCGGCGTAGGGACGAGTGGGTTCTTACCCCATGCCGTCATCGTGACGGTTAAGCCAGGATGCGGAGTTGCAGTCGGATCGATGGGTAGGTTGCTAGTGGGTGAGGCATCGGTATAACGAGCCGCCGCTCCATAGATGGCCTTCTATCCTTGAAGAGCGGCGGGGCCGCATTCATGCGGCAGGTCGCAGAAATGACTATTCGCGAGCTGTCGCCCGCTTCCTACCAGGCCCGCTGCAGCCCGACCAGATTTGCTAGGCCAGGGTGCCTATCACCGGTATCAAGCGCAGCGGTAGCAGCTATGTCTGCGGCACAAGCTGATGCGACGCTCGCCGCCTGATTAGCGAGCCGAGCGCGGGTAACCCTACCCCTTAACACAAACCACCTGCCTCAACGTATGCACCACCTCCACCAGATCCCGCTGGGCCTCCATCACTTTCTCGATATCCTTGTAAGCCATCGGGATTTCATCAATCACCGCTTCATCCTTCCTGCACTCCACCCCTTGCGTCGCCTTCACCTGGTCCGCCAAGGTAAACCGCGCTTTGGCCTGCGTGCGGCTCATCACCCGCCCTGCCCCGTGTGAGCAGCTGCAAAACGCTTCTTCATTCCCAAGCCCTCGCACGATAAAGCTCTTGGCGCCCATGGAGCCGGGGATGATGCCCATCTGGCCTTTTTGTGCGGAGACGGCGCCTTTGCGGGTGAGGAGGATGTCTTCGCCGAAGTAGGTGCCGCGCTCGATGTAGTTGTGGTGGCAGTCTACGGCGATGAGGCGGGCTTCGAAGGGTTTGCGGATGATGCCGCGGGCGGCGTCGAGCACGGCGAGCATCATCACGGCGCGGTTCTGGCGGGCGTAGTCCTGGGCCCATTCCACGGCTTCCACATAGTCGTCGAAGCTGCGGGTGCCTTCCTTCAGGTAGGCGAGGTCACGGTCGGGCAGGTTGATCATGTGGGCGCGCATTTCGTCGCGTGCCTTTTCGATGAAGTACGAGCCGATGGCGTTGCCCACGCCGCGCGAGCCGGTGTGCAGCATGAACCACACGTGGTTGGCTTCGTCGAGGCACACCTCTATGAAGTGGTTGCCGGTGCCCAGGGTGCCGAGGTGTTTGTGGTTGTTGGTTTTCTTCAGCACCGGGTGCTTGGCGGCGATGGTGTCGAAGCGGCCTTTCAAGGCGGCCCAGGCGTGGTCCACATGCTTGGGGGCGGCGTCCCATGAACCTTTGTCGCGACCACGGCCCATGGTGCGGCCGTGGGGTACGGCTTTTTCGATGGCCGTGCGCAGGCTGGCGAGGTTATCCGGCAGGTCGGCCGCGCTCAAGGAGGTACGCACCGCGGACATGCCGCAGCCCAGGTCCACGCCCACCGCTGCAGGGATTACCGCGCCTTTGGTGGGGATCACGCTGCCGATGGTTGAGCCTTTGCCCAGGTGCACGTCGGGCATTACGGCCATGTGTCTGAAGATGAAGGGCATGCGGGCGGTGTTCAGCAGTTGCTGCTTGGCCGCGGGGTCTACGGGCACGCCTTGGGTCCACATTTTGATGGGGCTGCCTTCGGGGCCCTTGAGCAGGTCGTAGTGTTGGGCGGTCATAGGTGTGCTCCTTGAAATACGCCGCTTGGGCTCAGGCAAACCTGGCGGCTTGAGGGCATTCTTGGTATTGGATTGGACAGGGGGAATGGGGGTGAATTGCTTTGGAAGCGGGGGTGGGAATTTGAAGATTTTACTGTTTTGCTGAGATTGCCCTCCGAAGGTTTGTGAATATTCCCGGGCTTCGCCCGGTCCTACCGTTTATTTATGGGATTATTGGAGGCCCCGCCGCTTCCCACGGTGTCCCCAACTTTAGGTATCTCCATGCTCAACGAACAACTGGACGCACTCAAGATCCCGAAGAACCTGCGTACGCCGATCGAGCGGTTGTTGCGCTCGCTGGAGGAGGCGAATACGCCGGAAGAGGTGGCCGCGGAGGCGGAGATTCAGCTTGAGTTCGTGCGCGGGCTGGAGTCGGACCGGCGTATTCGCAAGCCCGATATCGAGGCGTTGTATATCTTTTTCGACGACGCGGTGCAGGCGCGTTTGGAAGGCTTGCAGGGTTAAGGTCAACGCGCCCCTAAAAACGCGCGAACCGCCTGCACTGTCGGCCCGGGGGCTTCTTCCATCAGCCAGTGGCCCGCGCCGGGCACCACCACTTCCGTGACATGGTCGGCGGCGTTGCGCATCACGATGGCTTCGTTGTTGCCGAAGGACTTTTCTCCACCAATCGCCAGCACCGGCATGGCCAGCTTGGGGGTGAGCGAGGCCTGGTTGTCTACGGCATCCTGGCGGATGCTGCGAAATTGCGCGAAGGCCGCGTGCATCGCGCCGGGCCTGGCGTAGAGGGTGGCGTAGTGGGCGCGGGTGGCTTCGTCCACTTTTGCCGGGTTGCCGGCGAATTCGTTCCAGAACCGATCCAGGTAAATGCGCTCACGGCCTGCGACCAGCCGCTCGGCATCCGGCCCACCGAAGTCGAAGTGCCACAGGGCGGGCAAGCGCACGATGTCGTTCCATGGCGGCACGCCGGGCACAGGCGCGTCCATCACCACCAGCTTGTCGGTGCGATCGCGGTAGCGGGCGGCGTATGCATAGGCAACCATGGTACCGATGTCATGGCCGATCACCACGGAATGCTCGATGCCTAATGCCGCCAGCACGCCTCGGATATCACCCGCCTGGGTTTTCTTGTCATAGCCGCTTTCTGGGATGGAGGACAAGCCCATGCCGCGCAGGTCGGGCACCACCACGGTGTGGTCCTTCACCAGGTCGGTGGCGAGCGGCACCCACATGTCGCCGGTATCGCCAAAGCCATGCAGCAGCACCACCGCCGGGCCTTTGCCGCCTACGCGTACGTGGAGGGTGGCGCCTTCCACCGGAATATCCTGGGTGCGAAACGCGGCTGGGAAGGGAGCCACCTCGGCTATAGCAGGGGCAGCCAGCACCAGCAATGTAACAGCGGTAAGCAGGGCACGAACCATGTAAGCCTCCATCACCCGGGAGGGGTTCCCGTGGGGTGATTCAAGCGTAGCGGTTACCCGGTTATTCGCCATTCCGCTTACCGGCGCTGCGCGCTAGCGCGCCTGAACCGATTCACGCCTTGTAACTAATCGGCCGCCCAGCCTCCCGAACCTTCCCCTTCATCCACCGTCCGACCTTAGCCACTGACGTTCGCTTTGAGGTACCGGATTGAAAGATTCCATCGTCAATAAATACCGTTTGATCGTCAAAACCCTGGGCTACGTGGGCTGGGCGTTGTTCTGGCTGTTGCTGTGGGACGTGGCGGTCACGGTGGATTTCATGCTGTTCCTGGACAGCAAGCTCAACCTGCCGCTGATGCCGTTGACCCTGCTGGGTTCGGCGCTGGTGGTGTTGATCAGCTTCCGCAACAGCAGCGCCTATGGCCGCTGGTGGGAAGCGCGCACGTTATGGGGCGCGATGGTGAACAACTCGCGCAGCTTTGCCCGGCAGGTGCTTACGCTGCTGGATGACCCGGATGGCGAGGTGAACCCGGTGAAGGCCACGCTGCTGCGCCGGCATGTGGCCTATGTGAATTGCCTGGCGGCGCACCTGCGCGGGCAGCCGTGCCCGGAGGAGGTACGGGCGTTTATCCCCGATGACGAGTTCGCCCGCCATGGCGCTACCAACAACTTTGCCAATGACATTCTCAATGGCAGCGCGGCGCTGCTGGCCAAGGAGTACAAGGCCGGCCACCTGGACAGCATTCGCTTGTCGCGGCTGGAGTCCACCCTGGTGGAGCTGTCCAACAGCCAGGGCGGCATGGAGCGGATTGCCAATACGCCGCTGCCCTACCCTTACGTGTATTTCCCCCGGCTGTTCATTTCGCTGTTCTGCCTGATCGTGCCGGTGGGCCTGGTCGAGTCGCTGGGCTGGTTCACCCCACTGGCGTCGACTGTGGTGGGCTTTATGTTGCTGGCGATCGAGCGCATTGGTACCGACCTGCAGAGCCCGTTCCGCAGGAGTGAACACCAGATCAAGATGGAAGCGATCTGCGAAACCATCGAGAAAAACCTCGCTTCGATGCAGCGTGATGCCTTGGGTGGCGATCGCATCGCTTGACGCCCGGTTAGCGTGGCGAGGCCGGGGGCTCGAAGGCAGCCGCCCGGTTACGCCCGCCTTCCTTGGCCGCGTACATGGCGGTATCGGCATCCTTGATCAATTGCTCGGCGCCCCGGCTGTCATCGGCTGAATACAAGGTGAAGCCAATGCTGGCGCTGACGTTCACCGGGGCCTGGTCGAGCATTACCGGCGCGGCTACCGTGGCGAGCAGCTTGGCCGCAACGCCATTGGCTTGTGAGGGCTCGGACAGGTGGGTAAGCACCACCACGAACTCATCCCCTGCCACGCGAAATACCCGGTCGCTGCCACGCAGGCAGCGGACCATCCGCTGGCCCACTTCCTTGAGCAGCACATCGCCCGCATCGTGGCCCAGGCGGTCGTTGATGGCCTTGAAACCGTCCAGGTCGATAAACAGCACGGCCAAGGTGTCGTCTTCAGTGGCCATCGCCCGCGGCAACCATTCACTCAGCGCTCGCCGGTTCGCCACGCCTGTGAGGGGGTCTTGCAGGGCTTCGCGCTCACGGGCCTCTTCCTTGGCCTTGCGGGCGGAGATTTCATGCAGAAAGGCGTTGAAGAACACGCCGTGCTCCGAATGCAGGGCATTGATGTGCAGTTCGACCGGAATGGTGCGGCCATCGCGGCGCAGGGCCTGCAATTCCAGGCGCTTGCCAAGCACCCGGTTCTCGCCGGTCTGCAGGTAATGCCGCATGCCCTTTACATGTTGCTCGCGCATGGTGGGCGGCACGACCAGGTCTTCCAAGAGTTGGCCAACAGCTTCTTCGCGGCTCCAGCCAAACGTGGCTTCGGCCTGGCGGTTCCAGGCCAGGATGCGGCCTTGGTCGTCGGTACGTACGTAGGCGTCCTGGGTGTATTCCAGCACGGCGGTCAGCTCCACCTCGCGCTGATGCAGTGCCTCGGTGCGCTCGGCCACACGCTGCTCCAGCTCGGTAGCCAGCTTCGCCAATGCTGCCTGGGCAACCTTGCGGGCCTGGATATCGGTAACCACGGCCAGGATGAAATCCAGCTCGCCGTTGGGCAGCAGGTGGCGAGTGAGGGTCACGTGAATCCAGCGGTGCTCGCCATTTTTGCGGATCAGCCGTTTCTCCAGTTCCAGCCTGTTGATCTCGCCATCGCGCAGGCGAGTCCACTGGGGCAGGTTCTCGCCCAGATCTTGCGGATGGGTGAAGTCCTGATAGGTCAGGCGGTGCAGTTCACTTGCCGAATACCCGATCAGTGCGCAGAAGGCAGGGTTTACTCGCTTGAGCATGCCATTGGCGTCGGACAGCACCATGCCTGGCCCGGCGCTTTCGAACACAGAGCGGAAGCGGTCTTCGGCGGTTTCGATCCGTGCATCCGATAGCCGAAGGTGGGAACGCGACAATAGCGCTGCTTCTCGCAGGCGGATCTCGCGCACCACCAACTCGGCCAGGTCTTCAAGCACTTGCAGCTGTTCGCCACTCAACTCACGCGGCCGCGAATCGATGGCGCACAGCGTGCCCAATGCATGGCCGTCACTGGTGCGCAGCGGCACGCCGGCATAAAAGCGAATATTGGGTGCGCTGGTTACCAAGGGGTTGCGAGCGAAGCGAAGGTCGCGGCTGGCGTCGTTGACGATCAACGGTTCGTGCTGGCGGATGGCGTGGTCGCAAAAGGCGATTTCACGGGGTGTTTCCCGCACCCCAAGCCCATAGGCGGATTTGAACCACTGCCGATGCTCGTCGATGAGCGATACCAGCGCAATGGGCACATCGAGCGCACGCGCCAGCAGCCGGGTAATTCGGTCGAATTCCGGCTCGGGTTCCGTATCCAGCAGGTTCAGTGCTCGAAGCAACCGCAGCCGAACCTGCTCGGGTTCTGACGCTACTTTGCTCAACCGTAGGCTCCCTGTACCGGTTAATGTCGAGAACAGATAAAACACTGCCCGGGCGGGCCGGGCAGTTACGGGTGCAAACCGCTCAGCTAGCGGGAGCCACTGCGCTCCATACGCTCACGGTCGCTGAGTTCAACCACGCGCCGGGCGGCGTCGACATCATTGTAGCGGTACTCGTCCAGCCCGTTGTCGTCAGTGATGTGGAAGACAGCCGTGGCGTCCTTGCGCTGGGCTTCACAGGGAATATCCCGGCCTTCGAGCCGCTGAATCTTGACTGCCATGGGTGCGTTCCTCACAGAAGTTCGCTGGGTACAGTACCGCCGTTGGCGGAAATCTTTTGCAGTACGGCTTTGTGCAACCACATGTTCATTTCGGCGGAGTCGTCAAGCTTGTCGGCTGGGCAATTCAGCTCGGTGGCCAGCTCCTTGCGGTGCTCCAGGCTGCTGTCGATGCCAAGCAGCTTCAGCAGGTCGACCACGGAGGTGCGCCAGTTGAGTTTTTCGGCATGCTCGTTGGCCAGGCCGTCCAGCTTGGCGCCCACATCCACGGTGGTATCCGTGCGCGGCGTGGTGGTTCCGGTCATGGGCGGCACCCCACCGTCCACGCTTACCGGCGCGGCGCTACCTGGAGGGGTTGGCGTTGCGGTGGTCGTGGTGGGCTGAGTGTCGTCATGGCCAATGCCCAACTTGCTCAGGATGTCTTTGAAAAGGCTCATCGATGGTTCCTCGTGGTGCCGTAGGTCTTTGGTGGACCCCGGCCCCGCGCGGAAAGTTTGATCGGTGTGACCGCCGCGCTCAGGCGAACACGGTCACCCGGTTGCGGCCGCTGCGCTTGGAGGCGTACAGGGCCTGGTCGGCGCGCTCGATCAGTTCCTGGTAATCGGCCGCCGGCTTGCGCAGGTCGGCAACGCCCAGGCTGATGGTAAAGCGGATGGCTTTATTCTCGTGGGTGACCACCAAGGCCTCGATGGACGCCCGCAGGCGTTCAGCCAGTATGTGGCCACCTTCCTTGTCGGTATCGGGAAGCAGCAGGGCGAACTCCTCGCCGCCGTAGCGGCCGCAGATGTCAGAGTCGCGCACATGCTCGCGCACCACGTCGGCCACGCGCTGGATCACCCGATCGCCGCCCGGGTGGCCGTAGGTGTCGTTCACCTGCTTGAAGTGGTCGATGTCGAACATCACCAGGGCGCAATCGTTGCCGTAGCGGCTGTGGCGGGCGTATTCGTGCTTCAGCGCCTCTTCCCAATGGCCCCGGTTGTACAGCCCGGTGAGGCGGTCGGTACTGGAAAGCTTCTGCAACTGCGCGTTCACCGTTTGCAGCTGGCGGCGGTTGGTGGCCACTTCGGTCACGTCATAGATCACCAGGCAAATGTGCTCTATCCGGTTGTTGATCGAGCGCAGCGGGAACAGCGTGGTGTTCTGGTACATGAACGGCTCGGAGCCGGTGATGGGCTGATAGGTCTCGAACTTCAACAGGTAGGGGCGTTGCTCCCAGATCGTGAAACTGGGCGAGCCCAGCGTGACCACGTTTTCTACCTTGCGGGTAAACCAGGTCTGCTCCACCTCGCGGAACAACGAGAAGAACGACTTGCCTTGGGCTTCCCGGGCCGGGATGCCGGAATGGTTTTCGATGAACGAGTTCCACACCGTCACGTTGAAGGAACGATCAAAGACGACCACGCCTACATCGATGCTTTGGGTAATGGCGAGAAGCCAGTGGAGTTCGGTAAGGTCCATAGGTGTGTTCATATCAATTCATCATGTACGCGAGCTTGCCTTTGAGCCTGGCCAGCGACGTCTCGGTAAACAGGAGCAGCAAGTCGAAGTGTATATCGTAGCCTTCAACGCTATAGCTGATTTCCACGGCGAGGGTTTGCTTCCAGCGGTGGCGGTTGAGCGTGATCAGGTCTTCGATACGGGCGTGCTCGCCCAGTACCTGCGGATGGCTGAGCGAAAAGGTAAGGTCGATCTGCTCGCCAATACCGCTCAGGCAGGCGCCGATCAGCAAGGCGGACAAATCCAGCAGCATTTCCGACTGGCTGCTTTCGCGGTATTCCTGGCGCAACAGCCGGGCCATGTCCGGCAGGCTGCTGTCGTGGAACATCAGCAGTGCCTCACCCGCGATGCCTTCGCCGATATACCCCTGGCAGATGGCCGTGAGTTGATTGCCGCGCTGGGCGTCGGCCAGCGCCATGTGCAATTCACCCACTTCCAGCACATTGACGTTGGGGATAGGCAACTCGATGAACACGTGCAGCACCTTGGCAAGCAAGGCGGCGGCGCGGCCCATGGCAACGTTCACGGTTTCGCGGAACGCGTCGTTGAAGTTGATCGCGGCGTCTGCGCCGGGCTGCTCGATCGGGCCCTGGCCGGTGGCGAACACGCCACACTGGCTGAGTGCGTCGCGCAGTTCATCCGGGTTGGCGGGCTTCTTGAGAAATGCGGTTGCCCCCAGCCCCATTACGCGGCGTACGGCTTCATCCTGCACGTCGCCGGACACCACAATCACTTGGGTATCCAGGCCTTCTTCCTGGATGGCCGCCAGTACCTCATAGCCGTCCATCTCGGGCATGGTGAGGTCCAGCAACACCACTTCGCCCAGGCCGTTGCGAATGGCTTCCAGGCCCAGACGCCCGTTTTCGGCTTGGGTTACCGACAGTTCAAGCCCTTCGGGTAATGCCCGCAGCAACTGCTTGCGGGCCATGTTGGAATCGTCACAGATGAGCAAAGGTACAGCAGCCATTGAGATCTTCGTCCGATTGAAAGCTGTGCGGGGCGCGGCGAGCGGCACTGTAAACAAGCAGCATGGCACTACGCCAGCGCTTTGGCGTGCTTGTATCAAATCACGCACGTATTAAGGTAAAACCTAGCAGCGATGCTTCACTGGTAACGAGCCGGTCGTAGCATAGCTTGGACATCGAGCCCTGCAGTTGTATGATGTCCGGCAACAACTGTCGAAGCTGTCGCATTCAAATTTCCCTCGCTTTGGCAGCGCTCACGCTTCCCGTTAACCGAACAAGGAGACAACAATGCCTGACGTTCTCGGACACAACTTCATCAATGGTGCCCGTAGCGCCCTTGGCGAATCCAGCCTCAAGAGCATAGACGCCGCCAGCGGCGAAGCTCTGCCCTACAGCTTCTGCCAGGCTACCGACGCGGAAGTGGATGCCGCTGCCAAGGCTGCCGATGCCGCCTACCCTGAATTCCGTCAGTTGAGCCCCGTTCGCCGGGCAGAGTTCCTTGAAGCTGTCGCCGATGAGCTGGATGCTCTGGGCGATGACTTCGTCGCTATCGTTTGCCGCGAAACCGCGTTGCCTGCCGCCCGCATCCAGGGTGAGCGTGGCCGTACCAGTGGCCAGATGCGCCTGTTCGCCAAGGTATTGCGCCGCGGCGACTACCTTGGTGCCCGCATCGACCTGCCGCTGCCGGACCGCAAGCCGCTGCCACGCCTGGACCTGCGCCAATACCGTATCGGTGTGGGCCCGGTGGCTGTGTTCGGCGCCAGCAACTTCCCGCTGGCGTTCTCCACCGCGGGCGGTGACACCGCTTCGGCCTTCGCCGCTGGCTGCCCGGTTGTGGTGAAAGCTCACAGCGGCCACATGGCGACCGCCGACCTGGTGGGCACTGCCATCACCCGCGCTGCCGAGCGCACTGGCATGCCTAAAGGCGTGTTCAACATGATCTTCGGCAACCGCGTTGGCGAAGCATTGGTCAAGCACCCGGCTATCAAGGCCGTAGGCTTCACCGGTTCGCTGGGTGGCGGCACCGCGCTGTGCAAGATCGCTGCAGAGCGCCCAGAGCCCATCCCGGTATTTGCCGAGATGTCCAGCATCAACCCGGTGATCCTGCTGCCCGAAGCCCTCAAGGCGCGCGGCGCGACCGTAGCCAAGGAATTGGCAGGTTCGGTGTGCATGGGCGCAGGCCAGTTCTGCACCAACCCAGGCCTGGTGATCGGCGTGAAGTCGGCTGAATTCACTACCTTCCTGGAAGCGCTGAAAACCGAAATCGGTGGCCAGCCCGCGCAGACCATGCTCAATGCCGGTGGCCTGAAAAGCTACAGCAGCGGCGTGCAGCACCTGCTCAGCCACCCAGGCATCACTCACCTGGCCGGCAACGCGCAGGAAGGCAACCAGGCCCAGGCTCAGTTGTTCAAGGCGGACGTTTCGCTGCTGCTGAATGGCGATGCGCTGCTGCAGGAAGAGGTGTTCGGCCCTACCACCGTTGTGGTGGAAGTGGCTGACGACGCTGAGCTCAAGCAAGCCCTGCTGGGCCTGCGTGGCCAGCTGACCGCGACCCTGATTGGCGAAACCGCCGACCTGCAGACCTACCAGTGGCTGGTGCCGATCCTGGAACACAAGGTAGGGCGTATTCTGGTGAACGGTTACCCGACCGGTGTGGAAGTGTGTGAAGCCATGGTGCACGGCGGCCCGTTCCCGGCCACTTCCGACGCCCGTGGTACGTCGGTGGGTACCCTGGCGATCGACCGTTACCTGCGGCCGATCTGCTTCCAGAACTACCCCGACGCGCTGCTGCCAGAAGCCTTGCAGAACGCCAACCCACTGGGCCTTCAGCGCCTGGTGAACGGTGAGTGGAGCACCCAGGCTATCGCCTGATGCTGGTCGCGAACCGGGTGATGATTCTTCATTGCCCGGTTCGCGGGTTTCACCCGCTCCTACTGCACTACCCTCCCTTCCCCACGCCCGCGCGGGTCGGACGCTGTTTCCAGCTGGCCGTTCTCCACCCGAATCATCTGTATGTTCCCCATCAGCCAGCCTTGATCTTCCAGGGTGTAGCCCATCTTTTTCAGGTCATCCGCCACTTCACCAGTGAGCGGCGCCATGGCGTCGTAGTAGATCGTGTCCTTGGGCAGCAACTGATGGTGCACGCGCTGCACGGTCACGGCTTCCACCGGGGTTAGGTGGTAGTCGTACAGATTGTTCAACACCTGGAACACGCTGGTGAAGATCCGCGAGCCGCCAGGCGTACCGACCACCAACGTCACCTTGCCATCGCGGGTCACGATGGTCGGGCTCATGGACGAGAGCATCCGCTTGCCGGGCGCGATGGCGTTGGCGTCACTGCCCACCACACCGAAACCGTTGGCCACGCCAGGCTTGGCGCTGAAGTCGTCCATCTCGTCGTTGAGCAGGAAGCCCGCGCCCGTCACCACCACCCCGCTGCCGTAATCGAAGTTGAGCGTGTAGGTATTGCTGACCGCGTTGCCGTCCTTGTCGATGATCGAGAAGTGCGTGGTCTGGTGAGTTTCCAGGCCCGGGCGAACCTGCTCGGTAGGTGAAATAGCCTTGGGGTTAATCTCCGCAGCGCGTTTGTCGAGGTAGGCCGGGGCGGTGAGCATGCCCACCGGCACCTTGTTGAAGTCCGGGTCGCCGAGGTAATCCGCGCGGTCGGCGAACACGCGTTTCTCGATTTCCGCGAGCAAGTGAATGTAGCGGGCCGAGTTCAGCGGTACGCCGTTGAAGTCACTGCTACGGCGCTCCTTGATCCCCAGCAGTTGCGCCAGCGCGATGCCGCCGGAACTCGGCAGCGGCGCGGTGTAGATGGCATTGCCGCGCCAGTCGATGCGCAGGGGTTCACGCCAGCGGGCCTTGTACCCTTTGAGGTCTGCCGCGGTGATCAGGCCCTTGTCGTGCTGCATCTGGGCAACCAGCAATTGCGCGGTTTTGCCCTGGTAGAACTCGCTCACGCCTTTGTCAGCGATGCGTTCGAGGGTTTGCGCCAGCTCGGGCTGGGCGAAGCGTTCGCCCACTTTCATGCTGCCGAAGTACTGCGGGAAATTGGTGCTGCTCTTGAACAGGCCAAGGGCGTCTTCGCGGTACTGGTATTGCTCCTGCGCCACGATAAACCCGCGCTTGGCATAACCGATGGCCGGGGTGAGCAACTCAGACCACGGCAGCTTGCCGAAGCGTTTGTGCGCCTCCCACAGGCCCATCACGGTGCCGGGCACGCCAGCGGCCCTGGCACCCACTAGGCTCAGGTCCGGCACCACTTCGCCCTTGGCGTCCAGGTACATGTCCTTGGTGGCTGCCTTCGGCGCCGTTTCGCGGTAGTCGAGGAAGTACGGCTTGCCCTTCACGTACAACGTCATGAAGCCCCCGCCGCCCAGGTTGCCGGCTTCGGGGTAGGTGACCGCGAGCGTGAAGGCGGTGGCGACTGCGGCGTCCACGGCATTGCCGCCTTGCTTGAGGATCGCTTCGGCGACCTCGGCCCCGTAGCGGTCCGGCGACGCCACTGCGCCAGCCGGCAAGGCGCTGGCCCAACTGCTGCTCGACGCCACCAATACAGCGGTGGCGACCAGGGTTTTGCAAAGTACGAGGCGCATCGGTTGTCCTTGTAATGAGGTATCCGCCCTCAATTAAGGCCTATAAATGCCACCTCGGCAAAAAGCGCAGCGTGCCGGGCGTTATTGCGCGTACACCTTGAGCTTCTCTTGAATGAAATCCAGGAAGCACTGAATCCGCAGCGCAAGCTGGGTATTGCGGTAGTACACCGCGTGGATCGGTTGACGGTAACCGGTATTGAACCCGGCCAGCACCATCTGCAGGCTGCCTTCGTGAATGTCATGGTGGGTCATGAAGTGGGACAAGCACACGATGCCCTCGCCCGCCAAGGCAAGCTCTCGCAAGGTATCGCCGCTGGAGGCCGCCACCGCCGGGTCGATCGGCAAACGGTCGCCACCCGCATGGCGCAGCGGCCATTGGTTAAGGCCTTCGTTGCGGGTAAAGCCCAGCAGGGTATGGCTGGCAAGGTCCTCCACACGCTCGGGCGTACCGTGGCGCGCCAGGTAAGCCGGGCTGGCCAATATGTTCAGCGGGCTGCTGCCCAGTGGGCGCGCATGCAGGGTGGAATCCGCCAGGGTGCCGATGCGGATCGCCACGTCGGTATTTTCCTCGAGCAGGTCAATGATCAGGTCATTGGTGTTCAGCTCAAGGAAGATATCCGGGTAGCGCTGGCGAAACTCGGCCACGTACGGAACAACGGCGTGCAGCATGAACGGCGAGGCGGCGTTGATGCGCAGCCGGCCCGAGGGCGCCTGCTGGCGGACGGCGAGATGCTCCTCCAGCGCTTCCATGTCCTGCAGAATGGCCTTGGCCCGCTCGAAGAAATACTTGCCTTCTTCGGTCAGGCTCATGCGCCGGGTAGTGCGGTTGATCAGCGTGGTACCCAGCTTGGTTTCGAGCCGCGCCAGGGTACGGCTTACCGCTGAGGGCGACTGCCCGGCCTGCTCGGCGGCGGCCGAAATGGAGCCGCCTTCGATTACCGCGATAAAGAGTTGCAGTTCGTCTGATCGCGCTTTCACATGCAGGGCTCTGGGGGGATTCACAGCCCTTTTAGCACAGTCTCCAGGTGCTGTTGATAACGCGCCACGTCAGCTTCGATAGTGGGCCATTTCATCACATCCACTGCCAGGAAGGTCGGCAAGGCTGTCATGCCGAGGAACTCGTTGGCCTTGTGGAACGGGAAGTACACCGCATCCACCCCTTTGCCTTCGAAGAAATCGGCCGGGTCATCGAAAGCTTGCTGCGGCGCATTCCAGGTGGCGGAGATCATGTAGCGCTTGCCGTGCAGCAGGCCACCGCTGCCGTAGCGCTGGGAAGCATCGGAGCGGGTACGGCCGTCGTTGGCGTACAGGCTGCCGTGGCCCTGAGTGAATACCTCGTCAATGTACTGCTTCACCGTCCACGGGGCGCCCATCCACCAGCCGGGCATCTGATAGATCACCACATCGGCCCAAAGGTATTTCTCCACTTCGGCGGCAATGTCGTAGCCGCCGTCGATGAAGGTGTCTTTCACGTCATGGCCGGCGTGATCGAGCCAGGCCAGCGCAGCGTCGTGCAGGGTTTCGTTGTAGCGGCCGGCAGAGTGAGCGAACTGTTTGCCGCCGTTGAGTAGCAGGATATTCATAGGCTAGCCCTCATAAGTGTCGAATGCCGCGCAGCCTACCTACCCACTACCCTGAAAACCACCCACACAAGCGCAAATCGCTTGTTCCCTCAACGCAACAATCCTCAGCCCATCTTTGCGCTAGGCTAGTGTTAATTCAAACAGGAGGACCGCGATGAGCGACGCGTACGGTTTCATTCTCAAGGCCAAAACCCGCCCCGAAAAAGCCGAGGCGTTCAAGGCGATGTTTCTTGAACATGTAGCGGGAAGCCGCGAAGAACCCGGCTGTATCGAATACCACATGCTGCAGGACGAAGAAGACCCGAGCCTGTTCGTGTTCTATGAAGTGTGGGCGAGCAAGGCGGCGCTGGATGTGCACTCCGCCCTGCCCCACATGAAGGCTTTTTTCGACGTTCGCATGGAGTACCTGGAGCGCGACTTCGAGGTTCAGCGTATCCGCATGCTTAGCCCTTCGTCCGCGCTGCGGTAATCATTCGGCGGCGCGATACCCCTGCACGATGGCGGAGAAATCCAGCCCGCCGTCGCCACGCAGGTTCATGGCCTGATACAGCTGTTGGGCCAGCGCGCCCATTACTACGGGCTGGTTGGCCTGCTTGGCCGCCTCCGTAGCCAGGCCCAAATCCTTGAGCATCAGCCGGGCGCCGAAGCCACCGCTGTAGCCACGGCTGGCCGGCGCCGTTTCCACGATCCCGGGCCAAGGGTTGTAGGTGTCCGAACTCCAGCAACGGCCGGTGGAACTGTTGATCACGCCTGCCAGTACCTTGGTGTCGATGCCCAAGGCATTGCCCAGCGCCATGGCTTCCGCTACGCCGATCATGGAGATGCCCAACAGCATGTTGTTGCAGATCTTCGCCACCTGGCCGGTGCCCACTTCTCCGCAGTGCACGATGTTCTTGCCCATCTGCGCCAGCACCGGCTGCAACGTGGCGAACAGCGCTTCGCTGGCGCCCACCATAAAGGTGAGCGTGCCCGCCTGAGCGCCACCCGTGCCGCCAGATACCGGCGCATCGGCGAAATCCACACCCTGCCGCGCGGCGGCGGCATGCATGTCCCGAGCGGTTTGCGGGTCGATGGTGCTGCAATCCACCACCGGTGTACCGGCCCGAATACCCGCCAGCACGCCGTCTTCCTGCTCGAACACCGCGCGTACGTGAGCCGCGGCCGGCAGCATGGTGATCACCAGCTCGGCCTGTTGCGCGGCCTCTCGAGGCGAGGTGGCCACTTCCGCCCCCAGCGCCCCAAGTTCAGCCAGTACGCCTTGGTTGAGGTCGAACAGCAGCAGGCTGTGCCCGGCCTTGATCAGGTTGCGGGCCATGGGCGCACCCATGTTGCCCAAACCGATAAATGCGATTTTCATGGCTGGCTCCTAGCGCAGGTGGATGGTGGTGTTCACGCCGGTGTCCACGCTGGCGTCGTCGAACCACCGTGCGGTGACCGTCTTGGTTTGGGTATAGAACTGCACCACTTGCTTGCCATACGGCCCCAGGTCGCCCAGCTTGGAGCCGCGCGAGCCGGTGAAGCTGAAGAACGGCACCGGTACGGGGATCGGGATGTTGATACCCACCTGGCCCACGTCGATTTCGCTCTGGAACTTGCGCGCCGCCGCGCCGCTTTGGGTGAACAACCCCGTGCCGTTGCCAAACGGGTTGCGGTTTACCAGGGCGATGGCTTCGTCGAGGGTATCCACTTCCAGTACCACCAGCACCGGGCCGAAGATTTCCTCGGTGTAGATGCGCATGTCGGTGGTCACGCCGGTAAACAGGGTTGGCCCTACGAAGTTGCCTTGCTCATACCCCGGCACGCTTACGTTGCGCCCGTCCAGCTCCAACCGCGCGCCTTGTTCCACGCCGCTGGCGATCAACTCTTCCACCCGCGCTTTGGCCCGTGGCGAGATCACCGGGCCCACATCGGTGCCCGGCTCGCTGCCGGCGTTCACCTTCAGGCGCTCGGCCAGTGCCTTGAGGTCCGGTATCCATTCCCGGCTGCTACCCACCATCACCGCCACCGAAGTGGCCATGCAGCGCTGCCCGGCGGCGCCAAACGCGGCGCCCACCAGGGCATTGAGGGTTTGCTCGCGGTTGGCGTCCGGCAGCACCACGGCGTGGTTTTTCGCGCCCATCATCGCTTGCACGCGTTTGCCGTGCTGGCCGGCCAGGTTGTACACATGGGTGCCCACGGCCGTGGAGCCCACGAAGGAAATGGCCTTGATCGTTGGGTGGGTACAAATGGCATCCACCACTTCCTTGCCGCCATGCACCACGTTCAGCACGCCCGCCGGCACGCCGGCCTCCAGGGCAAGCTTCACCAGCTCCATGGTAGAGAGCGGGTCCTGCTCGGAGGGCTTGAGCACAAAGGTGTTGCCGCACACGATCGCCATGGGGAACATCCACAGCGGGATCATCGCCGGGAAGTTGAACGGGGTAATGCCCGCGCACACGCCGATGGGCTGGCGAAGGGTGTAAGTGTCCACACCACCGGCCACGTTTTCGGCGAACTCACCCATTTGCAGGCTGCCCACCGAGCACGCGTGCTCCACCACTTCCAGCCCGCGGAAAATATCGCCCTCGGCGTCAGCCAGGGTTTTGCCCTGCTCGGCGCTGAGCACGGCGGCAATGCGTTTGCTGTGCTCGCGGATCAGCGCCTGCAGCTTGAGCATGATGCGCATGCGCGCGCCAATGGGCGTATTGCGCCATTCGAGGAAGGCCTGCTGCGCGGCATTGACCGCTGCATCCACCTCGGCAACCGTGGCGAAGGGCACACGCGCCAACACCTCTTGGGTGGCCGGGTTGACCACGTCTTGCCATTGAGCGGTTTGGGATTCGATCCATTGGCCGTCGATCAACAGCTTGACCGTGGCGACCCGAGTGCTTTCGCCTGGAAGGGGCGCATTCATATAAACCTCCGCGTGATTGTTGTTGTTCGCGATCAGCGCTCGATTCAGCGCTGGCAGGGAATGCCTGCATCCAGTATAGGTATGCAAACTTCCAACAAGAATGCGGATATAAGCCGGATCATCATGCAGAAACACATCACGTCACTGGCGGGACTGAACTGGGATGACCTGAAGTTTTTCCTTGAGGTGGCCCGGCTGCGCAAGGCCAGCAGCGCGGCCAAGCGGCTCGGGGTGGACTACACCACCGTGTCCCGCCGCATCACCGCGCTGGAAACCTCGCTCGGCACGCTGCTGTTCGAAAAATCCCGCACCAATGGCTTCAGCCTTACCAACGAAGGGCAGCGGTTGCTGGGCTACGCCGAAGCCATCGAAAGCACGCTGCACATGGCCTGTGAACAGGTTACAGGCTCTGGCCTGGCACCCTCCGGCCATGTACGCATGGGCTGCACCGAAGGCTTCGGCAGCTTTTTCATCACACCGCTGCTGAGCGAGTTCGTAGAGCAATACCCGGCCATTTCGGTAGATATATTGCCCCTGCCCCACTTCATCAGCCTGTCCAAGCGCGAAGCGGATATCGTGATCGCTCTGGAGCGCCCGGAGCATGGGCCGTATGTGTGCTGCAAACTCACCGACTACCGGCTGCGCCTGTACGCCACCGCCGACTACCTCGCCAGGCACGCGCCCATCACCGATGTGGCACAGCTGCCTGATCATCCGTTCGTAAGCTACGTGGACGACCTGGCCTTCAGCTCTGAACTGCTTTACCTCAGCCACCTGCTCCCCGCCGCCAGCGCAAGGCTGCGCAGCACCAGCGTGGTCGCGCAGATGGTGGCGGCGCGGCAAGGGCATGGGCTGGCGATATTGCCCTGCTTCCTCGCCGCCGAAGCGCCGGAACTAGTGCCGGTGTTGCCGGATAAGGTGGAGCTGACCCGGCAGTTCTGGATGTACTGCCGGGAAGATTTGCGCAAGCTCAAGCGCATTACCCTGCTGTGGGATTACATCAGGGCACAGACAGAGCTCAACCGCCCGTTTTTGCTGGGCGAGGCGCAGCTTCGGAAGGTTGATTGATCGCCCTGATCGACGATGCCAAGGGCTGGAAGACGGGGCTGGATTGGGACGCCCCTGCGCTGCCCATCACTTCGAGCTTCAACAGATGACCCAAGTAATTCAGCCCCTCGGCCAGGAGGGTA
Organism: Pseudomonas japonica; assembly: GCF_013522925.1. GTDB lineage: Bacteria > Pseudomonadota > Gammaproteobacteria > Pseudomonadales > Pseudomonadaceae > Aquipseudomonas > Aquipseudomonas japonica_A. Next base: position 14,454 of record NZ_JAAMQU010000015.1, on the reverse strand, counting down.
ATGTTATGGCTGTCGCTGCGGCTGGAACTCACCTCGATGTACCCGCAGACCGAGAGCGTCCTTAGCTCCTCCAGGTCTGTGATGGCGATGGAATGCCAATCTCCAGCGGCAATCAGCTTCAGCAGCCTTAAATGCTTTGCATCATACGTATTCATACCGGACCCTCCATGGATGGATAGCCGATAGTAGCCCCGGGCCATCGGTCATGGATAGGGGGGTTTTGACAAACCTGATGAGTGCATCGCATTGGAGGGTTGGGCTTGTGTTCGCAAGCCGTAAGGGGCTGGGGCACTCAGGCGCTCTGGCACGTGGGTGATGAGCCGGCCGCGCCATTGTGTGTGCGCTTTGGATGAACGGAGGGATTTTTTAAGGTGACGGAGCGACCTGCTGTAAGCATTACTCCAGCGTGAGTTTCAGGGTTGCTTTCAGACCGTCGTGGCAGTCCATTCCCGGGCTATGCCCGGTCCCACAGGTGAGTGAGCTCCCACAGGGTGCGGTGGTGACCCAGGCCCACAAAGCCGGCCAAGCATTCACTTCAGAAATCCCTGAACTAATGATTTGCCGCAGCCTATTCAACCCGCCGCCACGTGCTGCCTACCATCGGCGCATCGGAACGGGCCCGTCAGAGGCCCGGCCTCGGTTCACGCTTGCTACTGCCCTTCATTGCTTTCGGCCACGCCGGGGGCATTACGTAGCTGCGCGCCGAGGGGCACCGATGCAACTGGAGATTTTCCGATCACTCTGGGGTTACAGGGCCAGCAAGGCCCAGGCGCTGGAGGAGCTGCTGGCGGCGGGGTTCGACGGCATTGAAGCGAGGCTGCCGTTGGACGCAGCCGAGCGGCGGGAATTCGCGGCGTTTCTTGCCAGCAATCTCGTGCCCTACATCGCTACGGTGTTCACCGCCTACGACGTGCTGCCCGAGCAAAGCGCGCCGCCCTCTGAACACCTGGAAGACCTTCAACGCAAGCTGGACTGGGCCAACGAGCTAGCGCCGCGCTTTGTAAATGTACTGGCCGGCAACGACCGTTGGTCGCTGGCCCAGCAGGTCGACTTCTTCGGCGAGCTACTGGCGCTGGCCAGCCAACAAGGCGTGCCGGTGCTGGTGGAAACCCACCGCGCGCGGTCGCTGTTCAACCCTTGGGTCACCCTCGAACTCATTCGGCAACTGCCGGCGCTGCGCTTCACCAGCGACATCAGCCACTGGGTGGTGTGCTGCGAGCGTTTGTTGAACGACCCCGCCGATGACCTTTCCCCGTTCGTGGAGCGCGTGGCGCACATTCAAGCCCGGGTGGGTTACGACCAGGGCCCGCAGGTGCCGCACCCTGGCGCGCCGGAATACGCCGAAGCGTTGGCCTTCCATCAAGGCCATTGGGAAGCGGTATGGCGCGCGCAGCAAGCGCGTGGCCAGGCCGTTACTACCCTCACGCCCGAATTTGGCGCGGACGGGTACCTGCACCATCTCCCTTTCACCAACGTGCCGGTGGCCGACCTCTGGGGTTTGAACCAGTGGATGGCCAACACCGAACGCGCGCACTTCCAACGTTTCCTCAGCGAGGGCCAGGCGGCATGAGCAACGCCAATTTCAGCAGCATCCCCGTGGTAAACATCGCCGGCCTGTTCAGCGTGGAGCTGGAGCACCGCTTGGCCGTGGCCGAGCAGTTGGGCCGTGCCGCCAGTGAAGTGGGCTTTCTGTATATCACCGGCCACGGCATCGACCCGGCGCTGATCGAAGGCCTGCAGAACGCTGCGAAGGCGTATTTCGCCCAGCCGCTGGACGCGAAGATGAAGCACTACATCGGCACTTCAGAGAGCCACAAGGGCTTCGTGCCCAAAGGCGAAGAGGTGTACGGCGAGGGCGAGCCGGATCACAAGGAAGCCTTCGATATCGGCTTCGAAGTGCCCGCGAACGACCCGCTCTACCTGGCCCGCACGCCGCTACTGGGGCCGAACCATTGGCCAGAGGTACCTGGCTTCAAGAAAGCGGTGCAAGCCTACTATGCCGCAGTGTTTGCACTGGGCAGCAAGCTGTTCAGTGGCTTCGCCCTGGCGCTGGGCCTGCCCGAAGACTACTTCGCGCCCATGGTCAGCCGGCCGCCGTCCAAGCTGCGACTGATTCACTACCCCTTCGATGCACGACGGGTGGATGCGCCCGGCATCGGCGCCCATACCGACTACGAGTGCTTCACCATCTTGCATGCCGACCAGCCTGGCCTGGAGGTGATGAACGACCAGAACGAATGGGTCGACGCGCCGCCACACCCGGGCGCCTTTGTGGTGAACATCGGCGACATGCTGGAAGTGATGACCGCCGGCGCCTTTGTGGCCACCGCCCACCGGGTGCGCAAGGTCGCGGCCGAGCGCTATGCCTTCCCGCTGTTCTATGCCTGCGATTACCACACCCAGATCGCCCCATTGCCCAGCTTCGCCAAGAGTGAGCAGCACTATGAAGCCCTGCCAATCGGGGAACACATGTGGGGCCAGGCCCTGCAAACCTACCAGTACCTGCGGCGCAAAGTGGCGGCTGGGGAGTTGCAGCTACCTACCCATGCGCGCAAGCCCGCCAGTTTCGGCCACCTGAAAAATCAGGCAGCCGCGTTGTGATCGCCCAGCACTTACATCAAAAACTCCAGGAGCCTTCGCCCATGCATTACACCACCCGCTTCGGCCTGCTTGCCGCCGGCCTGCTGTGCGCTACTGCAACCTTCGCCGCACCTACCACCACCCCCGGCGTGTTGAAGGTGGGGATGGAGATTACCTACCCGCCGTTCGAATCCTACGATGCCAACAAGCAAGTGGTGGGCTCCGACCCGGAATTGGCGCACTCCCTCGCCAAGGCCATGGGCAGCAAGGCGGATTTTGTGGATACCAAATTCCCTAACCTGATCAATGGCCTCAACGCCGGGCACTACGACGCGATCATTTCCGGGATGTACATCACACCCGAGCGTGAAGCCCAGGCGCAGGCGATCCCGTACGCCAACACCGGCGCGGCGATCATGGTGCCCAAGGGCAGCGAGCTCAGCCCGAAAACGCCGGAAGACCTCTGCGGCCTGAAAATCGGCCTTGAGCAAGGCACCACCTGGGTGGCGAAATTCCGTGAGCTGTCCACCAGCTACTGCGTGCCGAACAAGAAAGGCGAGATCACCGTGAGCGAGTTCCCGTCGGCACCAGAGGTGACTCAGGCCTTGCTCTCCAAGAATGTGCAGGCACAGGTGGAGATCGCTGGCGCGGCGCACATGATCGCCCAGCGCACCAATGGCCGCGTGGTCGTGACCTCGGAAAAACTGGTATACCCGCAAACCCTGGGCATCTACGTGAAAAAGGGCAACGCCGATACCTATGCCGCCTTGCTGGAAGCGGTGAAGGCCAGCAAGCAGAACGGCGAGTACGACGCCATCCTGAAGAAGTACGACCTGGAAGCGGTTAACTGACGTTTATCAGCCGCCCTTCCGGGGGCGGCGCCTGAGGTGCCTATGCAATTCGACTGGAGTTATTTCGTTTCGCTGTTTTCCATGGCGGACTTCTGGAAAGCCTGCGTCACAGTCATCGCGTTGAGCGCCCTGGCGTGGTTCCTGGGGATGATACTGGGCTTCTTGCTGGCGTCGGCCAAGCTTTCAACCTCGCGCCTCTTGAGCGTGCCAGCCAGCGCCTACATCTGGTTTTTCCGCAGTATTCCGCTGCTGGTGCTGGTGGTGTTTGTGTACAACCTGCCCCAGCTGTTCCCGGCCACCGGCGCGGTGCTGTCCAACCCGTTCTATTCCGGCTTGTTCGCCCTGGTAGTGACCGAGGCGGCCTACATGGCGGAGATCCACCGTGGTGGGCTTATCTCGGTGCTCAAGGGCCAACGGGAAGCCGGCCGCGCGCTGGGCATCGATACCGTGGGCCTGCAGCGGCTGATCGTGATTCCGCAGGCGTTTCGTATTTCGCTGCCCACGCTGATCAACGAATACATCACCGTGGTGAAGTTGACCTCGCTGGTGTCGGTGATTTCCCTCACCGAGTTGCTCACCGTTGGCCAGCGGCTGTATGCGCAGAACTTCCTGGTGATGGAAACCCTGGCTGCGGTCGGCGCGTATTACGTGCTGATCGTGACAGTATTCGGCTGGCTGCTGCAGTGGCTGGAGCGTTCACTAGACCTCAACCGCCGCACGCCTGCAGCCTTGAACGAACACGCCCTTGCCCAGCTTCGCAGCGCACCGGCGGCGGCCACGCGGCCCAGCGAACCGGTGCCTGCTCGCGGCGCGGCGCCAGCGCTTCAACTGCGCAACCTGCACAAGCGTTATGGCGAGCACGAGGTGCTCAAGGGCATCGACCTGACCGTCGCCGCCGGCGAGGTGATTTCTATCATCGGCCCGTCGGGTTCGGGGAAAACTTCGCTGATCCGCACCATCAACGCACTGGAGAGCATCGAGCAGGGCGAAGTGGTGCTGTTTGGAGAGGGCTATATCAGCGCCGGGGACAAGCCCAACACCGCCAGGGTGCGCCAGGGTATTCGGCGCATCGGCATGGTGTTCCAGAACTTCAACCTGTTCCCACACCGCACCCTGCTGGATAACGTCACCCTGGCGCCCCGCTACCATGGCGAGCCCAGGGCCGTGAGCGAGCGCCGGGCGCTGGCCCTGCTCGACAAGGTGGGCTTGCTCGCCCATGCGTACAAATACCCGCAGCAGTTGTCCGGTGGCCAACAGCAACGCGTGGCCATCGCCCGCGCCATGGCGCTCAACCCTGAGATCATGCTGTTCGACGAGCCCACCTCCGCACTGGACCCGGAGCTGGTGGGCGAGGTGCTGAAGGTCATCCGCGACCTGGCCGACGAAGGCATGACCCTGGTGATCGTGACCCATGAAATGGACTTCGCCATGTCCATCTCAGACCGGGTGATTTTCATGGAGAACGGCAAGGTCGCATTCGATGGCTCGCCCCAGGCCATCCGTACCGAAGCAGCGGCGCAACGGGTGCGCCGCTTTATCGGCCTGGAAGAGGAAGCTCCAGCGTCGCTCAGCGAGCGGGCTCGAGCATAAGCCCGCTGAGCCGGCGCACCTTGCGTTTTACCGCTTCCTCGAACACCCCGGGGCGCGGTTCCACCAGGCTGAACCAGCGCCTGGCGCGGGTGATCCCGGTGTAGATCAGTTCCTTGGTCAGCACCGGGTTCAGCGCATCGGGCAGCACCAGCGCGGTGTGCTCGAATTCCGAGCCCTGGGACTTGTGCACCGTCATGGCGTACACGGTTTCCACATCGGTCAGGCGGCTGGGTAATACGAAGCGAACGCCGCCCTGCCCGTCGTTGCGCGGGAAGGCTACGCGCAGCGTGAGCCGTGACGAACCTTCGGCTTCGGGCAAGCGCAAGGCAATGCCGATGTCCCCGTTCATCAAGCCCAGGCCGTAGTCATTGCGGGTCATCAGCACAGGGCGGCCTTCGTACCAATGGTGGTCGCTCTCGATCAGGCCGGCGGCGTACAGCGCCCGGGTTGCCCGTTGGTTCACTGCCTCAACGCCCCAGGGGCCTTTGCGCACCGCGCATAGCAGGCGGAACGTATCGAAGGCGCGCAATACATCCCCCGCCCATACCAACCAGGCAGGGTCTTCAAGTGAAGCGGTGGCTGCGGGGCGGTTGCGCTGCACGAGGGTAAGGTAGTGCCGATAGCCGAGGGGGCCGCCAGTGCGGGCACCGGCGCCCTTGGTCGTCCCATTGAGCAACAGGCGCTCCAGTGCCTGATCCTGCTCGCCATGCAGGCGGCAACTGGCGATGTCTTCCAGCGAGCGGTCGTTCAACACCTTCCGGGCGTCTTCAGGCCGCTGCTGGTTGACGCAGCGGGCCAACTCACCAATGCCACTGCCTTCGCCAAAGCGCCGGGAGTAACGCAGCATCACCAGTTGTTGGGCAAGGGCATGCTCGGCGTCAGTACCCTCCTGCAGGCCAGCCGCGGAGAGGCTTTGCCCGGCGATCGCTTCCAGCCAGGCTTGAGTGGCTGGCGTGTAATAGCCTTGCTCGGCGTCGCGGCACAGGTCGCCCAGCACCGCGCCAGCCTCCACCGACGCGAGCTGGTCCTTGTCGCCCAGCAGGATCAACCGCGCCTTTGGTGGCAGCGCCTCCAGCAGGTTGGCCATCATTTCCAGGTCGATCATTGACGCTTCGTCCACCACCAGCACGTCCAGCGGCAAGGGGTTACCCCGGTGATGACGAAAATGCCGCGTGCCGGGCCGGCTACCCAGCAAACGGTGCACCGTGGTGACATCGGTGGGGATAAGCGCCTTGATCGCGTCGGCGACGTCCAGGCCCTGCACTTGCAGGCCAATGGATTCGGTCAAGCGGGCGGCGGCCTTCCCGGTAGGCGCGGCGAGGCGAATGCGCAACGGGCGGTTCGCCTCGACCCGAGGGCCTTGCAGCAACGCCAGCAGGCGTACCACCGTGGTGGTTTTACCGGTGCCCGGGCCGCCGGTGATGATGCTCAGGGCCGAGCGGGTGGCCAGGGCACAGGCCAGCTTCTGCCAGTCCACCGGCATGGACGCCTGATGAGGGAACAGCGCATCCAGGCGCTCACCCAGGTCGGCCGGAACCTCCGAAGGCTGCGCCAGGCGCTGCCTTAACGCACCATCCACCGCCCGCTCGTAATTCCAGTAGCGGCGCAGGTATAGGCGGCTGCCATTGAGCACGAGGGGGCAATCCGCCGCGCCAAGGGCGCCCGTCGCCACCAGGGGGGAGGCACTCAAAGTGCGTAGCCAGTGGGCAAGTTCCAAAGTGGCGAGCACCTGGGAGGGCAGCACTTCACCTGAAAGGCCGGCGTCCCCCTCGGGGGGCAAGGACAGCGCGAAATCGGGCTCCAGCAGGGTTTGTTCCAGGTCCAGGCATACGTGGCCATGGCCCAGTTGGTGGCTGGTGAGCGCGGCGGCGAGCAATACCAGCGGGTCGGCCGTGCTCACCCGCTCGGCGAAGAAACGTACCAGAGCTTCATCCAGCGGCCGCAGCCACCCGCGCTCCACCCACAGCCGCAGCAAGCGAAACAGGCCGTCGATGGATGCCAGCGGTGAAGTGGTTTCTTTCTGTTCAAGCGTGAGGTCACTCATACCGAAGCCCCCAGGAACAAATCGGCCTGCTCGCCCGGGCCGGCGTCTTCCAGGCGGCCCTGGAACAGCAGGTCGAGCTGCTCGATAAGCGCCCGGGGTGGGCGGCTGAAATACACGCCTCGCGTAGGGGCGCTCAAACCGCGCAGGAATATGAACAAGGCGCCTCCTATGTGCTGGTCGTAGTCGTAGCCCGGCAGGCGAGCCTTCAGTTGCCTGTGAAGCGCCAGCAGGTACAGCACATATTGCAGGTCGTAACGGTGCTCGAGGATCGCGGCCTCCATGGCCAGCGGCGAGTAACTGGAGTCGTCCGGGCCGAGCCAGTTGGATTTGTAATCGGCCACGTAATAGCGCCCGTTGTGTTCGAAGCACAGGTCGATGAAGCCCTTGAACAGGCCGTTGAGCCGCCCGCCCTCTGCCGCGGCGCGCGCCGCCCCGTGATGGGTGTGCTGGCGAACCAGGGTGTCGAGGCGATGAACGTCCACCTCGCTACTGGCGAACCAAAACTCCATTTCGTAGCGATACGTGGCCAGCTCGGCCAGGCAAGCCTCCTGCCCATCGCCCAATGGCAGCGGCGCCTGCAGCATGCCGCCCAGCCATTGCTCAAGGGTGGGTATCCAGCCGCTCCAGCCGCGGGTGGCGCAACGCCGGGCCAAGGTATCGCGCATCAGGGCGGGCCGCTGGGCAAGCGCGGCAAAGCCTTCGCGTGCCGCCCACTCCAATAGCCCGTGAAGGAAGGTGCCAGGGTGAGGGCCCCGCGGGAACTGGTGGATCGGGCCCTGGGCAGGCCCCAGGGAGGTGGCATTGCCGAGGGGCTCATCGTCCAGCAGGTTTTGCGCGCGCAGGCTGTCGGGGGCCAGGCCGCCATCGACGTTTTCGGCGATACGCAAGGCGCTGTAGGACGCGATCCACCAGTGTTCCGCCGCACGCCGCGCGGGGGTAAGGGCCGGCCGCGACTGGCGCTCACTGCGCGGCGGCACATAGATCTCGCCGGTCGCTTCCGGCACCGGGCATACCGCTAAAGCGGGCAAGCCGCCTTGCACGGTGGCGAGCCAATCGCCGAGCGCAGGGGATTCCGCCAAGGGCTGGCCGCCCCCCAGCAAGTAGCCCAGCGCCGAACGGTGCAGCGCCGAGCGGCTTTCGCGGCCACGCTTGAGGTCGGCAACGCCCAGCCAGCACGCGTATTGGGCCCGCGTGAGCGCAACGTAGAGCAGGCGCAGGTCCTCGCCCAAGCGCTCGTCATCGGCGGCAGCGATGGCGGCATCGTCGGGTGCCATGGACACGCACACTTCACCCTCGGGGGTGTGCCAGCTCACCGGCAGCCGGCTGCCATCGATGGGGCGGGCGCTGCAGACGAAGGGCAGGAATACCAGTGGATACTCAAGCCCCTTGGACTTGTGAATGGTCACCACCTTCACCAGTTGCTCGTCGCTTTCCAGGCGCACCACTTGCTCGTCGCCACCGTCGTGGGTGCTGGTCAGCCGTTCCGCCAAGTGCCGAATCAGCGCTTGTTCGCCGTCCAGCTCGGTGGAGGCTTGCTGCAGCAACTCGGTGAGGTGCAAGAGGTTGGTGAGTATGCGCTCCCCATCCGCTCGGGCAGTGAGGGTCTGGGGCATGTCGAAATCGTGCAGCAGGCGGCGCAGCATGCTTAGTACACCCTGGGTGCGCCAGAGCACGCGATATTCGCGGAATTGCATCACCCGCGCTTCCCAAGCCAGTTCGTTGCGGTTCAACGCCTCCAGTTCGGACAAAGGGCGGGCCAGAGTAACGCTGGCCAGCGCGGCGCGCAGCAAACGGTCGGCGTCCGGCTCGGCGCAGGCGCGCAACCAGGCGAGCACATCCAGTGCTTCCTGGCTGTGGAACACCGACTCCTTGTCCGACAGGTAAACGCTGCGCACGCCTCGCGCCCGTAGTTGCGCGCGTATCGCCCGCGCCTCGCCACCGTCGCGCACCAGGATCGCGATGTCGGCAGGTGCGAGCGGGCTGAGTGTGCCGTCCCCGGCTTGGAAGCCACACAGCCCGCGCTTCCCCAGTTCCAACAGGCGCACGATTTCGCTCGCGCAGGCCGGCGCCAGTTGATCGCGGTAGACACCGTTGGCCACGGGCTTCTCGCTATCGAGCGCCCAGAGCGTCAATGCAGGCTTGGGCTCGCCCTGTACTACCCATTCCTGCTTGCGCCCCTGCGCCTCCACCGACAGGAACGGTACCGGGTTGTCATCTGCTTCGCGGAACAGGAACGCGCCACGCCCCTGCTCGCGCGCCTCGGCCTGCTCGAACACACGGTTGACCGCTGTCACCATGGCGTGGCTGGAGCGGAAATTGGTACCCAGGCTGTGCAGGCGCCCGGCACTGGCCCGGCGAGCGCGCAGGTACGTGTGGATATCGGCGCCGCGGAACGCATAAATCGCCTGCTTGGGGTCGCCGATAAGGAAGATGCCAAGGTCTGCGCGGTTATCGGCGATCTGATAGATGCGCTCGAAGATGGTGTATTGGATCGGGTCTGTGTCTTGAAACTCGTCGATCAAGGCCACCGGGAACTGCGTGCGGATCACTTCGGCCAACGCTTCGCCGGCGCTGCCGCGCAATGCGGCGTTCAGGCGAAGCAGCATGTCGTCGAAACCCATTTCGGCGCGGCGACGCTTCTCGTGTTCGAAGCGATGCGCAATCCACGCCGCCGCATGCTGGAGCGCGTCCGCGCCTGGGTCCGGCAAGCCTTTGAGGCGATCACGCAGGGTGAGCATCGCTTCGAAGGCTTCATGATTGGGCGGGTCGGTTTTCCACGCCTCGGCGATGCCTTCCGGTGTAAGACGTTCGAAGCCCTTGCCGATGTCCAGCGTGTGGAGGTTCGGATCGGCATGCCAGTCTGCCAGCCCTTGCAGCCAAGGCTCGAAATAGCGCGGCTGAAGCTTGCGCGCGTCCACGGCTTTATCGGCAATGCCTTGCAGCAGCAGGGCCCGCACCTGCTCCACCCATTCCGCCCACGGCTGCTTGATGCGAGACAGCTCTTCCAGCCGGCGCTGCAAGCCGCTCTCGATGTGATGGCCCGGGTGCGCGGCTTCGTCCAATGGCTGCGCGCCGCTCAGCAACGCACGCACGCGCGCCAGCAGGCTCGCGGGGGACTTCCAGTGTTCGCGTACCCAGGTGAGGGTGTCGCCGACCATTCCGTAGCAGTATTGCCGCCAGTAGTCGCGCACCACTTCGCCCAACAGCTCGCTGTGGTCGGTTTCCAGGCTTTGGGTGAACAGGCTGCCGCTGTCAAAGGCGTGCTCGCGCAACATGCGCTGACACCAGCCATGGATAGTGGACACCGCGGCTTCGTCCATCCATTGCGCCGCGGCGTCAAGCTTGCTTGCACAGACCGGCCATTGGCTGTCGGGGTAGTCTTCTCGCAACTGCCGCACCAAGTCGTCCGGGGCCGGGATTTCATCCCGAAAGAACTGCGCCGCTTGCGCCAAACGGGTGCGGATACGGTCACGCAGTTCCTTGGTGGCGGCATCGGTGAACGTCACTACCAGGATTTGCGGCGGCAATAGCTCCCGCCCGAACCCGCAGGCCTCGCCCCCATGGTTGAGCACCAGGCGTAGATACAGCGCCGAGATGGTAAAGGTTTTCCCGGTGCCGGCACTGGCTTCGATCAGCTGGCTGCCGCGCAGGGGAAAGGTCAATGCCAGGGGGCGCGTCATCGGGTGTTCTCCTGAGCGGAAAGGTCTGCCCAGGGGGCGGCATGCAGGGGTTGGTACAACGTTTCTACCCAGCCTTCGAAGGTTTCGTCCTGAGTCAGGGCGTTGAAGTCCGGGTATTGGCGCGCCAGGGCCATGTCGCGGGTGCGCTCGCCGGCGGCACCGAAATCACTGCCGTCATAGGCCAGCTGAGCGGCTTTTATTCCAGCGTCACGGTCCTTGGCGTCGAGGAAGGCAAAGGCGGTACGGGCAGCGACAGGTAGGGGCTGCGCCATGCCCAGGTGCCAGCCTTGTAGGAGGCCAGCCAAGTGCCCGCTGGCGACGGACTGCTCCAGTGGCGGCAACATCAGGGTAGTGTCAGTCGCCACCACGGCGCTGTGTAGCGGCAGGCCTTCAGCACAAGCGATGAGGTGCTGCACCCAGGTTTCGATCAGGCGCGGCCATTTGCGGCCGCTGCGCGTGTTGATGGCGTTGGCCACCAAGGTAACGCTGAGCAATGACCCATCGCTGCCTTCGTGCACGCCGCCCAGCCAGCCTTCGACTGCTATGCCCTGCGCTTCGAAGTGAAGCGGCAGGGCGCTGTCCAGCCGTTGTGGCCAGCGCACCAGCAAGCCCTGGTAACGTGTGATCAGGTCGGGCAACGGCGCAATCAATTCGGCCTGCAGCAGTTCGCCAAACCCCGCCATAGGCAGCCGGCCCGCAGCCTGCAAGCGTTGGGCGTGGGCTTGTAACACTGTGTTCAGCTCGCTATCGCCGGCGAGCACAGCGGCATCGAGCAGGTGCCGGCTCAGCCCATAATGCTGCAAGCCGTCGAGGGTGAAGGGTTCGGCTTCATCCAGCGCGCCTTGTAGCTCTTCGAAGTAGATCTTCAGCCGCTGCGTGTAGAAATGCTTCACAGGGTTACGAAGGAAATTGGCAAGCACATCAGGCGCGATGGGCGCATCCAGCGTGTACGCCGGAAGCGGTTGTTCCACGCTCTGGGCTTGCACGGGCTCATGCACCCGCTGCCACTCATGCGCATAACTGAAAAGCCCTTCGTGGCCGGCCTCGAAATACCGTGCGCTGAAAGGCTGGAGCGGGTGCTCCAGGGTGAGCCCATGGAGCAGCTCGGTGCTGTCGCTCTCCTCCCCTTCGAGCCGCCAGCCGCTGGCGAGGTGGTCACGTAGTTGGCCGATCAGTACCGACGGCGGCCGCTCGGTATTGTCGCGAATGCTACGGCCCACCCAGCTGATGTACAGCTGGTGGCGCGCAGACAACAAAGCCTCCAATAGCAGATAGCGGTCGTCTTCCCGTCGCGAGCGGTCGCCTGGGCGGTAGTCCGCAGCCATGAGGTCGAAATCCAGGGGCGGCTGCGCGCGGGGATAGTCGCCGTCATTCATGCCCAGCAGGCACACTACATCGAAGGGAATGGCGCGCATGGGCATCAAGGTACAGAAATTCACCGAGCCCGCCAGGAAGCGTTGGTTCAAGCTCCCCTGATCCAGCCCGACCAACCAGGCTTCACGCACGACCGTAAGCGGCAGGGCGTCCTGCAGCTGCACATGTTCGCAAGCTTGCAGCCACTGGTCCCGCAGCTCATCCAATTGAATGAGGAGGTACTCGGCGTGTTCGTCTTCCGGCAGGAAGAAGTCCACCAACAGCTGCTGCAAGCGCTCACCCCACTCCTGTGGGGCGGCGGGCGAAGCCAGGGTTTGATACCAATGGTCAAGACGATCGACCAACGCATACAGCGGGCCAACCAGAGCAGCATCCAGCCCACCGACTTCATCGTATGGCTCTATCCCGTCGAAGCCGGCTTCGCCGCCTACCGCGTAGCCCAACAGCATGCGGCGCAGGCCAAACCTCCAACTGTTCTGCTCGATCCCTTCGGGCAGCCCCAGTGCCGTGCGCTGCCGTGCATCTAGCCCCCAGCGAATGCCTGCACCCTCGATCCAGCCATGGAGAATTGCCAGGGATTGCTCGGGTATGCCAAACCGCGCCCGTAGCGCTGGCACGTCGAGAAGGTCCAGCACTTCACCGACCGCGAAGCGGCTATCCGGCAAGTGCAGCAAATGCTCCAACGCAATCAACAAGGGCTCACGGCCGCGCTGGCCCTGGTCATTGAGGGTAAAGGGTATGTGACGACGGTCGTCCCGCGGCACCTGGCCAAATACTGCCCGTATGTGCGGGGCATAGGCATTGATATCCGGCACCATCACAATTACGTCCCGGGGGTTCAGATCCGGGTTGGCGGAAAAACGCTGTAGCAATTGATCGTGCAGCACTTCCACTTCACGCTGGGGGCTGTGCGCCAGGTGAAAACGAATGGAGTCATCTGTTGCCGGGTTAACCGCAGGCCATAGCTCGCGGGTTTCCCGCAGGGGCCGTAGCTCCAGTATGTCGTTCTGCAGTTGGCTCAGGAGGGTGGGGGTGTCACTCTCGCTATAGAGGTCGATCTTGCCGTCGCTGAATGCGCCACGGTAGCTGTCCGGCTGGTCGAATTCATCGAGCAGGCTGATGTAGTCGCGCCCTTGTTTACCCCAGGCGGCCAGCAAAGGGTGCGCATGCTGGTGAAGGTCTTGCGCTTCTACTTGAAGCGGCATACCTGACTTGCGTTGCTGGCGCCGGTATTCACGGCGGAGCAGGTCTTTGTCGGCGACGATGTCGGCCCAATGGTGGCGACACGGGTTATGCACACACAACAGCACCTGGGTGAAGCGTGAGAGCCCGGCAAGCGCATGGAGTATCTGGGCAGGCAGGGACGATATGCCGAAGACGATGACCCGTTCTGGCAAATCAGCCGGTGGGGTTTGCGCTGTGGTGATAACTTCCATGTAGCGCTGATGCACGCCTGCCCGGCTTTGGGCCATACCTTCCTGGCCTACGTCCTCGAGCAACGCTTGCCATAACGCAGCCTGCCATCTGTTGGCCTCGGCCAGCGGCTTCGCCTCCCCTCTTGCCGAGCGAAGCTGAAACGCGCCGTTGCCCCAATCTTCCAGCCAGTCTGCCCGGTACACCTGATACTGGTCATACAGGTCTGCCAGACGTTGAGCGAGCTGGTAACGCTTTCGCATGTCCGTGTCGTCGCCGAGAAAACGCGCCAGTGGCTCGAATGAGGGCTTGAGCACGAGGCAGGGTAATAAACGCATGAGCCGCCAGGTAAGCGGCACTTTGTCCAAGGGCGACACTTCAGGAATCAGGTCCCTTCCCAGTACGGCACGGTACAGCTGCCACATGAAGCTGCCGGGCAATTGCACATCGATCGCAGCGGCAATGCCACAGCCGCCGTTCTCCGGATCCTGGGCAAGGGCCATCTTCAGCCACTGGGCGATACCGTTGCTTTGTACCAGGGCAACTTCGTTCTGCAAGGGCCGCAGCGGGTAACGCCGCATCCACTCCACTACCAGGCTGCGCAAGTCATCGGGGCGGTTGCCATGGATGACCATGAACCCTGGTGTAATGGCTTCGGTTGCTGACATTCCGCCGTCCCGGAGACAAAGAATTGGAGGGAGACGATGCCACTACTGACTTTGGGTCGCAAGGCGTGTGATGCCGCGGGGCTGTGGGGTTTTAGGGGTACAGAAAAGACAAAACCCCCGATCGCAGGGCGATCAGGGGTTCTGGGTTTGAATCTTGACGATGACCTACTCTCACATGGGGAAACCCCACACTACCATCGGCGATGCATCGTTTCACTGCTGAGTTCGGGATGGGATCAGGTGGTTCCAATGCT
>NZ_JAAMQU010000014.1 GCF_013522925.1 Pseudomonas japonica | reverse complement strand
TGTTAACGGTCAACGACATGACGAAATCCTCAGGGCAGCGGTGATGTACTTGGCTTCCGGCCCTGGCGGTGCCGGGTGTGGCCTGGATAACCTTCGAAGTAGTTATCGTCGCTTTTGGCGTTTGCTTTAGGCCTTTTGCCCAAACATTTGGTCATGTCGGTGTTGCGCAGGGTGGCCGTGGCGATTTGAACCGCAACGGCACGCAAGGCGAACGCTACCAGACGTACTGAAGGCGAAACGTCCAGGTGTTCACATCCGGCGACGCTGTGCGCTCGGATACGGTGTCGGCTACTCGCTACTCCATTGCCCTGAGGTCTTCATTTTGCCGGTGGCAGGGGCGCTATAGCGTCATTTTCCATCCGCTACCCACAACATTTGCAGAGCGCTTTCTGGCGGCGGGGAAGGGAGCCGTATTTATGGGCAGAGTCGCAACGTTCATGAACGACTAAAGGGCATAAGCTTCATGTGGTTATTGCTGTACGTGAATTATGCGGACGCTCACGGTGTAGAGCCCTTTTCTTTATTCTAAACAACCGGGCATTGCTCGGTTGAGCACGTATTCGAATCCCCGATACCGCTTACTCGTATTTGATACTAGGCAATTTGCTGGCTGTAGGCCAGAAAGCCATAAGGCAATTTAATTGCATTCGGCCATGACGCGGAGTTTTAGATTGTTTTCCGCAGAGAAAAAGTTGGGCTATACCTACGATTGAATTCAGTTGTACTGCGGATAGTGCTTGCCTGATAGATATATAGATAGGCTGCAAACGATTTGTTCGCTGATCCATCAAGCCACCCAAGGAGCTGGAGAATGAAGTTTTCGGTAATGGTTAGTTCGCTATGCATATCTGCTGCAGTCCTTGCAGGTTGTGCCGCCACTGCAACGCCTCCTGAAGAATATTCAGGGTTTTTGAAAGACTACAGTCATTTGAAAGAGGCAAAATCGGCCACAGGCGTCAGCGTAACGAGGTGGATTGACCCTCAGGCCAAAGTCGCAGACTATAACAGTGTTTATGTAGAGCCGAGCCAGTTATACCCTAAACCACAACCCACGGCCCAGATTTCTCTGGCGACGCTGCAAGGGATTACTCAATATTATGACCAGGCGTTGAAAAGAGAATTGGGGGCTTCACTTCCGGTAGTTGCTGCTCCGGGGCCAGGTACGTTGGTTGTACGCCCGGCTATTACTGGGGTAAGCAGTAAAACGGAAGGCTTCCAACCCTATGAGGTGTTACCCATTGCCCTCGTTGCGTCTGCGGTCAATACGGCTGCGGGCGGGCGGGACCAAACCACAACCGTAGCTACGGAAGTCGTATTTCTGGATGGCGGAACCAATAAGGTGGTGGCGCAGGTAGTGCGTAAAGGTACGGGCAAGAACCTTGAAAACAGCAAGGCGGCAATGACAGTAGAAGATGCCAAGCCTGTGTTGGATGGGTGGGCAAAGGATGTTCGCCTGTCATTCAATAGCCTGAGGTCACCTGCTCCATAACACGCGGGTTTGGTTGATGACAGAGAGTCGCATGGGAAGTGGCCCCGAATATTGATCGAGCCCGCTTCCCGTTTTTTTTGAGGTTTACCTGTGAGCTGCCTTATAGGCGCAGGTCCGGATTGATGGAGCACTTCTAAAGGTGTGAAGGGTTCGGTAACCCGCGAGAACCAAAGCCCGGATGTTTTGAAAAAGGGTTTTCATCCGCAGGCCCTGCCAGGCGTAAAGCCACCTGACAGGGCCGCAGGCTATCTCTCACCGTTAACGGCCGCGGAACTTAGTACCAGCAGGTGATAGCGGCCGCCTTCGCTCTCAATCCCGTGGGTGTCATGGGCGAAGCCGGGGAATGACGTATCGAAGCTTTCAAGCGCCCGTAGATAAGCGAGCAGGGGGCCATCGGCCGGGCCTGCGTTCTCCCCCGGCATCAGCAGCGGAATGCCCGGCGGGTAAGGCACGATGCCTGTGGCCACGATACGCCCGGCGGCTTCGGCCAGCGGTACCCGCTCTACCTGGTTCTTGACCAGGCGTTCATAGGTTTCCACCGGGCTGAACTCGGCCTGAGGCAACATGCCGAAGGCCTTGGCCATGGTGGCCGTGACCCGGTTCTCTTTCATTGCAGCGAAGATTTCCTCGGCCAGGTCGCGCAGGCCCATGCCGGTGTAGCGTTGCTGGTTGGCCGCCAGCAGCTCGGGCAGGCATAGCTCCAGTTCGAGGTTGGCATCAAAGTCACGCTTGAAGTCCAGCAGCGCGTTCACCAACGTACCCCATTTGCCTTTGGTGATGCCTATGGAGAACAGGAACAGAATGGTGAAGTCAGTGGTTTTTTCCACCACGATCCCCTGATGCCCCAGGTAGGCGCTGAGCACGCACGCCGGGATGCCAAAGCCTTGCAGCTCGCCGTCATCGCCCATGCCCGGGCTGAGCACCGACACCTTGATCGGGTCGAGCATGCAGTAACCGTCCTCGATGTCGCCGAAACCGTGCCACACCTCGTTCGGGTGCAATACCCAGCAGTTGGGGTCGGTCTTGAGCGTGGCCGGGTCCGCTTCATGAAAGGGAACCGCCTGGCCGCCTACGGCCACCGTTGGAGGTTGCCAGCAGGTGAAGAACCAGTCGTCATGGCCGGCCAGTTCGCTGTTCATGCGCGAAATCACTTGCCGGAAGGCGACGGCCTCCTCGATGGATTCAGTGGTCAGGATCTGCCCGCTGGGCGCTTCCATCATTGCCGAACTCACATCGCACGACGCCATGATCGCGTAATTGGGCGAAGTGGACGCATGCATCATGAACGATTCGTTGAAGCGCCCGTGCGGGATGGGATTACGGCCATCCCGCACGTGGATCATCGAAGCCTGGGACAACGCCGCCAGCAGCTTGTGGGTAGATTGGGTGGCAAATACCGTTGGCCCGGAAGGGTCGTGATCGCCGGGGTTGCCGTGCATTGCGAAGCGATCGCGGTACAAAGGGTTGAAACGGGCATAGCCGTACCATGCTTCGTCGAAGTGCAGCCGGTCTACGCTCTGCCCCAGCAGCTGTTCCACGCGGGTCACGTTATAGGTCAGCCCGTCGTAGGTCGAATTGGTCACGATCGCATGGATCGGCGTCGGGTCCACTCCAGGGCCTACCAACGGGTTATTGGCAATGGCCGCCTTGACGCTGTCCGCGCTCAAGGTTTGCGGCAGGATCGGCCCGATGATCCCGTAGCGGTTGCGCGTGGGCACCAGGTACGTCGGGATCGCCCCCGAGAGGGTCATCGCGTGCTCGGCCGATTTGTGGCAGTTGCGATCGCACAGGGCGATCTGGTCCCGGGTCACGCTGGCCATCAGGATCACCCGGTTGGAAGTGGACGAACCATTGGTGACGTAATAGGTGCGATGGGCGCCGAACACCTTGGCGGCGTAGCGTTCGCCCTGGCCGATAGGGCCGCTGTGGTCCAGCAACGAGCCCAGTTCGCCCACGGAAATGGACAGGTCCGAGCGCAGCAGGTTTTCTCCGAAGAATTCGTAGAACGCGCGCCCTGCCGTGCTTTTCAGGAAGGCTGTGCCGCCGGCATGCCCGGGGGTGTGCCAGGAATACTCATAACCGCGGGCGAACTTGAGCAGCGCCCCGAGCATCGGTGGCAGCACCGCCTGCCGGTAACGTTCGATCGCCGCGAAGATGCGGCCACTGAGGAAACGGCTGGTGTCTTCCGGCAGCCAGATAAAGTCGTCCGCGTGCTGCATCACTATCAGTGGGATGGTAGACGCCGTACTTCGGTCGCTGATCAGGAACACCGGCACCCGGGTATTGCGCGCCCTGAGGTCGGTGAGTAACCGGATGCATTCCTGGTTGCCCTCGCTGGTGTCCATCTCCCAGCTCAACAGCACACACTGGATGGCGGGGTCCGAGTGCAAAATTGACGTCGCATCCGCCAGGCTCTCGGACACCAGCACGCTGATGGCGCGGTCCTCTACGTCGGTGATCAGCTGGTTGAGCGCGCGGCCGAACACGGTGCGTTTGTCTGGGGCACTGCTGACCAGCAATGCCAGCATGCCAAGCAATCGGCTGTGATCGGTCATGGTCTCGTCTCCAGGCGTAAATCGAGGTTGTTGACGGGCACGGGCTCACCTTCGAGGTGGCGCGCGCTGACCGTTTGGGTCGGCACGCTGTTGTTGAGCGCTTCCAGGCGGATCAGTCGATTGTTGACGAAGCCAAACAGGGTGTAGCCGAAGATGGTGGCCACGCCCCCGAGCATCAGCGCCTGTTCACCAGAGCTGTACAACGCCAGGTAGCTGTAGGCGGCGGCGATCCAGGCAACGATGTTGGTCATCAACGCCTGGCGGGGAGGTACGTTGGATACCTTCTGCATTGTCATGAGTGCGGCCATGGACAGGATGTACGGCACCAGATTGGTGACCACGGCCAGGTTGACCAAGGTGTCGAACTGCTTGCTCAAGTCCGGGCTGATGGTGAGAAAGCCCAGCGCGGTTTGCGCCGCCAGCAGCACCAGCATGCCCACGATAGGCGTACCGGCCTTGTTGGCCTTGGCGAAGATAGGCAGGAAATACCCCGTGTCCGCCGAGCTCTTGAACACCTGGGCAATAGTGAACTGCCACCCTAGCAGCGACCCCACGCACGCCAGCACCATCAGGCCCATCACCACATTGCCCACCATCGGGTTGAACATCTTCGCGAACGCCAGCCCGAACGGCGCGGTGGAACTGGCCAGTTCAGGGTTGTCGACGATGCCTGCGATCACGTTGGTGGACACGATGTAGATCACCGCCGCGCCGAGGGTGCCGCCCAGCACGGCAATGGGTACGTTGCGCTCCGGATTTTCCACCGCGTCGGTGTTGGCGCAGGCCGATTCCAGGCCCAGAAACGCCCACAGCGTAATAGCCACCGAAGCACCCGCGGCTTCGAACAGGGTTTTGTCATGAGGGTTCCAGCCGGCGGCGTAGACGCTTTTGTCGAACCAGAACCAGCCCACCGTGGAAATGAACACCACTGGCGCAATGACTCCCCACACTGTGAGGGCGCCGATCTTGCCGGTGATGCGGGCGCCACCGAAGTTGGCGAACGTGGTGAGCCAGAGCAGGCCGATGGTCGCCAGGCCCACCTGCAGCGAGTTGAGCTCCACCCCCAACAGCACCTGGATGTACCCCACCGCAGTGATGCTGATGGCCACATTGGCGATCAGCAGGGACACACCATAGGTGTAGTTGGTGATGTAGTTGCCGCCCTTGCCGAAGGTGTACTCGGCGTACCCGCCCATGCCGCCGGTTTTTCGGCTGAGCATGCCGCAGCGGGCGAAGGCGTAGGCCAGGGCCAGGGAGCCGGTGGCGGTGACCAGCCAGGACAGAATCGAAATGGCCCCTACCTCGGCCAGCTTCGAGGGCAGCATCACGATGCCCGAGCCGAGCATGTTGACGGCGGTGAGCATGGTGAGCTGGCCGACGCTCATTTTCTTCGGTTCCGACATTCCGTTGCCCTCGGGTGATGAAACACCATGGACCCTTAGGCATAGCAAACAATTAGCGCAGCGCAAGCACCGCGCTAAACGCAACGCAGGTGTTTTTTCAGTGCGAGAGGTCTACCAGAGGGGTGTCACGCACTTCGGTCGCGCGGCCTTGCTGGATCTGCTTTACAGACGCAACGGCCTGATCAACCTGAGGTTTGTCCGCCAGCAGGCTGTAGCTGATGCGGAACTGACGCACCTCTTTCGCGCCAATTTTGGGCACTAGATTCAGCGGCCGCTGGTAACGCCGGTTGTACGAAAAACTTGTGCCTGGCTCCAGCCCGGTCACATAGCCCTGGCCTTGGGTGTCGGTATTTTTCCAGAGGGAAAACACCGGCAGGGTGGCGGTATCGAAGCCCACGGCCACGCCGAGGTTCCCCGCCTTGTTGTGCAGCACGGTCAATGTCTGGCCGTTCTGATCGGCGTAGGGCACCACGTTGTACACGGTTTCATCGTAATCGCGGGTAGGGCCACGGTAGGTGTCCCAGGTGGCGAGATCACCCTTGGCTTTTTCGTTGAACGGCGATACCTGCTTGACTGGCGCCACAAACCGCGCGCCTTCTTCCAGGAAGGGCGTGCTGAAGTTGCTGTGATAGAGCGCTTGGTATTCCTTGGGGTAGTCACCATTGTTGGTGAGGGTGTCGTGCAGGTCGAAGCGCGTGCTGCCAGGCACTGTTACCAGTTCGGTGGCCACGCTGAAGTCGACCTTCTTGAAGGCTTGTTCCTTCAGTTCGCCGCGCAAGGTTATGGCGTAGGGCGGTTGCTCGTCGATGTGCAGGGTCACGGTGCTGGCGGGAATATTCGCGGCACGGCCGTGCAGGGTGAGCATCTCGCCGTTATCCACGCCAGGGTGGCCTACCCATTCATAGCCGCAACGGGTGACCAGTTCGTTGAACCCTTCGAGCCAGCCCAGGCCGTCGCGGCCAGTGAGGTTGACGAATGCCGGATTGACCACTTCCTTTACGGGGGAATCCCAGCCCATGCGCACCTTGCCCACCGAGGCGTCGAGCACGTTCATACCCCGGGTGGGCACCACGGTCAGCTTGAGGGTGCCATTGTCGATGTCTACCACGCTTACCCCTTCCTGACGGCCGCCATGCAGGGTGCGCATCGTTACGGTGAAGGGTTTGCCAGAGGTCACACCCAGCTCGGCGCTGGTGACCGTGAAGGCCTTCGCGCCGGTTTGGGCATCGAGGAGGGTGTAGTCCCAGGCGAATGCCTGAGTGGTTGCGGCCAGCCCGCCGAGGGCCGCGAGCAGCTTCAATGGAGTCATCACAGATACGCCTTTATTGGAGTTGTGATGACGGTATAGCGTGGGTGAAGCGTTTCAGCAAGGCCCTTCCACGCAGTCTACTGAGCAGGAGGCCTTCAAAAAGCGAAGGCCTCCAGGGTGCCTAGCCTTACCGATCCAGTGGTTTGTTGCGTTCGGACGACGCGGCGGCCTTGGTCAGCTCGCCCTGGCGGTTTTCCACCTCCACGTCGGTACGGCGCAGGGTATCGCGCACCGTTTCCTTACGCTCCGTCGCGGTTTTGCCCACGCTGACCTCTTCCACCACCCGGGCGGACTTGTCGACTACTACTTCTTCGGCGGTTTCCTGGATCTCGATGGCGCCGTCCTTGAAGGCATTCAATTCGCCGGCAGTGGCCACACGGTCCACTGGCCGGCGTTCGATGTTGGCGTGCTCTTCGCGCAGGCTTACGGTTTCCTCGACCGGGCGCTCGGTTACCCGCGTTACCACGCGGACACGGCCGGTGTTCACTTCCCGCTTGCCTACACGCAGCTGCTCTTCGATTACCGGGATTGCCGTATTGCCAGAAAGGTCGGGGGCCATCCCCGTGGCATTTGCTGGCGCAGTGCTGCCGGCGTCCAGGTGGGTGCCTGCCACGTGCGAAAGCCCTGCCTGGGCCGTCACCCCAGGTGCACCATCGGTCCAGGTGGCGGCGCGCTCATCTATATCGATGGCGCCTTGTGCTTGCAGGATGTCCTCTACCTGCTCTGCCTGCAGGTCATCGGCAACGGTGACGGTGATCAGGGTTGCGCCCCGGCGATAAGCCTCCGGATAGGCAGTGCTGTAGCGGTGGGGCTGGCCATCGTCGTCGCTGCCGAACAGCGAGCTGAAGAAATGGCTGACCTTGTCACCAAAGGAGCCGTCATCGGTGTGAGGGTCTGCAGTGGTGGCTGCTGAGGTTTCGCTGGCAGGCATGGTGCCTTGAGCGGTGGCATCAGCGGTGGAGAGCTCGATGCTGCTATCGGCGATGTTCAGCTGCAGCAGTTGGGCTTTGGCTGCCTGAGCGGTGTTCAGGTCATCGAATGCCGCTACAAGAGTATGCTTCATGGTTACCTCGATTCACGTAAGGGATGAGTCAGGCGCAGACGCGGAAGACCCTTGTGGTTCTTCGCTGTCGGTGTTCTCCAGGCTGTCGCTTCTGTTAAAAGTCAGCTGTTCTTTTTTCAAAGTCACCGGCTGGCTTGTTGTAACTTCGCTGACGGCCTGTCGAACATGCAGCTCTTCCTTCAATATCAGCCGTTTTTCCACGACCAATACTTCTTCAAGTACCGGGATAATTGTCACGCCGTTTTCAGTTCTTACCTGCGGCGGGTTGTTCGGGTCCACTTCCGTATCGCAAGGAAACCGCTCTACCGCAGCCGTTTCGCGGCGCAGGCTCTCAGTAATGAGGTAATCCCGGGATTCCACGGTTTTTTCGATGCGAACAGTGCCGGTGTGAATCTTTCGTTTAGAAAGCGTCAGCACCTCTTCCATAACCGGAATTGCCGATGCTCCGCGGGTTGTTTCGGGGTCGTCCATTATCGGGCCTTCGAAGAAAGTATTTCTGTACTGCTGTTAACTTGAGTGACCCCGCGTGACTCAAGTTCAAACTCGTTTGCAGCAATCGGCAAACAGGGACGAGCGGTACGTTCAGCGGCGGGCGCTGGCCACCAGCTCCAGCAGCAGGTCCAGGTCCGCTGGCTTGGTAAGGTGGCGATCGAAGCCGGCAGCTTCGGCCAGGCGCACGTCTTCGGCCTGGCCCCAGCCCGACACGGCAATCAGATACACGCCTTCGCCACCCGGCAACGCACGGATGGCCGCCGCAGCCTGGTAGCCATCCAGGTGGGGCATGCCGATATCCAGCACGGCCACGTCCGGGAGGCTGTCCCGGCACAGGTCCAGCGCCTGCTGGCCGTCTGCGGCCATCCGCACCTCATGGCTTTCCATCTCCAACAGCGCCTGAAGTGTGAAGGCGATGTCCTGATTGTCATCGGCGACCAGCACGCGCCGCCCCGGGCTTGCCGGCGCAACGGGTAATGGCGCCGCAGCCACTGCGCTCACGGTGGAGTTGGCCAAGGGCAGGGTGACGGTAAAGCAGCTGCCTTGGCCCAAGCCGTCACTGGCGGCATTAAGCTCGCCTCCGTGCAAGTCCACGAGGTTTTTGGCCAGGGCCAGGCCCACACCCAAGCCACCAGCGTCCACGCCGGGGCCGGCGACCCGGCCGAACATGCGGAATACCTGGGCCAGGTTTTCCGGCGCGATGCCAATACCGCTGTCGGCGACCTCCACGCAGGCTTGATCCCCGAGCCTGCACAGCGAGAGCCGCACCTGGCCACCCGCCGGGGTGTACTTGACGGCGTTGTCCAGCAGGTTCACGAACAACTGCTGAAGGCGCAAGGCATCGCCCTCCACCGGCAACGGGTCGGCGGAAAACGAAGCACGCACCTGCAATTGTTTGTCCCGGGCCCGGCTGTTGATAAAGGCCAGTGCGTCATGCAGCACGGCGTTCAACTCCAGAGGCTCGAGGCGCAGGGGGATGTTGCCAAAACTCACACGAGAAGCGTCCAGCAGGTCATCCAGCAAGCGGCCCATGTTGCCCACCTGGCGGTCGATCACCGCCAGGCTGTGGGACCGTTGCGCGGGGCTGGCGCTGGCGGAGCGCAACAAGGCCGCGGCCTGGCCGACCGGTACCAGGGGGTTGCGCAATTCATGGGCGAGGGTGGCGATGAATTCGTCTTTGCGCCGGTCCGCCGCCAGCAACCCCTGGTGGGCGGTTTCCAGCCGGGCAACGGCTTCGTCGCGGGCCCGTTCACTGTCCCTGAGCGCTACGGCGGAAGCCGCGAGGGCAACGCTTACGTCGTTGATCTCCTTGATGGGTGTGCTCGGCACCTCTGGAATTTCACCACGGCCCACCGCTCGCGCCGCCTTGCGCAAACCGGCCATGGGCTGGCTGATCCGCCGCGCAGCAAGCAGCGCAGCCACGGTAGCGAACAGCAGCGACAAGGCCAGCCCGCCGCCATACAGGAGCAGGGCTTTGGTCACCTTCAAATTCACTTCTTTGGTGGGGATACCCGTGGCAACCGTCCAGCCTGCGTCGGGCAAGCGTAGCCAGGCGGTGTATACCTCGTCGCCGTTGGAGGTATGGCTGACACCTGTGCCTTCGTTACGGTCGCTGGCCACCAATGCGCCGAGCTCCGGCGATACCTGGTCGCCCACGGCGAACCCTGCCTCGGGCACTCGGGCGATGCGCCGGCCATTGCTGTCGAACACAACCACAGTCCAGCCCTTGGGGAGTTGCGACAGGGCCAGCACCTCGGCGATGTTCTGCGGCAATAGCGGAGCGGTAAGTACATAGCGCAGGGCACCATTGCGGATGACCGGTACCCGTAGCGGTATTGCCCAAGTGTCCGAGGGGCCCTTGCCCAGCTGACCGACGATTGGCCTTGGGTGCTCGGCCATTTCCTTGAAACTCAGGGGCTCCACTGGACGGGTAGGGCCAAGTGTCGGCCGGGGCGACACCCGGCTTACCACCCGGCCCTCGGGTGTAGCGATCAGCATCGAATGCCAGCCGGGCATCAGTGGCAACACCCGGCCCAGCACCTGGTTGTAGGGGCCCAGGTCGTCGCTGTCGAGCAAGGGCGACTCGGCAACGGCGGCCAGTACCGCGAAAGAGCGATTGAGGGTGACTTGCACTGCGGTGGCGGTCTGCCGATTGGCCTCGAGTGCCCGAGCGATGGCCTGGCCTTCCTCGTTGCGCAGTAACATGAATAAGGCAACGGCGGCGCACAAGGCCAGGGGCACGGTGCTTGCCAGCACGAGGGTCAGCAAGCGCCCGCGTAATGAGGACAAAGGATGGCGCACAACGAAGAGCTCCGGATAGTTCGGACTCAGCTGTCCGCCCGCGGCAGCTCGGGTGTAGGGTATGGCCCGATACTGGCGCGGCGAGCATAGCAAACCTCGGGTAGCGGCTGAAGCACCGCCGATGCCCAGGGCTTGCTCTTTTTGCTTACAGTGCCTTTTTCATGTGCTTTTCGATGGCTTCCAGCGACTTGCCGCGTGTTTCCGGCAGGCAGAAGAACACAAATACCAGCGAACCGATGTTGATCGCGGCGAACACAAAGAACGTAGGGTTGCCCAGCGTATGGATCGCCAAAGGGAAGGCAAAGGCAACCGAAGCATTGAACAGCCACTGCATCGACACGGCGGTACCGGTCAGCAGGCCGCGCACTTGCACCGGGAACAGCTCGGACATCAGCAACCAATACACCGGCGAAATGCACATCTGCATGAACAGCAGGAACACCAGGATGCAGGCCAGCGCGGCGTAGCTTTGGGTAAGGTTCTGCGGCATGAACTGCAGCACGCAGCCCAGCGCCGCTTGCATCAGCACGACCACCACCAGGCCGGTCATCAACAAGTGGCGCCGGCCATAACGGCCGATGGCCCAGATGCCGAGCAGCGTGGCGATTACCGACACCACACCGTTGCCGATCGTGGCGGTGAGCGCCGCATTGGTGCCCATGCCGGTGTTCTTCAAGATGATAGGCGTGTAGTACATGAAGGCGTTCACGCCGGTGAGCTGTGCGGTAAAGCCCAGGCCGATGCCGATCAGCAGCAGTTTGATCACCCATCCTTGGCGCAGCAGTTCCTTCACCGCAGGGCGGTGGCGTGCCTGTTCGTTCTGGGCCTTGAGTTCGGCCAGTTCGCGGTCGGCATCAGCCTTGCTGTCCCGCAGCTGTTCCAGCACCGCTTCAGCGTCGTCCAGGCGCCCTTTGGCGGCCAGCCAGCGCGGCGATGCCGGCACGAAGAAGGTGCCGATCAGCAGCAACACGCCCGGCACCATGGCGATTGCTAACATGTAGCGCCAGATGCCGGGCGTGTGCATCAGGGCGGCCATCAGTGCGCTTAGAACGTATGCAAGCAGTTGGCCGCTGACGATCATCAACTCGTTGCGGCTCACTAGCCGGGCGCGTCGGGAAGGGCCGGCGATTTCCGCGATAAATACCGGCACTGTGGCAGAGCCGCCGCCAACGGCGATGCCCAGCACAAAGCGCGCCGCCACCATCAGGGTAATCGAGGGCGCGGTAGCCGTGCCCAGCGCGCCGGCAATGAACAGTACCGACAGCAGGCGCAGGGTAAGCCGCCGGCCGAAACGGTCCGAGCAGTACCCACTGGCGAGCGAGCCCACGGCCGCGCCGACGATCAGCGAGGCGGTTACCAGGCCCTCTGTCACGGCGTTCAAGCCCAGCCCGCCCTCCGCGACGGGCAAGGTCATGAAGGGCAGCGCGCCGGCGATGATGCCAGTGTCATAACCGAAGGCCAGCGCACCCATGGTAGCGGCCAGCACTGAAATAAAGATCAACCGCGCCGCCGACGCACGTTGATCGCCGCGAGGCTGCGCGGCGGCCGAAAGGGTGTTTGAAGCCATCGAAGTTACATCCTCAACCAGATAACTAGCGTGGTGCCAGTACGTAGACGAGGCTTAGGGCGGTGTCTGCGACGGGAGTTCCGTGCGCGCGCATTGCAAAAGGCCATGAAGCCATGCAGTTAAAGCGCCACGATCTGAGCGACGGCTGAGCCCGGACGGACCAATAGCACACCCGTTCAATTTCTTTGGGCCGCCAACCGCTACGCTGGGGGTTCGGCAGTGGTCATGGGCAGCGGCGTTGCCCTGGCAGCGAATCCTACCCTTGCGCACACAGGAGCTTCGTCATGACTACCTTCACCACCGAAGACGGCACCCAGATCTACTACAAGGATTGGGGCACCGGTCAGCCAATCGTGTTCCACCACGGCTGGCCCCTCAGCGCGGATGACTGGGATGCGCAGATGCTGTTCTTCCTTGCCAAAGGTTACCGGGTGGTCGCCCATGACCGTCGCGGGCACGGGCGCTCCACTCAAACGGCACACGGCAACGAAATGGACACCTATGCCGCCGACGTGGCCGCGCTGGTCGCCCATTTGCAGCTCAAGGACACCATTCACGTAGGCCATTCCACCGGGGGTGGCGAGGTAGCGCGCTACGTGGCTCGCTATGGCGCCGGGCATGTGGCCAAGGCGGTACTGATCGGGGCGGTGCCACCGGTCATGGTGCAGTCCGCCAGCAACCCGGGCGGGCTGCCGCTGGACGTGTTCGATGGCTTCCGCGCTGCGCTGGTGGCCAACCGGGCGCAGTTTTACCGTGAGGTTCCCACCCCGTTCTACGGCTACAACCGCGACGGTGCCGAGGTGTCCGAAGGTATCAAGCTCAACTGGTGGCGCCAGGGGATGATGGGCGGTGCGAAGGCTCATTACGATTGCATCAAGGCCTTCTCGGAAACCGACTTCACCGAAGACCTCAAAAGCATCGAGGTGCCGGTGCTGTTGATGCACGGCGATGACGACCAGATCGTGCCCTTCGCCGACTCGGCGCAGCTGGGCATCAACCTCTTGAAGCACGGCACGCTCAAGGTGTATAGCGGCTATCCCCACGGCATGTGCACCACCCACCCGGACGTTATCAACGCGGACCTGCTTGCGTTCATTGAGGCGTAACGTGCCGCTCGCGAGGCGAACGCAGTCGACGGCGCAGGTACAGGGTCAAGCGACCTCGCTGTCGATGGCCAGCAGGGTTTCGATAAACGCGCGGGCCCCGGGGGACAGGCGATAGCCCGCGCGGCTGACCACACCACAATGGGCGCGCAATGCCCCCAGCGCCGGGGGGAGGTTGCGCCAGTGCAAGCGTTCGATAGTGCCTTGGGCCATCGCGTCGGCGCAGTTGTGTTGCCCGCTCAGGCCGATGGCGTCGCTCTCCTGAACGATCCTGAGCAACGCTGGGAAATATTCGGTCTGGAAATGCGGGGTGAAATCCTGCTTCCCACAAAGGTTGGCCATTACCTTGCGCACGCCCGGAGGGATCAGGCCACAAGCCAGCGGGTAGGCGAATACATCGGCGGCGCTCAAGGTGCTTCGCCCCGCCAGTGGGTGGCCAGGCCTGCAGAAGAACTGCCCGCTTCGCTGAGCCAAGGGCTGGGTATCGAAGTTCAGGTCGGCCTCGAAAGGCCGGATGTCGGCAATGAAGAATTCGATTTCGTCGCGGTTCAGCGCCCGGCCGAGCCGCTCCCAGTCATCGACCACAAAGTGCAACTGGATACCAGGGCGTTGCCGATGGAAGCGGGTGAGCGCCTGGGACAGTACGGCCGCAGCCGGCGAAGGGCCGCAACCGAAGCGTACCCGGCCGGCATCGAGCTTGGTCATCTGGCCCACTTCGCTACTAAGCCGGGCCGCACCCTGAACCAGATGTCGCGCATGCGCCAGCAACACTTCCCCCTCCGGGGTGGGGCGCAAAGCCTTATCCGCGCGGTCCACGAGTTGGCAACCGAATTCCTGTTCGAGGCTTTGAATACTGCGGCTGAACGCGGGTTGAGTGATGCCCATCGCATCAGCGGCGCGAACGAAACTGCGATAGTCGTTCAAGGCGATGATGTAACGGAGTTGTCGGAGGTCCATGGTGCGCCCTTGCGCGGTTCAGATTTGAGCGGAATGGAGTCTGCGAGGCAAACTGTTATGTCGTCAAAGAAGGTTATGGAAAGTATTTATTCCATATAAGAATAACCATCAGGAGGCTTCGCTGCGTCAGCTCAGTACGCTAGGACTTTTTGGCTTCACTGCATTCGCAGCGCTCGCGCAGTGCACGGGCGGCTATATCGGCGCGATCCCCGATCGCCGCGCGTTGCGCCTCATAGTGGTCGGTGCGGCCGGGGTCTCGCAGCAAGGGGGCGTCTTCGGCCAGGTTGAGCAACAAGGCATGCACGCTGGCATGAAGCATCAAGCCCCCTGCGCGCACGTCGCAGCGCAGGCTAGGGGTGGCCAGGGGCAGGGCGGTCACCGCAAGTTCCAGCGCCCGTTGCGCATCTTGCGCGGCCTGCTGCGTGCGGCTCACCAGCACCGCGATGTCCCGCTGGCGCTGGGCATCCTCGGGTTCGGTGTGGGGCAGGTCTTCGATAAAGCGGCCAAAGTCGCGCATATCGCCATCGGCATGCGCGGCGAGCACCGGCAGCAGGGCCCGTGCTTCGGCCAGTAGTGTTTCCCGGGCCGGGTGTGCCTCGCGCGCCTGGCTTTTGCCAAGGGCCATCACGATCAACGCCAGCCCCAGGTTGCCACACACAGCCGCAGTGGCGCCGCAGCTGGGGACCGGTTCCAGGCCCGCAAGGGCATCACGGAACCGCGCCAGGGGCCAGGCCCAAACACTCGAAACATTGTCAGTGGTCATGGAAACGTTCCGTTACCGCGAATAATTGGGGTATGCACTGCACTGGCTGAAAGCTATCATCGCCGCCGCACGCAGCCGCGAGTGTATCCGGCGACGTATAACTATTTGCCAATGCACAAGGATTGAAGATGAAGCAGTGGGTTTCGGCCGGGGTCGGCCTTGGATGTTCCCTGGCCTGGATGCTGCCCGCCATGGCCGCTACCGCAGACGGTAGCCAGTTTGGCCTGGAGATCAAGGCCACGGCGCAAACGGAAGGGGATCGCGATCTTGGGACTGCGGCCCACGGTGACGTGAACGGGCTGGGCCTGGACCTGCGCCCGTGGGCGTATTTCCAGCGCGGGGCGTGGAGCGCCTATGCCATGGGGCAGGCAGTCACGGCAACGGACATTGTCGAAACCGACACACTGCAGCAGGACACCAGCGAAGCCGCGCAAAGCAGCAACAGCGACCGTGAACCGAAGAAGAGCTACCTGGCCATGCGCGAGTTCTGGGTGGGCTACCGCGGCCTTACTCCGTACCCGGGCGAGCAGCTGAAGTTCGGCCGCCAGCGCCTGCGCAACGACGATGGCCAATGGCGCGACACCAACATCGAAGCCCTGGCGTGGACCTTCGACACGACGTTGCTCAAGGCCAACCTGGGCACGGCCCAGCGTTTCAGCGACTACCGCACCGACCTGAAAGAGCTGTCGCCGACCGACAAGGATCGCCTGCACCTGTTCGCCGATGCCTCCTGGCAGTGGAACCCGGGGCAGTGGATTGGCGTGCGTGCGCACCACACCCGCGATAACGGCAGCCTGGATTACGCTCGGGTGGGGCAGGCCAGCGACCCGCTGGACAAGACCCAGAACGGTGACCTGACCTGGTTCGGCATCGAGGCCAGCAGCGACGCCTACAATGCCCGCCGCAACACCAACACTTGGAACTATTGGGCCAGCCTTACCGGCCTGAAGGGTAACCGCGACAAGGTGAACAGCCTGGACAGCAACGGCAACCTGCCGGGTGAAGCCTCCAGCCACAGCAACGTGAGCGGCTGGGCCACCGACCTGGGCCTGCGCCTGCGCCTGGACCCGAGCTGGCAGGTAGGTGGGGCCTATGCCCGCGCCAGCGGCGAATACGAGCAGAACGGCCTGGAGAGCAACCGCTCCACCTACACCGGCATCAACTCTCGTGTGCACCGCTTCGGCGAAGCCTTCCGGGGCGACATGACCAACCTGCAAAGCGCCACCCTGTTCGGTTCATGGACCTTGCGTGAAGACTACGATGCCAGCCTGATCTACCACCGCTTCTGGCGTGTGGACGGCGACAAGGGCATCACCAGCCGTGGCGTTGCCGCGTATGACAACGAATACGACAGCGGCACCGGTGACCTGCTGTCCAGCAGCAGCCTGCCCCTGCGCGATGGCGAGAAAGACCTGGGTCAGGAGCTGGACCTTGTGGTAACCCGCTACTTCAAGCAGGGCTTGCTACCGGCGTCGCTGAGCCAATCCATCGACGAACCCTCGGCCCTCGTGCGCTTGCGCGGTGGTGTGTTCAAGCCGGGTGATGCCTATGGCAGCCAGGTGGACAGCTACATGCACCGGGCGTTTGTGGACGTGATCTGGCGGTATTGATACCGGCGGATAATTCCCGGGTTTCCCCGGCCCCACAGTGTAGGGCTGGGGGAACCCCGGGAATGGCTTCAGGCGGCCACGCCTAGCAGGGCGAGCTCCTGCTCCGGCGCTGGCGCGAACACGAACGCGTCGGCGCTAAGCGCATGGCTGAGGTCGCCGTCAAGGGTGATCTCGAACCGCTCGCCGTCTGCGCCTGCAGTGAAGTCTTTTACATAGGTGCGGTCGGCCGCGGCGCTGTAGCTCACCTTCAAGGTGCCGTCGCGGCCGCTTCCCAGGCCTGTATAGCCCAGCGCGGCCACATCCAGCAGGTCATGGCTGGCGTCGAAATCGGTGATCACGTCACTCATCCCGCGCAAGCTGTCAGTGGTGGCGAGGAAGCGGAAGGTATCGTCTCCCGAGCCGCCAGTGAGCTGGTCCAGGCCAGCACCGCCGGTCAGCACATCGTCGCCGCTGCCACCAGTCAAGATGTCACTACCGCGACCGCCCGCCACCTGATCATTGCCGTTTCCGCCATCGAGCGTATCGCTACCCGCGCCGCCATCGAGCCTGTCGTCGCCCGCTTCCCCGCGCAGGGTGTCATTGCCGGCCAGGCCGTTCAGGCGGTCATTGGTGTAATAGCCGACCAAGGTGTCGTCATTGGCGGTGGGTTCATCGATGTAGTAGTCGTCGTAGCTGGTGGGTTCGGCATTAAAGTGCGTGGTCGTGGCGGCGCCGAAGCGGATCGCGGCATTGTTGATATAGCTCACGCCTTCGAGCACCAGCTTGAAGTAGTTGCCGTTGGCATCGGCTTCCAGTGACTGCAACACCATGTCACCGCCGGTGCGTGTGGCTTCCAGGGTGTGGTCGTAGCCGGTGCCCAACCCGGTGAAGCGAAACGCCGAGAGGTCAAGCACGTCATGGTCGTAGCGGAAGTCGGTGATCGTGTCGCTGTTGTCCACGCCCCGGGTGTCGTTGGCATAGCTGTCGCGCAGCGCGTCAAACACGAATACGTCGTTGCCGTCGCCGCCCGTGAGCTGGTCGGCGCCCGCGCCGCCAATTACATAGTCATTGCCAGCACCGGCGCTGAGGGTATCCGCGCCCGCCAGGCCCCTGAGCGTTTCGCCATTGTCGCTGCCCGTGAGGGTATTGCGGCCCGAGGTGCCCTGCACCAGGGTTTCGAAGTCGCTGGCCTGTATCTCGTTGACGTTGCCCACCAGCGCCAACTGGAAGTAATGGCCGTCGCTGTCGGCATCCAGGCTGCGCAGGTAGTGCCGCCCCAGGCTGCCGTTGTAGCTGAGCTGCAAG
Organism: Pseudomonas japonica; assembly: GCF_013522925.1. GTDB lineage: Bacteria > Pseudomonadota > Gammaproteobacteria > Pseudomonadales > Pseudomonadaceae > Aquipseudomonas > Aquipseudomonas japonica_A. The sequence goes on along the minus strand of NZ_JAAMQU010000014.1, from coordinate 119,361 downwards.
GTGCCGTTGTGGCCATCGCCCAAGCCGCTGTAGCCCAGGCTGGCGAGGTCAAGCTTGTCTTCGCCAGCGACGAAGTCGGTGATCAGGTCATTGGCGCCACGTACGCTGTCGCTGGCACGGGTGAAACGGAAGGTGTCCGAGCCGGCGCCGCCAGTTAGCCGGTCCACCCCGGCGCCGCCGTACAGCACGTCATCGTAGAGGCCGCCGGTGAGCCGGTCGTTGCCCCCGAAGCCATAGAGCGCCGTATCAGACACTTCCGTGGCGGCCAGCACATCATTGCCGGCAGTGCCGGCCACGGTAAGGTTGTCGTTATTGCTGAAGGCGTTGCTGTCAGTGCCGTAGAACACCGTGCTGGGGTCGCCGAAGCGGCTGAAGTAGTTGTCGAACACGGTGTTGAAGCCGGTGATGTCTTCGTTGCGCTCGGACACTGCATAGCTGGCGTTGCCGCCGCCGATCAGGTTGTTGTACACCACGTTGCCGGTGACAGCGTCCACGGCGCCCACGTCCGAATCGTCCGAGGCCTGCAGCACGACTTCAGCGTTGCCGAAGGTGCTGGCGTCGTTGTACAGCACGTTGCCTGCGATCGTGTTGGCGCTGGAGCCATACAAGCCGATGCCCGCGCCGCCGTTATCGTGCACGGTCACGTTGCTTACCCGGCTGAAGTCGGTGAGCTTGAGCAGTAAACCTTCTGCGCCGTTGTCGGCGATTTCGCCACCGGTGAGCACCACTCGTTCCGAGAAGGCTTCGCCCGGTTGGCCTTCCACCAGAATGCCCCGGCTTCCGTTCTCCAGCGCGTCGTTGTCGGCCAAGGTGGTGCGGTAGTTGTCCAGTAACAAGGTAAAGCCGTTACGGCCGTTGCCTTCGCTGAGGTTGTCCTGAAAACCACCCGCGTCCACGTAGCCTTCGGCAGGGCCTGCAAGGTGGGCGTAAAAGCCGTCCAGGCCGCTGCCGGTTGCTACGCTGTCGGTCACGCTCAGGGCGAAGGTGCCTTGTTGCGCGTTCAGCCCATTGCCGCTGCAGTTGGTGAACGTCACGCCACTCACGGTCACGCCCGTGTTGGTGCCGCTGTCCCAAGGCCCGGCGCCGGTACTGAAGCCATCCACGCGCCCGCTGGTACTGGCGCTGTTGCCATCCACTGTAAGGTCAGCCAGCCCGACGTCCTGTGCATCCATGGCAGCCCGGACAATACCGGTGACGGGTTTGCTCCAGTCGTCCGCCAACTTAAGGCTGGTGTCGCCGGCACCGTCTCCGACCAGGCTTACGCTACTTGGCAGGATGAGGCAGGGCCCGGAGGTCTGTGAGGTGTCGCCGCTCACCACGTACGTGCCCCTGGACAGATAAACCTGGCCTCCGGTCTTGGCTGCGGCGTCGATGGCGGCCTGGATGGCCTGGGTATCGTCCATGGTTCCATCGCCAACCGCGCCGTAGTCGCGGGCGTCGTAGATAAGGGTCATGGCAGTAGCTCCTCAAAGCAGGGGGCAACGTGGAGGCGCAGCCGGCCGCTTCGGCGCTCATTGTAGTGGCGGCGATACAACGGTAGTTCAGGAAAGGGGGAACACCAGTGCCGATCGGCAGGTGTAAAAAACCCCGGCACTGCATTCGCCGGGGTTGGGTCTTGGCCTGCTACTGCGAGCCCGATGTGGCTAACCGGCGGCGCGGTCAGCCACTGGCGCTTCTACGGGCGGCTGCATACCCGCCGCGCGCCAGCGCACGTCGGTAATCCCGAACTTCTCGGCCATGGGTTTGGAGGTGCGTTTGATTTTGTCGTGACGGTGGCGAGGTATGTGCCCGACCCCCGCATCGCAACTGGCCCAATGCCACGCTTCGGCGTTGTCCATGCGGTCGAGGCGGATCACAAAACTCTTGGGTGCGCCGTGAAGGCGATAGTCGATGACGAAAAGCGTTGGCGTAGGCATTTCCAATCAATCCCGTTGATCATTACCGACTTAACGGAGCCTTGTATGGCGCGCAAAATTCCATCGGATTTACAAACGGTGCGTACCGCTCCGATATACGGCAAAATCAGCCGAAAACGTGGCTTCTTGCCAGTATCGCCATGGCCGCTGCGAAGCCTGTCACGGCGAATACCTTCTGCAAGGCAGCGCCGCTGACGCGGGGGGCCATTCGCCGGCCAAGCAGCAGGCCCGCTGCACTACCGGTTGCGAAGGGCAGGGCGAGTTGGATATTACCCACGCCGCTGGCCATGGTCGCGCCGCCGGTGGCCAATGCAACCAGGGCAATCACCGCCAGGGATGTCGCTACCACACTGTTCATTTCCAGGTCGGTGTAACGCCGCAGCGCGGGCACGATCACGAAGCCTCCGCCCACCCCGAGCAGGCCCGACAACACGCCTGCCAGAGCGCCGGTCCCTGCCAGCGCTTGCGCGCACGAAGTGGTCCAGTGCAGTTGGCCGGTGCTGCGGTCCAGCCGGCAAGGGCATTGAGCTAACGGCCGCCCCGATGGGTCAGCGCCCCGCCATAAACGCACGCTCACCCAGGTTTGTACGGCTACGAAACACGCTGCCAATGGAACTGCGGGAAGGCGATGGCTGAGCCACACCCCGAGCGGCGCGGTGGCGATCCCACAGGCGCCGATCAACGCCGCGGCCCGGTACCGCACGATGCGTTGGCGCAGGCCAATCACCGCACCGAGCAGGGCAGATAACCCTACTGCCAACAGTGCAATAGGGGCGGCCTGGGGAATGCTCAGGCCTAGGCCGAACATCAGCAGCGGCAACGCCAATACGCCACCTCCGGCGCCGGTAAGCCCCAACACCAGGCCTGCCACCGCGCCCAGGCCGCTGGCCAGATAGGCCAGCGTCACGGCATCGCTTCCAACGCGGGCTGGGCCAGCCATTCCCGCCCGCGCAGCATGCCATGCCAGTACACCGCCGGCAGCGCATGGGCCTTCAGCCACCAGGCCAGGCGGGTAGGCTCGGTGCCCTTGAGCACCCATTGGGGGAAGGAGGGCGCCAGCGCACCGCCATAGGCAAATTCGGCCAGTACGATACGGCCGCGTTCAACCGTGAGCGGGCACGCGCCGTAACCGTCGTAGTGGGCCGTACCGCTTGCCTTGCCTAGAGCCGCCGCCACGTTGTGGGCAACCACCGGGGCTTGCTTGCGGGCAGCGGCGACCGTTTTGGCGTTGCTGGCATTGATAACATCGCCCAACCCATGAACGTTGGCGAAGCGGCGGTGGCGCAGGCTGTGTGGGTCTACCTCCAGCCACCCGGAGGCGTCCGCCAAGGCACTGCCACTCACTGCCAAGGGTGGGCATTGTGGTGGCACCACATGCAGCAGGTCGAAGCCGCGCGTGTCGTGGCGGATGCTGCCATCGCTGGCAGTCACTTCGAATGTGGCCTGGCGCAAGGGGCCGTTCACTGCCACCAAACGATGGCGAAGGCGCAGGTCCACCTCGTAACGGTCGATATAGCGTTGCAACGCAGGCACATACGCCGCCACGCCAAACAGGCTTGGGTTGGCGTTGAGGAACTCGGCCCGCACCGCGCCCTGACGGCCTTCCCGGCGCCAATGGTCGCAGGCCAGATAAAGGGCCTTCTGCGGCGCGCCAGCGCATTTGATCGGCATGCCGGGCTGGGTGAACAGCGCCCGGCCTTTGCGCAGTTGGCGGGTGAGCTCCCAAGTATAAGGCGCCAGGTCGTAGCGGTAGTTCGAGGTCACGCCGTGCTGGCCAAGCGTGCTTTCCAGCCCGTCGATGGCGGCCCAATCCAGCACCAGCCCCGGGCACACGATCAGCTGGCGATAGCCCAGGCCAGGCCGGTTAGCCAGCAATACCTGGCTGTTGGCAGGGTCGAACCCGATCACTGCGGCTTGCAGCAGCTTCGCGCCAGTGGGTATCAGCGTGGCAGTCTCGCGGCGGGTGCTGGCCGCCTTGAACACCCCCGCACCCACCAGGGTCCAGCCCGGCTGATAGAAGTGCTCGGTGGCAGGGTCGATCAGTAATACGTCCAGCCCGGGGACGCGCTTGAGCAGGCTGGCGGCGGTCGCGATGCCCGCGGCGCCTGCGCCAACGATTACCACGTCGTGAACCGGTAGCGTGTGGGTCATGGGGTGTCCTTGAAGGCATTGAGGGGGATACGCAGGTAACGCAGGCCGTTAGCTTGCTCAGGAGGAAGTTGGCCGGCGCACAGGTTCACTTGCACCGCGGGCAGCATGAGGGCCGGCATTGCCAGGGTGGCATCGCGCGCCATGCGCATGTTCACGAAGGCCTCTTCGCCGATGCGGGCGTTTGCGTGCAGGTTACCTGCGCGCTGCTCGGCCGCCGTGGTGTGCCATATCAGCTCACGACCTTGCGGCCGGTAGTCATGGCACAACAACAGCTGGGTGTGGTCGGGCAGGCAGAGCAACCGCTGAATCGACCGGTACAGTGCGCGGGCATCGCCACCCGGGAAGTCACATCGAGCAGTGCCGTAGTCTGGGGTGAACAGTGTGTCGCCCACGAATGCCAGGGGCTGTTCGGGGTTGTCGAGCAGGTAAGTAACGCACGCCGGTGTATGCCCGGGCGTGTGCAGTACCTGAATCGAGAGGTCGCCCAGCTTGAGATTTTCGCCGTCGCCGAGCAGGGCGTCGAAGGTGGCTGTTTCGGCAGCACCTGGGAACCAGCGGCTGAAAGCTGCCTGCACCTCGACCACGCGCGCACCGATACCGATTCGCCCGCCCAGGGCCTTTTTGAGGTAACTGGCGGCGCTCAGGTGGTCGGCATGCACATGGGTTTCGAGTATCCATTCAACCTGGGCCCCCAGATCGCCCACCCGCGCAATCATTCTGTCGGCGTTCACTGAAGAGGTATGGCCAGTGGCGGGCTGGTAATCGAGCACGGCATCGATCAGCGCACAGGCTTGGCTGGCGCGGTCGAGCAGCAGATAGCTCAGGCTGGACGTGGCCTGGTCGAAGAACGCTTCCACCCGGTAGGCGTCGGTTTGCAGGTGCATCATGAGGGCTCCAAAACGGCGAGGGCGACCGCAGCCAATGGTCGGGTAACTCAATATCCGTGCCAGCGCGCCAAGGCAGTATTTGCTGGGCCACGCGGCTACTCCGCTCCGTGGAACTGCCACGTTCGTCAGCGGTGCTGGCAGTGGGTGGCAGTCAATGGCAGTATTTCCCGGCCTGCCTGCTGCTGGAGCCCCCGTGGCCACCTTCGACCCACTGGCGTTGAACGCCTACCTGGAACATGACCCGCTGCCTGCCATCGTGCTGGACACGGCCTACCATATCGTTGCTGCCAACCGCGCCTACCGGCAGCAGTTCGGCCAACGCGGCCAGGCGCCGATCGGCCACACCTGCCACCAGGTGTCCCATGGTTACAACGTGCCCTGCGACCGTGCCGGCGAGCATTGCCCCATGCGCAAGGCACGGGAAACACGCTTGCCGGAGCGTGTGTTGCATGTTCACCACACGCCACGCGGGCCAGAGCACGTGGATGTAGAGCTGCGCCCGCTGTATGGCGAGGGCGGGGAGTTGCTGGGTTACGTAGAGCGGCTGCGTTCCCTGGCGGTGGCGGCGGCCCAGCCCAGTGAGCACGGCCTGGTAGGGCGCGCACCCGCCTTCCAGCGTGCGCTTGCCGACCTGGAACGGGCCGCGCCATCGCAAATCCCGGTATTGCTGCAGGGTGAATCCGGCACGGGCAAGGAACTGTTCGCCCGCGCCCTGCATGCGGCCAGCCCCAGGGCAGGCGGGCCCTTGGTGGTGGTCGACTGCACGGGGTTGAGCGAGACCCTGTTCGAGAGCGAGTTGTTCGGCCATGAAAAGGGCGCGTTCACCGGCGCCGCTACGCGCAAGACGGGCCTGGCCGAAGCTGCCCATGGTGGCACGTTGTTCCTCGACGAGATCGGCGAAGTGCCGCTGGCCACCCAGGCCAAGCTGCTGCGGTTGATCGAATCAGGCAGCTTTCGGCCCGTGGGTAGCTTGCGCACCCTGCATTCGGACTTTCGCCTGGTAGCTGCGACCCACAAGCCGCTGGCAGAGATGGTGGCCAACGGCAGCTTCCGTCAGGACCTGTATTACCGCATCAATGCCTTCACCTTGCGCTTGCCGGCCTTGCGCGAGCGCGCCGAAGACCTCCCCTTGCTGATCGACAGCCTTCTTCGCCGCACGGCACAGGGCACGCCATGGCGGGTCGCCCCCGACGCGATGGCCTGGCTACAGGCCTATCACTACCCAGGAAACATCCGAGAGCTGCGCAATGTGCTGGAGCGCGCACAGTTGATGGCCAGCGATGGTGTGATTCACCGGCGGGACTTGCCCCTGGACGAGCCGACGCTGGCATCCCTGCCCAGCGAGCAGCACAAGCTTGCCCAGGCGCTGGCTGGCTTTCGCGGTTCGCGCAAGGCGCTGGCGATACATTTGGGGCTGAGTGAGCGCACGCTTTATCGGCGCTTGAAGGCGTTGGGGATGGATGAGGGGTGAGGCGACGGGCGGCGCGAAAACCTGGCAGAGTTGCCAGTGTTATGGAGCGGGCGGCTAGGCCAGGATCTAGCTACCACGTCGGAGGAGAAGAGCCATGTCCCTGGAATCAGATATACAAGAACTTTTCATAGCGAAACTTGGCAGCGCTATAACTAGTAAAACCGCTCTTACAGATAGGCTGACGGATATAGTCAGCCTCACGGAGATAATAAAAAGTATAGAGAATAAGTTCGACGTAGTTCTCTCGGATGACATGGTAGCGCAAGCGAAGACTGTTGGGAGCCTGGTTACCATGGTCGAAATTGAAAGGGATAGCCTCGGCAGGTCAGGCCCACGTCAGATGGACTACTAGACCCGAATCCGTTCCCGCACGTGCTTCGCCCTTACCCTTCCACCGGCTTGTTCAACATCAACTCGCCGTCTACCTGGCTGACCAACCCACTGGCCTGTAACAACGGCAGCAGCCGTTCATGCAGGCCAGGCTCCACGAAGCTTTGTACGGTATCAACGTCCAGCGCGCCGGTAACAGGCAGCTCGGCCTTGGTGTAGGACAGCCACGCCTTCTTCAGCATCAACAGCACGTCGCTGGCACTGGTATTGGCGAAGCGGCGGTGGGTTTGGGCACCCGAGAACATGAAGGTATGACGCAGGGTGTAGCCGCTGTCATTGCCGCCGTTTTGCTGGCAGCGCACGCAGCTGCAAGGGCCGTCACCGAAGGCCTCGCGCAGGTAGGCGTTGAAATCGGTGACGGGCTTGAGCGACAGGCGCTTGTCCACTTCGAAAAGGTCGGCGGTGAGGGTTTCGAGCGCGGCCAAGGGGCCCCCTGTGTGCTGGCATGAATAAGGGGCGCCACCTTAGCAGACCCAAGAGGCTGGGTGAATGCCGAGTGTCCGCGGTGACGACCGTTCGCACAGGTCCAGCGCCGGCCTGGTAGGAGCAGGCGCCAGCCTGCGAACGAGGCCCGCCAATCGATCGTCCTTACGCCACCCGTCCGCCCAACACTTCAGCCACCCAGTCAGCGATGTATTGCCCGGCATTTATGCTGTTGTCGAAGCTGGAATGCTGCACGCCGCCTTCACGGGCAGTGAACACCTTCAACTCCCGGCGAGGGCTGTTGACCAGCTGCTCATAGGTACGATGTGCCCACTTGAGCGGGATCTGCGAGTCTTTTTCGCCGTGGGTGACCAGGAAGGGCACTTTGATGCGATCCAGCACGCCGTCCAGGTGCACGTTCTCGGCGATGGCCATGAAGTCGTCCTGATCCTTGGCGCCCCACACCCAGCGTACGTGGGCCCAGTAGTGCGGTACCGGGAAGTCGCCTTCCTTTTCCAGCCGGCGCTTCTGCACGTCGCGCCAGTCGTGGTTGGCGCCCCACACCACGCCACAAGCGAAGCGCGGCTCGAAGGCCACGGCGCGAGGGCAGTAATAACCACCCAGCGACACACCTTCCATGCCGATGCGCTTGGGGTCTACGTCCGCGCGGGTTTCCAGCCAGTCCACCACCCGGCTGGCCCAGTGTTCACTGTCGAAACGGGCGGTGAGGTTGTGCAGGCGCAGCGCTTCGCCGGTGCCTGGCTGGTCAATGATCAGCGAGGACACGCCACGCTTGGCCAGCCATGCCGGCAGCCCCACGCGGTATTTCATTTCCTTGGTGGAGTCCAGGCCGTTCACCTGCACCAGCAGTGGTGCCGGGCCGTCCACGCCTTCGGCTCGAACGAGCAAGCCCGAGATGTGAGCGCCTTCGTAGGGGATTTCCACCCGCTCGCAGTTCTCTTTCGACAGCGCAATGCCGCGGGCAAAGGTGCTGAGAAAACGCTGGTACAAGTCCGCACGCCCTGGCGCGCCGTGGGCCTGCAGGCGCTCGCAGGTGAGGTAGTAGGTGGCCGCGCGATTATACTTTTCGCCAGCCGACAGCAACCGCCCGGCGCTTTCGTCTTCCTCGGCCAAGCCGCACAGCTTGTCGGCCATCTTCGCCCAGGTTTCGCGGAACGCCTCGGTACCGGCTTTGTCCGGCTGTTTGGCGGCTTCTTGCAGCGGCGCGCACATCTCCTCGATCTCGCCCATGCGCGCGCCCATTTCAATGGCCAGGTCTACAGAGAGGTTCCACACGTAATTGGTGGGGAAGTACTTGAACATTTCTTGTTGTCCTTGTGCGTTGCGAAAGGGCCGCGCGCTGAAAAGGCAGGCGCGCCATCCCTGCACCATAAGGAAGGCCGGGGTATCGCTGCCAATCGTATCCGGGGATAGGAGGTATCGCGTGGGGCACTAGGTTGATTTCGTTGGGGCGTAGCGGTTAGCAGAGTGGCGCCTACTCCTTCGGGTTGGGTCAGCGGCTTGCCGCAGGTATCGCCCCACGCGATACATCGCATCCTTACACACGATTGGTCAGCTGATCGCCCACCGTTCAGGCTCTGTTCCAAGTCGGCCAGGCGCCGATTCCAATTACAAGAACGGAGTGGTTCGTATGAATATCATCGGCCTAGACGCACTGGTCTTCGGTGTCGACGACATCCAGGCCTGTACTGATTGCCTGCGTGACTACGGGTTGGACCCCGTAGGGCTGGACGGCAACGGCGGGCGATTCGAAGCGCTGGACGGTACCGCCATTATCATTCGCCGGGCCGATGATGCGAGCCTGCCGCCGGCCATCGGCCCGGCGCCGTCGCTGCGTGAAACCATTTATGCAGTGGCCAGCGCAGAAGACCTGGCGGCCATCGAGGACGAACTGGCCCGTGACCGCGAAGTACGCCGCGATGCCGACGGCAGCCTGCACAGCGTGGACGACATGGGCTTTCATATTGCGTTCCAGGTAGCGCAGCGGCGGCCGTTCAGCGCCCCGGCAGACCTCACCAACGCCCCTGGCAGCGAGCCCCAGCGGCCGCTGAACCAGGTAGGTATTTCCCCGGACATGGAAGCCAAGCCGCGCACGCTGTCCCATGTGGTGTACTTCGTGCCCGATTCCACCAAGGCCGGCGCGTTCTATGCCGATCGCCTGGGCTTTCGCATCACCGACACCTTCGAGGGGGTAGGGCCGTTCATGCGCCCGGCAGGCTCGGACGATCACCATTGCCTGTTCATGATTCAAACTCCGCCGCATATGAAAGGGTGCGAGCATTTCACCTTCCATATGGGCAGCGGGACTGAAGTTTTGCTCGCGGGCCAACGCTTCGCGGCCAAGGGCTGGACCAGCTTCTGGGGGCCGGGGCGTCACCTGTTCGGCTCGAACTGGTTCTGGTACTTCAACAGCCCGCTGGGATGCCACATCGAGTACGACGCCGACATGGACAAGCATGACGATGCCTGGGCTGCGCGGTTTGCGCCGATGTCCGCGGATAACTCGCAGCTGTTCCTGTTATCCAGCCGTGAGAAGTGGGCGCCGAGCGGCCCGCCACCCAAGCAAGGCTAAGCGCCATGGCAGTGGCAACGCGCCTGTGTGCGCTGGCGCAGCTGAGCGAAGGCCAGTCCCGAGGGTTCGACCCTTGGGGCGCCGGCCACGATCAGGTGTTCGCATTGCTGCATCAAGGCCAGGTGCGGGTATATCGCAACAGCTGCCCGCACCTGGATGTACCGCTGGAATACCGCAAGGACCGTTACCTCTCGGCCGACGGCGCCTGGATCATCTGCTACGCCCACGGCGCGCGCTTCGATCCGGTGGATGGCCGCTGTGTGTACGGGCCGTGCCTGGATGAGCACCTGACGGCGCTACGCCACCGCATCGAAGGTGATGACGTGTGGCTGGAAACCTGAATAAACGGAACGGCTGAGGTATCGCGAACGGCGATACATCCCATCCGAACATGCGATTAGTCAAATCGGTGCCAGATACGCCGTAATGCCGATCAAACGGCGCGGTGCCAAGGCTGGCATCAACGACCCACAATAAAAACAAGCGAGTCAAGCCATGAGTTCAGTGAACAGTGTTCTGGTCGTGGGCGGTGGGATCGGTGGCCTGTGTACGGCCATTTCGCTCCGCCGGCAGGGGTTTAAGGTCGACCTGATCGAGCTCAAGCCCGAGTGGACCGTGTACGGTGTAGGGATCATCCAGCAGAGCAACGTAGTGCGGGAAATGTCCCGGCTGGGCGTACTCGATGCCTACCTGGACGCGGCCTATCCCTTCGAGGACGTCGCCATCTACGGCCCTGAAGGGCAAACCCTGGCGCGCATTCCCGGCCAGCGCCTGGCCGGCCCACAGTACCCGGCGAACGTGGGTATCTCGCGCCTGGCACTGCACCATGTGCTCAGCGACACCGCCGCCAACCTGGGCGCGAACATCCGCCTGGGCCTGGCCGTGGAAACCCTGAACCAGGACGCGGACGGCGTCGATGTGCTGTTCACCGACGGCAGCAGCGGCCGCTACGACCTGGTGGTCGGCGCCGATGGGCTGTACTCGCAGATCCGCGGCCTGCTGTTCGGCGAGCGCTACACGCCGCGTTTCACCGGGCAAGCCGTGTGGCGCCACAACTTCCCCCGGGCGCCGCACATCGACCACCTGGCCAACTTCCAGAGCGCTGCCGGCAACGCCGGGCTGGTGCCACTGGCCGGCGACCTGATGTACCTGTTCCTGACCTCCCATGAACCCGAAAACCCTTGGATGGACGCCAGCACCTTGGCCGAGCAGATGCGTGCCCGGCTGGCCGGCTTTGGCGGGATCATCGGCGAGCTGCGCGAGCAGATCGTGGACAGCAGCCAAGTGGTTTACAAGCCCATGGAAGTGGTGTTCGTGGACGAGCCCTGGTACAGCGGCCGCGTGCTGCTGATCGGCGACGCCGCCCACGCCACCACACCCCACCTGGGCCAAGGCGCTGGCATGGCCATTGAAGACGCTGTGGTATTGGGCGAGGAGCTCACCGCCGGCGGCACCCTGGAAGAGCAACTTCAGCGCTTCATGGCGCGGCGCTTCGAACGCTGCAAGTTCATCAGCGAGCAATCGGTGCTGGCCGGCGACAAGGAAATGCAACAGGACCGGGCGTTCGACCGGATAGGGCTGGTGAAACGGATGCTGGAGCTCACCGCGCAGCCTGTCTGAGCCGCCTGAGAGCCTGGCAGCCTAGCTTTGTGGGAAGCGGGCGCCAGCTCGCGAATATGGGGCCATAAATCTATTCGCGAGCTGGCGCCCGCTTCCCACAGGGTGAAAAGCCTTAAAAGAATAAAAAAACGAGGGAATCACCATGGCACTTCGTATATCCGCCGCGCGGCTCGGGCTGCGCGGGGCAGGGGCTGGCTGCGCGCTTACCCCGGCCGCCGCGCTGGTGGCGGTCGCCCTGTTAGGCACGTCCGGGCACAGCCAGGCATTCGAGTTCGACGCGGGCAACCCGGACCTGCGCATTCGCTGGGACAACACCCTCAAGTACAGTGCCGCCTGGCGTACCGAGGGGCAGTCTGACCGGCTGACCGAAGGCAGCACCTCGCTGAACCTGGATGACGGCGACCGCAATTTCGACAAGGGGCTGATCTCCAGCCGTGTGGACGTGCTGTCGGAAATGGACATCACCTACCAGAACGTCGGCGCCCGGATAAGCGGCGCGGCCTGGTACGACGATGCCTATAACCGCAACACCGACAACAACGCCGCCGATCGCATCAACAGCTTCGACGGTGATGACTTCCCTGACGCCACCCGCACCCTCCACGGGCGCAAGGCCGAGCTGCTTGACGCTTTCGTGTTCGCCAAAGGTGACCTGGGCGAAATGCCGGCCTCCGCGCGCCTGGGCCAGTACGCCATGCAGTGGGGTGAAAGCCTGTTCTACGGCATGAACGGCATTGCCGGCGGCATGGCCCCGATCGACGTGGTGAAGGGGTTGTCGGTGCCCAATACCCAGTTCAAGGAACTGATCCGTCCGGTCAAGCAGATGTCCGGCCAGCTGCAGCTCACGCCCGACGTGAGCATCGGCGCCTATTACCAGTTCGAGTGGGAAGCCAACCGTCTGCCGGCTTCAGGAAGCTACTTCTCTACCGACGACTTCTTCGCTGACGGCAACGAACGCTTGTTCGTGGGCGCACCGTTGTTCCCCGGGGCCGCGCCGCTGGCGTTCTACCGTGGAAGTACCAAGCAGGCCAAGGACGGGGGGCAGGGCGGGGTGCAACTGCGCTGGCGCACCGACAACTACGACTTCGGCTTTTATGCCATTCGCTTCCACGACAAAAGCCCGCAGCTGATCGTGCGGCCAGACTTCGCCAACCTCAACCCGGTGAGCGGTTACGCCGGTAACTACTACTGGGCTTACCCGGAAGGGATCGAGGCAGTGGGCACGAGCTTCTCCACCACCCTGGAGGAATTCAACATCGCGGGCGAGCTGTCCACCCGCTGGCACCAGCCGCTGGCCTCCACGCTCCAGCACAGCCTGATAGCGGGCGAGGGCGTATCCAACGACGCCGACGACGCGGTGTATGCCACCGGCCATACGTTGCACGCCAACCTCTCATGGTTAGCGAGCCTGGGCCCGTCGTTTGTGTCCCAGGAAGCCAGTTTCGTGGGCGAAATCGCCTGGAACCGCGTGCTCAGCGTAACCCGAAATGCCGACGCCGTAGACCCCAACGCCGACCGCGACGCCTGGAGCCTGCGCACCGTGTATGAGCCCATGTACCGCCAGGCTTTCCCGGGCTGGGACGTGAGTGTGCCGATCGGTGCCAGCTACACCCACGGTGCCTCGATGGCACTGGGCACCGGCTTTGGCGCCAACCGTGGCGGCGACCTGAACATTGGTATCAAGGGCAACTACCTCAATACCTGGAACGTGGGCCTGACCTACACGCACTACTACGGCCGCAGCGACACCTTCCTGGACGCCAGCAGCAATTACACCTTCGAACAAAGCCTGATTGACCGTGACTTCCTGGCCTTCAGCGTCAGCCGTACTTTCTAACAATAAAGGGGATTGTCCATGAACCTTCGCCACCGCCTGAGTGCCTTGTCGGTCGCTTTACTGGCTGCCGCCTGCCTGGCCAATCCGGTGCAGGCCGCCGTCAGCGCCGCCGAAGCCGACACCTTGAAAACCACCCTCACGCCTCTGGGCGCCGAGCGCTCCGGCAACGCCGACGGCAGCATCCCGGCCTGGACCGGCGGGCTGGTGCAGGCCGGTGGCGGCGATGGCAAGCGCAGCGATCCCTTCGCAAGCGAAAAGCCGCTGTTGACCATTACTGCCCAGAACATGGCCCAGTACGCGGACAAACTGTCCGAAGGCACCAAGGCCATGCTCAAGAAGTACCCTGACAGCTACAAGCTCGACGTGTATGCCACCCACCGCACCGCCGCCGCGCCCCAGGCGGTGTATGACGCTACCTATGCCAACGCCACAGGCGCGAAGCTGACCGAAGGCTCTGCCGGCGCCATGCCCGAAAACGCCCAGGGCGGTATTCCGTTCCCGATCCCCAAGGCAGGGGTGGAGGTGATGTGGAACCACCTGCTGCGCTGGCGCGGTGCGTCCTGGCACGCCAACTTCACCCAGTACCTGACCACCGCCGACGGCAAGCACGTACTCACCAACGACTCGCGCGCGGACATGCAAATGCCGTGGTACCTGCCTGATGGCGGCAAGAAGGACGGCACCTTCTGGTCGATTCGCATGGTGAACGATGGCCCGCCCCTGCGCGCCGGCGAGGCCATCACCGGGCGGGAAAACATCAACGCCGACAATGCCGGTGTATGGACCTACCTGCCAGGTCAGCGCCGGGTGCGCCGCCTGCCCAACGCCTGCTGCGACACGCCTACCCCGGCCACGGCCGGTGTAATGAGCTTCGATGAGCTGTATGTGTTCAACGGCCGGCTGGACCGCTTCGACTGGAAGCTGGTAGGCAAGAAGGAGCTCTACATCCCTTACAACGCAAACAAGGTGTTCACGGCCGCCAACCCTACCGACCTGCTGGGCGAGCACCATTTGAACCCCTCCGCGCTGCGCTGGGAATTGCACCGTGTGTGGGTAGTGGAAGCCACCCTCAAGGCGGGTAAGCGCCATGTGATGCCGCGCAGCACCTACTACGTGGACGAAGACACCTGGGCTGCGGTGCTGGGCGAGCGCTACGATGCGCAGAACCAGCTGGCCAAGGCGCTCTGGACCACTCCGGTAGTGCTGCCAGACCTGCCAGGCGTGGTCACCCTCACCAACGGCTTCTACGACCTGCTCTCGGGCGCCTGGTTTACCGGTGACATCTTTGCCGGCAAGAGTGAGCAGTACCGGGTAGTGAATGCCTACAAGGACAGCGTGTTCACTCCTGATGCCCTCGCCGGCGAAGGCGTGCGCTGAGATGAACGCCAACAGGCTGATCGCCCTTGCCGTACTCGCGGGCGCACTGGTCACAAGCCCCGTACAGGCTGCCAGCACTGCGGCGGCGCCTGCACCCGCCACCGCTCAGGGCTTGCATGCCGTGTTGCTGGACATCACCCGCGCCGGCGACCGCTTGGTGGCTGTGGGCGAGCGGGGCACCGTGCTGCTGTCCGACGACAACGGTAATGGCTGGCGCCCGGCCACGGTGCCAGTGACCAATACCTTGACCGCCGTTCGCTTTGTCGACAACCGCCAGGGCTGGGCCATCGGCCACGCGGGTGTGGTGTTGCACAGCGACGATGGTGGGGAGCACTGGGCCCTGCAGCTGGACGGCACCGAGGCAGCGCGGCTGGAGCTGAACGCCGCTCAGGCCAGCGGCGACGAGGCCCGGCTGGGCGCCGCAAAACGGCTGGTGGCAGATGGCGCCGACAAGCCGTGGCTGGCGCTGAACTTCAGTGACGCCCGCCATGGTGTGGTGGTGGGCGCCTACGGCCTGGCCATGGCGACCGAAGATGGCGGTGCGACCTGGCAGTCCTGGATGGGCCGCTTGCCTAACCCGCAAGGGCTGCACCTGTACGCGGTACAACGGCAAGGCGCCGCCCTGTACGTCGCTGGCGAGCAAGGCTTGTTCCTCCGTTCGGCAGACGACGGCGCGCACTTCGACGCGGTACCCACCCCCTACGAAGGCAGTTTCTTTGCCTTGAGCGCGTTGCCGGACCAGCGCATTTTGCTGGGCGGTTTGCGTGGCAGCCTGCTGGTGTTCGATCCCCGCACCGAACAGTTCGACACCCTGACCAATCCCATTACCGTCTCGGTGAACGCCTTGGTGTCCCGGCCTGCAGGCACGCTGGTGATCAATCAGGCCGGCGGGCTACTTCAAGTCAGCGCAGAGGGCGTGGCGCGGCCCCTGGGTAGCCAGCCCGGGCCACCCTTGACCGCGGCCATCGAGGCCCGTGACGGCAACCTGGTGGCCGTAGGTTTCGGCGGCCCGGCCCGCATTGCTTTGCCTTCAGCCACCCAGCCTTCTACGGAGTAACCGATGCTGAGCCATTCCCCCACCGGCGCCAGCCCTGAAAGCGGGCGCCTGGAAGACTTCGACGCAGCGTCCGGTTCCTGGCTGGAGCGCGCACTGTTCAACCACCGGCGGCTGGTGTTGTTGCTGTGCCTGCTGGTCACGGCACTGCTGGGCTGGCAGGCCACGCGGCTTACGCTCAATGCCAGCTTCGAGAAGATGATCCCGTCTGGCCATCCTTTCATTGCCAACTATCTGGAGCACCGCCAGGAGCTGTCGGGCCTGGGCAACGCGGTGCGGATCAGTGTGGCCAACCGCGACGGCGATATCTACAGCCCCGGCTACCTGGCCACCCTGCAAAAGCTCAACGACGAGGTGTACCTGCTTCCCGGCGTGGACCGCGCGTACATGCGTTCCCTCTGGACGCCGTCGGTACGTTGGGTAGGCGTGACCGAAGAGGGCCTGGAAGGCGGCCCGGTGATCCCTGACGGCTACGACGGCGCGGCGGCCAGCCTGGCGGCGCTGCGGCAAAACGTGCAGCGCTCCAACGAAATCGGCCAACTGGTGGCGTTCGACCAACGCTCGAGCATTGTGTATGTACCGCTGCTGACCACCACCGCTGACGGCAAGCCGCTGGACTACCACGCGTTTGCCAGCCAACTGGAAGCGCTGCGGGCTAAATACCAAAACGCCCATACCGAGGTGCGCATCACCGGCTTTGCCAAGGTGGTGGGCGACCTCATCGACGGGCTGGTGCAGATCCTTGCCTTCTTTGCCGCCGCCATCGTGATCACGGCCGTGGTGCTGTTCGCCTATACCCGCTGCCTGCGTAGCACCTTGCTGGTGTTGTGCTGCTCGTTGGTAGCGGTGATCTGGCAACTGGGCTTGTTGCCGATGCTCGGCTATGCGCTGGACCCGTACTCGGTGCTGGTACCGTTCCTCGTGTTCGCGATCGGCATCAGCCACGGCGCGCAGAAAATGAACGGCATCATGCAGGACGTAGGCCGAGGCATGCATCGCCTGGTCGCAGCCCGCTACACCTTCCGCCGCCTGTTCCTTGCAGGGCTTACCGCGCTGCTGTGTGACGCAGTGGGCTTTGCCGTGCTGATGGTGATCAAGATCCAGGTGATTCAGGACCTGGCGCTGATCGCCAGCCTGGGCGTGGCGGTGCTGATCTTCACCAACCTGATTCTGCTGCCGGTGCTGCTGTCGTACCTGGGCGTGAGCGCTCATGCGGCGCAACGCAGCCTGCGCGGCGAAAGCGCGGCCGAGGACGGGGAGATAAAGGGGCTGTGGGCGGTCCTGGACCGTTTCACCCACCCGCGCTGGGCAATGGCGGCGGTCGCGGTGGCGGCAGTGATGGCCATCGGCGGCTACCTCACCAGCTTGCACCTCAAAGTCGGTGACCTGGATGCCGGCGCGCCCGAACTGCGCGCCGACTCACGCTACAACCGTGACAGCGCCTACATGACCGACCACTACGGCGCCAGCAGCGACGTGTTCGCAGTGATGGTTAAAACCCCGCAAGGTGGTTGCTCCAGCTACGACACCCTGCGCCGGGTCGACCAGCTCGACTGGCGCCTGCGCGGGCTGGAGGGCGTGGATTCCACCAACTCGCTGGCGCTACTCAACCGCCGTGTGCTGGTAGGCCTCTCCGAAGGCAGCCCGAAGTGGTACGAACTGGTGAACAACCAGGCCACCCTGAACATGGTCACCGCTGGCGCGCCGCGCGGCCTGTACAACGAAGACTGCAGCCTGCTCACCCTGTATGCCTACCTTACCGACCACAAGGCCGACACCCTTGCCCGGGTAGTAGACAGCGTGCAGCAGTTCGCCCGCGACAACGACAACGAGAACGCGCAGTTCCTGTTGGCAGCGGGCAACGCCGGGATCGAGGCGGCCACCAACATCGTGGTGCACCAGGCTAGCCGGGAAATGCTGTGGTGGGTGTATGGCGCGGTGGTGTTGCTGTGCCTGGTGACCTTCCGTTCGTGGCGCGCAGTGGTGTGCGCGGTGCTGCCGCTGGCGCTCACCTCCATCCTCTGTGAGGCACTGATGGTGTGGCTGGGCATAGGCATCAAGGTCGCTACCTTGCCGGTGATCGCCCTGGGCGTGGGCATTGGCGTGGACTACGCCCTCTATGTGATGACCATCGTGTTGGCTGAAATGCGCCAGGGCGCCACTCTGTCGCAAGCCTATCAGCGGGCCCTGCGCTTCACCGGGCGGGTGGTGATGCTTACCGGCATCACCCTGGCGGTGGCAGTGGGCACCTGGATGTTCTCGCCGATCAAGTTCCAGGCGGACATGGGCGTGCTGCTGGCCTTCATGTTCGTGCTGAACATGGTGGGCGCACTGGTGTTGCTGCCGGCACTGGCCTGCTTCCTGTTGCCGAAGGCCCGCCAAGGCCAGGCTCAGACGCTGGCACAGGCCAGTCGGGAAGCACCACGTACCGAGCGCCGTCTGCCCCTTCCACCCAAAGCCCTGGAGGCCACCCATGAACGGTGAGCGCGTGGCCGGCTGGCCACAGTCAGCCCTGTTGTTGCTTGGTAGTTGTTTGCCGGTGCTGGGCGCGGTGCTGCTGGCACCCGTGCTGCCTCGCATGCAGGCCCACTTCGCCGACGTGCCGGGCGCCGCTGTGCTGGTGCCTTTGAGCCTTACGCTGCCTGCGCTGGTAGTCGCCGTGCTGGCGCCGTTCGCCGGGCTGATGGCTGACCGCTTCGGGCGCAAGCCGCTGCTGTGCCTGGCGCTGATGCTCTATAGCCTGTGCGGGTTGTTACCTCTGTGGCTGCCATCGCTGCCGGCAATCGTGGCCAGCCGTGCCGGCATTGGCCTGGCCGAGGCGGCAATCATGACCGCTTGCACCACCCTCATGGGGGACTACTACAGCGGCACGCGGCGGCAACGCCTGTTCGCCTTGCAAATGGTCGCCACTTCGCTGTCCGCCGCGCTGTTCATGGGCATCGGTGGGGCACTGGGTGAGCAGAACTGGCGCACGCCGTTCTGGCTGTATGCCAGCGGGGTAATTTTCCTGCCGCTGGTGCTGCGCCTGCTGTGGGAGCCACGCGCCGGGGCTATGCAGCCGGGCAACCCTGTGGAGGGCGGCAGCGCCTGGTCCGGCTTGCAGGCGTTCTACCTGCTGGCGGTGATCGCCGGGGTAAGCCTGTTCATTGTGCCTATCCAGGGCGGCTTTCGCTTGGCATTGCTGGGCGTAGACAATCCGGCGCAGATCGGCGCCACCATGGCGGCCAACCAGTTGGGCGTGGTGGTTGGCGCCTTGAGCTACCGCTGGCTGGGCCAACACACCCGCCGGGCGTTGTTGCTGGCGTTTGTATGCGCCGGTGCTGGTGGTGCCTGGCTGGCCCTGGCCGGTAGCCCTGGACAAGTGGCTGCGGCGGTCACGCTGAACGGTGTAGGGGTAGGCATGATGCTGCCCAACCTGATCGGCGCCATCATGGTCCGGGTGCCCTTTGCCCAGCGGGGCAGGGCCAGCGGGCTGTTTACCGCATCCATCTTCGCCGGCGAATTTGCCAGCCCTTTGGTCGTGCTCGCGCTTACCGGTGGCGTGCCTGCCAGCTTGCCCATGGCCTTGCTGGTGGTCGCCGGGGTGCAGGTGCTGATCGGGCTGTGCTGTTTGAAGTTGAGCCAGGGCTTGCATTCGGTGCCGGAAAGCCAGGTGCCCGCTACCGATAATCAGACCTTTCACGCTGTTCGTAGCGGCAGCGCCCCGGGAAGCTCTCAACCCGGTACTCACACCCCTTTATAACAACAAGGACACGTCATGCCTGCCTTGCCTACGTTCAAGCGTGTGATCACCGGGCACGATGCCCGGGGCCGCGCTGTCGCTATCGACGCGGCACCCACGCCCCATGTATTCCCTTTGCAAGCGGTGCCCGGCACTGTGTTCCATGAACTGTGGAACAGCCAGGGAAGCCCCGTGCCTATCGATAACGCCGGGGACCCCTGCGACCGCCCCCTGAAGCTCGGCCCGGCCCCCCAGGGCAGCGTGTTGCGCGTTGTGGACATTCCGCCGGACAGCCAGCATAGCGGCCTGTCGCCTGAAGCGGCCGCCGCAGCGTTTGCCGAAATCGGCCAGGCCCAGGCGGGCACCGGTCATGCAACCTCACGCCATGCCCTGATGCACCGCACTGAAACCCTCGACTACGGCGTGGTGCTGGAGGGGGAGGTGTGGCTGGTGCTGGACGACGAAGAAATTCACCTCACGCGGGGTGATGTGGTGGTACAGCGCGGCACCAACCATGCCTGGAGCAACCGGACCGAGCAGCCTGCTCGCATGCTGTTCGTGCTGCTCGATGGCCGCTATGCCGATGAGCTGGTTAACGTGGAGGTTGCCCGATGAAACTCGCAACGCTGAAAAACGGCCGCGCCGACGGGCGCCTTGTAGTGGTAAGCCGTGACATGACAAAGGCGGTGGATGCAGCCCCCATTGCCGCAACCTTGCAACAGGCCATCGAGCGCTGGGATGAATGCGAGCCGGCCTTACGGGCCCTGGCCGCGCAACTGGAACACGGCGCCTGTTCGGGTGCGTTCGCTTTCGAGCCGCGGCAGGCCATGGCACCCTTGCCCCGGGCCTATCAATGGTGCGATGGCTCGGCCTTCATGAGCCATGGCGAGCTGATGCAAAAAGCCTTCAACCTTCCCCCTATCGAAGGTGCAGACCGCATCCCTTTGATGTACCAGGGCGCGGGCGATGATTTCCAGGGACCGCACGACGACATTCGGCTGCCCAGCGAAAGCCACGGCATTGACTTCGAGGGTGAGTTCGCCGTGCTGGTGGACGAGGTGCCGCTGGGCTGCCCGGCCGAAAACGCGCTTGGCCATGTGAAGCTGATCCTGCAGCTCAACGATGTGAGCCTGCGTGCCTTGGCGCCGCGGGAAATGACTACCGGCTTCGGCTTCCTCCAGGCCAAGCCGTCCTCGGCCTTCGCGCCGCTGGCCGTTACACCCGACGAGTTGGGCGATGCCTGGCGCGACGGCCGGGTGCAGTTGCCGTTGCGGGTGGAGTGGAACGAACAATGGTTCGGCCACCCCCACGGCGGCCAGATGACCTTCGGTTTCGATCAGTTGATTGCCCACGCCGCGTTCACGCGCCGCCTTGGCCCCGGCACATTGATCGGCTCTGGCACCGTCTCCAATCGCAACCGGGACGTAGGCTCGGCGTGCATTGCCGAGCGCCGCGCCATCGAGATGATTGCGTCCGGCGCGCCTGTCACCGGCTTTATGCGTTTCGGTGACCGCGTACGCATGGAGGCGTGTGGCGCCGACGGTAGCCTGCTGTTCGGGGCCATCGAGCAACGGGTGGCTCAGGCCTGAGGAGCGACCCATGCGTGTATTGATCACCGGCGCCAACGGCTTTGTGGGCCAGGCGCTGACCCGCCGCCTGCTCGCTCAGGGGCATGTGCGGGGCGAGCGTCTGGCGCTGCTGCGCTTGCTCGATACCGGGTTTGACACCGCTGTGGAGGACTCCCGGGTCCGCCGGCATGAGGGCAGCGTTGCGGACGCCGCGTTGCTGCGCCGCGTGCTGGCCGACGGCATCGATGTGGTGTTCCATCTGGTGAGCATTGCCGGCGGCACGGCAGAGCGCGATTACCCGCTGGGTTATCAGGTGAACCTGCTCGCCAGCCTGGAACTGCTCGAGCAATTGCGCCAGGCGAGCAACGTCCCGGTGCTGGTATTTGCCAGTAGCGTGGCGGTATACGGCGCGGCGCTGCCAGCGCGTATGGACGAACAGGCGCCGGCCCATCCGGCGCTGAGCTACGGCGCGCACAAGCGCATGATCGAGATCGCCATCGAAGACCTCGCCCGGCGGGGTGATGTGGATGGCCGCGCCTTGCGCCTGCCCGGCATCGTCGCTCGCCCGCCGGCACCCAACGGCCTGCGCTCGGCGTTCATGAGTGAGCTGTTGCACAGCTATGCGGCGGGGCAACCGTACACTTGCCCCGTATCGCCCCAGGCCACGGCCTGGTGGATGTCGGTGAACTGTTGCGCCGACAACCTCATACGCGCCGCCGAAGTTGCAGGCGTGCCAGCCGATGCCGGCCGCGTGTGGCAGTTGCCCGTGTTGCGGCTGTCCATCGCCGAGGTAGTGGATGCGCTAGCCGACCGCTACGGTGAGGCGGGCCGCGCACGGTTGCGTTATGAGCCCGACCCGGAGCTTGAACGCCTGTTTGGCGCCTACCCCGTGCTGCGGGCACCGCGGGCCAGAGCCTTGGGCCTGCGTCACGATGGCACCGCCAGCGCGCTGGTGCGTAATGCCCTTAACCTTACCCCGGCGTCGAAACGCGCCTTGCATGGAGTTCAGTGACATGACGTCTGAACGTCGCTTTGTTGACTTGTCCGTCACCCTTGAAAATAACCCTTACACCGACCCACCGCCGTTGTTGCCGCACATCGAATACATGGACCACCAGCAAGGCTGGCCGGAAATGGCCGCCATGTTCCCCGGCCTCACCATCGACCAGATGCCGGGGGCCGAAAGCTGGGCCGCCGAGCGTCTGCAGATCACTACTCATAGTGGCACCCACATGGACGCGCCCTGGCATTACGCGTCCACCACCGATGGAGGCACGTCCGCCTGGGGCATCGACGAACTGCCCCTGGATTGGTGCCTGCGGCCGGGGGTGAAACTGGATTTCCGTGCCATGGAAGACGGCCACGTGGTCACGGCTGCCGAAGTGGAGGCGGAACTTGCCCGTATCGGCCATACGCTGCAACCGCTGGACATCGTGCTGGTGAATACCCGGGCCGGGGCGTTGTTCGGCCAGCCAGGCTACCTGGATGCAGGCGTAGGCATGGGGCGCGAGGCCACCCTTTACCTGCTGGACCGCGGCGTGCGCGTGGTAGGCACCGATGCCTGGAGCTGGGACGCGCCGTTCAAGTACACGCGGGAGCGGTTTGCCGCCACCGGCGACGCTTCGCTCATCTGGGAGGGGCACAAGGCGGGCCGGGATATTGGCTACGGTCAGATGGAAAAGCTGGCGAACCTGGACACGCTGCCTGCCTTTGGATTTACCGTGAGCTGCTTCCCTTACAAGATCAAGAAAGCCAGCGCCGGGTTCGTGCGCGCCGTGGCTATTTTCGAGTAATCACGGAACGAAAGAGAAGCGGCCATTCATCCGCCATCGTCGCCGGGCAAGGAATTCCTGAGGGCGGCGGCGCTCGAACGTGCACTATAAAGCGTATTCGAGTTGCTCTATGACTGCCTTGCAAAACCTTGTCTGCTCGAACTCCCATGCCTTGCCGGCTACCACGCCGGCGAGGGACCTTTATCAAGCCCTGATGCGTCATCCTGAAGGCGACACGCTTGACGCAGCGCGAGCCTACCTGAGCGACCGGCTCGAAGAAGCCGCGCAAGTGCCGGGCGGCTTGCCCGGGCATTTCGATACGCTCGAGCAGTGGGTGGCCGACAATGCTGCCCGTGTGGCAGAGCAGTACGCCAGTTACCTCAAAGCACGCCACGAGGGCGCGCCGCGACGGTTCTTCACCTGCCGCGCCCACGCGTTGTATTTCCTGCGGGCGGTGGCACCCACCAAGCTGGTGGACGGTGCGTGGCTGTACGGCACGCTCAGCCACTGGGCTGACGGCCGCTACCATGGGCTGATCCGTACCTACCTCGAAGAGCTGGGCGACGGCGAGCCTGCTCAGAACCATGTGGTGCTGTACCGCAAACTGATCGCCGACCTGGAGTGCGAGCCGCACGCCGATCTGGACGATGACTGCTACGTGCAGGGTGCCATCCAACTGGCGCTTGGCGCGCTCGGCAAAGACCTGATGCCCGAAGTGATCGGCTTCAACCTGGGCTACGAACAGTTGCCGCTGCACCTGTTGATCACCTCCTTCGAGCTGAACGAGCTAGGGATCGACCCGTATTACTTCACATTGCACGTCACCATTGATAACGCCAGTACCGGGCATGCTCAAAAGGCCGCCCACAGCCTGCTTGAACTGATGCCCACGGTTGGGCAAGAGGATTTCATTCGGCGCGTGCGTGCCGGCTATCAGCTCAATGAATTGGGCACGGGTACTACCGCAGCCATCGCGGCGTTCGACCTCGAAGAAGAATTGGTCGCGATGCTCGAACGCAAGCAGGTGTTCGCCCAGCATATGCATTCCGATTACTGCAAGGTTGAAGGCAGAACGGTGAACCAATGGCTGGCCGAGCCAGGGGGCATTCGCCCGTTCCTTGCGGCGCTTGAGCGCAAGGGGTGGATCAAGCGCAAGGCTGATCCAGGCGAAAGCCGCTTCTGGCAGCTGATCGATGGCCCGGGCGCGGCGATGTTCGGCGTGTTCAGCGCCTACGAAAAGCAACTGCTGGCTGACTGGATCGCCGATGGGTATGTGCCTGAGAATAACCAGCGCCGCGGGGCCGATAACCCGTTCCGCCTGAAGTTTCGGCAGCACCCCTTGGCCACCTCGTTGGCTCAGGCGGCCGGCCCCAGCGTTGAAGAGCGCACCCAGGTGCAGGCAGCCCTCGCTGAGCCCGGGCCATTGCCACGCCTGGAGCGCCTGATTCCTTTCCTGTCGCCCCAATGCCACGCTACCCCGGCGGGCCTTTATGCCACGCGCTTGTATGCCCGCGAACTGGCCGGTGAACCGGGGGTAGGCCGATGACCATGGCGCAGGTGTTTGAAGGGTTGGCGCCTGTAGAAGAGGGCGGCGCCATCTTTGCCTTGGGGCGCTACCTGGCAGAGCAGCGTTACCGCTTCATTACCCCGACGCCCTTGACTCACCAACGCAACCTGAATCGCGATCCCGGCCCGGGTTCGGATTTGCGCGATGCGTTTGGCTGGAACCGCCCGTTTGCGGCCAGCCTCCTGCCCGCCGCGCTGTTGGAGGCTCTGCGTGCCGAGGGCGTGATAGTGGCGGATACCCCCGGCTTCTGGCGCAGCACGCTGCGATGCTCAACCTTGGGCGATCAACGCCTGTTGCACTCGGGCTACCCCACAGACGCTGCCGATGCCGTGTTCTTCGGGCCAGACACTTACCGCTTCGCGCGCGCTATCCAGACGCATCTGGCACAACGAGCCGCGCCGCCCGCGCGGGCGGTAGACATCGGTACTGGCAGCGGTGCGGGGGCGCTGGTGATCGCCAAGGCATGCCCGAACGCCCAGGTATGGGGAACCGACATCAACCCGGGCGCCCTGCGCCTGGCCGGGATCAATGCGCAACTGGCCGGGGCCGATAACTTGCAGGTACAGCCCAGCGATGTACTGAGCAGGGTAGAGGGGGTGTTCGACCTTATCGTCGCCAACCCGCCTTATATGCAGGACCCGAAAGGCCGGGCCTACCGGGACGGCGGCGCGGGGCTCGGCAGTGCATTGTCCCTGCGCATCCTGGCCGAATCACTGCCGCGCCTGGCCACTGGCGGAACAGTATTGCTGTATACCGGTGTGGCCATCGTCAAGGGCCAGGACCCGTTCCTGGAAGGCGCTCGCCAGGTGCTCGAAGGCTTCGAGGGCGACTGGCACTACGAAGAAATCGACCCGGATGTGTTCGGCGAAGACTTGGAGCTGGAAGGTTACGCCACCGCCGAGCGCATCGCCGTGGTGGTGCTGACCGCGACTGCCCGCTGAGGGTTTCGCCAGTTTCGCCGGCTCCTGAATCCGGGCGGCGGGAAATGCATAGCGCGGCGACTGAGCCCGGCAGGTGCCGACAATCTCCATCCACGCTAAAATCCCCGCCGCTACGCCGGCACAGCCAGGTCCACTGGCGGCTCTCCCCGGTTGTCTTCGTCTTTCATGTTGGTTGCCTATGCCTGCCCCTGTTCCCGAACACCCCCAACCTCCCTCGCGCCAGTGGCGCCTGCTGGCTTTGGCCCGGGCGTTGTGGCCTGCGCCGCAACCCATCAACCGTCGCGAAAAACTGCGGGCCAGCCTCGGCGCCGCGTTAGGCGTTTTGCTGGTAGCCTTCCTGGCCGCGAGTTGGGTCGAAGGTGGCCTGGCCCATGAACACAGCCTGCTAGCCCTTGCCCTGGTAGCACCGCTGGGGGCCAGCGCGGTGCTGGTGTTTGCGGTGCCCTCAAGCCCGCTTGCACAACCCTGGTCGGTGGTGGGCGGTAATACCCTGTCGGCGCTGGTAGGCATCGCCTGCGTGAAGTGGGTGCCCGATGCCTCGCTGGCTGCTGGGCTGGCGGTGGGGATGGCGATTGCAGTGATGCTTGCCCTGCGCTGCCTGCACCCACCGGGCGGCGCGTCGGCGTTGCTAATGGTGCTGACCGGCTGCGACCGGTTCATGTTTGCCGTCACGCCTGTACTGCTCGATTCGCTGCTGCTGGTGGCCGCGGGCCTGCTGTACAACAACCTTACCCGTCGCCCCTGGCCGCACCTTCATCGAGCCGCGCCGCCTGCACCGGCTGCGGGCGAGGGGGGCACCCGGTTGCAGCGCAGTGACCTCGACGCCGTGCTGGCCCGCCACAATGAAGTGCTGGACATCAGTCGGGATGATCTCGAGGCCCTGCTCGAAGAAGTGGAGGCGCTGGCTTATCAGCGCACCATGGGCAAGGTGCGTTGCGCCGACGTGATGAGCGCAAACCCGGTGGCCGCGCGGGTGGAAATGCCGCTGCGCGACGCCTGGGCCCTCATGCGTAAGCACCGGATCAAGGCCTTGCCAGTGGTGGATGGGCGTCAGCACCTGCTGGGCATCGTAACGGTTGCCGACTTTATGCGGCAGATCGACCTGGACGTGCACGAGGGCATGGCCTGGCGCCTTCGCTCGCTGGTGCGCCCCAAGCCTGCGCACGCACGCACGGTTGGCCAGATCATGACCCGCACCGTTCGCGTGGCCAGCCATGACCGCTTGCTGATCGACCTGGTGCCGGTGTTCTCCGAGAACGGCCATCGGCACATCCCGATCATCGACGAAGGGCAGCGGCTGGTGGGGATCATCACCCAATCGGATTTGATCCGCGCGCTTTACCAAGCGGTGCGGGCGTGAATGTCGCCCAAAGCTGAAGCCAGCAGCAGTAGCGGTTAAGATGGCGTGGTGTTCCTGACCTGACCGGTGACTCATGAAGCCCTCTCTTTCCCTGCTCGCCAGCGCATTGTTGTTCTGCGCCGGCTTCGCTTGGGCCGATGACACGCTACGCTGCAACAGTGCGCTCATTTCTGTTCACGACCGCATGGGCGAGGTGCTGCGCAAATGTGGCGAGCCCACCAGCCGTTCCCCTCAGGGCTCGGTGCGTGTGAGCGCTGGCGCTGGCCGTCGGCTGGAGCTGCCCGTGGAGGAGTGGACCTACGGCCCCAATTCGGGGATGTATCACTACCTGCGGTTCGAAGGTGACGAGTTGGTGCGTATCACTGGCGACAGGGGCTAGCCCTAGCCCTCGGCCATATTCGAAAGAGGAAGATCATGCGTCTGGCCCCCTTGCTTGCCTTGTTGCTCTCTACAGCGGCCCTGGCCGCGCCCCCGGGTATGGTTGAAAAGGTCCGCGGTACGCTGGATGCGGTAGACAACAACCAGCTGAGAATGACCACCGCCGCCGGCCAGGCCATCACCGTGGCGCTCACGCCGCAAACCACGGTGCGCAGCATCGCATTGGCCAGCCCTGCGGACATCACGGCCGATAGCTACATCGGGACCGCCGCAGTCCCGCAACCCGACGGCACCCTGAAGGCATTGGAGGTACACGTATTCGCGCCCAGCCTGCGCGGCAGCGGCGAAGGGCACCGGCCATGGCAAAGCGCCGAAGGCGCCCAGGCCACCATGACCAACGGAACCGTGGGCGCGGTGAAGGTTGCCCAAGGCCGCCGGTTGACGGTCACCTACCCCGACGGCGAGAAAACCATCGTGGTGCCGGACGGCGTGCCGATTGTGCGCATCGACCCGGCGGACACTTCGCTGCTCACCGCCAGCGCGCCCGCCAAGGCTCATGTGATCGTGTTCGCCGTGCCGGATGACCACGGCGGTGCTCAGGCGCAATCGGTACTGGTGGGCAAGGACGGGATTACCCCACCGATGTGAGCCCCGGGGCTTGTGCGCTACCAGGCCCAGGGCAGCGTTCTGGTGGTCATCACCAGCACAATGAGGAACATGCCGGCAAAGCCCGCCACCCCCAGCCAGAACCAGCGCCGATACAGCATGTCGAACCGTTCGCACAGAGGGGCACCCGACAGCGCAGCGCTTGCCGCAAGTTGCTGCATGCGCTTTTGCAGCATCAGCACTGGCAGCCAAAGTGCTCCTACGCTGAAGAGAATCACCAGGCCCGCAAGTAGCCAGCCTTGACTCAGGCGCCAACCAGCCATGCTGGCCAGCGCATACCCCGTAGCCAGTTGCAGCACACCGGCAGGGGTGGTGATCCAGTTATCGAACCGCACCACCCATGTCGCTACACCGGCGACCAGCCTGGCATCGCCGGTGCGGCGTGCGGCGATCAGGTAGAGAAACGAACCCATGCTGAAACCGAACAGAAACACGGCGGCGATGATGTGCAGGTACTTCACCCAAAGGTAAATCATGTCAGGGCCGCTGCCGGGTGTAGCGGAGGTCGAAGCGCACCTGTTCGGGCGCAGCGATGGCATCGAGGTACTCGTTCAAGGTGATTTCACCTACGCAGGGCCGCGCGCCCGGGTGGGGACGATAGCCAGCAGCAACCTTGATCATCAACGCAACAGCGGCGCAACTAGGGATTTCCGGGCCCTTGTCGTCGTAGGCGGTCACTTGTGACTGGAGCAACACCGGCTGCCCGTTCGTGCCTACGCCGCTTACGTCCAGGTACATGGCGCTTTTGCCATCGCCCAGGCCTTCGAAGCGGGTACCCAGGCGGTGCAGGCGCCTTGCCCAGCGAAGAGGGTTGCTTAGCAATCCAGCCTTGATGGCCATGGCCAATAACCCATTGGCGATTGCGCCCAGCATAAGGCCCGGCCCCGCCTTGAAGGCAAGCCGACGTGCGCCGTAACGGCTGGCGAGAATATCCATGTCAGGTACGTCCACATTGGAGACCAGCCGCCACCCCAGTTTGGGTAAACGCTTGAACGTCAGGCCCAGCCAGCCGGTCACCGGGTAAACGCTACCCCCGCGCAACTGGGTGATTGGCCGCCCCGCGTAGGCCAGCACTCCTTCTACGGTCGAGAGCCCAGGCATTTTGGCTGAGGATGAAATGCCATGTTCGATCGAGTCAATTCGCCAGAAGCGCTCCTTGGCGTGGTCGAGAATGGCACACGAAAGGCTTGGCACCGAGCTGCAACCGCTCAGTATCGCTACGCCGGCGTTACGTGCCTGCTCATCGAGCGTGCCGATACCGTTGACGAAAGACCGGCAGTCCGCCAGGTCGCAATAGTTCACCCCGGCGGCAATGCAGGCCTCGGCAACGCTGTAAAGCTGCCCCTGGAACGGCCCGCCGGTGTGAATGACCCAATCGACCTTCAACCCGGGCAAGGCGTGGGCGAAACCGGGAAGCAGTACATCGCCACACCATCCGGCGTGGCGAACGCCGGATGCCAATTCCAGCTCGCGAAGGCGGGCGTCGAGCTTACGGGGGTCCCGGCCGGTGATCACCAGCTCAAGCCCGGGAATACGATTCAAGTGGTTGCTGATGATCCGCCCAAAATTCCCATACGCGCCTACCACCAATACTCGCAATGCCACGGTGCATTCCTTATGCAATGGGCCAGCACTGGCCCGAACACAGGCATAGGTTACCTGCACGCTGAGCCGGTGCAAGGATCCACGTGTAAAAGCCCCATTCATGACAGCGAGGGTAGGTTAGAGGGCTCAGACTTGGGTGGCAGGTCAACAGCGTAACGATCGGGGCAGCGTGGCCGACCACTCGTGATTTAAGGTAGGATGATCGCAACTAATGAGCTGAACGCTGCCTCGAACTCAAGGATAAACAATGATCACTGCTTTCGGAGCTCAGGGGTTTAAGTCGCTGGCAAATTTTACCCTTGATGATCTTGGCCGGTTTACCTGCCTGGTTGGCCTGAACGGCGCAGGCAAGAGTACGATACTGCAATTGCTTGATTTTTGTTCGCATATCATGCGTGGCGATGTGGAGCAATGGTTGCAGAAAAGGGGATGGTCTGCAACGGATCTTGGTTCCAAGTTCACGCATTCCTCGAACATTGCACTCGGCTTGGATGTTGTTATCTCTTCAGGGGAAAAATACCGTTGGGTTGGTGCCTATAACAGGTTTTCCAATAGCTGCACGTCCGAACGTGTTGAACGGGATAGCGATGATTCCGTGCTGTTTAGGGTACACCGGGGCAGGTACTACATTGGCGATAGCGCTCCGGAGCGGATAGATTTTATTTACAACGGCTCCATACTGACCGGTTTGAAGGAAAGCCTGTTGCCGCCGGAAGTGCTTGAAGTAAAGCAGGCCATGCTGAGGATCAAATCACTAGAGTTGCTGTCTCCTCACTTGATGCGCTCTTCGTTGAGAGACACGGCCGATGATGTCGGTCCCGGTGGGGAGAAGCTCGCTTCCTTCCTTTACTCGCTCAAGGGCGAAAAAAGGGAAAAATTACTTGAGCTACTGAAAGGGTTTTACCCCGCCGTTGTGGATTTCAAGGTAAAGCAAGAGCGCGCAGGCTGGAAAAAGCTGCAGGTGATAGAGTCGTATGGCGATATCTTGGTCGAAACCGAGGCAAAACATATAAATGATGGCCTGTTGCGGATATTGGCCATCATTGCCCAGTCAGCGACCGAGCCCTCTTTGCTAATCTTTGATGAAGTTGAAAATGGAGTGAATCCCGAAATAGTGGAGCGTTTGGTGGAGTTGTTGCAGAATTCGCCTCATCAGGTAATTGTAACTACGCATAGCCCAATGATCCTGAACTATCTGGACGATGATGTAGCTGCGGAGTCGGTTCGCTTCGTGTACCGTTCAACGGGCGGTTCCACATGTAGTCGCCCACTTTTTGCACTTCCCCGAATGAGAGCCAAGTTGGGTGTGATGGGGCCAGGGGAAGCTTTTGTTGATACTAGCCTTAGCGCCTTGATCGCCGAGTGCCATCGCCTGGATGCCGAAGAATCTGGCCTAGAGGCTGGGCAGTAGAATGCATGTGTTATTTAGTGGAGAAGGCGTAAGCGATCTGGGGTGTTGTGCTCTATCAACTTCAGCTTGCAGGGGCGTAGATTATCGCTTGGGCCCTTTGGCAATCGTTGTTGATAATGTGATTCATGCGGTATTAGGGTATAGCCCTAGAGACGCCTGCCCCGACACCTACCACTATCATTCTGAATCCGCCCTTGCCGATAAGGCTGCCGAACGTAAGCGTCAGCGCCGTTTCGCTCTCGCAGGCAGGAAGCGCCCGGTGGAAACCGGTTTTTTCTATATCAGTGCCTGGATGCTTGGCGAGGCGGCGTTGGAACTGGAGCGTCTGGAAAACGACGCTGTGGTCGCGGTTTTCTTTCGTGATACAGACGGCACCAATACCTCGGATCGCACGCTATGGGAGACCAAACTCGATTCAATTGAGGCTGGTTTTGACCGGGCAGGTTTCGATCGTGGTGTTGCAATGCTGCCTATGCCTAAATCGGAGGCCTGGTTCATTTGCGCGGCAAAAGACAATCCTTACCAAGGGTGCGAGCAACTGGAGGAATTACCGGGCAATGATCGCTCCCCCAATTCGGCCAAAGCGATGCTTGCTGCAGTGCTTGGTACCGAAGCCACTGCAGACGCGCTCATTCATTGGCTTGCAGGCAATAACTTCGACGGCGAGCGGCTGGCGGATGCAATGCCCAGCTTTTACCAATTTTATTCCCGCCTTCTTCAGGTCCTGACTTCCTTGCGTTAGCAAGCGCCCCCGCTTGGCCTCCCTGCCATCACCCCGGACCAATTCATAGGCGGTGGTACACGGTAAGGCCATGCTGGATCGTTCTGCGCACTTAGTAGGTGCTCGAAGATACCGTCGGTAATTCCTCGTCACGGTACAACGCAAGGTTGGCGCGAGCGGCGGTGCGCAGCAGGCTGATGTCGATGCCCACCGCAATGAAGTTGCAGCCCCATTCCCGATAGCGGCGCGCGTCGGCTTCCACTGGCGCGAGGATCCCTGACGCCTTGCCGGCGTGAAGGGTGGCGTCGATGGCGTGGCGGATCTGCGCCTGCACCTCTGGATGCAGCGGGTTGCCCGGGTGGCCCAGGCCGATAGACAGGTCGGCGGGCCCTACGAATACCGCGTCCACACCCTCGACCGCAGCGATTTCAGCGGCATTGGCTACGCCCAGGCGCGACTCTACCTGCACAATCAGGCACAGCTGCTCATGGGCGGTGGCCAGGTAATTGTCCACTCCATCCCAGCGGGTGGCGCGGGTGAGGCCGCCGCCCACGCCGCGGATGCCTGCCGGTGGATAGCGCATGGCACGCACGATGGCCCGTGCCTGCTCGGCCGTTTCCACCATGGGCACCATGAGCGTTTGCACACCGATGTCCAGCAACTGCTTGATCAGCGCGGGGTCGCTGTTGACCGAGCGCACCACCGGCGCGCTGGCATACGGCGCAACAGCCTGCAACTGGGCCAGCACGCTGGCCACCCCATTGGGCGCGTGCTCGCCATCGATCAGCAGCCAGTCATAGCCCACACTGGCCGCTATTTCGGCGGCATAGCCATTGGCGAAACCGGCCCACAGGCCGTATTGCGGCTCGCGGGACGCCAAGCGGGCTTTGAAACGGTTTACAGGCATTTGCATTGAGCTACCTCGGCAATCATGGCCAGTGTTGTCGTGCAAGCGTAGGCAAAACGGTGGTTCAGCGCCCGTCTCAGGCAAGCGGCGGCGTACGCGGCGGGATGCGGCGGCGGTTGCCGGTGGCTTCGAACGCGGCGGCAAAACGCAACAGCGCGGTGTCGTCGTACGCGCGGCCAGCGAAGGTCAGCCCTACGGGCATGCCGATGTCAGCCATTAGCCCCATGGGCACTGTCACGGTAGGCACGCCGAGGTGGCGGATGGCGAGGTTGCCGTTTGCCACCCATACGCCGTTGCTCCAGGCAATGTCAGCCGCGGCTGGGTTTACGTCGGCATCGGCGGGTGCAACATCGGCCACGGTGGGGAACACCACGGCATCCAGCCCTCGCTCTGCCATCCAATCTTCAAGGTCGGCTTTGCGGGTGGCCTCCAGGGCGCGCAGGCCGTCGGGCACGGTAGGGATCTGGTCCCACGGGGTGATGCCGCGCTCGGCCATGCGCACGTATTCATCCATGCCGGCCGCCAGGTCGCCCTCACGGTTGGGCAGGGTGCCCGGGTCGTGGGGGAAGATCAGCGGGCCGTTGACGTCTACCAGCCGGTTCAGCTTCGGGTCGCCGTTGGCCTGCAGGAAATCGTCGAACGCCCAGGCGGTGAGATCCCAGAGTTCGTGGTGGAGGAACTCTTTCGATACCAGCCCTCGGTTGAACACCGTGGGCGCGCCGGGGCGGTCGCCTTCGCAATTGGACACCAGGGGGAAGTCCACTTCCACTACCTTGGCGCCAGCAGCTTCCAGAGCCTGGCGGGCTTGCTCCCACAGGTCGATCACCGTAGGCCGCGTATGAATGCGTTGCCCAGTAGGGCCGCCGATGCCCGGCGCTTCGCTGGTGCCCGCCTGCGGGTCGGCATTGATATACATGCGCGGTACGCCGAAACGCTTGCCGGCCAGCGCGCCCTGTTCAGCGGCCAGTGCCGAATAAGAGGCGGGGCGCACGTCGGCTACGGATGGAATGGGCACCCAAGGCTGCAAGCGCCAGAGGTCGCCACGGGTATCGGTATCCACGGCCACGATCACGTCCAGCACTTCCAGCAGGTCGGCCATGGTCCGCGCGAACGGCACCACCACATCCATGGTGGGCGTAAGCGGCCAGTTGCCGCGCACCGAGATTACTCCGCGCGAAGGCGTGTAGGCGCACAAGCCGTTGTTCGAGGCCGGGCCGCGACCGCTGGACCAGGTTTCTTCGGCCAGGCCGAAGGCGGCAAAGCTGGCTGCAGTCGCCGTGCCGGCGCCGTTGGAGGATCCCGAGGCGAATGGGGCAGTGAGGTAATCACCGTTGTAAGGGCTTTCGGCCCTGCCGTATACGCCCCGCTGCATACCTCCGTTGGCCATGGGCGGCATGTTGGTCTTGCCCAGGCAGATCGACCCTGCACCGCGCAAACGCTCGATGGTGAAGGCATCGCGATAGGCCACCAGGTCGGCAAAGGCAGGGCTGCCAGACGCGGCGGTCAGCCCTTTGACCAAGTAACTGTCCTTGGCGGTGTAGGGTATGCCATCCAGCGGGCCGAGGGTTTCGCCACGGCGCCGACGCTCATCGCTGGCCTGCGCTTCGGCCAGCGCCTCGGGGTTGTGCACCACCACCGCGTTGAGCCGGGTGGCAGTGGCCGGGCCGTCATAGGCCTCGATGCGGGCCAGGTATGCCTGCACCAGCTCGACGGCGGTGGTTGTCCCCGCTTCGAGCGCCGCCCGCAACTGGGCGATGGACACTTCGGTTACTTCGATCATGCTGGCACCGGTCAACAGGTTGAAAGGTGCCATTCTGGCGAGCCTGTGACGCCAGTGCAACGTTGGCCGGCAGCGCCGGAAGGCCGGCCCCCGGCTGCTACTGTTGGGCTGCGTTGCGGGCGTTGCGGTAGTCGGCCACGGCTTCGTATACCGCCTTGCGCAGGCGATTGATGCCGCCCAGCGGCTGATGCGCTTCGATGCCGTGCCAGGGGCTGAAGCGCATGTTGTCGCAGGCCAGGTTCTGCTCCGGCGTGTCGAAGTCCTGCGGTGGCAGGCGCAGATGGCCCACAGTGCGGAAGGCCGAATCGCTTTCTTTCCACTCCACGCTGGTGTCCTCCAGCGGCATGTAACGGTTGGCGTCCTGCAATTGGACCTGCAAGGCGAAACAGGCAGGCTGGCGGTCCGTGGACAACTGCTGATACAACGCGCCTCGGAGGAAGTTGGGCTGGTCCCGGTTCATGGCCGGCAGGTTGTAGGCAGGGCACGCCGACGGCTCGGGAATTACCCGGAACTTGGCGTTGGCGTTGCCATAACGGTAGGGGGCCACGGAGTAGTAGGTGGCGTCGGCCGGGGAGTCGGGCGCCTTGCTCAGGGTGGCGAAGGCAATGAACACATGGCGGATCTGCCAGGTGCGCGGGTCCCACGACGGGAAGAAGGCCATGGCGCGCTTGCCCTCGGCTTGCGCGGCAATGTTCTGCCGGTACTCTGCCACGTCACTGACGAAGAAGTTGGGGTGGTTGAACATGACGAAGTCTTGCTCATGGCGCGCCTGTTGGCTGGCCAGCAAGGGCGTGCCCGGCACATCCAGCAGCTTGATCGCCATGCCGCGTGCGTCGGAAATGTTATCGAACTGGGGGTAGGCATTGCCGTTAGAGAGCCGCATCCAAGCCTGCCAGGTTTTACCCGGTTCGCTGAATACCCCTTGGCGCCACTGAGCGGGAAGGTCGCCGTCCACGCTCAACTCGGCGCGCACGCAGCCATGGGCTTTGGCATGGGCGTCGCGCAGGTAGCGAGTGTCGGTACGGTATTTGTCCACGATCCGTATGGCGGTCTGGATAATGTCCTGGGTCATCGCCGCTTCGCCCGGCGGCACCTGTTCCACCGCAGCCACGGGCCCGGAGAACTTCCAGGCATACCAGAGCGCACTACCAGCCCAGCCGATCGCACCCAGTATCAACAGCGTTGCCAGCAGCCAGGCCAGCACTCGGCCAAACCACAACCAGGCGGCAACGATGCGGCCGCGTTTGCGCGAAAGGAACAACGTACGTTCGGTCATGGCAGGTGTTTCTCCAGCGGGCCACCAAGCACTTTCAGGTATTCGAGCAAGGCCCAGCGCTCGCTGGGCTGCAGCAGCCGGCCGATCACCCCATTCCCCTGGGGGCCGTCGCGGAATTCGTGGCCGCTGTTACGGTTGCCAGCGATGCGTGTGTCGAACAGGAAGCCACCCGCAAACGCCTCGGTCTTGTAGCCGAGGTGCTGCGGGTCGTAGTCGAACGTGCCCCGGTAGAAGGTGATGGCGCGCTCGTCCTGGGGGGACAGCAATTGATAAATCGTAGGTACTGAGCCGTTATGCAAGAAGGGCGGGGTTGCCCATACGCCGGCCAGTGGCCGCGCCTTGTAGGCGCGCAGCTCGCGTACGCCGATGGGCAGGTCGAAGCCGTTCATCCGCCCTTGCAGGTCGAGGGGGATACCCGCGTCCGCGTAGGCGCGGCGCTCGACGAAGGCGGTCACCCAGGCCAGGCCCATGGCGACGGACACACTATGAAGGTCCACTTGCTGGGGTGCAGTTACCACGTTCAGGCCAGCCAGGTCTTCAGCGGTCCAGTTCAGGCTGCTCAAATCGAAGCGGTGGTCGGCAATGTTATCGGCGGCCGTGGGGTCGGTGCCGATCACCTGAGTGGGTAGCATGCGCAGCGTCGCCACCGGGCGGCCATTCTTCATCTCAGTGTGAGGCACGTGGCAGGTGTGGCAATTTTCCTCGAACAGCGCACGCCCTTGGTTGGCAAGGGCCAGATCCACATGCCCAAGCACGTCCTCAGGCCAGGCTGGAGGTGCCAGCCGTTGCAGCGTTTCCTCGATCAGGTGCAGATCGTTCACGCGCACGCTGGAGGGGTAGCGGTCATCGCCGGTGTGTGGCTGGCCTTGCGCGTCCCGGTACTCCAGGGTGGCGCCCACGCCGAGGGATTCGCCGATATTACGTGCCATCGGCTGCTGGGCAGAGCCGTTCCATTGCACCCAGTCGAACGTCCAGATGTCCCACAGCTGGGGGTAGTCCACTGGGGCGTTCCCCTGGCGGTAATTGGCTGGCGTAAGCCCGTCGCCGAAGGCCGCGTTGGCGATGCGCCCGAACGCATCGGTGCGCCCGGGGCCTTCCTGCACCGGATACAGGCCGCGGTGCGTGTCGTTCCAGGCCGCCTTCAGGAAGGTGAACAGTGTTTGGCGAAGCTGGCTTCGCAATTCGTTCTTGCCATGCGGGTAGCCATCCCCCAGCACCTTGCGGGCGAAGCGGTCAAACTTCCAGGGAACGTAGGCCGTGGCCGCCAGGCTTGCCACCAAGGCCTGGCCGAAGCTGCCGCCGCGCAGGGTAGGTACGGTAGAAGGCAGTACGTGTTGGGCGGTGCCGCCGTCGATTCGCACCGCGGTGCCTTGGTAGCGCAGCTCGCCGGTATGGCAGGCCGCACAGGTGATGTCCAGGTAACGCTGGCCATCGGCAGGGTTCACATGTTGAGTGAACCCCACTGGCAAGCGGCCTGTGTTGGCGGCGCTGCGCTGGGTATCGAAGAGAAAGCCAAATCGCCCCAGGTTAGCCTGAAGCGCGAACGGCGTTGCGGAAAACGGTTGTTCCAGCGCCGTGAACCATTGATAGCGCAAGCCTTTGACTTGTGTTCCCTGTGGCGTGAAGTAATAGGCCTGGCGGTCGGCCTCGCTCCACTGGGGCAGATATTCCACCCGTGAAGGTGGGCTGTAGGCCGGCAAGTTCGGCCACGCGGTGAAATACAGCACCACACCTAGCAACGCCAGCAGGGCTACAAGCAGGGTGCCAAACACCCAGGAAACAACGCGCATCACGGCCATCCTTGGAGAAAACGGCGCCTTTTATGCCTGATCGCCCAGATGATGGCAAGTGGCTATTTATCTTTCCGGTTCTTGAGTGATGGCTCTGCGGCGGCGTGCGCTGGCTTCGGTGAATTTTCCTACAACTATTTAAGGCTTAAAGCCTTTGAAATGGCGGTACTGGCGCCTATACCTTCATCTGCAATTTCAATTGAAGGCGACAGTTTCGGCATGGACATGCGTTATCAACACCGCCGCCAGGCGCCGCCCATTACCTTCGCCTACCAAAGCCTGCGCGGGGATACCACCCAGCACAGCCTGCTTTATTGGCAGCACAATACAGTCGGCGTGCAAGGCCGCGAGCACACCGGCGCATTCGCCAGTTTTTCCAAGGCGCGAATCGTGGAGGTACAGGTTGGCGCAGATTGGCTCGAAGAGGCTGCCGCCCCTGAGGCGCCAGACCCACTGGCAAGGAGCAAAGGCGGCTCCAGCCCCAGGATTTACTTCCTGGGCTTTACTGCCGCGGAACGGTTCCAGTTCGAATTGTTGGCTGCCGAAAAAGGCATGCATGTGGTTCCAGCGTTATTGCCCAACCTGGAGTTCTGCTGTTGTGGGCCACGGGTGAGTTGGCGAGAGCTGCAGCAAGCCTTCGATCGCAAGGCTTGGGTGTTTCACCCCCAGCAGTTGATACGGGCATTGGAAACCGGTGAGTTGCCCGAGCATCATCCGTGGTTGTTCTGATCGGACGGCCGATGTGTGCCGAATAAAAAGCGCCGTTATGCGGGCGTGGAGGAAGATCGAGGCGTTCAGGCCTGGCGCCAGACCACGCCTTCAATGCCGAACTTTTCGGCCATCGGTTTGCTGGTCTTGCGCACTTTTTCCAGGCCGTAGCGGCCGATGCGGCCCACACCGGCGTCACAACTTGCCCAATGCCAGGCTTCAGCATTATCCATGCTGTCGGCCCGTATGATGAAAGACTTGGATGTACCGTGCTGGGTGTAATCGATGACGAACAGTTTTGCGCTCATGGGTGACTTTTTCCTCCCTCTATGACCTACAGAAAGCCACGGACGCAAAAAATTCAATCGGATTGTCGGACGATCGGCCGTTAGTGGCCAACCGTCCTTGTTAACAATCTATACCAGGCGGAAGAGGGCAACTTCCGGCGCATCACTGACCCACTGATGGCTCACCTTCCACCCGGCCCGCGCCGCCAGCCCGGCCAACGAGGCCGGGGTAAACTTGTGGCAGTTTTCCGTGTGAAGGCTCTCCTGTGCCGCAAACATGAAGCGTTCACCGGCAATGGTCACCGCCTGGTCCGTCGTGCTCACCAGATGCATTTCAATCCGCTGAGCAGCGCTGTTCCACCGCGCCTCGTGTCGGAACTGGTCCAGGTTGAAATCCGCGCCAAGCTCCCGGTTGATTCGCACCAGCAGGTTTTTGTTGAACCTGGCTGTGACCTGAGCGGCATCGTCGTACGCGGCTTCAAGAATCTCGGGGGCCTTGACCAGGTCCACACCGACGATGAAGCTGGCGCCACGGCCAAGCAATCGCCGCGCACCACGCAGGAAAGCGACCGCCTCATCGGGCGTGAAATTGCCAAGCGTCGACCCGGGGAAAAAACCCACGCAGGGGCATTTGCCGATCTGCTCGGGCAAGCGCAGGGCGCGAGTGAAGTCGTCCACCAGCGGTATCAGCTTCAGGGAGGGGTAAGCCTCGCGCAGCTGATTGCTGGCTCGCTGCAGCGCATCGGCGCAGATATCGATGGGTACGTAAGCGGCAAGGTGCGGCGCGGCATCCAGCAGCAGGCGAATTTTCTCACTTGCACCGGCACCAAACTCCACCAGCGCGGCGCCTGGCGGCAACAGTGAGGCAATTTCGCCAGCGCACCGTTGCAGCAGGTCGATCTCGGCCCGGGTAGGGTAGTACTCAGGGGTATTGCAGATGTCTTCGAACAGCCGGGAGCCCGCTTCGTCATAAAAATACTTGGGCGAAAGCTGGCGCGGATTCGACCGCATAGCCGTCAGCACATCGGCCTGCAGGCCGGCGTCTTCGGTGTGCTCCGACACCGGTTGCGGCACCTCGGCCAAGGTGTCCCGCGCCCCGCCCAGTGAGCGTGGGCTGCGGCTGTCGCGTGCCAGCCGCAGCCCGCTGAAGGCCCAGCGGGCGCTGGACGGGAAGAAGTTACGATACGTTTCGCGGCTGTGCCCTGGCGGCGTGATGTTGGCGCCGCCACGAAGCACCATCTGGTTGACCATGAACTTGCCGTTGTACTCGCCCACCGCGCCGGCCGCCGCGCGAAAGCCTGGGTAGGCGGTATACGGGCTGCGCGTCCATTGCCACGCCACCTCGTGTGCCTGCTCCAGCAACCCGGCCGTGGCTGCGACTTCCCACTCGGCCTCGCTGGGCAGCCGAGCACCAGCCCATTCGGCAAAGGCTGCTGCCTCCACATAGCTCACATGGGTGACCGCTGTGTTGGGGTCCAGGGGCTGCAGGCCGCGCAAGGTCATCACCTGCCAGCCAGCGGCAATGTCTTCCCGGGCGTCGGGTTGCCGTCGCCAGTAGGCGGGGGCCTCCCAGGCCTGGGCTTGCACGGTGGCCCAGCCTTCCGACAGCCACAGCGCCGGAGTGCGGTAGCCCCCTGCGGCGATAAAATCCAGCCACTGGCCGTTGGTCACCAGCCGGTCGCTGATTTCAAAGGGCTCCAGCCATTGCCGGTGCCGGGGCCCCTCGTTGTCGAAGGCGAAGCCAGTGCCGTCGTGGCCGATTTCCACCAGGCCGCCAGCATGGGCGCGGAAACGCCCGGGCCGGCCAACCGGCGCCTTGGGCCAGGCCGGATCATAGGCGGGCGCCAGTGGCGAAAGGCTGAACAGGTGAAGGATGTCCATCAGGATCAGCTCCTGATGTTGCTGCTCATGCTGTAAGCCCAGTTCCACCATCGACCGTTGCTCAGCGCTCAGGTCGGTTGCCAGCAACGTGGACATGTGGAGGTCGACGTGCTTGCGGTAGGCGAGCACATGCTCCACCGGGGGCCGCGTAAGCATGCCCCGCTGCGGCCGAGGCTGGCGCGGGCCGACCGCTTCGTAGTAAGAATTGAAGAGATAAGCGAAGGCCGGGTCGAACGGGCGATAGCCCGGCAGCCCTGGCGTAAGCAGGAAGGTTTCAAAGAACCAGGCAGTATGGCCAAGGTGCCATTTGGTCGGGCTGGCATCGGGCATGGACTGCGCGGCCATGTCCTCGGCGGTAAGCGGCACCGCCAGGCGCTCGCTGTGTTGGCGCACGGCAACGTATCGCTCGAGCAGGGCGCCGGCAAGGGCACAGGGGGGCGTAGCGAGTGGCTTGGTTGAAATACTCATGAGAATCCAACGGCTCCGTCGAGGGTGACGATAGGAAGCGTGGCGCGCGATGCGCGTTCAGGAAACCAGCAGTTCCAGCGTTTTGGGGTCTTCTTCGCCGTAGAAATATTGCTCAAGCACGGCGGCGAACAATGGGTCGCCATGGGAAGCACGTGAGAAAAGGGTAAGGCTCGAATGCAGCTTGAGCGCGTCAAGTTCGCCAAAAATGGCCTCCGCAGGCTTGCCGCGATGGTCCAACAGCGCGCTACAGCATTCTTGCAAACGGGCGCCGAGCACAGGGTCAGCCAGGTAGGCCACGGCTTCGGCCGAGCCGCTGATGCCGTAGAAGTGCGCCGTGTCGCTGCGGCCCAGGCCGCGCAGTTGCGGGAAAACGAACCACATCCAGTGGCTACTTTTGCGGCCGGCGCGTAGCTCTTTCAACGCCTGGGCGTACACCGGCGTCTGGGCATCGTGGAATCGTTTCAGGTCGAAGGGCGGTTCCATTACGGCCTCGCTTGGCAGGGGTTCCTTTTACTGTCCGTTCACAGCGCGGGGAGTTCCCCAGGTTGAACCGCGCGCCTGCGCCATCGGTCCGATTGAGCAACCCATCGCAGGAGCAAAACCTTCGTGGCTGACATCCGTATCGGCATCTCCGGCTGGCGTTACACGCCCTGGCGCGGCGACTTCTACCCCAAAGGCCTGATCCAGGCCAACGAACTGGCCTTCGCTTCCCGGGCAGTGAGAGGGATCGAGATCAACGGCTCGTTCTATGCGCTGCAAGCCCCGGATCGTTATGCCGAATGGTATGCCGCGACCCCCGAAGGCTTCATGTTCAGCGTTAAAGGGCCGCGGTACATCACCCATACACGCCGGTTGAAAGAAATCGAAACCCCACTGGCCAATTTTTATGCCTCCGGGATGTTTCAGCTTAAAGAAAAGCTGGGGCCGTTTCTGTGGCAGTTCCCACCCAACTTCCGTTTCGATCCCGAACGGTTCGAGGCGTTTTTGCAGCTGCTGCCCCGCACAGGCGCCCAGGCCAGGGCCCTGGCAGAGAAGGCCGAGGCGCGCTTGCACAAGCCCGGATACCTGGACATTCCGAAACGCGGCGCGCTGCGTCATGCGGTGGAAATTCGCCATGAGAGCTTCGCCACGCCAGAATTTGTGGCGCTGCTGAGGCGCCACAACGTGGCTTTGGTGGTCGCCGACACGGCCGGCAAGTGGCCTTACGCGGAAGACCTTACCGCGGACTTTGTGTACATCCGCTTGCACGGAGACGCCAAGCTGTATGAAAGCGGCTATTCGGAGGATGCACTGGACCGTTGGCAGGCGCGGATTGATACGTGGA
The DNA here is from genome assembly GCF_013522925.1 of Pseudomonas japonica. Lineage (GTDB taxonomy): Bacteria > Pseudomonadota > Gammaproteobacteria > Pseudomonadales > Pseudomonadaceae > Aquipseudomonas > Aquipseudomonas japonica_A. The sequence goes on along the minus strand of NZ_JAAMQU010000014.1, from coordinate 77,511 downwards.
GCCAGGGGCGGCAAGTGAAGGATGCAAAAAACCTCAGCCCGGCTCGGCCGCGGCCACGGAAAAGCCGTGATGTGTTCTGTTTTTTCGATAACGACGTGAAGGTACATGCGCCCTATGATGCGCGTGCCTTGCTGAGCCGGCTGCGCCTGGAACACGGCCTGACGACCGTACCGGGCGAGCCGCCAGCGGACGGGCTATTTTAACCCGGCACTCCATCCTGTTCCTCGAGAGGGAAAATCATGCCAACGGTCTACCTGGCCGGCTTCGACGTTTTTCAGCTGGATGCGCTCGAGCGCGGGAGTTATCTCAAGGCCCTGTGCGCCGAGGCGGGCCTCGAAGGCTTGTACCCGCTTGATAATCAGCTTCCCCCAGGCCTCGCCGGGCCAGCGGCGGCGCAGTGGATATACGAGCAGAACGTTGCGCTGATCCACCGCAGCGATGCCGTGTTGGCGAACCTGAATCCGTTTCGCGGGCTGGAGCCAGATTCCGGTACCGTGTTCGAGGTCGGCATGGCAACGGCCCTGGGCAAACCGGTATGGGCATGGTTCAAGCCACAAGGTAGCCTGCGCGAGCAGATTCCCTGCGATGCACTGGGCCATGATGCTCAGGGTATCACCGTCGAAGACTTCGCGCTGCCTCGCAACCTGATGCTGGCATGCGCCTGGGCCGGCCACAGCGCCAGCGCCGAGGCGGGCGCCCGGGCGCTGGCGGCGTATCTTGATGAACGGCGTGCTGGTCAAGGCATCCGGCGCTCCTGACGTAGGCTATACATGCCGGGTTCCAGGCCTGTGTAGCGGCTTCATCTGACCAGGAATTTTTTCGACCAGTGGGCCCTCTTCGAACACGTGCGCAACAGACGTGCTGAAAGGCTTATGCGAGGTTACCTTGCGGTCATCGCAAAAGCTTCCAGCGCGCGACGCTGGCAGGCAGGGGCTAGAGGCATCGCTGGGGTTTGCCCCGCGGTGGCACCAGGTCTATAACTTGAAGGCAAGCCCGGGAATTGATGCGCCGTTTCGCTTCATCGCCTTCGCGGTCCCGGCCACTGCCCCGAGGAGTTACATCATGAAAACCATAGGCCTCAGCCCGCTGGAGATCCGCGGCATCGTCGAACGGGCATTTCTGCCCCTCGCTTGTACGTGTGAGCAATCGGCAGACGAATGTTTCACCGTTCGTATCGAAGACCTCCACACCGGCAAGGTGTGCCTGGTGGCTGACGGCGTATCGCCGGACCGTTTCGCCAGCAGTCGTGATATCAGCAACTTGATCGCCGAGCTGCGCACTCAGCTTGAAAGCCCCGCGTTCGGCCGTGGCGCCGCGCTTGGCGGGCATATGTCGCACCGAGCGCGCGCTTTCTGATACCTGTCTTCTCGAGCGGCGCCGCCTGCGCCGCTCCTTTGCTCCCAAACCCTCAATAAATACCACGCCTGGCGCGTGTCGCTCCTTAGCCTTGGCGCTCCCTCTGCCAAGGAGCTGTTTCGATGCCAACCCACTCCACATCCCGCACCCTCTACCAGGGCGTAATTGCCGATCGCCTGCCCGCTTGGCTCGCCAAGGCAACAGGCGACGACCTGCAGCGCTTGCATACCCTTAGTGCCCAGGCGCAGGCCTCGCGAGCTGCACTGGAGTCTGCCGCGCAGGGCTTACCGCAATTCCAGCCGTATGCGACCGCCGCGTTGAACCAACTGCTGGCGAACGCCGGCGAAACGGAGGTGGACCCCTCTACTGCGGTGCTCCATTGGGTAAGCACCGATTCTGACAGCGAACCATTGACCTGCACGTTGCTGCAGGCAGCGCTGCGCAACTTCACCGAAGAGGACGCTAAATCCGAAGCCTTCGGCCCGGGCTCCGGGCTTTACCGTGACAGTCTTGGTGCCTCGACCCCTGACCCCGCCAAGCGGCTGGCACTCGAGCCCTGGGCCTTCGCGCGGGCCTGTCGAGCGGCTGATGTGGGGGCGGGTTATGCGAGGCTGCTTGCAACTCGGCTGCCTGAGGCGCAGCACGAGGCGTCCCCGCCAGCAATCTCGACATTGCCCAGCCGGTTCATTGAAGCGGATAAGGACGCGCTTCGTGTGGAGGCGTGCATTGCCCGCATGAAAGGCAAGCTGGACACGCAAGGTGAGGCGATGCTTGCCAACTGGGGGCTGGCCAGTCAGGCGGTGGCCGCCGTGCCAGCACGCGCAAGGCAGTTGCGCCTGGCTGGCTTCGAACTCGACCGTGTGCTGGTGATCATGGCCGATGATAACGGCCCCCATGGCCGCGCCTGTTTACTGTACATACCAAACGACCCGCAAGCCCCTCTGTGCCAGTTCGATAATGCCGATGCGATGTCAGCGCACCTGCGAACACGCCTGGGGCAACCTGCGTACCTTCGTTTCATGGCTGGTTTCGTTGGCCTCGAACACGAACAAGCGTTTATCCGCGCGGTGAAAGGGCCAGCCGTCGAGGATTTCGATCATTTGTACGGTACGGTGGTTAGCCCCTTGCAGGCCTTGGAACTGGCTGTCCGGCTGATTGATCACGAGACGCCATTCCCACGGCCAGTCATTGCTACAGGTTTTGTATCGATCAACGATCTGTTTCCTGAACGGTACGCCGCCTGGGTCAGGCAAACCCTCGCGGATGCCGCAGTGCTCGCCGTTCCAACAGAGCGCATTGACCGGGCGGCCGTTCTGGCACGGCATCAGCGCTGGGTGGCATTGGGCGAGCAACTCGGGCTCTTGGTGCTTTCCTTTATTCCGGGTGTGGGCCAAGCCATCGGGGTCTATTCGATGGTGCAGTTGCTCCATACCGTGTTTGATGCTTCCCGCGCGCTCGGGCGTGGAGACGAGCGCCTGGCGCGAGCGCTCCTGCTGGGGGCGGCCGAAAACGCAGGCACGTTGTTGGCGAGCCCGGAGCAACCCGGTGTGACCGAGACCGAAGCCTTCGCCGATCGCCTGCAGTTGATTACCCACCCCGACGGTACGACCCGTTTGTGGCTGCCCGACATGGCCCAGCTGGGCAGTGACGCACCTCCTGAAGGCGCCGGGCCGCTGTCAGCCGATGGCATCGTGCGGGCCGGGCAACAGGCTTGGGTCCGGCTGGACGACCGGTACGTTGGCGTGTCCCCGGACGTTACCCCTTGGCAAGCTACCCTGCTGGCACCGGCAGGGTACCGGGGCGTGGTTCCGCGGTTACTGAGCAATGGGCACGGGGGATGGCGGGGCGAATTCGAACAGCCGGGGGGCTGGAATGCAATAACGCTGGTCCGCCGTGGAGGTGTGGAGGCGAACGGAGTCAGCGACACCGACGTTTCCCTCGCGCTGAGTATGGCCGACGTTTCCGTTACCGAACTCCAAGGCAGGGCATCACGCGGCGAGCCATTGCCCGGTGTGCTGCGTTTGCTGCTTCACCGCCGGGCTGCTGCCCTGGCCGTGGATCAAGCTACCGCTGCGCTGATTGCGCGGCAGGGCCTGGCAGCCGCGCACCCCAACATCGTGCGCACCCTTGCAGAGGTACCAGGATGGCCGGAGGACATGGGAATAGAGCTGGCATGGCCGGACGGCCAAGCCCGTACGTTGCATCCCACAGCGCTACGGTCGGTGCGCCTGGAGGCCACGGCATTTACCCAGGGTGATTGGTTGTCCGGGCTCGTCCGTGAGCTCTCGACCGCTGACCTGGCCCCGATGATCGGAGACTGGAGCACACTCGAAACGGCAGGGCATGCCCTTGCCGACCGGTGGGCCGAAGTGCTCGAGGCACGGGGGGCGCAAATCATCGATGGCTGGACGGTGGGAGAACAAGCCCAGACAGTGGCAGCACCGATCGCCCGACAGTTCCCAAGCCTGCCTCCCCAGATCCTGAACGAGCTGGTGCGGGCATGCGACGGTGGCGGGCTGAATCAACTTCAGGCGGGCAGGGTGCCATTGGCCGTGGCGGAACTTGCCGCGGGCGCCCAGCGCGATGTGCGCCTGAGCCTCGCCTGCGAAGCACTGGCCAATGGCACACCCAGCGCCGACCGGGATGCCCTGCTGATCGGGCTGCTCCCTGCGGTCGAAGGCTGGCCCGAGAGCCTTGCCATCGAATTGCGCAGCCAGGGCTCGGGCGGTCTTTTAGTGCATCGCGCGGGCCCAGCGGACGGCGCCGCCCTTCGTATCGAACGGTCAGCACAGAATACTTACGCGACAACCGGGCAGCCCTCCGGCGCCTTCGATAGCCTTGAGGCCGCGATTGTAGAGGCTGTAGCGCGTTCAAACCTGGCACCGGCGGACCTGCCATGGAACGCCACGGGCTTGCGTAGCCGCCTGGTGAACCTTGCGTTGACCCGCCGCGCGGCGCTTCGCCCGCTTCTGGGCATGGCCGCCGACACACGGCCCTTTTTCCGTGCGCCGTTAGTGCAGGCCGACGGTCGGCTGGGTTACCCATTGAGCGGTCGGGGCTATGGCCTGTTGTCTGCTGATGTTATCGGCCAACTGCTGCGTCAGCTCTACCCGGACACCGACTATGGAACCCTGCAGGCATTGCGCCAGGAGTTAGGTGAAGGCACGGCTGCGCTGCAGGAACTGGCTCGACGTCATACGGAGGCGAACGAGCTACGCCTTCAACTCGGCCAGTGGCTGGCCAGCCTGGACCATACCGCATCAAGCTCGTCTACGGATCAGACCATCCGGGAAGTCGCGGCGGGGGCCATCATCCAGGGCTGGCAACGGCGCTACGTTGCGACCCAGGCACAGGTTGCCGATGGCGCCACCCGCCATAGTCTCAGCCTCAGGCACTTGCATGTGGGCGCCAACCTGCCGGCGCTTTCGGTGCCATTCCCCCATGTGCTCGAACTGGATCTCACCGACATGAACATGGCACAGGTTGCCCCAGCCTTTCTGGAGCTGTTCCCCAACGCGCGGGTTCTCTCGCTCTCGGGCAACCCCCTGCGTGAGCTGCCCAGTGGCCCTGCCTGGCTGAGCCAGCTGCGCGAGGTAAGGCTGCGGGACCTGGGTATGCAGAGTGCCGAGACCGTGCTCGATTGGTTGCAGCCCAGCGCGGCCACCTTGCAGGGCCTTGATCTCTCGGCCAACCCTGCGATACCGAACGTGACATTGCTTGAGCGCATCTCACGTTTCACGGCGCTCAGAGACCTTGAGCTGGATGACAACGGTATCGAACTTACCGCTGAACGGCAGACTGTGTTTACTGCCCTGACCAATCTGGTGTCGCTCTCCCTGGATCGGAATCCGCTGCGGTTGCCCCCCAGCCTGGAGGGGCTGTCACGGCTTCAGTGGCTGTCCATCGCGGATGCCGGTCTGTCGGCGTTGCCGGCTGGCCTTCAGCAATTGCTTGCGGCGCCAGAGCTGCGCCTGACCTATGTCAATCTGGCGGGCAACCGCATTACCGAGTTACCTGACCTGCAGGCGAGCGAGTTCTTCCGCCGTGCCCGCCGCGGAGATCACCGGGCTACCTTTCTCTACTTCAACCTGGACGGTAACCCGCTGAATGAAGCGGCAGTGGCCCAGCTCGATCAAACCGGGTTGGAGTTCGACCCTGCCGAGGGTACGGATAGTACCAACCGGTGGTTGGAAGGGTGCCCGGAGCCTCTACAGGCGCGCATCAGCCAGGCGAGGGACGAGCCCGAAGCGCGAAGCTTCTTCCAGGTGCTTAGCGAAGTCGTACGCACTGCCACCTACGTGCGTGCGCGAACGGGAGAACAACGGCGGGAAGTGACAAGCCGGGCCTGGGCCCTGGCCGAGCGGTTCCTGCCTGTCGAGGGGCAGCCGTTGCCGGGGATCACTGAACTACGGGATCGATTGTATGACATGGCGCGCGAGGCGCTGGCGACATGCGGTGATGGCGTGGCGCTTACCCTGGACCAGTTCGAAGGTGAAGTCGCGGTCTGGGAGGCCATCGCGGGCGCAGCCGAAGGTACGTCTACTGTCGCTATGGGCGCAGCGGCCACTGTAGCGCGCAGGCAATTCCGCCTGGCATTGCTGGATGCGCAGGCCCAGCGCCTGGTGCGTGCACGCCAGGCGAGGAGCAACGACCAGGTAGCGGCCGATCCGGCAACAGATCTGGCGGATGACCTGCCTGCCGACCAGTTGGACATGGGGCTGGATGAAGTGGAAGTGCGCCTGGTTTTGCGCCAGCGGCTACGCGAGGAGCTGGACCTGCCCGCTGTCAGCGAGCGGCTGTACGAGGCGCTGGTCAGCGATACAACCGCGGCGGCCGTCGCCAGACAGGTTCGTGCACTGGACACCCCAGGCGCCTTTGCCCAATGGCTGATCGATCATCAACAGACCTGGCGATCCACGCTGGAGCGCTACCATGCGAGCGAATTCGAGAGGGAGCGGGCGCCTTACGACGAGGCATTGGCACACATATTGGCATTGGCGGCGGGCGAAGTGGTCACCGACCCGTTATCGCCTGCGGCGCTGGCTGCGCTCGAAGCTGTGGAACCAGAGGTGGAGTGGCAGCGCCCAGACGGCGCTCCCAGCCAGCCCACACTGAGCGAGCAGCAGGCCTATGTGCTGAGTAACAGCCTGAACCAGCGCTGCACGCGGGCAATGGATGCATTGCGCCTGCGGCTGACTCGCGCGTTACTCGACTGAGCAGGGAAGGCGCCCGCAGGCGTGGCGCGGGCGCCTTCTGGTTTTTAAACCGGGAACAGCTCGCTCAGCTTCATGGCCAGCATCATGTCGCCCTCGGCGCGCAATTTGCCTTGCATGAATGCCTGCATGCCATCGGTGTCGCCGCTTACGATACCTTCCAGGGTCTCGCTATCCATTACCAAAGTAACATTGGCGTCCGGGTTTTCGCCTTCCTGGATATCACAGGTGCCGTCCTTGACGATCAGGTTGTAGTGCTTGGTGTCATCGATGCGGAAGCCGAACACCAGGTCCAGGCCAGCTGCGGCCGCTGGGTTGAACTTCGATTTCATGGTTTCGATAGCTTTGTTTACGTCGCTCATGGGAAGGTCCTGTTGAGTCAGGTGAGTAGGGGGCGCTAGCGCCAGGTAATCAGCTCCGGCGCCTTCGCCAGCTGCAGGTGCGCATGGCTGTTGAAGGAAGCCAGGGTCACATCAGCGCCGTGAAAACGCAGGTGGCTTATCGAGCTGTTGTAGATCTGCCAGTTGAGTCGAAAGGCTTCGGCTGGAGCGAGGCCGGTATAACGGTGCAGCAATGCAGTGATGACCCCGCCCGACGTGAACACCGCGATGTTTTCACCCGGCGCGGCACGTTGCAGCGCGGCTTCGAGCGCACTGCCGGTGCGCGACAGGAAGCCAGCCCAGTCTTCGGTCGTTTCGGTGCCGGCGGCACCTTCCAGCCAGAGCCCTACGATCCGCTCGAACAATCGCTGAAACGCCGCCGGGTGCTCCGACGCGTTACGCATGATGCTCAGCGCATCGGGCTCACCAGGGAGCAAACCGGGCAACAGGGCCTTGATGACGCCTTGAGCATCGAACTCGTTGAAGCCATCCAATGTACAAAGCGCGGGGGCATTCTGAAGCTGGGCAAGGGCGTGGCGAGCGGTGTCCTGCTGGCGGCGCAGGCTCCCTGCGAAGCAATGGTCCAACCGTACCCCGGTATCCGCCAGAAACGCACCCAGCAGCTCAGCCTGACGTTGACCTATGGGGGAAAGTACGTCGTAGTCGCTGGCGCCGAATGACGCCTGGCCATGCCGGATCAGGTAGAGGTTACCCACGTGCTGTGCCCACCGCTGTTGCCGCCGTTGTGCAATGCAATTGGGGGCAGGTTAGAAGCGAAGGATAAGGCTGTCAACGGAAATTCATACGCCCGTTTCAAAAGAGCGTTTCACGACCTCAGGCCTGGTTGGGATGGGCGGACAAGCGACCGTGTACCCGCGCCTGCTATCGTCCCGTCACGCTCGCCGGTATGCTGGTGCACGTTTTCAATTTGCTGCAGGAGTCGCCGTGGAGTTTCTCTCCGAATACTTGGGTTTTCTGGCCCGCACCGTCACCTTGGTCATCGCTGTGCTCGTTGTGCTCGCCGGCATCGCCTCCTTGCGGGGCAAGGGCCGGCGCAAGGGGGGCGGGCAGCTTCAAGTCACTCGTTTGAATGACCTGTACAAGGGGCTGCGCGAACGCCTCGAGGCTGCATTGGTTGACAAGGATGGCCTCAAGCGCCTGCGCAAACAACAGGCGAGGGCCGAAAAGGCCGAGCGCAAGGCCAAGGCAAAAACCAAGGGTGCGGAGGTCCGCGGGCGGGTGTTCGTGCTCGACTTCGATGGCGACATCAAGGCGTCGGCCACCGAAAGCCTGCGGCACGAAATTACCGCGCTGCTCACCCTTGCCACGCCGAAGGACGAAGTGGTGCTGCGCCTGGAAAGCGGTGGCGGCATGGTCCATAGCTACGGGCTGGCCAGCTCCCAACTGGCTCGCATCCGCCAGGCCGGCGTGCCACTGACCGTGTGCGTGGACAAGGTCGCAGCCAGTGGTGGCTACATGATGGCCTGTATCGGCGAAAAGATTGTCAGTGCGCCCTTCGCTGTTCTGGGCTCCATCGGTGTGGTCGCTCAATTGCCCAACCTTCATCGCCTCTTGCGCAAGCATGATATCGACGTGGAAATGCACACGGCCGGAGAGTACAAACGCACATTGACCGTGTTTGGCGAAAACACCGAAAAAGGCCGGGAAAAGTTCCAGCAAGACCTGGACATCACCCACCGGTTGTTCAAGAACTTCGTGGTGCATTACCGCCCGCAGCTGTCGATCGACGAGGTTGCCACCGGCGAGGTGTGGCTGGGCGTCGCGGCGCTGGAGCGAAAGCTGGTGGACGAGATCAAAACCAGCGATGAATACCTGGCGGAGAAGGCGCGAACCTCGGAGCTGTTCCATTTGCATTATGCCGAGCGCAAGAGCTTGACTGAGCGGGTAGGGCTGGCTGCCAGCGGGTCTGTCGAACAAGCGTTCGTGCGCCTGTGGAGCAAGCTGGGCGGCGCGCGATTCTGGTGAGCCTTATTTACCTCCTGGCGTGACAGGCCGTTCCTAACATCGGGCCTCCATCAAGGAGGCTCCAATGACTGACTCATCCAGCTCCTCGGCAACACCAACACAACTTGCCCATGAAGGGTTTGTCACCGCGCGGGTACCCGCCTGGCTTCGTCAGGCCACCCCGGCAGAGCGTCAGGGCCTCCATGCCCTTGCGCTGGCCGCCGAAACCGCCCGCCACCGCCTCAAGCAAGCCAGCACGGTGTTGCCTCAATTGCAGCCCTTTGCCCTGGAGCACTTGCGAGCCGAGTTGGCGTCCGTGGCCGGTGAAACCATCGACCCTACCCAAGCGGTAGTGTATTGGGTAGATCCGAACAGTAAGCGCCCGCCGTTCCACCGCACATTGCTGGAGGCCGCGCTGATGAACTTTCATTCCCGGGATACCGCGCCTGGTGCCTGGGGCGCCGGCTCCGGGTTGTTCGGCGGGCTGACCGCAGACGGTCAGCCGGATACCAGCCGCCCATTGCCGCTTACCCCGGCGGCATTCGCGCAGCGGTGCCGCGCCCTGGATATCGGTGGGCGCTTCCAGTCGGAACTGGCACAGCATATCCCAGCCAAACTGCCTGCTCGAACCGAAGACGATGATGGCGCTCGGTCATTGCCCTGGCAGGTTTTCGATTGCCAACGCAAGGCGTTCGAAACCCAAGCCTGCGTTGCTTCCTTGAAAAGCGCGCTGGGTGGGCCGGGCCATTCTTTGCTCGCGTACTGGGGGTTAGCGCCGGCCACGGTTACCACACCCGCATTTGCCAATCGGCTTGAATTGCTCGGTTTCTCTTTGTCCGGGGTGATGGTATTTACGGCGCAGGCCGCCGGCAACACAACTCAACCGGTTGTCGCCTACGTGCCCGGCGACCCAGATGGCTCGGTACGCCAGTACGCCCACGCTCAGGCTTTCGCTGCGGCGCTACGGGCAAGGCTGAATGACGAAGAGTATTTGAAGGCTTTCTCCCGTTTCGTGCCTTTGCCCCGCCGCCTGGACTTTATCGCCACAGTGCAAGGGGCATTGGCGCCAGGTGCCTGGTTACCCGGGCACCTCTCCTGGACGCCGTTGCCGTTGGCCGGTGACCCGTTTGCCGAAGCCTATCGGACCTGGGCACAGCAGACTCTGGCCGAGGCGGCGGCCGTGGCCGTACCCACGGCCCAGCTGGATCATCGCGAAACCACGGAGCGCTATGCCCACTGGGTCCAGATCGGAGAACAGTTGGGGATCAGCTTAACGCTCATGGTGGGATCGGCGCTGCCAGGGATAAATGTCGTGGTGGATGGCATCGTGCTCGCCCAAAGCATCCAAAGCGCCTATGAAGGCATACAGGCGTGGCGGGAAGGCGACGCTCATGCGGCCCTTGATCATCTGTTCGGCGCGGTCGAGAACGCGACGTTCCTGGGGATGGGCAAGCGCCCGAAACCCACGCCGGCAGCAGTCGAATTCGACGGGGAATTGGTGCCAGTCACGGGCGCCGATGGTCAAGTGCGGTTGTGGCAGCCCGACCTTGACGACTTCGCTGCGCGAGAGCTGCCCCCCAACAGCGTACAACCTGAATCGGCTGGTATTTATCGCCACGCGGGGCGCGCCTGGGTCCGAATGGATGGCCGCTTGCATGAAGTCGACGCCGCGTCGGGCTCGTCGCACGCCCCGCTGGTCCACCCCCGCGGCCACGGCTACACACTGCCCTTGCGCGGGGATGGCGCCGGGGCGTGGCGGGCACCCTACGAGAACCCCGCGCAATGGGAAAGCACTACATTGATTCGACGGTTCAACCCAAGCTATGAGGCCCTTGCTGACAGTACATTGATCGAGGCGCAGCGGCTTGCCGGTATCAGCGACGGCCAACTCAGGCGCGCGCATCTGGATGCCAGCGGTACGCCAGCGCCGCTGGCGCGCTTGCTTCAGTACCGCCTGGCCGAGCGTGAAATGGACATGGCTATTGCCGCGCTACGGGGCTCAAGACGTCCCGGTGCCATTCCGGCATTGCTGGTTTCTGCGCTGCGGGACCTGCCTGGCTGGCCGGCAGACCGGGGGCTGGCGTATCAAGAGGGCGAGGCCACCCGTGTGTTCGGGCCGAGCGAGGGTACGCCCGTGCAATTGACCGATCAAATGCTCGCGGACGGTACATGGGCCCGTCGCCTGTTTGCTCAGCTAGGAAGCGATGCGACAGGGGCGCTGCTGGGGATCGAGACGTCTCTGGTGCCGCCGGAGCCAGCGTATCAAGTGCTCGCGGACAGTTGGGCCGGCGAGCTGGAGAACCGGCGGGGATCCCTGGCCGCCGAGCTTGTACCTGACCCGGCCGTTACCGACGCTGAACGCCAAACCTTGCGACGGCAGTTTCCAGGGCTGACGACGCAAGCCATGGAAGCACTGCTAAGAGGGCAAACCGGGGGAGAGCACCTGGCACTGGCTGCCGGCAGGGTCCCGCCGGCGATGGCTGAGCTGGCGGCTGAAAGTCTGCGCCAGTGGCGGGTGACGAGTGCATTGGATGCGCTGGCGCACGCCAGCTTCAGTGCCGATCGGGAGCGGCTGGCAATGGCGCTCTGGCCGCGCCTGGGCGGCTGGGCCCAGTCCATGCGACTGGAGTTGCGCAACGCTCACTTCCAGGGGGCATTGCTACAGGAAGCAGGGGGGGCCGAGCTGCCGCGCTGGGTCATCGTACGCAAGGGCGAGCGCTACCAGGCGTTCGACGACAAAGGGCTTGAGCTGAGTCCATCGACTTCTTTGGAAAATGCCCTGGTGGCCACTGTGCCGGACGACTTGCGCCAGGCGTTCACTGCGCAGGTTCGGGATGCCGCCGGGTTGCGCAAGGCCTTGCTGGACCTGGCGCTGGCCGATCGGGATGCCGTGCGCCCTTTACTGGGGTTGCGTTCTGATAATCGACACTTTTTCCGCCCCCCCACACGGCAAGCCAACGGTGCCGTGGGCTATGCGCTCAGCGGCCGCGGCCGGTTGCTGGGCACCCCTCGGGGCGGAATGCACCCCTTCGTGATCGCGCTGCGCGCGCTGTATCCGGAGGTCAGCGAGGCCGAGATAACCGAACTGCGTGCCAGCCTCGGCCACGGTGAAGCTGCGACGGTAGCCCTGGAGGCTTTGAATGCCGATTTCGCCCGGCTGAGGTTTGACCTCCAGGCCTGGGTCGCGCGGGCCAGGGACGTAGTTGGCGAAGGCGCTGTTCAAGAGCGCCTGGCTCGCGAGACCGTAAGCCGACGAATCATTGACGTGTGGCAACGACGCGAGTCGGCTTATGCCATAGGCGGGCTGGGTTATGGGCTGGACCTGCGCGGCCTGCAGGTGCGTGAGTTGCCCACGCTCAATGTCCGGCTCCCCCACGTTCAGCGCCTTACGCTTGCGGACATGCGCCTTAGCAGCGTAAACGATGGGTTCCTGGCGAGCTTCCCTGAGATTTCCTTGCTGGACCTGAGTTTCAATACGCTGACCGAGTTGCCTTCGAGGCTGGGGCAGTTGAATCGCCTGAGCCGCCTGAGGCTGGACTACACCGGGCAACGTAGCCTGGCTCAGGTGGTAGATACCATCATGCCACTCTCCACAACACTTAATTACCTTGGCGTGGCCGGTAGCGGCTTCGACCTGGCCCCGTCGGATTTCGAGCTGCTGCGCCGGCTACCTCAGCTCACCTCGCTGGGGCTTGAAGATAACCTCATCACCCTTACCGACGAAACTGTCACCGGTTTCAACCAGTTGACCCGCCTGGAAGAGCTTAACCTTGCCGGCAATCCCCTGGGGCGTGCTCCCGCGCTGGCTAGCCTGCACAACTTGAGATGGTTGGAAATGAGCCAGGCGCACCTCACCACGTTCCCGCCCGAGCTGGTCACACTCATGAACCGAGACCCGCTTTGCCTGTTGGAGGTCGACCTCTCGGAAAATGACATCGAAGAGCTGCCAGTGCTGGCGGATACCCATTTTGTGCGATTGGCCAGGGCAGCCCTTGACGATGTGGAGTCGCCGTATTACGGCATGTCTTTGAACCTCGATGGGAACCCTCTTTCGGAAGAGGGGCGCGCTGAATTGCGCCGCTCCAGCATTCCGTTTTTCGAGGACGCAGACATGGACATCGCGGGCGCGCAGCATGATCCCGAGCGGTGGTTGACCGATTGTCCTCCAGCGCTGGCGGCGCTGATCAGGTCTGAGCGCGCGCTGCCTGAGGCCGCTGAGTTCTACCAGCTGCTTAGCCATGTGGTGGATACCGCTGATTATCTGAACAATGCGGCAGCTACCCTGGGTCGTGCGTGGGAACTGGTGGAAACCTGGCTTAGCCCAGGGCAGAACGCCAGGCCCGGACTGGAGGCATTACGCGAGCGGCTATTCTCCATGGCCCAGGACACCCAAGGCACCTGTGGCGACGGGGTAGCCCTTACGTTGGATGAGATGGAATTCGAGGTTGAGGCGTGGCGCCGGGTGGCGGACGCGCCAGGTGGCGGAGATGCGCCCTTACTGGATCTGCTGACGTATCAGCGCGGGTTATGGCGCCGTGCCTTGGTGGACAACCTGGCACGTCGCATTACCCGGGCCCGTGTCGCTCGCAGTGCGGGCCTGAATGACCCTGACACAGCGCCGGTGCTTGATCCCCTCGACGACCTGCCCGACGATGCGCTCGAACATGGCCTGGACGAAGTGGAGGTGCGGTTCTACCTGCTCGAGAGGCTTGAGGGACCACTGTGGCTACCGCCCGCTCGGGGCATGCGTTATACCACTCGGGTAAGCGGTGCCACGGTGCAACGGGTTGGGGTGGAGGTACTGCAGCAAGACACCGACGAAGCGTTTGCAACGTGGGTAGCAGAACAGCCCAGTTTCCGAACGTACCTGGAAAACGCCAGGGTTGCTGCGTTCGAGCCGCTGCGCGAACGCTGGCAGGACGCGGCCGACTATCTGTTTTCAGCGTCTGGCGAAAACCCTCAAGCGCTACCCAGCGTGCCGGCTGCGCTCGACGGCCTGCGCCAGGCAATGCCGGAGCTTCAGTGGGAAAGCGGCCAACCGTTGCCGACCTTGAACGAGCAACAACTGCGGCAGGCCTATGACTGGATCAGCCAGCAACGCGAGCGAGCATTGGACGCGCTCGCGTTGACGTTGACTCGCCAGTTGCTGAGCCTTGAGCAGCCGGGGCCTTCCGGTTCAGCACGCTGAAGGTGGCCCCGCCTTCCTGGCCTTAGCCGTGACGGCGACGGAACAGCGGGCGGGGTTCGTCGCTGGCGGCCTGGTAGGTCACTGAAAAGTCCTTCAGGCTTTCCAGCGCTTCGTACGGGTCTTTGTCCGGGCGAACGGCAAAGGCATCGAAGCCACAGCGGTGCATGTAGAACAGCTGGTCTCGCAGTACGTCGCCAATGGCCCGAAGCTCCCCCTTGAACGCGTAGCGGTCGCGCAACAGGCGGGCATTGGAGTAGCTGCGTCCATCAGTGAACGCCGGGAAGTTCAAGGCGATCACCTGGAACTGGGCTGCGTCTTCGCCGATTTCTTCAGCTTCTTCATCCGCATCGAGCCACACGCCCAAGCCACCATCACGTGCCTTGAGCGCATGAGCATGCTCGCGCCACAGGTTCAGCGGCACAATGTAGTCGTCGCAATTGCTCAGTTCGTCCAGGGTCACGTCCTTGGGCAGCAGGTGCCAGGTTTCGTCGACGACCTGGTTGTTCTTAATGATTCGCTGCATAGACGCGCTCCTTGAAGGGTTCGATGCCGATCCGCTGGTAGGTATCGATGAAGCGCTCGTCTTCGGTGCGCTTTTCCACATAGACATCGATCAGTTTGTCGATCACGTCGGCCATGTCGTCCTGAGCGAAGGAGGGGCCCAGGATCTTGCCGATGCTGGCGTCTCGACTGGCACTGCCACCCAAGGACACCTGATAGAACTCTTCGCCTTTCTTGTCCACACCCAGAATGCCGATATGGCCTACGTGGTGGTGACCGCAGGCGTTCATGCAGCCGGAGATGTTCAGGTCGATCTCGCCGATGTCGAACAGGTAATCCAGGTCGTCGAAGCGGCGCTGGATGGACTCGGCAATCGGGATGGACTTGGCGTTGGCGAGCGAGCAGAAGTCGCCGCCAGGGCAGCAGATGATGTCCGTCAGTAATCCGATGTTCGGCGTCGCGAAGCCCGATTCACGGGCTTCCAGCCACAGGGCATGCAGTTGGGACTGCTCCACGTCGGCCAGTATCACGTTCTGCTCGTGGGAGGTACGCAACTGGCCAAAGCTGTAGCGATCGGCCATGTCGGCAATCGCGTCGAGCTGCTTGTCGGTCAGGTCGCCAGGGGCCACACCGGTCGGCTTGAGCGAAAGCGTGACCGCGACATACCCGGGGCGCTTGTGGGCGAACACGTTGCGTTGACGCCAGCGAGCGAAGCCTGGATGTTCAGCTTCGAGCTGGGCCAGTACCTGCGGGATGTCTTCGAGGGTTTTGTAGTCCGGGTCCACGAAGTGGCCGGCGACACGGGCCACTTCCGCTTCGGTCAGCGTGGTTTCGCCACCGCGCAGGTGCGCCATTTCGGCTTCTACTTTCTGCGCGAACACTTGCGGAGTGAGCGCCTTGACCAGGATCTTGATCCGGGCCTTGTACTTGTTGTCCCGGCGGCCGTAGCGGTTGTACACCCGCAGGATGGCGTCGAGGTAGCTGATGAGGTCCTGCCAGGGCAGGAATTCATTGATGAACGCGCCCACGATCGGGGTGCGACCCAGGCCGCCACCCACCAGTACACGGAAGCCTAGCTCGCCGGCAGCATTGCGCACGGGCTCCAGGCCGATGTCGTGCACTTCGATCGCTGCGCGGTCGCTGTTGGCGCCGTTGACGGCAATCTTGAACTTGCGCGGCAGGTACGCAAACTCCGGGTGGAAGGTGGTCCACTGTCGAACGATTTCGCACCATGGGCGCGGGTCCACCACCTCATCGGCGGCGACGCCGGCGAACTGATCGGTGGTCACGTTGCGAAGGCAGTTGCCGCTGGTCTGGATGGCGTGCATTTGCACGGTAGCCAGCTCGGCGAGAATCTCGGGCACGTCTTCGAGCGCCGGCCAGTTGAACTGCACGTTCTGGCGGGTACTGATGTGGGCGTAACCCTTGTCGTAGTCGCGAGCGATCTTCGCCAGCATGCGCGCCTGGCGCGAGGTCAGCTGGCCGTAGGGCACCGCCACGCGCAGCATGGGCGCGAAGCGCTGGATATACAGGCCATTCTGCAGGCGCAGCGGGCGGAATTCTTCTTCGCTGAGTTCGCCGGCGAGGTAGCGGCGGGTCTGGTCACGGAACTGCTTTACGCGGTCCTCGATGATCCGTTGATCGTACTCGTCGTAAACGTACATAGGTGTCCTGTCTTCAGGCTGGTCTGCGCTCACGGTTGCGCACTCTTTTCAGAGCCGACGGAAGATACCCGGTTTGCCTTATCCACTAAAGCGAAGTTTTTTTATAAGGAAATAGCTAATACCGATATAGAACGCTGCTGAAGTTCCGACGGGATGAGTTGGCGTTACCGGCCATGGTGCGCTTGACTGTGGATTACGTCCAATTCACTGGGACGAACGTACTTCCATAACAATAAAGGTAGCCTTTTTCATGCGCCCTCTTTCCGTGAAGCACAAGAAGACCCCTCGGAACATCGATACTTGGGCGACTGCCTTCATGGTAGTCCTGGTGATAGCGGCGATCGCCTTCTGGGCGATCGCGCACTGATACCCGGGCCTCAGCTTGGCTCATACCCGAGGTTGGGCGACAGCCAGCGCTCGCTCACCGCTTGCGACTGGCGTTTGCGCTGCGAGTAGCTTTCCACCTGGTCACGGTCCACCTTGCCCACGGCAAAATATTGCGCCTGTGGATGCGCGAAGTACCAGCCGCTCACGGCTGCCGTGGGGAACATGGCGAAGTGCTCGGTGAGCGTCACGCCGCTGTTACCCTGTGGGTCGAGCAATTCGAACAGCGTTCCTTTTTCGGTGTGGTCCGGGCAGGCCGGGTAGCCCGGGGCAGGGCGGATGCCGCGGTATTGCTCGCGGATCAACGCATCGTTGTCCAGTGCTTCGTCGTGGGCATAGCCCCAATACTCCTTGCGCACCTGCTGGTGCAACCATTCGGCGCAGGCCTCGGCAAGGCGGTCGGCCAGGGCCTTGACCATGATCGAGTTGTAGTCGTCGCCAGCGTCCTGATAAGCCTTGGCCACTTCCTCGGCGCCGATGCCTGCCGTGGTAATGAACCCGCCCATATAGTCGGTGACGCCGCTGGCCTTCGGCGCCACGAAATCGGCCAGGCTGAAGTTCGGCTTGCCGTCAGGCTTGATGGTCTGCTGGCGCAGATGATGCAGCATGGCGAGCGGCTGGCCGTCATCGCCGTACACCTCGATATCGTCATCAGCCACCTGGTTGGCGGGCCAGAAGCCGAACACGGCGCGGGCCTTGATCAACTTTTCGTCGATAAGCTTGCGCAGCATGGCCTGGGCGTCGGCAAACAGCGCCGTTGCCGCTTCACCCACTACTTCGTCAGTGAGAATGCGCGGGTACTTGCCCGCCAGGTCCCATGAAATGAAGAACGGCGTCCAGTCGATGAATTCGGCCAGCACGTCCAAGTCGATGTCGTCCAGCACCCGCGCCCCGGTAAAGGTCGGCTTCACCGGCTGGTAGTCCCATTTCGGCTTGGCGGCCACGGCCTGGGCATAACTCAGACGCTCGGTGCGGTTGCCTCGCGCGGCGGTGCGTTCGCGTACTTCGACATAATCCTTGCGAGTGCGCTCCACAAAGCCAGGCTTGAGCTCCTTGGACAGCAGCTGGGTAGCCACGCCCACCGCCCGCGAGGCGTCGGTGACGTACACCACGGCATCGTTGCTGTAGCGGGGTTCGATCTTCACCGCCGTGTGCGCCTTGGAGGTGGTGGCGCCGCCGATCATCAGGGGCAGGTGGAAATCCTGGCGCTGCATCTCCCGGGCAACATGGACCATCTCGTCCAGGGACGGGGTGATCAGGCCCGACAGCCCGATGATGTCGCACTTTTCCTCGCGGGCCACTTGCAGGATTTTCTCCGCCGGCACCATCACCCCCAGGTCGACGATGTCGTAGCCGTTGCAGCCCAACACCACGCCTACGATGTTCTTGCCGATGTCGTGGACGTCGCCCTTCACCGTGGCCATGAGGATTTTACCCTTGGCTTCGGGCTTGTCGCCCTTCTCGGCTTCGATGAACGGAATGAGGTGTGCCACCGCCTGCTTCATTACCCGGGCAGACTTCACCACCTGCGGCAGGAACATCTTGCCCGCGCCGAACAGGTCACCCACCACGTTCATGCCGTTCATCAAGGGCCCTTCGATCACCTCGATAGGCCGGGCGAAGCCCTGACGAGACAGCTCGGTGTCTTCCACGATGTAGGTGGTGATGCCTTTGACCAGGGCATGTTCGAGCCGCTTGTTCACGTCCCAGCCACGCCACTCTTCGGTTTCCGCTTCCTTGGTGCTGCCATCTCCGCGGTACTGATCGGCAACGGCCAGCAAGGCCTCGGTGGCTTCGCTGCTGCGGTTGAGCACCACGTCTTCCACCCGGTCGCGCAGGGCAGCGGGGATTTCGTCGTAGATTTCCAACTGGCCTGCGTTGACGATACCCATGGTCAGGCCATTGCGGATCGCATGCAGCAGGAACACCGAGTGGATGGCTTCGCGCACCGGGTTATTGCCACGGAACGAGAAAGATACGTTCGACACGCCGCCGGAAGTGAGCGCGTACGGCAGGTTGTCGCGTATCCAGCCGCAGGCGTTGATGAAGTCCACGGCATAGTTGTTGTGTTCTTCGATGCCCGTGGCGACCGCGAATATGTTCGGGTCAAAAATAATGTCTTCCGGCGGGAAGCCTACCTGGTTCACCAGGATGTCATAGGAACGCGTGCAGATTTCCACCTTGCGCTTCTCGGTATCCGCCTGGCCGTCTTCATCAAACGCCATTACCACGACCGCCGCGCCGTAGCGCTTGCACAGGCGCGCATGGTGGATGAAGGCATCCACGCCTTCCTTCATGCTGATGGAGTTGACGATCCCCTTGCCCTGGATGCACTTGAGGCCTGCTTCGATCACGTCCCATTTGGAGGAGTCGATCATGATTGGCACCCGGGAGATGTCCGGCTCGCCTGCGATCAGGTTGAGGAACGTCACCATGGCTTTCTGGGAGTCCAGCATGCCCTCATCCATGTTGATGTCGATCACCTGGGCGCCGGCTTCCACCTGTTGCAGGGCCACTTCCAGCGCTTCGGTGTAGTTCTCCTCGCGGATCAGGCGGGCGAAACGTGCCGAGCCGGTGATGTTGGTACGCTCGCCCACGTTCACGAACAGTGACTGCCGATCGATGGTGAACGGCTCCAGGCCCGACAGCCTGCAGGCTCGTGGAATGTCCGGAATGGCCCGTGGTGGGTGCGCGGCCACGGCCTTGGCAATGGCGGCGATATGGGCAGGGGTGGTGCCGCAGCAGCCGCCGACGATATTGAGGAAGCCGCTGCGGGCAAATTCCTCGACCGTTTCGGCCATTTGCTCCGGGGTTTCGTCGTATTCACCGAAGGCGTTGGGCAGGCCGGCGTTGGGGTGCGCGGATACGTGCGTATCGGCCTTGTTGGACAGTTCTTCCAGATACGGGCGCAGCTCGCGAGCGCCCAGTGCGCAGTTCAGGCCCACGGAGATGGGGTTGGCATGTCGCACAGAGTTCCAGAACGCCTCGGTGGTTTGCCCCGAGAGCGTGCGGCCGGAAGCGTCGGTGATGGTCCCCGACAGCATGATCGGCAACTCGAAGCCGAGCTCATCGAATACGACTTGCACTGCGAAGATTGCCGCCTTGGCGTTCAGCGTGTCGAAGATAGTTTCGATCAGGATCAGGTCCGCGCCGCCCTCGATCAGCCCGCGCGTGGCCTCGGTGTAGTTTTCCACCAGTCCGTCGAAGGTAACGTTGCGGTAGCCAGGGTTGTTCACGTCCGGGGACAGCGAGCAAGTACGGCTGGTAGGGCCCAGTACGCCAGCAACGAAGCGCGGCTTGTCGGGCGTTTGCAGGGTTTTGGCATCCGCGACGCGCCGTGCGACACGGGCGCCTTCCACGTTCAATTCATACACCAGGGTCTCCATGCCGTAATCGGCCTGGGAGACGCGCGTGGCGTTGAAGGTGTTGGTTTCCAGGATGTCCGCGCCGGCATCGAGGTAGGCCGCTTCGATCTCTGCGATCACGTCCGGGCGCGAGAGCAATAGCAGGTCGTTGTTGCCCTTGACGTCGCTGGGCCAGTCCGCGAACCGCTCCCCACGGTAATCGCTTTCCTCGAGCTTGTAGCTCTGGATCATCGTCCCCATGCCGCCATCGAGGATCAGGATGCGGGATTTCAGCGCGTCGTTGAGGGCGGTCAGGCGAGCTTGGCGGTCAGTCATGGAGAAGGGCTCTGGTACGGGCGGTAAAGCCAGCGATGATAGCAAACCTGAGAGGCTTTACATCATGCTTGCGCTTTGCATGAATCCTGCTCATGTTCACACATGCCGAATATCTGAGCGAAAGATGAAACTTCCGACCTTTTCAGCCTTGTGTCAGTCCCAACTATGAAGTCGCGCCTCAAGGCGCGGGAGTGATTCGAAGGCAAAGGTAACCCTGATGTTGATTTCGATACAGGCACTACGCGCGATCGCGGCATGGATGGTGGTATGTCATCACTTCATGCAGATCTTCTTCAATTTTCAAGCCGCGGGCCCGGTAGGGCACCTGTTTTCTGCAAAAGGGTCGGTCGGGGTGGATATCTTCTTCGTCATCAGCGGGCTGGTGATCTACCTCTCTACTTACGACAAGCCGATGCAGGCGCGAGAATTTCTGCTCAACCGCGCCATCCGCATCATTCCCGCGTACTGGTTCTATACCGTCGCCATGGGGCTACTGCTGTACCTGGCCGGCCACTACATGCCGCACGGGGCCGTGAACTGGCCCACATTTATCCTTTCGCTGCTGTTCATACCCGCTGAGAATCCCGGGGGCTATGGCCTGTATCCAACCTTGAACGTGGGCTGGACGCTGAATTACGAAATGTTCTTCTACCTGGTGTTCTCGTTGGCATTCCTCGCCCCTCGCGCCTGGCGCGCTGTATTCGTGGCAGTCGCCCTGGTGGTGGGTAGCGAGGCCTTCAGCCGGTTGGGGTGGTCCGGGCGCTTCTATGCCAACAACATCGTGTACGAATTCCTGCTGGGTATCGCCCTGGGCATCGCCTGGCGCCGGGGTTGGATTGGCAAGGGCTTATGGCTGCCGCTCGGGATCATCGCGGCCAGCTGTACGATGATCTATCAGCTTGAACCTACCAACCGGCTACTGAACTGGGGCTTGCCGAGCGCAGGTATCGTGGCGGCGTGCCTGGCGCTGGAACCCCGGTTCTCTCATAGCAAGGTGCTCAAGACACTGGGCGACTGCTCGTACTCGGTTTACCTGGTGCACCTGCTGGTGCTGTACGCCGGCTGGTTCATCTACGAGCGCCTGGGTGTGAACCCCTATCTGGTGTTTATCGCGTTCTGTATCCCGATGATCCTCGCTATCTCATGGCTCAGTTACCAGTGGCTTGAAAAGCGCTTGTACCATCGCATGAAAGCCTGGATCGCCGGGCCACGCGACACGTCGGCCCCGACGCTTTCCCGACAAAATTACTAGGACTTTATCCACGGCCCGCTTTGCCGTAAACTGCGCGCAAGTCTGTGAGGAACCTACATGAGCGCCATAACCATTACCGACGCCGCCCAGGATTACCTGGGCGACCTGCTGAACAAGCAGAACACCCCGGGCATCGGCATCCGTGTCTTCATCACCCAGCCCGGCACCCAGTACGCGGAAACCTGCATCGCCTACTGCAAGCCCGGTGAGGAAAAGCCCGACGATACCCCGCTGGGTCTGAAAAGCTTCACGGCCTGGATCGACGCCGTGAGCGAGCCCTTCCTCGACGCCGCCGTGGTGGACTACGCCACCGACCGCATGGGCGGCCAGCTGACCATCAAGGCCCCCAACGCCAAGGTGCCGATGGTCAATGAGGACAGCCCGATCAACGAGCGCATCAACTACTACCTGCAAACCGAAATCAACCCCGGGCTTGCCAGCCACGGCGGTCAGGTCACGCTGATCGAAGTGGTGGAAGATGGCGTGGCGGTGCTTCAGTTCGGCGGTGGTTGCCAGGGCTGTGGCCAGGCGGACGTTACCCTGAAGGAAGGCATCGAGCGCACGCTGCTCGAGCGCATCCCTCAGCTCAAGGGTGTACGGGACGTGACCGACCATACCAACCGCGAGAATGCTTACTACTGAGTAAGTTTGTGGGCAGGGCGAGACGTCCTTCGCAGGCTGGCGCGAGCACCTACCGCGGGGCGCCAGCGTCTTATTCCGCTCTGTACAGGTGCGCTCGCCCGGCGCGGTAGAGGGCGGAATCCTCGAACACTTCGCTGCCCAGCACACGGCCAACCAGAATCAGCGCTGTGCGCTTGAACGCCTTGGCTTGTGCCTTGGCGACGATATCGCCCAGCGTGCCCGTCACGTAATCCTCATCCGGCCAGCTGGCTTTGTGGATCACAGCGATAGGGCAGTCCCCTCCATAGTGGGGCCACAGCTCCTCCACAATAGCCGGAAGATGGCTTACCCCGAGATGGATGGCCATGGTCGCGCGATGCCGGGCCAGGTCCTGCAGCGCTTCGCCGGCTGGCATTGGCGAGCGGGTGCCATAGCGGGTAAGGATCACAGTCTGCGAAATACCGGGCAGGGTAAGCTCCGCGCCCAGCAGCGCAGCGCAGGCCGCCACGGCCGTTACGCCGGGCACGATCTCGTAAGGGATGCCCCGCGCTCGCAGGCAACGGATCTGTTCGCCGATCGCGCCATACAGGCTTGGGTCACCGGAATGCACCCTTGCCACATCCTGGCCCTTGGCGTGGGCGGCCGCTATCTCTTCGATGATGGCCTCCAGGTGCAGCTCGGCACTGTTCACCACCCGTTCCGCAGCGTGGTGAGCGAGCAGTGCTTCGGGTACCAGCGAGCCGGCATAGATGATCACCGGGCAGGTACGGATCAACCGCTGGCCCTTGACCGTGATCAGGTCCGGGTCGCCGGGGCCGGCGCCAATAAAATAGACGGTCATTGCACAAGCCCTTATCCCGGGAATGGTTGAGCGTTCTTCAAGTTGAAGCCAATGCCACGGTGGCCTGCGCAGAACACTGGCGGGTGACCAGCAGGCGAGGCTGCAGCGTACTAAGCGCTTGGCAGTGGGCGAGCGCGGCGCTTTCCGCTACGCCATGGCAGCCGGTATGGCGCCAGCTCACCTCCGAGCGGTGGCTCAAGAACGGTTCGAATGGCGCCAGGGCGGCGGCGGAGTAACCGCCAAGGGGCAGCGTCAATCGCTCGGCCAAGGACAGCAGCCCGGGTTCGTTGAGGCGGCGCTCGAACGTCGCGATGCCGCACAGCTCAGTAACGCGGGCACCGGCTAGCGCCAATGCCTGATCGAGCAGCCCTTGCAGTTCCGACGCGGGGCAGCCCTGACGGCAACCGAAACCGGCAATCAGCCAGGCGCGCGCGCTCACCGGAGTCAGGCCTGCGGGGCGCGACGGAACAGCCAGGCACTGGCCAGGCCAAGCGCCAGCCAGAACACCACGTTGATGGCTTGAGCAGCCCAGCGGAACTGATGTTCAAGTGCTTCAGGGGCCAGGCTTTCATGGGTAGGCGGCTGGGGGGCGCCGATGATGTGCGGGATTACCAGCAATACCGCACCCGCGATTTTCAGCAGCCAGTTCGGGGAAAACACCATCAATGCCAACGCGACGGCAGTCGACGCCGCCGTACCGATCCACCACAGCTGACGCGAAGTCAGGTCTGCCGCCGCGGTACCTGGTAACTCTGGCGGCAGCCCCAGGGTGGGTGCAAGCGTGAACACGGCATAACCGGCCAGGCCCCACAGCAGCCCTTCTGCCGTACGCCCGGGTGCACGCAGGGTGTACAGGCCGGCCAGCATCAGGGCAAAGCCCACCGCGACCACCAGGTTGCCGCCCGTGGTGGACAACAGGCGCTGCCAACCGTCCTCGGGTTCCCACGCCGCGGCTTCGTGCTCGTGCTCATGAGTGCCGGCACTGGGGCCCCCGTGGTCATGGGTAGCCGGTGCCGCGGTCTCGTAGGTTTCGGCCTGAAGGATCAACGGGCTGAGCCACAGGCTTTGCATGAAGGTGAGCAGCAGGGCCGCGAACAGGCCGGCGAAGCCAGCGGTGCGCAGAATACGCGTCATCATGAACATGCCCTCAGTGGCAAGGGAAAGCCGCGCTGTGGCGGGTGTCATGGGCGGCATTGTGAACGGCGGCGATGTGTGAGAAACCGGCGAAATA
Source organism: Pseudomonas japonica (assembly GCF_013522925.1). Taxonomy (GTDB): domain Bacteria; phylum Pseudomonadota; class Gammaproteobacteria; order Pseudomonadales; family Pseudomonadaceae; genus Aquipseudomonas; species Aquipseudomonas japonica_A. The sequence goes on along the minus strand of NZ_JAAMQU010000014.1, from coordinate 53,235 downwards.
CACCAGCCCGGCGCCGAGCAGGGTAGCGAAGCACGCCGCCGTTACGCGTTGCGCAAGGGTAGAGGCGGGACGGGTGATAACGTGGCTGGCAGTATGGGCGGACATGGCGCTTCCCTCAGGTGAGTGACGGGCAGGCGCCGAGCCTCCGCATGGCGGAGATCGGACAGCCCGCCCACCGCAGGTGTCAATGATGTCGATCAGGCCGGTCTCCGGGCTTGCGAGGGGCGGGCAGAGGCCGACCGGTTCGTTCCCCCTTCCCATGCCTGCGCACAGTGGATTGGAAACGCACTCGCTTACCGTTGCGGGGGCAGCACCGGACTGGCCTTGCGGCGCACCGGTTTCCCGTTTCACCCTGCGAAGGGCACCCGAACGAAAGGCGTAAGGAAAGCATGCCGGGGTAGGAACGTCAAATTGAAGGTGCCTGGGTCGGCACCCTGCGCGCAAAAGCAAAAGCCCCGGGAGGGCCGGGGCTTTGGGTGCAACGCGGTGATCAACCGTTGGCGCGGTCGTCGTAGCCGCCTTGCTGCAGGTATTGCACCTTGTGCAGCTCGCCTTTGCTGTCCTGGTAAACCATGGTCACCGGTACCACCCCGCTTTTGTTGCTGACGTCGGTCTTGGAGATGATTTTCTGGACATCCAGCTGCATGCCGTAGTGGTAGGTTTCAACCGGCAAGTTAGCGGTAACGGCGCGGTCGGCACCATCCTGTGCAAAGGCGCCAGTGGCGAATACAGCGGTCAGGGCGGCGATGGCGAATGCGGTTTTCATGTTCGTGTCCTCGTTAGGTGATGAAGTGGCTTTTCGTTGGGGTTAGTTAACCGCCTCACGCGCCGTTCGAGAAATTGAACACTGTGCTGGCAACAATCACCGTTTTTGATAATGGCGCCAGCCGCTCTATGCAGCGGGTTCTGGCGCCTGACAGCCATTTCAGATATGCAGCGCATGCCCAAGGGCACGCATTGCGGCTTCCTGAACCGCTTCGCCCAGGGTGGGGTGGGCGTGGATGGTACCGGCGATGTCTTCAAGCCGCGCGCCCAGTTCCAGCGACTGGCTGAAGGCAGCCGCAAGCTCGGAGACACCTGGGCCCACGGCTTGCCAACCGAGGATCAAATGGTCGTCCTCGCGCGCCACCACCCGCACGAAGCCGGTAGTCGCGCCCAGCGTCATTGCGCGGCCGTTGGCGGCAAAGGGGAAGCTGGCAACCAGCGCCTGGCTGCCGGCCTGCTCTGGCGTAAGCCCCGCGACCACGATTTCCGGGTCGGTGTAGCACACCGCCGGGATCGCCCGGGGCGTGAACTCTCGGCGGTGCCCCGCAATGAGCTCGGCCACCATCTCGCCTTGCGCCATCGCCCGATGAGCCAGCATGGGTTCGCCGGTCACATCGCCGATGGCCCACACATCGGTCATGCTGGTGCGGCAACAGGTATCTACCTTGATAGCCCGCCCAGCCATGGCCAGATCAAGCGCCTCCAGCCCGTAGCCTTCGGTGCGAGGTGCGCGCCCCACCGCCACCAGCACCCGGTCGGCCTCCAGCGCTAGCGGCTCGCCGTCAGGCCCGCGTACGCTCAAACGTTCGGCATCAGCATCGTAAGCCTCTACCGCATGGCCCTCGAGGGTGGCGATGCCCAGTTGCTTCATCCGCTGGACTACCGGTTGGCTCAGTTCGGTGTCGTAGGCAGGCAACAACCTGGGCTGCGCTTCGATCACCGTGACCTGCGCGCCCAGCTTGCGGTAAGCGATGCCCAGTTCCAGGCCGATATAGCCGCCGCCAATCACCGCCAGATGGCGGGGCAGGCTGGAAGGGGACAGCGCTGCAGTGGAGTCGATGACCGCACCGCCCAGCGGCAGGCTCGCAAGCGTAATGCTGCGCGAGCCGGTGGCCAGCACCAGGTGCTTGCAGTGGATACGGGTGTCGCCTACCTGCACCGTTTTGCCGTCCACCAGCGTGCCATGGCCGTGGACCACCGTAACGTTGTGCTTCTTCAGCAATGCACCTACGCCGCTGGTTAGCCGGTCGACCATGGTGTTCTTCCAACCGACGGCGCTGGCAAGGTCCAGCTGCGGGTTTGAAGCGCTGACGCCGAACGGCGTGGGCTCGCTCACCTGATGAAAATGTTCGGCTACATGTATCAACGCCTTGGAAGGGATGCACCCTACGTTCAAGCAAGTGCCGCCCAATGCTTGAGCCTCCACCAATACGGTGGGTATGCCCAATTGCCCGGCGCGAATGGCCGTGACGTAACCGCCCGGGCCGCCGCCCAGGACCAACAGTTTTGTTTCCAGCGTGTGCATGGTCGGGCCTTATTCGATGAAGAGGGTGGCAGGCTGTTCGAGGAGCTGGCGTACCGCCTGGATGAACCGGGCAGCGTCCATGCCATCCACCACCCGGTGGTCGAACGAACTGGAGAGGTTCATCATCTTGCGGATCACGATCTGGCCATCCACTACCATTGGCCGCTCGACCATCCGGTTCACCCCCACGATGGCCACTTCCGGCAGGTTCAGCACTGGCGTGGAAACAATGCCCCCCAGTGCGCCGAGGCTGGTGAGTGTGATGGTCGACCCCGAGAGGATTTCCCGCTCTGCCTTGCCGTGGCGAGCCGCTGCTGCGATGCGGGTGATTTCATTGGCGTTGCCCCACAGGTCTCGCTGTTGGGCATCGCGTAGCACGGGTACCAACAAGCCGTGGTCGCCCTGTGTGGCGATCCCCACATGCACCGCGCTGTGGCGCTCCACCACCTGCTGTTCGTCGTTGTACCGAGCGTTGAGCTGGGGGAAATCGCGCAACGCCACTACCAGTGCGCGTACCAGCAGCGGCAGCAGCGTGAGCTTGCCCCGCGCCTCGCCCCATTTACCGTTGAGTTGCTGGCGCAGGGCCTCCAACGCCGTAACGTCTATCTCCTCCACATAGCTGAAATGTGCGGCGCGGCGAGTGGCCTCCTGCATGCGCTCGGCGATCTTTCGGCGCAGGCCGATCACTGGCACCGGCTGTACCAAATCCTTGGCAGCGCAAGCGGGCCTCTTACCCAGCGGCTGCTGTGCGGCGTCCAGGTCGGCGTGAACGATCCGCCCCGCCGGGCCGCTACCTTTGACGGCGGCCAGGTCGATCCCGGCGTCCCAGGCGCGCTTGCGCACGGCTGGGGAGGCCAGCGGGCGCTCGGTGGTTACCTCAGGTTCAGGCGCTTTGGCCACTACCTCTGGCGTAACGGCGGGCTGAGGGGGTGGCGCAGAAACAACTGGAGCAGGCGACGCCGCTGCAGGTGCAGGCGTTGCGGATACCTTGAGATTGCCGGCGCCTTCAACTTCCAGGCGAATCAGCTCACTGCCAACAGCCATGGTCTGCCCCGGCGTAGCGCCAAGGGCGACAACCTGGCCAGAAACCGGGCTGGGGATTTCCACAGTGGCCTTGTCGGTCATCACATCGGCCAGCACCTGGTCTTCAGTGACCGTATCGCCAACCTTCACGTACCACTCCACCAGTTCCACCTGGGCGATGCCTTCGCCAATGTCGGGCATCTTGATCACATGCTGGCCCATCAACGCACCTCCATCACACGCTTGAGCGCCGCGCCCACGCGGGTAGGCCCAGGGAAGTAAGCCCATTCCTGAGCGTGAGGGTAGGGGGTATCCCAGCCCGCCACCCGTTCGATAGGCGCCTCCAGCCAGTAGAAGCAGTGCTCTTGCACCAGAGCCAACAGCTCGGCGCCCAACCCGCAGGTTTGCGTAGCCTCATGCACGATCACGCAGCGGCGGGTTTTTTTCACGGACTCCACCAGCGTGTCCAGGTCCAGTGGCCAGAGGCTGCGCAGGTCGATCACCTCTGCGTCCACGCCCGTCTCGCTGGCCGCGGCAAGGGCTACGTGCACCGTGGTGCCGTAGGTGATCACCGTCACCTCGCTGCCGGCGCGCACCACAGCGGCGCTGTCCAGGGGTACCCGGTAGTAACCTTCGGGCACGGCGCTGGCCGCATGAGCGGACCAGGCGGTTACCGGGCGATCGTGATGGCCATCAAAGGGCCCGTTGTACAAGCGTTTGGGCTCCAGGAAGATTACCGGGTCATCGCATTCGATGGCGGCGATCAGCAAACCTTTGGCGTCATAGGGGTTGGACGGCATCACTGTGCGCAACCCGCACACCTGGGTAAAGATGGCTTCCGGGCTTTGGCTGTGGGTTTGCCCGCCATAGATCCCGCCACCGCACGGCATACGTACGGTGATCGGCGCAGTGAAGTCACCCGCCGACCGGAAGCGCAGGCGCGCGGCCTCTGAGGTGAGCTGGTCGTAGGCCGGGTACACGTAGTCGGCGAACTGGATTTCGGCAACCGGGCGCAGGCCGTAGGCGCCCATGCCGACTGCCACCCCTACAATGCCGCTTTCGGAGATGGGCGTGTCGAACACGCGGCTTTTGCCGTATTTGGCCTGCAAGCCCTCGGTGCAGCGAAATACCCCGCCGAAATATCCGACGTCTTCGCCAAAGGTGACCACGGTGGGATCGCGTTCGAGCATCACGTCCAAGGCAGAGCGGATCGCCTGCACCATGGTCATCGCCCGGGTGTCCTGCGAAACGCTTGGATGGTCGATCTGTTGTGGGCTGTTCATGTGCTCAAATCCCCATCTGCTGGCGCTGGCGGCGCAGGTGCGCAGGCATGTCGTGATACACGTCCTCGAAGATGGTCGCGGCGCTGGCGTAAGCGTCGCCCCCGAGGGTGCCGTGGCGCTCCGCTTCGCGGGTTGCGCTGATCACCTCCTGTTCGAGCTCGGCTACCAGGGCCTCGTGCTGGGCTTCGGACCATTCACCCAGGGCGATCAGGTGACGCTTGAGGCGCAGGATCGGGTCCCCCAACGGGAAGTGGGCCCAGTCATCGGCGGGGCGATATTTGGACGGGTCGTCCGAGGTTGAGTGCGGGCCGGCGCGGTAGGTCACCCACTCGATCAAGGTTGGGCCCAGATTGCTGCGGGCGCGCTCCGCCGCCCAGCGGGAAACGGCATGCACCGCGAGGAAGTCGTTGCCATCCACCCGCAGCGAGGCGATGCCGCTGCCCACGCCGCGGCCAGCGAACGTCGTTGCCTCACCGCCGGCAATGTGCTGGAAGCTGGAGATCGCCCACTGGTTATTCACCACGTTGAGGATCACCGGCGCGCGGTACACGTGTGCGAAGGTAAGGGCGGTGTGGAAATCCGATTCGGCGGTAGAACCATCGCCGATCCAGGCCGACGCGATGCGGGTATCGCCACGGATCGCCGAGGCCATGGCCCAGCCCACGCCTTGCACGAACTGGGTGGCCAGGTTGCCGGAAATACTGAAGAACCCCGCGGCCTTGTTGGAGTACATCACCGGCAGCTGACGGCCCTTGAGCGGGTCGCATTCGTTGGAAAACAGCTGGCAGATCATTTCGAACAGCGGTACCTGCCGAGCCAACAGGATGCTTTGCTGCCGGTAGGTGGGAAAGCACATGTCATCGTTTCGCAGCGCAAGGGCATGGGCGGTGCCGATGGCTTCCTCGCCCAGGCTTTGCACGTAGAAGGACATTTTCTTCTGCCGCTGGGCGGTCACCATCCGCGTGTCGAATACCCGGGTCTTGACCATGGTTCGCAAGCCGGCATGGAGGGTTTCCATAGCGATCGGCTCGGCCCAGGGGCCTACGGCCTGATCGTTCTCGTCGAGTACGCGCACCAGGCCCACTGCCAGGTCGGCAGTATCGCGTGCGTCAATATCAATGGGCGGCTTGCGGGCGCTGCCGGCGGGGCGCAGCTGAAGGTAACTGAAGTCGGTCTGGCAACCTGGCCGGCCTGATGGCTCAGGCACGTGCAGGCGTAGCGGTTCATCGGCGTCCACGTTCTACAACCCTCGATCTTGTGTTTATTGGGGAGTTGCTGAAGCTGCATGGGAATAATTCTAGGCCCCCAAAGGTAGAGTTTTTTTCTCTTTTGAAGCGAAGGCTTGCCGCGAGGCAGGGCAAACGTTCTGCCCACGGCGTGCCGGAAGGAATAAATGCCCTGGAAGGAGACCCCTCTTGCCAGGGATGAGTGATGCCATCAGGGCCGAAACTTTTTGTTCCCGGCCGCTACTAAGCCACAGTCAACTTCAGGTAAGGGTATGGACCGGTACGCACCCCGTGAATGGGAGCCCCACGAGCGGCCGTCAATGCCAGGCTCGCCGTCGACGCCCTTGCACCCCACCCCTCGCCGGATCGCTTATGCCTTGGTGGGATTGCTGGTGGGCATCACCGGGGGGCTGGGCAATGCGCTAGTGACCGCAAACCTGGTGTACCTGCAGGGCGCTCTGGGTGTAACCAGCGCCGAGATCGCCTGGTTGCCTGCCGCTTACGTAATGACCAATGTGACCATGAACCTGCTGTTGGTGAAGTTTCGCCAGCAGTTCGGGCTGCGGGCCTTCACCGAGGTTTTTCTGGGCCTGTATGTGGTAGTGACCCTGGCGCACCTGTTCGTCAATGACCTGGGCTCGGCCATAGCCGTACGCGCGGCCCATGGCATGGTGGGCGCGGCGCTCAGCTCACTGGGGCTGTATTACATGATCCAGGCGTTGCCGGCAAAGTGGCGCCTCAAGGCATTGGTGCTAGGCCTGGGCACGGCGCAGCTTGCGTTGCCGCTCGCCCGGTTGGTGTCTGAAGACCTTTTGCAGATTGCCGAATGGCGGGGCCTTTACCTGTTTGAACTGGGCCTGGCGACCACGGCGCTGGCGTGCGTGTTCTGGCTCAAACTGCCGCCAGGGGACCGCTTTCATACCTTCGAGCCACTGGATTTCCTCACGTTCGCCTTGCTGGCGCCGGGGGTGGGGCTGCTGGTAGCGGTGTTGTCCCTGGGCCGAATCGAGTGGTGGCTTGACGCACCCTGGATTGGTATTGCGCTCGCCGCCGCTATTGTTTTGATTCTCGCGGGCCTGTGCATCGAGCATAACCGCCGCAACCCGCTGCTGATGACCCGTTGGTTGGGCAGCGGTCCCATAGTGCGGCTTGGCCTGGCGGTGGTATTGATCCGTATGGTCACCTCGGAACAATCCACCGGCGCGGTCGGCTTCATGCAGTACTTGAACATGGGCAGCGAGCAATTGTTCAGCCTGTATGTCGTGATGTTGATCGGCAGCGTGGCGGGGTTGGCGATCAGTGCGCTCACCATTCACCCTGACCATCTGTTCCGCCCGCTGCTGGTGTCGGTGGGAATGATGGCGATAGGCGCCTTGATGGACAGCTTTTCCAACAACCTCACCCGGCCACCGCAGCTGTATGCAAGCCAGTTTCTGCTGGCCTTCGGCAGCACCTACTTCCTCGGCCCAACCATGGTGCTGGGCACTCGCAACGTCATTGCCAACCCACGCAACCTGGTGAGCTTTTCGGTGCTGTTCGGGATTGCCCAGAACCTGGGTGGGCTGTTGGGGGCCGCCTTGCTGGGCACCTGGCAAGCGGCCCGGGAAAAGTTTCATTCCAGTCATCTCGTCGAGCAGTTGATGGCCACCGATCCTCGTGTGGCTGCGCGGATAGCCAGCGGGGGCGCAAGCTACGCCCAGGCTATCGCTGACACCCAGGCACGCGCTGTCCAAGGCCTGCGCTTGCTGGCCAATGCCACCACCCGGGAAGCCAACGTAATGGCCTATAACGACGTGTTCATGCTGATTGCGATCATCGCGATCCTTACGCTGATCTGGATGTCCATACGCGTACTCTGGCTTGCCAGCAATGCCCGTGCTGCTCAGGCAGCCAGTGCCCAATCTTCCGGCAATCGTTCATGACCGACACCACGCAGCCCACGCCGCAAGCCACTACGACCACCGCCATCGCCGCTACTCCGGAAGGCCAGACACCGCCCGCCGACCGGGTGGCCGAAACCCGCCCGCGGCGTACCAAGGTACTTTCCGCGCTGGCCTTCGGTAGCCTGGCGCTGTTGGGCGTATTGGTGGTGCTCTATGCGTGGCAGCTGCCACCGTTCGCCAGCGCGATCGAGAGCACGGAGAACGCGCTGGTGCGCGGGCAAGTTACCCTTATCAGCCCGCAGCTCAGCGGTTATGTGTTCGAGGTGCCGGTTCAGGATTTCCAGTTCGTGAAAGCCGGGGACCTGCTGGTACGGCTGGATGATCGCATCTATCGCCAGCGGCTGGCTCAGGCTGAGGCTAACCTGGCGTCCCAGCGAGCGGCACTGGCCAACAACCGGCAGCAGAAGCGCAGCGCTCAGGCCACCGTGGAGCAGCGCAAGGCGGCTGTAGGCAGCGCCCAGGCGCAAGCCACCAAGGCCGCCGCTGACCTTCAGCGCAGCCTGGCCCTGGCGCCTGATGGTTCGATTTCACGCAGCGAGCTGGACGTCAGCCGGGCAGCCGCTGCGCAGGCCAAGGCCAGCCTGGCGCAAGCCAACGCGGCGGTAAAAATCGCCGAGGAAGATCTGCGCAGTGTGGACGTAAACCGCGATTCGCTGGAGGCGGCGGTGAGCAATGCGGTGGCGGCGCTGGAACTGGCGCGCATCGACCTTGACAATACCCGGGTGACCGCCCCACGCGATGGGCAACTGGGCCAGATCGGGGTGCGCCTTGGCGGCTGGGTAAACTCGGGCGCGCAGTTGATGGCGCTGGTGCCGGACACGGCGTGGGTCATCGCCAATTTCAAGGAAACCCAGATGGCCAACATGCGTATCGGCCAGCCGGCGAGCTTTACCGTCGACGCCCTCAATCACAGGCGCTTCACCGGGAAAATCCAGGAAATCGCCCCGGCCACCGGCATAGAGTTCAGCCTGCTGCAGGCCGACAACGCCACCGGCAACTTCGTGAAAATTGCCCAGCGTATTCCGGTGCGCATTATCGTGGACCCCGGCCAGCCAGAGGCCCGCCGCCTGCGCCCGGGATTATCGGTGGTGGTCAGCGTGGACACAGGGTTTGAAGTAGAGCAGGACCGGCCGGTAACCCGGTAGGAGCCTTACCACAACTTCGCGAGCACCCGAGCGAGCATGGCCTGATCGAATGGCTTGGCCAGTTGCGACACTGCGGTAGAGGCGGCGTCGGTGTCTTCGCCGAAGCCGCTCACCAGCACGGCAGGCAGCGACGGCAGGTAACGGTGGGCACGTTCGATCAGCTGCACACCTGACAAACCAGGCATCACATTGTCGGTCACCAGCCCATCGATAGCTGCTCCGTGCTGCTCCAGCAGTGCCATCGCCTGCTCGGCCGAGGCGGCCGGGAGCACCTGATAACCCAGGTCTTCCAGCATGGCAGTGGTGCTCATGAGGATCAGCGGGTCGTCGTCAACGGCCAGAATCACACGTTGGCCTACAGCGGTTGTCACCTCACTGGGGGGCTGCGCCGGGCAAACGGGGCTGTCTTCGCCAACGGCTACGGGGAACCACATCTGCGCGGTAGTGCCGCCCGGGCGGCTGCTGTGCAATATGAACTTGCCGCCGCTCTGCTCGCACAAGCCATGCACCATTGACAACCCCAGCCCGGTTCCCTTGCCGATCCCCTTGGTGGTAAAGAACGGCTCGGTGGCACGCGCCAGAGTGGCGGAATCCATCCCTTCCCCGGTGTCGCGAAGGGACAGGCACATGTAATTGCCTGCGCGCAGGCCCAGCGTGTCGCTGGCCACTGCTCGCTCATGCAGTTCGATCGTCAAGGTGCCGCCGTCCGGCATGGCATCCCTGGCGTTTACCGCCAGGTTCAACACTGCCAGCTCCAGTTGATTGCTGTCGGCCATAACAGGGCGGATAGACAGTGGGAACCGCGTCTCGATGTGAATGCGGGGGCCGATCGAGCTTTGCATCAACTCGGACATCCCGCGTATCACTGCGCCGAGGTCCACTTGCGCCAGGCTAAGCTGCTGGCGACGGGCGAAGGCCAGCATACGCTTGGTCAGCGAGGCGCCGCGTTCGGCGCCCTGGATGGCGTTCTCCAGCAACGGTGTGATACGTGGGTCGTGGGGCAGCCGTTTTCGCACAATCTCCAGGCTGCCCAGCACCACCATCAGCAGGTTGTTGAAGTCATGGGCGATGCCCCCGGTGAGCTGGCCAAGCGACTCCATCTTCTGCGACTGGAACAACGCTTCGCGAGCCTGCTCCAGTGCCAGCTCTTTCTCACGGGATTCGGTGATGTCCCGAGTCACCTTGGCGAAGCCGATCAGCTCGCCCGCCTCGTTATGGATAGGGTCGATCACTACGTTCGCCCAGAAGGTGCTGCCGTCCTTGCGCACCCGCCAGCCCTGGTTCTCGAAGCGGCCCTCGGCCAAGGCGGTGCGCAACCCGCGCTGCGGCTCCTGGCGCTCGCGCTCAGCCGCGGGGTAGAACATCGAGAAATGCCTGCCGATCACCTCCTCTGGCAGATACCCCTTGATGCGCTGGGCCCCGGCGTTCCAGTTAGTGATCACACCCGTGGGGTCAAGCATGTAAATGGCGTAGTCCACCACGCCCTGCACCAGCAGCCGGAATTGCTGTTCGCTGCGACGCAATTCCTGCTCGGCCAGCCGCCGCTCGGTAAGGTCGCGGGTAACCTTGGCATAGCCAAGCACTGCGCCTGCCGACGAGTAGATCGGGTCGATGACCACGTGGCACCAGAAGCGGGTGCCATCCTTGCGCACGCGCCAGCCTTCGTTCTCGAACCGCCCCTCCCGGGCGGCAATAGCGAGCGCGCGATCGGGCAAGCCGGCGGCCTTGTCTTCCTCGGTATAGAAACGGGAAAAGTGGTGCCCGAGAATTTCAGCCTCTTCATAGCCCTTGAACCGGCGAGCGCCGGTATTCCAGCTGGTGACGTGCCCATCGGGGCCGAGCATGTAAATGGCGTAATCGGTAACGGCGTCGAGCAGCAGGCGGTACCGGCTGCTGTCGTCGATCAAATGCAAAGGAGCGCTATCGGGCATCTGCGGCTTTACTCGGTAGGGCGGAGGGTTTCAGCCGGACACTGATTTTAACGGCCCCTGCGGCGGCTGCAAGCCTGACGTACAAACGGCTATGACCCCGTTTCGCTTTTGCCTGCGCGGCGAAGAAACTTTCAGGCCCCGGCGGCTTCCATACGCAAAGGGGTTCGGCTACTGGCCGGGCCTTCGGAAAGTGGGCCGGTTGCCCGCCTGAGACGAGGTGAATGATGCGCGATAAACGATATGCGGTAGTACTGGCTGGCCTGCTGTGCCTCAGCCCACTGATGGCGAATGCGACCGATGAAAAACCCAGCGATTGCAAGCCTGACGCGGTATGGACCGACTTCCTCGGCCATGGCCGCTGCTATACCAACGGCGACAAGGCCCCGGACATGTACACCCGCGACGATACCGCTATCCATAACTGGAAGGAAAAGGGCCTGACGGCTCCTGACGACAACGCCCAATGGGTTGAGATCAGAGGCAAGTATGTAATGGTCAATCGCGAAAACTCGGTGATCAAGGAGATTCGCGACAAGAAGTGATTGCGGGTAATACCCACCAGGGTGGCGCTGCGCTTGCGCCACCCTGGAGATCTGCCCCGGTACAGGCCGGGATACCAACCGCTGTAACGCAGCTACAGTTGTCTCTTGCGCGGCCTGCTGTTCAAGCCGTATTCCGCCAGAGGATTTCTCATGCTGTCGAAGCTCTCGATCACCCAGAAACTGAGCGCCGGTTTCGGCGTGATCATCCTTATCATCGTGGTACTGGTGGTGGTGGCGCGGCAGGGGTTTTCCCAAGTCAACGACAACGTGGACTGGACCATCCATACCTACCAGGTGATGGGCCGGGCCGATCAGGCCCTGGAAGGCCTGCTTAATATCGAAACGGGCATGCGGGGTTTCGCCCTTACAGGCCAGGATGACTTCCTTGGCCCTTACGATCAGGGCCGCCAGACCTTCGAGCAGGCCTGGACCGAGCTGAAAAAGCTCACCTCCGACAATCCCACGCAACAGAAGCGCCTGGACGACCTGCGCGGCGTTCAGCAAGCCTGGCTGAGCCAGGACATCGAAGGCACCCTGGCCCTGCGCCGACAGGTGAACGGCGGCACCCAGCCATTGAGCGCCCTGACCGAGCGGATTATTGCGCGCCAGGATAAAACCCACATGGACGGAATGCGCGCGCTGCTGGCCGACATTCGCGGCGATGAGCAAAAGTTGCTGGGCGCGCGCAGCGACGCCTTGCAGGGCGCGGAACGCTTCGCGCTAGGCAGCCTTATCATCGGCGGGCTGGTGGCAGCTTTGCTCGCGCTGGGCATTGCAGCGGGCCTTTCGACTTCCATTCGCCGCCGTATCAGCGGTGCGATTGAAGTAGCCCGAGGCATTGCCGGCGGGCGCCTGGACCAACGTATCGATGATCGTTCCAGCGACGAGATTGGCCAGCTTTATACCGCTTTCGCGGCCATGCAGCAGCGCTTGCGGGAAATGATTCACGAGATTCTGTCCGGCAGCCAGAACCTGGTGCTGGCCGCCCGCAACATCGCTTCCACCTCCAATGACCTGTCCAATGCCGCGCAGGACCAGTCCAGCTCGGCCGCCACCATGGCCGCAACCGTGGAGCAATTGACTGTCAGCATCAGCCATGTAGCCAACAGCGCCACCGAGGCCAGGGATATTTCCGCAGACTCCGGGCAGCAATCTCACGAAGGCGGGGCGGTTATCCAGCAAACGCTGCAAAGCATGGGGCAGATCGCCGGAACGGTGCAGACCTCCGCCGACCAGGTGGCCGAGCTGGGCCGGCAAATCGAGCAGATCACCTCGATCGTCAATGTGATCACGGCCATTTCCGAGCAAACCAACCTGCTGGCCCTCAACGCTGCCATCGAAGCCGCCCGCGCCGGCGAACAGGGCCGCGGCTTTGCGGTAGTGGCTGACGAAGTGCGCCTGCTCGCGCAGCGTACCGGCAAGTCCACCCAGGAAATTGGCGACATGATCCAGAAGATCCAGGGCAGTGCGCACGAGGCAGTCAACAAGATGCAGGTAGGCGTAGAGCAGGTGAACGATGGCTTGCGCCTGGCGCAGACGGCCAATCAGGCCATTGACCATATCCGCGGCGGTTCGGGAAAGATCATCGCGGCCGTGGATCAGATATCGGTTGCCCTGCAACAGCAATCCGCCGCCAGCCAGGACGTGGCGCGCAATGTGGAGCGGATCGCACAGATGGCGCAACAGGCGAACCACGGTATCGCCGGTGCATCGCGTAGCGCCGAAGAAATCGAGCGGCTGGCGCAGGCGCTGGAGCGGCAGGTACGGCAATTCAGCTTGTAGCGCCGATGTATCATCCGCGCTGATGTTTACTATGCGCGCGTTGATTTTCCCGGCGGCGGCGAGGGCGGTTAAGGTTACTCCACACACAGTTACCCACCCCCTGAAGGAGCTTTACCATGAAACGTGCCATCGCCCTTGCCCTCGCCGTATCAGCCTTTTCCGCCGCCAGTGCTTATGCCGTGCCCCAGCAGCCTTCGATGATCGCTCACACTGCTGCCGCCAGCGCCCCTGCCGCCAAGGTCGTCGCCAGCCAGGCCCAACCGGCAGCCAAGGACAAAGCCGTACTGGTCGCCGACAACCGCAAGGAATTCGGTTCGCAGTATCAGCGCTACTGAGTAACGCCCTTGCAAACCCAGGCGATGCCCCTGAAAAGGGGCATCGCTTTTTGCGTTATTGGAAACTTCCCCCGCGCTGCGCCATTCATAACCTTGAGGCCGTAACGAAAAGGCTCACCGCCTTACACCCAGCGCCTGGAGACTGAAATGGCAGACAAGACATGTAACTGTTCCGGCTGCGACTGCACTGCCGAGCACACCGAAGGGGTTGAAGTAAAAGGGCAGTGGTACTGCTGCGTGGCCTGTTCGGTGGATCATCTGGACGGCGAGCCCTGTGCCATGGCCGGTTGCGAATGCGGTAGTACGGGCGTGAAAACCCGCGAGGAGGGGAAGGGGCATGACAAGGTCGACCATGCGGTAGACGAAACCTTCCCGGCCAGTGACCCCATTTCACCCTGAGCTGTCGGTAGCGGGGAAGGGCGGGTAAACTTGCCAGCCCACCTGCGAGGACTTCGCGTTGCCCCTGCGCCATGGTTTCATCCTCACCCGCCATTGGGCCGATACGGCCGAGGGCACCGAGGTTACCCTCTGGCTGGCCACCGATGATGGCCCGTTGTGCCTGCGGCTGCTGTGTCAGCCTCAGGTTGCTTTCCTGCCGCAGGCCCAACGGGCACGCGCCGAGCAACTGGTCTCAGGCGAAGCGGGGGTGTCCATCCGCGCGTTGTCCCTCAAGGATTTTCGCCATCGCCCGGTAGCTGGCCTGTATTGCACACATTATCGGCAACTGCTGGACCTGGCGCAGCGGCTGCGCCAGGGCGGGGTCGATGTGTATGAAGCAGACGTGCGCCCCGCTGACCGGTACCTGATGGAGCGGTTCATTACCGCCCCGGTCTCTTTTATAGCGCATGCCTCGGGCGACGACACCTGGCGGGGGGACGTGCGCCCCGCCCCGGCGTATCGACCGCGGCTGAGGCTGGTGTCCCTGGATATCGAAACCGACCGTCACGGCAACCTGTTCTGCGTGGGCCTGGAGGGCTGCGGCCAGCGCGTGGTGATGATGCTGGGTGCGCGCCCCTCGCAACCGGCGGAGGTGGATTTCCAGCTTGAGTACTTTTCCGATACGCCTGCGCTGCTGACTGCCCTTAATGGCTGGTTCGCCGACCATGACCCGGACGGCATCATCGGCTGGAACGTGGTGCAGTTCGACCTGCGCATCCTGCACGAGCATAGCCGGCGCTATGGCGTGCCGCTGCTGCTCGGGCGTGGCGGTCAGGCCATGAGCTGGCGGGAGCATCCGGAACATGCGCATTACTTCGCATCGGCAGCGGGGCGCCTGATCATCGACGGCATTGAAGGCCTTCGGTCGGCGTTCTGGCGGTTCGAATCCTTCAGCCTCGAGCATCTCGCGCAAACCTTGCTCGGCGAGGGCAAGGCCATCGACAACGTGTACCAGCGCCTGGCTTCCATCGAACGCATGTTTACCGAGGACAAGCCTGCGCTGGCGCGGTACAACCTGCGCGATTGCGAACTGGTTACACGGATTTTCGAACACACCCAGCTGCTGGCTTTCATGCTGGAGCGTGCCTGCGTCACCGGCCTGCCGGTTGACCGCAACGGGGGATCCGTGGCGGCGTTCGATCACCTCTACCTGCCAGCCATGCATCGGCTTGGCCGCGTGGCCCCCAACCGCGGCGAGCGTATGCCGCAGGCCAGCCCCGGAGGCTTCGTGATGGATTCACGGCCCGGGCTGTACGCCTCGGTGTTGGTACTGGATTACAAAAGCCTGTACCCCTCCATCATCCGTACCTTCCTGGTTGACCCGGTAGGGTTGATCGAGGGTTTGGCCGCCCCGGAGGAGGCGGTCGAGGGTTTCCGCGATGCCTGGTTCTCCCGTGGCTGCCATGCACTACCGGCCATTGTCGAGCGCGTATGGAATGGCCGCGAGCAAGCCAAGCGCGACGGCAACGTGCCGCTGGCCCAGGCGTTGAAGATCATCATGAATGCTTTCTACGGCGTGCTCGGCTCGCCTGGTTGCCGCTTTTTCGACCCTCGGCTGGCATCCTCCATAACCCTGCGCGGCCAGCAGATCATGCGGCAAACCCGGGAGCTGATCGAAGCCCAGGGGTACACCGTCATCTACGGGGATACCGATTCCACCTTCGTATGGCTGAAACGCGAACACACCGAGAACGAAGCCAGCGCCATCGGCGCGCGGCTGTTGGCGCACGTCAATCAGTGGTGGCGCGAACATCTGGCTGGCACGCTCGGCCTGACGAGCGCCCTGGAGTTGCAGTTCGAAACGCATTTCAAGCGCTTCCTGATGCCCACCATCCGTGGCGCGGAGGAAGGCAGCAAGAAACGCTACGCCGGCTTGGTAGAAACCGCAGGCCAAGGCCCGCGTATGGTATTCAAGGGGTTGGAAACGGTACGCACCGACTGGTCACCGCTTGCTCGGGAGTTTCAGCAGGCGTTGTACCTCAAGGTGTTCACCGGCGAACCCTGCCAGGGCTATGTGCGCGAATATGTTCGGCGGACCCGCGCCGGGGAGCTGGACCCGCTGCTGGTTTACCGCAAGCGCCTGCGGCGACCATTGGCCGACTATGTTCGTAACGTGCCGCCCCATGTTCGGGCAGCCCGCCTGGCCGATGCCTACAACCATGCCCACGGCCGCCCGGCGCAATACCAGCGAGGCGGCTGGATCAGCTATGTCATGACTACCCAGGGGCCCGAGCCATTGGAAGCGCGACAGGCACCGCTCGATTACGAACATTACATCAGCCGCCAGTTACAGCCCGTGGCCGACGCCATCTTGCCGTTTATTGGGGAAGACTTCGGTGATTTGACCGGAGAACAGTTGGGGCTGTTCGAGCACAGCCCCGGGCGTTAGTCCGTTATTCGCTTGCCAACGGCGTGGGCTGAATGATTTCCACCCAGTAATCGTCCGGGTCCTTGATAAACGCAAGGCTCTTCATGCGGCCATCGCTCAAGCGTTTCTGGAAGGTCACGCCCAGTTGTTCGAAACGCTCGCAAGCGGCGTGAATGTCGGGCACCGATACACAGATATGACCGAAGCCGCGCGGGTCGCTATTGCCGTTGTGATAGGCAAAGCTGGCGTCGTTTTCACTACCATGATTGTGGGTTAGTTCAAGTACGCCGGGGATCGACTTCATCCAGCGATTACGCTCGGCATCGTCCTGGGGAATGCTGTCGCGCTCCACCAGCGCCAGAAAGTAGAGGCTGAACTGAGCGTCAGGAAAGTCCCGTTTTTCCACCAGGCTGAACCCCAGCACACGGGTATAGAAATCCAGCGAGCGGGTGATGTCCTTTACACGCAGCATGGTGTGATTGAACACGAAGCCCTGGGTAGCGGCGTCCGGCTGCGCGGTAACGCCCGGGACGGTGTCGAGGGTGGTGAGTGTCATGAAGTTACTCCTGATGCATGCAAGCCATGAGGCGGTTCTGCGGAAGGGGTACGACGCGGGGCGCAAGGCCATACAGCGGCTGCCATGGGGCAGAAAAGAAGAAGCCCGCCGAAGCGGGCATATGGGGCGCTGTTCCTTCAGCGACCTTCATCCTGCGCGTAGCCCTGTGAAAAAAGCGTGAAGCATATTACCGTTCAGCGGCGCACCCAGGCTTCAACAGTGTCGGCGCCATATTGGTCTTTCCAGGCGCGCAAGCCACGATGGTTGCCGCCCTTGGTTTCGATAAGTTCACCCGAGTGCGGGTTTTCATAAACCTTCACTACGCGTGCCCGGCGAGTCTTTGGGGCGGCGGCCGGAGCGGCGGCACGAGAAGAGGATGACTTGGACGGATCCAGCAGGGCGATAATATCTCGCAGGCTCTTGTCATACTCCTTCATCAGCCCAAGCAATTTCTGCTCGAATTCGATTTCCCGTTTAAGCCCTGCATCGTTTTTCATTACCTCGAGCTGCGCGAGTTGCTCTTGTAGGGCTTTCTCGGCAGCGCGGAATTCGGCAAGTCGTGACATGGTTTTCGGCTCCGGCTGATGAAGTGTGTAACTAGAGAATAGAGCCTGAAGTCGATTAAGTAAATATCGGATGGAGTTTGCTACTTGGCTGTTAGTTGAAGGAGTTTCGCAGGCCTCGCCGGGTGCAGGAGCTGGGGCAGGCCATCAGGCGAAGCCTGCGAGCGCTATGTTGCCAACGAAAGTATGTGCTGGCGGTAGCGTTCGTAAACGGGCTGATACGCCGCCACGTGTTCCAGGTGCGGTTCGCAGCGGGTAGTGGCGTCCAACTGCACGCAACGTTCGCACAGTGCTTGTAGTTCTCCCGCGCCCGCGCACCAGGCCGCTTGTATCGCCGCGCCAAGGGCCGCAGCCTCGGGCTCTACGGTACAGATCACCGGAGTGGCCATTACGTCAGCCACCAGTTGCCGCCACACGGCGCTTTTCGCGCCCCCGCCGGCCAGGCGGATGTCCGAGCTGTGCATGCCAGCGGCACGCAGCAGGTCCAGGCCGTAGCGCAGGCCGAAGGTGGTGCCTTCGACAGCCGCGCGGCACAGGTTGCCCGGGTTCAGGTTAGTCGCGGTCAAGCCCAATAGCGCGCCGGTGGCATGGGGCAGGGCGGGCACCCGTTCACCGTTGAGGAATGGCAGCATCAACACGCCGTCCGCCCCGATCGGTGCCTGGGCAACCTGGTCGTTGAAAGCAGCCAGGTCCAGGCCGAACAAGCCGCGCACGGCACTGGTGACGTTGGTAAGGTTCATGGTGCAGATCAACGGCAGCCAGCCGCCCGAGGACGAGCAGAACGTCGCCACGGCGGGCTCTTCGCACACCACCGGGGTTTCGGTAAAGCCATATACCGTGCCCGAAGATCCCAGGCTCATGGTGAACAGCCCGGGCTGGATGTTCCCAGTGCCGATGGCCGCCATCATATTGTCACCGCCGCCGCTGGCCACGACCGCCTCGGGGTTGATCCCTAACTGCGCGGCCACTTCAGGCCTCACCAGCCCGATGGCCTGACGCGCCTCGACCAGCGTGGGAAGCGCCGCCCGCAGGCGCCCGCTGGGGTCGATGCGGTCCAGCAGCGCGTAGTCCCACGCGCGTTCACGTACATTGAAATAGCCGGTCCCCGACGCATCACCGTATTCGCTGCAGCGCTGGCCGCTCAGCCAGAAGTTGAGATAGTCATGAGGCAGGAGCACGCTGCGGACACGTTCGAACACCTCGGGGAATTGCTCCCGCGTCCATAGCAGCTTGGACACGGTATAGCCCGGCGCGATCGCCAACCCCAGCCGCTCCAGCGAGCCTTGGTTGCCACCGAGTTCGGCCAGCAAGCGGTCGTTTTCAGGGGTGCTTTCGGTGTCGCACCATAATTTGGCCGGGCGCAGCACCTCGCCTTGTTCATCTAGCAGTACCAGGCCGTGTTGTTGGCCCGACACCCCCACCGCCTGAATGGCCGCCCCTGGCACGCCCGATTCGGCGAGCGCCTGGCGGCAGGCGATAATCAATGCCTGCACCCACTCTGCCGGGTCCTGCTCGCGGCGGCCGTTGGGCTCATTCACCAGCGTATGCTCTGCGGCGCCACGCCCCAGCACTTGCCCGCTCGCGGCATCGAGCACCAATGCCTTTGTGCCTTGGGTTCCGCAATCAATCCCTAGAAACATGCCGCTCTCCTCACAGGGTCACCAATGCGCGCAACGCGCCTTCAACGCCGTAGGTACGCAACTGGTGCAGTTGGGCCTCGAATGCTGCGACGAATTCCGGCGATGCCGGGATCTGCTGGCCAAAGATTTCCACCACCCCCAGCAATCGCTCGGCCAGACCGTCATCTTCGGCTACCAGGCTTTGGCAGAATTCGGCGCGAGGGTCGGGAATGGCATAGTGTTGGCCTTTCTCGTCCACGCCCCGCAGGTACAGCGCCCAGGCAGCCACCACCAGTGCCGCGCGGTTCAAATCGCCACCGTCGCTGATCAGTGTGTTGATCGTGGGTACGGTGAACTTGGGGAATTTCGACGAACCGTCGGAGCACACCCGTTCCAACTGGTCGGCAATGGCCTGGTTGGAAAAGCGTTCAATCAGGGTGTTTTTGTAGTCCGTAAGGTCGATGCCTGGCACAGGTGCCAGTTGCGGCGTGACGTCCAGGTTCATGTAGTCGCGGATGTACTGCACAAACAGCGGGTCGTTCATGGTGTCGTGAACGAAGCGGTAGCCGCGCAAAAAGCCCAGGTAGGTCAGTGCCAGGTGGCTGCCATTAAGCAGCTTGATCTTCATTTCTTCGTAGGGCGTCACGTCTTCGGTGAACTGCACGCCCACGTCTTCCCAGGCCGGGCGGCCGTCGCAGAAGTTGTCTTCCAGCACCCATTGTACGAAGGGCTCGCACACCACCGGCCAGGCGTCGTCGATGCCGTGACGCTCCAGCAACTGCTGCCGGTGCGCGGCGCTGGTCATTGGCGTTATGCGGTCCACCATTGCATTAGGGAAGGCTACCTGCTGCTCGATCCACTGCGCGAGCCCAGCGCCATAGTTATCTCCCGCCAGGCGGGCGAAGGCCAGCAAGGCCTTGCGGGCGACCTGGCCGTTGTGCGGGAGGTTATCGCAGGACATCACCGTGAACGGGCGAATGCCCACCGCGCGCCGGCGTTGCAGCGCTGCACAAAGGAAGCCGAATACGGTCTTGGGTGTATCGGGATGGGCCAGGTCATGCTGGATCAGCGGCAAATGGGCCATGAATTCGCCGGTGCTGTCGTCGATGCAGTAGCCGCCTTCGGTGATCGTGAGCGACACGATTCGAATGTTCGGGCTGGCCAGGCGGGTGATCAGCGCCTCCGGCGATTCTTCGGCCAGCAACATGTCTCGAATCGAGCCGACCACGCGCACTTCGGTGTCGTCGGTGTCACCCAGCTCGAACAAGGTAAAGAAGTAGTCCTGCCCGGCAAGGTCGTCGCGGGCCTTGCGGTCCTCGGCCCGCAGCCCTGCGCCGCAGATAGCCCAGTCCAGCGCCTTGCCCTGATTCATCAGGGCATCGGTATAAAACGCCTGGTGCGCGCGGTGGAAACCGCCTACGCCAATGTGAACGATGCCTTGCACCAGCAGCTCGGGTTGGTAGGAGGGGCGTTTCACCTCGTCGGGGAGGTCGTCCAGTGCATCCAGGCGCAGCGTGAGAGGGGTAGTGGTCATGAAGGCTCCGAACGTCAGGCGGCCGCGCGCATAGGGTTCGCCACGGCCAGGCCGTTGGCGTCGAACAGGTGGCAATACTGGGCATCGAGGTGCAGGCTCAGCCGCTGGCCATATTGGCTGCTGAGGTCACCACGAATGCGCAGGGTCAAGGGCTCACTGGCATCGGTACGCACGTGGCAATAGGTATCGCTGCCCAGGCGCTCGCTTACGTCAGCCACCACGCTGAGTTGGCACTGGCCCGGTTGGGCCAGCTCAAGGTGCTCCGGTCGAATGCCCACGGTCACCGGGCTGCCTTCGGCCAGGCCCGGGCCTGTGCGTGGCAGGGTGATACGGGTACCGGCATCGAGCAGCACTTCACAGCCGTCGTTGAACACCTGGCTCACCTGGCCCTTGAGGAAGCCCATTTTTGGCGTACCCAAAAAGCCCGCCACAAACAGGTTTGCCGGGTGGTGATAGAGCTCCAGCGGCGAACCTACCTGCTCCACGCGGCCAGCGTTCAGTACCACCACCTTGTCAGCCAGGGTCATGGCTTCTACCTGATCATGGGTCACGTAGATCATGGTGGCCTGCAGTTCCTTGTGCAGGCGCGACAACTCCAGGCGCATCTGTACCCGCAGGGCGGCATCGAGGTTGGAAAGCGGTTCGTCGAACAGGAAGATCTTCGGGTTGCGCACGATCGCACGGCCGATGGCCACGCGCTGGCGCTGGCCCCCGGACAGCTGCTTGGGCTTGCGCTCCAGCAAGGGCTGCAGCTCGAGGATTCGCGCGGCTTCATTCACCTTGCGGTCGATGTCCTGCTTGGGTTGGCCGGCCAGGTCCAAGGCAAAGGAGAGGTTTTTGCGCACGCTCATGTGCGGGTACAGTGCGTAGGTCTGAAATACCATGGCCAGGTCGCGCTTGGCCGGGGTGACCTCGGTGATGTCACGCCCGTCCAGCTCGATCTGCCCGCTGCTTACGTCCTCCAGCCCGGCGATCAGCCGCAGCAGCGTGGACTTGCCACAGCCCGACGGGCCTACGAACACCACGAACTCGCGGTCGCGCACCTCCAGGTCGATGCCCTTGATGATTTGCAGGTCTTCGAAGCCTTTTTTCAGATTGCGTACTTTCAACGTCGCCATGACAGGCTCCTTCTTGTTATTTGACTGCGCCGAACGACAGGCCGCGCACGAGTTGTTTCTGGCTGATCCAGCCGAAAATCAGGATGGGCGCGCAGGCCAGGGTAGAAACCGCGGACAACTTGGCCCAGAACAGGCCTTCGGGGCTGGAGTAGGAGGCGATCAGGGCGGTGAGCGGCGCCGCCTGTGAGCTGGTGAGGTTGAGCGACCAGAACGCCTCGTTCCAGCACAGGATCAGCGACAGCAGCACGGTAGAGGCCAGCCCGCCCTTGGCAATGGGCAACAGCACCCGCGCCATTTCCTGCAGCAGTGTGGCGCCGTCCAGCCGAGCGGCTTCGAGGATGTCCTTGGGGATGTCCTTGAAGTAGGTGTACACCATCCACACCACGATCGGCAGGTTCACCAGGGTGTAGATAATGATCAGCCCCAGCTGGGTATCCAGCAGGCCGGCGCCTTTGGCCAACAGGTAGATGGGCATCAGTACACCCACCGGTGGCAGCATTTTGGTGGAGAGCATCCACAGCAGGGTCTTGCGGGTGCGTTTGGTTTCGTAGAAGGCCATGGAGTAGGCCGCCGGCACTGCGATCAGCATGCTCAGAAGGGTGGCGCTGAAGGAAATCACCACGGAGTTCCAGGCGAAATGGAAGTAATCGCTGCGCTCTTGAATGTGCAGGTAGTTCTCCAGCGTTGGCGTGAAGAACAGCTGCGGCGGCGTAGCGAAGGCGTCCAGCTCGGTCTTGAAACTGGTAAGCACCATCCAGAAGATCGGGAAGAAGATCAGCGCCGCGATCAGCCAGGACAGCGATCCCAGCGCGATGCTTTGCAGCCGACGGGTTTGTTTGAGGGTAGTCATGGCGGTGGCCTCAGCCCTTGTCGGTCAGGTTTTTGCCGATCATGCGAACCAGCACGATGGCGGCGATGTTGGCAATCAGCACGGCGATCAGGCCGCCGGCCGAAGCCATGCCCACGTCAAATTGCACCAGGGCCTGGTTGTAGATCAGGTACGCCAGGTTGGTCGACGCAAAGCCCGGGCCGCCATTGGTGGTGGTGAAGATTTCGGCGAACACCGACAGCAGGAAGATGGTCTCGATCATCACCACCACGGCCACGGGCCGCGCCAGGTGGGGCAGGGTAAGGTGCCAGAAGATCGCCAGTGGGCCGGCGCCGTCGAGCCGTGCGGCTTCTTTCTGCTCCTGGTCCAGCGACTGCATGGCGGTCATCAGAATGAGGATCGCGAAGGGCAGCCATTGCCACGCCACAATGATGATGATGGACAGCAACGGGTAGTTCGCGAGCCAGTCCACCGGCTCGGCGCCGAAGAATTTCCACACCGCGGCGAGAATGCCCGACACCGGGTGGAAAATAAGGTTCTTGAACACCAGCGCACCTACGGTGGGCATGATGAAGAACGGTGATATCAGCATCACCCTCACCACACCACGGCCGATGAAGTCGCTGGCTTCGAGCAGGGCCGCGATCAGCACGCCGCCTACCACGCTGATGAGCAACACGCTGCCCACCAGCACCACGGTGTTCCAGGCGCCCGGCAGGAAGCCGCTGTCGGTGAGGAAGAAGCTGAAATTCTCCAGCCCCACGAAGGCATTTTCGCCGGGGTACAGCAGGTTGTAGCGGATGAGCGAAAAATACACGGTCATCGCCAAGGGTACGATCATCCACAGCAGCAGGAGGATGACCGAGGGGCTGACGAGGAACCAGCCAGGGTTGCGGAACAGGCGACGGTTGGGCTGGCGAGGGGTCGCCAGGTCGGCCTTGAGGGTAGATACAGTCATGATCGCGTACCTTGATAAACCCGGGGGGCCAGAAGCCTGTGGCAGGGCCCCCATGGGAAGGTAATGATTACTTCGGATAGCCGGCGCGTTTCATGTCGCGCTCGGTGCTCGCCTGGGCGGCCGTCAACGCCTGATCGACGCTGGTCTGGCCGGTGAGGGCGCCGGAGAAGATCTTGCCCACCGCGGTGCCGGTGGCCTGGAACTCAGGAATGGTCACCAGTTGAATACCCACGTACGGCTTGTCCGCGGAGCTGGACGGGTCGGCCATTTTCAGCGACTCAAGCGTTACCTTGGCGAACGGCGCCGCTTGCATGTAAGCGTCGCTGTAGGTGGACGCGCGGGTGCCCGGCGGCACGTTGGCGATGCCATCCTTGTCGGCCACCAGCTTGGCGTAGTCCTCGGAGGTGGCCCAGGTGGCGAAGGTACGGGCGGCTTCCTGTTTCTTCGAGCTGGCCGGGATGGCAAGCGCCCAGGAGTACAACCACGACGTGCCTTTCTCGGTGCTCTGGTGCGGCGCGAAGGTGAAGCCCACGCTGTCTGCCACCTTGCTCTGGGATTTGTCGGTCACGAACGAACCGGCCACGCTAGCGTCGACCCAGATGGCGCACTTGCCACTGTTGAACAGCGCCAGGTTCTCGTTGAAGCCGTTGCTCGAGGCGCCGGGAGGGCCGGACTTCTTCATGTTGGTGACGTAGAAGTTGAGCGCGTCTTTCCAGGCGGTGCTGGTGAACTGTGGCGCCCACTGGTTGTTGAACCAGGTACCGCCGTAGCCGTTGGCCAGGGTAGTGATCAGCGCCATGTTCTCACCCCAGCCTGGCTTGCCGCGAAGGCACAGGCCGTACTGGTCCTTGCTCTTGTCGGTGAGCTTGCTGGCAAACTCGCCGATCTGGTCCCAGGTGGGCTTCTCGGGCATGGTCAGGCCAGCGGCCTTGAACAGGTCGGTACGGTAATAGGTGATGGAGCTTTCGGCGTAGAACGGCAGTGCGTACAGGGTGCCGTTGACGGAAAGCCCTTCGCGCACCGAAGGGAACACGTCGTCGAGCTTGTACTCGGCGGGCAGGTCTTTCATGGGCGCCAGCCAGTTTTTCGCGCCCCAGAGTGAGGCTTCGTACATGCCAATGGTGAGCACATCGAACTGCCCGCCCTGGGTGGCGATGTCAGTGGTGAGGCGTTGGCGCAGGACGTTCTCTTCCAGCACTACCCAGTTCAGCTTGATCTCGGGGTGCTGTTCTTCAAAGGTTTTGGACAGCCGCTGCATGCGAATCATGTCGCTGTTGTTGACGGTAGCGATGGTCAGCGTGTCTGCCGCCATGGCTGGCCCGATCAGGGCAAGGCAGCAGGTAGCGATCAAGGCGGGTGCCATGCCGGACACCGAAGCGTGAACCGAAGTGCGCATCGTGCTCTCCTCTGGCCCAGGCGTGCCGGGGCCGGTTATTGTTTTTTTTGTCCGCAAGGAAGCGGGGGCGTATGCCTGCAACGATTACACTCCCGCCTCGTTCAGGAAACAACGCCGGGCGAGCACGCAGACTGATACTTTTTTGCAGTGGGTGTGGGCCGAGTGAAACTCGGGAAGCAAGGTGCGCCGGTTATTCCCGGGTTTCACCTGGTCCTACAAGGCCCCCTACCTCTGTAGGGGTGGGCGGAGGCTGCGAACGGGCCGCCTGGTTCCCCAGCGCCTGTCAGCGGCTAAGCGCGGCGCTTTGCTGCCGCTGGGCCACCCAGGCTTCGAAGGCCTCGGCGGGCATGGGGCGCCCGAAATAATAGCCTTGGCCGTAGCCGCAGCCTGCCTGGCAGAGGAATTCCATCTGTTCGGCGGTTTCCACCCCCTCGGCGGTCACGTGAAACTGCAAGGCATCGCCCAAGGCAATGATCGCTTCGGTAATCGCCCCGTAGGTGCGATCGGCCGGCAGGTCGCGGATAAATGCGCGGTCGATCTTCAAATGGTCGACCGGCAACAGCTTGAGGTAGGCGAGGGACGAATGCCCAGTGCCAAAATCGTCGATGGCCGTGCGTACACCCAGCGCTTGCAGCTGGGCCAATACCTCGCACGCCCGCTCCTGGCTTTCCATCAGCAGGCTTTCGGTGACTTCCACTTCCAGCGCGGCGGCCGGTAGCCGGTTATGCTCGAGGGCTGCGCGAACGCTGGCCACGAAATCGCTGCGGTCGATCTGCGGAGCCGCCACGTTGATCGCGACCTGCCCCTCGAAAACACCCTGTTCGCGCCAAGCCCGCTGCTGGCGACACACTTCGCCGAGCACCCACACGCCAATGGGAATGATCAGCCCGGTGCGCTCGGCCACGGGTATGAATACATCCGGGAAGACCATGCCCTGCACCGGGTCACGCCAGCGCAGCAATGCCTCGGCGCCGGCAATGGCACTGGTGCGCAAGCACACCTTGGGCTGGTACCACACCTCAAACTCTTCGTGGGTCAAGGCCCGGCGCAGGGCGTGTTCCAGCACCACGCGCTCATGGATGACTGATGTCATCGCCGGCTGGTAGAAGTGATAGTCGTTGCGGCCCGCTTCCTTGGCGCTGTACATCGCCGTATCGGCATGGCGCAACAAATCCGCCGCGCTGTGGCCGTCCAGTGGATACAACGCCACGCCAACGCTGGCCGAGACCAGTGCGGCATTGCTGTCCAGATCGAACGGTTGCTGCATCGCATTGACCAGCCGCTGCACAATGGGTGCGGCCTGGGCCGGATCTCCCAGGTGCTCGAGAATGAAGCCGAACTCGTCGCCGCCCAGGCGGGCAAGGGTGTCGTCAGGGCGGATGTGCTGAGCCAGGCGCTGAGTGGCCTGGTACAGCAGCAGATCGCCCAGGGCGTGGCCCAAGGTATCGTTGATCACCTTGAACCCGTCGATATCCAGCAGCAGCACCGCAAAGCCGCCGGTCTCGGCCCCCGCGGCCACGGCGTGATCGAGCCGCTGCCTGAACAGCACGCGATTGGGCAGGTGGGTCACGTTGTCGAAGTGAGCGATGCGCGCCAGCTCGGCTTCGGCCTGCTGACGTTCGCTGACCTCGCGCTTGAGGTCGTGGTTGCGGCGGCTCAAGAGCAAGTGGCCACGTGCAAGCTGGGCACAGAACAACGACAGCAATAGCCCGGCGCTCAGGCAGAGGATGAACAGGCGTGAATCCATCAGGCCCACCGCCGGCCATCCGCCCCGGGGCCTGGCCGCGATCTGCCAGTGGCCACCGGGTACCTCGATGTCGGTAAATACGTTATGGCCCTGGAACAGCGCCGGGTCACCCCAGATCATGGCGCCATCCTTGCCCAGCCCGTCCTGGCCCCGCAGGGCGATGTCCAGGTCGGCCTGGTTCGTGATGTCAGCGGCTTCGAGCAAGCCATCCACCCGCGCCACCACCGACAAAGTGCCCCAGTACTGGATCTTGCCCAGATGACCGGTGGTAAATACCGGCCGACGATACACCAAGGCCCGCCCGCCCTGGTGAAGCTCCAGCGGCCCGGCGAGCACGCTCTGCCGCGCCTGGCGAGACTGCTCCAGCAGCTTGAATTGATCGGCCACGGTACGGAAATCCAGGCCGATCACGTCTTCGTTGCCTTCGCGCGGGTACACGTCGCGCACAACGTCTTGCGGGGCAAGCGCAATGTGGCTGAGATAAGGCAGCACGTTGATCACCTGCCGCACCATGCCAGCGAAGCGCTGGGGGCTGATGTCGCCATCGATGCCAATCAACTGCGCCAGCCCTTCGGTCTCGCTGAAGGCCGAGCGCACCTGGCTTTGAGCCTGGGCACTGATCGCGCCCAACTGTAGCCGCACGTCGGCGCGCATCTCGCGCTTGGCGTGGCGTACGTCAAGGTGCCCTATGCACCAGGCCAGCACCACCGCAACGAGCAGTATCCCCAGCGGAAGCAGGAAGATACCCCGCTGGATGCAGCGTGGGGGCAATAGCCGGTTGATCGGTGGAAAGCTCATAAGGGGGCTGGCAGGCCTGATAACGAAAAAATGGATAAGCGTGTCGCTTGTGCCAGCTGTATCGGCCGCCCCTTCAGAAAATGAATAGCGTGCTTTGCACTTTGCTCGTCAATCGCGGCGGCGGAACACCAGTACCTTGAGCCCAGCCTGCGGGTCGATGTCGGCGAACGCTTCGGGGTTTGCCAGGCGCTCGACGAATTCCAGCGCCGGCGCCTCTATGGCCATGGCATCCAGCAAGAACGAGGCAGGCAGCGCCGGGTCGTTCAGGCACGCCAGCACTTCCCCGTGGGGTGTTAGCAGCCCCTGGAGCTTGCGCATGACCTTGGGGTAGTCGCGGGTAAGGATGAAACTCCCGCGCTGAAAAGAGGGTGGGTCCATGATGATCAGGTCGTACGGCCCTTGCCGGGCCACCTTCCCCCAGGATTTGAACAGGTCGTGGGGCAGGAACGTGACGGTGTCCAGGGCATGGCCGTTGGCGCGGTGGTTGTCCCGGCCGCGTGCCAGCGCCGGGCTGGACATGTCCAGGTTCACCACGCTGCTTGCGCCACCCGCGAGGGCGACCACGGAAAATGCGCAGGTATAAGCAAACAGGTTGAGTACACGCTTGCCCGCGGCGTGACTGCGTACCCACCGATGCCCCTCGCACATGTCCAGGAAGAAACCGCTGTTCTGGGCCCGCCCCGGGTCGATCCAGTAGGCCAGGCCGTCTTCGTGTACCAGCCGAGGGCCAGTGGCGCCGCCGGCAACCCATGTGGAAGGGCTGCCGTCCAGGTATCGCTCCTGCAATAACAGCCCGTCCAGCCCTGCCGCCAACCACTGGGCAGAGGCCGCTGTTTCGTGCAACAGGGCCAGCAGGCACTCACGGCTGTTGCCTTCCAGCGCCTTGAACAGCGTGACCTGCAGCACACCTTCGAGCCAGTCCACGGTCACCTGTTCCAGCCCCGGGTAGCGGCGCCCACGCCCGTGCAGCAATCGCTGAGCCTCGGCCGGCGGCGCAGCGAGAGTGGCCTGCAGGCACTGGCGCAATTGGAGGAGGGCGTTGGCATCCATGGGCGGGGCTCGGGCAATGAAAAGGGCGGCGATTCTAGCCAATGCCGAAGGCTTTCGGAAAAAAATGGAACCACCGCGCACGCCGCAACGGTCTAGAACCCAAACGTACCGGGTGAAAGAGAGGTTTTCATGGCCAGCATGACCGTCGGTGATTTTCTCGTTGAACGGCTGTACCAGTGGGGGGTAAGGCGGATATTCGGCTACCCCGGTGACGGTATCAACGGCGTCTTCGGCGCGCTGGCGCGAGCCAACGGCAAAATCGAGTTCGTTCAAGCCCGGCACGAGGAAATGGCCGCATTCATGGCCAGTGCCCATGCCAAGTTCACCGGCGAACTGGGCGTGTGCATTGCAACCTCCGGGCCCGGCGCCAGCCACTTGATCACCGGCCTGTACGACGCGCGGCTGGATCACATGCCCGTGCTGGCCATCGTCGGCCAGCAAGCGCGCACTGCGCTGGGTGGGCACTACCAGCAGGAGCTGGACCTGGTGTCCATGTTCAAGGACGTAGCCGGGGCGTTCGTTCAACAGGCCAGTGCCCCCTCGCAGGTGCGGCACCTGGTCGACCGTGCCATCCGCACCGCTGTGGGAGAGCGGCGTGTGACTGCCCTGGTGCTGCCCAACGACCTCCAGGAAGAACCCTATAGCGAGCCCGCGCGGGCCCATGGCACGGTGCACTCCGGGGTGGGCTACAGCCAACCGAGGGTGGTGCCATATGAGCATGACTTGCAACGTGCCGCGGATGTGCTGAACAGCGGCGAACGCGTGGCCATCCTGGTAGGGGCCGGGGCCTTGGGCGCGGCGCATGAAGTGACCCAGGTCGCCGAATTGCTCGGCGCGGGTGTGGCCAAGGCCCTGCTGGGCAAGGCAGTGCTCCCGGATGACCTCCCTTGGGTTACCGGCTCCATCGGCCTGCTAGGGACCGAACCCAGCTACAAGCTCATGATGGAATGCGACACCTTGTTGATGATCGGCTCGGGCTTCCCTTATTCCGAGTTCCTCCCCATGGAAGGCCATGCCCGCGGGGTACAGATCGACCTCGCACCCGACATGCTCAGCCTGCGCTATCCCATGGAGGTGAACCTCACCGGGGATGCGGCACAAACGCTCACAGCGCTGATCCCCTTGCTGCTGGACAAGGACCGCAGCGCCTGGCGCAAGCGCGTCGAAGGCTGGCGCGCCGATTGGGAGGACACCCTCACCAAGCGTGCGCTGGTGCATGCCAACCGGATCAACCCGCAGCGGGTAGTGTACGAACTGTCGCCGCGCTTGCCCGACGAGGCCATCATCACCAGTGATTCCGGCTCCTGCGCCAACTGGTTCGCCCGTGATCTGAAAATCCGCCGGGGCATGCAGTGTTCGCTGTCCGGAGGGTTGGCCTCCATGGGCGCTGCGGTGCCGTACGCTATTGCCGCCAAGTTCGCCTGGCCTGAAAAGCCGGTGATTGCCCTGGTGGGCGATGGCGCCATGCAGATGAACAACATGGCCGAGCTGATCACCATAGCCAAGTACTGGCACCAGTGGGGCAACGGCCGGTGGATCTGCGCGGTGTTCAATAACGAGGACCTTAACCAGGTAACCTGGGAGCAACGCGTGATGGAAGGCGACCCCAAGTTCGAGGCCTCCCAGAACATCCCGGACGTGCCGTATCACCGGTTTGCCGAGTCCATCGGCCTGAAAGGTATTTTCGTCAACAGTGACGAACAGGTGGCCGGGGCCTGGGAAGAAGCGCTGGCCAGTGACCGGCCGGTGGTGATCGAATTCAAGACCGACCCCAACGTGCCGCCGTTGCCGCCCCATATCAAACTTGAACAGGCCAAGAAATTTGCCTCGGCATTGCTCAAGGGTGACCCTGACGAAGCCGGCATCCTGGTACAGACCGCCCGCCAGGTGCTTGGCGCGGTATTGCCTGGCCACAAGAAGGATTGATGCACGGCCAGGACGGGCCTGTTTGCCAACTTTGGCAACAGGCCCATGCGTTCCTATATGATGTGGCCACCTTGTTTTCACATAAGCAGAACGCCTTGGCGACCGACCTTCCTTTTTCCCCCGGCTTGCCCCGCCGCCCTCGCAACCTGGCCCAGGCGCTGGTCGATGACTTTTCCCGGCGTATTGGCGAGGGCATGCTAAAGCCGGGGGACAAGCTTCCCAGCGAAGTGGAATTGATGGAAACCGGTGGCGTAAGCCGCTCGGTGGTCCGCGAGGCACTGTCACGTTTGCAAGTGGCGGGGCTGGTCGAAACGCGTCGTGGCATCGGTACTTTCGTGCTCAACGCATCAGGCAGCGCCAGCCCCAGGCTGGACCCTTCTACCATCGTGACCCTTCAGGACGTGGTAGCCATCCTGGATGTGCGCATGAGTTTCGAAGTGGAAGCCGCCGGTATTGCCGCCTTGCGGCGCACCGACGCTCAACTGGCGGCCCTGGGCGAGGCGCTGGAGCGTTTCGAGCGGGCCAGCGACACTGGAAGCTCGCTGGTGTCGGACTTCCAGTTTCACCTGCAGATCGCCAACGCCACCAATAATCGCTATTTTGTGGAAATCGTCACGCACTTCGGCACCAGCATGTTCCCCAGGGCGCGGCTCAATACCGTAGCCATTGCTCGCCTGGATCGGCAACAGGCACATAGCCGGCTGGTAGGTGAGCATGAACACATCTACAACGCGATTGCCCGGTGCGATTACGACGCCGCCCGCGCGGCCATGCGTGTACACCTTGCCAACAGCCGGGCGCGAGTGATCAAGTCACATGAACAGCGTGAACGGGAAGCCCTTCAATAGCGCACTTGTCGCTTGTAAGGCTTGAACGTGCGGTCCCGCTAGCGGGCGCACGTTTTATGCATGTAGTATCAGCACTGAAAAAAGTGATGGCCCCTGGCCATAGTGGCACGCGTGACAGGATGATGGACCCCGTGGGTACAGCTTGGAGCATGCATGAGTTCGCAGGATTCGACGTTGCCAAGCCTCACCCGCTTGCTGGATGGGGCAAGGGAGCAAGCCCGGGACAGGGCATGGGCATTCTATCGGGCTGGGGAGCAGTTGCTGCTCGCCGGGTGCGGCGACGCGCCCGCAAGCTGGCCTGGTGCGCTGGACGAAGCCCAACTGGACAGCTATTGCCAGCGCGAACGTCTGCATCGCTGGGCCACGGGCCGCGGTGAGAGCGTACTGGGCTGGCTGCTGGTAAGCGAAAGCGACCGCGACAACCCGCAATTCGTCGACCTGGCCATGCGCTTGGGCCTGCGCCTGCAGAGCGATGCGCTGATTCGTGCCCAGCATACCCAGCGGGTGTTGTATGGCATTACCAACCTGGCCAGCTCCACCCATGACCGCGCCAGCTTCATGGTGGGCGTGCACCGTCAGCTGGCCGACCTGATCGACGCCGAGAACTTCTACCTGGCGCTGTACGATCAGCGCACGGGGCAAGTCACCTATCCCTACTACGTGGACACCACTGATACAGAAGCCGTGGAGGCGGACGCCAACGAATACCTCGACCCCGAGCGGTTGTCCCTGACCGGCTATGTATTGACCTCGGGCCAGCCGATGTTGATCGACGCCGCCGGCATCGCCCTTGCCAGCGCGCAAAATCGCTTCCATTGCGTGGGCCACAAGCCGGAATTCTGGATGGGTGCTCCGCTCAAGAACGCCTCCGATCAAGTATTCGGCATGATCGCCATGCAGGTGTATGACGTGGAGCGGGTGTATAGCCAGGAGGACCGTGCACTGTTCCTGGTCGTGGCCCGCCACGTAGCCATGGCCCTTGACCGCATCCTGCACCGCGCTCACCTGGAGCGTACAGTAGCCGAGCGTACGCGTGAGCTGTCCCAGCTCAACGATGCGTTGCGTCAGCAAGTGACTGAACGCGAGCGTGCCGAACACCTGCAAAGCGCCTTGTTCCAGATCGCCGAGTTGTCGAGCCAACAGGGCGACATGGCCGAGCTGTTCTCCCGCCTGCATGCCATTGTGGGTGAGCTGCTGTATGCCCGAAACTTCTACATCGCGTTGTACGACATCGCTCAGGATGAAGTGACCTTCCCGTACTACATCGACGAAGTGCTGTCCGTTCGCCCGCGCCCTCGCCGTGGTCGTCGGGGGTTGACCGAGTACGTGATCCGCCAGCGGCGCCCGTGCCTGATCGACTTCGATGACGCCAGCCGGCTGATGGAAGCGGGCGAGATCCAGAACAACAATGACCCGGTGCGCTCGCAGTCCTGGCTGGGGATTCCGTTGTTCGATGACGAGCAGGTGCGTGGCGTGCTGGTGGTGCAGAGTTATATCCCGCAAATCCGCTACACCTTGCGCGACCAGGAACTGCTCACGTTCGTGTCTCGCCACATCGACACCGCGCTGGCTCGGCGCAGCGCCGCCGAAGCCGTGCACGCCGCCAACCTCAAGCTCGAAGCCCGGGTGCAGGACCGCACCCGCGAACTGGACCTGGCCAACGCCAAGTTGCAGCACGAGAACGCCCATGACGCGCTGACCGGCCTGCCGAACCGCAGCCACCTCCAGGACCGACTGGGCCAGGCGTGGCAGGAATTTCGTGGGCAGGGCCGGCAGTTGGTGGTGATGTTCCTGGACCTTGACCGCTTCAAGCTGATCAACGACAGCCGCGGCCACCACTTTGGCGACCTGTTGCTGATGGAAGCGGCAGCGCGCTTGCGCAGTTGCCTGCGTGACACTGACCTGCTGGCCCGGCTGGGCGGCGACGAATTTGCGGTGCTCGCGCCCGAGGCTCCGGTGGACGTGGCGGTCGGTATCGCCGAGCGGATCCTCGCCGCCTTCGACCTGCCGTTCCATATCGACGGGCAGGCCGTGTTTTCGTCGTGCAGCATCGGCATCGTTAGCGCGGACGAGCAGTTCCACCAGGAGCCAGCCGACCTGCTGCGAGACGCCGATACCGCCATGTACCGGGTAAAAAACGGTGGTCGGGACAGCTACGCGGTGTTCAACCAGGAGCTGCGACGCGAATTTTCGGACCAGGTAGAGCGCGAAGGTGCGCTACGCAATGCGCTGAAAGGCAACGAGGAGCTGGTACCGTATTTCCAACCTATCGTGGATGTGGACAGCGGCAGGCTGGTGGCGCTGGAGGCGTTGATCCGCTGGCGCCAGCCCGACGGCCAGGTGCTGGCGCCCGGCGCGTTTCTGCCGGCATTGGAGGGCCTGAGGCTTATCGGCCGGCTGGACCTGTACATGCTGCGCTGCGTGGCAACCATCCTGGGGCGGCCGGAAAACGGCCACTGGCCGCCAGTTCACGTGAACTGCTCCAGCTACAGCATCACCCGCCCCGAATTTGCCGATGAAGTGCTCGAACTGCTGGGTTACTACGGCGTAAGCCCGGGACGGGTCTGCCTGGAGCTCACCGAGGGCGCCCTGGTGGCCGAGCCGGAGCTGGCGCGCCAGAGCATGCAGAAGCTGGCGGACCAGGGCATGTCGGTGGTACTGGATGACTTCGGCGCGGGGTTCTCCTCGCTCAGCTATGTGCACCAGTTCCGTTTCACGGGCCTGAAGATCGACAAGTCGTTCATCCTTGAGCTCACTTCGAGCAGCCGCAGCCGGGCGATCGTACGGGCGATCGTGCGCATGGCCGAGTCGCTGGGGTTGTCTGTAGTGGCTGAAGGGGTGGAAGACGCCGCCTCTCTGAACCTGCTGCGGGAAATGGGCACGGGCCAGGCGCAGGGGTACCACTTCGCCCGGCCAATGGCGATCGAGTCGCTGCAGCAAGGCTGGCTTTGACGTTCCGGACAGCCGAGGGAACCCCACGGCCCAAGGGTTGCCCAACGGCTGTCGAGGAGCTCGCTAATGCTTGAAGCGCTGATAGTGGTGATGACCGTGGTGGCAATGGAAGGTGTGTCCATCCTTGCCCATAAATACATCATGCACGGGTGGGGGTGGGGCTGGCATCAATCCCACCACCAGCCGCGCACTGGCTGGTTCGAGCGCAACGACCTGTATGCGGTGGTGTTCGCCGGCATCGCCATCGCATTGATTGCCTACGGCACAAGCGGCGCTTATCCGCTGCAGTGGATCGGTGCCGGCATGACCGCCTATGGCGCCCTGTACTTCATCGCCCACGACGGGCTGGTGCACCGCCGCTGGCCCATGAGCTACCTGCCACGGCGTGGTTATCTCAAGCGCCTGTACCAGGCTCACCGGCTTCACCATGCGGTAGGCGGCAGGGAAGGGTGCGTGTCGTTCGGCTTTCTGTATGCGCCGCCTATTACCAAGCTCAAGCAGCGGTTACGAGCCGATTCGCGAGCCCGCTTCCCACAAAATGAACGGACTGCACCGGCCCCTGTGGGAGCAAGCGAAGCTGCAGGCGCAGCTCGCGAATAAGGGTCCTAGATTGGGGCCGCCCACAACCCCGGTGGCCGGGGAGGGTGCTGGGTGAAGCGCGCGCGGCTCGCGATGTACGTGGCCTTGCCCAGCAACATCAGTTTCTCGCCCTTGCTCGTCCCCTGGCGCTTGTCCCAGGCGGCCGGGCCGGCGGCGCGTACTTTCAAGCCGATGGCCCGGTACACTTCCAGCGCCGTGGCCACCGCCCAGGCGCAGCGCGGCGGTAGCGCGCCGATTCCGGCCACTGCCGAGGCGTAATAGGGTTCGGCGGCCTCGACCAATCGATTTGCCAGCATGGCCAGGGCAGGGCGATAGGTCGGCGCGGCGAGGTTGTTCTCGGGTATGCCCAGCTCCTTTAGCCAGGCGTGTGGCAGGTAGCACCGGCCCACCCCAGCGTCCTCCACGATGTCGCGGGCGATATTGGTCAGCTGCAACGCTAGCCCAAGGTCGCAGGCCCGCTGAAGAACCGCTGGCGAGGTAACACCCATTACCCGCGCCATCATCAGCCCCACCACGCCGGCCACGTGGTAGCAGTACTCCAGCGTATCTTCCAGGGTTTCGTAGCGCCGGCCTTCCACGTCCATGGCAAAGCCATCCAGGTGGGCGAAGGCGTGTCGCGCTTCGATACCATGCTCGCGCGCTACAGCTTGAAATGCCGCGAACGCTGGGTCGCTCATGGGCTCGCCACGGTAGGCCGCCGCAGTGGTTTCCCGCAGCTGTTCAAGGCGGGCCAGGGCTTCACCTGGTGGTGGTGGCAGGACGTCGTGCCCCAGCACCTGGCCGTCTATCACGTCGTCACAGTGGCGGCACCAGGTGTACAGCAGCAGCGCGCTTCGGCGGGTGTCCGGGTCGAACAGCCTGGACGCGGCCGCAAAGCTCTTGGAGCCCTGGCGCATGGTCTCGCTGGCGTGATCAAGCAACGGCTGGTTCATGGTGCCAGATCCTCCAGCATCAGCCGGGCCGTGGCCTTGGCCGAGCCGATCACACCGGGAACGCCCGCGCCGGGGTGGGTGCCGGCGCCTACGAGGTAAAGATTGGGAATCTCATCGTCACGGTTGTGCGGGCGGAACCACGCGCTTTGCCGCAAAAGGGGCTCCAGCGAGAAGGCCGAGCCCAGATGCGCGCCCAACTGGTCGCGAAAATCTTCTGGAGTGAACATGCGGCTGGTGACCAGCTGGCTGCGCAGGCCGGGCATGTAGCGTTCTTCGAGGTAATCGAAGATGCGCTCCCTCAGCCGCGGCCCTTCCTGCGTCCAATCCAGAGGGGCATTGCCCAGGTGGGGAACCGGCGCGAGCACGTAATGGGCGCTGCAGCCCGGCGGGGCGAGCGATGGGTCTGTTACGCAGGGGGCGTGCAAGTACAGCGAGAAGTCGTCCGCCAGGTGCTTGCCATGGAAGATGTCCTGTATCAGGCCCTGATAACGCTGGCCGAAGCACACAGTGTGGTGCGCCATCCCGGGCTGCAGCCGATCAAGGCCAAAATACAGCACGAACAGTGAGTTGCTTGCCCGCTTGCCCGCCAGGGCCTTGCCGTGGCGCTGGCCCCGAGGATGTGCGGCCAACAGTTGCTTGTAGGTATTCACTACATCCGCATTGGACGCCAGTGCCACGGCGGGAATGGAGCGGCCATCCGCCAGGCGTACGCCGCTCACCCGCCCGTGGTAGGTGTCGATAGCACTCACTTTCGCGTTCAATTCCAGCCGGCCACCAAGGTCCTGGTACAGCCGCACCAGCCCCTGTACCAGCGCCCCGGTGCCACCGCGAGGAAACCACACCCCCCATTCGCGTTCCAGCGCGTGGATGAGGGTATAGATAGACGAGGCAGCGAACGGGTTACCACCCACCAGCAACGCATGGAACGAAAACGCCTGGCGCAGCCGCTCGTCCTTGATGAACTTTGAAACCATGCCGTAAACGCTGCGCCAGGCTTGTAGCCGAGCCAGGCTGGGGCCGGCGCGCAGCATGTCGCGGAATGACAGGAACGGCACGCTGCCCAACTTGAGGTAGCCTTCTTCGAACACTGCTCGTGAATACTTGAGGAAACGGCGGTAGCCTTCGACATCCGCCGGGTTGAACCCATGGATCTGCCGTTCCAGGGCGTCCTGGTCATTGGCGTAGTCGAAGCGGCTGCCATCCTCCCAGCACAGCCGATAAAACGGCGTGACTGGTAGCAGCTCCACGTAGTCGGCCATGCGACGGCCCGCCACCTGAAACAACTCTTCGATCGCCGTGGGGTCGGTGATTACCGTGGGCCCGGCATCGAAGACAAAACCTTCGTCTTCATACACGTAGGCGCGGCCACCCGGCTTGTCCCGGGCCTCGAGCAGCACGGTTTGCCGGCCTGCGGCCTGAAGGCGGATAGCAAGCGCCAGGCCACCGAAACCTGCGCCTGTCACCACCGTCACTGGGGTGTCTGTCATGGTTCTTCCTGTACAGGTGGAGCGTAATCGAGCATGGCCTTCACGGCGGGCCCCACGGGGACCGGCGGTTTGCCCATGAGCAGGCGTGCCTTGTCGGCCAATGTGGGTGTGCCCGCATAAAAACGTTGAATCAGCCCGGGCGCCAAGCGGTGGAAGCGTTCCAGCACGCGCCAGCGGTTATCGGGCGTTCCGGCGAGGAACAACATGCGGTTGAGCAGCCGGAAGAATCGCTGGCGCCGCCACAGTGCCCGTCGATAGCGGTAAAGCACGGCTTGAAGCGCATCGCTGTCAGCGGTGGGTGTGGCGGCGATGAGGTCTGCCAGGCGCACCGCTTCAGGCAGGGAATAACCGGTAACCGGGTGGAACAGCCCGGCCCGCAGGCCGCTGCGCGCCACGCCATTGCCTTGGGCATAGAAGGCTTCGAAGCGCCCGGCCAGGACGATGGGCAGGCTGCCTTGCTCCTCGCGTATCACCTCGGTGATCGTCCAGCCCTGCGCCTGTGCATAGGCGTTCACCCGATCACGCAAGCGTACGGGCTCCAGCTGGCCGTCTTCGGTGTAATAGGTGTCTTCGATCAGCAAGCGATCATCGGCCAGCGGCAGCACGTATACAAAGCGGTAACCATCATGCTGGGCCACGCTGGCGTCCATCACGGTGGGCAGCGCCAGCCCGTGGGGGGTGGCCAGCCGTACTTCCTGGCCCAGAAAGCGCTGGTAGCCCAGGCGCAGGTGGCCGGAAGCTTCCAAGCCCCGACCGTCGATAACAGCACCCGCATGCAGGGTCTCGCCGCTGCCCAATTGTACGGTGTCCGGGGTGAGCCGCTGCACGGTGGCGCCCAACATCAGGTCACGCCCCAGGGCTGCGGTAATCGTGCGGCCAAAATGTTCGCCGCTGATGCTGCAGTAGGCGCCTGAAAAGGTACGCTTGAGGTTAGGGAAGCGGACCTGATACCCCGGCCAGCGATGGCTCACCAGCGGCCCCGCCCAGCGCAGCTGGTCCACGGAAAGGTCGCTTTCATGGAATGACCAGGTATGCGCCTCGCCCAGGGCCGCCGCCTGTTCGATGACCAGCACCGACAGCTCGGGGCGTGCCATTTGCAAGCGCCAGGCGATCAGCCCATTGGCCAGGCCGGCGCCTACCAGTATCAAATCCCAGGTGCGCTTCATGGTAAGGGCTCGGCATACACCGGGCGGCGCCGGGTAACCGCCTGTTCGATGATTGCCGCCGCGCGTTGGGCGCCGCCGGCCAGTTGCAACTCGTGGTCAAGGGTGGCCAAACGGCTATCGAACTCGCCTTCGCTGAGCAGCACGTCCAGCCGCTGCTGGATCGTTTGCCAGCGGCTGCGGTGCCAGGCATGCAACCCAAGGCCTGCATGCTGTACCCGGGCGGCTACCCCCGGCTGATCGAACGCCACGGGCAGGGCGAGAATAGGCGTTCGGGCCACCACGGCGTCCATCACGGTATTCAAACCGGCGTGGCTGATCACGGCGTTTGCCTGGCGCAATACCTGGGGTTGGTTGGCAAAATCGGTGACCCAGGTGGCGCCCAGCCGCTTCAATCGCTCAGCCTGGGCTGCATCGAGGCCACCGCAATGGGCGATCAGCAACTGAACATCGAGTGCCTTGCAGGCTTTTGCGATGCGCCGGAACAGGCCGTACCGATGGCCTTGAAGGGTACCCAGGGAGGCAAAGACGAAAGGGCGCTCACGCTCCACCGGCCAAGGCTGATCGTCGGCGAGCAGGCGCGAGGGGGTGCGCAGCGGGCCTACGTGATGGAAGCAGGCCGGCAAGGCGCGTCGGGGAAAGTCCAGGCCAGGCAGGGTCTGGCTGAGCTGGGCCAGGTTGGACAAGTATTCGTGCAGCCCGCGCCGAGGGGGCAGACCAAAGGCCTTGGCACGTTTTGCCAGTACTCGGCCGTGCGGTGCCATCAGCGCATCGTAGATGCGCGTAGAGGTGGCGTACACCTTCAGCATGCGGGGGTCGTCCTCCCATGGAAACGGCATGACCGGCAGGGGCATGCCAGGCTCCCGGTTAACCGGCAGGGCGCAGGCAACCGACACGAACGGCAACCCCAGCGCCTCGGCAACCAGCCCTCCGGCGGCTTCCATCTGATCGCAGATCAATGCATCCACATGCAACGCTGTGAGCGCTTCGGGAAGCTCGGCGCACAGCATGTCGGTGCTGGCCGCCATGTCGCGGATCACCCGGCGTACCGCCAGGCCAGCAGGGCGCGCGGCATGGCGCAGCACCAGGCCCAGGCTGCCGGGCGGATGGCTATCGATCCCCAGCGGATGGAAGGCGATGCGGTTATCGCGCAGCAAGGCGCCTGCCTCCAGCTGTTGGAAGAAGGTCACTCGATGGCCAAGGTCGATAAGCCGCCCGGCCAGGGCTTGCAACGCTTGAAAATGGCTGAACAAGGGTGGCGCAACCACGCCGAAATGAGTCACGGAGCGGATGCCTCCCGTACCAGCGTGGCCTGGCGCAGTTGTGCGAGGTTGGCCGACCCTGTGCAGAAGCACGCAATCTGCAATTGGCGCAAGGCAACCTGGAAGTGTGCGATCACGGCTTCTGGCGAGTCAGTGGCACTGCGCAGCACCGCGGCCGCCTGGCCCACCAGGTTCGCACCCAGCGCGATCGCCTTTGCCATGTCGATCCCGTTGCGGATGCCGCCCGAGGCGATCAAGGGTATGTCCGGGAGGCGCTGGCGTACGGCGCGCAGGGCGTCTGACGTGGGGATACCCCACTGGCTGAAAGCGGCTGCGATCTCTTTTTCAGCAGCCGTGGTCGCGCGTTCCGCCTCCAC
Organism: Pseudomonas japonica; assembly: GCF_013522925.1. GTDB lineage: Bacteria > Pseudomonadota > Gammaproteobacteria > Pseudomonadales > Pseudomonadaceae > Aquipseudomonas > Aquipseudomonas japonica_A. Next base: position 13,214 of record NZ_JAAMQU010000014.1, on the reverse strand, counting down.
CGCCGCCCAATGAGTGCCGCCCATGCCAGCAACGTCCAGCGCCGCGACGCCTGCCTCGGCCAGGCGTGCAGCCACCGCCGCGCTGAGCCCGCTGCCCACTTCCTTGACAATCACCGGTACTCCGAGCTGGGCAACGGCCTGCGCGATGGCATCGGCCACTCCACGCCAATCGCTGTCGCCGCCGGGCTGAACCGCCTCCTGAAGGGGGTTGAGGTGGATGATCAGGGCATCGGCGGCGATCATATCGACAGCCCGGCGCGCCAGGTCCAGCCCTGCGGGCGTGCGAAGTTGCGCGCCGCCGAGGTTGGCCATCAGCAGGATGTCCGGCGCGCGCTGGCGCAGCTCCCGGGTTAGACCGCGGTCTGCCCCGGTCTCCAGCGCTACCCGCTGGGAGCCCACTGCCATGGCCAGCCCCAGCGTTTGCGCGGCCTCGGCCAAGTGATGGTTGATTTCCCGGGCACGGCTGGCGCCCCCCGTCATCGAGCTGATCAACACAGGCGCGCGCAGCGGCTTGCCCAGGAATGAAGTGCTCAGGTCGACAGCATCCAGAGCCAGTTCAGGCAAGGCACAATGTTCGAAGTGCCAATGTTCGAAGCCCGTACGCCCACTGCTTTTCGCGCGTGCGGGATCCAGCACGATCTCCAGGTGATCGTTCTTTCGGTCAAGCAGATCCACATGATTCATCGCGGCTCCGGGAGTATTCCTGAAAATCCACTGTCAGTTATGCAGGGTCGGCTATTTTGTAGAGGGTTGGTATAGCGTCCGCGCGCTGTTAAGGCAGCGCCGGTGGCAAGGCGTTCCCCAGCGTGCGCATCAACCTCGAAATTTAGTGCCGTACCTCGCCCTCGGGGCGCTGAGCTGGGTGGGCGGCGGTTATTGCCAGCCGCCCTGCGCCCGGCAGCGGTGTGGTGCCTGCGCGGCCCCTGCGTTTAAACATAGCCGTTTACAGCCATAAAGGATTGCCCCGGATGACGCCCACCCCCCTCGCCGTGCTTGATGACCGCCCAACCTGCGCCTGGGGGCCGCTGCGCCTGTCGGTGGAAGACCGCTTGCAGGCATTGCTTCCAGAACCCGGCAGCCATCAGGAGCTGCTTGCCATGGCCATGCGCGAGAGCACGCTGGCGCCGGGCAAGCGCGTGCGCCCCTTGCTATTGTTGCTGGCTGCGCAAGGCTTGGGGGAAACCCGCCCGGCAATGCTCGACATGGCCTGCGCAGTGGAAATGGTGCATGCCGCCTCGCTGGTGTTGGATGACTTGCCGTGCATGGATGACGCGCGCCTGCGCCGGGGCCGGCCCACCCTTCACCTGACTTTTGGCGAGGATGTGGCCATTCTGGCGGCCATCGCCTTGCTCAGCCGCGCGTTCGGGCTGCTTGGCGCTGTAGACCTGGAAGCGGACCGGCGTGCAGCCCTGGTCGTGGAACTGTCCAGGGCTGTGGGTAGCCAAGGGCTGGTAAAGGGGCAATACGAGGACCTGCGCGAGGGGCGGCAAGCTCGCACCGCCGACGCCATCGCGCGCACCAATGAGCTGAAAACCGCGGTGCTGTTCGATGCCACCCTGCAGATGGCGGCAATCGGAGCGGGAGCCTCCCACACGGTGCGGCGGGCGTTGGGTGCGTTCGCGATGGAGCTTGGCCAGGCGTTCCAGCTACTCGATGACTTGCAGGATCGCGGGGTACCTGACGCTGCGCTGGGCAAGGACGTGGGCAAGGACGCCGGCAAATCCACCCTGGTCGCGGTGTTGGGCAGCAGCGGGGTAAAACGTCGGCTGCGTCAGCATGTGCGCGCCGCTGATCAGTACCTTGGTCAAGTCTACGGGCCTGAGCAGGCCATCCGGGTATTTGTGGCGGAACTGTTCGCGCGCTTCGGCTAACCGCTTCGGGCTAACCGCTATTGGGTCAGGCGCTCCAGCGCCTGGCGTAACTGCGCGGCATCATTGAATTGCTGCTGCGCCCGCAGGGTCCCATCCCGCACTTCCAGCCACTGCACCCCTTCTCGGGCGCCGTCATAGCGGGGCGCCACCCGGCCATCCCCGTCCAGCAGAATGCGATAGCGCGCCGAGCGCATGGCGGGGATCGCAAAGGCCCGGGCCACGGTTGGCATGTGTTCGATATCAGCGATATACGCCGTATGCCGATCCTCCAGGTACCCGGTTGGCGCCGCATCGAGCGCCGCGTTCACCAGGCGCGCTGCGGCCATGCTGCGGGCCACTAGCAACACATGGGTGTCAGCATCGAGGGTGAAAGGCTGATCGAATTGGTCAAGCAGTGTCCATGGGGTGATGGGGTCCCCGGGCTGAACCGCCCATGCAGGTACACTGAGCAACCACATTGAAAGGATCAGGGCACCGCGTTTAAGCATGAGGGGTCCGGGAAGAAGAGGGGTAGCCCAGCCGGGCAGGGCCCGGCATGCGCGAGAAACGATAAGCGAGGGCTAGAGGTTATTGCCCTGCTTTTTCCGGCGCCGGGGTGCCGGCCTGGATGCGCTTGAAGATCTCTTCACGGTGAACCTGTACATCCTTTGGCGCGTCGATGCCGATGCGAACCTGCATTCCTTTCACGCCAAGGATGGTGATCTTGATATCGTCATTGATGACGATGCTTTCGCCGACCTTGCGGGTGAGTATCAGCATTTAATGCTCCTTGATTCCTTGCTAAATATCCGGCCTTGGTGACGTGCATAAACACGCCATAACTCTAGAGACGCGGATTGGACAATTTAATTCCGTATTTATCCTTCGTCCTATTAAGAAAAGGACTACAAGAGGATTGGGAAAAACGGATGCCAAGTATCGCCTGTAACCCGCTATGGCGCCTAGCCGGGCAGGCAGTGAAAACGATGAAAACTTGATAAAAACCCTTGGTTTTGTACTTTCACAGGGGCGCCCGGCCTTGCACGGGCGCCTCATGGGTAGGCTTACTGCGGTTCAAAAGCCTTGGCAGCCTCCACGCCCGCTGAGCTCAGCTTCACGGGGTACACCAGTTTGCCTTCCTCGGGGCTGTGGATCAGCCCGCGTTCGCGCAGGTTCTTGATGCACAGTTCAACCTGCTCGGCGCCCCGATGATCATCGAGTATTTCCTTGCCCAGCCCTTGCGGGTGAGCGTGAAGGAGGCGGGTGAGTACTACTTTTTCAAGTTCGCTTTGCATCGTCTGGTTCCTCTTACGGTTGCCAATTACTACTGTCGCCGCTGAGTTTGCGGTCCAGGAAGGTGGCGGCGCTGATCAGCGCCAGGTGGCTCAGTGCCTGCGGGGTATTACCCAGATGGCGGCCATTACGGTCGAATTCCTCGGCGTAAAGGCCAAGGGGGTTTGCATAGCGCAGCAGTTGTTCGAATTCCAGGTGAGCCTTGTCCAACTGGCCCGCCCGTGCCAGGCACTCGATGTACCAGAACGAGCACGCAGTGAACGCGCCTTCATCGCCGCTCAAGCCATCGCTGCCTCCGGTGTTTCGGTAGCGATACACCATGCCGTCCCGCACCAGGTCGCGCTCGATTACGTTCAACGTGGCCAGCCAGCGAGGGTCGGTGGCGCCCACAAAACGAAACAGCGGCATCAGCAACATCGCGGCGTCTACTTCGGTACTGCCCAGTCGCTGCACGAAATGCCCTGCTTCGGCGTTCCAGAAGTTGTCCCAGATATCGTGATGGATAGCCTGGCGGGCGGCGTCCCAGCGTTCGAACGGGGCGGGCAGGGAGCGCTTGTAGGCCAGGCGAATGGCGCGGTCCAGCGCCACCCAGCACATCAGACGGGAGTGCAAGAAGTGCTGCGGCGGGCCGCGCATCTCCCAGATACCTACGTCAGTGTCGTGCCAGGCTTCGCAGAGCTGGTTGATAAGCCTCTGGCAATTTTCCCAACCCTCATGGGAAATGGCCTCGCCGTACTTGTTGGCGAGGTACACCGCGTCCATCAGCTCTCCATAAATGTCGAGCTGCTTCTGTTCGTAGGCCTGGTTACCGATCCGAACCGGGCGCGAGCCCAGGTGGCCTGCCAAGTGTTCAAGGTTGTGCTCAGGAAACTCCTTCTCTCCGGCAATGCCGTACACGATACGCAAGGGGTCCGGGTCTTTGGAGCAGGAACTCACGCGTGCGCGAACCCAGCGAACAAATGCATTGGCCTCGTCGCTGAACCCCAGCCGCATGAACGCATACACCGTGAAGGACGCGTCGCGGATCCAGCAGTAGCGGTAGTCCCAGTTTCGTTCGCCGCCGGGAAGCTCAGGCAGGCCGAAGGTGCCCGCCGCCAGAATGCCGCCATGTTTACGGGACGTAAGTAACTTGAGCACCAGTGCAGAGCGCTCGACGCTTTCGCGCCAACGGCCGCGATAGGTGTTCTTGCGCAGCCAGTGTCGCCAGAAGGCCAAAGTCTCCACGAGCAGGCGATCGGCGTGCCCCGGGGCGACCCGAGCATCGTCCGCGTCACCGAATACGAATTCGGCGCTTTCACCGGCGCGCAGCTCGAACTCGGCGACGGCGGTCTGTTCCGACAGTCGCAGGGGCACCGAGCCACTGAGGCGGACGGAGGGCTGGTTTTCGGCGATGAACACTACGCCACGCTCGTCAGCGGTGGCGCGCGTATCAGCTCGGCTGTAGTCATGACGCACCCTGCAGCGCATGCGAATGGTAGCCGCCCCCTGGACCACGGTGACCCGCCGCACCAGCAGCGGCAACGCATCTGCGTCAGGGATCACAGGGATCAGGTCGGTGACCTCCACCACGGCGTCGCGGCTGAGCCATCGGGTTTGCAGGATGTTGCTACCAGGGAGGTAAATCTGCAGGCGGCGGGCATCCGGCAAACGCGGCGCCAGCTCGAAAACACCCGCTGCGGGCGTGTCCAGCAAGGCGGTAAACAGCGAGGGGCTGTCGAATTCCGGCCAGCACATGTAGTCGATGCTGCCGGTATCGGCTACCAAGGCCAGCGCTCGCATATTGCCGATCACGCCGTGGCGCTGAATGGGTACCTGGGCGGTCTTGCGCGCGTCATCCATTGTTTCGGAACTCTGGGTACAGGCTCATGCCACCGTCGATGAACAGTGTTGCGCCATGTACGTAATCGGACAGGTCTGAAGCCAGCCATACAATCGCATTGGCAACATCGTCGGGCTCGCCCACGCGACCGTACGGAATGAGTTTCAGCAGGTTGGCCTCGGCGTCGCCTTCGGTGGCCTTTTCATTGATTGCCGTACGAATGGCTCCGGGTGCAATGCCATTGACTCGCACGCGCAGTTCGCCAACTTCCTGGGCGATGGTGCGCATGAGCAGGTCTACCCCACCTTTGGACGCAGCATAGTTGGCGTGGCCCGCCCACGGTATTACCTGGTGCACGGAGCTCATGTGGATGATCTTGCCGTTCGCGCGGGACACCGACCGCCGCGGGCCCTGGCGGGCGAATTGCCGCAGCGCGGCGCGGGCACAAAGAAACTGACCCGTGAGGTTTACGTCGATAACCTTGCGCCAGTCTTCCAGGCTCATTTCGGCGATGGGCGCGTCCTTCTGCAGGCCAGAGTTGGCCACGAGAATGTCCAGCGCGCCAAAGGTGTCAACTGCAGTCGCGAACAGCTTTTCCACGTCCGCCTCATTGCTCACGTCGCCGCCAATGGCAATGGCCTGGCCACCCTGGTCGCGGATAGCCTGTGCCAGCTCCTCGGCAGGTTCAGCGTGGCTATTGTAGTTGATCACCACCGCAGCACCTGCCGCGGCCAGCGCCTTGGCGGCGGCATAGCCCAGGCCCGAACTGGCGCCAGTCACGAGTGCTACTTGTTTTTCGAGCGAGATGTGCATCCGGGTTTGCCTCATAAACGTCACTCTTATGGGGACTGGCGGCCAGGGCGATGAGTTCAGAGGAAACATTGCGCATGTGCTGTTGCCCAATGCATGAACCGTCCGGAGCATGACCATGAACAAGCAATCGCAACGTGAAGACCTCGATCACAAGCCCGAGCAGGCCGGCGACGTAGGAGAAAAGCACAAGCAGCTGAATGAGCAAGGTGAAGCCCCGCGGCCGATCGACAAGAACGATCCGGGCAAGGGACCGGCACCTACGCAGTAGTAATAGGGTGCGCTCGCGAGCTTCCTGACCCGCAGGTCGCTCGCGAGTGCAGGATAGAGAGTCAGCTAGCCTGCCGCACCTGCGCGTCTGCCACTTCGGCGAGGTTTTCCAGGAAAGTCGCCAGCGCAACTTCTTCAAGCCTCAGGCCTTTGCGCTGTCTCGGCTTGGGCAGCGCCGCGAGTTCGCCCAACACAAAACGTTCGAGTACCGCAGGGTGTATGTAGCAACGGCGGCAAACCGCAGGGGTATTGCCAAGCTGACGCGCCACATGTTTGACCATTTCCACAATATGCCGCTTGGCATCCGGCTCGGGTTGCCAGTGCAGCTCGCGAAGCATCGCCAGGGCCAGTGCGCTGCCGGCCCAGGTGCGGTAATCCTTGGCCGTGAAGTCGCTGCCATGCAGACCGCGCAGGTAGTCGTTCACATCGTGGGAGCTGATGTGGTGGCGCTCGCCGTTGTCGTCCAGGTACTGGAACAGGTGCTGGCCTGGCAGGTCCATGCACCGCTTGATGATCCGCGCCAGGCGCTTGTCCTTCAGGCTTACCTGATGCTCCACGCCGCTCTTGCCGCGAAACTGGAAGGCGATAGCGCTGCCTTTCACCTCCACGTGCTCGTTCAGTAGCGTTGTCAGGCCATAGGACTGGTTATCCCGGGCATATTGGCTGTTGCCGACGCGGATCAAGGTGGCGTCCAGCAACGAAATCACCGCGGCCATGACTTTATTACGTGACAGCCCCGGCGTTGCCAGATGCTCCTCCAGCTGGCGCCGCACCCGGGGGAGGCTTTTGCCGAAGGCAAGCATGCGGTTGTATTTGTTTTCGTCGCGCAATTCCCGCCAGCGCGCGTGATAACGGTACTGCTTGCGCCCTCGTGCATCCCGACCGGTCGCTTGCAAATGGCCACGGGCATCGGGGCAAATCCATACATCCTGGTAAGCGGGCGGTATCACCAGCGCATTGATCCGCTTGATTTCTTCAGGGTCGGTGATGCGCGTTCCATCAGGGTTGAAATACGCGAACTTGCCCCTGAGTTTGCGTCGGCGGATACCCGGCTGGCTATCGTCGACGTAATGAAGGTCGGGGGGCAGGGCAGGTACGGCAGTGTCCAACATGAGGAAACATCCTTCGGGGCCTGTCCCATAGACCACAACGCAACCGCCAATGCTCCCTTGAACACCCCTCTTCAGGGAATTCGCAGAACCTCTTCCACCTTTCCTACAACCAGCTCGGACGCGTCCTACAGACTCCTCAGGCCCACTGCCGAATAATCCCTATCCCGTCATGCGATAGGCGGTTATAGCCAAGGAGGTGTCCCATGTACCGGGCAATCATCGTCGACGACCATCCTTTCATACGGGCTAGTGTCAGCCTGTTGCTGGCGCAGGATGGCGTAGACATCGTGGGCGAAACCGACAACGGCCGTCAGGCGCTGCAGATCGCGCGGGAGGCGCTGCCAGACCTCGCGATCGTCGATATCTCCATGCCTTTGCTGGATGGCCTTACGGTGATCCAGCGGTTGCGCAGCCTGCGCTTGCCAACCAAGGTCCTGGTGCTCAGCTCCCTGCCGGCGGAATTCTATTCCCTCCGATGCATGAAGGCCGGCGCTTGCGGGTTCGTGGCCAAGAACAACGAGCTTGCGGAGTTGCGCAAGGCCGTGCGGGCCCTGCGTGAGGGTTACAGCTATTTCCCCGACGTGACCTACAGCAGCGTGCGGCGCCAGGATTCGCTGCGCACCGAGCGCGAGTGCCTGGCCGAGCTCAGCGACCGGGAAATCCTCGTGCTTCATCACCTCGCACGGGGGTATACCAACCGCTTGATCGGCCAGCACCTGGCGCTTAGTGCCAAGACCGTGAGCAGCTACAAATATCGCCTGATGGAAAAGCTGGGTGTTCCCTCAGTCGTCGCACTGGCGGAAATCGCCCGGAGGCATCAATTGTGTTGATCCAACGGCGGCACTTGACCAGGCGGGCAGTACTTCTTGCCCTTGCACTTGTGGCCGGCCTGGCCGTTCCGCTGGCGTGCGCCGAACAGCCGGCATTGCATTCCCGGCTGGCCGCGGGCACCGAAGCCATCGTCCGGCTTGAACTGCCGGATGACGACAGGCGCTGGCTCTGGCGCAGGCGCGTGCTGCGGGTAGGGGTTACGCGGCCCGACACCCCGCCCTTCGATCAGCTCGGCAATGGTCAGCACTACGAGGGCATCAGTGCCGAGTACGTGCGTCTGCTGTCCGAACAGTTGCACCTGGAGGTGCGCATCCAGGCCTATGAGGCTCGCAGCGCCGCCGTGGAAGCGCTGCGCGCCGGCGACGTCGACATGCTTACCTCCGCCTACGCCGAAGAAGCCGACCTGCCGGGGCTTGTTCGTAGCCGGCCGTATGCCGCGGACGAGCCGGTGCTGGTGCGGCGCGCCGACCGCATCACCGAGCAGCGTGGCGGGACCATTGCCGTCAACGGGGGCTACGTGAGTGAAGCGGAGCTGGCCGAGCTGGCGGCTGACTATCAGCCTGTGGCTGTGCCTTCGCTGCTTAATGGCCTGGCGGCGGTTGCGGTGGGGCAGGTGCACATGGCGCTGGGCAATGCCCGAGCGGTCGCGGCGCAGCTGGCGCAAAGCCCGTTGTCCGGGCGCGAGCAAGTCACCTTCCTGCCACCGCGGCCAAGCGGCATTGCCTTCCTGCTGCGTGCCAGCGACACACGCCTGGCCGGGCTGGTCAACGCGTGCCTTGCCAGTGCCCCCGCGGCATGGCGCAAAAAGGTCGATGACACCTGGAGCCGCGGCGCGGCGCGGCTCAGTGAAGCGTCAACGCTGACCTGGACCGCCGAAGCCCGGCGCTGGATGGACGCTCACCCTCGCGTGCGGGTTGGCTATCTGCGTGAATTCGCGCCGCTGAGCTTTCAAAACAACGAGGGCCAATTCAAGGGCTTGGCTGCGGACCTTCTGGCGCGTATTGGCCAGCGGACCGGGCTTGTGTTCGAACCCGTCCCGCTGGCGTCCCATGCCGCCCTGGTGGCTGCACTGGAGCACGGAGAAGTGGACCTCGCCGCCGCCATGGCTTCGGATGCCGAGGCGCCGGGTAGCCTGCGCCTTACCCGGGCGTGGCTGAGTACCGTGCCTGTGCTGGTGACCAACGGTGCCGTGCAGCGTGCCGAAGGCCTGGCTGATTGGGACGGGCAAGTGGTGTCGGTACCGGCTTCGCTGGCATCGACCGCTACGTTGGCGGGGCGCTGGCCGACTGTCCGTTGGGAGGAAACCGTCACGGCCCGGGGTGCCCTGGATTCGGTCACTGCCGGCCATGCCCGGGCAGCGGTGCTGCCCTACGAACAGGCACGGGTCATGCTTGCGGGTAGCCCGGAAAAGTCATGGCGCATAGGCAGCGTGTTGCCGCTGCCGCCACGCCGGTACGGGTTTGCGGTGGCCTATGGGCAACAGGCCTTGCCGGCCATCCTTGATCAGGCGCTACTGAGCTTCGAACCCGCAGTGCTGGACACCATGGCCCGCCGTTGGCGCAGTGAAATTCACGTGGAACCGGAGTGGCCGACGCAGGCCAGGTGGCTAGTTCCGGCCTTTGCCGTTGCAGGGGCGATGCTGCTATTGGCAGTGGTGTGGATTCGCCTGTTACGGCGACAGGTACGCCGGCGCAAGGCCGCCGAGCAGGCACTCACCGATCAGCTGGAGTTCGTGCGCGTGATGATCGACGGCACCCCGCATCCGGTGTACGTGCGCAGCCGTGGAGGGTGCCTGCTGGACTGTAATGCCAGTTATTTGCTCGCACTGGGGGTAGAGCGCGGTGCGGTGATCGGGCAAAGGGTCACGCGCATACCACTGGCTCACGACCAGGCAGCCGCATACGAAGCGCTGTACCACCAGGTGATCGCCGACGGCCAGCCTATCGTCGAGGATCGGCAGCTACGCCTGCGTGATGGCCGCGAACTTACCGTGTTCCACTGGATCCTCCCGTACCGCGACAGCAGCGGCAACATCATGGGCCTGATCGGCGGGTGGATAGACATCACCGAACGCCAGCGTCTGTATGACGCCCTGCAGGCCGCCAAGGAGGAGGCTGATTCGGCCAATCGGGCCAAGTCGCGCTTCCTGGCCACGGCCAGCCACGAAATACGCACGCCGATGAACGCGGTTCTGGGGATGCTGGAGCTGGCGCGGCGCAAGGCCGACACGGGCGAGTTGGATATGCTGGCGCTGAGGGTAGCGTCCGAATCCGCGAGCGGCCTGCTGGAACTGCTCAACGATATCCTGGACATCAGCCGTATCGAGTCCGGGCATCTGAACCTCAACCCCCGGCCCGTTGAAGTGGATGCGCTGACGCGCCAGGCCGTGCAGCTTTACCAGGCGCGGGCGCGGGAGAAATCCCTGCAGCTGGAACTTACCGTCCAGCAGGATACGGGGTGGGGCGTGGTACTGGACCCTTTACGGTTTCAGCAGGTGCTGGGCAACCTGTTGAGCAACGCCATCAAGTTTACCCGTCAGGGGCGGGTGAGCGTACACCTGACGGCAGAACCCGCACACAACGAGCTCGTGGTAAGGCTGGTGGTGCAGGATACCGGGATCGGTATTCCCAAATCGGACCTGCGTCGCCTCTGCCAGCCTTACCAGCAGGCCGGCAACCATCAGTTGTCGGGCCGCACAGGTGCCGGGCTGGGGCTGTCTATCAGTCACCATCTATGCCGGATGATGGGCGGCGGGCTGGAGCTCTCCAGCCGGGAAGGCGAGGGCAGCCGAGTGGAAGCCTGCCTTCGCCTGCCACGCTGCAGCGTGGAAAAGCCCGCCCAGCCCAGCCTGGCCACCTGTACCCAAGCGACCATCAGCGTGCTGGTGGTGGACGACCACGAGCCCAACCGTTTGCTGCTCGCTCAACAGCTCAGTTATCTCGGGCACCGCGTGACCGTGGCTGAAGACGGCGCGAACGGCCTGCGAGAGTGGTGCAGTCATCGAGGTTTCGATGCGGTGATCTGTGATTGCGAAATGCCGGGAATGGATGGTTACGACCTGGCGCGCGCCATTCGCCTGGAAGAGCAGCGCAAGGGGTTGAGGCCCTGCCGCCTGCTCGCATGCACTGCCGATACCACAGGGGATCAACGCGAACGCTGCCGTGAAGCCGGCATCGACGAATGTCTGGGCAAACCCCTGGGGCTGGAAGCCTTGGCGGCCGCGCTTGCGCCAGCACTGCCAGCTACCCTTACGGCTACGCCGGTGCGTGCTCATGACAGCCCGGAGGCGCTGCTCAGCCTGGCGGGAGGCTGCGTGACCTCGGCTCGCCGGCTGCGAGACAGCCTTTTACAAGCGCTCGCGCAGGATTACCAGCGGCTGCAGGGCCTCACCACGGCCTCGCCGGAACTCGACGACGTGGTGCACCGGGTAAAGGGCGGGGCACGTATCGTGGGCGCCGCAGGGTTGGTCGATCGCTGTGAGGCCATGGAACGTGGCGAAGCGACGCTGCAGGGGTTGCTGGCGGAGATGGCCGGGCTTCAGCAACATCTGCGCGGTATGACCTTCAGCCCAGAGGGACGAGCCGGGCGTGCGGCCCCGCTGGGGTCGGCTCAAGCAGCGCGACCGAAACCGGCAGCTTGAACCGCCGCGGCCCCGCACTGCCAGGGTTGATGTGCAGGGCCCCGTCCTTGTGGGCGATCAGCGGCTTGTGCGAGTGCCCGGTCACTACCACGGTTGCCTCACCGGGCAGTGGCCAGGGCACGTCGGCGAGTTCATGGGTGAGGTAGATCCGTAACCCACCGAGGTCGAGCAACAAATGATCCGGAAGGCCATCGGCCCAGGGCAGGCCTCGGTCGTTGTTGCCGCGCACCACACTCAGCGGGGCAATGGCACGCAGTTGGTCGAGAATATCCGGCTTGCCAATGTCCCCGGCGTGAATCAGGTGATCGCAGCCCTGCAGCGCCGCCAGGGCTTCCGGGCGCAACAAGCCATGGGTGTCTGCGATCAGGCCGATTTTCATGAGTGCCTCGTGTGTGAACGTTTCAGAGGGAAGGCGGTAGCGTTCCAAGCCAGGCAACCGCCAGCAGCGCCACCAGCCCGCATAGCCATTCGAGCCCCAGCGTGAGCTTCAGGTTCGCTTCGCCGGCGCGCAGGGCATGCGCACGGTGCCAGAGCGCAAGCGCCAACATCCCCGCGACTGCGGCCAGCTTGATCCATAACACCGTGGCAAAGGGGCTTGCGCCCGGCAGGAGTGTGCCGGTGATTGCCCAGAGGTTGAGCAGGCCGGTGATGGCTATCACCCCAACCATCGGCAGGCCGTAGCGGCCAAAATCAAGCGCGAGTGCGCCTGGCCGCAAGCCCCGGGGCTGCACGGCGATCCAGCCCAGCAACAACAAGGCCCCGACCCATCCGCCCGTGGCGGCCAAGTGCAGCAGCTGGTTGAGCGCGAGCAGTGTACCCGCAACGCCGCCCAGCATCCCGGTGTGGCCCACCGGGGCAAGCGTGGCGATAGCCAGCACAGACAGCGCGATCGCGGGCAAAGGCGAGCGTTGGCCGGGCAACCGCCACCAGATCAATTGCAGCAGGCAAATAATCACATGCGCGGCCCATATGCGGCCAAAGGCGGTATCGAGCAATACCGTACGCAGTGTGGCGGGCTGAATGCCGCTGTGCCAGTCGCCCGCCATGCCGGCGCTGGCCGCAAGCAGCCAACCCACCGCGCTGAGAAACGCCAGCAACGCCACCAGGCACAGCACCGGGTCCATCCGTTGGCGAAGGGCGGGAAGCTGCGGCATGCCTGCGAGGAGCAGAGGCCTGAATACACTGACGCCGAACAGGCTCAGCACTGCAAAATAGTGAAGAAAACGAAGTACAACCAAGGCAGTCATGGCAAGGGGGTGTTCCGCAGGCAAGAAGGCCGGCCAAGGCGAGGCCGGTGGGCGCGCTACTTTAGCAGCCAGCGTTCCCCTGGCCAAACGGCCGGCTGTGCGTTCACCGCCGTGGCTGGTTGGCGGGGTTACGCGGCGGTTGCCCCGAGAGCACCGCCAGAAGGTTATCTACCGCACAGGCGGCCATGGCCTCTCGGGGCTTTAGCAGCCAGCGCTCCCCTGGCCAAACGGCCGGCTGTGCGTTCACCGCCGTGGCTGGTTGGCGGGGTTACGCGGCGGTTGCCCCGAGAGCACCGCCAGAAGGTTATCTACCGCACAGGCGGCCATGGCCTCTCGGGTTTC
>NZ_JAAMQU010000013.1 GCF_013522925.1 Pseudomonas japonica | reverse complement strand
CCGAACTCAGCAGTGAAACGATGCATCGCCGATGGTAGTGTGGGGTTTCCCCATGTGAGAGTAGGTCATCGTCAAGATTCAAACCCAGAACCCCTGATCGCCTCGCGATCGGGGGTTTTGTCTTTTCCGGGCCAACGTTCCTGCTGTATGGCGACGATTACCGAGCTAACTGTGTAATGCCCTGGGGTAGTGCTTCTATGCAACCCCCTTGGGCGTCGTTATCATGCGGGCCTCATGAAGGGGTGAGCGCCTCGATGTCCAAGTTGTTAAATCTATTGCAAGACGGACGCTTCCATTCCGGACAAGATCTTGGCCACGCGCTTGGCGTGAGCCGGAGCGCTGTGTGGAAACAGCTCCAACTGCTCGAAGCAGACCTGGGCGTCACGGTGCATAAAGTACGCGGCCGCGGTTATCGCTTGGCCACGCCTTTGTCATTGCTCGACCCCGGGCGGCTCTCGGTTGCGCTCGCGAAGCTCGGATGGGCCGTTGAAATCCATCAGGTCATTGATTCAACCAACGCGCAGGCTCTGCGTACCGTTGCAACCCCCCTTTCGCGACCCCTGCTGATATTGGCCGAACGCCAGGACGCTGGCCGAGGCCGTAGAGGTCGTACGTGGGTAAGCCCCTACGCAGCCAATCTATATTACAGCCTGGCGGTGCCACTGCAGGGCGGCATCAAGCGCCTGGATGGACTGAGCCTTGTAGCAGGAATGGCAGTTGTAGAGTGTCTCCGTGCACAAGGGCTGAGCGATGCAATGCTCAAATGGCCGAACGACGTCCTCGTACAGGGTCGCAAGATTGCCGGTATTCTGCTTGAGCTCGTTGGAGATCCCGCTGACCAGTGCCACGTAGTGCTAGGCATTGGAATCAACGTGAACATGAAGGAGTCCGAGGGGATCGATCAACAGTGGACCTCGATGTACCTTCAGACCCATAACCCCGTCGACCGTAACGCGTTGGCCATTGCATTGAGCGAGTCACTGGCGAGTTTCATCCATACCTTGGAAACGAACGGGTTTGCAACGCTCCGGGCACAATGGGAAGCACAGCATGCCTGGCAAGGTAAAAGCGTCCATCTGATCTCCGGCACGCAGACCATTACGGGTAAGGTGCTGGGCATCACTGATCAAGGATCGCTGCGCCTGGAGGTCGACGGCAGGCCAGAGGTTTTCAGCGGTGGAGAGCTCAGCTTGAGGTTGCGTGATGATTCTTGAGCTCGATTGCGGAAACACCTTGATCAAATGGCGCGTGATCACGGCTTCGGGTGAACACGTCCTGGGTGGTGGAGTAGTAGGCTCTGATGAGGAGCTGCTGGTCCACCTGGATACTCATCCTGCCTTGTATCCCACGCACTGTCGCCTGGTAAGCGTGCGCTCGGAAGACGAAACCACCCGGCTCACTGACGCCCTGCAAGCGCGATTCGGCTTCCACAGCAAGATCGCTGAGCCAGCACGGGTGCAGGCCGGAGTAACAAACGGCTATGACGATTACACGCGGTTGGGGCTTGACCGCTGGGTTGCTGTGCTGGGGGCTTATGCGGCTGCATCGAAAGCGTGCGTGGTAATAGATCTGGGTACGGCGGTCACTTCAGATTTTATTTCAGCCCAGGGTAACCATATGGGCGGTTTCATTTGCCCTGGATTACAGCTGATGCGCAATCAGCTTCGTACGCATACACGTCGCATCCGTTACGACGATGACTCCGCCGAGAAAGCCAAAGGTACGCTGCTGCCAGGCCGTTCCACAGTCGAAGCCGTAGAGCGTGGCTGCATTCTTATGCTTCAGGGGTTCGTCAGTACCCAGTTAGAGCATGCGAAAGCTTACTGGGGCGACGACTACGCGCTCTTCCTTACAGGCGGTGACGCAGCCTTGATAGGCCCGGCCTTCCCCCAGGCTCAGATCGTGCCTGATCTAGTGTTTCAAGGGTTGGCAATTGCTTGCCCATTAAGCTGAGGTGCGCGGATGCGATGGCTATTTCTTTTGCTACTTGTGCTTAACGGCTTTTACCTGGTCTGGAACCTCCAGGACGCTCCGATTCGCGCGAAGGATATCGGGGCCGTTCAGAGTGGTCAGCGGGGAAGCAGCGGCATCCAGCTATTAAGTGAGGCTGGCGAAGCCCGGACGCCACAGTCGGGCGCCGGTTCCAGCTGCCTGTTTGTAGGTGGGTACCGTGATCAACGCGACCTGGAGACACTCGGCAAGCGGTTGCGTGACGCCGGCCTGAGCTACCAGTCATATTTCCTGGATGGTGAAACTGGGCGGGAGCACTGGCTGCGGCTGCCGACCGGCCAGAACACTGGCGACGACGCGAGGGTTGCCGAAGTGCTTCGAAATATCAGCGGGTTATCGCAGAAAATTATTCCTTGCGAAGGCATTGCAACGCCCGAATAGTTTGAATAGAATGGCGCCCGCTCAGCAAGGTTGGTGACTTACCGAGCACTGTCAAATTAGCTAACCTCAAGATTTTAATGAGAAAAAGCTTGACAGAAGGGATGGCAGAGTTGAAAATGCCGCCCACGTTCAGGAGGGGTTCCCGAGCGGCCAAAGGGATCAGACTGTAAATCTGACGTCTACGACTTCGAAGGTTCGAATCCTTCCCCCTCCACCAGTTTAGCGAGAGCTGCACGCTCCGCGGGTATAGTTTAGTGGTAGAACCTCAGCCTTCCAAGCTGATGATGCGGGTTCGATTCCCGCTACCCGCTCCAGATCTGCAGTTGTTGCATAGTGTCACGCTCTTGTAGCTCAGTTGGTAGAGCACACCCTTGGTAAGGGTGAGGTCAGCGGTTCAAATCCGCTCAAGAGCTCCATCTTTAGAGGCAGATATGAAAATATCTGCCTTTGTTTTATAGATCATGTGTCTTGCGTAATTCTTCTGCGGGGGATGGTTAGATGGCAAAGGAAAAGTTCGAACGGAACAAGCCGCACGTCAACGTCGGCACCATTGGTCACGTTGACCACGGTAAAACCACTCTGACCGCTGCTCTGACCCGTGTCTGCTCCGAAGTATTCGGTTCGGCCAAGGTTGACTTCGACAAGATCGACAGCGCCCCGGAAGAGAAGGCTCGCGGTATCACCATCAACACCGCGCACGTCGAGTACGACTCGGCTGTTCGTCACTACGCTCACGTTGACTGCCCAGGTCACGCTGACTACGTGAAGAACATGATCACCGGTGCTGCCCAGATGGACGGCGCGATCCTGGTGTGCTCGGCCGCTGACGGCCCGATGCCTCAGACCCGCGAACACATCCTGCTGTCCCGTCAGGTTGGCGTTCCTTACATCGTTGTCTTCCTGAACAAGGCTGACATGGTGGACGACGCCGAGCTGTTGGAACTGGTTGAAATGGAAGTGCGTGACTTGCTCAGCACCTACGATTTCCCAGGCGACGACACCCCGATCATCATCGGTTCGGCGTTGATGGCCTTGAACGGCCAGGACGACAACGAGATGGGCACCACTGCCGTGAAGAAGCTGGTCGAAACCCTCGACAGCTACATCCCGCAGCCAGAGCGTGCTATCGACAAGCCGTTCCTGATGCCAATCGAAGACGTGTTCTCGATCTCTGGTCGCGGTACCGTGGTCACCGGTCGTGTTGAGCGTGGCATCGTCAAGATCCAGGAAGAAGTCGAGATCGTTGGCCTGCGTCCAACCGTCAAGACCACTTGCACCGGCGTTGAAATGTTCCGCAAACTGCTCGACGAAGGTCGTGCTGGCGAGAACTGCGGCGTGCTGCTGCGCGGCACCAAGCGTGACGACGTTGAGCGTGGCCAGGTTCTGGTCAAGCCCGGCACCGTCAAGCCGCACACCAAGTTCACTGCAGAAGTGTACGTGCTGTCCAAGGAAGAAGGTGGTCGTCACACCCCGTTCTTCAAAGGCTACCGTCCACAGTTCTACTTCCGGACCACCGACGTGACCGGTAACTGCGAACTGCCGGAAGGCGTTGAAATGGTAATGCCAGGCGATAACATTCAGATGACTGTTACCCTGATCAAGACCATCGCAATGGAAGACGGCCTGCGTTTCGCAATCCGTGAAGGCGGTCGTACCGTTGGCGCTGGCGTTGTAGCCAAAGTCATCGAGTAAAAGCTTGCAATCTCTCCATCAGGCCGGCATAATGGTCGGCCTGATTCAGTTTTAGGTCAGTAGCTCAATTGGCAGAGCGACGGTCTCCAAAACCGTAGGTTGGGGGTTCGATTCCCTCCTGACCTGCCAGATTCACCTCGGTGGCTGGCTTTCTTTTCACAGGATTTCCCCAAATGATGCCGAAGGCCGAAGCCTCTGACACCCGTTTCGATCTGCTCAAGTGGTTGGTCGTAGTTGCTTTGGTGGTCGTGGGGGTTGTCGGTAATCAGTATTACTCGGCGTCTCCCGTCCTGTATCGCGTGCTCGCACTGGTAGTGCTGGCCGCTGTCGCTGCGTACGTCGCACTTCAAACCGCCAAGGGCAAATCTTTCTTTGTCCTGGCCAAGGAAGCTCGCACCGAAATTCGCAAAGTCGTTTGGCCTACCCGCCAAGAGACCGCGCAGACAACCATGATTGTCGTGGCTGTCGTTCTGGTTATGGCCTTGCTGCTGTGGGGGCTTGATTCCCTCCTGGGCTGGCTTGTTTCCCTGATTGTAGGCTAAGGGTGTCCCGTGGCTAAGCGTTGGTACGTTGTGCATGCTTACTCGGGTTACGAGAAGCATGTCATGCGCTCGCTGATCGAGCGTGTGAAGCTGGCAGGCATGGAAGAAGAGTTTGGCGAGATCCTCGTCCCTACCGAAGAAGTGGTAGAGATGCGGAATGGCCAAAAGCGGAAAAGCGAACGCAAGTTCTTCCCTGGCTATGTGCTGGTGCAAATGGAAATGGGCGAAGGGACTTGGCACCTTGTCAAGGATACCCCTCGTGTAATGGGTTTCATCGGCGGTACCGCCGACAAGCCAGCCCCGATCACCGACAAGGAAGCGGAAGCTATCCTGCGTCGTGTTGCGGATGGTAGCGACAAGCCGAAGCCGAAGACGTTGTTCGAGCCGGGTGAAGTCGTTCGTGTCACCGATGGGCCATTCGCAGACTTCAATGGCACTGTCGAAGAAGTTAACTACGAGAAGAGCCGACTGCAGGTTGCGGTGCTCATTTTCGGTCGCTCCACCCCGGTGGAGCTGGAGTTCAGCCAGGTCGAAAAGGTCTGACTGGAGACGGATCCCATACCCCGCAGGCGTAAGCTGCGGGGTTTTGTCGTCACCGGGATAAAACGCAAGCAGATGGGGAGCCGAAAGGCGTCTGAACCCAAATTTGGAGTAGCTCATGGCTAAGAAAATCACGGCTTATATCAAGCTGCAAGTAAAGGCCGCTCAGGCCAACCCGAGCCCGCCCGTAGGTCCAGCACTGGGCCAGCACGGCGTGAACATCATGGAATTCTGCAAGGCCTTCAACGCCCGTACCCAAGGTATGGAGCCTGGCTTGCCGACGCCTGTGATCATCACTGTTTACAGTGACCGCAGCTTCACGTTCGAAACCAAGAGCACCCCTGCTTCGGTTCTGCTGAAGAAGGCCGCAGGCCTGACCAGCGGTTCCGCTCGCCCGAACACCGTCAAGGTCGGTACTGTCACTCGTGCTCAGCTCGAAGACATCGCCAAGGCCAAGAACGCTGATTTGACCGCTGCCAGCCTCGAGGCAGCCGTGCGTACCATCGCCGGCTCCGCTCGCAGCATGGGCCTGAACGTGGAGGGTGTGTAATGGCTAAGCAAACCAAGCGTCAAAAGGCAATCGCTTCCAAGATCGAAGCAGGCAAGGCCTACAGCTTCGAAGAAGCAGCTAACCTGCTGGCCGAGCTGTCCACCGTCAAGTTCAGCGAGTCGTTCGATGTCGCCGTAAACCTTGGTGTTGACCCGCGTAAATCCGACCAGGTCGTACGTAGCGCTACCGTTCTGCCGCACGGCACCGGTAAAACCGTTCGCGTCGCTGTGTTCACTCAGGGCCCGGCTGCTGAAGCCGCTCTGGCTGCTGGCGCCGACCGTGTTGGCATGGACGACCTCGCTGCCGAAATGAAAGGCGGCGACCTGAACTACGACGTCGTGATCGCATCCCCCGATGCCATGCGCGTGGTTGGTCAGTTGGGTCAAGTACTGGGTCCTCGTGGCCTGATGCCTAACCCGAAGGTCGGTACCGTGACTCCAGACGTAGCCACTGCCGTGAAAAACGCCAAGGCTGGTCAGGTTCGCTATCGCACCGACAAGAACGGCATCATCCATACCTCCGTTGGCAAAGTCGGCTTCGAAGCCGTCAAGCTGAAGGAAAACGTTGAAGCCCTGATCGCTGACCTCAAGCGTATCAAGCCTGCTTCCTCGAAAGGTATCTACGTCAAGCGCGTTACCCTGAGCACCACCATGGGCCCAGGTCTGGTCATCGACCAGAGCTCGCTGAGCGCTTAAGACACCGGCGCGGCGTGGGTACATCCGCGCCGCTGCTGCAAGATTGGGGTCCCTGCCTGGCGGGGGCTATCCAAGACCGTAGGCGGCGAAAGCCTTAAACCACCAGCCTACGCAGATGGTGCTCCCGATTCGCTCGCGAATCAGACACCAAAACGACATTCGGTTTCGATCGAATGAAACGGTAAAACCAGGAGAAACCCGTGGCAATTAAACTCGAAGACAAGAAGGCCATCGTCGCTGAAGTCAACGAGGCTGCCAAAGTCGCTCTGTCCGCTGTCGTGGCTGATGCCCGTGGTGTGACTGTAGGCGCAATGACCGGACTCCGTAAAGAGGCCCGCGAAGCTGGCGTTTACGTACGTGTCGTACGTAACACCCTGCTGCGCCGCGCAGTTGAAGGCACTGACTACAGTGTTCTCAACGACGCGTTCAAAGGCCCGACCCTGATTGCGTTCTCCAACGAACACCCGGGCGCTGCTGCTCGTCTGTTCAAGGAGTTCTCCAAGGGTCAGGACAAGTTCGAGATCAAGGCAGCTGCGTTCGAGGGCAAGTTCCTCGCAGCAAACGAGATCGACGTGTTGGCTTCGCTGCCGACCCGCGACGAAGCCATTGCAAGGCTGATGAGCGTGATCCAAGGCGCTACCAGCAAGCTGGCTCGTACTCTGGCGGCCATTCGCGACCAGAAAGAAGCTACCGCAGCCTAAGGCCGCAGCAGCGCTTTCGAAATCATATGTTTAATTTGATGGCTGCGTAGGCTGTCACCCCAATACAGGATCATAGTCATGTCTCTGACTAACGAACAAATCATCGAAGCAATCGGCCAGAAAACCGTTCTGGAAGTTGTTGAGCTGATCAAGGCAATGGAAGAAACCTTCGGCGTTACCGCTGCTGTTGCCGCTGCTGGCCCAGCTGCTGCTGCTGCCGTTGTTGAAGAGCAAACCGAATTCACCGTTAAACTGGTTGAAGCCGGCGAGAAGAAAGTAAACGTCATCAAGGCTGTACGTGAAGCCACCGGTCTGGGCCTGAAAGAAGCCAAGGCTGTTGTTGACGACCTGGGCGTTGTGAAAGAGAACGCTTCGAAAGAAGAAGCTGAAGCTCTGAAGAAATCCCTGGAAGAAGCAGGCGCCAAAGTCGAAGTCAAGTAACTCCGACCTTGCGTCTCCAGCCGGAGCGTCAAGCAGAAGGCTGATGGCTGGTGGCTTATGCCACCGGCCTTTTTCCGTTACTGGCAGCCGATCAGGTTGGCGCCGTAACGAGCGGTAACCGCCCCGAGGGGGTGGCGCAAACCATGGGGTTTGCAAGATTTTCTGGCTACTCCCGCCGGGAGAGGCCAAACAAGCAGGTGACCAAGCTGGGGAACGCTGATGGCTTACTCATACACTGAGAAAAAACGAATCCGCAAGGACTTTAGCAAGTTGCCGGACGTGATGGATGTGCCGTACCTCCTGGCCATCCAGCTGGATTCTTATCGTGAATTCCTGCAGGCGGGAGTGTCCAAGGACCAGTTCCGCGACGTCGGCCTGCATGCGGCCTTCAAATCGGTATTCCCGATCATCAGCTACTCCGGCAACGCTGCCCTGGAGTACGTTGGTTATCGCCTGGGCGAGCCCGCCTTCGACGTGAAGGAATGTGTGCTTCGTGGCGTTACCTTCGCGGTTCCGCTGCGGGTCAAGGTGCGCCTGATCATTTTCGACAAGGAATCGTCGAACAAAGCGATCAAAGACATCAAGGAACAAGAAGTCTACATGGGTGAAATCCCCCTGATGACTGAAAACGGTACCTTCGTTATCAACGGTACCGAGCGTGTGATCGTTTCCCAGCTGCACCGTTCGCCAGGTGTCTTCTTCGACCACGACCGTGGCAAGACGCACAGCTCTGGCAAACTGCTGTACTCCGCTCGCATCATTCCTTACCGCGGCTCCTGGCTCGACTTCGAGTTCGACCCGAAGGACTGCGTATTCGTGCGTATCGACCGCCGCCGCAAGCTGCCGGCCTCGGTATTGCTCCGCGCGCTCGGTTATACCACCGAGGAAGTGCTCGACGCGTTCTACACCACGAACATCTTCCATGTGAAAGGCGAGAAGCTGAGCCTCGAGCTCGTACCGCAGCGCCTGCGCGGTGAAATCGCTTCCATGGACATCACCGACAATGACGGCAAGGTCATCGTCGAGCAGGGCCGCCGGATCACCGCGCGCCACATCAACCAGCTGGAAAAATCCGGTATCAAGGAACTCGAAGTTCCTCTGGACTACATGATTGGCCGCACCACTGCCAAGGCCATCGTGCATCCTGCCACCGGTGAAATCCTCGCTGAGTGCAACACCGAGCTCACCACCGAAGCACTGGTCAAGATTGCCAAGGCTCAAGTGGTTCGCATCGAAACGCTGTACACCAACGACATCGACTGCGGTCCGTTCATCTCCGATACCCTGAAAATCGACTCCACCAGCAATCAGCTGGAAGCGCTGGTCGAGATCTACCGGATGATGCGCCCAGGCGAGCCGCCGACCAAGGACGCCGCCGAAACACTGTTCAACAACCTGTTCTTCAGTGCCGAGCGCTACGACCTCTCCGCCGTAGGCCGGATGAAGTTCAACCGTCGTATCGGTCGCACCGAGATCGAAGGTTCCGGCGTGCTGAGCAAGGACGACATCGTTGCCGTGCTCAAAACCCTGGTAGACATTCGTAACGGCAAAGGCATTGTCGACGACATCGACCACTTGGGTAACCGTCGCGTGCGTTGCGTTGGCGAAATGGCCGAAAACCAGTTCCGCGTGGGCCTGGTGCGGGTAGAGCGTGCCGTCAAGGAACGCCTGTCCATGGCCGAAAGCGAAGGCCTGATGCCTCAGGACCTGATCAACGCCAAGCCAGTAGCTGCAGCGGTCAAGGAATTCTTCGGCTCCAGCCAGCTGTCGCAGTTCATGGACCAGAACAACCCGCTTTCGGAGATCACCCACAAGCGCCGCGTTTCCGCGCTTGGCCCGGGCGGTCTGACCCGTGAGCGCGCAGGCTTCGAAGTCCGTGACGTACACCCGACCCACTACGGCCGTGTGTGCCCGATCGAGACGCCTGAAGGTCCGAACATCGGTCTGATCAACTCCTTGGCTGCATACGCTCGCACCAACCAGTACGGCTTCCTCGAAAGCCCGTACCGTGTGGTGAATGACGGCGTTGTAACCGACGAAATCGTTTTCCTGTCCGCGATTGAAGAGGCCGATCACGTGATCGCCCAGGCTTCCGCGGCCATGAACGAAAAGAAACAGCTGATCGACGAACTGGTAGCGGTCCGCCACCTGAACGAATTCACCGTCAAGGCGCCGGAAGACGTCACCCTGATGGACGTTTCGCCGAAGCAGGTTGTTTCCGTTGCGGCATCGCTCATTCCGTTCCTCGAGCACGACGACGCCAACCGCGCGCTCATGGGTTCGAACATGCAGCGTCAGGCCGTACCGACCCTGCGTTCCGACAAGCCTCTGGTGGGCACCGGGATGGAGCGTAACGTTGCTCGCGACTCCGGCGTTTGCGTCGTGGCTCGTCGTGGCGGTGTGATCGATTCTGTCGACGCCAGCCGTATCGTGGTACGCGTGGCGGATGATGAAGTCGAGACTGGCGAAGCCGGTGTGGACATCTACAACCTGACCAAGTACACCCGCTCCAACCAGAACACCTGCATCAACCAGCGCCCGCTGGTGAACCGCGGTGATCGGGTAGAGCGCGGCGACATCATGGCCGACGGCCCGTCCACCGACATGGGTGAACTGGCGCTGGGTCAGAACATGCGCATCGCCTTCATGGCATGGAACGGCTTCAACTTCGAAGACTCCATCTGCCTGTCCGAGCGCGTTGTTCAGGAAGACCGTTTCACCACGATCCACATTCAGGAACTGACCTGTGTGGCCCGTGATACCAAGCTTGGCCCAGAGGAAATCACCGCTGACATCCCGAACGTGGGTGAGGCAGCGCTGAACAAGCTGGACGAAGCCGGTATCGTTTATGTGGGTGCCGAAGTTGGCGCCGGCGACATTCTGGTAGGCAAGGTCACGCCAAAAGGCGAAACCCAGCTCACCCCAGAAGAAAAACTGCTGCGCGCGATCTTCGGTGAGAAGGCCAGCGACGTCAAAGACACTTCCCTGCGCGTGCCGACCGGTACCAAGGGCACTGTCATCGACGTACAGGTGTTCACTCGTGACGGCGTTGAGCGCGATTCGCGCGCCCTGTCCATCGAGAAGAGCCAGCTCGACCAGATCCGCAAGGACCTCAACGAAGAATTCCGCATCGTCGAAGGCGCGACCTTCGAACGTCTGCGCAACGCTTTGGTAGGGCAGGTAGTCGACGGTGGTGCTGGCCTGAAGAAAGGCACCGAGCTGACCGATGACGTTCTGAACGGCCTGGAGCACGGTCAGTGGTTCAAGCTGCGCATGAACGAGGATGCGCTCAACGAACAGCTGGAAAAAGCCCAGCAGTACATCGTTGATCGTCGCCGCCTGTTGGACGACAAGTTCGAAGACAAGAAGCGCAAGCTGCAACAGGGCGATGACCTGGCGCCGGGCGTGCTGAAGATCGTGAAGGTTTACCTGGCAATCCGTCGCCGCATCCAGCCGGGCGACAAGATGGCCGGCCGTCACGGTAACAAGGGTGTGGTCTCGGTAATCATGCCGGTTGAAGACATGCCGCACGATGCCAATGGCACCCCGGTCGACGTGGTACTCAACCCGTTGGGCGTACCGTCGCGTATGAACGTCGGTCAGATCCTCGAAACCCACCTGGGCCTTGCAGCCAAGGGGCTGGGCGAGAAGATCAACCGCATGCTCGAAGAGCAGCGTCAGGTTGCCGATCTGCGTGGCTTCCTGAACGAGATCTACAACGAGATCGGCGGCCGTCACGAAAGCATCGACGAGCTTTCCGACCAGGAAGTGCTGGCCCTGGCGAAAAACCTCAAGGCAGGCGTGCCAATGGCAACGCCGGTCTTCGATGGTGCCAAGGAAAGCGAGATCAAGTCGATGCTCAAGCTCGCTGACATGCCTGAAAGCGGTCAGATGCAGCTGTTCGACGGGCGCACCGGCAACAAGTTCGAGCGTCCTGTTACTGTCGGCTACATGTACATGCTGAAGCTGAACCACCTGGTGGACGACAAGATGCACGCTCGTTCCACCGGTTCCTACAGCCTCGTCACCCAGCAGCCGCTGGGTGGTAAGGCTCAGTTCGGTGGCCAGCGTTTCGGGGAGATGGAGGTGTGGGCGCTGGAAGCATACGGCGCGGCATACACTCTGCAGGAAATGCTCACCGTGAAGTCGGACGACGTGAACGGCCGTACCAAGATGTACAAGAACATCGTGGATGGCGATCACCGTATGGAGCCGGGCATGCCCGAGTCCTTCAACGTGTTGATCAAAGAGATCCGTTCGCTCGGTATCGACATCGATCTGGAAACCGAATAACACGCGACGTGAATGGGAGCGGGGGCTAACCCCCGCTTCCTGCTCCGCCAGGAGGAAAAGGCCTTGAAAGACCTGTTGAATCTGCTGAAAAACCAGGGTCAAGTCGAAGAGTTCGACGCCATCCGTATTGGTCTTGCCTCGCCTGAAATGATCCGTTCGTGGTCGTTCGGTGAAGTCAAGAAACCAGAAACCATCAACTACCGTACGTTCAAGCCAGAGCGTGACGGCCTTTTCTGCGCCAAGATCTTTGGCCCGGTCAAGGACTACGAGTGCCTGTGCGGCAAGTACAAGCGCCTGAAGCATCGCGGTGTGATCTGCGAGAAGTGCGGCGTTGAAGTCGCGCTGGCCAAGGTGCGTCGCGAGCGCATGGCTCACATCGAGCTGGCTTCGCCGGTCGCCCACATCTGGTTCCTGAAGTCGCTGCCGTCCCGTATCGGCCTGCTGATGGACATGACCCTGCGTGACATCGAGCGCGTGCTCTACTTCGAGAGCTACGTGGTGATCGATCCGGGCATGACCACCCTTGAAAAGGGTCAGCTGCTCAACGACGAGCAGTACTTCGAAGCGCTTGAAGAGTTCGGTGATGACTTTGACGCCCGTATGGGTGCCGAGGCCGTTCGCGAGCTGCTGCACGCTATTGACCTGGAGCACGAGATTGGCCGCCTGCGCGAAGAGATTCCGCAGACCAACTCCGAAACCAAGATCAAGAAGCTGTCCAAGCGCCTGAAGCTGATGGAAGCCTTCCAGGGCTCCGGCAACCTGCCGGAGTGGATGGTCCTGACCGTTCTGCCAGTACTGCCACCGGACCTGCGTCCTCTGGTTCCGCTGGATGGTGGCCGTTTCGCGACCTCCGACCTGAACGACCTGTACCGCCGCGTCATCAACCGTAACAACCGCCTGAAGCGTCTGCTGGATCTGTCTGCGCCCGATATCATCGTGCGTAACGAGAAGCGCATGCTGCAGGAAGCGGTCGATGCCCTGCTGGATAACGGCCGTCGCGGCCGTGCCATCACTGGTTCGAACAAGCGTCCTCTGAAATCCCTGGCTGACATGATCAAGGGTAAGCAGGGTCGTTTCCGTCAGAACCTGCTCGGCAAGCGCGTGGACTACTCCGGTCGTTCGGTAATTACCGTAGGCCCGACCTTGCGCCTGCATCAGTGCGGCCTTCCCAAGAAGATGGCGCTGGAGCTGTTCAAGCCGTTCATCTTCGGCAAGCTGGAAGTGCGTGGCCTCGCCACCACCATCAAGGCTGCCAAGAAGATGGTCGAGCGCGAATTGCCAGAGGTCTGGGACGTTCTCGCTGAAGTGATTCGCGAACACCCCGTGCTGCTCAACCGTGCGCCTACCCTGCACCGTCTGGGTATCCAGGCGTTCGAGCCGGTATTGATCGAAGGCAAGGCTATCCAGCTTCACCCGCTGGTGTGTGCGGCGTACAACGCCGACTTCGACGGTGACCAGATGGCTGTGCACGTTCCGCTGACCCTCGAGGCACAGCTGGAAGCGCGCGCGCTGATGATGTCCACCAACAACATCCTGTCGCCAGCGAACGGCGAGCCGATCATCGTTCCTTCGCAGGACGTGGTTCTGGGTCTGTACTACATGACCCGCGAAGCCATCAACGCCAAGGGCGAAGGCCGTATCTTCGCTGACCTGCAGGAAGTTGACCGTGTGTTCCGCGCCGGCGAAGCCGCGCTGCACGCGAAAATCAAGGTTCGTATCACCGAAACCGTGAACGACCGTGACGGCGGCAGCGTAACCAGCACCCGTATCGTCGACACCACTGTCGGCCGTGCACTGCTGTTCCAGGTAGTGCCTGCCGGCCTGCCGTACGAAGTCGTCAACCAGCCGATGAAAAAGAAGGCTATTTCCAAGCTGATCAACCACTGCTACCGCGTGGTGGGTCTGAAGGAAACCGTCATCTTTGCCGACCAGCTGATGTACACCGGTTTCGCATACTCGACCATTTCCGGCGTTTCGATCGGCGTTAACGACTTCGTTATCCCGGATGAGAAAGCCCGCATCATCGGTACCGCTACCGAAGAAGTGAAGGAAATCGAGAGCCAGTACGCCTCCGGCCTGGTAACCCAGGGCGAGAAGTACAACAAGGTGATCGACCTCTGGTCGAAGGCGAACGACGAAGTGTCCAAGGCGATGATGGCCAACCTTTCGAAAGAAAAGGTCATCGACCGCGAGGGCAAGGAAGTCGATCAGGAGTCCTTCAACTCCATGTACATGATGGCGGACTCGGGTGCTCGGGGTTCGGCTGCTCAGATTCGCCAGCTGGCGGGTATGCGTGGTCTGATGGCCAAGCCGGACGGCTCCATCATCGAAACGCCGATTACCGCGAACTTCCGTGAAGGCCTGAGCGTACTCCAGTACTTCATCTCCACTCACGGTGCTCGTAAGGGTCTGGCGGATACCGCCTTGAAGACCGCCAACTCCGGTTACCTGACCCGTCGTCTCGTCGACGTGGCACAAGACCTGGTAGTGACCGAAATCGACTGCGGTACAGAGCATGGCCTGCTCATGACCCCGCACATCGAAGGCGGCGACGTGGTCGAGCCGTTGGGTGAGCGCGTATTGGGCCGTGTCATCGCCCGTGACGTGTTCAAGCCTGGTACCGAGGACGTCATCGTTCCGGCCGGCAGCCTGGTGGACGAAAAGTGGGTCGAGTTCATCGAACTCAACAGCATCGACGAAGTGATCGTACGCTCGCCGATCAGCTGTGAAACCCGCTACGGCATCTGCTCCAAGTGCTACGGTCGCGATCTGGCCCGTGGTCACCTGGTGAACATCGGTGAAGCGGTCGGCGTTATCGCTGCCCAGTCCATCGGTGAGCCGGGTACCCAGCTGACCATGCGTACCTTCCACATCGGTGGTGCGGCCAGCCGGACCTCCGCTGCGGACAGCGTTCAGGTGAAGAACGGCGGTATGGTGCGCCTGCACAACCTCAAGCACGTCGAGCGTGCCGACGGCAACCTGGTTGCGGTATCCCGCTCCGGCGAGCTGGCGATCGCCGACGAGTTCGGTCGTGAGCGTGAGCGTTACAAGCTGCCTTACGGTGCGGTCATTTCCGTGAAGGAAGGCGACAAGGTCGACGCTGGCTCTATCGTGGCCAAGTGGGACCCGCACACCCACCCGATCGTTACCGAAATGAAAGGTACCGTGACCTACGTGGGCATGGAAGAAGGCATCACGATCAAGCGTCAGACCGACGAATTGACCGGCCTGACCAACATTGAAGTACTGGATGCCAAGGATCGTCCTGCCGCAGGCAAGGAAATCCGCCCGGCCGTGAAGATGGTAGGCGCCGATGGCAAGGATCTGCTGTTGCCAGGTACTGACGTACCGGCCCAGTACTTCCTGCCGGCGAACGCCTTGGTAGGTGTGGCGGACGGCGTGCAAGTGGGCGTGGGTGACGTTATCGCCCGTATCCCGCAAGAAACGTCGAAAACCCGTGACATCACCGGTGGTCTGCCACGCGTGGCCGACCTGTTCGAGGCTCGTCGCCCGAAAGAGGCTTCGATCCTGGCGGAAGTCAGCGGTACCATCGCTTTCGGCAAGGAAACCAAGGGCAAGCGCCGTTTGGTGATCACGCCGAACGACGGTAGCGATCCGTACGAAGAGCTGATTCCGAAGTGGCGTCACCTGAACGTCTTCGAAGGCGAACAGGTAAACCGCGGCGAAGTTATCTCGGACGGCCCAAGCGATCCGCACGATATCCTGCGTCTGTTGGGCGTAAGCGCCCTGGCGAAGTACATCGTCAACGAGATCCAGGATGTTTACCGTCTGCAAGGCGTGAAGATCAACGACAAGCACATCGAGACCATTCTGCGGCAGATGCTGCGCAAGGTGGAGATTGCCGAGTCCGGGGATTCGAGCTTCATCAAGGGCGACCAGATGGAACTCACCCACGTACTGGGCGAGAACGAGCGTCTTGCTGCAGAAGACAAGTTCATCTCGAAGTACTCGCGAGTGCTGTTGGGTATCACCAAGGCCTCGCTGTCGACCGAGTCGTTCATCTCCGCGGCATCCTTCCAGGAAACCACTCGGGTACTTACCGAGGCAGCGGTTACCGGCAAGCGCGATTACCTGCGCGGCCTGAAGGAAAACGTGGTGGTAGGTCGTCTGATCCCGGCCGGTACCGGCCTGGCTTATCACAGCGAGCGCAAGCGTCGCCGTGAAGCAGACAAGCCGCTGCGCGTAAGCGCGAGTGAAGTGGAAGCCGCATTGACGGAAGCACTGAACTCCAGCGGTAACTGACAGGGCTGGCGTGCCCCCGCTTTTCCAGCTTTGGCTGGAAGGGCAGGGCACGCTTCGTCTTGACTGAGGGGCGAGGGATCTTTAGACTCTCGTACCCCTAAATTTGGCGGGGCTTTTGCCCTGCCATTTGTTTTTCAAAGTAGGGCAACAAGCGTCGAAAGACCTCAGTGGAGCTTAAAGATGGCAACGATCAACCAGCTGGTACGTCAGCCGCGCAAGCGTATCGTCGAGAAATCCGACGTACCTGCGCTGCAGAACTGCCCGCAGCGTCGTGGCGTGTGCACCCGTGTGTACACCACCACGCCGAAAAAACCCAACTCGGCACTTCGTAAGGTTTGCCGTGTACGCCTGACCAACGGTTTCGAGGTTTCCTCGTACATCGGCGGTGAAGGCCACAACCTGCAAGAGCACAGCGTCGTGCTGATCCGTGGCGGTCGTGTAAAAGACTTGCCAGGTGTGCGTTACCACACCGTTCGCGGTTCGCTTGATACCTCGGGTGTCAAGGGCCGTAACCAGGGTCGTTCCAAGTACGGTACCAAGCGTCCGAAGTAAGGATCGCTTGCCGCACTTTGCAGTCAACATTTTTATTGAGTCGATAAGAGTAAGGTCGGGCACTGTCCCGGGCTAACCTGAAGACCGTTTGAGGGCTTATCAATGCCAAGACGTCGTGTAGCAGCCAAGCGTGAAATTCTGGACGATCCGAAATACGGAAGCCAGATTCTCGCCAAATTCATGAACCACGTGATGGAAAGCGGCAAAAAAGCTGTTGCCGAGCGCATCGTTTACGGTGCCCTGGAAACGGTAAAAGCCCGCAAGAACAGCGATCCCCTGGAGATCTTCGAGAAAGCTCTCGACGCCATCGCTCCGCTGGTCGAAGTCAAGTCCCGCCGTGTAGGCGGTGCTACCTACCAGGTTCCGGTCGAAGTTCGTCCGTCCCGTCGTAACGCCCTGGCCATGCGCTGGCTGGTGGACTACGCCCGCAAGCGCGGCGAGAAGTCCATGGCTCTGCGCCTGGCTGGCGAGTTGCTGGATGCTGCTGAAGGCAAAGGCGCTGCGGTCAAGAAGCGTGAAGACGTGCACCGTATGGCTGAAGCCAACAAAGCCTTCTCGCACTACCGCTTCTAATTTCAGCGTCACTCACTTTGCGAGGGCTTTATGGCTCGTACAACACCGATTAACCGCTACCGTAATATCGGTATCGTTGCTCACGTGGACGCGGGTAAAACCACGACCACCGAGCGCGTACTGTTTTACACCGGCGTGAACCACAAGATGGGCGAGGTGCATGACGGCGCCGCGACCATGGACTGGATGGTGCAGGAGCAGGAGCGTGGTATTACCATTACCTCCGCTGCGACTACCGCCTTCTGGGCTGGCTCGAACAAGCAGTTCGAAAAGCACCGCTTCAACATCATCGATACCCCCGGCCACGTTGACTTCACCATTGAAGTAGAACGTTCGCTGCGCGTACTCGACGGTGCGGTCGTAGTGTTCTGCGGCACCTCCGGTGTTGAGCCTCAGTCCGAAACCGTATGGCGTCAGGCCAACAAGTACGGCGTTCCACGTCTTGTTTACGTAAACAAGATGGACCGCGCCGGTGCGAACTTCCTGCGCGTAATTGGCCAGATCAAGCAGCGCCTGGGTCATACCCCGGTGCCGATTCAGCTGGCCATTGGTTCCGAAGACAACTTCCAGGGTCAGGTTGACCTGTTGACCATGGAAGCCGTTTACTGGAACGACGACGACAAGGGCATGGCCGCACGCCGTGAGCCAATCCCTGCTGAACTGCAGGAACTGGCTGAAGAATGGCGCGCGAACATGATCGAAGCCGCTGCCGAAGCCAACGAAGAGTTCATGAACAAGTACCTGGAAGGTGAAGAACTCACCCTCGAGGAAATCAAGGCTGGTCTGCGTCAGCGGACTATTGCTGGTGAAATCGTTCTGGCTGTTTGCGGTTCTTCCTTCAAGAACAAGGGTGTTCCCCTGGTTCTGGATGCGGTCATCGACTTCCTGCCTGCGCCTGTGGACATTCCGGCCATCAAGGGTTCAGACCCGGATGACGAAACTGTCGAAATGGAGCGTCATGCGGACGACAACGAGCCGTTCTCGGCGCTGGCGTTCAAGATCGCGACCGACCCCTTCGTGGGCACCTTGACCTTTGCTCGCGTTTACTCCGGCGTTCTGAACTCCGGCGACGGCGTGATCAACTCCGTGAAGGGCAAGAAAGAGCGCGTGGGCCGTATGGTGCAGATGCACGCCAACACCCGCGAAGAGATCAAGGAAGTGCGCGCTGGCGACATCGCGGCCTTGATTGGCATGAAGGACGTCACCACTGGTGATACCCTCTGCGCTGCTGACAAGCCGATCATCCTCGTTCGTATGGACTTCCCGGAGCCGGTTATTTCGGTAGCCGTTGAGCCCAAGACCAAGGATGACCAGGAAAAGATGGGTATCGCTCTGGGCAAGCTTGCTCAGGAAGACCCATCGTTCCGCGTCAAGACCGACGAAGAAACCGGCCAGACCATCATCTCCGGTATGGGTGAGCTTCACCTGGACATCCTCGTCGACCGTATGCGTCGCGAGTTCAACGTCGAGGCCAACATCGGCAAGCCGCAAGTGTCCTATCGTGAGCAGATCACCAAGGACAACGTCGAGATCGAAGGCAAGTTCGTTCGTCAGTCCGGCGGTCGCGGTCAGTTCGGTCATTGCTGGGTTCGTTTCTCGAAGCCGGATA
This sequence comes from Pseudomonas japonica, assembly GCF_013522925.1. GTDB lineage: Bacteria > Pseudomonadota > Gammaproteobacteria > Pseudomonadales > Pseudomonadaceae > Aquipseudomonas > Aquipseudomonas japonica_A. The sequence continues at coordinate 169,576 of NZ_JAAMQU010000013.1, read as the reverse complement.
TCGACGCTGAAGGCAAGATCACCGAAGGTCTGGTGTTCACCAACGAAGTTGTGGGTGGTGTGATTCCGAAGGAATACATCCCGGCAATCCAGAAGGGCATCGAAGAGCAGATGAAAAACGGCGTTGTTGCCGGTTATCCTCTGATCGGCCTGAAGGCGACGGTATTCGACGGTTCGTACCACGACGTCGACTCCAACGAAATGGCGTTCAAGGTCGCGGCCTCGATGGCTACCAAGCAACTGGCCCAGAAGGGCGGTGGCGAAGTGCTCGAGCCGATCATGAAGGTCGAAGTAGTGACCCCCGAGGACTACATGGGCGACGTGATGGGTGACCTGAACCGTCGTCGTGGTCTGATCCAGGGTATGGACGACACCGTCTCCGGCAAGGTTATCCGTGCCGAAGTGCCGCTGGGCGAAATGTTCGGTTATGCGACCGACGTGCGCTCCATGTCCCAGGGCCGTGCCAGCTACTCCATGGAATTCTCCAAATACGCTCCAGCGCCTTCGAACATCGTCGAAGCCCTGGTTAAAAAACAAGGCTAACCAAGCCCTTTAGGCAAGAGGTTCACTGTCGTGGCTAAAGAAAAATTTGAACGTAACAAACCGCACGTCAACGTTGGCACCATCGGTCACGTTGACCACGGTAAAACCACTCTGACCGCTGCTCTGACCCGTGTCTGCTCCGAAGTATTCGGTTCGGCCAAGGTTGACTTCGACAAGATCGACAGCGCCCCGGAAGAGAAGGCTCGCGGTATCACCATCAACACCGCGCACGTCGAGTACGACTCGGCTGTTCGTCACTACGCTCACGTTGACTGCCCAGGTCACGCTGACTACGTGAAGAACATGATCACCGGTGCTGCCCAGATGGACGGCGCGATCCTGGTGTGCTCGGCCGCTGACGGCCCGATGCCTCAGACCCGCGAACACATCCTGCTGTCCCGTCAGGTTGGCGTTCCTTACATCGTTGTCTTCCTGAACAAGGCTGACATGGTGGACGACGCCGAGCTGTTGGAACTGGTTGAAATGGAAGTGCGTGACTTGCTCAGCACCTACGATTTCCCAGGCGACGACACCCCGATCATCATCGGTTCGGCGTTGATGGCCTTGAACGGCCAGGACGACAACGAGATGGGCACCACTGCCGTGAAGAAGCTGGTCGAAACCCTCGACAGCTACATCCCGCAGCCAGAGCGTGCTATCGACAAGCCGTTCCTGATGCCAATCGAAGACGTGTTCTCGATCTCTGGTCGCGGTACCGTGGTCACCGGTCGTGTTGAGCGTGGCATCGTCAAGATCCAGGAAGAAGTCGAGATCGTTGGCCTGCGTCCAACCGTCAAGACCACTTGCACCGGCGTTGAAATGTTCCGCAAACTGCTCGACGAAGGTCGTGCTGGCGAGAACTGCGGCGTGCTGCTGCGCGGCACCAAGCGTGACGACGTTGAGCGTGGCCAGGTTCTGGTCAAGCCCGGCACCGTCAAGCCGCACACCAAGTTCACTGCAGAAGTGTACGTGCTGTCCAAGGAAGAAGGTGGTCGTCACACCCCGTTCTTCAAAGGCTACCGTCCACAGTTCTACTTCCGGACCACCGACGTGACCGGTAACTGCGAACTGCCGGAAGGCGTTGAAATGGTAATGCCAGGCGATAACATTCAGATGACTGTTACCCTGATCAAGACCATCGCAATGGAAGACGGCCTGCGTTTCGCAATCCGTGAAGGCGGTCGTACCGTTGGCGCTGGCGTTGTAGCCAAAGTCATCGAGTAAGTCCTCCGTTCCAAAAGGAGCCCCCGCCTAGCGGGGGCTTTTTTATTGGGTTGACACCTGTTAGGGGCGTCTATAGAATCACGCCTCCTTTTAACGGGCGTAGTCCGTCTGTTGGGAATGAGCCTGGAGTCTGAAATCCAATGCAAAATCAGCAAATTCGTATCAGGTTGAAGGCATTTGACCATCGCTTGATCGACCAATCCACCCAGGAAATCGTGGAAACCGCGAAACGTACTGGGGCACAGGTGCGTGGTCCGATTCCACTGCCTACCCGTAAGGAGCGGTTCACTGTTCTGGTCTCCCCGCACGTCAACAAAGACGCGCGTGATCAGTACGAAATCCGCACTCATAAGCGTGTCCTGGACATCGTCCAGCCAACGGACAAAACCGTTGATGCGCTGATGAAGCTCGACCTCGCGGCAGGCGTGGAAGTACAGATCAGCCTCGGCTAAGACCCGTGTCTTGGTCGTGTAACGCTCTGAAATGGGCGGCCATAGCGGGTGAAAGCCCCGTACACTCATGAGGTTTACAACATGACTATTGGTGTAGTCGGTCGTAAGTGCGGTATGACCCGCATTTTCACCGAAGATGGTGTCTCTATTCCGGTTACGGTCATCGAGATCGAACCGAATCGCGTCACTCAGTTCAAAACCGAAGATTCCGATGGCTACCGTGCAGTGCAAGTCACTGTGGGTGAGCGTCGCGCTTCGCGCGTAACCGCTGCACAAGCTGGTCACTTCGCCAAGGCGAACGTAGCCGCTGGCCGTGGTGTCTGGGAATTCCGCCTTGAAGAAGGCGATTACCAGGCAGGCGACCTGATCAACTCGGAACTGTTCGCAGCAGGCCAGCTGGTAGATGTTACCGGTCAGTCGAAGGGTAAAGGCTTTGCCGGTACCATCAAGCGCTGGAACTTCCGTGGTCAGGACAACACCCACGGTAACTCCGTTTCCCACCGCGTTCCAGGCTCCATCGGCCAGTGCCAGACTCCTGGTCGTGTTTTCAAGGGCAAGAAAATGTCCGGTCACATGGGCGCCGAGCGCGTGACCGTGCAGTCCCTGGAAGTGGTCCGCGTTGACGCTGAACGCAACCTGCTGCTGGTCAAGGGTGCCGTTCCTGGTGCTACTGGCGGCGACGTGGTTGTGCGTCCGGCTGTTAAGGCTCGCGGTTAAGGGGAAGCTGACATGCAATTGAATGTAAATGACGCGCAAGCGATCGAAGTTTCCGAACTGACCTTTGGTGGCGAGTTCAACGAGACCCTGGTTCACCAGGCAGTTGTTGCCTACATGGCCGGTGGCCGTCAAGGCAGCAAGCAGCAGAAGACCCGTTCGGACGTGTCCGGCGGCGGCAAGCGCCCATGGCGCCAGAAGGGCACGGGTCGTGCTCGTGCCGGTACTATCCGTAGCCCGCTGTGGCGCGGCGGTGGTACTACTTTCGCTGCTCGTCCTCAGGATCACTCGCAGAAGCTCAACAAGAAGATGTATCGCGCAGCACTGCGCTCCATCCTCGCTGAGCTGGTACGCACTGATCGTCTGGTCGTGGTTCAGGACTTCGCTGTTGAAGCGCCAAAAACCAAAGAACTGCTGGGCAAGCTCAATGGCATGGGCCTGACTGACGTGCTGATCGTTTCCGAAGCCGTTGATCAGAACCTGTACCTGGCTGCTCGCAACCTGCCGCACGTCGATGTACGTGACGTTCAAGGTTCCGATCCGGTCAGTCTGATCGCCTACGACAAGGTGTTGATCACCGTGTCGGCCGTGAAGAAATTCGAGGAGCTGCTGGGATGAACCAGGAACGCGTATTTAAAGTTCTGCTTGGCCCGCACGTATCCGAGAAGGCCACCGGCCTGGCTGAGAAGAAAGGCCAGTTCGTCTTCAAGGTTGCGACCGACGCTACCAAGCTGGAAATCAAGAAGGCCGTCGAAACGTTGTTCGACGTTAAAGTGGAGCGCGTGACTACCCTGAACGTTTTGGGTAAGACCAAGCGTACCGCTCGGGGTCTGGGCAAGCGTAATGACTGGAAGAAGGCCGTTGTCGCTCTTCAGCCAGGCCAAGATCTCGATTTCAGCAGCAGTGCTGAGTAAGGAAGGGGTGCATCATGGCAATCGTTAAATGCAAACCGACTTCCCCTGGCCGCCGTTTCGTGGTCAAGGTGGTCAACCAGGAGCTGCATAAAGGCGCTCCTTACGCTCCGCTGCTCGAGAAGAAGTCGAAGTCCGGCGGTCGTAACAACAATGGCCGTATCACCACCCGTCACGTTGGCGGTGGCCACAAGCAGCACTATCGTCTGGTCGACTTCCGTCGCAACGACAAGGACGGCATCGCCGCCATTGTCGAGCGTATCGAATACGATCCGAACCGTACTGCTCACCTGGCTCTGCTGCGTTACGCCGATGGCGAACGTCGCTACATCATCGCGCCGAAAGGTGTGAGTGCTGGCGACCAGCTGATCTCTGGCGCTCTGGCTCCTATCAAGCCGGGCAACAGCCTGCAGCTGCGCAACATCCCTGTTGGTAGCACCGTTCACGGTATTGAGCTCAAGCCAGGCAAGGGTGCTCAAATCGCCCGTTCCGCCGGTGCTTCCGCTCAGCTGGTTGCCCGTGAAGGCACCTACGTGACCCTGCGTCTGCGTTCCGGTGAGATGCGTAAAGTGCTCTCCGAGTGCCGCGCGACCCTGGGTGAAGTGTCGAACTCCGAGCATAGCCTGCGTTCGCTGGGTAAAGCCGGTGCCAAACGCTGGCGTGGCGTTCGCCCAACCGTTCGTGGTGTTGCCATGAACCCGGTTGACCACCCACATGGTGGTGGTGAAGGTCGTACCTCCGGTGGTCGTCATCCGGTATCGCCATGGGGCTTCCCGACCAAGGGTGCGAAAACCCGTGGTAATAAGCGTACCGACAACATGATCGTCCGTCGTCGCAAGTAATCTGAGGATACGACAGTGCCACGTTCTCTGAAAAAAGGTCCTTTCATCGATCTTCACCTGTTGAAGAAGGTCGAAGTGGCGGCGGAAAAGAACGATCGCAAACCAGTTAAGACCTGGTCGCGCCGTTCGATGATTCTGCCGCAAATGGTAGGTTTGACCATCGCTGTACACAACGGGCGTCAACACGTTCCGGTTCTCGTGAGCGAAGACATGGTTGGCCATAAACTGGGCGAGTTCGCCGGTACCCGCACTTATCGCGGGCACGTGGCTGACAAGAAAGCCAAGCGTTAAGGGGTAAGGAAATGGAAGTAGCCGCTAAGTTGTCGGGCGCTCGCATCTCCGCCCAGAAAGCCCGCTTGGTCGCCGACCAGATTCGCGGGAAGAAGGTGGGCGAAGCGCTCAACCTGTTGGCCTTCAGCAGCAAGAAGGCCGCTGAAGTTATGAAGAAAGTCCTCGAGTCGGCCGTTGCCAACGCCGAACACAACGAAGGCGCAGACGTCGACGACCTGAAAGTGTCGACTGTTTTCGTCAACGAAGGGCGTTCGCTGAAGCGCATCATGCCGCGTGCCAAAGGCCGCGCTGATCGCATCGTCAAGCGGTCTTGCCATATCACTGTCAAGGTTGCGGACAAGTAACGGAGTCGATCAGATGGGTCAGAAAGTACATCCCGTTGGCATTCGCCTGGGAATCGTCAAGGAGCACACCTCCGTCTGGTACGCAGACGGTCGGACCTACGCAGATTATCTGCTGGCGGATCTGAAAACGCGTGAGTTCCTGCAAGACAAACTAAAAAGCGCGTCCGTAAGCCGTATCGATATCCATCGTCCGGCTCAGACTGCACGCATCACCATCCACACCGCTCGTCCCGGCATCGTGATCGGCAAGAAAGGTGAAGATGTTGAGAAGCTGCGTCAGGACCTGACCAAGCAAATGGGTGTGCCCGTGCACATCAATATCGAAGAGATCCGCAAGCCGGAGCTCGACGGTATGTTGGTTGCACAGAGCGTAGCTCAGCAGCTGGAACGCCGCGTAATGTTCCGTCGCGCCATGAAGCGCGCCGTACAGAACGCAATGCGTATTGGTGCCAAGGGCATCAAGATCCAGGTGAGCGGTCGTCTGGGCGGTGCTGAAATCGCACGTACTGAATGGTATCGCGAAGGTCGTGTGCCCCTGCACACCCTGCGTGCCGATATCGACTATGCCACCTACGAAGCTCACACCACCTACGGTGTGATTGGTGTCAAGGTTTGGATCTTCAAAGGCGAAGTAATTGGTGGTCGCCAGGAAGAGCTGAAACCTCAAGCACCTGCGCCTCGTAAAAAAGCTGCCAAGTAAGGGGTACGCCAAATGTTGCAACCAAAGCGTACAAAATTCCGCAAGCAGATGACCGGCCACAACCGTGGTCTGGCACTGCGCGGTAGCAAAGTCAGCTTCGGCGAGTTCGCCCTGAAAGCTGTTGCTCGCGGCCGCCTCACCGCCCGCCAGATCGAATCGGCACGTCGTGCCCTGACTCGTCACGTAAAACGTGGCGGCAAGATCTGGATTCGCGTGTTCCCGGACAAGCCGGTCACCAAGAAGCCTCTCGAAGTGCGGATGGGTAAAGGTAAGGGTAGCGTCGAATATTGGGTAGCCCAGATCCAGCCAGGCAAAGTCCTGTACGAGATCGAAGGTGTTTCCGAAGAGCTGGCGCGTGAGGCATTCGCCCTGGCGGCTGCAAAGCTGCCTCTCGCCACCTCCTTTGTTAAGCGGACGGTGATGTGATGCAAGCGAACGAACTTCGTGAGAAATCAGCACAGCAACTGAACGAGCAACTGCTCGGCTTGCTGCGCGACCAGTTCAATCTGCGTATGCAGAAAGCAACTGGCCAGTTGGGGCAGTCTCACCTGCTCTCGCAAGTGAAGCGTGACATCGCTCGCGTGAAAACTGTGCTCAACCAGCAGGCAGGTAAGTAATCATGGCTGAAGCCGAAAAAACCGTCCGTACGCTGACTGGCCGTGTTGTCAGCGACAAGATGGACAAAACCATCACCGTATTGATCGAGCGTCGCGTAAAGCACCCGATCTACGGCAAGTACGTCAAGCGTTCGACTAAGCTGCACGCTCACGACGAGAACAACCAGTGCCACATTGGTGACAAGGTCACCATTCGTGAAACCCGTCCGGTCGCCAAGACCAAGAACTGGGCCCTGGTTGAAATCGTTGAACGCGCTGTTGAAGTCTAAGGGCTAGGGGTCGGAGATATTTTATGATTCAGACTCAATCCATGCTCGATGTGGCCGATAACAGCGGCGCTCGTCGCGTAATGTGCATCAAGGTTCTCGGCGGTTCGCACCGTCGTTACGCCGGCATTGGCGACATCATCAAAGTGACCGTGAAGGAAGCGATTCCGCGCGGCAAGGTCAAGAAAGGCCAGGTGATGACCGCTGTTGTTGTTCGTACCCGTCACGGTGTGCGCCGCGCTGATGGTTCCATCATCCGCTTCGATGGCAACGCTGCTGTTCTTCTGAACAACAAGCAAGAGCCGATCGGCACCCGTATCTTTGGGCCAGTGACCCGTGAGCTTCGTTCCGAGAAGTTCATGAAGATCGTCTCGCTCGCCCCAGAAGTGCTGTAAGGAGATCCGACATGCAAAAGATTCGTCGTGACGACGAGATCATCGTGATCGCCGGCAAAGACAAGGGCAAGCGCGGTAAGGTGCTGAAGGTTCTCGCTGACGACCGTCTGGTCGTTGGCGGGGTCAACCTGGTCAAGCGTCATACCAAGCCGAATCCGATGGCTGGCATTCAAGGCGGTATCGTCGAGAAAGAAGCGCCTCTGCACGCTTCCAACGTTGCCATTTTCAATGGTGAAACCAACAAGGCTGACCGCGTTGGCTTCAAAGTAGAAGACGGCAAGAAAATTCGTGTCTTCAAGTCGACCCAGAAAGCGGTTGATGCTTGAACACTGCTAGGTAGAAGACAATGGCACGACTGAAAGAGATTTACCGGAAGGAAATCGCTCCCAAGCTTAAGGAAGAACTTAAGCTGGGCAACGTGATGGAAGTTCCGCGCGTTACCAAGATCACCTTGAACATGGGTCTGGGCGAAGCGATCGGCGACAAGAAAGTCATCGAGCACGCTGTTGCCGACCTGGAAAAGATCACTGGCCAGAAGCCTGTCGTCACCTACGCCCGCAAATCCATTGCAGGCTTCAAGGTGCGTGAGGGCTGGCCGATCGGCGTCAAGGTAACCCTGCGTCGCGATCGTATGTATGAATTCCTGGATCGTCTGCTGTCGATCTCCCTGCCTCGGGTTCGCGACTTCCGCGGCCTGAATGCCAAGTCCTTCGATGGCCGTGGCAACTACAGCATGGGTGTCAAAGAGCAGATCATCTTCCCGGAAATCGATTACGACAAGATCGATGCTCTTCGCGGTCTGGACATCACCCTGACCACTACCGCCCGTTCGGACGACGAAGGCCGCGCTCTGCTGCGTGCGTTCAAGTTCCCGTTCCGTAACTGATAGGAGTCGGACCATGGCTAAGACGAGCATGAAAAACCGTGAGCTGAAGCGTCAGCAAACGGTAGCCAAGTACGCCAAAAAGCGTGCCGAGCTGAAAGCGACCATCGTCAACCTGAATGCAACTCCAGAAGAGCGCTGGGCAGCCAGCGTCGCTCTGCAGAAGCAGCCACGTGACGCCAGCGCATCGCGCCTGCGCAATCGTTGCCGCCTGACCGGTCGTCCTCACGGTGTTTACCGTAAGTTCGGCCTGGCGCGTAACATGCTGCGCCAAGCTGCAATGCGTGGTGACGTACCAGGCCTGGTCAAGGCCAGCTGGTAAGTCGCAACCGCGGCGGAGTCATCCGCCGCTGGTCACGCAATACGATCAAGCCCCTTCTGGGGCTTGATTCGTTTCCGGGGTGTGACTAGAATGACCGGCTCGCCTGAGCCCGGGTATTTTCCTGGGCGATTGAGCAGGCGATTTTTGCAGCCGAAAGGCTCGTTTTTTTTGTATCAGGAGCGTCTAGCCCATGAGTATGCAGGACCCGTTAGCGGACATGCTAACTCGCATCCGTAATGCCCAGATGGCTGAAAAGTCCGTCGTCAGCATGCCTTCCTCCACGTTGAAGGTTGCGGTAGCCAAAGTTCTGAAGGACGAAGGTTACATCGCGGGTTATCAGGTCACCGGTGAAGCCAAGCCTTCGCTGTCCATCGAGCTGAAGTACTTCGAAGGCCGTCCGGTCATCGAGGAAGTCAAGCGCGTCAGCCGTCCTGGCCTGCGTCAGTACAAATCCGTTGATGATCTGCCAAAAGTTCGTGGCGGTCTCGGCGTATCCATCGTCTCCACCAACAAAGGTGTGATGACGGATCGTGCTGCGCGCGCTGCCGGTGTCGGCGGCGAAGTCCTTTGCACTGTGTTCTAAGGGGGGATAAGCATGTCTCGCGTCGCTAAGAACCCCGTCAGGCTGCCAGCCGGCGTTGAAGTTAAATTCGCTGGTCAGCAACTGTCGATCAAGGGTGCCAAGGGTACTCTCGAGCTGAACGTTCACGCTTCTGTTGAAGTAGTCGAAGAGGGTGGCGAACTGCGTTTCTCCGCTCGTAACGGCGACCAGCAGACTCGCGCAATGGCCGGCACCACTCGTGCACTGGTCAACAACATGGTGCAGGGCGTAAGCCAAGGCTTCGAGCGCAAGCTCCAGCTGGTTGGCGTAGGTTACAAGGCTCAGGCCAAGGGTGAAGTTCTGTCCCTGGCACTCGGTTTCTCGCACCCGGTTGAATATCAGCTGCCGCAAGGCGTTACCGCTGAAACTCCAAGCCAGACCGATATCGTGATCAAGGGTATCGACAAGCAGCTCGTTGGCCAGGTTGCCGCGGAAATCCGCGACTTCCGTCGTCCAGAGCCGTACAAAGGCAAGGGTGTCCGTTACGCGGATGAAGTCGTCCGCCGTAAAGAAGCCAAGAAGAAGTAGGGCCTAGCAAATGACCGACAAAAAAGTTACTCGTCTGCGTCGCGCTCGCAAGGCACGCCTGAAAATGCACGAGCTCGAAGCCGTGCGTCTGTGCGTGTATCGCTCTTCGCAGCACATTTATGCCCAGGTCATTTCGGCCGACGGCAGCAAGGTCCTGGCAAGCGCTTCGACCTTGGACAAAGAACTGCGTGATGGCGCCACCGGCAACATCGACGCCGCCACTAAGGTTGGCCAGCTGGTCGCTGAGCGTGCGAAAGCCGCTGGCGTTTCCCAAGTGGCTTTCGACCGTTCTGGCTTCAAGTACCACGGCCGCGTCAAGGCGCTGGCTGATGCTGCTCGTGAAGGCGGGCTGGAGTTCTAAGTTATGGCAAATAACGATCAAAAGCGCGACGAAGGCTACATCGAGAAGCTGGTTCAGGTTAACCGCGTTGCCAAGACCGTAAAAGGCGGTCGTATCTTCACCTTCACCGCGTTGACCGTGGTAGGTGATGGCAAGGGCCGCGTCGGCTTCGGCCGTGGCAAGTCCCGCGAAGTGCCTGCAGCTATCCAGAAAGCAATGGAAGCCGCTCGCCGCAATATGATTCAGGTAGATCTGAACGGCACCACCCTGCAGTACGCTACCAAGGCCGCCCATGGCGCGTCCAAGGTGTACATGCAGCCCGCTTCCGAAGGTACCGGCATCATCGCCGGTGGCGCAATGCGTGCCGTCCTGGAAGTTGCTGGTGTTCAGAACGTTCTGGCCAAGTGCTACGGTTCGACCAACCCGGTCAACGTGGTGCACGCCACTTTCAATGGTCTGAAAGCCATGCAGTCCCCTGATTCGATCGCCGCCAAGCGCGGCAAGAGCGTCGAGGAGATTCTGTAATGTCTGCAACCTTGAAAGTTACCTTGATCAAGAGCACCGCCGGCCGCCTGCCTAACCACAAACTGTGTGTTAAAGGCCTGGGTCTGCGTCGCATCGGTCACACCGTGGAAGTCCTGGATACTCCCGAGAATCGCGGGATGATCAACAAGGCTTACTACATGCTGCGCGTCGAGGGTTAATCGATGAAACTCAATGATCTGAGTCCAGCGCCGGGTTCCCGTCGCGAGAAGCATCGTCCGGGTCGTGGTATCGGTAGCGGTCTGGGCAAAACCGGTGGCCGCGGCCACAAGGGTCAGACCTCCCGCTCCGGTGGCACCATTGCTCCTGGCTTTGAAGGCGGTCAACAGCCGCTGCACCGTCGTCTGCCGAAGTTCGGCTTTGTTTCGCTGAAAGCCATGGACCGCGCAGAAGTGCGTACGTCCGAGCTGGCCAAGGTGGAAGGCGATGTCGTCACTCTGCAATCCCTCAAGGATGCCAACGTGATCAACCAGAACGTACAGCGTGTGAAAATCATGCTGTCGGGCGAGGTTACTCGTGCGGTCACCCTCAAGGGCATCGCCGCCACCAAAGGTGCGCGTGCGGCTATCGAAGCAGCTGGCGGCAAGTTCGAGGAATAAATGGCTAAGCAAGGTGCTCTCTCAGCGCTCAGCAAAGGTGGGGGTTTGTCCGAACTCTGGGCCCGTTTGCGTTTCCTGTTCCTGGCGATCATCGTCTACAGGATCGGCGCACACATCCCGGTGCCAGGCATCAACCCTGACCGGCTGGCGGACCTGTTCCGACAGAATGAGGGGACCATTCTTAGCCTGTTCAACATGTTTTCCGGCGGCGCGCTTGAACGCATGAGCATCTTTGCATTGGGGATCATGCCGTACATCTCGGCATCGATCATCATGCAGCTGATGACCGCGATCAGCCCGCAGCTGGAGCAGTTGAAGAAGGAAGGTGAATCTGGCCGTCGCAAGATCAGCCAGTACACCCGCTACGGCACTGTCGCCCTGGCACTGGTTCAAGCCATTGGCATGTCCATTGGCCTGGCCAACCAGGGTGTCGCGTTTTCTGCAGGCTTCGGTTTCTACTTCGTGGCAGTTTCCACCTTCGTGGCGGGCGCGCTGTTCATGATGTGGCTGGGCGAGCAGATTACCGAACGCGGTGTCGGCAACGGTATCTCGATGTTGATTTTCTCGGGTATCGTGGCCGGTCTTCCGAGAGCGATCGGGCAGTCTTTCGAGTCTGCACGCATGGGTGATATCAACATCTTTGCCCTGATTGCGATCGGTTTGCTGGCAGTAGCGATCATCGGTTTCGTGGTGTTCATCGAGCGTGGTCAGCGCCGTATTGCGGTGCACTACGCCAAGCGTCAGCAGGGCCGCAAGGTCTTTGCTGCGCAGACCAGCCACCTGCCGTTGAAGGTGAACATGGCGGGGGTAATCCCGGCCATTTTCGCGAGCAGCATTCTGCTGTTCCCGGCTTCGCTGGGTGCCTGGTTCGGTCAGTCTGAAGGTATGGGCTGGCTGCAGGACGTCTCGCAGTCGATCGCTCCTGGTCAGCCGTTGAACATCTTGCTGTTTACCGCAGGGATCATTTTCTTCTGCTTCTTCTATACAGCGTTGATGTTCAACCCGAAAGACGTAGCGGAAAACCTGAAGAAGTCCGGTGCCTTTATTCCGGGCATCCGTCCAGGCGAGCAGTCGGCACGCTACATTGATGGCGTTCTGACCCGCTTGACCATGTTCGGTGCTCTATACATGACGGCCGTGTGCCTGCTTCCCCAGTTCCTTGTGGTTGCGGCAAACGTTCCGTTCTACCTTGGCGGGACCTCGTTGCTGATTGTGGTAGTGGTTGTGATGGACTTTATGGCCCAAGTACAATCCCACCTCGTTTCGCACCAGTACGAATCCCTGATGAAGAAAGCCAACCTGAAGGGCTACGGCGGCAGCAACCTGCTGCGCTGAGTCGCCCATAAGGTTCGAGGAGTTGGTGATGAAAGTTCGTGCATCGGTGAAAAAGCTGTGCCGCAACTGCAAGATTATCCGCCGCGAAGGCGTCGTGCGGGTGATCTGCAGCGCGGAACCACGTCACAAGCAGCGCCAAGGCTGATTGTGAGCTGTGTTTAAGCCCGGCAGCTAGTGTGCTGCCGGGTTGATTAATTGTTTCTACAGCGATATCATCTCGCGCCCTATTTCTTGGCTTCCGGGGCGCAGGTAGCTGTCAATTGGAGTCCCACTGAATGGCCCGTATTGCAGGCGTTAACATTCCAGATAACAAGCATGCTGTTATCTCGCTGACCTACATCTATGGTGTTGGTCGCACCACCGCGCAAAAAATCTGCGCGGACGCCGGTGTAAACCCGGCTGCGAAGATCAAGGATCTGAGCGACGAGCAAATCGAACTGCTGCGTGGCGAAGTTGCGAAGTTCACCACCGAAGGTGACCTGCGTCGCGACATCAACATGAAGATCAAGCGCTTGATGGACCTGGGTTGCTACCGTGGCCTGCGTCATCGCCGCGGTCTGCCGGTTCGCGGTCAGCGTACCAAGACCAACGCCCGTACCCGTAAGGGCCCGCGCAAGCCGATCCGCAAGTAATCGCGCCAGCGAATCGACAGGAATATAGTCATGGCAAAACCTGCTGCTCGTCCTCGTAAAAAAGTCAAAAAGACAGTGGTTGATGGCATCGCCCACATCCACGCGTCTTTCAACAACACCATCGTGACCATTACCGACCGTCAAGGTAACGCCCTGTCCTGGGCTACCTCCGGTGGTTCGGGTTTCCGCGGTTCACGCAAGTCCACTCCGTTCGCTGCTCAGGTAGCTGCTGAACGTGCTGGGCAAGCTGCGCTGGAATATGGCCTGAAAAACCTCGACGTAAACGTCAAGGGTCCAGGTCCAGGTCGTGAGTCCGCTGTCCGTGCTTTGAACGGCTGTGGCTACAAGATCGCCAGCATCACCGACGTGACGCCAATCCCGCATAACGGGTGCCGTCCGCCGAAGAAGCGCCGCGTGTAATTCAGGAGACGATAGATAATGGCTCGTTACATTGGTCCAAAATGCAAGCTGGCTCGTCGTGAAGGCACTGACCTGTTCCTGAAAAGCGGCGTCCGCGCTCTGGAATCCAAGTGCAATATCGAAGCAGCCCCAGGTATCCACGGCCAGCGCCGTGGCCGTCAGTCCGACTACGGCACCCAGCTGCGTGAGAAACAAAAGGTTCGTCGTATCTACGGCGTGCTCGAGCGTCAGTTCAGCGGCTACTACAAGCAAGCCGCCAGCCAGAAGGGCGCCACCGGCGAAAACCTTCTGCAGCTGCTCGAGTGCCGTCTGGACAACGTCGTTTACCGTATGGGCTTTGGCGCTACCCGTGCCGAGTCCCGCCAACTGGTTTCGCACAAAGCGATCTCGGTCAATGGCCAGACTGTAAACGTACCGTCCTACCAGGTTCGCGCAGGTGACGTGGTTGCAGTTCGTGAGAAGGCAAAAAACCAGCTGCGCATCGCTCAAGCCCTTGAGCTGTGTTCCCAGCGTGGCCGCGTTGAGTGGGTTGACGTAGACACCGAGAAGAAATCCGGCACTTTCAAAAGTGTTCCGGCTCGCAGTGATCTGTCCGCCGACATCAACGAAAACCTGATCGTCGAGCTCTACTCCAAGTAAGGGCTAGAAAGTAGGTGCATCCATGCAGATTTCGGTAAATGAGTTTCTGACGCCCCGCCATATTGATGTGCAGGTCGTCAGCCCAACCCGCGCCAAGATCACGCTCGAGCCTCTCGAGCGCGGTTTCGGCCACACCCTGGGCAACGCGCTGCGTCGCATCCTGTTGTCCTCCATGCCTGGCTGTGCAGTTGTAGAAGCCGAGATCGACGGTGTACTCCATGAGTACAGCGCCATTGAAGGTGTTCAGGAAGACGTCATTGAAATCCTGCTCAACCTGAAAGGTCTGGCCATCAAGCTGCACGGTCGTGACGAAGTTACGCTGACCTTGTCCAAAAAAGGTTCGGGGGTGGTTACCGCTGCCGATATTCAGCTGGATCATGATGTCGAGATCGTCAATCCCGAACACGTGATCGCGAACCTGGCGTCTAACGGCGCCTTGAACATGAAGCTAGTAGTAGCTCGTGGTCGCGGTTACGAGCCGGCTGACTCGCGTCAGAGCGACGATGACGAAAGCCGCAGCATTGGTCGCTTGCAGCTGGATGCTTCGTTCAGCCCGGTTCGCCGTATCGCTTACGTGGTGGAAAACGCCCGTGTCGAGCAGCGCACCAACCTGGACAAGCTGGTCATCGACCTGGAAACCAACGGTACCCTGGACCCGGAAGAAGCTATCCGTCGTGCCGCGACCATCCTGCAACAGCAGCTGGCCGCGTTCGTGGATCTGAAGGGTGACAGTGAGCCAGTCGTTATCGAGCAGGAAGACGAGATCGATCCGATCCTTCTTCGCCCGGTTGATGATCTGGAGTTGACTGTACGTTCGGCTAACTGCCTTAAGGCGGAAAACATTTACTACATCGGTGACCTGATTCAGCGCACTGAAGTAGAACTGTTGAAGACTCCGAACCTGGGCAAGAAGTCCCTGACCGAAATCAAGGACGTCTTGGCCTCCCGCGGTCTTTCCCTCGGCATGCGCCTCGATAACTGGCCGCCGGCAAGTCTTAAGAAGGACGACAAGGCTACGGCCTGATCGTCGTAATCACCGAACGTAGAGTTTCGGTAAGGAATGAACCATGCGTCATCGTAAAAGTGGTCGTCATCTGAGCCGCACCAGCGCGCACCGCAAGGCCATGTTCCAAAACATGGCGGTGTCGCTGTTCGAACACGAACTGATCAAAACCACCCTTCCGAAAGCCAAGGAACTGCGCCGGGTTGCCGAGCCGCTGATCACCCTGGCCAAGGAAGACAGCGTTGCCAACCGTCGTCTGGCTTTCGACCGTACCCGGTCGAAGTCCGCCGTAGGCAAGCTGTTCAACGACCTGGGCAAGCGCTACGCCACCCGTCCAGGTGGCTACCTGCGCATCCTCAAGTGCGGTTTCCGCGCCGGGGACAACGCGCCTATGGCCTATGTTGAGCTGGTTGACCGTCCGGTCGGCGGCGTCGTTGAAGCAGCCGAATAAGGCGCGCTTCGACTCACAGAAAACCGAGCTTAGGCTCGGTTTTTTGTTTTCTGTAGGTTAGTAAAATTCTATCAGCCAGCTCGGGTTAATAAATTGGCCCGCTTCGCTACAACTCCGGATACTTGCTGCAACCGGCCTACACCGGAACGCACGTTAGATGGAGAAGTACGAAATGAGCGATACAAAGACCCTCACCACCGCCAGTGGTGCGCCTGTTGCCGATAACCAGAATTCCCGATCCGCTGGCCCCCGTGGCCCGCTGCTGCTCGACGACTTTCACCTGGTCGAGAAGCTCGCTCATTTCAACCGCGAGAACATTCCTGAGCGCCGTGTACATGCCAAGGGCTCAGGCGCCTACGGTACCTTTACCGTAACCCGGGACATCACCCGTTTCTCTTCCGCCAAATTGTTCAGCGACATTGGCAAACAGACGCCCATTTTCCTGCGCTTCTCTACCGTGGGTGGCGAGCGTGGCTCGGCAGATACCGAACGCGACCCGCGCGGGTTTGCAGTGAAGTTCTATACCGAAGAGGGCAACTGGGACATCGTGGGTAACAACACCCCCGTGTTCTTCATCCGCGACCCGCTCAAGTTCCCGGACTTTATCCACACCCAGAAGCGCCTGCCGCAAAGCAACCTGAAGAGCGCGCAAATGATGTGGGACTTCTGGTCTCACTCGCCTGAAGCGCTCCACCAGGTGACGATTCTGTTCAGTGACCGGGGCATCCCGGACGGCTACAGGCACATGCATGGCTTTGGTAGCCACACCTACAGCCTGATCAATGCCCGTGGTGAGCGGGTTTGGGTGAAGTGGCACTACAAGACGCAGCAGGGCATCAAGAACCTGGCCCCGGCCGACGCCGCACGTATCGCCGGCACTGATCCGGATTATGCACAGCGCGACCTGTTCAACGCGATCGACCGTGGAGACTATCCACGCTGGACCGTGTGCATCCAGGTAATGACGGAAGAGCAGGCTAACCAGCGCGTCGAAAACCCCTTCGACGTCACCAAGGTCTGGTCGCAGAAGGAATTCCCGCTGATCGAAGTCGGTACCCTGGAGCTCAATCGCAACCCGCTCAACTATTTTGCTGAAGTCGAGCAGGCTGCCTTCGGCCCAAGCAACATGATCCCGGGCGTAGGGCTTTCGCCTGACCGGATGCTGCAAGGGCGGGTATTCGCCTATGCCGACGCCCACCGCTACCGCGTAGGTACCAACTTCCAGCAACTGCCGGTGAACGCTCCGCTGAGCCCGGTGAACAACTACCAGCGCGACGGGGCCATGCGGTTCGGAAGCAACGGCGGCCCGCTGCCTAACTACGAGCCAAACAGCTACAGCTCTGCGCCCAAGCAGGTACCGGCCTATGTCGAGCCAGCATTGGCATTGAGCGGCAGCGCGGACCGCTACGACCACCGCACCGACGGTGACTACTACAGCCAGGCGCGCGCCTTGTTCCAGCTGATGAGTGAGGATCAGAAAGCGCTGCTGATCAGCAACATCGCAGGGGCCATGCGCGGGGTCACGGAAGATGTGGTAAACCGCCAGCTGCAACACTTCTATCAGGTTGATCCGGCCTACGGCGAAGGCATCGCGAGCGCCTTGGGGGTATCGCTGAGCTAAGTCGAAACGCGAACAGGAACCGCCCTCATTTGGGCGGTTTTCGCATCTGTATGCTACTTAATTGCAGAAAATCGCGATTTTTAGTCGCCTGCGGATCGACCCGGGCCCGGCATTGGTTCAAACTATACTTCTTTCAAACGTGACGAGATGTGGGCCATGCAAGGTCATCCGGATGTAATCGACTACCTCAATACGCTGCTGACCGGCGAACTCGCTGCCCGCGATCAGTACTTCATTCACTCGCGCATGTACGAAGACTGGGGCTTTGCCAAGCTCTACGAGCGTATCAATCACGAGATGGAAGAAGAGGCTGGCCATGCGGACGCTTTGATGCGCCGCATCCTCATGCTTGAAGGTACGCCGCGCATGCGCCCAGACGATCTCGATGTGGGCACTACTGTCCCGGAGATGCTCGAAAGCGACCTGCGCCTGGAGTACAAGGTGAGGGCCGCGCTGTGCAAAGGCATTGCCCTGTGTGAGCAACACCGCGACTACGTCAGCCGCGACATCCTCAAGGTTCAGCTCTCGGATACCGAGGAAGACCACACCTACTGGCTCGAAAAGCAGCTTGGCCTGATCAAGAGCATTGGATTGCAGAATTACCTGCAATCACAGATGGGTAACTGATAGGTTTTGGTCCGCAGGCTTCGCCTGCTCCTACGCGCGGTGCGCAGGAGCAGGCGATCCCGTTATGCCTTATCCCTCTCCAGCAGCGGCTTGAGGTACTTGCCGGTATAGGATTGCGACATCTTCGTGACCTGTTCCGGCGTGCCGCAGGCAATGATCTGCCCCCCACGTGAACCGCCCTCCGGCCCCAGGTCAACCAGCCAGTCCGCCGTCTTGATCACATCCAGGTTGTGCTCGATCACTACCACTGTATTGCCGTGGTCGCGCAGGCGGTGAAGCACGTCGAGCAGCTGCTGGATGTCCGCGAAGTGCAAGCCCGTCGTCGGTTCGTCGAGGATGTACAGGGTTTTGCCCGTGTCACGCTTGGACAGCTCCCGCGACAGCTTGACCCGCTGGGCCTCACCACCGGACAGCGTCGTCGCCGATTGCCCCAGCTTGATATACGACAGCCCTACATCCATCAGCGTTTGTAGCTTGCGAGCGAGTGCCGGTACGGCATCGAAGAAGGTGCGTGCCTCCTCGATGGTCATCTCCAGCACTTCGTCGATGCTCTTACCCTTGTAGCGGATTTCGAGGGTTTCGCGGTTATAGCGCTTGCTCTTGCACACATCGCAAGGCACGTAGATGTCCGGCAGGAAGTGCATTTCCACCTTGATCAGGCCGTCACCTTGGCACGCTTCGCAGCGGCCGCCCTTCACGTTGAACGAGAAGCGGCCCGGGCCATAGCCTCGCGCGCGCGCCTCGGGCACACCGGCAAACAGCTCGCGGATGGGTGTGAACAGCCCGGTATAGGTCGCAGGGTTGGAGCGCGGCGTGCGGCCGATCGGGCTTTGGTCGATGTCCACCACCTTATCCAGGTGCTGCAGCCCATCGATGCTGTCGTGCGGAGCCGCTTCCAGCGTAGTGGCGCCGTTAAGCGCAGTGGCGCTGAGCGGGAACAAGGTATTGTTGATCAGCGTGGACTTACCCGAGCCAGACACACCCGTTACACAGGTGAGAAGGCCAATAGGGATTTCCAGGTCCACATTGCGCAGGTTATTGCCGCGCGCGCCCTTGATCGTCAGGGAGAGCTTCTTGTCACGAGGGGTGCGTTTTTCCGGATAGATGATCTTTTTGCGGCCCGACAGGTAAGCGCCCGTCAGGGAGTCCGGATGTGCCATCACCTCCTCGGGGGTGCCTTCGGCGACAATAGAGCCCCCATGTACGCCCGCGCCAGGCCCGATGTCCACAACATAGTCCGCAAGCCGAATGGCGTCTTCGTCATGTTCCACCACGATCACCGTATTACCGATATCCCGCAGGTGATTGAGCGTGGCGAGCAAGCGGTCGTTGTCGCGCTGGTGCAGGCCAATGGACGGTTCGTCCAGAATGTACATCACCCCCACCAGGCCGGCGCCGATCTGGCTGGCCAGCCGGATGCGCTGGGCCTCGCCGCCAGACAAGGTATCGGCGCTGCGGTCCAGCGTCAGGTAGTCCAGGCCCACGTTCACCAGGAACTGCAGGCGTTCGCGGATTTCCTTGAGAATCTTGTCGGCGATCTCGCCCTTGCGGCCGGTCAGCTGCAAGCCGCCGAAATAGTCCCAGGCTTCGCCGATAGGCAAACCGGTTACCGCCGGCAGCGTTTTCTCGCCCACCCATACATGGCGCGACTCCCTGCGCAGCCGGGTGCCGCGGCACTCCGGGCACGGCTGGGTGCTGAGGTATTTGGCCAGGTCCTCGCGTACGCTGGCGGATTCCGTTTCCCTGTAGCGCCGCTCCAGGTTCGGCACAATGCCTTCGAACGGGTGCGAGCGTTTGACGATATCGCCGCGGTCGTTGAGGTAGCGGAAGTCCACGTTGTCGCGCCCGCTGCCGTACAGCAGCAGCTTCTGCTTCTCGGCGGGCAACTCCCCGAAGGGCTTCTCCAGGCTGAACTTGTAATGAGCCGCCAGCGAGCCAAGCATCTGGAAGTAATAAACGTTACGCCTGTCCCAGCCACGAATGGCGCCCTCACCGAGCGTAAGCTCGCCGTTCACCAGGCGTTTGGGGTCGAAGAACTGCTTCACGCCCAGGCCGTCGCAGGTAGGGCAGGCGCCTGCAGGGTTGTTGAACGAGAACAGCTTGGGCTCGAGCTCGCTGATAGCATGGCCACACACCGGGCAGGCGAAGCGGGCGGAGAAAATGATCTCTTCACCCTTGTCGTCTTCGTCCATCGGCGCAACCAAGGCGATACCGTCGGCCAGCTTCAGCGCGGTCTCGAACGATTCAGCCAAGCGCTGTTGCAGGTCGGCACGTACCTTGAAGCGATCCACCACCACATCGATGGTGTGCTTCTTCTGCTTGTCCAGCTTGGGCGCTTCATCCAGCTCATGCAGCTTGCCGTTGATGCGCGCGCGCACAAAGCCCTGAGCGCGCAGCTCTTCCAGTACGCTGAGGTGCTCGCCCTTGCGCTCGCGGATCACCGGGGCCAGCAGCATCAGCCTGCGGCCCTCCGGCTCGGCGAGCACCAGGTCGACCATCTGCGACACGGTTTGCGCTTCCAGCGGGATGTCATGGTCCGGGCAGCGCGGCGTGCCCACACGGGCATACAGCAAGCGCAGGTAGTCGTAGATCTCGGTGATGGTACCCACGGTCGAACGCGGGTTGTGGGACGTGGATTTTTGCTCGATGGAAATGGCGGGGGAAAGCCCTTCGATGGTGTCGACGTCCGGCTTTTCCATCATCGAGAGGAACTGGCGGGCGTAGGCAGACAGCGATTCCACATACCGGCGCTGGCCCTCGGCATACAACGTATCGAACGCCAGCGACGACTTTCCGGAGCCAGAGAGGCCAGTGATAACGATCAGTTTGTCGCGGGGAAGCGTAAGGTCAATGTTTTTCAGGTTGTGGGTACGTGCCCCACGAATCAGGATCTTGTCCAAGGCGGCCTCGCTCGGCGGGCATAAACACGGAAGTATACGGGGCAGGGCAGGGAAGCAGTACTTCCCTGCGGCTTATAAGCCCAAGGGCTGGTCATGGGGCGCTAGCCATGAAGATCCGTTCATGTGGCATAGCGTCACTCAATGTGCCGTTACACGATCGGACTGGTAGAATCTCGGCCGGTTCACACGAGGTAATTCCATGCAAGATCTCCACAGCGAACGCATGAGTGGCGGCGAAACCCGCGCTGCCGCCGGCCTGGCGCTGGTGTTCGCCTTTCGCATGCTGGGCATGTTCATGGTGCTGCCGGTACTGGCCACCTACGGGATGGACCTGCCCGGTGCCACGCTGCCGCTGATTGGCCTGGCCATCGGCGCCTACGGCCTTACCCAGGCGGTATTGCAGATCCCCTTCGGGATGGTGTCCGACCGTATCGGCCGGCTGCCGGTGATCTACGTCGGGTTGGTGATCTTCGCCATCGGCAGCGTGGTCGCAGCCCAGGCAGACACCATCTGGGGCGTGATCTTCGGGCGGGTGCTGCAAGGCGCCGGTGCGATATCGGCCGCCGTGATGGCCTTGCTGTCGGACCTCACCCGCGAGCAGCACCGCACCAAGGCCATGGCCATGATCGGCATGAGCATCGGCGTGTCGTTCGCCGTCGCCATGGTAGTAGGCCCATTGCTTACCCGCGCGTTCGGCCTCAAGGGCCTGTTCATCGCTACCGCCGTGCTGGCGCTGGTGGGCATGTTGATCATCGCGTTCGTAGTGCCGCGGTCCACCCGCGTGCTGCAACACCGGGAATCTGGCGTTGCCCGCCAGGCGCTGGGCCCTACTTTGCGCCACCCGGACCTGCTGCGCCTGGACGCGGGCATCTTCATTCTGCACGCCATCTTGATGTCCAGCTTTGTCGCACTGCCGCTGGCCTACGTAGAGCGCGCCGGGCTGCCGAAGGAACAACACTGGTGGGTGTACCTCACCGCGTTGTTCATCTCATTCTTTGCAATGGTTCCGTTCATTATCTACGGCGAAAAAAAGCGCAAGATGAAGCGTGTCCTCGTGGGGGCGATCGTGGTGCTGGCGCTGACTGAGCTGTACTTCTGGGCGTTCGCGCAAAGCCTGACCGCGCTAGTGATCGGCACCGTGGTGTTCTTCACCGCGTTCAACCTGCTGGAGGCCTCGCTGCCGTCGCTGGTGAGCAAGGTGTCGCCAGCCGGTGGAAAGGGCACCGCCATGGGGGTGTACTCCACCAGCCAGTTCCTCGGCGCGGCGCTGGGCGGGATACTCGGCGGCTGGATGTTCCAGCATGGCGGGCTGGGCGGGGTGTTCCTCGGCTGCGCCGTATTGCTCATGCTGTGGGTGGCCATTGCTGGTACTATGCGCGAACCACCCTATGTCACCAGCCTGCGCCTGCCGCTATCGCCCGAGTCGGTGAAGGATGCCGGGTTGAGCGAGCGGTTGATGGCCGCCCCCGGGGTGACAGACGCCGTGGTGGTGGCCAATGAGGCCGCCATCTACATCAAATTTGATACGAAAATTTTGGACCGCACCGCCCTGGACGCGCTGGTAAACCCGCGCCAGAGCACGTGCGGCGCCTAGGAGAACGTTATGGCCCGCGGGGTTAACAAAGTTATATTGGTCGGCACTTGCGGCCAGGATCCTGAAGTACGCTACCTGCCCAACGGCAACGCGGTGACCAACGTGAGCTTGGCCACCAGCGAGCAGTGGACCGACAAGCAGAGCGGCCAGAAGGTCGAGCGCACCGAATGGCACCGCGTGTCCCTGTTCGGCAAGGTTGCCGAAATCGCCGGTAACTACCTGCGTAAAGGCTCGCAGGTATACATCGAAGGCAAGCTGCAAACCCGCGAGTGGGAAAAAGACGGTATCAAGCGTTACACCACGGAAATCATCGTAGACATGCAAGGCACCATGCAGCTGCTGGGTGGCCGCCCGCAGGGTGACCAACAAGGCGGTGGCGACTACAACCAGGCCCCGGCGCCTCGCCAACAGGCCCCGCGCCCGCAGTCCCAGCCTCAGCAATCCCGCCCGGCGCCCCAGCAGCAGCCGGCGCAACAGCCGTCGAATGACTTCGACAGCTTTGATGATGATATTCCGTTCTGAAGTGTAGGTTTTTCAGAACAGTAAATATGAAAAGCGAAGCCATTGATTTGGCTTCGCTTTTTTATTGTTTACAGATTTTTGCGGAGTAGGAGCTACATTTGTTAAGCGTTCACCTTTCAAAGGTGTAAACAAATGGCCCTCAATCCCTACGCGGTAAAGACGCTCGTATTGACTTCCGGGGAGCGGTTGCCGGTGCTGATTGCATTGGCCACGGGGGCCCCCCTATTCGAGCCGTCTGTTTACGTGCTCAGCGAGATTCGGGCTACCAACAGAGCGAGCAACACGATTGACCAGGTCTTGCGATCAATCATGGTGTTGCAGCTATTCCTCGACTCGAGCGGGATTGATATCCAGCAGCGTATCCGCCAGGGCGAGGTTTTTCGTCTGAACGAGCTCGACGAACTCGTCCGGCACTGCAGGCGGCCTGTTGCGGATCAGCTGAAGCACAGTTCACTTCCGCCTTCTCCGCAATCCCATCGCAAAACGTCTGCGGAAAGTGTGCGGCTTCTTCAACGACAACCTGCGGACGCGGAGGTGGCGGGCCATACCGCTGCTAACCGTATTCGGGTCATCCGCAACTATCTCGATTGGCTAGTGAGATACCACATGGTCAGCTGTCGCTTGGGGGCAACTGAGCGAGAGCGGCTTTGGAATGAATGGACGTCCTGCAAAGATGCGCTGGACGCACGGCTGCCGCGTCATAAGGGCCGGAATTCTATCGGACAGCGGGAAGGGCTTCAGCCAGAGGTGGTAGAGCGACTTCTCAACGTTACGTCGTCAACATCGCCAGAGAACCCTTGGAAAGGGGAAGGCACTTGCATTCGAAACGCTCTCCTATTCCGTTGGTTCTACGAGCTTGGCCTGCGTCGTGGCGAAGTTTTGAACGTAAGGATTCCCGACATTGACTTTCAGTCGGAGCAGCTAACGGTGGCTAGGCGAGCAGATGATCCGCAGGATCCCCGAAAGGACCAGCCTTTGGTCAAGACGCGCGACCGAAAGATTCCGTTATCCCCAGGCCTTTGCAAGCTGACGCACGAATACATCACGAGCACACGGCGATCCTGTGAGGGCGCTAGACGTCACCCATTTCTATTCATCGCCATGGGTACCGGCGCACCTCTATCGCTCAGTGCCGTAAACGCGATCTTCGCCGAACTGCGGAATGCTTTTAATGGTCAGTTCGATACTGTAACTCCGCATGTTCTTCGCCACACTTGGAACGACCGATTCTCGGAGGTAATGGACAATTCGAAGGTTCCCGAAGCCGAAGAGGAGCGTATGCGTTCGTTCCTGATGGGATGGGCGCCGACTTCGCAGACCTCCGTGAATTACACCCGCCGGCACGTCCGGCTGAAAGCTCAACAGGTCTCCCTAGCGATGCAGGCTAAGCAAGTGGAGGGTGAGTCCAGTGATGACTGAAAATCTCGCGATTACCTGTCAATCGTCGAATTATCTGAGCCTGCCAACCACAGTGAGGGCGCGCAGCGGGGCAGTTTTCGATCCAAGTGCCGAACGTTGGACGTTCCATGATGGTCTCCAACCAATCAGTGTGAATTTCGAGAGACTGAGGGAATGTGCGACAGATGAGTTAATCGCGGCTACGAAATTTCCCTTGATTTGGTATGCCGAGAATGCTGAAGCGATGACTGTTGTCAACCTGTTTGGCCATTTTAGGCGATTGCTGGAATCGATATCGGCTGCTCAGGGTCAGCCCGTCAGTATCATCGATGCGCCGCTGCTCGCTAGCTTTCGAGCTTCCCTGACATCGGAAACCGAGTGGAAGCTGGGAGCCTTGAGCGCCTTTTTCAAAAAATGGGACGGTTTGGGCGTCCCTGGCGTGACGAAATCTGCCGTGCGCTTTCTGAAAAGTATCCGCCTCAAAGGGAACCGCAAGGGCACTGCAGTCCTGACGATGGACCCGCTCAAAGGACCGCTTACTGACATTGAGCGCTCGGCCACGCAAGCGGCACTGAACGGTGCCTTTGCCGCCAGGACGATTGCTCTGGATGACTATCTTTTGGCCTGGCTTTGTTTGCTGTTGGGACAGAGGAATATCCAATACGCAATGTTGAAGGTAGGCGATATCCGGGAAGTTACGAAGACCGATGGGTCTATCGAGTATGTGCTTCGGGTCCCTAGGGTTAAGCAGGGAGGGGCGGAGGCCCGGCGGGTGCAATTCAAAGAGCGACTTGTTATCCCCAGCATCGGGAAAATGCTCATAGATTACGCAAGCAGTGTTCGCACACGATTTGAGGATGGCGCCGAGTTCTCCCCTGATCCATCGCAAGCGCCGCTGTTTCCCCAGAAGAGGACGACAAAAAAAGCTCGTCCAGGTTTTCATGAACACACATCACCTAAGGAAATTAGCAACAGAATCAGATCGGTATTTGAAGCCTTGCGGGTGTATTCGGAGCGGACCGGTGAGCCCATCAGGATTAGCTCTAAACGGCTACGACATACGGTGGCTACGTCCGCGGCAAGAGAAGGGCATGGCGAGCTGATCATCGCTGAATTGCTCGACCACAGCGACACTCAGAATGTAGGAATCTATGTGAAAGCTACGCCGGAAATTATCGAGCGAATCGATCGGGCCGTGGCGCTTCGAATGGCACCGCTTGCCCATGCTTTTGCCGGCGTAGTCATTGGGAGCGAGTTAGCGGCAACCCGAGGCGATGATCCGACGAGTCGCATTGTCGATCCCCGATTCGATGAAACGATGAAGCCGATGGGAAACTGTGGCCGCAGCGGACCGTGTGGTTTTATGGCTCCTATCGCTTGCTACACCTGTAGAAACTTCCAGGCTTGGGTCGATGGCCCTCATGAAACGGTGCTGAATTACCTGCTGGCCGAACGGGAACGTCTGATCGACGAGGTAGACACGCGCATCGCAACAGTAAATGACCGTACGATTCTTGCCGTTGCCGAGGTGGTTCAGCTCGCTCGAGAGAGGCGTGGGGAGATGAAGGATGCCTGACAAAATAGTGGTGTTCACCCCAAAGGCAGAGTGGGATGCTGCAGAAAACCTGGGCGAGTTCGTCGCGATGAGTCGCTCTCGACTAACCATTTTCGGTGCCGATCTTCGTTTCGACGAAATGGCCTGGGACGTCACCGACACCACGCTGCCAAAGGGGCATGGGAACCAGCGGGTGCGCATCTATTTTTCTACTCAAGAAACGGTAGACGACATCATGCCAACTCAGATGGCTGAGCCGTTTGTATCGTTCGCAAAGGCGTACGTCCGCTACATGCAGGGATTGCGGCCGACGAAGAATCCTGCGTTTCGAGTCACCGCGCTTCGCGCCCTTGATGCTGCTCATCGTGAGAGCGGTCGATTCAGCCCGTTCCTGATGGATGGCGAAACGTTCAATCGAGCGGCGCGAGTTATCGCTGAGAGGCTGACAGGATCTACGGCTTATCGTGTGGGTTCGCAGCTGGAGTTGATTGCTAGGTTCATGTCAGAACACTGTCTGACAGCGGTTCCACTCTCGTGGCGTAGTCCTATCAAGCGACCGCTTGACTCGGTCCGAGTGGGGGGCGAGTTCGACAAGCGCCGCAGCGAAAAAATGCCATCTCAAGCCGTATTAGACGCGCTTCCTATGACGTTCCACATTGCCACTCAACCCAAGGACATGCTGTTTTCGTCGATTGCCGCAATTCTCTGTTCTGCGCCTGACCGCATCAATGAGGTGTTATTGCTTGCTGAGAACTGTGAGGTTCATGACAAAACGTCAGGCGGAAAAGATGCCTATGGCCTGCGGTGGCGACCGGCTAAGGGGGGGGAACCAATGGTTAAATGGATTATTCCCTCGATGGCTCCGGTTGTCGCTGAGGCCATCGCCAAAATTAGGCGTTTGACGGAAGGCGCACGACGTATTGCTAGATGGTACGAGTTTAATCCTGAAAAACTGTATCTACCGCAGGAGTTAGAGTACCTAAGACGCCAGGAGCTTCTAACGATGGATGAAGTTCAACAGGTGCTATTTCTGGAGGAAGGAACGGCTTCATCTGCGAGACTATGGTGTTTGGCAAATGGTGTGTTGTTGACTAAAAAAGGCAGTCGGGTACACGCGCAATTTACTGATGTCGAACAGGCCGCGATAGCATTACTTTCGGCCGGATTCCCGCTGCTAAATGCGGAGATGGGCATCAGATTCTCTGAGGCGCTTATTGTAGTAAGACGTAATGAACTACACTCAGCGAAAGCTACATTTGGCTGTGTCATTGAGCCACTTAGCATAAATCAGGTCAATACAGCACTCGGAACGAGAAGTGCGCATGGCTTTGAATCGATTTTTGACCGCCTTGGATTTACTGAGCCAGACGGGAGTCCAATCCGAGTTTCTACCCATCAATTCCGCCACTACCTGAATACCCTTGCTCAGGCAGGTGGGATGAGTCAATTGGATATCGCAAAGTGGTCGGGGCGCTTGGATGTCCGCCAGAACGAGGCGTATGACCACGTGACCGCAGATCAAATGGTGGCGAAAATTCGTGAGTCGATTGGCGATCAAACCCTCATGTTTGGTCCGCTTGCCAGGTTGCCAGAAAATATGCCGATTTCACGAGATGAGTTTGCACGGCTTAAAATTCCGACGGCGCACACGACGGATTTAGGCTTCTGCGTGCATGATTACACGATGACGCCATGTCAACGACATGCGGATTGCATCAATTGCAATGAGCACGTCTGTGTTAAGGGCGACGAAGTTAAAGCCATGAGGGTGAGGCGTCGACTTGAAGAGGCGAAGCAGCTCTTGAGTCGTGCTGAGGAGGCAACATCACAAGGTTATTACGGCGCTGATCGATGGATGGAGCATCACCAGAAGACAGTACAGCGGTTAACCCAACTCACGGATGTTTTTGACAATCCGGCGGTTGCGGTTGGCGCTGTTATTCAATTGACGGATGTTCCGGCTTTGGTTTGGCCAGAACCAGAGCAAGTATTAGAGGGGCGTGGCGCATCTGATGGGAGTACGACGCTGGAGCTCTTGGTGATGGCGGAAACTAGCCTTATGAAAGGGCAATAATATGGTTAAGAGGCGGGCGAAAAATATCGATGACTGGACGATCCAAAAAATTGTTAGTGTATTGGATGGATGGGCTGCTAAGCTTTCCTGGGACTTGTTGATTGATGAGATCGAGAAACGCATGGGCATTCGTTACACGCGTCAGGCACTCGATAAGCACGCTCGGATAAAAATTGCGTATCAATGCACAAAGCAAAGGCTAGGAAAGACGCACATTCTTAACCACGAAAGAAAACCAGCTTCCCAAGAGTTTGGGCCGATTATGGAGCGTCTTGAGCGATTGGCTGCAGAGAACGCTCGTCTGCGAGCGGAAAATTGGCATATGTTAGAACAGTTCGTGACTTGGGCTTATAATGCACATTTAAAGGGATTGACGAAGGAGTATCTGAATACTCCTCTTCCCCAGGTGAATCGTGAAGTGACTCTAGGCACACTTGGTAGGAGGGGTAATGGAAAAGTCTAAGCTTTACAACGTATCTGGTTTTAATAACTTGATACGCCGATTGGGCTGGCGGCGCTCTCGCGAACCAGCATCGGCCCATAGTCAGACGTCTTGTGGAACCTTGGCAGTTTACGCCGGTGACTTAATCATACGGTCAGAACTATTAGCTGAATTGGACGCAGAGCGTGGGATAGGGGACACGTTGCGGCACCCTTTGAGGGGCACTCAGAGCGGTTGCGACTCTGCTGACTAGCAGGGCATTCGTATATCGCCGATGCTCCTTGGTTACGCGTAATTTACTAATTTTTATAGATAATTACAGTTTCGCAGACTTGCATATGTTGTCGGTGATAACGGATCAGCAGGCTCAAATGGCCTGGCCAGCCACGCTATTACATAACGGCTCGTACACTCGACCATGGCGGCAACCGCTGGCGGCGCTCTCACTAACCAGCATCGGCCCATCGTCAGACGGCTTGTAGAACCTTGGCAGTTTACGGCGGTGACTTAAGGATACGGCCTGACCTGTTGGCTAAGTGGACGCCGAGCGTGGGAGGGAGGGCGCGTGCCGGGCCATTGAGCAGCACTCGTAGCGGTCGTGACTTTGGTGACTAACGAAAGCATTCGTATATCGCCGACGCTATTCGGTTTTACGTAATCTGCTAATTTTTATAGATAATATCCGTTTCGTAGGCTTTTAGATGATGTCGGTGAAATACGAGTTTGCAGTCTCAATTAGCCTCATTGGACACGCTTTGGCGTATTTTCTCCATAGAAGCAGGAGGCCCTGTCGCATCAATCATCACACGTCTGAGTATGCAAAAAAACCGCCCTTTGGTAGGGCGGTCTTTGTGACGCTTGTATGGATGAGGCCAACAAGCATTACCTCTGTGAAGCATTCGCTACACCAAACTCTAATGCAGATCGTATACTTAGTACAATCTGCATCGGAAAAAAATCGTCCAAAAACGATTTATGCGTGACGATCCTAGCACCTGATGGAACGAGTGGTTTCCACGAACTACTGCTGGGTGACCAGTCTGGTTTTATCGCCGCAGTCGTATATCGCCGACATATCCAGGCCCAGCTATTGCACCTTGTGTTTTAGAGGACTCTGTGTTTATCCCATGGCAAGCCTCACCGGCGGGACCTATGCCCCCAACCTTCTTGGCGGTGTAAGGCCTTCCCCCCCCCCAGGTACAAAAGGCATTGAGGGGCAATCAAGTAGGACAGAGGTATCCTTTGCCGGCTAGTATCCAGGGAAACCCCATGCCACCAGGAAAGCAAGATGGAATCAATCAGCTACTACCTAGCTTGCTTCGAAACCGGGCGCTTCGTATGGATTGGCACTTCGAAAGGAGAACCTGCGGAGCAACCGCCGGACGCAGGACTTGTGTCCAGTTTCTGCCTCGTGCATCGTGGAAAGGCGTTGATCGTGGTTAGCGAGGAGCACGATGCTGTCCAATTGGGCGAGGAATGGTGTTTTTGATCAACTTGCCGCTGAACGACGTGGAAAATCGATCGGCGTATGCTTCGATATGTCACTCAGAACGCTTCAAGTCGCCCTTCAACCCCTGGCTGTATCCGCGCAAGCTAGTGCAGGTACTGGGCATTTTTGTATCAGTCTCCGTCCGGGCCGTGTAGGAAACGATAGCCCTTCACGGGCAATTAGGTTTTTCCGAGGGTCTGCCAATCGTCCTCGTTAGGCTCAACTGCTAAGGCAGCTTTCCACCACTGATGTGCTGGTAGGCCTTGAAGCAGGAGCAAGGGGCGCAGTGCCTGTATACCCGTATAGGACTAAGACGTTCCTCGTTGCCACCCAACCCAAAGACCTGCTGTTTTCGTCGATTGCCGCGATTCTCTGCTCTGCGCCTGATCGCATCAATGAGGTGTTGCTGCTTGCCGAGAACTGTGAGGTTTATGAAAAAACGTCGGACGGTAACGCCGCCTATGGCTTGCGGTGGAAACCGGCTAACGACCTATGAGCAAAAGGTGAACCTGCGTTAAGACGCAGACGCAATCGCTATATTGGAAAATTTTGTTTTTGGTCTGCTAAGCAGCTTCCTCAGCGCACTGCTCAGCAATTCGAAATCCGTTGCTGAGAGTTTGCCGTCAGGGCCGATGCAGGGCGATCATCGGCGCGGGTACGATTTCGCCCCAGCTGCTGAATTTGCTGACCTATACATAGCATTTGAAATCTCACGCAATGGCATCGATTGCCAAGTCTCCGGTTGGGTCAACGAATGTCAATGGCGATGCACTGCTAAATGCAGTACATTTGCACGACATCACCACCGAGGTGACGTCATGTCACGCTTGAAGGACGAAACCCTCTCCATCCGCACCTCTGCCGAAATCAAGCAACTGCTGCGTTTGGCCGCTGAGCAAGAGCGCAGGTCGATCGCTTCTATGGTCGAGATTCTTGTACTGGAATACGCCAGGTCGCACGGACTGAAGCTGGAGCAGAACGAAAGGGATGTCACACAAAATGGTGCCTGAAATGACTCACTCGTGAGCAAGCGGGACCTTGTCAGGAACCAATTTATGACTGCCACAGAACACCAAATGGAGCTGGACCTGATCGCCAAGCTCGGCGAACTCAAGTACACCTACCGTCCAGACATCCGCGACCGCGATGCGCTGGAAGCCAACTTCCGGTCCAAGTTCGAAGCCCTCAACCGGATGCGGCTGACCGATAGCGAGTTCCAACGCTTGTTGGACTGCATCATCACGCCTGATGTCTATAGCGCCGCCCAGACGCTGCGCGGCATAAACGCCTTCGAGCGCGACGACGGCACGCCGCTGAACTACACCCTGGTGAATACCCGGGACTGGTGCAAGAACGACTTCGAAGTTGTCAACCAGCTGCGCATAAACACTGACAACAGCCATCACCGCTACGACGTGATGCTGCTCATCAATGGTGTGCCGGTGGTGCAGATCGAGCTGAAGACGTTGGCAGTCAGCCCGCGCCGCGCCATGCAGCAGATCGTCGACTACAAGGCGGCCCCTGGCAACGGGCATGGCAAGACGCTGCTGTGCTTCCTGCAGCTCTTCATAGTCAGCAACCGAACCGACACCTGGTACTTCGCCAACAACAACGCCCGGCATTTCAGCTTCAATGCGGATGAGCGCTTCTTGCCGGCCTACCAGTTCGCCAGCGAAGACAACAAGAAGATCACCCAGCTCGACAGCTTCGCAGACAAGTTTCTGGCCAAATGCACCCTGGGCCAGATGATCAGCCGCTACATGGTGCTGGTCGCCAGCGAGCAGAAGCTGCTGATGATGCGGCCGTATCAAATTTATGCCGTCAAAGCCATCGTGGAGTGCATCCACCAGAACTGCGGCAACGGCTATATCTGGCACACCACCGGCTCGGGCAAGACCCTGACTTCGTTCAAGGCCTCCACCTTGCTCAAGGACAACCCGGAAATCGACAAGTGCCTGTTCGTGGTGGACCGCAAAGACCTGGATCGCCAGACCCGCGAAGAATTCAACCGTTTCCAGGAAGGCTGCGTCGAAGAGAACACCAACACCGAAGCACTGGTGCGGCGCCTACTGTCCGACGACTACGCCGACAAGGTGATCGTAACGACCATCCAGAAGCTCGGCCTGGCGCTGGACGAGAACAGCAAGCGCAACAAACAGAAGGAAAAGCAAGGTCACGAGACCTACAAGCAGCGCCTTGGGCCTCTGCGCGAACAGCGCGTCGTGTTCATCTTTGATGAGTGCCACCGCTCGCAGTTCGGCGACAACCATAAGGCCATTAAGGAATTCTTCCCAAAGGCCCAGTTGTTCGGTTTCACCGGCACCCCGATCTTCAAAGACAACGCCACGGCTGTGCAAATCGAAGGCCAGCAGGCCAGCTACCGTACAACAGACGACCTGTTCCAGCGCTGCTTACATGAGTACACGATCACGCACGCCATCGAAGACCAGAACGTCTTGAAGTTCCATATCGACTTCTTCAAGCCCGAGGGCAAGAAGCCGCCGAAGCCGGGCGAGGGGTTGCCGAAGGCCAAGGTCACCGAGACCATCATATCCAAGCACGACGCCGCCACTAATGGGCGCAAGTTCAATGCCGTGCTGGCTACTGCCAGCATCAACGACGCCATCGAGTATTTCGAGGCTTTCAAGCAACTGCAGGACAAGAAGCGGGTAGAGGATGACAGCTTCGTGCCGCTGAACGTTGCCTGTGTCTTCTCGCCACCTGCCGAGGGCAATAAGGATGTGCAGCAGATTCAGGAAGATCTGCCCCAGGAGAAGGCCGACAACCAGCAGGATCCTGAAGCCAAAAAAGCCGCGCTCACGCGCATCATGGCCGACTACAACGCGCGCTTCGGCACCAACCACCGCATTGCTGAGTTCGACCTGTACTACCAAGATGTGCAGAAGCGCATCAAGGATCAGCAATACCCGAATGCCGATCTCCCGCACGGCCAGAAGATCGACATCACCATCGTGGTGGACATGCTGCTCACCGGCTTCGATTCCAAGTACCTGAACACCCTGTACGTGGACAAAAACCTCAAGTACCACGGCCTGATCCAAGCGTTCTCGCGGACCAATCGCGTCTTGAACGATAGCAAGCCCTACGGCAACGTGCTCGACTTCCGCCAGCAGCAACAGCCCGTGGAAGATGCCATTGCGCTGTTCTCGGGCGAGAAGACAGACAACCCACGCGAGATCTGGCTCGTGGACCCAGCCCCCAAGGTCATCGACACCCTGCAAGCCGCCACACAGAAGTTGGCGGACTTTATGCTGTCACAAGGGCTGGCGAACGCCCCGGAAGACGTTGCCAACCTGAAGGGCGATGCCGCCCGTAGCCAGTTCGTCAACCTGTTCAAGGAAGTACAGCGCCTCAAGACGCAGCTCGACCAGTACACCGACCTTTCGGAAGAACAGAAAACGCAGATCATTCAGATTGTGCCGCCCGACCAGATGCTGGGTTTCAAGGGCGTGTACCTAGAGACGGCCAAGCGCCTGAAGGCCCTGCAAGACCGCGACCAGACCCTGCCAGAAGTGCAGCAGCTCGATTTCGAGTTCGTGCTCTTCGCCTCGGCGGTGATCGACTACGACTATATCATGGTCCTGATCGCGCGCATGACGCAGCAGAAACCTGGCAAGCTGAACTTGAACCGCGAGCAGCTCATCGGCCTGATCCAAGCCGATGCCAAGTTCATCGACGACCGAGACGACATCGCCGAGTACATCCGTAGTTTGCCCGTGGGCCAGGCCCTGGACGAAGACGCCATTCGCAGAGGCTTTGATTGCTTCAAGGCCGAGAAAAAAACCCAGGCAGTGTCCGAGATGGCCCAACGCCATGGTCTGAGAGTCGAGGCGCTCCAAAACTTCGTCGATGGCGTGCTGCGTCGCCGCATCTTTGACGGCGAAGCACTGAGCGAGCTGATGACGCCGCTGGACCTGGGCTGGAAAGCCCGCACGCAAAAGGAACTGGCGTTGATGGAAGAACTCACGCCGTTACTGCACAAACTGGCACAAGGGCGAGAAATTTCAGGGTTGAGCGCGTATGAGCAATAAATATATCCCGACTATGGGGCACCAGCGTAACAACAAGTTGTCACGTTTGCCGCGGCTCCGCTTCCCAGAGTTCCAGGCAGCAGGACCTTGGGTGGTGATGGCACTCGATCAGCTCGTTTCGGAATCTAGAAGACCCACCGAAACGAATGACCCCACCAAAAGAATAACCGTCAGACTTCACCTACAAGGTGTAGAGCCAAGGGCCTACCGAGGCACGGAATCCAGCGAGGCGACCAATCACTTCCTTCGGGCAGCAGGGCAGTTTATATACGGCAAACAGAATATCCATAAAGGTGCATTTGGAATAATTCCAGAAAGTCTCGATGGTCATCAAACGTCCCAGGACCTACCCTGCTTTGACTTCAAAGAAGGCTGTCATCCTCTTTGGCTCTATTACTACTTCGCCCGGGAAGAAATCTATGGCGCGTTAGCACTGAAAATGACTGGCACTGGCTCTAAGCGCCTCAACGAAAAGACATTTTTGGGCCTCAAAGTCTCGGTCCCGGACAAAGTCGAACAAGAGAGAATTGCAGATTGCCTGTCATCTCTGGATGAACTGATTGCCGCTGAAGGCCAGAAGCTTGAAGCACTCAAGGTGCAAAAGCGAGGCGTGATGAACGAACTTTTGCCAACCGAAGGTGCTACAGTTCCGAGCTTGCGATTTCCTGATTTTTCGAATACGGCGGATTGGACCGAAGTTCGTCTGGAAGAACTGGCGAAGCGAGGTTCAGGACACACGCCCAGCAAAGCGCACCCCGAATACTATGGCGGGGGCATAAAGTGGGTATCGCTCGCCGACTCTAAGCGACTGGACGCTGGGCTCATTGATGAAACAGAAACGGAAATCTCATCCGTTGGCATTAAAAATTCATCCGCTGTCTTGCATCCAGCGGGATCAGTGCTCTTGAGTCGAGACGCAGGCGTTGGGAAAAGTGCCGTTATGGGGTTAGATATGGCAGTGAGTCAGCACTTCATCGTGTGGACCTGCAAGCCGGACCGGCTTTACAACTGGTTTCTTTATTACACGCTGCAGCATAAAAAGCCGCTGTTTGAGGGGATCGCCAGTGGAAGCACAATCAAAACTATCGGGCTTCCATTTTTTATTAACATGAGACTGGCTCTGCCGACTTTGCCTGAACAGAAGATGATTGCCGACTGTCTGGCTTCTCTCGACTTTCGAATTACCATTCAGGCGCAAAGAGTCGACGCGCTCAGATCCCATAAAAAGGGTTTGATGCAGCAGTTACTTCCAGCACTTGAAGAGGCACAGGAATGAAGCCGGGGCAGACTTTCGCCGATCTGCCAACGCTAGCAAGCCATCTGCGCAAAGAACTGGAAAGCAAGCAGACTATCGTCTTATACGCATATAACGGCACCGGCAAAACACGCCTCTCCATGGCGTTCAAGGATATTGGCAAACTGGGCGCCACCGACGCTGAAGCGCGTGACACCCTGTACTTCAATGCCTTCACCGAGGACCTCTTCCACTGGGACAACGACCTGGATGGTGACAGCGACCGCAAGCTGACGCTGAACGCCGACTCGCGCTTCTTCGCCGGCTTGGCCGAGTTGGAAATGGACAACCGCATCCGGCCACTGCTGCAGCGCTACGCGGACTTCGACTTCCGCATCGACACCCAGGAATGGGCAGTGCGGTTCTCACGCACGGTGAACGGGGACGTCATCGACAACATCAAGGTGTCGCGCGGCGAAGAGAACCTCTTCGTCTGGTGCTTCTTCCTCGCTGTCATGCGGCTGGCGATGGACCCGGAGATCGAGGCCTACCGCTGGGTTAAGTACGTCTACATCGACGATCCGATTTCGTCGCTCGACGAGCACAACGCGATCTCCGTGGGCAACCACCTAGCGCAGCTGTTGAACAAGACGGACAACCCGCTGAGGGTCGTCATCTCGTCGCACCATCCACTGTTCTTCAACGTGATGCATAACGAACTGGATGCTCGAAAGTCGAAGAAAGTCTCGGCGCACTTTCTCACACGGTCCAAGGCGGATGGAGCATACAAGCTAGCCTACACCGGGGCGACACCGTTTTTTCACCACGTGGCGGTGCTGACGGATTTGTACCAAGCGGCCCAGTCGGGCGAGCTGTATACCTACCACTTCAACATGCTGCGCTCAGTGCTGGAGAAGTCTGCGAGCTTTCATGGTTTCTCGAAGTTCTCGGCGTGCATCCCTACTGACGATGCGGACGACCCCGAAGGCGTACTCCATGCGCGGCTCATCAACATCTTAAGCCACGGAGACTATTCCTTGTTCGAGCCCGTGCCGATGGGCGAAGAGAACAAGGACCATTTCAAGACGATTCTTGATGGCTTCCTGAATCGTTACCCGTTCAACCCCGATTTGTTCCCCCAGCCTGCACCGGCTGCTGGACCAGCAGGCACACCATGACTGATTTCGAAAAACAAAGACTGGGCAAGACACTCTGGGCGATTGCCGACCAACTACGCGGCGCCATGAACGCGGACGACTTCCGCGACTACATGCTGGCCTTCCTATTCCTGCGCTACTTGTCGGACAACTACCAGGCTGCAGCCAGGAAAGAGTTGGGCCAAGACTACCCGATGCAGATCGACGGCTCTGTAACTACGCCGCTACAGCTTTGGTACGAGGCCAACGAAGGCGATGTCAAGGAGTTCGAGAAGCAGATGCGCCGCAAGGTGCATTACGTGATCGAACCGCAATACCTCTGGGGCAATATCGCCGAGATGGCGCGCACGCAAGATGCCATGCTCCTGAACACGCTGCAGAGGGGCCTGGGCTACATCGAGACGGAATCATTCGCCAGCAGCTTTCGGGGGTTGTTCTCTGAGATCAACCTCGCCTCCGACAAACTGGGCAAGACCTACGCCGAGCGGAATGCTCAGTTATGTAAGATCATCAAGGAAATCGCGAACGGGCTAAGCCAGTTCTCGACCGACAGTGACACGCTGGGCGATGCCTACGAATACCTGATCGGTCAATTCGCGGCAGGCTCGGGCAAGAAGGCCGGGGAGTTTTATACCCCGCAGCCCATTTCAAGCATTCTCTCAGCCATCGTCACCCTGGACGGGCAAGAGCCAGCAACCGGCCAGCGCGCTCATCTGGACAGCGTGCTGGACTTTGCGTGCGGCTCAGGTTCACTGCTGCTGAATGTGCGTCACCGCATGGGGCCGCACGGCATCGGCAAGATCTATGGGCAGGAAAAGAACATAACGACCTACAACCTAGCGCGCATGAACATGCTGCTGCACGGCGTGAAGGACTCCGAGTTCGACATCTTTCACGGCGACACCTTGCTCAACGAGTGGGACGACCTGCGCGAGTCCAATCCGGCCAAGATGCCTAAGTTTGATGCAGTGGTGGCCAATCCGCCGTTCAGCTACCGCTGGGAGCCTTCGGAATCACTCACCGAGGACATGCGTTTCAAGAACTACGGTCTGGCGCCTAAGTCGGCAGCGGACTTCGCGTTCCTGCTACACGGCTTCCACTTCCTTAAGCAAGACGGAGTGATGGCCATCATCCTGCCTCACGGGGTGTTGTTCCGGGGTGGCGCCGAGGCTCGCATCCGCACCAAGCTGCTGAAGGATGCGCACATCGACACCGTCATTGGCCTGCCTGCCAACCTGTTCTTCTCTACCGGTATTCCGGTGTGCATCCTGGTGTTGAAGAAATGCAAGAAACCTGACGACGTGTTGTTTATCAATGCTGCTGAGTATTTCGAGAAGGGTAAGCGGCAGAACCGACTGCTTAAAACAGACCAGATGCCTAACGGTGAAATGGGGCATATTGAAAAGATCATCGATACCTACCGGTACCGTAAGGAAGAATCTTGTTATTCGCGCAGAGTAGGCATGGATGAAATCGAGAAGAACGATTTCAACCTAAATATCTCGCGCTATGTGAGTACTGCAGAGGCGGAGGAGGTAATAGACCTTAAGGCGGTTCATGAAGAGCTAATTTCGATAGATCAAAGCATCAGGAAGGCAACGGAGAAGCACAACGAGTATCTAAGTGCCTTGGATTTACCCCTGCTGCCATAGTCTGCGGCAGCTAACCTAAGTTGCGTGTCATATGGACCCCTACCGATTCAGCTGGCACCAGCGATGACAGGTTGATCAAAGTCGGTCAACCGTTAGGACCGTGTTAGTATTGACCTCAAGAATAGCCCCCACGCCTCGGGCGGGACTTGTCCCGTACTGCGCACCAGGGGGTTAGTTGCTTTTGGCCCCTCCGTGCCCTGCAGGATGCTTTGGCATACCGCAAGCACCCCTCTATTTCCTCAAGCCTGCGAAACCACCGTTCTACGGCCGACCTAGCGAAAGCTGGTCAAACCACGGCCGAGCTTGGCTGGTTGCAGGTTGGGAGATCCGGCCATTCTGGTCCTGACTTAGGCATGCGCCCGGCTGGGGAAAAGTGTAAACAACAGAGCTTCAAATCTTATTTGTGTTTACGTTTCTTGGGCGGATGACACGTGCCTCATCACCAAAGCGTTGACTCACAAGGAAAATCTGACTTGTTTACGATTTTTCGTGAGTACAACCGTTCTAAGTGTAAGCCCGCCGCAACCCTCCAAACCGCAGCGTGACCCGCTGCGGTTTTTTATTGCGTTTACCTGGCGGTCCTATCGTCACCCTTGGCGAGTACCTAGTAGTTCGCGAATGTTTTCCACTACACCATTATCCTTGATCACTTCCTGCAGCCAACCCTCCAAAGGCATATTGCCCCATTTGATTGCGCGCTCGATCAGATACGGGACGGGGCTGTGCGGCTCGGCGTGCTTGAAATATTGCGCCGCGTTTTCCAGCAGGGTAAACGCTTCTTCGCGGTTGGTGGGGATGGAGCGTAGGGAGGGCCGCGCTTCGGCTTCGGTCTGACCTTTCGCAGGATCAGGAGCTGACTCCTGTGCGTCTACTCTGGAAACCGCCGCCAGTGTAGGGTCCAAACCGCGCTCCTTGAGCAAGCGCTCCACAAGATGGCTAGTGCGTTGAAGGCTGTGAGCAAGCGCGCTGAAGCGGGGGGCTTCGCTGCCGAAAAGCGTATCGACACAGTTTTGCAATTGCTCACACGCATTCTGGCACGTACTTATTTCCGCTGCCTTTAGCTGAAGATGTGCCGAATCAGTCAGCGCTACCGAGCGTTGGAATATCTCGGCATTGATCTTGCCTTCGCCCAGCGCCGCCTGCATGGTTTGCGGGTTCTGCAAGGCGAGGTTCTCCACAAGGCGGGATTCCTCATAGCGCAGTAAGCTAAACGCTTGCCCTTGGGTAATGGGCAATTCGCTGACGACCTGGGCAAGCGTGGTGTTCAACCATGCCAAGCGAGCGGCGCGTTCCTCGAGACCTTCCTCCAGTGAAGGAAACAAGCTTGGCCAGAAACGATCGAGCAACTGCTGTATTAATTCAAGGCCGAGCGCGATCCCAGGGAAATGGTGCATGTGGGCCAGGGCTTCGCCAAGCCAAGCCGCTAG
Organism: Pseudomonas japonica; assembly: GCF_013522925.1. Taxonomy (GTDB): domain Bacteria; phylum Pseudomonadota; class Gammaproteobacteria; order Pseudomonadales; family Pseudomonadaceae; genus Aquipseudomonas; species Aquipseudomonas japonica_A. Next base: position 130,238 of record NZ_JAAMQU010000013.1, on the reverse strand, counting down.
CATCAGGTCTTTGCTTCGCTGTGCCAAGCCTTGGGTGGCCAGGGTGGTGACCAGTTCCCAATCCGAGGTCTTCAGGTCGGTCTGCCATTCGCCTTGGGCCAGATAGTGAGGGTCGGCCCGCCGGGCTTCTTTTATTTGATCGAACAGGTTGGAGAAGCTCAGGTCTTCGCCGGCGGCTCCGTCGATGGGGATGATCAATTCGGACAGACCGAGACCGTCAAGCATGTCAGGCATAAGGACGTTTCGCTCCAATGAAAGCACGGAGCCCGTAAACTGAGGGCGCCGTGCCGCTTCCAGGCCGCTTTCACAGCCTGTTCCGTGATGCAACAGGCCTCAGCTAGGTCAGGCGACGTTCATGTCTCTTCCTTAGCTTCGGCCACATGCGCGCACCTTAGGCTTAGGCGAAAGGCTGGTTCCTCGTGCGGTCCCAGCCACCGGAGATATTCCCCGCGGCTTCGCCATCCTCACGGCTCTGACGGGCATAGGTTTTTTTGATCCGTGCATAGTTGAAGCTGATCTCTTCGAGCGGCAAATCGCTAATAGCGTTATCTCCACCGTTCCGATTGCGCCTTGCCACGCTCTTGACCGACGAGATGAGGACCTGTTCCATAGCAATCGTGAGGTAGGCGACTTTCTTGCCACCAGCGCGGTTGACGCTCAGTGTTACTTCCTTGAAGTGAGTACCCTTGCAGCAGGCTTCAAATAGCTTAGGCGATGCACTGTCCACTACTTTGCAAATGCTGAAGTCACTCAGCACCACGCCCTCAGCCGAAGCGCCGCCCGAAGAGGTAGCGGTAGCCGAAGTTGCTTGAGTAGCACCGAACTCATAGCCAAGTACCTCAATCCAGCCCTTGTGTTTGTCATCCAAGACTTCCCCAGGGATATCCGCAATTTCAATGTAAGCGTCAAATGCCATTTCTTAGTTCTCCTTTTCCCCACATTTGAAAGCAGCGGACCTGATGGCCCACGCGCTTTTCTTCACACCTTCCTGGGTTCGCCAGGAGAGGTTCTTGCCACGCCCGATCTCTTTTCATTAAGTGGGCGTTGTATTCATTCCACTGGGTACGTCCAGCGCGCGGACTTCGATTTCCACTCGGCGGTTCGGCTCAAGGCACTGGATCAGCTGGGTGCGTGATTGTTGCGGTTCGCAGTACACCAACGGTTTCCCACTGCCTTTGCCAATGGCAACCATTCTCTCGATAGGGACACCCTTGCCTGCCAGGTAAGTCTTGATTGTTTCCGCGCGCTGCATCGACACCTGCAGGTTCGTATGGGGGTCACCCAACTGGTCGGCGTGGCCGGAGATGATGACCTTGCCCAGATTGGGGGTGTTGAGCAGCTTGCTGGCGATCGCACTTAATTGATTCTGGCCCTCGGCTTTCAGGCTCTGGAAGTCGGAGCGGGCGAACGCAAACAAGGTGTCGGATTCCAGCGTGATGGTTTCGAGGGCGCGCAGTGACTGGCTCAACAGGCTGTCGATGTAGTTGCGGGCGCTCGAAATCAGGAACGCGTTGCCAATGATCCGCGGCACGTCCGGCTCACGGATCTGTTCGCTATAGAAGTCGATCTGGCGGCTGGCGAACTCATAGTCGTTGCGAGTGATTGCGCTGCTTCGCTTGGCGATGGCGGGGTACCAGTACTCGGGAATCCGCTTCTTCAGGAAAGCCGGCTCAGCCTGCTCACGCTGGGCAGGTGTCAGCATCACGTAAGTTGTGAGCATCGCCTTGCCGAACTCGGCCACCGATTGTGCCCGGTTGTCAGACGGCAATGCGGTGGGTTCCACGCTATCAAGGCCAGTTATAGGGCCTGCGCTTTTTGCCCTGCGTTGGTACACCTTGATGGTAGGTAATAAGGTAAGCGAGCGGGTGAGGTTATCCGCCGTCGGTTGCAGCATCACTTGCTTGAGCTGGGCGAAATAACCGCTTCGTATCAGAGCCTCTACCTTGTATCCCTGATACAAGCCCATTCGCGATGCGAGCGGCACGCCAGCGTTGCGGTGCAGCACATAGTAATGTGCTGCCCAGGCACGCAGGCGGTCGAGGCGATGCCAACTGGTGTATTGCGCCTCGGTAGCATTGTCGTCCGTTACCGCCTGAGCGATCTCCCCGGAGATAACCTCCAGATTCTGTGTATTACTCCACCACGCCCATCCCCAAAGGCTGCAAAGCATCATGGCTGCGATCATCGTGCCGGCGGCCCAGGCAACCTTGCGCTTTTGTTCGCTGTAGTTGCAGGCATACCACCCAGCCAAGTGCCGGTCGGCGATGATCACGTCACGAAACAGCCCTTCAACGAATAAAGGGCCTGGGTGGCCAGTGGCATTAACGCTCTGTAGATCGCTGATCAGTGAAAAACGCTGCACTACCTGCTGGCTATGCACCCCCGTTTCCACTTGTTGCTCGGTTTCCAGCGCGCTGGTGAAATAAAAGCCGCGCAATAGCTCTGGCGGTTGGTAGGGGTTAGCTCGCAAGAGGGCATTGATGAACGCTTCCAATCGCGGCTTGAGTGCCGCCAGCTCCAGCGGGAAGCGGTAAGGGGCGGGATCCCGGCGAGTGACCTGTACATCTTGCAGCGCCACTCGGCGGGCAGCGGTATGCCGCAGATGTTCGATCAACTCGTCCATGGCCTGGCTGAAGCGCACGCACCAGTCCGTGTGCTGGTATCCAGCGTGGGAGAAGGTCTTACCTAGAGCTTCCTTGTGCCCGGCGGTCCGTTTTCCTTGATAGAAAGAGGTGAACCCGGGTATCGAGTCGCATTGAGTGAATACCAGGTAGAGAGGGAGGCGTGCCTCCAACAACTTCTGGGCCTGCTGAAGACGTTCACGTAGAAGCCTGGCGCTGCGTGCCTGCGCTTCGGCGTTGTCATGCAGGAGGCTATGGATGCTTACAGTCACAATCACGCCATTGAGCGGTTGCCGGGGTCGATGCCCGCGCAATAGGTCCAACATGCCCCGCCATGCAGATGCCGCTTGCGGGTCGTTCATGAAGCGCCCTGCTGTGTCCAGCCATACCGCTTCGGTGCTCAGCAGCACATTGCAGTTTCGCGTACCGCCAGCCTGTTCCCCATTACACTCGGCATAGGGAAAATTCAGCCCTGCCTGGGCCAGAAGGGTGCTCTTGCCTGCGCTCGAGTCTCCCATCACCAGATACCAGGGCAGTACGTTATTGGCACCTCGACCGGGAATGCTGGGGCGCCCCTCGGCGTAATGCAGCAGGCGCTGACGCAATTCATCCATTTGCGCATTGACCCCATCACCGCCATCGGGGGCGCTTGGGTCCTGGATAGGACGCAGCGCGCGCTCAAGGGCAGCCCGTCGGACTGCGCCTCGGTACAGCAGCACATACCCAATCGATAGCAACAGAAAGATCCCGATTCCGCTAAGCAGGCTATTAAGCGAGGCGAATCCCAGAGCTCGGCCTAGCCCCCATACCAAGAAGCTTATGAGGAAGAAGCAGATGCTTGGGAGATAGGGTAAATAGCGCAAAAAGTAATGCTTGAAGGTATTCATACAGGCTTCACATCCAGCCCATCGACGCACGGGGCCACCCTGCCATTAAAAGAACGGTTCGAATCCGGCTTCACTTGCTCGATCCCTCTGCCATGCTGAGGCTGCCCAGGTTCTTGACATTGCCGAGGTCCGTCAGCTTCACACCGCCGTAGTTGCGCACTACAAGACTTACTGGACCGTTGACCGTGGTCCAGCTCATGCGCTGTTGAACGCGGTCCAGGTCTGCCACGCGGGCACTGTCGCTCATACGCAGCAAGCCCCAACGACCGGGATAATCGAATACTGTGATGCGTTCGCCGGTCAGGGTAATGGCTTCCAGCCGCGCGCCGGGCGTGGTAGTCGCTACAGGCCATGAAAAGCGGATCCAGCTGGGCTTGCCGTTGCGGTAGTGTTGTACTTGGCCGTCCAAGGTAAGGAGGATGTCGGTGTAGTACGGGGAGGGTTGCAGCATGATCTCGAAGCCGTTTTCGCGGTCCGACAGGCTTGCGATCACCTGGCCCAACGCGCTGGCCCTGTCGATATTGGAAAGCAGGCCAGGATTGACCAATGGCGCCGCCTTAGGGCTGGCGACGCCTAAGCCCTCGCCACCCGCCAGGTTGCCGATTTCGTTGCGCTTGAAGGTAGGCAGCAGGCCTGTATGAGGGTCTACGAAACGTTGCAAGTCCTTGACCGAGGCTTCGTTGTCGCTGCCATTGGCGATCGGATAACGGTGGGCGAGTACATCGTCCCAAGGTTTCACGATCTGTTGCGTCCATGCCGTGCTGATGTGTTCGCCGGCCGGCTTGCGCAGGGTTTCCCAGGTATAACGGATTGGCAGGGTGAACAAACCTTGCAGCGCGCTGGATAACTCGCCTTGGCTGATATCCACGGTCGCTTCCACGTAATTGCGGACCGTGGTGATCTCCGATGGCTGTCCCTCAAGGGTTTCGCTGATCAGCTGTTTGCTGCTTTTGCCAACATCCTGGGAGCGATGGATATTGTTCAAACGCACCTTGAGCTTGCGCAGGGCCGCCAGGTAACGGTCCATGACCGTGTTGTCAGCGCCCTCCGCGTTTTCTGTCGTAAACAACCGGGCAATCGGTTCAAATTGCTCTGCCAGGTTGCCGTCGTCCACCGCCGGCAGTGGCGAGGTCGCTAATGAGGGGGCCGCCTCCTGGGCGTCGAACAGGCCGCTGACCTTGTTCCAAAAGCCGTCATCGGCAGGCAACCCAACCGGTACGGCGCTGCGAGGGGCGGGGCGATCCCATTGGGTATGTTCGTCTACTGCGGCCAGCAGGGCTTTGACGGGTGCATTCTGCACGTCACTCAGTAGCGATAGCCGGTTAATGGCCGTGGCCATGTCGCTGAATGGGCGCACGCTCACGCTGTTCATCAAGCGGTACCACGCTTCGGCATAGTCACGCTTGTAGCGCATCATGAAATCACGCACGAAGTTGGCCTTCCGTACTACGCTGCCTCCGTGGTCGCCGTCCAGAACCCAGTCCGTTTCACTCTGCAGGTTGTCTGATACCAGCTTGATCAGCTCGGGCTTCACGAAAGTGTCCCAACCTTGGCGGGTGAACATCGCCGGAACCATCGCGTCACCAGCTAGTAGTGTTCGACCGGGGGGCGGCACCAGGTCCGCCAAGCCCAAGGCTGGAAACTGCCGGCTGGCTTCAAGCTGCAAGCGCAGGTATTCACGGTCTACCAGCGAACTGGCAATCATCAAGCTCTTGAGGCGCTGGCGAGTTTCGCTCACCAGTTGGTCGTTAAGAGGCACGCTGGGGGCTTGGCCAGCGGCCATTAGCCTTAGGTAAATGGACGTGTTGGCGTGGATCGCCTGATCGCTCAGTGGGTTCAGCTCCCTAGCCGTGCGGGCCCAGGCGGCGGGGAGCGCGGCGGCGACGAAACTCGTCTCCGAATGCGCCTGGGGCTCGGTCAGCATCAGGTAAAGCTTCAACGCGTCATAGGCGCTGATCACAGCGTCTGCCTGAATGGGATCAACTCGGTGTTCCAGAGGAACCGCGAATCCATTGAACTCACGAAGCTGTGCTTCCAATCGTAGCGCGATGGGCTCCAGCGCCTGGCGACGCAGTTGCCGCAGATAGGCCCCTTGTAGTGACTCGTAAAGATCATCTCTGTGGTATGGGCCGCCACCGAGTACTGGCTGGAGTCCTTTGGCGCGGCGCTCTGCCAAGGCCGCGAACGGCCGGCGCAGCAGTTCCAACCCTTCCATGGAGGCCAGCCGCTCATCGCGGTCCGGAGCCAGTCGCAGCGTATCGAGTGGTAGGTAGAGCGCTTCCAGCCACTGCCGGTTGTTGGCGAAGGCCAGCCCCTGCCAAGCGATCACCGCCACACCAACGGCCACTGCCAGACCAATGATTGCTGGCTTCAGCTTTGGTGAACGATTGGCCCGCCAGTGATGCAGCGCGAGGTCACGATCTGCGAAAAGCACGCGGCGGAAAGTGTCGGTGATGAAGTAGCTACGGCTGGTCATTCGTCCGGCATCGGAGCTGGGCGACTCGACAGGCTCGCGTTCCGCTACCAGCGCGAAGGTCTCCGCAATCCCTTCCTCATACACCGGGCGCAGTTGATCGCTGGTTTGCAAAGCACTAGTGAAATACAGCCCGCGGACCAACAGCGGTGTGGGCCGGGCGCCTGAACTGGTAAAGGGCTCGAGCAGCTCTTGTAGCGCCGCAGACAATTCAGCGAAGTAATTGGGAAAACTCAGCAATGCGCTGTCCACCTCCTCACCCAAGGCGGTGATCCGAGCATCCACATGGAGCTGAATGTACTGCTGCAAGTTGGCGAGTTCGGCGTTCAGTACTGCCCGCACGTTTTCGCCTTGGCAGGCCCCCACTTCGAAGGTCATGCCCAACGGCTTCTGCCGCTGAATGCTGTCCAGCCCATCGAACGCTTGAGCGAAGCCAGGGAGCGCGTCGGTCTTGCTCAGCACCAGGTAAATGGGGGGGCACACCTGCAAGCTGTCGGCGTAGCCCTCCACGCGAGCAACCAGCTGAGCTGCAAGCTCGCGGTGTCCGGCGACACTGGCGGTGAGCAGCTCAGGCAGGCTCACCACAAGCACAAGGCCACTGATGGCCGCCTTGCCTCGCTGTTTTTCCAGCAGGCGCAGGAAGGCTCCAAATTCGACGGCCGATTGCTCGTCACACAGGTACCGGCTGCCGGTATCAATCATTACCGCCTCGGGGCTGAGGTACCAGTCACAATGGCTGGTTCCTGGAGCGGCCTGCGAAACGGTTTCATGAGATAGGGCGGTATCGTGTTCCCCCATGCCGTTAGCCAGGATCGTCGACAAACCGGAACGGCTGAGCAGCGAGGTTTTACCCGCACCGCTTCGACCAATTACCAGGTACCACGGCACGTCGTGGAGCCCGTCGGAGCCTGCGCCCTTGGAGCGTTGGGCGCGCAACAGGGCCAGGGCGTGTTCGAGCCGGTCACGAAGGACCTGATGGTCAAGCACCTGGCCCCTGGAGACGAGCGAGCGATCCACCTGTCGTTGAAACAGGTTTTCCAGGTTGTGTTCGGTGCGGATACGCCGGTATTGGCGTAGCACGATGATCAACAGGTGGAAGGCACTGAGGATCGCCAGTGCTTCGTAGGTATAAGGACGCCAGCCAGACACGCGTGAGAAGGCCAGCCAGCACGCCAGCAGGCTGGCCGCCCACACTAAGGGGGTGACGAACCAAAAATCTTTCAAAAAGCGGGGTAATGTCTTCATGTCTTCCTGACTCGACGGCTCACTTACCGAACAGTTGATCGATCTGTTCGGCCAAGCGAGCAACGTCCTTGCTCAGCAGGTGGTCCAGAGCCAGGTATACCGCCAGGCACACCAGGACGATCAGCGCGAGATACACCCACAACGGCACATCACGGCGAAGTACATGCGGCACCGGATCGGGCAGGGCCCAATCTGTCGAGAGTGCGTGAGAGGCGGGGCGATAGCGGGCAATGTCCTGACCCAGGGTATTGGCCAGGTAGCGCAGTTGGTCTTTCTCGCCAATGCTGTATTTCCCCTCGAACCCCAGCGCCAGGCAAAGGTGATACACCTCCAGCACATCCAGGTTCTCCTGGATGTCGGCCCGCAGCGTCTCGATTTTTTCGAAGAAGCCTTCACCTGCCAGGTGTACTTGGAAATAACGGAATTGCGAGGGCTGGAGTTCGAAGTGGCGGCGCAGCTCGCTGTCCTCGGTGCTCAGCACGCTTTCGTCCAGGAATGCACACAGCGCGTATTGCGCATCACGCACCTGTTCGACGCTGTAATGCGCCGCTCGGGCTTCACGCTCCAGTTGGATAAAAAAAGCCTCGATACTGGCTGTAAAATCTCCGATGCAAGTGGCCTGGCGGCCCTTGCGCACTATCAGCGCCATGCTGATGAAGTCATGAGTGAGGCTTTTCAAGCTGGGTTTTTCCGTTGCGGCCGTTACAGCCTCCTGCGCCACTGCTTCGGTCATTTGAGTACTGCCATCAATTCAAGCTTGAGGTTGATAAAGGCACTGGGGGCGTAGATCGAGACACCTTGGGCTTCCAGCATTCGCTGGTACACCCGGCCATGGGGCTCGATTGCGAAGTAATGGTTATCCAGGCGTAACGGAATGGCATTCGGCAGGCGCGGAGCGTGGCACAGGGAGGCACCAGGCATCGCGCTGTTGACCACTACCTCAATGTCTTCTGGAGAGCCCAGCTTGATGGCGCGTGGTACCAGTTCGAGCAAAGTGGAGCCAGGCATGTCGGCATGCACGCACAGATAGAAGCTCGCCTCAAGCAGGCGTGGGTCCAACAACCGACCCTGCCAGTACGAGGGCTTTGTCTGGTTCAGTGCAATGAACACGCACTGATCGGGAATCACGTTATCAAGCAGGCTGCGGACCAACTCGTCGAGGCGTGCGAGTGAAGCCCCCGGGTCACGGTGGTCATAAGGCGGGATGGCGCTCAGCGGCGTGCCCAACGAGAACGTCAATAGCCCCCCAGCCAGTTCGGCTAGGAACTGGTACAACCTTTCAGGATGCAGGCGCGGATGAGCCAAGAGGTGGGCCAGGGCTGGATATGCCCGGTTCACCGTATTTAGAAGCCAGAACAGAGAAACATCGCTGGCCCCGAACTCGGCGATCTGGTCCGCACGTTCGCGCCGGCGCCCGGAGAGCATTGTGCTCTTGGATTGCAAGGCGCCGAGCAAGCGCTTGCCCACCTCCAGTAAACCAGCGTGGGCGTCGATGTGCAGCGCGGGCGGGATGAACTGCGCTTCTACGTTGAAGCCTCCCGTGCCATTGCGGGAAAGCCTGGCGATCGGGCAATAGCTGTAGCCGTCCAGGTTGTCGCCATCGGCCAGCATGACAACGTTCAGGCGCAGGCTGGTGATCTCGTTTTCCAGGTCGCCTTCGTTCAGGTCCGGCAAGGTATCGAACTGCTTGCGAAAGCGTCGCCCCGCCTTTTGCTCGTGACCGTCTTCGAGGTAGTTGAGCCCGTAAGGGTCTCTCAGCTTCAACGCCGCGTAGATCTTGAAGTCGTCACCCTTGGGCAGGCCGTGCAAGTCGCGGGCGCCTGGTAAGGGGTCGTGCTGCGGCGCATCGAACAAACTGCCGTCGGGGAACACCAGCTTCAGTGCCTTCAACTGCAACGATCCGGTGGCCAGCGCTTCTTCGTCGATCAGCAGCCGCTGCACACCCCAATGGAAAGGCGTGTGACGTAAGTTGGATTCGGCGAGCTGATGTTGGTGGAACTCATCCTGATACTGGAAATGCTGTGGCAGGAGAAACATTCCCTCGGACCACATCACGCGGCTGCGCTTGTTCATTCGATGCTTTCCAACGGAGTTTTGGAGATAGAGGTCAACGGACCCGCGGTATCGTGTGGTCCCGATGACTTGAGGCTTTCGGCTGAGGGTTCGAGTGCCTTTGGTTTTCCCAACACGTCGATGCCCCGCGTGGCCATCACTTCATTACGGTTCACCAATACCCGCATGCCGTTGCTGGAAAACAAAATGCCGTCCTTGCGCAGTGAGTTAGCGTCAAACGCCACTTTCCAGCGCGCATCCGTGTTTTCTCGGAAGAAGGCCGCTACACCCACATAGCGGGCCGCTTTGTTCAGCGGCCACTTGTCAACCTGGCCAAGGCCGGGCAACACGGTCAGCTCATGGTTTTCGATCAGGCTATTGCCCAACACCTGATTCGGCATATGCCATAGGCCATCGGCACTGGCAGAAGCGAAGCGCTCAAGTGCCGCCAACTGGTATACGCGTAGTACTACCGATAGCGGTGCCCCAGTAGCATCCGGGTTGAGCTGGTCACCGCCGTCCGAAGTAAGCACTACTTGCTCGTTATCGGCATGGAGCATGTCGCCTGCCCAAGTGCCATCGACTTGCTTGCCTATCCGATCGCTAACCCCACAGGCCATCAACCCGCAAACCAGCGCCATGGCGCCGATGAGCTTTGCGATAGCCGTGGCGTAGCCGGCCAGGCCCGCCAGCGCCTTGTTACTTGCGGTGATATCCATGACTACTTACCTATGGATTATTCGAATCAGGCCAGGTGGTAGGCGAAGTCACCGCCGCTGCCTGGCTCGATGCTCAAGTGGTGGATCGGTGCCGCCAGCGCCATGTGTTCCAGCACTCGCTGGGCGAGGTCGGGCATAAGCGTTCCGGACAGAATGTTGTCGATAGCGCGGGCGCCGCTATCGACTTCAGTGCAGCGTGCGGTGATGGCCTTTATCAGCCCCGGGCCATAACTCAGAACGCCTTGATGATTGCGCTTGAAGCGCTGCGCGATGCGCTGCATCTTCAGCTCGACGATGCGTTCGAGCACAGCATCCTGAACGGGGTAGTAGGGGACGATAGTCAAGCGGCCGAGAAATGCCGGTTTGAATACGTGATTGAGTTCGTTGCGCAAGGCCTCAATCAGTTGAGTGGGCGTTGGCCGCTCCAGGGGATCGACGCAGGCCTGCAGAATATGCTCGGTACCCAGATTGGAAGTGAGCAAAATGACGGTATTACGGAAGCTGATCTCCCGGCCCTCGCCATCATCCAGCACCCCTTTATCGAAGACCTGGAAGAACAGCTCCAGTACGTCCGGATGGGCTTTCTCCACTTCGTCGAGCAGTACTACGTTGTATGGCTTGCGCCGCACGGCCTCAGTGAGTACGCCGCCTTCCCCGTAACCCACGTAGCCTGGTGGGGAGCCCTTGAGGCTGGACACCGTGTGCGCCTCCTGGTACTCGGACATGTTGATGGTGATGAGGTTACGTTCGCCGCCATACAAAATGTCGGCCAGCGCCAGCGCTGTCTCGGTCTTGCCTACCCCGCTGGGACCAAGTAGCAGGAATACTCCGATGGGTTTGTTCGGATCCTCCATGCGGGCCCGGGAAATCTTGATGCGTTTGCTGATCTCTTGCAGGGCGTGGTCCTGCCCCAGCACGCGTTCGGCTAACAGAGCGGGTAATTGGTGAACGGTCTGGAGGTCATCGCGCAGCATCTTGCCTAGAGGGATACCGGTCCAGCCCGAGATCACTTCACCAATGGTGTTGCCGTCCACCAGGGCGTGGACCAGTGGGCAGTCGCCCTGCACGCTCGCCAACTCCGCCTTCACTTCTTCCAGGGCTCGGGGATCACAGTTGGCCTCTGCACCAAGCGCGTTCAATTTACGTACAAGTTCGAGCTCCTCTAGCCACTGCTTTTCCAAGGAAGCGCAAGCCCGTCGTTCGCTTTGCTGCGAGGCTTCCAGGGCTACTAGACGTAGGCCATGGTCGCTACCCTTGGTGCTCTCCTGTTGGAGCACCGCAATTTCTGCTTTTAGGTTATCCAGCCGGCGATTGCAGTCCTCCAGCGCCCAGGGTTGCGCCGCTTGGGCAAGGGCGACCCGTGCGCACGCTGTATCCAACACGCTTACCGCTTTGTCCGGTAATTGGCGCCCGGTGATATAGCGGTTCGACAAGCGAACGGCTTGCACGAGGGCTTCGTCCATGATCGTGACCTTGTGATGTTCCTGCATCTTGGCCAGTAAGGCGCGCAGCATATGCACAGCGCTGTCTTCGTCAGGTTCTTCGACCTTGACCACCTGGAAGCGCCGGGCAAGGGCGGCATCCTTCTCGAAGTACTTCTTGTATTCCGCCCAGGTAGTTGCAGCGATGGTGCGTAACTCACCCCTGGCCAGTGCCGGTTTGAGCAGATTGGCAGCATCGTTCTGCCCAGCTTGGCCACCGGACCCGATCAGGGTGTGCGCCTCATCAATAAACAGAATGATGGGGTGCAGGCTGCGCTTGGTTTCTTCGATTACTCCTTTGAGGCGGCTCTCGAACTCGCCCTTTACCCCGGCACCTGCCTGCAGTAACCCTAGGTCCAGGGTATGGATGGCGACGTCCTTGAGTACGGCGGGCACTTCGCATTTGACGATGCGCAGCGCCAGGCCCTCAACGACGGCAGTTTTGCCGACGCCAGCCTCTCCGGTCAGGATAGGATTGTTCTGACGGCGGCGGGTCAGTATGTCGACTATTTGCCGCACCTCGAACTCACGCCCCGGCACAGGGTCAATCCCGCCCGCCCGGGCTTGCTCGGTGAGATTGATGGTGTACTGGTCGAGCGCTGGAGTTTTGCCGTTACCTTTAAGCGGGACGTCGGCCCCGGGTTCCTGGCTCTCCGCGCCAACGACCATCAATGCAGCCAGGTTTGCCCGAAGATCATCCACATTGATGTCGCTGAGCACCGGAGCCGAAGCCAATAGTATCTGCTGCGATTGCGCATCGGACAGCAATGCCAGAAGAAGGTGACCGGTACGGATTCGAGCCTGGTTGAATTCAATAGATGCGAGCAACCATGCCTGTTCGATCATTCGCGTCAGGCAGGAGGACAATGCCGGCGTGCGGGTGTTGCCGGCCTTTAAGGTGCTCAGGGTAACTCGTAACTGTGCCTGCAAGCGTTCCGGCAAGATGTCGTAACGGCGCAGTATGGCGGGAAGGTCATTGTCGTCGCGTTCGAGCAACTGCAGCAGCAGGTGCTCCACCTCCACATCGTAATGACGTTCGGAAAGGCACAGTGCTGCGGCGCTTTCGGTGGCGCGTCGAGCGGTGTCGTTCAGCTTGGCGAACAGGGACTTCAGGTTCACAGAGACACCCCATCGAAAGGAATGTTAAAGAGGGCGCAACGGTCAGGTTCGATCGCCACCCCAGAGCGCTTGAGCCAGCCGAGCCAGCCAAGAGCAACATTGCCTTGGCGGCCGAGGCGCGCAGATGGCACCGCTTCACGCTTTAGCCGGGGGGCGAACTGGAAGTCCAGTTCCGCCCCCACATAAAAGCGGACCAGCTCCACCAGCTTGCGGTAGTCGGGCGTATTCGGTTGGAAGCGTTGGTAATCGGCCAGCGTCAACGGAGCGGTTTCAATACGGACGCAGGATTGGTAATCCCATACACGCCAGCCAGCGAGGGCGTTCTGCCCAAGTACCGCATTTCTGCGGCCAAGCTGAGTGCATTGGCTCGCGTCGAGTTTCAACCAGCGGCCAGCGAAGGGTTTGACATCGAACGGCAAGGAGAACCAGAAGCTCAGGATGGCTTTGAGGTTCAGGCCGTTACGCGGCTTCTGAGTGAGCATCCCGGAGAAATAACTGAACAACTCGCATCGCAAGGAGGTGCGTTCCCCATTGAGTTTTCGTTGCTGGGCTACCGGACCGAAGCCCGTCAGGTTGAGCAGGTAGCGATCAAATGCCGAACGACCGTTGCGCTCGTATTCAATGTGAAACTTGTATTTCTGCCAGGCTTCGTAGAACAGCGAAGTCAGCCGGTGCGTGAACAGGTCCAGGAACGCATGGGCCGCGTCGTCGCGGTGCTGGATATGCCGCTCCATCAGCAATTCGGTGTAAGGCTGCGGTAGTACGCCGGAAGGGCCGACCAAACCCATGAACGTGACCTGCACTTCGGTCAGCGGCAGGCCCACTGGAGACGATAGGGTCTCCGGATCAAAGCGCAGGTCGCTTACTTCGCTGGCAGGGAAGTTGAGCGATAATAATGACCGGAACCGTAACGGGTCATTGTTCCGCCCGGCTTGCGGATCAGTGCGCTCCATCTGGCAGTAATGCAAGCGCAGCAAGCGCACCAACTGGAAGAACTCAAATCGGTGCGGTTCCGTCTTGGCCTGGTCGATCAGACCAGGGGTTGATCGCCGGTTCTGGCTGGCCATTGGACCACTCTCTTTTCACGTTGCAGGGTACGTAGCGTCAACTGGGTAAAACTGTTCACGTTGCAGTACTGGCCAAAGAAATGGTCCAGCACCCTGCCGAACAGGAACACGCCGCTACCGGTGTATTGGCTTTCATCGAAGGTCAGGGTGATGCCCACTCCACGAACGAAGCTCGGGCGTGGATGGCCGATAAGTGCCACTGCGGGTTCACTGTCCACCGCCGCAATGCCATTGATCTGTTTGCGAACGGCTGAAGCGTTGCGGTAGTTGTACAGCGACAACAGCTCAAGCAGCACATCGCGGCCATGGCTTACCAACGACATATGGTTGAGGGACAGATGGGCGACAAGCCGCCAGATCAACCCATTGCCCAGAGGTACTCGGACTGCCGAGGTGGGTTTGCGCAGGCAGCGAATGTGCGATACGACCGAGTTGAAAGGAATATCGAAATCTCCGCATTCGGTGCCGAATGGCAGCAGCGCGGGAAGGTCGCGATTACTGCAGGTCAGGCGCAGGCTGAGCGCGTCATTGCTGGCACTAAGCAGGTCCAGGTCCTGATCCACCACCCGAATGAACATATCGGTGCCCTCGCACCGATGTATCGTCGTCGGCCGCCTGCGAGCGACCCAGTAGCTGGCGTTCGGACCACGTTCACCTCGTGGCTCGAAGAACGAATGGCAAATGTCGACCTGATCCGTCTCCCCAACCCTCTTGATACGCCGTACGCGATCAATGGACACCACCTCTGCGGCACTCTGGAGACGTACATCCGGCTTTACCGGATATTCGTGCTGGGTATGAGTCAGCTTGATAGGTTCGGCCTGCTGCCGGAACAGATTGATGATGGGCGTGCAGTTGAGCTTGAAATTGTTCCGGCCCAGGTTTTGAGCGAGCCTGGCCAGACGATCGCCGAGGTCGTACTTCGAGAAATAAAAATTGACCTCTACCCCCTTCAGCGCTTTCCCCGCCAACCTGTCGAAACCACCCAGGTCGAAGAACATGAACTTGTCGGGGTACGTGAAGTATTCGTGTAGAAGCCGGTAACCCGGGAACGAGCGCTCGGAGTAGTCCACCAAGCCCTCATCCAATCCGTAACCTACGGGTTTCAACGCGTCCAGAGGTAAGGCGACCTCTCGAGGGTGCCCCTGGTCCTCATAAGCCAGAGTGACCCTGGCCAGGTTGTTGAACAGCAGTTCGTATAACTGCTGCATCAGCGAGCTTTCGCCGTCGAGGAAAAACCTCAGTTGCGTCAGTGGCATCTGGCCCAGGAGCGTGTCGGATGTAGCCGCAAGGCCCAAGCGCAAGCGAGCGACGAGGTCGGCACTGTGGCCGTTGAACGCCGAACGCTCCAGTTCCACGAAAGTTGCCTGGGATACTGCCACTGGCCAGAGCTCCACCGGATAGCAAGTGCGAAACTTGCACACCACTTTATCTATCGGGTTGGCGTGTAATTCCGTATGCCGCTCGATTCGGTAGCCTTCGGTGACTTTCTCTAGGGTGCCGAGGTTTATCTGCGCGATGGAAATAGAGGGGGTAGGGCGCAGGTAATGTGGATACAGGACCTCGAGAAATGATTCGACGATTTCCGGAAACTCGTCGTCCAGCTTTTTATGCACCCGTGCCGACAGGAAGGAGAAAGCCTGTATCAGGCGCTCGGTGTGAGGGTCTTCACAACTATCGCCCTGGATCAACAACCGGGAGGCGATTTTCGGGTACTGGCTCGCGAACTCCTGGCCGAGAAAACGCAGGTGCGACAGTTCTTTTTCGTAGTAGGGGAGCAGATCGTCGATCATCAGTTGAGGTTTTGCACTTTGTATTCTTGAGTGTTGACCTGTAGCACCGCATCGAAAGACACCTGCCTGGAAACGTCCTGCAAGCGCAGCACGGCGTCTACGCGGAACGTGAGCGTGCGCCGGCTCGCTTGTTGCGCGAGCAATTGCACCTTCACGCTGCTGAACCGGCGGTCCCCGAGGCTGACGGCCCTCTCCAGTTCCTGCTGGATAACTAAACGGTCTTGGGGATCAAGTACGCTTTTGCTGATGAAGTCTGGCATCCCGTATTCGAGGACGGTCCCAGCCAATTGAGGAAAATCTTTCAATTTATCAGCGACCAGGGATTGGCGCGTGTTCACCAGGATTTCCAGGTCACGCACTACACTGGCTTTATAGTCGGCAAGCGAACACAAACGTTGTGAAGCCGTTTCGCCAGCCCGCTGGGGATGATCGTCCAGTAGCCGATCCAGCAGGGATGGCAACAGCTTATATTGACTACTCATGGTGCCTTCCTGGCGGTGGTCATGTTCAGCCGCGGGTCGATTGCGGCAGCTCCGCTACCAACCGCAAGGATGCAGTCAGCTCGTCCAATTGATAATGCGGGCGCAGGTATGTCACAGCCTTGTACACGCCTGGCTTGCCGGGGACTTCAGCCACTTCGGAACGCGCTTCGCGCAGTGGGAATTTGGCCTTGGCTTCCTGGCTGGCGGTGTCATCCAGCAGCACGTAGTTGGCCAGCCACTTATTCAGGAAGCGCTCGACATCCTTGCGCGAGGCGAAACTGCCAACCTTGTCCCGCATAATGGCTTTCATGTAGTGGGCAATACGCGAAGTAGCGAAGATGTATTGCAATTGCGCGGAAAGCCGTGCGTTCGCATTAGCAAGGTCCGTGTTGTAGTGCTTCTGTTTCTGTGCCGACTGGGTGGCAAAGAACGCTGCATAGTCGGTGCCCTTGCAATGCACCAATGGGATGAAACCCAAGTCGGAAAGCTCTTTTTCACGGCGGTCGGTAATTGCGATTTCAGTCGGGCACTTGAGCGCGATTTCGCCGTCGTCCGTCTTGAAGGCGTGAGTCGGCAAACCTTCGACCAAACCTCCGCCTTCCACCCCGCGAATGGCAACGCACCAGCCGTAGCGGGAGAAGGCGCTGGTTACTCGGGTGCCCAGTGCATAGGCCGCATTCATCCACAAGTACTTGCCGTGGTCTCGGCCATCGACGCTTTCAACGAAGTTGAATTCTTCGACTGGGGCGGTCTCCGGCCCGTAGGGCAGGCGCCCGAGTACATGGGGGAGTGTCAAGCCTACATAGCGGGAGTCCTCCGAAGTGCGGAAGGACTTCCACTTGGTGTATTCGACCGTGTCGAAGACCTTCGCCAAGTCCCGCGGGCCAGACATGTCTGTAAACGAATCCCAGCCAAATAGCTCCGGCGATGCCGCCGAGATAAAAGGCGCATGAGCTGCGGCAGCTACATGGGAAATCTCTTCGAGGAGATACATGTCCTCGGGGCTGCGGGTGAATTCATAGTCCCCCAGCAACATGCCGAAAGGCGCACCACCGAACGTGCCGTATTCCTCTTCGTAAATTTTCTTGAACAATGCACTCTGGTCGAAATCGGAGGCTGATTTGAGATCACGTACCAGGTCTTTCTTGGAGGCGTTCAGCAAGTGCACCTTTAATGTGGTGCTGGTCTCGGTCTGGTCCACGAGGTACTTCATGCCTCGCCAGGAAGCTTCCAGTCGTTGGAATTCCTGTGAGTGCATGATCTCGTTCATCTGTTCGGACAGCATCGCGTCAATCTCGGCGATCCGCGCATCCAGCACCGCGATCAAATCCTTGTTGGGGGTAAGTTCGCCTTCCAGGACCTGTCCTACCAGCTCGCCGATGAGATCCCGGGTACGGCTACGCTCGGTGTCGGACCGGGCCACGCGGCTTTCGGAAATGATGCTATCCAAGAGGGGGGAATGAGGCGCGAGCGGTTGGGCCGATACAAAAGTTGTGCCCTGTTCGCTCATGTCTGGTTTGTCGTTCATGATCACGCTCCTGCTGACTCGCCGTCGACGGCCGCTCTGCCGAATTCCTGTCCAAGCTCCTTGAGTTTCTCGGTGTTTTGCAGCACGTCCATCAGCAGCTCTTCCAGCTTGTCGTTGCCGCCCATCTTGTTGCGCAGGTCTGCCAGCTTGTTTCGCACTTCAAGAAATTTTCGCAAGGGCTCGACTTGCTTGACCACGTTCTGCGGCTCGAAGTCTTCCATGCGATTGAAGTTGAGCTCTATCCCTAATTGGCTCCCATCCTTGGCCAATGTATTTTCCACCCTATAGCTCAGGCGCGGCTTGATGCCCTTTAGCACCCCGTTGAAGTTGTCGCGGTCGATGTAAACGAATTTGCGGTTCTTCAGCTTCGGCAATGCTTCAAGCGGCTTTCCGCAGAAATCACCCAGCACGCCCACAACGAATGGCAGCTCTTTCTTTTCCTGAGCGTCGCCGATATCCACGTCGTACGTGATATGCACTCTGGGGGCACGAACACGGTTGAGCTTGTGTTGAGTACTTTCCTTCTTCGCCATCGTCATCTCCAATGCGAGCAAGTCGCTGCAAATCGTTTGCTGGTCGGTCCTGGGCGCCGAGTGGGTTAGAGCCCTCATCAGGAGCAAGGCGCGCCGCCGAGCTTCCGTTCAAGTCCAGATACTCTTGGCATCCACTATCTTATGCCTCTCGCAAGGAGGCGCATATTTCCCTGTGAAGCGACTGATTGCAACCCCTGTCTTTTTGCCATCTTCGTTCAATAACGCTCAACTCGCTTTGCTGAAATCCGCAAACTAAGGGCTCTGCAGCAAGACTGGCAGGTCCAAAAAGCCAGGTAGAAAATTTGTAAGCAAAAGTAGCTCTGTAGGAAACGAGGAAGATTCGATGCTTAGTTTGTGGATATATCCAACATTGTTCGAAGTTGTAACGCTTTTTACCTAATCGTAAATAATTATTTCAAGATAGTGCATAAGGCAAATACGATCAGAGTAGGGCGCTTGCCAGCAATTACGGGCTTTTCCGTAGGCGGGCCCGGCTGCCTGCTTTAACGTGCACATGCCCGCGCGATTACTACAGCTTTCTCGCCGGATCCAGAATTGACTCCCTTCCAAGTGACGGTATCGTTTGTCCCTTCAAGCCAAGGGGCAGGACGCCTGGTGCCGCTTGCCCGCGACCCCATACGAAACGGGTAGGGCAGTTCAGTCCTTCAAGTTTCAGGGAGATCAGCATGAGCCGGGCTCGTCACATCATTTTCGCCGCTCGCTCCGAGGTATGCCGCCATGGTTGACCGGAGATTTGTGTGCACCGCAGCCAACCCCTACGGCGGTGACCGTAAGCCCGGCATGCTTGGCTCCGGTTACGCACCCTTCCCCAGCGACATTGGTATGCGAGCATTCCCCAGGCTGGCCCGGCTGGGCGGCTTCTATGAAGTAGACGATCCTTTCCGGTCGTCGCTCGCCACTTCTTGCCCGGCTATTCACGGCCCGCGAAGGGCAATCGTGGTTGGGCGGAGAGGTGAGGAGATCTACACCGACGAGCTGGTTCGGGTGAGCGATTAACTTTCCATGATCCGTACCAGTATCTACGACCGTCTGTCCCAGCCAGCCCCTTTCGCTACGGATTCACGTCCGCAGCCAGCCGTGTCACCGGAACCCATGGCACCAAGGGTGAGCAAGCCGAACGCAGTCGCCCTTAGCGATGCCCCGAGCATTTTCACTTTTGGAGCTTTCAGGTTCGCCTTTCCCGTCGGCGCCGTGGTCAGCGAAATTGACGCCACCGTATTGGTCGGCAACGAGCCTGGCAAGGTTTACATACAGCGCCAGGCCGTGCCGAAGCAGCAGTCCCTGGACGAAGTTTTCGCTGCGGCGTTGACGGGTTTGCGCCAGCGCTACCTGGGCTTGCGTGTGATTCGCGAAGGCCTGGGCAGCTTGGCGGGTAACAAGGCCCTTACCTTGGATTTCCATTTCTCTGATGGCGAGCTAGAGCGGCACGGCCGTCTGCTGGGCGCGCTTGTCCCTCTGGCCGGTCGGCAGGAACGGCAATGGTTGGGCATCCACTGCGTCTTCAACCCTCAAAACCCGTCGCTGGAAAGCTGGCCGCTGGATTTCGAGCATTTGCTTGCAGGCCTGGCGGCCTGCTGACGCCTTTTCATTCGTTCAAAAGAACAGCCTTTAACATGGACTATCACTGCCAGGAAGGAAGCTTCTGGCTGCCTGAAGGTTTTCAAGACCGTACCGTCAACATGTTCGTGCTCGGCGCCAGCGTGCCTGGCCCACTGAGCATTACTTTGTCCCGAGACACCCACCTGCAGGGCGAGGACCTGGCCGATTACCTGAAGCGTCAGCTCAAACAACTCGCCGCCAAGCTGCCCGGCTACACCGTGCTCGAACAGCGCGAGGTGCTTCTTGGAGTTGCTGCACCTGTCGCCGGGCTGCAGATCGATGCCTATTACCTGAATAGCAAGCGCCCGATTCACCAGCGCCAGGCAGCGTTCTTCACCGGCTGCGGCCGGGTACTGGTGTTCGCCTGCACTTCCCAGACAGATTTCACTGCACAGCAGCGTTGCGAGTGGGACCAGCTGCTGGCCAGCTTCACCCCACGCGGTCTGGATCAAAACGATCCGACTGGCGCTGGCGAGCAGGAGTAGCCGGATGCTCGCAGCAGCCCGCCTCTACGACGGCATCGAACATACCGGCGCCCTGGCCGGGCTGGTCCTTGGCGCGGTGGCCGGCGTTGCGCTGGTCACTGCCGTGGCCTTCACCTTCGCCACCGGCGGCCTGGGCGGCTTTCTGATCGCCATGGCCGCCGGCGTGGCCGGGTCCAGCCTGGCGGCGGCGGGGGAGTCGCTGGGCAGCCTGTGCAGCTCGGCGGCGGGGGTCATCGAATCAGGCTCACCGGACATATTCATCAATGGCCGGCCCGCAGCCCATGTCGAACACAGCATCGCCCTGTGCGACCAGCATCCGCCCACCGTGCAGGTGGCCGAAGGCTCGCCCACGGTGCTCATCAACGGCCAGGCCGCGGCGCGCAAGGGCGACCGGCTCAGCTGCGGTGCGCGCATCGCCGGCGGCTCGTCGAACACCTTCATCGGTGGCGGCACCCGCACCTACCTGCCGATCACTGACGAAGTGCCTGCCTGGCTGCGCTACTCCACGGACATCCTGATGGGCATCGCCGGCGGCGCCAGCGTGGTGCGCAGCGTCTTCAAGCGGGGGCTGCAACAGGGCATCAAGGCCGCGCTGCCCTGTGCCGGGCGCTTTCTGGCCGGAGTGTTGGCCGGCGATGCGCTGGTGCGCTTTGGCCTGGCGCCGCTGGCCTCCAGGGTACTGGGCGGCCAGTTCGGCCACCCGGTGGACACCACCACCGGGCGCAAGCTGCTGCCCGAGGAAACCGACTTCGTACTGCCCGGGCTGATGCCGATCGAGTGGTCGCGTTTCTATGCCAGCGACATTGCCGCCGTTGGCGCGCTGGGCCGTGGCTGGGTGCTGCCCTGGGAACAGAGCCTGAGCCGCTGCGGGTCGTTTCTCTACCTGAGCGACAGCCAGGGCCGCAGCGTGCCCTTTGTCACCCTCGAGCCCAACCAGCGCATCTTCAACCCCCACGAACAGCTGTACCTGGTACGCACCGCGGGCGGGCGCTACCTGCTGCAGACCCTGGACGATGTGTTCTTCCATTTCGGCGAGGTGCCCGATGACGACGTCCCCGTGCCGTTGCAGCGCATCGAGAACGCCCAGGGCCATTACCTGCACTTCACCCGCCACGCCGACGGACGCCTGACCGACCTCACCGCCACCGGCGGGCAGCGCGTGCACCTGCACTACGACCACCCCCTGGGCCGGCTCACCGAGGTCAGGCGCATCGACGGCGACCGCGCCGTGGAAACCCTGGTGCAGTACCGCTACGACGCCGCCGGGCACCTGCTCGACGTGGTCAACCGCAATGGCGACCTGGTGCGCCGCTTCGGCTATGGCGACGACGGCCGGATGATCCGCCACGACAATGGCCTGGGCTTGAGCTGCCACTACCGCTACGCGGTGCTCGGCGGCCAGCCACGGGTGGTGGAGCACTGGACCAGCGACGGCGAACGCTTCCACTTCCATTACGACCTGGCCGCGCGCACCACCACCGTCACCGACGTGCTCGGCCGACAGGCCCAAGTGCACTACGACGCCGGTCACCGCGTAGTGGCCAGCACCGACCTTGACGGCGAGCGCTACGCCATCGACCTGGACCCCTACGGCAACCTCACCGGCCTGACCCTGCCCGACGGCAACCGCCTCACCCTGGCCTACGACGAGCACGGCCGGCTGACCGAGGAAACCGACCCGCTCGGGCGCAGCACCCGCTACCGCTACCACTTTCTCAGCACCCGGGTGCGCCAGGTCGATTACCCCGACGGCACCTGCCGGGTGGCCGACTACGACAACCAGGGCCATCTGATCGGCGAGATCGACCCCCTGGGCCAGGCCACCGAATACCTCAACAGCCCTGACGGCCTGCCGCACACCATCATCAATGCCCACCACCAGCGCACCCACCTGTGGTGGAACGCCTGCGCTCAGGTAGTGCGCTACCAGGACTGCTCCGGCCACGCCACCGTCTACGGCTACAACGAACGCGACCAGCTCACAGCCATCACTGATGCGCAGGGGCACACCACCACCTTCGAGCGCAACGCCACGGGCGACGTGCTGCGCCTCCACCACCCCGATGGCAGCCACGAAACCTTTACCTACAACGTCCATGGCCAGCTGCTGAGCCACGCCAACGGCAAGGGCCAGCTCACCCGCCTGCAGCGCAACGCCCGCGGCCTGCCCATTGGCCGCCAGGCCCCCAGCGGCCAGCGCACCGAATACACCTACGACGCGGCCCAGCGCCTGAGCGCACTGATCAACGAAAACAACGCCGCCTACCGCTTCTGTTACGACGCCAGCGACCGGCTGATCGAAGAGCAGCGCATCGACCGGCTCACCCGGCGCTTTCGCTACACCCTAGGTGGCCAACTGGCCGAGCTGACGGAAATCGGCCACGGCGAGCAGGGCGAGCGCCCCGAACGCAGTACCACCTTCGAACGCGACACCCTTGGCCGGCTGCAGGCCAGGGTCACCGATGACGCCCGCCTGGCCTACACCTACGACAGCGCCGACCGGGTGGTGGCCATCGCCCGCACGCCCACCGCCTGCGGCAAGCGGCGGGGCGTGAGCGAAGAAACCCTCGGTTTTGCCTACGACCCGCTCGGCCGGTTGACCCGCGAATCCAGCCCCCAGGGCACCCTCAGCTACGACTACGACGCGCTGCATAACCTCACCACCCTCGGCCTGCCCGGCGGCCAGCAGCTCAACCACCTGTATTACGGCAGCGGCCACCTGCACCAGCTCAACCTCGACGGCCAGGTGATCAGCGACGTTCAGAGGGACACATTGCACCGCGAGGTCTACCGCACCCAGGGCCGCCTCACCAGCTGCTTTGGCCATGACGCCCTGGGCCGTCGCGCCTGGCAGTTCGCCTCGACCCTGCCCGCCGACAAGCTCGCCGGCGTGCTGGGCGATGCCAGCCTCAGCCTGCTGGTCGACCACCCCTACAACCCGATCCACCGCCGCTACACCTACGACCGCGCCGGCGAGCTCACCCGCGTGCTCGATAACCTGCGCGGCGAAACCCGCTACCTCCACGATGCCCGCGGCCAGCTGCTGGGCCGCGAAACCGGGCACCCGCTGGACAGCGAAGCCTTCCGCTACGACGCCGCCGCCAACCGCCTGGACTACACCGCCCCGGTGTTCGCCCAGGTCAATGACAACCGCCTGGCCCACTGGCGCGACCAGACCTACCGCTACGACCCCTGGGGCAACCTGATCGAAAAGCGCAGCGGGCACACCCAGCTGCAGCACTTCACCTACGACTGCGAGAACCGCCTGGTCCGCGCCGACACCTGGCGCAACGGCCAACACCACAGCACCGGCCGCTACCAGTACGACAGCCTCGGCCGGCGCGTGGCCAAGCACAGCGAGCGCGGCGGCCACACCGCATCCACCCGCTTCCTCTGGCAAGGCCTGCGCCTGCTGCGCGAAGACACCCCGACGGCCAGCCGGCTCTACCTCTACGAGCCCGACAGCTACGCGCCCCTGGCCCGGGTCGATCAGGTCGAAGGCGAAGCTCAGCAGGTGTACTACTTCCACACCGACGTCATCGGCACCCCGCTGGAACTGACCAACGCCGACGGCGAGATCGTCTGGCAGGCCCGCTACCGCTGCTGGGGCGAGATCGACGCGCTCACCGTGAACACGGTGGAACAGCACCTGCGCTTCCAGGGCCAGTACTTCGATGCCGAAACCGGGCTGCACTACAATACCTTCCGGTACTACGACCCCGAGGTCGGCCGCTTCACCACCCAGGACCCGATCGGGCTGCTGGGCGGGGACAACCTCTACCAGTACGTGCCGAGCCCGGTGGGGTGGGTGGATCCTTGGGGGTGGTCAGCGTGTGGGCCGAACAAGAAGACGAGTTATGAAGGTGTAAGCCGCCGGGATGCGTTTAGACAAGCGAAAAGGGATGCGGGGATACCTAATGGCCAGAGTCCGAGTATAAGTAAGCCTTATTTAGAGGATGGCTATGGGAAACCAATCCTGGGTAAATATGGGTTGCCTATAGAGACGCGCCAGTATCATTATGTCAATCGAAAAGGTGAGAAGGTAATTATTCAGGAACATAGCCTCGGCCATAGCAAGGCCACGCCTTCACATGGTGCGGAACCACATTTCAATGTTCGTCCCTGGAATAACACAAAAACCGGGGATGTTTCTGGTACGCATGGACACTACAACTTTCCGTGGAGACATAAATGAACTTATTGGATGTTGTGCACCACAAAGAGTTTCTCGACCGGATTTTCCCCGATGGGATTTCTGAGAAGATAGTTGTTGCGCAAGTCTCAGTAGATTCATTTGGAAGTACAGAGCTTGGTATTCATGTCAGGAAAAAACCTGCTATTAATATCCCTAAGTGGGGGGAGTGGGGTGAGGACTACAATACTATTGTAATAAAAGCGATTGGTGTAACGGTGAAAAGTCTGACTGTGATCAATATCCAGAAGGCTGCTTACGCCGATTTCTCTATAGCTGAGTGTGCTGATGGCTATCTATTGAGTCAATCTAACGGCTCTTGGAGCATTGAGTTGGTATTCGAGAGTCTAATGTTCCACCGTTGTGTGGTTTACTTGGACGGAGCTGAAGATTTTTGAGAGTGCGGCCCAAGAAATATGCCGCGATTGAAATGAAAAAAATCTTAATTAACAGTTAAAATCGGCATAATGATCGAGTGTATATGTAGCGCCCGCTAAGAATAAGTCTCTCAGTCAGTTGGGGGCTGAAGTTAAGTGTGATATGAAAAAAGGAAGGGGTAGAGACCACGTAGCAACGGATGTGCCGCGAATAGATTGGAGTGGAAAACAAATCCACGTTATCACACTAAAGAATTGACAGTGCGAGGAGGCGTCGATTTGCTGAATCTTAAAATAGTGAAAGGAAATAGAATGTTAAAGGAAAATAAAGTTATTCAGTTTACCGGGGAGCAGGCTTTAGAAATTATTTCACAGGTTGAGTACATTCTTATTTCGTTGTGTAACATCGCTAGATATTACTATCATGGCGATACAAATGAGGTGCTCGACAGGAGCGCCTATGAAAAAAAACAACTAATTTTCTAGATAAGAACTCTGTTGCAGACCGCTTGTCCCAAGTGCGCAAACTGATTTGCGAAAAATTCGATAGCGAGCTGGGAGAGGGTGGCGTGGACGATATGGAAAGTTTTCTCGAGAATTTAAGTTATTGGAGTAAGCCTGGGGATTGATTAAGGTCAGTCTGTGTTGGAATAATAGGTAAGTGTTTAAGAGGACCATTACAGTTATTAGGAAAGAAAATGAACTGGACGGATATTCCATGCAATGAGCTTTTGCGGCGCATTTTTCTAGTCCACCAGAAGTTGGTAAGATAGATATATTTGACGTTCATGTAGATAGAGAGGGGCCGACGGTAAATGTGGGGTTCGATCTTGTAGATCTGTTGCCAGACAATGCCCCGGAGAAATGGGGAAAGGATTTCAATCGGTGCAGAATGGGAATATATTGCTTTGGCGTCACTGAGCTTTCGATATCCGGTTTGGCGGCTAATATAGTAGCAAAGATAAATTTTGAGATGGGCGATGGAGGAGTTCGTGTATTTATAACGAGTGATAAATTTAATCTTACTCTCACTTGCCTGGACGTAAGCGTGACTGGGCCTTCGGTCTATAAGAGTATTGAAAGGGGCGGGTATGATCTTCCCGCTCCTTGAGCGCTGGCCAGGTAGTGCGACCGCAGCGGCAGCACCGCCCACACCGCTTTCTATCGAAGCCCTGCGCCTCCCGCGCCAGGGAACAACCCTGAAATAAAAACCTCACCAAGCGGCCTAGTCTCCAACCCCCCTCACCTAACCCGCCCCAACGTCTCCCCCGGGCACTCCAGAAACAACTCTCGATACGCCTGCGCAAACCTACCCAAGTGCCAGAACGAATAGCTCATCGCAACCTCGGCCACGGTGGTATCCCCCGGCCCCGCTGCCAACAGCGCTTGGCGCGCCAGGTTGAGCCTGCGCATCCGCAACCACACCGTAGGCGGCATGCCTACGCATTCGGCGAAGGCCAGACGTAGTTGCTGGAAAGAGGCGCCGGCGATTTCGGCCAATTCCACCGCGCTGAACTGTTCGGTGGGGTAAGCGCTTACACGGTCGAACACCTGCTGCACGATGCGCCTGTGCTTTCGCACCCGGTGGATGGTCGAGGACTGCTGCGCCTGGGCGGATTGTTCCAGTACGAACAGGCAGTCGTCCGCCAACTGCTCGGCGAGGAGCGCGCTGGTCTCGGCGTTTTCGTCGGCGGTGGCGGCGATACGCCCGAGCATGGCGCTGAGCCAACCCATGAACACGGCGCCATGGCTGGATTTGAGCGGGGTGAGCAGCAGGTCTTCGAAGGTGCGATGCAGGTTCAGCGCCCGTAGTTGGCCCGTGGGCACTACCACCGCGATTTCCCGGTAATTCTCTGGCGTAATCCACAAGTTCTGGGTGCTGGCATCGAGCAGGTATAGCGCGGCATCGGCCATGTCGAAGCTGAACACCAAGGCATCGCCGGGTGCCTTGTAGTACTGCTCGATGCGGGTGTTCATGTGCTCTTCGTATACCTGAACGCCGCCGAGTTCGGCTTCGATCAGGCGGCCCTTGAACTGCCCCGCCGACATCTGCGCGTAGTGCAGGTGCCAGCCGGTGTTGGAGGCGCCTTGTTGGTCCGCGGCAACGGTATCTACGACCTTGACCGACATGGAGACACATTTTGTATTGAAGGGGAGGCCGTCACCGTAGCAGCCGGGCTTGCCCGCGACAAGGTGTTACCCACCGCACCAAAAAAGGGCGAACACAAACGGCGAAAGTGGATAGACCGCTCGCGCGCCCATCCCCCAGCATGGCCTCAGCGAACCGGCAGCGCGCCGGCGCACCCGCACAATCGCCTAGAAGATGGCAGAGGCCACATGAACAGCAGCGTCAAAGCCCCCCTCACCGAGTGGTTAAGAACTTACGGCATCACCGAAGTGGAATGCGTGGTCAGCGACCTGACCGGCATTGCCCGCGGCAAGATCCTGCCCACCAACAAGTTTCTCGATGAGCACGGCATGCGCTTGCCTGAAAGCGTGCTGCTGCAAACGGTGACCGGCGACTATGTCGACGACGACATCTATTACAGCCTGCTGGACCCCGCCGACATCGACATGACCTGCCGTCCCGATCCCCAAGCCGCGTATGTGCTGCCTTGGGCCATCGAGCCGACTGCGATGGTGATCCACGACACCTTCGACCGTTATGGCAACCCCATTGAGCTGTCGCCGCGCAACGTGTTGAAAAAGGTATTGGCGCTTTACGCCGAGCAAGGCTGGCGCCCAGTGGTGGCCCCGGAGATGGAGTTCTACCTTACACAGCGTTGCGATGACCCGGACTTGCCGCTGCAAGTGCCCTTGGGCCGTTCCGGCCGGCCGGAAAGCGGGCGGCAATCCTTCTCGATCGAGGCGGCCAACGAGTTCGACCCGTTGTTCGAAGATGTCTACGACTGGTGCGAAGCCCAGGGCCTGGACCTGGACACGCTGATCCACGAAGACGGCCCAGCGCAGATGGAAATCAACTTCCGTCACGGCGATGCCCTCGACCTTGCGGACCAGATCACCGTGTTCAAGCGCACCATGCGTGAGGCCGCGCTCAAGCACAACGTCGCCGCTACCTTCATGGCCAAGCCGATCACCGACGAGCCAGGCAGCGCCATGCACATCCACCAGAGCGTGGTAGACATCAACACCGGTGAAAGCGTGTTCAGCACCGCTGAAGGCGAGGCCAGCGCCCTGTTCCTTCACCACATCGGTGGCCTGCAGCGCTACATCCCCGAAGTGCTGCCGCTGTTCGCGCCGAACGCCAACTCGTTCCGCCGCTTCCTGCCGGATACGTCTGCCCCAGTGAACGTGGAGTGGGGTGAGGAAAACCGCACCGTGGGCCTGCGCGTGCCGGGCTCTACGCCGCAAGCGCGCCGGGTGGAAAACCGTTTGCCGGGCGCCGATGCCAACCCCTACCTGGCGATTGCAGCCAGCTTGCTGTGTGGCTACCTGGGCATGATGGAAGGCTGCGAGCCGAGCGCGCCCGTGCAGGGCCGAGGCTATGAGCGCCGCAACCTGCGCCTGCCGCTGACCATCGAAGACGCCCTGGAGCGCATGGAAGGCAGCGCCGCGCTAAGCCGCGTATTAGGGGCTAAATTCGTTCAGGGCTACGCCGCGGTAAAGCGCGCGGAGCACGAAAACTACAAGCGGGTCATCAGTTCGTGGGAGCGTGAGTTCCTGATGATGAGTGTTTGACCGGGCCCACCTTCCTACCCTTGTTGGAGGCACCATGAAGTCAGTTGTTGCTGCGTTTTGTTTGCCGGCGGTATTGATCGGCGCCATTGCCCAGGCCCATGCCGAGGGCGGCACCGTGAAGATTTACAACTGGACGGACTACATTGGCCCGACCACCCTCGAAGACTTCGAAAAAGCCACCGGCATCAAGCCGACCTACGACGTGTTCGACTCCAACGAAACCCTCGAGGGCAAGTTGGTGACCGGGCACACCGGCTATGACGTGGTGGTGCCGTCCAACCACTTCCTGGGGCGGCAGATCAAGGCCGGTGCCTTCCAGAAGCTGGACCGCAGCAAACTGCCCAACTGGAAAAACCTCGACCCGCAGTTGATGAAGCAACTGGAAGCCAACGACCCGGGCAACCAGTACGCCGTGCCTTACCTGTGGGGCACCAACGGCATCGGCTACAACGTGGACAAGGTGAAGAAGGTACTGGGCGTCGACAAGATCGACTCCTGGGCCGTGCTGTTCGAGCCCGAGAACATCAAGAAGCTGAAGCAGTGTGGCGTGTCCTTCATGGACTCTCCGGATGAGCTGTTCCCGGCCATGCTCAATTACATGGGCCTGGACCCGCGCAGCGAATCGCCCGCCGATTACAAACGCGCGGCGGAGAAGCTCAAGACCGTTGCACCTTATGTGACCTACTTCCACTCGTCCAAATACGTGAGCGACCTGGCCACCGGCGACATCTGCGTAGCGTTCGGTTATTCCGGCGACGTGATCCAGGCCGCGAACCGCGCCAAGGAAGCGAACAACGGGGTGAACGTGGCCTACGCCGTGCCCAAGGAAGGCGGCAACGTGTGGTTCGACATGCTGGCCGTGCCCAAGGACGCCGAGCACCCGGACCAGGCCATGGCGTTCATCAACTACGTGCTAGACCCGAAAGTGATCGCCAACATCAGCGAAACTGTGGGCTATGCCAACCCCAACCTGGCCTCAAATCCCCTGATGGGCGAAGAGATTACCGGCAACCCGGGCATTTACCCGCCGCCTGAAGTGATGGCCAAGTTGTATATCTCGAAAGAACTCCCCAAGGACGTCATGCGCTTGATGACCCGTGAGTGGATCGACGTTAAACGCACGGGCCGTTGAAGGAATTGCTCATGTCTACCGCATTGCCGCACACCGGCTCTTACTACGCGGCCTCCGTGCCGCCAGCAGCGCCGCGCGCGGCTTTGCAAAACCACGTTACCGCCGATGTCTGCGTAATCGGCGGCGGCTTTACCGGCGTGAACACCGCGCTGGAGCTTGCCGAGCGTGGCTTGTCTGTAGTGCTGCTGGAGGCTCAGCGAATCGGCTGGGGCGCCAGTGGCCGCAACGGCGGGCAACTGATTCGCGGCCTGGGCCACGATGTGAGCCGCTTCTCCGATTTGCTCGGCCAGGACGGCATACGCTTCCTGCACGATGCTGGCGCGGTGTCGGTGGACATCGTGCGCCAGCGCGTGGAGCGCAATGGCCTGGACTGCGACTTGCGCTGGGGCTATTGCGACCTTGCGAACACCGCGCGCCATTGGCAGGGGCTGCAAGAGGAACTGAATGACCTTCAGGCGCAGGGTTATCCACATGCCCTGCGGCTGGTGGAAAAGCGCAACCTGCATGAAGTGGTGGCCTCCGACGTTTACGAAGGCGGGCTGATCGACATGGGCTCGGGCCACTTGCACCCGCTCAAGCTGATTCAGGCCGAGGCGGCGCTGGCCGAGAAGCAGGGTGTGCGCATCTACGAAGGCAGCTTCGTGCGCCGTATCGAAAAAGGCCCGAAGGTTCAGGTGTTCACCGACCACGGCCAGGTTACGGCCAGCCACTTGGTACTGGGCTGTGACGCATTTCTTGAAAACCTTGAGCCGGCCCTCGAAGGCAAGCTGCTGCCGGCCGGTAGCTACGTGATCGCGACCGAGCCTTTGGGTGAGGAGCGTGCAAGGGCGTTGATCCCGCAGAACATGGCGCTGTGCGACCAGCGTGTTGCGCTCGATTACTACCGGCTTACCGCGGATCATCGGCTTCTGTTTGGCGGGGCGTGCCATTACTCGGGGCGCGATCCGGCGAACATCGCCGATTACATGCGGCCGAAAATGGAACGGGTATTCCCGCAGCTCAAGGGTGTGGGCATCGAATTCGACTGGGGCGGCATGATCGGCATCAGCGCCAACCGCTTCCCGCAGATCGGCCGGTTGCCCAGCGCGCCGAACGTTTATTACGCGCAGGGCTATTCGGGGCACGGCCTTAACGTGACGCACTTTGCCGCGCGGATCATTGCCCAGGCCATCGCCGAGCAGGAGAGCCGCGCGGTCGACCTGTTCGGGCGCGTGCCGCACCGGACGTTCCCTGGGGGTAAACGGCTGCGCTCGCCACTGTTGGCGCTGGGGATGTTGTGGTACCGCTGTAAGGAGCTCATCTAGCGGCACCGGTGAACCCGTGCATTTCATGCAGCAATGAACTGCACTTGGAGGGAATAGTGTGCTTGGTGCGTAGCAATCATGCTGTCGGTCTCACTTAACAGGAGCCGACTCATGGTCAGCGTCATTATGTTCTCCGCTCCGGGCGGGCCTGAAGTACTCGAAGCCCACGAGCAGGACCGCCCCACACCGGGCCCGGGCCAGGTGCTGATCGACCAACAGGCCATCGGTATCAATTACCTGGACGTCACCCAGCGCAACGGCGCCGTGCCGGTACCCCTGCCTTCGGGCCTGGGGCTGGAGGGCGCGGGCGTGGTCGCCGCGGTGGGCGAGGGCGTTACCTCGGCCAAGGTAGGTGATCGAGTGGCTTATGCCACCGGCCCGTTGGGCGCCTACGCCAGCTGCCGGGTACTGCCGGCAGAAAAGCTGGTTCCGCTACCGGCTTCGGTCAGCTGTGAAGACGCCGCCGCCGTGCTGTTCAAGGGCATTACCGCGCAGTACCTGCTCAAAAGCACGTATCCCGTTGGGCCCGGTACCGTCATGGTGCTGTACGGCGTGGCCGGTGGCCTTGGGGCAATCATGGCCTCATGGGCCAAGCATCTGGGCGCGACGGTGATCGGGGTGGTTTCGCGCGAAGCGAGCGTGGCCAAGGCCAAGGCGCTGGGTTGCGACGAGGTGCTGGTATTCAATGCCGCGTCGCTCGCCGAGCAGGTGGCGGCGTTCACTCAGGGCCAAAAGGCTGATGTGGTGTACGACCCGATCGGCCGCGACACCTTTGCAGCCTCGCTGGATTGCCTCAAGCCACGCGGCCTGATGGTGTCGTTCGGGGCGTCTTCCGGCGCGCCGGCGGCGGTGGAAGTCAGCACCTTGAACGCCAAGGGCTCGCTATTCCTCACCCGGCCCTCCATCGTGGCCCATACGGCAACCCCGGGCGAATATCAGGCCCGCGCCCAGGACGTGCTCGCGGCCTTGGAGGCGAGGATCATCCAGCCCCGCGTCTGCCGCACCTACCCACTGCATGAGGCAGCACAAGCCCATGCCGATCTGGAAAGCGGGCGCACGTCGGGGACGCTGTTGCTGATCCCGTGAGTGGGGCTGGGGTATAGTCCGCCAGCCCCCTTGGTAAGGAACCGCCTGTGCTCACGCCCGACAGCCGCCATACGGATGAAATCGCCGCGTTGCTCGCGGTGGCGGCGCAGGGCTCGTTCGTGGCGGCCGGCCGGCACTTGCAGCGGCACGCAACCATTGTGTCCAAGCGCGTGGCCTCCATGGAGGCGCGGCTGGGCGTTCGGTTGGTAGAACGCAGCACTCGCCAGGTTCACCTCACCGATGCCGGCGCACGGCTGGTGGCACGCTTGCGGCTGGCCACCGAGCTGATGGTCGAAGCGCAGCAGGAAGCCGCCAGTGGCGCCGCGCAGGTGGGTGGCCATTTGCGCCTGGCCGTGCCTGCGGCCATGGGGCGGCTTTGGCTGGCGCCTCGTTTGCCAGCCTTTCTTGCCGTGCACCCCGGGGTGACGGTCACGGTGGATTACAGCGAGCGCTTTGTGGATGTGATCGGCGAAGGCTTTGACCTGGCCATTCGTATCGGCGACCTGGACGATAACCGCCTGGTGGCCCGCCGGGTTGGCGAGCACCGTCGCATTCTCTGCGCAGCCCCTTCCTATATCGAGCGCCACGGCTGGCCGCACACGCCGGCCGCGCTGGCGGAACATAACTGCCTGGCGTTCAGCGGACTTGCAGCCTACCCCGACTGGCAATTGTTCAAAGGCACCGAGCGCTGTGTAGTGCGGCCGCAAGGCTCGTTGGTGTCCAACGACAGCGAGTCGCTGCTCAGCGCGGCATTGGCCGGTACGGGCATCCTTGGCGCGGGCGCCTGGCTGTTCAGCCGGGGCCTGGCCAGCAAGGCGCTGGTCAGGGTGTTACCGGAGTGGGAGCTGGGCGCCAGGGGCGGGATCTACCTTGTGCGGCCATCGGCCAAGTTCGCCTCTGCCGCTACGCTTGCCCTGAAGGCGTGGCTTGAGGGTCAGTTCGGTAGTGCGGGCGATTGGTAAACGCTCGCCGCCGGGGCAGGCGCTGGAAAATCCAGGCACGCCGCTACACCAGGGTTCGCTGCCTCGAAACGCAGCGTACCGTTCAGTTGTCGGCTCAGCGAACGCATGATGGTCATGCCCAGCGAGCGCCCCTTGCGAGGGTCGAGGCCCTGGGGCAGGCCTGGCCCGTAATCGCGCACCTGCAAGCAGAAACCCCCTTCGGCGGCCAACAGTGAAACATCCACCACCCCCGCAAGTGCATCGGGGTACGCGTACTTCAACGCATTGGTGATCATCTCGTTGGCGATCAGCGCCAAGGGCGTGGCGTTGTCCAGCGACAGCGGCAGGGGTTGCGCCTGAAGGTTGAACGCCACCTGAGGGGCCGTCGCCCTGGCGCTGTCGATCACGCCTTCAATGTAGGCGGCGGCATCTACGGCCTCGGCTTCGTCTGCGCGGTACAGCTTTTCATGCACGCTGGCGATACTGGCGATCCGCGCGGACATGTCCAGCAGCGCCGAACGGGTTTCCGCGTGGGTCGCGCGGCGCTGTTGAAGCTGGATCAGGCTGCTGATCAATTGCAGGTTGTTCTTGGTGCGGTGGTTCACCTCGGCCAGCAAGGTTTCGTTACGCCGCAGCACGTCTGCCTGTACCCGCAGCGTGCGGCGTAGCTCCAGCTGGGTCATCACCTGGTTGGCCAAGGTTTTCAAGGCAAAGCGTTGGTCGTCCGTGAGCTCGCGCGGAACGGTATCGAGGATGCACAGGGTACCGATGCCATACCCGTCCGAGGTTTCCAGCAGGCAGCCCGCGTAAAAACGCAGCCCGGCTTCGGCGGTTACCAGTGGATTTTCACGCATGCGTGGGTCTTCGCGCAGGTCGCGGATTACCGTAACGCCTGGTTGCAGCAGCACATGACGGCAGATGGAAACATCCAGCGGGGTTTCGCGAATGCCAAGGCCCACTTCGGCCTTGAACCACTGCCGGTGCTCTTCGATCAGGTTCACTACCGAAATAGGCGCGGCGCAAATGCGGGATGCGAGGGCCACCAGGTCGTCGAAATCGGCTTCGCGCGGCGTATCCAGAATACCGAAGCCACGAAGCGCGGCGAGCCTGGCCTGTTCAGCGTGCTGAATTTCAGCACCCAGCATTGCGGACATCATGAACCTCGGCACAACTGTGGTGTGCATGGCGGTGAAGTGAACCCTGGAATCAAAGCCTCCACGGCGCTTGGCCCGGGATTGTTTCACAGCCGGGAGGTCGCGTATCGGGGCGGCCCGCCCAAAGGCCTGCGGCTCGTCGGACCGTGGCGGCAAATGCTATTAAAACGCCTTGAGTCGCCGATACAGCGAAGAGACCACGTGGTGCCCGCTATGATTCGAAAAATTTCAG
The DNA here is from genome assembly GCF_013522925.1 of Pseudomonas japonica. Classification (GTDB taxonomy): domain Bacteria; phylum Pseudomonadota; class Gammaproteobacteria; order Pseudomonadales; family Pseudomonadaceae; genus Aquipseudomonas; species Aquipseudomonas japonica_A. Next base: position 96,016 of record NZ_JAAMQU010000013.1, on the reverse strand, counting down.
TCACCGAGCTGACCGTCGGCATGTTTTTACATGAGGCCGTAGGCAGTGGCATTACCCAGTCGCTGTGGAAGGTAGGTTTCAAGGTCCAACACCCTGTGGACCTTGAGCGTATTCTGGCCAGCGGTATTGCTGAAGTGTACATCGACACGTCCAAGGGCCTGGATGTGGAACCGCGCGTGGCAGCCGTGCAGCCGCCGCCTGCGCCCTCGATTGGCTTGCAGGCTGAAGTGGACCAGGCCCTCGCCGTGTGTGCCCGGGCCAAGCGGGCAGTGGCCAGCATGTTCAACGACGCTCGCCTGGGCCAGGCCATCAGTAATGAGGCTGCCGTTGCGGTGGTCGAAGAAATTGCCGCGTCGGTCATGCGCCACCCTCATGCGTTGATCAGCCTCGCCCGCCTGAAGACGGCGGACGAATACACCTACATGCACTCGGTGGCTGTGTGCGGCCTGATGGTGGCCCTGGCCCGCCAGCTTGGCCAGGCCGATGCTGATGTGCTCGAAGCTGGCACCGCTGGCCTGTTGCATGACATTGGCAAGATGGCGATCCCGCTGGACATTCTGAACAAGCCCGGCCGCCTCACGGACGACGAGTTTCAGGTCATTCGCGCACACCCCTTGGGTGGGCTGGACATTCTGCGCCGTAGTGGCTTTTTGAGCGTGGCAGCGATCGACGTTTGCCTGCATCACCACGAGAAATACGACGGCACCGGCTACCCCCATGGGCTGCAAGGGGAGGCCATCAGCCCGATGGCGCGGATGGCGGCCATTTGTGACGTGTACGACGCGGTAACCTCCGCTCGGCCGTACAAAAAACCCTGGGGGCCGGCGCATTCGCTCAAAGAGATGGCCTCCTGGAAGGGGCACTTCGATACCCACCTTTTCCAGGCCTTTGTGCGCACTGTTGGGATATACCCGGTGGGCGCCCTGGTGCGGCTGGCCAGTGATCGCCTGGCGGTAGTGGCGGAGCAGAACGACGGCGCCCTGCTGGCGCCCCGTGTGGTACTGCTGCTGGACTGCAAACGGCGGCAATTGCTGGCGCCGCAAAGCCTCGACCTCACCACCGGCGAGGACCGTATCGTGCGGATCGAAACCGCGGAAGCCTGGGGGCTGCCAGAGCTGGATCGGGCATGGTCGGGCCTTGCCGCGCAGCGCTACCCCTTGTTCGAGTGAAGAAGGGAAGGGGAAACTTGCGCCGCAAGGGTGACTAACGTGCGATAAACCCGCAAAATGGTCAGTCTTTTCGTGGCCCCGGCCATGCTGAACCCTTCGGATTGGACCTGTTGACTCTATGCGAATGCGCCTAATGCTGTTGGGCGGCGGTAGCGCCCTTGGTCAAGCGCTGATTCGCCAAGGGGCGGAGGAAGACATCGGCTTCCTTGCCCCGCGCCCACCGGACACCGGCTGGGACGCCCCGAGCCTGACCCAACTGCTCGACGACACCCGCCCGGATGCACTGGTTAACCTTGCCTATTATTTCGACTGGTTTCAGGCGGGCGAAGTAAGCGAAGCCCGGTTGGCTGGCCAGGAACGGGCCGTGGAGCGGCTGGCCGAACTCTGCCAGCACCACGGTATCGTACTGGTGCAGCCGTCGAGCTACCGCGTGTTCGACGGCTCGCGCGCCACAGCCTACAGCGAAAAAGACGAGCCCTTGCCGCTGGGTACCCGTGGGCAGGCCTTGTGGCGTATCGAGCAAAGCGTACGCGCCATTTGCCCCCAGCATGTGTTGTTGCGCTTCGGCTGGTTGCTCGATGACAGCCCCGACGGCTTGCTCGGCCGCTTCCTCAGCCGCGCCGAAACCGCTTCGCAGGTGTTGCTGGCCGATGACCGCCGCGGTAACCCGACGCCGGTGGACGACGCCGCCCGCGTCATTCTGTCGGTGCTCAAGCAACTCGATTGCGCCGCGCCGCTATGGGGTACCTATCACTACGCCGGTAACGAGGCTACCACTGCAGTGGCGCTGGGCCAGGCCATTCTGGCGGAAGCCGCTGGTATGCGGCAGTTGAGCGTTCAGGCACCCACCCCGCAAGCGCATGCCGCCCGGGCCGACGCCGCGGACGAGCCGCAGCATGCTGTGCTGGCCTGCAAGAAAATCCTCCATACCTTTGGTATCAAGCCCCGCGCCTGGCGCGCCGGTTTGCACACCTTGCTGGACCGGTATTACCGCCATGGCTGAACGCCCCATACTGATCACTGGCGGTGCCGGTTTCATCGGCTCGCACCTGGTAGACGCACTGCTTGCACGTGGGCACGCCGTGCGAGTGCTCGATAACCTGTCCACTGGCAAGCGCGAAAACCTGCCCATGGACCATCCCGGCCTGCAACTGTGCGTTGGTGACGCGGCCGATCCCGCCTTGCTCGCCGAGGCCGCCAAGGGTTGCAGCGCCGCCGTGCATCTGGCCGCAGTAGCGTCGGTCCAGGCCTCGGTAGAGGACCCGGTCGGCACCCACCGAAGCAACTTCATGGCCACGCTCAACCTGTGCGAAGCCCTGCGCGCCAATGGCGTGCGCCGGGTGCTTTTCGCGTCCAGCGCGGCGGTGTACGGCAATAACGGTGAAGGCCAGGCCATCAGCGAAGCAGTGCCCAAGGCGCCGCTCACCCCCTACGCCGCAGACAAACTGGCAAGCGAGCATTACCTGGACTTCTACCGGCGCGAGCATGGGCTGGAGCCGGTGGTGTTTCGCTTCTTCAATATCTACGGCCCGCGGCAAGACCCTTCCTCGCCTTATTCAGGCGTGATCAGCATCTTCGCGGAACGGGCACGGGCCGGCTTGCCGATCACCTTGTTCGGCGATGGCGAGCAAACTCGGGATTTCTTCTATGTAGAAGACTTGGTTGGCCTGTTGGTGCAGGCCCTTGAAGGCGAATACGTGGAAAGCGGGCCGTTCAATGTGGGGCTGAACCAGGCCACGTCGCTCAACCGCCTGCTCGAAGCCCTTGGCTCAGTGCTGGGCAGTTTGCCTCCCGTGAGCCACCTCGCCCCGCGGGCTGGCGATATCAAGCACTCCCGGGCGGACAACACGCGGCTGCTGGCGCATTTCCAGCTGGGCAGCGTTACCCCACTGGAAATCGGCCTGCGGCGCCTGTTGGGCGATCAGAATTTGTAGCCCAGCCCCACCATGTACACCCAAGGGTCAACGTCCACGTTGACCTTGGTACGGCCCACCCCTAGGGCTGTTGGGCCGTCTACGCTGGCCTTGGTATTGATATCGGCGTACCACACGGCGGCGTTGAACATCACATGGTCGGTCAGCATGTAATCCACGCCCACCTGGCCGGCCAGGCCGATGGAATCCTGCAGCTTGAAGTGGCTGAAGCCCTGGGCTTTTCGTTCGCTGCTCAAGTCTTCGTCGAAGAACAGCGTGTAGTTCACACCGATACCGGCATAGGGCTGGAAGCGTGAGGTGGGCGCCATCGGGTAATACTGCAGCGAGAGGGTCGGCGGCAATTGGCGGATATCCCCCAGCTTGCCATCCAGCCCGTCGATGCCGGTGGCCGCGCTGATGCCTTTCACGCCTACACGGTGCTGGAACGGCGTGGCCGCCAACAGCTCCACGCCGATATGGTCCGTGAGCATATAGGCGAAGGCCAGGCCCAGCTGAGTGTCGCCATCCAGTGTGGCGCGGGTGCCACCGATTCGCGCGCCATCGAGCTTCAGCTCGCCGCTGTCCTCGTTGGGCGATACTTTCGCGGCACCGGCGCGGAGGATGAAGTCCCCAGCCTGGTGGGCGAACGCGGCGGGGGCAGCCAGTGCCAGGGCAAGGGTAGCGGCACCGAATACAAACGTTTTCATGAAGGCTCCATTGGCAGACGAATGCGTTCAATCCTGAACGCCCGCCGCGGAGCAACCATTGACCCAGCTCAATAAACGCCCGCCACGCCCCTGCGACGGGGTGCCGCACCGGGCGGTTCAGTCCGGCAGTTCGTAGGCGAAAATCTTCTGCGCCTCCATCTGGTACCCCGCTTCGGCCAGCTCGCTGCTGGTGGTTTTTACCTGCATTGCACCTTCCACCCAATAGGGCTGATACAGCTCTTCCACCTTCACCCCCAGCTCGGACACCACGTGCACGATCTGGTTGGAGGGCGGCGGCGGCACATGGATGCAGGCGCCGTAATACGGCACCAGCAGAAAGTCCGTGGTGCGGCCGTCCTCGTTCACCTCCAGCGGCACGATATAACCGGGCAGCCGCACATGCTGGCCGTCCAGCGCCTTCACCACCGGCGTATGGGTCGCCAACTGGTGCGCGGCCGGGGCGGCTTCGGCCAGGCCGGTGCCGAGGGTCGACAGGTCGTGCATCGGTGTCATTACCGGGGCGATCTTCGGCGCATCGGGCGGCACCAGTGCTTCCCACGTAAGTACACGGGTGGCTTCGGCATGGGCGGTACTCGCAACCGCCAGCATCAAGGCTAACAACAGGCGCATGAGCGCTCCTGAACAATCAAAAACTACAGGTGGACAGTAAGGCCGTCGGCCAGGGACTGCCGATAGGCGCGCCAGGCGGGAATCGCACCGATCAACACTGCCGCTGCGAATACCAGCCCCAGCAGGGACCATTCATAAGCGCTGGGCAGCGCCAGGGGCAGATACAAACCGTAACTGGCTTGCACGAAGCCTTGCGCGCTGGCGATGCCCACATACAACAGTGCCACCCCGGCCACGATGCCCGCCAACGCGAGCGCGCCTGCTTCGGCAATCAACAGCAGCGCAATCTGCCAGGGCCGAGCCCCGACCGAGCGCAGGATCGCCATTTCCCGCCGCCGCTCGTTGAGGCTGGTGAGGATAGCGGTCAGCATGCCGATCAACCCGGTAAGCACCACGAACAGCGAGACCACGAACAGTGCCTGCTCCGCCGTGCCCATCAAGCTCCACAGTTCCTGCAAGGCCACGCCGGGCAGGATCGCCAACAGCGGCTCGTCCAGGTACTCGTTGATTTCCCGCTGCAAGGCGAAGGTGGTCACACGGTTATTCAGGCCCACCAACATGGCGGTAATCGCCTTGGGCGTGAGGTCCATCGCCCGTGCCTGGTCGGCACTGACGCGCTCGGCGCCGCGGGCCGGCATGCCGTTGTGCCAGTCCACATGAATCGCTTCCATGCCCGCCAGGCTGATGTGCAGCGTGCGGTCCACAGGTGTGCCTGTGCGCTTGAGAATCCCCACCACGGTAAAAGGCTTGTCGTCGTGCTTCACCAGGCTGATGGTGGCAACTCCATGGGCCAGCACCAGTTGATCGCCCAGCTTGTAGTGCAGTGCTTGCGCCACTTCTGCGCCCAGCACCACTTCGAAGGGGTCGCTTGCGAAGGGGCGGCCTTGCGCCAGCTGCAGCGCCTGGCCATGGCCGTAGTGGTAATGCTCGAAGTAATTGTGGTCCGTGCCCATCACGCGGTAGCCGCGGTGGGAATCCCCAAGCGAGATGGGAATGGCCCATTTCACACGGGGGTCTTGGGCGTAATGCTCGTAACTGCTCCAGCGGATGTTGTTGGTGGCGTTGCCAATCCTGAATACCGAATACAGCAGCAGGTTGATCGAGCCCGAGCGGGCGCCGATGACCAAGTCGGTGCCGCTGATAGTGCTGGCGAAGCTGGCGCGTGCCTCGGTTCGCACGCGCTCCACGGCCAGCAGCAGGCATACCGAAACCGCAATGGCAAAGGCCGTGAGCGCGGCAGTGAAGCGGCGGTTGGCGAGGCTGGCCAACGCAAGGCGTAACAAGGGCATCAAGCCTCCGAAGGGCGCGCGGCGCGGTTGAGGTCAAGGAGTGATTCGGCGCGGTCGAACAAGGGCGCCAGGCTTTGGTCATGGCTCACAAACAGCAGCCCAGAACCCGCGGCCTGGCATTCCTCGAACAGCAACCGTAAAAATGCCTCGCGGGCGTCACTGTCCAGAGCCGAAGTGGGCTCGTCCGCGATCACCAGTTCAGGTTGGCCGATCAGGGCGCGGGCGGCGGCCACCCGCTGCTGCTGGCCGATGGACAAGGCATCGGCGCGGCGGTCGTACAGCGCTGCGGGCAGGCCCAGATGGCCGAGCAGGGTATCGGCAGCCTGGTCCAGGCTTCCGTGGCGCTGTTGGGCCCGGGCCAGGCGCAAGGGAGAGAACCGGCACGGCAACCGCACGTTGTCCCTCACCGACAGAAACGGCAGCAGGTTGAACTGCTGGAAGATGTAACCCGTGTGATCTACCCGAAACCGGTCCCGTGCCCCTTGGCGCAGTTGCGCCAGGTCTTGCCCCAACAACCGAACCTGCCCGCGGCCGGGCAGCTGTACCCCGCCCAGCAGGCCAAGCAGCGTGGTTTTGCCGCTACCGCTCGGCCCGCGCAGGAACAGGCTTTCGCCAGCATCAAGGTGCAGGGCAGGGAGGTCGAGCAACTCGGGCTGGCCTGGCCAGGCAAAGCCCAGGCCCTGCAGTTCGATCAGTGGCGCCGCCATGTTCAGAACGCCAGCTTGCTGTTGTCCGGCGTGGCGTCCAGCCCTGCCTGCCCATTGGGTGTGATGGCCTGCACCATGAGCTTGTGGGTCGCCGGGAAGGTTGCGAAGAACGTGCTCAGGTCCAGCCCATCGAGCGCGCCGGGGTTTTCACAGGTGAACTGGAAATGGCCGTCCACATCGCTGTGCTCATGATGGGGCTCATCGCCGTCGTCGTGTTCGTCGTGCCCGGCGGGTTCGGCGGGTTCGGCGGCAGCATTGCCGAACAATGGGCTGATCAGTTCCTGATGGGTCACGCTGCAGTGGGCAGCGGCGGGCAGGCTGAACAGTTGCAGCGGGGCGGCCAGTTGCTCGCGCGCCCGGGCGATAGCCGCGCGGTCCGCATCGCTTCCAGGCGCATGCTCGAAGCCCACCAGGTTCATGCCGGGGCTGTCCAGGTCCAGTGCGAGGGTTTTACCGTCCAAGGCCACATCAAGCCGGGCCGTACCATGTTCGTGAGCGCCCAGGCTGCCGTGTGCATGGGCAGGCTCTACGGCCGCTTGAGCAAGCACGGCAAAAGGCAGGAGCGAGAACGAAAGGGCAAGCAGTGCGTGGCGCATGGCATCAACGTCCAGGGAAATTTTTCGTTATGTTATAACGAATTTTTCCGGCCAACCAGTCCTGATTGAAGCCCGCTGAATCAACCGGGCCGGTGCGCCCATGATAAGGTCACGGCCTACCTGACGAGGTGAAGGGATGATCAGAATCACGGGCACCATCGGCCAATGGCCGGTAGACCTCAACATCGAATTGGACGACAGCGACTGGGCCCGCCTGCGAGCGAGCGTCGAGCACTCCTCGATCACCGCAGCCATTGAGCCCTCGGCCCCAGCGGCAGCGTCTGCTTCAAAGCCAGCGCCTAACGATGCGCTATGGCAAAACGCCCTGGCGCTGGTACGCACCAGCGGGCAGATCAGCGGGCCGGCATTGTTCGATCAATTGGAAGGCCTGGCGGGCAGCCCGGCGGCGGGCAAGCGCTTGTTGGTGCGCTTGCGCCACTGTGATCAGGTGCGCGTGGTGAGCGGCGGCGATGCACCGCTCTACACCTGGGCAGGTCAGTAAAGCGCGGCGAACAGCTTGCGACGGTACGTGGTCACCAGTGGGTGATCATTGCCCAGCAAGTCGAACACCTGCAGCAGGGTTTTGTGGGGCAAGCCCTCGTTGTAGCCACGGTTGCGCTGGAACAGCTTCAGCAGGCCATCGAGTGCGGCGTCGTATTGCTGGCGTGCCAGTTGACGCACCGCCAACTGATAGGCGGCTTCGTCGTCGCCGGGGTTTTGCGCCAGGCGGGTTTTCAGGTCTGCGGCATCGGGCAGGTCGCCAGCTTGGCGCAGGAAGGTCAGCTGCGCCTTGGCACCTGCGAGGGCAGCCTTGTGTTCGTCACCGGTAACGGCATTGAGCACGGTTTCGGCTTCGGTCAACGCGTTGCGTTCGGCCAGGCAACGGGCGTAAAGGATCAGCGCCCCGGCGTTGCTGTTGTCCACGCTGAGCAGCGCTTGCAGCACCCCCTCCGCTTCACCGTAGCGGCCTTCGGCAAACAAGGCTTGCGCCTGTTCATACGGGTCCGCTGCGGCGGGCGCAGGTTCTGCGACATGCGGGGCGAGCAGGGCGCGAATGGCCGATTCCGGTTGGGCGCCAACGAAGCCATCCACGGGTTGGCCATCCTTGAACAGCACCATGGTCGGCAGGCTGCGTACGCCGAACATGGCGACCACTTGCTGCTCCACGTCGCAGTTCACCTTGGCCAGTAGCAGCTCGCCCTGATAGCCCTCGGTAATCTTCTGCAAGATCGGCATCAACGCTTTGCAGGGCGCGCACCAGTCGGCCCAGAAGTCCACCAGTACCGGCTTGTGGAACGAGTTCTCGATGACCACTTGCTGAAAATTGGCATCGGTGGCGTCGAAAATGTACGGGGTGTCCTGACTCATGGTGAATCTCGAAAGAAGACAAGGTTGGCAACACTATAAAGGCTGCGCTGCCGAGCCGAAAGTCACTGGCGCTGCCCATGGTACAGGCTCACGTGGCGAAACTCGTCCGGTTCGGCCAGGTCTGGCAGGGTGAGGCCCTGGAGTTGCGCCAGTCGGGTGTACCGCGGGTGCTGGAAGTCCCTCACGCGCGAATCTGCCACCAGCGCCTCGCCGGCGCGCTCGAAGAAGGCGTCGAGCAGCGGCAGGTTTTCCCGGTCGTACAAAACATCCGCCACCAGCACCAGGTCGAAATCGCCGGGAGCGCCGAAGAAGTCGTCACAGTAACTTAGCGTGACGTTGTTCAGCGCCGCGTTGGCGCGACAGGCGCTTAGCGCCAGCGGGTCCAGGTCGCAGGCCATCACCTCAGCCGCGCCCGCGCGGGCTGCGGCAATCGCTACAACGCCCGAGCCGGCGCCGAAATCCAGCACGCGCTTGCCTTGCACCCACTGCGGCTGCCCCGCCAGAAAGCGCGCCATCGCAAGGCCACTGGCCCAGCAAAAACTCCAGTACGGCGGCGCCTCGAGAATGCGCCGGGTTTCGTCGCTGCTGAAGGGGCGCGCCATGTGGGCGGGGTCCAGCAGCCATAGGCTCAAGTTGCTTTCGGGCAACGCCGTCGGCGCCAACCGCGCGTCGCCCAGCAGTTCGCCCAGCGCGGCATGCAGGTGTTCCAACGGCATGGGTCAGGGCGCCTTGGTCATTTCCAGCGTGCCGAGCGCCTGAGTGGTGGGCCCACCGATCTGCCGGGGCGTGAGGTGCAGGATCAACTGCCCGGACTGGCTTGCCCGGCCGCGCAGCTCTACGCGCGCGTCCTGGGGAAAGGCGTCGGGGTTGAAGCGCAGGCGGAATGGCAACGGTCGGCCGGTACCGGCCAGCGTGGTATTGGCCAGCAACTGTTGTGGGCGGCCGCGTTCGTCGACTACCAGCAATGCGAGCTCCACTTCGGCGCCGCCGGGGATCGCGGTGAGGTTGCCGCTGAGTTCACGCTGGTAGGCAGGCAAGGGGCCGAGGGGTTCGGGATCGCGAATGTCCGGCGCCGCGGCCTTGGCCACGGGTGCTGGCGCGGGTTGTGGCTTGGGCGGCTCGCCGGCGCAGGCGGCAAGCAGGCCGAGGCAGCAGAGCAAGGCAAGTGAACGTACTGTCATGGGAAGCCTGTTCCTGTAGGCATGGGGCAATCGCATCATCGCGCATGGCCTGTATACCGCAAAGGCCTGTCGCTGTCTTGCGGCCAAGGCTGTGTCTTGGGCGGGCGATGCGCTAACATTGGTGTCCATTTCAGAACATGCCGGCCACCATGCACTGTCCCTTCTGCGGTGCCAACGACACCAAAGTCATCGATTCCCGCCTGGTCGCCGAAGGCGAACAAGTGCGGCGCCGTCGCGAATGCCTTGCCTGTGGCGAACGGTTCACCACCTTCGAAACCGCCGAGCTGGTACTGCCTCGGCTGATCAAGCAAGACGGCAGCCGCCAGCCTTTCGATGAAGAGAAACTGCGCGCCGGCATGCAGCGCGCGCTGGAAAAGCGCCCGGTCAGCATCGAGCGGCTGGAGGCGGCGCTGGGCCATATCAAGGGCCAGCTGCGCGCCACCGGCGAGCGTGAGGTCAAGTCTTTGGTAGTCGGGGAGCTGGTGATGGCCGAGCTGCGCAAGCTCGACGAAGTCGCCTACATCCGCTTTGCCTCGGTATACCGGCGCTTTCAGGCACTGGACGAATTCCGCGAAGAGCTCGATCGCCTCGCACGGGAACCCGCCATCAAATGAGCAACGCCGCGCAGGACGCCCTCGACCACCGCTTCATGGCCCGCGCGCTGGAATTGGCCGAGCAGGGGCTGTACTCCACCGATCCCAACCCGCGTGTGGGCTGTGTCATCGTCCAGGGCGAGCAGGTCGTCGGCGAAGGTTGGCACATGCGCGTCGGCGAGCCCCATGCCGAGGTTCATGCCTTGCGCCAGGCCGGCGAAGCTGCTCGTGGCGCCACGGCGTACGTGACGCTGGAGCCCTGCAGCCATCATGGGCGCACCCCGCCCTGTGCCGACGCCTTGCTGGCCGCCGGGGTAGGGCGCGTGGTCGCGGCCATGCAGGACCCTAACCCTCAGGTGGCCGGCCAAGGCCTGGCCCGCCTGGCGGCAGCGGGTATTGCGGTGCGCGCGGGTGTGCTTGAAGCGCAGGCGCGGGCACTCAACCCAGGGTTCATCAAGCGCATGGAGCACGGTTTGCCGTTTGTGCGGGTAAAACTGGCGATGAGCCTGGATGGCCGTACCGCCATGGCCAGTGGCGAAAGCCAGTGGATCACCGGCCCCGACGCTCGCCGTGCGGTGCAGCGGTTGCGGGCCCGCTCCAGCGTGGTGCTCAGCGGGGCCGATACGGTACTCACCGATGCGGCGCGGCTCACTGTGCGCCCGGGCGAGCTAGGCCTGCCGGAACCCATGGCCACGCTGGCCGCCGGCCGGCCGCCGTTGCGCGTACTCATTGACGGCCGTTTGCGTGTGCCCACGAATGCTGCCTTCTTCACTGCTGGCCCGTCGCTGGTGGTATGCGCTCTGTCGCCCTCCAGCCCGGAAGGCTACGAGGCGGTGGCTGCCGATACGTTGTTGCTTCCAGGTGCTAACGGCCAGGTCGATCTGCCGGGGCTGCTGCGCGAGCTCGCCCGTCGTGGCGCGAACGAGGTGCTTGTAGAAGCTGGCCCGCGGCTGGCGGGTGCCTTCGCCCAGGCAGGGCTGGTGGATGAGTACCGCTTGTTCGTGGCTGGTTTGTTCATGGGCTCCAGTGCTCGGCCCTTGCTGGACTGGCCCCTGACCACAATGGCCGAGGCGCCAGCGCTGAAAATCGTTCAAATGCGTGCGGTGGGCGACGACTGGCAGGTCATTGCCGTGCCAGCGCCTGCTCGCCCCGTATAATTCCCCGTTTTCCGGAGGTCCTCCATGTTCACCGGCATCATCGAATCCATTGGCAGTATCCGCGCGCTCACGCCCAAGGGCGGTGACGTGCGTGTGTATGTGAGCACCGGGAAGCTGGACCTCACCGACGTGAAACTTGGCGACAGCATTGCGGTGAACGGTGTGTGCCTCACTGCCGTGGAATTGCCGGGCGATGGGTTTTGGGCGGACGTTAGCCGCGAAACCCTGGACTGCACCGCTTTCAACGACCTGAAAACCGGCAGCCCGGTGAACCTCGAAAAGGCACTCACGCCCAGCAGCCGCCTGGGTGGCCACCTGGTCAGCGGCCACGTGGATGGTGTGGGTGAAGTGGTAGCCCGCAGCGAGAATGCCCGCGCCGTGCAGTTCACCCTGCGGGCGCCGGCTGAACTGGCACGCTACATCGCTCACAAGGGCTCGATTACCGTAGACGGCACCAGCCTCACGGTAAACGCGGTAAACGGCGCGGAGTTCGAACTCACCATCGTGCCCCACACCCTTGCCGAAACCATCATGGCCAGCTACCAGCCCGGCCGGCGGGTAAACCTTGAAGTCGACCTCCTGGCCCGCTACCTGGAGCGCCTGCTGCTCGGCGACAAGGCCGCCAACCCGGGGCAGGGCGGCATCACCGAAAGCTTCCTGGCCGCCAACGGCTACCTCAAATAATACGCAAGGGGGTGCCGCGTGGCGCTCAACACGATCGAAGAGCTGGTTGAAGACATCCGCCAGGGCAAGATGGTCATCCTCATGGATGACGAAGACCGAGAGAACGAAGGCGACCTGATCATGGCCGCCGAATGCTGCCAGGCCGAGCACATCAACTTCATGGCGCGCTTCGCCCGTGGCCTGATCTGCATGCCGATGACCCGCGAACGCTGCGAGGCGTTGAAGCTGCCATTGATGGCGCCGCGCAACGGTTCAGGCTTCGGCACCAAGTTCACGGTGTCCATCGAAGCGGCCGAAGGCGTGACCACCGGTATCTCCGCCGCGGATCGCGCGCGTACCGTCCAGGCCGCAGCGGCGAAGGAGGCCGTGGCCGAAGACATCGTCAGCCCCGGGCATATCTTCCCGCTGATGGCTCAGCCGGGCGGTACCTTGGCCCGCGCCGGGCACACCGAGGCCGCCTGCGACCTGGCGCGCATGGCCGGCTTCGAGCCTGCCGGCGTGATCTGTGAAGTGATGAACGACGACGGCACCATGTCGCGCCGTACCGAACTGGAAGCGTTCGCCGCCGAACATGGGATCAAGATCGGCACCATCGCTGACCTGATCCACTACCGCATGATCCACGAGCGCACCGTGGCCCGCGTTTCCGAGCAGCCGCTCGATACCGACCTGGGCCAGTTCAACCTGGTGACCTACCGGGATTCGGTCGAAGGCGACGTGCACATGGCGCTTACCCTGGGCAAGGTTCAGCCCGACGAGCCTACCCTGGTAAGGGTGCACAACATGGACCCGCTGCGCGACCTGTTGATGGTGCGCCAGCCTGGCCGCTGGAGCCTTCGCGCCGCCATGACACACGTGGCCGAAGCGGGCGCCGGTGTGGTGCTGCTGCTGGGTCACCCGCTGGACGGCGACCAGTTGCTGGCGCACATCCGCGAAGTGGCCGAGCACGTGCCGCCGAAAAAGCCCAATACCTACAGCATCGTAGGGGCGGGCTCGCAGATCCTCCGGGACCTGGGCGTGCGCAAGATGCGCCTCATGAGTTCGCCGATGAAGTTCAACGCGATATCCGGATTCGACCTGGAAGTTGTAGAATACGTGCCCTCCGAATAAACAGGCCGCGGCGCCTGCTTTTCGACTTAACTTACCTACAGGCCGCCGTGTGCGGCCTGGCTCTTTAAATACGAGAACACCGAATGACCCTGAAGACCATCGAAGGTACCTTCATTGCCCCCAAAGGGCGCTATGCGCTGGTGGTTGGCCGCTTCAACAGCTTCGTCGTGGAAAGCCTGGTCAGCGGCGCCGTCGATGCCCTGGTTCGCCACGGTATCAACGAAAGCGACATCACCGTGATTCGCGCGCCGGGTGCGTTCGAAATCCCGCTGGTTGCCCAGAAAGTCGCTCAGCGCAGTGAGTTCGACGCAATCATCGCGCTGGGCGCGGTCATCCGCGGCGGCACCCCTCACTTCGAATATGTTGCAGGCGAATGCACCAAGGGCCTGTCCCAGGTGTCCATGGAGTTTGGCGTGCCAGTCGCCTTCGGCGTACTGACCGTCGACACCATCGAACAGGCCATCGAGCGTTCCGGTACCAAGGCCGGTAACAAGGGTGCCGAAGCCGCCCTGAGCGCGCTCGAGATGGTCAGCCTGCTGTCGCAGTTGGAGGCCAAGTGATCAACGACGAAAACGAGCGTTTCAACCCTCGCGAGCCCAAGGACCCAGCCACCGCCAAGAGCAAGAGCGCCAAGCGGCGTGAAGCTCGGAAAATGGCTACCCAGGCCCTTTACCAGTGGCATATCGCGAAGCACTCGCTCAACGAGATCGAAGCGCAGTTCCGTGTGGACAACGACTTCAGCGACGTGGACGGTGCCTACTTCCGCGAACTGTTACACGGCGTAGCCGCGAACAAGACCGAGATCGACGATCAGCTCAAGCCCTGCATGGAACTGACCCTCGACGAGCTGGACCCGGTCGAGTTGTCCGTGTTGCGCCTGTCCACGTTCGAGCTGCTCAAGCGGGTGGATGTGCCTTACAAGGTGGTCATCAACGAGGGCATCGAGCTGGCGAAAATCTACGGCGCAACCGACGGGCACAAGTTCGTGAACGGTGTGCTGGATAAACTGGCGCCGCGCCTGCGCGCGCCGGAAGTCAACGCAAACAAGCGCTGAGTGGCCGTGGCGCTCGGTGAGTTCGAGCTGATCCGTCGCTATTTCGCGGCGGCGGTATGCGCGCGCGCCAGCGACGGGGTGGCGTTGGGTATCGGGGACGATTGCGCCCTGCTTGCCCTTGCGCCGGGCGAGCAGATGGCGGTCTCCACCGACACGCTGGTAGAAGGCGTGCACTTCCCGCATGCCGCGCCGCCTCGCCTGCTGGGGCAGCGCTCTCTGGCCGTCGCCGCCAGCGACCTTGCCGCCATGGGCGCATTGCCGCTCGGCTTTACCCTGGCCCTTACCCTGCCCGAAGTGTCCCCCGCATGGCTGCGCGATTTCGCCGATGGCCTGGACGCCATGGCTGCTACCTGTGGGTTGCGGCTGGTGGGCGGTGACACTACCCGCGGGCCCCTTAGCCTCACGGTCACGGTGTTCGGAACGGTGCCCGCAGGGCAGGCGTTGACCCGGGCTGGCGCCCGGCCGGGCGACCTACTGTGCGTAGGCGGCAACCTGGGTAACGCCGCCGGGGCGCTGCCGCTGGTACTTGGCCAGCGCACCGCCAGCCCCGAGCACAGCGAGCCATTGCTCGACCATTACTGGGCGCCACGCCCCCAATTCAGCCTGGGGTTGGCGCTGCGCGGCCTGGCCTCCGCCGCCCTGGATATTTCTGACGGCCTGCTGGCTGACTGCGGGCATATCGCGCGCGCTTCAGGGGTGGCATTGCATATCGAACAATCGAGCGTGCCGCTGTCAGATGCCTTGCAAGGTTTCGCGGGCGGTCAGGCCGCGATGGAGGCCGCCTTGAGCGGAGGCGACGATTATGTGCTCGCCTTCACCCTGGCGCCTCATCACCTGTCGCCGCTGCGCCAGCGTGGCCATGAACCTGTGGTGATTGGCCATGTGGCAGAGGGTCAAGGCGTGTACGTGCTGGATGACCAGGGCCAGGACATCACGCCCAGGCAGCGCGGCTATCAACATTTTCAGGAGCAACCGTGACAGACCATCCGAACCAGGTGCCCGCAGAGTTCGTACCGCCATCGGTGTGGCGTAACCCGTGGCACTTCATCGCGTTCGGGTTTGGCTCAGGCACACTCCCGAAGGCCCCGGGCACGTGGGGTTCGATCGTGGCCGTGCCGTTCATTCCGTTGTGGCAGATGCTGCCCGACTGGGGTTACTGGCTTATGCTGGGCGTCACCATGCTGTTCGGCTTCTGGCTGTGCGGCAAGGTGGCCGATGACCTTCGGGTACACGACCATGAAGGTATCGTGTGGGACGAAATGGTGGGCATGTGGATTACCCTGTGGCTGGTACCTGAAGGCTGGTACTGGCTGCTTGCGGGGTTCCTGGTATTCCGCTTCTTCGACATCCTCAAGCCCTGGCCGATTCGCTGGATCGACCGGCATGTACACGGGGGTATCGGGATCATGCTGGACGATGTACTGGCGGGCGTATTCGCCTGGCTGGCGATGCAAGGGCTGGTGGTGCTGTTCACCTGAACCATCGGCAAACATGAATTGCGCCAAACGGAGGGGGCAATGTTCAAGTGGGTATCGCCATTGTTGTGTGGCTTGCTGGCTGGCTGGCTGAGTACTGCCCAGGCTGCCGAGCCCGAACCGGGCACCGTCGCCATTGTCAGCGAAGCCTGGAATGACTATACCGGCGCCGACGGTACCGGGCTTGGCTGGGACCTGATGCGGATCATTTTCGAGCCGGCCGGTTACAAGCTGGTATGGCGGATAGAGCCCTATCTGCGCTCGGTGGGGCTGGTGCAGCGCGGCGAAGCCGACGCCTGGGTCGGTTCCTACAAGGATGAGCAAACCTCGCTCTATCCGCGTTGGCATTACGATACCGACCATATCTACGCGCTCAGCCTGGCGCGCCTTCCGGTACCTACCCAGGCGAACCTGGGTGACTATCGCCTGGCATGGGTGCGTGGATACGAATTCCAGCGTTACCTGCCGGCCGCCAGGCAATATGAAGAAGTGCGCCGACGCGACGGTATCCTGGAAATGCTCAAGCGTGGGCATGCCGACTACTACATCGATGCCGAGCAGGAAATGGACTATATCCGGGAGCACGCTACGGACTTCTCCGCATTTCGGCTGACGCACCTGATCGACCTGCCGCTGTACCTGGGCTTTGCCAACAATGCGCGTGGGCAGGAGCTGCGCGATGTGTTCGACAAGCGCATGGATCAGTTGGTGGCCAGCGGGGAATTACGGCCCCTCTACAGGCGGTGGAAAATGCCCTATCCGTTCGATCATGAGCCCGCTTCGAAGGCGCCTTGATAGAACCGCTCGATAGGTACGGTCGAAAATTCGAGCTGAGTCAGCGCAAAGCACAGATGTTACAATGTGACATCTCCGGCGCCGCGGCCTGCGCTTATTGCCAGGCCACAGCGCACGTTTTCGGCTTTAACACAGATAGGAGCACAAGGTGCCCGTCGCTTTTGTCGCCGCTTGCAAGCTGCCCACGCCATTCGCCACCTTCACCATGCACGGCTTTCTCGAGAAGGCGACCGGGCGCGAACATGTAATCCTCAGCCTGGGCGATGTTGCCGACGGGCAACCCGTGTTGGGGCGGGTTCATTCCGAATGCCTCACGGGTGATGCCTTGTTCAGCCAGCGCTGCGACTGCGGTTCGCAACTGGAGGCTGCGCTCCAGGCGATCGCGCGCGAAGGGCGGGGCGTGCTGTTGTATCTGCGCCAGGAAGGGCGAGGCATTGGCCTGTTGAACAAGATCCGCGCGTACGAGCTTCAGGATGAGGGCGCAGATACCGTGGAAGCCAACGAGCGGCTAGGCTTTGCCGCCGACCAGCGGGATTACTCCATTTGCCAGCCGATGCTCGAACACTTGGGTGTGAAATCGCTGCGGCTGATGACCAACAACCCGCGCAAGGTGAAGGCCATGACCGAAATGGGCATCGCCGTGGCTGAGCGAGTGCCACTGCACACCGGGCACAACCCTCACAACAAGTATTACCTGGCAACCAAGGCCGGCAAGCTTGGGCATATGATGGGCAGCTGAAGGGCGGGAGCGAAGCGCAAATCCTTCGCTCGCCGCTTACAGCCGTATCATGAACGGTGCGCGGCTACGCCAGCCGCGCCCTGATCGCCGCTTCGATCCCTGCTTCGTCCAACCCGCATTCGGCAAGCATCTGCGCTGGTTTGGCGTGTTCCACATAGGTATCCGGCAGGCCCAGGTGCAACAGCGGCACGGCGGTGCCTTCGCTGGCCAGGAACTCGCCCACGGCCGACCCGGCGCCGCCCATGATGGCGTTTTCTTCGAGCGTGACCAGCAACCCATGGTTGCTCGCCATCTCACGCACCAGGCTTTCATCCAGCGGCTTCACGAAGCGCATGTCCACTACGGTGGCGTTCAACCGCTCGGCCACGGCCAGCGCTTCGGTCAGTTGCACGCCGAATACCAGGATGGCCACGCTTTCGCCTCGGCGGCGGATCACGCCCTTGCCCACTTCCACGGTACCCAGGCCCGGGGCCAGGGGCGCGTTGGGCCCGGTGCCACGGGGATAGCGCACGGCCGCCGGCCCTGGATAGTGGAACCCGGTGCTGAGCAGCAGGCGCAGTTCGTTCTCGTCGCTGGGCGCCATGATCACCAGCCCTGGCACGCAGCGAAGGTAGGAGAGATCGAAGCTGCCCGCGTGCGTCGGGCCATCCTCACCCACAAGGCCCGCGCGGTCGATCGCGAACAGCACATCCAGACCCTGCACGGCCACATCGTGGATCAGCTGATCGTAGCCGCGCTGCAGGAAGGTGGAGTAGATCGCAACCACCGGCTTGATACCGTCACACGCCAGGCCAGCAGCCAGGGTGACCGCATGCTGTTCTGCAATGGCCACATCGAAGTAGCGGTTCGGGAAACGCTCGCTGAAGGCGACCAGGTCCGAGCCTTCCTTCATGGCAGGCGTAATGCCCACCAGGCGCTCGTCCGCGGCGGCCATGTCACACAACCACTGGCCAAACACGCTGGAGTATTTCGGCCCGCTGGGCTTTTTCACCGGCACCGCTGCAGGCGCGGCGGGTTCCAGCTTGGTAATGGCATGGTAGCCAATAGGGTCGACTTCGGCGGGCGCGAAGCCCTTGCCCTTTTTGGTGACCACGTGCAGGAACTGCGGGCCCTTGAGGTCACGCATGTTGCGCAAGGTGGCAATCAGCGTAGGCAGGTCATGGCCGTCGATGGGGCCGATATAGTTCCAGCCCAGCTCTTCGAACAGGGTGCCGGGCACCAGCATGCCCTTGGCGTACTCTTCGGTGCGGCGGGCGATTTCCCACGCGCCCGGCAGGCGCGACAACACCTTTTTGCTACCTTCGCGCATGCTTGCGTAGGTGCGGCTGGAAAGGATCTTGGCCAGGTAGTTGGACAGCCCGCCCACGTTCCTCGAAATGGACATGTCGTTGTCGTTGAGGATAACCAGCATGTCGGCGTTTACTTCCGGCGCGTGGTTGAGCGCCTCGAATGCCATGCCTGCGGTCAGCGCGCCGTCACCGATTACCGCGATTGCCTTGCGATCACTGCCTTGCAGGCGGGCGGCGATGGCCATGCCGAGCGCCGCGCTGATGGACGTGCTGGAATGCCCTACACCGAAGGTATCGTAGGGGCTTTCGCTGCGGCGCGGGAAGGCGGCCAGGCCGTCTTTCTGGCGCAGGCTGTGCATCCGCTCGCGGCGCCCGGTGAGGATCTTGTGTGGGTAGGCCTGATGGCCCACGTCCCACACAAGGCGATCCTCGGGGGTATCGAATACATAGTGGAGCGCGATCGTAAGCTCGATCACCCCCAGGCCGGCGCCGAAATGCCCCCCGGTCTGCCCAACGCTGTAGAGCAGTTCCAGGCGCAGTTCATCGGCAAGGCTTTCCAGCTCGGCCTCGCCCAGCCGGCGCAGCCCGGCCGGCGTGTCGGCACGGTCCAGCAGCGGGGTCAGCGGGCGCTCGCGGGGGATCTCTTGGAACGTCGTAGGCATCAGGCAAATCGTTTTGGAAGCCATAAAGGACAAGAGTTTACCCTATGGCGCCGAGCTGTAGGAGCCTGGCTTGCCGCTGATGGCATATCGGCGGCAAGCCAGGCGTCAGTTGCGGCGTTCAACGATATAGCGGGCCAGCTCGCGCAGCGGCTCGGCGCTGGCGTTGAAGGGGCGCAAGGCGTGAAGTGCCTGGTCACACAATTCCTGTGCATAGGCTTTGGCCGCGTCCATGCCCAGCAGCGCCGGGTAGGTCGGCTTGTCCCGGGCGATGTCGGCGCCCTGGCGCTTGCCGAGGGTAGCGGTGTCGCTTTCCACGTCCAGAATGTCGTCCTGCACCTGAAAGGCAAGCCCCACGGCGCGGGCATAAACCCTCAGCGCCTTGAGATCGTCGGGGCCGGCCCGTTCGCTGGCCAGCGCGCCGAGCACCACACTGGCTTCGATCAACGCGCCGGTCTTGTGCCGGTGCATTTGCTCCAGCGCGGCCTGGTCGAGCTTGAGCCCCACCGAGCCGAGGTCAATGGCCTGGCCACCGACCATACCGGCCGGGCCCGCCCCGGCAGCGAGCGCGCGCACCATGTGCAGCCGTGTGCTGTCGCTCAGCGTGTCTGCGCTGGCATCGCTCAATGCGCTGAACGCCATCGCTTGCAGGCCATCACCGGCCAGGATCGCGCAGGCTTCATCGAAGGCCTTGTGCGTCGTGGGCTGGCCACGGCGCAGGTCATCGTCATCCATGGCAGGCAGGTCGTCATGCACCAGTGAATACGCGTGGATAAGCTCCACTGCGCAGGCGGCGCCGTCGGCGTTCGCCGCCTGGCCTCCCAGGGCTTCGCAAGCGGCATACACCAGCAATGGCCGCACCCGCTTGCCGCCGTTCATCACGCTGTAGCGCATGGCTTCGTACAGCCTCGCCGCTTCGGCCAGGTGAGGGCGGAACAGGTGCTCCAGGGCCGCATCCACGCGTGCCTGGCATTGCGCTTGGTAGCTCGCGATCATTCCGTTTCGTCCACGTCCAGCGGCGCTTCGACAAGCTGGCCATCACGTTCAAGCAGCTGCTGCACCTTTACCTCTGCCGCTGCGAGGGCATCCTGGCAATCGCGGGTCAGGCGAATCCCCTGCTCGAAGGCGGTCAGCGAATCTTCCAGGGACAGCTGGCCGTTCTCCAGACGCTCTACCAGCGTTTGAAGGTCTGTGAGCGATTGCTCGAAGTCCAGAGCGGTTTTCTTTCGGGCCATGGCGGCATTCTCGGCAGTCTTGATCAACCGCGCGACGTTAGCAGAGCGGGGCAAGGTGGGCAAACCGGGGCGAGGCAGCGCGTCAGTTCTTGATGATCGAAATGCTGCCGTTGCGTTCGAGGATGGCGTAGCGGATGTCCTCCATGCGCTCGACGCCCTGGTTCGACCGCGCGGTTTCCATGATGTCGGCTTCGGTAAGCCGCGCCTTCGCCAGCCGCTTGCCGAGCGGCCGCCCGTTCTCGACCAGGATCATGGCGCCGTCGTCCAATAGTTTGGCCAGGCTGTTGAACCGCTGTTTGGCCAGGGAAAAGCCTACGTCCATGGCGATAAGCGTCGCGATCACCAGCACGGCATTGGTGAAGGAGAAGTCGTCACCCAGCAGCGCTTGTTGAGTGGCTTCGCCAATGATCAACAGCAGCACGAAATCGAAGGTGGTGAGATCGACCAGCGAGCGGCGGCCGGCAATCTTGAACAGGATGATCAGCGCGATATACATCGCGCCTGCGCGCAAGGCAGCGTCCATGGCAGCTCCGGGGTCAGGGATAGATGAACTTGGGTACCGCCACATGGGCGCCGGTGGAAAGGGCGATGTCCGCACGGTAAAGCCAGGCGCCATCGCTGCGCAGGGTGAGGTAAAGCGTGGCTGTGCCGTTTCCATCGGTGCGCAGCGGAACCACCAGGTCCCTGCCGCGGCTGTGGGCCGGGCCGCTTTCAGGGTACAGCGCTTCGATGCTTACCCCTTCCAGCAGCCTTGCGCCCAGCGTTACTTCAAGTGATTGACCGGGTTGGCCCTTGGCCGTGATCACCATGTTGTCCTGTGCGCCGTTGCGGCTGAAGCGCTCGTACTCTACCCGCAACGTACCGTCAGCACTGGCAACATCCATCGAGGACAACGGGCCCTTGGAGAACAGCCCCAGCAAGGTCAACAGCACAACCAGCATCAGCAGGTACCAGCCGATATGCTCGATGGCCCAGGCGCGGCGTTGCCTGCCCATGTCCTCGACAATGGGGTAGGTACGGTTGGCAAAGTCGTCGTCGTTGTCCATGGTCGCCGGCGTCCTCGGGTTTGCCCTTTGAGCCACGCGGAGGGCAAACCGTTCCGCATCCGCGAACACGCAGGCCACTCGTCAGATGTCGCCGCCTGGTTTCGGAACCATCGCCCGTCTTGAGTACCGACAGTAGTAACGGACGACAGGGGTCGCCCGCGCTTTCAGCAATGAGGGATACAACCATGGACTCATTACTTTCCGGGCTGATAGGCCTCGTGATTCTGCTGGCCGACATCTGGGCGATTGTCAGCGTATGGCGCAGTGACAAAGCTTCCGGCACCAAGGTGGGCTGGACTGTGCTGATCTTTATCCTGCCGGTGGTAGGCCTGGTGATCTGGGGCATCATGGGGCCACGCGCGCTGAACCCCGGGCCGTCCTCCCCCACGCATAGCAAGGGCTGAATGCTGAAGTTCAGGCCAGCGCCGCACACGCTGCAAAGGCGCCGGCCACTTCATCGATAACGGCGCGCACCCGAGCGCTGTGGCGCAGGTCCGCATGGGTCACCAGCCACAAGTCGTAGCCGGGCTCCGCGCTCCGGTCGGGCCATACACGTACCAGGCCAGCCTGCTCCGCGGGTATCGCGGGCAGCTCGCCAAGGCCCATACCCAGCGCAACACACCGACGTACCAGCAGGCTGGAGTTTACGGTGGCTACAAGCTGGCCGTGATCAATAGGCTCACCTACCAGGGTGGCGCCACCGGCTCGCTCCAGGTAAGGCTGATACATCACCAGTTGATGGCCGGCGAAACGGCTACCAGACACCGGCTCACCCTCCCGCTCCAGATACTCCGCCGAGGCAAACAAGCCAACCGGCCAGGTGGTCAGCCGCCTGGCGATGAGGTCGGGGTTGTCAGGCTTGACGTTGCGGATGGCGACATCCGTTTCCCGTCGGCTCAGGCTCACGATCCGCGTCGAAGCATCCAGCTGTACCCGTAGCGCGGGATGCCGCCTTGCCAGGCGCGCCATGGCCGGGATCAACACGTCCATGGCCATGGTTTCGGTACAGGCTACCCGTATCACGCCCTGTAACCGCTCATCCAGCCCTTCCACCTGCCGTTGCAGTGCAAGGGCGGCGTTCTCCATGCTGCGTGCAGCTTCCAAGGCAACTTCGCCAGAGGGGGTCAATACGTAGCCCTGAGAGGTGCGCAGGAACAGCGTGGTGTTCAAAGCCTGCTCGAGAGCGGCCAAGCGCCGACCAATCGTGGCCTGGTCCACCTTCAGTGCCCGGGCCGCTGCCCGCAGCGTGCCGTGACGGCTGAGCGCCAATAACACCCGAGTGTCGTCCCAGTTCATGAGGTGAGAGCGCCGATGAAACCGCTGTGCATGGTGAAGGCTTGTGTGGTGGGCAAGCCGTGAGCCTACGGCGTGCACCGTGCGAACGCCACATAGGCGTGAAGATCCCGGCACGGGCATTCCATGCAGGCACACCTGTTCAAGCCGCAGGCTCGCCGAGCCGCGATGCTGATCACTATTTCGATAGTGACCTTTAGTGAGGCAATTTCAATGCGCGCGCATCCCTTCCCCTATCCGGCCATTGGCCTGCTGGCGTTGGCCGTTGCAGGGTTGGTTCAAGCCCAACCGGTACCGCCGGTAAAAACTCAGGTGCCAGGGTATTTCCGGCTGGCAGTGGGCGATTACGAGGTGACCGCGCTGTTCGACGGCTATAACGATTTGTCCCCTGACCTGTTGCAGGGGCTGGACAAGGCGCGCATCCGTGAACTGCTGGCTCGCCAGAGCATGGGCGGGCAGGGCATGCGCACCCACTTCAATGCGTTTCTGGTGAACACCGGCACGCATCTGGTACTGGTGGATACCGGCGCCGGCCAATGTATCGGTGAAACGGCGGGTAGCCTGGTGAGCAACCTCAAGGCCGCCGGGTATGAGCCTGCCCAGGTAGACACCATTCTCCTGACCCACTTGCACCTGGACCATGTGTGCGGGCTGGTGGACAAAGAGGGTGCTGCGGTGTTTCCGCAGGCGACTGTGCATGTGGAGCAGGCCGAAGCTGACTATTGGCTAAACCCTGCGGTGATGGCCAAGGCGCCTGCCGCTGCGCAGGAATACTTCAAGGTGGCGCAGCGCTCGGTAGCGCCCTACAAGGCCGCCGGCCGCTTGCAAACCTTCACTCCGCCTGCGAACCCCGTGCCCGAAGTACAGGCCCGTCTCGAAGCAGGGCATACACCCGGCAGTACTACCTACCGGTTTACCTCGGGCGGGCAATCCATCGTGTTCATTGGAGACCTGGTGCATAGCCTGGCCGTGCAGTTCGAACACCCTGAGGCGGGGATTCGTTTCGACGTGAGCGGCCCGGAGGCGATCAAGGCGCGCAATGCGGTGTTTGGCCAATTGGCCGACGAGCACGTGTGGGTTGCCGCGGCGCACTTGCCGTTCCCGGGTACAGGCCACATCACCCGGGCGGGCAAGGTGTTCCATTGGGCACCAGTGCTCTATGGGCCTTACCAGCCCGCCGCCAAGGTGCCGTTGCTCAAGTAGCGCTCACTGGCCACGCACGGGGCTGGCCGTGCCTGGCGGCACATCGCTGGCCCGTACCGGCCAGCGCGTTGCCACTTCCTGAGCCAGCCAGGCAAGTACCAATACGGCACTGGCGATGCCAAACAGCAGGCGGTACTGGCCGCCCGTTGCGTTGAATATCGCCGAGTAGGTGATACCCGACAGCGCCTGGAAGCTGGCGAAGCTTACCGTCGCGCGGCTCCATGCCACTTGTTGCTGAGCATGGTTGGGGCACAGCTCGTGCACTCGAGCCAGCGCCAGCGGCACGATGCCCGGTGGGAAGGAGCCGATGACGACGGCCACGATGGCCAATAGCCAGAACGCCTGCGCCAAGGGTAACACGGCTACGGCGGCCGCCTGGGCAATCAGCACCAGCCGGATCGCCGGGCGAGCGCCCATGTGATCGGCGAGCGCGCCATACACCATCGGCCCAACAATGGCCCCAAGGCCATAGAACACCCACACAAGCGCCGCTTCGTGAGTACCGGCACCCAGCCCCCGAGCGATGTAATCCACCAGAAACACCATGGCCGGTACCAGCCCTGCGGCCATCAGTGCGTATTGCCCGAACAGCAGGCGCAGCGCCGGGTTGCCGGGCATACGTATATGGCTGGCGGCCGCCTCGCGGTGCGGTGCTGGCCAGCCGAACCAGCTTAAGGCAGTCAGCAGCAATGCCAACCCTCCCAGGCCCAGCCAGGTCGCCTGCAACCCGAATCGAAGCAAGGCAGGCACCAGCGTGCCGGAGGCGGCGATGCCTACGCCTACTCCCATGAAAATCGCACCACTGGCCAGCCCCCTGCGTGCGGCCGGCACATGTGGCAGCACGGTAGCGGCTACCAGCACCATGATCGCGCCACCGGCAATCCCGGACAGCAGCCGCCAGGCAAAAAACCATGGGGTGGAAATCGGCCAGGCGCAGGCGAAGAACGACAAGGTCACGCCCATGAGCATCCAGCGCAGCACGGTAGTGTTGGACCAGCGCCTCGCCAGCGGATGGCCCACCAGCGCACCGATCAGGTAGCCCGCCAGGTTGGCCGCGCCCAGGTACACCACTTGGGCTTCGGCGAACCAGTGCGCCTCGATCAGCGATGGAATCAGTGGGGTATACGCGAAGCGCGCCAGGCCGATGCTGACCAGGCTCGCGCAGAGGCCGGCGAAAATGGCCAGCCATGGCGTAGCCGGGGCTGGGTGTGGGGAGGAGGCGTGCATATTCGAACCCTGTCGGAGGAACGGCCCAGGCGACCGTAATGGCTCCATCCTAGGCCTCGAAACGCAGGGTTTCGCGCAGCGATTTCTCACGCCAGTGCTGCAAAACTGCAGCAGGCGCCGCCGTCATCGCAGACGGCGACGCTCGGGCCCTCAGCGAGAGGTGAGGACGGTGTAGCTGTTCATCAGGTTACGGTAGTTCGGCAGGCGCTCGGAAAGCAGGTTGCCCAGCCCTTCGATATCGTTGCGCCAGTCGCGATGCAGCTCGCAGGCAACCGAGAACCAGTTCATCAACTGTGCCCCGGCAGCGGTCATGCGAGCCCAGGCCGCCTGCTGCACGGTTTCGTTGAAGGTGCCCGAGGCGTCAGTGACCACGAACACATCAAAGCCTTCGGCGATGGCCGACAGCGTCGGGAAGGCCACGCACACGTCGGTTACAACGCCTGCGATGATCAACTGTTTGCGGCCGGTGGCCTTGATCGCCTTGACGAAATCTTCGTTGTCCCAGGCATTGATCTGGCCAGGGCGAGGGATGTAGGGCGCATCCGGGAAGGCAGCTTTCAGTTCCGGTACCAGGGGGCCGTTGGGGCCCTGTTCGAAGCTAGTGGTGAGGATGGTCGGCAGGTTGAAGAACTTGGCCAGGTCCGCCAGGGCCAGCACGTTGTTCTTGAACTCGTTCGGGGAGAAGTCTTGCACGAGCGAGATAAGGCCGGTCTGGTGGTCCACCAGCAATACTACGGCATCATCCTTGTTAAGGCGCTTGTAGGGGGTCGTCATGGTGTTGCTCCTCGGAGTAGTTAAAAAGGGGCGCAAAGGCACGCCCTAGAACGCGAAACACGAGCAGCCGAACGCCCCCCAGAACTCCTGGAAGCGGCTGACAGGTACATTGGAAAGCCTGGCGCGGTCGTGGCTATGAGCGTGCACGGCGCAAGCCCCCTGGCATTGGTGAACAGCCGCCATCGGTGCCGATGCGGGGCGATAATGGCCCGGTACGAGCGTGACCGGGGACCACTCTGGCACTACCGGGATCGTTGGCGGCGACAACTCGCGGAAGTCACCGTCGGCATACACCACCTTGCCGCCAACCACGGTAAGCACCGACTCGATCCACTTGATGGCTTCAGGGTCCACGCTGAAGAAGTCCGCCGAGAGCACCGCCAGGTCGGCCAGTTGCCCGACCTTGATCTGGCCCTTCTTGCCTTGTTCGGACGAGAACCACGCGCTGCCGTGGGTAAACAGCTCCAGCGCGGTGGACCGTGGCAGCCCTTCGGGATACAGCTCGAGCCCGCCAACGGTGCGGCCGCTGACCATCCAGTACATAGATGTCCAGGGGTTATAGCTGGAAACGCGTGTGGCATCGGTCCCGGCGCCAACCGGTACACCCTCGGCGAGCATACGTTTGATCGGCGGCGTGGCCTCGGCTGCAGACGCACCGTAGCGTTCCACGAAGTACTCGCCCTGGAACGCCATGCGGTCCTGGATGGCGATGCCACCGCCCAGCGCCCGTACGCGCTCGATGTTCTGAGGGGTAATGGTTTCGGCGTGATCGAAGAACCACGGCAAGCCATTGAATGGGATGTCCCGGTTCACCTTCTCGAAAACATCGAGCATGCGCGAAATGGATTCGTTGTAGGTGGCGTGAAGGCGGAAGGGCCAGCGGTGCTCCACCAGGTGGCGCACCACCGGCTCCAGTTCGTCTTCCATGCTCTGCGGCAAGTCCGGGCGTGGTTCGAGGAAGTCCTCGAAATCGGCCGCGGAAAACACCAGCATTTCACCGGCGCCGTTGTGGCGCAGGAAGTCGTCGCCCTGGTGCAGCTTCACGCTGCCGGTCCAGTGCTTGAAGTCAGCCAGCTCTTCCTTGGGCTTTTGGGTAAACAGGTTGTAGGCGATACGTACGGTCAGCTGCTGCTCGCGTGCGAGGGTCTGGATAACTTCGTAATCGTCCGGGTAGTTCTGGAAGCCACCACCCGCGTCGATGCAGCTCGTCAGCCCCAGCCGATTCAGCTCCCGCATGAACTGGCGGGTGGAGTTCACCTGGTACTCCAGCGGCAGCTTGGGCCCTTTGGCCAGGGTGGCGTAGAGGATCATCGCGTTCGGCCGCGCGATCAGCATGCCAGTGGGCTCACCTCGGCTGTCGCGAACGATTTCACCCCCGGGCGGGTTTGGCGTGTCCTTGGTATACCCGACCACACGCAGCGCGGCGCGGTTGAGCAGCGCGCGGTCGTAGAGGTGCAGCACAAACACAGGGGTGTCTGGCGCGGCCTGGTTCAGCTCTTCGAGCGTGGGCATGCGCTTCTCGGCGAACTGGAACTCGTTCCATCCGCCCACCACACGAACCCATTGAGGCGACGGCGTGCGGTCTGCCTGGGTCTTGAGCATGCGCAAGGCATCGGCCACCGATGGCACCCCTTCCCAGCGCAGTTCCAGGTTGTAGTTCAGGCCGCCCCGGATCAAGTGCAGGTGGGAGTCGTTCAGGCCTGGGATGGCCGTGCGGCCCTTGAGGTCGATGATCTGGGTGGCATCGGTACGTAGGGCCAGCACTTCGGCTTCGCTGCCTACGGCAACGAACTTGCCGCCGCTGATCGCGACCGCGCTTGCGGTTGGCTGTTGGCGGTCGACGGTATGGAAACTGCCGTTGAGGAGAATCAGTTCTGCGGACATGGGCGTTCCTGTAGAGCGGTTGAACGGTTGGCGGCAGGCCCCGGGCCAGAGCACGCGCAGGCCGCCGGGGAGGATAAGGTCATGTTCCGTGAGCGTTCAGCGGGTGGCTTGCATCGGTGTGCTTTGTTTCGGCAGGGACCAGGGGCCGACCGTATCCCTGAAGGTATTATCCCCAGGGGTAACACTCCCGGTGCGCTGGCGCGGCGCCGCAGATATCGAGCCGGCCTGGGCCTGACGCCAGTTCAGCGGGGTACAGCCCGCCAGGCGGCTGAACGTACGGGTGAAGTGGGATTGATCGGCGAAACCACACTCTTCACCGATCTGGGCAATCGGCAGGGGGCTGCTGGCCAGTAGTTGCTTGGCGCGGTCTACCCGGGCGCCTAACAGCCAATCCCGTGGGGACACGCCGGTATTCTTTTTGAAGGCCCGGGAAAAATGGCTGCGCGAGAGGGCACAGGCCTGGGCTACCTCGGCGATGGACAGCGGCGTGGCCATACCCTGGGTCATCAGCTCCTTTGCCTTGCGCTCTTGCCACGGAGCCAGGGCAACCTTGGCCGGAGCCTCGACGGCAGGTGCCGCGTATTGGGCGAGCAAGTGTGCGCACAGCTTCAAGCCCTTCTGGTACACGGCATGTGGCGCGCCGCCGTCCGGTGTGCACAAGGCTTCGCGGAGAGACTCGATGAGGCGGTAGGACACCGCGTCAAGGGTGACGGTCGACGGCTGCGTAAATGCATTCATGCCCGGGGCTCCTGGCTAGGGGTACGAAGCCAGTGTGGCGGGAGGGGGGAAGGAAGTACTTTAGAGAACCTTAAATGAGCGGCAAGCTTTAAGCGTCAAGCGGCAAGACGGGTGATGCAGCCAGCCGTGCGGGGCTTGTAGCTTGTAGCTTACAGCTTGAAGCTTAAGGCCGGCCCTGAACGGCGGCTTCGATGGCGTTCAACAGTGCCTCGCCGGTGAAGGGCTTGGCGAGAAAGCACACGGCGCCTTCAGCGAGCGAGCGAGCATCGGCGTCGTTGCCATTGGCCGAGATGCATACCACCGGCAGCGTGTTGCCTCGTGCGCGCAGCGCCTGTTGTACCTGATGGCCGGAGAGCCCGGGCATGCACAGGTCAAGTACCAGGCACGCCGCGGTATCCACGGAAGGCGAGGCGAGAAAAGCCTCGCCACTGTCGTAACACAGTGCCTGGTAACCTGCGGACTTGAGCAGGTTGGCGAGGCTTTTTCGCACGGAAAAATCGTCGTCGACGACGCACACCACATGCATGGGCAGGGCTCTTTGCGGCAAGAGGGGGCAGCGGCGTGGGCCACTCGGTGTGTGCGTCGCGAGCGTTCAGATCAACTCAAGCTCGGCGACGTCAGGCACCATGCCGAGCATTGTGCATAGGTTCACCAACTCGACCAACGTACGAGCGCGCATTTTGGCCATTACGTGCTTTTTGTGAACCTTGACCGTCACTTCCCGGGTGCCGAGGAGCGCTGCGATCTGCTTGCTTTGCCGGCCCTTGATGAGCCATTCGAGCACTTCCCGCTCGCGTGAGGTCAGCGACGTCAGCCTCTGTGCGACCTGGGAATGGCGGCGGCGTCGCGTCAATGCCTGTCGGGCCTGTTCAATGGCGCTACGTACCACATCGAGCAGGCGGTCATCATTGAAAGGTTTGGTCAGAAACTCTTCGGCGCCCGCTTTCATGGCTTTTACTGACATTGCGATGGTGCCGTAGCCGGTCATGAAAATGATCGGCAGGCAGGCGCCGCGCTTCAGCAGCGCATCCTGCACGTCAAAGCCCGTGCCTTGCGTGAGGTTCACGTCCAGCAGCAAGCAACCTGGGCGCTCGCCAGCCCCTTGCCGCAAAAAAGCGGCGGCATCCGTATAGCTCGCCGCTTCAAGCCCTTCGGACCGGAGCAAGCGTGTAATGGCAGCACACACGGAAGGATCATCGTCGACGATATGTACCAATGGGATCAGGCCATGATCGTCATCGGTCGTGGCCGTCAGAGCCGGGGCCTTTGCAGGGATCGGGGTCGTTACCGGTACTTGCGACAGGTTCAAGCGATAACCGCGTCGAGGGACCGTTTCGATGACCTGGGTACCTACCTGCAGAACCTTTCGCAGCGTGCAGATGTGCACCTGAACGTTGTTTTCTTCCACCACCATGCCGGGCCACACCTGCTCCAGCAGTTCGTCCTTGGTCACCAGCCGCCCAGGCGCCTGAAGCAGCAGTGCAAGGATGTCGAAGGCGCGGCCTCCCAGGCGCAGGGCCTGGCCATCGAGGAAAGCCTCGCGGCGCTCGAGCGAAATCGACGCATTACCGAGCTGGATCATGGGTTTTCCGCGTTATGCGATTCATTCGGGAGAAGTTCGTTCAATCCCGTGAACGGTAGTGCATGAACTTCGCGGCGGCAATCATACTCAGGGATGACGGCAGGCTTATCAGCAGGCAAATGAGCACAGCCGTGCAAGAAGTCTCAGGGCAGCGTCGGCCATAGTCAGCGCCATTGCAGTTTTCCCTCTGCCGGAGCCCGTCATGTCCTCCAAGGTCACCGCCACTTCCGCCTCCGTGCCTTATCAGGTAACCCTGTCGGACGGCGCCCACCAATGGCTTGCTGACATCGCACAGGAAGGCACTGAAGACGCAGGCCCAGGGCCTCATGAATTGCTGCTGTCCTCTCTGGGTGCCTGCACGGCGATTACGCTGGGCTTGTACGCCCGGCGAAAGCAGCTACCACTTGAAGGCATTCACGTTGCGCTGGAAATCACAGTCGAAGACCCCGCCGCCGGCCTTACTCGGATCGAACGCCAGATCTCGCTGCAGGGTGACCTCGACGATACTCAGCGCCAGCGTCTGCTGCAGGTGGCCAATGCCTGCCCGATCCACCGGCTGCTCAGTGGCACGGTAGACATACATTCGGCGCTGGCTCCCGTTTAAACCGTAAACCACGCACTGGAGGCAAGACGTATGAGCACCTTTACCACCGCTGATGGCACCGAGATCTACTTCAAGGACTGGGGCCAGGGCAAGGCCGTACTGTTCAGCCACGGTTGGCCGCTGGACGCGGACATGTGGGACTCGCAAATGCATTACCTGGCTTCCCGTGGCTACCGCACCATCGCCTTCGACCGCCGTGGGTTCGGCCGCTCCAGCCAGCCGTGGACCGGTTATGACTACGACACCTTCGCCGAAGACATTCACCAGCTGATCGAGCACCTGGGCCTGGAGAGCGTAACGCTGGTCGGGTTCTCCATGGGCGGCGGCGACATCAGCCGATACATCGGCCGCCACGGCACGGCCAAAGTGGCTGGGCTGGTGCTGCTGGGCGCGGTAACGCCCATCTTCGGCAAGACCGAGAGCTTCCCCGAGGGCGTGCCCAAGGACGTGTTCGACGGTATCAAGGCCGGCCTGCTGAAGGACCGCGCGCAGTTCATCAGCGACTTCGCCGCGCCGTTCTATGGCACCAACAAAAACCAGACCGTCTCAGAAGGCGTGCTCACGCAAACGTTGAATATCGCGCTGCTGGCCTCGCTCAAAGGCACCGTGGATTGCGTTACCGCGTTCTCCGGGACTGACTTCCGCGCGGACCTGGCCAAGGTCGACGTACCCACGCTGGTGATCCACGGCGACGCGGACCAGATCGTGCCCTTCGAGACCACGGGCAAGCTGGCGGCCCAAGCGGTGCCCGGCGCCGAACTGAAAGTGTACGAAGGCGCACCCCATGGTTTCGCCGTCACCCATCAGGAACAGCTGAACGAAGACCTGCTGGCGTTCCTGAACAAGTAAGCCCCGCTACAGGTCAAAACGGCCCGCGAACGGTCAGTTCGCGGGCTGATTGCGCTTTGAACCCTCATGCGAAAATTTTTTCCCCCGCTGTGACGCCTGTCACAATTACCCGAAGCCACGGAAACCGGGGCTTCGGTTCCTGTTTCCGGATTTGCCGGTCCCGCCCGATCCGGACTATTCGCCTGACCCGCATGGTAGAGCGCTCAAGGGTGGGCTACAGTGCTCATTAACAATAAGAAAACTGTAGAAGGAAGTTTGCCATGCTTGACTATAAGAAAACCCATCGCTGCCTTCTTGCTGACGTAGCCTCCGGTCAATCTACCCATCGCGGGCAGTTGACGCAGACCTTGCAAGCCTTGGTGCTTGCGGGCTTTCTTCGCAGTGAACGCGTGTACAACCCGGATCGGGCCATCGTGTTCAGGCTTACGTTAACCGCTGCCGGTCATGAGTACCTGGCAGGGTTATGGCATTGAAGGCAATCCCCGGGCCGGCAGGACGCCGGCCCATCGCTGCTTTTGCTCCCTCTCTCGTAGAAAGCCCTGTTGGTAACCTCTGCTCACATAGTCAGCCCGCGGGTTCTTGGGCTCGTTTCGGTGTTGATTTAAGGTAGGCACCTTCTACCTGCGCGAGCAAAGGCATGAGCGACACTTCTGTTGGCCCCGGCCTGCCTCCTGAAGGCTACAGCGCCTGGCTTGCCGACCTCAAAAACCGCATTCATGGCGCCCAGCAGCGGGCAACCCTCGCGGTAAATCGCGAGCTGGTACTGCTTTATTGGCAGATCGGCCGCGATATTCTTGGCCGTCAGGCCGAGCAGGGCTGGGGTACCAAGGTAATCGACCGGCTGGCACGCGACCTGCGTGCGGCGTTCCCGGACATGAAAGGGTTTTCGCCCCGCAACCTCAAATACATGCGCGCGTTTGCCGAAGCCTGGCCCGACGCGGAGTTTGTGCAAGAGGTGCTTGCACAATTGCCGTGGTATCACCAGTTGGCGTTGCTGGACAAACTCCCTGGCCCTGAAACCCGACGCTGGTATGCCGCCAAGGCCATCGAACACAACTGGTCGCGCAACGTACTGGTGATGCAGATCGAGGCTCGCCTGCTGGAGCGCACAGGCCAGGCCGTAAGTAACTTCGACAGCCACCTGCCCAGGGCGCAATCCGACCTGGCCCGGGAGTCTCTGAAAGATCCATACCGTTTCGACTTCCTCGGCTTGACCGTCGAGGCCCAGGAGCGCGATATCGAAAGCGCGCTCGTTCGGCATGTCACTGACTTTCTGCTGGAGCTGGGCGCGGGTTTCGCCTTCGTTGGCAAGCAGGTATTGCTGGATGTCGGCGGGGACGAGTTCTTCATCGACCTGCTGTTCTACCATTTGAAGCTGCGCTGCTATGTGGTGATCGAGCTCAAGGCCGGCAAGTTCAAGCCCGAGCACCTTGGCCAGCTGAGCTTCTACCTCACCGCAGTGGACGCACAGCTCAAGCATCCCCAGGACGGCCCCACCATCGGCTTGCTGTTGTGCAAGAGCAAGAACAAGGTGGTGGCGGAATACGCCCTGCGAGACAGCGCCCGCCCCATGGGAGTGGCTGAATATCAACTGGTAGGGGCGTTGCCTGCCGAGCTGCAGGCCAGCCTGCCCAGCATCGAGCAAATCGAGCGGGAGCTGGCCAGCGAGGGCGGCCCTGTGGCTTGAGCATCTGCCGAAGGCATCATTGCGATGTCTTCGGCAGCGCGTAGGCCATGATGTAATCCCCGGCCCGCGTACCCAGCCCACCGTGCCCACCGGCCGCAATCACCACGTATTGCCGGCCATCGGCGCCTTGATAGGTCATGGGCGTGGCCTGGCCACCCGCAGGCAGGCGCTGGCGCCACAGCTCACGGCCGCTGCCCGCTTCGAATGCCCGCAGGTAGTCATCGGCGGTGGCACCCATGAACACCAGGCCGCTGGCGGTGTTCAGGTTGCCGCCGATGTTGAAGATGCCCGTGGACAGCGGCAGGTTGAAATGGGTCTTGAACAGGCCCATGTCCCGGGTAGTGCCCACGTCGCGCCGCCACAACAACTGGCGGGTTTTCAGATCGATCGAAGCCAGTTGCCCCCATGGCGGCGCTTTGCATGGCGCGCCCAATACGCCCAGCCAGGGTTCCACAGTGACTACATAAGGTGTGCCGTATTGCGGGTTCACCGCGAACTCTTTGGGGCGAGGCGGTTGGCCCACGCCGTTCCACGGGTCAACGGTGCCATCGGCTTCCGCCTGTTCGCGGGGTACTACCTTGGCCGTGAACGGGATGTAGCTCAGGTTCGCGTACAGGCGCTGCCGCTGTGGGTCCACACTCGCGCCGTGCCAGTCGATCACCCCGTCGAACGCCGGGTACACCAGGGTTTTACGCTCTAGGGAGAAGGGCGTGAACGCGCCTTGGTAGTTCAGCCGCTTGAAGTCCAGCCGGCACAGCAGTTGGTCCACTGGGGTGATACCCCACGCATCCTGCTCATGCACCGGGGGCGGCGCAAAGCTCGGCAAGCCTGCCGAGTAGGGTTGTGTGGGTGCGGTTGGATCATCCGGTAGTCCACCCTGAGGCGCTGGGCGCTCCTCAACCGGAACGATCGGCTCGCCAGTGAGGCGGTTGAGTACAAACAGCTCGCCACGTTTCGTGGTTTGCACCAACGCGGGAATGGGTTCACCTCCAGCACCGGGAATGTCCAGCAGGGAAGGGCCGATAGGCACGTCCATATCCCACAAGTCATGGTGCAGCGTCTGGAAGTGCCAGCGCGGTGCGCCGGTATCGATGTCCACAGCCACTACGGAACTGGAGTAGCGCTCATCGAAAGGCCGCCGCTTGGCCCCATAGTAATCCGGCACGGCGTTACCCGTGGGCAGGTACACCAGCCCATGTTCCACGTCTGCGGTATATACGCCCCAGGCGTTGGGCGTGCCGAGCGTGAACTGTTCGTCCGCCGACGGGTGCTGCACCGCTTCGTCCGGCCGGCCCACATCCCAGGCCCAAAGCAGCTCGCCGGTGACAGGGTCGAACGCTCTCACCGCGCCAGACGGTTCGTTGGTTTTCTGGCCGTCGTAGATCCAGCCGCCAAGTAGCAATTTGCCCTTCGCCACCAGCGGCGGCGAGGTGATGAAGTGGAAGCCCTTGGGGACGTCCCCGAGATGCGCTCGAAGGTTCACGAAGCCGTGATCACCAAAGCCTTCGCACAGCGCACCAGTGGTGGCATCCAGCGCGAACAGCCGGGCATCCGCGGTCGTAGAAATGATCCGTTGCGGGCAAGGGGTGCCGGCCGGCGCCTGGTAATAGGCAACGCCGCGGCAGGCCAGGTAGGCATTGTTGGAGGTGTCGTTCTGCGGCGTGAAACGCCAGCGCTGCGCCCCTGTCACGGCATCGAGCGCGATGACTTCCCGATGCGGCGTGCAGAGGTAGAGGCTATCCCCCACCTTGAGCGGCGTGACTTCGAAATTGAATTCATACCCATGGCTGTTCTCGCCTTGCCTGGGCAGGTCGCCTGTCCGGAAGCTCCAGGCCAGCTGCAAGTTATCTACATTGGCGGGGGTGATCTGCCCCAGCGGTGACCAGCGATCCCCCGTCGGCGTGCCGCCGTAGTAGCGCCAGTCCTGGCCCTCCTGGCTCGTGCCGGTGAAGCCCGCCATTACCTCAGGCAAGCCTCTGGCGGCCGGCTCTGAAGGTTTGTAGGCCACAAGCGCCGCCACCAGCGCCACGCCACATAGCGGTACCCAAACGTAACGACGGTTGCTCACCGGCCCGCTGCGGTCGAGCCCGCGCTGAACGAAAGGCAGCAACAGGTATAAGCCCAACAAGGTCGGTACCAGTACCCTGGGGAGCAACCCCCAGACATCCAGCCCTACCTCCCAGAAGGCCCAGATAACCGTAAGCAGCCATAGCGCGCCATACAACCGCACACCCAGCCGCCGGCCACGCCACAGCAGCCCGCCACTGGCCGCGAGGCCGGTTCCGGCAAGCGCGTAATACCAGGAGCCCCCCAGCGCCGCCAACCAGCCCCCCGCCCCGAGCATCAACAAACCAAACAGGATAAATAACGCAGCAGTAATGCGCGGAGGAGGGGCGGCGTGGATGCGCATGGCAGACGGCTCCGGTCAAAGGCGTGAGGGTTGGAGGCGCCTGCGAGCGGGAAGGTTCTGAGCGGTTGCTTAATGGGGAGCTGAAGCTAGTGAAGTGAATCCCCGGGGCTGGGCAACGCCAATGCTGTAGGAAGCGTTCCAGAGGCCGAATTGCGAACATTAAAAAGCCGGCTTGTGGCCGGCTTCTCGTCGATAAGTCTGGCCTATTTTTGGTAGGCCGTACCTATCTGCAAAAGGTAGGGTGCTGTTGC
Organism: Pseudomonas japonica; assembly: GCF_013522925.1. Classification (GTDB taxonomy): domain Bacteria; phylum Pseudomonadota; class Gammaproteobacteria; order Pseudomonadales; family Pseudomonadaceae; genus Aquipseudomonas; species Aquipseudomonas japonica_A. Next base: position 60,118 of record NZ_JAAMQU010000013.1, on the reverse strand, counting down.
ATCAAGCAATAGCAGGCGGGCTGGCGGGTAGCTGGCTCGCCGGGTATTGGCCCGAAGGCTGGTACCGAAGTGGCGCCATGGTAGCGGCGCAGGCGGGGGTTGGGTAGGGGTAATCGGGCCAGCGGTTGCAAAAAAGCTGCCGCGGCCATGGCCTGCCACAAGAACACGTCGAACACTGTAGCAGCACGCCTTGGCGGCGACCCGCCCAACAGGGCGGCGGATTCGGACACCCCGAATGAAAAAGCCCCGGCGCAAGGCCAGGGCTTCGTTTCACTCAACCACGTACTTACTCTTTGTAAGCAGCTACGGATTTGGTGATTTCGGCGCGGGCAGCGTCAGCGTTGCCCCACTCCTTGAGTTTTACCCACTTGCCAGGCTCCAGAGCCTTGTAGTTCTCGAAGAAGTGCTGGATCTGTTGCAGCAGCAGCGGCGGCAGATCGGTGTATTCCTTCACGTCCTTGTACAGCGCGCTCAGCTTGTCGTGAGGCACGGCCAGGACCTTGGCATCGCCGCCACCTTCGTCGTCCATCATCAGCACGCCAACCGGGCGGGCACGAATGACCGAGCCAGGCACAACCGGGTACGGGGTCACTACCAGCACGTCCAGGGGATCACCATCGTCCGCCAGGGTGTTGGGGATGTAGCCGTAGTTGGCCGGGTAGAACATCGGGGTAGCGACAAAGCGGTCAACGAAGAGCGCGTCGCTGTCCTTGTCCACTTCGTATTTGATCGGCGCATGGTTGGCCGGGATCTCGATAACGACATGAATGTCGTTCGGCAGGTCCTTGCCGGCTGGGATCTTGCTGTAGCTCATCAATAGTGCTCCCGTTAACAGTCGGATCGTTGAGGCCAGTTTTTGGCAAAAGTGGCGGGATTATAGGCATATCGCGAATACGGCGCCACGGTAGGACCGCCATGCGAGCGGTCGGTTGCACGGCCCTCAGGCAAGCGGTTCGGCAGCGGTCGGCAATGCTTGCGACGCGTGCAGGCGATGCAGGGGATCTTGCCGGTAGAACGCCTGGAGTTGCTGGTAAACCTCAGGGTAAGCGGCTACCAGCAGGTCGGGCGCGCTGAAGAAATATTCGCTGGCAACGGCAAAGAATTCCGCCGGGTTTTCCGCTGCGTACGGGTCAATGGCGGTTTCGGCGTTGTCGTCCGCATCCAGCTGGGCATTGAGGTCATCGAAAGCGTGCTGCATGGCCTCGGCCCAGTCCTTCACCTGCATGCCCCGGTGCAGTGGAGGCAGGCCGTTGGCGTCGCCGTTGAGCATGTCCAGCTTGTGTGCCAGCTCGTGAATCACCAGGTTGTAGCCGTCCCACCCACCGCTGGAGCTCACGCCGGGCCAGGCAAGAATGACCGGGCCTTGCTGCCACGCCTCGCCACTGTGCTCGGCGTCCCATTCATGTTCGATCCCGCTGGCGTCGCGATGGCGCTGTGGGCTGCGAAAGTCGTCCGGGTACAGCACGATTTCGTGAAAGCCGTTGTACCAGCCCAGCTCGTCCAGCCCAAGCAGCGGCAGCTGCGCCTGGGCGGCAAGCAGCAGGCAGTCGTGGTCGGTCAGCTCAAGGCCGGGGAGGGTGGTCAGGGTTTTGTCGGCGAGGAACAGCAGGCTACGCTCGCGCAGCGTGTGGTCGTCTTCCGGGCTGATGCCATCGAGTATTGGCAGGGCCTCGCGTACAGCGGCCCACTGAGCCTCGCTGATCGCATACCGATGCAAGGTGCGTTGGCGTTTCCAGGCCTGCCAGCTCCACATCAGCGGCTGGCAGCCTTCGCCGCGCCGCCTGTGCGGGCACGCACCAAGCCGATGATCATCGGCAGCAACGACAGCCCCACAATGAACAGCACCATCAGGGTGAGGTTCTGCTTGATGAACGGAACGTTGCCGAAGAAGTAACCCAAGGTGATCAGCCCGCCCACCCAGGCCACGGTACCGGCCACGCTGAAGGCCACGAAGCGCAGGTAGGGCATATGAGCCACGCCTGCCACGAACGGGGCGAAGGTGCGGATGATGGGCAGGAAGCGCGCCAGGGTGACGGTTTTGCCGCCGTGGCGGTCGTAGAACGCTTGAGTGCGCAGCAGGTAATCCCGGCGGAATACACGAGAATGCGGATTGGCGAACAGCCTTTCGCCAATCGTACGGCCTACCACATAGTTGGTGCTGTCACCCAGGATCGCCGCCGCCATCAATAGCCCGGCGAGCATTACAGGGTCCATGCCGCCACCGGCCGCTACGGCACCCGCAATGAACAGCAACGAGTCGCCCGGCAGGAACGGCAGCACTACCAGCCCGGTTTCGCAGAAAATCACGGCGAACAGAATAAGGTAGATCCAGCTTCCGTACTGGGTCACCAGCTGGTTCAGGTACACGTCCAGGTGAAGAATGAGGTCCAGCGGGTTGAAGTCCATATACGCCACCTGTGTGCGGCCCGGCAGGGCAAAAGCGGCCATTATACGGGCGATTACCACCGATGTTCAGTCGGTGATCGGCAACACATAGTTCTTGAACTCGTGGTCTTCGACAAACCCGATGGATTCGTACACCCGGTGCGCCACTTCATTGTTCACACTGCTGGACACGCGCATACGGACCGAATTGCTGTCGCGGGCCAGCTTCCTGGCCGTGCGCATGAGGTTATCCGCCACCAACATACGTCGCGCATCTTCTGCCACGTAGATGTCGTTGAGTATCCACACGCGCTTCAACGCAAGCGAGGAAAAGCTGGGATAAAGCTGGCAAAAGCCCAGCAAACGTTGACTGTCAGCGTCTGGGAATGCGAGGAAAATCACCGACTCCTTGCGCCGCAGTCGCTTCTCCAGAAACGTTCGGGAAGCCTCTGGGAACGACAGCTCCCCGTAAAACTCCCGATATTTCACGAACAACGGGGCGATCAGGTCCAGGTGGTCCAGTGTGGCTTGGATGATATGCATCAGTGCCTCGTCGGTCAGGTTGCGCAGAAACGCAGGGCAATGGCAGGTACGGCGAAGCACCGTGGCAATCGGGCAATGAGCAATAGATAGCGCACCGTGGGCGAAGGGCAAGCCCACCTGGCAGGAAACAGACGGCAGGCGCCCGGGAAGGCGCCCGCCAGAGGGTAGTCAGAAGAAGCCGAGCGGGTTGATGTCGTAGCTCACCAACAGGTTCTTGGTTTGCTGGTAGTGGTCGAGCATCATCTTGTGGGTTTCGCGGCCTACGCCGGACTTCTTGTAGCCACCGAACGCCGCATGCGCGGGATAGAGGTGGTAGCAGTTGGTCCACACGCGGCCGGCCTTGATGCCCCGGCCCATGCGATAGGCGCGGTTGATATCGCGGGTCCATACCCCGGCGCCCAGGCCGAACTCGGTATCGTTGGCGATCGCCAGCGCTTCGGCCTCATCCTTGAAGGTGGTCACGCTGACCACCGGCCCGAAGATTTCCTCCTGGAACACCCGCATGCGGTTGTTGCCTTTGAGCAGGGTAGGCTGGATGTAATAGCCCGTGGACAGGTCGCCCTCGAGCTTTTCCACCTGGCCACCGGCCAGCAGCTCGGCGCCTTCGTCCTTGGCGATCTGCAGATAGGAAAGGATTTTGTCGAACTGCTGTTGCGAAGCCTGGGCGCCGATCATGGTGTCGGTGTCCAGTGGGTCGCCACGCTTGATCTGCTCGACCTTCTTCATCACCTCTTGCATGAAGGCGCCATAGATCGACTCCTGAACCAGCACGCGGGAAGGGCAGGTGCACACCTCGCCTTGGTTGAAGAACGCCAGTACCACACCTTCGGCAGCTTTTTCGATGAACGAAGGCTCGGCCTGCATGATGTCTTCGAAGAAAATGTTCGGCGATTTGCCGCCCAGCTCTACGGTGCTGGGGATGATGTTCTCCGCCGCACACTTCATGATGTGCGAACCCACCGGTGTAGACCCGGTGAACGCAATCTTGGCGATACGCTTGCTGGTGGCCAGGGCCTCACCCGCTTCCTTGCCATAGCCTTGCACAACGTTGAGCACGCCCGGTGGCAGCAGGTCGCCGATCACTTCCAGCAGCACCGAGATGCCCAGCGGGGTCTGCTCGGCGGGCTTGAGCACCACGCAGTTGCCTGCCGCCAGCGCAGGGGCCAGCTTCCACGCAGCCATCAGGATCGGGAAGTTCCAAGGGATGATCTGGCCAACCACGCCCAGGGGCTCATGGATGTGATAAGCCACGGTATTGCCGTCGATCTCGGCCGCGCTGCCTTCCTGGGCGCGCAAGGCCCCGGCGAAGTAGCGGAAGTGGTCCGCCGCCAGCGGGATATCAGCATTCAGCGTTTCGCGAATGGCCTTGCCGTTGTCCCAGGTTTCGGTAATGGCCAGCAGTTCGAGATTCTGCTCGATGCGGTCGGCAATCTTCAGCAGCACCAGCGAGCGCGCCTGTGCCGAGGTGCGGCCCCAATCGTCAGCTGCCGCATGTGCAGCGTCCAACGCCTTGTTGATGTCTTCGGCGGTTGAGCGAGGGAACTCGGCAATGGGCTGGCCATTGATCGGGGAGGTATTGGTGAAGTACTGCCCTTTCACCGGTTCTACGAAACGGCCACCAATGTAGTTGCCATAGCGTTCCTTGTAGGAAACGGTGGCGCCTTCGGTGCCGGGGTGTGCATATCGCATGGGTGTCTCCTGGGCTTTTATTGTTTGCGGAACACGCGCGTTAGCGTCTGTAGAGCGTAGAGCAAAGCCCGCGCCACTGCGCTGTGGCCGCCTGTTTCAGGGGTTTCCAGCCTTCGCAGCGCAGCGGTTGTACTGGTTGTGACACGGCCAGGTGACAACGTTGTGCCATATTCGATACACCCGAGGCGCGCATTGGCTGCGGCGTTGCATTGCCGGCAGGGCTGGAGGATGCTGATGCTCCCCCGGCAAGGGAGTACAACAACAATGCACAGCGATCCATCCAACCGCCATGTGCGGCACGTCATCAGCGCTGCCCGAAGCCTGGCCCAGTCACCGGGGCCGGCCGCCGAGTTGGCGGTCACCCGTTCGTGGTTGCGCTGCCTGGATGACTACAAGCTGGACCCTGCCACCCTGGCCGCGCCTTGCGTAGTAGAGCACAGCCGTGTGCTCGACGGTCGCGAGCGCCTTCGGCAGGTGCTTGGCGTGGCAGACGGTGAGATGAATGACCTGCACCGGCAACTCGGGGGCGCCGGGCACGCGGTGTTACTCACCGATGCCAGTGGTGTGATCCTCAGCTGTGTGACGGCTAGCCCGGAGCGTCGGGTATTCGAGCAGGCTGGCTTGTGGCTGGGTGCGGATTGGAGTGAGGCCTGCGAAGGCACCAATGGCATCGGTACCTGCCTGGTGGAACGCCAGCCCTTGACCATCCACGGTAACGAACACTTCCGCAGCCGCCACACCGGGCTTACCTGCTCTGCCAGCCCGGTGTTCGATCCCAGTGGCGAGTTGCTGGCGGTGCTGGACGTTTCTGCGGTGGCCGATGGCAGTCGGCAGAGCCAGTTTCACACCGTAGCCTTGGTAAACCTTACGGCGCGGAGCATCGAGAACGCCTACTTCCTGCGCCAATACCAAAACCAGTGGCTGCTGCGGTTGCAAGTGCGACCGGGGCCGGCCGGTGCATTTTCGGATGGGCTACTAGCGTTTGGCGAAGACGGCCGGATAAGGGCGGCGAACCAGAGCGCGATAAAGCTGCTTGGGCAGGCCGGGCTAAAAGGGCGAACGCTGCACGAATTGTTCGACTGCACAGAGGCGGCTTTCTTCGACCGCTCCCGACACGCCACTTCGGCAACCTGGCCATTACGCTGCCGCGACGGCAGGGCGTTGTTCGCGTCTGTCTCCGGCGCGCCCGCCCCGCTATCAAGGGCGACATCGGCGCGCGCGCCGGCTGTGAACGCCAGGGCCGCCATGCCTGCCCAGGCTGGCCCTTGCCTCGAAGACCCTGCCCTTGCCGAGGCGTTTCGCCGGGCCTGCCGGGTTGTGGAGCGCGACGTGCCGCTGCTGCTCAGCGGCGAAACAGGCTCGGGCAAAGAGGCCTTCGCAAGGGCTGTACACTCGGCGAGCAGCCGTGCCAGCCAGCCGTTCGTGGCGCTCAATTGTGCATCCATTCCCGAAGGTTTGATCGAGAGCGAGCTGTTCGGCTATCGCCCCGGCAGTTTCACCGGCGCGAGCAAGGAGGGGCAGCGGGGCAAGTTACGGCAGGCACACGGCGGCACCCTGTTGCTGGACGAAATCGGCGACATGCCGCTTGGCCTGCAGACCCGCTTGTTGCGGGTGCTGGAAGCCAGAGAAGTGGAGCCCATCGGCGGTGAGCCAGAGGCACTGGATGTGTGCATCATCAGCGCAAGCCATCGGAACCTGCTGGAGCGTGTAAGGGAAGGTACCTTCCGTGAAGACCTCTATTACCGGTTGGCCGGCCTGACCATTGATTTGCCGCCCCTGCGCGACCGTACCGACAAATCGCAACTGCTCGATCACTTGCTGGCGGTGGAAGCGCCGGATGGCGATATCTGGCTGAGCGCCGACGCTCGCGCATGCCTGCTCGCCCATTCCTGGCCGGGCAACGTACGGCAATTGCGAACAGTGTTGCGAACGCTGGCTGCCTTGGCGGACGGCGGGGTGATCGACCTCCAAGCACTGCCTGTAGAGTTCAGGCGTGAACCGAGCGTGGCAGCGGCGCCATTGGCCGACGCCGAGCGGGAGGCCCTGCTGACAGCGCTCAAGGTGCAACAATGGCATGTGACCCGTACCGCCGAGGCGCTTGGCCTCAGCCGCAACACGCTGTATCGCAAGATGCGCCGTCACGGCTTGGCCCGGGATCACTGATACCCGCTTCGCCGCGGGTGAAATTCTTCTTGGCCTGGGCTACCCTGCCTCGACGTTTTTCGAGGTCGATCATGCATATCCACATTCTTGGCATCTGCGGTACTTTCATGGGCTCGCTGGCGGTTCTCGCCAAGGAATCGGGGCACCGGGTAACCGGCTCCGACGCCAATGTATACCCACCCATGAGCACGCAGCTTCAAGCCCAGGGCATCGAGCTGACCCAAGGGTATGACCCCGCTCAGTTGGACCCAGCCCCAGACCTGGTGGTGATCGGCAACGCGTTGTCGCGCGGCAACCCTGCCGTGGAATATGTGCTGAACAAAGGCTTGCCGTACGTCTCCGGGCCGCAATGGCTGGCCGATCACGTGCTGCAAGGGCGGTGGGTGCTCGCGGTCGCGGGCACTCACGGCAAAACCACCACAAGCAGCATGCTCGCATGGGTGCTGGAGCATGCAGGCATGGCGCCAGGGTTCCTGATCGGCGGCATTCCGCAGAATTTCGAGGTGTCCGCGCGGCTGGGCGACACGCCCTTTTTCGTCGTAGAGGCGGACGAATATGACAGCGCGTTCTTCGACAAGCGCTCCAAGTTCGTTCACTACCGCCCTCGTACCGCCATCCTGAACAATCTTGAATTCGATCATGCTGACATCTTCCCTGACCTGGCAGCGATCGAGCGGCAGTTTCATCACTTGGTGCGGACTATTCCAGGCGAGGGGCTGATCATCCATCCACGGAGCGAAACGGCGTTGGCACGCGTGGTGGAAATGGGCTGCTGGACACCGGTGCAAACCACCGGCGACGGCGGGCAATGGCAGGCCCGGCTATTGGCCGAGGACGGCTCCCGGTTTGAAGTAATGTTCGATGGAAACGCCGAAGGCGTGGTGGAATGGCCGCTCACCGGGCAGCATAACGTGGCCAACGCCCTGGCATGCCTGGCGGCAGCGCGGCACGTAGGCGTGGTACCGGCGCTGGGGATTGAAGCGCTGTCCCGTTTCCGCAACGTGAAGCGCCGCATGGAAGTTGTGGCCGAAGTAAAGGGTATTACGGTGTATGACGACTTCGCCCACCATCCCACCGCCATTGCTACTACCTTGGACGGTTTGCGCAAGCGCGTAGGGTCCGCCCCCGTCATTGCCATCGTCGAGCCGCGCTCCAATTCCATGAAGCTGGGTGCTCACCGCGACGGGCTGCCAGCCAGTGTCGCTCAGGCGGACCAAGTGATCTGGTATGCGCCGCCAAACCTGGGTTGGGACCTGGCGGCTACCGCGGCCCAGTGCACGGTATCGAGCACCGTAGCCGATAACCTCGACGCGATCATCGCTCAGGTAAAAGCCCAGGCCACGCCCGGCACGCATGTGGTGATCATGAGCAACGGCGGTTTCGGCGGCCTTCATGGCAAACTGGCTGAGGCGTTGAAATGAGTGGCCCGGAACGTATTACCCTGGCAATGACCGGCGCGTCAGGCGCCCAATACGGCCTGCGGCTGCTGGATTGCCTGGTGCGCGAAGATCGCGAGGTGCATTTCCTGATTTCCAAAGCGGCGCAGTTGGTACTCGCCACGGAAACAGACGTTACCCTGCCGGCCAAGCCCCAGGCGATGCAGGCATTCCTTACCGAATACACCGGTGCCAGTGCTGGCCAGGTGAAGGTTTACGGCAAGGAAGACTGGATGGCCCCGGTAGCGTCTGGCTCCGGAGCGCCCGGCGCCATGGTGGTGGTGCCATGCTCTACCGGCACGCTGTCGGCCATCGCCACCGGCGCCTGCAACAACCTGATCGAACGCGCCGCAGACGTTACCCTGAAGGAACGCCGCCCGTTGATCCTGGTGCCTCGCGAAGCACCGTATTCCACGCTGCACTTGGAAAACATGCTCAAACTGTCCCGGATCGGCGCGATCATCGTGCCGGCTTCTCCAGGCTTTTATCATCAGCCGCAGACCATCGATGACTTGGTGGACTTCGTGGTGGCGCGCATTCTCAACCTGCTGGACATCCCCCAGGACATGCTCCCACGCTGGGGCGAGTACCACGTGGGCAATGATGAATAAAACCTGGCTGTTATTGATGCTGGCGCTGGCCACCGGTTGCGCCAGCGTCAAGACCCTGGACGCCGCCAAGCCCGGCGCGCCGTTGGTGTATGCCGGTACGCGACTGGACCTGTATGCACTGAACGGCGGCTGCTGCGCAATGGACCGCTTTGGCACGGAGCCGCCGGCCTGGCCTGCCGCTGATTTGCCCGCCAGCGCCCTGCTGGATACAGTGCTGTTGCCGTTTTCTCTGCTGGCAACGCTAGGGATCGGCTACCAGGCCCAGGGCGGGCTGTAACCTCGCCCCCGCCTATCGGCCCAGCTTGCGCAGCTCGTCCGATTCCACCACCCGAACGCCGTTGTCTTCCTCCAGCGCCAGCCGCCACAGGGCGCGGGCCAGGTGGCAGGCTTCGATCCCATGGTATTTACCCGGAATAAGCCGGGAGAGCGGGGCGGCGATCTGTTCCGCCAGGCGGGGTTCGCTACGGTTGCCGATCAGGATCGAAGGGCGTGCCAAGGTCAGTTGTGGCCAGTCCTGCTCTCTGAGCGCCAGCTCCAGCTCACCCTTCACGCGGCTGTAGAACACGGACGACGTTGGGTCCGCATCGATGGCGCTAACCACCAGCAGGTGGCGGGCGCCGAGCTCACGGGCCCGCTGAGCGAATGCGATCACAAGGTCGTGATCAATCGCTCGGAACGCTTCCTGCGAGCCCGCTTGCTTGATGGTCGTGCCCAGGCACGAGAACGCGATATCCACCGGCCCTTCAAGGGTAGGTAGCAAAGCGCCCAGTTCGCCCACCGGGTTCTCCAGCCGGGCATGCTCTGCCAGCGGGCGACGGGTTGGCGCCAGTACCCGGCTCACCGTTGGCTCGTTCAATAGCCGATCCAGCAAATGCTCACCCGTAAGGCCGGTGGCACCCGCCATAAGGATATTTTGCGGTGTGAGGTACATGGTGCCTCCTGCGCTATCAGTGGCTGGCGGCCGGTTGCGATGGCGTGCCATGGTCGGCGCCGCTATGAAGCGCGGCGCTGGCCTGTTGCTGGCGTAACCGGTGCCAGTGGGTCAGAACGCCCTTGGGCGCCCACATCTGGGGCTCCGAGGGTTCGAAATTCTCGGCCTGCTCGCGTTGCGCCACGATGGCGCTGGCCTGATCGAAAGCCGCTTGCAGGTCATCGGTTTCGGTCAAGGCCTGGGCGAACAACGCATCGCCGAAGTAGGTGAAATCGGCCTCCTCGGAACAGCCGAAGGACACTCGGTCTGGCCGGGAGGCGGTGATCACCAAGGTGTGCTCGTTTTTCAGCGGCTCAATGAACCCCCCGGAATAACAGGCAGACACCACGACGATCTTGTCCCTGTCTTTCAAAGGGGCCATCAACACGGCGAGGTCCTGGGCAGAAAGGTCACCCAGTTGCAGCCGGGGTTGCTCCAGCACCAACTCATGCTCCGGCGTGCCGTGGCTGGTGAGGTAAATGAACACCAGGTCTTCCGGGCCGCTGCGTTGGGCAATGGTTTGCACTGCACGGGCCAAGGTTTCCCGGGTGGCCATCACCCGGTCCACCATGTGGTCCCGGTGGTTCACAAGCGTTAATCCACCTACCGCGCCAAAGCGGCTGGCCAGCAGGTCATGCACATAATCCGCTTCCCGCATGAACACGCTTTGTTCCCCATCGCCGCCCACCGTCAAACTATAGAGCTCAACGGTGGGGCTGGAGTTCGGCACCCGCGCGAGGGCACGTTCCAGCAGGCCGCCCTGGGCGAGCATTCCTTGTTCCAGCGGGTCGGGCAGGGCACGGTCATGCTCATCACGTACGCGCCGGCCTTCCAGCCAGTAGCCTTCCTGGCGGTTGCCGTTCGCGAGCACCAAAATGCCCTTGCCTTGATAGGCGTCATTGACGAAGCCCCCGGTGTAGAGGCTGCCGTCCGCGGAAGCCAGCTGGCCCTCGCCATGGAAGTGCCAGTCGGCAAACTCGCCCTGGTAATGGCTACCGTCGTTGGCGAAGAGATCCCCCGGCCCGTTGGGTGCACCCTCCTTGAACTGGCCGATCCACACATCCCCTGCCTGGGTTTCATAACGGCCACGGCCCTCTAGGCGCCCATGGTGAAAGTCGCCGATGTACTGGTCCCCGTCGCCGTTGCTGAAGGTGCCGTGCCCTTCCAGTTGGCCGTCCACGAAGTGCCCGCTGAACTGGTTACCGTCGGCGTCGGTACGCACACCTTCACCATTGGGCTGGCCACGTTCGAAATCGCCCTGATAGGTGCTGCCATCATCCAGGTCGAGATGGCCTGCGCCGGCATACTGGTCATTCAGGAAGCCGCCGCGGTAGCTACGCCCCGGCTCTTTCAAAAATCCTTCACCTTCGCGCTTGCCCCGCTTGAAGGCGCCTGTATACGTGGTTGCGCCCGTGGTCAGTGTGCCTTGGCCATCGAACAACCCTTGGCTGAATTCGCCGCGATAGATTTCACCGTTCGGCCCATGCCATTCACCGGCGCCGTTCCACTGGCCATCCTTGAAGGTGCCGGCGTACCAGCTGCCGTTGGGGTAATCCACCCGGCCCTGGCCCTGAAGCACACCATCCACAACATCCCCCCGGTATTGCCCGCCGTCGGGCAGGCGGGCGTCGGCAGGCAGCAGCGGTTTACCTTCGCCGCAAGCGGCAAGGAACAGGCACAGGGCAAGTGGAACGAGTGAGCGCATGACAGGGTCCGGGCAATCGAAGCGCCGAGTATGCCGCACAAGCCGTTGTCGCATATAGCCTTAGCCGCCCTTACACGCGCCTGCTCAGACGAAACACAGGGAAAGCGGCTCGGCTACATACGCAGGCTTCTCCTGGCCTTCGATCTCCAGCGTGGCCCGGGCGCGTAGCAGCCATTGGCCCGGTCGCTTCTCGCTGGCCTCTACCAGCGCAAGGCGCAAGCGCACGCGGGAATTCACCGGCACCGGCTGCATGAAGCGCACCGCTTCAAGCCCATAGTTGACGACCATCTTCAGGCCTTCCGGCAGCACCATGATGCCCTCCAGCAGATGCGGGATCAGCGACAGGGTGAGAAAGCCGTGGGCGATCGTGGTGCCGAAGGGGGTAGCGGCGGCGCGGACGGGGTCGGTGTGGATGAACTGGTGGTCGCCCGTTGCTTCGGCGAACAGATCGATCCGGGCCTGGTCGATAGTCAGCCAGTCGGAGCAGCCCAGCTCCTGGCCAATATGGTCCGCCAGACGGTCGGCGGGTACGTAGCGCATGGTTGAATCCCGAAGGCAAGACAGGGTTGGCAACCACCGCAGCTCATCATGCGGTCGTTGGCACGGTCAAGCGAAGGCTGGCCCAATCCACTCCATGAATACCCGATGCCGTGGCTATAATGCCCGCCGAATCACGGGCTGCCGAATAACGGAGAGAGCGATGTTGTTGAGAGGGCTGACCTGGCTGATCGTATTCCAGTTGTTTGGCACGGCTATCCACGAATTGTTCCTGCCCTTGCTGCCCGGGCCAGTCATTGGCTTGTTGTGCCTGTTGGGGTGGCTGATCTACCAGGGCGAAGTACCGGAGCCGGTCGAGCTGGCGGCCTCCAGCCTGCTGCGCTACCTGCCATTGCTGCTGGTGCCGCCGGCCGTGGGTGTAATGGTCTACGCGTCGCTGATCGCTCAACACTTCTGGGCCATTATCGGCGCGCTTGGTATTTCCGTCGTCGCCTCGCTGGGGCTTACAGGCTGGCTGATGAACCGGCTGATCGCGGCCAAGGCGCGACGCGCTGAGCGAGGCCTTGGCCATGATGCTTGATTGGCAGGGCGCGGCCACGGCCGTCACCCACCATCCCTTGTTCGGGATGGGCGTTACCCTTGCGGCTTACCAGCTGGCGATGGCGCTCTACGAGCGGACGCGGCTGGTGTTTCTGCAACCGGTGCTGCTGTCCATGGTGATGGTGGTGGCGGTGCTGCTGCTCTGTGGCTTGAGTTATGCCCAGTACCGGCAAGGTACTGAGATCTTCGCCACCTTGCTGGGCCCGGCCACTGTGGCCCTGGCGGTGCCGCTTTTCCTTAATCTGCGGCGCATTCGCCAATTGCTCTGGCCCACGCTTGTCACGCTTGTGGTGGGTGGCGTGGTGGCAACGGCTTCCGGCGTATGGCTGGGGTGGTGCTTCGGGGCGGATCACGAAACCCTCATGACCATGGCGCCGAAGTCCGCTACATCGCCCATCGCAATGCTGGTAGCCGACCAGATTGGCGGGGTACCCGCCCTCGCGGCGGTGTTCGTTCTGACCACCGGGGTGATCGGCGGGATCTTCGGGCCGGGAATTCTTCGGCTATTGAAGGTCGAAGCACCCGAAGCCCGCGGCATGGCGCTGGGGCTTACATCCCATGCGGTCGGCACGTCGGTGGCCCTGCAGGAAGGCGAAACCTGTGGCGGGTTCGCCGCGCTGGGCATGAGCTTGATGGGTTTGGCCACGGCGGTATTCCTGCCCCTGGCCGTTAGCCTGTTCGTATAGAGGAAAGCCTGATGACGCTGCCGTTATTTCCGCTCAACACCGTATTGTTTCCGGGGTGTACGCTCGACCTGCAGATTTTTGAAGCGCGTTACCTGGACATGATCGGCCGGTGCATGAAGCAAGGCGAAGGCTTTGGCATCGTGTGCATCCTGGAGGGCAGGGAGGTTGGCGAAGCGGCCAGCGCCCATGCTGAAATCGGCTGTGAGGCCCGGGTGCTGGACTTCCAGCGCCAGGACAACGGCCTGCTGGGCATCCGTATCGAAGGCGGACGCCGCTTTCAGGTAGAAAGCGTTGAGGTGCAGCGGGACCAATTGATCCTGGCGCAGGTGAGTTGGCTGCAGGAGCACCCCGATGTGCCGCTGCAGGGAGAGGACGAAGACCTGCTCGCGCTATTGTCCGCGCTGGCCGACCACCCACTCGTGGCTGCGCTGGACCTCGGTGGCACGCCTACCGGGCGGCAGGGCCTGGCCAACCGCCTGGCGTACCTGCTGCCGTTCGACGAACGGGACAAGCTCGACCTGCTTGAGATGACCGACCCTACCATTCGCCTGGCGATGGTCCAGGAGCTGCTCGAGCGGATGCAGGGTGACCTTCAGGCGTGACCGGCGCTGCGCTTGCGAGCCAATGGCTCAGTACGCATAGCGTGCCAGGGCATTGGCGAGGTCATGCCAGGTAAACCAGGCAAACAGCAGCAGGCATGGCACCAGCAGCAGCACCCAGGTGCGCCAGCCCAAAGGCTCGAGGCGGTGCACCCGTAGTGTGATGGCCAGCCCTGCGGCGCACACGAACACCGCCAGCAGGGCGCCCGCCAGTACGTCGGTCGGCCAGTGGGCACCCAGGTACACCCGCGACAATGCGATCGACAAAGCGGGAATGCACGCCATCAATACCCAGGTGAGGCGCATGCGCGGCGGTTGCCCACGGCTGGCCAGTACCGCCAGTACCAGGAAGAACGCAAACGACGCGGAGCTGTGCCCACTGGGCATGCTGTAGGTACTCAGGGGGGTGCTGAGCACCTCTGGCCGCGTGCGTGCAAACAGCCACTTCAGCGTGCCATTGCCCAGCGCCGTGCACAGCAGCACGCCGCCGGCAAAGAGTGCATGCCGCCAGTGCCGGGCCACCAGCAGCAGGCTGGTGAGCAGCACGCCTACGCAGAGCTGGGTGCGGAAATCCCCCAGGCGAGTGACCGCCACCACGATACGGTCGAGCAGTTCGCTGCGGTGCTCCTGCACCAGCGTGACCAGGCCCTCATCGAAATGAGTCAGGTAAGGCCAGCCCAAAAACACCGAAAGCATGAGTACGAAGCTTGCCGCGCTGGTGACGACCGTGGCGCTGGGCTGCCGACGCAGGCTGCTGTTCACCGCCAGGCCAATAAGCACCAGCAGGCCGATCACTACCACCGCCGCCTGCGGCCAGAAGCCCGGCGGTAGCGGCAAGCGTACGGCGGCGCCGGTCATCCAGCCAGGCAGCAGGTACGCCACGGACCACCCTGCGGCCGCCACCAGGCTTACCAGAATGAACCGCGGCAGTGGCATTTCGAGCATGCCCGCGACCATCGGCAGCATGGGGCGCAACGGGCCGATGAAGCGGCCTACCAGCAAGCTCGCCACGCCGTACCGTTGAATGAACGTCTCGGCGCCGCCCAGCCACTGAGGGTGGCTGCGCAGGCCGGGCAAGCGCCGGATGTTCTCGTGCATGCCACGGCCGATGGCATAGGACAACCCGTCCCCCAACAGCCCGCCGGCGTAACCGAGCAGCAAAGTGTCACCCAGGCCGAGCGCGCCACCCCCGGCCAGCGCCGAGACTGCGAACAGCGCGACAGTGCCCGGCACTATAAGCCCGGCCACGGCCAGGCATTCGATACAAGCCACGATAAAAATCGTCGCTCCCAGCCACTGGGGGTTGGCGCCCAGCCATTGGTTCAGTTCGGCCAGCCAGGCGTGCATGGTCAGTGTCCTTGAGTAATCAGCTGATAGTCGCGACCTTCGACTTGCCCCCGCCGCAGCGGGTTCCGGGTACAGAAGCGAGCGTATTGGGCGTCCACGAAGCGGTAGGGCAAATGCTCGTCCCGGCCAAGGGGGATTCCCAGGCGCGTGGTCTGGACCACCACCGGTACCTGGTTACCGACGTCTTCCACGTAAAGGCCCTGAGGATCGAACCGCCGCGCGTTCCACATGGGAACCTTCAGCCCCAAGGCCCGGCATAGCAAGGTTTGCCCCGCGCATAACCGTTCGGGTGGCCGGGGCTGGCCGCTGGCATCGGGATTGTTGAGGGTCATGCGTGCAAGCGCGTTTTCATCGCTGATGTCATCCACCCAGGGAAAACCCGATTTGATCAGTACAGCGTTGCCGGGGCCATGGGCACTGAGGTTCAGCGAGTCACCGCCCCGGGCGTAGTACATGTAAATGTGACCGCCATCGAGAAACATGGCCCTGCGGCTTTCGGTGTAGCC
This sequence comes from Pseudomonas japonica, assembly GCF_013522925.1. Taxonomy (GTDB): domain Bacteria; phylum Pseudomonadota; class Gammaproteobacteria; order Pseudomonadales; family Pseudomonadaceae; genus Aquipseudomonas; species Aquipseudomonas japonica_A. Next base: position 44,380 of record NZ_JAAMQU010000013.1, on the reverse strand, counting down.
CAGGGAGGAATGGCTGCCTTTTTCAGCCTGATAGTAAGCCTCGGTCTCGATGATGCGTGCGGCCAGCCAGTGATCGCCCTGGCGATGACGGATGACCTTGCCCAGCAGCTCGCGGGCTACAAGCTGTGCATCGCGGTCGAAGAATGAGTCGGGCAAAGGAGCGTGAGAGGGCATATCACCAATACGGCCGATGGAATGAACCCAGATGATAGCAAGCCCGTGGGAAAGGTTTCAGCGCCCCGAGGGCGGTTGTTTGTAACCATCTGCCCGGCGCCGCTGTTAGTCGCTATCCGTCGCAGCTATAATCAGCGGCTTTCCTCTTTTCCAAGCCGTGGAATCATGACTGAGCCCGTCCTCGACTACATGCAACGCCTCGGGCACGCCGCGCGCGACGCTGCGCGGGTCATCGCGCGCGCGAGCACCCGCCAGAAGAACCAGGCCCTGCTCGCTACCGCCGACGCGCTGCACGCCGCTCGCGAGTCGCTGGCCACGGCCAATCAGCTGGATCTGGACGCCGCCCGTGCCAGTGGGCTGGAACCCGCGCTGGTCGATCGCCTCGCGCTCACGCCGGCCCGCATCGACGGCATGATCGCCGGGTTGCGCCAGGTCGCGGCGCTGCCCGACCCGGTCGGCGCCATTCGTGACATGAGCTATCGGCCATCGGGCATACAGGTCGGCAAGATGCGCGTGCCGCTGGGTGTGGTGGGGATCATCTACGAATCCCGCCCCAACGTGACCATCGATGCCGCCAGCCTGTGCCTGAAGTCGGGCAACGCGACCATTCTGCGCGGCGGCTCCGAAGCCATCCATTCCAACCGGGCCATCGCCGCTTGCGTCAGCCAGGGGCTGGAGGCTGCCGGGCTTCCCGCGGCAGTGGTGCAGGTAGTGGAAACCACCGACCGCGCCGCCGTCGGCGCGCTCATCACCATGCCCGAGTACGTGGACATCATCGTGCCCCGTGGCGGCCGCGGCCTGATCGAGCGTATCAGCCGCGACGCCCGTGTGCCGGTCATCAAGCACCTGGACGGCATCTGCCATGTGTATGTTGCTGCCCACGCCGACCTGGCCAAAGCGCAGCGCATCGCCTTCAACGCCAAGACGTACCGTTATGGCATCTGTGGCGCGATGGAAACGTTGCTGGTGGATGCCACCGTGGCTGCCGCGTTTCTCCCGGCCATGGCCGCGCAATTGCGCGAAGAGGGTGTGGAGCTGCGTGGCTGCGAGCGTACCCGCGCCCTGATCGACGCACTGCCTGCCACCGAACAGGACTGGCAAACCGAATACCTGGCGCCCATTCTTTCAATTCGGGTCGTCAACGGGCTGGATCAGGCCATCGAGCATATCAACCACTACGGTTCGCACCACACCGATGCCATTGTCACCGAGCACCAGGGCGAATCCCGCCGGTTCATGGCCGAGGTGGATTCGGCGTCGGTCATGCTCAACGCGCCAACCTGCTTTGCCGACGGCTTCGAATATGGCCTTGGCGCAGAAATCGGCATTTCCACGGATAAGCTGCATGCCCGTGGCCCGGTTGGCCTCGAAGGGCTCACCTGCGAAAAATACGTAGTGATTGGCGATGGCCAGTTGCGTGGCGAGTCGAACGCCCATTGAGTGACAAGGCACAGGGCGCAAGCCCCCGCCGGATCGGGTTGCTGGGAGGCACGTTCGATCCGGTGCATATCGGCCATCTGCGCAGTGCGCTCGAGGTGGCCGACATGCTGGTGCTGAGCGAGTTGAGGCTGGTGCCCAATGCTCGCCCACCGCACCGCGGCCGGCCTCAGGTCAGCCCCGAGCAACGGCTGGCCATGGTGCAACAGGCGGTGCAGGGTGTCGCTACGCTTCAGGTGGATGGTCGAGAGCTGCTGCGTGAGCGGCCGTCCTATACCATCGAAACCCTGGAAGCCGTGCGCGCCGAACTTGCCACCGGTGATCAGCTGTTTCTGCTGGTGGGCTGGGATGCCTTTTGCGGGCTACCGGGCTGGCACCGCTGGGAGGAGCTGCTCTGGCACTGCCACATCATTGTGTTGCAGCGCCCGGACGCCGACAGCGAACCGCCCGACGCCTTGCGTAACCTGCTGGGCGCCCGCGCGGTCAGCTCCCCATCCGGCCTCAAGGGCCCGGCGGGAAGCATTGCTTTCGTCTGGCAGACACCCCTGGCGGTGTCCGCTACCCAGATCCGTCAGCTGCTGGCCAGCGGCAAGTCGGTTCGTTATCTGGTGCCAGACGCGGTATTGGCCTACATCGAGGCGCACGGGCTGTACCGTGCGCCCAATTGACCGGGCAGCGACGGAATACTCCGCGCCCCGACCACACGAGTTGATGAGTTTTATATGAAGAAGCACACAATGAAGAGCGAAGACCTGGTCCAGTTGGCGACCGCCGCGCTGGAAGACATCAAGGCCCAGGACATCCTCAGCATCGATGTGAAGGACAAGACCAGCATTACCGATTACATGCTGATCGCGACCGGTACCTCCAACCGCCACGTCAATTCCATGGTCGAGCACGTCCGGGAAAAGGTGAAGGCGCAAGGTGTTCAGCCGTTGAGCGAAGAAGGCAAGGGCGACAGCGACTGGGTGCTGCTGGACCTCGGCGATGTGGTAGTGCATGTCATGACTTCGGCAGCCCGCCAGTTCTATGACCTGGAGCGCCTGTGGCAAGGTGCCGAGCAAAGCCGCGCCCAGCACGCGCCCGACCCGCACGCTGCCGACCAGGAATAAGTACCGCTGTGCGTCTGCGTCTGATCGCGGTCGGCTCGCGCATGCCGAAATGGGTGGAAGAGGGATGGCAGGAGTACGCTCGGCGCTTGCCGGCGGAACTGCCGCTTGAGCTGGTGGAAATTCCGCTCAATACCCGCGGCAAGAATGCCGATGTGGCTCGCCTGATCCGTCAGGAAGGCGAAGCGATGCTGGCCAAGGTTCAGCCTGGCGAACGCGTGGTTACCCTGGAAGTGCACGGCAAGCCCTGGAGCACCGAGCAGCTGGCTACCGAACTGGACCGCTGGCGCCTGGATGCGCGCACCGTGAACTTCATGGTGGGCGGGCCCGAGGGGTTGGCGCCCGAGGTGTGCGCAAGGGCGGACCAACGCTGGTCGTTGTCGGCGCTTACCCTGCCGCATCCGCTGGTGCGCATTCTGATCGGCGAGCAGGTCTATCGGGCGTGGACGGTATTGTCCGGCCATCCCTACCATAAATAAGCCTTACAAAGCCCTCTTCGATGTCCCAGCCGATCCGCCTCAAGGACCACGAAAAAGACGCCCGCCTTGTGCGTGGGCGCGTGGTCGTGGGCGCAGTAGCGGTGGTGGTGCTGATTGCCGTGCTGGTGGCGCGGCTGTATTTCCTGCAGGTGGTGCAGTACGAGTACCACTCCACCTTGTCAGAGAACAACCGCGTCCACGTACAGCCGATCCCGCCAAGCCGGGGCCTGATCTACGACCGTAATGGGGTGATCATTGCCAACAACCGGCCCAGCTTCAACCTGAGCGTGACCCGCGAACGCGCCGGGGATTGGGAAGGCATTCTCGACCTGATCGTGGAAGTACTGGAGCTTACCCCGGAAGACCGTACGCTGTTCGAGAAGCGTATGCGGCAGGGCCGGCGGCCGTTCGAGCCGGTGCCTGTGATGCAGGAACTGACCGAAGAGCAGATTGCGCGCATTGCGGTGAACCAGTTCCGCCTGCCTGGCGTGGAGGTAGTCGCCCAGCTCACCCGGCATTATCCCCAGGGGGCGCATTTTGCACACTCCGTGGGGTACATGGGGCGCATCAACGAGAAAGAGCTCAAGGTGCTCGATCCGGTCAATTACAGCGGCACCCATCAGATCGGCAAAACCGGTATAGAGCGGTTCTACGAACCCGAGCTGCATGGGCAGGTAGGTTATGAAGAGGTAGAAACCAACGCCCGGGGGCGGGTGCTGCGGGTGCTCAAGCGCACCGACCCCGTGCCCGGCAAGGACATCGTGCTCACGCTGGATATCCAGCTGCAAGAGGCTGCCGAGGCGGCGCTCGGCGGGCGCCGCGGGGCCATCGTCGCGCTGGACCCGAGCAATGGCGAAGTGCTCGCCATGGTCAGCCAGCCCAGTTTCGATCCTAACCTGTTCGTCACTGGCATTCCGTTCAAGACCTACGCCGAGCTGCGCGACTCCATCGACCGCCCGCTGTTCAACCGCGTGCTGCGAGGCCTTTACCCGCCCGGCTCGACCATCAAGCCTGCGGTGGCCATCGCCGGGCTCGACAGCGGCGTGATCACACCTTCCAGCCGCGTGTTCGATCCCGGCTATTACACCCTGCCCAACTATGACCACAAGTACCGTAACTGGAACCGCAGCGGTGACGGCTTCGTCGACCTCGACACCGCGATCATGCGCTCCAACGACACCTATTTTTATGACCTGGCGCACAAGCTGGGCATCGACCGCCTGGGCGACTATTTGTCTCGCTTCGGCATAGGCCAAAAGGTTTCCCTGGACATGTTCGAAGAATCGCCCGGGCTCATGCCTTCGCGTGAATGGAAACGCATCACCCGCCGGCAGGCGTGGTTCCCCGGTGAAACCCTCATTCTGGGGATCGGCCAAGGCTACATGCAGGCCACGCCGTTGCAACTTGCCCAGGCGACCGCGTTGATCGCCAACAAGGGCCGCTGGAACCGGCCGCACCTGGCGCGGACTATCGAGAATCAGCCGCCGAAAGATCCTTCACCCATGCCCGATATCGTACTGCGGGACCCGAGCGACTGGGCACGCGTTACACACGGAATGGAGCAAGTAATGCAGGGCGCCCGGGGTACCGCGCGCAAGGCGGCGATAGGCTCGGTGTACCGCATCGCCGGCAAGAGCGGTACCGCTCAGGTGGTCGCGATCCGCCAGGGCGAGCGCTATGACCGCAACAAACTCCAGGAACGGCATCGCGACCACGCACTGTTCGTGGGCTTCGCGCCAGCAGACAACCCGAAAATCGTTGTGGCCGTGATGGTGGAAAATGGCGAGTCGGGCTCTGGCGTGGCGGCCCCGGTGGTACGCCAGGTAATGGACGCCTGGCTGCTGGGCCCGGACGGTCGGCTGAAACCGCAGTACGCCAGCGCGTCGGCACCTGAGGTAACCGCCCGTGAAGAATAATTTCGACCGTATTCTGTCCAGCGAAGACGTGATGCGCCGCCGCGCCACCTTCCTGCAGCGTATCCACGTGGATGGCCCCTTGCTGATCCTGCTGCTCACCTTGGCCAGCGGCAGCCTGTTCGTGCTGTATTCAGCCAGCGGGAAAAGCTGGGACCTGCTGATCAAGCAGGCCACATCCTTCGGGATCGGCCTTGTGTCCATGTTCGTCATCGCCCAACTGGAGCCCAGGTTCATGGCGCGATGGGTGCCACTCGCCTATGTGATCGGGGTGGTGCTACTGGTGGTGGTAGACGTAATGGGCCATAACGCCATGGGAGCCACACGCTGGATCAACATTCCGGGGGTGATACGCTTTCAGCCCTCGGAGTTCATGAAAATCATCATGCCGGCAACCATTGCCTGGTACCTCTCCAAGCGAACCCTGCCGCCGCACCTTAAACATGTTGCAATCAGCCTCGCCTTGATTGGCGTGCCATTCGTGCTTATTGTGCGCCAGCCCGACCTGGGCACCTCCTTGCTGATCCTTGCTTCGGGTGCGTTCGTGCTGTTCATGGCCGGCCTGCGGTGGCGCTGGATACTCAGCGTGATTGCAGCCGCGGTGCCCGTTGCAGTCGCCATGTGGTTCTTCATCATGCACGACTACCAGAAGCAGCGGATTCTCACGTTCCTCGATCCCGAAAGCGATCCGCTGGGTACGGGCTGGAACATCATCCAGTCCAAGGCCGCGATCGGCTCGGGCGGGGTGTTTGGCAAGGGGTGGCTGCTGGGTACCCAGTCGCACCTGGATTTTTTGCCTGAAAGCCACACGGACTTTATCATCGCGGTCCTCGGCGAAGAGTTCGGCCTTGTGGGCATCTGTGCCTTGCTGCTGATCTATCTGCTGCTCATTGGCCGTGGGCTGGTGATCACCGCTCAGGCGCAAACCCTCTACGGCAAGCTGCTGGCGGGTAGCCTGACAATGACGTTCTTCGTTTATGTGTTCGTGAACATCGGCATGGTAAGCGGCCTTCTTCCAGTGGTTGGCGTGCCCTTGCCCTTCATTAGTTACGGCGGAACTTCGCTCGTGACGCTACTGTCAGCGTTTGGGGTTTTGATGTCGATCCATACCCATCGCAAGTGGATCGCTCAGGTTTGAATAAGGTGAAGATTTCAATGCAAGCAATGCGCGGCTGGGTCGCTCGATACGCTCCTTGGGTCGGCCTGGCTGGCATCCTTGGTACGCCCGCCTCGTCTGTGGCAGGTGACTACGAAGGGTCGCCGCAGGTGGCGGAGTTCGTAGGCGAGATGACCCGGGACTATGGCTTTGCCGGTGAGCAACTGATGGGTGTGTTCCGCGAAGTGGAGCGCAAGCAGGCAATCCTCGACGCCATTTCCAGGCCCGCCGAGCGCGTGAAACCCTGGAAAGACTATCGCCCTATCTTCATCACCGATGCCCGTATCGCCCGGGGCGTGGACTTCTGGCGCCAACACGAAGCCGCGCTGGCCCGCGCCGAGCAGGAATACGGCGTGCCCGCCCAGGTGATCGTTGCGATCATCGGCGTGGAAACCTTCTTCGGCCGTAACACCGGCAACTACCGAGTGATCGATGCGTTGTCCACCCTGGGCTTCGACTATCCTCCACGCGCCGACTTCTTCCGCAAGGAGCTGCGCGAGTTCCTGCTGTTGGCCCGTGACGAACAGGTCGACCCCATGACACTCAAGGGTTCGTATGCCGGAGCGATGGGCCTGCCGCAGTTCATGCCCAGCAGCTTCCGCGCCTACGCCGTGGATTTCGACGGTGACGGCCACATCAATATCTGGAGCGATCCCACCGACGCTATCGGCAGCGTGGCCAGCTATTTCTCCCGGCATGGCTGGGTGGCCGGCGAGCCTGTGGTCAGCCGCGCCGACGTACGAGGCGCTCGTGCCGATGAAGGGCTGAGCCCTGGCCTGGACCCTACGAAAACCGTTGGAGAGTTGCGAGGGTTGGGCTGGTCGAGTCATGATGCGCTCCGCGATGACTTGCCAGTCGTTGCGTTCAAGCTGGATGGAGAGGCCGGGCCGGAGTACTGGATGGGCCTGAAGAACTTCTACGTCATCACGCGCTACAACCGCAGCGCGATGTACGCGATGGCGGTTCACCAACTGTCGCAAATGCTGGTTCAAGCACGGGGCACCAAGTAATGCGGGCTTTGCCGTTTCGCACATCACTGAAACTGGCGCTCTATGGAGCGGTGGCATTGCTGGTGGCCAGCTGCTCCAGCAGCCGTTCGCCCGAGCCTACCTATACGGTGCGTGCGCAACCTGGCCTGGACATCAACCGTGCCCACAAGGACGGCGCCCCCTGGTGGGACGTGGATGTTTCCCGTATTCCCGATGCGATTCCTACGCTGCATACCGGGCCGTACAAGGCCAACCCTTATACCGTGCTGGGCAAGACCTACTTCCCGATACCGGATGCCAGCAACTATGTGGCCGTAGGCACGGCGTCCTGGTATGGCACCAAGTTTCACGGGCAGAACACCGCCAATGGTGAGGTGTACGACCTCTACGGCATGAGCGCGGCCCACAAAACGCTGCCGCTGCCCAGCTACGTGCGTGTGACCAACCTGGACAACAACCGCAGCGTGATCCTGCGCGTGAACGACCGCGGGCCGTTCTATTCTGATCGCATCATCGACCTGTCCTACGCCGCGGCGAAAAAGCTTGGCTATGCCGAAACCGGTACCGCCCGGGTGAAGGTAGAAGGCATCGACCCACAGCAATGGTGGGCCCAGCGCGGCCGGCCGGCGCCCATGGTGCTGCAGCAGCCAGCGGTACAAGTGGCCCAGGCGCGCCCGGCGCTTACCCCGGCCACCGGCACCATCGAACAATACACCCCGCCACCGCAGCAACACGCCTCGGCGGCTGCTCCGGTCGCAATCGACCCAAAAAAAAACGCTTCTGCGCAGGCAACTGGCCTCTATCTCCAGGTGGGAGCCTTCGCCAACCCGGACGCTGCCGAGCTGCTACGGTCGAAGCTGAGTACCATGGTCAAGGCCCCGGCCTTTACCAGCCCTACGGTTCGCAACCAGCAAACGCTCTATCGCGTTCGGCTGGGGCCGATCGGAACCCAGGATGAAGCCCAGCAGGTGCAGAACAGCATTCGCCTGGCCAACCTCGGCTCGCCGAGCATGGTCACGGCGGACTGACCCGCCACCTGTATCGCTTCATGCTCCCTGCGAGCGTGCGCCATGGACGGCACCCACGTAAGCCCTGACAAGGCTTTGAAAAGATTTGCCCACAGGGCCTGTGCCATCAGTAATCTCGAGAGACGGATGAACATCACCAACTTTGCCAAACGCCTGTGCCTGCTTGTTCCCTTGCTGCTTTCCCCCACCGCGTGGGCTGCCGACCAGATGGTACCTGCCGCGCCTCAACTGGCGGCGCGCGCCTATGTGCTGATGGAGGCGTCCAGCGGCAACGTTCTGATCGACAGCAATGGCGATGAGCGGCTGCCTCCGGCCAGCCTGACCAAATTGATGTCGGCTTATATCGCTACGCTGGAAATTCGCCGCGGGCAAATCGGCGAGAACGATCTGGTGACCGTAAGCGAGAACGCCTGGCGCACCGGCGGTTCGCGGATGTTCATCAAGGTGGGGTCGCAGGTGACCGTGAGTGACTTGCTCCACGGGATCATCATCCAGTCGGGCAACGACGCTACCGTCGCCCTGGCCGAGCACATCGCGGGCAGCGAAGATGCCTTCGCCGACATGATGAACGCCACGGCCAAGAAGCTGGGCATGGACAACAGCCACTTCATGAACCCGACCGGCCTGCCGAACCCGGATCACTACGCCTCGGCGCATGACATGGCCATCCTGGCCCGCGCGATCATTCATGAAGACCCTGCTCACTACGCGATCTACTCGCAGAAAGAGTTCTTCTGGAACAACATCAAGCAACCTAACCGTAACCTGCTGCTGTGGCGCGACAAGACCGTGGACGGTCTGAAAACCGGCCATACCCAGGAAGCCGGCTATTGCATGGTGGCTTCGGCGGTACGCGACGGCACCCGCCTGATCGCAGTGGTGTTCGGTACCAACAGTGAGCAGGCCCGGGCGGCCGAGACCCAGAAGCTCTTGACGTACGGTTTCCGCTTCTTCGAAACCCAGACTTTCTACAAGGCAGGCACCGAGTTGAACAAGGCGCCGGTCTGGAAAGGCACCACCAATGAAGTGAAGGCTGGCCTGGCCGAAGACCTCACCATGACCCTGCCACGCGGCCAGTTGAAGAACCTGCAAGCGAGCATGACCATGAACCCGCAGCTCACCGCGCCTATCGAAAAAGGCCAGGTGATCGGCAAGGTGGAAGTGAAGAACGGCGACAAGGTAGTTGAAACCAAGGACCTGATTGCCCTGGACTCAGTCGAGGAGGGTGGCATCTTCCGTCGGTTGTGGGATAGCATTCGTCTATTCTTCTACGGCTTGTTCAACTGACGAACCGTCGGTTACCCCTCCCCAGCCTCCGGCTGCGGGAGGGGTAGCTTTTTTCCACGGCTTGATGAGGCCGTCACTGCCATGACAGACACAGATGTAAAGTCTCATATCATTGAGTTTCCTTGCCCCGACTACCCGATCAAGGTGATCGGCGACACCGTCGTGGGGTTCAAGGATGCGGTCATCGAGATCCTCGCCAAATATGCCAAGGTGGACATAAAAACCCTGGCGGAGCGGCAAAGCAGCAATGGCAAGTACACCACGGTGCAGTTGCATATCATTGCTACCGGCCAGGAGCAGCTGCGCGACATCAACAGCGCGTTGCGGGCCACCGGCTTCGTGCACATGGTGCTTTGATGCCCGGTTGCCTGGGCTTTCGCGAGCTCGGCCTGAAACCCTACCAGCCCGTGTGGCAGGCGATGCGCCGGGTCACTGACGAAGCCCGCGAGCGTAATGTGGGTGACGAGGTGTGGCTGGTGCAACACCCGCCGGTGTTCACACAGGGGCAGGCTGGCAAGGCCGAGCATCTGTTGCTGCCGGGGGATATCCCGGTGGTGCAGGTCGACCGTGGAGGCCAGGTGACCTACCACGGCCCCGGCCAGCTGGTCGCCTACCTGTTGCTTGACCTGCGCGAGCGGGGCTTCGGGGTGCGAGAACTCGTTACCCGGATCGAAAACGCGCTTGTGGCGTTGCTCCACAGTTACGGTGTAACCGCCGCGGCGAAGCCGGACGCGCCCGGTGTGTATGTGAACGGGGCGAAGATTGCCTCGCTGGGGTTGCGCATCCGCCACGGTCGTTCGTTCCATGGCCTGGCGCTGAACGTTGACATGGACCTGCGCCCCTTCCAGAGAATCAACCCGTGCGGCTACGCCGGCCTTGCCATGACGCAACTGGCCGACCATGCGCCCGGTGCAGAACTTTCCGAGGTAAGTGCCCGGCTGCGCGCGCAGCTCGTCGAACACCTCGATTATGCTGAGCAGACGACCCTCACGGGCGGAATCGACTGATATGACTACTGCGCAAGACACCGTCGCCAGCCCAGAGGCCGCGATTCAAAAGGCTTCGGCGCCGAAAAAGGTAGAGGCGGGCGTGAAGCTGCGAGGCGCCGACAAGGTGGCCCGCATCCCGGTGAAGATCATCCCCACCGAAGAACTTCCAAAAAAACCGGACTGGATTCGCGTACGCATTCCTGTCTCGCCGGAAGTCGACCGTATCAAGCAACTGCTGCGCAAGCACAAGCTGCACAGCGTGTGCGAAGAAGCTTCGTGCCCGAACCTGGGTGAATGTTTCTCCGGCGGCACCGCCACCTTCATGATCATGGGTGACATCTGTACCCGCCGCTGCCCCTTCTGCGATGTGGGCCACGGCCGGCCAAAGCCATTGGATATGGACGAACCTCATAACCTGGCCGTCGCCATTGCCGACCTGCGCCTGAAGTATGTGGTAATCACCTCGGTGGACCGCGATGACCTTCGCGATGGCGGTGCACAGCATTTCGCTGACTGCCTGCGCGAAATCCGCAAGCTCTCTCCAGGTATCCAGCTGGAAACCCTCGTGCCTGACTATCGCGGCCGCATGGACGTTGCGCTGGACATCACCGCGCAGGAACCGCCAGACGTGTTCAACCACAACCTGGAAACCGTACCGCGCCTTTATCGCGCCGCCCGCCCGGGTTCGGACTACGAGTGGTCCCTGGACCTGCTGCAGAAGTTCAAGCAGCGCGTGCCCACGGTACCGACCAAATCCGGCCTGATGCTTGGCCTGGGCGAGACGGACGAGGAAGTGATCGAAGTCATGCACAAGATGCGCGAGCATGACATCGACATGTTGACGCTTGGCCAGTACCTGCAGCCTTCCCGCAGCCACTTGCCAGTGCAGCGTTTCGTGCACCCGGACACCTTTGCCTGGTTCGCCGAGGAAGGGTACCGCCTGGGCTTCAAGAACGTGGCTTCCGGGCCGTTGGTACGCTCTTCGTACCATGCGGACCAGCAAGCTCACGAGGCGAAGATCAAGCTTTGACCGGTGCCCTTGGCCAGCCGGTACCGGCGCTGCTCCCCGGCGATTGCCTGGGGCTGATCGCACCGGCCGGCCCTGCAGAGTTCGACCACGGCGCCGCCCATGCCTGGGCGGAGCGCCATGGTTACCGCCTCAAGATCTTTCCTGGCGTACCCCAGGCCACGGGTTACCTCGCTGGCAGCGATGCCGTGCGGCTCGACGACCTGCATGCAGCCTTTGTCGACCCCGACATTGCGGCAATCCTCTGCGTTCGCGGGGGGTATGGCAGCCCTCGCTTGCTCGACCAGATTGATTACTCCCTGATCGCGAACAACCCCAAACCGTTCGTGGGGTACAGTGACCTTACCGCCCTGCACCAGGCGATTCTGCTCGAAACCGGCTGTATCACCTTCCATGGCCCCATGATGCGCCCGGACCTGCTTACCCCCCGCCTGGCACCGACTGAAACACTGCTGCTGCAGATGCTGCGGGGCGAACTGGGGGAGGGGGATTGCATTCATCACCCGCTGGACTGGCCTTTGACCACGCTGCACCCCGGCGTGGCCGAGGGCCGCTTGGTGGGTGGCAACCTCACAATGATCGGCGCTTCGCTAGGCACGCCCTGGCCGATCGATACCGACGGCGCGGTGCTGTTTATCGAAGACGTGAACGAGCCGCTGTTCCGCATCGACCGCACGCTGAACCAACTGCGGCTGGCGGGCAAGTTCGTTGGGCTGCGCGGTGTGCTGCTGGGCGATGTGGCCAAGATCGAGCTTGGCCCGCTGTTCGAGTTGGTAAAGGCGACCTTTGCCGAACTGGAGATACCGATACTGGCTGGCTGGCGCAGTGGCCATTGCAATCCCAACCTCACCCTGCCCCTGGGGGCACGGGTGGTGCTGGATGCCGATAGCCAGCGGCTTACCCTGGCCCAATCGATCACCCGCTAACCTCCACATTCAAGCTCCGGGGAGGCCGCGACCAGGCATTAGCGCCTGGGTTCGCGGGCTTCGCCTTGCTCACATGCCGCGCAGGCTTTCCAGCAGCTTATGCGTGGGGTAGCCGTCGGCTGGCCAGCCACGTGCCTGCTGGGCGGCGCGTATGGCTTTGCGGGTATTGCTGCCGATGATGCCGTCAGGTGTGCCTGCATCGTATTGAGCTGCGCTCAGCAGGGTTTGCAACTCGATACGCTCGGAACGGCTGAGCGGCAGGTCATCCTTGGGCCAGCTGCCTTGAACGAAACCACCCCCCTCGAAGCGCTGCGATAGCAGGCCTACGCCGAGCGCGTAGGACGACGAATTGTTGTATTTGAGGATGGCGCGGAAGTTGTCTAGCACCAGGAAGGCAGGGCCACGGTAACCTGCTGGCAGTAAAAGGTTCGCCTGGGCCTGGCCAAGGATAGGCGGCAAGGAGGTGCCGGGCGCGAGCTTCACGCCTTGAGCAAGCCATTCAGCTATAGGCTTGCGCAGGCTGCCATCCGCTTGGGCGTAGTCGAACCCGCTGGGAACCTGCACTTCCAGGCCCCAGGGCTGGCCGTGCTGCCAGCCGGACGCTTGCAGGTATTGCGCAGTCGAGGCCAGGGCGTCCACCGCGCTGTTCCAGATGTCGCGCCGGCCGTCACCGTCGAAGTCCACGGCATGGGCGTTATAGGTGGTGGGGATGAACTGGGTCTGGCCCATAGCCCCGGCCCAGGACCCCAGCATATGCGCGGGGTCGATGTCGCCGTTTTGCAGGATCTGCAACGCTGCTACCAGCTGCTCCTGAGCGAAACCTGGCCGCCGGCCTTCATAACCCAGGGTAGCCAGCGAGCGAATCACCGACTTGTCACCCTGGAACTGGCCGAAGCTGCTTTCCATGCCCCACACGGCAACGAGTGCCTCCCGGTCGACGCCATAGCGTTGCTCGATGCGCTGCAGCACGTCGGCATATTGGGTGAGCAGTGCCTGGCCCTTGCGTACCCGTATAGGCGAAATGGCGCTGTCGAGGTATTCCCATACCGGCCGGGTGAATTCCGGCTGGCTGCGATCTGCCGTAATCACCGACGGGTCTGGGCTTACGCCGGTGAAAGCGCTGTCGAACACCTCTGTACGGATGCCGGACTGAAGCGCATGGGCACGAAATGCCGCCTGCCACTGCTCGAAGGACTGTGCAGGCTCGGCATCCGTGGCAACGGCAACGACGCTGGTGGCTGGGCTCGATGGCAGCGCATCGGCGGCAGTGGGGGTTTCCGAGCAGGCGGCAAGAACAAACAGGCTGGAAGCAGCAATGATTCGGCTGGAGCGACGACGGCAGATACGGCGAAAAAACATGCAATTGCCCAGGCATATGTAAGTGTTGGAAAACCTTAACACGCCAAGGCTGGGGGCCGCCAAGGGGCTATTGCGCGGGTAGCGCGAAACGTTGACCGGCCATCAGTAGCGTGAGGCGGGAAAGCCCTGTCCACACCGAGCCCGGCGCCTGCCCTTTGATCTGCGCGTCCAGGCCCTGGGCATCTTGTAACAGAAGGTTCCACCGTGCCGCCGGGTAACGTTGCATGGCCTTGCCGACCAGTGCGCGGCGTTTGTCCCACACTGGCGGTTTCATCTGGCTGAAGGCTTTATCCAGTGGCACGCCCTGGCTGGACAGCTGCGCTACCCCGCCAAGCGTGCGGAGTTCGCGGGCCAGCGCCCAGAGGATGACCGGCGCTTCCACGCCTTCGCCTCGCAGCCCTTCAAGGATGCGCAGCGCATGCGTGGCGTCACCGGCCAACACCGCGTCCACCAGCCCGAATACATCGAAGCGCGCACTGTCAGCGACCGCCGCCTGCACGGTTTCGAGGGTTACCTGATTGCCGTCGGCAAGCAGCTTCAGCTTTTCCACTTCCTGGGCGGCAGCGAGCAGGTTGCCTTCCACCCTGGCAGCGATCAGCTCTACTGCATCGGGATGCGCCGACAGGCCAGCCTGCGCCAGGCGTTGGTTGATCCATTGGGGCAGCTGGTTCGCATCCACCGGCCACACCTGGATGAACTGTGCATGAGGGGCATTGATGAGGGCCGAGGCCCATTTGCTTTTCTGTGTGCTGCCGTCCAGCTTGGGCAGGCTGACAAGCAACAGGGTGTCCTCGGCAGGGCGTGCCGCGTATTCGAGCAGTGCTGCCGAGCCTTTGTCACCGGGCTTGCCGCCAGGCAGGCGAAGCTCGAGCAGACGTTTTTCGGCGAAAAGGGAGAGGCTGGCGCCAGCCTGGAGCAGGCCGCCCCAATCGAAGCTGGCATCGGCATTGAATACCTGCCGCTCATCGAAGCCCTGCTTGCGGGCTGCGGCCCGGATGGCATCGGCAACCTCTTGGCATAGCAGCGGTTCGTCACCACTGACCACGTAGATGGCTGCCAAGGGGCCCTGCAAGTGCTTGCCCAGCTGGGCCGGAGGCAGTTTCAACGCAGGGGCCTCCGGGAGCTGGCAAGCAGGATCACTTGGTGGGCATTTCCATCGGGGACTGTTGCGGGGTTTCGTCGCGGATACGCTGCGCCTCGGCTTCTGCAGCGGCGTCGGCATCGGCCTTGGCATCCGCCTGGGCCTGACGCTTTTGCAGCTCGGCCGGCGTGAGCTGGCTCAGGCGCAGCATCATGCGCTGGATCAGCTCCCGGCGCATTTCGGTGCGTACACGGGTGGCTTCCTGATCCGAGCCGGTCAGGTTGTTACTGTCATGCACGTAGATCTTCTGTACATCCATGTGATCGTCCAGCAGTACACGTTGCTGGCTGCCTGTGATGGTGTAGTCCACGCGCAGGGTCATCTCCACTTCCGAGGTGCGCGCCGAGCCGCTGTAGGTGGCGCTACGGTTTTCTTCCTGCTCGTCGGTAAGCGTCAACGTATAGGGCGCGCCGGCCACGACTTGAACACCGCTGCGCTCGAGTGCGGCACGCAGGTCGGTAATGGTAGTGCCGTAAGCATCGCGAGCCTGGACGTTCAGCTCCTTGATGCCCATTTCATTGGTGCCGGTGCCGCGCAGCTGGAAACCGCAGGCGCTCAGCAGCGTGGCGAGCCCCAGTACCAGCAGGTTACGTACGATCATGGTTGTTGCTCCTTCAAACCTTTTAGCCGACGCGCCTCGGGGCGCAGGGCGCCCGCGAGGCCGGGGATCAGTTGGCGACGATATTGACCAGCTTGCCTGGCACCACGATGACCTTGCGAATGGTCTGGCCTTCGGTAAAGCGCAGTACATTCTCGTTGCTGCGCGCGGCGGCCTCGATCTCTTCGCGGCTTGCACCGGCCGGCATATCGATCTGGCCCCGCAGCTTGCCGTTCACCTGAATCACCAGCGTGAGGGTGTCCTGCACCAGTGCTTCTTCGTCGTGGGCAGGCCAGGCGGCGTCGATTACAGCTTGCGCATGGCCCAGGTGATGCCACAGGTCATGTGAAAGGTGAGGTGTGATCGGCGCGAGCAGCAGAACCACGGCTTCAAGCCCTTCCTGGAGCAACGCGCGATCCTGCGCATCGGCCTGTGGGGCTTTCTCGAGCACGTTCATCAGCGTCATTACCTGAGCAATGGCCGTGTTGAACTTGTGGTGCTGGCCTACGTCCTGGCTGGCCTGGCGGATGGCCAGGTGGATGGCCCGGCGCACGATTTTCTGACCATCGTTGAGCCCGGCGGTGTCCAGCGGCCCTGGCAGGCCCTGTGCCACATGTGCCTGAGCCAGGCGCCATACGCGACGCAGGAAGCGGTTGGCGCCCTCTACGCCCGCATCCGACCATTCGGCACTCATGTCAGGCGGCGAGGCGAACATCATGAACAGGCGGCAGGTATCGGCGCCGAACTGGTCGATCATCGACTGAGGATCGACGCCGTTGTTCTTGGACTTGGACATCTTCTCGGTGCCGCCGATCTCCACCGGCAGGCCATCGCTGCGCAGTGTGGCGGCGATGACCTTGGCCTTGGCATCGCGCTCAAGGTCCACATCCGCCGGGTTGAACCAGGTTTTGCCGCCGTTGGCTTCGGTGCGGAAGTAGGTTTCAGCGATCACCATGCCCTGGGTGAGCAGGTTCTTGAAGGGCTCGTCCGAGGTGACCAGGCCTTCGTCGCGCATCAGCTTGTGGAAGAAGCGCGCGTACAGCAGGTGCAGGATGGCGTGCTCGATGCCCCCGATGTACTGATCGACCGGCAACCAGTGATTGGCTGCGGCTGGGTCCACCATGCCGCCGGTATAGTTCGGCGAGGCATAGCGCGCGAAGTACCAGGACGACTCTACGAAGGTGTCCATGGTGTCGGTTTCACGACGGGCAGCCTGGCCGCAGCGTGGGCAGGTGCACTCGTAGAACTCGGGCATGCGAGCCAGGGGTGAACCGGCGCCGTCGGGTACCACGTTTTCAGGCAGAACCACGGGCAGCTGGTCTTCGGGAACGGGAACGTCGCCGCAGCCGTCGCAATGGATGATCGGGATCGGGCAGCCCCAGTAGCGCTGGCGGCTGATACCCCAGTCACGCAGGCGGTACTGCACCCGGGATTGGCCAAGTTCTTTTTTCAGCAGCGCGACTTCGATCGCATCGAACGCGCCCTCGAAGTCCAGCCCGTCGAACTCGCCAGAGTTGATCAATTGGCCATGTTCGCCGTAGGCAGGCTGCCATGGGGCAGGGGTAGTGTCCCCGGCGCTGGTGCGCACCACGGCCTTGATCGGAAGGTTGTACTTGGTAGCGAACTCGAAATCGCGTTCGTCGTGCGCCGGCACTGCCATCACGGCGCCGTCGCCGTAATGCATCAGTACATAGTTGGCCACCCATACAGGGAGTTTCTCGCCGGTAAGCGGGTGCTCCACGAACAGGTCGGTGGCACGGCCTTTTTTCTCCTGGGTAGCGACGTCAGCCTCGGCGACGCTACCAGCCTTGCATTCAGCGATGAAGGCCTGCAGTTCGGGGTCGTTCTGCGCGGCGAGGGTGGCCAGCGGGTGCTCGGCGGCAACGGCGACATAGGTCGCGCCCATCAAGGTGTCGGGGCGGGTGGTGAACACCTTGAGCACGCCAGCTTCGCCGATGGAGGCCTGGTCATAGGGGAAGCGTACTTCCATGCCCTTGGACTTGCCGATCCAGTTGCGCTGCATGGTCTTGACCTGCTCGGGCCAGCCCGGCAGGTCGTCCAGGCCTTGCAGCAGCTCTTCGGCGTAGGCGGTGATCTTGAAGTAGTACATCGGGATTTCCCGCTTCTCGATCACAGCCCCGGAACGCCAGCCGCGGCCGTCGATGACCTGCTCGTTGGCGAGCACGGTCTGGTCGACCGGGTCCCAGTTCACGGTCCCGTTGCGGCGGTAGATCACGCCCTTTTCGAACAGGCGGGTGAACAGCCACTGTTCCCAGCGGTAGTAGTCCGGCTTGCAGGTAGTGACTTCGCGCGACCAGTCGATCGCCAGGCCCAGGCTTTTGAGCTGGGTTTTCATGTAGGCGATGTTTTCGTAGGTCCACTTGGCAGGCGCGACGTTGTTCTTCATCGCCGCGTTTTCCGCCGGCATGCCGAAGGCGTCCCAGCCCATGGGCTGCAGCACGTTCTTGCCCAGCATGCGCTGATAGCGAGCGATCACATCGCCAATGGTGTAGTTGCGCACATGCCCCATGTGTAGCTTGCCGCTGGGGTAAGGGAACATGGACAGGCAGTAGTAGGTCGGCTTGCCGGGCTCTTCACTGACTTCAAAGGACTTTTGCGCATCCCAGAAAGCCTGGGCGGCGGCTTCGATTTCGCGAGGCTGGTAGTGTTCGTGCATGGCTACTTTTTGCTGGGGAAGTGAGTGACGAGCTGACGTGCGCAGCGGCCAACGATCCAGTGTCTTGATGAACGCCGTAGCATACATGACCCCCGGGGGGGCGTGAAACGCTGATTGCGCCTGCGCCTCCGTTGGTCGCGGCGCCAAGCTGGCGGGGCGGGTGACGCTAAGCTGTTGTGTGGGGCAAGAAGTTTCGTCAGCAGAGAGGTGAGCGGATGGTGGAAACACATCTCACAGCCATTAAACCGGAGCTTTACGAACGCTTGATCGACCGCCTGGGCCTGGCGCTGGACGCTGCGCGCACCTCGGTTCACCTGCGCAAGGAAGTGCCGGCCGAGCTCGAGCTCAAAGGCCTGAGCCGCGCTGAATTCGATTGGCTCAGTGCCTATCTGCATGCAAGCGCCGCCAGCGTGCAATCCGCGCCGGCCCGCCCGATCGTCGAGCGGGCCAGCAACGTGGCGTGGCTCAAGGACAGGCGCCGGCGGGGCAATCGGGGCAGCGCCCAGGCGATGACGTTCGAGTAGATCCTGTTACGATTCGGGCACCCAACCAGCGAGCGGTGCCCGATGTTTTTGCGTTACTTCCTCAAACAACTCTTTTACCCGCCGTGCCTGCTGATCATCCTGTTGCTGCTGGGTTGGCTGCTTCGCCGCCGCGCGCCGCGCCTGGCAACAGGGTGTTTTGCGGCAGGCCTGCTGGGGCTGGTTGCCATGAGCCTGCCGGTGGTGACCCAAACGGCTGCAAGTATGCTTGAGACAGAGCCCGTCTTGCCGGTAGCTGCCTGGGCAAACCTGGCGCAGCAGGGTGAAGTGATCGTGGTGCTGGGCGCCGGGCGGGAGCGTGGCGACCCGGCTTGGGACGGTGAAGACCAGCCCACCGGGATCGCACTTGAACGCATGCGCTACGCGGCAACGTTGGCCCGGGCCAGCGGCCTGCCCCTCATGACCTCGGGCGGCCTTCATTACGGCGAGCCACCGAGCGAGGCCGAGATCATGGCCAGGTCGCTCAAGCGTGATTTCGGCATGAGCACACGCTGGCTCGAGCCACAAAGCCGTACCACCTGGGAGAACGCTACCTTCAGCGCTGCGCTGCTCAAGGCGCAGGGCATCAGCAAGGTAGTGGTAGTCACCCAGGCCTGGCACATGGCGCGGGCGCGTTGGAGCTTCGAGCGCGCCGGCCTGCAAGTGGTCAGCGCGCCGGTAGGCTTTCTGAGCCGCAGCACCGGGCGCCCCTTCGGGGGGTGGGTGCCCGATACCAAGGCGTTCTGGCAGAACAGCCAGCTATTGAACGAGGCGATCGGCCAGTTGGGCTACCGCCTGTTTTATTGAGCCGGTGTGGTGGTAAACACCTGCCGGCGCGCCCTGGAACGCTGCCACAGTGCCCAACCGAAGATGAGCGTGCAGAGGCAGATCAGCGGCCATGAACGCCAGTGAAGGTAAGGGGTAAGCCCGCTCATGGGCACAACGTCCCCATACATTACGCCTGGTTCAAACGACGGCAGCTGCTCGGTGATCCGGCCTTGAGGATCGATCAACGCAGTGACACCGCTGTTGGTGGCCCGGATCATCCACCGTCCGGCCTCCAGTGCGCGCATCCGGGCCATCTGCAAGTGCTGGAGGGGGCCGATCGAGGTGCCGAACCAGGTGTCATTACTGATCGTCAGCAACAGGTCACTGCGTGCAGCCATACCTGCGGCAAACTCGGGATACACCACCTCGTAGCAAATGAACGGAGCGATCTCGTAGCCCTTGGCCTGCAGCAATGGCTGATCTGCCGGGCCGCGGGCAAAGTCGGACATCGGCAGGTCAAAGAACGCAATCAGGCCTCTGAGCAGGTCCTGCAATGGGACATATTCGCCGAATGGCACGAGTTTCTGTTTGAGGTAGGTCCCTTCGCCCGCACCCACCACGGTGATGCCATTGAAATAGCGGCGTTCATGCCGTACTTCCTGGCGAATCGGTACACCCGTGATCAAGGCCGACTGCCGACTGTTGGCGAAATCACCCAGGCGGTCCAGGTAACCTCTGGCATTGTCCAGCAACACCGGCACTGCCGTTTCCGGCCAGATGATCAAGTCGGTACGGCGCGCCTTCAGCGTAAGGTCCTGATAGAGCGCCAATTGGTCGTCGATCTGCGCCGGGTCCCATTTGAGGCTTTGTGCAATGTTGCCTTGCAGCGCGGCGACGCTCAGAGGCTTGCCTGCAGGCGCTGTCCAGGCGTGGCCTTGAAGGCCGTAGGCGGCCAGCCAGGGGGACACAAGCAGCACCAGAGCGGTAACCAGAGCGGCCTTGTATTGACGCATGCGCGCAAGGTTGCAGAGGATCGCGGCGGTCAGTGCCAGGCAGAACGACACCAGCCACAAGCCGCCGACAGGCGCCAACCCTCCCAGCGGCCCATCCAGCTGGCTATATCCCGCGTACAGCCAGGGAAAACCGGTAAGGAACCAGCCCCGGAAGGCCTCCTGGGCGACCCACAGCGCAGCAAACCCCAGTGAGTCAGCCAGAGGAGCGTAGGTGCGACGCAGCAGCCGTGCCCACAGCCAGGCGGGCAGGGCAAAAAACAGCGCTACCCCGGCAATGAAACCGAACATCAACAAGCCCGCCAGCAGTGCCGAAGCCCCGCCATAGGTATGAATGCTGACGTAGATCCAGCTGGTACCGGCGGCAAAGGTACCAAACCCGTAGCACCAGCCGCGTAGAAGCGCCTGGCGAGGGCTGAGCTCGCGCAGGCCTAGGTAGAACAGCGCCAGCGACAGCACCGCCAGCGGCCAGATATCGAACGGGGCCAGGGCCAGGGTGGTCAGGCTGCCGGCCACCGCGGCCAGCAGGTTACCGGGCCAGCCGGGGTGGGTAATCCAGCGCATGAAGGTCCTTAGCGGTTGATCGGGGTAATACGCAGCAAGTGAATTCGCCGGCTGTCGGCGTTGAGGATGCGGAAACGGTACTCACCGATCACGGTGGTTTCGTTGCGCTTGGGCAAGTGGCCAAAGGCACTCATGACCAGGCCGCCCACGGTGTCGAACTCATCATCGGAGAATTCGCTGTCGAAAAACTCGTTGAAGTTTTCGATCGGTGTCAGTGCCTTGACGAGGAAGTCACCACTGGGCAGCGGCTTGATGTAGCTGTCTTCTTCAACGTCATGCTCGTCTTCGATATCACCGACGATCTGTTCAAGCACGTCTTCGATGGTCACCAGGCCTGCCACGCCGCCGTATTCGTCAATCACGATCGCCATGTGGTTATGGTTGGCGCGAAACTCGCGAAGCAGCACGTTCAGGCGCTTGGACTCGGGCACGAACGTCGCAGGGCGCAGCAGGTCCTTGATGTTGAAGCCTTCGGTACTGCCCTGAAGGATAAGCGGCAACAGGTCCTTGGCCAGCAATACCCCGAGCACTTCGTCATGGTTCTCGCCCATGACCGGGTAGCGCGAGTGGGCCGCATCGATGACCGAAGGAAGGAAGTCCTTTGGCGTTTGCACGGCCTTGATGGTGATCATCTGCGAGCGCGGAACCATGATGTCCCGTACTTGCAGGTCGGCGACCTGGATGGCGCCTTCAACGATGCTCAAGGCTTCGCTGTCCAGCAGCTTGTTGCTGTGGGCTTCGCGCAGAAGCTCTAGCAGCTCCTGACGATTCTTGGGCTCATGGACAAAAGCCTGGGTGATTTTTTCCAGCCAGGACCTTTGCCCGTTGCTCGATCGATCTTCGCTCATGGCGTTGTTTACTCGTGTTCCTTGGATACAGCGGATTAAGGGGTAGGGGGCGCAGTGACGGTTTCAGCATACGGATCCGGGTGCCCGAGTTCTGCAAGCAACTCCCGTTCCAGGCTTTCCATCTCTTCAGCCTCTTCATCTTCGATGTGATCGTAGCCCAGCAGGTGCAGGCAGCCGTGGATCACCATATGGGCCCAATGGGCCTCTGGCGCCTTGCCTTGCTCCGATGCCTCACGCTCTACCACCGCGGCGCAGATGACCAGGTCGCCGAGCAGTGGGATGTCCAGCATGTCGTCAGGCACGTCCGCCGGGAACGAGAGTACGTTGGTGGCGTAGTCCCGCTGGCGGTATGTGCGGTTCAACATCTGCCCTTCCGCTTCGTCAACGAGGCGGATCGTGAGTTCCGAATCCGCCGTGCGCTGGCGTAGCGCAAGTTCGCACCATTGGCGGAATTTCGCCCCGCTGGGCACCGGGATCGAAGTGGCCTGCTGAAGGTCGAGCTCAACCATGGGGTGTGGTGTCCCGCGGCTTCGGCTCGTCGAACCGCTCGTAGGCCTCGACGATTCGCTGTACCAGCGGATGGCGGACCACATCCTTGGGTTTGAAGTGGGTGAAGCTGATGCCTGGTACGTCCTTGAGCACTTCGATCACGTGTGCCAGGCCCGAGCGAGTGCCTTTGGGCAGGTCGACCTGGGTGATGTCCCCTGTGATGACCGCGGTGGAACCGAAGCCGATCCGGGTCAGGAACATCTTCATCTGTTCGGTGGTGGTGTTCTGGCTTTCATCGAGGATGATGAAACTGTTGTTCAGCGTTCGGCCGCGCATGTAGGCCAGCGGAGCGATTTCGATCACCTGGCGCTCGATGAGCTTGGCCACGTGTTCAAAGCCCAGCATTTCATACAAGGCGTCGTAGAGAGGTCGCAGGTAGGGGTCGATCTTTTGTGCGAGGTCCCCTGGCAGGAAGCCAAGCTTTTCGCCCGCTTCAACCGCAGGCCTTACCAGCAGAATGCGGCGCACCTGTTCGCGCTCCAGCGCATCCACCGCGCACGCTACCGCCAGATACGTCTTGCCGGTGCCCGCCGGGCCGATACCGAAGTTGATATCGTTGGCCAGCACGGCCTTCACATAACGCTGCTGATTCAGCCCGCGGGGGCGGATCATGCCCTTGCGGGTACGCAGGGTGACCGCGACCTCGTTGTTCGCCGGGTCGTCCAGCTGCTCAACGGCAGATTCCTGCAGGAACAGGTGAACCAGGTCCGGCGAAAGCTCGGTGGCCTTGGTTTCCCGATACAAGCGGCGCAGGAGAAGCTCGGCGGAGTGGGTATGCCCGGGGTCGCCGATCAGCTCGAACTGGTTGCCCCGGTTGCGGATTTCCACATCCAGGCGTTGCTCAAGCAGGCGCAAATGCTCGTCGAATTGGCCGCACAGGTTGGCGAAACGGCGAGCTTCGAAGGGCTCCAGGGTGAAGCGATGGGGTTCTATGGGTGCGTTCAAGGTCGTTTTATGGCCGCTCTACGGCTGAGAAGTTGGGCTCAAGGATAACCCCAGAGCCGGCGAGGGGAAAGCGTAACGCGTGGCGCGCTCGACCGGGGGTGCAATGGGTCACGGTAGTTGCGTGGGCGCTTCGCGGCAAGCACCAGCGGTGGAATCGTGCCGAAGACAGCGTGGTATGATCGGCGCCCTTTTTCTTTCCAGTTGTTACTCCTGCCTACGATGACCAAGCGCGAAGAACCTATTTACAAAGTGATCTTCCTGAACCAGGGCCAAGTGTTCGAAATGTATGCCCGGCATATTTACCAGAGCGACCTGTGGGGCTTTCTCGAGGTAGAAGAGTTCGTGTTCGGCGAACGTACCCAGATGATCGTTGATCCGGGCGAAGAAAAGCTTAAAGCCCAGTTCGAAGGCGTTACCCGCAGCTTTGTGCCGGTGCATTCGATCGTGCGGATCGATGAAGTGGAGCGGCTGGGCACCGCAAAGATTTCCGACGCAAAAATGACCGGCAACGTGATGCCGTTCCCAGTGCCCCTGCCCGAAAAATAGCCTACGGAAGCGGAGCGAAGGGGGTGCGCCCGTCCGCGGTCTGCAGCTCGAGCAGGTATTTGCGGAAAATCTGCCCCAGCACCTCGGTAGCGCGTTCCAGGTCTTCGTGGCTCATGCTGGCCGACACCTCGTCGGCGGAGTCCAGGGCATCCTCGGCTCCGTTCACGGCTGCCATTTTCAGCACGATATAGGCCTGGATATTGTTCGCCGGCACGCCTTCGCCCCGGAAAAACATCAACCCCAGGTGATACTGAGCGTCGGCATTGCCCTGCAACGAAGCCTGCTCGAAATAATTCAAGGCCTGATTGAGGTCGCGCTCGGTCTGCTTGCCGTCGTAATAGAACCGGCCGAGTTCGTACTGCGCCTGGGCGTCCCCACCTGCCGCCGCCTGCTGGCATGCCGTAACGGCTTGGGCGAGCGAAGCAGGAGCGGTATCAAGGGTGCAGCGGCTGGGGGCAGGCACCAGCAACGAATTGCCGTCAGCTTGAGCCAGCAGCGGACCGAGAAGCAACAGGCAGCCCATGGCGAGGGCGCGGCCGGTGCGGTTCATGGGGATCGATTTACCTCTGAGCGGGCGGGCAGTGCCACCCTCGGGATAACAATGTGCGCATTATGAAATAAGCCGGTCACACCTTACAAAGTCTTTACTCGGATTTTTCCGTGATAGCCACACGCCATAGGGGGCGCGTGGCTCGGCGTTGCCCCTTACAGCTGGGCGAAGGCCCGCTCCGCAGCGTCCAAAGTGATCTTCATTTCCGCTTCGCCATGAGCAATGGAGGTGAAGCCCGCTTCGAACGCGCTAGGCGCGAGATAGACGCCACCGTCAAGCATGAGATGGAAGAACCGCTTGAATCGTTCCGCGTCGCTGGCCATCACATCCTGGAAGGTGACGATATCGTCGGCACCGCTGAAATAGAGCCCGAACATGCCGCCCGCCTGGGTGGTTACGAAGGGGATCTGTGCCGCGTCGGCGCGCTGCTGCAGGCCGTCCAGCATCGCACTCGTGTAGGCCGTCAATTCGTCATGGAACCCCGGGCGGCTGATCAGCTTGAGGGTAGTCAGCCCCGCAGCCATGGCCAGAGGATTACCTGAAAGCGTACCGGCCTGGTACACCGGGCCCAGCGGTGCGATGTGGGACATGATCTCGCGCTTGCCGCCGAAACAGCCCACCGGCATCCCGCCGCCGATGATCTTGCCGAAGGTGGACAGGTCTGGCGTGACGCCGTAATACGCCTGGGCACCACCGAGCGCAACGCGGAAGCCTGTCATCACTTCGTCGAAGATCAGCACCACGCCGTGGCGGTCACACAGCGTGCGCAAGCCTTCCAGGAAGCCTGGCGCTGGCGGCACGCAGTTCATGTTCCCGGCCACGGGCTCAACGATGATGCAGGCGACTTCCGAGCCCGACTCGGCCAGGGTTTTTTCAACTTCGTCCAGGTCGTTGAAGGGCAGGGTGAGCGTGTGGCGCGCGAAGGCGGCCGGCACCCCTGGTGAACTTGGCACCCCCAGGGTGAGCGCCCCGCTGCCGGCCTTTACCAGCAGGCTATCGGAGTGGCCGTGGTAGCAGCCTTCGAACTTGATGATGCTGTCGCGCCCGGTGAAGCCTCGGGCAAGCCGAATGGCGCTCATGGTGGCTTCGGTGCCGGAGCTGACCATCCGCACCATTTCCATGGAGGGCACCAGCGAGCACACCAGCTCGGCCATGTGGGTTTCCATCTCGGTGGGCGCGCCGTAGGAAAGGCCATGCTCGAGCTGATCCCGTACGGCTTGAAGCACGTCTGGGTGGCTGTGCCCCAGGATCATCGGGCCCCACGAGCCTACGTAGTCCACATAGCGTTTGTCGTCTTCGTCGGTCACGTACGCACCGGCCGCATGCTTGAAGAACAGGGGCGTACCGCCAACGCTCTTGAACGCGCGGACAGGTGAATTCACGCCGCCGGGGATGTGTTTCTGGGCGGCGGCGAACAGGTTTTCAGAGCGGGACATGGGACAATTCTCTCGATCGGTTCAGGCGCCGAACAGCGCATTGAAAGCGCGGGCGCGGCGGGTGACTTCATTTGCGGTATCGGCGGCGAACAGCGAATGCACGACCGCCAGCAGGTCGGCGCCGCGTTCAAGCAGCAGGGGCGCGTTGTCCAGCGTAATGCCGCCGATGACGCAAATCGGCAGCTTGAGCTGGCGCCGGGCATCGGCCAGCAGGTCGAGGCTGGCGGGCGGCGCTTCCGGTTTGGTGGAGGAGTTGAAAAAGCGGCCGAAGGCAACATAGCTCGCGCCATTGGCGGCGGCTTCACGCGCCAGCTCGAGGTTGGCGTGGCAGGTGGCGCCGATGATCGCGTTGCGGCCAAGCAGGCTGCGTGCCGGAGGCAACGGGCCGTCGGTCTGCCCCAGATGAACGCCAACACCGAGACGGGCGGCCAGCTCGGCGTCGTCGTTGATGATGAGTTGGGTCTTGTAGCCTTCGCAAAGGCGCTTGAGTGTTTCGGCTTCGCGCAGGCGCCGGGCATCTTCCTGGCGTTTGTCCCGATACTGCAGCAGTGTTACGCCGCCATCCAGGGCCGCTTTCACGTAATCGAGAAAATGGCCACTGAGCAACTTGTGGTCGGTGATGGCGTAAAGGCCGCGTAGTTTCATGTCAAACCTCTTGGGGCGTCGAGGAGCGTCCTGCGCCTGGCGTCGCGGATCATCAGGAACAGAAGTCGAGCGGCAGCCGCCGGGGGACGTATTGCCCCTGGCCCAGGCGTTCTGCGTCACGCAGTGTGCGCCAGGTGTAGTCAAGCGCCGAACGCACCGCGCTGGGCAGGGTTTCGCCCAGCGCCAGACGGCCGGCCAAGGCGCTGGCCAGGGTGCACCCAGACCCATGGTAGCTGCCAGGCAGTCGCTGGCAAGTGCGTGTTTCTCGCAGGCCGTTACGGCCGTACAGCCGGTTGTGGATTTCCTGTTCGTCGCCATGGCCGCCCGTGATCAACACATGGGCGCAGTGCTGGAGCAGCCGTTCGGCACAGGCCTCGGCGCTGCCGTCCGGCAGCTCGGCCAGGATGCGTGCCTCGGGAAGGTTAGGCGTGGTGATGGTGGCCAGCGGCAAGATCCGCTCGCGAATGGCATAGCCCACTTCATCCTTGCCCAGCCGCCCACCCCCGCCCGCGCGCAGCACAGGATCGCACACCACCGCAACGCCCGGGTTGGCGAGGATCAGCTCGGCGACGGTATCGACCATTTCCAGCGAGCCGAGCATGCCCAGCTTGATTGCCGCGATAGGCGAGTCGGCCATGACCGCCTGCGCCTGGGCCAGCACCCAGGCGCGGTCCAGCACGCGGAAGTCGATAACGTCCACGGTGTTCTGCACCGTAAGGGCCGTTATCGCGGGCGCGGCGTGACAACCTTGTGCGAGCAAGGCTTCGATATCGGCCTGCAGGCCGGCACCACCGCTCGGGTCATGGCCCGAGAGGCATAGAACAACAGGGCGTGAGGTATAGGTATTCATGGTGCGCGAGCTTACCACCAAAGCCGCCGTGCGGTGCGCGGGGCTGTACCGTTTTGAAGCCTCGCACGCCCTGTTCACGGGTGGCAGCGGTGCATCACAGAGCGGCTGTCGGCAATTGTTGCAAGCAGGATGCAGACGTCGAAGGCTATGGTAGGATGCGGCAAAATTGATAACAGGTTGCCAGCACGTCGACTCAAAGGGAACTGGGGAGGCTTCCCGATGCTGCAGGTGCCTGAACTGGGGCTGTATGCGCTACATTCTCTTTCTGATGCTGTGTTGGTTGCCATCGCTTGCGACCGCCGTCGACTTTGACGACAGTACCCGCAACCTGCCGCTGGGCCGGGAGC
Source organism: Pseudomonas japonica (assembly GCF_013522925.1). GTDB lineage: Bacteria > Pseudomonadota > Gammaproteobacteria > Pseudomonadales > Pseudomonadaceae > Aquipseudomonas > Aquipseudomonas japonica_A. The sequence continues at coordinate 16,512 of NZ_JAAMQU010000013.1, read as the reverse complement.
TGTCGTACTTCGAAGATAAAACCAGCACCGCGACCATCGAGCAGGTGTTGTCCCAGCCCTTCACGCCCAACACCACCCAGGTGTTGAACGCCGGCTATTCCAGCTCCGCCTTCTGGCTGAAGATCCCGCTGCGCTACCTGCCACGCCAGGATGACAGCGGCGCGCGTACGTGGCTGCTGGAGCTTGCCTACCCGCCGATGGACCACGTCGATCTTTACCTTCAGGATGGCCGCGGCAGCTGGCACCTGGAGGCGAAAACCGGCGATGAATTGCCGTGGGACAGCCGCCCCATTCGCCAGAACAACTACGTGTTCAACGTGCCGCTCAAACCCGGCGAAGCACGCACGGCCTTGATTCGGGTGCAGAGCGAGGGATCGGTGCAGGTGCCATTGTCGCTGTGGTCCGCCGAAGCCTTTCTGGAGGCGCAGCCCGAGCGGCTCTACGTATTCGGCCTGATCTACGGCGTGCTGCTGGTGATGCTGGTCTACAACCTGTTCATTTATTTGAGCGTGCGCGATACCAGCTACCTGTACTACATCCTTTATATCGCCTCGTTCGGCTTGTACCAGGTATCGGTGAACGGGGCAGGTATCCAGTTCTTCTGGCCGAACAACCCTTGGTGGGCCAACGCAGCCACCCCTTTCCTGATCGGCGCCGCGGCCTTTTTTGGCTGCCAGTTTTCCCGGCACTTCCTCCGCACGGCGGGCCACGCACGCTGGCTGGATTGGCTGCTCAAGCTGCTGATGGGCGCGGGGGTCGGGGTGATGGCAATCTCCCTGATGGCGAGCTATGGGCTGGCCTTGCGCCTGGCTACCGGGCTGGCGCTGGTGTTCACCGTGGTGATCTTCAGCGCGGGGATCATTGCCTGGTTCAAGGGGCAGCGGCAGGCGCGTTACTTCATGATCGCCTGGTCGGCGTTTCTGGTGGGCGGCATCGTCAACACCTTGATGGTGCTCGGGCTGCTGCCTAACGTGTTTCTCACCATGTACGCCAGCCAGTTGGGCTCGGCGCTGGAAGTGGCGCTGCTGTCGCTGGCCTTGGCCGATCGCATCAACGTGATGCGTGAGCAACAGGCGCAGGTACTGCTGGATGCCGGCCATAAGCTTGAAGCCCTCAACCAGCGGCTGTCTCAGAGTAATCGCCTGAAGGACGAGTTCCTGGCTACGGTTACCCATGAACTGCGCACGCCAATGAACGGTGTGATCGGGTCCCTGGAGCTGATGCAGACCGTGCCGATGAACGGCGAGCTCAGTTCATATCAGCAAACCGCCACCCGCTCGGCCCGCGACATGATGCGCATGGTCGACGACATTCTGATACTTACCGAGCTGCAAGCCGGCCGGCTGGCGCCGCGGGTGGAACCCTTCCGCCTGCAGGTGTTGCTCGACAGCCTGCACATGCAATTTGTGGCGCAAGCGAATGAAAAAGGCCTGGCGCTGCGTACCGAAGTGGTCCCGGGCGTGCCTGGGGTTCTGCAGGGCGATTTGAAGAAAATGGCGCTGTGCCTGGCCCGCCTGCTGGATAACGCCATCAAGTTCACCCGCGAAGGCGGCGTTACGTTGATGGTGGAGGCCGTGGAACAGCATTACAGCGAAGTGCGTGTGGTGTTTCGAGTGATCGACACTGGCATCGGCTTCAGCCTGGACAGCGATGCGTTGTATCAGCAGTTCTACCAGGTGGATGGTTCGATGACTCGCGAGCACGGCGGCCTTGGAATTGGCCTGGCGATCTGTCGGCAGCTGGCAACGCTGGTGGGCGGAACCCTGAGCCACCAGTCCACGCCGGGTGAAGGCAGCTGCTTTGAATTGACCCTGAGCCTGGGCGTGGACGCACCGCCCGCCGCCCAACCCGTACGCCCCCGTACTGTTGATAGCGAAGGCGCGATGCGGCGGCCGGGCGATTGCCTGGTGGTGATGATCGAAAGTGAGCGGGTGGATCAACTGTTCACGCGTGGCATGCTGCTGCGGCTTGGTTATGAGGTGCGCACGGTAGAAGGCGAAGCTGCGGCGCTCGAAGCCTTGGCTGCTCACCCTGCAGCCGCATTGTTGCTGGACGGCAACGGCCCGTTGGAACCTCTGGTGGAACAGGCGCGGCGGTTACAGCAAATGGCGAGCAATGCCCAATGGAAACTGTTGGCGGTGATCGATAGCGCCGTGGGCACTGATCGCCAACGCTGCCGCGACGCCGGCATCAGCGGCGTCATCGCCCGGCCGGTACGCTTCGAGGCGCTGCAAGCCCTGTTCAGCGAGGTATTGCTGGAAGATGGCCGTGCCGCAGAAAGCGGCCAGCAGTATGGCGGGGCGGCGGGGGGGATGGCTTGACTGCGGGTTGAGATCAATGGCCATGGCCGCTTCGCGACAACTCGTGCTTCACTGAACAAGCACAGCCAATGCCGCGGAGCCTTCCATGAGCCTGCAACGATTCGCCGAAACCCACGAGGTGACCAATCAGCCGCCGGGCTTGGAGGGCGCCAACCTTTATCGCCTGGACATGCCATTGCAGGAGTGGTCGCGCCGCTTCGGTGCGGGTTGGGCGCAGCCGCGGATCGATGCCTATGGGGCCTTGGCGGGCGGGCCGCTGATGGCGGCCGGGTTTCGCGCCAATGAGCACCCGCCGGTATTTCATAGCCATGATCGCTACGGCAACCGGATCGACCTTATAGAATTCCACCCGGCCTACCATCAGCTTATGGCCGCTGCCATCGAGCATGGCCTGCCGTCGTTGCCTTGGCGCGAGCCACAGCCGGGCGCTCACGTGGCGCGGGCGTCGATGACGTACCTGCATACCCAGGCCGAAGCCGGCAGTGGCTGCCCCCTCACCATGACCTTCGCCAGCGTACCCGCCTTGCGCTTGCAGCCGGACCTTGCCGAGCGCTGGCTGCCCAAGGTGCTTTCCACCGAATACGACCCGCGCAATATCGAGATCAGCCAGAAGGCCGGTGCGACCATCGGCATGGCCATGACCGAGAAGCAGGGCGGCACGGATGTGCGCGCCAACACCACCCGCGCGTTCGCCGTAGGCCAGCCAGGGCCGGGGCAGCCGTATGAACTGCTGGGCCACAAATGGTTTTGCTCGGCGCCCATGTGCGACGCCTTCCTTACGTTGGCGTATACCGACGAAGGCTTGAGCTGCTTTTTACTGCCGCGCCATCGGCCGGACGGCACTCGGAACGCGTTTTATATCCAGCGGCTCAAACACAAGCTGGGCAACCAGTCCAACGCCTCCAGCGAGGTGGAATACCGTGGCGCGCTGGCCTGGATGGTGGGCGAGCCCGGTCGGGGAGTGCCGACGATCATCGAAATGGTCGCCATGACCCGTTTCGATTGCATGGTGGGCTCCAGCGCGCTGATGCGTCAGGCCCTCACCCAGGCGATTCACCATTGCGCGCACCGCAGCGTGGGCGGCCGGCCGCTGGTGCAGCAGCCCTTGATGCAGAACGTACTGGCAGACCTGGCGCTGGAGAGCGAAGCCGCCCTGGCCTTGAGCCTGCGCATGGGCCAGGCACTGGACCGGCTGGATAACCCCGGCGAAGCCTTGTTCGCCCGCTTGGTTACAGCGGTGGGTAAATACTGGATCTGCAAGCGAGCGCCGGGAATGATCAACGAAGCCGCCGAATGCCTGGGCGGCGCAGGGTATGTTGAGGACAGCATCCTTCCCCGTCTGTACCGCGAGGCGCCGGTGAATTCAACGTGGGAAGGCTCGGGCAATGTGCAATGCCTGGACGTGCTGCGGGCGCTATCCAAAGAGGCCGGTGTGCTGGACGCTCTGTTCGCCGAACTGGGAGACGGCCATGGCGATCGTCGGCTTGCTACGGCCATTGAACAATTGAAGGGCGAATTGCGTGATACCGCCGAGCTGCCTTATCGAGCCAGGCAACTGACCGAAAACATCGCCCTCACGCTTCAGGCCAAGCTGTTGCTGGAAGCTGGCAACAGCGTTGTCAGCGATGCTTTTATTGCCAGCCGGCTGGAGCAAAGGGCCGGCGCTTATGGCGCCTTGCCCCGGGGTATCGCCGTCGAGCTACTTATCCAGCGATCAGCCCCTGACCTGTAGGAGGGGGCTAAGCCCCCGAATGGCGCTGCGGTCCCACAGGCTATCGGAGAACCGCTGGATCAACCTCCCGCCACGCCCCGGGCGCGAGGCCTTCCAGATCGACCGGCCCGATCCGCACCCGCACCAGGCGCAACGTCGGCAGGCCTACCGCGGCGGTCATGCGCCTCACCTGGCGGTTGCGGCCTTCGCGGATGGTAAGTTCCAGCCAGGCCGTGGGTACGCTCTTGCGAAAACGCACCGGCGGGTTTCGTGGCCACAGGTCGGGCTCGGCGAGCAGCCGCGCCTCGGCGGGCAGTGTGGGGCCGTCATTCAACACCACACCTGCCCGTAGCTGGGCCAGTTGGGCCTCCGCGGGCTCGCCTTCTACCTGCACCCAGTAGGTTTTCGCCAGCTTGTGCTTAGGGTCGGCAATACGCGCCTGAAGGCGACCGTCGTTGGTCAGCAGCAGCAAGCCTTCGCTGTCCCGGTCCAGGCGGCCGGCGGGGTATACACCCGGCATGTCTAGGTAGTTCTTGAGCGTGTCCCGGCCCTGATCGTCGTTGAACTGCGTGAGCACATCGTAGGGTTTGTTGAGCACCACGAGGCGAGGCGCAACAGGCGGAGCCTTGGCAACACGGCGTGGCGGAGGGCGGCGAGTGGGGGCGGGCATAAGGTCAACCAATTGCAGCGGGGCCGATAGCATACCAGCCCCGCTGCGGTCGATCAGCGGAAGGGCGGCTCGTCGAAGCTGCGCAGTTTGCGCGAGTGAAGGGCATTCAGCTGCGTGCGCAACAGGTCAAGCGCGGCAATGCCAATCGTCAAATGCTGGCTAACGGCACGGTTATAGAACGCGTTTGCCGAGCCAGGAAGCTTGATCTCGCTGTGCAGCGGTTTGTCCGATACACACAGTAGCGTGCCGTAAGGCACGCGCAGGCGATAGCCCTGGGCGGCGATGGTGCCGCTTTCCATGTCCACGGCCACCGCCCGGGAAAGGTTGATCAACGGCCGCTCCTGGGCCCAGCGCAGCTCCCAGTTCCGATCGTCGTAGGTCAATACAGTGCCGGTGCGTAGCCGCTTCTTCAGCTCGTCGCCCCGCTCGCCGGTCACTTGCGCGGCGGCTTCCTGAAGGGCCAGTTGCACCTCCGCCAGGGCGGGGATCGGAATATGTGGCGGTACCAGACGGTCCAGAATGCCGTCCCGGCGCATGTAAGCGTGGGCCAGTACATAGTCGCCGATGGTCTGCGAGGCGCGCAGGCCGCCGCAATGGCCGATCATCAGCCAGCAGTGGGGGCGCAGCACGGCCAGGTGGTCGGTGATGTTCTTGGCATTGGATGGCCCCACACCGATATTCACCAGTGTGATGCCGTCGCCATCGGCGGCAATCAGGTGGTACGCCGGCATCTGATAGCGATGCCACACCACGCTGGCCACCAGCGCCTGGGCTTCGCCAGGGTCCATGCCTTTTTCGATCACTACGTTGCCTGGCATGACCATGCGCACGAAGCGGGGGTCGCTTTGCAGTTGCTCCAGGCCGTGTGCCACGAACTGGTCCACATAACGGTGATAGTTGGTGAGCAGAATCCAGGGTTGCACGTGGCGCCAATCGCTGCCGGTGTAGTGCACCAGCCGGCGAAGGCTGAAGTCCACGCGCGCGGCGTCGAACAGTGCCAGCGGCAGGGGATCGGCGTTGGCCCAGTCGTACAGCCCATCGGCGATGCCATCGGTGGCGGCGGACAGGTCGGTGCTGGGGAATACCCGCGCCAAGGCAGCAGCGGTCACGCCCGTGCCGGCCAGCTCATCGCCCTGTTCAACTACGTAGGGATAGGGGATGTTCTGTTGGCTGGCGCCTACTTCCAGCACCACGTCGAAGTCCCGCATCAGCGGCACCAGCTGTTCCAACAGGTATTTGCGGAAGGCTTCAGGCTGGGTCACGGTGACCGAGTAGGTGCCTGGCAGCTGCAATTTGGCATAAGCGCGCGTGGTGCTGGGCACTTCACCATGAGACTGATAGGTGAGCCGCAATTCAGGGTAACGAAACTGGGCCCGCTCTTCGGGGGTGGGCTCGGTGCGGTCTTTGAGGTAGCGCTTGAGGGCCTGGCTGAGCGCGCCAGTTGCACGGTCATGCAGCCAGGCCAGGCGATCCACAACCTGTTCAGGTGTGTTCAAGGTAACGAATGCATCGGCATCGGTGCTCACAGGCGGATCCTTCTCTTCTGGCAAGTCACTATCTTGCCTGTTCCAAAACGTTTTAACAGTACCGCGCGACACAGGCATGACGGTGCTCAGGGGCGAAGGTGCGCCAACGGCAGCTCGGAGCTCGCCAATACCTGGTTGAGCACAAAGCTGGACCGCACGCTGGTGACGCCTTCAATGCGGGTGAGGTGCCCCAGCAGCAATTGCTGGTAATGGTCCATGTCCTGCACCACCACCTTGAGCTGGTAGTCCGCTTCCATTCCGGTGACCAGGCTGCACTCCAGCACCTGCGGAAGGTTGCGCACGGCGGCCTCGAAATTCTCGAAACGCTCCGGCGTATGCCGGTCCATCCCGATCAGCACGTAGGCAGTAAGGTTCAAGCCCAGCTTTTTTCGGTCCAGCAGTGCTACCTGGCGGGTGATATAGCCGTCGTCTTCCAACTGCTTCACCCGGCGGGAGCAGGGCGAAGGGGACAAGCCGATCCGCTCGGCCAACTCCTGATTGGAGATGCGGGCATCGCGCTGTAACTCGGCGAGGATGCTCAGATCGTAACGGTCCAACTTGCCCATGGCACCCACCTGCATTAGTAGAATTGCGGAAGATTATCTGCGCAGGATTTTAAATTGCGCAATAGCCATATTGAAGGGCAATCTTCGCAATCTTCTGCCGCCGGTGGCGCGATAAGCTTTACCCCATGATCACCGCCCGGACATGAGTCCACTGCGAGCCGCCCAATCAGGCCGCTTGCGGCCACCGCCCCCACAGGGTCGAGCTGGCCACCGGGTTGACGCTGGCCCAATCAGGCCGGCTGTAGTGAGCCGCCGCCACAAGCGACGCGCCTGGACGCAGTTCATCAAGGGAGGCCTCGGGGCCTCCTTTTTTTATGGGTGCGATACAGATGCGCGAGCAGTCGCGCGTCATTCATGAAATAAGCGTCACGGCCGATAGCACAACCGAAGCGGCTGTTAGCATGGCCACGAACCGCCCTCGGTTTTCTCAGTCAAACGCTGGTGCACCGCACATAATGAGGATACCCATGAACACCCGCCCGTGGTGCCTTGCCAGTGCTTGCGCACTGAGCCTGTGCCTGGCTTCGCCGACTTTCGCGGACAACAATTCCAGCGCCCAGGACCAATTGCGCGGCGCGGCGCCCAGCCGCCAGGACCATGGCGGTTATCAGGGCCAGGGCCCCTCGCGAAATCAGGAGCGCCCGTCCGGCTCCAATGCGGGGCAAGGCCCTCAGCGCCAACCGCAGCAGGGCTACACGCGGCCGGATAACGATCGGCCAATGAACACTCGGCCAGACGCTCGACCAGACCCACGGCCAGACCCACGGCCAACCAATCGCCCGGACCCTCGCCCCGATAGTGGCCGGCCGGGCCAGAGTTGGCAGAACAACCCTAACGGGAACGACCGCCCCCAACCTCAGCGCCCGGACAACACGCCCCCTATCCATGGCAAGCCCGGTGAAGTGTGGCAAACCCAGTCGCCCCTGCGCGGCAGCTATCCCGACTTGCCCCGGCAGAACGGCAATCGCCAATGGCAAGCCGGGGGTGACCGCGACCGCGATCCTCGCTGGCACAACGACGGCTGGGGGCCCGGCCCTCAGTATCGCCCTGGGCAGCGCATAGACCGCTTCCCCGGTGACCACTACCGAGTTCCATACCGTGGGGGCGACTACTTCTATTCCAGCGGATACTGGTACCGGCCCAATGGTCCGGGCTATGTCGTGGTCGCGCCACCGCGTGGGATTCGGGTGCGCTACCTGCCGGACTACGCCACCCGCGTGTGGATCGGCGGTGGCATGTTCTTCCTGGCGGCGGGCACCTACTATCAGTGGGTCAACGAAACCCAGGAATACGTGGTGGTCGACGCACCTGCCGCGCCCATCCAGTCGCAGCCGCAACCCGTACCACAGCCTGTGGCGGCACCGAGCGGGTATGACGTTGCGTTCTACCCCGCCAATGGGCAGACGCCTTCGCAAATGGAGCGGGATCGGTACGACTGCCAGCGTTGGGCCGCACAGCAGACCGGCTTCGACCCCGCTACTGCCACCTACGCGCCCTCCGATCAGGTGGTGTACCTGTTCCGGCAGAACATGGCCAATTGCTTGAGCAGCCGCGGTTACGGCCTCAACTGAGCGGGGTGAACGGCTTCTTCAGGGTCGGCGTGAACCAGCACTTCGGCCTTGGGGAATTTCGCGATGATCGCGGCTTCGGCCTGTTCGCACAGCGCATGGGCCGCGGACAGTGACAGCTGCCCGGGAAGCTCCAGGTGCAGCTGAACGAACCAGTGCTGGCCTGACATCCGCGTGCGCAGGTCATGGGCGCCCAGCACGCCCGGGACTGCACACGCGAGCGCAAGCATCTGTTCGCCAACGTCGGGATCAAGCTCCTGATCCATCAGGATGGCCGAGCTCTCCTTGGCGATCTGATAGGCGCTCCACAGGATATAAATCGAGATAGCCAGGCCGAACAGCGCATCCACCTGCGGGTAGCCCCAGCCGGCAAGCACCAGTGCCAGCAGGATGCTGCCGTTGAGCATCAGGTCGGACCGGTAATGCAGGGAATCGGCGCGCACAGCGGTAGAGCCGGTTTCCTTTACCACTTTGTGCTGGAGAATCAGCAGCCCCACCGTGAGCACCAGTGACAGCACCATCACGGCAATGCCTATTCCGGCCTCGCCGATGGGCTCTGGCGTGCGCAAACGCTCAGCCGCCTGGATTGCGATGAACACCGCGCTCACGCCAATGAACAGTGCCTGGCCCATGCCGGCGAGGGCCTCGGCCTTGCCATGCCCGTAGCGGTGGTCGTCGTCTGCGGGGCGCAGCGAATAGTGAACCGCCAGCAAGTTGAGGAAGGACGCCGCCCCATCCAGCACCGAGTCGGTCAGCCCGGCCAGCAGGCTGACCGAGCCGCTCAAGTACCAGGCAATGGCCTTGCACAGGATAAGCACCGTTGCCACGCCCAGCGACGCGCGGGTTGCCAGGCGTAGCAGGCGGCGATGGCGGGGGGCGACGACCATGCGATCAGGCTGCCGGGCGCAGGCCGTACGCCGCCAGTTGCTCGACGCTGCCGTGGTGTTGGATCAGGCGCGGGTCGTCCAGCGGCAAGTGCTTGCCCAGCTGGCTTTCCAGAATGGCTTGCAAGCGCTTGTTGTCCACGCTGCCATCGGGCTTGACCGCGCCCTTGAGCAGATCAGGATCGACCTGCGCATGGGTGCCGCCCGGAAGGTAGATAGCGCCGGTGGCGAAGTCCACGCCAAAGGCGATCAGGCCTGGAATCACATAGAACAGAATGCCGATGGCATCGAGGGCGGCGACTACCGGGTCGATCTTGCCTTCGATCTGCCCACGGCGGTCAGGCCAGAACAAGGTGCCGCACGCGGTGAGCTGAGTGAACACCGAAATAACCAGAACACTGCCGATCATACGAGTAGGGAAACGCATGAATTTCTCCTGGGGTTAAAAGGCTCGGCCATTCGCATAAATGGCCGCTACCGACAACTACGACCATGGTCGGGCCGTTGCGGTTCGCCGTTATACCTTGCGGCTTGGTGGGGGGCCAGTGACGTGTGCTTGTCGATGGGAGCGGGAGGGTTGGAGGCAAGGTCGCTATAATCGCCAGCCTACCAGGAGCCCCCATGACCCCGCTGCCCATCGACACCGTATTACCCGATCTACGCAGCGCCCTGCGTACCCGCCACGAAGCCGTGCTCGAAGCCCCGCCCGGCGCGGGTAAAACCACCCGGGTACCCTTGGCGTTGCTGGAGGAGGCCTGGCTGAGCGGCCAGACCATCCTCATGCTCGAGCCTCGCCGCCTTGCCGCGCGAGCCGCAGCGGAGCGGTTGGCCAGTGAGTTGGGTGAGAAGGTGGGCGAGACGGTGGGCTACCGCATACGCCTCGAAAGCCGGGTTGGCCCGCGCACCCGCATCGAGGTGGTAACGGAGGGCATCCTGGCGCGGCGGCTGCAGGATGATCCGGCCCTCGAAGGGGTAGGGCTGGTCATTTTCGATGAATTCCATGTTTTGCCATTTGCACCAAAATAACCTGTATTTTGTCAAAAGACACCTTTCACCCAGCTTCTGCTTTGGCGCTACGCCTGTGGCACCATTACCGCCATCCTTCCCCATCAAGCGATACCTTCGGCCCTTAGCCTCATCACCCTGCGCACCTCTGGCCCAGACTTCTGCCTCATCGCGATCCATCTCGTAACTCAAGATCATTTCTGCAATGAAATTTGCCAGGACGACGCATGATCAAGCCTAAGGCCAGTGGTAAAAGCCCACGCGTCTTACCTCAAAGCGTGGCCCTTTCTTAGCTACGACAATGCAAAGATCTCCCGCTTCTGCTGGGAGCTTGGCTTCTTTCCCCCGGCGTCTCCGCACATTCTCCGTGCGAAGTCAGGATTAGAGGCACTGACGCATTGGTGCCGCATGCCACATCAGAGGCGTTGCATAAGGCAGGCGCAGTACGATGTGCGCAGACCAAAGTCTGTGCAAGCTTTCCGCCAACGGCATCTGGATGTGCCAGACCTATTCGAAACTGATTGGCCTGACGACTTGGATGCAGCGGTGATATCTGGGTGAATGATCCCATCATGAAGACTCTGTCGTCTGCGGGGCGATCCTCTTTTAAACAAGTTGGCTTGCTGATCCTCGATGAGTCGCGCTAGCTGCTAACTCGAAAGAAGACGTCATCTTTTCATTCGCGAATCCCGGACTCTTTCATCACAGCTTACGGGGCTGAACCACGTCTATACCTAGGGCGGCGTATACTGCTTCCCGCACTGGGGAGCCAAGATGATTTCTCTACCTATTGACCCTGTATTACCAGATTTACAAAAGGCCTTGACCGAACGCCACGAAGTAATCCTTGAAGCTCCTCCTGGCGCTGGCAAGACCACTCGGGTGCCCCTAGCGCTGCTGAACGAACCTTGGCTTGGTGACCAGAAGATCCTTATGCTCGAGCCCCGTCGACTGGCCGCTCGGGCGGCTGCTGAGCGGTTGGCGAGTGAACTCGGTGAGAAGGTTGGTGAGACCGTCGGCTACCGCATTCGACTTGAAAGCAGGGTAGGCCCGCGTACCCAGATCGAGGTCGTCACCGAAGGTATCCTCGCTCGCCGGCTCCAAGACGATCCTGCACTGGATGGTGTGGGCGTGGTTATCTTTGATGAATACCACCTGCGAAACCTTGACTCAGACCTTGCGCTGGCCCTGTGCTTGAGTGGCCGCGAATTGCTGCGCGATGAGCCTCCGCTGAAATTGCTTCTGATGTCCGCAACACTGGAGGGGGCTCGCCTTTCCAAAGTGCTGAATGATGCGCCTGTGGTCACCAGTGAAGGGCGGACGTATCCGGTCTCCACGGTTTGGTGTAACCCCTATCAACCGGGCGAGCGAATCGATGCGCGAGTCACCGACACATGCTTGGCCGCCATCAATGAACAGTCAGGAAGCATTCTGGTTTTCCTTCCTGGGCAGGCAGAGATTAGGCGGGTGGCGGAGACCCTTAAGGAGCAACTAAGCGGCTGCCCAGACGTGATCGTATGTCCGCTGTACGGTGACCTCGATTTGAACACTCAGCGGGCTGCAATAAACCCGGCACCCAAGGGCTCGCGGAAGATCGTACTAGCCACGAACATCGCCGAGACCAGTTTGACCATCGAAGGCGTCAGGGTCGTGGTGGACAGTGGTCTTGAGCGAGTACCGAAGTTCGATCCTCGTAGTGGGATGACTCGATTAGACACACAGCGTATCTCGAAGGCCAGCGCGACTCAGCGAGCAGGGCGGGCAGGGCGGCTGGAGCCAGGTGTCTGCTATCGCCTATGGTCGGAATCGCAGCACGAGCAAATGGCAGGCTACAGCACCCCTGAGATCCTGCAGGCGGATCTTGCAGCCCTCGCTCTCCAGTTGGCCCGGTGGGGAATGAAGCCGGAGGAGATGACCTGGCTCGACCACCCTCCATCAGCTCCCTTCTCCCAAGCCAAAGACCTGCTGAAGCGTCTGGGCGCACTCGACGATGCTGGACAGCTCACACCGCACGGATCAGCCATGAGCGAGCTTCCAATGCATCCCCGAATCGCTCATATGCTCATCAAAGGCAACGCGATGGGCCTGGATGACCTAGCGTGCAACATCGCGGCGCTGCTCGGTGAAAAGGACATCCTGCGCGGAGCCGGAGCCGACCTCCACACCAGGCTAAGTGCCTTATTAGGCGAGCAACATGCACGTCGAGGCGGTGGCTTGTTTCAGCGGGTGAAGGAGTCTGCTCGGCAGTACCGATCTCTGCTACGTGGGAAGGCGTCTAGCTCCGTCAGTGAGCCTGATCACCCACACTGGGTAGGGTGCCTACTAGCGTTCGCCTATCCTGACCGAATTGGCCTCCAAAGGCGTGCAACTGCATCCGAATACCGTCTCTCCAACGGGCGGGCAGCCGTGTTCCCAGAGCCTGATGCTCTCACCAAGCACGAGTGGCTGGTGGTAGCCGATCTGGGTAGCCGGCAAGGCCAGCGTGAGGAGCGGATCTACCTGGCAAGTGACCTTGATCCGGCCCTGTTTGATGACGAACTGGCTGATCTTGTGAGGTCTGTCGATGAGGTCGACTGGGATGAAAGGGAGGGGGTGCTTAAGGCTGAGCGGCAGCTGAAGGTGGGGCAGTTGGTATTGTCCACTACACCGCTGACAAATCTGGACGAGCAGGCACGTTCGCTCGCCTTGGTCAACTTGGTGAGGCGCAAGGGCATCGAACTCTTACCCTGGAATACTGAGCTTCGGCATTGGCAGGCGCGGGTGGAGCTGCTTCGCCGGCTCGATCTCCAAAATGGCCAGGCAGAAAGCAAATGGCCTGACCTCAGTGATACCAACCTCCTGAGGACGCTGGAGGAATGGCTCCTTCCTTACTTGGGCAAAGTTACCAGGCTCAGCCACTTCAGCCAGTTGGATCTGTCTTCAATAGTCAGAAATCTCCTGCCTTGGCCGCTACCACAGGAACTGGAGGCCCAGGCGCCCCAGGCGATTCAAGTGCCGTCCGGCTCGAGTATTCGTATTGATTACTCGCAGCATCCCCCCATCCTGGCTGTGCGGCTGCAGGAGCTTTTTGGCCTGGCTGAAACTCCCCGCATAGCCCAGGGCAAGCAGCCACTGGTGCTGCATCTCCTATCGCCGGCCCGCAGGCCTGTACAGGTGACCCAGGATCTCGCCAACTTTTGGCGCAGTACCTATGCAGAGGTAAAGAAGGATCTTAAGGGCCGATACCCAAAGCACCATTGGCCCGAAGATCCATTGGTGGCCGAGGCAACTGCTCGCGCTAAACCGAAAGGAACCTAGACGGACGACTTCCGATCGAAGCGCAGTCAGCCAAGCACATTGGCTGGCTGATTTTCCGCAAACTGGGGCGACTAATTGATTGGCTCGAGATCACGCTCAAGCATCCCTAGGAATTTTCGATCAAGCCTGATGCATAACCCCTCGGATGCAAACTTTGTCGCCAGATCGACCTTCCAGGTGCGACAGTGACCGGCTCGACTCAACCGCCTCCGTTCACATCCCTGGATTTTTTCCAATAGTCTCGAACCGTCGTTAATGCCAAGCCAAGCTGAGCCGCTACCTGATACTGCTTCATCCCAGTTGCTTTCAGTGAAAGGACAGCGGCCTCGTTATCCGCATTGAGAGGCTTGCCACGTGTTCGTCTTATTAGATTGCCGTTGTCATCGAATTGCTCGGCCAGCGTTTTCATACCGCCTTCCGCTTCGAACGCATTGATATGAGTGAGGGCCCGGGCGATGACTGCCTCCGCAGGCTCGCCTCGTTTTTGCGCGATGGAGATGGCGAGCATAGCGATGGGGTCGACGTCGAGGCTATCCGCAACCTGCTCGAGCCGTTCGATCGTGATGCTCGTTTTAGCGTTTTCGAGAGCGCTGATTTTTGTTCGATCTGTGGCTTCAGATAGGTCGGCGTATCGAGCTCTGCGGACAAGACGAAAAGCCCGCAGTGCACCAGCGAATGCGTCCCTGAGATCCATTGGCCACCCAAAATTCAGGATATAGCCACGTTCGGCTTTGCGGATAAACAGCAAAACAATGTATTATCCGTTTACCCAGCTCTCTCCAGATGATGCTCAGCGTAGAAAGGATGGTTGGGCGCCGAGGCTTCCTCGAAACCTCCCTTTTGCAGTGTTGAAAAATGGCCGTTGCGGATATCTGGCTTTGGCGGCTGCACCGCCCTAACACGACTAGGGGGTAAGTTTGCTTCATCGGCGCAGTAGCTGCTGAGCGATGACCTAGGTTGGAAGAGCTTCACTACCTCGACCGCGTACAGGCACAAGGACAGAGAGCGCAGTACCGTGCACATATCGTTTTTCAAGCTGTAGGAGCACCAGTGTTTTCAATTCACAACGACGCAGTGCTCGGCATCCCCGGGCTGTTTGGTGAGGATTGCTTCAGGGTAAAAGCCGTTGAGCTTCCGGGAACGCTTGCCTGGTACCACCTGGATATTGTCCAGGCGGACGAGGCGGGCATGCGACGCTACCGGAGAATGTGCCCGGACATTAGGTCACTCAATGATTCCATCAGAAGCCTTGAAGACGACCACACGATTCTCTCTATGCAGATCGTTCTACCTCAGTCCGGAGACGAAGCGGCCTGGGAAATGCGCTCCGTCACAGCTCTCAAGGTTGGTTACGAACATGATGGACGACAGGTTGTCGTTCACGAACTGCAGGATGGTTCGGTGGTAACCGAACCTCATACGCTTTCGTCGGCAAGCGAGTTACACCGAGTCAAGACCCTTTATCGTTCTGCCCATTCCCTTAGCTCGTAACGTCGATGGACACCTCTATGGCAATCGCATCATCTCGACTTCCCGAATATGTGAGACGTCCGTTGACAGCAGAGGAGGAGCGTAACGTCGACTTCGTCCCTCTTCTATGTGATGTCGAAAAGCTGACCGCCATCCTCTGCCAAGCCTTCATCATGGAAGGAACAGCTGTCGGGTACGTGTATGGACACGTTGATCAAGACGCGCCTGGTTCACGTCGTTTACATGAGGGGGCAATCTTTCGCTCAAAGGTTTTGTCATTCGCCGTGCCGCTCGGGCGCTTCTGGCTACTGTGCAGCGAGGAGGAGCGTTTCCTGGTTTTAAGTTGGGAAGAGTCTCTTGAGTACGCAACCTCGGTGGAAGACGGCGTTGAGTATATTGATCCTGAGGTTGCGCTGACTAACCGGCAGTGGCGAAAGGGGTTCCGCCTATAGCTGCGACGCTGCTTCGTCAATCGAGATCTGCATTGATCGACGTTAATGCATCCATCTCGGCTACCAGATTGGAAACGCCCAAACCGGCCCGAGCAAAGGCCATCTGTATTGTATGCAGGCATAGGTATGTGTGACGCCGCCCCGATATGATCAACTGAATTGAAAATGCCTGAACTGAATATCAACGCCCTCCTGCGCGTGCGACTCACTGAGAAGCAGCTTTCCCTTCTTGCTGATGCCTACAACGATTTTGCAGGCAAAGCTGTCACCGGTTTCATCAGTGACGCCTTTGTGTCCCATGGCGCTGTCATTGGAGTGGTCTACGGGCACGTGCGGAAGACCGCGGACGGTACCTTCATGGATGGCCATGTCATCCATACCTCGATGCTACTCAAGGCGTGGCAAATCGGTTGCTTCAGCGCGGTGCAAACGCGCAACAGCCTCTACATTGTTGCCTCGTGGCGAGCAGGTGCGGATGAAGCGATTTTCGAAAGCGAGGGCGGAAACTCTGCTACGGCTGGAGACTTCCCTCAACTGACCTTGCACTGAGGTTGGAGGGCTTCGCTGTTGAAGCGTGAAAAGACATTCCCACTCCCTAGGCCGCTTTCCCCTTTGCAATGTCGGCTAACCGTTCAGGCCGGGGAATGCTTCGCAGGGTATCTGGTGGACTTTTACCTGTGTGATGTGTTCATCAGCGGGACGAGCGCCGTCGGCATCATTTCTAGGAATCAAGAGCGGATCACGTCAAGGTTCTTCCAGATCGGCTGCATAACCCGAACGGATGGAATCAAGGCAGCCTGGAGAAACAACAGTTTCTGGCTGCTAGAGACGCGTGTATTTTCCTACGTGATTGTTGAGTGGCGGGGCGGTGTGCCAGACAACCCTTGGGGAGCGCTGCCATGTAGTGGTCAACTGATCCCGGACACTGAATTGAGTTTTTCCTCAGCGACCGCCGGCGCTAGCCCTTCGTTGAACTGATGCGGTCGCCGCCAGTTGTATCGCTCCATCAGGAACCGGCTGATATCCTGTTGCGCTAGCGAAG
>NZ_JAAMQU010000012.1 GCF_013522925.1 Pseudomonas japonica | reverse complement strand
CTCCCCCCCTAACCCATCTTATCCTGCGAAACTTGCAAGGTTTGAATCGACAGCCTAAGCGATCAGGGGTTGGATAAACTAAAAGCGGGCTAACTCACTACTGGCTTTTCACGTTGCGACCATTCCTCACCAGTGAGATTTCAAAAGTCTCACTGGTGAGGAATGACTCAAGGATTATTCTTGCTGGCCTCTTGAACTCTTTCCAAAATTCGTTAAGAATCATTGCGCGCACGACGCCCACGATTATCGAAATAGGAAAACACTTTGCTTTGGGGCAGTCATGAGATTTCTTGTAAGTTACGTCAGCTTTGATATCACTGTGAAGTCAATGGATCTGGGCGACAGTTCGACAATGAGTATGATCAAACACGAAATCATCGACACCCGCGCCTACGCATACATTGGATGCAGCTCCATCAGGGATATCGAGGCTGCTTATGAAGGGTGGCGAAATTACGTGGAAAGCGATGATGAAATTACGTCGCCGAAGCAGAAAATCAAGGTATTAATGGTTGAACCCATCAAGATACCCTGGGCTGCCTGAGGGCATGAAGAATATCCACCGCCCGCTGTGACGCGCAGCGGTGGATGCCGTACCTTAATTTATTGAGAATACCTGAACTCCTCCCCTATATATTCACTCATCCTCAGGTAACAACGGCTTATCAATGTCGTATTCGACGTCCTTGACCAAATCTAGAGCGCGCATAACCAGCGCCTGATTTATCGGCTTGACTATCCCTAACCGAACGAGGTCTTCGCAGCTGAAACATCCCAGGATATCGAGATGAATATTGCTCGGGATCATGGGAAATCTTCCTCTTCTTCACCGAGCTCAAGATCCGTCCAACCTAGATATATTCTGCGGCAAGGCTTCATGACAACAAGGCCCTGTGCGAAGAGCATCCTTGGTATCTGATACATTAAACCCGCATTCTCCCAGGCCTCGTCGACCGTATCCTTTGCGGACGCGACGAATACGGCGAGATCAAAATCTTGAGTAGCAACGAACGGGCCTGCTCGGTCATACCCCTCGTAAATACCTGAGGCAATCGTCAGAACCTCGCCTTTTTTGATGAGCATGTCTTTATCCTAAGCTGCGACTAGGGCGTCATTGGAGCTTGTGCGGGGACAAATGGTGCTGCCCATTCGACAGGTGCAGGAATTCACGCAGGCTCGCCCGGCCATTTTCGCGCTGAAATGTAGCAATGACATAGCGCGAATTCTCGGTAGTCATCACCCAGAAACGCCCTTCTTTCTCGATTGACACTACGTCTGATGTACGGATCAAATGGCCATCTTCAAAAAAGCCATTTGCCTTGCGGCGCACATGACCAAACACAACGCCAACACCAGTGCGCGAGGTAATGAACACCCCGCAGAGGTAAGCAGTGATGGGAGCAGAGAATGTCTGTTCTTTGGCCTTGACCAGGCGTCTGAGGTCGAACCATGAGTGGCGCTTGCTGTAAAACATCAAATCGATGACGTTATCCATGTCTTACTCCTTGTGAAGCTCTAGCGGCTAATACCAGGATTTCGCCACGGCACCATCGATTCTGGTAGCGTGGCGAAAATGTGGTATGAGTCAGCTCCCTCGAATCATGCTGGAGAGGAAAATCGGTCGTAAATTTGCTAGCAAATCGGGCCGGAAGCCAGGCTGATGAGAGTTGTGATACACCGCGCCACCCTCGACCTCAAGCAAACACGCTGTGCACCCATTGACGTCTTCGCCGATGGTGATCTTCGTGACCGTCTCCATATTCCAGCGTCCACGCTTATTCATCCAGGAAGGCGTGACAACACAGATCTCAGTGATAGCGATGTTGGCGTCCTGGGAGATCAACATGCGTTGGAGCTCCTGTTCTCCCTCGACCATCCACGCAAGCTCGGCGCTTCGACCATTCTCTTCACCACGGACAGTAAGATGGTACCAATGTGTTTTCAGCAGACGTGAAACGGCACGCCACTGCGCTACCCCTTCTCCAAACATGCCAGGAATGCCGATGAGATCGCCGTCTTGTGTTCTGAACATTTGGTGCCCCAAATTTCCTAAGCCGATACACCGGCCCAGAAGTTAACCAATGAGTGATTCTTAGGAGATGGAAAATATCGCTCCGATGGACGCAGGTTTGCGTTGACCTGGCCCAAGCAATACGTAAACCGTGTTCCGCGTGGCGAATAGGAAGCCTTCTTTGAACGTGGTGCCCATACTTGAGCGCACCCAGTGACCGGCCTCGAATCTTCTCTGCTCGTCGTGCACGACTTTGTGGGCAAACAGGAACATGGGTTGGCAGCCAGCGGCGATCACCTTGGCTCGCTCGGCGTCGGTGACGATGGCGTCCAGGATGATCCATTCTTGAACGGCGCATAGGGGCAACCACTTATACCGTCGCCGAGCCGCAACAAGCACCTCATCGAGAGACAGTTCGGAGCCAGCCAGGGCAATCCCCTCTTGCCCGAAAAGCCCAGCTTCGACCCCTCTTTCCATCCGTTGCATCCCCGCAAATAATTACGCATGAATTGACAATCCAACCCTGGAGCGCCACCAATATAACTATAGCTCTTTGCATGGCGGCAGGCAAACGCGGCATATCGTTCGCTTTTAGGGAGCTTTCGATGTCGCTGCGTCATTCCTTTGCAGCATGCCTCCAGTTGCTACGCACTCGTAAAGGGCTGTTCCAGGAGGACATCGCCAATTTCGGCGATTCTGTCTCTCAGCCCTACGTGAGTAAGTTAGAACTTGGTAAGAGTGTGGTGAGCCTAGACACGAGCTATCAGATAGCAGCCGCGTTGAAGGTGGAGCCGATCACCCTCCTAGCCCTGGCGGTTGCCTCTTATGATCAAAAAACAGCTAGGGAAATGCTCCTAGCTTCTCTTGCAGAGCTGGACGCCCTGGAGCTCGCGGATGCAACTCTGCCAAGAGAGCCGGCGGAATTGACGCGGCCAGGCACAGAGTCCGCCAGAGTGAAATGGAAAGCCGTTCAGGACTTGAAGAAAAGAGGATTTACCCCGGCTCAGGCAGTGAGGGAGCTGGGAATACCAGAAAGCACCCTGCGGCGGCTGTGGCACCAAACGAATCAGGGCTGAAATCAAACCTGTGGCGCAGCTGAAAATAGGGCGAAGCAGGGATGATGTAAACCGGTAAATGCCCGTTTTCATTGGATTTCCACTGATTTTGCTTCTAGCGAGATACCCAGGGCGCCCTGCAGGATGCTTTAAGGTTTACATTTTGAAGTTGATGGTCGATTGCTGCCTTGGGTTTACATTTTTAGCTTCCAAGGTCGGGAAAAAGAATCGAGAAAGGTGCGCGAATTGAGCTACAGCCCTTGTGAAATGGGCTACGCTGTAAAAAGGCCGTAGATCGTAGAAACGAGTGCTGCAGGTTTACCTAGACTTGGCACCCTAAATAATGAAGCGGTGAAGCGATCACACAGCACCACCGCGCCCCGCGCCAACGCCGGGCGGATGACCTGCTCGATATGCTGGGCCCGTGCGGCGAACATCAGCAGCAGCTCGGTATCCACCGCCATGGGTTCTTCGCTGGGCGCCAGCAATAGCTCACGGATGCGTTCGGCAAGCGGGGTGCCACCGGGCTCGCGGGTAAGCTGCACGTCTTTTGCGGCGTCACGCAGGCGGGCGGCAATATAATCGCGGTTGGTGCTTTTGCCGGCACCTTCCGGCCCTTCCAGGGTGATGAACAGACCGCTCACTCAGGCTTCCTCATGGTTGTTGCGTTTCTTCGGCGGGGGCAGCCATCGCTGGGGCGGCCGGGGCGTCGGCGCCCGGAACACCCTCCCCTGCTCCTGCAGGAACGGCCGTGGGACCGGGGCTGGAGCGATAGTCTGCACGCCGCTTGAGCTGGTATTGGCGCACAGCCTGGTTGTGCGCTTCGATATCATCGGAGAACACGTGGCTACCGTCGCCTTTGGCGACGAAATACAGGCTGCTCCCGGCCGTGGGGTTCAGCGCGGCGCGAATGGCTTCGCGACCCACCATCGAAATCGGCGTTGGCGGCAGCCCGGGATTCAGGTACGTGTTGTAGGGGCTGGGTTCGCGCAGGTCGGCGCGGGTGATCCGCCCCGTGTAGCGCTCGCCCATGCCGTAGATGACCGTGGGGTCGGTTTGCAGCAGCATGCCAGCGGCCAGCCTGCGCACAAACACGCCGGCTATTTCCCCGCGCTCTTGAGGCACGCCTGTTTCCTTTTCGATCAGCGATGCCATGACCAGCGCCTGGTAAGGCTCGGTGTAGGGCAAGTCGCCTGCGCGGGCCTGCCACTCCTGAGCCAGTACCGTATCGAGGCGATCGAACGCCTGCTCCAGCAGTTGGGCGTCGCTCATCCCCTTCACGTATTTGTAGGTGTCCGGAAAGAACCGCCCCTCGGGAAACACGCCGGGGTGGCCGAGTTTGGCCATCACCTGCTCATCGGTAAGCCCTTCCAGCGTTTGCTTGAGCTTTTCCTGGCGATCCAGCGCGGCGCGCACCTGGCGGAACGTCCAGCCTTCGACAAGCGTAAGGCTGTACTGCACCACCTCGCCACGCTGCCACAGGCTGAGCATTTCCCGCACCGTGGTGGTGGGCCCCAGGCGGTATTCGCCGGTGTGCAGCGGTTGGCTATCCAGGTTGAACCGCCAGTACAGCCGAGCCCAGAACGCGCCCTTGAGCGCGCCCTGATCTTCGAGGCGGTTGAGCATGCCGCCTGGCGATGCGCCAAGGGGTACGTCGATCAACTGTTCCGCCGGCAATGACAGCGGTTGGTCCAGCACGGCCTGGACACGCCAGACGGCCAGCCCCATGGCGATGCCAGCGAGGATGACCAGGGTTTCGATCAGCAGCAGGAGTTTGCGTAGCACTGTCAGATATCCAGAAGTTCGCAGGCCATCTGCTGAAGTTTACGGGTGCGGGGCCCTGCCGGCCAAGCAAGCTGTGCATAGCGGCGGACCGGCCAGATGCCATAGACGCTGTTACACATGAACACTTCGCTGGCACTTGCCAGGCGCTCGAGGGGAATGTCCTCGACAACCACTGGCCGGTCGCTCGCCATGGCCTGGGCAATCAGCTCCGCCCGCAGGGTGCCAGCAACGCCGCAACGGGTGAGGCCTGGAGTAACCAGCCGCCCCTCGCACACCATGAACAGGTTACTGAACACGCCTTCGATCAGCCGGCCACTGGTATCGCGCATCAAACCCTCGGCGTAATTGGTGCCTTGCCATTCGGCGCGGGCCAGTACCTGCTCCAGGCGGTTGAGGTGCTTGAGGCCAGCCAGCAAGGGCTGTTCGGCCAGCCGAGTGTTGCACGGGTACAGTGCGATACCCTCGGCTTGCCGTTGCACGGGGTACTCCGGGAGCGGGCTGCTCTGGAGAATACGCCGCGCTGGCGCATCAGGGTCGCCCGCATAGCCGCGTGCGCTATCGCCTCGGGTAATGATGAGCTTGAGTACGCCATCGCCCAGTTGGCCGCCATAGGCGTGCAGCTCAGCGCGCAGCGTTGGCTCATCAAAAGGTAGCCCCAGGCGCGCGCAGCCATGGGCCAGGCGCTCCAGGTGCCGCTCCAGCAGTTTCGGCCGGCCGGCCCGCACCCGAAGGGTTTCGAACAGGCCGTCGCCGTATGCCAGGCCACGGTTGCCCAGGCCGATCGCACTGGCTGGCCGGCCATCGACCCAGGCTTCCATTACTCGCTGAACCGGCGGAACACCAGAGAGCCGTTGGTACCGCCAAAGCCGAAGGAGTTCGACAGCACGACATCGATCGGCATTTCCCGCGCTTCGTGCGGCACGAAGTCCAGATCGCAATCGTCGTCCGGCTCATCGAGGTTGATGGTCGGCGGCGCCACCTGATCACGAATCGCGAGCACGCTGAAGATGGCCTCGACCGCACCCGCCGCGCCCAGCAAATGGCCGGTCATGGACTTGGTGGAACTGACCGCCAGCTTGTAGGCGTGCCCGCCGAACACCGACTTGATCGCCCGTACTTCGGCGAGGTCGCCGGCGGAGGTAGAGGTGCCGTGGGCATTGATGTATTGCACTGCGTCGGGCGCCAGGCCGGCGTCCTTGAGGGCATTGACCATGCAACGGGCCGCGCCCGCGCCGTCTTCGGGTGGGGAGGTCATATGGAAGGCGTCGCCACTGGTGCCGAAGCCAACCAGTTCGGCATAGATCCGCGCCCCGCGCGCCCGGGCATGCTCAAGCTCTTCGAGCACGAGCGCACCGGCACCGTCGGACAGCACAAAACCATCCCGCCCCTTGTCCCACGGCCGGCTGGCGCGCGTGGGCTCATCGTTGCGCGTGGACAGTGCCCGCGCCGCGCCGAAGCCACCCATGCCCAGGCCGCAGGCGGCCATTTCGGCGCCGCCGGCGATCATTACGTCCGCTTCGCCATAGGCGATGTTGCGGGCCGCCATGCCAATGCAGTGGGTACCCGTGGTGCACGCCGTGGACACGGCGTAGTTTGGCCCCTGAACGCCCAGGTGGATCGACAGGAAGCCTGAAATCATGTTGATGATCGAGCCAGGCACGAAGAACGGAGAAATCCGCCGCGGCCCCTGCTCGTGAAGCGTACGGCTGGTGTCCTCGATGTTGGTGAGGCCACCGATACCCGAGCCCATGGCAACGCCAATGCGCTCACGGTTGCTGTCGTCGATGTTCAGCCCCGCATCGCGCACAGCCTGAAAGCCAGCGGCCAGACCATACTGAATGAACAGGTCAAGCTTGCGGGCCTCTTTGGGCGAGAGATACTGCGCCACATCGAATGCCTTGACCGAGCCGCCAAACCGAGTGGAAAACGCTGACAGGTCGGTATGCTCGATCGGACCGATGCCGCTTTGGCCGGCCAGAATGCCTTGCCAGGTACTTGGCACGTCAACGCCCAATGGCGACAACATGCCCATTCCAGTGACCACGACGCGTCTACGCGACACAGTGTTCTCCTTAATACTTTGTTTCAACCTCTTGCCCTATTTAAAGAAAAAACCGCACGCCCATTGAAGGCAGTGCGGTTTTCTCTGACAAGAAGCGTCGAATACGGCAATCAGGCCTGGTGGCTGTTGACGTAGTCGATGGCTGCTTGAACGGTGGTGATCTTCTCGGCTTCTTCGTCTGGAATCTCGGTTTCGAATTCTTCTTCCAGTGCCATTACCAGCTCAACGGTGTCAAGAGAATCAGCGCCCAGGTCTTCAACGAAGCTGGCGGTGTTAACGACTTCTTCTTCTTTGACGCCCAGCTGCTCGGCAACGATTTTCTTGACGCGTTCTTCGATGGTGCTCATACCTGGTTTTCACTCCTAGTGGATAGTCTGGCAACTGGCCGGTGTGTAAGTTTATAGGAAGGCACTCGCATTTCAAGTTGAATGCGACCCCACCAAACGCCGGCCGGCGACCTCTATAATCTGGATGCAGCTTTATAACGGATTTTGGGGCATTACGTATGACATTTTTTCCGCGGTGCCCCATTGAGCTGGATCACATGTACATGCCGCCGTTGACCGGAACGGTCGCGCCGGTGACATAAGCAGCGCCATCGGAAGCCAGGAAGCTGACCACCTTGGCGATTTCCTCAGCCTGGCCCAAACGGCCCAGGGGGATCTGAGTCAACAGGCCTTCACGCTGCGCCTCTGGAAGCTCGCGGGTCATGTCGGTATCGATGAAGCCCGGGGTGACCGAGTTCACCGTAATGCCCCGAGAGCCCACTTCACGCGCCAGCGCTCGGCTGAAACCTTCCAGGCCAGCCTTGGCTGCGGCATAGTTTACTTGCCCGGCGTTGCCCATGGCACCCACCACCGAGCCGATGCTGATGATGCGGCCCCAGCGAGCCTTGGTCATGCCACGCAGCACTGCCTTGGACAGGCGGAACAGACTGTTCAGGTTGGTATCGACCACGTCGAACCATTCGTCGTCTTTCATGCGCAACATCAGGTTGTCGCGGGTGATCCCGGCATTGTTGACCAGGATGGCCGGCGCGCCGAAACGCTCCGAAATGGTGGCCAGCGCGGCAGCGACCGATTCGTCGTTGCACACGTTGAGCTCCAGGCCCACGCCTTCGATATTGTGTTCCTTGAGGGTGGCGCTGATGCGCTCGGCCCCCGAGGCACTGGTTGCAGTGCCGATGACCACGGCGCCCTGGCGGCCCAACTCGAGGGCGATCGCCTGGCCAATGCCACGACTCGCACCGGTCACCAGTGCCACTTTACCTTGCAGGCTCATGCCAGCTTCTCCTGTTTCAAGCCAAGGCCGCGCGAGCGGCGGCGAAGGCATCGGGGGTATCCAGATTGTAGGTTTCTATGCCGTCGGCGCAGCGCTTGTTCAGGCCGGACAACACCTTGCCCGGGCCGCACTCAACCAGTTGCCTGGCACCTTGCTGAGCCAGCAGCGCAACGGATTCCACCCAGCGAACCGGCATGTACAGCTGAGCCAGGAGGTTGTGCTTCAGATCCTCCAGCGTAGCCGGAACGGTAGCGGTCACGTTTTGTACCAGCGAAATCTTCGGCGCCTGCCAGTTGATGGCGGCCACGGATTCGGCGAAGCGCTCGGCCGCAGGCTTCATCAATGCGCAGTGCGATGGCACGCTCACGGGCAGCGGCAGGGCACGCTTGGCTCCGCGTGCCTTGCAGGCTTCGATGGCACGCGCGACAGCGGCCGCGCTACCGGCAATCACGACCTGGCCCGGCGAGTTGAAATTCACCGCGCTTACCACGTCACCGTTCGCCGCTTCGGCGCACGCCGCGATAACGTCTTCGTCTTTGAGGCCCAGCACAGCGGCCATACCGCCCTGCCCGGCCGGCACGGCTTCCTGCATGAGCTGGCCCCGACGCTCGACCAGCCGAACCGCGTCGGCCAGGCCCACGCTACCAGCTGCCACCAATGCGCTGTACTCGCCCAGGCTATGGCCGGCCACGTAGGCCGGCAGTGCGCCGCCTTCAGCCTGCCATACGCGCCACAGCGCGATGGATGCGGTAAGGATCGCCGGCTGGGTTTTGTCGGTCTGGTTCAGTTGCTCGGCGGGCCCCTGCTGGGTCAACGCCCAGAGGTCATAGCCAAGGGCCTCGGACGCCTCCTTGAAGGTTTCGCCAATCAACGGGTGCTGCCCGGCCTGGTCGGCGAGCATGCCGAGTGACTGGGAGCCCTGCCCAGGAAAGACGAATGCGAGGGTTGCAGACATTGAACGCGCCCTTATCGATGCAGTGGTCGAAAATGCTCCCGGCCATGGCCGGAAACGAAAATCCAGTGTTGGATGATAACCGGAACCGCCCGGTCACATTCTATCGCCGTCTTCCTGCTTGGGTGAAAGTACAGCGGCGAGCCCCTGGCCGAGCTGACGTGGCAGGTTGCTTTCCACTTGCTGCAGGGCGCGCTCGATTGCGGCTTTCAAGCCCTGTACACCGGCCGCGCCATGGCTTTTTACGACAATGCCTTGCAAGCCCAGGAAACTGGCGCCGTTGTGCCGCGCCGGAACCAGCTCTTCGCGTAACCGCCGCAGGGCCGGGAGGGCGACCGCGCCCGCCAGCCTGGCAAACAGCCCGCCACTGAACTGTGCTTCGATACGCTCGCCGATCATGCTGGCCAGCCCCTCGCTGGCCTTGAGCAATACATTGCCAACGAAGCCGTCGCACACCACCACATCGGCCTCACCGCGGTACACGCCGTCACCTTCAATGTAACCAATGTAGTTGAGCCCGGCCTTTTGCAATAGCCGCGCTGCTGCCTTGACCTGCTGGTTGCCCTTGATGTCCTCGGTGCCCACATTGAGCAATGCCACCCGAGGGCGTATCACGCCTTGGGCCTGGGCAGCCAATGCCCCCATATGGGCGAACTGGTACAGGTGCTCGGCGTCGCAATCCACGTTGGCGCCCAGGTCCAGCACCTGGCAATGGCCTGTGCGCGTGGGGATTGCCGCAACCATGGCGGGGCGGGTCACGCCGGGCAGTGTTTTAAGCACATGGCAGGACAGCGCCATGAGCGCACCGGTATTGCCGGCGCTTACCACTGCGTGCACACGGTCGTCCCGCAGCGCTTGCAGCGCAATGCGCATGGAAGCGTCCGGCTTGCCGCGCAACGCCTGGGACGGCTTGTCACTCATGCCGATCACTTCGGTAGCAGGCAGAATCTGAAGGCGAGAACGATCGACACCCCGATGGGTGGTGAGGATTTCTTCAAGGAGCTTGGGTTGACCAACGAGGGTCAGGTACAGCGAGGGGTGTTCGGACAGGCAGGCGACACAGGCCTGAACAATGCTGCGGGGACCGAAGTCCCCGCCCATTGCGTCGATCGCGATGATCTGAGCGGACAAGGATTACTCGTCAGCGCCCTTGTCGATCACTTTGCGGCCACGGTAAACGCCTTCAGGCGAAACGTGGTGGCGCAGGTGAACTTCACCGGTGGTTTTTTCAACGGACAGTGCGTTCGGCTCGAGAGCGTCGTGCGAACGGCGCATGTCGCGGGCAGAGCGGGATTTTTTGTTCTGCTGAACAGCCATAATTGATTAACTCCTAAACGTTTGGGTCACGCTTTAACTGCGCCAATACACTGAACGGGTTGGACCGCGTTACCTCGTCCTCGCTCGGCTCGGGCTCTTCGAGACCCGCCGGCTGCTGGCATTCTTCCGGATGATGAGCGGGAATGATCGGCAGCGCGAGAAGAAGCTCCTCTTCGATCACATCCCGCAGGTCCAGAGGACCTTCGCCCAGTTCCAGCACGTCATAACCTTTCGGTAACGATTGGGTATTCGCACCCTCCTTCACCACGGCGTATGTACATTCGCTGTGGATCGGGAGGGTGACCAGCTCAAGACAGCGCTGGCAAACCATCTTGACCTCGACACTCAGATCACTGCGCATGAGCACGGTGTGATCTTCGTCTCGCTCGAAGATGAATTTACCCTGGACCGTACCGACATCATCGGAAAGCAGGTCGCAAAGTCTCTCCAAACTGGCAAGAGGCAGGCTACCGTTTAAGGCAGCGCCGCGATCGGCCAATTTGCGCGGGTCAACGTGAGGTGGAATCGGGTCATTCAACATAGGCGCGACATTCTAGGGATGCCCCCTTGCTGTGTCAAAGGAAATTAGGCCATCGGCAGCGCAGCGGCGCAGGCGTAGAATCACGGCCTTTATTATGGAGAGACCACCCGTGCGGCCATTGATTCTGGCGTCCAGCTCCACCTACCGACACGCCCTGCTGAGCCGCCTGGGCCTGCCTTTCGAGAGCGAGGCACCCAACCTCGACGAACGGCGCCTGGACGGCGAGCCTGCTCGCGAGCTGGTGCGGCGGCTGGCCGAGGCCAAGGCCAGGGCGCTAGCCACGCGACACCCCGCACACCTGATCATCGGCTCCGATCAGGTGGCCGTACTGGGTGACCGGATACTGGGCAAGCCGGGCGGTTTTGAACAGGCACTGGAACAACTGACCGCCGCCAGCGGCCGGCGAGTGACCTTCCTGACCGGCCTGGCCCTGCTCGATAGCCATACCGGCCAATGCCAGGTGGACGTGGTGCCGTTCTCGGTCAACATGCGCCAGCTGGACCGAAGCGCCCTTACCCGCTACCTCCAGGCCGAGCAACCCTACGATTGCGCCGGCAGCTTCAAGGCAGAGGGCCTTGGCGTGAGCCTGTTCGAAAGCACCGAAGGGCCGGACGCCACCAGCCTGGTTGGCCTGCCGCTGATCCGCCTGGTGGCGATGCTGGCGCAGGCTGGGGTGGTGGTGCCTTAACAAGCTACAAGCTACAAGCTACAAGCATGCTGCGTTCAGCTTGCGGCTTGCGGCTTGCAGCTTAAAGCTTGCCGCTTACGGCTAGCGAAGCGTCGGGCCGGCGAAGCCCATCCAGAGGGCCATCTCGCTGGCCACGCTGGCGCCGAGCTTTTTCGAGAAACGGTCCAGCGGGGATTCTTCGACGGTGAAGTCCACCAGGTCCTTGGCGTGTACGATTTCCCGCGCCACGTAGCTGCTGCTGGCCAGGCCGTCGATCAGCCCCAGTTCCAGTGCCTGTTCGCCGGACCAGATCAGCCCTGAGAACAGTTCCGGGTGATCCTTGTCTTTCAGGCGGTCGCCCCGCCCGGCCTTCACCTGAGCGATGAACTGCCGATGGGTGGTATCCAGCACGCCCTGCCAGAAGCGGGTCTCCGACTCCTTGGCCGGCTGGAAGGGATCGAGGAAGGCTTTATGCTCGCCGGAGCTGTACGGCCGGCGCTCCACGCCGAGCTTCTCCATGGTGCCAACAAAGCCATAGCCCGCCGCCGTAACGCCGATGGAACCCACCAGGCTTGCCTTGTCGGCATAGATTTCGTCCGCGGCGCTGGCAATGTAATAGGCCCCGGATGCACCGAGGTCAGCGATCACCGCGTACACCTTGATATCAGGGTGCAAGCCACGCAACCGGCGGATTTCGTCGTACACGTAGCCGCTTTGCACAGGGCTGCCGCCCGGGCTGTTGATGCGCAGCACCACGCCTTTCACCTTCGAGTCTTCAAAGGCAGCGCGCAGGCTGGTCACGATGTTGTCAGCGCTGGCGTCTTCCTTGTCGGCGATCATGCCCTTGATGTCGATCAGTGCGGTGTAACTGCTGGCGGTACCGGCGCTTTTCTCCAGCTTGGCGAGCGGCGAGAAAAGAAACAGCATGCCCAGCAAATAAAGGAAGGTCAGGCTTTTGAAGAAGATACCCCAGCGCCTGGCGCGCCGCTGTTCCTGCACACTGGCGAGCAGGGTTTTCTCCAGCAGCTTCCAGCTACGGTCGTCGGAACTGCGAGGGCCCGGCTCTTCTTCGGCGGAGGGCGCTTTCCATTGGTCTGACATCCGTTCATTCACCTTTCGAGGACAAGGGTTCGCCAGGGCTCAGCCAGGCGGTCAATTGAGCAAAGCGTTCCACGGCCAGCACCGGTTCGTACGCCATCAGCGCATCGAGCTCGATGGCGCCATAGCCTACCGCGACACACGGCATACCCGCGTTGCGAGCCATCTGCAGGTCGAATGCCGAGTCGCCGATCATCAACGCACGCTCAGGCCGCACGCCGCAGTAAGTGAGGATTTCTTCGAGCATCAGCGGGTGGGGCTTGCTTCGCGTTTCGTCGGCTGCCCGGGTAATGTCGAAGAAGCTCTCCAGCGAATGCCCCTTCAATACCCGGTCAAGGCCGCGGCGCGCCTTCCCTGTGGCCACGGCCAGCCGGTAGCCCGCCTGCCGAAACAGTTCCAGCCCCTCAGCCACCCCGGGAAAGAGCGGCGACGGGGAGGCTTCGAGGGCAATGTAACGTTGGGCATATTGATCGCGAAAGGCGAGCACTTCAGCCTCGCCAAGGCGGGGATACAAGGCCTGAATCGCCTCCGGCAGCCCCAGCCCGATGATGCCTTTGACCTGCGTGGCGTCTCGCGGCAAGAGCCCGCAGGCGACGGCCGCATGCTGCATGGCATCGACGATGCGGCCAATGGAATCAGCTAGCGTTCCATCCCAATCGAAAATCAGCAGATCGTAATCAGGCACTGGCCAGGCGCTCCACCGCGGCGGCCCACAACTCGTCCACGGGGGCTTGTACGTCCAGGCGGCTGCCATCAGGAAGGGTCAGAGACAGCGCATAGGCATGCAGGAACAGCCGCTTGCCGCCCAGATCGCGCAATTCCCGGGTGAAATCCTCGTCGCCGTATTTGGCGTCCCCGGCGATGCAGTGGCCGGCATGCAGCGCGTGCACGCGAATCTGGTGAGTGCGCCCGGTCACCGGCCGCGCCTCCACTAACGTAGCGAATTCGCCGAAGCGGCGCAGCACCTTGAACAACGTCAAGGCCTCCTTGCCCTCGGGATTGACCTCCACCATGCGCTCGCCGGAGCGCAGGTTGCTTTTGAGCAACGGCGCATTCACTTGCTTCTTGCTGGTAGGCCAGTGGCCGCGCACCAGCGCCATGTAGCGCTTGTCCACGCCATCGCCGCGCAGCGCCTCGTGCAGATGGCGCAACATGCTGCGCTTCTTGGCGATCATCAGCAGCCCGGAGGTGTCCCGGTCCAGCCGGTGCACCAGTTCGAGCTCCTTGGCGTCCGGGCGCAGCTGACGGAAGGCCTCGATTACCCCGAAGCTGAGCCCGCTGCCGCCATGAACGGCAATGCCGGCAGGCTTGTTGAGGATGATCAGGCCCTTGTCTTCGTGCACGATGGCGGCCTCGAGGCGCTGCAGCAGCCCCTGGGCAACTGGCACCGGGGCGTCACGCTCGGGCAGCCGGAGCGGCGGCACACGCACGATATCGCCGGCCTGCAGCTTGTATTCGGGCTTGATACGGCCTTTATTGACGCGTACTTCGCCCTTGCGCAGGATGCGATAAACCAGCGTGCGAGGTACGCCCTTGAGCGCCGTGATAAGAAAATTGTCGATGCGTTGGCCGGCAAGTTCCGGCGCAACTTCAAGCAACTGAACGCCCGAAGTTGGAGGAGAGGTCGTGGTCATGGCGCGGATAATATCAATTTTTCAGCCATTTGAAGCACTTAATGTTTGCTGCTATAGTCCCGAGCGCCGCCATAAGCGGCCGGGGAGTGACAGACGGTAAACGACCGCCGCTTACCCAGATGTTCACCGAGGACGCGAGGCCGTCCGACGGGGCTTACACCGCGCGACGAACCTACGGTTCGCACAAGGCGCAGCCTGGCAAGAACGAGTTGAATCCAACAGGGCGGTCTTATCGTGCCCTGGGTGTTCGAATCCTGCGGCTTATATACGAGCGCAGCCGTTTTATCGGGCAATGGTGCAGGCTTCGGAAATACAAGCCTTGATTTTTTTAGCGTGCGACAGCCAACCGGCGTCGTGATAAATGCCAACCCGTTGCGGATTCAGCGCGCGGCAGCACCCGAATTATCAGGGATACGTGTAGGGTGGAGATGCACAGGTAGCGTGCCGTGTGGCACCGAGCCCGCCAGTGGCAGCCAGAGTGTCAGCGTTCATACGGGTACTTTCCGTACGGGCCTGGCCAGAACTGGCCCGCGGCACGGCCGGCCCAGATGCCCTCGAGGGCGTCCACGACGCACTACCCGATTCCTCCTCCTGACTGAGTGCTTTTGACACCACACAAAGGCAGGACGCGGCGCCATGACACAGGCAAAAAGCCTGAGCGCTGGCAGGGAAGCCCCCTCAGGCCTCTCTCGCACCTGAACACCGACCGTGAGAAGTCGTGTGTGCCGAACGCCGTTTCCGGCAGCCCGGAAACCGACGGTACTACATGAAAAGAATGCTGATTAACGCAACTCAACCCGAAGAGTTGCGTGTAGCCCTGGTAGATGGCCAACGCCTCTATGACCTGGATATCGAATCCGGCGCGCGCGAGCAGAAAAAGGCCAACATCTACAAAGGCCGCATCACCCGTATCGAGCCCAGCCTCGAAGCCGCCTTCGTGGACTTCGGCTCCGAGCGCCACGGCTTCCTGCCCCTCAAGGAAATCTCCCGCGAATACTTCAAGAAGGCTCCCGAAGGGCGAGTCAATATCAAGGAAGTATTGAGCGAAGGCCAGGAAGTCATCGTTCAGGTCGAAAAGGAAGAGCGTGGCAACAAGGGCGCCGCCCTCACCACATTCATCAGCCTGGCCGGTCGCTATCTGGTGCTGATGCCCAACAACCCCCGCGCCGGTGGCATCTCGCGCCGCATCGAGGGTGAAGAGCGCAACGAACTGCGCGAGGCCCTCAACGGCCTGGTCGCCCCCGCCGACATGGGCCTGATCGTTCG
Source organism: Pseudomonas japonica (assembly GCF_013522925.1). Lineage (GTDB taxonomy): Bacteria > Pseudomonadota > Gammaproteobacteria > Pseudomonadales > Pseudomonadaceae > Aquipseudomonas > Aquipseudomonas japonica_A. The sequence goes on along the minus strand of NZ_JAAMQU010000012.1, from coordinate 194,871 downwards.
CACCGCCGGCCTTGGCCGCAGCAGCGAAGAAATGCAGTGGGACCTCGACTACCTGCTGCAACTGTGGACCGCGATCAAGGAAGCTTCCCTGGACCGCTCCGCGCCTTTCCTGATCTACCAGGAAAGCAACGTGATCATCCGTGCCATCCGCGATTACCTGCGCCAGGACATCGGCGAAGTGCTGATCGACAGCGTTGAAGCGCAGGAAGAAGCCCTGACCTTCATCCGCCAGGTGATGCCGCAGTACGCCAGCAAGATCAAGCTCTACGAAGACAGCGTGCCGTTGTTCAACCGCTTCCAGATCGAAAGCCAGATCGAGACCGCCTTCCAGCGCGTGGTCGACCTGCCTTCCGGCGGCTCCATCGTGATCGACCCGACCGAAGCCCTGGTGTCCATCGACATCAACTCCGCTCGCGCGACCAAGGGTAGCGATATCGAAGAAACCGCCCTGCAGACCAACCTGGAAGCGGCCGAAGAAATCGCCCGCCAGCTGCGCCTGCGTGATATCGGCGGCCTGATCGTCATCGACTTCATCGACATGACCCCGGCCAAGAACCAGCGCGCCGTTGAAGAGCGTGTACGCGAATGCCTCGAAGCCGACCGCGCGCGCGTTCAGGTAGGCCGCATCTCCCGTTTCGGCCTGCTGGAAATGTCCCGCCAGCGCCTGCGCCCTTCCCTGGGTGAAAGCAGCGGCATCGTTTGCCCACGGTGCAGCGGTACCGGCATCATCCGCGACGTGGAATCGCTGTCCCTGGCCATCCTGCGCCTGATCGAGGAAGAAGCCCTCAAGGACCGCACCGCCGAAGTACGTGCCCAGGTGCCGATCCCGGTGGCGGCCTTCCTGCTCAACGAAAAACGCAACTCGATCACCAAGATCGAACTGCGCACCCGTGCCCGGATCATCATCCTGCCGAACGATCACCTCGAAACGCCGCACTTTGAAGTGCAGCGCCTGCGTGACGACAACCCGGAAGTGCTGAACGCGCAGTCGAGCTACGAGATTGCCGCCGCCGAAACCGAGGAAGTGCAACCGGTTGCCGCTACCCGCACCCTCGTTCGCCAGGAAGCTGCAGTCAAAACCGCCCCAGCCCGTGCCAACGCGCCGATGCCAGCCAGCGAAGAGCCCGCCCCTGCGGCTGCGGCTGTGGCACCTCAGCCAAGCACTGCGCCGGCCACCGCCGAACCGAGCCTGTTCAAGGGCCTGGTGAAGTCGTTGGTAAGCCTGTTCGCTGGCAAGGAGGAGCCTGCTGCCCCGGTAGCCGCCGTTGCCGCGCCCAAGCCTGCTACCGAGCGTGGCGGGCGTAACGAAGAGCGCCGTAACGGGCGCCAGCAGAGCCGCAACCGCAACGGCCGCCGCGACGAAGAGCGCAAGCCACGCGAGGAGCGTGCACCACGTGAAGAACGCGCCCCCCGTGAGGAACGCGCACCGCGCGAACTGCGTGAAGATACCCCTGCCGTAGCGCGCGAAGAGCGCCCGGCCCGCCCGCCACGCGAAGCACGCGCCCCGCGTGAGGATCGCCGCCCGCGCGAAGATCGCCCGGTACGTGAGCTTCGCGAAGCCCTGGACGCACCAGCTGCACCTCGTGAAGAGCGCCCGGCCCGTGAAGAACGCGCCGAACGCCCCGCTCGCGAAGAACGCGCCCCACGCGAACTGCGTGAACCGCGTGAAGAACGCGCCCCGCGCGAAGAACGTGCGCCACGTGAAGAACGTGCGCCACGTGAAGAGCGTGCCCCACGTGAGGAACGCGCCCCACGTGAAGAGCGCCAACCGCGCCCTGCCCGTGAGGAGCAACCTGCTCAGGAGCCGACTACGGCCGAAGACGCGGTATTGAACGAAGAACTGCAAGACGACAACCAGGAAGGCAACGACGGTGAGCGTCCGCGCCGCCGTTCGCGTGGCCAGCGCCGCCGTAGCAACCGCCGTGAGCGTCAGCGTGACGCCAACGGCGAACTGATCGGCGGTGAAGGCGACGACGCCGAAGGCAACGAAACCTCGGCATCGACCGAAACCAACGAAGCCACCGGTGTTACCGCCGCAGTTGCGGCAGCCGTGGTTGTGGAGGGCGTGATCAGCCAGGCGGCCGAGGCCCAGGCCCATCACCAGGCCGAACAAGCCACCGCCAGCGTTGCACCGGAAGCCGCAACAGCTGCCCCGGAAATCGTTGCCACCCCGACCGAACAGGCAGCGTCCATCGTGCCTGAGCCGTTGGAGCGCCTGGTAGAAGCACCTGCGGTCGAAGCCGCTGTTGAAACGGCGCCCGAGCCGCTTCCTGAGGCAGAGGCAGCACCGATTGTGGAGCAACCGGTTCAACACGTAGAGGTGCCAACGGCGACCGAAGCGGCTGAACTGCCTGTGCCGCCAGTCGCTGACGAACCCGTGCATGTAGCGCCTGTCCAGGCCCCGGCTGCGCCAGAAGCCTTCACTGAGGCTACCCCTGCCGCCGAAGCGCCTGTAGTCGAAGCGCCTGCCCCGGCTCCGGTGGTGCTGTCCAATGGCCGCGCGCCGAATGACCCGCGTGAAGTGCGCCGTCGCAAGCGCGAAGCCGAACTGGCCGCTGCGGCTGCTCGTGAAGCCGAAGAAGCCGCGCAGCTGGCCAACGCCAATGCGCTGGCCCAGGCCGAAGCACCGGTTGAAGTTGAAGTATCGGCACCGGTAGTGGTCGAGCCTGCGCCAGCAGCCGAAACCGAAACCGAAACCGCGACCGCTGCTCAAGCAACGCCGGCAGCAGAGCCCGCTACGGCACCCGCTACGGCTCCCGCTACGGCGCCTCAGGCCGAGCCTGAAGCCGCCAGCGAGCCAGTGCCAGCTCCGGTAATCGATGAAAACGTGCAAAGCGCTGAAGAAGTGGCTGGTACGGTCGAGGAAACCGAAGCGCAGAACAAGGAGCCCAAGCCTCTGGCCTGAGCCCCTTGACTAAAAAAGCCCCTGTCATCGCAAGGTGACAGGGGCTTTTTTTTATGACGTAGGGACGGTACAACCGAGCATGTGCGCTGGCTATGGTTGGGGGCTGTCGCCGCCCTCCTACAGGGCCAGATCCTCGGGAAGGTCTACATCTCGCAGCACGCCGGGATCGTCCACCTCTATCAGCGTCACCCTGCCCTGCTGCAGCAAACCTCGCCCGCCCTGGTCTCCGCTCAGAGCCATCAGCGCCTGGGCATACGTCGCGTCGAAGCCCACGGGATGGCCCCGCTTGCCCTCATGCAAAGGAACCACAGCATGGCCGGCGGTCATGGCGTCAGCGACGCGGGAATGAGTTTGAGCACGTATCCATGGCATGTCACCGAGGGCTACCAGCCAGCCAGCGGCACCGGCACGGGCACGCACGGCGGCACTGAGGCTGTCGCCCATACCGGCCGAGGGCACCACAAGGGTATCGAAGCCATGGTTGGCAGCCAGCGCTGCCATCTCGCCAAGGCGTTCGCTGCCTTGGCGCAGCACCAGCAATCGCTCACCGGCCCATTGGCTGAACGCCGACAAACTGTGTGCCAATACCGCCTGCTCACTGCCATCCAGCCCGATGCAGGGGGCCAGCAGCTTGTTGGCTTCACGCCCCGCTTGCTCGGCAAAGCGGCGACCGTAGCCCGCGGCGAGCACCACGGCACATACCCCCCTCATGCGGCCTGGTTCTTGATGGCAACAACTTGAGCCATCAGCGACAGCGCGATTTCCGCCGGTGTGTGGCTACCGATGGGCAAGCCGATCGGGCCATGCAGGCGGGCCAGGGAAGCGCTGCTTACGCCAAGGCAGGCAAGGTTTTGCTTGCGCTTCTCACTGTTCACCCGCGAGCCCAACGCGCCCACGTAGAAGGCTTTGGAATCCAATGCCGTCAGCAACGCCATGTCATCCAGGCGCGGGTCATGGGTCAGCGCCACGATCGCGGTGCGTTCGTCGGGGTGAATCGCCAATACCGCGTCGTCAGGCATGCCCGGGACGAAGCGCGCCTGCGACGCCTCCCATCCTTGGCTGAATTCGGTGCGGGGGTCGCAGATAAGTACTTCGAAATCCAGCAGGCCAGCAATGTCAGCCACGCAACGAGATAGCTGGCCAGCCCCGATCAGCAGCATGCGCCAGCGTGGCCCGTAAACGGCGCGTAGCAGTTGACCGTCGAAGTGCTGGGACGTTTCACGGTCGGCCGTTTCAAGGCGAACAGCGCCGCTGGCCAGGTCCAGTTCGCGGGCAACTATCTCATGGTTGGCACAGCGCGCCAGCAGCTCGTCGACCCATCCTGCATCCTGTACCCACTCCTCGGTAAGGCGCAGCGTGCCGCCGCAAGGCAGGCCAAAGCGCGCTGCTTCCTCCTTGGTAACACCATAGGTAACCAGCTGGACCTCGGGCCCTTCGCGCTGCAGGCGCCCGTCATGCAGGCGGCCAATCAGGTCGTCCTCGATACAGCCGCCGGACACCGAACCGCTGACAACACCATCATCGCGCAGGGCAAGCATGGCGCCCGGTGGGCGTGGCGCGCTGCCCCAGGTTTGTACCACGGTATAGAGCACTACGGCCCGGCCTTCCGCCAGCCAGCCCTGCATGTCCCGCAACACGCCAAGATCGACGCTGTTCATTGCTTACCCCTTCACCGCTACCATTACCTGTGCGCTCGCGAACGAGTACAGGTATCGGACGGCAACGCAGCGGCGTGGTTCAGGTGGCAGGGAGCACATTAGGCTCCATTTCCAACGTAACGCCAAAGCGATCGTGAATGTCAGCCTGGATATCGCGGGCCAGGGCCAATAGCTCTTGGCCCGTCGCGGCGCCATGATTGACCAGCACCAGGGCCTGATCCTTGTGCACTGCGGCGTCGCCACGCCGATAGCCCTTCCAGCCAGCCTGCTCGATCAGCCATCCGGCCGCCAGTTTCACCTGGCCATCGGGCTGAGGGTAACCGACCATCGCGGGCCAGCGTTGCTGCAAGGCTGCCGCCTGCGCCTGGGCCACTACAGGGTTTTTGAAGAAGCTGCCGGCATTGCCAAGCACGGCCGGGTCCGGGAGTTTTTCCCGGCGGATCGCGCAGATTGCGTCACTGACGGCTTGCGGGCTGGGCGCCGTGATGCCCTGCTCGGCCAGGCGCTTGCGAACCGGCCCGTATTCGAGATGTAACGGCGCCTCGCGATCCAGCCAAAAGCGTACCCGCAAGATCACCCAACGCCCGGGTTGCTGCTTGAACACGCTGTCCCGGTAGCCGAAACGGCAGGCTTCCACGCTGAAATCCTGCAGCTGGCCAGTATGGCGGTCCAGCGCGGTGAGCCCGGCGAAGACGTCCTTCACTTCTACGCCATAGGCGCCCACGTTCTGCATCGGCGCGGCGCCTACAGTGCCAGGGATAAGGCTGAGGTTTTCCATCCCACCCAGGCCCTGCTGGAGGGTCCAGCACACGAAGTCGTGCCAAGGTTCGCCCGCCTCGGCCTCGATCATCACCCGGCTGCCGTGTGTTTCGAGCAACCGTCGGCCGCGGGTGGCCATGCGCACTACCAGCCCGGGTACGTCCTGAAGCAGCAGTACATTACTGCCGCCCCCCAGCAGGTGAACGGGCAGGTGTCGTTGCTCGGCGTACGCCAGCGCGGCGATCAAGCCAGCATCGTCGGCCACCTCCGCAAACTGTGCTGCGCGCACGTCCACACCAAAGGTGTTGTAAGGCTTGAGCGATACGGCTTCGCGAATCGCCGGGGTCATCCGGCCTCCAGCAGGCGTCGCACCCGCTCCAGGTCTTCGGGGGTGTCTACACCTGGCGGCGGCGCGATGGACGCCTCCTCCACGTGGATACGCACGCCATGCCAAAGCGCCCGGAGCTGTTCCAGGGATTCGGTCTTCTCCAGCCAGCAGGGGCCCCACTGCACGAAATCCTGGAGGAAGCCGGCGCGGTACGCATAGATGCCGATATGCCGCTGATACGGTACGCCTTCAGGCAGCTCGTTGGGCCGCTGGGCCAGCGCATCCCGTGCCCAAGGCAAGGGTGCCCGGCTGAAGGTGAGGGCCAGGCCAGTAATGTCGGCCACCACTTTCACCACATTGGGGTTGAACAGCTGGGCCGCTTCGAGCAGCGGCTCGCTGAGCGTGGCCATGCGTGCCTGGGTGTTGGCCGCAAGGTTGCCAGCCACCTGATTGATCACCACCGGCGGGATCAGCGGTTCGTCACCCTGCACGTTCACCACGATAGCGTCGTCGGCCAGCCCCAGACGGGCAGCCACTTCGGCCAGGCGATCGGTGCCCGACTCATGGTCGGAGCGGGTCATGACCACTTCTGCGCCAAAGGCTTCACAGGCTGCCTGGATACGCGCGTCGTCGGTAGCGACCACCACCCGCGCCGCCTTGCTTTGCCTGGCCTGTTCCCATACGTGCCGGATCATCGGCTTGCCGGCGATCTCCTGCAACGGCTTGCCGGGGAAACGGGTAGAGGCGTAACGGGCAGGAATGACAACCGTGAACGCCGTGGTCATTTTTCGAGGCGCTCGTCGTCGGTAAGGGTGCGGGCCTCGCTTTCGAGCATTACCGGGATACCGTCGCGAATGGGATACGCCACGCCGGCGCCCTTGCTGATCAGTTCGGTCTTGTCCTCGCTCAGCTTGAGCGGGCCCTTGCAGATAGGGCAGGCGAGAATGTCGAGCAGTTTGGTGTCCATAAGGGTCCTTGCATCAAGGGGCAGGCTTCAGGCGCCTGGCTGGCCCACCAGGCGAGCCAGGCAGGCATCGAACCAGGCCACGAAGGCTGGAGAAGGTTGCGCATCCACCGCCAGGTACCACCAGTTACTGCGGGCGAAACCCTGGCATTTTACCGCGTCCTTTTCGGTCATCAGTACCGGCAGGGAAGGTTCGAATGTCAGTTGCTCGGCACTGTAGGTGGCATGGTCGGCGAAGGCATGCTCGGTCGGGCGCCAGTTTAGCGCTTCGAGGGTAGAGAAGAAACGCCGGGGGTTGCCGATGCCGGCGACCGCGTGCACGGCCTGCCCCGGCGGGAAATGATCGAGGCCAACCCGCTCGCCGGACGCCACGTTGACCAGCGCGGTGGGCTGCAAGGTCATGCCATAGCCGAGGCTTGAATCCCCTTGTTGACCGTTGCACAGCACCGCGTCTACCTCAGCGAGCCGCTCGGGTGGCTCACGCAGGGGCCCCGCCGGAAGGCAGCGACGATTGCCCAGGCCGCGGGCGGCGTCGATCAATACCAGTTCAAGGTCGCGGGCCAGGCGGTAGTGCTGCAACCCGTCGTCACACAGGATCAGGTCCAGCGGGTGCTCGGCGAGCAGGGCCCGGGCCGCCTGAGCGCGGTCTGGATCGATGGCCAGCGGTACCCCGCTGCGCTGCACGATAAGCAGCGGTTCATCCCCTGCCACGGCTGCTGCATCGCCAGCCCTTACCTGCCAGGGAAACTGTGGCGGGCGCGCACCGTACCCGCGGCTGATCACCCCCACGCGCAGGCCTGCCTGGCGGCAATGGTCGATCAACCAGAGGATCATCGGCGTTTTACCGGTACCCCCTACGGTGATATTGCCCACTACCACCACGGGAACGGGGGCTTTCCACCCCGGGCGGGTGCCGTCCTTGAACGCTTGGCGGCGGCGACCGGCCACTCGCCGGTAAAGCGCTTCCAGCGGCGCGAGCAGCGATAGCCCGGGATGGCCTTCGTACCACGCCGCGAGCAGGCGATCAGACAATGCCATCAGTGAGCCGCCTGCGCCTCGACCGTAGTCATGCTGAGGCGGCTGAAGCCAAGCTTGCCCGCAGCGTCCATCGCGGTGATCACCGCCTGATGGGGGGTTTTCCCATCGGCGCTGATAGACAACGGTAGGCTGGTATCGCCGCCGGATTCTGCCTGCAGCGCCGTCAGCAAGGTGTCCAGGTCACTTTTTGGCAGCACGTGTTTATTGATGGCGTAGTTGCCGTCAGCGCTGATCGCGATGTCCAGCCGCTTGGGTGGGTTCTCTTCCGGCGCGCCGTTCACGGCCTGTGGAAGCTCCACATGCAGGGCTGTCTCGCGGGTGAAGGTGGTGGTCACCACAAAGAACAGCAGCAGGATGAACACCACATCGATCAGTGACGTGAGGTTGATCTCGATGTCTTCGCGGCGCCGGCGGCTTCGGCGGAACTTCACGCCCGGGCCCCCTCGATGTCAACTTCGCGGTCGCCGTGCAACACCTCCACCAGCTTGATGGCGTCCTGCTCCATGCGTACCACCAATTCGTCGATCCGGCGTTGCAACAAGCGGTGGAAGAATACCGCCGGGATCGCTACGAACAGCCCGGAAGCGGTGGTGATCAGGGCCTTGGAGATACCGCCTGCCAGCACCGTGGCGTTAGTGGCGTTACCGCTGGCATTGAACGCGCTGAAAATATCGATCATCCCCAGCACTGTGCCCAGCAAACCGAGCAGCGGCGCCATGGCGGCGATGGTACCGAGCGCGCCCACATACCGTTCCAGCTCGTGGATTACGCTATTGGCGGCTTCCTCGATGCATTCTTTCATGATGTCCCGGCCGTGGCGGGAATTGGCCAGCCCGGCAGCAAGCACTTCGCCCAAGGGAGAATTGGCGCGCAACTCCTTGAGCTTTTCGCTGTTGAGTTGCTTGTCCTTGATCCACTTCCATACCTGCGCCACCAGATTGGGCGGGGTGACCCTGCTGGTGCGCAGTGTCCAAAGGCGCTCGGCAACGATCGCAAGCGCCGCGACGGAGCTCAGAATAATCGGCAACATCATCCAGCCACCGGCTTTTACCAATTCCCACACAGTGCGGCACCTCTCGAACAAATTCGGCAACTCTATCACAACCGCCCGCACACAGGCCGGCAGCCTATCGCCCATCCTCAGCAGCGTCACTGCGCCACAAACGCGGCCGCGCGCGCCACGTTACAGGCGTGGCATCCCGCCCCAGTACCCACTCGACAGCGCCTGCGCGGGCACTGTCGAACGGTACGATGCCCCGCTGCGCCAGCCGCTCGGACACTTCCGGGTGGGGATGACCGAAGCGGTTGTTCCAGCCCCGGGAGATCAATACGCCCGCTGGTGTCAGTGCATCGAGGAACGCAGCCGAGCTCGACGTGCGGCTACCGTGATGGGGCGCCTGAAGCCACTTCACATTTAGCCCGGGCCAGGCCGCAAGCAGTGCCCGCTCGGCCTGGCTGTCGATATCGCCGGTGAGCAGCAGCCGCTCGCCGTTGGCTTCGATCAACAACACACAGGACGCCGGGTTGGGGCTTTGGGCACGGGGCCAGCGCCAGGGTTCGAAACGTACCCCATCCCACTCCCAAGGCTGCGCGCCTTCGCAGGGTTGACCTTGCCAGCGCCGAGGGGCGGCGCTGGGCTCGCCAACCAGCACGCGTGTTGGCAGCAGCTCGCGGATGACGGACTCCGCGCCGCCGCTGTGGTCGGCATGGTCGTGGCTGATGATCAGGGTATCCAGCCGGCGCACCCCGAGGCGGCGCACACTCGGTACCACGATGCGTTCGCCGGCATCTCCCGCGCGGTAGGCCGGCCCGGCATCGAACAGCAGGGCGTGGTGGCGGGTGCGTACCAGGATGGACAAGCCCTGCCCCACATCAAGCTGCACCACCTGCGCCTGCCCCCAGGAGGGCCTTGGCAGTGGTGCGAAAGCCAGCTGCAGAATGAGCGGCGCCCCAAGCCAGCGCAGGGGACCCCCAGCCGGCAACAAAAGCAGCACCGCACCGCACGCTGCCAGCAGCCAGGCCCATGACGGCACGCGAGGCGCAAGCCAGGGCGGCGACATTTCAGCCGCCACGGCCAGAACGCCGAGCAACCCTTCAAGCGCGCCAGCCGCGCACCACAACAGGAACTCGCCCACCCCTGGCAACCACACCCCGAGGGTGCCGGCCAACGCCAACGGCAACACGATAAAGCTGATCCAGGGCACGGCAAGCAAGTTGACCAGAGGCCCACTGAAGCTGATGCCCAAGCCCAGCGCACTCATGACCACGGCTAGCCCCAGCGCCACCAGCCACTGCGCGCGCCACCATGCTCGCCACCAGGGCCAGCCCCCCAGCCGCCCGGAGAACCCGAGCAGCAGTACCGCCACCGCGGCGAACGACAACCAGAAACCAGGCGTGAGGCTGGCCATGGGGTTGATCAGCAGGACGGCTACCAATGCCAACAGCAGCGGCGTGAAAACCCCCATATGCCGGTAACGCCAGCGCCAAAGCAACGTGATACAGATCATCACGCAAGCGCGCTGCACCGGCACCTCGAACCCAGCGAGCAGGCCGTAGCACAGGCCGGCGCCCGCCGCGCCAACGCACGCACATGGCAACCAGGGCAACGGGCGCGGCCACGCACCCAGCCGAGCCAGCCCCGCCACCAGCCCGTATACCAGCCCGGCGAGCAAGCCTACGTGTTGCCCGGATATAACGAACAGGTGGACGGTACCGGTGGCCTGCAGCACCCGCCATTGCTGTGGGCGCAACCCGGAATCGTCTCCGAGCACCAACGCTACCAACAATGGCGCCAGCGCATGGCCCGACGACGACAACATCTTCTCCCGGACCACCTCACGGAAGCTTGGGCTGGCGGCCTCCATACGGTGACCGTCCTTTGCATGGGCGGTGGCGCCAATGCCTTGGGCGAACAGCCAGGCTTCGTAATCGAAACCGCCAGGGTTGACCACCCCGCGAGGGCGATCCAGCGACAACGCCAGCCGCCAGCGATCCCCGCTGCGCACGTCCGCGCCGTCGGGCCAGTTCACCCGGATAAGCCCGGGCAACTCACCACGGCGTGAAACCGCATCGCGCAGCTCGAAGCGAACGCCTGTTGCGGTGGATACCGGCAGGCCCACGACCCGCCCCTCGACCCAGACTGTTCGGCCGTCAAGACGTGGATCGAGTTGATCGGCGCTGATGCGCAAGGCACAGAACAGTGCCCACGCCAGCCCGGCGAGTGACAGCCCGGCATATCGGCCAGCCCGCCCGGGGTGGAACGCGAGCACTAAACCCGCCACGGCCAGGCTCGCCACCAGCCAACCCGGCGGCACACCAGGCCACCAGCGGGCCCCTAGCACACCTGTTACAAAAGCCAACAGCGCTGCTCGCATACCCCCCTCCCTGGCGGCCCGGCGCAGTATGGCCGGGCAAGGCTACCAGGGGGGAAATGGACCGTTACCGGGTATTTGGCGTCAGGTGCGCATGCCTCGGCCGCTGACCAGCAAACGGGCGCAGCAGAGGTAAAGCACAACTGTGGCCACGCACATGAAGGTCAACGCAGTGCCAATCTGGATGTCCGACACGCCCAATATGCCGTAGCGGAACGAGTTCACCATGTGCAGCACCGGGTTGGCCAGCGACAGGGTCTGCCAGATCGGCGGCAGCAGGTTGATGGAGTAGAACACCCCGCCCAGGTAGGTCAGGGGTGTGAGCACGAAGGTTGGGATGATCGAGATATCGTCGAAGTTGCGAGCGAACACTGCGTTGACGAAGCCCAGCAAGGAGAAGATGGTCGCGGTCAGCACCACTACCACGATGGTCACGCCAAGGTGATGCACGTGCAAGTCGGTAAAGAACAGCGACAGCAGTGTGACGATCAACCCTACCGCCAGCCCTCGCAGCACGCCGCCGAGGGTATAGCCCACGAGGATGGTATGAGGGGACACCGGCGACACCATCAGCTCTTCGATGGAGCGCTGGAACTTGGCGCCGAAGAAACTCGATACCACGTTGCCATAGGAGTTGGTGATCACCGACATCATGATCAACCCGGGAACGATGTATTGCATGTAGGTAAACCCGCCCATGCCGCCAATCTGGCGGCCGATCAGGTTTCCGAAGATCACGAAGTACAACACCATGGTAATCGCTGGCGGCAGCAGGGTTTGTGGCCAGATCCGCATGAAGCGGCGAACTTCCCTGTAAACGATGGTATTGAGGGCAACCAGGTTGGGCGACAGTTCGGTACTCATACGGCCACCTTCGCCAGGTTCTTTTCAACCAGGGACACGAACAACTCCTCTAGCCGGTTGGTCTTGTTACGCAGGCTCAGCACTTCGATCTGGCGCAGGGCAAGTTGGCCGAACAGCGCGGTAATACCTGCCTTTTTATCGACCTGCACTTCCAGGGTATGGGGATCAAGCAGGCGGCACGGGTAACCGACGAGTTCCGGCGCTTTATCCAGGTTCTGCCCTAGGTCCAGCACGAAGGTTTCGACGGTGAGCTTGCCCAGCAACTTGCGCATGCTGGTGTTCTCGGCAATGGTCCCGTGATCGATGATGCCGATGTGACGGCAGAGCTGCTCAGCCTCTTCAAGGTAGTGCGTGGTAAGAATGATGGTGATGCCCTTGCGGTTGAGCTCGGTGAGGAACGTCCACATGGACCGGCGCAGCTCGATGTCCACACCCGCGGTGGGCTCATCGAGGATCAACAGGCGAGGTTCATGAATCAACGCCCGGGCAATCATCAGCCGGCGCTTCATGCCGCCCGACAGCGAACGCGACGGCGCGTCCCGCTTCTCCCACAACCCCAGTTGGGTCAGGTACTGCTCGGCACGCTCCTTGGCGACCTTCGGCGCAATGCCGTAATAGCCGGCCTGGGTCACCACGATGTCGAAGGTTTTCTCGAACTGGTTGAAGTTGAATTCCTGTGGCACCACGCCAATGGAGCGCTTCAGCCGTGCCGGATCACGGTCCAGGTCGTGACCGAACACATTCACCGTGCCGCTGGTTTTGTTCACCAGGGTGGACAGGATGCCGATGGTGGTGGATTTACCCGCGCCGTTGGGGCCGAGCAATGCGAAAAAGTCGCCTTCGGCAACATCCAGATCGATCCCCTTGAGGGCCTGGAAGCCGTTGCCATAGGTCTTGGTTAGCTGCCGGATGGACAGTGCGGAACTCATGACAGATCAATACCGATAATAAGGTGGCCGGAAAGTTAAGGGCCACCGAGGTGAATTACAATGTCTGGCGTTCGCTTTCATGCTGCCGACGTGCGGTGCATGCGTACAGTGAAGCGCGTCGATAGTCATTATCAGGGCAGGTCATTGCCCTGCCCATCTGCTTCAACCGACCGGCCACACCGCCGTTAAGTTTCGCCGGCGCGCCGGGCGCCTACTACGAACTCAGCGTTCACAGCAGGGTCACTACAGGCACAGCCCGGCAGCGAAGCGGCCCGGCAAGATCGAGGCCGTGCCGGCTTCATCGCGCGGATCGCGCGGTGCGCTCAAGCCCGGCCCCACCATCCGGAGAGAAACGTATGTGGGTGTTCGGTGTGTTGATTCTGTTGTGCGGCATCATCTGGCTTTGCCATAGGCGAGTGTCGCCCTTGCCCGTTCTGGGCATTGCCGCCGTTTATGTGCTGGGGCTTGGCCTGTTTACCGATACGCCTGGCGTTATGTTGGCTGTTCTGTGGCTGCTGCTGGCGGCGGTCACGGCGTTTGTCATCTTGCATGGCCTGCGCCGCCAATGGTTCACCAAGCCCATGTTCGCCTGGGTGAAGCGCACCCTGCCGCCCATGTCCAGCACCGAGCGGGAGGCCATCGAAGCTGGCACCGTATGGTGGGACGGGGAGTTGTTCAGCGGCCGGCCCGACTGGCATACCCTGCTCAACTACTCGCCTTCCGTGCTCACCGCCGAGGAACAAGCTTTTATCGATGGGCCGACCGAGGCCTTGTGCGCCATGGTCAACGACTGGCAGGTGGGCCAAGACATGGACCTCTCGCCCGAAGCATGGGCCTATATCAAGCAGAACGGGTTCTTTGCCCTGATCATTCCCAAGGAATACGGCGGCAAGGGCTTTTCGGCCTATGCGCACTCGCAGGTGGCGATGAAGCTGGCGACCCGAAGTGGCGACCTCGCCTCCACCGTGATGGTGCCCAACTCGCTTGGCCCGGCAGAGTTGCTGCTGCATTACGGCACCGAGGAGCAGCGCAACCATTACTTGCCGCGCCTGGCCAAGGGTGAAGAGATCCCCTGCTTCGCCCTCACCGGCCCCCTTGCCGGCTCGGATGCTGGCGCCATGCCGGACGTTGGCATCGTTTGCCGGGGGCATTGGCAAGGCGAGGAAGTGTTGGGCCTGCGCCTGACCTGGGAAAAGCGCTACATCACCCTCGGCCCGGTCGCCACCTTGCTGGGCCTGGCGTTCAAGGCCTACGACCCCGACCATTTGTTGGGCGACAAGGAGGAACTGGGCATCAGCCTGGCGCTGATCCCCACCGACACGCCCGGCGTGAATATCGGCCGACGGCATGTGCCACTGGGCGCTGCCTTTATGAACGGCCCCAACAGCGGCAAGGACGTGTTTGTGCCACTGAGCGCGCTGATCGGCGGCCCGGCCATGCTGGGCAAAGGCTGGATGATGCTGATGAACTGCCTGTCGGTGGGCCGCTCCATCTCGCTGCCTGCCGTAGGTACTGGCGTGGCGAAATACAGCAGCCTGGTCACGGGGCGCTATGCAAGCATTCGCGAGCAATTCAATGTGCCACTGGCCGCGTTCGAAGGTATTCAGGAATCGCTCGCGCGCATTGGCGGCAACGCCTGGCTGATGGACAGCGCCCGCATCCTCACCGCCCGCGCGGTAGACCTTGGCGAAAAGCCCTCGGTGCTCTCGGCGATTCTTAAGTACCACCTCACCGAACGCGGCCGCGAATCCCTCACCCACGCCATGGACGTGCACGGCGGCAAGGGCATCATTGCCGGCCCGAGCAATTACCTGGCGCGTAACTGGGCCGGCGCGCCTATCTATATCACCGTGGAAGGGGCCAACATCCTCTCCCGTAACCTGATGATCTTCGGCCAGGGCGCCATCCGCTGCCATCCGTTCGTGCTCAAGGAAATGGCGCTGGCCAGCCAGGGCGATAGCCATCAGGCACTCGAAGCGTTCGACCGCGTCTTGCTTGATCACTTGGGCTTTGCGGTGGGCAATGCCGCCAGCACACTCATGCTAGGCCTGGGTGTTGGGCATTTGGAACGCCACCCTGGCGATCGCCTGAGCCAAGGCTACTTCCGCGCGCTGGATCGGCTTGCCGCAGCCTTCGCCATGCTGGCGGACCTTAGCATGATGCTGCTGGGCGGCAGCCTCAAGCGCAAAGAGCGCCTCTCCGCGCGGCTGGGTGACGTGTTGAGCTACCTCTACCTCGGCTCGGCCGCGCTCAAGCGCTACCACGATGAGCAATCCCCCGAGCACCTGCAGCCGCTACTGCGTTGGGCCATGGAAGAAAGCCTGGGCAAGGCCGAAGCCGCGCTCGCCGGCGTGCTGGCGAATTTCCCCAACCGCCTGCTGGGTAACCTGCTTACGCTGGTGGTATTCCCGCTCGGCCGCCGCCACCCCGGCCCGGATGATCGACTGGAAGCCGAAGTGGCCGGCATTCTTGGGCGCAGCGAAGAGGACCCGGCCCTGGCCGCCCTGCTCGAGGGCTGCTACCGCCCCGAAAACCCGAGCGACCCCGTGGGCGGCTTGCGTGCCACATGGCAACTGCTGGCCAAGGCAGCACCCGTGCAGCGCAAACTGCATGCGGCGCTAAAAGGTGGGCAAGTGTCGGCGGCGCCAGGCCAGACAGCCATAGAGGCTGCGGTGGAACAGGGCGTGCTCCAATTGGCCGAAGGCGAAGTGTTACGCCAGGCCGAAGCTGCTCGCCGGAAAGTGATCGACGTGGATGACTTCGCCCCTGAAGCCCTCAGTCGCACCGACCGGCAGGTGCGCTGAACCGCCCCGGGACAACAGGCGCGGCGGCGCTTATACTGCCGCGCTTTTCCAGACAGGAGCCCTCCCGTGGCCAATCCGATCATCGAGCATCATCTGGCACTGCTGCGCCACCTGCGTGGAATCCTCGTGGCCCTGGGCGAAGCCGAGCAAGTGCCTGAAGAAAGCCATGCCCTTTTCGTGGAACGGTTCGATGAACTGATCGAAGCCCTCATCGACGAGGCACCGGAGAATTTCTACCTGGGCCAGGACCTGCTCTGCCAGGTGTTCACCCGCTATCCGCAGATTGCCCACTTGGTGCCACGCGACTTGCTGTGGTTCTTCGGTGGGGACTGCCTGCACTACATGCCTGATGACGAGATCGACTTGTATCAGCAGTTGGAAGACCGCCGCCACGAAGCGGACGCGAACGATGAACCGTTCGACTGGAATCAGGAAAAGCAGTTGCTGGCAATGTCGGAGAACGGCCCGAAGCACTGACAACCACCAGGCGCAGGGACCCGGGGCGAGCCTCTGACCGCCCCAGTTCTGGCCTGGTAATGCCCTGGTTATGGGTAGATGTACTTCATCACATACAAGCTCAACTCCCGGAACACCTCGCTGGGCACATTGGGCATCAGTGCCTGCGCGCGCTCCATTGTCTTGCAATTGTATTTGACCATTTCCTCACGCACCTGCGCATCGATCATCCCGGCATTCACCACCTGCGCATACTGAAGATAGGAGCATGGGAAGTTCGCCGAGGCGTTTCGGCGGATCTCGAAATATGGATTAAGGCGCGGCAAGCTGGTGAAGGGCTGGTCGTAGTATTGCGCTTGGGGGGTAAGCTCCGTGGGGGATGTACATTCGCTATGGCAGAGCGGCTTGCTCTCCATCCCGGTCTCGATGCCACGGTGATACAGCGTGATCTCGGAGCCAGGCACCTGCGTACAGGCGTTTTCGAATGCATCAAGGATGGCCCGGGCATTGAGTTGAGAGGCTTCTATCGCTGACAGCGTCAAAACCCGCTCGACTTCATCGCTTGCAACGCTGTTCACAAAGCGATCCAAGGTCGCCCAATGGCTGAATTCTTTCTGGCAAGCGATCATATGCACTTCAAACTGGTAACCCGCCTTGACCGCATCAGCCGGAAAATCAGCAAATTTGGCACTATCGAGAGCAGTTTCCATAATGATGTTGTAGCGATTTTCAAGGGCATGGTCTAACACCCTATTGCCCAAGTCCCACACAAATTTATTGGTATGCTCGTACACATGGCGAATACCATGATCTTTCATACGCTCATATTGAGGATGGTGTTTGCGAAATGAGGGAAGGTAGAGGCTTACATGGTTTTCGTAGCGGCCGCTGGGTAACAGCTTGTTTTCGAGCAGATACGTCTTACCCGAGCCTTGAGTGCCCGCCACGACCAGAATCTTCGGGCTAGGCTCACACTCCAGGCACTCGGCGTCACGCGCTTTAGCGAACAATGATTCGCTAAGGGTGGCGAATGCCTTGTCCAGGTCAGCTTTGGTATGGGAGTAAAGAGAG
Source organism: Pseudomonas japonica (assembly GCF_013522925.1). Lineage (GTDB taxonomy): Bacteria > Pseudomonadota > Gammaproteobacteria > Pseudomonadales > Pseudomonadaceae > Aquipseudomonas > Aquipseudomonas japonica_A. The sequence goes on along the minus strand of NZ_JAAMQU010000012.1, from coordinate 177,724 downwards.
TTCATGCTGCCGGTCCTTGATAGCGCCGAAAGTGGCGAACCGACAACTTAAGGGGGGTGCCAGCGGGTTTGGCGGTAGTTACGTATGCCCCAATTGGCATCGACCAAAAATCGCAGGCATGAAAAAAGGGCCCGAAGGCCCTTTTTCTGTAGGTCAGCCCATGAACATGGCCAACCTGAATTTGGAGCGGGAAACGAGACTCGAACTCGCGACCCCGACCTTGGCAAGGTCGTGCTCTACCAACTGAGCTATTCCCGCAAATGGCGTCCCCTAGGGGACTCGAACCCCTGTTACCGCCGTGAAAGGGCGGTGTCCTAGGCCACTAGACGAAGGGGACAACTGCCCGAAACAACCTTCGGTCATTTCAGCAACCGCGACCACAAGGGCCTCGGATTTTACTGATACCGCCTGAGCCGTATCAAAGTAAACTGGAGCGGGAAACGAGACTCGAACTCGCGACCCCGACCTTGGCAAGGTCGTGCTCTACCAACTGAGCTATTCCCGCAATGGCGTCCCCTAGGGGACTCGAACCCCTGTTACCGCCGTGAAAGGGCGGTGTCCTAGGCCACTAGACGAAGGGGACACACTACAACATTCACTCCCTGCTGCGGTTGGCTAAGTGCTTTACGCTGCAAGTGGCGCGCATTCTAGGGGCGGTTTTGATACCCGTCAACCCCTCCGGAAAAAATTATTCAAATCAAAGGGTTCGACTCGGTTGCCGGGCCCTTGTTGCTCGTCGTACGGCGCTTTCACCCTCTTGGCGGGGCTATGCCGGGCAATGCGCCACGCGCATAATCGACGCCTCGGCAAAGCTCGTGGGGGGGCAGCCCTGTCACCCCTCCCAGGCAGCCACTACACTCAAGCCATTGCTTTAGACGAGGTTAGCCCCGTGACACACATGATGATCGCCGCGATTGTGATAGCGGGCATTGCGATACTCATTGCCATTGGCTTCCTTAACAACATGGTAGAAGCCAACAAGGCAGAGAAGGTACGCCTGGGCCATGAGTTCAAGGACCGCTTGCGCCGCTGCGCGGAAATCAACGAACGCTTCCCCGGCCAGCTCACCACGCCAGAGCTGAAGATGCTGATGCTCCGGCTCGAACATAACGTGGTCAAGCGGGCACTTGCACTGAACAAGGGCAACCTTGACCTGAAAGAACGGCTTGCCGAGCTTGACCTCGATATGGGCAAGGAAGAACTCGAGATCAAGAACCCCGTGATCTCGATCACCACCGAATCCCAGGCCAAGGATGTGAGCTTCCTGATCGAGGCGTTGCATCATCAAATCCTGCGCGCGGCTCAGGAAGGCATTTTCAAACCGGGCGAATCCCGTCATTGGGCAGGGGTGATCCGCGGGTTGCTGGTGAAGCTGCACCTGGAGTTCTTCAATAACCTGGGGCAGCAAGCCTTTCAGGACGGCGACCCCGGCCATGCCCGCCTGGCCTACGAGCGCGCCGTGCAGTACCTGAAAAAACAGCCCGATCCTTCCCTGTACAGCGAAGAACTGGCCTATGCGCAGAAAATGGTAGCGCGCGCCGATGCACTGGTATTGAACAAGATCCAGGCCCATGACGGTGACGTGAACGAGCTCACCGCCGGGCTGAAGGAAACCGAAGAACAGACCGAGTGGAAGAAAAAGGCCCTCTACGACTGAGAAGGCCATGAGCGGGCTGCCGCCCCCTGAGTATCAGAGGTCGGTAGCCTGCAGGAAAATTTCCGCCAGCCGCTCGATACCCGCTTGATCCTCTACGCTGAAACGCCCCACCGAGGGGCTGTCCAGGTCCAGCACCCCAATCAGCCTGCCCTCCTTCACGAGCGGAACCACCAGCTCGCTGTTCGACGCGCTGTCGCAGGCAATATGGCCAGGGAATGCATGCACATCCTCCACGCGCTGGGTGATACGCGTGGTCGCAGCGGCGCCGCAGACACCTTTGCTGAAGGGTATACGCACGCAGGCGACCTTGCCCTGGAACGGGCCGAGTACGAGCTCCTCGTTACGGTTGAGGTAGAACCCTGCCCAGTTCAGGTCGCCCAACTCGCTGTACAGGAATGCCGACATTTGCGCGGCGTTGGCGATGAAATCCCGTTCCCCGGCCAACAGCGCCTCAAGTTGCGCGCATAACAAGGCATAGCCGTGAAGGCCATCTCCGGTGGATTGCAGATCGATCATTGCTCAGGCTCCAGCATTTGCAGGCCCACCCACTGGCGGGCAAATTGATAGGCGCAACGCCCGTTTCGGTTGCCCCGCGAGGTGGCAAAGCGGACCGCGAGCACGTCGAACGCCGCATCTCGCTGCCAGCTCAGCCCCGCGCGGGCGGCCAATTGATTGACCCAATGCTCTACCACGTTCAGGTAGTGCTCCTGGGTGAAGGGGTAGAACGACAGCCACAGGCCGAAACGGTCGGACAGTGCGATCTTGTCCTCCACGGCTTCGCTGGGATGCAGCTCGCCTTCCACCCGTGTCCAGTTATCGTTGTCGCTCTGTTTTTCCGGCACCAGGTGCCGCCGGTTCGACGTGGCGTACAGCAGCACGTTTTCAGGCGCCTGTTCGAGCGAACCATCAAGCACGCTCTTGAGCACACGATAATCACCTTCGCCGGCTTCGAACGACAGGTCGTCGCAGAACAGTACGAAGCGCTGCGGTGGTTTGCGCAGCTGCTCGACCACGCGCGGCAGGTCTGCCAGGTGATCGCGCTCGATCTCGATCAGCCGCAACCCATGGCCGGCAAACTCCGCCAGCAAGGCCCTCACCAACGAAGACTTGCCGGTGCCGCGCGAGCCCCACAGCAACGCATGGTTGGCTGGCAGCCCTTCAAGCAACTGGCGCGTGTTGCGTTCCAACTGGTTGCGCTGGTTGTCCACCCCTTGCAGGTCGCTCAAGCGGATATCCAGGCTCACCTCTAGGGGCAGCAAATAGCCTTCGCGGCCGTCCCGTTGCCAGCGCGCCGCGAGCGTGTTCGCCCAATCGATGTGCGGCCGTGGGGCCGGCAACAAGGGTTCCAGGCGGGCCAGCACCCCTTCGGCGCGTTCCAGGAACGCAGATAAACGTGAGTCCACAGCTTCACCTCGGCGCTTACAAGCGCTATACAGGATGCAGGATGCGCCCATGTGCCACAGGGCCGGGGACCGACCCATTGACTATGCTGGGGGATGCATCATCAAGGAAAACAGCCCGATGCCCATGAGCATCAAGTTCAACCAGCGACTGTCCTATAAACAGGCCCGGCTTACGGTGTTGCTGGGCCTGATACTGGGCACGCTCTTGAGCGTGGTGCAAATTTCCCTCGATTATGCCAGCAGCCGCGACCTGCTCAAACGCCAGATCGCCTCCTTGCTGGAGGTGAGCCAGAACCCTGCCTCGCGAATCGCCTACAACATCGACCGGGAACTTGCCCTGGAGTTGACCCGCGGGCTGTTGCGATCCGAGTCGATCGTCGGTGCGCGCATCACCGACAACGAAGGCATATTGCTGGCGGCCGTCGAGCGTCCGAAGGCCCAAACCCCCCACCGGTTCATCACCGATGCTTTGTTCGGGCGAAGCCTGGAGATTGATACCACCCTGTTTCTCGAGCACCTGCCCGAAGAAAAGCTGGGCACCCTGAGCGTAGCCATTGACACCGCCGCATTGGGGGGTCGATTCATCGACCGGGCAGAGGTCACGCTCATCAGTGGTTTTTTGCGGACCATGCTGTTCACCGCCATTTTGTTGGTGGTGTTTTATTTCATGCTCACCAAACCACTGGTAACAGTAGTGGGCCACCTGAGCCGCGCCAGCCCAGGGGCGGCGGACCCGCAACACTTGCCCTGCCCCCGCGGCCACGAGCGCGACGAAATTGGCGTACTGGTGAGGGTGGCCAACCAGCAGCTGGATCGCACGGCGGTGGAAATTCGGCAACGGCGGGCGGCCGAGGATCGGCTGACCGCCTACCTGGATGAGCTCGAGAGCATTGTGGCCGCGCGTACCACCGAACTGGAAGCCAGCAACCAGCGCCTCAGCCAATCGAACCGGGAACTGGACGAGGCTCGGCGTACGGCGTTGGAAATGGCCCAGGCCCGCTCGGCATTCCTGGCCAATATGAGCCACGAAATCCGCACCCCGCTCAATGGCCTGCTGGGCATGATCGCGCTTACGCTGGACAGCCCGCTCACGGCGGAACAACGTCAGCAGCTGGCTATCGCCCATGATTCGGGAAAAGTACTGGTAGAGCTGCTTAACGATATTCTCGACTTGTCAAAGTTCGATGCCGGGCAACTGGAGCTGGAGGAACTACCGTTCGACCTGTCGGTGCTGGCCGAAGACACCGCCAACCTGTTCAGCCAGAACGCCGCGCCTGAGGTGGAGCTTACCTGCCTGGTGCAGCCGGGCTTTCCCGCCATGGTGTTGGGCGACCCGATGCGCATTCGCCAGATCATCAGCAACCTGCTCTCGAACGCGCTCAAGTTCACTCGCCACGGGCGGGTCGACGTACGCCTGCAGACGGTGGGCGAGTACATCCGTATCGAGGTTCGAGATACCGGGATCGGTATTGCGCCAGAAGCTCAGCACAAGATTTTCAAGCCGTTCACCCAGGCGGGCGCCGCGATCACTCGGCAGTTCGGCGGCACCGGCCTGGGGCTGGCGCTCACCAGCAACCTTTGTAAGGCCATGCAGGGCCGGCTGAGTATCAGCTCCAGGGCGGGCGTGGGCAGCCGCTTTTACGCCGACCTCCCGCTGACGATACACACCGCCGCCTACCCCGCTCCACAGTTGCGGGGGAAAGTGTGGGCCGTATGTGATGCCGGCACCGGGCTGGCTGAGCTGTTGGATGAATACCTCCCGCGGTGGGGGCTGGAGTATCAGCGCTTCAACAGCCATGAAAGCCTGGAGAACATACAGCCGGACCTGCTGATCACCGACTGCCTGGAATGTCTCTCCAGGCTTCGCCCTGCCGTGGCGGCGCCGTTGCTGCTGGTAACGGCTTATGGGAATTTCCTGCCGATGGAACAGGCTGCGGCCCTTATGCCCATACAACAGCTGGCCCGCCCGCTGGCACGTCAGGGGCTGCTGGAGATCATGCGCAGCCATCTGGACGAGCAACCTCCCGGCTTGCCGGGCCCCGCCACCCCTGAGGGGAGCGCACCGCGTCAGGCGCGGATACTTCTGGTGGAGGACAACCCCGTCAACCAACTGGTGGCCAAGGGAATGTTGAGCAAGCTGGGCTGCGAAGTGGAGGTAGCGATCAATGGCGCCGAAGGGTTGAGCGCGCTGGAGCGACAACCGTTCGACCTGGTGTTGATGGACTGCAACATGCCGGTGATGGACGGCTATGAGGCGAGCCGGCGCATCCGTGAAAGCGGCCGGTGGCCGGGCCTGCCGATCATTGCACTCACCGCCAACGCCATGCCCGAGGAACGGGAACGCTGCAAGGCGGCGGGAATGTCGGACTACCTCTCCAAGCCCTTCCGACGGGAAGAGCTGATCGGCCTGATCGACCACTGGGTCTCGGCGCCGCACGCTCCTACGAACGGCTGAGCAATGCCTGAATATCTGCCTCGAGCTTATCCGGCCGGGTGGCCGGGGCGTAGCGCTTTACCTGCTGGCCGGAGGCGCCCACCAGGAACTTGGTGAAATTCCACTTGATGGCCTTGCTCCCCAGAAGGCCAGGGGCCTGTTGCTTCAGCGCAAGGAACAACGGATGTGCCTGAGGGCCGTTCACGTCAACCTTGCGGAACAACGGAAAGGTCACGCCGAAGTTAAGCTCGCAGAACTGTGAAATCTCCGCTTCGGCGCCCGGCTCCTGGCCGCCGAACTGGTTACAAGGGAACCCCAGCACCATCAGCCCTTGATCCTTGTAGCGCTGCCACAGCTGCTCCAGCCCCTGATATTGCGGAGTGAAGCCACACTTGCTAGCGGTATTGACCACCAGCCAGGCCCGCGCAGGAAGGTCCGCGAGCGTTTTCGTGCCTCCGGCAATCAGTTCGCAAGGAACGTTCAGCAGCGGCGAGCCCATTACACCCGCTCCCCTTCAGTGGTCACCAACTGCAGGCATACGGAGTTGATGCAGTAGCGCAGGCCGGTAGGCGGCGGGCCATCGGGGAACACATGGCCCAGGTGGGCATCGCAGGTGGAGCAACGCACTTCGGTGCGAATCATCCCGTGGGTGGTATCGCGCAGCTCGACCATCGCCTGGTCGCCGATGGGCTCATAGAAGCTGGGCCAGCCGCAGCCTGAGTCGAACTTGGTGCTTGAGTCGAACAGAGGCGCTTCACAGCAGATGCAGTGGTAGATGCCGGCCGTTTTAGTGGCATTGTACTTGCCCGTGAACGGGCGCTCGGTACCGGCCAGGCGGCATACGCGGTATTGCTCTGGGTCGAGCATCTCGCGCCATTCTTCCAGGGTTTTATCAATCTTTTGCATGGCTTTACCTCGGCTACGGAAAATCCGCCGGAGGTGGCTTTTCCGTGATGGGGACGGCACGTATCATTGCGCCTTCAATCGTTGTCAGTCTGTCACCGGCGCTTCGCGCATTCAAACTCATTTCGGCGCCGCCCGGCCACTCTTCGGGATCTCATCATGCAGTTCAGCAAATCGAACAAACTCGCCAATGTCTGCTATGACATCCGTGGGCCGGTGCTCAAGCACGCCAAGCGGCTGGAAGAAGAAGGCCATCGCATCCTGAAGCTGAATATCGGCAACCCGGCGCCGTTCGGCTTCGAAGCGCCTGAGGAAATCCTCCAGGACGTGATCCGCAACCTCCCTACCGCCCAAGGGTACAGCGACTCCAAGGGCCTGTTCAGCGCGCGCAAGGCGGTGATGCAGTACTACCAGCAAAAGCAGGTAGAAGGCGTGGGGATCGAGGACATCTACCTGGGCAATGGTGTGTCCGAGCTGATCGTGATGTCCATGCAGGCCCTGCTGAACAATGGCGATGAGGTGCTGATACCGGCGCCGGATTACCCGCTCTGGACCGCCGCCGTGAGCCTGGCCGGTGGCCACGCCGTGCATTACCTGTGCGACGAACAGGCCAACTGGTGGCCAGACCTGGAAGACATCAAGGCCAAGATCACCCCGAACACCAAGGCCATGGTGATCATCAACCCCAACAACCCCACCGGGGCCGTGTATTCGAAAGAAGTGCTGCTGGGCATGCTGGAACTGGCTCGCCAGCACAACCTGGTGGTGTTCTCGGACGAGATCTACGACAAAATCCTTTACGACGAAGCCGTGCATATCAGCAGCGCTTCGCTGGCCCCGGACCTGCTGTGCCTGACCTTCAATGGCCTGTCCAAATCCTACCGGGTAGCAGGCTTCCGCTCGGGCTGGATGGCCATTTCCGGGCCCAAGCAGCACGCTCAGAGCTACATCGAGGGCCTGGACATCCTTGCGAACATGCGCCTGTGTGCCAACGTGCCCAGCCAGCATGCCATCCAGACCGCACTGGGGGGTTACCAGAGCATCAACGACCTGGTGCTGCCGCCGGGCCGCCTGCTCGAGCAACGCAACCGCACGTGGGAATTGCTCAATGACATCCCAGGCGTGAGCTGCGTGAAGCCCATGGGCGCGCTTTATGCCTTCCCGCGGATCGACCCCAAGGTATGCCCGATCCTCAACGATGAAAAGTTCGTGCTGGACCTGCTGCTGTCAGAGAAATTGCTCGTGGTTCAGGGCACGGCCTTCAACTGGCCATGGCCTGATCACTTCCGTGTGGTCACCCTGCCGAGGGTAGACGATCTCGAACAAGCCATTGGCCGCATCGGCAGCTTCCTGCGCACCTACCGCCAGTGACAGCGCCGGGGGTGGGCGGCCACTCACCCCCGTGCCAGAGCCCGCGCCCTCCCCCCGCTTCGCTGGCCTACCGAGTGTCGAGGAAGTCGACGCAACGTGTAGGAAACTTCTGAAGACACAGTTTGAAATAGTCGTTCTGTTGAATCGCCGGAGGGGGCGCCTTATATAGCCGACTACGCTTCACTTCAATCCGTCAGGAGTAACTCGACACCATGATGCGCATTCTGCTGTTTGTGGCCACCAACCTTGCGGTGGTGCTGATTGCCAGCATCACCCTGAGCCTTTTCGGCTTCAACGGCTTCATGGCGGCAAACGGGGTAGACCTCAACCTCGGCCAGCTGCTGATCTTCTGCGCGGTCTTCGGCTTTGCCGGCTCGCTGTTCTCGCTGTTCATTTCCAAATGGATGGCGCGCACCAGCACTGGCACCCAGGTGATTACCCAACCGCGCACTCGCCACGAACAGTGGCTGTTGCAAACCGTGGAGCAGCTGTCCCGCGAAGCCGGCATCAAAATGCCCGAAGTGGGGATTTTTCCCGCCTACGAGGCCAACGCCTTCGCTACCGGCTGGAACCGCAACGATGCCCTGGTCGCGGTAAGCCAAGGCCTGCTCGAGCGGTTTTCCCCGGACGAAGTGCGCGCGGTACTGGCCCACGAGATCGGCCATGTGGCAAACGGCGACATGGTCACCCTCGCATTGGTACAGGGCGTGGTGAACACCTTCGTGATGTTCTTCGCGCGGATCATCGGCAACTTCGTCGACAAGGTCATCTTCAAGAACGAAGAAGGCCAAGGCATGGCGTACTACATCGCAACCATCTTCGCCGAGCTGGTACTGGGTATCCTGGCCAGCATCATCGTGATGTGGTTCTCGCGGCGCCGGGAGTTCCGCGCCGATGACGCCGGTGCCCGCCTCGCCGGCACCGGTGCGATGATCAATGCGCTGCACCGCCTGCGGGCCGAGCAGGGCGTGGCGGTCACCATGCCAAGCACCCTCACGGCCTTTGGTATCAATGGCGGCCTCAAGCATGGCCTGGCCGGCCTGTTCATGAGCCACCCGCCTCTCGAGGAACGGATCGACGCCTTGCGTCGGCGCGGGTAACCCACCAGAGGGCGACGAAAGTCGCCCTCTTCGTTTGTGCCGCGCACGTCGCGCATGCGCCTATGAATTCGATTGATTCATGCGAAAAAACCCGTTGGATTTCTACCCCTGGGCTCGATGAAGATAGCGCATTACTGATTATCCACGAGGCCGCCATGCTGCCCAGTCTGTTCATCTCCCACGGTTCCCCCATGCTGGCGCTCGAGCCTGGCGCCAGCGGGCCGGCCCTGCGCAAGCTTGCCGCCGCGCTGCCAAGGCCCAAGGCCATAGTGGTGGTATCCGCCCACTGGGAGAGCCCTACCCTGCAGGTAAGCAGCCACCCTGCTCCGCCTACGTGGCACGACTTCGGAGGCTTTCCCCGCCCGCTCTACGAGCTGCAATACCCCGCTGCCGGAGAACCGGAGCTTGCAGCCAAGATAATGGCTCAACTTATCGAGAAAGGGCTGCCTGCCACCCTGGACCCACAACGGCCATTCGACCACGGTGTATGGGTGCCGCTGCGGCTGATGTACCCGGAAGCAGACATCCCCGTGGTGCAGGTTTCACTGCCGAGCGAGTACGGGCCTGCGCTGCAGGTCGCGGTAGGTAAGGCGTTGGCCTCGCTTCGAGAGCAGGGCCTGCTGCTGATCGGTTCGGGCAGCATTACCCATAACCTTCGTGAGTTGGACCGTCAGGCAGAGGACGAAGCCGCTACACCTTGGGCATTGGCGTTCAGGGACTGGATTGCGGGCAAGCTCGGCAGCGGAGAGACAGAAGCATTGCTGGATTACCGCCGCCAGGCACCGCATGCCGTGCGCAACCACCCGAGCGAGGAACACCTGTTACCGCTGTACTTCGCGCTGGGGGCGGGCGAGCGCTTCAGCATCGTGCATCAGGGCTTTACCCTTGGGGCGTTGGGGATGGATGTGTATCGGTTTGATTGAAGCGTCGCCTGCCCCTTCGCGAGCTTCGCCTATCTCCTACGACCGGGCTCTGAAAACAAAAACCCCCGCACTCAGGCGGGGGTTTTTGTTACAGCAGGCGCGGCTCAGTCTTCGCGATAACGGCGCAGTTTCAGCTGCTTGCCGGCAACGCGGGTGTCCTTGAGCTTGGCCAGCAGGCGGTCGAGGCCGTCTTCCGGCAGCTCAACCAGGCTGAAGCTGTCACGCACCTGAATGCGGCCGATGGTTTCGCGCACCAGGCCGCCCTCGTTGAGGATGGCGCCCAGCAGGTTTTTCGCGGCGATACCGTCGCGAGCACCCAGTGCGGTACGGCAGCGAACGCGGCCTTCGCCCAGTGGCATCGGGGCGCGGCGCTCGTGGCGCTCACCGCTACGTTCACCGGTGCGCTCGCGCTGTGCGGCTGCGGTCGGCACCAGCGGCTGGTCACGCTCAACGGTCGCCAGGTCCAGTGCCTGGCCATTGGTGGCCTTGCTCAGGAGTGCGGCGGCCAGGGCGCGCGGGCTGCAACCGATATCCGCGGTAAGGCGGTCGAGCAGGTCGCCATGGCTAGCTTCGGCGTCGGCCACCAGCGGCGCGATGCTGTTGGTCAGCTTCTTGATGCGGGCATCCAGTACCGCCTGGGCGCCTGGCAGGCGCACTTCGGTAACCTTCTGGCCGGTCACACGCTCGATCACCTGCAGCATGCGACGCTCGCGTGGGGTAACCAGCAGCAGCGCGCGGCCTTCGCGACCGGCGCGGCCAGTACGGCCGATACGGTGAACGTAGGACTCGGGGTCGTACGGCATGTCCACGTTGAACACGTGGGTGATGCGCGGTACGTCCAGGCCACGGGCAGCGACGTCGGTGGCGACGACGATGTCCAGACGGCCATCCTTGAGCGAGTCGATCACGCGCTCACGCTGGTTCTGGGCGATGTCACCGTTAAGCGCAGCAGCCTTGTAGCCTTTGGCTTCCAACGCGCTGGCCAGGTCCAGAGTGGCCTGTTTGGTACGAACGAAGGCGATCAGCGCATCGAACTCTTCCACTTCCAGCAGGCGCAGCACGGCGGCTGCCTTCTGATCGGCATGAACCAGCAGGTAAGCCTGCTCGATCGCCGAAACGGTCTGGGTCTTGGTCTGGATCTTGACGTGCTTGGGGTCTTTGAGGTGACGCTCGGCGATGGCCCGGATGGAGGCCGGCAGCGTTGCCGAGAACAGCACGGTCTGGCGGGTTTCCGGCATGGCATCGAAGATCACTTCGAGGTCATCCATGAAGCCCAGCTTGAGCATTTCGTCAGCTTCGTCGAGCACCAGGTGGTTGACGGTGGCCAACACTTTTTCGTCGCGGCGCAGGTGGTCGCACAGGCGGCCAGGGGTCGCTACAACGATTTGAGCGCCGTTGCGAATGGCTTTGAGCTGCGGGCCCATCGGGGCACCGCCATATACTGCTACAACGTTCACGCCAGGCATTTGCTTGGCATAGGTTTCGAACGCTGTAGCCACTTGCAGCGCCAACTCACGGGTTGGCGCCAGGATCAGGGCTTGCGGCTCGCGTTTGCTCGGGTCGATACGGGACAGGATCGGCAGAGCGAACGCGGCGGTTTTGCCGGTACCGGTCTGCGCCTGGCCGATCATGTCATGACCGGCGAGGATGATCGGAATCGATTGCTGCTGGATCGCGGAGGGTTCTTCGTACCCTGTGGCGATAACGGCTGCAACGATGCTTGGATGGAGTTCGAGCGCGGCGAAGCCGCCGGATTCCTGGGTCATGGGTCTGCCTCTAAGTGCATCCGCAAAGACCCATGCTCCAAAGTTGCGCATGCCGTAAGACTTCGAGAGTCACCCTGGCAACTTTGGCGGCGGGGATTTGCGAAAACGATTGATGAATGAATCGTCAGGAGAGCCCGCTAGCGCGGACGTCAGCCGAAGCTGTCTTCGGAGAATGCTACCTAAACGTGGCCCGTTAAAAGGCCGGCGCGCATCATACCTGAAAAGCGCCCTTGCGGGGGAGTTTTTTCTCAGGCAAGACAGCGCTGCCTCGCCTGTGGCCATTGGCTTTGCTCAAGAGGCCGGTCGTAGCGCCTTCAAGAGGCTTTCAAGCGAGTAACCCAGGCGCGGCGCCAGGGTTGCGCAGCGCTGGTGCAGGGCGTCGAAATCCAGTTGCTGGTCCAGGTCGGCAGGTACCAGCAGGATCACGTTCCCTTCCTTTACCGGCAGCTCCCAATAGTGGCGGTGGTACAGGCCCCGCAACAGGGCGGCGCCTAGCGGCTTGCCGTCATCGCTGGCCCACTGGTTGATCACCAGCCAGCCGCCGGGGTTGAGCCGTTGCTGGCATTGCTCGAGAAACCGCCAGGCGAGATGAGCCACGCCCGGGCCCTGATCCGTATAAAGGTCGACGAACACAAGGTCGGCCGACTCGGCGGTAGGCAGCAGTTCGAGGGCATCGCCGATCCGGATGTACAGCCGCGGGTCGTCTGCCAGGCCCATGTACTCCATGGCAAGGCGCGGCACATCCGGGCGCAGCTCGATGCACTCCACATCCTCCAGCGGCAGGTGCGCCAGGCAGGCCTGCGTGAGGTTGCCGGCACCGAGACCAAGGAACAGCGCGGTTTCCGGAGCGTCATGACACAACGCGCCAATCAGCATGGCACGGGTGTAGTCATACTCGAGCCAGGCGGGGTCGGGCATGAACACGCAGCTTTGTTCGATGGCCGCGCCGAACTCCAGGAAGCGGTAGTCACCCACCTCCCACACGCGGACCACGCCGAAGGCGTCCTCCACTTCGGCAAGCAGGCGCTCCTCGGAAGGAGGCGGCGTGGGTTGGATCGGTTCGTCCACGGCGAGGCGTTCTTCAGGCGGAAACCGGCCATTCTCCCTGAGTCCCGGGCAATTCGCCAGCGCAGCGAACCCGGGCACTTGTGGGGTAATATCCAGCCCCCCTGTCCTTCAACCCGCGAGGTCACCATGTCCGCCCCCTGGAGCCCAGACAGCTGGCGCTCACTGCCGATCAAGCAGCAGCCCAGTTACCCTGACGCCGATCACCTGGCCAAGGTGGAACGTACCCTCGCTGGCTTCCCGCCACTGGTGTTCGCTGGCGAGGCGCGTGAATTGCGCCGACAGTTCGCTGAAGTCACCCAGGGCCGCGCGTTCCTGCTGCAAGGCGGCGATTGCGCCGAGAGCTTCGCGGAATTTTCCGCCGCCAAGATCCGCGACACCTTCAAGGTATTGCTGCAAATGGCGATCGTGATGACCTTCGCCGCTGGCTGCCCAGTGGTGAAGGTGGGGCGCATGGCCGGGCAGTTTGCCAAGCCTCGCTCGGGCAACGACGAAACCCAGGGGCTGGTGACGCTACCGGCGTACCGCGGGGACATCGTCAACGGCATCGGCTTCGATGAGCAGAGCCGCACCCCGGACCCTGAGCGGCTGATGCAGGCGTACCACCAGTCCACCGCCAGCCTTAACCTGCTGCGGGCCTTCGCCCAGGGTGGCTTTGCCGACCTGCATCAGGTGCACAAGTGGAACCTGGATTTCATCGCCAACTCCGCGCTGGCAGACAAATACCACCGCCTGGCGGACCGCATCGACGAAACCCTGGGGTTCATGCGCGCCTGCGGCCTGCACGAGTTGCCTCAGTTGCGGGAAACCAGCTTCTTCACCGCCCACGAAGCGCTGCTGCTCAACTACGAGCAAGCCTTCGTGCGCCGCGACAGCCTCACCAACGATTGGTACGACTGCTCGGCCCACATGCTGTGGATCGGCGACCGCACCCGCCAGCTGGACGGCGCCCATGTTGAATTCCTGCGGGGCGTGAACAACCCCATCGGAGTGAAAGTCGGCCCCACCATGGACCCGGACGAACTGGTACGCCTGATCGACGTGCTAAACCCGGACAACGACCCCGGCCGCTTGAACCTGATCGTGCGCATGGGCGCCGGCAAGGTGGGCGATCACTTGCCTCGCCTGCTACGGGCTGTGCAGCGCGAGGGGCGGCAGGTGCTGTGGAGCAGCGACCCGATGCACGGCAACACCATCAAGGCGAGCACAGGTTACAAGACCCGGGATTTCGCGCAAATCCTCGGCGAGGTGAAGGATTTCTTCCAAGTGCACCAGGCCGAAGGTACTTACGCGGGCGGTATCCATATCGAGATGACCGGGCAGAACGTCACCGAATGCATTGGCGGGTCACGGCCGATCACCGAAGACGCTCTGTCCGATCGCTATCACACCCATTGCGACCCCCGCTTGAACGCCGACCAGTCGCTGGAACTGGCCTTCATGATCGCCGAAACGCTCAAAGGGGTTCGTCGCTGAGTTCAAGCGCAGCCAGCAGCGCCAGCCCTTCGGGGCGTGGGCATTGGATATCCAGCGCCGCCAGGCCCAGCCAGGCGGCCAGGGCTTTCAAGGCAGCCGCCAGCGCCTGCATGGCATCATCGCCCAGCGCCGGGCCTTCCTGGTGCAAGGCGTGTACCCGCAAGCATCCATTGGCACGGTCGGCGCGAATGTCCACCCGCGCCACCAGGGCTTCCCGGTGTAAAAACGGCATCACGTAGTAGCCGTATACCCGGCGGGCCGGCGGCGTGTAGAACTCCAGCCGGTAGCGAAAGGCAAACAGCCGCTCGGCGCGGTCGCGCTCCCATATCAGCGAATCGAACGGGGATAACAGCGCGCTGACATCCACCTTGCGAGGTATTCGCGAAACCGGCAGGCACCAGGCCGGCTGCGCCCAGCCTTCCACTTCGCAACGTAACAGGCCGCCCTCTTCCTCCAGCTCCAGCAGCCGGGCCCGAGCATCGTCGGGGCCGAGCCTGAAATAGGCGCGAAGGTCCCGCTCGGTAGCAACACCGAGCGCCCGTGCGGCATGCAACAGCAGCGCGCGCTGGGCATCGGCTTCATCGGGCGTGGGTTGGGCCAGCAGCGCGGCTGGGAATACACGCTCCGGCAAATCGTACAGCCGCTCGAACCCCCGGCGCGATGCGACCGTTACTTCACCTGCCGCAAACAGCCATTCCAGGGCCATTTTCTCTTCGCTCCAGTCCCACCAAGGCCCCGCCCGCTCCTTGCGCGTGGACAGGCTGCCTGCGCCCAGCGCGCCGTTGCGCCGAACGTGGTCCAGTACTTCGGCCACCCGCCGGGGCTGTTCGGCGCCAAACCGCGCCAGCTCCCGGTAAATGCCCTCGCCACGGCGAGCACGTGCCATGCGCCAGCGCAGAAGGGGTTCCAGGCCCAGCGGCAACAGCGAAGCTTCATGCCCCCAATACTCGAACAGCTGCCGGTGCCTGCCCTTGCCCCAGGCAAGGCGATCCAAGGTCTCGCGCGAATATCCGCCCAGGCGTGAATACAGCGGCAGGTAGTGTGAGCGCGCCAGTGCATTGACCGAATCAAGCTGCAAGGCACCCAGGCGCTCAGCCATTGCCAGCAGGTGGCGGGGTTCATGTCGGCCCTGACGTGCACCGAAACCTTGGGCATGAAGTGCCAGCCGACGGGCTTCTGGCTGGCTGAATGATTCACGCGGGGGCATAGGCAATCCGAACATGCAAACTCATACCTTAGCCCAGGAACCCCTCAGCAGCTCAGACCACCGTGTGGGACCCGGCGTAGCCGGGGAATGTTCGCAAGCTGCGCCAACCCGGGCTCAATGCTTGAGCGGGTCATCCCAGAACGGCCGGTCGGCTTCGGACACGATATCGGCGCGGCTCAGCCCCAGGTCATGCAGCGCGTTGTCGCTCAACGACGCCAACTGCCGCCGCTGCTGCGCCAGTTCATGCCAACGACCAAGACGACCGAAAACACCTTTGAGCCAAGCCGTACCCAGCACGAAATGAAACGGAGACGGGTGAGCCCGTACAAAACCTTTTTGACCTTTCATCTTGTCGCCCTCCGTGAGTGATGGGCAAAGTGTCTGCCTAGCGATAAGATCAATCCAACGAATGTTTCTTATCCCTCCCATCTCAGGGTTTGATGAATGGCCACGTACCCCAGTATTGATTCGGATGTACTGCGCACCTTCGTGGCCATTGCCGACCACGGGGGGTTTACCCGCGCGGGTGAGCTGGTCAACCGCACTCAATCCGCTGTGAGCATGCAGATGAAGCGGCTGGAAGAGGATGTGCTGCAGCGACAGCTGTTCGAGCGCGACGGCCGGCAGGTTCGCCTGACCGCCGAAGGGCAGGTGCTATTGGGCTATGCCCGGCGCATTCTCAAGCTGCACAGTGAAGTGTTCAACACGCTCCGCGCACCGCATATGGTCGGCACGGTGCGCATCGGTACGCCGGATGATTACGCCATGCGGTTCTTGCCGGGCATCCTGTCGCGGTTTGCCGAGGCTTACCCGCTGGTGCAAGTGGAAGTGCATTGCGAAAGCTCCAAGGCGCTGATGAACCGCCAGGACCTGGACCTCACCATCGTGACCCGCGAACCGGGCCACGAGATCGGCCAGCTGTTGCGCCAGGAACGCTTCGTGTGGGCCGAGGCGAGCGGTTTCTCACCCCACGAGCGAGACCCGATCCCACTGGCCATGTTCAACACCGACTGTTTCTGCCGGGCCTGGGCCTGCAATGCGCTGGATACGCGCGGCAAGGCTTATCGCATTGCCTACACCAGCCCGAGCCTGGCGGCAATCATGGCCGTGGTCACCGCAGGCCTGGCGGTCACGGCACAGTTGCGCAGCCTGATCCCGGCGGACATGCGCATCCTCGGCCCGGCCGAGCAGCTGCCCGAGCTGCCGCTGGCGAATGTGATGCTGCTGCGCAATGCGAGCACCCAATCGACGGTGACCGAATCCCTGGCCGAGTTCATCGCCGAGGGCTTTCGCCTGTGATCACACCTTCATTGCCAGCATCAACGCACACAACAGCAAGAACCCGCAGAAGGCCGCGCGCAACACACGCTCGGGCAAGGCATAGGCCAGTTTCACACCCCAGCTGATGCTCAACAATCCGCCTACCGCCATCGCCAGGCCCATGGGCCAGTTCACATGGCCGTGCAACGCATAGGTCACCAGGGTAATGCCGGTACTGGGCGCGGCGAGGGCCAGCGATAGCCCTTGGGCCACTACCTGGGAGGCACCGAACACCGCCGTAAGCACCGGGGTGGCGACCACCGCCCCGCCCACCCCGAACAGCCCGCCTGCCAACCCCGCCAGCCCACCGAGCGCTGCCAGCCATGGCCAGCCATGTTTGAGCGCCTGGCTGGGCGGCGTCTGGTGCCCGAACATACGCACCAGATTCGTGAGCACCAGAAACAGCAGAAAACCAATGAAGCCTTTGCGCATCACGGCGCCATCCAGCCTTACCGCCCACAGCGACCCCAGCCAGGCGCACACCAGCCCGGCGATACCCAAGGCCACGGCGTGTCGGTGGTCGATTCGATTGCGTTGGTGATAGCGCCACAGCGCCAGCAGCACATTGGGTACCACCATCACCAGCGCGGTGCCCTGCGCCAGTTGCTGG
This sequence comes from Pseudomonas japonica, assembly GCF_013522925.1. Taxonomy (GTDB): domain Bacteria; phylum Pseudomonadota; class Gammaproteobacteria; order Pseudomonadales; family Pseudomonadaceae; genus Aquipseudomonas; species Aquipseudomonas japonica_A. The sequence goes on along the minus strand of NZ_JAAMQU010000012.1, from coordinate 160,489 downwards.
TCCAGCCCGAACAGCAGCCCCAGCGCCGGAATCGCGATCAGCCCCCCGCCGATGCCGAACAAGCCGCCAAGCGTTCCCAATGCCGCGCCAAAGGCTACATAGCCTACCCAGTCCAACATGCCGAGCCTCCGTAAAAAACGCGCCATCGTACGGGAAATGAACATTTAACGAACTTCTGAATGCGTTCACGGTTCGAAATTTCAGGCTGCTCACGCAGTACCGATAGAGCCGACATGGATTGAATGGCACACTAAATACCAGCGCACCACTTTTATCGTCATTCGACATCAAGGATCAGCATGAAAGCCGAACATTCAACAAAACAGGCGGCCGACTCCGGCGATCACTTGCTGCTGGATAACCAGCTTTGCTTTGCCCTTTATTCAACCTCACTGCTGATGACCAAGGTCTACAAACCCCTGCTCAGCAAGCTGGGGCTTACCTACCCTCAATACCTGGCCATGCTGGTGCTGTGGGAGCGCGACGGCATGACCGTGGGCGAGATCAGTACGCGCCTGCTCACCGACCCCGGCTCCCTTACGCCCCTGCTCAAACGGCTGGAAAGCCTTGGCCTGCTCAGCCGAACCCGCAGCAAGGAAGACGAGCGCGTGGTGATCGTGAACCTGACCGACGCTGGCCGGAACCTGCGTGACGATGCGCTGGAGATACCGGCCTGTGTCTTCGGCGCGGTGGCCATGGACCCACCTGATTTGCGCAAACTGCAGGACCGCCTGCTGGAACTGCGCGGCCGGCTTCAGGATAACGTCTGAGCCCCACCCGGGCGCATCGCGCAGGCACAAAAAACCCGGCGCCTGGCCGGGTTTTTCATCGCAGCGAAGCTTACTTCGCGCGGCCCTTGTAGGAACCGCCTTCGCGCGTATCGATCTCGATCATGTCGCCGATTTCGATGAAGTCGGCTACCGACAGTTCGGTACCGTTTTTCAGCTTGGCAGGCTTCATGACCTTGCCGGACGTATCGCCACGGGCGGAACCTTCGGTGTAGTCGACCTGACGCACGATGGTGGTCGGCAGCTCTACGGATACCAGGCGGCCTTCGAAGAACACGGCTTCGCAGACGTCGGTCATGCCTTCTTCGATGAACGGCAGAACGGCCTCGATATCTTCGGCGTTCAGCTCGTACATGGTGTAGTCGGTGGTGTCCATGAAGGTGTAGCTGTCACCACTGATGAAGGACAGGGTGGCTTCCTTGCGATCCAGGATCACGTCGTCCAGCTTGTCGTCAGCCGAGTACACGGTTTCGGTCTTGTAGCCGGTCAGCAGGTTTTTCAGCTTGGTCTTCATGATCGCGCTGTTACGGCCGGACTTGGTGAATTCGGCCTTCTGCACCAGCCAAGGATCGTTGTCGATCCGCAGGACGGTACCGGGTTTGAGCTCTTTACCAGTTTTCATTACGCAATTCCGAATAGGGGTGGTGACGGTCTAGCCGCGTATCATAGCGAATTTCGGCAAAACTGCACCAGCGCCGTGGCAAGGTCCGGGCGAGCGGCCATTTGCTCGCACCATGCCCGGGCGTGGGCTTGCAGCACGTCACGGTGGGCCTCGAAGTTCACCCAGGCGGTGGCCATGTCCCCGTCCATGTTCCAGGCGCGCCACAGCCCGGACAACGCTTCGGCGGCAGCAGCGGGCAGTGCCTCGGTGTAAAGGTCGAGGAAGGCCTCGAGCTTTTCCCAGTGTGCGTATTCATCCTGCCGGTAGATGTGCCAGAGCATCGGCCGCGCTGCCCACTGGGCCCGTACGAAAGAGTCCTCCCCGCGCACGGCATTGAAGTCGCATGCCCATAACACGTGGTCGTAATCGCGCTGAGAAACGAACGGCAACACCTGGACCGTGAGCGCACCGCGCACGCAGCACTGGCCCGGTTGCAGCCGCTCCCCTGCCCAGGGCTCCAGGCTGGCCAGCACTCGCCCCTCCGGCACTAACAGATGGATGGGCTGGGCGGCCTTCGACAGTTGCGTCAACCAGCCCGGCAGGCCGTCGTTCTCGTAGGCGAACAGCGAGATAAGCCGAGCGCCAGGCGCTGGGGTTACGCCAAGGCTGCGCAGGAACTCGGCCCGTATACCCACGTCATGCTCGAACACCGCCCGGCGCGCGAGCAGGTCCGCCTCGCGCAGCAAGCCGCCGGTGTCCTGGCGAAACCCTGGGAAGAAGAAGAACTTTCTCAACCCGCCGGATTTCATCGAGGGCAGGCCGTGGCACCCACCCACCCACGGCTCGGCGCTCAGGTAATCGAGATTGACCCATAAGGTAGGGCCGGGCCGGGCCGCCAGAGCGGCTTCGTACTCCGCCGGCAGTTTGCAGCCGAATGCTTCTATCACCACCTGCGCGGCAGGGGCGCCCGGCCACGGATCGCGCCATGCACACACTTCCACGCCTTGCACCTGCTGGGCCTGGGCATGGGGATCGGCGCCCGGGCACAGCCGAGCGAACGCGCCGAGGTCGTCGATCCACAGGCGAACCTTCAGGCCGTGCTCGCCCGCCAACTGGCGGGCCAGGCGCCAGGTCACTCCGGCGTCACCGAAGTTGTCCACCACCTTGCAGAAAATATCCCAGCTGTTGTCCATTGTGCTCCTGCCGAGCAAGGCAAACCGCGAATTGTGCGGGCTGGCCTCAGGGCCGTCCACTGTAGGCAGCACGGACTGTGCCACACTATCGGCAGGTGCTTGTGCCGTCGGCAATGTTTTCGGAGACCTGAAATGCCTGTCCACCCTCCCCGCCGCACGCTCGCGGTGCGTATTCCCAGCCTTTCGCTGGTGCTGTCCATTGCACTGGGTATGTGGCTGGGCTTCCTCCTTATACTCGTGACCGGCTGGGCCGCCTGGCATTACGGCTATGCACCGCCCCTGGCCCCAAGCCCTACCGCGAGTACAGGCGCTGCTATCGCCCCGCCGCGCCCGATCGACCGCCAGCCTGGGCAGGTGCCAAAGCCAGTGCCTGCACAGCCAGGCATGCAGCCGCCTTCGGACCCGACGCCGGAGCCTGGGCCTGGAGCCGATGAGATGTTCCAGCACTATCAACAAAACCTGCACTCACAGGCGTTGCGTGACGCAGAGGCGGCAGCCCGCGCCAACCCTGCAAACCAAGCCAACCCAAAATGCCAGTTCTGGCTGGAGCAGGCACAAACGGCCGCCACCGATGACAGCCGCGAACAGGTGGCGAGGTTCTGCAACTGATGGACAAAGCTAACCTGCACGCGGTGATTGTGAGCGCGCTCGAACGCGACCTGGCGGTGGCCCAGCGCGCGGCGCAAACCGCCTATGAAGCGGCAACCCATGAAGAAAACGTCGCCGAAAACAAATACGACACCCTGGGCCTGGAGGCGTCTTATCTGGCCACGGGGCAAGCGCGGCGCATGGCCGAAATCGCCCAGGCGCTTAGCCGGGTTCGGGAGCTGCGCATCGCCGAGCACGCCCCTGAGCATGGCCTGCGTATCGGTGATTACGTGGAGCTGGAGAATGCCGAGGGCGAACTGCGCGCGCTGTTCATCGGCCCTGACGCTGCAGGCCTGGTGGTTCAGGTAGAAGGCCGAAACGTGACGGTGATCACGCCCAACGCCCCGCTCGGCCAGGCCTTGCTGCGCCACCGCGAAGGCGATGAAGTTCACCTGCACGTGGCCGGCAAGCCTCAGCACTATGTGATCACCCAGGCCGGGTGAGCACTGCCCTGCCCCTCCGTCGCCCCGACATTGACGAAGCGCCCTCATGAGCTATCACCAGAGGAAGCTTTCGTGAACGGGGCAGGAGCGCAGCATGGCCAAGATCACTATCCAGGCCGGTGACTTTCTTCAAGGCGACGGCCATTTCGAGAATGACGCCTTCACCCTCAAGACCGTGCGCAACCCTTCAGAGGGCGAGAAAATACCGCTCAGCCGGGTCGCCCGGCTTACCATCGCCAACGAGGAAACCGCGCGCCACCTGGTGCCGGCGCTGGGTTGGGGCATGGCCGGCGCCCTGGTGGCGGGGCCGGTAGGTTTCATGGCGGGGCTGTGGTTCGGCGGCAAGGAGCACGAGGTGACCTTTGTAGCCACGCTCAAGGATGGCCGCATGCTTACGGCGATTGCCAACCGGGAAACGTTCGGGCAGATCAACGATACCCTGGCCCCGAAAACGCCGCGCGACCGGCTGGCCTAGGTCAAGCCAAAAGCAAAAAGCCCCGCAAGCGTTGGCTTGCGGGGCTTTCTTTATGTGGCGGTGAGGAAGGGATTCGAACCCTTGATACAGTTTCCTGTATACACACTTTCCAGGCGTGCTCCTTCAACCACTCGGACACCTCACCGTAGCTCTTCACACCGTCAGTGTGTCGAGGCGCGCTAATGTAGTCGAAACAGAATCGGATGGCAAAGCTTTTTTTATGCTTTTCATGCGCTTACCCAAACGGCAAGCTGCGGCCGTGACTGCCAGGTCACCCGCCGCGCTTTACCGGAACGAAGGTGCCAGTTAACGTTTGCCTCCTCTCATACAAGGAACCGCTCCATGTCCGACCTGATCGACTACCGCCTCGACGAAGGCGTGGCGACGCTTACCCTTAACAACGGCAAAGTGAACGCTATTTCTCCCGCAATGATCGAGGCGTTCAATCAGGCGCTGGACCGGGCCGAAACCGACCGCGCGGTGGTAGTGATCACCGGCCAGCCCGGCATTCTTTCCGGCGGCTACGACCTCAAGGTAATGACGGCCGGCCCGCAACAGGCGGTGGAACTGGTCACCGCAGGCTCTACACTGGCACGCCGGCTGCTCGCGCACCCGCACCCCGTGGTAGTGGCGTGCACCGGCCATGCCGTGGCCAAGGGCGCCTTCCTGCTGCTGGCAGCGGACTACCGCATCGGCGTTGAAGGCCCGTTCCATATCGGCCTGAACGAAGTAATGATTGGCATGACCATGCACCACGCCGGGATCGAACTGGCGCGTGATCGCCTGCGCCGCTCGGCGTTCCACCGCTCGGTCATCTGCGCGGAGATGTTCGACCCTCAAGGCGCCTTGAGCGCGGGCTTCCTCGATGAGGTGGTAGCGCCTGAGGCTTTGGCGGCAGCGGCAACCAGGGCTGCACAGCGCCTGAAAAGCATCAACCAGCTCGCCCACCGCAACACCAAGCTCAAGGTACGCAAGGCCCTGCTCGACACCCTGGACGAAGCCATCGCGCTGGACCGTGAACAGTTCAAGGTAGGCTGAGGCAGCAACGCCCTCGATGTCATTTGCCGCTTGCAGGCCACGACCGTACACTGCGTGGCCTTTGCATCGAGAGTAGTTGGCATGCTCTACGTCGTTCGCATGGCCTTGCTGGGCCTGAATTTTCTGGTGGTAGGCGTGCTTGGCCTGCTGGTCGGGCTGGCCCGGCCGTTCAACCCGGACAACAACCGGATCTTCGCGCGGCTGTACAGCCGGCCGTCGCTGGCGCTGATGGGCCTGCGGCTGGAGGCGGACGTCACCACACTGCAGGCGCAGCCGCCAGGCTTCGTGATCATCGCCAACCACCAATCCAACTTCGATGTGTTCTTCCTTGGCTCGATCGTGCCACGCCGCATGGCCTGCATCGGAAAGAAAAGCCTGGGCTGGGTCCCCTTGTTTGGTCAGCTGTTCTGGTTGGGCGGCAACGTGCTGCTCAACCGGGACAACGCCTACCAGGCCCGAAGGGCGCTGCAAACCACCAGCCGGGTATTGCGCGATCAGCACACGTCTATCTGGATTTTCCCTGAGGGTACGCGTAACCCTGATGAGCGCCTGCTGCCGTTCAAGAAGGGCGCATTCATGATGGCGATCGACGCGGGCGTGCCGATCGTTCCGGTCTGCGCCAGCCGCTATGTGCATGCCCTGGATTTCAACCGCCGGCACAGTGGCGACATTCGGGTACGCTCACTGGCGCCAATCCCTACCCAGGGGCTTACCGCCAAGGATATTCCCGACCTGATGGCGCGCTGCGAGCACGCCATGCAGGCCTGCATCGACGAGCTGTCTCAGCTCACTGAACTGCAAGCACACGCACCACTCTGATCTGGCGACACCAGTGGAGATCCACCGATCATGGGCCGAGTCGTTGCCGCGGCGGTGTACAGCGCCGGCAAGAAAGTTACCGACATCAAAGTGGAGGATGGCCGCCAGTGGGCCTGCCAGCCTCGCCACTTCGTGTGGATCGGCCTTGAGGAGCCCGATGCCGCCACGCTGTCCTTGTTGCAAAAGCAGTTTGGCCTTCACGAGTTGGCCATAGAAGATGCGCTGGAGCGTCACAGCCGGCCCAAGCTGGAAACCTTCGGCGACGCGCTGTTCATCGTGACCTACTCACCCGTGCGGCGCGAAGGCAAGCTGGAATTCATCGAAACCCATATCTTCGCTGGCAAGGGCTACGTGATCACCTGTCGCAACGGCCATTCTGCTTCGTACGCGCTGGTACGTCAGCGCTGCGAGGCGCGCCCGATCCTGCTGGAGCATGGCGAAGATTTCGTGCTGTACGCCATCCTCGATTTTGTCAGCGAGAACTATCAGCCCGTCACCGAAAGCATCCATCAGGAAATCGAAACGCTGGAGCAGAACGTGCTGAGCCAGGCACTCAACGAGCGGGATATCCATTGCCTGCACAACCTGCGCCGGGACCTGCTGCGCATGCGCCGCTACCTGGCACCGATGGTGGAAATCAGTGAGGAACTGCAACGGCTGGATTTCCCGTTCATCGACAAGAACATGCGGCCGTACTTCCGCGATGTGCAGATCCACGTCACGCGGCAGATGGAAGATTTGACCGGCATTCGTGACATCGCCAGCCAAACCATCGAAATCGGCATGCTGCTCGAATCCGCGCGGCAAAGCGTTACCCAACGCAAGTTCGCCGCCTGGGCCGCGATCCTGGCCTTCCCTACTGCCATCGCGGGCATCTACGGCATGAACTTCCAGTACATGCCAGAGCTGAACTGGCACTACGGTTACTTCACGGTGCTGGGCGTGATCGTGGTGGGCTGTTCAGGGTTGTTCGCCAGCTTCAAGCGGTCGGGGTGGTTGTAAGCTGGTCATTCCCGGGCTACTGCCTGGTCCCACATGGTGATCGCCATCCGTTGTGTGACCAGGTAGCTGGATTGCTGCCGAATCAACCCGCCTTCTGCGCCTGTTCACGCGGCGCGGCCACGAAGCGCATCATCCATTCGGCAACGGTGGCACCGTCATGGTCGTGAGCCAGGCTGTCCATGGCCGCCTGATACACGTGTTCCCCCAGGTTCTGCTGGCGAAGGTCGAGCAGCGCGCGAGAGTAGTCGTGGACAAACTCCGGGTGGCCCTGGAAGCACAGTACCTGATCGTTGAGCTGGTAAGCGGCGTAGCGGCAGAATTCGCTGGAGGCGACCACGGTGGCCCCTTCGGGCAGTTCGGTCACCTGGTCCTGATGGCTGATGAGCAGTGTCAGGTCACCGCTGTGTGGGGTCATCCAGGGGGCCTGAGCGTGCAGCTGGTACCGGTGGCTACCCACGCCCCAACCCTGCTCTGCCCGTTGCGCGCGGCCACCCAGCAGCAGCGCCAGCAGCTGGTGGCCGAAGCAGATCCCGAGCAGTTTGTCGCCCCGCTGGTAGCGCTCGAGCAAAAACGCCTTGAGGGTTTCGATCCAGGGATCGTTGCCGAACGAGTCCGCCTTGCTGCCCGTGACCAGGTAAGCATCGTAGCGCGCGTTCTCGGGCGGATACTGCCCGTCTACCACATTGAACACGTCGAAATCCGCGGCCACCGGCTGGCGTTTGAACAGCGCCTGGAACATCGCGCCATAGCCGGTGTACTGCTCCACCAGCTCAGGGCGAATGTGGTCGGTTTCGAGGATGCAGATGCGCAACGACATGGGTATCGGTCTCGGGTCGAAACAAGCGGGATTGCTTGCCGCAAGCCTGCATGGGAACGGTAGGTAAATGCAATACCGCGGACAGACGAACGGTCAGGCGGCGAAGTGACTCTGCGCAGGCTGTCTAGGTCAACGTACTGAAACGATACGGCGAGGAGTTCCCCGGGATTTTGCAGCGAAATAGGGCAAATTCCTAGCTGATCGTGCTGGACAGCACACTGTGTGCTTCTACATTGAAAAGTGTTCCGGTCGCGCGGGCCGCTCGCCTGCGCACCGCGACCAGCCAATACGCAGTGAAGCCGCCCCAGGCAGCGGGGCTGGCGCTGGTCAACAAAAAGAAAGGCTAGATGTCATGTTCAAACATCCTAAATTTCGCCAGGCGGGACTCATTGTCTTTGCCACGACATTACTTTTGATCGTGCCCAACCTGGGGCGCTTCTTCGGCTAGCAGGCGCTAGCGGCCGCAGCCTCCGGGGGCAGCGGCCTGGCGCATCGTTCACTGTTGCTGAGTGAGTACTGCCGTCGCACGTGCGGGCGCAGGCCCGGCGGTGACCTCTACGTGCCCGCTGCTGGCTTTTATCCCGCCCGCGCGGCGCATGGCGCGCACAGGGCAGGCGTCCAGATGGTCCAGGCCTACCGCCAGCTTGAGATGCCGCTCGGGCCGCGCCAGCCCCTCGGCTACGTCGAAGCTGTACCAGGCGCCATCAAGCCAGGCCTCCGCCCAGGCATGGTCGGCAAGCTCATGGCTCCCCGGCGTATACAAATAGCCTGATACATAGCGCGCGGCGATGCCCAGCGTACGGGCACCGGCGAGAAAAGCGTGCGCCTTGTCATGACAGCCGCTACTGCGCTGCGTAAAGGCCTGGGTCGCGGTCAGCGGATGAGCCTCATTCCCTGCTGCAGCGGCCATGTGTGCACCGAGGCCATGCATCAGCTCGATCAGGGCGTTACGGTCGCGTCGATTGCCGCAGGTGGCGTGAGCGAATTCCCGCAGCCCCAGATCGGCCTCGGTCAGGCTGGTGGTTCGCAGGTAGGGCAAAGGCGACGGCCGTTCGTGTTCGGCCTCCAGGGTTTCGTTGATTTCAACCTGCCCACGGGCGCGGATCACAATTTCCCCATGGGGGTCTTCCAGGCTCAGCACGTGAAGCACATTGCCGAAAGGGTCGAGCTGCGGGCGAACGGCCCGTGGCAGGTCGAGCTGCCAGCTGAGCACCTGCTGGCGCTCGGTATCGTGCGGAGTAAGGCGCAGGTACTGAATGCTGCTGCGCACTTCGTCCTCGAAGCGATAGGTGGTTTCGTGACTGATCGTAAGCCTCATACAACCTCCAGGTAGCAGCGGTGAATGACGTTACCCAGCTCGCGTATTTCATCGATGAACTGGTTTAGCCACTCGTGCAGGCCTTCCTGCAAAATGTCGTCGATCCCGGTATAGCGCAAGCGCGCGTCCATCTCCGCAGCCGCGCGCTGCGCGGGGCGGCCATTGAGCCCCGGTAGCACCGAGAGGATCTGGTCGATTTCCTCGGTACAGGCGCGCAGCGAGCGAGGGACGTCAGCCCTGAGCAACAGCAGCTCGGCCACCGGGCGCGCCGCCGGGGCATCCCGGTAGATTTCCGTGTAGGCCTCGAACGAGGACAGCGCTCGCAGCAACGCACTCCATTGGTAGTAGCTCCAGGCCGAATCGTCTGCCACGGTGTTGAGCGCTTTGATGCTCATCATTTCGTAGCGGGCATCGAGCAGGCGCAACGTGTTGTCGGCACGCTCGAGGAAGGTGCCCAAGCGGATGAAGCGGAAGGCATCGTTGCGCATGATGGTGCCGTAGGTAGCGCCACGGAACAGGTGCGAACGCTCCTTGAGCCACTCGCAAAAGCGGCTCATGCCGTATTGCGCCAGCCCCTGGGCCGCGATCCCGCGGATTTCCAGCCAGGTGGCGTTGATGTTTTCCCACATGTCCGCGGTAATTCGCCCACGCACCGCATGGGCCGACGCCCGCGCCGCGCCCAGGCAGCTGTAGATGCTGCCGTGGTTGGTGGCATCCAGTGCAAAGAAATGCAGCAGGCGTTCGTGGTCCAGCTCACCGTGGCGCGCGAGGTAATCGTCGAGCGTGCCGGTGATCAGTAACGGCATGGCCATTTCGTCGAGGCCAGTACGGCCGTCCTGGGGCATCAATGACAGCGAATAACTCACATCGAGCATACGTGCCATGTTCTCCGCGCGCTCCAGGTAGCGCGACATCCAGTAAAGGTCTGAGGCGGTTCTACTGAGCATTGGGCAGGCTTCCTTGATCCTCGACAACCCAGGTGTCTTTGGTGCCGCCGCCCTGGGACGAATTGACCACCAGCGAGCCCTCGCGCAGGGCGACACGGGTCAGGCCGCCGGGCACCACTCGGGTTTCTTTGCCGGACAGCACGAACGGGCGCAGGTCGATATGGCGAGGGGCGATACCGTTTTCCACGAACGTGGGACAAGTTGAAAGGCTGAGGGTGGGTTGGGCGATGTACGCCGCTGGCCGCGCCTTGATGCGCGCGCGGAACGCTTCGATCTCGGCAGCGGTGGACGCCGGCCCCACCAGCATGCCGTAACCCCCAGACCCCTGGGTTTCCTTGACCACCAGCTCGGGCAAATGCGCCAGCACATGGGACAGCTCCTCCGGCTTGCGGCACTGCCAGGTGGGCACGTTCTTGAGAATCGGCTCTTCGTCCAGATAAAACCGGATCATGTCCGTCACGAACGGGTACACCGACTTGTCATCCGCCACGCCGGTACCGATGGCATTGGCCAGCACCACGTTACCGGACCGGTAGGCCACCAGCAGACCGGGCACGCCCAGCATCGAGTCGGGGTTGAAGGCGAGCGGGTCGAGGAAGGCGTCGTCCAGCCGGCGATAGATCACATCCACCTGCTGGGGGCCGTGGGTGGTGCGCATGTACACCTTCTCGTCACGAACGAAGAGGTCTGCGCCCTCGACCAGTTCCACCCCCATTTCCCGCGCCAGAAACGCGTGCTCGAAGAAGGCGCTGTTGAAGCGGCCCGGCGTGAGTACTACTACGCTGGGGTCGTCCAACGGGCTGGAGCTTTTGAGCGTGTCCAGCAGCAGGCTGGGGTAGTGATCGACCGGTGCGATCCGCTGCGCCGCGAACAGCTCGGGGAAGAGACGCATCATCATCTTGCGGTCTTCGAGCATATAGCTCACGCCGCTGGGGGTACGCAGGTTGTCTTCCAGTACGTAATAGCTGCCGTCGCCATCGCGCACCAGATCCACCCCTGAAATGTGCGAATACACGTCCCGGTGCAGATCCAGCCCTTGCATCGCCAGCTGATACTGCTCGTTGGCCAGTACCTGCTCCGCTGGTATCACGCCGGCCTTGATGATGCGCTGGTCGTGGTAAAGGTCGGCGAGGAACATGTTCAGCGCCTTCACACGCTGAATGCAGCCGCGCTCCACCACTCGCCATTCACTGGCCGGAATGCTGCGCGGGATGATATCGAAGGGGATCAGCCGCTCGGTACCTTGTTCGTCCCCATAGAGGGTGAACGTGATGCCAGCACGGTGAAACAGCAGGTCGGCTTCACGGCGCCGTTGCGACAGGAGCTCTTCGGGGGTGCGGGCAAGCCATTGGGCAAAAGCCTGATAGTGCGGGCGAACATGGCCGTCCGCGTCGTACATCTCGTCATAAAAGGTGCGGCTCATGCCGTGCTCCTTGTCACCTGGACATACCTTTGTCGCAAGCCCCGTGCCAGCACTCTGAACTTCAAGCACCACGGTACCCGCTGCGGTTACCCATTACCGCAGGGGCAAGAACCGCACTAAAACCGTGCAAGCGCAGGCTGGGGAACAAAGGCCACGCCTCACGGGGACGCAAGCCCCGTTAAAGGCTTATTGCTATGACCTATATAGTCGCTGTTGATTTCACACGCCTGGCCTATCGGCTGCAAACCTGACGCCTGTTCGGCATCTACCGCCGACACCCTTTACTTTCCCGTTCGGCCACCGTTGAGGTGGCCTTTTTTTTGGGAAATACATTTACGCTCGGTGCCCGGGTAACCTGTGCTTTACGCCCCAGCCTTCTATTTCGCCGCCAAGCGGCTCTACAACACATTCAAAGTCGTGTTCGAACTCGCCGATCCCGAACCGAGTGGCATACATCAGCTTCGACAATTCCAAGTGCCAGGCGCCATCCGGGCGCTCCATCACCTGCGCGTTGAGAGACTCGCCCCTGAACTGACCAGCGGCGGCGCGGGCGCCGTCTTCGTCAGGGAACACCGCGTAGAATTCGATGGGATGGATGGCGGCGAAGTCAAAGCCACCTTCTTTCATTTTGCGGAGCAACATCGTACTGATGTCTTCCTGGTAAACAGTGCTCATGTCTCGTCCTCCTGAAAGCGATGGATAGACTTTCCGTGTTACCGGCCACGCCGGTCACTTGCATGAAGCGTTCGAAGGTAAAAGGGGGCGTTTGCGGGTTCAGGCCTTTTCGTTGATGTCGGTGATTCTCACTCCATTCTGCTCTTCGAGCCATTTGACCGCGGGAGCCTCCACGCGGCCTTCGAAGTCGTTGAGATCCGCCTTTGCGGTAACCGGGAACAACTTTGTACGCACCGCCACAGCCGCTTCTTCAGTAGTCGGCTGGTTATCCGACGCCAGCTCCAGGCGGTCAATGATGCCCTTGTGGTCTAGGAAGGTGATCTCCCACTTTCTCATTGGTATCTCCTTCGGGCCGTGATTGTAAGGATAAGAGGCCTCGTGCCTGCCCATAGTGGACCGGGCGGCTGGCAGGGTTGTTCCGCCCGTGTTGCCCTGAAATAAAGCCGATGGGCTGGCTTGCGAACCGCCAACAGGCTAACTACCTTAAGCGCCTTTCCGATGCTTGCCCCAGGAGCCCTCCATGGCGTTGTCTGCTTTCCGCCACTTTGTACCCCGTTTCGGCCTGGCTGCGGCCATTTCTGGCGCGCTCGGGCTAGCGGGGTGCCAGACCTGGGTCGACGACCACAACAGTGAAAGCCTGCCGCCCAGCATGGGGGTGCAGCCGCTCAAAGGGCTGGGGCAAAACGTGTCAGTACGGCGCAACACCCTGGGCATGCCGCTGATCGAAAGCAGCAACTTCCATGATGCGCTGTTCGCCCTGGGCTATGTACACGCCAGCGATCGGATCAGCCAGATGGTCGGCATGCGCCTGCTGGCACAAGGGCGCCTGGCCGAAATGGTCGGGCCAGGCGCACTGGAGGCCGACCGCTTCATGCGCACCGTGGACCTCAAGCGCCGTGCCGCCGAATTGTACGCCGCCGCCTCGCCGCGCTTGCGTAACTTCTTCGAGATCTACGCACGTGGCGTGAACGCCTGGCTGTTCCGTTACAAAGACAAGCTGCCGATGGACCTTGCACAGTCTGGCTACAAGCCTGAGTACTGGAAAGGCGAGGATTCGGCCTTGGTATTCTGCCTGATGAATTTCAGCCTGCAGATGAACCTTCAGGAAGAAATCAACAGCCTCGTGCTGGCACAGAAGGTAGGTGCCGACAACCTGGCCTGGCTGTTGCCCACCTACCCCGACGAGCCGTTGCCGTTCGATGAAGCGGCCAAGCTCAAGGGGCTGGCCCTGGGTGGGCAGTTCGCCAGCCTGAGCGCCGTCAGCGAGCAGCTCGCCGGCCTCGGCCAACTGGGCGTGGCGGCGTCCAACAACTGGGCACTGGCACCGTCGCGCAGCCGCAGTGGCAAGAGCCTGTTCGCCAATGACACCCACTTGCCCATCGGCCTGCCCAGCGCGTGGAATTTCGTGCAGATCCGCGCACCGAAATTCCAGGCCGCCGGGGTGTCGCTCGCTGGGGTGCCTGCGGTGGTGGCCGGCTTCAACGGCAAGCTCGCCTGGGGCATGACCATGGTCATGGGCGATAACCAGGACGTGTTCCTGGAGCGGGTGAAGCGCGAGAACGGCGTACTGATGTACCAGGCCGACGGCAAGTGGCTGCGCGCGGCCGCACGCAACGAAACCTTCTTCATCAAGGGCCAGAGCCCTGTGCGCGAGGTGATCTACGAAACCCGCCACGGCCCATTGCTCAATACCGCGCTGGGCGAACGCAAGGTAGGCGTGCAGCCCGCACCGTTCGCCAGCGGCTACGGGCTGGCCCTGGAAACGCCAGACCTCAAGGATGACCAGTCGCTGGATGCCTTCTTCAACCTGTCACGCGCGCAATCAGTGGAAAAGGCCTTTGACAGTGCCCGGGACATCCGCGCTATCGCCTTGAACATGGTATTCGCCGATGCGAACGACATCGGCTGGCAGGTAACCGGTCGCTACCCGAACCGCAAGGATGGCAAGGGGCAGGTACCTTCGCCCGGTTGGGACAGCCGCTACGATTGGGACGGCTATGCCGACCCGATGTTGCACCCCTATGATCAAACGCCTGCCAGCGGCTGGCTGGGTACTGCTAACCAGCGCACCGCGCAGCCGGGCTATGGCATGCAGCTGTCCAGCTCCTGGTACTACTCGGAGCGCAGTGAGCGCATCGCCCAGCTGGCCGCCAACGGCAAGCAGGACGCCCGCAGCATGATCGCCTGGCAATACGACCAGACCACGCTTTTCGCCGCCAAGCTCAAGCGCATGTTCGAGGCGCCAGGTGTGGCCCAACCCCTGCAAAAAGCTATCGACGCCCTCCCCGCCGCGGACCGCGCCAAGGCACGGGAAGCGCTCAGCCGATTGATGGCCTTCGATGGTCGGCTGTCGGCGGATTCGGCCGATGCCGCCCTCTACGAGCTGTTCCTTCAGGAGAGCGCGCGCCAGACGTTCCTTGACGAGCTGGGGCCAGAAGACAGCCCCGCGTGGAAGGCCTTCGTCGCCAATGCCGACCAATCTTATTCCGCCCAGGCCGACCACCTGCTCGGCCGTGACGACAGCCCGTTCTGGGACGACACGCGCACACCTGGCAAGGAAGACAAGCCAACGATCCTGGCCCGCAGCCTGGCAGCGGCGGTAACCAGCGGCGACAGCCTGATGGGCACGGACCACAAGGCCTGGCAGTGGGGCAAGCTGCATCAATACCGCTGGACCACCGAAGGCACCAAGATGGCCCCCTGGCTGGACGCTACGCAGCGCGCCGGCCTGGCTGCCCTCGATGGCTACCTCAACCGGGGCCCCGTACCGGCCGGCGGCGATCACACCACCCTCAACGCGGCGGCCTACCACTGGGGCAGCAACTTCGATGCCTGGCTGGTGCCAGCCATGCGCATCGTGGTGGACTTCGGCCAGCCCGAGCCCATGATGGGGGTGAACAGCACCGGCCAATCCGGCAACCCGGCCAGCCCGCATTACGCCGATGGTATCCAGAACTGGCTCAAGGGCCAGTACATGACCTTCCCGATGCAGCCGCAAAACCTCGAGAAGGCCTACGGCACACAGCGGCTGACCTTGGTGCCTGTGAAGTAAGCCAAGGATGGTCGGCCCTGCCTCAGATGGGCGAAGTTCGCGAAAGTAACAAAAGTCTTTCGCGGGCTTCGCCCCCTCCTACAGCCCGCATAAAACGTGCCCTGCATCAATCCCAACGTATTGCAAGATGTAACATCGCCGCACGCATCTGCTACCATGGATCCCAACAGCGTAGCTCCCTATCGTTTTTACGATCTGCCCGCCCCAGGGCACCCCGTCCTATAAAAGCAAAAACAACGTCTCCTCGCTGACCCCGCAATCGCTTCACCGCACCTAACCGTGATCCACTCTCGAGGAGATGCCACGATGGCAACCGATAATAAAACCGGCCACTCCGACGCCAGGCGCGATTTCTTGCGCAAGTCGCTGACCCTGATTCCCGTGGTAACCCTGGCCAGCGCCGGTGTTGCCGCTCCAGTGCTGGCACAAACCCCAGCGCCAGTCCCCGCGCCGCCCAAACCGTCAACCGATGTGAACGACTACCACCCCACCTTCTTCACCCAGGAAGAATGGGCGTTCCTGAACTCGGCCGTGGCTCACCTGATTCCCAATGACGATCGAGGCCCAGGAGCTGCCGAAGCGGGGGTGCCGGAATTTATCGACCGCCAGATGAACACCCCTTACGGTAGTGGCGCGTTGTGGTTCATGCAGGGCCCTTTCCACCCGGACGCACCTGCGGAGCTGGGCTATCAACTCAAGCTCTCGCCGCAGCAGATCTACCGCCTGGGCATCCAGGAAACCGACACCTATTGCCGTAATACCTTCGGCAAGGTGTTCGCTGAACTGAACGCCGACCAGCGTGAGCAGGCACTGCAGGCGCTGGACACCAACAAGGCGCCGTTCGAGGCCCTGCCCGCCAGCACGTTCTTCAACATGCTGTGGAGCAACACCAAGGAAGGCTTTTTCTGCGACCCCATCCATGGCGGCAACAAGAACCTGGTGGGCTGGACCCTGATCAATTTCCCGGGCGCCCGCGCCGATTTCATGGATTGGGTAGAGCGCGACGAACGCTACGCCTTCCCGCCTGTTTCCATCAACGGCGCGCGGGGTTGAGCATGGCCAAGGTACTCGAGAAGAAAAACGTAGTCATCGTGGGCTTCGGCTGGACCGGCGCGATCATGGCCAAGGAGCTTACCGAAGCGGGCCTGGAGGTGGTTGCGCTGGAGCGTGGCCCCATGCGCGACACTTACCCGGACGGGGTGTACCCGCAGACCATGGACGAGTTGACGTTCAACTCGCGCAAAAAGCTGTTCATGGATATTTCCAAGGAAACCGTGACCCTGCGCCACAGCGTGAACGACGTGGCCGTGCCCTATCGGCAGTTCGGTGCTTTCCTTCCGGGCACGGGCGTAGGTGGCGCGGGGCTGCACTGGTCGGGCGTGCACTTTCGGGTAGACCCGATGGAGCTGCGGATGCGCAGTCACTATGAAGAACGCTATGGCAAGAAGTTCATCCCCGAAGGCATGACGATCCAGGACTTTGGCGTGAGCTACGAAGAGCTGGAGCCGTTCTTCGACTTCGCTGAAAAAGTATTCGGCACCTCCGGCACCGCGTGGTCGGTGAAGGGCGAGGTGGTAGGTGAAGGCAAGGGCGGCAACCGCTTCGCGCCCGACCGCTCCAACCCCTTCCCTCTGCCCGCCCAGAAAAACACCGTGTCGGCGCAATTGTTCGGCCAGGCGGCAGCGTCCCTTGGGTATCACCCTTACAACCTGCCGTCGGCCAATACCTCGGGGCCGTACATTAACCCCTACGGCGCGCAGATGGGCCCGTGCAACTTCTGCGGCTATTGCAGCGGGTATGCCTGCTACATGTATTCGAAGGCTTCGCCCAACGTGAACGTGCTGCCGGCGTTGCGCCAGGAGCCGAAGTTCGAGTTGCGCACCGAGGCCCACGTATTGCGGGTTAACCTCACCGCCGACAAAAAGCTCGCCACCGGCGTGACCTACGTTGATGCCCAGGGCCGCGAGTTCGAGCAACCGGCCGACATCGTGATCCTGGGGGCTTTCCAGTTCAATAATGTGCGCCTGATGTTGCTGTCCGGCATCGGCAAGCCCTATGACCCGAAAACCGGTGAAGGGGTGGTGGGGCGCAACTTTGCCTATCAGAACATGGGCACCGTGAAAGCGTTCTTTGCCAAGGACCAGCACCACACCAACCCCTTTATCGGGGCAGGCGGCAACGGCGTGGCCATCGACGACTTCAACGCCGACAACTTCGATCACGGCCCACATGGCTTCGTGGGCGGGTCACCCTTCTGGCTCAACCAGGCTGGCACCAAGCCAATCTCCGGGGTAATTACCCCGCCGGGTACGGCCAAATGGGGCAGCCAATGGAAAGCGGCGACAGCGGACTATTACACCCATCACCTGTCGATGGACGCCCATGGCGCGCACCAGTCCTACCGGGACAACTACCTGGACCTGGACCCCGTGTACACCGATGCCTATGGCCAGCCGCTGCTGCGCATGACGTTCGACTGGAAAGAAAACGACATCAAGATGACCCGCTTCATGGTGGACAAGCTCAGCGAGATCGCCAAAGCGATGAACCCTACGGCCATCTTTGCGCACAAGCGCGAGTTCAACAGCCACTTCGACGCCGCCACTTACCAGACCACCCACCTCAACGGTGGCGCGATCATGGGCACCGACCCCAACACCAGCGCGCTCAACCGTTACCTGCAGAGCTGGGACGTGCACAACGTGTTCGTGCCGGGCGCCTCGGCGTTTCCTCAAGGCCTGGGTTACAACCCCACCGGCCTGGTGGCGGCGCTGACGTACTGGAGCGCCCGCGCCATTCGCGAGCAGTATCTGAAAAACCCCGGCCCGTTGGTGCAGGCATAAGGAGCGATGACTATGAAAACCTTGTTCATCGCCTCCCTGGCATTGGCCAGCCTGCCCGTGTGGGCGGCTGACAACGTAGACCAAGCCCTGGTGCAGAAAGGCGAATACCTGGCCCGCGCCGGGGACTGCGTGGCGTGCCACACCGCCAAGGGCGGCAAGCCCTTCGCCGGTGGCCTGGCCATGGAAACGCCCATCGGTACGATCTACTCCACCAACATCACGCCGGACAGCAGCGGTATCGGCGGCTACTCGTTCGAAGACTTCGACCAGGCGGTTCGTCACGGCATCGGCAAGAGCGGCAGCACCTTGTACCCTGCCATGCCCTACCCGTCCTACGCCCGCGTAAGCGACAGTGACATGCAGGCGCTGTACGCCTACTTCATGCACGGTGTGCAGCCCGTAGCCCAGGCGAACAAGCCGGTGGATATTCCCTGGCCGCTGAGCATGCGCTGGCCGTTATCGATCTGGCGCGCCATGTTCGCGCCCAAGGTAGAGCCGTTCACCGTAGCGGGCGCAGCCGCCGGAACAGACGAGATCGTCAACCGTGGTGCCTACCTGGTCGAGGGCCTGGGGCATTGTGGCGCGTGCCATACGCCGCGGGCGATCACCATGCAGGAGAAAGCGCTCAGCCCCGCCGACGGCTCGGCGTTCCTCTCCGGCTCCGCGCCGCTGGAAGGCTGGATCGCCAAGAACCTGCGCGGCGATCACAAGGATGGCCTGGGCAGTTGGAGCGAAGCCGAGCTGGTAGCCTTTCTCAAGACTGGCCGCAGCGACCGCACGGCGGTGTTCGGCGGCATGAGCGATGTGGTCGAACACAGCATGCAGTACATGAACGACGCCGACCTCACCGCCATTGCCCGGTACCTGAAAACCCTGCCGCCCGTGAACCCCGACGACACGCCGCAGGTGTACGACCGCGCCGTGGGTGACGCGCTATGGAAAGGTGACGACAGCAAGCCGGGCGCGTCGGTGTACGTGGACAACTGCAGCGCCTGCCACCGCACCGATGGCAAAGGCTACACCCGCGTATTCCCCGCCCTGGCCGGCAACCCGGTGGTGCAAACCGCCGACGCCACCTCGCTGATCCACATCGTGCTGCGCGGCGGCACACTCATCCCCACACACACCGCGCCGTCCAGCTTCACCATGCCCGGCTATGCCTGGCGGCTGTCGGACCAGCAAGTGGCGGACGTGGTGACCTTCATCCGTACCAGCTGGGGCAACCAAGGCTCGCAGGTGTCGGCCAATGAGGTTAAAGACCTGCGCGAGAACGACCTGGACACCACCTCAGGGGATGATCTGGGGCAGGTATCTTCCAAATGACATAAGTGTTGGCCCTTATTCGCGAGCTTTGGCATGCGCCCATAAAGTTGGACGAGTAAATCAGGCTGCTGCGGCTTGGGTCCTGTACGCCACAGGGCTCAGGCCGTCGAGCTTCATCTTGATGCGGTAATGATTGTAATAGTGGATGTATTCCTCAATCGCCGTCCATAGCTGATCGATGCTGGTAAAGCGCTCGCGGTAGAAGAACTCCGTCTTGAGCGTGCCGAAAAAGCTTTCCATGGCCGCGTTGTCCAGGCAGTTACCTTTGCGCGACATGCTCTGTTCCAGACCCGCTGCCTGTAGCCGGTCGCGGTACTCCTGATAGCGGTAGTGCCAGCCCTGATCCGAGTGCAGCAGCGGCGTGGCACCGTCCGGCAAGCGCTTCAGAGCCTGCTCCAGCATCTGCCCCACCAGCGCGTACTGTGGGCGTTCGGCCAGCTGATAGGCCACGATCTCGCCGTTGTACAAGTCCAGCACGGGCGACAGGTATAGCTTTTCACTGCCCACCTTGAACTCGGTCACGTCGGTCACCCACTTCTGATTCGGCGCCTCGGCCTTGAAATCCCGGGCCAGCAGGTTGGGCGCGGCTACCCCTATCAGGCCGTTGTACGACTTGTACCGCTTGGGCCGTACCTTGCATTGAAGCCCCTCTCGCCCATCAGCCGGCGCACTTTCTTGCTGTTGACCAGCTGCCCGTCGTGACGCAGGGTCGCGGTCACGCGGCGGTAGCCGTATCGGCCCTTGTGCTGATCCTGAATGCTCTGGATCGCAGCTTTCAGCGGGGCGCTCATGTCCCCGGCAGCCATCGCCTTGAGTTGGTAGTAGTAGGTGCTGCGCGCCAGCCCGGCCGCCTTGAGCGGCGCATCAAGGTCAAAGTCCGACCGCAGCGCGGTGACTATCCGGGCTTTTTCTTCCCGGCTGCCGCCTGCCTTTCCTTTTCCTCCCTTAACGCCTTCAACTTTTTTAGGTAAGCGTTCTCCACCCGAGCCTGGTACAGCCTGGCCAGCAACTGGTCATGGGTCAGGTCTTCATCCTTGATCGACTCGGATGGAATGGGCGTCTGGGGTTTTGGAAATTTCGGCTTGGACATGACAACAGGCAATCCCTGGGGCCCCGGGCGCGGGGCTTCGATGGCGCTACTGTAATACTCACGCTCCCATCTGCCCACCTGGCTGGAACAGCCGAGGTTGAACAGGGCCGCGACCTCTCGAAGCGATAGGTGATCGCGCCACTTCGTTTGCAGCACCATCAGCTTGAATTCGGTGGTGTACGACTGGCGCGCACGCGGCGTGACACCCTGCTCGCCATGTTGCCTATAGGCCGCAATCCAGCGGCGCAGCAGCGTGGGATCAACGCCGAAGTCGGCGCCAACGCGGCGAAAACCGTAGGCGCCAGAGAGGAAGGCGCCGATCGCTGAAAGCTTGAACTGCGTACTGTACTTGCTCATGAACACACCCCAGAGGTTGGATGGATGTCCAACTTCTAGGGCGCGCCTCACTTCGCCCGCTTCCCACAGATTGAACTCACCGCACCACCCCCTGTGGGAGACGGGGGGCCGGCCTTCCGGCGCAGCCGAAGGCGTAGCTCGCGAAAGAAGGCTTAAGAAAACCGCTCAAGATAGGTGCCTCCCACAGGTGAGCGAGCCCCACCATAACCACCTAGTGCAACTTCCCCCAACCCCAACCGCTCTGAACAAACAAGCCCGTGTCAGCGAAGCCGCCCATGGACCTTGTTATCGCACGCCCCGAAGGCTTGTATTGCACGGCCGGTGATTTTTACATCGACCCGTGGCGGCCGGTGCCTCGCTCGGTGATCACCCATGGCCACGGGGACCATGCCCGCACGGGCAATGGGCATTACCTGGCCACTGATATCGGCGCGGGGGGTCAGGATAAAAACATCTTCAGCCCCCTATTAAATACAGAAGTTACGTGGTCAATATCTTCTTCCGAAAAATCAGGCAGACAAGGGAGGGAGGTAACTTGCCCTGCAAGCTTTTCGGCAGCTGGGCATGCCCGGGAGAAATCGGTAAACAGAGGATATCTATAGGTGGGCTTTAGGTTATATTTTACTGCATTGGTAGGCACGTTACTCTGATGGCAAAAAACTCTAAAATCTTGAACACGCCTTTCAGGCGCGTCTATAATTAGGCCCAAATTGTAAAAATTTGCAGAGGAGCTTTGAGCAACAGGTACTTCTCGGATAAAATCCGGAATATTGAGTGAATCTTTAATTTGCTGAGCGACAGCTCTCCGCGCCGAAAGCTGATCTTTTAGTCGACACAATCTATCGCTACCTAAAACGGCTTGAGGAGCACTGAGCTTGAAATTGAACCCTATATACTCCCCACCGCAATATCCGAGATGAGCGAAGGAATGCATAGCTTCATGAAAACTTCGCTCGTGAGTTAGAACAAACCCACCCTCACCGGTTGATAGCAATTTATTCTCATGAGTGCTAAAACAGCCGATATCCCCTATCGTGCCTGACAGCCTTCCGAGCTCAACTGTTCCATGAGCGTGGGCTGAATCTTCGATCAACGAGAGGCCTTGTTCAGCTATCAAGCTTAAGAATTCCCAGGTAAGAACAGGGTATCCCCATAACGCCACAGCAAGCACTGCCTTCGGCCTTTGCCTCAAGACTTTTTTTAGATCCTTGATATCAAAAAAGAAACTGCCAGGCGCAACGTCCACAAATACGGGCTTTGCCCCTATGTGAAGAATAGGCAGAATAGTAGGGATCGGCGCCAGCGCACTAACGGCCACTCGATCCCCAGGCCCTATCCCTAAAGCACGCAGAGCCATGTACACGGCGGCAGACCCAGAAGCGAGCGGAAGAGCAAATTCAACTCCAAACCAATTTCTAAGATCCGCCTCATAACAAGCAACCGCCAGCGATGTCCCCGAGATCTTTCGAGTATCAAACGCGCGCTCTAGGGATCTAAAGTACGATGCCACATGCGCATCGAAGAACTTTTCATAACTAGAACCACTCATACAACATCCCCAATAGCCATAACACGCAATAATACAGACACAAATCGGCGATGATGACTTTGCTTAAGTCTACGATAGTGAAGATCATCCTTGCTTAATAGATGATTAACTTCGATAGACTTCGTCGCCCGCGAGTCAGCCACGACGTTTGAGGATGGTTTATCAGTGACTATATGGAGGCATGAAAACCGCACCGGGACATCCAAACCTTCATTTACTCCCGCAATTTCCTTGGCAATAAAAGCGATTTCGTTATCAACAGTTTCAGCACCGAAAGCAGCAAAATGGTTTAAAAGAACATGCGTTTCCTCCACAAGCGTTGGAAGCGTAGCATGCACGGTAGCTGCTATCCTCATCTCATGCAGAGCTTCATCTGGGATGAAGGGCGGCGGTGCAGATACATCCCGCAATTTGCCCCGATCCCAAAGCAGAAAACGAGACGGGGAGACCATATCGAAAATATTTATCCGGGCGGAAATAGCACCAAGCTTGGCTATGTAAATCACCCCTTTTGCGGTGCCGATTTGCGCGCAAACCCTTGCTACGTTGCCTGCAGCACTACCCCAAAAAGAATGCTTCACCGAAACTATCCGAACTCTAAACTTGACACCAGGCAAATTTATATCCACTACTCTAAAAGACAATGCGTCATGCGAAACGACGCCAACACCGTCATGCTGAATAACATCGCGGAACGCTTTCTCACCCTCCCCTATAATATACACATCGTTACCCGAACGCGTACGCTCCAGGAAACAACCCAAACCAAGCATGTCGGAAAAGCTGCCTGCAATTTTTGGGTAATAAAAAACGCGCATTGCGGCCGCTGCTCGTGCAGCCCTTTCATATTTCGTAGCAGCCTGCCCTTTCGGGCATAGAAAAAGGATGGCAGTTTGAACTATCAATGAGTATTGGCGCAGATATTCTCTAGTTGGAGATACGCTAATAATCAGACACCTTTCACCCTCTGCTTTTTCCACTAGAGCCCAGCATGGACGTTTAAAATTTGCGGTCTTTTCATAGTTAAACGCGAGAGGCTTTAACATACTCAAGACGCTAAGCTCGTTTATTTTCAAGAAAGCATCAAAATCCTCATCAAAGAACGAGTGACACTCTATAGAAAAATCATTACACACCGCGATAGACAGGAGGGCAAATTGTTCGTTTGTGATTTTTGAGCGCACATATCTTAGAAAATTGTCACTCCCCATTGAATGGTCGTTTGGGAAAATTGGATTTACAAAGACCTGCACCATTTCACTGAACACAATTACTCCCGACGTGGCAGAGACACCGCACCGAGCGGTGGCGACACCTCCCTGTGTCATGACTATCCTTGACCAGCAGCTTACTTAAGTTTAGAGGCTACGCCCCCGCCCCCGCCGCCGCCGCCGCTTGATGTAAAGGTGAGCTTGGCGATCAACGCTTTTTGCTCTGGGACTTGCAGTACTCTGATAGGCATATACCTACTCCCGCTTTTCATGAACGCGGAATTGCGTTCCAGAAGAAAATTAGCACGCATCGTTACCAAGGGAATTGATCTGCGTCAGCTATAGCCGAGCTTTACAACGCCTCCTTATTCGAACAAGCCCTAACAGTCAAGGCCTAACAGTTCTAGTTTCCCTTATAGTTATCTGGGGAGGCGGAGCTCGCTATCCCACTGGCAACGAGAACTAATATTATCCTGACCCACGTCAACAAACTTGATAGTCGGCAATGGCACACTAGTAAATGCGTACAGCGAAGACATGTCGAGTCCCTCAATGTCGCAATGAAGCTCACAACACACCCACAGGAAACCTATAGTGACAAGCATTCACGAAAATAATCTTGACAACGCTTCACACCTGCATCAGCTGCATGGCTTCCTGCGGTCAAATTTCTTAACCAGTCACTCCCCGGAAATAGTTTTTATTTCTGGGTCGGTAGCCGAAGGCCTTTCAACCCCATCGTCGGACTACGATGTATACGCTATATATAAGGAGTGTCACGAACAGGAAGTCCTATTGAACGGTTTTGACCGTCCAATTGAAGTCACCAGCTTAAGCAGCTCAAAGCTGCTTCAAATATTTGATAAGGTCACGCGAGGTGAGGATCTATCCGCTATCTCTCCCTATGAGTTATTATTATGCCACCGGGTCCACACGGGAATTTGCCTAGAAGGTGCCGACTCATTCCAATACTTAAAGAATCAGCTTACCAAAAAAACCTTGCAAGCACGCCTGTCCGAGCTTTGCTTGATGTACACAGAAAGATCATTACAGGTATCGGTGGGTCTTCTAAAAGTCGATGATCACTCGTCAGCTGCAGTGAATGCACATCATGCCGTTAAGCAGGCTTTAAACCGGCTAATTGTTCTTGAAGGCGGAACCTCACTGTTGGAGAAATGGCAAATTGTCTACGGAAGAACGCTGCTCGGTTCGGAGCATCCCGCCCTGCGTGAGTTTATGGAACTCACATCCAATATCCCCTTAAGTGATGAGCCTTCCGTATCCAAATACCTTGCCCGAGCTTTTCGCTTTCACCAAACTATCTGTGACTACGCCTACCTTTCTCCCGGTAAATTACAAGCCTTCGACTGGTCATCCCGTCTAGCTATATCAGCGACTGTACAAGACATGATGATCCTGGAGAAATCCCCGATGCATAGGTTAATCAAGCGGGACGGAGATCTTTACCTCATGCAGGTATCCACACCTGTTCTTCAGTTACCCGAAGAGGCTGCGAAGTTGTGGGCTTTGATAGATAACTCAATGTCCGTTACAACCATCCTTGAAAATTCCGCAAGCACTATAAACATTCCCAGCGCTCTCGCGCTGCAATATTTGACGGCTATGGGTTCTGTAGGGGCGTTCATGGTACGTCAATTCGACTTCAGCCATTACCAGGGACTAACATGTTAAAAGATCAGCTTTTTATTACTTTCGAAGGTTTGGACGGTTCCGGGAAATCCAGTCTGTTTGAAATCATTGGCCCCATACTTAGAGAAAAAAGCCGTCCTCCTCTCAGGCTAGTAGATAAAAAATATCCGCCTAACTTTTCTCCATACACAGACAGCCATATTGCTTGCATTCGAAGCATTTTATGGGAATACCCTTCTGGAGCTCCGATGGGTGAGCTCGGCGACATGCTTTGGCTACACCTCCTTGCCTCATGGTTCCATGTAATAGATAACACCCAAATAAAACCGGCCCTTGCGCAAGGCGATAGCATTTTTATGGAGAGCTGGTGCTATAAATACCTTGTACGGTATAGGCTGAAGTCTGACTATATGTACAAAGCAATGCTCACAGCACTTCAAAGCCTCACGCAGCCTAACCCCGTCGTGTTTATCGACATTAAGCCCGAAGTTGCCGCAGAGCGTAAAAAGGTTTTTGGTTATTCTGAAAGTGGTGGAATGGATGGGCTGCGAGGTTCCTCAAAGAAAGATTTTATCGCATACCAAAATACTCTCAGGGACATCTATCTGGACTTGGCCGCACAACACCAATGGATAGTGATTGAGGCCGACAACAAACCCCTTTTTATAATTGCCGATGAAGTTCTGGAAAGATTGACAAGCCATGGTATTTAGCCGCTCGCAAAACCCGGGTAAGCGCTACGTAGACTTCTACCTGGAAAACATTTTTAAATTCTGCGCCAACAGATTCCTCCCCTACATCGGCCTGACTTTCGCCGGAATTCTACTCGCCCACAAAAATATCGATGAGTTTTCTTTCTTCAGCTATATATCTTCTGCATTCATATTTCCGGCTACGATAGCAACATTTATATTTTACGCGATTGGTAACCTGCCACCACCTTCAAGCACTGAGCATAGACAGCGGGTATTCAACTCGAGCTTCGCAGCAGCAATAACCTTGTCCGGCATATCATGCTTAGTTTGTACAGGAATACTTTATGCCTCTTCTGCACAGCTGGCAGCTTACGCCTCTGATTACCAAACGTCGCGCCTCTCTTGGTTTTACATAGCGTACACGTTCTTCTACATAATTAACGGCTTTTTCAACTCATATTTTGAGGCTTGGTTAAAAGACAAGACCAGCACTACTGGGCGCACATTAGGGTTTACTTTTCTAGTCGTAGTATCCTCATTCGGCTATTTTCAATGGGAGTCGCTCAACTACTCAACCAAACTAGCCGAATTGATGCTGGGCTGTGCCGTGTTTGAGTCAGCCTACTACCTATCAAGATGTCTGCGCCTAGGTCTCTTATCTAAATCTTTTGAGTACAAAATAATCAGTGACCTGCTTAGAATAGGCGCCCCAATGGGTATAGGACTGGCATTTCAACGCCTCGCTATTCTTTTAGTTAACGCTAGGCTTCTATTGATTGACAAAGACTTTGTATCCCTATACTCCATTGCAATGAGCATAGTCTCGCTATTGCTGATACCAGCTTCAGCCTTCGCACAGATTCACACCATCTATGTCACCAGAAATAAAGCTATTAAACTTGGATTTCACCCTATTGTATTATTGGCCATAAATCTCGCACCGGCAGTTTTCCTCATCATGTATTTTGGAGATGCAATTTTACCATTTTATGGACTACCTCCGGGCTTAGCCGGGCAGGTTTCTGAAGCCAGTCACGGGACAGCGCTTATCCTGGGTTCGACGGCCCCTCTCATGCTGATCACCGCGCACCTTCGCGCTAAGGGAAGCAGCCTTCGGCCGCAGATCCTGATAAATATTTCCGTCTATTGCATCTATATTCCTATTATATTTTCCGGAGCTCTCGACAACAGACCACCCACATCACTCCTTTTCGCCTATGCAATTACTTTCCTTATCTGCATGGTGTCCTTACTATGGGTGGAACGAAAGTCCTTATTTAATCTCCGGTGAGGTTACCCTACTGATTGTTCATCATTCTTGGAGCCAAGAATGGTGCTTGATATGGACTCGCCTCAGGATATCGCACCCCTTCGCTGGCGATAGCTCGTTTCGTTTGCGTGTGAATAGCCAGTTGAGCCCACGAAGCCATTCGGCTACTGGACACCTACAAGGCGCCGTGGCTCTGCTGATTCCTCCCCTGGTCGGTGCAACTTCCCCCAACCCCCACTGCTCTGAACAAACAAGCCCTTGTCAGCGAAGCCGCCCATGGACCTTGTTATCGCACGCCCCGAAGGCTTGTATTGCACGGCCGGTGATTTTTACATCGACCCGTGGCGGCCGGTGCCTCGCTCGGTGATCACCCATGGCCATGGGGACCATGCCCGCACGGGCAACGGCCATTACCTGGCGACCGATATCGGCGCCGGGATCCTTCGCTCCCGGCTGGGCACAGACATCAACCTGCAAACCCTGGCCTACGGCGAGCAGCTGGTGCACAACGGGGTCACGATCAGCCTTCATCCTGCCGGCCACGTGTTGGGTTCAGCTCAGGTGCGGCTGGAATACAAAGGCGAGGTGTGGGTCGCGTCCGGGGACTACAAGGTGGAACCGGACGGTACCTGTGCGCCCTTCGAACCGGTGCGTTGCCATACCTTCATTACCGAATCCACCTTCGGCCTGCCGATCTACCGCTGGCAGCCGCAGGCAGAGATTTTCGAGGAGGTGAACCAGTGGTGGCGTGAGAACGCAGCGTCGGGCAAGGCCAGCGTGCTGTTCTGTTATGCCTTCGGCAAGGCCCAGCGCCTGCTGCATGGCATTGATGCCAGCATCGGCCCGATCCTCACCCATGGCTCAGTCGAACCGTTGAACCGGGTGTACCGCGATGCCGGGGTGCACATTCCTCCCACCCACTACGCCGGTGACTTCAAAAAAACCGACGAGGCGCTGCGTTCGGCGCTGATCGTGGCGCCGCCCTCCGCAGGTGGCAGTACGTGGATGCGCCGCTTTGGCGACTACAGTGATGCTTTCGCCAGCGGCTGGATGCGCTTGCGCGGCACCCGTCGCCGGCGCGGTGTGGACCGGGGCTTCGTGCTCTCGGACCACGCCGACTGGCCAGGCCTGTTGTGGGCCATCGAACAAACCGGCGCACAACGGGTGATGGTGACCCATGGTTCGGTGAACGTGCTGGTGCGCTACCTGTGCGACCAAGGCCTGGATGCTCAGGGCTTTACCACCGAATACGGTGACGAGGACGAAGCCGCCACGGAGCCCCAGCCAGAATGAAAGCCTTCGCCAGCCTTTACGCCGAACTCGATGCCACCACTTCCAGCAATGCCAAGCTGGCCGCCCTGCAAGCGTACTTTGCCGAGGCCGCGCCCGAGGATGCGGCTTGGGCGGTGTATTTCCTGTCGGGCGGCCGGCCCCGCCAGCTAGTGCCTACACGCCTGTTGAGGGAGCTGGCTATCGCGCTCTCGGGCCTGCCGGAATGGTTGTTCGAAGAAAGTTACCAGGCGGTGGGCGACCTCGCCGAAACCGTGTCGCTGGTGTTACCGGATTCACCCCATAGCAGCGAAGCGGGCCTGGCGTGGTGGATGGAGCATGAGCTTTTGCCCTTGCGCGGGCTGCCCCCCGAAGAACTGACCCAACGGCTGCCGCCCCTGTGGCTTCAACTGGACCGGCAAAGCCTGATGGTGTGCCTCAAGCTGATCACCGGCAGTTTCCGGGTAGGGGTGTCCAAGCTGCTGGTCACCCGGGCGCTGGCTCAATTGGCCGGGCTGGACAGCAAGCGCGTGGCGCAGCGCCTGGTGGGCTACACCGACCTCTCCCACCGCCCTACTGCCGAGGGCTACCTCAAGCTGATCGCCGCCGAGAGCGATGACGAACATGCACAACGCGGCGGGCAGCCCTACCCCTTCTTTCTCGCTCACGCCCTGCAGCAACCGGTGGAGCAGTTCGATACCCTTCTAGGCCCATGTGACCAATGGCAAGTGGAATGGAAGTGGGATGGTATTCGCGCCCAGATAGTGAAGCGTGACGGCCACCTGTGGGTGTGGTCCCGGGGCGAAGAACTCGTCACGGATCGCTTCCCGGAGTTTCAGGCGCTCACCTGCCTCCCCGACGGCACCGTGATCGACGGAGAGATCGTGGTATGGAAAGCTTCTGAGGGCACCGAGGACGAACCGCCATCGGTGCAACCCTTCGCATTGCTGCAACAGCGCATCGGCCGTAAAACCCTGAGCCGTAAATTGCTGGACGATATCCCGGTGGCATTGCTGGCGTACGACCTGCTCGAACACGAGGGCAAGGATTGGCGCAGTCAACCACAGGCGGACCGTCGTGACATGCTCGAGCAAGTGTGTGGGCACGCGGCCAGCCCTGTGCTGCATCTGTCGCCGGTACTGCAGGGCGACAGCTGGGCCCACCTTGCCCAACAGCGCGAAGCCTCCCGGCGCCTGGGTGTGGAAGGCATGATGCTCAAGGCTCGCGATGCGCTGTACGGTGTAGGCCGCACCAAGGACATGGGCGTGTGGTGGAAGTGGAAGGTCGACCCCTTCACCGTGGACGCGGTGCTCATTTATGCCCAGGCGGGCCATGGGCGCCGCGCCAGCCTGTATACCGACTACACCTTCGCAGTGTGGGACGGCCCTCCGGGTACCGAGCGCACCCTGGTGCCCTTCGCCAAGGCGTATTCGGGGCTGACCGATGCCGAAATGCGCCAGGTGGATGCGATCATTCGTCGCACCACTGTGGAGAAGTTCGGCCCCGTGCGAAGTGTTACCCCTACCTTGGTGTTCGAGCTTGGATTTGAAGGCATCGCCCTGTCAAAACGCCACAAAAGCGGGATCGCCGTGCGTTTTCCGCGCATGCTCCGCTGGCGTCACGATAAGCCCGTGGATGAGGCCGATAGTCTCGCAACGTTACAAGACCTGTTGAGTTGAGCCCCGGCTCGCACCACAATAGCGCCGCCGAAACACTCTGCATCGTAATGGCGCAGGGCGGTTGAACCCTTCGGGGCACCGGTTCGGTCAGAACTGCGACGCAAAGGGATTGCCATGCGTCTCGGCGGCCTGCCCATCAGGGACCATGGTGCGAATATTGCTATCACAATGATGTCTGGCACTCGCCGGTAACGCTGTACCTTCTGGCAAAAACCTTCGTCTTTAAGGACCGCAAATGAAAAAAACATGGCTGACCCTTTCCGCTCTGGCGCTTTGTCTGTCTGCTGGCGGCGCAATGGCCAAGGACTATAAAGAGCTGCGTTTCGGCGTTGATCCTTCCTACGCCCCCTTCGAATCCAAGGCCGCCGATGGCAGCCTGGTGGGCTTCGACATCGACCTGGGCAATGCCATCTGCAAAGAACTGAAGGTCACCTGCAAGTGGGTTGAAAGCGACTTCGACGGGATGATCCCGGGCCTGAAAGCCAATAAGTTCGACGGCGTGATTTCTTCGATGACCGTCACTCAGGCACGTGCCAAGGCCATCGACTTCTCGAACGAGCTGTTCTCCGGCCCAACCGCTTATGTCGGCAAGAAAGGCACCACCCTCACCCTCGAAGCACTCAAGGGTAAAACCGTGGGCTACGAGCAAGGCACCATTCAGGAAGCCTACGCCAAGGCCGTGCTGGACAAGGCTGGCGTGAAAACCCAGGCCTACCAGAACCAGGATCAGGTATACGCCGACCTGGTATCGGGCCGCCTCGACGCCTCCATCCAGGACATGCTGCAAGCCGAACTGGGCTTCCTCAAGTCCCCGCAGGGCGCGGACTACGCTGTGAGCGAGCCGATCGTCAACGAAGAGCACCTGCCGGCCAAAACCGCAGTAGGCATCAAGAAAGGCAACAAGGAACTCCAAGCCCTGCTGAACAAGGGCATCGAGGCGCTGCACAAAGACGGCACCTACGAAGAGATCCAGAAGAAACACTTCGGCGACCTGAACCTGTACAGCGGTAAGTAAGCCTCCCCAAACGGCGCCCGCTCGCGCCCGCACGCTGGTTTCGGCCAGGCGTTCGGGGCGCGGGCGGGCGCCTTTATCGACTGTAAAGGGTTGATACATGCTTGATCACTTGTTGCAGAGCCTGGGGCTCTCGGCATTCAGTCTGAAAGGCTTCGGCCCCCTCCTTCTCGGGGGCACCTGGATGACTGTAAAACTCTCGTTGCTATCGCTGCTGGTGGCCGTTTCCCTCGGCCTGATCGGCGCGAGCGCGAAACTTTCCAGCGTGGCCGCCTTTCGCGTGTGCGCGCAGATCTACACCACACTGATTCGCGGTGTGCCTGACCTGGTATTGATGCTGCTGATTTTCTACAGCTTGCAGATCTGGCTCACCCTGTTCACCGACGCCATGGAGTGGGACTACATCGAGATCAACCCCTTCGCGGCTGGGGTCATTACCCTGGGCTTTATCTATGGGGCGTATTTCACCGAAACCTTCCGTGGCGCCATCCTCGCGGTACCCCGTGGCCAGCAGGAAGCGGCCACCGCTTACGGCCTGTCCCGTGGGCAGCGTTTCCGCTATGTGATCTTCCCGCAGATGATGCGTTACGCCCTGCCCGGCATTGGTAACAATTGGATGGTCATGCTCAAGGCCACCGCCCTGGTGTCGATCATTGGCCTGGCAGACCTGGTAAAAGCCGCGCAGGACGCCGGCAAGAGCACCTATCAACTGTTCTACTTCCTCGTGCTGGCCGGGCTTATCTACCTGCTGATCACCAGCGCCTCGAACTTCGTGCTGCGCCGGCTAGAGCGCCGGTTCAACGCAGGCACCCGGGAGGCCGTCCGATGATCGAGGCACTGCAGAATTACTGGGGCCCGCTGAACGAACTGATTAGCGACTATTGGCGCCCCTTCCTCTATACCGATGGCGTGAACGTGACTGGCCTTGCGATGACGCTGTGGCTGCTCAGCGCCTCCATCGCCATCGGTTTCGTGGTTTCGATTCCCTTGTCCATCGCCCGCGTGTCGCGCAAGTGCTGGATTCGCTGGCCGGTGCAGTTCTACACGTATGTATTCCGTGGAACGCCACTCTACATCCAGTTGCTGATCTGCTACACCGGCATCTACAGCCTGGAAGGCGTGCGCGATCAACCGTTGCTCAACGAGTTTTTCCGCAATGCCATGAACTGCACCATCCTGGCGTTTGCCCTGAACACCTGTGCCTACACCACAGAGATTTTCGCCGGCGCCATCCGCAGCATGGCCCACGGTGAAATCGAAGCAGCCAAGGCCTATGGCCTCAGCGGCTTCAAGCTGTATGCCCATGTGATCATGCCGTCGGTGTTGCGCCGTTCGCTGCCGTTCTACAGCAACGAAGTGATCCTGATGCTGCACTCCACCACGGTCGCCTTCACCGCCACCGTGCCGGACATCCTCAAGGTCGCGCGGGACGCCAATTCGGCCACCTACATGACCTTCGAGTCGTTCGGGATCGCGGCACTGCTGTACCTGGTTGTCACCTTTACCCTGGTTGGGCTGTTCCGCCTTGCCGAACGCCGCTGGCTGGCCTTTCTTGGCCCGGCCCGATAAGGAGATCCGATGAAACAGCAACGCCACGAATTGCTCGCTCCGCTGCCCGGCACCGCGCGGGCCATCGAGAGCTTCCATTTCGGCCCCGAAGGCCAGGGCAAGATCTACATCCAGGCGTCCCTGCACGCTGATGAGATCCCCGGCATGCTGGTAGCCTGGTACCTCAAGCAGCGCTTCAACGAACTGGAGCAGGCCGGCCGCCTGCGCCGCGAAATCGTGCTGGTTCCGGTCGCCAACCCGGTGGGCCTGGAGCAGGTCCTCATGGACACGCCCCTGGGCCGCTACGAGCTGGAAAGCGGCGAAAACTTCAACCGCAGGTTCGTGGACCTCAGCGAGCAGGTGGGCGATGAGATCGAAGCCTCGCTGAGCCAGAATGAGCAACAGAACGTACAGCTTATCCGTGATGCACTACGGCGTGGCCTGTACGCTGAACCGGCCACCACCCAGTTGCAGTCACAGCGCCTGACGTTGCAACGGTTGGCCTGCGACGCCGAAATGGTGCTGGACCTTCACTGCGACTTCGAAGCGGTCGAACACCTCTACACCACGCCTGAGGCCTGGCCCAAGGTGGAGCCGCTGGCCCGCTACCTGGGCTCCCAGGCCAACCTGCTGGCCACCGATTCGGGTGGGCAATCCTTCGACGAATGCTTCAGCCTGGTATGGCACAAGCTGAGCATGCGCTTCGCCGATCGCTTCCCCATTCCACAGGGCAGCTTCTCGGTGACCATCGAGCTGCGCGGCCAGGTGGATGTGAACCACGCACTCGCCAGCCGCGACGCTCAGGCCATCATCAGTTACCTGGAGCAGTACGGCGCCATCGACAGTACGCCCATGGACCAGCCCGAGCTGCTCTACCCCGCTACCCCGTTGGCCGGTGTGGAACCGGTGAGCACGCCGGTGGGTGGCATCCTGGTGTTCTGCTGCATGCCCGGTGAATACCTGGAAGCCGGCCAACTGATCGCCGAGATCATCGACCCGCTGACCGACCGCGTTACCCAGGTGCACAACGAAAAACCAGGGTTGCTCTACGCCCGTTCGCTGCGGCGCATGGCCACCGCCGGCATGGTGGTCGCTCGGATCGCCGGCCCCGAAGCCTACCGCAGCGGTTATCTCCTTTCTCCTTGAGGGCGCCACGCGCATGTACAAACTGACCATCGACGACCTGCACAAGCGCTACGGCGACAACGAAGTGCTCAAGGGCGTTTCGTTGAAAGCCCGCACGGGCGATGTGATCTGCCTGATCGGCGCGAGCGGCTCGGGCAAGAGCACCTTCCTGCGTTGCATCAACTTCCTGGAAACGCCCAACGCCGGCGCCATGAGCCTGGACGGCAACGTGATCGGCATGCGGGAAACCACCCACGGCCTGCACGTGGCCGACCCCGCCGAACTGCAGCGGCTACGCACTCGCCTGGCCATGGTGTTCCAGCACTTCAACCTGTGGAGCCACATGACGGTGCTGGAAAACGTCACCATGGCGCCCCGGCGGGTGTTGGGCGTGAGCAAGCAAGAGGCTGAAACCCGCGCACGCGCCTATCTGGACAAGGTCGGCCTGCCGGCCCGCGTGGCCGATCAGTACCCGGCGTTCCTCTCCGGTGGCCAGCAGCAACGTGTAGCCATCGCCCGGGCCCTGGCCATGGAGCCCGAAGTGATGCTGTTCGACGAGCCAACCTCCGCGCTGGACCCGGAACTGGTGGGTGAAGTGCTGAAGGTGATTCAGGGCCTGGCCGAGGAAGGTCGCACCATGATCATGGTGACCCACGAAATGGCGTTCGCCCGCCAGGTATCGAGCCAGGTGCTGTTCCTCCACCAGGGCCGCGTGGAAGAACAAGGCGTCCCTGCAGACGTGCTGGGCAACCCGAAAAGCGAGCGCCTGCGCCAGTTCCTCAGTGGCAACCTGAAGTAACGGTTAAACGAATCCGTTGCCGGCGTGGTCACTGAAGAAAGCCTTCGGAGCCACGCCGCCCCTCATGCCACGCCCCCCCGATTACGCCAAAGCCTGGTTCGCTGCCTGCGGCTGGAAACCTTTTCCCTTTCAGAAGGCCCTTTGGGCAGCCAGTGCCCGTGGCGAGTCCGGGCTGTTGCACGCCAGCACGGGCTCCGGCAAAACCTACGCCGTGTGGTTCGCGGCGCTGCAAGCCTTCGCTCCGGACGCACCGCCGATCACTGCCAGGCGCAAGGTGGCTGCCCCCTTGCGTGTGCTGTGGATTACCCCCATGCGAGCGCTGGCCGCCGATACGCACCGGGCCTTGCTCGCGCCTGTGGAGGCGCTGGAAATCAACTGGACCGTTGGCCTGCGCACCGGCGACACCAGCAGCGCCGAGCGCGCACGCCAAGGCCGCCGCCTGCCGAGCGCGCTGGTGACCACGCCGGAAAGCCTGACGCTGATGCTCGCCCGCGAGCAGGCGCGCGACGAGCTGGCCACCCTGGGCATGGTGGTGGTGGACGAATGGCACGAACTGCTTGGCAACAAGCGGGGCGTGCAGCTGCAACTGGCCTTGGCGCGGCTACGCCAGTGGAACCCGGCCCTGCGCATATGGGGTATCTCTGCCACCCTGGGCAACCTTGAGCATGCCCAACAGGTGTTGCTGCCCCAGGGCGGCGGTACGCGCATCGAAGGCGGCACCGCCAAAGTCATACAGGTAGACACCTTGCTCCCTGCAGCCATCGAGCGCTTCCCTTGGGCGGGGCACATGGGCCTGCGCATGCTCGATCAAGTGGTGGAGCAGTTGGAGGCAAGCCAGAGCAGCCTGGTCTTCACCAATACCCGTGCGCAATCGGAGGTGTGGTATCAGGCCATTCTCGAAGCGCGGCCTGAATGGGCCGGCCTGATCGCGCTGCATCATGGGTCGCTGTCGCGGGAAGTGCGCGAGTGGGTGGAGATGGCCCTGAAAGAGGGTCATTTGAAGGCCGTGGTGTGTACCTCCAGCCTGGACCTGGGCGTGGACTTTCTGCCCGTGGAGCGCGTGCTGCAAATTGGCTCGGCCAAAGGCGTGGCCCGGTTGATTCAACGTGCCGGGCGGTCCGGGCACGCCCCCGGGCGGCCCTCGCGGGTTACGCTGGTGCCCACCCATAGCCTGGAACTGGTGGAAGCCGCAGCGGCCCACGACGCCCTTGAAGCTCGCCGGGTCGAACCGCGCGAATCGCCCGAAAAGCCGCTGGATGTGCTGGTGCAGCACTTGGTAACCATCGCACTGGGCGGGGGCTTCGTGCCAGATAAGTTGTTGACGGAAGTGCGCAGCGCCTGGGCCTATCGCCACCTTACCGATGACGAATGGGCCTGGGCCCTGGCCTTCGTTCGCCATGGCGGCGCCAGCCTCACTGCCTATCCGGATTACCGCCGGGTGGAGCCTGATGCCGACGGTATCTGGCGGGTACCCGACGCGCGCATTGGCCGTCGTCACCGCATGGGCATCGGCACCATCGTCAGCGATGCCAGCCTGCATTTGAAATACTGGAGCAAAGGCGGCGGGGGCCGATCATTGGGCAGCGTGGAAGAGGGTTTTATCGCGCGGCTACGCCCCGGCGAGGCATTTCTCTTCGCTGGCAAGGTGCTGGAATTGGTGCGGGTCGAAAACATGACTGCCTATGTGAAGCGTGGCAGCGGCAAGAAGCCCTCCGTACCCCGCTGGAATGGCGGGCGCATGCCGCTGTCCAGCGAACTCGCCGATGCCTTGGTCGCCAAGCTGGACGATGCCAGCCAGGGCATTTACGCCAGCGCGCCGATGCGCGCGGTGCGCCCGTTGCTGGAGGTGCAGCAACAATGGTCCGCCCTCCCTACCCGACATACCCTGCTGGCCGAAAGCCTCAAGTCCCGCGAGGGCTGGCACGTGTTCCTGTACCCCTTCGCCGGGCGCCTGGTGCATTTGGGCCTGGCGAGCCTGCTGGCCTGGCGGCTTGGGCAGCAGCGGCCGATCAGTTTCTCGATCGCGGTAAATGACTACGGCCTGGAATTGCTCAGCCCCAGCGAAGTGGACTGGGCGCAGGCGCTGAGCAGCGAAGTGTTATCGCCTGCGGGGTTATTGGAGGACGCTTTGGCCAGCCTGAATGCCGGTGAGTTGGCGTTGCGACGCTTCCGTGAGATCGCGCGTATTTCCGGTTTGGTGTTCGGTGGCTACCCCGGCGCCCAGAAAAGCACCCGACAGGTGCAGGCCTCCAGCGGGCTGTTCTTCGAAGTGTTCAAGCAATATGACGCTGGCAACCTGTTGCTGACCCAGGCGCAGGAGGAGGTGCTGCGCCAAGAGCTGGATGTGGTTCGCCTGGAGCACACACTTGAGCGGATCGCCGAGCGGCAGCTGGACCTACGCACCGTGAAGCGCCCTACTCCGCTGAGTTTTCCACTGTTGGTGGAGCGGATGCGCGAAAGCATGAGCTCCGAGAAGCTGGCAGACCGTATTGCCCGCATGGTGAACGACCTTGAAAAAGCCGCCGGGCCAGAGGCACGACCATGAGCGGTGACCGCGAGTTGATAGTAGCCGGCGAGCAGTTATGGTTGCTGGGCGAGAAAGCCATCTGGTGGCCCAGCCAACGGGCGCTGCTGATCGCCGACGCCCACTTTGGCAAGGCCGCCGCCTATCGCAGCCTGGGCCAGCCAGTGCCCCATGGCACCACAGGTACCAACCTTGCGGTATTGCAGCAGCTGATCGACCGCCACCCGGTAGAGCAACTGATTTTCCTTGGGGACTTTCTTCATGGCCCGGGTTCCCACGCGGCCGGTACGTTGAACCAGTTGCGGGAATGGAGGGCGGCGAACCCGACATTGCGGATTGTGCTGATACGGGGTAACCACGACCACCGCGCCGGAGACCCACCGCCCGACCTGGGCTTTGAAGTGGTTGCCGAGCCATTACTGCTGGGCAACCTGGCCCTGCAGCATGAGCCTCACCCTCACCCGGAACGCCATGTACTGGCCGGGCACGTGCACCCGGTGTTCTTCCTCACCGGCACGGGCCGCCAGCGATTGCGGCTGCCGTGCTTTCACGTAGGCCAACAGGTCACCCTGTTACCGGCCTTTGGCGCGTTCACTGGCGGGTTCGCCGTCGATCGCAAGCCTGGAGTGAAGTTGTTTGTGGTTGGCGATGGGCAGGTGTGGCCGTTGGCGGGGTGAGCGCATAAAACCTGTATGAGCTTTATTTGCGCGCCGGCTGCCAAGGGTAATCCAGCCAGTGCTGCATACGCTGGTCGAACCGGCCGCTGGCAATTTCCAGATGCAGCCATTGATCCACATAGGCCTTCAGGGCCACGTCCTGGGGCAGCAAGGCCGCTTTCTCGGAGAAGTCGAACGGCGCATCGGGATGAACCGCACATAGCTCGGGGTGCAGCTTTTGTTGAAGGCGCGTCTCCACCGCATCCGTCATCATCAGATCAGCCTTGCCCTCTACGATCTGCTCGAAGATGGTGACGTTGTCCGGATGCACCAGGATCTGCGCCTGCTTGAGGTTGGCTCGGGCGAATTTCTCGTTGGTGCCGCCCGGGTTGACCACCGCCTTGACCTGCGGCTGGTCGATCTGGGCCAGGGTCTGATAGCGATCCTTGTTGGCACAGAGGGTGATTGGCGTCTTGCCGTCACGCTGATAGGGCAGCGAGAAAAACGCCTTTTTCTGCCGTTCCAGGTTCACCGATACGCCCGACAGTGCCACGTCGTACTTGTCCGCAGCTAGGTCCGTCATCAGCGATGGCCAGCTGGTAGGCACCACTTCCAGCTTCACCCCGAGGGAGTCGGCCAGGCCCTTCGCGATGTCCAGGTCCAGCCCGATGTACTGGCCGTTGTCGGGTGTCTTGTAGCTGAAGGGCTTGTAATCGCCAGTAGTGCCTACTCGCAGCACGCCACGATCCAGCACGGCTTGCAGATGATTGGGCGGCGGCTCGGCAGCCTGGGCGTAGGGGATGAGGGCAACGGCGAACAGGCAGGAAGCTAGGAACCGCTTGGGCAGGAGCTGAGCACGCATGGCAGGCCTTGATTGTGGTAATTGTAAAAGGGCTTCATCGCGAAGCCCTTTTACCTCAACTGGCTAGCCTGCGTAAATCACGCTACGGGCGCAGGGGGCGGTTGGTCGGGGATGGTGGGTTCACCAGGTTCGCTTGGTTGTTGAAAAGGTGTGTCAGGATCTGGCTGCCCCGGCACGCCTCCCGCCTGCATGACGGAGGGGTTGGCAAGCAGCGACCAGGCGAGCATGCCGACATGGTTCGGCCGCAGCGAGGCGAGCTTTGCACTGATGGTCGGGTCGATTTTCATAGGCACTCCTGAGCGTGGGCCCGTTTCGAAATACAAAATCGGGGAGTTCACACGGTAGAGTGACAGAACCGGGGCAAATTCCCCCGGTTCGTCGGCCCGGCGCAAGTTTTCATGTACGCGGAAGCGTAACCCCGCGTTGGCCTTGATATTTTCCGCCGCGGTCCTTGTACGAGACTTCACATTCTTCATCCGACTCAAGGAACAGCATCTGCGCCACGCCCTCGTTGGCGTAGATCTTCGCCGGCAAGGTGGTGGTGTTGGAGAACTCGAGGGTGACGTGGCCTTCCCACTCCGGTTCCAGCGGGGTCACGTTCACGATGATCCCGCAGCGGGCATAGGTGCTCTTGCCCAGGCAGATGGTCAGCACATTGCGGGGTATGCGGAAATACTCCACGGTGCGGGCCAGCGCGAACGAGTTCGGCGGGATGATGCACACGTCACTCTTGATATCCACGAAGCTCTTTTCGTCGAAATTCTTCGGGTCCACCGTGGCCGAGTTGATATTGGTGAATACCTTGAATTCGTCAGCGCAACGCACATCGTAGCCGTAGCTGGACACCCCGAAGGAAATCACCCGGTCGGCCCCTTCGCCACGCACCTGGCGCTCGACGAAAGGTTCGATCATGCCGTGGTCCTGCGCCATGCGGCGGATCCACTTGTCTGATTTGATGCTCATGGGGGGGCGTCCTGAAAGGGTAGAGATACACGTGCCGTGCATCTTACCGGGCCTGAGGCATGGGTTCAAAGCGCACCGAGGTACGATGGCACTGTCATGGCTCACTCCATTGCCCACTGCGCCTGATGAAAAGGGCATTGGCAGGCCGAGGAAAAAGGTTTAAGGTGGCGCCACTGTGCTGCTTGTGTCACCGGGAATTACTGCAGGATGTTCATCATCAAGAAGAATTTTCATGCTCTTTGCACTCAGTTCCGGCCTGGGCTGTTCCAGCGCCGCAGTTAACTTTGTCCAAGGAGATATACCATGTCCAATCGCCAAAACGGCACCGTCAAGTGGTTCAACGACGAGAAAGGCTACGGCTTCATCACCCCTGAGTCGGGTGACGACCTCTTCGTACACTTCAAAGCCATCCAGTCCGACGGCTTCAAGTCGCTGAAAGAAGGCCAAGCTGTATCCTTCGTCGCTACCCGCGGCCAGAAAGGCATGCAAGCTGAAGAAGTCACTGTTCGCTGAACACTGGCTTGAGCAACACCTCGCTTCGGTGAGGTAGCGCTAAAAAAAACCCCGCCTCGGCGGGGTTTTTTATTGCCTGGATTTCAGTCGTCAGACACGCTGATGGTCGGCAAGGGCGCGGCCTGGGCGGCCTCACGCGCAATGCGTGCGCCTACCCGACGGGCCAGGTCCTGGTAAACCATTGCGATCTGGCTGTCGGGTTCGGCGATCGCCGTGGGTTTGCCGCTGTCGGCCTGCTCGCGGATGGTCATCGACAGGGGCAGCGAAGCGAGCAGCTCCACACCGTATTCTGCCGCCAGGCGAGTACCGCCGCCTTCACCGAACAGGTGTTCGGCATGGCCGCAATTCGAGCAGATGTGCACGGCCATGTTCTCCACCACGCCCAATACCGGGATCTGCACCTTGCGGAACATTTCGACACCCTTGCGGGCGTCCAGCAAGGCCAGGTCTTGCGGCGTGGTCACGATCACCGAACCGGCCACTGGAACCTTTTGCGCGAGGGTGAGCTGGATGTCACCCGTGCCCGGAGGCATGTCGATTACCAGGTAATCCAGGTCATTCCAGGCGGTCTGGGTGATCAGCTGCAGCAAGGCGCCAGACACCATCGGCCCTCGCCACACCACCGGCGTGTTGTCATCGGTAAGAAAGGCCATGGACATGACCTCTACCCCATGGGCCATCAGCGGAACGAACCACTTCTGCTCGCGTACCTGGGGCCGCGTACCTTCAGGGATGCCAAACATCACACCTTGGCTCGGGCCGTAGATATCCGCATCGAGAATGCCCACCTTGGCCCCCTCGCGGGCAAGCGCCAGTGCCAGGTTGGCTGCGGTGGTGGATTTACCCACCCCGCCTTTGCCGGAGGCGACCGCGATGATGTTCTTCACCGTCGCCATCGCCGGAACCTGGGCCTGGGCCTTGTGCGGCTGGATGCTGGAGCGCACATTAACCCTGGCCTGGCTGACCCCTTCCAGGCCTTCGATAGCGATCTGTAGCGTTTGCGCCCAGCCCGCCTGGAACAGCCCTGCGGCGTAACCCAGGCACAGATCGACCTCCACGCGCGGGCCGTCGATACGAACCGCTTCAACGCAGCCGGCGCTGACCGGGTCCTGCTCGAGGTAAGGGTCGGTGTACTGACGCAGCACGTTTTCAATCGCTGCGCGGGTGACGATGCTCATGGCAACTCCCTGGGGCAAGGCTTTCGGATAGCCGCCTATGCTACCTGTTCGGCCCCGCTGATGAAAAAAAAACCGCGGCGCTTTATAGTGGTCGGTCTTCGTTCCAGTTCAAGTAGCCGAGCCTTATGTCCGAGCCACGCCAGATTCTCGTTACCAGCGCCCTGCCCTATGCCAATGGTTCCATCCACCTGGGCCATATGGTCGAGTACATCCAGACCGACGTCTGGGTGCGCTATCAGAAGCTGCGCGGCAACCAGTGCATCTATGTGTGCGCCGACGACGCCCACGGCTCGGCGATCATGCTGCGCGCAGAAAAGGAAGGCATCACCAACGAACAGCTGATCGACGCGGTCAAGGCCGAGCACAGCGCCGACTTCGCCGATTTCCTCGTGGAGTTCGATAATTTCCATTCCACGCACTCGGAAGAAAACCGCGAGCTGTCCAGCGAGATCTACCTGCGCCTTCGTGACGCCGGCCATATCGCCACCCGCTCGGTGACCCAGTACTTCGACCCGGAAAAAAACATGTTCCTGGCCGACCGCTTCATCAAGGGCACCTGCCCCAAGTGCGGCACGCCAGATCAATACGGCGACAACTGCGAGAAATGCGGCGCCACTTACGAGCCCACCGACCTGAAAGATCCGAAGTCGGCTATCTCCGGGGCTACCCCCGTACTTCGGGACTCGAAGCACTTCTTCTTCAAGCTGCCGGATTTCCAGGCCATGCTACAGGCCTGGACCCGCAGCGGTACCCTTCAGGACGCGGTGGCCAACAAATTGGCCGAATGGCTGGATTCGGGCCTTCAGGAGTGGGACATCTCCCGTGACGCGCCCTACTTCGGGTTCGAGATCCCAGGTGAGCCCGGCAAATACTTCTATGTATGGCTGGACGCGCCGATCGGCTACATGGCCAGTTTCAAGAACCTTTGCGCGCGGCGCCCGGAGCTGGACTTCGACGCGTTCTGGGGCAAGGATTCCACCGCCGAGCTGTACCACTTCATCGGCAAGGACATCGTCAACTTCCACGCGCTGTTCTGGCCAGCCATGCTCGAAGGCGCCGGCTTCCGCAAGCCCACTGCCGTGAGCGTGCATGGCTACCTCACCGTGAACGGGCAAAAAATGTCCAAGTCGCGCGGCACCTTCATCAAGGCTCGCACCTACCTGGAACACTTGTCGCCCGAATACCTGCGCTACTACTACGCATCCAAGCTGGGCCGCGGCGTGGACGACCTGGACATGAACCTTGAAGACTTCGTGCAAAAGGTCAATTCCGACCTGATCGGCAAGGTGGTGAACATCGCCAGCCGCTGCGCCGGGTTCATCCACAAGGGCAACGCTGGCCGCCTGGTGGCCGGCAACGCCGAACCGGAACTGACCGCCGCATTCGTGGCGGCCGCCCCAGCTATCGCGGACGCCTATGAAAACCGCGACTTCGCGCGGGCCATGCGGGAAATCATGGCGCTGGCCGATCGCGCCAATGCCTGGATCGCTGACAAGGCGCCCTGGGCCCTGGCCAAGCAGGACGGCAAACAGGCCGAGGTGCAGGCAATCTGTGCGGTTGGCGTCAATCTGTTCCGCTTGCTGATGATCTACCTAAAGCCGGTGCTGCCTACCCTGGCCGCCGATGCCGAAGCGTTTCTCAATGTGGAACCGCTTCGTTGGGACGATCACCATACCCTGCTGGCCGACCATCCGCTCAATGCTTTCAAGCCGCTGATGACGCGTATCGACCCGGCGCGGGTGGAAGCCATGGTGGAGGCCTCGCGGGAAAACCTGGCGCCTACCGCACCGGCGGCACCAACAGGCAACGGCGAGCTGGTAGCCGACCCGCTGGCTTCGGAGATCGACTTCGACGCCTTCGCTGCAGTCGATCTGCGCGTAGCGCGTATCTTGAAGGCCGAAGCGGTGGAAGGCGCGGACAAGCTGCTACGCCTTACGCTGGACCTGGGCGACGAGCAGCGGAATGTCTTCTCGGGTATCAAGAGTGCCTATCCTGATCCGGCAGCATTGGAAGGCCGCCTGACCATGATGATCGCCAACCTCAAGGCACGCAAAATGCGCTTCGGGGTGTCCGAAGGCATGGTGCTGGCGGCCGGCCCTGGCGGTTCGGAGATCTACCTGCTGAGCCCGGACAGCGGCGCCAAGCCTGGGCAGCGGATCAAATAAGTACCTGCAAGGACCCGACCGATGAATGCTGCCAAGCGGCTGGAGATTTTCCGCCGCTTTCACGAAGACAATCCTGAACCTCGGACAGAGCTGGCGTATACCACCGCGTTCGAGTTGTTGATCGCGGTCATTCTGTCGGCGCAGTCCACGGATGTGGGCGTGAACAAGGCCACGGCCCGCTTGTTTCCGGTCGCCAACACCCCCGAAGCCATTCTGGCCCTGGGGGTGGAAGGGCTTTCGGACTACATCAAGACCATCGGCCTTTACAACAGCAAGGCGAAAAACGTCATAGCAACTTGCCGCATGCTGGTCGAACAGCATGGTGGTGTAGTGCCAGAAAGCCGTGAAGCGTTGGAAGCCTTGCCAGGCGTAGGGCGCAAAACGGCGAACGTAGTACTCAACACCGCGTTCCGTCAGCTCACGATGGCGGTGGACACCCATATATTCCGGGTGAGCAACCGCACGCGCATAGCCCCTGGTAAAAACGTGGTCGAGGTAGAAATGGCACTACTGCGGCATGTGCCAAAACCCTACCTGCTTGACGCCCACCACTGGCTCATCCTCCACGGGCGTTACGTTTGTCAGGCCCGCAAGCCTCGTTGCGGTAGCTGCCGTATCGAGGATCTGTGCGAGTACAAGGCAAAAACGTCCGACGATTGAAAAAACCGTTGCGGCGCTATGTTCACGATTGAAAAAATCTCTTTTACCCACCCTGGATTTGCCGATATAAGGTGCGCGAAGAGCGCCCCGTGGATGCCTGCCAGGCTGGAGTGGACGAATGACGACAGAGAAAGAAGAGCTGGAAGTGGTGGACGAAGATTTTGTTGTAATCGACGCCGATGAGGTCGAGCCGGTGGTAGAGGTAACCAAGACCAACCTGAGCAAGCGCCGGACCATCGACAATCTGCTGGAAGAGCGACGCCTGCAGAAACAGCTGGACGACTACAACTTCGATTTCTAGCCGGCTGCGAAGGCCGCTGCCTGGGGAGCCACCGCTCTGGCGGCCCCTTTACCGGGGCCCTGCCCATCGATTGGCTAACCGACGATCCCGTTGCGCTGGGCGACCTCTACCAGGTCCACCAGAGATTTGGCGTTGAGCTTCATGAGCAGCCGGGTTTTATAGGTGCTGACAGTCTTG
Organism: Pseudomonas japonica; assembly: GCF_013522925.1. GTDB lineage: Bacteria > Pseudomonadota > Gammaproteobacteria > Pseudomonadales > Pseudomonadaceae > Aquipseudomonas > Aquipseudomonas japonica_A. The sequence continues at coordinate 115,831 of NZ_JAAMQU010000012.1, read as the reverse complement.
TTGCTGAGCAGCATCGCATCGGCAATCTGCTTGTTCGTGCGCCCCCGCGCCAGTTGTTGCAAGACCATCATTTCCCGACTGGACAGCCGCTGCACTAATTCCTTCTCGCTCACGTTCCCCATATGGCTGCGAACTGGATGCAGTGCCTGGTTGGGAAAATAGCTGTAACCCGACAATACTGCCTTGATCGCGCTCAACAACTCCGTGAGATCCTGCTGTTTGCACACATAGCCCGCCGCCCCCGCCTGCATGCACCGCATCGAAAAGTGACCGGGCGCCTGGGAAGTGAGTACCAGCACACGCATGTGCGAAATTGAGCCCGCGGTAAGGCGGCTGATGACTTCCAATCCATCCAGCCTGGGGATACCAATATCCAGGATAACGATATCGGGCTGCGCTTCGCGGGCCAGTTGCAGTGCATCCGCGCCGTTGTCGGTTTCGCCGACGACATCGTAACCATGGCGTTCCATTAACATACGTACCGCCAGGCGTATCACGGGATGGTCATCCACGATGAGTACTTTGTTCATGAGCTAATCCGATTGTTACTGTTTATTGTGGAGCAAGGAAACATAGCCCAGTTTTCAGTGGCAGGTGTTACCGGAATTGCTGGTTAGTGGAGTCTAAGATTCTCCTTACATGCGTGATCGAAATATCCTACAACTAACCCCGAGCGTTCGATTCCTGGATGCGGCGTGCATGGCAATGAGTCGGGAACGTTACACGCCCCTTCCCCGGACATCAATTGCGGCGCCCGGTTTTAAGCTGTCAACCTGTTACAGGTTACCGGTTTTACGGATAACTTCGGTTAAAAGGGCATCACTTCGCTCTAGCGTTATCTAGTGCGGGAACCTGCCGGGCAAGCCCTATGCTGGTATCGAGACCGCAACGGTCGCCTTCCAAGGACAAGGAATGACCATGAATATTTCGGCCCACTCCATCAATAACCCCCTTGCACTTATCGCAGTGCTTGCCGCCACCACCGAAGCCTCTGCCCTGGCCAGCCTCCCCCTGCTCGACGTGCGCAACCAGCAGGTATTCGTCTGGTTCCTTGTAGGCTTCCCCCCGTTTCTGACCGCTCTTTTTTTCATAACCTTGAATTTCAACCGGCAGGCTTTCACAGCCGGAAACGCTGACCCGCAAGCCCGATACCAGGAAGAACCCGGCATCCCAGAAGCAGCAGCCATTGAGTGCCCCGAGACAACCGCCAAGCCTGCCCTTCCTGGCACGCCCGCCTCGCCTTCGCTTTCGCCTGCGCACAGCACTGCCGATAGTGGCCTGAAACCCGTGTCGGTCGAATTACAGATCGTGGATAACGTTGATGAACTAGAACGCAAGGCGTTGTTTACTCTGGTACAGGAATGGGCCCAAGGCACCCATGAAGAGGGGACGCAAGCGAAGCCGTGTGGCCTGATGTTGCTGAAACGAACCTGAAAAAAAACCGCGGCCCAGGCCGCGGTTCTTGTATGGCACGTACGCACCTCAACCGAGGTGGCGGCCTTTGTTTGCGGCAATCCTCATGCGCAAAGCGTTGAGCTTGATGAAGCCTGCGGCGTCCGCCTGGTTGTAGGCCCCACCGTCCTCCTCGAAGGTCGCGATGGTGGCATCGAACAGCGAATCATCGGATTTGCGACCTACAACGATGACGTTGCCTTTGTACAGCTTCAGGCGCACTACCCCATTCACATGGGCCTGGGAGGCATCGATCATCTGCTGCAGCATCAGCCGCTCGGGGCTCCACCAGTAACCGGTGTAGATCAGGCTGGCATAACGCGGCATCAGCTCATCCTTGAGGTGAGCGACTTCGCGGTCGAGGGTGATCGACTCGATCGCCCGGTGCGCCTTGAGCATGATGGTGCCGCCGGGGGTTTCGTAGCAGCCGCGGGATTTCATGCCCACATAGCGGTTTTCGACGATATCGAGACGGCCGATACCGTTCTCGCCACCGATGCGGTTGAGGTCAGCCAGCACGGTTGCCGGGCTTTTTTCCACGCCGTCGATAGCGACGATATCGCCGTTGCGGTAGGTCAATTCCAGATAGGTCGGCGTATTCGGCGCGGCCTCGGGTGAAACCGTCCAACGCCACATATCCTCTTCGTGCTCGGTCCAGGTGTCTTCCAGCACACCGCCTTCGTAGGAGATGTGCAGCAGGTTGGCATCCATCGAGTACGGGGACTTCTTCTTGCCGTGGCGCTCGATCGGGATAGCGTGCTTCTCGGCGTAATCCATCAGCTTCTCGCGGGACAACAAGTCCCATTCACGCCACGGAGCGATCACCTTCACGCCCGGCTTGAGCGCGTAGGCGCCCAACTCGAAGCGCACTTGATCATTGCCCTTGCCGGTAGCACCATGGCTGATGGCATCCGCGCCGGTTTCGTTGGCGATTTCGATCAGGCGCTTGGCAATCAGCGGACGGGCGATCGACGTACCCAGCAGGTACTCGCCTTCGTATACGGTATTGGCGCGGAACATCGGGAATACGAAATCACGCACGAATTCTTCGCGCAGGTCGTCGATGTATACCTCTTTCACGCCCATTGCCTGGGCCTTGGCACGCGCGGGCTCGACTTCCTCGCCCTGGCCCAGGTCAGCGGTGAAGGTCACCACTTCGCAGTTGTAGGTATCCTGCAGCCACTTGAGGATCACCGAGGTGTCCAGGCCGCCGGAATATGCCAGAACGACCTTTTTTACGTCCGCCATGCCATCACTCCACGGGGTTTTGCTGAAAGCCGCCGATTCTACCGCCGACCGCCGTGGAATTACAGTAGCGCGACAGGCACTGTTAGTGAAGCGACAATAAACGCGGCCATTCGCGCGGTCTTCAGCCCTTCGCGGCCGGTTTGCCTGCAGCCGGAGCAGAGGCAGGCACCGCCGCCGGTGCGCTTGCGGGTGCTGGCGCGGCGGCCGGCGCTGGTGCTGCCTCGGTTGGTGCAACCGCAGGGGCCGGCGCAACATCAGCCACCGGTTTTTTCGCAAGCTCGATGTTCACCCGCCGGTTACGGGCACGGTTGGCAGCGGAGTTGTTGGGCACCAGGGGGTACTGCTCGCCGTGGAAGCGCACGTCGATGCGCTCTTCCGGCACGCCATGGGCTTTGAGGTAGTCGGCCACAGCCAGCGCTCGTCGGCGCGACAATTCGCGGTTGGTGAGGCGATTGCCGCTGTTGTCCGAATGCCCATCCAGTTCGATATGGTTGACCGCAGGATCTGCCTTCATGAACGCCAGGATAGTGTCCAGGCGCGCCTTGGCCCCCGCACTCAGGTCCACACCGGTGCCCGGGAAGGGAATCTGGCTCATGCGCACCTGATCGAAATTCATCGGCAACAGCTTTGCCGTGCACGCTTGATAGTCATTCCATGCCTTGGTGAATTTGACCGGCAACAGGCGTACTTCCATTGGCTGCCCCGTCTCGCTGGAGACAGTGCGCACCACCGTGCTGCGACCTTCCATCAGCCCGCTGATAAGGCCGCTGGCCTGTCCTTGACTGGACGTCAGCACAACAGGCCCACCGCTCAGACGCGCCGCGCCAAGACTGATGTCTGCCCTGCCCGGCTGCCAAGGCGCCGCAGCGGCCATCAGTGTGGCGCTGCCCGTCCCCAGCGCGGCAATGCTGGTATTAAGGCGGAACACCACTTTTTCGCCAGCCCGGCGAACGAACTGGCCTTCGCCGAAATCAGCGACTGGCTGGCTCAAGCGGCATTCGAAGGCATCGCCCTCGACCTTCCACTCCACATTTTCCAGCCTTGTCTGGAAGGTGAACGCCATCGCCGGCGCTGTAGCGAGGCCACAGGCGATCAAGGATAAACAGGCAAGGAAACGATGGCCCACGGCGGACTCCGGTGCAGATGACTACGTACCCACTGCGTATCGGTCGTCTCGCGTCAAACTTGATAGCGGATGCTGCCACGAGGCTTTTCCGGTAGCATTCGCCCAAGCCCGTCATACTGGCAGCTAGCAGCGACGCCTCGGCGATGGCAGCGCCTGGCCGGGCCGCGCTCGGCCAGGGCTGCGGTTTCGCCGTACCCGCTTCGCTGCCGGCGCCCCCATGAGTTCGACCCGCCTGGTACCTTTCATGTCCGACCGCATTACCCTGCTACGTCCAGACGACTGGCACATTCACCTACGCGACGGCACCGCCCTGGCCCAGACCGTTGCCGACGTCGCGCGCAACTTCGGCCGCGCAATCATCATGCCCAACCTTGTGCCACCGGTGCGTAACGCCGAGCAGGCGGGCGAGTATCGTCAGCGCATCCTGGCCGCTCGCCCGGCCGGCAGCGCTTTCGAACCTTTGATGGTGCTCTACCTCACCGACCGTACCCAGCCCGATGACATCCGGTCGGCCAAGGCCAGTGGTTATGTACATGCCGCCAAGCTGTACCCGGCAGGCGCAACCACCAACTCCGATTCCGGTGTAACGTCCATCGATCGGTTGTTCCCGGTGCTTGAAGCCATGGCCGAGGAAGGCATGCCGCTGCTGGTGCACGGTGAAGTGACCCACGCGGATATCGACGTCTTCGATCGCGAAAAAGCCTTCATCGACGAACACATGAGCCGGATCGTCGCGCGCTTTCCCACGCTCAAGGTGGTGTTCGAGCACATCACTACCGCTGACGCGGTTGCGTTCGTGAACGCTGCCAACAGCAACGTGGGCGCCACCATTACCGCCCACCATCTGCTGTACAACCGCAACCACATGCTGGTCGGAGGCATTCGGCCGCACTTCTATTGCTTGCCGATCCTCAAGCGCAATACCCATCAGGACGCGTTGATCGAAGCCGCTACCAGCGGCAATACGAAGTTCTTTCTGGGTACCGATTCTGCGCCTCATGCACGTCATGCCAAGGAAGCCGCCTGCGGTTGCGCGGGTTGCTACACCGCCTATGCCGCGATCGAGCTGTATGCCGAGGCCTTCGATCAGGCGGGCAGGCTTGATCAGCTGGAAGGTTTCGCCAGCCTGCACGGGCCCCGGTTCTATGGCCTGCCGGTCAATACCTCGAAGATCACCCTTGCCCGCGAAAGCTGGATAGCGCCGTCGGCCCTGGCCTTCGGCGAACATGAAGTCGTGCCCCTGCGTGCGGGTGAAGCCCTGCAGTGGCGAGTAGTGGAGACACAAGCGTGAGCGAAGACCAATTCGAAGACGACCTCGACGGCCCGTCCTCATCCAGCAGCCGCCACCCCATGGCGGCTCGCTTTCGGGGCTATCTGCCGGTAGTGGTGGATGTGGAAACCGGTGGTTTCAACAGCGCCACCGACGCGTTGCTGGAAATTGCAGCGACCACGATCGGGATGGACGAAAAGGGCTTTGTGTTTCCGGACCATACCTGGTTCTTCCGTGTAGAGCCGTTCGCCGGCGCTAACATCGAGGCGGCCGCGCTTGAGTTCACCGGTATCAAGCTCGACCACCCGCTGCGCATGGCAGTGAGCGAGGAAAGCGCGCTCACGGATATCTTCCGCGGCGTGCGCAAGGCGCTCAAGGCCAATGGTTGCAAGCGCGCGATCCTGGTGGGCCACAACAGCAGTTTCGATCTTGGCTTCCTCAATGCGGCGGTCGCCCGCAACGACCTCAAGCGCAACCCGTTCCATCCGTTCTCCAGCTTCGACACCGCTACGCTTGCCGGGCTGGCTTATGGGCAGACGGTTCTGGCGAAGGCGTGCCAGAGCGCGGACATCGACTTCGACGGGCGCGAGGCCCACTCGGCCCGCTACGACACCGAGAAAACCGCCGAGCTGTTCTGCGGCATCGTGAACCGCTGGAAGGACATGGGTGGCTGGCGCGATTTCGACGCCTGATTTCATGACAAGCGCCGGGTACCTTTCATCGCCCGGCGCTTCAATCTCTCCTTGTCGTTTTGACACGCATTCTCATTAACATTAAGATCCGGGCATTCGAGTCATACAGCGACGGTGCCAGCGATATGTATGTTTGCCTCTGCACAGGTGTTACCGACGGTCAGATCCGTGAAGCCATCTATGAAGGCTGCTGCAGTTATCGGGAAGTCCGCCAGGCTACAGGGGTAGCCAGCCAGTGCGGGAAATGCGCCTGCCTTGCCAAGGAAGTGGTTCGTGACACCCTCGCGGAAGTCCGCACTGCCCAAGCCGTTTCGACCTTTCCAGCAGAGTTCACGGCTGCCTGACCAAACCGCCTGCTTTTCATTCGCTTTCCCATTGGCGGTTTAACGCAAATTCCTTCCATTGCCGTTCACATTCGCGATGGTTTGTGCTGCAAATGCCCGTTTGACACCGCCTTTTCCGGCGCGCAAACTTTCGGGCATCTGCACCTGCACAGGCAAAAATCATGAAAGGTGACGTCAGCGTCATACAGCATCTCAATCGTGTTCTCGGCAACGAGCTGATCGCCATCAATCAGTATTTCCTGCATGCGCGCATGTACGAAGACTGGGGCCTTAACAAGCTCGGCAAGCACGAGTACGACGAGTCCATCGATGAGATGAAACACGCCGACAAGCTCATCAAGCGGATTCTGTTCCTGGAAGGTATTCCCAACGTTCAAGAGCTGGGCAAGCTGTTGATCGGTGAGCATACCCGCGAGATGCTCGAATGCGACCTGAAGCTTGAGCAGAAAGGCGTAATGGACTTGCGCGCCGCCATCGCCCACTGCGAAACCGTAGGGGATTACGGTAGCCGGGACCTGCTCGAGGATATCCTCGAATCCGAGGAAGAACACATCGACTGGCTGGAAACCCAGCTGGGCCTGATCGACAAGATCGGCATCGAAAACTACCTGCAATCCGGAATGGGCGACGAAGACGCCTGATGTTCCCGAGCGCAATTAAAAAGCCCCGCCAGTGCGGGGCTTTTTATTCCAGGCTGCCGTCAGGCATTCATGCGCCGGCCTGAGGCTCTGCCGTTTTGGCGACAGCGCCTTTGATCAGGGTTTGCAGCTCGCCATTGGCCGCCATCTCGGCAACGATATCGCTGCCGCCTACCAGTTCGCCCGCTACCCACAGCTGCGGGAACGTAGGCCAGTTGGCGTACTTGGGCAGGTTGGCGCGAATTTCGGGATTCTGAAGAATATCCACATAAGCGAATTTCTCGCCGCAACCCATGATCGCTTGCACCGCACGTGCGGAGAAGCCGCATTGCGGAGCGTTGGGCGAGCCCTTCATGTAGAGCAGGACGGTGTTGCTGGCGATCTGGTCTTTGATGGTTTCAATGATATCCATGGGCACCTCAGGCTTGGCTACTCGACACCTGCGCGTCGACACGTGCCGCCATTGTAACGGAAAGCCGAGTGCAACGCTCGGTCTTCACCGGGCTGGCCTGCTGTTCCACCTGCTCCAGACAGCAACGCCTACTGCATCGCATTGCCGGAAGGCGGACTGAGCATTTCGATCTCGATAATGGTTTCGACTTCGTCCTGCGAAACATTTACGCCGGTCATCTCGCCGATGATCTGCCAGTGGGCGTCCAGCTCCGAGCTGATTGTCGCCATTCGATCGATCATGCGCCGACCCGTCTCGCGGGCTATCTTGTCTTCGCTTCGTAGCAACTCGAATGACATGGTGGTGATCGCTGCGGTGAGATGGGTCAGCGTGCGGGCCGTTAACCCAAGCAACTCCATCAACTGTTTTTCCTTCGCTTCCATTCGGGACTCCCTGTGTCGCGTGGGGCGCATTATCACCCACGGCAGAGCGTTGTGGAATGCTGTCACGTCAAAGCAGCCTGTTTGATGTGACACCCCTCAAGAAACGGACTCCACCCTGCGGCCGGCGTTCACCCCGATAGCGACGAATGGCATGGTGACATGCCCGGCAATGGTATGGCGTTGAAAATCTGTGACAGCCGTTGGTAATAGGCGACATTTTTTTATACCATCGCGTCCTCCTTAACGATTCGCCGCCCCGTGCGGCCTTCGCCGACAGGTGCTCGCCTCCCCAGGGTCAGCGCGGCCCTGTGTCCGGCATGTTGCAAAAAGGTAGTCAAAATGAGCGCCAGGCACTTTCTTTCCCTTATGGATCTCAGCCCCGACGAACTCTCGCGGGTGATTCGCCGAGGAATCGAGCTCAAAGGCCTGCGCGACCGAGGCGTGCTGCACGAGCCGCTGAAAAACCGCGTACTGGGGATGATTTTCGAAAAATCCTCAACGCGCACGCGCGTGTCCTTCGAGGCGGGGATGATTCAGCTCGGCGGCCAGGCAATCTTCCTGTCATCGCGAGACACGCAGCTGGGCCGTGGCGAACCCGTCGAAGATTCCGCCATCGTGATGTCGAGCATGCTCGACGCCGTGATGATCCGCACCTTCGCTCACTCCACCGTAACGACGTTCGCGGCAAATTCCCGCGTACCGGTTATCAACGGGCTATCGGATGATTCGCATCCCTGCCAATTGCTGGCAGACATGCAAACCTACCTCGAACATCGCGGCTCCATTCAGGGCAAGACCGTGGCGTGGATCGGCGATGGCAACAATATGTGCAACAGCTACATCGAAGCTGCCGTGCAATTCGATTTTCACCTGAATGTGGCATGTCCCGAAGGGTATGAGCCAGATGCGCGCTTCCTGGCCCAGGCCGGGGATCGTGTGACAGTGCTCCGCGACCCTCGCGAGGCGGTCCGCGGTGCTCACCTCGTCAGCACCGACGTGTGGACCTCCATGGGCCAGGAGGATGAAGCGCAACAGCGCCTGGCGCGCTTCAAGCCTTACCAGGTCACCAAGGAACTGCTCGATCTGGCCGCTCCGGACGTGGTATTCATGCACTGCCTGCCTGCCCACCGCGGCGAAGAGATCAGCCACGATCTGCTCGACGATCCGCGATCGGTCGCTTGGGATCAGGCAGAAAACCGCCTGCACGCCCAGAAAGCGCTGCTTGAATACCTCGTCAAACCTGCCATCCGAGCCGAATGAACGCTTCCGCATTATTGAGCTTGAACGCCCTGGCCTGTGGTTATGCAGGCCAACGCGTTGTCCAGAACCTCGACCTGCACCTTGCCCCGGGCGAAATCGGCTGCCTTCTCGGAGCCTCCGGCTGTGGCAAAACCACCACGCTGCGAGCCATTGCCGGCTTCGAGCCTGTGCACGAAGGAGAGATTCGCCTTGCCGGCGAAGTGATCTCCAGCCACGGCTACACCCTGGCCCCGGAAAAACGCCGTATCGGGATGGTGTTCCAGGACTACGCCCTGTTCCCCCACCTTACCGTCGCCCGGAATATAGCGTTCGGCCTGGGCAAGCGCGCCGACGCCCCCCAGGTGATCAACGAGATGCTGGAACTGGTGAAGTTGCAAGGGTTGGGAGAACGCTTCCCCCACGAGCTGTCCGGTGGGCAGCAGCAACGCGTCGCCCTTGCTCGGGCGTTGGCCCCCGAGCCCCAGCTGCTATTGCTCGATGAGCCCTTCTCCAACCTTGATGTGGAACTGCGCCGCCGCCTGAGCCGCGAGGTCCGCGATATCCTGAAGGGCCGTGGCATCAGTGCGATCCTGGTGACCCACGACCAGGAAGAAGCCTTCGCGGTGAGCGACAAGGTCGGGGTTTTCCGCCGGGGGAACCTTGAGCAATGGGATACGCCCTACAACCTGTACCATCAGCCGCAAACGCCTTTTGTGGCCAGTTTCATCGGCCAGGGATATTTCATCCGCGGTGAGCTCACCAGCCCTACCACGGTTCATACCGAACTGGGCGAACTGCGCGGTCACCGCTCTTACGGGTGGCCCACCAGTGCTGCGGTGGACGTGCTGCTGCGCCCCGATGATATCGTGCTGGCACCCGACAGCAGCCTGCGAGGGAAAATCACCGGCAAGAGCTTCCTGGGGGCATCCACCCTCTATCAGTTACGCTTACCCACGGGAAGCCAGGTCGAAGCATTGTTCCCCAGCCATGCGGATTACCCTGTCGGCGAAGCCGTAGGCATCGCTGTCGCGGCCGAGCATCTGGTGCTGTTCGAAGCGCCTGGCAGCGTTCCGGCACACCTGTAAACCATCCTGGCATCGCCGCTCAGGCGGCTCCCTGCTCCGCACCCACCCCCGCGAGCAACCGCCCGGAAGCCATCAGCGTTACCTGGCCCCCGATGTGAACCCGCTCACCCTCCAACCGGCAGGCCAGTTGGCCACCGCGCCGGGAGCACTGGTACGCGCTGAGCGTGTTCTTGCGAAGCCGCCGGGCCCAGTATGGGACCAGGCTACAGTGAGTTGTGCCCGTTACAGCGTCTTCTGGAATGCCCAGGCGGGGCGCGAAAAACCGGGAGACAAAGTCGTGCTGCTCACCTCGCGCGGTAATCACTACCCCGATCCACATCAGCCGCCCCAAGGCCGCGAAGTCGGGCTGGCAGGCACGCACCGCCGCCTCGGACTCCAGCACCACGAACAACTCATTGGCGCCTAGCACGTCGATGATATCCACGCCCAAGGCACGCTGGACCTCCAGGCTTACACCCTCCTCGTCGGGGTATTGGGCTGGCAGGTCCAGCCACAAGCGCTCGCTGTCACGGCTCACGATGAGTGGGCCGCTGCGGCTGATGAACTCCAGCGTGTCTGACGCTTCAGCGTAGATCAGCTGCAGCACATGGGCTGCGGCCAACGTGGCATGACCGCACAGTGGCACCTCCACACGCGGGGTAAACCAGCGGATGCGCCACCCTCCTCCCTCGCGAACCACGAAAGCGGTTTGTGAAAGGTTATGTTCAGTGGCTATCCGCTGCAGCAGCTCATCGGGCAGCCAGCGGTCCAGGCGATACACAATGGTCGGATTGCCGCCAAAGGGGCCGCTCGAAAACACATCAACCTGGTGATACTCCAGATGCATACACCCCCCTGATGCACTCCACCGTCTACCCGCTCAGCCTTTCCCTATAGCCGCGAACGCAGCTGTAGTGAGAGTGGCCAATGCACTGGCGGGCAGTTCAACTTCCAAGCCACGTCGCCCTGCACTGACGAATATAGTTTCGAAGCCGCTTGCGCGCGCGTCGATGAACGTGCGCAGGCGTTTCTTTTGCCCCAGGGGGCTGATACCCCCTAGCAGATAGCCCGTGGCTCGCTGAGCGGCCAAAGGATCTGCCATGTCACACTTCTTCACCCCGGCAGCCTGGGCCAGTGCCTTGAGGTCCAGGCTCCCCACCACCGGCACTACTGCGACCAGCAGCTCATGCCGCTCGCTGGCGGCAAGCAATGTCTTGAATACCCGCTCAGGCTCCAGCCCGAGCTTCTCGGCAGCTTCGAGCCCGTAGGAAGGCGCTTTGGGATCATGCTCATAAGCATGGACCTGATAGGTGACGCGGTGTTTCTTCAACAGGTCAATGGCGGGGGTCATGGTTTCGACGGCAACCGAAGCAACGATTTGAAGCCCAAGCTTATATGCAAAGACGCGAATTGGCGCGGCCCCCGTGCTCGGGCAAGGTTTTGACTCAAAAAGGTTCGAATCCGATCTTTACATACGCATTTACTGGTTATATTTTTTCGTTTACGAATGCAGGGCAGAACCTTTTTGCCTTGAGTTCGTCTATTCCGTCCGAGAACGTCGCCGGCTGATTTTGTGGCCACGCCGCGTGACGGTACGCTGAACAACAACAAAAATGAGGTACTGGATGTACAACGATGCAAGCAAGCCCCTGCTGTCCGGCCAATGCACGGCCGAGTTCCTGGGCACCGCCCTGCTGATCTTCTTCGGCACCGGCTGCGTCGCGGCTCTCAAGGTTGCCGGCGCCAGTTTCGGGTTATGGGAAATCAGCGTGATCTGGGGCGTAGGCGTAAGCATGGCGATCTACCTTACGGCTGGAGTATCCGGTGCGCATCTCAACCCGGCCGTCAGTATTGCCCTGTGCCTGTTCGGTGATTTCGAGCGGCGCAAGCTGCCGTTTTATATCGTTGCGCAGGTGGCAGGCGCGTTCTGCGGAGCAGCCTTGGTATATACCCTGTACAGCGCGCTTTTTTTCGAATATGAACACGCGCATCAGATGGTACGTGGCACCGAGGCGAGCCTGGAGCTGGCAAGCGTCTTCTCTACCTACCCCAACGCGGCGCTGAGCGATGGCCAGGCGTTCCTTGTGGAAGCGGTGATCACTGCCATCCTGATGGCCGTCATCATGGCGCTTACCGATGACAACAATGGCCTGCCGCGTGGGCCTCTGGCCCCCCTGCTGATCGGGCTGCTGATTGCCGTCATCGGTAGCGCCATGGGGCCGCTGACCGGCTTCGCCATGAACCCGGCACGGGATTTTGGCCCCAAGCTGATGACCTTCCTGGCCGGCTGGGGCGACATTGCCTTCACCGGTGGCCGCGAGCTTCCCTACTTCGTGATCCCCATCGCCGCTCCCATTCTGGGCGCATGCTTCGGGGCAGTGAGCTATCGCCTGCTGCTGGCGCGCCATCTCCCGGTCGCCTCCCCTGCAAGCCATACTTCCAGCACGGCCGAAGATCCCGCAAAAGAGGCCGATGCGCGCGTGTCCTGACCTGACCTGCGTGACAGTCGACCCAACCAACAACAATCAAGGCAACCGCCATGAACGACAAGAATTACATCATCGCCCTTGACCAAGGCACTACCAGTTCCCGCGCAATCATCTTCGACCGGGATGCCAACGTTGTCTGCTCTGCCCAGCGAGAGTTCGCTCAGCACTATCCTCAACCTGGGTGGGTAGAGCATGACCCGATGGAAATCTTCGCCACGCAAAGCGCGACCATGGTGGAAGCCCTCGCCCAAGCCGGCCTCAGCCATGCCCAGGTGGCGGCACTGGGCATTACCAACCAACGGGAAACCGTCGTGGTATGGGACAAAGCGTCCGGCCGCCCGATCCATAACGCTGTCGTCTGGCAATGCAGGCGCAGTACCGAAATCTGCGAACAGCTCAAGCGCGACGGCTTTGAGGATTACATCCGCGAAACCACGGGCCTGGTCATCGACCCCTATTTTTCCGGTACCAAGGTCAAGTGGATTCTCGACCATGTGGAAGGAAGCCGCGAACGCGCACGGCGCGGCGAATTGCTGTTCGGGACGGTGGATACCTGGCTGATCTGGAAATTCACTGGCGGCAAGGTGCATGTCACCGACTATACCAACGCTTCCCGCACCTTGATGTTCAACATCCATACGCTGCAGTGGGACAAGCGGATGCTGGAGGTGCTGGACATCCCTGAGCAGATGCTGCCGCAGGTGCGTTCGTCGTCTGAAGTGTATGGCCAGACCAAAAGCGGTATCGACATCGCAGGTATTGCCGGCGATCAGCAGGCCGCGCTATTCGGCCAGATGTGTGTCAACCCGGGCGAGGCCAAGAACACCTACGGCACGGGCTGCTTCCTGTTGATGAACACCGGCAGCAAAGCGGTATCGTCCCGCCATGGCCTGCTCACTACCCTCGCTTGCGGCCCGCGTGGCGAAGTGGCTTACGCACTGGAAGGCGCGGTGTTCAACGGGGGCTCCACCGTGCAGTGGTTGCGCGATGAGCTGAAGGTAGTCAATGACGCCCTCGATACCGAGTATTTCGCCACCAAGGTAAAGGACAGCAATGGCGTTTACCTGGTGCCCGCCTTCACAGGCCTGGGCGCGCCCTACTGGGACCCGTACGCTCGCGGTGCGCTGTTCGGCCTGACCCGTGGCGTGAAGGTGGACCACATCATTCGCGCCGCGCTGGAATCCATCGCCTATCAAACCCGTGATGTACTCGATGCCATGCAGCAGGATGCCGGTGCACGGTTGAGTGCACTGCGGGTGGATGGCGGCGCGGTGGCCAACAACTTCCTGATGCAATTCCAGGCCGACATCCTCGGCACACCGGTGGAGCGGCCGCAAATGCGCGAGACCACGGCCCTGGGCGCAGCGTATCTGGCGGGCCTGGCCTCTGGCTTCTGGGGTAGCCTGGATGAGCTGCGCAACAAGGCGGTGATCGAACGTACGTTCACGCCACAGATAGACGAAGCTCAGCGGCAGGCCAGTTATGCGGGCTGGCAACGGGCGGTCGAGCGCACCCGCGGCTGGGCCGAATGATCACCCTGCCCGCACCGGGCTAGCGAAACCGGGGGGCGCTGCGGCATCATGGGAAAATTTTGTTACTGCGACAAGGACTTCCCATGAACCTGCCCCCCCGTCAGCAGCAGATCATCGAACTGGTGCGAGAGCGCGGCTACGTGAGCATCGAAGAGATGGCTCAACTGTTCGTGGTCACGCCTCAAACCATTCGCCGGGATATCAACCAGCTTGCCGAGGGCGGGCTGTTGCGCCGCTACCACGGTGGTGCTGCCTACGATTCCAGCATCGAAAACACCGCATACGCCATGCGCGCCGACCAGATGCGCGATGAAAAACAACGGATCGCCGAAGCCATCGCGGCTCAGGTCCCGGACCACGCTTCGCTGTTCATCAATATCGGTACCACCACCGAATCCATCGCCCGCGCTTTGCTCAACCACAACCAGCTGAAGATCATCACCAACAATATCCATGTGGCGTCCATCCTCAGTGGAAAGGAGGATTTCGAGGTGCTGTTGGCCGGCGGTACCGTAAGGCGTGACGGCGGCGTGGTGGGCCAGGCATGCGTGGACTTCATCAGCCAGTTCAAGGTGGATTACGCACTGGTAGGCATCAGTGGGATCGACGAGGAAGACGGCAGCCTGCTGGATTTCGATTACCAGGAAGTACGGGTCTCCCAAGCGATTATCGCCAACGCGCGCCAGGTCATCCTCGCGGCGGACTCCAGCAAGTTCGGCCGCAATGCCATGGTACGGCTGGGCTCGATCGCCCTGATCGACTGCCTGGTAACGGACAGCGCGCCAGCCCCGGCCCTTGTTCAGCAGCTCAACCAGCACAAGGTGCGCCTGGACGTGGTGTGAAGCTCAGCCCCGGTCAAAGGTTCCTCGCATTTTCATAATTGTTGTTTTCCGCTCACCCGATGAAGATTTTCAATCATCATTGGGTAGCGGCTGCGCGAATGTTGGGCTACCATTTTCGAAAATGAACATTTGATGTTCGGATAAATTTCGAATCCGCCTGGAGGCCCACATGCCCGATACCTCAGCTTCGACCGAAACCCTTTACGACGTTGCGGTGATCGGCGGCGGTATCAATGGCGTGGGCATCGCTGCGGATGCCGCTGGCCGTGGGCTGTCGGTGTTCCTTTGCGAAAAGGACGATCTGGCCAGCCATACGTCATCAGCCAGCAGCAAGCTGATCCATGGTGGGCTGCGCTATCTGGAGCATTACGAATTCCGCCTGGTGCGAGAAGCCTTGGCTGAACGTGAAGTGTTGCTGGCCAAAGCGCCACACATCGTCAAGCCCATGCGGTTTGTGCTCCCCCATCAGCCGCACCTGCGGCCGGCCTGGATGATCCGCGCGGGCCTGTTCCTTTACGATCACCTGGGCAAGCGTGAAAAGCTGCCGGCCTCACGCAGCTTGCGCTTCGGGCCGCGAAACCCACTCAAGGCCGACCTCAAGCGCGGGTTCGAATACTCCGATTGCTGGGTAGATGACGCTCGGCTCGTAGCCCTCAACGCCATCGCCGCGCGCGAGCACGGCGCCCATGTACGCACGCGTACGCGCTGCCTTCAGGCGCAACGCAACAATGGCGTGTGGGAAGTGCAGCTCGAAGGGCCCGCGGGTGAGCGTTACACTGTTCGGGCCAAGGCGTTGGTGAATGCTGCGGGCCCTTGGGTCGCCCGTTTCATCCGGGAAGACCTCAAGCTGACCTCGCCTTACGGCATTCGCCTGATCCAGGGCAGCCATTTGATCGTCCCGCGGCTCTATGAAGGCGAGCACGCCTACATTTTGCAAAACACTGACCAGCGCATCGTGTTCGCGATTCCTTACCTTGATCGCTTCACCATCATCGGGACCACCGATCGCGAGTACACCGGTGACCCGTCCAAGGTTGCGATCACGCGCGAGGAAACGGACTACATCCTCAGGGTGGTGAATGACCACTTCAAGCACCAGCTCACCGCCGAAGACGTCCTGCGTACGTATTCCGGGGTGCGCCCATTGTGCAACGACGAGTCCGATAACCCATCGGCCATCACCCGTGACTACACCCTTGCTCTGAGCCACGAGCCCGGCCAGGCGCCGCTGCTGTCCGTGTTCGGCGGCAAGCTCACCACTTATCGCAAGCTGGCGGAGTCGGCCATGGCGCAGCTCAAGCCCTTCTTCCCTGAAATGGGCGCAGGCTGGACCGTCAACGCGCCATTGCCGGGTGGCGAAGGCATGACCACGCCAAAGGCACTGGCCGAGGCATTCCAGGCTCGCGCACCCTGGTTGCCTGCCGCCCTGGCCGCGCGGTGGTCCGTCACTTATGGCGCACGCGGCTGGAAGCTTTTGGAAGGCTGCGAACGCTTGTCCGACCTGGGCCAGCTGTTTGGTGAGGGCCTCTACAGCCGCGAAGTCGATTACCTCGTTCAAGAGGAATGGGCGCGCTCGGCCGAGGACATTCTCTGGCGGCGGACCAAGCTGGGGCTGTTCCTGGACGATGCCGCGCAGCAGGGGCTCGAGAACTACCTGGCTCGGGCGGTTATCAGCAACGGCAACCACCGCGCCGCCTGAGCCATTGAGCTCCGCCAGCATTGGCGGGCGGGTGTGCCTGTGTTGAAATGGCGCCCCGCTTGCCAATACCATCTTCGCTGCCGTGATTACCCCATTCATTCGCCGGTGGCTGCTGCTGCCACTGGCTGCCCTGGCTATTCCCGTGATAGGCCTGGCCGGCTACCTGTTGAGCGAAGCCATCGGTTTGCGCAACCAGGCAGACAGCGGCGCTCGCCAGTTGGAGCTTCACGCCCGCGCGGTCGAAAGCGAGCTCGATAAATACACCTACCTTCCCAGCGTGCTGGAGCTCGAGCGCAGTGTTCTGGATCTGCTCACCAGCCCTACTCCTGAAGGGCAACAGACAGTCAATGCTTACCTGAGCGGGCTGCAGGCCCGCAGCGCCAGCCGCGCCATTTTCCTGATGGACCTTCAAGGCCACGTCGTCGCCAGCAGCAACTGGCGTGAGCAAGACAGTTTCGTAGGGGAGGACCTGTCGTTCCGCCCGTACTTCAAGGATGCGATCGAGGGACGGCCCGGGCGCTATTACGGAGTAGGAAGCACCACCGGCGAGGCGGGTTATTTTCTGGCCCATGGGCTACGAGACCACGGCACATTGATTGGCGTGGCGGTGGTCAAGGTACGCCTTGACGCGCTTGAAGCACGCTGGCAAAAAGCCCGGCTGGAAGCCTTCGTCAGTGACGAGAACGGCATCATCATCCTGTCCAGCGACGCCACTCGCCGGCTGAAGTCGGTAGAGCCGCTGGATGCCGAGCATCGTGAACGCCTGGCCCGCAGCCTCCAGTACTACTGGGCACCGCTAAGCGAGTTGCAACCGCTTGAGCGCGAGCCGCTGAGCGCTGGAGCCGAGCGGCTTACACTCAATCGGGAAGACGGCGGCGGCCATGTACGCCCCGCCCGCTACCTCGCTCAAAGCTTGTCGATCACAGATACGCGTTGGCGCATGACGCTGCTCACGCCGTTAAAGGACCAGCGGCGGGAGTCCATCATCCACGGCGTTCTGGCCGCCATTGCTTTTGCCCTGATGGCGATCGTGTTGATTGCTCGCAACGAGCGCCGCAAGGTAATCGCTACCCGCCTGGCTGCGCGCGAGGCATTGGAGGCGGCGAACAGCCTGCTGGAAAAGCGAATCGCCGATCGCACCCAGGACCTGCGCAACAGCAACGAACGGCTCAAGGAGCAGATTCGCGAGCGCCGCCACGCCGAACAGACCTTGCGCCGCACCCAGGACGATCTGGTGCGGGCCGGCAAACTCGCCGCGATTGGCCAGATGTCCACCAGTATCGCCCATGAGCTGAACCAGCCCCTGGCGGCATTGCGTACGCTATCCGGAAACACGGTACGTTTTCTGGAGCGGGGCCGCCTTGACGTCGCCAGCACCAACCTTCACACCATCAACGACCTGGTTGATCGCCTTGGGCGGATCATTGCCAGCCTGCGAGCATTCGCCAGGGGCAGTGAACACAGCGGCCGCGCCCAGGTTGACGTCGCGGTGGATACGGCCCGGGGCGTGCTGGATCAGCGCCTGCAGGCGCGGCCGTTGACGCTGGGTTGCACGCTGGAACCGGCGCAAGTGAGCATCGACCAGACGCGACTTGAACTGATCCTTATCAACCTGATCGGTAATGCACTCGATGCGCTCGAGGGCGAAACGGCCCCGCGAATAGACATAACAGGGCAGATCATGGAAACGCATTATCAGCTCACCGTCAGTGACAATGGCCCGGGTATCGATGCCGAGAGCCGCGCCCACTTGTTTGAACCCTTCTTCACTACCAAACCCGGCGAGCAGGGGCTTGGCCTGGGGCTCACGCTTTCGGCGCAGTTGGCCGCAGCCGCCGGCGGCCAACTGCGCCTTGACACCGAGGCAACCCCTGGCGCCAGCTTCACCCTCATTCTGCCTTTGTACAACGCACAGCCCGGGAACGCCCAGCCATGAACGCAGCTTTGAGCGTATTGATCGTCGAGGATGACCCTCATGTATTGCTGGGTTGCCAGCAGGCCCTGGGGCTTGAGGACATCCCCAGTGAGGGCGTGGCCAGCGCGGAGCTCGCGCTGGAGCGGGTCGGGGCGGATTTTCAGGGCGTGGTAGTGAGTGACATCCGGTTACCGGGCATGGACGGCCTTCAGTTGCTGGCGCGGCTGAAGGCAATCGACGCCAGCCTTCCGGTGGTATTGATTACCGGGCACGGCGATGTTCCTTTGGCGGTGAACGCCATGCGCCAGGGCGCGTACGACTTTATGGAAAAGCCCTTTTCTCCGGAGCGGCTTGTGGAGGTGGTGCGGCGAGCCTTGGAACAACGGGCATTGGCGCTTGAAGTGTCGTCGTTGCGCCGCAGGCTTGCTGGCCGCGAAGCACTGGACCAACGCTTGATCGGCGGTTCCGCAGCCATGAGAAGCCTGCGTGAAACCATCAGCAATGTGGCCGACACCCCGGCCAATGTGCTCATTGTGGGCGAGACGGGTACCGGGAAAGAGCTGGTTGCCCGCTGCCTGCATGATTTCAGCCGACGCGCTTCCCAGCCTTTTGTTGCCTTGAATTGCGCGGCGTTGCCTGAGCCGATGTTCGAAAGCGAAATCTTCGGCCATGAGGCTCATGTGTTTGGCGGTGCCAATGCGCAGCGCATAGGCAAGGTTGAACACGCCGATGGCGGTACGTTGTTTCTCGACGAGGTGGAAAGCATGTCCGATCCGCTTCAAGTGAAGATGCTTCGCGTGTTGCAGGAGCGAACCCTGGAGCGGCTCGGCTCCAACCAGCCTGTAGACGTGGATATTCGTCTACTGGCAGCTACCAAGGCCGACCTGATTCATGGCAATTACGAACGCTACTTGCGCAGCGATTTCTACTATCGGCTGAATGTGGTCACCCTTGCCATCGCTCCGCTGCGTGAACGACGTGAGGACATACCCGAGCTGTTCGACCACTTCGTGCGCCAGGCCGCGCTGAGGTTCGACCGCGAGGTACCGCCGGCGACGCCCGCCACGCTCTCGGCGCTGGCCGCTCACAGCTGGCCAGGCAATGTGCGCGAGCTGCGCAATGTGGCTGAGCGCCACGCGCTGGGGTTGCCGCTGTTCAAGCACGGCCATGCACAGGCTTCTCGGTTGAACTTTGCCGAAGCTGTGGAGGCTTTCGAGCGGGGCCTTCTCGAGGACGCGCTGAATGCCAACGGTGGCAACCTTACTCAGGCCAGCCAGGTTCTGGGCATGGCCAAGACCACCCTGTTCGATAAGGTCAAGAAATATCGCCTTACCGAAGCGCATCGTGAGCCAAGCACTAAGTAACACCGGCAAACACCAGCGGCCCGCTTGAATGTCGGCTCCCTGTTCAGTGGAGCCAGCCCATGCCTATTACGTTCACCCCCGATCCCCTGATCGACCCTTTCGAGGTTATCCCTTCCATTGACGACAGCCCGTCTGTGCCTCCCACGTTATGGACGGGTGTAGACCAATGGCACGATCTGATCGAGCAACGACTCGACCCTGGGCGCGAGGCGGACGCTGTCAGCGCCTGGGACGCCCTGGTCGCAGCCTGCACTGACCTTCAGGGCTTGCATGAGCAAAGCCGTGAGCACGTCGAATGGTTGCTGGCGCTCGATCACCTGTCAGACGCGACTGCGACCAACCGCGCGTACCGAGAAACGCAGCTGGCAGGTGCCATGGCAGAGGCCCGGTTGAATCACCTTCTTGGCACACTCAGCGACAACGAATACCGCGCAATCCTTTACTGCTTGCAGCCTTTGCTCGACGGACGCGAGCCCCCGCAGGCCTACTTGCTGGGCAAGGTCGCAGTTGACGACGGGGAACAGCACGCTAGCTGGGCAGGCGCCATCACGCTGACCACCCTGACGGCATTGACCGACTTTTCCCAGGCACCAAGGGTATTGCTTTACCGCTTTGGCGTTCATGGTGGGTGGACCGCCCACGACACCAGCCGGGATGTCGTGAACGCGTTGGCGAACGCCCTGGGCGCCGACGAGAACCGCCGAATCAAGCTTCGCCCCGCAAGCTGGACGGCTTTCAGCGAAGTTTTGACTGACCAGCTTGCAGCCCTTCGTGCCGCACACACCTTTGATGCGAAAGACGACACAGGGGCGCTTGAGCGCACGCGGCTCGAAGCGCTGGACACGCTTTGTGTCCCACTCAACCCTCCCCGCCTGTTGGCCTTGACGCGGGCAGAGGAAGTCCGCAGATCGCTGCGCCTGGGAGACGAGGCCCGAACATGGCTTGACCGCACCCCGGCAAATGTACGCACGGAGCTTGCCGGGTTGATCATCCGGTATACGGCCGCGCTCGAGGCCAGCGAACGCCTGTTACGTCGAACGCTACCTACCCGTCAGGCGTACGTCGAGCAAAGGTTACGTGAACGATTGGAACGGGAATTTGACCTCACCGCACCCTGCCACGTAACGCTCACACTACCTATGCGCGTGATCCGGGTGGGCGAACTGATCAGCGGGGCTGCGGGCCCCGGAACACCGATACATTCGGTGGCGCGCCCCTCGGTAGAGACCGAACGGCTATCGCTGGAGGATCTGGCCCTCATACAAATCGATGAGCCAATGGCCGAGCGTCTCGAATTGCTCGAAGTGGGCGTCACCCCTGAACATCATCCTCAGGCCAACCGCATCAAGGGGACAATAACCCTGGCATGGCTGCGCCAGACCTTGCCCGATCTGGACGTGGCTGGCGATTATGAACGCTTGCTCGCTGACGTTTATCTACAGGCGGGCGAATCTTCGGCGCTCGCTGAGGAACGTGAAGCCCTGTATCAGCCGTATGCCTTGATGCTCGAGATGCACGAGCTGATTGCCTGGCAACAGCGTCGCCTCGATGCGCGGGGCCGACAAATAGTACGCGTTGCGCTTCACGCAACTACCGCTGACGCCTGGGCAAGCGAAGGGCTGAACATCACGATGCGTCCCGCCGCGCTGACCGTTTTCGATGAGCGCAGCCACAGCCATGGCAGCCCCCTGGCGGGGGTCGTTTTACTTCACGACCGGACGACCGACACCGCAGTGTTGTACCTGCCCCAGGCGCCGGACGGCTATGGGTTCAGCCAATATTCCACCCTGAAGGCCGCGACCGAGGCGCTGGAAGATCTGTTCATCGACACGAGGCTGCGCCGTTACCTGTGCGGTCGGGCGCTCGAAGGCGACGCGCGTGCGCTGGAAAGCAAGGTCAGCCAAGCGCTAGCGCGCGGCTACCATCGGCTGATCGAATTCCGGGCGCCTTGGCCCACGTGGCAGTCGCTCACTGCCAACCAATACCTGGCGGAGCTGGGCCTCATGATTACCGCGCACAGGAACAGTTCGGTATCCAACACCGACCGTGTATTCGAGCACGCTTTGCAGAGCCGGGGCACGGCGGTCAGCTACATTCGTATGGCACTGGGTTTTGTGCCCTTCGTGGGAAGCCTGATTGCACTGGCCGATGCGATCGAAGCCGGTATCGAAGCGGGCCGTGCCTTTGCATCCGGAGAAAGCACGAAGGGCCTTGAAGCCACACGCTCGGTGCTGCTGTCCATTACCGACGTCTTGTTCGATTTTTCCCCTGCCGGCCTTAGCTCAGGCTCGGCCAGCCTGTCGGCGACGGCAAGGGCGCGGCAACTGCGCCAGGGCTTGCCCGGCGCGGGGCGTTTCCGGCAACTATC
Source organism: Pseudomonas japonica (assembly GCF_013522925.1). Lineage (GTDB taxonomy): Bacteria > Pseudomonadota > Gammaproteobacteria > Pseudomonadales > Pseudomonadaceae > Aquipseudomonas > Aquipseudomonas japonica_A. The sequence continues at coordinate 93,715 of NZ_JAAMQU010000012.1, read as the reverse complement.
GAAGTGGAACGCGCGGCATGCAGACCAGGCCTTCGCTGGCTATGAACGGCCAACGGCGCTGACATCCCAGCCAGGTACCAAGGGTCGCTGGCGCGAAGTGTACCGAGAGCCTGAAGGCGACTTCATCCTACGCGGTAGCACCACCTACGCCGTAGAGTGGGATGCAACCCACCGAACCTGGCGGCTACAGCAAACCCGCACCCGCCGCTACCGGCAGCCGGTGGCGCTGGATGAAAGTGGTTGCTGGCAAACCCATGGTCAACTGTATGGCAGCCTGGTCGAGGGTGGCCTACGGGGCGGCGGTGGCGTGCAGGGCTACCTGGCGGACCGACTCGACCCACTGTGGCCGGACACTCTACGGCGCTTGCTGCCGCGCTGGTGGACCGACGCTCAATTTCGTCGGCAACAGCAGTTACTCGGTGAATGCCAAACCCGGCGCCGTGCGACCCTACAAAGCGATGCTCAGCTCAAGCAAGCCGCCGCACCGTATCAAGCGGTGCATGGTTCGCCCCAGACCTCTGCCACTGCCCGAGCGATGTTCGAAGCGACCGACCGGTTCGTCGAGGTCGCCACGGCCTATCACGAGACCCTCGAAGCGCTCCGGGTACTGAGCCATGGGCGGCGACGGGCTGAATTCGAACAGGATCAAAGCCAGGTAGCAGCCACCCTGTGCGCAAGGTACCAGTTATCCATCAGGGTGGCGCTCGCCGAAGCTGATCGCCTGACAGACCTCGCGCTTTCCCAGCGAGCGGAAGTGACCCGCCTGCTCGATGCCGCTGGCACGGTCCCGGTGAGCGTCGATACGGTGATTACTCACTCCCGGCGCATTCAGGTTACCTTGGGCGAAACGCTGGAACTGACCAACCAGATTGATCAACGCCTGGAAGCCGCCTCGATATGGCAGCGGCGTGTAAGCCTGCAGGAGCATCGGCGAAGGCTGCACCAATCCCAGGACCAGCTTCGCCAGATGCTCGCGGGGCGCCATGGCACGCTGATACGCTTGGCGCTTCTGCTGGACCTGTCGCCCCGGGACAATCCCAACCTGCCTTCCTGGCTGTATATGCGCCGAGCCTATCGACCGGCCAGAGAGCGTTTCGACCGCCTTGCGCGCTCTGCCTATAATACGGGCTCTTTGAATCTATCGCCCCAGCAGCGCCAGCGGCTACAAGCCCAGCTACGCGAGAGCAGCAAGGCCCTGATGCGCACGGTACGCCGGCTTACTGTCAGTTACCCGGAACATTTTGACCTTCACTATTGCGAGTTGCTGCTCGAAGAATTACAGAAAATCCATGATGCTACTCCGGCGGCCCCGATACAGGCGTCCAGGACGCCCGCACCCGACCGCCGCCGCCTGTTCGAAGCGGGTGATTTGTTGCTCGTGGGCGAGCCCGTTTCAGGCGAACCGGATGTGCTGGTAATCCGGCAGCTCAACGAGAACCCCGAGCGGTGGATACGCCAACCCGACCGGCGTTGGGTACAGGCGGAGCAGCAACCGGCCTGGGATACTGTTCAACCGGCTGTTGATGTCAGCGTTCTTGCTCAACAGGCCGAGGCGCGCCTTCTGGAGTTGCCGGCGCTGCGCCTGCGGCTGCAGCGTTACCATCGGCCGAGCACATTAGCCGCAGACCTCGAAGACCTCTATATCGGTGAAAGCCAGGACCTGGAGTTTCGGCTGCGACAGCTGCAAGACGCAGGCGGAGCGCAGCAGGGCCCGCTCATGCAACGGCTGCAGCAGCAGGCCGCCGCGCTACGCGCTGAGGGGAGACAGGCCCGGATCGCGCATTGCAAAGCCTCGCAGGCTCCCACTGGCGGAATCCTGGAATACCTGGTGAGTGAGGGTGAAGCAACCATTCGCAGGGTAGAGGGCTTGCAAGCATCGGGCACCACGCCACGCAATCGCAATTGGCTGCAGGAATACGAAGTGCTGGATCGGGACAGCGGAAACCCACTGTTCTACGCGCACTTCCACTACCGCAAGGCTGAGCCACGCTTCGGAGATTTCGAGGCGGCCCACTTGAAAACGCCAGCGCAGCGGTACCTGGCCACGGCACCCGCAGGCGAACCCGCCATCTGGCGAGGAGAGATCAGCCGGCGCCTCGCAGCCACCTTGTTCGAACCCTTGTTCTCGTAAAGCACACGCGCCCTGTTCCGGCAGGGCGCGTTTCCATGGATGTCCGTGACAATTTCCCACGCATGACACAAACTCATGCGAAATGCGATCAACCGGAAATGTGCTCATGGTGCGCTGTGCTTGAAATTCGCCATCTCAAAACCCTCCAGGCCCTGCGCGAAGCGGACAGCCTGGTAGAGGCAGCCGAACGCCTGCACCTCACTCAGTCGGCCCTGTCGCACCAGTTCAAGGAGCTGGAGGACCGTCTGGGGATGTCGCTGTTTGTGCGCAAGACCAAGCCTGTGCGGTTTACCAGCGCCGGGCTGCGTTTGCTGCAACTGGCCGATGCCACCCTCCCCCTCATGCGCGCCGCCGAGCGGGATATGGCCCGGCTGGCGGGGGGCACCGCGGGTCGCCTGCATATGGCCATCGAATGCCATAGCTGTTTCCAATGGCTGATGCCGACCATCGATCAGTTTCGCGATGCCTGGCCAGAAGTGGAGCTGGACCTTGCCTCCGGTTTCGCCTTCGCGCCGCTTCCTGCGTTGGCCAGAGGTGACCTTGATCTGGTAGTCACCTCAGACCCGGTCGACCTGGCGGGCATCACCTATGTGCCCCTGTTTACCTACGAAGCCATGCTGGCCGTCGCCAACCAGCACGCGCTGGCCAGCAAGCCCTGGATCGAACCGGAAGACCTGCTCGATCAAACGCTTATCACCTACCCTGTGGAACGTGAGCGGCTGGATATCTTCACGCGCTTTCTGGAACCCGCCGACATCGAGCCGGCAGCGGTACGCACCGCCGAGCTGTCAGTGATGATGATGCAACTGGTCGCCAGCGGCCGCGGCGTGTGCGGGATGCCCCACTGGGCGCTGCACGAATACAGCTCCCGGGGCTATGTGAAAGCGCGCCGCCTTGGTGAAAGGGGCCTGTACGCCACGCTCTACGCCGCCATTCGCACCGACATGCTGGATGCGCCGTTCATGCGCGACTTTCTGCTTACCGCGAAGGACACGTCCTTCGCCACGCTCGACGGAGTGAGCGCGGTACGCTGAGTGCACGCTGGTCGGCGCCCTGGTGCCGACACTTGCAAGCGCAGGGCGGCAGCCCCATAAATGAGGCATGAACCTGCCTCCTTCAGACCTCGTCCCGGACAGCATCCTCGACGCCTTCCACCCGGCCGTTCAGCGCTGGTTCCGCCAAAGCTTCCCGGCCATGACCCCGGCCCAGGCCGCGGCCTGGCCATTGATTCGCGCCGGGCGGTCCACGCTGGTCGCAGCCCCTACCGGGTCGGGCAAAACCCTCACAGCCTTCCTGGCGGTGCTCGACGAACTGGTACGCCAGGCGCTTACGCCTCAGGGCCTACCGGAGCAGACCCTGGTGGTCTATGTGTCGCCGCTCAAGGCATTGTCCAACGACATCCAGATCAACCTTCAGCGCCCGCTCGCCGGCATCAGCGAACAGCTGGAGGCGATGGGCCTGCCACCCCTGCGGCTACGTACGGCGGTGCGAACCGGCGACACCCCTCAGAAAGAACGCGCGGCCATGCGCCGACAGGCACCGCATATACTGGTGACCACGCCAGAGTCCTTGTACGTACTGCTGGGCTCGGACGGGGGCCGCCAGTTGCTGGGCGGTGTGAACACCGTGATCGTGGACGAAATTCACGCCGTGGCGGACAGCAAGCGCGGTAGCCACCTCGCCTTGAGCCTGGAACGCTTACAGGCACTGGGCGACACGCCGCTACGCCGCATCGGGCTATCGGCCACCCAAAAACCTATCGAGCGCGTCGCGGCGTTTCTGGTGGGCCACGGGCGCACCTGTGAGATTGTTGACGTGGGCCACGCCCGCCCTCGCGACCTGGCGCTGGAAGTGCCGCCCGTGCCGCTCGGCGCGGTCATGGCCAATGACGTGTGGGAGTTGGTCTACGACCGCCTCGCCGCCTTGGCGCGCGAGCACCGCACTACGCTGATTTTCGTGAACACCCGGCGCCTGGCAGAACGGCTTACCCGTCACCTGAGTGAGCGCCTCAGCCGCGAAGAAGTCGCGGCGCACCATGGCAGCCTGGCGCGCGAGCAACGCTTGAGCGCCGAGCAGCGGCTGAAGAACGGCGAACTGCGGGTATTGGTGGCCACAGCCTCGCTGGAGTTGGGGATCGACATAGGCGAGGTGGAGCTGGTGTGTCAGATTGGCTCGCCGCGTTCCATCGCCGCGTTTCTGCAGCGTGTGGGCCGTTCCGGGCACCAGGTGGGGGGCACGCCCAAGGGGCGACTATTTGCGACATCCCGTGATGACCTGATCGAGTGCGCAGCCCTGCTGGACTGCGTACGAAGAGGCGAGCTGGATGAACTGAAAATGCCCAGGGCGCCGCTCGACGTGTTGGCGCAGCAGATCGTGGCTGAGGTGAGCTGTAGGGAATGGGACGAAAATGCCCTGCTGGCGTTATTCCGCCGAGCACAGCCCTACGCCGAACTGGCCGAAGCCGATTATCGCGAACTGCTGGCCACCCTTGCCGAGGGCTATAACACGCGGCAAGGGCTGCGCAGCGCCTACCTTCACCGGGATGCCGTCAGCGGAACGTTGCGCGGCCGGCGTGGCAGCAAGCTGACCGCCGTCACCAGCGGCGGCACCATCCCCGATAACGCAGACTACAGCGTGGTGCTCGAACCCCAGGGCTTGAATATTGGCAGCGTGAACGAAGACTTCGCGGTCGAGAGCCTGGCGGGGGATGTGTTCCAGCTCGGTAATGCCTCCTACCGGATCATTCGGGTCGAGGGCGGCCGGGTGCGGGTGGAAGACGCCAAAGGCATGCCGCCCAATATCCCCTTCTGGCTGGGCGAAGCGCCGGGGCGAAACGACGAACTTTCGCATTCCGTTGCCCGGCTGCAGGGCGCAATCAACGAGCGCCTGGCCGCCAGCGGTGAACAGCACGCGCCCTTGGTGGCTTGGCTCACCGAAGAGCTGGGGCTGGACGTTGCCAGTGCCGAGCAACTGTTGGATTACCTCGGGCGCACCCGCCAGGCGCTGGGGGCGCTGCCGTCCCAGAGTACTTTGGTGATGGAGCGTTTTTTCGACGAGTCCGGCGGTACTCAGCTGGTGATTCATTCGCCCTTCGGCAGCCGGCTCAACCGCGCCTGGGGGCTGGCCCTGCGCAAGCGGTTCTGCCGCACCTTTAACTTCGAACTGCAAGCGGCCGCCAGCGAGGACGCCATCGTGCTGTCGCTGTCCACCAGCCATAGCTTCGCCCTTGAAGAGGTGTGGCATTACCTGCGTAGCGCCACTGCCGAAGCCATCCTTATACAAGCCCTGCTCGACGCTCCGCTGTTCGGCGTGCGCTGGCGCTGGAACGCGGCCACGGCCTTGGCGCTGCCGCGCTACACCGGTGGCCGCAAGGTCGCGCCACAGCTGCAGCGCATGAAAAGCGAGGACTTGATCGCCAATGTATTCCCGGACCAGATCGCCTGCCTGGAAAACATCGTGGGTGAGCGGGAAATCCCCGACCATCCGCTGGTTCGCCAAACCCTGGACGATTGCCTTCACGAAGCCCTCGACAGCGAAGCCTGGCTGCACCTTTTACAGCGAATCGAGACCGGTGACGTGCAACTGATCAGCCGCGACCTCCCTTCGCCCTCCCCGCTAGCCGCAGCCATCCTGAATGCCCGGCCCTATGCATTCCTGGACGATGCTCCCCTGGAGGAGCGCCGAACCCAGGCGGTACTCAGCCGCCGCTGGACCGACCCGGAATCGGCCGACGACCTCGGCGCGCTGGACCCTGACGCGATCCGCGCCGTGAGCGAAGAAGCATGGCCGCAACCGCGCAACCCGGACGAAATGCACGAGGCATTGATGACCTTGGGCGTGGTAGCCCATGCGGAAGCGCGGCTGGGCGCGGACTGGCCGGCCTGGTTGAGCACCCTGGCCAGCACCGGCCGAGCCGGCGAGCTGGTGACTGACCAGGGGCTGCACCTGTGGTTCGCCCGTGAGCGGCTGGCCTGCGTGCGCGCTGCCTATCCAGGGGGCTCGATACCGGGTGAGCTGAAAGACCTTCCCGGCTTCGAACACACCTGGGCAGTAGAAGACGCGCAATTGGAGCTGGTGCGCAGCCGCTTGAGCGGATTCGGCCCCTTGCGCTGCAGCGACCTGGCCGGCGCAATGGGGCTGCCCCTGAATGCGACCGAGCAGGCATTGGCGCGGCTGGAAGGCGAAGGCTATGTGCTTCGCGGCCAGTTCCGCCCAGGCCTGGAGGGCGAACAATGGTGCGAGCGGCACCTGCTGGCGCGCATCCATCGCTATACCGTAAAGCGCTTGCGCCGGGAAATCGAACCGGTATCCCTGCAAGACTTCGTTCGGTTTTTATTCGATTGGCAGCACCTCTCCACCGCTACGCGCATGGACGGCAGCGCGGCGCTCGCGCAGGTGCTGGCTCAATTCGAAGGGTATAGCGCGCCTGTAAGCGCCTGGGAAAGCGACCTGCTGCCGGCCCGGGTAAAAGGCTATAGCTTTACCTGGCTCGACGAAGCCTGCCGGTCGGGTAAAACGCTGTGGTTACGGCGTGCAAACGGCGCCAAGAGCGCCGGTACCACCCTGCGAGGCACACCTATCATGCTGCTGCCACGGGCCCGCCTGGGGCTGTGGCAAGCACTGGCCCACGACGAGGCCAGCCCCACCGAACCCAGCCCAAGGGCGCAGAGGGTACTGGATGCGCTGCGTGAGCACGGCGCGCTGTTTTTCGATGAACTGCAGGACGAAGCCCGGCTGCTGCGCACTGAGCTGGAAAATGCATTAGCCGAGCTGGTCGCCGCCGGGCTGGTGAATGCCGACAGTTTCGCGGGTTTGCGCGCATTGGTTACGCCCGCCAGCAGCCGTCAGCAGCGCAGCAGCCGCCGCGGGATGGGTGCTTTTATAGGCGGCATGCAAGATGCGGGGCGTTGGGCCCTGCTCCGCCGCCCGGGCACCCCGCCACCGCGCAATGAACAGCTGGAGCAACTGGCGATGACCTTGCTGCGCCGCTATGGCGTGGTGTTTTGGAGGCTGTTGGAGCGTGAAGCGGACTGGCTGCCCAGCTGGCGGGAATTGTTGCGCACCTTGCACCGGCTCGAGGCGCGGGGTGAAGTGCGCGGCGGGCGCTTTGTGGCCGGGCTCTCGGGGGAACAGTTCGCGCTGCCCGAAGCCATTCCGTTGCTACGCGAAGTGCGTCGCCGGCCGCTCGATGGCAGCGTGATTGCCGTTAGTGCCGTAGACCCGCTCAACCTCGTCGGCACCTTGCTGCCCGGCACCCGCGTTCCCGCGTTGGCAGGCAACCGGTTGGCGTATCAGGACGGCATCCCGGCCGCCGCGCTTATAGGCGGCAAGCCGGTGTACTGGGTCGAGCAAGCCCCCGCCCTGCGCGATGCGCTGGTGAAGAAAGCGGGGTGGTAGTTTTCCCCCCTACGCGTTCCCCGCCAGCCGCATGCGAGCGGCCTGGGTGAAGTCGAGCATGCGCTTGAGCGGGCGGATGGCCTGAGGGATGAGCGCCGCGTCGACAAAGATCTCGTTGGTGCCTTCGCGTAGGCATTCCAGCGTGCGCTGCAGCGTGTTCATGGCCATCCACGGGCAATGAGCGCAACTGCGGCAAGCGGCGCCATTACCTGCGGTAGGTGCTTCGATGAAGGTTTTGTCCGGGCACAGCTGCTGCATCTTGTAGAAGATGCCCCGGTCCGTGGCCACGATGAACGTAGGGTTGGGCATTCGCTGCGCCGCGGCGATCAACTGGCTGGTGGAGCCTACGGCATCGGCCAGGGCGATCACGGCCTCCGGCGATTCGGGATGCACCAGCACCGCCGCCTCCGGATACAACGCCTTGAGGTCTTCGAGCTGCCGCGACTTGAACTCTTCGTGAACAATGCACGCGCCGTCCCACAACAGCATGTCAGCGCCCGTGTGCTTCTGGATGTAGCTGCCGAGGTGGCGATCCGGCGCCCAGAGGATCTTCTCGCCGTTGTCCATCAGGCTTTCGACGATTTCCACGGCGCAGCTGGAGGTCACCACCCAGTCGGCGCGCGCCTTGACCGCCGCGGAGGTGTTGGCATACACCACCACGGTGCGGTCGGGGTGCTGATCACAGAACGCGCTGAATGCTTCCACCGGGCAGCCCAGGTCCAGAGAGCAGGTCGCCTCCAGGGTCGGCATCAGCACGCGCTTTTCCGGGTTGAGGATTTTTGCGGTTTCACCCATGAAGCGCACACCCGCCACCAGAACGGTGCTAGCACTATGCTGGTTACCGAAGCGCGCCATTTCGAGTGAGTCGGACACACACCCGCCGGTTTCCTCCGCCAAGGCCTGGATCACCGGATCACAGTAATAGTGCGCGACCAGCACTGCGTCTCGCGCCTTCAGTTCTGCCGCGATGGCGCGCCGATATTCCGCCTCTTCGACAGGCGTAAGGGCCACGGGCTGGCGGGCATCCAGGTGGGCCTGGACCAGCAAGCGTTCGGAAATGTGAGACATGGACAAGACCTGCAAGCGCTGATGTGTACAGGACGCAACTATACACTGGCAGACCTTGCAGGGCTCGCGGCACTTGCCTGCGATGGCGGGCGGGGCTCAGGGAGCCTTCGGGTCGGACAACTCTGGCAGGCGCGGCACTTGCCAAAGGGTTGCCAAGGCCAACGGCATGGGCCGCCCGGTGAGGTAGCCCTGAACCTTGTCGGCGCCAAGGCGGCGCAGGGTCAGCAGGTCAGGCAGGGTTTCGACGCCCTCCGCCACCACGCTGCAGTTCGTTTCGCGCGCGAAGGCAATCAGCGCCGATGCCATGGCACGCTGTTGGGAATCTCCGTGTATGCCTTGGGTGAGCGCCATGTCGAGTTTGATGATATCGGGCCTTAGTTGAAGGATATGGCGCATGCTCGCATAGCCAGCACCTGCGTCATCGATTGCCAGACGCAAGCCTCTCGAACGCAACGGCTCGATGGCCTCGACCAGTGCGCCGTAGTCGGAAACGATCGAATGCTCCGTGAGTTCAAGCACGAGCCGCGATGGGTCACAGGTTGCCAATACGCGCGCCAGTCGCCCGGACAGGAACAGCTGCGGCGAACAATTGAGCGACAGGTAGTGGCCAGCCGGCAACTGGCTCAGCCCCGCCAGGCCTTTTTCGACGGCACGCAGTTCCATCTCCAGCCCTAACCCGGCTTCGGCCGCGTCCCTGAACCACAGGTCCGGGCTGCGCATGGGTTCGTCGGTAAAACGGGCAAGGGATTCCCAGCCGCAGATCTGCCCGCGGGCAAGGTCAACGATCGGCTGATACACCACATTGGGTTGAGCCTTTGCCAGCGCGGCGCAGATGACGCGATGCTTGCGCAAGCGCTCGTCTTTCGCCTGCTGGCCGACCTCAAGGCGATCGGCTATCAATTCGGCAAACACCTTGAGCATGCTCAGGTCGCGCTCGCCAAGACTGGTGTCCGCGTAGCCTGAGAAGCAGCACAAGGTGCCATACAACCGCCCATTGCTGAGGCGCACCGGAACGCTGATATGCGCGCCAATCGGCAAGGCGCGCGTTTCAGGAATAGCCATGGCCAAGGGCAAAGCCGCCGTGTTGGGAATAAGCTGAGGCAGCCGACCATCCACCACCTTCTTGCAATAACCCGCTTCAAGGGGCAGCACATCACCCGCCTTCAGCGGTGAAACGCCCCGCGCATCTACGTGGGTAAATACGCGGTCTCTCTCGCGAAAGCGGGAAACGAAAGCAACGTCCATATCCAGATGCGTGCGAAGGGCTCGCAGTACTTTATCAATTCCTTCTTCCCCCGCCGCTGGCGGGGTTTTCAGGGCCACCACACTGGTCAAACTCATTGACCGACCTCCCTGTTACAACGGCAATACAGAAAGGGTAGATGTTTTCAGGTTGGATCCGCCATCCTCCAATGCGACGAAGCTCACTGTTGTGCGTGCCATTCGTCGCCTGAGGGCCGTGCCGAACGAAGGCCTGACAATCAATACCGAGCCGGCGACTTCAACCGTCACCGCGCCGACGGGTACCACCATTGCTGTGCTGGCCGCCAATGCGCGCTTTCTCGGCCCGGTCGGTCTTGACATCAACTGGGGCCGGCGTGCCCTTGCCGCCGTGGCTGGAATTATGGGGATCGGTTGAACCATAGGAAGGTTTGTGATGGTTGGTCATCGCTGATACCTCTATGTTTGCGCCAGAAGTACACGAATACTATCCGGCTATTTGCATGTTAAATAATGTCGTGTAAGTAAAGCCCCGCTATCGAGACTGTTGTTTGCCAGTGAATAAAATGCCACTCTCCCTCACTGCCCGGCCATGTACAACTTTTGTTCACTACCACGGCCAGCATCAAGTTCAAGTGGCGTTTGAATCAGAAGCAGTATTCAGCGCTTCCTTTCAGCTTTGTGTCGTGCTACCGCTCTTGGCAGCACCCCGATGGCTACGTCTCCCGCCCTTGCGACCGGCTTCCGCCGCCCTGGCTGGGTCGTTGGCAAAATTACCACCTGAAACACTACCGCCCTTTCGCCCGGCTTCAGCGGCGCGGGTCGGGTTGTTTGCAAAGTTACCAGCGTTCTTACTCTTTACTGCCATGGCGATATCCTCCTGGATGTGGGTCGCTACATAGTTATGGAAGCAGGCCGCAGGAATAAGTTTTTCAAAAACCGAAACGAAGCTGACAAACGGTCCGGCCGGATCAGGCTGCTATTTTTGCCGATAAGCGAAAGTTGCATATGGATTAAGCATTTACTCGGCCTGATTGCAGCCTCCACCAATAGTGACGGACTTTTGAGCGGACCGACGGTGCATGGCCGAACGCTGCAGGTGGTATGAGGCAGCGCGCGCCGAATACCAACGCTTGAGGTACAGTGGTATCGGGCGTGAACGCTCGGCGTCCGCAGGGTTCATACCCTAGTGCTTTTTTATATCTCGTTGGAGCTGAACTGTGGCGGAGCCCGAAGACCGACCGAATTTCCGTGCCAATGATGGCGAGCCGGCATTGTTGAGCCGTTTCGGCGTAGGGGCGCAGCCCAGCATGGGGGATCTCAACGCCAGTATCCGCATTCCACAGAACGGCGGCTGGCTTCGCAGGCTGCTCGCGTTCGCAGGCCCTGGTTATATGGTAGCCGTGGGGTACATGGACCCAGGCAACTGGGCTACCGACCTGGCAGGCGGTTCACAGTTTGGTTACATGCTGCTGTCGGTCATCCTGCTGTCCAACCTGATGGCCATTGTGCTTCAAGCCTTGGCGGCACGCCTTGGCATCGCAACGGGCATGGACCTGGCCCAGGCTTGCCGGGCGCATTACAGCAAACCGGTACGCATTGCCCTGTGGCTTGCCTGTGAACTGGCAATCATTGCCTGCGACCTGGCTGAGGTCATCGGCACGGCCATTGCGCTCAAGCTGCTGTTCGATATTCCTCTGATATGGGGCGCAATCCTCTGTGCGTTGGACGTGTTCCTGATTCTGTTGCTGATGCAGCGCGGGTTTCGCTGGCTCGAGGCATTCGTGGTGGCGCTGCTTACGCTGATCTTCGTGTGCTTTGCCGCGCAGATGGTGATGTCTCATCCCCCGATCGGTGCGGTGCTGCAGGGCTTTATCCCACAAAAGGAAATCGTTACCAACCCCGCCGCGCTGTATCTGGCTATCGGAATCATCGGCGCGACGGTAATGCCTCATAACCTTTACCTGCATTCCTCGATCGTGCAAACCCGTGCATATGAGCGCACCGATGCCGGCAAGCGGCAAGGCCTGCGCTGGGCGGTAACGGACAGCACCATAGCCTTGAGCCTGGCGCTGTTTGTGAATGCGGCGATCTTGATCACCGCTGCGGCGGTGTTTCATTCGGCTGGGCGGACAGATGTGGTAGACATCGAAAAAGCCCACGAACTGCTCTCGCCGATGCTGGGTATCGGCATTGCCTCCACCTTGTTCGCGATCGCGCTGCTGGCCTCGGGCGTGAACTCTACGGTAACCGCTACCCTGGCAGGCCAGATCGTGATGGAGGGCTTCCTTCACCTGCGCATTCCCGATTGGGCCCGGCGGCTGCTTACTCGCGGCCTGGCGGTGATCCCTGTGGTAATCGTCACGGCATTGTATGGCGAGCGCGGCACATCCCAGTTGCTGGTGTTCAGCCAGGTGATTCTGTCCATGCAGTTGCCCATGGCTGTGATCCCTCTGGTGCGCTTTGTCACCGACCGCTCGAAGATGGGCGCACTGGTGGCAGGCCGGGGCCTGGCGGTAGTGGCATGGGTAATCTCGGGGATTATCGTGGTGCTGAACGTGAAGCTGCTGGTAGGTGCCGTGCAGGAATGGCTGTAGAGCAGTGTGGGGGAGTGGGCGAAGCCCGCGAATGATACTTCGCGAACTTCGCCTTGGCTAAAGCGCTCAGTGCTTAGTGAGCATCGCCACCGTGCTTGGCGGCCAGTTCCTTGGCGGCTTTGAGGTGAGCTTCGAGTTTGGGCAGGGTTTCCTTGGCGAACGCCTTCAGTTCCGGATCCTTGCCTTCGTTGGCTTCCTTCTGGAAGATCTCGATAGTGGCTTCGTGGGCTTTTACCTGGTTGTTGGCGTAGGACTTGTCGAACGACTCCTCACGGATATCCAGGATCATCTTCTTGGCTTTGTCCATCAATTCCGCGTCAGAAGCTACTTCAAGCTTCTTGGCCGTGGCGATGCCCTTGAGCTTCTCGTTGGCTGCAGTGTGGTCCTTGATCATCATCTGGGCGAAGGTTTTCACGTCAGCGGATTTGCTTTTCTGCTCCGCCAGCTTGCCCGCCTCGATTTCCGCGATGCCTTTTGCCGATGCGTCGTCGACGAAGTCTTCGGCATCCGCCGCGAAGGCCGTGTGAGCCCCCAGCAACAGGAATGCGCCACAAATGCCGGCTTTAAGCTTCTTGTTCATACGGATCGTCCTTTCATGAGTGACAGACAGGTGCGCGCAAAGCGCCTCACTCTTTCTCAGACGGAACGATCGCCGTACGGTTCAGGTTTTTTACCTGGCTACGCTGCAGCTATTTGACGTTGAAGGTGTACTGCCCCTCGCTACGGTGAGTGTCCACGGACACGACCTTCCAGTGCACCGTCCAGCTGCCGGCATGAAGCGGGGTGGCTGGGGTTGCCACAAGCACTACGGTATCGTTGTCCGCCCTGTGCACCTGTGCCTTGGTGCTGTTGCCGGTGCTGTCGGTCAAGGTCACTTCACTGAAGGCCGGCTCCACGCCTTCAGTAAACGTAAGCCGCAACTCAGCAGGCGCGGCAACAGTAGAGCCCTCGGCAGGGCTGGGCGCTTGCAGGTGGGCATGGGCCCAGGTAAGGGACGAGACAGTACTGGCAAACACGAAACAGAGCGCGGTGGAAAGCTTCATGGCTGAACTCTTATGGAAGGGCGACCGGCTGGCATCATAGCGGTGCACGGCCGGTCACGCGAACATGGCCCGCTTGCGGCCAGGGTGGGATGTGGGATCATGCCGTTACAGCCATTGCGGAGTACCGGGCCCCCATGAGCAAAAAGGCCTCCACGACCATCACGGATGTTGCTCGACGGGTCAACGTGACCACCATTACCGTTTCCCGGGCTTTCAACAAGCCACACCTGGTAAAGCCCGACACGCTGGAGCGCATTCTCGCTGCCGCGCGCGACCTGGATTACGTCCCCAATGCTTTTGCCCGCAGCCTCAAGCGCAGTGAAAGCCTGATCGTGGGCGTGGTCACCGCGTCGGTGGACAACCCCTTTTACAGCGAGATGATCAAGGCCATCTCCCGGGAGGCCAAGCAGCATGGCTATACGATCATGCTGATCGACACCGACGGGCTTGCCGATATGGAAGAAAAGGCCATTGAAACCCTGCTCGGCTACCGGGTAGCGGGCATCATCCTGTCGCCGGTGTCAGATGAACCGGGCTACAAGCCTGCCTACCTCAGCCGCCTCGGCAATGGTGACGTCCCGGTGGTCCAGCTCGATCGCGCCTTGGCAGACGCACCCTTCAGCCAGGTGGTGCTGGACAACTACCACAGCGGCATGAAAGGCGCGCGCTACCTGTTGGCCAAAGCGCCACAGCTCGAGCGCCTGCTGGTACTGACCGGGCCGGTGGGCTCGCGCATCAGCCACGACCGGTTGGAAGGGGTGAAAGCCGCCATCGCCGATAGCCATCGGCCGATCCAGCTGGACGTGCTTGCCGGAGACTACACGCTGGAACCCGCCTACACCGCTACCTTGGGCTATCTAAACGATCATTTGCGCCCCGACGCACTGTTCGGCTTCAACCAGTTGATCACACTGGGCGCGCTCAAGGCGCTGCGTGAGCGAGGCATTCACCGCAGCGACATGGCCATCTGCGGGATCGACCGCCTGCCTTTTGCCGATATCTTCGAGTTCCCGGTGGCGTGCGTCGCGCATGACGGCACCCAGGCCGGCACCAGCGCCATGCGCCTGCTGCTGGAGCGTATCCGGGACCCGCTGCGCCCCCAGGCACGGGAGGTGGTGGTGGGCGAGCTGGTGAATGCCTAGGCCTAGCGGCTGGTGTATCCGCCATCGACAGGCAAGCACACGCCGCTGATCATCGACGCTGCGCTACTGAGCAGGAACAGCACCGGCTCAGCGACTTCCGCGGGGGTGGCGAACCGTCCCAGCGGAATTGCCGCAAGCATGGGCGCGCTCTTGGCCGGGTCGCCCCAGGCATGGGTAGCCATGGGGGTAAGCGTAACGGTAGGGTTCACCGCGTTCACGCGTATACCATACTGGCCCCATTCGCCGCATTGCACCCGGGTCGTGGCATCCATGGCCGCTTTCGAGGCGCAGTAGCTCAAGTGATCGTCCAGGCCGACCATGGACGCCTGGCTGGAAACGTTGACGATGCTGCCGGCAATACCGGCGGCGATCATGTCCTTGGCCACGCGGCCGGCAATGATCGCCGCGGCACGCACGTTCACGGCCATCACTTGATCGAAGGTGGCGGGGTCCACAGTAACCGCCGGATGCAACAATGCGATGCCCGCGCAATTGACCAGCCCGTCCAGGGGCGGAAGTTCGGCGCAGGCTTTGAGCACTGCGCCAGGGTCAGCGATGTCTACCTGCAGCGCCATCGCGCCTTCTCCGGCCAGTTGTTCGAGGGCGTCGGCAGCACGCCCCATGGCGTATACGGTAGCGCCGGCCCGTAACAGTTGGTGCGCTACCTCCAGCCCAATGCCGCTGGTAGCCCCCGTGACCAGTACGCGCTGGCCGGTGAAGTCGAAGCGCAGGTTATTCATCGCGGGCACTCCGTAGCTGGTGGAAGATTGATTTAAGGGCCGGGTAGCATTGCCGGTAAGCATCGAACAGCGTGTCGTAACGCTGGCGAACCGCCGGGTTCGGTACGGCGCGTTGGCGCAGTTGTACCCAGCCGCGCTCCGACTGCGCCGGGCCCAATAACCCGGCTGTGTGAGCGGCCAGCAAGGCAGCGCCGTAGGCGGCTTCCACGTCCTGAGCGATGGTCACCACGTCGAAGCCAGTGACATCGGCGATGATCTGCATCCACACGTCGGAGTGGCTGGCACCGCCCACCACGATCAGTTGCTGATCCAGCTCACCCACCGCCTCGCGCCCGGCTTCGATATTGTGCCGAAGCGCATAGGTCACCCCTTCGAGTACGGCGCGGTACAGATGCGCCCTGCCGTGGTGCAGGCCCAGGCCGATAAAGCTGGCGCTGGCCTTGGCATCCCACACCGGGCTGCGTTCGCCCATCAGGTACGGCAGGAACAGCAACCCTTCGCTACCGGCTGGCACCGTTGCGGCCAGCCGCTCCAGCACAGCGTGAGGGTCTTGGCCCTCGATCAGCGGCAGTTCGCCTTCAGCCTGACTGAACTGGTCCCGGAACCAGCTCACCGATGCCCCTGCAGTCAGTGCCCCACCAAAGCTGTAGAGCTGCCGCTGGCCGTCATACACATGCGGGAAGCTCACCAGGCCATGACGGGCGTCGGCCTGGTGGTCGAGGTAGCCCCAGCACATGCTGGTGCCAATCATCGCCACATGTTTCCCTGGCCGGGATACCCCGGCGGCGAGCGTTGCCATGGCGGCATCCACGCCCCCGGCGAGCACTGCCGTTCCGGGCGCCAGGCCGAGTTTTTCCGCAGGCCCCGGTAGCAGCCCGCCTACCACTTCATCGGAGTGCAACAGCCGTGGCGGCATCAGGCGCGAGTCGATGCCAAGGGCGCTCAGCATCGGTTCGGACCAGGCACGCGCCTTGATGTCGTACACCCCGCCGATGTTGCCGGCGCTGCTGTGGTCTATGGCCAGTTCACCGGTAAGGGCATGGTTCACGTAGCTGTTGGGAGGTAGCAACCAACGCGTTTGTTGCCAGATGTCCGGGCGCTCCTGCTTGAGCCACAGCATTTTGGTGAAACCGTAGTAACTGTCCACGCCATTGCCGGTGATTGCCTGCAGCTGCTCGAGGTTCTGCTGCGCCTTCACCTGGGCCACCTGCGCCTCGGCGCGGCGGTCCATCCAGATCAGGCACGGGTACAGCGGCTCGATCGCGCTGTTAACCGCAATACCCGAACCGCCGTACAAGCTGCTGATGCACAGCGCCTTGATCTGCTCAGGCTCTACTTTCGCTACGGCAGTGCAGGCGGCAACGCAGGCATACACGGCGTCGAGCCATACCTGCGGCCATTGTTCGGCCCAGCCCGGCCTGGGGGTGTCTACCCGATAGGCCTGGCTGTGCCGCGCAATCAACTGGCCGTCGGGGGCCACCAGCACGGCTTTGGTGCTTTGGGTGCCAATGTCCACACCGATCACATACGCCATGACCATGGCCTCAGCCCTGCCCCACGGGTTTGAGCAGCACTTTGATCGATCGAGTGGAATCGGCGAGCGCGAAGGCTTCGGCGTAATCGTCCAGGCCGAAGCTATGGGTCACGATGCCTTTGGAGGTAATCAGGCCTCGCTCGAACAGGTCAATGGCAATGGGGTAGCAGTACGGTCCCAGGTGCGCGCCGCGAACGTCGAGTTCCTTGCGGTCGCCAATGATCGACCAGTCAGCACTGGTTTCGGCGCCGAACACACTGAACTCCACGAAGCGGCCCAGTTTACGGATCAATTCCAGGCCCTGGGTCACGCCCACCGGCACGCCAGTGGTTTCGATGTATACGTCGCAGCCGTAGCCGTCGGTGAGGTCGGCGATGATTGCCTTGGCGTCGTCACGGGACGGGTTGATTACCACGTCGGCACCGAACTGACGCGCCAGCTCCAGGCGTTCGTCCACCATGTCGATCACCACCAGCTTGCGCGGGGTTTTGAGGTGCGCCACCTGAACCATGCACAGCCCCAGCGTGCCCGCCCCGGCGATCACCAGCACATCGTCCAGCTGCACGTCGCCGCGGTTCACGGTATGAATCGCGCAGGACATGGGTTCGATCAAGGCACAGTCTTCGAGCGAAATCGCCTCTGGGATCTTGTGAACGATGGCCGTGCGGGGGATGCGCATGTATTGGGCCATGCCGCCTTCGGCCACTTCGCGCTGGAAGCCGAAGATGTTGTGCACTTCGCACATCCAGTACTGGCCGCTTTTGCAGAAGCGGCACTTTTCACAGGGTACGATCTGCTCTGCGATGACCTTGTCGCCTACCTTCACACCGAAATGCTCTTCGGCGCCCTCCCCGGCCTGCTCCACGTAACCGAAGAATTCATGGCCCGGCACCACGGGTGCCTTCACCCAAGGGTTTTCCCCGCCCCAGAACATCGCGGCGCCCGAGTGGCATTTGCAGTCGCTGGCGCAGATGCCGCACGCGCCGATGCGCAGCACCAGTTCCAGGGGCCGCGCCTGAGGCTTGCCGATACGTTCCAGCCGATAGTCCTTGGGTGCGTGACACACAACGGCTTGCATGGTGTTCTCTGTGTTGTTTTCCATGACGATGGTCCTTTCTTGAAGGCGAAGTGACCCAAGCAGCCGCGCAAGCTGCGCTTGGGTGTATTGAACGTGCGCCTAGCGGCGGCGCTGGCGGCTGATGAAGATAGCGAGCAGGATGATCCCGCCCTTGATCACACTTTGGACGTACGGCGAAACGCCGAGCATGTTCAAACCGTTATTGAGTACGCCCAGCAGCATGGCGCCTACCAGGGTGCCGAGGATCACCCCGCGGCCACCGGCGATGGACGCGCCGCCCAGCACCACGGCCGCAATGGCGTCCAGCTCGAAGGAAGCACCGGCGTTGGGCTGGCCGCTCATCAGCCGCGACGACAACACCAGCCCAGCCACCGCTGCGGTGAACCCGCTGATCACATACACCAGCAGTTTGAAGCGCCCCGCGCGCACCCCGGAGAGGCGTACAGCCTCCTCGTTGCCGCCAATGGCATACACGTAGCGCCCCATGCGGGTGTGTTGCAGCATCACCCACGCCAGCAAGTAGGTGACCAGCATGATCAGGATCGGTACCTGCACACCGAGCAGCTTGCCCCGGCCGAACCAGGCGAACCATTCCGGCAAGCCGGAGATGGGATAACCGTCGGTATACAGCAGCCCAAGGCCGCGGGCGATACCCATGGTGGCCAGCGTTACGATGATCGGCGGCATTTGCAGATAGGCCACCAGCAAACCATTGCCCAGCCCGAAGCCGGCACCAATGGCCAGCCCTGCTCCGATAGCCAGGGGTGGCGGTACTCCCGCCACGAGCAAACCGGCGCTGACGGTACCGCTCAACGCCATGACCGGGCCCACGGAAAGGTCGATGCCGCCGGTGAGAATCACGCACGTCATGCCTACGGCAATGATCGCGTTGATGGACACCTGCCGAACGATATTCTCCAGGTTGGCGCCGGTGAGGAAGTTGTCACTGGCGAAGATCATGAAGGTCGTTACCAGCAACAGGCCCACGAACGGATAGAACGCCGGGGAGCGGATCAGTTGCCGGGCAAGGTCGCCGCCTGGCCGGTGGCGCGGGCGCGCAGCGGTTTCAATGGACGCGTTCAGATCGCTGGCTTGCGGTCGCATGGCGCATGACCTCTTGAGGATTGATGGCGCTGCCCTGCAGGGTGGTAACGATGGCGCCCTTGTTGAATACCGCCACGCGGTCGCTCATGCCGATGATTTCAGGCAGCTCGCTGGAAATCAGGATGATGGCGTAGCCCTGTTCGGTGAGTTTGCGCATCAGGCCGTAGATTTCGGCTTTGGCGCCGACGTCGATGCCGCGCGTGGGCTCATCGAAGATCAGCACCGTGCAGTGATGGTTTATCCAGCGGGCGATCACCACTTTCTGCTGATTGCCGCCGCTGAGGTTGATCACCAGGCTTTCCGGGCCCGGGGCTTTTATCGCCAGGGCTTTCATCAGCCCGGCCACACTGTCGCGCTCCTGCCCACGGTCGATCAACCCGGTGGCCCGCTCGTACTTGGCCAGGTTGTTCAGTGAAATGTTTTCGCGAATGCTGAAGTCCAGTACCAGGCCCTCGGTCTTGCGGCTTTCCGGCAACAATCCGATACCGTTGGCCAATGCCGCCGCCGGGTCCTTCAGGTTCACCGGCGAGCCGTTCAAGGTCACTTCCCGGCTTACACTGGGCAGGGCGCCAATGACCGCCAGGGCCAGTTCCGTACGGCCTGACCCGACCAGCCCGGCGAAACCGAGGATTTCCCCGCGGTGTAGCGTGAAGCTGTTCTCCGGCCCCTTGCGGGCGAGCCGAAGGCGCTTGACGTCCAATACGATTTCCTGGCCCTGAGCGTACTCGGGCTTTGGTGGAAAGCTGTTGGCGAGCTTGCGCCCGACCATCATCTCCACCAGTTGGTCCAGATCACTATGGGCAGTCGCCATGCCGCCCACGTTGGCCCCATCACGCAGCACTGTGATGCGGTCACAGACCTCGAAGATTTCCTCCAGGTGATGGGAGATGAAAATCATCGCCACCCCCTGACGCTTGAGTTCGCGCATTACATCGAACAGCAACTCGGCCTCGCCAGGGGTAAGCGTGGCGGTGGGCTCATCAAGGATCAGCAGGCGCGCTTCAAGCGCCAGCGCCTTGGCTATTTCCACAAATTGCTGCTGGGCCACGCTCAAATGTTGCACCGGGCAACTCAGGTCGATGTCCACCCCAAGCCGATCGCACAACGCCGCGGCCCGCTCACGCATGTGCCGCTTGCGCAGCAAGCCGAAACGGCCGACCTGCTCATGGCCCAGGAAAATGTTTTCCACCGCGTTGAGGTAGGGAATCAGGCTGAATTCCTGGAACACGATGCCAATGCCCACCGCGATCGCGTCGTGGTAGGTGGCGAAGCGCCGGGCCTGGCCATCGAACTCGATCGTACCGCTGTCCGGATGCTCCACCCCCACGAGAATCTTCATCAAGGTGGATTTGCCGGCGCCGTTCTCACCCAGCAGCGCATGGATCTCCCCACGCTCCACACTCAGGTCGATCCCCTTGAGGGCGTGCACCCCGCGGTATCGCTTGGAAATGTCCGTCAGCTGCAAAAGGCTGCCCATCGCTCACCTCGGCTGTCACTCGTTCAGCGTTCGCGGTTACCAGGTGAAGGTTTTGGCCTTGTCGCGATCCACCAGCAGGATGTCTACCGGCACCGCCTTGGGCACCTGCGCACCCCATTTGCGCGCGAGCGCCAGCCCGAGGGCGATACGCACCTGGTCGCGCGGGTACTGGGCTGAGGTGGCGATGAACTTGCTGTCTGGTTTCTGGATTTCCTTGATGGCATCGGGCGCGCCATCCACGCTCACCAGCTTCACGTCCATGCCACTGGCTTCGATGGCTGCCAGGGCACCCAGGGACCCGTTGTCGTTCACGCTGAACAGGCCCTTGAGGTTAGGCTGCGCCTGCAGCATGTTCTCGGTCACGCTCAGGGCCTGGTCCCGCTCCTGCTTGCCGTTCTGGGTGCTGACGATCTTGATGCCGGGGAATTTGCCCAAGGCCTCCTTGCAGCCTCGGACACGCTCCAGGATAGGCACCACGGCGATGCCGTCGAGGATGGCGACGTCGCCCTTGCCTCCCAGCTTCTCGCCCAGGTATTGGCACGCCTGTACGCCCGCGTCGAAATTCTTCGAACCCACAAAGGCATCCAGCGGCCCCTCGGCCTGGGCGTCGACGGCCACAACGACCACGCCTTTGTCATGGGCCATTTTTACCGCCGACTGCACGCCGACCGAATCCGTCGGGTTGATGACCAGGATATCTATGCCCTTCTGCAGCATGTCTTCGATGTCGCTGAGTTGCTTGGAAACGTCATGGCGGGCATCGGTGACTAACAAGGTCGCGCCGATGCTGGTGGACGCGTCTTCGAGCGCGCCTTTCATGGTCACGAAGTAAGGGTTATTGATTTCCTGGAACGAGGCGCCGATCTTCAGCGGAGCGGGCGCGGCGCTGGCGGCCAATGGGAGCGTGACTAAAAGCGCAGCGGACAGGAACGTACGGGCGAAGCGAAGCCGAGGATGCTTGTTCATGCGAGGGACCCTGTGGTTTTCTTGTTTTTGTACAGAATGTCATCGTTAACATTTTGTAACCTAGCAGAGGGATATGGCCCTGGCAAGGTGACTACCGCTTAAATATTCGGTAACAGTGTAGCCGAGGCGCCGGGAAGGCCCTGTCGGTAGGATTGCCGGCTTGAACCTAGAGAACCGCTCATGAACCCAGTTCGCCTGTCCGCCCTTTTCATTGCCCTTCCCCTTCTGTTCGCAACCGCCGCCCAGGCGCATGGCCTGTGGACGGAACAACGCCGCGGCCACACCGAAGTGGTCTTTGGTGAAGGCGCCGAAGACGATGCCTTCGAGCCGGCCGCGGTAAAAGCGGGCTGGGCATGGGCGGCCGACGCAAAGCCGGTGCCTCTTACCATCGAACGGCTCACCGACCATGCTCGCCTGGCGCCTGCCAGCCCTGCCGCGATAACCGCTGTGGAATTCGACGCCGGCGTGTGGAGCGAGACCAAAGACGGCCGCTGGGAAAACAAGGGGCGCAAGGAGATAAAAGACGCCAAGCAGTCGATGCAGGCCACCAAATACACCATCGCCCTGAATGGCCCCTACCAGCAACTGCCAAAACTGGACCAGCTTGGCCTGGTCATCGTGCCCGAGGTAGACCCAGCTACGCTCAAGCCCGGCCAGGCGCTACCGGTAAAGGTATTGTCAGCCGGCAAGCCAATGGCTGATGTAGACGTGTTCGCGGATTACCGTGGTGCGCCAGGCACGGTAAGCGGTAAAACCGACGCCAACGGCCGGGTCAGTATCACCATCCGCAATGAAGGGCTGAACGTACTGGCCGCCGAAGCCCTGGTTCCGGTAAAGGGGGATAACAACATCGACAGCTATGCATACTTCGCATCGCTCACGTTCGTTGGCGCCAGGCACGCCGAATAGCCCCGAAGCCGTCTGGTTGAAGCCTTGTGCACCTTCAGCGCTTCGATTGAAGGAAACGGAACGCGCAACGCCATGGTCTATCTCCTACACATCGGATAAGGAGCAAGACCATGCTGAAGTTCCTGGGCGGTACCGTAGGGATCATTTTCCTGATCGGCTTGATCGTGGTGATCGCGCTCTTCAAGTTTATCTTCTAGGTTACGTCGCTACCGGTAGCCGAGCATCACCGCTGGCTACCTGGTAGCCGTTGCGCCCACGCCGCTTTGCCTCATACATCGCGGCATCTGCCAGGTTAAGAATGTTGTCCAGCTCGTCCAGCGGATGGCGTGAACGCAGTGCCACACCTACGCTGGCACTGATGTCTGCCGTACCGGCACTGAGCAGGAACGGCTGGGCAAGGGCCGAGCACACCTTTTCGGCAATCCGGCCGGCAATGGCCTCGCTCGCTATGCCTTCAGCCACCACAACGAACTCATCCCCTGCCAGGCGGCACACAAAATCTGCCTTGCGAACCGTTTGCTGCAACCGTAGCGCGACTTCCTTGAGCAGTTCATCGCCCACGTCGTGGCCGAACGCATCGTTGACGGCCTTGAACCCATCAAGGTCAAGGAACAGCATGGCAAACGACGATGCAGGCTCCTGCCCCATCTGCGCCAACAGCTCAGTGAGCGCGCGACGGTTCGGCAGGCCCGTGAGTGGATCGCGCATGGCCTTGTCACGCAGCGATCGCTCTACTTGCTTGCGCTCGGTCACGTCCTGGGACATCACGAAGAAACCATGAACCTCGCCGTCCCGAATGTCAGGTATGTAGGTCGCGGCCCATACACGCGTGCGATCAGCCACATAATGCACATGGTCGTTTACCGTACGTTCGCCAGCCAATGCCCGCCGGAACCAGGGCAGCAGTTCCTCATAGAGGGCCGGCGATAGTACATCCTGGATCCGCCGACCTACGAGAGCCTGCGGAGCCACGCCGAACACTTGGCGGTACACGTCATTATTGAAGAGGTAGCGAAGGTCCTTGTCCACGTGAGAGATAAGGATCGGCAGGTTGTCTGTGATCGTCTGCAAGGTACTGCGGCTTCTCACCAATTCTGCAGTGCGAACCTGTACCCGTCGTTCCAGCTCAGCCTGGTAATCCTTGAGCAAGGCTTCATCCTGCTTGCGCAGCGAAATATCCAGGATGTCCGCGATGAGATGCTGGGGGTCCCCCCGGGCATCGCGTACCAGTGCAACGCTAAGCTCGACCCAAACGGCCGTGCCGTCCTTGCGGATATAGCGCTTTTCCAGAGAATAGGTATTTCGGCGACCATCCAAGAGCTCGGCGTGCAGCGACAAATCAGCCTGAAGGTCGTCCGCATGAGTAATGGCGACGAACGTCTGGCTCATCAGCTCAGTGCGGCTATAGCCTGTGAGTTCGCAGAGTTTGGCATTCACCTCTGTGAAGTGGCCGGTGAGGTCTACCAGGGCCTTGCCGGTCGGCGCCTGCTGAAAGACGGTCGCAAACCGTGCCTCCACCACCGCCCTGGCTTGCCGCTCGTCTTCATTTACACGTCGAACGTCCCGGGCCACGGAGCGCTGCAAAAGGTCCCGTTCAACCATGCGTGCAAGGTCCATCATTCCGGCTTTTTCCGCATCCGAAAGCTGCCGCGGCACTGTGTCTATGGCGCACAGCGTGCCCAGTACCAACCCATCGGTCGTACTCAAAGGCACCCCGGCATAAAAACGCACGTACGGGGCCTCGGTCACCAGCGGGTTATCCGCAAAGCGTTCATCCGCCAAGGCGTCTTCAACGAGCAGCATGTGCTGGGCATTCAGAGCGTGTGCGCAGAACGCGATGTCACGTGAGGTTTCGCATACGTCCAAGCCAACCCTGGACTTGAACCACTGCCGGTTGGCATCTACCAATGACACCAGTGCAATGGGCACCCGCAGGAGCTGCGCCAATAGCCGGGTCGCACGGTCAAAGCATTCTTCCGCGGGGGTATCCAGCAGGTCGAGGCTGTGCAGCATGCGCAGGCGTGCTGTTTCATTCAACGGAGGGGTGGCAATTTGCATGACGTTCTACCGCACCAATCAGACCATTTGACGTTCCCGCGCCTCGGCGCACGAGGGAACGGCAATTCCTTTATCGGATGCAGGTATAGCAAACTGAAGGGCCGGAAACGAAAAAGGCACCGCCTTGGCGGTGCCTCTTGAATATGGTGGGTCGTGTAGGATTCGAACCTACGACCAATTGGTTAAAAGCCAACTGCTCTACCAACTGAGCTAACGACCCTCTTGGTGGTGCGCATCATACTGATTTTTAAGCAGTAATCAACCCCAGCCAGGCAAAAAAGTTACTGATAACGGGTGGGATCCGCCACGCCTGCCGCCGCAAAGCCCTCCGCGCGCAGCCGGCAACTATCGCACTTGCCACACGCGCGACCGTGGTCATCTGCCTGATAACAGGAAACCGTAAGGCTGTAATCCACCCCATGCCGCACGCCTGCCCGCACGATGTCAGCTTTGCTGAGGTTCTGCAGCGGGGCACGAATGGTGAAGCCCTGCCCTTCAACGCCCGCCTTGGTGGCCAGGTTGGCCATGCGCTCGAACGCCTCCACGAACTCGGGACGGCAATCCGGATAACCGGAATAGTCCACGGCATTCACCCCGATGAAGATATCCCTCGCGCCCAGCACTTCCGCCCAGCCGAGCGCGAGCGACAGGAAAACGGTATTGCGGGCAGGAACGTAGGTAACAGGGATCCCCTCGGTTGGCGCTTCCGGGACAGCGATGCTGCTGTCGGTCAATGCCGAGCCGCCGATGCCATTGAGGTTGAGGCCGATCACCTTGTGCTCCACCGCACCCAGGTCCCGGGCTACCTGGGCGGCGGCGTCGAGTTCGGCGCGGTGGCGTTGGCCGTAGTCGAAGCTCATGGTGTAGCAGGCGTACCCGTCGGCGCGGGCCATGGCAACCACGGTGGCGGAATCGAGACCACCGGACAGCAGGATAACGGCTTTCTTGTCAGACACAGGAAGTTCCTCGTTCAGCGGGGTTCAACGGCCAGGCTCATCGTTCCAGAGCAATTTGTGCAGTTGGAACTGGAAGCGAACCGGCAGGTTGTCCGCGACGATCCAGTCTGCCAGTTCGCTTGCTTTCAAATCGTGATGGCTGGGGGAAAAGAGTACTTCACCGGCTCGTTCGCTCAGGTTGTACTCAATGACCTTGGACACTGCCCAGTCGTAGTCCTCGCGCGAGCAGATCACGAACTTCACCTGGTCGTTGCGCGTAAGCAACGCAATGTTTTCATAGCGATTACGGTGGCATTCGCGGGAGCCCGGTGTTTTCAGGTCCACTACCCGGCTTACTCGAATATCGGTTGCACTGATGTCCAATGCTCCGCTGGTTTCGAGCGATACCTCATAGCCAGCGTCGCACAACCGTTGCAACAGCGGGATCGCATTAGGTTGCGCCAGCGGCTCGCCGCCGGTCACGCACACATAGCGTGGCCGCAGCGCAGCAACCTGCTCCATGATGCTGTCCAGGCTGAACAGCGTACCGCCGCTGAATGCGTAGGCGCTGTCGCAATACTGGCAGCGCAACGGGCAACCCGTGAGCCGAACGAATACCGTGGGCAGGCCAGCGGTACGGGTCTCGCCCTGGAGCGAGTGGAATATTTCGGTAATACGTAGAGTGTCAGACATGGTCGCCACGGGCGTAGCAGCTAAACAGGCCACCCGCCTCCGCCAGCACCCTCACCCCTCGGCGGGGCCGAAAAGGTGGAGGGTTGTTGATAAGGGGCGAAGATTCTAACGAAAAAACCCGCGGCATGCGCGGGTTCGTTCATGAAGCTTCACCGGTACGATCAAAGCCGCTGAAGGTCTCGCTGTGCCAACTGGGCGGCTGCAGTGCCCGGGAACTGGCTGATGACCTGCTGAAGGATGGGCTTCACCCGATCAGTGTGGCCCAGCCGACGCTCCACATCCGCCAGTTTGTACATGGCATCAGGCACCTTGGGGTGCTTGGGGTACAGCTGGCTTACCTTGGCGAACGCCTGGCCGGCACCCTGAAGGTCGCCCTTGGCCAGGTTCACTTCGCCGAGCCAGTACTGGGCATTGCCCGCGTACTGGCTATTGGGGTACTTGCGCAGAAACGCAGCGAACGCCTGGCTCGCCTTGTCGAAGTCTTTCGCCTTGATCAGGTCGAAGGCTGCGTCGTAATAAAGTTTTTCTTTGGCGGGGTCTGCCGGCTCAGCGCTGGCAGCGGCCTGGTCGACGGGCGCGCCCGCCGCAGCCATGTCGGCGCCTGGGGCACCGCCAGTGGCGGAATTCTGGGAAGCATCGGCAGGAGCTGCCGACTGTTGCACAGGTGCACCCGTGCCGATACGGCGATCGAGGTCCTGATAGCGATCCAGTGCTTCTTGCTTCATTTGCTGGATCTGGTTTTGCTGGACTTCCAGTTGACCGCGCAAGCGGGCAATGTCTTCCTGCATTTGTTGCAGCTGCATGAACAGCTCGCCCTGCGCCGAGACAGGGGCCGATGAGACCCCCGTCCCGGCGTAGGCGCCGCTCGTGCCATAACCGGAGGGTGGATAGCTGCTGCCGTTTCCGGCACCACTTCCATCAACCACGGGAACCGCTGCCCATACCGAAAACGGCAGGGCAAGCGCGATAGCAGTTAAAGCACGACGGCACGCTCGCATGACGAATTACTTACGCAGTTCGACGCGACGGTTTTGAGCCCAGGACTGCTCGTCGTTGCCGGTAGCGACTGGACGCTCTTCGCCGTAGGAAACAACTTCCAGTTGAGCTGGGGAAACGCCCTGCAGAACCAGGTAACGCTGAACAGCCTTGGCACGACGCTCACCCAGCGCCATGTTGTATTCGCGGGTACCGCGCTCGTCGGTGTTACCTTCCAGAACGACGCGAGCACCGCTGGCTTTCAGGTCCTTGGCATGGACGTCCAGGGCACGCATGGCTTCCGGCTTCAGGTCGGAGCTGTCGTATTCGAAGTAGAAGGTAGTGATAGCGCGCAGAGCGGCTTCGTCGCTCAGGCTGCCATCGACGGCGCCGGTGTTTGCACCGTAGCCAGCGTTTGGATCGACAGCACCAGCACCAGCGCCTTCACCAGCGTTGTCACCGCCCTTGGAGGAGCAACCTACAGCTACAGCCATGGCCAGGGCCAGCGCAGCGAATTTACCAAACTTCAGCATTTCCATCGTGAAACTCCTAATGAACCCCAGTGTGTTAAGTATAACGTTGTGCGCCGCATCAGTTCAGGTAAGGGGACCAGGAAGGTTCTCTGACTTCGCCTTGAGCGGTAGGAAGCGGGAGCCTTACGCGTCCATTGAGGGACACGAGCATCAAGACTCCCCGGCCCTGCGAGCGGGTGGCGTAGATTACCATGGTGCCGTTGGGCGCAACAGTAGGCGACTCATCAAGACTCGAGTCCGTGAGGATCTTCACGTTACCGCGCTCGAGGTCTTGCGAAGCCACCTTGAAATTGGTGAAGCCATCTTGACGATGAATCATCACCAAAGTTTTCTCGTCGGCAGACAGTTTAGGGTTTGCGTTGTAGTTGCCGACGAAAGTCACCCGTTCAGCGTTGCCGCTGCCAACCGCGGTTTTGTAGATCTGCGGCTTGCCGCCACGGTCGGAGGTGAAATACAGAGTGGAACCGTCCTTGCCCCAGAAGGGTTCGGTATCGATTGCCGGGCTGTTGGTTACGCGGGTCAGCCCACGGCTGCCCAGGTCCATTACGTAGATTTCCGGGTTGCCGTCTTTGGACAGCACGAAGGCCAGGCGATTACCGTCGGGCGAGAACGCTGGCGCGCCATTGAGGCCTTCGAAGTTGGTCAACTGCTCGCGGCGGCCGGTATCCACGTATTGAATGAAGATACGCGGACGCTTCTGCTCGAAGGACACGTAGGCAATGCGCTTGCCGTCCGGAGCGTAACGCGGCGAGAGGATGGGCTCGCGCGATTGCAGCAGGGTCACGGCGCGGGCACCGTCGTAGTCCGAACGCTGCAGGGTGTAGCGGGTGTTGGTGCCACCGAAGCGCTCGGCGGTGACGTACAGCATGCGGGTAGAGAACGCGCCCTTGATGCCGGTGAGCTTCTCGAACGACTGGTCCGCGATGTAGTGGGCCATGTCGCGCAGCTGGTCAACACCTCCGCTCACGCTGCCGGTGCTGACCTGTTGCTCAGTGGCCACGTTGAACAGTGTGTACTGAACCTGAAGCCGGCCGCCGGCTGGCACGATATTACCCACCATCAGGTACTGCGCGCCGAGGGCCTTCCAGTCACGGAAGATCACTTCGCTGGCCTGGGAAGGCAGGCTGATCATGTTCTGCCGCGGAATCGGCGCGTAGTAGCCCGAATTGCGCAGGTCGTCGCCGATGATCTGTGCCATGTCGTCAGGCAGCGCACCGCCCTGGTAGCCGAACGGCACCACCGCGATGGGGGTGGCGCGGTCGGAACCGCTGGTGACCATAATGTTTTTTTCATCGGCGCTGGCGAACCCCGCCGCGCAACACAGCACGACAAGCAGGCCTCGGAGAAGATTAATCACAACGCAAGATCCTCAGGTGTGAATGTCATTTTGAATGAACGGTAAGGGTTGAAATCTGCAGGCTTGAGGCCTTGCATCTCGGTCAACCGGCCAATGTTCTTCACTGCCGCCACCGCGGAACTGTCGTACGGGCCATCGCCGCTGGATTTCGCGACGCTGACATTGGTGATGGTACCGTCGGGCAACATGTTGATCTGCAGCACTACGGTCATCCCCTTGCGCGCCGATGGTGGGCGAGCCCAGCCTTCGGCAGCCCGTGAGCGGATGAGGTCATCGAAGTTGCCCGCGACTTCATCACCCTGCTCGTCCGCCAGTGCCTGTTGCCGCTGCGGCGTATCGGACAACAGGTCCGCCAGCGCCTGGGCTTTCTTGTCTTCGGCAGCCTTGCGGGCAGCATCCTGCGCTTTCTTCTTGGCCGCATCGGCAGCCGCTTTCTTCTTGGCTTCCTCTGCCGCCTTGGCTTTCGCCTCTTCGGCGGCCTTGGCCTTGGCGTCGTCAGCTGCTTTTTTCTTCGCGTCTTCGGCCGCCTTGGCAGCATCCGCCGCGGCTTTTTTCTTCGCGTCTTCAGCGGCTTGCTTCTTCGCGTCTTCCTCGGCCTGTTTCTTCGCCTCTTCTTCGGCCTTCTTCTTGGCGATATCCGCCTGCTCGGCTTTTTTCGCTTCGGCGGCTTTCGCGGCATCGGCGGCCTTGGCAGCTTCTGCGGCCTTGGCGGCGTCCGCAGCTTTCGCGGCAGCCTCGGCTTTCTTGGCTTCGTCGGCCTTGGCGGCAGCCTCGGCCTTTTGAGCGGCCTCGGCTTTCTTTTGTTCCGCCGCCTTTATTTCCTCCTGCTCGACCTTTTTGGTTTCCATCTGCTCGACTTCCGTTTGGCGCGCGGCGGATTTTTTCGCCTCGCCAGCGAGCTTCTGGTTGGTCTGCGTGGTGGCCTGGCTCTTGGACTTGAGCTGGTAAAGCGTGGCCTGAACGATAGGCTTGGCGGGCGGAAGCTCCGGCGTCATGGCAAAGCTTGCGAACAGCATGCCGAAGATGAGCACATGCAACGCGACGGCCCACACACTGGGCCAGAAGTAGTTTTCCGAGGCGGAAGGCTCTCGATGTCGCATCACGGGGCCTCGGTGATCAAGCCGACATTACCCACGCCAGCTTTCTGCAGGCCACCCATGGCACCCATCACGGCGCCGTAGTCGACGGCCTTGTCGCCGCGGATGAACACCTGGGTCTTTTTGCCGTTTTCGTTGCCCTGATTGATGATCGCCGTTACCGCCTGGGTCATTTGCGGCAAGGTACTGGCGCGTGCCTGCTGCTTGTCGGTATCGACTTCGCTGCCCAGGTTCCAGTAGTAGGTTTTGTCGGCCTTGATGGAAATGGTCAGCACCTGGGTGTTGTTGTCTTGCGGCAAGGCCTCGCTGGACACCTTGGGCAAGTCCACTTTCACGCCCTGATTGAGCATGGGTGCGGTGACCATGAAGATGACCAGCAGTACCAACATCACGTCGATGTAGGGCACTACGTTCATCTCGGCCACCGGCTTGCGTTTTTGCCGAACTCGAGCCATTGGAAGTACCTGCTTACTCTTCGCTGGTGTGCACTTTGCGGTGCAGGATCGCCTGGAACTCGTCGGCGAAGGTGTAGTAACGGCTGATCAGGGTTTCGCTGCGCGCGGCGAAGCGGTTGTAGGCGATCACCGCTGGAATGGCCGCGAACAGGCCGATGGCAGTGGCAATCAGCGCCTCGGCGATACCCGGCGCCACGGTGGCGAGGGTGGCTTGTTGCACGGCCGCCAGGCCGCGGAAGGAGTTCATGATCCCCCATACGGTACCGAACAGGCCGATGTACGGGCTGGTGGAACCTACGGTCGCCAGGAACGGAAGCGTTTGCTCGAGCTTTTCTTCCTCGCGGGAGATGGCCACGCGCATGGCACGGCCCACGCCTTCCATGACCGCATCCGGGTCTACCCCTGGCTGCTGGCGCAGGCGGGAGAACTCCTTGAAGCCGGCGCGGAAGACCTGCTCCACACCCGAATCCGGATCAGGGTTGCTGCCGGCCTGCCGATACAGCTTGGACAGGTCGATCCCAGACCAGAAGCGCTCTTCGAAGGAATCGAGGGCACGACGGCCCGCGCGAATCAGGTTGCTGCGCTGAAAGATGATGACCCACGAGGTGACCGAGGCGGCCACCAGGATCAGCATCACCAGCTGCACCACGATACTGGCGTTACTGACCAGGCTCCACATGGAGGTATGGTCGACGGCGTTAGCTTCCACGCTGGTTCTCCTGCTCTTTAGTTGTACCCAAGCCATCATCGGCGGCAAATGCCGCATGCATGGCGGGTGGAATGGCTCGGGGTTTGAAATTGTCGGCACGCACGCAAGCCACCAGGAACTGGCCCTCGCATAACAGCCGGTGATCCGATGCTCGCCGTACCTGCTGGACAAACCGCAGGCTGACGCGGTTCAACTCGCTTACCTCGACGCTCACCAGCAGTTCGTCGTCCAGCCGCGCCGGCACGTGATAGCGCGCCTCGCTGGAATGAACGACGAACAGGAGGTTTTCCGCCGCGAGCACGGACTGGACATAGCCCAGCTCGCGCAGACGCTCGGTGCGTGCCCGTTCCATGAACTTGAGGTAATTGACGTAGTAAACGATGCCGCCGGCATCGGTGTCTTCGTAGTACACGCGACAACGATGAACGAACGGCGCAAGCCCGTTTTGCGCGCGCATACTCTAGTGCGAACTCCCTGGGTTGCCAATCCGGCCGAGCAATTGTTTTTTCAATGACTTGGAGGCTCTCGACGACCCAACCGTCACAACAGCGACTATGACCATCGAAACGCGCATTCGATCAGCCCGCACGCACCCTTTCATTGCAACTCCTCGGAGGGCCCTGGCTCGAAGCGTTCGGGGCGGTTAAGCCCGAAATGCAGGTAGGCGTGCCGTGTGACCACCCTCCCCCGCGGTGTGCGCATGATGTAGCCCTGCTGAATGAGGTAAGGCTCCAGCACGTCCTCGATGGTGTGCCGTTCCTCGCTGATCGCCGCGGCCAGGTTATCCACGCCAACGGGGCCACCATCGAACTTCTCGATCATGGTGAGCAGCAATCGGCGGTCCTGGTGATCGAAGCCACGCTCGTCCACATCCAGCAGGTTGAGCGCCAGGTCTGCCACGGGCTTGGTGATGTCGCCCTTGCCACGCACCTGGGCATAGTCGCGTACGCGCCGCAGCAGGCGGTTGGCGATACGCGGCGTTCCCCGGGCCCGGCGAGCGATCTCGTAGGCACCTTCAGCGTCGATGGCCAGGCCAAGAATGCGCCCGGAGCGGGCAACGATGGTGGCCAGGTCTGCGTCGCTGTAAAACTCCAGCCGCTGCACGATGCCAAAGCGATCGCGCAACGGGTTGGTGAGCATGCCGGCGCGAGTGGTTGCGCCCACCAGGGTAAACGGCGGCAGGTCCAGCTTGATGGAACGGGCGGCAGGCCCTTCGCCGATCATGATGTCCAGCTGGAAGTCTTCCATGGCCGGATAGAGCACTTCCTCGACAATGGGCGATAACCGATGGATTTCGTCAATGAACAGGACGTCGTGAGGCTCGAGGTTGGTGAGCATCGCAGCCAGGTCACCCGGGCGTTCCAACACCGGCCCGGAGGTGCTCTTGATCGAGACGCCCATTTCCTCGGCGATGATATTGGCCAGGGTGGTCTTGCCCAGCCCGGGCGGCCCGAAGATCAGGGTGTGGTCGAGGGACTCGGAGCGCCCGCGAGCCGCCTGGATGAACAGCTCCATCTGCTCGCGCACCACGGGCTGGCCAATGTACTCGGCCAGCTTGAGCGGCCGGATGGCGCGGTCCTGTTGATCTTCGCGGTCTCGCCCGGCGGCGGATATGAGGCGGTCGGCTTCGATCACGTCAGATCATCCCCTTGAGCGCCCGGCGGATAAGGTCCTCGCTCGACAGGCCCTTTTCATTCACGGCAGACACAGCCTTGCTGGCTTCCTGCGGTTTGTAGCCCAGTGAAACGAGCGCGCTCACCGCGTCGGTTTCGGCGGTGGCCACCGGCGCGCGCGGCATTACGCCGTCGTCGGGCACCAGTTCGAACATCGCCGGCGAGGTTTGCCAGGCCTTGAAGCGGTCCTTGAGTTCGACCAGCAGGCGTTCGGCGGTCTTCTTGCCCACACCCGGCACCTTCACCAGCGCACTGGTGTCCTGCGCCTGCACGCAGCGCACCAGTTCATCCACCTCCAGGCTGGACATCAAGGCCAGGGCCAGCTTGGGGCCTACCCCGTTGAGCCGGATGAGCTCGCGGAACAGCTCACGCTCGCGGCGCTCGTAGAAGCCGTACAGCAGCTGTGCATCCTCACGCACTACCAGATGCGTATGCAGGGTAAGCGGCTGGCCCACCGGCGGCAGGCGATAAAGCGTGGTCATGGGCACTTCCAGCTCGTAGCCAAGCCCATTCACATCGAGAATCAGGTGAGGCGGTTGTTTTTCCGCCAAGGTGCCGCGCAAGCGTCCGATCACGTAAAAGTCCTGAAATGCCGACACCCATGGGGGAACCGGGGCCCTTCACGAGCCAGTGCGCATGATCGCAGCATGAGCAGCGTCGGCAAATAAAAATGTTGTAAGGGATGATGCGGTCAAAGCCGTAGGCGACCACCGCGGCTACGGGCCGTACTCAAGCCATGCGGAACCAGGCTGGAACGCGTGTGAGCGTGACAGAGCGCGATCGCCAAGGCATCGGACGCATCGATCTGCGGTTTGGTGGTGAGCTTGAGCAGGTGCATGACCATCAACTGCACCTGCTCCTTGCTCGCGGCGCCCGTACCGGTGATTGCCTGCTTGACCTGAGTGGCCGAGTACTCGGCGATTTCCAGGCCCTCTTCCGCCGCCGCAACGATCGCCGCGCCCCGCGCCTGCCCCAGTTTCAGGGCAGAGTCGGCATTACGGGCCATGAACACCCGCTCGATGCCCATGGTTACAGGGCCATGGGCGGCAATCACTTCGCGCACGCTGCGATAGACCACTTGCAGGCGTTCGTGCAGCTCGCCGCTACCGGTGCGGATACAGCCGGAGGCGATGTATTCGCACCCTCGCCCCAGGCCACGGTCAAGCACCACGCCATAGCCTGTAATGCGCGAACCAGGGTCAATCCCGAGAATAAGGCTCAACCGAGTTGTTCCATGACGTCATCGGCGATGGCCGCGTTGGAATAAACGTTCTGCACGTCGTCCAGGTCCTCGAGCATATCGATCAGTTTCAATACCTTTTCGGCGCCCTCACGGTCCAGGTCGACCTGGGTACTGGGTTCCAGAATGATCTCGGCGTCGACCGCCTTGAAACCCTGGGCTTCCAGCGCCGTGCGTACGCCGTAGAAACTGGCGAACGAGGTGAACACGTCCACCGAACCATCTTCATGGCTGACTACATCGTCGGCTTCGGCCTCGATGGCCGCTTCGGTCAGGGCGTCTTCATCCACGCCGCTGGCAAAGCTGAGGTGGCCCTTGCGCTCGAACAGGTACGCTACCGAGCCATCGGTACCCAGGTTGCCGCCGCATTTACTGAAGGCATGGCGCACCGCGGCCGCCGTACGGTTACGGTTATCGGTCATGGCCTCGACCATGATGGCAACCCCACCCGGGCCGTAGCCTTCGTAACCCAGCTCCTCGACGTTCTCGCCCTCGGTAGAGCCCACGCCGCGAGCAATTGCGCGATCGATGATATCGCGGCTCATGTTGGCGCCCAGGGCCTTGTCCAGCGCCAGGCGCAGGCGCGGGTTGGAACCGGGATCACCCCCACCCTGCTTGGCCGCGACCGTCAGTTCGCGAATCCACTTGGTGAAGATCTTGCCCCTTTTGGCATCCTGGCGTTCTTTGCGGTGCTTGATATTCGCCCACTTGGAATGACCGGCCATACAGACTCCGAAACGTTTTCATAACAAACCGCCCCCGCGCGTGAAACGCGGCGGGGGCGCGGGGAATTGCCGGGCTGCGCGGGGCGCGCCCGTTTATTCGGCCTTGGGTTGTTCGCGCAGGCGAATATGCAGCTCGCGCAGCGCCTTGGCGTCCACTGCCCCTGGTGCCTGGGTCATGACGTCCGCGGCGCTTTGGGTTTTCGGGAACGCAATGACTTCACGGATCGACTGCGCGCCGGTCATCAGCATCACCAGGCGATCGAGGCCGAAGGCCAGGCCGCCATGGGGTGGAGCGCCGAACTTGAGCGCGTCGAGCAGGAAGCCGAACTTCTCTTCCTGTTCCTCCGCCTGGATGCCGAGCAGGCGGAACACCGCCTGTTGCATTTCCTTGCGGTGGATACGGATCGAACCACCACCGAGCTCGGTGCCGTTGAGCACCATGTCGTACGCACGGGACAGCGCGCCAGCCGGGTTGGCTTCCAGCTCTGCGGGGGTGCACTTGGGTGCGGTGAACGGGTGGTGCAAGGCACTGAAGCTGCCGTCGTCGTTCTCTTCGAACATCGGGAAGTCCACTACCCACATCGGCGCCCACTCGCAGGTAAGCAGGCTGAGATCGTGACCGAGCTTGATACGCAGCGCGCCCAAGGCTTCGCTGACGATCTTCGCCTTGTCTGCGCCGAAGAAGACGATGTCGCCGTCCACCGCGCCTACGCGATCCAGGATCACGTTGAGGTTGGCCTCAGGGATGTTCTTCACGATAGGCGATTGCAGGCCTTCCACGCCCTTGGCGCGCTCGTTGACCTTGATGTACGCCAGGCCCTTGGCACCGTAGATGCCTACGAACTTAGTGTAATCGTCGATCTGCTTGCGCGGCATGTTCGCGCCACCTGGCACGCGCAGGGCGGCAACGCGGCATTTCGGATCGTTGGCCGGGCCGCTGAATACCTTGAATTCCACGTCCTTGAGCTGGTCGGCAACGTCAACCAGTTCCAGCGGGTTGCGCAGGTCTGGCTTGTCCGAACCGTAGCGGCGCATGGCTTCTTCGAACGTCATGTGCGGGAATTCACCGAATTCCAGGTCCAGCACTTCCTTGAACAGCTTGCGGATCATGCCTTCGGTGAGGCCCATGATCTCGCTTTCGTCGAGGAAGCTGGTCTCGATGTCGATCTGGGTGAATTCAGGCTGACGGTCGGCACGCAGGTCTTCGTCGCGGAAGCACTTGGCGATCTGGTAGTAGCGGTCGAACCCGGCGACCATCAGCAGCTGCTTGAACAGCTGGGGCGACTGCGGCAGGGCGAAGAAGCTGCCGGGGTGGGTGCGGCTTGGTACCAGGTAGTCGCGGGCGCCTTCCGGCGTGGCGCGCGTGAGGATCGGGGTTTCGACATCCAGGAAGCCGTTTTCGTCGAGGTAGCGACGGATGCTGCTGGTAATGCGCGAACGCAGGCGCAGTTTGTCGGCCATTTCCGGGCGACGCAGGTCGATGAAACGGTAACGCAGACGGGTTTCTTCGCCCACGTCGGAGTATTCGTTCAGCGGGAACGGCGGGGTTTCGGCTTCGTTGAGCACTTCGAGCTCGTAGCCCAGCACTTCGATGGCGCCGGAGGCCATGTTCGGGTTTACCGCGCCCGCCGGGCGAAGGCGCACCTTGCCGGAAATACGCACCACGTATTCGCTGCGTACGCGGTCGGCAGCGGCGAAGGACTCGGCGCGATCAGGGTCGAAGACCACCTGGGCCATGCCTTCACGGTCGCGGATGTCCAGGAAGATTACCCCGCCATGGTCACGACGGCGGTGGACCCAGCCGCAAAGGGTGATTTCCTGGCCGTCCAGGCTCTCGTTCAATTGGCCGCAATAGTGGCTGCGCATCATGATGGTTGGTTCACTTATAGTCAGTCGTGTTCGGGCAGGCCCGCATTACCGGGAGTGTGCAGCACCCGGCGAAGGGGGGCAACTCAGTCGGCCTTGTCGGCGCCAGCGAGGTTTTTCTTGGCGCCGGTCTTGAAATCGGTTTCGTACCAGCCAGTGCCGCCCAGCCGGAAACCGGCGCGGGATACGGTTTTCTTCAACTGTGCCGCCGCGCAGGCCGGGCAGTCGGTCAAGGGGGCGTCACTGATTTTCTGGATGGCTTCCAGTTGGTGACCACAGCTTTCGCATTGGTAATTGTACAGGGGCATATTACAGGCGCTCGGCTACAAACGTGGCCCTGATGGGCGCTGGTTGACGTAAGCGCGGAATTATATCTGGTTAACCGCGCCCACCTGCAAGCGCCCCGCTATGCGTTCATCGCCTTAAAGCAGTCAATCACGGCCTGGTGCACGGTCTTGGCCGTCCTGTTCCAGCAGATACGCCACACACACTACCCGTACCAGCCCGCTGAAATTCTTCACGCCGCCGTGGCGCAAATGCACTTCCCGGTCCAGATACGACAACAACTGGCTCACCGAGCATCCGTTTCGCCCAGCCAGGGCCTCGAGAATGTTCCAGTACACCTGTTCGAGGCGCAGGCAGGTAGCGAAACCGTTAAGCCTCACCGAGCGGGCAGTGGGTTGCGCCAACGCCATGTCGAAATCTTTCTGGAATGGATCAAGCAGCAGCTTCGCCGCGCCGCAGCCGCGAACGGGATTAGGGCAATCAGTAAACATCAGAGCACCTTCCTTGGCAGTGTCCGCGCACGCAACGGCGCAGCCCAGGCCTATCTAAACCCTGAGACGTGGAAGGCGGGAGGGAGCGAAGCGATAAGAAAGGTAGGAAAACGGCCTTCAGGCCGCAGGCCTGGAGGTACAAGCCATAAGCTGCAAGCCTCAAGCCGCAAGCCGTTCGCGGTGGCCGTACCACCGCATTCCAGCTTGAAGCTTGCCACTTGCCGCTTGAGGCCCGGTGTTACTGGTTCTCGAGCATGGCACGGAGCATCCACGCGGTTTTCTCGTGGGTTTGCATGCGCTGGGTCAGCAGGTCGGCGGTCGGCTCATCGCTGACCTTTTCCAGCAGCGGGAACAGGCTGCGCGCAGTCCGAACCACGGTTTCCTGACCGGTGACCAGTTGCTTGATCATTTCCTCGGCCGCAGGCACGCCCTCTTCAACCTTGATGTTCGACAAGCGCTCATAGGTGGCATACGTACCTGGCGCCGGGAAGCCCAGCGCACGGATACGCTCGGCAATCGAGTCGACCGCCAGAGCCAGTTCGTTGTATTGCTCTTCGAACATCAAATGCAGGGTGCGGAACATCGGGCCGCTGACATTCCAGTGGAAATTGTGCGTCTGAAGGTACAGCACGTACGTGTCCGCCAGCAGGCGCGACAAGCCGTCAACGATCGACTTGCGGTCTTCTTCATTGATACCGATATCAATTGCCATGGAGTTCCCCTTGTTGGTTTAAACGTTTCAAAAGGTGCACGGGCTACTGTAACAAGAGCGCCTGAATGGCGCAGCCTCCCCTTTGCGACAGGGCCAGGCGCCGGACGTCGGCAAAGGGGGTGCAAAGTGCCACGCCAGCCGGATGGAATTGAGTCCGGGGGGTAGTTTCCTGTTAAATACCCAGTGTGTCGCTCGCGCATTTCCAATTCCCTTCGAGTCACCGCTTCCTTTTCTGTTCCATGCGGTTGTCATGCAGGGCCGGTGCGCTGGCGCATAGGCCTATCCCTCCGGTCGTCCGTTCACATTACACACGTGTGCCACGAGGGATCAGCGCTTCTTGATCCTCTGAAAAAATGTGAGTCATAAACATGTTGAAAAACGTTCATCTCCTAACGGGCGCGGGCGCATTGCTCCTGGCAGCCCTGCCCGGCCTTGCGCCGGGCGCCCTGCCGTACTTGTCGCAGACCGATGCCTTTCATCTGGCCTTCATCGGGTTGGGCAACCTGCTGTTCGCCCCGCTGATCCCACAGTGGAAACACAACCCGCGCCAAACGCTGCAAGGCTTTGTCAGTGCCTTGCTGGTGCTGGCTGCGGTGCTTCAGGCATTGGTGCTCTACGCGCCCTTGCCGCTGGTAGCTGGCGAACCCGCGGTATGGCTCGGCCTGCTGTCCATGCTTGCTGCCGTGTTCCTGCAGCTTGCGGCCAGCCGCCCGAAGAAATACGTAGCCCCCGCGCCGGCGAGCTTCAACGCGGCCAACCGTGATACCGGGACCGTGAAGTGGTTCAACACCTCGAAAGGCTTCGGGTTCATTTCCCGGGATTCGGGTGATGACATCTTCGTTCACTTCCGCGCCATCCGTGGCGAAGGCCACCGCGTACTGGTCGAAGGCCAGCGCGTGGAGTTCTCTGTAATGAACCGTGACAAAGGCCTGCAGGCCGAAGACGTAGTGGCGGCCGCCCCAGGGCGCTAATAACGTTTCAGTAATGGGGCGGTGGGGGTTCCTCTCCGCCCTCTTCAAACTGCCCACCAGCCATTTCCCGATAACGCTCTATCAACTGCCCCAGTTGCGCTTGCATATGGGTCAACTGACGTTGCTGCTCCACCAGTACCTCGTTCAAGGCCTGGATGGTGTCTTCCTGGAATGCCAGGCGGGTTTCGAGCTCGGTTACACGGTCGTCAGTGCTCATCAATTCTCTACCCACGTGAACGTGGCGGGCAGCATGGCCCGCAAGGTGTCTTTCAGCGCATCGAGCTGTTCAGGGCGATATTCAACCGCTGGTACCTTTCCCCATACCGGAGCTGGCCATGCCGGATCTGCGGTGTAACGGGCAATCACGTGAACATGTAGCTGCGCCACGACATTTCCCAGGGCGGCCACATTGATCTTGTCGGCCTTCAGTGCCGTTTTCACGCCTTCAGCGAGCTGGGCGGTTTCTACCGCAAGCTGGGCTTGCTCGGCCTCGGTGAGCTCGAATATTTCAGTGGTAGCCGCACGACGTGGCACAAGGATCAGCCAGGGATAGTTGGCATCCTTGCTGAGCAGCAATCGACAAAGGGGAAGATCCCCCAGCACCCAGGTATCGGCCTGCAGGCGTGGATCGAGTTCGAACATGGCGGGCTCCTGTGAAGACGAAAGCGGCAATTGTGCCACGGGACGCCAATGTTCACCCGGCACCGCTCCGCTTTGGATCATTAAAGTGAGCAGTCGCACCATTACGAGGCCTGTAGGCTGCTGTTTCGAATACGAATGGCTGACTCGGCAAGGCATTCTGGCTCCAAAAGCCTCTCTCCCGACAATCACAATCTGACCGGGGCTTGCCAAGCGGTGGGTTTGGGCTAGCCTCTGTCAGCGCCAGTGCTACTTTTCGCACCATTTAGGAACATAGCGGCTACTATCAGTGCACCGGAACCGTTGATCATCAATAAGTAACGTGACATTGGTAACACTCTGCCGAGGTTTTGCGGAGCACCATATTAAAGCGTGAAGGGTGTCAAGCCTGAGCCGAAGGGGCTTTGACCCCAGTGGCAGCGGGGTTTTCCGTTGCCTCGCGAAAAAAAGTGAAAAAAATGTGAGCTGGCGGCAGAGTTGAGCACAGTTGTTGCAATTGCTTCGATACGCCGCACACGGCAGGGACGTCGGCCCAGTGCTTACCTCGCGAAATGATCGAGGCAGCAAACACGACGCGACAGGTTAACAGCGGCATGTGAAGCGGTTCCCGGGAGGCGTTTCAGTGTGCACAGGACAGAACAAGGTAGGCGCAACCCCGGTTACGCCCTCCGAATTAAAGAAAGAGCCGACCTGATAAAAAACCAAGCGGCCGGCAGTACTCTTCCTAAAAACCAAAGGAGCAAGTCACGATGAGAGTGATGAAGTGGAGCGCAATCGCACTGGCAGTAACCGCGGCGGCGACCTCGCAGCTGGCAATGGCTGAAGCCTTCGTTAGCGATCAGGCCGAAGCCAAGGGTTTTGTTGAAGACAGCACGCTGAATCTGCTGCTTCGCAGCTACTACTGGAACCAGGACAACAAAGACACTGCCGCTGATGGCAAAGGGGCCTATGGTGCCGTCCAAGGCGTCTACAGCTCCGGCTTCACTACCGGTACCATCGGCGTAGGTTTTGATGCCTTCGGCTACTTCGCAGCCAAGCTCGACGGCGCCAGCGATGGCACCGGCAACCTGCCGGTAGGCTCCGATGGCGATGCAGACTCCACCTTCAGCAAGGGCGGCGCAGCGGCGAAGTTCCGCATCTCCAAGACCATGCTGAAAATCGGCGACATGCAGCCCTCCACCTCTCCTGTGTTTGCAGTCGGCGGCTCGCGCATCACGCCTCAAACGGCCAGCGGCATCAACCTGATGAGCAGCGAGATCGACGGCCTGGACCTGGAAGCCGGTCACTTCTACTCTGCCAGCTCCGCCTCCAACAGCAACCGTGATGGTGAGCTGTGGGCGACTTATGCCGGCGTTACTGCCAGCACCGTCGACTTCGGTGGCGGCCGCTACACCATCAACGACAACCTGAGCGTCGGCGCTTACGTCTCCGAATTCAAGGATGTGTGGAACCAGTACTACGGCAACGTGAACTACATCCTGCCGTTGACCGACGACCAGTCCCTGACCTTCGACGCCAACTACTACAACACGCAGGACCAAGGCAGCGCCAAGGCTGGCGACATCAACAACAACACTTACTCTCTGGCGGCGGCGTATTCGTTCCTGCAGGCCCACACCGTTACCCTGGCCTTCCAGAAAGTGAACGGCAGCACTGCGTTCGACTATCTGGGCGTGGGTAATAACGGTTCCGGCGAAGGCGCGGACTCGATCTTCCTGGCCAACTCCATCCAGATCTCGGACTTCAACGGCGCCGGCGAGAAATCCTGGAAGCTGCAGTACGAGCTGAACATGGCCTCCTACGGCGTGCCTGGCCTG
The DNA here is from genome assembly GCF_013522925.1 of Pseudomonas japonica. Lineage (GTDB taxonomy): Bacteria > Pseudomonadota > Gammaproteobacteria > Pseudomonadales > Pseudomonadaceae > Aquipseudomonas > Aquipseudomonas japonica_A. The sequence goes on along the minus strand of NZ_JAAMQU010000012.1, from coordinate 52,077 downwards.
ACTTTCATGACCCGTTACGTGAAGGGTGATGACATCAAGGGCTACTACGGTGAGCGCTTCGCGAGCGACGCTGACCACCACGAAACCAACGTTGAAGCCAAGTACGTCGTTCAGGAAGGCCCGGCCAAGAACCTGTCCTTCCGTACCCGCCTGGCCTGGCACCGCGCCAGCGCTGAGCAGATCGACGGTAATGGCAACAACTTCCGTCTGATCGTCGACTACCCGATCTCGATCCTGTAATCGAATCACGGGTAACTGCTCCACCGAAAAGCCCGGCCCAGCGCCGGGCTTTTCATTGGCGGCGCTTGCTCCGTACAATGCCCAGCTCTATCTGAATTCAGCAACCGACACGGCCTACCATGCGCACCAGTCAATTCCTGCTCGCCACACTGAAAGAAACCCCGTCCGACGCGGTGGTCATCAGCCATCAGCTGATGCTGCGCGCGGGGATGATTCGCAAGCTCGCCTCCGGCCTGTACACCTGGCTGCCGATGGGCCTGCGGGTGATGCGCAAGGTGGAAGCCATCGTACGCGAGGAAATGAACGCCGCCGGCGCCCTGGAAGTGCTGATGCCGGGCATCCAGCCTGCCGAACTGTGGCAGGAATCCGGCCGCTGGGAGCAATACGGCCCCGAATTGCTGCGCCTCAAGGACCGGCATGCCCGGGATTTCTGCGCGGGCCCTACCCACGAAGAAGTGATTACCGACATCGCGCGCAACGAGCTGAACAGCTATAAACAGTTGCCGATCAACCTGTACCAGATCCAGACCAAATTCCGCGATGAAATCCGCCCGCGCTTCGGCCTGATGCGCGGCCGCGAATTCATCATGAAGGACGCCTATTCCTTCCATGCCGACCAGGCTTCCTTGCAGGAAACCTACGACCGCATGCACCAGGCGTACTGCAATATCTTCTCTCGCCTGGGCCTGAACTTCCGCCCCGTTGAAGCCGACAACGGCTCGATCGGTGGCGCCGGCTCCCACGAGTTCCATGTGCTGGCATCGTCGGGTGAAGACGACATCGTGTTCAGCAACGGCTCGGACTACGCCGCCAACATCGAGAAGGCCGAAGCGCTGCCGCGGGAGACCGCCCGCGCCGCCGCCTCCGAGGCATTGCGCCTGGTGGACACGCCGGATACCAAGACGATCGCTGCACTGGTGGAAGGCTTCGACCTGCCCATCGAAAAAACCGTCAAAACCCTGGTGGTGCATGCCGCCGAAGCTGGCAAGCTGATCGCTCTGGTCGTTCGCGGCGATCATGAGCTGAACGAAATCAAGGCTGCCAACCATCCGCTGGTGGCCAGCCCGCTGGTAATGGCCGGTGAGGCCGAGCTGCGCGAGGCCATCGGCGCAGGCGCAGGCTCGCTGGGCCCGCTGAACCTGCCGCTGCCCTGCATCATCGACCGCTCCGTGGCCATGATGAGCGACTTCGCCGTGGGCGCGAACATCGACGACAAGCACTACTTCGGCGTGAACTGGGAGCGTGACCTGCCGCAGCCGGAAATCGCCGACCTGCGTAATGTGGTCGAGGGCGACCCTAGCCCGGATGGCAAGGGCACCCTGGAGATCAAGCGCGGTATCGAAGTGGGCCATATCTTCCAGCTGGGCACCAAGTACAGCGAGGCGATGAAAGCCCAGGTACTGGGCGAGAACGGCAAGCCGGTGACCATGACCATGGGCTGCTACGGCATTGGCGTTTCCCGCGTGGTGGCCGCAGCCATCGAGCAGAATCACGACGCCAACGGGATCATCTGGAGCGATACCCTCGCCCCCTTCCAGGTGGCCCTGGTACCGCTGCGTTACGAGACCGAGCAGGTGCGCGAAGCCACCGACACGCTTTACCGCGAGCTCACCGCCGCCGGGATTGAGGTATTGCTGGATGATCGCGACAAGAAAACCAGCCCGGGGATCAAGTTTGCCGACATGGAACTCATTGGCATCCCTCACCGCATCGTCATCAGCGATCGCTCCCTGGCCGACGGCAAGCTGGAGTACAAGCAGCGGACCGAAAGCGACGTCCAGAGCCTCGATGTGACCGAAGTGCTGCCGTTCCTGCGGGCACGCCTGGGCCGTTGATCACCGAGTAAGCGTTCATGTCTACACGAAGTTTTTCCTGGCCCGGTGTCGCCGCCTTGTGCGGCGCCTGCCTTCTGGCCGGATGCGCGAACCAGATGTCCCAGCGCAGCGAGCATGAGGCACGTACCGAGCGCAAACCCATCGAGCATCACCTCTCGGTGGACATTGGCGAGCCGTTGATGGACCAGCCCCAGCGTCGGGTTCGGGTAATGGAGCAGGCCACGTTCGAGGCAACGGATTTCGACGTAACCCGCCGTTATGACCGTTACACGCCGTATCAAGCCTGGCGGGAGTTCTATGAGGTTCCGTTGGGCGCGGTGGCGATCGTTGGTGGTGTGGCGGCCAATGCGCTCAACGTGGTGCTGCTTGGCCGGCTGCCGGAAAACGTCACGCATGGCTGGATCAACTACGGCTTTGCCGGGATCAACCCGTTCATGAACGCGCAGTCCAACGGCCGTGCGGAGCAGAACCTGGCCGCGATCGACGAGGTGCAGGGTAACAAGCGACAGGAAGTGACCTTGGAGCCTTGGGCCGAAAAGCCCGTTGAAGTCACCGCTGGGCCGGAAGTTTATGCCCTGAACACGGACCGCAAGGGCTACCTGCGCCTGAACCTGCTGGATGCGCCGTTCGCCGACCAAGAGTTGCAACATGTGGATCGGCTGGTGCTGACGGCCAGGGACGATGACGGCACCTCACGCGCCACGGCCACCCTGCAACTGGCCCCCACCCTGCGAACCCGAGTTACCGAAGCTCACAAGCTGATCTATGACGACCTTGAGGACGACGAGGTAAGCCAGTGGGTATACCGGGTAAAACGGCTGTCGCAGTTGGGCTTCGAGGACGAGGCCAATGAGCTGCAACAAAGCTTGCTGGAGCTCACCCACAACGACCCGGAGTTGCAGCGTGACTTCATCAAGGCCTTGGCCAAGGATGCGGGCCGCAAGGTAGACCAGTAACCTGATAGCATTGGTGTACGAACTTCGCTGGCACCCGCTCCCGCCGCTTACAGAGGCGGGAGCGCTGCCCGCACCTATTCCCCAAACAATTCCAACTGGGTAAGCGCACCGCGCAAGTCGTGCAACCGCACCCCTATGCCGAGCAAACGCACGGGCTTGTTTCCGCGGGCATAGGCCTGGGTCAACAAGCTGCGGTAGCTGTTCAGGTCCCTCGCGGCGTTGGCCTGTTCCAGGGTGGTCTGGGTGAAGTCGTGAAACTTCACCTTTACGAAGGGCTTTCCCAATCGGTAGCTGTCATCGATCCGTTGCAGGCGGCCGGCGAGGGTTTCCATCAGCTCGGGCAGTTTATCCAGGCAGGCCTCCAGCCCTGGAAGATCATGGTCGTAGGTGTTCTCCACGCTCACCGACTGCCGCCGGCTATCCACATGCACGGGGCGATCGTCGATACCCCGCGCCAGTTGATACAACCGCTCTCCAAAACCTCCAAACTCCCGGATCAGGTTCAGCCGTGACCACTGCAGAAGGTCGGCGCAACGTTCTATGCCCAGGCGCACGAGCTTTTCTGCCGTGACCTTGCCTACCCCATGCAGCTTGGCCACAGGCAGGTCGGCAATGAAGGCGTCCACTTCGGCGGGCGTAATGACGAACAGCCCATTGGGCTTGCGCCAGTCGCTGGCGATCTTGGCAAGAAACTTGTTTGGCGCCACCCCTGCTGACACGGTGATATGCAAGCGCCGGGCGACATCCTGGCGAATGGCCTGAGCAATGCGCGTTGCGCTGCCGCTGAAATGTGGCGACTCGGTAACGTCCAGGTAGGCCTCATCCAGCGAAAGCGGCTCGATCAGGTCGGTGTACTGTTGGAATATCGCGTGGATTTCCCGGGAGGCTTCTTTATAGGCATCGAAGCGAGGCCTTACGATGGTGAGATCTGGACACAGCTTCAGCGCATGCCGTGAGGACATGGCCGAACGCACCCCATAGGCACGCGCTTCATAGTTACAGGTGGCGATCACGCCTCGCCGATCGGCGGAGCCACCCACGGCCAGAGGCTTGCCCGCAAGCTGGGGATCGTCGCGCATTTCGATCGCGGCGTAAAAGCAGTCGCAGTCGATATGAAGTATTTTCCGCTGTGCCATCACTGATCGAAATCGTTTGATACAGGTGAATGAATATACAGTGTTTTCGAACGGCTCGCCTGCCCTGCTGCGTCGTCGCGCATCAATCAAACGCTAAACATTTGACCTAAAAGCAGTTTTCCGTAGATAACGGTTGACATGCGCAGCGGCAAGCGTAGAATCCACCCCACAGACGCGGGATGGAGCAGTCTGGTAGCTCGTCGGGCTCATAACCCGAAGGTCGTCGGTTCAAATCCGGCTCCCGCAACCAAATACGAAAGGCCACTTGAAAAAGTGGCCTTTTTTATTGCGCCTGAATCACTGCGGACCCTCGCTTGTGATACCCCAGCGCAGTGCGAACCGATGCACAAAGGTCTTGAAGCAGATTCATGTTGACTTCCTGCCAAACGTCCCTATAATGCGCAACCACAGACGCGGGATGGAGCAGTCTGGTAGCTCGTCGGGCTCATAACCCGAAGGTCGTCGGTTCAAATCCGGCTCCCGCAACCAATTAAAGAAAGGCCACTTGAAAAAGTGGCCTTTTTTTTTGCCTGTGCCAACCTTGGTGCTGTCTGGTGCAACCACTGTAGGCATGAACTTCCCTCCTGCCGGAAGGGTCTGGTCGAAGAGCGGGCAGGCACAGAATTTCGCAAAAATTTCATTTTGTAGGGATTGGTAAGTTGTTCAGATACCTCCATCCTGTCGCGCTCAATAGGCGAGGTCATTGATGCGCCCCGAAATGCCTGAAGTAAACGACACCCCAACTTCTCCAGAACCTCTACCCCGCGGCCGTCTACGGTGGCTGGAACTGCTGAGCCAATACCGCCAGCCTTTGGGGATCGGGCTTACCCTGGTCATGTTTGCCATCGCGTTGATCGCCTGCCGGCGAATGCTTCGCGACCTGGACATCTATGCACTCCACGATTCGGTAGCGGCAACGCCGAGCTCCGCGCTGCTGGCCGCGCTAGGGTTCACCGTTGCCGGGTTTGTAGTGCTGCTGGGCTATGAATGGTCTGCATCGCGGTACGCTGGCGCCGCCCTGCCCCCTCGCGCCCTGGCGACAGGCGGGTTCACGGCGTTCGCGATCGGCAATGCGGTCGGGCTGTCGCTGCTGTCTGGTGGATCGGTCCGGTACCGCTTGTATTCACGACTGGGTGTAGGCCCGGCAGAAGTCGCACGCATGACGCTTTTCGCCAGCCTCTCGCTGGGCTGTGCGCTGCCCCCCCTGGCGGCGCTCGCTTGCCTTAGCGACCTGTCGGCTGCTTCCACTGCCCTGCGCCTGCCACCCGCATTGCTCGGGGTTATCGCCGCAGCGGTGTTGCTGCTCACGGCGGGGCTGGCGGTAGGTGTATACCGTCGGCGCGCGCCCGTGCAGCCGTTCCCGCACAACCTGATCGTTCGTGCCGGGCGCAGCACCCTGCGGCTGCCATCACTGCGGCTGTGCCTGTTGCAGCTGGTGATCACAGCCCTGGATGTCGCGATCGCCGCGGCCGTGCTTTATAGCCTGCTGCCCGAGGCGCCGCCCTTCGGTGCTTTCCTGCTGGTCTACCTGCTGGCACTGGCTGCAGGGGTGCTCAGCCATGTACCCGGTGGTGTAGGCGTTTTCGAAGCCATCCTGCTGGCTGCCTTTGCGAACCAATTGGGCGCCGCTCCCTTGGCCGCGGCCCTGCTCCTCTATCGGCTCATTTATGTAATGCTGCCGTTCCTGGTTGCCTGCCTGTGGTTGCTGGCCACAGAGGCCCGCCGCCTGCTGTTCGCGCGCAACGCCATCCGGGCGGCTTCGGGGCTGGCTGCGCCCATTCTGGCGGTGTTGGTGTTCCTGTCAGGCATGGTGCTGCTGTTTTCGGGCGCCACCCCGGAGATCGACACCCGGCTGCGCCACATGGGCTTCTTGATCCCGCACCGGCTGATCGACGCCTCGCACTTCGCGGCAAGCCTGATCGGCGTGCTTTGCCTGCTGCTGGCGCAAGGCTTGCGCCGCCGCCTGTCCGCCGCCTGGATGTTGACCGTGATCCTGTTGCTCGTGGGCGCGCTGTTGTCGCTGCTCAAGGGCTTCGACTGGGAAGAGGCCAGCGTACTCACGCTCACCGCCTGCCTGCTGGCAGTGTTCCGTCGCTCGTTCTACCGGCCCAGCCGTTTGATGGAGCTGCCGCTGTCCCCCTTCTACCTCATGGCCGCTGCCTGTGTGGTTGGCGCATCGATCTGGCTGCTGTTCTTCGCCTATCAGGATGTGCCCTATAACAACCGCCTGTGGTGGCAGTTCACCCTGGATGCCGATGCCCCCCGCGGCTTGCGCTCGGCATTGGGCAGCGCTGTGCTGCTGGTGGTAGTGGTACTGACCTGGCTGCTGCGCACCGCGCGGCCAGTGATTCACCTGCCCGGCCGAGATGAATTGGAGCGGGCGCACAAGATCCTCATGGCTTCGCATCAACCCGACGGTGGCCTGGCACTTACCGGCGACAAGGCGTTGCTGTTCCACCCCAACGACAAGGCATTCCTGATGTACGCCCGTCGGGGCCGCAGCCTGGTAGCGTTGTACGACCCCATAGGGCCTACCCAGCCCCGGGCAGAAATGATCTGGCAGTTCCGCGACCTGTGCGACTTTCACCATGCGCGCCCGGTGTTCTATCAGGTGCGGGCCGAGAACCTGCCCTTCTACATGGACATCGGCCTTACCGCCATCAAGCTGGGCGAGGAAGCCCGGGTGGACCTGCGCCGGTTCGATCTCGAAGCCAAGGGCAAGGAGATGAAAGACCTGCGCTACACCTGGAACCGGGGCACCCGCGATGGCTTGAGCATGGAAATCTACGAGCCCGGCACCGCGCCGCTCGATGAACTGAAAGTTATCTCCGACGCCTGGTTATCAGGTAAGAATGTACGCGAGAAAGGGTTTTCCCTTGGCCGCTTCAGCCCGGACTACCTCAAGCATTTCCGTATCGTGATCATCCACTTCCAGGGCCGGCCGGTGGCGTTCGCCAACCTGCTGGAAACCAACAGCCATGAACTGGCCAGCCTGGACCTGATGCGCTCACATCCGGAAGCACCGAAGCTGACCATGGAGTTCATGATGGTGGGGCTGATCCAGCACTACAAACAGCTGGGTTACGGCCGTTTCAGCCTGGGCATGGTGCCGCTGTCCGGCCTGCAGCCGCGGCGTGGTGCGCCCCTCACGCAGCGGCTGGGCTCGATGGTGTTCCGCCGGGGCGAGCAGTTGTACAACTTCCAGGGGCTTCGCCGGTTCAAGGATAAGTTTCAGCCTGACTGGGAACCTCGTTACATGGCCGTGCCCGCGGGGCTGGATCCGCTCGTGGCGCTGGCTGACACCGCCGCCCTTATTGCAGGCGGCCTGACTGGATTGGTGAAACGCTGATGATTCGACGTTACTGGCGCCCCGCGCTGTTTGCGCTGTTGATCGTGATCGTAGTAGCAGCCGTGGTTTTCTGGTGGGTGAACCGTCCGGTGCCACCTGCAACGGCAGAGCCTGTAAAACTCAGTGACGGCAGCGAAGCGACTTTGGTAACCCCAGGCCAGCGCGCGAAAAGCGTGATGGCGGTGGCGGTGCCGGCCGATCAGGTACTCACCGAGCGGCAGCTGACTGACCTTAGCCGCACGGGCGCGGCGCGCATCATTCAGGTGGTTCTACCCAAGGAAGACTGCGTTGCCCAGCAGGCCGCCTTCGATGCCGCGCTCAAGCAGTTGAAGGCCGCTCCCGACGTTGTCGGTGGCATTGGCCCGGGTGCCTCGCTCGCCTGGCACTGGCTTGCCACCCAAGGCAACGACAAGGCCCGCGCAGTGTCGGTGGACTTCACCGTCGAGCAGCCCAACTGCAAAGCGGACGTGCCGAAAAAAGCCGACCACGGCAGCTGGTCCGTTGCCTGGAACGACTGGCCAGACGACGTGAGCGCGACCTTCGTACGCGGCCAGGCGAACGCCCAGAACAGCATCAGTGACTACGACGTAAAGCTCCCGCAACTGCTCAAGACGCAGTTGACCCAAGCGGTGATGGGAGAAAACGACAAAGGCCTGAAAATGCCCGTGGTCGAAGTGCCGTCGAGCAAACCGAATGACACCGTGACCCTGTTCCTGTCGGGTGACGGCGGCTGGCGCGACCTGGACAAGGACGTGGCCGAGGACATGGCCAAATCCGGCTACCCCGTGGTGGGCATCGACACGCTTCGCTATTACTGGCAGCACAAGTCGCCGGAAGAAAGCGCCGAAGACCTGGTAGAGCTGATGCAGTACTACCGGCAGAAATGGGGCGCCAAGCACTTCGTGCTGGCGGGCTATTCCTTCGGCGCGGACGTACTACCTGCCATCTATAACCGCTTGCCCGCCGAGGAGCAGGCCCGGGTAAGCAGCATGATCCTGCTGGCCTTCGCCCGCAGCGGCAGCTTCGAGATCCAGGTTGAAGGCTGGCTGGGCCAGGAAGGCAAGGAAGCACCCACCGGCGTGGAACTGGCCAAGGTGCCAGGGGCGAAGGTGCTGTGCGTGTATGGCGCCGAGGAAGCCGACGAAAGCGGCTGTACCGAAGCCACCGACACCGGCGAGAAACTCCAGCTGCCCGGGGGCCATCACTTCGATGAAAACTACCCGGCCCTGGCGCAGCGCCTGATTCAAGCGATCGACAAGCGCAACGCTCAATAAAGAAGGGCCGCTCCCGGGCTTTACCGCCCGGGAACCGCGCCCCGATGAACATACGGCTTGCTACATCTCCACCTGCGTACCCAGTTCGATCACCCGGTTCAGCGGCAGCCTGAAGAAGCGCAGGTTACCGTTGGCATTCTTGAGCATGAAGGCGAACAGCCCTTCTCGCCAGCGGGCCATGCCGGGCAGGCGGGACGGGATGACGGTTTCCCGGCTGAGGAAGAAGGTGGTGCGCATCGGGCTGAAATCCAGGTCCTCGAGGTGGCACAGCGCAAGCGCCGCCGGCACGTCGGGCTCGTCCATGAAGCCGTAATGCAGGATCACCCGGTAAAAGCCTTCGCCAAATGCCTCGACCTCTACCCGTTCCTGTGCGGGCACGCGCGGCTGATCCTCGCTGAGCACCGTAAGCAGCACGATCTGCTCGTGCAGTACCTGATTGTGCAGCATGTTATGCAGCAAAGCGTGGGGGACGGCGTCCTGCCGGGCAGTGAGGAACACCGCTGTGCCTTGAACACGGTGCGGCGGCTGCACCCGAATGCTGCCAATGAAGATAGGCAGCGGCAGGCTGCCTTCGTCCAGGCGCTCGACCAGCAGCTGTTTTCCGCGCTTCCATGTGGTCATCAGGATAAACAACGCAGCACCTGCCAGCACAGGGAAGGCGCCGCCTTGGACCACCTTCGGCACGTTCGCGGCAAAGAACAGCATGTCCACCATCAGGAAGCTGCATAGCAGTGGCACAGCCACTACCACAGGCCACTTCCACAACCGCAGGATCACCGCCGACAGCAATACCGTGGTGCACAGCATGGTACCGGTCACCGCTACGCCGTAGGCTGAGGCCAGCGCACTCGACGACTCGAAGCCCAGCACCAGCAGGATCACGCCCACCATCAGCAGCCAGTTGACGGCGCTGATGTAGATCTGCCCCTGCTCGCTGCTGGAGGTGTGCTGGATGTGCATGCGCGGGATATAGCCTAGCTGGATGGCCTGGTGCGTGAGCGAGAACGCACCGGAAATCACCGCCTGGGACGCAATTACGGTGGCCATGGTGGAAAGCACCACCAGCGGAATCAGGGCCCAGCTCGGCGCCAGCAGGAAGAACGGGTTACGCGCCGCTTCGGGGTTTTCCAGCAACAGGCCACCCTGACCGAAGTAATTGAGCACCAGGGCCGGCAGGATGAGGGCAAACCAGGCGCGGGCAATAGGCTTGCGGCCGAAGTGGCCCATGTCGGCATACAGTGCCTCTGCCCCGGTCAGGGCCAACACCACGGCACCCAACACTGCGATGCTGATGCCCGGGTGGCTGGCGAAGAAACGCACCATCCAGATCGGGTTGATGGCGTGGAGTACTTCGGGGTGATGGGAAATACCCAGCACGCCGAGCGCGGCCAGCACCACGAACCAGCACACCATGATCGGCCCGAACAACTTGCCGATACGGGCGGTGCCGTGTTTTTGCAGGATAAACAGGCCGATCAGGATAACCAGCGCCACCGGGATCACCCAGTGCTCCACCCCGTCGAACGCCAGCTCCAGGCCCTCGACCGCGGACAATACCGACACCGCCGGAGTAATCATGCTGTCGCCGTAGAACAGTGCGGCGCCCACCAGGCCGAACGCTACCATTACGGAACTTACCCGGGGGTGGCCGGCCACAGCGCGGCGTGCCAAGGACAGCAATGCCATGGTGCCCCCTTCGCCCTGGTTGTCAGCGCGCAGCACGAACAGTACGTACTTGATCGACACTACCCAGATGAGCGCCCAGAAAATAAGCGACAGCACCCCAAGCACTCCCTCATGGGTGACGGTAACCCCATATCCGCCCATGAACACTTCCTTGAGGGTATACAACGGGCTGGTACCGATGTCGCCATAGACCACGCCCACTGCCGCGACCAGCATGCTCAGCGGCTTCGCCGCGGCATGGCCGCCCTCTGCCTCATTGCTTGCCTGAACCATCCACTTCTCCTGCTACCCTTGATCCCGGCTTCGAGCGCCGAGCGGTGTTTTTGTTTCGTGCCCGTTGCAGCGCGCAACCGGTGCTTCACGAGGGGGCGAAGCATAGCGCAGCGCTGGTCGCATTTCCCCCGTTTAACGCTGGCAATGAAGCGCGCGCATCGCTAGAATTGCGCACTTTTTGATCAGACGCGCCCAGCGCGCAACCGGGTGAACCCACGGCTTCGCCCCACACCGAGGTTAGTCATGTCTACTGTCACTCCGCCCGCCGCCAATCCAAAGGTCGGCTTCGTTTCTCTGGGCTGCCCCAAGGCCCTGGTCGATTCGGAGCGGATCCTGACCCAGCTGCGCATGGAAGGCTACGAGGTCGTCCCTACCTACCAGGATGCCGACGTGGTGGTGGTCAACACCTGTGGCTTTATTGACAGTGCCAAGGCCGAATCGCTCGAAGTGATCGGCGAAGCCATCGCCGAGAACGGCCGCGTGATCGTGACGGGCTGCATGGGCGTGGACGAAAGCGTTATCCGTGACGTGCACCCCAGCGTGCTCGCCGTGAGCGGCCCCCAGCAATACGAGCAGGTGGTGAACGCCGTGCACGAGGTGGTGCCACCGCGCCAGGACCACAACCCGCTGATCGACCTGGTACCACCGCAGGGCATCAAGCTCACGCCGCGCCACTACGCCTACCTGAAGATTTCCGAAGGCTGCAATCATAGCTGCAGTTTCTGCATCATTCCGTCCATGCGCGGCAAGCTGGTCAGCCGCCCGGTGGGCGATGTGCTGGATGAAGCCCAGCGGCTGGTGAAGGCCGGTGTGAAGGAACTGCTGATCATTTCCCAGGACACCAGCGCCTATGGCGTAGACGTGAAATACCGCACGGGGTTCTGGAATGGCCAGCCGGTGAAAACCCGCATGACCGAACTCTGCCAGGCGCTCAGCACCCTGGGCGTGTGGGTGCGTCTGCACTACGTGTACCCCTACCCGCATGTGGACGAGCTGATCCCACTGATGGCAGCCGGCAAGATCCTGCCGTACCTGGACATCCCGTTCCAGCACGCCAGCCCCAAAGTGCTGAAGCTGATGAAACGCCCAGCTTTCGAAGACAAGACCCTGGCGCGCATCAAGAAGTGGCGCGAGCTGTGCCCGGAGCTGGTCATCCGTTCCACGTTCATCGTGGGCTTCCCGGGCGAAACCGAAGAAGACTTCCAATACCTGCTGGAGTGGCTCACCGAGGCGCAGCTGGACCGCGTGGGTTGCTTCCAGTACTCCCCCGTGGAAGGCGCGCCAGCCAACGAACTGGCCGACGCCGTGCCGGATGACGTGAAACAGGACCGCTGGGATCGCTTCATGGCGCATCAGCAAGCGATCAGTGCAGCACGCCTGCAAACCCGCGTGGGCCGCGAGATCGAAGTATTGATCGACGAAGTGGACGAGCAAGGCGCCATTGGCCGGTGCTTCTACGACGCGCCGGAAATCGACGGCAATGTGTATGTAGAAGCCGATCGGCCGCTCAGCCCGGGTGACAAGGTAATGTGCCGCGTGACCGAGGCGGACGAATACGACCTGTGGGCAACCGCCCTCTGAGGTTGCAAGAAAACAACGCCCAGGCGGGCTATAGTGGTGCTGGCAAGTGTCAAGGAGACCTTAGCCATGCCAGCGCCCTTTTCCATCGGTACCCCGGGCCCCGGGGACTATCCCGAGCTGCTTCGTGTGTGGGAAGCCTCAGTGCGGGCAACTCATAGCTTCCTTCCGGACAACTATATCAACGAGTTGAAAGCGCTCATGCTCGAGCGCTACCTCGACCTGGTGATGTTGATTTGCATCCGTGATGGCAACAAACGAATAGCAGGCTTTGCCGGCGTTGCCGCGGGAAGGGTGGAAATGCTGTTCATCGACCCGCCCTATCGCGGGCGCGGGCTGGGCAAACGGCTGTTGTGGTACGCCATCGACCACCTCAATGCCGAGGCCCTGGATGTGAACGAGCAGAACGCGCAAGCCGTGGGGTTTTATTTCAGGCAGGGGTTTGAAGTGGTCGGCCGCAGCGAAGTGGATGGCATGGGCCAGCCGTATCCCCTCTTGCACCTGCGCCTGGTTGCGCGCCCTGCCCGCTCGGCCTGAGCAGCAGGCGGCTGCGGCAGGTACACTATGCGCTTTTTACGCTCAGGGGCTTTTGACTACCCATGATTCACAACGATGTACTGCGCGGCCTGCGCTACATGCTCAATATCAGCGACGGCAAACTGGTCGACATCATCGCGCTGGGCGGCCTGGCCGTGCCGATCGAAGCGGTGCGCACCTACCTGAAGAAGGAAGACGAAGCGGGGTTCGTTCGCTGCCCGGACGCGGTGATGGGCCACTTCCTGGACGGCCTGGTGGTTCATCGCCGCGGCAAGGACGACAGCCGCCCGCCGCAACCTGTGCAACTGCCGGTGACGAACAACGACATTCTGAAAAAGCTTCGTGTGGCCTTCGAGCTGCGCGAAGACGACATCCGTCAGATTCTCGAACGGGTCGATTTTCCCGTATCCAAGCCGGAGCTCAGTGCGCTGTTCCGCAAGGTTGGCCACGATAACTATCGCCCTTGCGGCGACCAGTTACTGCGTAACTTCCTCAAGGGCCTCACGCTCCGGCTGCGCCCCTGACATGACCTACACAATGGCACCCGTGGGTCATGTGCGGTCATGCTTCAAGGAAAAATTCGCTATCCCCCGGCAACCGGCACTGGCCAGCGCTGCCCGGGGCTGCCTGGAACTGCTGGCGCCCTACGACCGCGCAGAAGCGGTGCAGGGCCTGGAAGGTGTAAGCCACGTGTGGCTGCTGTTCGTGTTTCATCAGGCGCTCGAAGCACAGCCACGGTTGAAGGTCCGCCCCCCACGCCTGGGCGGCAACCGCAGCATTGGTGTGTTCGCCACTCGCGCAACGCATCGCCCTAACGGGATAGGCCAATCCGTGGTTAAGCTGGACCGGGTAGAGCCGGGAAGGCTATGGCTATCCGGCATCGACCTGCTCGATGGCACGCCTGTTCTGGACATCAAGCCTTACGTTCCCTACGCCGACCAGGTGCCGGGCGCGGTGAATATCCTGGCCGACGCGCCGCCCCCAGGGGTGGCGATGGAATGGAACGAGCAAGCGCTTGAACAGGCGAGCGCACACGGCCAGCGACTGGGCGAGCCCCTGGTAGCACTGATCGAACAATGCCTGGGGCAAGATCCCCGCCCTGCGTACCAGGTACCCGAGCCAAGCCGCCAATACGGGGTAAAACTATGGGACGTGGAAGTGCGCTGGCATTACCCTGACCTCCACACCATCAAGGTGCTGGAGGTTGTACCCCAGGCATGAAAAAGCCGCTCGGCCTCTACAGCGGAGCGGCTTTTTTACGCCAGCGAGCTTATTTCTCGACGAAGGCACGCTCGATCAGATAGTCGCCCGGCTCGCGCATGCGCGGCGAAACGGCCAGGCCGAAGCTGTCGAGCACTGCGCTGGTTTCGTCCAGCATGCTCGGGCTACCGCAGATCATCGCGCGGTCGTCCTGCGGGTTGATCGGCGGCAGGCCGATATCGGCGAACAGCTTGCCGCTGCGCATCAGGTCGGTCAGGCGGCCCTGGTTGCGGAACGGTTCACGGGTAACGGTGGGGTAGTAGATCAGCTTGTCACGCACGCCCTCGCCGAAGAATTCGTTCTGCGGCAGGTGCTCGGTGATGAACTCGTGGTAAGCCACTTCGTTGGTGTAGCGCACGCCATGCACCAGGATCACTTTCTCGAAGCGCTCGTAGGTTTCCGGGTCCTGGATGACGCTCATGAACGGCGCCAGGCCGGTGCCTGTGCTAAGCAGGTACAGGTGCTTGCCGGGCTTGAGGTCGTCGAGCACCAGCGTACCGGTAGGCTTCTTGCTGATGATGACCTCATCGCCTTCTTTCAGGTGTTGCAGCTGGGACGTGAGCGGGCCATCCGGCACCTTGATGCTGAAGAACTCCAGATGCTCTTCCCAGTTCGGGCTGGCGATGGAATACGCGCGCATCAGTGGGCGGCCGTTGGGCTGCTGCAGGCCGATCATCACGAACTGGCCGTTCTCGAAACGAAGGCCCGGGTCGCGGGTGCACTTGAAGCTGAACAGGGTATCGTTCCAGTGATGAACACTGAGCACGCGCTCGTGGTTGAAGTTGCTCATTGAAGAAAGGCTCCTGAAAACTCGGTACCCTGTCTGGCAGGTGCATGCCTGGCAGGCGCCGACACTGCGGCATGATTGCGCGGTATTCTAGAGCCCGCCACAATATCTGTTAAATGAATTATCAAGATATACCTAATCGGTTATATAGATATGCGATTCACACTTCGACAGCTACAGGTTTTCGTTGCCGTTGCGCAGCAGGAAAGCGTGTCTCGCGCGGCTTCACTGTTGGCCCTTTCGCAATCTGCGGCCAGCACCTCCATCACCGAGCTGGAGCGGCAATCGAGCTGCCAGCTGTTCGACCGCGCCGGCAAACGCCTGAGCCTGAACGCGCTCGGCCATCAACTTTTGCCCAAGGCCGTTGCGCTGCTTGACCAGGCCAAGGAAATCGAAGACTTGCTTAACGGCAAGTCCGGTTTCGGCTCGCTGGCTGTCGGTGCCACCCTCACCATCGGCAACTACCTGGCCACGCTATTGATCGGTAGCTTCATGCAGCGCCACCCGGAAAGCCAGGTGAAGCTGCACGTACACAATACCGCGCATATCGTGCAACAGGTGGCCCAGCATGAGCTGGACCTGGGGTTGATCGAAGGCGATTGCCATCACGGCGACATAGCGGTCCACCCATGGGTGGAAGACGAGCTCGCGGTGTTCTGCTCACCCTCCCATCCACTGGCGGCCAAGGGCGAAGCAAGCCTGGAGGAGCTGGTGCAGGAAGCGTGGATTTTGCGTGAACAGGGCTCCGGTACTCGCCTTACGTTCGACCAAGCCATGCGTCACCACCGCTCGCTGCTCAACGTACGCCTGGAGCTGGAGCACACCGAAGCTATCAAACGTGCGGTAGAGTCCGGGCTGGGTATTGGCTGCGTGTCCCGCCTGGCCCTTCGCGATGCGGTGCGGCGCGGTAGCCTGGTGTACATCGCCACGCCGGAGCTGGACCTGTCCCGGCAGTTCTTCTTTATCTGGCATAAACAGAAATACCAGACCTGCGCGATGCGTGAATTCCTCGAGCTGTGCCGCACGTTCACTGCCGGCGTGCGCCGCAGTGACGAGATTGTGCTGCGCCCGGTGGCCTAGATCAGAATAATGCCCCACACCAAGGCAATAAGCGTGAGCGCCACGAATTGCGCGGCGCTGCCCATGTCCTTGGCGTTCTTGGACAGCGGGTGGCGTTCCAGCGAAATACGGTCAACGGTGGCTTCGATAGCCGAGTTGACCAACTCCACGATCAGCGCCAGCAGGCACGCAAGCACCAGCACAGCATGCTCTACCCGGCTCACCGGTAGAAAAAAGCTCAATGGAATGAGCACGGCATTGAGCAAGACAAGCTGGCGGAACGCGGCCTCGCCGACGAAGGCGGCCTTTAGCCCGGCCATTGAATAACCGGCTGCGTTAACGACGCGTTTGAAGCCACTATGGCCTTTGAAAGGAGACATGAACGGGCCCTACGGTTGCGGTGCTGCACCTTACCCGATCGGCCTGTCGGATGCAGCTACCGAAGCGGTCAACTACTGCTGACAGAGGCCAGTTGTTGAAGTAACAGCGCCGCCTGGGTTCGGGTGCGCACACCAAGCTTGCGGAAGATCGCCGTGACATGGGCCTTGACGGTGGCTTCCGAAACGCTCAGCTCGAAGGCGATCTGCTTGTTCAGCAGCCCCTCGCACACCATGGTCAGCACTCGGAATTGTTGCGGCGTGAGGCTGGCCAGCCCTTCCCCTGCTTCGCGCGCCTGAGCGCTGACTTCCACGGGCTCGAAGGCTTGCGGTGGCCACCAGTCATCCCCTTCCAATACGGCTTGCACTGCGGCCTGGATCGTTTCCAGCGGGCTGGACTTGGGAATGAACCCGCTGGCGCCAAACTCCCTGGCGCGGACCACCACGGCGGGCTCGTCCTGGGCAGAAATCATCACTACGGGCACCTGCGGGTATTGCCCCCGCAGCAACACCAGGCCGGAAAACCCATAGGCCCCGGGCATGTTCAGGTCAAGCAGCACCAAGTCCCAGTCATCCTTCTGGGAAAGCCGGGCCTCGAGTTCAGCAATGCTTTCGGCTTCGGAGATCTTCGTCTCGGCCCCGGGGCCCAAGGTCAATGCCTGGCGCAAGGCACTGCGAAAGAGCGGATGGTCATCGGCGATGAGAATGTCGTGGCTGGCCATCAGCGGAGATCCTGTGTGAACGGGCAAGGTACGGCCAGGCGGCCATCACCGGCGTGACGATCTGCCGCAACCAAACCGGCGCCAAGCATGCCCAGACCGACAGGGGTGGTCAAGTTGCCTGCATTGGGGCACAGTTTCGCCCCCAGAATATTCATGGAGTGAATGAATGCACCGCCAAGCCCTGCGCGCCGACCTGTTGATGCTGCTTACCGCAATGATCTGGGGGTCTGGCTTCGTTGCGCAAACCGCCGGCATGGAGCATGTCGGGCCGTTCCTGTACACCGGGCTGCGCTTCGCCCTGGGTTCGCTCTGCCTGCTGCCCCTGCTGTACTGGCGCACCCGCCGCGCGCCTCAAGCGGCAACCCGAGGTCAGTGGGGCGCAGGCATCGCCATGGGCCTGGCGCTTGCGTTGGGCATCAACCTGCAGCAATTCGGCCTGCAGTTCACCACCGTGACCAACGCCGGGTTCATTACTGGGTTGTATGTGATTGTAGTACCGGTAGTGGGCCTGTTTCTTGGCCATGCTACCGGCGCCGGCACCTGGCTGGGCGCTTGCCTGGCGGTGATCGGGATGTACCTGCTGAGCGTGAACGAGCATTTCGAAGTCGCGCCTGGCGACTGGCTGCAGCTGGCAGGCGCCTTTGTATGGGCGGGGCACGTATTGCTGGTAGGGCATTTCGCCAGCCGCCACGACGTAATCCGCCTGGCGTTCATCCAGTTTGTGGTCTGCGCCCTGGTCAGCCTTGGGCTGGCCGTGGTCTTCGAGCCCTTCCACGCCCAGGCGATGATAGATGCCATCCCCGCCGTTGCGTACGGAGGTATGGTCGCGGCCGCACTCGGCTACACCCTGCAGGTGATCGCCCAGCGGCACGCCATCACCTCTCATGCAGCGATCATTTTCTCGCTCGAAGCCGTGTTCGCAGCGATCGCCGCCACGCTGTTTTTAGGCGAGGTGCTGACGCCGCGGGGTTATCTCGGCTGCGCGGTGATGCTCGCTGGCATGCTGGTGGCGCAACTCTGGCCTTCACGCGCCAAGGCCGCGCTGGCCTGAGGGCCGGCAAGCTGCGGCCGGGGCAGGCCGCGCTTGGCCGCCAGGTAGTGGCTGCTGAACAAGTCGAGCCATGTGTCCAGGGCCTGCGCTGCGCCGGTTTCTCCGGCCAGCCCCAGGCACATGGCGGCGACCTCCGCCGTGCAGAAGTGATCGTCGCGCCGCGAACGGCGCAGCCGGTAACGGGATATTTCCTCGGGCGCCAGGCTCAACACGGGAAACCGGTCCAGGTACGGGCTTTTGCGGAACATCTTGCGGGCTTCGGTCCAGGTAGCATCCAGGAGAATGAACAGGGGCCGCTTGCCGGACGCCGTTGCTACGGTGTTCACCACCCGGCTCGGTGGCTGTACGAACTCGCCTGGAAACACCAGGTAAGGCTCGAAGCGGGAATCTTCGAGCAAGGCCAATAGTGCCGGGTCCACATGGGTTCGCTGCCAACCGAAGGCAAAGGTATCCCGAATCACGTCGGCAATCAGCCAGCCGGTATTGGTGGGCTTCAACGCCTCAACGTCGTGCATCAGCAGGCATACCGCCGCGTTGCTGGATGCTTGAGGCTGTAACGCGCACAGGCAATGGCTGGGAAGCACCCGGCAGCGTGGGCAACGGGGGCTTTTAGAGCCTCTGGCAATGAAGGGCCGGGTACTGCGCGCCAGGCGCTCGGCGCGCAGGCGAAAAACGGCATGGGACATGAGACGGCCAGGCAGGGTAAAGCACGCATTCTACCACCCGGCCTGAGGGTACGGCGCTATCGGCAACGGTTATACTCCCCACCGCCTGCCGTCCGGAACACGGGCGGGCGCAGCCGGTCCAACAGGCTCGCGCCGAGGGCGCCATCAGATCGAGGAGGTTTCATGCCACGCTTCACCATCGCTGTTTCCCTGCTTCTGGCGCTGCCCCTGGGCATCGCTCAGGCAGCTTCGCTACAAGACTATGAGCTGACCAAGACGCTCGAGAAAGTAGCCAAGGAAAGCAGTGTGGGCACACCGCGGGCAATCAACGAGGACATCCTCGACCAGGGCTACACCGTCAAGGGTAATGAGCTGATTGATCACCTGGCCGTGCGCCCCAGCCATGCGGCGAAAATGCGCGAGAACCCTCAAGAGGTTTACCTGCAACTGGGCGCCAGCGTGTGCCGCAATGAGGGTTATCGGCAACTTATGGCGCGTGGGGCCGTGATGCGCTATGAATTTACTGAGAACAAGACGAAAAAACCTGTAGCTACGCACCGCTACACCGCCGCCGACTGCGGCATGAAACCCTGACCTGCTTTCCTGGCCGGCGCGGGCATTGCAGCCGCGCCGCCTGCTGTGACGGAGAGGTTGCATGCCTTATCACCCTAACCAGAACCTGACCGAGCATTTCGCCGTGCATGGCCGCGACCTGCTTGAACAGGTGGAAGCGCAGCTCTCGCAGCTGGCTCCGAATAGCCGCAACCTGCCGCTGTACCGCGATATGCTGCTTACCGTGTTACGCATGGCGCAGGAAGACCGCAACCGCTGGGATGCCAAGATCACCCTGCAGACCCTTCGGGAGCTGGACCACGCGTTTCGCGCCCTGCATACCCATAAAGGTAGGCGCAAGGTCACCGTGTTCGGCTCGGCGCGCACCCCCAGGGAGCATCCTGTTTACGCCCTCACCCGCGCGCTGGGCGAAGCATTGGCCTGCGAAGACCTGATGGTTATCACCGGTGGTGGCGGCGGCATCATGGCAGCCGCCCATGAAGGCGCCGGGCGGGACCATAGCCTGGGCTTCAATATCACGCTGCCTTTCGAGCAGCACGCCAACGCGACGATCGAGGGCTCGGATCGCCTTTTGTCGTTTCATTTCTTTTTCGTGCGCAAGCTGTTCTTTGTGAAGGAAGCCGATGCGATCGTGCTCTGCCCTGGCGGTTTCGGCACGCTGGACGAGGCGCTGGAAGTGCTCACGCTGGTACAAACCGGCAAAAGCCCATTGGTGCCCGTGGTATTGCTGGACGCACCGGGCGGCACCTTCTGGCAGGGTGCCCTGCGCTTCATGAAAGAAGAGCTGGAGGCTAATCACTACATTCTGCCCAGTGACCTGAAGCTGATGCGGCTGGTTTACAACCCTGAGGACGCGGTGGATGAAATACGTCGGTTCTACGCCAACTTCCACTCCACTCGCTGGCTGGGCACCACCTTCATCGTACGCATGCGCCACCCGCTAAGCAGTGCTGCACTGGCAAAAATGGAGGAAGCCTTCCCAGACCTGAAGCTGGGCGGCACGTTCGAGCAACACACTGTCGCACATGAAAGCGCAGACGAGCCGGAACTGGCTCACCTGGCACGGCTGACCTTCGCGTTTACAGGGAGAAACCAGGGGCGTTTGCGGGAACTGGTGGACTTCATCAACCAGCCCGAGCATTGGGTTGGACCGCCGAAAGATTAGGAGCTCTCCAACCCTGTGGGAAGCAACTGCCTTGAGCTGTTTTCTGCCCATATTCGCAAGCTCCGCCTGCGGCTTCGCTTGCTCCTACAACAGCCTCAAGAACCTGTAGATCCTGTGGGGACGCGGACACAGCCCGCGAATGCCGTAGAGCAGAATCGACGGGCAGGTACGGAAGGGCTAATCCCTTCCGCTAAGCAGCCGCCCGACCATGTCCATCGAGTAACCCCGGTAGAGCAAAAAGCGGGTCTGACGGGCGCGTTCCTTTGGGTCGGTTGGCAACTGTGCAGCAAACTTGCGTTCCCACACGTCGCGCAGCAGTGCCCCCCAGTCCATCCCGCAAACACGCAATGCCTGGTCTACATCAGCCCGCTGCAACCCTCGCTGGGTCAGGTCTTCGCGAATACGCGCCGGTCCATAGCCCGAACGTGCCCGGTAGCTGATAAAGCTTTCCAGATACCGGGCTTCAGACAGCAGCCCTTCCTCGGCCAAGCGGTCCAGCTCTGACGCGATCAGCTCGGGAGGCGCGCCCCGCTGGCGGAGCTTGCGCTCCAGCTCGACTCGCCCGTGCTCCCGCCTGGCCAGTAAATCCATTGCGGCGCGACGAACAGCGACAGGAGTATCAAGTATTACGGCCGGCATGAAGAATGCCGACCGTTGACCAGGCGAAGATAAACGTTCAATTACAGATCGCTGTCGGCGTCTACGACTTCGTCAGGGGCCAGTGCGCCTTTTTTCACATCCTTGGCGTCTTTCGCGTCCTTGGCATCTGCGGCTGCACCGCTATTGAGCAACTTGTCACGGATCTGCTTCTCCAGCGCGGCCTTGACCTCTGGGTTCTCTTCCAGATACTTGGCGGCGTTAGCCTTGCCTTGGCCGATCTTGTTTCCCTGGTAGGCGTACCAGGCACCGGATTTGTCGACGAAGCCATTGGCCACGCCGAGGTCGATGATCTCGCCGTTCAGGTAAATACCCTTGCCATAAAGGATCTGGAATTCGGCTTGACGGAACGGAGGCGAAACCTTGTTCTTGACGACTTTCACCCGGGTTTCGCTACCCACGATGTCATCGCCTTCCTTCACCGAACCGGTACGACGGATATCCAGGCGAACCGAGGCATAGAACTTGAGCGCGTTACCGCCGGTGGTGGTTTCCGGGCTACCGAACATCACACCGATTTTCATGCGGATCTGGTTGATGAAGATCACCAGGCAGTTGGCGGTCTTGATGTTACCAGTGATTTTGCGCAGGGCCTGGGACATCAAGCGGGCTTGAAGGCCCACGTGCATGTCGCCCATTTCGCCTTCGATCTCGGCCTTCGGCACCAGTGCCGCCACGGAGTCGACGATGATCACGTCCACCGCGTTGGAGCGCACCAGCATGTCGGTGATTTCCAGCGCCTGCTCGCCGGTGTCCGGCTGGGAAACCAGCAGGTCATCGACATTCACGCCCAGCTTGCCGGCGTACTCTGGGTCCAGTGCGTGCTCGGCGTCAACGAAGGCACAGGTTGCCCCGCTGCGTTGAGCCTGGGCGATCACAGACAGGGTAAGCGTGGTTTTACCCGAGGATTCCGGGCCATAGATTTCAACGATACGGCCTTTTGGCAGACCGCCGATGCCCAGCGCGATGTCGAGCCCCAGCGAGCCGGTCGAGATGGCAGGAATGGCCGAACGCTCATGGTCACCCATGCGCATGACAGCACCCTTACCGAATTGACGCTCGATTTGACCCAGGGCCGCAGCCAAGGCACGCTTCTTGTTGTCGTCCATTGATGTCCTCACGATTTCGATTTCGATAGGGCCGACAGCGCGCGGTGCGCGACCTGAGCGGGCCAATAACTGTATAAGTAGACAGTATTATTCCACACCTTCGGCGGATCGCCTACCCCTGCCCGGGTTTTTCTCCAGCGGCCAATGCCACCAGCCCCTGCAGCGCGGCGACCACCGTTTGCTGCCTCACACTATGTCGATCACCATCGAACTGCTTGCGTTCGGTAAAGGTGCGATCGCCATCCGCCCACGCCAGCCATACGGTGCCCACCGGCTTGTCCGCCGAGCCGCCTCCAGGCCCTGCCACGCCGCTTACCGCCACGGAAAACCGCGCTTGGGCCTGGCGCGCCGCGCCGAGGGCCATGGCCACCACAACCTCCTCGCTCACGGCACCCACTTCGGCGAACAACGGCTCAGGCACCTGAAGTTGCAAATGCTTCTGACGATTGGAGTAGGTCACGTAGCCTGCTTCGAACCAGGCAGAGCTACCGGCGACGCGGGTGATCGCTTCGGCAATGCCGCCACCGGTACAGGACTCTGCCGTTGTCACGGTCGCGCCCAACGCTTGCAGCCGGCTACCCAAGGCAGTGGCAAGATGAGTGATGTCATCCATGGAAGCTCCTTGTTCATCTGGTTTGATCAGCCGTGCAACGTCCGGCCCTGGGGGTAGACTTTCCGACGGAACCGCCCTGCTGTCCATCGCCCATAGGCAACGAGGGATTTCAGGCCACTCGTTCTGCCACGATCACATGCACTTGAACGATGAATCACTGTTCAACCGCAGGCGCAGCACGTTTGGCAGCACGGAAAATCCCTGTACCATTGTCGGCTTTCGTCCTCTGTTACACGACAGCCGAGCCAAGCCCCTGAATGTCTGATCTGTCCAATCACACCCCGATGATGCAGCAATACTGGAAGCTGAAAAATCAGCATCCAGACCAGCTCATGTTCTACCGCATGGGTGATTTCTACGAGATCTTCTACGAAGACGCTAAGAAAGCCGCCAAGCTGCTGGATATCACCCTCACCGCCCGGGGCCAGTCGGCTGGGCAGTCCATCCCCATGTGTGGCATCCCTTATCACGCTGCCGAAGGGTACCTGGCCAAGCTGGTGAAGTTGGGCGAATCGGTGGTGATCTGCGAACAGATCGGCGACCCGGCCACCAGCAAAGGCCCGGTGGAACGCCAGGTCGTGCGCATCATCACTCCAGGGACGGTAAGCGATGAAGCCCTGCTCGATGAGCGCCGTGACAACCTGATCGCGGCGCTGGTCGGGGATGAGCGGCTGTTTGGCCTGGCGGTGCTGGACATCACCAGCGGGCAGTTCATCGTGCAAGAGCTCAAGGGTTGGGAGCACCTGCTCGCCGAACTCGAGCGCATCAACCCGGTAGAGCTGTTGATTCCGGACGACTGGCCGCAGGGCTTGCCAGCCGAAAAACGCCGAGGCTCGCGCCGCCGGGCCCCCTGGGAATTCGAACGCGATACCGCGCGCAAGCTGTTGTGTCAGCAGTTCGGCACGCAGGACCTTAAAGGCTTCGGCTGCGAACAGCTGACCCTCGCGATCAGTGCCGCCGGTTGCCTGCTGGCTTACGCCCGGGAAACCCAGCGCACCGCTCTGCCCCATCTGCGCAGCCTGCGCCACGAGCGATTGGACGACACCGTGGTGCTGGACGCGGCAACCCGGCGCAACCTTGAGCTGGACGTGAACCTCAGTGGTGGGCGCGACAACACCTTGCAATCCGTGCTGGACCGTTGCCAGACCGCCATGGGCAGCCGCCTGCTGGCCCGTTGGCTCAACCGCCCGCTGCGTGATCTGAAGATTCTCAACGCCCGTCAGGCGTCAATCCGGTGCCTGCTGGAAGGCTATCGCTTCGAAGGGCTGCAGCCCCAGCTGAAGGCTATCGGAGACCTGGAGCGGATTCTTGCCCGTATCGGCCTGCGCAATGCGCGCCCCCGCGACCTGGCACGCCTGCGGGATGCCTTGGCGGCACTCCCTGAACTACAGAATCAACTGGCCGATCTCGAAGCCCCGCATCTCGCTCAACTGGCGGCCATCGCCGGTACTTATCCAGAGCTGGCTTCGCTGCTGGAGCGGGCGATCATTGATACACCTCCCGCGGTCATTCGCGACGGCGGTGTACTGAAGGTCGGCTATGACGCCGAGCTCGACGAACTGCTGTCGCTGAGCGAAAACGCCGGGCAGTTCCTTATCGACCTCGAAGCCCGTGAAAAGGCCCGCACCGGCCTTGCCAACCTCAAAGTCGGCTACAACCGCGTGCACGGCTATTTCATCGAGCTGCCCAGCAAGCAGGCCGAGCAGGCGCCTGGCGATTACATCCGGCGGCAAACGCTCAAAGGCGCCGAGCGCTTCATTACCCCGGAACTCAAGGCATTCGAAGACAAGGCCCTGTCAGCGAAAACCCGTGCCTTGGCGCGGGAAAAAATGCTCTATGAGGCGTTGCTCGAAACGCTCATCGGCCACCTTGCGCCGCTGCAGGACACCGCCGCCGCGCTCGCCGAGCTGGATGTGTTGAGCAACCTGGCCGAGCGCGCGCTGACCCTGGACCTGAACTGCCCCGCTTTCGTGGACGAGCCCTCTATCCGGATCGAGCAAGGGCGACACCCCGTGGTAGAGCAGGTGCTTACCACGCCGTTCGTGGCCAACGACCTGAGCCTGAACGACCAGACGCGCATGCTGGTGATCACCGGGCCAAACATGGGCGGCAAGTCGACCTACATGCGCCAGACCGCGCTGATCGTACTGCTGGCCCATATCGGCGCATTCGTACCCGCCGCCCGCTGTGAACTGTCCCTGGTGGACCGCATTTTCACCCGCATCGGGTCCAGCGATGACCTGGCCGGCGGGCGGTCCACCTTCATGGTGGAAATGAGCGAAACCGCGAACATTCTTCATAATGCCACCCACGCAAGCCTGGTGTTGATGGACGAAGTAGGTCGGGGCACCAGCACGTTCGACGGGCTTTCTCTGGCGTGGGCCGCAGCCGAACGGCTGGCACACCTCAAGGCCTTCACGCTGTTCGCGACGCATTACTTCGAGCTCACTGTATTGCCGGAGAGCGAGCCAGTGGTCGCGAACGTTCACTTGAACGCTACCGAGCACAACGAGCGCATCGTGTTCCTTCACCATGTGCTGCCGGGGCCGGCGAGCCAAAGCTATGGCCTGGCCGTGGCGCAGCTGGCAGGCGTGCCGGGGCCGGTCATCGAGCGGGCGAAAGAGCACCTGGGCCGCCTTGAAACCGCCAGCTTGCCCCGCGAAGTGAACCCCGTTCGACCGGGCAAGCCGCAGGTGCCGCACCAGAGCGACCTCTTTGCACAGCTGCCTCACCCGGTGCTGGACGATCTGGCCAAGGCCGACCTGGATAACATGACGCCACGCGCAGCGCTCGAACTGCTCTACACATTGAAACAGCGGGTCTAACGCCAAGGCCCGCAAGCTGATAGAATCCCGCGCGGTTTGGGAAGTCCACCCTAGAGACTGGGGCCTATAAGGTCCCGCAGGGTCCGCGAGGCACACCTGTGACCATCAGCCTGGAACACCAGGCCAGCCCCGAACCTGCCGGGCCCTTTCCGTGGGGCCCGCGACAGCCGCCTGAGGAGAGAATTTGAAATGACCTTCGTCGTCACCGACAACTGCATCAAGTGCAAGTACACCGACTGCGTAGAAGTGTGTCCGGTGGACTGCTTTTACGAAGGCCCGAACTTCCTGGTCATTCATCCCGATGAATGCATCGACTGTGCGCTCTGTGAGCCTGAATGCCCGGCACAGGCGATCTTCTCCGAAGACGAGGTCCCGGATGACATGCAGGAATTCATTGCATTGAACGCCGAGCTGGCGGAAGTGTGGCCGAACATCACCGAGCGCAAGGACGCCCTGCCGGAAGCGGAAGAGTTCGATGGCTTGAAAGGGAAGATCAAGGATCTGGAGCGCTGAGAGGCGTGGCCTGACTGCCGGCCCGCTTTTTTCCGCGCAATAAAAAAGGGGGGTCTAGGCCCCCCCGTATTGTCTTCCCTGGTCCCTGTATTTCCTTTTCATCATCCTGATGAATCGCATCATGCGATGTCCTGGCAACCTTCCGTGGAAGCCTGTGTCTGTCCGTGGACACAGTTCAAATAATAGGCTTTTCGGAGCGGCGAACAACCCAAGGGTTTTTGCAAGAAAAGTCGTTTCCAAGCTATTACAACCAAAAAACATTGATAATTCAGTGTCTTAGACTTTTTCTTGGCACGCCAAGGAATTTTTTCACACAGCCAAGCGCTGTTTTCTCACGCAATGCGTAAGCTTTTTCCTACGCTTTATTGAGAAATCCAAGGCTCAAGAAATGCGGTCAAAGAAAAGCCCCGCATGGGCGGGGCTTTTCTCGATCGAATGGGAATCACTGGAACAGTGATTCGCTCGACAGGCCATTGCGTTCGAGAATTTCGCGCAAACGCTTGAGGCCCTCCACCTGGATCTGCCGCACGCGCTCACGGGTGAGCCCGATCTCCAACCCTACGTCTTCCAGCGTGCTGCTTTCATGGCCACGCAGGCCGAAGCGGCGCACAACCACTTCACGTTGCTTGT
Organism: Pseudomonas japonica; assembly: GCF_013522925.1. Lineage (GTDB taxonomy): Bacteria > Pseudomonadota > Gammaproteobacteria > Pseudomonadales > Pseudomonadaceae > Aquipseudomonas > Aquipseudomonas japonica_A. Next base: position 25,207 of record NZ_JAAMQU010000012.1, on the reverse strand, counting down.
CGGTCAGTTCGGACAGCCACTGATCGATACTCTGTGACAGGTCATCGTCTTGAAGCAGTTCGCAAGGATCGGTGGGTCGATCGTCGGTCAGGGTATCGAGTAATGTCTTGTCGGAATCCGGCCCAAGGGAAACATCGACCGACGACACTCGCTCGTTCAACCCCAGCATGCGCTTCACCTCGCACACAGGCTTCTCGAGCAGGGCGGCTATCTCTTCAGGCGACGGCTCATGATCGAGCTTCTGGGTGAGCTCGCGGGCCGCCCGGAGGTATACGTTGAGCTCCTTGACCACGTGAATGGGCAAGCGAATCGTGCGGGTCTGATTCATGATCGCGCGTTCGATGGTTTGCCGAATCCACCAGGTGGCGTAAGTGGAAAAGCGGAACCCACGCTCGGGGTCGAACTTCTCGACAGCCCGGATAAGCCCCAGGTTGCCTTCCTCGATAAGGTCGAGCAGCGACAGGCCGCGATTCACATAACGCCGGGCGATCTTCACCACCAGGCGCAGGTTGCTCTCGATCATCCGCTTGCGGCCGGCGGGATCGCCCTTCTGGGACAAGCGCGCGAAGTGAACTTCTTCCTCGGGGGAGAGCAGCGGGGAAAAGCCGATTTCGTTCAGATAAAGCTGAGTGGCATCAAGCGCACGGGTGTAATCGATGTACTTGTGCTGTTTGAGCGCAGAAGATTGCCTGGCCTTGGAGCGTACCGCTGCCAGCGGGGCGTCCTCATCGACCGCCGAATCAAGGACGATGCCGGTTTCTACCAAAAGCACCTCATCGTCGATGTCAAACTCCGGCGCTTCTCTGTTAAGAGCCATTGTTATAGTCCCTTTGCGAGTTCGACCTCAAGCCCAAGCGCGCCTGGTTTCCATGGCTGCGCAGGAGCCTGTCCCCACTACGTGGTCAGTGACAGGCTGCAGCGTTGTTCAACGTCGTGGCAGAAACTGCATGGGATCTACCGGCTTGCCCTGACGGCGAATTTCGAAGTGAAGTTTCACCCGGTCGGTACCCGTGGAGCCCATTTCGGCAATCGTCTGCCCGGCCTTGACTTGCTGCCCCTCCCGAACCAGTAGCCTACGGTTATGACCGTAAGCACTCACGTAGGTGTCACTGTGTTTGATGATCACCAACTCGCCGTAGCCCCGTAATCCACTTCCGGCGTACACCACGGATCCATCAGACGCAGCGAAAACAGGCTGTCCCAAATCCCCTGCGATATCAATTCCTTTATTCAAACTACCGTTTGAAGCGAATTTGCCTATCAAAACGCCATTCGCCGGCCAGGTCCAACCCCCCGCCACTACTTCGCCAGCAGGCACTGGCGTGCTCACGGGCGGGGTGACAGCGGCGCTTTCGGGACTCGAAACACCCGGTGTAACCGCTGCGGGTGCCACAACCGGACGTCGTATGATTGTGGTTGTGCTGGAGGATGACGTGGAGCTGCTTCGGGTCACGACGGTGGGGGCAGGCGCGCTTGCCACCGCTGGGCTACCGGCCTGGCCATCGAAGCGCAGCACCTGGCCCGGACGAATGGTATAGGGGGCCGGGATATTATTGCGTGCGCCGAGGGCCTTGTAGTCCCAGCCGTAGCGGAATGCGATGGAGTACAAGGTGTCGCCACGCTTGACCACATACTGACCCGTGGTTGTCTGAGGGCGCTGGGGTGTGGCTGCCGCACGGTCGACCACTCGCACGCCACTGCTCGGCGTGCTCGAACAACCGGCCAGCAAAGCCGCGATAGCCAGCGCGGGGAGCAGGCGCTTGGCGCGCAGCACACTCACACACTGACCAGAAACTGTCGAACTCACCCGCTACTCCCTTTGGATGATGGATTCACAAGGCCGGCAGTATAACCGAGCCTGATAACCGGCCATGCCCATAAAGGCGTTGATAAACAAAAAGATGGACGAAGAAACTCAAGCCCCTCTATGACCGGCCATGGGTGAGGGAATTCCGGAACATATATTGCGGCCCGGCCGCTCAGGCCAGCGGGCCGGTCAGCAGCGGAACAAAGCGGACAGCGCCCAGCACGTGGCGGGCGAAGCCATGCTCCTCGCGGATAATCAGCATCAGCTGCTGTACCTCGCCGGCGCCCACGGGAATGACCATGCGGCCGCCAGGCGCCAGTTGGTCCAGCAAGGCCTGGGGCACGTCGGTGGCTACCGCGGTAACGATAATCCCGTTATACGGCGCCAGCGCCGGCCATCCCTCCCAGCCATCGCCCCAACGGAACACCACATTACGCACGTTCAGGGCCTGCAAGCGCTCCTTGGCGCGGTCCTGAAGGCCTTTGATGCGCTCCACCGAGAATACCCGTTCAACCAGCTGGGCAAGGACGGCGGTCTGATACCCGGAGCCCGTGCCGATTTCCAGCACCTTGTCCAATGGCCCGGCGGCCAGCAGCAGCTCGCTCATGCGGGCAACCATATATGGCTGGGAAATCGTCTGGTTGTTGCCAATGGGCAGCGCGGTGTCTTCATAGGCGCGGTGCGCGAGTGCCTCGTCCACGAACAGATGACGTGGCGTCTTGCGCAGCACATCCAGCACCTGTCGGTTGCAGATGCCCTCCTCCGACAGCCGCTGGATCAGCCGTTCACGGGTACGCTGGGAAGTCATGCCAATGCCATGGTGCAGCAGATCGTCTTGCCCTCGCATCAGCGCAGCTCCTCCAGCCAGGCCCCAAGCGCCTCGAAGGCTGGATGGAACGTGCGGTCAAGCTGCAAAGGCGTTACTGAAACATAGCCCTGCATCAGGGCGTGGAAGTCAGTACCGGCACCACCGTCTTCCGCGTCTCCCGCCGCCGCGATCCAGTAGCCGGGCTTTCCTCGCGGGTCTACCACCAGGCTTGGGCGTGCCGCGCGTGCCCTGTGCCCAAGGCGAGTGAGCCGAATACCACGGATGGCCTCGAGCGGAAGGTTGGGGACGTTGACGTTTATCACGGTGCGCGGCGGCAGTTTCAACTCATTCTGCGCTTCGACCAGTTTGCGAGCGTACCAGGCAGCGGTCGGCAGGTTGTCGAGCTGGCGCGACGCCAGTGAAAACGCGAAAGACGTGTGCCCCGAGAAACGCCCTTCAAGGGCAGCCGCTACAGTGCCGGAGTAGATCACGTCATCACCCAGGTTTGCGCCCAGGTTGATACCGGACACCACCAGGTCGGGGTCCTCATCCAGCAAGGCGTTCAAGCCCAGGTGAACGCAGTCCACAGGGGTACCGTTCAGGCTGATGAAGCCATTGTCGAGTGTGATCGGATGCAGCGGCCGATCGATCGTCAGGGCGCTGCTGCACCCGCTGCGGTCCTGGTCTGGCGCAATCACCGTGCAGTGGGCGAAATCCGCCAGCGCAGCATGAAGCGCGGCGATGCCTGGGGCGGTGACCCCGTCGTCATTGGAGATCAAGATACGCATGGGCTTTCCGTCTACCCCGCTTGCACCAGATCGAACAGCTCACGAACCACCACGGTGGCGAAGCATCCGGTGGGCAGGATGAAATCCAGTTGCAGAATGTCAGGCTCGGGATAATGCCACGACAGCTCCCGTATGGGCAGTCGAAGAATGCGACGTTCGTGATCCAGCCCTGCTTCGGCCAGCCAATCGCACAACGTAGCCTCACGGGTATGAACGGCCTGTTCCAGCGCTAGCGTATCGCCACTAGCCGGGGAAATGCCCTTGCCGTATAGCGCACCAGTGGGATGCAGGTCCAAAGCCTCCAGCCGGGGGTCGGCGCATTCAGCCTCGCCCGCAATGAAGAAGCTTCGGCTGTCAGTGAACGCGAGTACGTCGCCCGGCCGCGCGTGGTTCCAGCTGCCCTCCTCTACCCGCTTGGCCAATATCTGGTTGAACAGGTAACTGCGTGCGGCGGAAAGAATGCGCGAGCGCACGTTGCGCTGCTCAGGCAGGCGGGCGTTTTCGGCATAGTGCCGGGCGTGCGCAAGGTTACCGCCGTCATGGCCGAAACGCTGGCTGCCAAAATAATTGGGCACCCCGCATTGTTTGATTTGATTCAGTCGCTGCTCTAGAGCGGCGTGGTCCGCCGTCAAGGACGTCAACCGCAAGGAAAAGCCGTTGGCCGAATGAGCACCGCGCTGAAGCTTGCGGCGGTGGCGTGTCGCCTGGAGGATACGCAGGCTGGCGTCTTCGGCCTGGGTGAGGTCTGGCTCACCCTTGCCCGGCAAGTGCAGGCTGAACCATTGCCGGGTGAGCGCCTGGCGGTCCTTGAGGCCCGCGTAGCTGATCATCTTCACCGGCACGCCAGCCGCGCGAGCCAGCCGCCGGGCCGCCTCTTCGGTATTGAGCTCGCGCTTTTCTACCCACAGCCACAAGTGCTCACCATCCCCGGCCAAGGGAATGTCGAGCACCTCGTTGACCTGGAAATCTTCGGCCGTGGCCTTGAGCACAGCGGTGCCCAAGGCATCGCCTGAAGCGCGAGGGCCCAGCAGCTCCCACTCGTTCATGAGGCGAGCAACAGGGCAACAGCGTGAACCGCAATCCCCTCCTCGCGACCGGTGAAGCCCAGCTTCTCGGTGGTTGTGGCCTTCACGTTCACCTGATCGAGCGCAACCTGAAGGTCTGCCGCAATGGCCTCGCGCATGGCTTCGATATGCGGCGCCATTTTTGGCGCTTGGGCAACGATGGTGGCGTCCACGTTACCGACCACCCAGCCCTTTGCCTGGACCAGTTCGACCACATGACGCAGCAGCGCCCGGCTGTCGGCGCCCTTGAAGCGCGGGTCTGTGTCGGGGAAATGCTTGCCGATATCGCCCAGCGCAGCCGCGCCCAACAGCGCGTCGCTGAGGGCATGCAGCAGCACATCGCCGTCGGAATGGGCAATCAGCCCGGCGGTATGGGGGATACGTACCCCGCCCAGCGTGATGAAATCGCCGTCACCAAAACGGTGAACGTCATAGCCGTGCCCGATACGCATAGAAAAACGCCCTGTATAAGTCAGGGCGCGATTCTACCTTGCCGGGGCGGGCTTGGGCATCGTTGCCGCCGGTTCACGCCAACCCGAGGGCCGCGGCGTGGTGGCGCAGGTGGTCATCGATGAAGCTGGCGATGAAATAATAGCTGTGGTCGTAACCCGGCTGCAGCCGCAGGGTGAGCGGATAACCGGCGTTGTCGGCCGCTTTTTGCAACGCTTCGGGTTTCAGCTGCGTTGCGAGGAAATCATCGCGATCACCCTGGTCGACCAACAGCGGCAATTGTTCCTTCGCCTGCCCCAGCAACACGCTGCTGTCCCATTCGCGCCAGCGGTTGCGCTCCTGGCCCAGGTATCGCCCGAATGCTTTCTCCCCCCAAGGGCAATCCATCGGATTGCTGATGGGCGAAAACGCCGAGATCGAACGGTACTTGCCGGGGTTTCGCAAGGCACACACCAGCGCGCCGTGCCCGCCCATGGAGTGGCCCGCGATAGACCGGGCATCGCTGGCAGGGAAGTTCGCTTCGATCAGCGCGGGCAGTTCGCTCACTACGTAGTCATGCATGCGGTAGTGCTGCGCGTACGGCGGCTGGGTTGCATTGAGGTAAAAACCCGCACCCAGGCCAAAGTCCCAGGCGCCGTCCGGGTCGCCGGGCACATCCTGGCCGCGCGGGCTGGTATCTGGCGCCACGATGATCAGCCCCAGCTCGGCGGCCAGGCGCTGGGCGCCGGCCTTGTGCATGAAGTTTTCATCGGTGCAGGTCAGGCCGGAAAGCCAGTAAAGCACTGGCAGGGCTTTACCCGATTCCGCCTGGGGTGGCAGGTATACCGCAAATACCATGTCGCACCCCAGGGTACTGGAGCGGTGTTTGTAGCGCTTGTGCCAGCCGCCGAAGCTTTTCTGGCACGAGAGGTTTTCAAGGCTCATGGCGCCACCTTCAAAAATGAATCACGCTGCGGATGCTCTTGCCTTCGTGCATCAGGTCGAAGGCCTTGTTGATGTCTTCCAACGGCATGGTATGGGTGATGAAGGTGTCCAGCGGAATTTCGCCCTGCTCGGCCATTTCCACATAGCTGGGCAGTTCGGTACGGCCGCGCACGCCACCGAAAGCACTGCCGCGCCATACGCGCCCGGTCACCAGCTGGAACGGCCGAGTGGCGATCTCCTGCCCGGCCCCGGCCACGCCGATGATCACCGATTCGCCCCAACCTTTGTGACAGCATTCGAGCGCGGCACGCATCAGCTGCACATTGCCGATGCATTCGAAGGAGAAGTCCACGCCGCCATCGGTCATGTCGACCACCACTTCCTGGATCGGCTTATCGAAGTCCTTCGGGTTGATGCAGTCTGTGGCGCCGAGCTGGCGGGCAATCTCGAACTTGGCCGGGTTGATGTCGATGGCAATGATGCGGCTGGCCTTGGCCTTCACCGCGCCCAGAATGGCCGAGAGGCCGATGCCACCCAGGCCGAAGATCGCGACTGTATCCCCTGGCTTGACCTTGGCGGTGTTAAGCACAGCGCCGATACCGGTAGTTACGCCGCAGCCCAGCAGGCATACCTTTTCCAGCGGCGCTTCCTTGGGAATGCGCGCCACGGAAATTTCCGGCAATACGGTGTATTCGGAGAAGGTGGACGTACCCATGTAGTGGAACAATGGCTTGCCCTGATAGGCGAAGCGGGTAGTGCCGTCTGGCATCAGGCCCTTGCCTTGGGTGGCGCGTATCGCTTGGCACAGGTTGGTCTTGCCGGACAGGCAGAACTTGCACTGGCGACATTCGGGGGTATACAGCGGGATCACATGATCGCCCACGGCGACGGATGTGACGCCTTCGCCAACCGCTTCCACGATGGCACCGCCTTCATGGCCCAGGATGCTTGGGAAGATGCCTTCCGGGTCCGCGCCAGACAGGGTGTAGGCATCAGTGTGGCAAACGCCGGTGGCCACTACGCGCAGCAGCACTTCACCGGCCTTGGGCATGGCCACATCCACTTCAACGATCTCCAGCGGCTTCTTCGCTTCGAAGGCGACCGCGGCACGGGACTTGATCATGAGAACTCCAGGGGGCATAGGTAAAACCAAAGTGTACGCTACGCCTCGACTGTGGATAATTGGCTCATTCGGGAAACATTATTGCTGCTCAGGGATAATCATGGGTCTTTTGCGGTGGGAAGGGCTGGATGAGTTCGTCGCGGTGGCTGAGCACGGGCAATTCAGCGCGGCAGCGGTTGCATTGGGCGTGTCTTCGTCCCATGTGAGCCGGCAAGTGGCCCAGTTGGAAGAACGCTTGCAAGCGCGGTTGTTCTACCGCAGTACCCGGAGGGTGAGCCTGACCGAGGCCGGCCATACGTTTCTCCAGCACTGCCGTCGGCTACAGGACGGTCGCGAAGAGGCCATGCGCGCGGTGCACGACCTGGCCAGCGCTCCAAAAGGCCTGCTGCGCATGACCTGCGCGGTAGCCTATGGCGAGCGCTTTATCGTGCCGCTGGTCACCGATTACCAGGCCCGCTACCCGCAGTTGCAGGTAGACATCGAACTGACCAATCGAACGCTGGACCTGGTGGACGAAGGGCTGGACCTCGCCGTTCGGCTGGGCCGTTTGCAGGATTCCCGGTTAGTGGCCAGCCGCCTCGCCCCTCGCCGCATGTACCTCTGCGCTTCGCCTGGCTATCTGGAACGTTATGGGCGGCCCCACAGCCTGTCCGAGCTGTCCCGGCATAACTGCCTGATCGGCAGCAGCGATCAGTGGCTGATGCAAGAACACAACCGCGAGGCCGTTGTACGGGTGCAGGGCACCTGGCGCTGCAACAGCGGCCAGGCTGTGCTCGATGCCGCGCTCAAGGGTATGGGCTTGTGTCAGCTGCCGGACTATTACGTGCTGGAGCACCTGCGCAGCGGTGCACTGGTGTCGTTGCTCGAAGCCAACCAGCCGCCCAATACCGCCGTGTGGGCACTCTACCCCCAGCAGCGTCACCTTTCGCCCAAAGTGCGCGGGTTGATCGAGCATTTGCGGGAGGGGTTGGCGGGGCGAGAGGAATATTCCCGGGCTACGCTTGGCCCCACAGATCAGGGCTAGCGGCGCAGCCAGGCCAGGTCTTCGGGGCGGGTGACCTTGATGTTGTCGGCCCGGCCTTCAATCAAGCGCGGGGCATGGCCCGCCCATTCCATGGCAGACGCTTCGTCGGTCACGGCAACGCCGGCCACCAGCGCATCGGCCAGTGCCCGCTGCAGAGGCCCAAGGCGGAACATCTGCGGTGTGAAGGCATGCCAGATCACGCTTCGGTCGAGGGTATCAGCGACCCTGCCGTCAGCGCCCGCGCGTTTGAGGGTGTCCTTGGCAGGCACAGCCAGCAAGCCACCCACGTCGTCGTGGGCCAGCTCGGCCAGCAGGCGCTCCAGGTCAGTGGCCGCCAGGTTAGGCCGGGCAGCGTCGTGAACCAGCACCCAGTCACGGCTGCCAGCGCCCAGCTCATTGAGCTTGAGCAAGGCATTGAACACTGAGTCGCAGCGCTCACGCCCGCCCGCAGCGCGGTGGACAGCGGGGTTTGCGGCGCAGCCGAGGTGCGGCCACCAGGCGTCGTCCACCGCCAGGCTTACCACCATCCCGCGTAGCTCCGGGTGGCCAAGGAAGCAGTCCAAGGTATGTTCGAGCAAGGTTTTGCCAGCGAATGACAGGTATTGCTTGGGGCGGTCGGCTCCCATGCGCGAGCCAACGCCGGCGGCAGGGATGACCACCCAGAAAGAGACAGGCGGGGTCATTGGGTAATCTGGTAGAGGGTTTCGCCATCCTTGACCATGCCCAGCTCATGGCGGGCACGCTCTTCGACAGTTTCCATGCCTTTTTTGAGCTCGAGCACTTCGGCGTCCAGCACGCGGTTGCGTTCGAACAGGCGCTCGTTTTCGGTTTTTTGATCGGCGATCTGCTGCCTCAGGTCAGCGGCCTGGGCAAAACTGCCCGTGCCCACCCATAGCCGATGCTGCAAGCCAGCCAGCAACAGAATGAGTACCAGAAACAACCAATAGGGACTGCGCATCGAAGAATCCAGTGAAAAGTCGGTCCAGATAGCACAAAGCCTGGCATCCGCCAGGCCCTATGCAGTCCGTATCGCCGGAAGCCATCAAGGCGACAGGGCCGAGTATTACCCTGCCCGCCGCCTTTTTACCACTTCCTGATCAACCGCGAAACTCGGCGCGACCTTTGTACGGTGCGCGCTCACCCAATTGCTCTTCGATACGCAGCAGTTGGTTGTACTTGGACACGCGGTCCGAACGGCACAGCGAGCCGGTTTTGATCTGACCAGCGGCAGTGCCTACGGCCAGGTCGGCGATGGTCGAATCTTCGGTTTCGCCCGAGCGGTGCGAAATGACCGCGGTGTAGCCGGCGGCCTTGGCCATCTGGATGGCTTCGAGCGTTTCGGTCAGGCTGCCGATCTGGTTGAACTTGATCAGGATGGAGTTACCGATTTTCTTGTCGATGCCTTCTTTCAGGATCTTGGTGTTGGTCACGAACAGGTCGTCACCGACCAGCTGCACCTTCTCGCCGATCTTGTCGGTCAGGATTTTCCAGCCTGCCCAGTCGGACTCGTCCAGGCCGTCTTCGATCGAAATGATCGGGTAGCGCTCGGTCAGGCCCTTCAGGTATTCGGCAAAGCCTTCGGCGTCAAAGCTGTGGCCTTCGCCGGAGAGGTTGTACTTGCCGTCTTCGTAGAACTCGCTGGCCGCGCAGTCCAGGGCCAGGGTTACATCGGTGCCCAAGGTGTAGCCAGCTTTTTCAACGGCTTCGGCAATGGCTTTCAGCGCGTCTTCGTTGGAGGTGAGGTCAGGTGCGAAGCCACCTTCATCACCTACGGAAGTGCTGAGACCGCGAGCCTTGAGTACCGCCTTGAGGCTGTGGAAGATTTCAGCGCCCATGCGCAGGCCATCGGCGAAGGTTTTCGCGCCAACCGGCTGCACCATGAATTCCTGGATGTCGACGTTGTTATCGGCATGCTCGCCGCCGTTGATGATGTTCATCATCGGCACAGGCATGGAGTAAACACCCGGGGTGCCGTTGAGGTTGGCGATGTGTGCGTACAGCGGCAGGTCCAGGTCCTCGGCCGCAGCCTTGGCGGCAGCCAGGGACACCGCGAGGATAGCGTTGGCGCCCAGGTTGGCCTTGTTCTCGGTACCGTCGAGCTCGATCATGGTGTGGTCGAGGGCTTTCTGGTCAGCCGGGTCCTTGCCCAGCAGCGCCTCGCGGATCGGGCCGTTGATGTTGGCCACGGCCTTGAGTACGCCCTTGCCCAGGTAACGGCTCTTGTCGCCATCACGCAGCTCCAATGCTTCGCGTGAACCGGTGGATGCGCCGGACGGCGCGCAGGCGCGACCGATAATGCCGTTGTCCAGAAGCACGTCAGCTTCTACGGTCGGGTTACCACGGGAGTCCAGAACCTCACGACCTTTGATGTCGACGATTTTTGCCATTGTTGTAAACACTCCAGATTGGACGAGAACGACGCAGCTGAGGGATGGAACACGCCCCGCGACTCCTGTCATCAGTGCGGGGCGTTGAAAGGCGTTGCTGACCGGCGAAACCGCGATCAGGCGGTCTCTATGATCGGAAAACTCTTCACCAGTTCATCGAGTGCCTTGAGTTGGCTCAGGAACGGCTCCAGCTTGTCCAGCCGCAAGGCACAGGGGCCGTCGCAGCGGGCGTTGTCCGGGTCGGGATGCGCCTCGAGGAACAGCCCGGCCAGGCCCTGGCTGATACCAGCCTTGGCCAGGTCGGTGACCTGGGCGCGGCGGCCACCGGCCGAGTCGGCGCGGCCACCCGGATTCTGCAGGGCGTGGGTCACGTCGAAGAACACCGGGTACTCGAATTGTTTCATGATGCCGAAGCCCAGCATGTCGACTACCAGGTTGTTGTACCCGAAGCTCGAGCCACGCTCGCACAGCACCAACTGGTCGTTACCGGCTTCCTCACACTTGGTCAGGATGTGTTTCATTTCATGCGGCGCGAGGAACTGCGCCTTCTTGATGTTGATGACGGCATTGGTTTTTGCCATCGCGACCACCAGGTCGGTCTGCCGCGACAGGAAGGCCGGCAGCTGGATGATGTCACACACCTCTGCGACCGGCGCGGCCTGGTGCGGCTCGTGCACGTCGGTGATCACCGGCACGTTGAAGGTGCGCTTGATCTCTTCGAAAATCTTCAGCCCTTCTTCCATGCCTGGGCCACGGTATGAATTGACCGAGGAGCGGTTGGCCTTGTCGAAGCTGGCCTTGAACACATATGGGATGCCGAGTTTGTCGGTTACCCGTACGTATTCTTCGCACACTTTCATGGCCAGGTCGCGGGACTCCAGCACGTTCATGCCGCCGAACAGGGCCATGGGCTTGTCGTTGGCCAGCTCGATGTTGCCAACGCGGATCGTTTTCTGTGCCATGGGTCAGCCCTTGTTCCTTTGCGTCAGGCTCCGTTGAGCGAGCGCGGCTTTTACAAAACCGCTGAACAGCGGGTGGCCATCGCGCGGGGTAGAGGTGAATTCGGGGTGGAACTGGCAGGCGACGAACCACGGATGGTCATTGCCTTCCACGACTTCGACCAGTGCGCCGTCGCCGGAACGGCCGGAAATCACCAGGCCTGCCTCTACCAGCTGCGGCAGCAGGTTGTTGTTCACTTCGTAGCGATGGCGATGACGCTCGACGATCACATCTTTCTGATAGCAGGCGTGTACTTTGGAGTTGGGCTCGAGCAAGCATTCCTGGGCGCCAAGGCGCATGGTGCCGCCCAGGTCCGACGTTTCGGTGCGGGTTTCGACCGCGCCGGTGGAATCCGCCCATTCAGTGATCAGGCCCACCACGGGGTGGCCGCTGTTGCGCTCGAACTCGGTGGAGTTGGCATCCGCCCAGCCCAGTACGTTACGGGCGAACTCGATCACCGCTACCTGCATGCCCAGGCAGATGCCCAGGTAAGGAACCTTGTTTTCACGAGCGAACTGCACCGCGCGGATTTTGCCCTCGACACCGCGCAGGCCGAAGCCGCCCGGTACCAGGATGGCGTCCACACCTTCGAGCAGGCCGGTGCCCTGGTTCTCGATGTCTTCGGAGTCGATGTAGCGCAGGTTCACCCGGGTGCGGTTCTGGATGCCGGCATGGCTCATCGCTTCGATCAGCGACTTGTACGCATCCAGCAGCTCCATGTACTTGCCGACCATGGCGATGGTCACTTCATGCTCGGGGTTGAGCTTGGCGTCGATGACCTTGTCCCACTCGGCCAGGTCCGCGCTGCCGCACTGCAGGCCGAAGCGCTCGACAACGAAATCATCCAGGCCCTGGGCATGCAGCACACCCGGGATCTTGTAGATGGTGTCGACGTCTTCGAGGGAGATGACCGCACGCTCTTCAACGTTGGTGAACAGCGCGATCTTGCGACGCGAGGACGCGTCCACCGGGTGGTCGGAGCGGCAGATCAGCACGTCCGGTTGCAGGCCGATGGAGCGCAGCTCCTTGACCGAGTGCTGGGTAGGCTTGGTCTTGGTTTCGCCAGCGGTGGCGATATACGGCACCAGGGTGAGGTGCATCAGCATGGCACGGCGAGCGCCGACCTCGACCCGCAGCTGGCGGATGGCTTCGAGGAACGGTTGGGACTCGATGTCACCAACGGTGCCGCCGATTTCCACCAGGGCCACGTCGGCATCGCCGGCGCCCTTGATGATGCGACGCTTGATTTCGTCGGTGATGTGGGGGATGACCTGAATGGTCGCGCCCAGGTAATCACCGCGGCGCTCCTTGCGCAGCACGTGCTCGTACACACGGCCGGTGGTGAAGTTGTTGTTCTGGGTCATGGTCGTGCGGATGAACCGCTCGTAGTGACCCAGGTCCAGGTCGGTTTCGGCGCCGTCATGGGTGACGAACACTTCGCCATGCTGGAAGGGGCTCATGGTGCCTGGATCGACGTTGATGTACGGATCCAGCTTGAGCATGGTGACCTTCAGCCCCCGCGCCTCCAGGATGGCTGCCAGTGAAGCCGAGGCGATGCCTTTCCCCAATGAAGAAACAACACCGCCCGTGACGAAGATGTAACGCGTCATGAAAAACCCTAGAAGTCTGCGTTAAAGCGGTCGGAGCCGCCGGGGAAAGCGAAGGAAGGCCCGCCGCGCGGAACAGCGTCCCGCCTGCGAGGGCCCCGACAACCAGCGACATTTGCCGCGCACGGTACGAAACACTGACGCATACATACGAACCGGCGCATGTCGCCGGCAAGTGAGCTGCTACACATTTCAACCATCGCCCAGCAAAGACTGCTCGGTAATCGGCAACTCCGGCGGTTACAAGCACGCGCAGAAGCTGTATCAAGAAGGGAGGGTAGTCTACCGGAAAGCGGCTTTCATCTCAAACACCGGTCAATCGTCGGTGGCTGCCAACGCAGTTCGCCCGGGATGGCAGACAGCCGTGGCAGGTTCGCCACGGCCACCAGTTGCCCCTCCAGAAACAGCAAAGGCAAGCGCCCTCGAACGAAGCCGGGCACACCCGCTTCGTTCAACAACCGCTTCAGATCACGGCTGCCGCGCCCGGGAACCGACAAGCGTTCACCTCCCTGGCGGTAGCGCACCTCGAGCTGACCAAGCGGTAGCGGGCCGTGCCAATAGGCCGCACCGTTGCCTGGCAAGTTCAAGGCCTGGCCGGGCCTCTCCCAGGCGGGAGGCGAGGCCGTGGCCTCCCGCCAAGGGCCGGCCACCCACCACACGCGATCCACCGCCCGGTATACCGCACCGTCTGCCAATGCCCACACTGGCGTTGCATCGGGTGCGGCATCCCTGAGCACCGCCCAACCTGCCCAATGCTCTGTATCCGGTAGCCGGCTCAGCGGCGCCAGCCAGGCGCGGATAGCGTTGCGCTGGCGGGCTTCACTCAGCCTGCACAGCGGCGCCAGCGCCAGCGAGGGCAGCGGCAGCCACGGAAACGGCGTGCCTTCCTGCGCCAGCCGCAGGTCTTGCTCGGCAACCTCGTCGAGCAGGCTCAGCGCCTCGGCAAAATGCCCTGCGCTTCGGGCCAGGTTCGCCGAGGCAGCCGGCCAACGCGCCCGCAGCGCTGCCATTACATGATGACGAAGATAGTTACGGCTGTACCGAGGGTCGGCATTGGAAGGGTCTTCTATCCAGTCAAGGCCATTGGCCTGCGCGTAGGCCTGCAGCGTATCGCGCTCCACATCCAACAATGGGCGTATCAGCATGCCGCTGCCCAGCGCGCGTTGCGCAGGCATGGCTGCGGCGCCACGCACGCCTGCGCCGCGCAGCAAGCGCAACAGCAAGGTTTCGGCCTGGTCATCACAATGCTGCCCAGTGAGCATCACCTCGTTGCTCCCAAGGGCGGCACCCAGCGCGGCGTAGCGGGCATCGCGCGCGGCCTGCTCCACGCTGGGGCCTGGCGCTACCCGGACCTGCACGACCGCGAACGGCACACTGAGACGTTCGCACAATTGCCGGCAATGAGCTGGCCAGGTATCGGCAACCGCTTGCAGCCCATGGTGAATGTGGATGGCCCGCAGCGGCGGCAGTGCATGCGTGCGGGCCATTGCCGCCAGGGCATGCAGGAGAACAGAGGAGTCCAGCCCGCCGGACAGCGCAACAACCCACCCGGGGGCGTTACGCCACGGGCCAAGCCGGGTGAGCAAATGCTCGAGGAGGTTCACGCGCAGCTCCCGAAGGGCGCCGTGCCAAGGGTTGGCACGGCGGCAGGGCTTACAGGCCGTAGCTCATCAGCCGCTCATAGCGGCGGTCGAGCAGTGCCGGAAGGTCGAAACCACTGAGCATGTCCAGCTGTTCGATCAGCGAGGCACGCAGGGTTTGCGACGCCAACGCTACATCACGGTGTGCGCCGCCCAGCGGTTCGTCGATCACCTTGTCGACGATACCCAGGCCTTTGAGGCGCTCGGCGGTGATGCCCATGGCCTCGGCGGCGTCAGGCGCCTTGTCGGCGGTTTTCCAGAGAATGGACGCACAGCCTTCAGGGGAGATGACCGAGTAGGTCGAGTACTGCAGCATGTTGAGCTGGTCGCACACGCCGATCGCCAGCGCGCCACCGGAACCCCCTTCGCCGATCACCGTAGCGATGATAGGGGTTTTAAGCCGCGCCATTACCCGAAGGTTCCAGGCGATGGCTTCGCTCTGGTTACGCTCCTCGGCATCGATACCCGGGTACGCACCTGGTGTGTCGATGAAGGTGAGGATCGGCATCTTGAAGCGCTCGGCCATTTCCATCAGGCGGCACGCCTTGCGGTAGCCTTCGGGGCGCGGCATGCCGAAGTTGCGACGAACCTTCTCGCGCACTTCGCGGCCTTTCTGGTGGCCGATCACCATCACCGGCCGACCTTCGAGGCGGGCGGTACCGCCAACGATAGCGGCGTCATCCGAGAAGTGGCGGTCGCCGTGCAGCTCTTCGAATTCGGTGAAGATCTGCGGGATGTAATCCAGCGTGTAAGGGCGGCGCGGATGACGTGCCAGGCGCGCGATCTGCCAGCTGGTCAGGTTGCCGAAGATGCTCTCGGTCAGCGTGCTGCTCTTTTCCTGAAGGCGAGAGATCTCATCGCTGATGTTGAGTGAGTTGTCGTTGCCGACAAGGCGCAGCTCTTCGATCTTGGCTTGCAGGTCAGCGATTGGCTGTTCGAAATCCAGGAAATTCGGGTTCATAGGCTTCCGTCTTGGGTCGACGGCCAGGCGGCCGGTTGATCCGTTTGGCGCCATACCATACGTAAGTGGCGCCTTGAGGTCGAGATGTAAAAACAATGCGCTCGCAGCCCTTGGGCCCGAGCGCGTGCCGGAGCGGGATCGGTGGCCCTGGCTCAGCGATAATTCAGGAAGACGTTCTCCCGTCCGAACTGGTCACGCAAGGCCTGGATGAGGCTGTCGGCCGGGTCAATGCGCCAGGCTTCGCCAAACTGCAACAGGGCCCGGGCCTCGCTTGAACTGTAGTCCAGGGTAATCGGGCAAGCGCCCCGGTGCTTGTTCAGCAGGTTACCGAGCCAGTTGATGCGGTCGCCGCCCAGCGCCTTGATATCCACCTTGATCCGCAGGCTTTCGGCCAACTGGGTACGGGCATCTTCCATGCTCAGTACACGCTTGACCCGCAGCCGCAAGCCGCCGGAGAAGTCGTCGTTACTTACCTCCCCTTCCACTACTACTACGGTGTCGGTCTGCAGCAGGGCCTGGGCACCGTGGAAGGCATCGGCGAACAGCGACGCTTCGATCCGCCCGGAGCGGTCGTCCAGGGTAATGAAGCCCATCTTGTCGCCCTTCTTATTCTTCATCACGCGCAGCGCTACCACCATGCCGGCGATGGTCTGGGTATCCCGGGCGGGCTTGAGGTCGATGATACGCTGGCGGGCAAAGCGGCGGATTTCCGTTTCGTACTCGTCGATAGGGTGACCCGTGAGGTACAGGCCCAGCGTGTCTTTCTCCCCCTTGAGCCGCTCTTTGAGGGACAGCGGCCGGGCCTTGTCGTGATTGGCATAGACATCCGCCTCGACATCGGCGAACACGCCGCCGAACAGGTCCACGTGGCCACTGTCCTGGGTGCGCGCGGTTTGCTCCGCCGACTTGATTGCCTCTTCCATGGCCGCCAGCAGCACCGCGCGGTTGCGGTCGATATTTGCCTGATACGCCTTGGGTTCGTCCTGGAAATACGGGCCCAGGCGGTCCAGCGCACCGCTGCGCACCAGGGCATCGAGGGTGCGCTTGTTGATACGCTTGAGGTCTACCCGGGCGCAGAAATCGAACAGGTCCTTGAAGGGCCCTGCCGCGCGGGACTCGACGATCGCTTCCACAGGGCCCTCGCCTACCCCTTTGATCGCGCCCAGGCCATAAACGATGCGGCCATCGTTGTTCACGGTGAACTTGAATTCCGAAGTGTTCACGTCCGGCGCGTCGAGGCGCAGCTTCATGCTGCGTACCTCCTCGATCAGCGTGACCACCTTGTCGGTGTTGTGCATATCCGCAGACAGCACCGCCGCCATGAAGGGCGCCGGGTAGTGGGTTTTCAGCCACGCGGTCTGGTAGGACACCAGCCCGTAGGCCGCGGAGTGAGACTTGTTGAAGCCATAGCCGGCGAACTTTTCCACCAGGTCGAAAATGTTACCGGCCAGGTCCGCGTCGATACCGTTGCTGGCGCACCCTTCGATGAAACCGCCACGCTGCTTGGCCATTTCTTCGGGCTTTTTCTTACCCATGGCACGGCGCAGCATGTCGGCGCCGCCCAGCGTGTAACCCGCCATCACCTGGGCGATCTGCATCACCTGTTCCTGATACAGGATGATGCCGTAGGTAGGTGCCAGCACGGGCTTGAGCCCTTCGTACTGGTAGTCCGGGTGCGGGTAGGCCAGCTCGGCACGGCCGTGCTTGCGGTTGATGAAGTCGTCCACCATGCCCGACTGCAGCGGGCCGGGGCGGAACAGCGCTACCAGAGCGATCAGGTCTTCGAGGCAGTCGGGCTTGAGCTTCTTGATCAGCTCTTTCATGCCGCGCGATTCAAGCTGGAACACCGCCGTGGTTTCGGCCTTCTGCAGCAAGCTGTAGGTCGGCTTGTCGTCCAGCGGAATGAACGCAATGTCCAGCGGTTCCTCGCCCACCTTGGCGCGGTCACGGTTGATGGTGCGCAGGGCCCAGTCGATGATCGTGAGGGTTCGCAGGCCCAGGAAGTCGAACTTCACCAGCCCGGCCGCTTCCACGTCGTCCTTGTCGAACTGGGTCACCAGGCCGTCGCCGGCCTCGTCGCAGTAGATGGGCGAGAAGTCCGTAAGCTTGGTAGGCGCGATTACCACGCCCCCGGCATGCTTGCCCACGTTCCGGGTGATGCCCTCGAGCTTGAGTGCCATGGTCCAGATTTCGGCGGCTTCTTCGTCACTGGCAAGGAAATCGCGGAGCATTTCCTCCTGCTCGAAGGCCTTTTCCAGGGTCATGCCCACTTCGAAAGGGATCATCTTTGACAGGCGATCCGCCAGGCCGTAGGACTTCCCCTGCACGCGGGCTACGTCACGCACCACCGCCTTGGCCGCCATCGAACCGAAGGTGATGATCTGGCTGACTGCGTTACGCCCGTACTTGTCCGCCACATAGTCGATGACCCGGTCGCGGCCATCCATGCAGAAGTCCACGTCGAAGTCGGGCATCGACACCCGTTCGGGGTTGAGGAAGCGCTCGAACAGCAGGTCGTATTCGAGCGGGTCCAGGTCGGTGATCTTCTGCACGTACGCCACCAGCGAGCCGGCGCCCGACCCTCGGCCCGGGCCCACCGGCACGCCGTTGCTCTTGGCCCACTGGATGAAGTCCATCACGATCAGGAAGTAACCGGGGAACCCCATCTGGATGATGATATCCAGCTCGAAATTCAGCCGGTCCACATACACCTGGCGGCGCGCTTCGTAGTTCTCGGTGGTTTCACGGGGCAACAGTACGGCCAACCTTTCCTCGAGGCCGTCGAAGGAGACCTTGCGGAAATATTCGTCGATGGTCATGCCGTCGGGAATGGGGTAATCCGGCAGGAAGTGCTTGCCGAGCTTGACCTCGATATTGCAGCGGCGGGCGATTTCCACGGAATTGCGCAGCGCATCGGGCAAGTCACTGAACAGCTCGGCCATTTCTTCCGGGCTTTTGAGGTATTGCTGGTCGCTGTAGTTGCGTGAGCGGCGCGGGTCGTCCAGCGCCCGCCCCTCACCGATGCATACGCGGGTTTCGTGTGCGTCGAAATCCTCGGCCTTGATGAAGCGTACGTCGTTGGTCGCTACCAATGGCGCGCCGAGGCGATCAGCCAGGGCGACAGCGGCATGCAGGTACTCTTCATCCCCGGCCCGATTGGTGCGTTGAAGTTCCACATAGAAGCGGTCCGGGAACACGCCCATCCAGTAGCGCAGCAACGCCTCGGCCTGGCCTGGATCGTTGCCCAGCAGTGCCTGGCCGATTTCCCCTTCCTTCGCGCCGCTCAGCGCGATCACCCCGGCGCTGGCCTCGGCGACCCACTCCCGCTCGATGATGATCAAGCCGTTGCGCTGGCCTTCGATGTAGCCGCGAGAGATGAGCTCGGTAATGTTGCGGTAGCCCTGGGCGTCCATGGCCAGCAAGGTAATGCGACTCAGCGGGGCGTCCGCGCTCGAGCCGGCGAGCCACAAGTCTGTGCCGCAGATCGGCTTGATGCCGGCGCCCATGGCGGCCTTGTAGAACTTCACCAACGCGCACATGTTGCTCTGGTCGGTAACCGCTACCGCCGGCATGTTCATGGCTG
This sequence comes from Pseudomonas japonica, assembly GCF_013522925.1. Taxonomy (GTDB): domain Bacteria; phylum Pseudomonadota; class Gammaproteobacteria; order Pseudomonadales; family Pseudomonadaceae; genus Aquipseudomonas; species Aquipseudomonas japonica_A. Next base: position 6,042 of record NZ_JAAMQU010000012.1, on the reverse strand, counting down.
TAAGCGACTTCACCAGCGGCTTGATCCGTACCAACCCGTCTACCAGGGAATATTCGGTGTGCAGGCGAAGGTGTACGAATGAAACCGACATGGGAGGTCCGTTGGCGAGAAAAACGATAGCGGGGAATTGTAGCGGCGGCTGGCTGTTAATGCAGCCGCCGAACAGCGCGTCAGGCTTCGGCGAAATCCGCGTCGCGCGCTTCGAAGGCGGCACGCACGGGTGCGAAGGAACGCCGGTGGATCGGCGTGGGGCCAAGCCGGGCCAGGGCCTCCAGGTGTACCGGTGTACCGTAGCCCTTGTGGCTGCCCAGGCCATAGCCCGGGTAGATGAGCTCGAAAGCGGTCATTTCACGGTCACGGCTTACCTTGGCCAGGATCGATGCTGCGGCGATGGCCGGCACCTTCGCATCCCCTTGCACCACTGCGGCGCTGGGTACCGCCAGCGTGGGGCAACGGTTGCCGTCGATCAATGCCAGCCGAGGAGTGATGTGCAGGCCGGCAACCGCCCGCTGCATGGCCAACATGGTGGCGTGCAGGATGTTGAGGCGGTCGATCTCGTCCACTTCTGCGCGGGCGATGCTCCAGCTCAGGGCTTTTTCGCAGATCTCTTCATACAAGGCTTCGCGGCGGGCCTCGGTGAGTTTCTTCGAATCGTTGAGGCCAAGGATCGGGCGGGCCGGGTCGAGAATGACCGCGGCCGTGACCACCGCACCACACAGCGGGCCACGGCCCACTTCGTCGACGCCGCAGACCAGTTCTTCGACCAAGGTGTAATCCAGGCCCATTTGCAGTTGTGTCGGTTCCATCACGGGGTTCCTGGTCAGCGTGCCAACAGTTGCAGCACGGCGTCCGCCGCCTGATTGGAGGCGTCCTGACGAAGCGTACGGTGAATCGCATCGAAGCCGGCGGTCTGCTCGCCCGGGTTATCCAGCAGCGGCAGCAGGGCTTCGGCCAACGCCTCGGGCGTGGCGGCGTCCTGCAGGATTTCCGGGACCAGCGCACGCTGGGCAAGGAGGTTGGGCAGGGACACGTATGGGCTTGTGACCATACGTTTGAGCAACCACCAGGTCAACGGGGCAAGGCGATAAGCCACCACCATTGGTCGTTTGTACAAGAGTGCTTCAAGGGTAGCGGTACCGGAAGCGATCAGTACTGCGTCGCAAGCGGCCAATGCTTCGTGGGACTGCCCGTCGAGCAAGGTGATGGGCAGCGAACGCCCGGCAAGCAAGGCCTCCAGCTGAGCCCGGCGTTCCGGGTTGGCGCATGGCACTACGAAGCGAAGGCCCGGGCGGGCTGCGAGCAAACGCTGCGCCGTGTCGAAGAACAGTGCACCCAGGCGACGGACCTCGCCCCCCCGGCTACCTGGCATCAGCGCCACCATCGGCCCTTCCGGCGCAAGCCCCAGGGATTCTCGCGCCTGGGCCCGATCGGCCTGCAGCGGGATCTGATCAGCCAGCGAATGGCCCACGAAACGTACCGGCACGCCCTTCTCTTCGTAGAACCTGGCCTCGAAGGGGAAAAGCGTAAGCATCAGGTCACAGCCTTCGCGAATCTTCAGCACCCGCTTTTGCCGCCATGCCCATACCGACGGGCTCACGTAATGCACGGCCTTGATGCCCTCGCGGTGCATCCGGGCTTCGATAGCCAGGGTGAAATCCGGCGCGTCTATACCAATGAACACGTCCGGCCGGGCTTCGAGGAGGGTCTGTACCAGCTGCTTGCGGCGTGCCAGCAGTTCACGCAGCCGGCCGAGCACCTCTACCAGCCCCATCACGGCCAGCCGCTCCATGGGGAAGTAGGAGCGCAAGCCCTCGGCTTCCATCCGGGGGCCGCCCACGCCGATGAAACGCACCTGCGGATGGCGAGCCCTGAGCGCACGCATCAGGCCTGCCCCCAGGATATCGCCGCTGGCTTCTCCTGCTACCAGCGCGACGCAAAGTTCGGCTGGCATCAGCGGGTGATGCCGCGGGTAGCTTCCCGGATGGTCGACACAAACAATGCCACTTCCGCGCAATTTTGCGCGGGCTCCTCAAGCCGGGCCAGCGCCTGGTCGATGGTCAACCCTTGGCGGTAAACCACCTTGTAGGCGTTGCGTAGCGTGTGAATGGTCGCATCGCTGAAATTGCGACGGCGCATGCCTTCGAAATTCATGCCACGCGCCTCAGCCGGGTTGCCGAATACGGTCACAAAGGCCGGAACGTCCTTGCCGATGGCCGTACCCATGCCCGAGAAGCTGTGGGGGCCGATGTGGCAATACTGGTGCACCAAGGTATAACCGGAAAGGATTGCCCAATCACCTACGTGCACGTGGCCAGCCAGCGCCGTGTTGTTGACCAGGATGCAGTGGTTGCCGATCACGCTGTCATGCCCCACATGGGCATAGGCCATGATCAGGTTATGGTCGCCGATGGTTGTTTCGGACCGGTCCTGCACCGTACCGCGATGGATGGTCACGCCCTCTCGAATCACGTTGTGATCACCAATGACCAGGCGCGTGGCTTCGCCCTTGTATTTCAGGTCAGGCGTGTCCTCGCCGATGGACGAGAACTGATAGATCTTGTTGTGCCGGCCGATGCGGGTAGGCCCGCGCAGCACTACGTGAGGCCCGATAACCGTGCCTTCACCGATTTCTACCCCTGCGCCGATGATCGACCACGGGCCTACCTCGACACCTTCAGCCAATACAGCCGAGGGGTCGATGATTGCACGAGGGTCGATCAAGCTCATAGTTTGCGTTCCGCGCAGATGATTTCGGCGGAGCACACAGGCTTGCCATCTACGGAGGCCTGGCAGTCGAATTTCCAGATCTGGCGTTTGCAGCTGATAAAGCGTGCTTCGAGGATAAGCTGGTCGCCCGGGGTAACCGGCTGGCGGAAGCGCAGCTTGTCCGAACCTACGAAGTAGTACAGGGTCCCGTCCGCAGGCTTTACGTCCAGCATCTTGAAGCCGAGGATGCCGGCGGCCTGGGCCATTGCTTCGATGATGAGCACCCCTGGCATGATTGGATGCGCTGGGAAATGACCGTTGAAGAACGGTTCATTGATGCTGACATTCTTGTAGGCGCGAATGCGCTGGCTCTCGACATCCAGTTCCACCACCCGGTCCACCAGCAGGAAAGGGTAGCGATGAGGCAAGTATTCGCGAATCTCGTTGATGTCCATCATGTCGGGGGAAAGCCTGTATAAAAGAGAGGGAGCGCGCAGCCTGCGGGGCCGCATAGGTGGGCCGCGGGTACGGCACTCCTTGCCTCAGCAGCGCAGTCTAGCGGTAGTGCGCTGCTGATAGTGAAAAGGAATCAGCCATCTGATGACCCATCGTCGGCCCGGGTCACCGCTTCGATCCGCTTTTCTGCCTGAGCCAGCCGGCGGTACATGTCGTCGAGCTGGCGAATGCGCGCCGCACTCTTGCGCCATTCCGCGGCCGGCTGCATCGCGGTGCCGGAGGAGTATGCACCCGGCTCGGTGATGGAGCGCGTGACCATGGTCATTCCGGTAACGAATACGTGGTCGCACAGTTCGATATGGCCAACCAGCCCCACGCCGCCCGCAAGCATGCAGTGCTTGCCGATCTTGCTGCTTCCCGAGATACCCACGCATGCCGCCATGGCCGTGTGATCGCCAATCTGGACGTTGTGGGCAATCTGGATCTGGTTGTCGAGCTTTACGCCGTTGCCGATCACGGTGTCTGCAAGAGCGCCGCGGTCTACCGCGGTGTTCACGCCGATTTCAACGTCATCGCCGACCGTTACGCCGCCGATCTGGGCAATTTTCTGCCACACGCCTTTTTCATTGGCGAAGCCGAAGCCCTCGCCACCGATGACCGCCCCCGATTGAATCACCACTCGCTTGCCGATGCGCACGTCGTGGTAAAGGGTGACCCGGGGCGCGAGCCAGCCGCCTTCCCCGACCACGCTGCGGGCACCAATGAAGCAGTGTGCCCCCAGGGTAACGCCGGCGCCGATAACGGCACCGCTTTCGATAACCACGAACGGGCCGACGCTTGCCGAAGGATCGACCTCGGCGTCGGCGGCGACCACTGCGCTGGGGTGCACGCCAGCGGGTGCACGAGGCTTGGGATCGAAGCGGTGGGAAATGTGGGCGTATGCCAGGTAAGGATCCGGCACCACAAGGGCATTGCCCAGGTAGCCCTGCGCATCCTCACGCTTGAGCAGCACCGCCCCGGCGCGAGTGGTCGCCAGGTGCTTGCGGTATTGAGGGTTGGCCAGGAAGCTCAGCTGAGAAGGGCCGGCCTCCTGCAAGGTGGCCAGCCCATCTATCAAGTGCTCCCGGGCGCCGATGACTTCGGCGCCCAGGGTATCGGCAATGTCGCCGAGGGTAAGGCTCGACGTCATCATCACTTGGTCTGGTTCATGCGCTCGATGACCTGACGGGTGATGTCGTACTGAGGCTTGACATCAATGACTGCGCCGCGCTCGAGCACGAGGTCGAAGCCACCGGCCTTGATCACGCCTTCGACAGCGCTGTCGAGCTTGGGCTTGAGTACCTTGAGCATGTCGCGGTCGGCCGAGGCCTTGGCTTCGTTCAGCTCCTTGGACTGGAACTGGAAGTCCCGGGCCTTTTGCTTGAAGTCCAGCTCCAGGCGCTCACGCTCAGGCTGCTGCATCTTGTCGCCGCCTTTCACCAGACGGTCCTGAATATCCTTGGCGCTGCTTTCCAGGGACTTGAGCTTGGTCAGCTGCGGGCCGAATTTCTTTTCGGCATCCACGGCGTACTTCTTGGCAGCGTCGGATTCGAGCAGCGCCATTTGATAGTTGAGCACCGCGATCTTCATTTCGGCGAAGGCGGGGGTTGCGAACATGGCCGCGGCCACGATAACCAGTTGAGTCAGCTTGCGCACGATAAACTCCTGCGAATTCGTTGTGTGTGGGCCGGGGAGACGCTTAGAACGTCTGCCCCAACGAGAATTGGAAGATCTGGGTTTCGGCTTCGTCGGGCTTCTTGATCGGCATGGCCAGGCTGAAGCTCAACGGGCCCAGGGCGGTGATCCAGGTAACGCCCAGGCCAACCGAGGCGGCCATGTTGGAGAAGTCGATGGACCCGCAGTCCTTGGTGCTCACCGGATAGGTAGCGCTGGCCGAGGAGTACTGGCACTTGGAGTCGAAGACGTTACCCACATCGGCGAACAACGAGGTACGCAAGGACTTCTGGTCCTTCACGAACGGCATCGGGAAGAGAATCTCCGCGCCGCCGGTGATCATCACGTTGCCACCGAAGGCCAACGGATCCTGATCGGGGTCGTTGGTGGCCGGGGTACTGCGCGGGCCCAGGGTGCTGTCCTTGAAGCCGCGCACGGAATTGAAGCCGCCTGCGTAGTAGTTCTCGTAGAACGGCAGGCCGTCGGTAGAACCGTAGCCGTCGCCGTAACCCAGTTCCGTGTGGAAACGCATGGTGTAGTTTTCGGTGATCGGCGTGAACAGCTGGCCGCGGTAGTCCAGCTTGTAGAACGACAGGTCGCTGCCCGGTGTGGTGGTCTCCAGGGTGAGGCTCTGGGAATGCCCACGCGTCGGCAGGGTGCCGCGGTTCAGGGTGGAATCCGACCAGCCTACCGACGCCTTGAAGTTGGTGAAGCTGTCGCCTTCCCGGTCGATGAAGTCGTAGATCTCGCCAACGGTATAGGTACCGGTGTTGATCTCGTCCTTCTGCACGGTAAGGCCGAAGGTGAGGCGCGAGGTTTCGCTGATCGGGTAGCCGAAGTTCAGGCCGGCACCCAGGCTGTCCACTGCATAGCTGGCCACGTCGACGTCAAGGTCGTCGTAGTCGGTTTTACGGTAGAAGGCGTTGTAACCGAGGCTCACGCCGTCCGGGGTGTAGTACGGATCGACGAAGCTGAAGTTGTAGCGGGTCTGGTACTCGGACCGGGTAAGGCCGATGCTGACCTTGTTACCGGTACCCAGGAAGTTGCTCTGGCTGATCGAGCCACCCAGGATCAGGCCCGCGCTCTGGGCGAAGCCCACGCTGGCGGTGATCGAGCCGGACGGTTGTTCTTCCACGGTGTAGTTCACGTCCACCTGGTCGTCGGTGC
>NZ_JAAMQU010000011.1 GCF_013522925.1 Pseudomonas japonica | reverse complement strand
GCTCGGGTGGTGGTGGCTCAGGTGTAGGCGGTGTGGGGCTGGTCAGCTCCACGGTCATTTCCGGCACCTGCGGCGCAACCTCGGGCAGTGGCGCTGGCTGATGCTGTATCAACCACCAGGCGCCCCCATGTACCAGCAGGGAAACGGCCAACAACAGCAGCACCTGGGGTTTCTTTAGACTACCGGGCGTTGAAGTGTTAGCTCTGAACTGAACAGCGTCCCAGGCCGACGTCCGTTCTTTAGCCAACATAAAGTGTGGAGGCTTCTTTCTTACCGCGTCACTCATTAACGCTCCCTCTACTGGATGAAGGGCAAAAGGAATCCTTCCAAACATTCTTGAATGTTTGAATGTGCTTGGCACTTTTCATACGGCGACATGTACCCGCACTCCCGCAAAGATAGTTGCGAAAGTTTATTCGAGGCAGAAACAGCATCAGTTCGAACGTTTCACGGAATGCCTCCTTAAATAGCTTAGTACAGGTAGCTATCGTTCCATTTACACCTTGTTACAGAGCAACCGCTGTGCCAGAAGTCCTACCGTAGAGCCACTTCTAAGCGATAACTACATTCATGTCGCATTTCTGTAACTTTCACCTTTTATGGGCGAAAATCTGCCCTTCCCTGCGCAGCGGGTGCTTAAAAAACATTTGAGCAGGCTGCACGGCAACGTGACCAACCGGTCAATAAATAACCGGGGCCGCACGCTCGATAGCTCTTTTAAAAAATGCACCAAACCTCAAAGGCGCGGACGCAAATGGTGCGTCTTGTTTTTATCTAGCCATCCACTACTTCCTTGACCACAACAAAAGGTACGGGCACAGGCTACCCATGCCACCTGGATAAAAATGCATACTTTTTACAAGCGAAATAAAGTGCGCGCCGGGAGGAATTATCCGCTCCAGCCTTATATGAACGAGGCGCGTTTTATCAAACGGGGCTTAGCGCCCCGGCGGTATTCCGGGTGGATAGTTGCAGTGAGGCACAAGGGCGGCCGAGGGGCGCGCCCGCCCGGGCACAGGCAGCCGGGCGCAGGTTGCAGGTTGAGCACGGGAAGAGGTGAGGCAGAGGAGCGAGGACGGCACGAACGATGAGCAGACTTCAAACATTGGCCAATTTCCATTTCCTGCAAAACGACCGCTTTTGACGGCATTCTGCACCGCGAATGAACAGGATGACTGTCCGTTGATGGCAAGTGGTGCACCGGCTGCACCTTTGGCCCCGGATTTCGGGATCCACAGCTTGCGCTTCGTTTACGGTAGGAAAATTTGTGCCAAAGTTGGCATGTTCGTACCAGATCGGATGCATTGGCTGGGGAGCCGGGCGCCAGAGATGGCAACTCGGCTTGAATATGCGGTCCAATACGTCAGCTCACCTCGCCCTCCTTTAACAAGGTAACGCCGATGCAAGACGATTTTCATTACTACGAACCCGCCAATGGCCACGGGCTGCCTCACGACCCATTCAACGCCATCGTAGGGCCCCGCCCCATTGGCTGGGTGTCCTCGCGCAGCGCGAGCGGCGTGCTCAACCTGGCGCCGTACAGCTTTTTCAACGGCTTCAACTACATCCCGCCGATCATTGGCTTCAGCAGCGTCGGCCGCAAGGACAGCCTCAACAATATCGAAGCTACGGGCGAGTTCGCCTGGAACCTGGCAACCTTCGAACTGGCCGAGCAGATGAACCAGAGCTGCGCGGCCGTGGGGCCGGAAATAGACGAGTTCGCCCTCAGCGGGCTGACGCCAGTGCCGTCCCGCGTGATCAGTGTGCCGCGCGTAGCGCAAGCGCCGGTATCCTTCGAATGCAAGCTCACCCAGATCGTGCAGTTGCAGCGTGCCAACGGGGAAACCGTGCCGAGCTGGCTGATCCTTGGGGAAGTGGTGGCCGTGCACATTCGTCGCGACCTGCTCAAGGAGGGCGTGTACGACACTGCGGCAGCCCGTCCGATCCTGCGTGGAGGTGGGCCGGCGGATTATTTCGAGCTGGGCAACCTGTTCAAGATGCGCCGCCCACAGGTGTGATCAACCGGCGCGGCGCAGCTCGGCTTGCGCCGTGGGATCGCCAGGTTGAATGTCGATCTGCTGAATGAGCCGCTGGTTCAGCAGGTCGGTGAAAACCGCGGCGGCTGGTTCGCCCAGCCAGGTGGCGAAGGCCTGATGGTCCTCCCAGCACATGCTCAAATGCCACGTGTGCACATTGCTCGGCTCGCGGCGTGCGGCAATAGACAGGCATCCGGGCAAAGGCCGGGTAGCTTCCACCAACCGGGCCAGCTGCTCACCTACAGCGCAGGAGCGGCCTGGCCAGGTACGGATAGCTGCACGGTGGCTGATCAAAGGCTGTTGAGTCATGGTAAGGCTCCCTGAGTCCAGCCCAGCCAACTTGATGGCCGGGGGAATTGCTGACAGGTTCACCTTAGCCCCCACTGCGCAATGGTCGGTAGACCGATCCTGCGGGCAGATTGCCTGATCCTGCGAACCCGCCCCAGACGCGCCCGCCCCGCCAGAAAACCCCCAACCGAAGCCGCCTGGGGTTCTGTGCAATCCACCACGCGGCAAACAGGCTGGTATCCAACCGGCCAGCCGACGCTCCGGCAGGATCAGGCAAGCAGCAGGCAGTATTGGCCTACCCTCATCATTTGCTTGTTTATAGGCTATACCCCGTAACTTACACGGAGCACCCGCCATGAACGACTCCCAGCCCCGGCTTGCCGCCGATGCGGCACTGGAACGCCAGCGCGCTGAACTCGCCGATGTGATTCGCCGCCACACCAATGGCGAGGCCCTCTGCCAGACCGACGTGCCTGGCCTGGTGCTTGTACGCTATGAGCATTCCACCTCTTCGCTACCGGCGTTGGCTCAGCCTGCGCTCTGTGTGCTGGCCCATGGCAGCAAGGAAGTGACGCTGGGGGACGAGCGCTACATCTACGACCCCCTCAACTATATGGTGGTCTCGGTAGCGATGCCGATCAGCGGGCGCATCCTGGAAGCCGCGCCCGATAATCCCAGCCTGTCACTGCGGCTGGATATCGACCCGGCTGAAATCACTGCATTGATTGCCGATGCCGGCCCCTTGAGCGTTCCCGCCCGGCCCACCGGGCGCGGTTTGTACGTGGACCGGCTGTGCCCCGATCTGCTGGATGCCCTCCTCCGACTGGTGCGGTTGATGGACACGCCGCGGGACCTGGCGGTGCTGGCGCCCCTGATCCGGCGCGAGGTGTTGTATCGCCTGCTGCGTAGCCCTCAAGGCCACAAGTTGTATGAAATAGCCCAGGCCAACAGCCAGACCCACCGCGTAACCCAGGCCATCGAGTGGCTGAACGGCAACTTCAGCGAACCGCTGCGGATCGACGCGCTCGCTCGCCGGGCGAACCTGAGCGTGTCCACCCTTCATCATCGCTTCAAGGCGGTGACTTCGATGAGCCCGCTGCAATATCAGAAACAGCTGCGCCTTCAAGAGGCGCGGCGGCTGATGCTTATCGAAGGCATGGATGTGTCGGTAGCCAGCTACCGCGTGGGCTACGAAAGCCCCTCTCAGTTCAGCCGGGAATACAGCCGGCTGTTCGGCGCGCCGCCAAGCCGGGATATGGCGCGGCTGAAAACAGCAACCTTGAGCAGTACTGGCTGAGCCACCGCTTGCGCTTGCACTCCCCGCGTGCCGACCTACGCTTGAATCATGGCAAGCAGTGGAGGAAGGGCCATGAACACAAAAATAAAAACGGCTTTGGTTTACGGCACGGCGGGTGCGTTGGTGGTCACACTGTACGGCGCTTCCGTCTATCGCGTGGAACAACTGCGCACGGCTCAGCGAAGCCACACCGGGTGCAGCTACGCACTGTGCATTTCCCAGAACCCCTCGTTCAGCTCGCTCCGATGAGATTGCTGCTGGTTGGCGGGAGGTATGGGCTGTCACAAAGTTCATAGAAGCGCCGCATCGGCTTTAGTAGACTCCGGGGTCAGCCCAGGCCGGCCCGGCCGGGACGTGACTGCGAATCCGCCAGCCCGTGAACCACTCCAGCCCCTCCGCTCCCGCCTTGCGGGATGTCCTTATTGCGCTGATGAGCGCGATCTTTCTCGGCGCGCTCGATCAAACCATCGTTGCCGTCTCCATGCCTGCCATCTCTGCGCAGTTCTCCGATGTGGAGCTACTGGCCTGGGTAATCTCCGGCTATATGGTGGCCATGACCATCGCTACGCCGATCTACGGCAAGCTCGGTGACCTGTACGGCCGTCGGCGCATGATCCTGATCGGCATGGGGGTATTTACCGGAGCATCCGTGCTGTGCGGCCTTGCACAGAGCATGGAGCAGCTCGTATTCGCCCGCATTGTGCAGGGGCTGGGCGCCGGCGGCATGGTTTCGGTGAGCCAGGCGATCATTGGTGACGTGGTGCCACCGCGCGAGCGTGGCCGTTATCAAGGCTACTTCAGCAGCATGTATGCCGCGGCGAGCGTCGCGGGCCCGGTGGTCGGTGGGCTGATGACCGAGCATTTGTCGTGGCGCTGGGTGTTTTGGCTGAATCTGCCGCTGGGCCTGGGCGCCTGGCTGTTCATGCGCAAGACGCTGGCCGGCCTGCACACCCCGCAGCGCCAGGCCCGTATCGACTACCTCGGCACTGTGTTGATGATCGTGGGGCTGGGTAGCCTGTTGCTGGGCATCACCGAGGTGGGACAAGGGCTTGCATGGACCAGCACCCCGGTACTTTCCCTGCTGGCGACCGGCGCCCTGGCGGCATTCATATTTATCTGGCACGAGCGGCGCTTTATCGAGCCCTTGCTACCCATGCGGCTATTTGCCGACCGCTCGGCCGTGCTGTGCTGGTGTACGGTCTTTTTCACCAGTTTCCAGGCCATCTCTTTATCGACGCTGGCCCCGCTACGTTTCCAGGCAGTGACCGGTCAAGGGGCCGATACCGCTGCGCTATTCCTGTTGCCGCTTGCCATAGGCTTGCCGATCGGCGCGTTCTTCGGCGGGCGGCATACTGCTCGCAGCGGCCGGTTCAAGCCGGTGATCCTCACCGGTGCGGCGCTTATGCCCGTTACCGTGCTGGGCATGGCCTACACACCCGTGTCCACGCTGTGGTTGAGCTGCCTGTTCATGCTGCTGACCGGCATTGCGTCGGGGCTGCAATTCCCAACGTCTCTGGTAGGGGCGCAGAATGCCGCAGCAGCGGGTGATATCGGGGTGAGCACCAGCACCACCAACCTCTTCCGCTCGCTGGGCGGCGCGGTGGGGATCGCCTTGATGTCTGCGCTTTTATTGGCTTTACTCGGCCCCGCGGGCGATAGCGCCAGCAGCCCCCATGGCAATGTGTTGCTGGACAGCCTGGCCGCGGCCCATGCTCAGGCCGATGGCGGCCGCAATCAGGTAGCCGATGCCTTTACTCTGCTGTTCTGTATCAGCGCGGCGATAGCCTTGCTGGGCCTGGCGGCGGCGCTGGCGATGCCGAACCGCTTACTGCGCGGTCGCGGCTAATGGCCATTCGTCCTTTCGCAAGGCCGGGCTGAAGCGAAGCATGTCCAGCAGCGAGGCCACCAGCCGCGGCGCTTCTTCATCCAGGCGCTGGCTGTCGGGTAGCAGCAACCAGAGGCTGATATGGCCGTCAATGAAAGCATGAAGCGCCAGGGCGGCCCGGCGAGTGTCGAGCGTGGGCGGCAGCTGCCCACGGTTCACTGCGTTACGCAACGTGCACTCGATACGCTCGTTGCATTCGGCAGTCACGGCCTGGCGCTGCTGGCGCAGGTCGCACATCTCATTGGTGAACTCGCATTTGTGAAACAGGATTTCGTTGATGCGCCGGGTCTTGGGGTCGAGGGAAACGCCTTGAAACAGTTTCACAAGCAGTGCTTGCATGCAGCCCAAGGGGTCCGGCTCATCCACGCTTTCGCTGGCACGGGCCAGGTCCTCCAGTGGCTCGCTGAGGTTGTCCAGCAGCGCCTGAAGCACGTCCGCCTTGTTGCTGAAGTGCCAGTAGATCGCACCCCGGGTCACCCCTGCTCGGGCAGCGATATCGGCGAGCGTCGTATTGGCCACGCCGCGCTCATAAAAGGCGTGCTCGGCGGCTTCTACGATCTGCTTGCGGGTTTCCAGCGCTTCTTCTTTGGTACGGCGAACCATGGCAGTGACCTCATGGGGCGCTCCGCCAAGGGCGAAGCGGGCCAGCGCTTTTTATTATGGTGAGGCGCGGGCGGGTGATCGGTATGTGGCAATTTGTCGGGGTAACACCTATTTACAAACAGCCGCGAACGTAAGTATATTCGTTAGTAAGCTACTTATCTAGATGTTACAAATCCTTCGTTCCATTACTCTTGAGCGTCTTCCGCGTTCCGCCCCGAGGATCTTCATGCAATTCAAGCCAGCTGTTACCGCATTGGTATCCGCCGTCGCCCTGGCCACACTGCTCAGTGGCTGCGAGAAGCAACAAGCGGCACCGCCCGCTGCACAGGCTCCTCAGGTAGGCGTGGTCACCCTTCAGCCGCAGACCGTCACCCTCACCAACGAGCTTCCGGGCCGCACCAGCGCGTTCCGCATGGCTGAAGTTCGCCCGCAGGTGGATGGCATCATCCTCAAGCGCCTGTTCCAGGAAGGCGCGGATGTGAAGGTCGGCCAGCAGCTGTACCAGATCGACCCCTCGGTGTACGAAGCAACCCTGGCCAACGCCCAGGCGAGCGTGGAGCAATACCGCACCCTCACCAACCGCTACAAGCAGCTGATCGACGAGCAGGCTGTGAGCCGGCAGGAATACGACACGGCGCGCGCGCAGCAGCTGCAAGCGGAAGCCACCCTCAAGAGCGCCCAGATCAACCTGCGCTATACCAAGGTGCTGGCGCCGATCTCCGGCCGCATCGGCCGCTCGGCCGTCACTGAAGGTGCATTGGTCACTAATGGCCAAACCACCGCCATGGCGACCATCCAGCAGCTGGACCCAATGTATGTGGACGTGACCCAGTCTACCGCGGACATGCTCAAGCTGCGCCGCGCGCTGGAAAACGGCCAGCTGCAGAAAGCCGGCAACAACGCGGCCAAGGTTCAGCTCAAGCTTGAAGACGGCACGCTCTACGGGCAGGAAGGCAAGCTGGAGTTCTCGGAAGTGTCGGTGGACGAAACCACGGGCTCCGTGACCCTGCGCGCGGTGTTCCCTAACCCCGAGCACACCCTGCTGCCCGGCATGTTCGTGCATGCCGAGCTGATGGCCGGGGTAGCCCAGGCCGCGATCCTGGCGCCGCAGCGCGGCGTGACCCGCGACCTCAAGGGCACCCCGACCGCACTGGTGGTGGGTGCTGACAACAAGGTCGAGCAACGCCAGCTGAAAACCAGCCGCACCGTGGGCGATGCCTGGCTGATCGAGGACGGCCTGAAGGCCGGCGATCGCCTTATCGTCGAAGGGCTGCAGTACGTCAAGCCAGGTGCTGAAGTGAAGGCGCATGAAGCGAAAGCGGATGCTCCCGCCAGCGCGCCGGCCGCCTCCGGTGGCCAGAAGGAGTAAACCATGTCGAAGTTCTTTATTGATCGGCCGATCTTCGCCTGGGTGATCGCGCTGGTGATCATGCTGGTGGGGGGGCTGTCGATCCTCAAGCTGCCGATCAACCAGTACCCCGCCATTGCGCCGCCCGCCATCGCCATTGCCGTGAACTACCCGGGCGCCTCGGCGCAAACCGTGCAGGACACGGTGGTTCAGGTGATCGAGCAGCAGATGAACGGCATCGATAACCTGCGCTATATCTCGTCGGAGAGTAACTCCGACGGCAGCATGACCATCACGGTGACCTTCAACCAGGGCACCAACCCGGACATCGCCCAGGTTCAGGTGCAGAACAAGCTGAACCTGGCGACGCCTTTGCTGCCGCAGGAAGTGCAACAGCAGGGCCTGCGCGTGACCAAGGCAGTGAAAAACTTCCTGCTGGTGATCGGCCTGGTGTCCAACGATGGCTCGATGACCAAGGACGACCTGGCCAACTACATCGTGTCCAACCTGCAAGACCCGATTTCCCGTACCTCAGGCGTGGGTGACTTTCAGGTATTCGGCGCCCAGTACGCCATGCGTATCTGGCTCGACCCGGCCAAGTTGAACAACTTCCAGCTCACCCCGCTGGACGTGACTTCGGCGATCACCGCGCAGAACGTGCAGGTATCGTCCGGCCAGTTGGGCGGCTTGCCTGCCCTGCCCGGCACCCAGCTGAACGCGACCATCATCGGCAAAACCCGTTTACAGACCGCCGAGCAGTTCGGCGACATTCTGTTGAAGGTGAACACCGACGGTTCTCAGGTACGCCTGCGTGACGTCGCCAACATCGGCCTGGGCGGCGAGAACTACAGCATCAATGCTCAGTTCAACGGCAAGCCTGCCTCCGGTATGGCGATCAAGCTGGCTACCGGCGCCAACGCGCTGGACACCGCCAAGGCAATCCGCGCCACTATCGACAACCTCAAGCCATTCTTCCCGCAGGGCGTAGAGGCAGTATTCCCCTACGACACCACCCCAGTGGTGACGGAGTCGATCTCTGGCGTGGTGCACACGCTGATCGAAGCCATCGTGCTGGTGTTCCTGGTGATGTACCTGTTCCTGCAGAATTTCCGCGCTACCGTCATCACCACGATGACCGTGCCGGTGGTATTGCTGGGCACCTTCGGTATCCTCGCCGCCGCCGGTTTCACCATCAACACGCTGACCATGTTCGGGATGATCCTAGCCATCGGCCTGCTGGTGGACGACGCCATCGTGGTGGTGGAAAACGTGGAGCGGGTGATGGGCGAGGAACACCTGTCGCCCAAGGAAGCTACCCGCAAATCCATGGGGCAGATCCAGGGCGCGCTGGTGGGTATCGCCTTGGTACTGTCCGCCGTATTGCTGCCCATGGCCTTCTTTGGCGGCTCTACCGGTGTGATCTATCGCCAGTTCTCCATCACCATCGTGTCGGCGATGGCCCTGTCGGTGTTCGTGGCGCTGGTGTTCACCCCGGCCCTGTGCGCGACCATGCTCAAGCAGGCTGACGTGGATACCCACGGCCAACCCAAGCGTGGGTTCTTCGGCTGGTTCAACCGCACCTTCGACCGTGGCGTGGTGCGTTACGAGCGTGGCGTGGGCAGCATGATCCGCCACCGGCTGCCGGCATTCCTGGTGTACATCGTGATCGTGGCCGCCATGGCCTGGCTGTTCACCCGCATTCCCGCGGCCTTCCTGCCCGAGGAAGACCAGGGCGTGATCTTCACCCAGGTGCAGACCCCGCCCAACACCTCGGCCGAAAACACCCAGAAGGTGCTGGACCGCGCCCGTGAATACCTGCTCGATGCCGATAACGGCGAAGGCAAGGCGGTCAAATCCGTGTTCACCGTGAGCGGCTTCAACTTCGCCGGCCGTGGCCAAAGCTCGGGCCTGGCCTTCGTGATGCTCAAGCCGTGGGACGAACGTGACTCGAGCATGAGCGTGTTCGAAGTGGCCAAGCGTGCCCAGCAGCACTTCTTCGGCTACAGCGACGCCATGACTTTCGCGGTGGTACCGCCTTCGGTACTGGAACTGGGTAACGCCACCGGTTTCGACTTCTACCTGCAGGATCAGGGCGGGGTTGGCCACGCCAAGCTGATGGAAGCGCGTAACCAGTTCCTGGGCATGGCTGCGCAGAGCAAGATCCTGGCGGGCGTTCGCCCCAACGGGTTGAGCGATGAGCCGCAGTACCAGCTCACCATCGATGACGAACGCGCCCGCGCCTTGGGCCTGAGCCTGTCGGACATCAACAGCACCTTGTCCGTGGCATTGGGCGGCAGCTACGTCAACGACTTCATCGACCGTGGTCGGGTGAAGAAAGTGTACGTGCAAGGCGATGCCAGCGGCCGCATGCGCCCTGAAGACCTCGAGAAGTGGTACGTGCGCAATACGGCCGGGAAAATGGTGCCATTCTCCGCGTTCGCCACGGGTGAATGGAGCTACGGTTCGCCCAAGCTGTCCCGTTACAACGGCGTAGCAGCGGAAGAAATCCTCGGTACCCCGGCACCTGGCTACAGTACCGGCCAGGCCATGGACGAAGTGGAGCGGCTGGCCAAGCAGCTGCCAACGGGTATCGGCTACAGCTTCACCGGCCTGTCGTTCGAAGAGCGGCTGTCTGGCTCCCAGGCCCCTGCGCTTTACGCCTTGTCGGTACTGGTGGTGTTCCTCTGCCTGGCTGCGTTGTATGAAAGCTGGTCGATCCCGATCGCGGTGATTCTGGTGGTTCCGCTGGGTGTGATCGGTGCGTTGATCGCCACCAGCCTGCGTGGGCTGTCCAACGACGTGTTCTTCCAGGTGGGCTTGTTGGTCACAGTAGGCCTGGCGGCGAAGAACGCCATCCTGATCGTGGAGTTCGCCAAGGAACTGCACGAGCAAGGCAAGAGCCTGCTGGACGCTGCAGTAGAGGCTTGCCGGATGCGTTTGCGGCCGATCGTGATGACGTCCATGGCGTTCATCCTCGGCGTGGTGCCTCTGGCGATTTCCAGCGGTGCCGGCTCGGGCAGCCAGCACGCCATCGGTACGGGCGTGATCGGCGGTATGATCACGGCCACTATCCTGGCGATCTTCTGGGTACCGATGTTCTTCGTTGCCGTATCGTCTGTATTCCATGGTCGCAAGAAACCAAGCGACCCTACACCTGATGAGGCTCGCCAATGAGCAAGTCACTGATGTCCCTGGCGATCGCCGCTGCGCTGATGAGCGGCTGTTCGCTGATCCCGGACTACCAGCAGCCGGCAGCTCCGGTTGCCGCGCAATACCCGCAGGGCCCGGCCTATGCGCCGGCCGACGCGGCCAAGGTTGCCGCGGCCGAGCAAGGCTGGCGCGAGTTCTTCCGCGACCCGGCCCTGCAACAGCTGATCGAAGCCTCGCTGCAGAACAACCGCGACCTTCGGGTTGCGGCGCTGAACGTCGACGCCTATGCCGCGCAGTTCCGTATTCAGCGGGCCGACCTGCTGCCTGCGGTGACCGCCGACGCAGCGGGTACCCGGCAGCGCAACCCGGCCGACCTGTCGACCACCGGCCGGGCTGGTATATCCAGCAGCTACGCAGCCACGCTGGGCATCTCGGCCTATGAGCTGGACCTGTTCGGGCGCATCCGCAGCCTCAGCCAGCAAGCCCTGGAAAGCTACTTCGCCACCGAGGAAGCGCGGCGCTCCACGCAGATCAGCCTGGTGGCGAGCGTGGCCAACGCCTACCTCACCTGGCAGGCCGACCAGGAGCTGTACCAGCTCACCCAGGACACCCTCAAGGCGTATGAAGAAAGCTTGCGGCTGACCAGCCGCAGCGCGGAAGTGGGTGTATCGTCGGCGCTGGACCTGAGCCAGGCGCGTACCGCCGTGGAAGGCGCCCGCGCCAACCTGGCGCAGTATCAGCGTCAGGTTGCCCAGGACCTGAACAACCTCACCGTGCTGGTTGGCGGCCCGCTGCCGGCCGACCTTCCGGCGCCGCAGCGGCTGGACGAAGACCTGCTCAGCGAAGTGCCGGCTGGCCTGCCATCGGATCTGCTGACCCGCCGGCCGGATATTCTTCAAGCCGAGCACAACCTGCTGGCGGCAAACGCCAACATTGGCGCGGCGCGTGCGGCGTTCTTCCCCAGCATCAGCCTTACCGCCAGCGCCGGCACCGCCAGCGCCGACCTGGATGGGCTGTTCAAGGGAGGCTCCGGCCGTTGGATCTTCAGCCCCGCGATCAGCCTGCCGATCTTCAACGCTGGCGCACTGCAAGCGAGCCTGGATTACTCCAAGATCCAGAAAGACATCAACGTCGCCAACTACGAGAAGGCGATCCAGACCGCGTTCCAGGAAGTGTCCGACGGGTTGACGGCGCGCAAGACCTACACCGATCAGTTGCAGGCACAGCGCGACCTGGTGAAGTCCAGCGAGGATTACTACCGGCTGGCCGACCGCCGCTACCGCATTGGCGTGGACAGCCACCTGACCTTGCTCGATGCACAGCGTTCGTTGTTCAGTGCTCAGCAGTCGCTGATCAGCGATCGCCTGTCGCAGCTCACCGCCGAGGTGAATCTGTACAAGGCACTGGGTGGCGGCTGGTATGAGCGTACCGGCCAGGCCAACAACGCCCCGCTTGAAACGCCGAAGGGTTAACCCTCGGCTGCCCCCGCGCCGCTAGCTGCCTTACAGTTAGCGGCGCCGCTTTGCCCTCCCCTCTCGCCACCGCTCGCAAGGCCCTGACAACACTTTTGGCTGTCATAGGACTGTCATAGACTTGTCATGAAAGCTCGACACACTAGCGGCCATCGGCCAGCTCTACGACGAGTGATCGTAGCCGGCGCCAGTTAAACGAAACGCATGGCCCGATTTCAAAAAGCGATAAGCGCACGCGCCTTCTAGCGTCCTTGAGCGGTTCAGGGCTTGACGGCAGGATTTATTTAGACAAAAGTCATAGCGCGTTAACGAAAAATTTACTTACAATGAAATCGGACGTCTGAGGACTGATGTCCTAAAGTAACCGGGCAGTTAGTGTTCGGCTATCGCCCGAATTACCTGTCATGGAATTGACCCAAAGGATCGGGAATTTGCACCATCCGCTAGGCAAGGCCACCCGCGCACACGGGTAGCTCTGACCACACTAATAACAACAGGTTGGCCACTATGCATATCACCAGCGCCCATTCCAGCTGAACCACCCAACGCTTGATATCCGCGATGACTGTCGGAGTACCGTTCCACCGGTAACCCCGCGCCGTCTAGTGGCCCGCTATTGCCAATGATCAGCAGAGAACACAACAAGAATGAACGCCATCCCTTCGAGCTTTGCCCGCAAGAAAAGTTTCGGCCTCGCCCTCCTCGGCCTGGCTGTCTCGGCTGCCGCGCTGCCCGCGGCGGCTGCTGAATCGGGGTTTATTGAAGACACCAAGGCCACGCTCAACTTCCGCAACTACTACTTCGACCGTAACTTCGTTGACAACGGCGCCTCTATCGCACAACCCGGCGCAACCAACCGCGGCGCCGCGCAAGAGTGGACCCAAGCGTTCATCCTGGACGCCAAGTCTGGCTTCACCCAAGGCACGGTCGGCTTCGGCGTAGATGTGCTCGGTATGTTCGCGGTCAAGCTGGACGGCGGCCGTGGTACCTATGGCACCCAGTTGCTGCCCGTGCACGATGGCAACACCCCGGCAGACAACTTCGGGCGCCTGGGCGTGGCGGGCAAGGTCAAACTGTCCAAGACCGAGCTGAAAGTGGGCGAATGGATGCCGGTACTGCCGATCCTGCGCTCCGACGACGGCCGCTCGCTGCCACAAACCTTCCAGGGTGCCCAGATCACCTCGAAGGACATCGACAACACCACGCTGTACGCCGGTTCGTTCAATCGCAACAGCCAGCGTAACGACGCCAGCATGGAGCGTATGTCGCTCAACAACGCCGACAAGGTTGTGCATGGCAGCCCTACGGTAAGCGGCGACCGCTTCGACTTCGCGGGTGCCGAATACACCTTCAACGAAAAACGCACCCTGCTCGGCGCCTGGTATGGCCAGCTGGAAGATGTGTACGACCAGACGTACTTCCAGGTGCTGCATTCGCAACCCATTGCTGAAGGCCTTACCGCCGGTGCCAACCTCGGTTACTTCATCGGCTCGTCCAATGGCGACGGCCTGGCAGACAACCTGGCCGGCAGCGGCGTGAAGAACCAGCAAAACCGCACCATGTCCGGGCTGTTCTCGCTCAAGGCTGGTTTCAACACCTTCTACGTTGGCCTGCAGCGCGTTACCGGCAATGCCGGCTGGCAGCGTATCAGCGGCACCAGCGGCGGCACCCTGGCGAACGACAGCTACGGCTGGAGCTACGACATGGAAGGCGAGAAGTCCTGGCAAGTACGTCACGACTATGACTTCGCTGGCTGGGGCGTACCCGGCTTGACCGTGATGAACCGCTTTATCGAAGGTAGCAACGTTCACTCCGGCACCACCGTCACCAACGGTGAAGACCGTGGCCGTGAAACCGAACTGGCCTATGTGATCCAGAGTGGTACGTTCAAGTCGCTGAGCGTGCGGTGGCGTAACTCGACCTTGCGTCGTAACTACGGTGCTACCAACAGCTTCAACGAGAACCGCCTGATCTTCAACTACCCGCTGAGCCTGCTGTAATCGGTTCGAAGGTAGCGTAATAAAAAACGGGGCTCGCGATGAGCCCCGTTTTTTTATGTCTGCCAAATGCTGCCGGCTACCCGCTCATCCTGTAGCAGCGTGGCTTGCCCGCGACCGGGTCGTACATCGGTGATACCCCGGGCGCAACCAAGGTTTGCTGCTACAGGTCAGCCAGGCTGACCTGGCGAACGACATTACTCCCGCGATTCCACGCCCAGTTCGTCCCACACCGATTCGGCCAGGTGGAAGGTGGCGTTGGCGGCGGGGATACCGCAGTAGATCGCGCTCTGCATGATCACTTCCTTGATCTCGTCCCGCGTAACGCCGTTATTGGCGGCGGCGCGCAGGTGGAGCTTGAGCTCCTCGTTGCGGTTCATGCCGATCAGCATCGAAATGGTGATCAGGCTGCGGGTATGCCGTGGCAGGCCCGGGCGGGTCCAGATATCGCCCCAGGCGTGGCGGGTGATCATCTCCTGGAACTCACCGTTGAAGTCGGTGATGTTCTTCAGGCTGCGATCCACGTGTGCATCGCCCAGTACCGCACGGCGCACCTTCATGCCTTCGTCGTAACGCTGTTGTTCGTCCACGGTGGTTCCTCTGTTTATGCGCGCAGGAAGTCGAGCACGCGCTGGCTGAACGGCTCGCCCACTTCCACGTTGGACAGGTGAGCGGCGTGGAACACTTCGTGTTCGGCGCCCTTTACCTGTTGCTCAATGAATTCGCCACCGGTGGGCGGCGTAACGGCGTCCTGGCTACCGGAGATGATCAGCAGCGGCACCTGGATGCTCGCCACTTGCTCACGGAAATCGGCGTCGCGTACGGCACCACAGTTGGCGGCGTAGCCGTCCGGGGACGTGGCGGCCAGCATGTCGGTGATGCGCTTGGCCTGTGCCGGCTCGCGTTCGGCGAACTCAGGCGTGAACCAGCGAGCGATGGACGCATCGCGCAAGCCCACCATGGCCGCTTCACGGTCCCGCAGCACGGTTTCGATACGGGTGTTCCACACCTCGTCGTTGGCGATCTTCGCCGCCGTATTGCAGATCACCAGGCGGTTCAGCCGGTCACCTGCATTGATCCCCAGCCATTGCCCGATCAACCCGCCCATGGACAGGCCGCAAAACGAAACCTTGTCCAGGCTCAAGGCGTCGAGCAAAGCGAGCACGTCCTGGCCCAGCTGTTCGATGCTGTAAGGGCCTTCGGTTACCAATGATTGGCCATGGCCGCGCGTGTCGTAGCGCAGCACACGAAAATGCTCGGTAAAGGCCGGGATTTGCGTGTCCCACATGCCCAGGTCGGTGCCCAGCGAATTGGACAGCACCAACACGGGTGCGCCTTGCGGGCCATCGAGCTGATAATTGAGTTCGCCATCGGCGAGTTTGACGCGTGCCACGTAAACCTCCTTTCAAGCATTCAGACGATTGTGTTCAGCCACCGCGCGCTGAACCCAGCGCTGCGCCTGACCAAGGTAATGAGCGGGGTCCAGCAGTTGGTCGAGTTCGGCCGAAGAAAGCTCGGCAGTGACTTCAGAGGTATCGCCCAGTACGTCGCGCAGGTGCCGATGCTCGGCCACTGCCCGTTTGCAGCATTGCTCGATCAGATGGTGCGCGGTGTCCCGGCCCAGCCGCTGGGCCAGCACGATACTCACGGCCTCCGCCAGCACCAGCCCATGGGTAAGCTGCAGGTTGCGGCTCATGCGCTCGGCGTCCACTTCCATGCCATTGGCGAACCCGATGGCCTGCTCCAGCGCACCGGACACCAGGCAGCACAGCTCAGGGAGGGTGTCCCACTCCGCATGCCACAGGCCCAAGCTGCGCTCATGCTCCTGGGGCATTGCGCTCAGCAAGGTGGACACCAGCCCTGGCGCGCGGGTAGCCGTGGCGATCAACACTGCGGCGCCTACCGGGTTACGTTTGTGCGGCATGGTGGAAGAGCCGCCCTTGCCGGGCGCGGAAGGCTCGAACAGTTCGGCGGCCTCGGTTTGCATCAGCAGGCTGATATCCCGGCCCATCTTGCCCAAGGTACCGGCCAGCAGGCCAAGCACGCTGCCGAATTCCACCAGGCGATCGCGATGGGTGTGCCAAGGTTGCTCGGCAAGGTTCAGCTTCAAGGTATCGGCCAGCGCCTCGGCCACCGGCCAGGCCTGATCGCCCAGCGCGGCCAAGGTGCCGGAGGCGCCCCCGAACTGCACCACCAACAGGCGCGGCTTGAGTTCACGCAGCCGTTGGCGGTGGCGATCCAACGCGCCCAACCAGCCTGCAAGCTTCATCCCAAGGGTGACCGGCGTGGCATGCTGCAGCCAGGTTCGGCCCGGCATCGGCAGCGCTTCGTAGCGCTGGGCTTGCTCGGCCAGGCGG
Organism: Pseudomonas japonica; assembly: GCF_013522925.1. Taxonomy (GTDB): domain Bacteria; phylum Pseudomonadota; class Gammaproteobacteria; order Pseudomonadales; family Pseudomonadaceae; genus Aquipseudomonas; species Aquipseudomonas japonica_A. The sequence continues at coordinate 227,366 of NZ_JAAMQU010000011.1, read as the reverse complement.
TCGGTCAGCTGTTGCAGTGCGCTTTCCAGCCAGGCCAGCGCATCGCGCATCTGTAACACAAGGCCGCTGTCCATCACGTCCTGGCTTGTTGCGCCCAAGTGCACATAGCGTTCGGCACGCGGGTCGATACTGGCCACCTGTTTACCCAGCATTTTCACCAGGGGGATTGCCGAGTTGCCGCCGCCGCCCACCGCTTGGGCCAGGGCGCCCGCATCGTAGAGGCTGGCTTTGCACGCCGCTTCGATCACGGCCGGCACGTCGCTGGGGATCAGCCCGGTACGCGCCTGGGCGCGGGCGAGCGCCGCCTCGAAGTCCAGCATGCCCTGGATACGCCCCTCGTCGGAGAAAATCCGGCGCATGTCCGCTGCGCTGAAATAGGCATCGAACAGGCTGTTGGTCGGTCTTTCGCTCATGGTGTCCTCACACAAGGGCGCGCCACACCTGCGGCGCGCCTGCCCAAATCAATGATCGTGGTGCAGATAGGCGGCCTGGCGCGGCAACCGGAAGCTGAACAGGAACGCGATCACCATCATTACCGTGACATACCAGTAGAAGGCGTTTTCGTTACCCGCGCTTTTCAGGCTGAGCGCGACGAACTCCGCAGAGCCGCCAAAGATGGCGTTGGCCACGGCATAGGAAAGCCCTACACCCAGCGCACGCACCTGCGGCGGGAACATCTCGGCCTTCACCAGGCCGCTGATGGAGGTGTAGAAACTTACAATCGCCAGGGCCAGGGTGATCAGCGCGAAGGCGATGATCGGGTTGGTGACGGTTTTGAGCGCCATCAGGATCGGCACCGTGCACAGGGTGCCGAGGGCACCGAACCAAAGCATCGAGTTGCGCCGGCCAATGCGGTCCGACAGCGCACCGAACAGCGGCTGCATGCACATGTAGACGAACAGCGCGCCGGTCATGATGAAGCTCGCGGTTTCAGGGCTCATCTTGGCGGTGTTCACCAGGTACTTCTGCATGTAGGTGGTGAAGGTGTAGAAGATCAGCGACCCGCCCGCGGTGTACCCGAGCACGGTGATGAAGGCCAGGCGATGGTGCTTCAACAGGCTTTTCAGGCTGCCCGCGTCCTTGTCATTACGCGTTTCGGCCGTGAGGGTTTCTTTCAGCGAACGACGCAGCAGCAAAGAGACGAATGCGGCCAGGGCACCGATCACGAACGGGATGCGCCAGCCCCAGGCCATCAGCTCGGCCTTGTCGAACATCTGCTGCAGGATCACCACCACCAGCACTGCCAGCAGTTGCCCACCAATCAGCGTCACATACTGGAAGGAGGCAAAGAACCCGCGCTGGCCGCGCAGGGCCACTTCGCTCATGTACGTTGCCGTGGTGCCGTATTCGCCACCTACCGACAGGCCCTGCAGCAGGCGCGCCACCAGCAGCAATACCGGCGCCGCCACGCCAATGCTCTGGTAAGTGGGCAGGAACGCGATCATCAGCGAGCCGGCGCACATCATCAGCACGGCGATCATCATCGAGGTTCGCCGGCCGTAGCGGTCGGCTACCCGGCCAAACAGCCAGCCACCGATGGGGCGCATGAGAAAGCCCGCCGCGAACACACCGGCGCTTTGCACCAGTTGCACGGTAGGGTCATCTGAAGGAAAAAAGGAGGGTGCAAAATACAACGCGAAAAACGCGTAGACGTAAAAGTCGAACCATTCGACCAGGTTGCCGGAAGACGCGCCGACAATAGCGAAAATCCGCTTGCGCCGTTCTTCGCCCGTGTAATGAGTTGTTGTCATCTGTTGTTCTCGTCAGGGGGTTACGGAAGCGCTACCGTACCACCGCAGACAATCGCCCGAAACGCTCCAGGCCTTGCGTGGAGGCCCGGAGTGTTTCGAGGGATTGAATGAAAGCGCCGGCTTAAACCCGCTCCAGCGCCAAAGCCACGCCCTGCCCTACGCCCACGCACATGGTGGCCAAGGCTTTTTTACCGCCGCTGCGCTCCAGTTGGTGAACCGCAGTAACTACCATCCGCGCGCCGCTCATGCCCAGCGGGTGGCCCAAGGCAATACCGCCGCCGTTGGGGTTGACCTGCGGGGCGTCATCGGCTACGCCCAGGTCGCGCAATACCGCCAGGCCCTGCGAGGCGAAGGCTTCGTTGAGTTCGATCACGTCGAAATCCGACATGGCCAGCCCAAGACGTTCGGTGAGCTTGCGTACCGCTGGCACCGGGCCGATGCCCATCACGCGTGGCGCGACGCCAGCGCTGGCCAGACCGAGAATCCGCGCGCGTGGCTTCAGGCCATGCTTCTTAACCGCTTCGGCAGAGGCGATGATCAGCGCCGCGGCACCGTCGTTCACACCGGAGGCATTGCCTGCGGTCACGGTTTTGTCCGGGCCGTTCACCGGCTTGAGCCGGGCCAGGGCTTCGAGCGTGGTGTCGGCACGCGGGTGTTCATCGGTGTCGACTACGGTTTCGCCTTTCTTGCCCGGGATACGCACCGGCACGATCTCTTCAGCGAAGAAGCCCGAGGCTTGCGCTGCCGCGGCACGCTGCTGGCTGCGCAGGGCGAAGGCATCCTGATCGGCGCGCGACACGTTGTAGTCGTCGGCCACGTTATCCGCGGTCTGGGGCATTGAATCCACGCCGTACTCGGCTTTCATCAGTGGGTTCACGAAGCGCCAGCCGATGGTGGTGTCTTCGATCTTCATGTTGCGCGAGTAGGCGTTTTCGGCCTTGCCCATCACGAAGGGCGCTCGAGACATGGATTCGACACCGCCAGCGATGGCCAGCTCGATCTCGCCGGCAGCAATCGCGCGGAACGCCGTGCCGATGGCATCCAGGCCCGACGCGCACAGGCGGTTCAGGGTGATGCCGGGCACGCTGGGTGGCAGGCCGGCCAGCAGCAGAGCCATGCGGGCAACGTTGCGGTTGTCTTCACCGGCCTGGTTGGCGCAGCCGAGGAACACTTCGTCTACCGCGCTCCAGTCCACCTGAGGGTTGCGCTCCATCAGCGCCTTGATCGGAATGGCGGCCAGGTCGTCGGCGCGAACCGAGGCCAGCGCGCCGCCGAAGCGGCCCACCGGTGTACGAATGGCATCACAGATAAAAACGTCGCGCATCACGCTTCTCCCGGGGCTTGGCCATGGGCCTTGGCAGTTCGGGCTTCCAGGTCACGCAAGGCAGTCAGTTCCACCTCGGTAGGCTCGCCCGTGGTAACCACGTCATCGGCGAAGCGGATCGGCCAGCCGGTGGCGGCGGTGATCTGTTCGCGGGTAACGCCCGGGTGGATGGAAGTCACCACGAACTCGTTGCTGACCGCTTCGGGTTCCATGATGCACAGGTCGGTAATGATGCCCACCGGGCCCGCGCCGGGCAGGCCGAGGCGCTTGCGCGAATCCCCGCCTTCGCCATGGCCAACCGAGGTGATGAAATCCAGTTTCTCCACGAAACTGCGATGGGACTGCTTGAGAATGATCAGCACGCTCTTGGCGGAACCGGCAATCTCTGGCGCGCCACCGGCACCCGGCAGGCGAACCTTGGGCGAATGGTAGTCACCGACCACAGTAGTGTTGATGTTGCCGAAACGGTCCACCTGCGCCGCGCCGAGGAAGCCGACGTCGATCCGCCCGCCCTGCAGCCAGTAGCGGAAGATTTCGCCCGTAGGCACTACGGTGTCCGCAGTTTCAGCCAGCTCGCCGTCACCGATGGACAGCGGCAGCACAGTAGGCTTGGCGCCGATCGGGCCGGATTCGTAGATCAGTACCACGTCCGGGGACGAGGTGAGGCGTGCGAGGTTGGCGGCCTTGGACGGCAGGCCGATCCCCACAAAGCACACCGAGCCGTTCTTCAGGCGCCGGGCAGCGGCCACGGTCATCATTTCAGAAGTGGAGTAGGTCATCAGGCGTTCTCCCCGGCTTGGCTGAGTTTGGCGCGGTATTCGTCGAAATCGCGGGTGCCGCGCACGTACTCGTCGATCCAGGCAGTAAAGGTGTCACGGCTGCGCGCGATCGGGTCCCAATCCTGGTAGAAGCGGTTGTCGCGTTCGGTATAACCATGGGCATAGGACGGGTGCGAGCCACCGGGCACCAGGCACACGGCGCTCAGCGCCCAGGTAGGCAGCACGCAAGCGTTCATCGGTGCCTGCAGGTCGTCGACGATTTCTTCCACCGTGACGATGCAGCGCTTGGCGGCCAGGGCGGCTTCTTTCTGCACACCCAGGATACCCCACAGCAATACGTTGCCTTTGCGGTCGGCCTTCTGCGCATGAATCACGGTCACGTCCGGGCGTACCGACGGCACCGCCGCCAGCACTTCGCCAGTGAACGGGCAGGTCACGGTCTTGATCAGCGGGTTGACCTTCGGCAGGTCGGAGCCGGCGTAAGCACGCAACACCGCGAACGGCAGGCCCGAAGCGCCAGCAACATAGGCGTTGGCCAGGTCGGCGTGGCTGTGCTCTTCGATTTCCATCGCGTGCGGCCACTGCTTTTCCACCGCGTCGCGCAGGCGATGCAGCGAACCGACGCCCGGGTTACCGCCCCAGGAGAAGATCAGCTTGCGCACGCAGCCAGCGCCGATCAGTTGGTCGTAGATAAGGTCGGGGGTCATTCGCACCAGGGTCAGGTCTTTCTTGCCCTGGCGGATGATCTCGTGGCCGGCAGCGGTCGGGATAAGGTGGGTAAAGCCTTCGAGGGCGACGGTATCGCCATCGTTCACGAACTGCTTCACGGCCTCGTGGAGCGAGAGAAGTTCAGCCATGTCGCGTGGACTCCTTCTGGGATGAGCCTGTATCAGGAAGGGCCGCGGAATGCGGCCCGTTGCAAATGCGTGGCCGGAGATTAAGTCTGGCCACGCTGCCAAACAATCCGATTATCGAGTATGCGTTCGATTATCGAACGCATACTCCAGAGGTCAGGTCGCGTCGGCGTGGCTGACCTTGCCTTTGATAAACACGGCAGCTGTGGCGAGCACGGCGGGCACCAGCAAGGCGGTGAGCACCTGAGCGAACGTCCAGCCAGCCCCCAGCAGCATCGCGCCGCTGGACGCCCCGACAATGGCACCAAAGCGGCCGATGCCCAGCATCCACGACACACCGGTGGCCCGGGATTGGGTAGGGTAGAAGCGCGCTGCCAGCGACGGCATAGCCGATTGAGCACCGTTCACACACATGCCAGCTACCAGTACAAGGGTAGCCAAGAGTGTGAAGTTGCCCAGGCTCTGGCCCACGAAGTATGCGAATACACCAGCCAGCAGATAGAAGGTGGCAATCACCTTGTGCGGGTTGAAGCGGTCCATGGCCCAACCTACGGCAACCGCGCTGAGCACACCGCCGAACTGGAACAGCCCGCCAATGAACGCGGCTTGCTCCATGCTGGCACCGCTGTCTTTGATCAGCGTCGGCAGCCAGCTGGTCAGCAGGTACACGATCACCAGGCCCATGAAATAGGTGAGCCACAGCAGCAAGGTGCCGGCCTTGTAGGTGCTGGAGAAGATCACCGCAAACACGTTGCGGGCTTTCACCGTGGTGAGCTCCGGCACGCTGAAGCTGCCAGCCTGCGCTACGGTTGCCGGGTTGATCGGGGCCAGCACCTTGCGCACTTGATCGTTGCCGCGGTTGCGCACAATCAGGAAGCGCGCCGATTCAGGCAGCCAGATCATCAGCACCACCAGCAGGATCATTGGCAGGATGCCGCCGAGCAACAACAGGCTGTGCCAGCCGTAGGCCGGAATCAGCTTGGCGGAGATGAAGCCGCCGCCCGCCATGCCCAGGTTGAAGCCACAGAACATGCTGGTCACCAACAGCGACTTCAAGCGCTCCGGGGTGTACTCGGAGAGCAGCGTTGTGGCGTTCGGCATGCCGGCGCCCAGGCCGATGCCGGTGAGCAAGCGCAGCAGCATTAACTGGTCGAGGTTGGTGCTGTACGCCGAAGCCAGGCTGAACACGCCGAATACCGCAACGGCAGCGACCAGCACCACCTTGCGACCGAAGCGGTCGGCCAGTGGGCCCGAGCCCAGCGCACCGATGACCATCCCTGCCAGCGCGGCACTCATCACCGGGCCCAGGCTACCTTTGGCCAGGCCCCAGTCCTGCGACAGCGCCGGAGCGATAAAGCCCATGGCAGCGGTGTCCAGGCCATCGAGGAAAACAATCAGGAAACACAGAATAACGACTCGCCATTGAAAGCGCGAAAGCGGCTGGCTATTGATGAACGACTGTACGTCGAGGCAATTGCCGATTGTATCTTGAGGACGGTTCATTGTTTTTATCCACCGTAAGCACGCACTGAAGCACCGCACGCGCTCATTCGAACGTGTGGCTGCCCTACAGTTGCGTAATAGTGTTGTTCAGGCCCGAAGTCGGCCGTGTTGACAGAAGCGCGGAGGTTGCTGAAGGAGAGTGACGTTCATGGCAAAGCCTCTCGCTTTATTATGGCCAGCCAGGGGTCCCCGGCCAGTCAAGCGACATTAGAAGTGACTCGGGAAACCGTCAATTCGATAAACGCATATTGGTGCGTTTATCGAACGGATCTCAGCGGCGCGGCTCAGCTGAACAGCTGGCTACTTAGGTCGCGGCTGGCAGCGAGCATGATCGGCAAAAAGCGCTGCTCCAGCTCGCCCCGGTTTACCCGGCCAGCGTGGGTGCTCACATTAAGGGCGGCCAGTACTTGCCCGGAGGCGTCGTACACCGGCACGGCAATCGAACGAAGGCCCTGCTCCAGTTCCTGGTCGACAATGCACCAGCCTTGCTGGCGCACCTGCTGCAGGCATCGCGCGAGTTCGTCCCGGTCGGTAAGGGTCTTGCTCGTCTTGGGCTGCAGTTCCACATGCTCCAGGTATTCCCGCAGCGTGGCGTCATCCAGGGCGGACAGCAGGATCCGCCCCATCGACGTGCAATAGGCCGGTAGCCGTCCACCCACCGACAGGTCCACTGAAATCAGCCGCTGCGTAGTGGCGCTGCGGGCGATGTACAAGATGTCGTCGCCTTCGAGGGTCGCCATGTTGCAGGCTTCGTGCAGCTGTTCGCTCATGCGGTCCAGATAAGGCTGTGCCGACACCGCCAAGGGTGTGGACGACAGGTAAGCGTGGCCGAGCGTGAGCACCTTGGGCAGCAGCGAATAGGTACGGCCGTCGGTAGTGGCGTACCCCAGCTTTATCAACGTATGCAGGCAGCGACGCACGGCAGCACGGGGGATTTCGGTTCGGTGGCTGATCTGCGCGATGGTCAAGTGGCGCTTGCGCTCCTGGAAGGCTTGCACCACCGCCAGCCCTCGCGCCAGAGACGTCATGAAGTCGGGGTCGCCAGCGAACGCCTGGATGCGCTTGGCCGGCGAGGCAATGATAGGCGGGGCCAGTGAACTGAAGGCGTTGCGCAGTTGATCGTTCATAGAAGGTCCTCTGAACCGCGAAGGTCATACCAGCGTAGGGCGATTATCGAACGAACGGCCGATAATCGCAATTGACCCCGTATCCTCGCCACTATACCTTTGCAGGGCCCTATTCGACTTCCCGGAGAGACTGGTCAGGTACCCACCAGGGGAGTCAGGCGCAGCCTCGCTCAAGCGGGGCTTTTTTATTCTCTGCGATCAACTACCCTCCTTGTTGAACTGTTTTTAAACTTTCTTGTACATGTACGGATCCAAGAGTAAGACCGATGTGTTAGCCGGGCTCACGGAAACTACAGCTACATGTATATTTAGAAACCAACGGAAAGTTGACTACGCTTGACCCATGGCGCTACCGTTGCGCAGCCATCGTTGCACGGTGTTTCACGCCCACGCAACCGGGCTGCCGACTATCCATTCGGCGGCGCTTACAATCCGGATACTCCATCCCGGTACACATAAAAAGGTAATCATGTGACTAAAGATGAACTGCGCGCGGAACTTGAGCGCCAGGAGAAACGTTTCAAGGATGTTTACGGTGGTGAAGTTACCACCTATGCCGCTCAGCCCGAACCTGAGCGAAAGCCCTGGCGCAAACGTGCCAGCCTGCTGGACCAGGCGTTCCAGCAAGAGATTGAAAAGATCGAAAAGGAACTGAAAAGCCCCGAAGCGAGCTGAGTACCTTCCAGCCGCCGTGCGTGGCACCTGCAGCAAGCCTGGTGCGCAAGCCGATCAGCAGGCGGGGCATCGACTTTCGGGATTTTCTGTCATAATCCCGCCCCCTTAACGGCTGGTCACAAAATCTTCATGATCGATCTATTCAGCGGACTGGACGCCTGGGTCCTTATAAGCCTGTTCGTGGCTTTGGCCTTCGTCCTCGCCTTTGAGTTCATCAATGGCTTTCATGACACCGCAAACGCGGTGGCGACCGTCATCTACACCAAGGCAATGCCGCCGCATCTGGCCGTCCTGCTTTCCGGCTTCTTCAATTTCCTGGGTGTGTTGCTCGGTGGCGTGGGCGTGGCCTATGCCATCGTTCACCTGCTCCCGGTCGAGCTGTTGATCAACGTCAATACCGGCCACGGCCTGGTGATGGTGTTCTCGCTGCTGGCCGCCGCCATCGCCTGGAACCTGGGTACCTGGTATTTCGGCATTCCGGCGTCCAGTTCTCACACGCTGATCGGGTCGATTCTCGGGGTGGGCCTGGCCAACGCCCTGATCAACGACATCCCGCTGGGCGAAGGTGTGAACTGGCAGAAAGCGATCGACATCGGCGCCTCGCTGGTCGTGTCGCCCATGGTCGGTTTCGGCGTTGCCGCGCTTATGCTGATTGCGCTCAAGCGCTGGCGCCCACTGTCCAAGATGCATAAAACGCCCGAACAGCGCCGTCGCCTGGATGACAAAAAGCATCCTCCTTTCTGGAACCGCCTGGTATTGGTGCTTTCTGCCTTGGGCGTGAGCTTCGTCCACGGCTCCAACGACGGCCAGAAAGGCATCGGCCTGATCATGCTGGTACTGATCGGCATCGTTCCCAGCCAGTTCGTGCTAAACCTCACCAGCAGCACCTACGAGATCGAACGCACTCGCGACGCCACCCTGCACCTGGCGCAGTTCTACCAGCGCAACAGTGCCAGCCTCGGCGAGTACCTGGCCCTGGGCAAGTCGAGCGAAGGGGACCTGCCGGAACAGTTCGAATGCAACCCGCAGCAGACCGAACCTACCATCAATGCGCTGCAGGAAAACCTGCGAGGGGTCTCCGACTACCACACCCTGCCTGCCGACAAGCGTATCGAAACCCGCCGCTTCCTGCTTTGCCTGGACGACACCGCGCGCAAGGTAAGCAAGCTGCCCGGCCTGGATGCGCGCGAGAAAGCCGACCTGGAAAAACTGCGCAAGGACCTCACCAGCACCACCGAGTACGCACCCTTCTGGGTGATCTTCGCCGTGGCGCTGGCGCTTGGCGTGGGCACCATGGTGGGCTGGAAGCGCGTGGTGCTGACCATTGGCGAGAAGATCGGCAAGCAGGGCATGACCTACGCACAGGGCATGTCCGCGCAAATCACCGCCGCCTTCGCCATCGGCCTGGCCAACGTGTTCAGCCTGCCGGTCTCCACTACGCACGTGTTGTCGTCGGGGGTTGCGGGCACCATGGTCGCCAACCGTAGCGGCCTGCAGGGCAGCACCGTCAAGAATATCCTGCTGGCCTGGGTGCTCACCCTGCCTGTATCCATGGCTCTGGCCGCTGGCCTGTTCTGGCTGGCTTCCAAGCTCATCGCCTGATGCGTCAAGGCCGCTCCTGCCGGGGCGGCCTCCCTCCCCTTCCCTCCCATGTCACGCCAGCACTAAACGAAGCGCCGGGATCGAACATCTAATGTTCACGAAGGTCCATGCTAGGACCACGGCCCGAAGGAAAGCTGATCGTGCACATTGCTGACATCACCATGTTCTATGCCCCAGCGAGTGGAGGGGTGAGAACTTACCTTGATGCCAAACACCGTCACCTGACCGGGAAAGCCGGCATCCGTCACAGCCTGTTGATTCCCGGCCCCAGCCTGAGTGAGGAGAACGGTGTATACCGGGTGCCGGCGCCTGCCCTTCCTTTTGGCAACGGCTACCGGTTTCCACTGCGTCAGGCCCCGTGGCGAAATGTGCTCAAAGACCTGCAGCCCGACGTTATTGAAGTCGGCGATCCTTATCTCACGGCGTGGGCAGCGCTCGATGCCCGCCGCCAGCTGGATGTTCCGGTGATAGGTTTTTATCACTCCGACTTGCCCCTGCTGGTAAGCAACCGTATGGGCAACTGGTTCACCCCGAATGTGGAAGCCTACGTCAGCAAGTTGTATGGCAACTTTGACCGGGTGCTGGCGCCCAGCAAGGTGATGGCCGATAAACTTCGCCGCCTGGGCATTCGCGACGTTCATGTACAGCGTTTGGGTGTAGACCTTGAGACATTCAATCCCGCGCGCCGGGACCCTGATTTACGCAAGCAGCTGGGTATTGCCGAAGACACCCGTTTGCTGATCTTTGCCGGGCGCGGTTCGAAAGAAAAGAACATTCCTGTATTGCTTGAATGCATGAAGTATCTGGGCGCCGGTTACCACTTGCTGTTAGTGGGCTCGAATATGCCAGCGAATGTTCCCGAGAACGTGTCGGTCATCAACCACTTCTGCCCCATCCCCGAAGTGGCTCGCCTGATGGCCAGCGCCGACGCCCTGCTGCATGCCGGTAACCAGGAAACCTTCGGGTTAGTGATCATCGAAGCCATGGCCAGCGGCATTCCCGTGGTGGCGGTGGATGCCGGTGCGTTCAGGGAATTGATCACCGACGAAGGCGGGCTGCGATGCCCGCCCAACGATCCAGGCGCCATGGGCGAATGCGTGCGGCAATTGTTCAATGGCGACCCGGCCGCCTGGGGGAAGCGCGCCCGTGCCTACACCGAGCGAGAGTTTGCCTGGGATGCCGTGGTCAGTGGCCTGCTGGGCCATTACCGCGCGGTGCAGACCAGCTACGGCATGCCGGTGGTGGCCCATGGGTGATATTGCGAACGCCGGCGAACGCAGTGTTTTGCTGGTATTGCACGATGTCGCACCGCAAACCTGGCCGGACTACCAACCCTTCGTGGACGCTGTGGATGCCCTCGGTGGCGTGACCATGACCCACCTGGTGGTACCCGACTTCCATCATCGCAACCGCCTCGACCAACACCCTGAATTCTGCCGCGTGCTGGAGCATCGCTTGAGCAAAGGGGATGAACTGGCGTTGCATGGCTATTTCCATGCCGACGATGCGCCGGCGCCACGAACGCCAAGGCAGTGGTTCATGCGGCGCGTATACACCTGGGAGGGCGAGTTTTACACGTTGGCCGAGCAGCAGGCACTCGAACGCATCGGCAAGGGCATCGAGGTGTTCCAACGTCAGCAGTGGCCACTGGAAGGTTTCGTGGCACCGGCCTGGCTGATGAGCGAAGGCACCCGCAAGGCCCTTCGGCAGCTCCCGCTCTCTTATACCAGCGACCCACAGCACTTCTACCGGCTGCCCAGCTTCGAAAAAATCCCGGCGCCGGGCCTGGTGTGGAGCGCTGGCAGTGCCTGGCGGCGCAGCCTCTCCCGCGTAGTGAGCGATTGGCAGCTCAAGCAATGGCATGCTGCGTCGTCAATACGGCTGGGCCTTCACCCGGTGGACATGCGTTATCCCGACTCACGCGAGTATTGGCTGAACACGCTGCGCCGACTGCTCGAAGAGGGCCGCATTGCACAGACCAAACGCGGTTGGCTGGCGCAGCAGGGCTGCCTGGCCCAGGCCGCATGAAACGCCTGGGCTGGCTGGCGCTGGCGCTGGCAGTTGCAATTGCGCTGCCGTGGGCGCTTGGCGGCGGCGAGTTGCTTGGCCGCTTGCGTGGTTTCCCGCTGCCATTGCTGTTGGGGTTATTCGCGATGATCGGGCTGTGCTGGACCCTTAACGCCATACGCCTTCGCGTATTGCTCCAGGCACAAGGCAAACGGCTGAGCCTGCCTCGCACCATTGGCATGGTGATGGCCACTGAATTCGCCATTTGCGCGACTCCCGGTGGCAGCGGCGGCCCCCTTACGCTGGTGGCGCTGCTCGACCGCCAGGGTGTACCGCCAGCGCGCAGTGGGGCGGTGTTCGCCATGGATCAGCTGAGCGACTTGCTGTTTTTCTGCCTGGCCATCGCTGGCGTGCTGCTGTACGCGCTGTTCCATCAACTCAACAGCCGCATGGAATGGTTGCTTGGCAGCAGTGCGATATTGATGACGCTGGCGCTTCTCGCGTGCTGGGGGGTGGCCCGGCATCAGCGATATTTCGTGTCGCTCACGGCTTTCATCCTCAAACGCCTGCATATGTCCAGGCCGCGCCGTTGGCGCTGGGCCAGGCGCTGGCTGCATTTCGTGCATGCGTTCAAGGATACGTTGGGAATGCCCAAGGGCTCGCTGGCCCTGGCTTTTCTGCTGACATGCTCACATTGGGCGCTGCGGTTCAGCGTGCTGTGGCTCGCGCTGCGCGGGTTAGGCTCCGACCTGGACTGGGCATGGGCATTTCTTGTACAGATTCTTTCGCTGAGCGCGGGGCAATTCAGTCTCCTGCCAGGTGGCGCTGGCGCAGCCGAACTCACCAGCGCGGCCCTGCTCGCCCCCATGGTCGGGAAGCCTACGGCGGCTGCGGCCATTCTGATCTGGCGCGTAGTGACGTACTACTTCTACTTGCTGGCTGGCGCCCCCATTTTCGTATTGATGGTGGGCAAGCCGCTGCTACGGCGGCTTATGGCGTTTCGCCAGGCGTAGCAGCGACAGGGAGCTCGTCGCCGACCACCACTTGCCATAACGCTTGAGCACCGGGAAATTCCGTGCCGTGCGCAGGTGTAAGGGCGTTTGGATCGTAGCGGGCAGTACATCCCTCGCCAAGCGTGGGCGGTGCGGTGGAGGTGGCACGGTCCAACGGGTTGTTGCTCATGCTCACCTCCAGGCAGGTCAGTCGAACACGACCGTCTTGTTGCCGTGCACCAGCACACGGTCTTCAAGATGGTAGCGCAGGCCCCGGGCGAGCACCATTTTCTCTACGTCCCGGCCCAGGCGGACCATGTCCTCGGTGCTGTGGCTGTGGCTGATGCGAACGACGTCCTGTTCGATGATAGGCCCGGCGTCCAGTTCTTCGGTCACATAATGGCAGGTGGCGCCTATCAGCTTCACGCCGCGCGCGGCAGCCTGATGGTAAGGCTTCGCGCCCACGAACGAAGGCAGGAAGCTGTGGTGAATGTTGATGACGCGCTGCGCATAGGCACTGCACAGTTGCGGTGGCAGGATTTGCATATAGCGGGCAAGCACCACCACGTCGGCGGCATGCTCGCTTACCAGGCGCGAAACTTCGGCAAATGCCGGCTGTTTATCGGCTGGATTGACCGGAACATGGTAATAAGGAATGCCGTGCCATTCGACCATGCTGCGCAGGTCATCATGGTTTGAGATCACGCAGGCGATATCGCAATCGAGTTCCTGGCTGTGCCACCGATGCAACAGGTCGGCAAGGCAATGGGATTCGCGGCTGGCCATCAGCGCCACGCGCTTCTTGCAAGCCGAGTCGGTGATCTGCCACACCATGGAAAACGCTTCGGCGATAGGCGCAAAGGCGGTGCGGAACTCTTCCAGGCCAAAAGGAAGGCTATCGGCGCGGATTTCATGGCGCATGAAGAACCAGCCACTCTGCTCATCGGAGTGGTGGCTCGCTTCGGTAATCCAGCCATTGTGCGAAGCCAGGAAATGGCTGACCTTGGCAACAATGCCAACGCCGTCGGGGCAGGCGATCACCAGCCGGAAAGTGCGCATCGGTAAAGCTCCAGAACATCGAGAAAAGAGCCGCATTCTAGCGACTACCGCGAGAATCTGCAGTATCCACAACGTCGCAACCGGGTTTTCCCGATACGGCATTGGCACACGCCATGCTCCGCTCATCACGAAAACATGCGGAAATAGAAATATCGAAGGAGTGTTATCCACTAATTGAAAACACCGAAGGTTAATCTTTACTCCAATTACTTCAGTGTTTATTATCGTCGCGGATCGTCAACCCATTCATAGGTAGTGTCATGTCGCTTATCAACGAATACCGCACCACGGAAGAAACCATCAAGGAACTGCAGGCCCGCCTGCAAAGCCTGTCCCAAGACAAGAACCTGCAAACCGAGCTGGAATTCGAAGGCAAATTGCGCGACCTGATGGGCGAATACCAGAAGTCCCTTCGCGACATTATCGCCCTGCTGGACCCTGAAGCTCGCAACTCCAAGCCAGGCCGTAGCGCACCTGTTAAAGCCACCGGTACCAAGCGTGCCCGCAAGGTGAAGCAGTACAAAAACCCGCACAACGGCGAGATCGTCGAAACCAAAGGCGGCAACCACAAAACTCTGAAAGAGTGGAAAGCCAAGTGGGGCGGTGACGAAGTCGAAAGCTGGGCAACTCTGCTGGGTTAATCCCTGTCGAGCGCCTCACCAAACGCCAGCACTGCTGGCGTTTTTTTATAGCTGTAGTTTCAACCGCAACCCGTTCACGTAGTGTTGCCACTGCCCAAGCAATACGCGCTGGCTATCCGATGCGTTCGCCAAGGCTTGCGCCATGGCCTGGTCAAAGCTGCCAAGGGTATGCGGTGCGCCGAATGCTGGATCACTCAGCCGGCCACGGCAGAATGTTTCCCACAGGGCACGTTCCCCGGCATCGAGGGTGTGCGGGAAATTACGCGCACGATAACGGAACAGCAACTCGGGCAACCGCGGGTCATCGAACATCCAGGTTTCACGGGCAAGCGCTTCAGGCCGGCTGTCTCGAACTTTCTGACAGAGCCGCCGGTCCCGCTCACCGATAAAGCCGGCGTACAGCTGCTGTTCCGGGTCATCATTGGGGGCGAAATCATCGCTGGCATAAATATGTTCGAGTTTGCTTGACCATAAATGCTGGGCCTCGCGCAAGCCCTTAACGCGAGTTTCATAAATGCCAAAGTCGATCTGCAACCGCTCATGATCTTTTTTGGCGATCACGCCTAACGGCGCAATCGCCGGGCACCGGTTAACATGGATCAACTTCAACGGTACCGGTAATTCGCCGTCAAGCAGTTGATCCCGACGGGTATACAGCCGGCGGGCCAATATGTGTGCCTCTTCTTCCCACAATACACAAGGCTCGTGGCTGAGGTCGCAAACGATGAGTGCATTGCGATTACGCGGATGCCAGGCCAATGGCAGCACAATACCCAGATAATTGCGTGCGGCCCCGAAGCGACCGGAAATATGCACCATTGGGCGCATCAGTTGAACCTGCTCGATAACCTTGTGTTTACTGCGCAGCGCAAAGAACCATTCATAGAGTTTGGGCTGACGTTCACGAATCAGCCGGGCCAGGCCAATGGTCGCCCTTACGTCCGACAGCGCGTCGTGCGCCTGGCCATGGTCGATACCATTGGCAGCCGTGAGCAATTCCAGCCTGAGCGACACCTGGCCGTCGGCATGTGGCCACTCGATGCCTTCAGGGCGCAACGCATAGGCCGCGCGCACCAGGTCGATCAGGTCCCAGCGGCTGTTCCCTCCTTGCCATTCCCGGGCATAGGGATCGTAAAAGTTGCGGTAAAGGCTATAGCGCGTGACTTCGTCGTCAAAGCGCAGCGTGTTGTAGCCCGCCCCACACGTGCCGGGCTGGCTCAATTCGGCATGCACCCTGGCCATGAATTCGGCCTCTGGCAGGCCGCGTTCGCGCAAGCGTGATGGATCAATTCCCGTGACCAGGCAAGCCGCCGGATGCGGAAGAATGTCTTCAGCCAGGCGGCAATAAAGGTTGATCGGTGTGTCGATCTCGTTCAATTGCAGGTCGGTACGAATACCCGCCACCTGTACTGGCCGGTCTCGGCTGGGGACGATACCGGTGGTTTCGTAGTCATACCAGAACAGGCTTGTGGTCACAGCAGCTTCCTGAAGCGAGAAGGCTTACAGTTTAAGGGCCCGGTGGGGTAGTGGCCAGTTTCAAGCCGTTACGTGCCAATACTCACAGGCCGGTTGCCTGAACGCACGGCCATGGCTAGCATCGGATGCCTATCCCTTGCCATGAATGGCCATGCCGCTGAACGGACTCCCTCCCCCTCCTCGCCTGGCCGCGGCAATGCTCCTCTTACTGCCGCTTGCAGGCCATGCCGAGCCAGCCGCTCCACTTTTGAGTGCAGAGGCCGCGAGGGCCACCATCGGCCGCCTTTTGAACGCACCCGCCTTCACTGGCCATCTATTCTCCACGGGCGAATTGGCTGCCGGGGCGGCGGTCGCTTTTCTGAGTGCACTGGCGCTGGTCATGAGCGAGCGGGCAAAACGCAGAAAAGCCGCACCGGTGTGGCCAGGCCCTGCGTATAGCGCCATGACGCCGCCAACGGACCTCACGCCGGTGATCGATACCGCCGAGCGTGAATGGCCAGCCTCTCCACAGGCGGCGCTGGACCTTCTGTACCAGGGGTTGCTTGCTCGCCTTGCCACGGATTACCACCTTCACATCCCGCTCAGCGCGACAGAGCCAGAGGTGCTCGCACGCGTCGCGAGCCTGAGGCTAGGGGCACTCGAAGATTTCACCCACCGGTTGATCCAGCAGCGGCAGAGCGCTGTCTATGCCGGCATGCCACCCGATGACGCCGCATGGGCCGCCCTTGTCACCACCTGGCATCGGCTGTTCCCCACCGATGTGAAGGCATGAAGCGGCTAGCCGTCGCGGCGTTGCTGATCATCACGGGGCTGTTGCTTCTAGCCGCCCTACGGGCGCACCGCGATGCAGACCCGTACCTGGCCGCTGAACGGTTTTTGCGCGAGCAAGGGCTGCACGTGACCCGAACCCAGGACCTGGCGCCCCTGAGCCGGGTCCCTCCGGTGGATTTAAGCGTAATGTTGCTCGGTGACCGTGAATACATGAGCCCCAGCCAAGCCCAGACATTGATGGCATGGGTGTATGCCGGGGGGCGCTTGCTGGTGACAGTGCAAGGGTATTGGGCGCCAGGCCGTGGCGCAGCCGACCCGCTGCTGGACCCGCTCAATATCCGCTTGCTCGATGCCTACGCGAGCGCCGGCGGCGCCCCGGTTTCCGCGCGCACCACCCTCACCGCGATGTATCTGGAAAGCGAGCAGGCGCCTCTGCTGATGGGCTTCGCTCCGGGGCGGCACCTGGAGGACGCGGACGACCTGGCGCAATCCTGGGCCAACAGCCCGCAGGGCACTCACATGCTGCAACTTACCTTGGGCGCTGGAACCCTTACGGTGGTGAGCGACACCGCGCTGTGGCGCAATCGCGCCATCGGCCAGTTCGATAACGCCTGGTTGCTGTGGTACCTCAATCAAGGCCGCCATGTGGTGATGCAGTACCGGGAGGCTACCCCTCGCGCAAGCGTGCTTCAACAGCTCGCCACCTACCCCGCTACACTTGCCAGTGCGGTATTGCTGTGCGGACTTCTGGCGTGGGCCACCGCCGTCCAATGGGCGCTCCTCAAACCAAGGCCCCGGGCCGCCCGCACAAGGCGCCCGCACCCAGGGCACCCTACGGAGCAGGCACTGCTTCGCAGCCTGCGCGAAGACATCCACTGGCGGGCCAGCCACCGCTATCCCGGGTTCGCTCACTGGTCGGTCGCTGAGCAGTGGCACCTGCTGGCCAGACTCACCGCAACCTCTACCGCGCGCATTGCCGAGGCCATGCGACCACCGGCGGAAAAAGCTCACGCAGGCCTGTCCTTCGAACAGCAGGTGGCGCGGCTTCAAATCATCAGGAATGCCCTATGACCGACAACCTCAGCGCCCCATCGCCTGATACAGGCGGCCCGGATACCGTGCCCGCAAGCAGTGCATCGCTCGCCGCGTGGGCGAACGAACTCAACACGGCGCTGGTCGGCCAGCCGGCGGTTATCGAAGCGCTGCTGATTGGCTTGCTTGCGGGGGGCCATGTACTGCTGGAAGGCCCACCCGGCTGCGGAAAGCGGACCGCCGCGCGCGCGCTGGCCGCTTCCTTTGGCGCCGCGTTCAGCGAAGTACCCTGCCTGCCCGCACCGGCTGTAGCAGCGCTGCATCCGCGGCAGGGCACCAGCGGCGAGGCCAGCGCAACCGGGCAGGTACTGCTGGTTCACGGGTTGGAGCAGGCCGACCTGGACACCCAGGCGGCACTTGGCCAAGCCCTGCGGGCGGCGGCGGAGGACACCCTGGAACTTCCCCCCAGCCAAGTCGCCCCCTTCCTGCTCATTGGCTGTCGTCATCCACTGGACAGCGCTGGGGTGACACCATTGAGCGAGTCATTGCTCGACCGTTTCATGCTGGCGGTACCGGTGGGCTTTCCAGGCATGGAAGACGAAACTCGCATGGTCCGCGAGGTCAGCCTTTCGCCCTTCGATGACATGCTTGCCGTTGCGGCGCCGCAGCGCCTGTACACCTTCGCCCAGGTGGTCAGGCTGCGCGCCAGCCGAGCCGAGGTTCGAGTGGATGAGCGATTGGTTGACTACGCGGTACGGCTGGTGCGAGCAACGCGCTACGGGCCGCGCCTGAGTACCGGCGCCGGGCCACGCGCTGCCATTGCCCTGGTGCGCTGTGCACAGGCTCGTGCTTTGCTGCAAGGCCGCGACCACGCGCTACCGGAGGACATCAAGGCGTGCGCACCAGCCGTGCTGCGCCACCGTGTTCGATTGGCCGTCAGCCAGCGCGTAGAGGGTATTGCGCTGGAGCAGGCGCTGGCCGAGCAGCTGGATCAGGTGGGCGCTCCCCGCCCATGAGGCATAGACGCATGATCCGCCCACGCTATCGCGTGTGCATCCTGGCCGCCGTGTTGCTCGGGCTGGCCCTGGCTACCGAAGGCACCGGGCTCAACGGTGCGTTGCTTGCCATTGCCTGTGCCACAGCGGTTGCGCTGAGTGCGATCGATATCGGCTGGGCATTGCGGCGTCCGCCACAAGTGCTTGAACGGGAACTGCCAGGCCGGCTCGCCATTGGCGAGGAGCAACTGATATGGGTCACGCTGCAAAATCCCCACGCCCGCCCCTTGCGGGTTCGCTACAGCGAACCGCTTGAGACGGAGCGCAGCGCCCGCTTGTCAGGCCTGCCCCGACTGCTGACCATTCCTGCCAGGCACCGCGCCCGGTTTGCCTATGGGCTACGCCCCATAAGCCGGGGCGCCTTCGGGCTGGACGCCTGCGAGCTCCATGTCAGTGGCCCGTTTGGGCTGTGGGAGGCGCGGCACTTGCATTCGTTGCCCCAGCGCAGCCGCGTGGGGCCGGCGCTTGGTGCACTCGAGTCCCTCGGCCACCATTTCCGGGTTGCCGGGCCAGCGCTCTCGGCCGATCTGGTGTTGTGGATCGATACCGGTCCATTCATGGCAAGTACCCGGCATGGCGAACGGCTCCTCGATCACGCCATTGACGCCGCCCTCGCGCTCGCCTGCCAGGCCATGGCGCAGGGCCAACGGGTTGCGTTGCATTTGGAGGGGGGTCAGGGGCGTGAGTACCTGAGCCCAGGCATGGGGGACGGTCAGCTACAAGCGCTGTACCAGATTCTGGAAGACCCACCGCTGAGCATCCAGCCTACCGATTGGGCAGCCAGTGCCACCAGCGTGCTGGAACACGCGGCCCGCCCCGCTGTTGTAGTGCTGCTCACTCGCCTGCCCCATGAAGCTGCTCAGGTAATTACTCCGCTGGCCGCGGTAGCCGCCGCCCACCGCCTGATCGTGGTGGATAGCGTCGAGCGCTCCATGCATCAGCAGGCGCGATCAGCCGTGCACGATAACGCATCGGCCCACGGCTACTGTATGGCCATGCAGGTACTTGCGGGACGGGAGCGTGTTTGCCTGGCGCTGGAAGCAATCGGGGCCAAGACCCTGGTGGCGCCTGGCACGCAACTCCCCGAGGCACTATTGGCCTGCTATGCGCGCTTGAGTGAAACGGAGCGCCTCAGGCCGAGGCGCTCAGGGGGAGAAAACTGAAGTAACGGCGCAGGGCGCCCACCAGTTGTTCGTACTCCACAGGCACCTGAAGCAGCATGAACCCTGAATCATAAAAGCCGGGCGTCGCGTCTTCCTGGCACCACAGGCAGCTGCCGGTGAGGTTGATCAACTGAATCTCGCCATCATGCGCAGGGACCTTCAGCTGAAGCTCAAAGTCAGGGCCAACCAGTAACGGCACGGTACTGATCAGCATCAACCCGGCTTCAGAGACGTTCCCCAGGTAACCGATCGGGCGGTCGGTATAGCGGTTATACACCTTGAGGTAGTACGGCAACTGGTGCCGCTCTATGCGTCGTTCGATATACATGGCGTATTCACTGTTTCGTAGCCGTATCATTCGGACCGGCACACAGCGCTTAAAGTGCCTTCCGATCCCAAGCTTGGCAAGAAGCTACCAGCAGGCTAGCACTCTGCCAGTAACTTTGCCTCCCAAACCCGCGCTTAGTTGCCCACCGGATGCGTCACCGCCGCGCCTTCCGTCGGGAATCGCCCCAGTTGCTCAAGCGTCTGCAAGCGCGCCTTCGCCCGGTAGGCGTACTCGCTGCCCGGGTACTGATAAATGATGAACTGGTACGTCTGGGCGGCGTCCGGGTAGAGGTTCTGCCGCTCCAGGCATTGCCCGCGCAGCATGGCGCTTTCCGGCCTTATATAAGGGCGGGCGCGGCTCTTTCTGTCTACTTGCGACAACTCCAACATGACCTTCTGACAGTCGCCGTCGTCATACGCTCTGTAAGCGCTATTCAAATGCTGATCCATCGACCAGCGGGTACATCCGGCCAGAGCGGCCAGCACCGTCAACACAATGAGGGTTCGCATGAAGATCTCCTTTACACCTGAAGTGTATCGGCCACCGGCCAGAATACTTCAACCCTGCGTGCGCCCCTCGCACCCGCTCAGGTAGTGCAAACCGTCGATGACTACAGCGGCTTTGAGGAGTAGCCTCTCACCGCGCGTCAATAAAGGAGCCAGTGCATGACCGTACGCCGTACAAAAATCGTCGCCACCCTCGGCCCAGCCAGTAATTCGCCAGAGGTACTGGAGCAACTGATTCTCGCCGGGCTCGATGTCGCTCGCCTCAACTTCTCCCATGGCACCCCGGACGAGCACAAGGCTCGCGCTCGCCTGATCCGCGATATCGCTGCCCGCCACGGCCGCCACGTTGCCTTGCTGGGCGACCTTCAGGGCCCGAAAATCCGCATTGCCAAGTTCGCCAACAAGCGTATCGAGCTCAAGGTTGGCGACCCGTTCACCTTCTCCACCACGCACCCTCTTACCGAAGGCAACCAGCAGGTGGTAGGCATCGACTACCCGGACCTGGTCAAGGATTGCGGCGTAGGCGACGAACTGTTGCTCGACGACGGTCGCGTGGTCATGCGGGTCGAGCGCGCGGACGCCGACGCGCTTCATTGCGTGGTACTGATCGGTGGCCCGTTGTCCGACCACAAGGGCATCAACCGCCGCGGCGGTGGCCTGACCGCGCCCGCCCTAACCGAGAAAGACAAGGCTGACATCAAGCTCGCAGCAGAAATGGACCTGGATTACCTCGCCGTATCCTTCCCCCGCGACGCCGCGGACATGGAATACGCGCGGGAACTGCGCGACGCCGCAGGCGGCACCGCCTGGCTGGTGGCCAAGATCGAGCGCGCCGAAGCCGTTGCCAACGATGAAAGCCTTGACGGGCTGATTCGCGCCAGCGACGCGGTAATGGTGGCACGCGGTGACCTGGGCGTGGAAATCGGCGACGCCGAACTGGTGGCCATCCAGAAGAAGATCATCCAGCACGCTCGCCGCAACAATAAAGCGGTGATCGTGGCGACCCAGATGATGGAGTCGATGATCCAGAACCCTATGCCTACCCGTGCCGAAGTATCCGACGTGGCCAACGCCGTGCTGGACTACACCGATGCGGTGATGCTTTCGGCTGAAAGCGCGGCGGGTGCCTACCCGATCGAAGCGGTGCAGGCCATGGCGCGGATCTGCCTTGGCGCGGAAAAACACCCCACCAGCAAGAAGTCCAGCCACCGCTTGTATACGCAGTTCTCCCGCTGCGACGAAAGCATCGCGCTGGCCGCCATGTATACGGCCAACCACTTCCCTGGCGTGAAAGCGATCATTGCGCTGACTGAGAGCGGCTATACCCCGTTGATCATGTCCCGCATCCGCTCCTCGGTACCGATTTTCGCGTTCTCGCCTCACCGCGCAACCCAGGCGCGCGTGGCAATGATGCGCGGCGTGTACACCGTGCCGTTCGACCCTTCAGCCTATGAAGTGGGCAAGGTCAGCCAGGCGGCGGTAGACGAGCTGCTCAAGCGCGGCCTGGTGGAGCAAGGCGACTGGGTGATCCTGACCAAGGGCGACAGCTACCACACCATCGGTGGGACCAACGGCATGAAGATCCTGCATGTAGGGG
Organism: Pseudomonas japonica; assembly: GCF_013522925.1. Classification (GTDB taxonomy): domain Bacteria; phylum Pseudomonadota; class Gammaproteobacteria; order Pseudomonadales; family Pseudomonadaceae; genus Aquipseudomonas; species Aquipseudomonas japonica_A. The sequence goes on along the minus strand of NZ_JAAMQU010000011.1, from coordinate 205,124 downwards.
ATCAGTTGGTTTAAGCCTGTCCAAAAGGGCTCTTCCCGTGGGAAGGGCCCCGCAGCCCAGTGCTTGCGCTTCTGTTTGTGCAGCCTTCTTGTTACTGTGGCTCGTTTTTCAGACGAACCCCCACAGGAAGGCTTTAATGACCGTCGCTGCGCTTGCTGAAATCTTCAAACAGAACGAAAGCGCTATCCTCGAGCAGTGGATCGAGATTCAGCGCCAGGCAGGGATCCGCTCGGATCTTATCGACGACCGCACCATGGTCGACAACTCCCGGGACCTGCTCAAGGCGTTCATACGCGCAGTTGCCGAGAGCGGTGACGACATCAACCAACCCGGCTGGGCACCGGTCAAGTCCCTGCTCGAGCGCCTGTCCCAGGCCCAGAGCCGCCAGGGCTTTACCCCGACCGAAACCGCGACCTTTATTCTCTCCCTCAAGGAACCAGTGTTTGCCTTGCTGACCGATGCGGGCAACGAACTGCTGACCGTGAGCCGGCTGATCGACAAGCTTGGCCTTTACAGCATGGATCGTTTCCTGTCCGGCCGTGAGGCGGTGATCCGTGAGCAGCAGGAAAGCATGCTGGAACTGTCCACTCCGGTGGTTCAGCTGTGGGCCGGCGTGCTGGCGGTGCCTCTGATCGGCTCGCTGGACAGCAACCGCACCCAGGTGGTGATGGAAGCACTGCTGCAGAAAATCGTGGAAACCGAATCCGACATCGCCATCATCGACATCACCGGCGTGCCTACCGTCGACACCATGGTTGCGCAGCACCTGCTCAAGACCATCACCGCAGCCAAGCTGATGGGCGCCCGTTGCATCATCAGCGGTATTCGCCCCCAGATCGCCGCCACTATCGTGCACCTTGGCGTGGAACTGGGCGACGTTGTCACCAAGGCTTCGCTGTCGGATGCCTTCCAACTGGCCCTCAAGGAGCTGAACGTTCGCCTCGTCAGCGCCAATCCACGCTGAGGTTCGCGTAATGGTCGACAAGATTCCGATTCTCAAGATGGGCCGCTACCTGTTGTTGAGCATCCAGGTAGACATGCATGACCAACTGGCCATGGACCTTCAAGAGGACCTGACCGAACAAATCGTTCGACACAGCGCCAAAGGCGTCCTTATCGATATCTCATCCCTGGAGATCGTCGATTCGTTCATTGGCCGCATGCTGTCCCACATCGCCAACGTCTCGAGAATACTCGATGCCAAGGTCATCGTCGTCGGCATGCAGCCAGCGGTAGCGATCACCCTGGTAGAGCTCGGGCTGTCGTTGTCTGGGATCGCCACTGCGCTCAATGTCGAAAAAGGCATGCGTTGGCTGGAAAAGAACGTGAACGATGATCTGGTCGCCGAGGTCGAGAGTGACGAACACAGAGACACTCCCGCTGAAACAGGAAACTGACATCGTCATTATCCGCCAACGGGTCCGCAAGGCCGCCGAAGAAGCGCGGCTTGGCCTGGTATCGCAGACGAAGATCGTGACTGCTGCCAGCGAAATCGCGCGTAACGCGCTGATCTACGGCGGCGGCGGTGAATGCCAGCTCGAACGCACCCAGCGTGACGGTCGCGCGGCCATAAGGCTGGTGGTTGCCGATCAGGGCCAAGGTATCGCCGACCTGGACCAGGCCATGGTGGACGGTTACACGTCTGGCGGCGGCCTGGGCCTTGGCCTGAGCGGTGCCCGCCGGCTGGTGGACCATTTCACCATTCAAACCGCACCTGGCGAAGGAACAACGGTGGAACTGTGGAAATGGAAGTAGACAGCCAGGCGTGCAGCCTGGTGCTCACGGTAGCAGACCTGGCCCATGTGGACGCGGCCCGCCGCGCGATCGTGCGCCAGGCCAGCCAGCTGAGCACCGACGAGGCGCTGCTGGGCAAGCTCACGATTGTAGTGCAGGAGCTTGGCCGCAACCTGGTGCTTCATGGCGGCGATGGGCAGCTGATCTACCGCCAGGGCCCCGATGGCTTCCACCTGCTTGCGGTGGACAATGGCCCCGGCATGGCCAACGTGAGCCAATGCCTGGCCGACCATTACTCCTCTATCGGTACCATGGGCGTAGGCCTGGGATCGGTGCGGCGCCTGTCTGACCATTTCGATATCTTCAGCCAGCCCGGCCAAGGCACCGTGGTGTATGCCAGCTTCCGCCTCGGGCCGGTCGAGCCTGGGTTGAGCCATGGCGCGGTATGCATACCCTACCCCGGCGAAACCGTAGCCGGCGATGGCTGGGCCGTGCTGGGCAATCGGGTGATGGTGTGTGATGGGCTGGGCCATGGCCACGCCGCCAACGCCGCCAGCGCACGGGCACGGGAAGTGTTTCTGCGGCACGACCCGAAGGTGCCGCTGGAGCAACTGATGGAGCAGTTGCACCGGGCGCTCATGTCTACCCGTGGCGGCGCCGTTGGCATCGCCGAGGTCAAGCCGCAGACCAGGCAGGTGCTGTATTGCGGCATGGGCAACATCGCCGGGCTGCTGCTCGCGGAAAAAAACCGCAGCATGGTTTCCAGCAACGGCACCGTTGGCTACCGGATAGGTCGAACAACTACCTTCTCGTATCCATGGGACCCCGGCACCGTGCTTATTCTATCCAGTGATGGCATCAAGACTCGCCTCGATACCGATCGCTATCCGGGGTTGCACATGCGCCACCCCGAGATCATCGCCGGGCTGCTGAGCCGCGACTTCGGTCGTCAGAACGACGACGCCACAGTGGTGGTGGCTCGAATTGACTGAGCTCCGGCGGCTGAGCAGCCTGCTGATCCAGGCTGAAACCGATGTAGTGACCTGCCGGCAATGTGCCAAGCAGATCGCCCAGTGGCTGGGCCTGCCCGCGCTGGACCAGATTCGCCTGGCCACCGCGGTGTCCGAGATCGCCCGCAATATCTACCAATATGCCCGTAGCGGCGCGTTTCACTTTTACCTGGGGCGGGATGCTCGCGGCAGCGTAGTGAGCATCATCTTCGATGCCGTTGACCAGGGCCCTGGCATTGCAGAGCTCAACCGTATCCTGGACGGTAGCTACGTCTCCCCTACGGGCATGGGCGTGGGCCTGCGGGGCGCACAGCGGCTACTGGAGCACTGGGATATCCAGACCAGCCCTGGGGGCACCCGCATTCGTGGCGGCAAGGCTGTGCATCCACCGCGCCCATTCCCGGACGACCGCCAGATCGAAACCTTGCAGCGTGACCTGGCCAGTGCTGGCGTGGCCGACCCCTTCGTGGCGCTTCAGGAACAAGGTTCGGACCTGCTCCTGACAGCGGCCGAGCTACAGAACAAACAGCGCGAGCTGGAAGCCACCAACCTGGAGCTGGAGACCACCAACAAAGGCGTGGTGGCGTTGTATTCGGAGCTGGAAAAAACAGCGCATGAACTTACCGCCGCGAGCGAGTCGAAGTCCCGCTTCTTCTCCAACATGACCCACGAGTTCCGCACCCCGATCAACATCATCGAAAACATCTCGAAGTTGTTGCTGACCGGTAGCGATGGCGAGCTCAATGCCGAACAGCTCAAGCAGGTCGGCTTTATCAGCGCGGCCGCCGGTGAGCTGGCCGAAATGGTCAATGAGTTGCTGGACCTGGCCGAAGCAGAATCCGGGCGAATGGAAGTGGTAGCCTCGGCGTTCTCGCTCGAATCGTTCGTGGAGCAGCTGCGTCAGTTCACTGCAGCGCTAGCGTTGCGTTATCCCCGCCTGAGCTGGGAAGTGATCTCTCCAGATCACCCGGTGATGCTGGAAACCGACCGCAACCGCTTGTTCCAGGTGATGCGCAACCTGATCAGCAACGCGTTCAAGTACACACCTGAAGGCTCGGTCACCGTACGGGTATTCCAGCCAGACGAAAAAACCATTGAAATGGTGGTCGAAGACACCGGTGTGGGTATTTCCGAGGAGAACCTGAGCCGCATCTTCGAAGAGTTCGCACGTATCCGTATGCCTGGCCTTACTCAGGTGCAAGGCAATGGCCTTGGCTTGCCGCTGGCACAGCGCCTGGCCGTGTTGCTGCGCGGTCAGATCCGCGTGAGCAGTGGCCTTGGCAAGGGCAGCCGCTTCAGCGTGGACATCGCCCGCTGCTTGCATGAGGAAGATGCCGACGATCTGGAAAACCTGAGCCTCGAAGGGCTGACAGTGTTGATCATCGACGATAACGAAGGCGACCGTTATCTGATACGGCGACTGCTGGAACCCTATAAACCTTTGATCATCGAAGCGACGTCCGCCGGTGACAGCATCGACAAGTTGCATGCAGTACGGCCTGACATCATCTTCCTCGACCTTGAGCTACCTGACATCTATGGTGCGGATCTGCTTGAAAGTATGGATTGGGCCATGCACGCCCGTGTGTTGATCAACACGGCCAAGCCGCTCAGCGACAGCGAACGCCTGGCGCTGGCTGGCCAGTGCGCGGGCGTGTTGCCGAAAGGCCAGGCGAACTACGCAGAGTCGGTACTGCGGCAAGTGCGGCGACTGTCAGGGAGCTTGCGGGATGCGAACTAGGCGGATTCTGATCATCGACGACATGCACGCCAACCGGTATGTGCTGCGCAAGATCCTTTCCAACGAGGCCACCTATGAAGTGCTCGAGGCCAGCAATGGTGCCGACGGCCTGGCCTTGATGGATGCTAGCGTGGACCTGGTGATCCTGGACATCAACCTGCCGGACATGAGCGGTTTCGAGCTCATCCGCGAAGCCGAGCGCAAGCTGGGCAGCGACCATGTGCCGGCAATCATTAATATCTCGGCCACCTTCATCAGCGGCTCCGACAAGGCCATGGGGCTGAACAAGGGCGCGCGGGCGTACCTCACCCACCCTATCAATGCCGACGAAATGCTGGCGACCATCGCCAGCCTGGTGAAGTCGGACAATCGCCTGGAGCGGGTGGAACGGCGCCGCCAGGTCGCCGTCGCTCGCAGCGAAAGCCTTAAATCCGAAAAGATCATGCTCGAGCGCTTCATGCGCTCGTTCAGCCATGACCTGCGCTCGCCGCTGGCAGCAGCGACCATGGTCACCGGGCTGATGAAGAAGAACCCCGCGCGGCGCACCGAAGAACTGCTGCAGATTCTCGAAGACAACCTGCGCCGCATCGATCGCATGATCGGCAACGTACTGGATATTTCACACGTGGCCATGGGCGGCGGCATCAAGCTCACGCCTGAGCCGTTGGTAGTGGGGCCACTGTTCGAAGACGCCCTCAAGAACCTGCGCCTGCAGATAGCGCAGCCTATCGAAGCACAGCTGGACGTGACCGACCTGGTAGTGACGTGGGACCGCAATGCATTTTTGCGGATACTCGACAACCTGGTGATCAACGCCAGCAAGCACGGTGACAGCGAAGCGCCCATCCATGTACGGCAGTGGCTGGAGGGTGGCGATATCTATTTCAGCGTTACCAACGTTGGCAGCTTCCCTGAGGAAGTACTGACCAACCTTGCCACGCCCTACTTCATTTCCACCCGTAGCGAAACCAAGGGCTGGGGGTTGGGCCTGCCCATTGTGAAGGCACTGTGCGAAAGCTGCGGTGGGCACGTAGCGTTCAATAACGCCGATGGCTTCGCTCAGGTAGCGGTGCGGCTTCCGCTTGTGTTGCACGGTGCCAACGGCCGCGAGTGAACGCGGCCGCGGGCAGTCGAGAAATCAGATCCCGTCGCGGGCGATGTCCATGGCGAAATAGGTAAGGATAAGGTCTGCGCCGGCACGCTTGATCGCACCCAGGCTTTCGCGCATCACACGCGCTTCGTCAATGGCGCCAGCCGCGGCACCGAACTTGATCATCGCGTATTCGCCACTTACCTGATAAGCCGCCAGCGGCAAGCGCGAGGCCTCGCGGATATCTCGAATAACGTCGAGGTAGGCACCCGCCGGTTTTACCATCAGCGCGTCGGCGCCTTCCTGCTCATCCAGCAACGATTCCCGTATCGCCTCGCGGCGGTTCATCGGATTCATCTGGTAGGCCTTGCGGTCACCTTTTAGCGCCGTGCCACCCGCTTCACGGAACGGGCCATACAATGCCGACGCGAACTTGGTGGAGTACGCCATGATGGACGTGCCATGGAAGCCTGCGGCGTCCAGCGCGCCACGGATCGCCTGCACCTGCCCATCCATCGCTGCGGAGGGCGCGATGAAGTCGGCGCCTGCCTGAGCGGCCACTACAGCCTGACGGCCGAGATTGACGAGGGTGGCATCGTTGTCCACCTCATCCCCGTGCACCACACCGCAGTGGCCGTGCGAGGTGTATTCGCAGAAGCAGGTATCGGACATCACGACCATTTCCGGCACGGTGTCCTTGCATATCCGGGCCATCCGCGCCACCAGGCCATTTTCGTTCCAGGTGTCGCTGCCGGTCGCGTCCAGGTGGTGAGATACGCCGAAGGTCATCACCGAGCGGATGCCCGCCCGCGCGTAGCGCTCGATTTCACCTGCCAGGCGAGACTCGGGAATCCGGTTCACGCCCGGCATGCTGGTGATCGGTACGAAGTCATCGATGCCTTCTTCTACGAAGATAGGCAATACCAGGTCCTGGAGGCGAAACTCTGTTTCCTGGAACACCGACCGCAGGGCCTCTGACCGGCGCAAGCGGCGGGGACGACTGACAGGGAACATATTGCTCATTGAAATACCTTTAGCTGATCAACTGACGCGCTCGTAGCCGCCGAGTACGCCTTTTTTCGACAGTACCCATTGCCAGAGCTGAATGTCACGCGCCCTGAACGCACCCGCGCAGGACAGTAAATAATATCGCCACATGCGGAAGAACCGGTCGCCCATCCGTTCGGCGAAGTGTGGCCACGCCGCTTCGAAGTTCTCACACCATGCCATGAGCGTCTTGTCATAGTCGGCGCCGAAATTATGCATGTCTTCGGCAACAAACAGCCCATCGATTGCATCGCCCACCTGGCCGATCGAAGGCAGGTCGCCGTTACGGAAGATGTACTTGTCGATCCACCGGTCTGGTGTGCTGTGGCGGCGGTTCTTGCCGATGGTATGAAGGAGGAACAACCCTTCGTCCTTCAGGCAGCGGTGAGCAGTTTCCATGTACACGCGATGGTTCTTGCGGCCCACATGCTCAAACATCCCCACACTGACGATGTGGTCGAACTGCTCGTCCACATCCCGGTAATCCTGGAGCCGAAACTCTATGGGCAGGTTGGAATAATGCGCCTTGGCCCAATCGCATTGCTCGCGAGAAATGGTAACGCCGACGCATTCCACCCCATAGTGCTCTGCGGCGTAGGACATGAAGCTGCCCCAGCCGCAACCAATGTCCAGCACCCGTTGCCCGGGCTGCAGGCGTAGCTTGCGGCAGATCAGGTCCAGCTTGGCGGTTTGCGCCTCGGCCAGGTCGCTGGCGTCTTTCCAGTAGCCGCAGGTGTAGGTCATCCGCGGGTCGAGCATTTTCTCGTAGAAATCATTGCCCAGGTCATAGTGCTGCTCTCCTACCTGCCACGCCCGATCCTTGTTCTGCAGGTTTACAAGCTTGGCCTTGACCGCGTGAAACAATAACGCCGCCGGGTTTACCATGTCTGCAACGCCTGCGCGCAACAGCCTGGCGAAGAACTCATCCAGATGCTCAGCCTCCCAGCCACCGCTCATATAGGCTTCGCCCAGTCCCAGATTGCCTTCGGCCAGGGCCTTGGCGGGGACACTGGGGTCTTTGAGGGTCATGTCCCAAGGCTGTACCCCATGCATGCCTATACCTGCCTTGGCGAGTAGCTCCTGGGCGAAGCGCAACGAGCTGGTGTGTGAATCGGCGGAAGCGGAAGAAGCGGGTGAACCAGAAAGCTTGGTGTGCATAGCTATCCCCTGTTCAAAACGTTCTATCTGAGCTAAGCGGATCTGGGCCTAAGGCAGGGAGAGTCAGTAGAGTCAGTCTAGTTGAGGCGCTGACAGCGGGATTCCAGCGCAACGGCCACTAAAGCGTAACAGCCATACGCCAGCTTCGCCTGTAGCCAAAAGCGAATGCCGTGATGGATTTTATTTATCAAGGGAGGGTAAACCGGCAACAGGCCAGCGCACAATGACAGCGGGAGAATAGTCCCTTGCTGAAGCGGCAATAATGAAAGCTGCCGCTTCAACTCAGCGCCATGGCCGAGGCATCACGAAGCCCCAACCAGATCGGAGCGTGCTTACTCTTGAATCGCCGCGCCCGGCGCCCTGGCTGGCTTGGGTAGCAAACCGTCAGCCCGGAACATCTGGCGGATGCCGCGCACGGCCTGACGAATTCGGTCCTGGTTTTCTATCAGCGCGAAGCGAACGTGGTCGTCGCCATAGTCGCCGAACCCGATACCCGGCGAAACACAGACCTTAGCGTCGGCCAGGAGCTTTTTGGCAAACTCCAGGGAGCCCAGCTGCGCATAGGCGTCGGGGATCTTCGCCCATACGTACATGGACGCCTTGGGGTTTTCAACCATCCAGCCGATCTCGTGCAGCCCTTTCACCAGCGTATTGCGGCGCTGCCGGTACTGTTCGGCGATGTCCAGCACGCATTGCTGGTCCCCTTCCAGCGCGGCAATGGCGGCCACTTGCAACGGTGTGAAGGTGCCGTAGTCGTGATAGCTCTTGATCCGCGCCAATGCTGCAACCAGCTCCGGGTTACCCACCATGAAGCCGATACGCCAGCCCGCCATGTTGTAGCTTTTGGACAGGGTGAAGAACTCCACCGCAATGTCCTTGGCTCCCGGCACCTGCATGATCGAGGGTGCTTTCCAGCCGTCATACACGATGTCGGCGTAAGCCAGGTCGTGCACCACCAGCACGTCGTAACGCTTGGCCAGCGCGACCACGCGCTCGAAGAAATCGAGCTCCACACATTGAGCGGTCGGGTTCGAAGGGAACCCCAGGATCATCATCTTTGGCTTGGGAATGGACTCGCGGATCGCCCGCTCCAGCTCGTTGAAGAAGTCCACTCCCGGCACCAGCGGCACGGAGCGCACCTGGGCGCCGGCAATCACGGCACCATAGATGTGGATCGGGTAACTGGGGTTGGGCACCAGTACCGTATCACCCTGGTCGAGCGTGGCGAGCATCAAGTGCGCCAGGCCTTCCTTGGAACCGATGGTGACAATGGCTTCGCTTTCCGGATCTATCTCTACCGCGTAACGGTCAGCGTACCAACGCGAGATGGCACGGCGCAGGCGGGGAATGCCCCTGGAGGTGGAGTAACCGTGGGTGTCTTCGCGTTGAGCAACGTTCACCAGCTTTTCAACGATATGGGGTGGCGTAGCCCCATCGGGGTTGCCCATGCTCAGGTCGATGATGTCTTCACCGCGACGGCGCGCGGCCATCTTGAGCTCGGCGGTGATATTGAAAACGTAGGGGGGAAGGCGATCAATGCGCGCAAAGCGGCGCGGCGAACGGAGTTCGGCCATGGTGTCCTCGAGGTACGTAAGCGCCCGGAACCGTCCGAGCGACGCTGGCCAGATCATTTGGCCTGGCCCGAAGATAGAGCCATCCCTGCCCTGTTGTCCAGTAAGCGCCCATAAAAAAACCGGGCGGCGCCCGGTTTTTTCACTCCACATACCTTACGGCAATGCAGAAGTCAGCAGCAGCCCAGCGGACGCCTTGAAGTCCACCGACATCATCACGCTGAGTGCGGTGATGGTGAAGATGGAAAACACGAACAGCTTGCGCGCCCATACTCGGTCGTCGGAGGCCTTGTAGCCTGTCCACGCCATATACAGCCAGTACATGCCCATGGCAGCCGCCACGGCCATGTAGCTCAACCCGGCGTAGCCGCCAAGGGTAAGCATCAGCGTAGCGAGCACGAACGCCAGGATGTAATACAGGATATGCCGTTTGGCTACCGGGATCCCGCGTTCCACCGGCAGCACCGGAATGGATGCCGCACGGTAATCGTTGAGGCGGAAGATGGCGATCGCATAGGAATGCGGCATTTGCCACAAGCTGAACATCACCAGCAAGGTAAGCGCGGCCATGTCGAAGCGGCCCGTCACCGCCACGTAACCGATTACCGGCGGCATGGCGCCCGAAAGGCTGCCTACCAACGTGCCGTGCACGGATCTGCGCTTGAGGTAGAGGCTATACAGCCCTACGTAGATCGCAAACCCTACCAGGCCCGCGAAGGCGGCCAGCGGGTTGGCCAGCTTGTAGAGCAGGCCGAACCCCAGTAGCCCCAGCACGGTCGCATAAACCAGCGCGACCTTGACGGAGATAATGCCTTGCACGATTGCACGATTGCGCGTGCGCTCCATCTTTACGTCAATATCGCGGTCGATGCAGTTGTTGAAAGCACAACCGGATGCAACGACCAGCGATGTACCAATCACCGTGGCAAGGAACAGGCCGAGATCGACATGCCCTTGCGCAGCCAGGAAGAAGCCGCCCGCCACAGAAAGCACGTTACCGAAAATGATCCCCGGTTTGGTGATTTGGATAAAGTGCTTAACGGACATGCAAGCTACCTCACTTCGCCAGCATGAAGTGGTGAACGCTGAACATGATCCACAGCGACAGGCCAACGAGGAAGACAATGATCACCGCCGAGAAAATGAAGGCGATCACGTTCCAGCGTTGCTCCGAAGAGCGGTCCAGGTGCAGGAAGTAGATCAGGTGAACGATCACCTGAACCACCGCGAACACCAGGATGATGGCAAGGATTGCGTCCTTGGACATCGACTGGAACATCACCAGGCCGAACGGAATCACTGTCAGGATAACCGACAGGATAAAGCCGACCATGTACGACTTGGTGCTGCCGTGGCTGGCGCCGCCGGCGGAATGGTTGTTAGCCATTACAAGGCCCCCATCAGGTAGACAACGGTGAACACGCAGATCCAGACCACGTCCAGGAAGTGCCAGAACAGGCTGAGGCAGCTCATGCGGGTCTGGTTCGTCGCGGTCAGGCCGTGCTTGCTGATCTGAGCCATCATCACGGCCATCCACAGCAGGCCGCTGGAAACGTGCAGACCGTGGGTGCCTACCAGCGTGAAGAACGCCGACAGGAAACCGCTACGCTGAGGGCCGTAGCCTTCTTCGATCAGCTTATGGAACTCGTTGAGTTCCATGCCGATGAAGCCAAGGCCGAAGAGGAAGGTGATGAACAACCAGGTCATCACGCCGCTCTTGTTGCCCTTGTACATCGCCAGCATGGAGAAGCCGAAGGTGATCGAGCTGAACAACAGCAGGAAGGTTTCGACCAGGACGTAGTCCAGTTCGAAGATCTCGTGCCCCGAAGGGCCACCTGCGAAGTTCCCGGCCAGCACCCCGTACGCGGCGAAGATCGACGCGAACAGGATGCAGTCAGTCATCAGGTAGATCCAGAAACCGAAGACAGTCATGCCCCCGGCATCATGGTGATCGTCGTGCCCATGCTCGTGGCTATGGGCGACTTCACCGTGCAGAACGGTATTAGCCATGGTTCAAACCTTCTCCAACGTGGAGTTCACACGAGTACCGCTGGTAACGCCGGCATGGGCGTTGGCCAGTGCGCGCTGACGCTCGCCTTCGATACGGGCGACTTCCGCCGCCGGAACGTAGTAGTCGATGTCGTCGTCGTAGCTGCGCACGATCAAGGTGATGATCATGCCCACGAAGCCTACGGCAGCCGCCCACCAGATGTGCCAGATCATCGCGAAGCCGAACACCAGGCTGAACGCTGCGATCACGAAGCCCATGCCAGTGTTGCGCGGCATGTGGATCTGCTTGTAGTCCGCGGCATCAGCGGTGGCTTCGCCACGCTCTTTCATGCCCCAGTAAGCGTCCAGGTCGGAAACCACCGGTACTTCAGCGAAGTTGTAGAACGGAGGTGGCGACGAAGTCGACCATTCCAGGGTACGGCCATCCCACGGGTCGCCAGTGACGTCGACGTTCTTCTTGCGATCGCGGATCGACACGTAGATCTGCAGCAACTGGAAGCCGATACCGGCGGCCACGAACAGTACGCCGACCATTGCCGCGTAGAACCATGGGGTCCACTCGGGGTTGTCGGTGTGGTTCAGGCGACGGGTCATGCCCATGAAGCCCAGCACGTACAGCGGCATGAAGGCGAAGTAGAAGCCGATCAGCCAGCACCAGAAGCTGTACTTGCCCAGGCGCTCGTTGAGCTTGAAGCCAAACGCTTTCGGGAACCAGAAGGTGAAGCCGGCCAGGTAACCGAACACGGCGCCGCCGATGATCACGTTATGGAAGTGCGCGATCAGGAACAGGCTGTTGTGCAGCACGAAGTCCGCGCCAGGCACTGCCAGCAGCACGCCGGTCATACCGCCGATACTGAAGGTCACGATGAAGCCGACGGTCCAGAGCATCGGAGTCTTGAACTCGATGCGGCCGCGGTACATGGTGAACAGCCAGGTGAAGATCTTCACACCTGTCGGCACGGCGATGATCATCGTCATGATGCCGAAGAAGGCGTTGACGTTCGCACCCGCACCCATGGTGAAGAAGTGGTGCAGCCATACGATGAACGACAGTACGGTGATGGCGATGGTTGCCCATACCAGCGACACGTAGCCGAACAGGCGCTTCTTGGCGAAGGTAGAAGTTACTTCCGAGAACACACCGAACGCCGGCAGGATCAGGATGTAAACCTCAGGGTGGCCCCACGCCCAGAACAGGTTGACGTACATCATCGGGTTCCCACCAAGCTCGTTGGTGAAGAAGTGCATACCCAGATAACGGTCCAGCGACAGCAGCAACAGTGTGGCGGTCAGGATCGGGAACGACGCAGCGATCAGGATCGCGGTGCACAGGCAGTTCCAGGTGAACACCGGCATCTTCATCAGGGTCATGCCTGGGGCACGCATCTTGAGAATGGTGACGATGAAGTTCACACCGGTAAGCAAGGTACCCAGGCCGGATATCTGCAATGCCCAGATGTAGTAGTCCACCCCCACGCCCGGGCTGTACTGGATGCCCGACAATGGCGGGTAGGCTACCCAGCCGGTCTTGCCGAATTCACCGATACCCAGCGAGATGTTGACCAGCAACGCGCCGACCACGAAGAACCAGAAGCTCACCGAGTTCAGGAACGGGAAGGCCACGTCGCGGGCACCGATCTGCAGCGGCACCACGATGTTCATCAGGCCGATCATGAACGGCATCGCCATGAAGATGATCATGATCGTACCGTGAGCGGTGAAGATCTGATCATAGTGCTCAGGCGGAAGGTAGCCGGTCGAGCCGCCCACGGCGACTGCCTGCTGCGTACGCATCATGAAGGCGTCGGCGAAGCCGCGGATCAGCATGATGATCGCCACGGCGATATACATCACGCCGATTTTCTTGTGGTCGACAGAGGTGAACCACTCTTTCCAGAGATAGCCCCACTTCTTGTAGTAGGTAATCGCCGCGAATACACCAACCCCGAGCACGGCAACGACGGCGAGGGTCACCATCACTATCGGCTCGTGGAAGGGTATCGCTTCCAGAGTTAATTTACCGAACATCTTTTACTCCTCTGCCCCAGCAGCTGAATTCTCACTTACTTCCTTACCTTCCTTGCCAAGCACACCCTTCTCGTGCATCCCGTGGTGGCCTGCGTTCATGCCTTCATACTTGTCGATGATGGACTGGAACAGGTTAGGCGTAGCCGAGGAATACAGTGCGACGGGGTTCTTTTCGCTTGGTTTGGCCAGTGCTGCGTATTCGGCCGAATCAAGCTTCTTCGGTGAATTGCGAACGTCGTTGACCCAGGCATCGAAACCTTCCTGAGTAGTGGCTTGCGCCTGGAAGGTCATGCCGGTGAAGCCAGCGCCGCTGTAGTTGGCGGAGATACCCTGGAAGTCGCCATTTTCATTGGCGATCAGGTGCAGCTTGGTCTGCATGCCCGCCATGGCGTAGATCTGGCCGCCCAGTGCAGGGATGAAGAACGAGTTCATCACCGCGTCCGAGGTAATCTCGAAGCTGACCGGGGTATGCGCCGGGAACACGATCTTGTTCACGGTGGCGATGCCCTGTTCCGGATAGATGAACAGCCACTTCCAGTCCAGCGCTACGACCTGGATACGCACCGGCTTGACGTCGGAGTCCAGTGGGCGATAGGGGTCGAGGTGGTGGGTGGACACATAGGTCACATAGCCAAGAACCAGGATGATGATCAGCGGAACGCCCCAGACGATCGCTTCAATCTTGGTGGAGTGGGCCCATTCCGGCGCGTAGGTCGCGCTTCGGTTCGACGCACGATATCTCCAGGCGAACCAGAAGGTCATGACGATCACCGGGATGACCACCGTGAGCATCAGGCCGAACGCGAGGAGAATCAGGTTTCTCTCGTCGATGCCCACCTGCCCCTTGGGATTGAGCAGGGTCCAGTCGCACCCACTGAGAAAAAGCATGCCGAAAAAGGGCAATATGCCAAACAGTCTGGGGTAACGCTTTTTACTCATCTCACGACCTCTAAAGCTTGCTTCAATGCAATGTGTGTTGTGATCGCCAACACTTCGTCCTGCCAAGCGTCAGCATTTTTCGGGATCGAACATGTAGGTGCCTGGAAACCAGCCGCTGCTGAATCAGGCGCCCCGTGTCGTGCAGTGCTCAAATTGCTTTGACTCGTCGGATTATAGGCAAGTCGCCCGATCGCGCCCCATTCCTTTGAGGTACCCATCGGGGTGACAACCGTGAAGGGTAGACAACCGGACACCGCAGGTGCCTCCCGCGGTCCGAAAAAAAAGGCTTACGCCTTGATTTGCAAGGGCCTGGAGAGGTTGGCCATACGGAAATTGCCGCGATTGTAGTGAGCTAGCCCAGTGATGAATATGACTTATATAGCAACAGTACATTACGAATTATGCAACAATCGCCCGATATTTCAAGCCCTTGCGACATGTTGTCGCAGCGCAGTCGAAGCGGGCCCAAGGCTGGAGTGGCGCGGGTTTCAGGCAATCTCACGAACAGAATGGATGATCGCTCACGATGACCGGATCGTTACACCCGGCATGATTCATGACCGGCGACGGTTGCTCCATACACCCAAAGGTACGAGTACTACGATGAGCACGAAGGCGACCAATGCCCATTGGGCCAGCGATAGCCCGAGCACGGGCGGATACGGCGTGGTACAGAAACCCTGAACCTCGAATACCGACGGTAGCAACCGGGCAAGCGGAAGGCCGTCGACAATCGGCTGCAGTACGTCCACCCCGCAACTGGACAGCGGATGAGCCAGTACCCAGACATGCTTGCCAGCGGCGGCGATGCCGCCCAATGCGCTCACCACTGCAAGCGCCTCGAATAGCGTGACCGCGCGCCGACCGGGCAGCGCTGCGCCGATGAACGCGAACACGCCGACGAACAGGAACGCGTACCGTTGAAGGATGCACAGCGGGCATGGCGCCTCGCCTAGCACCACTTGCATATAAAGGGCGCCTCCCAGCAGGGCCATGCAAATAATGCCTAGCAGGAAGAGAAAACGCCGCTCACGTGCGAGGGAGAAATGTGTGGGTTCCATGGGGACGTCCTATTGTGCTGGCCGACAGCACGCTTCACCGCGAAGGGGCGCTAAGGTAGCACCGTTGATCGGGGAGCAGTAAAGGAAGCACGCATTAAACGTCGGTTAAATGCGAAAAGATATTACCGGCACCGCCCGCACAGGAGCGGCACCGGCCCTTCATCCCCTTATCGTCATACCAGGGCGGACGCCGGCCCGAAGAATTCGTGCCGGGTTTGCTCAGGCGGAACCCCCAACGCTTCCAGGCTGCGTTTCACCGCCACCATGAACGGCTTCGGGCCAAGCACATAGGCATCCACATCGCGGTTACCCGGTAGCCAACGCTCAAGGTGCTCGCCACTGAGCAGGCCGACGGCGTCAACGCCCGCCCTCCCCTCTTCCCCTTCGGCATAGCAGTAATAGCGCGACAGCTGCGGGTGTTGCCGTACTTGTTCGTCCAACCACCCACGAAACGCATGTACCTGAGCGTTACGTGCACTGTGGATAAACACGATGGGGCGCCCGGTGGGCAATGCGGCCTCGAGCATGGCCAAGGTTGGCGTAATGCCCACCCCACCGCTGATCAGCACTACCGGGCGTTCGCCTGGCTGCAATACGAACTCTCCTGATGGCGGGAACAGATCCAGGGTGTCTCCCACCGCGAAGCGCTCATGGAGAAACGGGGAAACCACGCCGCCCGGAACGTGTTTCACGCTGATCCGGTAGCCACCGCCATTGCCCAAGGCAGACACGGAATAATTGCGACGGTGCTCCTCGCCATCAATCAACACGCGCAGGCCGATATATTGGCCCGGTGCCGCCGGCAACACAGGCTTGCCATCGGCAGGCATCAGATAGAACGAAGCAATTTCAGTACTCTCCTGCACCCTGCGCGCCAGCACGAAAGGCCGGGCTCCACGCCAGCCGCCGGTGGCGACTTCCTTCTCATGATAAAGGCCCTCTTCGGCGCCTATAAGGATGTCTGCCAACTGCCCATAGGCCGCGCCCCAGGCTTCAAGCACCACGGGGGTTGCGACCTCGGCACCCAATACTTCGGAAATGGCGCGCAGCAGGCAGCCACCTACGATGGGGTAATGCTCAGGGAGGATTTGCAAGGCCACATGCTTGTTGATGATCTGGCTTACCAGCCCGCCAAGCGCCTCCAGGCGGTCAATGTGGCGGGCATACATCAGCACGCCATTGGCCAATGCGCGGGGTTGATCGCCGCTGGCCTGGTTAGCCTGGTTGAACAGCGGGCGTACTTCGGGGTGTTCCGCCAACAGCAGCTTGTAGAAATGCGTGGTAAGCGCCTCTCCGCCGCTTTCCAGCAGGGGGACGGTGGCTTGGATGATGGCACGGTGTTGAGCACTGAGCATGGTATTCTCCGAGGGGTCCGTGAGGTGTCTGCTCAAGGACTTACAGAATTCATGCCAGCTGAACGGCCTATAAGAATCAGGCACTTAGGCGTATAGCGTCGAAATGACTCGCTGCAATCCGTAGTCACTTTGACCGCAAGCGAGTCGATATGACATCCAAACCGTTGCTTGAGGCGTTGCTGGGGTTGGTCTCCGACCTTTCCCAGACGCTGCCCGCGACCGAACGTTATCAACGGCTGCTGCACGCCATGCGGGGCCTGCTTCCGTGTGATGCTGCTGCCTTGCTGCGCCTGGACGCCGACTGGCTGGTCCCGGTGGCCGTCGACGGCTTGAGCGACGATACCCTTGGGCGCCGCTTCAGGGTCAGTGAACACCCCCGCTTTCAGGCGCTGTTAAGCCAAACCTCACCCACACGCTTCCCGGCCGACAGCCCGTTGCCCGACCCTTACGATGGGCTTGTGGCCGGGCATGGCGGCCACCTGGAGGTTCATGACTGCCTGGGGTGCCCGCTTTATGTGGATCAGCAACCCTGGGGATTGTTGACGCTGGACGCCCTGGACCCGCGCCGGTTCGACGGTATCGAACCCGGTACGCTGGAAGCCTTTGCCAGCCTGGCTGCGGCGATAGTCACGGTAGAACAGCAAATCGCCCGCCTGGCCTCGGGTCAACGTAGCGAGCTGAACGCAGCGTCCCGTGTTGGCTTTACCAGTGACGAGATCATCGGGCAGAGCCCTGCGATTCGCCAGCTTATGGCGCAGATCCAACTGGTAGGGCCAAGCGAGCTGACCGTTCTGGTTACCGGGGAAACCGGGGTTGGCAAGGAACTGGTGGCCCAGGCGCTGCACAAGGCGTCCGGGCGTGCCGCCAAGCCTTTGGTAAGCCTCAATTGCGCGGCGCTACCGGACGCCCTGGTAGAAAGCGAGCTATTTGGGCACGTGAAAGGCGCGTTCACCGGCGCCGTGAGCGACCGCCGAGGCAAATTCGAGCTGGCCGACGGGGGTACCTTATTCCTCGATGAGGTTGGCGAACTCCCTTTGGCTGTGCAGGCCAAGCTACTGCGCGTACTTCAAACCGGCCAACTCCAGCGCTTGGGCTCGGACCGTGAACATCGCGTGGCGGTGCGATTGATCGCGGCCACCAATCGTGACCTGGCGGCGGAAGTTGCTGCAGGGCGTTGCCGGGCCGATTTCTATCATCGCCTGAGTGTTTACCCGCTTCCGGTTCCGCCCTTGCGGGAGCGAGGCAGGGATATTCTCTTGCTGGCCGGTTACTTTCTGGAGCAGAACCGCTCACGCCTGGGCCTAAACAGCCTGCGCCTGAGTGAAGAAGCCCAGGCAGCATTGCTCGCCTATCCATGGCCAGGCAACGTCAGGGAGCTGGAGCATATGATCAGCCGTTCAGCGTTACGTGCGCTGGGCAGGCTACCCTCGCGCCCTCGCATCCTTACCCTCGCGGCCCAGGACCTGGACCTGGATCTCGCTCCCGGCGGCCATCCCCCCGACGCTTCCAGGCACGCGTCCATTGCCGCTCAAGCACCGGTGGCGGCGAGCGGGCACGGCGACTTGCGCGAGGCCGTGGACCGTTTTCAACGCGAGATGATCGAGGCTGCCCTGCACCGTCACGGGTACCATTGGTCCAACGCTGCCCGGGAGTTGGGGCTCGATCGCGCAAACCTCAGCCGCCTGGCACGACGCCTCGGGGTTGCGCGGCCCTCAAGCGATCCGGCCGGCGGCCGATAAACCCTGAGTATTTCCCGCGGCCCGTTCCGCACCCGCTTCAGAAGGTAGATATGTCCAAAGCAAACGCCGAGTCGCTCTCGCTCCTGTTGTTCACCCTGCGCAGCGGCAAACTGATGGCGATCAACCTGCTGAAGGTCAGTGAGATCATTCCCTGCCCGGCGCTCACTCGCCTTCCCGACTCGCACCCCCATGTACGCGGCATCGCCACCCTGCGTGGCGCGTCGCTGTCGGTGATCGACCTCAGCCGGGCAATTGGCGAGCGCCCGCTGGAAGACCCTTCGGGTGGCTGCCTGATCGTCACCGACGTCAGCCGCTCTCGCCAGGGCCTGCATGTGCAGGCGGTGAGCCGCATCATTCACTGCCGCTCTACAGACATCCTTCCCCCGCCGCATGCGTCTGGCGGGCGGTCCTTCATTACGGGGGTCACCCAGGTGGACGGTGCGCTGGTGCAGGTGCTGGATATCGAGAAGGTGATCCACGGCATCGCCCCGCCCCGCCCCGAACCCGCGTCAAAAGACCTGACGTTCGAGCAAGCCGAATTACTGGCCCAGGCGCGCATACTGGTTGTGGATGACAGCCAGGTCGCGCTGCAGCAATCGGTGCTTGCCCTGCGCAGCCTCGGGATCGAATGCCAGACCGCGCGTAGTGCGAAGGACGCCATGATGTGCCTGCTCGACCTGCAAGGGACCGCGCAGGAAATCAATATCGTGGTATCGGACATCGAGATGCCGGTGATGGACGGCTATGCCCTCACCCGCACGCTGCGTGAAAGCGTTGACTTCAACCAGTTGTATATCCTCCTGCATACGTCCCTGGACAGCGCCATGAATAGCCGGCGGGCGGATGAGGCGGGCGCGGATGCGGTGCTGACCAAGTTTTCGTCGCCGGAACTCACCGAGTGCCTTATCCGGGCTGCTCGAGCTGTGAGTTCCAAGCCGTGAGCTCAAAACCGCGTTGAGCGTGTTACAGCTGGATGATCAGGCCGGCAATGCCCAACAGGTAATTGCCTGGCCCCTGGGCCAAGGGGAAAACGAATACCTGAACCGCGCCGGCAAAGCTGATGAGCAATGCGCCTGGTACAACGCTGGAGACGATGGACATGGCAGTTTCTTTATCGATTTTGCAGGCTAGTGTCTCCGGCGGGCTTGAATGGATCTATCAGCAGCTTCCGAGCCTTCTGTAGGAAAAGTCAGCTAAAGGTCATCGACTGCCTCCTCAGCCCTCGGAAACCTTTACGGCGAGTACTTTTTTCAAACACACGTTGGCTCCATTCACTTCCAACGCTTTGCGAAGACTTCGATTTAACTCGCGGAAACATAAGGGTTTAATGCTGAACGCTTAAAGCTGAGCATTGACCGGCCGTCCAAGCTGGCATATTGCCAGTGATCTGCGCCTTGTGAGCCCTGGCTGCGCTACCTAGAATGGCCTCGCCCGCCCCGCCTTCGAGTTATAGCTGTCATGCCACTCCCTATCACCCGCCTCGCTGTGAATGCCGAGCGCACTCTTGTAATCGGGAGCGTGGCAGCAATCCTGACCATTGTTGGCATCGTGGCGTTTCTGCTCAACGAGGAATACGACAGCGCCAGGGAGGTTGCGCTGCGTGGCGCCAATAACGTTGCACAATTGATCGACAGCGATATCCAGCGCACGGTCGAGCTTTACGATCTGTCGCTTCAGGGCCTGATCGATGCTTCGCAAAATCCGGAGCTTTCACAGGTGCCGCCTTCGCTCAAGCGGCAGCTGTTGTTCGGGCGCGCGATCTCCATACCGCTCCGGGGCGACATTTTATGGGTAGACCAACACGGCGCAGTGGTGGCCGATTCGCTCTCACCCGAACCGCGGCGGTTTGATTTCAGCCAGCGGGATAATTTCCGCCAGCATGCCTCCTCGCCTTCGTTGGCCCTTCACATAAGCCGTCCGTTTGAAGATCAGCTGGGCGAGCTTGATTGGTGTGTAGCCTTCACCCGGCGGATATCGGGCCCTGGGGGCGAATTCCGCGGCATGGCCTCGAGCGTGTTGCGGCTGGACTATTTCGCTGACCTGTTCAAAAGTCTGAACATTGGCAAGGGCAGCAGCGTGAGCCTGGCAAACCTCGATGGCGATATGCTCGCACGTGAGCCAGAGCCTCCCGGAGGCCCGGTGATTGGCAGCAACTTCGCCAGCTGGCCGAACATGCGACGCATGCTCGACGGCGGTGCTTCAGGTTATTTCATGTCCACGTCCGGGCTGGACGGGATCAAACGGATATACAGCTATAGCCGCGTAGCCGACCTGCCGTTGATGGTAATCGTAGCCATGGCGTACGACGACGTCTTCGGCCCATGGCAACGCACCGCCCTGGTCATCTGCCTGGCAACGCTGGGGCTGTGTCTGGGTATCGCCTGGCTTACCGTCTTGTTCATGCGCGAGCTGCGCCGCGGCAGGCGTTCCGAAAACACGCTCGCCGCGCTGGCTGCCACCGATGGGCTCACCGGCCTGGCTAACCGTCGGCGCCTTGACCACACGCTACAGCATGAATGGGCGCGCACGCAGCGCAGTCGGCGTGGGTTGGCCGTGCTGATGATCGACGTGGACCATTTCCGTGCCTTCAACGAGCGCCATGGCCACCACGGCGGCGATCAGGCATTGCGCCGCGTGGCTGATGTCATCAACCAGAGCGTGCAGCGCCCCGGGGACCTCGCGGCACGTTATGGCGGCGAAGAGTTCATGGTGGTGCTGGTTGATACCGGCCTGAATGGCGCCCTCGCCGTGGCCGAATCGCTGCGGCATCAGATCGAAGCCTTGGTACTTACCGAGTTGGATGACGCGCGCCTCACCGTCAGCATCGGGGTGGCGGCTTCATTTGATCAGGCTCGGCTGCCCGCGACCCTGGAAGGTGTGCTCTGTGAAGCCGATGCGGCGCTTTATCGGGCCAAGCGCGACGGCCGTAATCAGGTGTGCCACGCCGAGCCCGGTAGCCAGGCAAAAAAAACGCCGGCAACGCCGGCGTAAGAGGGATTCCAGCTTAAGCTGGTACGAGCAAGATTCAGCTGGCGCGAGCGATATTGCGCAGGGCCTTGATCTGGTCATGATTGCGCTGAACACCATGGAACTGGCGTTCGACGATGGCGTACACATTCGCCGGCAACGGTTGGGTCAAAGCCTCCTTGTAAGCCTTGATGGCAACGTCCTCACCTCGTTCAGCCTCGTTCAATACGGCCTCTTCGCTTTTGCCGGTGATAAGGGACTTGAGGTCGACCCAGCGACGGTGCAGATCACCGCTCAGGCTGGTGGAATCTTCCGGGCTGCCGCCAAGCGCGGTTACTTCGGCTTGCAGCTCACCTGCGGCGTTTTTGCATTCCTGAGAATGCTTGAGGAAGAGCGCCTTGAGTTCAGGGTTTTTAATGTCATCAGCGCAGGCCTTGAAGCCTTCCTCACCGTCTTTGCAGGTTTCGATCAAACGGTTGAGTACCGATACAACATCTTCTCCAGACTTGGTCATTTTAATCTTCCTCTTGGCAGTATGCTTTGGGAGAGAAAGAGCAGACTTCGTGCCAGCCTTGTTCAATTACGGTTAGTCAATGAAATCAATGCGTTATAGACCAGCCTGGTTTTACGCTACCATTCCGAATGCAATATCCTGTTTTTGCTACATTGCAAAATGCATGCAGCAGCTTACTATCTCGCGAAACAACACGGCACCAAATAATGGATTTCCAAAAACTTGAGGCATTGGTAACCACCAGGATGCCCTACGGTAAATACAAGGGCCGCTTGCTGGCGGATCTGCCAGGCAATTATCTGGGTTGGTTCGCTCGGCAGGGTTTTCCCCACGGGGAACTAGGCGCCTTGCTGGCGCTGATGTACGAGATCGATCACAACGGGCTGAACGACTTGCTGGCCCCACTGAGGCTGAAGCACCGAGCCGCGGAATAAAAAAAGGTGCGCCGACCAAGCGCACCTAAAAGCCATGAAACGAGCAACAATGCTGTATCAGAACAACGCAACGGCCTCGCGGCTGCATTGTTCGACCTTGTCCCACTCCCCGCCGCTGATCCACGCCTTGTCGAGCATCCATGTACCGCCCACGCACATCACGTTCGGCAAGCTCATGTAGGCCTTCACATTGCCGGTGTTCACGCCACCGGTGGGGCAGAAGCGAACGTCGCCAAACGGGCCACCGAAAGCCTTGATTGCCGCAACGCCACCGCAGATCTCTGCGGGGAACAACTTGAAGCGGCGATAGCCCAGTGCATAACCCATCATGATTTCCGAGGCTGTGGCGATCCCTGGCAAGAGCGGGATCGCACTCTCCACACCTGCCTGGAGCATGTCCTGGGTGGCGCCTGGCGTTACCACGAACTGAGCGCCCGCTTCTTCCACCGCGGCAAACATCTGCCGGTCCAGCACGGTTCCTGCCCCCACGGTCAGCTCCGGCCGGTGCTGGCGAAGCATCTTGATTGCCTTCAGCCCGTACTGGGACCGCAGCGTCACTTCAAGGCAGGTCAGCCCACCCGCCGCCAGCGCATCGGCCAATGGCAGGATTTCGCTTTCGGAATTGATGACTATCACCGGCAGAATGCGCGCACGTTGCGCCATCTCGTCGATGAGTTTGACCTTGTCCGCCATGCGGGATTGTTGTTCAGGCGTCATAACGGCTGATCCTTGGCTCTGGGGCACCGGTGAGGCCGGCGTGTTGTGGTGGTTGCTGGGCCGTCAGCGTTCAGGCGGCCGTGTTCAGATGTCGCCATACCAGGACCTGCCATCGCGCGTGATCAGCGCAATGGAACTCATCGGGCCCCAGGAGCCCGCCGCGTACGGCTTGGGCGCATCACCGGATTTCTTCCACCCGGCGATCAACTGGTCGCACCAGCGCCAGGCGTATTCGATCTCGTCCTTGCGCACGAAGAGGTTCTGGTTGCCTTGCATCACTTCGAGCAACAGACGTTCGTAGGCATCCGGAATGCGCGAGCTGCGGTAGGTGTCGGAGAAATTGAGCTGCAGCGGTCCGCTGCGCAGGTGCATGCCTTTGTCCAGGCCCTGCTCCTTGGTCATTACGCGCAAGGAAATGCTTTCGTCAGGCTGCAGCCGGATGATCAGCTTGTTGCTGATCTGCAGGCGCTGCTCCGGCGCGAAGATGTAGTGCGGCGGTTCCTTGAAGTGGATCACGATCTGCGAGAGCTTTTGCGGCATGCGCTTGCCCGTACGCAGGTAGAACGGCACCCCGGCCCAGCGCCAGTTGCGGATATCGGCGCGCAGGGCCACGAAGGTTTCGGTGTCGCTCTGGGTATTGGAGTTTTCTTCCTCCAGATACCCCGGCACGCCGCGGCCCTCGCTGTAGCCCGCAATGTATTGGCCGCGAACCACATGGGTGCTCAGGCCTTCACCGGTGATGGGCGCCAGCGCCTTGAGGACTTTCACCTTTTCGTCACGGATGGCATCGGCGGAAAGGTCCGCAGGCGGGTCCATGGCGATCAGGCAGAGCAACTGGAGCAGGTGGTTCTGCACCATGTCACGCAATTGACCCGCCTTGTCGAAGTAACCCCAACGCCCCTCGATACCCACCTTCTCGGCAACGGTGATCTCCACATGGGAGATGTAGTTCTGGTTCCACTGGGTTTCGAACAGGCTGTTGGCGAATCGCAAGGCAATCAGGTTTTGTACGGTTTCCTTGCCCAGGTAATGGTCGATCCGGTAAACGCGGTTTTCCGGGAAGTAATGCGCGACCGCATCGTTCACCCGTCGCGAGGATTCCAGGTCGTGACCGATGGGCTTTTCCAGCACAACGCGAGTGCGCTCGGCCAGGCCCACCTTCGCGAGGTTCTCGCAAATGGCGCCGTACACCGCAGCCGGTGTGGCGAAGTAGGCGATTACCTGGGCCGCGGGCCCGATGCGCTCGGCCAGCACGGCGTAGTCTTCGGCCAGGAGGAAATCCACATGCAGGTATTCGAGGCGCGCCTTGAACCGCTCCAGGTGGTCCGTTTCGAGCTCTGCCGCCGGGACGAATTCGTGCAGGTGCTCTTCGATCGATGCCAGGTGCTCGCCGACTTCGCCGGGCTCACGGGCCAATGCGAACAAGCGGGTGTCGGGGTGCAACAAGCCTGCGCGCTCCAGCTGGTACAACGCCGGAAACAGTTTTCGCAAGGCCAGGTCACCGAGGGCGCCGAAGAGAGCAAAGGTGCAAGGTTCGGAAATCGACAGCATGATATGGGTTCTTTTATCAAGTTGGACGAGTATTACGGGTTTTGACCCCGTCGATCAAGTCGAAATGTAGTAATAAAACAACAAGCGCCACGCTTGCCGCGCCGGGTACTGGTGATCGCCGTGGCCCATCAGTACGATAGACCACCCATCACGGCTGCCGTGCCGGGAAACGACCCGCGGTGCGGGCCGGCTATCACAGGAGATTACATGGATCGCGTGCGCAACCTTCTGGAACAGATCCAGGGGCGCCTCGAAGAGCTGAACAAGGCGGAGCGTAAAGTTGCCGAGGTCATTCTCGGCAACCCCCAGCAAGCTACCCGGTTCAGTATCGCCGCACTGGCGCAGGCCGCCAAGGTCAGTGAGCCCACGGTGAACCGCTTTTGCCGCTCGTTCGGCGTAAGCGGGTACCCTGAACTCAAACTTCAACTGGCTCAGAGCCTGGCCAGCGGCGCGGCTTACGTAAGCCGGGCGGTTGCGCCGGACGACGACCCTGCCGCTTATACGCAGAAGATATTTTCCAGCGCCATTGCCTCGCTGGACAGCGCCTGCCAGCAGCTGGACCCGCAACTGGTGAGCCGCGCCGTGGACCTGATGATCCAGGCCCGGCAGATCCACTTCTTCGGCCTGGGGGCTTCGGCGCCGGTGGCCCTGGATGCGCAGCACAAATTCTTCCGTTTCAATCTGGCCGTCTCTGCCCACGCGGACGTGCTGATGCAGCGCATGCTTGCCTCGGTGGCGCATACGGGCGAACTGTTCGTGATCATTTCCTATACCGGGCGCACGCGTGAGCTGGTGGAAGTGGCGCGCATCGCTCGGGAAAACGGCGCGTCGGTGCTGGGGCTGACTGCGGCCGGTTCACCATTGGCGCAGGCGAGCAGCTTGAGCTTGAACATCCCGTTGCCCGAGGACACGGACATTTACATGCCCATGACCTCACGCATTATCCAACTCACCGTACTCGACGTCCTGGCGACAGGCATGACCCTGCGCCGCGGCTCGGACTTCCAGCCGCACTTGCGCAAGATCAAGGAGAGCTTGAACGCCAGCCGGTATCCCCTCGAAGAGGGGTAACCGAGCAGATCATTCCCGGGCTCCACCCGATCCTAACCATGCAGGACCGGGCGGCCGGCCATCTGGCGTGAGCCCGGGAACGACGACAACGCGATTAGAACTTGGACTGCACCTTCAGGCCAGCCACCAGTGCGTTGTCCACATCATCCACGCCACCTGGGCGCTTGATGTACTGCAGGTTGGGACGCACGGTCAGCCAGTTGGTGACGTGGAAGCCGTAGTAGATCTCGGCGTCGTATTCACTGCTGCGGATCGGCACGTAGCTTGGGTTGTCGTAGTCGTCGATACCGCTCAAGGCGTTGGCCAGGCGAGCGTTGTCAGACACATCGTCGTTCACGTGGATACGTGCGATGCCCACACCGATGTCATCCTTTGGACGGCTGTCCAGCAAGCCTTTGTAAACGAAGCCCACCTGTTGGTAGTTGTCCACGACGGTAGTGGCCTTGTCGTGCACGGTGGCGTTGGCAAAGATGCTCAGGCCGCGGCTGGCGTCGCCGTTGTGGCTGGTCAACTGCTGCTGGACCACAACCCATGCGCCATGTTTGCTGCCGTGGGTACGGTAGGCACCGCCACTGCTGGCTTGCAACTGGCCGTCTTCGCCTTCGGATACGTCGTTCGCCTTGGCCGTGCTGTAGTAGTAGCCCAGGCGGTACTCACCCGGCAAGCCGTTGACAGTCGGCGACCACACCACTTCCACTGGAATGATCGCGCCCTTGGTGCCGCTGCCGCTCAACTTCCAGGCATTGCCGGTTTCGAGGTAGGACGGGTTCTGCTCGTAGGCACCGATCTGTGCGTAGAACTCAGGCGTGATGTTGTACTTCACGCGCAATGCCCACTGCGACACAGGCCAGTTGTACCAGATGTCCCCGATCCAGTTACCCACCTGCGAGCCGCAGAACGCCAGGTTCTGGAAGTCGCAAGGGAAGCTGTTGAAGTCCTCGCCCTCGCCGAAACGGCCGAATTTCACGTCCAGCTTGTCGTCCAGGAAGGTCTGCTTGACCCACATCTGGGTCAGGCGCCAGGTTTGGCCCCGGCCCCATACTTCCTGCGAGGAGCTGAGCGTGCCGGCGCGCGGGTCACCGATGCGGTCGTTGCTGATGTTGCGGCCGCTACGCTCGGTGACTGCCAGCTTGAACTCCGCGCCGTGCCAGCCGAAGAGCTTTTCCAGGTCCAGCTGTACGCCCAGCGCGAACTGGTCGGAGTAACGAGCCGTACGGTCGTCGTTATAGCCGCCGTTCAGGTTGGTAGCTGCTTCACCTACGTACTCCAGGGTGAAGTCATAACCCTTGTCGTAAAGCTCATGACGCAGCCCGCCCCAGTCGCCAGTGCCGTATTGCGACGCATCGTAGGGCTTGGCCGCGTAGGCAGTGGTCGCCAACCCCATCGCGCCCAACACCGAAAGCTGGCGCGCCAGCCGCAAGGTGTTCGTTTTGGTGATGATTTGCTTGTTCATTCCCTGGCTACCCTCGTTTTATTGTTATTGGAACTCATCGTTGTGCGGCGGGTGTTGGCACCCGCTCACTCAGCGGCCCGTAAAACGAGCCACGTTGTCGCTGCGCGGCTGCTCCACGGGCGCAGCCGCCAATCCCAGACGTTCGCCGGTGGCGGCGTCGAACAACAGGACCTTGCTCGGATCGAAACGTACATCCAGCGACGCCCCCACCGCCGGTGCGTCGTCGGGGGCCACCCGGCAGCACACCTTCGTGTCGTTCAAGGTCACGAACACCAGGGTATCGGGCCCGGTAGGCTCGATGACCTGGACTTCCGCCCGCAGGCCGGGGAAGGCGCTGCCCGCCTCCCTTGCCACGATCAGTTGTTCCGGGCGCACACCCAGAATCACCTCTCGGTCCTCAAGGCCTGCGGTATGCAGGCCAAGGGGCAACTCGCAGCGTGCCTGGCCGCTGTCCAGCACAGCAACCAGGCCCACATCCCGCCGCTGCAGGCGCAGCGGAATGAAGTTCATGGGTGGCGAACCGATAAAGCTTGCCACAAACAGGTTAGCCGGATCGTTATAAATATCCTTCGGCGTACCAAATTGCTGAATGATGCCGTCCTTCATCACGGCAACCTTGTCACCCAGGGTCATGGCCTCGATCTGGTCATGGGTCACATACACGGTGGTGGTGCGCAACCGCTGATGCATCAGCTTGATTTCGGTGCGCATTTCCACGCGGAGCTTGGCGTCCAGGTTCGACAATGGCTCGTCGAACAGGTAGATCTTCGGCCGCCGCGCCAGCGCACGCCCCATGGCCACCCGCTGCTGTTGGCCGCCCGAGAGTTGGCCAGGCTTGCGCGTAAGCAAGTGTTCGATCTGCAGAAGCTTGGCTACGCGGGCCACTTCCTGGTCGATTTCGGCCGTGGGCATCTTGCGGATCTTGAGCCCGAACGCGATGTTCTCGCGCACCGTCATGGTGGGGTACAGCGCGTACGACTGGAACACCATGGCGATGTCCCGGTCTTTGGGGCTCATGCCGCTGATGTCCACGCCGTCGACCATGATCGCGCCGCCGGTGATGTTCTCAAGGCCGGCGATGCAGTTCATCAGGGTCGATTTACCACACCCCGACGGGCCCACCAGGATCAGGAACTCACCAGAGTCGATCGCCAGCTGGATGTCCTTGAGGGTGTCCGGCAAGCCGCTGCCGTAGCTTTTGATTACGTTACGCAGTTCAAGCGTTGCCATGTGCCTTACCCCTTGACCGCGCCGGCCGTGAGCCCGCGCAGGAAATACTTGCCTGCCAGCACATACACTAGCAGCGTCGGTAGCCCGGCGATCATCGCCGCAGCCATATCCACGTTATATTCCTTCACCCCGGTGCTGGTATTGACCAGGTTGTTCAGCGCCACCGTAATGGGCTGGGCATCGCCACTGGCAAACACCACGCCGAAGAGGAAGTCGTTCCAGATCTGGGTGAACTGCCAGATCAGGCACACCATGATGGTCGGGATCGACATCGGCAGCAGAATGCGGCCGAAAATCGTGAAGAACCCTGCGCCGTCCAGCCGCGCGGCCCGTACCAGTGCATCCGGTACGCTCACATAGAAGTTGCGGAAGAACAGCGTGGTAAACGCCAGGCCATACACCACGTGCACCAGCACCAGGCCGGTGGTGGTATTGGCCAGGCCCATCTTGCCAAGGGTGAACGAAGCCGGAAGCAGTACGGTCTGGAATGGCAGGAAGCAGCCAAACAGCAACAAACCGAAGAACAGCTGCGAACCCCGGAAACGCCACATCGACAGCACATAGCCGTTGAGCGCGCCCACGAACGTGGAAATGAGTACGGCCGGAACAGTGATTTTCACCGAGTTCCAGAAATAGCCGCCCACGGTATTCCAGGCTTTCTGCCAGCCTTCTACGGTAAATACCTGAGGAAGGCTCAGCAGGTTGCCCGCAAACACGTCCTCCGGCGACTTGAAGCTGGTGAGCAACATCACCACCAGCGGCACCAGGTAAATCGCCGCGGCGACCAGCAGCACCGCATAGATGGCGACGCGGTCCAGGGTCAGGCCCTGCTTGAGGCGAGTATCAGTCATGGCGCTTGCCTCGCAATTCCGAGTAGAGGTAAGGCACCAGAATGGCCAGGATCGCCCCGAGCATCAGCATGGCACTGGCCGAGCCAACGCCCATCTGCCCACGGCTGAAGGTGAAGGAATACATGAACACGGCGGGCAGGTCGGAGGCATAGCCAGGGCCGCCGGCCGTCATCGCCATCACCAGGTCGAAGCTCTTGATCGCGATGTGCGCCAGGATCATGAAGGCGCTGAAGAACACCGGGCGCAGGCTCGGCAATACGATCTTCATATAAATGGTGGGCAAGCTGGCGCCGTCTACCTGGGCCGCGCGCACGATGGAACTGTCCACCCCGCGCAGGCCGGCGAGGAACAACGCCATCACAAAGCCCGAGGACTGCCACACGGCAGCGATCACCACGCAGTAGATCACTCGGTCCTGATCCACCAGCCAGTCCAGCCTGAAGCCTTCCCAGCCCCAGTCGCGCAGCATCTTGTCCAGGCCCAGGCCTGGGTTGAGCAGCCACTTCCAGGCGGTGCCGGTGACGATCATCGACAGCGCCATGGGGTACAGGTAAACGGTGCGCAAAAAGCCTTCGCGGCGGATGCGCTGGTCCAGCAGCACCGCGAGGAATACACCGATCACCAGGCTGATGGCGATGAACATACCGCCGAATATTGCCAGGTTCTTGCTGGCGACCCACCAGCGATCGTTGTCCAGCAGGCGCACGTACTGTTGCAGGCCAACGAATTTGTAATTTGGCATGAAGGTGGAACTGGTGAACGACAGCACGAACGTCCAGATGATGTAACCATAGAAGCCCACCAGCACGATCAACATGCTCGGTGCCAACACCAGCTTGGGTAGCCAGCGCTGGAGGGCATCCAGGGGTGACGCTTTGCTCAAGACCGCTACTGAGCTCATGACTTGTGTCCGCTAGAAGCATTCGGGTTCGGGGCCTGCACCGCAGTCATGCTCGTGACCACGGTGCAGGTTGGCTCGGCAGGTTACTTGGCGCTTTTGATAGCGCTTGCCAGTTGCTTGGCGGCCGCGGCCGGGTCTGCACCCGGGTTGTTGATGTAGTTGGTGACTACGTCAAATATCGCGCCCTGAACTGCCAGCGAGGTTGCCATGTTGTGCGCCATGCTCGGCTGCAGGCCACCGCTCTTGTCGTCGGCCAGGAAGTCCTTGGCCGCCTGTTGAGCGCAGCTGTCGAAGCCGAGTTTTTCCATGTCGTTCTGCATGTCGGTACGAACGGGGATCGAACCTTTGTTAATGCTGAAGACCTTCTGGAAATCGGTGCCCAACGCGACCTTGGCCAGGTCCTGCTGCGCCGCGATGTTGTTCTTGTCCTTGAGCAGGAACACCGCGAGGGAGTCGATGTTGTAGGTGAAGGCCTTGTCGGTGCCCGGGAACGGCACGCACTGGTAGTCCTTGCCGGCTACCTTGTGCTTGGCGGTCCACTCGCTCTTGGCCCAGTCACCCATGGCCTGCATGCCGGCCTTGCCGTCGATCACGTCGCCAGCGGCGAGGTTCCAGTCACGGCCCGCGCGGTTGGCGTCCATGTAGGTGGCGACTTTCTTGAGCTCGGTGAAGGATTTCACCATTTCAGGGCCGGTCAGGGTTTTTTCGTCCAGGTCCACGAAGGCTTTCTTGAAGCCATCGGCGCCCATGACCGAGAGCACGACGTCTTCGAAGACAGTGCTGTCCTGCCAAGGCTGACCACCGTGAGCCAGGGCGATGAAGCCAGCGGCCTTGAGTTTGTCGCCGGCGGCGTAGAATTCTTCGAGGGTGGTAGGCGCCTTGGCGATGCCGGCTTTCTTGAAGACTTCCGGGTTGATCCACAGCCAGTTCACCCGGTGGATGTTCACCGGCACGGCAACGTACTTGCCTTCGAACTTCACGGTATCGGCGACTTTCTTCGACAGCAGCCCGTCCCAGTTTTCCTGTTTGGCAACGTCGGTGAGCGCGTCCGGGTTCAGCAAGCCAGTGCTGCCCCATTCCTGGATGTCGGGGCCTTTGATCTGCGCAACGCCGGGCGGGTTACCGGCCATGGCGCGGCTTTTGAGCACGGTCATGGCAGTGGAACCGCCGCCACCGGCAACAGCGCCGTCTTTCCAGGTGAAGCCGTCTTTTTCTACTTGAGCCTTGAGTACATCAACAGCAGCCTTTTCGCCGCCCGAGGTCCACCAATGCACGACCTCGACGGTGCCTTTGCCATCGGCGGCATGCACAGCGAAGGGGAATAGCGTGGCGAGAGAAACAACAGCGGCGAGGCGATTGATCGCGTTCATCGAAGTACCTTTTTGTTGTTATGCATTGCAAGTCTGGCGCTTGCGCTGCGGGAAGTTTAAGCAGGGTATTTAGCGCAACGGGTAACGAAAGGACGCGCGTTTGTCACCGAGCCGTGACAATTGTCCCGCCACTGGCAACTGCGCTGGCCAGGCTCAAGGACAACGGCAGGCCTGGCAACAGCACCGCCTGAAGCGCGTGGTACAGGTCCGGCTTGCCGCCCCATACCTCGGCACTGGGCCGGTTGCCGGCATCAAGCTCGTGATGCCAGCTCCCGTGCTCCAGGTCGATCAGGAAGCGCTCGGTGAAATCCCAGAACACGCGGTACCACTGTTCATAGTCGGGCTCGGCGGTACGCCTGAGCAGCGCAGCGGCTGCCGAGCTGGCTTCGGCGTGAACCCAGTGCATGCGCTGGCGCACCAGCGGCTGGTCGTCCCAATCCAGCGTATACACCAGCCCTGGCGCGCCATCTATGTGCCAGGCGGTACGGCACGCGGTAGCGAACAGGCTTCGGGCGTGAGCCAGCAACCAGCCCGGCGCAGGAAGGCTTCGGCGCTCGAGTGCGGCTTCGAGGTGCAGCAGCAACCGGGCCCACTCGAAGGCATGGCCAGGGGTGCTGCCATACGGGCGGAACGGGTCAGCCGGGCGGGCCTGGTTGTAATGCAGCGAGGGCTGCCAGTCGGGATCGAAATGCTCGATCACGCGATGACCATTGCTGGTTGCATGCGCGTGGATAACCCGCTCGCTGATGCGCAAGGCACGCTGCAGCCACACAGCATCACCGGTTACATCCGCCAAGGCCAGGAACGCCTCCACGCTATGCATGTTGCTGTTGGCGCCGCGGTAAGCTTCTTCGGCAGCCCAGGCCTGGTCGAAGGATTCGCGCATGGCGCCTTGCGCTTCACACCAGAACCGTTGCTCGATCACGTCTATGGCCTTGGCCAGGAGGGCCTCGGCGCCGGCCCTGCCCGCTACCACCGCAGAGCTGGCGGCAAGGGCGACGAAGGCGTGGAGGTAGGCGGCCTTGCCGGTATCTTGCGCGCCATCGGCAAGGGCATACCAGCCGCCATGGGTAGGATCCTGCAGGCAGCCTTCGAGCGCGGCGATGCCGTGGTCGATCAGCTCACCGTAACCGGGCAAGCCGCTGAGGTGCGCCAGCGCGAAGCTATGGGTCATTCGTGTGGTGATGAGAGTTTGCGCTTGGTCGCTCGCCAACTGGCCACGCTCGTCCAGCGGGCCGAAGCCCTCCTCGAGCTGCGCGGCCCGGGCAAACCGTGCCAGCCTGCAAGCCTCGGCGCCAAGCCATTGCTGGTGCGCAGGCGCGGCCAGCCAGGTATTGAATCGGGGTTGGTGCCTTTCCATGGGAACCCTGCGTTTTTATTGTTCGCGGGCCGAGTGTAACCAAGCTGCAAGAGTGCCCGCGTAACGAAGCGGTTTTGAAATGTCACCATATTGTGACGTTTTACCTGGCGGATAACGGGTTACTGTCGGGGTAGGTACAGGGTTACCCGCAACCCACCTTCGCGCAGGTTCTGCAGGGTCACTTCACCGCCATGGCTGTGGGCAATATTGCGTGCAATCCCAAGCCCCAGGCCGTAACCCTGCTGGTTGCTGGACAGGCGCACATGAGGCTCGAACACGGTCTCCAGGCGCTGTGCCGGCACCCCCGGCCCTTCGTCATCCACATGCAGCACGAACGCCTTGGCCGAGTCCTCCACGAACAGATGGGCACGGTCGCCGTACTTGAGCGCGTTGTCGATCAGGTTGCCCATACAACGCTTGAGCGCCAGCGCCTTGCCCCGGTACACCCGGCGTGCGCGGCCATTGATGGTCACCCGGCCGTTGCCCACGGGCCCCAGATACGGCTCCACCAGGCAATCGAGCACCTGGTTCAGGTCCACCCGCTCGATGTTTTCATGGATGTCGGTGTCCTTCACGCACTGCAAGGCGCCTTTTACCAGCAGGTCCAACTCGTCAAGGTCACGATTGAAGCGGGCATGCAGGGCTTCGTCTTCGAGCAGTTCCACGCGCAGGCGAAGCCGCGTGATCGGTGTGCGCAAGTCATGGGATATGGCGCTGAACAGCTGGCTGCGCTCGGTGAGGTACCGGCTGATGCGTTCGCGCATGGCATTGAAGGCTCGGCTCACCTCCACCACTTCGCTGCCGCCTCCCTCCGCCAGGGGCTGATCAGGCTCCGCACCCAGGGACAGCTCCCGCGCGGCACGGGCGAGGCGCTTGAGGGGCCGGCTTTGCCAGTGCACCAGCAACCCGATGAACACCAGCAAAAAGGCGCTGGTGAGGGCGATGAACAGAAGCTGCTGGGCCGGCAGGCCTTCTTCGTCGAGGCTGGTATAGGGCTCGGGCAAGAGTGAGGCAATGTATAGCCACTCGCCGTCGCCCAGGCGGATCTGGGTGACCATCACGGGCGGGTTCACGGGCTCCAGGGTCAGGGCGTAGTGCGCCCAGGAACGTGGAAGATCGTCCAGGGCCAGGCCGCTGTTGAAGATACGCAAGTCCTGAGGCGTCACGAACTGCACCGTCAGGCTCACCTGCTCGCCAAGCTGTTGATGCAATACCGCTTCCACGGCGTTGATCACCGCCTGCCGACGTGGCGACGGTTCCAGTACGCGCATGCTCAGCGGTTTGTCATTGAGGGACACGAAAAACCGTGTGCCGCCCATGCTGCGCAGCTGGTCCAGCACCAAAGGGCGATAGGCCAACGGCAGCGAACGGAAATAGCTCACGCTGGCCGACATCGAATGCGCAAGGCTACGGGCGCTGGTGACCAGGCCCTCGAGCTGGGTTTCGCGCAGCTGCGACAGCCAGATCACGCTGGACAACGCCTGGGCGAACAGAACGGCCAACAGGGTAAGCAGCAGCATGCGCCCCAGCAGCGAGCGCGGCAGCGGTAGCCGCTTACGCCGCGACAACGTTGGCCGCCAGCAGGTAACCACTGCCCCGCACGGTACGGATCAACCGCGGCGGTTTATCCGTATCACGCAGGCGCTGGCGAAGGCGGCTGACGGCCATGTCAACGATGCGGTCCAGCGGCATGGGCTCTCGCCCGCGGGTCGCATTGCCAATGGTGTCGCGATCAAGAATCTGCTGAGGATGGTCAAGGAATAACTTGAGCAGGGCGAAATCAGCGCCAGAGAGGATCACTTCTTCGCCGTCCACGTGGAACAAGCGGTGGCTTACAACGTCCAGCCGCCACTCGTCGAAGGCGAGCAGTTCGCTGGTGCGTTCGCTGCCAAATTGCGCCCGTCGCAGCAGCGCCTTGATCCGGGCTTGCAGTTCGCGGGGGCTGAAGGGTTTGCCCAGGTAATCGTCCGCGCCCAGCTCAAGGCCGACGATACGGTCGGCCTCATCGGAGCTGGCGGTGAGCATGATGATCGGCACCTGTGCCTGGCGGGGGTGCTGCCGGGCCCACCGGCACAGGCTGAAGCCGTCCTCGTCGGGCAGCATGATGTCCAGGATGACGAGGTCCACGCCGGCTGCGTTGAACGCTTCGCGAAAACCCTGGCCATCGCCGACCGCCCGTACCTGAAAGCCGGCACGGCCCAGGTAGGTGGTCAGCAGTTCGCGAATGTCCTGGTCATCATCCACCAGGAGGATGGTCTTTCCGGCAGTGGTCAAAGCGGTCATTCCCCGTCATCCCGGGTCGTCGCCCGTTCGACGCCGATTAGACGCTCAGAGCGGCCCTTCCCGCAAGGCCACTCCTGCCCCGATCAGGCCCGAGAACTCGGCGGTCACAACCCATACCGGCACATTTGAGAAATATCCGCTCATGCAGCCTTTGTCGCCGAAGCTCTCGTTGAAGCCGCTGGCCAGAAAACGCTCGATGAATTTAGGGATTACCCCGCCCACGATATACACCCCACCGAGCCCACCCACGGTAAGCACGTTGTTGCCAGCCACCCGCCCGAGGAAGCGGCAGAACTGGTCGATGGTCTGCTCGGCCACGGGGTCGCCTGCCAGCGCCAGTTCGGTTACCTGTGATGGCTGCGCCGCTTTCACCGGGTGGTCGTCCAGCGCGCAGATCGCCTGGTACAACCGCAACAGGCCGCCGCCGCTGAGGATGGTTTCGGCGCTCACATGGCCGATCTCGTCCTGGATGTGCTGGCGCAGGCTGGCTTCACGGGCATTGCCCACCGGAAGGTCCACATGGCCGCCCTCGCCTGGCAAGGCCATGTAGTGCCCGCCCCCGAGGTTGAGCAAGGTGCCAACCCCAAGGCCGGTACCCGGGCCAATCACCACGGCCGGGCGGCGCGGGTCGGCACGGCCTTCGCGCACGGTCCTGAATTCACCTTCCTGTAGCTGGGTCATGCCCAGCGCCATGGCGGTGAAGTCGTTGATCAACAGCAGGCGCTCTACCCGCAACGTGTTGCAGAAGGCCTTCTGGCTAAGCCGCCAGTGGTTGTTGGTGAAGCGGAACTCGTCGCCGTCCACGGGCCCGGCAACCGCCAGGCACACCTGAGAGACCGCGCCCGCGGCCAGGCCCTGGTCTTTCAGGTACTGCGCAATGGCTTGCTCGGGGCTGGTGTAGTCGGCGGTGGAGAAAACCTGCACCGCGCGCATCGCATCGTTTTCCCACAGGGCGAAACGAGCGTTGGTGCCACCGATGTCACCTACCAGTGCCAATGTCATTTAAGGGCTCCCAAAGCCGAGGTAAAGGCGCTGGCGCCCTGCTCGGCCGAGCTGAACGCCACCCGCATGAAACTGAACAGTTCACGACCGCAGCCCACGCTGCTGTCGATGGTTGGCACCGCAGGCTCGCGGGCGGCGAACTCGGCCGGATCGACCTTGAGCTCAAGGCTTCCGGTCGCGCCGTCGACGCGGATGATATCGCCATCGCGCACGCGGGCCAGCGGGCCATCGTCCACCCCTTCCGGGCAGACATGGATCGCGGCCGGGATCTTGCCCGATGCACCAGACATTCGTCCATCAGTAACCAGCGCCACCTTGAAGCCTCGGTCCTGCAGCACGCCGAGGAAGGGGGTCATCTTGTGCAGTTCCGGCATGCCGTTGGCCCGTGGCCCCTGGAAGCGCACCACCGCTACCACGTCGCGCTCCAGCTCACCGGCCTTGAACGCATCGGCCAGTTCCTGCTGGTCTTCGAATACCCGGGCAGGGGCCTCCACTACGCGGAATTCCGGCGCCACGGCCGACACTTTCATCACGCCGCGGCCCAGGTTGCCTTCCATAACCCGCAGCCCGCCTTCATTGGAGAAGGGGCGGCTGGCCGGGCGCAGGATCGCTTCTTCGAGGCTATCGCTCGGGCCATCGCGCCATACCAGCTTGCCATTGTCCAGGAAGGGCTCGCGGGTGTAGGCGGCCAGGCCTTTGCCCAGTACGGTGTTCACATCTTCGTGCAACAGCCCGGCGCTCAACAGCTCGCGGATCAGGAACGCCATGCCGCCGGCTGCCTGGAAGTGATTGATGTCCGCTTTGCCGTTCGGGTACACGTTGGACAGCGTGGGCACCACCTCGGACAGGTCGGCCATGTCTTTCCAGGTGAGCTGGATGCCCGCCGCCATGGCGATCGCTGGCAGGTGCAAGGTGTGGTTGGTGGAACCACCGGTGGCATGCAAGGCCACGCAGGCGTTGACCAGCGCGCGCTCGTCGACGATTTCGCCCAGCGGCATGAAGTTGCCGCTGGCCTTGGTGATGCGCACCACTTGCTGGGCGGCTTCGACCGTGAGCGCCTCGCGCAGCGGAGTGTTGGGGTTGATGAAGGACGACCCGGGCAAGTGCAGCCCCATGACTTCCATCACCAGCTGGTTGGTGTTGGCGGTGCCGTAGAACGTGCAGGTGCCCGGTGCATGGTAGGAATTCATCTCCGATTCCAGCAGCTCTTCACGCGTGGCCTTGCCTTCGGCGTAGCGCTGGCGGACGTCGGCTTTCTGCTTGTTGGAGATGCCGGACGGCATGGGCCCGCCCGGCACGAAGATGGTCGGCAAGTGCCCAAAACGCAGGGCGCCGATCATCAGGCCCGGAACGATCTTGTCGCAAATGCCCAGGCACAGGGCTGCGTCGAACATGTTGTGGGACAGCGCCACCGCGGTGGCCATGGCGATGGTTTCGCGGCTGGCGATCGACAACTCCATACCCGGCTCGCCCTGGGTCACCCCATCACACATGGCCGGCACACCACCGGCGAATTGGCCTACCGAGCCCATTTCCCGCAAGGCGGCCTTGATCACGTCGGGGTAACGCTCGTAGGGCTGATGCGCCGAGAGCATGTCGTTGTAGGCCGACACGATCGCCACGTTCGCCGCATTGAGCAGGCGCAGGTGGTGTTTGTCCTCCGCGCCGCAACCGGCCACGCCGTGGGCAAAGTTCGCGCATTGCAGCTTGCCGCGCTGAGGACCGTCGGTCGCGGCGGCGCGGATCATGGCCAGGTAACGCTCGCGCGTGGGGCGGCTGCGTTCGATCAGCCGTTCGGTAACCTCGAGGACGCGGGGATGCATGTAGGACTCCAGGCTTTAAATGGGACCGTTATCGGGCGCCGCAGCGGATCGTCCTGGGGTGAAACTTTCAACTTAACTGCCAGGGGTCGATCAAAAGACAGAGCCGTACCGGTCACGCGTTGTAGATAAAACAAAATTCTGCCATCAAAAAGGCTTGTTTTCTATTTCTATGCGAATAATCTTGTAATTCCAACAACAAAACAGATTTGGTGATTCGGATTCCTCGGCTGGAGCGTTCACAATCTGACAGTAGGTAAAGCCATGACCATTCGCATCGCAATCAACGGTTTCGGCCGCATCGGTCGAAACGTCCTTCGTGCACTGTATACCCAAGGCTACCGCCAGAACCTGCAAGTCGTCGCCATCAACGATCTGGGCGACAGCGCCATGAACGCGCACCTGCTCAAATATGACACCGTGCATGGCACGTTCGACGCGACCGTCGAGCATGACGAGCAGGGTTTGAGCGTGAACGGCGACCGGATTGCCGTTTCGGCCATCCGCAACCCCGCCGACCTGCCGTGGAAAGCCCACAACGTAGACGTGGTGTTCGAATGCACCGGCCTGTTCACTGATCGTGAGAAAGCCGCGGCGCACCTCACCGCAGGCGCCGGCAAAGTAATCATCTCCGCCCCGGCCAAGGGTGCCGATGCCACCGTGGTCTATGGCGTGAACCATCACATCCTCACCGCCGAGCACAAGGTCATCTCCAACGCTTCCTGCACCACCAACTGCCTGGCACCGGTGGCACAGGTGCTGGACCGTGAACTGGGCATCGAGCAAGGCCTGATGACCACGATCCATGCCTATACCAATGACCAGAACCTGATCGACGTTTACCACACCGACCCGTTCCGTGCCCGCTCCGCTACCCACTCGATGATCCCCAGCAAGACCGGCGCCGCTGAAGCAGTAGGCCTGGTGCTGCCGGAGCTCAAAGGCAAGCTGACCGGCATGGCCGTGCGGGTGCCGGTGATCAACGTGTCAGTGGTAGACCTTACGGTGAACGTGAAGCGCGACGTGACAGCCGACGAAGTCAATGCCCTGTTGAAGGCCGCTGCCGAGGGTTCGAAGGTGCTGGGTTACAACACCTTGCCGTTGGTGTCATGCGACTTCAATCATAACCCGCTGTCGTCCATCTTCGACGCCAACCACACCAAGGTGATCGGGCGCATGGTGAAAGTGATGGCCTGGTACGACAACGAATGGGGCTTCTCCAACCGTATGCTCGATAACTGCCTGGCCCTGTGTAACGCCAGGTAATGGTTCCCACGGGGACCCGGCTTGACCCAGGCAGCAGATGAGAAGCATTATCATCCGCTGCCAAGTGGTCAGGTCGCCCCGTGAACCCCTCTCGTCTGGATGTCGTGTTTCTCCGCCAACGGCTCAGCCTGCTTCGCACGCTACAAGGCCTGGTCCGTAATGCCAGCGTAGCCGAGGACCTGCTCCACGAAACCTGGCTCAGGGTTTCGCGTGCGCTGGCCGAGCGCCCCGTGGATCATCTCGAACCCTTCGTGTTCCAAACTGCCCGCAACCTGGCGCTCGACCACCTGCGCGCCCAGCGCCGCCACGCCCGCCTGGTGGATACCGAACTGCCCGCGCACGCCTTGCACAATGTGGCCGAGGAGCGCAGCAGCGCGGAGGACGCGGCCTATGCCGAACGGCTGTTGCGCCGCCTGAGCACGGAGGTGGCTGGCTTTACGCCGCGACAGCGGGAGATTTTCGTGCGCAACCGCCTTCACGGCCAGCCCTGCCCTGCTATCGCCCACGAACTCGGGATATCCGCGAGCACCGTGCAGAAAGAACTCAAGCAGATCATGCTTATATGCCTGCACGCTACAGGGCACGGTAGTGAGTAGTCGCCCGCGCGATCAGCGCCTAAGCTGCGGGGATCGAAACCAGGAGAAGCACCCGATGACCGACGCATCGCCCGGCAAGGCCCTGGAAGAGGCCGTGGAATGGATGATCGTCCTGCAAAGCCCTACGCCTGCGCAGTGCCAGGCCTTCGATGCCTGGCTGGCCGAAAACCCGTTGAACATCGATGCCTACTCCAAGGCTTGCGCGGGCTGGAACCATGAGGCCGTAGCGCACGTGGCGCAGGCGCTGGAAGTGCCCCGAAGCGCGGCCAAACCCCGGCCGTCACGCAAAGGCCGCTGGCGCCATGCCGTCGCGACCATGCTGGTTATTGGTGTA
The DNA here is from genome assembly GCF_013522925.1 of Pseudomonas japonica. Taxonomy (GTDB): domain Bacteria; phylum Pseudomonadota; class Gammaproteobacteria; order Pseudomonadales; family Pseudomonadaceae; genus Aquipseudomonas; species Aquipseudomonas japonica_A. The sequence goes on along the minus strand of NZ_JAAMQU010000011.1, from coordinate 164,921 downwards.
GCCGGCGTGAGCAATTTGCCGCTGCGGCTGCAGGCCGACCACCTCACCGCAACGGGAGAGCGGCAGCGGTTCGACCTCAACGACGGCACCCAGGTGGTGCTCAATACCGACACGGCCTTGTCCAGCGATGGCCAGGAGGACACGCGCTCGGCGCACCTCTACCAGGGCGAAGCGTGGTTCGACGTACCAGGGCGCGCTCGCCCATTGGAGGTGCAAGCCGGCCCTCTGGTGGCACATGCCAATGGCAGCACGTTCACCGTACGCCTGATGAAGGGCGAAACGCGGGTGCAGGTGGCGCGTGGCGAAGTGCAACTGGAAGGCGCCCGGCAAACCCTCAATGTGCCTGCGGGCATGGGCGTAAGCCTGAATGCTTCGGGTTTCGGCCGCCCTGCCCCGCTGCATCCGGACGAAGACCTCGCCTGGCTGCGAGGGCGACTGGTGTTCGTTGACCGCCCCTTCAAGCAGGTGCTCGCGGAGCTCAGCCGTTATTACCCTGGCTGGATCGTGATGGCCAACGATGCCCTTGGCGAGCGGCGTATCACCGGTAATTACAATGTGCAGGACCCCGCTGCCGCCCTTCGTGCGCTGGCTCAAGTCACTGCGGCAAGCCTTCGGGAGCTTCCTGGCGTGATGCTGCTGAACTGAACCCCTCACAGCCCGCGTACCCTTTCATAGCAGGCGCCAGGTTTTTTTTTACGCGTTTACGCCGTTCATTCGTCTCGTCTTCTTGCCAATGCAAATTATTCGCATCAAGACGGAGCCTTTCATGCATCATCCCCTGCTTCCCGGCGCCTTGTTTGCCCTCACGGCCGCGCTAAGTACCGCAGCCCAGGCGCAACTTGGCGACAGCCGCGATTTTCGTATCGCTCCACAGCCACTGCCCGCAGCGCTCAATGCCTTTAGCCTGGTCACCGGCTGGCAGTCCGGGCTGCCGGCAGAGTTCGGCCAGAATGTGATGTCCAGCGGCGTCACCGGCCACTATGCCTCCGAGGAAGCCCTGGCCCAATTGCTCAAAGGTACCGGGCTTTCCTACCGCAAGGTGGGTGACAACTCGGTGGTGCTCACGCGTCAGGCCGCAGTGGAGCTGGCGCCCGTCACCGTCAGTGCCACCCGCCGCGCGCAGGCCGTTAGCGAGGTACCGGGGAGCGTGAGCGTGATCGAGCGGCAAAGCCTGGACCGGGACAACGTCAACACCATCCACGATGCCGTGCGCTACGAGCCAGGCGTGAGCGTGGGCGGTGCCGGGCAGCGTTCCGGGCTTACCGGCTACAACATCCGCGGCATCGATGGCGATCGCATTCTTACCCAGGTGGATGGCGTGGCGATTCCGGAAAGCTATTTCTTCGGCCCTTACGCACAAACCCAGCGCAATTACGTAGATCCCGAAATCATCAAGCGAATGGAAATCCTGCGCGGCCCCAGTTCGTCCCTTTACGGCAGCACAGCCATTGGCGGCGCCGTGAGCTATTACACGCTCGACCCCGAGGACATCATCAAACCCGGAGAAGCCCTGGGCGCGCGGCTCAAGGCCGGTTACAGCTCCCGCGACAACAGCTGGCTCAAGTCCGGCACCTTCGCCGGGCGCCACGGGGCTTTCGATGGCTTGCTGCACCTCAGCCAACGCGACGGCCATGAAACGCAATCCTACGGAAGCGACCATGGCACCGGGCTGGCTCGCACCGCAGCCAACCCGCAGGACGTGCGCAGCAGCAGCGTGCTGGCCAAGGCTGGCTGGAACTACACCGACGACGGCCGCGTGGTGCTCACCTACGAGAAATACAAAAGCGAGACCGAAGCCGACATCAAAAGCGCGGTGGGCGGGCCTTTCATCTATGGCGCTGCGAGCGGCATGTACCGCTCGCGCAACACAGACGACACCCTTACCCGCGAGCGCTTCGGCATCGCCCACAGCTTCAGCCTGAACAGCCTGCTGGCGGACGAAGCCAAGTGGAGCCTGAACTACCAGTTGGCCAAGACCGACGAGCAGACCGACGAGCTGTATGTTCCCCGCACCCGTCAGGTGCTGCGCCACCGCGATACCACCTACAAGGACCGCCAGTGGATTTTCGACGGCCAATTGGAGAAAGCCTTCACCCTCGGCGCCACGGATCACGACCTTACCTATGGCGCAACGCTCAAGCGCCAGAAGGTGACCGGGTTGCGTTCGGGGTACGGCACCTGTTTGGCCAATGGGTTGAACTGCAGAGCGGGCAGCCCGAGTGCCGATGATTACCTGGCGCCGGAAAGTGACTTTCCGGACCCGACCGTGGATACCTTCAGCGTGTTCGCCCAGGATGAAATCCGCGTGGGCAACTGGTCATTCCTGCCGGGCGCGCGCTACGACTACACCCGTCTGAGCCCGCACCTCACGGATGAATTCCTGAACACCATCACCGCTACCGACGCCACGTTCAGCGACGAAACGAAAACCTGGCACCGCCTGTCCCCCAAGCTGGGGATTACCTACGCGTTTACCGAGAACACAAGCTGGTATGGCCAATACGCCGAAGGTTTCCGCACGCCCACGGCCAAGGCGCTTTACGGTCGCTTCGAGAATGCCGCTGGCGGTTACCGGGTAGAACCCAACCCCGACCTGGAGCCCGAAAAAAGCCGCAGTTTCGAAACCGGCCTGCGCGGCTACTACGACACCGGCAGCTTTGAACTGGCCCTGTTCTACAACAAATACCGCGACTTCATAGATGAAAACCAACTGAATGGTGCCTACGACGCAGTCACCTTCCAAAGCAGCAATATTCGCCGTGCCAGCATTCGCGGTGTGGAGCTCAAGGGCCGCTTGAACCTGGACCGTTTCGGCGCGCCGGAGGGGTTCTACAGCCAGGGCTCACTCGCCTATGCCCGTGGGCGCAACGACGATACCGGCCAGCCCATCAACAGCATCAACCCTCTCACCGGCGTGCTTGGGCTGGGCTACGAGCAACCGCGCTACGGCGGGCTGATGAGCTGGACACTGGTCAAACGCAAAACCCGTGTCGATGGCAGCAGCTTCAACACCCCCGATGGCGGCACCCTGTTCAAGACGCCGGGGTTCGGCACGCTGGACCTCACCGGTTATTACAAGCTCAGCGACGACCTGACCGTGAACGCCGGCCTGTACAACCTGACCGACAAGAAATACTGGCTGTGGGATGACGTGCGTGGCTACGACAGCGTGGGCGAAGCGGCAGTGACCGCACCCGCGAACCTGGACCGCCTCACCCAGCCCGGCCGCAATGTCTCCGTCAACCTGGTGTGGGACATCTGACACCTTGCCGGGCTGTGTTGCCGCCCGGCACCTTCGAATTCTGGAGCGAACCCATGAACGCAAACGCCACCTTCGCGCAGCAAACCCTCGCACATCCGCTACGCTCGCAACGGCTGAGCCAAGCCACCCATGCCCCTCACGAAGTGCTCGACAGGCTGGTGAAGGCCCAGGCACCCTTCGATTCGATCGAAGGCTTCAGCCGCTTCGTGACGGCCCAGTACCAGTTCCAGGCCGAGCTCGAAACGCTTTATAACAACCCTCGCCTGGTAATCCATTTCCCCGATCTGCCCTCGCGCTGCCGTCTGGAGCAGGCCCGCGCAGACCTGTCATATTTGCAGGTAGAGCTACCTGCCGCGGTGCCCGGCGCGCCGGCGGGTTTGTCCCTCGGCGAATCGCTGGGCTGGATTTTTGTCTCTGAAGGGTCGAAACTCGGCGCCGCGTTCCTCCTCAAGCGCGCCGAGGCCCTCGGGCTGTCGCCTACGCAGGGGGCTCGCCATCTGGCCGAACCCGAAGGGGGCCGGGCGGCGGGCTGGAAGGCCTTTGTCAAAGCGCTGGATGCCGTGGCGCTGGACGAACGTGAGGAGCAGCTCGCCGAGGCAGGCGCGCTCGCGGCGTTTGAGCGCTTTACTGTATTGCTGCAAACGGCCTTTGCCCGTGCACAGGCTTGAATTCATTGCCCGGCCCGCCCTCGGCGTGGCCGGGCCCCATCTCTGCACGGTGCCGATGACCGCCCAGCTTCCCCCCAACCGCTCGCGGCTCGCCCGCCTTCTCTACGGCGTGCTGGCTTACGTATGCCTGGGCATCGGCATCATTGCCATTTTCGTCCCAGGCCTGCCCACTACCGAGTTCGTGCTGATTGCCGCCTGGGCCGCTACCCGCAGCTCGCCCAGGCTTGCTGCCTGGCTGGAGCACCACAAGGTGTTCGGCCCGATCATCCGCAACTGGCGTAACGGCAAGGTGATCACACGGCGGTCGAAACTGGCCGCGACCTTCAGCATGCTGGCGTGCGCCGTGATCATGTGGCTGACCTTGCGCCATTACTGGGCGATCTATGCGGCCATCGGTGGCATGGTGCTGGTGAACCTGTGGATCTGGTCGCGCCCCGAAGGGGTAAAAGGATCCAACAAGCAATAACCGCCTGTCTAAAATATTTAAAGTCCTTGTATGGCTTGCCGATGCGGTGAGGTAGTCGAACGTTCGGCTTGCGGGGTGCGCCACAGCCCCTCGCTGATCACCTCACCCATTACGAGCGCGCCCCATGCTGCAGTCACTTTCTATCCGTTTGAAGATAGTCCTCTTGGCGGGGCTATGTCTTGTTGCCGTGGTCGCCACCGTGGTGGGCATGAATATTTACCAAAGCCGGCAAAACAATGCCTTGGTCAGCGACTCGAGCGAGCGGATGCTCACCCGTAGCGTCGAGAAGCTGCTGCTGGCGCAGGCGGCGGAAAAAGCCGCTTCGCTGCAAAAGGCCTACAGCGCCGACCTGATGCTGGCCAGTGATGTAGCCGAGCAGATGGGCCAGCTGAGCAGCGCGGGCAAACGCCACGACTTCAGCGATCGCGCCATCCGTGAGGAAGCCAACCGCGCGCTGGAGCTGAGCTTCAAGCGTAACCGTGACGTGCTGGGGGTGTGGGCGGTCTTCCAGCGTGACGCCTTTGATGGCGATGACGCCGGCTTTGTAGCCGATCTGGCACGCGGCTCCAACGAAACCGGCCGCTTCGGCAGCTATTGGAGCCGCTACGACGGCACCGACAACAACACCGCCATCGATGAAGACGACCTGGTGAAGTCGGACATCAACGCCAGCGGCCTGCCCTACAACACCTGGTACACCTGCGCCCTGCAAAGCGGCAAGCTGTGCCTGCTCGAGCCCTATGCCGACACTATCGGCGACAAAACCGTGCTGATGACTACCATCGCATTGCCCATCCGCGTCGATGGCAAGGTGGTGGGCGTGGCCGGTGTAGACCTGGCCCTCAACTCGCTTCAGGTCAGCGCGGTACAGGCCAAGGCTGAGCTGTTCGACGGCGCAGGCCACATCATGGTGCTTTCCAGCAAAGGCGTGTTGGCCGCCAACAGCGATGCGGCCGATACCCTCGGCAAGCGCATCGACACCGCCCTCGGCGACGAAGGCCGGGAGATCCTGCAGCTGGTACAAGGTGGCACCGCCAAGGTTATCGCCCGCGGCGACCTGATCCGCGCCATTTATCCCGTAACACCGGTAGAAGGCGCCCCTTCATGGGGTGTAGCGATCGACCTGCCCCGCAATGTATTGCTGGCTGATGCCATGAAACTTCAGAACCTGCTGGATGCCGAGCAAACCAGCGGCACCTTGCAAACCCTGGCCGTGGCCATCGTGGCGGGCCTGCTCGGCTTGCTGTTGCTGTGGCTCACGGCCTCGGGCGTGACCCGCCCGATCACCGGCGTGGCCATGATGCTCAAGGATATCGCCAGCGGCGAAGGCGACCTCACCCGCCGCATCCAGTACGCTCGCCGCGATGAATTGGGCGAGCTGGCGAGCTGGTTCAACCGCTTCCTCGACAAGCTGCAACCCACGATTGCCCAGATCAAGACCAGTATCACCGAGGCGCGCGCCACGGCGGACCAGTCCTCGGAAATCGCTCGGCAGACCAGCGACGGCATGCAAGTGCAATTCCGCGAGATCGACCAGGTGGCCACCGCTTCGAACCAGATGAGCGCCACCGCTCAGGAAGTGGCCAGCAGCGCGTCCAACGCCGCCAGCGCGGCACGAGGGGCGGACCAGTCGGCACGGGATGGCATGAGCATCATCGAGCGCAGCACCCGTGACATCAACGGCCTGGCCGAAGAAGTAAGCAAAGCCGTGGCCGAGGTGGAAACCCTGGCGGTGAACAGCGAGCAGATCGGTACCGTGCTCGAAGTGATCCGCAGCATTGCCGAGCAGACCAACCTGCTGGCGTTGAACGCCGCCATCGAGGCAGCCCGCGCTGGCGAGAGCGGCCGTGGCTTCGCGGTGGTGGCCGACGAAGTGCGTAACCTGGCCAAGCGTACTCAGGATTCGGTGGAAGAAATTCGCCACGTGATCGAGCGCATCCAGGGGGCCACTCGCGATGTGGTGTCGACCATGCATTCGAGCCAAGGCAAGGCCCAGGAGAACGCTACGCAGATTCTCCAGGCGTCCTCTGCCCTTACCCGCATCAGTGAGGCGGTTGGCGTGATCAGCGAGATGAACTTGCACATCGCCAGTGCCGCGGAAGAACAAAGCGCCGTGGCCGAAGAAGTGAACCGCAACGTATCGGCAATCCGCATGGTGACCGAAACCCTGACCGGCCAGGCAACGGAGTCGGCACAGGTCAGCAGCCAGCTCAACGCCCTGGCCAGCCAGCAAATGCGCCTGATGGACCAGTTCAAGGTCTGATTGCCCATTGCGGTCTATGCTTCTAGCGTCTACGCCCCGGCCCTCGGGGCGTTTCAGCAAGGGAGCGCTATCGATGTTCGAACCGGGCCATTTGCATCTTGAACACATCCCAGCCCAGCCACGCGATGTTGCGTACCGGCTGGACATCACCTACGAGCCTCACGACGAGCCCAACGGCACGGTGATGCACTTCCAGGTTACTGGAGATATCGCCGGGCAGCCGTTGGACGAAGGCCTGGACCTGCCCGCGGACCTGGCCTTCAATTTCGCCAGCGACATCGACCACCTGGCGCGCCAGCACGGCATGCCGGCAACCCAGGTGCTACCCATCAGCATTCACAAGCAGTACGACGCCATGTTCGCTGACATTCAGAACAAACTGCAGCGTTCACCCGGCGACCCGGTCGACCCTGCGCACTTGCCCACACCGTAGGCAAGCGCGGGCAGCGGTTCCTTCATACCTGAGGGCAAGGCATAATTCGCGGCTTCTGCCGCTCAGGCCCGCCCGCCCCCTATGCGCATTCACGTAAGTTTCCAAGACCGCGTCGGTATCACCCAGGAGGTGCTTGCCCTGCTGGGCGCGCGCAACCTCAACCTGGATGCCGTGGAAATGGTCCCGCCCAATGTCTACATCGACGCGCCCACGCTCAGCCCGGCGGTGCTGGATGAGCTGCGCGGGGCGTTGTTTGCCGTGCAAGGCGTGACTGCCGTCACGGTGGTAGACATGCTGCCCGGCCAGCGCCGGCATTTGCAGCTCGACGCGCTGCTGGCCGCCATGAGCGACCCGGTGCTGGCGGTGGATACGGCCGGCACGGTACTGCTGGCAAACCCCGCCATGGTGTCGCTGTATGGGCGCGACCTCGCGGGCCAACCGCTGAGCGAGCTGTTCAACGACCCTGCAGTGATGACGGCCTTGCTGGAAAACGGGTTTCGCCTGCCGCTGCGAGAAGTGGCGGTCGAAGGCGAGCCGCTGCTGCTGGAGGCCACGCCCATCCCCAACGCCGGGGCGCTGCTCACGCTCTACCCGCCCAACCGGATCGGGGAGCGCCTGGCGGCCTTGCACCACGACCATGCCGAAGGCTTCGAGGCGCTACTGGGAGAGTCCGCTGCCATTCGCCAACTCAAGGCGCGCGCGCAACGTATCGCAACGCTGGATGCGCCCTTGCTCATTCAGGGCGAAACCGGCACCGGCAAGGAATTGGTAGCGCGGGCGTGCCATGCGGCCAGTGCACGCCACAACGCCCCATTCCTGGCGCTCAACTGTGCAGCGTTGCCGGAGAACCTTGCCGAGAGTGAACTGTTTGGCTATGCCCCGGGCGCGTTCACCGGCGCGCAGCGCGGCGGCAAGCCCGGCTTGATGGAGCTGGCGCATCAGGGAACGGTCTTTCTGGATGAAATCGGCGAGATGTCTCCGTACCTACAGGCCAAGCTGCTGCGGTTCCTCAACGACGGCAGCTTCCGCCGCGTGGGCGGCGAGCGCGAAGTGAAGGTGAACGTGCGTATTCTCAGCGCCACGCACCGGGACCTGAACAAAATGGTCAGCGAGGGGAGCTTTCGCGAAGACCTGTACTACCGGCTCAATGTACTCAACCTAGACGTGCCGCCGCTGCGCGACCGGGGGCAGGACATCCTGTTGCTGGCGCGCTGGTTCATGCGCCAGGCCTGCGCGCAGATCGGCCGGCCGGTGTGCCGTTTGGCGCCCGGCACCTATCCGGCGCTGCTCGGCAATCGCTGGCCGGGCAATGTTCGCCAACTCCAGAACGTGATCTTCCGCGCTGCGGCCATCTGCGAAAGTACGCTGGTGGACATTGGCGACCTGGACATTGCTGGCACTTCGGTAGCCCAACACCGGGACCGGGATGTGCAAAGCCTGGAACAGGCCATGGACGACTACGAACGCGCACTGCTGGAAAAGCTCTACGCCGACTACCCTTCCAGCCGCCAGCTCGCCGCCAGGCTACACACCTCGCACACCGCCATCGCCAATCGGCTGCGCAAGTATGGGATACCGGGGCAGAGGGAGTAATGAACCCTGGTCTTTCTGTTGGTCTTCCCGGCCGTCCACATAATCGTGACGCCCCCGTAATGAATTCAATACGGTGTATTTATCACGTTACACCCCCCCCAGGCCGCCCAGGCGCTGACTTCGCTTAAAACCGTAACGGAACCGCTACACCGCCGTTCCTCACGCTGTTTCAATGATCCAGCGGCGCCCAACAAAACCAGCCCTTTGCCCCGCTTGGCAACCAAATTGCAACAGCCCCTGCAATCCAGCCCACACGGGCACTTGTTTTCGGCCCTGTATCGGCCTTCAGGAGTGTTGCATGAGCGTTTTGCGTTTTACCCATGAGCATGAGTGGCTGCGTGCCGAAGCGGACGGCAGCGTGACGGTGGGTATCACCGCGTTCGCTCAGGAAGCACTGGGTGACGTGGTATTTGTGCAGTTGCCAGACACCGGCGATCACGCCGCTGACGCAGAAGTGGCGGTGCTGGAGTCTGTAAAGGCAGCGAGCAGCATCAACATGCCGCTCGACGGTGAAATTCTTGAGGTGAACCCGGCGCTCGAGGGCAAACCCGAGCTGGTGAACGAAGACCCGCTGGGCCGTGGCTGGTTCTTCCGCTTCAAGCCCGCCGACGCCGCCCAACTGGATGGCCTGCTCGACCAGAACGCCTACGATCAACTCATCGCCGCACAAGCCTGAGGAGACGCAACATGCCTTTCGACGTTGCTTTGACCACCGATAACGAATTCATCGGCCGCCACATCGGCCCCCGCGCCGAGGACGAGCAGGCGCTGCTGCAAACCCTTGGTTTCGACAGCCTGGAAGCCCTCACCGCTGCGGTAATCCCGGACTCCATCAAGGGCACCAGCGTGCTCGATGGCAGCGACGGCCAGAGCGAAGCCGATGCCCTGGCCGCGCTCAAGGCCATCGCCGGCCAGAACCAACTGCTCAAAAGCCTGATTGGCCAGGGTTACTACAACACCCATACCCCGGCACCGATCCTGCGCAACCTGCTGGAAAATCCGGCCTGGTACACCGCCTATACGCCCTACCAGCCGGAAATTTCCCAAGGCCGGCTCGAGGCCTTGCTGAACTTCCAGACCCTGGTCAGCGACCTCACCGGCCTGCCGATCGCCAACGCCTCGCTGCTGGACGAAGCCACCGCCGCCGCCGAAGCCATGACCTTCTGCAAGCGGTTGTCGAAAAACAAGGGCGGCAACGCTTTCTTCGCTTCGGTACATTGCCACCCGCAAACCCTGGACGTGCTGCGCACCCGTGCCGAACCGCTAGGCATCGAGGTGGTGGTGGCAGATGAGCAAACGCTGGAAGACACCAGCGCCTTCTTTGGCGCCCTGCTTCAGTACCCAGCCAGCAACGGCGACGTGCTGGATTACGCGGCAGTGGTCGAGCGCTTCCATGGCAGCCAGGCGCTGGTAGCCGTGGCTGCGGACCTGCTGGCCCTGACACTGCTGACGCCGCCCGGTGAATTCGGCGCGGACGTGGCCATCGGCAGCGCCCAGCGTTTCGGCGTGCCCCTGGGCTTCGGCGGCCCTCACGCGGCGTACTTCTCCACGAAAGACGCCTACAAGCGCGACATGCCCGGCCGGTTGGTAGGCGTGTCCATCGACCGCCATGGCAAGCCAGCCTATCGCTTGGCCATGCAAACCCGTGAACAACACATCCGCCGCGAAAAGGCGACCAGCAACATCTGCACCGCCCAGGTGCTGTTGGCGAACATCGCCAGCATGTTTGCGGTTTACCACGGCCCCAAAGGCCTGCAACAGATTGCCAAACGCACCCATGCGCTCACCGCTATCCTCGCCACAGGGCTCAAGGAGCTGGGCGTAGAGGTGGAACAGGCATCCTTCTTCGATACCCTGACCCTGCGCACAGGCGCCAACACTGCCGAGCTACATGCCAAGGCCCGGGCCGCTGGCTATAACCTGCGCCAGGTGGACGCCGAACGCGTGGGCCTGTCGCTGGACGAAACCAGCCGGCAAGCGGACGTCGAAGCGCTTTGGGCGTTGTTCAGCAATGGCCAGGCACCAAACTTCGCGACCGTTGCAGCCAGCGCCTCCGACGCATTGCCTGCCCCGCTGCTGCGCCAGAGCGCGATTCTCAGCCACCCGGTGTTCAACCGTTATCACTCCGAAACCGAGCTGATGCGCTACCTGCGCCGCCTGGCCGACAAGGACCTGGCGCTGGACCGCACCATGATCCCGCTGGGCTCCTGCACCATGAAGCTTAATGCGGCAAGCGAGATGATCCCGGTGACCTGGGCCGAATTCGGCAACCTGCACCCCTTCGCTCCCGCAGAGCAAAGCCAGGGCTACAAGGCGTTGACCGAAGAACTTGAGGCCATGCTGTGCGCGGCCACCGGCTACGACGCCGTGTCGCTGCAACCCAACGCCGGCTCACAAGGTGAGTACGCCGGGCTGCTGGCCATCCGCGCTTACCACCTGAGCCGTGGCGACAGCCAGCGTGACCTGTGCCTGATCCCCTCCTCCGCCCACGGGACCAACCCGGCCACCGCTCACATGGCTGGCATGCGCGTGGTGGTGACAGCCTGCGACGCACGGGGCAACGTCGACATCGACGACCTGCGCGCCAAGGCCGAGGAGCATCGGGACCGCCTGGCCGCGCTGATGATCACCTACCCGTCCACCCACGGGGTGTTCGAGGAAGGCATCGGTGAAATCTGCCAGATCATCCATGACAACGGTGGCCAGGTGTACATCGACGGCGCCAACATGAATGCCATGGTCGGCCTGTGCGCCCCTGGCAAGTTCGGCGGCGACGTGTCCCACCTCAACCTGCACAAAACCTTCTGCATCCCCCATGGCGGTGGCGGCCCCGGCGTAGGCCCCATTGGCGTGAAAGCCCACCTGGCGCCGTTCCTTCCCGGTCATGGCGAGCTGGCGCGCAAGGAAGGCGCCGTGTGCGCGGCACCGTTCGGCAGCGCGAGCATTCTGCCCATCACCTGGATGTACATTCGCATGATGGGCGGCGCGGGCCTCAAGCGCGCCTCGCAAGTGGCCATTCTGAACGCCAACTACATTGCCCGCCGGCTCGAGGAGCACTACCCGGTGCTCTACACTGGTAGCAATGGCCTGGTCGCTCACGAATGCATTCTCGACCTGCGCCCCCTCAAGGACAGCAGCGGCATCAGCGTCGATGACGTCGCCAAGCGCTTGATCGACTTCGGCTTCCACGCCCCGACCATGTCCTTCCCGGTTGCGGGCACGCTGATGATCGAGCCGACCGAAAGCGAATCCCGCGAAGAGCTGGACCGCTTCTGTGACGCGATGATCTGTATTCGCGAAGAAATCCGCGGAGTGGAAAGCGGCGCCCTCGACCCCGAGGACAACCCGCTGAAGAACGCGCCGCACACCGCCGAAGAACTGCTGGGGGAATGGCCGCACAGCTACAGCCGCGAGCAGGCCGCCTACCCGTTGGCCAGCCTGAAGGCGACCAAGTACTGGCCGCCGGTGGGCCGCGTCGACAACGTGTTCGGCGACCGCAATCTCGTGTGCGCCTGCCCACCTATCGAAGCCTATCAAGAGGCCTGACCTGGCCACAGGGCGGTGTCTTCACCGCCCTCCCGGGTCACCTCGATAGCGTCTTCCTGGAGCGATCATGTCCCTGAGTGTGTTCGATCTGTTCAAGATCGGTATCGGCCCGTCCAGCTCGCATACGGTCGGCCCCATGCGGGCAGCCGTGCGCTTCGCCGAAGGGCTGCGCCGCGATGGCCTGCTCACCAGTGTGGCTCAGGTGAAAGTGGAGCTGTATGGCTCGCTGGGCGCCACCGGTAAGGGCCATGGCAGCGACAAGGCCGTGCTGATGGGGCTCGAAGGCGAGCAGCCCGACACGGTAGACACCACCACCATCGAGCCTCGGCTGGCGGCCATTCGCGCCAATGGCCGGCTACGCCTGCTGGGCGAGCACGAAATCGCCTTCGTCGAAAAGCAGCACCTGGCAATGATCCGCAAGCCGCTGCCCTACCACCCCAATGGCATGATCTTCCGGGCATTCGACGCCGCCGGGCTGCAAGTCCGCAGCCGGGAGTACTACTCCGTGGGTGGCGGCTTCGTGGTGGACGACAACGCGGCGGGGGCTGACCGCATCGTGGCGGACACTACCGTGCTGGCGTATCCCTTTACCACGGCCAAGCAACTGCTGGCCCACTGCATCAACGCGGGGCTGTCCGTCAGCCAGGTAATGCAGGCCAACGAGCTGGCATGGCGCCCGGAAGCCGAAACCCGGGCCGGCCTGTTGCATATCTGGCAAGTGATGCAGCACTGCGTGGCGGCAGGTTGCGAGAACGAGGGCATCCTGCCAGGCGGCCTGAAGGTCAAGCGCCGCGCCGCAGTCTTGTATCGGCAACTGCGCAACAACCCGGAGGCTGCCCTGCGTGACAGCCTTTCTGTCCTCGACTGGGTCAATTTGTACGCGCTGGCAGTGAACGAAGAAAACGCCAGCGGCGGGCGTGTGGTCACGGCGCCAACCAACGGCGCCGCCGGCATCGTGCCTGCCGTGCTGCATTACTACATGCGGTTCGTGCCGGGCGCCAATGAGGATGGTGTAGTCCGCTTCCTCCTCACGGCGGCCGCCATCGGCATCCTCTATAAAGAGAATGCGTCCATCTCCGGCGCCGAAGTGGGCTGCCAGGGTGAGGTGGGCGTGGCCTGCTCCATGGCCGCCGGCGGCTTGTGCGAAGTCATGGGCGGTACACCGCAACAGGTAGAGAACGCCGCAGAAATTGGCATGGAGCATAACCTGGGCCTTACCTGCGATCCTATCGGGGGGCTGGTGCAGGTGCCGTGCATCGAGCGCAACGCCATGGGCTCGGTCAAGGCGATCAACGCCGTGCGCATGGCTCTGCGTGGGGATGGCCAACACCACGTATCGCTCGACAAGGTAATACGCACCATGCGCCAGACCGGCGCCGACATGAAGAGCAAGTACAAGGAAACGGCTCGCGGCGGCCTGGCAGTAAACATTATCGAATGCTGACGGCGCGGCCGCGGCAGAAGGAGCACACCGATGTCTGAAGTTTTGTTGAAAACCCCGCTGCACGCCTTGCACCTGGAACTCGGCGCGCGGATGGTGCCCTTTGCCGGCTACGAGATGCCGGTTCAATACCCGCTCGGGGTGCTCAAGGAGCACCTGCATACCCGCGAACAGGCCGGGCTGTTCGACGTGTCTCACATGGGCCAGATTCGCCTGGTGGGCAAAGATGTCGCAGCGGCGCTGGAAACCCTGGTGCCGGTGGATATCATCGACCTGCCCGTGGGCACTCAGCGCTATGCCGTGTTCACCAACGACCAGGGTGGGATCCTCGACGACCTGATGGTGGCCAGGCTTTCCGAGGAGGAGTTGATCCTTGTGGTTAACGCCGCCTGCAAGCACGCCGACCTGGCGCACCTTCGCCAGCACCTGGAAGGCCAATGCACCATCGAGCCCTTGTTCGAAGCGCGCGCATTGCTAGCGCTGCAAGGCCCCAAAGCGGTGGACGTGCTGGCGCGCCTGCAACCGTCCGTGGCGAGCATGACCTTCATGCAGTTTGCCCCCGTGGAACTGGCAGGCATCGACTGCTTCGTCAGCCGCTCGGGGTATACCGGGGAAGATGGCTACGAAATCTCGGTGCCGACCGAACAGGCCGAAGCCCTCGCGCGTCGCCTGCTGGACGAACCCGAAGTACAAGCGATCGGCCTTGGCGCGCGGGATTCGCTACGGCTCGAAGCCGGCCTGTGCCTGTACGGCCACGACATGAACGAAACCCTCACCCCGGTGGAAGCCAGCCTTGGATGGGCAATCTCCAGGGCGCGCCGGGCAGATGGTGCTCGCGCCGGCGGGTTCCCCGGGGCTGAGCGCATATACGCCCAACAAAAGGAGGGCGTGGCGCGCAAACGGGTTGGCCTCCTCCCACAAGAACGCATGCCGGTGCGTGAAGGCGCCGAAGTTGTGGATGCGAACGGCACAACCGTGGGGCAGGTGTGCAGCGGCGGCTTCGGCCCAACGCTTAATGCGCCAGTGGCGATGGCTTGGGTAGACACGCACCTGAGTGGGCTGGATACCGAACTGTGGGCACTGGTGCGGGGCAAAAAGGTACCGGTCAAAGTTGCCCGGATGCCCTTTGTGGCACAGCGTTATTTCCGCGGCTAAGCTGGGTACAGCGCCGTGGCGTTTTTCGTGTGTAACGAGGCCGTCATGGCGCTGTGTTTGCATAGCAAGGCAGGCTGATTTTCAAACCGTTTATAACGGTTGAGCGGTCATGCTGGATAAACAGGAACAAGCACGAAAAGCGGGGAAAAAAAGGCACAAAAGCAGGCGTTTTCGGGGCTTGTTTTTGTAACTGAAGTTAGCGTAGAGTCATCTCGACTGTGTTTGCATGGGTCGCTATGGTTCGTGACCTGGGCAGTAGCGCTAGGCTTTGCTACAACCCGTTCGACGTCTCTTACTTTCCTGCAACCAGCAACAGCGACCTTTCATTGTGAAAGCAGCTGACATTAATATTGAGCTTCAAGGAAATAAGATATGAGCCAGCGTCAGAGCGGTACCGTCAAGTGGTTTAACGACGAAAAGGGTTTTGGTTTTATCACTCCTGAGAGCGGTCCGGATCTGTTCGTACACTTCCGCGCTATCCAGGGCAACGGCTTCAAAAGCCTGAAAGAAGGCCAGAAAGTGACCTTCGTTGCTGTGCAGGGCCAGAAAGGCATGCAGGCAGACGAAGTTCAAGCCGAAGCCTGATCCCCTTCGCATGAAAAAGCCCCGGCTGGAAACAGCCGGGGCTTTTTTTATGCCGATTCACTCGTGCAAGGTGCTAACCCCTTTCGCGAGCTTCGCCTGCGGCTGCGCCGGATGGCCGGCCCCGTTGCTCTACAGCAGCCAGGCCCGCCTCAGCCCTACCCTGCCCTGCGCAGCAACCAGGCCCCGGCCACGGCACATACAGCCGCGGGCAGTGCCACAGCCAACAGCGGCGGGAAGCCGAAGACCAGGCTGGATGGCCCAAGCAGGTCTTGAGCGATACGGAACACGAAGCCCACCAATACGCCGGTGAATACCCGCTGACCCAGCGTGACCGAGCGCAGCGGCCCGAAAATGAACGAGATCGCCATCAATACCAGTGCGGCAGTTACCAGGGGTTGCAATACCTTGGTCCAGAACGCCAGCCAGTACTTGCCGTTGTTCAGCCCCTGGGCGGTCAAGTAGTGGATGTAATCCCACAGGCCTGTAATCGACAAGGACTCAGGCGCCATGACTACAGTGCTCAGCAACTGCGGCGTAAGTGCCACGTCCCAGCGCAGAGTATCGGCGGGCACTACTTCAGTGTGGTCACCCTTGAACAGCGTGGTGGTGACTTCGCTGAGCTGCCAGTGATCCTGATCGTAGACCGCCTTGCGGGCGAAACTGGATTCAAGCAAGTGGCGCTGGTCATCGAACTCGTAACGGGTTACGCCATAGAGCAACCCGTTAGGCTGCACGGTATTGATATGGATGTACTCATTGCCTTGACGATGCCACAGGCCATGCTTGCCACTTTGCGCATCGCCCCCACCCTGTGCCAGCGAACGCGAGGCCTGGGCCTGGTCTTCGGCCGGCGGCGCGACGTACTCGCCGATCAACACGCCAGCCACCATCAACACCAGCATGGGCTTCATCACCGCCCACACAATGCGCGATACCGACACGCCGGCCGCACGCATGATGGTCAGCTCGCTGCTGCTGGCCAGGCTGCCCAGGCCAATGAGGCAACCGATCAACGCCGACATCGGCAGAAGCTCATACAGCCTGCGCGGCGCCGTGAGCAGCACATACCAGGCGGCGTCGCCCAGGGTGTAGGTATCGGTCAGGTCGCCCAGCTCGTCGATGAGCGCGAACAGTGTGGCCAGGCCCAGGATGATCCCCAGCACTGCCAGGATAGCGACGAAGACGCTGCGGCCGATGTAACCGTCGAGCTTTCTCATTTCGCCACCTCCGACCGGCTACGCTGG
Organism: Pseudomonas japonica; assembly: GCF_013522925.1. Lineage (GTDB taxonomy): Bacteria > Pseudomonadota > Gammaproteobacteria > Pseudomonadales > Pseudomonadaceae > Aquipseudomonas > Aquipseudomonas japonica_A. The sequence goes on along the minus strand of NZ_JAAMQU010000011.1, from coordinate 148,265 downwards.
CGCGCGCGGGCAAGCCGCCACGGTTGCCACCCCATCATGCCCAGGCCGATCGCCAGGAAGAGTGCGTGCACCCACCAGATGCCGACCCCGATGGGCATGCGGCCCTTCTCCAGCGCGCTTCGCACGGAAATCAGAATGGTGAGGTACGCCATATACAGGAGGATCGCCGGTAGCAGCTTGAGGAAACGCCCCTGGCGCGGGTTCACCCTCGACAGCGGCACCGCCATCAGTGCCACGATGAACACCAGCAGGGGCAGCGACAGGCGCCACTGCAGCTCGGCGCGATCGCGCAGCTCACTGGAACCGAAGAGGCTGGCGGTAGGAATGGCCTCGCGCTCGGTGATTTCTTCGCTCACCTCTGGCTTGGGCAACATCACGCCGTAGGTGTCGTACTTGATTGCGCGGTAGTCTGGTTGGCCCGGGTTGCCGTCATAACGGTAGCCGTTCTCCAGAATCAGGTAGCGGTTGCCGTTGGGGTCCACTTCCTGGCGCCCCTTGTCGGCCACCAGCACGGAAATGCCACGGTCCTTCTTGCCGTCTTCGGAGGCGCGCTTCTCTGAAATGAATACACCGCCAAGGTTCACCCGGTCTTCCGAGAGTTCTTCGGTATAGGTGACCCGGGTGCCATCGCGCAGCATCTGGAAGCGGCCCGGTACCAGCGTATCGAACTCTGTGAGCGCGTCCTGCTGGTTGAGAATCTGCGCCACCCGCGCTACCCCCTGGGGCGCCAGGCCAAGGCTGAGCCAGGCAACCGCTGCTGCCACCACCGCCGCTGGAACCATGGTGATGCCAAGCAGGCGCCGCGGGCTCATGCCCGTCGCCGAGAGCACGGTCATTTCGCTTTCGAGGTACAGCCGGCCATACGCCAGCAGGATGCCCAGGAACAGGCCCAGCGGAAGAATGAGCTGGAGAAAGCCCGGCAGGCGATACCCCATGATCTGGAACAGCACCCCCGGATCCAGGGCACCGCTGGCCGCCTGGGCCAGGTATTTGATGAAGCGCCCGCTCATGATGATCACAAGCAACACGGCGCTGACAGCACTGAGCGTGACCAGTACTTCACGGGAGAGATAACGGAAAACGATCAAACCAGACACTCCGGGGTTACCAGCCTTGGCGGCCATGTGCCTGAGCGGCTTGCGCCCCAGGCCCGACGGAAAAAGTGCGCGCATTATCCTGTGAATGTGGGTGGCTGTCACTTCGCGAGCGCCAACGGGGTTGTCAGCGGCCGACGCGCAGGCTCAAACTGCGTGCTTATGCCTGCGCAAGCACGTGGCGCCACGCCGCGTTGAAGTCGAACTTTTGATTGGGGACGCTAAATGGAACTGCTTGTTAAAAGCGTGAATGCCGAAACGCTCAAGACCGCAACACTGGTGGTGCCGGTCAACGAAGGCCGTAGCTTGGGCGCCGTGGCCCGCAAGCTGGACGAGCAAAGCAATGGCGCCATCAGCGCGGTACTCAAGCGCGGCGACCTGGAAGGCAAACCCGGCCAGACCCTGCTGCTCCACAGCCTGCCAGGCCTGCGCGCCGAGCGCGTGCTGCTGCTGGGTGTGGGCAAAGAGGCCCTGGGGGACCGCGCATGGCGCAAGGCCGTGGGCGCCGCCATGAATGTGCTGAAAAACCTGGGCGGCAGCGAAGCCGCGCTGGCACTGGATGAAGTGTCGGTCACCAACCGTGACACCTACGGCAAGGTCCGCCTGCTGGCCGAGACCGTGCTGGACACCACCTATGTGTTCGAGCGCTACAAGAGCAAGAAAGCCGACCCTCGCGCACTGCAGAAGATCACCCTGATCACCGCCAAGGCCGACACTGCCGAAGTGGAGCGCGCCGTGCAGCATGCCCGCGCCATCGCGCTGGGGATGAGCCTCACCCGTGACCTGGGCAACATGCCGCCCAACGTGTGCCACCCGACCTTCCTGGGCGAGCTCGCCAAGGGCCTGGCCAAGGATCACAAGAACCTCAAGGTCGAGGTTCATGATGAGAAAAAGCTGCAGCAGCTTGGCATGGGTTCGTTCCTGGCCGTGGCCCAGGGCAGTGCGCAACCTCCGCGCCTGATCGTGGCCCAGTACCAGGGCGGCAAAAAGGGCGAGCAACCCTATGTACTGGTGGGCAAGGGGATCACCTTCGACACCGGTGGCATCAGCATCAAGCCCAGCGCCAACATGGATGAAATGAAGTTCGACATGTGCGGCGCCGCCAGCGTGTTCGGCACCCTGCGCGCCGTGCTGGAACTGCAATTGCCGATCAACCTGGTATGCCTGATGGCCTGCGCCGAGAACATGCCCAGCGGCACGGCTACCCGGCCCGGCGATATCGTGGAAACCATGAGCGGCCAAACCGTGGAAATCCTCAACACCGACGCCGAAGGCCGCCTGGTGCTGTGTGACGCCCTCACCTACGCCGAGCGTTTCAAGCCCAAGGCCGTGGTAGACGTGGCCACCCTTACCGGCGCCTGTGTGGTTGCGCTGGGCGGGCATACGTCCGGCCTGCTGGGTAACAATGACGGGCTGATCGCCGATCTGTTGTCCGCTGGCCGCCGCGCCGACGACCGCGCCTGGCAGCTGCCGTTGTTCGACGAATACCAGGAGCAACTGGACAGCCCCTTCGCCGACATCGCCAACATTGGTGGCCCGAAGGCTGGCACCATCACCGCGGCCTGCTTCCTGTCGCGCTTCGCCAAGAGCTACGACTGGGCGCACCTGGACATCGCCGGTACGGCGTGGCTCAGCGGTGGCAAGGATAAAGGCGCCACGGGCCGCCCGGTTCCACTGCTCACCCAATACCTGCTCGACCGCGTCGCCGGCTAAGGCGCTCCCCCCGGCGGACCTGCCGCCGGGGAGGCACGTGAACCATGACCCAGGTCGACTTCTATATTCTTCCCAGCCCGTTGGCCTCGGCGCGGCTGGATTTTGCCTGCAAGCTCGCCGAAAAAGCCTGGCGCCTCGGGCATCAGGTGCACCTGCATTGCGCTGACGAAAGCCAGCGCAATGAGCTCGATGCCCGGTTGTGGGCGTTCAAGGGCGAAAGCTTCGTGCCGCACAGCAAGGCGCAGGACCTGTCCCTGGCGCCGGTTACCCTGGGCATTGGAGAGCCGACCAACGCCAGCGGCGAGCTGCTGATCAACCTCACCCTGGCAGTGCCGCCCTTCGTGGCGCGTTTTGCGCGCGTAGCGGAGATCGTCACCGCCGACCCACCCGTGCGCGAGCAGGCCCGGGACAATTTCCGTTTCTATCGCGAACAGGGCTATCCTCTGCAGGATCATCGCCTGACGCGTATTTGAGTTTTCCTTGATGGATAAGCCAACCCCTTTGCCCGACTCCACCCAACTTCTGGACGACCTCGAGTCGATCCGCCGCCTGCTGGGGGACGATTCGCTGGAACCGCCAGTGCTTACCGAGACCATTGACGGCCCTGAGCAGGAGGCCATCCCGCTGTTGTTCGAAGCGGTCGATGAACCCGAGCTGGAAACGGCCGATGTACCGGTACTGGTGGAAGTCGCGCCAGCAGCCGTGACAACGCCGGAGCAGAACCGCCAGGACACGCTGCTTCATCTGGACCTGGAATTGCGCGAGGCCGCTCGAAAGATCATGCAGGACGTGATCGACGACTTCGCGCCCCATATCGAGACCGAGATCAAGCGTCGGCTCGAGGCGCGCATGCAGCGGCTGCTGGATCAACCGCCAGCACACTGAAGCTCTATACGTTGACCCCCGGTCACAGGCGCGGCCCGCCCGCTACACACACAATCGCCCTTCCCGTTATACTGTTCGGCTTTCCGAATCGTTGCCTTACAGGGCCCTGCCGCGCATGGACAAGACTTACCAGCCGCACGCCATCGAAACGTCCTGGTACCAGACCTGGGAAGCGCAGAACTACTTCGCGCCCCAGGGCTCTGGCCAGCCATACACCATCATGATCCCGCCGCCGAACGTGACCGGCAGCCTGCACATGGGCCATGGTTTCAACAATGCGATCATGGACGCGCTGATCCGCTTCCGCCGGATGCAGGGCCGCAATACCCTGTGGCAGCCGGGCACCGACCACGCTGGCATCGCCACCCAGATGCTGGTAGAGCGTCAACTCGAGGCCAAAGGCCAGAGCCGCCATGACCTGGGCCGCGAGCGGTTCCTGGAAAAGGTGTGGGAATGGAAGAACGAATCCGGTGGCAACATCAGCCGGCAAATTCGCCGCCTCGGCTCGTCGGTGGACTGGTCGCGCGAGCGCTTCACCATGGACGACGGCCTGTCTGAAGCGGTCAAGGAAGCCTTCGTGCGCCTGCACGAGGATGGCCTGATCTACCGCGGCAAGCGCCTGGTGAATTGGGACACCAAGCTGCACACCGCCATTTCCGACCTCGAAGTGGAAAATCACGACGAGAAGGGGTTCCTGTGGAACCTGCGCTACCCCCTCGCCGACGGTGCTGTTACCGCTGAGGGCAATGGGTTCCTGGTGGTTGCCACTACTCGCCCGGAGACCATGCTGGGTGACGTGGCGGTTGCCGTGAACCCGGGCGACGAGCGTTACCAGGCACTGATCGGCAAGTTCGTCGAGCTGCCGCTGGTGGGCCGGCGCATCCCGATCATCGCCGACGATTATTGCGACCCGGCCTTCGGCACCGGTTGCGTGAAGATCACCACCGCCCACGATTTCAACGACTACGAAGTCGGCAAGCGGCACAACCTGCCCTTGCTCAACATCTTCGACAAGAGCGCCCAGGTACTACCGGCGCTGCAGGCGTTCAACCTCGACGGTTCGGTCAACGACCAGATCGCCACCGAGCTGCCCGCGGCCTACGCCGGCCTGGACCGCTTCGAAGCTCGCAAGCGCATCGTCGCCGACTTCGACGCGGCCGGTTTGCTGGTGAGCGTGGATGACCACGCCCTCAAGGTGCCGAAAGGTGACCGTTCCGGCACGGTAATCGAGCCGTGGCTGACGGACCAGTGGTACGTGTCTACCAAGCCATTGGCCGAGCCGGCCATCGCTGCGGTGGAAGACGGCCGCATCCAGTTCGTGCCCAAGCAGTACGAAAACATGTACTACTCCTGGATGCGCGACATTCAGGATTGGTGCATCAGCCGCCAGCTCTGGTGGGGCCACCGGATACCAGCCTGGTACGACGAAAGCGGCCAGGTGTATGTAGGCCGCAGCGAAGCCGAAGTGCGCGAGCGCCATAACCTGGGCGCGGACGTGAAGCTGGAGCAGGACAACGACGTACTGGACACCTGGTTCAGTTCGGGCCTGTGGACCTTCTCCACGCTGGGCTGGCCGGAACAAACCGAGTTCCTGAAAACCTTCCACCCCACCGACGTGCTGGTCACGGGCTTCGATATCATTTTCTTCTGGGTCGCCCGGATGATCATGCTGACGATGCACCTGGTGAAAAACCCTGACGGCACGGCCCAGGTCCCGTTCAAAACCGTGTACGTGCACGGCCTGGTGCGCGACGGCCAGGGCCAGAAGATGTCCAAGTCCAAGGGCAACGTGCTGGACCCGTTGGACATCGTCGACGGCATCACACTGGACGCACTGCTGGACAAGCGTACCAGTGGCCTGATGCAGCCCAAGCTGGCCGACAAGATCGCCAAGCAAACCCGTGCCGAATTCCCTGAAGGGATCGACAGCTACGGCACCGACGCCTTGCGCTTCACCTTCTGCTCGCTGGCTTCCACGGGCCGCGACATCAAGTTCGACATGGGCCGGGTCGAGGGTTACCGCAACTTCTGCAACAAGATCTGGAACGCCGCCCGCTACGTGCTGGACAAGGGCGAGGACTGCGGCCAGAACGGCGAGGCGTTCGAGCTGTCGCTGGCCGATCGCTGGATCATTTCCCAGCTGCAGCGTACCGAAGCCGAGGTCACCCGGCAGCTGGACCAGTTCCGCTTCGACCTGGCGGCCCAGGCGCTGTACGAGTTCATCTGGAACCAGTACTGCGACTGGTACCTGGAACTGTCCAAGCCCGTGCTGTGGGACGAGACCGCCCCGGTAGAGCGCCAGCGTGGCACCCGCCGCACACTGGTACGGGTGCTGGAAGTCGCGCTGCGCCTGGCACACCCGTTCATGCCGTTCATCACCGAAGAGATCTGGCAGCGCCTGGCGCCTCTCGCTGGCGCAACCGGCCAGACCATCATGCTGCAGCCCTGGCCGGTCGCAAACGAGGAGCGCATCGACGAAGCCGCCGAGCGTGACATCGAGTGGGTCAAGGAGCTGATGCTGGGTGTGCGCAACATCCGTGGCGAGATGAACATCGGCCCTGGCAAGCCTTTGCACCTGTACCTGAAAAACGCCAGCGCCGAGGATCGTCGTCGCCTCGAGGAAAACCAGCACCTGCTGCGCAAGCTGGCGAAGATCGAAGCGTTCACCGTACTGGAAGCCGCCGATGAGGCCCCGCTGAGCGCCACCGCGCTGGTGGGCGAGCTCGAAGTGCTGGTACCCATGGCCGGGCTGATCGACAAGGACGCCGAGCTGGGGCGTTTGAACAAGGAAATCCAGCGCCTTCAGGGCGAGGTCCAGCGCGTGGGCGGCAAGTTGTCCAATGCGTCCTTCGTGGATAAGGCACCGCCTGCGGTGATCGACAAGGAACGCGCCAAGCTGGCCGAGGCGGAACAGGCCCTGGCCAAACTGGCTGATCAGCACGCCCGTATCAGCGCGCTCTGATGCCCTCGTCGCGGCGGGTGCGCTTCACCATTGTGTGAAAGCGCACCCGCCGCGCATTTTTTTCAGCGAACGTATCAATGAAACCAACGCTTCATCCCCGTAACCGGCATCAAGGCCGTTATGATTTCCCGCGCTTGATTCAGGGCACGCCTGAGCTGAGCCAGTACGTCATCCTCAACCCCTATGGCAAGGAAAGCATCGACTTCGCCGACCCAGCCGCGGTGCGAGTCTTCAACCGTGCCTTGCTCAAATCCCTGTACGGCATCGCCTTCTGGGACATCCCGGAAGGTTACCTGTGTCCGCCCGTGCCGGGCCGGGCCGATTATGTGCACGGCGTCGCCGACCTGCTCGCCCAGGATCAGGGCGGCGCCCTACCCACCGGCGCGCAGGTGCGTGCGCTGGACATCGGCACCGGGGCCAACTGCATTTACCCCCTGCTGGGTCATCTGGATTACCGCTGGCGCTTCATGGGTTCGGATATCGACCCAGTGGCGCTGGGGTCGGCGCAGGCCATCGTCCAGGCCAACAAGCTGAGCAAGGCCATCGAGCTGCGCCGTCAGGCTCAACCGGCGCATATCCTGGAAGGGTTGCTGCTGCCTGAGGAACGCTTCGCGGTGACCCTGTGCAACCCGCCCTTCCATGCCAGCCCTCAGGAAGCGATCGCCGGGAGCCAGCGTAAATGGCGCGCGCTGGGCAAGGCTGACCCCAGCCGCAAACTGCCGGTGCTCAACTTCGGCGGCCAACAGAACGAGTTATGGTGTGAAGGCGGCGAGATCCGCTTCGTGAGCCAGCTGATCGATGAAAGCGTTGCCTGTGGGCAACGTATCGGCTGGTTCACCTGCCTGGTGTCCAAGGCAGGCAACCTCCCGCCGCTGCAGGCACGTATCGCCCGGGCGGGTGCGCTGGATACCCGAGTGGTTGCCATGGGGCAGGGACAGAAGCAAAGCCGCTTCCTGGCATGGACGTTCCAGACACCAGAGCAGCGCAGGCACGGCATCGCGCCAGGCAAAGCATAATACCTGCGAAAAAAAACCGCGCTCAGGGCGCGGTTTTCTTCGCAACGCTCAACTTACTTGTTGATAGCGTCGGTCAGCACCTTGGCAGGCACGAACTTTACGACTTTCTTTGCAGCGATTTCGATGGCAGCACCGGTGGATGGGTTACGGCCAGTGCGTGCAGGACGCTCGGTAACTTTCAGCTTGCCGATACCCGGCAGAGTGATTTCGCTGCCGTTTTCCAGCTGGTCGGCAACGATCTGGCCGAGTTGCTCGAGCGCGTTCTTGGCGGTGGCCTTGGGTGCGTCTACGGCTTCGGCGATGTCAGCGATCAGTTGGTCTTTGGTAAGTGCCATTGTGGTGTTCCTTCCCTTTCAAATTCGTATGGGTTGCCAGAGCAACGTCAGCCGTCGGACCGGCCCTCGTGGGGCCCGGCGTATGGGGTACAGCCACGCCAATCGGCAATGTAGATGCCCATCGCGTTGTTTGGTTCGCGCTGACGGCCACTGATAAGTGGGCTAACGCCGGGGCCATCGAGCGAAGCCGTTGGCACACCAGCGCAAGAGCCGGCAAAACTAGCACAGAGCCAGATAAATATCCGCCACTATGGCGGTAAATATTCGTGTTTATTGGGGTTTTGGCTAAAAAACAGGCAAAAATCGCAGGGCTGGCGACAGAGTGTCGCAGCACTCACTTGCTCAAGGGCGTGACTCCCCCACCTCGGCACTTACGGTACACTTGGCGTTTTTCCGCTATTCCAGAGACGTCCATGCCGATCCGTCATTGCATTGTTCACCTGATCGACAAAAAGCCCGACGGCACCCCCGCCGTGCTGCATGCCCGTGACCAGGCGCTGGAGCATACCCAGGCGCTGGACGACATGCTCGCCGACCTCAACGAAAGCTATAACGCCAAGCAAGGCAAGGCGTGGGGGTTTTTCCATGCCGAATCCGGCGCCTACCCGTTCAGTGGCTGGCTAAAAGCCTACCTCGAAGAAGAGCAGGATTTCACCGCCTTCAGCCGCGTTGCGGTGGAACATCTGCAAAAGCTCATGGAAGAGTCCAACCTTTCCGTGGGCGGACATGTGTTGTTCGCCCACTACAACCAGGGCATGACGGATTACCTGGCCATTGCCTTGCTGCACCATAGCGATGGCGTGGCGGTGACCGACGAACTGGATGTAACGCCTTCCCGTCATCTGGACCTGGGTCAGCTGCACCTTGCCGCCCGGATCAACCTGTCCGAATGGAAGAACAACCAGCAATCGAAGCAGTACATCTCGTTCATCAAGGGCAAGAACGGCAAGAAGGTCTCGGACTACTTCCGGGACTTCATCGGCTGCCAGGAAGGGGTGGACGGCCCGGGTGAAACCCGCACCCTGCTCAAGGCTTTCAGCGACTATGTGGAAAGCGAAGACCTGCCCGAGGAAGCCGCCCGCGAGAAAACCAAGACCCTTGTGGACTACGCCACCAGCCAGACCCGCATGGGCGAGCCCGTGGAACTGCAGGAGCTGTCCGGGCTGATCGACGAAGACCGCCCGCGTGCGTTCTATGAGCACATACGCAACAAGGATTACGGCCTGTCCCCGGAGATTCCAGCGGATAAACGCACCCTGAACCAGTTCCGCAAGTTCACCGGCCGCGCCGAGGGGCTGTCCATCAGCTTCGAAGCCCACTTGCTGGGCTCCAAGATCGAATACGACGAGGCGGCCGGCACCCTGACCATCAAGGGCCTGCCAACCCAGCTGACGGACCAGCTCAAGCGCAGGAAGGATTGACCAGCTTACTGTTCTGGGTTCGAGAGCGTACCTGTAGGAAGCGGGCGCAGCTCGCAAATAGCTTGGGAGATCAGATAGGCTCGATGTCCAGGGGGCATTCGACGATTCGCGAGCTCCGCCTGCGGCTGCGCCCAACTCCCACCACGCTGGCGGCGTTCAATCGATCTGTTGGAAGCCTCCAAACCTGCTTCCAACAGGTTAGAGGCGTCCTCGAAATTCAAGCCTTGATAGCGAACCCCATCCGCGGGAAGTGCACGTGCACAACGCCTGCACGTTCGTCCTCACGGCGCACTACGATTTCTTCGCGATCGCAGTACACCAGCTCACCGGCAACGGCGTCCACGCCGTAGTCCGTGGCTGCAACGCTTACCTTGTCGCCTGCCTTGAAGCCACTCGGGTCCACGAAGTCGATCTCGGCGAAGGTGGCCGGCGTGGCGGCCTTGGCGATTTCAAGCGCTTCGGCGCTGCTCAATTCGGTGGGGGTGCCATGGCCGATGGCAAGCACGCGCTGCAGCCATGCCGAGACGTTCGGGTAGCTGTCCACCAGGCCTGAAGTCACCGGCGTACCTTTCAAGAACCAGAAGGTATGCGCGAGGGCAAAGTCCGCATGGCTGGGCTCGCCGAACAGAAACTCGCCGCCCGCGCTCAACTGTTCCTCCACGCGGCCGATGATCACCGGCCACTGATGGCGAGCGGTTTCGATCGGCAAACGGCTGGCGGTGCCGCCGCTGAACAGCCGCGCACGGTCGGCCAGGAACGCATTGCGTTGCTCCTCGGTGAAGCGTGAGAAGCGCATGGCGGCGGATTCGGGTTGGAACACAAAGCTGACAGCGTGCTGAAACACCACCGAGTCCGCCCAACCGGCGAAGGTCGCCACTACCGCTTCCTTGCCCTTGGGGAACAGCGCAGGGGTTGGCTGCAGCTTGTCCAGCTGGCGCGCAATCAAAGCGGTGTCGCAATACACGTCGGCGCCAATCTGCAGTACCGGCGTTTTCCGGTAACCGCCGGTAAGGGGCATGAGGTCTGGCTTGGGCATCATCGGCGGGATGATGACCGAGTGCCAGGCAAGGCCCTTGAACCCCAGCATCAGGCGGGTTTTCTCGGCGAAGGGAGACGTCGGGTAGTGGTGCAGGATCGGTGCAGTCATTGCGGTATCCAGGCAGGTGTGAGGTGGGTCAGCTTAGCGCTACCGCACCAGCACGCCTACCCACCTCTCGTGATCCGCTGTCATTCGCCCGGGCTATGGCCGCTTTGCCAGGAGAGGGCCATGGCTTCCTTGACGCGCTTGGGCAGCCGCTTGATGGCGCGTTCGGTTCGCAGCGCCTCGCCTTTCTCCTCGCAGGGGTGGATATACACCAGCGCCACTGCAGGGCTGGACCGGAAGAATCGGGCACCCTTGCCGCTCTGATGCGCGGCGAAGCGCTTGTGAGGGTCGTTGGAAATGCCGCAGTACAGGGCGCCATTGGCCGCCCGTACCAGGTAAACGAACCACGGCGCGATCGCGGCCTCAGCCATCGATGCGCTCGCTGCGTACCGCAACCAGCCGAGCCCGCCCGGCACCCATGCCCGCGACAGTCGCACCCAGGCCGATCGCCCCGAACACCCAGCCCATCGCCGACCAGCCGCCGGTAAGGTCATGCACAACCCCGACTGCCAGCGGGCCCATGGACGCGAGCGTGTAACCGAAGCCCTGAGCCATGCCCGACAGGCTGGCGGCGACGTGGGCATCCGGGGAGCGCAGCACAATCAGCGTAAGCGCCACGGCGAATACCCCACCCTGCCCCAGGCCGAGCACCACGGCCCAGCCCCACAAACCGCTCAATGGCGCATACAGGCAGCCGAACAACCCCACCAGGCTCAAGCCCATCACGACGAGAATAGCCAGGCGCTGGTCCCGCCCCCGCGTTGCCAGCCACGGCGCGCTGAGCGAACTGGCCAGTTGCACGATGATCGAGCCGGACGTTACCAACCCTGCCTCGGCAGCGGACAGGCCGCGATCGATCAATATGGACGGCAACCAGCCGAACACGATGTACGCCAGCGAAGACTGCAGCCCCATGAACAGGGTGACCTGCCAGGCAAGCGGGTCGCGCAGCAACCCTTTCACCCGGTAAGCGGCGCGCCGCGCGTGCTGGCCGGAACGGGTTTGCGGAAACCAGGCGATCGCGGCGATAAGCACCGGCACCAGCCATACGCCCAGCCCCAGGCGCCAGCTGTCGCCGAATGCCTCGCTCAACGGCACGCTCGAGCCGGCCGCCAGTGCCGCCCCCAGGCACAGGGCCATGGTGTACACGCCGGTCATGGTGCCGGCATGGGCCGGGAAATCCCGTTTGACGATGCCAGGCAACAGCACCCCGATAATGCCGATACTGGCGCCCGCCACTACGCTGCCGGCAAACAGCCCGCTTACGCCAAACTGGGTACGCAACAGAATGCCCGCAGCCAGCAGGAGCAGTATCCCGCCAACGGTGCGTTCAGGGCCGAAACGGCGAGCCAGCAAAGGCGCCAACGGCGCAAATACGCCCAGGCAGAACACCGGCAAGGTGGTGAGCAACCCGGCCACGGCCGCGCTGAGCCCCAAATCCTCAGACACTCGATGCAACAACGGGGACAAGCTCGACAACGCTGGGCGCAGGTTCAGGGCGACCAATACCAGCGCGCCGATCAACAGGGCGGCACGCCCGCGCGTGGAGGAAATGGAATGCGCCTGAGTAGCGGTGGCGTCAGGCGTAGGGGTGTCGGCAGGCATAAAGGCTCGGCTGGGCAGATTTATTTAGATACAAACAGCCCAGCACTTTACGCTTGCCAAAGGAAGTGGATCAACTGGTCAAAACCTGGATGGGCGCCCTGTCGCGGCAATCCTTAACCGCGACGGGAGCATCCTCAGGGATCAATGAATGATCTGGCTCAGGAACAACCGCGTACGGTCGCTTTGCGGGCGATCGAAGAAGTCGTCCGGCGCGGCCTGTTCAACGATCTCGCCCTTGTCCATGAAAATCACCCGGTTGGCCACAGTCCGCGCAAAGCCCATTTCGTGGGTTACGCACAGCATGGTCATGCCGTCTTCGGCCAGGCCGATCATCGTGTCGAGCACTTCCTTCACCATTTCCGGGTCCAGCGCGGAGGTCGGCTCGTCGAACAGCATGATCTTGGGTTTCATGCACAGCGCACGGGCGATGGCCACCCGCTGCTGCTGGCCACCGGAAAGCTGCCCAGGGAACTTGTGCGCCTGCTCCGGGATGCGCACGCGCTCCAGGTAATGCATGGCGATTTCCTCGGCCTGACGCTTTGGCATCTTGCGTACCCACATGGGCGCCAGGGTGCAGTTCTGCAGGATGGTCAGGTGTGGGAAGAGGTTGAAGTGCTGGAACACCATGCCCACTTCCCGGCGGATCGCCTCGATCTGCTTAAGGTCGTTGGTCAGCTCTACGCCATCCACCACGATGCTGCCCTGCTGGTGTTCTTCCAGCCGGTTGATGCAGCGGATGGTGGTCGATTTGCCCGAACCCGACGGGCCGCACAGCACGATACGCTCGCCTTGGCGCACGTTGAGGTTGATGTCCTTGAGCACGTGGAACTGGCCGTACCACTTGTTCACACCGGTCATGCGAATAATGCCTTCAGCGCCGGCGGGTTGCTTGATGGGGTCGTTCATGTTCTCTCCTGACGCTTAGCGCTTGTGACCGGTGTCCAGCTTGTGCTCCAGGTGTATGGAGTAGCGGGACATGCCGAAACAGAAAATCCAGAACACCAGGGCGGCGAATACATAGCCCTCGGTGGCCATACCGAGCCATTTGGGATCGGCGGCGGCTTGCTTGACGCTGTTGAGCAGGTCGAACAGGCCAATGATGATGACAAGGCTGGTGTCCTTGAACAGCGCAATGAAGGTGTTCACCAGGCCGGGAATCACCAGCTTGAGCGCCTGCGGGAGCACCACCAGGCCCATGCTGCGCCAGTAGCCCAGGCCCATGGCGGAAGCGGCTTCGTACTGGCCCTTGGGGATAGCCTGCATGCCGCCGCGCACAACTTCGGCCACATAGGCGGACTGGAACAGGATCACCCCGATCAGCGCCCGCAGCAGTTTGTCGAAGTTCATGCCTTCGGGCAGGAACAACGGCAGCATCACCGAAGACATGAACAGCACGGTAATCAGCGGCACGCCGCGCCAGAACTCGATGAAGGTCACGCACACCACCTTCACCGCCGGCATCTTGGAGCGCCGGCCCAGCGCAAGGATGATGCCCAGCGGCAAGGCGCCGGCGATGCCGACCGTGGCGATCACCAGCGTGAGCATCAGGCCGCCCCACTGGCTGGTGGGCACAGTAGCCAGGCCGAAGACGCCGCCATGCAACAGGCACCAGGCAATGATCGGGTACAGGATCAGGAAGGCGATCCCGTACTTGACCTTCTTCGGCACCTTGGGAATGAACAGCGGCGCCGCCCCGATCACGGCCAGCCACACCGTGAGGTCTACGCGCCAGCGCAGCGCGGAGGGGTAGTAGCCATACATGAACTGGCCGATCCGCTGTTCGATGAACACCCAGCACGCGCCGGCTTTGGTGCAGTCTTCGCGAACGGTGCCCACCCAGTTGGCATCGAAGATCGCCCAGCTAAGCACGGGCGGCACGATCAGCCAGATGAGGTACAGGGCAAGCAGCGTGAGTAGGGTATTGAACCAGCCGGAAAACAGGTTGGCGCGCATCCAGGCGACGGCACCCACGGCTTTCACGGGTGGCGGCTGGTCGGGCTTGAAAACATGAGTAGTCATATGCAGGTCCCTATCGCTCGATCAGCGCGATGCGCTTGTTGTACCAGTTCATCAGCAGCGAAATGCTGATGCTGATAGCCAGGTACACGCTCATGGTGATGGCGATGACTTCGATGGCCTGGCCGGTCTGGTTCAGCACGGTGCCGGCAAACAGCGAGACCATTTCCGGGTAGCCGATACCGGCAGCCAGCGAGGAGTTCTTGGCCAGGTTCAGGAACTGGCTGGTCAATGGAGGAATGATCACCCGCAAGGCTTGAGGAATGATCACCTTGCGCAGCGTGGGGCCATTGCGCAGGCCCAGCGAGCGGGCGGCTTCGGTCTGGCCATGGCTGACCGACTTGATGCCCGAACGCACGATTTCGGCAATGAACGCGGCGGTGTACACCGTGAGCGCCAGGGTAAGCGCCAGCAGCTCCGGGATCATCACCCAGCCGCCCACGAAGTTGAACCCACGCAGGGTGGGGACCTCCCAATGGAACGGCGCACCGAACACCAGCATGGCGAGGCTGGGGACTACCACGATGATGGCAAGGCCGGTCCAGAACTTGTGGAACGGTTGGCCGGTGGCTTCGAAACGGCGGTTCGCCCAGCGGACCATGGCGAAAATCGCCACCAGTGCGACCACAACGGCAACGGCGAATGCCCAGAAGCCTTCGCCCATCATGGCGCCCGGCATGTTCAGGCCGCGGTTGCTGATATAGAAGCTGTCCGCGATGTTGATACCACCGCGAGGGCCCGGCAGCGTAAGAAAGACCGCGAAGTACCAGAAGAGGATCTGCAGCAGCGGCGGGATATTACGGAAAACCTCGATATACACCGTGGCCAGCTTGCTGATCATCCAGTTGTTGGACAACCGAGCCACACCCACCACGAAGCCCAGCAGCGTTGCGAGCACGATGCCTATGAACGTCACCAGCAAGGTGTTGAGCAGGCCAATGAGGAACACGCGCGCATAGGTGTCCGATTCCACATAAGGAATCAGGTGCTGCGCGATACCGAAGCCGGCGCTGCGTTCCAGGAAGCCGAAGCCCGAGGTAATACCGCGGTGCTGCAAGTTGGTCTGGGTGTTGTCGAACAGGTACCAGCCGAGCGAAACCACGGCCAATACAGTGATGATCTGGAATACCCACGCACGCACGCGTGGGTCGGTCAGGGAAAACCGCCCGGTTTTAGCGCTGGGTGCGCCGATGTGTTTTTGCATGAAATGCCCCGGAGTGAAACGGTCGATACAGCGGTCTGGTGCCGAAGGCCGGCTGGAAATGCCAAGGCAGGCGCTGCCGCGAATTCATCGCGTCCTGCGCCTGCCCTGATTTGCATCCTGCCTTCGCTACGCCGGCCATCGAGCGCCGGCGTACGGCGATCAACGTACTGGAGGTGCGTACATGATCCCGCCGTTGTTCCACAGTGCGTTCATGCCACGGTCGATCTCCAGCGAACCCTTGCCCAGGTTCTTCTCGAAGATCTCGCCGTAGTTGCCCACTTGTTTGACGATCTGCACAACCCAGTCCTTCGGCAAGCCGAGGTCCTTGCCGTATTCGCCGTCAGCGCCGAGCAAACGGGCAACGTCCGGGTTTTTGGTCGACTTGGCCTGCTCTTCCACGTTCTTGGAGGTAACGCCGGCTTCCTCGGCGTTGAGCATCGCGAAGAGGCTCCACTTGACCACGTTCAGCCATTCGTCGTCGCCCTTGCGGACAACCGGGCCCAGGGGCTCCTTGGAAATGGTTTCCGGCAGCACGATGAAGTCAGCCTTGGTGGCCAGCTTGGAGCGCTGTGCGTACAGCTGTGACTTGTCGGAGGTAAGTACGTCGCAGCGGCCGCTTTCCAGCGACTTGGCCGATTCGTCGGAGGTGTCGAAGGTGATCGGGGTGTACTTCAGGCCGTTGGAGCGGAAGTAGTCCGAAACGTTGAGCTCGGTGGTGGTACCGGCCTGGATGCAGATGGTCGCGCCGTCCAGCTCTTTGGCGCTTTTCACGCCCAGCTTGTTGTTCACCAGGAAGCCAACGCCGTCGTAGTAGGTCACACCGGCGAAGATCATGCCCATGCCCGCATCGCGGGAGCTGGTCCAGGTGGTGTTGCGCGACAGTACGTCGATTTCGCCGGACTGCAGCGCGGTGAAGCGCTCCTTGGCGTTCAGCTGGCTGAACTTGACCTTGCTGGCATCGCCAAACACGGCGGCAGCAACGGCGCGGCACACATCGGCGTCGATACCCTTGATCACGCCAGTGGAGTCAGGCACCGAAAAGCCCGGCAAGCCGTCGCTCACGCCGCACTGGACGAAGCCTTTTTTCTTTACGCCGTCCAGGGTGGCCCCTGCCTGAGCAAACCCGCTGGCACCGAACAGGGCCGCGGTGGTCAGTACTGCCAGGGTGGATTTCAACATCTTCATTCAAACCTCCAATGGGCTCTTGTTGTGTCCGAGCTAGTGTTACCCGCACCTTTGTGAGGCGACCTCAACCCGTGCTGGCTTCGTTTTGGGTCGAGCGGGGTAACCTGCAAGTGCGTGGAAAAGCGCTCGTGCCTGCGACGGAGCCGGAATGCCGGATACTTTGCCCGGCACGCCAGCCCCTTCCCCCAACCGCAGGTGTTACCGGTAGCGGGCGCGTCTTCGTTCGCACCATAGGTTTAGCAAAGCGCGTACCATACCGCCACGCATAAGCGATTCAGTTAGCGTCAAGCAGGAAAGTTTCACCCACGCGACGTTTTGTTAGCAAAATGCCACAACCCGCCCCGAAAGCACGCACTCTTTCGAATCAACCCGCACCAAAAAGGAGCGCCGATGAGCGAAACCCTGATCCTTGAGCCCACCCAACCCGCCGACGCCTGTGTAATCTGGTTGCACGGATTGGGGGCAGACCGCTTCGATTTTCAGCCCGTGGCACAGTTACTACAGCAGGTACTGCCCACTACACGCTTTGTGCTGCCACAAGCGCCCGTGCAGGCGGTGACGATCAATGGCGGCTATATGATGCCCAGTTGGTATGACATCTTGGCCATGAGCCCGGCACGGGCCATCAATCGCGACCAACTGGACGCCTCCGCCGCGACCGTTCTTGCCCTGATGGACGATGAGAACGCCAAAGGCATCGCCGATGAGCGCATCGTGCTGGCCGGCTTCTCCCAAGGCGGCGCGGTGGTGTTGCACACGGCGTTCGTTGAGCAGTCCCGCCCCTTGGCTGGCGTGATGGCGTTGTCCACCTATGCGCCAAGCTTTGGCGACGTACTCCCGCTGACGACCGTTCAGCAGGCCATTCCTGTGCTCAACCTGCATGGCACCCAGGACGGCGTGGTCATCCGGGAAATGGGCCGCGCAGCCCATGACCGGCTACAGGATGCAGGCGTGACGGCGACCTGGAAGGAATACGCTATGGAACATGCGGTGATCGAAGCCGAAATCCGCGACATCGCGGCCTGGCTGAAGGCCCGACTGGGTTAAGCCCGCCCGAGCGCGGCACTACGCCGCGCCCGATTCTTGCATTACACTGCCAGCGAACCATTCCTTACAATCAATGACGAGATGACCGTGCTCAAAGCACTCAAGAAAATGTTCGGCAAAAGCGAGGCTGAGCCACTCGCCGCCGCGCCCGCTTCGCCCGCTGAGATTCATACGCCTCGCCCTTCCGCAGCCTCCGCCCCTGTGCCCAAGCCGGCAAGGGCACCCCGCGCCACCGAGGCGCCGGCGCGTGAAGCTGCCGCCGCCACTGCCGAACGCCCGCGCCGCGAACGCAAACCTGCGCCCAAGCCCAAGCCGGTAGTGCAATGGAAACCCGAGGATTTTCAGGTCGAGCCTCAAGAAGGCAAAACCCGCTTCCATGACTTCCCCCTGCGTGCAGAACTGATGCACGCCATCCACGACCTGGGCTTCCCCTACTGCACGCCGATCCAGGCTCAAGTACTCGGGTATACGCTCAAGGGCCGCGACGCCATCGGCCGAGCGCAAACCGGTACGGGTAAAACCGCGGCCTTTCTGATTTCCACCATCAGCCAGCTGCTGCAAACGCCGCCGCCAGCCGAGCGCTACATGGGCGAACCGCGGGCGCTGATCATCGCCCCTACCCGTGAGCTGGTGGTGCAGATCGCCAAGGATGCCGCCGAGCTCACCCGCTATACCGGGCTGAACGTGATGACCTTCGTAGGCGGGATGGATTTCGACAAGCAGCTCAAGCAGCTCGAGTCCCGCTATTGCGACATTCTGGTGGCAACTCCCGGCCGCCTGCTGGATTTCAACCAGCGTGGCGAAGTGCACCTGGATATGGTCGAAGTGATGGTGCTGGACGAAGCCGACCGCATGCTCGACATGGGCTTTATCCCTCAGGTTCGCCAGATCATCCGGCAGACCCCACCCAAAAGCGAACGCCAGACGCTGCTGTTCTCCGCCACATTCACCGAAGACGTGATGAACCTGGCGCGCCAGTGGACAGTAGAGCCGGCCATCGTCGAGATCGAGCCTGAACAGGTCGCCAGCGACACCGTGGAACAGCACGTGTACGCCGTGGCTGGCAGCGACAAGTACAAGCTGCTGTACAACCTGATCAACAGCGAGGGCTGGGATCGGGTGATGGTGTTCGCCAACCGCAAGGACGAAGTACGCCGCATCGAGGAGCGCCTGGTACGCGACGGCGTCAACGCTGCGCAGCTGTCCGGGGACGTGCCACAGCACAAGCGCATCAAAACCCTTGAAGCCTTCCGCGCGGGCCAGGTGAAAGTACTGGTTGCGACCGACGTCGCAGGCCGTGGCATTCACATCGAAGGCATCAGCCACGTGATCAACTTCACCTTGCCCGAAGACCCGGACGACTACGTGCACCGCATCGGCCGAACCGGCCGCGCAGGCACCAGCGGCATCTCCGTGAGCTTTGCCGGTGAAGACGACAGCTATCAGCTGCCAGGGATCGAGGCGCTGCTCGGCAGGAAGATCAGCTGCGAAATGCCGCCGGAGACCTTGCTAAAGCCGGTACCGCGCCGCGGCTGAACGGTGTTCAGGGCAAAAGCCGAAACCTGTAGGAAGCGGGCGAAGCTCGCGAATAGCATTTTCGCGAGCTTCGCCCGCTTCCTACAGGTGCCTGGTGCCAACAGTCATCATCCAAGCCAGAAGCCCAGCCTGGGCCTCCTGAGGATCACCACCGCTCGGCGGCTTGCTGGTCGCTGTGGCGGCCTTCCACCCAGCGCGGGCCATCGGGGGTGGTTTCCCGTTTCCAGAACGGCGCCCGGGTTTTCAGGTAGTCCATGATGAATTCGCAGGCCTCGAACGCGGCTTGCCGATGGGCGCTGGCACAGGCCACGAACACAATCGGCTCTCCCGGAGGCAGGTCGCCCACCCGGTGAATCACCTCCACGTTCAACAGCGGCCAACGCTCCCGCGCCTCTTGCTCGATGCTACCCAGCGCTTTTTCGGTCATGCCCGGGTAGTGCTCGAGAAACAACCCGGCAACGTCCTTGCCGTCGTTGAAATCCCGTACATACCCGGTAAAGCTCACCACCGCCCCTATGCCCAACTGGCTTTGATGAACTGCGTTAAGTTCCATGCCCGGGTCAAAGGCCGTGGGTAGAACGCGAATCGCCATCTCAGCCCCCGGTCACGGTGGGGAAGAAGGCTACCTCGTCACCGTCCTGCAACGGCTCTGCAAGGCTGCACAGCTCCTCATTACGTGCGCACATGAGGTTGGCCTCGGCCAGCACGTCATGCTCGCCCTGGTTGACCAGAAAGGCCCTGAGCGCTTCGAGAGTAGGAAACTCCCCCTCGACCTGTTCGGCGTCGCGCCCCATGGCTTCGCGGAACCTCGCGAAATACAGCACGTTCAGTTTCATAGCGGTGCCGCCTGGAAATCTCCACTTTTGCCACCGCGCTTTTCAAGCAGCCGCACCGCTTCGATTACCATGCCCTTGTCCACGGCCTTGCACATGTCGTAGATGGTCAGCGCGGCGACACTGGCAGCCGTCAGCGCTTCCATTTCCACGCCGGTCTGGCCTGCCAGCTTGCAGCGGGCCCGGATCAGCACGGTGTCGGCGCCCTCCCCGCTCAGCTCTACCTTCACGCTGCTGAGCATCAGGGGGTGGCAGAGGGGAATGAGGTCGCTGGTTTTCTTCGCCGCCTGTATGCCGGCAATGCGGGCTACGGCGAATACATCGCCTTTGGGGTGAGCGCCGTCGACGATCATCTGCAGGGTGCCCGGTTGCATGCGCACGCGGGCCTCGGCGGTGGCCTCGCGCTCGGTGACGGCCTTGGCGGTGACGTCCACCATATTGGCGCGGCCGTGGGAATCCAGGTGGGTGAGCATGGGCCCGCTCCTTCGAAAAACAGGCCGCCAGTGTAACGCAAAAGGCCCCGCGGCAAGCCACTGGGGCTTGGCGCGGGGCCTCTTGTTGACCTGGTTCCCGGGCCTGCCGGATGGCCGGCCCGGTTCCTGCAGTTACTGAGTGATGGACTTCACGGAAACGCCAACCGGGGTAGCGCTGGAGCGGCCGTAGATGTCTTCGAAGCGCTCGATGTCGTCTTCGCCCAGGTAGCTGCCCGATTGAACTTCGATCAGTTCGAGCGGGATCTTGCCCGGGTTGCGCAGGCGGTGAACCGAAGCGATCGGGATGTAGGTCGACTGGTTCTCGGTCAGCAGGAACACGTTCTCGTCGCAGGTCACTTCGGCGGTACCGGATACCACGATCCAGTGCTCGGCGCGGTGGTGGTGCATCTGCAGCGACAGGCACGCGCCCGGCTTGACGGTGATGTGCTTGACCTGGAAGCGGCCGCCCTGGTCCACCGAGTCGTACGAGCCCCATGGGCGGTACACTTCACAGTGGTTCTGGGTTTCGCTGCGGCCCATGTCGTTCAGGGTGGCAACCATGTTCTTCACGCCCTGGACCTTGTCCTTGTGGGCAATCATCATGGCGTCGCGGGTTTCTACCACCACGATGTTTTCCAGGCCGATCACCGACACCAGCTTGCCGTTGCCGTGGATCATGCAGTTGCGGCTGTCCTGGATGACTACGTCGCCCTTGGTGACGTTGCCGTTGGCGTCCTTGGCGTGAACTTCCCACAGGGAGTTCCAGCAGCCTACGTCGCTCCAGCCGGCAGTCAGCGGCACCACGCAGGCGCGCTGGGTTTTTTCCATCACGGCGTAGTCGATGGAGTTGTCCGGGCAGCAGGCGAAGCTGGCTTCTTCGATCTCGATGTTGTCGCCATCACGTTTGCTGCGCTCAAGGGTGAGCAGGCAATTGTCGTAGATGTCCGGATCGTGCTTTTTCAGCTCTTCCAGGAAGCGGCTGGCGCGGAACAGGAACATGCCGCTGTTCCAGAAGTAACCGCCTACGTCGACGAACTCCTGGGCGCGTTTTTCGTCCGGCTTCTCAACGAAGTGGGACACGCGGCTCACGCCTTCCGGCAGCAGGGCGTCGTTGGTGGATTTGATGTAGCCGTAGCCGGTTTCCGGGCGGGTTGCCGGCACACCAAACAGCACCATCTCGCCACGCTCGGCAGCCACGGTGGCCAGGGCCAGGGCGCGTTGCAGGGCTTTCTGGTCTTCGATCACGTGGTCGGCTGGCAGCACCAGCATCAAGTCGTCACGGCCTTCGTTGACCAGCTTCATCGCGGCCAGCGCTACGGCTGGGGCGGTGTTGCGGCCGAAGGGTTCGAGCAGGATGCCCTGGGTTTCCAGCTTGAGGGCCGACAGTTGTTCGTTGACGATGAACTTGTGGTCCTTGTTGCAGACCACCAATGGCTTATCCATGCCTTCGAACACCAGACGTTCCAGGGTTTGCTGGAAGAGCGTGTGCTCACCCGTCAGCGCCAGGAATTGCTTCGGGAACTGCTTGCGCGAAAGCGGCCAGAGACGGGAGCCGCTACCACCTGACAAGATCACCGGAATCATAGTGTTTCTCCAAGAATTACGTAATGAGATGACTGTGTTGTTCTACCGCTTCGTCTACTTGTTGTTCCATGCCGGCCGCCGTGCTGGCGGCCGCGCAACCCCCGCGATCAGCGGGTGGAAACTGGGCGCTTGACCCATACAGGGTTCAAGCTGGCGCCTTGGCCGGTTACATACAGGACGGTGGCGTCGCCGCGCTCCAGCGTGACCGCTGGAAGGTCCTTGACCTTGTTGGCACCGTCGAACAGCGCGAACGTAACTTTGACCGGGTTGATTTCACGGTCGCCGCTGGCGTTAGGAGCAACGGCTGGGATCACTTCCTTGCCATCGGCGGTTTTCAGCGCGAGCGGCTTGTCGCTCAGGTTTTGCACGCGCACCAGGGCTTTCTGCTTGTTGTTGAACGCTTTTTCTTCAACCAGTTTGGAAGTGCCGGAAGCGCTCTTCACGATGGTGTAGTAATGGTCACCGGCCAGGTTTACCGGCAGGCTTTCGCTGCCCAGCTTGGCGGTGTACTGGCCGCCAGGCATGAACTCGAAATCGTTGCTGCCCAGCGGCGCGATTTCCGAAGGCTTGCCGGTACCGATGGTGGAAGTCACTTCCTGGTTGCTGGCGTTATATACCCGTACAAATGCAGAGCCTTTGGGCGCGGTTGGACCGTACAGCGCGCCGTCACCGGCCGCGAAGGCCTGGGTGGACAACAGACCAAACCCTACGGCCAGTGCACAAGCCTTGGCGATACGGGAAGTACGAAGGGCAGTCTTCAAAGTCTTTGCGGTCATGTGCGTTCCTCTCGGCTGATATGAAACGTGCGCCGTTTATTTAAAATTTTCAGTTGTTCTGGCCTACAGCCAGATTCTGATTGCTGTCTTGAGTTTTCTTCAGTTCCGCGACCCACGCAGGGTCGAAGCCGCTGAGATCATTCTTCATCGGCAAGTAACGCTCAGGGAATTCCCAAACGAGAACTTGCGGTGGGTTATTCTTGAAGCCGTCGCTCTGCAAGTATTTGAGCATCGGCAAGATCGGACCATGGCCTTCCTCGGCATAGTTCACGACATCGCTGTGCAACGACTCGCGCAGTGCGCCCAGGAAGTTCCAGTGCGGGTTGGCGCTGTAGCTCGTACCTACCAGGCCCACCGGAACTTCGGCATCACTGAAGAGGGCATCCTCGCTCTCCACAGCGCCTTCGACAGCGCGAGTTGTCTTTTGTTGCAAACTATCTGGCTGCGGAAGCAAATTTGTGAACAGCGGGTCGAGCGGCAGGAAAGATGTGAGGTCACCTTTGTACGGCTTGGGCTGCTCTGCCTCGGTTACATATTGAACCGGGGTAGTATTAATTGGCGAATGTGCCGAAATAGCGGCGCCAATATTACGTGCCACAACTTCCGCGCCCAGTGGTGTCCAGTGCGTATCAGTGCGCAGGAATACTTGACCGGTTTGCTTGGCCTGCTGTAGCGGGGTCATCAGATCCGGAGCAAAGATGCCCGCCTGCTGCGCTTGCGCATGGAACTGTTCATACAAGTCCTTGTGCATGCTGGCAGGCTGAGTGTCCGCAAAATGCTCTGGATACAAGCGGGCTTTGGCAGGAATGATCGCCATCACCAGCTTGATGCCTTGTTGTTGCAAACGGTCGCGCACACCACGGATCAGCGCGAAGTTTTCCTTCTCGATCTGATCCCCGTTGGCGACCGGCTTGAACTCCTCGTCGGTGAACAGCCACTGGTCCTTGCCCAGCACTACCCCCGGGCGGCCCTCATGGAACAGTTTGTAGTCCACTGCCGCCCACAGGTTGGTGCCCAGGCGCTTGATCGGAAACTCTTCGTCGTAGTGGGTTTCCACGGCCTTGGTCAGCTTGCCGTTGAGGAAGGTCATCTGGGCCGTTCGCTCGAAGCTGCCGAACGACACCAGAGACCAGAGCCCCATCAGCACCAGAATGCCGAAGAAGATCGCGATGTAGAGAATACGTAATGAACGTGTCATGGGCGGCTCGCTCAGAACTGGAAGTAAAGGAAAGGCGAGAAGCTCTGCGCCGACAGCTTCAGGATCGAAGCCACGAACAACAGCAGAACCAGCGTACGCATGAGGTAGCGCGGCCAGTCAGCGACCCAGTACGCCGCCTGCACCTGGTGCCCCGCCGAATGCGCCTGCACGATGGCGGGCTGGTCGCCCGGTACGGCCTTGATCTGGCCAGGTTGCGCGGTGGCGGGGCCATTGGCCTCGACGCTGGCTTGCTGGGCAGCGGCTTTCTGGGCGCGGGCGTTGATCGGCGCGTAATAGAAGTCACGCAGGCCAAAGAAGGCCATGGTGATGTAAGCGACGATCAAGGTAGCGACTTGCAGGCCGGTGAGGCTGGCGCTGTTGAGCTCGGACAGTTGCCATTCGCCGAAGCTGAACATGGCGTGATACATGCGAATGGCCACGTGCATGTTTTCGGAGCGGAAGATCACCCAGCCCAGTACCACCAGCAGGAAGGTGAAGATCCACTTGATCGGGTTGAAGCGGCGAGGCGCGGCATCGATGCCCAGTGCGCGTTCGATGGCCAGCCACAGGCCATGCCACATGCCCCAGATGATGTAGGTGAAGTTCGCCCCGTGCCACAGGCCACCGAGCAGCATGGTGAGGAACAGGTTGCGATAGGTGGCAAAGGTGCCGCCACGGTTACCGCCCAGGGTGATGTAGAGGTAATCACGCAGCCAGGTGGACAGGCTGATGTGCCAGCGCCGCCAGAACTCGGTGATCGACTGGCTGATATACGGCTGCTTGAAGTTCTCCATGAAGCGGAAGCCCATCATCAGGCCCAGGCCGATGGCCATGTCGCTATAACCGGAGAAGTCGAAGTACAGCTGCGCGGTGTACGCCAGCGCACCCAGCCAGGCATCGCCCGTGGTGGGGTCTGACAGCGCGAAGGAATGGTCTGCCACCACCGCAATGGTGTCGGCGATGAACACCTTCTTGATAAAGCCCTGCATGAAACGTGTCGCACCCTCGGAGAATTTATCCAGGGTGTGCGTGCGGTGGTTGAACTGGTCCACCAGGTCCTTGAAACGCAGCACGGGGCCGGCGATCAAGTGCGGGAAAATAGCCACGAACGCCGCGAAGTCGATCAGGTTGCGGGTGGCCGGGGTATCGCCGCGGTACACGTCGATGATGTAGCTGATGGACTCGAACGTATAGAACGAGATACCGATCGGCAAAATGATGTGCGTGAGGATGAACGGCTCAAGGCCGAACGAGGTGATGATTTCGTTCAGGCTGTCCACGCCGAAGTTGGCGTACTTGAAATAGCCCAGCACGATCAGGTCTACCCCGACGCCCAGCAGCAGCCAGCGCTGGGAGGTTTTCGTTCGCACGCCGTTGGCGCCGATGCGAAGGCCAATGAAGTAGTTCCACAGGGTCACGGCGGCGAACAGCGCGAGGAAGTCGACGCGCCACCAGGCGTAGAACACATAGCTCGCCACCAGCAGCAGCAAGTTGCGATAGCGCGTTCCGCTCAGATAGTACAAGCCGAAGAAGATCGGCATGAACAGGAACAGGAACACGTTGGATGAGAAAACCATCCCGATCTCTCCTTGTTTTTCCTACACTGGGAGCCGCTATAGCCCCCCCATACCCCCCCGGCCGAAGCCAAGGGGAAAGTGCGAAGGGGGCAGACGCCTTAACTGCCCCCTCCCGCATTCACGCGACTAACCGGGCCTGTCAGAGCCCGTCGTCGTCGTTGTCACCCTTGCCGCCCTTCTCCCCTTTTTCATGTTGAGGGTCGAACGTGCGGGTCAGGTCGCCGCCGAGGCGGAAGGTCTTGAACGGTTCCATCTGCCGCTTGCGCGCGATGGTGTCCGGGGTGCAGTCATAGAGCGTGCAGTAGGGTTCGAGCCAGGCATACTTGCTGTCGATCTTCAGATCGGTCATGTCCTGGGTTTCGCCGTTTTTCTGCGCGAACTCTTCCGGCGCCTTCGAGCCTTCCAATACCCGGTCACCCAAGCGCTTGAGCGCGCCGTTGTTTTCAGGGCGCAGGTCCACACCGTTGGCCTGGGCGAAACTGGCGATCATGGCCAGCGGCGGCAAGGCGTAGTTGTGATAGGCCAGCGCACGCTGCTTGCGCTTGAGTTCGTTTGGCAGGAAGCCCTGGTTGTCCACCTGGCTGGCGGCCACCTTGAACTCCTTCACCGACCAATCGAACAGGTCGCGCCGGTTGGTGACGATGGACGTCGCCATCACCGACCAGGCTGCCCAGTAGGAGTGGTTGTTGATCTGCTCCAGCGGCAGGTTGCTCCAGTCGCTCACCACCTGATCGGCCATGCGGCTGAACCAGGCTTCGATCTTCTGGGTTTGCGCCTCGTGGCCCTGCAACGGGTGAGACTCGGAGAACTTGAGCCGCAGGTACGAGGACGACATGCTGCCCAGTGCCCACTTGCGCATGGATTTGCCGGTGTGGTTGAAGTCTTTCGACATCAGCGCATTGGCGTCCGCCCAGGTGCCCAGCCACTGCAGCGTGCAGTCCAGCTCGGCCGGCTTGCCGTCGCGCATGAACTGCATCACTTGTTTGCTGATACCACGCTCCAGCGTGGTGATCGGCTTGGTGGCATCACGGAAGGCTTCTTCCGAATCCTTGTTCAGGGTGGCCCGGGCCTTGTCCGAACCTTCGTATTTGCTGCGGAACTGCAGCGAGCCGGTGAACGGGGCCGGTACCGCCGGGCATTGAAAATCTCCGCCTTTCCCTGGCTTCTCGATGGCCTCGTAGTATCCCTGAGGTGGCACCAGGCCCGCGGCGTGCGCCGCGGAGCCGAACATGGCAAGGCCCAGCAAGGCCGGCGCCAGCATGCGGCGAGCGGCCCGGGGGGTAAGACGAGAAGTCAACATATGCATTCAGCCCTCAGAGCCCGGCTTGTGCGTTGCGCGTGGCAACACCGGGGAACACGTTGCGTTTGCAGATCTTCGCTTCAACTTTCTGCGGCCCGGCCTTGGCGTCTTCCGGCCCGTGAATTTCCACGGCCAGCAGGTTCATCTTCGGCCAGTCGGTGTCATCGCGCAGTTCGAAGGCGAAGCGCCCATCCGTATCGGAAGTGGTCGGTTTCTCGATCTTGATGTCCTCGTGGCGGCCGTTCATGTACCAGAGCGTTGCCTTGAGGTCTTTCACCGAAGGGTCGGCGAACTTGATGTCAACCTGATGATTCCAGTTTTCCAGGTCCTTGATACCGTTCTGGCCATTGACCAGCAGTTCGGTGGTCTGGTTAGGCTTGACCACGCCACTGGCGGCCAGCTCCGCCGGCTTGCCTTCGCAGCCATTGCCCATCAGCGCCATCATCTGGCGGTAGATGGTTTCCTGGTCCAGCGGGTACAGCGGGGAGAACTCCCACACCAGGATCTTCGGCGGCTTCTTCTGGAACTCTTCACTGCCCAGGTATTCGAGCATCGAGCCTTCAAAACCACCGCCCGGGAAGGCCACGTTCAGCACGTCGGCACCGCTGTATTGCTGCAGGAAGCCCGCGAAGTTGTAGTTCTTGCCGCTGTGGCTGGTACCCACCAGGGTCACGTCCGGGCTGGCGGTGTCGCCGAACAGGTCGCCGTCGCCGGCCTCGCCCTTGGGCTCGGTGGTGAAGGTGTCCATGTACTGGATCGCATAGCTGCTGTTGCACAGCTGGCCGGCCATGTTCTGCAGGGTGCCGGTCTTGCCCATGCGCCCGGAGACCTTGGTCTCGTACTCTTTCTTCGGAATGCTGGCGTAGCCCGGCACCTTCTTCATGGTCTCGGCCACGATCTTCGCGGTGCGCTCGGCGCCATACGGCGTCCAGTGCTGGTCGCCACGGAAGTAGAAGTCATGGGCCTGCTGCTCGTTGGTAAGCGGCGACAGGTCCGGCACGTGGTAGCCCATGGCCTGGAAGCGGCCCAGCATGTCCTTGTAGTTCTTCAGCGCCGTGTTGTAGTCGAAGCGCTCGCGGTCGGCCGGCAGCATGTGCGCGCGGTCTACCAGGCCACGGGTGGGCTGGTACACGATCACCACTTCCACGCCGCGGGCCTTGAAGGCGTCGTGCAGTTCTTTCATGCGACGGTAGCCTTCGGGCGACGTCTTGAACTCGGTGCGCAGGTCTTCCACGGTACGGAACAGCCAGTCACCCTCGCCCTTGATCAGGGTGGTGAAGTTCTTCTGGTACCGGGTTACGTAGTTCTTCGCATCCGCCGCAGCAGGGCACAGCTGGCAGCACGGCTGGGCGGTGAACGTAGGCGGCTGCACCTCGGCGGCCTGCGCGCTCCCTGCGGCATACAGGGCGGCGGCCAGGCCTGACAGGCTGAGCAGCTTGATCAAATGTGAATGCATGGAAATGGTCCTTAATCCTGCGCCATGTCTGTCTGTTTCTCGACCGGGTCGATCAACACTGCTTTTTTCTGGCGAATCAGCAGGTCCAGAATTTCGGTTTGATGATCACCCAGGATCCCGGTCAGGCTGATGCCACCCTGCTTGGTAGGGGCCAGCATCGCTACGCGATACAGCTCGATACTCAGCGGGGAGTCGATCGCCAGCGGGTTGGTGCCGTTACCGGACAGCTCGCCGCCAACCACGATCATCGACACTTCGGCGTCGAACGGGTCCAGGGCGATGTCGCGGTCGGTATCGCTGAGGTCCTTGATGTGGCCGTATACGCCAGTCAGCCCGTTGCCCATCGCCATGTTTTCGTACAGGCGGATGTTGGTGCTGTTGCGCACGCGGATGCCGTGGCGCTTGTTGGCCACCAGCTTGTTGCCCCACAGCAGGTTGTCACCGCTCTCGTACAAGGTGATGCCGTCGGTGTGGTTCTGGTAGATCTCGTTGTAAGCCACCAGGTTGCCCACGCTGTTACGGTCAAGCACCACACCCGAAAGGTGGTTGTCGTAGCTGCGGTTGTTGATGATGAAACTGTCGTTCACCTCGCGGGAAACGATGATCCCGTGCTTCTTCTTCGTCCCGTACACCGTGTTGTCGGCAATGATCAGCCCGTGCGAACGGTCGTGGGGGTCGATGCCGTAGATGATGTTGTCGTGGTAGGTGTTGCTCTTCACCACGAAGCCCTGGGTTTCGTAGCAGTAGTAGCCGTACCACATGTCCGAGAAGGTGGAGCCGATGATCCAGCCGGTAGGTTCGCTACGGCCCATCTGCGCCTTCATGCTCGGGGTGTACTGGGAAATACTCACACCGTAGGACTTACTCTCGTTGTAACCGAAGCTTTTCATTTCGGTATTGACGATGTAGGTCTCGGTGCCGCCCCAGCTCACCAGGAACGGACGGAACTCATCCTTTTCCTTGAACCAGGCCTGGTCGTTCTTCGCTTCGCTCCAGCCGGTCACCTTGGTATCGAAGGTGAACAGCTTGCCGTCGTTGACGATGAACGAACCGCCGTCCTGGGACAGGCGCAGCTCTTTCACGCGGCCGTCGATCTCAAGGGTGCCCTTGTGAGCGACCACGATCGGAACCCGTGCCAACCACACGCCTGGCGAGGTTTCGCGCAGGTATTGCTTGGGTACGGTTTTGCCCAGGTCAGCGAAGTTGACGTAGCCGTCATCGATGAAGATGGCCTGCGGAATACCGCGCTGCTTGCCAACCCACGCCATCATCTTGTTGTCACCGCCGATGAACGCCTTGAGCGGAAGCTCCTGCATCATACGGCGCATGTTCACCTTGCCCTTCTTGCTGCGGTCGACCTTGGCATGCGCGGCCTGGGCGGTATAACCGCTCAGGTCGGGCAGCTTGGGCGGCGCCAGGTCCAGGGGCTCGGTGGGCGCGCTGGCCACGCTGTAGTTCTGCGCGGCCTGCAGTTCCTTGGTGGTACCGGCTTTCACCACCGCCTGGGTCGCAGGCGCGGTGGCGGCCAGGGCGGAGCCACCGGCGATCAGCAGTGCTCCGGCCAGCACAGCGACTGGCCAGGCGTGCTTGCGCACCTGCGGCCGCACCTTGCTGTATGAATGCTTCATCTCATTGCACTCCCTTGGCGGTACCCATCAGAAACGCCAGATGACGTCGACGATGGCGCGATGCATGTAATTGTCCACGCCACCGGCATAGGCATCGCCGGGCTTGAACACACCGGCGCGCAGGCGCACCAGCGCGGACGGTTCGTCGAACGACTGGCTCAGGCTCGCGGGCAGCAGGCCTTGCTTGAAGTACTTGGTCACAACCAGGTCCATTTCTTGGCCCAGGTCTTTCTCGCCATCGTTGAGCGGCAAGGTGGACAGCGAAACATCACCGGTGGTGGCGTCCGTGGATTCATACGCCGCGTTGATGTTGCTGCCGCCGATCGGCGAGCTGCCATCCACACGCCAGAAGCGGTGGTAGATCAGGCTGGCGTCGTAGTCTTCCTGCATTTCCCAGGAGGCGAAGATCGAAGCGGTCTGCACGTTGGCCAGCTCAGCCTGGAAGGCTTCGCCGAAGCGGCTGATGCGCGAGCGGGTACCGGTCCAGCTGGACCGGTTGCTCTGCAGGCCGTTCTGCTCGTAATCCTTGCTGGCGCGGGCATAGGCAGCACCCACTTGCCACTGAGGGTCCAGACGCAGGCGCAGGCCCAGGTCGGTCGCCCAGCCATTGACGTGCTCGCCATAGGTGTCGCCCGCGGTAACGACACCATTGGTATCGGTGCGGTTGAACGTATCGCGATTGCCGGTGAGCCAGGTCAGGCTGCCCCAGTAGTTGATCTGGTTGGTATTGCGATGGTTGTAGGCATCGCTGGTCGCTTCCAGGCCCAGCCAGGTCAGCTCGCCGTTGCTGGTCTTGTCCAGGTCGTCGATCTCTTCCCCGGCGTTGGCCAGGTCGCCATCGTCATGTACATGGTGCGCGCGCAGGCCCACCCACTGGCTCGGCGCCCACTGGTAGGACACATCACCCCACACGTGGGTACGGTCCTTGTCATTGGGCGACAGGCGCGAGTAGTCGGTACGGTAGTCGCTGAAGCGCTGCCCTACCCCTACGTCTGCCTTGAGCAGGGTGGTGTCCAGGTTCCAGGTGAGCGACTCGATGTAGTTGTCGTGCCACTGGCCGTCGTCCTGGCGCAGGCGCTGGCGGCCGAACTTGGTCAGCTCGCCTGGATAGGGCGTGAGCAGGCGGCTGTAGCCCACCCAGAACTCGCGCAGGGCCAGGTAGCTGTCGTCCGCTTCACGGTCCTTGCTGTAGTAGCGGCTGCCACTGGAGCCATTGACGTTCTCGTCGGGCTGCAACAGCGGGTCGGTCTGGATGGTGTCCGAGGCCGCCACGGCCTGGCCCATGAAGTACGCGCTCCAGTTGCCCCACTCGCCGTAGGCCCAGGGGCGCAGGTCGATACCCACACCGGCCACGTCGCCGCCGGAGCGGGTGCCCAGGTCGCGGTCGTCTTCGGACTGGCCAGTGACTTTCACTTCCAGGCCGAAGTTATCGGTGGCGGTCAACGCCGCCAGGGTCGGGCAGGACCAAAGTGTCGCAAAGCCAAGGCCGATACCGGCCAGCATGAATTTGTTGAGCATCATAGGGATTGGTCCTCACCGACTGCTGTTTCTGGCAGGGCATGCAGCGCTACGGCGGCATTGTCCTGGCCGGAAACCGCGCCACGGGCGGCGGTTTCCTGCTGCAGCAGTTGCTGGGCTTGAGCCCGCATTTGCGGTGGTAGTTGTTCTTCGATTGTTTTGGCCAGGTCCAGTACTTCCTGGCGTGGCTGCGGCTGGAGCATCGCCTGGTTCTTGGCCAGCTGGCTGAACACGTAGGCGTTGACCGGGTTCGGCACGGTGCCCCGCCCGTTGAAATACAGCTGAGCCAGCGCGAAGTCGGCGCTGATCTGGCCACGGCGGGCAGCGACCAGGAGGTTATCCACGGCCTTCTGCGGATCGACCATGCCCAGGTAGCCACGGCGGTAGATCTGGCCCAGGTAGTAGTAGGCGCTGACCTGATCCGGAAGCGCCTTTTTCAGGTGCTCCTCGGATTTGGCGGCGTCCGGCAGTACTACCTTGCCTTCGTAGTAGATCTTGCCCAGCAGCAACTCGGCACGGCTAGGGTCAGCATCGTGGCCCTTGTCGATGTAGCCCATCAGCTGATCGACGTCGCCCAGGTCGGGGTAGTCGTATTGCAGCTGCGCCAGGCTGATGTAGGCGCCGGGGTAGGTACCCGTGGCGCTTTCAAGCAGGGCCTGGGCGGTTTTCGGATCAGGCGTGCCCAGGTCCGGGTTGGCCAGGATGCGGGCCACCGCGTCTACGCGGTTAGGCTGTACACGGCCAACGGCGAAGTTGTCCTGCAGGCGCTTGATCAACGCGGCCTGGTCGTCCGTGCGGTTCTGCTTCTGGTAAACCGTCGCCAGTTCCACGTAGCACAGGTCGGTGGTATCGAGTGCAGCCTTGCAGATGCGCTCTACTTCCGCCAGGTTCTGGTCGTAAGTGTTCTGTACGCGATACAGGATGATCTGGGCCAGGCCCGCTTCAGGATAGCCAGCGGCCTTCCATTCGTTGATTTTCTGTTGCGCGTTCACCTTCGGGAAGCTTTGTGGGTACTGGATGTACAGCAGCGCCAAGGACATCAAGGTGCCGCCCTCGCCACTGGCGAAGGAGTTCTTGAGCAGCCCTTCAGCCTCGTGGCGCTCGGCCTCGGTGCTGTTGGGCTTGGCAGCCAGAAGCTTGCCCAGGCGAGCGGCGGCGCGTGGCGAAGTAGGCGCGGCGGCGCGGTAGGTCGCCTCGGCCTTGGCCAGCTGCGCGGGGTCACCGCTTTCAACCCAGATGTCAGCCAGGCCAACCTGGGCATCGGCATAGCCCAGGTCTGCCAGCTGCTGGTAGTTCTGCTGCGCCAAAGCCACGTTGCCGTTTTTCATGGCTTCCTGGGCAAGGCGTTGGTCCGGCAGGCCGGCACAGCCAGCCAGCGCGAAGGCCACGGCCAGGCCCAGTACGGCAGGCCGATGCAGATGTCGTAGAGTGTCAGCCACGCTCATTCTCCTGACGCTCACTTAGAAGCCGTGGGCCATGGCTTTGTCGATCAGCCAGTCGATCGAAGGGCCGTGAGTGCTGGAAACATCCACAGGGCGGCCAGCGTATTTCACATCCAGCGGCTGGTCTGGCTTGATGGTCACGCGCATGTCGGTGGACAGGTCGTCGGTTTTCAGGTTGGTGGCAGACACTACCTGGCCCGAACGCAGCTGGTCATCACCGGCTACACGGAAGTCAACCTTGGTGCCTGGACGAATGTCGTCGATCTGGCGGTAGGTGTAACGGGCTTCGATGTTGGCGCTGGAGTTGCGAGGCACCAGGTTGAAGATCACGTCACCCTTGCTGGCGTACTGGCCGTTGGCAACCAGTTGCTGAGCCACGATGCAGTCGCATGGCGAGGTCAGGGTGCCGGTCATTTGCTTGCCGAACAGCTCGGTCACTTTCTGGGGGGTCAGGTCCTGTTCTTCCAGGTGGCCCTTGAGCACGTCCAGCATGCTGGTGCTGAAGCTGGCCAGCGGCGAGCCTTTTGGAGCCAGGCCGTTGGCGCCTACCAGGCTGGATACGGTGCCGTCACGCGGCATGGTGATGTTCATGCCCGGCGCGGCCACTACACCCGACTCGGCGTGGGTGACGAAGTACAGGTTGTAGACCGACTTGAAGATGTAACCGAAGGCCACCAGGCCGACGATGAAGATCCCCAGGCTGAAGGTCACGGCGCGCAGGCGGCCGAAGAACGACATGTCGTTGCCAGCGGCCTTGCGCTTGCGGGCCTTGGTGAAGTTGTCGCGCTGCAGGGTACCGAGCACGTCGCCCATGGTGACCAACTCACCGCTCAGGTGGGAGGTGATCAGGTGACGCAGGGTCGCGATGTCGGCCTGTTCCAGGTTCTGGAACTGTGCGCCGACGCGGCCGTTGCCCTCGACCGAACGAGCCTGGAACTCGATGTCCATGCCCAGGCCCAGGTTGTCGATGACGAACATCAGGCGGCCACGGTAGATCTGCCCCTCGACCAGCGGGTTTTTAGGCATGAAGGAGAAACCACCGGCGGAAAGCTCTTCTACTTTCGCTTCCTGGGTTTCGCGGTTCGGCCCGATGAAACGGATCTTCGCTGGCAGGCGAACCCGTGCGAATTGGCGCTGGGCTTCGGACTCATGGACCACATTGGGGTTGACGGCTGTATTCATGGTTAATTTTCCTACTTAATCCATTGAGGGCTGGTCAGACGATCGCAAACAGGAACGCAACGAATACGCTGCCTGCCGAGAACGTCATGGTCCGAGAAGACCAGGTGTTGAACCATTGTTGAAAACTGGCCAGATCACGTTTCGTGGACGTGGGTTGCCGCGTCCAGGACTGGCGGTCGAGGCGGAAGAACACGTAGATCTTCATCAGCGCGCCGACGATCTGGTTGTAATAAAGAATGATCGGGTAGGCCGGCCCCACGGAGTGCCCGCTGAGCGACAGCAGGATGGTGAGAATCAGGCGGGTAATACCGATCCACAGCAGGTACGCGAGCAGGAACGTGACGCTGTACTTGAACGTCGCGATCAAGGCCGCGGTCAGCCCCAGCAGGGAGGTCCACATGGACACGCGCTGGTCGAACAGCACCACCATGGTGAACAGCCCGAGGCGGCGAATGCCCAGCCCCAGTGCCCGAGAGTTCTGCCGCAGGTTGTTGCCGTACCAGCGGTACATCAGCTTGCGGCTGGCCTTGACGAAGCTCTTCTCCGGCGGGTGTTCGACCGTGTTGATGGTCGCATCCGGCACATAGAAGGTGTCGTAACCCAGGCGCATCAGGCTGAACCAGCTGGACTTGTCGTCACCGGTCAGGAAGCGGAAGGTGCCCAAACGCCAGTGCTTGAGCGAGTCGCTCTCCACGTCGGCGATGAACAGCGGGTCGGTTACCACCGAGGCGCGGAAGACGGACATCCGGCCGGTCATGGTCAGCACGCGCTTGGACAAGGCCATGGAGCACATGTTGATGTGGCGCTGGGCGAACCGCAGCTTGTGCCACTCGCTCATGATGTAGCTGCCACGCACTTCGCAGAACTCGTTGGTGGTCAGGCCACCCACGTTCGGCCACAGGGCGAACCAGGGCACGGTCTTGCGCACAACGCCTTCGTTGAGCACGGTGTCGCCGTCGATCACGGCCACTACCGCATGCTCGTCGGGCAGGTGCCGCGAAATCGCGCGGAAGCCGTACGCCAACCCGTCCCGCTTGCCGGTACCGGCGATGCGCACGAAGTCCAGGCTCACCCGCTCAGGCGGGTTCATCTTGGCCCAGAGGGACTTCATCAACAGCTCGTCCGACATTTCCACCAGCGACGCGACGATGGTGGTGGGGTAGCCGCTGTCGATCGCTTCGCGGATCACCGACTGGTACACGGCCGCCGTGGTGCTGGCGTCGATACGGAAGCTGGTGACCATCAGGAACACGTGGGAAGGATCTGCGTCGGTGCCCAGCTTCATCACCTTGCGGCGCAGTAGCGGGTAAACGACGTAAAGGAACAGCATGCCGCGCACGAAGTGCATGGCACCCATCGAATAGCGCCAGATACCCACGGCGCCAATCAGGAAAATGAAATCCTTGGAATCAGAATTGAACAGCGATGGGGGCAGCGCAAGCGCCAGGCCCATCAGCAGACACAAGTAAAACAGCCATCCAGCAGCCTGGAGCAGGCCGTGCTTTAGCCTCGACATATCCGCATCCGTCTCTTCATCGACCGCCCGGATCGGCGTTCGAAAGTGTTAAGGCAGGCGTAAAGAACCGCGGGGGCCGTAGGCCCACCGCGGTCACGGCTGTTACCAGCAGATACCTTCGTAGTTCGTGTTCGAGTCGGTCGCTTCTTTCTTCAGGAAGCCGACCAGGTCGAATACTTGCTTGCCCGCTGGCGGGTTTTGCAGCAACTCGCCGAAGGCCTTGTCGCCGTTACCCAGGATCAGCACTTCAGCACCGTTTACAACGGCATCGAAGTCAGACTTGAGCAGGGACGATACGTGAGGGATCTTGGACTCGATGTATTCCTTGTTCGCGCCCAGGATGCGAGCGTGCTCTACGTTCTTGTCGTAGATGCTCAGCTCGAAGCCTTTGCCGATCAGGCGCTCGGCCAGCTCTACCAGCGGGCTTTCACGCAGGTCATCGGTGCCGGACTTGAAGCTCAGGCCCAGCAGGGCAATCTTGCGCTTGCCGTAGCCGTTGATCACGTTGAAGGCGTTCTGCACTTGTTGCTCGTTGCTGACCATCAGCGAGTTGAGCAACGGAGCCTTCACGTCCAGCGAGCTGGCGCGGTAGGTCAGTGCGCGAACGTCCTTGGGCAGGCAGGAGCCGCCGAAAGCGAAGCCTGGGCGCATGTAGTAGGCGGACAGGTTCAGCACGTGGTCCTGGCAGACCACGTCCATCACTTCACGGCCGTCTACGCCGCATGCCTTGGCAATGTTGCCGATTTCGTTGGCGAAGGTGACCTTGGCCGCGTGCCATACGTTGCAGGTGTACTTGATCATCTCGGCCACTTCGACCGGCTTGCGGATGATCGGAGCATCGAGCTCTTCGTACAGGCCTTGCAGCACGTCGCCGGACTGTTTATCGAACTCGCCGATAACGGTCATGGGCGGGTGGTCGTAGTCTTTGATAGCGGTACTTTCGCGCAGGAACTCTGGGTTCACTGCTACGCCGAAGTCCACGCCAGCTTTTTTGCCGGAGTACTGTTCCAGGGTAGGAATGACCACGTTCTTCACGGTGCCTGGCAGCACGGTGCTGCGCACGACTACGGTGTGGCGCTCGGATTTCTCTTTCAGCACTTCACCGATGCTCTTGCATACGGCTTCAATGTAATTGAGTTCGAGGTCGCCGTTCTTTTTGCTTGGGGTAGGTACGCACAGCATCGAAACATTGGTCTCGCGGACCGCTTTAGCGAAGTCAGTGGTACCGCTCAACTTGCCTTTGCTCACTGCGCTGGCAAGGAGTTCTTCCAGGCCAGGCTCGACGATTGGCGACTTGCCGTCGTTGATCAGATCGATCTTGACTTGCGAAACGTCAACCCCA
The DNA here is from genome assembly GCF_013522925.1 of Pseudomonas japonica. Lineage (GTDB taxonomy): Bacteria > Pseudomonadota > Gammaproteobacteria > Pseudomonadales > Pseudomonadaceae > Aquipseudomonas > Aquipseudomonas japonica_A. The sequence goes on along the minus strand of NZ_JAAMQU010000011.1, from coordinate 111,277 downwards.
ACCACGTCGTGACCACGAGCTGTCAAGCAACCCGCACATACCGCGCCAACATAGCCCAAACCAAAGATGCTGATACGCATCGCTTCACCTCATGTGTTTATCACGCCAGCTCACTCAGGAGCCAGACTGGGGGTTAATTAACCAGCAGTATTCGGGCACTCGGATGCGTGACAACTAAATGTGTCATTCCGACTGTCGCACAACCTAATGCAGGCATAATAAGTCCGAGTGCCCCAGAATGTGCACTCAACAAGGGCATATGGAACCCTGTTTTTCAGGTCCGCCCTGGAATGTAGCCAGCCTTTATGACAGAACGGCTCACTTACTTTCGCTACTTGCCTTCGCGGGGTATTGTTATGCCTTGCGAATCAAGCATTAAGCCGCATGCATGAGTTTGCTGTGCAAACTCGGGACTGGCCTTGCGCTGAGGGTAGTTATGGTGCGTTCTCTCCTGAGATTAACTTTCGGGCTGCCTTGACAGTTCCCTTCGAGTCACACGCCTGGATCACTACATCCAGCCGCTTCGATCTCCTGCCGTGTACGTCATCTCTCACACGCTGAGTGATTCAGTACGCGTCGTATGAGCTACAGATACCCCGGGAAGTTCCTGAGCGCTAGCACCGCGCATACAATTTTCCAGTGGATTTTTCCTACAAAACGTAGTGGCACAAAGCCATAAAATCTCGATATTTTCCTTTAAAATCAACAGCTTGAAGCACCAAAAACCCAAAGCGCCAGCACCCAAAAAATTTTTGGCTTTTTTGGACTTTTTTCAAGCTGGGAGACACTAGCGTCGGTTTGACTCCTACACTTTGACCGGTATTTGGCGCCGGACTTCCGTCAACTTGCAGCTTGCACGAGCTGCAAGCCCGGAAAACGTCACAGAAATGAGGCAAAGACGCAGTGTGACTGCGATCACAGTTTAGCTATCGCGCAGGAAAACCAGATTATTGGCACCCGAACGCTCCGGCGCATAGCGGTAACCGGCCTCGTCGAACGCTGTCATCGCCTCGGGGTGCTCCAGGCGATTGCGAATCACGTAACGCGCCATCAGGCCCCGCGCCTTCTTGGCGTGAAAGCTGATGATTTTGTACTCGCCGTTCTTGAAGTCGCGGAACTCGCAGTCGATCACCCGTGCTTTCAATGCCGGCCGCTTCACGGCAGAGAAGTACTCCTTCGACGCCAGGTTGACCAACACGTCATCACCCTGCTCTTTGAGTGCCAGGTTCAGCCATTCGCTGATCCGATCTCCCCAAAAGGCGTAAAGGTCTTTACCGCGGGCGTTCTTGAAAGCCGTACCCATTTCCAACCGGTAGGGCTGCATGAGGTCCAGCGGCCGTAACAGGCCGTAGAGGCCCGAGAGCATTCGCAGGTGCTGCTGCGCGTAGTCGAAATCCGCTTCGGAAAATTCCTCGGCCTGCAGGCCCGTATAAACGTCACCTTTAAAGGCCAGAATGGCCGGACGGGCGTTTTCAGGGGTAAAGCTGGGCGACCAGCTGCCAAAGCGCGCTGCGTTTAGGCCGGCGAGCTTGTCCGAGATGCCCATCAGCTCACTCAACCGGGCCGGTGAAAGCTCGCATAGCCCAGCGATCAATTCCTTCGAATGCTCGATAAAGGCGGGCTGGGTATGGCGCCGGGTTGGCAAGGGGCTTTCGTAGTCGAGGGTCTTTGCAGGCGAGATCACCAACAACATGAAGGGCGCTCCAGAAAAAAGGAGCGAGCTTGGCGCGTTAACGGCCTCGCTTCAACACTGTTGTGGCTATCTCCGTGATTGATTCGCCAGCGGCCAGGTGGGTGGCTATCATGCGCGCATACTGCTCAAGGAGGACTTTCGTTGCGCCTGCTCCCATTGATGCTTGCCTTTGCCCTGCCCTTCGCGCCTGCCGCCGTGCAGGCCGCGCCCGCCGAAGTGGCCCTGATGGACCGTAGCCAGTGGCCAGAAGCGCTGAGTACGCCTGCGCTGTTCGATGTGGCATCCCGGGCACAGATCCTGAGCTTCTCCCGCGAGCTACTGGCCAGCGAGGCCCTGGACGAAACCGCGCTGGCCGATCGCCTCGGGCTGCATCAAATCAACATGGCAGCGATCAACACGCTACGTGAGCAATGGTGGCAACGCCTTTGGGCCAATTTCGACCACGCGCAGCAAAGCTGTGCCGAGGATGCCTCCTTCTGTTATGCCGTGGATAACCTGGACGACCTCAAGGCGCAGGCGGGCCAGTTCAAGGTGGAGTCCGACTCCTTTTATGCACCCTGGGCCGAACCCGGCCGCGCCTTCAGCCGGACCTACCTGGACGAGCAACTGCACATGGCGGCGCTGCTGCCGGAAATCAGCAGCGAGGTGGTGAAGTTCTCCAAGGCCGAGCATAACGGTGATGAACTTGAAGACCGGGTGTTCCTGCTGTCGTTCGATGGAGGCCCTGGCCCGGCGGAGGGCAACACGGACTGGATTGCGGACTTCCTGCGCCGGCAGAAAATGAACGCGACCTTCTTCGTACTGGGCAACAGTGTGCAGTTGCGCCGGCAAAGCGCCCCGCCCGAGGAGCTCGAAGCGCTATACCGCGATCAGTGCGTGGGGGTGGAGGGCTGGCAATACCGATCTCATAGCCAATGGCTGGACTGGCAGGATTCGGTACTGCGCAGCGTGGCGCTGGTGCAAAGCCAGCTGCCGGAAAGCTACGTACCGCAATTCCGCCCTCCTTATGGCCAACGCCGGCCAGACAGTGGCGAATTCTTCGAAAGCCAGCAGCTGGACGTCGTGCTCTGGGACATCGACTCTCAGGACAGCAACACTCAACTCAGCGCCGAGGACAGCGGCGATCGCGTGCTGACCCTCATGCTGCTATGGCGAAAAGGGATCATCGTGTTCCACGATGCCCAGCTCAAGGCGCGCACCGCCGTGCCGGCGCTGCTGGCCGCGACGGCACAGAGCGGGATTGCGTGGGAGGATTGTCGGGATTACCCGTGACGGCGAGCTGCAAGCTGCAAGGGGAAAGCGGTTCGGCGACGTCTTGTAGCTTGAAGCTTGTAGCTTATAGCCCCAAGCGAAGCGGCGGGTCAGCCAAGGCCGGTTGACTTCGGACTGTAACGGTGTGGCTCATGCGCGCCAAGCGCTATTCGTCACACCGAAAAATAAACATGAAACATCGTTCAAAAGGCTTTGTTCGGTCACAGGTTTTGGAGTACTAAGAAACAGACCGCCGAACCCTGCCGACACAGGTGGCGTCCACACCCGACCCCGCTTTTTGTCGCCAGGTCTCCCATTGGAGTAACGGCGGCCGTTCGAGGCGCAGCACCGCATGGGTATTGCGTCGACTGGCTCCCACGAAAGGTGACCGAGTATGGATGAACAAGGACGCACTCTCTCCACCCACCAGCCCATCCTGTATGTGCTGGACACCAACGTCCTGATCCACGATCCCAACGCACTGCTCAACTTCCAGGAACACCACGTAGCCATCCCGATGACCGTGCTCGAGGAGCTGGACAAGCTCAAGGACGGCAAGCACTCGGTGGCCGCCGAATGCCGGCAGGCTATTCGCTTGATCGACAAGGTGCTGGGCGAGGCCTCGCCGCAGGATGTCGAACAAGGCGTGCCGATACAGCGCGGTAAAGGCGATCCCAAGGGTTATCTGTCCATTCTCATGAACAAACGCGGCGCACTGGAGAGCCCGCTGCCGGATCACTTGAACGACAACGTCATCATCAATCAGTTGATCGACCTGCATGCGCGACGCCCTCAGCTGGACGTGGTGTTGGTAACCAAAGACATCAACATGCGGCTAAAGGCCCGCGCCTGCGGCATTGCCGCCGAGGATTACAGCACCGACCAGCTGGTGGACGACGTTTCGCTGCTATCAAGGGGCTACCACACTGTGTCGGGCTCCTTCTGGGACCGTGTTCAGAAAGTGGACACGCGCCAGGACCATGGCCGTACCTGGCACCGGGTGCAGCTGGCCGAAGTATTGCCCTCCGCGCACATCAACGAGTTCATCATCGATGAGCAAGGTTTTGTCGGCTGGATCAAGGCTGTGCGCAACGATGAACTGATGATCCTGGACATGCATCAAGAGCCACTGCTGCACCAGGAAGCCTGGGGGCTCAAACCCAGGGACATCCACCAGGCGCTGGCGCTGTTCGCGCTGCTGGACCCAGACATTCACCTGGTCAACCTCTCTGGCGCGGCGGGCTCGGGCAAGACGATTCTTGCCTTGGCCGCGGCGATCGAGCAGACCATGGTGAGCAAGCGCTACCGGCGCATCATCGCGACCCGCAGCGTGCAGGGGCTGGACCAGGAAATCGGCTTTTTGCCGGGGACCGAGGCCGAGAAGATGGAGCCGTGGCTGGGAGCCATCACCGACAACCTTGAAGCCTTGCACATGGACGACGAAAACACCCACGGTAGCGTGGATTACATCCTGAGCAAGGTGCCGCTGCAGTTCAAATCCCTGAACTACATCCGCGGCCGCAGTTTCCAGCAGAGCCTGATCCTGATCGACGAGTGCCAGAACCTCACGCCACACCAGATGAAAACCATCATCACGCGTGCCGGTGCGGGGTCCAAGGTGGTCTGCCTGGGCAACCTGGCGCAGATCGACACCCCGTACCTGTCTGCGACGAGTTCGGGCCTGACCTACCTGACCGAACGCTTCAAGGACTTCCCGCACGGCGTGCACATCACCCTGCAAGGGGTGCCGCGCTCGATCCTGGCCGAATACGCCGAATCCCACCTGTAATCGCACGGCCTGGCGGTTTCGCCAGGCCCCTTCCTTGGCTAGCATGGCCGCTTCCATTCACTGGAGGCGCCCATGCCTGTTTCTTTGATCACCGGTTGCTCGAGCGGCATTGGCCTGGCGCTGGCTCACGCCCTGCGCGCGGCCGGCCATCATGTATGGGCCACCGCCCGCCAGCCAGCAGATGTTGCCCAACTGGCCGCGGCGGGCTTTTCGGCGCAGGTATTGGACGTAACGGACGAGCAACAGTGCCAGGCCCTTGCGGCGCTGTTGACCGCCGAAGGCCATGGGCTTGATGTGCTGGTCAACAATGCAGGCTATGGCGCCATGGGCCCGCTGCTCGATCAAGGCGATGCCCTGTTGAGGCGCCAGTTCGATGCCAATGTGGTGGGCCTGGTAGGCGTAACGCGTGCATTGTTTCCACTGCTTCGGCAAAACCGCGGCGTGGTGGTGAACATCGGGAGTGTGAGTGGTGTGATGGTCACGCCGTTTGCCGGGGCCTATTGCGCGTCCAAGGCGGCGGTGCATGCGCTGAGCGATGCATTGCGTATGGAGCTGGCGCCGTTCGGGGTGCGGGTGATGGAGGTGCAGCCGGGGGCCATCGCTACCCGCTTCGCTGATAACGCCAGCGCGGCAGCCGAACAGGTGATCGCCGAAGGCTCGGCGTGGTGGCCCATGCGTGACGGCATTCGCCACCGGGCCCGCGCGTCACAGAACCACCCTACCCCAGCCGCCGAGGTGGCCGACCGTATCACCCAGGCCCTGGCCCGCCCTGGCCCGCCTCGCCTGCTAAGGGTAGGCCGCGGCAGCCGAACGCTGCCGCTGCTGGCGGCGCTGGTGCCCAAGGCGTTGCTGGAATGGGGCTTGCGGCGGGCATTCGGGTTAGCGAAGCGCAATCCGTTGTAAAAAGGCTCTTGACCTGTAGTGCCCCTGTAGGAGGCCTCTAACCCTGTGGGAGCTGGGCGCAGCCGCAGGCGTAGCTCGCGAAAAACCGCGATCAGTGGATGAGAACGGTGCAGGTTGTGCCCGCCGCCAGCAACATGCCTTCAGGTACTTCATCCAGGTGGATTCGCACCGGCACGCGCTGGGCCAGGCGCACCCAGTTGAAGGTAGGGTTCACGTCGGCGAGCAGTTCGCGGCTTTCCGGGTTGTCGCGGTCGTAGATCCCGCGGGCAATGCTTTCAACATGCCCCTTGAGGGTTTCGCCGCTCATCATCTGCATCTCGGCGGCGTCGCCGACATGCACATGGGGCAGTTTGGTTTCCTCGAAGAAGCCGTACACCCAGAACGAGTGCTCATCCACCACGGCCATCTTGGCCTCCCCTGCGCGGGCATAATCGCCAGCATGCACATTCAGGTTGGTCACGTAACCATCGACCTGGGCCACCACCCGGGTGCGCGCCAGGTTCAGCTCGGCCGCCGCCAGCGCGGCCTGGGCCTGCTGGTATTGGGCCTGGGCGGCGTCGGCGATGCTGCCGGCATCTTCCTGGTTCTCTTTGGAAATCACCATGGCGTCGAGGTCGGCGCGGCGGCGGGCGTTGAGCTTGCGCATGTCCCAGGTTGCCTTTCGGGCGGCCACCAATGCCTTGGCCTGATCCACCGCTACCTGATAATGCGCTGGGTCGACCTGGATCAGCAGGTCCCCCTTGCGCACGCGCTGGTTGTCTTTCACCGGCACCGCGACCACATAGCCGGACACATCGGCGGCCACATTGATGATATCCGCCCGCACGCGGCCGTCCCGGGTCCACGGGGTATCCATGTAATCGACCCACAGCAGGCGCCCGAGGAACACGGCCACGCCGAATACGACCAAGGTGCCAACCAGGCTGAACAGCTTTTTCATCGCGTCGATCTCAACGGTAAACGGTTAGCGCCAGCGCGCCGAAAATACAAAAGAACAGGCTCAGGCGCAGCAAGGCGGGGTGCCAGAACCAGCGGTATACGTCCAGGCTGGCGAGCACGCGGTCCAGCACCCAGGCCAGGCCCATCGCCAGCAGCAACAGCACGGTCAAAACGGGCATGTACACGCCATGGAAGGCTATTTCACGCGGCATGGGCGGTTCCTGACGAAGCTGGCAGATCGGCCAGCGGTGAGCGGGGGTCAAGCAGGCTGCTGCGAATGAAGTGCAGGTAGCTCTGCACACGCCGCAGCACCGAGGTATCGAAATGCCGGGCGAAGGGCTCGTCTGCCTCGCGCACGCTGCCGATGGCTTGGTCCACCGCCGCCAGCGCTCGCTCGCGGTTCGCGGCCACCGGCTGGATGAACAACCGGATCAAGGCCCGCCCCATGGCGCGGATTGCCTGCCGCCACGGCTGCCCCTCGGCATAAGCGGGGTGTACGAACAGGTCATCCTGCTCCCGGCGAATCTCGATTACCGCATGGCCGATTTCAAGCACCAGCAGCATCCAGCGCATCAAGTCACGCTGCACCCGCGGCTGGGCCGCAGCCAGCCCATAAGCGTGGTGCACAATATCCCGCGCGCGGCTTTCGAAGCTGCTCGCCAGCCGCCGCGACTCGCCACTGACCGCGAACACCATCAGGCGCCGCAGTTCGGATTCGAGCCGGCGCCACATCCAGCCGGCATTGGGCGGCAGAATGATCGCGCCTGCGGCGGCGCAGATCAGCATGCCGATCACCATGGCGATGTAGTCGTTGATAAAGCCGTAGGGGTTGTACACGGTCAGGTTGTCGGGCACCGAGCCGATCGAGAAGAAAATCAGCAGCCCCAGGCCATACCCTGCCAGCGGTGGGCGCGAGGCGAGAAACGCACCGAAGGCGAATACCGGGGCCAGCACCAGACACAACAGCGGGAACCCATCAATGTGCGGGTAAATGAAGAAGTGCTCGACAAAGCCTGTGCAGGCGCCGAGCAAGGTGCCGCAGGCCATCTGGAACGACATCCTTCGCGGGTTTGGCATGGCCGCCGACAGGCCTACCGTGGCGGCCGCTACCAGCGTCATGGTGCCGCCGCTGGGCCAGGCGGTGGCGATCCAGTAACTCCCCAACCCCACCAGCACCAGTGCACCGCGGAACCCCGCCGCCAGGGAGGCCAGCCAGGATGTATGCGTTGCATAGGGCTGGTCCCATTGTTCGCGCTCATGCCGATGGGACGCCAACGAGGCATGGGTCAAGGCGTAGCCGTGAAGGGTATCGGCAAAGCGGAACAGCAATTCGAACGCGGTGTGAAAGTCCAGCAAGTCTGCTTCGCTGGGGCTGGTCTGCAGAAAGCCGGCGCGCAGGGTGCGTACCTGCTCGGCGAAACCAGCCTGATGGTGCTCCAGCGCGACCGCCAGGCGGCTGGCATCGTCCACGGTCAGCGGCCGGCCACCGAACGGGGCGAGGCACGCGGCGAAACGCTCCAGCCCCGGCGCGATGAAGTCGCGCACCTGGCCATTGTCGCGGGTGCGGGCGAGCAGCTGGTGCAGCGCATTGAAGCGAGTAGTCAGGGCCATGAATTCGCTGTTGAGCCGGCTCACGCGGCCGCTGCGGCGGCGCATATGCGGGTCTTCGAATGCCGTGGCGCTGCGCAGGCCTTCCAGCCCCACGGCCTCGGCGAGGAAACGTACGTTGCTGGCTTCAAGCCCCTGGTCGGTGGCCACCCCGCGCAAGCCGTCCACCACTACGGCCGCGAATACGCCGAAGCGTTGATACAAGGCGTTGCGCATGGCAGCGCTCGCCGATTGGGGCAATACCGCGGCGCTTACGCTGGTGGCCACCAGCAAGCCCAGGCAGATCTCCAATACCCGCCAGGCCGCAGCGAAAAATGCGCCCTCCGGGTGGGCCAACACTGGCAGGCCGATCATCGCGGCGGTGTAGCCGGCCAACACAAAGCCATAACCGCGGAAATTGCGCTGACGCACAGCCCCGGCCGAGCACAGCCCTACCCACAGCGCCAGGCTGGGCAGGAACAGCTCGGTATTCTGAGGAAACAACGCAATCAGCAGTACCGTCACCACAGCGCCGGCCAAGGTGCCCAGCAGCCGGTAAAAGCTTTTGGCGAACACCTGCCCGCTTTGCGGCTGCATCACGATAAACACCGTGATCATGGCCGTGCGCGGTTGCGGGAACTCCAGGCGCATGGCCAGCCACAGCGTGAGAAACGCTGCCAGCAGTACCTTGAAGATAAACACCCAGGTCACGCCGTCGCTGCGTGCCCATTCCAGCCAACCGCGGCGCAACTGTTCGCCCAGCGGCATGCGCGCTGTGGTCATGGCTGCACCGCGCCACGCACGGTATCAAGCCGGGTAAGCACGGCGGGCGTGGCAGGCGGGTTCAAGCGGTCGGCGGCGGGGGCATCCCGGCCAGCCTCCAAGCCACCTCCCAGGGCGGTGATCAGGTCGGCCTGGGCTGCGAGCCTGGAAGCCTGAACCTGCTGCTGTATGGTTTGCTGGCGCAGCAACGCGGTTTGCGCCTGCAGTACGTCAAGGTAGCCGGTAAGCCCGCGCTGCCAGCCCACCCGTGCCAAATCGTAGGCGCGCTGGGCATTGGCGACCGACTCATCAGCGAACGCCGCCTGATGCGTCAGTGATTCACCGCGAATCAACTGATCAGAAACGTCCCGCAACGCATCGGCAAGCACCTGCCGGTATTGCGCCACGGCAAGATCATAGCCCGCCGCCGCTTCGCCCAGCTCGGCGCGCAGGCGGCCCCCGTCGAAGATCGGCAAGCTGAACGCAGGCCCCACGCTGTAACCCAGCTTGTTGCCGGTGAGAAATTCCAGCATGCCGCCGCCGGTGGTCATATAGGCGAGGCTGGCGCTGAGGTTCACGTTCGGATAGAAGCCCGCGTGTGCCACGTCGATCCCGCGGGCCTGTGCCGCCACTTGCCAGCGACTGGCAACCACGTCCGGGCGCTGACCCAGCAATTGCGCAGGCAGGCCACTGGGCAAACCAAGGGGCGCGGCCAACTGCAAGCGGGGCCGCTGAATAGCAGCGGCGTCTCCCGGCCCCTTGCCGGCCAAGGCCGCCAATTGGTTGCGGGCCTGGGCGATCTGCTCGTCGAGTTCGTCCAGCTGACGATGGGTTTCCGGAATCACGGTTTGCGCCTGGCTCACTTCCAGCTGAGTACCAATCCCCGCCCGCAACCGCTTGTTCGCCAGCTCCAACACCTGGGATTGCTGCGCCAACGTCGCTTGCAGGATGTCTTGCCTGGCATAGCTCAGCGCCATGCCGATGTACACGCGCACCACATCATGGGTCAGCGCCAGGCGGGCTTGCCGTGCTTCGGCGGCGGCTTGATGGGCAAGGTCCAGCGCACGCTCGCTGAAGTTGCGGTCGCGGCCCCACAGGTCGAAGTCGTAGCTCAGGCTGAGCCCGGCGTTATTGTCCCAGGTGGTTTGATTGGCCAGGTCGCCCGGCCCGTAAAAGCCATCGGAGGGCCAGTTGCGACGGTGCAGGGCACCCTCGGCACTTAACTGCGGCGCCTCGCGTGCTTCGGCCAGCCCAGCGGCGGCGCGGGCCTGGCGCAATCGCGCGGAGGCTACCGCCAGGCTCGGGCTACCCTCAACCGCCGTCGCCACCCATTGGTTCAATTGCGGGTCACCGAAGCCTTGCCACCACTGCGCGCTCGGCCAGCGTGCCTCTGTGGCCGCAGCGCGTATCGCTTCGTCGGTAGCCAGTTGATCAGGTTCGGGCACGGTGGCGTTCGGGGCGATGCCACCGGTGCCGACGCAGCCGCTTATACAGGTTGAAAACGCACAGGCAATGAGTGCTTCAAGCGCACGGGAAAAGCGACGCGGCACAGCGGCGGGTTCCGAAGAAGGGGGTTGGGCAGGGTACTGAGCGAGGCCATTCTAGGGTGCGCGTGAGCGGGCGATAAGCGGCACTTGCGGTGATTCTTTGTTACGTGGCCGGAGATAATCCAAGGTGACAGCGGCCCCGCCGCTTCCCACGAGATAAGCAGGCAACATGGATGAAACCTGGTTTCGCCAAGCCGGGCGAGGGTTACGATTGTGTAACTTCATGCGACAATCAGCCGGTTCATTCAGAGAGCGAGCCATGGACACCCTGCAAAACATGCGCGCCTTCACCTGCGTGGCTGAAGCTGGCAGCTTCACCGCGGCGGCCGTGCAGCTGGACACCACTACTGCCAATATTTCCCGCGCCATTTCCAACCTCGAAGCACATTTGCAAACCCGGCTGCTTAACCGCACTACCCGGCGTATCGCCCTGACCGAGGCAGGCAAACGTTACCTGCTGCGTTGCGAGCAGATTCTGGCCTTCGTGGAGGAAGCGGAAGCCGAGGCAAGCGATGCGCACGCCCGCCCGGCTGGCCAATTGAAAGTGCATACCATGACCGGGATCGGCCAGCACTTCGTGATCGACGCCATTGCCCGGTACCGCAAGGTCCATCCGGACGTGACGTTCGACCTTACCTTGGCCAACCGCGTGCCGGACCTGCTTGACGAAGGCTATGACGTGTCCATCGTGCTGGCCAGCGAGCTGCCGGATTCAGGCTTTGTGTCGCAACGGCTGGGGATTACCTACAGCATCGTGTGCGCCTCCCCCGACTATGTGAAAACCCATGGGGTGGCGCGTAAACCCGGCGACCTGCGCAACCATGCCTGCCTGCGCCTGGTAAGCCCGGTGGTGCAACTGGAGCGCTGGTTCTTCGATGGCCCGGAAGGCCAGGAGATGATCAACATCACCAACGCGCCCTTCCAGGTGAACTCGGCCGACGCCATGAAAACCGCGATTTCCAGCGGCATGGGCGTTGGGGTGCTGCCGATCTACGCGGCCATCGAAGGCCTGCGCAACGGCACGCTGGTGCGGATGATGCCCGAGTACCGCCTGCAAGAGCTCAACCTGTATGCCATCTACCCTTCGCGGCAGTACCTGGATGCGAAGATCAAGACCTGGGTCGAATACTTGCGCGGCTCACTGCCCGACATCCTCGCCGCCCAGGACGCCGACCTGCGCAACCACGAGCAGGTCTTGAGCGGCAAGCTGTAAGCCACAAGCCGCAAGCTGTACGTTTCAAGCTGCAAGTGGCTTCACCGCGCACCGCTTCAAGCTTGCAGCTTGAGGCTTGCAACTTGTAGCTTTCCATCTCCCAGACAACCGGAAACCGTGCCCGATGAGAAAGACCGTACTCGCTTTCAGCCGCATCACCCCGCAGATGGTCGAACGCCTGGAACAGGATTTCGATGTGATCGTGCCCAACCCGAAACAGGGCGATGTGTCGGCACAGTTCAACGAGGCGCTGCCCAGGGCTCACGGCCTGATTGGCGCGGGCCGGCAGTTGGGTGAAGCTCAGCTCAAGAACGCCACACAGCTGGAAGTGATTTCCAGCGTATCGGTGGGTTATGACAACTACGACGTGGATTACCTCACACGCCGCGGCATTCAGCTCACGAACACACCCGACGTACTGACCGAGAGCACGGCCGACCTGGGCTTTTCGTTGATCATGGCCAGCGCGCGTCGCACGGCGGAACTGGACGCCTGGACTAAAGCCGGCCAGTGGAAAGCCACCGTTGGCCCCGACCTGTTCGGCAGCGACGTGCATGGCAAAACCCTGGGCATCGTCGGCCTTGGCAATATTGGCGCAGCCATTGCACGGCGGGGCCGCCTGGGTTTCAACATGCCGGTGCTGTACAGCGGCAACAGCCGCAAGCCCGCCCTGGAAGCGGAACTGGGCGCTACCTTCTGCGAGCTTGACGACCTGCTGGCCAAGGCCGATTTCGTGTGCCTGGTGGTGCCGTTGAGCGAAAAAACCCGCCACCTGATCAGCCATCGCGAACTGGGGCTGATGAAAAAATCGGCGTTCCTGATCAACATCGCCCGCGGCCCGGTGGTAGACGAACCCGCGCTGGTCGAAGCCTTGCAGAACGGCACCATTCGCGGCGCCGGGCTGGACGTGTACGAGCGCGAGCCGCTGGCGGAGTCGCCATTGTTCGCCTTGAAAAACGTTGTGACCCTGCCCCATATCGGCTCGGCCACCGGCGAAACCCGTGCCGCCATGGCAGAGCGGGCAATGGCGAACCTCACCGCCGCGCTCAAGGGCCAGCGACCCACCGACCTGGTGAACCCTGACACCTTCAAAGGCTAGGTTCTGTATGAAAGCGTAGGGGCGGCTGGCTTGACCACCCTCCCTTGCTGAACACCAGTACGTTCCCACCCAGCACCAGCACCAGCCCGAACAGGGCCGGTGCGCTCCAGGTATAGCCTTCGTATCCGGCGGACACGTTCAAGGCCACGATCGGGAACAACACCGTGCAGTACGCCGCCCGTTCCGCACCCAGGCGACCGACCAAGGTGAGGTAGGCAGTAAAGGCAATGACCGAGCCGGGGATAGCCAAGTACAGCAACGCCCCGACATACGTGGGTGCCAGGTCGAAGCCAAAGGGCGTACCGCTGGCAACGCACCACGCGGCTAGCATCATTGCGCCGTAACCCATGCCCCAGGCATTGCTGGTCGCCGGTCGAATGCCATTCTTCTGGTGGAGGGTGGACAGCAGATTGCCTGCCGAAAAACACAACGTACCGAGCAGCGCCAGGCCCACGCCTATCAGTGTCTGCTGGCCTGCGCCATGGCCGGCCACCTCAGGCCAGAACAGCAAACCAAGCCCTGCCAGGCCCAGCGCGCCACCGACCATCACCCGGGGGCTGATCCGCTGGCCGAACCACAGCCGGGCGTTCAGCGCATTCCAGACCGTAGAGGTAGAAAACACCACGGCCACCAGCCCGCTGGCGATGTATTGGCTGGCATGCAGGAAGCACACGAAATTCACGCAGAACAGGCACAGCCCCTGAGCAACCGCCAAACCGTGGCCACGCCGGCCCATGGGCTGCAACCGTCGAGTGGCCAGCAATACGGCAAACAACACGACAGCAGCCAGCGCGAAGCGGTAAACGATCGACGCGGCAATGGCCACCTCGCCCAGTTGCAGTTTGAGGGCGATCCAGGTGGTGCCCCAGATCAGCACCGTAAGCAGATAAAGCGCGACAGTCATGACCACCTCCATAATCCGGCAGCCAGTGTGAGGGCGTGACTGGAAGGCGCGCTTTCAGATTCCTGCGCTTTTGATTGGCGTGCTGCTGGTAAACACGCCGGGCCGCGTTAGGATGAGCCACCCGGAAGGAGCGCCCCATGAAAACCCTGCACGAGATCGAGGTATTCGAAGCACTGCGCCAGTCACCGCATGCGCGGCTGGAACAGCGGGCCGGGCTGGGCGATGGGTTGGTGGCCGCGGTATGGAACAACCGCAACGACGCGCGGCATTACCAGGGCCCCGGGCACCATACGCTCTCTTGCTACCTCGCCGGCGGCACTGGCACCCACCGCCGCGAGCGCCCGCAGCGTAACGGCGCCCCCGGCAAGCTCTGCGTATTGCCCGCCGGGCACGACTCGGCGTGGGTCATCAATGGGCCCATTCGCCTGGCGCATCTGTATTTCAGCGAGGAGCAATTGGCCCTTGGGTGCATCGCTTTGTTCGATCGCGAGCCCCGCGCCCTGGCGTTGAACGAGCGAACTTTCGTGGATGACGCCGAACAGGCTCGCCGTTTCGCCCGCCTGGTGGCGCTGGACTGGAACGAGCCCGCCGAGCGCCTGCTCACCAGCAGCCTTGCCCATGAAATGCTGGGCCATGCCCTGCATACCCAGATAGCGCCGCGCAAGGTGTTCGAATTCAAAGGCGGCCTGGCGCCCGCGCAACGCCGCCACGTGCTTGAGTACATCGAAGCGAACCTTGCGGCGCCGCTAAGCTTGGGTGAACTGGCCGCGGTGTGCTGCTTGTCCGAATTCCATTTCGCCCGCATGTTCCGCCTCAGTCTGGGCGTGCCGCCTCATCGCTTCGTGCTGGCGCGGCGCATTGCCATGGCAAAACGCTTGCTGGCCGACCGAACCCGGTTACTCGCTGATATCAGCCTTGCGTGCGGCTTTGCCAGCTCCAGCCACTTCAGTACTCGCTTCAGCCAGGCAGTGGGCATGGCCCCGGCGGCCTATCGCGCAGCGTTGGGCACGCCCACGCTTCAATAGGTACCGAACACCAGCGTGGCCGGCACCCCGCCGGTGGCAAGCGCCAATGCCATGCGCGGCCAATAAGGTATCAACGCTACCAGCACACCTGCGCTCGCCATCGCCAGCCCCACTGCGCGAACCAGCCCCATGGCCCAACCGGAGGAGGCAATCATCAGCCCCAACGCGACAGCCAGCAGCAGCACCCCTGACAATCGCAGCAGCTGCTTCCGCTGGCGGCCAGGCTTGGCGCCAAGCAGGTCCTGATGGTGGCGATCCATCGCCAGGCACAAGGCGCTGAACCCGGCGTAGCACAGTGAAGCCCCAAGCAGCATCAAGGCATCACCCGCGCAGGCCGAGCCGGCGAGGCCTGCGCGGCCGAACGGCGCGCGACCTTGCGCGCCAGCCAAGCCAGCAGCACGGCAACCAGCACAGAGGTGAGGTCCACCCCGGCGGTCGCCCAGTCACCTTCGGCAACGGCAGTGGCCAAGCCCCGGCCTGTGTAAAAAACTCCAAGCACGGGCAAGGCCGCGAACATTACCG
Organism: Pseudomonas japonica; assembly: GCF_013522925.1. GTDB lineage: Bacteria > Pseudomonadota > Gammaproteobacteria > Pseudomonadales > Pseudomonadaceae > Aquipseudomonas > Aquipseudomonas japonica_A. The sequence goes on along the minus strand of NZ_JAAMQU010000011.1, from coordinate 96,043 downwards.
CCGCGGCGCTGAGCTGCTCGACCCAGCCCCGCTGCTGCCCTTGGCGCAGAACGGCATGGGCCAAGGTCAGGAGCCAGGTAAGGAAGAACACCCGAACCTCCCAGCCCGCGCGCTCCTGCAGTTGGACCGGGAGTAAACGATTGGCGCAGAAGAACGCCGCAACGGCCAGTACCAGCCCCGCCATGCTTGCAAGGTTAAGCGTGGCGACACAGCGCACGCCAAACGGCGGCTTCGGTTCGCGTGCGTACTTGAGCTGCCGCTTGCTCAGCCACAGCACCAGGCCGGTACCGATCATCGCGGTGCCGCCCAGGCCGAAGATGAAATATAGCCAGCGCTCCGCCGTAGTCGCGAACTGCCCCATGTGCAGGCCATAGAACCCACCTGCCACCAACAACGCCCCTTTGTCGGCAACGCTGCTGCCCAGCAGGGCCCCGGTAACACCGTCGAATGCCAGGCTGGCGCCAGGTACATAGGCGATGCGGTCGCCGGGATGGCGATAGAACACCACACGCGCGGCACCGTCCCCCGGGTTTTGTACCTCTACCCGGGCAAAGCGCGCGCCAGGCCACTCGGCCATCGCCTGGTCGTACAGCCGGGGCAGCGATGCCGCCGACGCTGTCTGCCCGGATGCGGCCCCAGGGAAAGCGTTAGGGAACACATCCTGATAAAAAGCGGCGGGCGCCCCTTTATAGACAGTGAACAGGGTGGCGGGCAGCAGCATTGCCATGAATATCACCAAGCCGCTGTACGTGATCATCAGGTGAAACGGAAGGGCCAACACGCCCACGGCGTTGTGGCCGTCAAGCCAGGAGCGTTGCCCCTTGCCGGGGCGGAAGGTGAAGAACTCCTTGAAGATCTTTTTGTGGGTAATGATGCCGCTCACCATGGTAACGAGCATCGCCAAGGCGGCAAAGCTCGCGACCCAGCGGCCAAACGGGTAGCCAAGCTCGAGTTCGTAATGGAAGCGGTAGAAAAAGTCGCCGCCTTTGCTGTCCCGAACCGCCAGTAACTGCCCCGTGGCCGGGTCTAGCAACTTGCTGATAAAGGCCCCGCCCTGTTCGGCTGGCGCCTGCCACATCACTTCCAGCCCCGGGCGGCGATCGTCGGGTGGCATGATGTACCAGTTCGAGGCGCCAGGCGCCGCCTGCTGCATGAAGGCTTGGGCATACCCCAGCGCCGCACGGGTGTCGAGCGGGCGCACGGGTACTTCCGGCTGCGCCCAGTGGGTGACTTCGTCCTTGAAATAGCTGAGCGTACCGCTGAGAAACATCGCGAACAGCAGCCAGCCAAAGGTCAGCCCCAGCCAGGTATGCAGCCAGGCCATCGCCTGCCGGAAGCTCTCTCTCATGCGGTTGCAATCCGATACAAGCCGATGTCTGCCAATGCGAGCACCAGCGTACCGGCGCCTATGCCCAACCAGGCCCTGGCCGCGCTGCGGCAGGCGAACACCCAGAGGGTTGCGGCCACATAGATCACCAGGCCCAGCATCATCGCACCCGCTGCTGCCTGCGCCGGCGGGCTGGGCCAAACCGCGCCCACAAAAGCACTGGCGGCAGTGGTGAGCGCGTAGCCACCGAGGCTGGCGGCCAGGCAGCGGGACAACACACCCAGCCGATAACGGGCGGGAACGGGGGCAGGCTTTTTCATGGGCAGCCAGTCAAGGCGGAGGCGGAGCGTGCGATTCTATTGATAAACATTCTCATAAGCAAAGAAACCTCATGCGCGCGCACCGCCGCAGTGCGGATCCTTGCCGAGGAAGGGAATGCATGCCCGAAGGGTAGCGTGCTAATAGATGTTAAATAGCCATACCGCTCAATGGCTTAACGCCACTTTTCGAGGCAGGGCCCCGTTGAACCGGCCATTGCTGAAGGTAAGGTAGATAAAGGCCAGGCTACGGCACGCCCCTTGCACATCACTGGTACAAGCCAGCAGCAAGGGCTTGAGGGTTGATCGTGGGGTTGAACCGACGGTCAGGATCGCGAGAACTATCACTGGCCGCCCCAGTCAATAGGTGCAGTCTCGACCAGTCAGGTGAAGTATGGACAACCCCTTTCAGATCATCAGCGAAGCATTTCAACCCGACTACCGCGTGAACCTGAGTATTCAGGGCCTCGACGGGACTATCATGCTCACCTTGTCCAACGAGACGGGGATGGTCGCCAAGCGGATGATCAGCCCTGCCCAGCGCAACGATCCCAAGCGCTTGCAGCGGTTGATCGAGAGCATCAAGTTCGGCATTGCCATCGAGCACGGTGGCAGCGCGATGGAGATGCTCACGGCAATGACCGACGGCAGCCGCCAGCCTCTACTTCCTCAAGGTACCGGTGCCTCCGCCTGGCGCGCCGAACACACGACGGCGCGCGGCGCGGGCTTGTAAGCCAGCCCGCAAGGCACTGGCTGAAGGCTGACTCAGGTTTCGCCCTTCTCCAGCTCCACCACTTCGACCTTGCCCGCTCGCTTGCGCTGAGGGCCCTCGATCTTGATCGACGGGAACCGCGACGACGCGTAGCGCACCACCAGAATCGCGAATGCCAGCAGCAGAATCGCGCCTGACAGGTACACCACCCCCAGGTCTGCTGGCGCATGGTGGGACACGTCGGAAATCAGCAGGCGCGTGAGTGCGGTGATCGCCACGTAGATCAGGAAACGTACAGGCATGTGGTTGGTCTTGAAATAGATCCCCACCATGGCGCCCAGCTCCAGGTAGATGAACAGCAGCAGGATATCGTCCACGCTGATCGAGCCCTTTTCGAGCATCTGCATGAACGCCAGCACCGCCGCCCAGGCGGTAACCCCGCCGATGGCGAACAACGCCAGGTAATGAAACCCCTCTACCAGCAGGTTTCCGAGCGACTCCGCGCAATCATGCACGCGCCCTCGCAACGCGTCGGCCCAATTGATCTTCACTGTCTATCATCCTTCTGCGGTGACCCGGGCAGCGTGCCCGACCGGTGTTACAACAGATGGCGCATGCAGAATCAAGGCCACAGGCTTGCCTGCGCGCTCATGACACTGTATAAATAACCAGCATATGCACCTACACGCTTGAGAGGCCCTCATGGCTGTTGAAGTCCTGTACCGAAGTACTCGTGACCTGGAGACCATATTCTTGGATAGGAAACTCGCAGACGCTCACGATCAAATGCTGGAGCTGGCCGAAGTGGTTGGCCAGGTTCTGGAAAAGAACATCGAAGGCCTGAGCGAGAACCAGGCCGAGGAAATCGGTATTTTCCTCGCGAAAAACCGCGCCGTCTTCGCCGCGGCGTTCAAGAGCAATGTCGAGGCACTCGCCGAGCTCAAATAGCCCCTGGCTTCATGCCTTGGCAATGCTCGCCCGCAAGGGTGGGCGCCTGGCCATTGCCGCCAGCAGCGCCAAGGCGCCAAGCGTCAAGGCGCCTCCGAACGCCCAGAGCCCGGTTGCCGGCGTAAAGCGGTCCGCGATCAGCCCGGTGAACACCACGGGCACGCTGAAGCCTGCATAGGCCAACAGGAAAAAGCCCGCACTGGCACGGGGCATTTCCGCGCCAGCCTGGGCGGCAATCGCGCCCAACCCGCCGAGGTAAATGAACCCGTAGCAAGCGCTACTGGCCGCGACCGTACCCACCAGCACCACCGCCAGTTGGCCATTCAGTGCGCCCCAGGCAATCAGGGCGTAACTCGGCGGCAGTATGGCCAGGCCAAGCGCCACGGCACGGCGTGCAGGCATTCGCCGCGCCAGCGGCTGGAACATCAGCCCGCAGCTGATCACGCTGAATGTCGAAAAGCCCGCCCACGCTCCCAATCCCGCCACTTCCAGCACGGAAGGAAGAATGGCGATCACCACGCCCGATGCCGCCCAGGCCAGCAGAATGGCAAGCCCATATCCCACGCACCCCGCCGGGTAACAGGGCAGGCGTACCATGGCTGAAGCGCGACGGGGCGCGGGGTCGGGCAGCTTGAGCATTAACATCAGGGCCAGGCCGGCGAGCACCAGCTGTATCCAGAAACTGGCCGGTGCCAGCCCTGGCGTGTGCAACAGGCATACGCTGGTGGCCGCAGCGCCCAAGCCAAACCCCAGCGATGTGCTGGCCGTGACCCAACTGGCGGCACGGGCCGCGTCCTGGCGTTCCAGCGCCAGCAGTTCGGTCATATAGGCAGTGCCGGTGGCCGATGCCAGCCCGGTACCTAGCCCCAGCAAGCAGCGGGCAATGGCCAGGCTGTAAAGGCCAGGCGCTCGCAATAGCAACACTGTGGCCAGCATCGACAGGGCGAGCGCAGTCACGATCAAAGGTTTACGGCCCACCCGGTCCGCTAGCCCGCCCAACAGGAGCAACACCGGCAACACGCCTAAAACGTATGCCGCAAATGCAACGGCCGTAGCCCCGGCGCCAGCGCCCGACAGTTGCGCATACGCAGGGTACAACGGCGCTGGCAGGTTGACCGCAGCCGTGATCAGGCATAGCGCTATACACAACAAGCGAGCAGGCAAGCGGGTCATCGAGGCGTTCCAGTAACAGGGGCCTGCAGGCTAGCGCCGGGGTGTTTTTTAACAAGGCACAGTGGTGCGAGATCGTGATTAACTGTGTGGCGAAAACTTCCGTACAGTGGATGACGCATGCAGCTAGGCCTTGATCGCGAGTCTGATACTCCCCTCGTCGAGCAGATTGTTCGCGCACTTGCCCGCTGGCTGATGGAGGGCAAGGTCCGCGCTGGCGCGCGCATGCCCTCTATTCGGCAACTGGCCACGGACAATAAGGTGAGCCCTTCGAGCGTGGTAGAAGCCTATGCCCGGCTGGTAGCGCAAGGCGCGGTGGTGCCTCGCCAAGGCAGTGGCTTTTTCGCCAGTGAATCGCCCGCCAGCGTCGTCAGCGAACAGCCTGGCAACCTTGAAGACCCTCGCTGGGCTCAATTCGACGCCTCCCCTGTCCTGCTCCGCCTGGGCTGTGGATGGGTGCCGACTGACTGGCGGGACGCCGACTGCCTTGGCCATGCCATCCGCCGCGTCACGCGTGAAGACCCAACCGCCCTGTTCAGCTACAACTCGCCCATGGGCCTTCCGGCATTACGCACACAGTTACAACGGCGCCTGTCGCAGGTGCATATCCATGCCGAAACGCAGCAGATACTGACCACCCAAGGGGCCAGCCATGCGCTCGACCTTATCGTGCGCACGCTCCTTCGCCCCGGCGACACGGTGATCGTGGAGGATCCGGGCTACTACAACCTGTTCAACCTGCTGGCGCTGCAGAAGGTTCAAGTGCTAGCCGTTATTCGTGGAAAAGAGGGCCCTGACCCCGACAGGCTGGAGGCCTTGCTGCGCGATCATCGGCCGAAGCTGATGTTCGTGAACAGCATGTACCAGAACCCCACCGGAACAAGCCTGTCTCCTCGAGTGGCGCATCGCCTGCTCAGGCTGGCCGAGCAACATGATTTTCTGCTGGTCGAGGACGATATCTATGCAGACTTCCAGAACGGCCCAAGCGCCCGGTTGGCTGCGTTGGATGGCCTGAACCGCGTGATTTACCTCGCCAGCTTTTCCAAAACCCTCAGCTGTTCGCTGCGCGTAGGTTATGTGGCCGGCCCGCCGACGATAATGCCTCGGCTGGCGGAGGTAGCCCAAGCCACCGGCCTGGGCACACAGCGTTTTGCCGAGAGCGTGGTAGCGACCCTGCTGGCGAGCGGCGCCTGGCGCAAGTCACTGGAGCGGCTGCGCCAGCGCCTCGCCACCTCCATGGCGCATACGCTGAAATACCTGGCGGAGCATCGCTGGGAGGTCTTCGCCGAACCCCAAGGAGGCATGTTCCTGTGGGCCAGGTACCCCGGGGCCACGCCTGTGGAGTACGCCGCCAAGGCCGCTGCGCTGGGAATATTGCTCACCCCGGGCGAGGCTTTCCGACCATTTGGGCAGCCTACTGACTGGTTGCGATTGAACGTTGCCTATTGCGCGGACTCACGGGCCCGAGCGTTTTTCAAGGCAGTGGCAACGCCCAGGCCCGGCTGACGCTACGCTAGCCTTCGCCGCCGTACACCAGCCGCTCGGCGATCTCTTGCGCCACCCGGGCAGGCGAGCGATGCGTAGCCTGTGCCTGGGAGTAGATATCGGTCAGCCGCGCACCGATCCGGCTGAGGTGAGTGGTAATCGCGCTGGGGTCGGCACTCTGGTATTGCAGCGCTACCTGGATCAGGCCGCCCGCGTTGATGACGTAGTCGGGCGCGTACAGAATGCCACGGCTTTCCAGTTGGTCGGCCACATCAAGCGACGTGAGTTGCGCATTGGCCGAGCCGGCGACCGCGGCACACCTCAGCTGGGCAACGGTCTTGGGGCTGAGCAAGCCACCGTTGGCACAGGGAGCAAAGATGTCGCAGGGGGTGGTAGGCAGCGCATCGCCAGCAATCGGCCGGGCGTTGAACTGCTCTACTGCCAGTTGCACTTTGCCCGCGTCCGTGTCGCAGACCAACAACTCGGCGCCTGCCGCGTACAGATGTTCGGCCAGGCTGTAACCCACATGCCCAAGGCCCTGGATGGCCACCCGTAGCCCTTCGAGGTTATCGCTGCCCAGCCTGGCCATGGCTGTGCTGCGTATGCCGGCAAACACGCCCAGTGCGGTGTGCGCCGAAGGGTCGCCGGCTGCGGTGGTACTGGTCACATAACGCGTGGCCTGCGCCACGCAGTCCATGTCCGCCGTACTGGTGCCACTGTCCACGGCCGTGATGTAACGCCCTTGCAGGCTGTCGACGAAGCGTCCGAAGGCTTCGAACAGCTTCGCACGGTCCTCTACATGAGGCCCACGCAGGATCACTGCCTTGCCGCCATTGAACGGCAAGCCCGCGAGCGCAGCCTTGTAGGTCATGGTTTCGGCCAGGCGAATGGCATCGGTGAGTGCGCTTTCGTCGTCGGGATAGGCCAGGTAACGGCAGCCACCAATGGCTGGCAACGGCCGCCCGGCGTGTACGGCGATGATTGCCCGCAGCCCTGTAACCGGATCGACGGTCAGGTGCACGGTTTCCACGCGGGTGCGTTGCATCAGCGCGAGCATGGGAATGCTTCCGAATAGGCGGTATTGGCAAGAGTATAGGTGGCCCGCGACAGCTTGCCCGGCCACTACATGACACTGGACGAAACCGCCGCCGAGGGCTACAAAAGCTGAAGCACTGTACGCTGGCACCCGCTGGCCGTGCCGTCGGAGGAACGGAGCGTTCATCCATGAACCCACGCCAAGCTTGCCTCAATTGCATTGCCCGCCAGCCCGCCGCCCCGTTCGAGGCCGCGCTGTGGGTGGCCGCCGAGCACGATCCCGGCGTTGCACCCGCCCAATTGCTCAGCGACCTGCAAGCGCTGCAATTGACCGTCAGTGCGGGCTTGCCGCTGCTCCCGGTTCGAGAGCTTGCGCAGCCGCTGCTGCGAAAACTGAACGCCCTTGGCTACGCCCAGGACGAGTTCCATCCGCTGCGCCCCGACGCCGCCTTGCTGCATAAAGTACTCACGCGCAAACGTGGCCAACCGTTGGCGCTGGGCCTGCTGGCGCTGGAACTGGCAAGGCGCCTGGACATTCCATTGGTGGGGGTTAACTTCCCCGGGCACTTTCTGCTTCAGGTGCCCGGTGCCGACCACCTGCTCGACCCCTGTGGAGGCCGCCGGTTGTATCCACAGGATTGCCGGGAACTGCTGGCCCGGCAGTTTGGCGCTGGCATGGAACTGCGTGCCGAGCACATGGCTGCGGCTTCGGCAGCCCAGATGCTGCAGCGGCTATCGCGCAACCTGCGCCAGTTGCATAGCAGCCAGGACCTGTATATGGCCGCCTTGAAAGACGCCGAACGGGTATTCGAACTCGGCCCGGCGACGGCAGCGGATTACCTGGCGCGTGCCGGGTTGTACCAGCGGCTGGATTGCCCTCAGGCCGAACGCTTCGATGTGCAGCATGCGCTGCTGTTGACTGATGACCCCGTACAACGACTGCGCCTGGCGGAGCGGTTACAGGGCTTGCCCGGCGCGGTGCAACGCCTGCATTGACTGCTTGCAGTATTGTTACGCTCAACGCAACGGTGATTGTCAAACAATCCGATTTATCCAGGCGGCGCGGGGCCGTATCCTTTGAAAGGTCGAACATCGTTCAACTTAATGTTGGCTTAAGCCTTTTGCGCCAATATTGCTCCAGTGGTGTTCAACGTACCCCCGACGTTGTTTGGTAGCTCCTGAACCAACGTCTTGCTTGGCCGCTGTGTGCGCAGCGGCCTTTTTTTCGCCTATTGCTCCAACCGCTGCATGAATTCAGCCAGCCATGGCTCGGCATCGGTTTCCGGGGTAACGCTTTCGCTGGCGTCCAGCCGTAGCATTGGGGTTGTCTGCCGTATCCCCAACTCGTCGAACAGTTCTGCAAGCAGTTCGCCGCCTCCGCAAAAGCTGTCGCTGTAGCTGGAGTCGCCCAGGCCGATCACGCCGCCAGGCAACCCACGCAAAGGCGCCGGCAACTGGTCTCGCAGCTCACTGTAAAGCGGCAGCAGGTTGTCTGGAAGTTCGCCCATGCCGGTGGTGGAGGTGATACCGATCAGGGCGTCGGGCTGCGAAGCAAGCAAGACGGCAAGATCGCCCCGGGGGTTGTAATAACACTGATGCCCAGCGGCTTCGAGCAGCTGAACCATATGGCGGGCGACGTCTTCGGCAGCACCGTAGACAGAACCGGAAAACAGGGCAACCTTCATGCCGGGCTCCTTTTGGACGAGGCAGGCAGTTTACCAGCGGAACGAATGCGGTTCCCGCATGCCAGAGCCCATCGGGTAAGTTAAAATGCCATCTCACCGAGGCGGCTGGCCGGAGGACCTATGATTGGCCCAAACCTGTTGCAACTTGTGGTCGATGCGTCCAACGACGGCATCGTTATCGCTGAGCAGGAAGGCTCGGATAACATTTTGATTTATGTTAATCCGGCCTTCGAACGAATGACGGGCTACAGTGCCGAGGAAATCCTCTATCGCGACTGTCGCTTTCTGCAGAACGGCCAGGCTGAAGAAGCTATCCGGCAGCAGGTGCGCGACGCCATCGATACAGGGCAGCCCTGCCGGCAGATCATGCGTAACTTTCGCAAGGATGGCAGCCAATTCTGGAATGAGCTGTCGATTGCGCCCGTTCACAACGAAGGCGACGGCCGACGTTATTTCATCGGAATCCAGAAAGACGTCACCGCGCAGGTAGCAGCGCAGGAACGAATAATGCAACTGGAAGCAGAACTGGCAGCAGCGCGCCAGGAAATTGTCCGCCTCAAAGACGCTGAACAGTGAAACGCTACGGAACCCCGAGGGCCTCATGCTAACCACTTCGCTCTTGCGACACTAACCGGGCCGAATCATGCAACCTGACTCTCTGCTGACCCAGGACGAACTCGATTTCCTTCAGGGCATCCATCACAGCCTGGCGGCCGACAACGGCGACGTCTCTACCGGCTTGATGGTAAACGGTGGTAGCCAACTGCAGGAACTGCTGACGCGCCTGGTTGCTCACGAGCACGTTACCATCCAGGCCCAGTATGAAAACCAGCAGCTGAGCTTCCCGTTACGCCTGGAGGAGGATGAATTCCACGCGCAGCATATCAAGCTGGGCGCGCCTACCATCTACGAGGACGGCCCGATGATCCGCCCATGGCGCCTCGCCCTGGCCGATGCCATTGCGTTGCAGGACCGGCGCGCCAGGCCCGTGTCGCTGTGGGTAGTCGAAATTTCGGTAAGCGGCGTAGTGCTTCAGCTGCGAGATGGCATCGAGGCGCCGGAGGTTTTCTCTCTGTGGTTCGCGCCCGAAGGCTACGCGCCGATCGCCCTGCGCGGCAGCCTGGAGCGTGAGATTGCCGAGGGCCTGATGGCTTACCGGCTGATCCCGCACGATGCCCAGGAAGCCGAGCGGTTGCGCCATTACATTCTCGAGCAGCATCGGCTGGCGCACCCTGATCTGCATGCCTGAATCAGGTATCCAGATGGCCCGCGATGTACTGCAACAGCCGCCGCTTCATCAGGTGCCCGCTAGCACCCAGACAGGCCACCGACGAATTCACCAGCTGATCCTGAATCAGCTCGCTCATCTCCCCCGCCAGTAACAAGGGGCATTCAAGGGTCAATGCCAGCTTGATGAACCGCTTGGCGGCGTCCGTGCCCGGGGCGTGGTTGGAAAACAGCACCACGGCGTGAGGCTGAATACGCTCAGTTACCAGCCCCAGTTCTTCAAGCGGCTGGCCCTTGCCCAAGGGCTGGACCCAAACCTGGTCGTTCCCCAGCAACAGCGCTGTTACCAGCAGCTCGAGTTCGTGGCACTGGCCTGGCACTCCGCAAAGCAGCACATGGCTGTCTACCGCTTCTCGCTGAACGAACTGCAAGCGCTTGAGCACTTGCCCACGCAGGAAGTGATCGAGAAATGCCCATTCGCTGGCCAGCCCGAAGCCCTCCTGGCGAAGCCGCGCCTGCTCCCACACGGGTATGAACACCTCCTCGAAGGCCACGGCCAAGGGATAGGTCGAGAAGACCTGCCCGTAAAGCCGCGTGAGGGTGAGCTCATCGAAACGATGCACGACAGATGCGATCCGGTCACGCCACTGTCCATATTCGCTGAATGCCGAGGCCGGCTCGGTAGGGGCTGGCACCCTGCCTTCCTGGCTGCGGGCCAACAGAGTGCCTACCTTGCTCACCGCTACGCCGCGCTCCAGCCACCCCAGGACTGCCCGCACTTCCGCCACGTCGGCAGCGGAATAGAGCCTGTGCCCGCTTTCGGTGCGAGTGGGCTGGATAAGCCCATAGCGCCGCTCCCAGGCACGCAGCGTTACTGGATTCACACCTGTGAGGCGCGACACCTCGCGAATAGGAAACAACTCCTGTTCGCTATGGGCGCGGCTGGTGGCCGCATAGTGTTCGTTGTCGCTCATACGAAGGAAAACCGGCGGTTTCAGGCTGTTGAACGATTGTAACTGTTTGTTGAGACCTTATGCGCGATGGAACATGCACCGCAGCGATGGTTCCCCCGACAGGCGTGGCGCATGGGAGCAGACGGCTTGGTTCGAATAAGGAATAATCCTTGCTTGAATTCCATTGCGCCCCACCACCCCGGGGCGCGATTGCGACGCCCTTACCCTGGGCGGTTGCCTGCAGCCGGGAGATACACAATGTCTACGCCACCTGTGACCATGCTGGTCGCGCGCCGCGCCGCCAAAGGGCGGTACCCTGAATTGATCGCCTGGCTTCAGGAAGGCGAGCACCTCGCTACTGACTTTCCGGGCTATCTGGGCTCGGGCATTCTTGCGCCGCCTGAGGGCGATAACGAATTCCAGATGATCTTCCGCTTCGCCGACCCCATTACACTGCATGCGTGGGAGTTTTCCGCGTCCCGGCAGGCCTGGCTTGCGCGCGGCAATGGGCTGTTCGCTCAGCCGTCGGAGCACCGCGTGCATGGCATGGATGGCTGGTTCGCTACCACATCCAGCTCGGCACAACCGCAGCGCCCGCCTCGCTGGAAACAAGCCGTGGCGATCTGGCTGGCGTTCTTCCCGGTGTCGCTGCTGTTCAACTTCGCTTTTGGTGCGTGGCTGGGGGAGTTGACGCTGGCACCCCGTATCCTCGTCAGCACACTGGCGCTTACACCGCTGATGGTGTTTATCTTCATTCCGCTTTCAACCCGCTTGCTCTCGCCCTGGTTGAACGCGCCCCCGCGCACTACTGCAGTGGCCAAGCCCAGCGCCCAGGCAAGGTAGGCGGTTGGCGCAGCGTCCCGGGTACGCTACTGTCGCTGCTCAGCCGCCGCGGTGAACGCGGCGGCCACACAGCGACCCTTACATGCCTGAACATTTCCCAGTCCTCATTACCGGCGCCGCGCAGCGGCTAGGCTTGCACTGCGCGCTGCGGCTGCTGGATGACGGCATTCCAGTGGTGGCGACCTACCGCCGGGAGCACCCGGGCATCGAATCGCTGCGCGCGGCGGGCGCGATGACCCTGCCGGCAGACTTCGCCGACGAAGGCGGTATCCGGGCCTTCATCGGGACGCTCAAGGCCAGCGTCAGCGGGCTACGGGCCATCGTGCATAACGCTTCGGCGTGGCTACCTGATAACGGTGGGGCCGACCCCGACGCGTTCCTCGGTATGTTCAATGTGCACATGCTGGCGCCGTACCTGATCAACCTCGAATGCGAAGCCCTGCTGAAGGCAAGCCCGGTTGCAGATATCATTCACATCAGCGACGACGTCACCCGCAAGGGTAGCGCCAAACACATCGCTTACTGCGCCACCAAGGCGGGCCTCGACAGCCTGGTATTGTCCTTCGCGGCGCGCTTCGCGCCGGCGATAAAGGTCAATGGCATCGCCCCTGCCCTGATTCAGTTCAACGAGGGGGATGACGAGGCCTACCGACGCAAGGCGCTGGCCAAATCCGCCATCGGCATCGAGCCCGGCGCAGAGGTTATCTACCAAAGCCTGCGCTACCTGATGGACAATGCCTACGTGACGGGAACCACCCTGACCGTGAACGGCGGTCGGCATCTGAAATAGCCCCTGGGAGTTTGCACCATGCCACATCTGGAGCCAGGAATGGCCCGCATCCGGGTGAAGGACCTTCGCCTGCGCACCTATATCGGCATCAATGAGGACGAGATCCTCAACAAGCAGGACGTGCTCATCAACGTGACGATACTGTACCGCGCCACTGATGCCGTGCGTGATAACGACATCGACCACGCGCTCAATTATCGGACAATCACCAAAGCGATCATTCAGCACGTGGAAGGCAACCGCTTCGCGCTGCTGGAACGCCTTACACAGGAAATCCTGGATCTGGTGATGAGCTATGAGGCTGTGGACTACAGCGAAGTGGAAGTGGACAAACCCCACGCGCTGCGCTTTGCCGAATCGGTGTCGATCACCTTGGCGGGCCGTCGCTGACGCCGTGATTGCCCACGGCGGGTACGCCTTTTATCATCGCTGCCCTACTACCGGAGGAGCCCGAACATGAACGAGCAACAGCGCCTGGAGCTCGAGGCCGCGGCCTTTCGCCGCCTGGTTGCACACCTGGGCAACCGTACTGACGTGCAGAACATCGACCTGATGAACCTCGCAGGGTTCTGCCGCAACTGCCTGTCGAAATGGTACAAGGCCGCCGCAGACGAACGCGGGCTGGAACTCACCCAGGACGCCGCCCGCGAGGTGGTGTATGGCATGCCCTACGACGAGTGGAAACAGCGTTACCAGACAGAAGCCAGCCCGGCCCAGGCCGCTGCCTTCGCCCAAGGAAAACCCCATGACTGATTTGAATGCGTTCCGGGCCAGCCTGGAAACCGGTGAAAACCTGTTCGCCGATACCCTCGCCTTTGTGGCCGACCATTACGATTACAGCCCACAGGCCTTCACCAACGGCCCGGTGACCAATGCTGCGGGCCAGAACGAAGGTTCTTGCAAAACCCTGGGGCTGGCCCAACTGGAGGGCTTCAGCGACCAGGAAGCACTACTGGCATTCGGTGAACATTACCGTGCCGTGCTGGCCACGCCGGAAGGCAGCGACCACGCCAACATTCGTGCGCTGATTGCCAACGGAATGAGCGCTGTGCGTTTCGAGGCCGCTGCGCTGGTGCGCAAGGTGCCGGTGGCCTGATCCCGCCTGAAATGAAAACGCCCGGCCATTTGCCGGGCGTTTCGTATCACGCTGCGCTTATTCGAACGTCGCGTTCTGCAGGCCGTCGAGGTAGCGCTCCACATCCAGTGCGGCCATGCAGCCGGCGCCCGCAGAGGTGATGGCCTGGCGGTACACGTGGTCGGCCACGTCGCCAGCGGCGAACACGCCTTCGACATTGGTGGCGGTCGCATTGCCTTCACGGCCACCCTTGACCACAAGGTAACCATCCTTGAGCTGCAGTTGCCCTTCGAACAGCGACGTGTTGGGGGTATGGCCGATCGCGATGAACACACCGTCCACGTTCAGCTCGGAGGTGCTGCCATCGTTGTTCCTCAAACGCGCCCCGGTCACGCCCATATTGTCGCCCAGCACTTCGTCCAGCACGGCATTGAGCTTGAGCTCGATCTTGCCCTCGGCAACCCGCGCATGCAGCTTGTCGATCAGGATCTTCTCGGCGCGGAAGGTTTCCCGACGATGTACCAGGGTGACCTTCTTCGCGATATTGGCCAGGTACAGCGCTTCTTCCACCGCAGTGTTGCCGCCCCCTACCACCGCCACGTCGCGGTTACGGTAGAAGAACCCGTCGCAGGTGGCGCAGGCGGAAACGCCCTTGCCCATGAACGCTTCTTCGGAAGGCAGGCCCAGGTAGCGCGCACTGGCACCGGTAGCAATGATCAGGGCATCGCAGGTATAGGTACCGTTGTCGCCAGTGAGGGTGAACGGCTTGGCAGCCAGATCCACCGCGTTGATATGGTCGAACACGATTTCGGTCTCGAAACGCTCGGCGTGTTCTTGCATCCGCTGCATCAGCGCAGGGCCAGTAAGGCCGTGAGGGTCGCCTGGCCAGTTGTCGACTTCGGTCGTGGTAGTCAGCTGGCCACCTGCTTGCATGCCGGTAATCAACAGCGGCTTGAGGTTGGCGCGTGCCGCATACACAGCGGCGCTGTAACCGGCTGGGCCGGAGCCGAGGATGATCACTCGGGAATGACGAAGCTCAGACATGACACACTCCTGTCGACCGGCCAAAGGGTGCCGCGTCGTAGTGCCGGCCTAGCCGGCTGAAAATGACAGGCCACTATCGCGGCCCGGTAAATCGAAGTGGGTGAAGCTTAACGAGGACCGGCCATATAGGGAAATACCCTTTGGCAATTCTGCTGATAGGGGGCCGCTATGCGCACGCGCCACTACGCCTGCATGGTTTCATGATGTTGCTACGGGGCGCCGCAGGGTTTTACCGTTACGGCAAAGCCGGTACCGTGCGCCAACTTCATCGCTTTTGGAGAATCGATTCATGCCACTACCCGCATTGTCCGGGCCAGAATACCTGCGCCAGGGCCTCAAGCTGGTTCTCAGCCCAGGCTTGCGGCTTTTTGTGCTGTTGCCGTTGGGCATCAACCTGGTGCTGTTCGTGGGGCTGATCTATTTCGCCGGCCACGAATTCAGCCTGTGGGTAAACCAGCTGATGCCGGAGCTGCCCACATGGCTGAGCTTCCTCAACTACATCCTCTGGCCGCTGTTCGTGACACTGGTGGTGTTGATGGTGTTCTTTACCTTCACCATGGTCGCCAACATCATCGCCGCCCCGTTCAACGGGTTTCTGGCAGAAAAGGTAGAAGTAGTAGTAACCGGCAAGGATGAATTTCCTGCCTTCAGCTGGGCCGAGCTACTGGCCATGGTGCCGCGTACCCTGAGCCGTGAAATGCGCAAACTGGCCTATTACCTGCCCAGGGCGGTCGGGCTGCTTGTGCTGTCGCTGATCCCGGGGGTGAACGTGATCGCGGCGCCCCTGTGGCTGATGTTTGGCGTGTGGATGATGGCCATCCAGTACATCGACTACCCCGCCGACAACCACAAGCTGAGCTGGCAGGACATGCTGGCCTGGCTGCGCCGCAAGCGCTGGGCCAGCCTCAGCTTCGGAGGCAGTGTGTACCTTGTACTGCTGATACCGGTAGTGAACATCCTGATGATGCCTGCAGCGGTCGCTGGCGCAACCGTGTTCTGGGTTCGTGAACGAGGCGACGCCCGCCTTGTTCCGGCGTAGTTATGTACACCCTCGGCAATGATGAGCTCGTTTTAAATGGCCCTGTCGGCGATTGGCGCCGGCGGAACATTTAAAAGGGCATAGCCATGATCAACGAAACAACCGAGAACAAAGGGGCGCATGAGGGCACTGATGAACTGGCCGCACGCGTGCGCACTGAACTGGAAACGGTGCTGGCCGAGCGAGGCCTGAATAACCTTCCGGCCCCTGACCGGATTTACCTCAATGGCGTCAATAACCTGGAGGAGCGTCTGGTCATTTACTCCCAGACACTCACCGAAGAAACCACTCGGCGGATCCAGGAGCAGGACCCGCCCTCGGCTTGGGTATCCGACACCTTCGGCGTGTTTTTCGTAGCGTATAGCTTCGAGGACGAACACCGGATCCCTGATGTCAGTGGGTTGCTGATGGGCGAAATCGTGGGCGAGGTGTATCAGCGGCTTGTATAACGGCCGCCGCTTCTCTTCCGTTCAGCTCAATTGGCCCAGCGCCTCGCGGCTGAACGGAAGAATGTCCTGCTCACGCCCGTCGCGCACCTTGGCGGCCCAGTCAGGGTCTACCAGCAATGCCCGCCCTACCGCCACCAGGTCGAACTCGTTCTGGGCCAGGCGCGTCACAAGGTCATCCAGGCTGGCGGGCTTTGCCACCTCGTCGGTCTGCACCATGAATTTCAGAAATTCGTCATCCAGCCCTACACTGCCTACCGTGATCACGGGCTTGCCGCTAAGCCGGCGGGTCCAGCCCGCGAGGTTGAGCGCCGCACCGTCGCCTACTGCCTCAGGAAATTCCGGCTCCCAGAAACGGCGGGTGGAGCAATGGAAGATATCCACGCCCGCCTGTACCAACGGTTGCAGGAACGCGTCGAGCGCCTGGGGCGAAGTCGCCAGCCGAGCGCTGTAATCCTGCTGCTTCCATTGGGAGAACCTGAAGATGATCGGGAATTGCGGCCCCACGGCCTCGCGAACCGCACGCACGAGTTCGATGGCGAAGCGGGAGCGGTTCTCGTCCGACCCGCCATAGGCGTCTTCGCGCTGATTGCTGGACGCCCAGAAGAACTGGTCGATCAGGTAGCCGTGCGCACCGTGAATCTCGATAGCATCCATGCCGATGTCTTTGGCGGCCGCGGCGGCACGGGCGAAAGCAGAGATCACCGCGTCGATATCTTCCTGGGTCATGCCATGGATAACCACACGGCCGTCCTTGCGCTTCTCCATCGGGCCGTACCCTGGCACCGTGCCATCGGGCTCCGTACCCAGGCGGCGAACGTTACCGACATGCCACAGCTGCGGAGCAATCTTGCCACCGGCCTGATGAACCGCCTCGACCACCTTGCGCCAGCCGGTCAGGGCGTCTTCACCATGGAAGCGGGGAACGTTGGGGTAGCCATTGGCAGCCGGGTGGTCGACCGTGGTGCCTTCGGTAATGATGAGGCCTACGCCGCCCGCCGCGCGGCGGCGGTAGTATTCCACCACTTGTTCGTTCGGCACGCCGCCTGGGGAAAAGGATCGGGTCATGGGCGCCATCACGATACGCGACGCCAACTTGAGTGGCCCTGAAACGAATGGTTGGAACAATGCGTGTACTGACATCTGCGCGCCTCCGTGAAGTTCAGCGCCACAGCTTAGGGGCAGCGCATCGGGGGGCACAGCACTATTGATGGGCTTGATTTCCCCGGTCGGGGTTCAGGCGAGGGCCTGTTCGATAGCCTCGAGCACGGCAGAATCTTCCGGTAGGGTCCGTGGCGAAAACCGCGCCAGCACCTGCCCGTCCTTGCCGATAAGGAATTTTTCGAAGTTCCAGGTGATGTCACCGGGATGCGCTGCTGCCTCGCCGGCCAATAGCGTGTAGAGCGGATGACGCTGAGCGCCATTTACCTCGACCTTGCTGGTGAGGGGAAAGCTTGCGTTATAACGGGTGGTGCAGAAGGCCTGGATCTCGGCCTCGGTACCCGGCTCCTGCCCGGCGAACTGGTTGCAGGGCACACCCAGCACCGCGAAGCCACGAGGGCCGAAGCGCTGCTGCAAGCGCTCCAGGCCTTCGTATTGGGGGGTAAGGCCACACTCTGAGGCAACATTCACCACTAGCACCACCTGACCGGTGAAACCGCTCAGCGGCAGTGGTGCGCCATCAATGGCCGTAGCCTGTAGCTCGTGAAACGCGCCCATGTGCCTTCCCCCCTTCGGATCAGTGGTGGTGACCGCCTTCGCCGTGAACGTGGCCGTGCGCGACTTCTTCTTCGCTGGCATCACGTACGTCGATGACCTTGACCTTGAAGTTCAGGCGCTGGCCGGCCAACGGGTGGTTGCCGTCAACGGTGACGTCATCGCCATCCAGGTCGCGGATGGTCACGATCTGCATCTGGCCATCCGGCGCGGAAGCATGGAACTGCATGCCGACTTCGAGCTCGTCGACGCCTTCGAACATGCTGCGGCTGAGGGTGCTGACCAGCTCTGCGGAATATTCGCCGTAGGCGTCTTCCGGCTCGATGGTCACGTCCACTTCATCCTGAGGCTGCTTGCCTTCCAGGGCTTTTTCCAGGCCAGGGATGATGTTGCCAGCGCCATGCAGGTAAACCAGCGGCGCACCGCCGGCCGAGCTGTCGATGACCTCACCAGCATCATTGGTAAGGGTATAGTCGATGGACACAGCCTTTTTGGCGGCAATGAGCATGGGGTAAGACCTTTGCACAAGAGATTGGAAGACCTCAGTGTAAACAAGCACGGGGACGATTGCGAATGTGACGGGCCGCGCACTGACGACTGCGTGATCCTCGGGTTCGACCAGGATGCACAGGGTGACTGGTTCGCGCGCCTGAGTTGCGGGCACACCCAGCACCTTCGCCATGCACCCCCCTGGCAATCACGCCCGTGGGTAGTGGACCCCGACGAGCGCAAGCGCCGTATCGGCAAGCCCTTTGCCTGTGGCTGGTGCGCACGGGGCAGCTTTGGCGGTAACCTTGGCTGATCCGGCCATCGCGGCGAAGATACGCCGCCGCCTGTTTCGCTGACCGAGACATACCATGCAAACCTTTTTCATCGCGCCGACCGATTTCGGCGTAGGCCTGACCTCCATCAGCCTGGGGCTGATACGCACCCTCGAACGCGCCGGCCTCAAGGTGGGTTTCTTCAAGCCCGTGGCGCAGCATCATCCGGGCGATACCGGCCCGGAGCGTTCCAGTGAGCTGGTTGCCCGTACCCATGGGCTCAAGCCGCCCGCCCCGCTTGCGCTTGGCCACGTGGAGCGAATGCTCGGCGACGGCCAGCTCGATGAGCTGCTGGAAGAAATCATCACCCTTTACCAGGCCGCAGCCGTTGGCAAGGACGTGCTGGTGGTAGAAGGCATGGTGCCCACGCGGCAGGCCAGCTATGCGGCGAGGGTGAACCAGCACCTGGCCAAAAGCATGGATGCCGACGTGATCCTGGTGTCGGCCCCTGAAAACGAAGCCTTGGCGGAACTGTCCGGGCGGGTCGACCTGCAGGCACGGCTGTTCGGCGGTGCGAGCGACCCCAAACTTATCGGTGTCATCCTCAACAAGGTGCGCACTGAAGAAAGCATCGAGCAGTTCTCCGTGCGGCTGCGAGAACATTCACCGCTGTTCCGCGGCGGGGATTTCCGCCTGCTGGGCTGCATCCCCTACCAGCCCGAGCTCAACGCGCCACGTACCCGCGACGTCGCCGAGCTGCTTGGGGCGCAGGTATTGAACGCCGGGGACTACGAGCAGCGGCGCATGTCGCGCATCATCATCTGCGCGCGCACCGTGCTCAATACCCTGCAGCTGCTCAAGCCAGGCGTGCTCGTCGTGACCCCCGGGGACCGCGACGACATTCTGTTGGCCGCCGCCCTGGCTTCGCTCAACGGCGTGCCCCTGGCAGGCGTGCTGCTTACCAGCGATACCCGCCCCGACCCGCGTGTGATGGAGCTGTGCCAGGGCGCCTTGCAGGCGGGCCTGCCGGTGTTGTCAGTGAGTACCGGTTCCTACGACACGGCCACACGGCTCAACCAGCTGAATAACGAAATCCCGGTGGACGACCGGGAACGGGCGGAGCACATCACGGATTTCGTTGCCAGCCACCTGGACGCCGCCTGGCTGCATCAACGCTGCGGCACCCCGCGGGAATTGCGGCTTTCGCCCGCCGTGTTCCGTTACCAGCTGATTCAGCGCGCGCAGCACGCCAACAAGCGCATCGTGCTACCAGAGGGCAGCGAGCCCCTTATGGTGCAGGCGGCTGCAATCTGTCAGGCCCGAGGCATCGCGCGCTGCGTGCTGCTGGCACGGCCAGCGGATGTGGAAGCGGTAGCGCGTGCCCAGGGGCTGGAACTGCCACCGGGGCTGGAGGTGCTCGACCCGGATGCTATCCGTTCACGCTACGTGGCGCCTATGGTCGAGTTGCGCAAGAGCAAGAACCTGAATGCGCCCATGGCCGAACAGCAACTTGAAGACCCTGTGGTGATCGGCACCATGATGCTGGCACTGGATGAAGTGGACGGGTTGGTGTCCGGGCTGGTGCACTCCACCGCCAATACCATCCGCCCTGCCCTGCAATTGATCAAGACCGCCCCGGGCTGGAGCCTGGTTTCGTCGGTGTTCTTCATGCTGTTCCCCGATCAGGTGGTGATGTACGGGGACTGCGTGATGAACCCCCACCCGGATGCCGCCGAGCTGGCCGAGATCGCCCTGCAAAGCGCCGATTCCGCCCAGGCACTGGGCATTGCACCACGGGTTGCCATGCTCAGCTATTCCAGCGAGCAGTCCGCCACGGGCGAGGAAGTGGAAAAGGTGCGTGAAGCGACCTTGCTGGCACGGGAGCAACAGCGTGGGCTGCTGATTGATGGCCCGTTGCAATATGACGCGGCAGCGAACGAGGCGGTGGCGCGGCAGCTGGCGCCCGACAGCGACGTGGCGGGCCGCGCCACGGTGTTCGTGTTCCCGGACCTGAACAGCGGCAACACTACCCACAAGGCTGTTCAGCGCAGCGCCGACTGCGTGAGCCTGGGGCCAATGCTGCAAGGGCTGCGCAAGCCGGTGAACGACCTGCCGCGTGGCGCGCAGGTCGATGACATCGTGTACACCATTGCCCTTACCGCCATCCAGGCCAGCCGCGGCCTGGAGGGCTAGGCGAAAGGCGAGCGGTTACTGCTGGGCCGGCTGCTGGTACTGCTGGCCCGGGATGGGCTTGAGGTTGACCTCTACGCGGCGGTTCTGCGCGCGCCCATTGGCATCGGCGTTGCTGGCGATGGGTTGGTCGGGGCCGGCACCACGCACGGTCAGGCGCGCGGCATCCACGCCCTGTGAGCTCAGGTAGGTGCTCACGGCCTGGGCTCGCTGGAGGGACAGGTCCATGTTGTGCTGGCGGCTGCCGGTGCTGTCGGTGTAGCCCACGATCTCGATGGTGTTTTCGTTGAATTGCTTGAACGAGCCCGCCAGGTTGTTGAGCGGTGCATAGAAGCTTGGCGCGATAGCCGACGAATCCGTGGCGAAAGTGATGTTACCCGGCATGATCAGTTTGATCTGGTCGCCCTGCCGCTGCACTTCCACACCCGTATTGGCCATGCTTTCGCGCAAGGCTTTTTCCTGACGATCCGCGTAATAGCCGTAACCGGCGGAGGCCGCGCCCACCACGGCGGCACCGATCAGCGCGCCCTTGCCGCGGTTGTCGTGCCCGATGGCGGCGCCCGCCACCGCACCGGCTAGCGCGCCAAGGCCACCGTATTTGGCGGTGTTGCTGACACCACCGCTCTGGCCTCCCTGCCCCTGATCAGCGTACGGGTTTTGCCCGGCGCACCCGGACAAAATGGCGGCGGCAGTGGCGGCGATGATCAGTCGGCTTGGGGTAAGCATGGCGAACTCCTGGGTTACACATTCAAGTAGCAGGCAGCAAATACTGCGTAAGGGGCAATTTGAGCGCGGTGAGCTGTGTGAATTCCAATGATATTTGTTTCACGGTCTTTCCCAGCGCCCCAACCGCTATACCAGGGGGGTTCAACCGTACCGCTTGTCAGAATGCCATCAAGCCCGGCCGCGCCATGCCGTTAACAGCGAGGTAGCGCCACGGACGGCGGAATAGTGCTACGTATCGCCCGGCTGAATACCTCCAGAGTGAGGCACAGCCCACCCGAGCTTTCTACGCATGATCGACCTCGCCCCCTGGAACCTGACCCTTCCGATTGAAACGCCTGCGCTGACCGTGGCCACTGCCGCGTTGCCGGGCCTGCAAACCTCTTACTTCACCAATACCGGCGACAAGATCGTTTTCTGGGCGCCAGTGACGGGCTCGCATTCCGGTAGCAGCGACTACCCCCGTAGCGAGCTTCGCGAAACCTCGAGCGACGGCAAGGCACGCAACTGGCTGTACAACAGCGGCCAGAACACCCTCAAAGGTACCCTTAGCGTGAACCAGGTGCCGTCCGCCGGCCGTGTGGTGGTTGCGCAGATTCACGCCAAGAACGCTACCGCGCCGCTGCTCAAGGTGGTGTACCGCTACGCCAATGGCACCGGCAATATCGACCTGGAATACCGGGTCAACCCCTCGGACGTGAAAAGCCCGGTGGCCTACACCGTGCCGAACGTGCCGCTGAACAAGGCCTTTGCCTACGCTATCCAGATGAACAAGCAGGGCAAGCTGACTGTACTGATCAACAACGCCGGCCCGCAAATCCAGCTGGCGCCGTCGTGGTACGGGTATGCGTTCTACTTCAAGGCGGGCGTGTATACGCTGGACAACGTGGGCTATGCCACCGAAGGTGGGAAAGTGACCTACACCCGGCTGGAAGTAAGCCACTTGTAAAAGCCTTGTTCGCAAGCTCGGCCTACGGCTTCGCCGGATGGCCGACGCAGCCGCAGGCGAAGCTCGCAAACTGGCACTCAACCAAACCGACCGGTGATGTAGTCCTCGGTCTGGGTCTTGTTCGGTTTGGTAAAGATGGTGTCGGTGTCGCCGTGTTCGATCAGTTCACCCAGGAACATGAACGCGGTGTAATCGGAGCAGCGCGCGGCCTGTTGCATGTTGTGGGTCACGATGATCACGGTGAACTGTTCTTTGAGTTCGGTGATCAGCTGCTCGATCCGGCCGGTGGAGATCGGGTCCAGCGCGGACGTGGGCTCGTCTAGCAGCAGCACCTGTGGCCGCAACGCGATGGTGCGAGCGATACACAGGCGCTGCTGCTGCCCACCGGACAGGCTTTGTGCGCTCTGCTTCAGCTTGTCCTTCACCTCATCCCACAGGGCTGCCCCGCGCAGTGCCTGCTCTACCCGCTCTTCCATTTCCCGACGGTTCAGCCGCTCATGGTGGCGTACCGCATAGGCAACGTTGTCGAAGATCGACATCGGGAACGGTACGGGCTTCTGGAACACCATCCCTACATGGCTGCGCAGGCGGTTCATTGAGTACCCGGGCGCGAGAATGTTCTCGCCATTGAGTAGCACTTCCCCTTTCGCCTCTTGCTTGGGGTACATCGAATAGATGCGGTTGAACACCCGCAACAGGGTGGACTTGCCGCAACCGGACGGCCCGATGATAGCCGTGACGTGTTTTTCCGGAATGTCCATGTTGATGGACTTCAGCGAGCGATGGCTGTCGTAGAAAAACTCAAGGTCGCGCACCTGGATCTTGGTTCGTTTCGGGGCGAGGTTATTCATCAGTTGGACCTGTCGCGCAAAAGAATGAGGCGGGAGAGCAAGCTGAGCGTGAGTACGAACATGGTCAGTACCAGGGCACCGGCCCAGGCCAACGCATGCCAGTCATCGAAGGGGCTCATCGCGAATTGGAAAATCACCACTGGCACGCTGGCCATGGGCTTGAGGATATCGCTGCTCCAGAACTGGTTACCGAAGGCGGTGAACAGCAGCGGCGCGGTTTCACCGGTGATTCGAGCCAGCGCCAGCAACACACCGGTTACCACGCCCGCGCGAGCGGCACGCAATACGATCTGCAGGGTCAGCTTCCATTGCGGCACACCCAGGGCCAGCGCGGCTTCACGCATGGTTGAAGGCTGCAGCTGGAGCATTTCGTCGGTGGTGCGCACCACTACCGGGATAACCAGCAGTGCCAAGGTGAGCGCACCGGCCAGCGCGGAGAAGCCCACCTGGTGGTTGGTCATGGCGCTGACCGGGAGGATGAACGCGGTATAAACGAACAGACCCAGCACGATCGACGGCGCCGACAACAGAATGTCGTTGATGAAGCGTACGACGGTACCCAGCTTGGTGTGGCGGGCGAACTCAGCCAGCCATACCCCAGCCATCAGGCCGATCGGCGTGCCGATGGCCAAGGCAATCAGCGACATCAGGGCACTGCCGTAGAATGCGTTGGCCAAGCCACCCGGGCTCCCCGGCGAAGGGGTCATCTGCGTGAAGAGTGCGGTGCCCAGTGCACTGAACCCGTTGATCAGGGTAGTGGCGAGAATCCACACCAGCCATCCCAAGCCAAACAGTGTGGCGCTGCAGCTCAATACCATCGCCAGCTTGTTCTTGAAGCTGCGCATCCGATAGAGGTTTTCGTTGGCAGAACTCACAGGCCCTCCTTGCGCGACAGGCGCATCAGCATCAGGCGGGCACAGGCCAGCACGATGAAAGTAACGACGAACAACAGGAAGCCCAGGCCGATCAGCGACGAGCGGTGCAGGTCGGTGTAGGCCTCGCTGAACTCGTTGGCGATCACCGAAGCGATCGAGCTGCTTGGCATGAGCAGTGACGCAGACAGCTGATGCGCGTTACCCAGCACGAACGTCACCGCCATGGTTTCACCCAGCGCCCGGCCCAGCCCCAGGAAAATCCCCCCTACCACCGCCGTGCGGGTGTACGGCAGCACGATGTCCCACACCACTTCCCAGGTGGTGCCACCCAGGGCGTAGGCGGATTCCTTCAATGCCACCGGAACAGTACGGAACACTTCGTTCATCACCGAGGTAATGAATGGGATGATCATGATGGCCAGCACGATGCCGGCGGTCAGCGTACCGATGCCCAGCGGCGGGCCTTGGAACAACACCCCGATCCCAGGAATGGCGCCCAGGTTGTCATTGATCCAGGGGCTGAGGTGTTCGGCCATGAATGGGGCGAACACGAACAACCCCCACATGCCGTAGATGATCGAAGGGATCCCCGCCAACAGCTCGATGGCAGAAGCGATCGGCATGCGCAGCCATGGCGGCGCAACTTCGGTCAAAAAGATCGCGATGCCGAAGCTCACCGGGACGGCGATCAGCAGCGCGAGGAAAGAAGTCACCAGGGTTCCGTAAACAGGCACCACGGCGCCGAACTTGCCGGCGACGGCATCCCAGTCGGTGGTGGTCAGGAAATCCAGGCCAAAGGTTCGAAAAGCTTCACTGCCGCCCCACAGGGTCGAGCCGGCGATGCAGGCCAACAGGAACAGCACCAGCATGGCGGCGCCACACACGGTGCGGCGGAACCATAAATCGTGGCGTTGATCCCTGGCCGCGCGGGCTTCGCTTTCGCTTTGGCGGTCGGCGGTCATGTTGGTCAGCACTTGAGAATTGTCGGTCATCGGTAGGGCCACTCATGGCAAATCCCCCAGCCCGCGTGATGCCGGCTGAGGGATGGCTTCAGGTTGCGGTTACTTGGCGAACTCGGACTGCCAGTAGCCTTCGATGCGTTTCACCAAGCTGTCCGGCAGCGCTACGTAATCCAGCGCTACTGCTTGTTCCTGGCCTTTGTCCAGGCTCCACTTGAAGAAGTCGAAAGCGGCCTTGCTCTGCTCGGCGTTTTTCGGCTGCTTGTACATGATCACCCAAGTGGTGGCGGCGATCGGCCAGGCGTTGTCGCCCGGGGCGTTGACCATCAGCAGGTTGAAGTCCTTGGCATTGGCCCAGTCAGCGGTATCGGCAGCGGCCTGGAAGGTTTTCATGTCAGGCGACACGAACTTGCCGGCAGCGTTCTTCAGCTGGGTGTGAGTCATTTTGTTGGTCTTGGCGTAGGCGTATTCCACGTAGCCAATGGAGCCTTTGATCTGCTTCACATAAGCCGCGACGCCTTCGTTGCCCTTGCCGCCCACGCCCACCGGCCATTGCACCGTGCTGCCCGCACCGGCTTTCCACTCAGGGCTGGCCTTTTGCAGGTAGTTGGTGAAGTTGAAGGAAGTGCCCGAGCCGTCCGAACGGTGTACCACGGTGATCTTGTCACCTGGCAGGTTCACGCCGCTGTTGAGCGCCGCAATGGCCGGGTCGTTCCAGGTGGTGATGGTGCCCTGGAAGATCTTGGCCAGGGTATCGCCGTCCAGCTTCAGCTGGCCAGGTTCGATGCCTGCAACGTTGATGACCAGCACGATGCCGCCGATCACGACCGGGAACTGGCCCAGGCCACCGGCCTTCAGGTCGTCAGCACTAAGGGGAGCGTCGGAGGCGCCGAAATCAACGGTTGCTGCCTTGATCTGCGCGATGCCACCGCCCGAACCGATCGACTGGTAGTTGATACGGTTGCCGCTGTTCTTATTGTATTCCTGGCTCCACTTGGAAAGCACGGGGAACACGAAGCTCGAGCCCGCGCCGGTAACGTCGGTCGCATGGGCAACACCAGAAAGGCACAGCGAAGCCAGCAAAATCGATAGGCGATTTTTGGTCAGCAGTTTCACGGCAACACCTCAGTTTGGCTCCATGGATTCATTCCATGGAAGTTTGCCGTGCTGATTTAATGCTTTGAATGTGACCTTTTGATGACAGTCTGTTTAAAACATGGCACTAAGACATTGCCCAGCCACAAAGGCATGGCCGGGCAACATGGGCAGGGTCAGCGGATGCCGTCCTGGCGCAGGGCAGCAGGGGTGTAGTCGGATGAATTAGCGGTGT
The DNA here is from genome assembly GCF_013522925.1 of Pseudomonas japonica. Lineage (GTDB taxonomy): Bacteria > Pseudomonadota > Gammaproteobacteria > Pseudomonadales > Pseudomonadaceae > Aquipseudomonas > Aquipseudomonas japonica_A. Next base: position 69,593 of record NZ_JAAMQU010000011.1, on the reverse strand, counting down.
ATTCGAAGTTGTAAGCGCGTTTTTCCTCGTTCTTCATACCCAGTGCCAGGTACCGGCCGCTCTGCAGGTCGTAGAGTGTTTCCAGTGTTGTCCATGGCACTTGGTAGTTGTAGTAAGTCTGCGCGTGGGCTTCAGCCACCCGCCACAGTTGGCCACGGCCGTCATAGTGGTCGATCACCGCAGCCTGCCAGGTGTCTTCATCGAAGTAAAAGTCGCGCTTGGCGTAGATATGGCGCTGCCCTTGCTTGAGCGTGGCTACCACATGCCACACCCTGCGCAGTTCATAGCGGGTAAGGTCCTGGTTGATGTGGCCGGGCTTGATGATGTCGGCGTACTTCAGCGAAGGTGAATCCAGCTTGTAGCTGTTCACTGGTATGTACATCTCCTGCTTGCCCACGAGCTTCCAGTCATAGCGGTCGGGCGCGCCGTTGAACATGTCCAGGTTGTCGGAGGTACGCATGCCGTCCGCCGCGGTGCCCGGGCCGTCGTAGGCCACCTGAGGCGCCTTGCGTACCCGCCGCTGCCCGGCGTTGTAGATCCATGCCTCGCGGGGTTCCTTGATCTGATCCAGAGGCTCGTGCACCAGCAGCACCGTACCGGCAAGGCGCGCCGGCGCGGTCACGGCCTGCTTGAAGTAGAACAGGATGTTGCCGGGGTTGTTGGGGTCAAAGTCCTTCATCCGGTCCCGGAACACGAAGGAATCCTGGAAGTACACCAGGCTGTAGTCGCCGTTCTGCTGTGGTGTGGCCTGGGTGATGGTGCGGCTTACAGCCCCGCCGCGGTAGCGGGTAATGTGGTTCCACACCACTTCCAGCCCGCTTTGCGGGACCGGGAACGGAATGGCGGTCCTGAAGTTTTCCAGGCCGTTGCCGTCGCTTACCAGCTTGGTCTGAGTGGCGTTGTCCTTGATGGCGGCAAATACCGCGTCCGGCACAGTGGCGTTGCGGTGGCCCGGGTATACCGGCAAGCGGTACGTATCCGGGTAGCGCTTGATCATGGCCACTTGGCCGGGCGCGAGTTTGCTGGCGTATTTATCCACGTTCTTGCTGTCGATCACGAACAGCGGCTTTTCACTGCCGTAAGGGTCAGCCAGGAAGCCTTTGGCGTCCACCGCGCCGGCATTTTTCGGCATTGCCGCCCAAGCCGGGATAGATCCGTCTGCATTCCCAGCCTTCTCTGCCCCCATGGGCGTCAAGGTCGTGCCCAGCTTCCCCGCCTCGGCGGGCGACACGGCCGCCCAGCCATGGCTGGCCCCCAGCAGCAGCCCGATTGCCGACCCCCAAACCACGTTCTTGATGTTGTTCATATGTGTAGTGTCCCGGTCAGAAATTCACGCCGAAGCTCATGGCCACGAAGTCACGGTCATCCACGGTGGTGTACTTGCCGTCGAAGAAGTTGGTGTAGTACAGGCTGGCCGTGTAGGTGTTGAGGTAGTCGGCGTCCAGGCCAATGCTGATTGCCTTGCGCCCTTCCTCGAAGTTGCCACCCGGGCCGGGCGAGTAACCGTCCACGTCATGGGACCAGGCCAGGCTGGGCCTGAGGTTGACCCCGGCGATGGCATTGTTGAAGTCCCAGATGGCCCGCATGCGGTAGCCCCAGGAATCGGTGGTGGTAAAGCCGTCGTTCTCGCAATAGCGGCTCACGTTGTTCTGCGCGGCGCCCGCGAGGGTGCTGGCATTGAGCGTTTGGCACTGCCCGTTGGGCAGCGGCCCAGGGCCATAGCTGGGGTCGCGGCCATAGCGCAACTTGGAGGTGCTTTCCAGGCCGCCCACATGGGTCCAACCCACCTCCCCTACCACCGTGAGCCGGTCGGCCCACATCACCTGGTCGAAGAAGTGGGTGAAGGTGGTCTGGAACTGAGTGATCTCCTTGCGCCGGTAGCCGGGCTGGTCAGTGCCTGGCGAGCCCTGCAGCTGGGAAACGTTGGGGTTGAGCGGGGACAGCCCCGAATAGAGGATGTCCGTGGTGTTGATCTGTACTGGCGCGTTCGGCCGGTAGCTCAGTTCGCCGCTCCAGGTGGTGCCGGTGGGCAAGGTGGTCGAGAAGCTGAGGCCATAGAGGTGGATGTCCTCGGGGTACTCCACGTAATAACTGCCGTTGCCCGCCGCCACCACGGGCAGCAGCGTCGATGCCAGTGCCCGGGCGGTGGCCGCAGGAATACCCGAGCTGGCTAGCGAGGTCACCAGGTTGGCAGCGCTGTAGGCACTGGCCGATCCGCCGTGGCCGCTGAACACTGGCAAGCGGCTGTGGTAGTTCATGTAATACGCGCCGAATTCGGTATCCAGCGGTTCGAAGTTGTAATGCATCGCCAGCCCGAACTGGCCGCTGTCGCGCGCATCACGGTCGGGGTCCCGGCTTACCACTACGCCCTCATTGCTGAAGGTCACGCCCTGCCTGCCCAGGCTGCTTAGTACGGCCGATCGGGCTGCGGCTGGCAGGCCTGCGCCGGCCAGTGCGCCGCTGAGCCCGCTGCTGGTGCGCAACACCGCCAGGTTATTGCTGCAACCGTCGGCGATCACGTCAGGCTGAGAGAAGAACGTGCCGCAGTTGTCGACCACGGTCTGGTCCCACTCCAGCTGGTAGAAGCCTTCGGCGGAAAGGTTGTCGGTAAGGTTTTGCGACAGGTAGAACATGTTGACCGGGATCAGCCCTTCCTTGATTTCGGAACCCGGCCGGCGGAAGGCGGACACATCCACCGGGTTGATGCTGTTGATGGAGTTGCCGATGAAGGTACTCTCGCCCCAGTTCACGACCTGCTTGCCGAAGCGCACGCTGCCCGGCAGGTCGCCAATGCTGTAATTGTGGTAGATGAACGCATCCAGCAGCTGAGCCCCGGAGGACTTCGCCCCCTCCTTGCGGCCCGAATCGCTGATGTCCTTGAAGCGCCGATCCTCGTCCTTCAGCTCGAAGTCGTACCAGTACTTGCCACGCAGGAACACCCCAGTGTCGCCGTACTTGAGTTCCAGGTCGTGGACGCCCTTGAATATCTTCGAGAAGGTTTCGCCGCGCTTGAAGTTCAGGTGGCCGTCGTCCGAAGTTTGCGACAAGCCGTGGCCGCCGTTATTCACGCCGATGAGGTTCTTGTTCGGGCTGGCCGTGGACCAGCTTGAGCCGATGGACAGCGACGAATCGAACTGACCTTCGATTTCACCAATGTTGAAACTTACCGCAAGCACCGGGGTGGCGAAGGTAGAGGCCAGGCTGACAGCCAGTGGCAGCCTGCCCCTTTGCCAGAGGGAACGGATCGGGTTCATCGACACTACTCCATATACATTCTTGTTATTGGGAGCGGCCAGACGCGTGAGCGCTGGCGGCCGTGCGAACGGCACACGGCCTCAAAGCCGGGCAGCAGCGACCGGTTAATCGAATCGCGGGGGCATGGCCCGAAGTCGACTATAGCCAGCCCAGCGAGGGTGCTCTTGCGGTGATGTATCACAATATTTACCAGTGATGGCGAAATGGGTCACAACCGGCGCATCACCCAGCCTGCGACGGCGCTTCCAAGAATGGCGCAAACGGTGCAATACGCAAGCCCGCCTGTGCGCGAAAGCGCTCTGCGGCGGGCATTGGAGAGGTGATAGCTAGAGCGGGATAATGACCACGGCGCCGTCCTGCTCCCATTGCTTGATGTCGGCGCGGATACGCTTCTTGTCGAGTTTGCCGACGCTGGTCTTGGGAATTTCCGCGACCACCGCCATGTGCCCGGGAATCGCCCATTTGTTGATATGCCCTTGGGCGACGAACGGCAACAGGTGGCCTTTCAGGTCAGCCGCCAGGCCGGTCCCGTCCCGTGGCTGCTCGGCCCTGGCTACAAGAAGAGCAAAGGGGCGTTCCCCCCATTGCGCATCTGGCATGCCCACCACCGCCACCTCTCGCACCTCGGGGTGCAGGGCAATGAGCGCTTCGAGCTCCAGGGAAGAAATCCACTCTCCACCGGTCTTGATCACGTCCTTGATGCGGTCGCGGATATCAATGATGCCGTGATGGTCCAGGGTGGCAACGTCGCCGGTGTGCAGCCAGCCGCCTTCCCATAGCTCCGCGCCGCGCTCGGGTTCGTTCAGGTAGCCCATGCTCAGCCAGGGCGCCCGGAGTACCAGTTCGCCCTGACTTTCGCCGTCGGCCGGCAGAAACGCGCCTTCGCTGTCCACCACCGCCGCTTCGACCAAGGGCACAGGTACACCCGCCTTCAGCCGGAAGTTGGCCCGCGCATCGTCGTCGGCGGCCATCAGTTCCTGGTCGAAATAGGCACAGGAAATCATCGGGCAGGTTTCGGACATGCCGTAGGCAGCGGTCAGCTGAATGCCCCGGGCCAATGCGGCGTCATACAGCGCACGGTTCAGCGCGCTGCCGCCGATGATGATGCGCCAACCGGCAAAATCCTTCTCCCGGCCACGCTCGCAGTTGAGCAACATCTGCAGGATGGTGGGCACGCAATGGGAAAAGGTCACTTTTTCCGTTTCCCACAGCCGCACCAGCATGTCCGGCTCATACCGCCCCGGGTACACCTGCTTGATGCCGAGCATGGTCGCAACGTAGGGCACGCCCCAGGCGTGCACATGGAACATCGGAGTGATCGGCATGTACACATCGTCGGTACCCATCAGCCGCACACAATCCACGCTACCCAGCAAGGTGGACATCGACAGCGTGTGCAGTACCAACTGGCGGTGGGTGAAGTACACACCCTTGGGGTTACCCGTTGTACCGGTGGTGTAGAAGGTGGTGGCGACCGAGTTTTCGTCGAAGTCGGGGAAGTCATACACAGGGCTGGCCGCAGCGAGCAGTGTCTCGTATTCGCCCAGCGATGCGGGGAGCTCCGGCTGCTGTTCCGGAGTGTCGGTCAGCAGCACGGTATGCGCAACGGTAGTCAACTGCCCCGCCAGGGCTTGATATAGCGGCGCGAAGTCCGCGTTCACCAGCACGTAGCGATCCTCGGCGTGGTTCATGGTGTAGAGGATCTGTTCGGGTGACAGCCTTACGTTGATGGTATGCACCACGGCGCCGATCATGGGGATGGCAAACATGCACTCCAGGTAGCGATGGCTGTCCCAATCCATCACGGCCACGGTATCGCCGGGCTTTACGCCCGCGTTCGTGAGCACATTGGCCAGCCGCGCGATGCGCTCGTTCAAGGTTTTGTAGCTGTAGCGCAGCTGGTCGCGGTACACGATTTCTCGAGCTTGTTCGTAGCGGCTGCCCGACATCAACAAGCGCTTGATCAGCAAGGGGAACGCGTAGGCGCCTGAAGCGGGGGGAATGATCCGGGTCTGCATCATCGGGTTCCTTCTTGGCAAGCGGAGTGGCCAGCAAGAAGCCTAGCAGCAAGCCCGCAGCCTGCCGGTTCGCTTTGCAGAACCGGCGGCGTGGGGCTCACTTCATCTGAGTGAAGGCAATCTTTACCCCCAGGGCGATCAGCACCGCGCCCATGGCCCGGTCGAACCAGTGACCGATGCGGGCGAAGCCGGCGCGCACCCGGTCGTTGCTGAACAACCGGGCAACCAGGCAGAACCACACGGCCGTTGCGATTGCCAGGTAAACCCCATAGCCGGCCTGCACAAGCAGTGGCGTATGGGGATTGATCACGACCGTGAACAGCGACAGGAAGAACAGCGTGGCCTTCGGGTTCAGGCCGTTGGTCATGAAACCGGCCACATAGGCATCCCGTGGCGAACGAACTTGCCGCTCTGTGTGCAGTTCATTGGGGCTTTCGCTGCCCGGCCTGGCCCGCAGCGCCTTGAAGCCGATGTACAGCAGGTAGGCCGCGGCCAGCCATTTCAGCACATTGAACAGCATGATCGACTGCGAAACGATCAGCCCGATACCCAGCAACGAATACCCCACGTGGAGGAAGATCGCCGAGCCCACCCCCAGGGCTGTCCAGGTGCCGGCACGCCGACCATGGGTAACGCTTTCACGCACCACCACGGCGAAGTCCGGGCCGGGGCTCGCCACCGCCAACAGGTGAATCGCCGCCACCGCCAGAAACTCACTCCAATACATATCCAACCCCTAAGAGATGTAACAAACCGGTACAGCAGGTACCTTACCCCTTCGAATGCTACCCCGACAGATACAGTTGACCGCGAACAAGAGGGCCACATGACCACATCCCGCCGCGCCGTTTTTCTGGATTACAGCTCACTGGACCTGGGCGACCTGGACGCAACGCCTTTGCGCGACGCCTTCGAGAGCCTGGAATTGCATGAGCGCACCGCCCCGGCTGAAGTGGCCGGGCGGCTGGCGCTGGCGGAAGTGGCCATTACCAACAAGGTTGTGATCGACGCCGAGGTGATAGCCCGATGCCCGAATCTGAAGCTGATCCTGGTATCAGCCACCGGCACCAATAACGTGGACCTGGCCGCTGCGGCCCAGCGGGGTATCACAGTGTGCAACTGCCAAGGCTACGGCACACCCTCGGTGGCCCAGCACACGATCATGCTCCTGCTCGCCCTGGCCACTCGGCTTGCGGATTACCAGCGGGCCGTGGCCGAAGGGCGCTGGCAGCGCTCGCCGCAGTTTTGCCTGCTGGATTATCCGATCATGGAGCTGGAGGGCAAAACCCTGGGTTTGCTGGGCCACGGTGAGCTGGGCAGTGCCGTAGCGCGCCTTGCGCAGGCGTTCGGCATGCGCGTGCTGCTGGGGCAGTTGCCAGGCCGCCCCACGCAGCCTGGCCGGTTGCCCTTGGACGACCTACTGCCACAAGTGGACGCACTTACCCTGCACTGCCCGCTCACTGAACACACCCGTAACCTGATCAGCGCGCCGCAGCTTGCCCTGCTCAAGCGAGGCGCGCTGCTGGTGAACACCGCACGCGGGGGTATCGTGAACGAGCAAGCACTGGCCGAGGCATTACGCAGCGGTCACCTGGGCGGTGCTGCCACTGACGTGCTCACGGTAGAGCCGCCGGCACAGGGCAACCCGTTGCTGGCACAAGACATCCCGCGGTTGATCGTCACACCTCATTGCGCCTGGGGCAGCCGTGAGGCCCGCCAGCGGATCATCGGGCAGATGAGCGAAAATGCACGCGGTTACTTTGCCGGCCAACCCTTGCGGGTAGTCGGCTGAACCGGCGGGTCTGGTAAACTCCGCGTTTTTTGCCAGGAGTTCGCCATGGACCCGCGCAGTGAAGTGTTGCTTCGCCAGGCCCATCTGTTCGAGGGCCGGTTGTTGTTGGCCGGTTTGCCCGCCGATGGGCTGTTAGGTGAGTTGCCGAACGCTTGGGGCTGGAGCTGGAACGCCGCCGACCATACCGCCCTGGCATCGCGCCACAGTGACCGGGTGAGCTTCGGCGTGGCCCCGCCCGACGGTAACTTCGAGGCAGCCGTGCTGTTCTTGCCCAAGGCCCGGGACCTTGCCGCTTACGCCCTCGACGCGCTGGCCAGCGGCCTGCACGGCCGTAGCCTGTTCCTGGTGGGCGAAAAACGCGGCGGTATCGAGGGTGCCGCACGGCAGCTCAGCACATTTGGCCGGGCCCGCAAACTGGACAGCGCCCGCCATTGCCAGCTGTGGCAGGTGGATATCGAGCACGCGCCCGCCAGGCCAGACCTGCACAGCCTAGGCCAACGCTTCAGCCTGGACGTGGAAGGCGCGCCCCCACTGGAAGTGATCAGCCTGCCCGGGGTGTTCAGCCATGGCCGGCTGGACCGCGGCACACGCCTGCTGCTTGGCCATCTGGAGGGGCTCAAACCTGCGCACCTGCTGGACTTCGGGTGTGGCGCAGGCGTACTCGGCGCCGTGCTCAAGCGCCGCTACCCACAGGCGGCGGTCACGCTGCTGGACGTGGACGCCTTTGCCATCGAGAGCGCCCGCCTGACCCTGGCCGCCAATGGCCTTGAGGGGCAACTGATTTGCGCAAACGGTATCGACGCCGCCCCGTCCGGGCTGACCGCGATCATCAGCAACCCGCCCTTCCATACCGGTGTGCACACCGACTACCGCGCCAGTGAGGCCTTGTTGCAACGCGCCGCGCAACATTTGCTTCCAGGCGGGGAAATCCGGCTTGTGGCCAACAGCTTCCTGCGTTACCAACCGTTGATCGAGGCACACCTGCGCGAATGCACAGTGTTGGCTGAAGGCGAGGGGTTCAAGGTTTACCGCGCAATACGGTGATTCCGCGCTTGCGCTTGTTGGCCAGCGTAGGCAGAATCCGCTCCGTCCTAGGGGAGTAGTCTCCGCGAGCTCAGCTCACAGGCATGCGTCAACATACTTGGCCCTCAGGCCATGGCGCTGCGACCCCCGTGCCCATCTGCGGCACCGGCCGGTTTGACAAGACCTATGACACGTTCACCTCACCCGGGGCGGGAAGGTAGTACGTGTCATAGCCGTGTTGACCCGCCCCTGTAGGAAGCCTGATGCTCGAATCCCTGCTTGTCCCCACCGGTGTAGTGGCACTCGCCGAAATCGGTGACAAGACCCAACTGCTGGCGCTTATCCTCGCCGCACGTTTCCGCAAACCCTGGCCAATCATCGCCGGTATCGTTGCCGCCACCCTTGCCAACCATGCCGCTGCCGGTGCGGTGGGTGCCCTGGTCAGCAGTTACCTTTCCGAAACCATGCTGCACTGGATTCTCGCGGCCAGCTTCACGGCCACGGCGCTCTGGACGCTGGTTCCCGACAAGATCGATGACGAGGAAACCCGCACCGGCAAGGCCCATGGGGCGTTCGTGACCACCCTTATCGCCTTCTTCATCGCGGAAATCGGCGACAAGACCCAAGTGGCCACGGTGATGCTGGCCGCCCAGTACCCTCATTTGCTGCTGGTTATCGTGGGCACCACCCTAGGCATGCTGGCGGCGAACGTGCCGGTGGTATTGGCGGGCAACTTCGCCGCCGACAAGCTGCCCCTTACTCTGATTCGCCGCCTGGCGGCGCTGTCGTTCTTCGTGCTGGCGGCCTTCGCCGTGTACGAGGCCATGAAGGTGAGTGGCTGGGTAGGCTAAGCCGCCCTGCCACTTACTGGGCCTAGCCCTTCTTCGCGGCCTGGTACAGCGGCTGTACCTTGGGGATGGCCGCTTCCAGGGCCGCGATACGGTTGGCGCTGGAGGGGTGGGTGCTGGTGAATTCCGGCGGTGCACTCCCCGCCTCGGCCGCGGTCATTTTCTTCCATAGCGAAATGGCCGCGTTTGGATCGAAGCCTGCCCTGGCGGCCAGTTCGAGGCCCAGCAGGTCCGCTTCGTTTTCATTGGCGCGGCTGTTGGGCAAGGTGAGGCTGTATTGCACCACGGTGTCGGCCAGGGCCAGGCTGTCCTGGCCCAACCCCAGCAAGGCGCCCGCGCCGGTCCTGGCCATTTCGATCCCGTAGGCCTTGGACATGGCTTCGCGGCCATGCTCGCGAAGGGCGTGGGCGATTTCATGGCCCATCACTGCGGCCAGCTCATCATCGGTAAGCTTGAGCGTGTCGATGATGCCGGTGTATACGATGATCTTGCCGCCCGGGCCACAGTTGGCGTTCAGCTCGTCGCTTTTGATCACGTTCACTTCCCAGCTCCACTGGGCCGAATCCGGGCGCAGCTTGGGCGCCTGGGCGATCAACCGGTCGGCGATGGCCTGCACCCGCTTCGCTTCGGCGCTGCCCTTTTCCAATACCCCTTTGCTGGACGCTTCGCTCAGGGTTTGCTGATACGACTGGGCGTACATCTGGTTGACCTGCGCCGTGGACAGCATGCTGAACATGTACTGCTTGCGCTCTACACCCACGGCATCGCCGCTGGTGGTATTGACGGCCTGGCAGGCGGTGAGCAACAGGCTGCAGCTCAAGGCCAAGGTGGCTAGTGGCTTGCCGTATGGCTTGCCGATCGGATGGCGCATCGAAGGCTCCCCTGTGATTGTCGCGGGCGAGCAATGCTATCAGCTATGTATCAACCCTGACACGATCAAGCGGGCGTAAGGCATTCAGGCGCATTGAGCGCGGGGTCGTTCACCAGGTTGGCCAATGGCCGCTCCATCAGGGCTGCGGGCGGCTGGGCCAATAGCGAGTGAAGCAGCGGCAGGGGCGTATCAAGGTCAAGCCAGGCGGCCTGGCCCGCGGCGTCGAGGATCAGCGGCCTGCGCTGGCTGGCGGCCGCCTGAGTCACGATGGCCATGCTCAGCCATACCTGTTCCTGCACCGGGAAGGCTTCCCAGATGGCTGCGAAATACAGGAACGAACCCTGCGCGGGTGTAAGCCAGTAGGGCCGCTTGCGCACATCGCCGCGCCACTCGTAAAAGCCATTGGCGGGGATCAGGCAACGGCGTGCCGCGAAGGCCTCACGAAACATCGGCTGTTCGGTGAGCGTTTCCGCCCGGGCATGGTTAGGCGTACGGGACATGTCGGTCAGCCATGGCGGCGTAAGGCCCCAGCGTGCGGTGGCAAGCTCTCGACCGGCTTCGCCCTGCCGCTCGATCAGCACCCGCTGGCCAGGCGAAATATTCCACTGCGCCCTTTGTTCCGAAGGAAAGCCTGGCAACGCGGCAAAGGCCGAGCCCCAACGAAACAACGCATAACGACCACACATGGATAACTCCGGCTCAGCACAACAAACTACCTGGGTAGCTGTCCGGCTCTTCAGCCGGTAGCACGAGGGCTGCATTGTACGCACCGATCAGCGCTCGTGCCTGCTCGGCCTGCGGGTCCTCGACCAACAGTGCCAACAGCCCCAGGGCGGGCAATTCACCTACACCGCCCACCAGATGGCGGCCGCTCAGATAGGCGTCTATACCCTCACTGGCGAGCATGCTTAACAGCATCTCCGCCTCCAACAGGCTTTCGGGTTCGTAGATCCGCCGCATCATTCATTCTCGCCGCGTACTTCGAGCGACCAGTCCACGCCGTCGGTGTAAACGCTGAAGTTCAGCGGCCGGCAGCATACGGGGCAGTCCTCGATATAGTGTTGGTCGCCACCGGACAGGTCGAGCACGGCTTCCACCGGCTCCCCGCAGCATGGGCATTGATAACGCTCGGTTTCCAGCATCGGGCCACCTCTGCAAGTTATGCGTATAATGCTGCGTCTGTTTATAACCCTAGCCGTTTCCAACAAGAGAGCATATGGGCGAATTCGATACCATCCGGCCCTACGATGATTCCGAGGTTAAGGCCGTTCTCAAACGCCTGCTGGCGGACCCGGCCTTTCTCGACATCCTTACCCGTTTTCGCTTCCCGCGCTTCGCGGGGTCGCTCGGCTGGGCACTGCGCCCGCTGATCGCGCGCAAGTTGCGCAACGAGTTTGCCGGTATCGAGAGCGTTGCTGCCTTGCAGGACAAGGTAGAGGTATACGTCGATCACACCATCGAGCGGGCCACCGATGGCGTTACCTATACCGGCGTGGAGCAGCTCAAGCGCGGTAGCGCCTACCTGTTGCTGGCCAACCACCGCGACATCGTGATGGACCCGGCCTTCGTCAACTATGCGGTATACCACGCCGGGTTGCCTACGCCGCGCATCGCCATCGGTGACAACCTGCTGCAAAAGCCGTTCGTCAGCGACCTCATGCGCCTGAACAAGAGCTTCATCGTGCATCGCTCGATCAGTGGGCGCCGTGAAAAGCTCGCGGCCTATCAGCTGCTGTCAGCGTATATCAACCACTCCATCCGCACCGATTGCCAATCCGTGTGGATCGCCCAGGCCGAGGGCCGCGCGAAGGATGGTGATGACCGTACGGATTCGGCCATCCTGAAGATGTTCCACATGAGCCGAAAGGACGAGCCGTTTGCGGACGTGGTTCGCTCGCTCAACCTTACACCCGTGTCGATCAGCTACGAATATGACCCGTGCGACCTGGCCAAGGCGCGCGAGCTGTATATCCGCGCAACCACCGGTGGCTACGTGAAAGCACCGGGCGAGGATGACGTCAGCATTGCGATGGGAATTACCGGCTACAAGGGCCGCGTGCACATCAATTTCTCTGCGCCCATCACCGAGCTCTTCGCGGATGCGAGGCAGTTGGCGACTGAAATCGACAGCTGCGTGCTGGCGGGCTACCGCCTGTTCCCCGTGCATTACCTCGCCTACGCGCAATGGGAAGGCGCCGATCCCGCCCTGGACGTGCCAACCGCCGCCAGCCTGTTCGCCGGAGAGGAGCTGGAAAAGGCACGGGCCGAATGGCAACGCCGGCTGGAAGCCTGCCCCGCCGAGCACCGGCCATGGCTGGTAGCCCAGTACGCCTGCCCCGTGCGCAACCAGTATCGCGTGAAGGCCGGCCTGCCGCTCGACGCCTGACCTGTCATCACCCCGTCATACCGCTACGTCAGGCTGTGCGCCCACATTCCCCTGCACAGCTCGACGGAGCCCCCATGCTGCACGCGAACAATCAGGATCGCCTCTACCTCATCACCCCGAGCGACGAACAGGAAGCCCTGATCGACGGGCTGGCCGTCAATGTCCAGGATCAGGGCTGGCTGGTGTATTGCGCGCTGGGTGGGCACCAGCACGCCCACTGGCCGGATATTGACCCGGCCACCGGGATCAGCGTGCTGGATTGGCACATCGAAGCGGCGTGAAGCCCGCATCCGTCTGCGGCTTTGTAGAATTAACTCGCCCCGCCGCTTCCTACAGGGGGAACGCTACTGCTTACTGCGACAGCTTCTGGCCGATGGTCGGGTCCTTGAACAGGCGGGTCAGGGCATCGCTGAGCACGTCGCTCACCAGCTTGGTGTTGGTTTCCTGGTTCGGCGCCATGCCGAAGCGCTGGTTCAGGGACGCACTGTAGCGACCGGTATAGCGGCCACTGGCGTTTTGCACATCGGCGCGGAAGGTTGCGCTGATGGTCGCCTCGGTGACGTACATGTTGTCCTTGGGCGACTGGTATTTCAGGTCCGCCAGGGTCACGGTCAGCTGCGGCGCATTGTAGGCGCTGGCATTAGGGGTGAAGCCCAGCAGGCGTACGGCCGCTTCGGCCTGAGCCTGGAGCTTGGGCAACACATCGGCGCCATTGACCGACACCGCACTGGTTTCCGGATACAGCCCACCCCGGGTGCCCAGCGTGGGCGAAGGGCGGCCGTCCACCACCCGCACCACCACCGCCTGCCCCTGCCCTACCGGGGCCAGTTGCTCGGTGAGCTTGGGTTGCGGGTTGAGTTGCTGAGGGCTGTTGGCACAGCCAGCCAGCGCCAGAGCGGACGCGGTGATCAAACCGAACAACAGGCGTGGCAACATTCGTGTTCTCCAGAAATAAAGACGAAGCGGCAGTATAACGGAACGCTAATGCCTACTCACCCAGCATGCAGCGCGCCTGATCAAACACTTCATAAAAGCCGCCCTGGGCGAATGTTGTTCGGACATCGCGCAAGAATTGCCGGTTCCAGGCGCTTTTTTCCCAGTTAGGCCGCTATAATCTGGCCCCGATTATAAGGACGTCTCCTGATCGGGCCCTGCAGCCTTGCCGACCTACCGTGTCGTGCCCTGGCCGCGCCGACGGAGAGGCCTCCACCAGGCCAGCGGCGCGGTGTGCCTGCACCCCATCGCCCGGCCCCGGGGCTTCGCCATCTGGCTTCGCGGCGAACCTCGCTTTGAGGTTTACGACTCCAAAAGAGCGTGAAAAACAACGGTTTTCACAACTTCACGAGAGTGTGGCGAGCAAAAGAATGAATAACAGTGCGTCAGCAAGCAAAGCCTTAACGTTCCCGTTCCAGTCCTCGTACCGGGGTAGTACCTACCGGTGATCCTCTCTCGTCGTCGCAACCTCGACCATTGGTCTATTGCCCCTGAGCCGCACCCGTGCGTTCATGGAGCTACCATCGTCGGCAGGTATGCGTCGGCGCGAGCGCAGAAAAATCGGCCATGGTGTCGCCTTCATGCCCCTGCTTTCGCCAATTGGCGGCCGCAGCGGAGCAACCGGGGTGCCTGGCTGTCTATTTGATGCAGAAGATTTTGGAGATGCGTTAATGGCGCAGAACGAAGCAGTCGACGTGGTCCTGGTCGGGGCCGGCATCATGAGTGCTACCCTGGCGGTATTGCTCAAGGAGCTCGACCCCACGCTCCGGCTGGAAGTGGTCGAGGCAATGGACTCGGGCGCGGCCGAGAGTTCCAACCCCTGGAACAACGCCGGCACCGGGCATGCGGGGCTCTGCGAGCTCAATTACACCCCGCAGGCCGCAGATGGCTCGATCGACATCAAGAAAGCGGTGCAGATCAACACCCAGTTCGAGGTGTCCAAGCAGTTCTGGGCCTACCTCGCCGGCAAGGGTGCGATCAGCGCTCCCCGGGCATTTATCAGTCCGGTCCCGCACCTTAGCTATGTCGCTGAAAGCGGCATTCCATTCCTGAAGAAGCGCTTCGAGAGCCTGAAGCCGCATCACGCCTTCGCCGAAATGGAATACACCGAAGACCACGCCAAGCTGGTGGAGTGGATGCCATTGATGATGGATGGTCGCCCCGCTACCGAGCGGCTGGCGGCTACACGCGTGGCAAAGGGCACCGACGTAAACTTCGGCGCCCTGACCAACCTGCTGCTGGGGCACCTGGCAAACTCCGCCGATGCTCAGGTGAAATACTCCAAGAAGGTCACCGGCCTGAGCCGTCGCAGTGGTGGCTGGACGGTGGACGTGAAGGATGTACACAGCGGCCACACGCGCCAGATCGACGCCCGCTTCGTGTTCCTGGGCGCCGGTGGCGCCGCGCTGCCTCTGCTGCAGTTGTCGGGCATCGACGAAAGCAAGGGCTTTGGCGGTTTCCCGGTAAGCGGCCAGTGGTTGCGCTGCGATAACCCGGAGATCGTCCACCGCCATCAGGCCAAGGTGTACAGCCAGGCCGCGGTGGGTTCGCCGCCGATGTCGGTTCCCCACCTCGATACGCGGGTGGTGGATGGCAAGAAGTCCTTGCTGTTCGGGCCGTACGCAGGCTTTACCACCAAGTTCCTCAAGCATGGCTCGTTGATGGACCTGCCCCTGTCGGTGCGCATGGGCAACATCGGCCCGATGCTGGCCGTCGCCCGCGACAACATGGACCTTACCCGCTACCTGGTAAGCGAAGTGATGCAGTCGATGGAGCAGCGTCTGGAGTCCCTGCGCCGGTTCTATCCCGAAGCGCGTGCCGAGGATTGGCGGCTTGAGGTTGCGGGCCAGCGGGTACAGATCATCAAGAAAGACCCGAAAAAAGGCGGCGTGCTGCAGTTCGGCACCGAGCTGGTGTCGGCGAAGGATGGCTCACTGGCTGCGCTGCTGGGTGCTTCGCCTGGCGCCTCGGTCACGGTATCGATCATGCTGGAGTTGATCGAGCGCTGTTTCCCCGAGCAGTACCGTTCCGAAGCCTGGACCACCAAGCTGAAGGAAATTTTCCCGGCTCGGGAAAAGGAACTCGCCAGCAACGCCGAGCTGTATCGCGAAGTGTTCGATCACAACAACGCGAAGCTGGAACTGGTGTCGACCAGCACGGCGAGCGGCGAGCGCTACGCCTGATCGCCCCGTGACCTACCCGTACCGCCCGGGCTTCAAGCCGGGCGGTGCAGGCTGACCCAGCGCCTGTTCAGGCGTTGGCGGCTTTCTGAATGATCTCGATGTATTCCTGCGCGTTGCGCTGGTCGGCAATCTGCGCCACGAAATCCTGGCCATTGGCGTCCCGGGCATGCAGGTCGTAACCGACCTCTACGAAAAAGCCCACGAAGCGCTCGAAGTCATCGACCCGAAGCCCGCGATAGGCTTTCACCAGCTTGTGCAACGAAGGCGGGGTATCGTCGGCAGGCTCCACACCGAGGAACAACTTGATCTGCTCATCGCCGATCTCGTCGCCAATCACCTGCTTCTTGTCTTTACGCATTGCCTGTTCACCTTGTGGATAACCCGAGGGGCGCCAGTCTACTCCGGGGGCTTGCCACCACTCAACGCGCCTTCACACTCCCCGTATGCACATCCGCCCACACATGCCCGTTGGGGTAGGTGAGAAACTGCACGTACACCTGATCGTTACGCAGCATGTCCATCAGCACACGGTACTGATTGAGCGGGTACGTCAAGGTAAGGGTGGTGTTCTCTTCATCGAACACAGGCCGCTTGAGGCTTTTGCTCTCGGCGTCGAAGCTGATGATCACCTGGTTCAGCGAGGCGCCCTTGTTCAGGGGCTTGCCCTTGAGCCGAAGAGTGACCGGAGCGGTTACCGGGATCGGCTGCTGGTTGGACAGGCGCTGATTGCCCGCTACCAATGAATACTCGGTGATCTGGAGCAATTGCTGCTGCTCGGGATCGCCGTCGCGCAAGCCTTGCTCATCGGGGGGAAGGTATTGGCTGTGCTGGGGTGCTGCGGCGAGGGGCAGCGAGCAGGCAAGCAGTAAGAGGGCTGGGAGGGCAAGGCGCATGGCAGGCTCCAGAACGGGCCTGCCACTGTAACACCATCACTTGCCAACGGCGTGTGGCCGTCAGGCTTACAGGCCCTTCACCGCGTAGATGCCCGCCGCATTGCGCCAGTAACCTTTGTAGTCCATCCCGTAACCAAAGATGAAACGGTCGATGCACGGCAGCCCGACGAAATCGGCCTTCAGGTCGGGGCTGGCCTTGCGGTCGTGTTGCTTGTCGATCAATACGGCGGTGTGCACCGCTGTGGCGCCAGCGTGGCGGCAGAAGTCGATGATCGCGCTCAGGGTGTGCCCTTCGTCGAGAATGTCATCGATGATCAACACGTCGCGGTCGATGAAGGAAATTTCCGGCTTGGCCTTCCAGAACAGGTCGCCGCCACGGGTTTCGTTACGATAACGCGTGGCATGCAGGTAGCTGGCTTCCAGCGGGAAGTTCAGATGCGTGAGCAGTTTGCCAGCGAAGATCAGACCGCCGTTCATCACGCAGAACACGACCGGGTTGCGGTCGGCCAGCTGCGCGCAGATCTGCTCGCCGACGCGGGCGATCGCAGCCTCCACCTCGGCATCGGTGTACAGGCAATCGGCCTCGCGCATCACTTGACGGATGTGCTCGAGATCAGCGGACATGGCGCTCTCCAGGGGGGTCCAGGTAAAAGGCGGCAAAGGTACGCATCCAGCCGGAACGAATCAAGCGTTTCTGGACTAACGTCCAGACATCGCGCTGTGGATAGATTAATCTACCGCGCATTTTTTCTGTCTGCCTCCGGAGATGTTTTCCTATGCCCATCCGCGAAATCCGCCATCCGTTGATCCGCCACAAGCTAGGCCTGATGCGCCGTGCCGATATCAGCACCAAGAATTTTCGCGAACTCGCACAGGAAGTAGGCGCGCTGCTGACCTATGAAGCCACCAAGGACCTGCCTTTGGAGAGCTACGAAATCGAAGGCTGGTGTGGCCCGGTGCAGGTTGAAAAGATCGCCGGCAAGAAAATCACCGTGGTGCCGATCCTCCGGGCCGGCATCGGCATGCTCGACGGCGTGCTCAGCCTGATCCCCGGCGCCAAGGTGAGCGCAGTGGGCGTGGCGCGCAATGAAGAGACACTGCAGGCCCATACCTACCTCGAGAAACTGGTCACCGGTATCGAGTCCCGCCTGGCGATGATCATCGACCCGATGCTGGCCACCGGTAGCTCGATGGTTGCCACCATCGACCTGCTGAAGAAAGCCGGTTGCCGGGATATCCGCGCCATGGTGCTGGTGGCTGCGCCTGAAGGCATTGCCGCCGTGGAAAAAGCGCACCCCGATGTGCAGATCTACACCGCCTCGATCGACCAGAAGTTGAACGAGCACGGCTACATCATTCCGGGCCTGGGCGACGCCGGTGACAAGATCTTCGGCACCAAGCAAAAGGACGCTTGAACATGCAGGACGAGTTCAACGATCCGCTATGGCGGCAGGTGCTGTCGGGCGCGCAGATGCTGTTCGTCGCCTTTGGCGCGCTGGTGCTGATGCCGCTCATTACAGGCCTGGACCCTAACGTGGCGCTGTTTACCGCTGGCATGGGCACCCTGCTGTTCCAACTGGTGACCGGCCGCCAGGTACCCGTGTTCTTGGCGTCGAGCTTTGCTTTCATTACCCCGATCATTCTCGCCAAGGGGCAATTTGGCCTGGCCGCGACCATGGGTGGGGTGATGGCTGCAGGCTTTGTGTACACCTTCCTTGGCCTGGCAGTGAAGATCAAAGGTACGGGCTTCATCGACCGCCTGCTGCCACCCGTGGTAATCGGCCCGGTGATCATCGCCATCGGCCTGGCCATGGCGCCGATCGCCGCCAACATGGCCATGGGCAAGGCAGGCGATGGCACCGAGCTGATCCCTTACGGCACCGCCATGTGGATTTCCATGCCGGCCTTGCTCACCACCTTGGTGGTGGCGGTCTTTGGCAAAGGCATCTTCCGCCTGGTGCCAATCATCGCCGGTGTACTGGTGGGCTTTGCGCTGGCCTTCTGGTTCGGTGTGGTGGATACCGCGCGCATCGCGGCCGCGCCGTGGTTCGGCCTGCCTCACTTTACCGCGCCGGAGTTCAACCTGCAGGCGATTCTGTTCATCGTTCCGGTCGCGCTGGCGCCAGCGATCGAGCACATCGGCGGGGTGATTGCGGTGGGTAGCGTGACCGGCCGTGATTACCTGCGCACACCAGGGCTGCACCGCACCCTGTTGGGCGACGGTATTGCCACTACCGCGGCCGGCTTGTTCGGCGGCCCGCCCAATACCACCTATGCGGAAGTCACCGGGGCGGTGATGCTAACGAAGAACTACAACCCCAAGATCATGACCTGGGCGGCGATCTTTGCGATCAGCCTGGCATTTGTGGGTAAGTTCGGCGCGCTGCTGGAAAGCATTCCAGTACCAGTGATGGGCGGCATTCTGTGCCTGCTGTTCGGCTCCATTGCTGCCGTGGGCATGAACACACTGATTCGCCACCAGGTGGACCTGAGCGAGGCCCGCAACCTGGTGATCGTGTCGGTCACGCTGGTGTTCGGCATTGGCGGTGTGCTGATCGGCACCGGCCCTGGCCCGAGCGACTTCGGCCTCAAGGGCATCGCCCTTTGCGCACTGGTGGCAATGGCCCTGAACCTGTTGCTGCCCAAGCGGCAGTAAGGCCGCCATTGAGCGTGGTGTAAACCAACCGGGCAGCTGCGGGGGCTGCCCGGGGAACAGGGTCACACCGCCAGGGTTTCACACAGGGCGGTAAGCGCATCGGCCCACTGGGGGTTGTCGTTCAGGCACGGCACCAATACCAGCTCTTCACCTCCCGCCTCGCGGAACTGCTCCGCGCCACGTATGCCGATTTCCTCCAGTGTTTCGATGCAATCAGCCACGAACGCGGGGCACATCACCAGCAAACGCTTCACGCCCTTGGCCGCCAGTGCGTCGAGGCGTGCCTCGGTGTAAGGCTCGATCCATTTGTTCTTGCCCAGGCGGGACTGGAACGACACCGACCACTTGTCGTCGGGCAGGCCCATTCGTTCAGCAAAGGCCTGTGCGGTGCGAATGCACTGCCCGCGATAGCACACGGCCCGCTCGGCCGCCGATGCATTGCGGCAGCAGTCGGCATCCCGCAACGAGTGCTTGCTGCCCTTGGGCAACAGCTTGCGGATATGGCTTTCCGGTAGCCCATGGAAACTGAGCAGCAGGTGGTCGAAATCGTGCTCCAGCCACGGCTGGGCGCTCGCCGCCAGGGCTTCGATGTAACTGGCCTGATCGTAGAACGGGGGCAGCACCTTGAGCTTGAGGTTCAGCCCCTCCCCTTTCACCACTTCGCGGGCACGTTCTACGGCCGTGGTGATGGTGCTGTCGGCAAATTGCGGATAAAGCGGTGCGAGGGTTACGGTTTCGATGCCACGCTGCGCCAGGTTTCTGAGCATGCCATCGATCGAGGGCTCGCCGTAGCGCATGGCGATTTCCACCGGGCCATGCCTCCAGCGGGTAGCCACCTGAGCCTGCAATCGGCGGGTGAGCTCTACCAGCGGCGAGCCCTGATCCCACCAGATCGAGCCATAGGCATGTGCGGACTGTTCCGGCCGCTTGATCAGGATAAGTGACACCAATAGCCGGCGCAGGGGCCAGGGTATATCGATCACGTAGGGGTCCATCAGAAACTGGTTGAGGTAGCGTCGCACCGCTTCCACATCCGGCGAGTCGGGCGAGCCCAGGTTGATAAGCAGCAAGGCGTGATTGGTCATGCAAGGTCCTGGTTCATGGGCGATGGAGCAGATCATCCAGCGCGCTTTGCACATCATGGAAAGCAAACGTGAAACCGGCTTCTTCGAGCCGCAACGGCCTGGCCCGTTGCCCGCCCAGCAGTAACCCGGACAGTTCCCCAAGGCAGGCTCGCAGCGCCACCGCCGGCAGAGGCAACACAGCGGGGCGGTGCAGGGCCTTGCCTAGCCGCCGCGCAAACTCCCGATTGCGCACTGGCCGTGGGGCGCAGGCATTATAAGGACCACTGGCCGCTTCGTTGTTCAACAAAAAATCAATGAGCGCGATTTGGTCGGCGATGTGTACCCAGGGCATCCATTGGCGCCCGCTGCCTACCGGCCCGCCGAGGCCAAGGCGGAACGGTTTGAGCAAATGCGCGAGCATGCCACCCTCCGTACTCAATACCAGCCCTGTACGCAACAGCACCACGCGCAGCCCCAAGGCCTCGGCGCGCTGGGCGGTTTCTTCCCATGCGATGCACAGCTGGCTGGCAAAATCTTCGTTTACAGGGGGCGAGAACTCGTCCAGCTGGCGCTCACCACCGTCGCCATACCAGCCCACCGCAGAGCCGGAAATCAATACGCTGGGCCGCTGCGGCTGCACATCGATCCACGCCAGCAGTTGCTCGGTGAGCGCGATGCGGCTGGCCCACAATACGCTGCGACGGTGGCGGGTCCAGGGCCGCTGCGCAATGGGCGCGCCCGCAAGGTTGATCACCGCGTCCACCGGCTCGCTGCGCAGCTCTTCCAGCGCCCCCACACCCTTCACGCCGGGCCCACACTGTTGGGGAACTCGCTCCGGATGGCGGCTCCACACCGTGATGCGGTGCCCTTGGCCAGCCCAGTGGCGGCACAAGCGGGACCCGATCAAGCCGGTACCGCCGGTCAGCAAGATATGCATGGCGCGTTTCTCCTTGAGGCCTAACCCCAGCTGCAGCTGGTCTATTTTTGTTCGAGCAAGGCACTAATTACCCAGGTTGATCTCAGAATAACCATAGGACGATCAGAGAGAAGACTACCGACCAGTACTTATACTCGTTTTGGCGATTGTACAGGCTTTGACCTGCAAAGCCTGGCAATCGGAAACCAGTACAGAGGGCACTATGACCGTACCAATCGCAATCATCGGCGCTGGCATCGCCGGGCTTTCCGCGGCCGGGGCACTGGTGGCGGCCGGACAGCGCGTTCACCTCTTCGAAAAAAGCAAAGGCCCGGGCGGGCGCATGGCGAGCAAGCGCAGCGATGCCGGCTCGCTGGACCTGGGCGCCCAATATTTCACCGCGCGCGATCGGCGCTTCGTTGCGCAGCTTCAACAATGGCAGGCTCAGGGCTGCGTCGGTGAATGGACGCCCACGCTGTATCAATCCCGCGGTGGCCAGTTGAGCCCGTCGCCCGATGAGCAGACCCGCTGGGTGGGAGTGCCGCGCATGAGCGCCTTGACCCGCGCGATGATCGACGACTTCCCCGCTGTCTACAGTTGCCGGGTGACCGAGGTCTTCCGCGGCAAGCATTACTGGCATTTGCTTGATGCAGAGGGCGCCAGCCACGGGCCGTTCAGCCATGTGGTATGCGCGGTTCCTGCGCCACAGGCGGCGGCCCTGTTGTCTGCGGCGCCCAAGCTGGCGGCCGTTGCAGCGGGCGTGAAAATGGACCCTACCTGGGCGGTGGCGCTGGGCTTTGATACGCCTCTGGACACCCGGCTCCAAGGGTGCTTTGTACAGGACAGTCCCTTGGACTGGCTGGCGCGAGATCGCAGCAAGCCAGGACGTGAAAGCGACCTCGATACCTGGGTATTGCATGCCACCAGTGAGTGGAGCCGGCAGCACATCGACCTTAGTCGCGAAGCTGTGGTCGAGCACCTGCACGGTGCTTTTGCCGAGCTCATCGGCTGTGCGGTTCCTGCGCCGAGTTTCTCGTTGGCCCATAGATGGCTGTACGCACGCCCCGCAAGCAGCCATGAATGGGGCGCGCTCGCAGATGCTGACCTGGGCCTGTATATATGCGGCGACTGGTGCCTTTCCGGGCGGGTGGAGGGCGCATGGCTCAGCGGGCAGGAGGCCGCCAGGCGTTTGCTGGAGCACCTTGAATAACTTTGCGCATTGATAAGCGAAAGGCGCCTTCCATTGACATCTTTCCCGGGGAACCTATGATCAGGCTACTGTACAAAGTCAGTAGCCTGTATAACTTATTTCGAGGGTGCCATGCGGGGATTCGCCTCCACTGATTTTCCAGACTTGCCTGAGGGTTTTCGCCCCAAGCTTGGAATCAGCGCGTGCCTGCTCGGCGAAGAAGTCCGCTACAACGGTGGTCACAAGCTGTCGCGCTACTGCACTCAAGTGCTAGGCGAGTATGTCGATTTTGTCCCGGTCTGCCCGGAGGTTGCCGTGGGCCTGGGCACTCCTCGCGAGCCCATCCGCCTGGTAGGCAGTGCTGCCGCACCCAGGGCCGTCGGTACTGTCCATTCCGAACTGGATGTTACCGAGCCGCTCGCCCGCTACGGCGAACAGATGGCCGATGCCCTTGGGGAAATTTGCGGCTATATCTTCATGCACAAGTCCCCTTCCTGCGGGCTGGAGCGGGTAAAGGTATATGGAGAAAGCGGGGTGCCGGTTCCGGAAGGCGGGCGCGGCCTTTATGCCCAGGCTTTTTGCGCGAAACGCCCCGATTTACCCGTGGAAGAAGACGGCCGCCTGTGCGATCCGGTACTGCGGGAAAACTTCCTTGTACGGGTATACGCCTATGCTCATTGGCAGTACCTGCTCACGCAGGGCTTGAGCAAGGGCCGGTTGCTCGCCTTCCATGCCCGCTACAAGTATCAGTTGATGGCGAACCATCCGCAACAGTACAAGGCCCTTGGCCAGTTGCTGGGCAGCATGGGCCGTACCGACGTTGAAGAGATTGCGGGGCGCTATTTCAGCCAGTTGATGATCGCCCTGCGGCGCTGTGCAACTCGAGGCACGCATACCAACGTGCTTCAGCATATCGCCGGTTACTTGCGTACATCGCTCGATGGGGCTGGCCGGCAGGAAGTACAGGCACTGATCGATCAGTACCGTGAAGGTGTCGTTCCCCTGGTAGTACCCCTCACATTGCTCAAGCATCTGTTCCGGCTTCACCCACACCCCTATATTGCGGAGCAGGTTTACCTGCAACCACACCCTGAAAAGTTGAGCCTGCGCAATGCGATCTGACCTATGAACGCGCTTCCGGAACCGCACCACGGCGATGACCCGCTCGACGAATCACTGCCAGAAAACGCAGCTGCCCAGGGTTGGTTGCCCATTCGCGAAGTCGCCCGCCGAACCGGCGTGAACCCCGTCACCCTCCGTGCCTGGGAGCGTCGCTATGGCCTGATCGTGCCGCAGCGAACCCCCAAGGGGCATCGGCTGTATTCCCCCGAGCATCTGGAGCGCATCCAGAAGGTCATTACCTGGTTGAACCGCGGGGTTTCGGTCAGCCAGGTCAAAGCGCTGCTGGACGCACCGGAACAGCGGTTACAGGCGCCGGCCCTGAGCGACTGGCTGCCCCTGCGCGAAAGCCTGGCCCAGGCCATTGCCGAGCTGGCGGAGCGTCGCCTGGATGATCAAGTGAACCAGGCCATGGCGCTTTACCCGCCTTCAACGGTGTGCGAACGCCTGCTGTTGCCGTTGCTTGGGGACCTCCACGTGCGCTGGCAGCAACAGTTCGGCGCGCACCTGGAGCGGGCCTTCTTTCATGGCTGGTTGCGCAGCAAGCTGGGCACTCGGCTGTACCACAATAATCGCCAGCTGCAGGGCCCGCCGTTGTTGCTGGTAAAGCACAGCGACGTGCCGTTCGACCCGGAGTTGTGGCTCACCGCCTGGCTTGCCAGCAGTGCGGATTGCCCGGTGGAAGTGCTGGATTGGGCCCTGCCGGCCAGCGAGCTTTTGCTCGCCGTGGAGCGCTTTTCTGCGCGGGGGCTGGTGCTGTATGCAAGCCGCCCGGTGCACCTGGATGCGCTCGCCCGTCAGTTGGCGAATTGCCCCTGCCCGATCATGTTGGCCGGCCCTGCGGCAGTCATCCACGGTGAAGCCTTGCGCGAGCGCACAGACCTTGCCCGGCTGCTGCTGGCGGGTAACCCGGTAGCCGCGCAATCGGCCCTGCGCCAGAACCGCCTCATCTAGGCCTTCATCCAAAGGATTTCCATGCCTCACCCTTCCCCGCGCCAGCTCGTGTGGCTGCGCACCGACCTGCGGACTGAAGACAACCCTGCATTGCTCGTGGCCTGTGACCAGGGCCCTACCCTGGCAGTATTCATCTGCAGCCCCGGGCAATGGGCCGAACACGATGAAGCCGATTGCAAGGTGGATTTCTGGCTCCGCTCGCTGACCGTGCTGCAACAACGACTGGCCGAGCTCAACATTCCCTTGCTGGTGCGCGAGACGTCTCACTGGGCCGACGTCCCCGACACCCTGCGGGCACTTTGCCAAGAGCACGAGGTAAGTGCCGTTCACTGCAACGAAGAATATGGGGTGAACGAACGGCAACGGGACCGGGCCACCCGCGAGTGCCTGGAAGCCTGCGGGGTAACCTTCAACAGTTATCTGGACCAGAGCCTGTTCGCCCCCGGTACGGTGATGACCCGCACGGGTGGTTACTACCAAGTGTTCGGCCAGTTCCGCCGCGCGTGCCTGGAACAGCTTCGTCTGGGCATGCCCTCGCCCGGTGGCGCACCCCGGAAACAACCAGCCTTGAACATTAAAGGCGATGCAATCCCGGCCAAGGTGAAAGGCTTCGAAGCGCCGGCCGAGCTCATTCGCCAACACTGGCCCGCTGGCGCCGCCGAGGCACGCCGCCGCCTCGATCTTTTCACCGATGAGGCCATCCACGACTACCACGTTGCCCGGGACCTGCCTTCACGGCCAGGCACCAGCGAGCTGTCCGCCTACCTCAACGCTGGCGTGATTTCGGTGCGCCAGTGCCTGCACGCCGCGCTTGTGAGCAATCAGGGGGAGCTGGACAGCGGTAGCGTCGGCGCCACCACGTGGATTGGCGAGTTGCTGTGGCGGGAATTTTACAAACACATCCTGGCGGGCTACCCGCGTGTGTCCCGCAACCGCGCGTTCCGCCCGCACACCGAGGCGTTGCCGTGGCGCAATGCGCCCGAGGATTTCGCCGCCTGGCAGGAGGGCCGCACCGGCATTCCGATCATTGATGCCGCGATGCGACAGCTCAAGGCGCTAGGCTGGATGCACAACCGTCTGCGCATGATCACAGCCATGTTTTTAAGCAAGAACCTGCTGATCGACTGGCGGCTGGGGGAGAAGCATTTCATGCGCCACCTGATTGATGGCGAACTGGCCGCCAATAACGGGGGTTGGCAGTGGAGCGCTTCGACCGGGACGGATTCGGTGCCCTACTTCCGGGTGTTCAACCCGGTGAGCCAATCGGCGCGCTTCGATGCTCAAGGTGTGTTCATCAAGCACTGGGTGCCTGAACTGAGCCACCTGGGCCTGAAGGATATTCACAATCCCGCACGTGGGCGGGATCTGTTTGGGTCACTGGATTATCCACCGCCGCTGGTGGACCTGAGCGAAAGCCGAACTCGCGCCCTTGCTGCCTTCAAGAATCTGCCGCGGCGGGAATAACGGTGTGGATCAGATAGGCATACGGTAGTTGAGGGAGTACGCCTCGATACCGTCGTTGGGCTCTTTGATGCCGGCGTTGGAGTAGTGAATCGCGCGAACGCTCACCTCATGACCACCGGCGAAGCGAACGCCAAGGCCCAGGCGGTCTTCGAAGTTGAAGGCCGAGCCCAGTTTGTTGCCTTCGATCTGGGTTTGGGAGAACACCGACACACCGATGCCCGCTTCAACGAACGGCTTCACCGAGCCGTTGCCGAATTCGTAGACGAACACAGGCGCAAACGACAGGCTGTTGTTGCCCGAATGCTCATCACCTTCCCAGTAGGTATAAGCGCCATCCCAGTAACCGGTAAGGCGGCCCACGCTGCTCTGCAACCAAGACTTGTCCCAGTCCGATTGAACACCCAGGCGATACACCATGGTGGACTCGCCAGTCTGGCCTACGGAAAACGAAACCCCGGCCGCTTGAGCGGACAGGCTATGCCCCAGAACCACGGCTGCTACAGCGGCCAGACCCAACATTCTCTTCATGAGGACGTCCTTTGTTTTCATTAGTTGTGCGGTTAGCGAAACGCTGGCGTTAGAAATCATGCGTGCTTTGTAAGTTCAGGCTTACACACGCAATTTCACAACTTTTTCACGTTCCGAGAGATTCCACAACATCAGAATGCATTCCAAAGGCGTGTAGGACATTTCGAAAATGCTCGACTGATCCTGACGTCCAATACCGCACTTTTTCCGCTTGACCGGTGCTGAGTAGCTCCCCTTGGGTCAACAGCCGTTGTAGCTGCCGGGCTACCGCAGCGCCAGTGTCTACCAGCGCCACGTCCGCTGGCAGCAGGTCCCGCAGCAGCGGTTTGAGGAAAGGATAATGCGTGCATCCGAGGATAAGGGTGTCGCATCCGGCGTCGAGCATGGGCCGTAGGTAATGGCTCAATAACGCCCTCAACTGGGGGCTATGCAGGTCGCCCACTTCAATCAGTTCCACCAGGCCCGGGCAGGGCTGAGTCACCACGGTCACGCCGGCAGCGAAGCGGTCGAGCAAGGCGGCGAAGCGTGCGCTTTGCAGCGTACCGGTAGTAGCGAGTACGCCCACGGTGCCGCTGCGAGTGGCCAGGGCAGCGGGTTTGACTGCGGGCTCCATGCCGATGATCGGCCAGCCAGGGTAACGCGCTCGCAAGTCTGCGGCCGCCGCTGCAGTCGCCGTATTGCAGGCGATCACCAGCGCTTTGGCGCCCTGCCCGTGGAAGAATTCGGCGATGGCCACGCAGCGCTCGCGAATATAGGCCGCCGACTTTTCCCCATAGGGGGTATGGCCGCAGTCGCCGGCATACAGCAGCGTTTCGCCCGGTAAAAGCTTTTGGATTTCCCCCAGCACGGAGAGGCCGCCAACGCCGGAATCGAACACGCCCACTGGCGCGCTCGCCGGCTCACCCATGGCGCACCTTGCACACCGGGCACTGGGGATCACGCTTGAGCTTCAATTCGCGGAAGCGAGTGGCAAGCGCGTCAATCAACAGAAGGCGGCCGACCAGGGGTTCACCGAAACCTGCGAGCAATTTGAGCGCTTCCAGCGCCTGCAAGCTACCTACCAGCCCTACCACCGGGCCGAGTACCCCGGCCTCGCTGCAGGTGAGTTCAGCATCACTGCCATGGCCGTAAAGGCAGTGGTAGCACGGGCTGGTTTCCTGGCGGGGATCGAACACCGACAACTGGCCTTCGAGGCGGATGGCCGCACCGCTCACCAGCGGCCGACCCTGGGCAAAACACGCGGCATTGACGGCTTCGCGGGTTGCGAAGTTGTCCGAGCAATCGAGTACGAGGTCCACGGCAGCTACAGCGGCCGACAGGGTGTCGGCATCCAGGGCTTGCGTGTGGCTGACCAGCGCAACGGAAGGGTTGATGGCGCGAAGGCGCGCAGCGGCCGATTCGACCTTCAGCTGGCCAATGCTGTGGGTGTCATGGGCTACCTGACGCTGCAGGTTGGTAAGGTCCACCCGGTCGAAGTCCGCCAGGTGCAGCTCGCCCACACCCGCCGCCGCCAAGTACAACGCCACCGGCGACCCAAGGCCACCCAGGCCTACGATCAACACCCGGCCGGCCTTGAGCTTGAGTTGCCCGGCCACATCCACCTGGCTCAACAGCACCTGCCGGCTGTAACGCAGCAGCTCGTCGTCGCTCAGCACGGCAGCCGCCCGAACGTGACCCGTTCATGGCCACCCAGGTCTTCGCGGCTTTCGATCTGCTCGAAGCCCTCCTGGGCCATCAGCTCACGCACGCGGGGGGCCTGATCGTAACCATGCTCGAGCAGCAGCCAGCCCGCCGACACCAGGTGCGAAGGGGCATTGGCGATGATGTGACGGATGTCGTCCAGCCCGTCGCGGCCGGAGACCAGCGCGCTTGAAGGCTCGAAGCGCACATCGCCCGCGCTCAGGTGAGGATCCTCGGAACAGATATAAGGAGGGTTGCTGACGATAAGATCGAAACGCTCACCCTCCAACGCGCTGAACCAATGGCTGGCGCGTACGCTGACATTGACCAGCCCGAGCCGCGCCCGATTGCGCTCCGCCAGGGCTACTGCCTCCGGCACGCGGTCCACCGCTACCACTTGCCAGCCGCTGCGCTCACGCCCCAGCGCCAGTGCGATGGCCCCGGTACCGGTGCCCAGATCCAGCGCTCGCGCTTGCTCAGCGGGCAGGCACTGCAGTGCGAGCTCTACCAGCAGCTCGGTTTCCGGCCGTGGGATCAGGGTATGAGGCGCCACTTCCAGGTCCAGTGACCAGAAGCCTTGCTGGCCCAGGATATAGGCCACTGGCTCACCCTGACGGCGCCGCTCAAGGTAGCTGGCGAATACCTGTGCGGCTTCGGTGCCGACGATGCGCTCCGGCCACGTGCGCAGGTAGCTGCGGGTTTTCCCCAGCGCCGCCGCCAGCAGCAATTCGATGTCCAGGCGCGCCGTGGGCGATTCGGGGAGCTGCGCTTCACGCAGCAGGCTGGCAATGATGGTCATTCAGTCACCCAAGGCCGCAAGTTGGTCGGCCTGGTATTCGGCAAGCAGGGGCTCGATAACCGCCTCGACCCCGCCGGCGAGGATTTCATCCAGCGAATACAAGGTGAGGTTGACCCGATGGTCAGTCACCCGCCCCTGCGGGAAGTTGTAGGTACGGATGCGCTCGGAGCGATCGCCCGAGCCCACCAGCAGCTTGCGCTCGGTGGCAATGGCATTCTGCGCGGCGCTGGTTTGTATGTCGTTGAGCTTGGCCGACAGCCAGCCCATCGCGCGGGCGCGGTTCTTGTGCTGCGAGCGCTCTTCCTGACACTCGACCACGATGCCGGTAGGCAAGTGGGTGATACGGATGGCCGAATCGGTCTTGTTGATGTGCTGCCCACCGGCGCCAGACGCCCGGTAGGTGTCTACCCGCAGGTCTGCAGGGTTGATCTCGATCGCCACCTGCTCGTCTGGCTCGGCCAGTACCGCCACCGTGCACGCCGAGGTGTGGATGCGCCCCTGGGATTCGGTCTCTGGCACGCGTTGAACGCGGTGAGCACCGGACTCGAACTTGAGTTTGGCGTATACGTTGTCGCCTTCGACCCGGGCGATCACCTCTTTGTAGCCGCCGTGCTCGCCTTCGTTTTCGGACAGCACCTCCACGCGCCAGCCACGCTTCTCGGCGTAACGCGAATACATCCGGAACAGGTCGCCAGCAAAGATCGCAGCCTCGTCGCCGCCCGTGCCGGCGCGGATTTCCAGGAACACGTTGCGGCCGTCGTTCGGGTCCTTCGGCAACAGCATGCGCTGCAGGCTCAGTTCGAGCTCAGCCAGGCGCTGCTTGCCCTCGCGCACTTCTTCGGCGGCCATTTCGCGCAGGTCCGGGTCGCTGTCCTTGAGCAGCGCCTGGGCGCCTTCGAGGTCTTCCTGAACCTTGCGCCATTCGCGGAAGGCGGCGACCACCGGCTCCAGTTCGGCGTATTCGCGGGAAAACGCGCGAAAACGGCCCTGATCGGAGATGATCTCGGCGTCGCCAAGCAGCGCGGTCACTTCCTCGTAGCGCTCTTGTAGGGTGTCCAGTTTGTTCAGCAGAGACGCTTTCATTGCGGGGGTTTATCCGTGGCGCCCTCGTTGAGGGCAAACAGTTCTTGAGCCATGGCCAACGCATCGAGGCGGCCTTCGGCGGAGAGTTTCTTGAGCTGCACGCTGGGCGCGTGCAACAGCTTGTTGGTAAGGCCACGCGCCAGTTGCATCAACACGTCCTCTGCGTTGCCGCCGTTGGCCAACAAGCGCTGAGCCTTTTGCAGCTCTTCGTCACGCAGCCGCTCGCCCTGCTGCCGATAGGCCCGCAGTACGTCGACTGCCGCCAGCTCGCGCAGCCGCGCCATGAAGTCATTGACCCCGCCGGCGACCATTTCTTCGGCGGCCTGTGCCGCGCCCTGACGGCTTTTGAGGTTTTCGGCGACCACTTCGTGCAAATCGTCGACGGTATAGAGGTACACGTCGTCCAGCTTGCCCACTTCGGGTTCGATATCCCGAGGCACGGCGATGTCCACCATGAAGATGGGCTTGTGCCGGCGCTGTTTCAAGGCGCTTTCGACCGCACCCTTGCCGAGAATGGGCAACTGGCTGGCCGTGGAACTGATGACGATATCGCTGTTGACCAGCTCTTGCGGGATATCGGCCAGCAGCACTGCATGGGCACCGAACTCCTCGGCCAGCACCTTGGCGCGCTCAAGGGTACGGTTGGCCACCACGATGCGCTTGACGCCTTGCTCGTGAAGGTGCCGGGCTACCAGCGTGATGGTTTCGCCGGCGCCGATCAGCAGGGCCTGGCTGCGCTGCAGGTCGGAGAATATCTGCCGCGCCAGGCTGACAGCGGCAAAGGCTACCGACACTGGGTTCTCGCCAATGGCGGTATCGGTGCGCACCTGTTTGGCCGCGCTGAAAGTGGCCTGGAACAACCGCCCCAGCAGCGGGCCGACGGTGCCGGCTTCGCGAGCCACGGCGTAGGCGGATTTCATCTGCCCGAGAATCTGCGGCTCGCCCAGCACCAGCGAATCCAGCCCGGCGGCCACGCGCATCATGTGGCGCACGGCGTCGGCGTCTTCATGGACGTAGGCGCAGGCGCGCAGATCAGCGGCGCTCAGCTGGTGATAATCGGCCAGCCATTCGAGCACGGCTTCAGCCTGCGCGCTCGATTGCTCTATATAAAGCTCGCTACGGTTGCAGGTGGAGAGGATTGCCGCTTCGCGAGTACCGGTGCGCTGGCACAGCTGCTGCAACGCCTCCACCAATTGCTCGGGGGTGAACGCCACGCGTTCGCGCACGTCTACCGAGGCGGTCTTGTGGTTGATACCGAGGGCGAGGAAGGCCATGCACTGTCGCTGAAGGAGATTCTGAGCCGGCAATTGTCCTACTTCATCAGGTTCAGAACAACCACCGGACTCTATTGTCCCAATAGACGGACGAGATAAACCCGCCCAGGTGGGTTTTGCCGTCCGGCTTGTGTCATCATGCCCTCCACCGCAGGTTAGCCGCTCGATTTCTCCTTTATGAAAAAATCCCCCGCGTTGC
The DNA here is from genome assembly GCF_013522925.1 of Pseudomonas japonica. GTDB lineage: Bacteria > Pseudomonadota > Gammaproteobacteria > Pseudomonadales > Pseudomonadaceae > Aquipseudomonas > Aquipseudomonas japonica_A. Next base: position 38,406 of record NZ_JAAMQU010000011.1, on the reverse strand, counting down.
TTCTCGCCCTCGCCTTGCTCGGAGGCTGTCAGAATTGGGCAGCGACTCGCGACGCCGAGGCCCCCGCCGCCGCGCAGGCGCCCACGCCCCCTCCGGCGCCGGCACCACCCGTGGTGTATGGCTCATTCACCGAAGACACGCTTTATAGCCTGCTCACCGCCGAGCTTGCCGGCCAGCGCAATCGCTTCGACATTGCCCTGGACAACTACGTCAATCAGGCGAACAAAACCCAGGATCCTGGCGTAGCCGAGCGAGCGTTCCGCATCGCGGAGTACATGGGCGCGGACCAGTCCGCCCTGCAAACCTCGCTGATCTGGGCCCGCACGGCCCCGGACGATCTTGATGCCCAGCGGGCCGCGGCCATTGCACTGGCCCGCGCGGGGCGTTACGACGAGTCCATGGCCTACATGGAAAAAGTGCTTCAGGGCAAGGGCGACACCCATTTCGATTTTCTGGCGTTGTCGGCAGCGGAAACCGACCCCGCCACCCGTGATGGCTTACTGCACGGATTCGAGCGGCTGCTGGCGAAATACCCCGGCAATGGCCAGTTGATCTTCGGCAAGGCACTGCTGCTGCAACAGGACGGCAAGGCGGAAGAGGCTCTGAGCTTGCTGGAGAAAAGCCCGGCGAAGGATGAAGAGATCGCGCCATTGCTGCTCCGGGCCAGGTTGCTGCAGAACCTGGACCGCGGTGACGAAGCTGTTCCGCTACTGGACAAAGCCGTACGCAAGGCACCGGAAGATAAACGCCTGCGCCTGGCGCTGGCGCGCACGCTGGTCGAGCAGAACCGTATCGATGACGCGAAGGTGCAATTCCAGGTACTGCTGCAGCAAAATCCGGACGATGACGAGCTGCGCTACTCCCTGGCACTCGTTTGCCTGGAAGCCAAGGCCTGGGACGAGGCAGAGGGTTACCTCAACGACCTCGTGGAACGCGGCGCCCACGTGGATTCTGCCCACCTGAACCTGGGCCGGGTGGCCGAGGAGCGTAATGATCCGCAACAGGCGCTCACTCAATACGCACTGGTAGGCACGGGCACTGACTACCTTCCTGCCCAGCTGCGCCAGGCAGACATCCTCATCGCCAACGGCCAGGCCCCCGAAGCCTCGCGCCGGCTGGCCGCCGCCCGCGCCGCCAACCCTGACTACGCCGCGCAGTTGTACCTGATAGAAGCCGAAACCCTGGCCGACAACGACAAGGTGGAGCCTGCCTGGACGGTGCTCGAACGCGCGCTTGCGCAGTTCCCCGGCGACTCCAGCCTGCTGTATACGCGAGCGATGCTGGCGGAAAAACGCGGCGACCTGGGCCAACTGGAACGCGACCTGCGGAGCATTCTGCAGCGCGAGCCAGACAACGCCATGGCGCTCAACGCGCTGGGCTACACCTTGTCCGACCGCACCGACCGCTTTGCCGAAGCCAAGGCCCTTATCGAGAAGGCCCACCAGTTGAACCCGGATGACCCGGCCGTGCTCGACAGCCTGGGCTGGATCAACTACCGGCTGGGCAACCTCGACGAGGCAGAGCGCCTTTTGCGCCAGGCCCTCGAAAGGTACCCCGATCACGAAGTGGCCGCGCACCTGGGCGAAGTGCTGTGGGCACGCGGAAAGCAACGCGAGGCGCGCCAGGTGTGGGGCAACGCCCTGAAAGATCAGCCTGACAGCCCTATCCTGCGCAGCACATTGCTGCGCCTCACCGGTTCCGAGAAGCTTTGACCCATGCTGTTGCGCCATTTCTTTACGTTCGCCCTCCTCGCCCTCCTCGCCGGCTGCGCCGGCCTTGGCCCCAAAGAAGCCGTGCAGGGCGAGGGCAACGCCCAAACCTGGAAAGACCACAAGGCACAGATCGCCACGGTGGACGGCTGGGAGATCAACGGCAAAGTGGGTATCCGCGCGCCAAGTGATTCCGGCAGCGGCACGCTCTACTGGCTGCAGCGCAACGACTACTACGATATCCGGCTGTCTGGCCCGCTGGGGCGCGGCGCGGCGCGGCTGACCGGGCACCCGGGCGATGTAAGCCTTGAGGTCGCCAATCAGGGGCGCTATCAGGCCGCCTCCCCCGAAGACCTGCTGCAACAACAACTTGGCTGGCGCCTGCCGGTGGGCAACCTGGTGTACTGGGTACGAGGGTTGCCTGCACCCGAAGGCAAGAGCACCGTGGTACTTGATGGTGACAGCCGGCTCGCCAGGCTTGAACAAGCCGGCTGGACAGTGGAATACACCCGTTACAGCCAGCAAGGCGCCTATTGGCTGCCAGAGCGGCTGAAGCTGCATGGGCAAGACCTGGACGTCACCCTGGTGATCAAGGACTGGCAGCCGCGCCAGCTGGGCCGCTGACATGGATCGGCCTCGCCTCACCCTTCCCGCGCCTGCCAAGCTCAACCTGATGCTGCACATCCTTGGCCGTCGCGCCGATGGTTATCACGAGCTGCAAACCCTGTTTCAGTTTCTCGACCATGGTGACGAGCTGGATTTCGCCTTGCGTGATGACGGTATCATCGCGTTGCACGGTAGCCTCGATGGCGTACCGCACGACAGCAACCTGATCGTGAAGGCAGCCCGGCGGTTGCAGGCCGAGTCCGGAACCCGCCTGGGGGCGGACATCTGGCTGCGCAAGGTGCTTCCCATGGGTGGCGGTATCGGTGGCGGCAGTTCGGACGCCGCGACCACCCTGCTCGCGCTCGATCATCTGTGGCAATTGCGCTGGGATGAGGATCGTCTCGCGGCTCTGGGCCTCGGGCTGGGCGCGGATGTGCCTGTATTCGTGCGGGGGCGCGCCGCATTTGCTGAAGGGATAGGCGAAAAACTCACCCCTGTGGAACCCCCGGAACCCTGGTATCTGGTACTCGTTCCGCAAGTATCTGTAAGTACAGCAGAAATTTTTTCAGATCCACTGTTGACACGTGACTCTCCCGCCATTAAAGTGCGCTCCGTTCTCGAGGGAAACAGTCGAAATGACTGCCAACCGGTGGTCGAGAGGCGTTACCCAGATGTTCGTAACGCTTTGAGTTTGCTAAGTAAATTTACTCAGGCTAAACTCACCGGAACTGGAAGTTGTGTGTTTGGGGCCTTCCCAAACAAAGCTGAAGCTGATAAAGTCTCGGCCCTTCTGACAGGTAACCTCACAGGGTTTGTAGCAAAGGGAAGCAACGTTTCGATGTTGCATCGCAAGCTGGAAATTCTGCTCTAGAGAATCGAGTGCTCGGCACTCGAATGATCCGCTACAGGGGCGTCGCCAAGCGGTAAGGCAGCAGGTTTTGATCCTGCCATGCGTTGGTTCGAATCCAGCCGCCCCTGCCATTTTCTATACTCATCCAGGTATACCCCAGCCGGCAGGTACTGCGCGTGTCCAAGATGATGGTCTTTACGGGGAATGCTAACCCCGATCTGGCTCGGCGTGTTGTACGTCAGCTGCATATTCCACTGGGTGATGTTTCTGTCGGGAAATTCTCCGACGGCGAAATCAGCGCTGAAATCAATGAAAACGTTCGCGGTAAAGACGTCTTCATCATTCAGCCAACCTGTGCCCCAACCAACGATAACCTGATGGAACTGGTCGTGATGGCAGATGCCTTCCGCCGTTCTTCTGCGTCGCGTATCACTGCGGTGATCCCCTACTTCGGCTATGCCCGCCAGGACCGTCGTCCTCGCTCGGCCCGGGTAGCGATCAGTGCCAAGGTGGTGGCCGACATGCTGACCGTGGTCGGGATCGACCGCGTGCTCACTGTCGACCTTCACGCCGACCAGATCCAGGGCTTCTTCGATATCCCCGTCGACAACATCTACGGCTCGCCCGTACTGGTCGATGACATCGAAGATCAGCGTTTCGAAAACCTGATGATCGTGTCCCCGGACATCGGCGGCGTTGTGCGTGCTCGCGCAGTTGCCAAGTCGCTCGGCGTGGATCTGGGCATCATCGACAAGCGTCGCGAGAAAGCCAACCACTCCGAGGTGATGCACATCATCGGTGACGTGGAAGGCCGTACCTGCATCCTGGTCGATGACATGGTCGATACCGCCGGCACCCTGTGCCACGCGGCCAAGGCCCTGAAGGATCACGGTGCTGCCATGGTCTATGCCTACAGCACCCACCCGGTACTGTCGGGTCGCGCCATCGAGAACATCGAGAATTCCGTTCTGGACGAACTGGTGGTGACCAACACCATCCCGTTGTCCGCGGCGGCACAAGCTTGCTCGCGTATCCGTCAACTGGATATCGCACCTGTCGTTGCCGAAGCGATGCGTCGCATCAGCAATGAGGAATCGATCAGCGCGATGTTCCGCTAAGGCTCCGGCCAGCGAATATCGAACTGACGAACATGCCCCGCTCCGGCACCTGTCGAAGCGGGGCTTTTTTGCCCTCACCACCCCACGCTGGTCGCAAGCGCCGGGCAGGATGAGAGCCAACTGGAGAAACAAGATGACCGAATTTACTCTTAACGCCGAATCGCGTTCCGACCTGGGGAAAGGTGCGAGCCGCCGCCTGCGTCGTCTCGCCTCGCTGGTTCCAGCCGTCGTGTACGGTGGTGAACAAGCACCTGAGTCCATTAGCCTGCTGGCCAAGGAAGTTGCCAAGCTGCTCGAAAACGAAGCGGCCTACGCTCACGTGATCGAGCTGACCGTTGATGGCACCAAGCAGAACGTCATCATCAAGGCCCTGCAGCGTCACCCGGCCAAAGGCCACGTACTGCACGCCGACTTCGTTCGCGTGGTTGCCGGCCAGAAGCTGACCGCTACCGTTCCGGTTCACTTCATGAACCAGGAAGCTGCAGTGAAGAAAGGCGGCGAAATCTCGCACGTTGTTTCCGAACTGGAAATCACCTGCCTGCCGAAAGACCTGCCTGAGTTCATCGAAGTCGACATGGCCAACGCCGAAGTCGGCACCATCATTCACCTGTCCGACCTCAAGGCGCCTGCTGGCGTTGAGTTCGTTGCACTGGCCCACGGTAACGACCTGGCTGTCGCCAACGTTCACGCGCCACGTGTACCGGTTGAAGATGCAGGTGAAGGCGCGGCTGAGTAATCAGCTACCTTTGCCGGGGCACTAGGCCTTTGGCCCAAGCCTTTAGCAAGTTTCAAGAAATGTCTTCGAGCGAAGGTCAGGCAAGGCGAAAGCAGGCGAGGAAGCGGAGTTTACTGGTTGTAAATGAGCATTCCGAGCCTGCTTTCAACGCAGCATCACCGAGCGCAGATACATTTTTACACGGAAGAGCCTCTACGTGACCGCCATCCAGTTGATCGTCGGCCTTGGTAACCCCGGGCCCGAATACGAACAGACCCGGCATAACGCAGGGGCTTTTTTCGTTGAGCGCGTTGCGCGTGACCAGAATGTAAGCCTGGTCCCCGACCGCAAGTTCTTTGGCCTTGCCGGGCGCTTCAGCCACAAGGGCCAGGACGTTCGTCTGCTGATCCCCACCACCTACATGAACCGTAGCGGGCAAGCTGTTGCCGCGCTGGCGGGCTTCTATCGCATCCCGCCGGACGCGATACTGGTGGCGCATGATGAACTCGACATTCCTCCCGGCGTGGCCAAACTCAAACAGGGTGGTGGCCACGGTGGGCATAACGGCTTGCGCGACATCATCGCGCAGCTGGGTAACCAGAACGGCTTCCACCGCCTGCGGCTTGGCATCGGCCACCCGGGTGACGCCAGCAAGGTGTCGGGCTTCGTGCTCGGCCGCGCACCGCGCGCGGAGCAGGAAAAGCTCGACGCCAGTATCGATTTCGCCCTCGGCGTGTTGCCGGACATTCTCGCCGGGGATTGGCCCCGGGCGATGAGAGAACTGCACAGCCAAAAGGCCTGACTCCACGAAGAGGGTTGCACCATGGGTTTCAATTGCGGCATCGTCGGCCTGCCTAACGTCGGCAAATCGACCCTGTTCAACGCGCTGACCAAATCCGGTATTGCCGCGGAAAACTTCCCGTTCTGCACCATCGAACCGAACAGCGGCATCGTGCCGATGCCCGATGCGCGCCTCGATGCACTGGCGGCGATCGTCAAGCCCGAGCGCGTGATCCCTACCACCATGGAATTCGTAGACATCGCGGGCCTGGTGGCCGGCGCGTCCAAGGGTGAAGGCCTGGGCAACAAGTTTTTGGCCAACATCCGTGAAACCGACGCCATCGCCCACGTGGTTCGCTGCTTCGAGGACGAGAACGTCATCCACGTTTCCAACAGCGTGGACCCAAAGCGTGACATCGAAATCATCGACCTCGAGCTGATCTTCGCCGACCTCGACAGCTGCGAGAAGCAGCTGCAGAAGGTTTCGCGCAACGCCAAGGGTGGGGACAAGGAAGCACTCGCGCAGAAGGCTGTGCTGGAGCGGCTGATCCCCCACTTCACCGAAGGCAAACCCGCGCGCAGCCTGATGAAGAGCTTGAGCACCGAAGAGAAGCAACTGATCCGTGGCTTCCACCTGCTCACCAGCAAGCCGGTGATGTACATCGCCAACGTGGCTGAAGACGGCTTCGAGAACAACCCGCACCTGGACGTGGTGAAGGCCATCGCCGAGGAAGAAGGTGCACTGGTGGTGCCGGTGTGCAACAAGATCGAGGCGGAAATCGCCGAGCTGGACGACGGCGAAGAAAAGGACATGTTCCTTGAATCTCTCGGCCTTGAAGAGCCAGGCCTGAATCGCGTGATCCGTGCCGGCTATTCGCTGCTCAACCTGCAAACCTACTTCACTGCTGGCGTGAAGGAAGTTCGTGCCTGGACCGTTCGCATTGGTGCTACCGCTCCCCAGGCCGCAGCCGTAATCCACACCGACTTCGAGAAAGGTTTCATCCGCGCCGAAGTAGTAGCCTATGACGACTTTATCCAATACAAGGGTGAGAACGGCGCGAAGGAGGCGGGCAAATGGCGTTTGGAAGGCAAGGAATACATCGTGAAAGACGGCGATGTGATGCATTTCCGGTTCAACGTCTAAGCCGGTAAGCCGGTGTCCGAACCACAAAACCCTCGAAGCCCGGCTTCGAGGGTTTTTTTATGGAGGCGCTGATGTAACGTTATCTCCCTAGCTGCAACAAGACAACATCAACTCGATTTACCCTGGCTTGAAGTATATGGGTTGCGCTTCTTGAGCTCCGCTACCGGGATAAACTGATGTTCGATCGTTCCGGACTGAATCTCATAGGATTTTTGGTAGAGCGAAAAAGACCCGGTGAAGCTCCCCTTTAGCTGACCTTCCTGAGGATTGAAGATAAAGTCAGCCGCCATCTGTATCTTCAGCTCAACGAAGATCTCCCCGAGGCGGAAAAACGAGACATACTTTTCTGGCGATTCGCCCGGGAAGAATAACCAGATCCCGAGTGGAACTGTCTGTGTTTTCCCGTGCGCGACGACCTCAACGTCTTCGTAAGCTTCGAAGAAATGACCCCGGCCTTCTGAATAATGATAAAGCACCTTCTCCGTAAATAGTTTGTCTTTATCAAGGCCCGCGATTGCTGGAACGAAAACCGCCGAAGCCTTGCTCAAGATACCGCTTCCGCTTTTGATTGTTTGTTCGGTGCTCATGTTTGTTCTCCTGCTTCCAGTTAAATGAAGAGACACTTGTCAACTTCGCGAACACAGCATTACTGACAGAAACATATAACACTGAGCTGGCAGTAAGTTAATCGAACTGAGCTCGTGATGATAGCTGATAGAACTGTCAGGTTTTCAAGTGGACAAGGTGAGGTTAACCCAGCGACAGCCGATCAGTATTTGATGGCGATCCGCGCATCCTTCACCTTATGCACGCGACCAGCGATGTCTGTCTCAAAGGAGACGTTCCCCTCCAGGCGCTTCTGCGCCTTGTCCCAGGTGAAGTCCGAGACATCCAGGCCCCTCCCGATATAAATTCCATGATTGTAAACAAAGAAAGCAGCCCAATCTTTCGCAGGATTCCCGCCTTCATAATTGTCCGGTATCCGTAACAATATACCCTGAGTCGAATCTCCGATTTTTTGGGTAGCTAGCAGCGTCCAGTTGTCGCTACCAGGTTCGAATCTCCACTCATCAGCGAGGAAGGAGCTATCACCGCCCAACAAAGGGGGAGTGATGGAGGCACTTATGTTCCCTGAGCGCTTGGCTGTAGTTAACACAGCGACGTCAACAGCACCGCCCCTTACTTTATAGGCTCTTCCATCAGTGGTCGCCTGCATTTCAAATTCAGCCTTGAACTGATTGGCCGCCCTGTCCCATTCAATGGAGATCTTCCCAGATGTTACAAACGGGGTAACACCTTCATAGGTAAAGGTAGCCCTGACCACTGCTTCGCTATTCGTATTCTGAATCGGGTAAGTACCGTTTTTGATTTCTCGTGGAATCCATAAATAAATGAGATCGGTGCGTCCGGCCGAAACTTCGTCAATCCCGTAGACATGCAGCCGCGTATCCTCAAGGTAAGAATGCGCAGAGGTTTTGAACGACTGTAGCTGACCGTCCCTAACCTCCACCGCAGCTGTCATCTTGCCTGTCAAGGAATCTGCATTGGATTCAGCTCGATGGGTGCTCATGATTTTTCTCCCTTTTTGAAGCGTACGGCGACACGCTTTTCAAGATTGCCGGGCATTTTTCAGCGGTTATCTTTGCGCCTGCCTTTCGCTTTAAAGATTGATCAGCGCGGCAGACCTGGAGCCTACCTCAGGTGCACGCACCGGGCGTCCAGCGCGGTATATCAAGCACCTGTGAGCAAATTAATCCTCACTGTTCATATCAACTAGCTGACAAAGTGACAGGTAGCGCAACGCTATCCTTGTGCACTCTGGAGCCCCCCGAGCGGCTGCAAAGTACGCTTAAGGCAATTGCTATCGGGCTCGGCAGTAAAGGCTTCCACTACCGCTACAGCGGGATGGAAGAGGAAGAAGGGTGTTTTCTAGCCTGCAGGTTCTGGATGATCGACGCCCATGCGATACAAGGGCGCCTTGAAGTGAGGGCTGGGCGGTATCGTCCAGGACCGTTGAGCCGCGCCCGCGCCCATGCCTGAGGTTACTCCGTCGGTGACTCGGTGTTGATGTACGCCGGTGCTTCGGCCAGCGGGAACTGCCGTTGTTGATCCCGGGTGGCGGCGCGCTTCGGAGCCAAGGGCTCAAGCTTCTGAGGCTGGCCTGTAGTCAGCGCCCGCTCGATAGCCTTCACTACCCGCACGTCGCGCCAGCCTTCATCTCCATCGGGTTCCGGCGTTTGCCCTTTGAGAATGCAATCGGAGAAATACGCCGTCTCGCCGGCAAACTGGTCCACCACCGGATGTACGTGCTCTTGCGTGTTGCCATCGAGGGAAGCGCGATAGCGGATGCTTACGCCCTCGCCGTAGCCGAAACAGGGGGACGCTTCAATCTCGCCCTTGCTGCCCAGGAACTGAAAACGCTCCGCGCTGGGAAGGTTGCAGCTGACGGTGAACTGCGCAAGCCGTTCCTCGGGAAAACGCAGCGATACCGTTACCGTATCCCAGGTATTTATGTCATCCCCCGGCGTTTTTACGCCCACCGCGCTGACCTCGATGGGCTCTGCCCCGAACAGCTGACGCACCATGTTGAGCGGATAAGGCCCCATGTCGAATACTGGCCCGGCGGCGAAGCCATTGTGCAGCCGGTGGTTACTGCGCTTGACCGTCTGCGTGAAGGTGGAGGTGAACAACCGGGGTTCGCCGAACTCGCCAGCGTGTACCCGCTCGATCATCTCGAGGGTTCCTGGCTCGCAATGCAGGCGGTAGGCAATCATCAACTTGGCCCCCGACTGTTGCGCGGCAGCAATCATCGCCTTGCAGTCTTCCTCATTGATAGCCATGGGTTTTTCGAGCAATACATGAATACCCGCCTCCAGCGCCGGGACCACGAATTCGCGGTGGCGGAAGTTCGGGGTGGCAACGTACACCGCGTCCACTTCGCCAGAGGCCAGCAGTGCGGGGTATTCGTCATAGCTGTAGCTCTTGAGCGAATACTGTTTAGCCAGGCGGTCGGCTTTTACCGGGTCACCGGTGACCAGGGCGGTCATCACCGAATTGTCGGTCTGGCCGATACCGGGCATGAACGCGCCCTGGGAAATGGAACCTCCCGCTACCACGCCGTAGCGGATCTTGCCGTGTGAATCGGGCATTCACTGTCTCCTCGCTGATTGATCGATACCTTTCACCTGAGCCCCCTGTGGGAACGGAAGTTCAGTTCAATCGCTTGGCTTAGAACGGCACTTTCACGGCCACGGTCGTTGCCGAGTCGTCGTAATCGCTACGGCTTTGTGCGGAGTAGTTGACCGTGAGTTCGGCCCCGCTCGCGGTAAGCGGAGTAACCAGGCTTAGCCCACCCCGCACCAGCCAGGGGCTGGCTTCGCTGCCGCGGGTTTCGAACCGCTGCCCCGGCGCGCCGGCAAAGCTTGCGGTCACACCGTTGGCATCGTTGATGAGGTCCACACCCACGCCGAGATTCAACTGCAGCCGGCTGCCCCCCGGGCTGAACTCGTGCTCCAGCCGGCCATCCAGCCCGGCGATCAACTGGTCCGTCTCGCGGCCTTCGACGGACAGCAACAGCGGCGCGATACTGCTGGAGCCTTGCTCGCGATAGCCTTCGTCCCGGATGTAGTTGTAGTCCAGGCGCGCCGACGGCACGAAACGGGTTGCCTCGCTTAACCTGTAGGCATGGCCCAGGCTGGCGCCCACGGTGGCGAACAGGCTGTCGTATTCGCCCTTCGCTTTGCCGCTTACCCCGGATAGCGCGAGGCTGCGTTCGCCCGCAACGCGATTGTGACCGGCGCCGGCGTAGAGCATGAATTCCGTATCCGGGGCGAGCGTATAGGCGCTGTACCCCGTGAACTGCCAAAGGTCGAGCCGGCTGTTCTGGCCATTGCCCAACGCATCGCCTTGAGTGTCGCCATCGGCATAGGCGAATGCCAGGCCCACGCGCTGGGTACTGGAGGTACGGGTATCTATGCCGATCACCTGGCCGCTCCCGCTACTGCTGCCGCGGGCGCCGCTGGCCAGCGACGTGAAGGGTTTTGACCAAAGTGTCGGGGCCATTCTCAGGCTTGGCAGCTCCGAGGTCACTGGCACCAACCGTTCCTGCAACGCCTGGGATATTTCGCCCAACGCGGCCTGGCTCGCCCGCAGGCTGGCATTGCCCAACGGTAGGGTCTGGCTCAAGGCATTGGCCACCTGGGCCGTGCTGGTCGCCGAAACGAAATAGGGCGCCAGGCTACTCGACGAACCCTTGGCAAACTCGGCATCCAATACGCCCGCTACTCCAGCTGCGGAAGCAAGACCACTGCTGGCGACCGCCGCGCGGGCTCCGGTGGCAGACTTGGCCGCGAGGGTAAGGTCCACCGTGTTGCCGTCTTTCACTGCGCCGAAATCGAACAGCGCCGAGTTGCCGCTTACCGCAAAGGTGCCATCGGACTTCAGCGTACCGGCGCTGAGCACATCCTGAAGCTGGCTTACACGGAAGGGCTGGCTGGCATTGGCAACGTCCACGTCGATAAGCGCCTGGCTCGGCAATGTAGCAGTACCGGTCACCACCAGTTTGCCGTAGTGCGCCTGGTCCAGCACCTCGGTGCGCAACACCCCCCCATTGCGCTGGCTGTAGTCCCCGGTGATGGTCGCCGGCGTGGCGCTGCGGCTGGTGGACGCGGCCAGTACCAGGGTGCCTCGGTTGATGAAGCTGTCTACTGTCCAGCGATCCCGGGCGCGCAAGCTATAGGTGGCGTCGCTGTAGAGGGTGGCGGTGGTGTTCGGCGCGTACACCTCCCCGGCAAAGCGCGCGGTGTCGTTGCCAGCGATGTACAGGTTGTTCAACGTACTGGCGGGGTCGACATAAAGGGAATACTCGCTACCGGAGATCAGGCCGGCATTCACCAGGCCGCCTGCAAGCTCGCTTTCTCCCTGCACCGACACGCCGCGCTCGCGGCCCTTGAGGGTGCCAGTGTTAGTCACGCTCGCCAGCGTACTGTCCGTGACATTCAGCGCCCGGGCGCCGGTGATGCTGCCACGGTTGACCAGGGGGCCGCTGAGCGTGGAGTTGCTGATGTCGAGGGCGTAGCTAGTGCCTGCGCCGATGATCTTGCCGGCATTGGTGAACTCGCCGCCTACTGTGCTCCCGCTGACGCTCAAGCCGCTCCACGCCGTGTCACCGCCCTGTGTGCCAATGGTGCCGTAGTTGGCGAAGCGGCCCTTGATGGCGCTGTCATTAATGCTGGTTTGCGAGAGGTAAGTCAGGATGCTGCCTTGGTTGATGATGTCGCCGTCAATGGTGCTGCCACTGATCGCAGCGCCGGAGCCGCCCACGATGCGGCCCCGGTTCACCACATCGTCACCCACTGTGACAGTCAGCAGGGTGAAGGGATCAACACCGCCGGAAATGTCACCATCGTTGACAACACGACCCTCGACGGTGGAATTGACCAATACCAGGCCACGATCGCTACCTGCGATGCTGCCCCAGGTTTGAACATCGCCGCCAATCCGCGCGAACTGGATATAGGCCCCGTTCTCACCTTTGATATCGCCGGCATTGATCAAGCTACCGCCGATGTCCGTGCCCGAGATGTAGATCGCGTCCCGCCCGGCCTGCAGGCTACCGCTGTTGATCAAATCGCCGCCGATGCTGCCTCCGATCAACTGTATCGCATCCCCGTCTTCCCCCATGTCCTGTTGGGTACTGATGGTTGCGGTATTGGCCAGGTCGCCGCCAATGCGTATGTCGGTGAGCACCAGCCCGTTACTACCATCGATCAAGCCAGTGTTCAGCAAGTCTCCGCCGATCACGGTGCCGCGCTCGCTGAGGATCGCCGTGCCGCCATGCCTGCCTGCATACAGCGAGCCGAGATTCACCAGGCTGCCGCTGATAGTCGTGTCGGTCACGACCAGCGCCGCGTAGCCAGTATTGTTGGTGGTGATCTCACCGCGGTTAATGAAGTTGCCATTGACCGTGTTACGCACAAAATCCAGTGCGCCGGTGCCGCTGTCGATCGTGCCGGAGTTTTCGAAGCCGCCCATTACCGTGTCCTGAATGAACACATTGGAGCCGCCATAGATCCGGCCAGTGTTGAGCAGCCCTCCCTTGAGTGTGCTGCCGCTGATGCCGAAGCCGGTAATGCCCGAGCCGATAGAGCCATAATTGGCGAAGCGGCCCTCTATGGTGGTCCCAGAGATTCGGCTGCCTTGGTCGGAGGCGTAGATAGCCCCATAGTTGATGAAGTCGCCGCCGATGGTGCTGCCGGTGATGATCATCGGTGTAGTCGTACCGCGGATATCGCCGGAGTTGATGAGGCTGCCGCCCAGCTTGCTGTTCTCGATATGCAGCGCGGTCGAGCCGGTGGCGATGCTGCCGCTGTTGCGCAGGTCGCCAGTGATTTCGCTGCCGCTGATCAATAGGCCGTTACGCCCGTAGGCCCCGTTACGTTCGGCGGCGAGCAATCCGCTGTTGCTGAGGTTGCCGATCACCGTGCTGTTGACCAGGCTCAACGCAGCGGCCTGGGTGGAGGTGATGGTGCCGGCGTTCAGCACATTACCCGTGAAGGTGCTTCCCGACAGAACAATGCCCTCGTTCATGCCCTCGATCACGCCCGTTGCGGTGTTCTGAAGTTTTCCGGAAAACACCGTATTGAAGATAACGATGCCCTCTTCCCCAGCCAGCGTGCCGCTGTTGAAAATCTGGTTACGGCCGGGCACTGCGTGTTGCACCACTACCGCCGCCACATCGGCCACCTTGATACCGCCGTCGGCGGTCACCGTGAGCGACTCGTTGCGGCCAAGATTGCACGGCTCGGTTACACGTGTACTCAAGGTGGTGGTGCCACTGCCGCAACTGCCTGCGGCAGCGGCGGCGCCATCGGCTGCCATGAAACTCAGCGCGGCAACGATCGCGAGGCTGAGGCGATGGGGTTGAAACGCGGACGAGTGGAAAACGGCTTTGTGAGAGGAGGTCGACTGCTGAGACTGACCAGGGCTGCGGCTATCCATGGGGCTACCCTGCCTGCTGAGGTATGGAAGCGAAGGTATAGGCAGGGGATTGGATTGTGTCAAAAAACTCAGAAAGTGGTGCAATCCGGATATATTTGAAAGCCCCCGGAACCACCGTAAATCTACTCACATTCTGGCTAGTCGCCGGGTTGAACCAAAGAGCACCGACCTTCATCGGCTATAACAGCAGTGCGCTCCTCAAAAGCGCCCGCATCAGCCACCGGTACCCTAGCAAATGAGGGCCAATCAGGGCGTATCGGGCGCAGTGTAATCGTGTCTCCTATACGGGTGATCTCTAATTCGGAGACGTCCATATAAGCCATTTCTTCGGGGAGCATGATCGTTTGCCCGTCATCGTGTGTGAGAATTGATACCGTACGCATCGCTTACCTCCGTATGCTGTCGCTGCAACTGTAGCTATCTGAGGAGTCTGTACAAGCTCAGTTGCCGTTTCGCTCACCGACCATCGCCCGCGCCTATCACCTCCAGATCAAACACCACCCCGCCCTGCCCTTGCGAAGCGCTCAGCGCAAACCCTACCTTGATGCACAGCGGGTTATCGTCATGCAGTTGCCCGGCGTGGGCCGCGAGCGATACGAGAAAGCGCTGCCAGCGTACACGCTCGTAGGCCTGATAAGCCTGGCGCGGATGGATGGCCAGGCGGGCAAGTTCCACTTCGGTTCCGCCCGGCGGGGCCAGCCACACCGCCAGGCCTGCCGGGCCGGTGGTAGGCGGGGTGAATGCCTGCACCACCACAACCAGCCGTGTATCGCCGTTGCGCAGGCTTTGCAAGGTTTCTACCGGATAGCGCCGGCAGATCACCCCAGGCGCAGCGAGTGTGGCTGTTGCGGCCTGGGCGGAAGCACCTCCCAGGCCGGCCAGCAACAGCAGTGCCCGGCTAAACGAAAACAATTTCCACCGACCCCGGCGTTACCGTGCCCACCTGCGAGGCAGCCACGCCCGGAGCGGGCACGGGCACGATCTGCACCGTGATCTGGTCCCCGGTCAGCAGGCCAGCCTGGGCCAACCGGCGTACCGTTGCCGTGAGGTTGACCTGTGTCGACAGCGCCCCACCATGGCCGGCATGCCCCGCCATCGTATGGCGCAGGAACGACACCGTCCGCACGAAGTGCGGGTCGCTGTCCGGCACGTCCAGGCTGGCTTCCATCAGGTTGATGAACACGCGGAAGGTGTTCACGTTCTCACCCATCACAATATCGCGCAGCACCGCGAACACCTCCCGGTTATTGGGCGGGGTGTCGGTGCCGGCGATCACCGCATCCAGTGTGGACCCCGGCGCGGTCAAGGGCACATCCAATGGGTCGGTCAGCTTCGCTATCCCGGGTTTGGTCTTCTTCACGCGTTTCAGGTTCGAGGGCTGGCTGGGGTCCAGCAATGCCGCCACGTTGCGGTCGCGAATACTCAACAATGCGGCGGCGGCGGTGGCTTCGTTGGTAACAGCGCTTTTTGCCTTGGTGGTAGGCAGGCTGTCGTAGGTGTAGCCCATGTTGATCGTGGAACGCATGTTCTTTACTACGCGACTGTAGAACGTGCCCTGCGGGTTGATGTAATGCTTGAGGAAATTCATGTTCAGCCACAGCGGGTCGGTGCTGTTCTGCCGGCCGAGCGTGTTCCACCACAGCCAGATCCGGTCGATGTTGCCGTGGTGCATCATGAACAACGGGTCCAATGGCGAATTGGGGTTGGGCATGTAGCCGCCGATGTTGTCGTGCACATTGTTGTGCGGCGTACTTTCCAGAATGCCCTGCACGCCGCCACCGGCCGGCACCCATGACGGATCGGTACTGTTTTGCGCCGGGTTGCGGCTGGTGCCGAAGGCCTCGAACACGGTTTCGGCATAGATGCTCTGCATTACCCCCGGGCCGGTGAGCGAGTCGGTCAGTGCATAAGGGCCGGTCAATGTATTGCGGGTGGGTACATACAGTGGGTTGGGCTGGCCGTTGTAGAGCGGGTCGGTGAAGGCAGCCGGGAGGGTGCGCAAGGTTGTCCAATCCCAGTACGGCATGGCGAAATTGGCGTTGCCGGTGAGCGAGGCCGCCGCCCGTTCGTACATTTCCAGATAACCCCTGTGCCATGGCAGGAAATACCAGCTGCCGTGAGGGCACAGGTTGAAGGCGTTGTTGTTGCCATGCTGGTTGGCAAAGGCAATCCAGCTCACCCGGTTACTCTCGGGCCTGGCTTTCATGATGCCCACGAAGTCGCGATAGCACGCCAGGTCGGGGTCGTTCGGCGCCAGGTTGTTCACATTGCGGCGCACCCGCACGGTGGCCGCCGCCAATTGGCGCATGCCGGGCACGATGCCACCGAACACGCACACCGCGCCGGCGCCAAGGGAAAGTTTAAGAAGGGTACGGCGAGTAGTAGCCATGAGCTAGCTTCCTTGTTGAGTCGGTTGAACAACCGGACCCTCGAATTCGCGACGCGCCACAGCCTGAGGCTTACGCCTGAAATGTCCTGGCCAACCGTATAGCCCAACGGCGGGAAGTGGGCAAGGACGGTGGTCGGCGGCGTGTAGATAACGCTATTGCGTCATTTTTCCACCGCCACGCCCCCTTGGTTTCCTGATCAGCTATGCAACAAATACCGCTGATAGAATTCCAGCGTTGCAAGATTCTTTTCCTTGGCTTCGAACATGATGTCGAAACGGTCGAGGAACTGCAGCGCGTACTCGTTGGTTTTGTGGTTCCACATGCGGGCACTGTGTGCGTACAGGTCGCGCTTGTTGACCTTCTCCAGCAGGGCGGGTATTTCCAGCGGATCATCCGGCCCGAACCCCAGCGCCTGCAGGTGTTCGGGCGGTTGCGAGTAATGCATGGCCGGGCGCACGCCGCGCCAGCTGTCGATGATGCGGTTTACCCTGGGGTCATCGGGAGGGATATACACCTCTTCGTTGATCCAGCAGTGATGGATGTCGAGCACTACCGGTGCCAGGTCAGCGATGGCGAGGCAGTCGTTCACGCCATAGGTTTTCTCTTCGTTTTCGAAGGTGATGGTATTGCGTGCAACCTCCGACAGCCGGGGCCACACCGCCCGCACCCCTTCCACGCCGAGGCGGCCGGCAATGTGCACGTTGCATTTGAAGTCCTGAAAGCGCTGGCCATAGCCCATCATGCGGATCATGTCGGCGTGGTACTCGAACTCTGCCAGGCTGTTTTCCACCACCTCGGGCCGGTCGGAACCCAGCACGCAATATTGCCCGGGGTGGAAGGACAGCCTGATGTTTGCGCCGCGCGCGTAGTCGCCAATTTCCATAAAGCGCTGCTGCAGATGCGCTTGCAGGGCTGGGTCCTGATAAAACGCCGTTACGCTGGGGTGGCTATACAACGGCAACAGGTCGCTGCTCAGGCGCAACATACGCAGGGCCGGCGGTAATTCGGCTACATAGGCCAGCAGCCGAAGCTGTGCATCGAGGTTGTGCTCGATCAGCTGGCGCAGTTTTTCCCCGGCCGCTTCCACCGTGGCGCTGCTGATCCAACGCAATGTGGTGGTTCGAGGGTTGAACGCTTTCTCGATCGCTTCCAGTTCCTTTGTCGCCAGGCTGCGGTGCGAATGGCGATACATACAAGCAAAGCCCAGCCGTGCCTCGCTCATGAGTCACCCCACCACAGTGGATGGAACGGCCCCTGGGCGCCGAACACGGGGTCTGACGCGGGATAGGTAGCGTCGGCGATATTGCGCTCCTGTTCAGGGGTTGGCGCTTCACGACAAATGTCGAAAGTAGCCCCCGCCGGATAGGCGCCCACCACAAGAAAGTCCTTGCTGGCGCTGAGCTGGCAGTGCCCGGTACCGGCGGGCAACAAAACCACATCACCCGCCCGCACCTCGGTTTGATAGCCATTCGGCCCACCCAGCACCAACCGCGCTTCGCCACCGGCGATGCCAAGCACCTCATGGGCCGTGGAGTGGAAGTGATGGTAGGTGAACACGCCGTCGCGCCACTGCGCGGGCCAGTGATTGACCTCGAACAGTTGTTCAAAGGCCGCTGCGGGATCGCTGATCTGGGACAGCACCTGCCGGTAGACGATTACCGGTAGGCGCGGATTGTTGGGCACCCAGGCATTACGTTCCAGCTGCACCGCCTCGACCACGGCCAGCTTGCCATCGGCAAGCATGGGCAGGTTGCCCACGGTGAGCGGAACGTCCAGTGGATGTATGAAGGCCTGATGGGGATGGGCCATGGCGTTCTCCTGTCACGGGTGATTACGTGTGGACAGCAGAACGCCGCAGCCTATCAATCAACCCGCCGCCCGTTGCAGCTCCAGCAGGATTTCCAGCGGGTGGCGCAGCTCACGCCCGACCAGGCGTTTGGTCTGGCTGCGGCAGGAATACCCGGTCGCCAACGCCTCACCCTTGTCATCGGCCGAAGGTGCCACCTGCCCTGCCCAGGACTGGCCGAAGATGGTCCGTGAGGTCTCCTGGTTACGCGCTTCATGCCCATAGGTACCGGACATGCCGCAGCAACCGGTGGCCTGAGTCGCCAAGGTAAGGCCCACGCGGCTGAACAGCATCTCCCACTGTTTGGTGCTCGCCGGCGCGTTGGTTTTTTCCGTGCAGTGGGCGAGCAGCCGGTAAGGCTTCGCAACGCTTGCCTCGAGCGTTTCCGGCAACGCGTCCAGCAGCCACTCCTGGGGCAGATCCACTTTCGGCAGCTGCGCAATACCCGGGACCTTGGCGTATTCCTGGCGATACACCAGCGTCATGGCCGGGTCCAGCCCGACCATGCGCACGCCAAACGCGCTCAGTGCCTGCAACTGGCTGGCGTTGCGAATGGCCGCCTTGTTGAATGCGCCGAGGAAGCCCTGCACGTGCAGCGGTTTGCCGTTGGCAAAGAACGGCGCCAGGTACACCTGATAGCCCAGACGCGAGACCAGTTCGATCAGGTTGGCCAACAACGGGGTTTCGAAATACCGGGTGAACGCATCCTGCACCAGGATCACACTGCGGGCACGCTGCGCCTCGGTCAGCCCGATCAGTTTCGCCGGGGTAGCCGGCTGCACGTCCCAGCGGCGCAGGCTGGCGTGGAAGTTGAAGCGGCTGAGCAACGGGCTGTCGACCATGCCCACGCGGCGCGCCAGCACACCCTTGATCACGGATGCGTTCATCAGGCCGTTGTACAGCCCCGGCACCCTTGCCAGGTATGGAATGGTGAACTCCAGCGAACCGATCAGGTAATCCCGCGCCGGGCGCAGGTAGCGGGTGTGATAGAGCTCGAGGAAGCGCGAGCGGAATTCCGGCACGTTTACTTTCACCGGACACTGCCCCGCACAGGATTTGCACGCCAGGCAGCCGGCCATGGCGTCGTATACCTCGTGGGAGAAGTCCTGCTGGCCGGCCTTGCTGTCCCGGCTGTTGCGCCAGCGCTGGGGCAGGGTTTGCCAGAAGCCTGGCTGGCGACGGGCTGGTGACAATACGTCCACCCCGGCCTCGCCTTGCAGCCGCAGCCATTCGCGCACCAGCGACGCCCTGCCCTTCGGGGACTGGGAGCGCTGGCGAGTGGCTTTCCAGGACGGGCACATGGCGTCGTTGGGGTCGTAGTTGTAGCAGGCACCATTGCCATTGCAATGCATGGCGGTGCCGTAGCTCTGCCATACCCGCTCGTCGATGCTGCGGTCCAGATCGCCCCGCAACGTTACCTCATCCACTTTCAACAAGGGCTCGGTGCTGTCGAGCGGCGTGCAGATTTTCCCGGGGTTCAGCTGATTGTACGGATCGAAGGCTGTTTTCAGTGCCTGCAACGAAGGGTAAAGCTCGCCAAAGAACGCCGGCACGTATTCCGAGCGCACGCCTTTGCCGTGTTCGCCCCACAGCAGCCCGCCATATTTTTGCGTAAGCGCGGCGACTGCATCGGAAATAGGCCGCACCAGCGCGGCCTGGGCCGGGTCCTTCATGTCCAGCGCGGGGCGAACGTGCAGTACACCCGCATCCACATGACCGAACATACCGTAAGTGAGGCCATAGCCATCGAGCAGGGCGCGGAATTCGGCGATGTAATCCGCCAGCTGCTCCGGAGGCACGGCGGTATCTTCCACGAAGGGCTGCGGGCGGATCTCACCGTCCACGTTCCCCAGCAGGCCTACCGAGCGTTTGCGCATGGTGTACACGCGGTTCACCGCTTCGTTGCCGGCGGCCAGCGTATGGCCAAGCCGTTCTACGCCCAGGTCCGCTTGCAAGTGCGCAACGAACGCCGCTACCCGCGCCTCGACTTCCGCAGGCTCGTCGCCACTGAATTCCACCAGGTTGATGCCCAGCGTCGGGCGGTCCGGGTCGGCCGGGAAGTACTCCGCCACGCTATGCCACACGATGTCTTTCATCGCCAGCAGCAATACGCGCGAATCCACGGTTTCGATCGACAGCGGCTTGTGCTTGATCAACGCGCGGGCATCACGCAGGGCGTCCATGAAGCTGCCGTAGCGTACGTTCACCAGCACCGAGTATTTGGGGATGGGCAGCACGTTGAGCTTGGCTTCCACCACAAAGCCCAGCGAGCCCTCGGCGCCGCACAACACGCTGTTGAGGTTGAAGCGGCCGTCCGCTTCGCGCAGGTGCGCCAGGTCGTAGCCGGTGAGGCAGCGGTTGAGCTTGGGGAACACCGCTTCGATAAGCGCGGCCTTGGTGGCGTTGATCTCTCGGGCGGTGCGGTACACCTCGCCTGCCCGGCCTTCGCGGGCACACTGGCGCTCCAGTTCGGCCTCGTCGATGGGCAGGCTGTGTACCGCTTCGCCACCCAGCAGGCGCGAATGCAGCTCCAGCA
This sequence comes from Pseudomonas japonica, assembly GCF_013522925.1. Lineage (GTDB taxonomy): Bacteria > Pseudomonadota > Gammaproteobacteria > Pseudomonadales > Pseudomonadaceae > Aquipseudomonas > Aquipseudomonas japonica_A. Next base: position 17,713 of record NZ_JAAMQU010000011.1, on the reverse strand, counting down.
CGTGGTCGCGGGTTTTGCCGTAGGTGCAGCTGCCCTGGCCGCTGGCATCGGTGTTGATCATGCCGCCGATGGTGGCGCGGTTGGAGGTGGACAGCTCGGGCGCGAAGAACAGCCCATGAGGCTTGAGTGCGGCGTTGAGCTGGTCCTTCACCACGCCCGCCTCCACACGCACCCAGCGGTTCTGGACGTCGATTTCCAGAATGCGGTTCATGTGCCGCGAAAGGTCGACCACGATGCCGTCGGTGAGTGACTGCCCATTGGTGCCAGTACCGCCACCGCGCGGGGTGAGCTTGATCTGCCGATAGGCCGGCTCGGCCATCAACCGGGCCACCCGCGCCACATCGTCGGCGTCGCGGGGGAACACAGCGGCCTGGGGCAGCCGCTGATAAATCGAGTTATCGGTGGCCAGCACGGTACGGCTGGCGTAGTCGGCGCTGATTTCGCCTTGGAAGCCGCTGGCGCGCAAGGCTTGGAGAAAATCACGGTAGTCGGCTTTCGCAGGGGCCGGGTGCAGCTGGGCGATCATGGTCGCTGCCTCATTATAAGCTGGCTTGCGCTTATTGAATGGATGCGCAAGCCTAGGGATACGGAGTTGTGCCATGTTCGCCGGGCCGGGCGCTAAGCACAAACGGATAATCCTGCACCTATCGATGACTTTTGCGAATGAATCACCGCCGCCTTACCCCATCCATGTCCTTGCTGCTGGCCTTCGAAGCCGCTGCCCGACACGAAAGCTACACCCGCGCTGCCCAGGAGTTGTCCCTGACGCAAAGCGCGGTCAGCCGACAGGTGCAGGCCCTGGAGCAGTTGCTGGGGCTTACCTTGTTCCGCCGTGAAGGCCGCCAGGTGCAGCTCACCGACGTTGGCCGCTTGTATCAGCGCGAGCTGAGCGAGGCTTTGGGGCAGATTCGCAGCGCAACCTTGCAGGCATTGGCCTTTCAATCCGGCACCGGCACGCTGCGCCTGGCCACGCTACCTACGTTCGGCTCCAAATGGCTGCTGCCACGCCTTCAGGATTTTTACCGGGCCCATCCGGGCATGATGGTGCACATTCACTCACGCATCGAAGCCATTGACTTCGCTACCAGCGAAATCGACGCAGCGATCAGTGTGGGGATGGGTGAGTTGCCAGGCCTGATCAGCCACCGGCTGCAGGCCGAACAGCTGGTGGTGATTCTGGGGGTGGAAGGCGCGCAGGCTTTGGGCGAGTTGACGCCTGAGCGCATCAGCGGCCAAGCCTTGTTGACCGTGGCCACCAACCCGCACGCCTGGGCGGAATGGTTCAGCCACCACGGCCTGCCGCACCGAAGCATGCGCCTGGGGCCGAGCTTCGAACTCACCTCGCACCTGATTCAGGCGGTACGCGCCGGCATCGGCGTAGGCCTGGTGCCTCGCGTGCTGGTGGAAGAAGAACTGGCGAAGGGCGAACTCACAAGCGTGGGCGAGCCGGTGGCCAGCAAGCGCAGTTACTACCTGGTGTACCCGCAGCGCAACGAGGCCTTGCCCTCGCTGCGCGCCTTCCGGCAGTGGTTGCTGGGGCAGATCTGAGTCTCAGCTTCTGGCCTGGGTGGACGGCAGCAATACGGTGAGGATGCCCAACAGTGGCAGGTACGAACACAGCGTGTACACGTACTCGATGCCATGCACGTCGGCCAGCTGGCCCAGCAAGGCGGCGCCGATACCGCCGAAACCAAACATCAGGCCGAAGAACACACCGGCGATCATGCCAACGTTGCCAGGGAGCAATTCCTGGGCGTACACCACGATGGCGGAAAATGCAGACGCCAGGATGAAGCCGATCACCACGCTCAGCACGCTGGTCCAGAACAGGTCCACGTAGGGCAGCATCAGCGTGAAGGGTGCCGCGCCCAGAATGGAGAACCAGATCACCGTCTTGCGCCCGATGCGGTCGCCGATCGGCCCGCCAAAGAAGGTGCCCGCCGCCACCGCGCCGAGGAACAGGAACAGGTGCAACTGCGAACTGGCCACCGACAGGTCGAACTTTTCGATCAGGTAAAAGGTGAAATAGCTGGTAAAGCTGGCCATGTAGAAATACTTGGAGAACACCAGCAGCGCCAGCACGGCCAGCGCCCCGGTGATGCGCCCACGGGAAAGGCCATGTGTTGCGACCTTGCCGCGTTTGGCTGCAAAAGTATTGAGATGGCCTCGATACCAGCGGCTCAGCCCATACAGCACGCCGATGGCCGCCACCGCAAACACGGCGAACCACGCCACATTGCCTTGGCCGAAGGGAATGACAATGGCCGCCGCGAGCAGGGGGCCGAATGCAGAGCCGGTATTGCCGCCGACCTGGAACGTGGACTGCGCCAGCCCGAAGCGCCCGCCGGACGCCAGCCTTGCCACGCGGGAGGTTTCCGGGTGGAAGGTCGAGGAGCCGATCCCGATCAACGCGGAGGCCAGGAGGATCATCTCGAAACTGCCCACCATGGACAGCATCAACACGCCAATCAACGTACAGACCATGCCGGCAGGCAGCAGGAACGGTTTGGGATGGCGGTCGGTATAGAAGCCGATCCAGGGCTGCAGCAGCGAAGCCGTGATCTGGAACGTGAGCGTAATCAACCCTACCTGGGTAAAGCTCAACCCATAGTTGGCCTTGAGCATGGGGTAGATCGACGGCAGCACGGCCTGGATCAGGTCGTTGATCAAATGAGCCAGCGCACAGGCGGCGATGACTTTCATCACCAGTGGGCTGGTGGCCGGTGTTGCGGGAGAGGGGGTTACCGCACTAGCACTGGTAGACGCGAGAGCCATGGATCACCTGAGGTCAAAGGGCGCATTGTTCAGGTGCGCCACTGTGACATCTTGCAACACATTCTTCCAGCTGCCGGCCCTAGGCAGTAGCAAAGTTGGCGGTAGTCGCCCGCAGCGCCGTGCTGCCTCGGTTCAGCCGGTCGGCGGCGCCATTGACCTCACGGGCACCGTCGAGCAGGCGCAACGCGGCCTGATCCACCTGCTGGATATTGCCGCTCACTTCATCGGCCGTTGCCGCCTGCTGCTCCACGGCCGTCGCAATATGGGCCAGGGTGTCATTCACGGCTTGCACGGCCCCTGCGATCTCACCCAGGCTGGCACCCAGCCCTGTGACCGCAGCGGCATCCCCTTCCGCTTGGGCGCAGGCGGCCTGCATCAATTCCACCGCCTGCTGAACGGTTGCGCGCAGGCTGTCCACGGTCGCGGCGATCTGCGCAGTGGACGCCTGAGTACGCTGAGACAAACTGCGCACTTCATCGGCCACCACCGCAAAGCCCCTTCCCTGTTCACCGGCGCGGGCAGCCTCGATGGCGGCATTGAGGGCGAGCAGGTTGGTTTGGCCAGCGATACCGCCGATCACATCGACCACTGATTGGATCTGTTGGCCCTGCTCACTCACCCGCCCCAGGGCTTGGGCGCTGGCACTCAGACGCTGGTTGAGTTGCTGGATATTGCGTGTGGTCAGTTCGCTCTGGCGGCTGCTGCTCACTGCGATCTGCCGGGTGTGCCGTGCGCTTTCCGAGGCTTCCTCACACCGCTTGGCCACCTCTTGCGAGGTCGCGGCCAGCTGGGTAGCGGCAGTGGCGATCTGGCTGATCTGCAGCTGCTGGCTTTCCACGTCGCGCAAAGTGCCGCTGGCCTGGCTGGTCAGTGTGTCCACCGCGCCGCCCAGGGTGGTGCTCTCGCGATCCACTGCCGCCAGGCTGCCGCGCAACTGGTTTACCGCCGCATTGAGGGCAAGCGAGATCGCCGCCAGTTCATCGCGCCCCGCTACCGGTACCTGAACCCGCAGGTCACCATCGCGCAGGGACTCGGCCAACTTGGTAATACCGGCAGCACTGCGCCGGATGGACGCCTGCAAGCACACGAACAGGTAAACCGCGGCCAGCAGCAGAATGCCGAAGCCTATGCCCACAGGTACCATTTCGGCCATGGCTTGCCCATGGTAATAGGCAAGGCGCTGCTCCAGCGAAGCGAGCGCCTGCTGGCGCATGGCCAAAATGCTCCCGAGCAGGGCATCCACGGTGCTGTCGAATTCCGCCGCCGAGAGGTTCACCGAGCCGCCGAAGAGTTTTTCGTCGAGCAACTTCAGGGTGCCGTCGAGTTGCTCCGTACTCTGCTGGTATTGCCGCGCCCAGCCGAGGTCTTCAGGCAAGCGCCCGCTCAACGCTGCCCCACTTTTGAGCAACTGCTCGCGGGCATCGCCGATGCGTGCGCGCAGATCGCGCATCTGCAAGCGGCTTTGCAGGCTGAACTGCCCGGCCACTACCGAGCTTTCACCCGCTGCCGCCAGCCGGCCAGCCCGCTCGTAAATATCGGGCGCACGCTGGGTTGCGATTTCCATCAGCAGGTAGGTTTCCATCCAGGGGTCGAGAATCAGGCCGCTGTCCATCGCAACCTGTTCGCGCAGCAGTTGCAAGGCGCTGATGGCCGCTGTGAACTTATCGAAGCCGTCTGGCCACCATCCCACGCTGCGCAAGGTTTGCAAGTCCACCCCGGCTGCAGCCTGCTGTAGCGTCTGGTAACGGCGGCGCGCTTCTTCGCTTGCACCGGTATCACTCAGCAGTTGGCCCAGCTGTAGCATCGCTTGCTGCAATTGAGGGCCATTGGCCTCCAGGGCACTGATGGCCGCTTTGGCTGCGGCCGTGGGGTCATGAAGAATGTCGACCGCCTTCCAGCGGGCCGCCAGCGCGCGCTGTTCGCTCAGCAGGTGGTCCACTGGCTCAAGCGCAGCCAGCTGCGCCGTGCCTTTGCGCTCGGCATCGATCACCCGCAAGCGTTCGCGATAACCATTGCCCAGCATCACCAGGCTCACAGTGAGGGGCAGCATGAACAGCAAAAACAACAGCAGAAATTTACCGGCGAAGGTAAACCGACCCAGCAGATGGGTTCCGGGGGAAAGCAGAGTGGCCATGTCCGACTACGCTCCTGGACAAACGACGCGCCCGGCCAAGCCGGGGTAAGCCCAAAACAGTGCAAAAATCACACCCGCGCACGCTTCCATCGGGCGGCTGCCGCTGAGCCTTGGAGATCAAGCGCTTACGAGCGCACGTACGGAAAAAAAATGAAACCGAATGCTTGACAGCCCCCCGGGTTCCGCGAATAATGCGCGCCACTTGGCTACATAGCTCAGTTGGTTAGAGCATAGCATTCATAATGCTGGGGTCCGGGGTTCAAGTCCCTGTGTAGCCACCAAACACTGTTTCGGTCACTGTTGTACTGGTCATCGAAGCATCAGAGAAGCCCGCACTTGTGCGGGCTTTTTTGTGCACGCTCGAAAAGCATTCTTCGCCTGATCCTGAAGGCTGTATGAAACTTCCTCAGCCCCTTCAAGCTGTCACTTGAGCGTCATCTTCCGTTGCTAGGTTCCGGGCCATCTCTGGATACGCCTACGGAAGCCCAATGAGCGATCAGCCTGAAGACCCGTTCGATAGCGAGAAACCCGCCCTTTCGTCCACCCGCCGCCGGTTTCTGGGTGGCCTTGCCGCGATCGGTGCCGGGGGCGCCCTCGCCGGTTGCGCCCCCTCCAGCGCAACCCCTGCACAACCTGCCCCGCTTACCCCTGTCGAGCTGGACCATGCCCTGCGGGAGAATGTTAAAACTGTGGTGGTGATCTACGCCGAGAATCGCAGCTTCAATAACCTGTTCGCGAACTTCCCGGGCACGGAAAAACCTTTGTCCGCGCTCAAGCCCGGCGACTATCAGCAGCGGGACCGCGACGGCAGCCTGCTGACGAACCTTCCTCCCGTATGGGGTGGCGTGTTGCAGCTGGGGCCGCAAACGCTGGAAGGCCTAACCTACCCAAGCGGCGTGCAGTATCAGGAAAACTTGCCCAACGCGCCGTTCCCACTCAAGGGCCCGCAGGGCGAAGACCTGCCCATGGGGCTGGTCACTCGCGACTTGTGGCATGTGTTCTACCAGAACCAGATGCAGATCAATGGCGGGCGCAACGACCAGTTCGTGGCTTGGGCGGATTCGGGAGGCCTGACCATGGGCTATTACCCTCAAAGCCGCTATGCCTTGCGCCTGTGGGACCTGGCCGAGGAATTCGTGCTGTGTGACAACTTCTTCCAGGGCGCTTTTGGGGGTTCCTTCCTCAACCACCAGTACCTGATCAGCGCGACCGCCCCTGTTTACCCCAACGCCAGCACCTCGGCAGCCAAGTCACAGATCGCAACGCTGATGAGCGACGACCCGACAGACACCCGGCTCAAACCCCTGCCCGCTTCCCCCGCGAGCGCTATGCAAGGCCCACCGCAGTTCGGCCCCAGCGCGATTACCCCGGATGGGTATGCGGTCAATACCCTTGCCCCGCCCTATTGGCCCACCTGGATTCGCGACCCGGACCGGCCGGATTACTCCAAGCCCGACCTTCCCAACGTGCTGGTCCCCCAGCGCCATGACCATATCGGCGACAAGCTGTCGCGCAAGGGCGTGGACTGGGCCTGGTACGCCGGAGGCTGGCAGGCCACCCTGGATCAGTTCAAGGACTCGCCAGGCATTCCGAAGATCCCCAACTTCCAGTACCACCACCAGCCCTTCAACTATTTCGTACAGCAAGGCCCGGAGCACCCCGAAGAGCGTCAGCGGCGGCTGCGCGATGGCGGCCTGGGCGACGATCCCTCCAGCAACCACTTCCTGGCGGACGCAGCTGCCGGCAAGCTGCCCGCGGTCACGTTCTACAAGCCCCAAGGCAACCTCAACATGCATGCCGGGTATGCGGATGTAACGTCCGGGGACCGGCACATCGTGCGCGTCGTGAAAACCCTGCGCGAAAGCCCCCAGTGGAAGAACATGGTGGTAGTAGTCACGGTGGATGAGAACGGCGGCTGGTGGGACCATGTCGCGCCGCCCGAAGGTGACCGCTGGGGCCCAGGTTCGCGCATTCCGGCGCTGGTGATATCGCCCTTCGCCCGCAAGGGGACCGTGGACCACACCGCGTACGATACTGCGTCCATCCTGCGGCTGATCACCCGTGTATTCGATCTGGAGAAGCTGGACGGCCTGGCGGAGCGAGACAAGGCCATGGCGACGCGCGGCCAGGCGCCCCTGGGCGACCTTTCCAACGCCCTGATTTTCAATCGCTGATCAGGTAGAGCTCACCCGCTGCCGAGCGCGGTAGCGGGACAGGCCCATCCCCAGCAGCATCACCAGCACTGCACCGGCCGCACTGGCGAGGTACTGCAAGGCCGACCCATGTGCGGGCGCCCAGCGCTCAAGCACGGGGTCGGCCATGGCCAGGCTGAGCGCGATCCAGCCGATCAACCCTCCTCCCAGGGTGACGATGATCGGGAAACGCTCCATCAAGGCCAGCACCACGCGGCTGCCGAAAATGATCAAAGGGATACTCAGCAACACGCCAGCAGCCACCAGGTAGAGGTTCCCCCGGCCGGCCGCAGCCACGGCCAGTACGTTATCCAGCGACATCACCGCATCGGCGATGATAATCGTCTTGATCGCGGCTAACAGGTGGGTGCCGCCGTCAACGGCGTGAGGGTCCTCTTCAGGCGAAGCGATCAGGCGGATGCCTATCCACAGCAGCAGCAACCCCGCGCCCAGCTTCAGCCAGGCAAGCGCCAGAAGGTGCATGGCGAAGAACAGCAGCACCACACGAAGCGCTACGGCGCCGGCCATACCTGCCCAGATCGCCTGCCGCCTGCGCTCGGCCGGCAGACGGCGGCACGCCATGGCGATCACCACGGCGTTATCACCGCCCAGCAGCAAGTCCAGCACCAATATCTGCAGCAGGGATGTCCATACCGCGGGATCCTCGATCCACGCCATGCTTGCCTCCAGTCAGCGGTTACCCGATGAGCTCGTAAGCCCGAGTGACTGTGACCCGCTTGCACGGGGATTTTCTCCCCCCACCTGGCACTGCACGGTACAGTGCGCACATTGAACGCAGGGAGAGCCGCGAATGAGCGCGACCGTATTGGTACTGGTAGAAACCATTGGCGAATATCTGCCGATGCTGGAAAACGCAGGCTTCGAATTGATCGTGGCAACCACCCCGTCGGCCCGCCAGGCCGCCATTGAAACCCACGGCGCAACCATTGATGCCGTACTGACGCGTGGCCCACTGGGGCTTACGGCGCTCGAAATCGATGCACTGCCCAAGCTGCAGATCATTACGGTGATCGGTGCCGGCTACGAACGCGTAGACCTGCCCGCTGCCCGGGCGCGTGGGATCGTAGTCACCAATGGCGCAGGGGTGAATGCGTCGGCAGTGGCAGACCATGCCATGGCCCTGTTGCTGGCGCTGGTGCGCGATATTCCGCGCGCGGATGCCTCGGTTCGCCGTGGCGAATGGAGCAAGGTGATGCGCCCGTCGCTGGCTGGCAAGCGCCTGGGCATTCTTGGCCTTGGCGCAGTGGGCATGGCCATTGCCCGGCGCGCCTCACTGGGCTTCGGCATGCCAGTGGGCTACCACAGCCGCCGCCCGCGCAACGAGGCGGAGTACACCTGGTTCGCGGACGCTCGGAGCCTGGCGCAGAGCAGCGACGTGCTGATGATCGCCACGCCCGGCGGTGAGGGTACGCGCCAGTTGGTCGATGCCGGTGTGATCGAAGCGCTGGGGCCGCAAGGCTTTCTGGTGAACGTTGCGCGAGGCAGCGTGGTGGATACCGCCGCGCTGGTGGAGGCCTTGGGCAATGGGCACCTGGCGGGTGCCGGTCTGGATGTATTCGATGATGAGCCCAACGTGCCAGAATCGTTGAAGGCGTTGCCGAATGTGGTGCTCACGCCCCATGTGGCAGGCCTGTCACCCGATGCCGTGAAGGCCACTGTGGAGCTGGTCACGCAAAACCTGCTGGCACACTTTTCCGGGCGCCCGGTGCTTACGCCGGTACCGCTGGGCTAAACCGCTACTGTCGGAGCAGGCGAAGCTTGCGAACGGGTCAACGGCAGAAGGATGTGCGCTGGCTGTAGTCTTCGCCCCAGGTTCGGTAGCCAGCGGTGTCCAGGTGTACCCGGCCGGAGGGGTAGCGGCTCAGGCCCATTCGCCAGGCCTGCCCTTGCTGCTTCCAAAACCTGCATAACCCGTCTACCGAGCCTCCGGGCAACAGATCGACTGCGAAGCTGCGCACATGAGCGCTGCGGGTTGATCCTCCCGCGCAACGGTTCAGGGTTTCATCCCGCCAGGCCGAGGCCACCTCGAATTCACCCAGCACACGTAGCGTTTTCAGTGCTTTCAGCAAGTCGAGGGTATCGGCAACCGCAGGCCATTGGGGTTCGGGGGCTATGCCGAAGGGTTCGGCGCCGCAACGCTGCCAATCAGTGGCCGTTCTGAGTAATTGCCACATGGGCACTACCTCGCCCACGCCCCGGCGTTGCAGATAACGCTGGAACGCACTTATGCGCTCGGAATGGGAGGCAGCCCACTCATTGAACCGAGCAGGGCCTCGATCGGGATCTTTCGAGGTATCAGCCTGAGCGGGGGTGGCGAACATCAGCGCCACCCCCAGGGCGATCACGGCCTTCACAATACGCCGCAGGCTACCCGAGCACCGCCACCGCCGAGCGGTTGCGGCATGTCGGCATGGTTGTCACCCCCCGCATGGATCATCAACGCATGCCCTTGGACCTGGCTCAAGGTTTTCAAGCGTGGCGCCAGCACAGGGTACGTGGCGGTACCGTCGGCATTGACGTAAATGGCCGGCAGGTCGCCCAGGTGGCCTTCGCCATAGGGGCCCAGGTGCTTGCCGGTCTTGGCAGGGTCCATATGCCCGCCAGCGGCTTCGGCCGGGGACATCTTGCCGTCCTTCATGGCCGGGGCGCAGCTACCGTTCTGGTGTACATGAAACCCATGTACACCTGGGGGCAAACCTTTGAGGTGGGGGGTGAACAATAACCCGTAGGACGTCTCCTCGACGTTCACCTCGCCGATCGGCTGCAACGCCCCTTCCGGGCCGGCGAGGTCGAGGGTAACTACTTTGCTTGCTGCTTGCGCGCCTACGCTGCCAGCAATCAGCAGGGCTGCGAACCATCCATATGCTTTCATCGTGCCTCCGGGGCTACCTGTCATGAGCGTCTTGTCCACGTTAGTGGAGTTTTCGCCAAAAGGTTCGCCCCGGCTTGATGGCAAATTATGTCAGGGGGCGCAGTCGGTACTGAGGAGGCAACTGCTCGAAGCCACTGATGGTGGTGTCCAGGCTCTTCCAGCGGCCGTCCTTGATGCCGTAGATGCAGCCATGAACCGACAGGCTTTGCCCGCGGTGCCAGGCATTTTGAACGATGCTGGTGTGGGCCACGTTGGCTACCTGCTGGATCACGTTCAGCTCGCACATGCGGTCTACCCGTGCTTCCTCGGTTGGCAGCGAGGAAAGGGTATGGCGGTGCTCGTAGTACAGGTCGCGGATAGAGCGCAGCCAGCCATCGATCAGCCCCAACTGGCGATCCTGCATCGACGCACGTACGCCACCGCAACCGTAGTGGCCGGTCACCAGGATGTGTTTCACCTTCAGCACGTCCACGGCGTACTGAATCACCGACAGGCAGTTGAGGTCGGTGTGCAGGACCACGTTGGCCACGTTGCGGTGCACGAAGAGGTCACCTGGCAGCATGCCAACGATCTCATTGGCGGGCACGCGTGCATCGGAACAGCCGATCCAGAGGAATTCCGGCGTTTGCTGGCGCGCCAACTTGGCGAAAAAATCAGGGTCGCGCTGGGTAATGGCGTCGGCCCAGCGGGCATTGTTGTCGATCAGTTCTTGCAGGTCGTTCATGGTCAGGCCTCGAGAGTGATGCGCCAGTATGACTCCGCTTCGGCAGGCCGGGTCACGTTGCAGAAGGCGGCTCGATTGAATCTTGGCAAGCGCGGCGAGTCCACCCTACAAGGCCCATAACCGGAGGAAAATCATGGAACCCACACAACGCCCCTACGGTGCGCCGGAACCTTCCGAAATCGACACCACCGAAGACCGGATCGGCTCGGTACACCCGCTGGACTTCAATGACCCGAACGGCGATGGCCCGGCAGGCTTTACGGGCGATGCCCTTGAAGACGAAGCGATGGCTTCGCCGCAGCGAGTCAACGAAGCTGGCTTGACTGGGGCATCGACCGACGACCACCACCAGACTATGGACGACATGAGCCCTGAAACGCTCATTCGTGAAGACGGCTCGGAATCGGTTGAAGAGGCCGAACTGAGCGGCGCCCCGGCAGACTTGCAGCTCAACCCGGTGGACGAGGATGACATCGGTGGCGGCGATGGGCTGGACGAAGCGGAGCTGGCCCGCCTGGACCCGCTCGACGGCAAGAAGTGGGATGGCGAAGCGGAGTAACCCGCAGGCCAGTCACATCAGGGTGCAGGCCATAACCAATGCATCCTCACGGCCGCCGGCGGCAGGGTAGTAATCCCGCCGTCGGCCCACTTCATTGAAACCGTAGCGGTCATACAGGCGATACGCCGACTGATTGCTCGCGCGAACCTCCAGGAAACATTCCCGGCCATTGAGTGCCAGCGCCCGATCCATCAAGTGCTCAAGCAACTTGAGGCCCAGGCCCCGGCCTTGATTCTCTGGCTTCACGGTGAGGTTGAGCAGGTGCGCCTCGTCAATGATCACATGGATCACCCCGTGCCCTACCAGCTGCTGGCCTTCGAACATCAGCCAGACTTCGTAGCTTTTCAGCCCGTCGAGGAAGATGCCTCGGGTCCACGGATGCGTGTAGGCGGCGTATTCGATCTTGAGTACGGCGTCCAGGTCCGCCTCGGTCATGGGGCGAAACGTTACTGCGTCATTCATTCCACGGGTTTCCAGCGCGCCATCAGCGGGCGCATCGCATGCCAGACGTCCGCTTTTCGCATCGGTTCGTCCATCAGGGTTTCAAGGCCGGGCAAGGCCCAGCCCTCACAAAGGTTGTCTATGGGCACCAGGCTATAGAATGCGGACTCACTCGCGTCGGCGGCGTAGCGCAACGCCGGCAGGCCGACCAGCCAGATGCAATCGCAGGGCTCGGTTTCCAGTTGCACGGAGATAAAGCCTTGCACGAAATCTCGCGCCGCTTCCGGCCCCTGGTCAAGGCTGCCCCGAGCCAACAGCGGCCAGCGTACGGGCTCCCCGATCAGCCTCGGGCTGTCGGGCAAGCCCGCGGCACGCAGCATGTCCTTGAGCAGGAGGTAGCCGGGGTCCCGGGATTGGAAAGCCTCGCCCGTGGGCAGCTCCACCAGCACCAGGCAGGCACCGGCCCGCAGCAGCTGCAATGCGAAGCGAGGCGCCGCCACAACCGGTTTGGAGGCCTTGGCTGCAGGCGCAGGCGCGGCCTCGGTGGATTTGGCGGGTTTGACCGCCACCGCCGGGCGCGGCAGTTCGGGCCGTGGGCGCTCGGCTGGCGACGGGTTCGGCGCGGTGGCTACCCTGGCAACGGCCGGAGGCACGCTCGTCGGGGCATGCGCCTCGGGTTCTGCGGGGGCTTCCCAGGCCAGCAGCTCGGCCCGTGACGGTGCGGCGAACGGCAACTCGGCACGGGGCAACCACTGGACCACTTGCATGGCGTCCAGGTAGGCGCGGCGGCGGGGTTCGTTCAGCACAGGCAGCTCATCGTTGATCGCAAAGGCAGCGATTCTACCGCGAGCGGGGATAATTCACGACCGCTACGCGACAAGCTCACCCGGCCATCAGCGAACCCGCCGCAGGCTTGATGATGCGCTACAATCCGGCCTTTTTCTGGCAACCAGGCGGCCATCCCATGATCGAACCCAAGCGGGTGCTACGCGCCCTCGCCGAGCACTGGGCCCTGCTCGAACCCTTATGCGAGCGTTTCGACCAAGGCACCTTGAGCCTCGCAGAGCTGCGCGTGCAATTGGCCGCGCAACAGCGAGACAGCACGCCTCAGGACATCACGGCCTTGCTGGATGTGTGGATTCGGCTGGACATCCTCGTTCCGGTCGCCAAAAGCCCCAATCGCTTCGAGCTCAATGCCCAGATCCACGACTTTCTGGCTTACCTGCGGCGCGAGCACCGGCTGGGGTTATGCCTGGAGATCGAAGCGTACCTGCGGCACCTCGAGCGGCTTGCCGGGCACATTCAAGATGCGTTCGACATCCGCGACAGCAATGACCTGGCGCGCCAATTGCGTTTGTTGGACATGCGTGTGCGTGACGTGCTCAAAAAGCTTGCCAACGACGAGCAGGCGCTGGTGGCGGTGGCCGAACGCGCCAAGACCAGTGACCGGCAGATTCCGCTCCGCCAGCGCTATGCCGAGGTGCTGGCCACCTGGGACGAATATGTAGAGCCGATGATCCAGCTGGTGAACGCCGATGGCGCCTTCGAACAAGGGGTGCGCAAGGTGGAAAACGTACTGCTGCGCTTGTTGGGCGAGCAACAGCGCCTGGGCCATCTGATTGATGACGACATGTTGTTGCGTACCCATGCGCGCATTCTTGAAATGCAAACCAGTGCCCAGCTCACGCTTCGCCATGCTCGGGAACTGCTGCTGCCATTGCGAGAGGAAGCCCGTCGGCACAACGCTGTGACCCGGGGCGCTGCGCTGGCGCTGGCCGCCATGCGCCGCAAGGGGTTGGATGCGGTGCCCCAGGCAGCCCTCCCCCTCTTCACCCGCCCACAAAGCAATTTTCTGGGCACCGCAAGCCAGGTGGAGGCCTACGTTTATGCATTGGCCCGGTTCGAATCCCGCCCGGCGCGCTTCCCCCGATCCGAGAAAGCCAGTGACCAGGCCGACACGCGCAAGGCGCCACGCACAGTTCGAGAAATGCTTGACCGTTGCGAACAGGCCCTGCCGTTGCCAGACCTCATGCAATGGCTGCTGGACCAAGAGCCCGAGGGCGAGACTGACGAGCTGCTGTACTGGTTTTCACGCCTGTCCAGGGACAAGCGCTTCGCTCGCCAGCGCCTGGAACGGCAGGACTATGCCACCCCTGAACACCTTGTGAGCCTACGCTCCTTCGCCCTGTTTTCACCCGCCGATTTACCCGCCGGCGCGACCCCCGTGAGCCTTGCCGATGAATCTTGACCTGAGTGAACTTACCCAACTGGCGCCGATATTCCGGGAGCTGTTCAAAGGCTTTCATATCAGCCGACGCGATCCGGAACTGTATGCACAGCTGTCGAACTTCCAGGATGCCTATCGGGGGCTGTTTCGCGCCCTGGGCTTTGAGCTGGTGTGCGATACCCGTGGCTTTTATTACTTCGTTCCCGAACAGGCCGCGGCGCAGGTAAACAAAACCGCACAGCGGCTTTCGCTGTTCACGTTCATCCTGGTGGAGCACTTGGCAGACCAAGGCCGCGACCCGATCAGTGTGCTCGACGGCGGGAGCCTGGGCCGGGATGAACTGCCCGGGCTGCTGGAGAAATACCGGGACCTGTTCAGTCAGGCGGAAGTGCAAACAGCCGAAGAGCTGGAAGAGAAGATCATGCGCCGCATGGCCCAGCTCGGCTTCACTCATGAAGAAAACGGCATTTACCGGTTCCTTGCGCCCATGCACCGGTTCCTTGATGTGTGCCTGTCGGTTCAGCAAGACCGTGACCTTGCCGCCAGCCTGCACAGCGCTTTGCCGCTCCCAACGCCTGTTCTGGTGGATGACCCTCTGGAAGGTGGCTTCGAGGAGGACGAGGAACAGGCGCTTGCCGCCGCGATAACCGATGAACAAGAGGAGCTACAAGCATGAGCCAGGAACGCTACGGCATTCGGCGCTTCGCCTTGTTGAACACCGCTGGTTATAGCTTGGGGCTGTTCCCGCTTGAACACCCGCTGTCAGTGTATGGCGCGAACAATCTCGGCAAGAGCGCCTCGATCAACGCCCTGCAGTTCCCGATCCTGGCACGCATGTCGGACATGAGCTTTGGCAAATACAGCCTGGAGCAGTCCCGCAAGTTCTACTTCGCCAGCGATACCAGCTACATCCTTTGTGAGGTTCTACTCCCTCACGGGCCCCATGTGATCGGCGTAGTGGGTCGCGGCCCGGGCGGTGGCTTCGGCCATCAGTTCTTCGCCTATGCCGGCGCGCTGGACCTTGCCCATTACCAGAAAGACGATACCTGCCTGCGCCAGAAAGAGCTGTTCGCCAATCTGGACCGCCATGGCATCAAAGCCTATGAAGTAAAGCCCGACGAGCTACGCCGGCTGTTGGTGGGTGGCCATACGTCCATTCCGCTGGACCTTACGCTCATCCCGCTGCGCTCCACCAGTGAGCAGAGCCTGAAGACGTTCCGTGCGCTGTTCATCAACTTGCTGCACATGCGAGAAATCACCGCGGCCAAGCTCAAGCAGCTGTTCCTTGATGCTTTCGAGCACAGCCTTCGCTCTGGGAGCGTGGACTACATTGCGGCCTGCGAGGAAGCGTTCCGCGATGTCCGCCGCATGGAGCAGGACTACCATGCACTGGTTGCAGCCGGTCCTCTGGTTGAAGCGTTAGCCAATGGGGTACGCCAGCGTGATCAGCTGCGCGGCAAACTGCACCGGCTTTCGCCTGTTCTCGACGCGCTGCTCGGCACCTGGCAGGCCTACGCGCAGGATCGCAAGGAAGAACTGGTGGTTCAGGCTGAGCATTATCGCAGCCAGCAGGATGTATTGCAGAACGACCAGCGCGGAACCACTCAGGAGCTGATGCGCCTGGAGCGGGAAATCACCGGCGTACAGCGATGGTTGGGTGAATTGTCCGTGCTGCGTCATCGCTTCGCCTTGGTAGACGATGCCCGCGTACTTGAGCAGCAACTGTTGGTTGCCAAGGATGCCCACGACGAGCTGGCAGGGGCATTGGCCCACGCGAGGCAATTCAGCAGCGATGACCTGGAAGCGCGAGTGCGCGAACTGGAAAGCCGGTTGAAGTCGGTGAAACAGCAGCTGGACCATGCGGACAACAATAGCTATGCGCGCTTGCGTGAGGAGTTCTCACAGCAGGATGTAGAGCGGCTGATGCGTGTGTTCAACGGCGCGCTGTTCACCCTGCCCTTGGGCGAGAAAGGCATTGACCTCCAAGGCAGTGACGCCTGGGTCAAAACGCTCGAGGCGATGCTGGATCAGTTCAAGGGCGATCGCTTCGAAGTGCCAGGCCTTTCCATCGATCTTTCCTCGATCGAAGTTCCGGCCCTGCAAGCCTTGGCAGATCGCGCGGCATTGAGGGATCAGAAAGAACGCCTCGACAAGGAACTGCGTCAGCTGAAAACCCAGCAAACGGTTACCTCGGACAGGGTCGCAAGCAAGGCTCAGGCAGACGCGCTGTATCAGCAAGTACTGGATGCACAGAAAGCGCTGGAAGATTTCCGCCGGGCGCAGACCCTCGCAGCCGAGGAGCCTGCCAAGCTGGAACAACTGGCACAGATGGAAGCCGCGCAGGATGACCTGAAGCGTTCCAGCGATGCGTTCGCCGAGCGCGTTCAGCAGCTGGCGGCCAAGCTTCAGCTGGTAAGCCGTCAACTGGGTGACCTTGAATCGCAGCAGCGCACCCTGGACGATACATTGCGCCGCCGTCAGTTGCTGCCTGCCGACCTGCCATTCGGGACACCGTTCATGGAGCCGGTAGATGACAGCATGGACAATCTCTTGCCCCTGCTTAACGACTATCAAGACAGTTGGCAGGCATTGCTGCGCGTGGATGGGCAGATCGAAGCGCTGTATGCGCAGGTCCGCCTCAAGGGTGTCGCCAAGTTCGATAGTGAGGAGGACACCGAGCGACGCCTGCAGCTGTTGATCAATGCGTATGCCCACCGCCAGGACGAAGCCCTTACTTTGGGCAAGGCCCGCCGCGCCGCGGTCACCGATATCGCACGCACCTTGCGCAACATCCGTAGCGACTACGACAGCCTTGAGCATCAACTGGGGTTGTTCAACCGCGAGATCAACCGCCGCCAGGTTTCGAACCTGGAAAGCTTCCGTATCGTGCTTGCGCCGAACAAGGAAGCACTCAAACACATCGACCAGATCATCTACAGCGCCGGACAATATGAAGAGGGTGAGACGCTTTCTGTCTTCGACCTCAGCCAAAGCGCTGAGCAAGACAGCAAGAACGAGGAGGCAAAGGAGTATCTGGCCAGGCTCGTTGCAGCCAACCATAACCAGCTGGGCCTGAAAGACCTGTTCGAACTGGCTTTCGAGATCACCAAGGTACATGGGCAGCCCGTGTTGCATACGGACATTGATGGGGCAGCATCAAACGGCACCACAATGACCATCAAGGCGCTCACCAATATGTACCTGTTGCTGCACCTTATGGATCGGGAGCGGGCCGGCAAGATCCGTCTGCCTTATTATCTGGACGAAGCGGCAGACATCGACGAACGCAACCAGATGGCACTGCTCGAGACCAGCCAGCAGTTGGGGTTTACGCCTATCCTCGCCTCGGTCAAACCACAGGTTTCGGCACGGGTAGCGATCGATCTGGAAGGAGGAAGCGGGCCCAATGGGATTTATATCGACGAGGCGGACTGGAAGATCATTCGCCGCCATGACGAGCACCCGGCTGCAGAGTTACTCAAGGCCGCAGAGGTAACGGCTTGAAGCGCTGACGGCTCATATGCCCCGCCTGGTGCGGGGCTTTTTTTTGCGTGCGCTTCTGGGCTGGAAGGGAGCGTAATGTTTTTAGGGGTACAGAAAAGACAAAACCCCCGATCGCGAGGCGATCAGGGGTTCTGGGTTTGAATCTTGACGATGACCTACTCTCACATGGGGAAACCCCACACTACCATCGGCGATGCATCGTTTCACTGCTGAGTTCGGGATGGGATCAGGTGGTTCCAATGCTCTATGGTCGTCAAGAAATTC
>NZ_JAAMQU010000010.1 GCF_013522925.1 Pseudomonas japonica | reverse complement strand
CGAACTCACAGAAGGCCTTCTTGCCGGTGACCATGGCCTTGCGCATGGTCGCGTCGACGCGAATGAAGGCTTCGTAGGTTTCAGGCTCGACCAGCGACTGCCAGCGCACGTAGATCCACAGCGGCAGGGCTGCGCCAAGCACGTGCTTGCCGGCGCCCCAGCCAGGGGTTCTAGCCCACCCGCTGGGATCCACGTTCAGCTTGGGGGGGCTGCTCATCGATGCCACGCCGGACACGACCTGCTTGTACACCTGGCCTCGGGCATCGGCAACGTCCACCGTTTCGATCCATACGTCCATGTAAGGCGGGGCCAGCGCGCCGATATACCAGGAGTCGTAGGGAAGCCCATGAGGCCCCTTGGCGCAGGCGCTTAGTGCCAGCGTGGCTATCACTATAAGCAGCAGGCCCGGCCCGCGACACCGGTTACCAGCTGCCATAGGGCACACTGTATTTCTCGATATAGGCTTTGGACACGTCGTTCAGGTCGGGATATTGGTTGCCGTACCGTCCGCCGTATGGGCCGGCCTCGACAACGCGGCCTTGAACGCGAGCTATGGGCACGCTGCGGGTACATTGGCCGGCGATCCAGACCTTGGCGATACCGCCCGGGGCCAGGCCGATGTTCACGGCATAGGGGTAATCAGTGATCCATTTGTCGTCGAACTCACAGAAGGCCTTCTTGCCGGTGACCATGGCCTTGCGCATGGTCGCGTCGACGCGAATGAAGGCTTCGTAGGTTTCAGGCTCGACCAGCGACTGCCAGCGCACGTAGATCCACAGCGGCAGAGCTGCACCAAGCACGTGCTTGCCTGCCCCCAAACCAGTGCTCTCGATCCAACCCCTGGGATTAGCGTCCAGCTTGGGAGGGCTGCTCATCGATGCCACGCCGGACACGACCTGCTTGTACGCCTGGCCTCGGGCATCGGCAACATCCACGGTTTCGATCCATACGTCCATGTAAGGCGGGGCCAGCGCGCCGATATACCAGGAGTCGTAGGGAAGCCCGTGGGGGCCTTTGGCACAGGCGCTCAAGGTCAGAATTGCGATCAGTGTGAGCCACCGCCACAGGCTATTCATTGGGATATTCAGCGCGCCGCCCCCTACTTGCCGGGCGGTTGATAAACAGCACGGACAGGTCGGAGTTGTTCTTGCCGCGGGCGGCGTTCCAGTTGGCGGAAAGGTGAATGTAATAGCGGCGCAGCAGGTCCATCTCGGCCTCGGTGAGGGTATTGGGGGCTTCCCCCAGGGCGTAGGCCGTCAGCTTGCGCGAGATGGGCTTGAGCTCCGCCGGCAGGGCCAGTTTGGGTTTCTCCTTGATCGAGCCAAAGGGCACGCCTGCCCGCACGGCCAGCTTGCGCATGACGCGCAGGTACACCAGCGACAACGCCCCGCGCACCACCCGCTTGCTCACCACCGCGGCGTACACCCGCTTGAGCCGGCGCGCGTCCTGGTGCGGGTTGTACGGCAGGGCGATGGCCCATGGCTGCACGCTCAACGGTTGGCCGGGCTGGGTGAACGCATTGCCGTATGGTGGCAGGTGAGCCTCAACCTGGCGCTTCGCCGTGCGCCAAGCCTGAGATTCCCGGGCCTTTTGCTCATAGGGTATTTCGCTGTGCTCGGGCCGGGTGAGCAGTACGGTTTCCCTGATCGCCGGCGGGTAGCCGCCGCCCAGGTCCGAATGGGCGCCGGGCACGCGAATGTCGTGGTCGCTGAGCATTACCGAGAAGTTGTGGCGGAACTCGTGCTGGGCCACCAGTTGCACGATCTTCTTCGCGCACCCTGGCGCCAGGCGCAGGTTGAGCCCTGGGTTGTGGCCATCGTGAGGGGTGAAATCCCCCAGCAGCGGGTTGGAAATCCCGGGCACCGTGTCGAACAGGCCGATAAAGTTGATGATGAAGTCTTGGCCATGGCGCCAGTTAAAGCCTTCGGCCAGCCCCGAACTTCCAACAGGTATGACCCTGGCGAAGCGGCTACGCGCTCCCTTGAGCAGCTCATTGGCACAATGGCGAGCGGCCGCCGCGCCGCGGCTGAACCCGAACAGGTCAAATTCAATGCGGCGAACGACGAGGCCGGGGTTATTGCGCCTAAGTTGTCGCAGCTTTTCCACCACCAGCGGCGGCGCCTGCTCCACCCGCGCCGCCGCACCGGTCGCGCCAATCCCCAGCCCTTGCCCGTACAGCGAATCGGGTTGGCCGCTGCTGGTGCCAATGCCTTCCAGGTATACCTTGACGCTCGCTTCGGAGGCATCCTCGCTCAGCTGGGTAGTCGCCTCATCCACATACAAATCATACAACCGCGCCACATTGCTCGACGCATTCCCATAACTGCTGTCCGGCACGCCACCGGCGGCGTCAAAGCCTTCCTGAACGCAGTAGGCACTGATTTCCCGCGCCTGTTGTTCGGTATAACCCACGTCGCTCGGCTGGCAGTCGGCGGTGAGTTCGGCGTTGGCCATGTTGTTACCGGTGCCATTGAAGAACAGCCCGATCCGCACGATGATGCCTTCGTCGGGTTCTTCCTCTTCTTCTTCCTCGACAAGCTGCTGGCCAAGCGCTGCGGCCGGCGGGGCGGTCTCCCGGGTGGGCGATACGACGCCGGGCGTACTTGAACGCGTGGCAGCGGCCCGGTACCGCCCGGCGCCCATCTTCCCCATGCCCACCAAAGGTGCCGAAGACGGGCCGAAGTCATAAGATATGCTGGTCTGGTTGGCGATCAGGATGGGCGCTGGCGAGCATTGGCATTGGCACTGGTCGCCTTCCAGCGCGCATTGTGCCTTGTCTACGTAAGCATGCCGATGAGGGCCGGTGCACACGATCACGCCCACGGTGCCGCAGGCGGGGCACTCCACCTTGTCGCCTTCGCACGCTACCGGCCGGCCCTCGAGCTTGCACGCGGGGTTGCCGCTGATGACAGTGCCGCCGGCGGTGGTTTTGTCGCCGCGAAAGATATGATAGCGCTTCATGCCCATCGCTCCGGGCAGTGAGAGGCACAGGCGCGAAGAGGCAGTGAAGGCATGGACGGGGCTCCGGAAACAGGCGCAGAACGCGCAGGAGCCGCCATGCTAGAGAAGCGGTACCGGCTTGAATGCCGGAGGATTCTCTATGTGTTGTGGGAAAAATCCATATACCGCCGCGAACCAAGGCCGCCTATGGACGTGAAGGTTTTCCTATGATGCCTCGGGCTTCCTCATGCCCTCACTTGCGGCGTACCCAGCAGGTCTTCGATCTTCACCGGCAAATCCCGCACCCTTACCCCGGTGGCGTGATACACCGCGTCGGTGATCGCGGCAGCGATGCCGGCGAGGCCGATTTCGCCAATGCCTCGCGCGCCCAGTGGGTTGAGCGCGTAGTCGGGGTAGTCGAGGAAGGTGATGTCCACCTCCGGCGCGTCAGCGTGGGTGGTCACGATGTAATCGGCCAGGTTGGCGTTCACCGGCGCGCCGTTGCGGTGGTCGTATTCGGTGGCCTCGAACAGCGCCATGCCCACACCCATCATCAACGCGCCCTCGATCTGATTGTGCCCCGTGCGGGTGTTGAGGATGGTGCCGGCGTCGATCACCGTGACGATGCGATTCACCTTCAGCCGGGCGATTTCCGGTTGCCACACCACCTCCACGAAATGCGCCCCGTAGGAATGCAGCGATACCTTCTTGGCCGCTTCCTCGCTGCCCTTGCCTTCGCCATCGCCGCTCACGTGGTCCATGCCGGCCGCGGAAAGGATGGCCGGCAGGGGCACCGCTTCGCCTGAGCCGCCTTTAAGGCTTACGTTCATGTCCGCGAACACAAGTTCGTCCCTGGTTTTGCCGCTGAACGCCGGGTGGCTGCGCAGGGCTGCGTCCAGCGCCTCATCGATGGCCTCGCGAGTGGCCTGCTGGATGGCCGGCACCAGCGAACCGGTGGCCATGGACCCGCCCGACATCGGGCCTGGCGGCAGGCGGGTATCCCCGATCAGTACGTCGATGCGGGCCAGTTCCAGCCCGGTCAATTCGGCCACCATCTGGGCGATCACCGTATAGGTCCCGGTACCGATGTCCTGGGTGCCACAGAACACCTTGGCGCGGCCGTCGCTGCCCAGCTGCACGGTGGCTTTGGCGGGGAGGGCCTTGGCCATCCAGGAACACGCCGCCATGCCCCAGCCGATCACTTCACCGGCGCCGTTGCGCATGCTGCCCGGCTGCGGATCGCGGCTTTTCCAGCCGAAGCGCTCGGCGCCCGTTTGCAGGCACTCGATAAGGTGGCGGGAAGAAAACGGCTGGTTGGTGCTTTCGTCGTGGTCGGGCTGGTTCTGCAGCCGCAGTTGCAGAGGGTCCATGTTCAGGGCGATGGCCAGTTCGTTCATCGCCGACTCTACCGCGTACAAGCCCGGCACCGCGCCCGGGCCGCGCATGGACGTGGGTGGCGCTACGTCGCGCTTGGCCACCGACCAGGCGGCTTTCAGGTTGGGGGTGCTGTAGAGGAAACCCGTGGCTTCGCCGCAGTTTTCCTTGTAGCTGTCCAGCCGCGCGTTATGGAACAAGTAGTCGTGGCGCAGGCAGGTCAGCTTGCCGTCTGCTGTGGCGGCCAGGCGCAGGCGTTGCTGGGTGTTGGCGCGGTGGCCCACGGTCTGGAACATCATGCGCCGGTCCACCACCAGTTTTACCGGCTTGCCCAGCTCGCGTGCGGCCGCGGCGGCCAGCAGTGAATGGGTCCAGGGCCACAGCTTGCCGCCGAAGCCCGAGCCCAGGTACTCGGTGATCACCCGCACCTGCTGCGGCGCCACCCCCAGCATCTGCGCCATCACCAACTGATGGTTCATGATTGCCTGGGTGGTTTCGTAGAGGGTAAAGCCCTGGCCATCCCAGATCGCGACGCTGGCGTGCAATTCGATCGGGTTGTGGGTTTGTGGCGGAGTGGTGTAGGTGTAGTCGATCTTTACCGGTGCGGTGTTAAAGGCGGCTTCCACGTCACCGCGCTCGGTGTCCACTTTCTCCGGGGCTTCGGGGCTGAGCCGTGTGCTCACGTCCACCGGCTCGGCGGCATAGGTAGCTTTTACCGCCGCAGCGCCTGCCTTGGCCTGTTCGTAGGTGCGCGCCACTACCAGCGCCACGTATTGCCCGTAATAGGTGATCTTGTCATCGGAAAGGGGCGGGCGGGCTTCGTCGCTCTTGCCCTTGTTGGGCTGGCGGCGAAACAGCTTGCCGGCCAGGTTGCCCTGATGGAACACCGCAATCACCCCGGGCGAAGCTTCGGCCGTGCGGGTGTCCAGGCCGGTGATACGGCCCTTGGCGATGCTGGCGGTCACCGGCACGGCATACACCAGGCCGGGGAAGTGGTGGTCGGAGGTGTAGCGGGCCAGGCCGCTGACCTTTTTCGGGCCATCGATGCGCGGCAGGCCCTGGCCGATGAAGCGTTCGGAAGTCTGTGCCATGGGTGTGCCCTCGCTCATGCGGTTTGCGCCGTCAGCGCCACGGTGGCCAGGCAATGCGCAACGCAGCGCTTGGCCAGTTCCACCTTGAAGCCGTTCTCGCTTTGTGGGGTGGCATTGCGTACGGCCGCTTCAGCGGCCAATTGCCAACTTGCAGCGGTGGCCGGTCGGCCGATCAACGCCTGCTCTGCCTCCGTGGCCCGCCAGGGGCGGGTGCCGACGCCGCCCAGGGTGATTCGAGCTTCGGCCACGCGGCCGTCGTCCACGCGCAACAGCACGGCGGCAGAGGCCAGGGCGAATTCGTAGGAGGCTCGGTCGCGCAGTTTGAGATACGCCGAATGCGCCCCTTTGCCTGGCGACGGCAGGGTCACTGCCGTGATCAAGTCCCCAGGCTGCAGCACGGTTTCAAGATGAGGCGTGTCGCCCGGCAGCAGGAAGAACTCACTGATCGGCACCACGCGTTCGCCGCCGCTGCCCTGAATGTGCACCTGTGCTTGCAAGGTGGTGAGGGCCACGTTCATGTCCGAAGGGTTGCTGGCGATGCAGTGCTCGCTGGTGCCGAACACCGCCAGGTTACGGTTGGCGCCGTCGATGGCCGAGCAGCCGGTGCCGGGTTCACGCTTGTTGCAGGCGCTGAGATTGTCGCGAAAGTACATGCAGCGGGTGCGCTGCAGCAGATTGCCGCCCGTGGTGGCCATGTTGCGCAGTTGGGCGGAAGCGCCTGACAACAGCGCCTGGGACAATACCGGGTATTCGTTTTTCACTCTTGGATGCCAGGCCAGGTCGCTGTTGCGTACCAGTGCGCCGATCCGCAGGCCGCCATCGGCCGTATCGCTTACGTCGGCCAGGGGCAGCCGGTTGATGTCAACCACTTGCTCGGGGTGTTCAACCCCAAGCTTCATCAGGTCGGTGAGGGTGGTGCCGCCCGCGATAAAGCGCACTTGCGCGCCCTGCTGAGCGGTTTGCGTGGTGGCGGCCAGTCGCACCGCCTGCTCCGCGCTGCTGGCGCGGGTGAAGGTAAAGTTCTGCATGGTGGCGGCCTCAGGCTTTGCGGGTGTGTTCAATGGCAGCAAGGATGTGCGAGTACGCCCCGCAGCGGCAGATGTTGCCGCTCATGGCTTCCTTGATTTCCGCCGCGGAGTCACCGTATGGCTCATGGGCCAGGGCCACCGCCGACATGATCTGCCCGCTGGTGCAGTAGCCGCACTGGTAGGCGTCCTGCTCCACGAACGCCACCTGCATGGGGTGAAGTTTGTCCGGCGTGCCCAGGCCTTCGATGGTGGTGATGTCATCACCGTCGTGCATCAGCGCCAGGCTCAGGCAGCTGTTCACCCGCCGGCCGTTCACATGCACGGTGCAGGCGCCGCACTGGCCATGGTCGCAGCCCTTCTTGGTGCCGGTAAGTTGCAGGCGGTCGCGCAACGCATCCAACAGGGTAGTGCGCGGGTCCACTTGCAGCGTTTGCGGTTGGCCGTTGACCTTCAGCGAAAGGGTTTGCTCGCCGGGCTCGGCCGGCAAGGCGTTCTGCGCGTCAGCGGCCTGCGCGGCGGCTACAAGGCCACCACCCAAGGCTGCGGCGGTGCCGCCTACGCCCATGGCCTGGAGAAGCAAGCGGCGGGAAAAGGGCAAGTGCCCGGCGTTACCCTCGGTCGAGGGCAGAGGCTTTTTCGACATGAGTGGTTCTCCATCAGGTGCGCCTCTGCGGGCGCTGACACGGCAATTTTCAGGGTAGTTCGGGTTGGGCCGCACGGCCGCGCTGCCGTTCAATCGTTTCAGCCCGCCGGTCGGCTGGCGGGGGGAACTCCAACGGCGACATCGCTTCACAACTCTAGGTGATCAAGGAGGCCGCGACATGAGTGACGCCCTGCAGGAATACAACCGCAAGCGTGATTTCGAAGCCACGCCAGAGCCTTCGGGCGGCGGCCATGGGCGCAAGGCGGCCGTGGACGATCGTGCCCTGCAGTTCTGCATCCAGAAGCACGACGCCAGCCACCTTCATTACGATTTTCGCCTGGAACTGGACGGCACCCTGAAAAGCTGGGCGGTGCCCAAAGGGCCGTCGCTGGACCCTCGCGACCGCCGCCTGGCCATTCAGGTAGAGGACCACCCCATCGACTACGCCAGTTTCGAAGGGCACATACCTGAGGGCCATTACGGAGCAGGAGACGTGATCGTCTGGGATCGCGGCGTATGGGAGCCCGAAGACGAGCCGCACAAGGCGTTCGAGAAGGGCAAGCTAAAGTTCCGCCTTCAGGGGGAAAAGCTCAGCGGCGTGTGGAACCTGGTGCGCACCCACATGAGCGGCAACAAGACCCAGTGGTTCCTGATCAAGTCCCACGACGATGCCGCGCGCGACCACGACGAGTACGACGTACTGGAAGCTGCCCCAGACAGCGTACTCAGCGACCGTACCCTGGTGCCTAAGGTGCGTGGCAAGGCCGCCCGGTCGAGAAAGGCATCGGCTGCGCCCGTGAAGGCGCCAGCCAGAACCCGTGCCACCGGCAAACATGCCGAAAAGGCTGGCACCCTGGAAGGCGCCGTGGCAGCACCCATGCCGGAAACCTTGAAGCCCGAACTGGCCACGCTGGTGGAAACCGCGCCAGCGGGTGAATGGAGCTACGAGATCAAGTTTGACGGTTACCGCATCCTGGCCCGGATCGAGAACGGCGAGGCCAGGTTGTTCACCCGCAATGGCCATGACTGGACGGCAAAGATGCCCCGGCAGGCCCGTGCCCTGGAAGCGCTCGGGCTGGATTCGGCCTGGCTGGATGGGGAAGTGGTGGTGGCCAATGAAGACGGCGTTCCGGATTTCCAGGCGCTGCAGAATGCTTTCGAGACCAGCCGGGCCGAGTCCATTGTGTTCTACCTGTTCGACCTGATGTACCTCAACGGCATGGACCTCTCGCGTGTGCCGGTAGAGCAGCGCCGCGCCGCGCTGGAAGCCGTGCTCAAACAGCACGAAGACGAAGCGCTGCGCTTCTCGTCGAGCTTCGATGAATCGGCCACGGCGCTGCTCGACAGCGCGTGCTCGATGAAGATGGAAGGGCTGATCGGCAAGCGCCTCGGCAGCGCCTACGTCAACCGGCGCAGCAACGACTGGATCAAGCTCAAGTGCAAGCACCGGCAGGAATTCGTGATCATCGGCTACACCGAGCCCAAGGGAGCACGCAATGGCTTTGGGGCGCTACTGCTGGGGCTGCATGACGCCGACAGCGGCAAATTGCGCTACGCCGGCAAGGTAGGCACGGGCTTCAACGAGGCTACGCTGCAAAGCATCCTTGCCCAACTGAGGCCATTGGAAGTGAAAAAGCCGGCCGTCGCCAACCCGCCCACTGGCGCCGAGGCGCGCGGGGTGCATTGGCTCGAGCCGTCGCTGCTGGCCGAGGTCGCCTATGCCGAGATGACGCGGGAAGGTTCGGTACGCCATGCAGTGTTCCATGGCCTGCGCCAGGACAAGCCTGCCACTGAAATCACCCAGGAGACCCCTGTGCAAGCGAGCCAGCTCAAGCCAGACGACAAGGCTGCAGAAAAGCCCGCGAAGAAAGCAGCCTCCAAGCCAGCAGCACCAAAAAAGGCCAGGGCGACAAAGAACGAAGCCATTGCCGGCGAGGTACGCATTACCCACCCAGACCGGGTGATCGACGCCACCAGCGGCACCACCAAGTTGCAGTTGGCCCAGTATTACGCCCAAGTGGCAGCGTGGATTCTCCCTCACCTCAAGCAACGGCCGGTGGCGTTGGTAAGGGCGCCAGAGGGTATTGCCGGTGAGCTGTTTTTCCAGAAGCACGCCGAGCGGCTGAAAATCCCCGGGGTAACCAGCCTGGGCTCGGAGTTTTCCGGTCAGCCGGTGATGATCGTCGACAAGCCGGAGGCGTTGATCGGCGCGGTGCAGATGAGCACGGTGGAATTTCACACCTGGAATGCCACTGCCAAGGACGGGCAGCACCCTGACCGCTTCATTCTCGACCTGGACCCAGACCCCGCGCTGCCGTGGAAGGCCATGGTGGAAGCTACGCAGCTTACGCTGACCATCCTCGACGAGCTGGGCCTCAAGAGCTTTCTCAAGACCAGCGGAGGCAAGGGGATGCACATTGTGGTGCCGCTCAAGCCCAAGGATGACTGGGACAGCGTGAAGGCGTTCTCCCAGGCGGTGGTGAACCATCTGGCCAAACTGTTGCCCGATCGTTTCTCGGCGGTGTCCGGGCCCAAGAACCGGGTGGGCAAGATTTTCGTGGATTACCTGCGCAACTCCCAGGGCGCTACCACCATTTGCGCCTTCGCCGCGCGCACCCGCGAGGGGTTGCCCGTCTCGGTACCGGTGTTCCGCGAGGAAGTGGCGGAACTGAAGGGCGGTAACCAGTGGAACATCCACAACATTCACGAGCGCCTGGGGGAAATGGAAGGCAATGACCCCTGGGCCGGTTATGCCAAGGTACGGCAGACCATCACCGCCACCATGCGCAAGAAGCTGAACATGAAAACCTGATCCGGCGGCGGCTTGCGCCCCGTACGGGCTCAGGCCCGCGGAGAACCATGAGCAAGATAATTACCGAACTACCGGAAACACCCAGTCAGGCCCAGGAAGCGAGCGAGAACGCCATGTTCGGCACGCCCAAGGCCCGGCTGGATTTTTACCGCAACGAGATCCAGTACGAAACCTCGCTGATGTCCAACCGCACAAACGCCTATTTGTCTGCGCAGTCGTTCCTTGTGATCGCCTATGCCTCGTCCATGGCCAACCTGAACCCCGACTGGGGCAAGGTATTCACCCTGGTGGTGCCGCCGATCCTGGCGCTACTGGGCATCGTAAGCTCGCTGCACGCCTGGCCAGGCATCCGCGCCGCCTATGACATCATTGACCATTGGCATTTCAAACAATACCAACTGCTGCGCGCCGAGCCCGCCATGGGCATGGCGTACGACGACTCCCCGCTGTTCAGCAAGCATGAGGCTCAGGAGAAGGGCTACCGGCAGTCGCTGTTGTTCTCCATGCGCACACCCTGGATTTTCACCGGCGTGTGGGTGGTGCTTGGCGTGTTTTCGGTATGGTTGCAGTATTTCGGGTAGAGGTCTTTCACTTTGTGGGAGACGGGGGGCCGGCCTTCCGGCGGAGCTCGCGATAAGGGCGGCCTCAGGCCAGCCGGTAAAACCGCCGGGCGTTTTCCCAGAGCACCGCGCGCGCTGCCGCTTCTCCCAACGCTTCGCCAATCAACGTGATATCCGTTGCTTCGAACGGCCTTGGCGCGCGGGTAGAGGGCAGGTCGCTGCCAAACATCAGCGCTTCGGGATTGGCGGCGTGAAGCTGTTGCAGCGCTGGTGCCACTGCGAAGTCGACCCGGCCGAAGCCGCAGGCTTTCACTCTCGCGCCTTGCTCGACCAGCCGCAACAGGTAGGGCAACCCCTCGGCGCTCAGGCCCAGGTGATCGATGCTCAGAGCTGGTAACCGCGAGAGGCGCGGTGCCAGCTCGGACAAATCGCGGCTATCGACGTACAGTTCCACATGCCAGCCGAAGCCCTGATGAACACGAACGGCCATGCGCTCCAGTTGCTCCAAGGGCTCGGAACCGCCACGCCGCAGGTTGAAGCGCAGGGCCCGCACGCGGTGCGCGTCAAGCTCAGCAAGGGCATCGTCGGTGATGTCCGCGGGCACCTGGGTCACCCCGACGAAGCCTTCGCCGAGGCGGCCCAGCGCATCGAGCAGGTAGCTTTGATCGAAGCCCTGGAACGAGCCGGAAACCACCGCGCCGCCTGCAATGCCCAGTGCCACGGCCTGTGCCTGGTACGCTGCCGCGTCGAAGGCTGGCGGCAGGTAGCCCTGATTGGGGATTAGGGGAAAGCGTGGGTCAATGATGTGGCAGTGGGCGTCGAAGATCACCGTTGGCTCACTCCTGAACAAAGGTTCCCGTACCTTCGAGAATCACGCGCAGCGCAGCCTCGGCGTCGTCCAGGTCAGCCACGGCGTCTTCCAGGTCTGCAACCAGCTGCACGTTCGAGAACGGCGCCTCGGCGTCCGCAGGAAGGTCGATGATCAAGCGGCTTTCGCTGAGGGTCACCTTGAAATCCCTTACCAGGATGGACTGTTCGTCCCACACCAGCTCCACGTCGTCCTCGCCTGGCGCTCGAGACAACAACAGCATTTCGCCGTCAGTGCCCTGGCAGCACAGCAATGCCAGGTCGTCTTCTTCCTCGTCGCAAGGGTTGCCCATCAACAGGGCGGCTTTCATATGCATGGTCAGGCTTCCACGAAAAGTGCCGCCATTGTGGCACGCCGGCAGGCTTTGCACAGCCCGGCACATGCTCAGGACATCATGGGCGCAGGCAAGGGCCCGGAGGTGGCTTCCAGGTCCGCCTGGCTGGCCATCACCTGAAAACGCTGGCGGTATTCCAGCGGGCTCAGCCCCAGGCGCTTGCCGAATATCCGCCGCAGGTTGTCGGCGCTGTCGATGCCGCAGCGCTCGGCCACCGCGCTTACCGGCAGGTCGGTGGTTTCAAGCAGCTCGCGGGCCGCGTCGATGCGCGCATCATTGACGAACGCCATGGGTGTGATGCCGGTCTGTTTGCTGAACAGCCGGGTAAGGTTGCGCGGGCTCATATGCACGCGCTCAGCCAGCGAGGCGAGGGTGTGGGGGTGCTGCAACCGGTCGATCACGTAGTCACGCACCGCGTGCACCTGCGCATCGCCATGGGCCTGGCGGTCGAGCAAGGGGCCGAATTGTGCCTGCCCACCCGGCCGCTGCAAATATACCAACAGGTATTTGGCCACCTTGAGGGCAAACCGCCGGCCGAAATCTTCTTCGATCAGCAACAGGGCAAGATCCATCGAAGCGCTGGCGCCTGCGCTTGTGTACACGGGGCCGTCCTTCAGGCGCAACGGCTCGGCGTATACCCTCGCCTGGGGAAACGCAGCGCGTAACCGGGCCGCTTCGCTCCAGTGACTGGTCACCTTGCGCTGGTCGAGCAAACCGGCACCGCCCAGCACGAACACTCCGCTGCAGGCTGCGGCCAACCGTCGGCAGCGCTTGGCCTGACGAACCACCCACGCGGCCACGCGGGGGTCTTCATACACGTCGTACACGCCCATGCCGCCCGGCACGAGGAGGGTGTCGAAGAAGGGGCAGGGCTCGTAGATGCTGCGGTCCGCGACTACAGTCAAGCCGCACGCCGAACGCAGCGGCGTACGCGTGGTGCCCACTGTCACGATTTCGTATTGATGCTCGCCGAGCACCCGCACTTCGCCGAACGCGTTGCGCGGCCCTGCGATGTCCAGCAGCTGAAAACCGGGAAACACCAGAATGCCAATCAGGATCTTGCGCATGAGGAGACGTCTCGCCGGGGAAGGCCAGGGCCCAGGGCTATGGCCGGGCTTGGACGAGAACTGCGCACTGCTCGCCGTCGTTCAGGTGTCGGGGTTGTCATTGGGCTAGCAAGAATCAGGCAAAGGTGTGCGGTTGTACGGCGTTAGTGTGCGCAAGCTGGATGAAACCCCTGTTACAGGTGATCACGCTGGACCGCTTCAGCGCCTGTCATAGCTTGGCGCAAGCTTTTCACGCGCCGCCGTGGTGCACGGTGGTACGCGGTGGGGCATGTTCCCGCTTGCAGCTTGCAGCTCAAGGCAGGGTTGCGCCAAGTGCAACCCGAGGCTGACCGAATATGTCGCCCTGTGGCAAGATGTCACAGGGGATGTGTCGCTAAGCTGAACTGTCCATGACACTGGCGCTGCACGCTGAACCATCCTCCATTGTCATGACCCAAAAGCTTCATCTCCCTTGCACGGCTTGCGGTCATCCACCGGCCCGACGAGGGATACACGCTACGCTTCCACCAAATACAAAGCCCGAGCGGAGTACCACAGATGGCGTTTTTCACCGCGGCCAGCAAAGCCGACTTCCAGCATCAACTGCAGGCGGTCCTGGCCCAGCACGTTGACGAGCAGGCCCTGCCACAAGTAGCCCTGTTCGCCGATCAGTTCTTCGGCATCATTTCCCTTGACGAGCTGACCCAGCGGCGGCTGTCCGACCTCGCCGGCTGCACCCTTTCGGCCTGGCGCCTGATGCAGCGGTTCGAGCCCGCGCAGCCCCAGGTGAGGGTGTACAACCCCGATTACGAGCGCCACGGCTGGCAATCCACCCATAGCGTGGTCGAGGTGCTGCATCAGGACCTTCCGTTCCTGGTGGACTCGGTGCGCACCGAGCTCAACCGCCGCGGTTACAGCATTCATACCCTGCAAACGGCAGTGCTGAGCGTGCGCCGCGGTCCGGGCGGCGAGTTGCTGGAAGTGATGCCGAAGAACACCCAGGGCGAGGGCATTGCCCAGGAATCGTTGATGTACCTGGAGATCAACCGCTGCGCCACGGCTGCGGGGCTGGCTGGCCTGGCGGCGGCGCTGCTGGAAGTGCTGGGCGAGGTACGCGCTACGGTCGCCGACTTCGAACCCATGAAGGCTCGGGTTCACGACATGCTGGCCATGGTCGACAATAGTGCCTGGCCGGTGGATGGCGCTGAAAAGGCTGAGGTGAAGATTTTCCTCGAATGGTTGGTGGACAACAACTTCACCTTCCTGGGCTACGAAGAATTCGAAGTGCGTGAAGACGCCCAGGGCGCTCATCTGGTGTACGACGAGCAGTCTTTCCTGGGCCTGCCGCGCCTTCTGCGTGTTGGCCTCAGCGCCGAAGACCTGCGCATCGAGGACTTTGCCGTCAAATACCTGCGTGAACCGCTGCTGTTGTCCTTCGCCAAGGCCGCGCAGCCCAGCCGTGTGCACCGTCCGGCCTACCCTGATTACGTATCCATCCGGCAGATCGATGCCGACGGCCGGGTAATCAAGGAATGCCGCTTCATGGGCCTGTACACCTCGGCGGTATACGCCACTACGGTGCAGCAGATCCCGTACGTGCGCAGCAAGGTCGCCGAGATCGAACGCCGCTCGGGCTTCGACATGCGCGCACACCTGGGCAAGGAATTGGCTCAGGTCGTCGAGGTGCTACCCCGTGACGACCTGTTCCAGACCCCTGTGGATGAGCTGTTCAACACAGTGATGTCCATTGTGCAGATCCAGGAACGCGCCAAGATTCGCGTCTTCCTGCGCAAGGACCCCTACGGGCGTTTCTATTACTGCCTGGCCTACGTGCCGCGTGACGTGTATTCGACCGAAGTGCGGCAGAAAATCCAGCAAGTGTTGATGGATCGGCTCAAGGCCAGCGACTGCGAGTTCTGGACGTTCTTCTCCGAGTCCGTGCTGGCCCGGGTACAGCTGATTCTTCGGGTAGACCCCGCCAACCGCCAGGACATCGACCCGCAGCAACTGGAGCGCGAAGTGGTGCAAGCCTGCCGCTCCTGGCAGGACGACTATCACGCCCTCACCATCGAAAACTTCGGCGAGGCCCAGGGCACCAACCTGCTGGCCGAGTTCCCGAAAGGCTTCCCGGCCGGCTATCGCGAGCGGTTTGCCGCGCATTCGGCCGTGGTCGACATGCAGCACCTGCAGGCGCTTTCGGATGCGCGGCCACTGGTGATGAGCTTCTACCAACCGTTGGCCCAGGGTGGCGAGCGCCAGTTACATTGCAAGCTGTACCACGCCGACGTCCCGCTGGCGCTCTCGGACGTACTGCCGATCCTTGAAAACCTCGGCCTGCGCGTGCTGGGTGAATTCCCATACCGCCTGCGCAATCGCAACGGCCGCGAGTTCTGGATTCACGATTTTGCCTTCACCTACGCCGAAGGCCTGAAACTGGACCTGCAACAGCTCAACGACACCTTGCAGGATGCGTTCGTGCACATCGTCAACGGTGAGGCAGAGAACGATGCCTTCAACCGGCTGGTGCTCACCGCCGGCCTGCCGTGGCGAGACGTGGCGCTGCTGCGTGCCTACGCCCGCTACCTGAAGCAGATCCGCCTGGGCTTCGACCTTGGGTACATCGCCGCCGCGCTGAACAACCACACGGACATCGCCCGCGAGCTTACCCGCCTGTTCAAAACCCGCTTCTACCTGGCCCGCAAGTTGGCCGGCGACGACCTGGACGACAAGCAGCAGCGGCTGGAGCAGGCGATCCTCACCGCACTGGACGACGTTCAGGTGCTCGCCGAGGACCGTATCCTGCGGCGCTACCTGGACCTGATCAAGGCCACCCAGCGCACCAACTTCTATCAGCCCGACGCCAACGGCCAGCCCAAGCGCTATTTCAGCTTCAAGTTCAACCCGGCGCTGATTCCAGAGCTGCCACGGCCGGTGCCCAAGTTCGAGATCTTCGTGTACTCCCCGCGAGTGGAAGGGGTGCACCTGCGCTTCGGCAACGTGGCCCGCGGTGGCCTGCGCTGGTCGGACCGAGAAGAAGACTACCGTACCGAAGTGCTGGGCCTGGTGAAGGCGCAGCAGGTGAAAAACTCCGTGATCGTGCCACTGGGCGCCAAGGGCGGGTTCATTCCGCGGCGCTTGCCCCAGGGCGGCAGCCGCGACGAGGTGCAGAACGAGGCGATCGCCTGCTACCGGATCTTCATTTCCGGCTTGCTGGACATCACCGATAACCTCAAGGAAGGCGAAGTGGTACCGCCGGCCAACGTGGTGCGTCACGACAGCGACGACCCATACCTGGTGGTCGCCGCGGACAAAGGCACTGCGACCTTCTCCGACATCGCCAACGGCATTGCCCTGAGCTACGGCTTCTGGCTGGGCGACGCTTTCGCTTCCGGTGGTTCGGCCGGCTATGACCACAAAGGCATGGGCATCACCGCCCGCGGTGCCTGGGTGGGCGTGCAGCGCCACTTCCGTGAGCGTGGCATCGATGTGCAGAAAGACAACATCAGCGTGATCGGTATCGGCGACATGGCCGGCGATGTGTTCGGCAATGGCCTGCTGATGTCCGACAAGTTGCAACTGGTGGCGGCTTTCAACCACCTGCATATTTTCATCGACCCCAACCCGGATGCGGCCAGCAGCTTTGCAGAGCGCCAGCGCCTGTTCAACCTGCCACGCTCGGCCTGGAGCGACTACGACGCTTCGTTGATTTCTGCCGGTGGTGGTATCTTCCAGCGCAGCGCCAAAAGCATCGCTATCAGCGCGGAAATGAAAGCCCGGTTCGACATCAAGGCTGACCGCCTCACCCCGACCGAGCTGTTGCACGCCTTGCTCAAGGCCCCGGTGGACCTGCTGTGGAACGGTGGTATCGGCACCTATGTGAAGTCCAGCGAGGAAAGCCACGCCGACGTGGGCGACAAGGCCAACGATGCGCTGCGCGTGAATGGCGACGAGCTTCGCTGCAAGGTGGTGGGCGAGGGCGGCAACCTGGGCATGACCCAGCTGGGCCGAGTGGAGTTCGGCCTCAACGGCGGCGCTACCAACACTGACTTCATCGACAATGCCGGCGGCGTTGACTGCTCCGACCATGAAGTGAACATCAAGATCCTGCTCAACGAGGCGGTAGCCGCAGGCGACCTTACCGAGAAGCAGCGCAACGAACTGCTGGGTAGCATGACCGATGAGGTTGCGCACCTGGTGCTCGGCAACAACTACAAGCAGACCCAGGCGCTGTCCATTGCCGCTCGCCGCGCCAACGATCGCCTGGCCGAGTACAAGCGGTTGATCGCCGACCTTGAAAGCCGGGGCAAGCTGGACCGGGCCATCGAGTTCCTGCCCAACGAAGAACAGCTGGCCGAACGCGCCGCGGCCGGCCAAGGCCTGACCCGTGCCGAGCTGTGCGTGTTGATCTCCTACAGCAAGATCGACCTCAAGGAGACCCTGCTCAACTCCCGCGTACCGGATGACGACTACCTCACCCGGGACATGGAAACAGCCTTCCCGCCCAGCCTGGTGGCCAAGTACGGCCCGGCCATGCGCCGCCATCGCCTGAAGCGCGAAATCGTGAGCACCCAGATCGCCAACGACCTGGTGAACCACATGGGCATCACCTTCGTGCAGCGGTTGAAGGAGTCCACTGGCATGAGCGCGGCAGACGTGGCCGGCGCCTATGTAGTAGTGCGTGACATCTTCCACTTGCCCCATTGGTTCCGTCAGATCGAAGCGCTGGACTACCAGGTGCCCGCCGATATCCAGCTCAGCCTCATGGAAGAGCTGATGCGCCTTGGGCGCCGGGCAACGCGCTGGTTCCTGCGCAACCGCCGCAGTGACCAGGACGCTGGCCGTGACGTGGCGCATTTCGGCCCGCACATCACCGCGTTGGGCCTCAAGCTCAACGAGTTGCTGCAAGGGCCAACCCAGCGCCAGTGGGAAACCCGCTACCAGGCGTACGTGGAGGCAGGGGTGCCCGAATTGCTGGCGCGCATGGTCGCGGGTACCACCTACCTCTATAACCTGCTGCCGATCATCGAGGCCTCGGACCTTACCGGGCAAAGCGCCGCCAGCGTGGCCAAGGCGTTCTTCGCCAGCGGCAGTGCGCTGGACCTGAACTGGTACCTGCAACAGATCAGCAGCCTGCCGGTGCAGAGCAACTGGCAAGCGCTGGCGCGGGAGGCGTTCCGCGATGATCTGGACCTGCAGCAGCGGGCAATCACCATCTCGGTACTGCAATTGCAGGACGCGCCGGAGGACGTGGACGCCAGGGTATCCCTGTGGCTGGAACAGCATCGGGTGCATGTAGAACGCTGGCGCGCCATCCTCGATGACCTTCGCGCGGCAACCGGCAGCGATTACGCCATGTATGCCGTGGCCAACCGCGAGCTGGCCGACCTTGCGCTCAGCCCCGCGGTGTCTCACACCGTGGCCTGAGTGAACCCGGCCCTTCTCTCGGGGAGGGCATGGTTCCGGCTGTGAAGGGGCCTGTGGCCCGCTTATGTTCACACCGCGCTTGAGAAAGCGCCTACGTCAACATAAGCGAGCCACAGGAGGCCCAAATGGCCGATATCGCAGGAAAGTCCTTTATTGCAACACTGCTGAGCACCACCGGAGAGGGTTTTTATCCGGTCGGTTATTTGCAGGACTCATCCCTGGCTGGGGATGGATGGCTGATTCAGAGCGACCAGGAAGAAGGCACCTTGTTCCGTTTCGACTATGTCAAAACGGCGGGTAACCGCCTGTATTACAACATCAGTGCCGCGCCAGGTACCCGGTATGACGGGGCAAAGGTCGGGATCAGCCGCAATGGCTATGTGGGGTTCTACAAGGTTGCCGAGGTGTCCGACCTCTGGAAGATCGAGCTCGAAGGCAATCAGGCAGACCCAGACACCTTCGAATTCGTACTGCGCGATCACCGGGGCTATCGAGTGGGTGCCTTGAGTGAGCCACAGGGAGGTTTCTGGACGTCGTTCCATCCCGCTCAAAGCGCCCGGCGCGTGCGCTTTCTGAACGTGGAAGCCGGCGATATCGTCCATTTCCAGGGGCAGATCATTACTGAGCTATGAGGTTTTATCGCCGGGGCGCCTGCTTTGCGGTAGCCCCGGCGCCACTTCACAGGTTGGTCATGCGCTGGTTCTTTTCATCGTACCGCTCACCCACGATAGCGTCGGCTGGCAAGGCTTGAGAAATGGCTTGTTGCGTGTCGCTGTCCAGCTCAATGCCGGCAGCACCGGCGTTATCCGCCAGGTGGTGAATCTTTCTTGCTCCCGGTATGGGTGCAATCCAGGGTTTTTGCGCGAGCAGCCAAGCCAGCGCGAGCTGCGCCGCAGTGCAGCCGCGTTGTTCAGCCTGCTGATTCAAGGCGTCTACCAAGCGCATGTTCTGCTTGAGGGCTACGTCCTGGAAGCGTGGCAAGCCTCGGCGCATGTCTTTCTCGTCCAGCTCCTCGACCTTCAACTTGCCCGTAAGGAACCCTCGGCCCAACGGGCTGTATGGCACAAACCCGATGCCCAGTTCGGCGCAGGTAGGCAGCACTTCCTTTTCAGCTTCGCGATACCACAGTGAATACTCCGACTGCAGCGCCGTGATCGGGTGCACGGCATGGGCGCGCCGCAGCGTGGTGGCCGAGGCCTCTGATAATCCGAGGAAGCGGACCTTGCCTGCATTGACCAGCTCGGCCATGGCGCCCACCGTATCCTCGATCGGCACGGCAGGGTCCACCCGGTGCTGGTACAGCAGGTCGATGGTTTCGATGCCCAGCCGCTTGAGCGAGCCTTCCACCGCCTCGCGGATATGCTCCGGGCGGCTGTCTACCCCGGCGATACGTTCCCGCCCGATGCCTTGGTCAGAAATCTTGAAACCGAACTTGGTGGCCACTTGCACTTGGTCACGGCGGCCTTTCAGCGCCTTGCCCAGCAGCTCCTCGTTCTCGAACGGGCCGTATACCTCAGCCGTATCCCAGAAGGTCACGCCCAACTCCAAAGCATGGTGCAGGGTTTTGATCGATTCGGCTTCCGGCGCTCCGCCATAGGCGAAGCTCATGCCCATACAGCCCAGGCCAATGGCCGATACCTCCAGGCCTTGGCCCAATGTTCGGGTTTTCATCCATGTGCTCCTTTTTCCAGATAGGCGTGTAAGCGTAGCCGTTATTTCCACTTCCCCCAGGACGCGTTCGAACCGGAACCGGGCTGCCCGTCGCTACCCCCACTGCCTTCGGCTTGCTGAGCTACGCTCCCCTGTACCCTTTCGGGGTTGTGCCCTCCAAGCCGCGCTGCGCGTGCATCAGTCTGTTGCAGTAACACGTCCCCGCCTCTGGAAAATTCGGCCTGACCCCTATTTCGAGACGGAGGTAGCGGTCATGGCAAGACTCTTCAACGTGCGCGACTACGGCGCGAAAGGCGATGGCATCGCCGACGATACCCAGGCCATTCAGCAGGCGATCGATGCCGCCGCCAAGGCAGGCGGCGGCCAAGTGTATGTGCCGCAGGGAACCTACATGCTCAGTGGCGCGAACGACGATGGGGGCTGCCTTACCCTCAAGAGTAATGTGAACCTCAATGGCGAGCGGATGGGCCTGGCCATACTCAAGCTGGCCGATGGCTCAAGCGAAGACATCGCGGGGCTGATCCACACCGTGAGTGACGCCAATACGCTCAATGCCTCTATCCGCAACCTCACGCTCGACGGCAACAAGGGCAACACCGGCGGTACGGTCGACGGCATCGTGACCGGCAGTGCCACCGGCGATACAGCGCATACCGTTGGCCTTACCCTGGCCGGGGTTGAACTGCAGCACTTGAGCGGCGATGGCCTGCGCGCCCAGGCGCTCACGTTCGCAACGAACGTGAACGACAGCCTGGCCCATGACAACGACGGCGATGGCTTTGCCACCGAGTTCCAGCCCCGGCAGGTGCGCGACGACACCATCAGCTTCCGTGACAACGAGGCGTATCGCAACGGCGGCGATGGTTTCAATGTGGTGGCGGCTGCCTACACCAGCGCAAGCCTGCCGCCTAGCAGGGAGCAAGCGTTCACGTTCGGCAGCAACGATGCGTACGACAATGCAGGCAGCGGCCTGGTGATCACCGGGGTAGACCAGCCTGACCCGGAGCGGTCCCGCTGGCAGCAGGAAGGCATTGTTGGCGGTAAGGTGCATGGCAATGGCGGTACGGGCATCAGTATCCAAGGGTTCAGGGGCGGCACCATCAGTGAGGTCGAGATCTACGACAACGGCCGCCAGGGCATCGCCTTGCTGGGCACGCACGAGCAGAAGGTGTACAGCAACTATGTGCACGGTAACGCGCAAGCCGGCCCGGCCGCGGAAATCCTGGTCGGCAGCTACACCAATAGCGAGGGGAGGGTTTACAGCGCTGATAACGTGCTGGACCTGGCCAGAAACACTATCGTTGGCGGCGAGCAGTCAACCTACGGCTTGGACGACCGCCAGGCACCTGCCAGCGAAGACCCCTACCGCGCCGGGGTGGGTAACACCCTCAGCAACTTGCGTAGCGGGCATCTGGCGACTGACCAGGCCTATCTGAATCTGTTTTCCTCGCTGCCCGCTTTCACGTTAGTGGGTACGCGGGCCACAGACCATCTCACCGGGACCGCCGCCATCGAGGTGTTGAAGGCGGGCGCCGGCCGCGACACTCTCGATGGCGCAGAGAGCGACGATGTGCTCCAGGGTGACAAGGGCGCGGACCGCCTCACCGGCGGCGCGGGCGACGATGTGTTTGTGTATGCCCGTCGGCAGGATAGCTACGCCAGCAGCACAGGGGATGCGCATGATCGCCTCCTGGATTTCGCCCCCGGACAAGACTACCTCGACCTCGCTGCGCTGGGCTTGCACGGGCTGGGCGATGGGCACAACGGCACTGTGCAACTGACCTACAACACCAGCAACGAAACCACCTACCTGCAAAGCCTGGACGCCGACGCCGATGGCTATCGGTTCAAGCTGGCGCTCGCGGGCGATTACCGCGACCGCCTGGCCGATGCTGATTTCGTTGGCCGCCAAAACGGCACCGGCGGCCCTGATACGCTTATCGCCACACGCCTCAACGGTGAGCTGCTGGTAGGGCGCGGGGGTGATGACACGCTGACCGGCGGCGCGGGTGACGATCGCTTGCAGGGGGGAAGTGGCGCAGATCGCCTGACGGGTGGCGCAGGCCAGGACACATGGGTATACACGCGTATGGCCGACTCTGGCATCAACACGGCGAGCCACACCGAACACATCGACATGATAGCTGACCTCAGCATGACGGAAGCGGACCTGATTGACGTCTCCGCCTTGGGCTTTACCCGTATAGGGGATGGCCATGACGGTAGCCTCAGAGTGACCTACGACGCTGCGACCGACCGTACCACGGTCGAATCCCTGGAGGCCGACGCGGCGGGAAACCGTTTCGTCATTACCCTGCTGGATGCCTATGAGGATGGGCTGCATCCAGGCTTCGTTCCGTCATTGGCCGATGCGTTTATCCTGGCCCCGTCAACGCCGCAAACAGGCGCTACCGATGCACCCAGGACTTTTAGCTATGGCACCCTGCTCGACGATGTGTTGATCGGGAGCGCACAGCGGGACGACCTCCATGCAGACGCCGGTGATGATGTAATCCAAGGTGAGGGCGGTGGCGACCTGCTTACCGGCGACGCCGGGGCTGATACTTTTCTTTACCGGCAGGTGGGTGACAGCACCCACACCGGGGTGGACGTGATCCAGGATTTCCTCGTCTCCGCCGACCGCATAGACGTATCGGCGCTGGGGTTTACCGGGCTGGGTGATGGCACAGCGGGCACGCTGAAGCTTGCCTACAGCGTAACGAGTGACCGTACCTACCTGCGCTCCACTGAACCAGACGACGAAGGCAACCGGTTCGAAGTGGCGCTGGCGGGGGATTTTCGCCAGACCCTCGCTTCACAGAATCTTGTGTTTGCGCCTGAGGCTGCGCCTGCTCCGGCTCAAGGCGTCGACCTCACGCTGATAGGGGATGCATTGGCCGCGTAGGAACGATGAAACCTCGCCCATAAAAAAACCCGCCAGTGACGGCGGGTTTTTCTTGCAGCTTGAAGCTTACAACTTGCAGCTCAAAGCCTTACGCCTGAACGACCGGGATCTTGGCCTTTTCCGCAGCATCACGGAAATCGGCGATCTGGTCGAAGCTCAGGTAGCGGTAAACGTCGGCAGCCATGCTGTCGATGTTCTGCGCGTACTGCATGTACTCCTCGACCGTAGGCAGCTTGCCCATGATCGACGCAACTGCCGCCAGTTCCGCGGAGGCCAGGTACACGTTGGCACCATCGCCCAGACGGTTGGGGAAGTTACGGGTGGAGGTGGACACCACCGTGGAGTTGGCGGCTACGCGTGCCTGGTTACCCATGCACAGCGAGCAACCTGGCATTTCCATGCGCGCGCCGGCTTTGCCGTAGATGCCGTAGTAGCCTTCTTCGGTGAGCTGGTGCGCGTCCATCTTGGTGGGCGGCGACAGCCACAGGCGAGTCGGGATGGCACCCTTAACCTTGTCCAGCAACTTGCCCGCGGCGCGGAAGTGGCCGATGTTGGTCATGCACGAGCCGATGAACACTTCGTCGATCTTCTCGCCAGCCACGGTGGACAGCAGGCGGGCGTCGTCCGGGTCGTTCGGTGCGCAGAGCACAGGCTCTTTCACTTCGGACAGGTCGATCTCGATCACTTCAGCGTATTCGGCATCAGCGTCGGCGGCCAGCAGTTCCGGGTTGGCGATCCAGGCTTCCATCGCCTGAGCGCGGCGTTCCAGGGTACGGGCATCGCCGTAGCCTTCGCTGATCATCCAGCGCAGCAGGGTGATGTTGGACTGCAGGTACTCGGCGATGGCCTTTTCCGGCAACTTGATGGTGCAGCCCGCCGCGGAACGCTCGGCCGAGGCATCGGACAGCTCGAATGCCTGCTCGACGGTCAGGTCGTCCAGGCCTTCGATTTCCAGGATGCGGCCGGAGAAGGCGTTCTTCTTGCCTTTCTTCTCGACGGTGAGCAGGCCTTTCTGGATGGCGTAGTACGGAATCGCATGCACCAGGTCGCGCAGGGTGATGCCAGGTTGCATCTTGCCCTTGAAGCGAACCAGTACGGATTCCGGCATGTCCAGTGGCATCACGCCAGTGGCGGCGGCGAACGCGACCAGGCCGGAACCTGCCGGGAAGGAGATACCGATCGGGAAGCGGGTGTGGGAGTCACCACCGGTGCCGACGGTGTCCGGCAGCAGCATGCGGTTCAGCCAGCTGTGGATGATGCCGTCGCCCGGGCGCAGCGACACGCCGCCACGGGTGCGGATGAAGTCCGGCAGGGTGTGGTGCGTGGTGACGTCGATCGGCTTGGGGTAGGCCGCGGTGTGGCAGAAGGACTGCATCACCAGGTCAGCGGAGAAGCCCAGGCACGCGAGGTCTTTGAGCTCGTCGCGGGTCATCGGGCCAGTGGTGTCCTGGGAGCCGACGGTGGTCATCTTCGGTTCGCAGTAGGTGCCAGGGCGCACGCCCTCGACGCCACAGGCCTTGCCGACCATCTTCTGAGCCAGGGTGTAACCCTTGCCAGTGTCGACCGGGGCTTCCGGCAGCTTGAACAGGTTGGCCGTTGGCAGGCCCAGTTCGGCGCGTGCCTTGTCGGTGAGGCCACGACCCACGATCAGCGGAATACGGCCGCCGGCGCGGACTTCGTCCAGCAGCACAGGGGTTTTCAGCTCGAAGGTGGCCAACACTTCATCGGTGCCGTGCTTGCACACCTTGCCAGCGTGCGGGTACACGTCGATCACGTCGCCCATGTTCAGGTTCGACACGTCGAACTCGATCGGCAGGGCGCCGGCGTCTTCCATGGTGTTGTAGAAGATCGGGGCGATCTTGGTACCGAAGCAGAAGCCACCGGCGCGCTTGTTCGGCACGTACGGGATGTCGTCGCCGAAGAACCACAGCACCGAGTTGGTGGCCGATTTACGCGAGGAGCCGGTACCGACCACGTCACCCACGTAGGCAACCGGGAAGCCCTTGGCTTTCACTTCTTCGATCTGCTTGAGCGGGCCGATGGCGCCTTGCTGCTCGGGCACGATGCCGTCGCGGGCCATTTTCAGCATGGCCAGGGCGTGCAGCGGGATGTCTGGGCGCGACCAGGCGTCCGGGGCCGGGGAGAGGTCGTCGGTGTTGGTTTCGCCAGGTACCTTGAACACGGTCAGGGTGTACTTGTCGGCGATCGCAGGGCGCTTGGTGAACCACTCACCGTCGGCCCACGATTGCAGCACGGCCTTGGCGTGGGCGTTGCCGTTCTTGGCTTTCTCGGCCACGTCATGGAAGGCGTCGAACATCAGCAGGGTGTGCTTGAGTTGTTCGGCAGCCACGCTGCCCAGCTCGGCGTCGTCCAGCAGGTCGACCAGGGTATGGATGTTGTAGCCGCCCTGCATGGTGCCCAGCAGTTCGGTGGCGCGCTTCTTGTCGATCAGCGGCGAGTTGGCTTCGCCCTTCGCCAGCGCGGACAGGAAGCCGGCCTTCACGTAGGCGGCTTCGTCCACTCCCGGCGGTACGCGGTTGGTGATCAGGTCTACCAGGAAAGCTTCTTCGCCGGCGGGCGGGTTCTTCAGCAGCTCGACCAGGCCTGCGGTTTGTTCGGCGTTCAGCGGCTGGGGCACGATACCCTGGGCGGCACGCTCTTCGGAGTGTTTGCGGTAGGCTTCAAGCACAGTTATTACCCTCATCAGTGGTCCCGCGTGGGACGCTTATCCAGCGGCACCCTCGCACGCCGGGGCCATGCGGCTTTTGAAGCCGATTGACCGGAGTGTCGATGAGTGCCAGGCAGAAGCTGCTTTCAAAGTTTTACGCCGGCAGAATGCTGAGCGGATGAGGGCTGGCACGGTGAGGAGGGGAACCGTGCCACTGCATTCTGACGGATCGACTGTGCTCGTGACGCTTTGAAAACAGCTTCCAGATGGACATTGGTGCCTTCAAGCAGGCCGAACGATTCTACGGCAAAATTTCCCCGAAAGTAAGTTGCCCGTTCGCCAGCAAGAGGTGAAAGCACTACGACGAAGGGCTAAGATAGGCGGCCCGCCGCTTCGCCGATGCCCTTATTGCCATGGCCAAATCAACGATCAAAACGCCTTGTGTAGGCCTGTGCTCCACTGTCTACGGGGACCTGGTGTGCCGTGGTTGCAAACGTTTTCACCATGAAGTGATCCACTGGAACACCTACGACGACGAGCAGAAACGCGCCGTATGGCTGCGCCTGGAGCAACTGCTGGCGCAGGTGATGGAGGGCAAGCTCGAGGTGTTCGACCCGGCACGCCTGCGCTTGCAGCTCGAACAACGGCAGATCCGCTTCCAGCCGCAACAGTCCGAATACTGCTGGGCCTATCAACTGATCGCCCGCGGCGCCCGGGTGATCAACCAGCTGGACGCCTACGGCATCGTACTGCTGCCCGAATTTCGCGACTGGGACCTGCCCGCCCTGCGTGACGCCATCGATCGGGAATTCTTCCTTCTGTCCGAAGCCCATTACCAGCGCTACATCGCCCCTGCGTTTTTGCTGGAAGGGTTGGAGTAGGCGCTGCGGTAACCCTCTTTCTTCCACACCCTGCGGTATAGCTATCTACCTCAGCCACCTCTCTTGACGCCTCGATCCTAGTACCTCCACCAAGGAGGTGCTTATGAGTGATGGCTACTACAAGGATGACGGCTACGTCACCATCCGATCGGGGCCCGTGTCGTCCGGTAGCGGTAACGGGGGGTTTTTCGGGCCTGCTTTCATCGGTGGGGCAGGGGGCTCCAGCCGAAAGCGGCGCAAGCGCAGGTTAGCCGCACGCCGGGCCCGTGAAGCTGCCCATCGGGCGGCCCTCGAAAAGGAACGCCAGGCACGTGACGCCGCAGCCGAGACGGCTCGGCGCGAGGCCTTCCAACGGCGCTACCAGGCGCAGCTGCATG
Source organism: Pseudomonas japonica (assembly GCF_013522925.1). Lineage (GTDB taxonomy): Bacteria > Pseudomonadota > Gammaproteobacteria > Pseudomonadales > Pseudomonadaceae > Aquipseudomonas > Aquipseudomonas japonica_A. Next base: position 218,487 of record NZ_JAAMQU010000010.1, on the reverse strand, counting down.
AAGTGGCCAATGCCAGGCAGCTGGCTGCTGAACGCCTTGAGGCGGACGTCAGAGAGGGCTTGATTCGGCACGGGCTCCCGCCCACCGCAGCCTTGTCTGATATCCCTGGCCACGCCTATCTGCAACAAGAGCAGGCGGCCGTCGGCCAGTTCAGCCAGGCCCTCGTAGCAGAGCGCGATCATTTGTTGGCCCAGGCGAGGCGCTTTTATGGTGACGACCCTGCTGCCCACCCAGAGCAACACTATCTTGAAAAAGTGCTCGCCGAGGGCGATCCCGCTCATGAGGCGTGGCGTGCAGCGATGCTGGCTGCACAGCAGGCGGAGGCGGTCAACAACCGGCTCGCTCGGCTGAACGAACGCGCCGCGGCATTGGCCCGTGAGGTAGCGGCGCTGGATGCCAGCTGGCGCACGGCTCAGGAAGCTCAGGCTCGCTACCGCGAAATAGATGCGCGTCGGGACATCGACGTGCAAGCGTTGCAGACGATACGGCAAGCCGCTCGCGAGCGTGACCTGCAACACCAGCAGACCGTGCGCATAGGCGCGGCGACGCTTGCTGGCCCCGCCATCATTTCAGGCGCTACCGAAGCGATTCGCGCAGAAGCGCTTCGCCTGGGATTGAACGCCCTCCGCGAAGCCGGAGCGTTTGTAAAGCCTGCGGTGGACCTGCTTCGCAAACCCCCTTTCTGGACCTTGCTGATGTACTCCCCGGCATTGGGGGACGGCGAGCTTACCCCTGAGCAACGGCGTCGATTCGCGGTGGCGCTGCCGCTGACTGACATGGGGCAAGGCAATGCCGCGGCTGTGTCGGCCAACGTTGCCGCTGTCGAGCTCGACTATCGGCTCAAGGCAGAAACCCTCCACGGCCAGACCGCCGTTCATGTGGTGCCCACAGGGGGAGTGATCCCCGCGCAGGTCCCGGTACGTCATGCCCAATGGCAAGCAGAAACGCAAACGTATGAAGTGCGTGGGCCGGACCTCGCTGCGCCAACCCTGCAGGTAGAAAAGTCCGCCGCTACCACCTTGCCCGTGGAGCCGGCCCCCGCACTGCGCGGCGTTACAAGCCTGGCGCACCTAGGCGCCGCTACGGTTCCGGATGGCGCCTCCACGCGCTTCAACGACTGCATCCTTGTGTTCCCCGTCGAGGCGGGAATCGGCCCCTGTTACGTTGCATTCGAAGACCCGCTCACCGGGCCAGGCGTGGCTACGGGGGATGGTCAGGGCACGCTTGACCTCGGCCGCCTCTTGGCCAACCCCGCTTCGCCCCACCTGCCTGCAGCCGTCGCGGCCTCGTTGAAATGGCGAACCTTCGCGTCGACCGACGCGCTGTCGGCTGAGGTGTGGCGCGCGCTGTCGCAGAGGGTTGATGAAACGCAGGGCGTCAGCGAGATCACCCGCAATCGGTTGCGCAAGGGCTACCCGCCGATACTGCCGCGGTCGCAATGGTCTGCGACGCGGCGCACCCTGGAGCTGCGCTATGCCCAGCCGCCTGAAACCCTCGGCGACGCCTATAGCCTCGATAATCTGAGGCTCGGCGTTGAGGGTGGCCAGCCTTTGCTCGGGGCGGATGAGCCCGTACGCACACCCTGGCTGTCGGCGTACCCCGAACATGCCGAACGGTTGGCTGCCGCCCAAGCGAGCGCTCGCGCCGAGGCCACGGCAGCGCTTGAGCAGGAACGCGCCCTTAAACAGCAAGCTGAGCAAGCGGCTCGGGCAAACGAGGCGGCTGCGCACTGGCTACGCGCGGCCAACCGATTCAGTCACACGCGCCCCTTGGCCACGTCTGGCGCCTTTCTGTTGAGCCCGGCGGGTGAAGTACCGCTGAGCAACGATGCTGGCGCCTCCCTGGAAATTAGCCTGCGTTCCGCGCTCGGCGAACTTCAGGTTGCCGATGACGGCGAAGTGGCAGTGGATTTCCTGGACCTGGCGTTTGAAACGCCCGAGGGCGAGTTTCCCCCCGGGATCGCGTTAAGCCTGCCGCTGGAGTGGTTGTCACCTGATCAGCCTCAAGGCCTTGTCGGCGAAGCCGTTGCTACCTCGGTAGAGCTGCCTTATCGAATCGGCTCCATCACCGAATACGGCGGCGCTTCGCTGTTCGTCACCCGCACGGGTACTGAAGGTGTGGGGCGTGAGGTGCGAGTCCTCCAGGCGCAGCTGGATTCCAGCACCGGCAGCTGGTCGCTCATCGATGATGCCGCAAGCGGCCGCCGCCTGACCTGGACCCCCGCAAGCGCGCCGGGGGCCGAAAGCCTGGGCGGCACCACCCTCCCGATCACTCCCGCCCTTGTGGGCTTGTACACCGGCAACGGCGAGCCGATCGCCGCGCCACAGCTGGAAACATATCCGGGGCTTCACGACTGGGACATAGATGATTTCATAGTCATCTATCCCGCCGACTCCGGGCTACCTCCTGAATACGTGATGTTCAGCGAGGCCTGGCGGCGTTACGCCCCAGGTGTGGTGAGCGGGGCAGGGCAGGCAGTAGAGGGGCAATGGCTGGCCGCACGGGTAAACACCGTGGGTGTGCCTGTTCCGGCAAGTGTGGCTGAGCGGTTGAGGGGGCGGAGTTTCGCGTCGTTCGATAGCTTCCGTAAGGCATTCTGGAGGGAAGTGGGTCGGGAGGACGGCATTATCAGCGATTGGGCGCCTAGGAATCGAGAACTTGCAAGTAAGGGTAACGCTCCGCAAGTGCAAAAAGGAGAGCGTCGAGGACGGCGGATTACATATGAAGTTCATCATGTAAGGCAGATCAGCGAGGGTGGTCAGGTATATGATCTGGATAACTTGGTGATCTTGACGCCTAATGCTCACATCGAACAGCACAGTCAGTAGGGGGAAGCATGACTTATTCACGTAAAGAACTAATGAGCTCCATACTGCTCATCGACAGATACATCGCGGATGAGTCCGCAACTGAGGATAAACTAACTGATGCTATTTTTAGATTTGAAGAGCTTTCCCAGCACCCGGCGGGGTCGGACCTTTTGTTTTGGCCGCAGCCAGGCGCAGACGCCACCCCCGAAGGAATCATCGCCGAAGTCGAACGCTGGCGCTTGGAAAACGGTCTGCCAGGTTTGAGCGAGGAATAAATTGGAGAAGTAATAAAATGGCGCGCCGCCTTTCCTGCGGTGCGCCAGTCAGACAAGGAGTTACACTTATGCTCAAGGAACGGTACGAAGATTACACCGAGCAGGAGTTTCTGGCGGTATGCGAGCAGGTGTTCTGGGTGCAGGGCGATGCGGCCGATCATGAAGCATTGATTGCGCAACTGGATGAATTGGTCGATGCGCCTGACTGGGACTTGGGTCTCGTGTTTGCGTCTGGTCGGCGTTTCACGCCCCAAGTGCATACACCGGCCGATCTCATGGCAAACATCAAAGCCTGCAGGGGCAGGCTACGCCCAGGCCTGAAGCCCGGCGGCGGGCCAGCCGGCGAGCCCCCGTTGGTACCGATAGACGAAGCCATGGCCCAGCGGGAGGCACAGCGGGCGGAGCAGCTGATTGCCGGGCAGGGTGATCCCAGCCTCGGCCATGACATCACCAGTTTGATCAGGGGGGAACGCAAGACCGAGCGCGAATTGGTAGACGGCTTCACGCACCTGGCGCAGATTCGATCGCTGATCGCGCAAGAGCCCCCACATGACTGGGCGCTTTGTATACAGTTGCGCAGCGCAGTCAATTCTCTAGGTGGTGTGCTTGAACGCCTTGTGCCAACGGATCGGTCCACCCGCTTCAGCCGGCGGCTTATCTATGATCTGGTAGAGGCTCGGAACATCAATCGCCCTGCACCCATGCCCGCGCAGGGGTGGGACGCCTGGGTAGCCCAGGGGCGGCAATGGTTGGCCCGGCACGACGGGCGTATGCAGAGTATTCAGGCATCCATTACGCATCTCATGCCCGCTGCGCAAGCGGCGCTGGCCGAGGGGGCTCGCGCCTGGGTCCGCGCTACGTCGGTGTTACGCCGGGCGAACACATTGCCACTGGAATACGACATTCCCCTGGCCGATGCCACGGCCCGGCCGCTGATCTGCCACCCGGTCCGGGCGATCACCGCGCTGTTTTCTGCTCCGGACAGCGGACTGTCCATGCTGACGCTGTCAGCAGTCGCCACCTACACAGCGGGCACCAACGCTGCCTGGTCACCCGCTACCTGCTCGTATATCTACGAGTTCGCCAGGGAGCCCTGGCGGGGCGACCCGTATCTGGTGACGGCACCGCTTGAGATCCTTGCGCCGACGCTGGCTACCACCGCATTGCACCGCAGTACGGTTGCGGTGCCCTACCGGCTGTTGATGCGTGCAGTCGATGGGTACTTCCGGCTCACCCTATGCCAATCCTTTGCAGGGTTATCGCAAGAGGTACCCGTACTGGAATGCGAGGCGTTGCCAGGACGAAAGGGTTACATCCTTACGCTGCCGACTGGAGAAACGCTTCAATGGCGCGCAGACCTGCCTTTGCTTTCCCGCCTCAATGCATTTACGAACGAGCTTCCGCAATTCAAGACCGCAGGCGCAGGGAAGTGGTTTGAGCCACAGCCTGTGGGCCCGGCGTCATTGAAGGGGTATCGTGAGTACGTCGTTCGGTTTCCACCGGGGTCGGGTGTTGCTCCGCTCTACCTCAGCTGCACGCGGCTGCAAGATACGCCAGGTGTCACCGCCGGAGCGGGGCAGGCAAGCGAGGAGGGCTGGCTGAATACGGCATTGGCCGCTGGTACCGGGTTACCTTCGGTGCTCACCGCCTCCCTGGTTGGGCAGGCCTGGAACGAGTTCGCTGCGCTTGAGCGAGCCATCTGGCAGGGTATGGCTGCCACGCCGGCGTTGGCTGTGCAGTTCAATGAAGCGAACCTCACGCTTATGGCGCAGGGGCTTGCACCACAAATCGAAGGCCGAACGTTGCTCCTCGGGCATCGGGGCGAACCGGGCTATCACCACCTGTACGACCTGAACGAGTTGTGGTTCACGCCCGGATAACCCGTATCACTGCCCCAAGCATGACGCGCGTATACTGCGCCGTTTTCCAGCCACACGAGACGGCGCATGCTGCCCGAAATTCATGAGTTCCTTGGTTGCCGTACGCCCCAGGCCTGGGTCGATGCCGCAGTGGCAGACCAGGAAACCCTGCTCATTGATCACAAGAACTGTGAGTTCAAGGCCGCGTCCACGGCGCTCAGCCTGATTGCCAAGTACAACACCCATGTTGACCTCATCCATTTCATGTCCCGCCTGGCGCGCGAGGAGCTGGTGCACCACGAGCAGGTGCTGCGCTGGATGAAAAAGCGTGGCGTGCCGCTACGGCCTCTCAATGCCGGCCGCTATGCCTCGGGCCTGCGCAAGCTGGTGCGCTCCCATGAGCCGGTCAAACTGGTGGATACCCTGGTGGTCGGCGCGTTTATCGAAGCCCGCAGCTGCGAACGGTTCGAAGCGCTGGTGCCACACCTGGACGCGGACCTGGGCGGTTTTTATCACGGCCTGCTCAAGAGTGAAGCCCGGCATTTCCAGGGTTACCTGAAGCTGGCCTATCACTACGGCGATGCCGCCGACATTCAAAACACCATCGCCAAGGTTCGCGAGGCGGAAGTGGCCTTGATCGAAAGCCCGGATGAGGAATTGCGCTTTCATAGCGGCATTCCTGCCTGATTCGCTTTCCCCCGTTAAACCTATTCGCGAGCTCCGCCGGATGGCCGGCCCCGCCGCTTCCTAGAAACCTGGTAGGAAGCGGCGGGGCCGGCCATCCGGCGATAGCTCGCGAATGAAGGAAAAATGCAGCTCAGGTAGTTAGCCCCCTGATAGGTGTCTTGACATTAGCTGCCTAGGCAGTAATATCTTGCAATATCTTCTGCCTGAGCAGTTATCTGCCTTTCCCGATGAGCCATTTCACGCCTGAAAACTTCCACGACAGCCAGATCGGCATGTTGCTGGGCCGCGCCAATAGCCTGAAAGACCGCATCCTGGACCAGCACCTTGAGATCTACGGTGTGACTTCGGCGCAGTTCAAGGTGCTGATCATCGTGGCCGAGTGGGGCATGAACTCGCCGGGTGACCTGTGCCGGCACCTGTCGTTGGACAGTGGCTCGATGACCCGCATGCTCGACCGCCTGGAGCAGAAGCAGCTGATCCGCCGCAGCCGCAGTGAAGCGGATCGTCGGCAGATCTGCATCGCACTCACGGAAGAAGGCGAGGCTTTGGCAGCGCGTTTGCCACAGATAGGTGCCGAGGCGATGAACCGCCTGGCGGGGGTGCTGGATGGCAGTGAACTGGCAGAGCTGGAACGGTTACTCAAAAAAATTCTGATCGATGCCGGCGACCCCGTGGCCTGCTGGCGCCTGGGTAAAAAATGAAGCCCCAACTGCTTACCTTGAAATTACTGCCCCTGGCCTTCGCGATTGCGTTGGCCGGCTGTGCCAACGACCACGGCCTCAAGCCGGACGCCACCGTGGCGCAGCCCGGTAGCCTGAACGCCACACGCAGCCTGGCCGCAGTGACCGTGAGCCCGGCTGCATGGCCGTCGGAGACTTGGTGGTCCAGCCTGGGCGACCAGCAGCTCAATGCGTTGATTGACGAGGCACTGCGCGACAGCCCGGACCTGCAAGTGGCCGCTGCGCGTGCTCATCAGGCAACCGCTGCCGCCAATGCCGCCGATGCCGACCGTAGCGCGTACATCGGCGCCGATGCCAATGTGTCGCGGTCCCGGCTGGCCAAGGTGCAAGACCCGCTGCTCGAGGGCGATCGTTACTCCACGCTGCGCAGCGCGGAAGTGACCTTCGACTATACGTTCGACCTCTGGGGCGGCGAGCGCGCTGCCTGGGAAGCTGCATTGGGACAGGCCCGGGCGGCGGAAGTGGACCGTCAGGCCGCGCGGCTGACCCTGGCCGTGGACGTGGCACGTGCCTACAGCGACCTGGGCCATGCCTATATTGCCGCCGACCTTGCACAGGAAGACCTCTCGCGCACGCGGCGCATGCTGGAGCTGGGCCGCCAGCGGCTGGCCGCCGGCATCGACAGCCAATACCAGCTTCAGCAAACCGAAAGCCTGGAAGCCAGTGCCCAGGAGCAAGCGATCAACGCTGACAAGGAACTGCGCAGTGCCCGTATCGCCTTGGCGATCCTGCTGGGCAAGGGCCCGGACCGCGCCAGCGAAATCGCCCGGCCGCAGGTACTCAAGCCGGCAGCGGTAGCACTGCCGTCGCAATTACCAGCGGACTTGCTGGGTCGCCGCCCGGACCTGATTGCCGCGCGCTGGCGGGTGGAAGCCGCCAGCCGCAACGTGGAAGTGAGCAAGACGCGGTTCTACCCCAACTTGAACCTCACGGCCGCAGCAGGCACCCAGTCACTGTTGGGGGACGCGCTGTTCGGCAGCGCCAGCCGCTTCTTCAACATTGCTCCGGCGGTGTCGTTGCCGCTGTTCGACGGTGGCCGCCTGCGCGCCGGCCTGGACGCCAGCGATGCCGACTACGAGCTGGCGGTGGCGCAGTACAACAAGGCACTGGTAGGTGCGCTGGGAGATGTGGCCGACGCCATCAACCGCCTCGAAGCCTTGGGCCGCCAGGTGGACGCCAAGCAGCACGCCGCCGATGTGGCGCGCCAATCCTTCGATACCGCCACGCAGCGTTACGGCTCGGGCATCGGTAACTACCTGGATGTACTGACCATCGAGCAGCAACTGCTAGGCGCGCAACAGCAGCTGGCTGCGCTCAACGCTCAGCGCATCGACGTTTCGATTCAACTTATGCAGGCCCTTGGCGGCGGTTATCAGGGCGACACCCTGGCCAGCGCCCAGGCCCCACGCGATTAACCAAGGTAACTTCCCATGGCCACTGCCAACCCCCAAGCCAACGGCGAAAAGGCTGATAACGCTCAACCCCAAGGCAACCCGCGCAAGCGCAAGCTGATGCTGTTCCTGTTATTGCTGGTGGTCGTGATCGCCGGCATTGCCGTGTTCGCCTGGCACGAACTGCACGGCCGGTTCTATGAAGAAACCGACGATGCCTATGTGAACGGCAATGTGGTGGAAGTCACTCCGCTGATCGCCGGTACCGTAGTAAGCATTGGTGCCGATGACGGCGACCTGGTGCACGAAGGCCAGACGCTCATCAGTTTCGACCCGGCCGACGCCCGTATCGCGCTGGAAAACGCCCAGGCGAACCTGGCGCGCACGGTTCGCCAGGTGCGCGGCATGTACAGCAATGTGGACAGCCAGCGCTCCCAGGCCAATGCCCGCCGCGTAGAGCTGCAAAAGGCGCAAGAGAACTTCAACCGCCGCAAGACGCTCGCCGCCAGCGGGGCGATTTCGCAGGAGGAGCTGTCCCACGCCCGCGATGACCTGGCCGCCGCTCAGGCCGCGCTCGGTACTGCTCAGCAGCAACTGGCCGGTACCGTCGCCTTGGTCGACGACACCGTGATTTCCTCGCACCCGGATGTGCAAGCCGCCGCCGCGCAGCTGCGCGATGCCTACCTGGCCCGCGCGCGCACCACGCTGGTTGCCCCGGTCACCGGCTATGTGGCCAAGCGCACCGTCCAGTTGGGGCAGCGCGTTCAGCCCGGCACACCAACCATGGCGGTGATCCCGCTGGATCAGGTGTGGGTAGACGCGAACTTCAAGGAAACCCAGCTGCACGATATGCGCATCGGCCAGCCGGTGACCCTGGAAACCGACCTGTATGGCGATGACGTGACCTATGGCGGCACCGTGCAAAGCATCGGCGCTGGCACCGGCAGCGCTTTCTCGCTGTTGCCCGCGCAGAACGCCACCGGTAACTGGATCAAGATCGTTCAGCGGGTGCCGGTGCGGATCAAGCTGGACCCGCAGCCACTGAAGGACCATCCGCTGCGCATTGGCCTCTCCACGGTTGCTACGGTAGACCTTCACGACCAGACCGGCGCCGTGCTGACGCAGCAATCCACGCAGCAAGCGACCTTCTCTACCCGGGTGTACGAGCAGCAACTGGACGAGGCCGACAGCATGATCGCGCGGCTGATTCACGACAACAGCGCCCCGGGCAAGACCGCCCAGCGTTGAGCCCACTTGCGCCCCGTGAGCGGGGCGCCCTTTCTGTTTGCGGGATACAGCGATGAGCTCCAACGCATCCTTTACGCCACCCAGCCTGGTGCTCAGCACCATTGGCCTGTCGTTGGCGACGTTCATGCAGGTGCTGGACACCACCATCGCCAACGTGGCGCTGCCCACCATTTCGGGCAACCTGGGGGTGAGCGCGGAGCAGGGCACCTGGGTGATCACCTCGTTTGCCGTGAGCAACGCCGTGGCCCTGCCGCTCACCGGCTGGCTCAGCCGGCGCTTCGGGGAAGTGAAGCTGTTCATCTGGGCAACGTTGCTGTTCGTGCTGGCCTCGTTTCTCTGTGGCATTTCCACTTCGATGCCCGAGCTGGTGGGCTTCCGCGTGGTGCAGGGAATGGTGGCGGGCCCGCTGTACCCTATGACCCAAACGCTGCTGATAGCCGTGTATCCACCCGCGAAACGAGGGATGGCGCTGGCCTTGCTGGCCATGGTGACGGTGGTGGCGCCCATCGCCGGGCCGATACTCGGGGGCTGGATTACCGACAGCTACAGCTGGCCGTGGATTTTCTTCATCAACGTACCGGTGGGCCTGTTCGCCGCCGCCGTGGTGCGCCAGCAGCTGGCCAAGCGGCCCGTGCAGACCAGCCGGCAACCGATGGACTATGTGGGCCTGATCACCTTGATCATCGGCGTAGGCGCCTTGCAGGTGGTGCTCGACAAGGGCAATGACCTGGACTGGTTCGAGTCGCAGTTCATCATCATCGGCACGGTGATTTCGGTCATATTCCTGGCGATCTTCGTGATCTGGGAGCTGACCGATGCGCACCCGGTGGTGAACCTGAGGCTGTTTGCCTTCCGTAATTTCCGCGTGGGCACGGCAGTGCTGGTGGGTGGATACGCGGGCTTCTTCGGGATCAACCTCATCTTGCCTCAGTGGTTGCAGACCCAGCTGGGCTATACCGCTACCTGGGCCGGCTTCGCCGTGGCGCCGCTGGGGATACTTCCGGTATTGATGTCGCCGTTCGTGGGCAAGTACGCCCACAAGTTCGACCTGCGCGTGCTGGCGGGGCTGGCCTTTACCGCCATTGGCCTGAGCTGCTTCATGCGTGCCGGCTTCAATACCGAGGTGGATTTCACCCATATCGCGCTGGTGCAGCTGTTCATGGGGATAGGGGTGGCGCTGTTCTTCATGCCCACGCTCAGCATCCTTCTGTCGGACCTGCCGCCCAAGCAGATCGCCGATGGCTCTGGCCTCGCCACTTTCCTGCGTACCCTGGGCGGTAGCTTCGCGGCCTCGCTCACCACCTGGATCTGGAGCCGCCGCGCCATTGAGCACCATGCCTACCTGAGCGAGAACATCAGCACCCTGGACCCCACCACCCAGCGGGCGTTGCAGCAGCTGGGAGGGGCGACGGACAAGAGTTATGCCCAGCTCGAGCAGATGGTCAACGCCCAGGCCTACATGCTTTCCACGGTGGACTACTTCACCCTGCTGGGCTGGATATTCGCAGCGTTGATCCTGCTGGTGTGCTTCGCCAAACCACCGTTCACCGCCAAGGCTGGGCCAGAGGCAAGCGGGCATTGAGCACCGGGAAGCGGGGCGCTCATTCAAACACCTTCAGCGCGGCCTCCAGGCTAGCGCCGGACAGCTCTCCAAGATGGCTGCCCTTCAATTGACCATCCGGCCCGTAGAACAACGTGGTCGGGTAGGCCATGGCGCCGACTGCCCGGGCCAGGTTGCCGCTGGTGTCGTAGAGCACGTCGGCAGGGTTGACACCGGTGGTGCCCAGGAAGGTCGCCGCCATCGCCGGCGTTTCGCCCTGATTCACGTACACGAACCGCACGCCGGGCCGCGTTTTTTGCGCCGCCACCAGCACGGGCATTTCCCGGCGGCAGGGCGGGCACCAGGTGGCCCACAGGTTCACCACCAGGGGTTGGCCCTGGTAGCGGCTTAACGTAACCGGGGCACCGTCGCTATCGACCAGCGGTGGGTGCGGCAGGCTGCTGCGCGCCTGTTGCCAGCCAAGCGCCAAGCCACCGGCCAGCCACACGGCAAGGCCAGCCGTAATGCCCCAACCCAGTGCCCGCCTGCGTGCTGGCGTGCGCCAGCCGAAGCCCAGCGCCGCCACGCCCGCTACGGCGATGCCTGCCCAGGGCACGAAGCCTCCATCGCGCAGGTCGAGCACCTGCCAGGGCGCAAGCTGGTATTGCGCCCGATACAGGGCCACGAATGCAAGCCGCGCGGCGACGACCGCCAGCGCGAACAGCCAGAACAACGTGGAATCGCAAGCCGCATGGGGCTCGCTGCGCGAGCAGCGCCGAGCGATCAGCATCGCCAGCCCCAGCGCCAACAGCAACACCACATTGGAAATGGAAAGGGCCAGAGGCCCCAGGGAAACGCTTAACATGACGCACTCCAGCAAGGTTCAGCGCGCACCCTGAACGCGGCCGGTTAAACGGCGGTTAAACGCGGCGCCGGGCGGCTAATGCAGGCTTAATGGCCGCGAGGTAATCTGGCCGCCTGTCAAAAGGTTAACCCCATGCACGTATTGATTTGTGAAGACCACGACCTGATTGCCAGTGGCATCGTTGCCGGGCTCACAGCCCAGGGCGCAGTGGTGGATCGGGTCGCCACCGCCAGCGCTGCCGAAGCCCTGCTCAAGGCGGCGCAGTTCGATGTGATGGTGCTGGACCTCGGCCTCCCCGATGAAGACGGCCTGAAGCTGCTCAAGCGCCTGCGCCAGCAGGGCCAGGCTCTTCCGGTATTGGTGCTGACGGCCCGCGACGCGGTAACCGACCGCGTGGCCGGGCTGGAGGCAGGTGCTGATGATTACCTGGTGAAACCCTTTGACCTGCGCGAGCTGAGCGCCCGGCTGCACACGCTGCTGCGGCGCATGGCCGGCCGAACCGTCAATCGCATCGAGCATGGCGCGCTGTGCCACGATCCCAGCAGTTGCCAAACCTGGCTCGATGGCCAGCCGGTCGACCTTTCCCGCCGCGAGCAGGCGTTGCTTCAGGCGCTGTTGCAGCACAAGGGGCGGGTGCTCAGTGCCGAGCAACTCAAGGACAGTGTGTATGGTTTCGGCGACGAAGTGGAAAGCAACGCGCTCAATGTGCACATCCATTACCTGCGGCGAAAGCTGGGCAACAGTATCGTGGAAACCGTGCGCGGCCTTGGCTACCGGCTTGGCCCGGCCGCTACCTCCGGGCAGGTGCAACCATGAGCTTGCGCGTACGGCTGATGTTGATCCTGGGCGGCGCGTTCGTGCTGATCTGGGCCTTGGCGGCGGCCTGGATGTTCCGCGACCTGCGCGGGCAGATGATGTTTTCACTCGACCAGCGCCTGGTGGCGTCGGCGCGGATGGTGGCCGGCCTGGTGCAGCAACTCCCGCAGCCGCTGCGGGCCCAGGACGGCGAGCGCATCAGCGCGGACCAGTCCAGCATTCCCGACGGCATGGCGTGCAAGGTGAGTTCGCTGCGCGGGGAAATTCTCGCCACCAGCCATCAGGGTGTCGAGGCTGAGCTGGGGGAGGAGGGTGGTGGTTTTCATGATCAGGTTATAGATGGCGAGCATTGGCGCAGCTTTACCCTCAGCCACGGTGACGTGCGCATCACCACGGCCGATCGCCAGCAGGAACGCGAGGCACTGAACCAGTCGGTGCTGCTGGCAGCCTCCGTTCCGGTATTGGTGGCTTTGCTGGGGAGCCTGGGGGTGCTTTGGCTTGGCGTGGGCCAGGGCCTTGCGCCGCTCAACCGTATTCGCGATGCCCTTACCCGGCGCAACCCTGATGCCTTGGAGCCCCTGCTGGTGCGACCATTGCCCGCCGAGTTGCGGCCCTTGGTAGAGACTCAGAACCAGCTGTTCGTACGTATTGGCCAAGCGATCGAGCGGGAGCGGCGGCTCACCGACGACGCGGCGCACGAGCTGCGCAGCCCGCTGACCGCCGTCAAAACCCACTTGCAGGTCGCCCGCATGACTGACGGCGCGGCACGGGAAGCTGCGCTGGCCAATGCAGAAGAGGGCGCTGACCGCTTGCACCGTACGCTGGATCAACTGTTGCTGCTGGCACGGGTAGAAGGGCGGCTGGCCTTTGAGGAAAACCGAGGCTGCGCCGTTGCGGACGTGGCCAGGCTGGCGATCAATGATACGACCGGCGATGCCCGGCGGATCGAAACGGACGTCGAGGACGGTACTGCTCAAGTGCCGCTCGGTGTGCCGCTCACGCTCGCCGTAGCGGCCCTGCGCAACCTGCTCGACAACGCCTTGCGCCACGGGGGCAGCGAGCGGCCGGTGCAGTTGGACGTGTGCCGTGAAGGTGAGCATGCACTGTTCCGGGTGCGGGACCGTGGCCCCGGTATAAAGGAAAGCGAACTGGCACACCTGACCGAACGCTTCTGGCGCTCCAGCCATAGCCAGGGATGCGGCCTGGGTCTGGCGATCGTGCAGGCCATCGTTCAGCGCTGCCAGGGCCAGCTGGATTTCCACCCGATGCCCGACGGCCTGCAGGTGGACTTGCGCTTGCCACTGGGCGCCGTTGCAGGGGGCGAGTAGCCAGCACCTACCGCTTGCCGAGGCCGAGTTGCCGCCTGCAGGGGCAATCGTCTATTATGTTTGACATTAATCGCCCCCCTTCTTCGGATGCGCCCTGTATCCGGCCATCCTTGAAGCGAGATGATTGAAATGTTTTACAACTGACCAGCCTCGGCGGTGCTTCGTGAAAAGCGTAACTACAAAAAGCCGGTCTAAACCGGTCGTCCTCATGACCATGGGCGTGCAAGAGCGTAAAGGTCACCTGTATCAAGTGATGACTCACAAGTACATCACTCCTCTGGTCGACATCGCCGGCTGCGTGCCGGTGCTGATTCCGACCTGCTGCGGCATCGAAGACCTGGATCACTACCTGGACATGGCCGACGGTGTGTACCTCACCGGCGCGGGCTCCAACATCGACCCCGCACTGTACGGCCAGGAGAACCTCACCCCAGAGAAGACCCAGGACCGCGACCGTGACAATTTCGACATTCCGCTGATTCGCGCCGCGCTTGACCGCGGCCTGCCAATCTTCGCCATTTGCCGTGGCATGCAGGAAATCAACGTCGCCCTGGGCGGCGATATACACCAGAAGCTGTACACCGTGCCGGGCGTGCAGGATCACCGTGAAAACCCGGAGGATCCTGTTCCTGCCCAATACGGGGAAAGCCATGGCGTAAATGTTGCCACGGGTAGCTGGCTGGCCGAGGCGCTGGGTGGCGAGAACATTCGCGTGAACTCCCTCCATGGCCAAGGCATCGACCGCCTCGCCGAAGGGCTGGAAGTGCTGGGCAAGGCACCAGACGGCGTGATCGAGGCGTTCCACGCGCCGGCCATTTCACCGTTCCTGCTGGGCGTGCAGTGGCACCCGGAATGGCAAGCCACGCAAAACCCGGTGTCGGTGAAACTGTTCGAAGCCTTCGGTGAGGCGTGCCGCCGCTTCAAGGCGCAATAAACTTCAGGCTTGAATAAATAAACCGCTGGCAACCTGAACGTTGCCAGCGGTTTTTTTATGGGTAACGCTCGAGCCAATTGCGGGCTCGAGCGTAGCGGTCAATTGCTGGTGGCGGCGTTGAAGTCCAGTTTCTCGCCACGGTTGGCCGACAGCTGCGGCATCAGCGAGCCGACGATCATGCCCAGCGCGCTGCACAACAGGCCGGCCAGCTGAGGTGGCCAGAAGGCGTCGGGCTGCTGCGTATATTCAAGCCCGCCCCACACGGCCACGCCGGTGAACATGGCCAGGAATGCCCCTTGGGTGGTGGCGCGTTTCCAGAACAGCCCGAAGAACAGCGGCGTCACCGCAGCCACCAGGGTCACCTTGTAGGCGTTGCCGACCATTTCATAGATGCTGGATTCTGAATGCAGCGCGAAGGTAATGGTCGCGGCAGTCATGGCCAACACGCTGCAGCGCATCGTCAGCAGCGCCTGTTTGTCACACATCTTCGGCAGCAGGGGGCGCAGGATGTTTTCGGTGAAGGTCACCGACGGGGCAAGCAGGGTGCCCGATGCGGTGGACATGATGGCCGACAGCACCGCGCCGAAGAACATCACCTGGGCGAACAGCGGGGTACGTTCAAGGATCAGCCGCGGCAGTATCAGCTGTGAATCGGTGCCCAGCAGTTGTTCAACCATGACCGGGTCGATCAGCTTGGCCGAGTAGATCAGGAAAATCGGCAGCATGCAGAAGCACAGGTAGAAGCACGCACCGGTCATCGAGGCACGGGAAGCCACCGTCTCGTTCTTGGCCGACATAACGCGGGCATACACGTCTTGCTGGGGGATAGAGCCAAACATCATGGTTACGGCCGCGCCAAGGAAGGCGACGATGTCCTTGGGCGAGGTCCCTTGCAGGAAGTGCAGCTTGCCTTCCGCCGCCGCGTGGCTGATCACCACCTGCGGGCCGCCGGCCATGCCGCCGATCAGCCACACGAGGTAGAACAGGCCGGCCACGATGATGATCATTTGCAGGAAGTCGGTCATGGCCACCGACCACATACCGCCGAACAGGGTGTGCAGCAGAACGATGAGGGTGCCCAGCAGCATGCCTTGAGTGATGGTAAGGCCGCCGTCGGACAGCACGTTGAACACTACGCCCAATGCGGTCAGCTGTGCCGCGACCCACCCCAGGTAAGAGGCGATGATGACCAGGCTGGTGAGCAGCTCGACCTGAGGGCCGAAGCGCTTGCGGAAGAAGTCACCGATGGTCATCAGGTTCAGGCGGTATAGCGGGCGGGCAAACACCAGGCCCACCAGCATCAGGCAGCCGAAGGAACCGAAGGGGTCCTCGATGATGCCCGAGAAGCCTTCCTGCAGGAACGCGGCAGGGATGCCGAGCACGGCTTCGGAGCCGAACCAGGTGGCGAATACCATCGCGACCACCAAGGGGAACGACATGCTGCGGCCCCCGGATGCGAAGTCCCCTGAGTTCTTGACCCGGGTGGATGCATAAAAGCCTACAGCGACGGTGATAAGCAGGTAGATCGCGACAAACCAGATCAGCATGTGTTCGTTCCGTGGGTTCGGCCAGTGTCGCGACCCGGCAGGAGGCGGCACCGCGAATGGCTGTTTATTTTTGTTGGCACGTAGCCGGGGCGCGAAAGCCTCGGTGGGCACGGAGCGGAAGTCTGCCAAGCCTGTAAAATATGTCAAACGATATTGGACGTTTAAGCTTAAAAAAGTGGCCGGGTGGGCTGAAATGCGCCACCCGGTGCTGACAATAATTAACGGGCTGAAAGGATCATGCAGGTTGTGCTGGCGGTGGCATATAGCCTCCCTTGCACATCCACGATGCGCCCTTCGGCCAGCGCGGACGACCGGCCGACGTGCACCACAGTGCCGATGGCACGCACCGGCCCGGTGGCGGCGGTAAGCGCCCGTACGTAGCTCACCCGCAGTTCCATGGTGGTGTAGCCCTGGCCTTGCTGCAGCCGGGTATGGATTGCACAGCCCATGCAGGAATCCAGCAGGGTAGCGGCATAGCCCCCATGCACACTGCCCAGCGGGTTGTAATGGCGCTCCTCGGGCGTGCCTTGGAACACGAACCGCCCTTCGCCCCATTCTATTGGCACGAACCCCACCAGCTCACCGATCGGCGGGGAAGGCAATTCTCCTGCGGCGATCCGTTCGAAAAAGGCTTGCGGGGACAAGGCGCTGGCCTGCGCGAGGCTGATGATGCCGGGCGCGCCTAGCCGCTCCTGCACGGCCTGGGCTTGGGCGAGCCATTGCTCCAGCGTTTCCTGGTGCGCTTGATCGGTCATGGGGCAGTTCCTTGCGATGGGGTTCGGGCTGATCATATTACGGCCGAAATATTAAGCAAGCCGCCAATTGGCGGCCGGTTTGTTATCCTGCGCGCCTTATTGCGCATGGCGCTTCAGCGAACGCCACAGGGAAGTGGCCCCATATCGAGACCTTTATGGAAATTGCCCCTGTTGCGAATCGGCCCGCTTCCTTGTCGCGAGCGGACCACAAAACCCTTGGCCTGGCAGCGCTTGGTGGCGCGTTGGAGATCTACGATTTCATCATCTTCGTGTTCTTCGCGCTCACGTTGTCGAAGGTATTTTTCCCGCCTGAAATGCCCGAGTGGCTGAGGCTGTTCCAAAGCTTCGGGATCTTCGCCACGGGCTACCTGGCGCGGCCCCTCGGCGGGCTGGTCATGGCGCACTACGCCGACCGGCTGGGGCGCAAGCGTGTGTTCAGCCTCAGCATCCTGATGATGGCGCTGCCGTGCCTGATCATCGGAGTGATCCCGGTGTATGCGCAGATCGGCTACTGGGCCCCGCTTACGCTGCTGGCACTGCGGGTGCTTCAAGGCGCAGCGGTAGGGGGTGAGGTGCCCAGTGCCTGGGTGTTCGTGGCCGAGCATGTGCCGCCGGCTCGGCGCGGCTATGCCCTGGGGTTTCTCCAGGCAGGGCTGACCTTTGGCTACCTGCTGGGTGCGCTGGTGGCCACGGCCATGGCACGTACACTCAGCCCCGAGCAGATGCTTGAGTACGGCTGGCGCTTACCGTTTTTGCTGGGCGGGCTGTTCGGCATCATCGGCGTGTGGCTACGCCGCCTGCTGAGCGAGACCCCGGTGTTCCTGGCGATGCGCGAGCGGCAGGCCGCCGGTACCACACTACCGCTGGCCAAGGTATTGAAGGCGCACCGGGCAAGCTTGTTGCCAGCTGTCGTGCTGACCTGCGTATTGACTACGGCGGTGGTCATTCTCGTGGTGCTTACGCCTACCTTGATGCAGCAGCGCTTTGGTTTGAGCCCTGCCGATACCTTCGGGCTGAGCGCCTTGGGCATCGTGGCGTTGAATATCGGCTGCCTATTGGCAGGGTTGCTGGTGGATCGCATCGGCGCCTGGCGAGCCTTGCTGGTGTACAGCGTGCTGCTACCCGTGGGTACGACCGTGCTGTACGGCACCTTGGTGCTGGGCCTCGGCAGCCCGGGCCTGGCCTACGCCGTCGCGGGATTGTGCAGTGGCGTGGTGGGCGTGGTGCCGGCGGTGATGGTAGGGCTGTTCCCGCCAGAGGTGCGGGTGTCGGGTATTTCCCTCACCTACAACCTGGCCTATGCGCTGTGGGCCAGCCTCACGCCGCTGGCATTGCTGGCCCTGGTGCCCTGGAGCCCATGGGTGATGGTGGGTTATAGCGTGTTGATGGGGCTGGTGGGCGTGGCATGTTGCCTGGCGCTGCGCAGGTAGTAGAGCAGGGCGCGGCCTGGGGCAGATCAGGCGCGCAGCGCTGGCCAGCCATCGCTGACCAGAAACAGCCGCTGGGCCTCGTGGGCATATTCGCCCTGGGGCACCATACGTACGAGCAGTTGTGCGGGGGCATCGGCTGGGAGCTCATCCAGCCAGTGCTGTAAGGTAAAGGTGTCCCACAGCTCTGCCGTAAGACACCGCGCCGGTGCCAGCCAGCGGGCGCGGGGCAGGGGTTGCCAGTATCCGTGGGCATTGGCGGCCATCGCTGGCCATTGGCAGCGATGCAGCCAGTCCCCGCGCAGATGTTCCGGGTTGGCGCCTGCCGGTGGCTCGCCATGGGCATGCCAAGGGTAGAAGAGGTAACCACCCAGCCACAGCCAGGGCTCCGGCGCCGATAGCCCGAGCGCCGCCAGCCGTTGGCGGGCCGCCGGCTGGTTCGAGAGCGGCAACTGATGGCTGCTCAGGTGCAGCAGCTTGCGGTCCAGGCGGTCATCGCGGCCGGGGCCAAGCCAGTCTGCGGTGTTCTCGCCGCTGGTGTCATCACGGCCCAGATAGAACTTCACGGCCAGTTCAACGTGGTGCAACCCTTCATGGTCCCGCAGGATGGCGTCCATTTCCCCAAGGGTATGGCCACTCTCGCGTACGGGCAGGTTGGCCGCCAGCAGTTCCACGCCCGGCGCCTCGCGCAGGGCGAACTGCCACAAACGTTCATAGTAAAGGCCCAGGCGGTGATTCGAACTCACAGCCAGCCAATCGCTCAAAGCAGTATCGTCACGGTCGAGCAGCCGTAGCCAGCGGGCCATCAGCTCCGGCGCGTCGGCCCACTCGCTGCCCTGTAACGGATGGCGCTGGGCCCAGGGCGCCTGGCTCAGCATGGCTGGCGAAGTGAGTACCCAGGCAAGGTCGCGCACTGCAGGGCGGTGCAGCAGGCGAGGAAGGTCGACAAGCGAGGCGAAAGGGTTCATTTGCGCAGCATAGACGCTGGAGCGGTTTTCATCCCTTGCAACTTCGGCCGTATGCTTTTGTCTGGCCCGGCGCTTTGGCCCATAATCGCTGCTTTGCCCCACCAGACCACCGGGAGCCCCATGGAGCAGTTTCGTAATATCGGTATCATCGGCCGCCTGGGCAGCACGCAGGTGCTCGACACTATCCGCCGGCTGAAGAAGTTTCTGGTGGAACGGCACCTGCACGTGATCCTGGAAGATACCATCGCCGAAGTGCTCCCCGGGCACGGCCTGCAAACCTCTACCCGCAAGATGCTGGGTGAGGTGTGCGACCTGGTGATTGTGGTGGGCGGCGACGGCAGCCTGCTGGGCGCGGCTCGGGCATTGGCCCGCCACCACATCCCGGTGCTGGGTGTAAACCGCGGCAGCCTTGGCTTCCTTACCGACATCCGCCCCGACGAGCTTGAGGTGAAGGTAGCCGAGGTGCTCGATGGGCACTACCTGGTCGAAAGCCGCTTCCTGCTGGAGGCCGAAGTGCGCCGCCATGGCGAGGCCATCGGCCAGGGAGACGCCCTCAACGACGTGGTGCTTCACCCCGGCAAATCCACCCGGATGATCGAATTCGAGATCTATATCGACGGCCAGTTCGTGTGCAGCCAGAAGGCCGACGGCCTGATCGTGGCCACCCCCACCGGCTCCACGGCCTATGCGCTGTCGGCCGGTGGCCCGATCATGCACCCCAAGCTCGATGCCATCGTGATCGTGCCCATGTATCCCCATACACTGTCGGGCCGGCCCATCGTGGTGGATGGCAACAGCGAGCTGAAGATCGTGGTGGCCAAGGACATGACCATCTACCCGCAGGTGTCCTGTGACGGGCAGAACCACTTTACCTGCGCCCCGGGCGACACCGTGACGGTGAAGAAGAAACCGCAGAAGCTTCGCCTGATCCACCCGCTGGATCACAACTACTACGAGGTGTGCCGCACCAAGCTCGGCTGGGGCAGCAAACTCGGCGGCGGAGGCGAGTGATGCTCGACCCTTCCCGAAGGTACGACCTGATCGGCGACGTACACGGCTGCGCACACACCCTGGAACACCTGCTCGATACCCTGGGCTACCGGCGCCAGGGCGGGGTATGGCGCCACCCGCAACGCCAGGCAGTGTTCCTCGGCGACATCATTGACCGCGGCCCGCGCATCCGCGAGGCCTTGCACATCGTGCATGACATGGTGGAAGCCGGGCAGGCGTGGTGCATCATGGGCAACCACGAATTCAATGCGCTGGGCTGGGTTACCCCCGCACTGCCGGGATCAGGCAAAGCCTACGTGCGTGAACATACGCCGCGCCACCAGCGGCTGATCCAGGCAACGCTGGACCAGTTCGAGCATCACCCAGGCGACTGGGAAGATTTTCTCGAGTGGTTCTATCAAATGCCTTTGTTCGTGGATGCAGGGCGGTTCCGCCTGGTGCATGCCTGCTGGGACAGCAACCTCATCACGCCGCTGCGCCAAGCCTTCCCTGATGGCCGGGTGGATGCGCATTTCGTGCAGGCCTCAAGCGTATCCGGCAGCTTTGCCGCGACCGTCTTCGATCGCCTGCTGCGTGGCACCGACATGCGCCTGCCCGATGGGATGGCCATCACCGGCGGGGACGGCCTTACCCGTGCCTTCTTCCGTACCAAGTTCTGGGAAGACGACCCGCAAACCTATGGGGATGTGGTGTTCCAGCCCGATGCGCTGCCTGACGCCGTTGCCCGCAGGCCATTGAGCCCGGGGGACAAGCGTGCGCTGCTGCGCTACGGCCCGCACGAGCCTTTGTTGTTCGTAGGCCACTACTGGCGCAGCGGTGATCCAGCGCCGATCCGCCCCAACCTGGCGTGCCTGGATTACAGCGCGGTGCTTTACGGCAAGATGGTCGCGTATCGCCTGGATGACGAAACCGTGCTCGACCCCGCCAAGTTCGTGTGGGTGGATGTCACCCGGCCGGAGCCTGCCCATTGAAGCCGGTTCCCGCGCTGCGCCTGCCTGTTACCCATGATCTGGGCGGCTTCGTTCGCCTGCTGCGCCGGCTGCAAGTGCCGCATCGGGTAACCGAAGAGGGCCACGAGCAAGTGCTCTGGGTGCCCACCGAGCACATGGCCGAGCAGGTTCGCGTGCTTCACGAGCGCTACCCGGATGGCGACAACGCCCCAAGCACAGCGCCGCCCGGTTTGCCCGGGCCAGGCCGCGCCGCCGGCGCCTGGCGGCAACTGCGCGCCAGCCCTGTCACCACGGGCGTGCTGCTCATCTGCCTGATCGTTGCAGCCATCAGCCTGCTAGGGGAAAACCTGGAGCCGCTGCATTGGCTGACCTTCGTGGATTTCCACCAGCAAGGAGACTACGCCTGGTTCGTGCCCTGGATCGAAACCCTCGAAGCGGGGCAGTGGTGGCGGCTGGTGAGCCCGATCTTCATCCATTTCGGCATCCTCCACCTGACCATGAATGGCCTGTGGTTCTGGGAACTCGGCCGGCGGATCGAGTGGCGGCAGGGTTCCTGGGCGCTGGCTGGGCTCACCCTGCTATCGGCCGGAGTATCCAACCTGGCCCAGTACCTGTGGAGCGGCCCGGCCCTGTTTGGCGGGTTGTCCGGCGTGCTTTACGCGCTGCTCGGGCATCTGTGGCTGTTCAACTGGCTTGCGCCTTCGCCGTTGTATCGGATGCCCAAGGGCGTGCTGATCATGATGCTGGCCTGGCTGGGCCTGTGTTTGCTGGGCGCGGCCAGCGTGCTGGGCTTTGGCGATATTGCCAATGGAGCGCATTTGGGCGGGTTATTGATAGGTTGTATCAGTGGCCTATTGGGTGGCGCCCTCGCACGCCGTAAAATAGTCTGACTGCGCTCGGTGATGCTGCGTTGAACATAGGCTGGATCGCCAGCCCGGTCGTAATGCTCATTTACAACTAGTAAACTGCGCGTCCTCGCCTATGTTCGCCTTGCCTGACCTTCGCTCACACTTCATGACTTTGAACAGCCTGGAACCGCGATGACCACCTTCGCCGAGATGATCGAAAACATCACCCCCGATATCTACGAGAGCCTCAAGCTCGCCGTGGAGATCGGCAAATGGCCCGATGGCCGCAAGCTTAGCCAGGAGCAGAAGGAGCTGTCGTTGCAGGCGGTGATCGCCTGGGAGCTGCAGAACCTGCCCGAAGACCAGCGCACCGGTTACATGGGGCCGCAGGAATGCAGCTCCAAATCCGCGCCCATCGGCAATATCCTGTTCAAGTCGGATGCCATCCATTGATCGGTACACCCATGACCGAGCTGGGCCGTGGCGCTGTCAGCAAAATGGCCATTCGCATCGAAAACGACCGTGCCTGTTACGACTTGCGTGTCGGCGACACCCGAGTGCCGCTCAACGGCTTGATCGGGCAACGCCTCAAGCTCGAATACCTTGGGGCCATCCATTGCACCAATTGCGGCAAGCGCACCAAAAGCAGCTATAGCCAAGGCTACTGCTACCCTTGCATGACCAAGCTGGCGGCCTGCGACCTGTGCATCATGAGCCCCGAGCGCTGCCACTACGAGCACGGCACCTGCCGTGAGCCGAGCTGGGGCGAGCAGTTCTGCATGACCGATCACATTGTGTACCTGGCCAACAGCTCCGGCATCAAGGTGGGGATTACCCGCGCCACGCAGTTGCCCACGCGCTGGTTGGACCAGGGCGCGAGCCAGGCGCTGCCGATCCTGCGTGTGGCCACGCGTCAGCAGTCCGGCCTGGTGGAAGACCTGTTCCGCTCGCAGGTACCGGACCGCACCAACTGGCGCGCCCTGCTCAAGGGCGATGCCGCCGAAGTGGACCTGATCGCGGTACGCGAGCAATTGTTCGACAGCTGCGGGGCCGGAATCACGATGTTGCAGGAACGCTTCGGCCTGCAGGCGATCCAGCCCCTGCCCGACGCCGAAGTGGTTCGTATCGGCTACCCGGTGCAGGCGTACCCCGGCAAGATCACCAGCTTCAACCTGGACAAGGACCCGGTGGTCGAAGGCACCCTGACCGGCATCAAGGGTCAATACCTGATATTCGACACCGGCGTGATCAATATTCGCAAATACACGGCCTACCAGCTCGCCGTGCACCAGTAGAAGGACGAGGCCATGCGCACAGAACAGCCGAAAACGATCTATCTCAAGGATTACAAGGCCCCCGACTACCTGATCGACGAAACCCACCTCACCTTCGAGCTGCACGAGGACCACACCCTCGTGCACGCCCAGCTGGTGATGCGGCGTAACCCCGAGGCAGGCGAAGGCTTGCCGCCGCTGGTGCTCGACGGCCAGGAGCTGGAACTGCTGTCGCTCAAGCTGGACGACCGCGAGCTGGGCGCCGCCGACTATCACATCGACGACACCCACCTCACGCTGCAGCCCTCTGCGGCCAGCTTCACGGTGGACAGCAGCGTGCGCATTCACCCGGAAACCAACACCGCGCTGGAAGGCTTGTACAAGTCCGGCAAGATGTTCTGCACCCAGTGCGAAGCCGAAGGCTTCCGCAAGATCACCTGGTACCTGGACCGCCCGGACGTGATGAGCCGGTTCACTACCAGCCTGAGCGCGGACAAGCAGCGTTACCCGATTCTGCTCTCCAACGGCAACCCGGTGGCCAGCGGCGAAGACGAAGACGGTCGCCACTGGGCCACCTGGGAAGATCCGTTCAAAAAGCCCGCCTACCTGTTTGCGCTGGTGGCTGGTGACCTGTGGTGCATCGAAGACACGTTCACCCGCGCCACGAAGGGGGACGTGACCCTGCGCATTTATGTCGAGCCGGAAAACATCGACAAATGCCAGCACGCCATGAACAGCCTGAAGAAGTCCATGCGCTGGGATGAAGAAGTCTACGGCCGTGAATACGACCTGGACATCTTCATGATCGTGGCCGTGAACGACTTCAACATGGGGGCCATGGAAAACAAGGGCCTGAACATCTTCAACTCCAGTTGCGTGCTGGCCAAGGCCGAAACCGCCACCGACGCCGCACACCAGCGGGTCGAAGCGGTGGTTGCACACGAATACTTCCACAATTGGACCGGCAACCGCGTGACTTGCCGCGACTGGTTCCAGCTGTCGCTCAAGGAAGGCTTCACGGTTTACCGCGACGCGGGCTTCTCGGCCGACATGAACTCGGCCACGGTGAAGCGCATCGAGGACGTGGCCTACCTGCGTACACACCAGTTCGCCGAGGACGGCGGCCCGATGGCGCACCCGGTTCGCCCGGCAAGCTTCATGGAAATCTCCAACTTCTACACCCTCACCGTGTACGAAAAGGGTGCTGAAGTAGTAGGCATGATCCGCACGCTGCTGGGCGCCGAAGGCTTCCGCAAGGGCAGCGACCTCTTCTTCGAGCGGCATGACGGCCAGGCCGTGACCTGCGACGATTTCGTCAAGGCCATGGAAGACGCCAATGGTGCGGACCTCACCCAGTTCAAGCGCTGGTACAGCCAGGCGGGCACGCCGCGGCTGGCGGTGAGCGAGGCATACGATACCGGCGCAGGTACCTACAGCCTGACCTTCCGCCAAAGCTGCCCGGCCACCCCGGAAAGCGCCGAAAAGCTGCCCTTCGTGATCCCGGTCGCGCTTGGCCTGCTCAACGCTCGAGGCGAGGACATTGCGCTGCAGTTGCACGGCGAAGGCGAGCCCGGCGCTACCACCCGCGTACTGGCCGTGACCGAGGCTGAGCAAACCTTCACTTTCACCGGCCTTGCCGAAAAGCCGCTGCCATCGCTGCTTCGCGGCTTCAGCGCCCCGGTCAAGCTGAGCTTCCCTTACAACCGCGACCAGTTGATGTTCCTGATGCAGCACGACAGCGACGGCTTCAATCGCTGGGATGCCGGGCAGCAGCTGTCGGTGCAAGTGCTACAGGAGCTGATCGGGCAACACCAGGCCGGCCAGCCGCTGGAAGTAGACCCTCGCCTGATCACCGCGCTGGGCACCCTGCTCAGGGATGACAGCCTGGACCAGGCCATGGTCGCCGAAATGCTCTCTCTGCCAGGCGAAGCCTACCTGATGGAGTTGAGCGAAGTGGCGGACGTGGACGCCATTCACGCCGCGCGGGAATTCGCTCGCAAGCGCATTGCCGATGAGCTTTATGACGCGCTGTGGGCCCGCTACAGCGCCAACCGCGAGGTGTCGCGCAACACGGCCTACGAGGCGAGCGCCGAGCATTTCGCTCGCCGCAGCCTGCAGAACATCGCGCTGTCTTACCTGATGCTCAGCGGGCGCGATGAAGTGCTGAAGGCCGCGCTGGAACAGTACGACCATTGCGACAACATGACCGAGCGGCTGACCGCACTGGCTGTGCTGGTGAATTCGCCATTCGAAGCCGAGCGTGCCAAGGCGCTGGAAGCCTTCGCCGAGCACTTCAAGGACAACCCGCTGGTGATGGACCAGTGGTTCAGCGTGCAGGCGGCCAGCACGTTGCCTGGCGGCCTGGAGCGCGTGAAGGCGTTGATGGAGCATCCGGCATTCAGCCTGCGCAACCCCAACAAGGTACGTGCACTGATCGGCGCGTTCGCCGGGCAAAACCACATCAACTTCCATGCGCCCGACGGCAGCGGCTACCGCTTCCTGGCGGACCTGGTGATCCAGCTCAACGCGCTCAACCCGCAGATCGCCTCGCGCCAGCTCACGCCGCTTACCCGCTGGCGCAAGTTCGGCGGTGCGCGCCAGGCGTTGATGAAAGGCGAGCTGGAGCGCATCAAGGCCAGCGGCCCGCTGTCCAGCGATGTGTTTGAGGTGGTCAGCAAAAGCCTCGCGTAACCGCCACGGCGTGCCCTGTTCAGCGGCAGGGCGCGCCATGCGATGGGCCGCACTCGCCTTATCGCCAGCGTGAATGGCCTCCCGGCAGGGGTAGGTTGTGCGCTATACCTCCTCCTGGCCGCCACTAACAACAACAAAGGAAGGCTCCATGGGGAAAACGCTTTTGCTCGCGCTTTCATTGCTGGCCCCGCTGTATTGCGCGGCAGCTGCAAACCCACCCAAGCCACTCGAGGCTGCCGCTGAACGGGCCCTTCATGGCTTGCTGCTGGACGTCACCAACACAGGTGAGCGGCTGGTGGCGGTCGGCGCCCGGGGGCAGATTCTTTTTTCCGATACCGCGGGCGAGCACTGGCAACTCGCCGAAGCGCCGACCCATGCTCTGCTGACGGCCGTTTATTTCGCCGATGCCCAGCAGGGCTGGGCGGTGGGCCACGATGCACAGATACTCGCCACCAGCGACGGCGGCCTCCACTGGCAATTGCAGCACGAAGACCTCGCCCGCGAGGCGCCATTGCTGGACGTATGGTTTGCCGACGCTCAGCGCGGCTTGGCCGTGGGTGCCTACGGGCAACTGTTGGCCACCCGCGACGGTGGGGCAAATTGGGAAGATGCCAGCGAGCGCGTGGACAACCCCGACCAGCTGCACCTCAACGGCATTGGCGCCAGCGGCGATGGCAGCCTGTTCATCGTTGGCGAGCAGGGCAGCCTGTTCCGCTCCCGCGACGGCGGAGAACAATGGGAACGGCTCGAATCCCCTTATGACGGCTCGCTCTTCGGTGTGCTGCCCACCCGGGAACCCGGCACGGTGTTGATTTACGGCTTGCGCGGCAACCTGTTGCGTTCCACCGACGATGGCAACAACTGGGAAGCGGTTACCCCAGGTACAGAGCAGGCGCCGGTGAACAGTGGGCTGGCAGGCGGCGCGTTGCTGAGCAACGGTGGGCTGGTGATCGTGGGCAATGGCGGCGCGGTGCTGCGCAGCAACGATAACGGCGCGACCTTCAATGCGTTCATTCGCCCGGACCGGCAATCGCTGGCGGCGGTAGCCGAGGCACCGGGGGGCGAGCTGTGGCTGGTGGGGCAGGGCGGCGCCCGCCGCTCAGAGGCAAACGCAACCAGGGAGGCTGTGCAATGAACCAGGCGACCGTACCCCCGCCGCCCGAGTCCCAACGCGCCGGCTTGCTCGAACGGCTGATCTTCGACCATCGCCTGGCAGTCATCGGCCTGTGCCTGATCACCAGCGTGATGCTGTTCTGGCAGGCGTTGCAGATACGCCCCTCCACCAGCTTCGAGAAGATGATCCCGCTGGGCCACCCTTACATCCAGAACATGATGGCCCACCGCAACGACCTGGCGAACCTGGGCAACACCCTGCGCATTTCCGTGGAAGCCACCGACGGCGATATCTTTCAGCCCGCCTATATGGACACCCTGCGGCAGATCAACGACGAGCTGTTTTACCTGCCCGGGGTAGACCGCGCCGGGCTCAAATCGCTCTGGAGCCCCAGTGTGCGCTGGACCGAAGTCACCGAGGAAGGCTTTGCCGGCGGTGAAATCATCCCTCCTGGTTACGACGGCTCCGCCCCGAGCCTTGGCAAGCTGCGGGACAACGTGCTCAAGTCCGGGCTGGTAGGGCGGATGGTCGCCAATGACTTCCGCTCCACGATCATCGAGGTGCCGCTGCTGGAGCGCTATGCCGACCCGCAGAACCCCAGCGCGGTCGTGCAGCTCGATTACCGTCAGCTGTCCCACGCCCTCGAGGACAAGGTGCGCGACAAGTACCAGGCGCAAAACCCCCAGGTACGGATTCACATCGTCGGGTTTGCCAAAAAGGTAGGCGACCTCATCGACGGGCTGTTCATGGTGGTGATGTTCTTCGCCGTGGTGCTGCTGGTCACCCTTGTACTGCTGCTGGCCTTCACACGCTGCCTGCGCAGCACGGTCGCAGTGCTGCTGGCCACCTTGGTGGCAGTGGTGTGGCAGCTTGGCTTGATGCACGCGTTGGGCTTTGGCCTGGACCCTTACTCCATGCTGGTGCCGTTCCTGATTTTCGCCATCGGTATTTCTCATGGGGTGCAGAAAATCAACGGTATCGCCTTGCAGTCCGGCGATGCGGATAACGCCTTGATCGCGGCGCGGCGCACTTTCCGCCAGCTGTTCCTGCCCGGCATGATCGCCATCCTCGCCGACGCCGTGGGCTTTATCACACTGCTGGTGATTGATATCGGAGTAATCCGGGAACTGGCGATCGGCGCTTCGGTAGGGGTGGCGGTGATCGTGTTCACCAACCTGATCCTGTTGCCTGTAGCTATTTCCTACGCGGGCATCAGCGGCCGCGCAATAGAACGCAGCCGTCGCAATGCCCACCGCGACCATCGGTTCTGGCGGGTGCTGTCCGGCTTTGCCAGCCCACGGGTTGCCCGGGTATCCCTGGTGCTGGCACTGGTGGCCTTCGCCGCCGGCCTCTGGTACAGCCAGCGGTTGCAGATCGGCGACCTCGACCAAGGCGCGCCGGAATTGCGAGCCGATTCGCGCTACAACCGCGACAACGCGTTCATCATCCAGCATTACTCCACCAGTTCCGACGTGCTGGTGGTGATGGTCAAGACCGGCGCCGAGCAATGCTCCAGCTATCCGGTAATGGCGGCCATCGACGACCTCAGCTGGGCCCTGGAAGCCACGCCCGGCGTGCAATCGGCCGTGTCGCTGGTGACCGTGTCCAAGCAAGTGATCAAGGGCATGAACGAGGGCAGCCTGAAATGGGAAAGCCTGTCGCGCAACCAGGACGTACTCAACAATTCCATCGCCCGCGCGGACAGCCTGTACAACGCCAATTGTTCGCTGGCGCCGGTACTGGTGTTCCTCAATGACCACAAGGCGCAGACGCTCAAGGCGGTGACCGCCACGGTGCAGGCGTTCGCCGCCGAGCACGACCGCGAGGGCATGACCTTCCTGCTGGCGGCGGGCAATGCTGGCGTGGAAGCGGCCACCAACGAAGTGATCGCCTCGGCCGAATTGATCATCCTCGGGCTGGTATACCTGTGCGTCGCGGTGATGTGCTTCATCACCTTCCGTTCGCTGGCGGCAACGCTGTGCATCGTACTGCCGCTGGTGCTGACTTCGGTGCTGGGCAACGCGCTGATGGCGGCCATGAGGATCGGGGTGAAGGTCGCCACGCTGCCGGTGATCGCCCTCGGGGTGGGCATTGGCGTGGATTACGGCATTTACATCTACAGCCGCCTGGCCAGTTTCCTACGCGCCGGGTTGCCCCTGCAGGAAGCCTATTACCAGACCCTGCGTTCCACCGGCAAAGCCGTGCTGTTCACCGGGCTGTGCCTGGCCATTGGCGTGGCCACCTGGATGTTCTCGGCTATCAAGTTCCAGGCCGACATGGGGTTGATGCTCACCTTCATGCTGTTGTGGAACATGTTTGGCGCGCTGTGGCTGCTTCCAGCGCTCGCGCGGTTCCTGATAGTGCGGCGTAACGGCGGCAGCCTGCCAACAGCCGGCCCGCTGTTGCACTGACGGCAATGCGCTTTCAGGCCTTGCCCCGCTGAAACCTGGCGGGGCAGGCCGGGCACCTCACGCCTGTGTCGCGCGCCAGTGTTCAGTGCACAGCGCAAGAAACCTACCTCTTTGCCAGCTTGTTGGCAGTGCTGCCTGGCCACACCCTCTCGAGCAGTCGGCCATTGAAGGCCGACCGTCCTTTCAAGCAATGCTCGTAGAGGTAGCTATGCCACGCAAAGCAGGCTTTATCCAGACAGCTGTGTCCACGCCCCGTCACGGCCGAGTGATCACGCCCCGCTCCCGAGCGGTGATCATGCGCGAAGACCACGATGCCTTCGATGCATCGATCCCTAACTCCCTGGAAGCCGGTAAATTCTTTCCGCTGACCACCAGCGGCCTCGCCGACCCACTGGCACCCCAGGACGGGGTGAACGCCGCGCCGCCTGCCGATGGCAAGATCGCCAGCGCTGGCAACCCGAATGCGAGCATTCTGGACGCGCCTGGCGCGCATTGGGCCAAGCATTCGGTGCAGCCCCTGCAGCCGCTGGAAATTTCCTGGAGCTATTCTGCGATCCATACCACCCGCCGCTGGAATTACTTCATCACAAAGCCTGGCTGGAACCCAGACGCGCCGCTGTCCCGGGCGCAGTTCCATGAGGAACCCTTCCATACAGTAGAGCTTACCTGGCAACCCTACTGGGAGTACGGCGCAGAGCTCACGCCTTCCGACCCCACCGTGCACAGCCTGCATTTGCCTGATTACCGGGGCTACCATGTGCTGCTGGCGGTATGGGAAGTTGCCAACACGGCAATGGCGTTTTATCAGGTAATTGACCTGGACTTCGGCGAAGGCGAAGGCGAACCAGGCAACCCGCCAGAAGCGCCGACCAATCTGCATGTGATGGCCACTGAGGCAACCGCGATACAGCTTATGTGGAATGCCTCCGCTGGCGGAAACGTGGCGCACTATGAGGTGTACCGTGACGGCGGGGTTGTGGCGACCGTAGCCGGGGGAACTACCCAGTACACCGACGCCGGCCTCGCTCCCAGCACGGCCTATGAGTACGCCGTGATCGCAGTTGACGCGCAGGGGCGCTGGTCAGCGAAAAGTAACGTGGTGACCGCCACCACCAAGGCAGACAGCGGTGGCACGGCGTGGGCGCTGAACACGCATTACGAAATCGGCGACGAAGTGACATGGCAGCAGCGGACCTATCGCTGCCTGGCAGAACACATCGCCAAATCCCAGACCAACGTGCCGGACCAGTTCCCGTTCTGGGCGCCGCTGGGGTGAGCTGAAACCCTTATGTGAAAAAGGCGCCTCGAGTAGGCGCCTTTTTTCTATCCAGTTAGCGGGCTACAACCCCAACTGCTTCCCCAATACCACATTCAAGGCATTGCGCGCGTCGTCCAGTTGCACCAGCGCCGCGTGCTGCGCGCCCAAAGGATCGCGGCTTTCAATCGCGGTAAGGATCGCCTTGTGCCGAGGCATCGCCAGCTCATGCAGGTTCGGCCGCTGGTTGGAGTGGCGCAGCGCCTCGCGCAGGGCCATCGACAGCATGTTGCACAGGTGCGCCAGCAGGTCGTTATGGGTGGCATCGGCGATGCGGCTATGGAAATCCAGGTCGGGCTGCAGCAGCGCTTCCGGCGTTTGCGCGGCTTCCATGCGCTGATACGCCTCGCCGATGGATGCGACATCCTCCGGGGTGGCGTGCTGAGCCGCCAGCGCCGCGGCCGCCGGCTCGATGATCGCCCGCACGCTGGTGAGCAACGCAAAGAACTCATTCTGCGGCGTGGTTTGCATGACCCAGTGCAGCACATCCGGGTCCAGCAGGTGCCATTCCTTGCGCGGCTTTACTACCGTGCCCACCCGCGGCCGCGAATACACCAGCCCCTTGGCCACCAGCACCCGGGTAGCCTCGCGCAACACCGGCCGGCTGACCGCATACTCCTCACACAACAACGCCTCGGGCGGCAGCTTCTGGTCCGGCGAAAAACGGCCAGACACAATGTGCATGCCCAGCTCCTGGACGATACGGGCGTGCATGCTCTTGCGTTCGGAGGGTTTGCGGTAATCCATGGGGCGGGGTAATACCTGCGCGGGCGGAGCGGGCATGATAGCGCAAAGCGGGGTGGATGCCGAAGGGGGCGCTGTTGGTAGGCGCACCATTCACACCCGCCTAGCCACCCCAGCAAAATCCATAAATCGTATGCTCCGCCCAGTTGGACGTATCCTGATACCGAGTGAACAGGCCGAAGTGCCCCATAAAGTTATCAAAGCAGATTAATGCCTTTTTACCGGATTGATCAATTTGGCAAATTGCGGCGTAAGCTGAATTTTTCTCTCTGCCGAGCCATCTGATGCGGATTTTTTCGCAATGGCCAAGGGATATGTCAAAGCCGTTGTCTTCAATGTCTGATTCAAGCATGGCCAGAACCGGCCTCCTTTTGCCCAGGCCAAGTTCTGGCAACAATGAGTTATCTGTAAATGCTGTCGCCGGAAGTTCGGTCATGCGGTCGCCAGTCTCTGCCGTAGGCACCAACCCCCCGCCGCAGCCATGGAGAATGCTGTCGCCGATCCAGTGTGCATCAGCCCCATAAAGCTTGCGTGCGTAGGCGAAGATCTGGCCCGCTGCATTCCAACAGAAGAAGCCTTTTTCATTCTCGTGACTGGTTTTACAAATGGAGCCATAGCCGGCACTTCGACCTGCCGGGTCGGCCAGATGATAAATGATTTCGCAACTTCTCTTTAGTCCGCGTAAGCGCCTGAACTCTTCATTCATACTTAAGGGCGCCAGCACCTCTGCCCTAAGTGATACCGGAACTTTTTCCAAGGTGTAGCCGCGCTGCTGATAGAAAGGAGGTGGCTCGTCGAGTTCTGCTATGACTGATGTAGAGAACACAATGGTAAGAAGATATAAAGGTAGTTTCATGTCGGGCTTTATGGTTTGTCTAGGAAGGCAGCGAAGCGGCTTAGGGGGTTGCCGGTTTAGCCGTTCCAGCAAAACCTGTAAATGGTGAGTTCGGGCCACTTGGGCGTAGAGCGGTGGCGGGTGAACAAGCCGAAGTGCCGGCCTGTATTGTCGAAGCAGAGCACGGCCGTGTTATTTGCCTCGTCGATTTTGCACGTTGCCGCATAGTGATCGTTCGACTCACCGTCCCGGTATATCAGGCGTATATCCTGGCATCGTGGGTTTATGTCGAAGCCAAGCCGTGCAAGGTCCGAATACAGCATGGTTTTGACCGGGCGGGTCTCGCCCCATCCAACCTCTGGCAGCGCCCATCCGTCTATGCTAGCAACCAACTGGTGGGGAGGGATGAGGTGCCTGTAGTCCGGTTCAGGCACCATCGCTCCGCCGCAGCCATGGAGGATGCTGTCTCCAATCCAGTCGGGGTCATCCTCTTGGTACTTGGTCGCATAACCAAAGTACCGGCCCTCTGCGTCCCAGCAGAAGAAACCTTTTAGATATTCCTGGGCAGTTCTGCAAATGGAACCGTAACCAACGCTTTTTTCATCCGTATCGGTGAGGTGGTAAATGGTTTCACAACTCCCCGCAAGCCCTCGGATGCGTTGAAACTCTCTGATCTCGACCAGAGGCTTCAGCGCTGCGGCTCTGTTTTCGGGGGTAACTTCATTTAAGGAATACTTGAGATCGTCATAGAAGTCAGTTGTTTCGCGTTCATTGGCGGTGGCTATTGCGGAGAATGCAACTGCAAGGACATGCGGAAATATCTTCATGTGCGTGCTTCAGGTCGGTGGTGGTAGATATTTGAGCACGGTAGCCCATATGTGGAAAGCCCTGAGGTGCAGGGCTTTGCTACACGATGTTTGGTTCGAAACAAGTGGAGATAGAGTGGCATTATGTAAAGTAATGCAAGCTGTTGCGTCTAGACTCGGCTTCCAGTATTAGTCTGGGTCATCATCAGCTAATGGGAATTTCTTCAGCATTAAGAATGCGAGGTTAAAGGCGCACCTTAGGGGCCAGCAGACAAGGTCGTCTGTTTATTTGCCATCAAAGGAAAGTACATGTATGAGCGACGAAACCGTAAATCGTACCGTTGATAGCGGAGCCGCGCCGACTGCGGAATTCTTGAAGAAATACGTATTCTTGGCAGTGAAGAGCGGAGAAGTGGGGTCAACAAATCCCTATAGTGCGAGCCTTTCAACTGGCAAGAGCGGTCTGGCATTTGGGAATATGCAACACGATACGCGTAAGAACGAGAGAGCACAGAAATATTTTCGAAAGATCCTCGATGCCGATGTGGCGGCGGATCATTTGAGTAAAACCAAGGCAGATGCTATCTATACTACAGCGCTGAGTAGTCCGGTCTCGCTTACAAAAAAGAAAGGTGATATGCGCCTGGTAAACGCAGCGCTAATGCGGCACAAAGCATTAGTGGACAAGGCAGACGAGGAGCGGCTCGATGAGGTGATGACACAGGTAGAGCTAGCATTGACGGCCGCTGAAGCCAATCCAAATGGTCCTGGCGAGCTGAACAGGAAAAGCCCCAACCTTGGATTCATCGCCGAACTGGCGATGTGGTCTAACCGAGGCCGCGGTTTGAAAGAAACCAGTGCATATATTCAAAACATGCAGGACATCAGCCGCGTAGCGTGGGAAGAGGAGTACCTTTCCATTCAGCGGCAGTTTACCAAGGAGGTGGAACCAGAAGACTTCTCAAAGTGGCAGAAGAAAGTCAACCGAGCCATCAAGGACGCCGAAGACGGCACCCGTGCACTTCTGGAGCCCAAGCCAACTCCCAAGCCCACACCAGAACAGGCAGGCACCATGCACCCCTACGGTGGCCCGAACGGCAGCAGTGGCGTTGTTGCCTACCTCATTGAAGCCGACAGCATCACCCTGCGCTTCGTCGACCGTTCAGCGTTGTACATGTACGACGCCAGCCGGCCAGGCCTTGCCGCTGTGCATGAAATGCAGCGGCTGGCCAAGCGAGGGTCGGGTTTGACCACCTACATTAACCAGCATGTTCGCAAGAACTATGCGCTGAAGATCGGTTAATGGATTAGACAGGAAGGTTTTTCGCGAGAAAACTAAAAGATGGGCGAAGCTCGCGAGTGTCTTCGCGAGCTTCGCCGGATGGCCGGCCGCGCCGCTTCCTACCAGGCTTTCTTACACCTATTACACCTCAATGCGAATGCCGCGGCACTTCCGACCCCCTGCACCCGACCAGGAAGTCAAAGTCGCAGCCTTGATCCGCCTGCATCACATGCTCGATGTACAGCTGGCGATAGCCGCCGGGGATGAGGTTGCTTTTCTCCGGCTGCCAGTCGGCCAGGCGGGCTTGCAGTTCTTCGTCGCTGATGTCCAAGTGCAGGCGGCCGCTTGCGCAGTCCAGTTCGATGTAGTCGCCTTCTTTCACGGCGGCCAATGGCCCGCCGGCGGCGGCTTCGGGGGCTACGTGCAACACCACGGTGCCGTAGGCGGTGCCGCTCATGCGGGCATCGGAAATGCGCACCATGTCCGTCACGCCTTGGGCGAGCAGCTTGGCGGGCAGGCCCATGTTGCCCACTTCGGCCATGCCTGGGTAACCCTTGGGCCCGCAGTTTTTCATCACCAGGATGGAGGTGGCGTCCACGTCCAGTTCCGGGTCGTTGATGCGCGCCTTGTACTCTTCGAAGTTCTCGAACACTACGGCGCGGCCACGGTGTTGCATCAGCGCCGGCGTTGCCGCGGACGGCTTGAGCACGGCGCCATTGGGCGCCAGGTTGCCGCGCAGTACGCAGATGCCGCCATCGGCCACCAGCGGGTTATCGATGGCGCGGATCACCTCGTCCTGGCCATAGATCGGCGCCGCCTTCACGTTGTCCCAGAGGGTTTTGCCGTTTACGGTCAAGGCTTCCGGGTTGGGCAGCAGGTTGTTCTCGCCCAGGCGGCGCAGCACGGCAGGTAGGCCACCGGCGTAGTAGAACTCCTCCATCAGGAAGCGGCCGGAAGGTTGCAGGTCCACCAGGGTAGGGGTGCCGCGGCCCACGCGGGTCCAGTCGTCCAGCTCCAGGTCTACGCCGATGCGGCCGGCGATGGCCTTGAGGTGGATCACCGCGTTGGTAGAACCGCCAATGGCCGCGTTCACCCGGATGGCGTTTTCGAACGCTTCGCGGGTGAGCACCTTGGACAGGCGCAGGTCTTCTTTCACCATCTCTACTGCGCGCATGCCGGACATGTGCGCGAGCACATAGCGGCGTGAATCCACTGCAGGAATAGCAGCGTTGTGGGGCAGGGACACGCCCAGGGACTCCGCCATGCACGCCATGGTGGAGGCCGTGCCCATGGTGTTGCAGGTGCCAGCGGAGCGGGACATGCCTGCCTCGGCGGAAAGGAATTCGTCCAGGCCGATCAGGCCGCCTTTATAGGCTTCGTGCATTTGCCACACAATGGTGCCAGCGCCGATGTCGCGGCCGTTGTGTTTGCCGTTGAGCATCGGCCCGCCGGTGACCACGATGGCCGGCACGTCGCAGCTGGCGGCACCCATCAGCAGGGCAGGGGTGGTTTTGTCACAGCCGGTGAGCAACACCACGCCGTCTACCGGGTTGCCGCGAATCGCTTCTTCCACGTCCATGCTGGCGAGGTTGCGGGTAAGCATGGCAGTGGGGCGAAGGTTGGACTCGCCGTTGGAGAACACCGGGAACTCAACAGGAAAACCACCCGCTTCAAGCACGCCACGCTTCACGTGTTCAGCGATCTGGCGGAAGTGTGCGTTGCACGGCGTGAGCTCGGACCAGGTGTTGCAGATGCCGATGATGGGCTTGCCATGGAACTGGTGATCGGCGATGCCTTGGTTCTTCATCCAGCTGCGGTACATGAAGCCGTTCTTGTCGTTGGTGCCGAACCATTGGGCCGAGCGCAGGGTGGGTTTCTTCTCAGACATGTCAGGCTCTCTTATTGTAAGACTAATGGTAGCAAGTGCCCCTAAAATAGGCTGTATCGGCCCGTAAGGGAAGTCCTTGTTGCTCAAATAGTAATACTATATAGTCCCTCCACACACTGAGCGCATGCGATCGGGCGACCGCCGCAATGCCGCATTCCAGACAGGTTCATAAAAACAACAGACCTGGAGACCGACCCATGAGCCAGGAACTCGGGCTTATTCGCCGCATCACCTTCAAACTGATTCCCTTCCTTGTATTGCTATACCTGGTGGCCTATGTGGACCGCTCGGCGGTGGGCTTCGCCAAGCTGCACATGGGCGCGGACATTGGCATCGGCGACGCTGCCTATGGCATGGGCGCAGGGCTGTTCTTCATCGGTTACTTCCTGTTGGAGATCCCCAGCAATCTGATGCTGGAGCGCTTCGGCGCGCGGCGCTGGTTCGCCCGCATCATGATCACCTGGGGCGCCATCACCATTGGCATGGCATTCATCCAGGGGCCTTACAGCTTCTATACGATGCGCCTGCTGCTCGGCGCGGCCGAAGCGGGCTTCTTCCCGGGCGTGCTCTACTACATCACCCAGTGGTTCCCGGTGCGCCATCGCGGCAAGATCCTCGGCCTGTTCATTCTTTCCCAACCCATCGCCATGATGATCACAGGGCCCGTGTCTGGCGGCCTACTAGGCATGGAAGGGGTGCTGGGGCTGCACGGTTGGCAGTGGTTGTTCATCGTGATCGGCACGCCGGCCATTCTGCTGACCTGGCCGGTGCTGCGCTGGTTGCCTGATGGTCCGCGCCAAGTAAATTGGCTGAGCGAGGATGAAAAAAACTGGCTCACCGGTGAACTGGAAAAGGACCTGCGCGAGTACGGGCAAACCCGCCATGGCAACCCGCTGCATGCGCTGAAAGATTTCCGGGTGCTGCTGCTGGCGCTGTTCTATTTGCCCGTCACCCTGAGCATTTATGGCCTTGGCCTGTGGTTGCCTACGCTGATCAAACAATTTGGCGGCAGTGACCTCACCACCGGGTTCGTGTCAGCTGTGCCTTATGTGTTCGGGATCATCGGCCTGTTGATCATCCCCCGTAGTTCGGACCGCTTCAACGATCGCTACGGCCACCTCGCGGTGCTCTATGTGCTGGGCGCCGCCGGGCTGTTCGGCGCTGCCTGGTTTGCCGCGCCCATGTTGCAGCTGGCTTCATTATGCGTGGTGGCGTTCGCCTTGTTCTCCTGCACTGCTGTGTTCTGGACGCTGCCGGGGCGGTTCTTCGCTGGCGCCAGTGCGGCGGCCGGGATCGCGCTGATCAACTCTGTGGGCAACCTGGGCGGCTATCTGGGGCCGTTCGTGGTCGGCGCCCTGAAGGAAGCCACCGGCCAGCTCGCCAGCGGCTTGTATTTCCTCACCGGCGTGATGCTGTTCGGCCTGGTGCTCACCTTTATCGTTTATCGGGTGCTGGAGCGGCGTCACGCGCTGCCGGCGGACGCCTTCGCCGCCAGTGCCCGCCCCTGACTTCGCCTGCCTCTGAATCGTAGAGAGAGACCGCTATGCGCTTAGTACAATTGCAAACCGCCGCCGGTAACCGCCACGTTGGTGTAGTAGAAGGCGACCAGGTACAGATCCTGGCAGACGTGGAGTCCACCCGTGAGCTGGCCCTGCGCGCCATCGCCGAGGGCCGTAGCCTGGCGGCCCAGGCTGAACTCTGCGGCCGGGGTGAGCGCCTGAGCTACCGGCAACTGCTGGATGAGCAACGCATTCTGTCCCCGCTGGACCATCCCGATACTGCGCATGTGCTGGTCACCGGCACTGGGCTAACCCACCTGGGCAGCGCTTCCACGCGGGACAAGATGCATCAGCAGGCCAACGATGAAGCCGCTATCACCGACAGCATGAAGGTGTTCAAGTGGGGTGTGGAAGGGGGCAAGCCGCCGGCAGGGCAGGCGGGCGTGCAGCCGGAGTGGTTCTATAAGGGAGACGGCAGCATCCTGGTGCGCCCGGGCGGGTCATTCCCGCTGCCGCCGTTCGCCGAAGACGCCGGCGAAGAGCCCGAGCTTGCCGGGTTGTATGTCATCGGGCCGGATCACCGCCCGTATCGCCTGGGCTATGCGTTGGGCAACGAGTTTTCCGACCATGTGATGGAGCGCAAGAACTACCTGTACCTGGCCCACTCCAAGCTGCGCGCTTGCGCCTTTGGCCCTGAGTTGCGAGTAGGGCCGCTGCCCGAGCACTTGGCCGGCACCAGCCGCATTCGCCGCGATGGCGAGGTGCTGTGGGAGAAGGAGTTTCTCAGCGGTGCGGCCAACATGTGCCATAGTTTCGAGAACCTGGAATACCACCACTTCAAGTACGCGCAGTTCCTGCGGCCCGGGGATGTGCATGTGCACTTCTTCGGCACGGCCACGCTGTCGTTCGCCGATGGCATCAAGGCGCAGCCGGGTGACCATTTCGAGATCAGCCTGGACGCCTTCGGCGAGCCGCTGGTGAACGGTATCGCACCCGCCGAAGCGGTATTCCAGCCTGGGGGCGTGCAGGTTTTGTAAGCGCCATACGCCGCGCTCGCGCCGCAAGGGTAGAATGCGCCCTCTACCTTTGCGGAGCCCCCCATGACCCTCTCCCTCGCCGAAGCGCTCGACAGCGCCGACATGCTTATCATCGACGACCTGTACGCCTTCGAATTCGACCTGGGCGACAACGGCCTCAGCATCATCACCATGGATGGGCGAACGGAACGGCGCTGGCATTTCAGCCTCGAAGCCTTGGCCAGCGCAACCTTCGTGGCAGAAATCGACCAGTGGGAAATTATCGGATCCGATGCTGATCATCGGCTACGCTTGCTGGAAGCCTTCTCTGCCGAAGAAGATGACGACCAGGAATAAGCAACAGGCAGTCTGGGGTTCAACTTTTGCGCGCGGTCACGGTCTTCCAACGAGGATTCATTCATGCTGCGAGTGCTGATGTCGCTTACCCTTGCCGGAGCCGCCACCCTTGGCTCCTCCCTTGCCAGTGCAACCACCTACGACCTTCTGGTCGGCACCTACACCCAGGCCAGCAGCCAGGGCCTTTACCGCCTGCGCTTCGATAGCCAGAGCGGCCAGATCGCCAGCGAGCCGGTGCAGGTGATCAAAACCGATAACCCCTCTTGGCTGGCCTTGAACAAAGCCCAGACCCTGCTATTCGTGGCCAATGAGAACGGCCCCGGGCAGAAGGACCCGGTCGGGAAGGTGAGCAGTTACCGCATCGACCCTGCTACCCATGAGATCACCCTGGTCAACCAGGTGGAAACCAAGGGTGACGAGCCTACCCATGCGAGCTTGAGCGAAGACGAGCAATTCCTCTTCATCTCCAACTATGCGGTGCAACCCGATCCGGGCGGGAGCCTGGCGGTGCTGCCGATCAAGGAGGACGGCAGCCTGGGTGAGGTGATCCAGCAGTTCAAGAACGCCCCCAGCCGGGTGAACGCCGAGCGCCAGGCCAGCGGCCACGTGCACTCGGTGGTGGGCAACCGGGGCTACCTGTACGCCAGCGATCTGGGCGCGGACAAAGTGTTCATCTACCGCTTCCAAGGCAACGCCCAGGCGCCGCTCAATCCGGCCAGCCCGGCTTCGGTCGCCTTGCCGCCAGGCAGCGGCCCCCGTCATTTGCTGTTCGATGCCAGCGGCGAGCATGCCTGGCTTACCCTGGAAATGCCGGCCCAAGTGGCCAGCTTCCAATGGCGCGCCGGCAACCTGGTGCGCACCCAGGTGCTGGACCTGGCGCCTGGCCAACAGCCGGCCACCGGCGCAGGCGGAGGGTTGCACTTGTCGCCCGATGGCAAGTTCCTCTACGTGGCCAACCGCGGCGCGGTGAACGAACTGGTGGTGTATGCGGTGGACCGTGAAGGCGGGCTCAAGCTCGTGCAGCGGCGCTCCATCGAAGGGGATCACCCGCGTGAGTTCACGCTGGACCCCACCGGCCGGTTTGTGTTGATCGCCAACCAGAAGAGCAACGAGATCGTGGTGATGGAGCGCGACGCGAAGACCGGCATGCTGCAGCGCACGGTTCAGCACTATCGGCAGGATTCACCGTCCGATCTGAAGTTTCTCGCACCGCTGCATCAATAGCGGTAATACCCGATAACGGCGCAATGAATTTCTGCCGCCACGCTCCGGGGCGTAAGTTGACCTCACAGTCACTCACGTCCCGGAGGAACGCCATCATGAACTTCAATCTGTTTTCCGTTATCGCTGCATCCGCCATTTCCGCCTCGGTAGCCTTGCCTGCCGGCGCCACGGTTGCGGACGACAAGACCAGCCGTTCGAGCCAGAGCTACACTCAGCACTACCTGCAAAAGAGCGCCAGCTTCTACGCGGCACTGAACCACAAGATCGCTGACGAACATTGATCTGAACCCGGAGAACGCGCCATGGCCAAGGCCATTCTGATGTCCGCCCGCCAAGGCGCCTGCTTCGCCCTGGCCAGTTACAGCGCGGTGGTGGTCGCGGCGCTGATTGCCAGCCAGTTGGTGTAATACCACACCAACTGCTGGGCCCCACAGTGAGTAGGCGAAGCCTGCGAACCGGTTCAAAGCCATTCCCGGGCCCCGCTAATGCCCCAGGCCCTCAAGGCACCACCGCCACCTCGCTCAAGCCATTGCCATGCCGCCGTACCTGGATCTGCACCGGGATGCGTTCGTGCATCTCCTGTACATGGGAGATCACCGCCACCTTGCGGCCTTGTGCCTGGAGGTTGTCCAGCGCATCCATGGCCAGTTGCAGGGATTCGGGGTCGAGGCTGCCGAAGCCTTCGTCGATGAACAGCGATTCGATCCGCAGTGTGCTCGACGCCATGGACGCCAGCCCCAGCGCCAACGCCAGGGAAACGAGGAAGGTTTCGCCGCCGCTCAATGAGTGCACCGAGCGCACCTCATCGCCCATTTCGGTATCCACCACCAGCAAGCCCAATGCACTGCCGCCACGCTTGAGCCGGTAACGCCGCACCAACTGCAGCAGTTGGGCATTGGCGTGGCGGATCAGCAGGTCGAGGTTGTAGGCCTGGGCGATCTTGCGCAGGCGATCGCCTTCAGCGGAGCCGATCAGCGCCGAGAGGCGGCCCCAACGGCGGTATTCGGCCTGTGCAGCCTCCAATTGTGCGGCCAGGGCTTCGCGGGCCTGGCGCCGGCGGTCGTCTTCCAGCTGGGCGGCGCGCAGCTCGGCGCAGGCCTGTTCCTGGCGCTCGCATTCGGCTGTTATCGTCGCCAACGCGACGGCCAGGGCTTGGGCATCCAACGCATCGGCGCTGGCCTGCGCTACATGCGCCTCTAATCGCTGTTCCCGTTCCTGCAGCAATACTTGTGCATTTTCGACAGCGCTTTGGGCTTCACGCAGGCGAGCGCGTAGTTGCTCCACTTCCTCCGGCGAAACGGCCAGCAA
Organism: Pseudomonas japonica; assembly: GCF_013522925.1. Classification (GTDB taxonomy): domain Bacteria; phylum Pseudomonadota; class Gammaproteobacteria; order Pseudomonadales; family Pseudomonadaceae; genus Aquipseudomonas; species Aquipseudomonas japonica_A. Next base: position 176,724 of record NZ_JAAMQU010000010.1, on the reverse strand, counting down.
ACGCTGCAACGCCGGGTCATCCAGGGTAGGGCAGGTGGTGCGCCAACCCAGCAGCGATGCCCCCAACTCCGCCAGCTCTGCCTCTACGGCGGCTTGCTGGTCAAGCAAGGCCTGTTGGCGGGCTTGCGCAGCGAGCACTTCACTGCCAGCACGTTGCAACGCCTGGGCCGCCTCGGCATGCCGGATGCGCGCGGCCTCAACCGCTTGCTCCAGCACGGTTTGCCAAGCCTGGGCACTGGCATGGGCGCCAAGGCGCTCGGCCAAGCCGACGCGCAGTTGCTCGCGCCGCGCCTGCAAGCCTTGCAAGCCGTCGCGCAGCGCTTCCAGTTGCTGGGCAAGCCCCTGCTGCTGGGCCTCGCACACTTGAATCTGCTGCTGCCGCTGGCCCTGAGCCAACGCCTGCGCGTGTTGCTGCTCCAGCAATCCGAGGCGTTCGGCGAGGCTGGCTTCCAATGCCGCAACCGCCTTCGCCGGTCCGGTACGCAGGTCCTTCAGCACGCCGTCGGGCAGCAACCCCGTGAACGCCTCAAGTTCTTCATCGAAACGCGCCTGCTCCCGCGTACGCTGGTCGTGCGCGGCCTGCGCCGCGCGCTCGGCTTCCTCGGCGGCTTGCTGGGCGGCACGCAGTTCGTTCTGCTGTTGAGTGGCCTGAGCCTGGGCGGCCAGTAACGCCTTGAGCTGGTTTTCGTCCGTGCCGATCTGCTCGCGCAGCCGGGCCAGCCCATCGCTCAGCCAAGCCTGACGCCCAGCCGCCGGCACCGCCAGCAAGGCATCATGCCGGGGCAGGGCCTTGAGTGCATCCAGCAGCGTAGTGTTGTGACCCTCACCGTGCTGCTGCTGTTCGTGCAGGGCTTTTTGCTGCTCCATCAGGCCGCGCACCTCGGCCCGCAACTCAGCCAGGCGATCGGCCAGGGCCTTTACCTTGTCTTGCGCCGCTTGCATGTCCGCCAGGTCCTGGGCTTCCAGCGTTTCAAGCACGCTGTCAGCACTGGCGCCGTGGCTCGGGTGCTCGGCGCTGCCACACACGGGGCAGGGCGCACCGGGGATCAACCCCGCCTTGAGCCGCGCCAGGTGCTGGCGTTCCAGCAGTTGCACCGTCACGTCCAGCGCCTGGCTGGCGGCCTGATGCTCGGTGCTGACCGCCTTGCCTTCAGTGGTGCGCTGCTCGCGCTGCTGGGCCAGGCGATGCTGTTGCGCGGCCAGTTCGCTCAGGCGCTCTTGCACTTCAGCGCAGCGTCGCCACTGGCCTTCCAGTGCGCCGAGATCCTCCAGTGCCGTCCGGTTGTCGCGGATCAGTTCGCTCAGCAGTTGCAGGCGTTCGCCAAGGTCGTCGGTGGCGCCCAGGCGGGCCTGCAGGTCATCGAGCAAGGCCTGCGCCGACGCCCGTGCCTGCCCGGCAACCCGCGCGGCCTCCTGGAAGGGCGGCAGCTGGCCGTCCAGTCGGCTGACGCGGCTGGCCACTTCCACCAGCTGTTGCAGCCGTGGCTGATACCCTTGCCAGGCATCCGCCAGCCGGGCCAGTTCGGTGCTCTGCTCCAGCCGCGCCCCGATGGCCTGCTGCACATCGGCGGCTTGCCTCTGGGCCTGGGCCAGGGTGGCTAGCGTTTGCTCGCCTTCGAGGTGCTGTCGTTCGAGCTGAGCCTGCCGCGCCTGTTGAGGGGCCAGGTCCTGTTCAAGATGATGCAGTGCGGCCTGCTGGTCGAACGCTTCGCGCAGCGCAGGTGTGGCTTCGCCGTGGCTCGCCAGCGCTGCCTGCAAGTGACTATCGGCGGCTTCAAGCTCAGCCTGCGCTTGGGTAGACGCCTGTTGGGCGTAGTCAAGCAAACCGGCAGCTTCGGTACAGGCGGGGCCGAGGGTGGCGAGTTGAGTTGTGAGCCGGGCCTGGCGTTCAAGCAACGCTCGCTGTGGCGCCAAGGCATCAAGGTGGGCAAGGTCCTGGCGGTCATCGCTCAGCTGATCCCAGCGAAGTCGGGCCTGCGCGAGCGCGTCTGCCGCTGCCGCCCGCTCGGCGGTCAACCGCTCACGCGCCTGATAGTGCTCATGCTGGGCTTCGCGTTCGCGGCGCTGGCCCTGGGATTGCAACAGCCCCTGGCGGGCTTCGTCGAGGCGTGCATCGAGCGCCAGGCGCTCTGCTTCGCCCATCGCCGAGAACGCACCTTCCTGCGCCTGCAGCGCTTCAAGCTGTTGTCGCGCAGCGCGGGCCTTGTCGTACGCACGGCGGCCAAGGCGGCTATACACCGCGGTGTCGGTGAGCTTTTCCAGCAGTTCGCTGCGCTCGTTGTCATCGGCTTTGAGGAAGGCGCTGAACTCGCTCTGGGCCAGCAACACCGCGCGGGTGAACTGCTCGAAATTCAGGCCCAGCCGTGATTCAAGAAGAGGCCGGTATTCACCTTTCTGGGTTGCTAGCAGGCGATCGCTGTCCAGGTCCAGCAGGGTCTGGCGGCTGGGTTGCAGCTTGCCGCCGGCTTTTTCCCTGGCGCGGTTGGCCTCCCAGCGCGCCCGATAGCGCACGCCGTCCACGCCGATGAAATCGACCTCCGCAAAGCCCGCGCCGGCCCCCCGGCGCAGCAGGTTACGTGGGTCGCCGGTGGCGATATCGCCGTCCACGTCCGGCACCTTGGTGTCCCGGCCGGTGTCGCCCAGGCGCGGCACGCTGCCGAATAAAGCGAGGCACAGGGCGTCGAGCAGTGTGCTTTTACCCGCCCCGGTGGGGCCTGTGATAGCGAACAGGCCAGCACTGGCCAGTGGCTCGATGGTGAAGTCCAGTTCTACCGGGCCCGCCAGGCTGGCCAGGTTCTTCAGGCGGATCGCCAGGATTTTCATGGCTGTTCCTCCAGTTCATCTTCCTGCATCAGCAGCAGAAAATCGCCAAGGGTAGCCTCGTCTACGGCGCTGCCGTACTGCTCCTCCCATGCGCGGCTGAACACCTGCTCGGGCCTAAGCTGCTCCAGGTGCTGCAGGGCGGCGGTGTCTTCGCGGCTTCCGGTGCCCAGGTACTCCACAGCGATGCGCACCAGCCGCGCAGCCTTGCCGGCCAGGGCCGTTTCGATACGGGTGCGCAGTTCCGGCTGGGGCTCGTCAAGCTGCACCCGCACCTCCAGCCAGGGGTGCTGCACAACGCTGGCAAGCAGGTCCGGCAGGGGCAGCGCTTCCAGTTTGGCGATCACTTCGTCCAGGCGCGCCGGGCCTACGCGCAACAGCTCAACCGCACGCGGCACGCGGTGGGGAAGCACCTGCGTGAGCTGCTCGCCCTCGAAATCCACTTGCAATATCTGGTGGGGATAGTCCACTTCAGAGAACGACAGCGGAATGGGCGAGCCGCTGTAGCGCAGGCGCTGTTCACCGTTCACCTGTTGCGGTTTGTGCAAGTGCCCCAGGGCCACGTAGCCCACGCTGTCGTCGAACAGGCTGGCGGGCAGCGCTTCGGCGGTGCCGATCACCAGGCTGCGCTCGGAATCGAGTGACACCGCGCCACCTGCCATGTGGGCATGGCTGATCGCGATCAGCGGCTGGCCAGGCTGCCGCCGCTGGTTGGCGGCAGCGATCAACCGCTGATGAACCTGGGCGATACCCCCCAGGTAATCCTCCCCCAGGTGCGGCCCGGTCACTTCGGCGGGCCGCAGGAACGGCAGCGCGAGGCACCATGCAGCAGTGGCACCGCTGGCATCGCTGAGTGGTATCAGCAGGCGTTCACAATCCAGGTTGCCGTCGTCCAGCCACAGCACGCGGCCCAGTGCATGGGTGCGCAAGCGGCGCATCAGCGGGGCGGGCAGTTCGATGCGTGAACCGGAGTCGTGGTTGCCGGCGATCATCACGATGGTGAGCGAAGGCAAGGCTTCGTGGGCGTTGACGATGAAGTCGTACAGGCGCTCCTGCGCTTTGAGCGGGGGGTTGACCGTGTCGAAGATGTCCCCGGCGATCAGCAGGGCATCCGGGGCCAGCGCTACGATGCGCGCCAGCAGCCAGGTGAGGAACGCCTGATGTTCATGGTCACGGTCCTGGCCGTGAAGGCTTTGGCCAAGGTGCCAGTCGGAGGTGTGCAACACGCGCATGGGGAGTCTCGAAACTATTTGGGGTAAAGCGGCGGAAGGTTTTCTTCCGCCCCGGGGACGTGGCGGCTGTTTGCCGGGATGGCGCTGACCGCCTGCCACAGGCGTGCCCCTTGCCAGTAACGACCGGCTTCGCTGTACAGCGCGCCGTTGAGGCCATCCAGGGCGTCCGACAACGGCGGGTACCGTTCGGCCAGTTGGGCCAGGGTTTCCGGTTGCTGGCGGGCCCAGGCATCCAGCGCCTGGCGAGACGCTTGCGGGTCGTTGTTGCCACAGGCGCGCCGAAGGTCGTCCAGCAGGCTGCGGGGGCTGGGCCCTACAGCGGCCAGCCGGGCCACTGCAGGCTGCGAGCGCGCACGCCACCATAGGCCGAAGCCCAACAGGCTGGTGCACAACAATACCCCCGTGGCCGCCTGCCAGGGCCATAGCAGGCGAGGCAGGGGGGCGGCCGCCGCGGGCTTGTCCGCCACGGGCATGGTGGCGCGCTCGGTCACCTGCAGGGTGCGGGCCGGCAGGCTGGTACGCTCCAGGTGGTCTTCACGGGTGTTCCACCACACCACTTCCACCGGCGGCAGCTCCGTATCGCCCGCCCGCACCGGCACCAGCGCTTCACGCTCCTGGCGGCTGCCGACCAGGCCGCGCTCGGTGCCCTGGTCGTTGAGCTGGGGTTGGTCGGGGTAGCGGCGAATACCCGGTAGCTCCGCGCTGGGCAACGGTGGTAGCTGCGCGCCTGAAAGCCCCTCGGCGCGAAGGGTGAGGGTGCGGGTGAGTGAATCGCCGACCCGGGCTTGCTCGGGTGCCGGGTTCCAGCTTTCGGTGACGGTCAGGCTGCGTGCCGGTAGCCAGGTGGCGTCCGCCGGATACACCGCAGGCTTGCCCATAACGCTTATGGTGATCTGCGCAGAGCGCACGCGAAGCTGCGCGCCCGCCCTGGGCTTGCCGGTATCGTCGGTTTCCACCGAGGTAGCGGTGAACAGCAGCGCGGGCAGGATGAGCTGGCCGCTGCGTTGGGGGTAAATCGCATAGCGTGTTTCGATCACCCCATGGCGCACGCCATTGATGACCTTCTCGTAGGTGCGTCGATTACCCAGGGGTTCGACGATCGCATCGGCCAGCTGTGGTGTGGCGAAGGTGCTGTCGTCGTAGAGGGCAACAGAGTGGTATACCCGGAGCGTAAGGATCACCTGCGCCTGCACGTACACCTGGTCCTGGTCCAGCCGCGCCTCGATGAACACCGGCTCGGCGGTGGCGGCGATCGGGGTGTCGGCGTCCAGCACCTGAAGCACAATCGGCTGGCTGCGCAACTCGCCCAGGCTCAAGCCAGGGAGGGTGAGGGTACCGCTTTGGCGAGCCACCAGCGTGATGATCCAGCGGGTGCTGGCGCCACGGTCATCCGCGAGGCTGGCCGGCTGGTTCACCTGGCGCACATCGCCCACGTCGAATTGCGCTTGCAGTGGCGTGGTATCCGGCCGGCCGAACAGGGTCACGTCATTGGTCTGCAGGGTGAGCTCGAAAGACTCGCCCACTGCCAGGCGAGTTCGATCGACACTGGCCACCAGCACGCTCGCCGACGCCCCAAGGGGCAGCAATGCGATCAAGCTGCAGAATAGAAAGGCACAGAGCCGACTCATCGTTATTGTTCCTGCCGTTGTTGCTGTTCGTACCAGAATTTTCGCCGCAGCAATTCTGACGGATCGTCGGGGATCTGTCGCAGCCATTGCTCCAGGGATTCCCGCGCCTCGTCCTCGGGGTAGTCCCCAGTACTGGCCAGGCTGCTGGTGCCTTTGGGTGGGGTATCGCTTTCGCCCGTTCCGCCACTGGTTGCCATAGTCGCCTGGCCAGCCGTATCTGGCCCTGGCGGGGCGGTGGGCGGCGCCTTGGGATCGCTGGGGTTGGCCTGGCTTTGACCGGAGGTCGCCTCGCCTTGGGAAGGCGAGGCTTGGGCCGCGGAGCTTTCGGTGGGCGGGGCGGCGGCCTTGCGGGCATCCAGCAGCGCCTTCACCAAGGTTTGGTTACTGCGCGCGGCGGTCAAGGCGGGTTGGCGCTCCAGCGCCTGCTCGTAGGCTTCCACCGCGGCATCCAGTTCGCCCGCCAGGGCCAGCGCATTGGCGCGGTTGTAATGGTCGGCCGCGCTGTCACCCTGGGCAAACTGCTTGGCCGCTTCGGCATATTGGCCGGCGCGGTACAGGGCTACACCCCGCCAGCGAAAGTCGCTGAACCGTTGGGCGGCCAGTGCAGGTTGCCCCTGCGCCAGCAGCCGTTGGCCCTGCTGATCCGGCCGCCACCACAGGTCGGCCAGGCTGAAGGCGTAGGCGGGAGTTGGCAGTCCGCCGAGGCACAGCCATAGCGGCAGGCACAGCAGCCAGCCACGGCGCCCGGCCAGGGCGGCAATGGCCAGCAATGGCAGCAACAGCCAGTACCCTTGGTCGGCCCAACGGTCCAGTGGGTGCGCTGGGCCGTCATCGGCAGCCATCGGCGTATGAGGCGCGTCGAACAGGCCGAGGGCCCGCAGGTCATGATTGTCCAGGCGAGCGGTTTCATAGCGGCCGTGGCCATGGCTCGCGGCCGCCGCAAGGGCGGGTATATCCAGGCGTGGCAATGCGATCCCGCCGTCATCACCCTTGAGCAGTTCACCGTTCTCCAACGCCACAGGGGCCCCTTCAGGGCTGCCGACGCCGAGCACCAGCAACGGCGGTGCGCGCCGGCCGAGCCAGTGGTCTATCCCCTGCAGTTCCTGCTCGGTGAGGCTGGAGGTTATCAATAGCAAGCGGCCGGAGCCTTGGCCGGCCTGTGCCAGAAGGTCCAGGCCCTGACGCACGGCCAGGTCGGCGCGTTGGCCGGGCTCTGGCATCAGAGAGGGTTTGAGTGCCGCCAGCAGGTTGCTACTGGTGGCTTGGTCGTTGGACAGCGGCACCAGTGTGTGTGCGCTGCCGGCATACACCACGATCGCGGTTTGCGCGTCGGCCCGATGCTGCAACAGGTCGAGGATCTTGCGCCGGGCCTGGCCGAGGCGGTCCGGCGACGCATCGCGGGCAAGCATGTGCGGCGTGAGTTCAAGGAGGATCACCAGCGGGTCGTCTGGCCGCTGGCTGATCTGTTGCTCACGCTCCCAGCCAGGGCCCGCCAGCGCCAGCCCGGCCAGCGCCGCGGCCAGGCCCAGCAATACCCGTGGTGTTCGCTCGCGGCGGCCGCTCGGGCTTCCGCGCAGCAACGTACCGTGGAAGGCGCGCGGTAACAACGCCTGCCAGCGGCCGCTGCGTCGGCGGCGCAGCCACAAGGCCCAGCACAGCCAGGCCAGTACCGGCCAGGCGGCAAGCCAGCCCGGGCGTGCCCAGTGTGGCCACCATTCAATCATGAGCGCTGCCTCCAACGCCCAACCCGGCTGCGCCAGGCGGCAGGCAGGCGTAGCGATCGCAGCCAGGCGTAGCGGCGCAGCAATGGCAACAAGCGCTGGCAGACCATCAATGCCACCAGCACCACAGCCGCCGCCAGGGGCCACTGATACAGCTCATCGACCGGGCGCACACGGGTCGGCTGCTGATTCACCGGTTCGAGTCGGTCCAGCGCCTCGCCGATCCCTTGCAGGTCGCGGCCGTCCCGCGCCCGGAAGTATTCTCCAGCAGTCGCGCTGGCGATCGCCTGCAGCGCGGTTTCGTCCAGGTCGCTGGTCGGGTTCAGCCCCAGAGCAGCGTTCGCCGCTGTCGCTTGCGGGTCGGCGCCGATGCCGATGGTGTGAATCCGCACCTGCTCGCTAGCGGCCAGGCGCGCGGCGACCAACGGCTGGATGTGCCCACCGTTGTTGGCGCCGTCGGTCACCAGGATCAGCACCCGGCTGTCTGCCGGGCGCAGGCGCAGGCGTTTGACCGCCAGGCCGATAGCGTCGCCGATCGCGGTGGTTTGCCCGGCGATCCCCACTTGCGCGTCGTCCAGCCAGGTGCGCACGGTATGCCGGTCGAAGGTGAGTGGCGCTTGTACGTAGGCCCGGCTGCCAAACAGGATAAGACCTACCCGGTCACCCTCGCGGGTTTCCAGGAAATCCCCCAGCAAGTGCTTCACCAGGGCTAGCCGGCTTACGTTTTCGCCCTGCCACTGCATGTCCGGGTAATCCATGGAGCCCGACACGTCCACCGCCACCAGCAGGTCGCGGCCGCTGGCAGGCAGTGGCAGTGGCGGGCCCAGCCACTGCGGGCGGGCGGTCGCCAGCAGCAACAGCCCCCACACCAAAGCGTAAGGCAGTTGCTGGCGCCAGCCAGGCAGGCCGCGGCTCGCACGGCGCCGGCTGAGGCTGGCAAGGTCATCGAGAAAGCCTACCTGCAACACCTGTTCCCCGCTGTCGGCGGGCGGCAAGGCCCGGCGCAGCAGCCAGGGCAGGGGGGCGAGCAGAAAGATCAGCGGCCAGGCGAACTCAAGCATGTTTGCGAATCCAGATTTCAACCGCCTGATACAACCCGTTGATGGCTTTGTCGTCGAGTTTGCACTCGGGCCGGTACACCCCTTCTACCAGGATCATCCAGCGCGTAAGCCCCGCGGCGGGGCAACGGTTGTCCAGGAACGCCAGCCATTTACGGCCGTTGAGGGTATGGCTGTGGGCCCCGGGGTAATGGTTGCGGCACACACGCTTGAGCAGGGCGTTGAGTTGCTGCAGCCAGGCACCGGCTGGCGCACCGTCGTAAGGGCGGGGCATGAGTGCCAGTTCGGCCAATGCTTCGAGGCGTACCGGGTCCACGGCGTTATCGGCCGCAGGCACGGGCACCTCCAAAGGGGGCTCTTCGGGCAAGGGTTGCCTGCGCCAGTACCACAGCGCCGTGATTGCCGCCGCCACCAGCAGCGCCGCCAACCCCCACCAGCCTGCGGCCAGCGGCCAGGCGCCAACGGCCGGCGGTTCGATCAACGGCTGCAGCCGTGCCAACGGGTTCATTGTACGGGGCTCGCCACGGGCTGCATGCCGGGCCGGGGCCTGGCGATGGTGTACTCGCGTAGCTGGTCCACGGCGTCGGCGCGGGTGCTCAACGGCAGTACCAGCAAACCCAGCTTCTGCCCAAGGCGTTCCCAGCGTGCCTGGCGTGCCTCGGCCAGTGCCTGATAATCGCGCCGCAGCTGCGCGTCGCTGGTGTCGATTTCCAGGTGCGCTTCACCCAGGCCGAACTGCAGCAGCCCAGCGGCCGGCAGTGCGTGGTCCATGGGGTCGCTGATGGGCAGCAGCAGCAGGTCGCAATGCCGTGCCAGCAGGGTCAATTGCTGCTCGGCGGCATCGCTCAGGGCGCGTTCATCACAGATCACGATCGCCAGGCTGCCGGGGCGCAATACTTCCCGCGCCCGGCGAAGCGCGATGCCCAGCGGGTCCGCGGCCGGGGCGCTGTCAGTGGTCAGTGCGGCGTTTACCCGGGCCAGGCGGTCGAGCAGTTGCAGCAGGCTTTGCTTGCTGCGCCGGGGTTTGATCTCGTAGTGCTCAAGGTCGCCGAATACCAACCCGCCGATGCGGTCGTTGTGTTCCAGCGTGGCCCAGCCAAACAGCGCTGCCACCCGCGCCGCGACGGTGGATTTGAACGCACTGGCCGAACCGAAGAACAATTGCCGGCTTTGCTCCACCAGGATGAAGATCGGCCGTTCCCGCTCTTCATGGAAGAGCTTGGTGTGGGGCTCCTGGGTGCGCGCTGTTACCCGCCAGTCGATGTTACGTACGTCGTCCCCAGCCTGGTACACGCGCACCTGATCGAAATCCACGCCGCGCCCACGCAACTTGGAGTGGTGCAGGCCGATCAACGGGCTGCGCTGGCCGGGCTTGGAAAACAGCTGCACCTCGCGCACCCGATGGCGCATCTCGATCAGTTCGGCGAGGGTAACGGTGATGCCTGGTGCGGCCCGTGGGTGGCTGTTCATGGTCTGGCTCAGGCCACCGCGACCACGTCGAGAATTCGCTGAATAACGCGATCCTGATCCACCCCGGCGGCCTCCGCTTCGAAGGAAAGGATGATGCGATGACGCAACACGTCGAAGATTATCGCCTGGAGGTCTTCGGGGCTGACGAAGTCGCGCCCGGCCAGCCAGGCATGGGCCCGGGCGCAGCGGTCGAGGGAAATCGAGCCCCGCGGGCTGGCGCCATACGTCAGCCATTCGGCGAGTTCGGCGTCGTACTTTGCCGGGGTACGGGTAGCCATCACCAACTGCACCAGGTACTCCTCCACCGCGTCGGCCATGTACAGGCCGAGAATTTCCTTGCGCGCGGCAAAGATCGCCTGCTGGCTTACCCGGCGTTCAGGTTTGGTTTCGCCATTTAGGGCTTCGCCACGGGCCTGCTGGAGAATTCGCCGTTCCACCGATGCGTCGGGGAAGCCGATTTTCACATGCATCAGGAACCGGTCCAGCTGCGCCTCGGGAAGGGGATAGGTACCCTCTTGCTCAATGGGGTTCTGCGTGGCCATCACCAGAAACAGCGGCGAAAGGTCGTAAGTGCTGCGGCCAACACTCACCTGGCGTTCAGCCATGGCTTCAAGCAGCGCCGATTGCACCTTGGCCGGTGCCCGGTTGATTTCGTCGGCCAGTACCAGGTTGTGGAAAATCGGCCCTTGCTGGAACACGAAGCTGCCGGTTTCCGGGCGATAGATCTCGGTACCAGTGATGTCGGCAGGCAGCAGGTCAGGGGTGAACTGGATGCGATGGAACTGGGCTTCCACCCCTTCGGCCAACTCCTTGATGGCTTTGGTCTTGGCCAGCCCCGGCGCGCCCTCCACCAGCATGTGGCCGTCGGCAAGCAGCACGATCAGCAAGCGATCGATGAGTTTGTCCTGGCCGAGGATCTGGGTAGAGAGAAAGGTGCGCAGCGCGATCAGCGCTTCACGATGTTCCATCGGTGGGTTCCTGAATGGCCTTGAGGCGGCTGGCATGGAAAGCGGGCACCCGGCGGGGTGTCGAGGGCCATCATTTTAATGCAGCCGGGCCTTAAAGGATATTCCGTTGCGCTTGCCCGCCCCGCTGGGCTCAACCGCCGGTCATGTTCATGAAGCGCACCACCTGCACATCATCATTGAGCTTGAACTCGTGGCGCAGCGGCTTCAGCGCCATGCCCTCCACAATGGCCCGTTCCAGCCGCTCGGGCTGGCCAGGGTTGGCGCGCAGCACGGCCTTGAGGTCTACCGCGTGCTCGTTGCCCAGGCACAGCAAAAGCCGCCCCTCGACGGTAAGCCGCACCCGGTTGCAGGTGGCGCAGAAGTTATGGCTGTGCGGCGAGATGAAGCCTATACGGCTGTTCGGCGCCTCGGCCACCCGCCAATAGCGCGACGGGCCGTGAGTGGTGTCTGTGGCGGGCATGAGGGTAAAGCGTTCGCCGATACGGGCGCGCACGTCGTCGCTGGAAAAGAAAGCCTCGGCACGGCTGTGCTCGGTGATGGTGCCCAAGGGCATTTCTTCGATGAAGCTGATATCCAGGCCGCGGTCGATGGCGAACTGCACGAGGTTGTTGATCTCATGATCGTTGCGGCCTTTCATTACCACGCAATTGAGCTTGGTATGGGTAAAGCCCGCTGCGTTGGCCGCATCAATGCCGTTGATCACCTGCGCCAGGTCGCCGGTGCGTGTGAGCTCGCGGAAGCGTTCGGGATCGAGGCTGTCCAGGCTGATGTTCAGCCGGCTCAGACCTGCGTCACGCAGTGGCTGGGCGAGCCGGCCAAGCTGTGAACCATTGCTGGTCATGCACAGTTCCTGCAGGCCGGGGAGGGCGGCGATCTTCGCGCACAGCTCCACGATGCCCGCGCGCACCAGCGGCTCGCCACCGGTGAGGCGAATCTTGCGGGTACCCAGCGCCACGAAGGCGCGGGCCATCTCGTGGAGCTCTTCAAGGGTGAGAATGCGCTGGCGCGGCAGGAACTGCATGTCTTCGGCCATGCAGTACACGCAACGGAAGTCACAGCGATCCGTGACCGACATCCGCAGGTAGTCGACCCTTCTGGCAAAACTGTCGGTGAGGTACCGCTGCGCCATCTGCGCCTCGCTTGGAAAGTGTGCCGCCTGGCCACGGCCTCGGGAATCAGCTACGGCCTGCACCCCTACAGGGTACGCCAGGCCAACCGAAACAGCATCCCTTGCACGAACAGGTTACGACCCGGAGGGGCGAGCGTCTAATTGCTGGTTGCAATGGGCTGATAGACCGCCTTGATGGGCGGGGGTTCTGTCCGAAGCGGCGCAGGTGTACCCGGGCTGTCAGATCCGGCTACATTCCGGCGATGGTGGTACCCGGCTATTCATGGTTAACTCGCCGCTTCCCATCCACCTCCTATAGAAGGAAACAGTCCATGGCTCAAGTGACCCTCAAGGGCAACCCGGTCCGTGTCGACGGCCAGCTTCCCGAGGCCGGCAGCCAGGCGCCGGCATTCTCTCTGGTTGCCGGGGACCTCAGCGACAAATCCCTTGCCGACTTCGCTGGCAAGCGCAAGGTGCTGAACATCTTCCCAAGCGTCGACACGCCCACCTGCGCCACTTCCGTGCGCAAGTTCAACGAGCAGGCCAGCACCCTGGAAAACACCGCGGTACTGTGCATTTCCGCCGACCTGCCGTTCGCCCAGGCACGTTTCTGCGGTGCCGAAGGCCTGAGCAATGTGGTTAACCTGTCCACCCTGCGCGGCCGTGAGTTCATCGAAGCCTACGGCGTAGCCATTGCCGAAGGCCCGCTCAAGGGCCTTACCGCGCGCGCCGTGGTGGTGCTCGACGAGCAGGACAAAGTCCTGCACAGCGAACTGGTCCCGGAAATCGGCCAGGAGCCGAACTACGAGGCAGCGCTGGCTGTTCTGAAGTAAGCCCTCCGGCGGCGCGGCCTGTTCGCCGCGTCGCCACCGCCTGCCATTACCTTGTACGGTTTGGTAACGTCTTGTTGCCAATACGTAAAAGACCGGTAAATGCGCTTTGCGAAACACGCCCAAGTGCTTATCGTTCAGCGTCCTGAAGGAAAGCTGAGCCGCACCATGGTAGATCGTTCGCAGCAAACACGTTCCCCTCTGATGAAACGCGCCTTGCTGGCGCTATTGCTGCTGGCGTTGGCTGGCGCCGCCCTGTGGTACTGGAATCACCGTCAGGCCCCGGCCGGGCAGGAGCAAGCCAAGGCCCAGGGCCATGCCCGCCGGCCAGGTGGCAACCCGATGCGCCCCGGTTTTGGCGGAGATGCGGCCGGGCCAACTCCCGTGCGGGTGGGCACGGTAACCGTGGGGGAGTTCCCGGTGTACCTCAAGGCCCTGGGCACGGTTACCGCGCTCAATACAGTAAACGTGCGTACCCGCGTAGCCGGTGAGCTGGTCAAGGTGAATTTCCAGGAAGGGCAGGCGGTGAAAGCCGGTGACCTGTTGGCGCAGATCGACCCCCGCAGCTACCGCATCGCCCTGCAGCAGGCCGAGGGCACGCTGGGAGAGAACCAGGCCCAACTTAAAAATGCCCAGGTGGACTTCAAGCGTTATCGGGACCTGTTCGCTCAGGACAGCATCGCCCGGCAAACCCTGGACACCCAGGAAGCGCTGGTGGCGCAATACCAGGCCACGGTAAAAACCAACACCGCGGCGGTGGAAGATGCTCGGCTGAACCTTCAATTCACCGATATTCGCGCGCCGCTGTCAGGCCGGGTAGGGCTGCGTCAGCTCGATGCCGGTAACCTGCTGGCCGCCAACGACAGCACCGCCGTGGCCGTGGTCACCCAGATGCAGCCGATCAGTATCGCCTTTACCCTGCCCGAAACCCAGATCGACCCCGTGCTTGCCCAGTACCGCAACGGGCAGAAGCTGAGCGTGGAGGCCTGGGACCGGGCCGACCGCGAGCTGGTGGCCAGTGGTGTGCTGGCCAGCCCGGACAACCAGATCGACACCTCTACCGGCACCCTGAAGTTCAAGGCCCGCTTCGACAACAAGGACGAACGGCTCTTCCCCAATCAGTTCGTGAACGTGCGGTTGCTGGTCAACACCCTGCACCAGGTGGTGCTGGCACCCAGCGCGGCAATCCAGTTCGGTACCGATGGTACCTTCGTGTACGTGCTGGAAGGGGAGAACAAGGTGCGGGTGCGCCAACTGAAGGTGGGCGCCAGCGATGGCAATTCCACGGTGATCGAAAGCGGGTTGGCCAAGGGCGACCGTATTGTGCTCGAAGGCACCGACCGGCTGCGCGACGGCAGTGAGGTGGAAGTGGTGAACGACAACCGCGCGTTGCCGACAAGCCCCGGGGAACACCTGCAAGGCACCACGCCGAGTGAAGCCGCTGGCCCGAGCAAGGCTGGCGCATGAACCTTTCTCGCCTGTTCATTCTCAGGCCCGTCGCTACCACCTTGAGCATGCTGGCGATCGTGCTGGCCGGGCTTATTGGCTGGCGGTTGATGCCCGTGTCCGCGTTGCCGCAGGTCGACTACCCCACCATCCGGGTGATGACCCTCTATCCCGGGGCCAGCCCGCAGGTGATGACCAGCGCGGTGACCGCCCCGCTGGAGCGCCAGTTCGGGCAGATGCCGGGGCTGGAGCAGATGGCATCCACCAGCTCGGGCGGCGCATCGGTCATTACCCTGCGCTTCAGCCTGGCGTTGGACATGGACGTGGCCGAGCAGGAAGTGCAGGCGGCAATCAACGCGGCGAACAACCTGCTGCCCAACGACCTGCCCGCGCCGCCGGTGTACAACAAGGTCAACCCTGCCGACACGCCGGTACTCACCATTGCCATCAGCTCACGCACCCTGCCATTGCCCAAGGTCAACGACCTGGTGGACACCCGCATGGCGCAGAAAATCGCCCAGATTGGCGGCGTGGGCATGGTGAGCATTGCCGGTGGCCAGCGCCACGCGGTGCGCATCAAGGTGAATCCGCAGGCGCTGGCGGCCGCTGGGCTCAGCCTGGCGGACGTGCGCACCCTCATCGGTGCGTCCAACGTGAACCAGCCCAAGGGCAACTTCGATGGGCCCACGCGAGTGTCCATGCTGGACGCCAATGACCAGCTGCGCTCGCCCGAGGAATACGCCAGCCTCATTCTGGCTTACAAGAACGGCGCGCCCTTGCGCTTGCGCGACGTGGCCGAAATCGCCGATGGCGCGGAAAACGAGCGCCTGGCGGCCTGGGCGAACCGCAACCAGGCGGTGTTGCTGAACATCCAGCGCCAGCCCGGCGCCAATGTGATTGACGTGGTAGACCGTATAAAAGCCGTGCTGCCTACCCTGACGGCGAGCATGCCGGCCGGGCTGGACGTGACCGTGCTCAGCGACCGCACCCAGACCATTCGCGCCTCGGTGCACGATGTGCAAACCGAGCTGCTGTTCGCCGTGGCGCTGGTAGTGCTGGTCACCTTCCTGTTCCTGCGCCGCTTGAGTGCGACCCTTATTCCCTCCATTACCGTGCCGCTGTCGCTGATCGGCACCTTTGGCGTGATGTACCTGGCGGGCTTCTCGGTCAACAACCTCACGCTGATGGCGCTTACCATCGCAACGGGGTTTGTGGTGGATGACGCCATCGTGATGCTGGAGAACATCGCCCGGCATATAGAGGAGGGCGAAACGCCCCTGCAGGCGGCCATCAAGGGCGCCAAGCAGATCGGTTTCACGCTCATTTCCCTCACGTTCTCGTTGATCGCCGTATTGATTCCCCTGTTGTTCATGGGGGATGTGGTTGGCCGGCTGTTCCGCGAGTTCGCTATCACCCTGGCCGTGGCCATTCTGATTTCGCTGGTGGTGTCGCTCACCCTCACGCCGATGATGTGCGCCCGCATGCTCAAACGCGAACCGCCGGAGGGTGAGCAGTCGCGCTTCTACCGCGCCAGTGGTGCGTGGCTGGATTGGCTGGTGGCCCGCTATTCCACCGGGCTTGCCTGGGTACTTCGGCACCAGCCGCTGACCCTGCTGGTCGCCGTGGCCACTTTGGCACTCACCGTGGTGCTGTACCTGATCGTGCCCAAGGGTTTCTTCCCTGTGCAAGACACGGGGTTCATCCAGGCGGTTTCCGAGGCACCCCAGGCGATATCCTTCCAGGCCATGAGCGAGCGCCAGCAGGCGCTGGCCGAGATCATCCTGCGCGACCCGGCAGTGCAGAGCCTGTCGTCCTATATCGGCGTGGACGGCGACAATGCCACGCTCAACAGTGGCCGCCTGTTGATCAACCTCAAGCCGCACGCCGAGCGTGACCTCAGCGCGGAACAGGTGATCGCCCGGCTTCAGCCGGAGGTGAACCGGCTGGTGGGGGTGCGGCTGTTCATGCAACCGGTGCAGGACCTCACCATCGAAGACCGGGTCAGCCGCACCCAGTACCAGTTCAGCCTGGCCTCGCCGGACGCCGAACTGCTGGCGGAGTGGACCGGTACCCTGGTGGATGCCTTGCGCGAGCGGCCGGAACTGAAAGATGTGGCCAGCGACCTTCAGGACAAGGGCCTGCAGGTGTACCTGGACATCGACCGCGACGCCGCCATGCGCCTGGGCGTGAAGGTGTCGGACATCACCAATGCTCTGTACGACGCTTTCGGCCAGCGGCAGATTTCCACTATCTATACCCAGGCCAACCAGTACCGGGTGGTGCTGCAATCGGCCGATGGCGGGCGAATCGGGCCGCAAGCGCTCGAACAGCTGTATGTGAAAGCGTCCTCGAGCACCAGCGCCAGCACCACTAGCGACATGCAGATGGCCAGCGGCACCGGCTCGTCGACAAACAGCACCACTGAAACCAGCACCGACACCACCGGTACCCAGGTGCGGCTGTCCAGCCTGGCGCGGATCGAGCAACGGCAGGCTCAGCTGGCGATCTCTCATTTGGGCCAGTTCCCGGCGGTCACGCTGTCATTCAACCTCGGCGACGGCGTATCCCTGGGCGAGGCGGTGCAGGTAATAGAGCAGGTGCAGCGCGACATCGGCATGCCGCTGGGCGTGCAAACCCAGTTCCAGGGCGCGGCCGCGGCGTTCCAGGCTTCGCTCTCCAGCACCTTGCTGCTGGTACTGGCAGCGGTGATCACCATGTACATCGTGCTGGGCGTGCTGTACGAGAGCTACATCCACCCGATCACTATCCTGTCCACCTTGCCCTCGGCGGCGGTGGGCGCGCTGCTGGCGTTGCTGTTGAGCGGCAAGGACCTGGGGATGATCGCGATCATCGGCATCATCCTGCTGATCGGCATCGTGAAAAAGAACGCCATCATGATGATCGACTTCGCGTTGGAGGCGGAGCGCGGGCGGGGCCTGGCACCGCAGGATGCGATCTTCGAAGCAGCCTTGCTGCGCTTCCGGCCCATCCTGATGACGACGCTGGCCGCGTTGTTTGGCGCAGTTCCGCTGATGTTCGCGACCGGTTCCGGCGCCGAACTGCGCCAGCCGTTGGGCCTGGTCATGGTAGGCGGGCTGTTGGTGAGCCAATTGCTTACCCTGTTTACCACCCCGGTGATCTACCTGTGGTTTGACCGCACCAGCCGACGCTTCACCCGCCGCGGCAGCACCGAGGTGCGTGCGTGAACCTCTCCGGCCCGTTCATCCGTCGCCCTGTGGCGACCTTGCTGCTCAGCCTGGCGATCATTCTGTTGGGCGGGGTGAGCTTCGGTCAGCTGGCGGTGGCTCCGCTGCCGCAGATGGATTTCCCGGTGATCGTGGTCAGCGCCAACCTTTCCGGCGCCAGCCCCGAGGTGATGGCCTCTTCGGTGGCCACGCCGCTGGAGCGAGCCTTCGGGGCGATCTCCGGGGTGACCAGCATGAACAGCCGCTCGAGCCAGGGGTCCACCCGGGTGATCCTGCAGTTCGAGCAAGGCCGCGACATCAACGGCGCTGCCCGGGACGTGCAGGCGGCGATCAACGCCTCGCGCAATCTGCTGCCCAGCGGCATGAAAAGCATGCCCACCTACAAAAAGATCAACCCCTCCCAGGCGCCGGTGATGGTGCTGGCGCTCACGTCCCCGGCATTGGAAAAAGGCCGCCTGTACGACCTGGCATCCACCATCCTGTCGCCGACGCTCGCCCAGGTGAGCGGGGTAGGGGAGGTGCAGATCGGGGGCAGCTCGCTGCCGGCGGTGCGGATCGAACTCGAGCCCGCGCGGTTGAACCAGTACGGCATTGCCCTGGACGACGTGCGCTCGGCCATCGACAATGCCAACGTGCGCCAGCCCAAAGGCTTCGTGGAAGACGCGGACCGCGCCTGGCAGGTGCAGGCCAACGATCAGCTGGAGCAGGCCAAGGACTATCGCCCCTTGGTGATCCGCCAGCAGGACGGCGCCATCCTGCGCCTGGGTGACGTGGCCCGGGTGAGCGACAGTGTGGAAGATCGCTACAACAGCGGCTTCTACAATCGCCAGGATGCGGTACTGCTGGTGATCAACCGCCAGGCGGGCGCGAATATCATCGAGACGGTGGAGGCGATCAAGTCGCACCTGCCGGCGTTACGCTCGCTGCTGCCCGCCAATGTGCAGCTGGATGTGGCCATGGACCGTACCACGGTGATCAAGGCCACCCTGCACGAAGCCGAGCGCACGCTGCTGATCGCGGTGGTGCTAGTGGTGCTGGTGGTGTTCCTGTTCCTGGCCAATGGCCGGGCAGCGCTTATCCCCACCCTGGCCGTGCCGGTGTCGCTGATCGGCACCTTCGCGGTGATGTACCTCTACGGCTTCTCGCTCAACAACTTGTCCCTGATGGCGCTTATCCTGGCTACAGGCTTGGTGGTGGACGATGCCATCGTGGTGCTGGAGAACATCTCCCGGCATATCGACGAAGGCGTGGCACCGCTGCGGGCGGCCTATCAGGGCGCCAAGGAAGTGGGGTTCACCCTGCTCGCGATGAACCTCTCGCTGGTAGCGGTGTTCCTGTCCATCCTGTTCATGGGCGGGATCATCGAGAACCTGTTCCGCGAATTTTCCATCACCCTCGCCGCGGCAGTGGTGGTGTCGCTGGTAGTGTCCCTCACCCTCACGCCCATGCTTTGCGCCCGCTGGCTGAAGCCGCGAGCACCAGGCCCGAAAAGCCGGTTGGAGCGCTGGAGCGAGGCTGCCAACGAGCGCTTGATGGCCGGCTATGGCCGAACCCTGGGCTGGGTATTGCGCCATCCTGTGCTCACACTGCTGTCGTTGCTGGCAACCATTGTGTTGAACGTGGCGTTGTACGTTGTAGTGCCCAAGACGTTCATGCCGCAGCAGGACACCGGCCAGTTGATGGGCTTCATCCGTGGCGACGACGGGCTGTCCTTCACAGTGATGCAACCCAAGATGCACCAGTTCCGCGACGCTATCCTGGCCGACCCTGCCGTGCTCAGTGTGGCCGCCACCCTGGGCGGAAATAACGGCACCAACAACGCCACCATCCTGGTGCGCCTCAAACCGTTGGCCGAGCGCAGGGTGTCGTCCCAGCAAGTGATAGAGCGCCTGCGGCATACGGTGCCGAAGATCCCTGGCGGGCGGTTGATGCTGTTCGCCGACCAGGACCTTCAATTCGGTGGTGCCAGGGACAACGCCAGCTCCCAATACCAATACATCATCCAGAGCGGCGACCTGGCCGTTTTGCGTGAATGGTTCCCCAAGGTGGTGACGCTGTTCCGCTCTCTGCCCGAGCTCACCGCCATCGACGCCCGGGATGGTGCCGGTACGGCGCAAGTGACGCTGGTGGTCGATCGCGACCAGGCCAAGCGCCTGGGGGTGGACATGAACACGGTGATGACCGTGCTGAACAATGCCTACAGCCAGCGGCAGATCTCCACGATTTACGACAGCCTCAACCAGTACCAGGTGGTGATGGAGATCGACCCGCGCTATGCCCAGGACCCGATCACCCTCGATCAGGTTCAGGTGATTACCAGCAGCGGCAAGCGGGTGCCGCTGGCTTCGATTGCGCGCTACGAGAACAGCCTGGCAGATGACAGCGTGAGCCACGATGGGCAGTTCGCGTCGGAGGCCATTTCGTTCGACCTTGCCGAAGGTGTACCGCTGGACCGCGCCACCGCCGCCATCGAGCGTGGTCTGGCCGGGCTGGGCATCCCCGATGAGTTGATCGTGAAAGCGGGCGGCAACGCCAATGCGTTCATGGACTCTCAAAAAAGCCAGCCGTGGATGATCCTTGGCGCGCTGGTAGGGGTGTATCTGATCCTGGGTATTTTGTACGAAAGCTATATCCACCCGCTGACCATTCTCTCGACGCTGCCGTCTGCAGGGGTAGGGGCATTGCTGGCGATCTATCTCACGGGTGGCGAATTCAGCCTGATCTCGTTGCTGGGCCTGTTCCTGCTTATTGGTGTGGTGAAAAAGAACGCCATCCTGATGATCGACCTGGCGTTGCAGCTGGAGCGCGAGCAGGCGCTGGCGCCGCTGGAATCGATCCGCCAGGCCTGCCTGCTGCGGCTGCGGCCGATCCTCATGACCACACTGGCGGCAGTTCTCGGGGCCTTGCCGTTGTTGCTGGGCAGCGGGGACGGCGCCGAAATGCGTCGGCCGCTGGGCCTTGCAATCATTGGCGGGCTGCTGCTGAGCCAGGTGCTTACCCTCTACACCACTCCTGTGGTTTATCTCGCCCTCGACCGTTTGCGCCACCGCTATAACCGCTGGCGCGGCGTGACCACCGACGCTGCCCTGGAAAGACCGCTATGACCGCACTTCCCACCGTTCAACCACGAGCCTTACCTTTGCGCCTGCTGGCCATTGCCTGCTGTGCTGGCTGGTTGGCTGGCTGCGCCGTGGGCCCGGACTATCAGCGGCCCAGCCTGCAAACGCCGGCCCAGTTCAAGCAGGCTGAAGGGTGGCGCCAGGCCGCGCCGGCTGACGATCAGGCACGCGGCGCATGGTGGGCTATCTACCAGGACCCGCAACTCGATGCGTTGGTGGCCACCCTCGATCGCAATAACCAGACGGTGGCCCAGTACGAGGCCCAGTATCGGCAAGCCCAGGCACTGGTGCGCAGCGCACGGGGCGCGTTCTATCCCAGCGTGGGCCTGAATGTGGGCAAAACCCGGGCAGCACAGGGCAGTGGTAGCAGCGGTTCGAGCCTGAGCAATGCCAGCAGCGGTATCCGTGATACCTATAACGCGCAGCTGGGGGTGAGCTGGGAGGCGGACCTGTGGGGCAAACTGCGCCGCGGGCTGGAAGCCGACACCGCCAATGCCGGCGCCAGCTTTGCCGACCTGGCCGCCATGCGCCTGAGCCTGCAGTCGGAACTGGTTCAGGACTACCTGCAGGTCCGCGTGCTGGACGAGCAGAAGCGCTTGCTGCAGGCCACCGTCGAAACCTATCAGCGCTCCCTCCAGCTTACCGAGAACCAATACCGCGCCGGGGTAGCGGGCAGTGATGCCATCGCCCAGGCGCGTACCCAGCTCAAGAGTACCCAGGCTGAACTGGTAGACCTGCAATGGCAGCGCGCGCAACTGGAAAACGCCATCGCGGTGCTGATGGGCCAGCCTCCCGCCGATTTCAGCCTGGCCGAAGTGGCTACGGTGCCAGCGCTGCCTGATATTCCCGTGGGCGTGCCTTCCCAGTGGCTGGAGCGGCGGCCGGACATCGCCTCCGCCGAGCGCACGGTGATCGCGGCCAATGCCCAGATCGGCGTAGCGAAGGCAGCGTATTACCCCGATTTCACCCTCAGCATGAGCGGGGGCTACAGCTCGAGCACGTCTTCAAACTGGCTAAGCCTGCCCAACCGCTATTGGTCAGTGGGGCCTGAGCTGGCCCTGACGTTGTTCGATGGAGGGCAGCGCTCCGCCGAAGTGGACCGCACCCAAGCCGCCTACGACCAGACCGTAGCCCAGTACCGGCAAACGGTGCTCGATGGCATGCGTGAAGTGGAGGATTACCTGAGCCAACTGAAGGTTTACGAGAACGAAGCGGTGCTACGGGACGAGGCATTGGCAGCCGCGCGGGACTCGCTGCGGTTGACCACCAACCAGTACAAGGCCGGGCTGATCGGTTACCTGGACGTGGTCACCGTACAGGCGACCGCGCTGAGCAACGAGCGCAGCGCGCTGAACCTGCTGCAAAGCCGGCTGCTGGCCAGCGTCAACCTGGTTGTGGCTTTGGGTGGTGGCTGGGACGGCGCTGTACCACCGCCATGAACCAGACATAAAAAACCGGCCGTTGCGCAAGGCTAACGGCCGGGCTGTCATAGCAGGTGAGGATTAGCCGCCCGAGCCACCGCCGCCCGAGCCGCCACCCGAACCACCGGCGCCGCTGCCGCCGCCACTGGACCCGCCACCGTCGCCTGCGCCACCACCGTCCGCGCCGCCGCCGGTACCGTTACTCATACCGCCGGTGCCAGTACCTGGGGTGCCCGGGGTACTCTGGCCCATGCCGCCGGCATCGCTGCCATTGCCGCCGCCAGTGGTAGACGGGTTGGTGGTGTTGCCGCTGTTGGGCGCCGTTGTTTTAGTGGATTCCGCCGCCAGCGCGCCCACTGAGGTGGCGCCCAGCACACCGGCCAATACCAGGCCGGTCAGTGTTCTTATGTTCATGGGTGAATCTCCGCAATTGTGGGGATTACCCTTCTTTGGGTACGACGCTGCGCTAAGGGTGCCCGGTGGGCGACGGACGGTACCCCCTGGAAGGCTAGCTTCCCTCAGGCCAGCCCCCACCCAATGCCTTGTACAACCGCACCCGGTCCAGCACGCTCTGGGTGGCGCTGGACACCTGCGCGCTTTGGGTTTCCAGCAGCGCGCGCTGCACGTTGAGCACGTTGAGGAAGTCGATTGCACCCTCCTTGTAGCGTTGGCGGGCCACGTCCAGCGCGCGGTCGTTCTGCTGCACGGCCTCCTGCAGTGCGTCGTGGTGCCGGCGTTCGGCGGCGTAGTCGTTCAGCGCATCGTCCACTTCATGCCAGGCAGCGAGCACGGTGCGGCGGTAGTCGATGGCCGCCGCCTGTTGTTCGTGTTCACGCAGGGCCAGGGTGCCGGTAAGCCGGCCGCCCTGGAAGATCGGCAGGTACAGGCTGGGGCCGTACGACCAGTCGCGGGCGCCCCAGTCGTTGAGGTCATTGCCGCTGAAGCTTTGGGTGCCAAAGCTGGCACCGAGTGTGAGCCGCGGGTAGAAATCCGCCTGGGCGGCGCCGGTGGCCGCAACCGCCCGATGCAAGGCGGCCTCGCTGCGCTGGATATCAGGCCGGTGCCGAGCCAGCTCCGAGGGAAGGCCCAAGGGGATGGCGTCTTGCGGTTGCGGCAGCGGCCGGGGCTCTATCAGTTCAGCAAACAGCGCCCGCGGCGGCTGCCCGAGCAGGGCGCTCAGCGCGTTGATCAGGCGAGCGCGCTGCGCCTCGAGCACCGGCACCCGGGCTGACACCGTGGCCACCTGGGCGGCAGCGTTGGCCACGTCCAGTTGAGTGGTCACGCCGTTTTCGAAACGGGTCTGGGTAAGTTGCTGGCTTTGACGGGCAATTTCCAGGTTCTGCTGCGTGACTGCCAGTTGCGCCTGTACACCTCGCAGTTGCAGGTAGTCGCTGGCGGTTTCCGCCGCCAGGCTCAGCAACAGGCCGTCGCGTTCGGCGCGGCTGATGGCTACCTGTGCATCGGCGGCTTCCACTGCTCGGCGCACCCGCCCCCAGAGGTCCACTTCCCAGCTGGCATCTGCCGCCAGTGTCCAGAGTTCGAACGGCGCCTGGCCGTTCTGGCCGGACGGGTCGCTCAGGCCCTCGCCACTGTTGCGCTCACGGCTGTAGCCGGCCTGGCCACTGACGGTAGGCAGGCGATCGCCAGCGCTGATACCACGCAACAGTCGGCTTTGCTCCAGGCGGTTGGCGGCGATCTGGGCGTCCAGGTTACCGCTCGCGACGCGCTCAACCAGGCTGCTCAGCTGCTCATCGCCCAGCTGCCGCCACCACTGAGGGTTGAGGTTGCCCTGGCTTTGCGCGGCGTCCCATTGCGCCGGCAACGCGGCCTGCGGAGGTTCGAATTGCGGCCCCACGCTGCAGCCTGCCAGCATGGCCGCGCCTGCTATCACTGCCCAGCGGTTCATTCGCCGCCCCCGCTTACGTCTACGTCCACGACTACCGACATGCCCACGCGCAAATGCTGCAAGGCTTCAGGGGCGTCGTCGAAGCGGATTTTCACCGGAATGCGCTGCACCACCTTGGTGAAGTTGCCGGTGGCGTTGTCTGGCGAGATGGCCGAAAAGCTCAAGCCGGTGGCGGGGGCCAGGCTCTCCAGATGCCCATGGAAGGGCACGTTGGGGTGGCTGTCGACGCGGATGTTCACCGGCTGGTTGGCGCGCATGTGCTCCAGTTGGGTTTCACGGAAGTTGGCGATCACGTACAGGTCATCCACCGGTACCACGGCCATCAGCGGCGTGCCGAGGGCAACATACGCACCCACGCGGGCCGAGCGCTGGCCGATCAGCCCATCCTGCGGCGCCACGATGCGGGTCCAGGAGAGGTTGAGGTCGGCCTGGCGAAGGTCCGCCTGGGCTTTTTCCAGCGTGGCCTGGGCCACTTCGTGCTGGGCTTTGAGCACGTCCAGGCTGCGCGCGGACGCCACCTGAGCGGCGGCATCGCGGTCGCGGGCCGCCTGGGCGCCGAGCAGTTCGGCTTCGGAGCGTTGGCGCTCTTGCTGGGTGCCAGCGCCGCTGTTGGACAGGTTCAGGTAGCGCTGGGCATTGGCTTGGGCGTACTTGAGCGAGGCCTCGGTGGCGCGAAGGGTAGCGCCGGCCTGAGTGATGATCGCGGCCTGACGCTGAATACCAGCTTCCAGGTTCTTCAACTCCGCTTCGGCGCCCGCCACGTTGGCGCGGGCCGCCGCTTGTGCAGCCAGGTATTCGCTGTCATCCAGGCGTGCGAGCAGCTGGCCAGCCTTGACCTTCTGGTTGTCGTCAACTGCCACCTCGACGATCTGCCCGGCCAGGCGGGGCGCCACCAGCACCGAATCGGCGCGAATGTAGGCGTCATCGGTCCGCTCGAGCGAGCCCGTGGCCATCAAGCGCCAGCCACCGTAAGCCACACAGGCAACGACCGCCAACACGGCCAGGGAAAGGGAAGTTCTATGTTTCATGTGGGTACCGGAGGTTGCGGTGGATAGGCGCGCACGGGCAGCGTTACGAGGATCAGCACCAAGGCCAGGGCGATGGTGATCAGCGCCAGCCAGGCGTCGGCGTAGGTAAGGGTGAACGCCTGCTGCCGAACCCGCCCGGCGATCTGCACCGCCTGTTCGGCTGGCAGGGAGGGCAACCGGCTGGCGACCTGGTCGAGCAAGGTATTGGAGTGAAGGTGTTCGCGATGTGTGATGAAGTTTTCCAGCACCACCCCGGACACCACCGATGCCAGCCCGCGCAGGCTGTTGACCATGGCGGAGGCGAAGGGGCCTTCCAGCGGGTGAATCACCCCGGTGGCCAGCATCAGCAGGGGCACCACCACCATGGGCTGGCCGAAGGTATGCAGCACTTGCAGGGGGTAGAAGTCGTCACGGATCCACACGCTGGTGATCTGCGAGGCGAGCAGGGTAGCGGTGCTCAGCAGCACCAGGCCTGCGGCGATCACATAGCGGGCGTCCACCCAATTACGGTTGATCACAAAGGCAATGAACGGTGCCACCAGCAACTGAGGCAGCGCGATCGTCAGTGCCAGTGGCATGGTTTGCAGGGGTCGATAGCCCTGCACGTTGGCCAGGTAGGCCGAAGGAATGGCACTGCCCGCCAGCCCCAGGAACATGAACAGCATGAGCGTGGCGATGCCGAAAGCGAAATTGCGCCGCCCTAACAGTTGCAGCTTGAACAGCGGCAGGGGGTGGAACCACTCGTTCAAGGCGAACAGCGGCAGGCACACCGCAGCCCCCAGCAGCAACGCGGTAATCAACGGCGATTCGAACCAGTCCAGCCGCTCGCCCTGGGTCAGGCCCACCACCAACAGGCTCAGCCCACCAGCCCCCAGCACCGCGCCCCGCCAGTCGAACTGGCGCAGGCGCTCCAGGCGCAGCGGGTCTTGCGGCAAACCGTAGGCGATCAAGGCGCTGCCCAGCAGGCACGGTGGGATGATCTGCCACATCAGCAGGCGCCAATCGGCGTTCTCGGTCCACAGGGCCGCCAGCGGCAGCGCCAGGTTGGGGCCGAACGTAGCTGTGAGCGCATAGGCCGACAACCCGTAGAGCTTGATGTGCCACGGCAGGAAGCGCAGCGCGGCGGTCATCAGCAGCGGCGGCAGCGCGCCGCCAGCCAGCCCTTGCAGCACTCGCAGCAACAGCAGGGTAGAAAAGTTGGGCGCAAGGGGCGCCAGCACGCCAAGGAGGCCAAACGCGACCGTGGCGACCACGGCGAACCGGCGCAGCGAGAAGGTAACTGCAAACCAGGGGGCCAGCAGCATGGCCGAAACCTCGGCGGCGGCATACACCGAACTGAACCAGGTCCCTTCGTCATGGCCCAGGCCATAGGCGCCAAGCAGGTCAGCCAGGGCAATGTCCGTCACCCGATCGTTGATGCCGGACGTGAGCGCGGCGATCAATACGCCGACCAGGCCCAGGGCCAGGCGGCCGGTGAACGGCGCGGGCGCAGGCATTGGCTTGGGCGCGGGCGCAGCAGCGGGTGCTGTAGCGGGGGCCGTAGCAGGAGTGGGTGAACTCACGAAGGGTCCTTCAGAAAAGAAAAGGCATTACGTAGGAAATTTCGGTACAGTGTACCGGCCAGCAATACAAGGAGCAATGCCGTGTCACTGTCAGATGCCGAACGTGGGGGTATCCAGGTCATTTCCCGCGCCGCCGCCATTCTTCGCTGCCTCGAGGCTGAACCCCAAGGCTTGAGCCTTGGCGCCATCGCCAAACGTATCGAATTGCCACGCTCGACCGTTCAGCGGCTGGTGGATGCGCTGGCGGTGGAACAGCTGCTCGAAACCAGTAGTGGCACCGGTGTACGGTTAGGGCCGGCGTTGATGCGCCTGGCCGCGCGCAGCCACCTGGACCTCACCGCCCGCGCCCGGCCGCACCTTGAGGCCCTGTCGCAGCGCACCGGGGAAACGGCCGTGCTGGCCCACGCCAGCGGGCTGGAACTGATGATCCTGCACTGCGTGGTGTCCAGTCAGGAGCTGCGGGTCGCGCCGGGCGTCAACAGTTTGCTGAGTATCTACGCCACCTCCTGCGGCAAGGTGATCCTGGCGCAGATGCCCGAGCGGGCCGTGCGCGAGCTGCTGGAAGGCAACATACGCCAGCTCACGCCTAACACGCTTTCGCTCGATCAACTGATCGAGGAGTTGAGCGAGGTTCGGGCCACCGGGTTTTCCTGCGACTACGAGGAACACATGCCCGGCGTGGGTGCCATGGCGGTGGGGCTGGCCACGGCTCAGGGCATGTACGGCCTGAGCCTGGTGGGGCCAGCGGCGCGCATCCGCGCCAACGAGGCAGCGCACAAGCAAGCCTTGCTCGAATGCCAGGCGCTGATTACGCAGGAGGAGTGAGGCCAGAAGCAGGCGAATCGTCCCTGACCGCCGCCTCGATCGCCGTGATGTCGATCTTGCCCATCCCCATCATGGCCTGGAACGCTCGCTGGGCGGCGCTGGTATCCGGATGGGTGATCGCCTCGAGCAGCACTTTCGGGGTGATCTGCCAGGACACCCCCCACTTGTCCTTGCACCAGCCGCAGGCGCTTTCCCGCCCGCCGTTGTTCACGATGGCATCCCACAACCGGTCGGTTTCGGCCTGATCTTCAGTAGCCACCTGGAAAGAAAACGCCTCAGTGGGTTGGAACGCCGGCCCCCCGTTCAGCCCCACGCACGGCAGGCCCAACACCGTGAATTCGACCGTAAGCACATCGCCTCGCTTACCGGCGGGGAAATCGGCAGGCGCATGGTAGACCGCGCCCACGGCGCTGTTCGGGAAGGTATCGGCATAAAAGGTTGCGGCATCGAGGGCTGTGCCGTCGTACCACAAGCAAACGGTATTTTTGCTGGCCATGGTCGTGTGCTCCGCTTGGGTGGAAGCACAAGTTTAGTGGGTGGTTGGCGGTGCGGTTCCCCGAGGCCTACGCCAACCGCTCCATATACCTGGGTAATTCCGGCTCGGGCAGTACCGATAGCACTTTAAGCCGCTGCAGGGTGCGCTCTCGCGCCCTGAGCAGGTGCTCACGCAGATTCAGCGCGGCCGAATCCACCGTTCCGTGTAACAAGGATTCGATCACCAGGCGATGCTCGATCAGCATGGCCTCGTCGATGCTGGTACTCAGCGCCTCGTGCAGCACTCGGCCGATGCTCATGGGGATCTGGCACTGGCGAATGATGCCCGCCATGCGGGCGTTTGGCAGGCCAGCCAAACACGTAACGTGGAGGTCCTGCTCGATCTGCTCGATGGCCGCGCGGCTAGCCTCGGCGCCAGCCTGCTGCGCGGCGGTGATACGGTCGAGCATGGCCTGCAGCTCAGCGCGTGGAAGGGCGCTGGCGCGCTGGCGCAGCGCATCGGGCTCCAGCAGGGCGCGCAGTTCGTAGTCTTCAGTTACCGCGTGGGCGGTGAGTGGGCCGGCCAACCATTGTGCGTAGGGTTCCTTCTCCACCAGGCCCTTGTCACGCAGCCGCATGAGCGCTTCGCGCACCACGCTGCGGCTCACATTGAGGGCCTGAGCCGCAAGCTGTTCGTCGATGCGGTAATGGCCGAACACCATAAAGCGCGTGACCGTACCCGACAACTCGTCGTAAACCCGCTCTCCCAGCGAACGTGTGTCGATCAATTCCTCGTGGCTTTCAAGGCCCAACAACTGGCGAGTCAGCGCCAGGCGAAGGGGAGGGGCATCGGTGCCCAAGGCATCGATCAGGTAGCCGCGGCCTTCGAATCTGCGGATTAGACCTTCTTCATGCAGCAGGTTGAGCGCCTGGCGTACAGGCACTCGGCTGGTACCGAACAGCTGCGCCAGCGGCGCTTCCACCAGCACCAGCCCTGGCACTGCCTGGCCCGTAAGGATCGCGCCGCGCAGCGTGTCGCGGATCATTTCGTAGCGTGAAGCAGAGCGGTCTTCCAGAGAAGCAGCGTTGGGCATGGGCACAGGTTCCAGGTCACAGCGTGCGGGGATTGTCTCACAGTGTGGCCTGACTCACAGGCCAGGGTTGCGGTAACAGGTCACCGTGTTGGTTTGTGGTGCGGGTGTTACAGGAATGCTCATTAATGGATCATTTACTTTTATATACATTTGTGTGGATCCCGATGTATCTATCACCTAGGCCGCTCAAGGTCAGGTGATACCAGGATTTTGACTGACGCACCCAGTACCTTGGCATGAACGCTGCTATATCAAAAACGTACAAAATATAAATGTATACGTTTATGGAGATCGCATGTTCATCGATGCGCTTGCGCTGGCTGAAGGTTTCGCTCAAGGGGCTAGTACGCCCGACCTGGCGTTTGAGGCCACCTTGGCGCGCGCCCGGCAGGCTCCCGCAGCTTTTATTTCGCTCACTGAAACACGTGGGCGGCGTGAAGCTGCAGCCGCGAGCGCTCGTTGGGCGGCGGGGCAACCGTTATCGCCGCTCGATGGCGTACCGATTGCCTGGAAGGACTTGTTCGACCTGGCCGGTACTGTGACCACGGCCGGCGCCGTGGCGCGAGGTGGGCTGGCACCTGCCAACCAGGACGCCACACTGGTGAGCCAGCTCACCCGTGCCGGCCTGGTGAACGTAGGCAAGACCAACCTCAGCGAGCTCGCGTACTCCGGGCTGGGCCTCAATCCGCACTTCGGCACGCCGGTGAACCCCCTTTACGGCGAGCCTGCCCGGGTACCCGGTGGTTCGTCTTCAGGTTCGGCCATCGCGGTCGCTGCAGGCGTGGTGCCGTTGGCCATGGGCACCGACACCGCTGGCTCGATCCGCATACCCGCCGCGCTCAATGGCCTGGTGGGCTACCGCAGCAGCCGTCGACGCTATGCGGCCACTGGAGTATTTCCCCTGGCGCGATCCCTTGATGCGCTCGGGCCGTTGGCGCGCAGTGTGCGGGACGTGATCTGTGTGGACACGCTCCTGGGCGGCGGGGTGAAGGACCAGCCGCTTTCGCTCGGGGCCTTGCGACTGCGATTCGACCCGAACGTACCAGGCGACAGCCGCATTCAACCGGCGGTACGCGATAACCTGCTCGCCGCCTTGCAGCGGCTGGCCAGCGCTGGCGCGGTGATTGAGGAGCGGCCGGTCCACACCTTGCACGCCTCGCTGCATTTGATCGAAACCAGAGGCTGGTTGGGCAGCGCCGAAGCCTTTGCCTTGCATCAATCATTGCTTGACAGCCCTGCGGCCGATCAACTCGACCCGCGAGTACGCAAGCGCCTCGAAAGGGCCCGACATTTTCCGGCCAGCGAGCAGATCAGGCTGTACCAGGCGGCCCGCGATCTGCGCCAACAAATGGCCGATGAATTGGACGGCGCGCTGCTGATCACCCCCACTGTGGGCCACGTAGCGCCGCTACTTGCGCCCCTGGAAGCCGATGAAGAACTGTTCGTGCAAACGAACCTGGCCACCCTGCGCCTGACCATGCCTGGGAGCTTGCTGGACATGCCCGGCGTTGCAATGCCCAGCGGGGTAAACGCCGAAGGCCTGGCCACCAGCTTGTTGTTGGCCGCGCCCAGCGGGCACGACGCCGTTCTGCTGCGCGCCGCGCTGGCTATTGAACCCCTGGTGCGCGGCAGCTGACCCCTGATCGCCTGTAGGGGCGCGGGGCCCGGCCTTCGCACCCGAACCACCGTACCGGGCACGTTGAGGACTGAACGATGGCAAAAGAAATTCTGGTGTCCATTGGTGTGGACGTGGATGCGGTTGCTGGCTGGCTAGGCTCTTACGGTGGGGAGGATTCGCCCGACGATATTTCCCGCGGGCTGTTCGCCGGGGAAGTGGGCGCGCCGAGGCTGCTCAAGCTGTTCGACAAATACCAGCTGCGCACCACCTGGTTCATCCCTGGGCACTCGGTGGAAACCTTCCCTGAGCAAATGAAGGCGGTGGCTGCGGCGGGCCACGAGATCGGCATCCATGGCTATAGCCACGAAAACCCTATCGCCATGACTCCCGAGCAGGAAGAGGTGGTGCTCGATAAAGCCATCGAGCTGATTACCGCCCTGGCCGGCAAGCGGCCGACCGGTTACGTGGCCCCTTGGTGGGAATTCAGCAACGTCACCAACGAGCTGCTGCTCAAAAAAGGCATCAAGTACGACCACAGCCTGATGCACAACGACTTCACCCCCTATTACGTACGGGTGAAGGACAGCTGGACGAAGATCGACTACAGCGCCCACCCCGACACCTGGATGAAGCCGCTGGTGCGCGGCCAGGAAACCGACCTGGTGGAAATCCCCGCCAATTGGTACCTCGACGACCTGCCGCCAATGATGTTCATCAAGAAAGCACCCAACAGCCATGGCTTCGTCAACCCGCGCGACATCGAGGTGATGTGGCGCGACCAGTTCGACTGGGTGTACCGCGAAATGGACTATGCCGTGTTCCCCATCACCATCCACCCGGATGTCTCTGGCCGGCCACAGGTGCTGCTGATGCTGGAGCGGCTGATCGAGTACATCCGCGGCCATGAAGGCGTGCGCTTCGTCACCATGGACGAAATCGCCGACGACTTTGTTTCCCGCCAGCCCCGGCAACGCTGATTCCCCTTCATCGAGACCCTCACCATGACCACGCAAACCGCTACGCCGTTGCACATGCCACCGTCGGACAGTTGGGCGCCGGTTCCGCTGGCGTCCAAGGATGTCGTCTACGCCACCTGGATTGCCTTCTTTGCCTGGGTATTCGCTGTGTATGACTTCATCCTGTTCGGCACGCTGCTGCCGGTGATGGGTGGGCATTTCAGCTGGAGCCAAGCGGAGCAGGCCGAGATTGCCACCTGGGTCGCCGTCGGTGGCGCCGTGGTGGCCTTTGCTATTGGGCCGCTGGTAGACCGTATCGGCCGCCGCGGCGGCATCATGTTCACCATTGGCGGGGCGGCGTTGTGTTCCGCGCTTACCGCCGTATGCGCCGGGATGGGCAAGGGCGCCTTGATCGGCGTACGTTCAGTGGCCGGCCTTGGGTATGCGGAGGAGGGCGTGAACGCTACCTACCTCACCGAGATCTACGCAGCTTCCGACGACCCTCGCCTGGTCAAGCGCAAGGGCTTTGTGTATAGCCTGGTGCAAAGCGGCTGGCCGGTAGGGGCGTTGATCGCCGCGGGGCTCACGGCGCTGCTGCTGCCGCACATCGGCTGGCAAGGGTGCTTTATCTTCGCCGCCGTGCCAGCGTTTGTGATTGCCGTGCTGGCGCGCAAGTTGAAGGAGAGCCCGCAGTTCCAGGTCCATCAGCGCATCCAGACGCTGCGCAAGGCGGGGCAGGAGGCCGAAGCCAGGGCCTTGGCCCGCGCGCATGAAGTGGACTACGACGATCACGCCAAGGCCGGTGTGGCCGCGGCCTTCCGTGGCGCCGCGCTGCGCCCGACGTTGGTGTTGAGCCTGGCGATCCTCCTCAACTGGTCGGCGATCCAGGTGTTCAGTGTGCTGGGTACGTCGGTAATTGTGAGCGTGCACGGCCTGTCGTTCGAAAATTCCCTGTGGATTCTGGTGCTGTCGAACCTGGTGGGCTTCATCGGCTACCTGTTCCACGGCTGGCTGGGTGACCGTATTGGCCGGCGCAACACTGTGGCCATCGGCTGGATGTTGGGCGGCGTCAGCTTTTTCGCGATGGTGCAGGCGCCAAGCCAGCTTGGCATCGTGGTCGCCCTTTACAGCCTGGGCCTGTTTTTCCTCACCGGTCCGTACTCGGCCATGCTGTTCTTCATGGGCGAAAGCTTCCCCACCAGCATCCGCGCAACCGGCGGCGCCATCGTTCATGCCATGGGGCCGGTTGGGGCGATCCTGGCCGGCCTGGGCATTACCGGCGTGCTGTCAGCAGGCGGCGAGTGGCACAGCGCGGCGCTGTGGTTCGGTGCCTTGCCCTGCTTCCTGTCCGGAGTGGTGATGTGGGCGGCGCGCCACGTCGACCCCACCCACATCAAGTGATCGGAGAACCCATATGAGCAACTCTGAACCTGTGGCGCTGATCACCGGCGCCGCCAGCGGCATTGGCCAGGCCCTTGCTGTGGCCTATGCGCGTAACGGCGTGCATGTGGTAGGCGGCTATTTCCCGGGAGACCCCCACAACCCCGAACACACCCGCCAGCAGGTAGCCGCTGCAGGCGGTGAATGCCTGATGTTGCCCGCGGACGTCACCGACGGCGCCTCGCTGGATGCGCTGGCAGCTGCCGGCGTTGAACGCTTTGGCCGGCTCGATTACGCCGTGGCCAACGCCGGGCTGTTACGACGCGCCCCCCTGCTGGAAATGACTGACGAGGCCTGGAACGGCATGCTCGACGTAGACCTCACGGGGGTGATGCGCACGTTTCGCAGCGCCGTGCGGCACATGCAGGGCGCCGGTGCGTTGGTGGCGGTTTCTTCCATTGCTGGCGGCGTCTACGGCTGGCAGGACCACGCCCATTATGCCGCCGCCAAGGCCGGCGTTCCGGGGCTGTGTCGCTCGCTTGCCGTGGAGCTGGCGAGCCGGGGGATCCGCTGCAACGCGGTGATTCCGGGGCTGATCGAAACCCCGCAGTCACTGGACGCGCAGAACTCGCTGGGGCCCGAGGGCTTGGCGCAGGCGGCGCGGGGCATTCCGCTGGGGCGCGTAGGCAAGGCCAGTGAAGTCGCCGAGCTGGTGCGGTTCCTGACAAGCGACCTTGCCAGCTACATCACTGGGCAAAGCATCATCGTCGACGGCGGGCTTACCGTCCGTTGGCCGGAATAGGAGCGAGCCATGAACTTGAATAACCGCCGCGCGGTGATCACGGGTGCCGCCAGTGGCATCGGTGCGGCCATCGCCCAGGCCTATGCAGAGGCCGGGGCGCGGCTGGTGTTGTGTGACCGCGACGGTGATCGACTGGCGCTAGTTGCCGAGCGATGCCGTCACATGGGCGCGCAAGTGGTGGAGTGCATGGCGGACGTGGGCCTGCGTGAAGGCGCGCAAGCGGGGGTTGATGCCTGCCTGATGGCGTTTGGTGGCATCGACATCCTGGTGAATAACGCCGGTATGCTCACCCAGGCGCCGTGCGTGGACCTTACCCAGCAGATGTGGGACGACATGCTTCGTGTAGACCTTACCAGCGTGTTCATCGCCAGCCAGCGCGCGCTACCGCACATGCTCGCTCAGCGCTGGGGCCGCATCATCAATGTGGCCTCGCAACTAGGGATAAAGGGCGGGGCGGAGCTGTGCCACTACGCTGCGGCCAAGGCCGGGGTGATCGGCTTTACCAAGTCCCTGGCGCTGGAAGTAAGCCAGCACAATGTACTGGTCAATGCGATCGCCCCTGGCCCGATCGACACCGCCTTGGTGGAGGGAATCAGCCAGGCCTGGAAAACCGCCAAGGCGAAGGAGTTGCCGTTAGGGCGCTTCGGCCGGGCCGAGGAGGTTGCCCCTGTGGCCGTGCTGCTAGCCTCCGAGCCCGGCGGCAACCTGTTCGTTGGCCAGACCCTGGGGCCCAACTCCGGGGATGTGATGCCGTGAGCCGTAGGGCCGGGTGAAACCCGGGAACAGGCCTGCATAGGCTGGTGTTTATAAAGGAGGACAACCATGTGTGGTTTATGTGGGCTGATCGGCGAGGACGGGCACTGGAGCGACCCCTTGGGGGACAGCTTGCCCCGGCGGCGTGAGCGGCTGCGCCGTATCGCCGCGATCAATCGCGTGATTGCACCTTTCCGGGTCACCGTGAGCGACGTGCAGGGCGCTTCCTATCTGCTGCAAGGGG
Organism: Pseudomonas japonica; assembly: GCF_013522925.1. Lineage (GTDB taxonomy): Bacteria > Pseudomonadota > Gammaproteobacteria > Pseudomonadales > Pseudomonadaceae > Aquipseudomonas > Aquipseudomonas japonica_A. The sequence continues at coordinate 142,055 of NZ_JAAMQU010000010.1, read as the reverse complement.
CCACGGGGCGTCAGGCCCTTGCCACCGGGCTTGAAGACCTGTGGCAACAGGCGCAGGCATTGATCGGCAAACCGCTGGACCCGCTCGACCCACGCATTCTTGAAGCCCTGGAGGCTCGCTCATGAGCCTGCCGGTGAACGTGATCACCGGCTTCCTCGGCAGCGGCAAGACCACGCTTCTCAATCGGCTGCTGGCCGGCGACACCCTCGGCGACAGCGCGCTGCTGATCAATGAGTTCGGCGATGTCGGCATCGACCACCTGCTGGTGGAAGAAGTGGCGCCGGGCACCGTACTGCTGGCCGGCGGTTGCGTGTGCTGCACCGTGAACGGGGACCTGCGTCAGGCCCTTCTCGACCTTCACGCCCGGCGCGAGCGCGGGGAGATCCCGGCGTTTCGCCGGGTGCTGCTGGAAACGACCGGCTTGGCCGACCCCGCGCCGATTGTCGCCACCTTATTGCGCGATCCTCAATTGCGTGGCCGCTATCACCTGGGGCTGCTGGTGACCGTGGTGGATGCCGAGCAGGCGCAACTGCAAGAACGTTTGCACCCCGAATGGCTCACCCAGGTGACGGCAGCCGACCGCCTGCTGCTGAGCAAGAGTGATCGGGTACAGCCGGCTACCCTGGCGAGCGTGCAGTCCCGGCTGGCCGCGCTCAACCCCTCCGCCAGCCAGGCATTGACCCAGCACATCGTGGCGGGCGATCAGCTGTTGCTCGGCGAAGGCCTGCGAGGCAGCGACCCGGCTGCCGAAGTGCAGGGCTGGCAGCTGTTCGGCGCGGTAGACGACAGCCGCCACGGCACCGCTCAAATCTGCTGCCTCGAATTCGACCGGCCGCTGGACTGGGTGGCTTTTGGGGTGTGGCTGTCCATGCTGTTAAGATGCCACGGCGAACGTATTCTTCGGGTCAAGGGCCTGCTCGACGTGATTGATTCCCCGCAACCTATTGTTATCCATGGCGTACAGCACTGCCTGCATGCCCCCGTGCACCTGCAGGCCTGGCCGGGTGGTGCGCCGCGGTCACGGCTGGTGTTCATCGTGCGAGGCCTGGACACCCATCAACTGCGCCGCTCCTGCCGGGCCTTTCTAGGTGAGGTTGGCCAAGCGGCATGAGCCAACCGATCACGCTGCGCGTATTAGGTACATCGGTCACGCTGCTCGAAACCATTCGTGTGCGCGCTGAGCAAGAACTGGGCATCCGCCTGGAATATCACATCCATGAAATCCAGGCGGCCCAGCGCATTGCGGTGATGGCGCCGCACAGTTACGACCTCTATGACCAGTGGTTTCATAACGTCGATTTCGTATGGCCAGCCCGTGCCATCCAGCCAATCGATACCCGCCGCGTGGCCTTGTGGGACGAGATCAACGACCTGCCCAAGCTGGGCCGTTTGCATTCCAACGACCGCCTGGCCCGGGGCAGCCTGCCGTGCGACCGGCTGTTCGTGCAACACGACGGCAGCCTGGGTAGCCAGCGCAGCGATTTCATCAGCATGCTGCCGCTCACCCACAACGCCGACAGCTTTGCCTACCGTCCGGAGCACCTTCCGCCTTCGCTCGCCGGCCAAACCGAAAGCTGGGCGTGGCTCTTGGCCAAAGGCTGGTGTGGTCACGCTGCCTTGCAAAGTGACGCCGCGATTGGCGCACTGGACGCAGCGCTGGCTGTGCAGGCCAGCGGGCTGGCGCACTTTGACAACATCGGCAACCTGCGCCTGGATGAGATCGACACCCTGGCCCGGTGCTTGATCCAGCGCCAGCGTCAAGGGCACTTTGCGGCCTTCTGGTCGGACGACCGCGAAGCTGGCGAGCTGATGCTTGGCCCCGATGTGCATATCCAGAGCTTGTGGTCGCCTACCTTGATGCGCCTGCACCGCGCGGGCCTGAAGTATCGCTTGGCCGCACCCCAGGAAGGCTATCGCGCCTGGTTCGGCGGGCTCTCGTTATCGCGCTGTCTCGAAGGGCGGGTAAAGGATGCGGCCTATGCCTACCTCAACTGGTGGCTCTCCGGTTGGCCCGGCGCGGTGATGGCACGTCAGGGTTTCTACATTTCCAATCCGCCGCGCGCCCGCGATCATTTATCCCCCGCCGAATGGGATTACTGGTACGACGGCAAGCCGGCGGCCGAAGCGCTGCCGGGCAGTGACGGCGAGCCGCTGATCGAGCCGGGCGAGGTTCGAGAAGGCGGCGCCTATGCACAACGCATGGGCCACATCGGGGTATGGAACGCGGTGATGGACGAACACAACTACCTTGTGCGCAAGTGGGCGGATTTTCTACGCGCCAGCCGGGTCAACTGATGCCCCTCGGCGGGGTAGGCCGGGGCGTATAAACAAAACCGCTGCCACACGAAGAAAATTACACTGTCTTGCGTCGCTCGCGAGCGTTAGCGTGCTGGCGCCGAAGCGAACCGGCCCGCGTGTCAGCCCACTACAAAGGATGTAATCACCCCATGAAACACCTCTCGCTGCTTGCCGTGTTTACCGCAGCCCTTGCTGTGGGTGCTGTCGCCCATGCCGAGCCCGTGCCGCAAACGCCGCAAGCTGATACGTTGGCCAAGGACGCCGACATGGTGGTTACCCTGCTGGGCACCGGCACCCCCACGTTGGACCCCAAGCGCTTCGGCTACTCCACCCTGGTACAGGCCAATGGCCTGAACCTGGTGTTCGACGCCGGTCGCGGCAACGCCATTCGGCTGTCTCAGTTGGGCATCCCCCTGGGCAAGGTCAGCGCAACCTTCCTCACCCATTTCCATTCCGATCACATCAACGGCCTGCCAGACCTCTGGGCCACGGGGTTCCTGCCCAGCCCGCAAAACCGCCGTACCGCGCCCTTTGAGCTGTATGGCCCGCCCGGCCTGCAAACCCTGGTCGAAGGGATGGAAATGATGATGTCGGCCGACCTGCGCATTCGCCGTGACGACAACGAGGTGAAGCCCGAAGCCCAGCGCATCAATGCCCACACCTTCAACCGCCCCGGGGTGGTGTTCGAGCGCAAGGGGGTGAAGGTCACGGCTTTCGAGGTCAATCATGGCGATCGGATCAAGCCCAGCTACGGCTACAAGGTGCAGTACAACGGCCATACCGTGGCGCTGTCTGGGGACACCCGTTACGACGAGCGGGTGATCGAAAACGCCCGGGGCGCCGATGTGCTGGTGCATGAGGTAGGCGGTGTGTCCACGCACCATGTGGACGAGGACTGGGCCAAGGCGAACGTCGGCCACCACACCACTGCCGAACAGGCGGGCGAAGTATTCGCCAAGGCTGAGCCGAAGCTGGCGGTGTTCTCCCATATCTCCCGCCCTGGCCCGCAGGATGAAACCAACAGCGACGACGCCTTGGTTACCCGGGCGAAAAAGGCCTGGCCCAATGGCAAGGTCCTTCTGGGCAGTGACCTCATGCGCATCTATATAGGCAAGGACGTGAACGTGGTGGAGTGGGCAGGTAACTGACGCAAGGCGATAGGCTTCACCGCGGCCACGCCCAAGGCCTTCCTGAAAACCTTGGAGCTACTGGCGAAAACCACCGACAAGGCGCCCGTAGCCGTGGCGCGCATAGAGGTGCCGCGGCAAGCCGCCTGGGCACCGGAGCGGATAGCCGCCGTGGATGACGGGATGTCCTTCAGCTCCTGGCATGGCCTGGCGGCGCACTGCCCACTGGGGGGAATCATGCGGATGCGCAAGCCTGCCTACGAACACTCCGCCGGGTTTCGGGCGCAGCACCGTGGCTGCCCGATCCATGAGCCACGTGCGGCCGATGTGCCTTGAGCCCGGTGCATCAATCCGGGCGCGCCTGACCGGGCTTGCCCAGCAACGCCTCCAGCCCGGTTGCCAGTTCCCCGCCCCATTGGGCGTAGTCATGGCCGCCGGCGTACTCGCCATAGTTCACGGTGTAGCCCTTGGCGACCAGCACGTCGCGCATGTGGCGGTTGCTGCCCAAGAGGTCCATGTGCCCGCCATGGCCGCGCTCGAACAGGCCCGCGCGCATGAAGAAGCGCACCGGCTCGGGTTGAGCGTCGCGGGCGAAACGAGTGAGCCAGCCAGGCTCCTCGCCGCGCGGGCTCCACCAGTAAGAGCCCGAGAGGCTGAGCACGTTGCCAAATTGCTGCGGGTAGCGCAGCGCCGCATAGGTAGACGCGATCCCGCCATAGCTGGAGCCCGCCAGTACGGTGCGGTGGCCTTCGGCCGAAATGCCCTGGCGTTTGGCCCAGGGCAACAATTCTTCCGATAGAAAGCGCGCGAACAGCGGGTTGGGCGGCAGCTCATGCCCGCGGGATTCGGCCGTGGGGTTGCCCACCAGCAGCGCGGCGGTGGGCGGAATGCGTTTGGCCGCGATCAGGTTGTCCAACAGGGCAGGGGTAGGCACCTGGCGCAGGTAAGCCTGGGCGTCGAAGAGCACCAGCAAGCCTCGCTCGGCGGAGTCTGCCTGCCACCCCGCCGGCCGGTAGAGGTAGACATCGCGGCGGTTGCCCAGCGCCTTGCTGTCCACTGCCACCCGTTCGAGCGTACCTTTGGCGACCTGTGGATCGGCCTGCAGCCAGGGCTGCGCGGGCGCGCCTTGAAGCACGAGCAGCGACCGCTGCCGGTATTTGTCGTCGCCGGGCTCGCTGGCGAAGGTGAGTGGGTTGAGTGGGTCGCGTTGCAAGGTGGCCAGCACCGCGCGGCGGCGATCCGGGAAGCGTTCGTCCAGTTGCGGCACATCAGGCGCCAGTTGATAGCTCATGCGAGTGCCAGCCGGTACCACATAACTGCGGTACCACACATCGGTGCCCGCCAGCTGCGCCAAGGCGTCGTGGTCGCCGGACGGCGCGCCGAACAGGGTTACGCCATGACTGGCCCCCCTCCACAGGAAGGTAACTCGCATGGCGTCGCCTTTCGCACCCACAGGTTCTACCAGGGGGGTGCCTTGGCGCTCGCGCTCCGCCCAGAAAGCCTGGGTGGTGCCACCCTTGAGTACGGAATCCTTCAGCGCCTGCAGCGTCGGGCTTTCAATGGGCTCGGCAGAGGGATGCCGCTCGGTCAGGGGCACTATCCGCGAAATCTGGAGTTCATAGTGCGTCGGCTGCCACGCTCCAGCCCGCTCGGGGAGCAGGGTGACCGGGCCGTCCCGGTCGGCCACAAACATGAAGTCGCGCAGCATGTCGGTGCCGTCTACCAGCAGGCGTTGCGGTTGCCCCTGCTCATCCAGCAGGCGCAGGCTGGCGTCGCCCTTCAGGTGCCCAATCACCAGGTCGCCTTTATGCAGTGTGAGCTGCCAGTGTTGGCCGGCACTGGCTTGCACGTCGCCGCTTACCGGAGTGCCAGGAATGAGTGGGGCATCGGCCGATGCCACGGAAAGGGTGCAGGCCAATGGCAGCGCGGCCAGGCGTGGAAGTAATCGAAGGAAGCGCATTTGCAGGAATCCATGCTTGCGGGGCACTGGGGCCGTTGAACGCCAGTGCCGCAATGGCGCGGGGCACTGGCAAAGACTGAGCAGGAGTAAACAGGAATCATTCCTGATGAGCAAGGTATCGAGCCCGCTTATCGCCTGTTTCTGCGCAAAGCTGGCCAGGCCGTATCCATCCGACCAAAGGCCTGGCACGGCGCGCCTTGCAGGCCTATACCCCCAACATTGGGGCGTCATGACTCGAACAACAAAAAGACATTGACGCTCCACTGCCGTCATCGTTTCCGTGAAGCCAGCCTTTGCGTATGCCTGGCGCGCCGCGTTGTGAACAGCGCGCAGCCCCCGGCCGACACCCACAGAAACTCTTGCCTTGCGGCCACTATCGAGTCCTTCGCCTGACCGACGCCATTGCTACGTCGCGTACATGCGCGCGCGAGCACTGTGGCCTGATGTGCCTGAAAGACAAGGAGCGCTTTGATGACTTTTCATCTGGACAGAACACTCGACGATAGCGACATCGATCACCCCGATACCCGCCATTTTCTCTCGGCCCTGCAGGCCAACATCCTCAAGGGCCATGGCCGCCACCATATCGCTTTGCTCTTTCTCGAGGTCACGGAAGTGAGCCAGGCCCGCACGTTTCTTCACCACTACAACGTCACCGACTCCGCAACGCAGTTTCGGGAAACCAAGCGCTTCAAGGAAACGGGTGAGCCGGGCGGTCTGGTGCAATTGGTATTCATCAGCCATGCCGGGTTGGTGAAGCTGGGCAAGGCCGCAGCGTTCAAGGACGCAGACGACACGCCCCTGGACGAGTTCTTCGAAGGCGGCATGGCGGCGGATACCGAAGTGCTGGACCAACAAACCACCGATTCGTGGCAGTCGGCCTTTTCCACGCCCGTGGATGTTTTGCTGCTGCTGGCCCATGACGACGAAGACGACCTTGCCCGCGCAACCTCGCGCAGCGTAAGCGCCCTTGAGAAGACAGGCAGCGGCTTCGCCGTGCTACTTACCCAGGAAGGGCGGGCGTACTTCAACAAGGCCAAGGAGGGCATCGAGCACTTCGGTTATGTGGACGGCCGTTCTCAACCACTCATGACCAAAAGCGATCTCGCGCGCGAAAAAGGGCGCAAAGAGCGTTTCGTGTATGACCCGGAATCGCCGCTGGAACAATTCATGTTCGAAGACCCCCTTGCACCTGAAGAAGGTTTGGCGAGCCTGTTCGTGTTTCGCAAGCTGGAACAGGACGTGGCCGGATTCAAACAGACGGAGGAATCGCTCCAGAAGCGTATATTTCCTGTCCCGAGCAACAAGGAAATCGCCGGTGCCCAGGTTGTAGGGCGGTTCGAAAATGGCGTGCCGGTCACCATGAGCCCAGCGCCCAGAGCTGCCCCGGTCAACAACGATTTCGATTACAGCAAGGATGAGGAGGGCGAGCGCTGCCCGTTCCAGGGGCATATCCGCAAGACCAACCCCAGAGGCTCCAGCCCCGGCAAGCAGCCTTTCGACAAAAGCGTGCAAATGGCCCGGCGCGGCATTCCCTACGGGGTGCGGATGCAAGACCCGGACACCGCAGAGTTCGTGGACAAACCCAATGACGGGGTAGGGCTACTGTTCATGAGCTATCAGGCCTCCATCGCCAGGCAATTTCACTTCATGCAGGTGCGGTGGGCCAACGATCGCAAGTTTCCAAAGCTCGGTGAAGCAGATGCTCCCGTTGGCATTGACCCGATCATTGGCCAGATGCAGGCGGTAAACGCCGTAGTGGCCCAAACCGATCATGTATGGCCGGGCATTCCCATACCGCCGCCGTCGGATTTCAGCGGCTTCGTTCATCTCAAAGGCGGCGAATACTTCTACACGCCATCGCCGCAGGGGCTGAAGAACCTCTGACGCCCAGGCGCGCCCGGCTGTAAGGCCGGGCGCGGGATGTCAGTACATGAACTTCATTTCCACGCCCAGGTAATTGCTGTCATGCCCACCGGCATCACGCAGCGCCTGGCCGGCCTCGTAATGCACGGCTTCCACCGCACCGGACAGGTGCTTGTTGAAGGCGTAATCGGTGCGCAGCTGGTTGTAGTAACCGGTCCAGCGCCCACCGTGCCCCGCGGTGTTGGCCACCGGCAGGTTAGGCTGCGTATACACCGCATCCTCGGTCGTTTGCCGCCACAGCAGCCCCACTGCCGCTTGCACGGAAAGGCCCGCGAGCGGCTTTACCGTGAGCGAGGGTTTCACGTGGTACAGGTTGCTGTAGCCGGTGTAGCCCGCCAGCGAGAAGTAATAGCCATTGGGGAACAGTGGGTTGAAGGTGCCCAGGGCGCCATCGCCAGCGTGGCGGTCCCCGGAGGCGGCATCAATTTGCAAGCCCAGGCGGGGCGCCCAGGGCAGTGACGCCCAGGTGTACCCCGTGCGGCTGCCCGCAGCCCAGGCGTGGATGTCCTTGGCGCCCACCGAGCCCTGTTGCAGCATCGCTTCCAGGTCCCAGTCATAGCCCGCCGCGCTGCCGCCCAGGCGCGCATCGAAGATCGAGCGGTGCTCGCTGCCCTCGGCGTCCAGGTAGCTGGCGTCGCGCTCCTCGTACAGCCCGTAATAGGCGGAGAGTTCGTTCTTGCCGCCAAGCAGGCGCTCCACCCGCAGCATGTGGAAGGCCACGTCCGAATTGGACTTGTCGTCGAAGTGGCGTTCGTCCTGATACTGCACCGGGTGGCTGGCCAGGGCGATGAAGCGCCACAGCGGGGTTTCCCAATCGGCCCACACGGCATCGAAAGATTGCCGCACGTTCGGGCCGTCGCGGCTGGAAATGAACCGCTGCAAGTCGAAGGCAAAGTCCTGCCGCCCCGCCCGTGCCTTGAAGGTGTAGTCGCCCATGTGGTTCACGTATTCGGCGAAGGCCAGGCGCAGGTCCAGGTGGTTCTGGTCGGCGCCACCTACCAATGCCTTGTTGAACGCCCGGGCGTCTTCCAGTTGGGTAAACACGCGCCAGTGTTCGTTCAGGTGCAGGTCGGCATGCACCTGCAAGCGTTGGATCAGCCAAGTGTCGCGCTGAGCGTTCCGGGTGCCGAAATCCTTGGCGTCGTTCATCTCCAAGCGCTCCCGCAAGGTAGCCCCCAGCGACAGGTAGCGCTGGGGGTCGTCTGCGGATAACGGGATGTACTTGAGGCTGTCCAGCGGCTCGCGGGCCACGTCGGGGTTTTGCAGAACAGACCAATCCTCCTGCCAGCGGTTGGCCTTCAAGGCGGGCCTCTCGGGCGTGGCGCTGGCCTCTGCCGCATGGGCGCCAGCGCAGCCCAGCGGGCACAGCAGCGCCAGTGCCCATGAACAGGTGACACGCCGCAAGGGCTGGCTCATGCGCTGTACCACGGGCTCAGGCTTTCCCAGGGTTGGTGAGCTGGTGGATTTCTGCCACGTAGCCGCCGGGGAACTGCACCATGGCTCCTGTACGGTCCGCTTGCTTGGTGGCTGGCACCAGCACGGTCGCGCCGCAACCCTGTGCCTTGGCCAGGGTGGCCGAAAGGTCCGCCACTTCGTAACCCGTGGTGTCGTGGCCATACGGATACGGCAGGTGGCCGTCGGTGATGAACACGGTCATCTTGCCGAAATCCGACGCCAGGCTCACGCGGCGGAACGTTTTGCCTGGCTGGCCCACCTGTTCACCCGCGGCGCGGCGATCATCGGCCACAACCTTGCCGTGAGCGAAGCCCACGAACGACTTGATGAACGCGTCACCGCGCTCGGGCGAGACGTACACACGGTTCTCCGGGACGCTCTGGAAGGCGGCGTAATCAGGCACCTTGGTGTGCCAGTACAGCTGCATATTCACGCCGCCTGGCCATTGCACCACAGCGTCGCGGCCGATCGGGTCCGGGAAGTCGTGGACGATCACGTCGGCGCCGTTGGCCTTGGCAGCGGCCAACGCGGCGTCCATGTCCTTCACCAGATAACCGTTGCGTTCCTGGCCGAAGGGGTAGGGCACCGGGGTGGTAAAGCCGAACAGCGACACCGTGCCTACCGGGGTTTGCAGAAGCTGGGAGGTGGTGCTGCTAGGCACGGGCAGCACGTTCACCACCACTTGTGGGGTGCTTTTGCCGCCGAAGGTGCCAATAAAGCTTTGCACGAAGCGGTCCACGTCGGCAGGCGCCACATACACATGGCTGGTGTCGTATTGCGGCGCCACGGCGACGGCAGGGGTAGGCGCCGCCTGGGCGGCCAAGGGGCCGGCGGCAGTCAGTGCCAGGGCTAGCAGCAAGGGTTTGCAACGAAATGCTTTCATGGGAACCGCCTGAACAGGATTTCGGAAAGGGGAGCGCTCTGCCCCGGGGCTTTGGCTTTGGAAGCAAGGCTAGAGCGCGGGTGAGGGTACGGCTTGTACCTCTGTGCTTTTTTGGCTTGGCGCCACGTTGTTCCTTGGCTTTGCCAGGCCTACACCGCTTGCAGGGAGGTGTTAGCCCGGCGGCGGGCCAGCCAGCCGTCGACGCTGAGGGCGCCGCCGCCGAAGGCTGCAACCTGCAACAGGCCACCGGCAATGGAGATGTTCTTGAAGAAGTTGATGAACTGGCCCTGGTCGCCGAGCGAGTTATGGAACAGCACCGCCGTAACCACCGCGAAGGCCGCCATCAGCAAAGCCACCAGCCGGGTTTGCGCGCCGATTACCAACAGGCTGGCCAACCCCAGCTCTACCCCAATGGCGCCTGCATAGCCCAGCGTAGGGAAGGGCATGCCGCTGGACTGGATGTACGCAAGCGTTGCCGCCGGTGCGCCAACCTTGGCGGCGCCGCTGAGCAGGAACAGAGTGGCCAGCAGAACGCGGCCAACAGTAGCGGTGGTGTCTTTGGTGGTGATGGTCATGTGTGTCGCTCCGTAAGTTCAAGGTTTGCCGTGTGTGCCGGCGATGGAGAGAAGCTTACGGAGCGGTAGCGATGGGGACAATCCTATTGAAATGAACTTCACTGTCTCTTTTTGAGATACAGTGTGCGTACCGGTTCAGCCGAGCGGCGCCAGTACCAGCACCGGGCGCTGCCCGGGGTCTTCCAGCCATCGCCCGTGCACCCCGAACGTGTGGGCAAGGCACTCTGGGCTAAGCACCTGCGCAGGTGCCCCGATCGCCACCAGCCGCCCGCCGTCCAGTACCGCCACCCGGTCGCAGGCCAGCGCCTGGTTGAGATCGTGCAAGGCGATTACCGTAGTGACCGGCAGGCTGTGGATCAACCGCAACAGCGACAGCTGCTGGCGAATGTCCAGGTGATTGGTGGGCTCGTCCAGTAGCAGTAACCGCGGCTGCTGGGCAAGCGCCCGGGCCAGATGTGCCCGCTGCCGTTCCCCGCCGGAAAGGCTGTGCCAGGGCCGCTGGGCCAGGTGCGCCAGGTTTACCGCTTCCAGCGCCTGTGCCACGGCCCGGTCGTGCTCGGTGCACCACGGGGCCAGCGCCGACAACCACGGTGTGCGCCCTAGCGCCACCGCATCCCATACCCTGATGCGTTCGCGGGTGTCTGCGTGCTGCTGCACCAGCGCGAGCAGGCGCGCCACATCCCGGCGGTTCATGTCAGCCATTGACCGGCCCGTCAGTTGAACGTGGCCGGTGCTGGGCATGGCGATCCCGGCCATCAGCTTGAGCAGGGTGGATTTCCCCGAGCCGTTGGGCCCTACGATGCCCAGCCGTTCGCCGGGGTAGACCTCGAGCGATACACCTGCCAGCAATGGCACGCCGTTGCGGTGGAAGCTTGCGCCGTGGCAGGCGAGCAGCGGAGCGCTGTTCATCGGTGCCGCTCTCCGTACAACAGCAACCCGGCGAAGACCGGCGCTCCGATCAGCGCGGTGATCACTCCGATCGGCAATACCTGACCCTTGATGAGGGTGCGCGACACCACGTCCGCCGCCATCAGAAATACCGCGCCCGCCACAGCAGACAGCGGGACCACCCGGGCATGGCCCGGCCCCACCAACAGGCGCAGCGCGTGAGGAATCACCAGGCCAACGAACCCGATGGAGCCCACCAGGGACACCATGACGGCCGTAACCAGCGCCGCACAGGTCATCAACAGCACCTGCACCCGGCCCACCGCGATGCCCAGCGAGGCGGCCGAATCTGCCCCGAAGGTGAACGCGTCCAATGCCCGCCGCTGCCACCAGCATAAGGCCAGGCCCAATACGGCGACCGGCACGGCGAGGCCCACCGAGGGCCAGCGCACGCCGCTGAGGTTGCCCAGCAGCCAGAACAGAATGCCGCGGGCTTGCTCGGCATTGGCCGAGCGGGCGATCACGAACGCGGTGAGTGCGTTGAACAGCTGCGAGCTGGCAATTCCCGCCAGGATGATCAACCCCGCGCTGCCACTCAGCCGTGAGGAGCGGGCGAGTAAAACCACCAGCCCGAATGCCAACAGCGCGCCAAGGAACGACCCCGCCGACAGCGAAACGATGCCGCCGCCCACGCCGAGCACGGACACCATCACCGCCCCGGTGGAAGCGCCTGCGGAAATACCCAGCAGGTAGGGTTCAGCCAAGGCATTGCGCAACAATGCCTGGAGAATCACCCCGCAGATCGCCAGGCCCGCGCCGCAAGCACCGGCCACCAGGGCGCGGGGCAAGCGGTAATTCCATACGATGCCTTCGTCGATCGGGTCCACTGCCCAAACAGCGCCCGTGAGCTTGTTGGCCAGCACCTTCAGCACCACGCTCATGTCCAGGGAGGTCTCGCCGATGACAGTTGCCAGCAGCAATGCGCCGCACAGCAGCGGTAGGCTCCACGACAGGGGCCTGGCGAGGGCCAGCATGCCATGCCTCATCGGGCGTAACGCTCGCTGGCTTCGGCCAGTTGCTCGATGCCGGTGAACAACCGCGTGCTAGCCTGCATCGCATCGGCGTCGAGTATCACGATGCGGTCATTTTTCACCGCATCCATGTTGCGAGTAACGGGGTCGGTTTTCAGAAACGCCAGCTTCTTTTCATAGTCATCGGCGGGGAAGCGGCGGCGATCCATGCGGGCGATCACGATCAGGCTGGGGTTGGCGCGGGCGAGCGTTTCCCAGCCAACGGTGGGCCATTCTTCGTTGGACTCGACCACGTTATGAATGCCTAGCGTGCTCAGCATGAAGTCGGCCACGCCCTTCTTGCCGGCTACGAAGGGATCGCTGGCGAGGTCCGCGCTGGAAAACCACACCACCGCTGAAACGTCCTTGCCCGGGTGTTGCCTGGCACGGATAACCGCTTGGGCCAGCCGCGCCTTGTACTGCTCCACCAGTGCGTCGCCACGTGCCGTGACGTCGAAGATTTCGGCCAGCTGGCGCACACTCTTGTATACGCTTGCGATGTCGAAGGTTTCGAGGCGGGTGCCGTCTGCGCCCCTGAGGTTGTCCTTGCCTTCGCAGTCTGAAGGCAGCAGGTAGGTGGGAATGTTCAGGTCGTGGAATTGCTCCCGGGTACCTACCGCTCCCTGAGGGCCCACCATCCATTCGAACTGCACCGCCACCAGCTGTGGCCGCTTGGCCAGCACGGCCTCGAAACTTGGCTCGTTGTCCGCCAGGCGTTCCACCTTCGCGTTTTGCGCCGCGTACTCAGGCTGTACCTGATCGAACCACAGCGAAGTGCCCACCAAGCGATCGCCCAGCCCCAGCGCATAGAGCATTTCGGTGCCGGCCTGGCCGATGGTCACCGCGCGCTGGGGCGCTTGAGTGAACGTGAGGGACTTGCCGCAGTTTTCAACCGTGAGCGGGTAGTGCACCGGCGCGGCCAGGGCAGCCATTGGCAATGCGAGCAACAGGGTAAGGGCAGGGCGGCAGAGCATGTTCAACGGCAGGTCTCCAGCGTTGGGCCGTCGCGGCAAGCGCTGGAAAGCACATGGCCGCAAGCCCCGCCTGGCCACGGCCCGGGGTCACGGAAATGCCCTTCCCGGTCACCCCGCCGGTCAGTGGTTGTATAGGTGGCCGGCAGGTCTCCTGACTGGCGGGTCCTGGCGTGCCCACGCCTTCCCGGGTGTTCCCAGTGGCATGTGTAGAGCACGCTCGCCGCCTACAGTTGCGGGGGCAGTTCCGTTTCAGGCCGTGGCCTGGTGGATTCCCTGTTAGTTCCTCTCGGAAACCGGCGGGCCGATAGTAACCGAAACGAAAGGATTGGCAACCGCAAGGCAGTTCGCCGGTTATTAGCTGGTCTCGCTTTGCGCGGCCACGGCATGCTGCGCCAGCAGCAAGGTCGCCAGGGCGTCAGGAGGCATGGGGCGGCCGAGCAGGTAACCCTGCGCCTGGTCGCAGCCCAGGGTGGCAAGTACTTCGAGTTGCTCGGGTGTTTCCACACCCTCGGCAGTGACCACCATGCCCAGGCTTTTGCCCATGGCTACCACCGCGCTGACAATGGCCTGGTTGTTGGCCTTGGGGTCGCTGAGGTTCATCACAAAGCTGCGGTCTATCTTGATGCCATCGAACGGATAGCAGCTGAGGTAGCTCAGCGATGAATAACCGGTGCCGAAGTCGTCCATGGACAGTTTCACGCCCAGCTTCTTGAGCTGGACCATCAACGCCAGGGCCCCGTCGGCATTGTCGATCATCACGCTTTCGGTCACTTCCACCTCCAGCCGGGAGGCGGGTAGCCCGGTGGCCGCTAAGGTTCGCTCGATGCGGGCGACCAGGTCGCTGCGCATGAATTCGATACACGAAAGGTTCACCGATACAAACACCGGCTCCGGCCAGCTGGCCACCAGCGCGCAGGCGCGGCGCATCACAATGTCGCTGAGGGCGACGATGAGGCCGGTTTCCTCCGCCAGCGGAATGAACACCGCGGGGCTGAGCAGGCCCTTCTCCGGGTGCTGCCAGCGCACCAGTGCCTCGGCGCCGAGGATGCGCGCGCCGGTGATATCGAAGCGTGGTTGGAACACCACAGTGAATTCATCGTGTTGAACGGCGTGCTTGAGGTCCTGCTCCAGCTGCCGGCGTTCCTGGATGCGCGTTTTCATCTCGGCGTTGTACAGCTGCCAGCCGTGACGGCCACGGCTTTTGGCTTCATACAGCGCAATATCGGCCAGGCGCAGCAGCTCCTCGGCATCGGTGCTGTCCACCGGCGCCTGGGCGATGCCGATGCACAGCCCAAGGCGTAGCTCGTGCTCGGCGGTGACGATCGGCGGGGTGAAGTCCCCCAGCAAACCTTCACACAACTCACTCAAACAGTGCTGGGTAACCCTGGGGGTGATGATCAGGAACTCGTCCCCGCCCAGCCGGGCCAGCACATCGTCGGGTTGCAAGGCCTCACCCAGGCGCCGCGCCACTTTTACCAACACCTGGTCGCCTGCGATATGCCCCAGGCAATCGTTTATCTGCTTGAACCCGCTGAGGTCGATGAACAGGATCGCAAACGCCCTGGTACAGGTGCCATCGGCAAGCCGGGTTTGAAGCACCCGATAGGCCTGCCCGCGGTTGGGCAACCCGGTGAGCGCGTCATGGCCGGATAAGTAGGCAATGCGCGCCTGCGCCTCGGCCTCCTCGGTCACGTCGCTTACGGTGCCGCGATAGCCAACCACACATCCATTCTCACGGATGGCACGCGCGTGCAGGCTGCCCAGCCGTTGGCCGCCAAGGGCATCGGTATGGGCGCAGGGCATTACCTGGCGATGGCCTTCAGGCTGCGAGGCCAAGGTGTCAAATACACCCGCGCTGAGGTTCAGACACAGGTGCAGCGGCTTGCCCAACCACTGCGAAGTGTCGAAGCCCGTGGCGGTGCGAAAGCGACTTGAAAGGTACGTCAGGCGCAGGGTAGCGTCCGTTTCCCAGATCCAGTCCGAGGCGCCCTCGGCGATATCGCGAAAGCGTTCCTCGCTCAAGCGCATGGCTTCACGGCCTCGGTCGATCTGCTCGGCCGCGCGGATGGAGCGGCGCAGCAGCAACCAGGCGCCGCCACTGAAGATCAGCGACGTCAGGAGTACCAGCGGCAGCACCATCCTGAGGAAGGTGGCGCCGGGGGTGGCGATGTCCCAGGTGAGATACACCGGCGGATCGTCTGACAGCTGGAGGCTGACCGGCGACTGCGCGCTGCCTTGGCGCAGGTTAGGCAAGCCATAGATGCTGCCCATGCGCTGCAGCGAAACCGGGCCTAGTACGTCCACGAACACCAGGTAGGCCAGCTCGCTGGTGGGCGTAGTCAGTGTGTAGGACAGCGGCTGGATAGCGGCGGCTGCGACAACGGCGGGTCGACCGTCCACGAGAAAATACCCTGTTACTGCGGCGCGTTGGCCAGCCTTGGCGCGGGCCTGCGCCAGCAGAGCCGACAGGTCACCCTTGATCCAGTCTGAGGCTTGTCGATCACCGAATTCGCCGGCCACGAAAGCGTAGCGGGTGACCTGCCGCGCATCCACGATAAACACGCCGTTAAGGCCATATTGCGACAACAGAGAGCGGCCCATGCCCACCTGGTGAGTGGTCCACGCAGTGTCCACTTTGCCGTGGGTGTGTTCGTAGGCTTCGTCCCAGAACGCGAAGTCCAGCAAGGTGAAGGTGATATTGGTAATCCAGGCCTCGCCTGCTGTCTTGGCCAGGTGCTTGTTGCGCTGTATTTCATCGTGGTTGAGCGTGGATGCCACTTGGGTGACCACGCTGCTGGCGCCCAGGAACAGGCACAGCATAAGGGCTGTGACCAGCCAGGCGGAACGGCGGGCCAACCGAGCATGGCTGCCGGAACGCGGAGGTTCGAACGACTGAAGGGCGGTTGACATACGGCTCGGCTCAAAGGTGGCAAAGTGCTGTAACGGGCTATCGGCCGTATCACCGTTGCGCTACAGCGCCGATGGCCGTTGCGCGACCAACGGCGACGTCAGTCCGCCAGCATCACCCGGTCGCGGCCCTGCTGTTTACCCAGGTACAAGGCCTGGTCCGCCCGGCTGAACAGCTCACGAAACGTCTCGCCCGGGCGGAGCTGCGCCACCCCGAGTGTTGCGGTCACGGTTAGTGCCTGGGCATCGGCTGCATCACTCAGGCGCGCCCGGATCCGCTCTGCTACGTTCCGCGCTTCGCCCAGCGGCGTGGCAAGCATCAACACCAGGAACTCTTCTCCGCCCCAGCGCGCGGCCATGTCGGTATCCCGCACGCTGCCGCTGATCGCCAGGGCCACCCGCTGCAATACACGGTCGCCCTGGTCGTGGCCGTGGCGGTCGTTGACTTGCTTGAAATGGTCCACGTCCAGCAACACCACCGATACCGGCACGCTCTGCGGAAGCTGACGTGCCTGCTGGAGTATCCGCCGGCGTGTATACAGGTTGGTAAGGCTGTCGCGGTTGGCGCTATGAAACTGATGGAACTGCATCGTCAGCGAGTAGCGTACCGATAACACAGTGGCATGCAGCAGCAGCGCTGTGGCGGTGAACAGGTTGATGAAGCCGAATGTTTCCATCAACACGGGCGAGACGGCGTAGGCCCCTCCCAGGCGGTGGCGCAGGGCGAAACCGCCAATGGCCACCAGCAGGATCGCCATGCTCAGCAGCATCCGGCGCA
This sequence comes from Pseudomonas japonica, assembly GCF_013522925.1. GTDB lineage: Bacteria > Pseudomonadota > Gammaproteobacteria > Pseudomonadales > Pseudomonadaceae > Aquipseudomonas > Aquipseudomonas japonica_A. The sequence continues at coordinate 125,214 of NZ_JAAMQU010000010.1, read as the reverse complement.
ACGGCGCGGTTTGAAAGCTGAACGACAGAATCGGCACGATGCAGAACAGGTAGAAGTAGAAGTTGCTTTCCCAGCCCAGCACCCAGGTCGCCAGCATCGCGTGCAGGATGATCTCCGAACACATCACCATGCCCGCCAGCTGAAAGCGTTTCTGGCCGATAGCGCGCAGGCAGGCCACATAGGCGGCAATGCTCGCTATGTTCCCTAGCCACAACGGGCGCAGGTCCAGCACCAGAAACAGCACGAACAGCACCACGTGAATCCCGAAAGCAATCTTCACCACGGGCGCGATGTGCTTCCAGAACTGGGCGGTGGCATTCTCGAGCACATGCTCACGGTCACTGGCCGACAGGGTGTCCATCAAACGCTCTCGCTGAAAAGGCAGGTAGCTGCTTGACGGGTTATCGACCTGAGGCGAGGCGGCTTGAAGTGAATAGGCACGCCGCCTGGCGATTATCGCATTGCCGGCGGCGCGTGCTCGGCGGCGTGAACAAAACCGCGGGCCAGTTGTTGGTACAACTCAGGGCCCATCCGTGCGCTGACGGCTTTGGCAATCAGCGCCACGGCCATAAGGCTGATCACCAGGCCGTGGCTGTCGATCATCTCCATCACAATGATCGCCGAGGTGATGGGCGACTGTGTGACCGCAGCCAGAAAGCCCACCATGCACAAGGCAATGGTGGGCTGGGCGGCGAGGTTGAACAGCGCAGCTGCGTTGGTGCCGATCGCAGCGCCAACCGCCAGTGATGGGGCGAAGATGCCCCCCGGTATACCGGAAAAATAGGTCACGACTGTGGCCAGAAAGCGGGTAATGGGCGCATGCCAGGGCAGGCCGACGTGAGATGCGATCACTTGCGTGGTAATGCCGTAACCGCTGCCAAAGGACGTCCCGGCACTGGCCCAGCCCAGGATTGCGACCAGCAGGCCGCAGCCACCAGCGAACCATACGGGGTGAAGCCGGCGCCATTCCCACACCGCGAGGTGGCGGTACCGTTGCGGCCAGAGCAGCATTCGGCTGAACCAGCCGCCGGCCAGGCCACAACCGATCCCGATCACCACTACGGGCGCCACGATGTCCAGGCCGACATCTTGAATATTGAAATGGCCGAAATAGTTGTAGTTACCTTGCAAGGCAATGGCTACCAGGCCGGAAAGGATGATGGTGCTCAACAGTACGCCACTTGTGCGGGTTTCAAGCTTGCGCCCCAGCTCTTCGACCGCGAACGCAATACCGGCCAACGGCGTGTTGAAAGCGGCGGCGATGCCTGCCGCGCCTCCCGCCAGGATGAGATCCTGCGCCCTTACAATCCGGGCATTGGGCAGGAAGCGGTGAAAGAAGTACATGATGGACGCCGCCACTTGAACCGAGGGGCCTTCGCGCCCCGCGGAAAAGCCCCCCGTCAATGCCAGTGTCCCCAGCGCTATCTTGCCGAACGCGATACGCAGCGAAACCAGCTTGTCGACCGGTTTGCCCTGATGTATCAATCGCGTAGCGGCGATCACTTGAGGGATTCCGCTGCCCTGGGCGCCTGGAAACAAGCGCGTGGTCAGCCACACCACAAGCATGCCGACCACCGGCGTGTACAGGAACGGCAGCCATGGTCGGTTCGCCGTCTGTTCGGTGAATTGTGCCAAGGCCATATCCGCCAGCCGAGCGAACATCACTACCAGCAACCCGGCCACGGTGGCGGCCGCCCAAAGGGTGATACGGGTGCGCCAACGCAGGGACGCGAAACGACGACGCAGGAGCGTTATGGGATTAGTCACTGGCAGGGTTCCTCACAACAGCGCAAAAGTGCGGCAAGCCTAGCCAAACGTGCCGTGAACGCCAAACGGTGGTGTTTGGCCTCGCTGGTTTCATAGGGGCGGCAGGTTCTCGCGTAACGTTTTCAGGTCGCCTGTCGCAGGGCCATGCGCGCGGATGTAATCCACGAAGGCCCGCAGCGGGGCGGGTAGGTGGCGGCGGCCCGGGTAATAGAGAAACGGCCCGCTGAACGTTGGCCACCAGGCTTCCATCACAGGTACCAGCAACCCACGTGCAAAATGCGGGCGCAGCCAGTCTTCGAAGAGCATCAGCAGCCCGCTGCCGGCGATCCCCATGTCCACCAGCAGTTCGGCGGCACCGCCGATCTGGACCTCCAGCGGGCCTTCGGGCTCCACCTCCAGCTGTTGGCCATCCTGCTCGAACAGCCAGGCGGGCACGGCACCACTGGCGAAGCGGGCGCGCAGGCAAGCGTGCCCCGCGAGGTCGTTGGGGTGCTGCGGAATGCCGTGCCGTTCGAGGTATGCGGGCGCGGCCGCCAGGGCAAACCGTTGGGTACGCGGGCCGATGGGCACGGCCACCATGTCCTGCTGCAGCCCTTCCTCGTAGCGGATACCCGCATCGCAACCACTGGCCAGCACGTCCACGAAGCGATCATCGGCGATCACTTCAACCTTGATGGCAGGGTAGCGGGCCAGAAAACCCGGCAACAGCCGAGGCAGGATCAGCCGCGCGGCCACCACCGGCACGTTCAGTTTCAAGGTGCCGGCAGGCTGCTCGTCCGTGCCCCGCGCGGCGTCCAGTGCGCGGGTGACGTCTGCTATCGCGGGCCCCAGCGCTTCGAGCAGCCTGGCGCCTGCCTCGGTCAGCACCACGCTGCGCGTGCTTCGATGCAACAGCCGCACCTGCAGGTGCGCCTCCAGCCGGCGCAGGGCATCGGAGAGTTTCGACGCACTGGCGCCAGTGCGCCTTGCCGCGTCTCGAAAGCCCTTCGCCTGGGCAATGGCGATAAAGGCGCGCACGTCGTTGAGGTCCACCGTCATTGTTCGCCGCTCCGTACAGGGTGTGCGCACTATAGCCAATTATCGCGCAGGCACCTCCCGCCTATAGTGGCCACTCTCTTGGCTGACGGAGCGTGTTCCATGACCACTACCACTTATGTGCTGGGCGATCGGCAGGTCAACCGCCTGGGCTACGGCGCCATGCAGCTGGCCGGCCCGGGAGTGTTCGGGCCGCCCCGGGACCCGTACGCTGCCATTGCCGTGCTTCAGGAGGCAGTAACGCTTGGGGTGAATCACATCGACACCTCGGACTTCTATGGGCCGCACGTGACCAACCAGTTGATCGCCAAGGCGCTACACCCTTACCCGGAGGGACTCACACTGGTCACCAAGGTCAGTGCCCGGCGCGATGCGCAAGGCGGCTGGCTGCCAGCGCTTTCCCCTGCCGAGCTGACCGCGGCCGTGCATGACAACCTGCGCCACCTGGGCCTGGAACAGCTGGATGTGGTGAATTTTCGCAGCATGCACGGGCTGCACAGCCCGGCAGAAGGCTCCATCGCCGAAGCGGTCGGCACGCTGGCCGAGCTCAAGGCCCAAGGGTTGATCCGGCACATCGGGGTGAGTAACGTGACCGCCGCGCAGGTAGCCGAGGCGCGAAGCATCGTGCCCATCGCTTGCGTGCAGAACTTCTACAACCTGGCGAACCGGGGCGACGATCCGCTTATCGACGCGCTCGCTGCCGAGGGCATTGCCTACGTGCCGTTCTTCCCGCTGGGAGGCTTCAGCCCGTTGCAGTCCACCGCGCTGGAGGCGGTGGCCGGAGAACTGGCCGCAACACCGATGCAGGTGGCTATCGCCTGGCTGCTTCAGCGCTCGCCGAATATCTTGCTGATTCCTGGCACGTCGAGTGTGGCCCACTTGCGGGAGAACATCGCCGCAGGGCAACTACAGCTGGCGCCGGAAGTGGTGACGCGGCTGGAAGCGATAGGTTGAGCACGGGCTGAATCTCGCTCAACCAACCTCGTTCCCCGGCGATACCTCGGGCATGGTTTGCGCCTGCCACAGCGCTTCGAACAGCCCCCCGCCCCGGCGCAGGTGGTCAGGGTGGCCGTCTTCTACCACCCGCCCGGCGCGCATTACCAGCACCCGGTCGAACGCGGCGATGGTCGCCAGGCGGTGCGCCACCGCCAGTGCGGTGCGCCCTTGCATGAGGTCGGTGAGCGCCGCCTGGATCACGGCTTCGGAGCGCGAATCCAGGGCGGCGGTGGCTTCGTCGAGGATGAGGATTGGCGCGTTCTTGAGAAACGCCCGGGCAATGCCCAGCCGCTGTCGCTGGCCGCCAGACAGCATCACCCCGCGCTCGCCCACCGGCGTGTCATAGCCTTGGGGCAGCTGGTCGATGAAGTCGTGGCAGTAGGCGTTGCGCGCCGCGGCATATACCTCCTCGCGGGTGGCCTCGGGGCGGCCGTAGAGGATGTTTTCGTAGATGGTTCGGTTGAACAACGCCGGCTCCTGCGGCACCACCGCGATCAGGCGGCGCAGGCTGTCCTGGCTCATCTCGCGAATGTCCCGCCCGTCAATGCGAATCGCCCCTCGGCTTACATCATCCAACCGCTGCAGCAGCCCGATCAGGGTGGTTTTGCCGGCGCCAGAGGGGCCGACGATACCCACACGCTGGCCTGGCTCGATGCGTATGTTCACGCCGTCCAGCACCCCGTTGCCGCCCGGGTAGGCGTAGCTCACCTGGTCGATGTCGATCGCGCCCTGGCGCACCGGCCAGTCCATGTCGTGGTCGGGCAGGCCATGTGGCTGGGCGATAATGCTCAGGGTTTCGGCGATCGCCCCCAAGTGCTGGGTGGTGTCCACCAGCGCCAGGGCCAGGTCGCGGGAGCCATGCAGAATGCGAAAGGTCAGCGCGCTCACCAGCACTACGTCGCCGGCGGTGACCTGATGCCGGGTCCATAACTGGATGGCCCACGCCAGCATCCCACCCGCCATCAGCGCTACGCATACGTCATGGAATACCCGTGCCTTTTCCAGGTACAGCCCGCGTATGCCGAAATACGTGATGATCACCGCTACCAGTAACACGCGCGCGACCAGTGCCAAGGCCATTTCAACCCTGACGGTGGCAAGCACCACCACCGCACCGATGAAATCCACGCACGGGGGGGGGTGATTTTCCAGATGAGTGCGCCATACACCGCGCCAGCGGCGGTGCCGGTGGCGGAGATACGGCTACCCAGTGCGCCGGCATAATGCTCAGCGAAGTAGCGCATGGGGTGGCCGGTGAGGTGGCTGAACAGGTCTACGCGCATTTGCGCGCAGCTTCTCACCACGGTGCGGCAGCCCTGCCATCCACCCAGGCGCCAGAACACGTTTTCCACGGCGATCAAGGCAATGAACAGGCCGAACGGCATCCATACGCGACTACTGGCCGGGCCTGCCTCGCTCATGGTGTCTACCAGCAGTTTCATGCCGTATTGCACGGCGACCGTGCAGCTGGCGCCGCCGACAATGAACACCGCCAGGCTGCCATAGGCCACCGGGTGCCGACACACGTACTGCCACAGGAACCGGCCTGCGCCGCGCGGCGGAATACCCCTGTTCATGACACCTCCGCAGTTCCTTCTTCTGGCAATGGATCGGCGGTATTCGGGTTGGCGGCGATACCGCAGCGTTGCGCCATCCGTTTGAGCGCGGCCGCGGACGGGCCATGCACCTGCCGGTGACCGTGGATATCGGCGAACCCCAACAGGCCGGTGTGACAATGGCGATCGTCATCCCAGCCAAGGTAATCAAGCACCGGGTACAGGCACACGCCTTCCAGCGGCACGCCAGCGGCCATGGCCTGAGCAACCTGCTGGCCGATATAGTCCAGCCACGGTTCGCGGGTGTCGCCCTCGGCCGGTTCCGCATCACCCGGCCGGCCCGGTGCAGCGCGCACGTTGATCAGGGGGTCAGCTTGCACGAAGCGCGCCCTCGGCTCGATCGCCCGCACCGCCTCGATTGCCGCAATGCTGGCGCGCACCAGTTGGTGCTTGAGTTCCAGGCCCCTGCCTGTGGCGCCCGGATTGAAATAGGCGACATCCCCTCCGGCCCAGGCCCAGAAGGAGATCTCGTTGACAGGGCAGTAGTAGGGCACGGCATCGCCAACACGCCGGGCTTCGCGCGTGGAACCTGGGCACCGGGCTGGGTTACTCCGTGCTGGAATTGGTCGCTGCCTTCGAACGGGTGAGTGGGGTAAGCCTGCCCCTGGACCGATGTGAGCGGCGGCCGGGCGACGTGGCCCAGTGTTGGGCAGACCCCACACGGGCCTTCGAAGAGCTGGGGTGGGTGGCCAAACGGGACCTGGACACCATGATGCGCGACGCCTGGCGTTGGCAGCAGGCCAACCCTATGGGTTACGAGGAAACTGCCCGGCCCGTGCCGGCGAGCAGGGTGGCGGCGAAAGAGCAGGGGGTGGGTTAAGGCTGCCTGCACCCGCCGCCCTGGTGTTCCTCACAGGCACGTATACCCGGCGTCTGCTGTGATAACGGCGCCGGTCAGCAGGGAAGAGGCGTCAGAGGCCAGAAACTGCACCACTGATGCCACTTCATGGGGCTGGCCCATGCGCCCGGCGGGGGTCATGTCGAGCCATTTCTGAATCAGCCCTGGCTGGCTTTCCAGACCGTGCAGCAAAGGCGTTTCAATGTACGTCGGTGCTACTGCATTTACCCGCACGCCACGTGTGGCCCACTCCACCGCCAACGACTTGGTGAGGTGGTGTACGCCAGCCTTGGACGCGTTGTAGTGACACTGGGGTTGCGGAGCGTTGACGATCTGCCCGGACATCGAACCGATAGTGATGATCGAACCGCGCCCGGCGGCAAGCATCCGCCGCCCAAACCCCCGGCAGGTACGAAATACCCCGGTCAGGTTCACCTGTATCACCCGATCCCATTCCGTGTCTGGCATGTCCTCGGCCGGCGTATTGGAAACGATACCGGCGTTGCACACCAAAATGTCCAGGGCGGGCAAGGCATCAGCGAGGGCGTTGATGCCGGCGGTGTCCGTCACATCCAGCACCTCGGCACGCGCGTGGTAACCCTTGGTATCAAGGTACCGCGCGGTCGCTTCGGCGCGCTCGCGCAGGATGTCGGTACAGACCACCCGCGCGCCGGTTTCGGCAAGCGCCTCGGCGATGGCGGCGCCGATGCCCTGACCGGCACCGGTGACCAGCGCGGTTTTCCCTGTAAGGTCGAGTTTGTCGCGGTAGTTCATCCGGTTTTCTCCTCAGGTCAGCGCGCAGCGAAGGGGCTCGCCACGAAGGCCTCGCAGCGCCTCGTCAGCGGCCAGCCGCTGCAGCTTGTCGACCGATGCGTCAGAGAAAAACGCAGCATGGGGCGATAGCAATCCGTGCGGAGCCGTGCGCAAAGGCGAGTCGGCGGGAAGCGGTTCCTGTTCGAACACATCCAGCCCCGCGCCCGACAGTTTCCCGCTCACCAGCGCGGCGCTCAACGCGGCCTCATCTACCAGGCCACCGCGAGAGCAATTGATGAGGATCGCTCCATCAGGCATTCGCGCGATGGCATCGGCGCCGATCATGTGGCGCGTTTCAGGGGTTAACGGCACATGCAGCGACAGCACATGGGCGCAGGCGATCACTTCATCCCGCGAAAGGGGTTGGATGCCAGCCGCCCGTGCCTGCTCCTCGTCCACGTAGGGGTCGTGGCCGACGACGCGGCAGCCGAATACCGCCATGCGCGCCGCGTAGGCACGGGCAATTCGACCCAGGCCGATCAGGCCTACGGTGGTATCGCGCAGGGAACGTAAACCATCGACCATCTGGCCGATCTTCCAGTCACCGCCGCGGATCCCCTTGCCGAAGTGGTCCAGCTTGCGGGCCAGTGCCAGGGTCATGGCGGCCGCATGATCGGCCACTTCTTCCACGCCATAATCCGGCACATTGCATACTCGCACCCCGAGTGCTCTGGCGGCGGCGAGGTCGACATTATCCACCCCCACCCCGTAACGCACGATCACCGCGCCAGGCGCCATGGCCTGCATCACCCGGTGGGTCATCGGCGCAAAATTGTTGACCACGGCATTCGCCGCCCGTACCGCCTCCAGAGCCTCGTCTTCGGACCGGCACTGGTGCTCGGCAAACTCGGCGCCGGCCGCCTCGGCAGCCGCTTTTTCATAGTGGGTGTTTGCGAAGGCATGATCGGTGACCACAAGCTTCAACGAGGGCGTGCTCATAGCAGGCCTCGCTTGGCGAGGTTGCGCATCAGCGCCCGGGTACCGAAGGTCCAGGGCGCCGCTTCGTGGGCGTACACCACGGTGTTGCGCAGGGTACCCAGCAATGGCGTGGAGATTTCCACGACATCGCCGCGTTTGTGGGTAAACCCGGAGCCTTTTTCGCCGCGGTCCTGAGTAGGGGCGAACATGGTGCCGAGGAAAAGCATGAAACCATCGGGGTACTGGTGCGAATCGCTGCGCGTCTGGGCAACCAGTTCGGCGGGCTTGCGGCTGATCTCGGCCATGTTGGAGCGGCCGGTCATCTCGAAGCCGTCTTCGCCAGTGACTGCCATGGTCAAGGTGGCGTTCTCGATGTCACCGAGCGTAAAGGTGTCATCGAACAGCCGGATGAACGGCCCGATGGCGCACGAGGCATTGTTGTCCTTGGCCTTGCCCAACAGCAGCGCCGAACGGCCTTCCACGTCTCTCAGGTTTACATCATTACCAAGGGTGGCCCCTCTGATGGTGCCTTGGCTGTCCACCGCCAGCACTACTTCGGGCTCAGGGTTGTTCCATTGCGAGATCCGATTCACCCCCACCTGAGCACCGTAGCCGACCGCCGACATGGGCTGCGATTTGGTGAATACCTCGGCGTCCGGGCCAATACCCACTTCAAGGTATTGAGACCACAAGCCCTCGGCGATCAGCGCTGCCTTGACCTCGGCTGCCTTCTGCGAGCCCGCCTGCACATTGGACAAGGTGCCTCCGATCAGCGTGCCGATGCGTTCGCGCAGTTCATCGGCGCGGGCCGGATCGCCGGACGTGCGTTCGTCGATCACTCGCTCGACCATACTTCTGGCGAAGGTTACGCCGCAGGCCTTGAGCGCCTGGAAATCACACGGCGCCAGCAGGCACGGGCGCTGCGAGTGATAACCCATCTGTTCGGCATCGAGAATCAACTGCTCGACGGTGCCCACGGCATCTCCGGTAAGGGCATCGAAGCGCTGGGCGGGATCGTTATCAAGGAAATCCGCCATCGAGACCACCGTAGGGGTCACGTCGATCAGCACGTTCTCACGCAGGATAACCACTGAAGGGCCTTTGCCGGGAAGCCAGACCCGGCCGACCAGTTTCGCGTTGTTAAGGGAGGTGGGCAGCATCGACGTTTCTCGTTGTTGGTATCTAGCAATGCTACGTTTCGATTTTGAATTCGGTCAAGCAGTGTTGTAACGCAAAGATAGAGGATGTAGCGGGTTTGGCACCATTTGAAGCGATAAGCCGCTGATTATTCGAGATATATACGATTTTCGAGAAGGTTTGGCGGCTGTGGTCTGGCTGGCGGCGGGCACATCGGCCACCAAAACCCGCTTGCAAAAAGCTAGCAATACTATATTTTCGGTTGCATCACTGGCCCATTCCACAGAGGACGGCGACGGAGACTCATGAATAACAATAATGCTCTGTTCGATTCGATTACCGCGCTTGACGGCGCATTGTTCATCAACGGCCAGTTTCGCCAAGGCACCGGCGAGCGTCTGGCGGTAGAGAACCCGGCTACCGGAGAGGTGATCGGCCATATCGCGGCTGCCACGGCCGATGAAGTGGATGATGCCGTGACAGCGGCCCGCACCGCCTTTCGCGGCTGGTCCCGGCAACTGCCCAAGGCGCGTGCCACGGCCCTGCACCGCTTGGGTGACCTGATCGCGGCGGACGCCCTTGACATGGCGCAAGTGATGACATTGGAGCAGGGCAAGCCCGTCAACGAAGCCAAGGGCGAGATACTCAAGCTTGCCGAGGCGTGCCACTTCTATGCCGAAGAGGCCACCCGTGTACATGGCGAGATCGTACCCAACGACCAGCCCGGGTTCCAAAGCCTGGTGGTGCGCGAACCCATAGGCGTGGTTGGCGCCATCACCCCGTGGAACTACCCGGCGGAGCTAGTGGGCTGGAAGCTGTGCGCGAGCCTGGCCGCCGGTTGCACGATTATTGTGAAACCGGCGGAGCTCACGCCCTACACGGCCTTGGCCATCGCGCGCAAATGCGCGGAGGCGGGCATCCCGGATGGCGTGGTGAACGTGCTGACCGGCAAAGGCTCACAGGTTGGACAAGCCTTGGTGGACCATCCGGGCGTCGACAAAATCGCCTTTACAGGGTCCAGCGCGGTGGGCTTGCACATTCAGCAGAGCTGCCCGCAGGTCAAGCGCATGTCTCTCGAGCTGGGCGGCAACTGCCCGCTCGTGGTCACTGCCAGCGCCGATGTAGACGCCGCCGTGAAAGGCGCAACGCGCCGCAGCTTCCGCAATTGCGGGCAGATCTGCATCGCGATCAACCGCATCTATGTTCATCGGTCGGTGTACGCCGAGTTTGTAAGCAAGCTGGGTGCGGCGGCCGACGCCTTGAGCGTACATAACGGGTTGGAAAACCCCGCAGCCGACCTCGGTGCCATGGCCTCGGCCGAGCCCCTGGCCAAAACCCGCGCGCACCTGCAGGACGCGCTTGCCAAAGGTGGGCGGCTGGTCGCCGGTGGCATGGCACCAGAGGGCGAGGAATACGGGGCAGGGCACTTCTTCCGGCCTACGGTGGTTGCCGATTGCACCCATCACATGTTGGTAATGACCGAGGAAACCTTCGGGCCATTGGTGGGCGTTGCCCCCTTTGACGACCTTGCCGAGGCCGTGGCCCTGGCCAACGACACGCCTTATGGCCTGGCGTCGTATGTGTACGCCCGCGACCTGGTGGATATCCATACCCTGTCCGCCGGGTTGGATTACGGCAACGTCGCCATCAATAACGTCGATGCCGGGATCATGAACGCGCCCTATGGCGGCCGCAAACAAAGCGGGGTGGGCTACGAGCACGGCCGTGAAGGCCTGCTCGAGTATTTCCATTTCAAGCATGTAAGGCTTCATCACGGTGTGGGGAGCTGAGCCATGGAGGCGCTGCTTGGAATCGACATCGGTACATCGGGTTGCAAAGCGTTGCTGCTCGACACTAAAGGCGCGGTGATTGCCTCGCACACCGCCACCTACCCATTATCTCAACCCCGGCCGGGCTGGACCGAGCAAGACCCGCAGCTGTGGATCGACGGCGCGCGCCAGGCCGTTGCCGGTGTGCTGCAACAGGCGCCCGGCGTAGAGGTGCTTTGCATTGGCCTTTCGGGGCAGATGCATGGGCTGGTCCCGCTGGATGCCTCCCACCGTGTCCTAAGGCCGGCAATCCTTTGGAACGACCAGCGCAATAGCGCCGAATGCGATCAGATCACCGAAGCGGCCGGTGGGCTGGAGGGCCTGCTGGCGGCCACCAACAACCGTATGTTAGTGGGCTATACCGGCGGCAAGATCCTCTGGATGCGTCGGCATGAGCCGGAATTGTTCAAACGCATGACCACTGTGCTCAACCCCAAGGATTACCTGCGCTTGCAACTCACCGGCGAGGTGGCCACGGAAGTGTCGGATGCGTCTGGCACCGGCCTGTTCAACGTGCGCGAGCGGCAGTGGGCAATCGGGTTGACGGAGCGCGTGGGTATCGACCCCGCATTGCTGCCCCCCGTGTTCGAATCCCAGGTCATCAGTGGCCGGGTTTCGGCCGCCGGGGCCGCGCTGCTGGGCCTGCCGGTGGGCATTCCCGTGGTAGGCGGTGGAGGTGACTCGGTTATCCAGACGCTCGGCTCTGGGGTGATCGCCCCGGGCGATATACAGACAACCATCGGCACGGCAGGTATCCTCGCGGCCGCGCTGGATGCACCCCAGGCCAACCCGGAGGGGCGTTTGCAGGTGTTCTGTAACGTGGCCCCGGACAAGTGGCATTGCATGGGGGTATCGCTGAACGCCGGCTGTGCCATGAGTTGGTTCCGCGATGTGCTGGGCCCGGGCGTCAGCGGCAACGTGCCGTCATTCGAGCAACTGGCGGCCGAGGCCAGCCTGAGCCCCGCTGGCGCTCGCGGCCTGCTGTTCCTGCCATACCTGAACGGTGAGCGCTGCCCGCACCCGGACCCGGTCGCTCGCGGCGCTTTTGTAGGCCTGCGGGCCTGTCATCGGCGCGAAGACATGGCCCGGGCCGTGATGGAAGGTGTGGTACACGCCTTGGCGGACATGCATGCATTGATGACCCCGCTGGGCATTGCCGGGCACGTGATCAAGGCATCGGGCGGCGGCGCGCGTTCGCCGCTGTGGCGCCAGCTGCAAGCGGATATCTTCGGCTGCGACGTGGTAACCACCGAGGGCGCGGCCGAAGGGGCTGCGTTTGGCGCCGCGCTCGTGGCAGGGCTGGGTATAGGTGTGTGGCGAGACGCCGCGAGCGCCGCGGCGAGTTGCCGGGGCATTACCTGCCAGTCGCCCGATGGCACCAGCACTGAGGTATTGGCCCGCGCCCATGGCATCTATTGCCATTTGTACCCGGCCCTGCGGCAGACCTTCGCAGCGCTCGGCGATCCTATTTTTGATTAGTAATTTGTTTGGAGTGTGTTCCATGTCCGCCTATTCCGCGCTTATTTTCGATCTTGACGGAACGCTCATCGACAGCGCGCCTGACATCGCAAAGGCCCTGAATGTGGGCTTTGCATCGAATGGCTGGCCCGAACTCCATCCCGACCATGTGGAGCAGTTCATTGGCAACGGCCCGCGCCGCTTGATCATCGATATCCTTGAAGACCTTGGTATTGCCTATGACGAGGCAGCAGTGCAACGGGCCTTTGATGGTTACCTGCGTGCCTATCTTGAAGACCCGGCAGGGCTGACCCGTTTCTTCCCTTATGTGCGAGAGGACCTGCAGGCACTTCGGGATGCGGGCATTCGCCTGGGCATCTGCACGAATAAAAATCATGCGGTGACCGGCAAAGTGCTGGCGCAATTGGGGTTGTCCTCGCTGTTCGAGGTGGCGCTGGGGGCCGATGCCGTCCCGGCCTGTAAACCCGACCCGGCGCATTTGCTGGCTGTCGCCACGGCCATGAGCGTCAGCGAAGGCGCCTGGGCGTACGTTGGTGACACAACCGTTGACCAGAAGGCCGCGGCAGGGGCAGGGGTTCCGTTCTTTGTGGTGCCTTGGGGCGGAGGAGCCAAGGTGGTCACTTCCCAGGGCCAGCGCCTCGGCCGCCTGGCCGACTTGCTGCAGTGCAGCCCGGCACCGGTCGAGGCACGCCCATGACCCTAGGTTTGCTGCAACGGATTGAGCAGGAAAGCCAAGGCATGCACCGGGCAGAGCGGCGGGTGGCCGATTTTGTCGCCAGCTCGCCATCCAAGGTGCTGCAAATGAGCATGGCCAAGCTGTCGGAAACCTGCTCCGTGAGCGATCCCACGGTGATGCGGTTCTGCCGCCGCTTCGGCTTTGAAAGCTATCAGGAATTCAAGCTGCACCTGGTGCAGAACCTTGTGCCCTTGGCGCCGTTCGCCTACGAGCAGATCACGCCTGATGACAGCGTCGAAAACATTGTGCGCAAAACCTGCCGCAACTCGCTGAATGCCATTCAACGGCTTGCCGAGGACCTGGCGCCCGACCGCGTGGCTGAAGCCGCCCGCTACCTGCAAAGCGCCACCTGGACCGGCATCTACGCCACCGGTATCTCCGAAGTGAACGCTCTGGATGCCGAGCACAAGTTCCAGCGGCTCGGCCTGCGCTGCCAGGCGCTGTTGGGCGCCAAACGCCAGGACATGCATGTGCACAGCGCCCGGGAAGGGGAAGTGGCGTTGATCTATTCGCAATCGGGCCACACCCGCCAGATGGTGGAGGTGGCCAGGGCCGCGCGCAAATCGGGCGCCAAGGTTGTGTCGATCGCCGCCGATGACAGCCCTCTGGCGCTGGTTTCGGACGTGCTGATCGCCGTCAAGCCTTACGAACATACCGAATTGATGACCCCATTGGCCTCGCGGCTGAACCATCACCTGGTCACCAACATGTTGGTTGCCGCGATCGCGATTGCCAGCGGCAGCGAGTTCCCCGACCAGCTCACCGCGCTCGATTCATGGCGCACCGACAAGATCTGAACGGGCACACAGGAGCAACAGATGAACAGCCAACAAAATGAAGCCAAGAAGGTCGCGGCGCGTCGAGTGATCGAAGACTTCATTCACGACGGCATGAAGCTGGGCCTCGGCTCGGGTACCACCTCGCACTTTTTTGTCCGGGAGCTGGGCAAGCTGGTGGCGCAAGGGCTGCAGCTGACCTGTACTACAACCTCTCGCTCTACCAGCGACGTGGCACGGGAAGTGGGCATCGAAATTCTCGACCCAAACGAAATCGGCGAACTGGACCTGACCGTGGACGGCCCGGACGAAATCGACCGCCAGTTCAACATGATCAAGGGCGGCGGGGCGTGCCTGCTGTGGGAAAAGATCATTGCCCATGCCTCCAGGCAAATGATCTGCGTGTGCGATGAAACCAAGATCGTGGACTGCCTGGGCGCGTTCCCCCTTCCCGTGGAAGTGGTGCAGTTCGCCTGGCAACAGACCGAACGTCGGGTAGATCGAGTATTGGCCGATCACGGCATCGCCGGAGCGCGCATTGTTCGTCGTATGCGAGACGGCCAGGCGGTGGTGACCGACAGCGGCAACTTCATTCTCGATTGCCATTGCGGCCCGGTCATCGCGCAGCCCGCGCCCTTGGAAACCGAACTCAACCGTATCCCTGGCGTGGTGGAGAACGGGCTGTTCACCCGCGAAGCCGTTGGCATGGTGGTTGGCTGCTTCGACGGGTCTTCCTATGTGACCCGGCGATAACCCCCGGCCCGCAGCCGTTCGAAAGCATCAGTGAGGCAAGCGAGACAACGCTGTAACCCTACAAGAATAAAACGGAGAACACTCCCATGAAAAAGACGAACCTGTCTCAAGTGAGCCGTCGCAATGTGTTGGCTGGCGGCGTAGTGCTGGGGCTGGGCGCAATGCTCGGCCGCGGCGCGTTTGCCCAGAACGCGTTATCGATCCCCTACGCGAACAAAAGCCTGGATTATTATTTTTTTGTGATCCAGGAGGAGGCGGTCAAGCGCGCGGTGCAAGCGCGTTCCGGTACGTTCCAGGCCACCAATGCCAGCTTCGACAATACCCGCCAGCTCGAGCAATGGCAGAGCCTGATGTTGTCTCAGCCCTCGGCGATCATTTCCGACCCTATCGACAGCCAGGCCATCGTCTCGGCGATCCGCCGCTACAACCGGCAGAAAATTCCGGTTGGGATCATCGACACACCCGCCGATGGCGGCGATGTGGCGATCACGGTGAGTTTCGACAATCACCAGGGCGGGGTGATGGCGGCCGAGGAGATCGTGAAGCGCCTGGTTCAGAAGTACGGCAGCCCCAAAGGCACTGTGCTCAATTGTTACGGTGCCCTTGCCTCAGTGGCCTGGCGGCTACGCAAGGAAGGCATGGACTCGGTGTTCGCCAAGTACCCGGACATCAAGTACCTTGCCCGGCCCACTGACGGCCAGTTGGACAAAATGCTTGCCGTCACGCTCTCGACGCTCTCTGAGTTCCCCAGCCTGGACGCGGTTCACGCGCCATCCGATTCGCCATCGCGCGGCATCGTGACCGCGCTTCAGCAGAAGAACCGGTGGAAAAAGATAGGGGAGGAGGGGCATGTCATTTTCGTCAATATCGACGGTGAGCCGGTTGCCCTCAAGTGGATTCAGGACGGCTACATGGACGCCTGCATCTCCCAGGACCCGGTGGCATATGGCGAAATCGCCGTGGAAATGATCACCAAGCACTCGCTCAACGGCCAGCCGGTGCCCTTGGGTACTTACGAGAACAAGAAGTACTTCTGGGAGAAAGGCGAAATCGTCCAGGGCAAGACCGGGCCCACGCTGATCATCCCCGCGTTCGTGATCACCCCCGAGAACGCAAAGGATAAACGCCACTGGGGCTCTGTCGCGGAAAACGATTGGGGCGTGAAGGCCTGATCCACGGCATTGCCTTGTTGCGTTGGAGCGACGCTTGCCTGCTCCGGTGGTTATTCGTTGAGCGAGATAACAATCATGGCCTTACCTGACATGCGGGATGAGTTGACGGCAGACAGTGCGATTCTGCGGATCGAGAATGTGACCAAAAGCTATGGCCCCGTCCATGCGCTGCGCGGGGTCACTACGCAGATCGAGCGCGGTTCGATCCACGGATTGCTGGGCGAGAACGGTGCGGGCAAATCCACCTTGGTGGGCATCATTTCCGGGCAGGTGGTGCCCACCTCCGGCCAGATCTTCATGAATGGCCAGCTGCTTGAACATGTGGACGTAAAGGCCATGGAGCAGGCAGGCGTGTTTCTGGTCACCCAGGAGCCGATGATCATCGGCAACATGACCGCGTCCGAAAACCTTATGCTTGGGATCTGGCCCACCCGTCATGGCTTTGTGGACTGGAAAGCGCTGCGGGCAGACGCGGCGCGAATGCTCGAGGGCTCGGGTATCGATCCCGATGCGCTGGCCGGCAACCTGGATGCGGTTGCCCGGCGCAAGCTGAATATCCTGCGGGCAATGTTTTCGGGCGGCAAGGTGATCATTCTGGACGAGCCCACGGCGTCGTTGACTGTGACGGACCGCCGCCAGTTGTTCGACTTCATGCTGCGCCTCAAGCAGGGCGGGGTAACCTTTATCTTCATCTCTCATTACAACGACGAAATCCTGGAAATCTGCGACGCGGTCACGGTACTGCGCGATGGCAGCCTGGCGGGGCGTTCCAGTGACGTGAGCGGGCTGTCTTCGGAGCAGCTCACCGAGTTGGTGATTGGGCGGGGTGTGGAGTTGTTCCAGCGCAAGCGCCGTGACCCGTCGGGTAAACCGCCGGCGGTGGCGCTGCGTGGGGTGCGGGGCAAGTACCTGTCACTGGAGAGCCTGGATATCGCGGCAGGGGAGGTGGTGGGGTTCACCGGCCTGCCAGGCGCGGGCGCGAAGGAAACCGCGCGCGCGATCTTCGGGCTGCACCCGGCCGTGGGTACGCTTTCGATCAACGGCGAGGCGCAGCGCCCGCTGCCTCGTTCACCGCGGGCGGCCTTTGATGCCGGGATCGCTTATCTGTCCGACGACCGCCGCCGCGATGGTGCTGTAGGGCCGATGTCCATCGGCACCAATATCGCGTTGTCTTCCCTCGGCGCGCGCACCAAAGGCGGGTTCATCGACCGCGACGCCGAAAGCGATGTGGTCACGCATTACTTCAAGGCGATGGGCGTAAAGGCCCCTAACCCCGATTACACCGTGAATACGCTCAGTGGCGGCAATCAACAAAAGGTTTGCCTGGGCCGTGTACTGGCTACCAAGCCCCGGCTGCTGATGGTCGACGAACCTACCCGCGGCATCGATATGGGCGTGAAGCAGGACGTGTTGCGGATCATCGACCAACTGAGCGAGGCGGGCGTTGCGGTGATTATCGTGTCCACCGATACCGACGAACTGGTACGGGCCGTGGACCGCGTTTGCATCTTCGATCAGGGCAGCATCAAGGAAACGCTCACCGGCGCGGACATCACTGTCGAGCGTCTGCGTGCATCAGTACAGGGGCAAGCACCGCGTGAATAATTACAAGATGGGAGACCTGCAAATGAGCAATGTATCGAGTGCCGGCAGCGGGTTGTCGCCTGCCACGACCAAGGTCAACAGGCAGGCTGTGCTCGGTTGGGTGCTGCACAACGTGGTGTGGATCTGGCTGATCGCGCTCGTAGCCTTTTTCGGCGCCTTCAACGAGTTCTTCTTCACCCTCTTCAACCTGCAGAACGTAATGGTGCAGGCCACGGTGCTGGGCACCCTGGGGCTTGCGGTGGCCTTGCCGCTGCTGGTGGCTGAAATCGACCTGTCGATCCCCGCGAACGCGGGGTTTTCTGCGGCGGTGGGCGCCCTGGCGTACTCCGAGTGGGGGCTGCCGTGGGCGGTTGCCATGGTGATCGGTTTGTTGGTAGGCACCCTTATCGGCTTCTTCAACGGGCTGTGCATCACGCGCTTGAAGATGGTGTCGCTGATCGAAACCCTGGCGATGATGATCATCCTTCAGGGCGCGCTGCTGGCACTCACTCAGGGCACCACCCTGACCAACCTGTCCGATGGCTATGTATGGATCGGCCAGGCAACCCTGGGCGGCTGGCCCTTGATGCCGGTGGTGTTCGTCGTGGCACTGGTGGTGATGGGGATCGTACTCACCCGCACGGTGCTGGGCCGGTCCGTATACGCCGTGGGCGGCAATGCCGTGGCTTCCAACTCGGCGGGTATCCGGGTTAACCGTATCAAGATCATCACCTACACGATCTCCGGCTTCCTGGCGGCACTGGCGGGCTTCCTGCTGGCGTCCTGGCAGATGGCGATCACCTCGAACCAGGGCTCGAGTTACCTCCTCTACGCCATCGCGGCGCCCATCATTGGCGGGGTGAGCGTATTCGGTGGCCGGGGCAACGTTAAGGGCGTATTGGGGGGCGTGCTGTTGCTGACCGTGATCCAGGTAGGCCTGGCAATCGTGAATGTACCTTCGTTCTACGTCGGCATGATCGGTGGGGTAATGATTTTCATCGCTGTAGCGATAGACGCGTTCCGCGTTCGGTATTTCGGCTAGCGTAACCGCTCCCATTTCGCTAACTTCGCTTACGGCTGCATTCTCGCATCGTGGTAGTGAGGGCTCCAACGCCTGCGGCTTTCAGATCACCCGACCGAGTATTGAAAGATCGACAGACGTCTGTTCAGTGGCGGCATGCAGGGCAAGAACCTGCGCTACCTACAAAACAAAAGCGCCACGGCCATCCCGCAATCGCGGGTTGGTTTCGTTTTGCTGGAGCATTTTTCGCTGCCTGCATTCACCCAGGCGCTGGATACCCTGATTACCGCCAACCTGCTGCAGGCCGAGTTGTTCACCACGTGTACGCTCACGCTTGATGGCCAGGATGTGATCAGCGACCTGGGGCTGGTGATTCGCGCCGACGGCAGCCTGGGCGATTGCAAGCTGGAGCAGTTGAAGCTGCTTGTGGTGTGTGGCGGGTTACGCACCCCCCTACGTGGCCAGCCCGAACTGCGCGCGGTGCTCAAGCGCGCGGCGGAGAAGGGCGTTGCGCTGGCGGGCTTGTGGAACGGGGCGTGGTTCCTCGGCCAGGCCGGCCTGCTGGACGGCTACCGCTGCGCGATTCACCCGGAGCACCGGCCTGCGCTGGCGGAAATTGCCCAGCACAGCGAGGTCACCAGCGAGAGCTATATGGTGGACCGCAACCGCTACACCGCCGCCAGCCCCAATGGGGCGTTCAACATGGTGCTGGAGTGGATCGGCCAGAGCCATGGCGCGGCGCTGGTAGACGGGATTGTCGATATCCTTGCCTTCGAGGCGTCGCGCTACAAACGGGTGAACCCCAAGCTGCAACTCAAGCTCACCGCGCCGCTGCGCGAAGTGGTGAAGCTGATGGAAGCCAACCTGGACGAACCGCTGGACCTTACGCAGATTTCCGAATACGTGAACCGCTCCCGCCGCCAGATCGAGCGCCTGTTCCAGCAACAACTCAACACCACGCCGTTGCGCTATTACCTGGAGCTTCGGGTCACCGAGGGCCGTCGTTTGCTTCAGCACTCCAACCTCACCGTGGTGCAAGTGGCCGTGGCGTGCGGCTTTGTATCCCCCAGCCATTTCAGCAAGTGCTACACGGCGTACTTCGGGCACCCGCCCTCCAAAGAAAAGCGGCTGGAGTAAGCGCTAGTGATCAGCGCTGGAAAGCCACTTATGCATCAACGCCTCATACGTACCGTTCTGGCGAACAGTGTTCAGCGCCTTTTTGAAGCGCTCCACAATGGCCGGGGAGGTCCCTTTGCTGAACGCCAGGCTCAACCCTTCGGGGCTGCTCAGTTCGGGTAGTGGGAGCGAGCGTACCAACGCCCTCTCGGGGTCGTCGCCGTTCTGGCGCATCAGGTAAATGGCATTCAGTTCGTTCGAAATCCACAGGCCCACGTGCTCGATCTTGAGCATGCGGTAGTTGTTCTCGTAGCGGCTGGTTGATTGCAGCTCGGTGCCCATCTTGAACCCACGGCTGAGCAGGAACTGCTGGCCCACATCCATGTTCACCGTGGCGATCTTCTGCCCTCGGGCATCGTCCAGCGAATGCAGGGTGACCGGGCGTTCGGCGAGGCTGTAGAGGTACCAGTTGGTTGGCGCGATGGGCCCTACCCATTGGAACAGCGCCTCGCGCTCGGGGGTGCGGGCGATGGAATAGATGAGCACGTTGGGCACGCTCAGCGCCCGGTCGTAGGCCCTGGCCCATGGCATCACCTGGATCGGCGCGTCGATCCCGGCTTCTTTCATCACCGCCTGCACGATGTCGGTGCTGAAGCCGGTGACCTTGCCGTTCTCGGTCATGTTGTAGGGCGGCATTTCTTCGGTGACCACTTCGATCTCGCCCGCCGCCCGCGCCGCTGCCGGGAGGCACAGCGTTAGAACGGTGGCTAGCAGTACAGACTTCAGTGAGCTGCTCATGGCTGCGAATCGTCCGAGTTGGCTATCAGGTAAACCGTAGGCGCGGCTCAGAGGCTTTCAGGCATCACGCCCATGAAAAAGCCGAGGGCAGGCATTTGCGCCAGCGACATTTGCGGGCCGGTCTGAACGCTACAACCCCGCGCTTGAGCGAGCGTGAGCAACGGCGTTTGCACCGGCTTGGTAACTACATCAGCCACATGGGTATGAGACAACAGCTGCGCCAATTGGTCATCAGGGAGGGGGAGTTGGCCAGCCTCGCCCATGCCGATAGGCGAGGCGTTTACCAACAGGTCGTAGCCCGCCAGCGGGGCGACCTGCTCACGGACAGTCAACGCAGGGAAGGCCGTTCGCAGTACCCGTGCCAGCGCTTCGGCGCGGCCGGGGGTAGGGTCGGCAAGGTCGAGCGCGGCAATGCCGGCTTCGGCCAGGCTATAGGCAATCGCCGCGCCCGCGCCACCCGCGCCCAACACCAGCGCGTGCTTGCCCTTGGCATCGAAACCATGGGCGGCTGCGGCCTTGATAAACCCTTCACCGTCTACGTTATCGCCTATCAGCCTGCCGTTTGTTTCGCGGCGGATCACGTTGACCGAGCCCAGCAGCCGGGCCCGGCTGCTCAGCTCATCCAGCAGCGGTACTACCGTTTGCTTGTAAGGCACGGTGATCACGCACCCACGCAAGTTGTTCCAGCCGCGCAGGCTGGCGATGAAGCCGGCCAGCGCTTCGGGCGCGAGATCGACAGGCAGCATGGCCAGGTCCAGACCCTGCGCCTGGAACCAGCGGTTGAAATTGGTGGGTGATTGCACTTGCGCGATAGGGGTTCCCAGGATGGCAACCAGGCCGGTGGTGGCATGGATCATGAAAGCGTCTCGGTGGGGGTGATGCGCCATGTTGCGATGATAACGGGCCCCGCTGCAACGTCTGCTTCAGCCCGGGCGCACCGCTCGCTCCACGCCCCTTTCGCGAACCCTTGCCATAGAGCGGGTGCGGTTGATCGCGTTTCTGACTATGCCGGAGGCGCTTCCTGAACAGGCCCGTTTGGGCGACTGCCGATAATCCTCAGTATCACCACTTGGGAGTTCGCGCATGGCGACGCATACCTTGGATCAGGTTCCACCGGCCACCTTACGCAAGGTGATCGCCGCGGCGGCCATCGGCAACTTCGTGGAATGGTTCGACTTCGCGGTGTATGGCTTTCTGGCGACCATCATCGCCAACCAGTTTTTCGCCAGTACCAGCCCCAGCGTGGCACTGCTCAAAACCTTTGCGGTATTTGCGGTGGCGTTCGCCCTTCGGCCGCTCGGCGGGATTGTGTTCGGCGCACTGGGCGACCGGCTGGGGCGCAAGCGGATTCTCTCGGTCACCATTCTGATGATGGCAGGCGCCACCACGGTGATCGGCCTGCTGCCCACCTATGCGAGCATCGGTATCCTCGCGCCGATACTGCTCACCGTGGCGCGGTGCGTTCAAGGCTTTTCCGCAGGCGGTGAATACGCAGGCGCCGTGTCGTACCTGATGGAGCACGCGCCACGGCACAAGCGGGCGTGGTATGGCAGCTTCGTGCCTGTGTCTACCTTCTCGGCCTTTGCCGTGGCGGCGGTGCTGGCGTATGTGCTGGATGCCAGCCTGGCGCCCGAAGCCATGGCCAGTTGGGGCTGGCGGGTGCCGTTCCTGGTGGCGGCGCCGCTGGGGGTGGTGGGGCTGATCCTGCGCTGGCGCATGGAGGAAACGCCGGCGTTCCAGGCTGTGCAGGCCGAAGGCAAAGCGCACAGCCACTCGCCGCTCAAGGAAACCTTGCGCAACCACGCCGGCTCGATTGCCTGCCTGGGTGCGTTCATTTCGCTTACCGCGCTGTCGTTCTATATGTTCACCACCTATTTCGCCACCTATTTGCAGGTGGCGGGCCACCTGACCCGCGCCCAGGCGTTGCTGGTCACCACCGTGGCGCTGCTGTTCGCGGCGGGCGCATGCCCGGCGGCGGGGGCGTTTTCGGACAGGGTAGGGCGCCGCAAGACCATCGGCTTCACCTGCCTGTGGGTGATGGTCACGGTGTTCCCGGCCTACTGGCTGGCGGGGTCCGGCTCGGTAGGCCCGGCCATCGCCGGTGTGCTGTTGCTGGCCGTGGGCGCCTTGCTGTGTGGTGTCGTGACGGCAGCGCTGCTGGCCGAAACCTTCCCCACTCGCACCCGTTACACCGCCTCGGCCATCACCTATAACGTGGCCTATACCGTGTTCGGCGGCACGGCGCCGTTGATGGCCACCTGGCTGATCGGCATTACCGGGAGCAACCTGGCGCCGGCGTTCTACCTGGTGGTGATCGCCCTGCTGGCGCTGGCGGGTGGGCTGGCGCTGCCGGAGACGTACCGTATTTCGCTGCACGGCGAAGCGCCGGACGGCCCGTTCGAACCGGCATTGGGGCGAGTGTAAACAGCACAACGCCCGTCAGGGCAAGCCGTGGCGGGCGTTAGGTTCGCGCTGGGTTACCCGAGGGTGCGCTGCGGTGCCTTGTGCACCATGGTGTAGGCGTAATCCACGCCCATGCCATAGGCGCCGCTGTGCTCGCGCACCAGGTCCATCACGGCGTTGTAGGTTTCTTTGTGCGCCCAGTCGCGCTGGTATTCGAGCAGCACTTGCTGCCAGGTGACCGGGATCGCGCCGGCCTGAATCATCCGCTGAATGCTCATGTCATGGGCTTCCTGGGTAGTGCCACCCGAAGCGTCGGTCACGATGTACACCTCAAAACCTTCTTCCATCGCTTCGAGGGCGGGGAAGGTAAGGCAGACCTCGGTCCACAGCGCGGCGATGATCAGCTTCTTGCGCCCGGTGCTTTTTACCGCGTCCACCAGCTTGGCATCTTCCCAGCTGTTCATCGAGGTGCGCTCGATCGGCTTGGCGCCGGGATTCACCGCCAGCAGTTCGGGCCAGATGTAGCCGCTGAAGCTTTCGGTTTCCACCGAGGTGTAAATGGTTGGCACGTTGAAGATCTTAGCGGCCTTTGCCAGCCCCACCGTGTTGTTCTTCAGCGTCTGGCGGTCGATGGACTGAACACCGAAAGCCATCTGCGGCTGGTGGTCGATCAGGATCAGGGCAGAGTTGGCAGGGTTCAGGAGTTCGCGCTTCGACATGGTCATTTCCTTTTGAAAGTGGGGAGTGCGTTGAGTTGAAAGGGGTTCCGCGCTTGCCGTTGGGCGTTGCTGCGGTGTGGTTGCCATTTTGGCGAAGCGCGGCGGTGGCGACAATCCAGCATAATTGAACATAACTGGTTCCATTCCGGGGACAATCCCGCCGGCGCTTTCTGCTAGGTAAATAAGCACAAGCGGCCAATCCAGAGCACTGGCCGTGGGTAACAGTGGCAGGTCCGTCGACTGGAGATGACTCATGGCACCCCTACGCTCCGCTTATCCCCCTTCACTCGCCTACGGCTTGCTGTTCATGCGCGTGGCTGCCGCCGCGCTGCTTATGCACGTGCACGGTTTGCCCAAGTTGCTGCATTGGTCCACCGAGGTGCTGAAGATCGAAGACCCCTTTGGCCTGGGCCCTACCTTCAGCCTTGCCTTCGCGGTGTTCGCCGAGGTGTTCTGCCCGGTGCTGCTGATACTGGGCATTTACGCGCGGCTGGCCTGCCTGCCGGTGCTCGGCGTGCTGGCGGTTGCACTCGGGGTGGTGCACCTGGAGTGGACGATCGAAGAGGGGCAGTTCGCCTGGCTGCTGGCGATCCTGTTCGGCGGGTTGGCGCTCACAGGGCCGGGGCCGCTGGTGATCGGCGCGCTACGGCAAGGGACCTGGCGCGCCCGCCCGCCTTAGGGCTCGGTACGGCGCGCCTTGTCCCGGTCCTTTTCGTACTGTTTGGCGTGCGGGTAGGGGGGCAGCCAGGCTTCGCGTCGGATCGTCCAGCATTCGTAGGTAGGTATTAACGAGTTGGGGCTGTCCAGTGCCCCTACGTTCACCTCGATCTCGTCGCCCCCGTCGTGGGCGAACAGCGATGACCCGCAGCGTGGGCAGAAATGTCGCCCAGCGTAGGCCTGGGTCTGGCCCTCAACCTTCACGGTGTTTTCCGGGAATATGGCAAAGGCATAAAACAGCGCACCGTGGTGCTTGCGGCAATCCAGGCAATGGCACAGGCCTACCCGATAAGGGCGGCCTGAAGCCTCGAGTCGCACGTCGCCACACAGGCAGCTGCCACGAATGGTGTCCATGGGGGCCTCCGGTTCATCGCTGAGTTCGGTAGCCCTTGAGCGTAGCAGGCACGGTGTTCAGCCGTGCTGATGGCGCCATTCCTGGGTACGCCCACCATAGCCGTACGCCGCCGCGCGGGCGTCGATCAGGTGCACGTACGAGCACAAGGCCGGGTTGGGCCGCAGTTGGGAGAGGGCGGCATACACCTCTTGAATGAACCGCGCCTTTTCCTGCTTGGTGTTGGTCTCGTCGGTGATGCTGATATCCAGGTGGAAAGCAGTGCCGCCTGTTTGTGCCAGTGGTTTACCTGCGATAAACCAGTCATGGTCGCCGATGTATTGAACCGTGGTCGCCATCAGTTCGGGCGCCTTGCCCAGCACTTCGGCGGTAAGGCGATGAACGATGGCCACGGCTTGCTGGCCGAGTTCGGCATCGCGGGTACCGGAAAGCTTGAGATCGATATGTGGCATGGGTGACTCCAGTCGGGAGGGGAGAGGCCCATTGTGCAAAGCTTGTATCCATCGGTACAGCGGGAAGGTACGATGGCATCCATCGGAAAACGGGTGGATGAGCAATGCGCGGCTTCGATCTGGAACAGCTCAAGACACTAATTGCGGCCGTGGATACCGGCAGCTTTTCTGCAGCCGCGCCCTTGCGCTGCCTTTCACAATCTTCGCTGAGCGAACAACTGCGCAAGCTTGAAGACGCTGCCGGCGCGCAGTTGCTGGTGCGTGGCAAGTCTGGGGTGAAGCCAACGGCAGCGGGGGAGCGGCTATTGGCCCATGCGCGTGGCATTCTGGCCCTGGCGGACGCGGCGTGGCGGGACATGCATGCCGTGCCCCTGATTGGGGAAGTGCATCTGGGCATCTCGGATTACTTGCGCCCTGGCGAGGTGACGAGGCTGTTGGGGCGCCTGGCCCACCATTATCCCGGGTTGCGGATAAGAACACGGATTGGCAAAAGCGCTGAGATCAACGCGGCCCATCGCAGTGGCGAGCTTGATTTGGCGGTGGTGATGCAGGTGGCGTCGGCGCGGCCTGCATTGCCCGCAGGCACCCACGTGTTGCGCAGCGAACCGCTGCAATGGGTGGCGGCGCGTGGCACGGTGCTCAAGCCGGGGCGTGCAGTGGAACTGGCGCTGCTGCCCGAAACCTGCACGCTGCACAGGGTGGCCTGTCAGGCGTTGAACGCGCACGGCATTCCCCATGAACTCGCCCACGTGGCCTCCGGTGTGGCCGGGTTGCAGGCCGCGGTTGCAGCGGGCTTGGGCATTGCGTGCCTCAATGCTTCGTCGATCGTCGAGCACGGCATGATTGCCCTGCCCGAGGGTGTGTTGCCGCCGCTACCGGAGGTCGATTTCATGCTGTTACCAATAGCGGACGATGTGAGCGGCAGGCTGAACGCCATGGCCGAGGTGGTTGTGCAGACGCTCGCGTAAGCGTGGCGCCATTCGCGAGCTCCGGCAATGCCCGGCCAGGATCAGACCTGTGTTGGAAGCCGGCAGAGCTCGCGAATAGGGTTTTGCCGTTTCGCGAAGGGTTATTCCTTGCGGCTTTGTTCGAGCGCATAGCGGCGGCAGTGTTCCAGGTAGCCTTTTTCATGGCTGCCTACCAATTGCACCACACTGGACCACAGCCAGGACGGGGCATCCAGCGCCCGGGAGCGGTTGCGTTGCAAGTCGTTCACCCATTCTTGCCGGGTGGTCATGTCCATTTGCTGGGCGTGCGCCTTGCCGACCACGCGGGCGAGGTAAGTCGCCACGGTCATGGCTTCGGCCTGGGTAAGCTCGTCGAGCTCCAGCTTCATGTCCTGGGGCAGCAGTTCACGGATGAAGAAGCCCCGGCCCAGCATGCGTGTGGCGATCATGCGGTTGCCCAAGGCAGGTGAGAGCTGCCGCGCGCCAGCGACCACCCGTTGTGCATTGTCCCGCGGCATTGGGGCCCGGGCCGCGCGGGGCGCCGCGGCACCGACTGCTTCCTTGATATCGATCAGGCAATAGTCCCGCTCTTCTTCAGGGCCCACGCCGAGCAATACCGCATAGCGACACAAGCCCAGCGAGCTGCAGCCCTTCACCCAATAGGCCGCGTCCAGCAGGGTTACCGGGTCCTGTTGTGAGCGGCCTTTGAGTGACGTCACCAAACCGTGAATGTCTGGCCCTTCGCACAAGGCCTTGATCGCTTTGCGCTCTTCCTTGGACAGCGGCCAGAAATGCTTGCCCAGTGGAATGGTAGGGTGCAGGTGTTCGATACGCTCCTTGGCCAAGTGCTTCCAGGTGCGCTGCACGGCGCTGCGCATGCTGCCCTTCACCTGCGGCGGGCGCTCGGGCTCTTCGTCGTTGCCGGGGTCGAACGCCAGCTCGTACCCCCGCATCATTTCCTCGAGCATGCGCGCAGTGGCCACGCCGGGCAGGTCGGAGCCGCGCGCGGCCGTGGCCAAAGACAGCCCCAGGCGCACCAGGTCGTGGGCCGGGTTGCCGATCACCGTCTGGTCCAGGTCGCGGATATGAATGTCGATCTTGCCCTTGAGGCTGCCGGTCGGGCCAAGGTTGCCCGCGTGGCAATCCCCGCAAATCCAAACCGGTGGCCCACCGGGCAGCCGGCGCCCAGGCTGGCTATGCAGCCATTCATAGAACTGGACGGTACTGCCACGCACATAAGCGTGGGCGGACCGGGCCATTTTCAGGTTACGAAGTTGAGTGAGGGGTTCGAGGCGTTCTGCGGGGGCTACTGCTTTCATGGGGTACGTTCTGAGGGCGATGTGCCATTGACCTCTGCGCAGGTCTAGATGTTTCAGATTGTTACGCAGAGGTCGCAACAAAGACGGTGCCCGGGAGGCGTTCAGGACAGAGCGTTCAAGGATGTTTCCGGAACCCAGGCGCCGTTGGATGGGCGAGTAATGGCGTACAGCCCCTACACGGCGCTCGCCTTGGGCTTCACTTTACCCACCCGGGCGCGGAATACCAGGCTGAGCAGGAACAGCACGGTTTTGAGGTCCAGCATCTTCAATGCCGCCCGCGCCTCCTCCGGGCGCAGCCGGGCGACCATGGGCATGGCGCCGAAGATCTTGCCCTTGATCAGCAGTTCGTTGCCGTTGCGTTCGATGGTGCTCACCGCCATCAGCTCACTGTTGTCGCTCCCGAATATCTTCATGGTCAGTTCCTCGTCACGCGGTCAAAATCCATCCCCAAATCGTCGAACACCTTTATGGCCGTTGCGCGGCCGGCGCCGAATACGCCGCCGCCGGGGTGCATGAACGGCCCTACCAGGTAGAGGTTGTCCAGCCCTGGTACAGAGAGGCGACCCAGGTCGGGCGTGGGGCGGTGGGCGAAGTTCTGGTAGAAGTACGGCGCCACCCCGTGCACGTCCCCCTTGACCATGGAGTTGGGCGAGCTGCGCTCCAGGTCCAGTGGCGAGCACAGGGTGCGGGCGATGATGTTGTCCGGCGTCAGGTTTTTCACGAACTTGCGGTAGGCATGCAGGCTCAGGTCGCCGAATTCCTCCTTGTACTCGTCCCAGCGCGCGGCGCCGCCTTCGGCCAGGTTGTAGGGCGCGAAGGTCATACCATGGAACATCCCCTTGCCAGCCGGCACGCGGGTAGGGTCGTTGATGCTTTCATCACCGCCCGCCACCAGCCGCCGCGTGGACACGCGGCCGCGCCGCAAGGCATCGAAATCATCCAGCATGTCGCTCAGGCGATCGCTGCTCATCATGGTCAGCATGGTGGCACGTCCCACGTCGGGGCCTGCGTGAAATTCAGCCTGGCGATGCAAGTCGTAGTGGCTCACAAACAGGCTGAAGGGGGCGAGGGTGGCGCGTTCGGCGCGGGCGATTACACCCGGGTCCAGCCCGTCCACAAAGCGCTTGATCACATGGGGGTGAAGCGCGCCGATCACCGCATCCCTGGCAAGGATACGTTCACCGTCAGCCAGCTCTACGCCCGCCGCGCGGCCATCGGAGACCACCACCTTGCGCACTTCGGCGTTGCACCGGATTTCGCCACCGTGGTGCTCGATACAGCGGGCGAGAGCCTCCGACAGCTTGCCACTGCCGCCCACCGGTTGCGACACGCCATGGGTGTGCATGATACCGACAAAGGCATACACGCCCATCCCTGTGCCCAGTTCGTCGGGCATCTGCAGGTTCTCGGCGATCACCCGCAGCAAGTGGATCTTCACCTTGTCGTGTTCGAACAGGTTATCGATGATGTCCAGCGTGCTGCGCTGCATGGCATCGAAAAGCTCGCGGCCTTCCAGGCTTTGGTCGAGCATCGCCACCATGGCGCCCATCGGCAGGGGCGGCGAATAAAACCCGGAAAGGAACAACGGCAGCAGGCCACCGGCCTTCAACGCCAGCTTGCGGTAGGTGTCGGCGTCACGTTCGGATACCGTCGCGATGGATGCGCAGGCTTTGTCCAGGTCGCGGTAAGTAATCAGTGAAGTGCCGTCCTCGAAGACCGTGGCGTGGGGGATGTCCGAATAGTTGTATTTGAGCCCGAACCGGCTGAACAGGCCCAGTTCGTCCTGGGTGATCATCGGGTTGCCCTGGATCATGATGTGCACGCTGGAGTGCTCGTCGTGCCAGAAACCCGGTGTGTTGAGCTGGCGGGTAGACACGCCACCGCCCACGTAATCCTTGCGCTCCAGCACCAGCACCTTTTTTCCGGCCTTGGCCAGGTAGGCCGCGGCGACCAGGCCGTTGTGCCCTCCGCCGATTGCGACTACGTCGTAATGGTTCATCTGCACCTTCCCACAGGGTTTTATTGTTGTTCGCAGCCGTGCCAGTGGCTGGGCTGTGGGGCGATTCTAGGAGTAGGCTTTGCATGCCCGGAAGATCGCACTTTAATGTGGGTCGGTTACCTCAATGTGCGTGCCCCCACCAACCGCAGGAACATCACCGCGTGGAAAACCCCGACACTCAAGCCCCGCAAGCAACTCAGCAGCAGGCCCTGGTGCGCTTGCGCGCGCGGGTGCTACACAACGGCAATGACCCACACGGCCCTATCCGGGAAACCCTCGGCCGGCTTGGCGACCGCTGGAGCCCGCTGCTGCTGTTGATCCTGAAAACCGGGATGCTGCGCTTCACCGAGCTGCAACGGCAGGTGAACGCCATGGCCGATGCTGAGCTGTCCCAGCGCATTCTCACCCTCAAGTTGCGTGCCTTCGAGCGCGACGGCATGGTGTCCCGCACGGTAATCCCGACCATTCCGCCTCAGGTGGAATACCGGCTTACGCCATTGGGTGTTGCGCTGGCGCAGCGGCTGGAAGGGTTACTGGAGTGGCTGGAAGGCCAGGCGCCGGAAATCCTCGCCGCTCGGGCGGCGTGGGACCACACCTAACCCAACCCGGCCGCCGTCTCGATGATCAGGTTGCGCAACCACGCCAGCCCCGGGTCGTGCTGGCGGTATTTGTTCCATTGCAGCGCGATGGTGAGGTCCGGCGCCGCCCAGGGGGCGGGCAGGATGCGTAGCGGCAGGTATTCCACCCAGCGCTCGGCGAGGCGGCGGTGCATGGTAGCGATGCGGCGGGTGCCGATCACATAGGGCGGCACGCTGTTGAAGGTGTGGGTGGTCACCTCCACCCGGCGCTCGAAGTCGAAACGGCGTAGAAACCACTCATCCACGGTAGGGGTGCGGTGTTCGTTGCCCCAGCGCACCAGCACGTGGCCAAGCTGCTTGTAGTCATCGAACGAGAGCGTTGCCGGCCCGTGCTCCCGGCACACCACGCACACGAAAATGTCGTCGAACAATGGGCTGGAGGGGTGGCCCTCCATCAGTTGCGTATCGGGCAGCAGCAGAAAATCCAGGTGCCCTCGCTCGATCTCATGAATGGCATCATCGTTGGGCGAGAACAGCTCAAGCGAGCACTTGGGCGCCAATTCACTCAAGCGAAGACTCACGTCGGGCATCAGCACCATGCCCACGTAATCGGAGGCCATCAAGGTGAAGGTGCGGCTGGCCTGTTCCGGCTGGAACTGGCTGCGGTTCTCCAGCGTGGCGCGCATCTGGATGAGCAAGTCGCGCACCGGTTGCGCCAGGGTTTCACCCATGGGGGTGCGCACCATCCGCCGGCCGATTTGCACCAGTAAATCGTCTTCGAAATAGATTCGCAGGCGGGCCAATGCCGCGCTGGTGGCCGGCTGGCTGAGAAACAGCCGCTCGCCGGCACGGGTGATGTTCTGTTCAGCGAGCAACACGTCGAGCACTACCAGCAGGTTCAGGTCCAGGCCATGAAAGCGCATGTGGGGGTCTTCTTATGGTTATGGTCGCCAGCATTTGCGGTGTTTATACCCCGGTACATTGACCATGACCAGCCATCCATGCCATGGATGACAGCTATCCGAACAAACAATTTCCGGCATACCCCGCCGCTGCGTAGTGTGAGGCCCATACCTCGCCGCCAGCGCCTGGCGGGGCACAACAATAAAACCGGAGACACGCTGGATGAGCGAGATCAGGAACGTGCTGATAGTGGGCGCGGGGATCGGCGGGCTGAGCGCCGCGATCGCCCTGCGCAGGGCTGGGGTGGCGGTGGAGATCGTGGAGATCACCTCCCAGGCCAAGGTGTACCACGTGGGCATTGTGGTGCAGGCGAACTGCATCCGGGCCATGGCGCAACTGGGCATCGCCGACGCGGCAGTGGCGGCGGGCTTCCCCTACAACGGCCTGCGAATCTGCAACCAGCAGGGTCAGGTGAAGGCCGAACTCAGCGGCGCCCGCCTGGCCGGTGACGACTACCCCGCCAACCTGGGCCTTACCCGGCCCGCCTTGCACAAGGTATTGCTCGATGCGGTGGCGCAGAACGGCGCCACCCTGCGGCTGGGCGTGACCTTCAGCGACATCGAACAAAGCGAACACAAGGTGTCAGTGCGCTTCACCGATGGCAGCAGCGGCGACTACGACCTGGTGGTTGGCGCCGACGGTGTGTATTCCAAAGTGCGCGCCACCGTGTTCGGTGAGCAATACCGGCCGCGCTTCACCGGCCAAGGCGTATGGCGCTACAACTTGCCCCGGCCCAAGGATCTGCTCTGGTCCCACATGTTCGAGGGCAAGCCGGGCGGCAAGGCCGGTTATACCCCGCTCACCGAAGACAGCCTCTACATCCTCTCGGTGTTCGAAGAACCCGGTAACCCGTTTTTCGACCCCGAAACTCTCGCAGCGGAATTTCGCAAGCGGCTCGAAGGTTATGGCGGGCTGGTGCCGGAGCTGAGCGCGCAGATCACCGACAACAGCCAGGTGGTGTACCGCCCGCTGGAAGCCCTGCTCATGCCCGCGCCCTGGTACCGCGGCCGGGTGCTGCTGATCGGCGACGCGGCACACGCCACTACCCCACACATGGGCCAGGGCGCTGCGCAAGCGGTGGAAGACGCCGTGGTGCTGGGTGAACTGTGCGGCGCCGGGCTGGAGACGCAAGCGGTGCTGGACGGCTTCATGGCCCGCCGCTACGAGCGCTGCAAGTTCATCAACGAAGGCTCGGTGCAGATCGGTGAGTGGGAGCAACGGCCCACGCCTGAAGCCGATTTTGCCGGGCTGATGGCCAAGATGATCCGCGTGGTTTCCGAACCTATCTGACGCGCTGAACAAGGACGCTCCATGAACCGCAACCCACTCAAAGGCTGGCAGGTTGATCGCGACGCCATTGGATTCATCGGCTACGACCTGCAACGTCCCGAATGCATCATTGCCCAGCCCGACGGCAGCCTGTGGGCCGCCGATGCCCGCGGTGGCGTGATGCACATCACTGCCCACGGCGAGCAAACCCTGCTGACCCCGGCCCAGGCGCCCGGCAGTGACGCCAGCTTCGAAGCCCGCTACGTGCAATCACAGGGTGCTTCGTTGCCCAACGGCCTGGCGCTGACCGAAAACGGTGATTTCATCATTTGCAACTGGGGCCTGGACCGTATCGAAAAGCTCGATCGCCAAGGCAACCTGCAGGTGATGTTCGACCAACTGGACGGCAAGCCCCTGGGCAAGACCAACTTCCCGCTGCGGGATCGTCAGGGGCGGATCTGGTTCACGGTTACCACCACGATGCAGCCCTGGACCGACTCGATCAATTCCGGCGTGCTGGACGGTTACATCGGCGTGATCGACGAACACGGCATTCGTGTAGTCGCGGAGGGCTTCGGCGGCACCAACGAAATCCGCTTCGACGACCGCCAAGAGTGGCTGTACGTGGTGGAAAGCAACGTGCGCCGTATCTCGCGCCTTCGCCTGCGCTCCGACGGCTCGCTGGGTGACCGGGAAGTGTTCGGCCCTGCTGAACTGGAAGGCTTCCCGGACGGTTTCGCCTTCGACTGCTTCGGCAACCTCTGGGTAACCCTGGTGATGAGCGACAAGCTGATCGCGCTCACCCCGGACGGTGAAGTGCTGACCCTGCTGGACGACAGCAACCCCGACGCTACCGCCGTGCTTAACGCGCATTACCACGCTCGAACCCTTACCCCCCAGATCATGCAGGCCACCCGCGGCACGCTCGCGCCCTGGATGGCCAGTATCACCTTTGGTGGGGCCGATTTGAAAACCGTGTACCTGGGGAGCTTGCAGGGCACCCGTATCCCGTACTTCCGCTCGCCCGTGGCGGGCCAGCCGCTGGTGCACTGGCGCTGACACTCATTACAACAAGGAACACAGGCCATGATTCGTCATTTGAAAAAGGGCAAGCCCGCCGCGCACAAAGCCGAATTGAGCGCCCAGGTGCGCGACACCGTGGAGCAGATCATCAGCGCCGTGGAGCAGCGGGGCGAGGCGGCGGTGCGGGAGTATTCCGAGAAGTTCGATGGCTGGAACCCCACCGACCTGCGCCTGAGCCAGGCACAGATCCAGGCCTGCATCGACAGCCTGCCGGCACAGGCCATCGAGGACATCAAATTCGCCCAGGCGCAGATTCGCCGCTTCGCCCAGGTGCAGCTGCTGTCGCTGCGCGACGTGGAGGTTGAAACCTTGCCCGGCGTGGTGCTGGGCCACAAGAACATCCCGGTCAACGCCGTAGGTTGCTACATCCCCGGTGGCAAATACCCGCTGCTCGCCTCGGCGCACATGAGCGTGCTCACCGCCAAGGTGGCAGGTGTGAAGCGGGTGGTCGCCTGTGCGCCGCCATTCGACGGCAAGCCCTCGGCGGAGATTGTCGCCGCCATGGCCCTGGCTGGCGCCGATGAAATCTATGTGATGGGCGGCGTTCAAGGCGTGGCGGCCATGGCCCTGGGCACCGAGCACATTGCGCCCGTGGACATGATCGTCGGCCCGGGCAATGCCTACGTGGCCGAGGCCAAGCGCCAACTCTATGGACGCGTGGGTATCGACCTGTTCGCAGGGCCCACCGAAACCCTGGTGATCTGCGACGACAGCGTGGATGCCGAACTGGTGGCCGTGGACCTGTTGGGCCAGGCAGAACACGGCCCCACGTCGCCGGCGGTGTGCGTGACCACCAGCAGCCGGCTGGCCGAAGAACTGCCCGCCGCCATCGAGCAGGTGCTGGCACGGCTGGATACTGCGCCGGTGGCCAGCGTGGCGTGGCGAGACTACGGCGAAATCATCCTGTGCGACAGCGACGAGGAAATGCTCGCCGAATCCGAGCGGCTGTGTTCCGAGCATGTGCAAGTGATGACCCGGGACCCGGAGTGGTTCTTCGAACGCATGACCTGCTATGGCGGCTTGTTCCTCGGCCACCGCACCAACGTGGCCTACGGTGACAAGGTGATCGGTACCAACCACACCCTGCCCACCATGGGCGCCGGCCGCTACACCGGCGGGTTGTGGGTGGGCAAGTTCATCAAGACCCACACCTACCAGCGCGTGCTCACCGACGAAGCCAGCGTGGCCATTGGCGAGGTGTGTTCACGGCTGTGCGCGCTGGAGCACTTCTCTGGCCACAAGGAACAAGCCGACATCCGCGTGCGGCGGTTCCAGGCGGCCCGCGGATGAGCCGGCTTACAGGCAAGGTGGCGGTAGTCACCGGGGCCACTGGCGGGCTGGGCCAGGTCATATGCCAGGCGTTGGCCGAGGAGGGCGCGTGTGTGGTGGCGGGTTATCACCATTCAGCGGCAGCCGCGCAGGCCTTGACCGAGAACTTGCCACGCGTGGGAGGAGGCCATTGGGCCGCCTCGGCACCGGTCACCGACAGCAACGCACTCAACGAACTGGCGGCATTGGTAGATGCACGCCATGGCCATTGCGACCTTCTGGTGAACTGCGCCGGCGTCACTCGCTTCGTGCCACACGGGGACTTGCTCGGGCTGGACGATGAACTGATCGACCGCATTTTCGCCACCAATGTGCGCGGCGCCATCGCCTGTGTTCGGGCGTTCCAGCCGCTGCTGCAGGCCAGCGGCAATGGGCTGGTGGTGAATATCAGCTCGATCGCTGCGCGTACGGCCATGGGCAGCAACATCGCGTATTGCGCGTCCAAGGCCGCGCTGGACAACTTGACCGCGTCCCTGGCGCGAGCCTTGGCGCCCGCCGTGCGAGTGGTGTCGGTCGCGCCGGGCCTGGCGGACACCGAGTTCGTGCAAGGGTTGGCCAGCGACTGGCGTGACCAGCAGGCGCAACGCACGCCCCTTGGCCGCCTGGCCCTGCCACAGGAAGTGGCTCAGGCCGTGGTGGCAGTAGCCACCCACCTCACCTTTACCACCGGCGTTGTCATCCCAGTGGATGGCGGCAGAGCATTGAGCTGAGGGCGCCATGAGCGACGTATTCGCACTCAAACCCCACCACGGCGGCATCAGCGTGCCGGACCTGGACGAGGCTATCGACTGGTACCGCCTGATGCTCGGTTTCGAGCTGGAAAGCCGTGCCTTTATCGAGCAGATCCCGGCCGAGGTGGCGTTCATTCGCCAAGGCGACTACCGCATCGAGCTGTTCCAACTCGAAGGCGCCATGGCCTTGCCTGCCGAGCGCCGCGAGCCGCATCTGGACCTGCTCACTCATGGCCACAAGCACCTGTGCTTTGCCGTGCAGAACGCGTCAGCCGCCTTCGCCCAGCTGCGAAGCAAGGGCGCCGACATCGTTTTCGAGCACGTGATTGGCGGTACGCCCATGGGCTTTTTGCGCGACAACAGCGGCAACTTGCTGGAACTCATTCAATACCCGGCCCTGTGGGCCGAACAAGGAGCACTCTTGTGAAGCTGGCAACCTTGAAAGACGGCAGCCGTGATGGCCGCCTGGTGGTGGTATCCCGCGACCTGAGCCGTGCTGTGCTCGCCAATGGTATCGCCGGCACCCTGCAAGCGGCCATCGAAGACTGGGCCCGTTGCGAGCCGCTGTTGCAGCAGGTGTATGACTCGCTCAACGCAGGCCTTGCCCCACAAGCCTTTGCCTTCGAACCGCGCGAAGCCATGGCACCGCTGCCTCGCGCGTATCAGTGG
This sequence comes from Pseudomonas japonica, assembly GCF_013522925.1. GTDB lineage: Bacteria > Pseudomonadota > Gammaproteobacteria > Pseudomonadales > Pseudomonadaceae > Aquipseudomonas > Aquipseudomonas japonica_A. Next base: position 89,300 of record NZ_JAAMQU010000010.1, on the reverse strand, counting down.
GCCGACGCCTCGGCGTTCCTTAACCACGGCAGCCTGATGGAGCGCGCGTACAAACTGGACATCAAGAAAGACGCTGGCGTACCCATCATCTACCAGGGTGCGGGCGATGATTTTCTCGGCGCCTGCGACGACTACCTCGTGCCAGGCGAGGACCATCAGATCGACTTCGAGGGGGAGGTGGCGGTGGTGCTCGACGACGTGCCCATGGGCATCGAGCCCCACGCGGCCGCCGGGCACATCAAGTTGCTGATGTTGCTCAATGACGTGAGCCTGCGCGCGCATCTGTTCAAGGAAGTGAGCATCGGCTTCGGCCCGCTGCGGGCCAAGCCCAGCACCGTCTTCGCGCCGGTGGCGGTCACGCCCGACGAGTTGGGCGACGCCTGGGCAGACGGGCGGGTGAAGCTGCCGCTGCAGGTGCAGTGCAATGGTGAGCGCTTTGGCGAGCCCAACGGCGAGGAAATGGATTTCAGCTTCCCCGAGCTGGTGATGCACCTGGCACGCACACGTAACCTGCGCGCGGGTACGGTGCTGGGCTCGGGTACCTTTTCCAACCGTGACTATCCACGCACCGGTTCGGCCTGCCTGGCTGAACGCCGCGCGGTGGAAGTGCTCGAGCACGGCGAAGCAAAAACGCCGTTCCTGCGCTTCGGCGACCGCTTGCGGTTCGAGATAGTCGGGCTCGACGGCCAGAGCGTGTTCGGCGCCATCGACCACCGCTTCGTGCCCGCGCAGGAGGCCTGACATGCACATTCTGATCACCGGGGCCAACGGCTTCGTCGGCGCGTCGCTGGTTCGCCGGCTGCTCACCGACCCTGCCGCCTTGCCGGGCTGGGATCGCCTCACCCTGGTAGACCTGGGCTTCACTACACCCACCGATGATCCGCGTGTACAGCAACTGGGTGGTAGCCTGGATGACCCGGCGCTGCTGGCCACGGCACTGGAAACGCCGGCCGACGTGGTGTTTCACCTTGCCAGCGTGCCGGGCGGGCTGGCCGAGCGCGACTATGCCCTGGGCCGGCAGGCCAACCTGGACGCCACCCTGGCCTTGCTTGAAGGGTTGCAGCGCCAGGCAACCCCCGCGCGCGTAGTGTTTGCCAGCACCATCGCCGTGTATGGCTCGCCATTGCCCGAGGTGGTAGACGACTTCACCCCGTTGCGCCCGCACCTGAGCTACGCCACGCAGAAGCTGATTGGCGAGCTGTTGATCGACGATTTCAGCCGGCGCGGCACCCTTGATGGCATCAGCCTGCGCTTGCCCGGTATCGTAGCGCGCCCGCCGCAGCCCTCCGGCTTGCTGTCAGCCTTCATGAGTGACGTGTTCTGGAAAATCAAAGCCGGCGAGCCGTTCGAATGCCCAGTGTCGGCGCGGGCCACGGCGTGGTGGATGTCTGCAGTGCGTTGCGTGGACAACCTGCTGCATGCGGCGACCTTGCCGGCCGAGGCGCTCCGGGCGCGTCGGGTGTTCGCCTTGCCGGTGCTGCACCTGAGCATGGGCGCGTTGATCGAAGGCCTGCAGCAGCGCTTCGGCCAGTCGACGGTGAGCTTCGTGCCCAATGAGGCGCTGGAAGCGGCATTCGGGCACTATCCGCCACTGCGCAGCGAAGCGGCCGAGCAACTGGGGCTGTGCCATGACGGCAGCCTGACGCAGTTGATCGAGAGGACGTTGAACCCGCTGTAGAACACTCCGTGCACCTAATAACAATAACGGGAGACACCATGAACGCTCCGCTGAGCATTACCCAGTCAAAGGCCACCCTGGCCACCTACCTTTTGCTGCTGATCAACTGCCTGTCGCCCATGGCGGCGATCGTGATCGCGCCCAGCCTGCCGCAGATGCAGGCGCACTTTGCCCAGGTGCCCAACGTCGAGTTTCTGATCCCCGTGGCGCTTACCGTGCCAGGCCTGCTGGTGGCGTTGCTCAGCCCGGTGGTGGGGCTGCTCGCCGATCGCTACGGACGCAAGGCATTGCTGGTGGGTTCCATCTTCGGCTATGGCGTGTTCGGCGTGCTGCCGATGTTCCTCGATTCGCTGTACGCAATCATTGTCAGCCGGGTGGCCTTGGGCTGTGTGGAAGCGGTGGTAGTCACGATCAGCACCATGCTGATCGGCGACTATTACAGCGGCGCACAGCGGCAGAAGTACCTGGCACTGCAAACCACCTTCGCCTCCAGCTCGGCCATTGTGTTCTTCATGGTAGGTGGCGCCCTGGGCGAGATCAGCTGGCGCATGCCTTACGTGGTGTATGCGGTGCCGCTGCTGCTGGCGCTGGTGAGCAAGGCGATGCTGTGGGAACCAGCCGCCGCCAGCATGGCCGCGGATGAACAGCACAACGGCAACGGCCCACGCTTTCGGCCCTCGGTGCTGCTGGGCATTTGCGTGGTGACCTTTATCGGCGCGGTGATGTTCATGGTGCTGCAGATCCAGATGGCTTACCTGCTTGGCGACATCGGCGAGCCATCGCCCCAGACCGCCGGCCTGGTGGCCTCGGCCTGCAGCGTGATGATCGTGCTCGGTACGCTGGCGGTGCACCCGCTGGGCCGCATGGGGCTGCGCACGTCTCACTGCCTGGCGCTGGCGTTCGGCCTGATCGCCACCAGTTTCGTGGTGATACCGGCGATGCACAGCTGGCAAGGCATCATGGCGGTGGCGCTGGTCAACGGCCTGGGCTGCGGGCTGATGTTGCCTACCCTGGCCATCTGGAACATGCGCGAGCTGCCTTGGCAACGTCGGGGGCTTGGCACCGGCATGTGGTACGGCAGCTATTGCCTGGGCATGTTCTGCAGCCCGTTGCTGGTAGTGGCCGTAGGCAAGGCCAGTGGGCACCTGGCGACCACCGTGGGCTGGGCCGGCTGGCTGTGCATGGGTGTGGCCGTGCTGGCGCTGATGGCCAGCCTGGTCCGGCGTCAGCCTCAGGGCCTGCCGCTTACCCCGTGACACACCCCTTTTAAGTGGTAACCCAACCGGCGCGACTGGCGCCGGGTGGCCTCTCTCAGCCTGAAAAAAACAACAACAGAGACCCGACATGAACGAGCGAGCGGCGGTTGGCTGTGCCTTGATGATAGCGGTGGCGTGCCCGGCATGGGCCGAGCAGCCGAAAACCGTGGCCGACACCATGGCCACCGAATACCCCAACCAGAAAGTTGGCCCTCGGGTATTGAACGTGGAACCCGCAGCACCCCTTGCCAGTGACAAGCCTTTGGCCGAGCAGGGGCGCTGGCTGAAAGCCCATGGCATCAGCCCCCACCTGTCGATGACGGAAATTTACCTGCGCAACCCCAGCGTGGGCCTGAGCACGGGTAACCACGAGTCGCTGACCATTTTCGCCGTAGGGGCGGATTTTGACCTCGACCGGCTGGTGGGGCTGCCTGGCGGCAACTTGCATTTTGAACAGCTGTATGTGCCCTGGACCAGCAACCTGACCTACGGCGGCCAGGTCGGCGATGTGCTGGCGGGTAAGCCCGGGCCGTACATTCCCCGGGTAAGCCACCTCACGTTGTTCACCTACGAGCAAAAGCTGCTGGACGACAAGCTCGCCATCGAAGTGGGCAAGAGCAACGCCGGCAACTATTTCGCGCTGCCGTTGTGCAACGTGCCGCTGGGTTGCGTGAACGCCATTCTGCAGGACACCGCTGGCATCAACCCGCCGCCCTACGCCAACTGGAACGCCCGCATCGGGTATGACTTCACTCCCGCGTTGCGCGCCCAGGTCGGTGCGTGGCGCAGCAACAATGCCTACCCTTTCACCAATGGATGGGAGCGCGACGAAGGCGACAGCGGCGGCACGCTGAGCACTTTATACCTGGCCAACCTGGCGTATCGCAGCGACTACCGCATGGAGGCGTATCCGCAAACCTGGGAGGTGCTGGCGTTCCATAACAACGGCCGCCAGACCGACCCATACTTCACTGTCAACGGCACCTCGCGGGTGGCCGATGGCGCCACAGCGTCCGCCACCAGCAAGGGCGTGAGCGGGTTGTACCTGGGTGGCAAGAAAACCCTCTGGCGCCAGGACGGTGGCAAGGGGCAGGACCCGGCCCCCACCGCCGTGGCGGCCTTCGCCAGCGTTACCCACACCTTCGACGAGGACACCAGCAATGGCGTGGCCACTCAGGCCAACGCCGGGCTGATCCTTTCCGCACCCTTTCGTAGCAGGCCGTTTGACAGCTATTCGCTGAATTTCAACTGGGCCCGTCTCACATCCCGTGAACAGGCGTTTCTCGAGGAGGCGCACGCCGCAGCCGGCGGCGGCGACTACCGGCCCGGGCGGGACGAATTCGGGGTGTCGCTGGATGCGAACTTCATCCTCACCGACAGCATCGTGGTCAGCCCCTTCGTGTTGCGCACCTGGGGCACCAGCAGCTGGCTCAACCCCTACACCGGAATCAACCCCCGCGATGGCTATGCCGCCGGGCTGTTGTTCCACGTCCAGTTCGATGAACTGCTCGGCCTCAACAGCCGCCACTGAAGGAGCTATGGCATGAACCACAACGACACTCGGGTGGCCTTGATCACCGGCGCAGCAGGCGGGCTAGGGCGGGCATTCGCGCTGCGCCTGGCCGAAGAAGGGCTGCGCATCGCCCTGGTGGATTGTGTTGACACCGCAGACGTCGCCAACGCGGTTCGCGAGCGGGGCGGGCAGGCCGAGAGCTTTGCCTGCGACCTGCGCCAGCCGGAACAGATCGCCTACCTGTACGGCCAGGTAATGGAGCGCTTCGGCCGCTGCGACGTGCTGGTGAACAACGCGGCCTATATCCCGCTGAAAAGCCTTGAAGCGACCACGCTGCTGGACTGGAGCGACTGTCACGCGGTGACCCTGGATGCCCCGTTCCTGCTTAGCCAGGCTTTCGTCCCGGGCATGCGCGAGCGTGGCTGGGGGAGGATTGTCAACCTGGCGTCCAGCAACACCGGCCGGCCACAAAAGGGCTTTATGGCCTACATCGCCGCCAAGATGGGAGTGATTGGCCTCACTCGCGCGCTGGCGGTGGAATTGGGCGAAGACGGCATCACCGCGAACGCACTTTCGCCAGGCTTGATTCGCCACCCCGGCAGCAGCGCCGCCCTGCCTGCAGGGCTGTTCGAGCAGGTACGCAACAGCCAGATGATCAAGCGCACCGGCGAGCCCGAGGACCTGTGTGGGGTGCTGGCGTTTCTGGTGTCCGACGCCTCGGCGTACATGACCGGCCAGGTGTTCAACGTGGACGGCGGTTTTCTGTTCTGAAATCGCTGCGGTTACTCATTGAAAAGGAGGCTTGAAGATGGCCATTGTCGGCATCGATACTCTGCTGTACGGCGTTGAAGACCTGGCCACTGCCACGCGTTTCTTCGACGATTTTGGCCTGGACCGGCTCAGCGCTTCAGCCGAGGAAACAGTGTACCGGCTGGACGAAGGCTCTACGGTGATCGTGCGTGAGCTGACGCACCCGTCCATCCCCGCGTCGCGCTATGAAGGCTACGGGGTGAAGGAAACCGTATGGGGCGTGGACAACGACGCCAGCCTGCAACGGCTGCTGGACGACCTGCGGCGCGATCGCGAGGTGCGGCTGGGCGATGATGGTGCCTGGCATTTTCTCAGCGATTGCGGCCAGGCCCTGGCATTACGGGTGTTCCAACGAAAGAAAGTTACCTACGCGCCGGACCCTGTCAATGCGGCGGGTAATGTGAACCGGTTGAATCAGCACCGCAAATGGCGCACCCGGGCGCGGCCGAAAACCATCAACCATGTGGTGTTCGCGGTGGACGATTACTGGGCCACCTTCGCGTTCTTCCGGGACCGCCTCAATTTCCGCCTTTCAGATCATCAGAAAGGCATCGGTACCTACCTGCGCGCCGATGGCGCCAACGAGCACCACAACACCTTCCTGCTCAACAACAAGGCCCCAGGGGCCGGTGGCGTGCCGCGCTTCCATCACACCTGTTTCGGCGTGGAGGACTTCGATGAGGTGATGGTGGGTTCCAACCATATGACCCGCCGGGGCTGGCAGCACGGCTTTCTCGGCACCGGGCGGCACCGGATTGCCTCGGCGATATTCTGCTACTTCAACTCACCTACCGGCGGCGAGGCCGAATACGGCGCAGACACCGATTACCTGGACGACAACTGGGTGCCACGTGAATGGGAATTTCGCTTCGGCACGGCCCAGTGGATGAGCAACCCGCCGGCCTTCATGCAAGACGACATCCCCTGGGATGTGACGTTCTACCAGGGCGATGCCCCGGCAACCCGCCGCTGAACAAGGACCGACCATGAGCATGTTCCAGTATTTTGAAACCAATTACGTGTGGAGCCTGGCGGTGGCTGCGGCTATTGAAATGGGCGGGAAGCTCGGCGAGATCGAAGCCATGTGCGCACCGCTCAAGGCCATCGCCCGGCAGGGTGATGACGAAGGCACTCAGGCGTTCCTCACAGCCTGGGAGGCGGGCGGCGACAACCTGGTGTCGCTCGCCGAGGAAGACAAGGCTGCCGGTAATCTGTTGAGTGCAGCTGACAAGCTTGACCGGGCCGCAGTGTATTTCATCACCGCCGAGCGCATGCAGGCCCAAGGCTATGCGCCGCGCAAGGCGCTGTATGCGAAGTTTCTGCGCACGTTCAGCGAAGGTTTGGCCCTGTCGCGCTCGAACACTCAGCGGTTTGAAATTCCCTACAAGGGTGCGCACCTGGCGGGCCTGTTCACCCCCGCCAAGGGCGTGAACGGCCCAGCCCCTTGCCTGGTAGTCATCAACGGCCTGGACAGCACCAAGGAGATGGTTTACCGCGCCGGCCTGTTTCCGGAATTGCTTGCTCGCCGGGGCATCGCCAGCCTGTTTCTCGACCAGCCCGGAAGTGGCGAAGCCCTGCGCCTGCATGGGCTGACTGCCGTGGTGGATACCGAGCAATGGGCCGCCCCCGTGATGGACCATCTGCAAGCGCGCCCCGAGATCGACCCCGAGCGGATCGGCCTGTTGGGCGTCTCCCTGGGCGGTTATTACTGCCCGCGGGCGGTGGCGTTCGAGCCGCGGTTTGCCTTGGGCGTGGTGTGGGGCGCCAACCATGATTGGGGCGAGGTGCAGAAGCGTCGGCTGGTCCGCGAAGGCGAACGGCCGGTCCCGCATTATTGGGAACATGTGCGCTGGGTGTGGGGCGCCAGTGACATGAGCGAATTCATGGCCATTGCCGAGCAGGTACACCTCGACGGCGTGATGGAAAAGATCAAAGTGCCATTCCTGGTGACCCATGGTGAGGCCGACCGGCAGATCCCACTGGAGTATGCGCACCGGTCGTACGAGCAGCTCACCGCCAGCCCGGACCGGGAACTCAAGGTGTTCACGCCCCGTGAAGGCGGCATTCACCACAGCAGCCTGGACAACACTGCCAACGCCGGCGCCTGGATCGCCGATTGGGTAGCCCGGCGGTTGGGTGGCAGGGTGGGGTAGCCGCGATGCTTGCCCGCGTCCGGCTTTGCCCGGATGCCAGCCCCGGTCGCCAGCAAGCTGTGCTGCTACGGGGCGGGCAGGCTTAAAAATATTTCAACCACGCCACATCCCGCCGCCGCTGCTTGAGGGCGGCGAACCACCGTGTGGGGTAGAACAGCGACACGGCCATTACCGCACTGCACAGCCAGATTGCGGACAGGTTCTCGAACCCGTAATGAGCCCCCTGATTCGTGCCCCACACACTGACCGCGACGACATACATAGCCTTCAACACATACAAATGCAGCAGGTAGAAGAACATCGGCGCGCCGCCGTACAGGGCGAGCACCGCAGTACCGCGCCAGTGTTGAACGCGTTCGAGCGCCGCCAGCAGCAGAAGGCCCAGCCCCAAGGTTGGCAGCAGGAACATCAATGAAGGCGGGTATTTCCGTGCCGTCAGAAAGCTCATGACGGTTCGAAGCGTATCCCCGGTGTGCACCCAAGGCTGGTCGCCGTACACATTCGCCCAGCGAATCGCCACGAAAGCGACCAGCAGCCCCACGCCGGTGTTGAGCAAGCGCTGGCGCCGTCGCGCCGGCAAAACCCCTTGGCTGAACCACGGCCCCATGGCCCACCCCAACAGAATCACCCCGATCCACGGCAGCACGGGGTAGGTGGTGCGGGCACGGATACCCTCCGCCAGTTCGATAAACGATCGCTGGTGCAATATCGACCAGGGCACGAACAGCGGTGAATCGCTGGTCAACACCACCGAGTCCAGCAGGTTATGCCCGCCGATGATCGCCGCCGCGAGCGCAAGCAGCACAGGGCGGCTGAAATGCAGTGCGCCGGCCAATACCACCATGCACACGCCAATGCACCAGATCACCTGCAGCCAGAGGGTTTCGGGCAGCAGCGTGCCGTTCCAGGCAAGGTTCACCAGGGTGAGTTCAAGCACGATCAGAAACAGGCCCCGCTTGAGCAAAAATACCGACGTGTCCCGGGCGCTGTGCTTCTGGCTGTAGAGCCAGGCGGATAGCCCGGTAAGCAAAATGAACACGGGAGCGCAGAGGGCGCTGAGCAGCCGGGTGAAGAACAGGCCGGGGTCCACCGTCAGCGCATCAATGGGGTCGCCGACCTGTTTGTGCAGCCAGAAGGTTTCGCGGGCGTGGTCCACCAGCATGAACAGCATCACCAGCCCGCGCAGGGCGTCGATGGCGCTCAGGCGGGCGGTAGCGGTAATCGAAGAAGGGGCCGAGAGGGGAACGGCCCGCACTGAAAGCAACATACGTCAACTCGAACGGTGGCGTTACAACATAACATACCATTCAGGCGCGTTTCATCTCCTTGAACGCGGTAACACCGAGAATGAAGTCGGCCGCTTTCTCACCAATCATGATGCACGGGGCGTTGGTGTTGCCGCTGACCAACGTGGGCATGATCGAGGCATCAGCTACGCGCAGCCCTTCCAGGCCGTGGACGCGAAGGTCCGGGCCGACCACGCTGAGCGGGTCCTGCCCCATTTTGCAGGTGCCCACGGGATGGAACACGGTGGCGGCGTTCTCCCGGATGTAGGCCAGCAGTTGCTCATCGGTTTGCACCTGCTTGCCGGGCAGCATTTCGGTACCTCGGATAGGCGCGAACAGCGGGTCGGCCAGCACTTTGCGGGCAAGTTTCAGGCCTTCTACCAGCACCTTGGCGTCCTCGGGTTCGGCGAGGAAGTTGAAGTCGATGGCCAGTTCGCCGTTGGCCTGCAATCGCAGCTCGCCGATGCTTTTGGGGCGTAGCACGCAGGTATGCACGGCGTAGCCGTGGCCCCACTCGAACAGCCGCCCACGGTGGCTGCGGTAACCCGGCACAAAGTGGAATTGAACATCGGGCAACGTATCGGCCAGGGGCGTACGCGCAAAGCCACCGGCTTCCACATAGTTGGTGGTAAGCCAGCCCTTGCGCCCACGCAGGTAACGCCACGGCGCGGTCAGCAGGCTGGGTAGCGCACCCAATGAAAAGCCGAGGGTGGAAGCGCTTTTGGAGCGGATGGTAATCAGCCCGTCGAGGTGGTCCTGCAGGTTCTTGCCCACACCGGGCAAATGATGCAGAACCCGCACCCCAGCCTGTTTCAGTTCGTCTTCCGGGCCGATGCCAGACGCCAACAGCAACTGAGGGCTGCCCAGGCTGCCCGCGCTGAGGATTACTTCGCGCCGTGCGAGCAACTGCTGAGCCACGCCGGCCCGAATGATGTTCACGCCGGTGACGCGCTTGCCGTCCAGTGCAAGCGAGGTGACCGCGCAGTCTGTCATCACGGTGAGATTGGGCCGGTTGAGTACCGGCTGCACGAAGGCACGGTAGCTGGACAGCCGTTTGCCGTCCTTCTGGGTCACGTTATAGACGCCACAGCCTTCAAGTTCAGCGCCATTGAAGTCGTCATTGCGGCGCAAGCCTACCCGCTCGGCGGCCTTCACGAACAACCGGGATACCGGGTTAGGGTCGCGAGGCTGGTCGACACACAGTTCACCCTCGCTACCGTGGTACGCGATGCTCTGGCCGAGCAGGTTACCCTCGGATTTCTTGAAGTAGGGCAGCACGCTCTGCCAGTCCCAGCCGGGGCAACCGGCGGCCGCCCAGCGGTCGTAATCCGACGCGTGGCCGCGGATATAGATCATGCTGTTCATCGAGCTCGAGCCGCCGAGCATCTTGCCGCGCGGGGTGTGCAGGCGGCGGTTGTTCAAGGCTTTTTGCGGCGCTGAGAGGAAATTCCAGCTGTAGGTTTTGCTCTTGTACAGCGTGATGGTGCCGGCGGGAGTGTGGATGCGCACGTTGTTGTCGTGGCGGCCGGCCTCGATCAGGCACACGCGGTTGGCCGGGTTCGCGCTCAAGCGGTTGGCCAGTACGCAGCCTGCCGAGCCCGCGCCAACGATGATGTAATCGAAATCCCCGCTCATGGGTGCTCCTTGAAGGCTTCAGCGGAACTGGAACCAGGTGGTCTTCAATTGGGTGTATTTGTCGAACGAATGCAGTGACAGGTCGCGCCCGAAGCCCGACTGCTTGCCGCCGCCGAAGGGCACGGTCACGTCCAGCGCATCCACGGTGTTCACCGACACAGTGCCGGCGTTGAGGCGCCCGGCCACGCGGTGGGCGCGGTTGAGGTCGTCGCTCCACACCGAGGCCGCCAGGCCGTAGATGTGGTCATTGGCCAAGGCCACAGCCTCGTCCTCGCTGTCGAAGGCAGTTACCGCCAACACCGGGCCGAACACTTCCTCGCGCGCCAGCGGCTGGGCCGCAGTTACGCCCGTAAAGATGGTGGGCTGGATGAAGTTGCTCGAGCCATTGATCGTCAGCTGCTGGCCGCCGGTGACGCAGGTCGCGGAGCTGGCCTCGGCACCGGCGATGTATTGAACGATCCGCTCGGTTTGCCGCGCATTGACGATCGCGCCCATGCGGCTGGTAGGGTTCAAGGGGTCACCCGGTTGCCACGCCTTGGCCTTTTCGGCCAGGCGCTCGACGAACTCATCGTGAATGGCGCGTTCAACCAGCAACCGCGAATTGGCCGAGCACACTTCTCCCTGGTTGAAGAAAATCCCGAAGGCTGCTTTTTCTGCCGCCAGGTCCAGGTCCTTGCAGTCGGCGAACACCAGGTTCGGGCTTTTACCGCCGCATTCCAGCCATACCTGCTTGAGGTTGGAATGTGCCGAGTACTGCATGAACAACTTGCCCACCGCGGTGGAGCCGGTGAAGGCCAAGGCGTCCACATCCGGGTGCAGCCCAAGGGCGCGGCCCGCGTGCTCGCCCAGGCCGGTGACCACGTTCAACACGCCTTCCGGCAAGCCAGCCTCCATCGCCAGTTCGGCCAGGCGCAAGGCAGAGAAGGGCGATTGCTCGGCGGGCTTGAGGACAATGCTGTTACCCGCCGCCAAGGCCGGGGCCAACTTCCAGGCCGCCATGTCCAACGGGAAATTCCACGGCACCACGGCCGCGACCACACCCAACGGCACACGTGTAATGGTCGCCAAGGCATCGCGGCCGGTGGGCGCGACTTCGTCGTACAGCTTGTCCAGCGCTTCGCCGTACCAGGCGAATACGCCCGCCGCGCCGGGCACGTCGATGGTGTAGGCATCCATCACCGGCTTGCCCATGCTCAGCGAATCGAGCAGGGCCAGTTCTTCCCGGTCAGCCAACAGCAACTCCGACAGCCGCAGCAAAACGGCCTTGCGCTCACGCGGTGCCATCCTTGCCCAGGGGCCCTGATCGTAGGCGTGGCGGGCTGCCCGTACCGCGGCATCCACGTCCGCTTCGCCGCAGGCGGCCACGTGGGCGAGCAGGCCATTGGTGGCCGGGTTGATGACCGCGAACGTCTCGCCGCTTTGGGCGGAGTGTGGCCGGCCGTTGATCAATGCGCGGTCGATGAAGGTTTGCTGTTCGGCGAGGCGTTGCCAGCTGTTGAAATCCATCCAGTAATACCCTCGACGTCAATTTGTGGGGTGCAGCAATTACCGTGATAGTGGCCCTGCACGAAGCGGCGATAAATTATTAAAAATATGTTTTAGCGTTATCCGAAACATTGCCAACAGGCACGTTACTGGTGCGCGCTTGGCGCGAGTGCACAGTTACGGACCAATAAAGCGAAACACCCATCGAAGAAACATTATTGCGCTGCGCTTTCATCCAATAAAGTTGGTAGGATTCGGGCCAATGACACGTTGGAGGTTGCAATGGCCGCTTATAACTTGCGCCAGCTTAAATACTTCATTGCCACGGTAGAGTGCGGCAGCGTCGCTGAAGCTTCGCGCAAGCTGTATATCGCCCAGCCGTCGGTGTCTACCGCGATCAAGCAGCTGGAAGAAAGCTTTAACGTGCAGCTGTTCATCCGTCATCACGCCCAGGGTATGTCGCTTACGCCCAGCGGTTCGCGGTTCTACCGCAAGGCGCTGGAGCTGCTGCGGGTAGCCCACGAGTTCGAGCAGAACGCCCTGGCCGATAACGATGTGGTGGCCGGGCAGATCGACATCGGTTGCTTCGAAACCGTGGCGCCGTTGTACCTGCCGCGGCTGATCGCAGGCTTTCGGGACCGCTGGCCGGGGGTGGAAATTCGCATTCGCGACGGCGAGCAGCAAGAGCTGGTGCAAGCCCTTACCGGGGGCAGCATCGACCTGGCCATCCTGTACGAGCACGAGCTGGACAGCACCATCGAAACCGTTGCGCTGATGCCCCCGCAGCAGCCCCATGCGCTGCTCCCCGAAGGCCACCGATTTGCCCAACAGGCCAAGGTGTCGCTGAATGACTTGGTGCTTGAGCCGATGATCCTGCTGGACGTGCTGCCCAGCCGTAACTATTTCGTGAGCATCTTCGAAGAACTGGGCCTTAACCCCCACATCGTGTTCAGCTCGCCGTCGATCGAGATGGTGCGCGGCATGGTTGCCCGGGGCTTCGGGTTTTCCATCCTGGTGACCAAGCCTTTCTCGGACTACGCCTACGACGGACAGAAAATCGTGTGCGTGCCCCTGGCTGAAACCGTCACCGGCTCTGGGTTGTCCGCCGCCTGGCTGCGCCGAGGTCAGTTGACCAAGCCGGCGCAGCTGTTCGTGGATTATTGCCAGGAGGAGTTGGGGAAGGGGCGGGGCGGTTGATTGGCCCGATAAAAATATACATCGGGTTCATTCGTGGGTTTTACCCGCTCCTACTGGCGAAGGTGAGGATTTTTTGCAACATCCGGTCGCAGGCGGCCAGCTGTTCCATCGACACGAACTCATCTGGCTTGTGGCCTTGGTCCATGCTGCCGGGGCCGCACACCACAGTGGGGATGCCTGCGGCGTCGAACAGCCCGCCTTCGGTGCCGAAGGCCACGGTGTCAAACGCTGCGGAGCCACAAAACGTGGCGATCAGTTCGGCCGCCTGGCTTTGCGGGCTGGTGGCCAGGCCGGGGTAGGCTGAGAGCTCGGTAAAGCGGATACCACTCTGGGCACTCACCGCCTGCATACGGGGCAATACGTGCTCCTGCGCATAGCGTTGCAACGTTTGAGCGACGGCGTGCGGGTCATGCGCCGGCAGCGCGCGGATCTCGAAATCGAACCGGCACTCCTGCGGCACGATGTTCAGCGCCTGGCCACCGCTGATCATCCCCGTTTGTACGGTGGTGAAGGGCGGATCGAAGCGTGGATCGTGCTGGTCCGGGCTTTTCAAACCGTCGCCGATCCGGCCCAGTTCATTGATCAGTGCGGCGGCGTATTCGATAGCGTTCACCCCTTGTGGGGCATACGCCGAATGGCAGGCATGGCCGCGCACGTCGCAGCGCATGGCCAGTTTGCCCTTGTGGCCTAGCACGGGCCGTAACTCGGTGGGCTCGCCAATGATGCACAGCCTCGGTTTGATCGGCCGTGCTTGCAGCGCCGTGAGCAACGTACGCACACCGAGGCAGCCGACCTCTTCGTCGTAGGACAGCGCGATGTGCACCGGCAGGCGCAGCGGTGCTTCGAGCAGGGCGGGCACCAGCGCCAGCACACAGGCGATATAGCCTTTCATGTCGGCCGTGCCGCGGCCATACAGCCGGCCGTTGTGCTCAGTCAGCGCGAAGGGTGGAAACGTCCAGGCCTGGCCATCCACGGGCACCACGTCGGTGTGGCCGGACAGCACGATGCCAGGGCAGTCCTCCGGCCCGATCGTGGCGAAAAGGTTGGCCTTGCTGCGCTCGGTGTTGTACACCCGCTGCGCGACCACGCCGTGCTGGGCCAGGTAGCGCTCCACGAAGTCGATCAAGGCCAGGTTCGACTCTCGGCTGGTGGTGTCGAACGCCACCAGCTCGCGCAACAGGGCCTGGCTATGGCTCATCGGTCGTCACCCGGCACGCCATAACCGGGGGCTTTCATCGGGTCCAGCGCGCGGTCGATGTAGTCCTGCAGCTGGGGCCGGTAGGCCTGCCAGAGTTCGCCCAGTTCGGCGATGGGGTCGGCGTCGGCCCAGTCCACCCGCAGGTTGACGATTGGCCAGGTGAGTTCGCCTACCACAACCAGCGCCGCCGAGTGCACCGGGCCCGCCTCGCCGCCAGCGACCTGGCCCGCGGCGAGGGCCGCGAGCAAACGGTCCGCCAGTTGCCCCTCGGCGGTTTCGAACGCCTCTACCATCGCCGCGATCACTGCCGCATCGGCCAGCATGTTGCCGGCTGCCACGCATTGCTCGCCGGCTAACGCATTGTGTGTGCCCAGGGTTTCACCGCCGCTGAAGTGCGCGGTGCGGCCCAAGTGATCGATGGCGGTAAGCTGGCGGTATTGGCTATAGCCGTTGCGGGTGAGCACCTGGTCCACGGCCTCAGTAGGCGCCAGGCCTGATTCCAGCGCATCGAGTACTTCCGGGCCTAGTGCGGGAAGGGTGATGTTCTGGCTGGCGACCGCGCCCACGCCCGGGCGCAGCCACGGGCAGCGCGCACCGACGGCGATGCTGGAAGAACTGATGGCAATGCCCAGCTGCCCTGTTTCGGCGCACCGCCCAACGATGGAAAACGTCATGGCCTGGCTCCTGTCATTCCGGAATGACTGCGATCACGTCGATTTCCATCAGCCATTGGGGCTGGCCCAACGCGGAAACCACCAGGCCGGTCGAGATCGGGAATACGCCCTTCAGCCATTTGCCCACTTCCTGGTACACCGGCTCGCGGTAGCGAGGGTCGGTGAGGTAGGTGGTGGTTTTCACGATGTGGCTAAGGTCGCTGCCGGCTTCTTCAAGCAACTGCTTCACGTTGCGCATGGCCTGTTCCGCCTGGGCGCGGGGGTCACCCAGGCCCACCAGTTGGCCGTCGAAATCGGTGCCCACCTGGCCGCGCACATACACCGTATTGCCGGCGCGTACCGCCTGGCACAGGTCGTTGTCCAGGGTTTGGTTGGGGTAGGTGTCGCGGGTATTGAACATGCGAATGCGGGTATGGGTTGGCTGGGCCATGGTCAAACTCCTGCGACGGCCGAACGCTTCGGCATAGGGCTGGCTGGGTGGGAGGAGGCAGGCAGCGGGCCGCTTTCATACGCCTCGTAAGTGCGTTGCTTGGCGATGTGGCCAGCGATGTGGCGGGCGTCGTGCCACACGCCCCAGATAAATGCCGAGCCACGGCGGGTGAGCCACGGCAGGCCCAGGAAATAGATGCCCGGCTCGCTGCCGACGCCGCGCTGGTGCTGGGGCTTGCCGGCGCTATCCAGGGCGTTGCCTTCCAGCCAGCTGAAGTCCACCGCGTAGCCGGTGGCCCAGATGATCGAGGTGATACCCGCGGCGGCCAGGTCCAGCGACAACAGCGGCTGGGTCACACAGTCGGGGTTGGAGTACACCCGCCGTGCCTCGGGCTCTTCGGGAAGGTCCAGGCCGTTACGGGCGATGTAAGCGTCCGCCGCGTCCAGCAGCGCCTGGTAGTTTTCGTCGCCACGGGCGAGGTTGTCGGCCAGGTCTGGCGCGAAGCTCACCACGCCGTTATCGAAGGCGCGGGTAAGGCCAACGAGGGTGATGCCTTGGTGGGCCAGCGCGCGGAAGTCCACGGTGCGTCCGCCATGGGCGCCGCTCACCGCGATGGTCACATGCTCACGGCCCGGCTTGCGCACTTCGGCGTCCCATTCGCCGAGCACGCCCAGCCACCAGCAAAAGTCCCGGCCACGGTAGGCGCGCGGCGGCCGATCATGGGCGCCGACGGAGAGGTAGACCTGCCGCCCGGCGTCGCGCAGTTCGTCGGCAATCTGTACGCCGGACGAGCCCGCACCCACTACCAGCACCGCCCCTTCGGGCAACTGCCGTGGGTTGCGGTACTCGGCCGAGTGCAGCTGCAGCAAACCTTCGATGGCCGGCGCAATGGCCGGGATCACTGGCCGCTGGAAGGGCCCGGTAGCGGCCACCACGCGGCGGGCCTCGAGGGTGCCTTCGGACGTGTCCACGGTGAACCCTGGGCGGCCGACGTTGCGGGTCACTCGTTTGACCTCCACGCCGGTACGGATCGGGGCGTTGATCTGCCGTGCGTAGGTTTCGAAGTAGGAGGCCACGTCGTCCTTGCCGGCAAAGCCGTCCGGGTGAACGCTGGCAAATTCCAGCCCGGGAAAGCGGTCGTGCCACGCTGGGCCGTTGGCGACCAGTGAATCCCAGCGGCCAGTGCGCCAGGCTTCGGCGATACGGTTACGTTCAAGTACCAGGTGGGGCACGCCCAGCGCGCCCAGGTGTTCACTCATGGCCACGCCGGCTTGCCCTGCGCCAACCACCAGTGTGTCAATGAAAGTATTGTTCAGTGTCATCGGTGTTTCCTTGAAGAAGACCGTGTTACATCAGGCTAGAGCGGGGCAGGGCACCGGTAAAATAGTATTAAGTTGGGCACTGAATATATTTGAACGAAGTGCTGCTGTAGCGAGTAGGTAACTTTGGAATGCCCGCGTTAACTACCGGCGCTGTCAATGTTCTTCGCCTTCGTGTAACAAGTGGAAGATTTCTTTTTTCATCGATATAAACCCTGGGTCCATCACCATGTCCAGGTGACGCGGCCGTTCTATGGGCACGTCCAGCACTTTCTTGATACGCCCCGGGCGGGCGCCCATGGCGAAGATCTGGTCGCCCAGCAGAATGGCCTCGTCAATGTCATGGGTCACGAACAACACCGTCTTCTTGCTGTGCTCCCAGACCTTCAACAGCAGTTGCTGCATTTGCAGGCGGGTCTGGCTGTCCAGGGCGCCGAAGGGCTCGTCCATCAACAGGATTTGCGGATCGTTGGCAAGCGCCCGGGCGATCGCCACCCGTTGCTTCATGCCGCCGGACAGCTGCTTGGAGTAATTGTCGGCAAACCGGGTGAGGCCCACCTCGTTGAGGTAATGCTCGACGATGTCCTTGCGTTCGGCGGCGCCGACCTTGCGGCGTTTGAGCCCGAACTCGATGTTCTGCCGCACGGTAAGCCACGGGAACAGGGTGTAGGCCTGGAACACCATGCCGCGGTCCGCGCCGGGTCCGTCCACCGCCTTGCCGTTCACGAAAATGTCGCCGCCGCTGGGCTCAGCCAGGCCGGCAGTGAGGTACAGCAGGCTGGACTTGCCGCAGCCCGAAGGCCCTACCAGCACCGCGAACTGCTGGTCTTTTACCTCCAGCGACACGTTTTCCAGCGCGGTGAATACGCCGCCATCCGGGGTGGGATAGCGCAGGCTCACGCTGTCGATCTTCAAGCTGGTCGCGGCGGCAGGCGCGCCGGCCTGGCCGGCAGCCACGCCGCCGAAACGGTTGGACGCTGCGGTTATTGTGCCCATGCTGCCACCTTCAAACGGATCAGACGGAAAAGTTGGTCAGTGATCAGGCCCAACAGGCCGATCACCGCAATGGCCAGGAAGATCACATCCACCTGGAAGCCGCGCATGGCCTTGAGGCTCAGGTAGCCCAGGCCACTGGAGGCAGCTACCAGTTCGGCGACCACGAGGTAAGTCCAGGCCCAGCCCATTGTCACCCGCAAGGTGTCGAGAATGCCGGGCACCGAGGCCGGGGCAATCACATGCACCAAGGCATCGCGGCGGTTCGAACCCAGAGTGTAGGAGGCGTCGACCAGGTCCCGGGAAATCCCGCGGGACACGTCGGCGATCATCACCAGTTGCTGAAAGAACACGCCGAAGATGATTACCGACACCCGCTGTTCGATGCCGATGCCGATCCAGAGGATGAACAGCGGCACGAACGAGGTGACCGGCAGGTAGCGAATGAAATTCACCACTGGCTCGAGGAACGCCTGCACCACCCGGAAGCTGCCCATCAGCAGCCCCAGGGGTACGGCCACAACGGAGGACACAATAAAGCCCACCATCACCACTTCCAGGCTGGCCCATACGTGTTCGCTCAGCGCGCCGTCCCGCGACAGTCGCAGCGCGGCATCCACGACCGCACCGGGTGTAGGCAGGAACATTGCCGGCACTATGCCGCCGTACGACAAACCCGCCCACAGGCCGATCATCAAGGCCCAGGCCAGGGCGCTGGCGCTCCATACCACGGGCATGGGCAACGAGGTTTTCGGTGTGATGCACCGGTTCAGCCATGAGCTGCGCTTGAACATGGAAGGCTCCTTACTTGGGCGTCACGAAGCGGTTATCGACCAGTTCGTCGTAGGTCACGTTGTAAGGCTTGCCTTGCAAGGCGCTGGCGGCTTCGTTGGCCAGCTTCAATACCGCGGCGGCGTCGCCCGGCTTGCCGTTGCTGCCCAGCAGCTTCTCGCTCATGGCCTGGTCGTAGAAGCGCACGCCCTTGGCGGCGGCGGCGAGTTCTTTCGGGTCTGCCAGGTAACCGCCCACACCCTTGGCCATCGCGGCATAGGCCTGCTCAGGATGGTCCTTGGTGTATTGCACTGCCTTGTAGAGGCCACTTACCAGCGCCTTCACGTCGGCGGGCTGCTTCTCGATCACGTCACAGCTCAGCGCCACCACGTCAACGATCACCCCGGGGGTGCTACTGCTGTCCACCAGCACCTTGCCCTGCTGCTTGTTGCGCACCATGGACAAGTGCGGCTCCCAGGTCACGGCGGCAGGCACGCGGCCGGCGATAAAGGCCGTGGCGGCATCGTCTGCGGTCATGTTCTGAATCTTCAGGTCGCTCATCTGCATGCCCGCCTGCTTGAGCAGGTAGCTGAGCCAGAACTGCGACACCGAGCCTTCGTTCACCGCAATGGCCTTGCCTTTGAGGTCGCTGAGGCTGTTCACATCCTTGCCGACCACCACGCCGTCGCCGCCATAGCTTTCATCCAGCGCGGCCACCGCCTTGAAGCAGAACTGTGGGCGGTACTTGAGGATTTCATCCAGGGTAGAAGCCGAGCCGGACAACTTGCCCGACGCCTGCGCGGCCATGTACATGGAAGCTTCTTCGATGGTAGGCAATTCGACCGTAAGGCCTTGCTCCTTGAAGTAGCCCAGGTCCTGGGCCAGGTACAGCGTGCCGTAGCCCACCCAAGTGGTATGCCCGATGGACAGCGTGCCAGCCTGTGCCGCAGTAGCGGCGCCAGCCAACAGGGCACCGGATGCCAGCAGCGTGGCGCAACGCGAAACGAAAGAATGGACCATGAATCACTCCCGAGATCGACAGAGAAGGGTTGTTCGAGTTGTCTGGGCAGGAAGCGAAAAGCGAAGGAAGGTACGGCTTCTGACGAGCCTTGATCGGTGGGGCACAGCGATGGTGGCCGATTGGGCGGGGAAGGAAAATTATTAAATATGTGGTTTGGGACGAGGAAAAAGCTAACGGCGAGGGGCGGGTGCCCACTCGCCTTGAACAAAGCTGTTCAGGCGGCGACAGCGAACCGGTGTAATCAAATCAGCCGTTCATACTCAGCAAGCAACTTTACGCTTTGTGTCAGGCCCTGACGCGACAAGCGGCTGAGGAATTCTCGCGCGGTATGTGAAGGGTTTTTTAGCGAAGCTCTTTGAGCGTGTGCGGCCTGAAGTACTGCAGCAGGATCCAGATCGAAAAGGTCAGCAATGAAGTCGTCTGGGTGTACCGCTTCGATATCAAAGCCGGAAAGGGCGTGTGAAGGAAAGTCCTTCAGGTTGAACGTCACGATGACGGAAGCGTTGCATTTGATAGCCGCAGCTAAAACGTGACGGTCATCCGGGTCAGGTAGGTCAAGTGATGGGAAGAGACATTCGTGACCCGTGACAAGTGCGTCGGGGACAGCTTTGTCCATGGTCGAGGACGTGCGATCGAGTTGCTCCTGACTAAGATCTGGGCGATTGAGTAACAGGTTTCGCTTCCATTCGTGGTGAATCTGCGCGGTCCAGCGGGCGCGGTAGATGCCTGTAAGGGCCAGGTGCATCAGAAAATCCCTTAACGGTGCCGGATAAAGCACGTTCGCATCATAGACCGCTGTAAAGGGCGAATGCCTCATTCGTAGCCCATCCTCAGCGCTTGGGCCTGGGCTACCAATTCGTCCATCGCCGCACGGCTTTCCTCGATCCGCCGCTGCTTGTAGCTCATCAGATCGGCGAACTTCACTCGACGATGACGGCCGGTTTTTGTGTGAGGTATCACGCCCTCGTCCAGCAGCTTCACCAAATGAGGGCGGGAGACGTTCAGCAGGTCAGCCGCTTCCTGCGAGGTGAGCTCGGCGTGAACAGGAACGATTTTGACGGCGTTCCCCATTGCCAACTCACCGAGTATCTGGTCCAGAAGGTGTAATGCATGGGCGGGAAGCTGAACGGTGTGGGGACGGGAATGTTCATCAAGGATTTCGATTCGCTGGGTCTCCAATTTCGTGGATAGAAACTCAGCGAGCTGCCGCCGGGATTCAACCGCAGCGGCAATTTCTTTCTCATTAGGAAGAAGGGTCAGGTTCGAGTCAGCGTCGGTCATTTCGGTATCCAGGCAGTAGCGGTAGGCAATATGCGCCGATCCAGTGTCTCCCTTTTAATCGAAATAATCGAAAATCGCAATAAACGAAACGCGACCTCGCAGGCTTTTACTCCCTTGCCGCCCGTACCTCTAGCAACCCGGCCACCGCTCTGATCGCCAACGGGTACCCCTGCGCGCCCAGCCCGCAGATCACCGCGTTGGCCACCGTGGACATGATGGAGTGGCGGTGCAGTTCGTCCCGGGCATGGATGTTGGACAGGTGCAGCTCGATCAGCGGCGCTTCGATCAGCTTCAGCGCATCAAGCACGGGAATGGAATGGAAGGACAGGCCCGCCGGGTTGATCACTACCGCCGCGCCCTGCTCGAACGCTTCCTGCAGCCAGTCCACCATCACCCCCTCATGGTTGGTCTGGCGAAAGTCACAGCGCAGGTCAAGCTGTGCAGCGGTGGCTTCGGTAAGCCGCTGAATGTCGGCGAGCGTGGTATGGCCGTAGATATGAGGCTCGCGGCGCCCCAGCAGGTTCAGGTTTGGGCCATTGAGTACAAAGACGGTACGGTTCATGGAGGTCTGCCGGGTCATTTGGAAAATTGTTTGGCGAGGAGCGCGTTCGGCTGCTCACCGTGTGGCTGTTCGGGCACCACGTGGTTGAGGTCGATGCCCCGGGTTTCCGGACCGATGCAGATCATCGCCAGAGACACCAGGTTGATCGCCGCGCACAGCGACACCAGCGGCCAAGGGGAGTTACCGGACTGGCTCATCAGCCATACCGCGATCATCGGCATGGGGCCGCCTACCAGCAGGTTGGCACCGGTGTAGGCGAGCGCCGAGCCGGAGTAGCGCACCTGGGTGGGGAATGCCTCGGCGAAGGCCACGGGCTGAATGCCGCTCTGGAATTGGGTAAAGCCCAGGAACAGCCCCATGATCGCCATGATTGCGCCCAGGTTGCGGGTATCCAGGATCGGGAAGTACACCATCAGGATCAGCAGGGTCATGCAGGAGCCAAAGGCCAATGCCTTCTTGCGGCCCCACCGGTCAGAGAGGTAACCGCCGGCCAACGCACCAACGATTGCACACACGTTGGCGACCATCAGCGACATGAACCCCGTGGACTGGCTCAAGCCAAGGTGCTTGGTAAGGTAGCTGAGGGAGAAGATCACGATCAGGTAGAACAGCGCCGCTGGCGAGCAGAAGAACAGCATCAGCCGCGTGATGGTTTTGCCGTGGCCGCTCAAGGCAGATTTCAGCGGGCTGCGCACTTGCTTGACGGGGGCGGATTTCAGCGCGACGAAGGCCGGGGTTTCGTCCACCTTCAGGCGGATGAAAATAGCCACCACCACCAACACGAAGCTCATCAGGAACGGGATTCGCCAGCCGTAGCTGTCGAACTGTTCCGCGCTTAACGTCGCCGCGAGGGCCATCAGCACTGCGTTGGCCAGTATCTGGCTCAACGGCGAACATAAGCCCAGCAGGCCGGAATAGCGCCCGCGCCTGTCAGGGGCGGCATGCTCCAGTGCCATAAGCTGCGCACCGGTCGACTCCCCCCCAAGCGCGAAGCCCTGGATGATGCGCAGCATCACCAGCAACACCGGGGCCCATACGCCCACTTGGTTGTAGGTAGGTAACAGCCCCATCAGTACCGAGGCCAGGCCCATCATGGTGACGGTGGCGAGCATCAGGTTGCGGCGGCCCAGCTTGTCGCCCAGGTAGCCGCAGGTGATCGCACCCAGTGGCCGCGCGGCGAGGCCTACACCGAAGGTCGCCAGCGAGGCGAGCAGCCCGGCGGTGGGCTCCATCGCCGGGAAGAACAGCTTGGGCAAGACGGTGGCCGACACCGCACCGTACAGGGTGAAATCGAACCATTCCAGCGCCGTGCCGATGGTCGCGGCGGTAACAGCCCGGCGTGGCATGTGCGAAGCGTGGGGAGAACCGGTGGTTGCGTTCATAAGAAGCCTGCCATTGTTTTTATGGTTATGGGCCCGCTCCTGGCGCCGAAGCATGCACAGGGGAAGACGTGACTGGACGGTACTCCAACGCACCAGCAAAATAACTGGCATTGGCCGAGCAAATCCATAAGGCCGCCTTATGAGTGCGCGCCATGGAACTCCGTCACCTGAAAGCCTTCGTGGTTGCCGCTGACCTCCAGCATTTCAGCCAGGCCGCTGAACACCTGGGTATCGCGCAGCCGGCGCTCAGCCAGTTGATCCGCACGCTTGAGAAAGAGCTCGGGCTGTCGCTGTTCCGGCGAGAAGGGCGGGGCGTAGCGCTCACGCCAGCAGGGCACGCCTTTCTCCCCCATGCACGGCAGTCGATCGAAGAGGGTGAGCGTGCGGTTGCGGCGGCACGGCGGGCGCGGCGTGGTGAAGTGGGTGAGATCAACATTGGTTTCCATTCGGCGCTGCTCGAGCCGAACCTGCCCCAGCTGCTGCGCTACTACTTCAGCGCGTTCCCGCAGGTGACCGTGGCGCTGGTGGACGCCGGCATTCGCGGCCAGTTCGAGGGGCTGCTGGACCACACCATCGACCTGGCGTTTGCACGGGTGTTCAAGGACCACCTGCCTGAGCGCCTGCGCACGCACCCGTTCAGCCACGCCAGGCTGGTGCTGCTGATCCCGGATAACCACGAGCTGGCGCACAGCTTTTCCGGAGAGCTGGCGGCCCTCCGGCATGAACAATTCATTTTCCTGCAGGACCCGGCCGGCATCGGCCTCACCTCGCATACCTTGCAGGCGTGCCGGCAGAACCAGCTGCACCCGGGCAACATCCGCTACGTGCCCTCGCTGATGAGTATCCCGGGGCTGGTGGCGGCCGGTATCGGCGTCAGCATCGTGCCTGAGCCCGTAGCGCGGCTGACCATGCCCGGCGTGCACATCGTGCCGCTGGCGCAGCCGGAAATGGTCAGCGAGCTATCGCTCATTTCCCGTATCGATGAACGCTCCAGCGCGGTGCTGCACTTCATCGAAGAGGCCAATGCCTGGGACCGAACCGCCTGAACGCAGACGCGGCGCGGCCCAGCTGGGTCATCCGCGGCCAAGTTCCTGAGCAGTGCGGTCCACGGCCAGGCGGGTCTTGTTCACCAGCTCGTCGATGTCCGCGTGGGTGGCGATCAGCGCGGGCGCAAGGATCATTCGGCCCAGTGTGGAGCGAATGATGATGCCTTCCTCGAAGCCAATGGTGCGGCAACGCCAGGCGATGTCGTTCTCGTTGTCGAAGCGTTTGCGGGTGGCGCGGTGTTCAGCGAACTGTAGCGCGGCGACCATGCCCAGGCCCTGAATCTCGCCTATCAAGGGGTGATGCTCGAATGCTTCGCGCAACCGCTGTTGCAAGTAAGGCCCGGTATCGCTTTTCACCCGCTCCACGATGCCTTCGTCTCGCAGCGCCTTGAGGTTGGCGATGGCCACGGCAGCGGCTACCGGGTGCCCTGAATACGTAAGGCCGTGGGCGAACACGCCGCCTTTCTCCACCAGCGCCTCGGCCATGCGCCGCGACAGGATCAGCCCGCCCATGGGGATGTAGCCGGAGGTGAGCCCCTTGGCGATGGACAGGGTATCGGGCTCGAAGCCGAACGCCTGGTGGGCGAACCATTCGCCGGTGCGGCCGAAGCCGCCGATCACTTCGTCCGCGCAGAGCAGCACATCATATTGGCGGCAGATGCGCTGGATCTCCGGCCAGTAAGTGGCCGGCGGAATGATCATGCCGCCTGCGCCCTGGAAGGGTTCAGCCACGAACGCCGCCACGTTTTCGGCGCCAAGTTCGAGGATTTTTTCTTCCAGCTGACGCGCGGCCTGCAAGCCAAATGCCTCCGGGGTGAGGTCACCGCCATGGGCATACCAGTACGGCTCGTCGATATGGGCGACGTCCGGGATCATCCCGCCCATGTCGTGCATGAATTTCATGCCGCCCAGCGCCGTCGCCGCCAAGGTAGAGCCGTGGTAGCCATTCCAGCGACCGATCATGATTTTCTTCTGGGGTTGCCCCATGACCTGCCAGTACCGCCGCACGGTACGAATCAGCACCTCGTTCGCTTCGGAGCCGGAGTTGGTGTAGATCGCATGGCTGTAGTGGCCGGGTAGCAGGCTGAACAGCAGTTCGGACAGCTCCACCACGGCAGGGTGGGTGGTGTGAAAGAACATGTTGTAGTACGGCAGCTCGGCCAGCTGAGCAGTGGCGGCGGCCGCCAGGTCCTTGCGGCCATAGCCAAGGTTGGTGCACCACAGCCCCGACATGCCATCAAGGTAGCGCGTGCCATCGTTGTCCCACAACGTGAGCCCGTCGCCTTTGACCATTACCCGGGGCTTGCTGGCGTTCAGCGCCTTTTGATCGACGAAGGCATGGATATGGTGCGCGGCATCCAGCGCCTGGTAGTCCTCGGTGCTGCGTTTTACAGAAGGCTGGGCCACGGTCATGTCCTCTGGAAGAAGTGGGGAACAATTCTTCGCATGCAAAAATATTTTTGTAAACAAAATATTTTTAATGGGAAAGCGTTTCCGGTAGCGTCTACTTCTCCAGCACTCGCGAATCGTGCCCATGAATGACCCGGAAACCCTTGGCCTGAGGGCCCGCCAGAAACAGCAGCGCCGCCAGCAGATTGCTGCCGCCGCGTTGGAGGCATTTGTCGCCAATGGTTTCGCCGCCACCACGCTTGATCAGATCGCCAGCCGTGCGGGTGTGTCCGCGCCCACGGTGGTGAACTACTTCGGCGGCAAGCAACAGATACTGCTGGCGCTGCTCAGCGAGCCAGACCAGCAAGCGATGCGTGAATTTCGCCATCGCTTGCCAGCGTACCGGCATCCGCTGGAAGCGCTGTGTGACCTTGAGCAACTGATGACCCGCAACCAGTTGAGCGCCTTACCGGCCTCGCTCTGGCGAGAGCTGGCGCCTTACCTGTTCACGGGCGAAATGGCGGAAATATTCCAACCCTGGAACGCCGCCGTGGTGGAGCAAGCCCGTGCCGTGCTGGAGCATTTCAAGGCAGAGGGCCTGATCAGCGACGCCACCGATGTGGACGTGGCCGCCACCGTGTTCAACCAGTACGCCAACGTGGCGTTCATGCGGCTGGCCACCGAGGCCGAGCCGGACCGGGCCGGCCACGCGCGGCATATGCGCAGCGTGTTCGAGCTGCTGTGCACGGGAATGCTGCGCCACTAGGCTGGGCGGCCAAGGTTGGCGAAGTACGCCTGCGCCATTCGCAGGAACGGTCCCAGTGCCGGGTTATCGTTATCCTTGCGCGAGGCCATGTGTACTTCGGCGAACGCTTCGGCGCCCAGCAGCGGGCGAAATTCCAGCTGGCCAGGGTAGAGGTCCTGGGCCGCCGCGGGCACGATCGCCACGCCCAGCCCGGCGCGTACCAGGCCCAGGATCGAATGGGTTTGCCCCAGGTGATACAAGTAGCGCGGGGTGACACCGGCGGCTGCGAACAGGCCGGCGATGCAGTCATAGAAATAGCGGCCTTCATCAGGTGCGTACATCACGAAGGGGTGTTCGGCCAGGGCAGGTAACCCAATGCGCTCATGGGCCGCCAAAGGGTGCCCGCTGGGCAGGGTGACCAGTAGCGGTTCGCGGCAGATCAGCTGATAGTCCATTTCATCCTGCGCCGCCGCGCGCCGTACGAAGCCGATGTCGATCATTTGCGCCGCCAGCGCTTCTGCCTGAGCACCGGATACCATCTCCTGCAACTCCACTTCCACGTCGGGCAGCACGGTACGGGCGTGGCCAAGCATGCCCGGGATCAGCGCGTAACCGGATACGGCTGTGAAGCCCAGCATCAGCCGCCCGGCCTCGCCGTGGGCCAGGCGGCGGGCGGAGTTACCGGCCTGTTCGGAGTAGCTCAGCACATGCCGGGCGTCCCGTAGAAAGTGGCGGCCGGCGACGGTGAGCTTGACCTGGCGGTTGCTGCGCTCCAGCAGCGTGACCCCGAGCGAACGCTCCAGCAACTGGATTTGCCGGCTGAGGGGCGGCTGGGTCATGAACAGCCGTTTGGCGGCGCGGCCGAAGTGCAGCTCTTCGGCCACGGTAACGAAACAACGAAGCTGGTGCAGTTCCACGATTCAATTCTTGTATTGATCCATTCAGTATCTATGTTAGACGCGCATGGCTGGGTTTCCTACGCTGGGCTTGCAGGGCTACACCGATTCCAACAATAAACCTCCTTTGAAGGAGGCCGGAGACCGCCATGACCGCCAGAACCGCCTCAATGGCCGCACCCATTGCCCAGGCACGGGTCGGCCGCCGCCGCTTCGTGATCCTCGCGCTGATCTTCCTCGTCACCGTGCTCAATTACGCCGACCGCGCCACCATGTCCATCGCCGGTACCGGTGTGGTGAAAGACCTGGGCCTGGACCCGATCATGCTTGGGATGATCTTCTCCGCCTTCGCCTGGGCCTACGCGCTGGGGCAGATTCCGGGCGGCTGGCTGCTGGACAAGTTCGGCGCGCGGCGGGTGTACGGGTGCAGCCTGTTCTTATGGTCATTGTTCACCATGTTGCAAGGGACGGTGGGCTGGATCGGCCTGGTAGGTTCGATGGCGGCGCTGACGCTGTTCGGCATGCGCTTCATGCTCGGCCTGGTGGAATCTCCTGCGTTCCCGGCCAACAACCGCATCGTGTCATGCTGGTTTCCTACCAGCGAGCGCGGTACCGCCTCGGCGCTGTTCAACTCCGCCCAATACATGGCGGTGGTCGTGTTCGCCCCGCTGATGGCCTGGCTCACCCACGCGTGGGGCTGGGAGCACGTGTTCCTGTGGATGGGCGCCCTGGGGCTGGTGGCCACGGTGTTCTGGTTCGCCCTGTATCGCGAGCCCTTCAGCGATTCGCGCCTGAGCGAGGCTGAACTGAGCTACATGCGTGACGGCGGCGCCCTGGTGGACCTGGAAACCACCCGCCGCGAGCAAAAGCCCAAACTCAAGTGGCAAGAGGTGAAGCAGCTGTTCACCAGTCGCACCTTGTGGGCCATCTACCTGGGCCAATACTGCATCACCGCGCTCACCTACTTCTTTATCACCTGGTTCCCGATCTACCTGATCAAGGGCCGCGGCATGACCATCATGGAAGCCGGTTGGGTGGCTGCGCTGCCGGCCATCTGCGGCTTCTCCGGTGGGGTGCTGGGTGGGGTGGTATCGGACTACCTGATCCGCAAGGGTGTGCATCCTTCCCGGGCACGCAAAACGCCGTTCGTGATGGGCATGGCGCTGGCTTCCAGCCTGGTCTCGGCCAACTTCGTGGACGCCAACTGGATGGTGATCGCCCTCATGGCGCTGGCGTTCTTCGGCAAAGGCCTGGCGGCTGTAGGCTGGGCCGTGCTGTCCGACACCGCGCCCAAAGGCATGGTGGGCCTGAGCGGGGGCGTGTTCAACGGCATCGGCAACATCGCCGGGATCGTCACCCCGGTGGTGATCGGCTTCTTCGTGGCCTCCACCGGCTCGTTCAACACTGCCCTCTGGTTTGTCGCGGCCCACGGCCTGTTCGGCATCGCGGCGTATACCCTCTTGGCGGGGCGGTTCGAGCGGGTGGTGATTGGGGAATAGGCCTTGCCTGGGAGTCGAATGATCTATTTTGTTCGCAGGCTTCGCCTACTCAGGGTTGGCGCGGGCTGGAGCAATACCCCTGTGGGACCTGGCGTAGCCAGGGAATGTGCGCTGGGGAAGGTAGGAAGGCGAACCGAGCTCTCACACCCACGTTTCCGCCCTCCGCCGATGCAGCTACAGGCCGAAGTCGGCCTCATACCACAGCGCATAGGGGCTGTTCTTCACCAGATAACGGTTGAAGTCCGGGGCGCCGTCGTCCCACCACACCGGGCCGCGTTCGCCCAGGGCCAGCTTGGCCGCATTCACCTGCTCGCGGGCTTGCTTCAGCGCGGCGCAATCCTCGGCGGCTTTGGCGGTTTTTACCGCCCGGCGCGCATTCATCAGTGCCTTCACATACTCGGCTCGGGTCGCTTTGGGCAATGCCGGGTTGCTGCACCGCCACAGGCGGCCCTTGACCACGAAGTAACGGCCGTCTGGCGTGGAAGGGTAGGTGGTCATCTTCGGGCCTCGTTATACCGGCAGGGCACCGTGGCTTTTGACCTCGCGCAGCACCACGGCCGAGCGGATGTCATTCACCCCGGGCAGCTTGAAGATCACTTCGTGCAAAAAGGCGTCGTAGCGGGCGATGTCGGGCGTGACCACCTTGAGCACGTAGTCCGCCTGGCCGGTGGTGCTGTAGCACTCCACGATAGCCGGGCACTCGCGCACGGCTTGCTCGAAGGCTTCCACCACGTTTTCCACGTGGCGCGCCAGGTTGATCTCCGCCAGCACGCAAGTGGCCAAGCCGACCTGGGCCCGGTCGATCACTGCGGTGTAACGCTGGATCGCCCCGCTCAGCTCCAGCGCCTTCAACCGCTTCCATGTAGGCGTAGTGGATAGCCCAATGCGGTTGGCCAGGTCTTGCACCGAGAGGCGGCCATCTTCCTGCAGCGCGGCAAGGATTTTCATGGAATGCGGATCTGGCTGATGTTTGTTATTCATATAGGGCTCAGCGAACAGGTTCATGCTCGAATCTGCCCTAAACGGCGAAAAATAAAAAGCCTATTCTCCGCGGCTGTCCCTAGCATGTGCTTACGCCTTTACCGCTAGGGACAATAACAAGATGACGGTATTACAGAGCGAAGCGCTGGCCACCCCCCTGGCTATTGCCACCCCGGACTGGGCCCGTGTGGCGTACCTGTTGAAGGTGTCACGCGGGCTGGATGAGCTGGAAGAAAAAAACCTGGTGCCGGAGAAAAAGGTGCTGTACCAGTTTTCGGCGCGGGGCCATGACCTGGCGCAGATCCTCCTGGGCCTGCAACTCACCGACCCTCACGACGCCGCGTGTGGTTACTACCGCTCGCGGCCTTTGTTGCTGGCGCTGGGCGTGGAACTTGCCGACGCGCTGGGCTCGTCCATGGCGCGGGCCGGGGGCTACTCGGACGGGCGCGACATCGGCGTGGTGTTCAACTACCCCAACCCCGGCGGTGTGACGGCATTGCCCATGTGCGGCGGAGTAGGCGCCCAGTACACGCCTACCGCTGGCTGGGCGCAGGCGCTGGAATACCGCACCAAAGTGCTCAAGCAGCCCGGTCACGAACGTGCGATCAGCGTGGTGCTGGGTGGCGATGGCTCGGTGGCCACCAATGGTTTCTGGTCCGCGCTCACCATCGCTACCACCCAGCAACTGCCGATGCTGTTTTACATCGAGGACAACGGCTTCGGTATTTCCGTACCTTCGACCTTTCAAACGCCGGGTGGCGACATCGCCCGCAACCTCGCCAGCTTCCAAGGCCTGCACGTGCTATCAGGCGACGGCAGCCAGCCGGAGCCGTGCGCCCGGTTGATCGCCGAGGCGGTGGAGCATGTGCGCTCCCGTCGCGGCCCTTGCCTGCTGCGGCTGACGGTGCCCCGGCTGGAGGGCCACAGCTTCCAGGACACCCAAGCCTACAAGCCAGCGGCCACGATCAAGCGCGAATGGTCCCGCGACCCCTTGCCCCGGCTGCGCGAGCTGCTGATACCCAGCCAACTCAGCGCCACGGCCTGGGACCAGCTGGAGGCGCAGGCCGCGCAAGCCGTGCGGCAGGCCTGCGAAGAGGCGCAAGCTCGCCCCCTGAGCGACCCCGCGCGGGTGACCGATCATGTGTTTTTCGACGGCACCTTGCAGCAGCGCGGCGGCCAATGGCCAGAGGGATACCAACCTCCGCCCACCAGCCTCACGCCCAAGCCCGAAGGGCAGCGCCTGAACATGGTGGCCGCGATCCGGCGCACGCTGGACCACGAGCTGACCGTGAACCCGCGGGTGGTGCTGTTCGGCGAAGACATCGGCCCCAAGGGCGGCGTGCACGCGGTAACCCTGGGCCTGCAGGAAAAGCACGGCGCGCAGCGTGTGTTCGACACCAGCTTGTCGGAGGAGGGCATCATCGGGCGTGCCGTGGGCATGGCGCTGGGGGGGCTGGTACCGGTGCCCGAGATACAGTTTCGCAAGTACGCCGACCCCGCCGTGGAGCAGCTCAACGACTGTGGCACCTTGCGCTGGCGCACCCATAACCGTTTCGCCGCGCCTATGGTGGTGCGTATCGCTGGTGGCTTCTTCAAATGCGGCGACCCTTGGCACAGCCAGACCAACGAAGTGCAGTTCGTGCATTCCCCCGGCTGGAAGGTGGCCGTGCCCTCCAACGCCGAGGACGCCGTAGGGCTGCTGCGCACAGCGCTGCGCGGAAACGACCCGGTGATCTTTTTTGAGCACCGCGCCATGCTCGATGCGGCTTCGGCGCGCCGCTGCTACCCTGGCGACAACTTCACGCTGCCGTTCGGCAAGGCCCGTCAGGTGCTCAGCAGCGATGGCATTACCGTGGTGGCTTGGGGCGCAATGGTGGAACGCTGCGAAGCGGCCGCGCAAGGCCGGCCCGTGGACCTGCTGGACCTGCGCACGCTGATGCCCTGGGACCGGGAAGCGGTACTGGCCTCGGTGCGCAAGACCCACCGCTGCCTCATCGTGCATGAAGACCTGGGTACCGCAGGCTTCGGCGCGGAAGTGGCGGCGGTGGTGGCAGACGAGGCCTTCCTGGACCTCGACGCGCCGGTGTCCCGGTTGACCATGCCCGACATCCCTAGCCCTCATCACCCCACGCTACTCGAAGCGGTGCTGCCGTCGGTGGCGGGCATCCAGGCAAAGCTCGATGAACTGCTGGGGTTTTGAGATGAACGACATGACACTGGACCATCAGAACATCCTTGCCCCCCTGCAGCAGGAAGGTACCCGCGCTGTGCTGCGCACCTGGCTCAAGGGCGCTGGCGCCGAGGTGAGCCAGGACGAGCCGGTTGCGGAGCTGGAAACCGACAAGGTGGTGGTGGAAGTGTGCGCGCCATGCGCCGGGCATTTGCAGGTGGTGCTGGAGGAAGGCGGGGCAGCCGAACCCGGCGCCGTGCTAGGCAGGGTGAGCGTGGGGCCGCTGCAGGCAACGTTACCCCAGCCTGCCCCGGAACCGCTCGCCGACCCGGTCGAGACCCGGCTGTCACCTTCCGTGCGCCGTTTGCTGGCGGACAACGGCCTGAGCGCCGAACAGCTCAAGGGCCGAGGCACCGGGCGCGGCGGGCGGCTGACCCGGGCTGATGTGGTGGCGGTACTGGAACAGCGTGCCACGACACCGGCGCCTGTGCCCATGGAAGGCTCGGGCCCCCGCGTGGCAGCACGCATACCCCACAGCCCCATGCGCAGGGCCATCGCCGAGCACATGCAGCGCTCGGTGAGCACCGCTCCGCATGTGACAGCCATGGTGGAAGCCGATTTCAGCGCCATCATCGCCCACCGCAACGCGCACAAGGCACGGTTCGCCGAGCAGCGCGGTGCGCTCACCTTCACCGCCTATTTCCTCGCCGCTGCCGCCCAGGCCATGGCCGCCGCGCCGGCCGTGAACAGTCGTTGGCATGACGATGAGCTGGAGTTGTTCGAAGACATCAACATCGGCGTAGGTACTGCCCTGGGTGATGAAGGCCTGGTGGTGCCGGTGGTTCATCGGGTGCAGGAGCTTTCGCTGCTGGGTATCGCCCGGCGGTTGCAGGAGCAGACCGAGGCCGCGCGCGCAGGTCGCCTGCGGGCCGCTGATCTTCAGGGAGGCACCTTCACGCTGTCCAACCATGGGGTGGCCGGCACACTGCTGGCCACGCCCATCATCATCAACCAGCCGCAATCGGCGATTTTGGGGATTGGCGCGCTGGAGAAGCGGGTGGTGGTCAAGGAGGTGGACGGTATCGACACCCTGCAAGTGCGGCCGCGCGCCTATGTCACCCTCACCATCGACCATCGCGTGCTGGATGGCAGCCAGGCCAACGCCTGGCTCAAGCGGTTCGTGCAGGTACTCGAACGGTGGCCAGCCGAAAGCTGATGCCGGGCGCGGTGGTGTACCCGGCGTTGCGCTAGGCTGTTGCTATCAAAAAATAACAACCAGCGCAGGGGCGGCCCATGGCCAACGTCGTTATCGGCATCGATCTGAGTACAACCACCTGCAAGGCCATCGCCTGGGACGCTACGGGCAACCTGGTTGCCCAGGCACGGGCACCGCTCACGCTGCAGCAGCCCATGCCGGGCGCCTATGAGCAAAGCCCGCATGAATGGTGGGCGGCGGCCCAGGCGGCGCTTCAAGCCGTGATGGCGCAACTGAACGGGCACACTGTGGCGGCACTGGCGGTGGTCAACCAGCGTGAAACCCTGGCAGTGACAGACGCCCATGACCGCCTGCTGCGCCCGGCGCTGTTGTGGCTGGACGAGCGCCGCCAGCATCAAGTGGCTGGTGTGGCCGAGCGGGTAGGGCGTGAGCGCTTGCATGCGCTCACCGGCAAACCCTATGACTGGTCGCCGGCGATCTACAGCCTGGCGTGGATGGCCAGCGCCGAGCCGGAGCTGTTCGCTCAGGTTGCTCACGTGTATGACCCTCACGCCTGGCTGGTGCGCCAGCTCACTGGTGAATTCGCCACCAGCTGGGCTAGCGCCGACCCCTTCGGGGCCTTCGACATTGCCGGGCACTGCTGGGCGCAGGAAGTGCTCGATGCCCTCCCTGGCAAGGTGGCCGCGCAGGTGTTTGCTCAAGCCATGGCGCCGGGCAAGGTGCTGGGTGAAGTGAGTACGGTTGCAGCGGCCACCACCGGCGTGCCAGCCGGTACACCGGTGGTGGCGGGCGGTGGCGATGGCCAGGCGGGTGGCCTGGGGGTTGGCATGGTGCGCCCCGGCGTCGCTTATCTCAACCTTGGTACCGCCGTGGTGTCGGGGCTGTACTGCGAAACGCCAGCGGTCGACCCAGCGTTTCGAACGATGTGCGCGATCGACCGTCAGGGCTATGTGCTGGAGACTTCGCTGCGTGCAGGTACGTTGTTGGTAAACACCTTGGTGCGGCAATTCTTCGGGCTGGACCCAGCCAGTTGCCTGCCGATGCTGGAAGCCGAAGCTGCGAAGGCCCCGCCAGGCAGTGGTGGGTTGCTGTTGTTGCCCTACTGGAATGGGGTGATGAACCCGTGGTGGGATGCCCAGGCGCGGGGCTGCCTGCTGGGCCTGGGGCCGGAACATGGCCGTGGCGAGATTTACCGCGCACTGCTTGAAGGCATCGCCCTGGAGCAGGCGGTGGCCACCCGGGCTGTGCTTCAGGCCACTGGCGGTACGGTGGAACAGTTCGTGGCCATTGGCGGTGGCGCGGCCAGCCGTGTGTGGTGTCAGATCGTGGCTGACATCTGCGACCGGCCCGTGGTGCGGGCCACCACACAGGAAGCCTCCAGCCTGGGCGCCGGTATCGCCGCCGCCGTGGGTGCGGGCTGGTACGAGGACTTCGCCTCCGCTGCGGCGGCCATGACCCAGGGCGGCGAAACCCTCATGCCCACCTTGGCCGAGCGGGGCTTCCATGCTGAACTGCTGGCGGTGTACAGCGACCTTTATCCCGCCCTGCGGCCGCTGTATCCGCGGCTGGCGGGGCTCAGGAGGTAGCGACAGCGGCTACAACAACTCCTGCGC
The DNA here is from genome assembly GCF_013522925.1 of Pseudomonas japonica. Classification (GTDB taxonomy): domain Bacteria; phylum Pseudomonadota; class Gammaproteobacteria; order Pseudomonadales; family Pseudomonadaceae; genus Aquipseudomonas; species Aquipseudomonas japonica_A. Next base: position 55,101 of record NZ_JAAMQU010000010.1, on the reverse strand, counting down.
CGCCGCTTCGTCGATCACCAGTTCATGCACGAAGCCGCGCTTGAGCACGGCGCGGATGATCTCAGCCTTGTACGGCCCGCCGGACACCAGCACCACGTGCTTGATCCGGCGCAGGTCTTCCAGCTCGATGGACACGGCGCGGCGGTTGAGGGGGTGATCCACTTCCTCGCCGTCGGCGTTCAGCCAGCGGCCAAGCAGGTCGCCCACGGCCCCGGCAGCTTTGAGGCTGTCGCCGTCTTCGGGATTCACCAGCCCCAGCTCCAGCATCAACGAGCGCTCGGTCAGGTCGCCCACGGTGAGCAGCGCGAGGTCGGCCTGCTTCGCCTTGCCCAGCACGGCCTGCACCGAGGCCTCAGCCAGGATCATGTCGCGGTAATGCTCGGAAGGGGCGAACACCGGCGCCGCGAGGTAGTAGTACTCGCCGCCGAACAGCCCGGCCAGGCTGGAGGCAATCTCTACGGTATTGTTCGCCGAGCCGTAGTGAAGCCCGCCCAGCAACGACAGCACGGTAACCCCTGGCAATGCGCGGCCTTGCAGCTCGCGAACAGCTTCGCGCAGCGTACGCCCCCAGCCCACGGCCACGATGCTGCCTTCGCCTACATGATCCTGAACCCGCGGCGCTACGCCTACGCCCAGTACGCGGAAAATCATCCTCGGGTCGTCGGGCGTGGGCACCACCACAGCCCGTTGCAGGCCATAGCGATCCTGAAGTTGGTGCTCCAGCGCCACGCAACTGGCCAGCGGGGAATTGATACGGATCTGCACTACGCCGTTTTCCCGGCTGGCGGCCAGGGCCTTGTTGACCCGCGCGCGGGTAATGCCGAAGCGGTCGGCAATCTGCTGCTGGGTCATGTCGGTAACGTAGTAATACCAGGCGATGCGGATGTTCAGCTGGTCGTCGGCATTGACCGTGTCGGCGTCTGCAAAATCAGGTGGACGAATGTGCACGGTGTGTTCCCTTGGCCCGTAATGCGTGCGCGCTATTTCACCGCGCCCATGGTCAGCCCTTGTACCAGATGCCGCGAAACCATCAACGCGAAAATCACCACCGGGAACACGATCAGCGTGCCGGTCGCGGTGATTTCGCCCCACGGCAGGTCGTAGCCGCTCATGAAGCTGGTAGCGCTCACCGGCGCGGTACGGGCGTTGTTGCGGGTAAGCACCAGGGCATACAACAGTTCGTTCCAGGAGAAAATGAACGAGAAGATCGCTGATACCGCCACGCCCGGCATGGCCAGGGGCAGCGCGATGCGCCAGAAGATCGCCCAGCGCGACGCGCCCGAAAGCCGTGCAGCTTCGTCCAGGTCCTTGGGCACGCCGCGAAACTGGTCGGTGCAGATCCATACCACGATCGGCAGGTTGAAGGTCAGGTACACCAGGATCAGCACCAGATGGGTGTCGATCAAATTGAGGGTACGTGCCATCAGGTACACCGGCAGCGCCACCACAATCGGGCTAAGCATGCGGTTAGTGATGAACCAGAACCACAGATCCTGCTTGCCGCGGAATTCGAAGCGCGCCAGCGCATACGCCGCCGGGGTGCCCAGCCCCACCGCCAGCGCCGTGGTGCTCAACGCCACAATCAGGGAGTTGCCCAGGCTGCTCAGCACGTCGCGCTGGAACAGCACCTGGGTGTAGTTATCCAGCCGCGGCGTGAACAGCCATACCGGCGGCGAGGCCAGGGCTTCGGCCTGGGTCTTCATGCTGGTGGCGACCATCCAGTAGAACGGGAACACCGCGAACAGCACGATGGCCAGCAGCCCGACCAAGTGCCAGGCATGAATCCGGATGCGGGGGCGTGCAATGCTGTGCGCCGCGCCGGCGGGCGTAGCCAAGGTGCTCATGTCAAACCTCCCGGTAAACGAATCGGATATACAGCCGCGCCAACACGATGGTGACGATCAACAGCAGAATCGCCTGAGCCGAGGCCACGCCCTGATCGAACACACGAAAGCCCACGCGCTGGATGTACACGCTCACCAGTTCCGTGGCCGCACCCGGCCCGCCCCGGGTCATGGTGAACACGGTATCGAACATCTTCAGTACGTCGGCGGTGCGCAGGATCAGGATCACCGTCACGCTAGGCAGCAAAAAGGGCAGTTGTACATAGCGCAGCACCTGCCAGCGGCTGCGGGTTTCCAGCCGCGCGGCTTCTTCCACTTCGGTGGGTACCATGGTCAGGCCCGCCAGCAGCACCAGCGCGCAGAAGGGTGTCCACTGCCAGATGTCCATCAGCGCCACGGCGAAGAAGGCATTGAGCGGGTCGCCCAGCCATTCCACCGGGCCTGTCCCGGCCATGCCCAGCAGGGCATTGGCCACACCGAAGTCCCGGTTGAAAATCAGCCGCCCGATCAAGCCCGCCACGGCCGGCGCGGTGGCCAGCGGCACCACCAGGCTCATCCGCGCCAGCAACTTGAAGCCGCTCAAGCCAGGCTTGTGCAGCAACAGCGCGATGATCAAGCCCAGTGCCAGTTGAACGGGCAACACGGTAAGCAAGAAGCTGAACGTGCGGCCCAGCGCCGCCCAGAAGGATGGGTCTTGCAGCACGCTCAGGTAATTGTCCACGCCAATGAATGGGGTAGGGTCTTTCGGCCGGGCCAGGTTGTATTGGCGGAACGAGTTCACCAGCGCGAACACGGTGGGGAATATCCCGATCAATGCCAGCGCCACGGTCGCTGGCGCCAGAAACGCCAGCGCCGCGCGGGTGTTGTTCCACAGGGCTGGGCCCAGTTCGCGTACAGGTTTGCCCGGCATGCCGGCGTTCCTCCGCAAGTGTGTGCACCCATGGCGCCAAGGCTGGGAAGCCAAGGCGCCGGTTCCGGTCATTTACGCAGGGGCTTGTCGCCTTTGTAGTAACCGGCCTTGCCCAGGATGTCTTCCACGCGGGCGCCAATGGTCTTGGCGCCGTCGCTTACGCTGGCCTTGCCCAACATCATGGCAGTGCCGTGCTCGCCGATCACTTCAGACACTTCCGGCCACTCGGGGAAGCGTGGCCGGTAGTCGGGCACGCCGCCTTCCCATGAGGTCACCATGGGCTGCACGAATGGGTAGCGTTTTTGCACGTCAGCGTCTTTGTACACGCTGGTGCGCCCGCTCACGCCACCGGCTTCCAGGTAGGGCTTGGCCATGGCTTCAGAGGTTACCCACTGAATGAACAGCCAGGCCGCGGCTTTTTTCTCTTCCGAACTGTTGGCGTTCACGCCCAGGGAGAAACCGCCCAGTGCGGGCTTCAGCCCGGCGGGGCCTTTGGGCTCGGTGGCCACGGCCAGGCAGCTGGTGATCTTGGATTTGTTCGGGTCGGCCAAGGTGCTGTAGAACGCCGACCACTCGGTGATCATTGCCACCTTGCCCTGGGCCAGCGCGTTCACCGCCTCGTTGTGGTCATAATCGACGATGCCCGGGGGCATGAACTTCATCAGGTCCTGGCGGAACTGAAGCCCGGCCTGGGATTCCTTCGAATTGAGGTTGGATTTGAAGTTGGCGTCAAGCAGCGAGCCGCCAAACGGCCAGAGCATGCGCATGAAGCTGTCTGCCGACTGGGTTTCGCCCCGTCGTGATTGCAGCGCGTAGGCGTACTGCCCCTTGCCGGCGTCGGTGAGCTTGGGCGCGTAGGTGTGCAGCAGTTCATCCCAGGTGGCCGGTGGCTTGTCGAAGCCGGCGTCCTTGAGCAGGCACTTGTTGTAGAACAGCAGCCCGGAATAGTTATCGAAAGGCAGGCCGTACAGTTCATCGCCCCAGCCGCCGAAGGATTTGAGCAGGATCGGGAAAAAGCCGTCCAGCTTCAGGTCCGGGTCGGCCAGCGCCTTGTTGCCGGTGAAGGTCTTGACCGGCTCCAGCCAGCCGTTGCCGGCGAATTCACCGATCCACACCACGTCCGTGAGCACCACGTCCAGTTCGTCGCCGGAGGTGAAGCTGAGCACCTCGCGTTCGCGGCTGTTTTCGTAAGGCACGGTTTCGTAGCTGACCTTGATGCCGGTGGCCTTTTCGAACTGTGGCAACAGCTTGATGGCGGCGGCGTAACCGGGGCGGTCGAGGAAAATCGCCTTGATGGTAGTGCCCTTGTACGGCTTGGCGGCTTCTTCGAGGGTCCAGGCGTGGGCGCCGACGCTGCCCAGGGCAAGGCCGAGGGCCAGGGCCCGGCAAACAGGCTTGTTCATGTACGCAACCTCTCTTTTATTGTTGTGGGTGAACGTCACGTGAGGGGGGTGGCACTAACCCGGGTTAGGCAAAATGACCGTTTTCAACGCTCCGTCGATGAACTCCGCCGGGTACTGGAAGGCATCTGCGGCGCGGCCCAGCTCGAAGCGGTGGGTGACCAGGCAATCCACATCAACCCGGCCATCGGCCACCAGCTTGATCGCGCGGTCGTACACATGCCCCATGCGCCGGGACATGCGTACGTCCAGCCCTTTGCGCCGCAACACCGACGCACTCAGCGGCGTGTATTGGTCGCCGTCGGGAATGCCCACCAGCACCACCCGGCCGCCGATGCGCGCGGTGTCGGCGGCAATCTGGAAGCCTTCCGGCGAGTTGGTCGCCTCCAGCACCAGGTCAACGCCGCGGCCGTCGGTCCACTCGGCGATGGCGCTATGGTGCGCCGCTACCTTGGTGGCCCCCAGTTGCGCAGCCTTGTCGGTGCGATAGTCGATGGGGTCGATGGCGTAGATCGCGTCCTTGCAGCTCATGCGCGCCAGCTGCAACAGGCACAGGCCGATTGGCCCGCAGCCGATGATTGCGACCGTTTCCAGCACGCGTTTGGTCTTGGCCAGGTCTATGGCATGGATCGCCACGCCCAGCGGTTCGAGCATCGCCGCCTGCACACTGGTGAAGTTGGGCGGCACCGGGTAGATCTGGCTTGGCGAGACTACGATGTACTCAGTCATGGCGCCGTGCAGGTTGGGCGGCGAGCCCAGAAACTGTACGTGCGGGCACAGGTTGACATGCCCGCGGTGGCACCATTCGCAATGGCCGCAGGGCTTGGCAGGGTCAACGGCTACAAGTTGCCCGTCGGCAAGATCATGCTGTGGGTGGTCGCCTACCACATAGCCGGCGAACTCGTGGCCGCAGATGAACGGCTGGGTGATACGGGCGTGGCCGATGGCGGCTTCCTTGTAGTAGTGCAGGTCGCTGCCACAAATGCCCACCGCGCTCACCTTGAGCAGTATCTCGCCCGGGCCCGGGACTGGCTGGGGCCGTTCGGCGATTCGAACGTCTCGCACCCCGTGGATGTAGGCTGCGCGCATGGCTGCTCCTTGACATTTGTATTTTTGGAATTACAAATGATCGTAGAGTGAATTGCTTGCCTGTCAAGCCGCCGATCGCGGCTTCGTTACACACCCGCAGCAACACGCGGGCACTGCCCATCCAGAACAAGAAACAGGGGTAACGACTGTGACCGAGCTCAGCCTGCATGGCGTGGAAAAAGCCTACGGCGACATCAAGGTGCTGCATGACATCGAGCTGAGCATTGCCAGCCGCGAGTTCGTGGTATTCGTGGGGCCGTCCGGCTGTGGCAAGTCCACCTTGCTGCGCAGCATCGCGGGCCTTGAGAACATCACCGCGGGCAGCATTCACATCGGCACTCGCGACGTGACCGCGCTGGAGCCCGCGGACCGCGGGGTGGCGATGGTGTTCCAGTCTTACGCGCTGTACCCGCACATGAGCGTGTACGACAACATCGCCTTCGGCCTGAAAATGCAGAAAGTGGACAAGGCTCGTATCGAGGAAAAAGTGCATAACGCCGCTCGCATCCTCCAGCTTGAGCCGCTGCTGCAGCGCAAGCCCAAGGCGCTGTCGGGTGGGCAACGGCAGAGGGTGGCCATCGGCAGGGCGATCGTGCATGAGCCGCAGGTGTTCCTGCTCGACGAGCCGCTGTCCAACCTCGACGCGTCGCTGCGGGTGCAGATGCGCATCGAAATCGCCAAGCTGCATGCCCAGCTGCAAGCCACCATGATCTACGTGACCCACGACCAGGTCGAAGCCATGACCCTGGCTGACAAGATCGTAGTGCTGAACAAGGGTGGCATCGAGCAGGTGGGCTCCCCGCTGGAGCTGTATCACCACCCGCGCAACCGGTTCGTGGCGGGGTTCATCGGTTCGCCCCAGATGCGGTTTTTGCAGGTGCCGGTGCTGGCGGTCGGGCCCGAGGGCGTGCATGTGAGCTTGCCGGGAGGGGAACGGCTGTTGGTGCCGGTGCAGGCCGGCGGCGTTCAACCCGGGGCTAGCCTTACCCTGGGCCTGCGGCCGGAGCACTTGTATGCCAACGGCCAGGGCGATGCCCGCATCGCCGCACAGGCAATTGTGGTAGAGCACCTGGGCGGGGAAACCTTTACCCACGCGGTCGCTGTCGACGGCCAGGAGTTCACGGTGAAGGGGGAGGGCCACCTGGCGGTCACGGCCGGCCAGGCGTTGGCTATCGGCGTGACCGGCGGCCGCTGCCACTTGTTCACCGAGGACGGCGCGGCATTGCCGCATTTGCAGCATTACACCGCAGCGCAGGAGGAAGCCGGGCCGGCTGCGGCTGCCAGCTGATCACGGGTTGTAGAAGCCGGTGGCGTAAACGGAACGGCGGTTGTCGTAGCTAGCCATTAGCTGCAACAAGGCTCTGTTAGGGTGCTGAAATCTCCCGGGGAGCACACCGATGAAGCTGATTGCCGCTGCGATTTGCCTGGCCCTCGCAGGGCCTGCCCTTGCCGCTACCGAGCTCAAGCACTGGCCGCCCGAGGCGGCAAAACAGCTGGACGCCATGATCGCCGCCAACGCCAACAAGGGCAATTACGCGGTGTTCGACATGGACAACACCAGCTACCGCTATGACCTGGAAGAGTCGCTGCTGCCATTTCTGGAAATGAAGGGCGTGCTGACACGGGAAAAACTGGACCCTTCGCTCAAGCTGGTGCCGTTCAAGGACACCGCCGACCACAAGGAAAGCCTGTTCAGTTACTACTATCGCCTGTGCGAAGTGGACGACATGGTCTGCTACCCCTGGGTGGCTCAGGTGTTTTCCGGCTTTACGCTCAACGAACTGAAAGGGTATGTGGACGAGTTGATGGCCTATGGCAAGCCCATCCCCACCACCTACTTCGACGGCGACAAAGTGACCGCGATGGAGGTGCAGCCGCCCAAGGTGTTCACCGGGCAGACCGAGCTCTACAACAAGCTGATGGAAAACGGCATCGAGGTGTATGTGATGACCGCAGCCTCGGAAGAACTCGTGCGGATGGTCGCCGCAGACCCGAAATACGGCTACAACGTGAAGCCCCAGAACGTGATCGGCGTAACCACCCTGCTGAAGAACCGTGACACCGGCGAGCTCACCACGGCGCGCAAGCAGATCAGCGCCGGCACTTACAAGCCCGAGGCTAACCTTGCCCTGGAACTCACCCCCTACCTCTGGACGCCCGCCACCTGGATGGCCGGCAAGCAGGCGGCGATCCTCACTTACATCGACCAATGGAAAAAACCTGTGCTGGTCGCCGGCGACACCCCCACCAGCGACGGCTACATGCTGTTCCACAGCGTGGACGTGGGCAAAGGCGGCATCCATTTATGGATCAACCGCAAGGCCAAATACATGGACCAGCTCAACGGCATGATCAAGCAGAACGCCGAGGCTCAAAAGGCCCAGGGCCTGCCGGTGACGGCTGACAAGAACTGGGTGGTGGTCAAGCCGGAGGAGGTTCAGTAGGGTCAGCCATATTCAGGGGGTTGCCTCAGAAGTCGTAACTCACCGTCGCCATCACATTGCGGCCTTCGCCGTAGTAGCACTGGTACAGGCTGTTGCACGCCGCCACGTATTTTTCATCGGTGAGGTTGTTGAGGTTCACCCGCACGCCCACGCCCTTGAGGCCCACCTGGCCCAGGTCGTAGCCCACCAGTGCGTCGTAGAGGGTATAGGCGGGGATGCGCAGGGTGTTTTCGGGGTCGGCCCAGCTTCGCCCGAAGTAACGCACGCCGGCGCCGAGTTGCAGGCCCGCCAGTGCATCTTCGCTGAAGTGGTAGCTCGCCCATAGCGAGGCCATGTTGCGCGCAACGGCGGTAGGAGTGTTGCCCTTGTTGTTGACCCCGGCGGTGCCGACGAAGTCCTTGGTGTATTCCACGTCCAGGTAGGTGTAGCTGGCGATCACGTCCAGATCCTTCACCGGCTTGGCCCGCGCTTCAAGTTCCACCCCGCGGGATTCGATCTCGCCGACCGCGCGGTAGAAGCTTTCGTTGGAATCCTTGCTGGCCAGGTTGGATTCGGTGAGTTCGAACACCGACGCGGTGAACAGGTTATCGGTGCCAGGCGGCTGGTATTTGACCCCGGCTTCGTATTGTTTGCCTTTGGTAGGCTTGAGTAGGGCCAGGTCCCAGCCCGTGGTGGTCTGGTTGTACGCGCTGGTGGTGTTCGGGTTGAACGATTCGGAATAGCTCACATACGGCGAAACGCCGTTGTCGAAGGCATACAGCACGCCTACGCGGCCAGTGAACTGGCTGTCCTTGTCATGATCGGACTGGTCGCCGTAATAGGCGTCCTCGGTGTGCTGGAATGCCACGTCTACCCAATCCTGGCGTGCCCCCAAGGAGAACCGCCAGCGGTCCAGGCTGATGAGGTCCTGCACGTAAAGGCCGGTTTGTTTCAGCTGGCGGCTTTCATCGTACTGGTGCGCCGTGGTCAGGCCGGCGGGCGGGGTGTAGTCGGTATAGGGGTTGCTCGACGTGAGCGCGCCGGCGGCGCTGTCATAGTCCACTTTAGCCCAGCGGCGTTGGTAATCCAGGCCTGTGACCAGAGTGTGGCTCAGCCAGCCGGTGTTGAATTCGAACTGCAACTGGTTATCCAGGCTCCAGGCGTGCAACACCTCGTTGGCCCCGGTGTACGCCCGGTACAGGTCCCCGGCGCTGGTGGTATATCCATACTGATACACCTGCCGCGAATCCACCCGCGAGTCCACGTACATCAGGTTTTGCCGCGCCGAAACCACATCGTTGAAGCGGTGCTCCAGTTGATAGCCGAGCATCTGCTGGTCGCGCTTGAACCGCTCCAGGTTGTCGTCACCTTCGAAGAACGAGCGCGATATCCGCTGGCCGTTGAACGAGGTCACCGTACCGCTGGCAGGCAGGCCGCCGTGGTAGCCGCTGGAGGGATCATGCTGGAGCATGGCCAGCAGGGTGAGGCGGGTTTCTTCGGCCAGGTCGATGCTCAGGGAGGGCATCAGCGCGTAGCGCTCTTCGTCCACGCCATCGACCTGGTTTCCGGCGTTGCGCGCCACGCCGGCCAGGCGATACGCCACCTGGTCCGTCAGCGGGCCGGTGAGGTCCAGCGCGGCCTGGCGTTCGTCCTGGCTGCCGTAGGACAGCTCCAGATGGCGATGGCTTTGGTATTCCGGCTTCTTGCTGGTCAGCGCCACGAGGCCGCCGGGCAGGCTACGGCCGTACAGCACCGAAGACGGCCCTTTGAGGATGTCGATCCGCTCGATGAAGAACGGGTCTACCTGCAGGCTGCTGTAGGTGCCGCTGTCGCCGAGCAACTTTTGCCCGTCGAGGAAGATATTGTCCACCGAGCCGTCATTGATGCCGCGCATGGCCACGTAATCGTAGCGGGTGGTGGCGCCGTAGGGGCTGCTCATCACGCCTGGGGTGTAGCGAACCGCCTGGGCAACCGTGCGCGAGCCCTGATCGTCCATCTGCTGGCGGGTGACCACCGAAACGGTCTGTGAGGTTTCGGCCAGCGGCAGGCTGGTCTTGGTCGCCACGCTGCTGTGGGTCGCGTTATAGCCCTCCATGCTGCCCAACGCATTGCCCAGCGCGAAGCCTTGCACGGTGGTGGTCCCGAGGGTAACGCCGTCCCCGTCAGGAAGGTTCATCAGGCTGTAGTTGCCACTGCTGTCGCGCACGGCTTGCAAACCGCTGCCTTGCAGCAGGCGAGCCAGCCCGTCGTCCACGGTCAACGTGCCTTGCACGCCCGGGCTTTGCTTGCCTTGGGTCAGCTGAGCGTCCGCCGCCAGCAGGATTCCAGCCTCACTGGCGAAGCGGCTCAGGGCAGACGACAGCGGGCCAGCGGGAATGGCGTACGGCTGGCTGGCGGCACGCTGGGCGCTCGGCAACGTTTGCGCCTGCACGGGTTGAATAGCCAACACAGGGGTAGCAAGGAGGGCGGCGCGCAGCGCGAGGGGCAACGACCGCGCGGGCAACCGGCGAAGGGGCAGAGGGGGCATGCGTCACATCCTTTATCAGCGTTGCGGGCCTACAAGAGGGCCCTTTGCCTGTAAGCCACGCGAGCGCCGGAAAAGGGAACCGCCCGGCTGACTTTTTTTACGCCAGGGGCTGGCGCGGCTGCACTATGAGCCACCACGGCAACGGCCGCCGCACGGTCACTGGCAAGGCTCGCTCCAGCGCGGCGAAGATCCGTTCGGGCTCGGCCAGGGGGAACGCGCCCACCAAGCGCAGCTCGGCAACCCGGGGGTCGCACCCCAGATAGCCGTGTCGGTAGCGGCCGAGCTCCTGAATGAACGCCCCAAGCGGCATGTTATCGGCCTGGAGGACACCATGGGTCCAGGCTTGCGCCCCCGGGTTCAGCGCGCCCAGCGGGCTCAACCCGTCACGGCGCAACCGGCCGCGCTGGCCCGTCAGGAGGGTGCCTCCAGCCTCTGCTGTAACAGTGCCCTGATAGGCGATGACCTCGGTATGCCCCGGGTATTCACGCAGGCCGGCCCGCTGGCCATCCAGGCGCAGGTTGCCGTCGGGAGTGCCCAGGCGCATCCCCATGGCACCTTCGAGCAGCAGTTCGCCGCGGTAAAGGGTGATGCTGTCAGGCCCCAGATCCGCCGCGCTTTGGGTGTTGAGCCAAAGGCGCGCGCCACCGGGCATAGGCACCTGGCGGATCTCACCGAGCCCGGTGCTGCGGTCGGCCCGCATCGCCTGCCAGGCCCCGGAACGTTCGCCCATCGCCAGAAGGCAGCCGCCACTGAGCACCGCTCCGATGCTGAGTAACCGACGCCGGCTCACGTCTGTGCGTAAGGCTTGGTGCGCCGCTACCGGCTGTGGAATACGCGCGAACTGGCCGCTGATGGCCTCCACGCGGTTCCATGCCTGACGGTGCTCGGGGCGTGTATTCATCCACGCCTGCCAAGCGGCGCGTTCGCCCGTGCCATGCTCACCTTGGAGCGTCGCAAACCACTGAGCCGCCTGCTGCAATACCTCATGGGCCAATGGTTCATGGGAGGTGGCCATGGGTCAGTCCTGTACCGCGGTGAGGCAGTGCAGCATCGCTTGCGCCATGTACTTCTTCACCATGCGTTCGGACACTCCCAGCCGCTCGCCGATCTCCCGGTACCCCAGGCCGTCGAGCTGCGACAGCAGGAAGGCGGTGCGCACCTTGGCCGGTAAAGCCCGGAGCAGAGCGTCGACCTCCAGCAAGGTAGCGATGACCAGTTCGCGAGCTTCCGGCGAGGGCGCCACGGCGATCGGCTGTTGCGCCAGCGCTTCAAGGTAGGCGCGCTCGATGGCTTGCCGCCGCCACCGGTTCACCAGCAGCGAATGCGCCACGGTCGCCAGGTAGGCCCTGGGTTCGCGCAGCAACGACAGCTCCTGCTCCCTGGCGAGCAGGCGGACAAAAGTGTCCTGGGCGAGGTCGGCGGCATCATGATGGCACCCAGTGCGCTTGCGCAGCCAAGCCTGCAGCCAGCTGTGGTGGTTTTGGTAGAGCGCCGCCAGAGGGGCGCCCGCGAGTGCTGCGCTGCGGGTCATGAATGGCACGGTTCGCAAATAGGTGTCAAATGATAATGCTTATCAACTGATTTTTACAATTGTCATCGGCCACACCGGCCAGCGGAAGGCTTTGTATTGCTTTTGACACATCCCCGGCACCTGCCTATACCTTGGTTTCACCTCTAGCAGGCAGGGTCGTGTCATGGACAACGTCAACCCTGGTCAGCCTCGGCAGTTGGCCTGCGCACCTGTTTCTCGTCCTCCATTCATGGCTACCGGCCTCGGTATTGCCCTGGTGGCCGCGCTGATCACTGCCGAGCCTGCCTACGCCAGCTGTGCCAGTGGCACGATCAATACGCAGGTGGCCGAGCCGTGCGTACTTGGCCGCAACAAGAACCTGATGGTTACCGAGCAGGGTTCGATCATTGTGGGCAGCGGCGCGGCAGTTACCCTTGAACACGCCACCGCCGGGGGGAATAGCCTTTATAACAGCGGCACCCTCAGCGGTGATCAGGCCCTTGTACTCAACGGCACCACAGCCACAGGAACCCTGCAAAATACGGCCACTGGTGTGATGGAAAGCCTCACGGGTTCGGCAGTGCGGATCAGCGGCAGCACCTTTACAGGCAACTTCGCCAACGCTGGGCAGATATCAGCACCGCAAAACGGTTACGGTGTAGAGGTGTTGCAAAGCACCTTGAAGGGCTCGCTAAGCAACAGCGGCACAGTGCAAGGCGGCATAGGGGTGTTCGAAAGCCGCGTGACCGGGGACATCAGCAACACGAAAGCCGGGACGATGGAGTTGTACCTCAACGGCACTACCCTGGATGGCTCGATACGCAACGCTGGCAACATGGCCGCCGGCAACACCGGGCTGGCGCTGGCCAACGCGCTGATCAAGAAGGACGTGCTCAATTCAGGTGTGATGGGCGGGCTGGAGGGTGTGAGCATCCTGTCCACCACCGTGCAGGGCAGGGTGAGCAACACCGGCGAAATCAACGGCACCACCCAAGGCCTGTTTATCAACGGCTCTACCTTGCGGGGCGGGCTGAGCAACGCCGGTGAAATCATCGGCTACAGCCAGAACACCATTCGCTACAGCACCCTGGGCGGCCTGGAAAACAGTGGCACGATACGCAGCTATATCACCGCGCTGTTGCTGGACAACACCTTCATCCGGGGCAACTTGAGCAATCGCGGTAGTCTTTTAACCTCCAATACCGGCCACGCGGGGCTGGAAATGATTGCCGGCACCGTGACCGGCAACCTCGTCAACTCAGGCACGCTCAATGGTGGCCCGCGCGGATACGGGTTCATCACCTCGCTCGGCACCGAAATCGACGGCGATGTGCTCAACAGTGGCTATGCCATCGGCTACCAGGGCATACGCCTGAACGACACCGAAATTGGCGGCAACTTCACTAATACCGGGCGGTTGTTAGGCGGCTTGGCCACTGGGCAAACCGTGGGCGATGGGCTGATGATGGTCAACGGCCGTATCGGCGGTAACCTCCGCAACCGTGGCGCGGTGCAGGGGCGCGACGATGCGATCGTGCTCGTGGGCGCGCATATCGAAGGGCAAGTGGTGAACACTGGCTTCCTGGCGGCGGGGCGCAATGCGTTGCGTCTGTTGAACACGCAGGTGGACGGTGGGCTGGTGAACTCAGGCTCTATCGCTGCCCGGGAAGGTGGATATTCTCTGTACGTGGACAGCGACAGCCGGCTGGATGCGCTCTACCTCGCCGGTGACCATGCGCGCTTCGAAGGGGAGCTGTATGCGCCGGCCACTACGGCTACGGTGTACAGCACAGCCCGCTACACCCTTGAGGCAGAAGACCGCTGGACCGTGGGCAGCCTGGTGAACCGCGGCACGCTGGTGTTGCAGGCGCCTGCCAGCCGCGCTGCCACGCCGGCAACCATTACTGGGGACTACACCCAGCGCAGCAGCGGGGTATTACGCACCGAGGTGAACGACGCCACCCACTACGGCAAGCTGGTGGTCACCGGCACGGCAACCTTGCCCAGCGCGGCGCGCATTGACGTGGACGTGGCCAGCGCCAGCCAGCCGTTCCGGGTGGCGCAACTGCAGAATGTGCTCAGCGCTGGCACCCTGAAATCCGACGGCACCTACAGCGTAACCAGTAATTCGGCGCTGTTCGATTTTGGCGCGGTGAAGGATGGCAACACGGTTGACCTCACGCTTGCACCCCGTGCCGACAACGGTGTACGCGCCGCAGTGGCCGCCGCTGGCCGGAGTGAACTGGCCAGCGTGGCCGCAGTGGTGGATGCACAGATCCGCCAAGGTAGCGCGAGTGCGCTCGTGCCTTATTTTGTAAGCGCCGGCAGCACCGCAGAAGTGGCGCGCAGCCTCGGCCAGACGGTGCCGCTCGGCAGCGCTGGTTTGCGTGCCAGTCAGGCCGCCTTGATGGAGATGAGCGACGCCCTGCAAACCCGCCTGCTACCCACCTCGACGAGTGCGGGGTTCAACCCGGGGCAACCGGCGCAATTCTGGTCCAGATCGTTCAATACCCTCGCTGGCCAAGGCCGGGATGCCCGCAGCGGTAACACTGGCACCGTGATCGGCATCGATACGCGCGTATCACCCAGCCAGCGTGTGGGCCTGGCATTCGCCTATGCCAGGGGCGATGCCGTGGGGGGCGGGCTCGAATCCCCCCAAAGCAGCCGCCTGGACCTGTGGCAATTCAGCGGCTACAACGCCTATACCCTGGCGCCCGACACCGAGCTGATGCTGTACGCCGGTGCTGGCCGTAACACCATCAATGGCCAGCGCAACCTGGATATCGCCGGGCTGAACGGGGATGCCAAAGCTCAATACACCAGCCTGATCGCTACCGTAGGCAGTAGCCTCGGCCATGCCTATCAGTTGAGTGAAGCCACCCGCCTGGTGCCGGCCTTGCGGCTGGACTACAGCCATATTCGCGATGACAGCTATCAGGAGCGCGGCGTGAGCGCGCTGGCGCCCTTGCTGCTCAAGGTGGATGCGCGCCAGACGGACCAGCTGATCGCCGGGTTAGACAGCCGGCTGGAGCATGCCTTCAGCCCGAACGGCGCGCGGCTGAGCCTGAACGTGGGAGTAGGGTACGACCTGATCAACGCCGACAATAGCGCTACCGCCAGTTTCGCCGGTGCGCCGGGGCAGCGTTTTACCACCGCCGGCAGCGAGGCCAGCCCCTGGCTGATGCGCGGCGGCCTGAGCTTCGCCACGCCGTTGCCACGTGGGGCGGAACTGTCGCTGAGTTACGATGTGCAGACTCGCAGTGACTACAGTGCCCAAGCGGCTACGTTGCGGGTGAACCTGCCGTTTTAGCGGGCGGCGGCACGCTCAATCATTGATATGCCGCCGCACACACTGCACCAGCCCCTGCAACGGCCCGGCTTCCACTGGGGCCAGCACGCATACCGTGTGCTCGCGTTCACCTTCGCTCACGGTAAGGGTGTAATGCTGGGCGCCCCTTGGGGCCCGCGTGGGTTGTTCCCCCTGTGGCAAGGCAAAAAACCGCGAAGCCTCCACCAGCCCGCGCAGCTCCTGTTGATCGGGCGGGGGGAGGGTGTCCACTTCCAGGGTGCGGGGCTTGCTCAGGCCGGGGAAAACCGCTACCCCGCCGGTTTCGCAGAACGAAATACGCATGGTGCATGGCTCCCGGGTGGTTCAGCTCAAGGCGATCATCATAGCGCGATCCCGACGGCCGCCCAGCCTTCCTTCACCGCTTGCTGCGGGCCTTCGCCCACGCCATACAAGCGGCCGGCCACGTCGAAGCTGATGCGGGCGAACCGCAAAAAGCCCGTGTTAGGCCGCAGCCGTGGGTCGCGCAGGGTGTCGTACCAGATCCGCCCGGCTTTCTCCCACGCCGGCCCGCCGATGCGCGTGGCTACCTGGTAGAACGCATGATTGGGAATGCCGGAATTGATGTGCACGCCGCCGTTGTCGTCGAAGGTATGCACGAAGTCGTCCATATGGCCGGGCTGCGGGTCCTTGCCCAGCAGCTTGTCATCGAAAGCTGTACCAGGCGCCTTCATCGAACGCAGCGCCACGCCGTTGATCTTCTTGGTGAACAGGCCCTCGCCGATCAGCCAATCGGCGGTCTCCGCGGTCTGCTTGAGCGCGTATTGCTTGATGAGCGAGCCGAACACATCCGACATGGACTCGTTCAACGCGCCGGACTGGTTGAAATACATCAGCTTGGCTTCATCCTCCGTCACGCCATGAGCCAGCTCATGGCCGATGACGTCGAGCGCTACGGTGAAGCGATTGAACAACTGCCCGTCGCCGTCGCCGAACACCATCTGCGCCGAATTCCAGAACGCGTTGTTGTAGCCCTTGCCGAAATGCACGGTGGCATCCAGCGCCAGGCCCGCATCGTCTATGGAGTTGCGGTCGAACACCTCGGCGAAGAAATCGAAGGTTGCGCCCAGCCCGTCATAGGCTTCGTCCACGGCCGGGTCACCACTTGCCGGCTGCCCCTCGCCGCGCACCAGGGTGCCAGGCAGGGTTTCGGTTCCGTCTGCCGTATAAATTGACCGCCGCTTGCCCACGAACGCCGTAGCTGCCTGCGCCCTGGCACGGGTGGGCTGCGCCGCCATGCGCAGCGAGCGGAACGTGCTGTCCTTGGCGCGGGTGCTCAACGCGGCATCACGCTGCGCCTTGTTGCCATGGCGGGCGATCTGGTCAAGCAGGTAAGGAGGAATAAGGCAGAGGATGGGGTTGCGTGGGTGGTGTTGGCACATGCGCTGCGTCCATCGGAGGGGGATGAAGGCAGTCTAGACGATTGATCTGAAGTGATATTTCTAAGGTTTGGTTTCGTTTTTAAGCAAAAACGCTTTGGTTTCATAAAAACGAAGGTATAGTTTCGAAATGTAGTACTCCTGCGGTCGCGGATACGAAAACGAAACTATAGCTTCGATTCTGGAGAAGCTCATGTCCTATAAGCAGGTGCAAAGCCCCGAGGAAGTGGGGGCAATCATTCAACAGCTGCGTAAACGCATAGGTATTCGCCAGGACGATATGGCGGCCATTGTGGGGCGTAGCCACGTTACCTTGCGGGATGTCGAGAAAGGCAAAGCGAGCGTGGCGATTGGCACCGTGCTGCAACTGCTGGATGAACTTGGCGTGCGGGTGTATCTGGACGTGCCTTCATGAGGCTGCTTCAGGTGTTCCTGGACGAGGCTGAAGTAGGCGAGCTGCAGGAACATGAAGGCCTGTGGCGTTTCAGCTATGCGGACAGCTGGCGGGCTTCTTCCTCGGCTTTTGATCTCTCGCCCGCCATTGCGCGGGCGGCAGGTACCGTCATTGATGGCGGCAGCGTGAGGCCTGTTCAATGGTTCTTCGATAACCTGCTACCTGAGGAGGGCGCCCGGCTGCTGCTGGCCAGGGACGCTGGTGTCGAACAGGCGGACGCCTTCGGGTTGCTGGCGTGTTATGGAGCAGAATCCGCAGGCGCGCTCACGCTGCTTCCACCGGATGGCCAGTTGGAAACGGGTGGCTTGCAGGCTCTGACGGATCACCACCTGAGCGAGAGAATTCGTGCCCTGCCGCGAATATCGCTAACCGGGAATGCTCCGAAGCGGATGTCACTCGCCGGCGCGCAGCACAAACTTGCCGTTTCTATCCGGGAAGGACTGCTTTTCGAGCCTGTTGGCAGCTTTCCATCTACCTACATTCTCAAACCGGACCATCCCGATACGGAGGGCTACCCGCACAGCGTAGTGAACGAGTGGTTCGCAATGTCGGTTGCCAGGCACGCGGGGCTCGCCGTGCCTGAAGTGGAGATACGCCGCGTACCTGAACCGGTTTACCTGATTCAGCGCTTTGATCGTACGTTCGGTGAGGAACCTGCAAAACGGTTGTACGTGCTTGACGCGTGTCAGCTCCTGGGGATCGGGGCCATCTGGAAGTACCAGAAAGCCACGCTCGAAACCCTCGCCCAGATCCTCGACCTTTGCCGCTTCAAGGCTGCAACACGGATAGCGCTTTTCCGGTGGCTCGTGTTCAACCTGTTGATAGGCAACAACGATGCACATCTGAAAAACCTATCGTTCTTCGTAAAACCCGACGGCGTTGAGCTGGCCCCTCACTACGATCTTCTATGCACTGCTGTCTATTCGTCGGCCAACGATTGGCTTGGCTCGGATCTGGTCTGGAAGTTAGGCGGGATGCGCTGCCACGCCGATGTAACCCGCGCCAGTGTGCTGGAAATGGCTGCTGCTCTGGGCGTACCAACAAGCCTGGCAACCCGGGAGTTGGACAAGCTTTGCGCAACGGTGCCAGCCGGGGCAGCACACTGGTACACGACGTATATGCAGCAGCTATCGGCTGGCGAAGCCCGGCTGGTGCGGCAGATCATTCACGGCGTAATGAAAGACATGCTGGCTCGGCTCGGCCCAGGGTAGGCTCTTTTCGCAGGCCTGGGTCAACAGGCCACAAACTGTGCGCTACCATCACAGGCTTTCGATGTCACACAGGCCGAATCAATGCCAACCCGCCCCCGCAGCTTCAAGCAAGTCGATGTCTTCACCGCCACGCCGTTGCTGGGCAACCCCCTTGCCGTGGTGCTGGACGCCGAGGGCCTGAGCGATGAGCAGATGCAGGCGTTTGCCCGCTGGACCAACCTCAGCGAGACCACCTTCGTGCTGCCCCCCACAACAGCAGGGGCGGATTACCGGGTGCAGATCTTTACCGCCGTTCGCGAGCTGCCGTTTGCCGGCCACCCTACGCTGGGTACCTGCCATGCGTGGCTTGAAGCCGGGGGCAAACCAAAGGGTTAGGAAATCATTCAGGAAT
Source organism: Pseudomonas japonica (assembly GCF_013522925.1). GTDB lineage: Bacteria > Pseudomonadota > Gammaproteobacteria > Pseudomonadales > Pseudomonadaceae > Aquipseudomonas > Aquipseudomonas japonica_A. The sequence goes on along the minus strand of NZ_JAAMQU010000010.1, from coordinate 36,617 downwards.
GCGGCGTAGGCCTTGTACGGGTGCGTCAGCAAGCGGGCCAGCTGGCGTTCGTGTGCCCGCCATTGTTGCGCTCGGGCTCCCCAACCCGCAAGGAACTGGAGCGGGCCTGCCGCGGCTTGCGGCTGGACCCGGCCGAGGTTGTATCCGCCGAATGGGTGGACAACGGCGCCGGCTGGCTGGCGCTGCGCCTGCGGAATCGCAACACCGTGCTGGGCCTGGAGCCCGATTACGCCGCGCTAAAGGGCTTGGCAGTCGGTGTGTTCGCGCCGTGGAATGAAGCGCTGGACGGTGGCGAGGCGCAATTCGAAGTGCGCGCGTTTATCGCTGATGACGGCATGCCAGAGGACCCGGTGACCGGCAGCTTGAATGCGGGCATCGCTCAGTGGCTGTACCGCGAAGGCCTGGCGCCGGATCGTTTCGTGGTCAGCCAGGGCACCGTGCTCGGCCGTGCCGGGCGGGTATACGTGGAGCGCAGCGGCAAGGACATCTGGCTGGGTGGGCATGTGAGCACCTGCATCGATGGGCAGGTGAGGTTGTAGGGCTACCGTTCGCGAGCTGCGCCCGCTTCCCACCGGATAGGAGCTCTACCCCTAATCTATATTGGCGCATGGCCGTGGGAAGCTCGCGAATAGTTTTCTAACCTCATTCGCGAGCTACGCCTGCCGCTGCGCCGGATGGCCGGCCCCCCAGCTCCCACAAGGGGCGGTGCGGTTTCACAGTTTTCAAGCCACATGGCCAGTCACCGGCAAACTCAAGCCAAAAGTATTCTCCCCACCGCCACTGCGCGCGAACACGCTGCCGCCGTGCAGCGAGGCCACGGCCTTGACGATGGCCAGGCCCAGGCCGTGGTTGCCGCCTTCGTTGTAGCGGGCGGCGTCGGCGCGGTAGAAGCGTTCGAACAGCAACGGTAGTTGTTCGTCGGCGATGGGCGGGCCGGGGTTGCTCACGGCGACACTTACGTATTCGCCTTCGGCCAATACGGTGACGTCGATCACCTGGCCCGGCTGGCTGTGCTGGGCGGCGTTGTGAATCAGGTTGGTCAGCGCCCGGCGCAAATGGCTGCGTTCCACCCGCACCTGAGCGTCGCCACTTACGTGTACGGTCACGCCGGCGTCTTCGAGAATGAAATCCAGGTAGTCCAGGGATGCGGCCACTTCCTCGGCCAGGCTGCTAGGCACAAGATTGCGGGCGCGGTCGCCTTGATCGGCGCGGGCCAGGAATAGCATGTCGTTGATGATGTTGCGCAGGCGTTCGAGGTCTTCGAGGTTGGATTGCAGCACTTCGAAGTAATGCTCGGCGCTGCGGCCGCGAGTGAGTGCTACCTGGGTTTGCCCGATCAGGTTGGTCAGCGGCGAGCGTAACTCGTGGGCCACATCGGCATTGAACGATTCCAGCCGCTGATAGGCACCTTCCACCCGCTCCAGCGCGGCATTGAACGCGTCCACCAATTGCTCCAGCTCGGGCGGCAGGTGGCTGGGGCGCAGCCGGCCCGAAAGCTTTGGCGGCGCCAGCTGCTGCGCCTGGCGCGACACCCGGCGCAGCGGGCGCAGGCCGATCCGCGCCACCCAATAGCCGAGCGCGCTGGCCAGCAACACCCCGAGCGCGGCGCAGCCGATCAAAGCCATGGCCAGGTCGTGGTGGGTTTGCCGCACGTTGTCCACGTCAATGCCGATGAGGAAGCGTAACGCTGGCCGCTGATCATGGCCGGGCAGGGTACTCACCAGCACCTTGAGCGGTGTGCCGTCGGGGCGCTGCCAGTCGTGAATGCCCAGCGGCCCGTTGGCCAGCCCTCGGGTGGCGGCATCGGGCTGCCCATATTCATACGCGGGGTCGCCACTCACCACCCAGAAGTGCAGGCGTTTGTCTTCCTCGCTGAGCAGGTTCAGCTTGTTGTGCAAGCGGGCCCAGTGCTCCGGGTCGCCGAAGCGGGTGATCGCCGACTCCAGTACGCTGTAGCGGGCCTCCAGTTCGGCGTTGGGCAATATGTCGAGGCTCTTGTCTACCTGGCGGTACAGCGCGCCACCGATGACCACGAACACCCCGAGCGCAACCAGGGCAAACAACCCACCCAGGCGAAAGGCGATGGAGTCAGTGCGCATGCCGGCGCTCCAGCACATAGCCCATGCCGCGAATGGTGTGCAGCAGCTTTTCCTCGAAGGGGTTGTCGAGCTTGGCCCGCAGCCGCTTGATCGCCACTTCCACCACGTTGGCGTCACTGTCGAAGTTCACATCCCACACCATCTCGGCAATGGCGGTTTTCGAGAGGATCTGCCCTTGGCGCCGCGCCAGTACCGTGAGCAGGGAAAACTCCTTGGCGGTGAGGTCCAGCCGTTGGCCGGCGCGCAGGGCCTTGCGGCTGATCAGGTCAATCCACAGGTCGCCCACGCTGATCTGCACCGGTTCATGCCCGCCGCTGCGGCGGGTAAGCGCTTGCAACCGGGCGACAAGCTCCAGAAACGAGAAGGGTTTGCCCAGGTAGTCATCGGCACCTTCACGCAGGCCATGGATGCGATCTTCCACGCGCTCCCGCGCGGTAAGCATGATCACCGGCGTTTGCTTGCGCCCGCGCAAGGCGCGCAACACGCCGAAGCCGTCCAGGCCGGGCAGCATCACGTCCAGCACGATCACCGCGTAATCCAGCTCCAGCGCCAGGTGCAGGCCGTTCACGCCGTCATGGGCCACGTCCACGGTGTAGCCCTGTTCCGTGAGGCCACGGTGCAGGTAGTCCGCGGTCTTTTCTTCATCCTCGATGATCAGGATGCGCATGGTGGCCCTCCGGGGCTGGGCCGGGCGCGACGGCGGCGCGGCGGTGGAACAGGCGTTCGAGCTGCAAGTATATGATCGGCGTGGTGAACAGCGTCAGCGCCTGGCTCACCAGCAACCCGCCGACCACGGCAATGCCCAGCGGCTGGCGCAGCTCCGCGCCGGCGCCGTAGCCCAGCATCAGTGGTACCGCGCCCAGCAGTGCCGCCAGGGTGGTCATCACGATAGGCCGCAAACGCGTGAGGCAGGCCTGGCGGATGGCTTCGCGCGGCGCCAGGCCATCGTTGCGCTGGGCATTCAGGGCGAAGTCGATGAGCAGAATGCCGTTCTTTTTCACGATGCCGATCAACAGCACCAGCCCGATCAGCGCCATGATCGAGAAGCTCTGGCCGGCTGCCCACAACAACGCCAACGCGCCCAGGCCGGCAGAGGGCAGGGTAGAGATGATGGTGAGCGGGTGCACCAGGCTCTCGTACAGCACGCCCAGAATGATGTACACCGCCACCAGCGCCGCCAGGATCAGCCACGGCTGGCTCGCCAGTGAGCTGCGAAACGCCTGGGCCGCGCCCTGGAAGGTGCCGCTGATACTCGCCGGCATGCCCAGTTCGCGCTGGGTGGTTTCCAGCAGGCTGACCGCATCGCCCAAGGCCACCCCCGGCGCGAGGTTGAAGGAGAGGTTGGCCGCCGGGAACATGCCGTCGTGGGCGATGGACAGCGGCCCGCTGCGCGGCGTGCCCACATGCGCCAGCGCGGCCAATGGGATCATCTCGCCGGTGAGCGGCGAGCGTAGGTAGAAGTAATTCAAGCTTTCGGCCTGCCCTCGCTGCGCGGTGTCCAGCTCTAGCACCACTTTGTATTGATTGGTCTGGGTCTGGAATTCGCTCACCTGGCGCTGGCCGAAGGCATCGTACAGGGCCTGGTCCACGTCGCTGGCGCTCAGGCCAAACCGCGCGGCGGCGGCACGGTCGATCTCGATAGGCGTGGTGCTGCCGCCCAGCTGCAGGTCGTTGGACAGGTCGCGGAAGGCGGAATTTTCCCGCAGGGCTTCGGTCAGCCGTTGTGCCCACAGGTTCAAGGCATCCCCATCGTTGCTTTTGAGCACGTACTGGTACTGGCTGCGGCTGGGGCCCGAACTGAGGTTGATGTCCTGCCCGGCGCGCAGGTACAGCACAATCCCCGGCACCGACGCGAGCTGCGGGCGAATGCGGTCGATGAATTCGCTGGCGCTCACGTTGCGGTCTTCGCGAGGCTTGAGGGAAATCCAGAAGCGCCCGTTGGCCACGGTCTGGTTGCTGCCGGTTACACCCACCGAGTGCGAGAACGTACGAACGGCGGGGTCTGCCGCCACGATTTTCGCCAACGCCAGGTGGCGCGCCACCATGTCGCCGTAGGAGGTGTCCGCCGCCGCTTCGCTGGTGCCCAGCACAAAGCCTGTGTCCTGGACGGGGAAGAACCCCTTCGGGATGTAGACATAGCCGGCCACGGCCAGCCCCAGCGACACGGCGAATATGGCCAACATCAAGCGCTGATGGTCCAGGGCCTTGCCCAGCAGCCGTTCGTAACCGGCTAGCAGGCGTTCGGAGAAGGTCTGCCGCGAATGGGCACGGTGTTTGGGCGCGTTCATGTACAGCGCCGCCAGTGTCGGCGCCAGGGTAAGCGACACCAGCACCGATAGCAGGATGGTAGAGGTGGCGGTAAGGGCGAACTCTTTGAACAGCCGGCCCACCACGCCGCCCATGAACAGCAGCGGAATAAAGGCCGCGATCAGCGAAAAGCTGATCGACACCACGGTGAAGCTGATCTCGCTGCTGCCGCGAATGGCCGCTTCGCGCCGGCTCAGCCCTTGCTCCAGGTAGCGGTGGATGTTTTCCACCACCACGATGGCGTCGTCCACCACAAACCCCACCGCGATCACGATGGCCACGAGCGTAAGGTTGTTGAGGCTGAAGCCCAGCACGTACATCCAGGCAAAGCTGGCCACCAGCGATACCCCCAGCACCGCGCACACGATCAACGTAGCGGACAGCTGGCGCAGGAACAGCGCCATCACTGCGACTACCAGCAGGATGGCGATCAGCAGCGTGAGCTCGACTTCGTGCAGGGAGGCGCGGATGGTTTGCGTGCGGTCGGTGAGCACGTTGATGTCCACCGAAGCCGGGAGCATCGCCTGCAGCCCCGGTAATGCGGCCTGGATGCGGTCCACAGTGTCGACGATATTCGCGCCGGGCTGGCGGGAGATCACCAGGTTCACCCCGGGCTGGTTCTCCGACCATGCCTGTACGTAGTCGTTTTCAGCCCCCGCCACCACCTTGGCCACGTCCCGCATGCGCACCGGGGCGCCGTCACGGTAGGCCACGATCAGATCGGCATAGTCGGCCGGCTTGAACAGTTGGTCGTTGGCGGCGAGGGTGGATATGCGCGTGTCACCGTAGAGCGCGCCTTTGGCCAGGTTAAGGCTGCCGGCCTGGATGGCGGCGCGCAGGTCAGCCAGGGTGATGCCTACGGCGGCAAGCTTGTCCGCCTGGGCTTGCACGCGAATGGCCGGGCGTTGCTGGCCGGTGATGTTCACCTGGCCCACCCCGTCGATCTGGCTGATCTGCCGGGCGAGCAACGTTTCCACCTGGTCGCTGAGGTCAGGCCCGGTGAGCTGGGCCGAGCTGATGCCGAGGATGAGTACAGGGCTGTCGCCGGGGTTCACTTTTTTCCACGTGGGCAGGTTGGGCAAATCCTGAGGCAAGCGCCCCGCCGCGGTGTTGATCGCCGCTTGCACCTCCTGGGCGGCAGAGTCGATGTTCTTGTCCAGGGTGAACATCAGCGTGAGGGTGGTGGAGCCCAACGCGCTGGTAGAGGTCATCTGGCTTACGCCGGGGATGGCGCTGAACTGCACCTCCAGCGGCGTGGCCACCGAGGAGGCCATGGTTTCCGGGCTGGCGCCGGGCAGTTGTGCCATTACCTGAATGGTCGGGAATTCGGCTTCGGGCAACGGTGCCACCGGCAGCCGGGGGAAGGCGATGCCGCCCAGCAACACCAGGGCAAACATCAACAACAGGGTGGCTATCGGGTGGTCGATGCACCAGGCCGACGGCGAGCGCACCCCGCTCATGGCTGTGCCTCGGCGGTCGTGGCGTTCGCGGGCGGCGGGTCACGTAGTACATCTACCCGCATGCCCGGCTTGAGCCGGGACTGGCCGTCGCTTACCAGCTTATCGCCCGCTGCTACGCCGTCGATCACTGTGCGTTCGCCGGCCTGGTCGACGACCTTCACCGGCACGCTTTCCACGTTCTCACCCTGCAGGCGGTACACATAGGTGCCGTTCACGCCGCGCTGCACCACGGCATTGGGCACCACCAGAGCGTTACGGCGCAGCAGGGTTTGCAGCCGTACATTCACCAGCTGGCCCGGCCACAGGGTTTGCCCGCCGTTGGCGAACTGCGCCTTGGCTTTTACCGTGCCCGTGGTGCTGGACACTTGATTGTCAATGAGGCTGAGGCGCCCCTGGGCGAGTGGCTCGCCGCCATTGATGTCGCCACCGGCGTAGGCGGTCACGGCCGCTTGCTCCGGTGCCCTGAGCAGGGCCTGAAGCGTGGGCAGCTGAGCCTGGGGAAGGGCGAACTGCACCGAGATAGGGTCGAGCTGGGTCACGCTGAACAGGCCTTGGGCATCGCTCACCCGTAGCAAATTACCTTCGTCCACTGCGCGAATACCCACCCGGCCGGCGAGCGGCGAGCGGATCTGCGTATAGGACAGCTGCACCCGCGCCGCTGCCGCTGCGGCCTCGTTGCCTTGCAGGGTTGCCTGGAGTTGGTCGTGCAGCGCTTGCTGCTGGTCCAGCTGCTGGCGCGGGATGCTGCGGTCCTGGGCCAGTTCGGTGTAACGCTTGAGGTCCACTTCAGCCACTTTCAATTGCGCCCGCGTTTGCGCCGCCTGTGCCATGGCCTGATCCAGGCTGGCACGCAGTGCGCGGTCGTCGATGCTAGCCAGCAATTGGCCCTTTTCAACGAATTGACCTTCCTTCACCCACAAGCGGGTGAGGATGCCATCCACCTGGGCCCGCACGGTCACGCTTTGCAGCGGCGTAACCGTGCCGATGGCCGACACCAGTTGCGGCACATCCGCCGACGCCACCTGGATCACCTTTACCGGTACGGCGGCGGCCTTCGCCGGTGCGGCTGGTGCCCTGGCGGGGCGGCTCAGCCACCAGGCGGCGCACACGAGAAGGACCACGGCAGCACAGGCGATCGACAGGCGAAGGGGCTTTTGCATGGGGCAGCTTATAAAAAAGAGGGAAGGGGTCACCCGCTTTATAGCGGGTTCAACGGTACGCCAGCATGACGGCTAACTGTCAGGTTTGTCAGCTAGCGAGAGATTCTGTTGAAGAAGGTACGAGACCTGAAAAAACCAATGACCGTTCGGCTGGATCCCGCTTGACAAATCTGGGATCCAGCCATTTTGGATCCGTTAAGAATGTTTCGCTTTGCCGCTTGAGCCGCTCTACTACGGTGGTTTAAAGATGTTGTAAAGCGCACTAAATATACATCCCGCTAAATATCGTGGATCCGAACATTTTGTTCACATGGATCCAGACAAGAGGTGCTGGCACCAGTGATGGCTCACTGACATATTCGCGCTACTTCAACAACAACCTAGCCAGTAGCCATCACCATGTTTCCCTTCAAGTCACTTCTGGCAGCCTGCGTGCTGCTCAGCGGGTGCAACGGAGTGCCAACCGCTTATCTCAAGGACCCTGTTTACGACCAAGCCTTCGTGGTTCATTCCGGCGGGCCGCTGCCCCTGATGTTGATGGGCAGCGCCGTACAGTGGAACGACGACTACGCAGTCACCGTCAAGCATGTGCCTTATCTGTCAGGTTCGGTTCACCAAGGGAAAGGGGACGTGCAGTTCTTCCGCCACAAGGCCGACCATGCGCCGCAGTGGCGCCAATATGTGCCGGGCGAAACGCTGACGGCGGTGGGCTACAACTCGCTGTATGTACCGATCACCGGCGCGGGCAAGGCCTTGCCGGCCATGGTGCGGTTGAGCGCCACTGATAACGTGATGTATGGCACCCACAACGGGCCCACCGCCAAGGGCATGTCCGGCGGGCCAGTGTTCGCCGCGGACGGCGAGGCGGTCGGTATCAACGTGGCCTACCTTACCAAGGGCGACCTGCAAGCACTGCACCGGCCAGACCTGGCCGACCAGCCCCGGGTAAGTATTTTCATGCCCTACAACGAAATCGCGCGGGAATGGAAACGCTTCGAAACCCAGGAACTGATCGAAGGCCGCGGTGCGCGGCTGGCCGGTAACTGATCACCGCTCGCGCAACGCCTCCTTGGCTTTGTTCAGCGGCTTGAGCAAGTAGGCCAGCACCGTCTTGGCGCCCGTGCGGATGTCCACGCTGGCGATCATCCCCGGCACGATCGGGAAGGTAGTGCCGGCCTTGTTGCGCAGTACGTCATCGGCGGTGCGGATGTACGCCCGGTAATAGAAGACCTCCGGCTTGGCCTCATCCTGCAAGGTATCAGGCGAGATGTTCACCACTGTGCCGTCCAGGCTGCCGTAGATGGAATAGTCGTAGGCGGTGATCTTCACCTTGGCCGACTGCCCCGGGTGGATAAAGGCGATGTCCCGGGGGGCGATGCGGGTTTCGATCAGCAGGCGGTCGTCCATGGGCACGATCTGCATCAATTGCCCGTTGGGCGGTACCACGCCCCCTAGCGTGGTCACCTCGATGTCCTTCACCACACCACGCACGGGCGAGCGCAACGTAAGCCGCGACAGCGAGTCGGCACGGCCCCGAACCACCTGGGCCAGGCTGTCAGCCTCGGCGCTGGCCTTCGCCAGTTCCTCACGGGCGCGCACCACGTATTCGGAACGCGCTTCGCTGGCCTTGAGCTCCAGTTCCGAGCGCTGGCGGTTAAGGCGGATCACCTCTACCCGGCTGGAAGCGCCTATCTTGGCCAGGTTTTCGGTGATTTCCAGTTCGCTGCGCACCAGCGCCAGGGACTGGTTGATCCCTTTGAGGGTGGCCTCCAAGCCGCGCTTGCGGCTGTTGTACAGCTGGGTTTCGCTCTGGACCAGATCGGGCGAGGTCTGCAACGACGCCGGGAAACTCAGCGGCCGGTCGCTGGCCTCGGCCTGCAGCCGCGCCACGCTGGCCAAGGCGGCGCGGTACCTGGCTTCGCTTTCACCCACGTTGGATTCGTTCTTGGTGGGGTCCAGCTGGGCCAGCACGTCACCGCGCTGCACCACATCGCCTTCGTTCACGTTCAGCGCCGCGACGATCCCGCCTTCAAGGGACTGAATCACCTGTTCCCGGGAGCTGGGGACTACCTTGCCGGTGCCGTTGGAAACCTCCACCACTTCGAAATTGGCGGCCCACAGCAGGAACGCCCCTAGCGCCAGGGCGGTGACCCACACTACCCGGCTGGCGCGTACCACTGCGGTGTCGTCGCTGCCGTCCAGGTAGGAGGGGCTATCGGCGGGTTTTGCCGCGGGGGTAACCGGTATCAACTGTTTCATGCCTGGGGCCCTCCGGGTTGGCGCAAGCGTGCAAGGGCGGCGTCCCGCATGTCGTCGATCACGATACGTCCGTTATCTACCACAATGATCCGCTCCACCAGTTGCAGCACGCTTACCCGGTGGGTGGCCACGATCAGGGTACGGCCGCGGCTCCATTTGCCCAGGTCTTCAAGCAAGGTGCGTTCGGTCACGTCATCCAGCGCGGCGGTCGGCTCATCCAGCAGCAGCACTTGGGGCTGGCGCACCAGCAGCCGGGCCAGCAGCAAGCTTTGCCGCTGCCCCCCGGACAGCCCCAGTCCACCCTCATGCAGCAAGTGGTCAAGGCCCTTGGGTAACTGCCGCACGAAGTCCAACGCGCCGGTGGCGGCCAATGCGGCAACCAGTTCCTGATCGCTGGCCAGCCCCGCGCCGAGCGTGAGGTTCTCCCGCAGGGTGCCGTGGAACAACCGCGCTTGCAGCAGCAGCAGGCCCACGTCCCGGCGCAGGTCGGCTGGGTCGATGTGGTTGATGGCAATGCCGTCCAGGGTCACCTGCCCGGTGGCCAGGTCCATGCTGCCAGCCAGTGCCTGCAGCAAGGTGGACTTGCCCGCGCCGTTGCGGCCCAGGATAGCGATGCGCTCGCCGGGGCGGATGCGCAGGCTGGCCACCGTGAGAGCGGGGGGGGCTTCGGGGTTATAGCGGAAGCTGGACTGTTCCAGCGCATAGTCGCCGCGGATCGCCGGCAGGTGCACGCGGCTGCTGCCCTCGGGATGGTCCACGGGCAGGCGCATCAGCCGGTCCAGCCCCTGCAGCGCCACCTTCGCCTGTTGCCAGCGGGTGAGCACGCTGGTGAGCTGCGCCATGGGCGCCATCATGCGTGAGGCCAGCATGGACAGCGCCACCAGGCTACCGGTGGTGAGGTCGCCGCCGATCACCATGGGTGCGCCGATCACGATCACCACGGCGAACACCGCGTTCTGCACGTTCTGGGTCCAGGTCACCAAGGTATTGGTGAGGGTACGCAGCTCCAGGCTGCTCTGCGCGGAGGCGGCGTTGTAGCGGTTCCACTGTTGCTGGAAGCGCTGCTCGGCCTGCAGGCCCTTGAGGTCGTCCAGCCCCTGGATGCTTTCCACCAGCATGGCGTTGCGCAAGGCGGACTCGCGCAGGTTGGCGTTGGCCAGCCGGGCCAAGCGGCGCTGGCAGAGCACACCGGGGATAAGCATGGCCAGCAGCGCTACCAACGGGATGCCCACCAGCGGGCCGCCAATCAGGTAGAACACCACGGCGAACAGGAAAAAGAACGGCACGTCCGCCAAGGCGGTTGCGGTGCTGGAGGTGATCAGGTCGCGTATCTGCTCCAACTCGCGCAGCTGCGCGATGAATGACCCGGTGGAGCGCGGACGCACCGAGTTGCGCAGGCGCAGCGCGTGGCCGTACACAACATCCGACACACGCAGGTCGGCGCGCTTGCCCAGCAGGTCGGTGATCCGCAGGCGCATCAGGCGCATCACGAAATCGAACGTCACCGCCAGCATCACCCCGCCGAACAACACGTAAAGGGTGGGAAGGGATTCGGCCGGTACCACCCGGTCGTACACCTGCATGGAGAACAGCACACCGGCCATGCCCAACAGGTTGGCCACCAGCGATGCCAGCATCACATGCCCGTAAGGCCGCAGGTCCTTGAGCACGATACGGCGGAACCAGTGTTCGTCATAAGGCGCCACGTAGTCGTCGGTGCGGGCGTCGGCCAACGGCCGGCTGGGCCGTAGCACCAAAATCCGCCGCAGTTGGCCGCTCAGCTCAGCCAGGGTGAGGCGGCTTTGCAGGCCCTGATCGCCGCTGAACACCACGCCCAGCTCGCCGTCCGCGCCCAGGCCCTGGGCTACGCCCACCTGGCCATCGCTCAGCTCTAGCACCAATGGCATACGCCAGCGGCTCAATACCCGGGCGTCCGCGCCGCTGAACTTGGCGGTAAGCCCGGCCTGACGCGCCATCTGGCGCACCACCTGCTCCAAAGGCTCGTCGCGGTGCAGCGAAGCCAGGCGAACGCTTTCAGGGGAAACGTCCAGGCGGTAATGCCGGGCTACCAGCAGGATCGCGTCCATCCACGGCTGGAAGTCCGGCGGCGGTGCGGTGGTGGCAGGCACTTGGCTGGCTTCGATCATGGCAATACCTCCACGCCTTGAAGGTTGCGCCCTTCAAGGGCGAATACGCGGCGCATGCCACCGCTGTTGTACAGGCAGTCGACCTGCAACCGTTGCAGGTCTTCCTGGGTGTTGGTGAGGTCGAAGCGGGCCTGATGAATTTCCTGCTCGGCATTGAGCAGGTCCAGCAGCGGCCGCGTGCCCAGCTCCAAGTATTGCCGGCCATACAGCTCTCGGGCCTCGGTGATATTGCCTTGCCGACGGCGCAGCGCTTCCAGGCGATTGCTCAGGCTGAGGGTTTGCACCCGCGCTTCGGCCAGCCCTTGACGGGCCTGCAAGCGCGCCGCGTCCTCAGCAGCATCGGCGGCACCCAGGGCGTAACCGGCGGCACGGGTGCGCGCGCTGGTGGCGCCGCCCTGGTAGATCGGTACCTCAACATTGATGTAGATCCCGGCCTGGGTGCGGTCCAGGTAGGGGTTGTCCTTGTTGTAGTTGTTGTCTAGGTAATGGTTGATCGAAGGCTCCAGCGACACCGTGGGGTAGGCCTGGGCGCGCGCCTGGGCAAGCTCGGCCTGGGCCTGGTCGCGTTGGGCAAAGGCCGCCAGCACGGCCGGCAAGGCGTCGGTGCCGTTGTTCGGGTCGGCCGCTTCGCAGGCCTGGGCAAGGCCGGGGGGCTGGGTGTCATCGCCATCCGGCGTGGTGGCGCGGCCCAGGAGGTTGGCCAGGGTGGCCTGCCAGCGGGCATAGGCCGCGCGGTATTCCTGCAGCGTAGCGCGCCCGCCGTCCACGCGAGACTCGGCCTGCACTACGTCCGACCGGGTGCTGGCGCCCATGTCGCTGCGTTGCCGCGCCAGTTCCACGATCTTCTGCAGCCCTTGCAGCTGGGCTTCGGCCGTGGCCTGCAATTCCCGGTAGCGCTGGCTCTCGATGTAGGCATAGGCCGTGTCCCGGGCCACCTGGTCGATGGTCAGCAACAGCTGCGCCTGGGCCTGGGCCGCCTTGGCGCGGGCAGCATTGACCGCGCTGTCCACTTTGCCGAAGTCGTACAGCATCTGCTTGAGCGAGAGGCTCAGGGACTGGCTGCCCCGTTCGCCGTCATAGCCGCTGTCCAGCCCGCCCTTGATACCCCCCGACAGCTGCGGGTAATAGCCGGCTTCGGCGGTATTGATGCCTTCGCCCTGCTGATAGAGCACGCTCACCGCCTGGGCGATGCTGGGGTGCCATTCCACCGCCAGCCGTACGGCCTCGTTCAGGCCGAAGCCGCTCGCGGATATGGCGCTACGCAAGGCGGGGGTGGGCCGCCGCTGGGTGGTGTCCTCGCCGCTGGGGTGAGGGCTCACTCGCAGCAGCGCGGGGTCAATGTGTTCCGGCGCGCCGTGCGCCGGAGCGTTCAAAGCGAGCACGGCGAAGGCCAGCATCGCCCGTGTGCGCGTAACCGTGTTCAAGCCTGGTATCACCGCTGTCCCTTACTGTGATGGCCGCCCCGGCGGGTTGCCGGGCCGGGGCGGCGCCGTCCTTTTCGTATCAAACCATCTGGATACCGCTCTGTACCCAGAGGTGATGGCTGGGGTCCTCCTGAGGGCTGTATTGCACGTAATCCACGCCGCCTGCCTGATGCAGGCCACCGGCGTCCCACTGCCCGGTGATGTGCACCGTGTCCTGGGCGTTGCCCTTGATCATCAGCGTGTCGTTGTCGCTGGACAACACGCTGACCAGGTCCGAGAGGCTCAGGGTGAGGTTTACCGGGGCCGTGGTATTGAGGTCGATCACCTCGATGTTATGTATCCGTGCCGCCAGGTTGGCCAGGTTGATATTGGCTGCGCCGCCTCCCCACACCAGGGTGTCGGTGCCGGTGCCACCGTCCACCGACGCAAACTGCTGGTCGACGATGATCAGCGTGTCGTTGCCGGCGCCCCCGACTAGCGTGAGGGCGCCACCGTGGGAGCCATCCAGCGTGTCGTTGCCACTGGTGCCCTGCAAGGTCTCGCCCGTGCTGCTGGCGACTACCGCGGTGTGGGCGCCTGCATCGCTTGCCACGTTGAGTGTGCTGAAAGTGCTGGCGGCGACGGCAGCGCCGGCCTGGTTCAGGCTCACGGTAAGGGTCGCGGTGTCCACGGTACCGTTGGGGTGGGTGAGGGCGTAGGTGAACACGTCCTGATGCCCCACCGCGTCCCCGGTCAGCCCGGCGTTGAGGGTGTAGGTGTAGCTGCCATCGGCTTTCACCAGCAGCGTGCCGTAGGTGCCGGCAATGGCCGTGCCGTTGTAGCCTGGCGTTACGTAGCTGCCAGCCGCGAGCACACTGAGGAAGGTATAGGCCGAGCCCAACACGTCCGCGCCGCCGCCAGCGGTATCGGTGAGCAGGTTGCCGGTGACAGGGGTATAGCCGCCTACCGTGAACTGGTTGTTGTAGGTGGCGACGTTGATCAGGCCCACGTTCACCGTGGCCAGCAGGCCAATACCGCCTGTGGACAGGCGCACCTGATAGGTGCCAGCAGTCTGGTCGTCCATAGTCACGCCATACAGGCCGCCACCCAGGCCGATAAGCCCGGCGCCACCCCAGGCTTGCACCAGCACGTACTGCCCGGTGGCAGGGTTGAGCTTGTACAGGCCCAGCACCACAGAGCCCAGCAAGGACAACAGGCTGGTCGAGGCCAGCGTGATGGTGAGGTCGCTCACGGTGTCGGCGGCCACGCTGAACGAGTAGCTACCAGACCCGCCGCCCAGCAGGATCGCCAGGCTGCCAAGCGCGCTGGTGCTGGTCGTCACCTTGTTGGCCAGGGTCAGTGAGGTACTGGCCACGTCGAAGGTGGCATCCACCACCGTGGCTGGCGCGGCCAGGTTGCCGCTGTTCCACACTTCGGCCGCCTGTGGGCTGTCGATACGTACATACAGGTTGGCGGTGTCGGTAAGGCCGTTGGGGTGCACCAGTTGATAGGTGAACACGTCTACCTTGCCCACACTGTTTACGCTGCCGTTGGCCGTGTAGGTGTAGTTGCCTTGGGCATCGATAGTGAGCGTGCCGTACAGGCCTTGCACCGTCGTACCGCCGGCAGTGCTGACGAAACTGCCGTTGCGCAGCACTTGCACCACTGCGCCGTTATCCGGCCCGGTCACGTCGGCGGTGCCGTCGGTGCCGATGTCCGTCACCACGTTACCGTTGAGCACCGCCCCGGCCGTGCCGTTGAACTGGTTCAGGCCGGTGATATCCAGCTGAAGGTTGCTGGTGACCGTTGTGAGCACGCCGATGCCATTGCTGGCCACCACCAGGCGATAGTTGCCCCCCAGCAGCGTGCCGATGTCCACCACTACGCCCTGGCCGGCGAGCAACAACACGTTCAGCAGTGCCCCGCCAGAGGCATTACCCAAGGTAACCCAGTTGCCACTGGCGTCCTGCACCTGAAGGGTGTACGTGGCGCCGTTATAGAGCGCCAGGGCGCTCGTGGTGGAAAGCGTAAGGGTGGGATCAACGCTGGTGCCGCTGGCCACCGTGAAGTTGAACACCTTGTTGAACCCGTTGAGCACCGTGGTGAAGCTGTCCGCGTAGTTGCGAGTGGTCATTACCGGCGCAAGGTTCACGGTTGCCGTGGTGAGGTTGTCGCTGGCCACCACCGGGCGGTTCACGTCTACGTCCGGGGCGGTCACGCTGCTGGTAGTGGACAGGTTGCCATGGCTGTCGCGCAGGGTAACGGTGAGTACCTCGCCGTTGATTTGCGCACTGCCCAACGCCACGCTGAAAGTGCCATTGGCGGCTACTGTCGCTGTACCCAGGGTCACGCCGGTAGCGCTGCGCACCGTGACGGTACTGCCGGCCTCGCCGCTACCGCTGAGGCTGTTGCCGTCCCCGGCCACCACCAGTACCGTGGCTGCGGTGGGCGGCGTGAGGTCCGGTGCCGTGGCGCTCACGGCGGTGGACACGTTACCTGCCGCATCCACCTGGGTGATGCTCAGGGCCTGGCTGTTGATCTGCGCCGGGCTCAAGGCTACCGAGTAGGTGCCGTTGGCGGCAACTGTCGCGCTGCCCAGCAGTACACCGAACGCGTTGCGCACGAAGATACGCGCGCCGGCAAGGCCAGTACCCGTGACCACCGTACCGCCTGCCCCGACAACCGCCGTGGTGGGGGCTGCGGGTGGGGTAATGTCCGGCGCGGTCACGCTCGCCTGGGAGGAGGCGTTGCCAGCGGCGTCGGTGAGCCGCACGGTGAGGGCCTGGCCGTCCGCCTGCGCGGGGCTCAGGGTTACCGAGAACAGCCCGTTGCTGCCCACGGTGGCGCTGTTGAGCAACGTGCCATTTGCGCTGTACACGCTCGCCGTGGCACCCGCTTCACCAGTGCCGGTGACCGCGCTGCCATCGGCGGCCACCGCCACGCTGGCAGGTGCGGTGGGGGCGGTGACGTCGCTGGCGGTTACGCTACCTGTGCTGGCGTTACCCGCCAGGTCTGCCTGGCGCACGGTCAGTACCTGGCCATTAAGCTGGGCGGCGCTGAGCTGCACGGTGAAGCTGCCGGTCAACCCCACCAGTGCGGTGCCGAGCACGGTACCGGCGCTGTTGGTCACGCTTACCGTGGCGCCCGCTTCGCCATTTCCGCTCAACTGCAAGCCATTGGTACTTAGCTGCAGGTTTGTGAAGGCGCCCGGCGCGGTGATGTCTGCGGCCACCAAGGGCGCGGCAATCGACACATTGCCGGCAGCGTCCGTCAGGGTCACGCTCAAGGCCTGGCCGTTGAGCTGGGCGCTACCGAGGGTGACCGAGAAGGTGCCATTGGCGGCCACGGTGGCGGTGCCCAGTAAGGTACCGCCGGCATCGCGCACACGGGCGATGGCGCCGGCCTCGCCTGTGCCAGTGAGCGTCAGCCCATTGGGGGTGAGCACCAACGAGGCAGGGACGCTGGGTGGGGTAATGTCCGGGGCGGTGATTGCCACCGCCGTCGAGGTGTTCCCGGCCAGGTCGGTCTGGGTGGCGCTGAGCGCCTGCCCGTTGGCCTGGAATGGAACGAGCGCCACGGTCACGGTGCCTGTAGCCCCCACGATGCCGGAGCCCAGCGCCGTACCGTCCGCCGCGCGTACGGTCACGGTAGCGCCCACTTCGCCGCGGGCGGTTACCACCGCGCCGGTGCCATTGATGGCTACATCAGTGAGGGCGACTGGGGCCGTGGTGTCGGCTGCCGTCACCGCTGCCGGTATGGACTCGCCGCCGGCCTGGGTGCTGGCGGTGACGCCAAGCACCTGCCCGTTGGTTTGTGGCGAGGAGAGCGACACGTTGAAACTGCCATCGCCTGCCGCGGTGGCGCTGCCCAGCAAGGTGCCGGTGGCGCCATAGACCTTCACCAGGCTGCCCGCCGTGGCAGTACCGGCCAGGGAGGCGCCATCGCCGGCCAGTACCAGCGCAGTGGGGGCCGGGGGTGGCGGCACGGCTGCAACGGTGAGGGTGGCGGCGGTTGCCGGGTTGCCGGCCACGTCCCGCTGCACCACGCTCAATACATCCGCCGCGGCGATCGGGCCGGTAAGGGTGATCACGAAGGCACCGTTGGCGTCGACGGTGGCCGTGCCCAGCGAGGCGCCACCGAGGGTCACGGTCACTACCGCGTTCGGCTCGCCGCGGCCCGCCAGGGTGGTGTAGTCGTTGCTGACCGCCAGGTCGCTGACCGCCGCTGGGGCGGTGATGTCCGCCACTACATACGGCAACGGCAGGGATGCGTTGCCGATCACGTCTGTGGCGACCACGCTGATGGTTTCGCCGTTGGCCTGGGCTGGGTTCAAAGTAATGCTGTAGAGGCCATTGGCATCTGCGGTGGTGCTGCCCAGCGTGCTGCCATCGGCGGCCAGCACCGTGACCGTGCTCAGCGCTTCCGCGGTACCCGCCAAAACGGTGCCGTTGCCGGTAAGGCTGGTGATGGTCGGGGCTGCCGGACCGGTAATGTCCGGCGCTGTTACGCTGGCCGCTGTCGAGGTGTTGAGCGCGGCATCGGTCTGCACCACGCTGAGTGTTTCGCCGTTCAACTGCGCGGCTGGCAGGGTAAAGGCAAAACGGCCATCGATCCCTGCGGTGGCGGTGCCCAGCAGGGTACCGTTGGCACTGCTCACACTCACCACCGCGCCGGCCTCGGCGAGGCCGGTCAGCAGCAGGCCATCGGCGTTGATCGCCAGGTTGCTGACCGCTCCCGCCGCTGTGCTGTCTGCGGCTTGATAGGGCAGGGCGGGCGAGGTGTTGTTGGCAGTGTCGGTCTGGGTCACCGTCAGCAGCTCGCCATTGCGCTGGGCGCTGCCCAGGGTAAGGCTCCAGGTGCCGGCGGCGTTGACCGTGGTTGTGCCCAGGGCGGTGCCGTCGGCGGCACTCACCTGAATCACGGCGCGGGCTTCCCCGTTACCGCTGAGGGTCAGGCCGTCCGGCGTCAGGGTGGCGACCGTCGGCGCAGCCGGCGGGGTGAGGTCGGGCGCGTTCAACCCGGCTGAGGTAGACGGGTTACCGGTGGCATCCTGTTGGACCACGCTCAGCTGCTGGCCATTGAGCTGCGGCGTGGTCAAGGCCACGGCAAAGGTGCCGTCGGCGGCAACCGTGCCCAATGCCAGGGTATCGCCGTTGGCGTTGCTTACCACCAAGGTAGCGCCGGGCTCGCCAGTGCCGGTAAGCACGGCGCCCGCGGCGTCGATCAGCAGGTTGGCGACGGCGGCCGGTGGGGTGATGTCCGGCGCGCTCAGGGTGGCAATGGGCGAAAGATTGCCCGCCGCGTCGCCCAGCCGCACCAGCAGGGCTTCGCCGTTGACCGCCGGGTTGGTGAGGGTGATGAGAAAATTGCCGGTGGCGTCCACGTTGCCGGTGCCTACCACGCTGCCATCGGCCAGGGTGATGCGCACGCTGGCTAACGGCTCGCCAGTGCCGCTGAGCTGGTCGCCGGTGCTGTTGAGGGCAAGGTTGGTGGCCAGGTTGGGCGGGGTAAGGTCCGGTGCCGCGATCTGTACCGGCTGGCTGATGTTCCCGGGCGGGTCCGCCTGCTGCACGGTAAGCGCCTGGTTGTCGATCTGCGGCGGGGTTAGCGCCACTACGAAGCTGCCGTTGGCAAACACCACCGTGCTGCCCAGCAGCGTGCCGGCGGCGTCGCGAACGGTCACAGTCGCACCGGCTTCGCCCCTGCCGCTCACCACCGCACCCGCGGCGTTGATCGCCACGTTGGTCAGTACATCGGGGGCGGTGAGGTCCACCGTGGTCAGGTTGGCGATCGGGGACACATTGCCCGCCGCATCGGCCTGGGTGACGGTCAGTACCTGAGCATTGAGCAGCGGCGTGCCCAGCACCAGGCTGAAGGCGCCCGTGCTGCCCACCGTGGCGGTGCCCAGCACATTGCCGTCGGCATCCGCGACCGTGACGATGGAGCCCGCTTCGCCGCGCCCGCTGATGCTCGCGCCATCGGCGCCTATCGCCAACGCTGATACCGCCCCTGGAGCGGTAGAGTCGACCGCGGTAAGCGTGGCGGGCAGGGAGGCGTTGCCCGCTGCGTCGGTCAAGGTTACTGACAATACCTGGCCGTTGGCCTGGGCCGGTATCAGGGCCAGCTGGAAGGTGCCGTCCAGGCGCACAGTGCCCGTGCCCAGAACGGTGCCGCTGGCATCCAGCACGTTGACCGTGGCGCCGGCTTCCCCCGTACCGGTCAGCAGGGCGCCGTCCGGGCTCAACGCCAGACCGGTCGCTACGGTGGGCGCCACCAGGTCAGGGGCGAGGAAGGTGGTGGTCAGCGATTCATTGCCGGCCACGTCCAGCTGGCTGAGGGTGAGCAATTGCCCAGCCAGCTGCGCCGGCACCAGCGTAACCGCGAAGGTGCCGTCGGCGCCCACGGTGGTGGTGCCAAGAATCAGCCCACCCTGGGCCAGTACTCGCAACCTGGCCCCGGCTTCGGCGAAACCGGTCAACGAAGCGCCGTCCTGGGCGAGGTTGAAGGTGGTGACAGCGGCAGGTGCTGTCACATCGGCCGCCAGCAGGTCGGCCGGTGCGGCATTGATGCCGTCCGTGGACGTGGCAATTACCGTCAGGGCTTCGCCGTTGAGCTGCCCGGCTGTCAACGGCGCGGTGAAGGCGCCATCGCTGCCTGCAAGCCCGGTGCCGAGCAATTGCCCGCTGGCGCTGTATACCCGCACCAGGCTCCCAGGGTCGGCACTGCCTTGCACGGTGAGGCCGTCGCTGCTCAGCGTCAGGTTGCTGGCCACGTTGGGGGCCAGCGGCCCAGGCGCGATCACCGGGATGCTGATGGCAGCGTTGCCGGCGGCATCCGAGGCGGTGACTGCCACAGTGTCCCCGATCGTGGCGGCGGGCGTTATACCCAGGGTGAAGCGGCCATCGCTGCCCACCGTGGTGCTGCCCAGCACGGTACCGTCGGTGGCGGTGGCCGTGACGGTCGATCCGGCTTCGCCCAGCCCGGTCAGCGTGGCGCCATCGGTGGAAACGGCCAGGCCGCTTACCGCTGCGGGGGCTGTGATGTCTGCGGCTACCAATGGCGCCGGTGCTGACAGGTTGCCGGCGGCATCGCTGGCCGTCACTGTCAATGCCTGGCCATTGAGCTGCGGCGCATTCAGGGTAGCGACGAACAGCCCATTGGCAGCAGTAGCAGCGCTGCCCAGTACGTTCCCTTGGGCATCGCGCAGGGTGACCACCGAGCCGGCTTCCGCACGGCCGCTCACTTGCAAGCCGCTGCCATTGAGCGCCAGGTCACTGGGGCTGGCCGGCGCTGTGGTGTCTGGGGCTGTCAGGTTCGCCGCCGGCCCTTCGTTGCCGGGCGGGTCTTCCTGGTTCACGGTCAACACCTGGGCATTCAGTTGCGCGGTACCCAAGGTCACGTTGAAGGCGCCGTTGCTGGCTACAAGGCCTGTGCCCAGCACGGTGCCATCCACGGCACGCACGTACACCGTGGCGCCGGGCTCGCCATGGCCGGTGACCGTTACGCCGTCCGCGTTGATGGTCACACCGCTGAGCGCGGCAGGCGGGCTGATGTCCGGGGCGAGGAGGTTGGCCGCAACCGAGGGGTTGCCACTGGCGTCGGTCTGGGTGATGTCCAGGGTTTCGCCATTGAGCGGGGCAGGGTTGAGCGTGACCGTGAAGACCCCGTTGGGGTCCACCGGCCCGGTCCCCAGCACGGTACCGTTGGCGGTTTGTACGGCAACGGTGGCGCCAGGCTCTCCCACCCCGGAAAGGCTGCTGCCGTCGGCACTGATCAACAGCCCCGTGACCGTGCCGGGGGCGGTGTTGTCGGGCGTGCCAACCGTAGCCGCCGGGGACACGTTGCCTGCGGCATCGGTGAGCTGAACCGTGAGCGCCTCGCCGGTGTTCTGGGCAATCGGCAGGGTGACCTGAAACACACCGCTCTGGTTGACCGTGCCGGTGGCCAGCACCGTGCCGGCGGCGTCACGCACGGTAGCGGTGGACCCGGCTTCGCCCAGCCCGCTGACCACGGTGCCGTAGGTGTTCACCGCCAGACCTGTGGCGGCTGCCGGCCCTTGCAGGTCTGCGGTTACGAGCGTGTTGGTTTGCGAGACATTGCCGGCGGCGTCGGTCTGCACCACGGTCAGCACCTGGCCGTTGAGCTGCGCCGGGTTGATCGCCACGGTAAAGGCGCCGTTACCGGCAACCACGCCGGTGCCGAGCACGGTTGCGCTGGCATCGCTCACGGTAACGGTAGCGCCCGCTTCGCCGCGCCCGGTAATTACGCTGCCGCCGCTGGCGCTGGCCAGGCTCAACGGTGCATCCGGGGCAGTCGCGTCGGCGGCGACAAGAGAGGTGGCCACCGAGGTGGTGCCATTGGCGTCGCTGGCGGTAACGTGGAGCAGCTGGCCGTTAAGTTGAGCGCTGCGCATCAGCAAGCGGAAGGTGCCCGCGCTGCCCACCAGCGCGGTGCCCAAGCTGCTGCCGCTGGCATCGGTCACGTTTACCGTGGTGCCCGCCAGGCCCGTGCCGGTAAGGGTGTAGCCATCGCTGGACAGCGCCAGGTTGGCAGGGGTGGTGACCTGCGTGCCGTTGGGGCCGGCCAGCGTAACGGCACCGGAGGCGTTCCCGGTCAGGTCGGCTTCACTTACGGTGAGTACGTCCGCGGCCGTGGCTGCGGGGGTGAGGGTAAGGGTGAATACCCCGTCAGGGCCCACAGTTGTGGTGCCCAACAGCACGTTGGCGGCGTTGGTCACGCGTACGATGGCACCGGCTTCGCCAACCCCGGAGAGGGTAGTGCCATCCGGGCTGATCGCCAGGTTTCTCACGTCTATCGGCGCGGTGGTGTCGGGCGCGCTGATGCCAGCCGATTGTGAAACGTTGCCGTCGGCATCGGCGGCGGTCACCTGCAGCGCCTCAGCGTTCAGCTGGGCGGTGTTCAACGTGATCGAGAATGCGCCGTTATTGTCGGCGCTGCCGCTGCCCAACAGGGCGCCGTCGGCATCGCGTACTTCGATGTCGGCGTTGGGTTCAGCCGTGCCGTTGAGCACCAGCCCGGTAGCATCCACACCCAGCCCGGTCGGGGCGGCCGGCGCGGTGATATCGCTCGCGGTAACCGTGACCGGCCCCGACGTATTGCCTATGGCATCGGCCTGGGTCACGGTCAGCACCTGGCCGTTCAACTGGGCCGGGGTCAGGATAACGCTGAAGTTGCCATTCACATCTACGGTGCCAGTGCCCAGGGCTGTGCCCGTGGCATTGCTCACGGTTACGCGGGCGCCTGCTTCGCCGGTGCCCGTCAGGGTGGCGCCATTGCCGCTAAGTAGCAGGTTATCGACGTCGTCGGGAGGAGAAGTGTCCGGCGCGGTGGTGCTGATGAGGGTAGAAAGGTTGCCGGCGACGTCTTGCTGTTCCACCTGCACGGCCTGCCCATTGAGTTGGGCGGGGGTGAGCGTGACGCTGAAGCTGCCGTCAGCGTTGACGGTAGTAAAGCCCAGCAACGTACCGCCCAGGCTGCGTACCCGAACGGTTGCGAACGCTTCGCCCTGGCCGCTGAGGCTACTACCGTCGCTGGCGAACGTGAGCGTAGTCGGCGCTGCAGGTGCCACGATGTCCGGCGCGGTCAAGGGCGCTGGCGCAGTGGCATTGCCGGCCGCATCGGCCTGGCTCACATTGAGCGTCTCGCCGTTCACCTGGGCTGTGCCCAGCGTCACTTCGAAGCGGCCATTGGCGCCGACCACAGCGGTGCCCAGGGCATTGCCGCCGGTATCGCTCACAGTGACCGTTGCGCCAACTTCGCCGTTACCGCTGACCAGGCTGCCGTTGGCCGAAATCGCCAGGTTGCTGAGGGCGGCCGGCGGGGTAGCGTCCGGCGCGGTCAAAGGCACTCCGCTGCCGATGTTGCCGGCGGCATCGGTAGCCCATACCGTCAGGTTTTCAGCCGCCACTTGCGGGCTGCTCAGCGTAACGCTGAAGCTGCCGTCGGGAGCCACCAGTGCGGTGCCCAGCGGGTTGCCGCTGGCATCCAGCACCGTCACAGTAGCGCCTGCTTCGCCGCTGCCGGTGAGTACCAGGCCCTGGGCATTGACCTGAAGGTTTGTGACCGCCGCAGGTGGGGCAATGTCCGGCGCGGTGAACGGTGCGGCCCCGGAGGCGAGCCCCGCAGCATTCACGGCGCTTACCTGCAAGGCCTGGCCGTTGATCTGGGCGCTTGCCAGGGTCACTTCGAAGCGGCCATCGGCGTCGGCCACCGCGCTGCCCAGCACTGTGCCATTGGCGTCGCGGACGCTGACCGTCGAGCCGGCCTCGCCTTGCCCGCTCAACAGCGTTCCCGTCACGTCGAGCGCCAGCGCTTCGGGTAGCAGGGGGCCGTTGACGTCCGGCGCGGTGATGCCGTTGGCCGCCGAGCCGTTACCCGCCGCGTCGTCGAGGGTTACCTGCAATGCCTGACCGTCGATCTGAACGGGGTTCAGCGCCACGGCGAAGCTGCCCACGGTGTTCACCGTAGCCGTGCCTACCACGGTGCCGTTCGCATCACGGACGGTCACCAGGGCGCCGACTTCGCCGCGGCCACTGAGCAAGGCCCCGTTGGGGTTGATTGCAAGGTCGGTAGCGGCGGCTGGCGCCGTGGTGTCCGGCGCCGCAAGGATCGCGGTGACTGAAGGGGTGGCGTTGCTATCGAGCAGTGCGACGTCCAGCAACTGGCCGTCCAACTGAGCACTGCCCAGCGTCACGCTGAAGGTGCCGTCCGGGGCAACCACGGCACTCCCCAGCAACGTCCCGTCGGCGGCACGCACTTCCACCGTGGCGCCGGGGGTGGCGGTGCCGGCCACGGTCAGGCCATCGGTAGTCACCACCAGCGCGGCCGGAGTCACCGGGGCGGCTGCCGGCACGCTGGTTGTGGCGTCGGGCGACAGGTTGCCTGCGGGGTCGGCCTGGCGCACGGTAAGCGTGGCGGCCACGGCAGCGGCGGGGCTCAGCGCCAATACGAAAGTACCGTTGGCGGCCACGGTTCCGGTGGAAAGCACAGTACCTGAGGCGTTGGTGACGGTGACCGTGGCCCCGGCCTCACCCTGCCCGGAAAGCGCCAGCCCGTCACTGCTCACCGCCAGGTCGGTCACAGCGCCCGGCACGGTTGAATCGGGCGCCGTGACCACGGCCTGCGCCGAACTGTTGCCGTTGCCATCGGCGGCGGTGACGTCGAATACCTGGCCGTTTGTGTATGCCGCATCGAGCGCGATGGTGAAGCTGCCATCCAGGGCGCTGCGCCCGGAACCCACCACCTGGCCGCTGGTGTTGCGCACCAGCACCCGCGCGCCCGGCCGGGCCGTACCGGTCAGGCTGAGGCCGTCGGCGCTGATCACCAGGTTGCTGGGCGGTGCCGGCTGGGACAGGTCCGGCGCCTGGATCGGCAAATTGGGGGAGACATTGCCCGCGGCGTCGGTGAGGGTGAGCTGCAGCACCTGGCCACTGATGATGCCCGGCACCACCGGAAGGTCGAAGGTGCCGTCGGCCGCCACGGTACCAGTGGCCAGCACATTGCCGACCGGGTCGAATACCGTAACCACGGCGCCGGGCTCGCCTCGGCCGCTGAGCAGGGTGCCGTCCCCGCTGATGGCCACATCGGTCGCCGCGAGGGGCGCGGTGGTATCTGGCGGTGGCGGTGCGGCGGGCGCATTAAGGCTGGCATCGGCGGAGGTATTGCCCGCCGGGTCCGTAGCGTTGACGCTTAGCGCCGCTCCGGCACCCGGTGCGGGCGCCAGGGCCAGGCTGAAAGTGCCGTCCGCCGCGGCCACGCCCGTCCCAAGCACGGTGCCGTTGGCGTCGCGCACGGTCACCGTCGCACCGGCTTCAGTAGTTCCGGTGAGCACGCTCAACGTAGCGTCCAGCACCAGATTCACCGGCACGCTCGGCGCAGTGACGTCGCTGGCCACCAGGTTGGCAGGTGGGGAAGCATTCCCCGCCGCATCGACCTGTACCACCGTGACCGTTTCGCCATTCAATTGGGGGGAGGTGAGTACAACCGCGAAACGGCCGTCCGCACCTGCGACACCGCTGCCCAGCCGGTTGCCGAAGGCATCGTTGACCGTGACCGTGGCGCCGGCTTCGCCCAGCCCGCTCAAGGTCAGGCCGTCACTGCTCAGTCCCAGGGACCCCGGCGCGTCGGGCGCTGTGGTATCGGCCGGCGCTGCGCCGCCACCTCCACCACCACCGCTATTGGCCAACCCACCGGTAGCCGCCGCCGTGGCGCCGCCTGCGCCCAATGCACCCAGCCCGGCGATTGCCCATTCCGGTGTAGCACTGCCCACCACCCCGGCACCGGCCAGCAACGTATCGATCGAGGGCAGCTCAGTAAATGTGAAGCCGTTGAACGCTTCGGCGCTGTATTGCGCCTGCCAGAGCACGCCGTCCTGGCCCTGGAACACCATGTCGCTGCGCACGCCCTCGGCGGTCGCGTTGAAGAAGTTGCCGACCGTGACCCTTTCGCCAGTCTTGAGGGTGACAATGGCGTCCTGGCCATTTCGAGCCACCGCAGCGACTTGCTCAGGCGGGACGGGGATCTGCACCACCCCTGGCTGGCCAAGCTGGAGGTCCCCCCAGGCGCGGCTGGAAATTTCGGAGGTGGTTTTATCGGCGACTACGATGTTGTCCATGAACAGCCCTGCCTTGATCCTGTGCGTAAGCGGGACCTGTGGCTTCGCTTACGGAAGGCCACAGGTCGCGTAAAAATCCACCGGCTCCGGGGGTGGATCCATAACTTGTATAGCAGAATGCCGCCTCGTTGCTTTGCATGCTAACGTTTGAAAAGACAAAATAATGGCGTCAACTATAAGGCTATTACGGTTCAAGCGACCCGCAACTACTGGCTGTCAAGGAATCCGCGGCATTTCCACAGCGGTGCGATGCAGTACAGATCCGTAGATTTAGACGATAAGCGGTATAACCGTTTGTCGGATCCTATCGCGACCTGTTCCGTTTATGCGGCGGGCTTCTTAGCCTGAGGGGCCTGTCGGGATCCCTGCTTGCTGAAAACTGCGGTGTGGGTCAACGTAGCGCCTTCGCAGACCGGAACCCCCAGATGCTTGAAATTTCCAATACCGTTCACCTGCCGGCCCACGAGATAGAGCTCAGCGCCATCCGTGCTCAGGGTGCCGGGGGGCAGAATGTGAATAAGGTGTCCAGCGCAGTACACCTGCGCTTTGACATCAAGGCATCTTCCCTACCGGCGTTTCATAAGGAGCGCCTGCTGGCGCTGCGTGACAGCCGAATCACCAGCGAGGGCGTGGTGGTAATCAAGGCGCAGCAGTACCGCACCCAGGAACAGAACCGGGCCGACGCTCTGGCCCGGCTGCGTGAGTTGATTCTGGGTGCGATCCATGTAGAGAAAGCCCGCTGACCTACCAAACCGACCCGCGGTTCGAAAGTGCGCCGCCTCGATGCCAAGGGCAAGCGCGGCACCATCAAGGCGGGGCGGGGGAAGGTAGACTACTGAGCGCCGCTAGTGTGAGGCCCGGGTACGGCCCCAGCGTGTCGCGCCATACAGCATCAACCCCAACACCAGCATCAGCCCCGCGCGCAGCCAGGTGGCCGGCCCTTGTTGGGCAAGCAGCAGCAGGCAGGACAACACTGCCAACGCAGGGACTATCCAGTGCACCGAGAAGTGCTCCGTGGCTACCTTGTCGCGCTTGAGGACCAGCACAGCCACGTTGGTGCTGAGGAACACGAACAGCAACAGCAGCACGACCGTTTCGGCCAGGGTTTCCAGCGTGCTGGTGAAGGTAAGCGCGATGGCCAGCACGGTTGTGGCCAGAATGGCCCAGCCAGGTGTGCGCCGTTGCGCCAGCACCCGGCCTAGCACAGTCGGGAGCAGCCCTTCACGCGCCATGCCGTACGCCAGCCGGCTGGCCATGATCATCGTGAGCAGCGCACCGTTGGCCACGGCAATCAAGGCGATCACCGCGAACCAGCGAGACGGTATGCCCAGCCCGGAGGCCGCAATCACTTCCATTAACGGGGCGCTGGACGCCTTGAGCGCGTCCACCGGCAACACCAGCGCCGCCCCGGCACCCACCAGCAGGTACATGGCACCGGCAATCAGCAGGGCGCTGAACAGTGCGCGGGGATAGACACGGCTCACGTCCCGAACTTCTTCAGCCAGGTTCGCCGAGGTTTCGAAGCCGACGAAGGAGTAGAACGCCAGCAAGGAGGCGCCCAGTATCGCCGTGGCCGGCGCGTTGGCGTCCACCTCCAGCAGGCGTGCCGGCTCCGCATTGCCGCTGGCTGTGTACCAGGCGGCGGCGATGACCACCAACACCAGCCCGCTGAGCTCCACCAGCGTCATTACCAGGTTCGCGCTCAGGGATTCCTTGATACCGCGGGCATTCAGCAGCCCCACGGCGACCAAAAAGCCCGCCGCGACCCAGCCGGCAGGCCAGTGCACGAAGGCGGCCAGGTAGTCCCCGGCAAATGCTTTGGCCAACCCCGCAGCGCTGGTAACCCCAGCGGCCAGCATGGAAAAGCCCACCAGAAAGGACAGCAGCGGCTTGCCGAAGGCCCGCTCGGCGAACACGGCCGCGCCGCCAGCGCGGGGGTATTTGGTCACCAGCTCGGCGTAAGAGGCTGCAGTGAGCAGGGCAAAGAACAGCGCGATCAGCAACGGCACCCAGATGGCCCCGCCCACCCGGGCGGCGATGGTGCCAGCCAAGGCATATACCCCGGCGCCGAGCACGTCGCCCAGGATGAACAGCAACAGCAGGGGAGTAGTGATGACACGCCGCAGGGCGTGCGCGGGAGAAGCAGTAGCGGTGGTCATTGGCAGGCGCTCAAGCAGGCGGCGGTGCCGCGTTGTTGCTCAGAGCGCCGAGGCGGGTGAATCGTTCGCTTGCGCTGTGGTTCTGCTTCCCACTCAGGGTAAGCCGTGCCACGCGACCGCTCAGGCCGCGTGCCGCGCGTCTGCTACGCGGGACTGGATCGCGTCCAGGTATTGAGCCTTGAGGGCCACGGCGAGGGGGCCCAGGATCGGCTTGCCCTTGAAGTCTGCAAGCAGGGTATCGATCAGCTGTTCGACCTTCACACGCGCCGAGGCCACGCTGGCAGGGCGCAAGGGATCGAATTCGATACGTTCCATTTCTTCGTCCAGGCGCTGCAGCACAGGGGCCGCATTCTGGATCTGACTGCGCAAGGTCTCATGTGAGAGGGCCATCAATTTCCTCCATGGGGGTCGCCAAACCCGGTCCTGATCGTCATCGTGAAGGATTGCGATATTGCTTCACAAATATGTCAGTTGTATGACAGCTCAGGCTTGTGTGCCTCGCGTTGCTTGAGCAGTGATCGAATCTGCCCGCGCACCTTGCGCTTGGTCACGTCCTTGGCACTGAACCAGCGGCAGTCGTCGATCTCGTTGCAAGGCCGTGGCTTCTTGGAGAGGGGCTGTGGTGCTTCGAACAAAAAGTGGATGACCTTGTCTTCGGTAAATTCCGACACGAAGGCCAACTCGTCGAATTCCAGCCCGGTTTCCTCGCTCATCTCCCGCAGGGCCGCTTGAAGAGGGGTTTCGTTCGCTTCCACCCGGCCCCCGGGCAGGTTCCATTTGGCGTTTCGCTTGCGCACGAAAAGGATTTGCTCATCACGGCGGTAGATCACAGTAGCCCGGCGTTTGATAGCTTTTGTGCTGGCGTCGGTCGCTTCGCTGGCGCGCATGAAGTACCTCTCCGGTCTGGGCCTGAACCTGTCAATCGCTCGGAGGGCCGATCAGATAAGCCCTCGTCGCGATAGTGCAGGCTTCACGTGTCGATATGATGACCGTTGCCCAGTGTTAGGAGTTCAGCGTAGCGGCGCGCCAAGCGCCTAGAAGCGGAAGGCTTGCCTGCCGATCAGAAGCCACTTGCCGTGCTGCTTCTGCCACACCTGGAAGTTCTCGATCTCGGTGGGCACCACCTTGCCGCTGTTCACCGCCTCGGCGGAAAAGTGGTTGCGCACCAGCGCGGTATCGCCGCTGAGAATGATTTTCTGGTTAAGCATTTTCAGGCTGTTGAAGCCGCTGCGGCCGGTTTCGATGTCGGCGATAAAGGCCTGCTTGTCCTGAACGTTGCCGCTGGAGTGCCCGTAGCTGAGGTTATCGGCAGTGAGCGCCTTCAGCGCAGGAATATCCTTGTGCCACATCGCCTGAGTGAGCTGATCCACCGCTTGCTCCACGTCCTGCTCCGGAGTGGCCGCTGCAACCATGCCGGCGTACAGGCACGCCAGGCCAACCAATACCTTCGATGCTTTCATCCCTTGCTTCCCTTGTTCTTATAACGTTGTGGTGATGCCGCCACTTGGCGGACATCGTACAACGTAGCAGAGATTTCAAACCATGCAGCCCGCGCCTTCGAACAGCGCCCTGAAGCGCTCGGCAGGCATCGGCCGCCCCAGCAGATACCCTTGCCCCTGCTCGCAGCCGATCATGACGAGCGCCTCGCGTTGCGCATCCGTTTCGATCCCTTCGGCCGTTACGGTAAGCGTCAACGCCTTGCCCAGGTCGATGATGGCCTGGATGATTGCGTGGCTGGATGCCGAGCCGCCGAGGTCTGAAATGAAGCTGCGGTCGATTTTCAACGCGTCGAAAGGATAGGCGCGCAGGTAGCTGAGCGAGGAGTAGCCAGTGCCGAAATCGTCCATGGCCAACCGCACGCCAACTGCCTTGAGCCGCTGCATCGTCAGCAAGGCCTGGTTGGCATCGTTGAGCAATACGCTTTCGGTGATCTCCAGCTCCAGCCTGCCCGGGGGCAAGCCAGAGGCCTGGAGTGCGGCCTCTACGCGCGCCACCAGATCGCCGCGCTGAAATTCTACGGATGAGAGGTTGACCGACACCATGAGCGGCTCCCGCCAGCTCATGGCTTCCCTACACGCCGTGTTGAGCACCCAGTCACTGACCGCGACGATCAGCCCGGACTCCTCTGCCACTGCAATAAACTGCCCGGGCGGCAACAGGCCGCGTTCCGGATGCCGCCAACGCACCAGCGCCTCGGCGGCCGCGAGCTGGTTGCCTTGCAGATCGAAACGAGGCTGATATTCCAGGAACAGCTGATCGCCACGCAGGGCCTGACGCAGGTCGGTTTCCACGCGGCGCCGCTCCAGCACGCGCTGGTTCATCTCGGCAGCATAGAACTGCCAGTTGTTACGCCCCGCGCCCTTGGCTTCATACAATGCGATGTCGGCATAGCGCAGCAGGTCGCTGGCCTGGGCGCCGTCATGGGGCGACAGCACCACGCCGATGCTTACACCTACCGATACCTCGTGGCCTTCGACCAGCAACGGCTGCGCCACCGCTTCGCACAGGCGGGAACAGAACCGCTCCACGTCGAAACCGAGCGGCAGGTCGGTGCCCACGATCACGAATTCATCGCCGCCCAGCCGAGCCACCAGGTCGCTGTCGCGTACCGCGCTGCGCAAGCGCCTCGCCACTTCACACAGCACCTGGTCGCCTGCGGCGTGGCCCAAGGTGTCGTTGATCGGCTTGAAGCGGTCCAGGTCCAGGCTCAGCAGCAGCAAGGGGTTGTCAGAGCGCGAGCCCGCCTGCAGGTGTTTCTGCAAATAGCCATGCAGGTAGCTTCGGTTCGCCAGGCCGGTCAGGGCGTCGTGTTGGGAAAGGTGCTTGATGTGTGCCCGTGCTTCGGTCTCGGCGGTAACGTCCGAGACCGTGCCGCGGTAACCGCTGATGCGATCGCCACTGCGCACCACGCGCGCCGACAGGCTGCACCAGCGTTGCCGCCCCAGGCTGTCCAGATGGCTGCTTTCCAGCTTGCGGCTGCCGGCGGCGCCGGGCTCCAGCGCCATGCGGTTGAACGCCTTCCAGTCAAATGTGAGTAGCTCGCACAGCGTGCGCCCAAGCCAGTCTTCCCGGGCAAAGCCGGTGATCACGTCGAAGCGTTCGGAGAGGTAGACCAGCCGACCGTCGCGGTCGGTTTCCCATATCCAGTCCGAGCAGGCCTCCGCCACGGCGCGAAAGCGTTCCTCGCTCAAGGCCAGGCGGGCTTTGCTGTCGTCGATCATGCCAGCGGCCGCAAGCCCGGAGCGGTAGATCCAGGCCATGAGTATGGCGAAGGCAAGGGCGGTGACAGCCAGCACCGGCAGCACGGAATGGAGAAACTTGTCGCCAGGGTTTTCGGCAGCCCAGCGCAACCGCAACGCGCCCCCCGTGGCGCCCTGCACCACAAGGCTGGGCCGGCTGTCCGTGGCGCCGGAGAGATCGACCTTCAGGTTCTGCAAGCCGTAGTTCTGCTCCCAGTGGTTGAGCTTGACCGTGTCCAGTACGTCCACAAACACCAGGTAAGGCAGCGACTCGGGCTTGACCTTGCCCGGCAGCTCGGTGGGCTTGATCACCGCAGCGTAAACGATGGCTGGCTGCCCGTTCACGGTGTAAAAGCCGTAGCCGGGCAGTTCATTGGCGCTTTGCTGGCGCGCCAGGGCAAGCAGCGGGGCCAGTTCGCCACCCAGGAAATCGCGGGCTTGCACTTCGCTCAAATGCCCGCCCACGATGGCGTAGCGCGTGGCGGTGTCCGGCGCGACGATGAATACGCCTTCCAGGGAATAATTGAGGTACAGGGATGGCCCGATGTTGTCTCCGTCATAGGCCCAGGCGAGGTCGATACGAGGGTGGCCCACGTGAGTGTAAGCGTCGTTCCAGAAGGCGTAATCCTTGACAGCCCTGGCCAACAGGTCGAGGTTGGCGTCCAGCGCCCGGCGAGCATCGGATTCACTGTGTTCCATCTGGTGCCGATTTTCCTGGCCGGCAATCACGAACAGCGTGATCACCGCCAGCGAAAACAGCGCACCGATCAATGCCGACACCACCACCATGGCGCGGCGGGCAATCTGAACGTGAGAGTGGGCAAGGTTGGGAAACAGCAGCATCAAACAGGGCTCTTGAATAAACAGGCAGGCAGGGGCCGAATGCCCTATATATCGGCAGGCTTCTGGCGTGGTTTAGCGCTCCTCCAGTGCGCTACCTGCCGTTAGTCGCGAACCTTTCGGGGAAGTAGGAGCAGGCGCAAGCCTGCGAACATTCGATTCAAGGAGCAATGCAATGAGCGAGCGCACATGGGACGGGCAGGTTGCCCTGATCAGCGGAGCCGGGAGTGCCGAAGGTATAGGGATGGCCATTGCCCGCCGATTAGGAAAGGAAGGCGCCAGGCTGATCATCACCGCCAGCAGCGCGCGGATCGCCCAGCGCGTCGCCGAACTTCGTGAGGAGGGCTTTACCGTCCAGGGCCAACCGGCCGACCTTACCGACGAGGCGCAGGTCAAGGCGTTCGCGGTGTGGGCCCACGCATGCTGGGGGAAGGTCGATGTGCTGGTGAACAATGCTGGCATGACCATGCAGGGCAGCCCCGAGCCTTATGCCGAAGTGGCGTCCATGGACCTCGCCAGCTGGAACCTCTCGCTGAACCGCAACCTCACCAGCGCCTTTTTGCTCACCCGGGCCGTACTCCCGGGCATGCTCCAGCGGCGGTACGGCCGTATCGTGCACGTAAGCTCCACCACTGGCACGCGTGGCAGTAACCCGGGGGAAGCGGCCTACAGCGCGGCCAAGGCGGGGATGGTCGGGCTGAACATGGCACTGGCCCTGGAAGTGGCCGCGCAGGGCATCACCGTCAACAGCGTGGCCCCGGGATGGATCGCGACGGCATCCAGCACGCCGGAAGAAGCCCATGCCGCTACCTATGTGCCCATCGGCCGGGCAGGGCGGCCAGCCGAAGTGGCGGCGGCGGTGGCATTCCTTGCTTCGCCAGAGGCCAGCTACATCATTGGGGAAGTACTGGTAGTGGATGGGGGCAATTGCCTGATGGAAACGAAGGGCTAGCGAGGCGCTGCGAGCACGCATTCACCAAGGCACGGGTGCGTAGCAATGTGCTATCTTTTGCCGGCCGAGCGAAACGGTGCCTACCCACCGTGCTTTCGGTATTCCGTTGTTCCATGCACAGGATGCGCGCCCAGCCGGACATTTCACATGCTCGTCGCTCCGTTGCACCCTCGGGAAGCCGAACGCCAGGATTCGCTGGACGATCTCCACGTGCTCGATACGCCCGCCGATCCCTACATGGACTCGCTGGTGCGCCTTACCCAGGACCTGTTCAAGGTGGAGCAGGTGCTGATCAGCCTGGTGGACAAGGACCGTCAGTGGTTCAAGGCCCGGGTGGGGCTGGAAGCCTGCAGCACGTCGCGGGACGTCTCCTTCTGCGCCCACGCCATTCTCGAGCCCGCCAAAACGCTCGTGGTGCCCGATGCCCGTGATGACGAGCGCTTCGCCGACAATCCGTTGGTCACCGGGGCGCCTAATATTCGCTTTTATGCAGGCCATCCCTTGATCGCACGATCCGGCCTGCCCGTAGGTACCCTGTGCCTGCTCAGTTCATCGTCCCGCACACTGGCCCCTGACGAGGAGGCGCGGCTGCGGGACCTGGCGCAACTGGTGGAGGGTTATCTTCAGCTCAAGGGGTTGAGCGAGCACACTCGCCAACTGCGCGCTGCGGTGAGCCGTGAAAAACGCCGGGCGTTGCTCGACCCGCTGACCCAGATCTGGAACCGTTCGGCACTGGCGCATTTCTACCCCGGGGAGCAGGACATCGCTCGCCATGGCAACGAACTGCTGGGCGTGCTGTACGTGGACCTGGACCATTTCAAGCAGGTCAACGACCAGCATGGGCATGCCATCGGGGACGAAGTGCTTATCGAAGCTGCCCGGCGTATCGCCGCCAGCCTGCGCCCTCATGACCTGCTGCTGCGGCTGGGGGGCGAGGAGTTCGCGGTGGTGTCGCGGGTAACTGCGGTAGAGCAGTTGCACACCATTGCCGAACGGGTGCGCTCGAACATCGCCGGCAAGCCGTTCACTACCCAGGCCGGCGTGCTTGACGTGTATGCCAGCCTTGGCGCTGCCTGCGGTGCGCCGGATACGGCGGCCGAGGTACTGCTGGCCAAGGCTGATGCGGCGCTGTACGAGGCCAAGCACAACGGCCGTAACCGCGTGTGCATGGCCACGGGGTAAGGCCCGTTACTGCAGGCTGACGCCGTAGAACCCGGTGACCCCGAACGGGTTGATCTTGAAGCCCTGCACACGCGTGCTCATGGGCTGCGACACCACCGAATGCGCCATGGGGGAAACCGGCATCTCGCGACGAATGATCTGCTGGGCCTGAACGTACAGCTGGCTGCGCTCGTTGCGGTCGGTGAGGGCGCGAGCTTTCTGCAACAGCCCATCCACGTCCTTGTTGCACCAGCGGGCATAGTTGCTGCCGCCAATGGCGCTGCAGCCGTACAGCACGCCCAGCCAGTTGTCCGGGTCCCCGTTGTCGCCGGTCCAGCCGTAGGTCATCACGTCGTGCTCGCCTGCCTTGGCGCGCTTGATGTACTCGCCCCATTCATAGCTCACGATGTTGGCCTTGATGCCCACCTTGGCCCAGTCCTGCTGGATCATCTGCGCCGACTGCCGGGCGTTGGGGTTCGATGCCCGCTGCACGGTCATGGCCCACAGGTTGATCTGGGTGCCGGGCTTCACCCCGGCCGCGGCCAGCAGTTCCCGGGCCTTGTCAGGGTTGTAGGCGGCGCCCTTGATGCTTGAGTCGTAGGACCATTGGGTGGGCGGCATCACGTTCTGCGCCACCTGGCCCGCGCCCTGGAACACGGTATCGACGATGGCCTGCTTGTTGATTGCCATGTCCAGCGCCTGGCGCACTTCAGGCTTGTCCAGCGGCGGGTGCTGGGTGTTGTAGGCCAGGAATCCCACGTTGAAGCCGGGTTGTTCCAGCACCTTGAGCTTGGGGTCTTTCTTGATTTCAGCCAGGTCGGCGGGCCGAGCGTAGCCACTCACCTGGCACTCGCCAGCCTTGAGTTTCTGCAGTCGCGTTGCGGCATCCGGGGTGATGGCGAAGATCAGCTCGTCCAGTTTCACGTCTTCGGGCTTCCAGTAGGCGGTGTTGCCCTTGTAACGGATAACGGCGTCTTTCTGGTAGCGGTTGAACACGAACGGCCCGGTGCCCACCGGCTGCTGATTGAGTTGCTCGGGGTGGCCAGCCTTGAGCAACTGGGCGGCGTATTCGGCGGACTGGATAGAAGCGAAACTCATGGCCAGGTCGGCGGCGAACGCGGCGTCGGTGTTCTTCAGCACGAACACCACCGTATGGTCATCGACCTTTTTAACCTCGGCGATGTTCTGGTCAAGCTCCATGTCGGTGAAGTAGGGGAACTCGCTGGGGTAGGCCTTACGGAATGGCTGCTCCTTGTCGAGCATGCGCTGGAAGGTGAACAGCACGTCGTCGGCAGTGAAGTCCCGTGTTGGGGTGAAGTACGCGGTGGTGTGGAACTTCACGCCCTGGCGCAGATGGAAGGTGTAGGTCTTGCCGTCGGCACTCACATCCCAACCTGTCGCCAGGCCCGGCTCCAGCTCCGTGCCGCCGCGCTTGAATTGCACCAGCCGGTTGAACACGGTTTCGGCCGCCGCATCGAATTCGGTGCCGGAAGTGTACTGCGCCGGATCGAAGCCCGCCGGGCTCGCTTCGGAGCAGTAGATCAGCGTAGACGCCTGTGCCAGAGGGGCTGCGGCCAACACGCCGGCGGCCAACAGGGAAAGGGCGAAAGTAAAACGCATGCGGGAAGGCTCCATCCAGTCAAGTGAGTGAGGCGGGGGCAGGTTAGCATTTTGGGTGGGCGTGAGCCTGAAAAGCGCTTGTAGCCTTAATCATGCAGACCGTACAACATGGTGTTTGTCAGTGCTTGACGATTGCCGGGTTTGCTATCAGCCTAACGCTCGAATGGCTTGATGAGAGGAGACCGTTGTGGCGACGAAAACTGATGCACTATCCGATGACCTCATAGAGAAGCTGGAGGCTCAGGTCCCCCTTATTGCGGCCACTGCTACTCGCGCGGCATACAATCGCGCCGTCGCTTTGGGGCGCACATTGGTCAAGCTTGAAGGTGCTTTCATCGTTTCATCCGGGCCAGACGGAAGCAGGCAGGTCCTGTCCCAAGCCAAGCCCCGCCGGAAGGTAACCGTAGGTCAGGTATTCGAGACGCATAGCCCGCATGCCGGTCGCTAGGCTGCGGATGTTCGCTGGGCCGAATGGCTCCGGCAAGAGCACAGTAAAGGACGTGCTGCCTGCCAGCCTTATCAGCACTTACGTCAATGCTGACGAAATCGAACAGGCCCTGAAAACGTCCGGCATGTTAGACCTTTCTCTGTTTGATACGGCCGCTACTACCAGCGAAGTCGCCGCGTTCTTTCTACAGCATCCACTTTTACAGAAAGGTGATATGCAATCGGATATCGCGTCAATTTCAGTAAATGGCAAGTGGTTGCGTATACACGGGGCGGATATCAATTCATACCATGCATCCGTCGTTGCCGACTTTATCCGTCGCAAGTTACTCGAAGCGAAGACCAGCCGCGTGGCAAACCGGGTCGTTGATGGTGGGCACGGGGTGCCCCGTGAAAAGGTCATCAGCCGATACAGTCGCTCACTGGCGCTTCTACCCGCAGCAATTGAAGCATCGGATAGAGCCTATATCTTTGATAACAGTGGGGAGGAAGCGGTACTCCTGGCGGAAGTTACCAGTGGTACACACTTGGTCTTCCATCAGGAAGATATGCCCGAGTGGTTCATGCAGGCTTACGCTGACGATGTCATCAGAGGCCAGTTACTCAGGTAGAACTGTGAGCTACCACGGCAACCGTTCCCCGCTGTAGCTGAAAAACCCGCCGCTGTCGTTCGCGCCCAAACCCTCCAGTACCCGCAGCATGTCGGCGGCTGCTTCCCGGGGTGGGCGGG